>NZ_CP009284.1:637500-6307500 GCF_000758645.1 Paenibacillus sp. FSL R7-0331
GAGGTGGAAGTGCAGCAATGCATGGAGCTGACCAATACTAATCGGTCGAGGGCTTATCCAATATTAATTCGCAGATTCGTTTCGGATTCAGTTTTCAGGTGATCAAGCCTGTAACGCAACGACATTTATTCACACTACTGGTGATGAACCAAATGTCTAGCGGCAGTGTCTGTTTCACAGACGCATGTTTGGTGGCGATAGCGGAGGGGTTCCACGCGTACCCATCCCGAACACGACCGTTAAGTCCTCCAGCGCCAATGGTACTTGGACCGAAGGGTCCTGGGAGAGTAGGACGCTGCCAAGCACATGAAGTCATTGTTGAGCAATCGGCAATGGCTTTTTTGTTGTCTAATGATATTTTGGGGATAAATGAATTTGATACAGCCTTAACTTGAAATGGTATTATAGAATAATGTGGATAGCCGACGGGAAATGTCTGAGAAAAAAACTTATACACATGTGGATAGGTTTTTTATGATGGTTTAGGGATTAATGTTCTCCCCAGATTATGTGGATATAAAGTTAACTTATGTGGATACAGCCGTGAATAATGTGTATTAAATGCAAAGGAGCGCAAAAAATGAGCCAGGTAGACCCTTTATTGTGGATAGAAAAATTCTTTGTTCAAGCAAGTGATACGGATTTCCGTTCAAAGGGCAAGTTATCCTTTCTGCTTGATATCATGCAGCGTGCAGCAGATTCAGCTGTTAACAATCTGGGTTTGAATATGGATAAAATGCTGGCGGCAGGTATGGGCTGGATGGTTATTACGATGGATGTAGATATCAGCCGTCTGCCGTTGCCGAATGAGGCTCTTACTGTACATACTTGGAGTAAAGGAACTAAAGGGGCGCTCTGGCAGCGCGATTACAGGATTTTTGCTGAGGATGGACTGGAGATTGCATCGGCACGCTCGATATGGGCTCTTGTGGATATAGATAAACGTAAGATTCTCCGTCCATCGGCTTTGCCGATTGCGGTAGAGCCTTATCTTGAGGATTCAGTAGGGCCATTACCGCAAAAGGTGACTATACCGGCAGGTGTTATTTTGCAGGAGTCGTATCTTTATCAGGTAAGATATAGCGGTCTGGATAACAATGGCCATCTGAATAACGCACGGTATGTGGATATCTGCTGTGATGCTCTGACGCTGGAGGAGTGGAAAGGGCTGAAGCTTACCGGTCTGCAGATCACTTATGCACAGGAAGCTAAGTATGGTACAGATATAAGCATTTTACGTACTGAATGGATGAAAGACGGAGTTTACATACGTGGGCAGGATTCAGAGCGGGTACTTTTCGAAGCTCATTTAAAGCTTGAGAAATCAACGTTATAACAAATACAATCTAATTACAGTGTTATATGAAGGCAGTTCTCTATTTTCCAGAGAGGTGCTTTTTTTATATCTTGATTATTCTTTAGATGTCACAAATCCCCAACTGGCGTTCGTTATATAGCTGTAAAAGGAAAACGGAGGTGAAACTTTTGGAACATGACAATCCCGGGTGTCAGTTGAATCCAAATGTGATTAAAGAAGCGATTAGTAAAGTACTTGCTGGTGAACGGCAGTTTTTTGCAACGCTGATAACAGCGTATGAACGGCAGATGTATACATATTGTTATTGCATCTTAAGGAGCCGCGAAGAAGCAGAGGATGCTGTGCAGGATATATTTGTTAAGGTGTATCAGGAGATTGGACGTTATGAAGAGAGGGTTTCTTTTTCAGCGTGGCTCTATAAGGTAGCGTATCATCATTGTCTGGATCAGCTCCGCAAACGTAAGCGCCGTATTCGCCTGTTATCATTTTATACCATGCAAATTGTGCGGAGTTATCATGAACCTCCGGACGATTCGGCTGTGGACAGGCTGTTTAGAGATCTTAACCCGGATGAAAGAGGGTTGTTAATTCTTCGTGTAGTGGAACAATACAGCTTCGATGAAATTGCGCAGATTACAGGGCGCAGTTCAGTAGCTCTCCGCAAGAAATATGAAAGGCTCCGGAAAAAGCTGGTCCAGCAAAAAGCGAACGAAGGAGGCTGCAGTCATGGAGAAGTGGCAGAATCAAACTGAACAGCAAATAGCGGAGCACATCCGCCTCAGCATCGGAAAGATTCAATTACCTGTGGACAGTTATAACGAACCGATTATGAACCGTATAGAACAATTGGAGATAAAAGGAGGTAGGAGATTGAAATTACTTAAGAAAACATTAGTAGCCGCAAGTTTAGCTGTACTCCTTGTAATAGGAACAATAACAGCCGGATTCATCTCTCCGGCGTGGGCAGATACATTAAAGCAGTTTCCGGTGTTCAGCAGTGTATTCGAACATACGGAAAATGCAGGCCTAAAGCTGGCGGCGGAAAAGGGCCTGGCAACTTCACCTAACTTGAGTGTCACTCATGATGGGGTGACCTTAAGTATTACAGAAGTATTATATGACGGTACCCGGCTGGCTATTGGTTTTGAAAGAGCTGGGGTTATGGATGAGCGGGTAATGGCAGAGATCACTAATTTCTATACCCATGAGTTTGACCAATCGACTAAAGGTCTACTGGGGTTACCGGTTGTAACCCTGCCGTCAGGCGAACCGGTTAGCGCAGGCTCCTCATCCACAGGAGGCGTATATGGACAGTCAAATATGATTTTATTAGAGCTGAATGAACTGCGGAACACTGCAGCCCTTGGAGATGAATTTAAGGTTAATATCCGTGTGCCGGTTGCGCAGATCGCAGATCCGTTTGAGTTTCAGGTTACAGTGAATAAGGTAGAGGGGAGAATCATTAACCTTAAACCGGATCAGGGGGCAAGTATAGGTTCCTTCCATTATAAGGTTAAGAGCCTGGATATTACGCCTGTTACGATGAGACTGATTATAACCAGTGAGGGGGAAGTGCCTGTCTCGGCGGAGCAGACAGGGGAATATGCTCCAACATCGGTATTCTATGAACTTGTAGATGATTTAGGCAACGTTACGAATTCACAGATGGGGTATGCAAAAGCTAAGGCGGTTCAGCATCCGATCCTGGATAACTCCTACAATATTTTCCCAAAGGTACCCAAGACGATTACGGTCAGACCCTATACATTTACTTTAGATAGTGAACTGAATCTGTTGAAGGATGTCAACGGGGAGCGGATAAAAACCTATTACAAAGAGCTTGAGACTACAATTGTGATTCCGTGAAGAATAACATAGATTGAATTAATAAATCCAGGTCCGTGTCTGCTGGGCAGATGCGGGCTTGTTTGTGTTATTAGTAATCAGAGTGATGAAATGGGAATATAAATCTCACTGGTGGATGCTGGGTTTTCTGGTCCAAGGTAGTCCTTTCCATAATACTCAAATTCATAGGGGAGCGTAAGCCGGTAATCGGTCTTGGGCAGAAATACGCCGTAGATATATTTATAGGTTGCTGAAATATCAGCTGATCTTCCTCTGTGTTGAAATTTCAGATAACGTGCCGGGGGCAAGCTATGGATAGGGAGCTCAGGAGAAATTAGTGATTGCCCTGCCAAGGAACGGGAAGCGAGGGAACGCGTATTATTTAACTCGCACCCGCACAGAAAACGGATTCCGTTATCCTCATAGTCTTCAGTCCATTGGCCCAGCTGATAGTATTTCTCAGGAAGCTTTCGCTCAGGAATCGTCGATAATCTACTCCACAACTCCTCCCAGGCAGAGCTGATAACGGACGGATCATTATTAAGAGTGACTTGTACACCCTGCAGCTTGATTTCACCGAGATCAACGGTTTGTGGCGGGATAGTATGCTGATCGGTCCATCGCTGAAGATCATGACTGTAGAGCCGGTGAAGCAGCAGGGGAAGTACAAGATTTCTTTTTTGGCGAATCTGGGTTGGTGTGGTATGCAGCAGTCTTTTGAAGGTGCGCACGAAGGTTTCATAGTCTTTAAATGAGTAATCCAGCGAAATATCCAGCAAAGAACGGCCGGGCTCGCAGAGGATATGCCGTACTGCTTCGGTAATCTTGCGTCTGGCGATATAATCGCCTGGTGTAAGGCCGGTTACCCCTTGAAACAGCCTAATAAAATGATAAATGGAATAGCCAGTGAACAGGGAGAGTGAGCGGACGGATAGCGGCTGATGGAGATTATCCTCGATATGCTCAATCGCTGTCATAATTAGCTGACGGTTATCCATTCATTCTCCCCCTGGCCTAATTTTATTCCCCTACCCACTCGCCCCATGAAGATGCCCAAGCTGGAACCTTCACATGACGGACACGGTCTGTAGTTGGAAAGTAAGCTTTTATATCTAACACTGGTGTTCCCGGATAAGCATCCAGCCCGCCAACCTCAATAATCCCTTCAACCGTATCAACAGAGATAATCTCTGCTACACTAAGTCCAATAGGATTGGGTCTAACCGGGGAACGGGAGGCAAATACACCTGTTACAGGAGCATCATAAGGAGGCTCAATCTCTGTAGTTGTCCGGAACATATCATCGGCAAACTCATGAATCCACCAGAGAATCTGGCAATGGCTGAAATCCTCCAATCCCTTGAGTGCTGCTCTATACCCGGGTTCAATCTCGATCTGCAGGTTATGCTGAGTTCCGGAGACTACACCTACGGGAACTACATTATACATTTCTGAAGCGGACATTGGCTGTGACTCCTTTCGGCTGACAAACATTTTAGCATAAATTTAGTTTATATAAGATGAAGGGATTTTTGCCTGACGATATTTGCGGTCTTTTGAATAATGGTATAATGAGGTGTTGAAAGGGAAAGGGGAGAATCATGAAGATATTGGTGCTTGCAGAAAAGCCCTCAGTCGCACGTGAGATTGCACGTGTAATGGGCTGCGGAAATAAACAGAAAAGCTACATTGAAGGTCCTAAATATGTCGTAACCTGGGCGCTCGGGCATCTGGTCGGCCTGGCGGAGCCGGAGGATTATAATAGTAAGTTTGCAAATTGGGCTTTGGAGGATCTGCCGATTCTGCCGGAGAAGGCGAAGCTGAAGGTGCTGCGGGAGACCAGCCAGCAGTATAAGGCAGTACAGCAGCTGATGAAGCGCCAGGATGTCGGAGAGCTGATTGTGGCTACGGATGCTGCGCGTGAGGGGGAGCTTTTGGCGCGGTGGATCATGAATATGGCCGGCTGGAAAAAGCCGTTTAAGCGGCTGTGGATCTCTTCGCAGACGGATAAAGCGATTAAAGAAGGCTTCGCCTCATTGCGTCCGGGGCGGGATTTCGACCGGCTCTATGAATCGGCACGCTGCCGTGCCGAGGCAGACTGGATGATCGGACTTAATGTAACCCGGGCATTGACCTGTAAGTTTGGTGCACCGCTGTCGGCGGGCCGTGTGCAGACACCTTCACTCGGTATGATCATGGACCGGGAAAATGAGATTACCGGATTCCGTTCCCAGGAGTATGAGCTGCTCACTGCTGATTTTGGAAGCTTTCAGGCGGGCTGGCGTGCCCAGGGCGGGGACGGGCGGATTTTTGATAAGGAGAAGGCGGCTGCACTTAAGGATAAGCTGACCGGACGTTCGGGCCGGGTTAACAAGGTGCAGAAAAGCGAGAAAAGTGAGCCGCATCCGCTGGCTTATGACCTTACAGAGCTCCAGCGCGATGCCAACCGCAAGTTCGGCTTCTCAGCCAAGCAGACTTCGAGTGTGCTGCAGAAACTATATGAGCAGCATAAGCTGGTTACTTATCCGCGTACGGACAGCCGTTATCTGACATCCGATATGACGGGTACATTGAAGGAGCGCCTGGACAGTGTTGCTGTAGGGCCATATGCAGCTCTGGCGCGTCCGCTGCTGCGTAAGCCGTTGCCAATTACCAAACGGATTGTGGATGACAGCAGGGTGAGCGATCATCATGCCATTATTCCAACGGAGCAGACCGTCTTATTGAATCAGCTTAGTGCAGAGGAGCGAAAGCTCTATGATCTGATCGTCCGCCGCTTTATCAGCCTGTTCTACCCGCCTGCACGTTATGATGCTGTAGCGGTGACTGTTACTGTTGAAGGCGAGAGCTTCCATGTCAAAGGCACGACAGTAAAGGATGCGGGCTGGCGTGAGGTTTATGGCGGAGATATGAGCAGTGACGATGAGGAAGAGAATTCTGCAGATGAGCCTGCGGCAGGCAGTGTGAAGCTGCCGGAGCTGCGCGAAGGGGAAGCCGTGAAGGTTCAGCGCTGCATTGTGCGTCAGGGCCGGACACAGCCTCCTAAGCGTTATAATGAAGCATCCCTTCTGACCCAGATGGAGAAGCACGGGCTTGGCACGCCGGCGACCCGGGCAGATATTATTGAGAAGCTGGTCAGCTCCGATACGATTGAACGTCAGGGTAACTTACTTCATCCGACAGGTAAAGGCAAGCAATTGATAGAATTGGTGTCGGCTCAGCTGCGCACTCCGGAGCTAACGGCACGCTGGGAAGGGGAGCTTGAGCGGATCGCCCGCGGCCAGGGCAAGCCCGAGCCGTTCCTGCAAGGGATACGCACTATGGCGCAGGAGCTGGTATCCGGCGTAAAGAGCAGCGGAGCCGAGTACAAGCCGCATAATGTCTCTGCCAGCCATTGTCCGGACTGCGGGACGAGAATGCTGGAGAAAAAGACGAAACGCGGCAAGCTGCTGGTCTGTCCGGCAGACGACTGCGGCTATACCCGGGCAGGCGAGAAGAAGCTGTCGGGCCGGCGTTGTCCGCAGTGCCATAAGAAGATGGAGCTTAAGGAGGGTAAAGCCGGCCCTTATGTACAGTGTCTCGGCTGCGGGATAACGGAAACGATGGATAAAGACCATAAGCATATCAACAAGCGCGAGCAGCAGAAGCTTGTACAGCAGTACAGCAAGCAGGAAAGTACCGGATCGAATCTGGGAGATCTGCTGAAAGCGGCTATGGAGGCCAAGGCGAAGGGGAAATAATTTGGTTTGTATGAAGGCAGAACGTGCCGAATTACACCAGTGAAGCAAACAAGACTGCGGAGTACTATCCGCAGTCTTGTTCAGTTTGGGTGATTGTAATGACCACGGCTGCGGGATATGCTTGTTATTTTTACTTACGCGGTAACAGAAAAGATTGCCTAATGTTACTGTTACATAAAAGCGGTAGATGTTGTACTCTATTTACTGAGAAAGCTAGAGCAGGGGCAAAGCAGCCTGCAGACGGAAATGGAGCGGATGACAGAAATGGCAGTAGCAGAAAGGCAGCAGCAGCTAGAAGCAGTAGTGCAATCCTCCGGCGTGAGAGGAAGCAGCCGGTTTTACTTTTTAGTAATTGTCTTTATGTTCTGGTTCTCATCTTATATCTATGTACCTGTACTTTCACCGTATGTGGAGCATCTGGGTGCTTCTTATGTTATGGTCGGAGCGGTGCTTGGCGTATACGGGCTCATGCAGATTCTGTTCCGGCTGCCGATTGGCATCGGGTCTGATGTTCTGAACCGGCGGCGGCCGTTCATTTATCTGGGACTGATCGCAAGCGGAGCAAGCTGCCTTATTTTTATGGCCGGTGCAGATCCGGTGTGGGCATTGGTGGCGCGTGCAGTTTCGGGGATTGCCGCATCGGCCTGGGTCGTATATTCAGTGATGTTCGCCGGATATTTTCCTAAAGAGGAAGCCGGAAAAGCAATGGGCATGCTGCAGTTCACCACGGTAATTGCCCAGCTGTCGAGCATGATGATTAGCGGCTATATGGTGGAGCACTGGGGCTGGAACATGCCCTTTATCGTCGGCAGCATTGTAGCAGTGCTCGCTATGCTGCTCGTCCTGCGCTTGCCGGAGCAGAGGCAGGAGAAACGTGAGGGCGGAATCCGGCTGAAGGATCTTGCAGGAGTAATGAAGGAGCCGCTGCTGGTCAAGGTCTCGCTTTTATCGGTGCTGGCGCATTGTGTACTGTTCATTACGATGTTCGGGTACACGCCGAATCAGGCGCTTGATATCGGGGCAAGCAAGGAGAGCCTGGGCTGGCTGACGCTGGCTTTTATGGTGCCGCATGCTGCAGCTACATTGTATGGATCGCGGATATTTGGCAGACTGCTGGGTGACCGCGGGACATTGATGCTGGGCTTTGCCGGAAGCGCTATATGTACACTGCTGATTCCTTCGATGCCGACGCTGGCGGCGCTCTGTGCGACCCAGGTGGGGAACGGGTTCATGCAAGGGCTGATTTTTCCGCTGCTGCTGGGTAAGTCTGTCTCGGATGTGGCACCGTTCAAACGGGCGACTGCGATGGGCTTTTATCAGGCGGTCTACGCGGTAGGGATGTCCGGGGGACCCTTTGTGGCGGGCTGGATGAGTGCTGCTTACGGGCTTAGGGGCGGCTTTTGGCTGGGCGGGATTGCTGCTGCGCTTGCTGCGGTCTTGTCGTGGGTATGGATCAGAGAGAGCGGAGGTTCTGCCCAAAAGCTTAACAGAGCAGGTTAGAACGCTGGCAGCTTATGTGAGGTTATTGGTTTTTTGCGGCAAAGGGGAATATAATAAGAGACAGGTAGAATGCAAGGGGGAGGGGCCGGGAAGATGGTCAGGGGTGTTCTGATATGGTTCATGCTGATTAATATTATCGCCTATGTGGTGATGTCCGAAGACAAGAATAAAGCCCGGGCGAGACGGGACCGTGTGCCGGAGAAGACGCTGTTTCTGCTGGCGTTCATGGGCGGCGCGCTTGGCATCCTTATTGCCATGTACCGCAAACGGCATAAAACCAGGCATACTTCCTTCCGGATCGGTATTCCGCTGCTGCTGCTGCTTAACATTCTGCTGTACGGGTATTTTTTAAGATAGCGGTTTATAACCGAACTGCTGGTTAATCAAAATGAAAAAGAGGTGGCGTACATGTTATTCTCTAAAATTTTGCTCGCCTATGACGGTTCCAAAGCATCCAATCAAGCACTTGAGCGGGCGATCGAACTGGCAAAGGTAACTCCCGGATCTTCTATTTACGTCGTACACGCATTCGAATTCCCGCGGTTCTTCATCGGGGAAGCTCTCGCGCCACTGCCGGCTTCAGTGAATAAGGATTATTATGATTTGGCCGTGCAGACTACGGATGAGGTTAGAGGGCGCCTGGAGGCTGAAGGCCTTAATGCCACGGTTGAGCTGCTGCAGGGTTCTCCTGCCGAGCTGATTCTGAATTATGCCAAAGAGCATGGAATGGACGTTATTGTCATCGGCAGCCGCGGACTCGGCGGGATACGTGAATTTGTCCTGGGCAGTGTCAGCCATAATGTCGTGCAGAGTGCCCGGATTCCGGTGCTGGTTGTAAAATAATAGATGAATTAGGGGAGGACACTTACGTGTTTCTCCCTTTTTTATGTCTAAAAGCGAACGATTTCCCGTGTCCATATAACAATGTTCGTGTTTAAGTTGACACGAAGTGTAGGGCATTGTTAAACTGAACCTATGAAGAGCTCGTATAAAGCCGGGAATAGGGCCCGGAAGTTTCTACCCGGGAACCGTAAATTACCGGACTACGAGGAAATAGGATGAATGGGACAGCCCTCAGCGCCGCTCCGTCACGGGACGGTGAGCTTCTGCGCCTGACGCTGTTCATTACGATTCTGCCTGCATGGCAGAGCTGTCTTCTCCTGCTTCCTCTTAAGTAGTCTGGGTCCACCCGCAGAAGCATGCGTCTGGAATCCAGGCTTTTTTTTTCGAATTTATGGAAAACTGTCGTGAAATAGGACAAACTTAGAGTGCATACGACAAAAAGAGCTTCTATATCGAGCGGAGGGGAAGGTTGAAACATGTCAGTGCAGGTTGGGGTAATCATGGGCAGCAAGTCAGACTGGGAGACGATGGAGCATGCCTGTGCGGTGCTGGAGGAGCTGAACATACCTTATGAGAAAAAGGTAGTGTCTGCCCACCGTACACCGGATCTGATGTTCCGTTATGCGGAAGAAGCAGCGGACCGCGGGCTAAAAGTCATTATTGCCGGGGCAGGCGGTGCGGCGCATCTGCCGGGGATGGTTGCGGCAAAGACCATGCTGCCGGTGATCGGAGTGCCCGTGCAGACCAAGGCGCTAAACGGGCTTGATTCTCTGCTGTCGATCGTGCAGATGCCGGGCGGCATCCCGGTAGCGACAGTAGCGATTGGCCGGGCAGGTGCAACCAACGCCGGCCTCTTGGCGGCGCAGATTATCGGTGCGTTTGACCCTGAGGTGCAGAGCCGTGCCCAGAGACGACGCGAAGCGATAGAGCGCGAAGTGCTGGAAAGCAGCGAGAGCTTATGAGGCAGGAGGAGCTGAAGGCGGCCGGGCAGGCGCTGGACACTAAGGCTTCGTATCCGGCAGCGCCTCTCACGCTGTTGCCGGGGCAGACGACAATCGGCGTGCTCGGCGGCGGACAGCTCGGGCGGATGATGGCGCTTGACGGCATCGCTATGGGCTATCGCTTCGTGGCGCTGGACCCGGCGCCGGATGCGCCCTGCGGGCAGGTAACGCCACAGATCACCGCGGCGTACAATGACCAGGGCGCGGCGCGGGAGCTGGCGCGGCGCGCAGATGTGATCACGTACGAGTTCGAGAACGTCGATGCCGGCGTAGCCGCCTTGCTGACGGAGGAATCGTACGTGCCTCAGGGCAGCGAGCTGCTGTACACGACGCAGCACCGGCTGCGCGAGAAAGCGGCTATCGAGGCTGCGGGCGTGCCCGTCGCCCCGTACCGCAAGGTCGGCAGCCTGGCGGAGCTTACCGCTGCGGCAGCCGAGCTGGGCCTGCCCTGTGTGCTGAAGACGGCTACAGGTGGATATGACGGCAAGGGACAAGCCGTCATCCGCCAGCCGGAGGAGCTGGAAGCTGCGTTCAGGCAGGTAGCGCCTGGCGCTGCGGAAGGCGCCGATGCACCGGAGCTGGTGCTGGAGAAATTCGTGAAATTCCAGTGCGAAATTTCTGTCATCGCCGCGCGCAGCGCTTCGGGCGAGGTGAAGAGCTTCCCGCCGGCGGAGAACATTCATGTGAACAATATTTTGCATCTGTCCATCGTGCCTGCCCGGGTCTCTGCGGAGCTTCAGCAGCGGGCGTGTGAGCTGGCAGAACGGCTGGTGGCAGGACTGAATGCAGTCGGACTATTGGCGGTGGAGATGTTCGTTACGGAAGACGGGGAAATATTCGTCAACGAGCTGGCGCCGCGGCCGCATAATTCAGGACACTACACAATGGATGCCTGCGCGACCTCGCAGTTCGAGCAGCATATCCGGGCAATCTGCAATTTACCGCTTGGCGATACTAGGCTGCTGAGTCCTGTGGTCATGGTAAATGTGCTGGGTCAGCATCTGGACGGAGCAATAGAGCGGACAGGACAGGCTGATGAAGCAGCAGGTAAGCTGGGGGTTGCCCCCAAGCTTCATATATACGGCAAGACCGAGAGCAAAACCGGCCGCAAAATGGGCCATATCAACCTGCTCTGCAAGGATACCGGCGACGGGCTGTCCTGGGTAGAGCAAACTAACCTTTGGAGGAACTGAAAGCTATGATTGAACGTTACAGCAGACCTGAGATGCGGGCCATCTGGACCGAAGAAAATAAATTTAATGCCTGGCTTGAAGTAGAAATTTGCGCTTGTGAAGCCTGGGCTGAGCTGGGAGTCATTCCGCAGGAGGACGCCGCCAAGCTGCGCAAGGATGCGAAATTCGATATTGACCGGATTAACGAAATTGAGCTGGAAACCCGCCATGACGTGATTGCGTTTACCCGTGCCGTATCCGAGAGCCTGGGCGCAGAACGCAAATGGGTGCATTACGGACTGACTTCAACGGATGTTGTGGATACAGCGCTCGGTTACCTGCTGCGTCAGGCGAACGAGATTCTGGAGAAGGACATCATTACCTTTATTGAGATTCTCAAAGACAAAGCGGTAGCCTACAAGGACACCCCGATGATGGGGCGCACGCATGGCGTACATGCCGAGCCTACAACCTTTGGCCTCAAGATGGCCCTGTGGTACGAGGAAATGAAACGTAACCTGGAGCGCTTCCGTCATGCGGCTAAAGGCGTTCAGTTCGGCAAAATCTCCGGCGCAGTCGGCACCTATGCCAACATTGACCCGTTCGTAGAGGAATTCGTCTGCAAGAAGCTGGGCACCAGCCCCGCGCCAATCTCGACTCAGACCCTGCAGCGTGACCGTCACGCGGAATACATGGCTGCACTGGCACTGGTAGCGACATCACTCGACAAGTTCGCTACGGAGATCCGCGCGCTGCAAAAGAGCGAAATCCGCGAGGTGGAAGAAGCTTTTGCCAAGGGTCAAAAAGGTTCATCTGCCATGCCGCACAAGCGCAACCCGATCGGCTGTGAAAATATCTCCGGCCTGTCCCGCGTAATCCGCGGCCACATGGTTACAGCCTACGAGAACGTGCCGCTTTGGCACGAGCGCGATATCTCGCACTCCTCTGTAGAACGGATCATTCTGCCGGATGCGACGATGCTGCTGAACTACATGCTAAACCGCTTCGGCAATATCGTGAAGAACCTGACTGTGTTCCCGGAGAATATGAAGCGCAACATGAACCGCACCTTCGGCGTTCCGTTCTCCGGCCGCATCCTGACCAAGCTGATCGACAAGGGCTTCAGCCGCGAGCAGGCCTACGACACCGTTCAGCCGCGGGCAATGCAAGCCTGGGAAGAGCAGACCCAGTTCCGTGATATCGTCGAAGCGACTCCAGAAATCACTGCTGTGCTCAGCCCGGAAGAGATTGAGGATGCCTTCAACCCGACCTGGCACCTGAAGCATGTGGACACGATTTTCCGCAAGCTGGAGCTGATTTAATAGAGGCGCAGTAAAGAAGTTTTCAAGAAAGATCATCCGGTTGAGGGAGGAAAGGTCATGACATACCCTGCCGTATCCACGGCTGTGGAGCTCGTAGATGCACCGCTGTTCTATAAAGGAAAGGTTCGTGAATTGTACGATTTGGGGGAACAGGTACTGATCGTTGTTACGGACCGGATCTCCGCGTTTGATTATGTGCTCGATCCGGCTGTGCCGGACAAAGGCAATGTGCTGAACCGGCTGAGTGCCTTCTGGTTCGGGCTGACGAAGAGCCTGATCGAAAACCACGTCGTGCACATTGATGTCGATCAGCTCGGCGGTATTGTAAAGGACCGTGAAGCGCTCAAAAACCGCATCATGGTCGTGCGCAAAGCCGAAAGAATTGACATTGAATGTGTCGTTCGCGGCTGCATTACCGGCGGAGGCTGGCGGCAGTATCAGGAGACCGGCAAGGTCAATGGAATTGAGCTTCCGCAAGGCTTGCGCAAAAACGCCGTGCTGGCCCAGCCGATCTTCACGCCTGCAGCCAAAAATGATGTCGGTCACGATGAGGACATTCCTTTTGAGCAGATGCAGGAGAGCATTGGTGCAGAGCTTGCACTGGAGCTGAAGGAGAAAAGCCTGAAGCTGTTCGCTTTTGCCAGAGCGTATTGTGAGGAGCGCGGCATCATTCTCGCAGACTGCAAGTTCGAGTTCGGGCTGCTGGACGGCAAGGTGATTCTGATTGACGAGATTTTTACGCCGGATGCCTCCCGCTTCTGGGCTAAAGACAAATATGCACTTGATATCGAGATTGACAGCATGGACAAGGAGCCGGTCCGGACGTACCTTTCCGCATCCTCCTGGGATAAGAACAGCACGCCTGATCCGCTGCCGCAGGAAGTGGTGGAAGAAACAAGCCGGCGCTACCGGGATATCTATCACCGGCTTACCGGCAAGGATCTATAGGCGAAACCAGGCCCGCTGTGTGGTAAGAACACGTAATTCAGCACTTTTTTAGACTTAAATATGGCCCGCGGAGTTATCCTTAGTCAAACTAAGTGGAAATTCGCCATCTAATTCTCGATTAACAGCGAAAAAAGAAAACTAGTTGGATAAACGCCACTTATTTCTACTGTTTTCGACCTTATTGGAGCATATTGCTCGAAATAAGTGGTGATTTTCCACCTAAAGGGTTGAGATGTTGACGATTGGCGAAATTAATTGGCAAAAATCCAACTAAATGCGGGGAACTCCTGTTTCATAGCGTTACCTGTACAGAATGCAGTTCAATCGCAGTTCACACAGATCAAGGTAAAGTCAGCTCATTAAAATTTAGGAGGAACTACAAGCTTATGTTAAAAGCGACAGTCTATGTCACCATCAAGAAAAGCGTGCTCGATCCCCAAGGTGTTGCCGTGCAGGGAGCTCTTCATTCGGTAGGTTTTCAGGAAGTTGAAAGTCTGCGCATCGGTAAATATATGGAGCTGACCCTCGACACAGATAACCGCGCTGAAGCGGAAGGACGTCTTAAGGAAATGTGTGAGAAGCTGCTGGCCAACACGGTGATCGAGGATTACCGCTACGAATTGGAGGACTAAAAGTCATGAAATTTGCTGTACTTGTCTTTCCGGGCTCCAATTGTGACATTGACTGCTATAAAGCGGTAGAAGAAAGCCTCGGTGAACCTGTAGATTATGTGTGGCATACCGCGACCGACCTGTCTGCGTATGACTGCATTCTCGTTCCGGGCGGCTTCTCTTATGGTGACTATCTGCGCTGCGGCGCCATCTCCCGGTTCGCTCCGGTCATGGCTGAAGTGGCCAAAGCGGCGGAGCAGGGCAAATTCGTGCTCGGCATCTGCAACGGATTCCAGATTCTGACCGAAGCAGGTCTCTTGCCGGGCGCACTGCGCCGCAACATGTCGATGAAGTTCCGCTGTCATGACACGGTGCTTAAGGTTGTTAATAACACTACTCCGTTTACGGTTGATTATGCGAAGGATGAGGAGATCGTCATTCCGATCGCACATGGCGAAGGCAATTATTACTGTGATGAAGAGACTTTGGCATCGCTCAAAGCTAACAATCAGATCGTATTCACATACAGCGATAACCCGAACGGCTCGGTAGCCGATATTGCGGGAATCAGCAACGTGGCAGGCAATGTGGTAGGCATGATGCCTCACCCGGAACGTGCGGCTAACAGTCTGCTCGGTTCGGAAGACGGCAAACGGATGTTTACATCCATTCTCAAGACTTGGAGGGAACGTTATGACGCAGCAAGTATCCGCTAAGGAGCCGACCGCAGAGCAGATTGCGGAGCAGAGAATCTACAGCCAGTTCGGTGTTTCGGACAGCGAGTATGAGCTGATCACCTCTTTTATGGGCCGCAAGCCTAACTATACCGAAATCGGTGTGTTCAGCGTTATGTGGTCCGAGCACTGTGCCTACAAAAACTCCAAGCCGTTACTCGGACGTTTTCCGACAAGCGGACCGCGTGTCCTGATGGGACCGGGGGAAGGCGCAGGGATCGTAGACATCGGTGACAACCAGGCCGTTGTATTCAAAATCGAAAGCCACAACCATCCGTCAGCTGTTGAGCCTTATCAGGGCGCGGCTACCGGGGTGGGCGGGATTATCCGCGATATTTTCTCCATGGGTGCAAGACCGGTTGCGCTGCTTAACTCGCTGCGTTTCGGGAAGCTTGAGAGTGACCGGGTAAAATATCTGTTCGAGCATGTTGTATCCGGGATCGCAGGCTATGGTAACTGTATCGGGATTCCGACTGTCGGCGGCGAAATTATGTTCGACAACAGCTATGACGGCAATCCGCTGGTTAACGCGATGTGTGTCGGACTTATTGATCATGATAAAATCCAGCGCGGTGTCGCCAAAGGTGTAGGCAATCCCGTGTTCTACGTAGGTCCTCCTACCGGCCGTGACGGGATTCACGGGGCAACCTTTGCTTCGGTTGAGCTGAGCGAGGAATCCGAAGCAAAGAAGACTGCGGTACAGGTCGGCGATCCGTTCATGGAAAAGCTGGTTATGGAATCGTGCCTGGAGCTGATCGACAGCGGCATTGTGCTGGGTATTCAGGACATGGGCGCAGCTGGCCTTACCTGCTCCAGCGCCGAAATGGCCAGCAAAGCAGGCAACGGCCTGGAGCTGTATCTGGATCAGGTGCCGCAGCGTGAAGAAGGCATGACGCCTTATGAAATGATGCTGTCTGAGTCCCAGGAGCGGATGCTGTTCGTAGTCGAGCCTAAGGATGAGGCGCAGGCTCAGGAGATTTTTGACCGTTGGGGCGTGATCTGCCGTAAAGTGGGCAAGGTAACAGATGACGGCCGTCTGAAGCTGTATCACCACGGCGAGGTTGTCGGTGATATGCCGGTAACGGCGCTGGTGGATGAGTGTCCGATCTATAAGAAGCCTTCCACAGTTCCAGCTTATTATGTAGAGAATGCGAATGTAGATACTTTGCGTTATGAAGAAGTTACCGATCTTGGCGGTGCCCTGCGTACGGTATTAGGTTCGCCGACTGTAGCGAGCAAAGCCTGGGTGTATAACCAATATGATTACATGGTCCGCACCAGCACTGCGGTTCGTCCGGGCTCCGATGCGGCAGTCGTTACTATCCACGGCACCCGCAAAGGCCTGGCGATGACTACAGACTGCAACGGGCGTTATGTGTACCTGGACCCTGAAATAGGCGGACGCATCGCGGTAAGTGAAGCGGCCCGCAACATTGTCTGCTCCGGTGCGAAGCCGCTGGCGATTACGGACAACCTGAACTTTGGCAGCCCGGAGAAGCCGGAGATTTTCTGGCAGATGGAACGCGCTGTTGACGGTATGGCTGAAGCCTGCCGTGTGCTGGATACACCGGTAATCGGCGGTAACGTCAGCCTGTATAACGAAAATGCCGCCGGCGCCATCTATCCGACCCCGGTCGTGGGTATGGTGGGTCTGGTTGAAGATACCGATCACATTACAACTCAAGCCTTCAAGCAGGAGGGCGATGCTATTCTGCTGCTGGGCGTAACCAAAGCTGAGCTTGGCGGCAGTGAGTTCCAATATGCTGTTCATGGTCTGACTGAAGGCCGTCCGCCGGCGCTTGATCTGGCAACAGAGCAAAAATTGCTGGATGCTGTACTGTCTGCGATCCGCAGCGGTCTGGTCCGTTCGGCACATGACCTGTCTGAAGGCGGCCTGGCTGCTGCGCTGGCTGAGAGCTGTATCAGCGGTAATATCGGCGCTAACGTAGAGCTGTCTGCTGCCGGACTGCGTCATGATGTGGCGCTGTTCAGTGAAACCCAGTCCCGCATTGTGCTGACAGCTGCACCTGAGCGTGCAGAAGAGCTCAAAGCAGCGGTTGCTGCTTACGGCGTACCGGTGGAAATCATCGGAACCGTCGGCGGTGACAGACTGCGCGTGTCCTTGGACGGTGCATCCGCACTTGATGAGGCTGTATCCGAACTTAAATCCGTGTGGGAGGATGCTATTCCATGTCTTATGAAATAAAGACCGGGAACAAGCAGGAGACCCCCATCCTGTGGACCGGCGACTTTTACAATGAAGGAACGGGCTCGGGAGATATTTTTGATACGTTAAAAGAAGAATGCGGCGTCTTCGGGGTCTTCGGACACCCGGAGGCCGCCTCCATGTCTTATTACGGGCTGCATGCCCTGCAGCACCGGGGAGAAGAGAGCGCGGGCATCTGCGTGGCAGACGGCCGTGACTTCAACTACCACCGCGGCATGGGCCTGGTTAAGGAAGTCTTCGATAAGGACAAAATCGCTTCGCTGGTCGGCGACATGTCCATTGGACATGTTCGCTACTCGACCAGCGGAGACAGCCGGCTGACGAATGCCCAGCCGCTAGTCTTCAAGTACCGCGACGGCGATCTGGCGATTGCCACTAACGGCAACATCGTTAACGAGCCGCTGATCCGCAAGACGCTTGAGATGAGCGGCTCGATCTTCCAGACGACCAGTGACACTGAGGTGCTGGCGCATCTGATTGCGCGCTCGCCGAAGGATTTCGTCGAAGCGGCCAAGGATGCGCTCCGCCAGCTTGTCGGCGGCTTCGCCTTCCTGCTGATGACTAATGACAAGCTGATCGTCGCCTCTGACCCGCACGGGCTGCGCCCGCTGGTGATGGGCCGGCTTGGTGAAGCGTATGTCTTCGCTTCCGAGTCCTGTGCCCTTGAAGTTATCGGAGCCACTCTGGTCCGTGATATCGAGCCAGGCGAGCTGCTGGTGCTGGACAAGAACGGCTTCCTGGAAGACAGATTCACCGAACCCAAACGCAAAGCGCTGTGCGCGATGGAATATATTTATTTTGCCCGCCCGGACAGTGACCTTAACGGCTCCAACCTGCACTCTGCCCGCAAGCGGATGGGCAGCCGGATGGCGCTGGAATCCTTCGTCGATGCCGATATCGTCACCGGCGTGCCGGATTCCAGTATCTCGGCAGCTATCGGCTATGCCGAGCAGACCGGCATCCCGTATGAGCTTGGCCTGATCAAGAACAAGTACACCGGCCGGACGTTCATCCAGCCGAGCCAGGAGCTGCGCGAGCAGGGCGTGAAGATGAAGCTTAGCGCCGTGCGCCGCGTCGTCGAAGGCCAGCGAGTCGTCATGATCGACGACTCAATCGTACGCGGCACAACCTCGCGCCGGATCGTCAATCTGCTGCGTGAAGCCGGAGCGCTTGAAGTGCATGTGCGGATTACATCGCCGCCGTTCAAGAACCCGTGCTTCTACGGGATTGATACCCCGGACCGCCGCGAGCTGATCGCCTCCTACAAAACCATTCAGGAAATGTGCGAGGAGATCAACGCCGATTCCCTGTCATTCTTATCGCCGGAAGGACTGATCCAGTCCATCGGCGGCTACAGCAGTGAAGAGTATAAGGGAGGCCTGTGCCTCTCCTGCTTCGATAATGATTACCCGACGCAGGTGGATTTCGGCGGGGAAGAAAAAGACGGGTGTTCTTGTTGACATCCCCCTAAGTCCCCCTTGCGAAGGGGGATTCCGGAGGGCTCGGCCCTCCGGCCACCCGAAAGCTCGGCGGTAGGAGTTTGCTCTAAACTTGCTAAGAAGGCGTGGGTGCGGGTGCCCGCTTTGTCCTGCGGACACGCTCTGCGGCGCTGCGCGCCCTGGCGGCCTGCGGCCCCGCCGGGCCATTGGCTCGTAACCCCGGCTGTTTGCTCCGCAAAAGCGGGGGGTTACTTGCTGAGGGTGTGCGCGGCTTCGCTCCGCGCCTGCAAGCCCCGGCTCGTACCCCTGGCTGTTTGCTCCGCAAAAGCGGGGGGGTTACTCGCTGAGGGTGTGCGCGGCTTCGCCCCGCGCCTGCAAAGGCCCAGGCTCGCGCCCCCGGCTGTTTGCTCCGCAAAAGCGGGGGTTACTCGCTGAGGGTGTGCGCGGCTTCGCCCCGCGCCCGCAAGATCACTGGCGTGTGACCCTGACTGTTTGCTTCGCAAAAGCGAGGGTTCACTTGCCAAAGAGACGCCCGCGCAGCTTAGGGCGTCGGCCTTCTGCCCCTGTGCAAGGCGCAAACTTCGGCTTGCGGCCGGGTTTACCCGGGTGGTCTGAGTCATGGAGGGGAAGTTTGGAACTGTAGGAGCGTAGCGTTCGCCTTTATATTTGGATTTCTACCGCGGCCAGCGGTTCAAATCAGGAAATCCAAATATAACAGCGACCGGAAGTCCAAACATTCCACGTAATGACGACTATGACCACCAATAACCAGGCCGCCCCGAAACAGCGCTCTAAACTAATTTAAATGAGGTGTCCAAAGTGTCGGAAGCTTATAAAAACGCCGGAGTGGATATTGCAGCCGGTAATGAAGCGGTAGAACGCATGAAGAAGCATGTAAAACGCACATACCGGCCGGAGGTTATGACAGAGCTCGGCGGATTCGGCGCACTGTTCGGCCTTAATAAAGATAAATACGATGAGCCTGTACTTGTATCAGGTACTGACGGCGTAGGCACGAAGCTCAAACTAGCGTTCGCGGCAGACCGCCACGACACAATCGGTATTGATGCGGTTGCAATGTGTGTTAACGATATCGTAGTACAGGGTGCCGAGCCGTTATTCTTCCTCGACTACCTCGCATGCGATAAAGTCGTGCCGGAGAAGATTGAAGCCATCGTAGCCGGAATCGCCGAAGGCTGCCATCAGGCAGGCTGCGCGCTCATCGGCGGTGAAACAGCTGAAATGCCCGGCATGTACGCTGCCGGCGAATATGACATTGCCGGTTTCACTGTAGGGGTAGCGGATAAGGCCAAGCTGGTTACCGGTGCGGACATCGCCTCTGGCGATGCAGTAATCGGGCTATCCTCCAGCGGTATTCACAGCAACGGCTTCTCGCTGGTACGCAAGCTTCTGCTGGAGCAGGCAGGCTATGACCTGAATGATGTGATTCCTGAGCTGGGCGCTCCGCTTGTGGACGTGCTGCTCGCACCGACCAAAATCTACGTAAAACCGCTGCTGGCCCTGCTTGAGCAGCTTACGGTTAAAGGCATGGCGCATATTACCGGCGGAGGCTTCATCGAGAACATTCCGCGGATGCTGCCGGATAATGTGAATGTGGAGATTAACTACGGCTCCTGGCCGATTCAGCCGGTCTTCAGCCTAATGCAGGATAAGGGCAGTGTGACGAACCGGGATATGTTCACCACCTTCAACATGGGCATCGGCCTTGTGCTGGTTGTAGCTGCTGCAGACAGCGAACGTGCGCTGGAGCTGCTGAAAGCAAGCGGGGAAGACGCTTATCTGATTGGAACGGTGACTGAAGGAGAGCGCATTGTTACCTTTACGGGAGCTGAGGTGTGATGAGCAGCAGCCGGATCGCTGTATTTGCCTCCGGGCAGGGCAGCAATTTCGCCGCACTGATTGAAGCGCAGAGAGCCGGACTGCTTGGTGAAGGAAGCATTGAGCTGTTAGTCTCCGACAAGCCGGAAGCGCCTGTGGCACAGCGGGCGGAGGCTGCGGGCGTTCCCGCCCTCCTGCTGCGGCCAAAGGACTTCGCCAGCCGTGAGCTGTACGAGGCGGAGATTGTAGCTGAGCTGCAGCGCCGGGATATCGGGCTGATCGTACTCGCCGGTTACATGCGGCTGATCACTCCGGTACTGCTGGAGCCTTTTGCGGGAAGGATTATTAACATCCACCCTTCGCTGCTGCCTGCTTTTGCCGGGAAGGATGCTATCGGGCAGGCAATCGACTACGGTGTGAAGCTGACCGGAGTTACGGTGCATTTTGTCGACGGCGGGATGGATACCGGTCCGGTCATTGCCCAGCGCAGTGTCGCGGTTGAAACCGGGGATACAGCCGAGTCGCTGGCACAGCGGATTCACGGGATTGAATACTCGTTGTATCCAGAGGTTGTCCGTGCTTTTGCAGACGGAAAGGTTGAGCTGCAGGGCAGACATGTTATTGTCCGTGAATAGCTGTCCTTCGACATTCTGTACGTTATTCGCATGTTCTGATATTTCTCGGGAAATATTGCACAAAGTTTAGAAGGTGTCGTTTTGCGGCGGTACTGCCGTTTTTTTGGACGAACGCAGTCTGCTTATAGTGACAGGATCATGGGGATGTGGAACTGCAGAAGCATCAGCGGCCGAAGCCCAATTTCTCATAAATCACGGACAATCCCTAATAGATAATCAGTATCCTTAGAGTTACAAGTTAACAACACTAATCTTGCATCATCCGGAGGAGGACTTTTCAAGTGAGTATCAAAAGAGCGCTGGTCAGCGTATCGGACAAACAGGGCATCGTGGATTTTTGCCGCGAGTTGTCTGCATTGGGTGTAGAAATTATCTCCACAGGCGGCACTAGCACACTTTTGGCTAAAGAAGGCGTACCGGTTATCGGCATCTCTGATGTGACGGGCTTCCCGGAAATTATGGACGGACGCGTCAAAACGCTGCACCCTGCTGTGCATAGCGGCCTGCTGGCCGTTCGCGACAATGAGGAGCACACGCGTCAGATGACCGAGCTGGGTCTGGGTTACATCGACCTGGTGGTGGTGAATCTGTATCCGTTCGCGGAGACGATTGCTAAGCCTGATGTGTCCTACGAGGAAGCGATCGAGAACATCGATATCGGCGGACCGACGATGCTGCGTTCTGCGGCGAAGAACCATGCGTTTGTCAGTGTGGTAGTGGATGCAGCTGATTATGCCAAGGTGCTTGAAGAAGTGCGCGCAGGCGGAGATACAACCCTTGAAACCCGCAAAGGACTTGCGGCAAAAGTGTTCCGCCATACAGCGGCATACGATGCCCTGATTGCTGATTATCTGGCCAATGTGACCGGTGAACCACTGCCGGAGCGCTATACTGTTACTTATGAGAAAATCCAGGATCTGCGCTACGGGGAGAACCCGCACCAGAAGGCGGCATTCTACCGCAAACCGCTGGCGGCGCAGGATACACTGACAGCAGCCGAGCAGCTGCACGGCAAGGAGCTGTCTTACAACAATATCAATGACGCCAACGCGGCGCTGCAGATCGTCAAGGAATTCGAAGAGCCGGCTGTAGTGGCTGTTAAGCACATGAACCCTTGCGGGGTAGGCGTGGGAACCAGTGTATTTGAAGCTTATCAAAAAGCGTACAATGCTGATCCGACCTCCATCTTTGGCGGAATTGTTGCTGCTAACCGGATTGTTGATGCGGATACTGCGAATCTGCTGAAGGATATTTTCCTGGAAATCGTATTGGCCCCGGGCTTTACTGAGGAAGCGCTGGACATTCTGACGAAGAAAAAGAATATCCGCCTGCTTAAGATCGGCAGCCTTAGCAGCGGTGCAGCACGCAAGGGCAGCTTTGTTGTGACTTCGATTGAAGGCGGCATGGTGGTGCAGGAGAGCGATGTGCACTCCGTCAATGCGGATGAGCTGCAGGTTGTTACTGACCGCAAGCCTACTGAAGAGGAGCTGAAGCAGCTGCTGTTCGGCTGGAAGGTTGTTAAGCACGTGAAGTCCAATGCCATCGTGCTGGCCGCGGATGATATGACTGTGGGTGTCGGCGCAGGCCAGATGAACCGGGTGGGTGCAGCGAAGATTGCCATTGAACAGGCCGGAGAAAAAGCCAAGGGCTCCATCCTTGCCTCTGACGCGTTCTTCCCGATGGGCGATACCCTGGAAATGGCGGCAAAAGCAGGCATAACGGCGGTTATTCAGCCTGGCGGCTCGATCAAGGATGAGGAATCGATTAAGGTAGCCAATGAATACGGCATTGCTATGGTCTTCACAGGCGTCCGTCATTTCAGACACTAGAGTAAGTTGGGGGGATTTCAGTTCAATGGATATTTTAGTGGTCGGCGGCGGGGGCCGGGAGCATGCAATCATCTGGAAGCTGTCCCAGAGCCCCAGAGCCGGTAAAATCTACTGTGCACCCGGCAATGCCGGGATTGCCCGGCTGGCGGAGTGTGTGCCGATCGGCGTGTTCGAATTCGACAAGCTGACAGCATTCGCCAAGGAGAAAGAGGTAGGCCTGGTGGTCATCGGACCCGATGATCCGCTGGCGGCTGGAATTGTCGATGCTTTTGAAGCGCAGGCTATCCCTGTATTCGGACCGCGCAAGAACGCGGCAGAAATTGAAGGCAGCAAGACGTTCATGAAGGATCTGCTGCATAAATACAATATTCCGACAGCAGCCTATGAGAAGTTCAGCGATTATGAGGCGGCGCTTGCATATTTGCGCGGACAGGAACTGCCGATTGTTATCAAGGCGGACGGGCTGGCGGCAGGTAAAGGGGTAACCGTTGCGTATTCGCGCGAGGAGGCTGAACTGGCGCTGCGTGATATCATGGTAACCAAGGTGTTCGGTGAGGCTGGCGCCCAGGTGGTTATTGAAGAGTTCCTGGCCGGACAGGAGATGTCGATACTTGCTTTTGTTGACGGGGAGACAGTACGCCCGATGGCAGCTGCGCAGGACCACAAGCCGGTATATGACGGCGACAAAGGGCCGAACACCGGCGGCATGGGGACTTATTCCCCGCTGCCGCATATTGATGAGGCGATTATCCGCGAGGCGGTTGAGACGATTATTGAACCGGCAGCCCGTGCGATGGTGGCCGAAGGCCGTTCCTTCAGCGGCGTGCTGTTTGCGGGCCTGATGATCTCACCGGACGGCAAACCGAAGACCATTGAATTCAATGCCCGGTTCGGTGATCCGGAAACCCAGGTCGTGCTGCCGCGGCTGAAGAGTGACCTGCTGGAAATCTTCCTGGCTGTGGCTGAGGGCAGACTGGCTGATACTTCTATTGAGTGGAGCGATGAGGCGGCTGTATGTGTAGTGCTGGCGTCCCAGGGCTATCCGGGTAATTATCCGAAGGGCGTACCGATTACCGGGCTGGAGGACGCCGGGGACGGGCTGGTCTTCCATGCGGGAACGGCGCGGGGAGAGGACGGCAGCTGGCTTACAAACGGCGGGCGTGTGCTGGGCGTAGTAGGCAGAGGCGCAGATATTACCGAAGCGCGTGCAGCAGCTTATGCCAGTGCGGAGAAGATTCATTTTGAAGGCAAGCAAAGCCGCAGCGACATCGCCATGAAAGCTCTTATCTGAGGATAAAGAACGGCTACTTTCTGCCTATTTTCATCTTAAAAGTCCCAAAAAAGGACTGACAAGTGATAGAAGAAGTGCTATAATACAACTCGTACGGGGGAAAATGTTCGGATATATACAGATAAAGGGTCTTTCCTTTCATGGAAAGGCCTTTTTTAAATCGGTTTTTTAAGTATAGGAGGAATTAGTTTTGAGTAAGGTTGGAAGAAATGACTTGTGCCCATGCGGAAGCGGTAAAAAATACAAAAAATGCTGCCTGGATAAAGAAACCTCTGCAGTGGAG
The DNA here is from genome assembly GCF_000758645.1 of Paenibacillus sp. FSL R7-0331. NCBI lineage: Bacteria > Bacillati > Bacillota > Bacilli > Caryophanales > Paenibacillaceae > Paenibacillus > Paenibacillus sp. FSL R7-0331. The sequence goes on from NZ_CP009284.1 coordinate 662,078, forward strand.
TCGATTCTGCGGCTCGTTACAGCTGAGGAGGCAGCCGCCCGCGAGGCAGCTGCAGTTGCAGCACAAGCTGCTGCTTCTCCTGAAGCCGGTGTCCGGCCTGAAGGCAAGCTTACATTGACCAAGCTGAAAAAAATGGTAACCCGCGAGCTGAAATGGGAGCATCCGGCTCATGAGCAGCTGGCTATGCAGCTGATTGAGAATATGCGGAGCCAGTATGAGCGGGAGCTGATTTTTGAAGCACTGGTGCTTTGGAATGGCTTCTCGGGCCAGACCAGACCTGCAGTGAAGAAAGCAGGCTCGTTCTGCGCGGCAATTGAATATATTCTGTCTGAAGAATACGGGTTCAATCTTTCCCAGGCCGAGCTGGCTGATAAATATGAGGTGACTTCGGCAACTATTTCACGCAAAGTGAAGGAAATGCTGAACTATATTGAGGAATACGGCAGAGAAGGCGATTCTGACGAGCTGCTAGTGCTGAACGGTGCCGGAACTGCCAGAGAAAAGGCGCAGCAGCTGCTGCATAAAGCCATGGAGTCTACCTCCGGGAAACGCCGTGTTCAGCTGGCGGAAGCAGCGCTGGAGATCTACCCGGACAGCTCTGACGCTTATCTGGTGCTTGCCGAAGAGTCTGAGAACGAGCAGGAGGCCCGTGTTTTTCTGAAGGCAGGTATCGCTGCCGGTGAACGGGAGCTGGGTGAAGCTTTTTTTGCCAAGAATAAAGGATACTTCTGGGGGCTGGCCGAGACCCGGCCGTACATCCGGATCTGCAAGAGCTACGCGGAATCGTGCTGGTTCGGCGGCAAAGCGGAGGAAGCGGCAGAGATGCTGGAGCATATTCTGGAGCTTAACCCGGAAGACAATACAGGTGCCCGTTATCTGCTGGCTGCTGTTTATCTGTACAGCAACCAGCTGAAAGAAACGGAGGAGTTCCTGAAGAAATACGGAGAGGATGATACGGCTGCAGCTTTTGCCTATGACCGGATTGTTCTGGAATACAAGAAAAACGGAATTACCTCACAGCTCAAAATGCTGTACCGTGTTGCGCGCGGCGTGAACAAGCACGTGCCTGACTATCTGCTGGGCGTGAAGCGGCTACCGCATAACCTCCCGGATTTTGTCGGCATGGGAGACTCCAATGAAGCGGTTGAATATGTTATTATGCATTCCCGTCTGTGGGCAAGCCTGCCTGACTTGTTAAAGTGGATGCTGAAGCAATAGCAGAAGCATAAATTAATTACTGTATAGTACTGAGCTGCCGGAAAGATTTCCGGCGGCTTTTTGTTTTAAGGGAGATTTACCTCTTCAAACAGGCGGGATTCACAAAGCTTTCATTATATAACGTGCTGCAAAAAAAAGTAAGAAAATAAGAAAAAAAGCAGTTGACGGATATTCTTTTAATGGCTATATTTGTAATATATTAGAAGAAGTTATCATTTCTCAGCGAAGCACTTGCGGATGTTGCCGGCATTTCTGATGTTCCTCCAGGAGGTGGTTAGATGATCTACACAACCACGATTCGCAGCGAGCTGGAAGGCTTTATTGAACGGGAAGGCTTGAATCTTAGCCAGCTAGGCAGAAGAGCAGGCCTGAATGCCGGAACGGTCAGTTCCTTAATGAAGGGAAGCCGGGTCTTGGCGATTGACCAGCTGGACAGAATTACCAGAGTGCTAGGCTTGCCTGAGGGCCATTACTATGAGCAGTATATTCAGGAGTGTATTGTAGAGACCGTGCCTAACTGGCGCAGAATCAGACCGTTTCTGTTCCGGTGTGCGGAACTGGATTGCCTGTCTTGCATCCGCCAGTCAGTGCAGATGCTATTGGACAATCTGACGTATTCGCCGCTGCTGTTTGAGGCTGCTGAAGAGTTTTTTGCTTCTGGTAAACCGGAAGCTGCTGCTATCCTCTATGAAAGTGTTGCCGCCAGTGAAAGAAGGCAGCATTCAGAACGCCTGGCCTTCTGCCAGTACCGGTTATTTACGCTAAGGCAAGGTGATAACCAGGAGCGGAATCTGCAGGCTGCCATTCAATTTGAGCCTTATGTGGACAGGCTGGATGAGCTTGATCAGCTGGATGCGCTTAGGGAGTTAGCCAATACATACAAGTCATTACAACGATGGGATAAGGTTGATGAGATTGCAGCAGAGCTTGGCAACAAGGCCGAGATACAGCTTAGGCTGGCATCCCAGCCCGGGCTCAAGAGAGAGGCAACGGATAAGAAGCTGAAGCGGCCGCTGTTTGCCTATTTAACATTTTCAAATCTGCTGCGCGGCGGTGTGTGTGATTCGAGAGGTGCTCATAAAGAGGCGCTTGAATACGCCTACCGGTATGCTGATTTAAGCTGGGTTAAGGATCGGGATGAAGAAACTGAGAAATGGGTTAAGCTGTTTGAGGGTTGGGCTAAAGCGAATATATTTGTGTGTAAGCTTATGATCGGAGATGAGAGTTTCATTCCTGAATATGCAGAATTCATTGAGCAGGACGAAGAAGAATTGCTGATAGGAATTCTGAATATTACAAAGGCTGCAAACAGATTTGATTTTAATATTGATGTTATTCTGGAGAGGTTTAAGCCCCGGCTCATGTTCTATCTTTCAATGCAGTCAGAGTCAGCGGGCATTTATACACCTCAGATTATAGATGAAGAAACTACAGAATGCTGCTATCAGTTAGCTTATTACTATCTATGGAATGAGCTATATTCAGAGGGTTTCCGATATGTGCTGGCTGGTTTGGAGAAGGCGGAGCTTATCAATAACGAAGCCCGTATACTATCATTTGTGCGGTTGTTTGAACAATTCCGAGATTACGCATCATTTGATATACAGCAGCAATACCAAAATTCAATGAAAAAGGGGTTTGTTCAGGATGAAAAGAAAATTAGCAGGGTTGTTAGTAGTAAGTAGCTTGTTATTAGGAGTATTAGTCGTTCCTGGTATCTCTAAAGGAAGCCCTTTTACTCCATCCAATATCCATGGCTGTCTGTAATTTGATTGACTGAGACCAGCCTTCCGGCTGGTCTTTTACTTTATTATCAACGGTTGCAGCTCAATCACTTTGACAAGCAAGGGCTACTTCAGCGTTACACCATCCGTGCTCAGGCTGCCGGGTGTCAGCTTCAATGTCCGGGTGTCCGGGTCATAGTCCATCTCAACCCCCAGCGCTTTGCATAGGGGACTTAACGGAACCAGCAGTATTCCATCCCTCAACTGCGGCTGAGTCCAGGCAAGAGGAACCATACTTGAATTTATAGTCATTTCCATCATCGGCTCAGCATGTTTCAAAGATTCTATGAATTGATCCGGGGAGAGGGTGCTGTCTCCTTTGTTGATCCGCGGTGCAACTGGTGTCATTCTGGAGCAGAGGCCCTCCCGGATACTGAATTTCAAATCGATTCCGATGGAGTTGCTCGCTTCCAGCAGCCTGTCATTAAATGAACCATAAGGAAAAGCAATCGCCGAATCTATATTACCCAGCTCTTCCTTAAGCCTGCGTTCCGCCAGAGCCAGGTCCCCGATTACTCTTCTGTAGTATTCTTCATTCAGCTCATTTCGGTTCTCATCATTTATGTACAGCAAGTTACTTGCCGCCGGACGGGTTCCCCCTTCTGCGTCGACAATGCCGTAATGATGCAGATTGTAGGTATGATTATAGAAGCTCATTCCAGCGCTTTTCATCTCACGCATCTGCTCCCAGGTAAGCTTGGGTACCTTCTTTCCATCCGGATTATCAACGTCAGAAGCAATGATGAAGTTAGCCGCAGTATAGCCGTGCTTTTGCAGAATGGGAAATGCCAGCGTATAGAAGCTCTCATAGCCATCATCAAAAGTCAGTAAAACGGCATTATCGGGGACCAGAGCGTTCTCCAGCATAAATTGCCGGTATTGCTTCATCGTAATAACCTGAAAGCCTTCCTGCTTCAGAAGCTGCATATGCTCATCGAACTGTCCTGCGGTTAATACGCCCGGGTTCAGCGATACGGATTCACCGGTGAGGTGATGGTACATCAGCACCGCCACCTGATCCTTGTAATAAATACCTTGTGGAAGCGCAGCCTGCTCCTGCCAGCTGATCCGGGCATTCAGCACCCGCTCGGCCACGTCTTTAGCAAGCATAACTTCATGGTCCTGGGCCAGTGTATAGTTATCTGTTGTAATCTTGTATCCGTCAACACCGGTAATTTCGAGCTTGGCCGTAACATTATCCATTAATGCAAACCAAAAAATGAATAGCAGGATAGCAACGTAAATATAGCGCCTATTTGTTTTCACTGTTAAAGTCTCCCATATCCGATTTATATTTCTAAGTATATAACGCTTCAGACAGTGAAAATTGTGACAAGGTTAATAAGCATCATCTAGTAAATACCCTAGTTTATGATTTATCTGAAAAAAGTTTCACATAGAGAAACGCATACTATTCTAAAATACTATCGAAAGGAGGGATAAAAGGTGAAGGATTCAGAATGTATGAAACACAGTATTGAGCAGGCACGCTATAAGCTGAACAAGCTTGAACAGCAATTTGATCTCTTACATCCCGTGGTGCTCCATCAATCGATGGTACTCGATGAACTTATAAATGAATACAACCGGTATTGCTTCAGACGAGCTATGGAAGCCCTGCGCAGTAAATCCCCGGCCGCCCAGGCTAACCGGGTTGAACAGCCTCGTCAGCTGAGCTTCAGCTAAACGCTCCCGCCCCGGATATATAGCGTGTGAAATTTTTTTATGTAGCAGCGGCAAAACGTTTGCACAACAAGAGGACTAGTCATTTGCCGCTTCTGCACCCTTCCTCCCTAATGGCCCCATACACTGCTTAAGCCGCACATCCGTTCAACCTCAGGGCGCCCCCTGATAACAAACCTTACATGACATTCAATGAAAGCCCCTTTTTACCGATAAATCAGCTTATACAGCGGACTTTTTATCTGGAAAAGTTTATTTAAACATGGATTTTTATGAAAAAACCTGACATGGTCACAGTATTTTCACAGCTCAAGGTAAAACGGTAAAGGGATAAAGAGTTTTTTTGCAGAAATAAGCAGAAATAAGTCGAAAACAACTGGATAATTTCATAAGAGGGTACGGTCGGCTCATATTTAGAAAAAGGGGGGAGCCCTATGGCACTAAGGGGAAATAAGCAAGAGAAGAGCAAGAAGGGGCAAAAGCCGGAACTATTGGCTGTGGACGGGCAGGGGAAACCCGCCGCAGGGTATTCAAAGGGGGCAGCCAAGCCGCTCTCCACGCTGCAATCGCTGATTGAACCGGTCCGCAATATGGGCATCCGGGGGAAGCTGTTCTTGTCAGTCATTGTGTCGGTTGTCGTCATTATTGTTGCTGTAGCTCTGGTGATCTATAGCAATGCCAAGCAGATAATCGTAGAAGATCTGAACAGCTCACTATCCTATGAAAAGGAAAAAATCAACGTAAAGGTCAATGACCTGCTTCAGCCAGCCTCAGAAAGTGTGGAGCTGCTGAATGCCAATAGTTATATCCGTGATTTTATCAGCAATGTGGAATCAGCCGATACGGTAAAGACGACAGACGGCTATATCGAGCTCATTGAGACACTTAATCTGATCAAGAACAGCAATAAGAACCTGCTGAATGTCTATATTGGACTGGATGCGGTGAACAAGGTGATTACCCAGGCTGAGTTCGAGCCTCCGGCCGACTTCAATATGAAGGAGCGCAGCTGGTATACATCTACTGCCCGGAATAACCGGGTGACGGTAACCGATCCTTATATTGATGCAGGCTCAGGAAAAATGGTTGTAAGTGTCACTGCGCCGATCCAGAATAATGCCGGCAAGCTGATCGGGGTAGCCGGAGTGGATATTTCAACGGAGCAGATTACCCGGGCGCTGAGTGAGTTCAATTACAACGGCAGCGGATTTGCGATTCTGATTGATAAGGCCGGAACGTTCATCTATCATCCGGAGCCTGATAATATTCTGCTCAAGACCATGGGTGATCTCGGTCCGGACTGGAAGGCTGTCGGCGATAAAATGGTCCAATGGGGGGCAAATGTAATCACCTCGGATATTGACGGTACGGACAGTTATGTTTCCTATGCTCCTGCTGTGCAGGGTCAGTGGTCGGTTGCGCTGATTGTTCCCCGGGCGGATGCGGAGAAGGTTCTGACGACCTTCAAGCTGATCTTTTTGATGGCGGTTATCGGCGCTGTGGCCGTAATGTCTGTGCTGCTCTATTTTGTCTCGAATAGTATTCTGAGGCAGATTCCAATCCTGACGGCAGCATTCCGGACTGCGATGACCGGTGATATGTCAGTACGGGCTAAGGTAACAGCCAAAGGGGAAATCGGGCTGCTTGCCGACGGCTTTAACGAGATGATTGCAACCCAGCAGAAGCTGATTCAGGATATTAAGATGAGCTCAGGCAGTATCTCCAGAGCGCTTGACAATACGGAGAAAAATGTATTTGCGCTGGATGGAAGCATCTCGGAAATCTCGGCGATTACCGAGGAATTGTCTGCCGGGATGCAGCAGACGGCAGCCTCAATGCAGGAGATGAATGCAAGTACAGATGAGATTGAGCATGCAGTGAGCGGGATTGCCCGCAAAGCCCAGGAAGGTGCCGAGGCAGCCGGCCGGATCAATGAACGTGCGGACAGGCTGAAGGAAGCGGCCGCCGCTTCAAGAATGCAGGCGGATGCAGTATACGGCCAGAGTGAAGAGAAGCTGCGCAGTGCAATTGAGCAGTCCAAGTCAATAGCCCAGATTCAGGTGCTGTCAGGGGCTATTCTCGAAATTGCCGCCCAGACCAACCTGCTGTCGCTCAATGCCTCCATTGAAGCGGCCAGAGCAGGCGATGCGGGACGCGGGTTTGCCGTTGTCGCCGAGGAGATCCGCAAGCTGGCGGACACCTCACGCGAGACAGTTTCCGAGATTCAGAATGTTACAGAGGCAGTAGTAGATGCTGTTGCCAAGCTGGTAGACGGGGCGGAAAATATGCTGCGCTACATGGGCGGCCAGGTTCGGAAGGATTATGACTCCATGCAGGAGACGGGCGAGCGTTACAGCGAAGATGCTGTATATATTGAGGCGCTGGTAACGGACTTCAGTGCGACCTCTGAACAGCTGCTCGCCTCCATCCAGAGCATGCTGACAGCTATTGCGGAGACCAGCAGTGCTACGAATGAGGGGGCTGCAGGGGCTGGCAGCATCGCTGTCCAGGCAGAGCAGATTATCGGCAAATCAGGCGGAATCGTCGCCGAGATGGAAGACATCAAGCTCAGCTCGGCTCAGCTGCAGCAGGCTGTGTCCCGCTTCAAAGCGTAATCACTTTAAGTTCTTTAGCCAGCTTCGCCGTGAACGCGCGAAGCTGGTTTTTTGAGCTTGGGGCGGGCTGGAGTATTGCCGGGAGCAGACAGTACTTGATAAAATGTCTTTGGGAGAGTATGTTACAAGAAGCGAAAATTTAAGATAGAGACAGTGAGGCGAGGAACTTGATGAGAGACGGCGAAGACCGGATCGTAGGAATGGAAGATATTGTGCGGGCACACCATGTGCTGCGGGAGGTCATTGTCCGTACACCGCTTCAGCTGGATGCGGTGCTGTCGGCCAAATACGGCTGTAATGTATATTTGAAGCGCGAGGATTTGCAGATTGTCCGTTCCTTCAAGATTCGCGGAGCTTATAATATGATCCGCAGCCTGTCTGCTGAGGATAGAGCCAAGGGAATCGTCTGTGCAAGCGCAGGCAACCATGCGCAGGGTGTAGCGTATTCCTGCAAAGCACTCGGGATTAAAGGCAAGGTCTACATGCCAAGTACAACTCCTAACCAGAAGATTAAGCAGGTCCGGCGCTTCGGCGGCGAATTCGTAGAGGTTATTCTCAAAGGGGATACCTTTGATGATGCCTATGAAGAAGCACTTCAGGCTTGCATTGATCATAGCATGACCCTGATTCATCCGTTTGATGAGCCGCGGATTATTGCCGGTAACGGCACGATTGCCATGGAGGTTATGGAAAGCCTGGACAAGCCGGCAGACTTTGTGTTCGTTACGATTGGCGGGGGAGGTCTGGCTGCAGGTGTAGCTACCTATGTGAAGACCGTAAGCCCGGCTACAAAGGTTATCGGAGTGGAGCCTACAGGAGCAGCTTCCATGAGTGAAGCCTTGCAGCGCGGTGAGGTGGTTACCCTTAATGAGATTAATAAATTTGTGGACGGCGCGGCTGTTAAGCGTGTCGGCGGCCTGACCTTTGACATCTGTTCCCGTCACCTTGATGATGTGGTCAAGGTACCAGAGGGCAAAGCATGCACGACCATTCTGGAGCTGTACAACGAGAATGCAATTGTTGTTGAGCCGGCCGGCTCGCTGACGATTGCGGCACTGGATATGTACCGTGATCAGATCCGCGGCAAGACGGTTGTATGTATCGTCAGCGGCGGGAACAACGATATTGACCGGATGCAGGAGATTAAGGAGCGCTCACTGATCTATGAAGGGCTTAAGCATTACTTCATGGTTAACTTCCCGCAGCGTGCCGGAGCCCTTAAGGAATTCCTGGCCGAGGTGCTCGGTCCTGATGATGATATTACCCGGTTCGAATATACGAAGAAGAATGATAAAGAGAACGGACCGGCGCTTGTCGGTATCGAGCTGTTCCAGCGTGAGGATTATGAGCCGCTGATTGAGCGGATGAAGCAGAAGGGCGTCGATTATACCGAGATCAATAAGGAACCGAATTTATACAATATGCTGATCTAGCCGAAAAAAGGCCCGTCTGAGGAGAATACTCCGCAGGCGGGCCTTTTCTTTGTAAGGGCAGGAATAAGCCCGGGTCTCTTCCAAAGCTATGATACAGGGACCTCGGCCTTCCGGTAGCTCTCCACAGCGTCGTCCAGCTTGAAGCCGTTCTCCTTCAGCAGCTTCATAAAGCCTTCAAGCTTATCCAGGAAGGGGCTGCTTCCGGTGTTTTTGGAGAGAATGCTGCTGTAAGCCTTCTGGGCCTCCAGATCCATCTCCAGACTGTCATAATGGAAGAGCGGTGTATTGTTCTGACCGTAGAAGGTGTCGGTCTCATACATGGCGTACAGCTGCTTGACCGCAGCTATACGGTTGGACTTCGGATAGGTCCGGACGAACTGCTCCTGGCTGAGCGCTCTGGCAGCCACCTCAGACCAGCCGATGACCAGCCCGTTATCCTTGGAGGAGGGGAGCGCGGATTCAGCAGCCATTATCGTGATGTAATCCCGGATATCGCTTGTGACGTACAGCTTATACTTACGGTAAGCTGCATAATCAATCACCGGGAAAAAAGTGCCCTCTGCCGTTTCCAGCTTATACCCGCTCTCTCCGGCTCCTTTGAGCAGAGTGCGCAGGCTGCTGTCGTCTGTACTCTCGGCAAGTTTAGCCATGCTTGCGCCCGCTGTGTAGATGGAGCCGAGCCTGCGCTGTACAGCGCTGTTATTGAATTTGCTAGCCCAAACCTTCAGCCCGGCCTTATGCACGTTCTCCAGCTTCAGGACCAGAACAGTAGCCTGATAAGGGGTAACAGCATAAATATTGCTGTTGATATAGCGTACTGCCTGAGGCAGCTTTCCGGAGTCAGTAAGCAGCGGCAAGGCGGCTGTATAAACCGCCTGGGTATGGCTGCTGCCTGTGGCTGAGGCAGCAGCCTTGGAGGCTCCGGCACCTGTGCCTTCGGCTTGAGCGGAATTAGCAGCAGACAGGCCGAGAATGAGGGCCAGTGCAGTCAGTAGAATGCTATGCTTCTTCATGGAAGTTTCCCCCTGTAGAGTGCGAAATGGAATAAGAATTCTAGGATTTGAAGAATATAAGTTTCAGCCCAAGCCCTCCGGCTGCGCCTAATGCCAGGCTAACCCAGGGTGAGACTGTAATGACCGGAAACAGATTATCCAGAAAAACACCTGCGAATATAACAACGACAGCTACAACGATATAGATGCCAAGGGCCTTGATATCAAAGGTTGCAGGCTTTGGCGCATCATTCTCGGACAGGGAGGACATCCACCGTACCAGCAGCTCCATCAGGACAATTGAGCCGAATCCCACTACAATCAGTGTAAAAACGCTCACTTTGCCGAAAAGATCCGCGTTGCCGCCGATCCACTTCATTATAAGCCCGCCGACTGCCAGCACCGAGAACATTAGGGTCAGGGCGGTCCAGGCAATCATTAAATAATAGTTCAGTCTGCTTCGTTCAGGCCGCCCAGGCGCACTGCCCATAATTTCATTGAAATAATCCTCCGGATGTTCCCCGAAAATCTGCTTGGCACTTTTGCCTTTACTCTGTCCCTGCAGCAGCAGTGCCGCGGCTTCCAGGAGCAGCTCCTCCGCCCGGACCCGCTCTACACGGCTTGCCCGCATAGCCAGAATCATATCCTCAAAATAAGAACGGTTAAAAGGGGTCATCTGCTCGCGCAGGGCGTTATTTTCCTTAATCATAGCTTTAACTTTCATAGCTGAATTATAAACCTCCAGAATAGGGTGTAAGCGCAAAAGCCTTCAACCTAGAGTATACGTTTGCCCGGCTGCTGTGTGCAAGGACAACCCTCCTGCAGTATGAATAATCTATTTTGGAAGAGTGAACACTAATCTTGTGATTAGCTTCACAAACAGGCAGAAGGAAGGGGCAGGTAGCGTTATGGATAATAAGGATAAACAACAGGCAGGGGCATTCAGCGGAGACGGCTTCGCGCCTGCAGAGAACAGCGGAGTCGGCGATTGGGGAGGCTCGGACGGCTTCAGCCTATGGGATGCGGCGGGACAAGAGACCGTGACAGGCTTTGAGGACTGGGAAGGCCGGCAGGAAACCCATGATATGTTTCACAACAGCTACGACTGAAACAGCCGGTCGGTTATGGTTTATTCGCCTCTTGTGCTCCGGTGGAGCGGAAGGGGCTTTTTTTTGCCGGATGAGGAGCTTCAATGTGAACTTGTCTGCCGGCTGCATTAATGTAATACTGTTGACAAAGGAAATGCAAAAAGTATAATAAAGATATTAATCATACTAAGTTAATCGGAATAATACAATATTGGAACAGTGTTACTTTTAGAGGAGGGTACGGCAATGGAGCGGAATATCGTTATCCGGTATGAACAGGAAGAGCTTACTGCGAGCATACATTATCCATCACGGGACAAGGGAGCTACCGGACGCTGCAAGGACCGGGTGCCGCTGGCCGTGATCTGCCACGGGTTCGTGGGCAACCGGATTGGTGTAGACCGGATTTTTGTGAAGGCAGCGCGTGAGCTGGCCAGTGACGGATACATGGTCATCCGCTTCGATTATGCAGGCTGCGGTGAGAGCACCGGGAACTATGGAAGCCAGGATATTGAGTCGCTGATTGCCCAGACCCGGGCGGTGCTGGACTACGGAATCGGCTCTGCAGATATTGATCCGCAGCGTGTAACACTGATCGGCCACAGCCTGGGCGGGGCAGTTGCGCTTCTGACGGCTGTCCGTGACCGCCGGGTGAAGAACCTGGTGCTGTGGGCCGCGGTTGGCTACCCGTTCAACGACATAGTCAAGATTGTAGGCAGGGACGCCTATGACCGCTCCGTCAAGGAAGGTGCCGCCGACTATGCAGGCTATGCCTTTACTCCGGTGTATTTCAACTCCCTGGCGGCCTTCCAGCCGTTCCAGGAGGCAGGCAAATTCAGCGGGGATGTGCTGGTTATCCACGGTACTTCAGATGAGATTATCCCCGTCGATTACGCCTTTCTCTATCAGAAGCTGTTCTGGACCCGTCCGGAGGGGCGCTGCGACAAGGAGATTATTTTCCAGGCGGATCATACCTTCTCGTCAGGTCCTGCCCAGGATCAGGTGCTGAAGCGGACCAAGGAGTGGATGAATCAGCAGGAGCATCTGCAGCAGGAGTGGCAGAACTGGATGATCTGATGCGTGCCGCTGCTCGCATTCCCTAACGATAAGCGTTAAAATAAAGGAGCAGACCATATACTGGGATATGGAGGTAGGCTCCTATGAAATTACCGGCATTTTTTATCGCGCACGGCTCCCCGCTCCTGGCAATGGAGGATAATGAATACACCCGCTTTCTGGAGCGCCTTGGCCAGGATCTGGAAAGGCCGCGGGGGATTGTTGTTTTCTCGGCACACTGGGACAGTCCTGAGCAGCTCATTACGGTAGATGCACAGCATGAAGCGCAGCATGATTTCTATGGATTTCCGGAGGAAATGTACTCGCTGGCTTATCCGGCCCCCGGTGATCCTGCACTGAGCAGCCGGATTTCGGAGCTGTTCAGTAAGGGGAATCTCCCCCATCAGCCTGTTTTGGGCCGGGGACTTGATCATGGCATATGGGTGATTCTAAGCAAAATGTTCCCGCAGGCCGATATTCCGGTCGTGGCTTTATCTGTTGATTCTCTGCGTTCGCCGAAGGAGCAGTACAGGATCGGTCAGATGCTGGCTCCGCTGCGTGAGGAAGGGATTCTCCTGCTGGGCAGCGGCGGACTCGTCCACAATCTGCGGCTCCTGAAGGAAGACGACCAGCCTGAGCCGTGGGCTCTGGAGTTCGATGAGTGGCTGGCCGAAGGCCTCCGGAATTGGGATCTGCCCGCGTTGTTCGCCTATGAGCAGAAGGCGCCGCATGTGCGGGCTGCCGTTCCATCCTATGGCAAGGAGCATTTCGTTCCGTTATTCTACATCATGGGGACAGCCGATGCCGGAAGGCAGGCACAGCTGATGATTCAAGCCTACCAATACGGAACGTTAAGCCTGAACTGCTGGATGGTCGATTGACATTAATAACATAAGCTAAGGATATGGCCGATATAGAGGCTGTATCCTTTTTTTGCGGTCTCCTTCAAGACAAAGGGGACAGGCTATGCTTAAATAGAGGAAACGGTTCCAGATATACCCTTCTAACTTCTCCGGATTATCCTTTATACATTTTTAAGAAAAACAGCTCGAACCATGAGGAGGAATAACAGAAATGATGATAAACCGTAATGCTTCCCGGTTACTCACCGGGCTTATGCTGGCTACAATGCTGCTCTCCGCCTGCGGCGGCGGAAACACAGCGCCGGAAGCGGCTCCGACGCCAGCGGCCTCTGCATCACCGCTGCCAAGCGCACTGCCGGAAGCTTCGCCGACGATGGCTCCTTCCGCGAGGCAGGTCTCCGGCCTGACTGGTCTGCCGGTGCAGGAAGGCAGCCTGCCGCGCCCGCTGGCCGTTATGATCAATAACGCGCCTGCCGCCCGGCCGCAGTCCGGCATCAGTGAAGCGGATGTGCTCTACGAGGTGCTGGCGGAGGGCGGGATTACGCGGCTGATCGGCATTTTCCAGAGCCACACCGGTGTGGTCAAAATCGGCCCGATCCGCAGCATCCGCCCCTATCTGCTGGATCTCGGAGAGAGCTTTGGCGGAGTGACGGTTCATGCCGGAGGCAGTCCTGCGGCTTATGCTATTCTGCAGCGGCAGAAGAAAGCGGATATGGATGAGATCGGCAATGCCGGTGCGTATTTCTGGCGTGATAAGGAGCGGAAGGCGCCGCATAACCTGTACAGCAATGCAGCAAAGCTGCTGGAAGGGGCCGATAAGCTGGGCTACTCCGCAAGCATCGGGGTCCCGTCCTATGAGTTCACCGATCCTGATTACCTCCCTACAGAAGGAGCGCCGGCAGCGGAGCTGAGTATTCATTTTCTGCTGCAGAGTTATACGGTAGGCTATAAATATGATACGGAGCGCCGGAGCTATGCCCGTTCTGTCAACGGTAAGGCGCATCTGGATCTCAACAATAATAATCCGGTGGAAGCGGCTAATATCTTGGTCATTGGGGCAGACCATAAGGTATTGGATGATGTCGGGCGGCTGCAGATTGATGTGGAGCTTGGCGGTGAGGCACTGCTGTTCCAGCGCGGTACAGTCCTTACAGGCAAATGGGCACGGAAGCCGGATGACATGATCCGTTTTGTGAAAACGGATGGAACTGAAGCTTTAATGTACCCGGGAATTACGCATGTCCTGATCGTTCCGAACAGCCCGTCCTTTTCAAGTCACGTGGAGTATACAGCTGCACCAAGCCCAACCTGAATACGAACGAAAAATGGCGGTTCAGAGAATTGTTATGTAAGTTCGACGAAATTGTTAATATAACGTAAAAAAGTTCGCTTTTTTTCTTCTATCCCCAGTGTGGATATGATAAGATAACAAGGGTTGTCATTCATTTTCATGCTGCTTACATTTTGGATGGCATTCCAGACTCTCACGGCAATTTTATGTAAAGGGGTTTAAAGGAAATGAAGTTGAAAAAGAAGGATATTTTCTTTGAGACACTAGAAAATATGGCGGATACTATTGTTCAGTCAGCTGATTACTTCGCTCAGAATATCAGTAATCTCCGGGAAAATATCGATACGTTCGCTGCGGTGATGAAGAAATACGAATCCCAGTGCGATACTTACACGCACACTGTTATCAAGGAGCTGAACAAGACGTTCATCACTCCGCTCGAACGCGATGACATTATGGATTTGATCACCAGCATGGATGATGTTATGGACGGCCTGGAGGCTTCTGCTTCACGTTTCTATATGTACAACCTGCTGGATGCTGATGAATATATCGTGCAGTTTGCCGAAATTCTCCGCCAGTCTGCCTATGAGATTCAAAAAGCGGTTCATCTGCTCTCGCAGAAGAAGCTGCTTGCCATCCGTGAGTATACGATTCGCCTCAATGACCTGGAGAACCAGGGTGATGAAGTGCTGCGGATCTGCACCAAACATCTTTTCGAAACGGTCAAAGACCCTATTGAGCTGATCAAGCGCAAAGAGCTCTACGAGCGGCTGGAGACGACCACGGATAAATGCGAGGACGTAGCCAACATGCTGGAATCGATCATCATGCGCAACTCATAAGGGGCTCTAAGATATGGAAACATCATTATTAATGCTGGGTTTTGTAATTTTTCTTGCACTGGCCTTTGATTTCATCAACGGCTTCCATGATACAGCGAACGCAATCGCCACTTCCGTCTCCACCCGTGCGCTTAAACCGCGTACCGCTATCATCCTTGCAGCACTCATGAACTTTGTGGGGGCGCTGATGTTCACAGGGGTAGCCAAAAAAATCGGCGGCAGCATTACCGATCCGACCCTGCTGGATAACGGGATTAATATAGTAGCAGCGACTCTGATTGCGGCTATTATCTGGAACCTGGTCACCTGGTGGTTCGGGATTCCGTCTTCCTCCTCTCATGCCCTGATCGGCGCTTTAGCCGGTGCAGTGTATGTAGGTGCAGGCTCCGACCATATTAAGTGGGAGGGCTTTATTGAGATAGTGGAGGGGCTTATTTTCTCCCCGCTGATCGCTTTTGTGATCGGTTATATTGTAATGACGATCCTGAAATGGATCTTTGCCAAGCGCAGTCCTCATACCGTAAACAAAGGGTTCCGGTCAATGCAGGTCATTACGGCTGCACTGCAATCCTTTACGCACGGTACGAATGACGCCCAGAAGGCGATGGGGATTATCACCTTTGCGCTCGTGACCTCGGGACGCCTGGATACGATGGAAGTTCCGCTGTGGGTAAAAATTGCAGCTGCAACGTCTATGGCCCTCGGAACCTCAATCGGCGGCTGGAAAATCATCAAGACGATGGGTACGAAGATTTTCAAAATTGAGCCGATTAACGGCTTCGCTGCGGACATGTCTGCCGCATCCGTTATTTTTACCGCTACCCTGCTGCACCTGCCGGTCAGCTCGACGCATGCCATTACCTCGGCGATTCTCGGTGTAGGTTCGGCCAAGCGTTTCTCCGCGGTGAAATGGGGAGTAGCCGGACGGATTATTGTTACCTGGTTCATTACGATTCCGATCAGTGCAGTGCTGGCCGGATTAATCTGCAAGCTTTTCTTCTAAAAGTAAGGGTAATGAAGATGTCATGGAGGCCACGAACGGCTGCTGACATCTTTTTTTGTTGCCCGGGGGACCTATATACATACCGGATACAGCCGAAGACACCGCGAGGTGTCTTTTGTGCTTTACAAGAGAAAAGGTCACAAAAAGTCACATGAATCCGATAAAAAACATTAATCGGGGCAAAAAGAAAATGAAATATCTCACTTTCAGAAAATAAAATGACATGAAATTTTACAATAAATCGTAGGATATTGTAGGATATGGTAGTCTTCGCAGTAAGGTGTGTTTTAAGTGTTACCATAGCTAACAGAGAACGGCTTAAGGTCATCTAACTATAAAAGCTTGCAAAGGAGGACTGTCGTTGATTGATTTTCATCAGGTAGAGAAGCATTACGGGCATTTCCATGTGCTGAAAAGTATTGACCTGCATGTTGAGGAAGGGGAAGTGGTCGTCGTGGTTGGCCCTTCCGGGTCCGGTAAAAGCACAATGCTGCGCTGTATCAACCGGCTGGAGACGATAACCAGCGGCGGGCTGACTGTTGACGGAATAACGGTAAATGAGCGCAAAACAGACATTAACAAGCTGCGTAAGGAGATCGGGATGGTGTTCCAGCATTTCAATCTGTATCCGCACAAAAAGGTGATCGACAACATTACGCTGGCACCGGTCAAGGTGCTTGGGCTGCCTAAGGCAGAGGCGGAGAAGACAGCCATGTATTACCTGGAGAAGGTCGGGATTGCCGATAAAGCACAGTCGTACCCGAACCAGCTGTCCGGCGGACAGCAGCAGCGTGTCGCCATAGCCCGGGGCCTGGCCATGAAGCCGAAGATTATGCTGTTCGACGAGCCCACCTCGGCGCTTGATCCGGAGATGGTCGGGGAGGTGCTGGATGTCATGCGTAACCTGGCCCGCGAGGGAATGACGATGGTGGTTGTGACACATGAGATGGGCTTTGCCAAAGAGGTTGCTGACCGGGTGATCTTTATGGATCAGGGACAGATTGTGGAGGAAGCGGCACCGGCGGAATTCTTCGCCAGTCCCAAGGAAGAACGGACACGTACGTTTCTCAGCCGTGTGTTAAGCCATTAACCAAATATACAGATTATGGGGAGGAAGAGAAATGATGAAGATCAAGAGCGTGAAATGGGTAAGCCTGCTGCTGTTTGCTGCACTGTTCGTAATTGCCGGCTGCGGCAATAACAACACCGGGAACACCGCTGCAGGGGGCGGTAATACTGCCGGAGAATCAACGGATTCGGCCGCGGTTGCCAAGATCAAGGAACGCGGCAAGCTGCTGGTCGGTGTGAAGTACGATACCCGGCTGTTCGGACTGAAAGACCCTGCTTCCGGTAACGTGGAAGGCTTCGATATTGACATCTCCAAAGCCATTGCCAAGCATATCCTGGGCGACGAAAATGCAATTGAGCTGAAGGAGGTTACGTCCAAGACACGTATTCCGATGCTTAACAACGGTGAGATCGATATGGTTGTAGCTACGATGACGATCACAGAAGAACGTAAGAAGGAAGTTGACTTCTCCGACGTATACTTCCAGGCCGGACAGTCTCTGCTCGTTAAAAAGGGCAGCCCGATCACCGGACTTGAAAGTGTAACTAAGGATACGAAGATCCTCGGTTCCAAGGGAGCTACTTCGATCAAGAACATCAAAGAAAAGGTTCCGGGCATCACTGTGCTGGAATTCGATAACTATCAGGATGCATTCGCAGCCCTGAAGGCAGGCCAAGGGGATGCGCTGACAACAGACGATGCGATTCTGTACGGTATGGCTTCTCAAGATGAAGGCTACGAGGTTGTAGGCGAACCGTTCACGGATGAGCCTTACGGCATTGCTGTACAAAAAGGCAACACGGATGTCGTTCAGGCCATCAACGATACACTGACTGAACTGAAGGCTAATGGTGAATATGATGCCATTTATACGAAATGGATCGGTAAAGCTCCAGCGAAATAAGCCTGGAATTATTCTCACCCTATAAGGACAGCGAAACGGTACCCGGCCTGTACAGGACGGCTCTGCCGTTTCTTCTTGTAAGAAGGGAAGACGCCAGAAACGGATAAGCAGGATATATTATTTTGCAGGCAAGGGTAGGTGAGAGTGATGGATTTTTCGATATTGACTAATTATTTCGATCTATATCTGAGAGGGTTCTGGGGGACTCTGCTGTCCAGTGTACTGGCACTGATCGGCAGCTTCGTGATAGGGACAGTGATTGCGGTGTTCCGGATTACTACCATTAAAGCACTGCGCTGGTTCGGAATGGGTTATGTTGAGTTCATCCGCAATATTCCGCTGCTGCTCGTGGTATGTATTTTCTATTATGGCCCGTCAGCAATTGGCTTTACGCTCGACGGCTTCAAGGCGGGGACGATCGGACTCGCGGTATATACCTCGGCTTTTATTGCTGAGGCGATCCGCGCGGGCATTATGGCTGTCCCTAAAGGGCAGATGGAAGCGTCCCGTTCGTCCGGACTCAGCTATGTCCAGGCGATGGTGCATATTATTCTCCCGCAGGCAATTAAGCTGGTTATTCCGCCGCTCGGCAACCAGTTCATTAACCTGATCAAGAACTCGTCCGTGCTGACGCTTGTCGCCGGATTTGACCTGATGTACTTCGCGGACAGTATTTCCACGGAGACGTACCGCACGTTCGATACTTATATTTTTGTAGCGGTATTCTATCTGGTGCTCACTGTACCGCTTAGCTACGGCGTACGGGTATGGGAACGCAGACTGCAGAGCAAGTACTAGAACGAAGCACCTGAGGAGGGATCGTATGGATTTTGCCGGTGCATTTTCACCCGCTAATTTAGGCTTTTTGATGGACGGCCTGTATATCACGCTGATTGTGGCTTTTGTATCAATTATTCTGAGCTTTATCATCGGCGTAGTTGTCGGTGTGATCCGCTATGCGGAGGTTCCGGTGCTCTCACCGGTCATGTTCTTTCTGGTTGAGCTGATCCGTAACCTGCCGTTGCTGCTGATTATTTTTTTCGTACGCTTTGCGCTGCCGGAGATCGGGATCAAGATGGGGCTGATTACAGCTGCAATTGCTGCACTTACCGTATTTGAAGCAGCAATGATTGCCGAGATTGTACGGGGAGGCCTGGCTGCTGTAGATAAAGGGCAGATTGAAGCCGCACGCTCGTCCGGACTCAGCAGCTTCCAGACCCTGTGGCATATTGTACTCCCGCAAGGACTCAGACATATGGTGCCGCCGCTGGTCAGCCAGTTCATCTCACTGCTCAAGGATACGTCGCTGGCGACGATTGTTGCACTGCCGGAGCTGATGCATAATGCGAAGATTGTTATGGGCCAGAAGGAGAGCTACACAATTCCTATCTTATTGATGGTTGCCCTGATGTACTTCGTTGTGAATTACCTGCTGTCGCTGGTTTCCAGACGGCTGGAGCATAAAACGGTATAATTTCAAGAAAAAGTGTGTCAGGCATATAAAACAACCGTTTGTTATGGTAGTATAGTTGACAACATCATAAGCAGGAGTAGTGTTGATGGGACGATTTATACTCAAAAATAGAGCCGTGCAGATATTCATGGCAGCTTTCGGTACAGCAATAGCCGGAGAATTCAAAATCAATCCGTTTGACGGCGATGTTTTCCGGATTGCAATGGGCAGCAGTGCGTTTCTGCTGTTTTTGCTTTTAATGAGGCGTCTTCCTTATATTACGACAGGGATTGCCACGGGAATTGTGGTACTGCTGTTCCGCACAGGGATGGATGCTGTGGGCGGCAGCGGAGCTTCGGCTATGGAGAGCCTGACAAGCCATTTCTCGGCAATGATCTACTATATGGTCTTCGCCGTGCTGATGAGTCTGATCAAAAGCCGGATCGATACGTTCCATCCGCTCGTGCTGGGCGGTGTTGCGGCGGTGATTGATCTCCTGTCGAACGAAATGGAGCTGCTGACCCGGCTGATTGTGCTGGATTCCGCCTCCTTCCGGCTGAATGAATGGACCTTTCTGATGGCGATAGCCGTCGTCCGCACGTATTTTACAACCGGTGTCTACAGCAGTATTGCTGTTAGCCAGCTGCGGATTACGCAGCGGGAGCAGAACCGGCGGATGGAGCAGATGATGAGCTTCAGCTCCGGGCTGTATGGCGAAGTCTTTTATCTGAAAAAATCAATTGGCACACTGGAGAGTGTTACGCTTAGCAGCTATGATCTGTACCGCAGTCTTAAGGCGGAGGAGACGCAGCAGCCGTACAGCCGCCAGGTGCTTGATATCACGCAGCAGATTCATGAAGTGAAGAAGGATTCGCAACGTATTCTGGCGGGGCTTGTGAAGCTGGCCGACCGTGAGGTGACCGGTGATCTGCCGCTGTCCGTCATTATGAAATTTACGATGAAGAGCAATGCCAAATATGCCGAAATGCTCGGCAAGCACATTCAGTTCACCTTAAATATGACCTCAGACTATATTACCGCCAGCTATACTCCCCTGTTGACTCTGCTCGGCAATCTTACAGCGAATGCGGTTGAAGTGATAAAAGGTAACGGCAGCATCACCCTGGATGTGCGAGAGGACGGGGAATATACCGTCTTTAGTGTGGCTGACAGCGGCGGCGGGATTAAGGAGCGTGACCGTGAGCTGCTGTTCGAGCCGGGCTTTACGACCAAGTTCAATCAGGAAGGTGTGGCGGCTACGGGGATCGGGCTGTCGCATGTGCAGGATATTGTCCATTTATTTGCGGGGCAGATTACCGTTGATCCGGTCTCGGAGCTGGGCGGGGCCAGGTTTCAGATTAAAATACCGACAAGCGGGCTGCGGAAGGAGGAGTAGGGAATGCCGTTATCTTTCTGTATTGTGGATGATGATGCCACTGCGAGAAGAATGCTGCAGCATATCATCGAGGACAGCGGGCTTGGAGAAGTGGTTGGTACAGCGGAAGGCGGGCAGGACGGTGTACGTCTGATTCTGGAGGAGCGTCCGGATATTGTGCTGATGGATCTGCTGATGCCGGATCAGGACGGCATCGAGACAATCAATTCCCTGCAGGCTCAGGGCTGCCGCTCCAAATTCGTCATGATCTCGCAGATCGAGAACGGGGATATGGTCGGGCGCGCCTACCGCAGCGGCATCGAGTTCTTCATCCGCAAGCCGATCAATAAGATTGAGGTCGAATCGGTACTGCATAAGGTGAACGAGCGGTATGCGATTAACCGTTACCTGGATGAGATCAAGTCGAGTCTCGGTAAGCTGGAGGGGCTGCAGTTCGGACTGGCGCAGGCGGCGGTGAGCAAACGGACCGTGAAAGAGATTATCCAGCCTATTCTGATGAATATGGGTATGATCTCCGAGGGCGGCAGCCGAGACATCATCCTGATGATGGAGCTGGTAGCAGCCAGAGAGGATAACCGCACGCTTCCGCCGCTCAAGGAGCTGTACGAGATGGCTGCGGCCACCTATAAATCCTCGCCGGCAGAGGCCGCCAAGGAAGTAAAGGCAATCGAGCAGCGGCTGCGCCGTGCCCTGTCCGCAGGGCTGGCCAACCTGGCCTCGATCGGCTTGACCGACTACGGCAATCCGAAGTTCGAGCACTACGCGCCGCTCTATTTCGACTTCGAGGAGGTCCGGCTGAAGATGAAGGAGATTGAGCTGGGCCGGGATTCCGGCAAGGTGAAGGTCAACATCAAAAAGTTCCTGCAGGTGCTGCATCTGGAGCTGCTGGAGGGGCTTGGGCGGTGAGGCAGCTTACGGCTTATGGATACGGATACGCTGAGGCGGGCGGCAAGTTGAGCGGCTGATTTATGACTCGCTGCTGTGAAGAGTGTGCAGGGTTTGTATTTTCATTCGATTAAGTGGAATTTGGATAGTTAATTTGCGGAAGAAGCCTATTATCGGGCGCTTAATTGGAAAAAGGTAACTTGATTTTGCCGAAAGTGCGTCCAAATTGGTAAATGTGCAGAATTAACTGACGTTTTTCCAGCTAATCATGGTAAACGCCCTGGAATCCGCAAATGAAGTGGCGAAAATCAAACGAAATGCCGGCAGTCTAATGTAATCAGGCTGCGTAAGATACAAGCTGCGCGGCTGACCTTTCATAGCCGGTTATACCACAACTTATAATGTTATGAAGTAACCACCATAGCCGCTGCTTTGCGGACGGGTGGTTTTTTTGCGCGGAGAAGTCCTTAGCGGTGTGCAATTTGGGTGAAGGCCGTTCCATGCTGTACAATAGTAGGAATAGAGCGCTGCAGCAAGGGAAGCAGGAGTAAACGGAGGTCTCATTCATGATACGTACACTGGCGGTAACCCATCAGGGGGAGGTGCTGACCGGCCTGCCGCTCCAGAGCATGATGATTGCTGATTATGCCTGGATCTGGGCGGATTTCAATGCACCGACGGCGGAGGAGACACGGCTGCTGGACAGCTATTTTCACTTCCACCCCTTGGCGATTGAGGATTGCATGCATACTTTGCAGCGGCCCAAGCTGGATTATTATGAGGATGTGCAGTTTTTTGTGCTGCATGCACTTAATGAGCAGACGCTGGAGGCAGAGGAGATAGACCTGTTCCTGAGCCCGAGCTTCCTCGTCTCATATCACCACCAGCAGAAGCCGGAAATGGACGAGGCCTGGGCGCTGGTGCAGGCGGAAATTCACAGCCGCAAAGGCTGGTCGGGCGGTCCGGTGGCTGCGGCTTATACCGTGATGGACAAGCTGGTTGACCGGTATTTTCCGAGCCTGTACAACCTGGAGGATGAGCTGGCGGATCTTGAGGGCATGGGTGAAAAAGAATCCGTAGAAGAGCTGATGAGTCAGGTGTTCAAGGTGCGCGGCCGGCTGCTGAAGCTGCGGCGGACGATTGTGCCGATGCGTGACCTGATGTACCGGATCGTCAACTCGCAGCATGTCCAGAGTAACGGGGAGGAGCGGGTCTATTTCGGCGATATCCATGACCATCTGCTGAAGCTGACCGACATGATTGAGGTAGACCGGGAAATGACTGCCGATCTGCGCGACAGCTACATCTCGCTCAATTCGAACCGGATGAATTCGATTATGAAGACGCTGACGGTCATCACGACCGTATTCATGCCGCTGACGCTGATCGCCGGCATCTACGGAATGAATTTTAACGTAATGCCTGAGCTGGGCTGGAGCTTCGGGTATCCGGCTATTCTGCTGATTATGCTGTTGCTTGGGGGAGGTATGTTTCTCTGGTTCCGGCGGAGCGGCTGGTTTAAATAAAGGGAACGTAAAAAAGCCAAACGCCACCGCTAAGAGCGGCGGCGTTTATTGGAGGAAGGGGAGGACTTCCGGCGGTTTTTAGGTTTGGCCGGGGATTTGCGGCGCTGCTTGGACGGGCGTCTTTTTTTGCGTTTCGGCTGATACATGGCGGCGTCCTCCTCGGCGGCGAATGCGCCGGAGCCTTTCTTTTTGCCGAAAGTGCCCATAACCAGCTTCACCATCGGCGCCATCTGCTGAAAGCCCTCGACTACCTTCTGCACCTTGCCCATGGAGCTGACAATCCCGTCGATTCCGCCCATCCGGTCCACGATACCCTTGATCTGCTCGAGATTAGCCAAATTGCCGAGATTGCCCAGGTTACCCAGCAGCCCGCCGGCTTTGGGGGCCGCTTCAGCTGCAGCTACAGGTAAGGCAAGGGCTGAATCAGCAGCTTCTGCTCCGAGTGCAGGCAGCAGTCCGGCTTCAACTGGAGGCGGCGGCTGGATGTAGGAACCGATGCCGGGATAGGCTGAAGGAGCATAGGAGCCGGCCAGCGAGCGCCCCTCCCGGCGGGAATGATTATAGTAATGATGAGGCATAACATCACATTCCTTCGTTATTGGTTTGCTATACTGTATGTCATGGGCGAACATAAGGTATAGACAAACGCCCGGGTAACCGGGATATGAGCGGAAAAGGGCGGATGCCCAGCGGGGCTTCGGCGGAAGTGAAGAAACCGTGTCCATGCTTGATTTTCAGAGGTTATGTAGTACTATAGTTAAGGCGGTAAATCCTATCAGATACAGATAGAGTATAATCCAAACCCGATATACGGTGTGCGCCTGGGATGGACAAATGTCCGTCATTTTCGTTCTGTACAGCGTGAAACCGTTAATGCTTGAAAAAACTGCTCCAGTGCAATATAGTAGAGGCAAGATAGTCTTGTTGATTTTACAGCTTTAATGCTTTAAAGCCAGTTTTGGATGATGCTTAATCCGTGAAGATGATGCTGACCAAACTTTTTAGGGGATGATCTACGATGCAGCTTAAGAAGCTAAACGATAAAAGTATAGACCAATTATTTGAAGCCATTTTAACACTTAAAAATATGGAAGAATGCTATGTCTTCTTCGACGATCTGTGCACTGTAAACGAGATTCAGTCGCTGTCGCAGCGTCTTGAGGTTGCGCGCATGCTGGGCAAGGGCTCTACATACAATCAGATTGAGGCTGAGACCGGAGCAAGCACGGCTACGATCTCCCGGGTGAAACGCTGCCTGAATTACGGAAATGACGGTTACAAAATGACGCTGGAACGTCTGGGGCGCTAATATTATGAAACCGGGCGTCCTAATCATCAGTCACGGCTCCCGGGACAAGACCTGGGTGAAGATTGTCGATGAAGCAGTGAACCATTTGTCGCTGCCGGAGGCGCTGCCGGTGGCAGTGTCCTTTCTGGAGCTGGTAGAAGGCCGCC
This sequence comes from Paenibacillus sp. FSL R7-0331, assembly GCF_000758645.1. NCBI lineage: Bacteria > Bacillati > Bacillota > Bacilli > Caryophanales > Paenibacillaceae > Paenibacillus > Paenibacillus sp. FSL R7-0331. The sequence continues at coordinate 686,637 of NZ_CP009284.1, forward strand.
TCATTCAGGACGGAATAGATGAGCTTGAACATGCAGGGGTCACAGAACTTATTGTGGTCCCCTTGTTTGTTTCTTCGGGCAGTACGCATATTGATGAGATAGCATATGCACTGGGTGCAAAGCCTGCGCCGGAGCGCGAGACCGATCTTGAACCGTTCGCTGTGCAGGCCAAGGTTCACTTCGGCTATCCGGTTGACGACGATCCGGACATTGCCGTTATGCTCTGGGACAAGCTGCGTGAGCTGTCAGTCCGCCCGGAGCGCGAAGTGATTCTGCTCGTCGGCCACGGCAGCAAGCATGACGGCTTCCGCCAGCGCTGGGAAGCGGGCATCTCCTCCCTCGCGGAGCGGGTGCGCGCTGTCAGCGGCATAGCGGCGGCTGATTACGGGCTGCTGAGCGTCGGGACGCTGCGGGAGCGGGCGGAATATTGGATAGGGCAGGGCTACGGTGTGCTGGTGGCCCCACTCTTTTTGAGTGAGGGGTATTTCACCAAGGTTGTACTGCCAGGGCAGCTCCAGGGGCTGGAGTACAGCTACACCGGCCATACACTGCTGCCCCACCCGCTGCTGCCGCACTGGATTGAAGAGCAGGTGCGTGTGATGCTGGAGCGGGTACGCGGGTAAAAATGGGCTTTTATAGTCTAAATCCGGTGCTGCTGCATAGATATATTTAGATAGCCTGCTGATGTAATTTGTATGATATAGCAAAAAAAATGCGCTGCTTGGCCTCCAACATTGCTTGTAGGGTGCTGAATTGGGTATAATCAGTAAGGTTATCTATTTTAAATACACAGGTGGCGTTCCGGTAATGAAAACTGCGAGATTGATTTATAATCCCACTTCTGGACGGGAAGAAATGAAAAGACGACTCGCCGACATTTTGGAGCGGCTGGATATTGGCGGCATTGAAGCCTCCTGCCATGCCACAACCGGGGAAGGCGATGCTACGGCGGCAGCGGCTGAGGCTGTTGAACGAGGCACTTTTGATATGATCATAGCGGCCGGCGGCGACGGCACTCTGAACGAGGTCATTAACGGGATGGCGGAGAAGCCTAACCGGCCCCCGCTGGGTGTACTGCCGCTTGGTACGACCAATGATTTTGCCCGGGCGATGGGCATTCCGAAGAACTGGGAGGATTCCTGCGATCTGATTCTGCGCCAGGAGTCGCGCCTGATTGACCTCGGCAAAGCCAACGACCGTTATTTCATTAATATAGCCGGCGGCGGACGCCTGACCGAGCTGACATACGAGGTTCCAAGCAGACTGAAGACGATGATGGGACAGCTTGCTTACTACCTGAAGGGTATCGAGAAAATGGCCAGCCTGTCGCCGCAGGAGCTCTACATCCGCGCGAACGGCCAGGAGCTGATTCATGACGAGTTCATGCTGTTCCTGATTGCCAACACCAACTCCGTCGGCGGCTTCGAGAAGCTTGCTCCGGATGCCCGGATCGACGACGGCCTGTTCGACGTTATCGCGGTCAAGAAATGTAACCTTGCCGAGTTCATCCGCCTGGTCACCCTGGCGATCCGCGGTGAGCATCTGCAGGACAAGAAGGTCGTTTACTTCCGTACCGACGCAATGGAGGTTACCTCTCCGGGCTACGTCCAGCTTAACCTGGACGGTGAGCTTGGCGGTACCCTGCCGGGAAAATTCGAGATTCTGCCGCAGCATCTGCGGATTTTTGCGCAGAATCACTAAGGATAAGAGGTAGAGCGAGGGCGACAGATTGGTAAGAGCAAGGGCAATAGATTGGTAAGAGCAAGAGAAGATAAAGCTCCACTTGATTCGTGCGGTGGCCCGCCGGGTCAGCTGGAGCTTTTGGCATTAGAAGAACATGAAAGAAGTGAGTATAGACAATGAGTAAACACCGCAGCGGACGCCGTGGGGGCAGCCGGGAAGCAGCAGCGCCAGCCGCAGATCTGCCAGTGAACAAGAATGACGAGGTTATGCTCGATATTATCGGCATGACCCATGAAGGCGAGGGGGTAGGCCGGGTGGATGGCTTTACCCTCTTTGTGCAGGGCGCCCTGCCCGGTGAGAAGGTCCAGGCCAAGGTGCTCAAGACCAAGAAGCAGTACGGCTACGCCAAGCTGCTCAAGCTTGTACAGCCAAGCCCGGCCCGAATCGCGCCGCCCTGCGATATCTACGACCAGTGCGGCGGCTGCCAGCTGCAGCATATGGATTACACTGCCCAGCTGGCATGGAAACGCCAGCTGGTAGTAGACAATCTGCAGCGGATCGGTAAGCTGCAGGTGGCCGGAGCGCCGGGCAGAGGCGCTATAGCCGGAAGCGGCGGCGCGGAAGGAGCTGCAGAGGCAGCGGGGCTGGCTGAGGGAGCGGGGCTGGCTGAGGGAGCGAGTGAAGCGGGTGATATAGCCGGAAGCGGCGGCGCGGAAGGAGCTGCAGAGGCAGCGAAGCTGACAGATGGAGCGGATAAAGCAGGTGCAAGTGCCGGGGAGGTGCAGGCTGAAGGCATCATCGTCCGCCCGACGCTGGGCATGGACGAGCCTTGGCGTTACCGCAACAAGGCCCAGGTGCCGATCGGCGTAACCGAAGGCGGCCTGGTCGGCGGCTTCTACGCCCGCGGCAGCCACCGGATCGTCGATATGGAGACGTGTCTGATCCAGCACGAGCATAACGACAATGTCGTAGCTGCGGTGAAGAGCATCGGCAGAGAGCTCGGCATCTCTGCCTATAATGAAGAAACCGGCCGCGGCCTGCTCCGCCACGTTGTCGTGAAGAAGGCTTTCCGTACAGGCGAGATGATGCTCGTTCTCGTTACAAGCGGCCGCGACATCCCGCATCTGGACGCCTGGCTCGGCAGCATCCGCGAGCAGCTCCCGGATGTAGTGAGCATCTGCCAGAACGTGAATCCCCAGCGTACGAATGTGATCTTCGGTAACGAAACCCGCGTCCTGTGGGGCAGAGACGTAATCTACGATTACATCGGAGATGTACAGTTCGCCATCTCGGCGCGCTCTTTCTACCAGGTGAACCCGGCACAGACTGAGGTGCTGTACGGCAAAACCGTAGAATATGCGGGACTGACAGGTAACGAGACGGTGATCGATGCCTACTGCGGCATCGGAACAATCTCTCTCTTCCTGGCCCAGCATGCGGCTAAAGTATATGGCGTAGAGATTGTACCTGAAGCGATTGAGGATGCCCGTGGAAACGCGAAGCTTAATAATATGAATAACGTAGTGTTCGAGGTAGGTGCGTCCGAGGACGTCATTCCGAACTGGAAAGAGCAGGGCGTCACCCCGGACGTAATCGTCGTCGATCCGCCGCGCAAAGGCTGCGACCCGCGTCTGCTGGATACGATCCTGCAGATGAAACCGGAGCGGGTAGTGTATGTGTCGTGTAATCCATCGACACTTGCAAGGGACTTGCGGGTGCTGGAGGATGGCGGGTACACCACCGTTGAGGTTACGCCGGTGGATATGTTCCCGCATACGGTGCATGTTGAGAGCGTGGCTTTGTTGGTGCGGCGGGTTTTGGAGTATGCGAATCAGTGAATTGGTGACGGGTTGGGAACGAATATAATTTTGCATGCTTAAATTCGTGTGTTGGTAGCGTTGTTCTGAAATATGCCTTTCATTAAAATGCCTTGTGATCAGGTGGAGGTTCGAACTAATTTCTAAAATGAGATTTTCTTTTTTAACTTAGGAATGTAGGAGATAATGGACAAATATAAAGATCAGCGTCTAAAGAGTGGTAGTGTAGAATAAGGAGAGTGCTTATTGTGAAAAGCTGGAGGTATAGAAATGTCTAATTCAGTACAGGAACAACGTAAAGAATTACAAAATCAAATCTGGAAAATAGCCAATGAGGTGCGTGGATCTGTAGATGGCTGGGATTTTAAGCAGTACGTTTTGGGAACTCTTTTTTATCGTTTTATTAGTGAGAATTTCGCTAGATATATTGAGGGTGGTGATGAGAGCATCAACTATTCAATACTTGAAGATGACATTCTAACGGAAGAGATCCGGAAAGATGCCATTCTCACCAAAGGTTATTTCATCTATCCGAGCCAATTATTTTCGAGAATCGCTGAGAAGGCCAACACGAATGAAAGTCTGAATACCGACCTGGCGACTATTTTTTCAGATATCCAGGCCTCCGCTAATGGATATCCTTCCGAACTGGACATCAAAGGGTTGTTTGCAGATTTTGATACCACAAGCAACCGACTCGGCAACACAGTCAAAGAGAAGAATAGTCGTCTGGCTGCCGTTATTAAAGGGGTGGCTGGGCTAGATTTTGGGCATTTTGAAGAGAGTCAGATTGATCTATTCGGAGATGCCTATGAATATCTAATCTCAAATTATGCCGCTAATGCAGGTAAATCGGGGGGCGAATTCTTTACACCGCAATCAGTATCGAAATTGATTGCTCAGTTAGCGATACACAAGCAAACGACCATTAATAAGATATACGACCCTGCTGCCGGTTCAGGTTCTTTGCTCTTGCAAGCCAAGAGACAATTCGATGCTCATGTGATTGAAGAAGGCTTTTATGGGCAAGAGATCAATCACACCACGTATAACCTGGCTCGTATGAATATGTTTCTGCATAATATCAACTACGACAAATTCAATATCGCATTGGGCAATACGCTATTAGATCCACAATTTGGTGACGAAAAGCCTTTTGATGCGATTGTATCGAACCCTCCATACTCCGTAAATTGGATCGGTAGCGATGATCCGACGCTTATCAACGATGAAAGATTTGCTCCTGCGGGCGTCTTAGCCCCCAAATCCAAAGCTGATTTCGCTTTTGTCCTTCACGCGCTCAGTTACTTGTCAAGTAAAGGCCGTGCCGCGATTGTTTGTTTCCCTGGGATCTTTTACCGTGGCGGTGTAGAGCAAAAAATCAGAAAGTATCTGATTGATAATAACTTTGTCGAAACGGTGATTTCATTGGCACCGAACCTGTTCTACGGAACTTCAATAGCGGTTAATATCTTAGTTCTTTCCAAGCATAAAACGGATAATAAGACTCAATTTATAGATGCCAGCGGTATAGATTTCTATAAAAAAGGAATCAATAATAATGTGCTGACAGATGAACATATTGAGAAGATCATAAGCATGTTTGACAGCAAGGAAGAGGTTGAGCATACTGCAAAGTCTATTGACTATGATGAGATTGTTCAAAAGGAATATAACCTTTCTGTGAGTTCCTATATAGTTGCAAAAGACACTAGTGAAGTCGTTGATATTGATGAACTTAATGAAGTGATCAAAAAGACTGTAGCTAAGATCGATCAGCTTCGTGCAGAAATCGATAAGGTTGTTGAGGAGATTGAATCGTGATGAGATTGGAATTTTTGGATAAATTGCTTGATGGAGTTGAAGTTGAATGGAAAGCTATTTGGGAAGTTACAATTTGGGATAAGAGATTTAATGCAGTTAGCCGCGAAAAACAGCCTGAAGTTAATAATTATCCTTATTTACTTGCAGCAGACCTATTCAAGTTGGAGCAAGATGAAGGGGATGTTTTTCTTCTATCTACTGGAGAACGTACTGGTTGGACTACAGAAGAATTAGCCGGTGAATATATTCGCGAAGGTGAAGTCGTCACTATTCCTTGGGGAAAATCTCGTCCTGTTAAAGATGTGCTTAAATACTATAAAGGGCGTTTTGTCACGGCAGATAATAGAATAGCAACATCTAATAATACAGAATATATGTTGAATAAGTTTTTCTATTATTGGATGTTGCATCGATCAAAGATGTTAGACACATTTTATCGAGGTTCTGGAATTCAACATCCCAATATGGCCGCTATTCTTGATATGGAAATTCCTATCCCTCCAATTAAAATACAAGAAGAAATCGTTCGTATTCTGGATACCTTTACAGAGCTTACAGCAGAGCTTACAGCAGAACTTACAGTAGAGCATATAACTCGTAAGAAGCAGTACATGTATTATTGTGAGGAATTATTAAGTTTTGAAGAAAAACAGGTCGAATGGAGGCGCTTGGGTGATTGTAGCGAATTTAAATATGGTTATGTTGCGAAAGCTCAGGACTCGGGTGATGCTAGATTTATAAGGATTACAGATATAAATACAAATGGGAAATTAATCGCGGGAGAACCAAAGTTTGTTGAAATTACAGAAGAAAATAAAAGGTATATCTTAAAAAAGAATGATTTGTTAATGGCTCGTACAGGAGCGACTTTTGGTAAAACAATGATTTTTGAAGAAGAATATCCTGCTATTTTTGCGGGTTTTTTGATCAAACTTATTATTGATGAAGACATTATTAACCCTAAATATTATTGGCATTTCTCTCGGAGTAATCTCTTTTGGAATCAAGCTAATAAATTAGTATCAGGAGGCGGACAACCTCAATTTAACGCAAATTCATTGAGGGAAGTTAGAGTTCCGATCCCATATACAGAAAATCCAGAAAAATCTCTCTCTGAGCAAGCTCGAATAGTCTCAATCCTCGATGAATTCGATACCCTAACATCTTCAATCGCTGAGGGTATACCTTATGAAATCGAGTTGCGCAAAAAACAATATGAATATTACCGAAATTTGCTACTTTCATTTCCGAAAAGTGAGGTAAAGGCAGAATATGGGGAAGAGTCTAACTAATATTGCAAAAGATTTGAAAGATGATAATAAGAAAGTACACTTAATTTATGCTTTTAATGGAACGGGGAAAACAAGACTTTCGAGAGAGTTCAAATCATTAATGGTATCTCCAGAAAACATTGATACCGAACTGGAAGTACCAGAAATGGGTATGAAGAAAATTCTCTATTATAATGCTTTCACAGAAGATTTATTTTATTGGGATAATGATCTACAAAATGATATTGAACCAAGATTAAGAATATACCCAAACTCTTTTACAAAATGGATATTTGAGGAGCAAGGGCAGGAAAGGAATGTGATTGATAATTTTCATAATTATGTTGATGAAAAATTGACTCCACGCTTTAATGAAGCTTACAGGATTCCAGGTGAAAATGAAGGTGGGGTAACAATAGAGGCTTTTACAGAAGTAATCTTTTCGTATGAGCGTGGGAATGAAGAGCCTTCTACTCATATTAAAATTTCCAAAGGTGAGGAAAGTAACTTTATATGGTGTGTTTTTTATACGCTCTTACAACAGATTATTGAGGTATTAAATGGGGTTGAACCCGATTACAAAGAACCTACTCGGTTCGATGATTTAGAGTATGTATTTATTGACGATCCTGTCAGTTCATTAGATGAAGCACATTTGATCAGACTGGCAGTAGATTTAGCAGAATTAATAAAATCTAATCCGCCAAATCTTAAATTTATTATAACTACACATAATCCACTTTTTTATAACGTGCTATGGAATGAATTTAATAACGATAATAAAAAAACAGGTTACAAAAAAGGGTATTTCAAAAAATACCGATTAGATAAAAATGATGATGGAAATTATGAGCTGGAAGATCAAAAAGATTCTCCATTTTCCTATCACCTTTTTCTCATAAATGAAATTGATAAAGCTATAGAATCTGAGCAAGTCTATAAATATCACTTTAGTTTTCTTCGAAATATTTTAGAAAAAATGTCTACTTTTCTAGGTTACCATAATTGGAGAGATTTATTATCTCCTATTGAAGGAAGTTCTGAGGCCTACTATAACCGAATTCTTAACCTATCCAGTCACTCTAAGCATTCTGGCGAAGAGGTTGTCGAACTTAAACCCGATGATAAGAAGGTCCTAGAGCGTCTGATTAATGACATTAAAACACTATACAGGTTCCAAGGTGTTAAGGAGGGAAATAAATGAGCGACCTCACCCCCATTATCGAATCCAACAATTTCATTGTGCTCAACGAATATACACCCGTCGTCCAACCCAGCGGTGGCTATCAGACGGAGGCGGCTCTGGAGCGGGAACTAATTCAAGACCTCGTAAGTCAAGGCTATGAGTATCGATCCGATCTCCGCACATCCGATGATATGTTAGCGAATATCAAGATGCAATTGGAACAATTAAATAAAGTCCAATTCTCTAATACGGAATGGGTTCGATTCTGTGAGCAATTTTTAGATCGGCCGGGCGATAATCATACGGAAAAGACACGTAAAGTCCATCACAATTATATCTATGACTTCGTATTCGATGATGGGCAGATTCAGAATATCTATCTGTTCGATAAGAAGACAATGGCGAGTAATAAAGTGCAGGTTATCTCCCAAATTGAGCAGAGCGGAACGCAGGCCAACCGCTATGATGTGACCCTATTGGTCAATGGCTTACCTGTGGTACAGATCGAGCTGAAGAAGCGAGGAGTCGCGATTCGTGAAGCATTCAATCAAATCAATCGTTATAGCAAAGAAAGCTTCAACTCAGACAATTCGTTGTATAAATACTTACAGATTTTTGTGATTTCCAATGGAACGGATACCCGCTATTTTGCCAATACGACGAAACGCAGCAAGAACAGCTTTGACTTTACGATGAATTGGGCTACATCCAAGAATAAGCTGATTAAAGACATGAAAGATTTTACCGCTACCTTTTTGCAGAAAAATACGTTATTGAGTATCTTGCTAAAATATTCGGTGTTCGATAGTAGTGATCATTTGCTCATTATGCGTCCGTATCAGATTGCGGCTACCGAGAGAATCTTGTGGAAAATTGAAAGTTCTCATAATGCTAAGAACTGGGGAAAGACTGAGAGCGGTGGGTATATTTGGCATACAACGGGATCGGGCAAGACGCTCACCAGTTTTAAGGTGGCTCGGTTGGCTACAGAGCTAGCGTTTATCCAAAAAGTATTTTTTGTGGTAGACCGCAAAGACCTAGATTTTCAGACGATGAAGGAATACCAACGTTTCTCCCCCGATAGCGTCAACGGTTCAGACAGTACAGCCGGATTGAAGCGCAATATCGAGAAGGAAGATAATAAGATCATCGTCACTACGATCCAGAAGCTGAATAACTTGATGAAGAGTGAACCTGCTCTGCCGCTTTATAATAAGCAAGTGGTCTTCATTTTCGACGAAGCCCATCGTTCACAATTTGGTGAAGCCCAGAAGAATATTAATAAGAAATTCAAGCAGTTCTATCAATTCGGATTCACAGGCACGCCGATCTTCCCCGAAAATGCGATGGGGGCAGAAACGACAGGCTCAGTCTTCGGGCGTCAGCTTCATTCTTATGTCATCACCGATGCTATTCGAGATGAGAAAGTGTTGAAGTTCAAGGTCGATTTTAACGATGTACGCCCCAAGTTCAAGATGATTGAACAAGAGCAAGACGAAAAGAAGTTGTTGGGTGCAGAAAACAAAGAAGCATTACTGCACCCGGAACGGATTAGAGAAATTTCACAATATATACTGAGTAACTTTAAGATTAAAACGCATCGTCTGAACGCGAGTGGCAAAGGATTTAATGCAATGTTTGCTGTGAACAGCGTGGACGCGGCCAAGATCTACTATGAAACCTTAAATCATCTGCAAAAAGACAGCGGCAACCCACTCAAGATTGCAACAATCTTCTCTTTTTCCGCAAATGAAGAGCAGAGTGCAATTGGTGAGATTCTGGATGAAACGTTTGAACCTTCTGCGATGAATCAGAGTGCGAAGGAGTTCTTGTCTTCAGCCATTCAAGATTATAATGAAATGTTCAAAACCAGTTATGGTGTGGACAGCAAGGAGTTTCAAAATTATTATCGGGATTTAGCCAAGCGTGTTAAGGGACAAGAGATTGATCTGCTGATCGTAGTTGGCATGTTCTTGACCGGATTCGATGCGCCTACCTTAAACACGTTATTCGTAGACAAAAACCTGCGATATCATGGTCTGATGCAAGCATTCTCTCGAACGAATCGCATCTATGATGCTACGAAGACATTCGGGAATATCGTCACTTTCCGAGATCTGGAGAAAGCAACGATTGATGCGATCAAGTGTTTTGGGGACGATCATACGCGCAATGTCGTGTTAGAGAAGAGCTACCAAGAGTACATGCAAGGATTCACGGATATCGCAACGGGAGAAGCACGTCGTGGCTACGTGGATGTAGTTAAAGAGCTGCAAGAACGTTTCCCTGATGCTAAAGAGATCACGACGGAGAAGGAGAAGAAAGAGTTTGCCAAGTTATTTGGTGAATATTTGCGTGTTGAGAACATCTTACAGAATTACGATGAGTTCTCAAGCCTGAAGGATCTACAAAGCGTCGATCTTAATGATCCTGAAGCTTTGGAAGATTATAAATCCACTCACTACGTGAGTGACGCAGATATAGCTGTTATGCAAGGAATTGAATTGCCAGAAGAAAGAACGATTCAAGATTATCTTTCCTCCTACAATGATATTCGTGATTGGCTTCATCAAGGGAAGAGCGGAAAAGAAAAAGAGCAGTCTTCTATTGATTGGTCAGATGTTGTCTTTGAAGTGGATCTGCTCAAGTCCCAAGAGATCAATCTGGATTATATTCTTGAACTTATCTTTGAAAAGAATAAAAAAATTAAAGATAAGGATCTGTTGGTTGAAGAAGTGCGTCGTTTGATTCGTTCTAGTGTAGGGAACCGCGCGAAAGAAAGCTTAGTCGTCGATTTCATCAATCAAACCGACTTGGATTATATTCAAGATAAAGCAAGTATTATTGAGGCCTTCTTTTCATTTGCACAAGCAGTACAAAAACGTGAGGCAGAAGAGTTGATTCAGGCTGAAAATCTTAATGAAGAAGCAGCAAAAAGGTATATTTTAAACTCGTTAAAAAAGGAATTTGCCAGTGAGAATGGAACAGAACTCAATGGAATTCTTCCTAAAATGAGCCCACTTAACCCTCAATACTTAACTAAAAAACAGAGTGTTTTTCAAAAGATCTCCGCTTTTGTAGATAAGTTTAAAGGAGTGGGCGGGAGAATTTAATTGGAGTGAAGAATCGTCATTTTGAGTGCAACAGATCATTCTGAAACGATTCTTACGTCGACTGACAACCTATACACTTTCGCGATGGTGGAGCGCTCGTTTCAGCTCGTCACGATTCACCTCATTAAAGTCATAGCTCAGGATAAGAACTTTCGAAGCAGGCCATTTGCGTTCTAATTGAAATCGCGTTGCTGAGACGAGCACAGATCGGCAATATAGACGAACATACCATATCTTTCATATGCTTTAGCGCTTCTGAACACGCAAATCCTTTACTCCAAGTCTACAGTTACCGTCTCTTGGCTGTTCAATTTGTGCTATGTGTAGGCTACTGTTTTTTTAAAAGTCCAGCTCAAATTGGCTTTTTAACTGGGGGACTCCACTTACTCGTAGGGCTTCGAATCCTGCCTTTGGAATTGTATTCGATTATACTAAAATGAGTGGAGCTCATGGTAGATCATTTTAGAAGAACATAGCCATGAGCTTTTTTTATTCAATTCGAGGTGCTTCATGTCATTTCACAATCTATCAATCTAATTTAGTTGTGACTGTTTGAATTGCTAACACTGACTCAAACTTATCGGCAGCCATTTGATCCGCTGCCCTTAGAACATGACCATCCATGTGCATAGTAGTAGTCCCTACGTTACCGTAGCCTAACCTTGGATATACTTAAAGAAGATGAAGTATATTTATGGGATACTTTTATTCCCGCAAGCTCATTTTTTGGTTATCACATTAATTCTGTTTTAGTAAATTAGAAAACTCTATTTATCCATCCATCATTTTATGGAAGTAATATTTCACACATGAATACTGTTTTAAGAGCCCGCTGTATACTTCCTCATTCTCCTTCATTAGACTCTTCATCAAATTGTCCTTGATTTTGATTGATTGGGTACGAAATTAAACAATTTATATTCAAGATTAACCTAAATGACACAAAAACCTAATTGCGAATCCCTATAAAAACGGTATTATACTACAGCTTCAATCCTATCTTTCCGCATACGGTGCATGTGGAGGCTGTTTGTTCCTTGGTTTATAAGGTTTTTTAAATATGACCAATAGACCGCATGCCTCTGCCGGCAGGGCGGTCTATTGGTTTTATTGGACAGCAGCGATGCGGCGGAACAGGATCACGGCCTATAGACTACAAGCTTTGCAATAGCGCGGTATAGTAATCGTTACCGTTTCGCTTATCCAGTTTTTCCGCTGTGGCGAGAGCGGCTTGCTTGAAGTGCTTCGCAAGCAACGTTACCTCCCCGGACTGGTGCTCACACGGGTGACCTGCCGGAAGCTTGACCTGGAACTTAATGGATTCTCCCGCCAGCTGGCGGAACAGCTTGGCCGAATAGGCGTTGAATATCATCCGGTCGACCGGGTTCTCATGATCGAGAGAGGAGGCGATATATTCTTCAAAGACTCCCAGCGCCTTGATTGGATCGGTCAAGGTCAGGTAACCAATGTACTCTCCCTGGTGATACAGAAAGTCGCGGTTACCCTTTACCAATTTGAAGCCTTTCTTCTGAAGCTTATCGGCTTCCTGCTGACGGCCTAGCCGCAGAAGGGGGAACAGCACCTTCGTGATGGTCACATGAGGCACCTCGCCGCAGCTCATTTTACCTTTGAGAATGGGCTCAGCTGCCTTCAGGGTTCCTTCGTCGTCTCCCCGCTTCGCCAGAAACTCTACAAGGCGGTTTTGCTCACAGGCCGGACAATCGCTCATCTCATCCCGGTCCATGGTCTGTACAATGTCCCATTCTGCCTGGGAATAGTCCAGCTCCCCAAACTCCGCGAAGATGTGCGCCCGGTAGTAGTGATAGGAACGGCTGCTATAGCCTTCGGCCGCAAAACGTATCTTCATGTCCTCCAGCAAATTCTCAATCTGGACACGGCTTATATCTGCAAAGGAGGTAATGCGGTCCAGAACCCACTTGTAGGACCACAGCAGGGTGAAGCTGTCAAAACGGTCCGGATTTTTGTCATACTGTCCCAACTGCCAGGAAAAGGCGACCAGTGCCTTCATTGGATAGCCGTGGAAGCTGCCCGTCTCTACGATTTCGCTGCGGGCCTCAAAGCCCTGATCGATATCTCCTGCAGCATCTGCCACCCGTACCGCCTGCTCCAGCAGCTCCAGCTTAGCCTTTCCCCCTGGCATGTCATAGGCTTCGTCCATCAACTCTTCGAAACTCATCCCGGTAAGGTTCATTTATTTGTCTCCTCCTGTTGAATGACTGGCCGTCATACCCCAATCAATAAATTGAATGATGCCTTTGTTCAGAAGCATTGTCTCCTGGCGGCTCATCGGATAATGTCCCATCATCAGCGCATTGCAGTACAGCATCTCGATAATGGAAGGCAGCATTGCCTTGTGTGCCGGATGAAAGGCCCGCTCAATGACGGGATTGTTCAGGTTAAAGTAGAGCGTTGCGTATGCCGCATCTTTTAGTGTAGCGCCCAGGCTGCCCAGAACGGAGGACAGAGCGTCGGTGCTCACTTCTTTAGCCGCCTCCATAACACGCCACTGAGCGGACTCCTGAGACAGCGTATAGAGCACAGGAATCTCCTCTGGCTTGAAGCGGCGAAGCTGCACCTGGCAGCGGAATTTCTGCAGCACACTATCCGCCAATCTTACGGATTCATAGTAGTCAAGCCGCTCTTGAGGCGTAATATCGGTAAAGGATAATGAGACCTCCTCCGGCAGCAAGCGTTCCGTCTGCACGTCCGGGTCAATTAGGGGCAGCAGGGACAGCAGCTCGGCATCATAAATATACCCGCCATTCACCACCAGCATGGATTGGGCCGAAGCCACATGGGTAATCTGACGGTACTCGTCCAGAGTAGCAGTAAAGTAAAGGGGGGACTGCTGCTTCAGCTCGCCAAGCAGCTTCGTGCCAAACGTGCTCTCAAACGGGAGCCACTCGTGAATAATCGAGAAGAAGGACGAATCTTCCACCGCGAGGGCCTTCATGGATAAGGCATGGAGGGAAATGATAGATTGCAGGCGATCCGGATCATACTCTGCCATCCGCATCAATTCCTGCCGAATGGTGTTTCCCAGCTCTTGCCGCACCTGCTCCAGCTGGACGTTCTCATAGAAATGCTCCCGGGAAGCGGTCGGCTGCAGCTCATCGGTCCAGATCATGCATTTAACGAAGAACGCCCAGTCCGGCAGGATATTGCCGGCGGCTTCGGAGACCAGCATGTGCTTCAAGTACACCCGGTGATTGCGTTTGGCGCCCAGGTTCACTGCCTGCGGCAGGATGAAGGCGATGCCTCCCGTCCGGCCCGAGGAGGTGTGCAGGGGAATGAAATCGCGGAACGTCTCCCCAAGCACCTGCGTGCCAAAGGCCAGCACCTCGCTGCGATGCTTCCGGGCCAGCTGCGGATCTTTGACCCAAGGCGGGGAAGGCGGATTAATTAAGCGAGTGGCTTGATTGGACGCCAACTCGATGGGATAGGGCAGCAGGGCTCCATAATGGAACAGCCATTCTTGCAGATTGTCTGTCTTGAAGTACGGCTCGGAGCCTTCTTTGCAACGCAAAAAAACTTTGGTTCCCGGAGCGTGTATCCCTTCGAGCTTGCGGATCGTATAGGTTCCGTCCGGCTTTCCGCGCCATTCCAGTGCAGGCCCGCCCTTGGCGGATTGGGTAACCATGACGATATCGTCACTCACCATAAAGCAAGACAAGAGCCCGATACCAAAACGTCCGATAAAAGAGGTATTGGTCTGAAGAAAATCCTCGCCCCGCTTGGAGGATTGTCCGATCATTGCCAGGAACTCATGAATGTCCGACTCGTCTAACCCGATCCCGTTATCTTCTACTAATAAGGTCGCCCCGTTTGAGTCCCGGTTTACCTCAACATGAATCCTGCCCTCGTATCCACCCTGGGAATAAGCCTGCCGTGCAGTAATCGCGTCTACGCCATTTTGCAGCAGCTCCCTCAAGAATACCTTCGGGCTGCTATACAAATGGTTAGACAAAATGTTGATCATGCCACTTAAGTTGACCTGAAAGCGATATGTATCCTGGGTTTGATTCTCCATCCTTGTTCTCCTGTTCTGTAATCATTTGCTTCTCATCCGCCTATATATTACCCCCAAGCCGCTTTTTAAGAAACAGATATTGCCATTATACTTCCATATTTATACACAAGCGGCTTTAGCCTCGCTAACTGTTTGCGTTATATATGTAGAGTCAAGGCATTATGCTTTCAGGTTCAGTCAAGATTCGTTTAAGCGTCTGCTGATGCCGTTCACTTAATTGGCCGGGAGGCGTCTTATTGCAGGTTATCTCCCACCATAAAGTGTTTTGTATTATGCACTCCCCGCAGGTCCTCGGCGATACGATTTTGAACGAACCCATTTTTGGAGGGTAATCCCACCCTTGAGCATAGGCTTCTTCGGAACTGATAGTTTGCTCTTTACCGCAGCATTCACAGATGTGACGGAGAATTAAACCGCTTTGTTGTTCGTTCTTGTCACACCCTTCGGCAGAAGAAATTTCTCTGTACGGGTTGTCTTCGCACCACTTTTTGAATTCTTTGTTCATCTCTTCTTCTTTAAGGGTATACACAGTGTTTTCTGTATGATACTTTCCGTCTCTGAATGCGATAATAGGACTTGTAATTAAGCGGTGTCCATTCTTAAGCTCACCCGTTTCTGCATTGAATCTCGGGTCGTCCTTAGCCCTTCCGAAAAGAGCAACCGTATGCCCGCAATTTGACGCAGCAAACACTGTGTTAAGGTTTTCTGTTGCCTTGTAAACATCGGGGTATAGAACGATTGCCCAGTCCATTAGTGTTGTTCTACTTTTTTCATAGGATTTCCCCCATTATTCTTTTATACTTCTCAGGATTTGTCCCGTCATTTCCGAGGTGCTGAGCGTGGGGTATTTTTCCATCATGAACAGCTTCATACAACCAGCGTCCAAGCAAAGCAGGTGGCGTCGGAATGATATCACGAAGATAGAATTCCCCCGGGTTTAGCTGTTCGTTAATTTGTTCATCAGGCTTCAGCTCTTCGATTTTCTTTTTCATTATCTTGAAAAGGTCTGCATATGTACTTTTACCGTTTAATGCTCTTGATTTACAAAATTCATGGATATTCGGATAACCCGCTGCAAATGCCTGCTCTTTTAAATCCGCGTGCTCATCGTCCGTAATAGTGAACTGTATACGATAACTCAATTTTAGTGTCCTCCCAATTGTCAAGACGAGTGAACAGTCGTCTGTTCACTCGTCTAATATATACCGGACTTCTCAAAAATGCATTATTAAATGTAGAATAGCAGCAATAAGGTTTTATAACTTACAATATAAGTATGGCAGGTCTGTAGGGGGGATAGAGTGAAGCTTTTGAATTTTTCTGAGCCGGTTGAATTCGAGGATTTGATTCCTGGTAGTCATAATAGATGGGGGAATGATGCCGTTCTATTTAGAATAAATAAAGGGACGGCGAAATTGTCCACTAAGTATGGAAAGGATAAAAGTGGTGAGACATACGGATTTTTGTTGCTAGATAATAAACCACTGATTAACAACTACGGGGAAGAGTTGTACTGTCCTACATGCGCTAAGTTTTTAAGTATCGGGTTAGGCAGAGAGAATGTTGATCCGGGCTTAATTGATACAATTAAATATTCACAAGAACTAAGTAATGATATCACCTATACTTTTGAAAATGTTAAACCTATGCTTTCCATTTTAGAAGACGGATATTACTTGCTTACACGTATAGAAATGATTCCAACTGATGGTGACGGTAATTTTTTTGGGAATTTACCCGAATTTAAGAAGCTTTATAAAGCAACCGCGGATGTATATTATAAGTTTCATGTTAGCTCGGGCACTCCAAAATTCATACTTCCTTCTCAGAGTGTTAATTGTTTAAATGAAGACAGGGTTAATTATTATTTGAATCAGATGAAGAATGGTACAACTATGACAGGACTTGCTTATTATTATGAGGGGTTTATGAGTACCTTATTAGATGGACACCATAGGGCAACTGCAGCTTATATAGAAAATAAAAATATCGATTGTTTAACAATAATAAAAGTTACAGGATTCGGATTCAACCAAGACAAAAAGCCGGATAAAATTTATGCTGGCGGTGAAATATATGATTTTAGCTTATTTAGCAAACCTGAGAGAATTCATAAATATCTTAAAAAGGTATCTGAATCGCGTAATTCAAAGCTTGAGGTTGATGAGGTTGAGGAGCTGCTAAAGGATTGTCAGAACGTTTGGGTACATAGTGCGTTTCCCAAAAGTATTGATTTTGGCAAAAAGATTTATCCTGACTATTTGTCAATTGCATTTTCTGATATGGCGGGAGATATTTCAGATGAACGAATCATTGAAATCATGGCTAGGCGGGATGATGATGCTGAATTTGAGTTGGAGATGATTTTCAAGAAACAGCAATTGCAAGAGCCTGAAAAAGCGTTCGAGTTATCTAAAAAAATCATCAACGATTTAAATTGGAAGGTGCTGATTGAGGATGCTTTTCGTTATTTGGCATCCATAGACAGTACGGAAGTTGAAGATATATTTATTAAATATTTGATAGATACTGATTACGATTCGAAGGATATATGCAGAAAGATAGCGGATGAGTACCTAAATAATAGATAATCATCATGACGATTTCCATGTAATAGGTATTAATAAAGATAAGCAATTCAGTAAATTTTGTTCTAACTGAAAAGAGGACCCCAGGGAGACCTATGCGTCTTCTTTTTTGTGCCTATGCAGCATCAGCTGAGAAGTTATCTATTTTCTTATTATATTAAAATGATTCGTGCATTACCCATATTTAGACTTTCTCTGCTTGTTGTTATTATGAAAGCTGTTACAGCAAGTAATTGGCGTTTAAGTGCTATTGGGGGAGAGCGCATACAACTTCTGTACAGAGGGAATAGGCATCGTTTTGTTACGGCGTAAGACATTTGGCGGATCAGTGTGGTCAGCGGAAGCAGGGCTCCAATTAAATGTCAGGGCTGTGGATAATCGGGGCTTTCTGTCCGTCCGCTTTTGTGAATGCGATTTCAATAAATGTCTGCCGACTATGTTTAGAGGGAGGTGTCTGTACTGATCGTCAAGCCGGACATGGCGAAACCAAAGGATGAATAATACAAATTACGATATCTTCACCCGAAACAACATAATAACTGGGGTGACTCTAACAAATGTCCGCCAGACACTTCAATGTCCTGGGCTGTAACCCAGCCGAAATCATCGGACAATAAGCTCACAATAACCTTCGCCATTTCTTCGGTCTGCCCGATTCTGCCAAATGCAGCGAGATGGCATCTAAAGCCGGGATGGCTATTAATACCTTTCACCGTCAGTTTAAAAGGGCAGCGGGTTTATGCCCCATTCAATTTCAAAAGCAACTAAGGCTTTTGGAGGCTAGAAATCTCATTGCATTTGAGGGCTATCCAGTAGCCAGTGCCGCGTATCATGTCGGCTATCAAAGTCCCTCACAGTTCAATCGGGAGTATTCCCGCTTCTTCGGTTCATCTCCGGCCCGGGATACTGAGAACATAAGACGGATCGAAAGTACGAGGAATTAAGCAAATGAAAAGGAAGACGCCAGGAGACTTAAAGTGACTCCTGTAAGTCTTCTTTTTTTATGAGACGATATGGAATAAATTTGATATGATGGTATGAACAATTCTTAACTAGGAGAATAAACCATGATAACTAATAAAAAAGTTTGGTTTTTTCTGATATTGTGCATCCTTGGCATTGTTTTTTTTAGAGGCCGAGATGCTTTTTCTGTCTTGGAAGCCAGTGCATTTCTGTTCTCAGCCGATAAGAAAGAGGAACTCCTAGAGTTAGCATACGATCGTAATCCGAAGAAAGGTTACACTGTGTATCTCAAAGAGGGCGATGCGTATGTACCCTACCTCGTTGTTTCATCCGGCTATGGCGGCAAAGCACTGTTATTAAGGAGAGAATTATTAGAAACCACGATGCCGTTTAATGAGAATGAAAGCCATATGTGGGCTAGGTCTCAATACGGGGGTTATTACGAGGACAGTTCGATCGATCAATATTTAAATGGAGCATTTATCGGCAGATTCAGTCAGACGGTACAAGCTGCTATTGTCCATAGCGACATTACTATAACTGATAAAAGTAGTTTAGGTATTACAGGTAATAGCACGATTGAAATTTCACGTAAAGTATTCTTGTTGTCCTTGAAAGAGTTGAACGGTGCTGATTCCAATGCAAGTGCTTCCGAAGGCGAGACACTACCGTTCTTTGCTGATGATTTTAATAGAAGAACAGCCTATTTACCCAATCAGGAAGTGAATCCATACTGGACACGCACTCCCGAAACTTGGGAGACCTACACAGTATTCACTATAGGCCCAAAGGGTACAGGTGCAGGGAGCGCAGATATAAACAGCGGGGTTCGCCCTGCTTTTTGCTTGGAGGGATCTACTGTGTATAAGCAGCGGTCAGATCTAATAAGCGGTCAGACGGTTTTCGTAATCGAATGATGCGCCTATTGTAATTAGTATAGTGGAGGTATCGCTTATATGCGTTATCAATATAAAGAAGAATAGGATGATTAAGGTTGTTAAAACGTTTGTCGATTATTTTACTTGCAGTCTGCCTCATAACGGGAGGGGCTTCCTTACCTGTCTTGAACGCAGCGGTTTATGCAGAAGAGCTGCCGGATAACACATCTGGTATGATGCAGGAAATTTCACCCGGTGATAGTCTTTCAGAAGGCGAAACAGTAACTAGTGATACTTATCTTTATTTGCCGGATAACCCGCCACAAGTCAATATGACGGCTGTTCAACAGCTGAAATCCAATAAGAGGCTTCAAGCGGCCAGCGCATTGCCGGCAGAGGAAGTTCGCCGTTATTCAGTCCTCGTTCTGGATACGTCAGCTTCTTCTAATTTCTTAGATTCGAGCGGCAGGGTTTTTTATACTGCTGATACGGCTATAGATTATGTTAAGACATCTGCGAAGAAATTTATTGAAGCCATTCAAGTTGCAGATGGAACAAACTATGTGGCTATAGTATCTTATAAAGGTTCCAAGGCATCTATTGTTTCTCCGTTTTCGACCGATGTGAAGGCATTAGGGGCTGCGGTAGACAGTATTTATGCATCGAACAATAACCGGAATGTTGCAGCCGGACTTCAGGCTGCTGATGCGCTAATCAGTGAAATATCTGATCCTTCAGCGGTAAAAAATGTTGTTCTCGTTACCACCGGGATGACCAATGACGGAGAGCATAATTATAATGGTCACTATAATGAAAGTACTGTTGGCAGTAAGTGGAGGCGCGTTGACACGGGGATCAGGTTATATGCCTATGCTAATGAAGCTTATGAAGCAGCAGAAGCGCTTAAGCAACAGGCAACCGTGAATACGATCGGCCTGTTCCAGACATTTGAGAATATGCCGGAAGAAGGACGTGAAGTAGCGCAGTTCTTCAAGCTCAGTGCCTTAGACTGGGCTACATCAACACAGCACTTTTACGATGTGAAGGACCCGAATGACCTAGCGTTTGTGTTCGGTGAGGTTGCGAGCAGCATCGTCAAGAAAACAGGTACATTTAAGTATCTCGGGGATGGCCGGGATTATAGTGCAACTTATTATTACGATGACTCATACTTTTATAACAGTTCCTACATATACAATGAACATCTTGCTACAATGTCTCTCAATCTCGAGCTGTCGGCTTGGGCAAGTGCAGATGCCGGAGACTCGTACGAAAATAAAAGTAATAACGCGTATAACCTGCTAACCGACATAGGCTTTACCGACTTCGAATCTAATGACTGGTTCAAAGTAAAGCCGACCAAGGACTCCATCGGTGCAGTTGCAGCCCGTAAGACAATTAAGGATGACGGTGAGGATTACACCCTGGTCGCTTTAGCGGTTCGCGGAGGCGGTTACGAAAGCGAATGGGCAAGTAACTTTACTATAGGTGAAAGTGGTCTGCATCAAGGATTTAGCGGGGCGCGCGATCAAGTGCTCACCTTTTTGAAGGAATACATAAGTGACAAAGAGATCCAAGGTAACATTAAATTGTGGGTTACGGGATTTAGCCGTGGTGCTGCAACAGCAAATATGGTAGCTGGTAAAATTGATGAAGGCGGAGTATCGTTCCCTGGAGCTACACTTGCACTTCATGATTTGTATGCCTATACATTCGAAACGCCAGCAGGTGCACTGTTGCCGGATGCTAAAAGTGATAGATACGGTAATATATTCAATATTATTAATCCTAGTGATTTAGTGCCAAAGGTAGCCCCTGCAGCTTGGTCTTTTACCCGCTATGGCATTGACAAACGGCTTCCGAGTGCAGAGACAGATTCGGAAAAAACCTACAGCGAAAGTATTTCGAAAATGCTGGAACGTTATAACGCCTTGGAAGAAACTGCACCGTATGTTGTAGATGACTTTTTGATGAAGAAGATTAATATTGACGGCTGGAAAATACTCCCCGGCGGAGACCCATTTGTCAGCATTATTGATGATACGAAGAACGCCCAGTCCCAGAATGCTTTCCTGAATTCCTATATAACCATGCTGACCAAGGATTTCCTGAAAAGCCGGGCGCATTATGTGAGCCATTACCAAAACGGAATTAGGGATATATGCGGCTTGTTTTTCGGAGCCAGTTCAACGCAAAGTGAAAAATTAATTGAAACGGCAACGGAGAAATTCTCAAGTAAATGGGGCTGGATTGTGTATGAGCTGCTTAAGCCCAATCTAAATCCTTGGGGAAACAATGAAAAGGATGCCTATGAGAAGATTGCCCAGTATCTTAAAGAAAGTCTTGATGAGGCTGAAATTACAGCGTACTCTAAGACTGAATTTGATAATGCAGTAGTTACACTGCTGGACCTGGTTGCAGCAGTGTTGACTAACCATCCGAACCTGGCAACGACAATGGTTCTGAACATTAGCGGAATTGGGCAAGCCCATCATCCGGAGCTGGCTCTTGCGTGGATGCAATCCATGGACTCTTATTATACGCCAGGCGGTGCTGCAGGATTCTCAAGCGGCAAATACAGAATCGTTAGAATCAATTGCCCGGTTGATGTGCAAGTATTCAACAATGACAAACAATTGGTAGCTTCGATTATTGACGATGTGCCTCAACAAGTAAGTACCATTATATCTGCGCTTAATGAGGATGGAGAAAAATTAGTCTTTCTGCCCGCATCGGAAGAGTATACTCTTCTAATTACGGCTACTGGTAATGATGTGATGACGTATTCAATAAATGAATATAGTCCTGAAGCTGGAGAAGTTAACCGGCTCGTTAACTACTATGATGTGCCGATTGTAACCGGCCAGGAGCTTTCTGGCGTAGTGCCTGCGTACAATCCATCTAATCTGACCAACACAACGGAGGAAGCATCTGATACGGTATATCGTCTTGCCACAAAAGGCAAAGAGATTCCCGCAGGTGATGACTTGTCCGGTGAGGAGGCTACTTCTGCCTACTTTACAATAAATGCTGTTGCGAACGATGAATCGCTTGGAGCAGTACAAGGTTCTGGTACGAGACAGCTTGGAACATTCGCACAAGTTGAAGCCACGGCGTATACCGGTAGTAGGTTTTTGGGATGGTATCAGGATAATACGGTGCTGGTTTCTAAGGAGCCGGCGTATAGATTCCGTGTTGATAAGGACTCTAACATAACCGCCAGATTCGTAAGTACTATTACAAATGATGCTAATCTAACTGCGCTTTCGCTCGGCGCGGACATCGTGCTTACTCCTGTGTTTAGTCCGGAGACAACGGGTTACACTTCAAGTGTTAGTAACGGCACCTCAAGCGTAACAGTAACTGCAGTCTCCAGTGACCCGGGTGCTTCCATTAGCGGAACAGGCTTGAAACCGCTGAGTGTTGGCGCGAATACGCTAAGCATCGTAGTAACGGCTAAGGATGGCACGACCCACAAGACATACACGATTACAGTAACAAGAGCAGGTGAGTCCGGAGGAGGGTTTTATCCCCCTGCGCAGCCATCCGTTCAGGAATCCACTACGCTGTCACTGCCTGATGCTAAGGACACCATTACAGCAGGTGAATCCTACTCATTCACACCATCGCTGATTTCTGGTTCGATGAAGTTGTCCAAGACATTGACAGTAACGGTTGACGGTGTGGCTGTCACTAATGCTAAATCTGGTGAAGTGTACACATTAACTAATTTAGCTGCAGGAACACACACGATCGGTTTATCTTTTTCGGGTGAAGGTAACTACAGTAATTCAAGTGTTACGAAGAGTGTAACAGTAATGAAAGAAGATTCCCCTATCCAATCAGACGAACCTGCATTCGTAAATGTATTCACTGACGTTGCTGAAGGTGCCTGGTACTATGAACACATTATGTGGGCAGCTAAGAAGGGGATCGTAAGCGGTGTTGGTAACGGGATTTATGCTACAGCTAAGCCAATTACAAGAGCTGAATTTGTAGCGATGCTGGCACGATACTATCATGCAGATGTAGATAGCTATAGCAACGTTTCGTTTTCAGATGTGTCTGAAGGCGCCTGGTACAGTAAATATATCGGCTGGGCAGCGGCTAACGGAATCGTAAGCGGGTATGGCAACGGAAGGTTTGGAGTGAATGAGTTACTGACCCGCGAACAAGCGGCAGTCATTCTGTATAACATTCACAAAAACCCATCGGTTTCAGGCAAATCCCTTACATACACCGACAGGTTGAAAATTTCGGCTTGGGCGATTGATGCGGTGGTATACTGGTCAAATGCAGGTGTGCTCAAAGGTAAAGAAAATCAATTGTTTGACCCGAAAGGCAGCTTTACACGTGCAGAGAGCGCAACGGTTCTACACGAACTGGAGCGCTACGAGGGTATGTAATTCATTGCGGGGGCGCTAATGCTCCCGCTTTTTTTTTCGATATAATAAAGCAAAAAGCAATTTCTCATTACAATTCAGCAATAAACAAGCAGTGTCAGCTCCCTATGCAGGGTTACAATAGAAACAGGACAGAAAAATAAGAGGCGGTGGCGAAATGAACATTGAAGCCGTTTTTGGGCAGTTTCCTGGCCTGAAATCAGATAATTACCAATTGAAGAAGATTGAAAATCAGCATCTTGAAGAGGTTTTTGAAATATATAGCAATGACAAAGTATTTGATTACTGTGGCATTATACCCAAACACAATAAAGCTACTGTTAACAATATGATCGGCCATTTTGAGAGAGACTATTATAAAAGGTCAAAGGTTAAGTGGGGAATCTTTGCGCATGCTGAACCCGAACGGTTACTGGGTATTATCGAAGCTTTCGACTTTAATCAAAAGGTGAACGGAGTGACACTGGGATACTTTTTATCCGAAGCGCATTGGGGAAAAGGGATTGCGACTGAAGCAGTGGGTATGCTGCTCAATTATTTGTTTAAGGCTGGGAGCATCAATAGAATTCAGGCAGAAGTAATGCCTTTAAATGAGGCTTCAAAGAAGGTATTGTTAAAGAACGGATTCATCAAGGAAGGAACATTAAGACAAGCCGCACTATGGGCCGGTAAAGGAATTATTGATTTAGAGATATACAGTATTTTAAAAGCAGACTATGTAAAATAATGAAGAAAGCACAGCCAGAAGAGCAGGAGCCATCTAATGCAGCCTAAAATATCCGGAACTTCCATGCAGACCAGCACCAAAATGCTATTTTTTATTTACTCCGTTGTTTTAGCCTTGATTTGTTTATTTCAGAATAAGATGATCATTCTTCCGGCGCATTATCTGTTTGTATTTGTGATCGGTAATGTGCTGCTGTGCCTTTATTTATTTTTTGCCAATGGCGCGAAGCCGGAATATTATATTCCTGTGCATCTTTTTTTATGGATGTTTTTGTTTTATGACAGCTACTCTTATTTATTTTATGGCTCAGCGCTGATATTTATTGCAGCTTCTATTACCTTTATGAGGCGAAGCGTTATTCAGCCGTGGACTAAAATGCTATATTATATCGTTCTTTCAGCCAGTCTATTAGCGGCATTTACCCTAAATCCGGTAGTGCTGTTTATGGTCTGCACCTTGTATGCCATCGTGATGGTGCTGCATGCTGAGCTGAATACGATGCAAAAGTGGAATGTGGTTATATTAGGTTTATTACATAGCTTAGCGGTTGCAGCCTGTGCGTCACCGGTTCTTTTTCCTTATCAGGACAACACCATTTTCACACTGCCGGTGAGCTTTCTGATCTTTGTTATGTATGCGATGTCCGCGTCAATATACCAGGTGTTCTTCCGCGTACTATACTCAGAAGCTATTATGTTCTTATGCATGATAAGTATGTTATTTGGCTACTCCATAGCCAGCTATAAGCAGGTTTATTCCGATAACGGCAGCTCATTTGCTTTTTATTTAACGGGCAGCCTGGTGTTATTGGTCATTGCATGTGCAGTATGCTTCCATATACAGAGGGTAATCCAAGCCAAGTATGCAATACTCCAGAGCGGGCTGGGTGACTGGTTCGTGAAGCAATGGGAGGCTGCACTGAGCCAGCAGGATAAAGGGTTGTCCTGGTCTGGTTTTGATTCAAAGCTAGCCCCTATTTTTCCGAATGACGGTATTGTAATCCTTTATAAAGACAAGGCCGTGTATACCAGTGGAGTCTTTCTTGATCCTGACTTTAAGTCAGGTAGGTCCCTGTATGCCGGAGAAGTTACACTGATGATTCATGAAACCCATACACACCAATCCTTTACGCCCGGGCACTACTATACGGCATATGCCTTAACCCGTTATATGCGGGACAAGCTTAACCAATGGGAAGAGATGAGCAGGATGAAGCTGCCGGATGCTGAACAAGGCGGGAATTTCAGTGAAACGTTGCGCTTCCGCAAAGAGGTAACGTATTATCTGCACGATAACATTCTGCAAAACATCATTGCGACCAAAAATATCGTGGCTACTTTACCAACGGAGCAGTCTGCGCTGAAGGAGCTGGCCGTAGACACCTTGGCTGACCTGAATACGTCGATACGCTCGCAGATGCATGAGATTTATCCGTCTACCCTTGCTGACCTGTCTTTTGAGCGGAATATTCATATTTTACTTGATGAGATGCGCAAGCGGTATGGCAGCATTCCGAATCCCCATATTCAGTATGAAATCTTCGAGCGGATGGATGAGCAGTCTGCGTATTTATTGTACCGTACATTACAGGAGCTACTGGCGAACACCTGTAAATATGCGGAGGCAGATCATATCTGGATTCATTTGTATAGCGCGGACTGCTGGATTATGGAAGTGAAAGAGGACGGCAAGCCCGTTGTGCCGGAGGACATGGAGGGGAAGATTAAGCATTTGGGGATTTCCAGCTTGAAGCAGCAGGCGGGCTCGCTTGGCGGAGCTTTTGAATGGGCCCAGCACGAGAATTATAAGCTGTTTACACTAAGACTTCCAAGGAGAACACATGAAGGTACTCTTATTTGATGATCATAAGCTGTTTGCAAAAAGCCTGGAAATTGTCATGGCGAACCATATCGATGAATTTCTGTGCTTCCAGACACCGGACAACATAACGGAAATTGTGCAGCAGGAAAAGCCTGATTTGATTCTGCTGGATATTCATATGGGCACGTATAGCGGACTCGATGTGTGCCGGGAGGTGCTGTATCATTTTCCTGAGCAAAAGGTCGCTTTTTTATCCGGGTACAACCTGCATGAATACAATCTGGAAGCGAAGCGCATGGGGGCCAAGGGCTTTTTAGATAAGAATATGTCCGTTGAACATCTGATCGACAGCATCAGGCAGCTTCAGCAGGGCGGTACCATCTTTATGGAGAACAAGGATGACGATGTGATTGAGGAGTTAACCCCGCGCGAGAAGGAAATTTTGCAGTATGCAAGCAACGGGGATACGCAGCAGGTGATTGCCGATAAGCTGTTTATCAGCAGGCGCACAGTGAACAATCATCTAATGTCGATCAACGATAAGCTGATGGTGAACTCCACCGTTGCTGCCATTGTGAAGGGGATCGAGCTGGGCGTTATTAAGCTGTCTAACAATCGTTGAAAAGGATAGAGGCATCCGTTATGGATGCCCTAATTATAGCTTTTCGGGGTCCCCGCAAAGTACCTGAGCCAGCATCCATGTAAGGCTCCACTTTGTGGGGTTATTTTATTGTGCCAAGGCTGCAGATGTCTTTTGCGAGAAAATAAAGCGCTGAACACAGACCGCTACGATGACAAGTGCAGCAGAGATAGACAGCAGGATCACATTATCTTTAACCACATTGCCGAATGCAGAGTTGTTGGTCCACGCCGCCAGTAAAGCATTTCGTCCGTAGATGACCGGATTAATATAATACACCAGCTTTTGCAGGAACTGCGGGAACATTTCAATCGGGAACGTTAAGCCGCCAAGGAACATCTGGAACATATAAAAAGCCAAGGAGATCGGATTATAGATAGAAGCCTTTCTCAGAATAGAAGTTAACAGGAACGTAACGGCGAAATGAAACACCTCAATGACGGCAAGGGTAACAAGGACCGGGATGATATTTTGCACCGGGAATACAGTTCCCTTATAGAAATAAGTAAACACAATAAAAGCAATGATGACGATAAGCTGAAAGACAAAGGTAGCCACGAATAAAGTGAAGGAGAAGCAGAGCTCACTGACACCCATGAACTTGAATTTTTGCAGGTTGCCGCTTTCCCTCGCCTGTACATAAAAGGTACCGAACACACTGATGACCGCGTTGCCAATAATAATGATGATGTACAGCGGGATGAGCAGGTCGGATAATGCCGAGCCGCTGAACTCCACATTTTGCAGCATATATCCGAATAAAATATAAAAGCCGATCGGCATTAAAAAGGCCATAAGCACGGACGATTTATCTCTGAATAACAGCTTAAAATTATATTTGGTTAAGCTTATTACGGGTTTCATTTGGTGTCTCCTTTCTCGTCCAGCTCATAGCCAATCATTGTTAGAAAAGCATCCTCAAACGTCCGTTTCTGCAGCTGGATATCGTATCCCCCGCAAATTTTCAGGTTATCAAAGACATCCTTTTCGTCCTCTTCCTTGTATTCGATCATTAGTTTATTGCTTTGCTGCTTATACGCATATTTGAGGGAGGAGAAGCTAAAGCTGGAATCCACAAGACAGGTCGCTAGTTTATGCATCGCAAAAGCATTATTGATAATATCAGGCACAGTCCCCTGCAGCTTGACCCTACCCTGTTCAAGGACAATCACATAGTCGGACAAGTACTCGACCTCATCTAAGAAGTGGCTGGTCAGCAGCATACTAACGCCTTTCTCCTTGCGGATTTTGCCCAGCAGATCCCATATCATTCTCCGGGACATAACGTCCAGCCCTGTCGTAAGCTCGTCCAGAATAATCAGCTTAGGATGGCCGATGGTCGCCAGCAGCACCGCGATTTTTTGCTTTTCCCCGCCGGACAGCTTCTCAAGATAGGAATTCTTAAAGGGCAGCATTTGCACACTTTGCAGCAGCTCATCCACCGTCTCCCGGCTATCCAGCAGTTCAATGTAGAGCTGTACAATATCCTTCACCTTGGCGTTTTTTTCGAACGTGGACGTCTGAGTCTGCACCCGGATATGTTTATAGAGCTCCTTTTTGTTAAAGCCGTATGTAATGGAGCCTGCATAGTTTAAGTTTTGCATAATGGCTTGAATCAGGGTGCTTTTTCCTGCCCCGTTATGCCCCACAATCGATACAATACTGTTATCTTCGATAGAAAAGGATGCTTTGGTCACCGCGTTTTTGTCGGCTTTATGGTAACGTATGGATACGTCCTGTACATTTAATATCATAGCTGATGTGCTCCCTTCGTTGCTTACAAGAGCTATTCTATATGAATCATGAGCAGGGAGCATGAGTAATTTGTGCAAAGTTGGAGCAGGGTGCCCTAGTGTTTAAAAGAAGGCGGAGGAGCCGGGGATTGGATGATGTATTTCGTGGGGCAGTTCGCATGTCCGTTTAAAAGCGCTTAATCATTAATCAATTTAATGAGACTTGCCACTAACACAAATTTTAATTAAGAGGAGGAGAAGCAAGCTTGAGCAAAAATATTGTTGTACAGGGTTACTCTGAGTTCCAGAGTGGAGATTATGATGTAATTGACGTTATGGGCGCTGGACTGGTTTGTGGCAATTTACAAGCAGATGTAATTGATGTTAATGGATCACTTGAAGTAAATGGGAATATATCTGCTAGCTCAATCGATGTGTTAGGAGGGATAACATGTAAAGGAGTGATCAGCACCCAAACTTTAGAGATTTCTGGAGGGCTGGAAGCTGAAGGACTTTTGGCAAAATCGATTACTATGAATATCTCTAGTTATACCTCGATTAATCATATTTCTGCAGAATTCTTGAAAATCACTATTAATCATGGTTGCGGGGTACTCAAATTTGATTTATTACAAGATGGCATTCTGCAGAAGAAAGAGAATGAACATATGAAAGAGGGAGAGATTGTATTTCACCATGTGGTATTAAAAGATTTTGTTCTGGTTAGGTATTAATGGTTCCCTGCAGCTCCTTCAGAAACTTGTCCGCTGCCTTCGAAAACACCTGATACTTCTTCCAGACAATATATAAAGGCGCCTCTAACCGCGGCTCCAGAGGCTTGAAGCAAAGACCGGAAACGTTACTGGTATTCACCAGTTTATCTAAACATAGCGCGTACCCGATCCCTTCCTCTACCATGAGAGCAGCGTTATAAATCAGATTATAGGTGGCAACGATATTCTGATGCTCAGAGCCCTCCCGGAGCCATCCGGATAATTCATTTCCGGCAAGAGCCTGTCTGGAGCAGAGCAGGGGGAGACCAAGTAAATGCTCTGGCCGTATACTTTCTAGGTCTGCTAACGGACTGTCCTTTTTCATAAGTAAGCCCCAGGTATCTGTTGCCGGTAAGCGTAAATAGTCATAATTCTGGATTTGGGCTGCCCCGATAATCACTCCAAAGTCCAGCAGCCCCTTATCCAAACGCTCCATTACATCCTCGGCGTTCCCGCTATAAAGGTGATATTGGATGTGCGGGTGTTCCAACTGCAGCTTCTTTACAGACCTGGCTATATAGCGCATAGCATCTGTCTCACCACCCCCGATGTAGAGATCCCCGCTGATTACCTCATCCACGCCGCCGATTTCCGCTTCTGTTTTATCCACCAGCTCCATAATTTCCTGCGCCCGCTTGCGAAGCAGCATTCCTTCTTCTGTGAGTGCGATTCTCCGGTTTCCGCGGATAAACAGCTGTTTTCCCAGGGACTCTTCTAAATCCATCAGCTGCTTTGAAAGAGTGGGCTGTGAGACATTGAGTGCTTTTGCTGCTCCTGTAATGCTTTCTTCTCTTGCCACCGCCAAAAAGTAACGCAGAACCCGAAATTCCATCATGCATGCTCCTGTTCTGTAATCTTCTTTATTCTATTATAGCTGTTAGGCATTCCTTTTAACTATGGGAGGGCATACTTAATAAGTATTATTTATTGGATGGACATTCCGAATATAATCAAGAAGTGATGGTGTGCACCTGTTACAGCAAATTCAATCGCTAACCGGCAGCGGTGAAAGAGGATAAAACCTATGAACTTAAACGAACTGTTAGATCATCTGAATCAGGGACGGACAATCACCGGAGGCTCGGCAGCTCACCTGTATATGGTTGAGATAAGTAATGAGGCTATGCGCCTTACTATGGAACTAAACAACACGTACCATACACCAGAGGAAGTCCGTGCTTTGATGGAGCAGATTACGGGCAAGACCCTAGATCCATCCTTCGCTATGTTTCCGCCCTTTAATACGGATTTCGGAAAAAACATTACTATAGGCAATAATGTATTCATCAACTCAGGCTGCAAGTTTCAGGATCAGGGAGGAATTACGATCGGGAACGGTGCATTAATTGGTCATAATACGTTGCTTGCTACCCTTAATCACGCCATGGCACCAGAGCAGCGCAGCGACTTGCATCCGGCCCCTATTGTGATAGGTAAAAATGTGTGGATAGGCTCAAATGCAACTATCTTGCCCGGAGTAACTATCGGGGATGGGGCTATCATTGCCGCCGGAGCGGTGGTGACTAAGGATGTTACGGCAAACACCATTGTGGGCGGCGTTCCTGCTAAATTCATTAAAAGGACTGGATGAACAATGAAAGGAATACTGTCGGTTACACTTTTTGTCCTGTTTGTGATAGTTTTGACTGGTTGTTCAGGAAATTCTGCACCAGGTATCTCATCAGTTGAGCGCCAAGAGAGTACCGCTGAACCTTTGGCTGCTCCGGCAGAACCGCTAACACCGGAGCAGCCCGCAGCACAGGCTACCATGCCAACAATAAATATTAAGATGGCTAACATTAATTTTACGGCAATCCTCTATGACAATGAATCGGCACGGACTATTGTCCAAGAAATGCCCTTTACCTTAAATATGGAAGACTTCGCTTTGCAGGAAAAGATAGCTGAATTGACATTTCCTTTGCCCTCCGCACAGACAGAAACCCCTGCAACAATCAAAGCAGGAGATCTATCTCTTTGGTCGGGCAACAATCTGGTGTTGTTTTATACCACATTTTCAAACGCATACAGATATGTTCCGGTTGGATACATCGAAGATGTGACCGGGCTCCAGAGTGCTCTTGGAAACGGCACGGTTACACTAACCTTTAGTGCCAATGAGTAAGCTGATGATCACATTAAAGATATACAAGCCTATTCCCAGTAAGGTTTCCCGCTAAAGAGGAACGACTCATTGTTCAGATACGCATTAATTTCCCTGCTTGCTAATCTTCCAATATGGCCAGGCAGCCATTCCTGCCAGTCCGGCAGACCCAGCCAGAAATTCATGGTTTCCAGCTGTGCTGCAATAAAAAAGCCTTCCAATAGCTCAACATAGTTATCCGGTAAAGGATAAAATTGAGCATAGGATTGAAGCAGGCGTTCTCTAAATGCCGGGTGTATATAGGAAAACGTCCAGCCTAGATCACCTAAATAGTAGCCAAACCCGCAAGCGCCAAAGTCGATCGGCCGTACTTCTTTTCCTAGAAACACCAGATTACTTGGAATCAAATCCGCATGAATCATTCCCGAATTGCCGGGGGTTCTTTCTAGAGTATCCATCATTGTAATGATTCGTTGACCCGCTTGCTGAAGAAGCGCTGTATCATCTGCATCAAGCAATCCTGCCTTAGACTGTTCGCTAAGCTTCTCAAGTGACTGTAAAATCCGGGAGCTATCAAAGGAAGGGCGTTCAAATAAACCTGGGATGCTCCAATTCGAGGCTTGTCTATGTAATTTACCAGTCATTTCCCCTATAGCCGCCGCGTCTTCTATTGTAAGAATAATAGGCTTCTGCTCACCTTCCACCCATCTTAATAAAGTACAGTTTAGATTATTCACATTCGTAATGAATTCCCCGTGGATATTCTTAAGAGGGGCCGGCACGGCTAAGTCTGTGTCCAAGGCCAAGGCTTGAAGCCAGACCATTTCAGAATGGATCACTTCAGGCTTACTCCAAAAGCTTTCAAGAGCATCCCCTTTGGATTGGTGCAGGCGCAGGCTGTAGCTGTTATTGTCCAGGTCAGTAACTTTATAGATCGTATTTCCGCTTTGTGCGATAAAATCAACCGATGTGCAAGTTATAGCGTAGTTACTCAATGCCTCCTGCGCAGTATTCAAAAGATTAATCAAATCAACATCGCTCCTCGTTAGAATGGTATAAAATTACAATAGCATCAACTGATTAGTAGGAGTGTGTAATGGTTGGTTATAGTTGTTTTTGACTGATTTTTGGGCCTGTAACGAATTGACTTCTAAAGATAGTATGTTTATACTTTGTTTAAACATTTTGGGAGGCGGTTCAATGTTCCAGGTTCAAAAATGGGGTAACAGCTTAGGCATTCGTATTCCGAAGTCCCTTGCCTTGAAGGTCGGTATTGAGGAGGGCTCCGAAGTTGATCTCGATGTGGAGGATGGACATCTTGTAATCAAACCGAAGTCAGCTACTCTGGACGATATCCTATCCCAAGTCACAACGGAAAATCTCCATAAAGAGATTTCCACAGGTGAGCAGCAAGGACGGGAAATATGGTGATGGACGGGTACGT
This sequence comes from Paenibacillus sp. FSL R7-0331, assembly GCF_000758645.1. Lineage (NCBI taxonomy): Bacteria > Bacillati > Bacillota > Bacilli > Caryophanales > Paenibacillaceae > Paenibacillus > Paenibacillus sp. FSL R7-0331. The sequence goes on from NZ_CP009284.1 coordinate 719,656, forward strand.
ACCTGATCGCGGGGACTTGATATGGCTGCAGTTTAACCCGCAGGCGGGACATGAACAGGCTGGTAAACGTCCTGCTTTAGTCATATCTCCAGCCTCTTATAATGGCAAGGTTGGCTTTTCCCTGCTCTGCCCGGTAACCTCGAAGCAAAAGGGCTACCCGTTTGAAGTCGTTATTCCGAATGATCTGCCCATTGAAGGGGTTATCCTTGCCGATCAAGTAAAGAGTTTAGACTGGCAGTCCCGGCAGGCAGCGTTCATCTGTAAAATACCGCAGGCAATACTATCAGATGTCGTTGCTAAACTGGACTTGCTGATTCGTTGACTGGAGGGGCGCCCCCCTCTTTTTTGTCGGGTTATGCTATACTTATGAAATGTCTACAATTAAATCATACTCAGGATAAGGCCTTATCCTGATACCCATAGAGAGGTTTCCAACATGACAACTAACTTTTGGCGTGACTTACCACGCCCGTTCTTTATACTGGCGCCGATGGAGGATGTGACGGATGTGGTGTTTCGTCATGTAGTGAGTGAGGCGGGCCGGCCGGATGTGTTCTTCACGGAGTTTGCGAATTCGGAGAGCTACTGCCACCCGGAGGGGCATCATGCGGTGCGCGGGCGGTTGACGTTCACAGAGGATGAGCAGCCGATCGTCGCGCACATCTGGGGAGATAAGCCGGAATTCTTCCGTCAGATGAGCATCGGGATGGCTGAGGAAGGCTTCAAAGGCATCGATATCAATATGGGCTGCCCTGTGGCGAATGTAGCCGAGAACGGAAAGGGAAGCGGCCTGATCTGCCGTCCTGAGCTTGCAGCGGAGATCATCCAGGCGGCGAAGGCCGGGGGACTGCCGGTTAGCGTCAAAACAAGGCTCGGCTTCACCGAGATCGGCGAATGGCGCGGCTGGTTAACCCATATTTTGCAGCAGGATATTGTGAATCTGTCGATTCATCTGCGCACACGTGAGGAAATGAGCAAGGTGGATGCCCACTGGGAGCTGATTCCGGAGATCAAGAAGCTTCGCGATGAGATAGCACCGCATACTCTGCTGACCATTAACGGAGATATTCCTGACCGCCAGACCGGACTGAAGCTCGCTGAACAGTACGGGGTGGACGGGATTATGATCGGGCGGGGGATTTTTCAGAATCCATTTGCGTTCGAGCAGGAGCCGAAGGAGCACAGTAGCGCGGAACTCTTGGATTTGCTGCGGCTGCACCTGGACCTCTATGATCAATATTCAGGACAGGCACCACGCTCGTTCAGCCCGCTTCAGCGGTTCTTCAAAATCTATGTCCGCGGCTTCCGCGGAGCCGGTGAATTAAGAAATACCCTGATGAATACCAAATCAACGGGTGAGGTACGTGCGCTGCTTGATGCTTTTGCGAGTAAAGAGCCTGAAGAGGCGGAGAACGTATAGATACTAAGCTGCTAAGTGGAGGATAGGCGGTGGAGAGGGGGACAACCCCCGGAGCCAGCAAGCCTGTCCTCTGTTTGGTATATGGAGGGAAATACATGTCTTGGAGTAAATTGAAGCAGCAGCTGGAGGGCTTTCTGAGCCCTGCGTTAAACGGAAGGGTAGAGTACCGAGCGCCGGGCTACCGTTACCTGCCTGATAAATCAGGGATCTGTTACATCTCAGTCGATAAAAAGAATGTGCTGGTCATGAGCGATAAAAGTAACCCGATCAGATGGTATCAGACAGAGCTGGACATCAAAAACGATCCGGCTATCCGGATTCCTGTCACAAGTGAGGACATTGAAGCGGTGAGACAAGCAACCAAGGGGCCCGTACCGGAGGATCGCCTGATCGTAATGGCCGGCAGCCGGAAAAGCACAGAGCATGCCAAGGAGCTTATGTCCGCCCAGACGGCATTAACGAAGTCGAATTTTATTGTGGTGGCTAATAAGTTTCTGGTTACTCCGATAGAGGAAAGTATGGAGAGCAGCGACATGATGCTGAATATTCTGGCTCTGCTGGACAGACGGGTCGGGAAAAAGCGGATCTTAAGCATGGCCGGGAAGATGGAGCTGAAGCATCCGGCGGTGCAGTATTTCTATGAGCTGCGGCGGTGGACGCTATGAGGCGATACTAACGTATCGGCTTCTGCTTAACTGCTCTTATCGCTATGCTCGCGCTTGCTGGCGCCCAGCATATAGCCTTGCCCGCGAATTGTAATGATTCGCTCCGGATTGACAGGATCAGCCTCGATTTTTTTGCGTAAATTACTGATGTGTACAGCGACCGTTCTTGTATCCTCCAGACTGTCCATTCCCCAGATGAGATGGAACAAGGTATCAACGGTGACGACACGATTAACGTTCTGGGCCAGATAGGAGAGCAGACTAAACTCTTTTTTTGATAAAAAGATGGTCTTACTGCCGATATTGACGGACTGTGCGTAGAAATCCAGCGTTAAGCCCGGCAGCTCCAGCAGCTGCTCCCTTCTGCCTGTTGACACTCTGCGCAGGTGGGCCTTGATCTTGGCCATGAGTACGCCCGGACTGAACGGCTTGGTTACATAATCATCGCCGCCATAGGATAATGCGCTGATTTTTACCTCGTCTTCCTCTTGACTGCTCAGAAATACGATCGGCGCATCCGTGTAGCTGCGTGCGTTCCTGCACCAGTCAATGCCGTTTTCATTAGCCAGCAGTACATCCAGTACTATTAAATCCGGACTAAACGAAGCAAGCAGCTTCATGGCTTCTGAACCGCTGTGGCTATATGAGGATTCAAAGCCTTCCCGTTCGCAGTAGGCCTGAACAATCTCACAGATATGGGGATCATCATCGACGATCATAATTTTGTACGTGTTTTTGTATGTGTCTATCAAGCTGTCACCTTCCTGCTTCTTGAATACAAGGCAGCGATACATAGAATACCGACCCCGTCTTGCCGTCACTCTCCGCCCAGACGGTCCCTCCATGTGCCTGTACGATTTCCCTGCAAATCGCCAGCCCAAGCCCGCTGCCCTCTACACCCGTTTCCATGCCTGGCCGGTCAACCCTGTAATTGCGGTCGAAGATTTGCTCAAGCTGCTCCGGGGGAATGCCTATACCAGAGTCTTGAACGCTAATTACCGCATAGGGGGTACCTTTCACCTCTTCTGCAGCCAGTGCAAGACGCACCACCCCGCCGCTGGAAGTGAACTTCATCGCGTTCGACACCAGATTGAACAATGCCTGCTCTAATCTTTGCGCATCCATCCGGACAACAGGCGAGTCAGGCCTTTGATCTTCTTCCGTATATCCGATATCTTCCGTATATCCGATATCCAGTATGAAGTCCAGCCCTGCATCACGTACAACCAGCTCATATTGCTCGAAGAAACCGCGCAAGAAGTCAATCACCTGCACCGGCTCCATCTGATATGTTACCTGCCCCGTCTCCAGATGCGACAGGAAGGACAACTCCCCGATCATCCGGTTAATCCTTATCGTGTTATCCCGGATATACCTTAGGTACTGTTCATTGCGCTCCGGCTTAACCATGTCCAGCACAGCCTCGACATAACCAAGCATACTGGACAGCGGCATACGCAGATCATGCGTAATGTAGGCCAGCAGCTTCTTCCTGCCTTGCTCGGAGTGAAGTAACCGCTCATATGACATACGAAGATCCTCGTGAGCTGCGGATAAGGCATGTGTGCGGTACGCTACAATCTGCTCCAGGCTGGAATTCATTTCAGTGAGCTTATTGTTAGCTTCCTGGAGCTCACGTGCAATCCGCTCTTCATTCGTTGCTGCCCTCGTAAATCTTGAGGACAGCAGAACCATCTGTGCGATCGTAAAGATCAGCAGCCCGAACGGAGAGGTATTACCAATGATAGACCATTCGTTAAAATATAAAAAATCGTTGATCACCGTAACCAGGGCAACCACCGACACGAGTAGGAAGATCAGTGCTCCCTCCATACGCCGCATGGCCGCCACAGTCAGCCCAACCATCAGATACGCCATCTGCAGAACAACGACTATTCCAATCAGCACCAGCAGCTTCGAATAGAGGAGCGCAGGGGTCAACACAACAATCAGGCTAAGCACGCCGGTTGCGGTACGGGTGCTAAGCCGAAACCACCGCGACACATAATTCGGGAAAATGCACTCAAAGTACTTGGTGATGATATAACCGCCGAGGCAAAGCGTCAGATACTCCAGCTTGAACTGCAATTCCCACGGAAAAAGCGGAAACCATTGAGTAAGCATCAGCTCGCCGTTCAGCAGGGACCGTATACCGAACAGCACGGTGAACAGACCGAAGTACAGCGGCGCCCTGTCCTTGCGCCGCAGCACGAATAAAAGCAGATTATATAGGCCTATTACGAGCAGGCTTGCGGTTATGAACATCTCTGAGGCAACCTTAAGATTTGTTTTGGCTGCAAGCACATTGCTGCCGCCCAGCTCGATATCCTTGGTGATGCCGCCCCGCTTATGATGGAAGTTCGACACCTGCATAACCAGCTCTACCATGTCGTTCTCAGGCTGGAAGAATACCAGCTTCGTTGCCAGACGAGGTATCATGCCGCTCTTGTCCTCACCCACCACACCGACTTCTTCCATCAGCTCTCCGTTAACCCATAATTTATATGCATTAAAAATAGTAGGCAGCCGCAGGGCGAGCTGTTCATTCCGATCCTGTCCGCTAAGCCGGGTGACCAGCCGAAAGGTTGCAAAGCCTTCTCCATTTAGCTCCTGGCCATCCAGTTTGTAGCCTAACCAGGACTGGGGGATGCTGATATACCGGTCAGCCGTTTCCCCTCCTGCCAGCCGGCTATGTATATCCTCTGGTGAGAGCAGCTCCTGCCAGTAGAATGCCCATTCCCCCTGTAACTTTAGCGGCTGCTTACTGATAGAATGCTGCGTTAGATCCAGAACGCCTTGTTCGCTACGAAGCTTGGGGGCGCCGGACGGTGCCGACAGAATGGCATAGCTTACAGCCAGACCAATAACAACGGCAATAGCTATACGAAGCAAGATAGTACGAGAGCTGAACCGGAGAATACCCCGCATCATGATGTCGACCCCAATCTATAAAATGAACTGAAATGTAAGGATTATCCTAAAGGATAGCCTGCTTAATGGAAACTATGTTAATGGGAGTAATCTTTATTATTATCGGTTTAAAAATGCCGGAATGTTGTATCCGGGATCAATTTAAAACGAAGCTGCCGGTTAAAGTTTATGGAGCATGGAATGATTTTCACAAACGACAATAGAATAAATCTGTGGATCGGCTTAACGCCGAAACCGGTAAATGAAATAAAGGAGGCTTCAGATTTTGAAAAAAGTTCCCGCTAGAGCCTTATCTCTTCTGGTAGTGTTTGCAGTCTTTCTATCCCTGTACTTCACAGGCTTACCGCCGGCAGACGCGGCTGCCAGAGGTGCGTGGGCACCGAATACTGCGTATGCAGTAAATGATACAGTAACGTATAGCGGAAGTACGTATACCTGTCTTCAGGCACACACTTCCCTCACTGGCTGGGAGCCGGCTGCTACTCCTGCATTATGGAAGAGCGGAGGAGGAACAACGCCGACACCTACACCAACGCCGCCTCCGGCAACAAACGGTGCTATCTTTTATGCAGATATCAATTATAGCGGCAAGGCAGTAACGCTTGGAACAGGTAACTATACCCTGTCTCAGCTGAATGCTGCAGGTATTCCGAATGACTGGATGTCCTCGCTCAAGGTTCCCGGCGGCTGGACGGTTGAAGTGTATGAGAATGATAGCTTTGGAGGCACCAAATGGACCTATACTGCGAATTCCTCCTGGGTTGGCGACAATGTCAATGACAAGATGAGCTCGGTTAAGATCTATATCGGTTCCCCGCAGACTTCTGTAACTAAGCCTTCCGAGGTTCCAAGCCAAATTTGGACCTATGTAATGAATGTCGACAATAAATTCGGTAAAGGGGGAGACTTTGCCCTATTGCTGAGTGCGGTTATCAAGAAGGAGAGCAGCTTTGGAGCAGGTCTGCCGGGCAGCCCGTCAGCCGGTGACGGCTTGATGCAGGTAGAACCTAACACACGTAATGCCTATCTATCGCAATTCAGCGCCAAATTCGGCCGCAGCTATAATCACAGCGATGAACAGGATCAGGTATGCATGGGCGCACTGATTCTGGATGAGAAGATCGTCAGGTTCGGAAGCATCTATAACGGATTGCTGCACTATAACGGAGGGGATAACTGGTATCCGGGTGCTACCGATTCCTACGGCCGTCCTATTCTGGCCGATCAATATGCGAATTCCGTTTATGCTACCTATCAGGGGTACGGCGGTAAGAATTAATAGAATGGCACGAAGACGCTGGGGAAGTTCCCTTGGCGTCTTTATTTTTTATAAGCTGCGGCGGAGGGCTTTGTGAGGTACACTGATTCTAGCAGATTTTATGAAAATGAGGGCTTATGTGATGCCAAAACAAGATAATATGCTGGCCATTCTATGGATGCTGAACTCTGGCGTGAAAATAACGGCGAAGCAGCTCGCCGAGAAGCTGGAAATTAATATCCGGACCGTGTACCGGTATATTGATGCATTATGTGCCAGCGGAGTGCCAATCATCTCCGATGCTGGTCATAACGGCGGGTATAGCCTGCTCAGTAATGTGATTAGAGCACCGCTGCTGTTCGATATGGAGGAGAAGAAGGCGCTGCTTCATGCTGCTCTTTTTGCAAAAGAAGCCGGACACCCTATGAGTGACGTATTGGACAATGCCGCAGTAAAGCTCAAAATGTATTCGAATCAGGAGCAGGAACAGGTGCTTAACCGCCATTTAGCCGGCTTTGAAGTCATAAACCGTACAGCGCCTGCTTCTGTTCAGCCGGTGCTCGCGGAATTGGAATGGGCGGTAGCCAATGAATGTTCTGTAGAAATGGCTTACCGGACAGGCCGTGAGGAGCATACTAAGAACAGGATAATCGATCCTTATGGAATGGTCTACTGGAATAACAGATGGTACACGGTTGCTTTTTGCCACTTGAAACAGGAGCTCCGCAGCTTCCGGGCCGACCGGATTATGTCGATCGAGCGTACGGCGGAGAGCTTTAAGCGCTCGGAGGGGTTCTCGGCCCGCGACAGCTTCCTGCATAATCTGCTGCCTGATGCAGCAGGCAAGGAAGAATGGATCGTTGTAAAGATAGAAGGAACGGCGGATGCGCTGGACGATCTGTGTCTGCACTGGTTTCTGGGGCATCATCTGAAGGAGCGGACAGCGGGTCAGGCGATCTTTACCCTTGAGGAGGAGAACGTTCACAGGTATGTCCCTTCATTCCTTCTTCCCTACGGGAAGTCCATTCAAGTAATGGAGCCGCAGAGCTTAAAGGAGAGACTTGTTGCTACTGCAGCGGAGTTAATGGAATATTATCAGCAATAACAGCTTCACTGACAGCGGATGTCAGTGGAGCTGTTTTATTATGGAGGTAATCAATGAAGGGGGAATTACAAATGAAGAATACCGTATATCTATATGTATTGGACACCATGGCGGACTGGGAAATCGGGTACCTGACTGCCGAGCTGAACTCGGGAAGATACTATAAGAAGGGGCAAGCCTCATCTAGAGTAGTTACTGTAGGGCTAGACAAGACGCCTGTAACTACCATGGGCGGATTAACCATAATGCCTGACATCACACTGGAGGAATGCAGCCTTAGCAGCGGAGATTTGCTGATTCTGCCGGGTGGAGAGACATGGACAGATTCCATCCACGAGCCCGTTCTGCAGGCTGCCGGGAGATGTCTGGAGGGCAATATAGGGGTTGCGGCGATTTGCGGAGCTACAATGGGGCTGGCCCGGACAGGCCTATTGGATACACGTGCTCATACAAGCAACGATCTGGAATATCTCAAAATGGTCTGCCCGGCATACACAGGCGAACAGCACTATAAGCTGCAGCCTGCTGTAACGGATGGGAACCTGATTACGGCCTCTGGAATTGCTCCGCTGGAGTTCACTGTTCACGTCCTGAGAGCGCTGGATGTGTTCACGGAGCAAAGGTTAGAGGCTTGGTATAAGCTGTATAAGACTCAGGAGCCCAGGTATTTCTATGAGCTGATGAGTCATTCATAGAGCAATGTATAAGGCGCTTCCTCTAAAACTCTGCAATAATATTGACAATCTAGCAAACTGCATAAATGGAATATTGACCTATGGAAAATAAAGGAATAATATAGGTGTAAATGGTTTGAGAGGAAGTGTATACGTTGCTTGAACTCGATGGTATAGCTGCCGATTCACTTGTAGACATGATAAAACTATCATTTTCATGGGAGAACTGGGCAGCCGTAATTGAGGTGTCAGATAAGCTGTTCGAAGTGATTGCCATCACCTACGATACCTCACAGAATATCATCGGGATGTCTCCCAAGCCGCAACTAAAGAGAAGCATTGTATACTATTTCGGATATAGCCTATTGATGAAGGGGGTGGGATACCAGAAGACAGGACAATACGCAGAATCAAGAAAGTGCATTAATCAATATAAAGATTTGAGCTGGATTAAGAACTTAGATGACGCTGGCATTGCGGAAGTGAACTTTTACAAGAGTATGGCTATGGCGAACGGCTATGTTATTGAATTACTTGAGGGGAACAGCAGAGTACTGCAGGAATATGTCCGTTTTCTGCAAACGTTAACGAAGAAGGAACTATTGAACGGAATGTTAACCGTCCTTGAGTCTGCCATTAAATATAACTACTCTATTGATTGGGTGCTTGATCTATTCGAAGACCAGATTGAAGAGATCAGCAGCAAAGAGAAGAGAGAAGACGTCCGAAGCTATGTGGACTACAAGTATTTACTCGCAACCTATTTATATAGAAGAAATAATATCACCGATGCGTTAAATGGAATACTCGAAATTTTACAGATATGTAGTAAACTAGAAGATGAGGCGGGATTTAGAAAATCCGTCGCCTTCTACGAGCTTATCCGAAACAGGGCATCAGATTCACAGCAAGAGATGTATCAAGGGATTATAAAAAATATCTTAGAGAGGGAGTTTTTATATGACGAAGAAGATATCCTTGTTGCTGACAACGCTGTTGTTCATTAGTGCAGTTGCCATCGGAGCCTCAGCTAGTGCTGATGCGGGTGTGAAAGTGAAGGCAGGCGCTGGCGGGTTTACTGTTAATAATCATGGGACTGGGCACTGAAGATAGATTAGATGAAGACTCCGCGGATGCGGGGTCTTTTTTTGGGTTGGGGATATCTTTATCTTATTAATTGGATGATTATAGTTCGAGAGTATCGTAATTTAATATTTAAGACTCTGATTTCTATAACGGTGGCCTTATAAGATATAATGAATTATATGCAAGGTTAACCATTATTTAAATTAAGGGAGTAAGGTTTATGCAACCTACAGCCGTCTCGTTATTGTGTGGAGCAGGAGGATTTGATTTAGGGCTTGAAAGAGCTGGTTTTAAAATAATTTATGGGATTGATATTGATGAAACAAGTTGTCAAACCTATCGCCATAATTTTTCAAACAAAGTTGTAAATGAAGATTTTTTTAGTGTTAATAGTGAGGATATTCCGCAGTCAGATTTAATTATTTCATCATTACCAGCAAGTTCCTTTTCAACAACAGTTAGATATAGTTATAAAAGTACATATACATATAATGAAAAAGTACGCTATGAAGACAAAGTTTATGAAATAATTCAGAGTAAGAAACCTAAAGTATTCATAATTGAAGGACACAAAAATTTTGCTAAAGAACATAAATTCAATAGTTATTTAGATTTACTTAAATCCATTGGTTATCGAATTTCATGTGAGATTTTAAATACAAAAAATTATGGTATTGCACAAAACAAAGATAGACTTATTATAGTGGGCGTCATGGATCAACTTAATATTACATTTAAGTTCCCTTTAAAACACTCTGAAATAGTACCTCTTAAAGATGTTATTAAAGTTTTAGATCACATAGATAATAAAGAGCGTAAAAAAATAAGTTTTACAAATGAAAAACGATGGAACGGATATAGAGAAATCAATTTAGAAGGTGTATCTCCCTCCATTAATCCTATGACAATGCTCATTTTTAAGGATCCAAGTAATCCATCAGAATATTTTACTCTTACATGGAAAGAAGTAGCTGCAATACAAAGTTTTCCTGATGATTTTGGATTTGAAGGGACTATTAAATCGAAGCTTAAGCAAATAGGTAATTCATTTCCTCCACAATTAGCATATTTACTAGCAAATGAATTGATACAAATTTTAAAACAAGATATACAAAATTATAGTGATAATTTAAAAGAGCTGAATGAGAAAAAGGTTGAAAACGATTCCTTGAGGAAAGATATTAACTTGCCTATAGAATCCTTAAAAAGTTTCGAAAAAGAATCGGGTTCACCAAATTTATTTAGTGAATCGGTCGGATTTTTGCAGCAAGAGCAGCAAGAGCAGCAAGAACAGGATGACTATCAAGACTTAAAAGACTTGATTGGTAAACCCAATGATTTACTATATCAATTGAAGGAATTGCAAGCTGGACTTGAAAGCTCCGAAGCGTATAAAAAACTAATTTTCCGCTGTTTTAATTATATCTTCTCTGAAAGTTTGAAAAGGGGCAGAATGGAATTTGGTATGAATAGTAGGAGAAAAAGAATTGATATTATCTTTGATAATCATGCTAATAGTGGATTCTTTTATTTTATAAGAGAAAGTTATAAGGTATTTTGCCCTAGAATAATTATAGAATGTAAAAATGGCGGCTCAGATCCAGCTAATCCTGATGTTGATCAATTAATGGGTAGATTCGGAAAGGATATTAGCAAATTTGGGTTTCTTACTTTCAGAAGAATTGGGAATAGGAAAAAGTTTATGGATAGATGTAAAGATGTGCTTGCTCAATCAGGTAATTATATTTTATTTCTAGTAGATGACGACATTGAAAAATTAATAAACCTTAAAATGAATTCAGATGAGGAAGGTATTTTGGATTATATGTTAGTACTATGGGATGAATTGACGATAAACTAGTCATTTGTATTATTTATATTAATATATTTATTTTGGGAATTAAATACATAAAATAAAAACAATGTCTAAAGGCTGCATAACGATTTTGAAAAGGTGTCATATGGCATAATCTCCATCAAAATTAATACTTGTTGAGCCAGTCGACCAATCGGATAATTCCAGATATAGCTGTCTTAGTTTTGGGGAATTCCTTTGGTTCACGAACTCTATTTTCATGATTGTAAGTGGTTTCGAATTTATAAATATTTTAGCTTTAATGAACAGATTATTTGGAAGAACTTGAATTGTGAGCATGGATGTAAAGATAGAGCTGGAGCATTTGGTGGTGTCTTCGAATTATTAGGTCAGCCAGAAACTTCTGGTTGGCCTATTTTTGCAGGTGCTATAAGATGGCGGTAGCCGGGAGAACGAGAGGGCTTTTGGGGAAGTTACCCCGTAAAAAACTGTTCTCCTACTACCCCCAAAGACCATGTTTGAGCGGGTAGGGGCAATAGACCCCGCATCACAAGCGAAGCTATGGGTTTGGAACCATCGTAGGAGTGCCGCCAAATACGATTTTAAAGATTATTATGGAGCCTGTAGTGGGAGTGGATGTAGCGAAGGGATTCAGTGTGGTACAAGCATTTTTGAAGCGGAATGAGTCTTGGGGGAAGGGATAAGCATCTCCCACGAGAAAAGTGGATTAGAGCAATAAGGTAGGCTTCTATCCGAGCTGCAAACACAGACGGAGCAGTCGCCAGTGGTTATTCTGGAAGCGACCGGTCACTACCATCGCGGACTGGTCGCCTATTTGAAACGTAGTGGATGAACCTATTTCATCGTCAATCCCTCACAGGCTAAGCGGGCGAAGGGGACTCAGTTAAGAAAGGTGAAGACGGATGCGGCAGATGCGTGGCATTTAGCCGAGATGTATTACCGGGGAGATGTAGCTCCGCATAGGACGTGGGAAGAGGGATACACGGAACTTCAGCATGTGACGAGGCAGCATGAGTTTGTAACGGGGATGTTTGTACAAGCGAAATTAAATATGAGGGCTTTGCTAGATCAGATTTTCCCAGAATATGAGAAGGTTTTTAGTAACCTATTCTCGGCGACGTCTCTGTATGTGCTTGCCTGCTGTTTGGAAGACCCAGCAGAGGATCTTTATGGAGTCATCCAAAAAAACGCAGGAAAATCCCATTCTAAGAAGTGGGCAGAGGCAAAGACAGAACACCTCAGGGAAATTCACGGCGACCAGCTCCCGAATAACCAAACGAGGCTCCAAGAGGCTTCGCAGAGCGTTATATTTAGCTGTACAGTGTGGGATTCGAGGAAGTAATAACCTAAGAATTCGGGAGTACTATGAGAAAAAAAGAAAAGAGGGCAAGCCGTACAAGGTGGACGTGATCGCCTGCGCCAACAAGCTACTCCATCACGTATACGCCATCCTCAGTAAACAGCAGCCCTTCCAACTGTAACCCATAATTATCCAGAGCCTTCACGCCAATGAGGGTTCTTTGTTGTGCTCAAAAATAGTATACCAAGAAGAACGTGAATCACCAATACAAAATCCTTGACAAGTATTAGCTGGTTTTTGGTTATAGGGGTAATATGGTATTTCACAAGTACAGAATCAGGTGGATAATATGATCAGACAGAGCTGGAGATCAAAAATGATTTGGACATCTGAATTCCTGTCGCAATTAGCGACATTGAAGCAGTCAGACAAGCGACCGAGGGGCCGGTTCCGGAGTATCGCCTATTAGTGATAGACAGAAGCAGCAGAGCAGAGAGTATGCCAAAGAGCTTATGTCAGCGCAGGCTGCATTAACAGAATCTAATTTTATCGTGGTGACTAATTAGTTTTCCCTCATACCAATTGTTCACAGTAGAAAATTTCGACGATTTTGTTTGGTGTTTGATGTTAAAATAGAGATATTATTGTGCTGAATTAATAAAAAATTATTGGAGGATATGAAGTGATTACATCTGAAGAAATCAAACGTAGATTATGGGATGGAGCCAATGAACTGCGTGGTTCAATGGATGCCAGCCGTTATAAAGATTATATGCTTGGATTAATGTTTTACAAATTTTTAAGTGATAAGACCATAGAAGCGTTTAAAGTAACCAGTGGTTTAGGGAATATGGCTGAATCCGAATTGGTTGAGGAATACACAAAGGCACGGGCGGAATACGGTGAACAGCTTGATAAAATGATTCAAAATGTACTCGGTTATTATGTTAAACCTGAGTATCTCTATCAGACTTGGTTAAAGGACATCAATTCAGGAGAATTTGAAGTTCAAAAAGTAACAGATAGCTTGAATAATTTTGAGCGTACGATTGCCGTGTCTGGTGATTCAAGTGATTTTAAGGGATTATTCTCAAGTTCTACGCTTGATTTAACGGATACGGCTTTAGGTAGCAACTTAAATGAACGCAGCAAAAGTGTTAAGGCACTGATTTTGCTGTTTGCAGATTTGAACATGGTGGCATTGCAAAAAGGTGATGTACTGGGTGATGCTTATGAGTACCTCATCGGTCAGTTTGCCATGGAATCAGGGAAGAAGGCCGGCGAGTTTTACACACCACGACAAGTCAGTGAAGTCATGGCTCAAATTGCAGCGAAAACGCCAGACATCAAGACAATCTACGACCCAACGGTGGGTTCGGGTTCGCTTCTTCTAACGGTTAAGAAGCATTTAGATAAAGATGTTCAGGACGATTTGAGATATTACGGACAAGAAAAGAATACAGCCACCTATAACTTGACTCGCATGAACTTGTTGCTACATGGTGTTCGTCCAGAAAAGATGACTATTAAAAACGGCGATACTCTTGCTCAAGACTGGCCAGAAGATCCAAACCATTCAAATGAAGGAGTCCAGTTTGATGCAGTAGTAATGAACCCACCTTACTCTGTGAAGAATTGGAACAAAGCAGGGTTAAAGGTCAGCGATCCCCGTTTTGAAGTTGCTGGAGTATTGCCACCAGACTCTAAAGGCGATTTTGCGTTTCTTTTACACGGATTATTTCATTTAGGTCAGAATGGTACGATGGCGATTGTGTTGCCTCACGGAGTACTATTCCGTGGTTCGTCTGAGGGAGAAATTCGTGAACGCTTGCTTAAGAAAAATTACATTGATTCCATCATCGGCTTGCCAAGCAGTTTATTTTCCAATACAGGCATCCCGGTCGTTGTCACTATTCTGAAAAAGAACCGGAAAATCAATGAACCTGTCTTAATCATTGATGCTTCTAAAAGCTATATTAAAGTTGGCAAACAAAACGTCCTGCAAGAAAAAGATATTGCAAAGATCGTAGATACATATGTTGAGCGTCGAGAAGAGAAAGGATATAGTCATTTAGCGACTCAGGAAGAAATACAGAAGAATCAATATAACATGAACATTCCTCGTTATATTGAGGCGGTTGACGGTGAAATCCCTCACGATGTGGATGCTCACCTTCTTGGTGGAATTCCTCGAAAGAACATTAACGAGTTGAAAATTTTACAATCTACCGTGCCGGATTTAATGGAACAATCTTTAAAAGGAATCCGTAGCGGCTATGTTGAGCTGGTAAAACCTATTGAAGAAATTTCTTCCGATATATTGAGTGAACCTCGCATTATTGAACAATTAAAGAAACTCGAAAGCAAAGCCAAATCTTATGTTGATAAGTACTATGGGATTTTAAGAAATGGAAAGGTAGACATTGATTCAATTCCTTTGATGGAAGAAGAAATGCTTGATGAAATCAAGGGAATCTTGTCAGAGTTCCAAAATATTGATGTTTATGATGGATATCAGATTGTGGCTGAGATTTGGAAAAATGCCCTGACACATGATACGGAAATCATCGCGTTAAGTGATTTTTATACGGCAGGACGTACTCGCGAACTCAATATGGTTACTAAAGGAACCGGTGATAAGAAACGTGAAGAGCAGGATGGTTGGGTCGGCAGTATCGTACCAAATAAGCTGATTGCGAAACAATTATATAGTGATGAATTAGCAAAAATTGAATCCAAGAATATTCGCATTCAAGAAATTGAAACGGAACTATTAGACTTGGTTGAGGCTGCAAAAGCAGAAGACAGCGATGAAGCCAATGCTTTAAACGGGATTTTAAATGAAGTTGTTGAAGCTTTTGAAAGTAAATTAGTCAAGGTGGAGATGAAGAAAGCGATTAAAGGAACTGTTGAATATAAACTTTTGAGTAAAGTGGAGAAGTTATTTACAGATAAATCAGCGCTTAGCAAGGCGGTAAAAGAGGATGAAAAGGCACTCAAAGAAGCCGTGCAAGAACGCATCTTAACGTTAACCAACGAAGAAATCGACAACTTGATGTATGAAAAATGGTTCGGTAACACCGTGGATGCTATGGTTGCTTTAGTAGAGCGGTCGTTAAAAACGGAGTTGAACACTCTGCAAATGTTGCACAATCGTTATGCGGATACTTTGTCAGCAATGGATGATGAGAGCCGAGACTTGGAATCAGCGTTTGAAGCCTTGATGAACGAATTGGTGGTTAAATGATGATGAAACAAACAAGTTTAGTGCCAAAAAGACGATTTAGGGAGTTTCAAGATAATAGCGCTTGGGAACAGCGTAAGTTGGGGAGTGTTACAAACTCATACTCAGGTGGAACCCCATCAGTTGGCAATTATGAGTATTATGACGGCGAAATTCCATTCATTCGTTCTGCTGAAATTAATAATGATAGTACTGAATTATTTATCTCCGAATCTGGGTTGAAGAACTCTTCAGCTAAGTTAGTTGAGGTTGGCGATATTCTCTATGCCCTATATGGAGCAACAAGTGGAGAGGTTGGTATATCAAGAATAAATGGTGCAATTAACCAAGCAATCCTGGCAATTCAGCCCTATAAAGGGTACGATTCACAATTTATTATGCAATGGTTACGCAAGCAGAAACAGAAAATCATTAATAAATACCTTCAAGGAGGGCAAGGGAATTTATCTGGCTTAATCGTAAAGGATATTGAGATTGAATTTCCAAGGTTTGATGAACAAGTTGAAATCGGGAGCTTTTTTAAAGAGTTAGACCACCTCATCACCCTTCATCAGCGTAAGTTGGATAAGACGAAAGCGTTAAAATCTGCCTATCTCTCTGAAATGTTTCCCGCTGAAGGTGAAAGCGAGCCAAAACGCAGATTCGCAGGATTTACTGGCGCTTGGGAACAGCGTAAGCTTGGCGAGATTGCGACTTTCATAAATGGCAGAGCCTATTCACAAAATGAATTATTAAGTGATGGGAAATATAAAGTCCTGCGGGTTGGAAACTTCTACACAAACAGTAGTTGGTACTACTCGGACATGGAACTTGGAGAGAAATATTACGCAGAGGCGGGCGATTTACTCTACACATGGTCAGCTACATTCGGTCCTCACATTTGGCATGGTGACAAGGTTATTTACCATTATCACATCTGGAAAATTGAACTTTCGGGATTGTTTAATAAGCAGTTTGCCGTCCAAGTTCTTGAATACGATAAGGTAAAGATAATGTCTGATAGCAATGGTTCTACGATGATTCATATCACCAAAAAAGGAATGGAAGAAAAAGAGGTATTCTTACCTTCGGTAGCGGAGCAAGAAAGGATTGGTCTTTTTTTTGACAACCTCGACCACCTCATCACCCTTCATCAGCGTAAGCTGGAAAAATTACAAAATATAAAAAAAGCATATCTAAATGAAATGTTTGTATAGAGGGGAGAGAAAGCAATGGGCATTGCACCAAAAAATGCGGCAGAAAAAACTTTTCAAGAGAATTTTGTTAAAGAGTTAGAAAAGTATAAATGGAAAGCGCCCGACTTCTTAAATGGAAATATACAAAAAGTAACTGTTGATGACTTGATTACCCACTGGCGTAGCGAACTCAACCGTATCAATGCCGACCAATTGGAGGGTGCGGAGTTGACGGATAATGAGTTCAAACAAGTAATGGCCAAAGTCAATCGGATCAGCAACAGTTACGAGGCAGCCAAGATTCTAGCTATTGAAGAATCTAAAGGAAAAATAGATGGTATTTACCGTGATGACAATCCTAAGGTTACAAGAAAGCAAATCACCTTAACCATCTTCAAAAAAGCTGAAGTGCGCGGCGGCGACTCAAGTTATAGAATTGCTAGGGAAGTGCAGACACCGAACAACAACCGTTTTGATATTGTCTTGCTGATCAATGGCCTGCCACTAATCAATATCGAGCAAAAACGTACGGACAAAACTCTGGACGAGGCATTTGGGCAGTTCATGCGCTACTATCGTGAGGGTGAATATACTAATAACTTTATGGCTTTTTCGCAGATGATGGTTATCACCTCTGAAATTGCTACTCGATATTTTGCTACTCCCAAAACAGCGGCAGATTTCAATCCTAGCTTCGTTTTTCATTGGTCGAATAAAGAAAACAAACCGATTAACAACTGGCAAAACGTAGTCGAGCATTTTCTGATGATTCCAATGGCTCATCAAATGGTGGGTGACTACCTGGTGATTGACGAAGCGAAGGACGAAGAAAACAGACGTCATATGCTACTACGTCCTTATCAAGTGTATGCCCTGCAATCGGTTGAAGGTGCTGCTTTTGGTTGGGACAATGCTGAAAAAGTACCGCATGGCGGATTTGTTTGGCATACGACTGGGTCAGGGAAAACTATCACGAGTTTTAAGACCGCTTTGTTTTTATCGACGAGGGCAGGGTTTGATAAAGTTGTCTTCCTTGTTGACCGACGTGAACTAGATAATCGTACCAGTGAGAACTTCAAAGCGTATGCTGCTTATGAGGCCGTTTCTGTAGATGATACGAAACACACCTACCAGTTAAAAAAGATACTGAAGTCAGCAAAAAATGGAATTGTAGTAACGACTACATTCAAACTAAATTCTTTGGTTAAAGAGCTGGA
Source organism: Paenibacillus sp. FSL R7-0331 (assembly GCF_000758645.1). NCBI lineage: Bacteria > Bacillati > Bacillota > Bacilli > Caryophanales > Paenibacillaceae > Paenibacillus > Paenibacillus sp. FSL R7-0331. The sequence goes on from NZ_CP009284.1 coordinate 737,568, forward strand.
AGAAGCTCACGATCTTAGTTTAGCAGACAAAAAAATCGTTTTTATCATCGATGAAGCTCACCGTACGACAATGGGGCAGATGATGGGAACCATAAAAAGTTATTTCAAGAAAAATGGACTCTTCTATGGGTTTACCGGAACACCTTTATTTGATGAGAATAAGATCAAAGGAAAGGTTAATGAGAAAAGCGAAGTCATCAATACCACAGAAAAGTTATTTGGGCCTAAGTTACATCAATATACGATTGATGAGGCAATTGCGGATAAAAACGTATTAGGTTTTCACGTTGACTATATCAACACTGGTGAGTTCAAAAGTTATGATGATTTAAGAGAGCAACTGGCTGAGAGGATTAAGGAAGAGCATCCTGAGTTGACGGACAGAGAAATTGAACGCCAAGTTCAAGAAATGTCTGAAGCTGACCTTGAAAAGCAAGCTCAAAAACGTGAATTGCTAAAGTACCAGGATGAGACACATATTCCACGTGTAGTTGAGGAAATATTGAATAACTGGGAATCACAATCACAGGGTAGAGAATTTAATGCTATTTTAACAGTGGCCTATAAAAACCGTGTGATTGCCTATTTTGATGAGTTTAAGAAGCAACTGACAGATCGTGGAGAAAAGTTAAACGTAGCTATGACGTTTAGTTTCGGTAACGAAAATGATCCAACGCCACTAGATCCTAAAATTGTAAAAGGTATGTTCAAGGACTACGCCTCATTTACTGGTATTGAGTTTATTGCTGGTGATAAAAAGCACGGTGAGGATGCATATTTTGCAGATGTCGTTGAACGTGCCACTCGAGGCGGCAGCGGACGTAATCCTAAGAATATAGATCTCGTAATTGTGGCAGACCAACTACTGACAGGTTATGACTCTAAACGTCTTAACACGCTTTATGTTGACCGTTCACTTGAACTTCAAGGTTTGATTCAAGCTTATTCTCGAACCAATCGTGTGTTTGGCTCGAACAAAGAGTTTGGGACGATTATTAACTTCCAATACCCACGGCTTACCGAGCAAATCGTAAATCAAGCTTTAACACTCTATGGAAGTGGCGGTAAGAGTAGTAAGGCAATTGTTGATACATATGAAACTGCTGTGAAGAAACTAAACATTAAAGTAGCTGAGATGATTCCGACTTTACCTGATCCTACGGAATGGCAGACGATTAAAGATGATGGGAAGAAAAAGGAAGCATTTTTGCTTGCGTTTAAAGATACTGCTGAACAGTTGAATTTAGTAGAACAATACTATGAATTCAAGTGGAATGAGGTGGATTTTGGTATTGATGAACATACTTGGCTGCAATATGTAGGTGCATATAAGAACTTAACTTGGAAGCCAGGAGAAGCTCCTCCACCAACACCAATTAATCCACTTGTCGGAAAAACGAAGTTAGCGGGAACGCAAGTAATTGATGCGAATCATATTCTTAATTTGATTGGTTCAAAAGTTACCTCCGCGAACGGAGTCCAAACGGTGGATAGCGAAACACTCCGTATTATATATGAACAAATTCAAGAGTTGAGTAATATGGGGGAATATGATCGGGCACAGTTATTGAAGGAATTTGTGGATACTGAGCTTGTACCTGGCAACTTATCGAGCGGTCTGGATTTTGATGAAGCATTTGAAATTTGGAAAGCAAATAAGCTGCATAGATTAGTTATTGATTTTTCCTTGGAATGGGGATTAGATAGCGGAATACTTAATAAATCAGTGAACTCATATTCTGTTTCACAGCCTGATGTTGTTCCCTACATTAATGAACTAATTAGTAGTATTGATTTTAGTAAGGCAACTAATCAAACAGCAGGTAGTTTGTTACGGCATAATATGAATTTAACTTCCAATCTTCCATCGTGGATTGCTGAAACCAAGCAAAAGTATAGTTAGTTTTTTTGATTTGTGAATTAACTGTGAAAAGCAAAGAAGCTCTGTAGAAACAGAATATGTTTAATTTAAAGAGTCGAGGAGATAAGTTCCTTGGCTTTTTAATTTCATTTGGGACAGCACTCACTTAAATGATTTATGCTGCTTTGTACTGAATACTATAGATCAAACAAAAGACAATTTTAGTTATCATGTTCTCATTCAATGAAGGGTTAAGGTGGAAATGAAATTGGTTTGAATATAAACAAGCCGGGTCCTCCTTTCAATTTTACCCTTCACTTATCCTCCCCCAACAACTCCCCAACAGAAACTTCTAGCGCTTTAGCAATTGCAACCACCTCATAATCCTGTACAAGCCTATATTGACCTTCCAATCGCGATAAGCTTGTTGGGCTGATGTCTAACCCGAAGGTTTGCAGCCTAGCCAGGAAATCCTTCTGCTTCATTCGCTTAGCCTTTCGAATAGCTACAACACGGGTCCCGATGATGTTTTTGTCACCTGGGGGCTCTTTGCGATGCTTCATTTCCGGGTCACCTCACAATTTAACCAAATTGTATGCGAGGTAACTGTTGTTTTAATGCGAATATCGAATTAAAATAAAATAAACCGATAAACGCATTAAAATTTCTGTACATCGTCTACAGATATAGCTTTTCCAGGAGGGAGGGGTTGTAATGCAGCATTTGATTCAGAAATATGAGGAGGAAAAGCGCAAGCTGAATGAACTTGGACAAAGATCGCTGGAGTTGGGAGTTCCGCTCAGCGGCAATGAAGCGGTTCAAGCGCAGAGCCGTAGGGTGGACGAACTTATTAATCAAATGTATCAAGAAAAGAACCGATATCTAGAGGATCTACGCTTAAACTTCTGTCATGGAGGAGATATGGTGAGCTTTCCGGCATGGTTTGTACAAACGATGCAAGGCAGATTAAATGAGATAACCGCACAGATCGAATACGAGTCTGAACCCAGGCTTGTTTTTGAAGAGGAGAGTAAGGCGTTTCAGGCGTTGTTTGACTCCATGGACATTGCACGAATGCCTGAGTTTGAGGACTGGGAAGATAAGCTTCAACTGAAGCTCTCTGTTCTATATGAACGTCTCTATTTGCAAGGATTAAAGGATGGTATGCAGCTTGCTAATGCGTTTACTGCTCCTTCTGTTCTCTCTGATTAAGACGAAGTCTAAGGCATTCACATGCTTATTATTTTGACTGTCCATGCGACAGTCTTTTTCTTATGTATATGTTTGGAAGGGATACATTCCCATTTTGTCGAATAACCATACATATTGTAAATCCAAATGATACGAGGTTGTGCTATGTTTAAAGCGCTATTTTCTCTTTTCAAGAAATCAGATATTGAGCCACCCCAGCCTGTGCGTAAAGCACCAACTACCAAGGCGAAGCCGAAGGTAGCCGCCACAAGAATTGGTGACTTGGGCGAGCATAAAATTAATATTCAACTGGACCAGCTACCTAAGGAATGTAAATCGTTAAGCGATTTGTTGCTCCCTAATCCGAAGTCTCGTACAGGCTACGCTCAAATTGATCATGTTGTTATTTCCCCGTATTGCTTATTCGTCATTGAAACCAAAAACTACAATGGAGAAATAAAAGGTGGGCGTACGGATCAACAATGGTCAGTGAGCAACCGTTACAAGATGTATAATCCGCTAAAGCAAAACTATGGACATATTAAGGCCGTTGAGAGCCTTTTAAAGGGTATTCCTAAAGTGAAATTTGTATCGATTATTTCATTTACGATGAGATGCCGCTTTAGTATCGATCCAGAGCTGCGTCAAATTAAATCCGACGAGCTTGTCATTTATGATGTGGAGTTGAGTGAATTTATCTCTAGAAAACTACTTCGATTAAAGTCGGAGAGCCCAGAGCAATTATTTTCTCAAGTGCAGGTTCAGTCTATTTATGATCAACTGATTCAGGCTAACGTTACAGACTCAGAGATCCGCAAGCTCCATATAGAGAAAATTACATCGACTACTAAAAATCGTTAACCACCTTGGAGGACTCCATGCCATTACCAGAAGCAATTACACAGATTTTCAAGCGTAAGCAAAAATCCTATAAAATGGTCCTGATCTTATCCTTAATAGAAGAGTTAAGAGCCGCTAGTCAAGACCGTGTCTCATACGACCGAGTGAAGGAGCGATTCCTTAACTACTTCATAGCTGAACAAGGAAGAGGAAACCGGGTAGATCAGCCACCAGGGCGAGAGCTATGGAAGGATGCCCCGAAAAGCCAGCTGAAGGATATCATTAACAGTCCTGTTAATGCCCTCTCACATATTCTGTTTGTTAATTCAGAAGATAACACCATAGGCTTTCATAGCCAGATCCAAAGACAGCTAGGGGAAGAGGAGCTCTCGCAGCTAGAACAACTTGCTAACGAAGAACTCCACTCATACAACGCAGCCTTGCGGCGATTCTCCTTACAAAGATATCTGGAGAGAATTATGGCTGAGTATGGTGCTGCTAAAAAAGAAACCTTTGCAGAGCACGCTTTAGGTACGTTCTTTCGTAGGATACTTCCTTCTGAACTCAAAGAATTACCCTTCATAGATGAGCAATACAAGGTACAAGGCTCGGTTGGTCAAGGCAATTGGGCAACGGTTCCTTGGCTGGCTATCCTGGATAAACGAATAACAGAAACGACTCAGCATGGGGAATATGTTGTCTATCTGTTTGCTGAGGATATGAGCGCTGTGTATCTTACATTTAACCAAGGGGTAACGGTGCCTATCCAAGAGAAGGGACGTAGAGAGGGCTATGCTTATCTACGAAGCCGCACACAAGAGATTCGGGAGCTTCTTACGCTTTCTAATATGAATAAGGATGAGAATATTCGTCTGGTGAATAGTGGTCTAGGACAAGACTATCAGGTGTCAACTGTTGCTTACATTAAGTATGAGCGAGGAAGCGTACCGAATGATGATCAGCTCATTCAAGACCTTGCGAATGTAATAGAAGATTACCGCTTATATGTGGAAACAGTGACTTCTACGGATGAAGAAGCCAACGACGAGGAAGTGGAAGTATTGCCACAGACAGCCGAACCTCTGAAGGACGAGCAAGTAACAGGTATTCTCCACCAAATCCAAGCCCACATCCGCCGCCAAGGCTTCTTTTTCCCTGAACACCTTATCGAAAACTTCTACCTCTCGCTAAAAGCCAAGCCCTTTGTCATCCTAGCGGGCATCTCGGGCACGGGGAAGACGCGGCTGGTGAAGCTGTTTGCGGAGGCGCTGGGGGCGACGCGGGATAATGGGCAGTTTAGCTTGATTCCAGTACGGCCGGATTGGAGTGATCCTGCGGATCTGCTGGGGTATAAGGATCTGTCGGGCAGCTTCCAGCCGGGTCCGATTACGAAGGTGTTGGTGGATGCACGGCAGCCGGAGAATCGGCATAAGCCTTATTTTATCTGCCTGGATGAGATGAACTTGGCCCGGGTGGAGCATTATTTCAGTGATATGTTAAGTGTGCTGGAGACGCAGGAGTGGCGGGAGGGGGCCATTCAGACGCAGGATCTTATCTCTCCTACCTTGCTGGATACGCCTGAGGATCAAGAAACCTATGGTGGTCTTGGCATCCCAGAGAATGTGTTCCTGATCGGGACGGTGAATATGGACGAGACGACGCATCCTTTTAGCAAAAAAGTGCTCGACCGCGCCAACACCCTGGAGTTCAATTACATCAATCTGCAGCAGTATCCGCAGGAGAATGGGCAGGAGCCGGGTGATCCCGCTGAGCTTACGGAGCTGAATCATCTGTTTGTCCGCTCGGATTATCTGCAACTGATAGACGTCTATGATACTCACAAGGAACTCGTGGTCCGGACGACAGAGAGACTGGTGAAGATTAATACGCTGCTTGAGGATATTCATGCTAATGTGGGCTTCCGGGTACGGGATGCGATTTGCTTTTATATGATATATAACGATCGTTATGGCCTGATGGACGAAGAAGAAGCGTTCGACTGGCAGCTGCTGCAAAAGATTCTGCCGCGCATTCAAGGTAGTCATTCCTCTGTGCGCCGGGTTCTGCTCAACCTGATGAAGGTCGCAATAGGTAGCGGCGCTGGCATATCGGTAAATGTGCAGGAGCTCATGGATGATGTAGCTTCTCCCCTCTATATGAGATGGGCTGGCGGGCAGAATCCGCCTGGGATCAAGCATCCGCAAAGTGCGCGTAAATTGGCTTATATGCTGAGGAGGCTGGAGGAAGATGGATTCACCTCATTCTGGCTCTCTTAATCAGGCGGTGGAATTGCTCCGTATTGAGACGGAGCTTTTTACGCTATATGTGTCAGGAAGGCCCTTTCATCCTACGGTGGAGGCATTGCAGCTTCATCGTTCTTCCGATCAGAACTGGGTGAATGCGCAGCTTGGGCTTGTGTGCTCTGAGCGGCTTGGGGATGTGCAGATCAAGGTCTTTTCACCGGAGACTTACGGGATGGTGGATTGGCAGCCGAGGGAGGCGGTCTTTCCATGCTTTTATGAGACACAGTCGTATGAGCTGGTGATTGAGAGCAAGACGGGGGTTAAGCTTTCTTTTTACCATGATAATGTGCTGCTGCGGCAGGCGGTTAAGCCTCTGGGCGGATCGCTTCTCGCGGGTGTGCTGAACTTTGGCAATGAGGTTGGTCTGACGGAATGGGAGATTCGGAGTGAGGGTCAGCAACTGCTGCGGGTGGAGATGGAGATTTTTCCGTCGAAGATGGATTACAAGCTGGATTACCAGAACATTCTGAATGAGGTGAATGCGCAGATTTATAATCTGGCATTCGACTTTCTGCGCCGAACCTACCAGCTAACAGGCCTGCGGGAGACGCAGCATCAGAGCCTGACGGAGTTTTTTACGATACTACAATCTATCTTTAGGCAGCTTCTCGATGCCGTTGAGCGGATCAACAAAAATCCTAATTATGCGCTGCTCCAGGACCGCAAGCTAGTGGATGCTAATCGGGTCAAAAAGGCCGGAAGAGAGAACATCCGTGAGCTCGCGAAGCATCCGGAACGGTTAAGAGAAGACATAAATCATGGATTCATTACCATCGGTAATCGGAGCTACGCAGCCACACATCTAATGGAGACGCGCAGGCGCCTCGCCTATGATACGAATGAGAACCGGTTCATCCGCTGGATGCTGGAACGTATTCATGGCAAGCTGAAGGAGCTTACAACAAGCTGGAAGACAAAAAGCCGGACCGCAGATCCTCTGCTGATCAAAAGGCTGGATTCGATGCTTACGCAAATTGAGCGGGTGCTAAAGATGGATTTCCTGCGTGAGGCTGGGGTGTTGAAGCAGATGTCCGTTACGCTGGTGCTGCAGATGGCGCCTGGGTACCGTGAGGTCTATCGCTGTTATCTCATGCTGCTCAAAGGTCTGTCTATCCAAAGTGACCTGTTCCGCCTATCCATGAAGGATGTGGCTCAGCTCTATGAATATTGGTGTTTCCTCAAGCTCAATCAGCTGCTGGGGCAGAAGTATAAGCTGGTGAAGCAGGATATTATTAAGCTGAACCGGAACGGGATTTTTGTGACGCTGGACCGCTCGCAGAGCGCAAAGATGGTCTATGAGAACCCGGTGAACGGGGAGCAATTCATCCTGTACTATAATGCGATTCCTGGAACGGACAAGACTCCGACGCTGAGTCAGCGCCCGGATAATGTGCTAACCCTGAAGAAGAAGGATGCTGGACAGATCAAGGAGTATAAGTATGTTTTTGATGCTAAATATCGCTTGAATCCTGCGTACGAAGGTACTCCTTACCAAGGAAAGTATGGGCAGCCAGGGCCAGAAGAGGACGACATCAACACGATGCACCGTTATCGGGACGCGATTGTGTATCAGGAGAAAGGCTCAGGGGAATACGAGCGCAGCATGTTCGGAGCGTATGTGTTGTTTCCCTATCCTGACGAGGAGCGGTTCAAGGACCACCGTTTCTATAAGAGCATTGAGCTGCTGAACATTGGCGCCCTGCCGTTTCTGCCGAATACCACAAGCCTGGTGGAGCAATTCCTGGATGAGATTATCCGGGACAGTCCGGAAAAAGCGTACGAGCGGTCCACACGTCCACGCGGCACGAGAGAATATTATGCGGATCAGCTTGCGGGCAAAAATGTACTGGTCGGTTCAGTCCGGGGGCCGGAGCAGGTGGGGGTGGCGGTTCGGAAAGCTTTTTACCATATGCCGTTAAAGAACCTTGCCAGTCAGAAAATACTAACTCAAATCGAATACGTGGCAATGTGCCAATCCCGCAAAAAGTTCATTGATCCTGCAAAAACAGGCATCCACTGGGTAGGAAAGGTAGCGGATTGGAAGGTGCTCCGGCGTAAGGAGATTACGGAAGTCCCTTGTCGGCCGGGGACGGAGGAGGATCTGTATGTGCGCTTTACAGTTGAGGAATGGAAGCAATTGGCCGCTCCTATTACGCTTGGCGGACAAGGGATTTATACGGTGCTCTACACCAGTAAGTATATCCTGGACCGGGCCCTGGAGCTTGCCGAGCTCCGTCTGGAAACAGAGGAGGCACTGCGGGAATGGCGGGAGAAGCGCCGTAAGGGCAGAGTGCAGGTGAAGCTGGATCATGAGGAGTATGTGGATTTGGGGCGGGTTGTAGAGGTGAGGAATATATAATTACTCAGCGGTTGGAGGACGGGAATGTTTGAGTTTAAACAAACATTCCCGTCCTCTTGATATTTGACAAAGCTATAATGAAATTACTGGAAAACAGTTTGAATTAAGCAGTAGATTTGAAAAGGAGAACTACAAGCATGAATCACAATATCATTGATATCGGCGTTAATCTAATGCATCGCAGCTTTCAAGCTGATCGTGAGCAGGTAGTTGAACATGCGATAGCAAATCATGTTACGCCACTCATCATTACAGGAACGAGCCTCAGGAACAGCCTGGAGGCTTCCCGCTTTGCCGGACGGTATCCGGGTAAGCTGTACGCTACTGCTGGAGTTCATCCCCATGATGCAAAGAGCTGCAGTGAAGAAACGATGGCAAAGCTAAAAGAATTAGCAGCATTACCTCAGGTGGTGGCCATCGGGGAATGCGGTCTAGACTATAATCGGGACTTCTCGCCGCGCGATATACAGCGTAAATGGTTCGCTGAGCAAATTCGGTTGGCGCTTGAGCTTAACATGCCATTATTTCTGCATGAGCGGGAGGCATTTTCAGATTTCATGGCCATTCTTAAGGAGCATTCAGTTCAAAAAGCAGTGGTCCATTGTTTTACCGGGACTCAGTCTGAGCTTAAGGCTTATATTGAAATGGGGCTGTATATCGGGATTACCGGATGGATTTGTGATGAGCGAAGAGGCAAGCATCTGAGGGAGCTTGTTCGAATGATACCGCTCAATCGGCTTATGATCGAGACGGATGCACCATTTTTGACCCCCAGGGACTTAAAGGAGAAGCCTAAGGATGGGCGGAATGAGCCAGCCTTTCTGCCTCATATCCTGCAATCCATAGCACGATGTACAGGCAGAACCGCTGAAGAGGTCGCTAAGGCAACTACAGAAACGGCGGCAGAGTTTTTCGGGATCTAGTAATGTTAGTAGATACTTGTATTGCATACTGAAGGCTCTAAAATGGATGCGTCACTGCGTCCACCTTGGAGCTTTTTTGTGCTTCATAAGAGAGGTGGATGCTGAGAAAATGGTCAATTTGTATCTTCTGTATCAACCAAATCAATAATCTCTCGAATATCATCAATATCTAAAGACTCTGCAATTCTAATAATATGATTAAAGTTGATGCCTTCTCTTTTATTGTTGGCTAATTCGCTCAAAGCAGCGTGTCTAACATCGGATATTCTTGATAACTCTCTTAGAGAGATTCCATGTTTTTTTGTTAATTGAGGTATTTTTACGATGACTCTCTTTCCCATAAGAATCTCCTTACTTGTTGGATTCTAAATCTTGACTATACGTATAAGCGTACCGTATAATATTTCCAAGTATGGTACGCATATGCGTAACGATGAAAACATATTGGTCTTTTTTAAAGTATCCCGTTCATAATTCGATATTTTCAGATATAGCTTTTCCAGAAGGGAGGGTTTGTAATGCAGCATTTGAGTCAGAAATGTGAGGAGGAAAAACGTAAGCTGAATGAACTTGGACAGAGATCCCTGGAGCAGGGAGTTCCACTCAGCTGCAATGAGGCGGTTCAAGCTCAGAGTCATAAGGTAGATGAAATTATTAATCAGATGTATCAAGAAAAGAACCGGTACTCAGGGGCTTTTCGTTTAAACTTCTGTGATGGAGGAGATGTGGTGGGCTTTCCGACATGGTTTGTTCAAACGATGCAAGGCAGATTAAATGAAGTGACAGCACAGATCGAATACCAATCCGAGCCCAGGCTTGTTTTTGAAGAAGAGAGTAAAGCGTTTCAGGCGTTGTTTGATTCTATGGACCTTACACGTATGCCTGAGTTTGAGGATTGGGAGGGGAAACTTCAAATAAAGCTATCCGTTCTGTATGAACGTCTTTATCTTCAAGGTTTAAAGGATGGTATGCAGCTTGCCCATGCTTTTACTGCTCCTTCTGTTCTCTCGGATTAATAAATACACATACTTATTATGGGGCTGTCTGTGTGACAGTCTATTTTTAATGAGAATATTGGCTCAGAATCCGCACTCCCAAAGCTCAAGCGCAGCCCCCTGCCCTGAGCTTTTTTCTTTCCCTCCTCCCCCCTCTGGAAATTTTTTCTCCCGTCGTAATACTTTCGCCATGTTCGTTCCGCCGGATTTCAGCGAAGATAGAACCTGTAAGAAGCAGCTTAACACTTAGCAAGTTGATAACGCCGAATGCGTTCATCATACATTTGGTTCTTATCCGGGCGGGCGTAACGAGGCGGGGATCTCATAAGATCCCGCAGTGCCGGCATGTATGTTACGGTATCCTGTACAGTCCGTTTCGGTAGGAATCCACTTGGGGTTCGATTCCCCAATCGCCTAGGGAGCGATTATTGGTATAGTACTCGATTTCCATCGAGCCACAATTGAGCACAATCTGAGTAAGGAAACCAAGGGGCAGAATCCCAGGCGGCTAATTCAGCGCACTGCGGAAGGGCTTTGTAATCCGTGGATACCGGTAGTGCGGCAGCAGAGGAGGCTAGGGCAAGGACAGAAGGGAACGAAGGCTGGCTGAAGGCTAGTCAGGCTGCGAACCCGGATGTCCCCCGAACCTCCCAGCAGGGCGCCTGTCTCAAACGTGATTCCGCCAGGACCGCAGCGGGATTCTGTCATCCATTGGTCAAACATGAAGGGGGAATAAAGATGTTGAAGCAAATCACGATTCAAGCGGACCAGCGCGGTCTGCTCTTTCATAAGGGAAGTTATGTGAAACGGCTGCTGCCGGGAACCTACCGGTACTTGTCCTGGTCACAGCATACGGTAGCGGTCTTAAATATTGCTAAGCCGTTTAGCGTGGAGGGCAAGGACCTGCAGCTGTTCATCCAGGATGAAGAGCTCCTGCGGGAGCTTGATGTTGTACGCGTACTGGATCATGAGATTGTTGTACACTATGAGGACGGTCAATTCGCACAGGTGCTGAAGCCAGGGGTGTATGCTTACTGGAACCTCCTGAAAAAGCACTCCTTCGTGCATACGGACATCCGGCAGCCGGAGCTTCCGGCCGGGATTGACCGCTCGATTATAACGAAGCTTACGCCGTATGTGCAGTGCTGTGAAATCGCCAGCCATGAGCTGGGCTTCCTGTTCTATGATCATACCCTCCAGCGGGAGCTTGCGCCCGGTAAGTATTATTTCTGGAAGGGGCCAGTCTCGGTGCTGACCAAAATAGTCGATCTAAGACAGCAGCAGATGGATCTGATCGGCCAGGAGATCATGACCGAGGATAAGGTTACGCTGCGCCTGAACTTCGTATGCCAGTACAAGATCGTGAATCCGCAGCGCGTGCTGGAGCTGAAGGCGTATGATGAGCAGATCCACATCCAGCTTCAGCTGCTGCTTCGGGAATATGTCGGGACCTTGAAGCTCGATGAGCTTCTGAAGCAGAAGGAGGATGTTGCTACCTTCATCCTGTCCCGCATTCAGGAGAAGGAAGATGCCTTCGGGGTACGCTTCCTTGGGGCGGGCGTGAAGGATGTCATTCTGCCGGGAGAAATGAAGGACATCCTGAACACTGTTCTGCTCGCGGAGAAGAAGGCGCAGGCGAACCTGCTTACCCGCAGGGAAGAGACCGCCTCAACGCGCAGCCTGCTCAATACGGCGAAGCTGATGGACGAGAATCAGACACTATTCCGGCTGAAGGAGCTGGAATTCCTTGAGAAGATCTGCGACAAAATCGGCTCCATCTCTGTAACAGGCGGCGGCGACCTCCTGGAACGGTTGAGCTCGCTTATCAGTGTTAATAAGTAGACCGCTTCCGGGCGGTCTATTTCTTTTGGCAGAAAGAGAGAACGAACAGGAACCGGATATTTGGCAAGCAGGTAATAACAGAGATAGTATAGAACTACACGTTCATAGCCGATTAAGCCAAACCCAAGGAGTGACAGCATGGATAAGAAAGCAAAAAAGATTCTAATGAACACCTTCTGGACATCAGCCGGCTGGAGGGGGACTCCGGGCGCTTTTGCCGGTGAGGCGTTCGATTATGCCAAGAGCCAAGGGCTGATGTTCGACCCCGTAACCATTACTCACGATGAGATCGTAATGCGGCTCCATGAGCTGCATCAGGCGATTACCAGGGAGCGGGTAGCTGCCGCGTTCCTGCACAGTCTATCTACTAAAAAAGTCCATTTGCGGAGTGCGCTCTCAAGCTGGGCGCTGACCTCACGTTTGCCTATGCATACTTATGAGGAGCGGAGTGCAGTACGGCCGAGTTACAGCAGCTGCGGGGATTGTAACGTTCACGGATTAATGTCGGACCGGGATTATAACCATGAGGATTTGAATGTGCTGAATTTCGAGCGGGTCAAATGGGGCGGCATTCGCCTGAACTGGCTTTTATACTGCTGGCTGGATCTTGAATTATTCAGTAAGGAAGAGCCTTGTGAGAGTACTGCCGGGGATGCTGCCATACTCTCCGGAATGCTCGAAGCGATTCGGGACTGCGCTGACCACGATAGTGCGCGGATGCTGGAGAAGCGGTGGAAGGACGTGGTTCCCTCCAGTAAGAATGAGCGGGATGTGCTGATGGAGATCTGGGGTTATGCCGGGCTGCTGGTGCCGGGTGATACTCCACGTAAGCGCAGAGGCGGAAGCCCGGATTACAACGCCATGGCGGAGTGGCAGGGAGAGGATAGGTACTCCCGGGAGGCAGTGGAGTTTTATTTTGGTGGATATTTATGAATGCACGGTGATCCATCCTAATAAGTATCAGGGTTAAGACCCTTCCAGGGGCTGGAGGGGTCTTTCGTATGGAAATATTGCTAATAGAACCTCTCATTTTTGCCGAAATATAGGTATATTGTATCAATGTATGGTTTCTCTCAGATATATAGAATCTAGTGGGAATCATGGAGGGACCCGTCATGACGTTATCCTATATATATTCATTCGTTTTATTTATTACTTTCGCCATTTACTTCATTCTGGGGATGTACATCCTGTCTCTTAATACCGGCAGCAAGCTTAACCGGCTCTATTGTATAGCCTGTCTGTCCCTGTCCATATGGTCCTTTTGCTTTTCAATCACCAATTCAGCACCCGATTATGAGACGGCTATTCTATGGCGCAGACTGGCTTCACTCGGCTACGGCACGGTGTATAGCATACTTCTGCACTTTTCTCTAATTCTGACAGAAAGAACGGCTGTTCTCAAAAACAAATGGATTTACGTGGTTCTGTATTTCCCGGCTGCGGTTAACGTTATTGCATTCGGGTATAATGCTTCTGCTAAGGAGCAGTACAACCTAATCTATACAGCGGCAGGCTGGGTGAACATTTCTGCCAACGGCTGGGGGGATGTTTATTTTAACCTGTACTATATTTGCTTTACCACAGCGGGACTGCTGCTGCTCTGGAACTGGGCAAGAAGGTCTAAAGACCCGATTAAGAAGAAGCAGGGCTATCTCCTTATGTTCTCCCATAGCATGGCTCTGATCGCGGGTACTGCAACAGATGTCATTATGAACACTTACGCATCTGTTAAGCTTCCTCAGCTGGCGCCAGTTATTGTGCTGCTGCCTACAACAGCTATGTTCTATGCAATCAGGCGGTATGGGCTTATGGGTCTGGGAAAAAGTGAAAAGGCTGAACCGGGTCAAATTTTAAGTAATGTTAACTTGGACCGGTTTATTAAAATTATGTCCTTTCTCTACGTGATCGGCGGAATGCTGAATTTTGCTTCGCAGTACTTTTTTAATCAGCAGGCTCCCCGGTTTGGTTTTATTCTGTTGTTCAGCCTGTTCTTTTTTGTCAACGGCTTGCTGCTGACGCTCATTAAATATATACCGGCTAAAAAGGATGTTAAGGAAGGCGTATTCATTATTATCATGCTGGCCTCCATTCTTCTGATTGCCCTGAGCTATGTGGAATCTGCAAGTGTTACCGCATGGTCGGCTCCGTTCATTATTGTAATGCTGTCTGTTCTTTTCAATAAACGGTTTATGATTCTTTGGATCGGAGTGCCTATACTAATTACGCAAATCTATATATGGGTGAGGATGCCGGAAGCGATGGTCCAGGTGGACGGATCGGATTATCTGGCCAGGATCGGCATCCTGGGCATCACCCTTTGGCTGGCCTATTTTGTTAACCGGGTCTACGTCCAGCGTCTTGAAGATAATGAAGCCCAGATCAGGTTTCAGAAGCTGGTTGCCCGCATATCGGGTGACTTCGTTAAGGTCTCTGAATCAGACCTGGATGAGAAAATCAATGAGCTGCTAGAGCTGTGCGGAGAGCACTTTCAAGTAGAACGGGCTTTTTATATTCCGTTGTCGAATCATCCTGAGGCCTATGAATGGTCCAGGGAAGGGAAGGAGCAGGCGGATACCTTCATTTCCCGGTTGAACGGCAAAGGCTTCGCGTGGTGGTTGAAGGAGCTCGTACACACTGGCCAGTTAAAGGTAACGGACGTAGACATGCTGCCGCCGGAAGCCGGTGCAGAGCAGGCATTATTCAGTTCACATAAGATAAAGTCGCTGATCTCTGTTCCTGTAAGGAACAAAGGCAGGATTCTGGGGCTGCTGTTGCTTACATCCGTCAAGGCTGCAAGGAGCTTTGGGCAGAATCATCAGCAGCTGCTGCGGATTCTTGCTAATCTGCTGTCAGATGCGCTGGTAAAGGTGGAGGCTCAACGGGAAATCAGCTATATGGCTTATTATGATGCGCTGACCGGTTTTCCGAACCATACGTTATTCAAGAATCAGCTGGAAGAGAGTATCCGGTCGGCCGGGGAGAATGACAGGCATATTGGTGTGCTTTTTATTGATCTGGATGCCTTCAAAATCGTCAACGACACAATAGGACACCTCGGCGGAGACGAGATGCTTAAGCAGGTGACAAGCAGAATAGCCGGGTGTCTGCATGAACAGGATATGGTGTCGCGTTTTGGCGGCGATGAGTTCCTGGTAAAGGTGGCCGGGATAGAGCGGGTAGAAGACATTGAAAAAATGGCTGAAAGCATCATAAATGCGATTGCCCGGCCCGTAATTGTCAAAGGCCAGGAATTCTTTATTACGGCCAGTGCAGGGATCGCGGTCTACCCCGGAGACGGGGAAAGCACGGAGGAGCTGATCCGAAATGCTGATCTGGCGATGTACGCGGCCAAAGAAAAAGGTAAAAACCAGTACCTCTTATGCTCACCAGCTATGAAGGAGCAGGTATCGGAGAAAACACAGCTTACGAACAGCCTGTACCGGGCACTGGAGCGAAATGAGCTTGTTCTACACTACCAGCCGCAGGTGAATGTGCAGACGAAAGAAATTGTAGGTCTGGAAGCGCTGATCCGTTGGAATAATCCGGAGCTAGGCATGATTTCACCGGCTGCCTTTATTCCCTTGGCTGAGCAGACCGGACTGATCCTGCCTATCGGCAAGTGGGTGTTAGAGACCGCCTGCCGGCAGATGAAGGAGTGGCAGGAGCTGGGGGTGCAGGGGATACGCATGGCAGTGAACCTGTCGGTTGTCCAGTTCAAGGACCGGAACCTGCTTAGCATTGTTGAACGGACACTCCGTGAGACGGGCCTCGGGCCGGAGTACCTGGAACTGGAGATCACTGAAAGTGCTGCCGCTGACGGTGATGACAATATTCTAGAGGTGCTTCATGCGCTTAAGGAGCTGGGCGTCAGTATCTCCATTGATGATTTTGGGTCGGGGTATTCCTCTTTAAGCAGATTAAAGACCATGCCTGTAGACCGGATCAAAATTGATATGCAGTTTGTGCGCGGGATTTCAACAGGCAACGAGGATGAGGCTATCGCCAAGACGATCATTCAGCTGGCCAAAAACCTGAAGCTTCAGGTTATTGCCGAGGGTGTCGAAACCGGGGAGCAGTTCGCCTTTTTCAACAAGAATAAGTGTGATGAGATCCAGGGGTACTTCTTTTATAAGCCGATGCCTGCGTCAGAAGTGGAGTCTATTTTGTTGGATATGAACGGAATTCCAAATAATTGAATTAATTGATAATTAGTGAATAATGGTACAGGGGATTCTATTCCGTGTATACTTATGCTAACGAATATATTAGCAGGAGGGAATACGTTGAAGAAGGTGATTAAAGCGTTTTCTTTGGTGATGGCATTCTTTCTATTACATATGGTGGTTTCACCGGCACCTGCAGCGGGCGCGGAAGGCAGTCAGGCTACTGTAGAGCAGCTGACGCAATTAAGCGGAGAAGAGGTCCTGGATAATCTGCTTGCGAACGGACTCCGGTTACCGGAAGGCCTGGAAGCGGATAAATTCACACGGAATGCGGCAAAAGAGATCGTCACAGGTATTGAGAGCGGCGCAATAACTGCAGACCGTATCCCGTACAGCTACACGAAGATGGTGGAGCTTGCACACAATATTTTGGAGGTCACCGGTACCCCCGCGGTTGCTGCAAGAGGCATCTCTGCCCTGGCCGGCTATACGCTGCAGGATAGTACCTTAATCGGGGCCTGGTCGAATGACTACAGATATTATAATTGCTACGGATATGCGATCGGCCAGCAGGTCTTTAAGGACCCGGGCTACCACTCCGGAAAAAGCTTCTCGGTAAGCATGGGGGTTGCAGAAATAGCAGATTTGGCAGTCAGTGACCTCAATGCGCTCGGATATTGGGGATACAAGACTACGTCGAAGCCCAGCTCCCTGGCCTATTACGAGCGGGTGGTTGCAGTCCGTAAGGGAAGCAACGATTATCATTTTATGAAAAGTGATACTTCAGCCAATGACTGGACGCATAAACCGGCGGGAAACCAGCCTATGCGCTGGAACTATGCTTCCCCGGGATATAAGATCTGGACGAATGAGAACTCCTTCCAGAATGTTAACTATGCAGGGACCGTTAGCTATAACAGCACTATTTACTACATTGTCTACTGGGCTAAGAACGGCGCCGGGCCGCAGCCTACCAAGAAAATTCAACCTGTACTATAAAAGAAACAGAGGGGTGCTATCCGGCATCCCTTATTTTTGTGTCTGTTTAAGCTTGGTTAAAGGTATACGGGTTATTCTTTGTATAAGCCAGGAGGCAATAATGTTTATTCAAACAACGATTGCATCTGATTATACAAGGAGTGTTCAATGATGAAAAACAACAGTCTGATCAGCATAAAGGTTCTAACGTTCGCCGCATTATTAAGTCTATCTGTCGTAGGGTGCTCGAGTGTACAGGACAATAGCGCGGCAGTAGTTACAAGTACACAAGCAGCAGCTACGCAGACAGCAGCTTCTACCGTGTCTTCCGGCACAACGTCAACAGGTGAAGCAGCTGAAGGCACTGCAACAACCGGAACAACGGGAACAATGGGAACAACGGGTACAGATACATCGGCACTATTCACGGACCGTGATCTGGAGCAGACGGCGGATCTGACAGCTGCCACCCGGATGAATCTGGTAAGCAATCAGGATGTCACCCTGAGCGAGGAAGGCGTATATGTCTTAAGCGGTGATGTGGAGAATGTAACAGTGACGGTCGATGCTGCCGAGGAGGCAAAGGTGCAAATTGTTCTTGACGGTGTCAGCATAACAAATGATGATGCACCTGCCATTTACGTAAAAGCAGCAGATAAAGTCTTCGTTACCTCGACTGACAGCGATAACTATATGGAGGTTACCGGAACCTACACGGCGGATGGGGAGACCAATCTGGATGCGGTGATTTTCTCCAGAGCCGATGTGACCCTGAACGGAACCGGAAGCCTGAACATTGTGTCGGCTGAGGGCAATGGTATTTCTTCCAAGGATGATCTCAAAATCACCGGAGGTGTCTATACCATTAATTCATCGGCGGATGGGCTTGAAGCCAACGATGCCATACTGATCAGCGATGGAACGATTACCATTGATACCGGTAAAGATGCGCTGCATAGCGAAAATGAAGAGGACACTACACTTGGAAATATCTACATTGCAGGCGGCACTCTTAATATCACTGCTGCGGATGATGGCATTACGGCTAACAACCTTGTGCAGATCGACGGCGGAACCCTTAATATTGAGACCGCTGTGGAAGGCATCGAGGGTAATAATATCATAATTAATGACGGTCAGATCACAATATATGCGACAGATGACGGCATCAACGCCACGCCAAAGGTGAACGATAATGCGTCCATTGAAGTCAACGGCGGTACGATCAAAGTAACGATGGGCAGCGGAGATACGGATGCTTTTGACTCGAACGGTAATCTCTATATTAATGGAGGAACTATTGATGTAGAAGCCACTTCCGCCTTTGATGCGGACGGGACTGCTGAGCTGAACGGCGGCACGGTCACGGTTAATGGCGAGCAGATCACTGAAATTACCGAGTCGCGCGGCGGCGGCGGCGGATTCCGGGGTGGCGCTGGCGGTGGTAGAGGGACGGGGCAGTAATTTAGGGACTGGAGTCAAAACATTGATCCGTTCAGTAATAAGATGAGCAACAAAGCGGTGTCATTCGTCTGGACAGCATATAGAGGCTGCATCCAGGCGATGACTACCGCTTTTTTCATGATGAATCGTCATTATTCCTCTATCAATCAATTGTCTGTATGGTCCACGCTTGTTGCTCACCTTATTGAATGGCATACCTCCTTCTGCTGGTGTTTGAGCGGATTTGACCGCTATATAGTAAGTAATTATTATAGAACTATTTCTCTAAAATTTGTGTTATTATCGAAATTACCAACACGAAGAATTTGCTAATGAAGCCTATCCATTTTCAGAAAGGCCAGGTGATAGAGCGGACCGCTGAGATAGCGACAGACCAATGTTTTCAAGGATAGATATAATTCATACGTATTACGTATAAAGAGGGATATCTTCCGAGGGAGGCGTTACGAACTAGTAGCTGAAGACACTATACTTATAGCGAAAAAAATAGATTATAGTCGAGATTGATCGCATCGTGCCGGGAATTCTTCACTAAAGCATAATGTTGTGACAATATGAAAGGAGTGAACTTCTATGATTCTCGGATATTTAAGGAGAAAGAAGCTGCCTGCTGTATTCGCTTTAAGGTGGATGACCGCTCTTGTATTAGGTTTACTTTTTCTTTGTTTTTTTGGTTCCTATGCATTGGCCTCAAATCAGAATTTAATTAATATAACAGGGGCTGATTCCAGTTCCAGCATTACTGTTAGTGCTACTCAGGTAGATGGAAGCGGTAATACATATACGACGGGTTTTTTTAACGGTAATGTGAAATTCGATGGAATAAACACGGTTGTCGATCCGAATACCGGGACAGGCAGCTCTATTTTTATTGCCAAGTATGCTTCCGATGGTACTTTAACTTGGGTAAAAGTGATCGGAAGTGTAAAGAGCGCCTCCAGCTATGGCGATTATGGAAGAGGAATTGCCGTTGATAGTTCGGGAAATGTGTACGTTGCCGCGCAATTTATGGGTGACGGCACAACGGGGCTGTTAGATGTAGACCCGGATCCTAACGCAACTCATACGATTCAAGGGGAAACAGCGAACAGCCAGGCTTTCCTATTAAAATTAAATAGCTCGGGCGTATTTCAATGGGTCGTTACGAATCGAGGCCCCCTCTCCACCACACCCAACGATGCCATAGCCATTAACAGCGCAGGTACATCGGTTCATTGGGGAGCCGCATCCAGCCCGCAGAGCGGTAAATCTAACACTGTTACTGACGGTACAGGTGCTATATTCACTCAAACGGCAACGACAACTACTCTTTTTGTTATGAAAATAAATGCCGCTACAGGCGCCTTGACCTGGTTTACAGCGAATCCAACAACAGACAGTTCAAGTAGTAACCTTTATTCACTTGCTGTGGATAGCAGTGAAGATGTGTATGCAGTGGGTAATGTCTACGGAGCTCCAACCTTCGGAAGCAAAACTTTTGAAAATACCGGCACTGCTAATTCTTTTGTATGGAAATTGAACAGCTCCGGTGTTACCCAGTGGGCGGACCAATTCAAGTCTTCCTCAATCAGTCATGCCAGAGGTGTGATCACGGATAGTACCGGAGTATATGTTACAGGGCTCTTCCAAGGAACCAACGATTTTGACCCAGGAACAGGTACCTCCAACGCCACATCGGCAGGTGCTAATGATGTGTATGTGGTGAAATTGAATCCTTCAGACGGGGCATTGCTTTGGAAGTTTACTGGTGGAGGTACCGGAGCCGACATTGGATCGAACTTAAACATTGATGATTCCGGAAATCTGTACGCATTAGGTACTTTTAATGGAACGGCAACTTTTGGTTCCACCAATGTTACTTCTGTTGGGGGCACGGATTTGTTTGTAATCAAGCTCTCTTCCTCCAATGGCAGTACGCAGTGGGTTAATACTATCGGAAGTAGTGGCGGAGATGCTGCAGGTGGAATAGGCATCTACAGCAACGGCAATATCAAGGTTGGTGCTACCATTAAAGGAATTGCCGATGTTGATCCAAGCGGAGCGACCTTGAATGCTACGAACAATAGTGGAACCAATTCAGCTATCGCTTTGGTTACATGGAACTCGTCAGGGCAGTTGCCGAGCGGCGCAACCGCGCCGACAGTTATAACAAGCTCTTCTGTAACAGGGCTTACTAGCAGCTTAGCAACGATTGGAGGGAATGTGACCTCAGACGGCGGAGCAGCTATAACAGAACGAGGTGTGGTTTATTCCGAAAGTGCAAATCCTACGATAAGCAACAGTAAGGTCACTACCTCGGGAACCACTGGAACATTTAGTATAAATTTGAGTGCCTTAAATGCAAATACGACCTATCATTTCCGCGCTTATGCGAAGAACTCGCAGGGAATCAGCTACGGAAGCGATCAGAACTTTACAACCAGTACGACGAATTCTAGTATTTCACCTGCCATTGCCAGCTTCGATAAGAAGACAACGGCGCAGGCGGACGTAACAACGACGATGACGCTGAACGGCAACACGCTCAGCAGCATCCAGAACGGCGCTTCGACGCTAGTTCTGAACACGGATTATACCGTATCCGGCAGCACGGTAACGATCAAGAAGGAATACTTAGCGCAGCAGTCGGCTGGCACGGCGAGCCTGACGTTTACCTTCAGCGCGGGCAATACGCAGACGCTAACGATTACTGTAAGCGATACGACGCTGACGCCGGAGGCAACTCCGACAGCAGCGATTGATTTTGCAGTGGAGGAACTGACTGGCCTGACAGCCAACGGGACGTACACGGTGAACGGTACAATCGTGACGGCTGATTCAAACGGCCAGATCGCAATAGACAGCGGCTGGCCGGGTACAAGCCTCTCGATTGTGAAGAAGGGAAATGGCACAACGACGACAGACAGCGCAGCGCAGACGCTGCCAGTGCCAGGCCGGCCGGCGGTACCGACAGGTGTGACGGCGACGGATGAAACGTCAATGAATGCGAATAACGGCACGCTTACAAATGTGGTAACCACCATGGAATACAAGCAAGGCACGACAGGCACGTGGACGGCTATCACCGGCACGAGCGTAAGCGGACTTGCCCCGGACACCTACTACGTCCGGGTGAAGGCAACGTCAAGCGCATTTGCTTCTGCTCCGGCACAAGTGACGGTTGGAGCCTTCACAGCAACGGCGGAGGCAACCCCGGCAGCAGCCATTGACTTTGCTGCCGAGAAACTGGGCGGTCTGACAGCCAACGGGACGTACACGGTGAACGGTGCAACCGTGACGGCCGATTCAAACGGCCAGATCGCAATAGACAGCGGTTGGCTGGGTACAAGCCTTTCGATTGTGAAGAAGGGAAATGGCACAACGACGACAGACAGCGCAGCGCAGACGCTGCCAGTGCCAGGCCGGCCGGCGGTACCGGCAGGTGTGACGGCGACGGATGAAACGTCAATGAATGCGAATAACGGCACGCTTACAAATGTGGCAAGCACCATGGAATACAAGCAAGGCACGACAGGCACGTGGACGGCTATCACCGGCACGAGCGTAAGCGGACTTGCACCGGACACCTACTACGTCCGGGTGAAGGCAACGTCAAGCGCATTTGCTTCAGCTCCAGTACAAGTGACGGTTGAAGCCTTCACAGCAACGGCGGAGGCAACCCCGGCTGCAGCCATTGACTTTGCTGCCGAGAAACTGGGCGGTCTGACAGCCAACGGGACGTACACGGTGAACGGTGCAACCGTGACGGCTGATTCAAACGGCCAGATCGCAATAGACAGCGGTTGGCTGGGTACAAGCCTTTCGATTGTGAAGAAGGGAAATGGCACAACGACGACAGACAGTGCAGCGCAGACGCTGCCAGTGCCAAGCCGGCCGGCGGCACCGACAGGGGTGACGGCGACGGATGAAACGGCAATGAATGCGAATAACGGCACGTTTACAAATGTGGCAAGCACCATGGAATACAAGCAAGGCACGACAGGCACGTGGACGGCTATCACCGGCACGAGCGTAAGCGGACTTGCCCCGGACACCTACTACGTCCGGGTGAAGGCAACGTCAAGCGCATTTGCTTCTGCTCCGGCACAAGTGACGGTTGGAGCCTTCACAGCAACGGCGGAGGCAACCCCGGCAGCAGCCATTGACTTTGCTGCCGAGAAACTGGGCGGTCTGACAGCCAACGGGACGTACACGGTGAACGGTGCAACCGTGACGGCTGATTCAAACGGCCAGATCGCAATAGACAGCGGCTGGCTGGGCACAACGCTGAGCATCGTGAAGAAGGGAAATGGCACAACGACGACAGACAGCGCAGCGCAGACGCTGCCAGTGCCAGGCCGGCCGGCGTCACCGGCAGGTGTGACGGCGACGGATGAAACGGCAATGAACGCGAATAACGGCACGCTTACAAATGTGGCAAGCACCATGGAATACAAGCAAGGCACGACAGGCACGTGGACGGCTATCACCGGCACGAGCGTAAGCGGACTTGCACCGGACACCTACTACGTCCGGGTGAAGGCAACGTCAAGCGCATTTGCTTCAGCTCCAGTACAAGTGGCGGTTGGAGCATTCACAGCAACAGCGGAGGCAACCCCGGCAGCAGCCATTGACTTTGCTGCCGAGAAACTGGGCGGTCTGACAGCCAACGGGACGTATACGGTGAACGGTGCAACCGTGACGGCCGATTCAAACGGCCAGATCGCAATAGACAGCGGCTGGCTAGGCACAACGCTGAGCATCGTGAAGAAGGGAAATGGCACAACGACGACAGACAGCGCAGCGCAGACGCTGCCAGTGCCAGGCCGGCCGGCGTCACCGGCAGGTGTGACGGCGACGGATGAAACGGCAATGAACGCGAATAACGGCACGCTTACAAATGTGGCAAGCACCATGGAATACAAGCAAGGCACGACAGGCACGTGGACGGCTATCACCGGCACGAGCGTAAGCGGACTTGCACCGGACACCTACTACGTCCGGGTGAAGGCAACGTCAAGCGCATTTGCTTCAGCTCCAGTACAAGTGGCAGTTGGAGCATTCACAGCAACAGCGGAGGCAACCCCGGCAGCAGCCATTGACTTTGCTGCCGAGAAACTGGGCGGTCTGACAGCCAACGGGACGTACACGGTGAACGGTGCAACCGTGACGGCTGATTCAAACGGCCAGATCGCAATAGACAGCGGCTGGCTGGGCACAACGCTGAGCATCGTGAAGAAGGGAAATGGCACAACGACGACAGACAGCGCAGCGCAGACGCTGCCAGTGCCAGGCCGGCCGGCGTCACCGGCAGGTGTGACGGCGACGGATGAAACGGCAATGAATGCGAATAACGGCACGCTTACAAATGTGGCAAGCACCATGGAATACAAGCAAGGCACGACAGGCACGTGGACGGCTATCACCGGCACGAGCGTAAGCGGACTTGCACCGGACACCTACTACGTCCGGGTGAAGGCAACGTCAAGCGCATTTGCTTCAGCTCCAGTACAAGTGACGGTTGAAGCCTTCACAGCAACGGCGGAGGCAACCCCGGCAGCAGCCATTGACTTTGCTGCCGAGAAACTGGGCGGTCTGACAGCCAACGGGACGTACACGGTGAACGGTGCAACCGTGACGGCTGATTCAAACGGCCAGATCGCAATAGACAGCGGTTGGCCGGGTACAAGCCTTTCGATTGTGAAGAAGGGAAATGGCACAACGACGACAGACAGCGCAGCGCAGACGCTGCCAGTGCCAAGCCGGCCGGCGGCACCGACAGGGGTGACGGCGACGGATGAAACGGCAATGAATGCGAATAACGGCACGTTTACAAATGTGGCAAGCACCATGGAATACAAGCAAGGCACGACAGGCACGTGGACGGCTATCACCGGCACGAGCGTAAGCGGACTTGCACCGCACACCTACTACGTTCGGGTGAAGGCAACGTCAAGCGCATTTGCTTCTGCTCCGGCACAAGTGACGGTTGGAGCCTTCACAGCAACGGCGGAGGCAACCCCTGCTGCAGCCATTGACTTTGCTGTCGAGAAACTGGGCGGTCTGACAGCCAACGGGACGTATACGTTGAACGGTACAATCGTGACGGCTGACTCAAACGGCCAGATCGCAATAGACAGCGGTTGGCCGGGTACAAGCCTTTCGATTGTGAAGAAGGGAAATGGCACAACGACGACAGACAGCGCAGCGCAGACGCTGCCAGTGCCAGGCCGGCCGGCGGTACCGGCAGGTGTGACGGCGACGGATGAAACGTCAATGAATACGAATAACGGCACGCTTACAAATGTGGCAAGCACCATGGAATACAAGCAAGGCACGACAGGCACGTGGACGGCTATCACCGGCACGAGCGTAAGCGGACTTGCACCGGACACCTACTACGTTCGGGTGAAGGCAACGCCGACAGCGTTCGCATCGGCAACGCGAAGTCTGACGGTTAATGCGTTTACGACATCGCCGGAAATGACTCCGGCAACGGTGATCGACTACGCCACTGAGCAACTGACCGGCCTGACGGCAAACGGCTCGTACACCGTAAACGGCACAGCCGTTACGGCGGATGGCAACGGCAAGCTGGCGCTGGAAAGCAGCTGGCTGGGCGCATCGTTGAGCATTGTGAAGAAGGGCAATGGTGCTACGACTTCCGACAGTATAGCGCAGACATTGAGTGTTCCGGCCCGTGCGGCTGCGCCTGCAGGAGTTACAGTTACAGATGTGACGTATAAAGCGGCTAATAACGGCGCTATTAACAATGTGACTCTGCAGATGGAGTATAGAAAAGGAAGCGCCGGTCCATGGGCTGACGTTGAGGACACAGTAATAGCAAACCTTGACCCGGACATTTACTATGTTCGTACAAAGGCAACAGCAACGGCCTTTGCTTCGGTCGCTCTTCAGGTTACTGTGCATGACTCCGAGGCGGTTACCCCTTCTGCACCTGCAGTTACGGCTGACGACCAGAACAATGTCATCATCGGTCTGGATACAAGCATGGAGTTCTCGGTGGATGATCAACCTTATGTGAAGTACGATGGTACCAACCTGCCGGATTTGAGCGGAGAGCATACAGTCAAAGTACGGGTGGCTGCCAGCGGTTCTGTGCCGGCTGGACCTTCTGCTACGCTGACCTTCACGGCTGATGTACCTGTTCCCGCTGGCGGCCTCACTGTGAGTGCCAGCGATCCAAGTGGCTCGGCTAATGACGGTAAGACTCTGGTTTCCATCACACCAGCAACTGCTGACGGACATCAGCTCTACTATAAGAATTTTGGCACTGGAAATGCTGTGACCCCAAATGTGGGTGAGCTTCTTACCGGATACACACTTGTAGGCAGTGACAGACTGATTCCTTCAGCTAACGGGGAGAAGATAGGTATTGCAGAAGTGGATGCCAGCGGCAGAGTGGTCAAATACGGAAGTGCAACCGCAGTAGTAACTGCTGAACCAGTGAGTATTCCGGGCGGCAACAACGGCAATACCGGAGGTAATACTAACAGCGGTAACACTTCTGCTGGCACAAATACTGTAACTGATGTAATTGTCTTGGTTAACGGTAAACAAGAGAATGCCGGTACAGCGACGACAACAGTTTCCGGGAACGTAAAAACAACTATAATCACCGTTGACCCGGTAAAACTCCAAGCAAAGCTGGATGCGGAAGGCAACGGGGCAGTGATTACGATTCCTGTAACGCTGGACTCGAATATTTTTGTCGGTGAGCTCAACGGCCAAATGATCAAGAATATGGAAAATACAGCGGCGACGCTGGTGCTTCAGACGAATAATGCTTCCTATACTTTGCCGGCATCGGAAATCAACATCGGGGCGTTGGCAGAGGCATTGGGTACAGGAGTGAAGCTGGAAGATATCAAATTGAAGATTACCATCGGTGAGACTTCAGCTGCTATGAATCAGGTGATTGCAGAAGCAGCGGGCAGAGGCGGCTTTACCCTTGTTGCGCCATCCCTGGATTTCACTGTCACTGGCACGTATGGCAACAGAACGGTAGAAATCAGCCGGTTCAATGTGTATGTGAAGCGGACAATGGCCATTCCTGACGGTATCGACCCGAACCGGATTACGACGGGAATTGTAATCGACCCGGACGGAACAGTGCGTCATGTCCCAACCAGAATCATTCTGAAGGATGGACAATATTATGCGGAAATCAGCAGTCTTACAAACAGCTCCTATTCGGTGGTCTGGCACCCGCTGACTTTTGCGGATGTAGCTAATCACTGGGCCAAGGATGAAGTTAATGATATGGCTTCACGTATGGTTATTAATGGAGTGAATGAAACCACCTTTAATCCAAATGCGGACATTACCCGGGCAGAATTTGCAGCTATTATCGTACGGGGTCTGGGATTGAAGCTTGGTAAAGGAAACACTGCCTTTGGGGATGTGTCACCGGATGCCTGGTATGCAGGAGCGGTCGAAGCTGCTTCTGAGTACGGCTTGATTACCGGCTTTGAGGATGGAAGCTTCCGTCCGAATGACCCAATTACCCGTGAGCAGGCAATGGTTATTATCGCCAAAGCAATGAAGCTGACAGGACTTGCCGAGCGGACTGGCGCTGCAGATGCAGCAGAGTTGCTTGCGGGCTTCCAGGATGCAGGCAGTGTAGGCAGCTGGGCGAAGGACGGTCTGGCACTTGCTTTCAGGGCCGGCCTAATTACTGGACGCAGCGGCAATAAACTGGATGCTAAGTCTAATGTTACGCGTGCAGAAGTGGCTGTCCTGATTCAACGGCTGCTACAACATTCAATTCTTACCAACGAATAATATTACAAGCAGAAAAAACGGATTTCAGACCAGGTCTGAGTCCGTTTTTTTGTTGCAACCGGGATAGGGATTGAGTACAAATTGAATATTGTGACTGCTGTGGAAAGGCATCAAAGGCAATAATATCATAATTAATGACGGTCAGATCACATTATATGCGACAGATAACGGCATCAACGCCACGCCAAAAGTGAACGATAATGCGTCCATTGAAGTCAACGGCGGTACAATCAAAGTAACGATGGGCAGCGGAGACACGGATGCTTTTGACTCGAACGGTAATCTCTTTATTAATGGAGGAACTATTGATGTAGAAGCCACTTCCGCCTTTGATGCAGACGGGACTGCTGAGCTGAACGGCGGCACGGTCACGGTTAATGGGGGGCAGATTACTGAAATTACCGAGTCGCGCGGCGGCGGCGCTGGTGGCGGATTCGGTGGCGGCGCTGGCTGGTGCTGTTAAAGAGCCCGGTTCGGCTGCTGGTCCGCCTTCTTCGCTGAAGCTGATGCCAAAGTTCCGCTGCTTCCGCTAACTCTTTTACCAGCAATGTTTCTTTCCTCTTGGTTAAAGGTAAAAATATCCATAGTGTATAATGGAGCTAACTAATCTTAGCGTGTATTCCTAATCCAAGAGGAGGACAAATCTATGAAAAAATCAGCTATACTGGCTTTCATCCTTACGATCCTGTGCCTGACGGTTCAACCTTCGCCTACATATGCAGCCTCGCCTAAAATCACTGAGTTTCACACTGCGGGCAGCTATACGTATTTCTACAAAAGCGACGACAGCCTGTGGAGGTTCGGGATGTATGAGTCCGTTCCGCACCGTGTCGAGCTGCCGCAAAAGGCTGTTAAGTTCCTTATGGACGCTTATGATACGCTGGTGCTGTTCGAGGATGGCACGGTGTGGAAATATCCCTCAGAGGGCAGCAGTGCTCCGTCACAGATGACGGCTCTAAACGGTACTACCGATATCGAGGGCAGCAATAATCATTATCTGGCTTTAAAAGAGGACGGTACCGTCTGGGCTTGGGGCATTAATTCCCAGGGTCAGCTTGGAAACGGCCAGCTCAGCGATTCCTGGGACAATCCTCCACAGCAGGTGCCCGGTCTCAACGGGATCAAGGCAATTGCTGCCGGGGAATACAGTCTGGCGCTTAACAGCCGCGGAGAAGTATACACATGGGGAGGCTGGGAACATCTTAGCAGGGTTACTTCATCCAATCCTTATGGCTTCCGGATCAGCCCGCTGCGGGTATACAGTCTTCCGGAGATTACGGCGATAGATATGTACGCCACCAGGGCATTGGCGCTCGATGCTTCGGGCCATGTTTATACTTGGGGCCAGAATTTTTTAGGTCTGAATCCTAAAAATAATTACGGAATTTTAGATACCCCGGCACAGATCCCCGGGCTGGATGAGGTGAGGGAGATTTCGATTGGGCATACAGCGCTGTTCCTGAAGGCAGACGGGAAGGTGTACGAAGCGGGGGTGGATTACAGCAAGCCAAATCTGGCTCAGGCAGAGTATGAGCAGATGCAGCGTCCGCATCCGGTTCCTTCCTTAAAGGGAATTACGGATATTGCCTCAAAGGGGGATCAGCGCTTTGCCCTGGATGCCACAGGTGACTTGTATGCTTGGGGTAACAGCTCGTTCGGGCGGTTGGGCGACGGGCTGATGACCTGGAAGAGCCGGCTGGAGCAGCCGGTCCGGATTCTCGATACCGGTACGGTCATAATCGACGGTGTTCAGCAGGACTATCCGGGCGTTATCCGTGAGGGCGTAACGATGGTACCGCTGCGTAAGCTGGCTGAGCCGCTGGGGGCGGCGCTGTCTTTTGTAGCACAGACCAAGGAAGTAACGATCAGCTACCGTAATCAAAAGGTAACGATGAAGCCCGGCGGCGCCACTGTAACGGTTAACGGCAATAAGGTGCTGCTTGGGGGACCGATCCGGATCTATAACAATGAGACGCATGTTCCGCTGCGCTTTATCAGTGAGCTGTTTGGAGCAGAGGTGGGCTGGAACGCGGATAAAGCTGAGATTAGTGTAATAACGGCAAAATAAAGCTTGATAACCGAGCTGCTTGGACCGGACTTCTCTGAGCTGTAACCATAGGCAGCCCAAGAGGCGGACTCAGACCTGTTCTGAAATCCGCTTTTTGGGGCATATTTATTCCCTTCATTTATCCAGCCCGTACTCCGCCCAAATTGCATCATACTTCCGCTCAAAGATCGCCCACCGCTTCTCGGCACCGTATTTCTCTTTAAGTCTGGCTAAGTAATCCGTTGCCGTCTCCTGATCCCCTGAGTGCAGCAGTAGCCGGAAAATCTCTTCACTCATATACAGTGCTGTCCTATCCATATAGTAATCTGCGATGTCCCTGGCGCTTGTCATGGCATGCATGAAGCTGAGGGCCTCCTCCAAATGACGGATAAGCTCAGCTGTGAAGGTCTCCCGGTCCGTCTCGGGTGTCAGCGTATAATGTTGGGGAGCAGCGGGACAGAGCTCTCTGATCCGGGCGTTTAAGTGAGCCTTGAAGTCCAGAGGCGGCAGAGCAAGATCCTCGGGCTGCTTGGACTGGAAAGGTATCAGCTCGGCAGAATGGACACTGCAATTGATATAGAACATAAGCTTGCTCGAAGTATTGTATGGGTACTTTTGAAAATTGATTTTGTAGATAAAGCCAGCCTCTGTTTTGTGGAAATTCAAATCCTTTTTACGGTAACCATGCTGTTTGAAAAAGGGTTTGATGTCATTCGTAATGATCTCTTTAAACAGCTCTTTCATAAGAACCCTCCCGGCTGAAATGAATTAGGATGAACCTCATTTTTTCCTATAACTATGTATACCCTTAATATAGTAAGGTGCCGCCGTCACAATCCACGCTTGGTTGGGTAATAATGTATTAGCGCTGAAGAAAGGGGAATCGGTACGTGAAGAAGAATGCTAAGGTTTTGCTGTACGTTTCTTTATTTACAGTTGTTATGGTCATGCTGTTCGGCTGGGTTTTGCCTGCGGTTTTGCAATTTTATCTTCATAATATGTACATAAAAGGGTTAACGCTGCTGTTCATATTTAGTGTGGTGGTGCTTACCAAACGCTTTACGTGGAACAATAATATGGTTTACGTTATTGCGGTTTTCACGCTGCTCAGCATGCTGCTGGACACCTCTGGTAATCCGGTAACCAATAAGCCGCTTGAGTGGGTAGTTTCGCCCATCGGGAAGCTGCAGGTCATGCAGGATGTCAACAATTATGCGCCTGGTGAGTATGTCATTAGGGATAATCTAACGATTCTGAAGGAGAATGGCGAGGTGCTGGAGCTCAGCACAGTCTGGCTGTATCTGTACCGGTTCGTACAGTATCTGGTCCTGTATTCGGTAGTCGGAACTCTGCTCGGCGCCATAATTGGAAAGAGGCCGCAGCGGGGGATGCCGTTCATCCAGACCGCAGCTGAAGCGCCGCTGACTGCAGAACAGGAGCAGCGGGCAGCCGCTGAAATGAAGCGCAGAGGAGAAGCCGGAAGTGTCCGGCCCATTCCCCCGCAGGAGATCCTGGACGCAGTCCGCCAGATGAAGAAGGACGGGAAGCTCATTGCCGCGATCAAGCTCGTCCGCCAGCATTCGGATATGTCTCTGGGCGAAGCGAAGCAGTATGTTGAGCAGTTATAAAAGGAATGATTCTCAGGAGGAATACCTGCGGCGGAACGCCGCGGGTATTTTTTTATCGGTGAGGCCTTAGAAAATTCCGGCGTGATCATTTATACTGGGTGAAGTGACATTTTATCGAAGGAGCCCCGAATCCATTATGAATAAAAAAGAAGTAGCGCATATCCGCAAGCAGTTTAAGCTCGACCATGATTTGCTTAGCCTTTACGATATTCTGAACGTGTACGTCATGAAGGAAACCAACGAGATTTACCACTGGGAGCGCCTGCCGTTTGGTCTCGTGGACCGGGAGAAGCAGGAGCTGTACATGGGCAATTTCAAAAAACTGCTGACCGGCGAGCTGGACCACAAGCTGTTCGAGCTGAAGTTTCAGGATGAAGCAGAGGAGCCGGCCAAGGTTATGCTGCACCAGGGTCTGGTAACCGGTGATCCGGAAGAGTGGCAGGACCTCATGCTGCTGCTGGTCGACCGGATGCTGGCTGATACCAAGTATGAAAAGGACACGGTAATCACCTTCGTACGCGGGCAGTACCACCGGCCGACCAAAGCCAGAAATGAAGCAAGTGAAGAGAGCGAGAAGAACGAGACGTTTGCACACCAGTTCATTCTGTGCAGCGTGAATTCTACCGAGCAGCAGCGGAAGCACCTCATGTTCGACTATGTAGAGAAGGAATTTAAATATAGTGTCATCGTTGATCCGATTGTGAAGCTCAGCTCACCGGAGCAGGGGTTCCTCTATCCGAGTGTGACGGACAATTATTCGGATATTAACCGCGTTCTGTACTGTACGGGCAAATCAAATTATCCGGACCCGCAGTTCATCGAGCAGGTGCTGAATGCAGAATCTTCTATAACGGCGATGGAGGAGAGAGCTTATTTCGAGGATATCGTGAAGGAGATTGCCGGCGAGCATCTGGATTCAACCACCATCGCCCAGGTGTATGAGCAGATTCAGCAGGTTATCGAGGACGGGCAGGGTGAGGAAGAGCCGGCTACGCTCGATTTCAAGGATGTGGAACGCGTTCTGAAGGTAAGCGGCGTGGAGGATGTTACGGCGGAAAAAGTGGAGCGTGCCTTCGAAACGATCATCGACGACCGGAATTACGAGATGAAGGCAGCCAGCGTAATGCCGAAATTCACCACCAAATCGATCAAAATCGAAACCAAGGTAGCGACCATCTCCGTCAGCCCGCAGGATCTGCGATATGTGAAGCAGGTTAATTACCAGGGCAAACGCTGCATCATGATCGAGGTTGATGAGGATGTAGTAATTGAAGGATTTACGCTTAGTACGGAGGAGTTGTAATTTAGGCAGGAGCTTGGCGTATGGATAAGCTGTATTTTAAAAGTTCATCCTTTCAGTTAACCGGTTAACTCCGTTAACTGGAGTTAACATCAATCCATCTTTGTGGTATACTCGGCTTAGAAACAGCGTACAATGCAAAGAGAGCCGTGCGCGAACACGACTCTCTGTTGCAACAGCCGCTTTTAAGGGCGGAGGCTTAACAAGGTTTACCTACCGAAATAGGACCGCTACCTTTGACCGGGGCGGCCTATTTCTTTTTGTGGAAAGATAGAATCAACGCGGGCCAGAGTCGCGAATGATATCATTAGCGTCAATGCTTGGTATACCTCCACTGGCATCACCTGAACGCTTTCATAGAAAGCGACTTCGTAAGCATATGCTTTTCCGGGAGATTAGCCGGCCTATAGTATGCTGATTAATTGATTGGATATATTAAACAAAAACAGGACTCTCCTTGTTATGCAAGGCGAGTCCTGTTTTCACTATTACTTCTATTATCCAAGCAATAATTCAGTCGCTTCCCTTTGACTCGCCAAAGAACTTTATCGCTGCCTTTCGAATAGCAATTTCCTCTTGCATCTCAGCAATCAGTTTATCTTTACGCTGAATTTCTTTTTCCAGTTCGGCTATCTGCTGCTCGTTCTGGCGATCATGTTCAATCTTGCCGGCTTCGCTGTTTTTCTGTGGTTTAGCCATAGTCAATCCCTCCCTGCTGCATTTATTCTTCATTATTCCTCACTACACCCAGCCTGTAAACTCCAGGATTGACGCCTTTGCCGACTGCGCCTCGGACTGTGCACCTTTGCGCCATTCTTTGGGCGAGGCGCCCATCAGCCGGGAGAAGCAGCGGTTAAAGCTGGAGATGGAGTGAAAGCCGACCTGCTCGGAGATGGAAAGGATGGAATCATCCGTGCTTTTTAGCTGCTTGCAGGCTTCCTCGATACGTGTGCTGGTCAGGAAATCGAGCGGGGCCGTACCCATGATTTCGTGGAATTTTCTGCGGAAATGGGTGGTGCTCAGGTGGCATAGCTCGGCCAGTGAATCAATCGTGATCGGCGTCATGTAGTGCTTTGTTATATACTCCAGCGCCGGAGAAATCACAAAATCCCCCTTCAGCGCCTGCTCGCTTTCCTGTCCGGCCAGCAGCTCACTCGCAGAATAAATCCTTAGCAGCTCGATATAGAGCGATTGCAGCAAACCATAGGCACTTTCCTGATAATACGGCCGCTGCTGCTTCAGCTCCTCCACGATGGAGGTAGCCAGATAATACACCTTGGGGTGCAGCTCCCTGCTCAGCACACAATTTCGGCCCTGAACTCTCCACAGATTAGGCTCGAAGCTGCTGTAAGCGCTTTTGAAGGAATGCTGGAACAGCTCCTCCGGTGAGAAAAAAAGATAGGACCATAGGCTGGCAGAATCCTTCGAGCTGTAGGTGGTATGGGGAAGGAAGCGCGGCAGAAAGGTAATATCTCCGGCTTTAAAAGGGACGGCCTCCCCTTTAATCTCCATGATCCCGCTGTCCGAATAGCAGATCCCAATTTCCAGATGGTTGTGAAAATGCAGATGCTCCGATTTGATGTCGGAAATTCTCCAGCGGTCCCCGCTCAGCAGCAGGACAGGGAATTGAATGGGCAGGCTGTAGTGGCGGTACTCGATGACGGGCTTCTTTTTTCTGGGCATGTCCGTATGGCCCCCGTTCCAATATATGGATTAGTAATTAAATTACACTATAGTAGCTAGAATGATAGCATTGTGCCGGCGTTAAGAGAATGGGATAGAAATCCCAACTTTACAGAATTTAATTATAAATGATCGAAATTGCGCAGGTTTGATATGAATATGCTTAGAATATGACTATTATACACCTTACAATAGAATTCATAAAGCGTTTACAAACTGTCAGACGGCTCTCAATCGCCATTGGGGGACCGTGTGCGAAGGAGAGGGGAATTTCAACATGCTTCAACTGGATTATGATAAGGAACTGATTTTGAGCGTTATCGACAAGGTTGCCAAGAAGACACTGGCTATGGACTTAACATGGGACTGGCCTTGCGGCGTAGCTTATTACGGGGTATCCAGAGCCTACAAGGTTACTGGTAACAAAGAGTATCTCGACACGCTGATCCGCTGGGCAGATGAATATATTGAGCTGGGCCTGCCAACCTGGACGGTTAACACCTGTGCGATGGGGCACATGCTGATTACACTCTATGAAGAGACCGGCAACCAGAAGTACTGGGATATTGTAATGAGCAAGGTGGACTATCTGCAAAATAGTGCGCTCCGCTTCGGAGACAACGTGCTCCAGCATACGGTATCGGCGAACAATGATTTCCCTGAGCAGGCTTGGGCGGACACGCTGTTCATGGCAGCCTTCTTCCTGCTGCGTGTCGGCAGCAAGCTGAAAGACCAGACCTTGATCAACGATGCCCTGAACAATTACTACTGGCATATCAAATATCTGCAAAATCCAAGCACAGGCTTCTGGTATCACGGCTACAACAATGTGAAGCAGGATCATATGTCCGGCTTCTACTGGGGCAGAGCGAATGCCTGGGGTGCGTACACCATGTCGCAGGTTAAACCGCTGCTGCATGACTGGTACCTGTACCCGCAGTGTATGGACATTGAGTGCTCGGTACGTGACCAGCTGGCAGCTCTGAAGCTTGTCCAGACTGAGAACGGCCTCTGGCGCACGATACTGAATGACGAGGGGTCCTATGAGGAAGTGTCCGCGTCTGCAGGTATTGCGGCAGCAATGGTTAACAACGGCAATCCGCTGCACACCAAATATGTACAGAAGGCACTTAAAGGTGTTCTTGAGAACATCAGCGAAGACGGACGTGTACTGGGTGTATCCGGCGGCACTGCTGTCATGAAGGACCGTGAAGGCTACTGCAACATTCCAAAAGACTGGATTCAGGGCTGGGGCCAAGGCTTAGCGCTTGCCTTCCTGTCCGATATGATTCAATAGGAGGTAAGGAATTTGACTGAACATACTAAGGGCTCTTTTACACTGCCGGGCGAATCCGGATATGAAAAGCTGACACTGGAGCTGGCTGATCGCTGGGGTGCGGATGTGATCCGTGACAGTGACGGCACCAAGCTGTCTGATGAAATTATCAACGCGGGGTACGGCATCTATTCCACAATCTGTATCATCCGTGACCATAATGAATGGGCGTCGCAGAATCCTGACAAGCTGCAGCAGTCCTTTCTGATCACCAATCCGAAGGTAGCGGTACAGGATTACTTGTCCATCTATGTTATGGAGGATTTCTTTGCTGACCAGTTCAGAGTGAACGACTCCAAGGAAGCGTTCAAATACTGGCAGGTTGTTGACCGTACGACGGGTGAGGAGCTTCCGCGTGAGCAGTGGAATTACGACCGTGAATCGGGGAATGTGGTGCTGACCGGGATTACGCCTTGGCATAAATACACCGTCAGCTTCATGGCTTACCGCATCTGGGAAGAAATCTCCATGTACAACCACACCACGAACAACTGGACCAAGGACCACCTCATGCAGATCGACCCGATGTACTCGGAGACTCAGGAGTATATGCTGGACTGGATGGAACAATGGTGCGTGGAGCATAAAGAAACAACCGTAGTCCGCTTTACTTCCCTGTTCTATAACTTCGCCTGGATCTGGGGCAGCAGTGAGCGTAACCGCCACCTGTTCTCCGACTGGGGTTCATATGACTTTACCGTGAGTGCCAGAGCGCTTGATCTGTTTGCTAAGAAATACGGCTATTCCCTGACCGCTGAGGATTTCGTTAACGGCGGCAAGTACCGTGTCAGCCACATTCCGGCCGAGCAGCGTAAGCTGGACTGGATGGAGTTCATTAACGACTTTGTCATTGGCTTCAGCAAGCAGCTTATCGATATTGTACACAGTCACGGCAAGCTGGCTTATGTCTTTTATGATGACAGCTGGGTTGGCATGGAGCCTTACAATGACCGGTTCGAGGAGTTTGGCTTCGACGGCATGATCAAATGTGTATTCTCCGGTTATGAAGCGCGGATGTGCTCCGGTGTCAAAGTGGACACGCACGAAATCCGTCTGCATCCTTACCTGTTCCCGGTTGGACTGGGCGGTGCTCCTACCTTCATGGAGGGAGGAGACCCTACCCTGGATGCCAAAAAATACTGGATCAACATCCGCCGCGCCCTGCTGCGCGAGTCGATTGACCGTATTGGACTGGGAGGCTATCTGCATCTGGTTGAGCCATACCCGGACTTCTGCGACTACATCGAGAAGATTGCCGATGAATTCAGAGAGATCAAAGAGCTGCATAGCCAAGGCAAGCCTTATCAGGTGAAAACCAAGGTAGCCGTGCTGCATAGCTGGGGCAAGCTTAGATCCTGGACGCTGTCCGGCCACTTCCACGAAACCTTTATGCATGATCTGATTCATATCAATGAAGCACTGTCCGGCTCGCCGGTGGAAGTGCAGTTCATCGATTTCGAGGACATCCGTCAGGGCGTACTAAGTAACGTTGATGTAGTAATCAATGCAGGTGCAGCAGGTTCCGCCTGGAGCGGCGGCAAGCACTGGAACGACAGCAAAGTGGTCGATATTCTGACCAAATGGGTATATGAAGGCGGTACGTTCATTGGGGTGAACCAGCCTTCTGCAGTAGAAGGGTATGACACGTTCTTTAGAATGGCCCATGTTCTCGGTGTGGATGAGGATACGGGTGCCAGAGTGGTGCATGGCCGGTGGGCTTTTGAAGCCAAGGATGAGCTGGGCCTGCTGCCTGAAGGAGCGAGCATTGAAGCGAAGCAGGGCATTTATCTGACTGATGGTGCGGCTTCGGTTGTGCAGCAATCGGGAGGCAGAATCACGTTGTCCTCGAACGCTTTTGGCAAAGGAAAAGGGATCTACCTGCCTTCCTTCGAGTTCAACCTGGAGAATACAAGACTGCTGCTCAACCTTATCCGTTACGCGGGCGGCGAGCTGAATGACAATAAGTACATCACGGATAACCTCTACACAGAGTGTGCTTACTATCCGGAGAGCAAGATTCTCGTTGTAATCAACAACAGCTCGGAGACGCAGAAGACCTCGGTTGAGACGGAATTCGGCGTGCAGACGCTGGAGCTTGCTCCTTATGATACTGTGATTAAGACGATCGGCTAATATTAGTAGTATTACAAAGCTCAAGCGTGCGGCGGTCTGCCGTATGCTTGGGCTTTTTTGCTGTGTGGCAGTTGGAGATAAGAGCTGCTGAGCACAAAATATGATAGGATAAGAGTACATTATTACCGCCATTGGGCCAGAAAAGAGAGTAGCATGAAAATCATTATTTCACCTGCCAAAAAGATGAAGATCGACACGGATGTATTTACTGAGCGTCAGCTGCCGCAGTTTATCAGCGAGTCGGAGACACTGTTAGCCGCATTACAAAAACTGAATTATGATGAGTTAAAAAGCATCTGGAAATGCAATGACGATATCGCCGCGCAGAATGTGGAGCGCATTACCCATATGAATCTGGAGCGGAATCTTACGCCGGCGGTGTTCGCTTACGAAGGGCTGCAATACCAGTACATGGCGCCGGGCGTGCTGCAGATGGAAGAGCTGGAATATCTGCAGGAGCATCTGCGGATTCTCTCCGGATTCTACGGGATGCTGCGTCCGTTCGACGGTGTGGTTCCTTACCGGCTGGAAATGCAGGCCAAGCTGGCCGGACCCGGCTATAGCTCATTGTACAAGTTCTGGAACCGGAAGCTGGCGGACCAGCTGTTTGCTGAAACCGGCTGCATCGTGAACCTGGCCTCCAAGGAGTACAGCAAGTGTATCTCTCCGTACTTGGGCGAGAATGCTCGTATGGTCACATGCGTGTTTGGGCAAGAGGTCAATGGGAAAGTAACTGAAAAAGCCACCTTCGCCAAAATGGCCCGGGGCGAAATGGTCCGCTTCATGGCCGAGCGGCAGATTAGCCGCGTGGAGGAGATCAAGGAGTATAAAGGGCTGAACTTCGCTTACTCGGATGAGCTATCTGATGAGGGGACTTATGTGTTTTTGCAGGGGTAGGGAAGCATAATGCCATAATTGATAGAACGGGGCAGGATGACCCCACGCCCCTTATCTATTTTTTTCGGAGTCCCCGGCGTACATTACCATATGCTGCAGGTCGATAACCATATTGCAGCTTTTAAGAATATCCAAACCAATGAGACCATTAATATAGTTAATGTCTTCATGAAAAATGCCAAAATCAATAGGAATATTGCTTACAATTAAATCTCCTATAATGATTTGATCAACATGTTTTTGAAAAGTGTATTCATCCCCGCCAATACCAAAGTTACGTATAAGCTTATCTCCGTTTTCGAACTTGATTCCAATTTCAGATACAACATCAGAGGACAAAAGTGAGTGGGCTGCTCCCGTATCTATTACTAGGTTGTCGATAGTTAGAGAGCGGCCTTTGTAATAAATCACCATAGAAATTTGAAGTAAATCATTAATATAGTTAATCTGCATCTTTTCGAGTCCTATACAAGGGATGGTGTCTAAGCTCAATGGCTATTTCGTCTTGTCCGGTATGATATACAATACTATTATTTTTGCAGCTAAGTAGTAATCTGGTAGCTTCATTAGGATCCTCTATTGACCGTACTAGAGCAACGTCGTCTACAAATTGAATGTTATCTTTAGTATGTGAATCTAGTATTTCAAGTAAGACATATTGATTAGGATATATTGTACGCACTTCTTGCCACTGCATCGGTATCACGCTCCAATATAAGGCCTTAATACATATTATTATACCCTATTTAAACATCTATGCCTGTGGAGGAATTATCAAAGCCCTTGTGGAAATATTAGGATAATGAATTAGACGTGCTTCATCTCCTATACTCTAATCTTCACGGAGGACCACTATGGACAAAGCAGCCCGATTCAAGAAGTCCATCTCTTACATAGAAGAACATCTGCATAGCGAGATCAGCCTTGAGCTGGCGGCACAGGCCGGATACACCTCCCTAATGCAGCTCTACCGGGACTGCTACACCTACACTGGGCATTCGGTAAAGGAGTACATCCGCAAACGCCGGCTGTCGGTTGCCCTTGCCCTGATTAGAGCGGCAGAGCTGCCGCTGGCCGAGATTGCCTATGCCTGCGGCTACAGCTCCCAGCAAGCCTTGTGCAAATATGTGAAATCCGCCACAGCTATGACTCCGTTGGAATACCAGAAAAATGATGCCTGCTATTACTTCCCCGCATACGACAGCCAGCCTGTAAGGCAGGTAACGGTTACTACAGATATAATCCCCAAGACGCTGCATACTGCTTTTTATTATCCTGAACCAGACGGCATTGAACACCGGGCATTACACGCACTGAGCACGCTTTTACCAGAATATAAAGGAAGAATCTTTGGCAGTAACGGGCAGCCGCGCAGCGGAGAGTTCTGTTATAAGCTTGCTGTAGAATATGAGCATGAGTTAATAGACCGCTTTGCTGGCAGTGTTTTTCAGGAAGCGGCTGTGCATCCGGAGGTCACCCGTACTTTTGCCAAAATAACGGTTAACAATAATGAAGCTGAGATTACGCCGGCCTGGAACTACCTTTACGGGGAGTGGCTGAGAGTAAGTATGTTCAAGCCGGCTGAGGGCGGTTATTTTGAGGAGTATATAGGCAAGAGCCGTGCCATAAACAGGCTGGTCCTGTATCTGCCGGTGGTCAAGCGGCCGGATTATAACAGTATCCGTGTGGAGTATTGTGATGAATGGTTGTTTCTGGCCGCCAACCGCTTGGGAGAGGACGCCGAGGAACAGGCAGCTGCAGCGGTAATCGCATACTTATCCATCCATAATCCCAGTGCGATAAGACAAGACGGAGAATTCTACGTATCTCAAAATGGCCTGAGCTGTACGTGTGGTGTTAGGGTGGAATCAGCTCACGTGCTGCCGGCAAATTGCGGGCTTGAGCTTTTGCAGCTTCCCCCAGGCCAATATGCTGTATTAGAGAGCAGCTGCTGCAGCGACAGCAGGGTGTTCGGCGAATTGCTGGACAGCTGGATCAGAGAAAACGGATGGAGCAGGGGGAAGGAGCCCGCTTTTACTACATACAAGACAAACGGCAGTCATGACCCGGAGAAGATACAGATGAAGGTGCGGATCAGGCTGGAAGCTGTTATAAACCGATAATACCGCAGGCCTGATTGTAAATAAAATAAAGGTATGAAAGGAGCTGGAACAAACATGAGTCTAAGAAAAAAGGACCTCCCCGAACAGGCTTCGGAAGGTTACAGCCCCCGGGTTAAGCCGGCAATACTGAGAATGGTGGAGGAGATGAGCCAGATGGAGCTTCCAAATGAAGTGCTTGTGGAGCAGGTTACTGAGTTATGTGCGATTGTGGACAGGCCGGAGATGAAGATTGTCGGAATTGCGCTGCCGGTGACGTTCGAAAGCCGGGGTTATGGGGGATTTTCAGGATTCGGGCATGCGGGCTGTATTCTAAATGACTACTTTTATACCAAAAAGCTGATATCCGAAGGTGATATGACCCTGCTCTCCAGCCTAATCAGCAGCAGACTCCAAGGCGGGGATAATGTTATTACAGTACGGACAGAGGTTAAAGGCGACGGCAACTATAAGGTGATTGTGGGCTATGAGGTGGACAGTCTGGAGGACTTGCCGGACCATTTGCCGGAGTATACGGAGACGCTTACAGTACCGGCCTGCCGGTATGCCAAGGTCCTGATTAATGAGGGGCAGCAGGAAGGGCGGCTGGGGTACGGCGAACGTATGCACGCGGATGAGTACTTTGTGGGGGATTTCCGCAATGATACCAGCTATGTATATAATCCTGCGGGCTGCGGGTTCAATACATATGACGGCAAGGGAGAGGTTCTGACCAAATATGAACCGGTTATGACGGCACAGACGGTTGCCGAGCGCTACGCCTCCCTGCGTTTTAAGGCCGTTACTCTTCCAGAGATGAAGATCGCCTGCAGTATGACTCTGCCGGATAGCGAGGAGTTTGTGATTACGAAGTATTTTGGCGTGCAGGACCAGGTGTTTGCCACTGAAGCAGCAAAATATTATCTGCATGATTACTACGGGTTTGCAGCGGATAGCGGTCAAGAGGGGAAGTACAATTCCTGTTTTGGCACAAGAGTCAGCTCGTTCACCGGACTGCCGGATGGCGTAGAAAAGATAACGCTGCCGGGTGGCATCTATCTGCATATCAGCCAGCTTGAAGTGAACGGTGATAATCCCGGTATCCCATATGATGCTGCGTTCAATCATCTGGAGGAGCTGTATCTGTCAGAGCATCCCGAGTACCAGCGCGACTGGAACAGACAGGTCATCGCCCGGTTCCGGCAGGCTAATGCGG
The DNA here is from genome assembly GCF_000758645.1 of Paenibacillus sp. FSL R7-0331. Classification (NCBI taxonomy): domain Bacteria; kingdom Bacillati; phylum Bacillota; class Bacilli; order Caryophanales; family Paenibacillaceae; genus Paenibacillus; species Paenibacillus sp. FSL R7-0331. Next base: position 779,613 of record NZ_CP009284.1, read on the forward strand.
CTTCGGTGTTTGTTCCGCTGATGATGTGAAATTGAACGAGAAGAGATGCGAGATGAAAGATAAACGATGAGGCCCTTCCCGGCGGGAAGGGTTTTTTCGGCGGGAAGGGGAATTTGTATGTAGGGTGTAGTATGTAGGCTGAATCTGTTGATGAGCTGTGTATTTGCCATGGGCAGAGATTTTTTACGTAAGGTTATTGCGCGAGTGCAGTTTTTAATAATGGAGGCGAATTTAACATCTCTACTACTGTCTATGTAAATGTCCGGCACTGGCTGTTCTGGTACGGGCTTTATGGGTTTTGTAACAAAAGTGCTAACGATGAGATCACTATATATGCAGATGAAGGGAAGAGTAAGCGTCTGGGGTATTTTGACCTTATAACAGAGCCTTGTCTAGCCTATATTTTAAAGCATGATCTGGATCGGATTGACGATGCGGAGTTTTGTGAGGAGATTGAAGCCTTTTTACAGGGAGAGCAGGATGTAGCCTATAGTTACAGTTATCCGCCTAATGAAAAAGAGCTTTCCCGTCAGGTAGGCCATTCCGCACCCATAAATGATGAAGGGTATAAGCCTGTTTACATCACAATGTTTTCGAAGCTGTCAGCAGCCTGGGATATGTATGCGATTGAACGAGCTGTGAAGATCATTGATGAAGAATTTTTGCATATAAAGGTTGAAAAAATAGAGTTTCTGGATATGCCGACGTACGAGGAGGCTAAGGTGTCTTATGAGCGGGATTACGCGCCTTATGTAGGCTGAGCAGATATTGACTTGAACGCTGATAATAGAGTAAATGCTAATAACCATTGTGTAGAGAACCGGAATATCTGATCCCGGGATATATACAGTGTTCAGCTATTAATGGGTAAATAAAAATAAAAAGGAGAATCAATCATGAGGTTTGAGCTGTTTATTGCTATTCCTATTGTAGCGGCTCTTATTGTAGTAATCTGGTGTATAACTGTAATTATACGGAGACAAGCGATCCGGAGAACAATGGGTAACCGGCTGCTGATCGTCAGGGATGCAAGGTTTACTCTTGATGTGATTTTCGGATTGTTATTTTTAGCTATCGGAGGGTATCAAGTGATCCGGTTCTATGGAGCAGAGGGCGATATAGAGCTGATGTTTATATTTTGGCCGATGTACTTAATCCTTTTGGCACCTGTTTATTTGGTAAGAGCGCTCAGTAAAATTGAGATTTATGATCAGGGCATCCTAACGAGAGATGGTATGTGGAGATGGGAGCAGACAGAGAAAGTGTCCGTTAAAGATGAGGGCAATTCTGTAATAGTCAAATTTAAACTAAAACGCAATTGGCTTAATAACAAGAAGATAACCATAAATAAAAACGAAAAAGAGAATGTAATAACGTTGCTGAATGATGTCATTAAATTATAAAGGGATCTACCGGAGCCGTCCGAACTTTAATGAAGGGGGCGGTAATCCGCCCTCTTTCTTAATCCTCCATCATCAGTCCCCAGCGGAAGCCAAACCTGTCCACCACGGAAGCCATAGAGGAGCTGTATGTCGTTGTGCGCAAAGGCTGGATGATGCTCCCGCCTTCCTTGAGCGTTTCGTAGGCTTTTTTCACCAAATCATCTGTTTCAAAGGTAATAGTCAGGACGAGATTGGGGTTTCCGGAGGCCTCCGGCCCGATTTCATCCGCGAGCATAATGCGCTGAGTGCCGATGTAAGCCTCTGCGTGATATACATAGCTTCGTTGCTCTGCCGTTATGCTGAAATCCCAGTCTTGCGGATCGGCGTCTGCATAGTGCAGAAGGTAAGTGACTTGCAGGCCGAACGCTTTCTGATATAAACCGATTGCTTCTTCACATTGTCCATAAAAATGCAGAGTAGGTGTAACAAGCATGAATGTGCAGCTCCTTTTTAGTTCAACAGGAAGGGTTCCCCGTTCAGATACTTATTGCAGAAGCGTTCAACTACATAAGGAATGGTTCTGGACAACTCTTCATGCTCCAGCGGATTAGCGGAGAGGAATGCAAAGTTTCTGAGAATAGCCCAGATAAAATAGCTCTCCAGCAAGTGCTCATATTCCGGCGGCAGCTCGTTGTGGCGGGTGTAGGCAGAGATAAAGGTGCGGCGGTTATCGGGCGATAAGTGCAGGAAGGTCTCCGCAACATCAAACAGATAGAAGCCGTACCCGCAGCCGGAAAAATCAATCGGTCTCGGTTCACCGTCACAGAACACGTAGTTGCTCTCATGCAAATCGGAATGGATGATGCCATAGTTATCCCTTGTTAAAGGCTGCTGTTCGATGACCTCCGCAATGCTGTTGGCCGCTGATTCCAGTAAGTTGAACTGCTCTGTGGATAAAAGGCCGGAAGGGAGCTGACGCTGCATTTGTGCGAGCGAGGACAGCAGGTTCTCACGGTGATAGACCGGGCGGACGAATCCGGCTGGTAATTCCCATTGCTTCGAATGCTGATGCAGCGCCGACATGAGCTGTGCCAGCTGCGTTACTTCTTCCGGGCTCGGCTCCCGGTCAAGGGTATCACCGTCTACCCAGCGGCAGCAGGTGGCATTAAGGTGTCCCAGTGTTCCGTAAGTGATTACGGTAACCAGCTCTTGCTCCCGGTTTTTTACTGGTGTGGGAAGGGTTAGCTTCGTATCGCGGGATAGGGCCTCCAGCCAGATGAGCTCTGATTCGATACTGTCTCTGGTTTTTCTTTCGCCCTCGGAGTAATGCAGCTTTAGCAGAATGTCCGGGTTCTCTGCAAGAGTTCGGACCCGGAAAGTGACGCTGCCGCTTTTGCCCAAGTAATCCAGTTCGCTGCCCGGAAAATCATACTGCTCCAGCGCAGCCTGCGCCATTAGGATAAAATCTTGCTTTGTGTATTCTTGCTTTGTGTACAAATCACCAGCTCCGTTGTTTGTTTTCAATATTCTACCATATTGTTGACGGGGAGTAGCTGTTACTATAATGAACAAAATATGGAGGTTCCGGTATGAGCACGTGGAGGAGGAAGGGCTTGGAGCTGTTTTATGATATCAGGGGTTCGTTCACCGGTAAAGAGGATACGATATACACCTTGATGGTCCAGCTGCGAAGTCGGGTGAAGGATGCCCATCTGAAAAAGGATACGGATGAGCTGGACAAGATTTACGGGTACGTGGAGTGGTGCTTCAATCAGCGGAAGCGATGCTTTGACCTCTGCAACGCGGCGGCGGTGGGCTTCTATGAGCATTTGGTGGAGGAGGAGATTACGAGGCATGCGATTCCTTACCGGGTGAAGCTGGAGATCTTCGAGCAGGTTCAGCCGCTATTTGAGTGGATGCTGGAGCGTGAGGCAGAGAAGTATGAAGAATTGGTGCTGGAGTACAACCGGGTAAATCATACGGCGTTTGAGTGTTAGGATGGCTGGGCATGTGCGGAACAGCGAAATCAAAGGTAAAAGTGCCGTTGATACCGTCCGTGTGAGGCGGAACAGTGGAATCAAAGGTAAAAATGCCGTTGATTCCGCCCGTGTGAGGCGGAACAGTGGAATCAAAGGTAAAAATGCCGTTGATTCCGCCCGTGTGAGGCGGAACAGTGGAATCAAAGGTAAAAGTGCCGTTGATACCGTCCGTGTGAGGCGGAATGGTGAAATCAAAGGTAAAAGTGCCGTTGATTCCGCCCGTGTGAGGCGGAACAGCGGAATCAGCGGGAAAAATCCCTCTGATCCCCCTCTAACGCGCCAGATCCGCGATACTCGCCCGTCCGACACTCCGTTCTTACTCCGCAACTCTCTCCCGTCTGCCACTCCGCGACTCCGCCCGTGCTCACTCCACCGAAACATGCTTCTTCCACTTTCTAATCTTCGCCCGGAAGGTTTTGAACGGAGCTGCCGAGTTAATGTGAATCCATCGGGCCATCGGCCAGTTGTCCTTGCTGCCTGTCCAAGCGCGAATCCCCTGAGTAAACAACGCCTCCTCCGTCAAGCCACCTACCCATTCCAGCCACTCCTGCTCCGTCTGACGGAGCAGCTCCCGGAGTTCTGTGAGCGTGTAGCCCTCGTACTGTTGATAGAAGGACTGGTACAATCCACCCAGCTGGTTCCATTTATAGTCTGCAGACGGCATCGGCACACTTTGGCCTGCAAGCTCCGCCTTGTCCCAGCCCATAACCAGATGCAGCCAGCCCAGCTGATAAGCAATGATTTCCCCCGGTGTTTTATCCACCTCAGGTATCCGCGTGTTTCTGTAACGGTCGTCGATCCCTGCAAATTCGGCATCGAACAATATGTAGTTAGTATGGATCGTATCCAGCAGCTCCTGCTTAGAGCTATATTCATAGCTTGCCATGTTATCCATATCCCTCCCTGTATCTTTAACTAGGTTATACCATAGAGCAGTGACACCAGTATGTCTGGTTTAACTCAATTAATACCATTAATCATTACAGCTGAACCGTTTGCCGCCCCTCGCGAATTATGCTCCTTGCGACTCCCGTCCCTCCGCCACACCCGTCCCTCCGCCACACCCGTCCCTCCGCCACACCCGTCCCTCCGCCACACCCATCCATCCGCTACTCGAGTCACTCCGCCCCCCATGTCACTCCCGCCATCCACCACCTCACTAATCAGTCTGACCATCTCCGTTTGTTTATGTTCAGTTAATCCGGCTGGGTTATGGTAGAGGCATCATCTTTTGCGGGGGAGAGGCATATGGGCATTAAGAACCGGTTGTTGAATACTACTGTGAACTCTATTAAGTTCAAGCTGGTGCTGGCGATTGTGATTGTGCAGGTGCTGAGCACGAATATCGGACAGGCTGTGAATTATCTGCTGGACAGAAGCGGAGAGGTCATTGAGATCGTCGGAGGGGACTCCAGATATATCGAAGGAAACGTCGGCTTCCTGGTCTCATCGGGACTCAGTATTCTGATTTCTGTGTTCATTATTGTTTTTGTATACGATAAGCTGGTCCTGAAGCGGCTGAAAAAGGTACTGGCGTACACCGAGCAGCTGGGGGAAGGCGTGTTGTCGGGGGAGCTTAAGTTTGGCGGCAATGATGAGATCAGCAGACTCGGCCATTCACTCGATAAAAGCGCTGCCCATATCAAATCCTTAGTCTCCGGAATCGCAGATATTTCGGGCAACATCAATTCGGCCAGCTATGAGCTAATGGAATCGGCCCGTAATTCTTCGGCCAGCATGAACACGATACATACGACTTCATCAACCCTCGCGGATGATGCGTTAAGTCTGCTGCACTCCACCCGGGAAGCGAATAGCTCCTTCGAGCAGATCCATGAGCAAAACCGGTTGCTGCTGGCAAATGCCGGGTCGGCCTTGAGCTCAGCGGATGAAATGGAAAACCGCGCTTTACAGATGAGCCGGCAGGTCATTGCGTCCCTTGAGCAGGCCGACCGGACCTACAGGGAAAAGCAGGATAATATTCTACAAGCCATCGCAGCCGGCGCAATTGTTGAGGAGATCAGCGTCATCTCCCATAGCGTCAAGGCAATCTCGTCACAGACCCATCTGCTGGCTCTGAATGCATCGATTGAGGCAGCCAGAGCGGGTGAGCAGGGCAGAGGGTTTGAGGTGGTTGCCGGAGAGGTGAAGAAGCTGGCAGACCAGTCTGCTCAGGCCATTTCGGGAATTGAGGAGCTTGTGGTACAGGTTCGGGAGGTATTCGAGCATCTGTCGCGCAGCTCCCAGGATGTGCTGGAGTACATTGACCATAATGTAAAAGCGGATTATGAGCTCCTGCTGCAGACCGGCCGCCAATACCAGTCAGACGCGGCGCTGATCCACCGGATTTCTACGGAAGTGAACGGGTCTGCGGCCAAAATGAATGCCTCCATTAAGGAGATCAGTAAGGTGATAGATACAGTTGTAGATACCTCCGGGAATGCTTCTGCCTATACGGCCGAGATTAATGCCAGCCTGTCCGACATTAATGTGGTGATGAATGAGGCGGCAGTGTCGATGGAACAGCAGTCTGCGCTGGCGTCACAGTTAATCGAGTCAGTAAAAAGATTCACTTTTTAATAAAACATCATTTTCATCTAACGTTCAGCTTCATTATGTATACTCCGGTTATCATACTGCCTTAAGGGGAGGCTCATCATGGCCAGGGGTATTCACAAATCACTTTATATCATCCTTAGCTTGTTCATCGGACTGTTCATTGCATCCTCGTTTTTTATCAGGGCGAAGTACAGTTATTTCGTGTATGGCGATACACCGGTGCTCGAGAAACAGCAGCTCGGCCTGTTCATTCTGGTCATCGTTCTGATGCTGGCAATAAGCGCCGCGCTCTATACAATAAGCCTGAAGCTCAATAGGTTCAGCAGACGGATCGTCATTCCTGCCGTTCTGGCGGTGTCCTTTGCCCTTCAGCTGGCTATTATTTTCCTGTTCCCCCGTCTGCCGACGGATGATTCTGAGACGGTGCTTAATCTGGCGCTGGATATGCTATACCGCAGCGATTATTCGTCCTTTGAGACGGGCGGGTATCTGCATATGTTCCCGTTTAACTTCTCAACGGTACTATACTTAAAGACGCTGCTGTATATTTTTCCGGATAACTACCTGACAATTAAAATATTCAATATTCTGTTCACACTGTTAACCGCGTTAATGATTTACCTGCTGTATAAAGAGCTTAACGTTAAGTCCCGGGAGCATGACTACGGGGTTCTGGTATTTGCGGCAGCCTATCTGCCGGCCTTGTTCATGAGCAACTTTATTTATAATGATGTGATTGCTACCGCTTTTCTGACGAGCGCATTATATTTTGCCGTGAAATTTATACAAAGAAAATCCTTAAAGGACATTCTGTTTGCAGCCATCCTGCTGGCCATCGGGAACTATTTCCGCAGCGTCGGTGTCATTGTGCTGATTACGGTACTGATTAGCCTGCTGCTGGGTATCCGTAAGCTGGGTGTGCGGAAGACACTGGCGGCGTTATTCATTACGGGTGCGCTGTTTAATGTACCAGGCTGGACCCAAAATGCGGCGCTGCAGGCAGCGGGTGTAGTGGATGAATCCGTCAATACCAATTCCGCACCGGTCTATATGTGGCTGAATATGGGCATCAATCTGGAGACGTTCGGCTTCTGGGACAACCGGGAGAGCTATACGATTTACCAGCAGGATGCTGATTACAATAAGGCGGCAAGTACGGAGCTGTTCAAAGAGGAGATCAGTAATAAGCTGGCGGACGCAAGCGCAGGCGATCTGGTCAAAATGTATTATAAAAAGCTGATCTGGACCTGGACGGAAGGCACCTACCAGATGGAACGCTACGGACTCGGTAATGACAGCTCCTCCGGCGACAGAGGGCGCATGGTGGGTATGGTCATGGACCGCTACAGCTACACGAACGCAGCCACTGATCTTTTTAAAGGAGCTTCCGGCTACCGGAGCGGACTGCTGTGGATGATGTATGGGCTGAATCTGCTGATGTACGGCGGTATCCTGGTCCGGCTGATCGGAAGTATCAGGGCTGGACGCTACGGGGAAACTCCGCTGGTGCTGAGCATACTCGGGTTTATCGGATTTTATCTGCTGTGGGAGATTAAGTCGCGGTATATTTTCCCGGTGTATCCGCTGCTGATCGTGTTCTCGTACATGGGCTTTAAGGATGTATATGATTACTTTACCGGAAGGAGGAGATGAAGAATGCGGACCAGACGTTATACTGCTCTGATCATAGCTGTGCTCAGCTGCTCTATGGTGCTGACTTCGTGCGATGCCATTTCCTCTCAGACAATCTCCAGTGACGGCAGCGGCTCAGGCTCGCGGATGAACAGGGGACAGGGCTTTGGCGGCGGCCGCGGCACGGATGGCGGGTTCCCCGGGATGAACGGCGGGATGAGACGTAACGGCGGGCAGGGCATGGATAGAGGCAGCGGGCAAGGCGGACAGAATTAAGCAATCTGCTCCAGGGGTACCGGATTTCCCCCGCAATACACAAATTGAACATGCAGGTTCAATTTGTACATCAACCCTGCACAAGGATCGTGCTATCATTGGTAATGTACAAAAAGAGTGACATTACAAAAAGAACAATGAGGCAGGGGATCAGTATTGGCTTGGATGCGGGGAAAATTCACCCGGAGTGTAGCTTACCGGCTATTTGTTTCGTATGCTGTGATTCTATGTATACCGGTCATACTCAGCTTAATCATATACGGCCAGACCCGGGAGATCGTCAAGCGTGAAATCGTGCTGGCCAGCGGCGCAATGCTGCAGCAGGTCAGGTACATCGTGGACGGGGAGCTGCTGCAGACGGAGAGTCTGGCGGCCCAGCTGGCTATCCACCCGGATGTGCGCAAATTAATCTCATCCAGAACGGAAAGCGCTTACGGAGTATATGAGATGAAGCAGGAGCTGAACAAGCTGCTGTCGGCGAATGATTTTATACAGGGTATTTATCTGTACTCGAAACCGCTGCAGACGGTGCTCTCAAGCGAAACCTATGTGAAGGAGCAGGACTTCTATGAAATGAAGCTGCAGACGGACACGTTCAGCTACGGCAGCTGGCAGGAGCTCATCAACGGGGAGCAGACGCGCGGATATGTGATGCTTCCTGTAGAGAATCAGGGGAATATCGTCTACACTCCGGCTTATGTCCGGTCACTGACGAAGCAGGGAAGCTCTGAGACGGCAGGGACGCTGATTATTGCGCTTAACGCTGAGAAAATCATGACCATGCTGGGCAATATCGACTGGGTGGAACGCGGCCAGGTGTTCATTATGGATACGAATAATCAGGTGCTGATCCAGAATGCCGGCCGGAATACAGTTGCTCCTCCGCTGTACCGGGAGTGGAGTGACCGCGGGACAGGGACGTTTACGGGCTCCTTTCAGGAAGTGGAATCGATGATTACCATTGAATCCTCAGACACAACGGGCTGGAAGTATATCAGTGTGTTTCCGACAAAGGTATTCTGGGAACGCGTCGGCACCATCCGTAATTTGAACCTGCTCGGGCTGCTGCTGTGCTTTGTGATCGGGGGGGCGGTAATCACTTATTTTGCCCGGAAAAATTATGACCCGATCAGGCAGCTGGTGAGCGTGTTTGCCCGTAATACGATGCCGCGCAGCGGGGCGTATCTGGATGAGTACACCTTTATCCGCAGCAGTGTGCTGGAGACGATCCGCGAGCGCGATGATATGAACAACAAGCAGGCCCAGCAGCTGCGGGTGCTGAAGGATTATTATCTGGTCAAGCTGCTGAAGGGGCAGACGGACCGTAATGTTCCGCTGACGGAGCTGGCGAAGGCCTACCATTTGTCATGGACGGGGGACACCTTTGCCGTAATGCTGTTTTATATTGAGAGCAGTGAGGACGGAGTGACCGATCTGGCCTTATCCCAGTTCATTGTCTCGAATATCGCTCAGGATACGGCGGGTGAGGGAGTGATGCTGCATTTTACAGATGTGGACGGAATGCTTGCTGCGGTGGTAAATGTACATCCGGAGTTCACGGAGCAATGGAAGGAGCAGTTAGAGCAGGATCTGGCGAAGGCCGGCAGCTTCATTCTCGAGCGGTATAGGCTCCGGTTCACCGCAGTGGGCAGCAATCTGCTGAGCGGGATGGACGGGATTCATCAGGCTTTTGTGCAGGCGCTGGAGGCGCAGGAGCACCGGATTATGCTCGGGGAGCGGGCGCTGATCTGGTACGGGGATATCAAGCCCGGCGAGAGCAGCTATTTCTTCACTGTGAACGACCAGATGATCCTGATCAACTTCCTGAAGGCGGAGGAATTCGGCAAGGCACAGCAGATGATCAGCAATGTGATCGGGCAGGCATTCCAGTGCGAGGCTTCCCATGAGATGGCCAAATGCGTGCTGCTGGATCTGGCAACGACGATGATCAAAACGATTCCCGACTCGGAGCAGGCCGGTATCGCCTGGGAGGAATGGCGGCCGCTCAAGCGGCTCTTATCTTGCTCCACCAAGGCGGAGTTTGAGCAGGAGCTGATGGATATTTTCGGGCGGGTATGCGGACTGCTTAAGAGTAAGCAGAATAATCAGGCCGGCACCGGGATCAGCGAGAAGATTATTGATTATGTGCAGAAAAATTATAATGACAAGAATCTCAGTGTCGCCCTGATCGGAGATGAATTCCGGCTGACTCCGCAGTACGTATCCCGCTTGTTCCGTGAGCAGACAGGAGAGACGGGGCTGCACGATTATATCAACCATACCCGGGTGGAAGCAGCAAAATCGCTGCTCATAGAGGGAGTAAGCATTGACGAGACGGCGGCCCGCGTCGGCTTCGCCAGCAGCCATGCGCTGATTCGTGTGTTCAAGAAGTATGAAGGCATCACCCCCGGCAAGTACCGAACGATTCAGGAGCAGGGGTAAACTATTGTATGAGCATTTCGAATAATTAACTGTTTACAAGGTCTTTACAAGTCAAACCGTAAAACGATGATGGTGTTTAACAAATCGGCTAAGCCAATAATGGTAACAGAGCCGCAGGTCAAACTCCAATTTGTGCGCTAAGGCAGTAGACGTATCGATATTTTTTAAAAGGAGTAGTGGGTAATGAGCGAAGTATGTCTTAGGAACAATGTTCATTTTCTTCTCGGGGGGGAGGGGGAGGGATTTCTCTATTTTTTCATGTAGGCACGTCAGCCGATGCATACTGCTTGAGCATGCCGACCTGCTAGATATCTATCTTTGAATGTTGTTTGTCTAAGGTTTGTTTCAATGCTGTGAATGATATATATATCATTTACTCCTTTTGTTTACCAATATTAAATATCTCAAAAAAAGGATTATTTTATAAAAAAAGATAAATAGTTTACAAAAAGGAAAAATAACTATATTATTAAATGGTACAAAATACATTATTTAGGAGATGAAGTCGTGAACTTAGTGAAAAAAACTGCACTTTTATTGTTTACTTCTGCAATTGTTGTAAGTGGTTCTGCTTATGCCGCTGAAGGTAGTGTTGACAGTCAATCTACTGTAGTGAATATCAGTAATCCGTTTATTACAAAAGATGCACTGATTGTATCTCCAAAAGTGGTTGATGTTGTAGAATCTTCTATAGTTTACAGGGAAGCAGCACCTTCGTCAGATCAGCTTATCAGGGTAGAAAAGGTTGCTGATTTGGAAGGTATTGATAAAGAAACGGGAAAGATTTTGGACGAGAGAGCGCTAAAAGCATCTTTAGAAAAGCTATATAACTCGGACAACAGTAAAATAAATGGTTCTAGTGCTGCGAGTATTTTCAATAATATTGCCGAAATCCAAACTACTAAAGCATCAAATAATATAATTTCTCCTATGTATGCTGATGGACAAATTGTCATGGAATCGTGGACATCAGGACCATATTTGGCCTCCCAGGACTATATGGTTCGCTATCAACCGTCATGGATTTCTGAAGATAACTACAGATCAGCTGTCCCAATTAAAGTTACATATACGAAAATGCAAAAAGTTGCTCTTACCATAAATTTTGCTGGCTCAGATGAAATTAGAAAGAAGTATGGATTTACAGTAGGGGGGTCAGTAGAACAGACAACTACAATTGCACAGGGTGCTGATATCCCAGCATGGACTGTTTGGGGAACTCGACCTTACATTAAATACAGAAATGATAATTACACTGGAGAATATACCGTAACGATATACGCATCAGGATCCTTAAATAATTATACGTATACAAAAACAGGTACCAATACCAGTGTAGTTACTAAAGCAAATGAGTATTGGTCAAGGGAAAATACAAGTAAATCGATTAATGCAACTACACCAATACCACCAACCACAGCTCCTAACGTTTAACGGAAAAGCTAAACAAGTGTCCTCGACGTAAAATCGAGGACATTTTCCGTTAGTTTATGTAATAATTAGGTTGAGGAGGGGGTTGTATGAAAAACACTCTTATTGGATCAGTATTTTTATTCTGTGGGACTATTGTCTGTTTAGCCATTATTATATTGGCGACTAACTTTTTGCCATCTGTAGATACTTATAAAGGAACCAAAATATGGTTCGCTATATTTGGTGCATCTGGTTATAAAAGCTATAGTTTGAATCTAGGTATACCATTTACTATTGGGCTAATCTTCGTGGTCCTAGGAACTATTGTTTTGATTAAAGAGTTAGTTGGGAATTATTTAATAAAAAATTAGTTGGGTACTGAAAAATAATCACTTAAATGAAAAGATGGTCTCCGAGGTAGCCCGGGGCCATCTTTTTTTTACCTACAGACAAGTCAAATTCGCCAAATCATCCATCATGTTCAAAATATCAGCTGCCAAATCACGGGTTTCGTACATCATTTTCCTTAATGAACATTGCTGCACAGGCGGAGGACGGGGTACAGTCGGGATGTAAACGGATTCATGTTGGACGAGATGAATTTTTATTAAGGAAGTGATCGCATAATGGCAGCTCAGCCGCAAATCAGTGGGGCAGCCCGCAAGCAGCTTAAGAGGAAAGATCAGACGCCGCTGTGGAAGCATGTTAAGCAGGAATGGAAGCTCTATTCGTTCCTGGTCATTCCCGTACTTTATTTCCTGATTTTTAAGTATGCTCCGATGCTGGGGAATATTATTGCCTTCCGCAAGTACAGGGGCGGGCCGAATATTTTTGGAACGGAATGGGTCGGCTTTACTTACTTTGAAATGTTCATGAAGGACCCGACCTTCTGGCGGGCATTCTTCAACGATCTGACGCTGAGCGTGAGTTACCTGGTGGTTAAATTCCCGCTTACCCTGCTGTTTGCGCTCCTGCTCAACGAAATCCGCAGGCTCAAATGGAAAAAATTCGTCCAGACCGTATCCTATCTGCCCCATTTTATCTCGATGGTTATTGTTGCAGGGATGATTAAAGAAATCCTCTCCTTAACCGGTCCGGTTAACAGCCTCCTGGACACACTTGGACTTGAGAAAATCGCCTTCATCTCGCTGCCGGAATGGTTCACACCCATCTATGTTACGTCCGGGGTATGGCAGGGGCTGGGCTGGGGAACGATCCTCTATCTTGCTGCAATGACCAGCATTGATCCGGCACTGTATGAGGCAGCCAAAATGGACGGGGCCAACCGGATGCGTCTCGCCAAGCACGTTACGATTCCCGGTATTCTGCCGACGGTCATGGTGCTCCTGATTCTCGACATCGGCAGCATTCTAAGCTCTAATTTTGAGAAGATCCTGCTGCTCTACAATCCGCTTACCTATGAATCGGCAGATGTCGTCTCCACCTATGTGTACCGGATGGGGATCACCGGCGGTAATTTCAGCTATGCGACTGCAGTCGGCCTGTTCGAGGGCATTATCGGGCTGATTCTGGTGACGACGGCAAACACAGTATCCAAGCGGACTACGAAATCAAGCTTATGGTAGAAAGGAGCAGAGAACATGAAGACCAGCAGAACCTTCAGTCTGTTTAACATCATTAACAGTATTTTTATGATCCTGATTGTGCTGTTTACCCTGTATCCGTTCGTCTATCTGGTGGCCCAGTCCTTCAGCTCGGAGGCGGCGATTTATGCAGGTTCGGTCTCGATTTTTCCGGTGGAATTCACAACGAAGACGTATCAGGTCATTCTTAGCAAGCCGGACTTTTTCTTATATTACTGGAATACCCTCGTGTACTCTGTCATCGGTACTTTTATAGCTGTAGCTGCAACCGCAGTCATGTCTTATCCGCTCTCCAAAGATAAACTGCGGCTGAATAAGTTTTTTATTCCCTTCGTGCTGTTTACGATGTATTTCGGCGGCGGACTCATTCCCAACTACATTCTGGTAGCCAAAACCTTAGGGCTGCGGGATACCATCTGGGCGATTGTTATTCCGGGAGCGATCAGCGCGTTCAATGTCATTCTGATGAAGACGTTCTTCGCCGGTCTGCCGGGTGAGCTGGAGGAGGCGGGGCGTGTTGACGGCCTGGGGGTATTCGGGATTTTTACACGGATCATTCTGCCGCTGTCGAAGCCGATACTCGTCACCATTATGCTGTTCGTGATGGTTGGGATGTGGAACAACTGGTTCGGCCCTTCCCTGTATCTGCAGTCGAAGGAGAAATGGCCGGTGGCTCTATATCTGAAGCAGATCATCGATAATGCGATCAGTCCGACGGAAATCGGAGCCACCTCCGACCAGACGAGCCAGATTGCCGCAAGTGTAAAATCTACAGCCATGGTGCTAACGTCATTACCGATTATCTGTATCTATCCTTTTGTCCAAAAATATTTCGTACAGGGCATGATGATCGGGGCTGTCAAAGGGTAACGGTATAACCGGATGTGCATACTGCGCTCCGTTATATACAAGCTTGAACCATAAAGGGGAGGCACAATATGAAATTCACGAAATCAGTAGGCATGGGATTGATGGCAATGCTGCTTGTGTTTACTTCGGCCTGTTCATCCGGTAACAACGGTGCAGCGAACAGCAATAAGCCGGAAGCGACGAAGGCGGCGAATGCGGGGGCTTCTAATGCGGAAGCGGGTAAGGCTGAGGATTATACTTTTGGCGAGGACCAGACCTTCCGCTCCAATGAGCCGGTCAGCTACTCGATGATGTACAGTGACCATGAGAACTATCCGTACAAAGCAGACTGGAGACTCTGGAGCGCCATTCAGGAGAAAACCAATGTAACCTTCGATCTGGCTATTACAGCCAGAACCGAATACGAGAATCAGAAATCCCTGCTGGTCAACAGCGGTGATGCCCCTTATATTATTCCCAAGACTTATGATGAATCCGCTTTCGTAGCATCCGGCCAGATCGTTCCGGTCAGTGACTGGGTCCAGTACATGCCGAACTATTCCAAGGCAGTTAAGGACTGGGGGATGGAAGGGGACCTGAAGATGAAGCTGCGTGACGACGGCAAGTACTATGTGCTTCCGGGCATGTGGGAGATTGCGGGCGGCGGCTACTCTTACATTATCCGTAAGGATGTTTTTGAGGCGGCCGGAGTGGATGTAGAGGGGGAGCAGGGCAACTGGACCTATGAAGAATTTGCTGCAGCCTTGAAAAAAGTAAAAGATTACACCGGCTCCCCATACGTTATCTCTGACCAGTTCAAAGGTGAATCTGCCCTGAATATCGCTGCTGTGCAGTATGGCGTTACCGCCGGCTGGGGGATTTCTAGCGGCCTGACATTTGATAACGACAAGCAGCAGTTCACTTTTGCCGATAACTCGGATGATTTCAAGAGCTTCGTGGGCTATTTCAATAAGCTCGTCGGTGACGGCATTCTGGACCCGGAAACGTTCACCCAGGAGGACGATGCGGCACAGGCGAAGTTCTTCAAAGGCGATACCTATGCCATCAGCGGCGTATACCAGGTACTCGCTGACTTTAAGAGCAAGGTGCAGGACCCCAATGCCGAATTGTATATGATTACCCAGCCTGGCGGTCCGAAAGGCAAGCTGCAGATCGAGAACTCCCGGCTGGAGAATGGCGTTATGATCAGCCAGAATGCGCTGGATGACCTGGGTGAAGAGGGCTTTATCAAAATGCTGCGCTTCATCGACTGGTTCTGGTACTCTAATGAAGGCCAGATGCTGAGCCTGTGGGGTGTAGAGGGCGAGACGTATACGCTTGATGCAGACGGTAATGTAGTGCTGAATCCGGATATTTACTATAACGGAATGAATGAAGGCGCTCCTAAGCAGCTGAATGTTGATTACGGGTTCGCCGGCGGGATGTTCGCTTACGGCGGCTCGGAGAAGCTCCGCTTGTCCAAAATGACCGAAGGCGAGCGTGACTTCATGACCCGTATTCAGGATACACGCGAGACGCGTAAGCTGATCCCGCCGATCATGGCGACGGCCGAGGAGAGCGAGCAGATGAAGCTCATCTCCACCCCGCTCATGGATTACGTCAAAACGATGACCCTGAAATTCGTCACCGGCCAGGAGAGCCTGGATAACTATGATAGCTACAAAGCCCAAGTAGAGGCTAACGGCAGCACACGTTACACGGAGCTGGCAAACGAGATTTTTGCGAAGACTAAGAGTTTGCTGGGATATTAGGTTTGTTGGAATGCTAGGTTTGTTGAAATAATATAGTTGTTAGGATACTAATGGTTGTGACAAGCCAGGCGCTGTTTCCCTTTTGGGGAGGTGGCGTTTGGCTTTTTGGGGTGGGATTGTGTTGGGGGAAGTGGCAGAAGGTGGAGGAGTACAGGAATGGGGGTGTCAAGGAATGGTTAGAAGGGGGATGGTATGAGGATCGGCGTTTAGGTGGCGCGATGTGCGAAGTGAGGGTGTGGGAGTAACAAGAGTAATAAGAGAAGTGAGCGCGGATGGCTGAATGTGCGAAATGAGAGGCAAAATACCTTTGATTTGGGCGTTGGCGGCACAAGTATGCGAAATAGAGGGACTTTTCCCTTTAAGCAAGCTCAAGAGAGCCGGAAATATGCGAAATAGAGGGATTTTTCCCTTTAAGTAGGCTCAAGCGAGCTGGAAATGTGCGAAATAGAGGGATTTTTCCCTTTAGCAAGCTCAAGCGAGCCGGAAATGTGCGAAATAGAGGGACTTTTCCCTTTAAGCAAGCTCAAGAGAGCCGGAAATGTGCGAAATAGAGGGATTTTTCCCTTTAAGTATGCCTAAGCGAGCCGGAAGTGTGCGAAATAGAGGGATTTTTCCCTTTAAGCAGGCTTAAGCGGACTGGAAATATGCGAAATAGAGGGATTTTTCCCTTTAGCAGGCTCAAGAGTGCCGGAAGTGTGTGAAATAGAGGGACTTTTCCCTTTAAGTAGGCCTAAGCGGACCGGAAATGTGCGAAATAGAGGGATTTTTCCCTTTAAGTAGGCTCAAGCGAGCTGGAAATGTGCGAAATAGAGGGATTTTTCCCTTTAGCAAGCTCAAGCGAGCCGGAAGTATGCAAAATAGAGGGATTTTTCCCTTTAAGCAGGCTCAAGCGAGCCGGAAGTGTGCGAAATAAAGGGACTTTTCCCTTTAAGCAGGCTCAAGCGAGCCGGAAGTGTGTGAAATAAAGGGACTTTTCCCTTTAAGTAGGCCTAAGCGGACCGGAAGTATGCGAAATAAAGGGACTTTTCCCTTTAGCAAGCTCAAGCTGAGCCGCGAAACCGGCTAAGTCCGTGCCGGTCCAATCAGCCTCGCGCCACGCAGAGGCAAAAAAAAACGGATACCCCCCACAAAGGGGAGTATCCGCTCCACTATCCACAAAGTAAATGTTAAGCCTCCATCTTCTGCGCCGTGTAGAGCCGGTGGTAGAGGCCCTTGCGTGCAAGCAGCTCTTCATGCGAGCCGCTTTCGGCGATACCCTTGTTAGCCACGTACATAATGCGGTCGCAGTTCTTCACGGTCGACAGGCGGTGCGCGATGATGAAGGAGGTGCGGCCCTTGAGCAGCTCGTTCAGCCCCTTTTGCAGCAGCCGTTCGGTCTTGGCATCAATCGAGGAGGTTGCCTCATCCAGGATGAGAATGCGCGGATCGGCCAGCAGCGTTCTGGCGAACGAGATCAGCTGCCGCTGCCCCTGCGAGAGCTTGGAGCCGCGCTCATTGACCTCGGTCATATAGCCCTGCTCGAACTCGCGGATGAATTCATCGGCGCAGACGGTTTTGGCTGCAGCGATGACTTCCTCTTCCGTAGCATCAAGCTTACCGTAACGGATATTATCCAGAATCGTGCCGGAGAAAATAAAGCTGTCCTGCAGCATGATGCCCATCTGGCTGCGCAGCGACTTCATCGTTACCCCGGCAATATCCTCGCCGTCGATCAGAATCCGGCCGCCGGTGAGGTTGTAGAACCGGGAGATCAGATTGACGACGGTAGTTTTACCGGCCCCGGTTGGTCCAACCAGAGCGACGCTTTCGCCGGCCTTGACGTCAAAGGAGATGTTCTCCAGAATATTCAGCCCCGGATCATAGGCGAAGGTTACATCGTCGAAGGTTACCTGCCCGCGTGCTGGCGGAAGCTCCTTAGCACCTGGCACGTCGCTGACCGTAACCGGCTCATCCAGTGTCTCGAAGATCCGCTCCAGATAAGAAACGGCATTAATAAAGCTGTTGTAAAGGTTGGACAGGTTGAGAATTGGCTGCCAGAAGCGGCCCGCGTAGCTGCTCATAGCGAGAATGACACCGAAGGTGGCATCCTGGGGACTCAGCGTCAGCAGGCCGACCAGAAAGATCAGCGTCATAACGGTCGTAGCCAGATTATCAACGGTGAACGGGATGAGTGAGTTATACCGCAGGGCTCTCATCCATTCGGTCCGGAAATTACCGGCGAGCTTGGTGAAGGTTCCCTCATTATGCTGCTCGCGTGAGAACATCTGGGTGACGCCAATCCCGCTGATGCTCTCCTGCAGGTAGGCGTTCAGATTAGAGCTCTTATTGGAGACAGCCTGCCAGGCCCGGCGCTGCTTGTTCTTGATAAGCAGCATAATGCCGAGGAACACGGGCAGCCCGGCCAGTGTTACGAATGAGAGCCGGACATCGACCGCGAACATGAAGGCCGCGATAAAGATCAGGTTCACGATTTCCAGGATAAAGTTGATAATTCCGTTAGACAGTACATCCGAAACCCCATTGACATAGTTTACAACCCGGATCAGGATTTTTCCCTGCGGACGGTCATCGTAATACTTGAACGGCAGCTCCTGCAGATGCTTGAACAGATCCGTCCGGATATCAAAAATAATATCCTGCCCGACCTTAGTCATTATACGTGAACGGATCGTTGCCAGAATAACACTGACTACAATAGTCACCAGCATTAGCGCTGACCAGCCGACCAGTGCGCCTTTGGCTTTGGCCGGGATCGTCACGTCAACAACATGCTGCATGATCAGCGGTGCTGAGAGGGAAATTGCAGCCGAGAGGGCGCTCAGAATGAATGCGAGAATCATCGGTTTCTTTTTACGTCTGATATAGACCATGGCACGCCGGAAATGCTTAATATTAAACGGCGACTCCAGATTCTCATCGACGTCGAATCTATTCCTTGCCACTCTGGCTCACCTGCCTTCCAATACCTTCGTTTTGCAGCATAAATACATCGTAGTAATAACCCCGCTTCGCCAGCAGCTCGGCATGTGTGCCTTCTTCAATCAGGCGGCCGCGGTCAATAATCAGAATACGGTCTGCTTCACAGGTGGTAGATACCCGCTGGGCAATGATGATCTTCGTGCACGGATATTCCAGCTCACGCAGACTGCGCTGGATATGCTCCTCCGTCTCCAGATCGACCGCAGAGGTCGTATCATCAAGAATCAGAATCGGCCGGTGCACAGCGAGTGCCCGCGCCAGCGCAATGCGCTGCTTCTGTCCGCCGGACAGACCGACGCCGCGCTCACCGACTACCGTATCGTAGCCTTCCGGCATTTTGGTAATAAAGTCGTGGGCTGCAGCCTTCCGGGCATATTCCATCGCATCCTCTTCGGGCAGATCAGGATCGCCGTAAGCAATGTTGCCGTCTATCGTATCCGAGAACAGCAGCACATCCTGGGTAGCCATCCCGATATTGCCTCGCAGCTCATCAAGCTCCAGATTGCGCACATCCACGCCGTCCACCAGCACTTTGCCTGAGGTTGCCTCATAGAAACGGGGGATCAGGTTGATAATGGTGGTCTTGCCCGCACCGGTTGAACCCATGATAGCGACCGTTTCACCAGGCTCAACAGTAAAGCTGATATCATCCAGGACGAGAGCGCTGTCATATTTGAACCGGACGTTCTGAAATTCGATTCGGCCTTCGTACCGGCGCTTCTGCACAGGGTTATGCTCATTGGCAATTGCCGGCTTGGCATAGTAGATGTCGATGATTTTGGATAAGCTGGCAAAAAACCGCTGAATATCATTAATAATAATACCGATATTGCGCATGGGGTTTGAGATCGCCCAGATCAGTGAAGTGAAGGCTGCAAACTCCCCGAAGGTAATTCTTCCTTCCATCAGGAACAGGCCGCCGGCCAGCATCAGGATGACGTTGAACGCCTGGGCAAAGCTCTCCAGATACGGGAAGTAATCAAGCCAGACGAGTGCCGCCTTTTTGTTGGCCGCCGAATAGTTCTTATTCTTGTCTGTAAATTTTTCAATTTCAAATGCTTCGCGGGCAAATGCTTTGACAACACGATTCCCGGAGATGTTCTCTTGTGTGGTCGTATTCAGCTGGGACAGCCGTTCACGCAGGTCGATATACATCGGGCGTACGCGCTTGGCAAATATGTAGGCCACAATAAAAATCGGCGGTGCCAGGACCAGCATCCATAAGGTCAATACCGCATCAATGGTGAAAAAGTAAATGACAGCGGCTGCAAAAATCGTCACCGACTCGATAATCGTCTTAAAAATCCACGCCATCGAGTGCCGCACCATATCCAGATCACCGGTCATTTTGGTCATAAGGTCACCGGTACGGTTGCGGTCGTAGTACTCACGGTCCTGCCCCTGGATTTTGTTGTACAGATAAATACGGATGTTGTACATCATGTTCTGCGAGGAACGCTCATACTGCATTGTTGTCAGATAGGCCAGACCGGTACGCAGCAGCGAAAAGCCGATCATGCCCAGACAGAGTGCAATCAGCAGTCCGCGCTTATCGGTCAGATTCTGGGCTGCATGATCGCCGGCTATGAACGTGTCGACAATGCGCTGACTGATGTACGGGTTGACAATGGTAAGTGCGGAACCCACCACCGAGAGGCAGAGTGCCAGAATATACCTTACCCGGTTTCCCTGCAGGTTCTGCCACAGCCACTTAAGCTCAAACATTTCATCACCTGTTTCTGTTTGTTCTGTTCACGTGTGCTTCTTACAAACGAATAAATCAGAGTGATTATAACACAATAATCAGCCGATACCCGCCGCATGGAAGATTTGTTGTTACAATCACTTGAACGGGCTGGAATGCAGCTTTATCATCGCAGAATTATGGCCTGAACACCATGTGCAGATTAGTTATATTCAACTTTTACCTTGCATATTTCAGTAAGCTTATCCACTATTAAAAGGGTATTATTACCAAAAAAATGCTGACTTCGCGGCTTAATGAGTGAGGCAGACGGGGGACGATGTTTGTTGGGAGATTGGATTATCCGGAATGTGAATGACGGAGATGAAGAGACGGTAGCGTCATTTGGCTTTGCGCTGCATATGCATTACCTGTATCACGGTGATTTTGAGCAGAAGAATATGTTTTTGGCTGGAAAAGAGAACGAAGCGCTCGCAATCGCCAATTTGACTTACCATGATACGTTCCACGCAGCCGGGCATGATGATGATCCGGGCTTTATCCGCTATCTCACCGGTGAGATCAGCTTTGCCGGCGAAGATGAGGATGAAGCTGTTAAGGACGCCCTGCTCAATGCGCTGATTGCTCGGACACGGGAGATTAAGGCACAGCATCCGGAGAAACGGATTGTGCTGAATCAGTATATTGACCCTGACAATCTTGCGGAGCAGAGCTATTACCTGAAGCGCGGCTTTACTATTTACGAGAGCATTGTTATTTTAAAATACGATCTCAGCCGTCCGGTTCCTGCATATCCATTGCCGGAAGAAGTGCAAATCCGCCCCTTTCTGCTGAATAATGATGAGGCCCGCGAGAAATACACCCTGGCAGAGCAGGACTCCTTCGACGGGGTAGCCTGGAGCCTTAACCATCTGGCCTGGATGCAGGGCACTCCTGAAATAGTGAACTTCTGTGCCTTCAGCGGTGATCAGTTTCTCGGCAACACCTCTACCTGGAGAATTAGCGATAGCCATAGCGTTACGGAGAACGTGTTCGTTATTCCGCAGTGGCGCAGCCGGGGCATCGCCCGGAACCTGCTCTGCACCGCACTTGCATATCTGAAGGAGCAGGGCAAATCCGTTGCTACCCTGGGCACCTACGGCACCAATAAAAAAGCCATCCGGCTATACACTCAGCTTGGTTACGAGCTGGACGGCTTCCGGCTGACGCTGGGCTACGAGCTGGATTAACCTTCCGGCAGAGAACGATACGTTAAATGGGCAGCCGGGCTGGAATAGCACTAAACAAAGGGACTATGTTACCCCGTAAACGGGCGGCATAGTCCCTTATTAAGTATTTTCCAATCGTTAAATATCAGTGCGAAGAGGAAGCTGCCGCAGCGGAAGAGGCGGCGGCTACGGCAATTGCCGTCTGCTGGGCAATGACGATATTGGTCAGGCTGGTGGAGAGCGCCGAGGCCAAGATGCCGCTTTGTACGGCTTCAATATGCTTGTAGGATACCAGGGCGGCGCTGAGCAGCAGCAGCTCCTGCTTGGTGACGGACCAGCTGCCGAAGCCCTTTTGGGTCCGCAGATAATCATGGGTATCCGAAATATCCTGGACAAGCGTCTCATCGTCTGCCGGCAGCAGGGATAGAACACCGAGCGAGGATAACGTGTATTCTCTGTCCATCCGGAGTCCCCTGCTGCGGAAGGCATCGCGCAGAGCAAGCACACGTGCAGCAGCCCCGGGCGTCTCTGCGCCCAGCGCCAGCACTTGTGTCAGCGCCTGCACACTGTTGCCTGACAGGAATTCCGGCTTCAGCTCCGTGTACAGTTGCTCCATCCGGGCTGCACCCTGCTCGGGCTCCAGATCCGACAGCGCGAGCATGGCGGAGAAGATATAATCATCCTGCCCGGTCAGAAAACGGTGATATTCCTTCATGCTGTCATAGAACTGGCGGGTTCTGTCAGCCATACGCTGATGCTGGTCAAAGGCGGAATGGGCAGCAATCTGGTACGCAGCGGCGACCAGATAATCGGAGGCCCGCAGCTTGCGTTCCTTCAGCAGCTCATAAACAGCCAGAGTATCGGAGAGCTGTGTCTTCCTGTCACCTGACAATGACAGCAGGGCAGCAATACAGACTGACAAATTGCCCCGGAACGTTGAAAATAGGCCGGTTGAGCTCTTGATCAGCTCGCTGCTGTCACGGATAGCGTCAAGGTCCGCCGCTTTATTTTCTACTGTGTACAACAGAGCAGCCAGCCGGTTGATCTGTCCGCTTTTCCAGGCAAAAGCCTTTTTAATCTGCTGGTTATTCTGAACGAATAAATCAAGCCGTGCTGCAAAATGTTCCTTCATAGTGAGCTCCTCTCATTAATTCGCGGATAGTCCATATGAAATATTTTACTATAATTAACATAAGGGCAGGTATAGGAATATTGGGAGAAATAACCCGGCTGCCCGGATTATGGGGGTTCTTTTTGGCGCGATATGCTAGAATAAAGGAGCTGCCGCAAGCCGCAGCAGGGAACTCAAAACGAATGGAGACATGAAATAATGAATGAATTACCGAATTGTCCGCAGTGCAGCTCAGTCTACACCTACGAGGATGGAACACAGCTGGTGTGTCCGGAATGCGGGCATGAATGGACTGCCGGGGCAGAGAACGGGAACAGCGAAGACGTTAAGGTGGTTAAGGATGCCAACGGAAATGTGCTGAGTGACGGAGACTCTGTAACGGTAATTAAGGATCTGAAGGTCAAAGGGAGCTCCTCCGTGCTGAAGATCGGGACGAAGGTAAAGAACATCCGGCTGGTGGACGGCGATCATGACATAGATTGCAAAATCGACGGCTTCGGCGCGATGAAGCTGAAATCGGAGTTTGTGCGGAAGGCATAATGTTCTGGAAGACAGAGACAAAGCTGCGGAGAAGGTGCCGCAGCTTTTTTGAATAGGAGCGGGCAGGATTAGACAATATTTTTATGATAAACTGGAAGGTAAAGGCGTTGCTATAGGGAAACAGGAGGATGAGGAATGAGTTTTGTTGCTGTAAAGAATGAATACAAGCGCTACAAGATGGGCGAGACGATGATTATTGCCAACGATGGAATCGATTTTGAGATTAATAAAGGTGAATTTGCGGTCATTGTCGGTCCCAGCGGTGCGGGCAAATCGACTGTGCTCAATATTCTGGGCGGTATGGATTCGGCTGACGAAGGCCAGGTTATTGTGGATGGTACCGATATTGCCAAATTCAACAGTAAGCAGCTGACCGGCTACCGGCGTAATGACGTGGGCTTTGTGTTCCAGTTCTACAATCTCGTTCCCAATCTGACCACACTGGAAAATGTCGAGCTGGCCTCGCAGATCTCCCCGCGTGCGCTGGATGCACGTAAAGTGCTTGAGGATGTAGGCTTAGGGGAGCGGCTGAACAATTTCCCGGCCCAGCTGTCCGGCGGGGAGCAGCAGCGTGTTGCGATTGCCCGGGCGCTTGCGAAGCAGCCGAAGCTGCTGCTCTGCGACGAGCCGACTGGAGCACTGGATTATAACACCGGCAAGCAGGTGCTGAAGCTTTTGCAGGATACCTGCCGGAACACCGGAACAACCGTCATCGTCATTACGCATAATCTGGCGATTGCGCCGATGGCTGACCGGGTGATTGAAATTAATAACGCCAAGGTACGGAAGATGGTTGTTAATCCTGCGCCGGTATCCGTCGACGATATCGAATGGTAAGGAGCAGACAACGATGACGAAACGGGCATTATGGAAGGATACTTTCCGCGAGATCGGGCATACCAAGGCCCGCTTTATTTCGATTTTTGCGATTATTATGCTGGGCGTCTGCTTCTTCTCGGGGATTAAGGCTGCCGGACCGGATATGCTGGATACCGCAGGGACCTTTTTCAAAGAAAAGCAGCTGATGGATCTGAAGGTGCAGAGCACCCTCGGCCTGACAGAGGATGAGCTTACGCTGCTGAAGGACGTCCCGGGGGTTGCCGAGCTGCAGCCGGGTTATAGTTCGGATGTGTTCGCCGGTGATAACGGGACGCTCCTTAAAGTGTTTTCGTACAATCCGGACCAAGCGCTTAACCGGTACCGCCTGATGGACGGGCGTCTGCCGGAGCAATCCGGGGAGATTGTGCTGGATGACCTGCTGTCCGTGGAGTATGCACTCGGTGATAAGATTGTGTTCACCGGGAACGGTACAGAGGCGGGCCTCTCAGGAAGCTTCGTGACGCCGGAGTATACCGTTGTCGGATTCGCCCGCAGTCCGCAGTTCATTGAAAAAAACAACCGCGGCACGAGCACAATCGGCAAAGGCACTACAGATGCGTTCGCCGTCATTTCAGAGGCGGATTTTAAGCTGCCGGTTTACACGGAAGCGTATCTGTCTTTCGGGGATACTGCCGGGATTAAAGCGTACACTGCGGAGTATGAAATGCTGCTGGAACAGCATACAGAGGCAGTGGAGCAGGTGATGGCAGGTGTGCCGGAAGCGCGGCTCTCCGGGCTGCGCGCTGACGGGGAAGCGGAGCTTGCCAAGGGGCGTGCGGAGCTGGAAGCTGCCGAGCATCAGCTCGCGCAGGCGGCCGGCCAGCTGACGGAAGAGCAGCGGCAGGCCCAGGCGGGAGCAGGCAGCGAAGCGGCTGAGCAGCTGGAAGCAGCCAGGGAAGAGCTGGCTGAAGGGGAAGCGCAGCTGGCGGCGCTAACGCTGCCGAAGATCTATGTCACGGACCGGAATGCCAATCCGGGCTATGCCGAATATAAAGACAACGCCGACCGGCTGTCGGCGATTGCCAGCGTGTTCCCGGTGTTCTTTTTCCTGATTGCGGCGCTGGTCAGTTTGACAACCATGACGCGGATGGTCGAGGAGCACCGGCTGCAGATCGGTACACTGAAGGCGCTCGGCTACGGCAACCGTGACATTATGGCTAAGTTCCTGGTCTACGGCACGCTCGCCAGTCTGGCGGGAGCTGCAGTCGGCTTAGCTGTAGGGTTCACCCTGCTGCCGGCCATTATATTTGATGCCTACAGCTCGCTGTATAATCTGCCGGATCTGATTAAGAGCTTCTATCCGTCGTATTCAATCATTTCTATTATAGTAGCGCTGGTCTGCACCACCCTTACAGCCTGGTTCGCTGCCCGGGTGGAGCTGCGGGGCAACGCTGCCGTCCTGATGCGTCCCAAAGCGCCGAAGAGCGGCCAGCGTATCCTCCTTGAGCGGATCACCTTTGTCTGGAAAAGGCTGAGCTTTGTCCAGAAGGTGACAGCCCGCAATCTGTTCCGCTATAAGCAGCGGATGTTCATGACGGTATTCGGGGTGGCAGGCTGTACGGCGCTGATTCTGACCGGCTTCGGGCTCAAGGATTCCATCGGCAGCATCGCACCGAAGCAGTTCGGCGTCATTATGAAATACGATGCACTGGTAGCCTTGCAGACGGACGCCACAGCGGAAGCTCAGCAGTCTTATGAACAGCTGATCAGCGGTGAACCGGCTATTACCGGTACACTGGATGTAGCCCAGGAGACGATGACCGCACGGGCCAGCGGTGTTAACGATCAGGATGTGTACCTGTTTGTACCGGAAGCTGCTGATTCGCTGTCCGATTATGTATCACTGCAGGATCGCAGCACCGGTGAAGCCCGGAAGCTGACGGATGAGGGGGTTATTATCTCCGAGAAGCTGGCTAAGCTGTACGGGCTCAAAGCGGGAGATACCCTGACCCTGGCGGACAGCAAAAATGAGCCGTTCGGGCTTCTCGTGACAGGAATCACCGAAAATTACGTAATGCATTATGCTTATATGACCCCGGCGTATTACACTTCCGTATTCGGCAAAGAGCCGGTATTCAACACCTCTCTGCTGAACTATAACGCACCGGACAGTGCCTGGGAGGAGCAATTCGGTGAACGGCTAACCGCTAACGGGCGTGTAGCCGCAGTCAGCTTCTCAAGCAGCGTCGGAACTGCCTTTGACGATACGATGAAAAGCATGGATGTGGTCACGCTGGTACTGATTGTGTCCGCAGCGGCATTGGCCTTTGTTGTCCTCTATAATCTGACCAACATTAACGTGTCTGAGCGGATCCGCGAGCTGTCGACCATCAAGGTGCTGGGCTTCTACGATAATGAGGTGACAATGTACATTTACCGGGAAAATATTCTGCTGACCCTGCTCGGCATCGCCGCCGGTTCGGGCCTCGGCATTGTACTGCACAGCTTCGTCCTGCAGACGGCCGAGCTGGATGCGACGATGTTCGCTCCGGTTATTGAGTGGCCGAGCTACATTTATGCGGCGGTGTTGACTATGCTATTCTCAGGCATTGTTATGGCCTTCATGCATATCAAGCTCAAACGGATTCATATGATTGAGGCCCTGAAGTCGGTGGAATAGGCTGTCGGTGGAATAGGCTGTCGGTGGAATAGCATGATTAAGACCCTTCCGGGAAGCCGGGAGGGTCTTTTTGCTGCGGCGGGTTTACCGCAGCTTCATATGCAAGATCGGGAACGGGTTGCCCTGTTCATCCAGTTCAGAGCGATCAGTTACATAAAACCCCATATGCTCATAAAAGCCATGTGCCTGTGGATTCTGTTCATTCACATCCACGCTTTGTACATTCAAATGCTCAATGGCATGGGTAACAAGCTTTTTGCCGATACCCTGTCCCATGGCCCCGGGGCTGACGAACAGCATTTCAATTTTATGGTCCTGCACGCCCATGAAGCCGAGCGGCTCCTTACTGTCAGCGGTATAGAGGAGCAGCTGGTCTATTCCGCGGAGTCCTTGCAGGACAAGGGGGCGCAGGGCTGCAATGTCTTTTTCGGAGAGAAAAAGATGCGTAGACTGGACAGAGGTCTCCCAGATGTTGAGCAGCTTTTGCAGTAAGGATTCGTTGCGGGAGGGGCTGGATAAAGAGTTGATCATCGGTGTACTCCTTTATCTTAAATTCATAGTAAATAAGCGCTGGCCGGAAAAACAGGCAGCTTCATCAATGAGCTAACTTTAGTTTAAAGGATAACCAACCCGGTTACATAGAAAGAGTCGAAGGATTTAGTAATTGAATAGCCCTAGTCACCAACGAGTGGAAATCACAGAGGAGGAATGTACGATGAGCAATCAATTTACGGTTCAAGACCCTACCACACAATATCAGAAAGCCACAGAGGCATTCGAGCAGCAGCAGCCTGCTCCTGGGCTGGAAACGGAAATGGTTCCGAAGCCGGATGACGGCGCGGAAACCTATAAGGGCAGCGGACGGCTGACCGGACGCAAGGCGGTAGTTACCGGAGCGGACAGCGGGATCGGGCGTGCGACGGCGATTGCTTTTGCCCGCGAAGGGGCTGACGTTGTCCTGGCCTATATGCCGGAAGAGGAGGCCGATGCGCGGGAGGTCGTTAAGCTCGTTGAGGAAGCCGGACGCAAGGCGGTCGCCATGCCGGGCGATCTTAAGGATGAGCAGTACTGTGAGCAGCTGATTGCTACCGCGGTAAAAGAGCTCGGCGGCATTGATATTTTGGCGAATATCGCGGGCATGCAGCAATACGTGACTGACATCGCCGATCTGACGACAGAGCAGTTCGATGCTACCTTTAAGACAAATGTATACTCGCTGTTCTGGCTCTGTAAAGCAGCCATTAAGCACATGAAGCCGGGCAGCACGATCATTAATACCTCTTCGATTCAGGCTTATACGCCTGCACCGATTCTGCTGGATTATGCGACGACGAAGTCGGCAATCAATACCTTCAGTAAATCACTTGCCCAGCAGGTAGCTGAAAAAGGAATCCGCGTCAACGTTGTAGCGCCAGGACCTGTCTGGACTCCGCTGCAGATCAGCGGCGGCCAGCCGGTAGAAGTGCTTAAGGACTTCGGTGCCAAGACACCGCTCGCCCGTCCCGGACAGCCGGCCGAAATGGCACCTGCATACGTGTTTCTGGCCAGCCAGGAATCGAGCTATGTCAGCGGTGAGACGCTGAATGCGAACGGCGGCATGCCTACGCCGTAAGCGATAGGCGCTGCTGCGAAGCGGCTGCCATGATAGCAATAACCACAGCCCCCGGCTGTAGGCCTGAGCATGCTCAGGTCTATCGGCCGGGGGCCTTTTGGCGTGCTAATGATTAGGAGACATGCCCGCTCGGCTAACGGACACAGATGACGTTAATGACGTAATTGGGCGGAATTTACTTATCCAACGGACTCAGGTAACCTTATTTGGCCTAATCCTATGTCCAAGCAGCCCTAACTGCACAAATGACGTCATCTGAGTCCGTTAGAGGATGATTAACCGGAATAAGCGGAGATTAACGGCTCCTGAGTCCGTTACAATCTGAATCCAACTGTTTTCCCGGATAAGCCTGATTCGTAGCACTTCCCGGCCGGCGCAACGTACCTTTCAAATAAATGTGTCACTGCAAATCCCGGAATTCTGCACAGTTAGTGTGAAAGACATCTTTCCATGAATTCATGCTATAGTTAACCCAGACAGCCTTGCCGCTGATTTATACGATAAAAGAGGTAAACCATGCAAATCCAGATCGGAGACCAGACCCTGACGCTGAACGTCCAGTACAGTAAAGGTAAAAAAATATCGCTGAAAATAGACGGGGCCGGCCGGCTCAATGTTAAAGCCCCCAAGGGGACAGCGGATGAGGTTATTCTTAACGCAGTTCAAGGACATAGTGCCTGGATTACAGAGAAGCTGCGCAGCCTGGAGGCGGCCAAGCAGGTACCGCAGCCGAAGGCATATGAAGAGGAAGGAAGCTTTTTATACCTGGGTAAGGAGTATCTCCTGCATGAGCTGATCGGGACCGGTGAGCGGGATGCGGAGGCGTTGAAGCTTGCGCTGAAGAAGTTTTATTTTAACAGTCTGAAGAAAGTGGTTGCCGAGCGGATGCCGCCCTATCAGAACCAGCTGAAGGTTAAGCCGAAGTCGTTCGAGATCGTAGAGTCCCGGACCAAATGGGGGAGCTGCAGCGCAGATAAAAAGCTGACCTTCAACTACAGGCTGGCTATGGCTCCGCCGGAGGTAATCGACTATGTCATTGTTCATGAGCTGTGCCATCTGCTGCATATGAACCACGACCGGTCCTTTTGGCGGCGGCTTGGCGGCATCATGCCGGACTATAAGGACAAGGAGGAATTCCTTGCCCGTTTCGGCGGGTTCATGACCCTGTAATTCACGGGCTCCGGTAACCGGACCCGTCTAGGCGATTGAAGTGGCAGGATGCTTGATGCCCCCGGGAAAAGCGTCACCGGAGCAGGCTCTTACAAACAATCCGCTGTCATAAGGAGCGCTGCTTATTTCAAGCCCGCTGTAATCAGGCGTGTAATGAAAGATAATCCGTGCCGTGCTGCTACCCGCAAGCTTAGACAGTATGGCATTAATATCGGGTGCCTTGCGGCTTATAACGTCATACATATGCAGCTCATTCTCCTCCTGCTGACATATCACAATGACCTCTTCCTCCTCCAGGTAATAGAGATCCCCGCTGAACACATTCAGACAGTAAAACATCAGCAGCCCCAGGCCGCCGTCTGTACCGAAACGCTGCGAGACCGGCAGACGCCGGGAGGCGAAGGTATGAATGAATGCCAGATCCTCTGAGCAGGAGCCATCCAGTTTGCGTATAAAGGTCTGCTTCGCGGTAAGGGACTGCTGAGACCCATATGCGGCAGTAAAAAGCTCTTCCCGGGCCGTAGTGAAGCCAAACCGCGGATAGAAATCCAGCACACTGTCATTGGCGAACAGATACATGAAATCACAGCTGCCGCTGTAGGCCTCCATGACTTTGTTCATTAATGCTGCGGATAAGCCCTGCTGCCGGTAATCGGGATGTGTCATCACGGTGCCGAGCTGAACGGCTTTTTTGACGCGGCCCCCAATAATAACATCCAGCAGGCTCACCGAGACATTCGCAACAATCTGCTCCCCCGCAGCATAGGAAAACGGGATATACCGTTCGTCCCAGAAGCCCGCCTGATACCAGCGGTTCAGCTTCAGGCCGAACGTATCCGCAGCAAGCCGGGTGAAGCTGGTCCTCAGCTGGTCATTTTTTTGTAGTCTGTAACAAACTGCAAATGATCCATATCTATGCCCCCTAATATTGATCCCTACATGTTACCTGTACCCCTCACTGCTTCAATACTCCACCCCGCGTACCCTGGCAAAAATCATCGTATCCCGCAGCTGGCCGTCCACATCACATTTGTCATTACGGAGGATGCCTTCGAGTGTGAAGCCGGACCGTTCAGCTACCTTGGCGCTTTGTGTATTACGGGAATCACAGCGGATCTCAATCCGGTTCGCTCCCAGCTCTCCCGCTGCAAAGTCTGCAATGGCCTGCACAGCCTCTGTGATATATCCTTGTCTGCTGTAAGATGTCCGTACCCAGTAACCGATTTCAAATTTACGTGTCTGCCAGTCAATCCGGTGCAGGCCGCTGCTGCCGACGAGGATTCCGGTGTCCTTATGGAACAGAAGCAGGCGGATGTCCTTGCGCTCCAGGAACTCCAGCCGGGATCTGCGGATGCTGGCCTCAGACTGTTCCGGGGTAGGAAGGCTGTTGGCCCAGGGCATCCAAGAACGAAGCTCATCCAGGCTCTCGCGAACAGCTTCATTAACTGCGGCACCGTCTCCCCATAATGCCGGCCGGATCAGCAGTCGTCTGCTTTCAAAGTGTTCAGGAATATCGAAAAGAATGGGCTCTAACGGAGAGTTTTCCATAGTACCGCCTCCTGGTGGTTCTTATAGGAATTTTGTCCTAACTATATACCACCTAAGTATACTAAGAACGCTATCTAAAGAGTAATAAACTTTCCTCCTTCGTGTAATTCACAATCTTTGGGCGGAGCGTTATCTTATATAGTAAGAAATGTTCTTTATTAAGAACTATGCAGGATGTCAGTAAGTGGAGGCCTTTCTATGAGCGCAATCGCCGGTATCTATCATCTGCAGCAGCACAATCTGGACCCTGAACTGGGCATGAATCTGATGAAGCAGCTTAACCGTTATCCGGCTGATGATGCGAGGGACTGGCAGGACAAGAGTGTTTATCTCGGATGCCTGTCACAGTGGATTACACCGCAATCTGTAAATGAGCATTTGCCTTACTATGATCCGGAGCGGAAGCTTGCCATTACGGCTGATGCGATCATTGACAATAGAAATGAGCTGTTTGAGGTGCTGGGTATTCCCCGGGAGGACCGGGAAGCGATCCCCGACAGTCTGCTTATATTACTTGCCTATGAAAAATGGGGCGAAGAGGCACCCGTGCATCTGATCGGCGATTTCGCCTTTATGATTTGGGATGAGCGGCGGCACAAGCTGTTCGGGGCGAGAGACTTTTCGGGTAACCGCACCCTTTATTTTCATCAGTCCGGCACAATCTTCGCCTTTTGTACGGTTATCCATCCGCTGCTGTCGCTGCCGGGTGCGGGACAGAGGCTGAATGAGCAGTGGGTGGCCGAGTTTCTGGCCATTCAGGACAGAGTAGATGCTGCGGACTGCTTCTTAACCGTATATGACTCGGTTGGACAGCTTCCTCCCGCTCACTCCGTCTCGATAACCGGCGGTAAGATCGTCTTCTCCCGTTATTGTACCATTCAGGCTCCGCCGGAGCTGCGGCTTGGCTCCAACTGGGAGTACGAGGAGGCATTCCGGGAGGTGTTTGGACGGGCGGTGAAGGATCGGCTCCGTACATATCGTGCAGCAGGTGCTAACCTGAGCGGAGGGCTGGATTCCGGTTCAGTCGTCAGCTTTGCGGCAGAGGAACTGCGCCGCCGCGGCCAGCCGCTCTATACCTTCAGTTCTTATCCTGTAGACGGCTTCACCGGCTTCAAGCTCGGCAACCGGGTTGCAGATGAACGCCCATATATTCAGGAAACAATAGATTTTGTGGGGAATATTCAGCCGAGCCTGATGAATTTTCCAGAGCGCAACTCCTATAACGATATCGAGGATTGGCTGGGCATTATGGAAATGCCCTATAAATTTATCGAGAATTCTTATTGGCTCAAAGGGATCTATGAGCAGGCCCAGCAGCAGAATATCGGTATTCTGCTCAGCGGACAGAGAGGGAACTGGAGTGTCTCCTGGGGACCGGCCCTGGACTATCAGGCCAAGCTGCTCCGGGAATTCCGCTGGCTCTCCTTCTACCGGGAGAATAAGGGTTACAACGAGTCCATGCAGGCGAACCGCAGGCTGGTTATGAAGATCGTAGGCAGGAAGGCTTTTCCTGAAATACGCGGCCTGCTATCCCGGAGACAGAGCCAGGAGGAGCTGCCTGAGCTGATTGACCCCGGATTTGCCAGACGCACCGAGGTGTATGAGCGGCTTCAGCGATCCAATATAGCCGGAGATCCCTCAGCACAGAGTATCTATGATTTCCGCAAAAGACACTTTGAGCAGCCGCACATCTGGAATGTTAACGGTACGGTTGCTACGAAGCTGTCGCTGAAATACCGGGTATGGGACCGTGACCCGACGAATGACCTGCGTGTGATCCGCTTCTGCCTCTCCATTCCCGAAGAGCAGTACGTCCAGAAGGGTGTGGACCGTTCGCTGATCCGCCGCGCAATGGCCGGGCGCCTGCCGGACAATGTCCGGCTCAACCGCAAGCGGCGCGGAGTGCAGGGGGCGGACGGCATCCAGCGGATGCTGCCGGAATGGGATACTTTCCTGAGTGAGCTGAGGGAGATGACACGTGATCCGCAGGCTGCGGTATATTTGAACAGCCCGGGGCTCGCCGGATGCTTGGACCGGCTGGGTAGTGAGCCCGAACCTCATCTGATTTTTAATACGGATTTTCGCCTGCTGGCACGCGGACTTGTCTTTTACAGGTTCTTGAAGCGCCTGTCATGAGGAAATCGCTTGAAAGGGGGTGACATA
The DNA here is from genome assembly GCF_000758645.1 of Paenibacillus sp. FSL R7-0331. Taxonomy (NCBI): domain Bacteria; kingdom Bacillati; phylum Bacillota; class Bacilli; order Caryophanales; family Paenibacillaceae; genus Paenibacillus; species Paenibacillus sp. FSL R7-0331. The sequence goes on from NZ_CP009284.1 coordinate 813,137, forward strand.
CATGAAAAAGGAATACAGCAAGCCTGCTTTGGAAGTACTCGACGTTAAGATGACTATGGCTGGACCGGGACTGGCAATCGCCGACTCCTTCCAAAGTGATCCGGATGAGATCGTACATCACTCCTAAGAGCATTTGGTACGAGGAGCCCTCATCCCCCTGAGCTTGCTGGAGGGGGATAAGGGCTATTTCCATCATCTTTAGGCAGGGGAGGAACGGGTATGGCAAGTACAGTCCAAGGTCTGGCGTATCAAGCTTTCGGCCTGCAGATTTTCAGTGAATTTCCATTACCGGAGCTTCCCTTAGCAGTGGGACCGGGGCTAAACGGCAGCGTGGCAGTAATCCGCGGAGATCTGGCACAGCGCTGGCAGGCCATTCCCAAGATCACTCCGAATGTTGGCGTTCTGGGTACAGAGGTCATGTTTGAGGCAAAGGGCAAGGCGGTGTATTCCGTTCAGGATGGTATCCGGATTACAGTTGATCCTGTGGCCGGAGCCGATTTGGACAGTGTCCGCCTGTACATTCTGGGGAGCTGCATGGGGGTTCTGCTCATGCAGAAACAGATATTGCCTCTACACGGAAGTGCGCTTGTGCTCAATAACCGGGCTTATGCGCTTGTCGGACAATCCGGGGCCGGCAAATCTACACTAGCCTCTTATTTGATGGAGCAGGGTCATCTGATGCTCAGTGACGACGTTATTCCCGTTATCGTGCAGGACGGCCAGCCGCTTGCAGTTCCAGGCTATCCCCAGCAGAAGCTGTGGCAGCAGAGTCTGGACTATATGGGAATGAATTCGTCCGGCTACCGCCCGCTGTTTGAGCGGGAGACCAAATTTGCTGTTCCGGTGCATGACCGTTTTCAAAAGGAGCCGCTGCCGCTATCCGGTATTTTCGAGCTGGCGGTATCTGCAGAGAACGGGCCTGTAACCGTACAGCCTGTTAACGGAATGGAAAGATTCCATACCTTATTCAATCACACCTATCAGAAGGCGATGATTGACCGGACCGGTGTCCGGGAATGGCATTTCGGCATGCTGGCATCCTTCATGAACCGGCTGCCAATCTACCGGATTACCCGTCCGCAGCAGGGATTTACCGCTCCGCAGCAGAGTGCACTGATCTACGACACGATTAAACCAAAGACAGAGGAGGGTTAACGATGAGTACTGCAAATGTGTTGTCCCTTGAAACGGTGCTTGTCCAGCGGCCGGGCAATATTGCCAGCGACATGGACGGCGAGAAGGTGATGCTCAATATACAGAACGGCAAATATTACAATCTGGGCGAGGTTGGCGGAGAAATCTGGTCGGCTATGGCACAGCCGGTGCCGGTAAGCCGGATCGTGGAGGTTATCCGGCAGACCTTCGATGTTCCGGCAGAAACGGCGGAGCAGGATGTATTTGAATTTGTGCACAGCCTGCTGGCTGAGGATCTGGTCGCCATTGATTCTGCATCATGACGGGCCTCCGGCGGCTTCACCTGCTGTTAACGGATGACCGCGCGGTCCTGGCCATTCTTCCGGAGGCGCTATGGCACCTGTTCATTGCAAGAATCCGCCTGCTGTTCCCCTTTGCCCGTACAGCCCCGCGGCTTGGCCGGCAGTCGCAGGAGACCGCCGGAGAAGTGAGCGCCAGGGATGCGCATACCATTAAGCGGATTACCCGGGCGATCCGGGGGGGCAGCAGGCTTACCCCATGGAAAAGCACCTGCATGGTAAGAGCCGTTGCCGCTTTGGGTATGCTCGAAAGACGCGGAATTGAGAGTACGCTGTACATGGGGGTTGCCAGGGATAAGCAGGGGCAGATGATTGCCCATGCCTGGCTGCGCAGCGGACCGTATTATGTGTCCGGTGATGACGCGATGCGGGGATTTGTTGTGGTTCAGAAATTTGCCAAGGTGATACAAGCCGAGTAATCGAGGTGGGATCATGCAAGCCATTATCTATTATGTCCGGCAGCTTCAGCAGCTGTCCGGAGTCAAGCTGTATTTGAATTTGCTCGGTATGGTCATCAGCGGTCTGCTCGAGAGCTCAGCTATACTGCTGCTGGTGCCGATGCTCGGTCTGGCAGGACTGCAGCTTGGCGGGGCAGGAGCGGCCTTTAATCTTCCTATGCTCGGCTTCATATCAGAGCTGCCGCAGACGAATGCGCTTATGCTGGTGCTGGGCTCCTACATCGGCATTGTGCTCTGCCAGAATCTGATTGCGCGCTTTGTGGCGGTCCGCAATGTGGAGATTCAGCAGACCTACGGCCGGCAGCTGCGATATGAAGTATACAGTGCCCTGCTGCGTGCAGAATGGTCTTTTTTCCTGAAAAAGAGAACCTCCGATCTGGTTAACCTCATGACTACGGAAATCGCCCGGGTGCTTGCAGGCATCAGCTGCTTCCTGCAGTTTCTTACCTCACTGCTGTTCACGCTGGTGCAGATCGCTTTTGCTTTCTGGCTGTCGCCGCAGATGACGCTCGCTGTGCTTGTCTGCGCTGTCCTGCTGTCTCTGTTCTCGCGCAGGTTCATCCGCAAAGCCAAAAAGCTGGGCAGCCGCAGCACCGAGCTCGGCAAAACGTATCTTGCCGGTATTACCGACCAGCTGAATGGAATCAAGGACATCAAGAGCAATAATCTGGAGCAGTCGCGGCTGGAATGGCTGCACGGGTTTACCGGAGAAGTGAAGCATGAACAGCTGGAATATACCCGTCTGCGTTCAAACTCCCAGCTGCTCTACAAAATGTCCTCGACCCTGCTGATCGCCCTCTTTATCTTCGTTTCGTTCCGGTTTCTTCATGTAGAGGGGCCGAATCTGCTGCTGGTCATTCTGGTGTTCGCCAGACTGTGGCCGACCTTTTCCTCTTTGCAATCCTTAATGGAGCAGCTTGCCTCCGTTCTGCCTTCATTTAAGCAGCTTAAGGACATGGAAGAGGAGTGCCTGCGCGCTGCTGAGGAAGGCCCGGCAGCAGGAAGCGGAAAGGCACCTGTTCCGATGGTGCTCAAAGAAGGCCTTGAAGCGCGCGGTGTCCATTTCCGCTACGATCCCCAGAAGCCTGAATACTCCATGCAGGATTTGAATGTTAAGATTCCCGCTAACCGCATGACCGCTATAGTCGGACGTTCCGGTGCAGGCAAAAGCACACTCGTAGACCTGCTTATGGGACTGATGCAGCCTGAGTCAGGGATTATCCTGGCCGATGATACGCCGATCACGGGGGAACGCCTGCTGTCCTACCGCCGTTCTATCGGCTATGTCGCCCAGGACCCGTTTCTTTACAATGCTACAATCCGTGATAATCTGACGATGATTAAGCCGGATGCCAGTGAAGAGGAGCTGTGGGAAGCGCTGGAATTCGCCTCCTCTGCCGGGTTCGTGCGCAGGCTGCCGGAAGGGCTGGATACGCTGATCGGTGACCGCGGCATCCGCCTGTCCGGCGGGGAACGGCAGCGGCTGGTACTGGCCCGGGCCATTATCCGCAAGCCGTCGATCCTGGTGCTGGACGAGGCGACTAGCGCACTCGACACCGAGAATGAGCAGAAGATCCAGGAGGCGCTCGACCGGCTGAAGCACTCTGTAACGCTGATTGTCATTGCCCACCGCCTGTCCACCATCCGCGGGGCTGATCAGATTCTGGTCATCGACCAGGGGCGGGTCATTCAGCAGGGTGTCTACGGCAGGCTCGCTTCCGAAACAGGCGGCATGTTCAGCCGGCTGCTTAGCGGCCAGGAGGCAATGTAACTGCCGATTTATAAGAATAATAGCAAAGCCCTAGTCTCTACTCATTGTAGAGGCCGGGGCTTTGACTTTGAGATGCTGCATGTATCTGCATGCTCAGGTATCTACTTGCTACAGTATAAAGCATCTTCACGGGACTGTATTATTCTACGACTTCAGCTGTTCACCAAAGCAGGCCGCATACGTAATCTGGAGGCGGCTTAAATTTAGTTTGATTTTGGTCACTTAATTCTAAAGATTTGCGGCGTTCACGACTATTAGCTGGAAAAAGGTAATCTAATATGGCTGGTTTATCGCTTTGAGAGCAATTTCGGTGAGATTAGGTGGCATTTTTCCAGCTAATCCCCGGGAGGAGGCGCTCATCTGAGAATTAGATGACGTATTTCCAACTAAATAAATTAGGACTCTACGAATAAGCAAGCACCACCCGCAGCTTAAGCCTCCTCCCGGCCGGTCATCTTACGCCAGCTCCAGAGAAACGGGCGGAGCGGAAAATAAAGCACATGCAGCGGCTTCGGCAGAGGCAGCGTCCTGGCATCTGCTGCATAAGGGTACAGGAAGCCTGCCGCCCGCAGCAGCCGGTTGCGGGCGGTTAAGATTGCCGGCTGGTAGGATTTAAAGTGCCGCTCTACCTCCGGCTCCAGCGGAGGGTCATTCAGATTGACCATCCTTGCTACATAGAATACAGCATCCTGAGCCAGCCGCTGAGCCTTTGGCTTGTCCATCAGTCCTGACAGACTGGGATTAACCTTAGTATCCAGCAGGTCAGCGGCAAGAATCAGCGTCTGTCCGGCAATCGCTTCACCATTATACTGCTTCAGCAGCTCTAGCAGCTGCTCACTGTCCGGCTGCTGGAGCAGCAGCATTTTGATGTCGAGCAGCCAGCGCAGCCGGGACCAGGCATGGCGCGCGCCGTGCGAGACAAGGAAGAGGAACAAATCCTCTCGGCCCAGATAGCGCACGTCAGGACCCAGCAGTGTGCTTGTGCGCGCATGCTTCCACAGCGCCTCGAAATCCGGTTCCGCTGAAGGCCCTGGACCTAGCCGCCAGTGGACCTCAAGCTTAATCTTGCTGTCAGGATGATTGAAGGTTAAGTGATGCTCCCGCCATTTCCAGTCACCGAGAATACTCTCATAGACCTCTATCTGCTCGTACCCCAGCCGCAGCAGGTAATCCGCCGTATCTGATAGCCGGTCTATAGGCACCATGAAATCAAGGTCGCGTGAGGTGCGGAGGGAGAAATCACCGTACAAGTCTTCAGCAAGCACAGGGCCTTTTAGAAAAAGGGAACGGATTCCCAGCTTATTCAGTCCAGCGCCGATCCGGGCCATTTCCCCGCTGAGCTGCAGCATTCGTACAGTGTTGCTTCGGTACTCCTGCTGCAGCCGTTCACGGACATGGGCAGGAATGAGCTGATTAGACATCCCGCTGAGCTTGGGATAGAGAAAAGGGAATACACGGTGATGCAAGGTTAGCCGGATAAATAGCTTCCAGTCTATCTCTGCGAACAGCTGCGGACGCTGCTCCATCAGCCCGTCAACCGAATCCGCTGTAAGTAAGTGAAGAAGAAGCGATATTTCCTTAGATAAACTCCCTCTGTCAAGGGTATACCGGTCAGTCATAGGGACTCTCCTTACTGGAAATTTAGGTGGGTCTGGAGTCAATTCCGTTCATTTTAACGAAGGCACAGAGAGCGTAACACCGGCAGCGGAACGTGTCAATTTGAAAATTACAATATATAGATTATTTTAAAAATAATAGAATCCCCCGCTGAAAGACAGGCTTTAACTCTTATAACGCATTTATAGGTCGAATGTAACAGGTTAATCCGATATAATATTTCAATCAACGCTTATCCGGAAAGGTTAGGCCCGGAGCGAAAGGGGCGGAAAAGATGACGGATGCCTGCATACCTGAAATTCCCGGCGCAGAGAACTGGCGCAGTATTGAACCAGTGCTGAAAGGCTGGTCGGACGACAAGAAGTATTATATAGAAGACCATGAGGGAACGAAGCTGCTGCTCAGGGTTTCAGCGGTGGACACCTATGAGCGCAAGAAAGCCGAATTCGAACTTATTCAAAAATTCAACACACTGGATTTTCCGATGTCGCAGGCACTCCGTTTCGGTACCTGTACCGGCGGGGAGGTATATATGCTGCTGACCTGGGTGGAGGGAGTGACACTCGAGGACTGTCTGGCTGATTTACCTGTGCAGGAGCAGTATGAGCTCGGAGTGGAGGCAGGGGGAATTCTCCGCAAAATCCACAGTATCCGCCAGGATAAGGAGCTGTCCGGCTGGGAAGCGGCAATGCAGGCTAAGATATTGAGACGGATCAGGGAGTATGAGGATTGTCCTTACCGTCTGGAGAATGATGCTGTGGCTATCCGTTATGTTCAGGAGAACATCGGGCTTATTCACAACGTAGAGAAGGTATACCACCATGGAGATTTCCATGCCGGTAATCTGCTGTATACCCCGGAAGGCGGGGTCGGTGTGATTGATTTCAACCGCTGGGATATTGCCGACTATGCTGAAGAGTTTTACAAGGTCCAGTTTTTTGACCGGAAGGTAAGCATTCCTTTCGCAAAAGGAAAACTGGATGGCTATTTTGTTGGCCCGCCGCCGGAGCCGTTCTGGCAGAGACAGGCATTGTATGTGGCGTACAGCTCTCTTTTCTCAATTAAATGGTCCATTCCCTTCGGGGAAGCTGATATTCAGGGGATGATGGAAATCGCCAGACAGGCTTTTCGGGATTACGATGATTTCCGCAGACTGGTCCCGTGCTGGTATACAGAGTAATTTCGGCGCTAAAGATTGAAATTAACCAGCGCAAACGGTAGAATTGCACTACCAACAGATTTAACCAAGAAAGGGATTGTATCTTTTGACTAATGAAGAACTGAATCAAGAGCTGCCGGAGAACTATTCGGAGCTGAAGAAGGCGGCCGGCCGTACTGCAGACTGGAGAGCACGCCTTGCGGCTGTCGAGGAGCTGGGCAACTGGAACCACAAGCAAGTTATTGACATCCTGAATCGTCTGGTGACCAGCGATCCTGTATATACCGTTCAAGAAGCTGCATACCGGAAGCTGAGTGCGTTCGGCGAGGAGGTCACTGCACCTTCCAAGGACAAGCCTGAGCTGTTCAAAGGGATCGGCAAAATTATGCTGCGCATCAAGAAGAGTCTTCCGCGTGAGCACTCCTACGGGGATTTTAAAGAGAAGCTGCAGAAGATGCGGATTGACATCTACGATGCTTACGAAGGCGAAAAAGGCGAAGAATTTGATAAGTGGCTGGAGCAGCAGTGGCTTGCAGCAAAATAGTAAAGGGTGACATAATCCGATATGCATAACGATTCATATGAATCCCCGCTGGCAGCACAGTTTCAGGAGTACCTGGGGCTCTCTGCAGGATTCCGGCCTGATTACATTGCCAGTCTTGGGAAAAGCGCTGAAGGAAGCAAGGCGCTTACGAACCTTGTTCCGGATGCTCCCGGGCTGCTACAGGTGATTTACGGTCAGGTCGCAGGGACAAGCAGTGACGAAGAAGAGCCGAGCCTGATCGAGTTCATTCCCGGCTACCGCCTTATTCATATTGCCGAGTATGCGCAGGAGATGCAGGTGCTGGCTGGAATTCTGGAGGAGAAGGGACATAGCGCAGGGGGCCGGGTTTTTCCTATCCTGACTAACTACGGCAGTGATTTTATCTGCCTGTGGCAGCAGGAAGACGGCACGGAAGTGATCTGTGACCTGCTGAACGACTTTGGCGATCTGGTTGTGATGTACAGCTCACCGGAGAAGTTTTTGGAGACGCTGTGTGAATTTTATAAGCAGGAAGCTTATTTTCTGGATGAAGACGGGTTCCTCGACTGTGATTTGATCAAAGAAGGCGAGATCGGAACGGAGCTGAATCCGGGAGCGCAGTACTGGTCAGAATAAAGAACAAAGCCCCCATGCCCGCTGATAAGCGGAGCATGGGGGCTTTTTGCTGCCTGGGCAATTATTGCTGTGCCTCACGTTTTTCCTGCTCACGCAGTTCGACGCGGCGGATCTTGCCCGAGGTTGTTTTCGGCAGATCGGTAATGAATTCGATTTTACGCGGATATTTGTAAGGAGCTGTCATTTCTTTAACATGGCTCTGGAGCTCCTTGATCAGCTCAGGTGAACCTGCATTGCCGTCCTTCAGGACAATGAAGGCTTTAACAACAGAACCGCGGATTTCATCGGGACTGGCAACAACGGCACATTCCTTAACCAGCATATGCTTCATCAGCGCATCCTCGACCTCAAACGGGCCGATGGTGTAGCCGGAGCTGATGATAATGTCGTCTCCCCGGCCCTCAAACCAGAAATAGCCATCCTCATCCTTACGCGCCCGGTCACCGGTTACGAAATATTCCCCTTGAGTAGCATTGGCCTTGCGGTCCGGGTCTTTATAGTAAGTTTTGAACAGGGCAGGCATACTGAGATGCACCGCAATATCGCCCACGACATTTGGAGGCACCGGATTTCCATCCTCGTCGATAACCTCGGCGATGCCGGGAGCAATTGATTTGCCCATTGACCCGATACGTACCGGCTCATCCTTCAGGGCGGCGATGATCAGCGTGCTTTCCGTCTGCCCGTAGCCGTCGCGGATCGTAATACCAAAATGCTGCTGGAAGGTATTAATGACCTCCTGGTTCAGCGGCTCTCCTGCGGATACGGCGCAGCGCAGCTTGGACAGGTCATACCGTGACAGTCCTTCGGTCTTCGCCATAAGCCGGTATTCCGTAGGTGTACAGCACAAGACCTGGATGCCCTCATCCTGCAGCAGCTGCAGATAACGGTCCGGATGGAAGGCCCCATTGTACACAAAGCCGGTAGCCCCATTGCCGAGCACCGTCAGGAACGGGCTCCAGATCCATTTTTGCCAGCCCGGGGCTGCCGTAGCCCAGACGGTGTCTGATTCCCTGATTTCCAGCCACTGCGGGGAGGTAATCCGCAGGTGGGCATAGCCCCAGCCGTGGGAATGCACAACTGCCTTCGGATTACCGGTAGTGCCGGAGGTATAGGCCAGAATGGCAATGTCATCGCGGCTGGTTACAGGCGCATCAAAGGAATCCGGTTGTCCGTCCATCAGGCTCTCCAGGTCGCGCCAGTCTTCTTCAAGCTCATCCGTGTTACCGGATACCGACAGACGGTAGTCGAGGGCGGGGAGATCATCACTGATCTTATTAACTTCTCCGGTTACCTCGGACCAGACGATGACTGCTCTGGCTTCCGAGTGACGCAGGCGGTAGGACAAATCCTTGGCCCGCAGCATCTCCGAGGAAGGAATAACGGCCAGTCCCAGCTTGAGGCAGGCCAGATAGATAACATAGGCAATGATGCGGCGCGGAACCATGACCAGAACGCGGTCACCTTTATGAAGACCCAGTCCGGCCAGCCCGCCAGCCAGCCTGTTGGCCTGGCCGAGCAGATCACCGTAGGTAATTTCCTCGGAGCTTCCATTTTCATGTAGCCATTTAAGCGCGATCTTATCCGGAGGATGCTGCTCCATTTCCGAAGTCAGATTATAAATTTCGGGTGCAATGAAACGCTGATTGTCCAATTGAACATCTCCTAAATTAACGTGATAGTTGCAGCTATCCTCTAGTATACCATGTTTTATTAGGACCAGGTGCTAATCGATTTCATTATCTTTAGTGAAATTTTGGTTACTATAGTTATAGAGAAAATAATAACAGGGTGAATCGTTACAGACTTGCCGGAAAGCGAGATATATATATGAAGCCTGCACAATTCGATGAAATCTTTTCTATTATGGAGGATTCTTTTCCCGAAAGTGAATTCAGAACCTATAGCGGCCAGAAGGCGCTGCTGGACAATCCTCATTACCGGATCAGTACCAGACAGGATGACGGCGGCCGGATTATCGCTTTTTTGGCGGCATGGGAGTTCCCGGAGCTGCGTTTTGTTGAGCACATTGCCGTTAGCCCTGATATTCGCGGCGGCGGCACGGGCAAGCTTCTGATGAATAGCTATCTTGCCCGCTCAGACACGCCCGTGCTGCTGGAGGTGGAGCCGCCGGACGGTGAGCTGGAGCGGCGCCGGATCGGATTTTATGAGCGGCTTGGTTTTCACCTGAATCCATTCGATTATGTCCAGCCTCCGCTGCGTCCCGGCCAGCAGGATCTGCCTTTGCGCATTATGACTTATCCGCATCCGCTCCAAGCGGCGGAATTTCAGCAATACAGGGAGATTCTCTATTCCAAGGTATATAAATAGACTGGCTTCAGCAGCCTTGAAATCCTTCTTTACAATCCGGATACAAGTTCGAAACAAGTTCATGATTAAATGAGTTCATAGCAAAGAACAACGCAAACACTAAACTAACCACTAAGGAGACGATATTCAATGAAAAGCAAAAAAATGATTATAGCAACTATGGTGTTCGGAATGGCTGTTACAGGCTCGGCCGGTGTCTACGCAGGAACGAATCTGCAGAAGATCAGCGCCAATCTGAATCACAGCATCGGGTTTAAAGTTAACGGAGCTGCTTATACCCCTGTTGACGGCAACGGTAAGACACTAGCACCAATCACTTATAACAACACAACCTATCTGCCGGTGCGCGCATTGGCCGACGCCTTGAAGGTTCCCGTAACCTTTGACGCCTCCACCAACCAGGTCGTGCTGGGTACTTCCGCCGGAACAGGGACGCCGGATAGCGGATCAACCGTTACACTGGCGGCTGTGAACTACAGCTCAGCTCAGAAAGAGCAGATTACCAAAGCCTTCGCGAACTACCAGGGCTTCGAAACCGCCTATGCCCCGGCCCAGATGATCAGCGGAGACAGCTTTGTGAGTGTTGGCGGCGGTGAGGACGGCGTATCCTTCCTGTTCAAGCACATGCGTGTTAATATTTCGCCGCGCGATTACTCCTACGATTACGATGGAACGACAGTGAAGCTGTCCAATGGAACAAGCGCCAAGTGGTATACACCATCCGATATTCCGATGCTGACCTTCAAGCTGGATGACCGTTATGTAACCATCAGCTCCCCGGACCAGTCGCTCAGCAAAGCGAAGCTGGAGAAGGTAGCCGTGAACGTTGCCAAACTGGCCAAATAAATTCATTCACTAACCCTTATCCATATAAAAAGAGAAAGCAGCAGCTGTTTCTGTATATACAGAGCCGGCTGCTGCTTTTTTTGTAGAATATAACGGCCAGCCTGTACACTAGCCTCTACTTATTGGTGCTGTGTGTTTTATTGGCTAATCGGGCCTGCGGAGAGCCTTGTCCCCTGCGTTTATTCTTTTCCGCCTTGCGCTGATTCTCCTGAAACTTAGCTACAAATTCATGTGTATTCATACTTGTCAGCCTCCTAAGCAAAATTGAGCATAGCCTGGTCAGAACTGCCTTTACTATGCCCTTTCCCCGAAGGGCTGATGCATGGAGCGGAAGCTTATTCCGCCGGCGGCTCCAATGCCCCGTACTGGGCCAGTGCTTTCATAGCCGAGTCACGCATCCGCTTTTTGAGCACAGCCCCCTCAGTCACACGCACTCTTTTGCCCAGAAAACGGAGCTTTGACAGCACATACTCACCTTCGTTTCCAAGGTAGGTTAAGGCGACGGAATAGATACCGGACAGCTCGTCATAATGAACCTCCTTCTCAAAGCAGGAAAAAGCGTACAGGATGCGCGACAGCTCCCGGTTATATTCCGGCTGCACCTCAATCACGGCACGCTGCTTCCGGCTCTCCAGAAGACCGCGGATATCAGCTAACGCTGAAGCATAGGCCTCTTCCTGAACGGGTACTTCGGAGACGGAAGCGATTTTGGACAGGCGGACGCTGAGTAAATCACGCCGCTTCCAGTTGTACCAGAGCAGATACCATTCCCGTTTGACCATAGAATACTCCAGGCGGTATGGCAGGCCGGATTGCTTAGGGCTGATCATGCCGTCCTTCAGGATAAAAGTCAGCCGTACCCCGTGCTTGTGCTGTATGCAATGCCGTAGTGTCTTCAGTAGCGGATGAAACACCTGCCGTTCCCTGCTTGCGGCTTTGTGGATCAGGTGATCATGCAGGGGGAGTGCTTCGTCCTGATACAGGAGAGTGCGCAGCTTTTCAAGGGTGGGGCCTGAGAAGGCAGTGGCGGATGAAGGATGGTCCAGCATCAGCTTCAGCCATGCGCGCTCGTGGGCAGTAGAGAGGAAGGCGCCGGATTCCCCCAGCCTGGATAGGACCCTGTAATTAAAAATCTTTTCAAACGGATTCATAGTAAGCCAGCAGCTCCTTCCATTCCTGGATCATCTCCTGCCGCAGCTGCAGGGGCTCGAGAATTTCACAGCTTGAACCGAAGCTCCGCAGCCATGGCTTGATCTCGGTATATCCGTTAACGTTAATCTCATAGATGAAAGAGTGCTCGTCCTCCCCGGTGATCACGCCCCATTGCCCCTGCTGGAGTACGCGTTCCTTAACAAAGTTGTTCCCGCCGCCCGCCACCGGGTTAAGAAACTTAGCACGGATGGTGACCGGATTGCCTGTATCAATCATCCAGCTCAGGGACAGCATACCGTCCAGCCGCTTTTTCTCAGCCTGAAACAGTTCTTCAGCTACGGCTTCGGCCTCGGCAATCTGGGTAATGCCCTCCAGCCTGTATTTACGGACTCCCTTGCGTTTATCGCTTGCCAGCAGATACCATCTTCCATATTGATGATCATAGACGATCTTGAGCGGCAGCATATTCTCCAGCCGGCCCTCTGTTTCCCGCTCAAACAATGGATTGGTTGGTCTGGCTGAATAATTCTTGCCTTCCTTTGGAGAAAAGTATAGAAACTGTACCTTGCGCCGCTCCCGGATTGCCGATAACAGAGGGTAGAGGTGGGCTTCATCAAGAATTCGCGAATAATAATGATATTTATATAAAAAAGGATCAGCTGCCGCATTCGCCAGGCTCCGGCGGTTCAACTGCTTTTTGAGGCTGTCTCGCAACAGATAGCCTTGAACGGATGGGACCTGCGTATTCGCCATTACATCCACGAAATCAAACAGCTCACATAGCTCGTCGTCGGACAGCTGGCGGATGAGGTCGTCATACAGCCGGTAGCGGTATGGCCGGGGCCCGGGCTGCTTCGCAATGACTCCAACCTCCTCAAGATACTTCAGATCCCCGCGCAGTGTTTTCTCATCGGGCCAAATCTCCTCCTGCTCTTCACCGCTGCAGCATACCTCCAGCAGCTCTTTGATTGTCAGCGGCTGTTCGTTTAAGCCGGCAAGGATGCGGGAGAGGCGCAGCGACTCGGATTCCTTCAGCGACTTGGCCCGGAAGAGAAACAGCAGAGCCGGTTCGGCAGAATCATAGTAATTGAATCTGAAGGTATCAATAAAAGCCTTATCCTGATCTTCAGGCAGCTCAACCTGTATGGTCTGGACGACTTCCTTTAGTTTTTTTACGGTTTTGTCAAAGGTGTGTACCGAGATGCCGAGACGCTCGGCGAATTGCTGGCGGCTGTAAGCCCCGCTGGTCAATACAAGCATGCGCAGGAACTGGATTTCCTTATCAAAGCTTTCTCTGGCCATGGCTTTCCTCCGAATCTTCGAATGTACTTTAATTGTAACAGGGGCGGATGCGGGTTGAAATGCTGATTTTGACAGTTTATGGGGAACAAGAAGCTGGCGCGCCGGGATGGGAGGCGGTCAAAACAGCCCTCCGGCGCTTCCCTGCCGGAGGGCTGTTTACTTACTTTCTTCTATAATACCTGTGCCAGTCTTGAATGGCATCGTCGAGTGAGGGATAACGGAGCCTTCTCCAGTCCGAGGTTTCCCATTCCTTAATAGCCTGCTGCTTGGTCTGATACGAACTGTATTCACAGATGTTCCAGGAGCAATACAGCTTTCTGTACCATTTGCCGTCTGAGACTCCAGAATGATAACGGCGTACAGCCTTTGCGGCCTGACGCTTAGCCCAGATCGTTCCGGGTGTCGTAGCATCATTACATACCGGATGCTTTTTCACGCTTCTGCTCATATACTCTAACCTCCTTATGGGAAGCTAGAGATCATGCAGCGTTTTAATGGTGATCACCTCATCTTCATTGGTGTAAATATCCATACGTTATTTGATGCAGTTATTGACGCAGCAGGGGACAAAAGGTTGCTGGCTATAAGCTAAAGATCTGACCTTAAAATAAAATCAAAAAAATGCTTGCATAGTTCTGCTCAGCATGGTATATTCTATTTCTGGCCGCGAAACGCTGAAAAGCGTCGAAGCTAAGCTCGAAAAAAGAAATTAAAAAAGAGCTTGACATTGAATGGTCAGAAGTGATATAGTATAAGAGTTGCTGCTGACGAGATAATCGATAGCGACGACGAGCTTGATCTTTGAAAACTGAACAACGAGTGAGTATCGGAAATCACTTCGGTGAGATCCAAAAGTAGAGAATGTAAATTCTCGTCAGATGTTTCAAAATGAGCAATCGCTCTTTCTAAATACCAATTTGGAGAGTTTGATCCTGGCTCAGGACGAACGCTGGCGGCGTGCCTAATACATGCAAGTCGAGCGGAGTTTATCCTTCGGGGTAAACTTAGCGGCGGACGGGTGAGTAACACGTAGGCAACCTGCCCCTTAACCTGGGATAACTACCGGAAACGGTAGCTAATACCGGATAATTTCTTTTTTCTCCTGAAGAGAGAATGAAAGGCGGAGCAATCTGTCATTAAGGGATGGGCCTGCGGCGCATTAGCTAGTTGGTGGGGTAACGGCTCACCAAGGCGACGATGCGTAGCCGACCTGAGAGGGTGAACGGCCACACTGGGACTGAGACACGGCCCAGACTCCTACGGGAGGCAGCAGTAGGGAATCTTCCGCAATGGGCGAAAGCCTGACGGAGCAACGCCGCGTGAGTGATGAAGGTTTTCGGATCGTAAAGCTCTGTTGCCAGGGAAGAACGTCCGGTAGAGTAACTGCTACCGGAGTGACGGTACCTGAGAAGAAAGCCCCGGCTAACTACGTGCCAGCAGCCGCGGTAATACGTAGGGGGCAAGCGTTGTCCGGAATTATTGGGCGTAAAGCGCGCGCAGGCGGCTATTTAAGTCTGGTGTTTAAACCTTGGGCTCAACCTGAGGTCGCACTGGAAACTGGGTGGCTTGAGTACAGAAGAGGAAAGTGGAATTCCACGTGTAGCGGTGAAATGCGTAGAGATGTGGAGGAACACCAGTGGCGAAGGCGACTTTCTGGGCTGTAACTGACGCTGAGGCGCGAAAGCGTGGGGAGCAAACAGGATTAGATACCCTGGTAGTCCACGCCGTAAACGATGAGTGCTAGGTGTTAGGGGTTTCGATACCCTTGGTGCCGAAGTTAACACAGTAAGCACTCCGCCTGGGGAGTACGGTCGCAAGACTGAAACTCAAAGGAATTGACGGGGACCCGCACAAGCAGTGGAGTATGTGGTTTAATTCGAAGCAACGCGAAGAACCTTACCAGGTCTTGACATCCCGGTGTAAGCATTAGAGATAGTGCCCCTCTTCGGAGCATCGGAGACAGGTGGTGCATGGTTGTCGTCAGCTCGTGTCGTGAGATGTTGGGTTAAGTCCCGCAACGAGCGCAACCCTTGACTTTAGTTGCCAGCAGGTTAAGCTGGGCACTCTAGAGTGACTGCCGGTGACAAACCGGAGGAAGGTGGGGATGACGTCAAATCATCATGCCCCTTATGACCTGGGCTACACACGTACTACAATGGCCAGTACAACGGGAAGCGAAGCCGCGAGGTGGAGCCAATCCCAGCAAAGCTGGTCTCAGTTCGGATTGCAGGCTGCAACTCGCCTGCATGAAGTCGGAATTGCTAGTAATCGCGGATCAGCATGCCGCGGTGAATACGTTCCCGGGTCTTGTACACACCGCCCGTCACACCACGAGAGTTTACAACACCCGAAGTCGGTGGGGTAACCCGCAAGGGAGCCAGCCGCCGAAGGTGGGGTAGATGATTGGGGTGAAGTCGTAACAAGGTAGCCGTATCGGAAGGTGCGGCTGGATCACCTCCTTTCTATGGAGAATCGTTCTCTGCAATGAGGACATTCAAATTTAAAATCTAACCGGTCGGTTAGTTACTCACTCGTTGGTCAGTTTTGAGAGTTTAAGCTCTCAAGTAAGTACCTTGATCCTTGAAAACTGGATACCGAAACGAATTTGCGTTTTAGAACATCTTTTAGCTGAAACTTGTGTAAGCAAGTTGAAATAGTTATTAGTTGATACGAATTTTTCTGTGAAGGAAATGAAGATCTTGAATTTATTCAATGGTCCGATATTTCTCCTCCGGAGAAAATCGAGGTTAAGCTAATAAGAGCACACGGAGGATGCCTAGGCGCCAGGAGCCGACGAAGGACGTGGCGAACAACGAAACTGCCTCGGGGAGCTGTAAGCAAGCTTTGATCCGGGGGTGTCCGAATGGGGAAACCCAGCTGTGGTAATTCGCAGTTACTCGTATCTGAATACATAGGATACGCAGAGGCAGACCAGGGGAACTGAAACATCTAAGTACCCTGAGGAAGAGAAAACAATAGTGATTCCGTCAGTAGCGGCGAGCGAACGCGGAACAGCCTAAACCAGGGGGCTTGCCTCCTGGGGTTGTGGGACGTCTCACATGGAGTTACAAAGGAATATGGTAGGCGAAGAGGTCTGGAAAGGCCCGCGATAGAGGTAAAAGCCCTGTAGCCTAAACTGTGTTCTCTCCGAGACGGATCCCGAGTAGTGCGGGGCACGTGAAACCCCGTATGAATCCGGCAGGACCATCTGTCAAGGCTAAATACTACCTGGCGACCGATAGTGAAACAGTACCGTGAGGGAAAGGTGAAAAGCACCCCGGAAGGGGAGTGAAATAGAACCTGAAACCGTGTGCTTACAAAAAGTCAGAGCCCTATTAATGGGTGATGGCGTGCCTTTTGTAGAATGAACCGGCGAGTTACGTTTAACATGCAAGGTTAAGGTGAGAAGCCGGAGCCGCAGCGAAAGCGAGTCTGAATAGGGCGATTTAGTATGTGGACGTAGACCCGAAACCGTGTGATCTACCCCTGTCCAGGGTGAAGGTGCGGTAACACGCACTGGAGGCCCGAACCCACGTACGTTGAAAAGTGCGGGGATGAGGTGGGGGTAGCGGAGAAATTCCAATCGAACTCGGAGATAGCTGGTTCTCCCCGAAATAGCTTTAGGGCTAGCCTCGGTGAATGGAGTGATGGAGGTAGAGCACTGATTGGGTGCGGGGCCCGCAAGGGTTACCAAGCTCAGTCAAACTCCGAATGCCATTACCTTCTTGCCGGGAGTCAGACAGTGAGTGCTAAGATCCATTGTCAAAAGGGAAACAGCCCAGACCATCAGCTAAGGTCCCCAAGTGTGTGTTAAGTGGGAAAGGATGTGGAGTTGCACAGACAACCAGGATGTTGGCTTAGAAGCAGCCACCATTTAAAGAGTGCGTAATAGCTCACTGGTCGAGTGACTCTGCGCCGAAAATGTAACGGGGCTAAACACACCACCGAAGCTATGGCTAGGATCGACTTCACTGCGCCTTTGAGGCGTGTTTATTCAGATTGACATTGATGCCGTGAAACATCCGAAGGGATGAATGGCTAAATGCTCTCAGGGGATAAACACAGACTTCGAAGCTGGAGTGAAGTCGATCCTGGGGTAGGGGAGCGTTGTATGTAGGTTGAAGGTGTACCGTAAGGAGCGCTGGACAGCATACAAGTGAGAATGCCGGTATGAGTAACGAAAAGATCAGTGAGAATCTGATCCGCCGAAAGCCCAAGGTTTCCTGAGGAAGGCTCGTCCGCTCAGGGTAAGTCGGGACCTAAGGCGAGGCCGATAGGCGTAGTCGAAGGACAACAGTTTGAAATTACTGTACCACCGTAATCCGCTATGAGCGATGGGGTGACGCAGGAGGGTAGTGACGCGGACTGATGGATGTCCGTCTAAGCAGTGAGGCTGGTGTGTAGGCAAATCCGCACACTATTAAGGCCAGGCTGTGATGGGGAGCGAAAATTGTAGTAGCGAAGGTCATGATCTCACACTGCCAAGAAAAGCCTCTAGCCAGGAGAAGGTGCCCGTACCGCAAACCGACACAGGTAGGCGAGAAGAGAATTCTAAGGCGCGCGGAAGAACTCTCGTTAAGGAACTCGGCAAAATGACCCCGTAACTTCGGGAGAAGGGGTGCCTCGGTAGGGTGAATAGCCCGAGGGGGCCGCAGTGAAAAGGCCCAAGCGACTGTTTAGCAAAAACACAGGTCTGTGCGAAGCCGCAAGGCGAAGTATACGGGCTGACGCCTGCCCGGTGCTGGAAGGTTAAGGGGAGTGGTTAGGAGCAATCCGAAGCTATGAACCGAAGCCCCAGTAAACGGCGGCCGTAACTATAACGGTCCTAAGGTAGCGAAATTCCTTGTCAGGTAAATTCTGACCCGCACGAATGGCGTAACGACTTGGGCGCTGTCTCAACGAGAGATCCGGTGAAATTTTAATACCTGTGAAGATGCAGGTTACCCGCGACAAGACGGAAAGACCCCATGGAGCTTTACTGCAGCTTGATATTGAATTTGGGTACGATCTGTACAGGATAGGTGGGAGCCGTAGAAACAGGAGCGCAAGCTTCTGTGGAGGCGCCGTTGGGATACCACCCTGATCGTATCTAGGTTCTAACCTGGTGCCCTTAACGGGTACGGGGACCGTGTCAGGCGGGCAGTTTGACTGGGGCGGTCGCCTCCTAAAGAGTAACGGAGGCGTTCAAAGGTTCCCTCAGAATGGTTGGAAATCATTCGAAGAGTGCAAAGGCATAAGGGAGCTTGACTGCGAGACCAACAAGTCGAGCAGGGACGAAAGTCGGACTTAGTGATCCGGTGGTACCGCATGGAAGGGCCATCGCTCAACGGATAAAAGCTACCCTGGGGATAACAGGCTTATCTCCCCCAAGAGTCCACATCGACGGGGAGGTTTGGCACCTCGATGTCGGCTCATCGCATCCTGGGGCTGAAGTAGGTCCCAAGGGTTGGGCTGTTCGCCCATTAAAGCGGTACGCGAGCTGGGTTCAGAACGTCGTGAGACAGTTCGGTCCCTATCTGTCGTGGGCGCAGGAAATTTGAGAGGAGCTGTCCTTAGTACGAGAGGACCGGGATGGACGTACCGCTGGTGCACCAGTTGTTCCGCCAGGAGCATGGCTGGGTAGCTACGTACGGACGGGATAAGCGCTGAAAGCATCTAAGCGTGAAGCCCCCCTCAAGATGAGATTTCCCAATTAGTAAGACCCCTTGAAGACGACGAGGTAGATAGGTTGGAGGTGGAAGTGCAGCAATGCATGGAGCTGACCAATACTAATCGGTCGAGGGCTTATCCAACAAACTACCCCAAAAAGTGAAGAAGAGGCTGACGAAGCCGATTCCGAATACTTTCCGGGGGCCCCATAACAAGGGCAAACGCAGATTCGTTTCGGATTCAGTTTTCAGGAATCAAGTTCCTGAAGCATTTACGCTGTAAGTGCCCGTTTGGTGGCGATGGCGGAGGGGTTCCACGCGTACCCATCCCGAACACGACCGTTAAGTCCTCCAGCGCCAATGGTACTTGGACCGAAGGGTCCTGGGAGAGTAGGACGCCGCCAAGCGGACAACCCACACACTTTGTGGTATTTTTTTTGCCCTTATTAGTTAAATAGGTGTATATAGGGCCTTTAGCTCAGCTGGTTAGAGCGCACCTCTGATAAGGGTGAGGTCAGTGGTTCGAGTCCACTAAGGCCCACCATTTTCCCTGATAGCTCAGTTGGTAGAGCACTCGACTGTTAATCGAGTTGTCACAGGTTCGAGTCCTGTTCGGGGAGCCATCTGGAGAGGTGTCCGAGTTTGGCCGAAGGAGCACGATTGGAAATCGTGTAGGCGCCACAAGCGTCTCGAGGGTTCGAATCCCTCTCTCTCCGTTGCGTTACCTCCCTTTAAAGGGTTGTAGGACAGCATTGATAGTAGCATGGCCCGTTGGTCAAGGGGTTAAGACACCTCCCTTTCACGGAGGTAACAGGGGTTCGAATCCCCTACGGGTCATAAGATGGAGGCTTAGCTCAGCTGGGAGAGCATCTGCCTTACAAGCAGAGGGTCGGGGGTTCGATCCCCTCAGCCTCCACCATAAATTCCCCCAAAAAGTGAAGCTAATGCTTCGCTGTGGATTCCGGGTACTTTCCGGGGACCCCAAGGGATAATACTTTTACTGACGCGGGGTGGAGCAGCCCGGTAGCTCGTCGGGCTCATAACCCGAAGGCCGCAGGTTCAAATCCTGCCCCCGCAATACATCCCCAAAAAGTGAAGAAATGCTTTGTAGCATATTCCGATTACTTTCCGGGGACCCCAAAATCTTTATCCTGGAACCGTGGTGTAGTTGGCCTAACATGCCTGCCTGTCACGCAGGAGATCGCGGGTTCGAATCCCGTCGGTTCCGCCATCTTTATTGCTTCTGGTATGAAGGTAACGGGAATTGAGCATCCTATATCTCGAAGTATAGAGTACCATCCGATTCCGTAGCATTTGCTAATTATTATTATTGGGGATTAGCCAAGCGGTAAGGCAACGGACTTTGACTCCGTCATGCATAGGTTCAAATCCTATATCCCCAGCCATTATGTTTTCTTTGAGAGCCATTAGCTCAGTTGGTAGAGCACCTGACTTTTAATCAGGGTGTCGAAGGTTCGAGTCCTTCATGGCTCACCATTTTCTTACAAGGTATGCGCGTGTGGCGGAATGGCAGACGCACCAGACTTAGGATCTGGCGTTTCACGACGTGGGGGTTCAAGTCCCTTCACGCGCACCATGTTTATGCGGACGTGGCTCAGCGGTAGAGCATCGCCTTGCCAAGGCGAGGGTCGCGGGTTCGATTCCCGTCGTCCGCTCCATATAGATTGTGCGCCCTTAGCTCAGCTGGATAGAGCGTTTGACTACGAATCAAAAGGTCAGGAGTTCGAATCTCTTAGGGCGCGCCATTTATTCTTATAAGCAGCACGAACCACTGTATTACGGGATGTAGCTCAGCTTGGTAGAGCACCTGGTTTGGGACCAGGGGGTCGCATGTTCAAATCGTGTCATCCCGATTTCATATTTTGCGGGTGTAGTTCAATGGTAGAACTTTAGCCTTCCAAGCTAATAGCGTGGGTTCGATTCCCATCACCCGCTTCACACAAGAGCAAGAACTGCAGTTAATCTGCGGTTCTTGTTTTTTTTGCGTATTTTTTATCCGGACGGACGTGTGCTGGATGACAGCATGAAAGAATGGAATTCTGGTATAGTTGAAGCTACATACATATCTTTTTCACGAATGACAGGAAGCTAAGGAGTAACGAAATGACAGACAAAGTAATCCGGATTTTTAAAATTATCAATGCTATCCAGTCTAACCCGGGAATTACCGCTGCAGATCTTGCCTTCAGATGCGATGTGAATATCAGGACGATATACAGGGATCTGGATGTGATCAGCCATTTTGCGCCGGTTGCGAATGAGGGCAGGGGGACAGGATACCGGTTTCTGGGGAAGTTTTTTCAGTATCCGCTCGATTTTTCTGAACAAGAGGCCTTGGCCTTTTCGATTCTGCCTTCCATGCTGCATGAGGACAAAATCCCTCCGGGTTTTCATACCGCCTATGATAAAGTAATGGGAACCCACCTGAAAGAAAAGTCTAAATCCAACGGCGTGCTGGAGAATATTGCTGACATTATTCAGATGGGAACCCCTGCTTACCGCAAAGAAAGCCGGAATTTTCTGCAGCCGATTATCGGAGCCATCCTGGAGCAGCAGAGTATCCGAACGGTCTACCACTCCCAGGCACGTAATGCTACTACCGAACGCGAGATTGATCCCTATTATCTGATTCCGCGTGACCAGCGATTTTATCTGGTTGGCTACTGTCATCTTAAGCAGGATATCCGCACCTTCCGCATGAGCCGGTTTCAGCAGGTAGAGGTTACCGGTAACACGTTTGACAAGAGCGGGTTTAACATTAAGCATTATCTTAAAAATACCTGGTCCATCGACCGCGGCAGCAAAAATATCCGCTTTAAGGTCCGTTTCTCCCCCGAGGTGGCCCGATACATTAAGGAGGAAGAGCTGTTTGTTCATCCGCGGATGAGTGATGAGCAGGACGGCAGCCTGCTGTTTGAGGTGACCGTCAATAACGCCAAGGAATTTATGAAGTGGATTCTGCAGTATGGCCCGGATGCAGAGATTCTGGAACCGGCGTCAGCCAGACTGGAAATGAAGCAGAAGCTGGAGAGATGGATCAAGATGTACCAGTAGAATAAAAGCACAACTTCCCGAATCAGATCGAATCAGGGAGTTGTGCCGGACAACATAACTATATATGATTTTGTGAAAAAGGATTAGTCAGCCTGAGCAGCTTCCGCCCAAGCAGGCAATCCGAGCCCGGCCGCAATACGCTGCCCAAACTCAGGATCAGCCTTGAAGAAATGACCGATCTGGCGGATTTTGATCTCATCGTATTCTACAGGAGTCATGGCACCTACGATATTCTCTACAAGGCGTCCACGCTCCTCTTCACTAAGCAGGCGGTACAGATCTCCGGCTTGGGTGTAGTGGTCGTTATGATCATAAGCCACACTGTCGGCCTGGCCGGTTACCTGGAATGGAGCAGGCTTATCCTGAGGGGACTCCTTAGCTCCGCCGAAGCTGTTTGGCTCGTAGTAGACAGAACCGCCGCCATTTGGGGTAGCGTTCATCGCACCGTCACGCTGGTTGTTGTTTACTTCAGCAACCGGACGGTTAATTGGCAGCTGGTTGTGGTTAGCTCCTACCCGGTAACGGTGTGCGTCTGCGTAGGCAAACAGGCGGCCCTGGAGCATTTTGTCGGGGGAAGCTTCAATGCCGGGTACGAACGAACCTGGAGAGAAGGTCGCCTGCTCAACTTCCGCAAAATAGTTCTCCGGATTACGGTCAAGCACCATGCGGCCGACTTCGATCAGCGGGTAATCTTTTTGTGACCACACCTTCGTTACATCGAACGGGTCGAACCGGTACGTATCTGCATCCTCCTCCGGCATAATCTGCACACACAGTCTCCATGCCGGGAAATCCCCTTTATCGATCGCGTTGAACAAGTCCTCAGTATGGTAATCCGGGTTCTCTCCGGCCAGCTGTGCCGCCAGTTTGACATCCAGATTTTTAACGCCCTGTTCTGTTTTAAAATGATATTTCACCCACACAGCCTTACCCTCAGCATTAACCCACTTAAACGTATGGCTTCCGAACCCGTGCATATGACGGAGGGTTGCCGGAATCCCGCGGTCGGACATAAGGATCGTAACCTGGTGCAGCGATTCAGGCGATAAGGACCAGAAATCCCAGACGGCGTTCGGATTCTTCAGATGAGTCTGCGGATGGCGCTTCTGGGTATGGATGAAGTCCGGGAACTTAATGGCATCGCGGATAAAGAATACCGGCGTATTGTTGCCGACCAGATCATAATTGCCTTCCTCTGTATAAAATTTAACGGCAAAGCCGCGCGGATCACGAACGGTATCAGCTGAACCGAGCTCACCGGCTACAGTAGAGAAACGGATGAACATTGGCGTGCGCTTGCCGATTTCAGATAAAAAGGCTGCTTTGGTATATTGGGATAAATCCTGTGTAACCTCAAAATACCCATGAGCGCCGGCACCCTTAGCATGTACAACCCGTTCTGGAACACGCTCTCTGTTAAAATGGGCCAGCTTCTCAAGCAGATGAACATCCTGCAGCAAAGTGGGTCCGCGCGAGCCCGCTGTCATTGAATTCTGGTTGTCTCCGACGGGGGCGCCCCAGCTTGTAGTTAGTTTGTTATGGCTTTGACTCATGAATATAATCACCTCGGCATAGGATTTGAAATTAGAATTAGTATAAGTTCTATATTAACAAAAATTTTAGAGAAATCAATCCTTTTTTATAATTATTATAATTAACAATATGCGGGAAAAAGCTGTGATATGAGCTGGTGCGGGCTATTAGCAAAATGCCGGGATGAAAAGGTGGTCATGAGAGAGGGATTTATTTTAACTGCACTTTGTACAGCTAAAACACCTATTTTTCTTCGGAAAAACCAAATAGCTGTATTTAGTGCAATTAAAAAGCCGGGAAAAGGCAAGTTTCCGTAGACACGCTCATTTTAGCTGCACAAAGTACAGTTATATCAATTAAACACTAACTTTCGCTGATTTTAGTTGTACAAAATACAGTTAGGCAGACTAGCGCTGTGGGTGGAATTACGCAAAAGGGATTGGATGCTGATCAAGCTAAGCAGTGCTAAGTACTGACGAAGGGAGTAGTCCATGCAGCACATAAGAAGCAGCAATCTAACATTCCCTGCTCCTAAAAAAGCCTCTATCTGCAGAAGCAGAAAGAGGCCTAATCTTGTTCCGATATCATGGAGCATAGGAGAAGCCGAACAGGCTACTCCTTAATGTACATTCTGCTATAATACTCATCCAGCATCCGTTTGGTGGCGAATTCCTCGCGGGTGGTCTCGATGCTCTTACGCATCATTTTCACCCAGGTATCACGGTTCTCATAGAAGGTCGGGAGCACACGGTTCAGCAGGGTATCGTATAAAGCATCGCTGTCATGCTTGTCGAGCACGGCAAAGTCAGTAGTCTCGAAGCCTTCGCCGATCTGCCAGCCGTTCTCCCCGTCCATGCAGGCTTCCGGCCACCAGCCGTCGAGGATGGAGCAGTTCAGCACGCCGTTCATCGCAGCCTTCATGCCGGAAGTACCGCTGGCTTCCAGCGGACGGCGCGGGTTGTTGAGCCAGATGTCGGAGCCGCGGGTCAGCTGTGCACCGATGGTCATATCATAGTTTTCCAGGAAAACGACGCTTTTCGGATATTTTTTCATCATGGCGACGAGATTGCTCACGATTTTTTTACCGTTGTCATCCAGCGGATGGGCTTTGCCCGAGAAGACGATCTGGATTTTGCCGTCCTTCAGGTAAGGCTCAATGATATCCGGCTGGGAGAAAATAAGGTCACTGCGTTTGTATGGGGCTGCGCGGCGGGAGAAGCCGATCAGCAGGTTGTCGGGATTGAGGGCGATGCCGGAACGTTCCTCGATAAAGCCGATCAACTCATTCTTAATCTCCTTGTGTGCCTCCCACAGGTCTCCGTTTTCCTCATAAGCACGTGTAATCCGCTCATCCACCCAGGTTGGAGTATGGATTGCATTGGTGATGCCGATAATTTCGGATCTGCCGGCGACTTCCTTCCACATTTTGTTGGCCGTATCGGCATGCAGCTGAGCCACACCGTTAGAGATGCGGGACAGGCGCAGGCCGGCTACAGTCATATTGAACGGCTCGCCGCCGATCCGCTCCATCTGTGCACGGGTCAGGCCGTTAAAGGCGCCCATATACTCAAGACGGTCCAGCGGATGGGTTTCATTGCCCTCTTTTATCGGAGTATGGGTGGTGAATACCACTTCTTCGCGCGTAGCCTTCCAGGCTTCCTCAAAGGTGCTGCCGCCGGACATCTTCTCGCGGATCAGCTCAACAGCAGCCAGTGCCGCGTGGCCTTCATTGAAATGGTAGACATCGATTGGAATTTCCAGCGCACGCATCGCTTTTACCCCGCCGATTCCGAGCACGATCTCCTGGGCAATCCGTTCCTCGCCGAACCAGCCGTACAGCTGGCCGGTAATCCAGGCATCGCTGTTCTCCGGAATATCCGTATCAAGCAGGTAGAGCGGGCTGTTGCCGAATTTATCTGTTTTCCATACTTTGCAGACTACATCGGTTTTTCTTACTTTTACGGTAACCTTAACTCCTGTATCTTCAAGGAAATCATAGACATAATTGTGGTATGAGTCATAAGGATTGCCGCTCGCGTCAATCTTTTGGTCGGTATAGCCCTGCTTCCATTTCAGCCCGATCGGGATGATGGGGGCACCGATGTCCTTTGCACCTTTGATGTAATCTCCAGCAAGAATGCCCAGGCCGCCGGCGTACATTTTGAAGTCGGAATGCAGGCCATACTCCATGCTGAAATAAGCGACAGACGGTAATTTGTTCTGGTTCACTTGATAAGCCTCCTAAATACGAATGGGATTAAAATCAGGTGCTGCTGCAGGCTACATCTAAGGTGCAAACGTTTGCTCAAAACTGCAAAAACTTCCCTGGAAGCGATTGCATACTTATTCTAGCACATTTATTCCAAAAAAGCACAGCGAAGTTTTCGTGAAAGGATCTATGCAGCGCTCCATGATACTGAACTGGTGAACTGGAGAGGTCATACAGCAGCTTAATAAAAGAACTCAACGGCTTTAACTATTCAGGCCGTGAAGAAAATAGCCGGAAACCGGTGTAAGCTGCAGCGGCGGTCAGAATAGTTTGATTAACGCGGCCTAAGGCCATAAGATATAGAGATAGAGGTGGCGAGCTGCCTGATCTTGAATGCAGTTCTGTAAAAATAACTAATGGTGGTGTACAAGCTTGAGTATAGTGGTAATCGGCAGCTTAAATATGGATATGGTTGTGCGCACGCAGCGTGCGCCGGAGGCAGGGGAGACGCTGTTCGGGCAGGATTTTGCCCTGTCGCCCGGCGGAAAAGGGGCTAACCAGGCTGTAGCGGCAGCGCGGCTCGGCGCAGAGGTAACGATGATCGGCAGCGTCGGGCGTGACGGGTTCGGCAGTGAGCTGCTGGAAATTATGCGCGGAGAGGGCATTAACACGGAGCATCTTACGCAAAGCGGGAACCTCGGGACCGGAGTTGCTTCGATCGTTGTTGACGGCGAAGGGGAGAACCGGATCATTGTGGTGCCGGGCGCGAATCTTGAGCTTGGTGTAGCGGATATTCAAGCGCTGGAGACAGTAATTGCAGGTGCGGACATGATTGTTATGCAGCTGGAAACGGATCTTGCGATGTGTGAGGAAGCAGCGCGGATAGCAGGCAAGCATCAGATACCGCTGATCCTTAACCCGGCTCCTGCACGGGAGCTGAGCAATGAAATGCTGAGCCATGTCACCTACCTCACTCCGAATGAGACTGAGGCGGGCATCCTTTCCGGCGTTGAAGTGAGCGGTATGGAGTCGGCGGAGCAGGCGGCACGTATTTTGCTGCAAAAAGGGGTGCAGAACGTGATTATTACCCTCGGCTCCAAAGGGGCGCTGATTGTAAATGGAGACGGCAGCGGGCATGTTCACGGATTCCCGGTGAAGGCTGTGGATACAGTGGCAGCGGGGGATTCTTTCAATGGGGCGCTGGCTTATCAGCTGACCTCCGGGAAGCCGCTGGCAGCTGCCGTCCGGTTCGCCAATGCAGTGGGTGCGCTGGCAGTCGGCAGACAGGGGGCAATACCGTCGCTGCCGAAGCTGGCAGAGGTTGAGCGGTTTATCAAGGAAGCTGCGGAAGAAGCGTAAAGGGCTATATTAGAACAGATGTATGGGGGCTGAACATAGATGAGCGGTACAGTAACTGTTAAGAATGTAACACTGGGCGAGGGCATGCCCAAAATATGCGTACCTCTGGTCAGTACCACGCTGGCAGAGCTTGAGGCTGAAGCAGCAGCGTTGAAGGCACTGGCTCCGGATGTGGTGGAGTGGCGGAGTGATTATTTTGCAGAAGTCGAAGATCTTGCTGCTGTTAAGGCTGCACTGGAGCGGATTCAGGGCCTCTTGCCGGACATTCCGCTGATCTTTACGTTCCGCAGTGCGAGGGAAGGCGGAGAGCAGGAGATTTCCGCAGACTATTATGTTCAGCTTAATAAGGCTGCCGCTGAGAGCGGATGGGCCGATATTATTGATGTGGAGCTGTCGGGCGGGGAGCCGCAGGTCCGGGAACTGATTGCTGCGGCGCATGCCTGCGGCGTGTTCGTTATTGTGTCCAACCATGATTTCGGGGGAACACCTTCTGAAGAGGAGATTGTCTCGCGGCTGCGCAGAGCCCAGGAGCTGGGCGGTGATCTGCCAAAGATTGCTGTTATGCCGAATAGTGCGGGTGATGTGCTGACTCTGCTGGCGGCAACTGTCAAAATGCAGGAGCTGTACGCGGACCGTCCGATTATTACGATGTCGATGGGCGGGGAAGGGGTGGTCAGCCGGCTGGCCGGAGAGATTTTTGGATCGGCGCTGACCTTCGGTGCTGCGCATAAGCCGTCAGCCCCGGGGCAGGTTGCAGTTGCAGAGCTGCGCAAGGTGCTGGAGCTGCTGCATAAGAGCTTGTAGGAGCAGACATCAGACATTACCTGTTGAAAAAAGAGGCGTTCCGGCCAATGGCCGGAGCGCCTTTTTGGATGTATGCCCCTGTGCCGCTAAAACGGCAGGAATTACAGTAAAAGTCCTGCAGTTACTGGCTGAGGCGGTGAGTCTGGTGAAAGGATCATCTCGGCAGTTTGTAACTATGCCTGCGAATGCCCTACAATGTAGGCAGATGGATGTCGAATATACGCATATACTGAATGCGTATACGGAAAGGAAGGATGCCCATGACGGAATCCATTCTTATTGTTGAGGATGAGGAAAAAATCGCCCGCCTGCTGCAGATTGAGCTGGAATGCGAGGGGTACCGCGTATCCATCGCCGGCAGCGGCCACCAGGGACTTGAAATATATCAGGAACAGCAGCCGGATCTGCTGCTGCTTGATGTCATGCTGCCCGGGTTCAGCGGAATTGAGCTGCTGCGGCGCATCCGGGTGAGTGATGCGCACACTCCGGTACTGCTGCTGACCGCCAAAAGCTCAGTCGAGGATAAGGTATCCGGACTTGATCTGGGCGCAAATGATTATATTACCAAGCCGTTTCAGATTGAAGAGCTGCTGGCCCGTGTCCGCGCTGCACTCAGGCTGGCATCAAGCCGCAGATCAGCGGAAGCGGAAACGAACACAGACTCCTGGCTGCGGGCAGAGGATCTGGAGCTGAACGAGAACACCCGCGAGGTTGTCCGCGCCGGCCGGAGCGTTGAGCTGACCCCAAGAGAATTCGACCTGCTGGTCTACCTGCTCAAGAACAAGCGCCAGGTGCTGAACAGGGAGCAGATCATGTCAGCCGTCTGGGGCTATGATTATTACGGTGACACCAATTTGGTGGATGTCTATATCCGATATGTCCGTAAAAAGATTGCGCTGGAGAATGAGAGCGAGCTTATCCATACTGTAAGGGGCATCGGCTATGTGCTGAAGGATACTCCATGAAGCTGCGCAGCAAGATCTATCTGTACTCCAGTGTGCTGTTCGCAGTGCTTCTCGTGATCATGAATTTGTTCATTTATACGGTATTCAGCCGGATGCTGACAGAGAATGAGCTGGATCAGGCCGCAGCTGAGACAGCCAAAATCGCCGCTGATATGCGCAGAGCTGCTGGCGGGGTTGCCCCGGCTGAGCTTCTGCGGGCATATGTCCCGGTTGAGGGGATGCTGCGCCTGCTGGGCGAGGGAGGAAGCGGGCCTGCTCCCGTAACCTCGGTCTCGGAGCAGGAGCTCAGCCGGCTTAAGCCGGAATATCATGCGGAGAGGCAGGCCGTAATGCTCAGCGCAGCGGGGCGTTCCTACGCCTCTGTGTCGGTACCGGTTATCTGGACGGACGGAACAGTGATGAATGTGCAGATGACCAAAAGTCTGGAAAGTACGATGGGTACACTCAGGGTACTGCGGATTGTGCTGGCCGGTGCTACGGCTGTTGCACTGATACCGCTGCTGCTGTCGAGCAGGCTGCTGTCCGGCCTGATTATGCGGCCGATTGTCCAGATGACAGCCACCATGCGGGAGATCAAGGACAGCGGGAAGTTCCGCAGGCTGACGCTACAGGACAAGACTAAGGATGAGCTGGTCGAGATGGGGCATACCTTCAACGGAATGATAGCGCTGCTTGAGAGCAATTATCTGAAGCAGGAAAAGTTCGTGTCAGACGCCTCGCATGAGCTGCGCACACCGCTTACGGTCATTGAAAGCTATGCCAGCCTGCTGAAGCGCAGAGGACTGGATCATCCGGAGCTGTTCAATGAATCGGTGGAAGCAATCCATTCCGAAGCAGTCCGGATGAAGGAACTGACGGAGCAGCTGCTCCTGCTGGCAAAGCACCAGGAGCAGTGGGTGCTGTCTATGAAGCTTTTGGATCTGGGTGAGCTGGCCCGGACGTCGGCAAAGGTGTTTCACGATGCTTATGGAAGGGATGTGCTTGTCCGCTCGCAGGGGACAGTCCGGGGATATACCGATGAAGCCAAGCTGCGGCAGCTGCTGTTTATATTTCTGGATAATGCCCGCAAATACAGCGACGAGGGCATCACGGTCACCCTCGAGGCTGCCGGCGGGGCGAGCATTATCGTCATTAAGGACCGGGGAATCGGAATTCCGCCGGAGGAACTGCCAAGAATATTTGACCGGTTCTACAGAGTAGATGCGGCAAGAAGCCGCCAGGGCGGAGGCGCTGGCCTGGGACTGGCGCTGGCCGCAGAGATTGCCGGGGCAATCGGGGCAGAGCTGTCTGTAGACAGTGCTCCGGGCCTCGGAACCTCGGTAACGATCCGGATTTCCGCTGAGAGCAGGGGAACTGTATGAGCATAAAGCGAGTCAACCGAAGCTTAATTTATAAGGTAATCATCATCGCAGCCGCTGTCCTGCTGCTGGCAGCTGCCGGTATATGGTTCTTCCGCAACGAATCAGGGCAGCAGCTTAGCAGGCAGGCTGCAGAACAAAAACTGCTGCAGGTGTACTCCGGAAGCATACAGCAAATGAGCCAGCAGGCCGGGAGCTTCGTGGCAGAGCTGCAAACCAGCCAGGGATTGTATGAGTTGAAGCTGGACGGGGTCACCGGTGATATTATCTCCATCGTGCGGCTGCAGGCGGCTTCCACACCTGCACCTACACCGGAAGCGCAGGCTACTCCCGTGGCCTCCGCAGCTCCTTCGGCATCACCCGCAGCACCTTCACCGTCTCCGGCGCAGCGGGTGGTGTCTGAAGCCGAGGCTGTAAAGCTGGCACTGCAGGAAGTACCGGGAGAGGCAGATGATGTGGATACCGGAATCAATGAAGCCGGGGCATTTTATCTGGTGGAGATTAATACCTCTGACGGCCGTGAAGCGGTGGTCCAGGTTGATGCGATTTCCGGGGCTATCCGCTCTGTAACCTGGGAAGAGCCGGATGATGATAATTGATGATAAGGAATGAGCTGGTTTCTCATCAAATTCTAATCTTGCTGCCGCTGTTCTCTCATATTGATGGCTTATATTAAATACATGAGCAGGCCAGATAAAACATAGGAGGCGGCAAAGATGAAAAAACAGTTACTCAGCAGTGTAGCAGCAGCAGCCATTATTCTCGGGGGGACTTACGGCATCAATGAAATCCGGAGCGGAACGGCAGCAGCGGCACCGGCGGTGCAGCAGAGCCAGAGCAAGACGCTGATCGGTATAGCCAAAGCCGAGGCGATTGCCCTTAAATCAGCACCCGGCCAGGTGGAGAGTATTGATCTGGAAAAGAAACT
This sequence comes from Paenibacillus sp. FSL R7-0331, assembly GCF_000758645.1. Classification (NCBI taxonomy): domain Bacteria; kingdom Bacillati; phylum Bacillota; class Bacilli; order Caryophanales; family Paenibacillaceae; genus Paenibacillus; species Paenibacillus sp. FSL R7-0331. The sequence goes on from NZ_CP009284.1 coordinate 844,304, forward strand.
GAGCGGAACCTACTACGAAGTCGATATCCGGCAGACAAACAAGGAGGTTGATGTCCGGGTTGATGCTTATACCGGTAAGGTGTTGAGTGTACGTCAGGATACGGACAACGATGATGACTACGATGACGATAACTACTTGTCAGATGCTGCAGCATCAGCCTCCGGCACACAGCTCATTACTGCAGCCAAGGCGTCAGAAGCGGCCTTGGCCGCAGTGAAGGGCAAGGTAACGGATGTAGACCTTGACCGCGATAACGGAACGGCTGTCTATGAGGTGGAAATCAGAAACGGGCGGATTTCAACAGAGGTCGGAGTCGATGCTTATACCGGCAAGGTACTGTATAAAGATGTAGACTCCGATGACGATGATGACGATAACGATGGATATGATGATTAAATCAGCATGAAAGAGGCAGCCGGAAACCGGCTGCCTCTTTCATGTGTGTATATAACTTGGCAAAAACCTAAATCCGCTCTGCAGCAATCCTACTGCTTCGCCCCTGTGTATACATGCACGGCATCCCGCAGGAATTCAGCCAGCCCCGGGCGGCGCTTGTCGTAATACGCGGTGAACCGCTCATCATCCACATACATTTGGGCAACTCCGGCGTGTGCTTCCTTGGTGTAGGTATCCCAGTAGAAGGAGAGCCATTGGCGGTGCAGACCGGCAGCCTTTTGCGCCAGCTCACTTGCAGAATCGCCCTCCTCCATTGCCTGCTCTAGTGCGGCGAACATGTCTGCTTCCAGCTGCTGGAGGGCCGCATACTGCTCCTCAGTCATATTTTTCACCATACGGTTCGACTTCTCCACAGCCTCCTCGCCGTATTTCTCACGGATCTCCTGTCCGTATTTCTGTTCGTTCTCCTGGATCAGCTTCTGCTTAAAGCCCTCGAATTTCGCTTCATTGCTCATGGTTATTCTCCCTTCGGACTCAGCCAGTGTCTGCTCGACGTTTGCAATCAGGACATCCAGCTGCTGCCGGCGCTGAAGCAGCTTCTCATGGTGTTCCTGCAGCGCCCGGCTGCCGTCAAAGGAAGGTGAGGTCACGATATCCCGGATCGCCTCCAGTGTAAGGCCAAGCTCGCGGTAAAATAAAATCTGCTGCAGCAGATTAACCTCAGCCTGACCGTAAATGCGGTATCCTGAAGAGTTGATTCTCGCCGGCCTCAGAAGACCAAGCTCATCGTAATAACGCAGCGTCCGTGTGCTGATTCCCGCCATTGCCCCCAGCTTCTGCACGGTATATTCCATGTAAGCCACCTCCTTGTTCATTTACCGGATGTCTGTGCATTTCCGCCTGTAAGCTCGTGCTTACAAAACCAACTGTACACCTTGACGTAACGGCAATGTCAAATGCTAAATCTATTGAATTCTGTATTAACATACAAAAACGGCAATCTTCCTCAGGATAGCCTGTGGGAGATTGCCGCAGCTGCTGACAGCCGTTATTCCTGCTGCACTCCAGCGGTACCTCAGATCCTTATTTCTTACCGAGCTGTGCTGCAAAATAAGCCTGTAGCTCCGCCACCTTACGCGGATCAGCCAAGGCCCCTTCACTCTGGAAATAATGCTCGGCGACGAGCTCCCAGGTGGGGACGATTTTTTGAGAGGTCATCGCTTTGATGGCGATTTTGACCGTTTTGCGTTCTCTGGCGTTGGAGAAGGTGTCCACAAAATGCTGGGAGCGTGAGAAGTCAAGCTCCTCAAATACAGCGCGGAAAATTTCCGACGTCATCCGTGCATCGTCAAGCGCCCGGTGGGCGGAGCCGGAAGGCTCAAGTCCGAGCAGTGCCATCGCGCCTTCGACGCTAATGTCATTGGTAAGTCCGCGGGCCCGCAGCAGCCCTTTCAGCAGGTCGAAGTATGTGGCCTCCATCCAGTAGGACTCGTCCATCTTGTGCATGCGCACGTCCTGGATGATCCGCTTCATGTCCTCGCCGCCCCAGGTCAGCAGCAGCACGCCGTCAGGGCTCTGATCAAGCCAGCTCCGGAAGGCGGTAATGACTTTGGGGAACCGGGAGGCAACGTCGATGTCCTCTTGCGGGATGCCGGTTTTTTTCTTGATGAACGAATTGAGGGTAGAGAAATATATAGGTTTGATTAAGGCGGTGAACTCATCCTTAAATTGCAGTGATGCGTCTAACCGGACGGCACCGATCTCAATGACTTCCATAGGATGCTCGCTGGCAAATTTGCGGCCGTTGAATTCGATGTCCAGAATAATATAATCCACAGGTGATGCCTCCGTTTGAATAGTGACTGGCGCTGGTAAGAAGAAGATTGCGCCGACCTTTCTATTTTAACAAAAAATGCAGATAAAAGGGAGAAAGGGTTGGAACTTCAGCCGCGCAGCAGGTACGGGCAGCCGGACAATAGAAAATGTACAACAGGATATTGCGGCAGAAAGGGGAGAGAGAAGTGCTTCCAAGCTCTATATACTGGATCGGCGGCTCGGCTTGTGCGGGCAAAAGTACACTTGCAGGGATGTACGCGGAAAAGCACGGATTACAGCTATACGCCTGTGACGGGCGCTTTGATGAGCATTTGCAGCGGGTTACGGCAGAGCAGCAGCCGGCCATGAGCAGAATCAGCGGCCTTACGATGAACGAGGTTTTTTTGACGAGGGATGTGAAGGAGCAGTTGGATACGTATACCGCCTGCTTTCAGGAGGACTTTTCCTTTGTACTGGATGATCTGGCCTGCATGGGGGAGGCTCCGGTTGTTGTGGAGGGGAACCAGCTGCTGCCTGCTCTGGTTGCGCCGTTGCTGAGACAGGCAGACCGGGCCATATGGATCATACCTGCTGAACAATTCCAACTGGAGCACTATAGCAAGCGGACGTGGATTCAGGGTATTCTGCAAAGGACGGATGAATCGGAACAAGCGTTCCGTAATTGGATGAAGCGGGATGCTCTATTTGCGGAAAAAGTGAAGCAGGAAGCCCTTCGCTTAAACCTGCCTCTCATGGAAGTGGATGGAAGGACGTCTGTGCAGGATAACTTTGAGCGGATAGAGCGCTGCTTCCTTTTATGAGCAGAACTGTGCAGGGTAAGGCTGGTGCAATTTGGGTAATGAATGAAGATGCTCTGTGTAGCGGAGCGGCTGCTTACGAATAGGGGGAGGGATACGTATGCTGCTGTATGTCACTGTAAAAAGCGTAGGAAAACGCAAGCCGGTCCTTGGACGCCGCGAATTGGTTCTTCAGCAGACCCCGGGCAGCCTGGAGGAGCTGATTACGGCAATAGTAGCTCTACAGGTGCAAGAGCTTAGTGAGAAGCAGGGGCGGGGCGAGCTGATCCCTTTTTTGACGGGGGATGCCATCAACAACCAGCGGGTCAGCGGAAAAATCGGCTTCGGAACAGTCTATAACGACAAGCTGCCTGAGCTAGGGACTGCGGTGGAGGCTGCGCTGCTGGCATTTGAGGACGGGCTGTATAAGGTGTTTTTGCGTGAGGAAGCCTGTGAGCGGCTGCAGGAGCCTTTGGTTCTGAATGAGGGGGATGAGCTTGTATTCATCCGGTTCACGATGCTGGCAGGAAGTCTATGGTAAAAGAGGAGGCGGAATAATGGGATTGTTGAATGCGGAAGAGCGGGAGAAGCAGTGGTATGCAGAGATACAGGCGAAGGCGCAGACATTGGATGCTGAGGTGTCCGGGCTGGCTTCGCTCATTATCAGTGTAAGCAGAATACAGTACATAGGCGGAGAAGAAGAGGAATGCCGGGAATGCATAAATGTGCTGAAAAAGCTTGCCGGTAAAGCGCAGCAGTCTTTATTTGAGCCGCTGGTCGCTACGTTCCGGCAGCTGTTCAGTCCATACGCGGCAGCTGTTATGCAATATATTACAGAGCACTGTACGGAGTATCCCTACAGCAGGGGTTATGCCCGCAGACCGTTCCGGTCGGCTAATCCGGAGCTTCATATCTTTACGTTTCTCAGCAAAATGGGCTCGCTCATTCTGATGGACCGGGAGGGGCTGCCGCTCAGCTCTTATATGCAGAATGCCGAAAGTCTGGAGAACGGCTCGGATTACAGCCGGCGGCACCGGATTAATCTTGTGCTGAGTGATGTCATCGCCTATGAGCTGGACCGCACGGATGGCGATATGCTGGAGAGGATCCGGGACATCGTATACGGGGATAATCAGGGGGCTTCTCTGAGCCACGAGATGATCAAAGGCGTATTTATGAGCCGCCGGCAGGAGGCCGTGGCTATGATGGGTGAGCTGCTGATTGCCGCCCGTCTGCAGGAGGGCCTGCGCCAGTCTCTGGTGGAACGGATGGATGAGGGAACGCTTGAGAACAATCTGTACATGCTGAAGATCATTATTGATAATGATTTTATCCGCTACAGCTCTGTTGTACGGGCGCTTGGCGTCTGGACAGGCATGGGGCTTGAAGCGCAGAATCAGCGGGTAGCCAAAGCATTGATTGAAGATGCTTATCAGGCGCTGCAGGATGCCGGGCTGCGGGAGCAGTGGCTTTCAGATGCGAACGCGAACCGTGTGTACATCAGCTTGTGGGCAACGGCAGTGCATGAGGAAGCGGGGCTGTACGATAAAATCAGGGAACTGATGGCAACCGGCCAGGTATACCAGAAGATTATCGCCCAGTACCTGCTGGCGAACAGCCAGGAGACGGAGCTGCGGCTGCGGCTGGCAAGGGAACATCTGCATGAGCAGGATCATGAGCTGCAGTATTGGGTTCTGCTGAATTACTGCTACGGCTATAACCGTCTGTGGAGGCCGCAAAAGGATGAACCCAAAATCAGCCTGATCCGCAGTCCGCAGCTGGAGGACAAGGAGGAGCGCAGACGGGATTTTGCCCTGCTTAAGTCGCTGCTTCTGAATCCGTCCCGCCGCGAAACAGCGGGGCCGTCCAAGGTGCTGGATTTCATCCAGGTGAACTATACCTCTGAACTTCCTGTCCGCAAAATGCTGTATCTGATTGCCTACGATATGGACAGTGAGTGGATTGACGGGCTGATTGAGCTTAAGGATCAGCTTAGCAGTGATTTGCGCGGCGAGCTGCTGTCCTGCTTCCTCGAATATCCGTTAAGCCCGGTACAGCGGGAGTTCCTGTTCGCGAGCCTCTCCGACAAGAGCATGAAGAACCGGGAGCTGGCGCTGAACGAAGCGATGGAATTAACGCTCACTCCGCAGGAGCTGCTGCAGGCCGAAGCGCTGCTGAAGCTGAAGACCGGCTCACTGCGCCAGAGCGTTACGCTGCTGCTGCTCAGCCAGCCGGATTCCTCGCTGCAGGAATCCGTTACCCGGCTGCTGCAGGAGAAGAACAGCCTGCAGCGGCTGGCCGGGCTGGAGATGGCTACCGTGCTGTTCGAGGATGAGCAGCGGAGCGCCATTACCGGGCAGGTGAAGCCGCTGATTGAAGCCATGGACAGCCCCTCGGCCAAGGAGCGGGAGCTGCTTGCCAAGCTGGAGCGCCGGAACGAATACACGGCAGCCAGCGGATTTGGCTTGTTTAACCCGGCTGAAACAGAAGAATGGCTGACTAAAGGGCCGCAGCCGGGTGATTTTAAGTGGGATGAGGTGTTTGGCAGCAGTCTGGAGGACATCGAAGGGTTTCTGCAGGGACTGGATCAGCTGATTCATGAGTATAGAGACACGGAATATGAGCATGAGGATTATTCGGACCGGAAAGAAACACTGCTGCTTGGGACCATACTGAAGCCGCTGAAATGGAACAGCCTGTGGGAGAAGGAGCAGCAGGAGAACACCTCTCAACTGGAGCAGTATCCGCTGCATGAGGTCTGGTCTGCTTATTTACAGGAGCAGGGCTGGGATGCTGCACGTCTGCTTGAGCTTCACTTCTATCTGCAGCTGGAGGATCTGAATAAGACGCTGAATGATTATCACGGTTTTTACAGCAGCGACATGGATTATAACGAGTTAAGGAAGCACAAGCTGCTGGAAGGCTGGAGAGGTGAATTTGCTGCCTCCGTCTATCCGCTGCAGCGGATCAGTGAAGTGGACAGGCTGCTGGGGAAGCTGAAATACGGCCAGCATGCGGACACGCTCATCCGCGCATTTTTTGCTGACAGTGCCAAGAAAGAAGGCTTCCGGATTGTAGACCGGGCGCTGAATGCGCTGCTGGCAGCGATGCCGGAGGAGAAGATGGCGGCTGAGGCACCAATGCTGAATGTGCTGGCCGAGCCTTGGCTGCTGATGATCAGGGGCAGAGTGACGGATCAGGAGGATTATAAGACAATGTTCCGCACCCTGTATACGTTTGACAAAATGACGCCTCCTGCGCAGAACTGGTGGAATGTCAAATTGTCGCTTGATGATTATTTGCGGGCATTTGAAGCGGAATGGATCGGTGAGAATGAGCTCTACAAGGAGCTGCTTGCCAGCGAGGGCAGTAAGCAGCATATGCAGAGCCTGACGTCCTCCCTTCGGAATCTGGCCTGGATCGAGGACAGTGTAAAAATCACTGCGCTCCGCAGCCGGCTCATTGACCGCCTGATGGAGATTGAGCTGGCCCGCGGTGACCTGCCGACAGAAGTAACTCCGCTCGTGATGGGGCTGCAGCGGATCAGCGGTATGGAGTATTTTATCCGCATTCTGACCGGGCTTGATAAGGAGACCTTTGTGCGCGGTTATATTTACGGCTACGGGCGGAGTATCACCAAGAAGGAAACGTTCAGCCATTTACTGAAAAACTGCCATCCGCGTGAAGGTGAAGATACGGCAATGCTGGGCAAGATGCTGAAAGAGAGCGGCATCTCGGAAAAAAGGCTGCTGGAAGCGGCAATGTATGCCCCGCAGTGGCTTGAGCTTGTAGCGGAGCATCTTGGCTGGGAAGGGCTGCGCAGTGCCGCCTGGTACTTCCATGCTCATATCAATGAGAGCTTCTCGGCAGAAAAAGAAACAGTGGTCGCCCACTATTCGCCTATCACGCCGCAGGATTTCAATGACGGGGCGTTCGACGGCAATTGGTTCCTGTCGGCTTATAACACACTGGGAGAGAAGCGTTTCGCGCTGCTCTACGACTGTGCCAAATATATCTCAGCCGGCTCCAATCACCGCCGGTCCCAGCTGTTCGCCGACGCGGCGCTAGGCAAGCTGGAGCTTGCGGCTATGAAGACGTCGGTTGTTGAGAAGCGGAACAAGGATCACCTGCTAAGCTACAGCCTGATTCCGCTCGGCAAAGACCGGGAACAGGATGTCCGCGAACGGTATGAGCTGATTCAGCGCTTCCTGGCCGAGAGCAAAGCCTTCGGCGCACAGCGCCGGGCCAGCGAAGGGCTGGCTGCCCGGATTGCCCTCGGTAATCTGGCCCGCACGGCCGGATATGCCGATGTTACCCGGCTGATGTGGGATATTGAAGCCCGTAAGCTGGATGAGCTGGGGTCCTATTTCGAGCCGCATATGCTGGATGAGGATACCTCTGTCCGGCTGGTTATTGATGATCAGGGGCAGAGTGAGCTGGAAGTCATCAGTAAAGGCAAGCAGCTGAAGTCCGTGCCGGCCCGCTTCAAGAAGCATGAGTATGTAGAAGCGCTCAAGGAAACGCGCAGCGAGCTGACCGGCCAGTACCGGCGTGCCCGGGTGGAGCTGGAGCGGTCGATGGAAGCGGGCAGCAGCTTCACGCTGCAGGAGATCAGCTCGCTCAGCCGTAATCCGGTGCTGGCACCGCTGCTGCGGACCCTTGTCCTGCGCAGCGGAACGGCGCTCGGCTACTTCAAGCCGGAGGCCGGCACGCTTGCCGCTCCTTCGGGTGAGGAGGCGGTGATTGCTCCAGAGGCGGAGCTGTACATCGCGCATCCGCTGGATCTGTATACAAGCGGGCAGTGGAGCGCGTACCAGAAGGATCTGTTCGACCGGCAGATCAGACAGCCGTTCAAGCAGGTGTTCCGCGAGCTGTACCTGCCGAACGCGGATGAGCTGGCCAGCGGGACAGTATCCGGGCGGTATGCCGGCCACCAGGTGCAGCCGCGCAAGACCGTGGCGCTGCTCCGCGAGCGGCAGTGGACGGTCAGCTATGAAGAAGGGCTGCAGAAGGTCTACTACGGCGCTAATCTGATCGTGCGGCTGTACGCGATGGCGGACTGGTTCTCACCGGCGGATACGGAAGCGCCGGCGCTGGAAAGCGTGGAATTCTTTGACCGTAAGACGTATAAGAATGTTCCGCTGGCGCAGGTGCCGCCGCTGATTTTCTCCGAGGTGATGCGCGATGTGGATCTGGTGGTCAGCGTTGCCCACGTCGGTGGAGTAGACCCTGAGGCCAGCCTGACGACCATTGAAATGCGCCGGGTGATCGTCAATGAGTCGCTGCGGCTCTTGAAGATCGGGAATGTGCGCCTTGACGGGAATTACGCGCGGATTGACGGCAAGCTGGGCGAATATGCCGTGCACTTAGGCAGTGGCCAGGTCTACAAGCAGGCTAGCGGGGCGCTGCATATTATTCCGGTGCATTCCCAGCATCGCGGCCGGCTGTTCCTGCCGTTCCTGGACGAGGACCCGCGGACCGCGGAGATTCTGTCCAAGGTAGTGCTGCTGGCGGAGGATACGAAGATCAAGGATCCGTCGATTCTGTCGCAGCTGCGGGGCTAGTGTGCGGTTTGGAGAGTTGGTTTAGGGATTAGGTTTAGAGGTTGGAGTTAGAGTTAGAGTTAGAGTTAGAGTTAGAGTTAGAAATTGGATTTGGAGATGACTCCCGGATGGCCGGGAGTCATTTTTTTTTTGGTTTCGGCGTGGCCGAAAGAGGGAATGTGAGTGCGGTAGAGAAGGAGGCGGCTGGTGAAATGGAAAAGTAACGGGGGGAGGTGCCTTTGGTTCCGCCGATAGGGGGTGGAATGGCCGAGTAAAAGGGAAAAATCCCATTAATTCCGCCGAAAGTGGGTGGAATAGCCGAATCAAATGGAAAAATCCCTCTAATTCCGCCGAAAGTGGGTGGTAATAGCCGAATGAAAGGGAAAAATCCCACTAACTCCGCCGAAAGTGGGCCGGAATAACCGAATCAAATGGAAAAATCCCTCTAATTCCACCGAGAGTGGGTGGAATAGCCGAATGAAAGGGAAAAATCCCTCTAATTCCGCCGAAAGTGGGTGGTAATAGCCGAATGAAAGGGAAAAGTCCCACTAATTACGCCGAAAGTGGGCCGGAATAGCCGAATGAAAGGGAAAAATCCCACTAATTCCGCCGAAAGGGGGCCGGAATAGCCGAATGAAAGGGAAAAATCCCTCTAAATCCGCCGATAGTAGGCTGGAATAGCCGAATCAAAGGGAAAAATCCCACTAATTCCGCCGAAAGGGGGTGGAATAGCCGAATGAAAGGGAAAAATCCCACTAATTCCGCCGAAAGTGGGTCGGAATGGTCGAATCAAAGGGAAAAATCCCTCTAAATCCGCCAAAAGGGGGTGGTAATAGCCGAATGAAAGGGAAAAATCCCACTAACTCCGCCGATGGCGGGCGGCATGGGGACCGGAGCATGCCGCTATGCAGCCCAGCCCCTCAGTCCCGGATCACATGCCCCTGGCCGAGGGTGACCGGAACGAAGCCGGCCAGCTGGCGGGCCTGGTAGCGGACGGGACGGCCGCTGCCCATCAAGAGGATGTTGCGGACATCCGCAGCGCCCTCTGCCGGCAGGGCGAAGGCTTCGACATAAGTATAGTGTTCACTGAGGGTGGTATGAATCGCGTTTATCACCCGGTCATTTTCATTTTTGCCCATAAGATTCATGAGGATGGAGCCCCCGGAATGAAGCTTGCCGCGGGTGAGCCGGAAGAACTCATTAGAGATGAGATGCTGCGGCGTTCCGGCTGCGGTGAAGGCATCGAGCAGAATGTAATCATACTGGCCGTCCCGCTCTGCTTCCAGCAGGCTTCTGCCGTCGCCGATCATAACGTTGTCCTGGGCGTAGCCGAAATGGGATCTGCTGTAACGGACAACCTCGGCATTCACCTCAGCCACTTTAAAGCGCTTTTCGGCAAAATAACCGGCAATCGTGCCGATCCCGTGCCCGATCAGGAACACGTCCTGAAACAGCGGCCGGTTGAACTCCATAAGGTGAATCATCGCCCGGGGGTATTCGAACACGATCCGCTTCGGCTGCTCCAGGTCAAGCGCACCCTGGATGGCTTCTCCCGAGAACTGGAGAACACGGAAGCGTCCCTTTTCACCATATAGCTCTGTGGCTTCATACACTTGAATTTCATCATCGTTATTGTGCAGCTGCAAATAAAGGACTCCTTATACGTGGGAAATTCGTTTGTATTCATTCGGCGTGACACCGACGATTTTTTTGAATAGCTTGTTGAAGTAGGCGGGATCGGGATAGCCGACCTCTGTGCCGATTTCGTGCACCTTAAGATCCGGTGAGCTTTTCAGCAGCTGCTTGGCAGTCCGGATACGGATGTCAATCACATAATCCGTAAGCGTCAACCCCGTCTCCTGTTTGAACAGCTTGCTCAGATAGCTTGGCGTCAAAAACACCATGCCGGCAAGCATATTCAAATCGGCATGCAGCTTATAGTTGGCGGTCAGCCAGCGTTTTACGGTTTCAACAGCCGTCCCGGACAGCTCCAGCCGGTGGGTACGGATATTCTCCAGCACAGCACTTAATGATGAGGTGAACAGTTCTTCAATTTCACCAAGGCTCATGCAGGCTCTGATCTGCTCCTCCAGCCCCGGACGGTTCTCCTGCCGGCTTCGGGCTGCTTCAAATTCCTTCAGCTCATTACGTACCGTTTCCTCCACCTGCTGCAGGCTGCGGATGATAAGCTCAGGGTAGGCCTGCTGTGCCTCAAAGATACCGAACAGCCTGTGAATCCACTCCCGGACCCCGGGGATATTCAGAATCTGCAGTTCATGAATAAGCGGTTCACGGACATGGAGGAAGGGATCGGCAGAGGTTGCGTGACCGGCAGGCTTCAGCTCCTCAATAGTAGCATAATGCAGCAGCTGCGGGTTATAGATTCCTGCATCGCAGGCCAGCTTGGCTTCGAGATAAGCGGTCCTCAGCTGGGCGGGGTCGTCATATGAGCAGCTGACCCCGAGATGCAGACGCTGCTGCGGGCAAGCCGTCCCGATTTCACTGGCTGGTCCCCGCCGCTCGGAAAGAGTGAGCGGTTCCCGCGAATACCGGACCCAGGCCAGCAGCCCTTTATGAACTTCAAGCAGATCTGATGTAATCCCCTGAGCTTCGCGAAGGTGGTCTGCATAAGCGATAGCTCCTTCCAGACGGCCCCCCTTCACAACAGTAACTGTAAAATAGGGAAGGGGCAGGAGAATGCCGCCTATCAGCGCAGCCGAAGGCTCTGCGATCTGCAGCAGCGAGAGCAGCAGCCCGGAGCGCTGGCGTTCTTCCTTGTCCCGCTGCAGCTTCCGCTCCTGCTCAAGTGAATAAAGCACCTCGAAGAGCTGCTCCTTGTTGATCGGCTTCAGCAGGTAGTCCACAGCTGAACTGCGGATTGCCTCCCGGGCATAATTAAATTCAGTGAACCCGCTCATCAGCAGTGTACGGATCTGCGGATGGCTGGCCTTCACCTGTCTGATCAGCTCCAGACCGTCGATCTGCGGCATGCGGATATCGGTAATGACAACGTCCACCTGCAGGGACGGCAGCTCATCCAGCAGCTGCTTGCCGTCCGGGTAGGTACCAAGGACACAGAAGGAACTGCTCTCTTTGCCGATCATCCGGGCCAGGCCTTCGCGGATCAGAACCTCATCATCTACAATGACTATGCGCAGCAATAACGGTTCCCCCTTTCCTGAACTTGCTTTTACCTCTGCCGGGTCTGACAACTTATAGTGCTTCAGTCAGCTTATTCTTCGCCTCGCGTGTCCCCAGGCTCTTCGATCCGCAGGATCACGCGCGTGCCGCGGCCGGGTTCACTGAACACCTGCAGCCCGCAGGAGCTGCCGTAATGCAGGCGGAGCCGTTCGTTGACATTGCGCAGCCCGATCCCAAACATCTCGCTGTCGGTGCTGTTTATCAGGTTACTGTTCAACAGGCGCAGCGTGTCACTATCCATGCCGACACCGTCATCGGCGACGCAAAATACGGTTTTGCCATCCTCACTCCACGCGGTGATGCTGACGGTCCCCGGGCCTTCTTTTGGCTCAAGGCCGTGAAAAACAGCGTTCTCGACAACCGGCTGGAACACCAGCTTGAGCACAGGGAGCGGTAAACATTCCTCCGGCACATCAATATCCAGCCTGAACTTATCCGGGAAGCGGATCTGCAGCAGGTTGAGATAATTGCGCACATGATCCAGCTCATGGCGGATGGATACCATTTCTTCGCTGCGGACAATACCGTAGCGCATCTGTACTCCAAGCAGGTAGGTCAGCTCTGCTACACGCGGATCATCACTGCCCTCCGCCAGCATACGGATGGATTCCAGTGTATTGTAGATGAAATGCGGGTTGATCTGGTTCTGTAAAGCACGCATATCGGCTTTCTGCTTACGCTTTTCTGTCAGCGCCACTTCCTGGAGCAAATCCTTGACCCGGATAATCATCCGGTTAAAGTGGCTGCCGATCATTCCAATCTCATCATTATATTTAGGAGACAGCCATACATCCAGGTTGCCGTGCTGCACCTGCTTCATCAGCCGGACCAGTGATTTCAGCGGCTTGGTCAGTGCATAGGATATAAAGGTTGCTGCCACCAGCGCAATGGCGACAATCGCCAGTGTAGTCAAAATCAGCGTATTGCGGGTTTTCTGCACCGGAGTAAGGATGCGTTCCAGCGGGATTGTGACCATCGTGGTCCAGCCGGTTTTCTGAGATACGGTATATACAGCCAGATAATCCTGCTCCTCCAGCCGGAATTGAAAATGTCCTTCCGGACCCATCGTCTGCGGGAGCAGCAAAGCGATGTCCTGCTGCTCCCGGCCGGAGCCTGCAGCGCTAGTGTAACTGCGGATATCTGAAGCAGCGGAAGCAGCGGCAGTTACACCACTGCCGCCGGACTCGGCAGTTATACCGCCGTAGACCAGCCCGCCATGCTCATCTATTATAATCGTGTTGCCCTGGGTGACGGCGTTAACCGGCTCGGCGATGCCTTTGAACAGTCCGATGTCGATATCGAATACAATCATGCCGATCGGCTTCAGCATGCTGACCGAGGACACCGTCCGCATTACGCTGAACACCTCCCGGTGCTCGCCGGAGTTCACCCTGATGGTGTGCCGGCCCTGTACAACGGGAGCAACCCCGGCTTCTTCGGTGAGGCTCCGCCACTGCGCCATCCGTTCTGCCGGGAACAGCTCATTTATACCGGGAGCCCGGTCATAGAACACATAACCGTATTTATCCACGAGATATACGGCAGTCATCTCTTCCTTGGTATGAATCAGATAGCTCAGGAACATCGACATGCTGGTGTTCTTTTCCCAGTCAGCGTTCTGCTGTTCCAGATAGAATTGCACATCGGTATTGTAGAGCGGCAATGCGGTATATCTTTTCAGGTCGGCGATATATCTGTCGATGGTATCCGAGGCGTTGCCCGCCATCTGTCCGGCACTCTTCGTGGAGCTCTGCAGCACCGAATGAAAGGTGGAGCGCGAGGACAGGTAGCTGACATAAGTGATCGGCAGGGAGAGCACAAAGACGAATACGACAATCAGCTTGCGCTCCATCGGCAGGTTGGCCAGGAACAGCCAGAGCCTGCGCGGAATGCTCAGGATATAGGAAACCACAGGGCTTGTTCCTTTCCGTACACCCTATTTTACAGCGCCGCTCGTAACCCCTTCAAAAATATAACGCTGCAGGAAGAAGTACAGAATGACTGTTGGCAGCAAAATAAGCAAAATCGCTGCGCAGATCAGATTCCATTCGCCCGAGTTGACCCCCTGGAACCGCATCAGGATTGTGGTCACAACGCCAAGGCTCTGTTTGGGCATATAAAGATAAGGGATGTACATGTCATTGTAGATGCTGATCGTCTTCAGGATAACCAGCGTAGCTGTCGCCGGGGTCAGGAGCGGGAAGATGATCGAGCGGTAGATTTTGAACAGGGAGGCCCCTTCGACCATGGCGCTCTCATCGAGATCAAACGGAATGTTGCGGATAAACTGCAGATACAGAATGATCTGGATCACGTCCGCACCGATGTAGAGCACAATGGGAGCACCGAGCGTGTTGTAGAGCCCCAGGCTCTTGATAATGCCGAAGGTGGCGACCTGGGTCGTGATGCTCGGAATGATGGTGGCGACCAGGTAAGCTCCGAATACAAGCGGTTTCAATTTAAAATTGAAGCGGCCGAGCACGTATGCCACCATTGTGCCAAACAGAATGTTCAGGGTCAATGTAATTATGATGATTACCAGTACATTGCCGAAGCCGCTGAGCAGACCCCCGCGCTGGAACACGGCGATAAAGTTATCGAAATTCAGGAAGCTTTTCGGCAGAGCCATCGAGCTGCTGGAGTTGAATTCATCCGTAGATTTGAAGGCATTGATGATAACCACGTAAGGCGGAAAGAGGACGACGAACACCCCGATCAGGAGCGTAACGTATTTAATAAAATCAACAGAGCGGAATTTGCTGTGAGTCATGATTATTTGTCTCCTCCCCGGCTAAGCACTAACTGCTGCACCACCAGCACAATGACAACAAAGAAGAGCAGGATGATGCTCATTGCCGAGGCCAGCCCATAATTGTTAAAAGCAAATGCCGTATCGACTACCTTCTGTACATAAGTCTCACTGGCACCGGCCGGGCCGCCTTTGGTCAGCACGAACGGAAGGTCGAATACTTCGAGTGCTCCGGTAACGGTCAGGAACAGGTTAAGCTGGATGACCGGCTTCATGTTAGGCAGGGTGATTCTCCACAGTGTCTGGAAGGAGCCGGCACCGTCAATTTTGGCCGCTTCATAAATGTCCTTCGGGATAGCCTGCAAGGAAGCGATATAAATGACCATGTTATAGCCCATGAACCGCCAGAAGCCGGTGGAAGCGAGCGAATAGTTAACCAGCCCTTCGGTACCGAGCCAGCTGGTCTGGCCTAGTCCGGTAAGCCCGATGCTGTTCAGGAACAGGTTCAGAGAGCCGTTAGTCGTGTCAAAAACATAGCCGAACATAAAAGCCACTGCGACACCGTTCATTATATAAGGCAGGAAAAGCATGATGCGGAAGGCATTCCGGCCGCGCAGCTTGCTGCTAAGCACGACAGCGAAGTAGATAGCGACGATATTCTGGAGAATCCCCATGACGAAGTAGGCAAAGTTATGCGTGAATACCTTGAAAATATCGGGATTGCCGAACACCTCACGGTAATTATCCAGGCCGACCCACGGTTTCTCAGGGCTATAGCCGTCCCAGTTGGTGAAGCTGTAATAGATCAGCTTGAGCGCCGGATAATAAGTGAAAGTTGCCAGCAGCAGCAGCGGAATGGTCAGAAAGGCAATGATGATAATCATCTTTTGTTTGTTATAGGATAATGTGCCGAACATGTCTTTAACCTTCTTTCCGTAAAAGCGTTTCTTTGGAATGACGACAAAATGGATTATCCAGAGAAGGCATAATCCATTTTGCGCCGAAGTTTATGCGGAGCTAAGCTGCAGCGTGTCTACAGGATCAATAGCCGAGGTCTTTTTTAGCTTTGGCCCATGCTTTGTTCCATTTGTCAAAGACGGTCTGCGGATCTTTAGCCAGGACGAATTCCTGAGCCATAGCCGGCAGGTCGAGCTGTGCTTTGTTGGTGATTTCAGTAACCTGGGCGTCATCTACAGTGCCTTCCTGCAGGACTACGCCGGTAGCCTGGAATTCTTTCAGCTGAGTCAGGTTGGATTCTTTGCCCTTAAGCGGAGAGATGAAGCCGGCAAAATCCTCATACCCGGAATCCTCAATCATCCATTTAACAAACGCTTTGGCAGCGTCAACATTTTTGCTGTTCTTGGCTACTGCATAGAAGAAGTCAGGGCTCAGCGGAGCAGTGATTGTGCCCGAGTTGTCATAAGGAAGCGGGAAGAAGCCTACATTGTCGGAAGTTGTGCCTGCACCGATAACCTGGTTGATGACCCAGTTGCCAAGGTAGTACATGGCGAATTTGCCGGATGCGATGTCTTTCTTCGATTGTTCCCAGTTGGTGGAGTTGATGTCTTTTTCCAGATAGCCCTTCTCATTCAGCTCTCTGAGCAGGCTCAGTGATTTGCCGTAGCCGTTGTCCATGGTAAAAGGAGTATCGGAGGTCAGTTTTTCATTAGGGAAATTAGGGTCGCCGTCGATAATCCGGGGAACAGAGTAGACCCAGTCGTTCAGCGGCCATTTGTCTTTGAAGTTAGAAGCGAGCGGCACAACGCCGGCAGCCTTCAGCTTTTCGCAGGCAGCGAGGAATTCATCCCAGGTCTTAGGGATTTCCGTGATGCCGGCATCGGCGAACGCTTTTTTGTTGTAGACAATTCCTGTAGTGGAGTTGCCTGTAGTGATGCCGTACAGCTGGCCTTCATAGGATTTGAAGTCTTTAAATGTAATCTGGTCGGTCAGGCCGAGGTCATCGAGCGATGCGAAATATTTTGGCAGGTCGGAGTTAGGGATGGTCGGGATGAACATGACGTCAGGCAGCTCGCCGCTGGCCATTCTGACTTTTGCCTGCTGGTTGTAGTCGGTCTGAGAGGCTTCGAATTCAACCTTAATGTTCGGATACTTCTCATTAAAGCGCTTAACATATTCGTCATACTCTTTGCCGATCATGTCGGTTCTGTTGGTCAGGAAGGTGATTTTTCCGCTGATATCCGCGCCGCTTGGGGCTGCCGGTTCAGTGGTTGCTGCTGCATCACCGCCGGTATTAGCAGGAGCAGCAGTTGCGGCAGGCTCATCAGTGGCTGTGGCGGCGTTGTTGTTAGTGTTGTTGGAGCCGCAGCCGGTCAGGGATAGAGAGAGAATCATGATAATAACAAATGATAACGAAAATAACTTGTTTCTCATTGCGTAGTCCCCTTTTCGTTTAATTGTTAGCGTTTACATGGATATTATAGCGCGATTGAGCGGCTTGATAAATGTATTGAATTATTATTTATTGTCTTTATTTGTTCTCTTTGTGGGATTATAATTAAATTGTTGCTAACAATATAATAACAAAATAAAATGGTTATCGAATGCAGTTAGAAATAAGCGGATATATAAGGGCTCACAAAACTTTAGCGTATGCTTTCGAAGCGAGTTTTGTACGAGGCGAAATCAATGGAGTGTATGCTCACAAAACTTAAGCGTATGCTTTCGAGGCGAGTTTTGTACGAAGTAGATCAGGAAGTATACGCTCACAAAACTTTTAGGAGGACTCATGACACACAAACAGCTTGTTTTGGACAATTGGGAATTCAGGGCCAGCGGGGATGAATCGTGGCTTCCGGCAGCGGTGCCGGGAACGGTACATACCGATCTGCTGCGAAGCGGGCTGATTGATCAGCCTTTTTATGGAACGAATGAGCATAGGCTGCAGTGGATTGATAAGAAGGACTGGGAGTACAGAACGACGCTGCAGCTGGATGAGGGCTGGGAGAGCCTGGCGGTTACGGAGCTGAATTTTGCCGGGCTGGATACCTATGCCGATGTCTACGTAAATAATGTGCATGCGCTTTCGGCGGATAATATGTTTCTGGCTTGGACAGTGGATGTCAAAGGGCTGCTGCGTGCCGGGGAGAATGAGATCCTGGTGAAATTCCGCTCGGTGGTGACAGAGGATCTGCCGAAGCTGGAGCAGCTGGGTTATGACCTGCCTGCCCCGAATGACCAGTCGGAGCTAGGCGGTCTTGAGGAGAAGCGGATCAGCGTATTTGCGCGTAAAGCACCCTATCATTATGGATGGGACTGGGGCCCGCGGTTCCTGACCAGCGGTATCTGGCGTGAAGCCGTGCTTACCGGACGGAATGCTGCGGCGATTGCAGATGTATACATCCGGCAGGATGAGGTTAAAGAGGCGTCGGCACGCTTGACAGCAATAGTAGAAGTGGATGCGCCGGACAGCTGGGCGGGAACGCTGCGGATGACTGTGGAAGGGCAGGAGTGGACGCGGGAGGTTACACTGGAGCCTGGTAAGGGCGTGGTTGAGCTGGACCTGGTGATTGATCAGCCGCGCCTGTGGTGGTGTAACGGGCTGGGAGCGCCGGAGTTAACCACGTTCCGGGCGGAGCTGCTGGAGAATGGGGCAGTGCTGGCTGATGCTGAAGTGAGAACCGGTCTGCGGGAGATCAAGCTGATCCGCCAACCGGATGCGAAGGGCGCTTCATTCAAGTTCGAGCTGAACGGTGTGCCGGTGTTTGCAAAGGGTGCCAACCATATCCCGAATGACAGCTTTATTACAGAAGTATCGGAAGAACGCTACCGTCATGAGATCGCGTCAGCGGCAGAGTCGAATATGAACATGCTGCGTGTGTGGGGCGGCGGCTTTTATGAAGAGGAAGTATTCTATCGTCTGTGTGATGAGTACGGCTTGCTGGTATGGCAGGATTTTATGTTTGCCTGCAGCATGTACCCGGGAGACGAAGTGTTCCTTGAGAATGTGCGGAAAGAAGCAGAGTACAATGTGCGCCGGCTGCGCAATCACCCTTGTATTGCATTGTGGTGCGGCAATAATGAAATCGACTCTGCCTGGGCGCAATTCGAGGAGAACAAGGGCTGGGGCTGGAAGGAGAAGCTGAGCGGAGAAGTCCGGGAGACGCTGTGGACTGCTTATGAAGAGATTTTCCACCGTATTCTGCCGGAAGCGGTAACAGCACATCATCCGGGAATCGATTATTGGCCTTCCTCTCCGCTCCGTGAGCTTACTAATGATGCCGATCAGCATTCTGTGCGCATTGCAGGTGATGGGGATGTTCATTACTGGGGCGTGTGGCATGGCATTGAGCCGTTTGAGAATTATAACGTAAAAGTCGGCCGCTTCATGAGTGAATACGGCTTCCAGTCCTTCCCTGAGCTGAAATCGGTACTTACCTATGCGGAAGAAAAGGATATGGAGCTGGAGTCGGAGGTCATGCTGGCCCACCAGAAGAACGGGCGCGGCAATCAGATTATCAAGGAATATATGGACATTTATCTGCCTGAGGCTAAGGACTTCAAGTCGTTCCTCTACATGAGCCAGATTCTGCAGGCAGAGGCCATGCGGATGGCGATTGAGAGCCACCGCCGTAACAAACCGTACTGTATGGGCACGTTGTATTGGCAGATGAATGACTGCTGGCCTGTGGCTTCCTGGGCGGGTATGGACTACTACGGCCGCTGGAAGGCGCTGCAGTACACTGCACGCCGGAGCTTCAACGACGTTATGCTTTCTGTCGAGGTGACGGACGGGGATAATGTACAGGTCCATGCGGTATCTGACCTGCCGGGGGCACTGGCCGGAGCGCTGGTGCTGCGGCTGCATGCTTTTAGCGGAGCGGTGCTGAAGGAGTGGAAGCAGTCTGTGCAGCTGGCAGCTGATTCATCCGCGGTGGTGTTCACCGTGCCGTTGGCTGAGCTGATGGCGGGCCTTGATGCTAAACAGGTCGTACTGGCAGCCTCCCTGCTTGCAGAGGACGGCACCTTGCTTGAGCGTAAGGAGCACTATTTTGCAGCCGCAAAGGAGCTGACGCTGGAGCAGCCGGTTCTGACGGTGGCGGAGGTGCCGGGCAGCGGCGGCTTGAGCTTCACCGTCAGCACCGATGTGCTGGCGAGAGGAGTATACCTGACGGCGGAGCAGGAGGGCATCTTCTCGGACAACTACTTTGATCTGCTTCCGGGTCAGGTGAAGACGGTGCAGTTCCTGCGGCGGAGGGCTGATGCGGCGGCTGGCGCTGGAATGGAAACTGGCGCTGGAGCTGGAGTAGAAACTGTAGAAACTGGAGCTAAAGCTGGCGCTGGAGCTGGAGTAGCAACTGGAGTTAAGGCCGGCGCTGGAGTGCCGTACTTCGTTCCGGCTGCTCCGCAAGGACTCGAAGTCCGCTCGATGGCGGATTATGTGAACTAATCAGATACAACGTTCAGGAAGCCAAGGTGGCTAACCAGTGCGGGGGAGTTAGCGCAATTAGTGAAGGAGTCCCGCTAAGTGATGATGCCGCTACCAGAGTCTCAATAGAGGGGAAAATCCCTTTAAATGGGGTCGAAGGGAGCTGACGGGGTTGGATCAGAGGGAGAAATCCCTCTGATTGAGGCCAAAAGGAGCCGCGAGGGCCAGATTAAAGGGAAAAATCCCTTTAATTGAGGTCGAAGGGAGCCGCGAAGGCCAGATTAAAGGGAAAAATCCCTTTAATTAGGGTCGAAGGGAGCCGCGAGGGCCAGATTAAAGGGAAAAATCCCTTTAATTGGGGTCGAAGGGAGCCGCGAAGGCCAGATCAAAGGGAAAAATCCCTTTAATTGAGGTCGAAGGGAGCCGCGAAGGCCAGATTAAAGGGAAAAATCCCTCTATTTTCCCGCTAAATTCATCTGGCGCGGACAAATTAGCGGAGTGAGAGAAAATAAACCTAACAATTAGGGAGAAGGAGCCGGAAAATGGCGATTTGGGTACAGGAAGACAAAGGAATATTCCATTTGCAGAGCAAGGGTATGAGCTATATCATCGGCCTTTATAATAACTATCCTATGCACGTATACTGGGGCAAAAAGCTGCGCCATGAAGGCAATTTGGACGGGCTGCCGCATCTGGGTGTGGGCACTGCGCTTGACCGGCTTCCGCAGGAATATCCGCAGTACGGTACAGGAGATTACCGTGTGCCGGCCTATCAGGTCAAGCTGGAAGACGGTACGCGGATTACAGAGCTGCAGTACACCGGATACCGGGTGCTGGCAGGAAAGCCTGAGCTTGCCGGACTCCCGTCTGTATATGTGGAGTCACCGGAAGAAGCGGATACGCTGGAGATTACGCTGCGCGATGATTATGCATCGCTGAATGTAATTCTGCGGTATACCGTATACCGGGACACGGATGTCATTGCCCGCTCGGTGGAGCTGGTCAATGACGGCCAGGCTCCGGTGGATCTGCTGCGTGCACTCAGCGCTTCGGTCGATTTCCCGGAAGATGGACAGTTTGACCTGATCTATCTGTCCGGCGGCTGGTCGCGGGAGGGAAATCTCACCCGCAGACGGCTGGAGCAGGGCACGACAGCGCTGCAGTCCCGCCGTGGTATGAGCAGCCACCAGCATAATCCGTTCGCTGCGCTGGCTAAGCCGGGAACGGACGAGCACCAGGGAGAAGTATATGGCTTCTCTCTGGTCTACAGCGGCGGCTTCGCCATTGAAGCCGAAGTGGACGCGTTCAGCCATACCCGGCTGGGCATCGGGCTGAACCCGTTTGATTTCTCCTGGCGGCTAGCCCCGGGAGAAAGCTTCCAGACACCGGAAGCGGTAATGGTCTACTCCGCTGAAGGCCTAGGCGGCATGTCACGGACTTATCACCGGCTGTACCGCACACGCCTTGTAAGAGGAACCTTCCGTGATAAAGAGCGGCCAATTCTCGTAAACAACTGGGAAGCGACCTACTTCAATTTCAATGCTGACAAGCTGGTTGATATTGCTGCGGAAGGCTCCAAGCTGGGCATCGAGCTGTTCGTGCTTGATGACGGCTGGTTCGGCAAGCGCGATGCCGACAACTCATCACTCGGCGACTGGACCGAAGACTTGCGCAAGCTGCCGGGCGGACTGGCAGATGTGGCCAAGCGGGTCAATGACTTGGGCATGCAGTTCGGCCTGTGGGTTGAGCCAGAGATGATTTCCCCGGATAGCGACCTGTACCGCGCGCATCCGGACTGGTGCCTGCATGTGCCAGGACGCCGGCGGACCGAGGCACGCTGGCAGCTGGTGCTTGATCTTACACGCGCCGAGGTACGGGATTATGTGTATAACGCGCTCAGCAAAATTTTCTCTAGCGTGCCTATCGCCTATGTAAAATGGGATATGAACCGCAACCTGACGGAGATCGGCTCGGCTGAACTGCCGGCTGAGCGCCAGGCTGAGACTGCCCACCGCTATGTGCTGGGGCTGTATGAGCTGATCGACCGTCTGACCGGGGACTTCCCGCATATTCTGTTCGAAAGCTGCTCCAGCGGCGGAGGCCGCTTCGACCCGGGGATGCTCTATTACATGCCGCAGACCTGGACCAGCGATGACACCGATGCGGCGGAACGCCTGAAGATTCAATACGGCACCAGTCTGGTGTACCCGATAAGCGCGATGGGCGCACATGTCTCGGCGGTGCCAAACCATCAGGTCGGCCGGGTTACACCGCTGTCGTTCCGCGGCGATGTCGCCATGTCCGGCAACTTCGGCTATGAGCTTGACCTAACGAAGTTCACCGATGAGGAGAAGGAACTGGTGAAGCAGCAGGTGGCGAATTACAAAGAAATCCGCAGCCTCGTGCAGCAGGGTAACCTGTACCGCCTGCAGAGTCCGTTCGAGGGTAATGAAACGGCGTGGATGTTCGTCTCGGACGATCAGCGCGAGGCGCTGGTCTATTACTTCCGTGTAATGGCTGTGCCATATCCGGCACGCCGGACGCTGAAGGTCCGCGGCCTGAACCCGGATCTCGACTACACGGTGCTGGATAGCGGTGAAGTCTTCGGCGGTGACCGGCTGATGCAGGCCGGGCTGGCGCTGCCGGACATCCAGCGCGACTATGTGAGCGGCTGCTTCCATTTGAAGGCCCAGAATTAATGGGTTTAATTAAACAACATGATTAATTAAATGAATCGCTATGAATGAGCCAGGGAAACCTGGCTTTTTTAATTTTCTTGGGAATAATAAACTGAGAGGAAAAAGTATCCTTAATTTCAGCGCCCGCGGGTATGTTAATCTGGGTTCACACTCAGACTCCGAAGAAATTCAAGCGGCGAAAGTGCTCACTTTAAATGACCGTATCAGCATTTTCTCCTGCTCATTCTGCAATCATCAACTAGCATTGTTCGGATTTAGCGTTACTTTCATGTCAGTTTTAGTTTTTTTGTTGCCGAAAATACTTTAACTATGTATAATAGCAATTAATCTTGATGCGATTGTACGATATTCTGTTTTCGAAGGTGGTTTCATGGCAGAACTGGAAAACAGCGAGCAGAAGAAGAAGATGTGCCAGATCTACAATGAGATCTCCAAGGAATTGTTTGGTTTCGGGACGACCTTGCTCCGCGTATCTGTCGATCAGCGGGTCATTACCTTTCACGCCAAGCACCGCAGATCTCCACGGTCGACCGCCCTGGAAGGGGAGGCGCCGGAGCTTAAGCAGGAAGTGGACTTCCGGATGTCGCTGCTGTTTAAGAAAAGATTCAAAGAACGGCTTGAAGAAGAGATGGGCTTAACGATTGAGGTTCTGCTCAGAGATTACGATGCACCGACCCAGTGGGCTTTTACGAATATGATACTGGCCGGAGAATGACCGCTTCATCTTAATATCTGCGGATTTTTGCTTTTGATCTATCTTAAGCGAAGACCGTCCTTCTATAACGGGTAGCTCTTGACTTTGTTTACACAAAGGAAAGTGTTCTTGTTCCTACAAGAATGCTTTCTTTTTTTTATGGAAAAATAGATTACAACTACATTCTCAGGAGGTTTTTACTAATGAAAAAGATCATGACTACGGGCCTTGCACTGGCCCTGACTTCGATGCTGGCGGCTTGCGGCGCAAACAATGCGGCAACAAATAACACGGGTACCGATAACGCGGCAACAGGAAACACAGCGTCCGGAGAGCCGGCAGAGCTGGTCATTTCCACTTGGGGCTTCTCGGAGGATTTCTTCAAGGAAGCGGTATATGCACCTTTTGAGAAAGAGCATAATGTAAAAATCGTCGTGGAAATCGGCAACAACGCCGAGCGCCTGAACAAAATCCGTCAGGGCAGCTCCGATGTCGATGTTGTCTATCTGTCCGACTATTATGCCCAGCAGGCCATTAACGAAGGGCTGTTCGATACGATCGACAGCAGCAAAATTCCGAATCTCCAGAACATTTATGATATCGCAAAAGCACCACTGGGTGCAGAATACGGTCCCGCGTACACGATCGGACGTCTGGGCATTGCCTATAATCCGGCTCTGACTTCAGGTGAAGTTACTGCATGGAGTGATCTGTGGAACAAGTTTGATAAAAACCTGGCGATGCCGGCAATTACCGCTACAGCAGGCCCAATGGTCGTTGATGCGGCATCCCTTGCTGCAGGCAACGCGGATTTCAATGAAGATACGGCCTTTACACAGCTTAAAGAGCTGGACAGCAATGTTGTGAAATACTACAGCCAGACCTCCGAGTACGTGAACATGTTCGGCCAGGAAGAGATTGCCGGCGGCCCGATTATGGAAATGTACTTCAAGGATCTGCAGGCGGCTGTGCCTGATGCCAAGTTCGTAGCACCGTCCGAAGGCGCTTATGCCGTAATGAATACTGTTAACGTCGTTAAGGGAAGTGACAATAAAGAGCTGGCCGAGGCGTTCATCAACTGGCAGCTGAGCGAGGAAGTACAGGATGCATCCGCCAAAGCAAAGGTAGATTCCCCGGTTAACATGAACGTAATGCTGACACCTGAAGAAGCGGTAGGCGTGACTTACGGTGCCGATGTTATCGGGCAGCTGCGTAAGCTGGATATGTCGTTTGTGAACCAGCACATCACAGAGTGGACGGACCGTTTCAACCGTGAGATTGGCGGCTAAGCATGACAGCGCGTAAAAAGGTCATTCTGGATGTCGATACAGGAGTGGACGATGCGCTGGCCATTATGCTGGCCGTAAGCAGCAGACAGCTTGATATTCTCGGGATCACCACGGTTAGCGGCAACGTCTCGCTGGATCAGGCGACCCTGAACACCTGCAAGATTCTGGAGCTGCTCGGTGTGTCCGGGCAGATTCCGGTCTTCCGCGGGGCGGACCAGCCGCTTGTCCGGGATAGCGTGTTCGAGCATCGTGTACACGGCTCTGACGGGATTGGCGGCGCACTGGCCGGTATGACGGTAACGAAGCAGGCAGAAGCAGAGCGGGCGGAGGATTTCATCATCCGCCAGGTGCTGGCGCAGCCCGGTGAGGTCACGCTGATTATGACCGCACCGCTGACCAACCTGGCACGTGCGCTGCACAAATGCCCGGAGCTGACGCAGCATGCCGCCGAGGTGATTGTGATGGGCGGTGTGGTGCAGGGCTTCGGCAACATTACGCCGACTGCCGAATATAACATGTACGTTGATCCGGAGG
Source organism: Paenibacillus sp. FSL R7-0331 (assembly GCF_000758645.1). NCBI lineage: Bacteria > Bacillati > Bacillota > Bacilli > Caryophanales > Paenibacillaceae > Paenibacillus > Paenibacillus sp. FSL R7-0331. The sequence goes on from NZ_CP009284.1 coordinate 869,408, forward strand.
CGGCCAAGCTGGTGCTTGCGGCAGGGTTCCCCCGGCTGACGCTGGTCGGGCTGGATGTGACCCGCAGGGCGCTGCTGAGCGCAGACGATATAGCCAGGCTGCAGAATCCGGCGATCCGCGATTATGTGGAGAAGAGTACGGCGGATTACCGTACGCGCTATTTCGAACGAAACGGTGTGCAGGCCTGTGCGCTGCATGATCCGCTGGCTGTGGGGGTAGCGCTAAACCGCTCATTTGTTACTGTGCATGATTACCATGTGGATGTTGAAACAAGAAGTGATCTTTGCGACGGGCAGACCGTCTGCGACTTCCAGAACCGCCTGGGCAAACCGGTTAATGCCGGTGTCTGCCTGGAGGTGGACGCACCCGCTTTTCTGGAATGCTTCATTAATAGCCTGAACAGGCTTGAACCAAGAGTCTAAGAGCCGAAGAAGGACGGGAGTCATTAGAATGAACAAAAAAGCACTGTACCTGCTGCTGCCGGGCCTGTTGTTCCTGGCGGCCTTCATGCTGGTCCCGATTACGCTGACCATTGCCTCTACTTTTGTGCAGGACGGGAAGCTGACGCTGGAAGGGTATCTGCATTTTTTCCGGGACGGGTATTTTAACCGCATCCTGCTGACTACGCTCCGGGTGAGTGTGGTGACGACGCTGGTCTGCATGCTGCTCGGCTATCCGGCGGCTTATTATATCTCACGGTCTAGTGCCCGCAAGAAGAGTATTCTGCTGGCGCTGTCGATTTTTCCGCTGCTGACGAGTCCGGTGGTGCGCTCCTTTAGCTGGATGATTATTCTGGGCAAAAAAGGGCTGATCAACTCCTTTCTGGTCAACATCGGACTGATCGACAAGCCGCTGGACATCCTTTATACGCCGGTGGCGATGATGATCGGGCTTGTGCATCTGTTCCTGCCGCTGATCATTATCACCCTGCTCGGGGTTATGGAGAATCTGGATCACGAGCTGGTGCGGGCGGCACGCAGTCTGGGTGCTTCCCCGTTTGCCGCGTTCCGTAAAATCACCTTTCCGCTGACGGTGCCGGGCCTGATCATCGGCGGCATTCTCGTCTTTGTCGGCAGCCTTACGGCGTATACAACACCGGCGCTGCTCGGCGGTAAGGAACGGGTGGTCTCCACCTTCCTGTACCAGAACGCCATGACGCTGAATGACTGGCAGGCGGCCTCGGTCATCGCGGTCATTATGATTGTCATTACATTTGTGGTGGTGGGGCTGATGAACGCCTGGGCCAACCGCCTGAATCCGAAGGGGTGAGAACATGAAGGAAGGCAACCGCGTGCTGTCACTGTACACACTGCTGGTCTTTATATTTTTGCTGGGTCCGCTCGTGATCATCTCGATCACTTCCTTTGAGCCGGGCACAGTCCTGAAATTCCCCCCTGAGGGCTTTTCGCTGAAGTGGTACCGGAATATTTTTGAGGTCAGCGCCTTTATGGACACCTTCAAAACCTCCATTATCATCTCGCTGCTCGGCAATCTGCTGGCGCTCCTATTGGGTGTGCCTGCGGCCTACGCCCTGAGCCGTTACCGGTTCCGCGGGCGGGATACGCTGAATGCGATTTTCCTGTCGCCGGTGCTGATTCCCGGAATTGTGCTGGGCTTCACGCTGCTGCGCTACCTGATTGTCGTCTACGGGCTGCCGATTGTGGCCGGATTGCTGATTGGCCATACGGTGATTATGCTGCCGTTTATTATCCGGGTTATTGCTTCAAGCCTGGAGAATTTCGATTTCGCGGTGGAGGAGGCGGCTCAGAGCCTGGGAGCTTCGAGGCTGTATACGTTCTTCAAAATCGTGCTGCCCAACATCCGCTCGGGGATTCTGGCGGCGATTCTGATCGCTTTTCTGGAATCGTTCAACAACGTGGATATTTCCGTCTTCATGACCGGTCCGGGGATCAGTACCCTGCCGATTCAAATGCTGACCTATGTGCAAAACTACTTCGATCCTACAATTGCCGCGATCTCCGTCATTCTGATGGTGCTGACGGCAGCGCTGATGTTCGTCATCGAACGTCTGATGGGATTCGCTTATTTTACTAAACGATGACCTATTAAATAGTAAGGGGGGCCTAACGCAATGTCACTTTTAAGTCTTGAGCAGGTATCGGTTGCGTATGACAACCGTCTGATTCTGGAGGATTTTAATCTGTCGCTGGCCAAGGGCCAGCTTCTCTCCCTGCTCGGCCCCAGCGGCTGCGGCAAAACAACCACCCTGCGCCTGATCGCCGGGTTTCTGAATGCGGAAGCGGGAGCTTTTATGTTCGGGGGCAAGGATTACACCAAGGTTCCGGTCGAAAAGCGTAATTTCGGCTTCGTGTTCCAGAGCTATGCGCTGTTCCCGCATCTGTCGGTGTTTGATAACGTGGCGTTCGGCCTGCGGCTGCGCAAGCTGAAGGAAGCGGAAGTGAAGAAGCGGGTAACCCGGATGCTGGAGATTGTCAGTCTGGGCGGCTTTGAGAAAAGACTTCCGGCAGCCCTCTCCGGCGGACAGCGTCAGCGGGTCGCGATTGCCCGGGCGCTCGTCATTGAGCCGGATCTGCTGCTGTTCGACGAACCGCTGAGTAACCTTGACGCCAACCTGCGGGTGAACATGCGTGTGGAAATCCGCCGCATCCAGCAGGAGCTGGGCATTACCACCGTTTATGTCTCCCATGACCAGGAGGAATGCTTCTCGATCTCCGATCAGGTAGCGGTTATGAATAACGGTAAAATCGAGCAGCTAGATAAGCCGTCAGCCATCTTCAAATACCCGGCCAGCGAGTTCGTGGCCCGGTTTATCGGGTTCGGGAACTTTATCGCTTTTGACGGACGAAATGATGAAGGTTCGGATATTGAGCTTAGCCGCGGTGCGCTGAAGTTCCAGGCGGCTAAACGGCCGGGGGGCCTTGGCAATACCGGATTGCTCGGGGCAATCCGCCCTGATGATCTGCAGCTGTTTGCAGCTAGTCCGGAGCCGGGCACGGCCAGTAACATTTTGCCGGGAACGGTGCAGATCAGCACGTATCTGGGCCGCAGCTACCAATACCAAGTGGAGACGGAGCTGGGTGTGTTCACGGTGAATCAGGAGATGGGGCAGCCTTTTGTGCAGGGACAGCAGGTTACGGTTTATTTTCCAAAAGAGAAGCTGGTGCTGGTGCAGTAGCGCTTCATAAGGAGCAGACATGATGATTACAGATCAACTTATAATGAACGCTAAAGTGTACAACAGTTACTATAAACGGTTTGAGACGGCGAATGTTGCTGTAAAAGACGGGCGTTTTCTCTATATCGGCCAGCTTGGTGCGGAAACGTTCGCAGCTAGAGAGACGATTGATGCTGAGGGGCAGTATCTGGTGCCCGGGCTGATTGACATCCACCTGCATATTGAGAGCACGATGATTACACCGGAGACGTTCTCCTATGGTATTCTGCAGCACGGGGTTACGACGATTGTGCCTGAGCCGCATGAGATGGCCAATGTGTTCGGCGTTGAAGGTGTACATGAGATGATTCGGGCCAGCAAGGACTGTCTGGTGGATATGTTCTATGCGATTCCGAGCTCAGTGCCGGCGACTCCGCTGGAAACGACGGGCGGCTCGATTGAAATTGCCGATATTGATGAGCTGATGGCGACGGAGCAGATGATCTGCCTGGGCGAGGTAATGAATTTCGTTGATGTTATCCGTGATCCTAATTGTAAAAGCAACCAGATTCTCCAGCACGTCCGCAGCAAGTACCCCGGTTTGGTCATCGAGGGCCATACGCCGAAGCTGCTCGATCTGGATCTGCACCAGCTGATCTTTGCCGGGATTGATTCCGATCATACCCATCAGAGCATTGAGGGTCTGACCGCCCGGATTGCCGCCGGGATGTTCATCGAAATTCAGGAGAAGTCGATGACCCCGGAGGTTGTCGACTATCTGATCCAGCATCTGGTCAGCGAGCATTTCTGCTTCGTGACCGATGATGTGATGACCGACTCGCTCGCAGCGACCGGCCATCTGGACCATCTGGTCCGCAAGGCTATCGCGATGGGCATGGCACCGGAGGCCGCAGTCTATGCGGCTACCTACACGCCGGCTAAGCGGATGAAGCTGGACGACCGCGGCGTGATCGCGCCGAACAAAACCGCCGACTACCTGCTGCTGTCTGATCTCAGCAGCTTCACGATTGAGGCGGTGTACAAGCGGGGCGCGCAGGTCTGGGACCGCAGCCGGCCGCAGGCACAGCCTGAGCCTGCGCCGCGCTTCCCGGCGCACTTCTACAAGAGCGTGCAGCTTGCGCCGCTTAGCGCCGGTGACTTCGCGGTACGCCCGGAGCTGCCTGACGGCCGCTACGGCGCGCGCGTGATGACGGTCAACAACGTGTCCACGTTTACCGAAGAGAAGCATGTGGAGGCCGGGGTGAAGGACGGCCTGCTGCAGTGGCAGGACACCGGCTGCGGCCTGATCGCCACCTTTGAGCGGTACGGCAAGACCGGAGGCCGCGCCTACGGCCTGATCGGCGGCGATACGATCAAGCGCGGTGCGATCGCCACGACGTATTCTCACGACAACCACAACCTGCTCGTTGTCGGCCACAACGCCGAGGACATGGCGCTCGCCGCCAATACGGTCATTGCTGAGCAGGGCGGCTTCTGCGTCGTCTGTGACGGCGTAGTGCTGGCCCTGCTGGCGCTGCCGGTCGGCGGCATCCTGACCGAGGCGCCGCTCGCCGAGACGGCGGAGCGCGTGCTGGGGCTGCGCACAGCGATGGAGTCGCTGGGCTACAACCACTACAACCCGATCATGTCGATCAGCACGCATTCGCTGCCGGTCAGCCCGGCGCTGAAGATTACGGACTACGGTCTGATCGATGTCGTTGCGGGCAAGGTAGTACCGCTGCTGTTCCCGCTGGGGGAAGCGTAAGGGAGCAGCTGCTGGCGTTCCGTAGGTGAAGCGTGAAGGGGCAGTTGATGGCGTTCCGCTGGGTGAGGAGTTAGGGAAAGGTGCTTCCGCTCTGCCAGGTGAAACGTGAGGGAGATGCGCTGCCGTTGATTAGGGCGAAGCGATAAAGAAGGGGCGTCCCAAGCGGGATGCCCCTTTTTGCAATACAGTAATCGCAGCGGTAACAGAGAATCCGTGCCCGTTGCCGGGTCTGTGCTGCTCAGTAGTAACTTGGCTGAATTTGTGTGAATGGTGGATTAGCAATGATGGGCGTTTGTGCTGGGCTGCTGATGCTGAGTAGCTGAAGTTGAGTAGCTGAAGTTAAGTTGTTGATGTTGAGTAGCTGATGCTGAGTTGTTGATGTTGAGTCGCTGAAGTTGAGTAGCTGATGCTGAGTAGCTGAAGTTGAGTTGTTGATGTTGAGTTGCTGAAGTTGAGTTGTTGATGTTGAGTTGCTGAAGTTGAGTTGTTGATGTTGAGTAGCTGATGCTGAGCTATAGATGTTTTGTAGCTGATGTTGAGGTGCTAATAGTGAGCCTGATGTTAGTTGCCGATGTTAGCTGCTAATGTCGAGCTGTTGATGCCTCTCCACTGATGCTTATCCCCTAATGCTGGCCTGCCAACATTGCTCCGCTAATACGACGCTTACGGCTGGGCACATTTGTCCGTCAAACTAAATAAGTGTACTTTCTGCAGCTATATTGAGGAGAAACACTCTGTTTTTCGAAATAGCTGCACTTTGTACACTTAAAAAAGCATAAAAGCTCTTTTTTCCCCGAAACAGCCTGATATAGCTGCACAGAGTGCAGTTATTCTGAAAATAACACCGAAAAATGAAACTTTAGTTGTACAAAGTGCAGTTATCCTGAATTTCCTGTGTGTCTGGTTTAGGAGAATGATCTACAGGGGAGCGCCGACCGAGCTGATTGGAATTTCGTTGCGTATTCGCCGCCCAATGCTGAACCAGCTGGCAGGTTTGAAGAGGTCAGCGGGAAAACACCGTGTAATCCTGGGATTTTTGCTTGAAAAGGATAGAACGGCTGTATAGCGTCCCAAGCACGTCCGAGCACGTCTGAAGTATGTCGGAGCACATCCCAAGCACGTCCGAGCACGTCTGAAGTATGTCGGAGCACGCCCAAGCACATCCCAAGCACGCCCAACCGCAAATTCACAACCTGACCGATTGACTAACGTATGACCTGCCCCTATGATGATAAATAATATAAAACATCGCAGAGCGTATATTAAATACCGTACAGCGTATAGAGGAGAGAGACAGCATGTCTATGGAAATTGAACTCAAATTCCTGCTGCCGGAATATCCGGAGCAGCTGATTGAGGGCGGAGAGCTCAAGGTAATGACCCGGCACAGCATTGACCAGACGTATCTGGCGATTGAGGACGGGCAGGAGCTGCGGGTACGCAAAATTACTGATCTGGATTCGGGCGAGATAACCTTTACGCATACATTCAAGGACGGCAAGGGCATCCGCCGCAAGGAGATTGAATACAACATCTCGGAGGGGCTTTATAATCAGATGATCGAGGCGGTTAAGGCGGTTCCCCTGGTCAAAACACGCACCACAGCAGTATGGAACGGCATCACCGTAGAGATCGACGTCTACACCCAGCTTCAGCTTACTGTGATTGAAGTGGAGTTCGATTCCCTGGAGGAAGCGGAGAGCTTCAGCGCCCCTGAATGGTTCGGACAGGATGTAAGCGTCGAGAAAAAGTACAGCAATAAAATCGTCTGGAAAGAGCTGCAGAAGAAATAGGCAGCGGGATCACCATTTTTTCTGCAAAGTTAACACGGAAGTAACGGACTTTAACGCTTAAACGTGCTAATATATAGGGAAGTTCAATGCAGGATAAATAAAGAGGGGTTCAGGAGGATGAGGCAGGTATGGAGTATATAAGCACAAGAGGAAATGTAGCCCCACGGGGCTTTATTGATACGGTTCTGATGGGACTGGCGGATGACGGCGGGCTGATGGTGCCAACCCAGATTCCGGTTATTTCTGCGGATAAGCTGGAGGAATGGCGCAAGCTCAGCTTCCAGGAGCTGTTCCTGGAGATTTTCTCCTACTATACTAATGATGAGATTCCTTATAATGACCTCAAAGAAATGGTCTATACCAGCTATGGCAATTTCCGCGCGCCGGAAGTGACGCCTCTTCATAAAGTAACTGATTCCCTGTATGTGCTGGAGCTGTTCCACGGGCCGACGTTTGCATTTAAGGATGTGGCGCTGCAGTTCATGGGTGAGCTGTATTCCTATATTGCCAAGGTACGCGGTGAGATTATCCATATTCTCGGGGCAACCTCGGGGGATACCGGTGCAGCGGCAATTCAGGGCGTACGCGGCAAAGAAGGCATCAAAATCTGTATTCTGCATCCGCATAACAAGGTGAGCAAGGTGCAGGAACTGCAGATGACCACAGTGGATGACAGCAACGTGCTGAATTTGTCTGTGGAGGGTAACTTTGACGACTGCCAGAAGGTGATTAAAGAGCTGTTCGCCGATCTGGACTTCAAAGGGAAATACCATCTGCGGGCGATTAACTCCATTAACTTCGTGCGTATTCTGGCCCAGACGGTTTATTATTTCTATGCTTACCTGCAGATTGAGAATAGCGGTGACAAGAAGATCAATATCAGCGTGCCTTCGGGCAACTTCGGCAACATTTTCTCAGGCTTCCTGGCTAAGAAAATGGGTCTGCCGGTCAATAAGCTGATCATCGCCACCAACGAAAACAACATTCTTGAACGTTTCGTCCTGACCGGCGAATACAAACCAGGCGAATTTACAAGCACCTACAGCCCTTCGATGGATATCCAGGTGGCGAGCAATTTTGAACGTTATCTGTATTATTTGCTGGACGAGGATGCGGTGAAGCTGTCAGACTATATGGCAGGGCTTACGGCAGACGGTAAAATTACGGTGGATGGCAGGCTGTTTGCGCAGGTACAAGCAGATTTTGCCGCGCTTGGCGCGAAGAATCAGCAATGTCTCGATATCATCACCAAATATCAGCAGGAGTACGGCTACCTGCTTGATCCGCACACGGCCTGCGGAATTGCCGCCTATGAGGCGTTCAGCGGACCTGATGAAACTACGATTACGTTCGCAACTGCACATCCTGCCAAATTCGACGAGGCGATTGCCCTGACCGGCATCCAGCAGGAATTCCCGCCGCAGATTTCCGCATTGTCCGAAATGCCGCAGCATATGACGGTTGTGGAGTATGATAAGGCGAATATTGTACGAGAGCTGCAGGATTTTTTCGCATAAAAGGATCACTGGCATACCCGAAGGTCCGTTCTTGAAAAAGAGCGGGCCTTTTTATATTGTTCGCTGTCCACGGTTTAGCTTCTGAAGGTACTGCTGAATAGGAATGGGAGATGGCGGGTATTCTGCTGACAGCCGCTTTTTATAGCCCGATTGTGGGACGGAACAGGCCGGTTTGACAGGTGCATTTTTTCACATGAAAAATCTAGCGGAAATTGTCGGAAATTACCCTTCAAAAAGTGGACATCCCTGACATGGAGTGAGAAAATAGCAGTTATAGATCAATAAGACAAAAGGACGGGATCACTCATGACAATTCGTTTCGGGGTCGTTGGCACCAACTGGATTACAGACCGTTTTATTCAGGCAGGACTGGAGAATGAGGATTTTATTCTGACCGCGGTATTTTCACGTACTGAGGAAAAAGGCCGGGCTTTCGCCGCCAAATATGCGGGAGCCGCTATTTATACGAATCTGGAAGATATGGTGTCCAGTCCGGAAGTGGACGCTGTGTACATAGCCAGTCCTAACTCCATGCACGCTGAACAGGCGCTGATCTGCATGAATCACGGCAAGCATGTCCTGTGTGAAAAGCCGGCGGCCTCCAACAGCAGAGAGCTGAAGCTTATGATCGAGGCGGCGCGTGCTAATGATGTTCTGCTGATGGAAGCGATGAAATCGACGATGATGCCGAATTTCAGTGTGATCAAAGATAATCTCTATAAGCTGGGCACAGTGCGGCGTTACTTCGCGAGCTATTGTCAATACTCCTCCCGGTATGATGCTTACCGCCAGGGGAATGTGCTCAATGCCTTTAATCCGGAATACTCCAACGGTTCCCTGATGGATCTGGGCATCTACTGCCTGTATCCGATGGTGGCGTTGTTTGGTAAGCCGGATGCGGTGAAGGCGGCAGGCCATATGCTGACCTCCGGGGTTGACGGGGAAGGAAGTATGGTTATGAGCTACCCGGATATGGATGCCGTTATTATGCATTCCAAAATTACCGACTCCTATCTGCCTGCTGAAATTCAGGGGGAGAACGGGACGATGGTGATCGACAAAATCAACCAGCCCTATCAGGTCAAAATCCATTACCGCGACGGGACGATCGAGGAGCTTACCGTGCCGCAGGTATATGAGGCGATGTATTATGAAGCACATGAGTTTATTGAGCTGCTGAAAAGCGGACAGCGCGAGAGCAGCATCAACAGCCATGATAGCTCGCTGGCGGTAGCAGAAATTATGGAGGAGGCCAGAGCGCAAATCGGTCTCCGTTATGCGTCGGATCTATAGTGAAATGGGGAGCAGCACTTGAAGACATTTAAAAAGGTATACATCGAGATTACAAGCGTCTGCAACCTGGCCTGCAGCTTTTGTCCGCCTACGGAACGGCAGAAAAACTTCATGAAGCCTGAAACCTTTAGCAAAATTCTGGATGAGATCAAGCCGCACAGCAATCATATCTATCTTCATGTTAAGGGAGAGCCCCTGCTGCATCCAAAGATCGGCGAGCTGCTGGATATAGCGCACGCCAAAGGGTTCAAGGTTAATATTACAACTAACGGGACTCTGATTCATAAGGCCGGACCGAAGATAATCGGCAAGCCGGCGCTGCGCCAGATGAATTTCTCGCTGCACAGCTTTGACGGGCATGAGGGTTCAGAGAACCGCGGGGGCTATCTGCGGGAGATTGTATCGTTTGTGCGCGAAGCCTCAGCGCAAGGCGTGATCATCTCCTTCCGGCTGTGGAATCTGACGGAGGACAATCAGACGAACGTGACGCGGATGCGCAACCGCGAGACGCTGGCGGTGCTGGAGGAGGCCTTCAATCTGGACTACCGGATTGAAGAAAAGGTGGTTCCCGGCAGCGGCGTCAAGATTGCGCCGCGCGTCTATCTGAACCAGGACCACGAGTTCAGATGGCCGGCCCTGCATGAGCCGGAGGATGACGGCAAAGGCTTCTGCCATGCACTGCGCAGCCAGGCGGCGGTGCTGGTCGACGGCACGGTGGTGCCGTGCTGTCTGGACGGCGAGGGCGTCATCAACCTCGGCAATCTGCATGAGCGGCCGTTCTCCGAGATTATCGAGGGCGAGCGGGCGAATAATCTGTTCTACGGCTTCTCCCGCAGGGAAGCGGTGGAGGAGCTGTGCCGCAAGTGCGGGTACCGCCAGCGGTTCGGGACCTGATAAGAAGTCTGTCTACAACAAAACCTCTCTTTTAGCGAAATGGAGTATGACTATCCATTCTGCTAAAGAGAGGTTTTTTAGTTGTGATGCGTAGTGATGCGTAGCGTAGTCCTGCTCCAAATGTCAGCCTCTGATGATCAGATCAGCCTGGATAAGGATTTTTTCAAAGCTGGCGCCGGGATTAAGGATTCGCCACAGCATCTGGTCAACAGCCCGCATGCCAATCTGTCCCTTATCGACATTCACGGTAGCCAGAAGAGGCAGTGCAGGATAAGTGTTGTCAAAGCCGGTGAAGGCCAGATTGGCGGGAACCGGCAGGCCCATGTATTCCAGCGTTTCGATCGCAAACAGCGCGTAAGTGTCATTGGCACATATGAAAATGTCCGGCAGTCCGTGCTCGGTGACAGCAGCAGCGAAGGTCTCCCTGAACTGGTCAATCTCCGGCCCGATCAGCGCAGGAATCTGGCTGAGTCTGATCCCTTTGTCCTCTAGTGCTGCACGGAAGACTAGAAAACGTTCATAGAAGCTTTCGGCATCGCGGATGTTGCCGACAAACTGGAAGCGGGTGTATCCCTTCCCGAGGGCCAGGTCCATCAGCTCCTTCATCACAGTCAGGTTATCAGTAAAGATGGAGTCGCTTCTGAAGCCGGGGTCAGCGTGATCCACCATCATCACAGGAATCCCGAGGCTCCTGATCTCCAGCAGAATGGGGGTTGAAATCGAGCCGACGGTAATCACGCCCATGATAGCTTCTGGATGCAGGAGAGAGAACAGGGAGTCGCCCTTGGGTTCGGTTAACGTCACCACGTTGATGCCCCGCTGGTCGAGCCTGGAGGAGATGCCGTTAAACACCGGACCCCAGTATAGGGATTCAGGGTTCTGGTAGCGCACGTTAGGAAACAGGATTACAATGCTTCCCGACCATTTGCGGATATCCAGATCAACCGGGCCGCCTGGAGCCTGCGCCGGCAGAGAGTCCTTGAAATAACCAAGCTGGCCGGCGGCTTTGAGTATCGTATCCCGGGTCTGGGAGCTGACTCCGGGTTTGTTGGATAAGGCCCGTGAAACCGCAAATTTGGACAGTCCTGTGAAATCGGCTATAGATTGAATCGTTACTTTGCGTCGCATAAAATCATCCTACTCTAGTGAGATTGGTCAACATATCAAAAGGAAGCCGCATTACAATTTTACATGAAGCCGGCCGGACTCACACATCTTTTTTTAACTGATAATAATCAAGGGGAGAGGCAGGAAAAAGCTGCAGGGAATAAAAAAGGAATATTTATGTTTTGTTAAATGTTATTTTTGTTATTTATGAATCAATAAAATATAGATAAAACGTTCATTAAATTAGGTTTTGATACATAAATTAGAAAATGAAAGCGCGTTAAAACCGAAAAGTCGTCAAATTTTGATTGACCGTTTGCCTAACGGGTGGTAATATTTGTTATGCAAAATAAAAACAAAAATAATAACAAAAGAAAAGGTGGTATGCCGAAAAGAACGGGTTTTCTGCAAAGTTGTTATTTTTTTATACATGTCTGTAAGCGCTTTATTTAAATTATGGGAGGTTATACGAATGAAAAGAGTGAAGGGGTATTCCGTTTTAATGCTGTGCCTGGTTTTTCTGCTTACAGCCTGCAGCGGCGGGAATAATGCAGCGAACAGTCCGAAAAATAGCCCGACCGCAGAGCCGGCCGCAACAGAGGCGGTTGCAGAAGCGACGGCAGAGCCAACGGCAGCGCCGGTAAATTTGGATGGGCGCGTCATCAAGGTAGCTGCCTGGTGGGACCTCAAGCCGGCGGGAAATTCCGCTTCCGAGAAGGAGCGGCTGGCCAAGATTGCCGAGGTGGAGAAGAAATACAACTGCACATTCGAATTCGTGAATGTACCGTTTGAAGAATTTATGCCGAAGTTCACAGCAACTGCGCTTACTGGGGAACCTTTTGCGGACATCGTGATTATGGAGTACAACTCGGCGTGGCCGGCCATCCTCAAGGGACAGCTGATGAAGGTCAGCGAGTTCACAACGGCTGAATCCAACATTAACAACGAAGCGACACTGCTGGTCAAAGCCCCGCAGATCGCCAATGAATATTACGCATTTGCGGAGCCGGGAACCGGCGGCGCGGGCCTGCATTACAACCGTGACCTATTCAAGAAGCTGGGCCTGCCTGACCTGCAGGAGGTATATGCAAGCGGACAATGGAACTGGGATAAGTTCATCGAAATCGCTAAGCAGGCCACCAAGGATACCGATAATGACGGCAAAATCGATACGTACGGCTTCTCTGGCTGGGCTATCGACATCCTCCGCAATTTCTCTGCTGCCAACGGAGGCAAAATTGTGGATGAAGCCACAGGCACCCAAGGCCTGACCGATCCAAAGGTTATTGAGACCGCTGAATTCATCAACCGCCTCTACAATGTGGAGAATGTCATGAAGGTCAAAGGCACTGACAAAATCGGCTATGACGAGTTCAATACCTTCAAAGACGGCGATGTGGCTATGTTCCCGGCTCCGGTGTGGAATCTGGGCGACCTGACCTTTGATTTCGGTGTCGTGCCGTTCCCTAACGGCCCGTCGGGATCTCCGGATGTGACGTATGCGGATAACGGAAAGAATGCCTTCTTTATTCCCAAGGGTGTAAAAGACCCGGCGGCTGCTTACCAGGCGTTCGAGGAGACGTATGACATTACCCAGACCGGCGATTTCCCGAGCCAGGAATGGCTGGAAAGCATTTATGCCCATGAAGAAGATGTAGCAATGCTGCATGATCACATCAACAATACGGGCCAGATTCTGCTGGAAACGGCTTATCCCGAGTTCCCGACCTACGGCTACATGAAGGATATTATCGTAGATAACCAGTCGGTTACAGCGACTGCCGAGAAGTATAAACCGGAAGCAGAGGCTTCCATCGCCAAGCTGGGCAAGTAACAGGAGCGGCCTGGGCCGCTTTTGCGGCGGGGGAGCCTGCGGGCTCCCCCTGCTGCATACAGGTAAGATTTCACCACAGCAAGGTGAGCCTTCCCGTACAAGGGGAACTGCTGCTTTTGCTGTAAGGAGGACTTCTGGTGACCGGTAAAACTAGCCGTTTTCAACTGGCCAAGAATATAACGCTTGCCGCTTTAGCCTTGTTACTTATGCTTCCGGCAGGCTTGAACGTACAGGCAAATGCAAGTGACAAGTCAGGACCGGCAACAAAAAATGCGCAGGCAGCAGCCGCATCCGGACAAATGCCGGATAGTGCAGCTGCTGCAGGAGGAACAGCAGCCTTTAACCAGGATAAGTACACAGCTTATCTGGCCGGGCATAAGGATGCTGCCAGACCGGAGCAGGAGATCATTATTGAGGCTGCGGATTACAGCCTGACTGAGGGCAGCGGAATCAGCAAGCTGTCTGATTACGAAGGGATGGCCGGAGAGTCATTACTCACCGGAGAGGCTGGCAAGGTGGAATGGACGGTCAATGTTGCTGAAGCCGGCCTTTACAATCTGTCCATGCTGTATTACCCGGTTGCAGGCAAAAGCTCAGCAATCGAGCGCGCATTGTATATTGACGGAGAGCTCCCGTTTCGTGAAGCTGCTTTTCTGCAGTTTGACCGCATCTGGGTGAATCAGCTGGATCAGCTGGAAGCGGATAATCAGGGCAATGACCTGAGACCCAGACAGTTTGAGCAGCCGCGCTGGAGCGAGAAGCCGTTTCAGGATTCTGACGGGTATGAGAATGAGCCCTTTTTATTTTATTTTTCCAAAGGCACACATACGCTGGCACTGGAGTCTTCCAGAGAGCCGGTTATCATCAGGCAGCTGAAGCTGTACAAGCAGCCTGTGCTGTTGTCTTACGCAGAGGTGAAGCAGCAGCTGGATGCCGCCGGTGTGCAGTCTTCCGCTAAGCAGCTGCTGGTCATTGAGGGAGAAGCGGCAGCATCCAAATCATCGCCGACGCTGTACCCGCTCAGTGAGCGTTCAAGCTCTGCTGTTCATCCCTACAGCTCCTCCAAAATAAAAATCAACACCATTGGCGGATTTAACTGGCGGATACCCGGCCAGTGGATCGAATGGGAAATTGATGTGCCTGAGACCGGGCTGTACAAGATGGCCTTTAAAACACAGCAAAATTTTGTAAGAGGGATTTACTCCACCCGCAGGCTGACCATTGACGGCGTGGTGCCGTTTGCCGAAATGGCCATGGTCCCTTTCCGCTACAAAAGCGGCTACCGGCTGGATGTTATGGGCGGAGATGAACCCTATCTGTACAATCTTGAGCAAGGAAAACATGTAGTGCGGCTTGAGGTCAGCCTCGGCGAATTCGCCCCGCTGATCCGCGAGGTGGAGGAAAGCCTGTACAACCTTAATTCAATGTACCGCAAAATTCTGATGATTACCGGCACGAAGCCCGATGAATACCGCGATTATCAGCTGGATAAGAAGGTGCCGGATATGCTGGAGGTATTCGGGACCGAGCATGACCGGCTGAGAGGCGTAGCCAAACGGCTGGTAGAGCTGTCAGGTCAGTCCAGTGACCAGGAAGCGCTGCTTAAGACGATGGCGCAGCAGCTCAGCGAGCTGATCGAGGACCCGGATACCATTCCGAGAAGGCTTACCGCCTATAAGACGAATACCGGGGGCCTTGGCACATGGGTTCAGCAGGCCAGAGAGCAGCCGCTGGAGATAGATGCGCTGTATGTGGCTTCGCCGGATATGAAGCTTCCGAAGAAAGGGATGGGGCTTGGCTCGAAAATCAAACACGAGACAGCTACGTTCCTGGCCTCCTTCTTCACGGATTACAATCAGATCGGGAATGTTTCCAAAGAGAAAGACCAGAAATCAGTTACGGTCTGGATTGGCAGCGGACGGGATCAGGCCAATACGATGAAGGCCATGATCGATGAGACCTTTACCTCAGAGACAGGCATTAACGTCAATCTGAAGCTGGTGAATATGTCCACACTGCTGCCGGCCACGCTGGCCGGTCAAGGTCCCGATGTTGCGATGCAGATCGGAACGGACCTTCCTGTTAACTTTGCTATGCGTAATGCGGCTGCTGACCTGACGCAGTTTGCAGACTTTGCGGAGGTAGAGGACCGTTTCCGCGACAGTGCGATGGTACCGTTCGTCTATGACGGCGGTGCGTATGCACTGCCTGAGACCCAGACCTTCAATATGCTGTTCTACCGTAAGGATATTCTGGAGGAGCTTCATCTTGAGGTCCCCCAGACCTGGGAGGATGTATCCACGCTGCTGGCTGTGCTCAGCAAGAACCATATGCAGTTCGGTCTGCCGGTTGTGATCCAGTCTGCTATTCAAGGACAGAATATTCCGCCTAACTCAATGTACGCGGCACTGCTGTTCCAGAACGGCGGACAATTCTATCGTAACGGCGGGGAGGAGTCGGATCTCGATTCCCGGACCGGTATTGAAACGTTCAAGCAATGGACGGAATTCTACACCGATTACAAGCTTGAAAAGGAATATGACTTCGCGAACCGGTTCCGTACCGGAGAGATGCCCTTTGGCATAGCGGATTACACCGTCTACAACCAGTTGTCCGTCTTCGCTCCGGAGATCCGGGGCATGTGGGGCTTCGTACCGATACCGGGAACCGTGAAGGCGGATGGTACGATTGACCGCACGGTCTCAAGCGGCGGGAGCGGTGTCATTATGATGGAGAAGGCGGAAGACAAGGATGCGGCCTGGGAGTTCATGAAATGGTGGACGAGTGAGGAGACGCAGACCGTCTTCGGGCGCGAAATGGAAGGTCTGATGGGGGCCGCTGCGCGTTATCCGACTGCCAATATCAAGGCGCTGGACAGTCTGCCCTGGCCGGTTGCCGATTACGATAATCTGAAAGCCCAGTTTGAGTGGGCCGAGGGTGTGCCTGAGGTGCCGGGCGGATATTTTACGGGCAGGCATTTATTCAATGCCTTCTACAAAACGGTAGTCGGCAATGTGGAGGCCCGGGAATCCATCATGGACTACGTGCAGTATATACAGGATGAGATCAGCACCAAACGCAGAGAGTTTGGCCTATAGCAGCAAGGGGGAGGAGCAAGCCGTGCAGAGTTGGTGGAGCCTGAAATGGCATGAGATAAGAGCCAATAAGCATTCCTACTTTTTAATGGCACCGTACATGATCCTGTTCGCCGTATTTACGGTGTTACCTGTCCTGGTGTCGATTGTGCTCAGCTTCACATATTTCAATATGTTAGAATTTCCGAAGTTTATCGGCTGGCAGAATTACACCCGCCTGTTCCTTGAGGATGATGTCTTTCTGATTGCCCTCAAAAATACGCTGCTGTTTGCAGTGATTACAGGGCCTATCAGCTACATTGCCTGTTTTGTGTTCGCGTGGATCATTAACGAGCTGTCACCCAAGCTTAGAGCGGTAATGACACTGGTCTTCTACGCGCCATCCATTTCGGGGAACGTCTACTTCATCTGGCTGATGATCTTCTCCGGTGACCGGTACGGGATTATGAACGGCCTGCTGCTGCGCTTTGGCTTCATTCTGGAGCCGATCCTGTGGCTGAAGACGGAAGGCTATATTATGCCGATTATCATCCTGGTACAGCTGTGGCTCAGTCTGGGAACCGGCTTCCTGGCTTTTATTGCCGGCCTGCAGACAGTGGACGGTACCTTGTATGAAGCCGGAGCTGTAGACGGAATCAAAAACCGCTGGCAGGAGCTGTGGTACATCACACTGCCGTCGATGCGGCCGCAATTGATGTTCGGCGCCGTAATCCAGATTACGACCGCTTTTGCCGTAGCCGATGTCTCCATTGCCTTGGCCGGGTTCCCGAGTGTGAACTATGCGGCGGAGACGATTGTCACGCATTTGATTGATTTTGGCACCACCCGGTTTGAAATGGGATATGCGTCAGCAATTGCTACTGTCCTGTTCCTGATCATGGTCGCCACGAACCTTCTCGTACAAAAGCTCCTTAGAAAGGTGGGTGAATAATCATGAATATCCCCTTTCAGGCCAATACCAGAAGGCGGCTCGGACGCGCGGTCCGGATGCCCAAAAAACGGGTGAACCGTTCAGCCTGGGGCACGTTCTCACTATTCGCCCTGCTGACCGTCTTCGGGGCCTTTATGATTCTGCCGCTGGTTTATGCCATTAACAATGCGTTTAAGCCGCTGGATGAGATTTTCATTTTCCCGCCGACCCTGTTTGTGCGGAATCCCACGCTGAATAACTTTGTTGATCTGTTTAACCTGCTTGGGAATTCGTGGGTGCCGTTCTCCCGTTATATATTCAACACGGTGTTCATTACAGGCGCAGGCATTATCGGACACGTCATCTTTGCCTCGGCAGCGGCATACCCGCTGGCAAAGCATCATTTTCCCGGCAAAAAAGTGCTGTTCACCATCGTGGTCCTGTCGCTGATGTTCACGCCGGCCGTGACTGCCATGCCCAACTATATGATTATGTCCTGGCTGGGGCTGATCGACACGTACTGGGCCGTTATTGTACCGGCATTCGCCTATTCACTCGGCCTGTATCTGATGAAGCAGTTCATGGAGCAGATTCCGGATGTACTGCTGGAGGCCGCCAAAATCGACGGTGCCAGTGAATACCGTATCTTCTGGACGATCGTTATGCCTAACGTCAAGCCGGCCTGGCTGACGCTGATTATTCTGCTGTTTCAGATCCTGTGGGGCAGTGACGGCAACGGCTTCATCTACAGCGAACAGCTGAAGTCGCTCCATTTCGCGGCAGGGCAGGTAGTAGCGGGAGGCATTGCGAGATCCGGTGCGGCGGCGGCAGTGGCGCTTATTCTGATGAGTGTGCCGATTACGCTGTTTGTTTTTTCGCAGAGCCGGATTATTGAGACGATGGCTACTTCAGGAATGAAGGACTAGGGGGGAAGGCAGTTGATTGCAAAAAAGTGGCTGCTTGCAGGGACAATGGCATCCCTGCTGCTGAGTTGTGCGGCTCCCGCGCCAGTTAATGCCGAGGCCGTGCCATATGAGAGCTATAACTATAATTACTGGGAGGAAGCTGTACCTGCACCGGCTGCATACATCCCTGACCGCACCCTTACAGGCAAGGATCTTGGGGTTGGAGACTTTCTGGACCCCGCCGACATGGTCGTTGCGGACAGCGGACTGATCTATATCGTAGACAGCGGGAATGCCCGCATTATCTGCCTGGACAGCAGCTGGAAGGTAGAACAGGTCATCACCGGCTTTGATAACGGAGGGCAGGCGGAGACCTTTAAGAATCCGTCGGGCCTGTATGTTAATGACGAAGGCAATCTGTTCGTAGCCGACACGGATAACGGGCGCATCGTCGTTCTGTCCCCGGACGGGGAGCTGCTGCGGTTGATTGAGCAGCCGGAGTCGGATATTCTGCCGGCGGATTTCAAGTTTATCCCGGTTAAGGTAACGGTGGATCAGGCGGAACGGGTCTATGTCATTGCCAAGGGCATCTTCGAGGGCATTATGCAGTTCGATGAGAACGGCGTGTTCATCGGCTATGTCGGCACGAATAAGGTCAAGCGCGACTACACCGAATATATCTGGCGGATGTTCTCCACCAAGGCGCAGAAGGCACAGATGGCATTGTTCGTGCCCACGGAATTCTCCAATATTGATGTGGATGACAAGGGGTTCCTGTATGCGACGAATATTGATCCGGGATCGAAGGAGCCGGTCAAGCGGCTTAATCCCTCCGGTGAGGATGTGCTGAAACGGTTCGGCTACTTCGATGTACTGGGGGATATCCGTTACCGGATGTCGGTGGGACCGTCCAAGTTCACGGATATCAAGGTGCTTCCGAATGGCATGTACAGTGCGCTGGATGCGAATCAGGGCAAAGTGTTCACCTATAACGATGAAGGCGATCTGCTGTATGTATACGGCGGCAAGGGCAACCAGACCGGGACGTTCAAAATACCGGCGGCCATTGAGTATGCCGGCGGCAGCCAGCTCGTGCTTGACCGGGGAAAGGGCAATATCGTAATCTTCAAGCCGACCCGGTTCGGCAGCATTGTGAATGAGGCAGCCGGCTACCATTACAATGGTGAGGATGCACAGGCGGTTCCCGTCTGGAAGGAGGTCCTGAAGCTGAATGCCAACTATGATATCGCATATATCGGCATAGGCAAATCACTGCTGATGGAGAAAAACAACAAGGAAGCGATGAAATACTTCAAGCTCGGGATGGACCGGGACGGTTATTCCGTAGCCTTCAAACGGTACCGCAGAGAAGTGATGCAGGAGCACTTCGGAACCTTCCTGACATCGGTAATGCTGCTGGTTGTCTTATGGATTGTCTACCGTATATTTGGCTTCTGGAGAAAAAAGCGGCAATCCCGGGCTTCCAGGCAGGCTCCGCATAACCATAAGGAGGGAAACGCCCATGAGGCAGGATTTCATTAAATTCCCGCTGCACCTCATTGTGCATCCGTTTGACAGCTTTTGGGATATGAAATATGAGGGCAAAGGAAAGCTGCGGGTAACACTGACCATTCTGCTGCTTGTCGTGATCTCCATGATTCTGAAGAATCAGTTCGCAGGCTTTCTGGTCAATTATAATGACCCGCGCCAGTTAAACAGTATTACACAGCTGTTTACCGTGATTTTTCCCTTCTTCCTGTGGTGCCTGTCCAACTGGGCCATAACAACGCTGATGGACGGCGAGGGGAAATTCAAGGAGATCATGATGGCTACGGGCTATGCGCTCGTTCCTATTGTCATTATTTATACGCCGATGGTCGTAGCCAGCCGGTTCATGGCAGAGGAAGAAACGGCCTTCTATTATTTAATGATGTCAGCGGCATCCATCTGGTTCATAGCACTGCTGTTCGTCGGCATTATGACCGTTCATCAGTACACCGTGCTCAAAACGGTTGTAACCATGCTGCTGACAGTAGTGGTTATGGGCATTGTTGTATTCCTCGGAACCCTTGTCCTGAGCATGATTCAGCAGATTACTGAGTTCTTTATCAATATTTACCGTGAATTGATTTTCCGTACATGAAGGAGGCCGCATCTGTGAAAAAAAGAAAATTACCGGCTGCGGTGCTGGCCTGTGCCGCAGTTCTCTGTATTATTGCCGCGGCTGTACTGTACTTCAGCTCCCGCGGAGCGGAAGCCGTTGAAGCCTCCGCCTACATGGAGGTAACGTCTGAGCTTGAAGCGGGAAGTGAGCTGGCTGCACTGCCGGACGCCTCCGGGGGTGTGAACGGCATGCTGCTGGCAGCGGAAGATGCAGAGCTGTCCTTATACTATAATGCAGAAACGACTGAAATAGCGGTGAAGGACAAACGGACGGGCCAGCTCTGGTACAGCAATCCGGAGGGCCGCAATGAGGATGCGCTGGCCTCCGGCTTTGAGAAGGAGCTGCTGTCCTCGCAGCTGACTGTACTGTTCCGTGATGCTGTAGGCACACTTGAATCCTACACCAACTTTGCCCAGAGCATCAGCAGCAAGCAGTTCACGGCCGAGAGCCTGAAGAACGGGCTGCGGATTACTTACACCATCGGGGATACCTCGGCAGGCATTGATGCGCTGCCGCAGTATATCAGCCAGGCCCGGCTGGAGGAGACGGTGCTCTCCAAGCTGGATGCAGCGACCGCCAAGTATGTTGCGACCCGTTACTATCCAAAAGACGGCAGTCCTGAGGTACTGGAACGGATTGATGCCCAGGTATCCAAGCCGCTGGTGCTCAAGAAAATGACTGCTGCCTTTGTGCTGGCGGGCTATTCTGCTGAGGATCTGGCACAGGATAATGCGGAGAATGGAATCGGCGGGGAATCGGGAACGTCCAAGCCCAATTTCGTTATTCCGCTGGAATACAGGCTTGAGGAAGGCTCGCTGGTTGTAAAGATTCCTGTGGGCCAGGTCAAGGAGAGCGGGCAATATCAGATCCGCAGTCTGGAGCTGCTTAATATGTTCGGCGCTGCTGACCAGCTGACAGACGGCTATATGCTGGTTCCAGACGGCTCAGGCAGCCTGATCCGTCTGAACAACGGCAAAGTGAAGGAAGAGCAGTATGTGCAGCGCGTGTACGGGCCGGACCCGAATGACAACAGCTACCGGCGCGGGCAGGTCAGCCAGAATGCCCGGATGCCGGTCTTCGGCATGAAGGCCGGGGATGGCGCATGGTTCGCTGTCATTGAGAAGGGCGATGCCATCGCCAGTATTGCCGCTGATATCAGCGGCAAAAAGAATTCCTACAATTTCATTCACAGCAGCTATTCCCTGCGGGGCGAGGATGAGCTTGAGCTGTATACGGGATCAACCATCCAGGAAATACAGCTGCTTAGCGAAGAACTCTACAAAGGCGATATTCAGGTCCGCTACAGCTTCCTGAGCCAGGATAAAGCCGGCTATTCCGGGATGGCTGAGCTGTACCGGGATAAGCTGGTCTCGGAGAAGGCGCTCAAGCCTCTGTCCGAGGAGCAGGGCATTCCGTTCTACCTGGATATGCTGGGTGCTGTCGACAAGCAGAAGTCGCTGCTCGGCGTGCCTTACCGCTCCGAGATTTCCATGACCTCCTTCCGGCAGGCTGCGCTGATTGCAGGGGAATTGAAGCAGGACGGCGTCGGCCGGCTGCTGATGCGGTACACCGGCTGGTCCGGCAAAGGCGTGAATCACTCCACGCCGGATAAGCTGAAGACGGAAAGCGTGCTTGGCAGCAGGTCAGAGCTGACCCTACTACGGGACCAGCTGGCACAGGCAGGCGGGACCCTGTTCCCGGATGTGGCTTTCCAGCAGGTTTATCATGATGACAGCGGGTTCACGCCCTCCTCAGATGCCGCAAGGTTTGTCACGCGGGAGGAAGCGGAGCTGTATCCATATAACCGGGCGCTGAACCGGATGGATATGATGCTTGGCAGCTATTACTTGTTATCACCAGCCAAGCTGCCCTATTATGTTAACTCGTTCATGGATAAGTATGCCGGTTTTGAAATGGAAGGCGTATCTCTGCGGGATCTCGGCAATGTGCTGAGCTCTGATTTCCGGTCCAGCAGGGTGATCCAGCGGGAAACGGCCAAGGCTATCGTGGAGGAGCAGCTGGACAAAATTAGCCGGGATGTAGGGCAGACGATGGTTTCTGGCGGTAACGCCTATGCCTGGCCATATGCAGACCATCTGATTAATGTTCCTGAGTCCTCAAGCGGGTTTGCGCTTACGGATGAAGCGGTGCCTTTCTATCAGATGGTGGTTCACGGCTTCATCAGCTACACCGGAACACCGGTCAATCTGAGCGATGAGCAGGATATGCACACGCAGCTGCTCCGCTCCATTGAGCTGGGGTCAGCGCCTTATTTTTCCTGGTCCTATGAGCCGTCCTCGAAGCTGAAGTTCACGCATTTTGACAGCATGTATGCGACCTCCTATGAGGACTGGTATGATCAGGCGGTTTCCATGTACAAGGAAGTGAATGAGGTGCTTTCCCCGGTACAGCATGCGCAGATCGTAAACCATACACGCCATCAGGAGGGTGTTGTGGAGGTGCAGTACAGCAACGGTATATCTATCTATGTCAACTACACCGGCAAGGATGTATCCGTGGGGGGAACCGCTGTCGGTGCAGGACAATATGTGATTGAAGGTGAACCATCATGAACGGAAACAAGCTGAGCCTGCAGCATAAGCGCTCTTTGCTGGGAATTGCTTTTATAGCACCGTGGCTGCTCGGATTTATATTCCTGTTCGCTGCCCCGCTGCTCCGGTCCATCCAATTCAGCTTCAGTAAATTAACCGTTGATCCTTCAGGCTTTACGCTTCAAGGCGTGGGCTGGGCTAATTTCAACAATGCTTTGTTTGTCGATGCAAGCTTCAACCGCGTCCTGACCCAATCGGTCTGGGATATGGTGCTGAATGTGCCGATGATCCTGTTCTTCAGCCTGTTCTCGGCAACGCTGCTGAACCAGAAGTTCAGGGGAAGAATCGTCGCACGTGCCATCTTTTTTCTGCCGGTTATTCTGGCCTCCAATGCCATATCGGCAGCAGAAGCCTCGGGGCTGATCAATCTGGTCGGTGATGCGACCGCCGTGAATGAACTGGGCCAATCGGGCTCCCAGTACAACGTTATGTCCATGGTCATGATTCTGAGCGAGATCGGTCTGCCGCTGTCGTTCGTGGACTACATTGTCGATGCGATTCTGCGGATCTATGAGATTATAACAAGCTCAGGTGTGCAGATTCTGATCTTCCTTGCCGCACTGCAGTCCGTTCCCGGAGCGATGTATGAAGTGGCGAAGATTGAAGGGGCGACAGCTTATGAATCCTTTTGGAAAATCACCTTCCCGCTCGTGAGCCCGCTCATCCTGACTAATGTGATCTATACGATCATTGATTCCTTCTCAGGCAGCGCGGTAACAAAAATGATCTTCACCACGGCGTTCACCACCCAGAACTTCGGGCTGAGTGCGGCGATGTCCTGGATCTATACGCTGATTATCAGCATCATCCTGGTCATAGTGGGCTATGTGCTGTCCAAACGGGTGCATTACAACTGATTTATGCAAAGGAGGATACGGCATGCAGTCTCCGCAAGCTGTCCGTAAAGAAGCCCAGCATTACAGAATCCAAAAGGTGAGAGGCAGGGCAGTCGATATCCTGTACGCATTGTTCCGTTATGCGCTTGTCATAGGGATATCCTTCATCATTATTTATCCGCTGCTGATGAAGTTCTCCATTGCCTTCAAAGATAAGACGGATATTTACAATCCGACGATTTATATGATTCCGGTTCATTTCACGCTGGACAATATCAGAATGGCAATGCAGATTCTGGATTACTTCCCGCTGCTCGGCAATACACTGCTGTTCGTTGTCGTGACGACCCTGCTGACCACGGCCTCCTGCGCATTGGCGGGGTACGGGTTTGCCCGGTTTCATTTTCCGGGAAGCAATCTCCTGTTCGCGCTTGTCATTCTGACATTGCTGGTGCCGACCAGCACGCTGATGGTGCCGATGTACCTGCATTTCAGAAGCTTCGACATCATGGGAATCATTCAGCTGATTACCGGCAAATCCGGGCTTAATCTGCTTAATACGTACTGGCCATCCATCATTACATCGGCAACCGCCATCGGGCTGAAGGCCGGACTCTTTATCTATATCTTCCGCCAGTTTTTCAAGGGGATGCCGAAGGAGATTGAAGAAGCTGCGCTGATCGACGGCGCGGGCGGAGTAAAAACGTTCCTGCAGATCATGCTGCCCAATGCGATCTCACCGATGATTACCGTCATCCTGTTCTGCTTCGTGTGGCAATATAATGATACCTTTTTCACTTCCCTCTTTATGAGTGAGCTGGCGCTTATGCCTACCAAGGTCAGCTCGCTGGCGGCTCAGGCCAATGCCCTGATTCCGGGTATGCTGGGGGCAGGCGGAGGCGGGTCTGCGGTTAAGGCTGATCCTAACCACGTAGCCATGATTATAGACACCGGCATTCTGCTGGCTATTATTCCGCTGATTCTGCTGTATATGGTTGTGCAGCGGTATTTTGTGGAGAGTGTGGAGCGGAGCGGCATTATCGGATAAAAATAGGACGGCGTAGCCGTTTCTGCTTGTAGGAAAGGGTGCGTACAATGAAAAATAAACATCCGTTCAGCCTGATCATCCTGCTGCTGGCGGCTGCCCTAGCCTGGCCTGCTGCGCCTGCACAGGCCAAGGAAGCCGGGACACCGCTGCAGGCTTATGTGGAAGCGCTGGGTCCCGGCTGGAATCTGGGCAATACCTTTGAAGCCAGCGGGGATGAGACCTCCTGGGGCAACCCGCCTGTGACCAAGGCTTTTATTGACCAGCTTGCCGCCGAGGGCTACAAGACGATCCGTCTTCCGATTACCTGGAGGCACCGGATGGGGGATGCCCCGGACTATACCATCGATCCGGCCTTCATGGCGCGCATTCAGGAGGTAGTTGACTGGTCGCTGGAGGCGAAGCTGCATGTCATGATCAACCTTCACCATGATTCCAACTGGATTATGAACATGGCGGCAGAGCATGATGAGGTGATGTCCAGATTTAATGCCGCCTGGACGCAGATTGCCGGACATTTCAAGGATTATCCGGATACGCTGATGTTCGAGAGTGTCAACGAGCCGCGCTATTCCGACGACTGGAGTAAGGATGAGCCTGAATATTTCACAATGCTGGATGAGCTGAACGTCTCCTTCCACAGCATCGTCCGCAGCTCCGGCGGCAACAACGGCAAGCGTCCGCTGGTACTCTCTACGCTGACAGCCGCCCCGACCGAGGCCAGGCTGCAGGAGCTGTCCAAGACCATAAGTAAGCTGAAGGACAAGCGGCTGATTGCAACATTCCATTACTACGGGTATTATGCGTTCAGTGTGAATACAGCCGGCGCTATAACCTTTGATGACACGGCCAGGCAGGATTTGATCCAGGCCTTTGACCGGGCATACGACATCTTTACGGCCAAAGGCATTCCGGTTATTGTCGGTGAATACGGCCTGCTGGGGTTCGATAAATCACTGGAAACGGTGCAGCATGGCGAGATTCTGAAGTTTTTTGAGTACATCGGCTACTATGCCCGTGAGAAAAAAATGCCCTTGCTGCTCTGGGACAACGGACAGCATTTCGACAGGCGCTCGTTCAAATGGGTGGATGAGGAGCTGCATCAGGTGATGGTGCAGGGCTGGAAGGGGCGTTCCTCCAATGCGCAAAGCGATTCGCTTTACTTTAGAAAAGGCTCGCCGCTGCAGGATACCGCGCTGGAGTTGAACATGAACGGCAACACCTTCAGGGAGCTGCTGAACGGTGACAAGGTGCTTACAGAGGGCACGGACTACAGGCTTGAGGGAGAGCGGTTAATACTCACCTCCGTACTGACTGAGAGGCTGCTCAAGGAGGAGTATGGGGTGAACGCGGTGCTGACAGCGAGATTTAGTGCCGGAGCAGACTGGCCCATAAAGCTGATTCACTATGATACTCCTGTTCTGCGGAGATCGCAGGGTCCGCAAGGGATCTATTCCCTGCCGGTCCTGTTTAACGGGGACAGTCTGGCTACGCTGGAGGCAGTCTATACCAGCGGCGGTAATGCCGGTCCGGATGAGTGGACGCCGTATAAAGAATATATCCGCCATTTCTATCCGGACTACAAGACCGGTGAAATCAAGTTCACGGATGACTTCTGGAGCGGGGTGAAGGACGGGGAGATGCAGCTGCAGATGCATTTCCGCAGCGGCGAAACCGTTCCTTATACGATAACCAAGGAGGGCTTCTCCATTATTGGAGTATCCGCCGAGGATGTATTGGCGGAGGCGGCAGTGCAGGAGCCGGAACAGCCGGCAGAGAGTCCTGAGCTTTCTGCCATGCCGGAGGAATCAGCCGTTCCCGCTGTGTCACCTGCCGGAGAGGAAGCCGAATCTGTGCCGGGGAGCGGCAGCAGGCTGATGTTAATAATACTGCTCGTAACAGGATTGGCTGTCCTGGCAGCGGCCGGGATCTACTGGGGTAGAAGAGGAAAAAGGAAGCGCGGCAGATGATACGGCAGGGGTTCTGTTACAGGGACGGAGTAAGACCTTTTGGCTGCGCCTGATTCAAACGGCGGGAAGCGGGCCTATGGTATAGTAAGAACTAACTTATACATTACATAGGAGGCCTCCCATGCTGAAATCATTGCAAGCCATAGAAGCTTACCGCGAAGGCCGTCTGCAGCCTTCGGCCCGGCCGGCATGGCTTCATATTATTGTGTCTGCCGAGATGCCGATCGTTAACCTGGAACGGGTGGAATCGCTGCAGGAGCTGGATCAGCGCAATCCCGTGCTGGATTATGTGGAACGGAGCCTCAGGCTGCTTGACAGCCTGCAGCTGTCTTACTGGATCAGGGAGCTGGCCGAGGAGACGCTTGTTTGGTCAGAGACGGCCAAAGGCGGGACACCGCGCCAGCGCCGGAGTTGGCAGGAGGAGGGCATCAACTGCTTTGCCCACAATATAGGCTCTGCCCAGCTCTACTGGCAGCACACTGCAGGGGAGACGTTTGAGGTCGCCGGAAGGCCGCAGGCATCTGCTCTCAGAGCGGCTGGTGTGCCGAGTGCGGAAACGCTGGTCATTGTGCACCGCCTGATCGAGACGCATGGCCTGCTCGGCCAGCAGATCCGCGGCGAGGTTCCGCCGGAGGTCAACCGTCCTCTGGCGGTAATTATGGAGGAAGGGCTGCTGACCGCAGATGAGCTGGAACGGCTGCTGTTTGCACTGAACCACTGCATTATCGGCGCCGTTTCGCCGGTGCTGTGGCAGGATGTACGCAGCGAGATCATGGAGCTGATCGCGGCCGTCACATCCGGCGAGCCGGCTGAGCCGCTGCCGATGAAGGAGCGGCTGCGGCGCATGCGGTCCGGCCCGATCCTCCGCGGGGAGGATTTTGCAGCGGAATGGAGCCGTCTGGAGCAGGAAGGGCTGCCCGCAGAAATGCTTGAAGAGCTGCAGCCGGCTACCTTCTGGTATGCGGAATCCGCACTGCAGACCTTTTCATTGGAGCAGTTCCTGAAGGTGCTGGCGCTGGCTGCCCGCAGCAGCGGCAACAACGGCAACGGCTTAGGTCATCTCAGCTTTGAAGCCGTGATGAATACCATCTATTACGATTACAAGGGAACCAAGAAAATCAATGTATATAAGAAACGGATTATTGAAAAATATCTGTCCGGGCTGAGCTGGAGGGATATTGCCGTGGGCACGCTTGCTCCAGGCAATCCGCATCTGGTGCATAAACTTCGTCGGCAGGGGCATCTGCCGGATACGGTGTTTTTTGATTTCGAATTCTCACCTGCTGCGGAGAAGCTGATTGAGTTCTGTATGGAAGCCGAGAAGTCGGTGCTGTATGAGCGGGCAGTGCTAATGCTGTTTGACCTGTTTGAGCTGCGGCGCGACGCCTTCGACCGGTTCCATAACGAGGACAGCTATCTGAGCCAGATGAACGATACTGCAGATTATAAATCTGTCATTCTCGATTATATTACCGGCAGCACCGTGCTGGACATCGGGCCGGGCGGCGGTGTGCTGCTCGATCTGATCGAAGAGCGGATGCCTGGAGTTACACCGGTCGGCATTGATATCTCGAGCAATGTAATTGAAGCATTGCAGCAGCGGAAGGCGCGGGAAGGGCGGCGCTGGGAGGTGCTGCAGGGAGATGCGCTGAATCTGAAGGAGTACGTGGATGCAGGCAGGGTGGACACGGTTATTTTCTCGTCCATTCTGCATGAGCTATACTCCTACGTACCGATGGACGGCCGGAAGTTTAATCACCGGACTGTTGCCGCAGCGCTGGTGAGCGCTTTTGAGGTGCTGGCTGAAGGCGGAGTAATTATTATCCGTGACGGGATTATGACGGAGCCGGAGACGCAGCAGCGGAGAATCCGCTTCCTGGAGGAGAATGGGCTGGAGTGGCTGAAGCGGTATGCGGAGGATTTTGCCGGACGGGAGATTCAGTACCAGGTACTTTCAGAGCAGGAAGTACAGATGCCGGTGAACGATGCGATGGAGTTTTTGTATACGTACACCTGGGGAGCAGAGGCTTACGTTCATGAGGTCCAGGAGCAGTTCGGTTACTTCACTCCGTCGCAGTATGAAGCCTTTATCCGCGAGCATTTAGGCGAACGGGCGCAGCTTGAAGTGTTCCGCCACTATTTGCAGGAGGGGTACACAGAGGCGCTGCGCGGCCGGGTTGCCATGATGGATGAAGACGGAACCGGGGTGCCGCTGCCGGACAGCACCTGCTTTATTGTGATCCGTAAGGGGGCGGCGGCAGACTGAGATCGGTAGTGTGAAGCAAAAATCAGGCCTGAGACTGTATTGGCATAACGCCGGTGCAGTTTCAGGCCTGTTGCATGTCCGGTGCCTGGCGTGCCAGCCACTCCGTCTACCCGTTCAGCTCATCGTCCACCGCAGAGGTTCCGCTGCACAGCTCAAGGAATGACCCGGCGATAACAATAGAGTCCTCATAACCGAGACTGCCGGAATGTGACACCAGAATTGGGTACTCTCCTTCGCTGTTCGCGGGGCTGCGCATATCCCAGATATAATGATTGCCGCTCCCGTCCATTGCAAAGGGCACCGCTCCCGGCATATACTCCGGAAACTCATAAGCGAGCATCATGGCACGCAGCTCTCCGGCACTGAAGAATTGAAAATACCGGTCGCCGTTGCCGAACTCGCCGCCGTCGGAATAACGTAAAAAGTCCAGATAGCTTGCCGGCACCGGCATTTGCGGTATGGACCACAAGCCGGGATCAAACGGAGTGTACTGGGCATGCAGCGGGTGCGCTGCCGGGAAGGGATTGCGCTGTCTGCTGACAATCTCCTGCCGCTCGCTCTCGGTCAGCCGCTGGTGCCAGCCGGCTGTGAAAGAGCCAAGGTCCGCTGCGGAGATACCCGGCTGCTGCTGATAGCTGCTGCTGAATGTGTTGCTCCAGATCATATAAGGTGCCTCCTTATTCATTCATCTGATGAATGGATAATAACGTTAAGCTTAATAAAGCAGCCTGGCTAATGCAAATATCAGGGCGGGGGGCACGGCCGGAGGGGATGCAGCTCTAGATGCCGGAAATAACAAAAGGAGCCGCATGTGCGGCTCCCCTTGGAGAAAACTCTATTTCAGCGTAACATCCAGCGAACTGATTTTACCCTTACGAATCTTGAAGTCATGTCTGAACAGCTGCGGGGCGGGAACCCGGTTCCGGTTAAATTCGCCCTCCATCTCTGCAGTTACAGCGATCCTGTCTCCGGACTCCTCGATTTCATTAATGGTGAAGCGGACCTTGGCCGAGAACAGCTCTGCTTCGCCCCAGGCCTCTATGGCCTCCCTGCCCTGAATCTGCTTCCCGTTATCCCTGACTATGGCTTCTTCAGCGAACAAATCGATAAAAGCCTCCGGCTGATATTGGTTGATGGCATTGTAATATTCCTGTACTTCACTCGGCATAGTGACATGTTGATTCATGGGATCTGCCTCCTGTAAGTAAATTTACCGGACGGGGAGACCCGTCCTTACAGGTACTTAACCGTATCGGGGGAGCGGTAAGCAGAGCAAAGGCTGAATAGGGAGATAAAAAACCCGCCGACCTCACGTTCCCACACGGTATGTATAAACATTTTCGAAAAAGCCTTTTTTGAAATCATCCGCTTTGATGAAAAAATGCAATAATCCGAACGAGTCCCATTCCATCCCGATTTCATAATCAGAATCAGCCTGGAACAATTGGATCTCATCACTGGGGTGGCCTCCGTATTGTAACGCTGACATATGGCCAAGAAAACGGAATCCGATCTCGCGTTCATATGTATCCATAAAATCCGGTTTGAAGTCCAGAGAATAGCGGTCCAAATCCTCTTTATTGTTCATCAGACCGTTCGCTTCCAGATAATCTGAGTCGGGAAGTGTTAATTCAAGCTTTTTTTCGAGTATCGCGGACTTGAATATCTGTTCTTCCGATAGTGCTGCCGGCGGCTTCATCCGGACCAGTTCAGCAGTTTCCGGCACATAGTATACAACATTATTGTTCATCTTATCTTCATCATAATCCTCGTCGGTATACCATAACTCATAATCATACACATAGAAGAAGTAGAGAATCCCGGTAGACGGGTACTCCGGGTTAACCAGATTCATAGGGAATTCTTCAAGATTGATCTGAGCGACAAACGACATGGGATGATTCCTCCACGAAGGCCACTGAAAGGAAGAGGGCAGATCAGGATGTCCCCCGATTTTGCTGGCGCCCAGCTTGATTTCATTTTCATCTGTCATTGTTGGAACCATGTAGAATCCGGGCAAAATCTGATATTTCAGTGTGTCCCAATATTCCCCAAGCCCTGCTTCTTCCAGCATTTTGCGGATCTCGCGCATCGAGGGGTCTGTGATCTGGTTAGAGGCTAGGGTGTGCTTGTATGCAGGTGTATCGCTGCCTGTTAAATCACCTATTATGAAGAGGCGGAGCAGTAGTATACATGCAGTTAGTATTTTCAATATATTCATGGTTTTACCTGCCCTTCTAAATTATTATTTTATAGGGACAGGTTAAATTTGTCAGCTTAAATAATTCGTACTTTATTTTCACGGATGCAGCTGTCCCACACCCGCAATCTGCACCGCCTCTTTACGGAATTCGGAAGGCGAGCAGTTCATCGCTTTGCGGAACACTTTAATGAAATAGCTGACGTTATCAAAGCCGACCTCCAGCGCGATGTCGGAGATTTTGCGTTCAGTCTGCTGCAGCAAAGATGCCGCCTGGCGGATGCGGTAGGAGTTGATATAATCCACCGGCGTCTTGCGGGTCATCGCCTTGAAGAAACGGCAGAACTGGCCCTCGCTCATCGGAATCAGCTCAGACAGGTCACGGGTGCGGATCGGCTCCTGATAGTTCTCCTGGATATAAAGAATGACCTTTTTGAGCCGGTTGACCTTGGCGGTTTCCGTTCCCTGCGACAGGCTGTGGTTCACAGACCGGTCCGGGGCTGCAATCTGTGACAGCATAATCAGCAGGGTTCCTTTCATAAAGGCTTCAAATCCGGGCATTTTATTAGCATATGCATCCATCATCCGCTCCAGCTGGTGCAGCAGCTCCTGCTGCCAGGGAACAGCCGGGGTAAGATGCCGCGGGAAGCTCTGGCGCTTCTCCTGAAGCGGCAGAATAACCGTCTGCTGAATGGTATCGTATTGGGCGCTGGCCAGCAGATCCGGATGAAATACAAGTGCGCAAAACCGGCAGGGGCCTTCCTTCAGGACATGAGCGGCATGGATATCCCCGGATTCGATGAACACGGCTTCCCCTACCTGGAGCGGAAAATAATCGGTATCCACCTGGAAAAGGATTTCCCCCTCCAGCAGCATAAAAAACTCCGCCTCCTCATGCCAGTGGGTATCCAGGATGTGCGTTCCGGCCGGCAGCTCGATCCAGTAGGCGGCCAGCGGGAACATGACATCGCCGTGTACGCGGTCTTCTTTTAGCAATCGCTGGGATGTGCGGTCCATAATTATGCCTCCTTGGCAGATAAACATCAAAATAGTGTTATAAATAAGCTATATTATAGTAGTTTTGTTTATTTTTTATCGTTATAATGCAACTATAAACACCAAATTGAAGGGTGGCAAGCACACTTATGAAATTTACAGACGGCCTTTGGCTGGTTCGTGAAGGAATCAATATCAACGGCGCAGTGCAGAACTATGTAGTGGAAAAAACTGCTGAGGGTCTGACTGCAATTACACAAACAACTCCAATTACAGGACGTGCAGCAACACTGAACTCCACGCTCCTTACTGTTAAATTCCATTCCCCGCTTCCTGGCGTGGTAGGCGTGAAGATCATTCACAATGACGGCGTTATTGACCGCGGGCCGGCTTTTGAGCTGACCAAGGGAACTGGCGATCACGTACAAATCGAAGAAACCGAAGCACAAACCGTGCTGATCAGCGGCGGACTCCGTGTTGTCATCAACAAAGGCACGCATTGGTCCGTAGACTTCTACCGCGGTGAAGAGCGCATTACCGGCAGCGGTTTCAAATCAATGGCTTATATCACCGATCAGGACGGCAACACGTTCATGCGTGAAGAGCTGGATATCGGCGTAGGCGAATATGTATACGGGCTGGGCGAGCGCTTCACTCCTTTTGTGAAGAACGGACAGGTTGTTGATCTCTGGAACAAGGATGGCGGTACCAGCTCGGAGCAGGCCTACAAGAACATTCCGTTCTATGTGACCAGCAAAGGCTACGGCGTTTTCGTTAACCACCCGGAACTCGTTTCGTATGAAATCGCTTCGGAAAAAGTAAAGAAAGCCCAGTTCAGCGTAGCTGGCGAGAGCCTTGAATATTTCGTAATCGAAGGACCTTCGATCAAAGAGGTTATCAGCAAATATACCTCCCTGACCGGTAAGCCTGCGCTTCCGCCGGCATGGACCTTTGGCCTGTGGCTGACGACTTCGTTCACAACAGATTATGATGAAGCAACGGTTAACTCCTTCGTAGAAGGTATGGCAGAGCGTGACCTGCCGCTGCATGTGTTCCACTTTGACTGCTTCTGGATGCGTGAATACCAATGGACCGATTTCCAGTGGGACCCGCGCGTATTCCCGGACCCTGTCGGCATGCTGAAACGTCTGAAAGAGAAAGGCCTGAAGATTTGCGTATGGATTAACTCCTATATCGGACAGCGTTCGCCGCTGTTTGAAGAAGGCAAGAAGAATGGCTATCTGATCAAAAAAGCGAACGGCGACGTCTATCAGACTGACCTGTGGCAAGCCGGTATGGGTCTGGTGGACTTCACCAACCCTGCAGCATGCGAATGGTATGCCGGTTACCTGCGTGACCTGGTGGATATGGGTGTGGACAGCTTCAAAACAGACTTCGGCGAGCGTATCCCTACGGATGTTGTATACTTCGACGGCTCTGACCCGCAGAAGATGCACAACTACTACACCCAAATGTACAACAAGGTTGTATTCGACGTACTGGAAGAGAAGCTTGGCAAAAATGAAGCAGCAGTGTTCGCGCGTTCGGCAACAGCCGGCGGACAGATGTTCCCGGTTCACTGGGGCGGCGACTGCTATGCAGACTACGAGTCGATGGCAGAAAGCCTGCGCGGCGGCCTGTCCCTCGGTCTGTCCGGCTTCGGCTTCTGGAGCCATGATATCGGCGGCTTCGAGAATACGGCTCCGGCACATGTATTCAAGCGCTGGCTGGCCTTCGGCCTGCTCTCCAGCCACAGCCGTCTGCACGGCAGCACCTCGTACCGTGTGCCTTGGGCTTACGATGACGAAGCGGTGGATGTTACCCGGTTCTTCACCAAGCTCAAATGCAGCCTGATGCCTTACCTGTATGATGTTGCCGGACAGGCGCATGAGCAGGGCTGGGCTTCGATGCGGGCTATGGTGATGGAATTCCCTGAAGATCCGACCTGTGAAGTGCTGGACCGCCAGTACATGCTTGGTGACAAGCTGCTGGTTGCTCCGATCTTCCAGGAGAACGGCGAAGTGAAATACTATCTGCCGGCCGGCCGCTGGACCCATCTGCTGAGCGGTGAAACCGTAACAGGAGGTGCATGGCGCAAAGAGAAGCACGACTTCTTCAGCCTGCCGCTGTTCGTCCGTCAGAACTCCCTGCTTGCTACAGGCAGTGAAGATACCCGTCCGGATTATGATTTTGCCGACGGCGTGAAGTTTGGCCTGTACTCCCTGGAAGACAGCGCTGCAACAACTGCGGTTGTCCGCGACATCAAGGGTGCACCTGAGCTGACTGTGAAGGCTGAACGCCAGGGCAGCAAGGTAACTGTAACGGCTGAAGGCAGCGGCAAAGCCTTCTCGCTGGCTGTGAAGGACCTGGGTGCCATCGCATCCGTAGAAGGTGCTGAGCAGGCCGACGAAACAACCGTGAACGTGGCTGCCGGAGCGAAGTCTGTCTCCTTCACCATCACGCTGAAATAGGTTAGACACCAGCTCTCTAATGGCCGGGGACAGATTGTTCCCGGTTTATTAGGGAGTTTTTTTGGAGAGGAACCCGTAAGGGCTCGATCCCGCAACAGAGTACTATTTCATCCGGTTCAATCTTAATAAGTGGAAATTTGTCACCTAATTCACAAAAAAACGCTGCCGAAACAGACATAGTTGGAAAAAGGTTACTTAATTATACAGTTTACGGCTTTTATGGGCTTATGGGCTAAATTAAGTGGCTATTTTTCAATTAATAATTGCAAATGTTGAGAAATGTTGAGATTAGGTGGCGAAAATCCAACTAAATGTTGGAGTCCGATTATAGGTTATTGGATCTGCAGCGTAACAGAATAGGAGAAATGAATATGAACATTAAAGATAACGACGGAGTACTCAGCCAGGCCGATTACTCATCGGCAACAGCAGTATCTGCCGCAGCTAATTATATTATGAATACAGCAGAGCCGTTTACTCATACATACCGGACTTATGTGCGCCTGCGGGAAAATGGCAGCCTGAC
Source organism: Paenibacillus sp. FSL R7-0331 (assembly GCF_000758645.1). Classification (NCBI taxonomy): domain Bacteria; kingdom Bacillati; phylum Bacillota; class Bacilli; order Caryophanales; family Paenibacillaceae; genus Paenibacillus; species Paenibacillus sp. FSL R7-0331. The sequence continues at coordinate 904,743 of NZ_CP009284.1, forward strand.
GCTGAAGTTCTGGCACAGCAACAGTGTTGATTCCACCTGGGATCAGGGCCAGGAGGCAACAGGCAGCGAGCCGGGCGGAGAGTGGGAGATCGAAGCCGCTTATATTGCTGACGGCGGACTGGTTCCGGACGGTACAGTAACGCCGGGATCGCAGGTCGCAGTCACTTTTGCCGGAGCAGGCTCCCGGCTGGTTGCTCCCGGCGAATGCTTCTGGAGCGACGCGGCTGAACTAGAGCTGCCGGAGGGTCACTTTCTGGTGTTCACCTGGACGATCAGGACGCTGAAGCCGGGCAAGTCTTTCCCGTATAACGTTGAGGATATGCTGGTCAGCGGATATGATGCTGAAGGCAGCCTGGCAGGCAATGAGACCGCTGAGGGATTCACGGAGTCGGAGAAGCTGCTGGTAGCCCCAAGCTATATTGGCTATAAGAAGCAGGTAGCCAAGAAGCTTGTCTTTCTGGGCGATTCCATTACCCAGGGTGTGCGTACGGAGAAGAATGCCTATACTTACTGGGCTGCCCGCATCGCGGAAGGGCTGGGCACAGAGTACGGCTTGTGGAATATCGGGTCAGGCTGGGGCAGAGCCTATGATGTCGCAACGGACGGCCCGTGGCTGAACAAGGCGAAGCAGGGTGATGAGGTGCTGATGGTGCTTGGTGTTAATGACCTTGATATCGGTAAGCGCACGGCGGATGAGCTGATCGGTGACCTGACGCATATTATTGCACGAATGAAGACGGCAAATCCGGCAGCCGCAGTTATACTCAGCACCGTGCCCCCGTTCAACTTCGCGGAGGAGCGGGAGACCTACTGGCGCGCGGTAAATGCGGTGATCCGTAACAATCCTCCAGCTGGCGTAGACCGGGTATTCGACATCGCGGCTGTATTATCGGAGCCTTCCCCGCTGGAGCACCGGATTCGTCCGGAATACATGAGCAATGAATTCGACCCGCATCCGAACGGTCACGCCGGCAAGGCGGTAGCTGATGCTTTTCTGGCCTGGTACGGCCAGACAAAGTGAAGTAAAGCAACGAACCCTGGAAGCGGAGCAGGCATACTATGTAGTACTTTGAACAGGAAGGTAGTGTGCTTACAATGGGGATTCAGGCAGGGATGCAGCAGAGAGTACTGTATCAGGCGGATAATCAATATGTACAGAATCTGAAGTCAGTCAGACATCATTTACACCATATATGCAGACAGCATGTTAATCAGCTTGTACAGGTGCAGACGATGGACGGACAGATAGTTACAGGGAGAATTCTGGGCTGTGACCGGGGTTTATTTTATCTGGGGGTACAGCAGCATGGGGGACAGCGGGCTTTTTTCGGAAGCAGCGACGAGGCCATTCTTACTCTTGTGCTGTATGAGCTGCTGGTGATTACACTTCTGTATACTTAATTACTCTGGTGCAGCACTAGCGGAGCCAGGCAGCCGATGTACGGCTGCCTGGCTTCTTGCTGCTTAGCTTTTGGTTACTAAAATGTTTTGAGGATAATTACCAGCAGAATGTAAAGTACCAGAATAGTAGTAGTTGAAGTAAACATACCGCCTACATTTGCACAACCGCTCATCGTATTACCTCCTCCGCAACATCATCTTACAAACCCATCTTATGCAGCATCTGTCTTCATTGCATAGACGTTTGACCTGTTAAATGAAATTGTGAAGGAGTAAGCAACCGGCTGTGTTGTTTATCATGTCCTGCCGGATACTAGAGGGTAGCCTGTATCCGGTAATCCTTAGGCGTAACTCCGGTCTGCTTCTTAAATACCTTGCTGAAATACTTCACATCATGAAAGCCGACCATTTCCGAAATCTGCGACAGCTTCAAGTTATGATTCTGCAGCAGCAGCTTGGCCTTTTCAATCCGCACAGAGCCGATATAGTCGGTAAAATTAATGCCGTATTCCTGCTTGAACTTGCGGGAAATATACTCACGGCTGACATAGAATTTACCGGCAACCTCCTGCAGTGAGAGGTCGGACTGGTAGTTCTGGTCGATATATTTAACGATCTCAGTCAGCGGATTGCGTTCCTTGACCTGTCCGGCTGACAGCACCCGGGACAGGCTCAGCATCAGGCTGAAGGACCAGTCGCGCCAGGCGAACAATGAGAAGGAGTAGCCTGTCGCATAAGGAGCAGGGTTATCACGGTCGGCAAGCTCCAGCTCTGCCAGAGCGCTTTCGGCCTGGCTGCCCAGCGCTTCGCGGACGAGGCGTGAGCGGAACAGGAGGGCATCCGCTTTCCAGGAGCCGAGCATCTCGGGCGTGATGACGCCGCTGCGGCTGAACTCCTCGGTCCAATGCTGAGCGGCGGCGGACAGCGCGTCCATGTTGCCGCTGACAACCGCCATTTTCCAGTCCTCCTGGACATCGGCAAAGATCGGCCTGGCTCCGGCTGCGACCACATCCTGCCGGTATTCTCCCGAGGATACACTGAAGTGGCTGTAATCCTCATGCCGCAGCAGATTGCGGCGCAGCAGGGCTTCGGCAGCTTCTATGCGCTGTGAGGCAAGCCGGCCGGGCAGGCTTCCTGCCGGGCTGATGCCGAAGTGCATCCGCAGCTGCAGGGTATGGAACAGACCCTGATTAATCTTGCCGATCAGCTCTGTGACGGATTCCTGTACATCCCACAGCAGGATGGCGATTTCCGGCGGACCGCCCCAGTAGCGGAAGGCAGTGCCTTTGCCTTGCGGCTGCAGAAATTCGTTGCAGATGTTAACGATGGCATAATAGAGCAGCTCGCTGTCGCCGCCGAAACGCCGCAGCAGCGGGTTATTGCCGGCATCGGTCTGTACCAGCAGCAGACGGGCAGCTCCGGCACTGCCGGGAATAACACCCTCGGCAACCAGCCGTCGCAGTGTAGCCTCTGCAGTGACCGGATCATCAATAAGTGCGGACAGCAGCCGCTCGCCGTAGATCGGCTTGATCTCGTTCAGCCGGATGCTCTGCCGCTGCCGCTGGCTGCGCTCTTCCGCCTCGGAGCGCCAGGCGGCGACCGCTTTGCCGACAGCTGTATTGATAGCCTCCGGCTCAATCGGCTTGAGAATATAATCGATTCCTCCATGGCGGACCGTCTCACGCACAAAGTCGAAATCGTTGTGCCCGCTGACAACAATAAACTTCGTATTCCCGGCGAATTCATTGACCCAGGTCATCAGCTCAATGCCGCTGCCGGATTCCATCATCATATCCATAATGACGAGCCCGGGCTTGTGCTCACGGATCAGCTCGATCGCTTCATTGCCGCTGCCGGCCTCCATAATCTCCCCAATCTGATGACCATCCCAGTCGACCAGCAGCCGGACCGCCTTCCTGACTCTTGCCTCATCATCCACAATCAGCGCCTTCATATGCGTTCACTCTCCGTTTGTATTTCAAATTCCAGTCTGACCATTACCCCGCCTTCAGGCAGATTGTCCACAGTAAGCGAAGCATCCTCCCCGCAGACGAGCCGCAGGCGGGCCAGCACATTGCCGAGGCCGATGCCTGCACCGGGGGCATCACGTCTCTCCTCGCTGTTTTTTAGCAGAGAAACGTCAAGGGGATCAGGGCGGGTGAGCTCCTGGCGCAGCCTCTCCAGCTTGGCTGAAGGGATGGCTGTACCGTTGTTCCGAATGATCATTTCCATCCGTCCGCCGTCCAGTCTGTTAGCAGTTATCTCAATAAATCCATCCGTCCGGGACAGATTAAAGCCGTGCTTGAAGTAATTCTCAACAATCGGCTGAAGAATCATTTTTGGCATCAGTGTACCGAGCAAAGGCTCATTCATATCGTAGCGGAAAGTGAACTTATTTTCAAAACGCTCCCGCTGCAGCTCAATATAAGCCTTGACATGCTCCAGCTCATCCTTGATTGTGACGATCTTTTCATCGTTATGCATGCTGTACCGCATCATCTTAGCCAGCGCCGAGAGCAGGGAGTAAATCTGCGGAACCTTCATCTCAAGAGCCAGCGTACCGATAATCTGCAGCGTATTGTTCAGGAAATGCGGATTAATCTGTGACTGCAGCGCCCTCAGCTCATTGGTTTTGTTGGACAGCTCAAGCCGGTATTCGCGCAAAATAAGATTGTTGATCGTGTCCATCATGCTGCGGAAATGCTCGGTCAGCACACCGATCTCATCGTTGCCCGCCGGGCGGATATCGACCTCCAGATTCCCTGTCCGCACCTGGTTCATGTACCGGGTCAGCTGCTTGATCGGGGCCGTGATCCGGAAGGAGATCAGGACTGTCAGGGCAATGATCATGCTCATCAGCAGGAACAGCAGCATAATATTGATGCCGGCAGCTTCCTTAGCTTCACGGAACAGGTAGGAGACAGGGATTCGCTTGATCAGCGTCCAGCTCAGGCCGGTGCTCTCGATTTTCTGATAAATAAAGACTGATCCGCCTTCCTCAAAATACCCCTGAGGCTCGGCATTCGCGGCAATCTGCCTGCTGTACCAGCCTGCATTCAGCGGTTTGCCGGGCTCGGCTTCATCCCGTCCGTAGACGACCGTACCATCACTGTCCACCAGATACAGGTTCTCCTGGTCCTGCTCGTACAATTGCTCAACAATCTCAGTCAGCGCCGCCAGCTTGATGTCAATCGAGAGGTAACCGAGTGCTTCCGAAGAAGGAATACGCTCAATTCTGCGGTGAAAGGTAAAGACCGGCTCGGGAACGAACTGGGTCAGCGGAAGAGCCAGTCCGTAGACATTGCTGATGTGGGTGCTCTGCACCTTGACCGGAGAGCTGTCCGTCAGATTGGAATCTTCATAGGGAGGGCTCCCCAGCCAGCGCTTGGGTGTAGTATTGTCGGTGATCAGCGTGGCTTTGCCGTCCTTGACGCCGTATAAATAGACCTGCGAGATATTGGGCAGTGAAGTGGAGATGTAGCTAAGTGAATTATAAATGGCAATATCAGAGGACAGGTCATCATAACCGGCTTCAAGCAGGCGGTAAAAATCAGAGTCGGAATACACACTCAGCGACAGCCGGTTGATCTCCTGGATCAGGCTGTTGATATTTTTGTAGCCCTGGTAGAGCAGATTTTTGTTCTCGTCGACAGCCCGTGTCCGCAAGGATTGGGTCGTGTAGGAATAGCTGATGTACATCGTCGCCATAATACAGACAAGGGTCGGGAGGAGTAAATAAACGATCAGTTTGGTGCGGATATTGTTCCATTTCATCGATTCTTGTCACATCCGATCAATATTTTACACCTTAAAGATCACTTGCGTAGGTGTAAGCGGTCCGCAAAAAAACGGATAATATGAATAGATCATAAACAAGTAAGTGAGTAAAAGAAAGGGGGGGCCAATATATGCGCGGCAATAAGTTGTCCCATCTCGGTCAACAGCTTTTCTTCGTTGGCCCGGCATTATTGTTCTTTACGATCGTCATGATTATCCCGTTTGTGATGGGGATGTACTATTCATTCACCGACTGGAACGGCGTATCCGGGAATGTGGCCTGGGTAGGCTTTGACAATTTTAAAATGATTTTTACAAATGATTCGGATTTCTGGTCATCCTTCTGGTTCACCGTGCGGTTTACGCTGCTGGGGGTTGTGCTGACCAACGTAGTAGGCTTTTTCCTGGCCTATTTCCTGACCAAGGCACTGAAGACACGCAACATGCTCCGGACTATCTTTTTTATGCCTAACGTAATCGGCGGCCTGTTGCTTGGATTTATATGGCAGTTTATCTTCATCAAAGGATTCGCCACTATGGGCGATCTGACCGGCTGGTCCTTCTTCAATCTTCCATGGCTCGGCGATGCAACAACCGGCTTCTGGGCTATCGTCATTGTATTCGTCTGGCAGTCCTCCGGTTACCTGATGGTTATCTACATTGCTTCCCTTAACAACGTATCCAAAGAAGTACTGGAAGCAGCGCAAATCGATGGCGCCTCCCGCAGCCAGGTGCTGCGCAACATCATCGTTCCGCTGATTATGCCTGCTGTAACAGTCGGACTGTTCCTGGCCATATCCTGGTCCTTCAAAATGTTCGACCTCAACCTGTCCCTGACCAAGGGCGGACCGTTCAAGTCTACAGAATCTGTAGCGATGAACATCTATAACGAAGCTTTCCTGAACAACCGATATGGACTGGGTACGGCAAAAGCACTGCTGTTCTTCCTGATCGTGGCCATCATCACAGTCATTCAGGTACGGATTACGAAGAGCAAGGAGGTTGAAGCGTAATGAAAACCGAAGGCAAGGGCAAGTGGAATTACGGCCTGGAAATCATTATGATTCTCCTCGGCCTGCTGTTCCTGTCACCGTTCTATTTCCTGCTGGCTAACTCAGTGAAATCGTTCGGGGAAATTCTCAGCAATGCGGCGGCCTGGCCGTCCGAATTCGTCTGGTCCAACTACGCGCAGGCCTGGAAGCTGGCCCGTTTCTCGGAAGCTTTCCGGAACTCGATTATCATTACAGTGATCTGTGTAATCCTGATCGCCCTGTTCGCTGCAATGGCGGCATACCGGATGGTCCGTGCAGATTCGAAGTTCAACCGGGTCCTGCTGCTGCTGTTCGTAGCAGCAATGGTTGTACCTTTCCAGACCATCATGATTCCGATTCTGCAGGTGGTTAACTTCCTGGGTGTCAATAATTCTATTGCCGGTCTGGTGATGGCCCAATTGGGTCTCAGCATTCCGATGGCGATCTTCCTGTTCCACGGATTCATCAAATCCGTACCGCTGGAGATTGAAGAAGCGGCAACGGTTGACGGCTGTAACCCGCTTACAGTGTTCTTCCGGATTGTACTTCCGCTGCTCAAGCCGATGCTGATGACGATTATCGTACTGAATGCACTGGGCATCTGGAATGACTATCTGCTGCCGTCACTGATTCTTCAGGCACCTGAGCTGCGGACCATTCCGCTGGCAACGTTCTCGTTCTTCGGCCAGTATACGAAGCAGTGGGATATGGCGCTTCCGGCGCTGACACTCGGTGTAGCCCCAATTGTTGTGTTCTATCTGTTCATGCAGCGTTACATTGTTGAGGGAATCGCGGCGGGTTCGGTGAAGGGTTAATCCCTTCTTCGAATCCTTCGTTCCATAGATTGTATCCAGCATTTAATTTTATCAAGGGGGAAAATAGAATGAATAAGAAACGTACTGCAGTAATGATGTCCAGCGTAATGCTGATGTCTGTTGTGCTCGCGGCTTGCGGCGGCAATAACAATACGGCTTCAAATAACGCACAAAATGGAAGCGCTGGCAACTCCGGCTCCGGTGAAGTGAAAACGGTTAAGGTGTTCCAGTTCAAAACGGAAATCGTAGAAGGCCTGAATGAGCTGAAGGTCGAATTTGAAAAAGAGTATCCGAACATCAAGCTGGACATCCAGACTGTCGGCGGCGGTGCAGACTATGCGGCAGCCCTGAAGACGAAATTCGCTTCCGGCGATGCGCCTGATATTTTCTCAAACGGCGGTTATGCGGAAATGGAACTGTGGGGAGACAAGCTCGAGGACCTGTCCGACCAGCCTTGGGTGAAGGATCTGATTCCTTTGGCCGCTGAGCCAATGACCAAGGACGGCAAAACTTACGGGATGCCTATGAACCTTGAAGGTATCGGTTATGTTTATAACAAGGACCTGTTCGAAAAAGCAGGCATCACTGAAACACCTAAGACCATCACTGAGCTGGAAGAAGCGGCTAAAAAGCTGCAGGCAATCGACGTCATTCCATTCGGTAACGCTTATCAGGAGTGGTGGCTGCTGGGTAACCAGGGGATTAGCGTAGCTTTTGCACAGCAGGATAATGTAGATGAATTCATCGCCGGTCTGAACGGCGGAACGGCTTCGATCGTCGGCAACCAGGTGTTCAAGGACTGGAGCGACCTGCTGAACCTGACTGTGAAATACGGTCAAAAGAACCCGCTGACTACCGATGCCAACACTCACCTGGCTATGTTCGCTAACGGTGAAACGGCGATGATGCAGGAAGGCAACTGGGCACAGACGCTGGTTGATAACATCACTCCGGACATGAACATCGGTATGTTCCCTATGCCGATCAACGATGATGCAGAGAAGAACGACAAGATGACTGTAGGGATTCCGGCCAACCTGGTTGTGAACAAGGATTCCGCATCCAAAGAAGAAGCTAAAACGTTCCTGAACTGGCTCGTAACTTCCGACATGGGTAAAGAATATATCACGAAAAAATGGAAGTTCATCCCTGCCCTGTCCACAATCGAAGCAACACCTGAAGATATCGGCGATCTTGGTTCCGACGTATTCAAATACGTGCAGGAAGGCAAAGTCTATGGACTGCAGTCCTCCAAGTTCCCTGACGGTGTAACCCAGGAATTCGCAAGCGTAATCCAGCAGCTGATCGCAGGCAAGGTTGATCAGGCTGGCTGGGAAACAGCTATGCAGGCCGCTTGGGACAAGCTGAAGAAGTAAAGGATTTCTGCAATGAAATATAGAGTCCTATAAAGGACCGTTAAAGTTGGATTAAGGAAGTGGATTTGCCGGGGCGCTCCCGCCTCTCGCATCAGTGATGTGAGGCGGGGGCGCCTTTTTGGTATGATGGAACTATGCAGGTTAGGTGAGGGAGGGAATGGGAATGAACGGTTACAGTATGGAAAAGAGTGATTACAGCAACGTTCAGATTGGGGTTGACTATTATCCTGAGCATTGGGATGAGTCCCTGTGGGAAGAGGATATGCGGTTAATGAAGGAAACGGGCGTCCGGGTGGTCCGGGTGGCCGAATTTGCCTGGAGCAGGCTGGAGCCGGTAGCAGGGCGCTTTGAATTTGTGTGGCTTGACCGGGCGATTGATCTGCTGCACAGCTATGGCATGCAGGTGGTTATCGGAACGCCTACAGCAACGCCGCCGCGCTGGCTGACAACGGGTTATCCTGATGTACTGCCGGTATTTGCTGACGGGCAGATCTATCATCCGGGTGTGCGCGGACACCGCTGCTATAACAGCCTGTCGCTGAAGCAATACGGGACGCGGATTGTGGAGCAGCTGGCCCGCCATTACAGCGGGCATCCCGCGGTGATCGGGTGGCAGACCGACAACGAATTCGGGATGATTGACTGTCACTGCGATGCCTGCAATACGGAGTTCCGCAGCTGGGTTCAGGACAAGTACGGCAGTCTGGAGAGGGTAAATGCTGAGTGGGGAACAGTGGTATGGAGCGGAGAATACAGTGACTGGAAGGAGCTGACGGTGCCTTATGGCGGATCTAAGTTCCAGAATCCCTCGCTGCTGCTGGATTTCCAGCGCTTCCAGTGGGACTCGGTAGTGAAGTTCCAGCAGACCCAGCTTGAGGTGCTGCGCGCTGAATGTCCGGGGCATTTCGTTACCCACAACTTCCATAGCTATCCGCAGCGGCTGGATATGTATGCGGTCGGTGCGGATCTGGATGTGGCCTCCTTTGACTATTATCCGAACACATCGCCGGATAAGCAGGCGACGACCCCTTACAGCGGGGCGCTGTCGCTGGATGTGACCCGCGGGATCAAGCGGAGCAATTTCTGGATTATGGAGCAGCTTAGCGGACCGCCGGGATGCTGGATGCCGATGTGGCGTACGCCGCATCCCGGATTTATCCGCGCTTATGCGTGGCAGAGCATTGCCAGAGGGGCAGATACGGTTGTTCATTTCCGCTGGAGAAGCGCGGTTGCCGGTGCCGAGCAGTACTGGCACGGGCTGATTGACCACAGCAATGTGCCAGGGCGCAGATTCACTGAATTTGCACAGCTGTGCCGTGAGGTGAACCAGCTGAGCGGTAAGCTCAAGGGAACGGTGCTTAAAGCTGAAGTGGCCATCCTGCATTCTCACGAGCAGAAGGCAGCGCTGGATATCCAGCCGCAGGCTGAAGGGTTCGATTACTATGAGAACATCAAGCTGATTCACCGGGCCTTGACAAGGCTTGGCATCGGCTGCGATGTGATCCGGGCAGGCGAGCCGCTTGACGGCTATAAGCTGGTTATTGCACCAAGCCTGTATCTGCTTGGCGAGGAACTGGCCGGACAGCTGGAGGACTTTGCAATTGCCGGCGGTACTCTGATTCTGACGAACCGGACGGGAGTAAAGAACATGGACAATGTGTGTGTCATGCAGCCGCTGCCGGGTCTTCTGAGCCGCGCCGCCGGAGTCTGGGTGCACGAGTATGATCCGGTCGGCGGTGATGCTCATGTAATCAGAGATCAGGAGAGTGACACCTTTGCCTGCAGCCAGTGGTGCGATCTGCTCACTCCGGTGACCGCAGAGCCTATCGCCTGGTATCACGATGATTTCTATGCCGGTACTCCGGCAATCACCGTTAACCGCTTCGGCAAAGGCGAGGTGTATTACCTCGGGACTCATGCCGAGGAGCGTTACTGGTCGGGACTGCTGGGCAGTCTGGCTGCGGCGCACGGGCTGCGGCGCTTCGCCGGTCTGCCGGAGGGCGTTCAGGCCTCTGTCCGCAGCGGAGAGAACGGCAGCTTCCTGTTCCTGCTGAATCTCAGCCGGACAGAGCAGGCGGTACCGCTGGACCGGGATTACCGCTGCGCGTTTAGCGGAGAGGCACGTTCAGGCTTACTGCTGCTTGCTCCTTATGGGGTTGAAATTCTGGAGCTGGAAGGGTAGCACCGGCTAGCATTAATGTTAAAAGAGCCCAAGCCTGGCTGATGCCGGGCTGGGCTCTTATCGGGTTAAGGCAGGACTCACGCTGAAGGGTGGCGTCTTCTGCCTTTGCTGTCTTTGCTGTCTTTATTGCCTATGCGGCGTGAAAGGGGAACTGGGGCAATCTGCGGTCTGCTTTCAGGGCCGGACTGCTGAGCGTCCTCTTCACCACGCATAATGGCAAGCAACTCATATACACTTGTGATCTGGCTGATATCGATAGCCTTCTCGCTGCCTTCCTGGCCTCCGGGCACCTTAAAGCTCCAACGCTTATTGTCCATTTTGTTCACTCCTTAAAGGTTTGTGGGCGGGGCTGCTTAGCTTCACTTCGTAAACCCGCGTTTGCTGCTGACAGCGCAGTCATCTTTTATATTTCCATCATATTCCCTGCAGCATTTCTTGTATAATGAAGGGAAATGATGGTGGGCATCACTGGAACTGATGGCTGCTTCCGGAGGGAGAAATGCGGTTATGGATATAGGTCTGCTTAAGGTATTTCAGGCAGTGGCTAAGGAAGGGAGCATTTCCAAAGCCGCACAAAGCCTGAGCTATGTACAATCGAATGTAACTGCGCGGATTCAGCAGCTGGAGCAGGAGCTGAAGACACCGCTTTTCTACCGGCACAGCCGGGGTATCACGCTCACCTCAGCAGGACAGACACTGCTTGAATATACAGTCCGGATCTTTAAGCTGATGGAGGAAGCGCAGCAGGCGGTGCTGGATTCTCCGGTTCCCAAAGGTACCATTATGATCGGCTCGGATACGACTGCTGCTGTCCGGCTGCCTGTCATCCTGTCTGCTTACCGCGGCTGTTACCCCGACGTTGAGGTGCAGCTGCAGATCTGCCGGCCGGCTGACCTCATTGAGGCTGTGCTCCAGCATAATGTACACGGGGCTTTCCTGGACGGGCCTGTCGATCATCCGGAGATTGAGCAGGAGCTGGTTATAAAGGAGCAGCTGGGGCTGATTATTCCGGATAGTATGGGATACGAGGGCCTGCATTCGGTTCAAGGGCAGACGCTGCTGATGCTGAATGCGGAATGTCTGTACCGCATGAGGCTAGAGGCATGGCTAAGGGAGGATGGGCTCAAGCTGGGCAAGGTAATGGAATTCGGGACGATGGAAGGCCTGATGGCCTGTGTCCGGGCGGGGATCGGATACGCGGTGCTGCCGGTATCCTACTTCAAGCGGATGAATATCACGCAGGGGATCTCCTGCTACCCGTTCCCGGACCGCTATGCAGAGGTGCCTACCGTGTTCATCCGGCGGCGTGACCTGTATATGACCAGCGCCTTCCGCGAGTTCATTGAAGTGGTCAAGGTACATCTCCCGGAGGCGGTCTGCAGCGAAGAGCATTCTGCTGCTGAGAACAGGGCAGTGGATGCGGGTAAATAAGGGAGCCTTGATATAACGGAAAACGCGACAGCTGAAGCATTGAAGCAGGGCACCAGCCCCCGGAGTCATTATCCGGGTGGCGGTGCCCTGCTCAGCTCGGCTTCTTATAATTAGGTGGAATTTCGCCGCCTAATTCTCTTCTACGACTATAAATAGGGAACTTAGTTGGAAAAAGTACATCTAAATATGTCCAATTCGCTCTCTAAGAGGCATTTCGGTAGAATTAAATGGCATATTTCCATCTAACTAGTGAAAATGATACATTTCTAGTTTAATAGGTGGCGAAAATCCACCTAATTATTTTTGAAGTAAGTGTGCGAGCCAGCTCCGGCGGTTATGCGCTTATTTGTTCTGAGAGAACCCCACCTGAAGGCGGAAACAAGATCCGTTAGCCCGGCCCAGCCGAAATCAAAGGCATGTCTGCCGTTAAATCAGTCCAAAAGCCGGCCCAACCGGATTCAAAGGCAATCCTGCTCACGAATCTGCAAATTTCCCCAATCAGCCCAAATCAAAGGCATGTCTGCCTTTGAATCTGCCCGATTCCCCCCCTGGCCCAGCCTGCCACCAGCTCAATTAGCCTACCGGTCCCAGCCTACCGGTCCAGCCTACCGCCAGCCCAATCAGCCTACCGGTCCCAGCCTGCCACCAGCTCAATCAGCCTACCGCCACTCAACTTGTTCCGCAGTGCGCACGAATTTTCCGCAAAAAAAATGTTATCTGTACTGGAACGGTCAGTGCAGCCGCCGGAACTGGTCCGGCGTTGTGCCGGACTGCTTGCGGAAGGTGGCCACGAAGTGGCTGACATCGCGGAAGCCGACAAGCCCCGAGATGGTTTTGACGGTCATCGCCGGCTTGCTTACGAGCAGTTCCTTGCTCTTGCGGATGCGCAGGCGTACGAAATAAGCATACGGGGCGAGCCCGAAGGTCTGCAGGAACAGGCTGTTGAGATAACGGCCGGACACATCCAGCTGTGCAGCAAGATCGTACAGGCCGATGGAGGGATCGCTGTAATGGGTGTCCATCCATTGGAGGAGCGGCTGAAGCTTGTCAATATTGCGGGCGATGGAGGCGTTGTTATGCAAATGCCCGTATTTATTAAGCGTCAGCAGAAACCGGTAGGCATCGGCGGACACACCCAGACTGAACATATCTGCGGCTGCATCATACCGGTCCAGCATATCCTGCAGCATACCTGTCAGCGGCGACTCATGTTCCCAGCGGTAAAAAGAATTTGAATGCATGCCGGCGGATTCCAGAATATGCCGGGATGAGCTGCCGCCGAAGGTGAGATAGTAGGTGCACCAGTTCTGTGATGAGAGTGACTCATACCTGTGCGGGGTTCCCGGCAGAAGAAGCACACCGCTGCCTTCGGACAGGGTAAGCTTCTTATCGCCGAAATGAATGATCCCTTCACCGGAAGCCGTCTGCAGCCAGTGATATACATAATAGCCGTCCGGCCGTGTTACTGCCTCCTGATCCGGATTATAGCCCATGCTGTCCAGTGTAATCGGCAGATGCTCGCCGCCTTCAAGGGCGAATACAATTCTGCGCGGGGGTGAAGCTATCAATATAAGTCACCTCAATGTAATGCCATATTATTATATGTTATGGCGCGAATTTTATATTTATCGGGGTAAGTTTAAAGGTTAAACTAAGTATATACTTATACTATAAAGGAAGTGCGAGAAGTGATCAATAATAAACTGCCGAAAATATGGTACGGCGGCGATTACAATCCTGAGCAATGGGATGCTCCGGTATGGGCAGAGGATGAACGGATGTTCAAGCTTGCCGGAATCGATGTAGCCACCATTAACGTGTTTTCGTGGGCGATGATTCAGCCCTCTGAAGATACCTATGATTTCTCGGAGCTGGACGAGCTGATGGACCGTTTATATAACAATGGAACTTATGTCTGTCTCGCTACAGGAACAGGGGCTCATCCGGCGTGGATGGCGCACCGGTATCCGGAAGTGACCCGTGTTGATGTCCAGGGCCGCAAACGCAAATTCGGCGGGCGCCATAACTCCAATCCGAACAGCCAGGTATACCGTAAATATTCGGCCAGGCTGGCCGGTAAGCTGGCAGAGCGCTATAAGGACCATCCGGCACTGCTGATCTGGCATATCTCCAATGAGTACGGCGGCTACGACTATTCCGAAGAGTCTGCAGCGGCCTTCCGGGTCTGGCTGAAAGAGCGTTACGGCTCACTGGACGGGCTGAACAAAGCCTGGAATACCAAGTTCTGGGGCCATGTCTTCTATGACTGGGAAGAGATTGTGGTGCCGAATGAGCTGAGTGAGGAGTGGAACGGCAACCGGACTAATTTCCAGGGGATTTCTCTGGATTACCGCAGATTTATGTCTCACAGCCTGCTGGAATGCTACAAGCTGGAGAAGGAAGCAATCAGAGAGCACAGCACCAGCATTCCGGTGACGACTAACCTGATGGGCTTTTATCCGGAGCTGGATTATTTTGAGTGGGCCAAGCATATGGATGTGATCTCCTGGGACAACTATCCGGCCCTCGATACTCCGGTCAGCTATACGGCGATGACGCATGATCTGATGCGCGGGCTGAAGAACGGCCAGCCGTTCATGCTGATGGAGCAGACGCCGGCCCAGCAGAACTGGATGCCGTACAACTCAGTGAAACGCCCGGGTGTGATGCGGCTGTGGAGCTATCAGGCGGTAGCACGCGGTGCGGACACCGTGCTGTTCTTCCAGCTGCGCCGCTCCATCGGAGCATGCGAGAAGTATCACGGGGCCGTTATCGAGCATGTGGGCCATGAGCATACCCGTGTGTTCCGCGAATGTGCAGAGCTGGGCCATGAGCTTGAGCTGCTGGGCGATGAGCTGCTGGATGCCGTCAGCGCGGCACAAATCGGCATTCTTTATGACTGGGAAAACCGCTGGGCGCTAGACCTGTCGAGCGGGCCTACTGTAGCCCTTGATTATGTAAAAGAAGTGCATAAATATTACGACGCACTCTACCAGCAGAATATTGAAGCCGACATCATCGGTGTTGAGGAGAACCTGTCCAAATATAAAGTTGTAATTGCACCGGTAATGTACATGGTCAAGCCGGGCTTTGCCGCGAAGGTTGAAGCGTTCGTCCAAGCAGGCGGTACGTTCGTGACCACCTTCTTCAGCGGTATCGTCAACGAGAATGATCTGGTTACTGTGGGAGGTTATCCGGGAGAGCTGCGTAAGGTGCTTGGCATCTGGGCGGAAGAGATTGATGCGCTGCTGCCGGAGATGAGCAACGAAATCGTAATGGAGAGCGAGTGGGGGGCGCTGCGCGGTTCCTATTCATGCAATCTGCTCTGTGATCTGATCCATTCTGAGGGTGCAGAGGTGCTGGCACATTATGGCTCTGATTTCTATAAAGGTATGCCGGTGCTGACCGCTAACAGCTTCGGCGAAGGTAAAGCCTATTATGTGGCCTCCAGCCCGGAAGCCGGATTCCTGCATGGTTTCCTGGCCAATCTGGCCGAGGAGAACGGCATCGGGCCGCTGGTTAGCGCACCGGCAGGCGTCGAATCCGTTCAGCGGGTGAAGGATGGCATATCCTATCTGTTCCTGCTGAATCACAATGAAGGAGAATGTACTGCAGATATCGGCGGAACAGCGCGTACAGATCTGCTTACCGGTAAGAATTACAGCGGAACCGCTGTTGTCCCGGGCCGCGGTGTGCTGATTTTGTCCGATAAGCATTAGTGCGGTTTCAATAACAGACTTTGCATAGCGTTCATCCGTGACGCCTTCATAACAGAACGTCAGACTTCCTTATATGGAAGCCTGACGTTTTTTCGTATAAATCTGCTACTTGGTAAATGCACCGAAATCCGTAATGCTGAGATCAAATTTGATATTAATAGTGGAGCTGCTGAACGTCTCGTCCCAATGATCCTTGACTTTTCTCCAGGTCTTGGGTTGCTGGATGCTGAGCGCCTTCCCGAAACCGGCCACATCTGCCTTGTACTCCTTCTGAAGCTTAACTATTAGATGATCCATCATCTCCTTCAGCTTCTTTTCAAATACCTCGCTTGTTTTTTTTGCATATTCACCAGTGGAAGGTAAGCCGGAGCTGTTCCAGGTTTCAATCAGCCGGCCCTCCGTCTCAATAGATACGTTGAAGGTAATTTCGTCTCCGTCTACCAGGGCTTTGATTTTACTGTTCATTGCTTTCATTTCATAGGTCATCGGCTCGTTGTCCCAGTCATAGGCTTTGATTACACCAGAGGAGCCTTTTTTAGTCAGCCACGAGAGACATTCCGTGTCCTCCTGACTCAGATTGCCAACCCAGTGTCCCGTATCCCCCTTGATTACTGCTGCTCCGGCAAACTCAGTTTCACCATCTGCGGTAACCAGGTTCTGCAGTGCGAAGCTGCGCTTGGCGTGCATGAGAGCATCCATATCTGACAAAATGACCGGGCTCATCACCTTACTTGTCCTGATCTGATTACGGATCATCTGCCGGATATGGAAAGAGGGGACCTCATCATTGTTTGAGATCATCGTATCCTTTGCCCGGCCCTGGCTGATGAAAACCATGGTGCTTGGACGGATATCATTATCACGCAATACAAAATCCATCAGCTGATCGATAGTCTGCCGCTTTAGAAGGTCAGCTGAGACAACAATAACCTTAAGGTGATGGCCGACGATCGGGCGGTCATTGCGGATGGAGTACTGGCGGAAAATTTCAAGCACAGAATCCCCGGTACCGGAGAGATTATGATAGGGTGCAGACTGCTGGCTGCCTTTTTTTTCTTGGATACCTATAGTTTTCACCGGGACAATCTGGACCGTTGCCGTAATCTTGTTCTCTTTTGAGTAATGAACCCCTTTTTCGGCAAGCTCCTGTTCAGCCTTGGTTAGCTCCCCGATATCCAGGGCGAGGCCGGTGTACAGCGCAAGATCCTCAATCTCCTTGCTGCTCCAGCATCCGGTCTGGGTGGCGGCAAGCAGAGAAAGGCAAAGGATAAGCGGCAATAACCGCCTATACATGCTGCTTCAATCCTTTCTTGCGGATCAGCCAGATGATGGAGAGCAGCACCGGCAGCAGCACGAACAGCACGAGTCCCGATTTTCCGATAAAATCCCCCAGGCTGAATACATCACTAATGGATTTGGGGATCATTGCCGAGATGAAAATGACCGGAATCAGCATATAAATCACCGGATGTACCTTAAGCCGGAAGATTTGCGAAATGCCCAGCGAGGCCTGGAAAAAGAAGCTGCAGAAGTTGCAGAACATCTGCATCAGCCAGATGACCATCAGCGGAAACTCCATCCGTTCGAAGAGAAATCCTGTAATTTCAAAGCTGCGGATCAGGTCGATGGTCGGCCAGGTGCTCGTTACAACCGAATCAATGGATAAACCGCCAATGACCATCACTACAGTCAAAAAATACAGTCCTACCGGAATGCCGATGCCGATCAGCATTGTTTTTACTGCTTTTTCAGGCCTCTGCATAAAGGCCACGAGTGTCATGACAACCTCACATCCGCTGTAGACCAGTACCGTTGATTTCAGGCCATGAATGACAGGCAGAATGCCCTCTCCGAGGACAGGGCGAAGATTATTGATATCGAACAGCCGGAGGCTAAGCGCGTAGCAGATAATCAGAATCATGAGGCTGATTGGAAAAACAATCTGGAACACCCTGGCGATAGAGTTGATTCCGCCGTAAACGAGATAGGTCCCCGCCCAGATAAAGGGCAGGATAATGGCCCAGATTGGCGTTCCCTCCAGCAGAAAGAACAAGGTGACCTCTGCCAGCGAACGAATCTCAAAGCCGGCCAGAACCAGAAAGTAGAGAACCAGCGGCAGGCAGAGCAGTGCACCGGGAACCCGACCGACGATGCTTCCTGCATACTGGAAAATGGTTTTGCCCGGGAACTGCTGGCTGATCTTCACCATCAAGGTGACAACCGCCATCACGATAACACCGCCGAGCAGGACGGACAGCCAGGAATCAGGCGTCTTTACAGCTTCGCTTACTCCCCGCGGCAGGGTCAGAATCCCGGCCCCAAGCACGGTGTTATTAAGGAAGATTGCGGCTTGTGTAGCGGTGATTTTGTCATCTGTACGGGTAAACATGTTATGGCCTCCCTCCGTTAGTACAAGATTAGGATTTACGCCTGTTATTCTGTGTTTTCATCATAATGGGCCTGCGTTTCATAATGCTGAGCGGTGACCGTAAGAACAGGTCCTTCCAGTCTGACAGCCGGTACGGTGTCACTGGGGTAAGGTAGGGTACGCCGAAGCTTTTCAGCTTGGTGAGGTGGCTGCAGAGCAGCAGGAAAAACAAAATGGTCCCGAACATTCCCAGCAGCGCAGCAAAGCCCATCCCGACAAATCGGAGCATCCGCAGTGTAAGGCCGGCACTGTACATTGGAATAGAAAATGAAGAGATAGCAGTGACCGCAACGACAATAACCAGGAACGGGCTGACGATACCCGCATTTACAGCAGCATCGCCGATAATCAGACCGCCGACAATGCCCATGGCAGGTCCGACCGGCTTAGGCAGCCGGATTCCAGCCTCGCGCAGGATTTCAATGGAGATCTCCAGAATCAGCACCTCGATAATCGAGGGAAAGGGAACCCCCTGCCGTGTCTCAATAATGGACAGCGCCAGCTCTGTCGGAATCAGTCCGGGATGGAAGGAAATAAAAGAGATGTACAGGGCCGGAGCCATCAGCGCCATAAAGGAGGCGGCGAAGCGCAGCAGCCGGATCATGGAGCCAGGCAGCCAGCGCTCATAATAATCCTCCGGTGACTGGAGCAGCATGCTGAAGGTGACCGGGACGATTAGGGCGAAGGGTGTCCCGTCCAGCAGAATAGCAATCCGTCCCTCCAGCAGAGCGCTGATTACCCGGTCAGGACGTTCCGTATTCTGCACCTGCTGAAACGGGCTCAAATAATTATCTTCAATTAGCTGTTCAATATATCCCGATTCTGCCAGGAAATCGATATCCAGCTTGCTGATCCGTGTCTCTACCTCCTTAAGCAGCTCCGGGTTAACGATATCCTTCATATAAGCGATCACCAGATCCTTCCTGATTCGGGTTCCGGCCTTGTATGAGCTTATGACCATCTGATCAGTGAGACCCTGACGGCGCAAGATGGAGGTATTCTCGCTGAGCACCTCCGAGAACCCCAGTCTTGGCCCGCGCAGCAATGCTTCCGATACCGGCTCGCCAAGCGTACGGTCAATACTGTCAGGCGGTTCAATCAGCATGCCATTCGGCAGGCCTTCAACCAGCAATCCGGCATGACCGAACAGCACGGACTTATTGAACGATATCAAATCACTAACCTCGCTGAGCTGGCTGAAGGGCAGACCCGTCTCTATATTTCCGGGAGCTGTCAGCGGGTCCATTGCCGGTTCAGACATCAGGTACTGCATGATCTGCAGATTTAGCAGCCGGTCGTTCTGCATGCCATCCACGAAGATGAGCACGGCCTGCTTCTGCGGTCCGGCTAAAGTAAATTCCTTGAATTTAAGATCAGAGTTATTACCGATTGTATCCTTGATGTATTGTAGATCAGAGGCATAATCACCACTGAAGCATTGCGGAGCCGGTATCGGGCCGGTATCGGGAGCCGCATGCTGGTTCTTGTTCGGATCAGAATTTTTGGTTCCCGGCGACTCCACGGCTCTTCCGCTGCCCACCTTGGAATACAAGGCTTTGTAAAGGCCGTGACCCAGAAGCGGGAATAGCAGGGCGATGCCTGCCTGTCCAAATATAGCCCAGCCCGGGATATAGGATATGACGGTAGCAAGCAATGCGATCACCCGACTTTCATTGAAGTAGACAGCTGTGTATATGAAGTTTTCCAAAGTCTGCTTCAATTTAGTCATTTATGCTAAAAAATATGTTGAACCCGCAAACGGTTAACCTAAAAAGAGGACCAGCCCTGTTCATGGGCTGGTCCTCTTTCACAACATTGTACCAGGCTTACTTGCTTCCTGTTCCGGCCGCAGCTGAGCTGTCAGCGCCGTTACGGCTGTTCCCGCCATCCGGAGCACCGCCCCGGCCGCCACCGCCGAAGCCGCCGGTGCTGACTGTGATTTTTTCAGCAATGGCGGTGTCAGCCTGCAGGGTATATTGAATAATATCATCAGCCTTAAGATCTGCGAGACTTAGCACGGTTTCCTTCTGCTCTCCGTTTTCAAAGGTAACAGAGACGTACTGAGTATCCGCGGTGACCGTAAGACCGGTCGTCTCTTCCGAGAAGCTTTGCATCATGCCGCCCTGACGTCCGCCGCCCTGCTGGCCGGCTTCACCGCTTTGCCCGTCCCCTTCGGGCGGAGTGCCCTGCTGGCTGTCGGCCGGCTGTCCGCTTTCGCCACCCCCGGGTGGAGTTCCCTGTCCATCAGAAGGTGTACCTTGTCCGCCTTCGCCGCTATTCTCCGGACGGCCCTCCGGCATTTGCGAAGTATAGACGGTGATGGTGCTGCCGCTGATGCTTTTGATTTTGCCGATATTCATCCCGGCTCTGTTCATGCCGCCCGGCCCCTGCCCGCCTTCTGAGCTGCTGCCCTGAGTCTGGGTGCTTTGGCTGTCTGCAGCTGCGGGTGCTGCGGTATCGTTACCGGAGCTGCAGCCCGCAAGCAGAACTGCGGCAATAAGAGCGCCCGCCAGCATATAAGAGACATGCTTTTTCATATTCAATTCTCCTTTTATTGTAAGGTTCAAGTGATTTCCGAGGTTACTATAGCAGATGTTTCTGAAAGCTGGCTTAAAGTCGCTGTATGGTAATCTGCACGGGAACCAGAGAAGCGAATGTTATATAATTAAGGGAAGAATATGAAGAATGAGATGAGTACTTTTGGGGAAAAGAGGAGCACATGACAACTTTACTGGTAACAGGCTACCGTGCACATGAGCTCGGGATATTTGACAATAAGCATCAGGGGATTCCTTATATCAAAAAAGCGCTGGAAAGCAGGCTGATTCCGTTAATTGAGGATGGGGTGGACTGGGTGATTACACCCGGTCAATACGGAGTGGATCTCTGGGCCTGCGAGGTTGTGCTGGAGCTGAAACGGGAATATCCGCAGCTGAAGCTGGGGATTATTACGGCCCATGCCAATCCGGAAGAAAAGTGGAAGGAGGATAAGCAGAACGAGTACCGGCGGATCGTGGCAGGAGCTGATTATTACGGGGCAGTCAGTAATGCGCCGTATGACGGGAGCTGGCAGTTCCGGGCCAGGGATGATCTGCTGTTCCGCAAAAGCGATGCCATTCTCCTGTTCTATGACGAGGAAGCAGCTGAAGGCAGCTCGAAATTTGTGAAGGAACGGGCATTGAAGCTGCATGCAGAGAGTGACTACGGATTCCATCTGATGCTGGCGGAAGAAATTCAGAATATTGCCGACGAGGAAAGCCGGAGCGATTATGAATAGTGCCTTTTAGCCGGAAAAAGAGAGGAAAGGTCGAGTATGGAAGCCATGGAGATGCAGGAGGATATTTGTTATGTCATATTGCTCAGTCCCACGGAGCACGACCGCAGGGATATGGAGATTATCCGTGCGCATGTAAGGCATCTGCAGGAGCTGGAGCATAGCGGACAGCTGGTGCTGTGCGGCCCGTTCAGTGATTCTCCGGGAGGAATGGTTATTATCCGGGCGGCCTCCCGAGAAGAAGCCGTCCGGATTGCTGAACGTGATCCTTATGTCACTTCCGGCATCCGCAGCTATGAGCTGCGTACCTGGGGGCTGTCACACGCAGGCAACAGGCACATGGGCATAGCAGCGGAGTAAGCAGACCGGTTAAGCACTGTTAAACGAAGCTGTCCAGTGAAGGCGGCTTACGTACTTTATAATGCAGCTCGTACGCATAAGCCAGCTTGATCAGCAGCGGCTCCTGATAGGCCTGAGCCGAGAAGGTCACTCCGAACGGGGCTCCGGCCGAGGTGTAGCCGGATGGGACAACAATTGACGGATAACCCGATCTTGAAGTAATTCTGGCACCAAAATCAGCCGGGAACAGCAGCGCATCCAGATCGTATTCTTTCATGGTAGCGTCAATTCCCAGCTCCTTACAGAGCCGGAGATCGGTGGCACGGTCCCGCAGGTAATTCGGTTCAGTTAACGTACCGGATGAGGTATATTCAGCATCGATCAGGGTCGATTGCCCATAGCGCAGCGTCTCCTGCGGATGGGCATGGTTGAAGTCGATAATATCCTTCAGCGTCCGCATCTTCGCGCCAGGTCCGAGCCTGGCGAGATAGGCATTTAGAGAGGTTTTGAATTCATTCAGTACAACAGAGGAATATTTAATCTCACGTGCGGTGCGGATGTCTGCCGGATCAATGATCACAGCCCCCAGCTCACGCATCTTCTCAACAGAAGCATTGAACAGTGCAAGCTGCTCCTCTGTGAGCTCTTCGAAATAATAATCGCGCGGAATTCCAATCCGTGCCCCCTTAAGGCCGTCCGGGTCTAGAAAAACGGCATAGTCCTCGTGGATTCTGCCGGTGTTAGTGCCCATCGCAGCATCACTGTCATCCTGCCCAAGCATGGCGTTCAGCAGCAGTACTGCATCACGTACGGTTCTGCCCATCGGGCCGGCAGTGTCCTGGGTGTTCGACAGCGGCAGAATGCCGCAGCGGCTGAGCAGGCCGACAGTCGGCTTGATGCCTACGATCGAGCCGAGATTACCGGGATTAAGAATGGACCCGGACGTTTCTGTGCCCACCGACACTGTGCAGAAATTGCAGGCAACGGCTACCGCGGAGCCGGCGCTGGAGCCGCCGGTCGGCGTTGAGATATTGTAGGGATTCAGCACCTGTCCGCCGCGTGAGCTATAGCCGGAGGGCATACCGTTCGTCATAAAATTGGCGAACTCCGTCATATTCGCTTTGCCCAATATAATGGCCCCGGCCTCACGCAGCTTCTTTACAATAAAGGCATCCTCCCCGGCAAAGGAATCCGCCAGCGCCAGCGATCCTGCGCTGGTATGCATTTTGTCCCCTGTATTGATATTGTCCTTAAGCAGGACCGGAATTCCGTGCATCGGCCCGCGCGGGCCCAGCAGCTCACGTTCCCTGTCCAAGGCTTCGGCGATGAACAGCGCATCTGGATTGATCTCCAGTACTGAGTTAATGGTCAGGCCATTTTTGTCATGCTCGGCAATGCGCTCGTAATACAGGAGAACCAGCTGTCTGGAAGTAATGTCACCGGCGGCAAGTGCCGCCCCAATCTCCGGAATAGTAGCCTCTACAATGTCAAAGCTCATGCGGGTCCACGCTTCTTTCTCTCTTTGGAATGGCCTTCTCCTTCATCTAACCATAGTTTGCAGCAGGTTAATAGAGTGGTGTCAGGAATTTTTTTAAGGACAGTCCAAATGGCCGCTGCCCTATAAATGGTGTATAATTCCATATAAAGTTTGGCTAAGCATACGGGAGGACGGTATTTTGAATAAATGGGGAAAAGGCGTAATGGCCGTGCTTGTTGCATTAAGCCTTGCAGGCTGTTCGAATGATGGAGCATCCAGGGGACAACCGGCGGTAGAAGAGGGTCTTCCAACCGCAGAAGAGCTGATAGACAGAGTCGCTGAAGCGGGCCGCGGGCTGAACAGCTATGTGCAGGAGTCGCAGTCCCGGATTGCATCCGGGATTCCGGCGGGCGGAGGGGATGCTGACTTCATCTCGGATACAACGATGACGACGGAGTATATTTTGGACCCGCTGCAGATGCACCAGACGGCTACCATGATAATCGGAGATAAGGAGCCTGCGGAGACGGAGGCGTATTTTAAAGAGGACAGCTATTCTATGTTACTGGAAGGCCTGTGGCGGAAGATGCCGGACTCCTTTCTGGAGGATTTGAAGCTTACGGTGCAGGTGCAGTCAAGTCCCGTGCGGCGGATGGAGATGCTCAAGACAATCTTGCCTTACGTGAACGTATCGGAAGCGGGGGAGGAGTATGTCCTGAAGGTACAGCTGTCCGGTGAGGAGACGAAGGAGCTGGAGCGTTATTATAAGCTTCAGTACAGCAGTGAGGAAGTGGCTGCACAGATGCTTGAACTGGTCAAAAGCATGAGTATGGAGTACCGCGTGAGTAAGGAGACCTACTGGCCTACCGGAACTAGTGAGGAACTGGTGACCGAAGAGATGCTGAACGGGGACGGCGCATACCGGGAAGTGAAGCAGAAGGCCACCATAAGCCAGTATAACAGCGTTAAGGAAATAGTAGTTCCCGAGGAAGCGCTGCAGGCGGCAGAGTAGATGGCGGGGCTGTCTAGGCTGAGGGGATAACGGTAAAAGTACCGTTGAATGAGTGGAATCGGGCCGCGCAGCCGAAATGAACGGTAAAAATACCGTTGAATGAGTGGAATCGGGCCGCGCAGTCGAAATGAACGGTAAAAATACCGTTGAATGAGTGGAATTGGGCCGCACAGCCGAAATGAACGGTAAAAGTACCGTTGAATGAGTGGAATCGGGCCGCGCAGCCGAAATGAACGGTAAAAATACCGTTGAATGAGTGGAATCAGGCCGTGCAGCCGAAATGAACGGTAAAAATACCGTTGAATGAGTGGAATCGGGCCGCGCAGCCGAAATGAACGGTAAAAGTACCGTTGAATGAGTGGAATTGGGCCGTGCAGCCGAAATGAACGGTACAAATACCGTTGATTGTAATTAAACCGGCCTGCCCCGCATGGCCGAATCAAAAAACCTGTACCTGCAGCATCTGCTGCAGATACAGGTTTTTTGGTGTGTGACTTGGAGGTTTAGTTCCCGGCCGTCCGGAAGCCTTCCTCTGCCAGATACTCCTCAGCTTCTTCAATGGTTTCAAAAGCCATTTCGAGCTGCAGACCGGCGTAGAGATACCACAGGTCCTCTTCGAATCTCAGGCTCAGTGTGTTGCCGTCGGCATTTGTCCAAATAGTCTCTTCACCTGCCGCTGCCGCTGCTTTTTTCTTGCGTTTGCTAGGGGCAGGAGCATCCGGGATGTACATTGACAAAGAGGAGATGGAAGCTGCGATCAGCTCACGCAGATCAGCCTCAGAATAGTCGCGGATATTGACCAGGCCTTTGTTGTCCGTTTCATAGCCGCGCAGCAGCCCGGCATAGACAAAGCCGTTGCCGTTCGGATGCAGATGGGAAGCGACGGTCTTTTTATCATGCCGGCTTTCCTCAAAGTGGTAGTTCACCCGTCCGAGCGAGACATCTCTGCGCTCAAGCTCAGGGTAGGAATCAAAGATCGCTAATTTTTGTTCAAAAGTAAGCATATACAGCCTCCGGTTCACGGTTCATCTAAATTTACAGCTTGCGCAAGTGATTATACCATGCGCACAGGCTGCGGCACTACTGCTTTGCCTGTGTGGTACCACTGCCCGCGAATATGGCGCTGAGCTGCCTGTTACACTCCTGCTTCCGCGCTGCTCCGGCGCACTATGGCTGAAGCGGCAGAGTCAATACAAAGGTACAGCCTTCAGCCGGAGGCTCCCCGAGCACCAGGCTTCCGCCCATGGCCTCAGCCAGCAGGCGGCTGAAGGTCAGGCCGAGCCCGAGGCCGCGCAGCTGGCTCTGCTTGCTGCTGCTGCGGAAGAAGGCCTCGAAGACCCTATCCCGGATATCCGGGGCGATGCCCGGACCATCATCAGCGATGCAAAGCTCCGCGTAATCCTGCGAGATTGCAGTAAGCCGCACCGTCAGCTGCAGCGGCTGTCCAGGCGGCGCGGCCTGGACGCTGTTGTTCAGCAGATTAACGATAATCTGCTGGATACGCAGCGGGTCGCCCCGCACAAAGAGCGGCTTGTCCGGCAGCTCAAGCACAGGCTCCTTAACCTCTTCAGCCTGTGTCAGCCCCCATTGGTAGACGATTTCTGACAGTAGCGGAACTGCATCTATCCGGTCATGGCGGACGGCAACAATACCTGCGGTTAAGGCATTGTAATCAAGCAGATCAGCGACCATACGCTGCAGCCTACCCGCTTCCTGCAGGGCGATATCCAGGAACTCATCCGCCTCGTCTCCCTCAACAACACCCTCCCGGACGGCGTGGACCAGTCCCTTAATAGAAGTGACCGGCGTCTTCAGCTCATGGGATACCCCGGCCAGCATAACGGCCCGGGACTGCTCGAACTGCTGCAGCTTGCCGGACATCTCCTGGAAGGAGACAAGCAGCTCATGGATTTCCCGCTCTTTAGCCCCGGTATCCAGAATGATGTTATATTCACCGTTGCTGATCTGCGAAGCGGCGGCGGCTACCCGCTGAATAGGCTTAGCCAGCTTGCCGGATAACAGGTAGATGGTCAGCCAGCTGAGAATAATCAGGAACAGGATGATAATGGAGAAGAAAAGAATCTCCTCCTGCGGGATATGCCGCAGCGAACGTTTTGATTGAAGCACAATTACCTGTCCAAGGGTTTCGCTGCCCTCCTGAATCTGGGCAACTGCGGCCTTAAATTCCGGACTGCGGGCATCGGTCAAGGTGTCGTTAAGCTTATAATGCATCTCTTCCTGGGTCAGGGGCGGATCAGAGAACAGCAGCTTGCCCGCCGGGTCCGTAACAATAACACACATTTCCAGAGATACCTTAAAGAACCGCTTCCGGTCTTCCACAAGCTTAGCCAGCGTCGGGCTGATCTGCATCGTCCCGTCACTGGTTAAGCTGCGGTCGGCAATTTCCTGGGCCAGCAGGCCGGTGGTCTGCATCCGGTTGTTCATTGCCTCCTGCTGAATCCACCAGAAGGTCAGCAGCGCTGTCAGCAGCAGCCCGGTGCTGATAATAATAATGTAGCGGAGCGTCCAGTAGGTCAGGATGGAGGTGCGTCTCCGCGTTTTTTTTATTCGGTCCATAGCTGATACCCCGTTCCGCGCAGTGTACGGATCTCCCCTTCTGAGACAGGCCAGTGGGAAAGAGCCTGCCTCAGCCGCTTAATCGACAGGTCGACAGCACGGTCGCTGCCGTCATAGTCCATCTCCCACACCTGCTCAATCAGCTGGTCTCTTGTGCAAATCTGATTCGGCCGTTCGGCCAGGAACAGCAGAACAGACATATCGCGCGGACTCAGATTGACCTCTGCGCCGTTGAGAAAGATGCTGCGTGCGCTGAAGTCAACAAACAGGCTGCCGAAATGGCGTTTGCCGCTTCCGTCAGACCACTGGGAGGGCCGGCGCAGCACTGCATTGACACGGGCGACAACCTCCTCGGGAATGAACGGCTTCGACATATAATCATCAGCGCCGCCGTCGAGCCCGGCCAGCCGGTCCTTGATGCCGTCTCTGGCGGTCAGCATAATGACCGGGCAGCTGCTGATTTTACGGATCTGGTCCAGCAGCTCAAAGCCGTCCATCTCCGGCAGCATGATGTCGAGCAATATAAGGGAAGGGGGCGAAACCCCGAATACTTCCAGTGCAGTCCGACCGTCGGCGGCACGGGTGACGTGGTAGCCCGCTTTTTTCAGATAGGCGCTGAGCACACGGGCAATGGCTTCCTCATC
Organism: Paenibacillus sp. FSL R7-0331; assembly: GCF_000758645.1. Taxonomy (NCBI): domain Bacteria; kingdom Bacillati; phylum Bacillota; class Bacilli; order Caryophanales; family Paenibacillaceae; genus Paenibacillus; species Paenibacillus sp. FSL R7-0331. The sequence goes on from NZ_CP009284.1 coordinate 932,226, forward strand.
TTCAACAATCAGAATGGATTTCAAGTCATAGCCCTCCTTTTGCGGACTGAAAAATCCGGAATTACTTAAAATCACGATCATTTTACCACATTCCACCGCAGGGTGCTTCGACTTATTCCCGACATATTGCTTTGCTAGAATGGGTTCAAGCCGGACAAGGCATAGAGAAAATACATGGATGGAGGCATTAACAATGAAGAAAAAAACATGGATATGGGCAGCCGCAGGTGTCGTTGCCGCAGGAGCCATCGCAGCCTTTGTACTTTTGAACAACAGCTTGGGCAATAACGTGGAGATCGAGTCGGTTATTCCTGCACAGGATCAGACATCAGCTAACTCGGGTACAGCTGCTGCAAATACGCCGGAGACGGCAGCCGCTGCGGTTACTGCAGAGCAATTGAACGGTGCATGGAGCGTGGCCGACACATCAAAAGTATACTGGTCGGTTACAACCTCCCAGGAAACAGTCAATTTCGTTAATCCGTCAGTTACAGGTACTTGGAATGTTAATCTGGATGATGCGGCGGCAATGACCGGGGAAGGCTCTATTGAGATGAGTGCGCTGGATTCCGGCAACGGACAACGGGATGAGCATGTAAAAGCTGCTGATTATCTGGATGCGGCCCAATTCCCGCAATCGACCTTCACCGTAAGCTCCTTCTCCGAGCTGCCGGCAGAATGGACTGAAGGTACAGCAGTGCCTGTTCAGATGGAGGGTACGCTAACCGTTAAGGGAATTGACAAGGACGTTATTTTTGATTCGCAGGTGGTATACAGCGGAGGACAGCTTATGCTGTCAGGAACCACAACGGTCACCTTTGCCGACTTCGGCCTGGCTAGCCCTCACAACATCGTAATGGAAACGGAGAATGACCTTGAGGTGCGTCTGGAGCTTGTGCTCAATAAGTAACGTTTAATATAAATGGATTATTGTATAAAATAGTGCATGACAAACAAGCTCGTTCCGAAGTGGAACGGGCTTGTTTGTGTCTGATTCTCTTCATCCCAGCAGACAGCTGAGTATCTGCTGGACACAGTTAATCATGTTAACCGTTTCAGTTAATCCGCCTGTTCCTGATCCGTTCCAGCTCCGTCTGCTGCTGCCCCGTCCGCCGTGCTCTCGGGCTGCTTAAGGCTTTTCTTCGGAATGCCGTCCAGGCCATACTCCCAGTCATAGGCGTCAAAAATCTTGCGCGCCACCGGAGCGGCACTGTTGGAGCCGAAGCCGCCCTCCGGGATGACCACAGCGACTGCCAGTTTGGGATTGTCGCGCGGGGCAAAGGCGATGAATACACCGTTGTCGGCCAGATGGCTGCCTTTATTCTCAAAATACTGCTGCTGGGACGTACCGGTCTTGCGGGCAAAATCATAAGGGAAATCCTCAAATGCGCTTACGGATGTATTCATCCCCTTGATGACCTCGCGCCAGTAGGCCTTATCAAATTTTACCTCGTTAAGGACCTCCCTGCCGAAGGCTTTGACCGTATTGCCGGCCTGATCGGTTATTTTACTGACAAGCTGCGGTTTAATCCGTACGCCCTGGTTAGCCAGAGTAGAGGTATACTGGGCGAGCTGGAGTGCTGTGTACTGGCCCTGCTGTCCGAATGATGCATAGACCAGTGCAGACTGCGCACTTCCGCTTTCCATTTCTTTAATATAATTGATCAGCCCCTTATGCTCCCCTGGAAGTCCGCTGCCCGGCCGCTCCCCAAGCCCGAACTCTCTCATATAATTATCCCAGATATTAACACCTTCGGAGCCGTATTTCGCGTAGAGCTTTTTACCAATCTCATCAATCATAAAGACATTGGAGGATTTCTCAATAGCTATTGCCGGAGATTTGAAATAACCGTATGCATGGCCTCCAGAATTGCGGACAGTAGTCTCATACCCGGCCCGGCCAAATGTGGTGCTGCCTTTGTCGGTGTAAGAGGTACTGGTGGTAATAAAGCCTTCGTTCAATCCGATTAATACCGTCAGCGGCTTGATTACGGAACCGAGAAATACGGTCGAGCTAAAATTATGCCCGGATCGTCCGGAGGATATAGGGGTTATCGCACCATTCTGGTAATTCAGCTGTATTTTGTTATACACATCGGTAGGAAGTGTGCCTGAAGTCCATATATTTGTATCATAGTCCTCCATGCTTGCCATCGCGACGACATTACCTGTGTCTACTTCCATGGCCACCGCGTAGCCGGTTAAGGCATCCTTATGAACCTTCCCCTGTACCGGATTGCTGTGGACCCATTTGATCTGATCCAGGATGGCCTGCTCGGTTTTCATCTGAATGGTTTTGTCGATGGTGGTCCACAGATTATTGCCTTTGACAGGAGGTACCGTCTCCACGATGCCCTCGGCCATATTCTTGGCATTAACAGCTACGCTCAAGTAGCCGTTGCGTCCCCGCAGCTCGCGCTGGTACTGCAGCTCAAGACCGTCGAACCCTACAAATTCATCGTCCCGGTAGGCCAGGCCCGGATCTGCGTCGTTTCTCATAGCGGCCTGAATATTCAGATACATATCGAAGCTTTCCTTTGATTTTTTGAAGGGCTTGATATATCCGACCGTCTGTACGGCTACAGTGTCCGGATCATAATGGCGTTCATCCTCTTCGCTGACCGTTAGAGTCGGATACTTGTTCTTGTTTTCCATGAAATAGGCGATTTCCTCATTGCTTAGACCCCGTTTGACCGGACGCGGCATGAAACCGGAATATACCTTGGAATCCAGATCCATCGCTTTGAGAATAGCTTCCTTGGTCAGGGCTTCCCCTTCGGGCAGCGTAGTCCCGTATTTGACAAAGTCGGCAGCCAGATCAGCAGCAAGCTGGTCGGCCTTGGCAGCAGCCTCAGGAGCCCGGCTGGTAATCCGGGTCTCTTTGTCCGTTACGGTCTGGGTAAATTCACTTGTCAGGGAAAAATACAGCGTTTGCACCGAGGTTGAATAGGCCAGCTTTTCCCCGCCTTTTGCGAAAATGGTTCCGCGGATGGAGGCCAGGGGTACATTCTTGGTATCCCGGCTGGCTTCGGCCTCAGTGAGTGTGGAGCCCTCCACAAATTGAATAATGGCAAGACGGATAATAATGATGCAGAATATAATAAACGTGCTGAAGAAAAAGATATTGATGCGCAGACTGAGTGACTGGTTAGGTTTCGGATCGTCTTCCATAGCGTTTGGCCTGAAAATATCTTTCACTGCTAGCCTCCCTGCAGAACCATCTGCTCTATAAATCTATTAGTTTTGTAATCCTATACAAATCATATTTTACCATAATAAACCACTATCAGGGAATCTTATATGGATACCGGGTCGTGCAAAAGAAGGAGCGGAAATCGATGATTGACGTGGCAGCAGCCATTATACACAATGAAGAAGGGAAGCTGCTAATTGCCCGCAGGAAGCCGGGTAAAGCACAGGCCGGACTATGGGAGTTTCCGGGCGGCAAGCTGGAGCCGGGTGAGGCGGCCGCGGAGTGCCTGATTAGAGAGCTGATGGAAGAAATGAACATAGAGATTAGGCCATACGAGTACTTTGACTGTCATGAACATGACTATGGTACGGCCCAGATCAGGCTGATCGCCTGGAAAGCGGAATTTGTGGGAGGTACGTTTGAGCTCACCGATCATGATGCCTGGAGCTGGGCAGAGCGAAGTGAACTGGCGGAGTATCATTTTGCGCAGGCAGATGTGCCTTTTGTAAAGAGGCTGATGGAAGAATAGGAGAGAGGCGGCTGATTATTTTGCGTGAATATAATAAGCTGGTCAGGGACGGAATTCCGGCACTGATTGCTTCGTGGGGAAAGGCTTGCAGCACAAGAGCTATGGATAGCGGAGAATACATAGAGGCGCTGCGGCTGAAGCTGAACGAAGAGGCGGAAGAGTACTTGGAGGCTGAACAAGACAAGCAGGCGCTGGAGGAGCTCGCTGACCTGCTGGAGGTCATTCATGCGCTGGCTGCGGTACATGGCGGGGACAGTGTGCTGCTGGAGCAGATACGTGCAGACAAGGCGGCGCAGCGCGGCGGGTTCAGTAACCGTATTTTGCTGCTGCATGCGGAGGAGTAACCCGATGTTTAAGAACCGAATGACGTTTTCGCTTAGTGCAGCTGCTGCCATGGTTCCGATATTATTTTACATGTATATATACCGTCAGATGCCCGATTTTGTACCCGTGCATTATGATGGTGCAGTAGCGGACAGGTTCGCCTTAAAAGGGAGCTATGAGGTTATTCTGATCAGTCTGCTCGGCTGGCTCGGCTTCGGTATCATCAAGCTGCTTCAGCTGCTGCTGCGGAGGCTTTTCCTGCACAGCTATGTTGAGAATCTGGCTGTGATTCACCGGGTCTGGAACGCGGCTACGCTGCTGGTAACTGCCGGATTTTCAGTGCTGGCAATATATGCGCTGCTGGCTATGGTCTGAGCCGGCAGTATTCTTTTACACAGGAAGCACAGTTTGATAGAATCAAAAGAAGTAAAAACTATTCCTGAGCAGGAGGGACATCAATGGCTAACGATAACGCTTACACGATAAAATGGGGCATTCTGAGCACCGGATGGATTGCCCATAAGTTCGCAACGGATCTGGCCCATGCCAGCAATGGCATTGCTTATGCTGTCGGATCACGCACGCAGGAAAGTGCGGACGAGTTCGCCCGCAGCCATGGGATTCCGGTAGCCTATGCTACCTATGAAGAGCTGGTCAGTGATCCGGAGGTGGATGCCATCTACATCGGGACTCCGCATCCGTTCCATAAAGAGAATGCGCTGCTGGCCCTGCGCGCCGGCAAGGCGGTGCTGTGCGAGAAGCCGTTCACGGTGAACAGTGCAGAACTGGAGGAGGTTGTGGCGTACGCCCGGGAGCAGAAGCTGTTCCTGATGGAGGCGATGTGGAGCCGCTACATTCCGGCCAATGCCAAGGTCAGAGAATGGGTTGCAGCAGGCCGGATCGGCGATGTCCGGCTGGTTAAGGCAGACCTCGGCTTCCGTGCCGACTGGAATCCGCAAGGGCGGCTGCTGAACCCCGAGCTGGGCGGCGGTGCGCTGCTGGATGTCGGCATATATCCGGTATCCTTTGCTTCGATGATTCTGGGCCCGCATCCGGAGTCGGTATCGAGTACTGTCCATATCGGAGAAACCGGTGTGGATGAGCACTTCTCGCTGCTGTTATCCTATGAGGGCGGCAAAAGCGCTTCGCTGAACGGCGGCATCCGGCTCAAATTGACGGAGGAGGCCCATGTGTTCGGTACGGACGGGCATATCGTCGTCAAAGGTACACTGGTAAATCCGCGGTCGGCTGAGCTGTACGTCGGCGGTGAGCTGGTGGAGACCTTTAAGGATGACCGGACCTCCGCCGGATACTGCTTTGAGGCAGAGGAAGTGGGCCGCTGCCTGCAGGCCGGTCTGACGGAAAGTCCGGTAATGACACTGGATGAGTCGGTTGCGATCATGAGATTGCTGGATCAGGTCCGGGCCCAGTGGGGACTTAAATACCCGGGCGAACAATAATGTAATGCTCTTATAATACTGCGGCGGCTCTCAGAGAATGTGACTAACAGCTCTGGGGGCTGCTTTATGTTATATCAGCCGGACGGGCTGTAGGGTGTAATGTGCCTGCATGGAAATTCGGAGTTCTAGAGCATGCTGATCAAACTAAGTGGAAATTCGCCATCTATTGCTAAGCGGACTGCTGTGAAGACGGGATTAGTTGGTCAAACGCTGCTTAATTCTGCTGTTTTCGTCCTAAATGAGTTGTTTGGGTAAATATAGATGTTGAAATTCCAACTAATCATCAAGAAAATCGAGAAATGATGGAATCAGGTGGCGGAAATCAAACTAAATACGCGCGGGGAGTTCCAATCGGTCATGGGAAAGACTATGTGAAGGTATCCGTCTTGTATAAATCACGCAGTCTTCACCTATCGGCTATCCACCAATGAGGAGGATGATTTAATGGTATTAGCTAAAGAATGCTATCAGGGCTGCCTGCAAGGGCTGGCTGCCGGAGATGCGCTGGGAACCACGGTGGAGTTCAAGGCTCCCGGCACCTTTGCGCCTATGGAGGATATAATTGGCGGCGGTGTATTCGGACTGCAGCCGGGGCAATGGACGGACGATACGTCCATGGCGCTGTGTCTGGCGGAGAGCCTGCTGGAGCAGCGGGGCTTTGACCCCGCTGACCAGATGCAGCGGTACCTGAAATGGTTCCGCGAGGGCCGGTTGAGCAGCACCGGGGAATGCTTCGACATCGGCAATGCTACGCGTGAGGCGCTACTGAAATATGAAGCCGGAGGCGATGCCTACAGCGGGTCGGCCGATCCGCTGGCGGCCGGGAACGGCTCGATCATGCGGCTGGCTCCTGTTGTCCTGTATTATGCGGCCAATCCGGCAGAGGCTATCCGTTATGCGGCGCTCAGCTCCAGGACAACCCATGGGGCAGCGGAATGCCTAAGTGCCTGCCGCCTTATGGCCGCCTATATTCTGGCCGGCCTGCACGGGTGGAGCAAGCAGGAGATGCTGGCTCCGGGAGCCTTCGCCGGCTGGCTTAAAGAGGAGGAGCTGACCCCGCACATTCTCGATATCAAGCGCGGCTCCTACAAGCATAAGGAGCCGCCGGAAATTCAGGGCAGCGGATATGTTGTGGAATCACTGGAGGCGGCGCTCTGGGCTTTCCACCACTCAGAGAGCTTTGCCGAGGGGGCGCTGCTTGCCGTCAATCTGGGCAATGATGCCGATACCACCGGAGCGGTGTACGGCCAGATTGCCGGAGCTTATTACGGGCTCAGCGGCATCCCGGAAGGCTGGGTATCCAGGCTTGCCATGCGCAGCCTGATCGACGACTACTCGTTACGGCTGTACAATGAGCCGCAATAAAGCCGGCTGACAGAAATAGCCTTCTTAATAGAGAATTCCAGGATGCCTGCTGCTGCCGGCAACAGAATACAAAGAAGAACCTTAGGGGAAAGTAGAAGAAATAACGCTAAGGGAGAGTGTTCAGGATGGCAAGAAGAAACCGGAAGTATGCAGTACCGGGGGCGGCGCAGGGCATGCAGAGCTTCAAGGCTGAGGTGATGAGGCGGGAAGGCTACACGGTAGATCCGAATCACCCGGATGATGTGAAGTATGAGGTAGCCAAGGAGCTTGGTATCCCTCTGCAGTCAGGCAACAACGGGAATCTGACCACTGAGGAGGCCGGACATATCGGCGGCAGAATCGGCGGCTCCATGGTCCGGGAAATGATCCGTCTGGCCCAGGAGCAGCTTGTTGATAAAGGGCAGTCCTAATAGTTAACATTCATAGCATTAATCTTGAGCGGCTGTACCTGCTCTGCCGGATAGCGGCAGCTCCACCCGGATCTCAAGAATCCCGCCCTGCAAGCCGGCTCCGGCCGTGCCGCCCATCTGCTCCGCAAGCAGGCGGACAATGGACAGGCCTAGTCCTGAGCCGCTGCGTCTGGCCTGATCGCCGGTGTAAAATCGCTCAAACAGCCGCCCTGCGTCAACAGAAGAGGAGCTGCTGACCGGATTGCTGAACGATAAAACGCCCCTGCTGCCTTCCTCAGACAGTGTAACTTTTACAGTTAAGCCTCCATCTGCATGCTGAATGCCGTTACGAATTAGATTATGGATGATTCTTGCAAGAGGCTCCTTGTCTGCTGACACGAAGACCGGAGCCTCCTCCTCTAGCTTTACTGCCAGCTGGTGCTCCTCCAATACAGCGACCGAGCCGGCGAGGCATTCAGCGGTGTAATTGGTCAGGTTAATCTCCTGCAGCTCCAGCCCGGTCTCGGCATGCAGCAGATAGGAATACTCAAAAAAATGTTCGATCAGCTGCCCCAGCGCCTGAGCATGCTTTTGCGCGGTCTGCAGCTTTTTCTGCTGTCCGTGGGTCAGACCCTCGTCCATCACCAGCTGCTGGTATCCCCTGATTGCTGTCAGCGGAGTACGCAAATCGTGAGAGATGTTCGCGATCAGCTCCCGGAGCTCCCGCTCCTCCTGAATGCCTTTAAGACGGAGTGTTTCCTCCGCCTTCAGGCATTTATTAATGTGACTCGCGAGCAGCGTCAGCTCCTTGTTCATCAGCTCAAGCCGGAGCGGCTGGCGGGTATTCTCCCTCAGGCGTTTGTCCAGCTGCCGGTTGATGCTCTGCAGCTGCCGCCGGATCAGCAGATTATGCCAGGCAAGCCCGGTTATCAAGATAACGGCAGTTAATCCGGCGGCAAGAAGCAATTAGCCCACAACCTTTCTTTTAATGCTATTTCAGCTCAGTTCTGCGGAATACCAGATATGATAGTCCAAGCATTACAGCAGCAAAGCCCGTACTAACCAGAATAGCTGTAAGCATATCACCCGCCGTCGTAGCCGGTGTGATGAAAATATAATTTTCACCATACGGCGTTACAGCCAGCACTTGCTTAAGCACTGGAAGTCGTGCACTTAACTGCATTAATTGTCCCGTAAGCATCGAGAATCCGTAAGCAATAGCGACCACGATAACAGGCTTTTTAATCCAAAAGGCGACCGGCAGACAGATGCTCAGCTGCGCTGCATATACGATGATCAGGGTCAGTATGACAGCCAGCATTTTGGGGGCATCTGCAGCGGTGATGCTGCCGCCGCCCGTCAGCACATTCAGGAATCCGATAGCCGCTGAGCCCATACTGAATTCAGCGCCGGTGCCCAGCGCGATCCAGGTAATGACGGCATAAGGGAGGAGCAGCAATACAATCAGAAGGCTGTGGACAGCCGCTTTTCCGGCAAGCACGGTAAACCGGCTGTATCCGTTAGCAACCGCATCGTGAATAGTTTTATTATCCAGATCACCGCAAACCAGCAGTCCGGCAGTGACGCCACCGAGAATACTGATGACATTTACATCGGAGAACAGGAAGCCAAGGCCGGTGGCAGCGGCATCCAGATTGCGGTCCGGGATCAGGCGGGCAAAGACCGCCATCACCGCTGCACACACCGTTGTTATGGCAAGGAGAAGCTTGAGTGCCGCAGATTTGCGCAGCTTGAACAGATCGGCCTGAATAAGGTTAAGCATGTGAATCACCGCCAATCAGGGACAAAAAATAGTTCTCCAGCGTATCGCCCTGGACTGAAAATTCCGATACAAGCACACCGTTGTCGTGCAGCGCCCGGCTTACCCTTTCCTTATCCTGCACATAATCATACAGCTTGATGGAATGGTCCGGCATAACCGTGTACCGGGTTGTCTGGAGCTGCAGCTCCAGAATGCCTGCAACCTTTTCCGGCTGGTCACTGCCGATACGGAGGTATTGCCTGCAGTTCTCATCCAGCTGCTCCAGGGTAAGGCTCTCTCTGATCCGGCCCTGATGCAGAAAAATATAATCAGTCGCCGTCTGGTACAGCTCGGGCAGATTATGGCTGGAGATCAGAATGGTGAGCTGACGCTCTCCGCATAGCCGCTTCAGCAGTCCGCGGATTTCGACGACGCCCAGCGGGTCAAGCCCGTTGATCGGCTCATCCAGAATCAGCAGCTCCGGGCTGCCGAGCAGGGCAATGGCAATGCCCAGACGCTGCTTCATGCCGAGGGAGAAGTCTCTGGCTTTCTTTTTGCCGGTGCTGGATAGTCCGGTCAGCTCCAGCAGCTCCTCCTCAATGTCCCGCCCGGGAATTCCGCGCATCAGCCGGTAAAACCGCAAATTATCCCGTGCGCTCATATGGGGGACGTAACCGGGATGCTCGATCATACACCCCAGCCTTTTCCGCTCTGCCTGAAGGGCGCGCTCCCCTGTATGCCCGAACAGCTCAAGCGTCCCCTCCGTCGGAAAAGACAGCCCGGCTACAAGGCGCATCAAGGTCGTTTTGCCGGCACCGTTCTGGCCGATCAGCCCGTAGATTTTACCGGATTCCAGTGAGATGGAGGCTTCGTGCAGTGCGTCGGGGGCGTTGCCGTATTGTTTGGTGAGCTTGTGTGTTCTAAGTACATAGGATTTCATCTGTTAACCTCTCCTTCCTGACAACAGAATAAGTCCCGGTGGTTAAGAAAAGGTTAAGAATATTCATTACACCGCCAGCCCGGTCCGCTTATTCTTTATACAGCCGGTAGCCCAGACCCCAGACGGTTTCGATATACTCGTGTTCAGGCACTGCTTTCTTCAGCTTGCTGCGCAGATTGCTCATATGCGTCTTCACCGCGTTGTCATCCCCCAAATATTCAACTCCCCAGAGCGATTCGTACAGATTGGCTTTCGTAAAAACCTTGCCTTGGTTCGTCATCAGCAGCTCGAGAATTCTGAACTCCTTGGCCGTCAGCTCAAGTATGGCTCCTGCTGCGGTTGCCCGCTTACTGCTGCTGTCCAGCACCAGGTCCTTATAACGGCTTGTCATTGCAGCTGCAGACTGTTTACCGGAGCGGCGCAGACTGGATTCCACCCTGGCAGCAACCTCACCCAGATCAAACGGCTTGGTGATATAATCATCCGCCCCGAGCTTCAGCAGATCGATTTTGGTGCTGACCTGGTCCTTGGCAGAGATGATGATGACCGGGATGCCGGTGATGGTCCGGGCCTCCTGCAGAAGGGTATCCCCGTTCAGAAAGGGAAGCATAATGTCCAGCAGGATCAGATCATATGGCTTACTGCGGATGGCCTGCAGCCCGTCCGGACCGTTGTATGCGGAAGTAACCGTATAACCGGCTCTTTGCAAAGCTTCGGCGAGCAGGAGATTGAGATCCTCCTGGTCTTCTATGATTAGAATGTTTGGCATTTTGGGGGTCCTCCGGTCTTAAATGATGCTTCCTGATGCTTTTTCGCTATAAGGCATGGCTTCGTACATCAGTATTTTAATGTTACATTATATCTTTATCGAATTGGTGTGAAAATTTTAGTGTTCAGTAATCCGGAAAGCTGAGAAGTAGCACATATAGGCTAGTTGAACGAAAGGAGAGGCAAAAGTGCCCTTGAATCCGGCGCATTTGGCTGAATGAGCAAAATGAGAGGCAAAAGTGCCCTTGATTCCGGTGCATTTGGCTAAATGGGCAAAATGAGAGGCAAAAGTGCCTCTGAATCCGGCGCATTTGGCTAAATGGGCGAAAGGAGAGGCAAAAGTGCCTCTGAATCTGGCCTATTTGGCTAAATGGGCGAAAGGAGAGGCAAAAGTGCCTCTGAATCCGGCGCGTTTTAGCTAAATAGGCGAAAGGAGAGGCAAAAATGCCTCTGAATCCGGCCTATATGGCTAAATAGGCGAAAGGAGAGGCAAAAGTGCCTCTGAATCCGGCACATTTAGCTAAATGGGCGAAAGGAGAGGCAAAAGTGCCCTTGATTCCGGTGCATTTGGCTAAATGGGCGAAATGAAAGGCAAAAGTGCCCTTGATTCCGGTGCATACAGCCAGTTGAGTAAAATGGATAGCCCATTTTAAGCCCCGCACCCGCGGGGCTTTTTCATATTTGCCAAGCTGCCGTCCGCAAACGTCCGGATTCCACCGCCAAAGGTCCGGATAATGCCGCCAAAACATTTTAATATTAAAGTGCTTCCGCAATACGCGTTCATATTCTATGATCCGCAGGCAGCACTCAGATTGTTACACACGGGAGGGAAGTATAATGTTAAAAAGGTTAAGCAGCGGCAAATTTCTGATCTATCTTCTGGTACTGGCGCTTGTGGCGCTGCAGTTTCCGGTCACTCCAAAAGCACTGGCGGCGGCACAAGTGTATGAAGCGGAGTCGGCTGTACTGTCGGGAGGGGCTGCGTCAGCGTCTGACCACACCGGCTACACCGGGACGGGATTTGCCGGCGGGTTCACGGACAGCAACAAAGGAAATGCTTCTGCGAAGTTTAATGTAAGCGTTTCATCTGCAGGTAATTACACGGCTTCCCTGAAATATGCCAACGGCACGGGCTCTGCCAAAACCTTAAGCCTGTACGTGAACGGCACCAAGCTGAAGCAAATTTCGCTTCCGGCCACAGCCGGCTGGAACAGCTGGGGAATTGTCTCAGAGACGGTTGCCCTGAGTGCAGGCAGCGGCACAATCACCTACAAGTTTGATACAGCGGACAGCGGCAACGTTAATCTGGACAATCTGTCGCTGGATATGTCGCAGGGAGCCAACCTGGCTCTTAACAAAAGCGTTACCGCAAACAACACCGTCTCCGGATTTCCCGCCGGTAATGCGGTGGACGGGAATGCGTCCACCTACTATGAGGGGGCAGCTAACAGCTACCCGAACGCGCTGACTGTAGATCTCGGCAGCACGCAGACGGTTCATACCGTTCAGCTCAAGCTTCCGGCCGGCTGGGGAACAAGAACGCAGACCCTGTCTGTACAGGGCAGCACGAATAACACCTCATACAGCACGCTTGCCGCCTCCCAGACTTACACCTTTAACCCGGCTGCGGACAACACGGTAGCCGTTACCTTTACAGCAGCTTCAGCCAGATATGTGAGAGTGAATTTTACAGCAAACAGCGGTGTAACAGGAGGCCAGGCTGCCGAGCTTGAGGTATACGGCTCAAATACAGTCATCCCGACCCCGGCACCGACGGCGACAGCCACACCTGCCCCAACGGCCGCGCCGACAGCGACCCCAGTGCCGACCGCAACACCAGTACCAACAGCCACGCCGGTTCCTACACCAACGCCATCGGCAGGAGCTTTCGGGGCAAATATGCCATATGACACCTACGAAGCTGAAAATGCCGCCTACACCGGAGCGCTCATCGGTCCATCGACCACAGCCGGGGAGCTTGCTTCTGAGGCATCGGGCAGAAAAGCGGTCAAGCTGACCGCAGCAGGCCAGTACGTGCAGATTACGCTATCCAAACCCGCGCAGGGTGTAACAATCCGCTATGCGATCCCGGATAATGCTTCCGGAACGGGCATAGAGTCGGCGGTCAGCATGTACGTGGGCGGAACGCTTTTTAAAGATATCAATCTCACCTCCAAATATAGCTGGAACTACGGGGAATGGGGGACAGAGGGCGGAGAGGTCCGCTGGTCCAACAACCCGAATGCGGCTTCGACCACACCTGCGCATATGTATGATGAAGTGTCTGTCCTGCTCGATAAAGCCTATCCGGCCGGAACGGTCATTAAGCTGCAGCGGAATGCGTCCAATCTGAACTTTGGCTCAACCGCTTATGTTACTGTAGATTTGCTTGAGACAGAAGCTGTTCCTGCAGCGCTCACTATGCCGTCCAACTACGTAGCTGTTACCACATATGGTGCTGTAGCAAACGACGGTGCAGATGATACGGTAGCTTTTAACAACGCAATTACTGCTGTCAAAAACTCCGGCGGCACCTACAAGGGCGTGTGGATTCCGGCGGGAACCTTTCATCTGAACAACGGCAGCAAGGGCGCCGGCTATGACGGCAGCGGAACAAGACTGTACCTCGACAGCGGCGTATCCGTAAAAGGGGCAGGCATCTGGCATTCCACCCTGTCCGGCAATTACGCGGGCTTTTATCTGAGAGGCGGAAATGTAACCCTGTCCGATTTCAAAATCAGCGGCAGCGACATCATCCGTGACGATTACAACGGGCTCACTGCGGTCGAGGGCAACGGTACGAACTCGGTCATCAGCAATCTGTGGATCGAGCATGTAAAAGTAGGCTTCTGGTTCACGAATCAGACAGATAACGTTACTGCATCCAACTCCAGAATCCGCAATGTCTGGGCAGACGGCGTGAACCTGCACCGGGGAACCTCGAATTCTACCGTTACGAACAACTCTGTGCGGAACAGCGGCGACGACGGCATGGCTATGTGGTCCGATGCTTTTCTGAATACCAATAATACGTTCAGCTACAATACCGTGCAGATTCCGACCTTGGCCAACAACATCGCCATTTACGGCGGCAAGGACAACAAGGTGATCGGCAACCTGCTTACGGACACTGTGCGGACAGGCGGCGGAATCTCTTTTGGCACCAATTTCAATCCTCCGTCCATGACCGGCACCCTGACGATTCAGGGGAATAAGCTGCTGCGTACAGGCTCTGCCCACCGTGACTACGGCTATCAGATCGGGGCAATCTGGGCTTACTGGCTGAACAACAGCGGCAAGGCGCAGAACCTCACGGTTAACGTATCCGGCAATACGATCCAGGACAGCACGTACTCGGGGATTTTTGTGGAAGAACCGGCTCCGAATATTGCAGTAACGTATGCTAATAACACAATCCTGAATTCCGGAACCTACGGCGTATATATCAACGGCTCGGCAACCGGCAGCTCGGTGTTCAGCAGCAATACGGTTACCGGCGCCCCTTCGGGTAAATTTGTGAATGCTTCCGCCGGCTTTACCGTTACGGGTACGGGGAACAACTGGTAGAAGACGTACAGTAAAAGTGTTGCAGAAAAGGCCATCCGGCTCCGGGTGGTCTTTTTGGGCTGAATAGACGGATTCGTCTTGAGGATGGTATGTTATTACATATTAGGGAAAAGAGACTGCACTGCTAGTGGAGAGGGAGTGAGCATGCTTGAGTGCCCGTTTACAGAGAAAGTCTGCTACAACGGCCTTCCTGGTAACTGCTGTTCTGTTGATTACGGATTTGTTTTTTATTTTTTATGACCACCCGCTTGACGGAGCAGGCATTCTCAGTACCTTTATTTTGCCGCCTGCCGGGATACTCTTTGGCTTATCCGCTTATAAAAAGACGCGTTCGCGCAAAGACATCATTCTTATCCTGCTAAATGCTGCCGCTTTTGTTAGCTATTTTGCCTATATGTTCTTTGGAACCTTAATTCTCGGGCCGTAAGCTTCTAATCAAACTCTAATCTGCCTGCAAAGCCTTTCTCATCCTTTGTGGTATACCATTAAGCCGAACAAACACAGGGGATGGGGAGGAATAAAGTTTATGCAAAAATTCATGAAAATTGCAGTGGCGGGCTTCACGGCGGCGCTGCTCTATGCAGGTTCGGGGTTCGGGAGAGAGGTGCTTGCCCGGCATCTGAATGAGGCTGATTTTGAAGCCAAACAGGCAGCACAGGCGGTAACGGCGGTTGTGGTTAAGGCGACGGGATCAGGGTTTTCTTTTGACAAAGGGATGACCAGCATCGAAATGGGGACTGACACGGACATAATCGCTATCACAGGCGTGAACGGTTCGATTGAACTGAAGCAGGGCAGCGGCAAGCAGATTGAGGTACATACAACGGTAGTTGTCGATCATGCATCCCGGATAGAAGCAGAGGCTGCCGCCGCCAAAAGCGGAATTAAAATACAGGACGGCAACGAGCTCAGCATCAAGACCTACGGTGAAGCTACAGGAGGCGGCAGCCGCTATAATACCAGCATTCATCTGACGGTTACGCTTCCTAAGACAGTTAAGGCTGGCGTGCAGGCAGAGCTGAACAATGGAAATGTGCTTTTGTCTAAAGTGACAGCTGACGGTCCAATTATTTTAAGTTCAGATAACGGCAATATTACGGTAAAAGAGAGCGGGAGCAGCCTGACTCTGCACACGGACAACGGGGAAGTTACAATAACCGGCGCCAAGAAAAGCGCAGCGGTGTCTGTGGTGAACGGAAACATTAATGTTAACAAGGTTACAGGGCCGCTGGATATCCGGACTGTAAACGGCAACCTGTCTGTTGAGGATGCTTACTCGTCCATTAAGGCAGAAAGTGTTGCAGGCAATATTCATATTGAGTCTTCAAAAGTCGGCGGCCACTGGGACGTGTCCAATACCGCAGGTAATGTCAGCCTGGCCTGGCCTGAGCAGGCAGATGTGCAGGTGGAGGCCAGTGCAACGTTCGGGGAGCCGGAAACGGATTTTCCGTTAACGGTAAAAGGCGGGAGAGTCAGCGGAACCATCGGCGCAGGAACGTATCGCATTGAGGCTTCCTCGCTGGCCGGCTTGTCTCTTCAGCACAGCAATTAATTTGATAGCGTGAGAAGGTGGAGTGCCGTTTGAGTACGAAGGAGCATGTCCTGATTATTGAGGATGAAGCTGCCATGGTCCGGCTGCTTGAGCTGGAGCTGGCTTATGAGGGCTATGAGATCACAGTTGCCAGAGACGGGCTGGCCGGTGCAGAGCAGGCAATACAAGGGAGCTATGATCTTATTCTGCTTGATCTGAACCTGCCGGGGATTAACGGAATCGAAGTCTGCAAAAGAATCCGCGCCGTCAAGCAGACACCGATCATTATGATTACTGCGCGCGATACCATCAGCGAACGGGTGCGGGGGCTTGATACCGGCGCGGACGATTACGTGCCCAAGCCGTTCGCCATCGAGGAGCTGCTCGCCCGCATGCGCTCTCTGCAGCGGAGACTGCAGCAGAGCCGGGAGCCGGAGGAGCTGCTGGAGGCCAGGGACCTGTCGCTCAGTGCGGCTTCGCACCGGGTAACCCGCGCCGGACAGGACATCGAGCTGTCGCAGCGTGAATTTGAGCTGCTCCGCTGCCTGCTGCAGAACAAGAATCGGCTGATGAACCGCGAAGCGCTGCTGAATCTGGTCTGGGGCTATTCCTATGAGGGAGAAACCAATGTGGTAGATGTCTATATCCGCTATTTACGCCTGAAGGTGGATGAGGGCTACGGGGAGAAGCTGATCCATACGGTCCGCGGCAGCGGCTACATTCTAAGGGACTGACGGGAGGGAACGGACAATGAAGGGCTTAACATTCTCCCGCAAGGTCAGCGCCTCCATTGCGCTGGCCTCACTAATTGTAGCAGCAGTGCTGGGCGGCTTTGTGTACATTACCTTCAGCCAATGGACGCAGAAGCAGGAGAAGGAGCTGCTTACCGAAAAGCTGAAGCAGTTCGAGCTGCAGATTAAGGAGGTTACCTTCCTGCCCTCGCTGCTAAGACCCGGCTTCGGAAGAGGGAGCGGAGCGGCAGCGGTACTGAAGCCGGACCTGTCTTCCTTTGCCGCTGATCTGGATGAAGGCCAGACGCTGCAGCTGCTGGATACCAAGGGGCGGGTGCTTGCGGAGGAGGGCGCGGCTTTGCCGGAGGGGAGCGATACAGAGAAGGGCCAGGCGGTATTGGGCGGTGCAGAGACAGACACGGGCGAAGCGGTGCCGGGCGGTGCAGAAGCAGAACAGGGCACCGTAATGCTGGATGGTAAAGAGGCAGAACAGGCCGGGCAGTATGAGGCAGTAAGCAGCCTGACGTTGCCGGCATTTGGCACGGTAACCCTGCGGCTAGCTGACAGCGGGTATTCTGCAGCGGCGGCAGCCTCGCGCGAGGTAGGCCGGCTGCTGCTGCTCGGCCTGCTGCTGGCTGCCGGGGTAGCAGCGATGGCCGGGTGGCTGGTCGCCCGCTCCGCCCTGAAGCCGATCCGCAGCATGATCGGCGAGGTGCAGAGCATCGGGGCAGACAATTTGTCGCACCGGCTTGCGCTGCCTGCAGCGCAGGATGAGCTGCACCAGCTGGGGGCGACCTTTAATGCACTGCTGCAAAAGCTAAGTGTGTCCTTTGACCAGCAGCGGCGTTTTGTGGCAGATGCTTCCCATGAGCTGAAGACACCGCTGGCCATCATCGAGGGACATACCCATATGATCCAGCGCTGGGGGAAGCAGTCTCCGGAGGTGCTGGAGGAATCCCTGGGCTTCATGATGGATGAGGCGGGCCGCATGAGGGAGCTGATTGCCCAGCTGCTGCTGCTGGCCGAGACGGAGGAGCCGGTGCAGGAAGGTGCCGGAGAGGAATGCGAGGTGCAGCTGGTTTTGAATGAGCTGCTGCCCCAGACCGTGCACGTAGGTCCCGGTGTTACTTTGAGTGCCGGTGAAGCCGGAAATGCCAGTCCATTGATGGTCCGGATGCCGGCGGGCGCCTGTTACCAGGTGCTGCGCAATATTGTGGAGAATGCGCTGAAATATACACCGGAAGGCGGCAGTGTACACATTGCACATCAAGCTGACGCTGATCAGGTCATAGTATCCGTTACAGATACAGGAATCGGGATTTCTGCAGAGCAGCTTCCGCATATTTTTGACCGCTTTTACCGGGCGGAAGGGTCGCGAAGCCGGGCAAAAGGCGGATCGGGACTGGGCCTGGCGATTGCCAAGGCGATCATGGAGCGTTACGGAGGCTCGATTACCATTGAGAGTATAGAGGGGGCGGGCACGAAGGTGATGCTGTCGTTTGTGCGGGGAGCGGGATCAGTGGGTAGGGAGCAGAGAGTAAGGAGTATGGAGTAGTACGGTAAGCTGATTCGGGGGCTGTAACGATATTCAGAGTGGAGAGTGCTACAAGCTGTCTGAGATAAACGGCATCCCCCCAAGGAGAAAGGCACGTTATAACAAGCGGATTTCCTTCAGAAGCGGAGCTGGTCTTTGCAAGCACAGCATACAGGTTGTTCATTGTAGAATTTCTTTCGAGATGATGACCATTGCCGGGTACAACTATCGCTGGGTAGTAGCTGTACGTGGTGTGAGTGTGACTAACGCTGGTTTGTAGCTGTAGGTGGTGTGAATGTGACTAAAGCTGGTTTGTAGCTGTAGGTGGTGGAGTGTAACTATCGTCGGGGTGTAGCTGTATGTGGTAGAGTGGGACTCTCGCCAGATTGCAGCTATACGAGCCTGTAACCACTGCCGGATTTCTAACGGACCGAGGAGACGTTAGTTGCCCATTCTCCGGCGTTTCGGGGCTTCTAACGGACCCAGCTGCCGTTATTACAGCGAACAAGCTGCGATTTCTGCAGGAGTTGTGGCAAATAACGCCTGTGGTGTCCGTTAGCTAACGCAAATGCCGGTAAACCACAGAATAACGTCATCTCAGTCCGTTAGAAGTCTCCGGACTGATCCCCCGCAACAAAAGGGCGCCATAACAGCCATATCCCGGCTGTTATGACGCCCTTTCCAGTCAGCTGCGTGCAGCTTAACGCGGATTCAGCTGTACCTTTGAGCCTTTGCCGCCGCTCTGGACACCGGTGTCCTTGACACCGGCATCCAACAAATCGGCAACCAGCCGCTCGATAACGGTCTTGGCCGCGGCCGCTTCTTTGGCGCCGGAGGCCTGGACATTCAGCAGCACCGGCTTGCCGGATCGGAGGTGCTTGTCCGCCTGGCGCAGCTTGGTGTCGTAATCATGCTCCTCGATGTGGGCTGTGAAGCGCAGCTCCTTCACCTTGACCTTGTCTTTGCCGCCGCTCCGCCCGGCGGCCTGGCCGGAGCCGGCCTTGCGTGCGGACGCCGCTTCCTTCTGGGCCGCAGCCTTTGCCTTGCCCTTAGCCATCAGGGTGCAGGGCGGAGGACTGCTCATCAGCGAGGTGCAGACCAGATCGGCACCCTGGGACCGGGCCATTCCCAGCGCCTCTTCTCTGGAGACAATGCCGAGCTTCTCGCCCCGGAGTCCGGTAAGGACAACCTCGGACGCCCGTATTTGTTCGTTCATGAATATTGCCATTGATTAGGTAACCTCCTGCGGACATGGATACTGTTATCATAACGGGAAGTGGTCCGCTGTTCAATCAGCAGAGCGGAGACCTGCCTGCGAGCCTGTTCATAAATTCCGTACGCGGGCCGCTCCTGAAATCCCCGCCCAAACTATCGGGGGAATAAAAAAGACCCGGCAATTTCTGCCGGGTCTCTATATATAATTCCGTTGCATGATAAAATCCGTTGTGATATAGTAAAACAGCGTCACTATTTTTATTTAAATTAAGATATAAGTATCACATCTTATTTATATCTTAATCTTACCATACGATTTGTAGCTTTGTCAAACCTGATATTTTGGCAGAAGGCAGACGAGATTAATAAAGGAGTGTGTCAGCGGATGATTCATGCAGAGGATTGGCAGCGGGAGCAGGAGCGGCTGGATTTGGTAACGGAGGAGCTGCGGACAGCCATTGCCGGAATTGAGCCGGAAGTATCCGGACTGCGGGAGCAGGTCACGGAGATCCGTAAGCGGTTCTGGGAGGAAGTGACCGTTAATACCAGCACGGACGAGGATTTTGAAGAGACCTTTTACAGCATCAAGCAGCAGGAGGCGCTGCTGTCTGAGCGGGAGCGCAGCCACCGGGTGCGGATGCAGCGTTACAACAGCATGAAGCGGCTGCTGCCGTCCCCGTACTTCGGACGCATTGATTTTCTGGAGGAGGGGCAGGGCGGCAGCGAACAAGTCTACATCGGCGTAGCCTCTTTTGCCACTGAAGACGGTCTGGACTTTCTGGTCTATGACTGGCGCACTCCTGTTGCCAGCCTGTATTACGACCATTCACCCGGCGCCGCGAGCTATGATACACCGGGAGGGGAGATCGCCGGAACGATGACGCTGAAGCGGCAGTATCAGATCCGCGCTGCCAGGCTCCAGAATGTGTTCGATACTAGCCTGACCATCGGTGATGAGCTGCTGCAGCAGGTGCTCGGCAAGGGAGCCGATTCTCAGATGAAGAGCATTGTGGCTACGATCCAGAAGGAGCAGAACGCGATTATCCGTGATGACAAAAGCCGCATGCTTATTGTCCAGGGCGCGGCCGGCAGCGGCAAAACCTCCGCAGCGCTGCAGCGGGTGGCCTATCTGCTGTATAAGCACCGCGACCGGATAACAGCAGATCAGATCGTACTTTTTTCGCCGAATCCGATGTTCAACAGCTACGTATCCACCGTCCTGCCTGAGCTTGGTGAGGAGAACATGCAGCAGACGACCTTCCAGGAATATCTGGAGCACTGGCTTGGGGCGGAGTTCAAGCTAGAGGACCCGTTCGCGCAGATCGAATATGCGATGAGTCCGGGGGCGGCACCGGGTTATGAAGCGCGGATGAGCGGGATGACCTATAAGGCTTCCGGTGATTTTTTGCAGGCGCTCCGCAGCTACGCGCTGTGGCTGGGACAGGACGGTATGTTGTTCCGCAGCATCCGCTACCGGGACCGTGAGCTGATTACGGCTGCACAGATGAAATCGCAGTTCTACAGCTTTGCCCCTACTATACGTCTGGCTAACCGGATTACCCTGCTGCGGGATTGGCTGCTGCGGGAGCTGGCGGCGCTTGAGGTCAAGGAGCTGGAGGCTGACTGGGCCCGGGATGAGCTGGATTATCTCGATACCGAGCAATATGCCGAGGCCTACAGCACCCTGCTCAAAAAAGTGCAGCGGCAGTCGGCAGTTTTCGATTTCGCTGAGCAATACGAGGAGATCTACGGGGAGCTGCGCGGAAAAGAGCAGGGTGAAGAGAACGTATTCGACTACGCAGACCAGGAAGAGGAGCTTCTGCTGCGGCTTATTGTGAAGGAGAGCTTCAAGCCGCTGAGACGGGAGGTCAGACGCCTGAAATTTATAGATGTAACCGGACTTTACAGCCAGCTGTTTAGGGATGATACGGAGGCTTACCGGCAGATGACGGGGACTGCTGCTGTGCCGGAGCTGTGGACGGAAATATGCGGGCAGACGCAGGAGAAGCTGGAGCGGCTTGAGCTTTTCTATGAGGATGCAACCCCGTTTCTGTACCTGAAGGAGCTCATTGAGGGCACCCGGACGAATACAATTGTCAGACATCTCTTTATAGATGAAGGCCAGGATTACTCTCCGTTCCAGTATGCTTTCCTGAAGCAGCTGTTTCCAAGGGCGCGGATGACCGTGCTCGGCGACTTCGGGCAGGCGATATTTCCGCAGGCGACGAATCTGGCCGAAGCAGGCCCGGCTCTGACAGAGCTTTATGGCGAAGAAGAGACCTCGCTGATTACACTTGTGCGGAGCTACCGTTCCACCCGCCAGATTGTGGAGTTTACGAAATCGCTGCTGCCGGAGGCAGGAATTGTCCCGTTCGACCGGGGCGGCAGGAAGCCGTGTCTTACCCAAACGGGCAGCGGCGGAAAGCGGGAGGTGCGGATGATACAGGATATCGCAGCGCTCCGGGCGGAAGGTCTCGATTCCATCGCAGTTATTACCAAAACAGCTGACGAAAGCCGCGAAGCCTATGAGGCACTCTCCTATCATGGCGCTGAAGGACTGCGGCTGGTTACGAAGAATACGCTCACTTTTGAAAAAGGAATCCTGGTCCTCCCCGCCTACCTGGCCAAAGGTGTCGAATTCGACGCTGTGCTGATCTATGATGCTTCTGCGCAGACGTATCAGCGGGAGAGTGAGCGGAAGCTTTTTTATACAGCCTGTACACGTGCAATGCATCACTTAATGCTCTATTCGTCCGGGAACTGGACACCTTTTATTCGTGGAGCGGATGAATCCTTGTATGACACCGTGAATGTGGATTAAGCAGCGGGTAAACTCGGTTAAAATCAAACTGTACATTGGCAGCCGGCGGCACAGCGGGCTATGCTTAGCTCATATTGCCTGAAAGAAACGGGAGGAATTGCCATGATAGAGGCTTTAGCCGTAATGCGTCTGGAAACGGAGCGGCTGCTTATCCGCCCATATATCCAAAGCGATCTGCAGGAATCGTTTGAGCTGATGCAGGACCCGGAAGTGCTTACGTATATGCATATGGATGTCTTTTCCGCTGAGGAGTATCAGGGGGTATTTGACTGGCTGATCAGCAGCTACGATACACCGTTTGATGAAGCCTTTAAATATTCGTTCGCAATCCGGGAAAAAGAGTCCGGTGCATTCATCGGCTGGTGCGGTGCAGGCACACTTGATTTTTGCCCGCCTGACAAAGAGCTGTATTATCTGATCGGACGAAAGTACTGGGGCCGGGGGTATGCTTCTGAAGCGGCTGCGGCCTTGGCGGAATATAGCTTTGGGGTAATCGGGCTGGACCGGTTATACGCCAAAGCTGACCCTCGAAATACAGCTTCAACTAAGGTGCTTCGCAGGCTCGGCTTCACATTGGACCGTGTGCTCGAGGGCCTGACCGGAGATTACGAGGACTGTAACGGAGAAGAGATGTATGTGCTGACCAGAAAACATTGGATTAGAGGTGTGCACAATGACAACCCGTCCTAAACAGTTAATCATCATCGACGGCATGCCGGGCTCCGGTAAAACAACCTGTGCCTCTTCCGTTGCAGAACTGCTGACATCCCGGGGAGTGGCAAACAGATGTATTTTGGAGCTGGAGGAGAATCATCCGCTGTTTATCCGCGGGTATGATTTCACCTCCCTGGCGGATGAGGAGCAGGCGGAGATATTCACAACACAGCTTGAAGCTGTGTTCCGGAGATTTGTGGAGGAGCGGCTTGGAAGCGGCGATGAAGTAACGGTTATTGAAAGTGTGCTGTTTCAGGATGCTATCAGCTATGCTCACCATATGGGGATGCCCTTACCTAAACTGATTAAGCTAACCTCGTCGCTGCAGGAGATATTGGCTGCACTGAACCCGGTGCTGATCTATTTTTACCAGCTGGATGTGGAGGCCCAATGGCGGTTTATCTGCAGTGTGCGCGGCAATGAATGGGGGCCCGTTTCGCTGTATACGGATGAGGATTTCCGGGAGGCGGCAGCGTTATGGGGCGGCAGCCAGGCGTTCGTCCGGTCGGTAGTGGACGTATGGGATATCCCGAAGCTGATTATTGAGAATAAGGATTTCCGGTGGACTGAATACACGGAGCGTGTTGGCGGGTTTGTGGAGGAGCAGGTTTTATAATTTTTGCTGAGCAATTTTGAGTTTGATTCTATGAATATACACTTCTGCGGTCCGGTGCAGGAGTGTTTTCTTTTTATAGAGATAGGAATGTTATAGGTTGAAGTTATTTAAGAAGCTTGACCTTGCAGTATACTGCAACCTTTATGCTGGAGTTATAACCCGATAACTTAGCGGAGGTGCTCAATATGAGAATATTAGAAATAGTTGTTATTGCCGTCATTCTTACAGCTGCGGCAGGTGTATTGTTTGTCCGCAAAAGCCGGAAGCTAAACATAGCTATGCTGCTGGCTGTATTGCTGGTTCTGGCGCTGCACGGGGCTTTAGACCATTTTCGCATACAGATGGTTCCGGCCTATGCTGCTGCCTTGGGTTTGATAACGGTGCTGGTAAGCAGACTGCTGAAGCCGGAGCATGCAGTCCGTTCCAGGCCGTTTCGGAAGCTTACAAAAAGCCTGCAGCTGATTCTGGTCTTAGCCCTTTCAGGCATAGCCGTATTTTTGAGCTGGCTGCTGCCTGTATTCACAATGCCCGGGCCGACAGGCAGCTATGCCATCGGTACGATTGCCAGGGAGCTTACAGATGAAGCCCGAAAAGAGACGCTGAGTGTTGAAACCGGCGACAAACGCAGACTTATGGTGAATATCTGGTACCCGGTGGACCAAAGAGAAGCAGCAGGGAAGAATAAGGAGCATTATCCCTCTGCAGTAGGTGAAGCGATCAGTCTGGTGTTCGGACTGCCGGGGCAGCTGTTCAGTCATGTTACAGGGGTTAAGGCCCATGTTACAGCTGGAGCGGCAGTATCTGCGGCTGAAGCCCGTTATCCTGTGCTGCTGTTCTCCCCGGGCATCCGATCCACCCGGTTTCAGAGCATGACTGCGGTGGAGGAACTGGTCAGTCACGGCTATATTGTCGTGGGTATAGATCATCCGTATACTTCGGCAAAAGTGACCTTTGAAGACGGGGAATCTGTATTTTACGTCCCTGATCCAGAGTTTGATACGTCCGCCGGGCTGTATGCCTATAATGTTACAGGAATAGGTATCCGCGCGGCGGATGCCAGTTATGTACTTGATACGCTTGCGCAGTGGGATATGCATGATCCAGCCGGACTTCTTCAGGGCAAGCTCGATCTGGACCGTGTAGGCATCTTCGGGCATTCCTATGGCGGGGCAACCACCGCGGAGGCGCTTGCGCAGGACAAGCGGTTCAAGGCAGGAGTAAGTCTGGAGGGCGGATTTTGGGGTGAGGTGGCCCATACCGGGCTGCAGCAGCCGTTCATGTATCTGATGTCCGGAAATACGGCAGAGAGTCTTAAGCCGTCGGCAAAGGTGAAAGAAAAGGTGGCTTATGATGAGTTTACTCCCGATCTGAAATCAGTTATGGTCAAAAGCACAAATGATACGTATTATCTGACTATTGATCATTTCATCCATCAGAGCTTCACTGACATTTCCCTGCTGTCGCCGTTCCTGTTCGCCAAAGGCATGGATCCGGTGCATAATGTGGATATTACAAGATCCTATGTAACAGCCTTCTTTGACCAGTATTTAAAAGGGGAGCCGCAGCGTCTGCTGGAAGGGCCTTCGCAGCGTTTTCCGGAGGTGAAATTCGACCAGGCCTATACGCAAAAAAGAGATTTTTAGGAGGGGCGGCTATGAAAGGGATGACCCGCGGAGAACTGGCAAAACGAACAGGAGTAAGTATGGCAACCCTCCGCTACTATGAGGAAAGTGGCATTCTGCCTGCCCCCGGGCGGGTAGCGAACGGTTACCGGATATACTCAGAAGATTATCTGGTGAAGCTGAAGTTCATAAAGGACGCCAAGTCTCTCGGTTATTCCCTGAAGGAAATCCGGGAGGTGCTGCAGATGCTCGGTTCAGAGATGGATGCCGAATCGCTGAAAGCGCGGGTCCGGAATAAAATCTCGGAAATCGATGAGCGGATCGCAGTGATGCAGGCGATACAGCAGATGCTTGCCGGCTTGCTGGAAACACCGCAGGATGAGATCCGTGACTATTTACAATCTTTTCGCACAGAACATAAGGAGTAGTCAGCTTGACAGAAGCTCATCCGCAGTAACCGGGAATAATGTTTTTACCATGCTGAGGATGGCTTTGGCATAATCCTGAATTTCCTTCTGGGCATCATGCTCCAGCCGCTGCTGCAGGAAGTGGGCGGCAGATTGCAGCGATGCCGTCCAGTACCAGCGGACATATAACCCGTAAGCCGGAAGAAACAGGCGTGCCTGCTCTGCACAGATGCCGTCCGCGAGGGCGGCTTCGTATTTTTGCATACCCAGTTCAGTGTAATCCATCAGCTCTTTCGTATATTTCTCCCCAAGCTCCCAGGCAATCAGGCTGCCGCTGCCCTGCTTGGAATTCTCCGGCGCGCTCCGCCACTCCCCGCCCGAAGGCAGATAAAAGGCCGGTTCCTCCGTAATATACCGGCGGCTGGATTCATTCCAAGCCTCCAGGCTATCACCGGTTCCCTCATAATGGGCAGAACCCACAACATATTTCCACCACTGTCTGGCGACCATCAGCGGCGCATAGATTTCGAACTGGATGACAGCATGCCTGAACGGTGAGGTATGGCCTTCCCGGGCCAGAAACCGGATCAGCCGGATATCCTTTTCGCTAAGCTCCTCCGATTGTTTGGCATAAGAAACCCGGGCCGCGTTCACCACAGTCAGATCACTGCCCATATGATTGACCAGCCGGACATACCCCTTGTCGAGCACATTAATCAGCATGTTAACAAACCCCCATTAGAAATTAAGCTTCTGCTTTCTATTCAACCGGCAGGAATACTTTTCCTGCATATGGCTTTTTTGGTTTATCCGCAATGAGAGACCGTGGTATAATTTTCCTGTGTGTTCGTATCCGGGAGCTGGAGTGATCTAGATATGCGGCTTAGGCAGATGGCGGTAGCTTTTTTATTCAATGAAGCTCAGGATGTGCTGTTTCTGCAAAAAAAGACCGGCAGCCGTTTTCTCGGCGGGCATCTGGTTCCCGTTGGGGGCCACATTGAGGACGGGGAACATAACGATCCCCGGATTGCCTGTCTGCGTGAGATTATTGAGGAAACAGGACTTACCGGGCAGAATATCGGCGGCTTGACGCTCCGCTACATGATATACCGGCTTAGGGCCGGACAGGAGATTAGTGTACAGTACATCTATATGGGCATTGTTGCACCCGGAAGCCGGCTGGCTTCCGGTGAAGAAGGGGAACTGCTGTGGCTGGAAGCCGGCAAGCTTGGTGGCTTGCAGGTCACGGCGTCAACACGCGCGGTGCTGCAGCATTATTTTGAATCAGGAATATATAACGATCACATTTATACCGGTACGATGCACTCGATGCAGGGAATACCTGTGGTGAGCTGGAGTGTACTGGAAGACTGGGAGGGCCATTAATCTATGAGCCGTTACGTTTCAATTCTGGGTGTGCCGTTTTCCCGGCTGACGCTTGATGAGACTGTGGCCTATCTGGCTGAGCAGATTGGTAAGGGCGCTCCGGGCTCTTTCATCTGATTACAGCCAATCCGGAAATAACGCTGGCAAGCCAGTCGGAGCTGCCTAAATTCGTCTTCCGGACGATAATCCGCAAAGGGAACTGAAGGGTACTGGGATTCAGCTTATAAGCGGATTCTACAGCTGATTTCTCTGATCTCGAGGGCTATTATAAGGATCGCAAGCTTTGCGGAACATACCTATCGCCGTCAGGAGCAGTAATAAGTACATAACAATTAAGGATGATTGCCATATGGAACTGATCGACAGCAGCAGAAGGATTGACCTGATAAAGGATACCGTCTATTGCTTCATTTCGCCTGAAGCCGAGGTGCTGGGTATAGAGAATATACCCATGAATCCGGGCTGCCGGGCTGTTGAACTGATGCGTAACCGGGTACGGCTGCAGTATGGAACAGGAACACAGGGCAGCAGTGAACAAGAAGAAATTTATCTCGTAACCAAGCAGGCCACATTTGCAGAACGTTCGGCACTCTCGCGCCTGTTCTCACAGGGAGCCAAGGTTCCGTTCAGCCTCTCAGGCCAGCCGTTATATGAAGGCCGCAGCCTGCTGTGCATTGAGGATGTGGACGGCAGGACAGATTACAGCAGACTGGATATGTCTGCTCTTCAGCAGAAGGAGACGGAGGCGCTGGCCTACATTCATTACGTCAATCTGGGATGTATACGCGACCTGCCATGGCTGCCCAGGGTGGATGAAGCTTATCTGGCAGAGGTTATTAATAGAAGCTGGAGAATATCCTGGGAGCATGCCAGGCAGAATGCTGCTTTTACCGATACGTTCGGGCGGGAGACTCTGTCGGCAATTGAGGAAATAGCCGGACGGATTGTAGAGGACATGATGCCGGTAATTTGTGCTGCTCACACCTTTACGATGATCCATAATGATCTTAATCCGGGCAATGTTCTGGTGAAGGATAACAAGGATGTCTATTTCATTGACTGGGAAGAGGCGCGTTATGGCTCGCTGTTCATGGACATTCCCATGCGCTGCGGGACTCTTCAGCAGGCAGAGGAATACCGGAGATATCTTGGTGTTCTCGGGTGTGATATTCCGCAGCAGGAATTCGCCGGACTGTTCCGGACAGCCTCCCGTTATCTGGGCCTCCGCTTCATGTGCTGGAACCTGGGAGTATGGCAGGAGAGCGGGCAGGCGAGGGCCGATCTGGTCAAATATATGAGAATGGTGACCGATCCGTTGTACAGTGGACAAGGGGTCTAAATATCTAATGCTCCGGCATGAAGAAAAGAGGTCTGCAGCGATGTCTCAAAGCTTTCAGGTTGAACTAAAAAAGGTAGTCGATCACTCCTATACGATCGAAATCGGCGAAATGCTGTTTCCGTCACTGATCCGTGACCTGCAGCAGGGGCTTGTTCCCGGTGCCAGTAAATTTGCTGTAATTACGGACTCCTCGGTAGAGCCGCTTTACGGGCGTCCGCTGCTGGAGCTTCTGCTGCAGAACGGCTTTGCGGCAGAGCTGTTCTCCTTCCCGTCCGGCGAGAAATCCAAGACCCGCGAGACCAAAGCGCGGCTCGAAGATGAGCTGCTGAGCCGCTCCTACGGGCGGGACTGCTGCATCATTGCCGTCGGCGGCGGGGCGGTTACCGATCTGGCCGGCTTCCTGGCCGGAACATTCGGGCGCGGGGTGCCGAGCCTGAACTATGCAACGACGCTGCTGGCGGCAGCGGATGCCTCTGTCGGCGGTAAAACCGGAGTGAACACGCCGGTAGCCACCAACCTGATCGGTGTATTTCATCAGCCGCGCAAGGTATATATTGATCTGGCCGCCTGGCGCACACTTCCGGTCCGTGAGTTCCGCAGCGGCCTGGCAGAGACCATTAAGCATGCCTGTCTGGCGGACGCGGGATTTTTCCGTTATCTGGAGGAGAATATCGGTAAGGTAGTATCGCCTGACGGTGAGCTGATCCTTGATCCTGAGACCTGTGAACAGCTTGCCTTGCACAACTGCCGGATTAAATATGAGGTGGTCCAGCAGGATGAGCATGAGCGTAATCTGCGGCAGATATTGAACCTCGGCCATACAGCCGGACGGGCGCTGGAGGCGGTCAGCGGTTATGAGCTGCTGCACGGTGAAGCCGTCTCCGTAGGACTGGTTATACAGGCTCGGCTTGGAGTGAAGCTGGGTTATATGACGGATGGGGAAGCGGAACGGGTTGTGAGGCTGCTGCAGCAGGCCGGTCTGCCGGCAGAGATTCCGGCCTCCATTACGAACCGGATGCTGGTGGACAAAATGTACACGGACAAGAAGGTGCGCAGCGGGAGGATCCGCTTTGTTTTTCAGGACGGGATCGGGGCGATGAAGACGTTTGCGGATGGTGCTTACTCAGTGCCGGTAGAAGAAGAGACGATTATGGCATTGCTGGAAGAAATTCGCGGCTAAAAGATTGAACATCTCTTGAATCCGTCTCCGCTTACAAGGGTAAGTAATAGATAAAGAATCGGCAGGAGGGGATCTATATGGGCAACCCGATTAAGGAGTTCAAGAACAGTCTCGACGGGCTGAAAAAGTCACTGGATGGAGTGAAGCAGTCCGTAGACCGCCTAAAAGAACCGGTGGACGAGGTGAAGGCGAATGTCCAGGAGACGCTGGATGAGGCCAAGAGCCGCAAGGACGGAATGAAAATGCAGGTTAAGCGAATGAAGGCATCGGTGCAGGAGACCAAAGCGGTGCTGGGTGAGGTGAAGGATACCGTTACTGCAGCCTCTGATGTTCTGTCTACTCAGAAGCGTTATAAACGGCTGCTGGGCCGCAGGAAAAAAACAGAAATTAACGGTTCGGCAGGATGATGCAGTTTTTGAAGTAATCAGGTAAACGGGAACTCTGATACATCAGCAGCACATGATTGGGGGCGTAGGCTGCGAAGTGGCTGGAATGGGTGGAATGTGCTTAAACCTTTCTCCTGCGGATTGAATAGAGGCAGATTGTTTCTGGCGGAAAGAGTAAGCAGGATGAATCCGAAGGATGCTGCGATACAATTGGCTGTTTGGTGAAAAAGAGAGGCTTGCTGCTAATCTAACGGAGATGACGTTATCTGCCTGATTTGAGACACGGCTCAGTTCTAGCGGACCCCACAGCCTTTATTGCCTACCTATCCTCGGAAAACCCGGCTTTTTGGTCCAAATAAGCGCATCTGGGTCCGTTAGAAGGAAAAACCGCCGTAAATCAGGTATTTAGCGTCATCTCTGTCCGTTAAAGTTACGGCATTGGCTCGGGTACTGCGACTGCACGCGAGTACTGCAACTGCGCCGATACTGCAGCTATGCCGTCACAGCGGCTGTGCACGCACTAACAATGTACTGTTTTATTCGCCAATTAAAAGAGCAGCGGTCTTCAGATAATCAGATTGTCTGAGGACCGCTGCTCTTTATGGGTTTAATGGCGCTATCGTTCTCGTTCTCACAGATCTGTCGAATGAAGCGTAAGAATGAATCCTAATAAGGAGATGAATTCTGTTACTGCGGCTTAATTCGAGCCTGCCCCTGCGTTGGCCTCTGCATTGGTATTTGTCTGCGTGCCTGTACCGTCCGGCGCCAGATTCAAATCAGCCTCTGCGTCAGGTGTCATATTCAGCTCCGAACCCATCTCCGGGTCTGTGCCGGTGTCTGTATCCTTTGGCCTGACGTTTTCCAGCGAATCGACAACGAATACGGGAACATACTGCTCCCCGGTTTCTGTACCTGCATAATCATATCTGTTCTGATACTGCCCGGTAATGACGGCAGTTCCCGTAACTGAGCCTGTATTACCTTGCAGTAAAAGATAACGGCCATCGGCAATGCCGACGCTCCGTCCGGAGTTATCAATGTACATTTCAGCGTTCATTGTGACATTCGCATAAGGATGCAGCTCCAGATCGTAAGCGGAGATAAGCGGGGGCGCTGTCTGCACGATTCCGGCAAACTGGTAGGCGCCTTCACTCAAAGTATACACTCCGGTCTCACCGGCCACGCCGTCACCGGTATCTGCGTTAGCTACGTGAATCGAGCGGTCCTCTGTCTGCAGTACATAGCTGTCTCCGGCAAAAGAGAAGAGTATTGAAAACCCCTCAGGCTTGATCTGATACGCTGTGAAACCGGTTCGTCCGTCATCCCGGCTCCCCCGGACTACCACAACCGGCACTTCAGCCACAGCAGCCAGCTGGTCATCAAAGGAAATGCCGTTCAGCCGCGCGAATTCCGGAATAACGCTGCCTGCGCGTGTCGAAATGATTCCGTCCTCCTGCAGATATGCATAATGCAGCATGCCGCTGCTGTCTACTCCCGCTACAGCCACCTTAGCGCCATATCGCCCGGAGACGGAAGCTACAGATACATATCTTCCTTCCACATCACCGCCCGGCAACAGACGGACAGGCTCAGCGGTATTCCAGGCCAGCTGTGCTGCGGCGATTTCGCCTGAAGTATCCTGCAGCGGAGTGAGGCTGCTGTACAGCTGAATCGCCTCAGCAAACTGCCCGTTCCGCACAAGCCGGTCGGCACCGGACAGCAGCTTGGATGTGCTTCGCTCAATAGATGCCAGCAGCTTGGACGACCCGGCAGCAAGCCCTGCTGACGCAGCGTAGTTACGGTAAGCAACGGCATGCCCGGCAAAAGCAGAATAATTGTCGCCCTCAAGGTCTTTGTCGATAATAAGACGCGCACTTTCTTCCGTCTGCTCCTGTACCCAGGGAGCCTGGTAGCCGTGGCTATCATAGGCTCCACTCATCGATAAGGCGCTGTCGAGCATAGGCTGGAAGCTCCCGGCTGCTGCCAGCACCTTCAGCCTGGAAATGTCATGTGACTTGAAGCCGGCTGCCAGCAGCTCTGTCTTGGTGTCTGCGCCCCCAAAATAAGCATCTGGAATCAGCAGCAGGTTCCATTTGTATGTATCGCCGGTATCCTCACCGCTGCCGCCGGCTGCAAGCCCGGCAAGAAACTGGTCCTTGAACTGCTTAAATCCGCCCGTCAGCTGCCGGGAAATGCCTGAGTCCTCTGATAGCTGGCGATAATAGGATTCATAAGGGCCGCCGCTGATGAAATACTTGGCCTTCAGGCTGAGCAGGGAAGCATAGCTCTCCATGAAGCCTGCAAAATCCTTCGTAACAAGCTGATCTGCTGATGTGCGGACCAGCGTATCCAGGCCGCTGCGAATCGCTGTAACCGGTGCCAGCTCCGCGAGCCGTGCAGCTATCTGTTCTTCTTTATAATGGATAGAATCATTATCCGCCGCCTGGCGGTACATCTGCTCGGCGGCGATCAGATCCCCGGCGGTGTACAGCCGCTCAGCCTCCTGCACCACACGGAGCTTGTCTTCAATCCGCAGTCCCTTCGAAACGAGCAGCCCTGCCATGCAAATACACAGAATGATCATAATATTCCGCAGGGTTATGGCCTGTTTGAACGTCATAGTATAGTAGCCCCTTTTTTCGAAAATATATCATGCCTGAGTCTTATGGCACTCTATCTAAAAATCGGGGTCCCAGCGGTATTTTGCTTCCCTGACCTCGGCTATCCTTTGGTCGAGACCGTTCCAGGCCTCATGCGGGCTGGCGGAAATCAGTCTGGACAGCCGCAGAAACCGGTCCTTGGGCAGCTCCTGTACATATCTTCCGATCATGCCGGAGTACAGCAGCGCGTTCCGTTTCAGACGGACCGCCGCTCCCGCTACACCGGCCAGGATTTCTCTGCCCTTGTTCATTTCAAGAATCTGCACCTCGTAATTTTTGACATAGCGGAGCGTGCGGTCCTTGATCAGCTCGGGCCGGACCCGGGCGATCTCACCGATATATTCGGCTAGCAGCGGTTCGAAATCCCGCAGCAGCAGCTGCTCCAGCTCCAGATTCATATCCTTGCGCAGCTGGAAGCCGTGCAGCAGGGCAACGCGCTGGCGGGCGATCCGGTCGCCGCGCAGCAGGATCGAGATTTCCCGCAGCTTCTCATAGGCCAGCACATCGTCCTCACGCAGCACCGCGACGGCCTCCTGGCGGTTCAGCTCCAGCCCTTCCCGGATGCGGTCAATATTCCGGCCGAGCAGCTCGTTTAAGGCAAAGAGGTTCTCATTCTGCCTTACCTTCCGCTGCATATAATAGAGGGCTGCAATGAGTACGGCTCCGCCGGCGCCGCTGAGCGCCATCTGCTGCAGGCTCTGCCCGAAATAGACCGCAGCAAGAGTAAGCAGCAGGAGCAGCAGCAGACGGGTATGCATCTTGCGCCCGGCGAGCGAAGCAGCCTGCCGGCCCGCCGGTCTGAGCGCAGCGCGTCCGCATTTGCCGCAGCGCTCCTCACCGAGCGCGGTGTAATTGCCGCAGTGCCGGCAGACCCGCAGCTTGTCATAGGCGTAGCGCGGGGCTTTGAACGGCCGGAAGGTGACGGGTCTCTTTTTAGTCACGGGATGGAGTCCCTCCGTTCAGTGCGGCAAGCAGCCGCTCGTCAATATCATCACGGGTAAGCGGCCTGCGCCGCCTTGAGGCGTAAATTGAAATTTGAATGACGGCATATAGAAACGCAATGCCGAGTATGACGTATGAAATCATGGAACTCTCCCTTTCATGCAGGCATAAAGTTGAAGTTTACAATGTTTAATTATATCATAATGGCATGCTATTGACAGATTTTAGCTAACTGCTGCACCGTCCCTATTAACGAATATAACACAAGAGGAGCCATCTTTATGCTTCGTACACAGCTTTGCCCCAGAACAACCAAGAATATGCTGCAGAGGCTGATCCCGGTACTGCTGCTGATCCTGTGCCTTACGGCATCACCCTTTGCAGCAC
The DNA here is from genome assembly GCF_000758645.1 of Paenibacillus sp. FSL R7-0331. NCBI lineage: Bacteria > Bacillati > Bacillota > Bacilli > Caryophanales > Paenibacillaceae > Paenibacillus > Paenibacillus sp. FSL R7-0331. Next base: position 965,994 of record NZ_CP009284.1, read on the forward strand.
TTCGGGCCTCGGCAGCCTCGGCTGGTTCATCCGTATCAGCGGCTGGCCCGTCCCGGATTGATGCAGTGCTGCTGATCGATGTCAGCAACTCCATGAACAAGAGTGACAAGAACAATATCGCCGGTGAGGCGATGAAGATGTTTATAGATATGCTGTCCACGCAAGGTGACAAGGTCGGGATAGTCGCTTACACCGACAAGGTGCAGCGCGAGAAGGCCTTGCTTGAAATCGGCTCAGCCGGCGACAAGCAGGATCTGAAGGATTTCATCGACGGGCTGAACCGCGGGCCGTACACCGACATCGCCGTGGGTATGGAAGAAGCGGTCAAGGTGCTGGAGAACGGCAGTGATCCCAGCCATGAGCCGATGATCGTCATGCTGGCTGACGGTAACAATGACCTCGATGAGGCAAGCGGCCGGACCCAGAGCCAGTCTGACCAGGAGCTGTCTGCTGCGGTGGATGCAGCCAAGCAGAAGGGCTACCCGGTTTATACTATAGGGCTCAATGCTGATGGTAAGCTGAATAAGGATATTCTCGCCGGGCTGTCTGCTGAGACAGGCGGCAAATCGTTTACGACGAACTCCGCGGATGATCTGCCGCAGATTCTGAGTGAGATTTTTGCCAGCCACCTGAAGCTGAAGATTGTTCCGGTCCAGTCGATTACGGCGGACGGCAGCTTCCAGGAGGTTACGGTTAACGTTCCTAACAGCAGTGTGCTGGAAGCGAACATTTCAATTATGTCTGCACAGCCGGTGACCGCGAAGCTGACCGATCCGTCGGGCAAGGAGGTCGCGATCCCGTCAGATGATGTGCTGCTGTCCAAGTCGTCCACCTACAGCCTAATCAAGCTGCTGTCACCGGAGCAGGGGGACTGGAAGCTGCAGGTAAAGGGTGTTCCCAAGGACAAAATCGACATTAACCTTGTCTTTAACTATGATCTCGAGCTTAAGATAGAGGCGCTGCCGTCAGCAGTGTACAAGAAGGGCGATACCATCGACATCGTCTCCCACCTGTACAGCAACGGTGCTCAGGTAACACTCAGCAATTTATATCAAGATATGAATGCGGTGCTGCTTGCGACGGACCTCGATACAGGGACAGTAGAGGAGCTTCCGCTGGACAATTCCGGGCCGGAGTTCAAGGGCGCTTTTGAAATTAAAGAGGCCCATAATTATGAGCTGAAGGTCCGGGCGGAGGAGAGCAGCTTTTACCGTGAAAGTGATGTGCTCAAGATCGATGCCAAGACAGGGGCTGTTAGTACAGCGCCTGCAACCGGCAACGGAACAACCGGAGAAGAGCCGCTTCAGCCACAAGAATCCTCAAACACCCTGTACTTTATCATCGGCGGCGTATTGCTCCTGCTTATTGCGGCGGCGGCAGTGTGGATGCTGCGCAAGCAGGCGAACCGCGGCTTTGTCGGTCAGATGGTTGTAGAGGTGCTGGACGGCAACACCGGAGAGAAGACGTATCCGCAGTACAAGAAGCTGTCCGGCTTCCGCGGCAAATTCACGCTGCATCAGCTGCTCCAGCTGGCTCCGGAACTAAAGGAGAGCGAGAAGGTCATATTCACTCCGGGCAAAAATGACCGGCTGCTCCTGCGCAGCAGTGAAGGCATCACAGTAGAAAGATCCGGGCGGGCGGCGGACGCTTCGCGCGGGCTGGAGCTAAAGAGCGGGGACCGTGTTTCGGTGCCGCTGCAGACAGTGGACAAGACGATTCTGTTGGAGTTTTTAATATAGAGGGGGAGAACCTATGAAACCGGTAGTAAGAGAGCATATTCAGCAGCTAGACGTATCGCTTGGCGGGGGAATCGTCAGTGACAAGATCAGAGTGGATACCATTGATAATCCGATTCTGATCATCGGCCTTGGGGGTACGGGAATTGACGCCCTGCTGCGCCTGAAATATCAGATTAACCGCCGCTTTAAGCTGCCTGAGGACCCGATTTCCAAGAAGAAGCGCGATAAGCCGGACAATGTGGAGTTCCTGGCTTTTGAAACGAATGAACAGGACCGCGGCAAAAAATACAAAGGCATCGGCCTTGATCCCCAGAATGAATTCGTGCTGCTTGCGAACGCGGAAATCGGCGGCCTGCTCCAGAACCGAAGCATCCTTGATCCCTACATTACCGATTGGCTGTCACCGGAGCTGAGCATTACCGACGGCATGAACGGGGCTGCCGGTGTGCGTCAGGCCGGACGCCTGCTGCTGTTCACCAAGATCAACCAGGTTGTCGGCGCGATTGATAAGAAGATTAAGACGCTGTCGGTCGGCACGAACAAAAAGCTGATGGTGTTCCTGCTTACCGGTCTGTCCGGAGGGACAGGCAGCGGTGCTTTTCTTGATATCTCCTATATCGTGCGCGGGATTATTGAACGTGATTACGGCGCGGCGGGTATTGACCGGGTCAACACGCTCGGCTACCTGTTCACACCGGACGTCAATCTGTCCAATAAAAGCCTTAGCGAGCACACCCGCGAATATATCCGCAAGAACGGCTATGCGGCGCTTAAAGAGCTGGATTACTGGATGAATGTGGACAGCCGGGGCGAGCGTTTCCGCCAGCAGTACGGCAATATTTTGACCGTGAATTCACCTTTGCCGCCATTTAACCTGTGCCATCTGATCTCCGCAACGAATACCGAGGGCAAGCTTCTGGAGAATGCTTACGACTACTGCATGAACGTAACAGCGGAGAACATCACGAACTTTATGGCCAGCGAGGAAAAAGCCTCCGGCGAGGAATTCGCCATCCATGACTATATCAGCAACATCCGGACCAACATCGCGCAGATGAACAAGGCATATCCGGCCAATTATGAATACAACATTATCGGGGCTTCGTCGGCCGTGCTGCCGATTGAAGAGATGACTACCTATCTGGCCTACCGCCTGTTCGACAAAATGGACAAGATGTTCCAGCAGGCTCCGGGCCAGGAGGATGTCGAGAAATTCGCCCGCAAGCTGGGCATCGACCTCGATACGATGATCAAAACCTTTGAATCCCGCGTACCTGAACCGCTGCCGGGCTATCAGAACAGCGAGCGGCTGAGCCACGCCAATGTCATTAAGAACCAGGTTGTTGATATGGATACCGAGCTGGAGCAGAGCTTCCTGTCCCGTGCGCGTGAAGAATATATCAAGGCTAAGAAGCAGCTGCCCGGCGAAATTACCGGACGGTTCGGCGAGGAGCTGGAGCGGATCTTCCTGCATCCGGAGCAGGGTCCGTTCTATGTGTCGCGGCTGCTCTATACCGAGAAGGGCTTCTGTATTCTGAAGCTGATCCAGTCCTATACTGAAGCGCTGCGCGAGAGCCTGCTGCGTCTGCCGCGTGATATTGAGACTGCCCAGGACAGTGCGGAAGAGAAGCTGGGCGATGCGCGGAGCGCTTTTGTATCCAAAGAGAAGAAGAAGAATGCCTATATTGAAGCCAAAATCAACGAGTACTGGCTGCATGCCGATGTTGAGCGGACGGAGCAGATGATCCAGTTCTACGAGGATCTGTTTGAGCTGCTGAATGAAGAGAATAGCCGGATTTACGGGGTGTTCACGGAGATTCTGAGCGCGCTGAGCACGATTTTTGAGAAGAATGGTAATATCCTGCTGAACGGTGATGAGCAGACCGACCACCGCGGCAACAAAACCTACTATTGGAATATCGTCAACGTGCCGGATATTGCGGCGAACATCTCCAAGCTGATGGACCAGAAGGACGGCGACGACCTGATCCGTGATTTTGCCCGTGAAATGCTGAAGCACTCCGGACGCTGGGTCAGAGAGCAGGAGATTGATATTGTCCGCTCCATTTCCGAGTTCCTGACCGACAAGTTCGGCGATCTGATTACCCGTTCGATGGAAGACTTCTTGGTTATGAAGTATGGCCGCGAGGAGCCGCTGGATAAATTTGTGGAGCGGATTATTGCAGGACGGCTGGATGAGGATGCGGTGCCGATTTTCCATCTGAGCAACAGCTCGGGCAGTCTGCACTTCCCGTCATGGGGCTTCGTCTCTGTGCCGGTTAAAGCGCCGGGCATCCTGAAGGGAATCCGCAATTACCAGAACAACGCGCTTGGCAAATCGCAGTTTACGATCAAGGAGAGCGAGGTTAAGAACCGGATTTTCTGGCTTAACACCCGGAACGGTGTGCCGCTCTTTGTCTATACTCCGCTAAGAGTATATGAGGAAAACTACGAACGCACCATTCTGGATAAGGAAGGGATTGGCCGCCATCTGGTGATGACCGACAAGAACAACTGGACCTATCTGCCGTCTCCGATTCCTGAGAAATCATGGGGAGACACCTATGTAAATGCACGTGTGCGTGAATACAATGCCAGAGTCCGCGCTGACTTTGCACGGGCGCTGGAGAGCGGCGTCATTACCGAAAAAGGCCTGGATGAGAATACGAGCAGCCGCTTCTCCGTTGTCTTCACCAAGCCGTTCGATCTGGATAAGCTGCTAAGCGGCTATGACCTGCAGATTGGTTCGTCCCGGCCAAATCTGGGCGAGGTGAAGAAGGCAGCCGATGAGCTGCGCTCGCTGCGTGAGAACGGGCTGGAGCGCGAAGCTGTGAAGGATATCTTCGGCAGCATCAATAAAGAGCTGGCTCAGGAGAACCTGATCCGTTCGCCGCAGCTGATCAGCCGTGTACGCGAAGAGCTGGCTAAATATGAGGCGCTGGCAGCCAAGGCTGCTGAGCTGGATGCGCTGCTCCGCCAGCATCTCGATGAGGACAAATGGCTCGACCAGTTCATCGAAGCGCTCTACACCGACACCATTGTCAAAAAAGGGGCGCTCTACGTCTACGACCGTGACGAGGAAGAGGATGCCTGGGAGCCGTTCGCTAATTTAATGAAGGAACGCAGCTATGTGGAATATGCCGTCTACCGCCATTTCCGCGCTCTGGATGAGAAGAGCCGCAGCGTGCTGCTGCGCAAAGCGGCGCGCCGTTCCGGAGAAATGACCGCAGCGGAGGATGTAACCCCGCTGCTCTATAAGCTGGAGGGTCTGTATGTCTCCTTCCTCGAAGCGCGTGACAGTCTGGAATATGAGCGGGTAGAGCATGCCGACGGCGATGAAATGTACGGCTTCTACAAGAGTCTGACCGGCAAGCTGGCCAGCATCCGCAGAAAGCTGAAGTAAGCCTATGATTAGAACAGAAGCACTGGTCTATGCAGAGCAATATGCGGCGCAGGAAGAGGCGCTGCACAGCAAGGGGGATGGACGCAGCAGCATCCATTACCCTGCGCTGTTTCTTTTCCTTGGCGACAAGGTATCCCCGGCCATTGAGCAGGTGCTTATGCGCTGCGAGCACAAATGGGATAATGCCGCCGGAGTGCTGGCACTGCATGCCGGTAAGGAACAGCATGGTAAAGAGGGAGACAGCAAGGAGAGGGTCATGAGGATGGCTCTGCCGGATGCGGCAGGGCGTGATCCCCGGACAGTACGCCAGGATGTCTACCGGGAATTTCATGAGGACGGCCGTTATCTGGCCGGAATGAACCGGACGCTCCGGCGGATCGGTAACAGCATAGCGGACTATGGACGGCTGTATTCTTCCTTTGATGTAATCCATCTCTCCATCATTACGCGGGTCGATGACCCGCTTAATGTGCTGCTGCCTGAGGTTGCCCTGCTGGCCCGGGCAGTGCTCAGCCAGTCCTTCAAATCGGTGCAGACCGACCTGTACACGCTGATTAACGAGCGGGAGCAGGGGGATAACTTCGGATATTCCAGCTCGGTTGGGCTGGCTTTTCTGCGTGAACTGGACGGGATGCAGCAGCCGGACTATATGTTTAAAGCGCCGCTGCTGGTTACGGAGGACGGATTGTCGATTCCGGTGGGCCACGGCCCTTCTGCATTGTTTGATCTGGTCTACCTGCTGTCGGACAAAAACGAACGGGGGATGACCCCGGTGAACGGGATGGAGGATAACTACGAGATTATTGCGCACATCAGCCTGCTCAAGAACCGTGTGCGCCCTTCCTCCGATCAGGCTTCCGGTCACGGCGGCTATAACAATATGACGTTCAAAAGCGGCATCCGCGGCAGCACCGGCAGGCAGGGCTATGCTTCCGCCGGATTCTCGGCGGTGCGCAGGCCGAGTAAGCCGGTTGCCGTGGCGGTGCTGTATCATGCCTTTCATATTCTGGCCGCGAAGCTGCAGACCGGCGGCGGCTGGAGCCTGCGCGACCGCCAGGCGCTGCTCGGCCTGACGCCGGAGGCACTGCGCGAGCGTGCCGCGGGGTTATTGCCGGATGAGGCGGGCATCGCCGAAATGACCGGGCTGATGAGCCACGGCCGTCCGTCCTACAGCGAGCTGAAGCCGCTCTCGCTGCGCGAGGCGGAAGCTCTGCTGTTCGGCGACGGCGGTGGGGCGTATTTCCGCAGCAACTTTGCGGAGGGTTCCGCTGCGCGTGCTGCGGCTCTTGACCCTGCACGCGAGTGGGCCGCCGTAATGGCGGCTCAGGAGCAGGCCGCTCCGCCGGTGACGTTCTACCAGCTGGCGGAGTGGACGGCCGAGCAGGGCGAGGCCGGGGGCAGTGTGCTGAACGCGCTGCGTCAGCACATGGGCGGTTTGCGCTCGGCGCTGGCAGGTGCCGAGGAGGAGCTGGAGCAGCTCTACGCGCAGAGCGTGGAGCGCCAGCCGTTCCAGCGGGTGCCGCTGCTCGACAAGCGGACCGTGCGCAATTTCATTCATTATTTGTTTGAGAGTATATATAGTAGGAAATACGAGATTCTCAGGCTGAAGCTGGAGCTGGGGATCGCGCTCCGCTATGACGCGGCGCTGGAGCAGCTGCATGCAGAGAGCAGAGCCAAAGTGCAGACGATGCAGGCGCTGGAAGAAGAGCTGCGCAGCCTTGCGCTGTCCACCATCGGAAGGTCCGGTGAAGCGGTGGATCAGAATATCATGGAATACTACCGTACCGTGACCGCTGAGGTTATGCTGGATATCGAGACCCGGCGCGGGGCGGCTATCTTCTTCAGCGACCGCTTCATGGGCAGCATCTCGGAGCTGCTGCGCCAGGGCGGTCCGGCGGTTGTCCGCCGCCTAATTGAGGTATGCAAAAGAGAGCTGCTGACAGCGGAGCCGTTCGCACTCCCCTTCGAGGAAGAGCTGCTGCGGCGGGCCAATGTTGCAGCGGCGTACGAGAACCGGGAGATTGTATCCAGGGAAGAGCTGTTCAGGCAGCTCTATCTGGGTCTTGAAGACGGTGCTGCTATTAACGTCCGCCTGTTCGAGTATACGCAGGAGCACCGCCATGAGGAGAAATACTTCTTCGGCGACAGCGGCTCCGAATTTCTTCGCTACGCGCTGAACGCTGACGGAACGACCCGGATTTACCGGCTGGGCGTTGTCCACGAGCAGCGAAGAAGCGGCGTGGAGAAGCTCAACCTGATGGGCGGCTTCCATCTGGAGGACCTGCTCTATTACCGCAACGGCAAGGTTTACTATGAAACCTATGTCCAGAACGGCTATAAGCTGCACGGCGTGGATGAGGAGCAGCTGCCTGATCTTAGATGAGTAACGAGGCCGGCAGGCTTCTGAGTTGCTGTTACGCTGCGGAGCTGCTGCGCCAGGGGCATGGTGTTGAGGTACTAAGCATGCTGAATTATTAAGGACGTTAAAAGCTAAGGTGCTGAAATGCCCTTGATTCCAGCAATCCTCCAGCAGTTATCAGCAACGGAGCTTATCCGCCGCCTATTTCGCCAGGGAACACACGACCGAGAGGATAACAGGCTGGCTGTGCTCCGGCAACAGTATAGATATAATAAAAGTTTGTTCCTGAAAGGATGAGATGGATGCAGCGGAAAATCAATCTGCTCTTATTATGTTTCAGTCTGCTTGGCGGCGGCATAGCTTTTGTGCTGGGGGAGCTCCTGCTGGGCAGCAGGCCGTATGACCTGCCGTCCATATTAATTGTCGGGATCTATTTTGCCATAGTAGCGCTTGGCATCGGACTGGGGGCACTGCTGGCGGAGATGATCTCCCCGCGGCTGAACGGTTTATCGTGGAAGCAGCGCTATCTGGGGCTGTCATGGAAGCTGCTGCCGCTGACGGTGGTTATACTGTTCGGAGTCGGCACACTGATGGAATTTGTGTACGAGCTGAATTTCGGCGGCATCCGAACGGTCAAGAACGTCGTCATGGTCATCGACGACTCCGGCAGTATGCAGCAGAGCGATCCCGGCAACAGCCGGTACACCGCAGCGCAGGAACTGGTGCAGCAGATGGATACAGATAATCAGGTTGCTGTCGTTACCTTCAGCCAGGATGCTGCAGTCGTTCAGCCGCTGATCTCACTGCGGAGTACGGAGAACCGCGAGAAGGTATCGGAGGTGATCGGCAGTCTGCAGACGACGGAGGGCGGCACGAATATCAGCGGAGCACTCACCGAAGCTATGAACGTAATTAACACAGACGCTACCAGCCGCGGAGCTATGGTCATCATGCTGTCAGACGGCTTCAGCCAATTCAATACTGCTACAGAATTGAATGAGTATACAAGCCGCGGCATCGCCGTGAATACTATCGGGCTTGCGCTGGATGATCCGTCAGGCGCCACATTGCTGCGGGATATTGCCGCTGCGACAGGAGGGCAATATTACGATGTTACTGACGCCGGAAGTCTGGGCGGAGTGTTCCAGCAGATTTATGACCGGCTGGGTGACCGTACCCTGCTTACAGAGCGCAGCGATGCTACGGCAGACAGCCCTTATTATGCAGTTGTACGGATTCTCGCGCTGATGCTGGTCGGCACTGCGCTTGGGATTGGACTGGGTATTATTTTTGATAACAGGCATTTAGCCAAAAGCTTCGGTATCGGCGGCTGGACAGCCGGCCTGTGCGCCGGTTTGATTCTCGAATTCGGGCTTAGCGGCCAGTCCTTTGGTGATACGCTGGTTAGACTCACCGCTGTACTGGTGCTGGCGGCGATCATTGCACTCTTCACCTATGTGGTGCCGGTCGGCGAAGGAAGGCTGTCCCGCCGGGGAAGAAGAGATGCGGCGGCAGCACCGGGTTCCGAAGGGTTCCATTCGCCGCGCAGAAACAGGAACAGCAAGGGCTTTTAAGTCCCGGCAGCAAGGTTACAGGCTGTAGGAATTGTGAAATGTGAAAGGAGCATACAGTCATGAGGTACGCCGAGGTAACGACCCCCGCACAGGCTGTTACGGAAGTGACGGCCCGGGTGGAGGACCGGTTGTGTACGCTGAGATGGCGCTGGCCGGACGGCGTGCAGGCGGTTTGTATCCACAAAGGAGCGGCGGAGGGGCCGGAACGCGAAGCGCTTCCGCCTTCCGGCATGAAGCTGTACACACGTGAGGAATATAAAGCGAATAACGGATACCGTGACCGGATGGATGATATCGGACTTGTATCCTATACCATCTATGCCCGGATCGAAGACAGCGGTGAGACGCTGCTTCTTAAGCAGACAGAAGGCGCTAACCAGATTACAGTAAGTGCAGGCAAGGCCAGAATTTATTATTCCGTCAGCCAGAAGAAACCGATATTCGGCAAGCAAAAAACAGTACATATGACGATTACCGCCGAAGTGCCGGTACCGAAGGATGTACTCTGCTATGTCAAAAAAAGAGGCGGGTATCCGGCCTCCCGCGAGGACGGCGTGCTGTTTCCGTTCGTGCAGGATTTTGCCGCCGGGCGAAACACGCTGCCGCCGATCGAGATTGGCAAAGAGGACTTCGTGCGGATCTTTTTCACCGATGGGCGTAAATACGGACAATATTATGAGCTGGTACCGGAATAAGTGTATTCTGTGCAGCTAAAAGTCAGGTTTTTTCACTTGGACAAGCTTTAGTTGCACTTTATACAGCTATATCAGGAGAAATCTCCGGAATGGGGCTAAAATACCAGATATAAGTGTACAAAGTGCAGCTAAAAGAAAAAAAGCCGTGCTGGAAGGTAATATAGATGCACAAAGTGCAGTTAAGGCACGGCGTAGCTTAGAGCGCACACTTTTTAGCCAAAGCCAGTGACCAACAGGCAAGTAACGCTCAGACAACGACAAAACGTTGGGAGGACAACAAATGTCTTTTTTCAGCCGCTTTATGAAGAAAAACCAGCCGCAGCCGCGGCCGCTCTTTTATGATATTGTGTGCCCTTACTGCTTCACGAAGTTCCAGCCGGAGGAAGTCGTTTTCCGGGCTATGCACAGCCGTGAGGATGATGAGAATTACGCGCTGGGCGAGGATGATGCCTTGAATAAGTACCGCGAGCGCTTCGGGCTCGATACGGTGGATGATATGGAAGCGATTTTGAATCCGGCTGATATTCCTGAGGAATACCACCACTATACGGATCATGTGCTGACCGGGCTCACCGACCGCTACGGGGTGCTGACGCGCAGACGGCTCTGTCCGGCCTGCCATAATGAGCTGCCAGTAACCGCAGGCAAGGTACCGAGCAACATCATTTCGATTATCGGCGCTTCCCAGGTCGGGAAGTCGGTGTATATGACCTCGCTGATCCATACGCTGCAGCATACGACGGCAGGGCATTTTGATGCCGCCTGCATGCCGCTGAATGCCGAGATCAGCCGCAAGTTCCGGACGCTGTACGAAGAGCCTCTGTTTGAGCGAGGTGATCTGCTGGCCTCGACCCAGAAGGAAAAAATGCAGGAGCCGTTCATCTTCCAGTTCGTCTTCAAGGACGAGAGCAAGCCGCCGCTGACGCTGGTGTTCTTCGATGTGGCCGGTGAAGGTATGGTTGACCAGGATTATCTCGGGCTGCACGGCCAGCATATCAAAAACTCTGCGGGCATCCTGTTCATGGTCGATCCGCTGCAGATCCGTTCCATCCGCGAAAAAATCCGTATCAACTACGGCGATAAGCCGGGTGAATGGGTGTCGCAGTATGATGAGCCGCGCGATGTGGTGCTGACGATGTTCGGCGATTTTATCGCCTATCAGGAGAAGAGCAAAACCGATATTCCGACAGCGGTTGTTCTCGCCAAAAGCGATATGCTGCATTCGCTCAAGGATGAGGACGGCGATTATATCAAGGCGAACAGCAACGTGTTCAATAACTACGTGCACCGTAAAACGCTGAATCTGGACGAGTATCATAATATCGACGGAGAAATCCGCCGGTTTATCGAGAAGGTGGACCGTCCGTTCAAGGATACGATGGATGTGTATTTTGCCAATACCGGATATTTCGCCGTTTCTGCGCTGGGCAGCAATCCGGTCAATCAGAAAATCGAAGGTGTGGTCAGCCCGATCCGTGTGGACGAGCCGTTTATCTGGCTGCTGCATAAGCTGAAGTATATTGAGGGGAGCGACGGGCCGTGAACAGATTCTCAGGGTCCGGGATCACCCAGCAGATGTACACCCGCGAGCGGCGCGGGGTTTACCGGTCAACCGAGGGCTTCGATACCGTAGCGAAATCGGACAGTCTTGATAATAATTTTGTCAAAAAAATTCTCCACCCCTTCTGCGTCTACGATGCTCCGGCTGAGCTCACAGCACGCGGCGAGAAAAGTGAGGAGATGTATCCTGCTGCGCTGCATCTGTTCCATACGGAGACCAACGATACGGTGATCGGGCAGAGCCGCTATCTGGCGGCTGATTTTACGGGACAGCGGAGCGCTTTTTTCGCCCATAACTTTATTGTGCCGCCGATCCGCTCGGAAGAGATTGTGGAGCATTACGGGGACTGGCTGCATGCGGACTTTGCCGCTGAATATGACGGTGAGCCGGGCGGTACGCTGCCGGAGCTGACCGGTATTCCTGTGCGTGAGCGTACAAGCCGGCCTGAGCCGCTGGAGGTGCTGCGTGCACTCGGTTTTAGCGAAGAGCTGTTCAAAGCGCTGCTGCAGGCAGTTATGCTCTCCGTAGCCGGGAAGAAAAAAATCTATATTGCACTCGATGTGCCGGTCATAGAAATTTCGCGGCGCGCTGCGGAACTGACAGAAGTGCTGTTTCGGGCCCTGCCGTTTGATTTCCGCCGCCGTCTGGGTGTCATTACCTATGCAAATGAGCCGCAGAGCCGCAAATACATTCATCTGACCTTTGTAGAAAAGGGCGCACTGCGTCCCGGTGACCGGAGCATCGAGAAGGATTATGTCTTTGATCTTTCATCCGGCCGTATTCTCAATGCGGACTTTACGGGGACGCGCCAGCCGTTTGCCGGGCTTGCCTGGACAACCCTCAGCCGCGGGGGCAGCATGGAGGACTTCGGCCGGTTCGCCGATTCGCTGCTGCTGGGCGAGGCTGCTGAGCGGAAGCTTCAGCTTGCGCTTTATAATGAGCTGGCGGTTTTTTATGAGATTGAACAGGGGAATGAGCAGCTGTACACGGAGAACAAGTCTGCTGTGCTCGGCGGGCTGTTATCCTACCTGAAGCCAGAGGGCGCACTGGAGTCACGGATCAGGCTGAATGATCTGTTTCTGGAGCGGTTCGACCGTGAGTATGATGCCGTCCGGCAGCGCATTATTCCAGAGCCTGAGGTGTTGGAGCAGTTTAAGGCGTATTTTGTGCTGGAGGGCCATAATTACCGGGGCAAAATTGTCGATTACTTCATCAACGCCATGCTCAACTGTCCTGCCGCCGGACGGGAGGATGTGCTGGCAGCGGCATACGGCATCATTGAGAGTGACGGGGAGCTGAGTGCAGCCTTCTTCAAAAAAGTGCTGGTTCAGCCGGTGTTCCGCAAAGCCTTGCTGGAGCCGTACATCGACTCCAGGCTTGCTGCTGCCGCTGATATGAGAGAGATCATGCGCTTTGTGTTCCACTGGGGGCGCTTTTTGCCTGAGGTGCTGCAGCAGGCCTTTGTCCGGGATATGGTGAAGGAGTATCTGCTGGAGAAGCTGGCCGGGGACAAGAACCCGGTGGCTGCTGTGGCTGCTGCCCATGATTTTGTTGAGCAGGCGGAAAAAGAGCGGCGCAGAGGCAGCGGCCTCTATCCGGAGGCAATGTCGCTGCTGCTGGAGCTGGCGACAGCCGCCGACCGCTTTTTGCTGAGCAGGGTAGATCTGGACGGGCTGACGATGGAGCAGCTGCTGGATATTTCGTTCCTGCGTTACCGGGATACGGAAGACTGGCAGCCGCCGCTGGATGCAATCAGCAGACGCAAGGCCAATGCCCTTCGTGCCGCCTACCGCTGGTTCGGTGAGGAGAAGCCGGATGAGGAGGTTTTTGCCGGACTTGCCCCGCGTGAGCTGGACGATGTGCAGCTGCTCGGGCGCCGCTGGCTGAAGGAGGCAAGCAGCGCCGAGCCGTTTGACCGGCTGCCGCTTGCGTTCTATCACAGCAGTGAGCGCGCGGACGGACCGCTGGATTATGATGCACTGCTGGAGCTGGTTGTGCGTAAGGCGGCCGGTGACAAAGAGACGGTGTACCGTTTCTTTGACTGGTCGCAGGGCAGCTGGCTGTTCACGGTCTCGAATAAGAAGCTGTGGCCGGGCTATAAGCGGGCTGTACTGAGATATTTCATGAATCAAGACCGTGAAGCGTTCAAGAGCCGTGAATTCCGCAAAAGCTATGCGGCTGCAGCCGGACCGGCGCTGCAAAATGTTTATAATGAAGCCCGCAGCAAGCTGGCTTCACCGCTGGCGCGGTGGGTCAGCCGCAGCCGATTTCAACTCCTGATCAGCGGCTCCGTCCTGGGGCTTGTGATCATCGCAGTGATTATCGCGGTCAGCCTGCTGCGGCCGGACCCGGCACAGCCGGAGACAGGGGCAGGGACAGGCGGCGATTCGGCGGTTACCGTTGCGCTCGGCAGCGGTGCTGCAGGCGGTACACGGCTGGTGTTCACCTTTGAAGATACTGAGACATGCTCCGCCTTTAACCCTTCGGAGATTGAACTCATGTCCGGCGACAAGGTGACGGACACCTACGGTGTTATCGCGACGACAGGAAGTTGCCTGGTGTCGGCGCCGGGACCGGATGAAGGCGTTGCTGGTAATGCCGGATCTGGAGTGGATGAAGGCGCAGCTGGTAATGCCGGATCTGGACCGGATGAACGTGCGGCTGGTAATGCCGGATCTGGAGTGGATGAAGGCGCGGCTGGTAATGCCGGGTCTGGAGTGGATGAAGGTGCGGCTGGTAATGCCGGGTCTGGAGTGGATGAAGGCGAAGCTGGTAATGCCGGGTCTGGAGTGGATGAAGGCGCGGCTGGTAATGCCGGGTCTGGAGCGGATGAAGGTGCGGCTGGTAATGCCGGATCTGGAGTGGTTGAAGGCGCGGCTGGTAATGCCAGTACCGGGACAGGAGACGGCGGCGAGTCCGTCTCTTCCCCGGTGTCATCCGGCCAGCCGGGCGCTGCGTACTACCGTGTCACCGTTGACCTGGAGCCGGGTGCAGTGCTTGCCGCCGGCAGCATGATCAAAGCCGGTGATTACAAGCTGATTGTTCAGCCTGACCCGGCGGCGGGAGCATCCTCCACGCCGGCAGCGGAGCCTTCCGCTACAGCGGGGGCAACGCCTGATGCTTCGGCTGGTGCCGGTACTACTGGCAACAACGCTGGCGGCAACAATGCATCCGGTGGAGCTGACACAGATGCAGCCGGCTCTGACGATGCTAATGCAGAGAGTACTGCGGGTGCGCAGTAACGCCTGTTTGTCCCTGACCAACTAGTGTCACCAACTAATATAATCCTGAACAGTACAAGTGACCGATAACGGCACGGGTACGTTCAGGATTTTTTTCTGCCAATGGTGGGCGGTGGAATACTAATATATAGGGTGCTGTCGCAGTGAAAGAGTATTTTATCCCAATCCTCCGTATTCTCAACGCGCATAAATTCGATTTTGATCAGTACAACTATCGGCAGAGGGGCGGGCAGGAATGTTCAGGTGCGGTCAGGTTTTTTTCTGCGGAATGCTGAAGAGGTGGTTGTAGTTAAGTGGATTTTAGACAACTAATCTTTGCAGAAATAAGCGATGAACCGGTTTATGTGGAAATTCTCCATCTAATTCAGCCGATCACTCGAAATAAGCAGAAAACTAGAGGATTAAGTAACTATTTTCCACCTATTTACACTAAAATCGGGATTCCGGCAGAATTAAATTACTTTTTTCCAACTAATTTCAGGTGTGTTTGTTGTCGGAGTAAAGAGGGGCTGTAGGCATCAGGACAGTGGTAGTTTGCACGGCAGGTCGTCCGAGTAATTAGCGTGGTGGTGGAGTGGTGAAGAGGGAAGTGGGAAGTGGGAAGTGGTGGAGTACTGGAGCAGTGGAGTAGTGGACTTGGAATAGGAGTGGGGTAGGATTAGGTAGGAGTAGGAGTAGGAGTAGGAGTAGGAGTAGGAGTAGGAGTAGGAGGAAGAGGAAGAGGAAGAGGAAGAGGAAGAGGAAGAGGAAGAGGAAGAGGGTATAGCTAGTCGGAGAGAAAGGGAGGGCTGCATGGCAGGGGGCGGGTAATTATTGTATGGGAAAGGGCTGAGAAGGAAGTCTGCGCGGGCATGCTCTCCCTGACACATATTTGCCGGGTAGAAGCAATTCTGCTGCTGACGCCTGTTCACCTGCCGCCCTACTGACATAGAGTGGAATGAGATTGTTACAGCTTTTCTATGGACATACAGGGGAATACTAGCTATGATTATGAATATTAAAATTTAATAAGCTAGTGAAAAGGGTGCGTGTTCTACCTTGATAGAACCGCTTAATAGGGAAGGCCGGTGCGAATCCGGCGCGGTCCCGCCACTGTAAATGCAGAGTGACCCCTGCTGATGTGCCACTGTCCGGATGTTTAGAAGGGCGGGAAGGCAAGGGGGAACGATGAAGCACAAGCCAGGAGACCTGCCTTTTTCACAGACGTTTCACTTCTTCGTGGGGTAAGAATGCGGAACACTTGCAGATGGACTGCGGCTTAAGGCGATAGTGTGCTTTGCACAAGTTGTGCTTGCTTATGGCCGGGCTTGTGATGAGCAGGCTTAGCTTACAGCCGTCCTGCCGTTAATTTGTATTCTTCCCGGCCGCCCTTAATCAGGGCGGTTTTTATGTTGGGCTAGGGGCAATTGAAGGATCATTCTATTAATTAATAGGAAAGAGGGTAAAGATGAAAAAGAATTATTCTGCCAAGTTCCTGAGACTCGGCCTGGCTTTATTGCTGATTATCTCCATTATAGGGGGAGCTGTTGTCCCGTCCGGCCAAAGCTATGCTGCAGCGGATGCTTCAGCGGTTCAAGGAGCGGAAAGTGTAACGGAGGCTGTGTATACAGCGGATGATGCTTCCCCGGGACTGCTTAGTACGCTGGTAGCAGCGGACAATGGCCAGGTTACTGTAAAAGAGGCTACCTACAAGACTGCTGAGTATGTTTTGAACAGCGGCGTAACGTCAGATTGGCAGGCAATCGGGCTTGCCCAGGCCGGCTATGATGTGCCTGACAGCTATGTGCAGACCCTTGTGCAAAAGGTTAGCGCAGCCGGCGGCAGCTTTGCCAGCGTGACGGATTATGCTCGGATTGTGCTTGCGGTGAAGGCAGTTGGTGCGGATCCGGAGAATTACGCCGGCAGCGGCTCCTCGGCGGGCTACAATCTGATTGAGAAGATCTATAACAATGATAAGATCAGCGGACAGACGCTCAATGCCCCGGTATATGCGCTGCTTGCGCTGGATTCCGGTGATTATACCCTGCCGAGTGATGCCAAATGGAGCAAAGCGGCGCTGTTAAGCGAGATTTTGTCCAAGCAGAAGGCAGACGGCGGCTTTACCCTGTCATCAGGTGCCAGTGACCCGGATATGACGGCGATGGCTTTGACGGCGCTGGCTGCGCACCGGAATGAGCCGGCAGTAGCAACTGCCGGACAGAAGGCGGTAGCCTGGTTATCCGCTGCGCAGGACAGTAAAGGCGGATACGGCGATAACAGCGAGAGTGCCGCCCAGGTTATTATCGGCCTGACCTCCTTCGGCATAGACCCGGCAGGACCGGATTTTACCAAGACAGACGGAGACCTGATCGGAAGACTGCTGAGCTTCTTCAAAGCCGGCGGCGGCTTTGCCCATAATGAGAGCGGAAGCGTCAATGCCTACGCAACTGAACAAGGGCTGCAGGCACTTGTTGCCTACAACCTGTTCAGCGGCGGTAATAACGGGAAGCTGTATGACTTTACGAAGCCGGCAGCGCAGAATCCGCTGGTGTATGTACCGCTCGTAATTGAAGGGCCGCAGGGTACGCTGGGACAAGGCAGTGCTTATGCAGGCAATGCCCTTGAAGCGCTGGAGAAGGTCGCAGCACTGAACGGTCTGGCGCTTACGAACCCTTCCGGCAGTTATGTTACGGCAATCGGGAATGTGACTGCGGGACTGTTCGGCGGCTATGACGGCTGGAGCTATGCGGTAGTCCGCGGCGGAGAGTGGCTGTATCCCGAAGTAGGCATGAAGGACTTCAGCCTTAAGAGCTCTGACCGCGTTGTCGTATACTACGGGGATTTCGGCACCCAGCTTGTTGAATCGGCTGAATTGTCCAAGGCGCAGCCTGGAGAAGACGAAGCCTTCGACGTCACAGTGACTCAGATTACATGGGATTGGAGCACAGGTGCCCCAGTTCCGGTAACCTCCAAAGCTGAAGGGGTGAAGGTTACCGTCGGCGGCCAGACTGCGGTTACCGGCCAAGACGGCAAAGCCGAATTCAGTGCAGGCCTGGCGGCAGGGGATTATACGCTGACAGTAACAGGATACACGGCTGACAAGGCACCTGCACTTGTTAAGTACACGCAGCCTGTAACCATTATCTCCAGCAATGTGTCCGTTCAGCTGGCAGTTGAAGGGCCTGAGGGCCTTATTGCCGAAGGTGTGCTGAAAGCGGCAAATGTAATGACAGCGTTGAAGAAGCTGGCTGCCGCGCAGAATATTCCGCTGCAGATTACAGAGTCCTCTTTCGGCAGCTATGTATCCGGTATTGCCGGCTATCCTGGCGAAACCTACGACGGGTATTGGAATTTTGTAGTCCAGCGTGGCGGGAAATGGATTTATCCGAGCGTCGGCATGGGCAGTTTCGAATTGCAGGCATCTGATAAGGTGCTTGTCTACCTGGGGAGTTCAGCTACACAGGTAGTAGACTTAGTTGAGACCACCCCGCAGCAGCCAAAACCGGATGAACCGTTCACAGTTACAATTACACAAGTACAATGGGTGTGGAATAATACAACGTATACGAGTGATCGGGTTGTTTCACCGGCAGCCGGAGTACAGGTAACGATTGACGGTACAACGGTAACTACAGATGATGCAGGCAAGGCTGCTTTTGAAAAAGGTCTGCCTGCCAAAGTCTACACGCTGGCCGTAACCGGCTATGTTAAAGGGGCCTCCCCTACAATTGTACGGCATACGCAGGCTTTCAAGGTAGCTCCCGGCAATGTAGCGGCTTCCCTGGCGATTGAAGGACCGCAGGGCCTTATAGCCGAGGGTGCGCTTGAGGCGTTCAATGCTTATGATGCCCTGCAGCAGCTGACGGCTTCCCGTAGCATTGCGCTGCAGGCTGCCGAATCCCAGTATGGTATTTTCGTTCAGGGAATCGGCGGAATTGAAGGCGGAGTCTACCACAAAGACGGATACTGGAGCTTTGCGGTATCCCGTGGAGGACAATGGATCTATCCTGAAACCGGAATGAATGATTTCGTACTTCAGGCGTCTGACAAGGTGCTTGTCTATTACGGCGGAAGCAGCACGCAGCTAGTGGATTCAGTGGCGGTTACGCCTGC
Organism: Paenibacillus sp. FSL R7-0331; assembly: GCF_000758645.1. Taxonomy (NCBI): domain Bacteria; kingdom Bacillati; phylum Bacillota; class Bacilli; order Caryophanales; family Paenibacillaceae; genus Paenibacillus; species Paenibacillus sp. FSL R7-0331. Next base: position 984,659 of record NZ_CP009284.1, read on the forward strand.
GCAGCCTAAGCAGGGTGAAGCCTTTGCTGTTCAGGTCAAGCAGCTTACACAGGTCTGGGATGCGAGCTATGTACCGCAGCTGGTTGTCTCTGCTGCTGCCGGGGTTCAGGTCAGTGCCGGCGGAGTTACAGCTACAACAAATTCAGAGGGTGTGGCAGCCTTCGGGCAAGGCCTGCCGGCCGGTGTACACACACTGGCTGTAACGGGCTATGCTGAAGGCCAGCTGCCAAGCATTGCCCGTTACACACAGGCGTTGACCATTGCGTCTGTGGATACAGTTCCCCAGCCGGCGACGGCGGTGATCTCTGTCACCGGTGACAGCATTAAGGGCAGCATTCTCTCCAGTACTACTGTAACGCTGAATGAAGGCGAGACTGCTTACAGCCTGCTGGTCCGCCAGCTTGGCGGCAAAGTAGTGAGCGGCGGCAGCGGTGACAGTGTCTATATTAAATCGATCGACGGCCTGGCCGAGATGGACCGGGGCAAAGACAGCGGCTGGATGTATTCGGTTAACGGCAGCTATCCCAAAACAAGCGCGGGCAGCTATAAGCTCAGCAGCGGCGATGTGCTGGCCTGGCGCTACACAACCGACGGCGGAGCGGATATCGGAAATCCGCCAGGTGGACCGGGAAGCACCGGCGGCACAGGCGCAGCCGGATCAGGAAGCCTGGCAGGGGTAGCCATTACTGCTGACAATACGCTTCCGATTCAGCAGGTCGGTCAGACGACTGCCGTAACCGGAACCCTAATGACAGCGGAAGAGGCAGCAGCGCTTCAAAAGCTGCTAAGCGCCAATGTGGTCAGCTTCCGGCAGAATGTAACTCCGGGTGCATCGTCTGTACTGAAGGACAGTGCCGGTGAAGTACAGCTGCAGCTTCCGGCAGGTTCGGTGTCCGGTACGGTTGAAATTGTGGTTCAGGAGTTACCTGCAAACCGTCCCGAAGTGGTATCGGGAATGTATGATTTCCAGCCTGACGGTACGAAATTCCTGAACACAGTGGACCTGCAGATTGTGCTTCCGGTCACGGCTTCTAATCAAGCCAATCTGGCGCTGGCCTGGCTGAACGAGAGTACAGGTGAATGGATTCCAGTTCCGGCAGTGCTTGATGCCAAAACAGGGGTCATCACCGGTAAAATCAGCCACTTTACAACGTATGCAGTTGTAGACCGCAGTAAGTTTGAACCGCAGCGTGACAAGCTGGCCGCTGATATTGCTGCCACAGCCAAGGCGGCAGCAGCAGCAGAGGAGCTGAGCGACTGGCAGGCAATCGGCCTGGCCCGTAGCGGCTATGCTGTACCGGCAAGCTATCTGAACGCAGTAAAGGAGCAGCTTGCTGCAAGCAATGGTGAATTCCGCAAGGTAACCGATTATGAGCGGCTGGTGCTGGCCGTAGCTGCGGCCGGGGCAGATCCGCAGAGCATCGGCGGCTATAATCTGATTGAGAAGATTTATAACAACAGCAATATGGCGGGACAGGGCAGCAACGGTCTGATTTTTGGCCTGATCGCCCTGGACAGCGGCTCCTATAAGGTGCCTGCAAATGCACTGTGGACCAGAGAACGTCTGATTACTTCAATCTTAGAGCTGCAGAGCAAGGATGGGGGCTTCCCGCTGACTGCGGGGGGAACCGATGATGTAGACCTGACAGCGATGGCAGTTACGGCACTTTCCGCCCACACCAGCCAGTCTGCAGTGCAGGCTCCACTCGACAAGGCGGTTACATGGCTGTCGCAGCAGCAGCTGGAGAACGGCGGCTACAAGGCTTCAGGTACAGAAAACAGTGAAAGCACAGCTCAGGTCATCATTGCTCTCAGCAGTGCCGGCATCGGTCCTGGAGATGTCCGTTTTGTAAAAGCAAAGGGCGGTCTGCTGACGCATCTGGCGTCGTTCAGACAGGCAGACGGCAGCTATGCCCATGCCGCAGGCCAGCCTGGAAATAGCCTGGCTACCGAGCAAGCGCTGCTGGCACTGTCAGCGTACAACCGTTTCCTGACAGGGGATTCCAAGCTGTTCAGTATTACACCGGGGGCAGTGAATGCAGCCAAATTTACTGATGAGAGCCAAATCTCCGCCTGGGCGCTTGCTTCTGTACAAGAGGCCTATAATCAGGGACTGATGAAGGGTGTCAGCGGCACAGAACTGATCTTTGCCCCTAAGCAAAAGATCACCCGCGCAGAATTTGCGGCCCTGCTGTTAAGACTGGCAGGCGAAGCTCCGGCTGATTCCTCTGCTGCTTCTGTATTCAGCGATGTAAAAGCCGGTTCCTGGTATTACGGAACGGTGCTGAAAGCGAAGGAGCTGGGGATTATCTCGGGTGTGGGCAATACCGTCTTTAATCCCGACGGGTACATTACCCGCCAGGATATGGCGGTCATGATCATGAGAGCCTTCAAGCTGGAGAGCAGCAGTGCAGCAGGCTCCTTTACAGATGAGAGCCGGATCAGCAGCTATGCGCTGTCCGCAGTCCGCACCGTATCACAGCTGGGTTATATGAGCGGATATAACGGCTCCTTTGATCCGGCGGCTGCGGTAACCCGGGAAATGGCTGCAGTGGTGGCAGTCCGGCTGCCGTAACAAGCTACAGCATGCATGCCGAAAAATTACAAAGATGTGGCAGATTTAGCGCCCGATTTAGGCTAGAATAGTATAAGATTAATGATAGGGATGGAACGGGGGCAGAAGGCTCTCGTTCTTTCCCTTTTTTCAAAGACAAAAAGCTACAGGTTTTGGAGCTCAGCCATGGAATGCGGCTTGTTGTGCATTCATGCTAAGATTCTGCCGGGCGGGTCTATTTCAGGAGGTGCAATGATTAATGACTAAACCGGCTATCCGCCGTTTGCTTCCGCCAGCGCTTGTGCTGCTGGCTGCACTGCTGCTGCCGGGCTGCACAGCCCCCGGCGCGAATGAGGCTGCCGCCCCGTCCGGCGGCAGCGCCACTGCCACGGCTGCGGCGCAGAGCCCGCAGCCGCCGGCCACCGCGTCTCCGCAGCCCGGAGACGCTGCCGTCACCGCCCCGCCGTCCGCGCCGGCGGGGAACGTCCCGCCGTCTCCCGCAGCCGCCGCGCCGGCTACACCGCCTGCGGGCAGCAGCCCCGCAGGCACAGCTCCGCCGGACACGTCCCGTCCGGCGGCCACAGCTGCGGCGCCGCCCGCTAAAGGCGCCGGCTTGACCGCACCGGCAGCGGCGAAGCCGTCCGCTGCCGGGGGCCCCTCTGCCGGCGCTGCGAAGCCGGCAGTCACGCCGTCGCCGGCGGCGACGGCCAAGGCAGCAGCGGCTGCACAGCCCGCCGCTGCAGCGGACACAGCGGTCATCTCCATAACGGGAGATGCCGGGCACGGGGTGATTCTTGCGCCGGCGGCGTTCGAAATCAAGCAAGGCGAAAGTGTGCTGGATCTGTTGAAGCGGATTACCCGCCAGCAGAAGATCCAGATGGAATTTCAGGGAGCGAAGGGCTTTGCCTATGTCGAAGGAATAGACAATCTATATGAATTGGATTATGGTGCGGAGAGCGGCTGGATGTACAGGGTGAACGGGGAGTTCCCGGATAAAAGCGCCGGAAGCTACACGGTACAGCCCGGGGATACAATAGAGTGGCTCTATACCCTGGACCTTGGCAAGGACATCGGAGCCAAGGCGCCATGAGCAGCGGCTTCCGCGCCATGCATCCTGCGGTAGCGCTGTTCTACTATGCCGGCCTGCTGCTGTTCGCCGCGCTGCTTATGCATCCGCTCTTCCTGATTACCGAGCTTGCGGGCGTCATGCTTCTGCTGCTGCTCCAAGGACAGGGCAAGCAGCTGCTGCGCGGGCTGCCGTTCTATCTGCTGATGGCCGGCTCTGTAGCCTTGCTGAATCCGCTGTTCTCGCACAGGGGGGCGCACATCCTGTTCTACCTATGGGATCAGCCCGTTACACTGGAGGCTGTGCTGTACGGGCTGATTATGATGCTGGTGCTGCTTACGATTTTTATTGTATTCCTTTCTTACAACTACACAGTAACAACAGATAAATTCATGTATGCCTTTGCCGCGGCTGCTCCCAAGACGGCTCTGCTGACACTAATGGCGATCCGGTTCATACCCCTGTTCCAGAGAAGACTGCACGAGATTACAATGATCCAGCGGTTCAGGGGAATTGATGTGTCTAAGGGGAGTCTGCGTAAAAGAATGCGTGATGGTATGACCCTGATGAAGGTGCTGCTGACCTGGTCGCTGGAGGAAGCGCTGCAGACGGGCGATTCTATGAAGGCGAGGGGGTACGGTATCCGCAGACGCAGTACGTATTCAACCTTCAGGTTGGACCGGCTGGACACAACCGCACTCCTGCTGCTTGTAATCAGCGGGCTAATCCCGCTGATTCTCTGGATGCAGGGCTACGGGACAGTTGAAATCTATCCGCGTATGAAGCCTCTTGTATTCGGCGGAGGAGAAGCGCTGATGTATACCAGCTTCTGCCTGTTCGTGCTGATACCGGCGGGCTTGGAAGGAAAGGAGATATGGCTATGGAGATCATCGCGGCGGAAGGCTTATCCTTCCGCTACCCCGGAGCTGAACGGGACACGCTCCATGAGCTCACCTTCACAGTAGAGGAGGGAGAATTTATAGTGCTCATGGGTCCGTCAGGCGGCGGCAAAACGACGCTCCTGCGCCAGCTGAAGCGCGAGCTTACTCCTGTGGGGACAGGAAGCGGCATAGTCCGTTATGCAGGACTGCCGCTGGCCGGGCTGCCGGCTGAACGGGCTGCAGCAGAGATCGGGATGGTGTTTCAGAATCCGGACGCGCAGATTGTCATGGACACCGTCTGGCATGAGCTGGCCTTCGGAATGGAGAATCTCGGCTACCCGCCGCAGGTGATGCGGAGCAGGCTGGCGGAGATGGCCGGACTGTTCGGACTGGAGCCGCTGCTGTACAAGCCGGTGCATGAGCTCTCCGGCGGACAGAAGCAGCTGCTTAATCTGGCCTCCGTTCTGCTGCTTCAGCCGAAGCTGCTGCTGCTGGATGAGCCGACCTCGCAGCTCGACCCGGTTGCGGCACGTGAATTCATCCAGACCCTTCACCGGCTGAATGAAGAGATGTCGATGACCATTATTATCAGTGAGCACCGCCTGGAGGAGGTGCTTCCGCTCGCTGACCGGGTACTGCTTATAGAGAACGGGGTACTGAAGGCAGCCTGTCCTCCCCGCGAGCTTATCTCCAGAGCGGGTGAGGAACAAGCTCTGGCAGTACAGGCCTATTTGCCGACGGCAGCCCGTCTGTTTCTGGAACTGCCGGCACAGGAAAACAGCCTGAGCCGTCCGGGGTTCATACCGCTGACAGTCCGTGAGGGCCGCCGCTGGCTGCATGACTACGCGGCGGCAGCCTCGCTGGGTCTCCCTGGAAGCGGAATAGCCGGCCCTGCATTTATCCCGGCTGCCGCTCTTGTGTCCGGCGATGCCTCTGAAATGATGCATCCGCACAAGCCGGATAAGAAGCTTCCCCTGCTAAGCGCGAAGGAGGTTACCTTCCGCTATGAGAAGGAAGGACGGGAGGTGCTCCGCAAGCTTAATCTGACGCTGTATCAGGGCGAGCTGCTGGCCGTCCTTGGCGGTAACGGTGCCGGAAAGTCCACGCTGCTGCATGTGCTGAGCCGGATGGTCAAGCCGCAGCGGGGCAAGGTGGTAACGGCCGCCGGGATAACCGCCGGCTTCCTGGCCCAGAATCCGCTGCTGTATTTCAGCTACGATACCGCAATGGAAGAGCTGCAGCATATGGCTGCGGCTGCCCGCCTGGCACCGGATGAGGCTGGAAGGGAGATCAGCAGGCTGGCAGAGGTGTTTGAGCTCGGTCAGGTGCTGGAGAACCATCCGCATGACCTCAGCGGCGGTCAGCAGCAGAAGCTGGCCCTGGCCATGGTGATGCTGCTTAAGCCTGCAGTGCTGCTGCTGGACGAGCCGACCAAAGGGCTTGACCCGGCTGCAAAGGCCCGGTTTGCCGGCCTGCTTGCACTGCTGCGGAGCCAGGGTATTAGTATTGCCGTTGTAACTCATGATGTAGAGTTTGCTGCGCGTTATGCTTCCCGCTGTGCACTTTTGTTTGATGGAAGTATTACGGCTGAGGGAAGTCCGGCGGCGTTTTTCAGCAGCAACTATTTCTATACAACTGCGGTCAACCGCATGGTGCGTGATTTGCTGCCGCGGGCATTGACCATTGAGGATGTGATGACAGCATGGCACGTTTACGCTTCCCGCTGATTATGGCTGTGGCGCTATTTCTGGCAGGACTGGCGCTTATGGCAGCGCTGAAGGACCGCCACTATATGCTTCTCAGCCTGGTGCTGCTCGGAGCGGCGCTGCTGCCCGTTTTTCTCCGCCTGGAACGCCGCAGGCTGGAGTCCAGGGAGCTGGTGCTGCTGGCTGTATTGTCGGCAATCGCCGCAGTCAGCCGGATTCCGTTCGCGGCGCTGCCCAGCGTGAAGCCAGTATCGGCAATTGTTATGCTGTCTGCCTACGTATTCGGGGCGGAGGCGGGCTTTATCATCGGAGCAGTGGCTGCGCTTGTGTCTAATATCTATTTCGGCCAAGGCCCATGGACGCCATGGCAGATGTTCGCCTGGGGAATGGCCGGTCTTAGCACCGGCTGGCTGCGGAATTCCTGGTGGATGAGGAAGCGTGCCGGAATGCTGCTGTTCGGCTTTCTCTGGGGTTTTCTGTTCGGCTGGATCATGAACATCTGGTACATTATCAGCCTGCCGGATGCTTTTAGCTGGGGCCTGGTGGCTGCAGCTTACGCTTCCAGCTTCTATTTTGACCTGGCCCATGCCGTATCAAATGTCTTCTTTCTGGCTGTGCTGGCCGGAGGCTGGACCAGTGTGCTCAAACGTTTCCGCCGGAAATACGGGCTGCTTAAGGAATAGGCTCGCCTGTATCCGAATGAGCTGCTAAACCAAGTGAACTTCGACATTATTTTCTATAATGCATCAATTTTCGACTTTTTTCGCCGATATAGTTTAAATAGCAAGCTTGGGAGAAGGCGGGAATAAGGATAATGAGGAATTTAAAAGTTAGATTTAAAATGACAGTTCTTGTAGCTGTCGCTGTAATCCTGGTGGTCGGTGTCGGTCTGACCGGGGTCCTGTTTACTGATAAACTGGCTGACCGTTCGCAGGAGACCTATAACCAGAGTCTGCTTCCTATCTATCTGGTTACTGAAATACGTGCCAATAACCGGACGATCGAGTCATTTCTCCTGGAGAACCTGCTGACCAAGGCTGCTGACCAGAGCATGAAGCTTGCAGATCAGATTCAGAACCGGATTGAGCAGAACAATGAACTGATGACAGAACTGAAAGCCGTTGAATTCAACAATGAGGCAGTCAGCAATGGAATCAGTGAATATATGTCGCTCCTTGAGGACTACCGGACACAGCGCGATAATATCCTCCAGCTGGCAGGCAAAAATCTGAGCGAAGAGGGCTATCAGGTCTTTGCCGGGAGTGCCTTCAGTGCATTGCGCGAGAGGATGGTCAGTCTGCTGGACGATGCTTCGGCCTCGCTGATTGCCGATGCGAGAACGCATAACGAGCTCACCCTGGGCGATGCCAGAACCTCAAGAACTGTCAGCACAATTCTGATTACTGCCGCGTGGGTACTGTGCATTGCCATCAGTATCGTTATTTCCCGGCTGATCACGAAGCCGCTGAAGGAGCTTCAAGCTCTTATGAACCGTGCGGAGCAAGGAGACCTGACAGTAACGGCGGCCTATACCTCTAAGGATGAGATTGGCCAGATTAACCGGTCCTTTAACGCTATGCTCGCCAGTCTAAAGCGGATGATGCAGGGCATCTCGGAGAGTACAGAAATGCTGTCGGCCTCTTCTGAGGAGATGAGTGCGAGTGCAGAGCAGACCGCGCTCGCCTCACAGCTGATTGCAGAGGCCTCCGGCGACATTGCAGCCGGCTTCGAGGCTCAGTCAGACAGCATTACCCGCACCACAGCATCGGTGCAGACGATGGCAGAGGATATTGCGGCAGTGGAGCGCAGCAGCAAGGAAATGGGTGAGCTGATGAACGGTGCAGCTGTTTCAACAGAGCATGGTGCCGAGGCAGTGAGCAGCATTATTACCCGGATGAGTGAGATCAACTCCAGTGTTGCCGCCACACAGACCGTGGTCGGCAATCTGGGCAGCCTCTCCGGGCAAATTAATACAATTATAACCACAATCAATGCGATTGCCGCCCAGACCAACCTGCTCTCGCTGAATGCATCCATTGAAGCGGCCAAGGCCGGGGAGCACGGGCGCGGCTTCGCAGTTGTTGCCGAAGAAATCCGCAAGCTGGCTGAAGCGACCGGACACAGCTCCCTGCAGATTACAGAGATTATTACAGATATCCAGCAGCAGACAGGCAGCGCTGTGGAATCAATGACAGCCGGGTCAGAACTGGTTGCGATGGGTGTGGCGCAGAGTGAGGCGGTCTCGCTGGCTTTTGCCGAGATCCAGTCGGCAATCCGGTCAGCTGCTCTGCAGACAGAGCAGATCAGAATTGCGGTTAAGCATGTCTCCGGGGAATCGCAGTCGGTGACGGAGGCGATGGAGCGGGTGAGTGATGCTTCCCGCAAAGGTGCGGAGGATGTTCAGGATACCAGCGCTGCAAGTGAAGAACAGCTGTCAGCAATGGGCGAGATGTCCATGTCTGCCCAATATCTGGCGAAGCTTGCTGAGGACCTGCAGAAGGAGCTTGCAAGGTTCAAGCTATAACGTAAATGGAATATCAGCTTCATATAGACAGCAGACAGCCCCTGAGAACAGTAATGTTCCAGGGGCTGTTCGGCTGTCATGACCTTCCGGGATACCTGCAGTTTTAATCAGATTGCTGTGCTGCTGTGAATATCTACATTGTAGAACCGCTAGCTGAGAGGCATCTGAGCCTGCGCTGAAAGTTGGTTGAATCCGGGCTGAAGGTTTGTTGAAAAATACGGGGATTCAGCTGCATACATACCCAAAAACAGCCCGCTCCGTAGCTTAACGGAAGCGGGCTGTTCTATTATGAAGCGGATTGAGCTGTGAAGCTTAGGCGTACCAGCCCCATACGAAGATGAAGAGGGTACCGAACAGGGTGATCAAACCTACGAACAAAGCATAGGCAATGTTGAGATAGAGTTCTTTCTTGGTATCTGCCGATTCGCCGATGTGCATGAACACAAACAGCTGCAGGGAAGCCTGGATAAGTGCAGTGACCGTCAATACCACCACATTGGCTGTATGGGACAGATCGCCGTAAATGACAATCAGCGCAGCGGCTGAAAGGACCAGCGAGGCCAGATAGCCCATCACATGGCGGATCGGAAACAGTTGCTTTATCATATCACATCATTCCTTTCAGATAGACGAAGCTGAAGATGAAGATCCAGACTACGTCTAAGAAATGCCAGAACAGTGAGAAGATAAATGTTTTGTTGGCGGTAGCAGGGGTAATCCCCCGGCGCCACAACTGAATCATAATCCCTACTCCCCACAGGAAGCCGAAGCTGACGTGGGCACCATGGGTTCCGAGCAATACGAACAGACTGGACAGGAAGCCGCTGGTCTGCAGAGTTGCCCCTTCATGAACGTAGGTGAGGAATTCCTCGATTTCAATGCCGATGAAGCCCAGACCCATCAGCAGTGTAATCGCCATGAAGAACATCATGGCTTTTTTGTAGCCGTGGCGCATGGCGTGCACCGCAAGACCGATCGTGAACGAGCTTGTCAGGAGCAGGAAGGTTGATATCAGCAAGGGGCCGATTTCAAAGATCTCAGGTCCGCTCGGTCCGTCGGCAAAACGGTTAACCATAACGAAGTATACAGTGAACAATGTAGCGAACAGCGGGATTTCAGCTCCGAGGAACACCCAGAAGCCGAAGATCTTATTACTGTTCTCTTCTGTTGAATATTCCAGCGGCTTCGACGCATCTATCTTCATACAGTCTCACCCCGCAGTTTCTTTTCAGTCGCAATAACTTCTTCAGCTGATACGTAGAAGCCGTGATCCTGGTCAAAGGACATCGCTGCCAGCATAACAATGACACCGACACCGGCGACAATAGCCGGAATCCACATACTGAATACGAGGAAGAAGCCCAGGAAGAAGAAGATTACACCCAGGATAAATGGCTTCCCGGTATTGTTAGGCAAGTGAATCTTGGTGATTTTGTCTTCAAACAGCGGAATGTTCTTCTGTTTGGATTCCCAGAACGGATCCAGGGATTTAACCTTAGGCACAATTGCAAAGTTGTAAGCCGGGATCGGACTTGGTGTAGCCCATTCCAGGGTACGTCCATCCCAAGGATCGCTTGTTGTATCTCTCGGCATGTAGCGGGTACTCCAGTAGATGTTGTACACCAGCAGGAGGAAGCCGATAGACAGACCTACCGCTCCGGCGAATGACAGCATATTCAGCGGACCGAAGCCGGTCTCTTCCGAATAGGTGTACATCCGGCGTGTCATCCCCATCAGGCCGAGGAAGAACAGCGGGAAGAAGGTTACGTTAAAGGAAATAATGATCCACCAGAAGGCATGCTTGCCGAGACGTTCGTTCAGACGGAAGCCGAATACTTTCGGGAACCAGTAGTGGAACCCGGCAATAACGGCGAACACTGCGCCCGGAATCAGAACATAGTGGAAATGCGCTACCAGGAACATTGTATTATGGTACTGGTAATCGGCACTGGCCATCGCCAGCATGACGCCGGTAACCCCGCCGATAGTAAAGATCGGGATAAAGGCCAGCGTGTACAGCATCGGTGTAGTAAAGGTGATTCGCCCTTTGCGGAGGGTGAACAACCAGTTAAATATTTTGACCCCGGTCGGAACAGCAATTGCCATCGTGGTGATGGAGAAGAAGCTGTTGACCATTACGCCCTGACCCATGGTGTAGAAATGGTGAGCCCATACCAGGAAGGACAGGAGCGAGATGATAACCATACTGAATACCATGGAGGTATATCCGTACAGGTTCTTTTTGGAGAAGGTGGCAATGATCTCACTGTATATACCGAAGGCCGGCAGAATAACAATGTATACCTCAGGATGTCCCCATACCCAGAACAGGTTGGCCCAGAGCATATCCATCCCGCCGTTGGCCATCGTAAAGAACTGTGAGCCGAACAGGCGGTCGAACATCATTAGTGCCAGTGCTACGGTAAGCACAGGGAAAGCGAAGACGATAATAACGTTTGTAATCAGTACAGACCAGGTGAACATCGGCATCTTCATCAGGGTCATGCCCGGAGCACGCATTTTGAGGATGGTAACAATGAAGTTAACCCCTGTAATAAGCGTACCGATACCGGAAATCTGCAGAGCCAGAGAATAGTAGTTGTTACCTACGGTTGGGCTGAACTCCAGACTCGCCAGCGGGAAGTAAGCGGACCAGCCTGCATCCGGTGAACCGCCGATGACGAAGGAGATGTTAAGCAGCATCGCTCCGAAAAAGAAGAGCCAGAAGCTGACAGCGTTGAGCCGGGGGAAAGCAACGTCTCTTGCGCCGATCTGCAGCGGAATGATGACGTTCATCAGACCGATAATAAACGGCATAGCCATGAAGAGGATCATGATCAGGCCGTGGGTGGTAAAGACCTCATTATAGTGCTGTGCATCAAGGAATTTCATTTCGGGCGCTGCAGTCTGCAGGCGCATCATCATGGCGTCGACGCCACCGCGGAAGAGCATCAGGAGGGCTGCAAGGATATACATAACCCCGATTTTCTTGTGGTCCACAGTAGTAAGCCATTCACGCCAGAGATAGCCCCACTTCTTAAAGTAGGTCAACCCGACGAGAATCCCGATGGTGGCAAGTGCGATGCTGATCATGGCTCCATAAATCAAGGGTTCGCCGTGAACCTTAAATTTCTCTAAATCCATTAGGGTGGCTCCTTTCAGGTTGTTGCTGTAGCATGTTTCATGCTATATGAGAGCTGTTAGCTCCATGGTTGTTTGTTACTCGTGAGTATGCTCTTCGACTGGCGAGCTAGGCAGCGGCTCCTCTACCTCAGGGGCAGGATTGCTGTCGAACTCCGTCTGGCTGGAAGGTGCCGGGGAAGGGTGGATTTCCTTGTTATCCTCGTGCTCTTCACCGCCGTTGTGCATATCCATTTCCATGCCGTCACCGCTCATATGCTCGCTGTGATCGCCAGGAGGCGGGCTGAAATCCAGATGGGTAGAGGAATAAGTCTTGCGTCCGAGATGGTCGGCAGCCAGCAGTCCTTTGAATTCATCCTCAGTAAGCGCAGGTGCTGTTTCCTTCACTTCTTTAACCCAGTCCTTATAATCCGCATCGGTCATAACCAGCGTTTCGAATTCCATATGGGCAAAGCCTTTACCGCTGAAATTCGAGTTCTTTCCGATATAAGACCCTACGGTATCACCAGACAGGTTAAGATAGGTGAGCATGTCGCTCATTGCGTATTTCTGTCCGGCAAGCTGCGGTACCCAGAAGCTGGTGATGGTCCCGAAGGAGTACAGTCTGAATTCTACTGCACGGTGTACGGGAATGTTCACGTAGTTAACCGTTTCAATGCCTTCCTCAGGATAGCTGAAATGCCATTTCCAGTTAGAGGAAGAAGCATAAATGACGAGCGGCTTCTGATCCTGATACTCGTTAGCAACATTCTCGACTGCATGGGTGGACTTTACAGTCACCACAGACAAAAAGGCTACAATGATAATCGGGATAATAATCCAGATCGCTTCAAGAACCTTATTGCCCTCCTCGTGTTCAGGAATGTAGCCTTCATTGCTCTTCTTTGCCCGGTATTTCACCAGGACGAAGATGTATAAGATGTAGACAACTGCAAGGACAAATGCCATCACTACGATAGAGAGGATGATCGTGTCAGACAGCGTCCGTGCAGCCGGACCCTTAGGATTCAGTACGGCGAGCGAACTGCATCCCGGCAGAATAAAGAGCAGGCTGAGAAACAAAGCGTATAACGGTCCCTTTTTTTTCATATAGAACTCCTTCCTTCAATAATTCTTTTCATTAGCCGTTCATGCTGCGGGCAAAGATTAACCTGTATATATAGTAAGAATTAGTTACCCAGATTGCAAAATACATAATTTGTAAATTAAGCTACATTCAGCCTTAAAAATGGCGATCAAGTTAATAATATGTGATCAATTTGTTACAGGTATAACAGGGTATGACAAAGATCACTGTAGCGACGGGCTTTAAGCTAATTTTAAGGTTGTTCAAAATTTGTTCAAAATTGATCAAATGTTGCTAAATTCGTCACAATTATAATGCTCGAAAATAGTACCGATTAACCGCTTTCTTTGTTGGTGTGACAGTATTCGACGAAAGTTGCACAGTTATTGGTAAAAAGATTCATTGTGTCATATATCACAGCGTGTAAAAGTGACAATAATTTAGGCTCGCGGTTACAATCTCTCAAATTAAGTTATATCTATGTATGATAGAGTTAGAGTCAAATATACATAGATTGGAGATCCTGCTGGTGCTTAAAAAAGTAATGCTTGTAGTAATGTCTTTATTCTTATGTTTTGGTATAGTACAGCCTGCTGCACAGGCAGCGGGAGCAGAACCAATCTTGAAGCTGGGTGTTAATGACAAGCTGACGGAGATTGAAGCAATAGCTGTTAATAATACTTATTATGTTCCGCTCCGGACGCTGGCTGCCGAGCTGAAATGGACGCTTACCGGTCTAGCGGACGGGATATCCGTTACAGCCGGGAATAAATCGGTGTTTTTGCTTAGTGCCGGCAAAGGCCTGAAGCTCCGGGACGGCAGCATTGTAGCCGTGAGCACCTTTCTGAAGAACGGCAGCCTGATGGTTCCGCTGAAGATAAGCAGCTATCTCGGCTATAGCATAACCTTTCAGGGAGATAAATATTTGCTGAGGGTGCGGGATGCATTAGCTGTAATGAGCGATGACGACTTTGTGAAGCGATTTGGAGATAAGCTGAAGCCTCAGACTGCGAGCTTGCCTGCTCCGGCGGCTTCAGCAGCTGTCAAAGGGCGTACCCTGTATCTGACTTTTGATGACGGGCCATCGGCGACAACCGCGCAGCTGCTGGACATTCTGGACAAATATGAAGCGCAGGCAACCTTCTTCATGCTCGGGCCGAACATGAACCGTTATCCGGCACAGGTGAAGCGGCTTGTAAAGGCAGATCACGGGCTTGGACTGCATGGCATGACCCACGTTAAGGACAAGTTCTATGCTTCGCCTGCAGCAGCGCTGGCTGAGATGGCAGCTGATAATGCGGTGCTGAAGAAAATCACCGGGGCTGAAACGACGCTGATCCGCCCGCCGTATGGCAGTAAGCCTTACTTCACAAAGAGCTTCCGGGATAAGGTCCTGACCCAAGGCTATCATCTATGGGACTGGAACGTTGATTCAGAAGACTGGAGATACAAGGAAGACAGCGATAAAATTTATAATTCGGTCATGAACCAGGTGCATAAGCTGCAGCCATCCAAGACCAATCCGGTTATTCTGATGCATGACCAGAAGGCGACACTGAAGGTGCTGCCGCGTCTGCTGGAGACCTTCAAGAAGGAAGGCTACAGCTTTGCGGTCATCACGAAGGACTTGAAGCCTCTGAACTTCTGGAATGATGAGCGGTAAGCAGAATGTTCATGGAACCGAAATATGATAAATAAAACAAGAGACCGGCAGACTTAGTCTGTCCGGTTTTTTTTGCTGTGTATGGGCTGCTTTCCTGTGAACACTTTAACGCGCTATATATTACAAGAACGGCTAATCCGTCCCAAGCGGAGGAGGCCGTTTCTTGGCGTTGACAATTTCACTCATCTGTATTAATAATAATAGTACAGTTGACACACCTAAGATTACCATATTTGTAGCTTAGTAAAGGAGGGCGACTATGTTCGAACTGGATGTCCGCAGCCGCAAGCCAATTTACGAGCAGCTGACTGACAAAGTTAAAGAGATGATTATGCACGGCATTCTGCAGGCGGACGAACAGCTTCCATCGGTAAGGGCATTGTCCTCACAGCTTACAGTCAACCCTAATACGATCCAGAAGGCGTACCGGGAGCTGGAGCGTGAAGGCTTTATTTATTCCCTGCCTGGAAAAGGGAGCTTTGTGGCACCGCTTGCGCAGGAGCGCAGTGAGAGCCAGCGGACGGAGCTGCGTGAACAGCTGCTGCGGCTGATGGCGGAGGCGGTGTACCTCGGTTTTACCGAAAGTGAGATAAGCGCATTGTACCGGCAGATGCTTGAACGGAAGAGTGGGGGGGAGAAGCATGATTGAGATTCGCGGATTAAGCAAAAGTTTTCAGGGTGAAAAGGCTGTTGACAGCCTCTCGCTGACCGTGCAGAAAGGGGCGGTATATGGTCTGCTCGGTTCAAACGGTGCTGGAAAGACTACGCTATTAAAGACACTTGCCGGGATTTACCGGCCGGAAGAAGGAACCGTTACAATTGGCGGTGAGCCTGTTTTTGAAGCTCCTGATGTAAAACGGAGGATTATTTTCATGCCGGACAGCCCGTATTTTTTCCCGCAGGCGTCGGTGCGGAGTATGGCTGCATTTTACCGGTCAGTCTATCCTTCGTGGAGTGAGAAGCGGTTCGGGGAGCTGGGTGCTGCTTTTAAGCTGGACCGGAAGCGGAAGCTCAGCAGATTCTCCAAAGGGATGCAGCGCCAGGCAGCTCTATGGCTCGCGCTGAGCTGTACGCCGGAGGTGCTGATTATGGACGAGCCGATTGACGGGCTTGATCCGGTTATGCGCAGGCAGATCAAGAATCTGCTGTTTCAGGAGGTGGCTGACCGCGGCCTGACTGTCCTGATCTCCTCGCACAATCTGCGGGAGATCGAAGATCTGTGTGACCATGTCGGCATTATGCACGGCGGCCGGATGCTGGTGGAGAAGGAGCTGGATGACCTGAAGGCGGACACGCATAAAATCCAGGTGGCCTTCCGCGATCAGCGCCACGCCGGAGCGCTTGCTGCGAAGCTGCAGATCCTCCATCAGGAGCAGCGGGGCAGTGTCAGCCTGTATATTGTTAAGGGCGACCGTGAGCGGATTGCCCAGGCTTTTCATGTATATGAACCGTATGTATTTGATCTGCTGCCGCTGACGCTTGAAGAAATCTTTATTTACGAAATGGGGGATGCCGGATATGATGCGCAGCCGATTCTTCTTTAACAGCAGTGTCATCCGCCAGAACCTGCGCCAGCACGGCTGGATCGGAATTATTTACTCGCTCGTCCTGTTATTTGCGCTGCCGCTGCAGCTGTTTCTGAATGTTGATCCCAATCCGGAGCGCCGGTCTCTGGACAATTTGTTCTTCATCGGCGGAGAGATTCAGATGCTGTTCTCCGCTACGGTGCCGGTCGCGGCAGCCCTGTTCCTGTTCCGTTATCTGCAGGCCAAAGCGCCCTCTGACCTGTGGCACAGCCTGCCGCTGCGCCGGGAACACCTGCTGGTGTCCCATGCGGTAAGCGGATTGATTCTGGTACTCACACCGGTCTGGCTGACTGCTGCCGTCACAGGAATTGTGAGGACACTTGACGGCAACATGTATATTTACTCCTGGGCGGACGTGGGCAAATGGTGCCTGACACTGACGGTCCTTACGCTGTTCCTGTTTATGTTCAGTGTGTTTGTCGGCATCTGTACCGGTCAATCCGTACTGCAGGGGGTAGTGATCTATGTCCTTCTGGTTCTGCCCGCCGTGTTGCTTATGCTGGTGAATGAACATCTCAGCATGTATCTGTATGGTTACCCGGCATGGTACGGATTAAGAGGACGTAATGATGTCTGGTCTCCGCTGCTGCATATGATCTATGTCAAAACCAATCCGTTCACCGCCGGCTATCTGTGGCTCTATTCGGCACTGTCTGTCCTTTTGTTCGCGCTGTCCTTTCTGCTGTACCGTAAACGCCACGGGGAGAAGGCCGGTCAGGCGATCGCCTTTACGTACTTCAACCCGTTGTTCAAGGCGGGGATCATGCTCTGTGCAATGCTGATCTCCGGCACTTATTTTGCTGAGCTGCGGAATCAGCAGCTTGGCTGGATTATCGCCGGGCATCTGATCGGCGCGCTGATCGGCTATATTGCAGCGGAGATGATTATCCGTAAAACGTGGCTGATTCTGACCCGCAAGGCACCGCTCGAATTTGCCGCATATGCAGCTCTGCTGGGGCTTGTGCTGTATGTTCCGGTGTCCGGGCTCACCGGCTATGAGAACCGGGTGCCGGCTGCGGAAAATTTAGAGGGAGTATTTGTTTCAGATAATTACTCCACATACGATGCCTACTGGAACAGTGCATACCCTTTTGCAGATGAACAGAATCCCTTCATCGGAGATAAGGATTATGTTGAAGCTGTCCGCAAGCTGCATCAGGCCATGGCAAGCATGCGGCCGGATCGTCGGAAGAATGTGGATTACCGTGAATTTTATCTCATGTACAAGCTGGATAACGGACGGACTTTAAATCGGACCTATCGGGTTCCTGTAGCCGGCTTTGAACCGGAGCTGCGGGCGGTGATGGAGAGCCAAGGGTATAAAAGCACAATGTACAGACTTTCCCAGCTTGATGGAGATATTGAAGGTTTACGTTTCAGCGATTACAACAAGGCGCTTATTATCTCGGATCCGCAGGAGGTTAACGAGCTTAAAGAAATATTGAAGCAGGAAATTCAGAATATGAGCTATGATGACCAGACGGGAGGGCAGCGTTCATATGCAACCATTCAGATTATAGGCAAGCCTGATGATACAGGGTATCCTTTCTATTCCGATTATGAGTGGAAGCATTCCTTCAGTGAGCTGACGGAGCGGCTTGAGCAGCTGGGTTACGCGGACAAAATCCGTATTACTCCGGGCGATGTGAAATCAGCAGAGATTATTCCGAACGAATATGCCAGCCGGTTCACCGGCAATGACCGCTATGATCCCGAGCGCCATCTGCAGCTGGCTCGTACTGAGAACCGCTTAGCTGCAGTTCAAGATGCGGCAGCGATTAAAGATATCCTTGACCGGGGACGGTTTTATACTAACTCTGAAGGTGGTTATCTGGTGAAGCTGGCCTTTAAGGAAGGAAGAAGAGATTATATCACGCTGCGGGAAGAGGATTTGACTCCGGCAATTAAAGCCATTCTTCCGTAAATCTCTATAGGGGCCGGGGAGCGCCGTGTGCTGCCTGCCGGTTGACAGAAACTGGAGCTTTGGATTATGCTGTTGGAAAATGCTAGTATTCAAAAATTTAAGGAGGTCACTGCAGATGAATAACGGGAATGTGTTTAACAACAATTATCATTTTGAGAATCTTGCAGGGCCTCCATGGAGCATAGCGTAGTCTCAGTCTTAGCGGGTTGTTTGTTGCCGGTTTCGCATATTAGCGGGAACGGCAGATGATAACTGAAGCGCGGCTGCGGCTGTTGCAGGGCCATGGACGATAGAGTCCATGGCCCTTTTTGTATTCTTTTTTTGAAAGAAAAGGAGTGTGAAAGGGATGTCTGAATTCCAAGATGAGATTATGCGCCAGCTTCGGGCCATTGAGGCGGAGGAGAATGTGCGGATTCTATATGCCTGCGAATCAGGCAGCCGGGCCTGGGGGTTTCCCTCCAAGAACAGTGACTATGATGTGCGTTTTCTGTATATCCGCCGGCCTGAAGCGTATCTGTCGATTTTTGAACCAAGGGATGTCATAGAACGGCCGATCAGTAATTTGCTGGACATAAACGGCTGGGATCTGAAAAAGGCACTGCTGCTGTTCCGCAAATCCAACCCGCCGCTGCTGGAGTGGCTGCAGTCCGGTATCCGCTATGAAGAGAAGTATTCGGTGGCAGAAAGCATCCGCCGGATCTCGCCGCTGGGTTTCTCGCCCAAGTCGGGTATCTATCATTATCTGAATATGGCCAAAGGCAACTACCGGAACTATCTGCAGGGCAGCGACGTCAAAATCAAAAAATACTTTTATGTCCTCCGCCCTTTGCTGGCTTGTGCCTGGATTGAGCAATTTAATGAGGCCCCGCCGCTGGAATTCTCCATGCTCGTAGAGACGCTGATTCCCGGGGGAACACCGCTGCGGGAGGCTGTCAATCAGCTGCTGATCCGCAAAATGTCCGGTGAAGAGCTGAATGTGGAGCCCCGGATTGAGGTTATAAATAACTATCTGGAGCAGTTAATTGCCTATTTTGAAAAGTCGGCTTCCCTGTTTGAAGCAGCTTACGGTGTACCCGATGAACAACTGGACGTACTATTTTACAGCGCACTGGCGGAAGTCTGGGGTGAGGAAAGCTCCTGGACTGCAGGATTACAAGAGGTCAGGAGGCCGCCAGGCAACGCTTATGGAGGGAACTAGAGATGCACTTAATCATCAGGGCTAGCGGAGCGGGAGCAGGGATGCTGTCCCATCTGCTGGCCAAAAATCCGAATAACCTGTACGACCGGACTGAAAAGGATGCAAGAGTCCGTATTGTTTTTATATCCTCCTCTGAAGAGGAGACTGAAGCGGTTATTTATGTAACACCTGATCCGGTGGAGCTGGTGAAGGGAGATTCGCAGGCACACAATGACATCACTCAATATATCAATGACCGGGAATTTGTAACCAGCAGCCTGTTCTGCACTTACATCCGGGGGGCGCTGGGTACGGCGCTGAACGGCAAACCTAAGGAAGCTTATGTGCCTTGGGTGAAGGAGCCGCTGCAGCTGGAGCTAAGCTTCGGGCCTGTTGCCTCCAATCTGCCAGACCGGACTGTGGAAGAGCTGTTTACCGCCCTTGGCTATGAGATATCAATAGAGCGTGGAGATGCGGAGTATTCTTTTGATTTAAAAACACGAAGCTCGGCCCGGTACATCCGGCTTAATGGGCGGCAGACGCTGCAGACTGCACTTCAGCAGCTGTTCGTGCTGATTCCTGCCCTGGATGACTATAAGCATTATTACATCAGCGATGATGAGGTGGACAAAATCCGGCGGTACGGGGCAGGCTGGCTGGAGCAGCATCCGCAGCGCGGCCTCATTCTCAAGCGTACGCTGCGTTTTGCCAGAGCAATAAGGCAGTATGAAGAGGTGGCGGCAAAAGAGCTGCGCAGCACAGCGGAAATGCCTGCATCCGCATCTGCCGCGGAGGTTCCGGTGCCCGGCGTCTCCAAAGGGCCGGCGGAAGAGGAGCTGAAGGAGCCGAGGGTCCGGCTGAACGACCTGCGCTATGCGGCTATTGCCCGCACGGTTGAAGAACTGGGCGCCAAGGCCAGCATCGTGGATTTTGGCTCGGGGGAAGGTAAGCTGTCTGCAAGGCTCAGCACTGTGCCGGGCGTTCGAGAGATCAAGGCGGTGGAGCCTTCGGCTGCAGCACAGCTGCGGGCGCTGGACCGCTTCGCCAAGCTGGAAGGCAGGGCGGGGACGGTTATGCCGGAGCCGGTGACCGGCTCGCTGTTTTATTTTGATGAGTCGCTGCGCGGCAAGGATGTTATGATTCTCTGTGAGGTCATTGAGCATATCGAGGAATACCGGCTGGATCGGGTGATGGATAATATTCTCCGGGAATATAGCCCCAAGACGCTGATTGTTACGACTCCGAACAAGGATTACAACGCTGTCTACGGGATGGAAGAGGAACAAATCCGGCATAACGATCACCGCTTTGAGTGGGGCCGCGAAGCCTTCTCTGCCTGGTGTGGACGCTGGACAAGGAACTACGGTTATACAGCTGAACTGACAGGAATCGGGGAATTGTCCGAAGCGTTCGGATACCCGACGCAGATGGCGGTATTTACGAAAGGAGAACACCTGTAATGACGGATATTAAGGAAGCACAGCGGACTATCCCGTTCCCGCATGGAGGAATTGTCGTGTTAGTCGGGCCGTCAAACAGCGGTAAAACCACCCTGCTCGGCAGACTGGCAGCTGAAGGGGTGCTGCTTGAGACGGAAATCGTATCCTCCGATGCTTACCGGACAATGGTTGGTGATGTGGAGTTCCTGGACTGGAAGGGGCGGCCCCGGGAAGAGGCGGATATCATCTACCATGATTATCAGCAGCTGTCGAATCTGGCCTTCGAAGCGATGAACACCATGGTTTCAATGCGCAGCAGGCTGGGCAGGCTGACGGTGGTGGATGCTACCCATCTCCAGCCGGAATACCGCCGGAAGTATATGGATCTGGCCGCTGCGTATGATGTGCCCTGTGTAGCCTGGGTGCTGGATATACCTGAGCAGACGCTGCTTGCCCGTGATAAGGACCGGGAGCAGCCGCGCGGAAGAGCACGGGTTAAGAGCCAGTACAGCCAGTTCAAACGCTCTTTGCGCGGACTCCGTGAAGAGGGCTTCGACTTTGTATATATGCTGAAGGAGCCGGAGGCGGTGCAGTTTGTCCGCAGGGAGAATCCGCTTCTGGCTGACATCGGCGCAGGGATTGATGTCATTGGCGACATCCACGGATGCTATGATGAAATGCTGGAGCTGCTGGGTGAGCTGGGCTACGCTGCGGATGAGTCCGGGCTGTACAGGCATCCGGAAGGCAGGACGCTGGTTTCAGTCGGCGATGTGATGAGCCGCGGGCCGAAATCGCTGGATACCCTAAGCTTCTGGAAGCGGCACTGTGATGCGGGAATCGCCCGGATGACAGACAGCAACCATGGCTGGAAGATCGCCCGTTACCTCAGCGGACGCAATGTGACCCTTAGCCACGGTGACGAGAAATTTGCCGAGGAGCTGGGCCTGTATGCTCAGGAGAACGGTATCGATGCGGCAGCAGCCTTAAGGGAAGAGCTGAGACAGTTCCTGCTGGCTGCGCCCTCCCACCTGGTCATGTGCCGGGACGGAGTGCGGCGGCTTGTCGTCACCCATGCGGGAATCCGTGATGAGTACATCGGAAGGCAGTCACGGCGGATTCAGGATTTCTGCCGTTACGGAGATACCGATGGTACGGATAGTACAGGCGCACCGGTGCGCAGGGAGTGGTACACCGGCCACGAATCAGGCGAGCTCATTGTCTGGGGGCATGATCCGCGGCCGTACCCGGAAGTAGTGAACAACACCATCAACATTGATCAGGGAGCGGTATTTGGCGGTTCGCTTACGGCTTACCGCTACCCGGAGCAGCAGTTTGTCAGCGTAAAGGCACAGCGCGATTATGCGCTCGATCCTGATAGTCCGCTGATCCGCTGGGAGCGCGGGCGCTTGTCCCCGCCTAACCTCAGCAGACTGGTTAACGGCTATTCGGTCTTTACGGATGCTTACGGTGAGCTGTCTGTACGCGGTGATTATGTGAAGGCGGCAATCGACAGCGTCTCCCATTTCACGGTGCCGCTTGAGGAGCTGGTATACATACCGCCGACGATGAGCCCAACCCCGGCTGTATCGGCTGATGAATCTTATCTGGAGCATCCGCTGGAGGCCTTTGATTACTTCCGCTCTCAGGGAGTTACAACAATGGTGGCTGAGAAGAAGCATATGGGCAGCCGGGCAGTCTTGCTTTTGTTCAGAGATGAGCAGGCGGCGGTCTCTTATGTCGGGCGGCCTACACTGGGGACGATTTATACCCGTACCGGCCGGGCATTTTTTGACCGGGAGACCGAGCTGCAGGTGCTGGCCCGGCTGAACGCCGATCTGGTGCAGGCAGATTATTTTAACAAATATAATACGGAGTTGCTGCTGCTGGATGCGGAGATTATTCCGTGGAACCTCAAGGCGCGCGAGCTGATTGCGACTCAGTATGCCCACGTTGCCGAAGCGGCCGAGCTGGACCGTGAGCAGCTGCTGCATAAGCTGCAGCAGGCTGAAGCGGCAGGCCGGGATGTATCGGGCTGGGTGCAGGAGATGGAGGCAAAGCTCCATAATGCCCGGGTGTTCCGTGAGGCGTTTCAGCAGTACTGCTGGGATGTCAGCGGGCTTGACGGTGTCCGGATTGCTCCGTTTCATACGCTGGCCCATAGCGGGCAGAGCTTTTTTGACCATAGCCATGTCTGGCATATGGAGCATGCCGGTCTTCTGGCCGGCATCTCTCCGCTGTTCATGGAGACCGAATACCGGGTTATCTCCAGCCAGGCTGATGAAGCGGATGTCATCAGGTGGTGGAAGGACATCACAGAGGATGGACATGAGGGGATTGTCATCAAGCCGGACCGCTTTATCAGCAGGAACGGCAAGCATATGATACAGCCGGCTATAAAAGTCAGAGGGCGAAAATACCTTCATATCATTTACGGAATTGATTATCTGCAGCCGGACAACCTGAAACGGCTCAAGCAGCGCAAGACAGGCAAGAAGGAGCGCCATGCCCTGATGGAATGCGCGCTCAGCGTGGAGTCGGTTAACCGGTTCATCCGCAGGGAGCCGCTGGACCGGGTGCATGAATGTGTACTCGCTGCCCTTGCGCTGGAGTCTGATCCGGTTGATCCCCGGCTGTAGCAGGAAAAGGGGAGTTAGAAGATGTTAGATACTAAAGCTGAGGTTTCCCTCAGTAAATATATGACCAAGCTGCTGCGGCATACGCCGGAGCAGTACGGATTAATTCTTGACCCGGAGGACGGCTCCTGCCTGCTGGAAGAGCTGCTGGATGTAATCACATCCGCGCCTAAATGGTCAGGCATTACAGAGGCGGATGTCCGGAAGACGGTCAGGAATTGTGAGAAACAGCGCTTCGCCATTGAAGGGGAGCGGATTAAGGCGCGGTACGGACACAGTCATACCAAGGTTGCTTATCCTCCCGGACAGCCTCCGGCAGTGCTCCATCACGGGACGCACCGGAGTGTGCTGTCTGTCATCTTAAGAGAGGGTCTGAAGCCGATGGGACGCCAGTACGTCCATCTGTCAGAGGGACTGCATTTTGCCGCTCTGGCCGGCCGCCGCAGAGGAGAGCTTGTGCTGCTTACAATAGATACGGTTAAGGCAGCAGATTCCGGTGTAACCTTTTATTATGCAGGTAATGAAGTTTGGCTTGCGGAAACGGTTCCGGCGGATTGTATTGCTGAACTGGAGTCTTCGGAAGAATAACTGATTCTGGGAGGGATGTTCATGGAAGAAGTGCCGGATCACCTGGAGAACGGCCTGCAGATTGTATTCATCGGCTTTAACCCGAGCATCCGCTCCGGGGAGCTGGGGCATCATTATGCGAATCCGCGCAATCATTTCTGGCGGATTCTGCAGCAGTCCGGCCTGACTCCGCATCTGTACGATGCCGCGGAGGACGGAGAGCTGCTGAAGCTGGGCTACGGGTTTACAAACATTGTGGCACGCCCTACGGTGGGCGCTGAGGATATCACCCGTGAGGAATATGCTGCCGGGCGGGAATTGCTGCGCGGAAAGCTGGAGGAGTACCGTCCGCAGATTGCCTGTTTTGTGGGTAAGGGAGTCTATACGGAGTTCAGCCGCACATCCAAGGCCGATTGGGGCTTTCAAAAGGCGGAGCCTGTGGTTGACGGCGTGCGTGAATTTGTTGCACCGTCCTCAAGCGGACTGGTCCGGATGCCGATGGCCGAGATTGTAGGGATTTACCGCCGTCTATATGATTTCATTCAGGAGAACGGCTGAGCAGGTGCAGGAGCCGGGCTGCAACAGAAACAGAAACACCTCCCTCGTCTTGTTCGAGGGAGGTGTTTCTGTTGTCTTCAGCGGACAGAGCCCGTTGTTGTTTAGGTTTCGATCAGCAGCAAAATGATTGATGACAGCGACAGGCAGACACTGACCAGATAGAGCACGGCAACGACCTGCTTCTGGTTCAGACCGGCCTTGAGCAGCCGGTAGTGCACCTGGCTGGCATCAGCCTGATAAATCGCTTTGCCTTGGAGGAACCGCTTGATTACAACAAACAGATTGTCGAAGATCGGCACGCCGAGCGCCAGAATCGGGATGAACAGGGACAGCATCGTAGCCTGCTTGAACGCCCCATCCAGTGCGATAACGGCCAGAATGAAGCCCATGAAGGTAGCGCCGGCATCACCCATGAAGATTTTGGCGGGTGCTTTGTTGAAGCGCAAATAAGCCAGTGTGACACCCACAAGGGAAATCGCCATGATTGCGGAAGCGGATTGCCCCTTCGTAACTGCAACGATGAACAAGGTAACAGCTGAGATCGCTGTAAGCCCGCCGGCCAGTCCGTCCATGCCGTCAGAGAAGTTAATTACGGTAGTAACGCCGAAGATCCAGACGATCGTCAGAATGAACTGCAGGATAAACGGCAGGGAGACATAATCCCCCGACAACGGATTGATAAAGCCGGTAAAAGCATTGCCGGACAGAAATACAAGAATAGCCGCTGCAATCTGCACAATGAATTTGGGCAGTGCCGGGAAGTCCTTACCCTTGGTCTTGTACCAGTCATCAATAGTTCCTATAGTGAGCAGAAGCACCCCGCCGATGAAGAGGGCGAGCGTCTCCAGCGAGAAATCACGGGCAAACAGCAGGTATGTAATGAAAAAACCGATAAATATCGCATAGCTGGCTGTCAGGGGAATAGGCTCCCTGTGGATTTTGCGCTCAACATCCTCCCGGGGCCTGTCCACAAAATCAAGCCGGAACGCAAGCCTGCCAAGCGGAGGAATGAGCAGATAAACGATGCAAAACGATACCAGAAATGCCAAAACGTAAAAAATGACAATCACCACCGTTGATTTTTTTGAAAGATAGGCTTAAGATGTTCCACGATAAATTATCTTATGTGCAGGGCTGTCTCGATTATATCGCAGAGGGTGTTACCTTGTCGATTATACATAAAATTTGGAGGTTGCTGATGAAATACGATGTAATTCTGTTTGATGCGGACGATACGCTGTTTGACTATGGAATGGCTGAAGGGCAGGCGTTTCTGAAGGTGTTCACCCACTTCGGACTGCCGGCGGGGGCGGAGGAATATGCTGCCAGCTATCAGGAGATTAACCGGGCGCTGTGGGCAGATCTGGAAGCGGGGAAGGTCACCTCGGCGGCGCTGCGTGTTGAGCGGTTCAACCGGCTGTTTGCACAGCATAATCTGCAGTATAATCCGGAGGCATTCAGCGAGGCTTACCTGCGTTTTCTGGGTGAAGGCACGTTCCTGATCCAGGGTGCGGTTGAGCTGTGCGGGGCGCTTGAGGGCTGCAGGCTGGCGATTATTACGAACGGTATTAAGGATGTGCAGCTGTCGAGAATCAAGGGCTCGCCGCTGGCCGATACCTTTGAGCAGATCATTATTTCGGAGGAAGCGGGTTATCAGAAGCCTGCGGCCGGAATCTTTGATTATGCCTTTGACAAGCTTGGCCTGTCCGATAAAAGCAGGGTGCTGATCGTCGGTGATTCGCTGACCTCTGATATCCGGGGCGGGATGGATTACGGCATTGATACGTGCTGGTTCAATCCTCTGGAAAAGGCTAACAGCACCGCTGCCGGGCCGACCTATGAAATCCGTGAGCTGGCGCAGCTGCTGGATATTGTCCGTTAATTAGGCCTGATATCAGGTTGGAGGGCTTCTTCCGGTGGTAAATAGTTTAAGACGCAGCGTTTCTTGCTCTATCATCCTAATAGACGGGAGAGGATTGTAATGATGAAAATGAATAAAAAATGGCTGATA
Organism: Paenibacillus sp. FSL R7-0331; assembly: GCF_000758645.1. NCBI lineage: Bacteria > Bacillati > Bacillota > Bacilli > Caryophanales > Paenibacillaceae > Paenibacillus > Paenibacillus sp. FSL R7-0331. The sequence continues at coordinate 1,011,155 of NZ_CP009284.1, forward strand.
GCGACAGTTGCCGCAGGAATGGCACTGACCGGGTCAGCCGGTGTATACGCCGGAGCCAAGCTCCAGGAGATTAAAGCCTATTTGAACAACAGCATCGGAGTGGTTGTGGACGGCACACCATACTGGCTGAGAGACGGCAACGGTAAAACGCTCAGACCGATTACCTACGAGGGCCTGACGTATCTGCCGATCCGCTCGGTAGCCGATGCGCTGGATGTGCCGATTACGTATGATGCGGTGAATTACAAAGTACGGATCGGCAGCGGTGCGGAAGCGGGAGCTTCTGCAGGCACAGGCAGTGGTACAGGCACAGGTACCGGTTCAGGCGCTGCCGCGCCTGTAGAGAGTACGGTGCGCCCGGCCAATCTGCCGCAGGATTTTCCGATACCGGGCGATGCTATCATAGCAACGACACTGGACACGGATGCTGACGGCGTCAAGAAGGCAGCCTTCAGCTATTCGACCCAGGAATCGCTGGAGACGATGGGTTTTGTATACAATGAATATGTCAAAATCAAACGGCTGGACAATGCCTCGCAGACGGTGTCGGCGACAACAGTCAAGATTACCGGCCGGCTGGGCGGCACAAGCCCGGTCTCGATTACCGGCAAGCCGTCCACTGCGCGTCCCGGCTTCAATATCTTCACCATCACCTGGTCAGAGAGCTGACCGTCAAGCCAAACAGCTGCGTTCCGATATGGAACGCAGCTGTTTCGTATGGGCAGGGACTGCTGTATGCAGGCCAGGCCGGGTTATGATTGCTGCCGCGTATCCAGCGGCTTGAGATGAGCCTCGATCTGCTCCCGTTTTGCTTCCAGAAACGGGGGAAGGGCAAGCGATTCACCGAGATGCTCCAGCGGCTCGTCGGTGGCAAAGCCCGGTCCGTCCGTAGCCAGCTCGATTAAAATGCCGTTGGGCTCACGGAAATACAGGGAGCGGAAGTAGAAACGGTCCACAAAGCCGGAATTGGGCAGCTGCACGGTGCGGATACGCTCAATCCATAGCTTCAGCTCCGTCTCATTGTCCACCCGGAAGGCGACGTGATGCACGCCGCCGCGGCCCAGACGCTCCTGGGGCAGATCGCTGCGCTCCTCCAGATGCACTTCAGCGCCGGAGCCGCCTTCGCCGGTCTCGAATACGACAATGTCCGGCTGCCCGGCCACCGGTGAAGGATAGCTGCCTTTGCGGCGGAAGCCGAGCAGATCCTGCAGGACAAGCGTTGTAGGCTCGGCGTCTTCGACAGTCAGGTGAGCCGGTCCAAGGCCGGTGATGCCGTATTCCGCCGGAACCGGACTGGCCGGCCAGGGGGTGCCGCCGGCAACACCCTGGTTGTTCTGGTCAGAGACCAGCAGAAACCGCTGGCCTTCATGATCGCGGAAGCCGAGTGTAAGTCGGCCGCCGCGTTCAGCGGTTTCGGCATCATGGTCCACATCGAATGAGGCAAGCCGCTCTTTCCAGTAATCCAGAGCCTTATCACCCGGTACACGCAGGGACAATGCGGAGATGCTGTTGTTGCCGTCCCGGTTACGTCCGGCATTGGGAAGCTCGAAGAAGGTCAGCTCTGTGCCGGGATTGCCGGCTTCGTCACCGTAGAACAAGTGATAGACGGAGATGTCGTCCTGGTTGACTGTTTTTTTAATCAGCCGCAGTCCCAGCACCTCAGTGTAGAATTTATAGTTTTCCGGCGCCCGGGCCGTAATGGCGGATACATGGTGAAGGCCTTTTAATGTTAAACTCATGGTATAACCTCCTCAGGAAATGTGTGGTGAAGCTGTGATGAAATATTTTGGTAAGGTAAGGATAAATTTATGTGTAGTCTTCGAGGTGAATTTATTTAAGTAACTATAATTTTAATAGTAAACTAAGAGGATTGCAAGCGGAGTTTGCAAAAAGCCGCGGAGGAATGCGAAAGATCGCGAAAAGGAGAGTAAGCCAATGCATACGAAAGACAGTCTCCTCAAACAGCTGAAGGAGCTTAATCTCAATCCCCAAGGAACGCTGCTGGTCCATTCTTCATTAAAGAGTATCGGACCTGTGGAGGGTGGCGCAGATACTGTGCTGAATGTTCTTTCCGAATACATGCAGGACGGGCTGCTTGTCCTCCCTACGCATACCTGGTCTTATATTGATGCAGCCAACCCACGTTTCACTGTACAGGACTCACCGTCCTGTGTCGGTGTTCTGCCGGAATTGTTCCGGAAGCGTCCAGGCGTCGTACGTTCGTGGCATCCTACCCATTCTGTGGCTGCTTTGGGCCGGGAGGCTGAGGATTTTACCGCAGGAGATCACCGGTGGGATACTCCGTGTGCCCGCGGATCTGTCTACGGCAAGCTGCTGGACCGGAGGGCGGAAATCATGCTGCTGGGCGTGGATCTGCGGCGTAATACGTTCATTCACGGCATTGAGGAATGGCTGGACATTCCCGGGCGGATGACCGATGAACCGGAGCAGCTGTACACCGTTACACCGAATGGACAAGAAATCGCCGTACCTTCGCGCAGGCACTGCGGGCTGTCGTGGTCACAGCATTTCTGGAAGGTAGAGCATGTGCTGGAGCAAGGCGGAGCGCTGCGCAAGGGGTACTTTGGAAATGCCCCTGTTATGATCTGCGGTGCAGCGGAGACTACAGCCATCCTTAGCGGAATGCTGGCCGGGAATCCCGGGCTGTTCGGAGATAATGAGCCGCTGGATGGCCTGGCTGTGCCTGATCCGCTGCCCGCAACGCTGCGCGGATTGCCGCAGTTTGGTACCGGTCCGAGTTAGTTGATGGGACGTATGCGTACACAGCAGAGTTAGGTGATCGGACGTATGCGTACATAGCAAATTTAAGTGATCGGACGTATGCGTACATAGCAGATTTAAGTGATGGGCGGATACGTACATAGCCGTTTATTTTTCCACGCTGTTGTAGACTATATTAGCTGTCTTTGAGTTTGAGTTTGGTATTAGCTATGGGTGCTCAAGGCTAGCGGGTACTTGTTGAGCGGCGAACTGCAGGAGGTAAGTGGTTGACAGTGTCTGGGAATACATGGTAAACTGGCTGCGAATATACGCCGCAGAGGCTTAGGGAGGAGCAGGAACAATGCAGACATTAAATAGGGATGAACACGTTAGCCAGCTATTTGACCGGGAGCTAACGCTACCTTTCGACCGTCCGGCATATTCCTATCCAGAGGAAACTCAGGTTTCACGCAGCACTCCCTTGCCTTGGGTCAGGCAGATCTGATTCTGCACCCTTATCTATGGCAATACCGGGATTTCTGGCTGCGTGCACCGCAGCCTTTTTCTCTAACCTTATGCAGAGGCGGAGAAAAGGGCGGCGTGACGCAGCTTTTTTGTTGTTATTAGGCAGAATGCAGGCTGGGTTAGAGGAGAGAGTCCCGCTAATGGTACTGAACCTCGGGCTCTGGCACTGAAATAAAGGGGAAAATCCCACTAATGTTACTGAACCCCGGGCTCTGGCGCTGAAATAAAGGGAAAAATCCCACTAATGGTACTGAAAGCCGGGCTCTGGCACTGAAATAAAGGGAAAAATCCCACTAATGGTACTGAACCCCGGGCTCTATCACTGAAATAAAGGGAAAAATCCCACTAATGTTACTGAAATCCGGGCTCTGGCACTGAAATAAAGGGAAAAATCCCACTAATGTTACTGAAATCCGGGCTCTGGCACTGAAATAAAGGGAAAAATCCCGCTAATGGTGCTGAAAGCCGGGCTCTGGCACTGAAATAAAGGGAAAAATCCCACTAATGGTACTGAAAGCCGGGCTCTGGCACTGAATAAAGGGAAAATTCCCTTTAATTGAGCCGTAGAGGCGTCTTAACCCCCATATTTCCTGAAAGGAGAGAGAGTAATGAACACAGTATTGAGATGGTATGAGCAGCACATAGAGCTGGCAGCGGCGCTAGGCAAAGAGCTTGGCACAGGTTTTGATCTGGAGCAAGCTCCGGCTACGCAAACAGCTCCAGTCCTAGAGCGGGGCCTGGAATCAGCTCCATCTCTAGATATAGCTAAAGCCCTGGCTTTGGATCCGCAATCTGCTCCGGCTTCAGCTACAGCCTTAAGTCCGGCAACAGATTACGAGCCAGGCCTGTACCCGGAGTCCCTTCGTCCCGCCGTATCCAGACGGCGCGAGGGGGAGTGCGGGCTTTATTCATCCGGCAGCTATCCATCTCATCCCGCCACCTCTCCTTCTCACAAGGTGCAGAGGCACAGGTCTGGTCTACATTAGCCGTGCTTAGGCACTAGACGATGGATGAGAGCCGCCGGATTGCGCGAGTTTCGCTGCACCTGTACACAGGTAGGAGCTGAGACGCGCGCAGACCGGCGGCTTCTTTTATATAAATTAACATCACAGGAGGAGAAACAATGACCAGAAACATCAAATCGCACGGCAGCAACCACTATGAGCTGGAGCTCCCGCACGGGCAGCTGCATGTCTTTGCCAATCAGGAGATTTACGAGTCATTTGAAGACAAAGTGTTTGAGATGGCTGATAACAATCTGCAGATTCCGCGCAATAAATATATGGGCTATACTCCGGATGCGCATGTCGGCGTGGGAACCTGCATCGGCACGACGGCGGTGTGGAACATGAAGGACGGGATGGTCTCGCCTTCGATTGTCGGTGTGGATATCGGCTGCGGAATGCGTGTCCACACAACGCCCCTGCATAAGCGGGATTTACAGGACAAGGAGGTCCGCCGCAGACTGATCGAAGCCATTGAACAATATGTGCCGACCAATGAACGTGTCAACAGTAACTACGCCGACATCGATATTATGGAGGTTGTGCGAAACGGCCTGAACGGTCTGCCGGAAAAATATATCCCTTCTCAGCAATGGATCACCCATGTGGAGGAAAGTAACTTCCGTTATGATCATGCCGCGCTGGAGCAGCTGCCGCCCAAAATCCGTAAAAACGCCCATGGCCAGCTCGGGACGCTGGGAAGCGGTAATCATTTTTGTGAGATTCAGTATCTGGAAATTGCTGAGGAGCACAAGGAGCTGGCAGCGCAGTGGGGCCTGTACGACGGCGGTGTTGTGGTGATGATCCACTCCGGCTCGCGTGCCTGGGGGGCGATGGTCGGACGGGAGCATACGAAGACAATTAAGGAAGCGATGCATCTGTGGGGTGTAACCAACCCTGACCCGAACCTGAACTATGCGCCGATCAGCAGCCGTGAAGGCCAGGCGTATCTGAACCTGATGTATTCTGCACTGAATTTTGCCGTAGCGAACCGGCATATGATTGCTTACGGGGTGCAGGAGGCCTTCCGTGACCTGTATGGTCCGCAGTTCGAAATGCCGGTGCTGTATGACCTGATGCATAACTATGCGCTAAAAGAATTCCACCGCGGGCAGCCGATGCTTGTGCACCGTAAAGGGGCAACCCGTGCGCTGCCGCCGGGGCATTTCCTGAACACGCCGGTATACAAGGCGACGGGACACCCGGCGCTCATTCCCGGCTCCATGGGCACCTCATCGTACATTATGCTCGGCCGCGAGGAGGGCTTGAAGAACTTTTATTCCATCTGCCACGGGGCCGGCCGGGTGCGCTCCAGAAGAGCAACCCGCCTGGCAGTGACTGTGGATGAATTCAGCCAGTCGCTGCGGGTAGGCACGGATGAGGAGATTATCGTCAATCACCGCTCTCTGGACACCATCCTCGATGAATGTCCGCAGGCTTACAAGGATGTTGACCAGATTATCGACAGCATTACGGGAGCTGGCCTGGCTGATGTTGTAGCCAAGTGCAAACCGATGGCCGTAATTAAAGGCATCTAGCCTGCGGGTTGTCTGCTTCAGTCTGACAGGCTTGTTCCACTCCAATCTTCCGGGCCGGTCTCTGGCTTGTCCCTATCAATGTATGGTATATTATTCACAAAAAACAAAGTAAGGAGATTGGAAATGGAAAAAACACTCGTCTTTGGACACAAAAACCCGGATACGGATACAATCTGTTCAGCAATTGCCTATGCGGCACTGAAGAAAGAGCTGGGCTGGGATGCTGAAGCTGTACGTCTGGGAGAAGTAAGCGGAGAAACTAAGTTTGCGCTCGACCAGTTCGGTGTGGCTGCACCCCGTCTCGTAGGAAATATTGCCGGAGAAGCCGCTCAGGTGATTCTGGTTGACCATAACGAACGCCAGCAGAGCGCAGACGGAATTGAGCAGGTCCGTGTAGTTGAGGTAATCGACCACCACCGGATCGCCAACTTCGAAACAGCGCACCCGCTGTACTACCGTGCTGAGCCGGTTGGCTGCACAGCGACTATCCTGAACAAGCTGTACAAAGAAAACGGTGTAGCGATTTCCAAAGAAATCGCCGGCCTGATGCTGTCCGCAATCATTTCTGATTCCCTGCTGTTCAAATCGCCGACCTGCACCGAGCAGGATGTAGCTGCTGCACGTGAGCTGGCTGAAATCGCCGGCGTAAACGCAGAGGAATACGGCCTGGCTATGCTCAAAGCAGGAGCTGACCTCAGCGACAAGAGCATTGCCCAGCTGATCACCCTGGATGCCAAAGAATTCAAAATGGGAGCCTACAAGGTAGAAATCGCCCAAGTCAACGCAGTTGATGTGAACGATGTTCTCTCCAAGCAGGCGGAGCTGGAAGCTGCTCTTACAGCTGTTATTGCTGAAAAAGAACTGGATCTGTTCCTGTTCGTGGTAACCGATATTTTGAATAACGACTCCGTTGGTCTGGCACTCGGCCGTGTTGCCGGAGCGGTAGAGCAGGCGTACAATGTGAAGCTGGATGACAACAAAGCGCTGCTTAGAGGCGTAGTATCCCGCAAATCACAGATTGTACCTGTGCTGACTGAAACGATCGCCAAGCTGTAGTCTTTTTTTAACAAGCTTAACGGTTAATATAGCTGACTATTTATATGTATAAGCAGTAAGCCTCTGTCCGGGAGCATTGATGAATCCGGCAGGGGCTTTCTTTTTGCTAAAAAGGGTTCCGCGTTCTATACTTAACATACAACAATGTGTCAGAAAGGAGCACCGGCATGACAAAAACACGTAGCAGCGGGGCTGTTCAACATAAATCCTTCGGACTGGTGCTGCAGGCGCTCGTGGTTCTGGCCCGTAAAGGCGATACCTGTTCAAGCTGTGAAATGGCCGAGCTGCTCTCCTCCGAGGCGACACTGCTGAGAAAGACGATGGCTAAGCTGACGCGTGCGCAGATTCTGGTGACCAAAGAAGGCCGGGACGGCGGATACGGGTTAAACCGTGATCCTGAAGAGCTGACGCTTGCCGAAATCTATCAGGCGCTTGAAGCGGGCGAAGTGTGCAGCAAAGCGGGAAACGACCCGATGTGCGGTAATGTGCCTGGGGAGCGGATGATAGACGCCTGCAGCGATATTTTTGCGGAAATGGACCGTAGTATGATGGCTGTGCTGGAAAAATATTCCCTCGCCGATATGGTGCGCAAGTCTGGTTGTTGACAGGATGCTTTTTTGTGAATTATACTGTGCGTAATTAATTACAGTTAATTGTTCAGCAGCTTAGAGGGGCAGATATTTTTTTGGCGTTAACTGTGCTTTTATATACACAGAATACGATTAAACGGGATTAGGAAGAGGAGGAGTTAGAAAATGACAGCAGAACTGAAAACAGAGGTAGAGTTTAGTAAGGTGATCCGGGAACGGCATTCGGTACGGAAGTATGACCCGTCCTGGAAAATTTCCGATGAGGAAATTAAAGAAATTCTGGGGGAAGCCATTCTGGCCCCGTCCTCATCCAACCTGCAGCCTTGGCGCTTTATTGTAATTACGGATCAGGAGCTTAAGCAGCAGCTGTTGCCAATTGCCTATAACCAGCAGCAGGTTGTCGATGCTTCCGTTACAATTGCCGTTATCGGGGATATCGAAGCTTACCGCAATGCGGAGAAAATATATGAGTACGCTGAGGCAGCCGGATACGTTACTGCAGAGATAGGTGCAGCAATGGCTAAGCGCAGCAAAGACGGCTATTCCGCTATGCCGGTTCAGAAGCTGAAGGAAATCGCCCTGGTCGACGGCGGCCTGGTCTCCATGCAGCTGATGCTTGCAGCCAAAGCAAGGGGATATGATACTGTGCCTATGGGCGGTTTTATTCCTGATAAATTACGCGAGCTGTTCAGCATTTCTGAACGTTATGAGCCCGTGATGCTGATCTCCCTCGGCAAAGCGGCGGCAGAAGGGCGCTCTACAGCCAGACTGCCGCTGGAGGAAGTGACCCGGTGGAATGGGTTTGAAGGATAAGTAATACACAGGAGCAGGGGAACGGTGAACGGTGGCGCCTGTAAGGCAGGTAACCGCCGGATAAGCGGAGGCCTGTGTTGAATCAAGGAAAGGAGCAGCCGGCGTATGCTGGCTGCTCCTTTTTTATTGGGCCGTTGGAGGCCCGCATTTTTGAAGTATGCTGCCGGAGGAGGCCGAAGATGAGCGAATAAAGGGAGAAATCCCTTTAAGCAAATGGATAGCGGGCGGCATGTGCCCGCATAAACGCTACTTTCGTTTATGCGCAAAGTTCGCTGCTATCAGCTGCCACGCCACACCCGGCCCGTCAACCGCTCCGGCGGCTGCCGCTATTTTTGGTTTCCCGTAGTTTCTGCTATATTATTGTTAATGCCTGCAGCAAAGAATTATGTAGTATAACTTGTACTAACCCGAACTCACCAGACAATCAGGAGGGGACGCTTATGATCAAGGTTTATTCCGCAGCATCCGCACATCAGTTCGATCACGGCTGGCTGAAGGGCAGCCACAGCTTCTCGTTCGGGGATTTCTACGATCCGGACAACACCGCCTTCGGTCCGATGCGGGTCTGCAATGATGACACGATTGCGCCGGGCAGAGGCTTCGGAGCCCATCCGCACAGCGACATGGAGATCGTCTCCATCGTATTGTCCGGCAGGCTGCGCCATGAGGACAATCTGGGCAATGTGGCGGAGACAGAGTTTGGCGGCGTCCAGCGGATGTCGGCAGGAACCGGAGCGATCCATACTGAGCATAACCCTTCGGATGCAGAGCCCGTGCGGCTGCTGCAGCTGTGGTTCATGCCGCGTAACCGCGGTACGGCCCCTTCCTATACAACCGGGAGATTTGATCCGGCTAAGCTTGAGGGCAGGCTGCTGCCGGTAGTGGCGCCGGAGCATGGACCGGAGATTGTAGACATCGCCCAGGATATGACGATCTATCTGGGCCGGGCCGTGTCAGGCCAGGAGTTAGCGTTCCGTCAGGAAGCAGGGCGGCGTTGCTTTATTTATCTGATTGAAGGCCGGCTTCAGCTGCGGGATCAGCAGGTTCTGCAGCCGGGGGATTCAGCCCGCATTGAAGGGGTACATGAACTGTTGCTGGCCGCAGAGGAAGATATTCTGGTCATGGTTATTGATCTGCCGTAATCAGAGCTGCAATAACCCGTTCTGCACAATGATATGTTGAAGGAGGGAGCCGGAAATGCAGCAGCAGGAAAGGGTACTTGTGAAGCACTCGGTAACAGGGCGGATGCTGGTCAGCAGTACTGACGGGCTGACTTATTCTTTTGATCCGGAGGGAGAGCTGACACTGATTAAGATTTACGGTGTATCATCCGCCCAAGGAACGGCCGTGGTGGAACTAAGCTCCGAGCTGAACGTATTCCGCTTCGAGGAGCCTGCGGAGGGGCCGGTAATCAAGCATTGGTATTATGTCGGGGATAATCCCGTCCAATATAACGAGGCTTCGGGATGTCTAAGTATTGTGGTACAGTCGGAAATTGAATACCGGCCGGATGCTTACTGGGAATAGGGGCGTGAATACGCCTCTTTTTAAATACATGTATTTTGTTAACTTATATTAATGACATTTAACGTGAGTTGTATGTACGTTATTGGCCTCGTTTTGTAGAATTCCCCAACAAAAGGGACAAATGAACTTGACAATAAAAGTTGTCTGTACTAGCTTTGTTATGAAACGTAACACGCATAATGCGATAAGACAGGAGAAATGGTCATAATGGAATTGTTTGCAGCAATGGAGCGGGACGATTACGAGGAGCTTTTATTTTGCCAGGACAAGGCATCGGGATTAAAGGCAATCATTGCAATTCATGACACAACACTGGGGCCTGCGCTGGGCGGGACAAGAATGTGGACGTATGCGAATGAGGAAGCAGCGGTGATTGATGCGCTCCGGCTTGCCAAAGGAATGACCTACAAGAATGCGGTGGCCGGGCTAAACCTGGGCGGCGGGAAAACGGTCATCATCGGTGACCCGAAAAAGGACAAAAATGAGGCGATGTTCCGCGCCTTCGGACGATACATACAAGGACTTAACGGACGTTACATCACGGCTGAGGATGTTGGAACTACTGAGACAGATATGGATATTATTCATCAGGAGACTGATTACGTAACCGGAATTTCCGCTACCTATGGTTCTTCCGGCAATCCGTCGCCTGCTACGGCCTTCGGGGTATATCAGGGAATGAAGGCGGCGGCCAAAGCGGCCTTCGGCAGTGATTCACTGGCCGGCAGAAAGGTTGCTGTACAGGGTGTGGGCAATGTCTCTTTTACACTGTGCAAGTATCTGCATGAGGAAGGCGCGGAGCTGATTGTAACCGACATTAACAAGGATGCGGTAGCCCGTGCGGTGGAGGCCTATGGGGCCAGAGCCGTTGACCCGGCTGATATTATCAGCGTGGACTGCGATATTTATGCACCTTGTGCGCTTGGAGCAACCATCAATGATGAATCGTTGCCGCTGCTTAAGGCAAAGGTAGTAGCCGGTGCAGCCAACAACCAGCTTAAGGAGCCCCGCCACGGGGATGCCCTGCATGAGCTGGGGATTGTCTATGCCCCGGATTATGTCATTAATGCCGGTGGCGTCATCAATATTGCTGATGAGCTGAATGGTTATAATAAGGATCGTGCCTTCAAGCAGATCGCCAAGATATATGACAGCATTACACGCGTCCTGGAGATTTCCCGCACGAACGGAATTCCGGCTTACGTGGCGGCAGACCGCCTGGCGGAAGAGCGGATTGAAGTGCTGCGCAGAAGCCGCAGCACTTTCCTGCGCAATCCGCATCATGCCATCAGCAGAAGATAGCTGCAATTAGAAAAAGCCCGTCCCCGGACCTGTTCCGGAGACGGGCTTCTATGCTGTACAAGTAAGTTGCGCCGGCTAAAGGGAGGTTATTCCGCTTTGTCAGGCTCCGGGTAAGTAACACCCAGTGTGTCCACCGTAATCTTAGTCATTACCGGCGGCGTATCCGGCCGGTCAGAGCTGTTGCGCGGCAGGCTGACGATAGCCTGGACTACATCCATGCCTTCTGTCACCTTACCGAAGGCAGCATAGCTGCCGTCAAGGCTCGGGTAATCGGCAGCCATGATGAAGAACTGCGAGCCGGCGGAGTTCACATCCTGGCCTCTGGCCATAGAGAGAACGCCTTCGGTGTGCTGAAGGTTATTGGTGAAGCCGTTCGCCAGGAATTCGCCGGCAATGCTATAATCCGGACCGCCCATCCCGGAACCTTCCGGATCACCGCCCTGAATCATAAATCCGGGGATAACGCGGTGGAAGATCGTTCCGTCGTAGAAGCCCTTTTGGATCAGCGAGATAAAGTTGTTAACGGTATTCGGGGCAACCTCAGGATACAGCTCGGCCTTGATGATTCCGCCGTTATCCATTTCAATAGTAACAACCGGATGGCTGGCTGTAGCTGAAGGAACACCTTCGGTTGGAGCCTGCGTAGCAGGGCTGGCCTGATTACCACCGGCATTACCTGCATTATTGGTATCCGCATTGCCGCAGCCTGCTGCAACAACCATCAGCAGGGTCATCATCATCAGCAGGATAACGGGTACTTTTCTTGTGCGCTTCACGTTATAAATCTCTCCTTTTTATCTTGGTTATTCTGGTGAATTCAACCTTCATCATACATGGTTTGTCCCGGCTGATGCAAAGACTTGATGCAGATAGAGTTTGGCAGGGCGGAAAAATAGGTTTAATATGGTAGAGGCTTCAGGGAATAACAGAAGGGACGGTGGTTAGCTTGGCATTTTCATGGAAGCGGAATCTGATTGTGCTCTGGATCGGGGTGTTCTTCTGCAGCACCGCCTATTCGATCTCGATTCCGTTCCTCTCGATTTTTCTTAGTGACCAGCTGGGCGTAACCAGCCATCTGGAGATCTGGTCGGGCGTAAGCTTTGGGATTACCTTTCTGGCCAGTGCGCTGATTTCGCCTTACTGGGGATCGCTGGCCGACAAATACGGGCGCAAGCCGATGCTGATCCGCTCGGGCTTCAGTCTGGCTGCGCTATATTTAATCAATTATTTTGTGCATGATCCATATGTATTTCTGGTTGTCCGGGTGCTGCAGGGGCTGCTGGCGGGATTCGTTCCGGCGGCGATTGCTATGGTAGCGACCAATACGCCGGAAGAGAAGACCGGCTATGCACTCAGTATTATGTCTACGGCAGGAGCGACCGGCAGTATTATCGGCCCGCTGATCGGCGGCGTGGTCAGCTATTATTCGAGCAACCGCAGCGCCTTTCTGTTCTCGGCGGTGATCGTGCTTGTCTCCGCGCTGATTGCCACCTTTTTCGCCAAGGAAGAGAATTTTAACCGATCTGCACCGAGGTCGCGCGTCAGTGATGACATCCGTGAGGCGGTCAAGAATAAAGCTTTTATTACATTGCTCTCTTTAGCCGGCATTAGTACATTCTCTGTAATGATTCTGGAGCCGCTGCTGCCGATTTATCTGCTCGATATGGGGATTTCCAGAAATACGGCCTCGCTAAGCTCAGGGATTGTTTTCTCGGCTGTCGGCATAGCGACGGTAATAATGGCACCGCAATGGGGCAGGATCGGCAGCCGTAAGGGCTTCGGATTCATATTGTTCATTGGTCTCATAGGCGGAGGAATCGGCAACATCCTGCAATATTTCGTCTCCGGCTATGTGGAGTTTGCCATTCTGCGGTTTGCCTACGGCCTGTTCTACGCCGGGGTACTTCCGTCAGTCAATGCCATGATCGTCCAGACCATTGAACCGGGCTTCCGCGGCCGGGCCTTCGGCCTGAATCAGGCAGCCTCACAGCTGGCAACCATGGCCGGTCCGATTATCGGCGGTCTGCTGGGCGCTTTTATCCCGATCCGCTGGGTGTTCGTCGTCAACGGGCTGATCCTGCTTGTGGCTGCACTGCTCGTTAAGGTCCGTAAGCTGGAAGCCAAGGTCGGCGAAGCTCGTTCTCACGGTGGGCCCGCGGATGTGGAAGCGGCAGGCCCTTTATAAGCTCTATATCCCATAACAAAAAAAGGCCAAAAGCACCGGAGGGTCATTTCCGGAATTGCTTTTGGCCTTTTGCACATTCATTAATCCTCTTCACCGGTGGAGCCGTTCAGCACATCTGTACCGGGCATCGCATCGACAGGAGGGGCTGCCGGGTCGACTGCTGTACCGGGCTGCAGCTCGTCCGCATCGGGAATATCCTCCAGCGGCTGCTCCCCGTCATCCCCATAAGCTTCCTCATCGTCGGCATAATCAATAACGCTGCCGGTTAATCCGGCTGCCCCGGCAGCAAAAACCGCATCGGATTCCAGCAGCTCATCACGCTGCGGGGCAGGTGAGGCAGTGACGCCGGCGTTGCGGTCGGCCCTGCGTCCAAGTGCCGGCTCAGGCTCATTGGCCCCGATGTCTGCGGCCAGGATGGAATCACCTTCAAGCGCAGGATCAGAGCCATCGTCTGCTATTCCGTCAACAAAATCAACGGGTCTCTCGTGAACGGGCTCGTGGCTGGCAAGCGCTGACTCCAGCGGCTGGCGCTCCGTGTCTAGTGTAACACCGCTGATGCCCTGTTCCGTAATAGTGCCCAGCGGACGCAGCTCATCCAGCGGAATATCCTGCTCTGGAGTGACGTCGCCCATTTTTTGATAACGCTCATATGCAAAATCGGCTTCAGTTTTATTGAACTCATTGCCCATAGCCGCTCAGCTCCTTTAAGCTTTAGTCTGTCCCTCATCGGGCACAGCGTGATTAATGGCTGCTTCCTGGTCCTCCTCCGGCAGTGCACCGGGATATGATCCCTCCTGGAAGAGGCCAAAGTCCTCATCAATATCGCGTTCAGTCACAAGATTGTCTGCATCCGGTTCTCTGCCGGCGCCGGATTTCTTCTGTTCACTCATTGCCGGACCTCCTTGCCCTGTTCTATAGTAGTTCTATACCCGATTAAGCGGCTGCGAATCTGCGCCTTCTAATATACAGCATTCTTAATATAATCATTCTCCAGCGGGATTAACCGCCGGGGAAATAAAAACGGGGATTTCGCGGGAATTTGCCAATATAGGCAGGGAAAGTGCGAAGGTTGTCGAAAATAAGAATCATACGAACTAATAAAATCCAACTTATGATTTATTGAGGAGTCAAAATGAAGCTGGCATCACCAAAAAGAGTGGCCGTCCTGTTCATGTTTCTGCTCTTGACCGTTCTGGTGATTGCAGGATTTGCTGTCGGGCGGAGCAGCGGGCAGGATATGGTCCTGCTTAACTGGGAGCAAAAATGGGCATATCCTGGAGAGGAAACAGCCGCTTCAGCAGCAGCTGCCCCGGAAGAGGAATGGCTGAAATGTTCAGCAGATTCAGGCAGGCCGCTGCCGCCCGCCGGTGCGGACGCAGTCTGGCTGCGTTTTGACATACCGGAGACGGAGGAGTATACAGCGCTGCTTATTGATAAAGTATATGGAACCACCCTTAAAGCCTATCGTAATAACGGGCTTATCTATGATTCCAGACAGACAGTTAATTTTAACGGCAGCAAAGTGCTTATTCCTATATCAGACACTCAGGGCGACGGGCCGCTGTATCTGTGGAGCACCAGCGGAGACAGAGGGTTCGGAGTAGGCGGACAGATCAGATTAGGTCATTATGACGGATTGATGAATCTCTATATCAAACAGGATTTAGTGGATGTGATCCTGGGGACTTCGCTGATGTTTATGGCGGTTGTCCTGCTGGCCTGTTTGTTTTTTGTGAAGATAAAGATGTTCTCCGGCGGGTACTGGCTGGTGGTTGTAATCTTTGCATTCGGGATTCTGTTTATCACATACTCCCCTTTTCTTGCACTTATTATGGGCAGCCGGGAGCATCTGACCGAATCTGTCTTCGACGTGGCCTTATTTATGCTGCTGCCTGCCTTTACCTTATATTTTGAACAGATTTTTGGGCCGGGAAGAGGGCGTCATCTGGTCCGGTTCCGTAATATACAGCTCGGATTTTCAGTTTTCTGCCTTCTGTTCCTTTTGCTGAACACACTGCTGTCATACCGGCTGGACAATCTGTATACGTTTTTGACGGTCAATGTCACAGGGATACTGATGATCATACAACTGGTCTATCTGCTGGGGCTGGCGGTGGTCTATGCCTACAGGGGGAATAAGGATGCTGTAATTTTTTCAACCGGTTTCGCGCTGTTTGCGGTCATTTCTCTCAGTGAACTGGTGCTGTATTTCTCGTCCAGCAGCCCGTTTCATCTCTATTGGTGGAAGTGGGGCGTGGTTGGATTCATCCTCTCGCTGATCGTCATTCTCGGCCGCGGCTTTACCAGAAATTATGAGCAGGCGCTGAGCTATTCGCGGGAACTGGAGCAGTTCAATAATGCCGCCCAGCGCTCGGAAAAAATGGAGATCATCAGTGAGCTCGCCGCTTCTGTAGCCCACGAAGTACGCAATCCGCTGCAGGTGACGCGCGGGTTCCTGCAGATTCTGGGTGAACGATCCGCCAGCAAAGAGAAGGAATATCTGAATATGGCGATGCAGGAGCTGGACCGGGCCTCCGTGATCATTACTGACTTTCTTACCTTTGCCAAGCCTGGGATGGAAGAGGTTGACGTATTTGAGGTGTCCGGTGAGCTGCGGCATGTTGCCGGTATTCTGGTGCCGCTGGCTAATCTGCAGGGCGGAACCATGGAGCTGCATCTGCAGGACGAGCTTTTTGTGCTGGGCAGTCCCGCCAAGTTCAAGCAGGCTTTTATTAATTTGATTAAGAACAGCGTGGAAGCTCTGCAGGAAGACGGCCTGATCAAAGTATCGGCCTGGAAATCGGGCCAGCATATTATCATCAGTGTGGAGGATAACGGCGAAGGCATGAAGCTGAGCGAGCTGGCCAGGCTGGGGGAGCCCTTCTATTCGAATAAGACCAAGGGAACGGGCCTCGGCCTGATGGTCTCCTTCCGGATCATCGAAGCAATGAACGGGGCAATCCATTTCTATAGTAAAAAGGGCCAGGGAACCGAGGTTGTGGTAAAATTACCAGCTGATCACAATAAATAGAAATGAAATCCGTTTTTTTGAAGGGAAAAGGGCAGTGCTGGGCGAAATACTAGCTGTGATTCCTGCAATACTACTACTTTCTTTTGGGGTGCTTGCATGCGCTTGATTGGTAAAAGTGTACATATAACAGCGCTGCTGCTGCTTCTTCTAATGACGTTCGGGTCGCTGTCATCCTCCGGGGAAGGCCGTTATCCCGCAAATGAAATTACAGAGTGGCAGATGCAGTGGGGCAGCCGGACGGGGGATACAGGACTTGAGGTTCCGACCGGCAGCCAGGGAGACTGGTTCAGCAGCGGAAAAGCCAAGCCGGCAGGTGATCTTCCTGACGGAATCTCTTCAGCCTGGACCCGGATTGAGCTGCCGGACTCAAACTACGCGTCGCCTGCTGTTTACATCGAAAAGCTCTATGCTCTGCACATCAAAGTATTTGTGGAGGACCGGCTTGTTCTGGAGGGCGACCGCAGCTATATCAAGGATAATTATTCTCTGCTCATACCGCTTACAGGCGAAGATAACGGTAAAACGATGTATATTTGGACTTCGACACTGCAGGAGCGGATCGGAGTCAAGGACATTATTGAAGTCGGCGAGCATAGTGAGCTGATCCGCAAATACGTTAAAAACGGACTGATCGACGTTATTCTCGGCGGCTCCTTTATTTTTGTGGCGCTGGTACTGTTCATGTGCGGTTTTTTTCTGGACAGGGAGCATTTTAACATCGCGGCTTCATTATCCGTCGTCATTGCGGCTACCGGGGTGCTGGCGATTACCTATTCGCCCTTCATTTATACTTTTTACAGCTCTTACGGAGCACTGTGTGTGATCTTTCTCGATGTGGGGCTGCTGTCCTTGCTGCCTGCGCTTACGTTTTTATTTGAGCGGATTTTCGGGAGCGGCCGCTTCTCCATCATCCGGCGGTTCCGTATTTTTCAGACAGCCTATTCCCTGTTCTGCATGATGTTCCTGATTGTTAATACGCTGGCAGACAACCGTTTTGTCGAAGGGTACTATTTTGTTTCAACAACTGTAATCGGCTTCATTATGATTGCCCAGTTTATTCTGCTCATTGCCTGTGTAATTCTCTTTTCGCTCAAAAAAAATAAGGATGCGATTACCTTTGCCATCGGCTTCGGTACCGCCGCCCTGACCGGTGTATCGGAGCTGGTCTGGTATTATATCAAAAACGGTGACTATGACCTGTTCTACTGGAAATGGGCGCTCGTCGTATTCATTCTCTCGCTGATTGTTATTCTGGGCCGCAGGCTGGCTTTGAACCACCGGCAGGTAGTCCGGTATTCTCAGGAGCTGGAGCTGTTCAACAACGAGCTGCAGCGTTCCGAGAAGATGGAGATCATCAGCGAACTTGCCGCATCGGTAGCTCATGAGGTGCGCAATCCGCTGCAGGTGACAAGAGGATTCCTTCAGCTTCTCAGCGAGAAAGCAAGCGGGAGTGAAGAGCAGTATTTATCAATGGCGCTCAGTGAGCTGGACCGTGCGGCCAATATCATCACGGATTTCCTTACCTTTGCCAAGCCGGAATTCGAGCAGGTCTCGATCCTTAATGTCCGGGAGGAGTTCAAGCATATCGAGAGTATTATGCTGCCGCTATGCCATTTGAACGGGGGCAAAATGATTATGGAGGCCGGAGAAGGCCTGTGGGTAAAGGGCAACTCCTCCAAGTTCAAGCAGGCATTCATTAATATTATTAAGAACAGCATCGAATCACTGGGAGATGAGGGTACGATCCATATGATTGCTTACGGTATCGGCGATTATGTGTATATTCACATTCAGGATGACGGGGAGGGGATGGACCATGAGGTGCTGAACCGGCTCGGCGAGCCGTATTTCTCCAATAAAACGAAGGGGACGGGCCTTGGCCTGATGGTGACCTTCCGGATTATTGAAGCCATGGCGGGCGAGGTCCGCTTCGAAAGCCAAAAGGGAGCCGGAACCGAATCCGTTACGACTTTGCCGCTGGCAAAGCCTCCGGAAGGTTCAGACTCCCTGTGAAGTCAGGAATGTGTTGTATGCTTACCAGGAACCGAGGAGGGTGACATCCGTCTTCATAACACCGGAGGACGGACTTGGCGGAATGACCAGGTAGAACTCATTAGAGCCTTCTTCTACCGCTTTGAGCGTAATATGGTCAGGCAGATCAATACCTAGTGCTTCCCTGATGGCTTCCTTCGGATTTACAAGCAGCTTCTGTTTGAAACCTGGATCCTCCCATGCCTTCTGAATCACTTGATTCTTAAGAATTGCCTCTGACACAACAATCACCCTTCCCCGATATGATTAGATTACCCCGTAAGCATATCATAGCATTTTATTTGAATCTATGACTATTTTTGGTTGTTAGCTGAATTTTTCAAAGATTGGCCGGTTTTCATATGCTTAGATAGCCAATACTGTAATCCTCCGCCCTGCAGCAGCTCTTTTTCCGCTTCGACCGCTGCCTCAAGCTGCCGGAGATTGTCCACCAGCTTCTGATGAAAGGCGGTCAGCCCGGAAACACGGAAAGCGCCGGCGAGCAGCCGTTCGTGGTTGTCTGCGGCAGCAGCAGCATACGGCTTGAGACCGCCGGCTGTATAAATGAAATGGTTGACTTCAGCAGGGGTCAGGCGGGCTTCGGGATTGTCAGGGTACAGCTGTCTGCTGGCCAGAGCCAGCAGGCAATTATAGCTGCCCTCCGCCAGATCTTCTTCCCAGTCCTCATAATCATCGAGCAGCTGCAGCGTGATTAGCACCTCCTCGACAGCAGCTTCAGCAGCCGGTATAGAGGATGCAGAGCCGGTGAGCAGCAGAGCGGCTGTTGCTGAAAGCTTGAGCGGTGCCGCCTTGGCGGCAATCCGGCTGCGGTCGTTATAGTAGTAGTTACCGGTAGCTTCATTGCTGACGCTGTCAGACCATTCGAAGAGATAACGCTTGAAGTGGCTCCAAAAGGAGGACTCTGCAGAAAACAGCGGGCGGTAGCGGTCAAAAAACTCCGCATACAGCAGGTTGGCCAGCGGCAGCAGCTCAGCGGCCGAACTGCGCCGGTTATCCATCAGATCATCCTGCAAAAAGAAATAGAGCATCAGAAGGACATTGCCTGAGGACATGATGTGTGTCTGCTGTGTGCTCAGCCCGCATTCGCTGCGCAGCCAGAACGGAAGCAGATAACAGATATAATTCTTTTTGCTGCGGGCCCGGAAAACATCGAACTGCTCCAGATAAGCCAACCCCCTGAAGTTCAGCGGCTCCGGAAATGCGGCAATGCTTGCTTTGCATTCCTGAAAAACGGCTTGAAGCTCCTGCTCATAATCATTCAGCCATTCCATCGGCTTGTCCCCTGTCACTATAAGGTTTGTCTGTAAATCTATGCTGTTTTGATACTATGATTGTATGCTGCAATAACGTCTATTTCAATTAGAATCTGAAGGGGGATGTGCAGATGCAATGGTACACATTCGGTCAGATGCTGGCCCAGATCCGTATCGGTCAGAAGGCCGTTACACCTGACGGGCGTGCGGTTATCCGCACCGCCGGCGGTCTGCTCTGGCGGGGAGGAAGGCTTAGCGGAACGGTAGTTGAAATCAGGGATTACCTGTTCTCAGATATCTGGATGATTAGTGAGGATGAGTCTGTGATGCCGGATAGCGGAGTGCGGGAGGTGCATGAGCGCAGAGAACGGGAAATGCTGATTAACCAGTATGAAGAAGTGAGGGAGGAATTACTGCGGGACAGACGGCTTAAACCGGGAAGAGATTCATGAGAGCAGCCGGACAAGATCCGGCTGCTTATTATTGCTTCTGTTAATTCCCTGTATGCTCAGTAAGGCTGTGGAGAAGTGCTTCGTACTCCGCCTTGAGACGGAGCAGCCTGCTGATGCTCTGCGTAAGTCCGCCCGGCCGGTTGCGACGGGGCCATAGCCCGCGGTACTCGTGCAGCAGCAATTCAAGATCATGAATCTGCCTGCGGATAACGGCCGGGCCGGGCGGCTCCGGTGCTCCGGCCAGCTGCAGCTTGATCCGGGCGAGCTGTACGGCATGCTTCACAAAGTGAATGCCGTTACGCAGCTCCAGCATGACAAGCTCTGCATCCGCACAGCCTAAGGACAGCTCCTCCAGGCGCTCCTCAATGCCGAGTATATATGCCTCCAACTGATCCAGCTGTTCCGGGCTAAGCTTGCCGGCAATCCCCATATTGTCCAGCCCGCTGCGCAGCAGCATGGACATTTCGGAATCATTAGGACGCAGGGCGCCGGATTCAAGCTTGTAATAATTGCCGAGGTCAAGCAGGAGCTGGCCGATTCCGGCCGAGCGGTCACAGAAGATGAAGCTGTTCAGGTATCCCGCCGTATCGGCCTCCAGATTATTATCGACACTCCAGGCGAGTGCGGCACCGAAGACGTAGCCGGCATAGCTGACCGGCAGATGCTGCCAGTGGCCGAAATCGCCCCAGTCGGTAATGAGGTAGCCGGTTGCGCCGTTCGCTTTGCCGTGTACAGCTGCGCTGCGCAGATTGGCCAGCATGTTGTCGGTACGGCCGGTCAGCGAATTCCAGGAGCTCGTACCCGGACAGACATAGAACGGGATTTGTGCCTCACGGAATTTCAGGGTGTCCGCTTCGAAGGGATGCCCTGCACTATAGCCCCATTCCATGGCGACAATATCCTTCGGAAGAAGCGGTATCAGCTCGGGATACTGGATGATGATATCCCCCCAGAACTGCATCTTTTTCCCCCGGGCAGTGACCAGTTTATGAATTTCAAGCAGGAAGGACAGGTATAGCGGGCCCTTGCCTTCAGTATCAGCAAGGGCTTTACTCCGGCCAAGCCCCAGTTCATAAGTTTCATCACAGCCGACATTGAACTGCGCGGAAGTGAAGTAGGGCAGAAGATCGTCGTACATTTTTCCCAGGAGCTCAAGGACCTCAGGATGCTCTGTACGGAATGTACCCGGCTGCATAAATAGTCCGTCCGGGTAAAGATCGTGGTCATACATGCTCTCAGGCAGCTTGAATCCTTCGGGAATTTCGGCCAGATGGTTGAATTCCGGACGGGTAAGCCAATTCTCCATATGGCCGAAGCTGTTCTGGTTCGGTACAAGCTCAATATAACGCTCGCGGCAATAGGCATCCAGGCGCAATAATTCGTCGCCCGTAACCGGTGTTTCCAGCTCCCAGACCTGCGGAAAGGATTCGTAGGCAAAGGGGGAACCTTCTATATATAGCTGTAACTGATTGAGCTTCAGGTCAGCCATTAAATCAACAATCTGCAGCAGGGTTTCCAGCTTTGGGATTTTGTTGCGGCTAATATCAAGCATCAGGCCGCGGGCGGCAAAATCCGGCTGATCGCGGATAAACAGGTAAGGCAGCTCTCTGCCGCACTGCTCCAGAATTTGCTTCAGTGTAGCTACAGCGTAATAAGCCCCTTCCGGAGTACTGTAGCTTATAGCTATTCCGTCTGCTCCGGCTGTAATTTCGTACCCCTGTGCAGGAAGCAGGGGGCTGTAACGGAAGCTCACAGCCGGCGTGACAGAAGAACGAAAGCCGATAGAAAGGGGCAGGCTAAGCTGCAGCACCCGGCTGATTATCTGCTGCAGCTTACGGGCTGCGGGCAGTATATCCCGGTTCTCTGCTGCGGGGATAATGATAGAGCTGTTCAATGGGATGCGAAACAGCCCCTCTAAGACCGTTAGAGTCTGCGGACAGGGCAAAAGCTGCAAAGCGCAGATTTTAGACATAGCTGAGACACCTCTTATTCATGTAGAATATGATCACCTGTAATTAACGATAGCATGCTGAAATAGAAGGAGGAATAGAGTGTATGCCCAAGCTCATGGATTATATGATCAGCCCTTATCCGCTAAGAATCATTGATCCCAAGCTGGATGCTTCTATGCTTAGGCTAAGGGCAATCCGGGTCGGGCAGGTTGGGCATCTGCCGGGCAGAACGCTGTTCCGCAGTAATGTGGTGTTCGGTCACTGGGCGATGGTCTATATCGTATCGGGCTCAGGGGTGATGTCTGAGGATGGAGGCGAGGACCGGCTGGTTGGGGAAGGAAGCCTTTTCTTTTTCCGGCCGGGCTGCTGCTACAGCTATGGTCCGCCCCCCGGCGGAAGCTGGGATGAATACTACATTAACTTTACAGGAAGCCGGGTGGGTGAATGGCTGGAAGCAGGAATAATACCTGGTGAAAGTATCATTCAGGCCGGCAGGCTTCCGGGGCTTGCAGATTTCTTTGAGGAGGTGCTGGGCCTGATGGACGGCGGTATTCCTGCCGATGCCGACCGGGCGGCGCTGCGGCTGGAGGCTATGCTGCTGGAGTGCTTCTTCGTGGTCCGGGATCATCAGCGGCTCTGGCAGCCGGGGATGCTTCAGCTCATCCGCAGGGATCTGGAAGCCTGCATCTATGAGCAGCCTGATCTGCCGGAGCTTGCCGCGAAGCACCATATATCCATGTCGACTTTGCGCCGGATGGTCCGCAGCAGCAGCGGTTATCCGCTGCATGAATATATCCATAGGCTCAAGATGGGCGAGGCGAAGCATCTGCTGCTGAATACCTCTCTGCAGGTTAAGGAAATTTCGGGTATTCTGCATTACAGCGACCCGTTTTATTTCTCCAGACTGTTCAAGAAATACATGGGCATCTCCCCGCAGCTGTGCCGCAGCAACGTCCTTTAGCGGATGAATTCATGACTAAAATAGAAGAAATTTGTCGGATTATGCTGATTTATGTTGACACTTATAAAAATAGGATGCTATTATTTAGCTAATATTAACAGAAAGTTTAGTGCTATTTGACTATGCATATACCGGAGATGAAACCATGAGAGAATGTTACTGCATTACTTGCCGTATTCTCCACAAGGTTGATGTGCGTAATGATCATACAGTCCGTGTTCTTTCCACCGGTTATCATATTGTTGGAGAGCAGCGTTACCAGATTTGTATTTGTAATATTAAGCAGCCGCATCCAGGGCCGGCAGTATCCAGCTGAGCGGGATTGGCCCGTAAATGCCCGCAACCGATATTGTACGCCGCAAAACAGCCTGTCCGCTTACGGACAGGCTGTTTTGCGTATGCCTGCGAGCCGGGTGTGATGTGTTGTACTAGTTTTTGGTGAATCGAATAAAAATATAATAAATACCTCAAAAAAAATTAGGTCGCAATGTTATTTTTTTGCAAAGAAAACGTTGTCAATAAACATAGAAACTTGTTATTGTGATTTTTCTCATGTATGATGCTTTTAAACAAAGCTTTGATAAGCTCGCATTTTCCAAAAAAGGTGGAGAATAGGGTGGTGGGATGAAAATCAAAACAACTGCGGAAGACAAAATGATAGCTTTTTACAGATATTTTTCTTTGTCCCTCACATCTCTGATGTACCTCCTGGACCATACGGGGCCTTCCGTCATTTATAAATCCCTATTAATCGTCTCGCTTTTCTTAACTGCACAAGCATTCGTAATCATTTACCGGAGGCTCCGGGCTAGACCGCGGGTTCTAATGCTCGCAGTCAGCATAGAGATGGCTGGCGTTATTGCACTGACCTTACTGACAGGCGGTTTTGACAGTGTATTTAAGCTTTACGTACTTAACCCTGTTCTTATCGCGGCGGGATCGCTGTCCATGTATTTCGGATGGGGGCTGCTGCTGAGCTATATTGTTATTATAACCGGGTTTTGCTATATATTTGTTAGTTCCGCGGGCAAATCTTTATCAGATGCAGTGCTGCAGAACGGCAACCTGTTTCTAGCCCTGGTACTTGCGGTTATAGTTATGCAGATGGTTAACAGGATCAAGCGGCAGCGGGAAGAAGCGAACGCGCGGACCAACGAAACCATGGAGCATATTAAATCGCTCTATCACATCGTAGAAACCTCCAGCCAGCATGACTTCATGAATATCGGCCAGGTCATCACAGATTACGTTGTGAAGCTGACCAAGCTGGATAAGGCCTTATTCTGGTTTGCCAAAAAGAGCGGTGAACCCGCTCCGCAGAGCCGGCAGACCGGTTGGCAGCATGAAGAGGAACGCTTTTTGTTCACAGAGCTGGAAAAGCATGAGCACGAATGGAGGCTGCAGCGTGAGCCGGTGTTCAAGAGTATGCCGGGCCTTGGTGATTTTTTGCTGATGCCGGTAAGAATGAGTACCCGCTTTGTCGGTATGATCGGCGTGAAGCTGGAATCTTCGGAAGGACTTGAAGGGCGCAGATGGTACATTCAGCAGCTGATGTTCCTGTCAGAGCTTAGTGCGATCATTCTGGAGCGGCATGAGCTTGGGGTCATCGAGAACCGTCTGATTATCACGAATGAGCAGAACCGGATCGCAGATGAGATGCATGACAGCGTATCGCAGAGCCTGTTCGGCATCGTATACGCAACCCATTCCCTTAAGCAGACCTGGCGCAAAATGTCTGAATCGGATCTTGAAGAGCAGATTGACCTGATTCATGATTCGGCAACCCGGGTTGCCAAGGAGCTGCGCATTACGATTTACAGCCTCAGTTCTAAAAAAAGCGGCGGACCCACCTGGCTCGGGATGGTCAGATCACATCTTAAGAGCCTGTCCAGGCTCAATGATGTGGAGATTGAACTGAAAATAACGGGGGATGATTTCAGCCTCCCTTATCCTTACCACAAGGCACTCTTCCGGATCATATCCGAGGCGACAGGCAACGCCATACGTCATGGTGCTGCCAGCCGGGTGGATGTTGAGCTGTCCCTGAAGCCTAAATGGATCAGACTTTCCATTACAGATGACGGAATCGGTTTCGATACCGATCTGCTGTGGACTACGTCTGAAGATACTACCGGCGGGCTTGGTATGAAGAATATGCAGTATCTGACTCAGTCGCTGGGCGGAGAATTTCATATCTCCAGCAGCGAAAATGCAGGCGCCAAGATTTCGATTTCGATACCTGTCGGCGTGGCTGAATTAAAGAACGCATAAACTTTAGGCAGGAGGTCATTCAAGTGAATATCGTCATTGTTGATGATCACCCGTTGGTGAGAAGAGGATTGGCAGCGGTCATTTCCATGCAGCCGAATCTGCATTTTGCAGGCGAAGCAACGAATGGCCAGGAAGCTCTTCTGGTTATTGAAGAGACACAGCCTGATCTTGTGCTGATAGATCTGCGGCTGGCGGACGAATCAGGCCTTGATGTTATCAAGAGTGCCCGGGCCCGCGGACTTTCCAGCAAGTTCATCCTGCTCACCTCATCGGCAAGCCGGGAA
Organism: Paenibacillus sp. FSL R7-0331; assembly: GCF_000758645.1. NCBI lineage: Bacteria > Bacillati > Bacillota > Bacilli > Caryophanales > Paenibacillaceae > Paenibacillus > Paenibacillus sp. FSL R7-0331. The sequence continues at coordinate 1,036,672 of NZ_CP009284.1, forward strand.
GACTTCCTCAAAGCGGAAGAGGTACTGGTTGACGGGTACGTGCTAAAGGAAGCCCTGCCGGAGGAACTGCTGTTTGCGATCCAGCTGGTTTATAAGGGCCGGAAGTATTATGATCCCGGACTCATGGAAGATAAGATGCGGATGAGCGGCAGCAGTCCTACCGATGAATTGACACCTAAGGAGAAGGAAGTACTGATTGAACTCGGCCAGGGTGCGTGCAACAAGGATATTGCTTCGCGCCTGTTCATCAGTGAATTCACCGTCAAGAAGCATGTAAGCCAGATTCTGGCGAAGCTGCAGGTTGCTGACCGTACGCAGGCAGCACTGTACGCTAATGCAGTCGGATTGACCAAGTATGAAATGTCCTACGATTAACAGCCATTTATAACGTTCATAGAAATAACTGAGCACGGACAAGGATGTCCGTGTTTTTTTGTGCAACAACAGGAATATTACAGAAACAGCCTCGGTCTTTTCGCAAAGACCGGGGCTGTTTCTGTGGAATTTTTTAGAAAAGCTGACGTGAGATGTAGGTGATCTTATCCTTATTAAAGACAGGTTTGGGGCTGGCGTCGGCTTAGCTCCCATCCATCAGCAGGCTTTTCGCCGGGATATGGTACTAAAGTATACCATTCTGCCCTGCATATGCACCAATTTCCATCACTCGAAAGTGAACATTAAAGTGATGGTAGGAGCCATGTGGCAATCCGCACAGATTGATAGAATAAGACACAAGATATCTGAAACTTTCATGAATGCTTTCAGAACGTAATGAATGCGGAAGGAGGGTTACTGTGGAAAAGACGATTTTGGATTACATTAACCTGATAAAGAAGAGGCTCTGGCTGATCACGATTTTTGTATTAGTCTCCTGTGCCACTACCTTCTATGTCAGCAAGAACTTCGTTACACCCGTCTACTCCGCCTCCGGACAGCTGCTGGTCAACAATACCGCAAATGTACCCGAGAGCAACAATCTTAACAATTTGAACTTCAGCTTGAACCTCATCGAGAGCTACAAGGAAATTATGAAGTCCCCCGCCATTCTGAGCAGTGTTGCTGCTGATCATCCTGAGTTTGGTCTTACGGAAGAACAGCTGGCTGCAAAGCTGCAGGTAAGATCCTCTGAGAAAAGCTCGGTTATCAATCTGAGTGTGCAGGACGAAAGCTACAGCACGGCTGCCAACATTGTTAACGCGGTTTCGCAAAGCTTTATCCGCAGCCTGCCGTCACTGATGATGCTGGATAATGTTACTTTCCTGACACCGGCTGATCCGGCCGATGTTCCGGCACCGGCTAACGGCGGTGTAGCCATGAATCTGGTCATCAGCTTTGTGGTTTCACTTATGGCTGCGGTTGGAATTATCCTGCTGCTGGAAACATTGAATGGAACCCTCCGAACGGAGAAGGAAGCGGAGTTTGATGTCGGACTGCCGGTCATTGCCAGCATTCCGGTCATCCGCAAGCGTGATTTGGGCAGAGCGGCTAATGCCGATGCAAGAGTAGGGGAGGGTGCTTATGTTACGGCTGAATAAAAGCTTGATTGCAGACTTGAACCCGTCCTCGCATATCTCCGAATCCTTTCGTTCGCTACGCACCTATATCCGTCAGCTCGGGCTGACGGGAGGCGACAGCGGAAAGGTGCTTCTCTTCACCTCGGCTGAAGGCGGAGAGGGGAAGACGACGGTTCTGTCCAATCTGGCCGTATCCTTTGTCCAGGACGGAAAGAAGGTAGCGGTTATCGACTGCAACCTGCGTCGTCCCGGACTGCATGCAGTGTTCGAGGTAGAGGGCAGTGAAGGGCTTGCCGCTTATCTGAGCGGCCAGGAGGAAGCGAAGGATATTGCTGTATACGGAAATCTGGCCAACCTGGCCGTCATTCCGGCAGGCAAGACCCGCATCAGTCCTCCGGATCTTCTCGGCAATTCCAAAATGGGTGCTCTTCTGGAGGAGCTGAAGAACAGCTTCGATCTGATCCTGCTCGACACACCTCCGGCAGTGGAATACAGTGATGCCCGTATTCTTGCCCCGCTTACCGATGGAGTCATCCTGGTGGCCAGGCACGGCAAAACAAAACGTGAGGCAGTCCGCAAGCTGAAGACGCTGCTTGAGCAGAGCGGGTCGAATATTCTAGGCATTGCCATGAATCAGGCCAGATAAGAGTTCCTTAAGTCTCACAACCCACACATAACGATCAGGAGGTAAGTGCGATGAAAAAGGTAAAGAAGGTAATTATCCCTGCAGCTGGGCTAGGAACGCGCTTCCTTCCTGCCACAAAGGCTATGCCTAAGGAAATGCTTCCAATCATCAACAAGCCGACCATCCAATATATCGTGGAAGAAGCGATTGCTTCCGGTATTGAGGACATTATTATCGTTACCGGTAAAGGCAAGCGGGCGATCGAGGATCACTTTGACAATGCGTTCGAGCTGGAATCCCGCCTGCTGGAGGACGGAAAGCTGGAACTGCTCAAAGAGGTTCAGCGTTCCTCTAAAGTAGAAATTCACTACATCCGTCAAAAAGAGGCGATGGGCCTGGGGCATGCCGTATGGTGCGCACGCCGCTTTATCGGAGACGAGCCCTTCGGCGTTATGCTCGGGGATGACATCGTAACCGGGAAGACTCCTTGCCTCAAGCAGCTGATCGACCAGTACGAGGAAACACAGAACTCGGTCATCGGAGTACAGGAGATTCCGGATGAATTCACTAACCGTTACGGGATTATCGAACCGGACCTCCAGGACGGGCGGCTCTACCGGGTTAACAATTTTGTGGAAAAACCTCCGCTGGGCTCAGCCCCGTCTAACCTGGCAATCATGGGACGTTACGTCTTTACTCCAAAAATCTTCAAATATCTCGATCTGCAGGAAAAAGGCGCCGGCGGCGAAATTCAGCTTACAGATGCTATCCAGAAGCTGAACCAGAGCGAACGGGTCTATGCCTATAACTTCGACGGAACCAGATATGATGTCGGCGAACGTCTCGGCTATATCCTGACTACACTGGAATTTGCTCTCCAGAGCGATGATCTCCGCTACCCGGTAATGGATGCGATGGCGGAATGGCTCAGCAAAGCCGGACAAACCACACTTAGCAGCTAATCATATTTTAAACTTTTAGGAGGAATGAGAAGAAATGAGCATGCAAAAATTGCCGGAAGACTACGAGGCCGTCCTGCCGAAACTTTACATGCTGCATGCCAAAGAAGGAAGCAAAGGAATGGATTCCTATCTGGTAATGAAGCGGATCATTGATATTCTTTTCTCCGCCCTTGGTCTTCTCGTCCTGCTGCCGCTCTTCGCTCTTGTGGCCGTCCTGATCAAGCTGGAGGATCCCAAAGGCAAGGTGTTCTTCCGGCAGAACAGAGTGGGCAAGGACGAGGTGCTGTTTCCGATGTATAAATTCCGGTCCATGGTTTCCAATGCTGAGGAGCTCAAAGCTAACCTGATGGCATACAACGAAGTGAGCGGGGCGATGTTCAAGATCAAGGATGACCCCCGCATTACCCGGATCGGAAAATTCATCCGCAAGACGAGCATCGATGAACTGCCTCAGCTCTGGAACGTGCTGATGGGCCATATGAGTCTGGTCGGCCCCCGTCCTCCGCTCGTTGAAGAGGTGGCGCAGTATACGGATTACGACAAGCAGCGGCTGCTTGTTACACCGGGCTGCACCGGATACTGGCAGGTAAATGCCAGAAACAGTGTAGGCTTTGATGAAATGGTGCAGCTGGATCTGACTTATATCCATATCCGGAGCACGATGCTGGACCTGAAGATTATTTTCAAAACCGGCCTTATGCTGCTCGGTTCCAAGGATGCTTATTAAAAATATGGGAATTGGGTGATTGCCGATGACTGAGTACGGAGAAATCCCACAGGTTTCCATTATTATCTGCACCTACAACAGGTCAGCGCTGCTGGTTAAAACCCTTCATTCGCTGACTGGACTTGAGAATCTGCATCGGGCTGAGATTATCGTGGTGGATAACAATTCCCCTGATAATACGGCGGCGGAGATTAAGGGCTTCATTGAAGCGCATGGTGCAGAAATGGATATCCGTTACCTTCTGGAGCCGGTACAGGGATTATCGGCGGCCCGGAATACAGGAATTCTGGCTTCCAAATCGCAGATCATTGCTTTTCTGGATGATGATGCGATACCTTGCCGGAATTGGATTACAACAATAATCAGCACCTTTGAGGAAAGGCCGGAAGTGATGGCCATGGGCGGAAAGGTTGCCCCGATCTTCGAGAGCAAGCGCCCGGACTGGCTGATCAAGCCGTTTGAGCTGCCTTACACCATTGTTGATTTGGGCAACAAGGTCAGGGAATATCCGAAACGGCTGCATCCGTGCGGAGCTAACATGGCGATGCGCAAGCCGGCATTTAATATCAGCCTGTTCCCGCTGGATCTCGGAAGAAAGGGCGATTCGCTCATCTCGGGCGAAGAAACCTGGCTCTTCGGACAGCTGGAAAGACAGGGACACACCATCCTGTATCATCCGCAGATGTCCGTTGACCATTTCGTGGCTGCAGGGCGCCTGACCGAAGACTGGATTATGAAAAGGTATTACAGCCAGGGCATCTCCAACGCCATGAAAAGCGAGGGGCTAAAGGGGAATCTGCTGCTGCTGGGTAAGACGGCTGCCAAAATCGTGTATGTGATGGCCGACTCGGTCTTCTCCAGAAGCCGGGGCAGAAAGCTGCTGAACAGGTGCCGCCTGGAAAGCATTCGCGGGACGCTTCACATGTTTTGGAACCGGAAGAGGGAATCTGCAGCGGGGTGAGGGAAGACAATGACTAATTTTGAGTGGGGCACTAAATTACACGCTTTGCCATACGGAATGCTCTACCTCGTGTCCGCTCTTCTTTTGGGGACCGCGGTCATTTACCAGCCGGTATTTGCGGTAGCGGCCGTACTCTTGATTATTTTACTGACTGTCTCCATCTCACGTCCCGACGTAATCAGTTATTTCGTACTCCTGACAACGGCGGTCTCGATCAACTTTTTGTATAGCGGCAGCATGTTCGGCATTGAAATTCTCTCGCTCTACAAGCTGATGATCCTGATGCTGCTGGTACCCTGCATTCTGGTCAACGGGCTGAGATTCAAGCTTAGTCCTCCCCTGTGGGCCATGTTCACACTGCTGATTATCACCTTCGGCTTCTCAGCCTGGCTGCCGGAGATGAGCTCATCCATTGCTGTAAAAGCTTTTATCGGATTGTCGCTCCCCTTCGTGTTTCTGCTGATCAACTGGAAAAAGGAGGTTGCCGACAAGCAGATCCGCATCATCGCGATGCTTCCTGTGATCAGTGTAGGGCTAGGGATACTGCTGCAGGCGGCAGGGATGCATTCTCTTCTCGCTATAGAATTTACGGGTGCTGTACGGCTGCAGGGAGCGAACATTGCACCGCATCTGGCGATGCTTGCCTTCATAGGTGTGGCAGTCTGCTTCATTGAGATTAAGCGCAGTCCGCAGCATATCCGCTTATTCTACGCGATGCTGGCCCTGAACTTCCTGATTCTGGTCGGAACAGGGACGAGGGGGCCGATGCTGGCCCTGGTACCCATGGTGCTCTATTATTTCTACGACATCTCGCGTCAGTACTTAAAGGGTAAGTCAAAGTATTTAATCCTGCTGCTGGGCGGGGGGATCGTACTCTCCGGAGCTGTATATCTGCAGCTGGATAATCTCAGAAAACGCTCGTTTGAACGGACAACGGAGACGGGGATTGACCTGTCGGGCCGGACGGAGGCGTGGGAGTTTTTCCTGAACAAGGCAGCCGGTTCGCCCTGGGCGGGCCGGGGACTTGGATCAGCCACCGTAGCCAATGACGGCACACTCTATTACGGATTTGTGGTTCCGCATAATGAGTACATCCGGTTTTACTACGATGGAGGGTACATTGGCGCTATCCTGCTGCTGCTTTCCTTATTGGCTGTGTTTCTTGTAGTTTACAGAGCTTTGGCTCCGCCGGTCAGACCCTATTATGCACTCTTAATTGCAGCGTTTCTCATTTATTCCTTTTCAGACAACACGCTGTCGACGGTCCAGCTCATTATTCCGTTCTGCTGGTATTTGAACTGCCTGTATCGATCTTCACAGTAGGCCGATTCCCCACAAAAAGAAGTGATACGATGAACCAAGTGAATATGTTCGATGTTAACTTTGATAACTATGATTTCATGGACCTGCTGGATTACATCGACAAAACCATTCAGGAGCGGAACCAGTCTTACATTCTGACCTGCAATGTGGACCATGTAATCAAGCTGCGCAAGGACAAAGAATTCCAGGATGTTTATTCGGAAGCAGGCGCGGTAGTCGCAGACGGTATGCCGCTGATCTGGGCTTCCAAGATGCTAGGCAAGCCGCTTAAGCAGAAGGTATCCGGTTCGGATCTCTTCAGCCGTCTGGGCAACGCCTTTGAGCAAAGGAAGTACCGGCTGTTCTTCCTCGGCTCAGCGGAAGGTGTACCTGAGAAGGCGACGATGAATTTAAAAGCGGCTTATCCCGGTATTAATGTTGTCGGCTGCTACTCTCCCTCCTACGGCTTCGAGCATAACGAGGAGGAGAACCGGCACATCATCAAGATGCTGACGGACAGCCGGCCTGATATTGTATTCGTCGGTGTAGGGGCGCCAAAGCAGGAAAAATGGATCTACCGCCATTACACCTCGTACCAGGCACCGATTTCGATCGGCGTCGGCGCAACCTTTGATTTTCTCTCCGGTTCCGTGAAGCGGGCGCCGGACTTTATGCAAAAGACAGGGCTGGAATGGTTCTGGCGGTTAAGCCAGGAGCCCGGAAGGCTCTGGAAAAGATATCTTGTAGACGATGCCCAATTCCTGGTTCTGCTGCTCAAGGAGCTGCGCAAAAAGGACCGGGTAAAGGGAAGAAGTCTTGAATAAGGAAGCTGCCGGCAGGAGGGGGAATGAAGATGACGGAGGAGAAAGAAAGCGGGCTATCGCTGCCCTCTCTGGGCGCGTTAAAGTCCGGCGCGGCCATGGCGCTGATCTGCGCCATATGTCTTGGCCTCCCGCTGGTTATCGGATTCGCCAGTGCCCAGCTAAGCGCTTCCGACAGTCTGCAGGGGGCGATTCTGGCGGGACTTCTCTTTCCGGCCTTCCTGCTGGCACTGCTCAAGCCTAAACAGCTGATCGCCTACACGCTGCTTATCTGGGCAGTGGCTCCGGAGCTAAGGCGTATTGCGGATTGGTCGGAAGGCGTGTACCACCCGGTATCGCTGCTCAGCCTGGCACCGCTGCTGACGGGGGCTACCCTTGCCATTCCGGTGCTGCGAGAGATTCACCGGATCCGCAAATCATCAACCCGGATTCTCCTGCTGTTCTCCGTGGCATTGGCATACGGTGCCATTATAGGCCTTGCTAAGAACGGCGTGGGCTCGGTGTATGATCTGGCTAATTACATTGTGCCGCTGCTGCTGATTCCTTATTTTGCGGTAACAAGGTTTACGCCGAAGGACATTGACCGGCTGCTGTATGCTTTTGCCAACATTGCAGTGCTGGTAGCCGCCTATGGCATCATCCAGTATCTGACCGTTCCGCCGTGGGATGCCTTCTGGATGCGCAATGCCGATATGATCTCCATCGGAACGCCGTATCCGCTGGAAGTCCGGGTGTTCTCCACACTGAATTCACCCGGGCCGGCTGCCACCTTCCTGGTATTCGCTCTGGTGCCGATGGTCCTTGAACGCAGATGGCAGGGTACACTGCGCTGGATCGGCGTCCTGCTCGTAGTAATCTGCCTGCTGACCACACTGGTCCGCTCGGCCTGGCTGGTACTGCTGGTGATGCTGTTAGTCTACATCGCATCCTCGCCTTCTAAAGGCAAGTGGAAAACGCTGCTTCAGCTGGTTTTCGTTTCCGCCGCACTATTCTGGATCGTTCCCAAGCTTCCAGGTGCAGAAGGGCTGGTCGCACGAATGGAGACATTAACCTCAGTACAGGAGGATCACTCCTATAATGAGCGTCTCGAGCTGTGGCAGAACATGGTCCCGCTCGTGGCATCCAATCCGGTCGGCCAGGGCATAGGAAGTGTAGGACAGAGTACAAAGCTGGGTAATGGAGGAGAGCTTGGTGAGTACGGCAACATGGATAACGGATTTATCGCATTGCTGCTCACCTTCGGAGTTCTCGGAGCCTTGTTCTTCTTCGGTGCACTGGGTGCAGTCATCAAGGAGATTGCTCTCAGGGTCACAAGCAAGGACAGTCTCCAGCCATATGCCAGGCTTTCACTGGCGGCCTGGACAGGAGCGGTAGTCAGCCTTTTGTCCGATAACGGCTTCCCCGGACTCAAGGGGTATCTGATCTGGATGCTGATCGGCCTTGGTCTTGGAGCCAAAGAGATTATTGATAGCAGAAAGAAGGGAACACCGCATGCAGCAGCAGTCGAACGCCAAGTCACTTCCCACTAGCGCGGTATGGTCCTCGCTCAAACGGTTTACCCAGAGCAAGAACAACAGCTCGGCGGCAGTGAAAACGATGATGGTCAGCATCCTGATTCTCTTGGTCAATATGCTGACAGGCGTGCTGACCGCCCGCTACCTCGGGCCGACGGGCCGGGGTGAACAGACGGCGATGGTGAACTGGTCACAGTTTCTGGCGTTCAGTATGAGCTTCGGGATTCCGTCGGCACTGATCTACAATGCCAAGAAGAACCCGGATGAAGCCGGAGTACTGTACCGTGTGGCGCTGCTGATCGGCCTCAGCTTCGGGATAGTGGCAATGGTAGTAGGCATTTTCGTTCTTCCGTATTGGCTCAATTCCTTCAGTTCCGAGGTTGTGCTGTTCGCCCAGTGTTCAATGATTCTGTGTCCGCTGATTGTGGTCTCCCAGATCAATAACGCGGCCTTTCAGTTCAGGGGAGATTACAAAACCTTCAACTGGCAGAGGTATCTGGTTCCGCTTCTGACGCTGGCTGTAATCGGTATTCTGATCCTTACCGGCAGCATGAACCCGTATACTACCGCACTGGCCTACCTGATTCCGTCGGTGCCGCTGTTCATTTGGATGACCACCCTGCTGCTGCGTACTTACAGAGTTAAGATGAGGGACACTTACCGTAATTTCAAAAGGCTGTTCACTTACGGGCTGGGCTCTTACGGTAATGATCTGCTAGGCCAGTTCTCCACCTATATCGACCAGATCATAATCGCCGGCCTTCTGCGGCCGGCTGATCTGGGGCTGTACGCAGTGGCAGTGAGCCTGTCGCGGATGGTCAACTTTTTCTCGAATTCGATTACTGTGGTGCTGTTCCCGAAAGCCTCCGAGCTTTCGAAAGATGAAGCGATCTCGCTGACCTTCAAGGCTTTCCGGATCAGCACCACCTGCACCCTGCTCGGCGCGCTGTTCCTGATGCTGGTAGCCCCGCTGGTGATCCCGCTCTTGTATGGCAAGGATTTCAATACAGCGCTGACGGTATTCCGCCTGCTGCTGCTGGAAGTAACGATCAGCGGAGGCACCCTAATTCTGGCTCAGGCCTTTATGGCGCTAGGTAAACCGAAATTTGTATCCATCCTGCAGGGGGTGGGCCTGATTCTTGTCATCCCGCTGCTCTTCCTGCTGGTTCCAAAATTCGGATTGTTCGGGGCAGGGGTAGCAATGCTGTCATCGGCTGCGCTCCGCTTCCTGTTCATTATCCTTAATATCAGATATAACCTGAAGGTTAAGCTTCCCCGCCTGCTGATCAGCAGGGAGGACATCCAATGGATGAAGACAACGATGAATTCTTACATCCGCAAGAAACCAGCGGATACCAGTAGTTAGCAGTTAAGTAATTTTGTGTTTTGCAGCGAGCAGAGGATACGATGCGAGCACTTAGCGGCTAAATAACCAAGGGACGGTGTATGTCGGAGCGGAGGGAAAGTTTGGAGCTGTAGAAACGAAGTGTTCGCCTTTGTTTTCTAGTTTCAACTGCTAACTGCAGCCTGATAAAGAAATTAGAAAACAACAGCGATCGGAAGCCCAAACATTTCCCGCAGCGACGCCACACACCGGACCACCCAAGCAAAGGAGGAGACCTTCATGGATTCAGTGACAAGCGTGCTTGGCAGCCCGGGCAGTTATCCGATTTCGGTTGTCATCATTGCTCAGGATGACGAAGTTCGCATATCCAAAGCAATTCAGTCCTGCCGGACATTCGCCGATGAGGTGGTTGTAATCGACGGAGGAAGTAAAGACGGGACGGTGCAGCTGGCTGAAAGCCTCGGCTGCCGGGTATACGTCAACCCATGGCCCGGATATGCCAAACAAAGGGAATTCGGAGTGGAACGCGCCGTCCATGATTGGGTCTTCCTGATTGATACCGACGAAGTGGTCAGCGACGAGCTGGCACAGGACATCCTGCAGCGCAAGCCTGGCCTGACAGACCGGGGAGTAGCCTTCTCGCTTTACCGGATCGGTGATTTCCTGGGCAAATGGCTGGACAAAGGCGAATATCTGGTCCGCCTGTACAACCGTAAGGAGTACGGAATCCGCAACTCTCTGGTGCATGAAATGCCGGAGGTTGAGGAGGAGCGGACAGTCCGTTTGAACGGTGTCCTCTGGCACCAGGGCTTCCGCAGCATCAATGACCATGTAGCCCGCTTTAACAAATACACTGATCTGGAAGCGCAAAGTGCATTTGCCAGCGGTAAGCCGTTCAAGCTGAGAAATCTGCTGCTGCGGCCGCCGGCGCGCTTCCTGCAGAAATATTTCCTGCATGGCCTGTTCAAGAAAGGCATTTCCGGATTTGCGGTATCTGTATTCTGGGTGATGTATGAATTCATGGTCGGCTTCAAGCATTACGAATTAACCAGCTCCGGCAGGCTGGCCCGGCATAATGCGCAGGGTCAGGCGGAGAAAGGGAAGAAGGGGGAGAGAAGCTATGCCGTACAGTGACGGACTTAACATTATGACGACCGGCCTCAGCTGGCCGTCGCTGCAGCCCGGCGGGCTGAACACGTATTTCAAATCAGTCTGCGAGCAGCTCTCCACACGCAACCAGGTGCATGCGCTGATCTGCAGCCAGGAGACACCGCCTACTCCCAAGGAACTGATTATCCATAATGCGGGTGATCCCAAGGAGACGATCTGGAAGCGCAAGGATGCCTTCCAGCGCAAAGCAGCCGATCTGATGGGCAGCGGCAGCGGACGCATCGACATTCTGTATTCTCACTTTGCCCCATACGGCGTCGGGCCGGCAATGGAGGCGAAGAAGCGGGGCATACCGGTTATCATGACCTTCCACGGCCCGTGGAATGAAGAGATGAAGATAGAAGGCCAGGGCATCAAGCACCGGGTCAAGACAACTATCGCCAAATCAATCGAACGTAAGGCTTACAAGCTGGCAGATAAATTTATAGTGCTGAGCGAATACTTCCGCGATATGCTGCATCAGCTGCACGGAGTGCCGCTGCACAAGATTGTCGTCATTCCGGGTGCGGCCAATGTGGAACGTTTTGTTCCGGCCAACAACCGGCTGGCGGTGCGGCGGACGCTGAATCTGCCGGAGGGGGCAACCACCGTACTGACCGTGCGGCGGCTGATGAACCGCATGGGGCTGCTGCAGCTGCTGGAGGCCTGGAAGCAGGTATCGGAGCGCTTCCCGAATGCGATTCTGCTAATTGGCGGCAAAGGACCGCTGCGCGGTGAGCTGGAAGAAAAAATCGCCGATTACGGCCTTGGCAACAAGGTCCGGCTGCTCGGATATATTCCGGATCATGAACTGGCCTCGTACTACCAGGCAGCCGATATGTTCGTAGTTCCCTCGCAGGCGCTGGAGGGCTTCGGATTGATTACCGTCGAAGCATTGGCCTCCGGACTTCCGGTCATGGCTACCCCGGTTGGCGGCAACAAGGAAATACTCCAGGGCTTCCGTCCGGAGCTGCTGTTCAGGAGCGCCGCCAGTGAGGATATGGCAGAGGGCATGATCCATATGCTCAGTAACCGCAAGCTGCTGCCGAGCCGCGAGGAATGCCGGACTCATGTCCTGGAGAAGTACACCTGGCAGCATGTCGGTGATCAGGTCGAATCCGTATTTCTGCAGACATTGGGAAAGGGTGTGGCCGCAGGATGCTAAAAGTCGCCTATATTGATCACACCGCCAAATGGAGCGGAGGAGAAGTTGCCCTGTTCAACATTCTCACCAATATCGGAAAGAACGTGGAGCCGCTCGTGATTCTGGCTGAAGAGGGTACGCTGGCCGACAGGCTGCGTGAAAAAGGCATCGATGTACGCATTATCCCGCTTGATGAGAGCATCCGCAGCCGCGGCAGAAATGCCGTCAACCTTGGTGCTCCGGCAGCGGCCTTCAAGCTGCTGGCCTACGGGAGCAAGCTTGCCCCCCTGCTGAAGCAGGAGAAGGTGGATTGCGTACACACCAATTCACTGAAATCCGCATTTTACGGCGCGGTTGCCGCCAAAAAAGCGGGTGTGCCGCTGATCTGGCATATCCGGGACCATATTGGAGCCCCGTATCTGAAGCCGGTGGTCGCCAAGGCGATCCGCCTGCTGTCACGGCTGCTGCCGAATGGGGTCATTGCCAACTCCCACTCTACGCTGAACGCGCTGGAGCTGCCGCGGACGAAGAAGACACTTGTTGTCTACTCCGCCTTTGCCAAGGCGATCAGTGAAGGAACCCGCAGAAAGGACCAGAAGGATTTCAACGTGCTGCTGGTCGGACGGCTGGCACACTGGAAAGGCCAACATGTCGTGCTGGAGGCAGCCAAAGCCTTCAAGCAGGACAGCAGGGTGAAGTTCTGGCTGGCCGGGGATGCGTTGTTCGGAGAAGAGGAATACAAACAGGAATTAATCCGTACGATCCAGCAGGATGATCTGACGAATGTCAGTCTGCTGGGGCATGTGGATGACATACAGGGATTAATGCAAAAAGCCGATCTGCTGATTCATACGTCGGTTACGCCTGAGCCGTTCGGCCAGGTTATCGTAGAAGGCATGGCAGCGGGACTGCCGGTGGTCGCTTCGAATGAAGGCGGGCCGGTGGAGATCGTAGTTCCCGGAGTGACGGGGCTGCTGATTCAGCCAGGGGATGCCGGAATACTTGCAGAATCCGTTCTCTGGATGCTGAACCATCCTGAAGAGCGGAGTCGGATGGCCGAGAACGGAACCAAGCGGGTGAAAGAGCATTTTGTCATCGAGAATACCGTCAAAGACATTGTTGATTACTACAAAGGCCTGCTGGCGGCAACCTGATCTTGCTTGATGATGCTGCTCCATAAAACTTTGAGGATGATTCACATGAAAATTGCGATAGCGCACGATTACTTAATCCAAATGGGCGGAGCGGAAAGAGTAGTGGAGGTATTCCACCACATGTATCCGGAAGCTCCGATCTTCACAACCGTGTTCAACGGAAGCCGATTGACCGACAACCTCAAAGACGCGGACATCAGGGCCTCCTGGCTGCAGAAAATTCCGGGAGTGAAGACCAATTTCAAAGGGGTGCTGCCGCTATATCCTATGGCCATCCGTGATCTGGACTTTCGCGGGTACGATATCGTCCTGAGCTCCAGCAGTGCTTTTATGAAAAGCATTCAGGTGCCCGAATCGACGTTCCATCTCTGTTACTGCCATACGCCGATGCGTTTTGCCTGGGATTATGACACGTACATGGAGCGGCAAACGAATTCCGGACTGTTCAAAAGACTGCTGAAGGTCTATATGCAGCGGCTTAAGACCTGGGATCAGCGGACAAGTAAAAACGTCAATCAGTTCGTGGCCAACTCTTCCGTTGTGAAGACCCGGATTCAGAACTACTATCACCGGGATGCGGATATTATCTTCCCGCCGATCAATACTTCACGCTTTACCAGCTCGAATTCCATCGGCGATTATTATCTGATCGTATCACGGCTTGTATCCTACAAGCGGATCGATCTCGCGGTGGAGGCGTTTAACCGGAACGGGCTGAAGCTGTTCATCGTCGGAGACGGGCCGGACCGCAAGCGTCTGGAGGGCATGGCCAAAGGCAATGTATCCTTCCTGGGCAGGCTTGAGGATGCGGAGGTAACAGGGCTGATGTCACAGTGCCGGGCGTTTATATTCCCGGGTGAAGAGGATTTCGGCATTACGCCGCTTGAGGCAAATGCTGCAGGAAGACCGGTTATTGCTTATCAGGCCGGCGGTGCACTGGATACGATCGTCCCTTATGTGAACGGCGTGTTTTTCCAGCACCAGGAGGTTGACGATTTACTGAAGGCCATAAATGAAGTGGAGTCCTACGCATGGGATATCGGCCGGATTATGGGTCATGCCCGCAAGTTCGATGAACAGGCGTTTATGGTGCAGTTCAAGCAGTATGTAGAGCAAGCCTACGTTAATTTCCTAAAAGGAGGATGATTATATGAAGCTGGCAGTTATCGGTACCGGCTATGTCGGTCTTGTATCAGGCGTTTGCTTTACACTGAATGGTAATCATGTGATCTGTGTCGATAAGGATGAGGAGAAAATCAATAAGCTTAACCGGATGGAATCCCCGATCTATGAGCCGGGCATCGAGGCGCTGATTGAAATGAATCTGCGTGAAGGCAGATTGTCCTTTTCGTCAGATCTTCAGGATTCGGTGCGCCGCTCCGATATCGTCATCCTGGCGGTTGGCACACCGTCATTGCCGGGCGGCGAAGCGGATCTGCAGTATATAGAAGGTGCGGCAGCCGAAATTGCCGAGGCGATGGAAGGCTATAAAATCATCATGACCAAGTCGACGGTTCCGGTCGGAACGAACGAAAGAATCCGCAAGCTGATTGCTTCCCGCACCAACCACCCCTTCGATATTGTTTCCGCACCTGAATTCCTGCGTGAGGGCTCAGCGATCCGTGATACCCTGCACCCGGACCGCATCGTTATCGGGCTCGACAATCCGACCATTGAGCCGGTCATGCGCCAGCTTCATCAGGGCTTTACAGAAAATATCTTCGTAACGGATATCCGCAGTGCGGAAATGATTAAATATGCTTCGAATGCATTCCTGGCGACAAAAATCTCCTTCATCAACGAGATTGCCAACATTTGCGAAAAAGTGGGAGCTGACGTGACCATGGTGGCGGAAGGCATGGGGATGGACCGGCGAATCGGCTCCTCGTTCCTGCAGGCCGGCATCGGTTACGGAGGCTCCTGTTTCCCGAAAGATACAAATGCGCTGATCCAGATTGCCGGCAACGTGGACTACGAGTTCAAGCTGCTGAAATCCGTGGTCGAGGTGAACAAGGACCAGCGGTTCATGATTATCTCCAAGCTGCATGAATCACTCGGCAGCCTGCGCGGCGCAGTTATCGGTATCTGGGGCCTGGCCTTCAAGCCTAACACCGATGATGTCCGTGAGGCTCCGGCCCGCGAGATAGTGGAAGCACTGGTAGCAGAGGGCGCCACAGTGAAGCTGTACGACCCGATCGCCGCCGCCAATTTCCGCGAACAATATGATCATCCGCAGCTGCGCTGGTGCGGCGTACCGGAGGAGGCTGCCGAAGGCAGCGATGCTATCTGCCTGCTGACCGACTGGGCGCAGTTCAAAGATATTGATCTGCATCACCTGGCCGGCACCATGCGCCGCCAGATCCTGATCGACGGCCGCAACTTGTACTCCAAGGAGCAGATTGAAGGCACGGGCCTTGAGTATCATTCTGTCGGCCGCCCGCAGATGGGCGGGCTTAGCGGATACTCTCCTGTTGCCGGCGCGGTATAAGCTTGTAGCTTGTAAGTTTTTTAACTTTAAAGTTTGTGCGCTTGTACGTTCTTATCTTTTTCTTGCATAGTGCAAAACTCTGACATAACTATAGCCCTTAATCTTTAGCTCTTAGTCTTTAGCTCTTAGTCTTTAGCTCTTAGTCTTTAGCTCTTAATCTTTAGCTCTTAGTCTTTAGCTGCCGCTCAACCAAGCGGCAATTCCGGATCTTTAGCAGGGAGCCTTCCCTGCGTGAACAGCGAGCATAAGATGCTTTCGGAATGCTTGGCGGGCGAGCAAAGGTTCTTATAACTAAACTTTTATGAAATGGAACGGAGAGGAATTTTGGAGCTGGAGGAGCGGTAGCGTCCGCCTGAAAGCTTTCCGCAGGAAAGCTCGCTTCGGAAGCAGATGCTGTCTTCGGATTTCTACCGCGGTCAGCGGATTAAATCAGGAAATCCGAAGACAACAGCGGCCGGAAGCCCAAATATTCCTTGCAGTGACTCTCATAAAAGTGCAATCACTTAGAATCTTGCGCAGCAATAAAGAATTCCATAGGAGCATCCTAGCATTCATCAGCGTGCAGCTCCCAATAACAATCCGAAATTTTAGCGTCACCACATACCAAGGAGGGGTTCCCCATGAAACTAGTACTTCTATCAGGCGGTTCAGGTAAACGGCTCTGGCCATTGTCCAATGACTCACGTTCCAAGCAATTTCTGAAGGTACTGGAAAGCCCGGCGGGCGAACCGGAATCCATGGTACAGCGGGTCTGGAGACAGCTGGAGGAAGCAGGGATGACGGGCTCGTCCTATCTGGCCACAGGCCGCAGTCAGGTGGAATCGATTCAGAGCCAGCTCGGCAGCCATGTGCCGATTATTGTGGAGCCGGAGCGCCGCGACACCTTCCCGGCCATTGCCCTGACAGCGGCTTATCTGTATTCCATCGCCGGTGTTTCCCCGGCAGAGACGGTAGCGATCCTTCCCGTCGATCCTTATGTGGAAGCTTCCTTCTTCGATACCGTAATCCGGCTGGAGCAGACGATGGAGGAGAGCGGCGCAAACCTGGCGCTGATGGGCGTAGTGCCTGAGCATGCGTCAGAGAAATACGGATACATTATTCCGACCAGTGCAGCGGCCGGGGAAGGCGGCTATCTGCAGGTGAGCCATTTCCAGGAGAAGCCTGACCGTGTACAGGCAGAAGAGCTGATCAGCAAGGGCGCCCTTTGGAACTGCGGCGTATTCGCTTTCCGCCTCGGTTATTTGCTGGATATTCTGCAGAGCAAAGGCCTGCCGCTTAATTACGAGGAGCTGCAGAAGCAGTATAAGCTGCTGGCATCCATCAGCTTTGATTATGAAGTGGTTGAAAAAGAGGAGAAAATTGTTGTACAGCCGTATGCCGGCTTCTGGAAGGATCTCGGCACCTGGAATACGCTGACTGAGGAAATGAGCAGTAATCTGGTCGGCAAAGGGGTAGTAACCTCTGATTCGGAGCGGACCTGCCTGATCAATGAGCTGGACATTCCGATTACAGTCATCGGGGCCAAGGACCTGATCATCGCTGCCAGCCCGGACGGAATTCTCGTCACTCATAAAGCGGAAAGCCCGCGTATTAAGGAAGTACTGAAGTCTCACGAACAAAGGCCGATGTACGAGGAACGCCGCTGGGGCCATTACAAGGTTATCGACTATGTGAAGTACGATGAGGGAAATGAAGTGCTGACAAAGCGGATTTTTATCGAGCAAGGTAAAAATATCAGCTATCAGCTGCACCACAAGCGCAGTGAAATATGGACCTTTGTCAGCGGGGAAGCCAGCATTGTCATCAATGAAAAAATGCATACGGTAAAAGCCGGTGATGTTGTCCGTATCCCTGAAGGCACTAAGCATGCCATCCTGGCACTGACAGATGTGGAGTTTATAGAGGTGCAGAGCGGGTCGGAGCTTGTGGAAGAGGATAACATCCGGATTACGCTGGACTGGGAGGACATCGAGCTGCATCAGTTTATTTCATAGGTCTAATTAATCTATTTAACCAATTGTGAAAAGCGTGAAACGGGTACTAGGAACTATTTATTAAAAGTTCTTCATTTTTGCTATAAACCTACAACTTCATAGAGTCGATACTTACGGTAAGAGGGATAACACCTTCCAAAACGACAAAGGCAAACCTACTCGAAAGATAGGGACGCAAAGCTATAGGGCCTCTCCCAAGTGGCAGCCTGGCTACCGAAAGGAAGATAAATGTTGAAAGCTTACCGTAAGTCTCGTCTGTTGTCTGCCGTATTGTCCGTGGCCGTTTTATTGTCCGCTGTACCTATAGGATTAGGCGTTGTGCCGTCAAATGTGCAAGCAGCTTCCGTGACCGGAGCACCAGTGAATTCCAATGCTTCAGCAGAGGCGGTTAAGCTGCTGGACAAATTGTATGCTGTTTCCGGGAATGCAATTATTACAGGACAGCATGATTATTTTGAAAGTCCGGATGAGCTGAGCAACAAGCTGAAAGGAACAAGCGGACAGTACGCAGCGCTGCACGGCTATGAGCTGGGAGCGATCGGCGGACAGAGCGAGAGCGGAGTAGCTGCTCAGCGTAAGAACATCGTCTGGAGTGCCACTAACTGGCATAAAGCCGGCGGTATCGTAGCCATGACATTTCACCAGAGCCTGCCGGGCACCAAATACGAGTGGGGAAATGTGCAGAAGAACATCACGCAGGCAGAATTCAATAAATATGTTACACCCGGCACAACTGAATATAATGCCCTGATTACAGACCTTGACAAAGTAGCCGTATCTCTCAAAAGCTTGCGTGATGCAGGAGTTCCGATTCTTTGGAGACCTTATCATGAAATGAACGGCGGCTGGTTCTGGTGGGGGAAGAAAAACAATTTTGCCGCACTGTGGAATATCATGTATGACCGTTTTGTTAACGTTCATCAATTAAACAATTTACTGTGGGTATGGAATCCGAATGCTCCTAACTCCAACTCCGATCCGTATGAGCTCACCTATCCGGGTGCGGACAAAGTGGATGTGCTCGCAGTAGATATATATAATAACGACTTTTTGAATAAATACTATGACAGTCTGCTCAGTCTTGCCGCAGGTAAACCGATCGGTATCGGTGAAAATGGTGAGATGCCAAGCATAGCAAAGCTGAAGCTGTCCCAGCAAAAATATGCCTTCATGATGAACTGGGGAAAAATGCTGTATGAAAATAACAGTACAGATACCATCAAAAACTTCATGAATGACAGCTATACCCTGGGCCGTGATGAGTATAAGGCATGGGTTGCACCGGCACCGACCGCAACGCCGACAGTTAAACCAACAGCGACACCGACACCTGCTCCAACAGCAACACCAACGCCAGTACCGACGCCAACTGCGATAGCAAAGCCAATAGCAACACCGGTATCGGCTCCTGCTCTTCAGGAGCCGGCTGTTAACGGGCTTACCGGCGAATATTTTAAAAATATGACGTTGTCCGGGACACCGGTGCTTGTACGCAATGATGCACAGCTGAACTTCAGCTGGCGGCAGGGGGCTCCTGATCCTGTACTCCCGGTTGACGGATTTTCGATCCGCTGGAGCGGTCTGATCAAGCCTGCTTACAGTGAAACCTATCAGATCTTTACGAATTCCGATGATGGCATCCGTGTATGGATTAACGGTACATCAGTGATTGACAGCTGGATGAAGCAGAGCGGTACCGAGCGTACCGGAAGCATCACCCTGCAGGCAGGACAACTGTACGATATTAAAGTCGAGTATTATGAGAATGCCGGTGACGCCAGCGCCCGCCTGATGTGGCAGAGCCCAAGCCAGCCGAAGGTTGTTGTTCCTGAAAGTGCATTATTTGTAAAGAATACAGCTGCAAGTCAGACAGCAGCAGCAACACCGGCACCAACGCCAGTACCGACAGCAACACCGGCACCGACACCAGTGCCAACGCCAGTACCGACACCAGTACCGACACCAGTGCCAACGCCAGTGCCGACACCAGTACCGACTCCAGTGCCAACGCCAGTGCCGACACCAGTACCGACTCCGGTTCCAACAACAGCACCGACAGCTGTACCGGTACAGGCTGCCAAGCCGGACCTGGCTCCGGATTCCGTACTGCAGGAGCCTGTAGTTAACGGGCTTAGCGGCGAATATTTTAAGAATATGACGCTGAGCGGTACTCCGGTGCTTGTACGCAATGATGATCAGCTCAACTTCAGCTGGCGGCAGGGGGCTCCAGATCCTGTACTGCCGGTTGACGGATTTTCGATCCGCTGGAGCGGTCAGATTAAGCCTGCCTATAGTGAAACTTATCAGTTTTTTACAAATTCAGATGACGGTATCCGTGTCTGGGTCAACGGCACATCAATCATTGACAGCTGGGTAAAGCAGAGCGGTACCGAGCGTACGGGAAGCATCACGCTGCAGGCAGGGCAATTGTATGACATCAAAGTAGAGTATTACGAGAATGCCGGAGATGCAAGTGTCCGCATGATGTGGCAGAGCCCGAGCCAGCCGAAGGTCGTTGTTCCTGCGAACGCTTTGTTTGTAAAGAATGCGTCAGAAAGTCAGGCAGCGGCACCGACACCAGCACCAACGCCGGCACCAACAGCAGCACCGACACCGGTACCAACGCCGACACCAACAGCAGCACCGACACCAGCACCAACGCCGACACCAACAGCAGCACCGACACCAGCACCAACGCCGATACCAGCACCAACGCCGACACCAGCACCAACGCCGACACCTACAGCAGCACCGACACCGGCACCAACAGCAGCACCGGCACCAACGCCAACACCTGCAGCTAACGGGCTGCATGCAGAATATTTCAATAATGTTCAGCTGAGCGGTACTCCTGCACTGGTGAGAACTGATGCTGTACTGGACTTCAACTGGCGTCAGGGTACACCGGATGAAGCAATCGGCATTGATTTCTTCTCCGTACGCTGGAGCGGTCAGATTAAGCCGCTGTACAGTGAAACCTACAATATTTACACCACATCAGATGACGGTATCCGTGTCTGGATCGACGGCAATCTGATCATCGACAGCTGGGTGAAGCAGAGCGGAACCGAACGCGTAGGAAGCATCAGCCTGCAAGCCGGGCAATTATATGATATTAAAGTGGAATATTACGAGAACCAGGGGGATGCAAAGGCTAAGCTGATGTGGGAAAGTACCAGCCAAATCAAAACGGCTGTTCCTGCCAGTGCCTTGTTCCTGCCTTCCGCTTCCTGATCAGGCAACAGAGCGTGTTCAACTGAATTCACCGCCGTCACTGATGCTGGTAAAGCCGTTACAATACTAAATCCTCAAAGTCCATCTTAAGGGCCCTGCTTACCGGCAGGGCTACTAAGCTATAGTCCTCATCCGGGATGCTACCTAAGAATACTCCTGTCCAAGGGAGACATCTTGAGCACCTGTGCGGCTATGCGGTCCTAGAAAGGAGATAACATTGAACACTTACCGCAAGTACCGGCTGTATACTACTATTCTGCCTATTATCTTTATCCTTTCTTTGCTGCCCTGGTCCGAGGTGCGCAGTCTTCCGGTTGTCCATACCCCGGTAGCCCCGGCAGCGGAAATCACCCCGATTAATCCAGGTGCCTCCCGTGAAGCGGAGGAGCTGCTGAGCTATCTCACGGGTCTTAGCGGCAACGGAATGATCTCCGGGCAGCATGACTATCTGGAGAGTCCGGATGAATTCAATGAGAAGCTGAAGAAGATCAGCGGACAATCTGCTGTGCTGCATGGCTACGAGCTTGGAGCAATCGGTAATCAGCCGAAATCCCTTATTGCCCAGCAGCGCCAGTGGGTTACAGACAGTGCAATCCGATGGCATGAAGGCGGAGGCATTGTAGCCATGACCTTCCATCAGAACCTGCCCGGAACTACCGATGAATGGAAAAATGTACACATGACCCTTAGCCAGGAGAAATTCAATCCCTATGTAACTCCAGGCACGGAGCAATATAAGAAGCTGATTGCCGATATCGACGAAATTGCTGTCTACCTGAAACAGCTGCAGGAGGCCGGAGTTCCGGTGCTGTGGCGGCCTTACCATGAGATGAACGGGGGCTGGTTCTGGTGGGGGGAAAAGGATAATTTCGCCGAGCTCTGGGACATTATGTACCAACGGCTGGCCGTTACTCACGGGCTGAACAATTTACTGTGGGTATGGAATCCTAACGCGCCAAATGACTCTTCTGACGCTTATGAGCCTTATTTTCCCGGCATAGATAAAGTAGATGTTCTGGCCGCAGATATTTATAACGACGATTTCAAACAATCCTACTATGATAAGCTGCTGAAGCTGGCGGAAGGGAAGCCGATTGGAATCGGGGAGAGCGGAGAGCTTCCAGACCCTGTAACATTGTCTCAAACTCAAAGTAAATGGGTATATACGATGACATGGGGGAAAATGCTGACGGAGAACAATAATAATCAGAAAATCACCAGCTTTATGAGCAATAAATACATTGTTTCCCGGGATGATTATATTGTTGATCTGGCAAGTAAGGTGACAACACTGGCAGCCAAGCAGCCCAAAGGATTAAGAGCGCAGTATTTCAATAATACCGACTTATCCGGTGGTGCCGATCTCATCCGCAATGACAGCAGGATCGATTTCAACTGGCATCAGAATTCGCCGGCAGTCGGAATCAATAAGGAGCTTTTCTCCGTCCGCTGGACCGGAACCATCAAACCTTTGTACAGTGAAAAATACACCTTTATCTCCTCCTCGGATGACGGAGTGCGCGTCTGGATCGGAGGAAGGCTGATTATCGACAGCTGGAAGAAGCAGAGCGGTACCAGCCGGGAGGGAAGTATTCTGCTGACTGCCGGAACCCCTTATGATATCAAGGTTGAGTATTATGAGGATCATGGTAATGCAAGCATCGGTTTGCAATGGAAGAGCGCCAGCCAGAAGCAGGGGGTAATTCCCCAGAGCGCATTAACTCCTCCGAAGTAATCTAACCCCGGAAGAAAGCGAGGACAAGGGAATGAGGACCAGAAATAAGAAGAAAAAAACCATTAAACCTCTTCATCTACTGCTCAAATTCGCAGCTTTAGCCATCTTGTTTCTAGTATCCGTTTCTGTCTTCGGAGAGGATGGTACGAAGCAGGGCGAGGTAGAAGTAGACATGACCAAGCTGTCATCAGCCAGTGATGCAGGCCCAGAATTGCCGGATGGTTCTGTACTTTGGCAGCTGGGCAAGCAGGACGGCTCGTCTGCGGAGTTTGCGGCAGCCGGCTCAGCGGGCGCCAAAGCCGTTTACACTGTTTCTTCCTCCTCTGCCAAGACGCCCTCGAATCTCCAGAGCGTGCCTTCGGGACTGAGAGGGGATACCAATCCTGAACTGAGCATTACCTATAATCTGAATAAGATCCCGGAGAACGGGGTCTTATTTCGCGTAAGCATCATCGATGCCTACAAATCGGTTCCGCAAATGAGCGTTTTCTCCAACCGCCAGTTATCGGGTATCATTCAGATTGCGGGTGTAGCCGGTACCGACAGCAAATACAGCTTCCGCAAGTCCTATGAGCTCTATATTCCAAAGGAGCAGCTGGTAACAGGAAGCAACGTGCTGAAGCTGCAGGCGGCACGCGGGATCTACTCATCCAGTATGGAGGATAAATACAACTGGTGGACTTGGGATACACTTAGCCTGGAATCACTAAATGCCCCGATCCAGGAGCCGATTCACGGCAGTTACACACTGACCGGCACAATGGTCAACAATAAACAATTTTATTTTGATGAAGGTGCTGTAAGTCATCTGCCTTATATCATGAAATGGCTCGGCGTGGCGTACAGCGGCAACATTATGCGTACCAGCTGTGCCAGTGACGTTGGCCGTTCCTGCTCCAACATGGAGGATTATTACAAGGTACTTCAGGATTACAACATGCAGTCGGTTGCCCTGTACCTGTATACCGGTGATATTAAGCTGAATGCCGACGGCTCGCTGCCGGCGGATGCCGAGAAGAAGCTGACGGATTATTTCGAGCAGTACAGCCCGTACTTCCAATATTACGAGGTGGATAACGAGCCCGGGCTGTTTAACCGTTCCAAGGCGGTTAACCTGGCCATTGCAGACTGGCTGAACACGAAGGGTAAGACGATTGCCCCTCACCTGCAGACTGTAGCACCCGGATGGGCCTACTGGCCGGAGTACAGCCTGGATTCCTGCGGCAACCAGAAAGGGACGCTTAAGCAGTGCGGCGATCCGGACGGCTGGGAGCGTGATCCTGCGCAGCGGAATGAGCTGGAGGAGGTCACAGATCTCACTAACGGGCACTCCTACGGGGAATCCTATATTTTCAGCAATGGAGGCAGCTTCACTGAGAACCTCAAAACCTTCGGCGGTGCAGCAGACGGATTAAGCAAAAAAATGCTGACCACTGAATTCGGAACCTCGGATTCGCATACCGATGCTCACCAGTACGGCGCTTCCGAGCCGGCAGCAGCGGTATTTGACCGGATCATGCGCGCCCATATCGGCTATGCGGATATGTTTGTGCAGCACGCCGCTTTTTTCAAAAATTTCAGCCTGTTCAAGTACGGCTTCAATCTGGAAGAGCATGATCCGGCCAAGACGGAAATTTACTACACCAAAGAGAATGAGGATTCGCGGGTCAGTATCATGCGCAGGCTCAGTCTTGCATATGCCACGCATGGTGCACCGCTACCCTATCAGATTTCCAACAAGGATGAGCTGGCTGATAAGCTGGTCTACGTCCGGGCTGTAGATACGTCTGCGATTGAGCCGCTGGCCGGCAGCGGCGCTACATCCAACAAGGTGCTGGTGAACTTCGTTAACTTTGAAGAGACGGAGCAGACTGTGACAGTAAAAGTCACTATGCCTGAAAAAACAGTTTACGAGGGTGAACGCTTCGGCAGCGGGGATACCTATGAGTCAGCGCGCAGTTATGTAACCGGAAAAAGTGCAGCGCCTGAGCTTGAATTCACTGAGACACTCGCACCGGGAGAGGCGATCCAGTATATACTGGAGCCCTCTTCCGAGGTAGCCGATGCGGCACCGCAAGGCTTCAAGGCAGCCGCGGTTAAGGGGCTGTCCATGAAGCTGAGCTGGCTGGAGGCTCCCGGAGCAAGCTATGAAGTGCTCCGGGCCGAAGGCTCCGGCGGGGAGCTTAAGGTGATTAAAGCGGATGTGAAGAGCACAGAATTTACGGACAGCAAGCTGCAGGAGGGAACGCTTTATACGTATGCAGTCAGAGTTACCGGCTCGAGCCTTCTGTCGGATGAAGTGCAGATTACGGCAACAGGCCTCGTTCCGCTGGACCGTTCGCAGTGGAAGGTATCGTCCAATGTCAGTACCAGCATTTCGAACCCGGGAGGAGCCATTGACGGAGACCGGCGTACACGCTGGGATACCGGCAAACATCAGGCTTCAGGGGAATATTTTCAGATTGATCTCGGCAAAGCACATACGGTGGAGGTAGTAGAGCTGGATTACACCTTATCCTCCTACGATTATCCGCGCAGTTATGAGCTGTATGTCTCGGATGATGCACAGAACTGGAAGCGTGTGGTTAGCGGAAAGGGGCAGCTTGGCATGACCCGGATCAGCTTCCCGCAGCTGAAGACGCGGTATATCAAAATCCTGCAGACAGGATCAGGGGGAAATTACTGGTCCATTCAGGAGCTTCAGGTATACTCAAGAGAATAAGACACAGGGTGGTGTTGCTGCGCTCCTGTGAAGGGAACCCTGCCGCGTCCGGCCGGGTTTTTTGACGTTTCGGCGGTTTTGGAGGGCGGCTCAGCTGCATAATTTATGTAACCTTTTATGCCGCCGTCAGGTGATTTATGTCAATATCGGACCAGCCTGATGATTGTGACACAAATAACAGGCTTCTCATAACAGGTATGCTAGAATTTGCAGCAGCAAAAACCTATTGCACCTTGCAGAACAGTATATCTTTGTGTTATATTGTATATAGATTTAGAACGAGTCTAAATACAATAACAAATAATTAATCTATAGGAGGCTGTTTAGAATGAGTACTCAAGTCAACAATCAGACAGAACTGCACGCCGCATTGAACCGCCAGACTGCGAACTGGACTCTGCTCGGAGTGAAGCTGCACCACTATCACTGGTATGTGAGCGGAGCACAATTTTTCACCCTGCATGCCAAGTTTGAAGAGCTCTACACTGAGGCTGCCACATATGTGGATGATTTGGCTGAACGTCTGCTTGCTATCGGCGGTAAGCCGGCCTCCTCGATGATCCAGTACCTGGCCCTCTCCGAACTGAAGGAAGCAGCCGGCGGTGAGAGCGCCAAAGAAATGGTTGCCCAGCTTATTAAAGACTTTGCACAGGTATCGGAAGAGCTTAAGAATGCTATTTCCGCAGCTGAGGAGCTTAGCGACCAGCCGACAGCCGACCTTCTGATTGGAATCAGAACCAGTGTAGAGAAGAACGCCTGGATGCTGAATGCCTATCTTGCTTAATATGAATATTTAATAGATGATTGCTGCAGCTTGCCCGTGTGCAGGCTGGAGCACATAACAAGGCCCGTGCGGTTACCGCACGGGCCTTGTTATTATAGAAGCTGATCCTCATCAGCTATTTAATGAATACGCCGCCGAACGGCAGCGCCTCACGCAAAAAGCGTTTGATGATGCCGTCCTCGTCATTGTCGCGTTCAAAACGGCGGCTCTGGCGCCCGGCCTGGAACAGCACCGGCCCGTGGCCGGTCATTTTCCAGTGGTAGCTCATATGCTGGCTGGCCAGATGATTGCCGTAGACGGTCAGCTCAAGCCTGGCATTCTCCGGATAAGCAACGATGCTGCCCGCATCCACATACAGCGGATCTGTAGGGTGAAGCTCAGCCTGGCAGACCGTTCCTTCAGTCAGAATGCCGATACTGCCGCGTCCGGCAAATTTCACCTTCACTACATCACGGGTCACCAGCATATTCTTCATGCTCAGCACGCGGGTCTGCATTGTGATTCCGTCGCTGTAAAAGAACAGATGCCGGAAGTCATAGAGCAGATCACTTTTGCCGTCAAGCTGCAGGGTTTTGACCCGGTACCCCGGAGGCAGGGCCGCAACGAACCTGCAGGGCCCGGACAGATCCGAACGGATCAGCTTGCGCTTGCGGTACATTCCCTTGACATCCATCAGCCGGTCCGCACGCCCTGAAGAGGGGCCTTGATAAGCGATAATCTGCTGGGGATGCAGGACATGGACCTGTTCATTGTCACCGACCGTAAAAGCAACGGCTTGTCCGCTGCCGCTGTCGCCTTCATCTTGGATGTCTATGTTCATCGCACGCACTCCTTCCTATTACAACATTGCCGTCATCATTCACCGCAGCCGGTCGCGCAGATTATCGCCTTTTCTGGACCGGTGGCGCATCGTGAAGCGCAGCAGCCGGATGATTACGAAATAGCCCAGAATAAGGGCAATCCCCGTAATGACAGTAACTTTAATCCGGTTAAAATAATGTTCACGCTGTGTCCGGTCATTTTTAAGTTCATCCACAACGAGGCTGAGCTGGCGGTTCTGTTCCTGCAGCGCTTCATTCTGGGTCCGGTACGTTTCCATCTGCTCCAGGGTCTGGCCCAGCTGGTTCTGTGTCTCCCCCAGTGCATCAACGGTCTGCCCAAGCTGATCCTTGGTCTGCTGAAGCTCTTCAACCGTCTGCTGATAATTCTGCTGCAGCCTGTTCACTTCGCCGGGCAGCTCTGAAAAGCTCTGCAATCCATTATATAAATCACTGAAATAATTGGCTTTTGCTGCCGGGGCCGGCAGGCAGACGGAAATACCGAGCAGCAGCAGAGCCGATAGCGACAGCTTCTTCCAGTTCCGGGTAAGGCTTTTTTTGCTGATCATATCATTCACCACCTGAAAAAGGTTCGTACAGCTAATAGTTTAGCATAGAGAGGTAAGCATAGGCACATTTGATCGAAGCCTGGCAGCATTTGGCGTCCTGTGGAGCAAAGAGTGTGCTATTTTAGCGGGTTTTTGCGGTTTAAGGATGTTTACCCTCCCGCTGATGGCCGTAACCAAAGGTAATACCGTAATTTGAGTGGTCTGGTTTCATTTTGGCTTTCCCTGCAGCTGAAAATTGACGTATACTGTGAACGGGAAGGGGCTGAAGGTATGAATAAATGGCTGAAAACACTGCTGTTTCTCGCAGGCTCTGCGCTTTTAACACGTCTAATTCCATTCTCATCGGTTTTCCGCAATCTGGATACTATGTTCCATGAATTCGGGCATGCGCTGGCTACACTGCTGCTCTCGGGAAATGTGCTGAGGATTGAGCTGTACGCAGACCATAGCGGCGTGACCTATTCGGCGGTTGAAGCTGGCTGGAGGCCGGTGCTGGTATCGCTCTCAGGGTATCCGCTGGCTTCGCTGTTCGCCCTGCTGCTGTTTTATCTGTATGCCAAAGGGCGCGAGCGCTGGGGGCTGCTGTTATCCTCGCTGGTATCACTGATTATGCTGGTTCTGTACGTCAGGGGCGGCTTCGGCATGCTCTGGCTGGGCGGGTTTATTGCCCTTAATCTGGCACTATTGTATCTGTGGCCTAAGGCGAGCCGGTACTATTATCTGTTTTTGGCCTTTCTGACACTGGAAGAGTCTGTGATGGGGACGCTGTTCCTGTTCTCCGCTTCACTGCTGTCTCCTTCTGGGGCTGGGGATGCGGCGAATCTGGCCGGGCTAACCTTGTTACCGGCATTCTTCTGGGCGGCATTGTTTGTTCTTTTTTCATTATTATGTGCAAAATGGTCGTTGGGCTTTTTTTTCAGAAACGAGGGCATGCGCGGTTACAGGAAAAACCGGTGAAGGAGAAGTGGGTATTTCGCCATATTTAGACAAAAGGACATTTTTTCGTAAAGAGGCAATCTGCTTTTTAGTAGAGTGGCTCTTTTTTTGTCGATAATATAGAGGCGAACGTATATTCCATGACAAGGAGTTGTCCGCCATTATTGGTACATTAATAGAAGAACCAAAAAAAGAAAGAGGTGGAAATATGCAAGCAAGTATCCAGCCCATATTTACATGGAGCCGAAGCCGGATTTTTGCCGGGGTTTCCCGGAATTTAATACTGCTTGTGGAGTGGAAAGGCGTGTCCCAGGGGGACGAGGCCCGTAAAAAAAGCCGTAAGGTCGTAGCACGGGAAATTGAGCTGCGCATCTGGCTGGAGTCCCATTTCACATTTGTAAGAGCTTACGGCTGCACCGCTGAAGCCGGTGAAGGAAGATCCCTGCTTCTCAGGCTGGGCAAAATCCACTCCGGCGCCAGCAAGTTCATCTGCCTGGAGTTCACAACAGAAGGCATGCCTGCCGGAATTCACGAGGCGCTCTGGCTGCAATGGCAGTACAAGCAGCCGCCGGTGGAGCGGATCAAGGAGCTGCCGCTGCAAAAGCTGGGACTTGAATATTCGCATCATACCGATGTACTCGCCATTGGGGGGAACTTCCATGTTGAAAAGCATCTGGAGCTGCTGAAGATGATAAAGGTACTGGAGGAGGCGTCGTTGCAGCGTAACCGCAGTACTGACCCGATGCTGGCGGATAAGCTGCGCAGACAGGCGGATAAGCTGCTGCTGCTGGCGGCACGCTCAGGTGATATGCAGCTTGTGAAGGAAGCTGAAGTGCTGTATAAGCAGCTTGAAGCATAGCGGGCTGCTGATGGCATCAACGGGGATGAAGGAAGAAACACAGAACTATCAGCCGGAAAAGCTGCAATACATACATAATGAATAACCCGCCGTTCAAAGGACGCTTCACAGATTATGTAATATATAAATGTGGTAATGTAGTAAAATAGTTCTATTATCTTTTTGTGACTCGGTTATTAGATTCTCATTCATGGATAAATATAACTAATTTATATAAAATAATGGGTCTATTTTACCATATATCAAGGGGAACTGAAAAATGACAGACCGATTGATCCGGCTGATGCGCATCATCACGTTAGTTCAGGCAAAACCTGGGATTCTGGCGCGTGAGCTGGCAGAACGCTGCGGCAACAGCGAAAGAACGATATATCGGGATATGGATGCGCTGAGCGCCATGCATATTCCGATCACCCACCTGGGACATGGGAAGGGATATGCTTTTATCGGTAATTTTGCATTGTACCCTTTGGATCTGACTGATGATGAGGCGGCGGCCTTTTCACAGCTGCGTAAAGTTATGGAGGACATTAGGCCTTTGCTGCCGACTGAATTCGAAACGGCCTATGAAAAAATAATGGCTTCTCAATATAAGCGAAATGCGGAAAGGGAAGAAACAATGGAAAGTGTTAAAAAGGAATCCAGGCAGTCCGGGGCGGACTGGAGTAAGGCGCAGCTGGAGCAGTCGGCTTTTCTGACGGAGATACTGTCTGCCGTGATGAAGCAGCGGAGCCTGCTGGCGGATTACTGTGAGAACAGCTGTGAGGAGCTTGGCTTACAGATTGATCCTTACTGCATTGTTCCGCTTGAGAACCGGATTTACCTGATCGGTGCCTGCCAGCGGTTCGGGAGAATCCGCGCTTTTCACATTACCGGCTTCTCCAAGGTGACTGTGCTGGACAACTGGTTTTCCAAGGAACGCTTTGATCTGCAGTCCTTTATGTCGCAGAAATGGAGCCTTGATCAGGACAGTGTGCAGATTGAGTTCAGGGTCCGTTTCTCGAAGCGGATGATGGAGCGGATTAAATATGAAGACCTGCTGGTAAGGCCCAGCAAGGTGGACAGGCAAAGCTCTTGTCTGGATTTCAAGGTGGCGGTCGGACAGGATATCGCTTTTGTCCGCTGGCTGATGAAATTTGAGGAGGAGGCGGAGATTCTGGAGCCGTTTTATTACAGGGATGTGTTAAGGCAACACATGGAGAAATGGCTGATGCTGTATAAATGATTTAGGATGATGCAGGAGCTATTCCTGTTCTTCCGGTTTTAAACCGTCTAAATTGATAAGGTTAGTTAATTTTACAAATTTATCTTGTCTAGTGTGAGTTAATATAGTAAGTTATACATTAAATAACAGTAATGTTGATTTAACCCGTAAAACTAACTCTATTATGATATGTTTGAGTTATTATATCTAACATTTTATTCCTTTCCCGCATTTGACCTTTGTTCAATTTTTAGCAGAAGAGAGGGTTCAGCATGATCCAGCCGATTCTGACAATTGAGGATTTGCACACCCATTTTTTTACCGAGCGCGGAGAGATTCCCGCCGTTGACGGTGTTGATCTGTTCATTCTTCCTGGAGAGGTTCTCGGAGTGGTTGGTGAATCCGGCTGCGGCAAAAGCGTGACCTCGCTATCCATCCTGAAGCTGGTTCCCGACCCGCCGGGCAAAATTGTAGGCGGCCGCATACTGTTCAAGGGCCGGGACATTGTACCGCTTAAGGAAAAAGAAATGCGCAGAATCCGCGGAGATTCTGTAGCTATGATTTTTCAGGAGCCTATGACCTCGCTCAATCCGCTGTTCACAGTGGGGCAGCAGATTATGGAAACGGTAAGGCTTCACCTCGGATTGTCCAAAAAAGATGCGAGAGAGCATGCGGTAGGGATGCTCCGCAAGGTCGGAATCCCCCGCCCTGAGGCGGTAGTTGATGAATATCCGCACCAGCTTTCGGGAGGGATGCGCCAGCGGGTCATGATTGCGATGTCCATCTCCTGCAATCCTGAGCTGCTGATAGCGGATGAGCCGACCACGGCACTTGACGTGACGATTCAGGCGCAGATTCTTGATCTGCTCCGGCGGCTGAACGAAGAGCAGGGAACGGCTGTAATGCTGATCACCCATGATCTTGGTGTAGTGGCGGAGATGTGCCACAGGGTTGTGGTGATGTATGCAGGTAAGGTAGTGGAGGAGGGCAGTGTACAGGATATTTTTAAGAATCCGCTGCATCCGTACACACGCGGTTTGATAGAATCTGTACCCCGGATGAATGAGACGCGGGAGCGGCTGCATTCCATCCCGGGCAGCGTACCGATCCTCAGCAAGGACATGCAGGGCTGCCGGTTCGCACCGCGCTGCGGCAATGTGATGGATGTCTGCCGTGAGGAGCTGCCGCAGCTTACACTGCAGGAGAATCAGCATAGCTGCAGATGCTGGCTGCATGAAACCAGGCGGGAGGAGGCTGTTGTATGAGTGAAACGCTGCTTGAGGTCAAGGGTCTCAAAAAGTATTATCCGATCCGTAAAGGATTCTCCAATAAAGCCCAGGGCTTCGTCAAGGCTGTGGATGATATATCCTTCTCGGTAAGAAAAGGCGAAACCTTCGGTCTGGTCGGGGAGAGCGGGTGCGGTAAATCCACTACCGGACGTTCCCTGCTGCGGCTTATAGAGCCGACTGCGGGTGAAATCAGCTTCGAGGGGCAGGACATTACGAAGCTGTCCATGGAAGAGATGCGCAGACGCCGCCGCGACATGCAGATTGTATTCCAGGATCCTTTCTCGTCGCTGGATCCGCGCCACACCGTGCAGCGCATTCTGGAGGAGCCGCTAATTGTGCACGGGGCAGGCAATTCCATGCAGCGCAAGGCGGCGGTGGAGCGGCTGGCAGATGTAGTTGGCCTGGCCAAAGCTCATCTGCAGCGCTACCCGCATCAATTCTCCGGCGGCCAGCGCCAGCGGATTGGTATCGCCAGAGCGCTGGCGCTGCAGCCTAAGCTGATTATCGCCGATGAGCCGGTATCCGCGCTGGATGTATCTATCCAGTCCCAGGTGATTAACCTGATGCAGGATCTGCAGCGGGAGTTCGGATTGACCTACATATTTATTGCTCATGATCTCAGTGTAGTGAAGCACATCTGCGACCGGGTTGCCGTGATGTATCTGGGCCGGATTGTTGAAGTAGCCGGCAAGCAAAGGCTGTATGACGAGCCGCAGCATCCCTATACGCAGGCGCTGCTGTCAGCTGTGCCTGAGCCGGATCCTGATATCCGCAAAGAACGGATTATTCTGCAGGGCGAAGTGCCGAGTCCGGCAAATGCGCCGGCCGGCTGTGCCTTTAATACCCGTTGTCCCCGCGTAATGGATGTATGCCGGAATGTAAGGCCGCCGCTGCTGGAGACCGGAGCCGGACATCTGACAGCCTGCCATCTGTACGATAGAGAGGCTGGAATCCGGTTTGCCTAGAAACCCGGCGGCTGACAGCCGTGAGTGAAGGAAGTGCGCCTGGTATATGGCCGCGCTAATGCGCAGCTCCATATAAATGCTTTACAACATTCAAAGAAAAGAAGGGAGCTTTTCTAGAGATGAAAAAATGGAGTAGTCTTGCACTTGCAGTAACTCTGGGGGCGGTTTTGACATTAAGCGGCTGCGGAGGCAATAACAACAATGCGGCCACAGAAGCAACATCAGGTTCAAATGCGGCGGCAACGGCTGCGCCGGAAAGCTCTCCGGATGCGGCGGCATCCGCACAGGATACCCTGATTTTGGGGCGCGGCGGCGATTCTGCCTCGCTGGACCCGGCGATTGTAACCGACGGTGAATCGCTGAAGATTGCCCATCAGGTTTTTGACTCCCTGCTGGAATATAAGCCGGGAACCTCGGAAGTACAGGCGTCGCTCGCCGACAGCTGGGAAGTATCGGAGGACGGTCTTTCCTATACCTTTAAACTGCATCAGGGTGTGAAATTCCATGACGGAACAGACTTTGATGCCGAAGCGGTTGTGTTCAACTTCACCCGCTGGAGCGATCCGGCAAGTGAATTCAAATTTGAAGGCGACTCCTTTGACTATTACGATTCAATGTTCGGTCCTGACGGCAGCCGTGTCATCAAAGAAGTGAGGGCTGTTGATGCTGCGACCGTACAATTTACCCTTAACCAGCCGCAGGCTCCGTTCCTGCAGAATATTGCAATGACTTCCTTCGGTATTGCCAGTCCTGCGGCCATTACAGAGAAAAAGGAAAATTTCAAGAATGAGCCTGTAGGCACCGGCCCGTTTGTTTTCACGGAGTGGAAGCACAATGATTCCATCACTCTGGACAAAAACACCGGGTACTGGAAAGAAGGACTTCCTAAGCTGAACAAAGTCATCGTCCGTTCGATTCCGGATAACTCGGCACGCTTCAATGCCCTGCAGAACGGTGAAATCGACCTGATGGAAGATCTGAGTCCGGACGATTTGTCCACGCTTGAAGGAAATACCGGTCTGCAGAAGATTGAGCGCCCGCCGTTCAACGTTGCTTACCTGGGCTTCAACTTTAACAAGAAACCGTTTGATAATGTAAAAGTAAGGCAAGCGCTGAACCATGCTGTGAACAAACAGGCTATCATCGATGCTTTCTTCTCGGGTCAGGCTACGGCTGCAGTGAACCCGATGCCTCCGTCACTGTGGGGCTATAATGATGCCGTGCAGGATTATGAATACGATCTGGACAAAGCGAAGGCGCTGCTGGCAGAAGCCGGTTATCCTGACGGTCTGCCGGATACAGTAACCCTCTATGCAATGCCGGTATCCCGCCCTTACATGCCGGACGGCAAAAAGGTAGCCGAGGCTATTCAGGCCGATTGGGAAAAAATCGGTGTGAACACCGTCATTCAATCCCCCGAATGGGCCACCTATCTCGATGACACCAAGGCCGGAGAAAAGGATGATATCTATATGCTCGGCTGGACCGGTGACAATGGTGACCCTGATAACTTCCTGTATACGCTGCTTGATAAAGATGCGATCCCGGGCAATAACCGTTCCTTCTATGTGAATGAAGAGCTTCATACCATTCTGGTAAATGCGCAGAAAGAGACAGATCAGGCGAAGCGCTCAGATCTGTATAAGCAGGCCCAGGAAATCATTAAAGCGGATGCGCCTTGGATTCCGCTCGTGCACACTACCCCGCTGCTGGCTGCCAAGTCTAATCTGAAAGGCTATGTTCCAGGTCCGACAGGTACGGAATATTACAGCGAAATTTACTTCGAATAGTATGATCCGACAGCATGTCCTTGCCGCCGCGGTAGCCGCTGCGGCAAGTGATACTGGGATAACCGGAAGGTGAGCCGATTTGAACTCCTACCTATTAAAACGTGTTATGGTTCTGATTCCTGTACTGATCGGAATGACCATCATCGTCTTTTCGATCATTCATGCCATTCCGGGGGACCCGGCTGAGACGATCCTCGGACAGAAAGCAACTGAACAGTCCAAGCAGGCGCTGCGGGAGCAGCTCGGTCTGGACAAGCCCTGGCTGCAGCAGTATTTCAATTATATGGGGGACTTGCTGCAAGGTGATTTAGGCACCTCCATCCGTACCAAAACACCCATTGCCAAGGAAATAATGCCTTATCTGGCAGCAACTCTGGAACTTACGGCTGCCAGTATGCTGTTTGCGACCCTTGTAGGCGTCAATGCGGGGATTCTGAGCGCCTGGAGGCAAAACTCCTGGTTTGACTATACTGCTATGATCATTGCACTCATAGGGGTATCCATGCCGATTTTCTGGCTGGGGCTGATGGAGCAGCTGTTGTTTGCGCTGAAGCTGCACTGGCTGCCTTCCATAGGAAGGATGGATCAGCGCAACCCGGTGGAGAGCATCACCAATCTGTATGTCCTTGATACCATTATTGCAGGGCAGTGGGGCCAGCTGTGGACGGTTATTAAGCACTTAATTCTGCCAAGTATAGCGCTGGGTACAATTCCGATGGCCATAATCGCCCGGATGACCCGTTCCAGTATGCTTGAGGTTATGAACTCCGACTATATCCGTACGGCCAAAGCCAAAGGCATGTCACAATTTTTTGTCGTCTACAAGCATGCGCTGAAAAATGCTCTAATTCCTGTGCTGACGGTGATCGGGCTGCAGACCGGCGCCCTGCTTGGCGGTGCGGTACTGACCGAGACGATCTTTGCATGGCCGGGCGTAGGAAGGTATATATTTGAAGCGATCAGCTCACGTGATTATCCGGTCATTCAGACCGGAATTCTGATTATTGCATTCATTTTTGTTGTTATCAATCTGCTTGTGGATCTGCTCTATGCGGCTGTTGATCCGCGCATCAATTATAAGTGAGGGGTGAAAGCATATGGGACAAGCAGCCGTAAATGTAACACCCCCGAATGTACAGGGCGAGAAGGTTTCCGGACCCTGGCGCGATGCGTGGAGGGCTTTCCGCAAGAATAAGACAGCGATGCTCGGTCTGTGTATTATTGTTTTTTTTGTACTGATCGCACTGCTGGCACCATTCATTGCGCCTTACGGCTATAAGGAGCAAGAGCTGGTCAACCGTCTGAAGGCGCCGTCTGCCGGGCACTGGTTCGGAACCGATGATCTTGGAAGGGATATTTTTACCCGGATACTGTACGGTGCGCGAATCTCCCTGTGGGTAGGTTTTTTTTCGGTGATCGGGTCGATTGTGGCCGGGACCTTTCTTGGCGTGCTGGCCGGATTTTACGGCAGATGGATTGATATGCTGATTTCCCGGCTGTTTGACATTCTGCTGGCTTTTCCCGGCATTCTGCTGGCCATTGCGATTGTCGCTATTCTTGGGCCTTCGCTGCAGAATGCGCTGTATGCGATTGCGATCGTCAATATCCCCGCCTATGGCCGGCTGGTCCGGGCAAAGGTGCTCTCACTGAAATCGGAGGAGTATATCATAGCGGCAAAGGCTATAGGGATGAAGAACTCACGGATTCTGCTCACGCATATTCTGCCGAACAGTCTGACGCCGATTATTGTACAGGGGACATTGGGTATTGCGACAGCCATTATTGAGGCGGCGGCGCTTGGCTTCCTGGGGCTTGGTGCACAGCCTCCGGAGCCGGAGTGGGGGAAGATGCTGTCGGATTCAAGGCAGTTCATTCAGAAGGCGCCGTGGACGGTTATTTTTCCCGGCTTGTCCATTATGCTGACTGTACTGGGCTTCAATCTGATGGGGGACGGCCTGCGGGATGTGCTTGATCCGCGGATGAAGAACTAAATCTGAATTCAGGAAGTCCTTTGGGCGGCAATCCGCTAAAGGGCTTTTTTATTCTTCTGCTACAAACTAAATATAACCAAACATAAACAAACATAACTAAATATATAGTAAAACGAAAAAAGATATGCTAAAATAGCACCAAAATATAGATACATAAGCAGGAGGGTAATGATGTTGAAGAAATGGGCTATGCTAGTTATATCTTTTTTGCTCGTGTCGGGTATTTCAGTGTCACCGGTGGACCGGGTGCAGGCGGCAGCCAAGAAGACAGAGATTATTGTATCCGCAGCAGCCAGTCTGCAGGATAGCTTGGACAAGATTGCAGTACAGTACGAGAAGCTGCATCCTGACATCGACCTTGTATTCAACTATGGCGCTTCGGGTACGCTGCAAAAGCAGATTGAACAAGGGGCTCCTGCTGACCTGTTCTTCTCTGCCGGTGATAAACAGATGACGGCGCTGATCGGCGGGGGGCTTATCTCCGAGAATAAGCAGCTCTTAAAGAACCAGCTGGTACTGATAGTACCTTCTAACTCCAAGACAGCTATCACTACCATTACACAGCTCACTGACAAAGCCTTTAAAAAGGTAGCTGTCGGCCAGCCTGAATCTGTACCTGCCGGCCAGTATGCCCAGCAGTCATTGACTGCCAAGAAGGTATGGGATACACTGCAAAACAAACTGGTCTTTGCCAAAGATGTCCGTCAGGTCCTCTCCTATGTGGAGACAGGGAATGCGGATGCAGGCTTCGTATACAAGACGGATGCCCTGACTTCCAAGAAGGTCAAGATCGCTCTTACCGTAGGCGGCCATGTACATAAAGCGATCAATTATCCTGTAGGCATTATCAGGGAATCTGATCATCAGGCAGAAGCTAAGGCATTCTACAATTATGTCCAGACCAAGGCAGCAGGCAGCATTTTCACAAGCTACGGCTTTTCACTAGCCAATTAATTGAGAATAGAGATAAGCGGGGTGGAAGCGGGTGGAGATTAACTGGACTGAATTTTTCGCCCCGGTCTGGCTTTCAGTCAAAATTGCTGTAATTACCAGTATTATAGTATTCATCCTGGCCTCCTACGTGGCCAAGCTGATGGCAGGCCGGAAATTCCCGGGCTACAGCCTGCTGGAAACCGTATTGATGCTGCCGCTTGTCCTGCCGCCGACCGTAGTAGGATTTGTGCTTCTGGTCATTCTGGGGCGCAGGAGCTGGATCGGCGAGCTGTACGAGCGGCTTACAGAGCAGACTATTCTGTTTACATGGGGTGCGGCGGTAATAGCTGCGGTAGTGGTAGCATTTCCGCTGGTCTACCGGACAGTCAAAGCCGGCTTTGAGGAAGTCGATAAGGATCTTGAGGATGCTGCGCGTGCGCAGGGTGCCAGTGAGCTGCAGGTACTGCGGTATGTGACGCTGCCGTTAGCCGGCCGTGCGCTGGCTGCGGGGTTTGTGCTCGGGTTCGCCCGGGGGCTTGGAGAGTTCGGGGCTACCATTATGGTTGCCGGGAATATTCCGGGGCGTACACAGACAGTTCCAACAGCAATTTATGTGGCCGTTGACGGCGGCAATATGACTCTTGCCTGGATGTGGGTCTGTTCCATCATCGTTATTTCTGCCCTTATGCTGATGTTCGTTAACCGCCGTTCATAACAAAACTCCGGCCCCGCCTGTTCAATCAGGCGGGGCCGGAGTTTGTTTATACGGTCAAGTATCAGGTTTCGTAGACAATTTCGCCGGTTCCGGTCAGATCATAGCTGTGAATCGAATTGAGCTCATTCCTGAAGGCCGGGGAGCGCAAAATATCAAGAACTGCATTAATCCACTGTTCATTCCCTGGCTTCTTGAGCATCACGAGGTCGTAACGTTCCTGAATCAGCGGGATGAATTCCAGGCCGTCAATAATCTTGGCGGCTTTTTCAATGCCGATGCCGACATCGGCTTCACCACGGGCTACGCGGCCGGCAACCGCCAGATGGCTATTCTCCTCCGTCTCATACCCGCTGAGTCCGGCTGCGGGAATTCCGTGCAGCCGCAGCTGCTCGTCCAGCAGTACACGTACGCCGGAGCCGCGCTCACGGTTAATCAGCCTCAGGCCGTCCTGCTGTAAGTCCCGCCAGCCGGAAATGTTCCGCGGATTACCCCGCTGCACATAGAATCCGGCGCTGCGGGTCAGCATGTGCACGACGAGATAGGAGAAGCCGACCAGCAGCTTGCGGATATAGGGAAGGTTATACTCCCCTGTATCACCGTCCAGCAGATGGGTGCTGACAATATCAGATTCGCCGTTATACATGGCGATCAGGCTGTCGAGACTGCCGGCATAAGAACGGAGCGGACGGGATACAGGCAGGCTGCGCTCCAGATGGGTAGCCAGAATATCGAGGGACATATCCTGCCCGGTAATCACTATGTTCGTTACGGCAGGCTTCACCGGCCCGGCTGCAGGCTGGTTGATATGAAGCGGAGGCGAGAAGGTAGCCGGAGGCAGAACAAACGGTATGCCTGTCTGCAACGGGATCGGGGCAGCGGACGCACTGCTGCTGCGGGAATTCTGCTTATAGGCCTCCAGATCAGAGTGGTCCACCCGCATCTGCTTGCCGACACGGTAGGACGGCAGCTCACCTTTTTTGATCAGATCATATACCTTTAATTTGGATATCTTCAACAGCCGGGCAAGTTCCTCGGTTGTATAGGAAGTGTTCTCGGACATGGGATAAAGCCTCCTAGAGGTGCACTGCGGCAGCGCTCATTAAGTCTTAAGATAGATCAAGCCTACCTTATTTTGAGAGCCTGCGCAATTAAAGAACCTGCGGGAGACAGAGGCGGTCTCTAATAGGCGAGCTGCCTGTTCTCTGCAGCCTTCTCGGAGTCAGACAGCCGGATTAGCTCGGAGACAGTAACAAAGCGGTAACCCTGCTTCTCCAGTGCAGGCAAAATAATCTGCAGGGCTTCATGTGTCTGGGATTGTCCGTGGACATAGTCATGGAAAAGTACGATGTCGCCGCTGCGGGCATTTTTAATCACCTTGCTGGAGATACTCCAGACACCCGGGCGGTTCCAGTCACGAGTATCCTGATGCCAGGACCACAGAACCGGCTTCAGACCCATCCTGTTCGAGACATTGACCAGCGTCTCATCGTACATCCCGCCGGGCGGGCGGAATAGGCTGCTGTGACGGCCTGTGACCTTAACAATCTCGTCTTCGGTCTGCTTCAGCTCCTTCATTACCTGTCCGACCGAGATGGGCCGTTTGAAATACACATGGTTGTAGGTGTGGTTGGCCAGCTCATGTCCCTCAGAGATGACCCGGCCGGCCATTTCAGGATACGCGGCAATTTTTTTGCCGATAGCAAAAAAGGTGCACTTTGCGTTATATTCCTGCAGTACATCGAGAATCTGGGCGGTTTCCGTCGGATCAGGGCCGTCATCGAAGGTTAAGGCAATCACTTTCTGGTTAACCGGCACTTCCCAGATCATATCGCCCTTCTGTTCGTGATACTGGCGGTTCTTGATATCGGCCCGGGCAAGTGCAGGGCTAGAGCAGCTGATCAGCAGCAGAAGCGGGATAAGCAGTACAGCAGATAATCGGCGGATGCTATTCATGGGTTCTCAGTTCACTCCATACCGGACCCGCATACGTGAAACGGGCTATTTTGACCTTATGATGCGCCATCCCGGTGCTGAAATATTCACGGCGGGCTTTAAGAGTATTTTCTATTTTTAAGTGAAAGTTTTGCCGGAAATGACTTATAATGAAGTACTAAATACAGAACATGGATAGGGGCAGCGGATATGACACTAGTTGAGAAAAGAGAGCACAGGCAATATCCGGAGATTACCCGCCTGGAAACGTCAAGAGCAGCTTACGAGCGTGACTATTCGCGCCTGATTCATTCGCCGACCTTCCGCCGGCTGCAGGGCAAATCACAGGTGTTCGGCGCAGGTACCGGCGATTATTACCGGACCCGCCTGACCCATTCGCTGGAGGTAGCGCAGATTGCCCGGGAGGCGGCCAAAAGCCTGCTTCGTTCCTATCCTGAGGTAGAGACCGGACAGGCAGATAACCCGGGGCTGGTCATTGATCCTGAGGTAGTGGAATGTGCGGCGATCGCCCATGATTTCGGACATCCGCCGTTCGGGCATAAAGGGGAAGAGGTGCTGGATAACATCCTGGAGCAGCTCATTGCCAAAAAAACAGCTGAAGAAGTCCTGAAATCAGGCGCCGGCCCGGTGCAGATGCAGACGATCGAAGGGAATATGAAACGGCAATATGAGCATTTTGAGGGCAATGCCCATAATTTCCGGCTGATTATGTTCCTGGAGAAGCGTGAGAATATCGACGGGCTGAATCTGTCCGATGCCGTGCTGCTGGGGATCAACAAGTACCCGTTTCCCGGCACGGTGCTGAAGAAGGGGATGTATCTGTCCGAATGGAATTATATCTCGGAGATCCGCAGGGACTGGGGAGTTCCTGAAGGCAAGAAGACGCTGGAGGCCCAGCTGATGGACCTGTGTGATGACATTGCTTACTCTGCACATGACCTGGAGGACGGGATTAAGGCGGGCAAGATCGAGGTGCATGAGCATTTCATGCATGACTCTTACATTCAGCAGCTGATTGTGGAGAAGATTACCACACTGGAGGATGCCTTCTGGAACGGCTGGCAGCCGGAAGCGATTCATATTAAAGTAGAAGCGGTTCTGAGTGAATTCCTCAGGGTCTGGATGGAGAAGATGCCGACCTGCGAGAACGACTATTCCCGCACCCGCCGCGAGGTGAAGGCTTACTGGGTCAGCACGTTTGTAGCCAGCCTGGGGGTTATTACAGACGGCGACTGGAAGAAGGTTACGTTCATCAAGGAAGGGGCTGAGGACGAGGATATGCTGCGGACGGTCAGTGTGCTCAAAAGCTTCGCCTGGGTCACAATGATCCGCGACCTGCGCGTGCAGCGCCTGCAAAAACGCAGTGAATGGATTCTCCGCCGGCTGTGGGGGGCGTTCAATGATCCTGAGACCTCTAAGGCGATCATTCCGAGCGACTGGCTGCAGCGCTTTGAGAAGGATCAGCGGCAGCAGAAGCCGATCTGGACGTGGGAGCATATGGTGATTGATTATATCGCCGGGATGACGGATGCTTTTGCCGAGAAAATCTACAATGAGCTGTACGGCCTGAAGGTGGGCTCGATTTACGATCTCGATTGATGCGGTTATAATAGACCCGGGGCTCCTTGTGAAACCCGGGTTTTTTAGGGTCTGCAAACAAACGGAGTGTTATTTGAAAATACCGGCATTAGCTAAAATTCAGCTTAATTCCTGCCGAAATATAGAGTGTAATGGCTCGTTTTGCCCAGTTGTGAAAATGAAAGTAACCGGTTGGAATTACATGGAAGTGTTTATGGGAGATCAGAGGGGGCATAATTGTGGGAAAAGAACGGAAGCGTATGCAATCCGTACTTCAGCAGGCAAACGGTAAACTAAAAGGAGCTATGGAAGCCAGAAGGAAAAGCGTAGGGGCCAAAATTGCTTCAGGCTACATAGCCTTGGCGGTAATGGTGCTGCTAATCGGGGGGACGTCCCTCTATCAGATGTACAATATGCAGAACAACACAGCTAATATTGTTGAAAAAGCGATACCGTCGCTTAACTATGTGCACAGCATCAACTATGACACAGAGCATATTATGGCACTTAGCATGCAGCATATTCTCAATACTGACATTGAAGAGAAGGCCAAGCTGGAAGAACAAAGGAACGAATTCGTCCGCAAGGTTGCCGGAACAATGAAGCTGTATAAGGAATCGCTTGACGGTGAAAAGGGCTTGGAGCGGCTGTCTGTACTCAACAGCAAATGGGAAGAATACATGACGATAAATAACCAGGCTATTAAGCTTAGCGACGCCGGAAATGAGGTACTGGCGCTTGAGGTTTCGCAAAAAGGGATTGCTGCCTTTAATGCGATGCAGATTGATCTGGAGGCGCTGGTGAAATACAGCCAGGAGGATGCTGAAGAGGAAGGCCGCCATTCGGAAGAAAGCTTCAAGACCTCATTTGTCACTAGTATTATTATTGTAGTGATTGTGCTCATAATGATCGGCCTGATCAATATGGTTATCCGTAAGACCATGATCAACCCGATCAAAGCGGTAACCGCCCATCTGCAGCGGATTGCCGAGGGAGATCTGACCTCAGAGGATCTGTTAATTGCAAATGAGGATGAGATCGGCCGGCTGGCCAAGACCGTTAATGAGACGAACCGGACGCTGCTGGCAATTGTCAGCCAGATCCGTCACGTCTCAGGGGTCATTTCGAAGCAGGGCGAAGAGCTCGTGCGCACGGTTTCGGGTACCAAAGAAGGAAGCAGCCAGATTGCAGTCACGATGGAGGAGCTGGCTAATGCGGCAGGAAGCCAGGCGGAATCCGCAGTGGAAGCCTCCAAGGCGGTGGAGGATCTGAATCAGCTGATCGGTGAATTCGCCGGTAAAGGCAATGAGCTGATGCTGCACTCCGGACAGGTGCGCACCAAAGGCGAGCGCGGCAGAGCGCTGATGGAAAGCTCAGTAGCCCAGATGGAGCAGATTGCCGAAGCAGTGTCACAGTCGATGGATACAGTAGAGGAGCTGAACCGCAAGAATGAGGGGATCTTCCGGCTGGTCGGCTCGATCCGCGGTATTTCCGAGCAGACTCATCTGCTGGCGATTAATGCGGCCATTGA
The DNA here is from genome assembly GCF_000758645.1 of Paenibacillus sp. FSL R7-0331. Lineage (NCBI taxonomy): Bacteria > Bacillati > Bacillota > Bacilli > Caryophanales > Paenibacillaceae > Paenibacillus > Paenibacillus sp. FSL R7-0331. Next base: position 1,079,978 of record NZ_CP009284.1, read on the forward strand.
GGCTGCCAGAGCCGGAGACAGCGGACGCGGCTTCGCAGTTGTGGCTCAGGAGGTGCGTAAGCTATCGGAGGATGTGCAGCAGACAGTATCGGAGATTACCAGTATCACGCAGGGGATTCAGGCTGATTCCAGGGAGATGGTTGAGCATTTGCGGGAAGGTGTCCTGAAGACAGAGGAAGGCGGCCGGCAGATTATAGAGACCGGAAACGCGCTGGCTGAGATTAACGGGTCTGTGGATGTTATGGCTGCAACAATAGAGAACATGAGCGGAGATATCCAGCAAATGGCCGGTGCCAGTGAAACGATGAATGAGTTCAGCCAGCATATCTCGGCACTCGCCCAGCAGTCGGCAGCGGGGGTGGAGGAGACTTCGGCTTCCGCCAACGAGCAGGTGCAGGCAACCAGCGAGGTGGCGGCGGGAATAGGCGAGCTCCGCAGCCGGCTGGTCGAGCTGGAGGAGTCGGTAACACGCTTCCGGGTATAAACGGCGATGCAGTAAACAGAGAAGAGGGGTATTCCCGGCCAGGCTAAACTACGGCCGCCGGGAATACCCCTTTGTTATAGCAGAAGTATCAGTCAGAATCAGTATTGGCGGCTGTAGTCCACCAGATTCCGTACCGGCTTTCCGTTATTCAGGTAGGCTTGTACATTCTCGGTGAAAAGCTCAACGATCCGGTCGGCATAGCGGTCAGTCGAGCCGGCACAGTGAGGCGTAATAATGACCTGCTCCATTCCCCAGAGCGGATGCTCCTGCGGCAGCGGCTCAGGGTCAAAGACATCGAGGCCGGCTCCGGCCAGCTGTCCGCTGTTCAGGGCGGCCATGAGGTCATCCGTATCGGTTGTCGCACCGCGTCCGATATTGATATAATAAGCGCCCTGCGGGCAGGCATTGAACACGGCTTCATTAAAGAGCCCTTGTGTCTCGCCGGTAAGCGGCAGTGTATTAATTAAGAAATCAGCCGCTCCGGCTGCCTCCTGCAGCTGATCCGTAGTATAGATCTTGTCGAATCCGTCCACCGCTTTACCGGAACGGCTTATGCCGACTGTGTTCATCTTGAAGGCTTTGGCAATCCGTGCCGTTTCGCTGCCGATGGAGCCTGTTCCCGCGATAACAGCAGTTTTCCCGGTCAGCTCGCTTTCCTTGCCGTCAGAATGCCATTTGCGTTCCTGCTGATTGCGGACAGCCGTGTGCAGATTCCGGGTGAACATCAGCATGAATCCGAAGATGACAGCCGTGATCGGTTCAGCATGGACACCGCTGGCATTGGTAAGGATAATTCCGCGCTCCTCAAGCTGCTTAAGAGGCAGCTTCTCAACGCCTGCAGACCAGGTCTGCAGCCAGCGCAGCGGCGAATCGGGCTTCAGCAGTGTGTCACTGATGCCTTTGCCCCAGCCGATTACGATTTCCGCGCGGGCCAGCTCATCCAGATCCGGGTTTTTGGCGTTTCCGAGCGTAAGGGTATAACCCGGGGCGGCGGCGAGAATAGTCTCCTGCTGTTGTGAAGTCAGAGGCTGCAGACAAATAATAGATTTAGTGATGATGGTTCCCTCCCGTTATACGATTTTCGTAAAAAAGGCTGATCATGTATACAATAAGGATAACAAATCTGTCCCGAAAGGTGAAATGCATATGGATAATCAATCCCCCGGCCGTGAAACCGAGCGTCTGTTTGTTGCTGTTAAGCTGCCTGAGGAGCTCGGAGGGCTGCTGGGACAGGAAGCCGCCGCCCTGTCCTCCAGGCTGAAGTTTGCCAAATGGACATATCCTGATGATTATCATATTACCCTCCAGTTTCTGGGTGACACTCCTGCTGCACAAATTCCTGTGCTGCTTGCCGCGCTCAAGGGAATTTCTGCCGGCCAAAAGCCGTTTCGTTTGAAGCTTGATGAATGGGGGACCTTCGGTGTTCCAGAGTCGCCCAGAGTGCTGTGGGCAGGGGTTTCAGGTGAACTGGAGCAGCTGCGGGAGCTGCAGGAAAAGATCGTAGCTGTAACCTCGCCGCTAGGGTATAAGGAGGAAAAAAGACCCTATTCCCCGCATCTTACGCTAGCCCGGAAATATAGGGATGAGCACGCTTTCAGTACCGGACGGCTTAAGCTTTTGCAGAGTGAATCTGACATCGGGGAGAACAATTGTTCGGTAAAAGACTGGACGGTTGATGCTTTTGTGGTGTATGCTACTAGAATGCATGCCATTCCTATGTATGAAATGATCGGAAAAACGACATTTTTCTAAGCTCAAAATCGGCAAGAAAGTTTTCAAAGCTTCCGTTTTCGGTTACATACAATAGGAATGTGCCGTAAATTAGGAGGTAAACCATGGAAATTTTTAAACAAAACCGCTGTATTGCGCTGCTTGTAGGCGTTATTCTAGTGTGTTTCTCAGCGATAAGCCTGTTCAGCCCGGGCGCAATTACAGAAGGACAGAATACACAGCAACTGGATACATTAGGCGGAGCCGGTTATGCTGCAGCAGCAGCATTGACGGATCAGCAATCGCCTACCGCAGAGAGGATAAGCAGGACTGTGACAAGCACCCCTGTTTTTTACACATCGGCAGCTGGTCTCAGCCATATCTGGCAGGACAAGCATAAGGCAGGATGGTTCGGTCCCGACAAGCTCAAGCTTGCGAAGACGGCCGTGAAGCAGCCAGAACAGCCCAAAGCCACTCTGATGAAGGCCCCGCCGGCAGTGCAGACAACACTCAAGCAGGCGGCAGCCAAGGGGAATCAGACCGTAAAGAAGGTAAGCACGGCATCTCAGCACAATCCCCCACTCAAATTGTTCTTCTCCCGGACAAAGCTACTAAGCCAGGAACAGCATGCGGAAGCAACCTGGAGCTACGCCGTATCCGAAGAAGACCTGCTGCTGCTCCAGAAGATTGTAATGGCAGAAGCAGAGGGTGAACCGTACCAGGGCAAGGTGGCAGTCGCCAACGTTGTTCTGAACCGGCTACGGTCAGCCAATTATCCCGACACTATATATAAGGTTATTTATCAGAAAAGCCAGTTCAGCCCGGTAGCTAACGGGCGTCTTAAGCGTGTAAAACCGAACGAAGACAGCATCAAAGCGGTCAATGCCGCTCTTTCCGGCGTGAAGGAGGTTACGGATGATACGTATTTTTTCCTGTCGCTGCAGCTTGCCCAGGATCTGACTGTGCATCACTCCCGTACCTACGCCAAGACGATAGGCAATCATACCTTTTATAAATAAGGTCTCTTTCATTGCAGACTAACTAAAAAAACCTCCACATCTGCTTTATGCAGGATGGAGGTTTTTGGACGTTCAGGGCGTAACATAGACGGCCTCTTCCGTACGGCCCTGAGCCCGTGCGGTCCGCATTTCGGCTGTTACTTCCGCTGTCTTGCCCAGAAGCTGCAATACGGCGGAAGCGCAGTTATGCGGCTGCTGGCGCTCCAGGGCGAGCCGGCGTCTGCGCTGCTCTTCAATTCCTTTGTACTCCCGCAGGAGCAGGGAGAACCATTTGTCAACTACCCGGGAATTAAGCTCCTCGGCAAGGCCGAGCTCTACGAAATACTGGCAGTTCTTTTCTTCCTGCCCGGGAATTGCACTATAGAACAGCATCGGAATCCCTTTGGCCTGGCCTTCCGTACAGGTCATTCCGCCCGGTTTCGTTATGAGCAGATCGGAGACGTCCATCAGCTTGTTAATCTCGCTGCTGTAGCCCAGAATTTTGACGTTGGGATGATTCAGCAGCGGGGTAGAGCGCATCCGGGCTACCAGCTTGTCGTTGCTGCCCATGCAGAAGATCAGCTGAATCTCATCCATTCTTGCGGTAAGGGAATCCATCACATCCCGGCCGAACATAAGCCCCCAGCCTCCGCCCATAATCAGGACGGTCGGGATATCCGCCAGCCCGAGCTCTTTGCGGAGCAGCGTCTTATTGGAACGCTCCCAGAACTTGGGGTGTACGGGGATGCCCGTTACTGTGACAAGCTCCGGTGAAACGCCCCGGCCGGTAAGGATAGATTTGACCCGGGAGGTGGATACCAGATAACGGTCAGCCTCAGGATTCACCCAGCTGGCATGTGCGTCATAATCTGTAATTAATGTATAAAGCGGTACATCCAGCCCTTGCTGCTTCAGCCTTGCGATGACGGCGGCAGGAATCGGGTGGGAGCAGATAATGAGATCGGGCTTGAGCTGCTCGATTACCTTTTTGGCACGTGTATAAAAGACCCGGTGCAATGCTGCCCGGGTCAGCCGGCTCAGTGATTTATCATATTGGGTTTTATACATCATGCCGACCAGCTTCGGCTGGCTGCTGACTGTCTTGCGGTAAGCGGAAAGAATCCAAGGCGCAACCGTGGGATTCAGGAATTTGCCCAGCTCAATGACACGGCACTGGACGTCCGGGCTAAGCAGTCTGATTCCTTCGGCCAGAGCATAGGCTGCCCCTGTATGGCCCGTACCGAAGCCTTCCGAAAACAGCAGTACTCTTTTCTTTCGCATAAGTTCACCTGCTACTTTCCTTTATAGGTAGAATTGCGGGTTCTCCTCTTAGAGCGAATACGAGATACCACCCTGTAAAGTTCCTCTTACATTATACAAGGGTTTGGGCTTCTTTTCTCACATTATACAAATAAGACGTTATTGGAAAGTTAAAACACTGCAAAAAATAAAATAAAGCTCAGATTCAGGTATTGCCAAGTGAAAGGTAAAGTGATAAAGTTGGTGATGACCAAATGACCGAAATAGTAATATGGTCACGAGCGTGTGGCAGCGATTATTTTTGCAGGAAAGGGAGTGGACGATGGTGGCTGTGGTAGATCGAAGGCAGCTGGTGCTTCAGGCCGCGACAAAGTGTTTTTCATTATTCGGCTATAAGGCAACGACAATGGATCAGGTCGCTAAGATTGCAAATGTCGGAAAAGGCACGATATATACCTTTTTTACGAATAAGGAGCAGTTATTTGATGAAATCCTGCGTGATGTCATCACCGAGATGAAGCATATTGCCGAGCGGGAGATCAGGCGGGATAAGCCGTTTTTTGATAACCTGCACAGGGTACTGGATGCACTGCTTGAATTTCGGGGCGAACACGAGCTGTTCATCAAGCTTTCCCAGGAAAGTCGCGATTTCGGAACGCCGCAGGCCGGTGACGGGCTCGACAAGCTGGAGAACGTTGTGCTGGAGTATCTGGAACGGGAGGTGGAGCAGGCTATACAGCAGGGGGAGATTAAGCCGTGTGACCCCCAGATTGTATCTATTGTAATGTTCAGGCTGTACATCGTGCTGACCGCTGAGCTGAACAAGGTGCATGTGCCTTTAAGCAAGGAGCAGATCAAGGAATATTTCCATCTGTTTTTGTCTGACGGCGTGGCGCAGGCACCTTAAGGTGCTCCATTTTTTTTGCTCTTAAATGACCGAATGGGGAAAATGGTCACTTGGTGTTACTGCAATTTTCAGTATACTAGCAAACTTGTTAACCTTTTTGGCCATAGAGAGATTTATAGCTTTTATACAAAGAGCATATGATTATAAGGAGAGAACCAGAATGAAATCTTTATCCGTCTTTATCAAGGACCTGGGCGCTGCGCTTAAAAATCCCAAGGTGCTAATCCCCATGTTCGTCGTCCTGTTCATTCCCGTGATGTACAGCGGATTGTTCCTTAAGGCATTCTGGGACCCGTACGGTAAAATGACCGAGCTGCCTGTTGCTGTTGTTAATGAAGACAAGGGCGCTGATTACGAGGGCGCTAAGCTTACCGCCGGCAGTGATCTGGTGGAGGAGCTTAAGAAGACCGACGGGTTCAACTGGAATTTTGTAACCCGTGCAGAGGCAGAGGCCGGACTGGACGATGATACTTACTACATGGCGATTATTGTACCGGAGGATTTCTCTGCAAATGCAACAACCCTGCTGGATGCAGATCCTCAGCCGGCTAAGATCATTTATGAACCGAATGAAGGCTATAACTTCCTGGCCGGCCAGATCGGCGGAACTGCGGTTAAAGATATCAAAACAAAGGTGTCGGCCAAAATTACCGAGGCTTATACGTCTTCCGTGTTTGATAAAATAACGGAAATCGCCAGCGGGCTCGGCGATGCCGGAGACGGGGCAACCCAAATTGCAGACGGCGCTGCCAAGCTGGATGACGGTGCGCTGAAGCTGAAGGATAATCTGCTTGTGCTGGCTGAAGGTACCGGCAAGCTGGTTGACGGGGTAGCTCCGCTGACGGAAGGTGTAACTGCGCTGAACACCGGTGCAGCAGCACTGGAGAGCGGCAGCAGTACTCTGGCTGGCGGGCTCCAGCAGCTGTCTGCTGCACATAAGCAGCTCCAGGACGGAGTGGCGCAGACAGCAGACGGCAGCAAGCAGCTCAGCACCGGCCTGAAACAGGCCGAAGCCGGAGCCAAAGCACTGCAGGGCGGTACACAGTCGGCAGTAGACGGAACAACTAAGCTGCAGGCCGGTACACAGTCCGTTGTGGACGGCAGCAGTAAGCTGGCGGCGGGACTGACCTCCTCCGCAGAAGGCAGCGCCAAGCTGGAAGCCGGACTGCAGGCCTCCAAGGAAGGCAGTGCGAAGGTCAGCACTGCAGCCAAAGCGGTGGCTGACGGCCTGCAGCAGCTGGCCAAGGCGAATCCGCAGCTTGCGGCAAGCGCAGACGTGCAGAAGCTGCTGGCGGCAAGCACCGCTGTAGCCGAAGGCACAGCGCAGCTGGATCAGAGCCAGCAGCAGCTGCTGGCTGGCGCGGTCTCGCTGCACAGCGGCCAGGAGCAGCTGGTGCAGGGGGCAGCCCAGCTGCAGGCGGGAACGCAGCAGCTGGATGCCGGGGTTAGCCAGCTGCATGAGGGTGCGCAGCAGCTGAATGCAGGCAGCACGCAGCTGCTGGCCGGGCAGCAGCAGCTCCTGGCCGGCGCAGAGAAGCTGACGGCCGGCGGCGGCACGCTGTCCGCCGGGATGCAGCAGTTCGGCGCGAAGCTGGACGAAGCGGCCGCAGGCGGCGCGAAGCTCGCTGACGGCGGTAAGGCGCTGGAGGCGGGCACAGCCAAGCTGCTGGCAGGCACAGGCCAGCTGAGCAGCGGCCTGAGCTCGGCCCTGGACGGCTCGAAGCAGCTCAGTGACGGCGCAGGCCAGCTCAAGGACGGCCTTGATGAGCTGAAAGCAGGCTCCGGCGAGCTCGCCTCGAAGCTGGGAGATGCAGCAGAGCAGACCAGCACTGTGAACAAGTCGGATGCGCTGGTGTCCATGTTCGCACAGCCCGTACAGATTGAAGAAGTGAAGGTCAGTGCAGTGCCGAACTACGGCACAGGGTTTGCTCCATACTTCCTGTCACTCGGATTATTTGTAGGTGCGCTGATCTGCACGCTGGTCATTCCGATGAGCAGCTCCGAGGTCATCGGTGCAAGCCGGTTCAACCGGTTCATCAGCCGGACATTGACCTTCACAATGATGAGCGTGCTCCAGTCGCTGATGGCGGCAATGATTGTGCTGTACGGCCTTGGTCTTGAGGTACAGAACGTAGCCTTGTTCTACGCCTTTACCTTCATTACAAGCATCTCGTTCATGTGGATGATTCAGGCGATTGTAACCTGGCTGGATCAGCCTGGACGTTTCGTAGCTATTGTAATTCTGATCTTCCAGCTGACCACCAGTGCGGGTACCTTCCCGCTGGAGCTGATTCCAGGCTGGATGAAGTTCTTTAACCCGCTGCTTCCGATGACCTACAGTGTCCGCGGCTTCAAAGCAGCCATTTCAACCGGTAATTACAATGTGATGTGGAGTGATGCGGGTGTGCTGGCCATTTATGGATTAGTATTCCTGGCGCTTACCTTTACTTACTTCATGACCCGCGGACAGGAGAATGAAATTACTGTAAAAGGTGAACAAGCGTTGACTGTATAACGAATTTGCCGGAAATTGTCCAAAGGTAAGAAAGGACGCTCCTACAGGGGCGTCCTTTCTGTTTTCATATGCAGGAAAGTCCATAAAAAAGGGTATATAGTGAAAATGAAACTGTGTTGAAGCGTTTTCACTGAATAAGGACTTATTCATAATTAATGCATAAATATTCATTATTAAGTTTTTTTACACTTTCGTTCAGTAAAGCTGTACCGTAAAAACATTTGTTAATCAAACTCATAAAAAACTTTAAATTGCACTCATGTCAGGTCGATGATAAACTTATATAACCAATCTGGATTGAATAAATATTAGGCGTTACTCTGAAATATTTTCCTGGATATTAAGGTACAACTTTAGAATAGAAAGGTTGCGTATGATGAGACACACTGAACTGCCCAACAAACAAGGTCTTTATGATCCCCAGTTCGAAAAAGATGCATGCGGCATGGGCTTTGTCGCCCATATTAAAGGTAAGCCTTCCCATGATATCGTAAGCAACGCTTTGACCATGCTCTTTAATATGGAGCATCGCGGCGGCCAGGGAAGCGAGCCGAACTCCGGTGACGGAGCCGGCATTATGCTGCAAATTCCGCACCGTTTCTTTACAGGTGAAGCCAGCAGACTTGGCTTTGAGCTGCCGGAACAGGGCCATTATGGCGTGGGTATGATCTTTTTGTCTCATAACGAGGAGATCCGCGCCCGTCATGAAGCTCTGCTCAGCGAAATTATTGCGGAAGAAGGACAGACGGTGCTTGGCTACCGTGATGTGCCTACTTTCGATGAAATGCTGGGTAAAACCGCTAAGGCTGCCAAGCCTTATGTACGCCAGGTGTTTATCGGCCGTTCGGAAGGCTTTGCTGATGAGCTGGCCTTTGAACGCAAGCTGTTTGTAATCCGTAAGCGTGCAGAGCTCGCTATCCGTTATGGCGGCGTTGAAGAGGCTGAATCCTTTTATATGCCAAGCATGTCCTGCCGCAAGATCGTATACAAAGGCATGCTGACAACCGAGCAGGTAGGACAGTTCTACCTGGATCTGCAGAATGAAGAGCTGGAGTCGGCTATTGCCCTGGTTCACTCCCGTTTCAGCACGAACACATTCCCGAGCTGGGAACGCGCCCACCCGTACCGCTTCATGATCCACAACGGTGAGATCAATACGCTGCGCGGTAACGTGAACTGGATGCATGCCCGCCAGTCCTTGTTCAAGAGTGAATTATTCGGGGAATCCATGGGCAAGATCAAACCGATCGTGAATCCGGATGGTTCGGATACTGCAATGTTCGACAATACCTTTGAATTCCTGTATCTCAGCGGACGCTCGCTGCCGCATGTAGCCATGATGATGGTGCCAGAGCCTTGGAGCAATCATGAGACTATGAGCGACGAGAAGAAGGCATTCTACGAATATCACAGCACGCTGATGGAGCCGTGGGACGGGCCGGCGGCAATGGGCTTTACCGACGGTGTGCAAATCGGTGCAATGCTCGACCGCAACGGTCTGCGTCCGGCACGTTATTATGTAACTAAAGACGATATGATTATCTTATCCTCTGAAGCGGGAGTACTTGATATTCCGGCAGAGGATGTATTATACAAGGACCGGCTGAGACCGGGCCGCATGCTGCTGGTGGACACGAAGCAGGGACGGATTATCTCCGACGAGGAAGTCAAGGCTTCCATCGCTTCCGAGCAGCCGTACCGTGAGTGGCTCGAAGAGCATCTGATCGGCCTTGATCAGCTTCCGGAAGCGCCTGAGCTGCCGAATCCGAAGCATGACAATGTACAGCAGCTGCAGCAGTCGTTCGGCTATACCTTTGAGGATCTGCGCAAGGTGCTGGAGCCAATGGCCTCCACCGGTGCCGAAGCTATCGGCTCCATGGGCTATGACGCGCCGCTGGCTGTGCTCTCGGACCGTCCGCAGCGACTCTACAATTACTTTAAACAAATGTTCGCGCAGGTAACCAATCCTCCGATCGATGCGATCCGTGAAGAACTGGTTACCTCCACAGCGACTACAATCGGTCCAGAACGCAACCTCTTGAAGCCTGAGCCTGAGAGCTGCCGCCAGATTTCCCTGGACTCGCCAATTCTCTCCAATGAGGATTTCGCGAAGATCCGCCACGTCCGCCGTGCCGGCTTCAAGTCGATGTCCATTCCGATCCTGTTCCCGGCTGAGCTTGGAGCAGAAGGCATGCGCATCGCGCTTGAGCGCATGAACGAAGCGGCTGACCGTGTAATGGCGAAAGGCCACAATATTCTTATTCTGTCTGACCGCGGCGTAGACCGTGAGAATGCGGCCATTCCGGCGCTGCTGGCTGTTTCCAGCCTGCATCACCATCTGATCCGCTCCGGATCACGCACCAAGGTCAGCATCCTGCTGGAGTCCGGCGAGCCGCGTGAAGTGCACCACTACGCGCTGCTGCTCGGCTACGGCGTCAGTGCAGTCAACCCTTATCTTGCGTTTGAAAGCCTGGACGATATGATCGGCCAAGGGCTGCTGCGCGGTATCTCGCATGAGAAGGCTGTGAAGAATTACATTAAGGCTGCGACGAAGAGCGTAGTTAAAGTACTATCCAAAATGGGTATCTCCACCATCCAGTCATACCGCGGAGCGCAGATTTTTGAAGCGGTCGGCCTGAGCACAGAGTTTGTGGATCGGTACTTTACCTGGACGCCTTCCCGCATCGGCGGTATCGGCCTGGAAGAAGTGGCGGCTGAAGCACTGTCTCACCATAACCGTGCCTTCACCGAGAAGGACGGCAACGACAAGGTGCTGGATTCCGGCGGCGACTATCAATGGCGCAGTGACGGGGAGGATCACCTGTTCAACCCGCAGACGATCCACCTGCTGCAGCATTCCGTACGCAGCGGTGACTATGCACTGTATAAGAAATATGCGGCCCTTGTCCAGGGTGAGACCAAGAAACATCAGACAATCCGCTCCATGCTGGAATTCAAGTCCAACAACCAGCCGGTTCCATTGGATGAAGTAGAGCCGGCGGAATCGATTATGAAACGCTTTAAGACAGGAGCCATGTCGTTTGGTTCCATCAGTAAGGAAGCCCACGAGACACTGGCTATTGCAATGAACCGCATCGGCGGCAAGAGCAACACCGGTGAGGGCGGGGAAGACCCGGCCCGCTTCATTCCTGACGCTAACGGCGATTCCCGCCGCAGTGCAATCAAACAGGTGGCATCGGGACGCTTCGGGGTAACCTCGAATTATCTGGTGAACGCTGATGAGATTCAGATTAAGATGGCACAGGGAGCGAAGCCGGGTGAAGGCGGGCAGCTTCCGGGCCGTAAGGTATATCCTTGGGTAGCGGAAGTGCGCGGCTCCACAGCAGGTGTAGGTCTCATCTCGCCGCCTCCGCATCACGATATTTATTCCATCGAGGATCTGGCTGAGCTGATCTATGATCTGAAGAACGCCAATCCGCGGGCCAGCATCAACGTGAAGCTCGTGTCTGAGGTTGGTGTCGGAACGATTGCCGCAGGCGTGGCGAAAGGCCGTGCCGACATTATCCTGATCAGCGGCTATGACGGCGGTACCGGTGCTTCACCGATGAACTCGATCCGCCATGCCGGTCTGCCTTGGGAGCTTGGACTTGCCGAGACGCATCAGACGCTTATGCTGAACAATCTGCGCGACCGTGTTGTGCTGGAAACCGACGGTAAAATGCTCAGCGGACGCGACCTTGCGGTAGCGGTGCTGCTGGGAGCAGAGGAATACGGATTCGCAACAGCACCGCTTGTAGCGGTAGGCTGTATCATGATGCGCGTCTGCCAGATGGATACCTGTCCGGTCGGCGTTGCTACCCAGAACCCGGATCTGCGCAAGAACTTTACGGGCGATCCGCAGCATGTTGTTAACTTCATGACCTTCGTAGCACAGGATCTGCGTGAGATTATGGCAGAGCTTGGCTTCCGCACTATCGAAGAGATGGTCGGACGCACGGATTGCCTTGATGCGGTTCATGCTTCTGACCACTGGAAGAAGAAAGGCGTTGATCTGAGCAGCCTGCTGCACACACCGGAGCTTCCGGAGGGAAGCACGCGCTTCCGCAGCAAGTTCCAGAACCACGGTCTGGAAGAAACGATTGACGTATCACAGCTGCTTGATCTGGCCGCTCCGGCGCTGGAATCAGGGCAGGCTGTAGAGGTATCTCTGCCGATCACCAACGTCAACCGTGCAGTGGGTACAATTCTGGGCAGCGAGCTGACCCGTAAGTACGGGGCTGCCGGTCTGCCGGATGATACGATCCGCCTGAACTTCACCGGCTCTGCCGGACAGAGTCTTGGCGCATTCGTGCCGAAGGGGATTACAATTACCGTCGAAGGCGACTCTAATGACTATGTGGGTAAAGGGCTGTCCGGAGGCAAGCTGATTATCAAGCCTTCACATAAAGCTACCTTTGCTGCAGAAGATAACATCATTATCGGAAACACGGCACTCTACGGCGCTACCGGCGGTGAAGCGTATATCAGCGGTATTGCCGGTGAACGGTTCGCTGTCCGCAACTCCGGCGCGAACGTAGTGGTTGAAGGCGTGGGCGACCACGGCTGTGAATATATGACCGGCGGCCGCGTAGCGGTGCTTGGTGCAACAGGACGCAACTTTGCGGCAGGGATGTCCGGCGGTATCGCTTATGTCTATGATCCGGAGAACAGCTTCATCAAACGCTGTAACCTGGAAATGGTCCTGCTGGAGCGTGTTGAGGAGGCTGAGGAAGCAGCGGAGCTGCACAAGCTGATCTCGCGTCATGCCGAGCTTACAGGCAGTGCGGCGGCTGGCCGGATTCTAGAGAACTGGGAAGCTTCCCTGCCGAAGTTCGCCCGTGTCATTCCGAAGGATTACAAACGGATGCTGGAGCAGATCCGTAAGGTGGAGCAGACCGGCCTGACCGGCGAGGCTGCCCTGATGGCTGCTTTTGAAGCCAATATGCGTGAGCTTGCGCGTGTTGGAGGCTAAACTTAACCTGCTGTGCTAAGCAGCTTGGTGTAATAACGAGTAAGGGGCTGTATTCTTCCGCTTTGAGGAGGATACAGCCTTTTTTTATACCGGTATAGATGATGCTATCCCTCCATCCATGATAAACAGCTGGTAATGGATTAACTAAATTAAAGCAGACCTGTCTGCTCAGCTCAAAATGCAGGAGTGAACGAATAACGGGAAAAATCCCATTAAACATCCCCAAAGTAAGCAGGGAGAGCGGTAATAGAGGGAAAAATCCCATTAAACACCTCAAAAGTAAGCAGGGAGAGCGGTAGTAGAGGGAAAAATCCCATTAAACATCCACAAAGTAGGCAGGGAGAGCAGTAATAGAGGGGAGAATCCCATTAAACATCCCCAAAGTAAGCAGGATGAGCAAAAATAAAGGGAAGGATCCATTACTTAGGCAGAACATTACCCGACTAAAAGTTTTGGAGTGAGGCAGTTAAACCAGAGCTTGATGTTAAGTTATTAAAGGAGGTTCTTCTTAAAATTTCCTATATATGCAGTGTTACCTTCCTATTAAACCGTCTAATAGTTGGTTAGATCTTCCTTTTCCCCTTGTTTTCAGGAAAAAGGCAGGATGTGGTACTATGAAAAATATATAAAATGAAATGGCTATATAGATTGAACTTAGAAAATTAAGTTAAGGGAAAAGTAGCGGAGGGGAATTTTGGAACTGTAGGAGCGGTAGCGACCGCCTGAAAGCTTTTCGCAGAAAAGCTCGCTGCGGAAGCATAGGCAGTCTGCGGATTTCCACCGCGAGCAGCGGTATAAATAAAGAAATCTGCAGAAGGGCAGCGGCCGGAAGTCCAAATATTCTCTGGAGTCACGGCTAATCCCAAAACAGGATATTTCTTTGTTCAAGTTAAAAGCATTTCATTTTATAAACAAAAGAAAGGAAGTGAAGGTATGCCAGTTACAGCAGAATCAGCGAATAAGCCGGTTGCCAGCCTGATGGGTGTGAGCAAAAAAATCGGCTCCAAAACGCTGGTCAGCGATCTGACGCTCGATATTCCGCCCGGACAGATATTTGGATTCCTCGGTCCTAACGGCGCCGGTAAAACAACAACGATCCGCATGATGGTCGGCCTGATCTCCATCAGCCAAGGGGATATTCTGATCTGCGGACGCAGCATTAAGGATCATTTCGAGGAGGCTGTCGCCAATATCGGTGCGATCGTAGAGAATCCGGAAATGTACAAGTTCCTGAGCGGCTATCAGAATCTCCGCCAGTATGCACGGATGGTCCCCGGCGTTACGAAGCAGCGGATTGATGAGGTTGTGGAGCTGGTCGGACTCGGCCAGCGAATTAACGACAAAGTAAAAACATACTCGCTGGGTATGCGCCAGCGGCTGGGTGTAGCCCAGGCCCTGCTGCACCGCCCGAAGCTGCTGATCCTGGACGAGCCTACGAACGGCCTTGATCCGCAGGGTATCCGTGAGCTGCGTGATTATCTGCGGCGGTTATGCCAGACGGAAGGAACAACCGTCTTTGTCTCCAGTCATCTGCTCTCAGAAATGGAGCTGATGTGCGACAGTGTGGCGATCATCCAGAACGGCCGGCTGATTGATGTTAAGCAGCTTAAGGCTGTTGGGGATGCTGTGCTGCCTGTCACAGAAACGCTGTTTGAAGTTAATGATCCTGAAGGTGCGCTGACTTTGCTTGGACAAGGTGTGATAAAGAACGGGGGGGTTACCGTAGAGGTCGGGCGTGAGGAGATTGCAGAGCTGAATGCGGTACTTGTAGCAGCCGGCTTCAAGGTATACAGCATCAGGGCGCTGTCACGGTCGCTCGAGGATCAATTCCTGGAAATTACCGGAGGTGAAGGCATTGGGTGAATTTGCAGCTCTCATACATAATGAGAACATCAAGATTTACAGCCGGGTCCGCACATGGGTTATGCTGGCTATCTTGGGACTCATGAGTGCGCTGTTCCCGGCGCTGATTTATTTTACGAGCAGTTCTGATCCGGTTGGAGTGTGGGATAATTTTCAGCTGACGGTTACCATTTCCTTCTTTTTAAATACTATCTTTACGGTGGTAATTGCTTCCGATGCGGTGGCCGGGGAATTTTCCTGGGGAACCATCAAGCTGCTGCTGATCCGCCCGTGGAGCCGCTCCAAAATTCTGCTGTCGAAATATATTTCGATGATTCTGTTCAGCCTGCTCAGCACTGCTGTGCTGATTGCTTTTGGTTATGCGTCATCGCTGATTTTCTCCGGACAAGATACCCCGGATGTAACCAATCTGATGTCCTGGAGCCCGGCGGCCTATTCATTTATGGATTTGTTCTGCCGCTACATTGAGCTGTTCCTGACAGCAGCACTTGCTTTTATGGTCTCCAGTGTCTTCCGGGCGAGCGGGCTCGCAATCGGACTGTCGCTGTTTATTATGTTTACCAAAAATATTTTTGTGCAGATTTTTAGTCCTGAACGCTTTGAGTGGGCACAATATCTGATTTTTACCCATATGGATCTGCGTGTATATCTTCTCAGTGATACCGGTCCGGGCGGGGTCAGTCTATATTTCTCAGCTGCGGTACTGGCTGCCTACTACGTGCTGTTTCTGGCCGTATCCTGGCTTGTTTTCAGTAAAAGGGATGTTGCTGCCTAAAAAGAATACCTCATGCAAAAGCAGGCTAAGCGGGTATGCCCGCTCAGCCTGCTTCACGTTTAGCCTGCTGCTTGGCTGCACGCTTGGCCGCTTTGTCCATAGTTCCGGCATTCTCGGCGGTAGTGTGAGCCTCTGAGCGCAGAGGTGCAGACGGCTCGGCGGTCGCTACTGAGCCGTTCAGCACGCTGCCTTCCATAATGCTCAGTGTGCCTGCCAGAATATTGCCGTGAAGCTGCCCGGTTTCGGTCATAGTGAGCCGCTGGTCGGCAGTGACATTCCCGTACACTTTTCCCGCAATAATGATCTCTTTCGCTTTAATGGAAGAACGCACGGTACCCAGTTCACCGACGGTTACTGTTCCCTCGCACTGGATCTCCCCGCTGAAATTCCCCTCAATCCGCAGATTTGTATCACACTGCACCTTGCCCTCCAGATTGCCGCCGTGGCCGATCAGCGAATCCGTTGCTCTGGACAGTGCTCCCTGTTTTCGTCTGGTCCACATGTTTATCCCTCCCGTACATTCTGTTAAGGCTCAACGTAACCCAAAGGATTGACTGCTTTATTCTGCTTCAGAACCTGAAAGTGGAGATGCGGCCCGGTGCTGCGCCCGGTATTGCCGAGTGTGCCGATCTGCTGGCCTTTGCTGATATACTCTCCCTCGGAGACGTCCATGCTGTTCAGGTGCATATACCAGGTTTCCAGACCGTTTGCATGCTTAATGATGATATATTTGCCTCTTGCACCCATCTGATCGGAGGCCGTAACCTCACCGTCCATCGCCGCATAGACCGGGTCCCCGATATTGCCGGCAATATCAATTCCGGAGTGATAGGCGGAGACCCCTTTGAACGGATCGGAGCGGTAGCCGAAGCTTGAGGTGATGATTTTGGACCGGGTAGGCCAGATGACGGCCGGTGCCAGTCTGGCTTTTTCGGCAAGCTCCTCTTTAGCCTGGAGCCTGGCTTCCGCGCTCTGCACCTCCCTCGCCTCAGTAATGGTCGCGGACAGGCTGGTGAGCAGCTCATCAAGCAGACTGCGGATCTCCTCGTAATCATCCCGTGCCTCCTGGACAAGTCCCAGGGGGTCCTCCTGATAGACAGCGATGTATTCTCCGCCTACCTGGGGAGTTACAGTGCTCCTGATTGCTGAAGTGACAGCCCCGAGTCGGAAGCTTACAGCAGGCAGGGAGGAGAGAGCGGTGCCGGATTGCGCTCCTCCAGCGGCATTGGCTTTGTAGTTAGCAGCAGGAGCTGCAGAGTAGGCAGTAAGGCGGGTTCCTGAAACTGCATCTCCTGAGATGGAAGCGGAGTCTTTGTCTGCATCCGGGTCTGCCCCGCCGTCCTGCTCTGTTTCAATCAGTGATTGCAGCTGTGCTTCAAGCTCGCTGACGCTTTTCAGCTTGTCTTTGATGGTTGCGGCTTCCTCAGACAGTTCAGTCACCTTGCTGCGGAGCTGCAGCAGCGTCTGGTCCTTGTCAGCAACCTTCACCTCCATACGGAGATTGGCCAGTGACAAGGAAGCGGCTTCGGCCTCCAGCTCCGCAATGGAGCGTGAGGCATGAAAATGCATCGAGGTGACCAGACTGGAAATAGAAAGGGCAGCAGCAGCCGGGAGGACCAGAGCGAGCGGCTTGGACAGGTGGACCTGTCTGACCGGCCGGCCGGCTTCACGGACGACAAGCAGGGTAATCCGGTTATCCTTATGCTGGGTTTTCATAGCTTCTCCTTTCTGCGGCTGGGCGCCGCCTTGTACGGCTCAAATGTTTGCTTTTCAGTAATAATCAGCAGGCTCATCCGATTTGTCCTATTACTCTATGTATTCCGGCTGCTGGATGAACATGACAACGGTTTGCTTGAATAAAGTGGGAGAGTTACGGCAAAACCTGTACTAGATAAGACTTGTCCGGATAAGAAAAGGCAGCTGGCGGGATTGGTCTGCCGGGACTTAGGGGAGGTGACGGATTGATAATCATAGTGATCTTGCTGGGGCTTTTTGTGCTGCAGACTGCGGCGATCCTGCTGCTGGAATACCGCCGCCCGCAAAGGGCGCTGGCCTGGCTGTTCCTGAGCTTCTGCTGCCCTCCGGCCGGCCTTGCACTCTATTATTTTCTCGGGAGGGATTACTGGCAGAGCCGCAGAATAAGCAGGCGCTGCACGCCGGCAAAACGAAGTGAAATCCGTGCCCATGTCAGCGGCAAAATCCGGATGGTCAGAAAGCCGGAGGAGTGCGGTAATCCCGCCTTTGCCGGACGTGAGGAGCTGATCCGCATGCTTTCCGGATTATCCTGCATGAAGATTACAGGCCGGAATCACTGCCGGGTGCTGCCGAATGCCGGTGTTGCCTATGATGCCATGCTGGAGGTGATGGAGGCTGCGCGCGAGCATATTCATCTGGAATTTTATATTTTCCGGGATGATGCGATCGGCGAGCAGTTTCAGGATGTGCTGACCCGCAAAGCGCGCCAGGGGGTGAAGGTCCGCCTTTTGTGCGACGGTCTGGGCAGCCACAGTCTGGGCAAGCGGTTCATCCGCACGCTGAAAAATGCGGGTGTGGAGATGCATTTCTTTTTGCCGCCGCTGATCTCGCTGCTTGACCGCCGGTTCAATTACCGGAATCACCGCAAAATTATAGTAGTCGATGGTCTGGTCGGTTTTACAGGCGGAATGAATGTGGGGGATGATTATTTAGGCAAAGATCCCAAAATGGGCTACTGGCGTGATACGCATCTGCAGCTGGAAGGGGATGCGGTATATGACCTGCAGGATGTTTTTCTGAAGGACTGGAAGCTGGCGGCAGGGGAACTGCTTAGCCATCCGCGTTTTTTTCCGGAGCATCACTGTACAGGTGAGGAAGCGGCGCTGATTGTGGCAAGCGGGCCCGACGGGGCGATTGATGCCTCTCAGGGAATGTTTTTTGGTTCGCTTTGTGCCGCCAGGAGGCGGATCTGGATTACCTCGCCGTATTTTATTCCCGATCCTGCCATCTGCCGGGCGCTTAAGAATGCGGTGCTGGGCGGAGTAGATGTGCGTATTATTATCCCGGGCAAACCGGATAATAGGCTCGTCTATGCGGCGTCTCTGTCCTATCTGGAGAATCTGCAGGATGCCGGAGTGAAATTTTACCGCTATACTGCGGGCTTCATGCATGCCAAGGTGATGATCATTGATGATCTGCTGGCGGCGGCAGGAAGTGCCAATCTGGACATGCGCAGCTTCTATTCCAATTTCGAGCTGACGGCGGTGCTGCTGGCTCCTGAGACGGTTGCCGGGCTGGCGGACGCCTTTGAAAAGGATCTGAAGCACAGCGAGTTTATTGATCCCGAGAAGTTCATGAGGCGCGGAAGGAATGTCAAGTTGATTCAAGGTCTTTGTCAGCTGTTATCTCCGCTATTATGACCAAAAATAGGACTAAACCTTAACTTTTCTAAGGCGCGAATATGTTCCATACCTTATTTGACCGTCTTTTATGATATAATATAAGTACGAGAAGAAACATAAGAAAGTGTATCTTGAACCTTATACTTTCCGTTATTCTTTGGATACTTATTTATAGGGGGAGTTCTATGAATGTAAGCCAGCAAATCTTTACGAGTGAGGATGAGAAAAAACCTCTGAAAGCCGGATCTATGAAGGCGGCCAGGCTGCGGCTAGCCCAACGGATTGTCATGATGGTGCTTGGCGCGGGGATGATGTCCGTTGCGCTGGAAATTTTTCTTGTTCCCAATGAGTTGATTGACGGCGGAATAACAGGTATTTCCATTATGCTATCCCATATTTTTCATATTCCTCTCGGTATCTTGCTGACCCTGCTCAACCTTCCGTTTCTGATTATCGGTTATAAGCAGATCGGCAAAACCTTTGCTTTGTCCACTTTGTTTGCTGTAGTTGTAATGTCTATCGGCACACAATTACTGCATCCTGTAAATCCGATTACAGTTGAACCGCTGCTGGCAGCAGTGTTCGGCGGCGTTATTCTCGGCGTCGGCGTGGGACTCGTTGTCAGATACGGGGGATCGCTGGACGGTACAGAAATTGTGGCTATTCTGGTCGCCAAGAAGCTGCCTTTCTCGGTCGGTGAAGTGGTGATGTTCTTCAACTTCTTCATTCTGTCAGGGGCTGGATTTGTTTTCGGCTGGAACAATGCCATGTTCTCTTTGATTGCTTATTATATTGCTTTCAAAATGATCGACATTACACTTGAAGGTCTGGACCAGTCCAAATCGGTCTGGATTATCAGTGACAAATTCCGCGATATCGGTGAAGCGCTGACAGAACGTCTCGGACGCGGAGTTACTTATCTCGATGGTGAAGGCGGCTTTTCCGGGGAAAACAAAAAAGTGATCTTCGTGGTCATTACGCGTTTGGAAGAAGCGAAGCTTAAATCCATTGTTGAAGACTGGGATTCCGACGCCTTTATTGCGATCGGCAATATCCATGATGTAAAAGGCGGCCGCTTTAAAAAGAAATCAATCCACTAGCGTCATCCGGGGGAACGGATACGCGGTCTGAAGGAAGGTATATTTACGAAAGTCAGAGTAACCAATCCGGTGCCTGCAGCAAGCTGTGCCGAATTCTCATATATAATACCTTCCGTCCAAAAGCTGGACGCCTGATAAGCCCGCAGCCTGTTATAGGCAATGCGGGCTTATTGCTGTCTATAGGGGATATGCACGGCCGGAATCAAGGCAGCTTTGCAGCGATTTCGCCTACAGGCTGCGGGGGCACCTTAGCGATAAGGTCACCTGTGCGGGCAAGCCGCTCTTCAATATTCAGCAGGTGAAAATCCAGCGGTGAAACGTTACGGGCAACCTCCTCCCATAGCAGCGGTGTAGATACGGTAGCCCCCAGCCTTGCGCGCGGGGTATAGGGTGCAGCCAGCGTTTTTCCGCCGTAATGCTGAAGGTAATCAAAATAAATCCGATCGCCCCGGTGCTTTTTGAGCCGCTCCAGCGTAAACAGGCCAGGGTGCTTTTCGGTTACATAACGTCCGATAAAATGTCCCGTTTTCCGCAGCTCCTCAAAGGTTACGCCCTGATGCACCGGCACAATGATTTGAACCCCTGTCGCCCCGGAGGTCTTGGGTACGGAGGCCAGCCCCAGCGACTTGAGCACCCCGCCGACCAGGGCGGCTGCCTCCATGATCCGCGGCTCCACCTCAAGGGAGGGATCCAGATCAATCATCCACTCACAGGGCAGTTCACTTCCTGCATAATGCAGGGAGGGATGAAATTCAAGTGCAGCCAGATTGCCCAGCCACAGCAGCTCCGGTAAGCCGTGCAGGACAATATACGTGGTCCCGTCCTGCACGGCTGTATGGACGAACTCCGGCCTCGGCTGCGGCGCATTCTTCTGGTAGAAGGACATTCCCGGCACGCCGTGCGGATAACGGATGACGGTCAGCAGCCGGTTCCTGCAGTAGTGCAGCAGATAGGGGGAGAGAGCTGCCAGCTTCTGCAGATAAATCCGCTTCGTAATACCCATCTCCGGCCAGAGCGGCTTGTCCGGATTCGTGACGGTAATCTCCTGTCCGTCAATGGTAATTGTGCCTTTCAGCGTTGCCGGCATGGAGTGCCCTCCTTTCTAAGAATGTTCAACCGCGCTGTTCCAGCCGGCAGGCATCAGGCGGCAGATCAACCTGTGCCTGAATAACCGGCTGGCGCAGCGTGCCGGAGGCGTTCCATTCCAGGAAATGCAGCTTGAATACCAGGCTGGGCCTGATCCATACCGCATCCTTGCTGCGCTGCGGAACACCTGTAAAAGGCATGACGGGCACCTCCAGATTATGGGCCTGTGCTGTCAGATTACGCCAGTCCGTGGCTGTCAGCCGGCCTGCACCCGCATGCCCGATATAGTGCAGCCTGCCTTCATCGTCATAAAGACCGAGCAGCAGGGCATTAACCATTCCATCCCGGAAGGTAACCCCTCCGGCAACAGCGGTCACGTCGAGAATGTTCTTGCGTTTCTGCCAGCGTGCATCCTTGCCGCCGGGGGCATAAGTGCTGCGTATATCCTTGCAGATGATGCCTTCCAGACCGCCTTTGCAGGCAGCGGCGAACAGCTGCGCCGGATCTGTGTAGCTCGGCACATTCTGCACATGGGGGTGAGGAAGCAGTACATCCTGCAGCAGCTGCTGGCGTACGGACAACGGCCGGTCCAGCAGCCATTCACCGTTACAGTACAGAATATCAAATACCATATACAGCACCGGAACCTGCGGCTTGACTGCCCGGACAGCTGCTTCGCTTCTTAAGCCGTCACGCCGCATCACCTCGTGAAAGGACGGCTTCCCCCCGCTTAGGGCAATAACCTCACCGTCAAGAATATAGCTGTCTGCGCGGCAGTAACGTCCCTGTACGGTCAATTCGGGATACTGCAGGGTGCGCCGGTTGCCACGGCGGTTAACAAGCTCTATAGAGCTGCCGTCATAGCAGGAGAGCATGCGGACACCGTCCCATTTTATCTGGGCGATCCACTGGCTGCCGGAAGGCAGCTGTGCGGCAAGCACCGGCTCAAACGGCTTCACCGGCTTTACTTCCATCAAACCGCCTCCTTGGTAGCTGGACAGTACGCGTTAAGATATGGTTTCTTTGCTTTTGGTGCTGCGCCGTTTAGCTTTGGGTGCAATGACCGGAATAGGGCCGGTTGCCTCGCTGAGAACAGGAGATCCGGCTTCAGCTTGGGCGCCGCTGGCTTTAGCGGTTCTTTTTCGTGTACCGGCGGCAGGTTTGGCCTTGGCTCCAGCTGCGGCGGGGGCTGTCCCGGGGTCACTCGGAATATGCTGAACCGCTTCAATGCTAGCCTGCAGCGCGGCCATCAGGTCGATCACATTGCTCTCCTGCCGCGCCGGTGCGATGTGGAATTCCTCACCGGATATTTTGTGCGAGATCAGGTCCAGCATCCGCTGGCGGTAGTCGTCTGTATACTTGGACGGCTCGAACGGAGTGGACAGCTGGGAGATCAGCAGCTTGGCCATTTCCAGCTCCTTGTCGCTGACAATACCGGCTTCCGGGAGTCCGGGAACCTGCGTAACCGGCCGCACCTCATCCGGATAAAAAATCGTCTCAATTGCCAGGCAGTTCTCCAGCACACGTATTGCTGCCAGACTGCTCTTGGAACGGATGGAAATTTTGGCAATTCCGATTTTACCGGTCTGGCGCATCGCCTCCATCAGCAGCCTGTAAGCATTACTGCCGGCTTGGTCAGGGGACAGGTAGTAGGTTTTCTGGAAATAAATCGGGTCAATTTCAGTTAAATCCACGAAATCAAGAATGGTAATGCTTTTGCTGCTCTCCTCAGTCAGCTGATCCAGCTCCTCCTTTTCGAACAGGACGAACTTGCCCTTTTCATATTCATAGCCCTTGCCGATTTCCTCCCAGGCCACTTCCTTCTCACACACGGGGCATTTGCGCACATAGGACAGCGGGCTTCCGCACTCTTTATGGATGTATCTTAGGGAAATATCCTTATCCTCGGTTGCCGAGAACATTTTGACCGGAACATGCACAAGACCGAAGCTGATGGCCCCTTTCCAAACGGTATGCATAGATATCGCCTCCTGGGTATAAGTGCTGCAAGAGCTGACAATGACGATGTAATTACCGTTTAGTATGCTGTGGCGGTGCTGTTTCTACCCTGATGCATTTTTTGCGAGCCTTGGGAAAAAATAAAGCCAAGCACATGACGGAAGGGAGTCGATAAGGTGGACCAGGGACGCAAGGAATGGCTGGATGATCTGTCTGAGCAGGATATTCCCGCCGAGGCTGTAGACTGGGCAAATATTGTGGCTGATCCCGCTGACGATGAACCGGGTGCGGAGGCCGGTTATCTCGATGCTGATGCAACGATCGGTGAGCCTGAGGCGGATGAGGAGCAGGAGTAGGCAGCGTGTATGGAAGCGGTAGCCGTTACAAAAATAAAACATATGTTTTCGAAGGAGACCTGAATCATGGACGTAAAACGGGCGAAGGATATTTATGCCTCCAAGGAGATGATCCCGGTTCATCTGGACGGGGAGTCGGTATGGATTGAACGGGTGGACGAGGAGAACGGTATGGCGACGGTACAGGTAGGCTCACGTCCAGCCAACACCCACACAGTCGGGGTAGAGCGGCTGGAGGAGCAGGCCAAATAACGGCAACGGTTTTAAGCAATTAACAACGGCAGAGCATCAGTATCCGGACTACGGACACTGATGCTCTGTTTTTTTTGGAAAAGCTTTCCCGAGCTGCCGCGGAGCTTACACAAGGGTTGACGCTGGCTGCCGCCTGACCCTATATTTGGGAGGTGAATTTGATGAAAAGAGATGATGAGCATGCGGCCTATTTTGCTTGGCGTCTGTTCGGCGCTGTTTTTTGCGGTAACCTTTGTGCTTAACCGGCGGATGGAGCTGGCGGGAGGGAGCTGGGCCTGGAGCGCTTCGCTGCGCTATTTGTTTACATTGCCGTTTCTGGTGGCGATTGTTGCCGGAAGGGGGAGGCTGAAGCCGCTGCTTGCTGTGATGAAAGAACGCCCCGGGGCCTGGCTGCTGTGGGGTACTGTCGGCTTCGGACTGTTCTATGCACCGATCTGCTTTGCGGCAGCTTATGCGCCGGGCTGGCTGACCGCCGGAACCTGGCAGATCACCATTATTTCCGGCTCCCTGCTGGCCCCGTTCTTTGGACAATGGGTTGCCGGGCCTGGAGGGGCACGCATCTTTGAACGCGGGAGGATTCCGCTTCGCGGCCTCGGACTGTCTCTTATTATTCTTGCCGGTGTTGCCTTGCTTCAGGCCGAGCACGCACGGGAGCTTGAGGCTTCGCAGGTTCTTCTGGGAATCATTCCAATACTGATTGCCTCCTTCGCCTACCCGCTGGGGAACCGCAAGACAATGGAGCTGTGCGGTGAGCGGCTTGATGTATTCCAGCGTATCCTCGGCATGACGCTGGCCAGCCTGCCTTTCTGGCTTATTATATCGCTTATCGGCCTGGCCGATACCGGTCTGCCCTCAGGCTCGCAGGCCCTGCAGTCTGTCATTGTGGCCTTGTCCTCTGGTATTATTGCCACCGTGCTGTTCTTCCGGGCAACTGATATGGTGCGCAGCAGCATGAGCGGCCTTGCCGCTGTGGAGGCGACCCAGTCGCTGGAGGTACTGTTCGCCCTGATCGGTGAGATGCTGATTCTGTCCGCTCCGCTGCCCTCGCTGCTGTCCTGGACCGGAATTGCAGTCATTATTGCCGGAATGGCGCTGCACAGCCTGTTTTCCCGCCGCACACTGAAGAAAAAGCAGACTGGGACAAGCAGACAGATTGCCTCCTCCCTTACGGCCGGCCGCCGCGACTAGAGGGGGTTGTTGCGGGACTAGTAGCATACCGATATAATTAAATGTAAGGTAAGGATATGCCCGTTCATGTCTATTCAGGATATTGATATAAGGTGGAGTTGCAGCTTGGACAATAATGTTGAAACGGTGTTCCGTTACCGTTCCCACAACCTTCAGGATACGGATTCGCTTGCGGCTGAGGTAGCCGCCGCGGTATCGGCCGGTATGGTGATCGGCCTCGACGGTGATTTGGGTGCCGGAAAGACTGCGTTTTCGCAGGCTTTTGCGCGCCATCTGGGCGTTGTGGGGATTGTGAACAGTCCTACTTTCACAATCATCAAGGAATATACCGGGCGCCTTCCGCTGTACCATATGGATGTGTACCGGATTTCACCGCAGGAAGCGGACGAGCTGGGGCTTGATGAATATTTCTACGGGCAGGGAGTATGCCTCGTGGAATGGAGCAGCATCATTCCAGATCTGATGCCGCAGCAGCATCTGCATATATACTTGGAAACGGCCGGGCTTGAGGAACGTCTGATTACGGTGACGGCAGCGGGAGAGCCTTATGCCGGACTCTGCCGCGCACTGATCGAGAAGTGGGGTAACGAAGAATGATGAACGATATTAACGGGCCGCGCAAGCGGCTTTTAGCGCTGGATACCTCGACGGCTATCCTGGGTGTGGCAATAACAGAAGATGGCAGAGTGCTGCATGAAATCAATGCTTCCGGCGAGCGGAACCATTCGGTGCACCTGCTGCCGATTATTGAGCAGGCAATGCAGGCCAGCGGTACGGATGCCTCTATGCTGAAAGGCATCGCCGCCGGTATCGGACCGGGCTCATATACCGGCACACGGATCGCGGTTTCAACAGCCAAGACACTGGCCTGGGCCTGGAAAGTGCCAGTCACCGGTGTGTCCAGTCTGCATGCGCTTGCCTGGGGCGGATATGCTGCGGCGCAGGAGAAGCAGGCGGACGAACCGGCGGAGCCGTCTGAATTAACCGGCTTTGGCCCCGACTGGGTTATCCCGCTGATTGATGCCCGCCGGGGACAAGCCTATACCGGGCTGTTCGCGGCGGATGGACAAGCTGCGCCGCAGCGGCTGGAGCCGGATGCGATCCGGCTTATGGCTGACTGGGTGCTGTTCCTGAGTGAACGCCTGAAGCGGGCGGAGGCAGAGGGCAGCAAGCCTCATACGTTATGGTTTGTCGGCGAAACTGCGCAGCACGGCAGCAGTGCCAGCCTTGAGCCGCTGCTGGGCAAGGCTGAGATACAGCCTGTACCGTACGAGCTTGAAGGCCGCTGGGCAGGATTTCTAGGCGAAGCAGGCCTGCTGGCGGGCAGTGATGATGTTCACGGGTTAGTCCCGAACTATACCCAGCTTTCTGAAGCGGAAGCCAATCTGCGCCGGAGCAGTGAAGGGAGCAGAGGCCAAGTATGACGGAGCCTATGATAGTGGGAGATCAGGGGAGCAGGCTTGTTTTTCGCCTGATGAAGCTTGAGGATATTCCGGAAATTCTCGTCATTGAGCGGGAAGCCTTCACCATGCCATGGACCGAGGAGGCATTCCGCAATGAACTCACGCATAATCATTTTGCCAAGTACATGGTGATGGAGCTGGAGGGCCGGATTATCGGCTACGCCGGGATGTGGGCAATTGTCGATGAAGCTCATGTAACGAATATCGCTCTGCTTGAAGCTTACCGGGGACGCAAATGGGGCGAGCGGCTGCTTGATGAGCTCATGAAAACGGCGGGCTTCCTGGGGATGAAATCCATTACGCTTGAGGTAAGGGTCTCAAATGAGGTAGCCCAGAATTTATACCGTAAAAAAGGCTTCCGCCCGGCCGGCACCCGCAAGGGCTACTATTCGGACAACCGTGAAGATGCGCTCATTATGTGGGCCGATCTGCCGGCTGACGGGGAGCAGGGAATGATGGAAGGAAGAGTGGAGCAGAAATGAATACAGAAGCGGGCGCGGCTGCGCCTGTACTAATATTAGCTATCGAGACGAGCTGTGATGAAACCTCGGTAGCGGTTGTCAAGGACGGCTGTGAGGTGCTGGCGAACATCATCTCCAGCCAGATTGAAACCCACCGGGCCTTCGGCGGGGTTGTACCGGAGGTCGCTTCCCGTAAACACGTTGAGGTGATTACCCTGGTAATTGAGGAAGCGATGACTGCGGCCGGTGTACAGCCGGAAGAGCTTACGGCTGTTGCAGTAACACAAGGACCTGGGCTGGTCGGAGCGCTGCTGGTTGGAGTCGTGGCTGCAAAAAGCCTGGCGCTGGCCTGGGGCAAGCCGCTGATCGGCACCCATCATATCGCCGGGCATATTTATGCCAACCGGCTGGTTAAGGAACTGCAGTATCCGTGTATGACGCTGGTTGTATCGGGCGGGCACACGGAGCTTGTAAATATGGAGCGTGAAGGGGAGTTCCGGATTATCGGACGCACCCGGGATGATGCAGTGGGCGAAGCCTATGACAAAGTCGCGCGCGCCCTGGGCTTTCCGTATCCGGGCGGCCCGCATGTTGACCGCCTGGCCCGTGAAGCTGAGGCGGCAGTAGCCCTGCCGCGCGTCTGGCTGGAGCCGGATTCGTATGATTTCAGCTTCAGCGGCCTGAAGTCGGCTGTACTGAATGTAGTCAACCAGAGCAAGATGAAGGGGCAGGCTCCGGATGTGGCAGGCATTGCCCGCGGCTTCCAGGAGTCAGTCGTCGAAGTGCTGGTCGAGAAGGCTGTACGTGCTGTAAGAGCCAACCAGGCCAGGCAGCTGCTGCTCTGCGGCGGGGTTGCCGCCAACAAAGGGCTGCGCGAAGCACTGATATCCCGCTGCGGCAAGGAAGGGATTGAGCTGATTATTCCTCCGGCCGTTTATTGTACGGATAATGCGGCGATGATCGGAGCGGCAGCCTACGTGAAATGGCGGCATGACGGCAGTACGCCGCTGGATATGGTTGCCGATCCCGGCCTGTCGCTGGAGAAGTGGTCTGTTTCTGCCTATTGACATTCCTGAAACCGGAAGAGTATAATCAACCCAATTCAATTAACGAAACGCTATGAAGAGAAGCAGTAAGGTAACTCCGGGTTAAGAGATCTGCGGGTAGGTGCGACGCAGCCGAAGGAGTCCTGAACTCGTCTTGGAGCGGAGCGGTGGAAGCGGGATGCTCTTTCTAGAGGAGCGATAAACGGTGCACTAGTGTGCCGGACCTTTCGTACACCGTTACGGGTAACCTCCGTGAGAGGGTGGTCAATCAAGTACAGGGGGATGCTGAAGCTATCCCGATCAACTGGCTGACTGTTGAGTGGATATTCTGCAGGCTGTGTATTACGGCTGAACCGGAATATCAACAAGAGTGGTACCGCGAAGGTGAACAGCCTGTCGTCTCTTGAATGAGACGGCAGGCTTTTTTGTATGCTTTTATATGAATCACACGCAATGAACGGGAGCAGTAGATGATGAAGGTGTGCAGAGAGCTGCGGGCTGGTGCAACGCAGTCACCTGATAGGCATTGAATCTCGCCCGGGAGCGGAGCGGCGGAAACAGGAAGTACGCCGCAACGGAAGTCCCCGTTACCGGACATCTGTATTTGCCGGACTATACCCGTATGGGGATGAGCCGGATACGGGGTGAGCTGGGCGCAGCTTGCGGTTTATCAGGAAGGTAAGCCGGATGCGTCAACAAGAGTGGTACCGCGGTGGGGTGACCCGCCGTCTCTTATATGAGACGGCGGGTTTTTGCGTTGTTTTACGGTTGTAAACTTACACTTCAGGAGGGTATATGATGATTATTCCGGTAAAGAAACGAATTCAGATTTTTGATACGACACTGCGGGACGGAGAGCAGGCACCAGGCGCCAGCTTGACCCCGGAGCAAAAAATTGTGCTGGCCCATAAGCTTGCCGGGCTGGGAGTCGATGTGATTGAGCCTGGGTTTCCGGTCTCGAGTCCGGGGGATTTTGCCGCAGTGGAGACCATTTCCCGTAAAGTAGAGGGCGTGGAAATCTGCGGCTTCGCCCGCGCGGTCCGCGGGGATATCGATGCGGCTGTCCGGGCAACCCGGGATGCGGCACGGCGGCGGATTCACCTGTTTATCTCCTCCTCCGATATTCACCTGCGCCATCAGCTGCGTAAAAGCCGCCCAGAGGTTGTTGCGGCTGCCCGTGAAATGACGGCCTACGCCCGCCAGTTCTGTGATGTGGTAGAGTTCACTGCCATGGATGCGGCCCGGACAGGAATCGATGACCTGATTGAAATGGTTGAGGCCGTCATTGAAGAAGGGGCCAGTATTATCAATCTGCCGGACACAGTCGGCTACGCCCTGCCGCATGAATACGGAGAGATGTTCCGGCGGGTGCGCCTCGGAGCCAGAGGCGGACAGAACGTAAGCTACAGCGCTCACTGTCACAATGACCTGGGGCTGGCTGTTGCGAACAGTCTGGCGGCGATTGAGGGAGGAGCCACGCAAATTGAGGTTACGGTTAACGGCGTTGGCGAACGGACCGGAAACTGTGCACTGGAGGAGCTGGTTATGGCGCTTGAGACCAGAGGGGATGTGCTTGGCGCAGAGACGGGAATCGTACTGGAAAAGCTGTATGATACCTCGCGGCTGATCAGCGGGGCAATGCATTTCCCGATTGCCTTTAATAAGCCGGTTGTCGGGCGGAATGCCTTTCAGCATGAGTCCGGCATCCATCAGGACGGCTTGCTGAAGGACCGCAGCACCTATGAGATTATGGACCCGGAACGGCTCGGCATTCCGCGCAGCATGATTATTCTGGGCAAGCACTCAGGCAGGCATGCGCTGAAGGACCGTGCGGCCAGGTACGGAATAGCTCTGGATGCGGCAGAGCTGGATGCGCTCTACGAATCCTTTAAAGAGACCGCTGACCGCCAAAAAGCTGTCAGCGATGATGAACTGTTGCGGATGATCAGCAGCACCACCGGACAGCAGGCACAGTTCTACGAGCTGGGGGATGTCCAGGTGCTGGCCGGCAGTTCGCCGCATAGAGTAGCTGCAGTTACGGTACACAACCTGAAGACGGGAGCAAATGAAGCTTATACCAGCACGGGTGCAGGTCCGCTGGAGGCTGTTATTGCGGCAATCAGCCAGGGGATTACAGAAGGTATCGGCTTTGACGGCCTTGAGCTGCATTCGCTGGGCAGCGGGGAGCAGGCCCAGGCTGAAGCTGCGGTTATGGTAGAATACAGCGGCACCAAATTCAGGGGAACAGCCATTCACCGGGATATTGTCATGGCAGCAGGAATTGCCTACGTGGCTGCCTGCAATGCGGCCCTGCTCTCTGATGAAACCGAAGCAGGCCGGGAAAAGGCAGTGTAATTCCAAAGAAGCAGCATGCTGAGCGTATGTCAAAAAAAGTAGAAAATTAGCGAATGCCGAATTTGTCAAGCTGTGGACAACGTTATCCACATATTCCGCCTTAGTTGTGTAAAAACCGTGTAAAATCAGCAATAACGCCTGTTTCAGACACCCCGGAAGGAAGCGGTTTTTCGGTGTCAGGTTTCTGTGGGAATTGTGGATAATGTGGACAATTCGGTGGATAAAAAGTACTTGACAAACAAAATGCTGATTTAATGCATAAAAAAAGGCCCATTGGGCCTTTTTTTATTAGGGGTTATACACGAAAACTGTGGATAGACATGTGTATAACTAATTTTGAACAAATCGGGAACAGTTAAAAAATATTTATTTAATGCATTTACATTATTCGTCAGCAAGCTGCTCCCATTCGTCAAACCGCCCGGCAAGCTGTTCCTTCTTATTCTTCAGGTCGGTTTCATGCTGCTGGAGTGCCATATAATCCTGATAAACCTCAGGTTTTGTCATCTCAATCTCAATTACGGCAATCTCTTCCTCCAAGCGGGCAATGGCTTCCTCCAGCTCAGAAATCCGCCGCTGGCGGTTGCGCTCCTCCCGCTTGGCTGCTTTGTCCGCTTCAAAGGAAGAGGCGCTGCCTTTATCAAGAGCTTCAGACTCGGCAATCCGTGCAGCTTTGGCTGCAATGAGCCCGGCTTCTTCCAGAGCAATAGCCTCCAGCTCTTTTTTCTTGTCAATATAATCATCGTAATTACCAAGATACTGGTCAATGCCGGCCGGATGCAGCTCCAGAACACGTTCAGCCATCTTGTTCAGGAAGTACCGGTCATGGGAAATGAACAGCAGGGTACCTTCGAAATCAATTAATGCCGACTCCAGCACCTCACGGCTTACCAGATCCAAATGGTTGGTAGGCTCATCGAGAATAAGCATATTAGCACCGCGCAGCATCAGCTTAGAGAGTGCCACCCGGGCTTTTTCCCCGCCGCTCAGCGCAGCTATCTTCTTCAGGACATCCTCGCCGCTGAACAGGAAGTTGCCGAGAATCGTGCGGATCCGTGCCTCCTCCAGCATCGGATATTCACTCCACAGCTCCTCAAGCACTGTGTTGCGCGGGTTAAGGCGTGTCTGCTCCTGGTCATAGTAAGCGATTTTAACCTTGGCTCCCCAGTTAACGGTTCCTGCGGAAGGCTCCCGGGTGCCGGTAAGGCATTGCAGCAGTGTGGACTTGCCGATTCCGTTCGGCCCGATTAGTGCAGCCGTCTCTCCGCGCCGCAGCTCAAAGGAAGCGCCGCGGAAGAGCGGGGACGCAGCTTCACTGAATGCTACAGCGACATCACGCACCTGCAGCACCTCTTTGCCGGACATGAAGTCGGGCTCGAAGGAGAAGCTTGCTTTCTTCAGGTCGCCGAGCGGCTTGTCGATACGGTCCATCTTGTCCAGTGCCTTGCGCCGGCTCTGGGCACGTTTGGTGGTGGAAGCACGCACGATGTTGCGCTGCACGAAATCCTCCATCCGGGAGATTTCATCCTGCTGCTTCTCATACTGTTTCATGCGGATTTCATATTCTGCCGCCTTCAGCTCCATATAACGGCTGTAATTGCCTGTGTACCGCCGGGACTGGTGGCGTTCGATTTCTACAATAGTGGTGACCAGCCTGTCGAGGAAATAACGGTCATGGGAAACGACCAGAATGCCGCCTGCATACCCGCGCAGATAATCCTCCAGCCAGGTCAGTGTCTCAATATCCAGATGATTCGTAGGCTCATCCAGCATGAGCAGGTCGGGAGCCTGCAGCAGAATGCGGGCCAGCGCCAGCCGGGTTTTCTGCCCCCCGCTGAGGGTAGAGATTGGCGTATCCGGTGCAAATTCACCGAAGCCCATACCGTGCAGCACGCTGCGGATCCGGGTATTCATCTCATAGCCGCCGTGGTCCTTGAACCAGTCTGAGCGCTTGGCGTAACGCTCCAGCAGATCCTCATACCGCTTCTCATCATCAGCCAGCTTCGGATCGGCAATATCCGCTTCCATCTGGCGCAGCTCATTCTCCGCTTCAATTAAAGGAGCGAATACAGCCAGCATCTCCTCCTGAATAGTTTTGTCGGACTGCAGGCCGCTGTTCTGGGCCAGATAGCCGACGGTTGTCTCTTTGGATTTATGAATTTGTCCGCTGTCAAAGGACATTTCACCTGCGATAATCTGTAAAAAGGTGGACTTTCCGGCTCCGTTGACACCTACAAGGCCTACCCGTTCCTTTTCGTTCACCTGCAGGCTGATGCCGTCCAGCACGCTTTGAACACCATATGATTTCGAAATTCCTGTCGCTTGAAGAAGCATACTGATTGAACCCTCCGCCCTTGCATATTCGCCCGGACGATATAGCCCGGCTGTTAAACTTGCTTATACTACAGTTTACATGAAAAGCTTCTGCGGCGCGAGGGGGACGGATTGTATGATTCGTGTAACAGGGCAAATGATACAACCTTGGCGAACCGGGGGGAAGAGTGGTAAACTGGGTTTACAAACAATGATAAGTCAGGTAAATACCTAAGGGGAGGCGGCTGCACATGACAGTCCGGAGTGACCGGACCGCTGAGTGGAAGCGGGAGCTGCGTGCAGCGGCTGCTGCTGCACGCGGTAAGCTTCCGGAGGACCAGAGAGAGCAGCTGTCTTCTCTGGTCTGCCGGCATGCGGCGGAATGGATGGCAGGTTATGGCGTGAATACGCTGCTTGCCTATGTTCCGTTCCGCTCGGAGCTGGATACACGTCCGCTGATCGGCAGTGCCTGGGCAGCAGGCTGTACTGTGCTGCTGCCCCGTGTGATACAAGCCACAGGAATGATGAGCCTGCATCCGGTACACTCATGGAAAGAGCTTGTACCCGGGGCATACGGTATTCTGGAGCCTGCAGCTGACTCCGCAGTTATGCAGGTCCCGCTGCACCGGCCGGAGCTTATTTTCGCGCCCGGACTGGCATTTGACAGGCGCGGCGGAAGGCTGGGCTATGGAGGCGGATACTACGACCGGTTGCGGGCTAGCCTTGAAACTGAGGCCTCTGGATCAGGAAGAGATACGCTTTGGATTGGCCTGTCCTTCGGCCAGCAGGTGATTGAAGAGGTGCCGATGGACGATCATGATGCCTGCATGGACCTGTTAATTACCGAAGACGGCGTCATGGATTTCCGGGAGGAGAGACGGCATGGAATTTAGTCATTTTAACGAGCAGGGCCGCGCGCGTATGGTGGATGTCAGCGACAAGGAGATCACCATGCGGTCGGCGGCTGCAAAGAGCAAGGTAACGATGGACCCCGGGACACTTGAGGCGATCAAGGCCGGAAGAATCAGTAAAGGGGATGTTCTGGCTGTTGCCCAGATAGCCGGCATAATGGCTGCGAAGCAGACGTCCGCCTGGATACCTATGTGCCACCCGTTGCCGCTGACCGGTATAGATATCGCCTTCTCGGATAACAGCAAAGATGAAATTTATATAGAAGCAACCGTGAAGACGACCGGGAAGACCGGTGTGGAGATGGAGGCGCTGACGGCTGTTTCTGCGGCTGCACTGACCGTCTATGACATGTGTAAGGCGCTGCAGAAGGATATGGTTATCGGACCGACGATGCTCGTATCCAAGAGCGGCGGAAAGAACGGGGATTACGTGCTGGAAGCTTAGACAGCCCGGGTGCTGCAAGAGAGAAGCGCGGCGGGCTGCAGACTGCGGCCGTCCATACATAGAACAGAGAGGGAGGAATAACCTATGGCGTGGAAAACAGCAATCCTGACAGCAAGCGATAAAGGATCCCGGGGCGAGCGGGAAGATACGAGCGCCCAGGTTATCCGTGAGCTTGTGGAAGAAGAGCTTGGCGGTGAAATTATCGAGGTCAGAATTGTGCCTGATGAGCAGGACGAGATTATTGCAGCGCTGATTGAGCTTACCGATTACTTCAAGGCCGATCTGGTATTGACCACTGGCGGAACCGAGCTGGCTATCCGAGACGTTACACCGGAAGCAACCCGGCGGGTAATTGAGCGAGAGGTGCCGGGTATGTCCGAGGCGATGAGAAGCACTGTGATGCAAAAGAACCGTGCGGTCATGCTTTTCCGCGGCATTTGCGGTATCCGCGGACGGACGCTCATTGTTAACCTGCCCGGTACGCCGAAGGGTGTGCATGAGAATCTGGCGGCAATCATGGATCAGCTGCCGGAAGCACTGCTTATGGTAACCGGACAATACCGTCAATAGCATCTGTCAGCCCTTGCCGTGTCACATTCAGCCGGATTAAAGCCGTTGGATGTGTGATATAAGTTATGGTATTATTAAGTTGCTGCTTAAGTTATCATGACCGGACAAAAGGCGAGGAGGAATAACGTATGCTGAGTGGTATTGGTGCTCCCGGAATTATTCTACTGGTGATCCTGGCGCTGCTGCTGTTTGGTCCGAATAAGCTCCCTGAGCTTGGCCGGGCGGTCGGACGTACCTTCCGTGAATTCAAGGACGGCGCACGTGAAATTATCAGTGAACCGGAACCGGCTAAGCGCAGTGAAGCTCCTGCTACGCCGGCCCCGCAGTCATTAGCTGCAGATCTTCCGCAGGACCGGAAGCTGCCGGAATAACAGATTTAATTACGCGGGGGCGTTACTCTCAGTCTGCTTCAGACCGGGCGAACGCTCCTTTATTTTTTTATTATGAGAACAGTATTCTACATATGTTATCCGGGTGGTGACCTATCATGTCTCTGGAAGCGGAAGAAATGTCATTGGTTGATCATCTGTCCGAACTGCGCAGACGCATCATTTATGTGCTGATTGTGTTTACAGCCGGGCTGATCGGCGGACTGTTTGTTGCAGGGCCGATATATGAGTTCCTGATCGCCGCCGACCAGGCGCAGAGCTTTGTGCTGCATGCCTTCTCCTTCTGGGACGGTATAGGCATGTACATGAAGATTGCCATGGCGGTGTCGCTGGCAGTATCACTGCCGTTTATTGTCTATCAGCTGTGGGCGTTCATCAGCCCGGGTCTTCATCCGGAGGAGCGGAGCGCTGCACTGCGGTATGTTCCTTATGTGTCGGTGCTATTTGTGCTGGGCCTGTTATTTGCCTACTACATTGTCTTTCCTATGGCCTTGTCGTTTACCATCTCTGTTACCCGGAGCATGGGGCTGGAGGAGACATACGGGATTGCCGAGTATTTCAGCTTTATGTTCAGCCTCTGCCTGCCGCTGGCACTGCTGTTTGAGCTGCCGCTGATCGTGATGTTCCTGACCAAGCTGCGGATTCTGAACCCGCTGCGACTGCGGCGGATGCGGCGGTATGCCTATTTTGCCCTCGTCTTTATCGCTGTTGTTATTACGCCGCCGGATTTTATTTCGGATTTCCTTGTTACTGTGCCGCTGCTTGTGCTGTATGAGTTCAGTGTGTTTCTCTCGGCTTTTGTCTATCGCAGGCAGCTGGCTGAGGATGCAGCGCGTGAAGCGAGGTATGTGAAGCAGGAGCAGCTGTGAGGTCTCAGGTTTTGATGCCGGGCAGGCATATTTTGCCTCCCGGTGGATAGAATGTAGGTGAGTGTGTACCGGACAACCCTGCAGAGCCATATTTTTCCGCAGGAAGCATCCGATTTTACGCAAAAGGACTTGAAATCCGTCTTCAAGTTGAGTATCATAAAAATTGTTGTTAGCACTAAAGATGGTTGAGTGCTAACGCTGCCGGGTAATAGGGAACCAGCTGGCTGATGCCGTGCAGTAACCTGTCTCCGGACAGCCGGTAAATCACGCTGATTCTCCGGTATTCCAATCTATGTTTTCAAGTCAAACCACATAATTTCAAAGGAGGCTATTTTTCATGATCAAGCCATTAGGTGAACGCGTATTGGTAGAAGCAAGCGAGCAACAGGAAACCACTTCTTTCGGTATCGTGCTTCCGGACTCCTCCAAGGAGAAGCCGCAGGAAGGCACAATCATCGCAGTCGGCAGCGGAGCTCTTAAAGACGGAGTGCGTGTACCGCTGGAAGTTAAAGAAGGCGACCGCGTGATCTTCTCGAAATATGCCGGAACCGAAATCAAATACGAAGGTAAAGAATATCTGATTATGAAAGAAAGCGACATTCACGCGATTCTTGACTAAGAGGAACGTTTATAAGGATAGCCGTAAATATACTTAAGTTTCAGACGCTTTTTAAACACTTACAACATTTTCTAGGAGGTTAACACTAATGGCAAAAGAAATTAAATTCAGTGAAGACGCCCGCCGCTCGATGCTCCGCGGGGTTGATGCTCTGGCTAACGCAGTAAAAGTTACACTGGGTCCTAAAGGCCGCAACGTAGTTCTTGAGAAGAAATTCGGCAGCCCGCTGATCACTAACGACGGTGTAACCATCGCCAAAGAAATCGAACTGGAAGATGCTTTTGAGAACATGGGCGCACAGCTCGTTAAAGAAGTAGCTACCAAGACTAACGATGTAGCCGGTGACGGTACTACAACTGCAACGGTTCTGGCTCAGGCTATGATCCGCGAAGGTCTGAAGAACGTAACTGCAGGCGCTAACCCGATGGTTATCCGTAAAGGGATCGACAAGGCGGTTAAAGCTGCTGTTGCTGAACTGCAGAACATCGCTAAGCCGATCGAAGATTCCCAGGCTATTGCTCAGGTAGCGGCTATCTCCGCTGCTGACGACGAAGTGGGTCAACTGATTGCTGAAGCTATGGAAAAAGTGGGCAAGGACGGCGTTATCACCGTTGAAGAATCCCGCGGCTTCCTGACTGAGCTTGAAGTGGTAGAAGGTATGCAGTTCGACCGCGGTTACATTTCTCCGTACATGATTACTGACACGGACAAAATGGAAGCTGTTCTGGACAACCCGTACATCCTGATCACTGACAAGAAGATCAGCAGCACGCAGGAAATCCTGCCGTTGCTTGAGAAGATCGTACAGCAGGCCCGTCCGCTTGTGATCATCGCTGAAGATATCGAAGGCGAAGCACAGGCTATGCTGATCGTGAACAAGCTGCGCGGAACGTTCAACGCTGTTGCTGTTAAAGCTCCAGGCTTCGGCGACCGCCGTGAAGCTATGCTGCAGGACATCGCTGCCCTGACAGGCGGCCAAGTGATCACTGAGAAGCTCGGTCTTGACCTGAAGAGCACTTCCATTGACCAGCTGGGTAACGCACGCCAAGTGCGCGTAACCAAAGAAAACACTACAATTGTAGACGGCAGCGGCGACAAAGCGGACATCAATGCCCGCGTAAGCCAGATCCGTTCCCAGCTGGAAGAAACAACTTCCGAGTTCGACAAAGAGAAATTGCAGGAGCGTCTGGCTAAATTGGCCGGCGGCGTAGCCGTTGTCAAAGTAGGCGCTGCAACTGAAACAGAATTGAAAGAGCGCAAGCTGCGCATCGAAGACGCCCTGAACGCAACCCGCGCTGCGGTTGAAGAAGGTATCGTATCCGGTGGTGGTACAGCTCTCGTGAACGTATATAACGCAGTAGCAGCAGTAGATGTAACCGGCGACGAAAGAACCGGCGTAAACATCGTACTGCGTGCTCTGGAAGAGCCGATCCGCACAATCGCTGCGAATGCCGGCGAAGAAGGTTCCGTAATCGTGGACCGTCTGAAGAAGGAAGAAGTAGGCATCGGCTACAACGCTGCAACCGGAGAATGGGTAAATATGTTCGAAGCCGGAATCGTTGACCCTGCGAAGGTAACACGCTCCGCGCTGCAGAACGCTGCATCCGTAGCAGCAATGTTCCTGACAACCGAAGCTGTTATCGCTGACAAGCCAGAGCCTGAAAAAGGCGGCGGCATGCCGGATATGGGCGGTATGGGTGGCATGGGCGGCATGATGTAATTTTGGCCACATGATTAAAAAGAAGGCTGCTCACGAGTTCGATTTGAACTTTGTGAGCAGCCTTTTTTTTGCGTACGCCAGGATTGAGCTGTAAGTGCGAACTTAAAGATTTCTTTAACTTTCACACAGGGGCTAATCCGCCATGTTAGAGTAGCCTGATAGGGTAAATCAGCTACTTTATTTTGAAATTGAAAGGCCTGAATTTGATGAAATATATCCGAAGTGTAATCATTTTTATAATCTTGTTTGTTGCAGCAACTCCATCAGCAGCGGCACAAAGCCCAAACTATGCAGAAGGGCTTAACCGCTTGGGATTGTTCAGTGGAACGGGAAATGGATATGAACTTTTGCGGGTGCCTACCAGAGCAGAATCACTTGTAATGATGCTGCGTCTGTGGGGGAAGGAAGACGAGGTCCTGAAAAGCACCTATAAGAATCCGTTTAAGGATACGGGCTGGGAAAGCCGCTACGTGTCGTATGCCTATTCAAAGGGTGTAGTTAACGGAATTAATGAATACAGCTTTGGCGGTAACCGGCCAACCACTCTAAACCAATATTGTTCAATGGTTTTAAGGGTTTTGGGCTATTCAGAAACAAAGGGCGACTTTACCTATGAAACCGCGGTTTCTTTCGCCTCAGTGGTTTTAGGAATAGAACTTACAAATGAACGCGAATTCAACCGGGGAACGCTAGCAAAAATAAGCAGTCATGCTTTAAATACAAGACCCAAAAACCAAATTGCAACACTAGGTGAAACCCTTAGTGCAACAGATGTTTTCACAGCGCAG
Source organism: Paenibacillus sp. FSL R7-0331 (assembly GCF_000758645.1). Taxonomy (NCBI): domain Bacteria; kingdom Bacillati; phylum Bacillota; class Bacilli; order Caryophanales; family Paenibacillaceae; genus Paenibacillus; species Paenibacillus sp. FSL R7-0331. Next base: position 1,118,729 of record NZ_CP009284.1, read on the forward strand.
GATTTAAACGAGGCAAGGTCACTTTGGGAGCAGGATAAAAATGTTGGTTCATCGACGATTCTGATCTATGCGGTTGGTTCTGACCTTGAATCACAGCAAGGCCGGCTGACAGATGACTTGGAAGAAGTTTTTCGCGGCCAGCCAAAGCAAAATACGAAAATCCTGATTCAAACCGGCGGAACACTCAAATATCACAACAAATATATGACGGATGGAGCATCAGAACGCTTTGAAGTTGGCGATGGTCAACTCAAAAAGCACGAAAGCCACATCCAAACCGCAGCATCAGACCCTAAAACACTAAAGGATTTTCTTGTTTGGGGCAAAACCGTTGCACCAAGTGAGCGTTACATACTGATTTTATGGGATCATGGGTATGGTACTATGGGCGGATTTGGTGCAGACGAGCTAAACGAACGAAAAACGATGAAGGTTTCGGAGCTTTCGAAGGCAATCGAGTCATCAGATATGTATTTCGACTTAATCGTCTTTGATGCATGTCTTATGGGCACAGTTGAAACTGCCTATGCCCTTAGAAACCATGGCAAATATCTCATAGCTTCGGAAGATTCAACCCCCGCAGCAGGGTTGTATTATACGACATGGATAGGTGCGATGGAGCGAAACCCGCAGATTAGCACTGAAAGAGTAGGACGTTTAATATTAGATTCCTTTACCCTTCATTCGGGGATTGAAGCTAAGCTGCAAACAACAATGTCTATGATGAAGCTTTCTCAGGCTGGATCATTGGTTAAGGCAATAGAAAATGCAGTATTTGATTCCCCGTTAACAGATCTTGCAAAAAACTCAGAGCTATTAGGTGAGAACGATGGGATCTTTGATCAATATGATCTTATAGAGATAATGGGCAAATCATCAGAAATCACTGCTGCAGCCCAAGCACTTGCATTCGAAGTAAGAAATTCAGCAGGCTATAACAATCGGGGCGGCGTGGCTTTATATGTCCCTAACAGAAAAACGTCACACATAAATGAAATGAAAGAAGAGCTGAAAGCCATGGGTCTTAGCTCTAAGTATATAAAAACTATTTTCAGTCAGCAAAGTCCATGATGATTTCTGCTTAGAGGTTTCGCATGAGTTCACCAAACTTTTGCGAGCCTCTTTTTTGCGTGTCCGGGTCACAAGAAGATAAAGCTGTTTCGTCGTGTCGTCTTCCTTCTCAGTCTATCTGCGAACTTAAAGTTTTCTTTACAAAGCAGTAGTGTTTCGATCAACGATGGTATTATTGAGTGAAAAGATTGTCGAAAATTTGGTTGTTACGGAGATTATGCGACTTAAAAAGAACGAAAAAATCTTATAAGTACTACTATACGAGGAGGCATTTTATGAAGAAGATTTTAAGCTTGATGCTAGTACTATCGCTTCTCGCATCAGTAGCGCCTGTTTATGCGAATACAGCAACAGAGTACACCTATGTGTTTGGTGTGAAAACAGGAGGGAACGGAGACGGCGGAACAGGTGATGATATTTATATGGGCGTAAGTACCTATGAACCTGGAGCAAACTCTGATCATGTAGCAAATTTTGGCGGTGCTGCCGCTTGGTCTGATACACAACATACATTTAAATTGCAAAATATTCCACCGTGGAGAATGAACGAGCTCGTTTTTTGGCTTGTGGGCAGTGATGACTGGTACGGTGAATCTGTGGTTCTGTGGCTTCCTCAAATTGGGGGGAACATTAATCCAACACAGACGAAGACCGTTAGAATAAACCAGTGGACCAAAGATCAGGGCAGACTTTATCGTGATATTTCGGACGTAACCAAAAGGAAATTTACAAGTTTAGGTGACGTGGATACGCGTGGGGGAGAGTTCTATCTTGATCCTAATTCATCAGGCTCTGAAAGTGTTGAGTGGAACAATTATGTCAGTGATCAATATGGTGACTATGACATTATGCAATATGAGGATGCTCCTGTTTTTAGCTATAGCGTTTCGGACGACGCTGTAGGAAGGGATTGGTTAACATTCCAGGAGCCAACAAAAACAAAAACGTTTGAGCTCAATATTGACCGCAAGAAGCTTCACGATGAAATGGTTGCAAAGGACAAAGCGGAGATTTCGCTAACCTACAGGGTGGCGCTGCTTGCCGAGTCTACCAATGCTGAAAGCCTTGGGGGGACTTTTGCCCACACAGTGTCAGGAGATCCCGAAGTTAAAACCTATTTAACAACAAGAATAGGGCAAGCGGACTACTATTATAAGGATGTAACATATACGTTCTATCGTAGTATTTATAACCTCGGCAACCCCGATATCAGTCAAACGGTTACCTATTCACCGAGCCAGGACAACCGGTATCTAAACCGAAAATTGACAGATGTTAATATCACCGTTGAAGCAATTTCCATTCATAAAAAAACCATGACGCAGGAAATTAAAACGGAGCTCATAACAAACTTCCAGGCAACACCTGTGTTATATCTTGGAAACAGTACGGAGACACAGCTTGCCAGCCTTACCATGACAAAACTGCAGGGCAATGACGGAAAACCAAACGGCAAGCTTCAGTTCACCGGAAAAGTGCCGCTGGATGTCAGCGCAGTTGAAAGCGAGGGCATAAGGCTCCAGCTTAACAATGTGTCTACCTATCTAACGAAAAGCGGGCGGGCTCAGGCCTATTATTTGGAAAATCCGACACCGGAATCAGCAGCATCACAAAGCTTTTATTTTTCGACGCACAAAGTGGACACCCAAACGCCAACCGTAAGAGTTACCGACCAAGATGGAAATGACCTTACGGGGGGAAATTCCATACAGAACAACATCAAAAAAATGCATGAATTTTATATGGTTTCAAGCGAAACCCTCTATCCCGAGGGGAATGTCGCCCACTCCAGTTCGAATCAAAACTTATTTAAATATGAGCTGTACAAGAAAACCGGTAATTCCTATGAACCGGCAATGACAAGTATAAAAAACTTTGACGGTACAGGAAACAGAACAACAGTTACTGCACCCATTAACACGCAGGTTCTAAATGGAGTTAGCATAAAACTAAGTCCGATCGATCGAACAGAAGGCGAATTCAAGCTTCGGCTTTATGGATGGGATAAAGCGGACAATCCGCTAGGCGGAGATGCCGGATACGCAGAGATTGAAAATATCAAAATCGATAGCCTGGCTCCGCGGGTGACCATTCACGAAACGGTAAATCCGCAAAATGCGCAGCTTCGTAAAAGAAATGACTACCGTTTTGAAATGAACGACCTACAGCAAAGCAATAACGGCTGGTCGAGGACTTATTATACCTTTATAAACGGAACTGCGACGCCACCTGACACTCCAATCGATCAAATTGAGCCTATATCAAAAGAAATCGCCTCAACTCAAGGGGTGTGGGCATTTGTAGACTCAGAGGGTGATAGCACAACGGCTATGATATCCATTCCTAAAGGTGAGAATTTTGACGGAACTCTCTATTATTTCACAGTAGACTCACTCGGAAACGATTCAAGAAACGAGCAGGCGTCAACAAGATATTATAAAAAACCTGTGCAGATTTTTAACGGGGATGTCGTCGACACCCTTATCACGGAGGATTCCAGCCTTCCAAAGCCACAGTTTGACATCAGCTTCGACACAAGCGATCCAAACATTGAAACGAGCTATAGATGGATTTCTCATTCCAGCAATGACAATAGCTTTACACAAAACTTTAGAGTGTATGAATCGAGCCATGATGTTGGTGCAGCTGAGCAACGTAATCATAAAGAAATAAATGTTTTGATGGACGGAAAATATATACTTGAATATCGTGTTACAGATAAACTATCCGGAAATACGGCTGATTTTTCACGTGTATACTATTTTGACCACAATGACCCCGAAATTAGCTATACCACCGGGAAGCAGCATGATCTTTTTAAATCATCCCATCAGTTTAAAGTGAAAGTGACAGATGACAGCGGAATTGCAAGTGCATATTACTATTTATCTGAACCAGACACAGAAATTAGAATTGAGGATACGCCAGACTATCCGCTGACACTGACACCAGACAGTGACAACATAGCAGAGGTTAATCAAATCTTGACCATAACAGGAATTCCATCAGGTGCGTACAGTATTGTTGTTGTTGCGCAAGACCCGCATGGCAGAGAAAGTAAAAAGGTTTCCCCGTACTTTGGCATGAGGTCAGGACCTGCGATAGTTGATACATTAAACCATACTCAGCCAAAGACTGTAAACGGAATGGGGACAACAACGGATGGAACATATAGTGTCTATGCTGTTTTGAATGAACCGCATGTAGCATGGACTTCTGATAGCACATCGAAATATCAAAACCCGGTATATTATGCAACAACGGACGGCGTGCCAACAGATAACGGCGTTATAGTTCCTGAGTTTACAGCGAGCAACAATTCGGGCGGAAGCTTCTCATTTACACTCGACACACCTGTTCCGCTTCAAGAAGGTATCAACACAATCTATCTTCAGTTCGGGCTCATCAATGTTCCCGCTGACGAAAGACCTGAGTTTCTAACAGAAGCAAGACCTATTACAATTCTTTATGATAGCCAGGCACCGACCTTTGAATTACCAGACTATAGCACTATTCAGCCAACAAACGCATCAGTGACAGCAACAATAGCAGCAAATGATGCCGGAACGGGAATTAGCAAGCTGACAGTTGCGCCGGAGGATGCAGATAAAATCACGGTTTCTCCATATGCAAACGGTGCATTCACAGTTACGGTTACCGAAAACATAACAACAAACCTGATCCTGTCTGACGAGCTTGGAAATCAAGTTTTTGTTCCTATTTCCGTCTCTAACATTGACCGGACAGCTCCATCTGCACTTGCGTCAAGCGGAATCGTGACAAAAGGAGAAAGACAAGATGGTGTGATTACAGTTGATGTTGCAGACAATAGCGACACAACCGTTTCATTCGCACTTATTAAAGACCCGGCAGAAAACGATATTCCAACAGAAGCTGATTATATGTTGTTTAATTCAAGTCAATCGGTGGAAATGCACAGTAGTCCGGAAATCGTTAATGGAGAAGGGAACAAACAGAAAACCTATACCATTGATTTGAAAGGGCTTAGCGGCACCTATGCAATTGGGATCAAAGCGGTAGACACCGCAGGAAATGTGACTGAAAAAGTTTTCTTTGACTCAAAACTAAATCTGGTTGACGCAGGGGCATCCATTGTACGTGTCAGCGCAAACCCTGCAACAACAAAAACCACCGCAACGGTCAGCGTTTATTTTAACGTTCCGGTAACTGTAATGCCTAACGCACCTGCCCAGGGTGATGATGTGGGTGATATGGCAAGGTCGAACCTTCTTCATAGAGGGCTGTTAACAACATCCGCTGACTATGTAATGGACTATGAGGTTGTTGTTCAAAACAATAATCCAATCAGTCTCTATGTTCAGGACGAGGTGGGAAGGGATAGTGTTGTAGAATTCACGCCTGAAGTTGAGTTTGTTACAGGATTTGATATTTCAGGTTATGTAGAGAAAAACGGTCAAACCATCCAAAACGGCGGGTTTATATCCTATAACCAGGGCGATAAGCTTTATTATGTTGTCGTTCCGGATCCAAAGTATGCCGGACAACATTTCTTTGTTGAAAATGCAGTTTTGTCGGGATTAGAGCTTAATACAGAGCTAAGTGTTCTGGACCCTTCATTTACAGAAGCAGAAGGAAAAACAGCTTATTCAAAGCTTGTATTTGAAGCGCTAAGAAATGGAAAAACAACAAAATCAGCTTATTTCGAGGCCTATACGAATGAAGGCATCGAAGCCGACCGGATGGAGTCTGAATATGTTGCCATTTCAGTGGTTGATGAAACTGCACCTGTTGCAGAGGTGGACTATTCGATCACGAAGTTAACCAACCAAAATGTTAGCGCAACCCTTTCTGTGTATGATCCGGAAAGCGGGATTTTAAAGCTTGAGCGTTCGTATGACGGCCTAAGCTTTGAACCGGTTGACTTCTTGATTCCACACACCGAAATATTCGAACAAAATGCAACGGTATATTTCAAAGTGACAAACAAAGCAGGAATAGCAACGACCCTTCCGGTCGCAGTTTCAAATATTGATAAAACACCAATCACGCAAGACAGTCACTACACGGTTGAATACACCTATGAGAACTATCTTGGGAACTGGGTACCCATCAAAGAAGGAAAAGCCTATAGAAGGGTTATGGCAACGCTCAAGTTTATAGGAGGCGGAAAAACGCTTTCTATGACAAACAACAACGCAGCTTTTTCAAGGACTTTAACTCAAGATGTTAACACATTCACCTTTGAGTTTAGGGATAGTGCAGGAAACACAGCTGCTCATAAGGTTAGCTATGACCATTTTGACAACACCATTGGTCAAACCTCCTATGTGTTATCCAATACGTCCAAGACAAACCAGAATATTTTTGCAACGATCACTATATCGGATGATTCAGGTGAAATAGCATTTGCGGAGGTTAAAAAGGGCGATGTGGTTTATCCGTTCAAAGGTGAGCCGCTTGAAAATGAATATGTCGTTGAGCTTGACAGCTCAGGAATTTATTATGTGACAGCCTATGATTACGCCGGAAACCGCTGGAGCACTCCGATCACCGTCTCAAACATTAACAAAGTAGCGCCAATTGCAATTGAAAAGACCTACAGCACGCCACCAGCCACCATTACTGCACAAAGCGTGAATGTTGAGCTGACACAGTTTAGCAAGGATATTAAAACCATTACAGTCACCGGTGTAGAACCGGTCGGGAGCCTGACTGCCAACGATATCGTACATATCCCTGGCACAAAAGCTGTCCGCTTTAGAAAAAATGGTACGGCTACGATGTTCTTTGTTGACGACTATGGCAACGAAGGAAATGAGCTTATTACTATATCAAATATTGTTTCTACGCCGCCGCAAGTCAAAGCGACTGCAGCATTAGCAGAAGACAAGCTGAGCGTTAATGTAACCTTTGACCAAATCCGTGACAGTGACGGCGTTCCGCTGGATATTCTTAGAAAGATGACAGACCTTACCGTTTCTTATCGTGGATATGAACATGCACTTTTAACTGAGGTGAAGGATGAAAACGGCGATGTCCTGTCCTATAAAGATGCAGTTATCAACGTTAACACAAACGGGGAGCACGTCTTTCAAGTCAGGGACCAAACAGGCATAACGCAAAAAATTCTTTTGACGGTTGAAGGAATTGAAGTTGGAGCACCCAAGGTTAAAGAAGTCCGCTGGACTTATAAATATCTCGAGCAAAACCAAAGCGGTGAATGGGTGGAAAAGGATCATCAAAACAAGATAGTTGTCGGTGTTGACACATCCGGAAAAGAAGAAGGCTATGTTGTGGGTACCGACAAAAATCCGGCAACGAACCAGAGTGTGAATGTCACGGTAATCACTGACAAAGATGCTAAGCTCGTGGGCGGAAACGACCCTTGGGAACAAGAGAAGTCAATGAACTATCGCGAAAACGGACTTTACAATTTCAACCTGGAAGGAAGAACAGGGGCCTACACCTCTTATGGTGTCAACATTGGTCTAATCGACAAAACACCCCCTGAGCTAAAACTTGAAAATGCTGAAGAGCTAATCTTCATCGAAGGAATGACGCCTAAAAAGGATGCCTCCATTGCCTATGACAAGTCAAAGCTTCTGGACTTCAAAGCATGGGATATGGTTGCAGGTCAAAAGGTCGATCTAACAAGCCGGGTCACCATAAACTATGGAGCAGGCGGGCGGGTGTTTAACCCTGATAACATCTCGGCAAATGAATTTGTCCGCTCGAACCCTTACTATATCGACTATACCGTAAGAGATGATGCAGGGAATCAAACAACCATTCGCCGGACCGTCCGCCTTGTGGGTCTTTATGACACAGTAGCCCTTGTTAACGGTGTTATGCCGGACAGCTCAAATGTTGCAGCCGTTCTTGGAAGTAAAGTTGAAATCTCACTGAAAAACTTTTCCGGAATTTCGTATGCCCGTTATGAAAAAGGTGTTTTAACACAGGGTCAGATGAAAACAAAAGGAACTGTCCTTCAGGAGAAAAACGGAATTTATACCATTGATAATGTTTCAAGCGGCTGGTACACCGTATATATCCAAACGGATAAACGCGACTATTTCAACATTCATGTATATGTTTCAAATCAAGGAGGGAAGTAGGCAATGACGGTCCATAGAACAATGAAACGCAGCATAGCTGCAACTCTCATTCTAGCCATGCTTTTCACTTTTGCCAGTTTCCCTGCTCGTGCAGAAGCCAGCAGTGCGGATTATTCAATTGCGAATGAATTTATGAAATATTCAATAAATTCAAAAACAGGCGGTTTTTCAATCGAAACCATTGACGGCCATCCGCAAAAAGCATTTGACAACAACCTGCCGCTTCTTTATAGGGAAGATGCGGCAAGGAGCAATGGAACATCGTTCACAACCGTTCGTATCGACGGAAAGGATTATGTTTTTGGTCAGGAATACGGCTGGTTTGGAATCGATACAAAGCTTCATGAACCTGTCGTTTCAGAGCAAAACAGGCTTTTAACCATTGCATGGGACATTAAGGGCTATACCATTACACAAAAGGTGTCCATTTCGATTGACCCTAACAACTTGAGGACTGGAAACATTGGTATTTCATATGATGTGAAAAATAAAAATGCTACAGCCGGAACGGTGGGTATTCGGCTTCTTCTGGACAACGCGCTTGGTTCAGAAATTGATTCACCTTATGTTTTGGTTGACCCGACGCAACCGACAATCGTTGAAACCGAATATAGCGGTGAGAATCTTCCGCAGCAAATCAGATATGTTGATTCTCTTTCAGCTTCGAACAAGATGGCTTATGCCCTCTTGTCCGGCTGGAGCGGAAACAAAGACGTAAACGTTGATAAAGTGATTGTAGGTCACTGGGTTAATCTTGCAAACACAAGATACGATTATACACCAAACCCTAGTGTTGATTTTACGAATTATTCAAACAAATATTTAGTTCCTGATACTGCAACAGCTTATTATTGGAACGAAAAATCAATTGAGCCGGGTCAGGTCAGAATTTCTGAAATGCTCTATGGGATCGGCAATTTTGCTGAACAAACACAAAAGGAGCATGTTTCAATAGGTATCCAGACTGACAACGTATTACTGGCTAACGACAAAAAAGCATATGAAAACAATGGTGTGTTTAAAGCGCACGTAACCATTGACAACAGTGTTTCAGGAGCAAAAGAGCTCTTAGAACCTATTGTGAGGCTTAGCCTCGATGAAGGACTTGTTTTTGCAGCAACGAATACACGGGAATACACGGTGAAGATTTCGGGCGGTCTTAACATTGGAACGGTGTTTGATATTCCGGATGTTGAGATTATTGCAAAGACTCAGTCTATGATCACATCAAAACGGTTGGTCGTTTCGTTAAACGCAACAGAAATTGTTGATGCTAACACAAATAAAGTGGTTGACTATAGTGCAAACACAAACATATTGATTCCTGCAGTTGACGGAACGCTTCCGGAAGTTTCAATGAAGCAAGTTTTCCCGTCGTCCGTTTATTATGAAGGCGACAAAAATATCACCGTTTCCGGCGATATGAAAGTTTTAACCGGGGCCCTTGCGGGAAGTGACGGATGGAGTCTTTACCTTGTTTCATCATCAAGCGGTGAGGCTGTTTTGATCGACAAAAGAAAAATAAGTTTTATTGAAGAAGGTCAGACGCTTGCGTTTTCAACTAATCAGACTATGGCTGTTGGAAAGTATGAAATTGAATTCAGATTTACAAATCAACAGCTGATCGATGCCTTCGGTACAAAAATTAAAGCAGCAGCTACAGTCGATGTCACAAATAATATCTTGGATAGAAGTGCAAGTTACGGTATTGTTTCGCTGGTTCGATTTACAGACGCTGCAACCAACAGACAGTTGTATGACTATGTTAGCTTTGCAAACGAAGATGCAATGAAAAAATTTGTATCCGGCAGCGTGAAAAAAGATGGCATTCTTAACAAAGGCATAGGATTTGAAAAAGATAAAACAGAAATTCTTCTGACCCTTCGCGGAAAAATCAGGCTTATGGATACGGGGAAGGAAAAATATTACTCTGCCAGCAGAGCCGACGGCGACATAACCATCAACAACATCTTGACCTATGACAGCAACGAAGCCCTTAAGATGACAGTTGATAGCAATGGTGCAAAGCTGGAAGGCGATGGTACCATCAAGGTGATCAACTCCATTAATATTTGGCATAATAAGTGGCATTATGAAGTCAAAAATGGAACCAAATATACCCTGGACCGGGAGGCTGTTTCCGAGAAGGAGGCTCAAGCCCTTGAACTTCAGCTTGGAGATGCCGGTTATATGCTGCAAAATATTGCAGGCTTTTTGATCAATATTAAATATGGTGTTATGACCCAGGATGATGATGATTACGGCATTAGCTTTGGCGGAAGGATTTCAATGCCTCTGAAAGCTGCTGACCAATCGAAGGGTGAAGAGCATTATGATTATAAAGGCTCACTAACGGCAAACGTTCAAGATGTTCTTTATGGAAGTAACGGTGACGATATCGGTTTTCGTGGCATTAACACAACACTAGCCGTTGAGCTGCCGAAAGATATTTTAGGTCCATTAGTAGGAAACGAAGCCGGTGTTAAGGCCGAAATAACCATTAACACCATTGAAGATATTTATAGCATTGATGCCGGTCTTTCTATAACCATGCTGGAAGTAGAAGGTTCACTGGCACTGAAAAAGGTTCCGATTAACGAAGTTCCCAAAATGATGCTTGACAAGCTCACATTCTTTCTAGCGCCATCCACAATGAAAGTTCCTGTCGTTGCACCTTATGTGTTTATCACAGGTCTTGGCGGAGGTATCTCAAACCTTGCAGACACCATTGCCGGTGAACCGGCAGGTGAACTTCCGCCGCTTACCATTCATCTTCAGACGAGACTTTTAATCAATGCAATTATTGTAGGTGACTTTAAGCTGGATGCCAAACTATCCGGTCTTGCCATTGAAGGTACTGGACGGTTGGCGAAAGACGAAGAGGGAAGACTTCTTAATCTTCAAGCGGGAATGAATGTGCAATGGATATCGCCGTTTCAGCTAAATGCCTTTGGCAGCATCAGCATTCACGCCGGAGCCATTCGTGGTGGTATAACGATAAAAATTACTGAGGATTATTTTTATGGTTATGTTTACGCAGGACTGTTCATTCCTGACTCGATCCCGTTGCTGGGGGGCAAGGAGGTTGCAGGAGTTGAGGCAGCTGTTTCCTCTGACTTTGTTGGTGCAAACTTTAAAGTCATTGGAATTAAGCTTGGCTTTATCTATTACTGGAACGGTGACCTGAGCTTTGGCGGATCAATCGACCTCTCTTCAAGAGGGAACGCCGTTCACTATGTCAACTCGGAAGCGCTGGACGAAAACGGCAATCTTGTGCCGACCACAATGATATATGGAACGAATATGAGAAGACTGAGTACCGGGGCAATCGCTAAAACAAGGGCCGGGGATGGGGTTACAAAAGAGGTTAACCCAACATCAAAGGATGCGCTTCTCTTTGAAGTTCCGCTTCGCGGTTTAGTCAAACCGTCTGCATCAGAAATCATTGTCACCAATCCAAACGGCAAAAAATTGACAATGGTTGAAGACGATAACAAGGGCAACGGAAACTATCTTGTTCAATCTTTAGATGGCACTAATTATTTGTACGTTTCAGTCACTGACCCTTCTCTTATTGTTGCCGGTAACTGGTCCGTTTCAGTTACAACACCTGATGTTTATGTAGACAGCTTTGCAGTAAACAGTGTTGACTATATGCCGGAGCTTACAGGAATCAGTGCTTCTCATAGCGCAAATTCAAGCCGCGATATTAACGTTTCCTGGACAACTGATAAGCAAGGCAAATATTCGGGTGCACTTAATGTCTATGTCACAACAGACCCGTCAGTCATGCAAACAATCGAATCAACTAACATTCAAGACACTTCAGCATTAATTAGTATAGGCAACCTGGAGTTAGATGGAATTGACTCAGGTTCTCATGTGTTCACACTCCCTGAGTCCTTTCCTCAAGGGGAATATCATGTTGTTGCAATGCTTGTTAACCATCAAGGCGGAATGAGCAAGAAAATCACTGCTTCAACATTCACTTTCACAAATCCGCTGCTTCCTCAAAAGCCGAAATCTGTTTCTGCGGTCTACAGTGGTGACGGCTATGTGAAGGTTGATATAACGGGAGGCGACGAAACCGCAACAGACTATCTCGTGGCGATCCAGGACGAGAATGGTGTAGAGGTCGAGAATTCCTTTGGTCAATTTAAAGCTGGCAGTGACATCATCCTAAAACCATTAGAAAGCCAAACAAACCGGCCTCTATTACAGGAAGGAAAGACTTATTTCGTTAAAGCGCAGGCTGTCAGAATTGTGGAAAATCCACTTAAGCATGCGGAATATTACCGTTCAAACGAATTAGCATCATCGCAAAGCTTTGTTATGCCATCAATGGATAAACCTCAACTTTTAAGCGTTGAAACAAATATTGACAGATCCAAAGAACGCTATTATTTAAACTCTGACAAACTAGAGGCAACGTACACCTTCGACAGACCTGTTAAAATGACATTTAACCTTAACACTGAAGATAAAAACACGCCTCAGGAGTTTAAGACGGAGTGGTCATTTGAAGAAAGCCTTGAAGACGGCCAGCACCTGATTGACTTTATAGCAGTTGGGGAAAACCGTGACACCATCCAAGGCAGCAGGTCATCAGGTGCTATTGGATTTACTGTTGACACAAAAGCGCCTGCGTTACTCCTTGGCGAAGATATTCAAACAAGCCTTGACGGGGAAAACGTTGAAAACACCGTCAGCAATCAGGTTGTTTTTGTCGGCGCGGACTCAAGCTATAGCTTCCAGGGTCTAACAGAACCATCCGTAGCATTGACGTTAGACGGCAGCTCAGACGGAATTGTTGTAAATCCGGACGGAACATTCGTTGTCAGTCGTAAGGCCTCAAGTGAGGACCCGGACCAAACCCTGATTCTTAAAGCGGTTGATGATGCCGGAAACGAAACGGCAGTTCAAGTTTCTCTTGTTAATCGGGCTTTGTCAGAGTTTGAAAGCATTAAACTAATCTCTGACCTTGAAAACTCCGATGAACTGCCTGATTCTGTCGAGCTTGGCATAGGCGGAAAAACGGCGCTTACTGTTAAAGCTCTCCGTACAGCCGGCGACACCGTTCTACATGCAGAGGACGTTGTGTGGCACGTTCTTTATAATCAGAATATCATCAGGCTTTCACAAGACGGGACAATTGAAGCATTAGCTCCAGGCGAAGCTGCAATCAAAGTCAGCTATAGACTTGCTGCTTTTGAAGGTCAGAATGGGGAAACGGTCTATAAAGAACTGTCAGACGTTATCAAGATTAGTGTAAAAGATTTGGGTTACCGTTATGAAATCCGTCAAGCACAAGGGTTCTCGTTGTACACCATCTACACTGAAATAAACATGGGCAAGGCAACGGTTGTGATTGAAGGCAACAAACAAACTCTTTTATATGACAGCCTTAAGAAAGCATACATTGGTGCTTCCAAGGAACTTGTCACAGGCGAGCAATTAACAGCTAAACTTGGTTTTGAACCCACGGTGAAATCTCCTATTCTTCTTCGCGGAGACACCAATGGTGATGGTATTATTGATAAAATCGATATTTTAGCAACCCTGGATGCTATTTTAGACGATGTCTACAACGGGTTTAGTTCTTCAGAGGATTGGATGAGAGCTGATAAAAACGGTGACGGCATTGTTGACATTGTAGATGCGCAGCTCACACTAATGGAGGCACTTGAAAGATGATAAAATACTTGAAAAGCATTTTGTGTATCATGCTTCTAGGGGCTGTTTTACCATCATATGCCTACAGCGCAAACGATGCTGCAGACCTTAGCTATCGTGTAGTCGCCACAGTAACTGATAGCTCCGGCTCCTTAAAATCATCATTTGAGGTTGGAGAAGAAATTTTTGTTAAACTAAGTCTTTCCTATACTGGTGCCGGAAGGGCACCGGTATATGGCTTTCAAGGAAAGCTGCAGTTTGATTCGTATGTTCTGCAAAACACTAGTGTTAAGACGGAAAAGGATATTTCAATGAAATATTCCGGCGGTGCCGTCAACTATGTCTATCTTGATATGACCGCGAGCGGAAAAGAGGATTCAATGCTTCAAAATATTGGGACTGCTGTATTTCAAGCCAGAAACACGGGAACGTTCAGCTTTTCTTTAAGCAACTTCATTCTAACAAACAAAGATGCGACACACCGGTATATTGAACCGTTTGAAGAAGTACAAATCATTGTTGGCTCTGGAGTAAAGGACACCTCAAAAGCTTTACTGTATGAAGACATTGTTGCTGCAAAAGCGTTACTTGCTTCAGTAACTATTGCGGATAATCCAAAAACCATATATGATCCGGATTTTTGGTATCCAACACAAGCTGCTCAAAAATTAAGGGAGGTTATTGCCGAGGCTGAGGCTGTTTTTGATAAAGAAGCTGCCCTGGCTTCGGAAATCTCAGCAGCAGTTGAAAAGCTTAGTATTGGTGTTTCCAATTTCGAGAACTCAAAAATTGTCGGTCCGAAACGTTGGGCTGGCCCGGACGGCAGCAACTCCACAATTGAGTTTTACTATACCGTTAGAGCTTCTGTTGAAGGCGGAAACGGCAAAATTGCCGATGGCTTTGAAGTGCAAACCATTCGCGCAACAACCTCTGCAACCATCAGAATGATTCCGGGTGAAGGGTTTGAAACCGAATATATCATTATCAACGGTGAAAAATTTATAGGCCGTGACATTTACACCATTCCAGAGGTTAGCCGTGACACAACGGTTGTTGTTACATTTGCTAAAAAAACGCCGTTTACAGATATAGCACATGATGATTGGTTCTATTCATCTGTAAGGTATGTTTACAACAAGGGGCTGTTCACGGGAACCTCTGAAACGGAATTTTCACCCTCCGGGAGAATGAGCCGTGCAATGCTGGCCACTGTATTATACCGTATGGAAAATCAGCCAAATGTTGAATTTGCGAATGTATTCTCTGACGTTCAAAGCGGTCAGTGGTATTCAGAACCCATTATTTGGGCCAATCAAAGCAAAATTGTTAACGGATATGGTACGGGGAAATTTGCTCCCAATGATGCAATCACCCGTGAGCAAATTGCTGTTATGCTCTATAGATACGCAAAGAGTAAAGGTTCTGACCTTCAAACCGGAATTTCAAGCCTGAGCTTCAAAGATGCTGATGAAATTTCAGACTTTGCCAAAGAGTCCATTACTTGGGCTGTGTCTAAGGATATTATGAAGGGTAACAATGATTTGACTCTAAATCCTTCTGGTCTTGCAACCAGAGCAGAGGTTGCCACGATGCTCCAAAGGTTTAATGAGTTGGAATAGGCTAAATTAATGAGAATTAAATCTATTAAAAGTCTTCTGCAGTCTATTGGACATGCGGAAGGCTTTTTTTTTCATACTGTATTACCCAATCCATAGTGCTGTTACTAGAATAGATTATAGTAGTTGATCTTCCGGCAGTATCCTCCTAATGTGTGGTTCCGGAGATGGACAGGTTCACCCGGTTACAAGCAAACAGCCCAAACAGCAGGCATCACAGACGACAACAAACGGGGTGATATGGATGGATCTGAATGCATTGACTGGCCTGTTTGCTGAGAATAGCGGCTCAGTCGTGCTAAATGTCCTTTTATCGGTTGCTCTAATCTGGGCTATCAGGCAGATCGCAGGCAAGGAGAAGGTCATTCAGAATTACCAGAAACGTGATGAAGAGAACGAGAAGCAGCTGAGTGAGTATAACCGTTCCTTGGTCAAGCTATTGATTGAACGAGAGGCCCTGGCACGCGAGAGAGCCGATAATACCAAAGGTGAGGAGGTCGTCAACAAGTGAAGCTCCTCGATATTTTCAAGAAAAATGAAGTTAAGCCCAGCTGTGTAAAACGGGAGATTGAGCATCTAGGCAGAATCCGGGAAGCCTTTGAATTGAACGATATCGAAAGCCTGTTAGACCTGCACCGTACCGGCCTGGGCAAGAGAGGAGATGATTTGCATGGTCATCGTTGATTTAATTCTTATTACACTGGAAGTAGCTGTTTTTATTGTATTTGCTGCTTATGTGCTGCGGTACCGCAAATTTTTTATCGGAAAAGGCCCGAACCGGACGTATAACCTGTATCTGCGGAGTGTATGGATGACGTATTGCATGGTCTCGCTGCTATGCCTTAATCTGTTGTGGGGCCGGTTAAACATTGTTTTTGGGTATAATATAGACAGCGTATCCAATACGTTCAGAGAGCTAGTGATGATTCTGACGCTGATCCTCCTTCTGTTTGCAGGGCTGATGCACAAGGATCTATGGGATATTAACGAGAAGGATAGCTAGGCCAGATTTGTTAAAAAAAGAGCAGCGGTCCTGCCGGAACAGGCAACCGCTGCTTTGCTGTCTGCTTATAGATGACGCTGCGTTAAGCAGCCGATCGGTTGTTGAGCTAATCCGTTTAACTGTTGCTGCTGGCGCAGTCCAGGTGCTCTACCAGCTTGTCCCATGTCTCTGTGATTCCCTGGAGCAAGTTACTCAGGAGCGGCTGCTTATACGCTGTAGATGCCTGCGGAACGCTGCCATAACCCAAAGGTGGACCAGAGCCTGGGTATGCTTATAAAGAACCCAGGGCAGGGAAGGCAAATAATCATGGATTGCAATGATGCATTCCCGGCTCCCGGGAAGCTGCAGGAATTCCAGTCTTCCTTCATAGCCATCCTGTTGCTTCGCGAGGACTCCGCCGGAAATCCTGAGCATCGTATGCTGCGGATCGCTTTGCTGCTGCAGGCGTGTCAGTTCCAGTATCGGCAGGCCGCCGGTGCGCAGACAGATTCTGTATCTGTCACCGCCTTCATGATCCATACGGACCGGCAGCTTCAGCAGGCTGCCCAGCCAATCCAGATAATAACGGGCGGCCCAGGCCGCATCCGTATTGTCGGGCAGAACTACGCGCTGGATGGAGCGGACATCTGAGACCCGTTTAGACTTTACGGACGGGCCCTTATCCGGAGGAGTGCCGGGCGGTTTACCGGACCTGGATGCGTTCACCAGCGTATTAAGCAGCACCTTGCCGGCGCTGATCAGCGCTGCAGGAGCCTGGAAGGAGGGGCCTGGCGCCCCGGCTGTAGTCTGCTTGGCGTTTTGCCCGGTACGAAGCGTCGTGACGGGCAAGCCGTAAGAGCCGAGGATGCGCTCTATCTCCAGGCAGCTCAGCAGCTGGCTGCGCGGAGAGTCATCTCCTGCCGCTGTAGAGCATAGGAAGGCGATATGTTGTATGCCGTTCTTACAGGCTGCCCGGGCAAAATGATCTGCCTGTATAGCATTAATATCCGCACTGCAAGCTTGTGTTAATCTTGCAGGATACCGCTTTGGCTGAACAAAGTATATGGCATAGTCTGCATCCTGCATAGCCTTCTCGGCAGAAGGCAGGGAGAACAGGTCACAGGGGCGCCGCTGCACATACGGGCAATGCCCTGTCTGATCCGGGCGCGCCTCTAAACCTCGGTCTCCGTTGTCCAGCAGCACTATTACATTATAGTGCTCCGTCAGCAGTGTCAGGAGCTGCTCATCCGGACACCCGCTTGCACCGGTAACAGCAACGGTTTTTCTAAGGCTGGAGTTAGAGCCGTTATTTAGTGTGTCAGCTGATGCTGATCTGGCGCTTTCCTTGCAGCTGGTTTTGGCTGAATTCATATGTTGTAGTGTCTCCCCGTCTATGATGGAAGAATTTCTAAGGAATATTATACGTGATGCTATTGCCCATGGCACTGGCCGTTTGGGTCAAAAAGAGATTCGGCTATAATGGGGTAATAAGATATCAAGCAATACAAGTGAGGGGGAAGGCCGGATGGATGAATTTCAGCAGGCTGTTCAGCGGTCCGAGCTCGCTACCTTCGCCGGGGGCTGCTTCTGGTGTATGGTCAAGCCTTTTGACGAGCTGCCGGGAATTATTTCAGTGGTATCGGGATATACAGGAGGGCATACGGAGGATCCGACTTATGCTGAGGTGGGAACGGAGACGACCGGTCATTTTGAGGCTGTACAAATTACTTTTGAACCGGAGCTGTTTCCTTACCGGCGTCTGCTGGACATTTACTGGCAGCTGATTGACCCTACGGACCGGGGCGGCCAGTTCATGGACCGCGGCCATTCCTACAAGACGGCCATCTTTGTTCACAATGAGGCGCAGCGGATGGAGGCGGAGGCTTCCAGAGCCGCGCTTCAGGCGGAAAAGCGGTTCAAAGGGCCGGTTGTGACGGAGATTCTGCCGGCCAAGCCGTTCTATCCGGCGGAGGCGGAGCACCAGAATTATTACAAGACACATCCCCTGGATTATAAGCTCTACCTGAAGGGCTCAGGCCGCAGCGATTTCACGCAGCATTACTGGCAGCGGAGCGGGGATAGCGAACGGCTGCGCTCGAAGCTGTCCGCCCTGCAGTTTGAAGTAACGCAGAACAAGGGCACAGAACCGCCCTTTGATAATGCTTACTGGAATGTTTACAGGGACGGTATCTACACCGATCTGCTGAACGGAGACCCGCTGTTTAGCTCCCGGGATAAATTCGACTCAGGCACCGGCTGGCCGTCCTTCACCAGACCGCTTGAGCCTGGCCTGGTCCGCCGGGAGGCAGATCTGAACGGCGGCAAAGCGCGGACTGTGCTGCGGAGCAGGCTGAGCGGAGCCTATATCGGCCTTCTGCTATATGACGGCCCGGAGCCTGCGAAGCTGCATTACCGGGTTAACTCGGCTGCGCTGCATTTTATCCCGAAGGAAGAGCTTGAAGCGTACGGGCTGGAACGTTATCTGGTAATATTTGAGTGATTCTCACAGCGTTCCTGGTAGGCTTGCGAAATAAGGTATAATAGGAGTTAAGTATCATTTTATATGTATACTGAAGGAGTGACCCAATGTATACTAATCAGCAAGATGCAGGAGAACGGCTGAAAATGATAGCAGAGCAGCTTGCGGATGAAATATCCTTGCGTCAATATGAAAGACAACCTGAATTGAAGCAGCGCTTTGGTCCTTCCGGGATGGCAAGAACCAGGCAGGACTCTCTATATCATTTGCGTTATCTGGCACAAAGCGTGGCTATGGACAGCCCGCTTTTATTCATTAACTATGTGCTTTGGCTTAAGGTGCTGCTTATGCAGTACAAGATTACAGCGGAGGATCTGCGGATTAACTTCACTCTTATGAAGGATGCAATTAGCGCCAGCTTAGATCCGCCGGCCAGAGAGCTGATTCTCAGCTATCTCGACATGGCGATATTTCATATGAAGGGGGAAGAGAGCCCTCCTTCCTTTCTGCGTCCTGAGAAGCCCTATTTCCGGGAGGCTGATGAATATCTGAGGCTGCTGCTGGAAGGGGAACGCCGCAAGGCTTCAGCTTGTATAATCCGGTTATATGATGAGGGGGTTCCGGTTAAGGATATTTACATGCATATCTTTCAGGAAACCCAATACGAATTAGGACGGCTATGGCAGATGGGGCGCATTACGGTGGCCCAGGAGCATTACTGTACAGCCTGTACCCAGAGCATTATTTCACAGCTATACCCCCGCTGGATTGGGGCCCAAAGCGGCCGCAGCAGACTGGTGGCGGTCGGTGTAGGCGAAGAGCTGCATGAAATCGGCCTGCGGATGCTGACAGATTTCTTCGAGATGGAGGGCTGGAATACCTATTATCTGGGGTCCAATATGCCTCTGGAGAGTCTAATCAGGTATCTCATGGAGCAGCCTGCTGATCTGCTGGCGATATCGGTTACAATGACCTATCACGTGTCAGAGGCTGCCCGTGTAATTGCGTCAATCCGCAGCAGGACTGAACTGGATGGTCTGCGGATTATGGTCGGCGGTATGCCGTTTAATATTGATAAGGAATTATGGGAAAAGGTCGGAGCGGACGGCTATGCTCCGGATGCCAGAACGGCGCTTGAAGCAGCTGAGCGCCTGGTTACCAGTACCCGGCACCATAAGAACTGACATAGAGGCAGGAGATTACATGACCGGAAATGAGCAGGAGATTATCCGTCTCAGACAAACTATCGAGAAGCTGTCGCAGCAGATCATTGAAGGCAATGAACGGGAAGAGCAGGTGCTGGCTGAATTTTCTGCCATGAACAATGAGCTGATTACAACGCACCGGCTGCTGGCCAAAAATAATGTCGAGCTTAAGGCGCTGAAGGAGGAGGCGGAAGCGGCCAACCAGACCAAAAGTCTGTTTCTGGCTACTGTAAGCCATGAAATAAGGACACCCATGAACGGCATTCTGGGGATAACCGAGCTGCTTGAAGCAGAAGGCGGGACGGAGGAACAGCGGATTCATCTGCAGGTGATCCGCGAATCCGCGCAATACCTGCTGCAGATGATCCGGAATCTGCTGGATTTCTCCAAGCTTGAAGCCGGGAAAATGGAGATTAACAAAGGCTGCTTTGGTGTTAAAGATCTGCTTGAATATTCGCTGCGTCTGCTTTCACCAGCTGCGGCGAAGAAGGATAACACCTTGAAATATAAAATTTTTGACGGGGTTGCGGATAAGCTGGAAGGGGATTCCCCGAAAATCCTCCAGGTACTTATTAATTTGCTCGGCAACGCGGTAAAATTCACGCAGGGCGGAGAGGTCGAGGTAACGGTTAGTCAGACCGGAGAAGGGGATTTCTGGCAGCGTCTGTGCTTTGAAGTCCGGGATGAGGGAATCGGCATCTCACCGGAGGACCAGGCAGCCCTGTTCCGCCCGTATTCACAGGTAAGCCATGATGCGGAGCTGGCCGCCGAGGGGACCGGGCTAGGCTTGTCTATCTGCAAGTCCATGGTAGAGCTTATGGGCGGTACAATCTCAGCAGACAGTACACCCGGTCAGGGCTCACTTTTCCGCTTCGAGCTTACACTGGACAAGCCGGCAGGCCTTACGGCACCGGACCAGCCCCCAGCGGCAGCCTTGCCGGAGGGCAGGTTCAGCGTACTTCCGGTGCTGGTTGCCGAAGACAACGGGCTGAACAGCACGGTACTGCTGCGGCAGCTGCAGAAGCTGGGCGTAACATCTGTGCATCTGGCGGATAACGGTCTGGAGGCTGTTGAGGCCTGGCAGCAGCAGGAGTACGGGCTTATCCTGATGGACAGCAGGCTTCCGGTAATGAACGGCCAGGAGGCCGTACGCTCAATCCGTCAGCTTGAAGCCTCAGGGGGAAGGCCAAGGGTGCCGATCATTGGTGTGACCGGAGACGAAGGCGGGGACAGCCGCTCGCAGTTCATTCTAGCCGGATTGGATGACTGGACGGTTAAGCCGTTAAGCCTGCAGACGCTCGGCAAGCTGCTGGCCAAATGGTACAGCACACAGCCGTATATCCCGGTCCTGCAGGAGGATACCCTTTCCGGTATCCGGGAGATGGACGGGGAGGAGCCGGAGCTGCTGCATATGCTCATCGGGATTTTTAAGAAGGACACTCCGCTTAGACTGGCGGCCCTGGATGAAGCTGCGGCAAAGCAGGATTTGGCGGGTATGGCGGCAGCGGCCCACAGCCTGAAATCAGGCAGCCTGAGCATCGGGGTTCAGTACTTTGCCCATCTGTGCGCCATGGTCGAACGTCATGCCAGAGCCGGAGAATATGGTCCTGCTGCCCGGCAGCTCCAGAAGCTGGAGCCTGCATACCGGGAAGCCTGCCGGGAGCTGGACAAGCTGCTGTAAATCCTGCGGCTGATGTGAGCGGAGGTTTCGGAGTACCGGAGCCTCCGCTTTTTTTTGCCTGCGGGCTAACAAACCGGTGCACTGTTGTCTGCTCTGCTTCCCGTTTCAAAAGTTCCTTAATACGGATATAATCTATCTATACATAACGCCTATAAGAAGCTAACAAAACGCCTCCTGTTCCCGCTTAGTAGAAACGGCGGGCAGCAGATTGAGCGCCCCTGCCAAACGCTAACCTTAGTCAGTGGGTACAGGGTCATATCAGGTTAAGTGTGCTTTGTACAATTAAAACAGTCGAAATGAATCATTATAAGAAAATAATGGTATTCTGTACATCTATTTTCCTCGAAAAAGCCGGTTTCGGGCGTTTTTAGCAAATATAAGTGTACAGAGTGCAGTTAAAACCTGCAGCAGAGCCCATTAGTCGGGTTTAGTTGCAGAAAGTACAGTTATTTCGGCTCGGCTCATTCCTTATTCTGTGCCCTTAACTATAGAAGAACAGCCAGGTTCACTACGTTAGCCCAAACCTTAACTTCATCGAAGGACTTTGGCTATGGTAGCGATAGAACGCCTCCTCGTCAGGTCATAAACTTAATTACGTACTATATAGATCAGTTGCCCGCCCCGGGCGGAAGAGGGAGATGTCATGTACATAAGAATGCTTAATCAGGCTGATGCAGAGCAGTATCGCGAGCTTAGGCTGCAGGCGCTTCGGCTTCATCCGGAGGCCTTTCTAAGCTCCTACGAAGAAGAGAAGGAGCTTCCGCTGGACGCTACCCGCAGCAGACTGGAGCCTGTAGAGGGCAGGTTCACCCTGGGCGGTTTCAATGCAGAGCATGAGCTGGCCGGCATGGTTACCTTTATCCGTGAGGGCAGGGAGAAGATACGTCACAAAGGCAATGTCTTCGCAATGTATGTAAGTCCGGCGGCACGCGGACAGAAGCTGGGCTGCGCTTTACTGACCGAGCTGCTTGCACGTGTAAGGCAGATGCCTGGGCTTGCGGTAATCAATCTGACCGTAACGGCAAATAATCTTCCGGCAAAGCGTCTCTATTCTACCCTGGGCTTCACCTGCTACGGTACTGAACGCAATGCGGTCAGGCTGGCCGGCGGCCGGTATCTGGATGAGGACCTAATGACACTTGTATTATCCTGAACGGAGGATAGGCACCAAAATGTGGGCCAAGTCATAAACTATGCTGTTCGCCGCATAAATTGAGTCTATGAAATCCGGTCTGCTGATGAGGAGGAAATAACTTGGAGACTGCGCTGCTAGGCAGCTTTCTGTCTGCAATGGCAACGGTGCTTGGAGCGGTGCCTATTTTGTTCGTACGGAGGTTATCTGAGCGCTGGAAGGATATTCTGGTCGCTTTTACTGCCGGGATTATGGTATCTGCTTCAACCTTCGGCTTAATGCCGCAGGCGATTAATGAATCGGGGATCATCGCCTTGACGCTTGGGCTGATTACCGGTGTGCTGATGCTGGATCTCATTGAAAAAAACATTCCGCATATCGACGTGGAGAACAAGCCGGGCTTCGCCAATATGGATTCCAAGGCACTGCTTGTCATGATTGCCCTGTTCATCCATAACATACCTGAAGGTCTGAGTACAGGCTTCAGCTATGCCAGCGAAGAGTCCAGTCTCGGTCCAATGGTGGCTATTGCCATCGGGGCACAAAATATGCCGGAAGGCCTTATTCTGGCTGTCTTCATGATGAATTCAAAGTCTACCCGGCGGAAAGCGCTCGGAGTAGCGGCATTGACCGGGCTGATGGAGATGATATCTGCGGTTATCGGTTATTTTGCAGCCAGCTCCCTGGAGCGTGCAGTCGGTTACGGGCTGGCGTTTGCCGCAGGAGCGATGCTCTTTATTGTCTATAAGGAGCTGATTCCGGAGAGCCATGGCCACGGCTATGAGCGGCCTTCCACGTATTCGTTTATTTTCGGGCTGCTGGCGATGGTATATATTACGCAATTTTTCGGCTGATCCTGACGGGGAAGTGCCTGTATTTGCATCAGGCTTACAGAGCCGATATACTGAACGCATCCGAAGGCAGCAGGATCTGCCGTCATCGGCAAAGGCTGAAGGTAAGGAGTGTGACAGGATGGACAGACTTGGAATTCAAGCTTCATTATCTTTCGTTCTACTGATTGTCTCGTATCTGAGTTTCTATTATGCGTTGCCTAAACGCACGGCTTTTGCGCGATATAGTACACTGGTGCTGCTGATAGCAAGCGGTACCCCGCTTGCCGTACTGCTCGTGCAGGAGAGCCTGCGGGAGGCGCAAGACGCCAATATCGGGCTGGGAATGGCATTTTTGCTGACCTGGGCAATCACGGGTGTGGTATTGCTGGTGTCCCTGGTGCTGTGGATTAACCGTATCCGCAAAAAGCGTTAACACGTCTGCTTCTGTGCATATGGCGGCATTCCGTACTGAATAAAGACAGGCTATCCCTGCTGCAAATATGCAGCCTGCGGGATAGCCTGTTTGCTGTGCCTCTTACAGCTTAGCGGTGCGAAGTATAGACGCCTGCTTTGACCGTCTGCCGGACAGCCGCTGCTTCAGCGGCAGTGAGCGGCGCTGCTTCAGCTGCGGCAATGTTCAGCCGCAGCTGCTCCGGGCTGCTCGCGCCGGGGATTACAGCCGCAACCGCCTGGTGTGACAGCGGGTAGTGTAGCGCGGTCTGCGTGAGGGTCCGCGGAGCGGAAGCCTGCCGCGTGAGCTCTTCATGCAATGCGGCCAGTTCCGCTGCCGTATGATCGAGATAATCCTTCCCGGGCCTGGAGCGGCCGTTATCTGTCAGGATGCCGCGCGCCAGCGGCCCGCGTGCAATCAGGCTGATGCCGTGCTGCTCAAGCAGCGGCAGTATAGCTTCTTCCGGCCGCCGGTCGAGAATGCTATATTGGCTCATGACACTCACGATTCGGGAACGCTTCACATATTCCCTGACCACATTCGGCCGGATGGAGGAAATACCGTAATAGCGGATCAGCCCCTCCTGCTTCAATTCTTCAAAGGCTTCAATCGTCTCGCCGATATTGTCTTCCATGGTTCCGCCGTGCAGCTGATAGAGGTCGATATAGTCGGTCTGCAGCCTGCGGAGGCTATCCTGCACCGCAGATTTGATATAGGTCTTGGAGGCGTCCCAGGACCAGCCGTCCTGGCCGGGAATCCGCCGGTTACCTACCTTCGTAGCCAGAACGACTTCGCTGCGGCGTCCGCGTATCGCGGTGCCGACAAGCTCCTCGTTACGGCCGGCATCATAAAGATCTGCTGTATCCAGGAAATTAATTCCCCGGTCCAGTGCCTCATGGATGATGGAGACGGCGGGGGCCTCCTCAGTTCCCAGAGACATGCATCCCAGTCCCATGGCGCTTACATATAAATCAGATTGCCCTAAGCGGTGCTTGTCCATTGTGCTGTGCATCCCTTTCTGCGCATGTTTTGTCCATTATACCATTCCTCATGCAAAAGACGGCAAATGCCCCTGCCCGGCGTCTCAGCCCTGCAGTTTCATTTGCCGTCTATAATGCCGTGCTGTGCAATCATTCTTACGGTTATCCCTGCAGGATAGCCTCGATCTGTTCCAGCTCGTCCGCACTGAGCTCAGGAGCGTTCAGCGATGCCACTGCATCCTCAATCTGGCTTACCTTGCTTGCACCGATCAGCGCCGAGGTTACCTTGCCGCCGCGCAGCACCCAGGAGAGGGCAAGCTGCGACATTTTCTGGCCGCGGGCTGCAGCGATGTCGTTCAGTCTGCCTACCTTGCTGATAACTTCTTCGGTAATTTCCTTCTCGGATAGGAACACGCTTGGTCCTGCCGCACGGGAATCCGAGGTAATACCGTTCAGATAGCGGTCGGTCAGAATGCCCTTATACAGCGGCGAGAAGGCAATAGTGCCGATGCCCTCTTCAGCAAGCACATCCTGCAGCTCGTCTTCGATCCAGCGAGCCATCATGGAATAGTTCGGCTGATGGATCAGGCAAGGTGTGCCCAGACGGCGGAGAATCTGCGCTGCTTCACGCGCCTCAGCCGGACGGTAGTTGGAAATACCGACATACAGCGCCTTACCCTGGCGGACGATAAGGTCGAGTGCGGCCATCGTTTCTTCCAGCGGGGTGTTCGGGTCTGGACGGTGGTGGTAGTAAATATCGACATAATCCAGGCCCATCCGCTTCAGGCTCTGGTCAAGGCTGGATACCAGGTTTTTCTTGGAGCCCCATTCTCCATACGGGCCCGGCCACATGTAATAGCCGGCTTTGGTGGAGATGATCAGCTCATCACGGTAAGCGGCGAGATCCTGGCGGAGAATCCGTCCGAAATTCTCTTCGGCGGAGCCGGGAGGCGGTCCGTAGTTGTTGGCCAGGTCGAAATGGGTAATGCCCAGATCAAAGGCCCGGCGCACCATGGCCCGTCCGTTCTCGAACAGGTCATTGCCGCCGAAGTTATGCCACAGGCCGAGCGAGATCGCCGGAAGCAGCAGGCCGCTTCGGCCGGTACGGTTATATTTCATCTGGTTATAGCGTTCAGGATTAGCGATGTACATGTGTAAACCTCCTAAAAGTTTTTGAAGTAAGGTTCCCTATAACGGAAGCGTTTACGATTCAACGGGACATGTTCTATTGTAGCGGAAGCAGCGGCCAAAAGCGTATGTCAGCATGGAAGATGTTTATAGATTAATGTCATTATTCGCATGGCGGCTGCGGTAGTCCTTGGGTGAACAGCCCTTGACCTTTTTGAACATCCGCGAAAAGAGCAGCGGGTCCTGGTAGCCGACAGAACGGGCGATTTCACCGACGGTGCAGCCGGTTTCGGCGAGCAGCTCACAGGCTTTGGCGATACGGAAATTCAGCAGATACTGCTGCGGCGGCAGGCCGACCGTGCGTTTGAACAGGGCGGACAAATATTTGCGGTCCAGCTTCAGGGAGGCGGACATCATCTCAACCGTGATATTTTCACAGTAATGGGCATGCAGGAAGTGGAGGCATTCCTCAACGTAAAAGCTTTTTGCGCGCGGAAGCCTTACGCTGTCCGTTGCCGCCGGAGCTGTACGCAGCAGGACTGCAAAGAACTCATACATGATTGCCTTTAGCGGCAGGTCCAGACCGTTAGCTGTTTCGGCTGCTGCTGTCAGCCTGTCGTAGAGCACGGGCATCAGCTGCTGGTCCATCGGAAAAACCGGCTGCTCCGGTGTGAGTGAGGTCTGGGACAATAAGGATTCCATTTCTTCTCCGGTGAAGGCTATCCAGGAATAGGTCCACGGCTCGGTACTGTCGGCTGCATAACGGGTGACCATATGCGGATAGATCAGAAAAGCCTGGCCGGCCTGCAGCCTGTGCTCGGCTTCCCCCACAGCGACCGTACCGGTGCCTGCGTGAATAAAGTGTATTTTGTAAAGGTCGCGGACGCCTGGACCGACGGAATGGCCGGGAGCACAGTGCTCAAAGCCCCAGTAATGCAGATGCAGGTCAGGACTGCTGCGGAACGGACGCTGCGGATTGTATTTAAATACGGCCATAGTTCAGCCTCTTTCCTGTGTAGAATAGTCTTGAATCAGAGTATATCCCTTTCATTATACAATAGTTTGAACCCGCAGTAGGAATACGCAAAAAGCCCCGCAGTCTGCCGGAATCGGAGACGGTGGGGCTTTTAAATACAGCGGTTAGATGGCACAGAGGCGCCGGTAAAGCTGCAACGTGCAGAGGTTACAGAATCAGGCTTCCATTTTCAGCATAACCAGCTCATCCACCGGTTCGCCGCCTACCAGATGCTCCTCCACAATGCGCGGTACATCCTCAGTGGTCACGTTATAATACCAGATGCCGTCGGGGTAGACGATGACAAAGGGTCCGTTGCCGCACAGCCCGAGGCAGCTGGTTTTGTTGATTTTGACCATTTTGTTGATGCCCTGCTCAACCAGCTGCTCCTTGAACGCCTGCATGACATCCTCAACCTCCTGGTTGTTGCAGTGCTCGCTGCAGCAGAACAGCAGATGCTTTTTTAACACCTTTAAACGCATATTCATGGGTATACCTCCTTGGTCACGTGAAAATGGCTGACATATCTTACGAGGAGTATAGTCCCTTTTGCCGGTGCTGTAACGAGGTTCGGATCATTGTTCGTAAAGGCTTAACATATGTTTAAATCCCGTGATTTACATGTAATCTTAGCTAACCTGTACCGGCTAGATATGATGAAAATGTGTCGGTGGACAGAAGTACCGGTGCCGGATCTGTTTCGAAAATTAATTTGAGGAATCGCCGGAAATGAAGAGATTTTCAGTTTAGCAGAAAGGGGAGTGGTTAATTAAGAAATGTGAAAGAGTGACAATGAAATTCAAAAAAAGCTATCAGGAGGGAATCGTTATGAATAGGAAAATTGTAGGTGTGTTCCATACCGAATATGAGGCTTCACAGGCTATTGAAGATCTGAAAAGCCACGGATTTCTGACAGAGGACATCTCCGTGATTGCCAGAAATAAACGTGATGTCGAAGCGATCAATGAAGAGACAGGCACCAAAGCACCGGAGGGTATGGCTTCAGGAGCGGCAACGGGCGGATTGCTCGGCGGAGTAACCGGGCTTCTGGCAGGTATCGGTGCCCTGGCTATACCGGGAATCGGACCGATTATTGCTGCCGGTCCGATTGCCGCAACCCTAACAGGGGCAGCGATTGGAGCCGGAACCGGCGGATTGGTCGGCGGCCTGATCGGCCTTGGAATTCCGGAGGATGAGGCGGAAAGCTACGAAAATGCTGTAGACGAAGGACGGATTCTGGTCATGGTGGATGCGGATAATAATCGTGCCGGTGATGTATATTCCGTATTCCGTAACCATAGTTCGGCTAATGCCGAAAGGTATATTGAAGATTCCGGTCTATCTGCTTCCCGCAGAGATGTAGCTGACAATTCAGTCTCGGATGTGGTGGATGCCGCCTTCAACGGCTCAGGACTGGAAGGCCGGAATGATACGGGACTTGACACCATGAATTCCGCTCCGGTGCATGATCTGCCGGATAACCGGGCGCATGAGGATATTAACCAGCCGGGAATGAAGGCTGATCTATACTCCGGAACGCCTGACGGCATGGGCAAGGATGTGGATAACAGAAGCCCGCTTGCTTTTGAAGATGAGGATGAAGAGGCCCGCAGGCTCCGCCTGCGTGAGGAAGCCCGTGCCAAGAAGACAGGGGATGTGAAGGTCAATGCCGGCGATGAGCTGCTGAGAGATCACAGCCGCAGACGTTAAGCAAGCAGGCATGAATGACAGCAGGCTACAGCTAATCAAAGGGTTTGCCCGGTTCCTGCAGGACAGGACCCCGGGCAAACCCTTTTTTTGCTGTACATATGCTGCTGTCACTTGCCGGGGATGCTGCGCCAAGCATCAGAGCCTGGGGTCAGCCAGCTACATAAAAGCGACGTTCTGGCGGTCTGAGACACCCTGCGGAATGTCCTTGCCGGGCAGGAAATGAATGCTGCGGATATAGCGGATGGTCCGGCTCTGCGCCCGCATAATAACCGAATGTGTCTCCGCACGTTCCTTGCCGATGAAGCGCACACCGTTAAGGAATTCCCCGGAGGTAACCCCGGTAGCGGCGAAGATTACATCACCGGTGCCGACCATATCCTCCATCGACAGCACGCGGGCCGGATTATCCAGACCCATCATCAGGCAGCGCTGAAGCTCGAGCGGCCCTTCCGGCATAAGCCGGCCCTGTAGCTCGCCGCCAAGGCATTTCAGGGCAGCGGCAGCCAGTACGCCTTCCGGAGCACCGCCGGAGCCCATGTACAGATCAACATCGCTGTCCGGCAGCGCCGCTGCGATCGCTCCGGCCACATCGCCGTGGCCGAGCAGCTTGATCCGTACACCCAGCTCGCGCAGGGTACCGATCAGCTCTTCATGGCGTTTGCGGTCGAGCACCATCACCGTCAGCTCAGACAAAGCTTTGCCGGTGATCATGCTTGCCTTGCGCAGTGTAACCTCCGCAGAATCGTCCAGGCTGAGCTTGCCGGCCAGCTCTGGGCCGCAGGCCAGCTTCTCCATGTAAATGTCGGGCGCATGCAGCAGGCTGCCGCGGTCGGCAATCGCGATGACCGACTGGGCGTTATGCAGCCCGCAGGCAACGACCTCTGTACCTTCAAGCGGGTCAACGGCCACATCAACTGCAGGACCGTTCCTCGTGCCAACGCGCTCTCCGATATAGAGCATCGGCGCTTCGTCCATTTCGCCTTCGCCGATTACAACGGTTCCGTCAATGGAGACAGAATCAAACATGGAACGTATGGCTGTTGTGGCGGCATCATCCGCCGCATTCTTGTCGCCCCGGCCAATCCAGCGTGCTGAGGATAAAGCACCCAGCTCCGTTACCCGTACAATCTCCAGTGCCAACTCGCGTTCCATATGTTTTCCCTCCATTAATAGTCTATAGGTTTGGTGTACAGCATTTCCTGTCCGGCAGCTGGCAGGCTACAGATGGCCCATAATGATGCCGGCCGTTTCTTCAATGGCTTTGTCGGTAATGTCAATGACCGGGCAGCCGAGCTTCTTGAA
This sequence comes from Paenibacillus sp. FSL R7-0331, assembly GCF_000758645.1. Taxonomy (NCBI): domain Bacteria; kingdom Bacillati; phylum Bacillota; class Bacilli; order Caryophanales; family Paenibacillaceae; genus Paenibacillus; species Paenibacillus sp. FSL R7-0331. The sequence continues at coordinate 1,149,084 of NZ_CP009284.1, forward strand.
CAGCACTGCCGCGTATTCCATTTCCTCATGAATCCGCTCCAGGCTTGCGTATTGTGAGCCGGCAGGCAGCCCGAGCATCTTCAGCCGTTCGGAGCGGATCTTCAGCATGTACTCCGGCTTCATCGTCAGGCCGATAATCCGGCTTGGCGGCAGGCTCAGAAGCTGCTGGGGCGGAGCAATCTCCGGTACAACCGGATAATTGACGACCTTCTTGCCCCGGTGGGCAAGGAAGATGCTAAGCGGGGTCTTGGACGTCCGGGACATACCCAGCAGCACGATATCTGCCTTCAGCATGGCACCAAGGTCGCGCCCGTCATCACAGGCAACGGTGAACTCGATGGCCTCAATCCGCCGGAAGTAATTCTCGTCCAGCTGATGCAGCAGCCCGGGACGGGCCTGCGGTGCATCGTCAAAGGTGTCGATGAACGCCTGCATCATCGGTCCCATAATATCTACAATCCTTAGGTCCAGGCGTACCGCTTCCTCGCGGATCACCTCCCGCAGCTCCGGCTGTACCAGTGTATAAGCGACGAAGCCCTGCAGCTGAGCTGTTTCCTCCATCAGCTTGCGGAGTTCATCCTCATGCCTTACATTGCCGTATCTCCTGATTGTGACACGCTGATTCTGGAACTGGTGGATAACGGCCTGCACTACTGCCTCTGCCGTATCGCCTATTGAATCTGAGCATATCGTGATGTAGTGCGAAGATTGCTCCATGCGTTTCTTATCCTCCCGTTATCCTTTGGCTTCGAGATCGAGGAGAAGCTTAACGATGGAAGTTTTGGTTAACCGTCCAACGACTTCGGGTCCCTGGACGGTTTCTTCCGCGCCGCCGGGCACGACCACCGGCAAGCTGTCAACCTCGTGAAAAATCATTTTGTGTGCGGCATCCAGCACCGGCTCATCCGGCGATACCGTCACTACCTTGGGCACCCGGGTCATGACCATGCTTACCGGCATGGACACTGCACCGGGATTACCGAGTGTTACCTTGAGAAAATCCTTGCGGGAGGCGACTCCGGCCAGCTTGCCGTCCCCGTCGCAGATAATCAGAGTGCCGACATCCTGCAGGAACAGGGTGACGACGGCATCCTGAATGGTTGTTGTTTCACGGATGACTACCGGAATACTCTGGATATCCTTCACCTTCCGGTCCTTGAGCAGATAGCTGCCGCCCAAATGGGCTACTGACCGCTGGCCGGGAAAATAGCCGACCTTCGGCTTCGCGTCAATATAATCCAGCATGACCAGAATGGACAGATCGTTACGGATCGTCGGCCGGCTGAGGTTCAAGGCTTCTGCGATCTGCTCGCCGGAGATCGGGGCACGTTTCTTCACAATTTCAATAATTTGCAGTTGACGGGATGTCAGTTCGATTGCGGGTCCCTCCATTTTCCGGATATTATGAGGTCTCTCCTGTGGAAAAGGAGTACCGTTGGCCGATTCCCCCTCTTATTCAGACGTCTTAATGGCAATAATATCCCTTAACTTGGTTATATAATACGCAATAATGATCATTAATGCAACATATAGGACGTCATAAATAATTTTAGTAGGTGAAAATAGCTTTATTCCTGTGCAGCGGCATCCAGCTGAGGCTTGGGGAGAACAGCAGGCGTCAGCTTCTTTTTGAACAGCAGCTGCTTCAGGGCACCGGCATTAACAAGCACTGTTCCGGCGATGATTGTGAACACACCGAGTAGGGTAAGCCAGGTCACTGCCTCGTTATAGAACAAATAACCTACTCCGACGGCAATGGGCGGGGAGATATAGAGCCAGGTTGATGGAAACACCGGGTTAGTCTTGGCAACAAGCCAGTAGAACAGAGTATGTCCAACCATGGAGCCGATTACGGTCAGATAGAGCAGCGATCCGGCAGTCCGGAAAGAGAATAGAATTTCAGGCTGAGGCTGCTCGGTTGCCAAAGACAGAAGGAACAGGAGCAATCCCCCGTATATCATCTGTGCGGCATTCAGGGCGACCGGCGAGACGCTGGAGAAGGTGTTGATTACCTTTTTGGAATAAATCGCTCCGGCAGCGTAGCAGCATTCGCCGATTAATACGACAACACAGCCTGTGATCCAGAGCGGGGATACGTCTACAACCAGGCTCGGCAGCACAAGCAGCAGTACGCCGGTGAAGCCGATGATGCAGCCGAGCATGGAGTAGGAGGGCGCTTTTTGGCGGAGAACGGCAGTCTGCATCAGCAGGATCATCATCGGCCCTGTAGCAGACAGAACAGCGGCAAGTCCGGAGGATACGTATTGCTCAGCCCAGTATAGTGCAGAGAAGGTGCCGAAGGTCAGGGCAGCCCCGGTAATCAGCATTTCTTTGCGCAGCAGCAGGGAGAAGCTGGCTTTGCCTTTGAGGACCATCCATAGAAACAGGACGGCACCGGCCAGAAAGAAACGTATGCCAGCTGAGAAAAAGGGCGGCGCTCCGGCGTCTACACCGATTTTGATAGCAAGAAAGGTAGTGCCGAAGATCAGACAGACGAGTGAATAAGCGAGCATAATCATAAATATTTCCCCTTTGTGAATGTGATATGGCAGTCCGTTAAAGCGTTTTGGATAATCATAACTGGCAGGACACAGAACAGTTCATAATGGATAGAACAGATAGAGGGTTAGATGCTGTACAATAAGGGAAATAAAGTACGGAAATGAACAGTGCGCCGGAACAGCGGCGGTGTCTTCATAATAGAAGGTGCGTGCGTTAGGACTGCGGAAATTGTGGAGAGAGGTGCAGAGCTATGAAACAACCTGCGAAAGTGGAACAGAGCCATCCGCTCTTCCGTCAGGTCTACGATTATATGGTGAACCGGATAGTGCGTGAGGAGTGGAAGGTGCATGACAAGCTGCCGTCGATCCGGGTGCTGGCTGAGGAGCTGCAGGTGCACCGGCTGACGGTCTTCAAGGCATACCGGGAGCTGGCCAGCAGCGGCAGAGTCTATGTAAAAGATAAATCCGGCTATTACGTCTCGCCTGCCGGCATGCTGCGTGAGGAGCGTGCCGATCAGGATGCTGATGCCGCTGCTGTACCGGTGTATTCCCTGACTAATCCGATGTCTGACATTCAGCGGATGCCGGTTCAGTATCAGTTCTCACAGGCACTGATTGATCCGGGTCTGCTGCCCAACCTGTTTCTGTCTGATTATGTGAAAAAAGTATTCGATCTCTATCCGAAGGTTATGGGGACCTATTCCTCCGTCCAGGGCGACCAAGAGCTGCGCGGGGTGCTTAGCCTGCATTATCAGAAGCACTTTAAGCTGCAGCTGTCGCCTGCTGAGCTGCTGATTACCTCAGGCGCCCAGCAGGCGATCAATCTGATTGCGGGTCTTGTGCTCGGACCGATGGATCATGTGATGGTAGAGCGGCCGACTTATAGTGTCGCGCTTGATATTTTCCGCCGGGCGGGTGCCCGGCTGCTCCCGGTGACGATTACACCGGAGGGGTACGATCTGGAGGCAGTCGAGGAGCTGATGCGCACCTACCGGCCGCGGATGTTCTACATCAACCCGACCCATCATAACCCAACCGGCTATACCGTGCCGGCACGCCAGCGTAAGCTGCTGGTCGAGCTGGCAGAGCGTTACCGCTGCCTGCTGGTTGAGGATGATCCCTTCCGCGACATCTATTTCGGCGAGGCGCCGCCGGCGCCGTTCTTCTCCTACGATACCGAAGGCTGGGTCATTTACATCAGCAGCTTCAGTAAATACGTGGCACCGGGGCTGCGGATCTGCGCGGTAGCCTGCCGCCATCCGTTCATGGAGCGGCTGATTACCGCAAAGTCCATGGCTGATAACGGCTCACCGCTGCTGAACCAGAAAATCTTCCTGCATTACTACACCTCGCCGCGCCTGCAGCAGCATCTGGGCAAGCTGCGGATAGCGCTGCAGGTACATAAAGAGATTATGGAGGAGGAGCTGGCTGGCAGCGGCTGGGAGTGGTCGGCGCCTGAGGGCGGGCTGAACCTGTGGATTAAGCTGCCGGAGTCTGTCTCCGCCGCTGCGCTGTTTGAGCGCAGTATGGAGCATTCCATCTCCTTTGTGCCGGGTGAGCTGTGTGACCCGCTCGGGGAGATGACCTCCTGGCTGCGGCTCAGCTATTCCTTCGCCAGCGAGAATGTGCTGCGTGAGGGCATGCGCAAGCTGATGCAGCTGGCGCGGGAGCTGTGAGATGCGGGGCGGGGCGTTCAAGCGGGTGAGGTTCCGTTGAAGGGTCCGTACAGACCGGACGCCGGGCAGCGGGAGAAGCAAGGGGCAGAGACGGAGGTACACTTAGTGCCGGGAACGGGGCTTGAAAGCGGGCTGCGGGGCGAAATGAGGGGCAAAAATGCCTCTGAATTGGCCGTTTCCTGCCGCTAGTCCGCAGGACGAATGATCTGTTCCGTGCAGTAGCAGCCTCCGCCTGCCTAAACCATATTCTCGCAGCAGCAGTACTCCATCCAAAATAACCAGCCATAAACAAACAGCGCCATGTCCGATAGGCAGACATGGCGCTGTTTGTTTATTTGTTCTGCTGCAGTGAAGTGTATTCTGTCAGCCAGGCTAATAGTGTATTTACACTTTCCTCCGGTGTCTGCCCGGCAGTGTAGAGCGTCAGCTCGGGGCTGGGCGGTGCCTCGTAAGGATCGGAGACGCCGGTGAAAGCGGGAATTTCGCCCCGGCGGGCTTTGGCATACCATCCTTTGACATCCCGGGTTTCACATACATCCAAAGGGCAGTCCACATAAATCTCGGCAAAACCGGGCAGGGACCGGCGGGCGTAATCACGCATCTCCGCATAAGGACTGATGAGTGAGACCACGGAGATCACGCCGTGACGGGACAGCATACCGGCAAGGTATACCGCCCGGCGGATATTCTCGAACCGGTCTTCCCGGCTGAAGCCGAGGCCCTTGCCAAGGGCGCGCCTCAGCTCGTCTCCATCGAGCCATTCAGCGGCAATGCCCAGTCTGGTCAGCCTGTCCGTCAGCATAGAGGCAACGGTCGATTTGCCGGCGCCGGACAAGCCGGTCAGCCAGATCGTCATGCCTTGACCTGCCGTTCCAAGAGCACCTCCATCGCTGCTTACCGTCCCGGCCCGGTCATCCTTGCGGCTTCCAGCATCAAGGGGAGACTCAATAGCCGGAGCATTCACCGGGTCTGCCGCTCTAACGTGAGCCCCGGCTCCAGCTGGAGCGAATCCGCCGTTATCCCCATTAATCCTCATCCCGTCACCTCCGGTATTCTATAAGGAATTCGTTCCAGCAGGCCTGAACCGTAGAGCTGCTCCAGCCTTAATCCGGGCATATGAATGTACCCGATGTAGCAGTCGCAGACCTTCATGCGGCAGCTCCGTTCAGCAGAGAGGCCTTCGAGGCCGTCGCGGTAGAGGTTGCCGATGACTCCCCGGTCCTTATAGCAGCGCTTTACGGTGCCGGCTCCCTGAACATAGAATACATTTTTGCCGGCGTTGCAGCTTTTGCCCAGGCTGTCATAGTCGGCGGCATTGATCGAAAAATGCGGATCAATACTGCCGAGAAAAGCGAGATCCTCCGGTGTATAATAGTCCGGTTTGTCCTTGTAGGCGTTCACCCACAGGTAGATGTCCTGCGGCAGGGCAGCCCGCAGTGAGGCAATCGCCGGAAAAGCGCTGCGGATACCCACACTGCCCACACTTAAAGGAATGCCCTGCCGGTGCACAGCCAGACATTGGGCCAGGAATTGTTCCTCCCGCACCTGCCCCGGGTGATAGGTAGCCCAGAAGGCAGCAGTAGAAGGGTTCAGCTCCGGCAGAAAAGCAAGGCTTGCCGACAGGTTGGTCTGTATCGCCACCTTGTCGACATGGGGCATATGCGAGAGGGTAATCAGGGCCTCTTTATACCAGCGGTGAATCAGCCCCTCACCGTATGGGTTGAAGAACACAGACAGCCGGTGACCGGCCTTACCCTGTTCCGAAGCCCACCGGACGAAGGCTTCAACACCCTCGCGGTCCTTGGCGAGCGTTGCTGCGCTGTCTCGGGTTTTGCCGAACGGGCAGTAGGGGCAGTCATAGTTGCACGAGGTGAGGGAACCCCGGTAGTAGAGAACGGCGTTCATGGCAGGATGAACCCTTTCATGCGGTCCCTGATGTCACTGGAGATGAACCAGTCACCGATCGAGTCGGAGTAACCCAGCCCCTCAGAGGTTAGCCGCAGAATACCTTCCCGGCCCCCGTGTTGATCTTCCCTGTGCTTCTCAACCTGAGCAGCCGCATGATCCTCATCCGGATTTATCTTTTGTTCCTGAGCCTGTTCCTCATCATGCTCCACATCCCGGCCCTCAATCTGTAGCTTACCCAGCCCGCTTTCAAGCAGCAGGATTAGCTCAGGGTGGTCGTCCCACAGCGAAGCTGAGAAGCGTCCGCTGTAATCAGCCAGCCGCAGCCCCTCGCTGTGCAGCAAAGCCTTGAGGATGAACCGCCGTTTCTGCTCGGCAAGGCTCAGTGTGATACCATAATCTGCGGTGTCATAACGCTCAGCAGCCACATAATCGGCAATGATGCTCTCCGTTGCCTTGCGGCTGACCCCGTAGCGGGAGGCATAATGCACCTCCCGGGTATAGGAGCGGGCTCCGCAGCCAAGGCCCACCATGCCCTCCTCCTGGCAGCTGTAGTCCAGAATTAATTTGTCCGTGCCGGCCTCTTCCTTGGCGAACCGGCGCATGGAGTACTGGCGGTAGCCATGCTCAGCAAGAAGCCTGCAGGCGGCAGTATAGCAATCATGCCGCAGGTCCTGCTGGCGCAGCAGATCTCCCGGCTTCACGATCGTATGCTCACGTGTATAGAGCGGATAGATAAAGATCTCCTGCGGTTCATGCAGCAGTGCCTGACTCAGCGAATAGAGCCAGGACTCTACCGTCTGGCCGGGCAGCCCGTAGATCAGATCAAGATTCAGGACGGGGAACTTATACTGGCCCAGCAGCTCCAGCGCCTGGTATACAACCTCAGGATTTTGCGGACGGTAAATAGCTGCCGATTCGGCTGCCACGAAGCTCTGGATACCCATGCTGACCCGGTCAACGGTGTTCTCCTTCAGGATGGACAGCTTTTCTTCTGTGATCGTCTCCGGCGAGGTTTCCACCGAGATGGAGGCGCGGGAGGTATCCAGCCCCATGATTTCCCGGGCAATCCGGAACAGCCGGCTCAGCTGCGGCGCAGCCAGCAGAGTCGGTGTGCCGCCGCCGACAGCAAAGCGGGCGAAGGGCTTATGGCCGGTAAAAGCCGACCACTGCCGCGCCTGCCTCTCCAGCGCATCAACATAGCGGGCGTGAACATCTGCACGCTTGTCCGGCAGCGTGAACAGGTTGCAGAAGCCGCAGCGTGCGCCGCAGAACGGAATATGCATATACAGAAAAAAAGTCTCTGCGGGCTCATTCAGCCACAGCTGTTCTAAAGAAACAGGCGGCTGGAATTCACGGTAAGCCGTTTTGTGGGGATAAGAATAGAGATAATTACGGTAAGGCTGTGCAGTAATCTGATCTTTCCACTGTCTGACTTCCTCCGAAGAGAGAGACGGTCTTCCGCCATAGTCAGTGACTTGCTGCAAAAAGTTGCCGGTTGACGTCATACGTTTCTCCTTTCATCGGGACTTAATAGGTAATCCGTTCTACAGGATGAACTCCCGGTAAGGTACATTCCAGACTGTTTCATGCGCGAGGCGGTGCCCTTCGTAGCCGTCTTCGCCGTAGGCTGTGCCATGATCCGAGAAGGCCATGCAAAAAACAGGGTTGCCGCGTTCCCGGAAACGGTCGAACAGGCGGCCCAGCTCCCTGTCGGCATAACGCAGCGCGGCACGCTGGCTGTCCACGGAATCCTTGCGGGCACCCGGCAGAAACATATGGTTGGGCCCGTGTATGGCCGACACGTTCAGGAACAGGAACAGCCGCTCATCCGGCGGTGTATTATCCAGCACCTTAAGGGCGTGGTTCACCTGATGCTCAGTGGACCGCGGGTTCGTTACTCCGAAGGTCATCCGCCAGTAGCTGTGCTGGAAATAAGCAGGCAGGATGCGGGCTAAGGGCACTTTTTTGGTGAAAAAAATAACACCCCCGATGCATACCGTATGATACCCCTCGGCAGCAAGCCCGGATACGAGATCCGGAGTGTCGAACAGCCAGGTGTGGGGATGGGTTTTCAGGCCGGTATTTCTGGAATGGAACAGCCGCACATGTGAAGCCTTATCTGTATTAGCAGGGGTCGGCAGAAAGCCGCCGAAGAAGGCGTGATGCGCTGCATAGGTAAAGCTGCCGGGGGTGTGTCTTTTCTCCCAGGAGCCGGTGCCGCACAGATTGGGACAGTTAGCCTCCTCTAGAACGGCAGCGTCGTAGCGCAGGGTATCAAGTGTAATCATCAGAATGTCGTGGGTGCCGACAATGTCATTCATATCCCTCATAACCGTTAATAGCACCCTTTCTAAGAGGATATAATCCGGTGTTCCATTAGTTTTTTCATTTCCCATTCATAAGTGCTGCAGCCTTCATATTCAACATCGTATAGCAGGTCGCCAAAAGGATTTACGTCAGCAACGTAGGTCCGGCGGCTGCTTCCTGAGGATACGAGAACATCAATCCCGGCGATTGCCGACCCGGGAAAAGCAGCGAGTGCCTGCACGGCTGTACGCCGTACCTGATGCTGCTCCTCGTCCGTCAGTCCGGCTTCAGCAGGTGTCATCCGCTTGCTGCGCAAATGCAGGTTGGTTATCGGTGTTGTGCTGACCCGGGCGACAGAGTGGCCGGCCTCTCCCAGGACGACAAGCTGGCGGATATCAAACGAGACCCCCGCTGATCCGGCCTTGGGAATCCACTGCTCAGTATAAGCGCCGTGGCTGTAGAGCCAGTTGATGATTCCGGATAAGACGGAGGAGCCGGTGTAGCGCCGCAGCTTCCCGGAGTTATAGTACACGGGAGGCCGGGTGATGTACTGCTCGACCCCGATGGTAGTTACGGCCAGCTCAGCCCCCGTGGCAGGATTGATCTGATAAGCGATGACGCCGGAGGCGGCAGAGCCGCAGGCCAGCTTGATAAAAACCCGGTGCATCCGCTCTGACAGCATCAGCCCCCGGAGGGATTCATAGTCCGCCGGGGGCTGTGCGCCGCCCAGCGGCCGCGGCACCGGGACGCCGGCAGCGGCAAGCAGCTGCTGCGTCCGGCGCTTGTCGGTCATCGCGGCAATATCGCCGGGATGATTCTGCCAGCGGGCAGCCGGTAGAATCCTGGCTGCTTCGCGCTGAACCCGGGCCAGCAGCCGGCAGTAGCCGCGGAACCACTGGGACGGATGATGCAGCACGCCGGGCAGCTCCTTCAGCCGGCCGGCAGCCTGGACGCTGAGCGGATAGGGATCATGCTGCTGTCCGAAGGGATGCAGCGAGTCATCCTGCTCCCCGGCATCCGGCGCGCCGAGGGCGATGAGCGCCTGCTCAAGCGCGAAGCTGCCGCCGGGTGATTCCAGCCGGAGCAGCGTCCGGCCCTCTGTCCTCTGCCGCTCCGGCCGCTCCGGCGTAAGTCCTGCCGTCTGGGTCCCCGTCATCGGCTGCTCCGGCACGCCGGAAGGCACAGCACCCGGCAACTGCCGCTCCAGCAGCTCACTGAGCGGGGCGCCCTCCAGCAGCTCCCGGTAAGGGACGATCAGGGCCGGCGGCAGCCCGAGCCTGCTCCGCGCCTGCTGGATGCCGGCCGTACGCTTGTCGCCGGGGCTGCACAGCAGAATCAGCGGCAGCGTACCGTGCATCATTCGGTGATGGAAGGATAACGCCAGTCTTCATCGTCATCGCTCTTTTGCTGGTCGCTGACGTCTACAGGCAAGCCGCTTTTTCTCCAGCGGTCCACCATTTCATCGGACATATAATGATAGCTCAGATTCAGGGCCTGCAGGCCTTTGATCCGTTCGCTGGCCAGCAGCGCTTCGGCACCCGTGTCACTGAGCGTTCCAAGTGATAAATCAAGCGTGTGAAGCTGATCCAGAACCTCTGCATCAGCCACCGCTGCTGCAATCTCATCCTGAATCTCACTGTTTTTCAGGCCCAGATAGGTCAGCTTGGGGAACTTTCCAGGCTGGATCAGCGGCAGAATATCCTCCAGGCTGCCGTCAAAGCCATAGTTATCGACGCCAAGATACAGCTCCAGCTTCCGCAGATTCGGCAAAGAACCGGCGGCAATCTGTGACAGCACTTTTTTGCCGAGGCCGCCTGTAATAATGATCAGTTCCTCCAGCTTGTCATGCTGCAGATTACTCAGTTCCAGGTTTGTTCCGCCTTGAATGGTGAGCGACTGAAGCTCAGGGTAAGCCGGGAGCAGAGGGGAGAGATCCGTCTGGTTAATCCACGAAATCTCACATTCCTCATAGCTCATCTCCCCGATAAAAAGCTTGCGCAAGGACGGAAAGCTTCCGCTGTACTTAACAAGCGCCTCTACAGCCTCTTCCGGGCTGTTCTCGTAGGCCTGTCCCCAATCCCCGATAATAAGACTGGTCAGCTGCGCAGCTTCAGGGCTGGCGCTAAGGCGCTCAATTTCCGTATTCATTCTCTGGCCGTCTTCATATTCGTCGTATCCGACAGCGAGCTTTACTTCCGTCATTAACAATCCCTCCCGGAAAATATTGGCTTCATTGTCACCCTAACATCTGCTGGGAGCGGAGTCAAATGACCTCAGAACGATCTTGCCGGAGGATATATTTTACCGGTAAGACCATAAGCACAAACACCCGGCTCCTCCTGTTATAGAAGAAGCCGGGTGCATAATTCAAGGGTCAGACCCAGCCGAACAGGCGGGCGAGCTGAGCAATAGCAAAGGTGACGGCAATGGCGATGCCAAGCGGAATAACGGCGGAGAGTACCGCCCATTTCAGACTTTTAGTTTCTTTATAAATATTGACCAGCGTAGTGCCGCATGGATAGTGAAGCAGTGAGAACAGCATCATATTCAGCGCGGTCAGCCAGGTCCAGCCGTGGCTCAGAAAAAGCTCCTTAATGCTGCCGATGCCCTGAACGTCAACCATGGCTCCTGAGGACATATAGCCCATAAGCAGGATCGGCAGCACAATTTCGTTGGCGGGCAGCCCAAGGATAAAGGCCATAATGATGAAGCCGTCCAGGCCGAGCAATTGGGCAAAAGGATCAAAAAACGCCGCCATATGGTTAAGTACGCTGTCTCCGCCTACCACTACGTTGCCCAGAATCCAGGTGAGAATCCCGGCCGGTGCGGCTACGATAATGGCACGGGTCAGCACGTTCAGCGATTTTTCCTTGGAGGAGCGGACAATCGTCTTCCAGATCTGCGGGCGCCGGTAGGGCGGCAGCTCAAGCGTGTAGTGGGTCGGGACGCCGCGCAGCATTGTTTTGGACATAACCCAGGACACAGTCAAGGTGACAGTGATGCCAACCAGTACAATCCCCATCAGCACAAGCGCAGTGGAAAAGGTGCGGAGTGCACCGGTTGCCGAGGCACCGACCATGAATAGTGAGGAGAGCAGAATCAGCGTCGGCCAGCGCCCGTTGCACGGAACGAAGTTGTTGGTCAGAATGGCCAGCATCCGCTCGCGCGGCGACTCGATAATCCGGGTAGAGAGAATGGCGGCGGCGTTGCAGCCGAAGCCCATTGACATGGTCAGGGCCTGCTTGCCGTGTCCGCCTGATTTTTTGAATAACCGGTCCATGTTAAAAGCAACCCGCGGCAGATAGCCAAAATTCTCCAGCAGCGCGAATACCGGGAAGAAAATCATCATCGGCGGCAGCATGACACTGATTACCCAGGAGGTGCCGCGGTACAGTCCGAGAACCAGTACGCCGTGCAGCCAGGAGGGCGCATTAACGGCTTCAAAGCCGGCGGTCAGATAACCCTCAATCCAGCTGAAAAAGGATGCCAGCCAGCCGGAAGGATAATTGGCCCCGGCAATAGTGATCCAGAAAACAAGGCCGAGTCCGGCCAGCATGATCGGGAAGCCCCATACTTTGGAGGTGACGATCCGGTCCAGCTTATAGGTGCTGCCCAGCTTCTTTTTATCCTGATAAGAGACAGCCTCCCGGCAGATGCCTGCCGATACCCCGTAGATGCCGGTGACAATCTCATCTCTGATTGCGCCCTTGTCGGCCAGATTCCTGGCTGCTGAGAGCAGGGAGCCCAGTGCGTCCGGACCTTTAATGACATGCGGGGACTCCATGACGGGCTACCTCCTTTGGTACAGGACTTGTGCCGGTTTCCAGATGGGCTTTGAGCGAGGACAGCAGGCTGCTGTCACCGTCCAGCAGGCGCAGGGCAATCCAGCGTGCCGGATAATGTGAGCCTACGGTTTGCTCTACCAGCGGCTGCAGCTCGGCAATGCCCTGCTCGATTTCAGCGCTGTAAATAATCTTCAGCGGCTTGCCGGTAAAGGCGCCGGTTGCCACCCGCTCAAGCTGATCCAGCAGCGCCCCGATTCCGATCTGGTTGCGTGCCGAAATCGCTACAACCGGAACACCGAGCTGTTTGGCGATAGCTTTTAGATTAATATCAATGCCCAGCTTCTTGGCCTCATCAATCAGGTTGATGCACACCACCGCACGTCCCGTTATTTCCAGTACCTGAAGGGCAAGGTTGAGGTTACGCTCAAGCGACGTGGCATCCAGTACCACCAGTGTCACATCCGGCTGCTCAAAAATAATATAGTCTCTGGCAGCTTCCTCATCGGCGGAATTAGAGTACAGCGAATACGTACCCGGAAGATCGACTGCACGGTAGACATGCTGATTGTGGGTGAATTCCCCCTCTGCGGTGGTAACCGTTTTGCCCGCCCAGTTACCGGTGTGCTGGCGCAGGCCGGTCAGGAGGTTGAAAAGCGTGCTCTTACCAGTGTTGGGATTGCCGGCAAAAGCAACCGTGTATCGGCTCATATCCCGTCACCTCCTACGGGTTCCCCGTAGATCAGCGAGCTTTCTTCCCGCCGCAGGGCGATCGTTGTGTTGCTTACCCGAAAAGCGATAGGATCTCCAAGCGGGCTGCGCCGCAGCACCTCCACGGCATTGCCGACCACAAAACCGAGATCAAGCAGCCTTCTGCGCAGCACGCCCTGGACTTCAATGCCGCTGATGCGCAGCGTGCTGCCGTTCGATGCTTCAGACAATGGAATAGCGGCTCCAGCCATAGCAGTTCCTTCTTTCCCTTTAAATATATTGGTATAGCGCTAGATTAAGCGGCTATTATGCACAGATGATAAATAATTGTTCCTTGCCACAATATTAGTATATGTAAACAACTTTGTCCTTGCAACAAAAAAGTTTCCTTAGGGAAAGAAGGGTTGTGAGCATGTAGAGGGAAAGCAGAAAAGTATGGGAGTGTGGCGGAGTGACGGGGTTGATGGGAGTGGAGGGCGGCGGGTTCCTGGTTTCGGGCTTGGTGGCGGAGTGGTTAGCTTAATGTGAGATGTCCGGGCGGGATTTGCAGGTCAGGGGCTACGCAGGCGTTCGGGCATTGGATATGTTCTTGGATAGAATATTAGCGGATATTAGTTGGAATTTCGCCAGCTAATTGTACTTAGGAACAGCGCCAATTGTATTTAGCTGGAAAAATGCCATCTGATTCGCACCAAATGCCGCACTTTGAGCAGATTCGGCGGATTTAAGCAGCAATTTTCCAACTAAAGTATTCAATCGGGCTGGTTTTGGTGATTTAGGTAGCGAATTTCCACTTAGATTGTGATGAGCCTCAGCCAGCGAAGAGGTAGGTTAGCTCTGAAAAGGGCGCGCTTCGTTAATAACCGCGGCCACAGGCTGGTTAGCCCGCAGCCCAAAGCCGGATAACCTTCCTGCCGTCAGCTGCCGAAATCCAGCGTTCTGCCGGTCTCCGCCAGCGTTTTGGTATTGCTGAGAATCTGCCACCACGCGCTGTCGCTCGGCCCGTAAGAGGGATCGTCCGGATGCCAGCCTTCGTGGATCAGCGTCAGCTTTGTGCACCCGCCGGCGGGTGCAAGCAGCCAGCAGATAACAGATTCATAATCTTTACCCTCCTGCACATAGGAAGGACCGGCGTGATGCGTAAAGCGCAGTACCTCCTGCGGCTTGTACTCAAGCACAGTACCATACACATGCACCGTCTCCTCACCGCCGGCACCGGGCCCGACATATTCAAGCTGCTCCCCTTCCTTGAAGCTGGAGCGGATGGTGCTGCCATAATAGATCTGTGCCACCTTGTCGGGCGATACGAGACAGTCCCAGACTGCGGCAGGTGCTGCGCCGATATAGAATTCATACTTCAATGCTTTCATTTGAATCCTCCTCCATTGTGCTCCGGTTGCCCCGGATTTCCGCATGTTCCTCGGTATACTTGCTGCTTGCCTGACTTACACTTACACGGACAATATACTACAAAATCACTGACAGCTGCGGTCAGTGATTCCATTCTTACGGCTCGGCATAATAAGCGGAAATATCGGCAGCAACAGCTGCAAGCTTTTGCTTCAATGCGGCAGGCTCACGGACCGTCAGCGAACGGCCGTAGGGCAGCAGGAAGTAAGGCGCGTAGCGGTACAGCATCGTTTCATCCAGCAGAAACGATGCCTCTCCCGGGATACGCTGCTCCAGCGAATGCCCGAACAGCCAGTGGCTGCACAGATCATTCAGCACCTCTTCGCCGGAGGCAATTACGACCCGGACAAGCACAGCCTGCTGATCCTGAGCGGGCAGAAGGCTGTCCAGCAGGAACTGCCGTGCGGAGAAGCCCGGCGGCCGGATAAAGACGCCTCCCGTCTGTTCAAGCTGTACAATCCGGTCCACCCGGAAGCTGCGGATCTCCCGGCGCAGGTGGCAGAAGCCGGCAAGGTACCAGCGCCCCTTCCAGAGCACCAGGCCGTAGGGATCAATGCTCCGGCTGGAAGCAGCATGCCCGCTGCTCTTGCGGTACTCCAGCTGCACAGTCAGCCCGGCGGCGGCACAGGCCTCCAGCTCCTCCAGCAGATGAGACAGAGGGGCCGGGGGTGCATGCAGCATCTCCATCCCGGATTCATGGCGCTGCATCTGCAGCAGCTGCTCGTCATTGCTGTAGCGCTTGAGCTTGGCGATGGCGCTGCCCAGGGCTTCGATGTACGGGTAGCCGCTGCCCTCGGCGAAGGCGGAGGCCTGTACCAGCGCGCGCCGTTCACCGTCATCGAAGAAGAGGGGGGCGGCGCTGAAATGCTCCGGCAGCCGGTAGCCGCCGCCCGGACCGGCATCGGCAATGACCGGCACGCCGCTGGCGCAGAGTGCATCAATATAGCGGTATACGGAGCGTACGCTGAGTTCAAGTGCCTCTGCCAGCTCGGCTGCGGTTCTTTTGTGCTGCTGCAGCATCCACAGGATGGACAGCATGTAATCGGCTTTGGACATCGGGCAGGCCTCCCGTAATAGAATCCGTTCATGCGGGTACAGTCGGGCTGTCCCGCTGTATCCGTGATGACCTATTATTCCACAGCGGCGCACAGAGTGTCAAAGCCTGCAGCAGCAGGCATGCAGGCATACCGGCCCCTCATTATGCGGAAGGCTTCCGGCTGCGGCTGCGCAGCAGAATCAGCAGAGCCAGCAGCAGCGGGACCGCTACCTGAAACAGCGGATCTAGCTTCAGGCTGGGCCCGAGGCCGACTGAGATATGCTGGGTATAGTCACGTTCCAGAAAGGACGCGCCGTAGATTACTATGCCTACAGGAAATACCCAGCGCTTCACGGATTTGCCGGTCAGCCCGCTGACCCCTTTTACCGCACAGAAATAGAACAGCATCATCTTGATGAGCAGCCCGATGAACAGCTGGATGGTGACCAGAATATCAAGCCGTTCGACAAATTGCAGATTCGATAACGTGCGGACTGTTTTCAGAAAAGGCAGCTGGCTGATTCCCGCAACCGTTGGTCCGAGAACCGCGGCATTGAGCGCATTCATAAAGATAAGGAACAGGCTGATGGTGATATAGGCTATAAGTGTGTTTTTTACCGGCACCCCGGGCTTCTCCCATAAGGACCACAGCATCAGGAATACAAGCATCTGCCCGAAGGGAAAAGAGACGATGTCCGGCAGCGCCGCATTTAGGATCGGCCTGATTCCGCCTTCAAAGACCGGGGCCAGGCGGATGAAATCAATGTTGCCCATGATGCCAAGCAGCAGCACCAGCACCCCATAGAAAAACAGCACCAGCGGCAGCAGCACCTCCGGCAGGCGGAACAGCACTGCTGCCCCTTTCCATATAGCATACAGCGCAATCAGGATAAAAATCAGCATCGTGACCGGCATCGGGGTGGTCTGCAGCAGTGTTAAGGAAGTCAGCTCTCCCAAGTCGCGGACATTGCGCATGGACTGATAAGCGAAATACAGGCAGTATATCCAGCCGATGCCTGAACCGGCGGTATGCCCGAAATAACGCTGCAGCATACCAATCAGGTCAAGCCCGGTTGAACGGTGCTGAATCCACAGCAGAAGCAGCAGCAGAACAAGGCCGGCCAGCGAACCGGCGCACATGGCCAGCCACGAGTCCTGCTTAGCCTTGCTGCCAAGCAGAAACAGCGGCGTGCTGCCGATTTCGAACAGCATGACCATAAAGGCGATTTGCAGGGCTGACACCTGCTCTTTTTTTGGCATAGTGTTTGTGTCACCCTCCCAACCAATCAATGATGACTCTGCCTGCCGGCTGAAACACAGAGGTATAGAATGAAGCAACGCTGATATGAGGCGTTCCGGTTATCCCGCAGATGTTCACGTAAGCGCACCAGGCAAGAATACACCCGTACCACAGCCGGTGCAGCCTGTACCCCTTATCCGTCAGCATCCGGCAGCCCAGGATAAAGGCAAGGATATACAGAAGAAGCGTGATGGCGATTTTCATGGCAATTCCTACTTTTGCTGAACGGACTTGAACGATTTGTTGCTGAGCCCGGTCCGCTCAATTTTGATGGAGACCTGCGGCCGGATTTCAATATCACGGAAGACGCTGTCCCAGCTCTTGTCCTGCTCAATTGTCTTCCAGCGCTTGCGGTCGCTGCGGTGAATCCGGACAGCAAATCCAGTGACATCGGCCCCCAGCTGCCTGACCTCGGTCCAGGAATTGTTGACAAGCTCCAGCACCTTTTGTTCAATGGATTGCTCCATTCCCGTTATGGAGGCCCGGTCATTGAGATCCATGGCACTGCCCAGCTCTGACAATACGCCGCTGCCCTTAATGCGGATATCCATAATATAGTGATCCTTATCCCATACGGGACGGACGGTGGTGCTGGCGTTCTGGAGGACGAATGAAGCATCCGGCGTATCGCCTGCCTTGGGATTGGAGGGGAAGGCGAGGGTGGCACTATTGACTTTGCCGGTCATAAAAGACAGCCCGAAGGCCTGCTCCTGGCTCAGCCAGCCGATAAGCTTGTCCCCTTTCAACACACCCAGCTTGCCAAGCGCCAGGCGTGAGGGCAGATCGGTCCGGCCCGTCTCACCGGTCTCATCCATGATTTGCTTGCCGGTCAGCTGGATCTCAGGCAGCACTGCGCTGCCTGACTCTGAGGCCAGCGCCATTGCCAGCTCATAGAGCCGTACGCCTGGATAGTAAGAGACCAGCCGGGATTCCTGCTCAATCATCAGCTGGATACCTGCGCCCTGGTTCTTAGTCAGCTGCATCAGCTGGTCCAGAATATCTCCGGCCCCATCCTGAGACAAGAAGACATACACTGTTTCCCGGGCGTCCTGCTTGCGCAGAAACATATCAATGAGTTGGTTGATGCCGTGCTTTGCCACCGATTCCCCCAGAACAGTAATTCGCGAGTGGGAAAAAAACATCTCCCGGGTGCTGGTCAGGTTAGTCCGCTCAATTGCCTCCATAATAGTTCTTCCTTTGACGGTAAAGGTGATGAACGGCGGAGAAGTCGTGCTGCCGCCGCCGCTGCCGCCCATGCCGCTGGCACCGGAGGAAGGATTAATGACCTGAAAGGTTGCCTTCCACTCATTATCTTCCCAGTCATAGGCCGAGCCGGAGGTAATGCCGAGCTCATTCAGCTCCCGGTCATCCCAGCAGCCGGTAAGCAGGGCTGAGAGCAGGGGGATGCAGAGCAGCAGCCAGGCGGTCTGCTTCCACAGCTTCATGTTTTACACTCCTTTGCTTTGGCTTTGGAGCGCCCGAACCGGTGAAGGAGAATTGCTGCCAGCGGCACGAGCACATTGAACAGAAAGAAGGTGACGAACCGCCCTTCCTTGTTATACAGGTTCAGCTTGTCCGTATTCTGCCAGGTGAACAGGCACTCCAGGGCAATCACCAGTCCAAGAGCGCCGATAAACGGCCGGCTGCTGCTTACCCGGAAGGTCTGCTTGAAGCATTCGACCGTTACAAACAGGAAGATGGCGAATTTGAGGTAGATGGACATCACCCAATAAGAAATGAACAGGATGTCCAGCTTCTCAAAAAACTTGCCGAAATGCACTACGCCGGCGGCCGAGAAGCCCGGATAGGCATTAAGCTTAATGAACTCAGGGCCGAATACCATCAGGGCGGTAACCAGCGAGAACATCATCAACAGGGATACAAAGAGAAGGCCCGTCCCTCCGGCCAGCCATGCTTTTTGCGGAAACCGGAGATAAGGCGCAAGGAACAGGAGCACAGCTACTTCGGACATCCAGGTGGTAGGCGTAATGCTGGCCAGTGTCAGTGCCGCCAGCGAATGGTCAAACATCGGCAGCAGCTGATGTACATCCATTTCCTGGATCAGGCCGAACAGGAACAGCGGCACGAAGAAAACATACAGCAGCATCACAATGGTGTTCACTCTGGCAATGGATTCGATCCCCTGTCTGACCATGTAGATGGTAATGACTACAATGAGGATGACCGTGACGGTTACGGGAGTGTTCAGCAGCACATTGTCTTTTATAAAATTAACGAACTCCCGCAGGATGGCGGAGGTGGTGTCCAGATAGAAATGCGTCAGAAGCAGGCCTAGTATAACGGCTGCCGCGGGCGAGCTTTTTTCCCCGACCCAAGGGATAAAGGGAGCGCCTTTATTCAGGCGGATCACAGTCCCCACAATAGCGGCAACGATCAGTCCGGCCAGGGTGGCCAGCATGATAGACAGGGGAGCATCCTGCTCGGCATAATTGCTGATAATGACCGGAAGCACCACTGTAGCCGTAGGGAGGATCGTGTTGATTACTAGCATAGCTGCCTGTGCAGTGCCGATTTTTCCGTTCATGGCGTGTCCTCCTCCTGCGGCCCGGTTTGCCGGCCGGTCAGCTGTGCTTTCTTTTGCTGCTCTTCGGGGGATTGCGGCTTCTGGCCCGGCGCCTGCCTGCGGGTTTCTTTACCGAGATATGTCTTGGGACGCAGCGGCATGCTCCAGAGCGGCACACGGATAAATATATCCTTGAGATAGCGGGGGATCATCGGTGCTACCGGAGACAGGTAAGGAACACCGAAGGAATACAGGCCGGCCATATGAATCAGCAGCACCATCATGAAGGACATGATTCCGAACAATCCGAGTGTAGCGGCAGTCAGCATCAGCATGAAGCGGATCAGCCGTATTGAGTTGGCGATGGCCAAGGACGGAATGACGAAGTTGGAGATTGCTGTAAAAGAGACAACAATAACCATCGCCGCCGATACCAGACCGGCAGACACTGCCGCCTGTCCCAGCACCAGCGCCCCGACAATGGAGATCGCAGGGCCGATTGTCCGCGGCATCCGCACTCCCGCCTCACGCAGCACATCGAACGTCAGCTCCATCAGCAGCGCTTCGGCCAGTGCAGGAAACGGTACACCTTCCCGCTGGGCAGCCAGGCTGATCAGCAGTGTGGTCGGCAGCATTTCCTGGTGAAAGGTAGTCACCGCAATATACAGGGCAGGCAGCAGCATGGATACGAAAAATGCGCCGTAGCGGATCAGCCGCAGGAAGGACGAGATGTCATAACGCTGGTAGTAATCCTCACTGGATTGAAAAAAGTTAAAGAAGGTGGAGGGCGCCAGCAGGGCAAAGGGAGTACCGTCAATAATAATCCCGATCTGGCCCTCCAGTATGCCGCCGGCCACCGCATCAGGGCGTTCGGTATTCTGAATCGTCGGAAAGGGGGTCAGTCCGCCGTCCTGGATGAATTCCTCAATATAATTGCTCTCCAGAATACTGTCGGTAATGATTCCGTTAAGCCGGCGGCGGATTTCAGCCAGCACCTCCGCGCTGGCCAGGCCCTCTAGGTAGACGAGGGCTACACCGGTCTGGGTGCGCTGTCCGATTTTGTATTCTTCTATTCTAAGATCAGAGGTTTTGAGCCGGCGTCTGAGCATAGAGGTGCCGACCCGCAGACTTTCGGTGAAGCCTTCCTTGGGGCCGCGGATAACACCCTGGGAGGTTGGCTCATTGATACTCCGCTTCTCCCAGCCTGAGGTATCGGCTGCCAGAGCTACCCTCAGCCCGCCGAACAGGATAAGCGTGTAGCCTTCGAACAGATAGGCCAGCATATGCTCAATGGTCTTGCCTTCCTTAACGCCGCCGACCGGCAGCATCCGGTCTTTGACGAGCGGATAGGCGTCATCTGCGGTGACGGAACTGTTCTCCGGTAAGACATAATCCATCAGCGGCTGCAGAACAGTCTGATTCACGAGATCCGCGTTCACCAGACCGTCGATATAGATGAAAGCGAGCGGGAGCGGGCTTAAGGATTCGTTGGTCAATCTGCGGATAACGATATCAGGGCTTGCGCCGGTTCTGCGGATGATCTCCTGCAGGCTTTCTTCAAGCGACGGGCTGAGCGGACAGGGGGCAGGGACAAGAGTATCGGCAGGGTCTTGGTCTTGCTCGCGGCCTTGCCTGGAACGGGCGGTCAAAAGCTTCTCCTCCTTTGTACCGGAAACTGGATAAGGTGGAAGTATTATCTCCTGAGCATACGTTCCTTATTCTGCCTGCATTGTAGGAATAGTGGCATGAACAAAAAAAGGTGTTCCGCCGTCTTGAATCAGACGGCGGAACACCTATTACAGGAAGCTATTCTTGTATTTGATTACTTGGTGACGACAAGCGCGTTGCTGATCAGTCGTCCCGGGCTGGTCAGATACTTACCGTTGAAGTACAGGCCGCTGGAGGCGCCGCCGTCCAGATTCATTGCCTGATAAGCGCCGGCCTGCTTCATAATCTGGGCCAGTTGCGGGATAGTAGCCCCGCCGGTCGTCAGCAGAATCAGCTTATGGTCACGGGTGATGCCCAGAGCACTGCGGGCACCGCCGCCGGTGAGGATTTTAGGGTCCTTGAAGCCTTCGGCGGCAACATTCAGAGATACCGCACCGTTGACCAGCAGCCTTGGGCCTGCCTGGATTGCACCCTCGATACTGCCGCTCTGATACCTCGCGCTGAATTCACTTCCCGGAATCAGCTCGGCAAGCAGATTGCGGTCGTAGGCAAAGACAGCCCGCTTGTCGCCGGGGCTGTTCTTCAGCATCTTGCCGCCGCTGACAATATATCCGTAGGGTGCTTTGTAGGCTCCGCTTGTATAGGCGTCGAAGAAGGTTCCGTTAATGGCCGCAACGGCTCCGCTGCGCTTGGCAATGCTGCCAAGTGCCTCTGTCTTGCCGACGGTGTTGCCAGCAAGCACGGCGTCCAGGCGGACGGAGGGATGCATCAGCGATACTGTTACAGTCTGTACACTGAAGGATCTGGAGCCAACCTTATATGTATGCTTGCCGCTGACTGCTGCAGGTGCATCCTGCTTGACCAGTGCGCCGCTTACCACCGGCAGGACGGCTTCTTCACCAGCTGCTGAGAGTGTAACGGAAGCTGTTTCTTTGTTCCATTTCAGACCGATTCCCATTGCCGTACTCACGGCAGACAGCGGTACATAGGTCGTGCCGTTCCCGCTGAAGGGCAGAGCGGTAAGAGTTACCGCTTTTCCGTTAACGGTAGCGGAGGCTTGGCCCATAGTAAGAAGAATGGAGCTATTTCCGCCGGAAATTTCAATTTCCTTTGTAGCCGGGTTCAGAACCGAGGTGATGCCGAACAGGCCGTTCAGGAAGCGCAGCGGAATGAACGACTGGCTGGATTTGTCCACGAACACGGCGTTTTTTGGGGCTGCTGAAGCGGAGGCCAGGGAACCAGGCTGCAGGGACGGCAGACCGGTTAGCAGAAGCAGCAGAATCAGACAGAGGGTGGAGCATTTTTTAAGCATGAACAGAATCTCCTTTAGCATAGTACGTATTTCCTGTATATCAGGATGAATATGGAACCTGCCCCAGAATGATGTACCGGAGTCATGGCTCTGCCAATATTTATCGTCAATTACCGGAGATTTCATTAGAGTGACCAGACACATGCGCCTTAAGGGCCGTTCGTATATAATTTAGTTATTCTATTTTATTTTGCACAAAGGCGGTTTGTATCCATGATAACAACTATAGGCCTGATCCGGCACGGCAGCACCTTATGGAATAAAGAAGGCCGTATTCAGGGCCGCACGGATAATCCGCTCGATGAAGAGGGCCTATTGCAGGCGGCAGAGCTTGCTGAACGGCTTAGCGGTGAGGAGTGGGAGCTGGTCTACTCGAGTGATATGATTAGAGCCAGGCAGACAGCAGAGGTAATTGCAGCCAGACTCGGCCTTACGGTGGCAGGTCTGCTGCCGGGAATCCGCGAGATGGACGGCGGACTGCTGGAAGGTACAACGGAGCAGGAACGGGTAAAGCGCTGGGGTCAGGAATGGAAAACGCTGGAGCTTGGACTGGAGAATAATGATTCGGGGCGTCTGAGAGGCTGCAAGGCTATTGAAGAGGTCGCTGCGCTGCATCCCGGCCAGCGTGTGCTGGTGGTCAGTCATGGCGCAATTCTGCGCAGTACGCTTGGCGGGCTTGTGCCCGGGCTTGATCTGAGCCGGCTGCTGAAGAACACGTCGCTCACCCGGATTGTGAAGGACGGGGAGACGTGGACCTGCGAGCTTTACAATTGTGTGAAGCATCACGGGGAATCCGCCGGATAACAGAACCGCCGGTTCAGCATATTCATTGCTGATCTGCCTGTATTGTCATCCAAAAGATTCCATTGAGAAACGGGCCTTACCTGCCGATAATAAGTGTAATACAGATACAAATCACATACGCGACAATGATCCTACTTATTTAGTAGCAAAAGGGAGTGCTCCTTAAATGGAAGAAGCGCGAAATTATATGTTTGCATTACTCTCTGTTCTGCTGGCGGCAGGTACAGCTTATTCCGTGCTGCGGGCCGGATACTATTTGGCGGACAAAGGCCCAAAGGCCCGTGCCCTGCGCACGAGCCTGGTCATTCTTATGCTCACCGGCGGGATATCGGGCATGCATATGTTTGGTGTACAAGCTGTACCGGGAATTAGCCTTACGGGCAGCGGTCTGCTAATCCCTTTGTCGCTTTATGCGCTGACCCTGGCCCTGATGATCTGGCTGTTCCACCGTATCAGCCAGATGCTGGCCGAGCGTGAACAGCTAAAGGAGCTGGCCTACAGGGACAGCCTGACCGGCCTGTTCAATAAGAACGGCATGGATCACTTCTGGAATCACTGCAAGTCCGGTGAGCAGCTTGCCGTGCTATATCTTGATCTGAACCGCTTCAAGTCGATCAACGACAAGCTCGGCCATCATATCGGCGATTTGCTGCTGCAGGCCGTAGGCGGTTCATTGCAGCAGTTCTCCAGCAAGGGAAAACGGCATATATTCCGGGTCGGCGGTGATGAATTCGTGATTATAGCGAAGCGATGCAGCTATAGGGAAGCTGAACAGCTGGCTTTAAAGGTGCTGGAGAGCACAACCCGTAACTACCAGCTTGAGCAGCACGAGTTATTCGTCTCAGCAAGCATCGGCATTACAGCGAGCCAGGGAACTGTCGATCCGATCCGCCTGCTGAAGGAAGCCGATTCAGCAATGTATACAGCCAAGCAGCTGGGCAGAGGGCGTTATGCAGTTCACAAGCAAAGCAATGTTATTCAGCCGGTGAACTGGCTGGGCAGAACCAAAGCGAATTAAGCAGCAAGCCATGTGCTGTGAAGTATAGTGCAGTCGCTGTTAAAACACAAAGAGTCCGGGAGCGCAGCCGTTGTACCGGCGCGGCCGCCCGGACTCTTTGTGCCGGATATTAAGCTTGTCTGCCAGCCAGCAGTCCGGCCAGCACATCCGGATAATCGGTAATGATACCGGCAACTCCGGCATCTATTAAATCGTTCATCCGCTGCGGATCATTGACGGTCCAGGGATGATAGGCCTTGCCCAGCTCCGCTGCTTCAGCAACAAACTCAGGCAGTACGGCAAAGTGATAAGCGTGCAGCGCATCGGCATTCAGGGTGGCGGCATAATTCCAAGGACGGAATAAGCCTTCCGAATATAGAATTCCCGTGCGGATCTCCGGTGCAAGCGATTTGCAGTGAGCCAATGAATAATGGTTGAAGCTCGACAGAACGACCCGCTCGCTCATACCGTAATCCCGCACGGCGGCGATAACCTTTTCTTCCATTCCCGGATACATAAAAATCCCGTTCTTCAGCTCAATGTTCAGCACCGTATCCCGGTCCTTCAGCAGATCCAGCAGCTCCTCCAGCACCGGCAGGCGTTCTCCCGCGAACTCCGGCCCGAACCACGAACCTGCATCCAGCTCCAGCAGCTGGCTAAGTGTCTTGTCCTTTACATAGCCATCAGCCCCGGTAGTGCGCTTAAGGCCCTCATCATGTATAATCACCAGCCCTCCGTCAAGTGACAGCTGGACATCCGTTTCAATTCCGGTTGCTCCCAGCTCCAGCCCCTTGCGGAATGCCGCCATCGTATTCTCCGGGCAGACTGCAGAGGCCCCGCGGTGTGCAAAGTTGATAATGCTGTTCATGTGACGTTTCCCTCCAGCTTATTGATTTCATTACTCCTGATTGTACAGGCGCCTGTTCACTAATTCCACATGAGGGCAGCAAACCCTGTCCGCTTAACGCAAAAGGATGCTGGCCGCTGCAAATTTTACACAGGGCTGACGGAATGGACTACAATAAGTTCAGACTGCTTATAACATACATAGAAAGAAGAGATGGATTTGAATTTTTGTCTGGAATGCGGAACCAAGCTGGTCTTGAAGGAATGTAACGGGGAGGGGGAGGTGCCTTTTTGCGGGGAATGCGGGGTGTTCAGATTCCCGGTGTTCAGTACGGCGATGAGCACTGCGGTCCTGAACCGCGAGATGAACAAAATTCTGCTGATCCAGCAGTATAACCGCAAACACTATATCCTGCTCGCAGGCTACGTGAATAAAGGGGAGAACGCCGAGGAGACCCTGATCCGCGAGGTGAAGGAAGAAGCCGGGCTGGATATCATCGCTTACGAATATATGCGGAGTGAATATTTTGCGCCGTCCAATACGCTTATGCTGAATTATATGAGTGTGGCGGACTCAGAGGATCTGAGCGGAATCAGCGAAGAGCTGGATCATGCGGCCTGGTTCACTCTGGAGGAAGCGGAGAAAGCCATTATGCAGGGCAGCCTGGCAGAGCGTTTTCTGCTCAACATTATCGCCAGGCTGCAGCAGGGTAAGACGCTCGATAGCCTGACCTTTCCGGTCCGCTGAACCAAGCCGGAGCTGACGGCATTTTACCTACGCTGAGAGGATCTTCAGGAGCGCTTCATGCACATGCTGAACCTCAGTGAATGCCTGAGAGTATTCCGGATCTGTTTTTTTGGAAGGAGCAAGGTTTGGCAGAAAAGGGATGGACAGGACCGGCGTATCGGCACTGCTGAGATAGATTCGGAGTGTGAGCTCCTTGATCTCCTCTGCATCTGGCGGGCTGGAGTCTGCGGGCGTTCCAGTATTTCGTGCAGCGTCATGACGGTTGAAGCCGTACCCGGGTTTACCAGCGCTGGTTGTAATCCGGCTTGTCTTGCTGGCCTTGGTGAGGGTGAGGGCATTCTCAACAATCTCTGATCCCAGTATCGTATCATACGTGTACAGCTGCGCGGTTGCATGCTCTGCCCTGCCTGGATTACAGCTGCCGATGGCCAGCGTTCTGCCGGCTTCATCAAGAGCGATCATATGTGACTGGTCAGGTGTGACATACCGCCGGGGGAAGGCCAGCTGATAGGAGCTGAGCGCCCGGGCCAGCCTGGTCAGATCGGATGAGGGATGGGAGAGCCGGAGCTTCAGCACCGCTGCTGCCAGCAGCAGGCCTATTCCCAGCGCGGCGAACATGTACATAAGGAAGATCAGCATTTTCTATCAAGCCTCCTAGACTGTTTAGTTGGATAGAGTCCACTTAATCCCAGCTTGCTTCAGCATTTACAACCATTAGATGGAACAACGCCATCTATTTTGGAGGATTTATCGCTCAGAAGCCCATATCACCGAAATTAGCTGGCGTTTTGCCCGCTAATTCACTTATGATCCGGTTCAGCGAAGAATTAGTTGGCGGATCTCCACCTAAATAGATTCAATAGCGGCGGGAACTTTCGGATAGCGGGGCTAATCGTCCTCATCGTCACTCTATTAAAAGAATATGCCGGGTAAGCGTGAACAAATGCATAGCTGCGGCGTATGGAATCCATTATTCTTTTTTGTATGCTGCAGTAGCGGCAATAAATCAGAGAATGCAGGAGATGATCGGCTTGATCGTAGACACACTGGGACATTTACTTGAGAATGAGGCAGCATACGGAGAGAAAATTAAGGCAGGGCTGCATTTTTTGCGGGACACGGATTTCAGCGGACAGGCCGCAGGACGCCATGAAGTCGATGAGAATATGTTCTACTTCATTAATGAATATGACACGAAGGCTGCCGGGGATTGCTTCTGGGAAGCGCACCGGATTAATCTGGACCTCCACTACATTCTGGAAGGCACAGAGCGGATCGGCTATGCGGCCATTGAACAGCTGGAGGTAAAAGAGGAATACAGTGCCGAGAAGGACGCAGTGTTCTTCACTGGTGAGCTGCAGTCTGCGGTAACCGCAGGCCCTGGAGCGCTGGTGGTCTGCTATCCGCAGGACGGCCACATGACCGGCATCGAAGCCGGGAGCAAGGAAGCGGTGCGAAAGGTTGTGCTGAAGATTAAGCTGTAGCAGCTCCTAATAAAGCGGTCAAGCTACTGTAAGGCGCTGCAAAGAAACCCGGGTCCTGTGGACTCCGGGCTTTTTGCGTTCGGAGGGGAACCCTGCATGGGCGCCGAGTAAGTATCTTGGCAAAGGCCTTGCCGCGTGCAATTTGTTTTTACTCACAGGGATAAGGTACGATTACCGTAACCGGTTCACGGATTACCATGATCCGGTAAAAGAACCACACGTAAGGAGCCGCGCTTATGAGCATCTATCTCGAGCTTCCGGATGTGGACAAGCATTTTCCTTTCCGTAGCCTGATCTGCGGCGGGGATGAGCTCTGCTATCCGCACTGGCATAAAGAAATTGAAATGATTTACGTAACTAAAGGAAGACTAAATCTGGGAATAAATGATACTCCAATCCGCATGGAGCAGGGGGAAGTGCAATTTATCAACGGGGGAGACGTGCATTATTTTCTTGCTTCGCCGGAGAGCGAACGGGTAGTTCTCCAGTTCGACCTGAATTTGTTTCAGGAGCTGGCGGCTACCTGCGGAACTGATTTCTCGCTGCGCGAGGTGTTTACGGCGATGGAGCATTCCAGCTCAGGCTGGCCTCAGGAGACGGCCGGGCGGATCATCGGACTGATTGAAAGTATATATGAAGAGGACACCCGGCGGGGGGAAGGCTATGCCTATCTGATCAAAGCCCGTCTATTTGAGCTGCTGACCGTGATTATGCGCGAGGTTCCCAGGAATAACGCAGGCAGGCTGCCGAAATTTTCAGAGGATACCCTGTCACAGTCCCGGGAAATGATGGAGCGTCTGGAACGGATTTTTATCTATGTTGAGCAGCATTACCAGGAGCAGATCACCCTTAATGAGGTAGCCGGTCATATGGGCTTCAGTCCGTATTATTTTACCAAGCTGTTCAAAAAGCACACCGGCATGACCTTCGTCGCCTTCCTCAATGAATACCGGCTGAACAAAGCCAAATGGATTCTGCTCAATGAGGATCTGCCGATGTCTGCTGTTGCTGAAGCCGCCGGGTTTGGCAGCGTGAAGACCTTTCATCATTTTTTTAAGTCGGCAACCGGTATTTCGCCGCTGAAATATCACAGGACAATATTCGGGAATAACAGGGCAAGAATGCAGGAAGAAAGCGCTTCGCAGGATTTGTATGATTAGAGGCAGAGAGTTCACAACATTCGTTGGAGGGAAATAGAGAATGACTTTAAAAGTGGGAATTATCGGCTGCGGGGGCATCGCAACCGGCAAGCATATGCCGGCTCTGAGCAAAGTGGAAGGCGCTGTCATGGTTGCTTTTTGCGATATCGTACCTGAACGGGCCGAGCAGGCCAAAGCAGAATTTGGAGATGCGGACGCAGCGGTCTACACAGACTATAAAGAGCTGCTGAAAGATACCAATATAGATGTAATCCATGTGTGTACACCGAACATTTCCCATGCGGAAATTTCGATCGCCTCGATGGAGGCCGGCAAGCACGTGATGTGCGAGAAGCCGATGGCAAAGACTACCGCTGAAGCACAGGCGATGATTGATGCAGCTAAGCGTACCGGCAAAAAGCTGACCATCGGCTACCAGAACCGTTTCAGATCGGATTCGGCTTACCTGCATAAGGTATGTGAAAATAACGACCTCGGCGAAATCTACTACGCCAAAGCCAAGGCGATCCGCCGACGTGCGGTGCCGACTTGGGGCGTATTCCTGGATGAGGAGGCCCAGGGTGGCGGTCCGCTGATCGATATCGGCACCCATGCGCTCGACCTGACGCTGTGGATGATGGATAATTACAAACCGAAATATGCGGTAGGCAATGCTTACCACAAGCTGTCAGGCCGCAAAAATGCCGCCAACGCCTGGGGCCCGTGGGACCCGGAGAAATTCACAGTAGAGGATTCGGCAATCGGCTTCATTACCATGCAGAACGGGGCGACCATTGTGCTCGAAGCCAGCTGGGCGCTGAATACCCTGGATGTCGGTGAAGCAAAGACAACGCTTTGCGGGACAGAGGGTGGAGCCGACATGGAAAAAGGCCTGCGCATCAATGGTGAAGAGTACGGCAAAACGTTCGAGAAGCACATCGGCCTGGATGCTGCCGGCGTTGACTTCTACGACGGTGCAGGCGAAGATCCGGCGCTGGTTGAAGCCACGCAGTGGATCGACAGCATCATTAATGATACAGAGCCGGTTGTTAAACCGGAGCAGGCGCTGGTGGTAACCCGGATTCTGGAGGCGATCTACAAGTCGTCCGAGACAGGGATGCCGGTATTTTTTGAGGAATAAGTAAGTTGAACTTGAACATTTAGTTTCATTAATAAAGATCCATTTAGGAGTGTGTCCTATAGTGACAAGAGTAACCGTATGGAATGAGTACCGTCATGAGCTGCAGGAAGAGCGTATCCGCCAGGTCTATCCGCTGGGCATCCATACCCAGATTGCCGGATTTCTGGAGGATGCCGGGTTCGATACAGCTACAGCGACACTGGATGAACCGGAGCACGGACTGACAGAAGAAGTGCTGGATAACACAGATGTACTGGTATGGTGGGGCCATATTGCCCATCAGGAGGTCAGCGACGAGATCGTAAGCCGGGTCTATAACCGTGTGCTGCAGGGAATGGGGCTGATTGTGCTGCACTCCGGCCATATGTCCAGAATCTTCATGAAGCTGATGGGCACCAGCTGTGATCTGAAATGGCGCGAAGCGGGCGAGAAGGAACGCCTCTGGGTGATGGACCCGAGCCATCCGATTGCCGAAGGCATCGGCGAATATATCGATCTGGAGCAGGAAGAGATGTACGGGGCGCATTTTGATGTACCGGCACCGGAGAGCCTGATCTTTGTCGGCTGGTTCGAGGGCGGCAACGTGTTCCCGAGCGGCTCGACCTACCGGCGCGGCAGCGGCAAAATCTTTTACTTCCAGCCGGGCCATGAATCTTATCCGACGTATTACCATAAAGAAATTCAACAGGTTATCATCAACGGCGTAAACTGGTGCGCACCAACCAAGCGCGATTATCCGGTGTACGGCCATTCCCAGGCTCTGGAGCCAATTCGCGAAAAGGTGGGCGTATAAATGAAATTAGGCGTATTTGATCCCGTATTCGGAAGTTTGACTCTTGATGAGATGCTCGATAAAATCGCGGCCGCCGGCCTGAATGCCGTAGAGATCGGCTCAGGCGGTAACCCTGGCAATCCGCACTGCCCGACTGACGAGCTGCTGGCTAGCGGAGAAGCACGCAAGGCTTACCTGGAAAAATTCACTAGCCGCGGTATTATGATCAGCGCATTCAGCTGTCACAACAACCCGATCTCACCTGACAAGGAAGAAGCCCGTCAGGGTGATGAAATTCTGCGCAAGTCAATCAAGCTGGCTTCGCTGATGGGGGTTCAGGTCGTTAATACGTTCTCCGGCACCGCCGGAGACAGCGAGGATGCCAAAGCGCCGAACTGGCCGGTATCGCCTTGGCCTACCGTGTACAGCGACATTCTGACCTGGCAGTGGGAGCAGAAGCTGATTCCGTACTGGAAGGAGATCGGCAAGCTGGCGGAGGAGCATGGCGTGAAGATTGGCATCGAGCTGCACGGCGGCTTCCTGTGCCATACGCCTTACACGATTCTGAAGCTGAGAGAAGCGACCTGTGACGCTATCGGGGCTAACCTTGATCCTAGCCATCTGTGGTGGCAGGGAATTGATCCGGTTGGCGCAATCAAGATTCTCGGCAAGGCCGGAGCGATCCATCACTTCCATGCCAAGGATACCTATCTCGATCAGGATAACATTAACATGTACGGCCTGACCGATATGCAGCCTTACGGCGATGTGCAGACCCGGGCGTGGACGTTCCGCTCCGTCGGCTGCGGTCACAGCCTGTCCGAGTGGTCGGATATGATGAGCGCACTGCGTACCTACGGCTATGATTATGTAGTAAGCATCGAGCATGAGGACCCGCTGATGTCAGTGGACGAAGGCTTCCAGCGTGCCGTTACCAACCTGCAGTCGATCCTGATCCGCGAGCAGCCCATTGACATGTGGTGGGCATAATCTATTGCTAGTCAAAAATCCGTTCCCGCATGGGAACGGATTTTTGGCGCCGGTTCGCATTGATATTAAATCCGCTTCCACACCTTCTCCGGCTGATGCTCAGGCTGCGTAAGCTGCACTTCGCCGTCTTCCAGCATAAGCCAGCTGCTGAAGGCAGCCCCGTTCTCCCGCAGTTGAATTACCCGCGTTCCCCGCGGAAATCCCTCGCGTCCATAACTGTTATAGCCGGTAGCCCGCCCATAATGCAGGCGGATGCCGTGCAGTTCTCCCCAGAAGTCATTCACGTGATCATGCCCGCAGAAGACCCCTTTGACATCCTGCCTTTCCACGAAGGCTGCGAATAAACCGGAGTTCACCTTGGCACAGCCCATCCCTTCGTAATTGTGTCCGTAACATACATTATAGTCCCACAATTCATTGTATTCCGGCAGGGGAATATGCAAAAAAGCAAGAGAGGGTACGCTCTGCCCGTTGTTCGCTTCTGCAAGCGCAGCCGAGTGCTCCAGATACCAGGCGATTTGCCCCTGGGTGATCCACTCGAAGCCCCCGGGCGGGTGTACTGCATTGCTCCCGGAATCAAATAAATAAAGGGCCGCAGACGGGGCTTCTTCGGCGGAATGCAGCAGGATAACCGTATGCCCTAAACGGTTGCCCAGCTCCGGTCCTTCCTCCGTCAGGCAATGCGGGCTGGCCTGCTGCAGGCGGAGCAGTTCATGCTTAACGGAGAGTGAGTGTCCGGCATCATGATTGCCGAAAACAGCCGCCCACGGTACGCCGGCTTCAATAACAGCGGCTACTGCATGGCTGTAGGCTGTAACCGGATCGGGGCAATCCTCATAATGGATAACGTCCCCTGTAAACAGTACCAAATCCGGCCTTATGTTATGTAAAATATCCTTCATTAACAGTGCAGTGCGTTTATCGTGCTCCGTTTCGCTCCAGTGCAAATCGGTAAACTGGACGATGGTGAATGTTCCGTCCGGGCGGAATGACAGGTTGTTCATGGAGAGACCTCCTTATTCTTCAGCAAATCAATTGTTTATTTTTTTTAGCTGTGAGTTAATCCGAAATTGATATGGAGTAAGGGACACATTTTTTTTGAAAACAATGCAAAATTGTGAAGATGTCAAATAGCCGACGGCTTTGCCGATATCACAGACAGAAAGTTTGGTATCGATTAACAGCTCTTGAGCTTTTTTTATACGAACGGATTGTAAAAAGCGTAACGGCGACACTTTAAATATTTTTGTGAATTTATTGCTTAGATAGACCGGATTATAAGTGACAAGGTTCGCTAATAAGTCTAGAGTCAACGGTTCGTTATAATGCTTACGGATGTACCGGTACACATAGACCATCCTGACATCCAGACTCTTGTCCTCGCTCCAGTGCTCCGTCAGCGGTGGGGGCGGCAGGCAAGATTCTGAACACTGCCGGATAAGCAAGGCAAGCTTATCCTCAGCTTCAATATTCTCGGGTATGAGCGGGGAATGGAGAATGTCCAACGCCAGCTCACGAAGGAGAGGGGAGGGCAACGACAACAGAAAAATGGAAGGATGCAAGAGAAAATTATACACAGAGAAGGTGATGCCGATCAGCTTTAAGTATTGCGAACTATGATTTGTAAATTCACAATCCTTGCAGAACATTAAAGTGCCGGCTTCCATTAAAAATGCCTTTCTTCCTTTTGCATTTACATGCAAATCTGAGAATGTGTATACAAGCGTGACAGTGTTCTGGCCCCAGGAACAGCAACTGAATGATTCTTCGGGGGGTAAAATACGCTCAAACTTAGAATATATTAATATTTTCATATTTCACCACTAAAAAGTAATATTTTCCATACTATAGCAGGATAAAAATGACTTCTCAACTGTATCAATTTCAAATAATAAATCTTTAGACGTTTTAGCGTAATTACTAATATATTTACATATAATTTCTAATTTTACAGAGGTTATAGATTACTATGTAAATTTATTGTAAACTACAGCTGACTAAATTTGGTTAAAATAACAATTATAAAAGGTGGATGAAATGTGGCAGAACCTCGATCATACTCTATGAAATTTATGGATTCTGTTTTGGGCATTGATGTGGATACGGAATGTATCCCGCTGATGGAGAACATTTTCCGGTTTTTCACGACCCATTTAAGCCTGACTCCCGGCCGGCCGGCCTCGGCAGAAGCATCTGTATTTGTGCATTCTTATGCAGAGCTTAATATCAAGAACCTGGAATGGGAAGAAGTACTGATCCGTAGAAACAAGTATCCGGAATTCCATCTCTATGGATTAAGAGGCCTGCCGGAGGCAGGGAAGGAAATGATACTGTCGGAGCATACAGGGACAGCTATTTTGTTTGAGGAACATCACCGCAGGATTCATTTATATATCTCTGAACGATCGTACATTCAAGTCATTGACTTGATCCGTGACCTTTTTATTCGTCTGGAGGAGTACAGGGGTACGCTGGTTTTACATGCATCTGCTGCCAGCGACGGTGAGAAGATAATAGCGGTAGTAGGAAGAAAGGGCGCCGGAAAGTCCACCTTCCTGCTGGAGCTTCTTGTGGATCACCAATACAAATTTGTTTCCGGCGACAAATTGTTTTTGCGTATCAATGATGGAGAAATTCAAGCGTACGGCTGGCCGGATTATCCGAGTCTGGGCTTTGGAACGATATTAAAGTACCCTCGGTTAGCAGAAATGTTAAAGGCAGAAGGTTATGAATTGGATCCTGCCAAGCCGGAGGCAAAGATATTATTCTCTCCGCATCTTCTCGAGAAGGTATTTGATTTTCAGTTTATTGCGGGGCCCATGCCTCTGCAGGCAGTTTTATTGCCGGATGTTCTTGCTTCGGAGGAAACGGGTGTCATTCAGGAGTCGGATCCAAGGCTTGTGACCGAGCATGTAGAAATAACAGCAAATAACCCTTTAAACGGCTGGAATCACTTTATTAAACCGGCAAGTTCTGATGTTATGCTGCCAAAAATTCAGCAGCTGTCAGATGCACTATCAACATGTCGTATGGTTTCTGTCAGAGGTAAAGGTATCTTGGATTCCGAACTGCTGTCCCGGATCACAGATTCTTCAGCCAGGGCTCTGGTATAAGTAACCTTAGCGATTGAAGGGGGAAGAATCGTGGTTGCCTTTGGAACGAAGTCTGAAACATTAGAGAGATTGTCCAGTACATTGAGTTCTGTAACCATTCTGCCGCAGATTAAGGTATCTGCGAAAGACTGGCCTATGGGCAAGCAGAATCTGTTAAAACTGATAAATGAACGGTCATGGCTATCTACTCCTCTAATTGTTCGCAGTAGCGCAAAAAATGAAGACGGCTTCAATCAATCGCTTGCCGGCAATTATTTGTCTGTACTTAATGTGGTAGGACTGGAGCCAATGGAGCAGGCAATAAGCCGGGTTTTTCAGTCTTACGGCCAAGTCCATGCTGATGATCAGGTCTTTATTCAGCCTATGCTGCAAGATGTCATTCATAGCGGGGTAGCTTTCAGCAAAGATCCCAATACAGGGGGCTCCTACTTCGTAGTCAATTATGATACTCATTCAGGCTCCACCAGTTCTGTTACTTCAGGAAGTTCTAACGAACTGGAGACTTTTTATTGCTTTAACACAGCCGAGCCGCGTGATCCCGTGATGTCACGGGTCATTGGAATGATGAGAGAGTTAATGCTGCTGCTCCAGACAGATACGCTTGATATAGAATATGCAATGACCTCAGATCATGAGCTATATCTGCTTCAGGTGAGGCCTCTGGTCTTAAAGTTTAATCATAATTCTGAAATAAAGCAGCAGCAGCAGGCTCTGTTAGAAATTGATTCAAGGCTCGAATGTCTGTTGCGGGCACATCCTCCGCTTCTGGGGCAGAAGAGCATTTTTGCTGTAATGCCGGATTGGAATCCCGCTGAAATTATCGGAACCAGACCCCGGCCTCTGGCCCTGTCCTTATACAAGGAATTGATAACGGATCATATTTGGGCCACCCAGCGTTTTCATTACGGCTACCGTGACGTACAGGGCCAGCCGCTGCTTGTGAATTTTGGATGCTTTCCTTATGTTGATGTCAGAGCCAGTTTCACATCGTTTATTCCGGCCGATGTACCGGAGCCTCTGGCTGAGCGATTATGTGAATTTTACTTGGATAAGCTCTCGTCCAATCCATCACTGCACGATAAAGTAGAGTTCGAGATTGTGTATTCATGCTATACATTTGATTTGGACCGGAGATTAGCTGAATTACAGGATGCAGGGCTTTCTGAGCAAGAACTGAGTGTGCTGAGTTCCAGCCTGCGTGAATTGACGAACCGGATTATCAATAATAATGACGGCCTTTGGCTGCATGAATTTCATATGCTGAAGGAGTTTGAGAAACGCAGAGCACAGGTATTAAACAGCCGGATGGACATCGTTTCAACTATTTATTGGCTGATCGAGGATTGCAAGACTTACGGAGCACTTCCGTTCGCTGGATTGGCGCGCTCTGCTTTTATTGCAATGCAGATGTTGCGGTCGTTGCTGGATTTGGAGATTCTCAATACAGCAGAGTACAGTGCTTTTATGGAGAGTCTGGACACGGTTAGCTCCAGAATGAAACGCGACTTCGGACAAATGTCCAGAGAAGAATTTCTGCTTCAGTATGGGCATCTGAGACCTGGTACTTATGATATTTTATCTCCGCGTTATGATGAACAGCCAGAAAGATATTTTACATGGGAATGCGCAGAGGCCGAAGATGGGGTTGTACACGAACCTTTCATTTTTAAATTGCCTGAGCATAAAATGAACAGAATATCGGAGTTGCTTGAGAAGCACCGCATACAGCTGGATGCCCCCGGTTTATTCAAATTTATCAGGGGTGCCATTGAAGGAAGAGAATATTCGAAATTTATTTTCACTCGAAGTCTCAGTGATGCGATCTCTTTAATCAAGCAGTTAGGAGCTACAACGGGGTTATCGGAGGATGACTGCTCCTTCCTTAATTACAATATTCTGAAGCAGCTTTATGCGTCCAGCGCAGCGGCATCCACTGCGATGCGGCAATCTGTTAAAGAGGGTAGAGAAAGCTACTGTATTTCCAGGCAAATCTGTCTTCCGCCCATTATTGTTGACATTAACGATGTATGGGAATTTTCACTGCCTGTGTTTGAACCGAATTTTATTACTCAAAAAACGGTGTGTGGAAATCTTGCATCAATCGGTGCAGAGAAGACTGAGCTTAAGGACAGCATTCTAATGATTCCTAATGCAGATCCCGGATATGATTGGATCTTTTCCCATCAGATCGGAGGTTTTATTACGATGTATGGCGGGGTGAATTCTCATATGGCAATCAGGGCAGGTGAATTAGGGATTCCTGCGATCATCGGAGCGGGGGAAGCGCTGTATAGAAAATGGTCATGCGGAAGTATTCTTGAGATTAATTGTGAAAATAAAAGTGTAAAAATAATCCGGTAATCATGACTAAGCACAGGGTAGGGGGAAATATATGTATAGCGCAGAAGAACAGCTTATTATTACAGCTTCCCAAGTACATCTCACCGGCAGAGAGCAAGAAATGATGGTGCAACTTGTGAGAGAAGAGCTGGACTGGGGATTCGTGTTGTATCAATGTGCCCATCACAGAGTGATTCCGCTTGTTTGGAACCATTTTCAAAATTTAGGTTTGACCCGGTTTATGGAGAAGTATGTGCGATATATATTTGAGCATGAATCCGCGCGTAT
The DNA here is from genome assembly GCF_000758645.1 of Paenibacillus sp. FSL R7-0331. NCBI lineage: Bacteria > Bacillati > Bacillota > Bacilli > Caryophanales > Paenibacillaceae > Paenibacillus > Paenibacillus sp. FSL R7-0331. The sequence continues at coordinate 1,185,881 of NZ_CP009284.1, forward strand.
CGCAGAACACAATGCTATTGTCCTAACCGAACTTAAATATGTATATCAGGCGTTTCAAAAAAGCGGAATAAGAGCGGTCTTGCTAAAAGGAGCGCTCTTGGCACCGACGGTGTACCAGAATATCGGGCTAAGAGAATTTCATGACGTTGACTTTTTAATAGGACAGGAGGAGTTGTCCAAAGTCACAAAAGTGCTGGCCGGGCTAGGTTATATACAGGGGCATTATGATGTTAGTACCAATACCATTACGCCGGCATCGAGAGAAGAGAAGATGTTGCACCGAATGAATACGCATGAGCTCACTGAGTTTCTAAAGCCTACAGGCCAAAGCGCTTGTAAAGCGGTTGAAATTGATGTGAACTTTGAGCTGGCGTGGAAGGGCCATAGCAATGCCTCCAATCAATACAGGCTCCCGGCGGCTGAATTTATTGCACAGGCTGAACAGGTGAATTCCCATGAAATGAACATTTACCGGTTGAAGCCGGAGCATCAGCTGATTCAATTATGTGCGCACTTGTACAGTGAAGCTGTCTTTTTCTGCTTTGAGTCCAGATGGCTGCGGGATAAGTTTGATTTAAACCTGATAAAATTCTGTGACATTAACGAGTTTCTTAAGCAGCAGGCGATTCATTGGGGCGAGCTTAAAAATATACTTGAAGCCATACCCAACGCCGGTGTGCCTGTCTTTTATACGTTATCTTTGCTTAACAAACTTTACCCGGATAGGGTACCTGTCGATTTCTTGGATGATCTGAACGGCAGGAAAGATCTGTTGGATATATTTTACGACAGAAACGGTGAGACACGGCAATGGGGAACCGGTTTTACAGAACGGATGTTTAACATTACGGACAAAGTGGGACAAGCTTTGGCAATGAATATAATCTGACTACGCAAAGGGGAGTTTTACAATGTGCTCTGACAATTTTTCATTCCACATGAAAGGTTACACCGCCTTGGGAGCTGAAGGATACGAATGGATGACACAGCTGGATCAGCTTTTTAAACGTTTTTTACAGGACAAAGAATATGAAGAATACCACATTCCTGCCTTGATCGATGAGGACGTATTACAAAAATGCGGATACTTCAGCTCATTTCCTCATCAGCTGACGGTGGCGGCGATTGCTGATCAGAGCCATTATGAAGCCATAGCTGCTGAAAAGACGATCCGGGCTGAGTATCTGGCCACTGATCATCAATATCTGACACCGGCAGCCTGTCTGCATATTTATCCCATGTTAAAGGCATGCAGTTATCCAAAAATCGTTACAACCAAAGCGAGAGTTTATCGCTATGAAGGAGACCGGTTAAAGCCATTTACGCGTTTGTGGGATTTTACGGTAAGAGAGCTGGTATTTGTTGGTGGGGCTGAATTTGTAGAGCGCCAGTTGAATGAAGTTAAGGCCTTTGCGCTTGACCTGGCGCAGCAAATTTGTCCTGAAGCTTACATCACGAATGCAAATGATCCCTTTTATAACTCACAGCAAAATAAAATCAAATCGAAGCTACAGCGGGCGAATGCACTTAAAGCGGAACTGGTCATACCCATTAAGGGTGAAGAAGTGGCGGTAGCTTCGTTTAATTCTCACGGCACTCATTTTAGCGGTCCGTTTGAATTTGACAGAAGCGGAGAGGTCGTTACAGCCTGCACGGGCTTTGGGGTTGAACGCTGGATAGCAGCCTGTCTGGAATATAACTATAATCCGGTTCGACAGGCTGCTCAGTTCCACACAGTATGATGATGTAATGCATGGGAGGAAAGAAGAGATGACTGAAGAGCAGATTGAGAAAAAAGTTGTTGATACTATGGTAAACAACAAGCTATTGGCACAGGATGAGTCGATAACGCGTGACGCCTTGTTGCGGGAGGATTATGGATTTGACTCTATTAATATTGTTCAGCTTATCGTGCTGCTGGAAACAGAGTTCGAGATCGAGTTCGATGATGCAGAACTGACGATGGATCATTTCAGCAGCATAGGGACAGTGATTCGACTGGTACAGCAGCATCTGTTAAGAGAATCATTCAATGTGTGAACTACTTGGAATTAGTCTGGCCCAAGAAAAAGATACATCCGGTGAAATAAGAAATTTCTTTAACCGCAGTATGTTTAATCCCCATGGATGGGGACTGGGCTACTACCCGGATGACCGGGCCCCTTGTGCCCGCTTGTTTAAGGATGCAGGGAAGGCCTCCAGATCGGATATGGCACAATGGCTTAGCGGGAGACCCTTTCCCGTTAAGCTGCTTGCCGGTCATGTTAGGTTTGCCACAGAAGGTCTAACGGCTTACAGGAATACCCATCCTTTTGTCAGGGAATGCGGCGGAACAGATTATATTTTTGTGCACAACGGCAAAATAAATCCGCTCTCTTCGTCTGAAGAAGGCCGATTTACAGCGATCGGGGATACCGACAGTGAGTCACTTTTTTGTAGTCTAATGAACTGGATAGACCAAAGCGGCTTTGGAGGTGCAACGGACAGGTTTGATTCATTGCACCATAAACTGCAGGTGTTGAATCAACAGGGTCAGTTAAATTGTATCTTCTCGGACGGCGTTCACTTGTTCTGTTACTACGGGCTGTCTGAGCACATGGGGCTGGGCTATACAAGGGTTGACCCGCAGGACGGATACATTGTGTCATCGTATCCTATCATTAAAGCTGGTGATTTCAAGACATTCTCTCCTGGACAGCTTATCGTATTTAAAGATGGAACTATGGTCTACTCATAAACGGGCACTAATCCAGACTGCCGCTTCCAGCAGATCCTGAACGATCAGGCCGGGTGCAAGCCCTAACGTTGTAAGTTTTTGCTGCGCTTCGGCTCCTGCGCCGGTCATTACCAGTATGGAGAATGCTCCAACAGCAGATGCTGCCGCTATGTCACTCCACCTGTCACCGATAACGGCACAGTCTTTCAGATCAAGCCGGTGCTTCAGGCCGGCTTCCAGCAGCATGCCTGTTTGCGGTTTTCTGCACTGGCAGCGGCTGTCCTCGCGATGGGGACAGATATAGGCATAATCAAAACCCCAAAGAGACAATTCTTGCTCAAATTGCTGCACAGTAGCTTTTCCCTCTTCGATGCCTGGCTGATTTGTAAAAGCAAACAACGGTATAGATGTCTTCTTCAGCAGGTTGAGCGCCGTGGCAGCGGAGGGATAGAGTTTGAAATCGCCCGGGTATATAACAGATTCTCCTTCGCCGCCCAGTGTTCCGTCTCTATCAATAAAAATGCCTGACCATTTCATATGGATTAGCTCCTTTTTTGCATTTGTTGTGTACATTTTAGAATGGAGAAGATGTATATTATGGAACCTGTTAGTAAGCCTAAGCGTCTTATCATGATTGGCGGATGGACTGATATTTATAAAAAAGCCAATATCTGCGGAATCTCAGTAACTTTGGTTCAAGAAAAACAAAAAATTACAATGGAAGACATGGAATATATTGATCAATTGTATACCTTTCAGCTGGATGATCCAATACTTCCGGAATTATTTGCTTTATTACATGCTAAGGAGCCTTTCGATTGCGTAGTCTCCTTTCAGGAGTTTGGCTTATTGACCGCAGCTGCTATCAAAGAGAAGCTGGGATTGTTCGGAAATCCGATGGAGCCTGTACTGCTTACAAGAGATAAACACAGAATGAGAGATGTAATGGATAAGCATCAGTTTCCTTCTTTGCCTTATTCTATCGTAACAAGTGAGCAAGATGTTACCGGGTTTATCCGGAAGCAGGGCCTTCCGGTTATTCTTAAGCCGGTTTATGGTTCCGGCAGTTTTCAAATCTATAAAATCAGCGAGTCTGCACAAATCCCCCAAGCCATTAAATCCATTAAAGAAGTCTATAAACGGGAAGAGATTCTGGTGGAAAAATTCATTGAAGGAAAAGAAATCAGTGTCGAGGGCTTTACCTGGGATGGTAAACATACAATGATAGCCGTTACAGACAAGTTTACGACGGGTGCTCCCCATTTTGTTGAGACTGGCCATAATATGCCCTCTTCTCTGCCTGAGTCCATTCAAAGTGCCGCCAGGCAATTAGCCTTCGATTTTATGGACTTGATCGGACACAAATTTGGCCCGTCCCATACAGAGATAATGGTGTCGGATGGTCATTTGTATATTATTGAATCCCATACGCGAACAGGAGGCGATTATATCTTTGAAATGGTCAACCAGGTGTATGGATTTGATATGTTTCTCGAGACACTTAAGGGATTTGCAGGGATAAATCCTAATACTGAACCTGCTTCTATGGAGGCGGCTGCGGCAATCCGCTACCTAAAATTAGAGGACGGATGGATCAGCAGGGTGGAGGGTATCGACAGCGCCCGTCAAATCCCAGGTGTCCTAAAATGTGATATTTCCCTGCAGGTGGGGCAGAGGGTTAAATCATTCTGCAAATCCTCGGAGCGTAATGGCTCCGTTCTTGCCAGAGGCGAATCCATGGAAGCGGCGCTTAACTCAATTCATGCTGCGCTTAATACCATCTCTATTGAAGTGAGCGAATCCGTTTGAACAAATTATACAGCGGTTATTCATGGAGAGCCGGTAGTGATCAATTACCCAAGTACATAGCTGCCACTTTTATTACCGCGGTCGGAACAGGTATGCAGTATATAGGATTAACCTTGCTGCTGTATCATTCCACCGGTGCTGCCTCTTCAATCGGTTGGTTATTCGTAGTGGATAGCTTACCTGGATTGTTGTTCTCGCCCTGGATCGGTGTGCTGGTTGATCGCTGGAGTCATAAAAATATATGTCTGGTCAGTGATCTGGGAAGGGCGCTTATCCTTTGTCTGCTTCCGGTTTTTTATTTGAACGGCCAGCTTCCGGTATGGATTATTTATGCTGTGGAATTTGTAGTGGCAACGTTTGACCGGTTTTTTCGGCCGGCGTCATTAGGGCTTATCCGCAGTCTCGTGAACACAGAGAAGCTGCTTAAGGCCAACTCCTATCAAAGCATCGCCAATCAGCTGGGAATGCTTGTGGGAACTGCGCTTGGAGGTTTTTTGGTAGCCGTATCCTCAGCTATAGTGGTCATTGAACTAAATATTTTTTCCTTTATTTTATCGGGAGCTCTGATATTGTGGATATCTGTTCAGCGGTCCCAATCAAATGGAAACAGGCAGAGGCGGCATAAGGTCAGTACGGACTGGATTACAGGCTTGAAGTATATGAAATCCAATAAAAAAATCATTGAAATCTGCATCTACAATGGAATGATATACATTACGCTGTACGTGTGCAATACATTATTGCCTGTGTTTACGGAAAGAGAGCTGGGGGTCGGCTCCAGAGGCTTCGGTTACATAGAAGCAGCGTGGGCTGCTGGTGCAATAATAGGTGTATTCATTCTGTTGCCGGCGCTTCGATTTATAAATCAGAGTCATTTTAGCCGTTACGGGATGTTTTTTATCGCTGCATCTCTATTATTGTTTTCGATCTCTGATTTTCTTCCTCAGGCTATGATCGGCTATTGTCTTACCGGGCTTGGAATTGTGTGCAGCCGAATTCACAACGACACGCTGATTCAAAGGGACGTAGACCCCGGATTTCTTGGCAGGGTCAATAGTGTCATATTACTATTCACCTCTTATTGCAGCCTTTTTATTTATCTTGGTGTTGGTTATCTTGGGGATGTTATATCCGTCCGTTGGATTTACTTTATAGTGAGTTTACTGATTGCCGGCACTACGCTCATCGCGATTCTCTTGTTCAAGGCTGATCATACGGAATTAGCACACAGACCGGAAAGGAGATTTACTGATTGATAAATATGACTGTACCTCTTCAGAAACTGGACCCGGCCGAGAATTACCTCAATTGTCATAAAAATCAGCTGCTTGCTTATCTTATATCCCATGAATTTCCAGCCGAGTTATTGTTTTATGACTGTTATGAATGTACGGATAAAATAAAACATCATTTTAACAATCCGGGGGCTAACCGGTTTAATTATCGTACTAATGCTTTGAAGGATGCAGATTTGCATGAACTTCCAGGGTTCAGGTACCATTCGGTATCTTGTGGCAGTGCTGATGAGGTAATGGATTTAATGCTTACAGTGCTTGATAAGGGTATTGATGTATTCGTATATGGAGATCTCTACTATATTCCGCATAGATTGGACCGTTATATGACCGTGCATAGTCATCATTCCTTAATGATTAGAGGAGCAGCAGGCTTAAAATCACGAAATAGATTAAAGGTTACAGATGATGTGTTCGACAGGGTTCATTTCACCTTTGGAAGATCTTATACGGATTACGAATATCCGGCTGAAACAATCCGGGACTTTGTTGCCGGTGATGGCACATTTAAGGTTATCTATTTCGAAAAAGACAAGCAGCAATCCTGCGAGAAGCTGCTGGTGCATTACTGGTCCAAGTTTAGGGAATGGGTCCAATTAAGCAATGATAATTTTGTGCTCTATGAGACTATTGCAGGATTCATGAACATCCCGTATTGTACGGAGAATGAGCATTTATTACGTGTGATTTATGGATCACGCCATTTCTTCAGACGATTTCTAATGTATGTTCAACAATATTACCCGACGGTAACTATAGCTGCTGAGCATGTGGTGAATGGCTTGGGGGAAATTGAGCGATGCCTCGAAATGATTATCAATTTATATCTTAAATATAACATTAGCGGCAGAAGCAGCCGGCAGTTCCAGGAACATATTCATACCTTGGCATCACTGGAAACTACATTTTTAAATGAGCTGAAGAAGATCTAGCAAACGGCTGGACGATGCTGCATTCGACATGAAATACACATCGTCCAACAAAAGCCTGGTATCGGTCCTCATCTAATGTACTCCCCTAATGTACTCCCCGAAATTTTTCTGCGAATACAGCGAATTAATGTCCTCGCGCAAATGTCAGCGGAAATGGAGAAATCCGGAATTCGCCTGCTGTAAAAATGACCCAAACAAGACACTAGCGCTCCTTCACAAACCTGCTGCGAAAAGCCGAAGGGGAGAGCCCCTCTTTCTTGGCGAAGCTGGAAGAGTAATGAGATACATGGTGAAAGCCGACTTCCTCGGCGATTCGTGCGACAGGCCAGGAGGTCTGGAGCAGCAGCCGCTTGGACTGCTCGATCCGGTAATATTGCAGGTAGGCTATCGGCGTCATGCCGAAGACCTTCAGCATGCTTTTGGCCAGATAGTTAGGGTGGTAGTTCAGCTCTTTTTGCAGAATGGGGTTGGTAAGCTCGTGCATGTAATTATTCCGGATGTACAGCTCGATCTGCTCGGCCAGATGGATCGCGGTTGCATCGCTTGGTGAGGCCAGATCCCGGTCCAAATGCTGCAAAAAGGCTTGAAAGCTGGCCTGGCGCCGCCAGTTGCGCAGTGATTTCGGCTCCGATTCCTGTTCGAAAAATAACTCCAGCAGCTCCATTGCTTTGGCGGAAATCTTCAGGAGCCTCGGCAGAAAGATCGAGCAGAGATCGGTGTGATGGACATAGGCTTTATTCTTATGCTCTTCAAACAAGATCTGCTGGTTAAGCAGACACTCGCTCATATCGGCACATTCCTGCCAGCTGCCAAAGGTCTGAAAATGAATCCAGATGATTTGGGTCGGCACTGTACAGGGGGCGAATCCGTAATGATGGCCGTCCGGCAGGAGAATCACGCCTTCACCTTCACCCAGCTCGCGCAAAATACCATTTTCCCCGACCGGCAGAAGGCCTTTGACGACCACGATTAAATCAAACACCCCTATGCAGTTGCGGTCAATATGATAATCACCAATGTCGTACGATGCATGCCCGCAGTCCACAAAATAGGGAATCGGCGGCGAAATAAAATGCAGGATGGGTGTATTCATATCATAAGCTCCTCCATCTTAAAGGTTGCAATTATGAAAAAGCATTCCGCTATGCCTTGCCGGTTGCACCCAATGTATCCCAACTTCCGGTATAAGTAAAGAGCTATGATGAACAGTGAAAATATATAATCATTTATTCTTTTTTTGAACTATTTATTTACGGGCAGGCTCTTCCAGCCTCCAGAGCACATCCCGTCAGCGTAAAAAGATTGAAATTATATAAATATAGGTTGTAATATCGGTTTTTCAATTGAAATAGCGGGTGCTACAATTAGGTAAGCGCTTCCTTAACGGGAGGGGAAGAGCTGTAACAATCCATTAAACCAGGGGAGATCACGAAGCTTGGATTCTTTGTTAAACGATTATCTTAAAGCTTGAGCCGTTATAAGGGGGGAGGAATTTAACCTGAGATCAGGTTAGCTGCGGTTTGAAGTTGCGAATTTCCGGTTTCTTTTGATAATTGCGTTATAAAGATCAGACTTGTAAATATACTTTAGGGGAAAAGTGACAGGGCTTGTGAAGCTGAAGAAGGGTCTTTGCTTTCGATTTGATTTAAACGTTTAACAAAAGGTTATAGGAATGATTTCGTTACCTTTTAAGTTAATCAAGCCCATGAAGTAAACGATGAGGGGAGATCAACAGCAATGAAAACAGCTAAAAAACTTGCAGCAGGCCTGATCCTGACTGCCTTAATGGTGAGCGCCGCAGGCTGCGGAAACAGCACGTCAAACACAGAAAGCTCAGGAAATAAAGCGAACACGGGAAATACGCCAACTAAAAGTACAGAGCCGGCCAAAACCTCTGAAGCTTCTGCTGAAAAGGTCAAAATTATCTACTCGATGTGGGGAAGCGCTGCAGAAGGCAATACAACCCAGAAGGTGGCTGACCGGTTCAATGCCTCGCAGGACACCATCGAGGTCGAGGTGCAGGCGATCCCTTGGGAGAACTACATGACCAAGCTGAATACGCTCGCAACGGCAGGCCAATTGCCGGATACTGGGATGCTGAAGGAAGACGGTGTTATCCAGTGGTCCTCCGAAGGCATGCTTAATGATGTAAGCGCTATGTATGAGGGCAGTGACAGCAAGCCGCTCGACAGTCTGGCCTACAAGCACAAGGGCAATACCGTGGCCTACGCTGCCGCCAACGAAATTCTTCTGCTCTACTACAACAAAGATATGTTCGATAAGGCGGGTGTTGCGTACCCTCCGGCTGTGCTGGATCAGGCCTGGACCTGGGAGCAGTTCGTAGATACAGCTAAGAAGCTGACCATCGACAAGAACGGCAAGCATCCCGGTGAGGACGGCTTTGATGAACAGGGTATCATCCAGTTCGGCGCTTCTGTTGAGAACCTTCCATGGCAGCTGGAAGCCTGGGCGCTCAGCAACGGCGGCGGCTTCTACTCCGAAGATGGAGCAGAGGTCCGGATCGGAGAAGATTCCAGCATGGAAGCCATTCAGCGGGTGGCTGACCTGTATCTCAAGGATCATGTAGCCCCGCTGTCTGTCGGACAGACCGATGACGGCATCCAGCGTACAGTGATTGCCGGTACAGTCGCTATGGCGACAAACGGCCAGTGGAATGTGGGAACGAGCCTGAACTCGGCCAAGGAGGAAGGGCTGAATTATGGTGTAGCCGTTCTGCCATATATGAAGGATAAGGTAACGATCAGCACAGGCGGCGCCAATGTCGTCTTCTCCCAGACCAAGCATCCGAAGGAAGCAATGGAATGGCTGAAATGGTATAACTCGGAAGAAAACAACTGGGAGCTGATCTCCTCGGGCATCTGGATGCCGACGCTGGATAAATGGTATAAGGATGAGACGCTCACCCGCAAATGGGTTGAAAATCCGAACTTCCCGCCATACGACGAATACAAGTCCGCGGTAGTTGATTATGCCCAGTCCCCGGCCGCAAGACCGGCCGCATGGTTCTATACGAACTATACAACGGACTTCAACACGCTGCTCGGCTCCGTTCTGGGTGATGTCTGGACCGGAAAAACGACCGCCAAAGAAGCGATCACCAAAAATCTCGAAGCGCTGAAAGCCGTGCACGCAGGCAGCAATTAATAGAGAAGGGAGATGACCGCCGGTATCGCTGTAAAAGCAGCTACGGCGGTCAGCCCCCAACTGTGAGGGAGAGCGAGATATGGAAACCGTTACTAAGCTGCAGAAACGCCGTCCCCGTAAGCCTTCCCGTATTCATGCAAGCGAGGCACGCACCGCATATATCTGTCTGATTCCTGCTTTTCTGGGCTTGATCTTTCTGACCTATCTGCCGCTTGCCGGAGTGCTGGGAATCAGCCTGACGAATTGGACCGGGCTGAAGAGCCCGGAATTTATCGGGCTGGATAACTATATCAAGCTGTTTACAACCGATCCTTATATCAAGGATTCGATCCTGGCGACGCTTTATTTTGCAGGCTTATCGGTGGCTGGAAGCATGGTCTATTCGCTGTTCATCGCCATGCTGCTTAACCGTAAAATTCCGGCGCGGAGTTTTTTCAGAGCTGTGTTTTATGTGCCGTATGTGTTGCCTGCCACTGCCATCTACGTTGGCTGGTCCTGGCTGTATGAGGGGAACTTCGGCTTCTTTAACTACCTGCTCTCCGAGCTGGGCCTGAATAAAATCCTCTTCATCGCCGATTCCAGCTATGTCGTGCCTTCGCTCTCCCTGATATCAGTCTGGCTTGCCGGGAATCTGATCGTTATCTTCCTGGCCGGGCTGCAGAATGTGCCGGTGGTATACCATGAAGCCGCAGAGATGGATGGAGCAAATGGTTGGAAGCGCTTCCTGCATATCACCCTGCCTTGTATGACACCGATCATTTTTTATAATCTGCTGATGAGCCTGATTGCCAATCTCCAGATCGTTACACCGGCGCTGGCCTTAACCAATGGGGGGCCGGGTAACTCGTCGCGGTTCCTGACTTATCTGATGTATGACCAGGCCTTTGTAAACTATAAGCTCGGTTACGCCTGCGCGACCACGCTGATTATCTTTGCTATTCTTGCTGTCTTTACCACCGTGCTGTTCAAGACGTCCGGACGGTGGATTTTTAACGAGGGAGGCGACGACAAATGAGCGTAGCTGCATACGGCAGACTAAAAAGCAAAAAACGCAGAACCAGAACTATGAACATCCTAACCTTTGCCGTCGTCGTTGTATTTGCGCTGATTGCCTTTTTCCCGATTTGGTGGATTTTCCGCACCTCACTTATGACGAATGCTGAAATCTATCGGTACCCTCCTTCACTAATACCGGACAAATGGCTGTTTTCCAACTATGAAAAGACGCTGGAGGTCTTTAAGTTCTGGAAGTACCTGTGGAACACGATGGTTATTATCACTCCCTCCTGCCTGGCAGGCACATTTACGGCTACCCTATGCGGATATGCCTTTGCAAGGCTGCGGTTTAGAGGGAAAAGCCTGCTCTGGGCGCTTTGCGTAGGCTCCATGCTTTTGCCGGCAATGGTCACCCTTATTCCGCTCTATATCGGCTGGACGCGGGGACTGGGGTTTAATGACAGCTATTGGCCGCTCATTCTGCCCTATTTCTGCGGGGGAGGCGCCTTTAACATCTTCCTGATCCGCCAGTTTATTGTGTCGATTCCGCGTGAGCTTGATCAGGCGGGAACCATTGACGGCGCCGGCTATTTCCGGATTCTGTTCAGCATCATTATGCCGGCGATCCGGCCAGCCATGATCGTTGTTGCGCTCTTTATTTTCATCGGGCTATGGAATGATCTGCTCCAGCAGATGATCTACATCAACTCCAGCGATAAATATACGATTGCGCTCGGTCTGACCAACTTTAGAGGCCAGCTCAAAAGTGACTGGCCGCTGACAATGGCCGCGACTTGTCTTTCCTTTGCTCCAGGCGTCATCTTCTACCTGATCGGTCAAAAATATTTTGTAGAGGGAATCACGCTTACCGGATTAAAAAATTAGTCCGAACGGGAGGTTATGATGGGAATGATTACACGAAAACTGAAGCCGCTGGCGGTTGCGCTGCTGATGCTTGTCCAGACAGTGCCGCTGTATGCAGGTGCAGAATCTGCGGCAGGTGCAGAGCTGCTGGCAGCCGCAGTAAAGAATGATATCTCTAATGCCAGCCTGTCTGCTAAAGTCGGTGACCTGGGCCAGATTGAGGAGCTGTATATCAACAATAACCCCGCCAATAAAAAAGGTGCGCCGATCAATTTTGTGCTGCCGAACACGACCTCACCGCAGAATGATGTCCAGCACCAGTGGATGGGTGAGATGATTTTTGCTTACCGCACGGGTGACAGTGCACAATTCCCCGACAACAGAGACGGCTTTACAGAGGTGGATACCAATAAAACGCTGGCCGCGGGCGGATCAACGAGAGTTTCCACCATTAACCCGGATAACCCTTATATCAAAAAAACAGCTTCAGCAGACGGTAAAAAGGTAGAAGTCAGCTTCACAGGACAGAGCCTGGATTCCACAGCCCAGCGGGTGATGAAGGGCTTTGACGTCAAGTCGGTATTCGATATGGATACCGAAGACGGTTCGCTGCTGTGGGAAATCACGCTGAAGAACAAGAGCAGTAAATTTATTGAATTCGGTGATATCGGTCTGCCGATGCCCTGGAACAACAAATACCGGACCTTATCCGATACTTACGATGACCGTGTAACCGTGCATAATTTTGCCGGCGCCGACAGCGGATATTCCTATGCAATCCGCACCAGCGGCGAAGGTAACTTCATGCTGTTTACCCCTGTGCCGGAAAGCGGCGCGCGGATCGAATATGTGGACTACTGGATGCAGGAAAGCGGAGAGCTGCGTGCCGGCAATACCTTCGCGAACTGGACCGGCGACAGCGGCGGCTGGTACCCGGGGCTGAATGTGCTGTACATTCACTCGAAGGACATCCAGAAGACCGGACGGGGCTATTACACCGATGCCTCCAGCCTGGTGCTGGGACCGGATCAGGAGAAGACCTACAAGTTCAAATTCTCCGCCGTCCGGGCAGGCGACAACACGCCGCAGGCTAATGCCCAGAGCCCCAACAACAGCTCCACCTCGATGGAAGACCGTGAGGCCAATCTGCGGTCCATCCTGTACAAGTCAGGCATGATCGATGCTGTGGCGGTGCCAGGTTTCCAGACAGCCATTAACATGCCAGCTAAGCTGGATCTGCACTATGATGACAGCCTGATCGATATACAGTCGATTGATATTCAGAATGTTGACGAGAATGATCCGTTTGATGAAGAGCATATCCCGGACATCAAGCCCGGCAAGACGAGAGCGGAGATGGTCAACAACTCCCGGACCGGCCGCGGCCTGGCTGACGGGAATCCGGGCTACGATGAATCGTACGAGTTCATAGAGACAAAGGTAGTTGACGGTGAACAGCATCACATCTATTCTCTGCAGTTTGGTTCGATCGGCAATAACAGCGTACGGGTGAATTATAAGCTGAAGGTTGGCGATGAATGGGTCGATAAATTTACCCAGTATGAATTCAATGTGCTGGCTGAGCTGGAGCAGACGTCGGAGGCTCATTCCACGTTTATGGTGGAGCAGACGCAGGATAAGGACCCGAACAGTCCGACTTACGGCAACTATTTCGACTGGTATCTCACCGGCGGTCTCGATAAGAACACCAGCCACTGGGGGGACGACTGGAGCCACGATAATATCAATTTCATGACGATGAAAAATGTGCTTGATCCTGATCCTGCTGAAATCCGGTCTATTGAAACCTACCTGATCGACTTCATGTGGGAACGTTATATGAAAAATACACAGAAAAGCTACACGGTAGCGAACTATCTCAGAGATTCGGGGGCTTTTACGGATAAAGAGCAGCCGTATACCCGGGCATTCTCGGAAATGATGGAAGCGACCGGCTTCTTCAACATGTACCGGATTCAGAAGGCCTACCCGAGCCTGATTGAGTACCGTGAGTCCCCGCAATATTATCTGGAAAAAGCCTACGGCATCTACTACAACCGGGTGTCCAGCGGAGCCATCGGATTCTACGGCGAGCAGCAGATCCCGGATATGATCGAGGCGCTGAAGGAAGAGGGCATGCTGACTGAGTCAGCTAATCTGCAGCGGAAATTCGCCCTGGACAAAGGCCGGAATATGACCAATGCCAATTATCCTTACGGCTCCGAGTTTGAGTATGATAACACCGGCGAGGAAGGGGCATACGCGGCAGCCAAGGCGCTGCGCACATACTATCCGAACGACGGACGTGCAGCTGCCGCTGAACAAAGCATGGAGATGGCGGACTGGAAGACCCGCGCCATGCGCGGCATCCAGCCGACCTGGTTCCATTATTCCGTACCGGTATTCCGCGGCGGTGAAGGCTGGTGGAATTTCCAGTACACCGCTTCACTGGCAGGCTATATTATGGATGACTGGCTGCGCTATGAGGATGACGGAAGATCGGAGGAGCAGACCGCGATCGCCCAGCAGCGCAACTATGCAGCGAAGATTTCCAACTTTAACGCCGTCAACATGGGGCAGATAGCCGCGCAGTCTGTGGGCAGCACCTCCTGGAGATATTCCATGTACAAGGGAGGAACCGGCACCAAGGACGTCTTCGACGGCGGCTCGCGGGTGATGAATAACGGCTGGAATGATTTTTCCGGCGAAGCGGAGGAAGGCCTGTACGGCTCCCTGCTCAGCATCAGCGCCGATATTGTGACTGATCCGGTATTCGGGCTGTTCGGATACGGCGCCCTGGTTACGGACGGAGGAGACAGCTATCAGATCACGACAAAGGACGGGTTCGGCAGACGGATCAATCTGCTGGATGAGAAGATGTATCTGGTCTCCGGGAACGATAAGGTGACAAGAGCGGACATCCGTAAGGACGGTACAGCCTTTGTCCTGCAGCTTGAGAATAAGACGGAGAAGGAGCATGCATCGCGGATTACCTTTGACGGGGCGGGCATCGGGAACGGCTACTATACAATTAAGCTGGATGGTGCAGACGCCGGACAGTTCTATGTGCAGAACAACAAAGGGACCGCCATGTTCCCTATGAGCAGTGCAAGGACGGCTGAGCTGGTTATCGAAAAGGCGGATACCGGCGAAAATGAAGCTCCTCAGGTGACTGCAAAAGTTGCGGTGCAAAATCCGCAGGCGCTGATTCCGTTTATGCTGAACGGCATTGTAACCGATGACGGCGCGCCGGACGGCTCCCTCACCTATCAATGGGAAATTGTCAGCACGCCGGAAGGCGGCAAGCTTACCTTTAATCATCCGAAGGCAAACATTACACAGGCTACGGGTTCAAAAGAAGGCACCTATACGCTCCGCCTTACCGCAGGTGACGGGGCGAAGACCGGCTCCGGCGAGGTAACCTTCCAGCTGGCTGCGCCGCCTGAGAAGCAGCCTCCGGTGATCAGCCAGGTGACTGCTGTTCAGGATGTGGCGAACAACAGCATAGTCATATTGTCCGGCAAGGCCATTCCCGATCCGGTGCATAGCGCCGTATTTGAGCCGGAGCTGACCTATGCGTGGACGGTTAAGCAGAAGCCGGAAGGTGCGAATGAGGTCGCTTTTGTGGACGGTAACAAGGAAACAGCCTATGCACGCGTCAGCAAGGCAGGCACTTATGTGTTTACCTTTACGGCGGCAGACGATGACAAACAAGGCAGCAAGGATGTCACGATTGAGATTCAAGCGGACACTGTGGACGCTTACCGGGCACTCAGCACAGTGACCAAAAAGGGCACAGCCCCGGTTCTTCCGGGTAAGGTGAATGTCCTGTCGGAAGACGGCTACGGGGAGCGGGACATTCAGTGGGAGGCTATTGATCCGGCCAGCTATGGAGCTGCGGGCCAGTTTGAAGCCAAAGGCACAGTCAAGGGTAGTGATATTGAGGTCCGTGCTACTGTGTATGTCGTGAATTCGGGGCTGTCAAATGCCGCGCTGACCGCCAAGCCGTCCGCCAGCTTCTCCGGCGGCGACGGTTATCCTGAAGCGATGAACAACGGCATCGAGCCAAAGAGCTCAGGTGATTTCTCGCCGAACCGCGGGGCATCGAACAGCGCCTGGCATAACTGGGGCAGGGAAGGAGATCCGGCCTGGGTCACATATGAATGGGATCAGCCGTTTCTCGCCTCCTCCATGGATGTCTACGTATTCCAGGACGGCGGCGGAAACTTCCGTCCGAAGGAGATGCAGCTGATGCTCCGTGCCGGGGACGGCAAATGGTATACCCCGAGAGCCGTGAAGGGGCTTGGCAATGAGCTTAACAAATACAACACAACCACCTTTGAGCCTGCTTATATTACAGGCGTGCGGATGGATATGAAGCCAACCGCCAATGGAAGCGGGATTCTGGAATGGAAGGTCTACGGCTATACAGGTGCGGTGGATAAGGCAGAGCTGATCAAGCTGTATAACTACGTTAATACCTTGAACGCTGCGAACTTTAACGAACCGGGTCTTGCGCCGGTTGAGGCTGCGAAGGCCGATGCTTCCGTTGTCATTAAAAACCTGACAGCCACAGACGGAGATGTTACCCTAGCGCTTGAAAAGCTGCTGACAGACTTGCGTCTGCTCAGCCCGCGTGATAACAATATGGCCTATCTGGCCAATGTATCATCCAGCTACACCTCGCCTTGGGAAAGTCTTGCCGCGGTGAATGACGGCAAAAAAACAGGCACTAACCTGTCGCACTGGGGAACCTGGGGCAATGCAGGGTCAGCGGAATGGGTGCAGTATGACTGGCCGCAGGGCGCCGCCCTCCAAAGCTCCAATCTGGTGCTGTGGTCGGATGCAGGCGGAATCACACCGCCTACCAAATACGTCTATTCCTACATTCCGTTAGACAGCGTAACGAATGAATGGGTCACCGCCGGAACAGTCACCGAGGGCATCAAGGTGGTTGAGCATAACCCGGCAGAATCCGTGAACCCTTATGCGTTCGATCCGGTGCTTGAGGTTAAGGCGCTGCGGGTTACGATGACGAAGCAGTCAGCCGCAGGCGACAACGGAGTGGGCTTATGGGAATGGGAGGTAAGCCGTCCGGAAGGGCAGAAGCAGGAACAGGAGCCGCCGTCTGCTGCAGAGGTTAAAGGTGTGGATGTCAGTGTAGCTGATGCTAAGGACGGGAAGATCACCGGCGTAAGCTCCGCGATGGAATACCGGAAACAGGGGGCCGATACGGAGCTCTGGACGGCCATCACAGGAGCGGAGGTCACAGGACTTGACGCAGGCACCTATGAAGTAAGAATCAAGGAAACGGCAACGCATTATGCGAGTCCATTCCTTGAAGTTGTTATTGGCAGTCCGGCAGTAGAACCGACGCCGGAGCCGACAGCGACACCAGCGCCGACGGCAACACCGGAGCCGACAGCGACGCCAACGCCGACGGCAACACCGGAGCCGACAGCGACGCCGGGGCCGACGATGACGCCGAAGCCGACAGTGACGCCGGAGCCGACGGTGACGCCGAAGCCGACAGCGATACCAACGCCGAAAGCGACGCCAGCGCCGACAGCGACGCCAGCGCCGACAGCGACGCCAGCGCCGACAGCGCCGACAGCGACGCCAACACCAACAGCGACGTCAACACCAACAGCGACGCCAGCGCCACCAGCGACACCAACGCCAGCAGTGTATGCACCGGCACCTGTGACCAACACAGTTGAAGGAGCTGTGATCAAGGTGTCAGCACTGCAGCTTGATCCGGTGACCGGCATAGCTGCCGGGCTATCAATCAGTCAGGAGGACATCAATAAAGCATTGGCCAACGCCAAAGCTGACAGTGATGGTGTAAAGACTGTGAGAGTGGAAATGCCGGTTATGGAAGGCGCAAGCGGATATACAGTTGAGCTTCCTGCCGCTGCATTGCGCTCGGATACAGCAAATATGCTAGTAGAGTTCATAACAGGCTTCGGTACAATACAGGTGCCTTCCTCAATGCTAAATCAGGCGGAAGGGGATGCCAGACGTGTTGAACTGACTATTGGCAGTGCCGGCACCACTACACTTGATCCTGTTACCCAAAGCATGTCCGGCAGCAGACCAGTAATCAGTGTGGCTGTCAAAATAGACGGAACAGCAGTAGCAGAGGATAGCCTAAATGCACCAGTGGAGGTGCGGATTCCATATATTGCAGCTCTTAATGAACTGGCAACCTCCGCATACCTGACTGTCTGGCACGTTGATGCAGACGGCAAACCGGCTCAGATCAGGCATGCCAAATATGATGCCGTCAAAAAAGCTGTAGTATTTACCACTACACAGTCTGGGACGTATGCTGTTGCCTACACCAAAAAGAGCTTTAATGACGTAGCGCAAAACGCATGGTATCAGCCGGCGGTGGAAATGATGGCTTCCAGGGGCATCATAGACGGCACCTCGTCTACAAGCTTTAGCCCGGACAGCACAGTTACAAGAATGGAGTATCTGGCATGGCTTGTACGGACACTGGAGCTAAAAGCGGAATTTGATACAAACTTCAGTGATATTCAGGAGACAAACACGTATTACCAAGAAATCGGAATCGCCAGAGCGCTTGGCATAACGGCAGGTACGAATGGCATTTTTAATGCTGAAGCAGAGATCACCAGACAGGATCTGGCCGTGCTGACCATGAGAGCGCTGCGGGCAGCAGGTCTGGCATTACAGGCCGGTATCTCCGGAGACCTCAAGGAATTCAAGGATAGCGGCCAAGTCGCAGCTTATGCAGCAGAAGATCTGGCTGCAATGATTGAGCTCGGCTTGATGAACGGGCAGGGCAATGCAGCCCTGAATCCTAAAGGCGCGACAACCAGAGCACAGGCTGCGCAGGTGCTGTATAAGCTGTATCGGCAGCAATATTAACTGGCACCAGAAATAAATGAAGCGGTCATGGTCCTGCGTGTTACAGGACCATGGCTGCTTTTTATTTGGGATTATTGAAGTAAGGACAGAAATAATATCGCTCAAATAATTGTTGCATCGGTGTTATTTAAGTTTACAAATATATTTTTTTGATAGTGAATTGATGATACATCTGTGTCAAATATAAAGGTGGTTGTAACGGGCTTTTTCACTCTCTGGCCGCTTAGCTGAAAGGGGAGTACGAGAGATTTTCAGTGATTTTCCCCATGCAGGTCCTGAACTTATCCCTTATAATAAATGAAATTTAAAGCCTTCTGAGGGGGATGGAGAATGCGGCGGTGGAATAATCTCACTTATCAGAGTAAGCTGATGCTCGCCTTCTTCCTGTTAGGTATTATACCGTCAATGGTGATTGGCACGATGGCTTATTTCAAATCAGTCGGGACATTGGAAGCGCGGGTGAATGAGGATTTGGGTGTTATCGCCGGACAGCTGAATGAAGCGATCCGGAGGCAGGTTGAGGATGTGGACCGGTTTAGCACCTTCCCTTATTTTACACCGGAAATCTTTCAGATTCTGAATCAGCCGTATGTGCCGCGTGACCAGTGGAGCTATCAGGAGATTGAGAGCCAGCAGCAGTTTGCCAAGCTTCTTGTCACGTATCCTTCGATCTTTTCCACGATTCAGGGTCTCGTCTTCTACAGCAGCACGGGTAACACTTACGGATACAGGGTCAGCGACAGGTCTTCCATCAATGAGGCAGTCAGTCCGGAGAATGAAGAGTGGTACCGGGAGACGCTGAGCCGTGACGGAGGAATCGCTATATCCGGATTGCGGCTGGAAAAGCAGTTCAACAGCGCCCCTTTTCAGACGATTACGGCTTCGCGCGTACTGCTGAATGATGATTTTACGCCTGCGGGTGTGGTGGCGGTGGATATCCGGCCGGATTTTATGGACAAGATCGTCCGTTCCTTTCAGCTGAAAAGCATGCATGTGATGGTGGCTGATGAAAAAGGGGAGCTGATCTACTCGACTAAGTCTGCCGACAATCAGCGGTTCCTCAGTGCTGCTGCCGGACAGGCGGCGCAAAAGGGTGCGGTGCGCGGCATGATTACCGTGCCTGCGCTAGGGGACGGATTGGATGCGGCCACCGGTGTATATGCCTACAGCGAATATCTCGGCTGGACCAGCTATTTGCTGATTGACCGCGGGGAGCTGCTGGGCGATGCCAATGTTATCCGGAACTTTACGATTGTTCTGGTGCTGATTATTACTGCGCTTGCGGGCTTGCTGTCGCTGCTGCTGGCCAGGGGGCTGGCGAAGCCGATCCGCAGCCTGATCTCCTCTATGCGTGATGTGGAACGCGGGCTGTTCGTGGCTCCGGCTGCTCCGCCCATGAGGGGCGAGATCGGCCAGCTTCATCTTAGCTACGTAACCATGGTGAAACGGCTGGGGATGCTGATCGAGTCGATCGAAGAGAAGGAGCGGCAAAAAAGAGAAGCAGAGCTGTACGCACTCCGGGCACGGATTACACCGCATTTTCTGTTCAATACGATTAACTCCATACGTATGCTTGCTGTGCTGCAGCAGTCCGAAGGAATAGCCCGCCTGCTGCAGTCACTGAACAAGCTGCTGCAGGCCAATATGAAGCTGGACAGTGAACAGGTTCCGCTGGAAGCAGAGCTTGAGCTGCTGCGGCATTATATGCGGCTTATGGAGCTTCGGTATACGAACCGTTTTGAGGTGGAATGGAAGGTGGACGAGGACCTGCTGGGAGCGAAGGTGCCGCCGATGATTCTGCAGCCGCTGGCGGAAAATGCGATTTTTCACGGGTCCCTGCACAGCGGCGGCGGAATGCTGCAGATTGAGGTCGGAGCTGAAGTGAATACGGAGGGGACGGAGCTGCTGATCTGGATCAGTGACAACGGGCAAGGCATTGAGCCGGAAACGCTGGATATGCTGAACGGCGGGGGAGTGCCGCCATCGTCCGGCAGATCCGGTGACAGCATCGGCATCTCCAATGTGCGCGACCGTATCCGGCTCCGCTACGGTGAGCCGTACACGCTGAAGCTTACGAGCACACCCGGAGCAGGAACGAGGGCGGTGCTGCATCTGCCGTACTTGGCGGAGAACGGTCAGGACAGTCTAAGCAGATTGGGGGAGTGACAATGAGGTGGAATTTGCTTGTGGTGGAGGATGAGACCATAGTCCGGCTGGGTCTTAGATATATGCTGAACTGGGATGAGCTGGAGATCGTCTGGAAGGCAGAGGCCTCGAACGGCCTTGAAGCGCTCAAGGTGCTTGCGGAGGAGGAGATCCATATCGTAATGACCGATATCCGCATGCCGGGTATGGACGGCCTTGAGCTGGCGCGCCGGATTAAAGAGCAGTACGGCAAGGTGCAGATTATTTTTTTCAGCAGCTTTGAGGATTTCCCTTATGTCAAAGAAGCTGTACGGATCGGAGTCGTGGATTATCTGCATAAGCCGACGATGGCGGAGGAGGAGATTGCGGCTGCCCTGCGCAAAGCGGCGGCGACGCTGGAGGAGCTGCACCAGCAGGAGCAGCCGCAGGGCTATACAGACAAAGACCGTGAGAGTCTGCTGCTGGAGCTGCTAACAGCAGGCGAGCCGCCGGCTGATTGCGCCCGGAGATGGCAGCAGCTCCAGCTGGATCAGCGTTACAGCCGGGGCTGGCAGCTGGCTGTGCTGCGTATGGCTGAGGGGAATACGGCAGAACCGGCTGGCCTGGCCCGCTTTATGTCCTTCCGTTATTACCTGGAAGAATACATCTCCCGTGAATGGGGCGGCCAGCTGCTTAACGTGGAAGACAGGGAGCTGGTCTGGCTGCTGCCGCTGGATGCAGAGCAGGCGGATGCCGGGGCGATGCGGAAGAATCTGGAGCAGCTCCATCAGGGACTGGATAAAATGCTCGGCATTCGCCTCGCCTACACCTGGAGCGGGATTCACCGGACAGCGCGTGAGCTGCCGGAAGCGTACAGGGCTGCTGCCGCGCAGGAACCGGAAACCGGCGGAAGGCTTAGCGGAGTGATCCGGCTGGCGACGGCTTTTATTGATGAGCATCTGCTGGAGGATCTTACGCTTGCCCGTACGGCGGAGCAGATTCACGTCAGTGTCAGTCACCTGAGCCGTCTGTTTCTGAAGGAGACCGGACAGCATTTCAATGAATATGTTACGGCCAAAAAAATGCTGCTGGCCCGCAGGCTGCTGCGGGAGAGCAACGACAAGGTGTACGAGGTGGCGGAAAAGCTGGGCTATGCGAATCCGCATTATTTCAGTAAATTATTCAAAGATGACACGGGGTTGACACCGCTGGAGTACCGCAATCAGTAACCGCTCAACAGCGGATAGCAAATCATTGCGTTAAAAAGCAATTATCATCTATTTTTCCGCCGGATTTAGCCCGGAGAGCATCCGAATCCTATAAAGTAAGCAATTAATAGCGATAAAGCAGCAAATCGGCACGGTATTTAACCTGACGCATAAACGGTAATATTGGCTTAGGAAATATACTTTATGTCAGGGAGGCTAACATATGAGTAGAAAAAAAGGGTTCTGGCGGTCATCGGTATGGAGTCTCAGTCTATTGGCCGTTCTTGCCGGCTGCGGCAGCAATGCTGCATCGGACAGCAACGGCGCAGCGGCTGGCACGGCAACTAATGCCGCAGGCAGCGGGGCTGAGAAGGAGCCGGTTGTGCTGAAGCTGACAACCTGGAACCCGATCAGCCAGACGGTTGTTGATAAATTCCAGGAGAAATACCCTTACATCACGATTGAGCACGACAAGGTATATGACCAATTCCGTGAGATCATCCGTACCCGGATTGTCTCAAAGTCCGATATGGATATGCTCTGGCTGTTCCCTAACCAGGTAGCCGAGTTCTCCAAAGAAGATGTTCTGATGGACATTACAGGCAGCCCTTGGCTGGATAATTATCTGGAAGCA
Source organism: Paenibacillus sp. FSL R7-0331 (assembly GCF_000758645.1). Lineage (NCBI taxonomy): Bacteria > Bacillati > Bacillota > Bacilli > Caryophanales > Paenibacillaceae > Paenibacillus > Paenibacillus sp. FSL R7-0331. The sequence continues at coordinate 1,208,521 of NZ_CP009284.1, forward strand.
GCGGTGAAGCTGGGCACGGTGGACGGTAAAACCTACGGGGTTCCGTACAACAGCCAGCCAATCGTAATGTTCTATAATAAAACACTGTTCGGTGAGCTGGGCCTTGAAATACCGCAGACCTGGGATGAGCTGCTTGCGGTAAGCGAACAGATTAAGGCCAGCGGTACCGCACCAATGGTTATCGGCAGCAAGGATGGCTGGGCTACCCAGTTCATCACTACCGCCCAGTTCGGCTTATATCAGCACGACAATCCGGATGTATTCGCACAAGTGGCCAGCGGGGAAAAGAAGTGGACCGATCCGGAGTTCAGCACTTATTTTGACGGGATGAAGGAGCTGGCGGATAAAGGCTATCTGCTGGAGAACTCCGTCGGGCTAAGCTACGACCAGGTGGCACAGGTGTTCAAGGAAGGCAAGGCGGCAATGTGGCCGATGGGCGAATGGGGCTACAGCGAGAACTTTGATGCTGACTTCTCCGCCTTTGAGCTGGGTGCGTTCCCGATTCCGGTTAACCGCGGCGATCAGCCGCTCGTAACGAGTCTGGTATCTGATAATCTGCTGGTCGGCGTATCCTGGAGTAAGCATCAGGAGGAGATCAAGCTGTTCATGGAATTTGTCGCTGACCCGGAAATCGCCAAAATCTGGTCCGATGAAACGAAGCAGGCCGTAACAGTCAAGGGAGGCACCTCTGAAACCTACAGCCCGCTTGCCGCATCGCTGCAGCCGCTGGTGGATGCGAGTGAAGCACAGATTTTCCCGAGCATGACCTCATCCATCGAGCCGGTGATGTTCCCGATCTTTCAGCAGATTCTGCTGAAGCAGGATGTGGATACGTCCAAGCTGCTGGAGCAGCTGCAGGCTGCACAGAATAAGGATATCTAGAGTCTTTTAGACAACTGAAATCAACACACAAACAGAAAAGAATAGGCGAAGGCTCAGAACAAGGACGACTCTGTCTTTCGCCTGCTTTTCTTTTTTTTACCCATTTTGGGGTAAGAAACGGAGGCGCAACATGAAATTCATGAATTTCCGCAACTATATAATGTTCATTCTACCAGCGCTTCTCATCTATCTGCTGTTTTTTGCCGGACCGATCTTCAGCGGCTTGTATTACGGGTTCACGGACTGGAACGGCTTTTCGTTCAAGGCAGACTGGGTGGGGCTGGAGAACTTCCGCGAGGCTTTCCGTGATCCGCTGCTGCTGACTGCGCTGAAAAATATGCTCATTCTCTCAGTCGTCGTTATCGTGCTGCAGCACAGCTTTTCGATTCTGCTGGCCGTGCTGCTTGACCAGAAGCTTAAAGGGATTGTCTGGATGCGGGCGGTTATTTTCTTCCCGGTCATTCTGAACACCGTCGTAATCGGGTATGTGTGGAGTTACATGTACGCGCCGATGGTCGGGTTTCTGCCGAAGTTTTTTGACGCAATCGGTTTACACGGACTGGCTGCGCTGGACTGGCTCGGTGACCCTTCCTTAGCGATTTATGCCATTGCACTCGTCATGGTCTGGCAGTACACAGGCTACTCGATGATGATCTATCTGGCGGGCCTGCAATCCGTTTCGGGTGAAATCTATGAGGCTGCGAGCATTGACGGTGCCGGGCCGTGGAACAAATTTTGGCGGGTCACCCTGCCGCTGCTGATTCCCTCCGTTATTGTGAACACCGTGCTGTCGGTCATCGGCTGCATGAAAATGTTCGAGCATGTGTTCATCATGACCCAGGGCGGACCGGCCAACTCGACTCAGACCTTCGGTATTATGATCTACCAGTATGCCTTCAAAACCTCGCAAATGGGCTACGGCACCGCGATGGCAATGATTCTGTCTGTAATGATTCTGGCTGTGACCTATGTACAGATTAAACTGCTCAGCCGTATGGAGGTGGCGAATTGACAACAACCCTGCAAAAGACCTCAATATATACCGTGCTCATTATCGCCCTGATTATCGTGCTGGTGCCGATGGCTGTGATGGTCTCCGTCTCGCTTCAGACCCCATCGACGGTTAATCCGCTGAGTCTGCCTAAAGATCCGCAGTGGAGCAATTATTTGGAGGCCTTCAAGACCGGGAATCTGCTGCCCTACTTCGGCAATAGTATTCTCGTATTGGTTATGACCACCACCGCCGCAATCGGCGTTTCGGTACTGGCCGCTTACGGCCTGCACCACGGCAAACGCTACAAATCGGATGCCATGTCAACCTTTTTCCTGATGGGCCTCATTCTGCCGGCTTTCTCCGGAACGATTCCGGCATTTCTGGTGCTGCGCCAGGTGAATCTGCTAAATACGCATATCGGGCTTTCCCTGATCCAGATTGCTTCGGGACTGGCCCTGCCGATCTTCCTGTATGTGAATTTCTTCAAAACCGTTCCGGCTGAGATTGAAGAGGCGGCGCTGGTGGACGGCTGCGGGCCTTGGCGGACGTTTGTGCAGATTATTTTTCCGCTGACCCTGCCGATTACGGCTACCTGCGTGATTGTGGTGGCGATCAACTCATGGAACGACTTCTTCAATCCGCTGGTCTACCTGTCCTCGCCGGAAATGCGTACGCTGCCCGTCGGCCTGATGGCCTTCAAAAGCCAATACAACACCAACTGGCCGCAGATGTTCGCCGGTGCCGCGCTGGTGGCGCTGCCGATCATCATCCTGTATCTGTTCGTACAGCGGTTTATTATTAAGGGTCTGGTGGGCGGTGCTGTTAAGGGGTAGAGGGTGAAGAGCGGATGGAGTAGGAGTAGGTTAGGCTGTTCGGATGAACCGGAATTGTTCGGGAGGCTGCAAGGAGTGGCGGAAATGGCGGATGTGGTGGAAATGCCACATGTGGCGGATACGGCGGAAATGGCAGATGTAGCGGATATGCCGGAAATGGCAGTACGGCAGATATGGTAGATATGGTAGATATGGTAGATATGTCGGAAACGGCGGAAATGGCGGAAATGGCAGAAATGGCGGATGTGGCGGATACGGCGGAAATGTCAGAAATGCAGTAATGCCGGGCATGCCGCTAGTAGATTTAGGTGGATTTATGCTAGTTAATTCTGCTGTTTTTGGTGAAACTCAGGGGTTATATGGAAAAAAGCAACCTAATCTTGACCTTAATACCCTTTTCGTACTGTAACGGAGGAATTAAGTGACATTTTTCCAGCTAAAGTTCCTTTAGGCGCATATAGAGTGGAATTAGGTTGCCTTTTTCGACCTAAAGAAAGTCTTCATTCATAAGGATGAACTGGAGTTGTACGGGAGGCTGGAAGGAATGGCAGAAATGGCGGATATGGCGGATATGGCGGATACGGCGGAAATGGCAGAAATGCCGTAATGCCGTAATGCCGGGCATATCGCGAGTATATTTAGGTGGATTTATGCTGCTTAATTCTAATGTTTTCGGTGAGATTCAAGGATTATATGGAAAAGAGCAACCTAATCTTGACCTTAACACCAATTTCGTACTGTAACGGAGGAATTAAGTGACATTTTTCCAGCTAAAGTCTCTTTAGGCGCATATAGAGTGGAATTAGGTTGCCTTTTTCGACCTAAAGAAAGTCTTCATTCATAAAGTAGTTTGAAACAGCCGGCCGTTCCCCGCTTAGCTCGATCAGTAACACCCGCAGCGCCCTGGAGATTTACTCGGCTTGCACAGCAAGGAGTTTGGTGTACAGCGTGCAATCAGATTACAATACTTATCCACTTTACCGCAGATAAAAGCTACGGCTTATAGTACGACGTATAGAGGAATTTCAGGCTTAAACCGATGACTAAGGGGTGAGGCTTAATGAACGCTGGAAAAAAGGCAGCAATCCCCCTGCATGGACTGGTCGTCTCCTGCCAGGCGCTGGAGCATGAGCCGCTTCACGGCAGCCATCACATGGCGGCTATGGCGAGAGCGGCTAAGGAGGCGGGAGCTGCAGGCATTCGTGCCGGCGGGGTTGCTGATATTAAGGTCATTAAGGCGGAGACGGGCCTGCCGGTAATCGGGCTGATCAAAAAGCAGACCGAAGGCTGTGAGGTCTATATCACGCCGACACTGGAGGATGCGCTGGACATCCATGCCGCGGGTGCGGATATTGTAGCCATCGACGGCACAGGACGGCCGCGGCCGGACGGGCGTTCCCTGCAGGAGACGATTGCAGGACTGAAGCAGTCGGGAGTGACCGTAATGGCTGATATTGCAACGTTTGAGGAAGGTGTGCAGGCGGCGGCATGGGGGGCGGACTATGTCTCTACTACGTTGAGCGGCTATACCCGGGAGACCGCAGGTACAGAGCTTCCGAACCTTTCACTGCTGAAAAAGCTGGCCGCTGCGCTTCCGGTTCCGGTTGTAGCCGAAGGCGGAATCTGCCGGCCGGAGCAGGCGGCGGAGGCGCTGCGCCTGGGGGCGGCCTTCGTCGTGGTCGGCTCGGCCATTACCCGCCCGCAGTGGATCGCCGGGCGGTATGTAGAGGCGCTGCGCAGCGCGGCGCCTGCCGGGGATGAGTCGTGAGCCGGTATTATATCGGCGCCGACCTCGGGGGCACGGGCATCAAGGCTGCGCTGATTGATGCTGAGGGTGTTATTGCCGCCCGCAGCAGGGCGGCAACTCCGGTCACTGAAGGCGCGGCAGGCATTCTGCGCGCGCTGAAGGACGTCATCCGCACCCTGCTGGCCGAAGGCGCGGAGGTGCGGGGCATCGGCGTCGGCAGCGCCGGGCGGATCGACGCCGCGGAAGGGATTGTCCGCTATGCGACGGACAATCTGCCGGGCTGGACCGGCATGCGGCTGGCAGAGGCGCTGACAGCCGAATTTGCCCTGCCCGCCGCGGCGGAGAACGATGCCAACGCTGCGGCGGTTGGCGAGGGCTGGCTCGGCGCTGCCGCCGGGCTGGGCAGCTTTGCGATGCTGACGCTGGGCACCGGCGTCGGCGGAGCGTTCCTTCACCGCGGCGTGCCGGTGTCCGGCAGCCAAGGGGCCGCCGGGGAGTTCGGCCACGCCGTACTCTATCCCGGCGGGCTGCTCTGCAACTGCGGGCAGCGCGGCTGCGCCGAGCAGTATCTCAGCGGCACGGCGCTGAGCCGCCGGGCAGCGGAGGTCTTTCCCGGCTGGGACGGGCGCCGGCTGCTGGAGGCTTTTGCGGCCGGGCATCCGCTGGCGGCGGGCGCAGTCGAGGCTTATCTGGATGATCTCATCTATGCTGTGCATAACATCCAGTCGTATCTTGATCCTGCCGCTGTTATTATCGGCGGCGGGGTGGCTGACTCTCACTCTATCTGGTGGGAGACGTGGCTAAGCAGACTGGCTGCAATATCGCCGCTGTCAATAACGGTACTGCCCGCCAAGCTCGGCAATGAGGCCGGGATGCTTGGGGCGGCCAAGCTGATTATGGATAGGGAGCAAGGCTAGGGAGTGCCGGGGTGATTTTAACGGAAGAAGAATGGGAATGAGGATGAGGATGTTGCGGATAGCCGGGCGGTTCTGTGCATGACGAGATGACCGGGAGGCTCTGCCGGGTGTAGTATGGGTGGAAAAAGGGTTTTGCCGAGAGCCGGATAGAATGGTCATGGAGAGAGAACGGAGACGTTTTACCGGCCTGCCAGGCTGGCCCAAAACAAGGAGCGAAAATATAAGATGCTGTTAGAGGTTATCGCCACAACTGTAAAGGATGCAGTCACCGCCGAGCGCCACGGCGCTGACCGGATTGAACTGATTACTGGCATTCTTGAGGGCGGACTGACGCCCGGCATCGGTCTGATCGAAGCGGTACGGGAAAAGGTTTCAATTCCTGTGAGGGTTATGGTGCGTCCGCATGCCCGTTCCTTTTGCTATGACGCGGAGGACGTTGCTGTGATGCTGAGGGACATCCGCCATATCCGTGCTGCCGGCGGCCTTTCGCTGGTTACAGGTGTACTCCGTGCGGACCGGTCTGTAGATGAGGAGCTGCTTGGGCGGCTGCTTGAAGCGGCAGACGGAATGGAGGTAACCTTTCACCGGGCCTTTGATGAAATTCCGGATCAGCTGGAAGCGCTGGACGTATTGTCCCGCTACAAGCAGATTACGGATGTGCTGACTTCCGGCGGCAAGGCTACTGCTCCTGAGGGTGCGGAGCGGATTGCTGTCCTTCAGCGTCTGTCGTCCATTTGCAATCAGCCCGCTATTCTGGCCGGCAGCGGCCTGACAGCAGGGGGGCTTAAGGATTTTTTGGAACAAACAGCAGTAGGCCGCGTGCATTTCGGCTCTGCAGTACGAGAGGACGGCAACCCGCTTAGACCGGTTGATCCCGGGCGGCTTGAGGCTGTCCGGCAGATTTTGAATTTTTGGAAGAGGTGAGCTGCTTGTCAAAGTCAACGCTACATGAACTGCGCAAAGCCAAAAAGCTGGAGATCAGCGCTGCCATAGAAAACGGCCCATACCAGGCAGAGTGGAGCTCTCTTGATGCCTACTCGGTTCCGCGCTGGTATGAGGATGCCAAGTTCGGTATTTTCATACACTGGGGTGTGTATTCTGTGCCGGCCTTCGGGACGGAGTGGTATGCACGCAATATGTACCGTGAAGGAACTGAAGTGTATGAGCATCACCTTGCTACGTACGGTTCACCGGATACTTTTGGCTATAAGGATTTCATTCCGCAGTTCACCGCAGAGAAGTTTGATGCCGGGGAATGGGCAGCCTTGTTCAAGCGGGCGGGGGCTTCGTTTGTTGTCCCGGTGGCGGAGCATCATGACGGCTTCGCCATGTATGACTGCCCTTATTCCGAATGGACCGCTGCCAAAATGGGCCCGAAACGCGATATCGTCGGCGAACTTGGGGCGGCGGTGCGCCGGCATTATATGACCTTCGGCGTGTCCAGCCACCGGGCGGAGAACTGGTGGTACTACAACGGCGGCCGGGATATTCCTTCCGATGTGCAGGACCCGGCATACGCGGAGCTCTACGGCCCGGCGCAGCCTACCTACGGTGATCCGGCTTATCCGCTGCCGATTCTGCCGCCGAGCGAGGAGTTTCTGGACGACTGGCTGGTGCGCACCTGTGATCTGATCGACCGCTACGGCCCGCAGCTGCTCTACTTCGACTGGTGGATTGAGCAGCCTGTCTTTAAGCCTTATCTGCAAAAGCTGGCCGCCTACTATTACAACAAAGCTGCCGAGTGGGGCCAGGGAACGGTCATCAACTATAAATTTGATGCTTTTGCCGAAGGAACAGCCGTCTATGATATGGAGCGCGGCCAGCTGGCTGATATTAATCCGGATGTATGGCAGACCTGCACTTCAGTGGGCGAGACGGCCTGGTGCCATATTGCCGACCATAAGTATAAGACATCGGGTGCAATTCTAGGCGACCTGGTCGATATCGTCAGTAAAAACGGCGTCATGCTGCTGAACGTCGGCCCGCGCGCGGATGGTACGATTCCTGAGGAGGAGCAGGCGCTGCTGCGCGAAGTCGGCGACTGGCTGGCTGTGAACGGGGAAGCCATTTACGGCACGCGGCCGTGGAAGGTGTACGGGGAGGGCCCGACGCAAATCGTCAGCGGCACCTTCAACGATACGAAGCGCAGCGCGTTCACCGCGCAGGATGTGCGCTTCACGTCCAGAGGCGACAAGCTGCTGTATGCTTCTGTCATGGGCTGGCCCGAGGACAGAGCGGCTGTTGTCGAGACGCTGGGCAGCGGCTGCAAGCTGCTGTCCGGCGAGATCGGCAAGGTGGAGCTGTTCGGCTGGACCGGGCCGCTGGATTGGAGCCGCGAAGTGACGGGACTTAGGGTACGGCTGCCGGAAGCGGTCCGGGAGCAGGGTATTATTGTACTGAAGATAGAGTATACCTCCGCAGAGCTGGCTAGATAGTAAAACGGCAATGGGCAGGCGTCTACTCGTAAGGCGGAAGCAGGTGCCGGGTGGGAACAGGAGGCACAAATGCTTCTGAATCCACTGCCAGCATCCTGCCGGCAAAGGTACAGTCCTGTTGTTCCCGGCCATGTGCCGGCCTGAGCCCATCCAACGTTATTAGTCCCGTTGTTCCCGGCCATCCGCGCGGCGCGAGCCCAGCCAACGGTAAACTCCCGTTGCTTCCCGGCACCCGCGCTTGCCCGGCGCGCAGCCCCAAACCAAGCAAGGCCCCGCCATCCAAGTGGCGGGGCCTTGCTTGTTACTGGGCGGTGCCGGGACCGCCCAGTACCTTCGGCAGCAGCGTCAGCAGCCGCTCGCGTGTCAGCGCGTCGCTGAAGTTCCATTTGCTGTTGTCCAGCAAATAGGCATGGCCCTGCTGCACGGCCGGCAGGCTGAGCCAGGCCGGGCTCTGCAGCAGCGCCTCCATCGCTGCGCGGGAATCTTCACGCTCTGGAATGAGCATGAAGATCCGGTCCCCCGCGTAAGCAGGCAGCCGCTGCGGATCGACCTCAGCGAAGCCGAGCTCAGCGTCCAGCGCCGCCTGGATCTCCGCAGTCGGCACCAGGCCGCCCGGAGCATACAGCGCGCTGGACAGGCCGCTCAGCCCCATGGCAAACAGGTGATTGCCATGGTCGAAGAACAGCGCGGAGGCGGTTTCCCCGGGGGTGAGCACGCCGCTGCCGTACAGCCGCTGCCACATGGCGGCGTTCCTGGCCGCGAAGCCGGCCAGCCAGGCTTCGGCTTCGCGCTGCTTGCCCAGCCAGCTGCCGAGCGTCCGCATGCGGTGCTCCAGCGGAGCGAAGGAATCAAAGGTGAGGGCGGGGGCGATGCCCGCGACCCGCTTGTACACCTTCTCATCGGGATTGGCGATGATGATCAGGTCCGGGTGCAGCGAGGCCGTCAGCTGCGGATTCAGCGGGAATCCGACATTGGCCAGCCTTTTCAGCCGGTGCTTATAGACGCTGTTCCGGGCAAATTCCTCGTCGCCGCCGACCGGCTTCACGCCGAGGGCGAGCAGATCACCGATCGTCTCACCGTGGTAGACGATCCGCCTTGGCCGCTCCGGAATGGACACAGTATGGCCGGTCCAGTCGCGTACGGTAACCTTCCCGCGCTGCAACTGGGCGTAATGCCCGGGGGTAACGCCGGTCTTCTGGCGGAACCGGCGGCTGAAATAATACTCGTCGGAGAAGCCGGACAGACGGGCGATTTCCCGCAGCGGCTCAGCCGATTCCAGCAGCAGCTGCTTGGAGCGGCTGATGCGCAGCTCGGTCAGATAATCGAGCGGCTTCCTGCCGGTCAGCTTTTGAAAAAGCGGAGTGAACTGCCACAGTGAAACCCCCGCCTGTTCAGCCAGCTGCTTGACTGTGATACTCTCCATATAATGCTCCTGCATATAAGTAAGGGTGCCTTCCACAGACTCAGCCGGGCTTGGCGCCTCATCCGACGGATAGTTATGCTCCAGCAGGAGGAGCAGCAGCTCCTGAAATTTCAGCTGCTGCTTATACAGCCGGACTTCACTGCGCTCAGCCGGGCTTGCCGTTAATTCTTCGGCAAGCCGGATGACCCGGGTAAACGGATGGACAAGCAGCTCCTGCCTGCCCGGAAGCAGCTCCTGCAGATAAGGCTCCGGTCCCCGGGCAGTCTGGTAGACATTGAACGAGATCTGATAATAATACAGTGTCGTTTCCGGATTATCTGCAGTAAATGCAGTTCCGGGGGAGAGGAGGAAGCATCTGTCAGCACTGAGCGCAACGGTCTCGTTATGTATGATAAGCTGTCCGGTACCGCCGGTGCAGATCAGCAGGAGATGGGACTGCGCTGTCTGCGGCTCGGTGCAGGACATAGCGGGTTGAACGCTCAAGCCGGCGCCTGTCAGCTGAAACAGCAGCGTGTGCAGCGGGACGGTCGGCGTAGATGATGGCAGCATGCGCAGGCCTCCTTTTACAAGTGAGAATGATTATCAAGTAAATTCATTGTATCCAAAACAAAGAAGCTTATCAACGGATGTTGACAAGCTTCTTCACATTTAGGAGGCCGGGAATAAGCCGGGCCTGACTGATATATACTTATTTTCCGCCCATCAGGCGCGGTAATTCGGTAAGCAGCCATTCTCTGGTCGAGGCATCGGCAGAGGTTTTCATGATGTCCTGTGTGTAGACATTGCCGTTTTTGACGGCAGGCAGGCTCTTCCAGATCTCGCTCTGAATCAGTGCATCGGTAGATTGCTTGGCTTCGTCAGCTACAGGGGTCAGAATAAAAATCCGGTCGCCTGCATACTGGCTGATAACCTCCATGGAGATTTCCAGGAAGCCGGTGCCTTCATCCAGCAGAGTCTGAATAGGAGCCGGGGCCTTGAAGCCGCCTTCGCCGTAGAGCACCTGCGACAGCCCGGTTGCAGCCATTACGAACAGTCTGTCGCCAGGATAATAGGTGAAGACCGAGGCGGTTTCGCCTTCCTTCATGCCGGTAGCCTTCAGCTGCTCCCACATGGCGGTTTCACTGGTTTTGTACTGCTCCAGCCAGTTTTCCGCTTCCTGCTTTTTACCCAGCAGCAGGCCGAGCTCGGTCATCCGTTCCTCCAGCGGGCCAAAGGTGTTGAAAATAACCGTCGGCGCGATTTTGGACAAAGCCTCAAAGTCTGCTTCGTCTGTTCCGGCATAGATAATCAGGTCAGGCTGCAGCTCAAGTGTCTTCTCCAGATTGATCGGGAATCCGACATCCTCCACTCCCGCAAGCTTGTCCTCAAAAACCTGCCCTTCCCCCATCGACAGAGGGTATCCCGCAGCCTGAACGCCCAGTGCGACGAGATCGCCGTAGGTTTCTCCCGAATAGATGATGCGCTCCGGCGATACCGGAATCTCTACCGTATGGCCTTTGTAATCTGTATAGGACTGTGTCCCGGCTGCAGCTGAGGTATCAGCGTCTGCAGAAGCCTCAGGAGAGGGTGCTGCGCTGGCAGCAGCATTGCTTGTAGTATCCGCGGCGGCGTTACCGCCGGCTTCGGTCTGTCCGTTGTTGCTTCCGCAGGCAAGCAGAAGTGCGCTCATCAGGAAGATGACGCAGAGAACAGCCAGGGGTTGTCTCGCTTTTTTTAACATAATAGTGCCTCCCTAATGAATTACGGTTTTTTTTACTGAGAATCATTCTCGCTTGCACCATCATAAAGTAAAGTGTTCTGCGGCTCAATGGACAAACTCCGGAAGCGGACTTGAATTTGTACAAAATGCACCTGAACCAAATGTGAAAGTGTGCTGCGTTTTTTTCAGAATAAATTCAGACAAGGCTGTTATGATGCAGGCAGTGTGCCGGCTGGGGGATGCTCAGAAGTGTGCTAAATTGTAATGTAAACGTTGTTACATGAAGAAAATTAGCTTTTGGGAGGGTGTTAGATTGAGAGGAAATAGCTATAACCGGTTTTTGCTGATCGCCATGTCATTAATCCTGGTGTTTGGGAACGGGGGCCTGGCACTTGCAGCCACAGCGGTCACTGTCTCCAAAATTGTGCTAAACACAAGTGAGCTGTCCCTGTCCATTGAAGATACGAATGTGCTCACAGCTACGGCGGTATACTCCGACAGCACATCAGGCGATGTTACAGTCAATGCCGACTGGTCGAGCGATAAGCCGGCTGTTGCCTCGGTCTATAACGGAATCGTAACCGCGAAGGCAGAGGGCACAGCGACAATTGTTGCGGTCTATACATACTCTGACGGAACGAAGCACTCCCAGGCGGCTACCGTTACCGTGACCAAAAAAGTTAAAGCGCTGACCCAGAATGTACAATCGCTTGATCTGCGCAAAGGGGAAGCGGGCAGCATCATTTTGACGGCAACCTATTCGGATAATACGACGGATGCTACGGCAGCCGATCATGCAGTCTGGACGACCAGCGATGCTGCAATCGCTACAGTAGTGAACGGCAAAGTGAAGGGGATTGCCTCCGGTACAGCCGCCATAACAGGTATTTACGGCAAAAAAACAATCACCGTTACCGTAAATGTCGAGGTGGCGAAGCGGATAACCGTGGATCAGCCGGAGCTGTCATTACTTTTGAACGACAGCGCTGCGGTGGTGCTGACGGCCACTTTTGCGGACGGGACTACTGAGAATGTAAGTGCGCTCGCCGCCTGGTCGACCAGTGATGAATCCGTTGCTGATGTGCTGAAGGGTGTTATTACCGGCTACAAGCAGGGCTCGGCAGTGATTACGGCCAAATATGGCACCAAAACTGCTACAGTCCAGGTAGCTGTTGATCAGACCAGCAAGCTTACAGTGGACAATCAGAGCCTGTTTCTCAAACCGGATGAAGCCCGGCAGCTTAAGCTGACAGCTGTTTATCCTGATGGCTCGGCCAAAGATGTGACAAGCACGGCAATCTGGAGCTCCAGCGACTCCGGGGTGGCTTATGTCTATAAAGGCAAGGTGTACGGCTACACAGCCGGAACAGCAGCCATCACAGGCACATACGGCGATAAAACGGTGCAGGTGGATGTGGATGTTGCGGTAGCGCGTTATCTGGATCTGAGCGAGGAGCAGCTTAGCCTGAAGAACAGTTCCAGCCACAAGCTGACGCTTACTGCAACGTACGCAGACGGCAGTACAGAGGATGTAACCGGTGCGGCGGTCTGGAGCTCAAGCAATGAATTGGTAGCCTATGTCAATAAAGGGGCTGTTACCACCTATAAATTAGCGGGAACCGCTACAATTAGCGCCACCTACGGTACTCTGGAAGCTACGCTTGAGGCGGAGGTCGGCTCTGTAAGTAAGCTGATTGCAAGCAGTGAAAATGTATTTCTGCAGACCAGCGGAACGAAGCAGCTCAGCCTGACTGCTGTTGCCCCAGACGGCTCCTCGTCTGATGTAACCTCTAACGCGGCCTGGACCTCCAGCGATAAAAATGTTGCCGCTGTCAGCAAAGGGCTGATTACCGGATATTCAGTGGGATCGGCTACGATAACGGGCACGTACAATGGCACAACCGCTACGGTTACAGTGGATGTGGGGACAGCCAGACATCTTGCGCTCAGTGAGACAGCTGTGAATCTGGCGGTGAATGCGACCAGGCAGATCGTGCTTACAGCAACTTTTGCCGATGGGACAACTGCTGATGTGACGGGTCAGGCGGCCTGGAGCTCCAGTGATGAGGCTGTTGCTTATGCGGATAAAGGGATCATTACGGCTTACGCTGAAGGTAATGCGGCGGTCACTGCAAGCTATGGCTCGAAAACAGTGACACTAATCGCTGCTGTAGGCAAAAGCGATAAGCTTAGCGTGGACGATGACAGTGTGTTTTTACGGCTGAATAAGACGCAGCAGCTGGTGCTGACCGCGATTGATGCGAACGGCGCCTCCAGTGTGGTAACGGACAGTGCAGTCTGGACAACGGCTGATGATAATACTGCAACTGTGACCAAGGGTCTAATCACCGGCTACAAATCAGGTACGACAACAGTAACGGCAGTATACGGCGGCAAAACCGTCACGATCACAGTGAACGTGGAGACCGCCTCCCGGCTGAATCTGACCCTCGGCAAGCTGAATCTTGGCGTTGATCAGAGTAAAGACGTGACGGTGATGGCCAGCTATGAGGACGGTACCACGCAGGATGTAACGGAGGATGCGGTGTGGAGCTCGGATCATGAGGACATTGCTGATGCAGATAGCGGCACCATTACCGCTTATTCTACAGGAAGTGCTGTTATTACGGCGTCCTACGGAGGCAAGAAGGCTACAATTAAGGTAACGGCAGGAACCCCGGGTAAGCTGACCCTGCAGGCCAAAACAGTAAAGCTTGAAGCAGATGAAACCTATCAGCTGATTGCTACCGGGAAGTACAGTGACGGCAGTGATCTGGTTGTGACGGGCGAGGCGGAATGGAGCACCAGTGACGGGCAGGTGGCTGAGGTTGAAGACGGGCTGATCACAGCTGTTGATACCGGAACTGCGGTCATTACTGCCAAGATCGGCGAAGTATCTGCAGCTGTCACTGTAAATGTAGGCCTGGTGGACGAGCTGGCGGCAAGTGTAACGCTGATTACGCTGTCGCCTGCCGATAAAGAGCAGATTACACTTACGGCAACGGGTTCGGATGGTGTAGAAGCGGATGTTACAGCGGATGCTGACTGGTCATCTGCCAAGCCGGCAACAGCTACGGTGAAAAAAGGGCTGGTTACTGGCGTAGCCAAAGGCAAAACAACACTCACCGCTTCCTACGGCGGACAAAAGGTGACGATTAATATCGAGGTCGATCAGATCTCCTCTATTGAAGCATCGGTCAGCAATCTGGCACTGAAATCCGGGGAGTCAGCCAAAGTGAGCGTAAAGGTCACCTTCAGCGACGGCAAAACAAAGGATGTTACCGGTGCAGCTGAGTGGAAAAGCGGAAGCTACAAGGTAGCGACGGTTACCAGCGGAACTGTGAAGGCTGTAGCTTACGGGAAATCCTATGTCACCGCAAAATACGGCGGAAAGACGGTCAAGGTACCGGTGACGGTTGATGTGCTCAAATATCTGGAGATCAGCCAGATGAATCTGAGCCTGAGTGCCGGGCAGTCAGTGCAGCTGATTGCTACGGCCACCTTTGAAGACGGCAGCGAAGCGGATGTATCGAAGACTGCGGTCTGGACCTCAACCAAGGAGCTGGTAGCCACAGGCAAGAACGGGCTTGTAAAGGCAAACAGTAAAGGCACTGCGTACCTTTCAGTAAAATACGGCGGCAAAACGGTCAAGGTTAAGATTGTTGTAAAATAACGGAGCGAATTCTCATTACTCTTTCGTGCATTCCAAAAGCAGCCTGCGCAATATCTTTTTGGACAGCCGCATTCTCCGCATTGGAGGGTGCGGTATTTATTTTGAGGAAAAATGATATTAACATATTGATAATATCATCAGATCATGCTAATATGATGATAATAACAAAATGTTAATAACAACTAACCGGGAGGTAATGACAATGTTCGGATTCAGATTCGTGAAATTTCAGCCCAGTGAGTACGTGCTTAAGGTGAAGAACGGCAAGGTCGTGCGTGAGGGAGTAGGGCTTTCCTTTTACTATTATGTGCCCACAACCTCTGTGATTGTAGTTCCTGTCTCCTCGATTGATGTCCCGTTCATGTTCGAAGAGATTACAGCGGATTACCAGATGGTAACGGTGCAGGGGCAGCTGACCTACAGAATTGTCGATTACAGCAAAACGACGCAAATCCTTAACTATACCTACAATTTGAAAAAGAACACCTACCTGTCTGACGATCCGGGCAAGCTGGCCCAGCGGGTCATTAACGTGGCTAAGGTACTGACCAAAAAGCAGCTGGAGCAGCTGCCGCTGCGCCAGGCCATCCAGTCGAGTGAACGGCTGGCCAAGACGATTACCCAGGAGATTGAGCGGAATGCGGAAATTGAAAAGCTGGGTATCGAGCTGATGGGGCTCTCGATTCTGGCGATTGTGCCGAATAAGGAAACGCTCCGCGCATTGGAGGCGCAGGCCCGGGAGGAGATTCTCCGCAGTGCCGATAATGCGCTCTATGAGCGCCGGAATGCGTCGATTGAGCAGGAACGCCGGGTGAAAGAGAATGAGCTGAATACGGAAATCGCGGTAGAGACCAAGAAGAAGCAGATCCGCCAGACTCAGCTGGATTCCGAGCGGTTCGTGAAGCAGAAGCAGAACGAGATGAAGGAAGAGCAGCTTAGCTTCGACACGGCACTGGAGGAGAAGAAGCAGGAGCTGATCGGCCTGGCAGTTGCCAACCAGAAGGCTGAAGCAGATGCCAAAGCCTACGAGCTGTCGGCAGTGATGAACTCGCTGCAGGGCGTATCGCCGAATGTGCTTCAGGCACTGACCAATGTTGGGATGAAGCCGGATAAGCTGATCGCCATCGCCTTCCAGGAGCTGGCCGAGAATGCCGGCAAGATCGGGCAGCTGAACATTACGCCGGATCTGCTGCAGGGCATTATGGCCGGATCGGCAGACGGCGCAGGCAGCGGTGCAGGTGCTGCCAGAGGAACGGGCAGACGCTGAGTGACAGGCAAGTGTGGTGATATTTGCAAATGATGAGCGTCGGTTCAGAGGCGTAGAGGGGAGCTGGAGAGGATGAGCAGCGGAGGACAGGTGTCGGAGAATAAAATTGTACTGGTCAAACGCAAGACACGGCTTGAGGAGCTGGTTGTCCGCTATAACACAGTGCAGCAGGCCCAGTTCTATATTGAGCGGCTGGGCGCAGATTTCAGCGATTATATCAGCGAGGATCTCACTTACCGCCAGGCGGTGGAGACGGCGGTTATCGAGCTGAGCGCCCTGGGCCGGGTACAGGTGCTGGAGCGGCAGCATGTGCCGAATTTTATTTTTGGCGGTGAGGATACAGTAGTCGTCCTGGGGCAGGACGGCCTTGTAGCCAATACGCTGAAGTATCTGCAGGAGCAGCCGCTGATCGGCGTGAATCCCGATCCGCAGCGCTGGGACGGCGTGCTGCTGCCGTTCACCGTCAAGGATCTGCGCCTGCTGCTGCCGGAGGTTTTCCGCAGCCGCCGTCAGGTGCGTGAGGTGACGCTGGCTAAGGCCGAGCTGAACGACGGCCAGAGCCTGTACGGCGTCAACGATCTGTTCATCGGCCGCAGGACGCATGTGTCGGCGCGCTATCTGCTGCAGCATGGCGCCGCCGCCGAGCAGCAGTCCTCCAGCGGCATCATCGTCTCCACCGGCCTTGGCTCCACCGGCTGGCTGCGCAGCGTGCTGGCCGGAGCGGCAGGCGTGACCCGCAGCGCCGCCGGTCTGGGCCTGGCCGCAGCGGCGGGGATGTCTGGCGGTGCAGCCGGGCGGGAGCCGGCAGCAGGAGCCGGAACGGAGAGCAGGCTCGCCTGGGATGACCCTAACCTGTATTTTACGGTTAGGGAGCCTTTTCCGAGCCGTACGACTTCCGCCGGTGTAGTGTTTGGCCGGGTCAGCGGCAATGAGCCGCTGCGGATCACCTCACAGATGCCGGAGGATGGCGTAATCTTCAGCGACGGCGTGGAGAGCGATTTCCTGGCGTTCAACTCCGGCGTAGAGGCGGTAATCGGTCTGGCTGAGAAGCGGGGCAGGCTGGTGGTCTGACCGATATCCTGTTAAACCACAGAGCAATCTCCATAACACTGGCGAAGCTGGTCGTAAAGCTAATTTTAAGGGAAAAATCTCATTAATGGCTACCGGCCGCAGGATGGAATTGCCGGATCAAAGGGAAAAATCCCATTAATGGCACCGGCAGAGGGCTGGAATTGCCGGATTAAAGGGAAAATTCCCACTAATGGCACCAGAAGAGGGCTGGAATTGCCGGATTAAAGGGAAAAATCCCATTAATGGCACCAGAAGAGGGCTGGAATTGCCGAATCAAAGGGAAAATTCCCATTAATGGCACCGGCAGAGGGCTGGAATTGCCGGATTAAAGGGAAAAATCCCATTAATGGCACCAGAAGAGGGCTGGAATCGCCGGATTAAAGGGAAAAATCCCATTAATGGCACCGGCAGCATGCTGGAATTGCCGAATCAAAGGGAAAAATCCCATTGATGGCACCGGCAGCATGCTGGAATTGCCGAATCAAAGGGGAAAATCCCATTAATGGCACCGGCAGAGGGCTGGAAGAACAAGCGAAAGACTGCTCCCGGACATTACGCCGGGAGCAGTCTTTTTTAAAGCCGTCTTATTCCAATATAACCGCTCCCTATTCAGGGCGTCTTGCTTACTGGAAGCTGCGGCCCTGGTTCATGGATGAGCCGTAGCTCTGGTTCTGGCTGCCCATGGAGCCGATGGCACCCAGGGTTCCGATCCGGCTGATAGAGCCGGACGGGCTCATCGTGCTGCCTGGATCAGCTGGTGTATGCATGGTATGCATAGGCTGCTGATTATAAGAAGCATACCCCTGAGCACCGGTATTGTAGCCGGCTGATCCGGCATGATAGCTGTCCGCTCCGGTGCTGTGGCTCATTGGACTGGAATTGTAGCTGGCAGCCCCGGTATTAAAATGCGGGATGCCGGTATTATAGCCTGAATTTGTATTATAGCTTGGGCTCATGTGTGTATTGTAGCTTGGATTCGTATTGTAGCTAACCGCTTGTGAGCTCTGCTCCAGCTGTCTCAGGGTTTGAGTCACCTGCTGCAGCTGCTGGACAGCAGTGCTGTGACCCTGCAGCGCCTGCTGGATAACCTGGCTGGCCTTATGCTCACGCTGTGCCAATTCCTCCAGCTTTACCGCGTTTTGCTGCTCCTGCTGGAGAAGCTGCTGATAGTTTTGGCTAGCCTGCTGAGTCTGGGCGACAAGCTGCTGGATAATGGTTTCACACTGGCTGATTTGGCTGGAAAGATTTGAATTCAAAGTCATTGCCTCCTTGGCATGTTCGGTTTGGTCATGCGGGTTTATTATCTCTGGAGGCTGAGCTGAATATGCATGAGCAATCGCCGAGGGGACAGGCCCGAGCAAATAGGTACAAGCCGTGCAGCAACTTCCGCGTTCCATTGCCGTCTATGTATAAAAGAGTTTTCCAGATTAACCCATAAGGTGGAGGTGGGGCAACATGAAAGAGCAAGGAACCGCCGGACTTAACAGAACCGGCAAGCTGCTGGGCATCAAGCTGCCGCTGGTATTTTTACTGTTGTTTACGGCCTGTTTTCCCGGGATGGCATCAGCTGCAGCAGGCTCTGCAGCGTCCTCGGATCTGATTGTAGTCAACAAAAAAACGAACACACTGGGCTTTTTTAGCGGCGGCAAGCTCGAAAAGGTATTTCCGGTTGCTACAGGCAAAACCAAGAATCTGACGCCGGAAGGGACGTTCCGGATGGTGCTCAAAGCCAAAAACAGGCCTTATTACAAAGATAATATCCCCGGCGGCGACCCGGCCAATCCGCTTGGCGACCGCTGGCTGGGGCTGGAGGTGAATGGTACTTACGGGACTACCTATGCCATTCACGGCAATAATAATGAGGCTTCAATCGGCAAATATGTCAGCGCAGGCTGCATCCGGATGCATAATGACGACATCCACTGGCTCTATCCCAAGGTGGCTAAGAACACTCCGGTAATCATTACAACGTCCAGCCTCGATCTGAAAAGTATTGCTGCGAAGCACGGCTATTCTGCCGGGCCGACAATGCTGGCAGGCGCTTTTATCATGGATGGTGAGACCGTTAAGGCGAAGGATGCTTTTGTGCTGGATAATTCCCGGGTATATGTCCCCTTGAGGGAGACGGTTGCGCTGCTTGGGGGGAGCCTGACGCAGGAGCCGGGTACCGGTTCGCTGGTCATTCGGATAGGCGATTATACAGCAGTCCATAAACCGCTAAGCGGAACAGCCAAGGTCAACGGCAAAGAGGTAACGATCCTCACTTCGCAAAATATTAACGGCCGTCTGTACATTCCGCTCAGCAGCCTGACCCCGCTGTTTGGTTTATCGTTTACGTGGAACGCCAAGGAGGGAGCAGTGAAGCTGTGAATGTGCTTCACTCAAGCGCTTTGTCCAGCAGCAAGCCGCCAGGCTGCAGGCGGCGGATAACCTCGTCCGTAACCGGCCTGCCGGCTTGCTCCAGCGCATACAGTATGGCTCCAGCTGCAGGGGGGAGCTGCGGTGTTACCATCTTGTACAGCTTGTTCGGCGCAGCTTTCAGCCCGTCCCGCAGCTTGTCCTGAAAATAACGGCTGCCGGCCACACTGCCGATAAAAGCAACCGGTACAGTAGGCTCCCGGAAGGCTGCACCCAGCAGCTCTACACCGGTGATCATCTGCCGAATTGCCCGGCTGCAGACCCGGATGGAGGCAGAGCTCCCAAGCTCTGCCTCTTTGGTAACTACAGGCGCGAACCGGCCGAAGTGCCGGTCCCGGGCTTTGCGGTCGGCGTCGAATCCGCCGGAGGCCAGGCTGTATAGCTCTTCTACAGAGGTTACCTCCCAATGCGCCAGCATCCTGGCAACAAGCCGCTCATCGCTGAAATCCGTAAGCCCGGCCAGCACCTCAAATACCGCCTCGTAGCCAAGCAGCCTGGCCGCACTGGCCGCATAATGATGAAAATCATAATTGCGCAAATACCGTCCTTCTTCATTTATCGCAATCAGAATAGAGCCGGTGCCCGCGATTGCAATAATGCCCGGCCGGGCTAGATGTGCGCCGTAATGGGCAATTAAAGCATCGTTAACATGCCATCTGGGACAAGCCAGACCAGGAACCGCTGTGAGCGGGGCAACCCATTCCAGATCCTCGGGCGAATCAAAGCCAGCGATGCCTGCTGCGATGCCTATAACACGGCTCTCTTTAATACCACCCTGGCTTATAACCTCCGTTATAGCTGATTGCACATTAGCTTGAACCGAAGATTCCCGGTAGATGGAAGCGCTACCTTTAATGCTGCAGGCAAGTATATTTCCGTGAATATCAGCGGCGATGGCCCGGGTATTCGTTCCGCCTCCGTCTATTCCAATCACAACATCCTTTTGCTGCACTGCGGACACCTCTCCTCTTTTTTACAGCATACTATATTAGGCAATACAATGAATAGGATACGGAAGGTATAACTGCTGTGATCCCTCCGGTGGAGAAGCACCCGGTAGAAATGGTATAATTTTCAGCAGTATATGTGTTAAGACACTGGGAGGCCTGAAACGATGAGTGAACAGCTTGTGGAACAATTGGAATTATGGCACGAAGAGGACGAATTCGAGGAAATTGTGGATGCTGTGATGGAAATTTCAGAGGAGGACCGGGATTATGTGCTGGTCAGCCATTTAGGAAGAGCACTGCTTAACCTTGAGCGTTACGAAGATGCGCTGGAGCAGCTTATGTCCGTTGAGGAGGAAGGCGGGGAAGATCCGCTCTGGCATTACCGCACCGGGTTTTCTTACTACTATCTGAAGCAGTATGACAAAGCTGTCGTTGCATTTGAAAACGCTGACCGGCTTGATCCTGAGGATGAGGATACGCTGGAGTTTCTGGCGCTGAGCCGGCGCAAGGCCGCCAAAAAAGCAGCCAGAGCGGCAGCAGCAGAAGCCTCCTCCAAAAAGACATCAGGAACACGGCCGCTGCCGAAGTTCGATGGCGCTAATTTCTGGGCAGACAGCGCAGAGGGGCAAGAGGACTATGTGTCTGAGCCGCTTACGGACGAGCTGGTCGAATCCGTGCAGGAGCAGCTCGTGTTCAAGCTGCCGGACTTCTACATTGCCATGACGAAGCAGCAGAACGGCGGCGTTCCCCGCAACACCAAATATCCGCTGGGGAACCAGGCCGCCGAAGCCGGCAAGGATCACATTGTGATCTCCGGAATCCGCGGCATCGGCCGGGAGGCGAAATATTCACTGTGCGGTGAGCAGGGCAGCCTGGCAGTCATTGACGAATGGAATTATCCTGAATTTGGCGTGGTCATCTGCGATGCACCATCGGCCGATCAAGGGGTTGTAATGCTCGACTACCGGCCTGCCGGCAATGACGGGGAGCCGGAAGTAGTCTACGTTGATCTGGCGAATAGCCGTAAGGTTACATATTTGGCCAAGAATATGGAGAGCTTTATCCGCGGCCTGGTGAGTGCAGAGCTTGCTTAGATTGTAAATATAAGCACGGAGTACAATGTGCTGCCGAAGCAATAAATAAAAGACGGTTCCCGTGATTCTTACGGGAAGCCGTCTTTTTTCCATCTACTGTATACTGGCTGTTACGTTATCCAAAAACAGATCTGCATCGCTATTGAATTTCCAGCTCACCCCGAATTTATCGACCAGCATCCCAAAGCATGAAGACCAGGGAGTATCGGATAACGGCATAATGACCTTTCCGCCCTGAGATAAACCTTCAAAGTATTCCGCGAGCTTTTGCTTATCATCAATGACCAGGCTGATCAGTATATTATTCCCTGTCATTAGCTCGCCTGTTACCGCCTTCATTGAAGGCAGAATGTCCGACATCATGATCTTCCCGCCTGTGAATGTTATGGAAGATTCCATGATTAGATTCAGCTCGTTTTCCGGCATCGGGTAACTCGGATTCTGGGGAATATCCCCATACTTCGCTTTTTTCACTTCATTTGCGTTTAAAGCTGCCGAGTAAAAATCGATCACTTGTTCTGTAGTTCCATCAAAGTTCAGATATGCAATAGCTGCCATAAATACAACCTCCTTCTTGTTATAAAGGAAGTATAATGGATAATAGGTGACATCTTATTGTCACTGTTTTTTTGGAGATGAGAAAAGAGGTGAGCCGATGGAAAAGGTTGAGAGACTAATCTCTATTATTATGATTCTGCTGAGGAAGGAGGTTGTCTCCAGCACAGAGTTCGCACAGTTATTTAATGTTTCCAAAAGAACAATTCTTCGCGATATGGAAACCTTGAGTTTATCCGGCATCCCGGTCTATTCGGTCAATGGAGTTAACGGGGGCTACGGTATTTTGAATGAATACAAGGTTGATAAACGACTTTTAACCAGCTCGGACTTAGAGAACATCCTGATTGCACTGGGCGGCCTGGAACAGATTTTAATCAGCGGGGAAGTTGAAAGGACAATCAAAAAAATAGAAGCGATGGTAGGTCCGCTGGCCCCTAAAAGCTCCATCCGGCTTTCTTTTTATAATTGGGAGGGCCGGTCTGAGCTCAGTAAAACCGTGGCGGTATTTCAAGAATCCATACTGAAGGGCAGACTCGTTTCCTTTGATTATACAGATAAAAACGGCATTGCGACGAAAAGGACTGCCGAGCCCTATCAGCTTCAATTCAGCGAATCAAGCTGGTACCTCAAAGGCTTCTGCTTACAGCGTATGGAATACAGGACATTCAAATTATCCCGGACCAATAACCCTTGCATGCAGGGGCAATCGTTTAACCCGAGAGATGATTCTGCGGAACAAGCGCAGGAAGCGGGTTATCAACCGGAACTGGTCACAGTAAAGGCGTTGATTTCGCCTGGTATAAAGGACCAGTTTATAGAAAGATACGGACAAAAGAGTGTCGAATGCTACAGCCCTGAACTGTTCATGGCAACATTTCTTGTTCCTCATGCCAGTGTAGGATTTGATTTTCTGGCAGGATTCGGTACAAGGCTGCAAATTGTTGAACCTGAATCATATGTCGAAGCATTCCGGAATTATATACTTGAAATAGTTAAGAAATACCATTAATTTAGGATTGCCTCCGCCGGGCAAAAACAATTATAACCGTTCTGACCCTTATCATCGCCATCCAGATTGTTTATATTATAAGTATTACTGATTTCGGACAATACGGAGGACACCGGCTGATGAATAACTAACACGTTTCCTGAAAGATGACCAGTTTACTTGTGATGTGCATAAGCACATGCCACGGGACACCTGCTTAGGGTGTACGGTCAGGGATACGTGTGTCTGCCGGGACTCATGCGATATGGAAATTTGGCTGGCAAAAGCTTAACGATGCGCTTGGAGCTACCTTCAGGTGTATAGTTATTCTGCCGCTTATTTCCTGTACGCGGCTCCCATCATACGTTTCCTGTACCGCAGCCTGCTGGCTGCGGTTTTTTGCTGCTGTTTCTGTTACGGATGCGGCAGTCAGCCTTGGAGCTAATACGGAAGCGGAGGAATGTATATGACTGCAATGACTATATTAAAGGCGAAGAATTTAAAAAAAGAATGGGATGGCATCCCCTTGTTCGAAGGGGTATCCTTTGAAATTGCGGAAGGAGAGCGTGTCCTGCTGTTCGGCCGGAACGGCACCGGCAAAACAACCCTGCTGCAGGGCCTGCTGGGCAGGCTTGCTTTTGAGGAAGGCACCGTCTATTGCGGCCTGGAGCGGGAGGAATGGGGCGTACTGGATCAGCAGCTGGAGACGGATTCCGGCGTTAGTGTTCTTGAATTTGTGTTGTCAGCATCAGAGCAGCTGGCCGCCCTTAAGCAACGGATGGAGCAGCTTGCCCGCAGGCTGGAAGAAACAGGCGGCACGGATGAGGCGGCAGTGGCAGAGTACGGGGAGGCCTGTGACAGCTATATGCTGCTGGACGGATATGGCTGGGAAGCTAAGGCGGAGAAATGTCTCCGGCAGCTTAAGCTGGACCCGTCCCTATGGAATCATTCTTACCGGCGGCTCAGCGGAGGCCAGAAGACGCGCGTACAGCTGGCTGCAATGCTCGCCCGGCAGCCGAGGCTGCTGGTGCTGGATGAGCCGACCAATCATCTCGACGAGGAGACGATGGCATGGCTGGAGGAGTGGGTGCGGACTTATCCCGGTACGGTGCTGTATGTGTCGCATGACCGCATGTTTATCGACCGGACTGCG
The DNA here is from genome assembly GCF_000758645.1 of Paenibacillus sp. FSL R7-0331. Classification (NCBI taxonomy): domain Bacteria; kingdom Bacillati; phylum Bacillota; class Bacilli; order Caryophanales; family Paenibacillaceae; genus Paenibacillus; species Paenibacillus sp. FSL R7-0331. The sequence goes on from NZ_CP009284.1 coordinate 1,232,623, forward strand.
ACGAGTGTGCTGGAGCTGAGCCCGGCAGGCTGCCGCCGCTATCCAGGCGCTTACACGCAGTACAGGGAGCAGAAGGAGCTGGAGCTTAAGACGCTGGAAGGGCGGCACAAAAAGCAGGAGCTGGAAAAGGAAAAGCTGCTGGAAAGCATCCGCCGCTATGCCCTGTGGTTCCAGCAGGCACATACTGCCGCCGGGCAAAATGATTTTCTGCGGTCCAAGTCGAAGAAGAACGTCTCGCGCCTGCATGCGAAGGAAGCCAGCCTGGAACGGCTGGAGAAGAACCGGGTAGAGCTGCCGAAGGCAGCACCCCAGCTGAGCATGAAGCTGGAAGGCGAGGAATTTCAGGGGGATGCACTGCTGGCGGTGGAGGATATCAGTCTGGGCTACGCAGGCGGACCGCAGCTGCTGGAGCATTTCTCGCTTACTGTACGCCGGGGGGACCGGCTGTCCGTGCTCGGTCCGAACGGTGCCGGCAAATCCACGCTGCTGAAGCTCATTGCAGGTGCTGTCAAGCCGGACGGAGGCACGATGCGGTTACATCCCCGCACGAAGATTGCTTATTTCGCCCAGGAGCTGGAGCATCTGAATCCGGAGCTGACCCTGCTGGACAGCCTGCTGGAGCTGCCGGGCATGACACAGACGGAGGCGCGGACCATTCTCGGCTGCTTCCTGTTTCCGCGGGAGGATGTCTTTAAACGAATCGGCGATCTCAGCCTCGGCGAGAAATGCCGGGTCGCTTTTCTCCGGCTGTATTTCGGCAAGGCTAATCTGCTGGTGCTGGACGAACCAACCAACTATCTGGATATCGACACCCGGGAGCGGGTGGAAGAAGCGCTTGCCGCCTACCCCGGCGGTCTGGTAATTGTCTCGCATGACCGTTATCTGCATACCACAGTCGCCAACCGCCTGCTGCTGCTGGGCCGGGGGCAGAGCCCGCAGTTCTTTTCCGGCACTTTCGAGGAACATTATGCTAAGGAGCGCAGCCGGGTGCTGACTCCGGAGGAGCAGGCCCGAGAGGGTGAGCTGCAGCTGCTGGAGCTGCGGATGGCCGGACTGATGAGCAGGGAAGCTGCAGGCACAGAGGCGGAGGACCGGGAGCTGCTGCAGGAAATTATGGCAGTACGCGGGGCAATTAGCACAAGGTTAAAGGAAATCTGACATCGGAAGAGAAGTGAATATAAGGTAAATACATGAAGAGATTGGGGGAAGCACTCTCAAATGCGGAATAAAGGAATGAGGCTGGCGGCTGCGCTGCTGCTTTTGTCCAGTCTGGCGGTACCGTCAGCGTACACCTCGGCGGCAGCAAAAAGCGTAAAGGCGAAGGTGAAGGTGAAGGTCACACTGGTCAGCATGGAGCTCACCGAAAATAATCATGTCGGCAACGAATGGTACACAGCCGGTTACATCAACGACAAGGAAATAAAAGAAGGCTCATCGGTCGTCCTGGACTTGAAGGCAACGGAAAGCATCAAGCTGAAGGGCTATGTAGAGGAGCAGGACAAAATTCCGGATAAAGGCGAAACGGTCAGCACCATTAAAGTATCCGAGCTTTCTAAACCGGTTACCAAAGCGGTAAAAGTAACGGTGACAGAAAACCGCGGACGATACTCCGGCAATACGGCGACCTGGAAATTTACTTTTAAAGTGCAGAAGCAGTAAGGGCGGCGGAGCATCTGACGGACAGTATAACGGAACGTTTAGCGGAGAGCGAAGCTGGCCAGCAGCCTGACAGCCTTTTTGTCATTTGTCATTCTTATTGACGGCTTGTTAGTATAGCTTTATTTAAAATAAGACGTTCAACTGACAGCAATAATGCTGTGTTGAACGTCTTTTTATACTGCCTGCAATGCAGAATCCTGCGGTATCCGTCTAGCCTACCTTGAGCACAGCCTTAATCCATTTTTTCAGTGCCGTCGGTGTACCATTGCCTGCCCACTGCTCAAGGGCTTCATCCTGCCGGCTCATATAAGCATCCAGCTTCTCAGCCAGCAGCTTGTCGAAAGCCTCCGGCTCCCCGGAACGCTCCGCCTGAAGCTCCATGATCAGCAGGGGCCAGCTGTAGCCGCCCTTGCCGAAGCTGTGCTCGGGATAACGCTTCGCCAGCTCCAGCACAGACTCCAGCGGCTGGCCCGCAGCCAGCTCGGCAGCGAGATAGCTGCCGATAAAGCGGTGGCTGGGATCTGCCTCCATCGCCAGGGCAAACTGCTGCCGGGCTTCGTCCAGCTTGCCCTGATACATCAGGGCGAGGGCATTGAGGGAGCGGTCGTAGCTGCCTTGCTCCTGCCCGTTCAGCTCCAGATACAGCGCATAGTATTGGTTGTAATTGCTCCAGTCGGAGCGGTCCAGATAATAATCTGCCAGATTAAAAGCAAAGTTGGCATCCGGACGCAGCTCCACCAGCTTCACTAATAAGGTCATCGCTTCATTTATGGTCCCGGCATCCCGGGAATAGGAATGCTTGGCAAACAACAGATGAATCAGCATTTTGAGCGCATGGTCATCCTGCGGATTCGCGGCGTAATCGCTGCGGTAGGCCTCCAGCGCTTCTTCCGGCTTTCTGTCCGCAACCAGCTTATCCGCAGCAGTCATAGTTCTGGATTTCAAATAGAAGAACGGCAGATTGCCGACGGTTTCCTCATTAAGACGATAGCCGTTGCTGCGCGTAATGACACGGCCTTGCGCATTGTAAGCATCAATGCTCCAGGAGAACCTGCTATCCGGATCGGCAAAGCCGAGCAGGGAGGCGGGTGAAACGGACTGCCAGTCCCCCCCGCTGCTGCCGGTAGAGAAGCCGCCGCTGTTATACAGCTCTTTTACCGGAACCTCAACCTGATTATCCGTAATCCGTTGCCGGGTGATATAGCTGAAGGAGCCGCCTTCGTCATCGACTATTGTAGACAGATTGTAATAAGCAGCTCCTTCTACAGCTTCCCACTTGAATTGTACCGTATCTCCGGTTAACACTTGTGAATTAACCGGAGATTGCAGCTCCAGCAGCGGCTGAAGCATAATGGCATGTGTGACCGTGCTGCCAGCCTGAAGTTCAAGCCAGTCGTCAGACTGCACCGGCCAGGTCCAGCCGTCGATCTGCTCAAAGCTGAAGCCGAGCTGAATCTGATAGAATCCGGGTATGACGCCGGAGAACTGAAAATGTCCTTCGGCATCCGTAACAGTCTGGTAAGGCTCAGAATCATAGCTTACACTGTGATACAGCTCGTTTTCCGCGCGCAGGAATATTCCTGCCCGGGCGACTGGAGTGCCGTCGCTTTTTGTAAGCGTACCTGACAGGGCGGCAGGTGCATTAAAGCCCAGTTTTACAGCTTCCTGCAGTGCTGTCTGAAGCGCGGCAAGCTGCTCCTCTATGAGGGAGGATGTGCTATTCACCTGTTCAGTTTCCTTGCTGCTGCTGTCCGGGACGCTGCCGTCTGCGCTGCCGCTGGCTGCACTGCCGGAAGCGTTCTGCTGTGAACTGCTGACAGCCGGGTTAAGCGCAGCATCCCGTTCAAGCCAAATCTTACGGTATTCCTTGAGGGCGCCGTTCACCAGCTCAAGAGCCTCACTGCCCTTACCTTGTGCGAACAGCAGCCGTCCCTGCAGCCAGGCTGCCCTGGCATCCAGCTCTGATTCGTTATACTGGACGGTATATTCCTGCCGGGCAAGCAGCTCCCCGGCCTGTGCGAACTTTCCGGCATTCAGCGCCCGCTCAGCCCGGAGCAGGGTCAGCTCGCGGGCGGCTGAAGACTTGCTGCTAACCCTGCCTAAGGCAGCGGCAATAGCCTGATCTGCCTGATTCCCTGCGCTGCCTGCCGCGTCATACTCGTAGACCAGCTGTTTCAATGCATTCTGCATCGAGTAATCTGCCGGTCCCGCCTGAATATATTCCTCCAGCAGCTTTATCCGGTCCCCGGGCAAGAGCGGTGAAATCTCCTCATCCTGAGGCTGGTTCACCCGGCTCATTGAACTACCGGCATATACGTTGAACCAGTAAGCCGGATAGGAGCTGTCCGGCTCTACAACCGTCTCACGGATCAGCTGCATTCTTGCGCTCCCGCTGCTTGCTTCGAGCTTCTGCAGCAGCGCTGTCCGGGCATCCGCAGAAGCCTGCTGGGCCGGATTCAAGTCAGCCCCGGCTGAAGGCCGGGTATACACGAAGACCGTCAGCAGGGTGAGGGGAAGCAGCAGAACAAGCACCAGATGCTTCACCTTGATTCTAATGTTCATGCTGCTTCACCGCCTGCTCGTAGAGGTCTTTCCAATAGGTGTTGCCTCCGGTTTCGATCAGTTCCCGCCGTTCCTGCAGCTCGACTGATTGCTGCTGCTTTGTTGTAATCTGCGGGGTGTAGAACAGCAGAATTCCTGTTGCGAGCACTGCTGCGGCAGCACTTAGCGGCTTCAGCGGAATGTCCAGCTCCTTATTCCACAGCGCAGAGAGACGTGCCCGGACGGTCGGAGGATGGGTCTGCTTCAGCACCCGCTCATGGCCGGAGAAGGTGACATGAGCCAGCTCTTCTTCCAGCCGCTGCCTGAGCGTTTCACGTTCATTGTCCATTTTCACAATCCTCCTTCTCCAGGATGGTTTTTAGCAGCACCCGTCCCCGGGCGAGCCTTGATTTGACTGTGTTTTCCCGTGTTCTCAGCTGAGAAGAAATTTCCCTTATACTCATCTCGTGGTAATAGTATAGTGTCAGGCATTCGCGATACATATAATCAAGGTCTCCGATAGCCTCCGATAGCTTCCCGCTGTACCATTCTGCCATAAAAAGCTCCTCGGCTCCGGCGGAAGCTTCGCCCGCAGCCTCAGCCCACTGTCCGCTTTCTGCTGCCGGAAAAATACTCTGCCAGCTCCATGTCCGCTGCCTCATCCGGCAGCGGTTAACCGTGATCGCAATCAGCCACGGCCGGAGCCGGGAGGGCTCCTGGAGCTGGCTGATTTTGGCATAAGCCTGGATGAAGGTGTCCTGCACAGCCTCTTCGGCAGACTGGCGGTCCCTAAGCAGCAGACAGGCCGTTCTTAGCAGCATATCCCCGTACTCATCCATCAGCTGGCGGAGCGCCGATTCATCTTTGGCTTTGATTCTCTCTATAATGTCCAGACGATGCTCCCTCCCTTTACTAATTAAGATGCGGGCTGAACGGATATGGTTGCGTGCATGAGCAGGAAAATAATTTGCAGCAGGGCAGAAGTATACGATCACATACCGTCATCTGCAACCTTTAATACGTCCTGTACGTCAGAACCATTACTTCTAACAGCTTGAATAATCAAGGAGATGACAGCATGACAACCACATTCAAAAAAGCAGCAGGAATTATTATACTGGCCAGTGTATTTGGGCTTACCGCCTGTAATTCCTCCGCCAGCACGGGGAACAGCGCGGAGGCAACAAATACCCCCGCAGCAGAGGCTACTGCCAGCCCTTCGCCGGCGGCAGCTGAAGGATCCGCACCCCCGGCAACTGCGGCAGCCCCGGATACAGCGGCCGGCAATACCTCAGGAGCTGTTGCTGCCGACAGTGCCGGACAGCTGAAGGAGCTGCTGGAGCTGGCCCGGCAGGGCAAGGTCCCCGGGGTGGAATATGCTGCGCACAGCGGAATGATTGACGAAGTCGAGGCGGCATGGGGTGAGCCTGACACCAAGGAGTCTGCAGGTAAAGGGATTTATTCCACCTACAGCGCAAAGCATGTTGTGTTCGGCTCGAACAAGGGCAGCAAGATATTTGATGTCCGGTCCAGTGCGGCTGACCTGCAGCCGCTGACGCTGAAGGAGATTGAACAGACGCTCGGCAAGCCGGATGATACTGCGGTAAACGGCAATGACAAAATTTATATTTACCAGGCAGGTAAGGAGTACCAGCTGAAGTTTATCATCCCGGAGGCAACAGGCACCGTGGATCATATATCGGTGTTTTCCGAGCAGGACTCCTTTAACAATATGGCGGGATAAATAGTGAGAAAGAGCAGATCTGCGACAAGAGCAGATTTGCTCTTTTTTTTAGTCGTTACATACCCCTCCGGAATTCCGGCTGTTATAATACATCCATGGATTTATCCGTGGAAAAGAGGAACCTGCGATGCAGCTCAAATTGGATGAAAGCAACTTTACTGTGGCAGACGGTGAGATTACCCTCCAGCTTCTGCCCAAGGAATATGCGCTTCTGGATTTTATGTACCGCAACAAGGGACGTACCTTCACGCGCGGACAGCTGCTGGACAAGGTCTGGCCGCTGGAGTATCCGGTGGAGCGGACCGTCGATGATCATATTTACCGCCTGCGCAAAAAACTCCGTCCGTTCGCGGGACTCATACTCCAAACGGTACGCGGCTCCGGTTACAGCCTCTCCCTGGCGGAAGCGGCGCCTGTCCACCTGCTTAATCCGACGACCCATGACCCGGAGCTGCGAAATACGATGACAGAGGTATTCAATAAATTTCATGTTTACGGCCAGGGGAGGTCGATGCTCAGTCTGGCCAGCCAAAAGGATATTCTCGGCTATGAGCTGGACCCGCAGGTCGCTGTCTCGGTTCATTTTGTACAGGGCGATCTGGAATGGCTCATGCATACGGAGGAGGTTCCGCTAAAAGACCGGCTGTTTCATTTGTTTCTATTCTACATGTTCACCGGTGAACCGGAGGTTAAGCTTGCGGTTTGTGAGCGGGTAATCTCTGCGCAGGTGCTGCATCCGGAGGATCAGCTGGAGCTGGACATCCTGACCATTCTCGATCTGTTCATTCTGGCCGGTGAGCCTGAGCGTGCGCTGGATCGGCTCGTCCGGTCCTATCAGGTAATCTCGGAGACTGAATATGAGAATTTTGTACCGGTAACTATGATTACCGAGCTGTTTGCGCAGCTCGCTGCAGGAGCCGGAAACGAAGTGCTTATGCAGATAGATCAAGCTATTGTGAAGGCTTTGCAGGAGAAGCCCTTCCTGAGGGAAACCGGCAGTTATAACATTGTAAAAGGGCTCTGGCAGCTGCGGAATAATCAGCCTGCTGAAGCAGAAGCGCTGCTGGATGAAGGGCTTGATGTGCTGGAACGGTCGGGATTCGTTCCGCTGCGCCTGTACGGCTTTTACCGGATCTGTCATTATTGCCGCCTGTACCTGCCTTCACACCCGCTGCACCGTAAATATGAACGCAGGTTTGCTGCTGTAATGGAGGATATTGGACTGGACCGTTTTGAGCAGCCGCTGGAAGAATTGCTGATGCAGGTGCTGAAATCGTAAATCCTGATTCTCTTGAGCTCCCTCTGATAATGCTCTGACATTTCTCCTGTACATTAAGCTCATAAGATGACTTGATTCATCGAGACTATGTAGATATCTGGAGGAATGTCAGATGGAAGCTTCACCTAAGCAGGGAACAAGCCTGCTTCATAACAAGGTCTACGTGCGCATATACAGCGCATTTGCCACTGCCAGCTTTGGCGACTGGTTCGACTCCCTGGCTATTCAGGTGCTGGTCGGGTACCGCTGGCAGGTCAGCCCGCTGATGCTCGCCATGATTCCGGTGGCAATCGCGCTGCCCAGCATTCTGCTCGGCTCCGTAGCTGGCGTTGCTGCTGACCGCCTGAACAAGCTGAAGCTGATGCGGGTATGTGATCTGCTCACCGCAGTGCTGACGCTTGTGCTGTTACTTGCCCCGAATATGTTCTGGCTGCTGCCCCTGCTGTCACTGCGCTCCGCCATTTCAACAGTCAATGTGCCTGCCCAGCAGTCCTTGACCCGCAGTATTGTCAGAGAGGATCAGCTGCTCCAGGCCTCTTCACTGAACGGGCTGGTTAACCAGGGCTCCAAAATCGCCGGCCCGCTGCTGGGCGGCCTGGCGCTCACCTTCCTTACACCACAATGGTGTATCGTACTCAATGCCATGCTGCGCGGCTGCTCTTATCTGCTGCTGCTGTCAGTGCGCAATATTCCCGCCGGATCTGAGCCGGTGCCGCAGGCTGCTGAAGAGCAGATTCCGCTGCGCACCATGTGGAAGGAAGGGTGGAGCTTTATGCTGCGGAGCCGTATTCTGCTGAATATGATGGTGTACGGTCTGTTGGGGGCGCTCGCTATTCAGGTTATTGATTTTCAGTTCACCAGCCTGTTCCGGGTCTATTCTCCGACAGGGGAAGCCGTGCTGGGCTGGATGGTCGCCGCTTCCGGTGTAGGTGCGGTGCTGACTATCCTTCTATTAAGCAAATTAAGCAGTGCTGTCAGCTATACGTGGCGGCTGGGGATGGGCTACATGCTGATTGGTCTGTCGGTTGCCGGCCTCGGATTGCTGCAGCCGGGTGCTCCGGTCATCTGGGTGCTGCTGCTTGGCTTTATATTGGGGGCAGGGAATGGTGCCTTTGCTGTTGCCTTCAACTATATGCTGCAAAAAGAAACCCCGCCGCACATGACCGGCCGCGTCTTCGGCATCCAGAACACGGTGCTTAGCGCTGTAATGATCCTTGCTCCGCTGCTTGGCGGTCTGCTGGTCGGGTTCGCCGGACCGGGCCGGATTTTCCTGATCTTTGGCCTTATTCAGACGGCGCTGGGGCTGGCCGGCCTGATCTTCGGGCGGGCGCTCTGGCAGGAGAAGCGGGAGGTTAAGGCCAGCCGGATGGAGCAGGCGGGGTAGGGGAAGACGGATTGAAGTAGTCGTAATTATAACCTCTTCACGCGGAATCAGATCCTCATCCAGCGCATTGTATTAGCGCATCAGCCTCTCCCTGACTGCTGCCGGTTCCCGCTGGCTGTCCATTGTCACTTAAGTCACGCGGGGTCAACCTATCCGGCTGAGTCCTGAGTCCATCCATGCAGGCGTTCCCGGCTGTTATAGCTATGCTGCTGTCACTGTACTCTGTACATCTAAAAGCAGCTTTATGAGCTGATTCAGACAGATAAGTGTATTCCGTACAGCTATATTCTCCATTTCCCGCCGTTTGCGGGAATGGGGCTTTTTTAGTTGTATGAAGTACACTTAAACCGCTCTACTAGGGCAAACCCGGCTGGTTTAGCTGTACGAAGTACAACTATTCGCCCCCCGCCGGCACATTGGATTACTCCTACGTACATATAGCGACGCCGTCACTCTAAATTTGTACCTTCGCGGATCATTAGTGGGACTGCCAGCTGACACCAGGGAAGAGAGCAGCCGTCCAGCATAGCGCCTAAGTACGGACAGCAAATAGCCCTTCGCACTGTGCGGAAAAATCCGCAGGATACGACGAGCTATTCTGTGCTTCCAGCACCTTTACGCAGCCGGTAAAAGCGCGCCGTATTCGCGCTCAGCAGCGCTTCTGCCTGAGCAGGCGGATAGCCGTGCAGCGCGCCCCATGCTGCAGCAACATCGCGGATCATGGCCGGGTGCGTGAGCCGTCCGGCAAAAGGTCCCTCAAACGGCCAAGGCCCGTCCGTCTCCGCCATAACCAGCTCAGGCGGGTAACGCCTGGCCAGAGCCTGAATCTCCGGCTCGTAGATGATATCCGGAGTGAAGGAGATATAATATCCGCGCTCAATCATCCGGAGGACAGCTTCCTCTGGCCCTTTGAACCAGTGAAAGTGGGCTTCCCGGATGCCGTGCTTGTCCAGCAGCTCACAGGCGGTCAGCGCATCCTCGTAGACGGCATGCAGCACCACCGGCTTGCCGAGCCGTGCGGCCAGGCCAAGCATAGTGTCCAGCAGCCGTATATACGGCTCCATCGCAAAAGGCTCGCCGCGCTCCAGCGCTTCTGCCCGGCTATAGTACGGCAGGCCGACTTCACCTATGGCCGCCATGTCTGCGCTGTGTTCCTCGATAAAGCTAAGCAGCATAGCCAGCTCTGCTTCCGCAGGCAGCGGCTGTTCGGGATGATAGCCGTAGGCCGGCTTAATCAATCCGGGAGCTTTGCGCACCAGCTCCTTGGTGCGGATGCAGGAGGCCAGGTTCATCGAGACGGCAATCAAGCCGTGGACGCCTTCTGTAGCAAGTGCGGGCAGCATATGCTCCAGCACGTCAGCGTCATATTGCTCCAGATGAATATGGGCATCAATCATTGGCGGTCAGCTTCTTCACCGTTGCCGGATATTCATCGAATGCAATGAAGGTGACAGATTCCGGCTCCAGGGCTTTCCCTGAAGCAGCCGGTTTATAAACCAGCTTCAGACTTCCGATGCTCTCCAGGAATCCGGTCGTCACATTCACTTCAGCCGTCAGCCGGTTATTCTCCACCATGTAGTAAGTAACGGAGCCGATTCCTGCTTTTCCGCCGATATTCGGGTCGTCGCTGCGGTCCGGCAGACGCAGGGTCACCTGTGCAGGAGAGGCACCGGCAAGCTTCAGCGAAACGAGCATATCCTTGCCGTCTGCAGTGATGCTGGAGGATACAAGCTGAGTTGCAGCCTTCCAGGCTTCAGGTACAGAGAGCTCCTGCCAGGTCTTCGGGTTAATCACATGGATCTCCTGCTCTACAATTCCTGTTCCTGTACCTAATGTGAGAATAACAATGGCTTCGGGTTGTCCGTCCTTATTGATATCATTGTAATACAGCTCTGGCGGGTGGCTTAAATCCCGGTAGGTCTGCCAGCCGTATTTGTGCTTTTGTCCGTTTACCTCAAGTATATAGCCTTTATAGGCTGTCTTGTCTTTAAGGGCGGCGTAGATTTTGACTTCCGGATGGTCTTCTGCGGCAGCAAGCGCTTCGGTAGGGACCCGCACGGTTGTGCTTACGCTGCCTGATATAATGGATACTGAGTTCTGCGTCTGATCCAGCCGGAAGTCAGCTCCGGATATGAGATTCAAGGCAGATGCCGGAATATACATACGTCCGTTCCGCAGTATAGCCTTGCCTTCAAGCGCAGTTGAGCTGCCATAGTAGAGCACCAGCTGGCTGCCCGGTTTAACCATCGTACTGGTGCTTTCAGTGGTAATTGTTAACAGCTTTTGCTTGTTGTCCCACTGGAGTGCTGCAGGGTAGAACTCGGTGAGCACCCGGACCGGTACATACGCGATGTCCTGGTCGAGAAACGGATGTAAAGGGGTAAGCGCAGCTTCCCCGTCAACAATCAATTTAAGCGGTGCAGCGGCAAACGTTTTATCTATATCAAGACCCGACGGGCATACGGCAATTAACATTGCGGCAGCTACGCTGGCGATCCATCTTTTCATGAGTAAATCCTCCATTTATATAGGCTTTGCATTAATCTAGCAGAAGTAGCTTCTATTAGTATAAAGCAAATTCAACGTGTGAAGGTCACTTTCTGTTAACATTGATAAGACAAGCTTGTTACGCTTTGGCGGCGGCAGCAATGAATGGAACATATGATCGGAAAAACAACGAAAATAATGCCCCGCAGATGGACGCCAGAGCGTTGTCCATGTCTGCGGGGCATTGCAGCTTGCACAGTATTCATTTATACGGAGCGCTTCATTCCCGGAGCAGCAGCTGCAGGCCGGAATGCGGCGGATTTGTCTTTTTTATGGAACAGGCTGCGCAGGTAGCCCAGTACCCAGCGGTCGAGACCAATTGCACCGGCATTTGCGGCGGATACGATGATAATGACCTCCATCAGCAGCAGCTGGACATTCGTACTCACAGTACCCGAGAGCAGGTAGGCGGTATTCATAACCAGACCCATCAGGGCAGCAAAGGTGGTGAAGGTACCGAGGATCAGTCCCAGACCGACCAGGAATTCACCTGCCGGAATCAGAAGGTTGAAAAAATTAACATTCGGCAGAGCGGCATGCTGGAGGAAGCTGCCCCACCAGGCTTGTACGGAGGCGTCTTCTCCGACACTTTTGGCAATGGCGCCTTTCAGGAAGCCCCCGGCATCAAAGCCTCCGGTCAGCTTATGCCAGCCGGCCTCAAGCCATTGATAACCTACATATATACGAACAACAGTCAGCAGCAGCATAGCGATTTTATTAGTACGGAACCAGGTGTTAAACATGATATCCACTCCTTAAAGTTTTGTTAGGAATACTACCGGGATTAGGCTTCTGGCAAAACTGCTCCGGAAGCATAGGCCAAGTTTTGTTAGGAATACTACCGGGATTTATTTTTACCGGTACAGTAGGTTTCGTTTCTCTTTGTCGTATCGGATGATCATCTTCGATGCCCTTATATTAAGTGATTTTTTTCACAATAGGTGTGATATAAATCACAATTATCGAATTAATTTTTATATCAAACTAAAATTTGAATATTTTTAAAACAAAGCATAAAAAGACTTGCGTTCGCCTCACCAAATGATGTATTAAGGAGAAGCTTGACACATCATTTGGTTAAAATTAACATGGAAGCATGGACGAAAACAAAATATTGGCGGTCATCGGCCGCATTCACCGGAGTGGCAACAGGTTTATCGAACGGGAGCTCAAACAACATAATATACACGGTATTGCCCCTTCACACGGGGATATTCTGTATCAGCTGTTCATCCGTGAGGATATTACGATGAATCAGTTATCCTGCTTAATTGATAAGGATAAGTCGACTATCACAGCTCTGGTAGACAAGCTGGTACGGCTGGAATATGTAAAGCGGGAGCAGGATCAGACTGACGGGAGAATCTTCCGCCTGTCACTCACAACCAGGGGCAGAGAGCTGAAGCCGGTATTTGAGGCGGTGTCGTCAGCACTTCTGGCTGCTGTATATGAAGGCTTTGCACCGGAGGAGAAGCAGCTGCTGTTAGGTTTACTGGATAGAATTAAGCTGTAGAACAGCGATGCGGCAGAACAGGTCTACAAGAGGCATCTTCTTGTAGACCTGTTTTTTATAGCGGCTCCAAATAAAATGAACGAAGTTTGCGGAACCCATACCTGGAGCAGCTCGGAATTATGATTAAACCAAGGTTTTGATTAAGAGACAAGGCCTGCTGGCGTAGAGTCAGCAGGCCTTGTCCTTTGTTATTCTGCTGCCTGGTTAGAAAGTCCTACATGCAAAATATATACGGAATTTCGGATATATATACAGTGATGCATTGAGCTTGCCATCCTATATTTTGACATATACCTCTAAAATATGTACGGGAGGTAGTTCAGATGGACAAGCTCAAGATCCTGCGCAAGCAAATAGAGTACGAAAGAACTATGCTTAATCAGATGGAACAGACCTATGGGCTGCTTCATCCGCGCGTAATCAGACAGTCTATGAAGCTGGATGAATTAATTAATACATACATAAGAATGGTTTCCGGCGGAAAATAGCATTAAGCTGATCCGTGCCGTTAACCAGCATTATTGCTGCTATTGGTTTATGCCCTCGAAGGCAGCGGCCGTTATCGTTTTGATATAAGCCTCGTCCAGCACATCCCCAGTAATCAGCAGCCTGTAAAAAATAGGACCATACAGCAGATCGATGCAGCAGCCGATATCCAGCCCGGGCTTTAATTCTCCCCGTATCATTCCGCGTTCCAGCAGCTGGTGCGCCTCCTGCCGGCGCGGGGCAAAGAAACGGGCCCGGTAAGCCTCGGCAAGTCCGGCATCGAATTGCCCTTCGCCAATCAGCTCGGTAGTTACCTTGCCCTCCCGGCTGCGCAGGAAGACAGCCAGGTTGGCCGCATGAATCACAATATCCTCTTTAACAGAGCCGGTATCCGGCACGGGTAACCGCGCCGAAGCAGCAGAGAGATAGCCGTCCATAACAACAGCTGCTTTATTAGGCCACCATTTATAGATGGTGGCTTTGCTGACTTTGGCCCGTTCAGCGATTTTATCCACCGTTACCGCACCAAAGCCTGTTTCCAGCAGCAGCTCGTAGGAGGCAGCCAGAATCGCAGCCTCTGCTTCGTTATTGCGCGGGCGTCCTCTTTTTTTATCCATATCTTCATCCCTCCGGTTTATAATCCGTTCAAACACAGCTTGTGCAATAAATCTAAACTATACGTTCATTATACAAAATATCCGCGGAGTATAGCCAATCTGGAGCAAAATGAACAGGCTTGGAGACGGCATCAGAAAATCACTGAAACCGCCTATTTACAAAACTGTACGTTCAGTATATTATATAATCATAATTAATAAACTAGACGTTCAGTATTATAAATGAGAGGTGGAGTTAATATGAATCAGGCAACTCAAATGAACGGGGTGACCGGGGCAGGAAAGGCTGCGGAGAGCGCAGCAATGCCCGGCTGGATCACCTTTTTGCTGGCAGCCTCGTGCGGACTTATTGTCGCCAATCTGTATTATGCCCAGACACTGATCGGACCGATTGCCGCAGCAACGCATCTGTCATCCGGGGCGGCGGGACTTATAGTAACCCTGACTCAGCTCGGTTATGTTCTCGGCCTTTTGTTCGTAGTTCCGCTCAGTGATATTATCGAAAACCGCCGGCTGACCGTAATTTCACTTATCGTCGTTGTTGCGGCGCTGGTTGCGGCTACACTTGCTCGAAGTGCGGTGCTGTTCCTGAGTGCTTCGCTGTTCATCGGGCTCGGCTCGGTAGCAGCCCAGATTCTTGTGCCGTATGCTTCCTTCCTTGCTGCTGAGAAGCATCGCGGACGGGTAGTAGGCAATGTAATGAGCGGGCTGCTGCTGGGCATTATGTTCGCCCGTCCGCTGGCAAGCTTTGTCTCCGGGCTCTGGGGCTGGCATGCGATCTATGCCATTTCAGCTGTTATCATTGCTCTGCTTACGCTTCTGCTGTCCAGAGTGCTGCCGCAGCGCCAGCCGGTTCCGGCAATGAACTACAGCGGGCTGATCCGTTCCTTGGGAACACTGCTGATGAATACGCCTGTGCTGCGCCGCCGGGCCATCTATCAGGCCAGCCTGTTCGGAACGTTCAGCCTGTTCTGGACGACCATTTCATTGCGGCTGGCTGATACGTACCACCTGTCCCAGCAGGGGATTGCCTTGTTTGCCCTGGCCGGTGTTGCCGGAGCTGTCGCTTCACCGGTTGCCGGAAGACTGGCTGACAAGGGCTGGACCCGTCCGCTGACCGGACTCGCTTTTCTGCTTGCCGGCGGTGCCTTCCTGATTGCTTATCTGTTCCGCAGTGATTCTGCGGTGTCGCTCGGTCTGCTCGTTGCCGCTGCTATTCTGCTGGATATGGGCGTGTCTGGTAATCTGGTGCTGGGCCAGCGGGCGATATACTCCCTTGGCAATGAAGCAAGAGGGCGGCTTAATGGACTATTTATGGCGATCTTCTTCATTGGCGGAGCGATTGGCTCGTCACTGGGAGGCTGGGCTTATGCTTACGGGGGCTGGGAGCTGACCTCACTGATAGGGATAGCGGTGCCTGCACTGGCTTTTGTGTATTACCTCACGGAGAAGAAACAGGCGTAAGATGATTGTTATACAAGCATTACACCGAAACGCAGAGCTGCTCATCAGGCCGGATTTTGCCGACCCGGCGGGCGGCTTTTTGCTGCACCGGATACAATGCAACATAAACCGCATACAAAGGGTCGGGCAGTAAGGGATACTGGAGATGAATGGTTGATCCGGCTGGAATTTTTGCAGGGCTTGTAATGAAATCCCCATTGTCCGCGTATTAGCTGGGGTGAATCACTTGGCCCGGTGAATTTGCGTAAGAAAGGAGAGCTTGAGAGAGATGCAAGAGCGCGCATTGCTGCAATCGTTTTGGCACCGGAAAATGAAGGAAGACCCCGCTGCTACACCCGTTAGTATGGATACGGACAGGGTGTTCACTTCCATATTTGAAGACTATTATTCGAGGATATTCAACTATACCGCTTACCGCGTCAGCTGCCGTTATACGGCGGAGGACCTGACCAGCCAGGCTTTTGAAAAAACGTGGTCCAAGCTGCACAGCTACGCCCCGGACAAAGCACCCTTTGAGGTGTGGCTGTTCGCTATCGCCAGAAATGTCGTGAACGATCATTACCGCAGCCGGAAGAGAAATCTGTTTTTTCCGCTGGAGGCGGTCCGGGAGCTGGTATCGGGTAAAAAAACGCCTGACGAGCAGCTGCTGGAAGGGGAGCGCAACAACCGGCTGGGCATGGCACTGGATACTTTATCAGCCAAAGAGCGGAATATTGTAGCGCTGAAATTCGGTGCAGACCTGAAAAATACAGAGATCGCCAGTCTCACCGGAATATCCGAGAGCAACGTCGGCGTGATCCTGTACCGGAGCATGAAAAAGCTGAAGGCTGAAATAGGGAGCGTGGAGCAGCTATGAAAAAAGAGTATGTGCAGGAGTTTGCAAAGGCTATTGATGACGGTCTGCATTTGACACATGCTCCTGACTGGAGCGGACCGCAGGAATCACTTGAGCTGCTTGAGCTGCTCGAGCTGGGCCGGGCACTGGCCGGACAGGATTACAGCAAGGCTCATAAGGCGGCAGTGCTTGCCAAAGTACAGAGCCGTACCCATCTTACACAGGAGGCAAAACCTATGAAAAATAAAACAGGGTGGAAACGCCCGGCTATGGTAATGGCATCTCTTCTGGTGGCCGGTGCGCTGAGCATCAGCTTCGTCAAGCCGTCATACGCCCAGGAGCTTCTAGGCAGAGTGCTGCAGAGCATTAACCTCGGCAACATTATTGCCCATGAGATGGATACCACGCAGATTCCCGATTTTCCAAAGGAATGGGAGGGTAAGCTGTTCGACAAGGACGGTAACGTAATCACTTCTGATTCGCTCAAAGTTGATGAAATTTATAATGCCGCCGGAGAGCAGATCGTTAATTTTGACGGGGATAAGCTGATTACCAAAAGTGAACAGGAGCAGCGTGATAAGGAAGCAGCTGAGCGTATAGTGGCCGTGAAGAGCCGGGCGGAGCTGGACAAATACGCGATGTTTAAGGTTAAGCTGCCGGAGTATCTGCCGGAGGGATTTGCTTTTGACCGGGGAGAATTCTACAAGTCGGAGGAAGGCGTTAACGGCAAGTATCTCGATCTGTTCTTTAGCAGTGAACAAGAAGGGCAGGATCTCAAAATGCACTTCCGCTATTCCGACAAGGAAACGGCCTATGAAATTTCCTTCAGCGGTAAAGTGGAGCCGGTAAAGATTAACGGTGTGGACGCCGTAATGATGGATGACCGAAATCTGGATTGGGAAGCCGATGGCGTGTTGTACAATGTTATAACCCACGGTCTGGAACGGTCAGAGGTGCTGAAGATCGCCGAATCGCTCCGTTAACCGGAGGCTGGCCGGTATCGGCTGGACATATAAGAGAGAAGCCCGCCCTGTAGCGGGCTCTTTCTGCTGCCTTGGGGCAGGCCAGACTTCAGAATTTAATATAGTGCAGGCAGCGCCGGAGAAAACGTCTGGTATATACGAATGAAGCATACAGCAGCAGAGCAAGCCCGAGCCCTAACGGGAAACTGAGGATACGCGGCAGATCATACCCGGGATAGAGGGTGAGCGAGATGCCCTTCCAGCCGAATAATCCTA
The DNA here is from genome assembly GCF_000758645.1 of Paenibacillus sp. FSL R7-0331. NCBI lineage: Bacteria > Bacillati > Bacillota > Bacilli > Caryophanales > Paenibacillaceae > Paenibacillus > Paenibacillus sp. FSL R7-0331. The sequence goes on from NZ_CP009284.1 coordinate 1,249,930, forward strand.
GAAAAGCTGCTATTACTGATAGGATTGAACAGAATGCGCTGCCGGCTGTCCATACACCCAGAATTGGAAGCATAAACAGGCTGACAAAGATTTTGCCGGCAAGGGATACAGCATTTTTGCGGAAAACAGTAACGTTATTCATTCTGTGGTTCCTCCTTTATTGTTGAGCTTAATGATCGTGTTCACTGTGGAGGCCTTGTCGATATGCAGACTTTCCGAATAACGCACCTCCTGAATGCGGCACCCCGGTCCGATGCTGATCCTGCTGCCGCAGACCAGCTCAGCTTCCGTATACTCAAGATCAATATAGTTTCCTTCCAGCTGGCGGCAGTCTAATCTGTAAAAAGGTCCCTTGAGCAAAGGAAAAGCAAGCAAGGAGCCGCTCACGGTCAAGGAGCCCTGTGTTGTCAGCTGATCTATTCTGCTGCGGGCGCTCAGGCGGAGGATTACCGATTCAGTAGCGGTCAGCCGGCCCAGCTGTACGGCCCCTTTTGCCAGAAAGGTTACTGCGGTAATGTCTTCCGCCGCCGACAGGTATCCGCTGGACCGGACATGCTCTGCCTCCATACTGTGTACCCTCAGGCTTCCGAAGCTGTCAACCTGTTCCGCCAGACAATGCCTGGCAATCCGGCATTCTCCCGACACCTTAAGCCGGCCTGCAGTCACTGTTCCTGACGCATTGAACTGGCCAAACACATCAACTGAAGAGGCAGTCAAATCTTCACGCCGGGTGTGGGCACCTCTTACCTTAAAGGGAGGCATATCTGCTATCACCGGTTTGGCGGATGGACTAAGCATATAGTGATCACCTTCAATCTCAATTTATTATAGTAGTTAAAATATATACTCATTGAAATATATAGTCAATAAAGCAAATCTCGCTTTTGCGCACAAAAAAACACCGCCTCATTAGCAGAGGCAGTGCGGGGCGGAGTATGTTAGCCGGTGATTTCATTCATCAGGCTGTTGATCTGGTGCAGAGTATCTGTTAACTTGTGCAGCTCGGCAATCTCAAACCTGTCGAACAGCTGCAGAATCCTCCGGGTTCCTTCCCCGGTAATTTCGATGTTGACCACTCTGCGGTCCTCATTCGTGCGGACCCGCTGAATCAGGCCGGCCTCTTCCAGCTTGTCACACATGGAGGAAGCGGCGCCCGGTGTAACAACGAATCTTTCTGCGATTTCCGTTATCTTCAGGCTTCCGGCAAGCTGCAGCTGAAACAGCAGCATGAGCTGATTCTGGCTCAGGCTCTCATTCTTATTGATTCGTTCAATGAACACCTGTGATTTCTGCTGAACGGCAGCCATTGTATCCATAAGGCCAAGAATAGCCTGTGATTTTTGTTGATCCGTGCTCATCGGCAGACACGCTCCATAACTATTTTAGTTATTAAAATATATAGAGATTATAACTTTATTGTCAAGCAGCACATATGTAACATGGAAATATTTTTTCCTATGCTATAATGAGCAAAAATGATGTTGCGGAGGCTGAAAAGCTTTGATAAACCAAAATGAAACAAGTCATGGGCAGTTGCTGGAATCTTTGAAAATATCATTGCCGCTAGTGCAGCGTTTATTTCCTATTGATGTCATGTTCGCTCTGGCGGATGTAGAGAAGTTCGTCTACTATCTTCCGGGAGTGGAGCTGGATGTCCGCATTGGGGAGGGCATGCCCGTCCCGCCAAGCGGAGGAATACGAGCAGCGCTGGAGACAGGTGAGACGGTAAGTGCTAATATTCCCAAAGAAATCTACGGCCTGCCCTTCAAGTCAACCTCTATGCCCATCCGGGACGGGGAAGGGGGAGTGACCGGTGTGTTTACCATTGGCATCAGCCTCAGCAACCAGGAAACGTTAAGCGATGCCGCCAATTTGCTGACGGTCACTTCCGAAGAGATCAGCTTGACCTCGGAAGAAATTGCGGGCACCGCTTCTGATCTGGCCAACATAGTAAGTGATCTGAAGGGGCTCGGCCAGACCGTGGTCGAAGAGCTGCACAAGACCGATGAGATTCTGGATTTCATCAAAAAAGTGGCCGACCACTCCAACCTGCTCGGTCTTAACGCAGCCATTGAAGCGGCACATGCCGCCGAGCACGGCCGGGGTTTCGGCATAGTAGCGCAGGAAATCCGGAAAATGTCCGTCTCCAGTGCATCATCAGCCAAAGAGATTACCGGCATCCTGGATAGAATCAAGAAGAACATTCATCAGCTGGATGCAACGCTGCTGGACTGTCTGGCACAGAGTGAGCGTCAGGCTGCGGCAACCGAAGAAATTACGGCCTCCATGCAGCAGCTGGCTGCCTCCGCAGCAGAGATTGAGAAGATAGCCCGGTTGATATAAGGAGATGCTATGAAAAAAATATTAAGTCTTCTAATTGTATTTATAGTAGTCTTTGTTCCGCTCAGTCATCTCCCCGCTGCAACTGCGGAAGCAGTCAATCCGGCTGACGGGACAGAGCGGGAGCTGGAGCTGGAGCGGCAAGCCCCGATTAACTTCCCTGTTTCTACTTATGGCTATAAGTACTTGGGAACGGCCAACGGACTTTTGTACTTCAAGGAGCCGATACTGAGTAAGAATCCGCGTAATGCGAAGGGGCAAATGCTTCAGGAGTATGTCGTTACAATCAATACCAAGACGAATAAGGTGGAGTGGGAGCTTCCGATTTACGGGGGCTTTAAGTTCGGTGATCGTGCTTTTTTTGACAAGGCAGGTAATTTATATAGTCTGGTTGGCGCGGGGCTGAAGCAATTCTCTGATGAAACCTTTCTTTATTGCATTAGTCCCAAGGGCACGAAGAAATGGGAAGTAATCTTTCCCCGATCGCTTGAGATTGACGGTCTGATCAACAATCAATTATTTGTGCATGACAACTCCTCGGTCTACGCAGTGAATCTGAACGGTACCGTAGCCTGGAGTAAAAGCTTCGAACGGCCCAAAATGCAGCCTTCCCATTTTCTTAGCGGGGTTGCCTTGAATGAAATATTGACGCTCAAATATAACTCGCAGCATATAGAGTCCTCTTTTGACGTTCTGGACTGGAATCTCAAGAAGAAGCTAAGCTATCCGCTAAGTGCGAGCAGTAGAGTAGAGCAAGCGCTCAAGCTGAACAATGATACCTATATCCTCAAAATAAAGAAATCAAAGAGTACCACGCTGCTGGTCGCTATAGGCACAGACGGCAAAGCGAAATGGACAAAGGGTATTGATCCGACAACCAACATACTCCACATCGTGGACGGCAAGCTTTTATACGCCAATAATAAAGGCTTCTATGTACTGAATGGCAGCGGCGAGCAGCTGAATCATACCCCGCTGTCTCCTATAGGCGTTACTGGGATTTTCTACAGGTTACGGCTGGACGATAAATATATCTCTATTACAGTCGATGGCAGAATTGAGACCCAAACAGCGCTGACCGTGCTGGACCGGAAAAGCTACAAAACGCTGTATTCGTTACCCTACCCGCTCAAGGCTGGAGAACAGTCTAAGATCTATTTTGATGATATATTATTCACCCAGAACAGCTTTTACACCGTCTATGACAATCAGCTCATTCCGCTAAAATAGAATCAGACCCGAAAGCCCGTGCACCTGTACGGGCTTTTGTGCGCGGCCGGCGGCCACCCGTGAATATCCTTCCTGCTTGTCATGCCCGTCTGCATATTGCAGGCAAGTCCCTCATAGACATGTACTAATCAATGCTTTTCAAAACAGGTTAAGGGGATGATGTCATGCGCCGGATAACATGGGTACTCGCGATCATTATGAGCGTGGCCCTGGTGCTCGCGGGTTGCGGGAAGAAGGATGCCGCTTCCGTGGTGAAGGATTTGAATGCTGTGTCTGACAAGCTGGAAAGTAAGCAGGGGGCCTATCAGGGTTCGGGTACGATGACCCTCTATACCGGCGAGCAGCCGCAGGAGTATAAGGTGGAGGTGTGGTATAAGAACCCTTCCTATTACCGGATCAGCCTCTCCAATGTGCAAAAGGATGTAACGCAGATTGTGCTGCGCAACGATGAGGGGGTATTCGTGCTCACTCCAAGCCTCGGCAAAAGCTTCCGCTTCCAGAGCGACTGGCCGGACAATCAGGGTCAGGTCTATCTGTACCAGACGCTGCTCCGCGGCATTACGGCCGACAACAACCGCCAGCTGACTGAAGAGGGCGATAATTACGTATTTGAGGTGGCGGCGAACTACCAGAGCAGCGCACTCGTCCGGCAGAAGATCTGGCTGGCCAAAAGCACCTATGAGCCTAAGCAGGTTCAGGTCTCCGATTCCGAAGCCAAGGTTGTAGTGGATGTGAAGTTCGACAGCTTCAAGTTCGACCCGGAATTCACCAAGGATTCTTTTGATATGCAAAAGAATATGGCGGCCGGAACGCCTTCCGAAAGCACAATAGCCGAGGTTGACGAGAACGGTAACGTGGTAACCGCGCCGGCTGGAGAAGAAAACGCAGAGCAGGCAGCAGCAGAGCCTGGTGATTTCGGGGTCATTGAGCCGGAATACATACCGGCAGGCGTAACCTATAAGGATTATCACAAAATCGAAGGCAATAAGGATCATGCGGTGCTCATCCGTTATGAAGGGGACTACCAGTACACGATTATGGAAGCCCGTCCTCTTGACCGCGCTGTATCGCTGGCTCCGGCCACGCTGGTCGATCTGGGATTCACTGCCGGGGCGCTTACCGGTGACGAGCAGCAGACGCTGACGTGGATGAATGACGGAGTGGAATTCCGGATCACGAGTGCGAATCTGCCGCTTGACGAAATGATGCAGATTGCCGCTTCTATGCAGGCACAATCGGGTAAGTAATATTCAGTAGGCGGATACAGTGCATTGTGGGAGCCAATCCTCTACAAGCCGTATCCGCTTTTTGTACTATAAAGATGACGATGCCGGGACCTCCGAACGATTAGCAAAAAAGATAGCCTTGCTCCACATTGACAGCCCCCTTCGCTAAGCATTACCATTGGCAGTAAGACTACAAACGCTGCAAAGTTCTAAAGCGTTGTTTTACTACAATGTAAGAAGGTGACCCTGAAGTGCAAGCAAGCTATCGACCTACAGTTGCCGAGATAAATCTGGATGATCTGCGTGCCAATTATGAAGCTTTCCGGGCGGCGCTGCCGGCGGAAACCAAATTCATGGGATGCGTCAAAGGAAATGCGTATGGTCACGGGGCAGTGGAAGTGACGCGGGAGCTTGAACGGCTTGGAGCGGATTATGTCAGTGTGGCTTTTCTGGATGAGGCATTGGAGCTGCGTCAGGCGGGAATACTACTTCCTATTCTGGTGCTGGGCTACACCTCACCGGAAGGCATAGCCGTTGCCTGGGAGAACAACGTAACCGTAACATTATTCACGCCGGAAGTGCTGGAGGCGGTAAGACAGCTTCCTGCGGATCCGGAGCACCGGCTGAAGGTACACGTCAAGATTGACAGCGGGATGGGAAGGCTCGGGCTTTTGCCGGCAGACGCCCCCTGCTTCATTGAAGAAGTGCACCGGACAGCGCAGGCGGAGCTGGAGGGCATGTTTACCCATTTTGCCAAGGCAGACGAAGAAGACAAAAGCTATACACTGATGCAGCACCGGCGGTTCATGAGCGTAGCGGAAGCGCTTCGGGACAAGGATATACAGATCCCGATCATACATACGGGCAATAGCGCTACAGCCATTGATACACCTTTCCTATCCAGTAACATGGTGCGTGTAGGCATAAGCTTGTACGGGTTTTATCCCTCATCAGAGGTAAACCGTGAGCGCGTGGCTTTACACCCGGTAATGACGCTGAAGACACAGGCGGTATATATCAAGACACTGCCGCCCGGCTACGGCATCAGCTACGGCACCCGCTATTTCACGGACAGCGAAGAGGTAATTGCGACGCTGCCCGTCGGATACGCAGACGGATATTCCCGCATGCTGACAGGCAAGGCGGAGGTGCTAATACGCGGACGCCGCGCTCCGGTCGTCGGAACAATCTGCATGGACCAGTGTATGGTAACGCTCAAATCTTTCGCTGGAGAAGCGGAACAAATCCAAGCTGGCGAAGAGGTTGTACTCATCGGCCGCCAGGGCAACGCCTACATTACGGCGGATGAACTGGCACTCCATTTAGGCACGATTCACTACGAAGTAATCTGTATGCTGGCTCACCGTGTACCCCGCGTATACATACGTGAAGGTGCTGCTCAAAGCCTGGTGAACCCTCTGCTGAAGCCTTGATTAAGTGACAGAATATCGTATACAGGAAAAGAATACAAAGGATAATCGTAAGGGCTGTTGTGACATATAGTCTATACGTCCCGCCATTTCTAGTTTATAATGGGATGCAGCATACTTGATATACTATCTGCATATATTCCTTGTATAAAATTCCTTGTATATTGTAACACTGGAACACAAGGGCAGAAGGCTTGTGGGGGTGGAAGAGAAGTTGGCCAATTTGCAGAACACCAAAAGAATTATGATCAGTTTGCCCGATCATCTTTTGCAGGAAGTGGATGGGATCGCCCAATTGGAGAACTCTAACCGGAGTGAATTGATCAGGCAGGCCATGAAGCTGTATCTGACGGAACGCAGAAAGCGTACAATCCGGGAATCGATGCAGCGGGGATACATGGAGATGGCAAAGATCAATTTGACAATGGCAAGCGAGGCATTTCTCGCGGAGGAAGATGCAGACAGTACTCTTGGCCGCTTAGTAAGCGGGGTGTAGATATTGATCGTTAAACGCGGCGACGTTTTTTTTGCCGACCTTTCGCCGGTTGTAGGCTCTGAACAAGGCGGAGTAAGGCCGGTACTGGTCATACAGAACGATATTGGCAACCGGTTCAGCCCGACGGTTATTGTAGCAGCTATTACTGCCCAGATCCAGAAGGCCAAACTGCCGACGCATGTGGAGATTGATGCGGCTGCCCACGGCTTTGACCGGGATTCCGTCATTTTGCTGGAGCAGGTTCGGACGATTGACAAACAACGCTTAACTGATAAGATCACCCATCTGGACGATGATACAATGAAAAAGGTGGATGATTCGCTGCAAATCAGTCTGGGCCTGATTGATTTTTAGGCCGGGACAGGAGCTAATATTCCCTTAAATGGAGAAGACGTATTGCTTAGGCAGTGCGTCTTTTTGATATACGCGGCTGGCAAGCCCGGTAATAATCTTTGTAGTAATCATTAAGCACGTGCTATAATTAGACCGGTTGGTCGGTTTAGAAGGGGGTTACCGGTATAAAAGGACGTTCGGATGGAGAAGAAACGAAGAGACGGATTGTGCAGCAGGCTGCCCGGCTGTTTGTGCAGAAGGGGTATGCGGCGGTAACGGTAAATGAGGTCTGCATGGCAGCAAAAGTGAGCAAAGGCAGCCTGTATCATCATTTTCCAAGTAAGGATGAGCTGTTTCTGTCCATTGTTGAGGAGGATACAGAGAAGTGGCTCGCGGAATGGGAGTTAATCCGGGCCAGAATCAGCGGAATTGAAGAGCGCTTCTATGCGCTTGGAGAGCATTATGCCAATGATTTTCAGAATCCGCTAATCTGCGGACTTGAGGAATATGCACGATCCCGGACCCATACGGAGGAGATTCATCAGCGGCTCTCGCAGCTGTACGATTCCGGGGCAACAGCCTGCCGCAATTTGCTTCAGGAGGGTATGGACTCAGGCTATCTGGCCAGCGGCGATCTGAATCAGTATGTGGTGGTTGTCTGCGGTATGCTGGAGGGAATCGGCAGAGTTCGAGAGATTACGGCTCCTTCGGAAGGAACGGCGGAAGTAATGAAGTACTACCGGGATGGCGTGCGTCTGCTGCTGCAGGGGATGCGGGCCTGAATAAATGAACCCATTAAAGCTTCAAGGCAATTATGCCGGAACAGCGGACAATGTGCCTAAGAGGCTTATCAGGCTGTTAGTTAGACCGGCTGGTCGGTCTTAATACATCTGTATACGTTGTCTGGAACGGTCTATTTACATGATTGAATGAATGATCCATGCAGGATAAGCAGAAATTAGAAGGAAGCTGCCTGTATGACGATTTAATACCAACTTAAAGTGTAATAACGGAGGGAAACACAATGTCTTTGCTTTTGAGAAACCGCGGTGCCATGCTGATGCTGATGATCAGTATCTTTTTAACGTTTACGGGGATTGGGCTGGTAGTACCGATTCTGCCGACATATATGAATGAGCTGAATATCGGCGGCAGTGTTGTCGGGTTGCTGGTCGCTGCCTTTTCACTGACCCAGCTGATTATCTCGCCGCTTGCCGGCAGATTGTCTGACCGGATGGGCCGCAAAAGAATTATCGTGCTGGGGCTGGTGGTCTTTTCCCTCTCCGAGGTTGTGTTCGGTGTAGCCGAGCTGCCTTGGATGCTGTTCGTGGCCCGGATGCTGGGCGGAGTCGGGGCAGCGATGATCATGCCTGCGGTTATGGCTTACGTGGCCGATACCACTTCAATGGATGAACGGGCCAAGGGAATGGGGATGATCAACGCGGCCATCACGACCGGGTTCATTATCGGACCGGGGATCGGCGGCTATCTGGCGGAGTTCGGTATCCGTGTTCCGTTCTTCGCTGCGGCAATTGCGGCGGCTTTTGTAGCTATTATCACGTTTATTTTATTGCCGGAGTCGCGTGTGGCAGCGGCTGTTCATGATAAGGCGGCTGCTCAGCAAAAGAGTGAAAGTCTGGTCACCCAGCTGGTGCGCTCGTACCGGGAGCCTTATTTTGTCGGACTGGTGATTGTATTCGTCATGTCGTTCGGTCTAGCTAATTACGAGACGGTGTTCGGGCTGTTCGTCGATCATAAATTTGCCTTCACTCCTAAGGATATCGCCTTTGTGCTGACCTTCGGCTCGATTGCCGGGGCAGTGGTGCAGCTGACTGCTTTTAGCTGGATTCTGAACCGTTTTGGCGAAAACAGAGTCATTTCCGTCAGTCTGCTCGCTTCAGGCGTCTTCATCCTGCTCACACTGTTCGTCCATGGCTACTTCATGATTATGGCCGTGACGTTCGTTGTCTTCCTGGCGATGGATATTCTGCGTCCCGCTGTCGGTACCCAATTGTCTAAGATGGCCGGAGAGACCCAGCAGGGCTTCGTCATGGGGATGAACTCTGCATACACCAGCCTTGGCAATATTGCCGGACCGATTGTCGCCGGTGTCCTGTTCGATCTGGACATTAATTTCCCGTATGCGGCAGCTGCGCTGGTGCTGGTTCTCTGCTTCCTGCTGTCCCTAAGCTCGGCTAAACGGATGGCGCGGCGCAGTGTGCAGGCTAAGTAAGCTTTTGGCGTGCAGTGTGGTGATGCAGTATCCCGTTAACTTTGGCGCAGCGGCAATCTGTGATACTATTTTAGGGTAGGCAATGATGATATCAGCATGTGTGCGGAAAGAGGGATACTATTGGCAGCAGAGAATACGAATACCGGCAATCTGCAGGATGATGCAGCACTCCGGCAGGAACAGGAACTGATTCTTGCGGCAATCGCGAAGGAGCTTAGCATCAGCCTGAAGCAGGTACGGACTACTGTAGGACTTCTGGACGAAGGGAATACCATTCCGTTTATCGCGCGGTACCGTAAGGAAATGACAGGTGAGCTGGATGAGAATGTGCTTCGCGACATTGAAGAACGGCTGGGTTATCTGCGTAACTTAGGTGACCGCAAGAAGGATGTCATCCGCAGCATCGAGGAGCAGGGCAAGCTGACGCCTGAGCTGCAGGCGCAGATCATGAAGGCGGTTAAGCTGCAGGAAGTGGAGGACTTGTACCGTCCTTACAAGCAGAAGCGCAAGACCAGAGCAAGCGTGGCTAAGGAAAGAGGGCTGGAGCCGCTGGCGGACTGGGTGCTGGAGCAGCGCCGCCAGGGCCAGCCGCTTGATGAAGCCGCTAAATATATAGATTCAGACAAGGGTGTGGACAATGCCGAGTCTGCGCTGCAGGGCGCAATGGATATCATCGCCGAGAATATCGCTGATGATCCGGTCATCCGGGCCTGGGTCCGCCAATATACGGCGAGCCAGGGCATTCTGGTCTCGGAAGCGAAGGATGCGGAGCAGGAAAGTGTCTATGAGAACTACTACAGCTACCGTGAGCCGGTACATAAAATGCCGCCGCACCGCATTCTCGCGATTAACCGCGGGGAGCGGGAGAGTGTGCTGAAGGTCGGGATCGAGATCGTTCCCGATAAGATTCACGGCTTTATCACGCGCAAGCTGATCAAGGGGCCATCCCCGGTCAAGGAGCTGCTGGAGACTGTGACCGAGGATGCCTACAAGCGGCTGATCGCGCCGTCTGTGGAGCGCGAGGTGCGCGGGGAAATGACAGAGAAGGGCGAGACGCAGGCGATCTCGATTTTCTCGGGCAATCTGCGCAGCCTGCTGCTGCAGCCGCCGGTCCGGGGCCGCAATGTGCTCGGCGTTGACCCGGCGTACCGCACCGGCTGCAAGCTGGCCGTTGTCGACGACACCGGCAAGCTGCTGGAGGTGGCCGTAACGTATCCGACGCCGCCGAACAACAAGAAGAAGGAGGCGGCGGCGAAGTTCAAGGAGCTGATTGCCAAATACGGCATCAAGCTGATTGTCATCGGCAACGGCACCGGCTCGCGGGAGACGGAGCAGTTCACGGCCGAGGTGATTGCCGAGGTCGGTGATCCGGAGCTGGCGTACCTGATCGTGAACGAGGCAGGAGCCAGCGTCTATTCCGCCTCCAAGCTGGCGGCGGAGGAGTTCCCGGACCTGGATGTGGCCGAGCGCAGCGCCGCATCGATTGCCCGCCGCGTGCAGGACCCGCTCGCGGAGCTGGTCAAGATCGACCCGAAGGCGATCGGGGTCGGGCAGTACCAGCACGATGTCTCGCAGAAGCATCTGGAGGAGAGCCTTAAGGCCGTCGTGGAATCGGCCGTTAACCATGTCGGTGTCGACGTGAACACGGCCTCGCCGTCGCTGCTCTCTTATGTGGCGGGCGTCAACTCGACCATCGCCAAGAATATCGTGAAGTTCCGCGAGGAGAACGGCAAGTTCACCACGCGTAAGCAGCTGCAGAAGGTACCGCGTCTTGGCGCCAAGTCCTTCGAGCAGTGCATCGGGTTCCTGCGTATTCCCGAAGGGGACAATACGCTGGACCGCACGCCGATCCACCCGGAATCGTATCCGGTGGTGGACCGGCTGTTCCGCGAGCTCGGGCTGGACGTGGCGAAGCTCGGCAGCCGCGAGGTTGCGGCTGAGCTCGAAGCGCAGGATGCCGCTGAGCTCGCCGTGAGGCTGGATGTCGGCGTGCCTACGCTGCGCGACATCCTGGAGAGCCTGCAGCGTCCGGGCCGCGACCCGCGCGAGGAGCTGCCGCTGCCGATCTTCCGCACGGATGTGCTGAAGATCGAGGACCTGGTTCCCGGCATGGAAATGCAGGGAACCGTCCGCAACGTCATCGACTTCGGCGCCTTCGTCGATATCGGCATCAAAAACGACGGGCTGGTCCACATCTCCCAGCTCAGCGGCAGCTTCGTCAAGCACCCGATGGACGTCGTCTCCGTTGGCGACAACGTCACCGTCTGGGTGCTCGGCGTCGACCTGAAGAAAGGCCGGGTCAGCCTGACCATGCGCCAGCCGCGTGAGGCTGCGGGCAGCGTGAAGTAGAGCGGATAAGATTTCATTCTGCAGAGATTAATGAGAAAGCTGAGCTGCCCCGTTGTTGGGGAGGGCTCAGCTTTTTGCAGTGAGCGTCATTAGTTGGATATTCGCCGTCTAATCGTACCCAACCGGTACATGCAGGAGGATTAGTTGGATAATCGCCACCTAATTCAGGAGATTATGCCTTACTGAGGTGATCTCGGTAATAATAGAGGGACTTTTTCCAGTTAATACCTTCAAACTTTGATTTTATAGGGATTTAGTTGGCTATTTTCCACATAAATGGATTGAGCTTAAGAGCCGGTCGGTAGTCTGGCCCGTAGTCTGGCCCGTAGTCTGGCCCGTAGTCTGGCCCGTAGTCCGGCCCGTAGTCCGGCCTGTAGTCCGTGCCGCAGCGCAGACGAACCTCCGGGATGCTGGTGGTATCTATAAATGATACAGAGGCCTTTAAAGGGCTGCTTCGATATCGTTTTTTACATTTTCCTTAAGCAGCTAACCCGTTGGTCAACTGCACAATGGATTTCGTCCGTTCATCAATATTTTTTCTCTCTGTGAGCCATTATACTGAAAGCGTGTTCAACAAGAGTTGTAGGGGGATAACGATGGAAGGATTAACAATTGGCTGGTATGGGGCATTGGCGGGACTGGCGTTAGCCATTATTCTGATACTGAGAAAGCTCAATCCTGTTTATGCTTTGTTTCTTGGTGCTATTGCCGGGGCGTTGATCGGCGGTGCCAACCTGGAGCAGACTGTAAGCGTTCTTGTAAGCGGTACACAGAGTGTGATGGGGACGGTGCTGCGCGTGCTTGCGGCTGGCGTGCTGGCCGGAGTGATGATGGAGTCGGGCGCGGCTGAGACGATAGCCCAGGCAATCGTGCGCAAGTTCGGAGGCAGCAAAGCCATCCTGGCACTGGCGCTGGCAACGATGATTATTACCGCAGTAGGCGTGTTTATTCCGGTGGCGGTGCTCATTGTAGCGCCGATCGCGTTGTCGGTAGGCAACAAGATGGGCATCTCCAAAACAGCGCTGCTGCTGGCATTGTCGGGCGGAGGCAAAGCGGGAAATATTATCTCTCCCAATCCGAATACGATTGCCGCAGCCCGCGGGTTTGATCTCGATCTCAGTCATGTGATGCTGGCCGGACTGATCCCGGCGGTATGCGGTCTGATTGTAACGGTAATTGTGGCTTCACTCCTGAAGATGAAAGGAAATATGGTTACAGATGAGGAAGCGCAGAACGGCAGCATTGACACTTCCACGTACCCGCCGCTCGGCAAAGCCATTGTCGCACCGCTCGTTGCGGTCATCCTGCTGATGATTAATCCGATCGGCTCGCTGTCCGGCATTGAGGCATTGGCCAATTTCAAGGTGGATGCACTGTACATCCTGCCTATTGCCGGGATTGTCGGTATGCTGGCTATGGGCCAGAGCAAGAAAATCCTGCAATACACTTCTTCCGGGCTTAGTAAAATGACGGCAACGGTACTGATCCTGATCGGCGCCGGCGGTATTGCCGGTCTGATCTCGGCATCCGATCTGTCCACCCAGGTGGTACAGCTGATTCAAACGGCCGGTATTTCCGGGACATTCCTGGCACCGATCTCGGGGATTTTGATGGCGGCAGCTACGGCCTCCACTTCAACAGGCGTTATTCTGGCTACCGGCTCCTTCGGGCAGGCCATTCTGGATATGGGTACCGCACCGCTGGCGGCGGCTGTCATGGTGCACACCGGAGCGACGGTTATCGACTCGCTGCCACAGGGGAACTACTTCCACGTGACTGCAGACAGTATGAAAATGAGCATCAAGCAGCGTATGGGCGTAGTGCCTTACGAGGCAATTGTCGGCGGAACGATGGCGGTTGTGGCTACAATTATCTACGGATTTTTGTTTTAAACTAAACATGGGGTGAGGAAATGAGAGAGAAGACCTTTGTACTGGCACCGGATTCTTTTAAAGAGAGCATGACCGCGAAGGAAGTCTGTATCGCAATGGAAAAAGGGCTGCGGAAGGTTTATCCCGGAGCTGAATATATACATGTCCCGATGGCTGACGGCGGAGAGGGCACGGTTCAGTCCCTGGTAGACGCCTCGGGCGGACAGATGTATACAAAAGAAGTTACAGGTCCGCTGGGCCAGCCGGTTACGGCGCAATTCGGCATTATGGGCGACGGCATTACGGCTGCGATCGAGATGGCTTCGGCCAGCGGCATCCAGCTTGTAGCCAAAGCAGACCGCAACCCGCTGATTACGACGACGTATGGTACCGGCGAGCTGATCCGGGAATGTCTGGACCGCGGCATCCGCAGCATTATTATCGGCATCGGCGGCAGCGCGACAAATGACGGAGGCACCGGGATGGCAGAGGCGCTTGGCGCAACATTCCTGGATGCTGATGGCAGGGTGCTGCCGCGCGGCGGCGGCAGTCTGAACCGTCTGGCAAGTGTTGATGTGTCGGGGCTGGATGAACGTCTGCAGCAGGTGCAGCTGATCGTGGCCTGTGATGTGACCAATCCGCTATGCGGCGAACGGGGCGCATCGGTTGTATTCGGGCCGCAAAAAGGCGCAACACCTGAGCTGGTTCAGCAGCTCGATGCCAATCTGGCCCATTATGCAGATATCGTCAAGCAGCAGCTTGGCAAAGACGTCCGCGATCTGCCGGGTGCCGGAGCCGCCGGAGGGCTTGGTGCAGGGCTGATGATTTTCACCCGGGCAACACTCCAGCGCGGGATTGAGATTGTAATCGAATATACCGGCCTGAAGGAAAAAATGGCGGGTGCCGATCTGGTATTCACCGGCGAAGGCGGCATCGACTTCCAGACCAAATTCGGCAAAACCCCTTACGGTGTTGCCGCCACCGCCAAAGCCGGCGGTAAAAAAGTCATCGCCCTGGCCGGCTACATCGGTGAAGGCATCGACACCCTGTATGCGGAGGGCATCGACGCGATCTTCGGCATCGTTCCAGGTGCTTCGGATCTGGAAAAGCTGCTGAAGGACGGTCCGGCCAATGTCGAACGTACCTGTGAGAATATCGCCAGAGTGCTGAAGCTGGCCGAGTAAGGCGCAATAGAAACAGACTAGAACATAGAAACAACCCCATTAGAGGCCAGCTCCTGAGCATGTTATTGTGCGGGAACGGCCTTTTTTTTGCTTAGACCATGGAGCCATTTACAGACTGGCAGAGCTGCATCGCCGGGGGTTGGTTAATTATAATCAGGTGAGTATTACTTATACAATGCGAGCAGGCCATAAGTAAGCTCCAGCAGCTGGAGCAGATTGCGCGGGTCTTTGCCGGTCAGGCTCTCGATCCGTTTCAGCCGGTATTGCAGAGTGTTGCGGTGGATGTTTAACGCCTCGGAGGTCTGGGAGACACTGCAGTTATGGTTAATGAAGCTGCGCAGCGTCTCCAGCAGATCGGCGGTATCCTCCAGCTTAGCCACTGTGCCGGCACTTGCGGTGAGATTGGCATGGCTCAGCTTCACCAGAAATTCATGCTCGGCGTAATGGATTGCCTGCCTGCCGGGTTTAAGTGCCAGCAGAATGCCCATGGCTGCTTTGGCCTGGCGGTAGCTCTCCGCGATGTTGGCTTCCAGTTTACCTGCTGCGGCTAAGGCCCGGGGCTGTCCTTCCAGCAGCTGGCGGATAAGCGGGGCGCAGTCCTCCAGATTCTGAACCAGGATCAGCCAGCTGCCTTCCTCGATCAGGAAGGAGGGATATTTAAGCAGCAGTTTAGACTGTGTTTCCAGCGGAACAAAATTTTTAAGCAGCAGTACTGTTGTTTTGAGTAAAAGATCCAGCTGATACGCAGATGCTTCCTTGCGCAGCTTCTGGGTGTAGGCTCCCTGGTGGGACAGCAGAAGCTCCAAAAAAGCCTTTTTGCGGCTTGCCTCATTGGCGAGATCCTCAAGCGTGTTCCTTTGTTCGATCAGGAGAGAGACCGTAGTCCGGACGATGCTGCAGAACGGGCGGACCTCATCGGGGTTGCCGGATATGCCGATTACACCGACACGGCTGCCGGCGATCACTATAGGCTCGTTGGTGCCTTTTTTCTCATAACGGCCGTCCTGCCAGACCTCGACCATGGTTCCGGTAGCAAGAGCTTTCACCGCTCCTTGATGAACAGTGCCGACCCGTTCCGGGGTTCCGCTGCCGATGATGATGCCCTCGTGGTCCATAATGTTGATATTATAGGGGATGTCCATCATCATTTTGTCTACAATTTCCTGCGCCTGCTTCTCTGAGAGCTGCAACAACCGGTTAATCCTCCTCTGCCAGGCCGGACAAGATACCCTTGAGCGGCATGAACGATGTACTTTGTGCACTTGAACAAAATTATAACGGTTTCATTATCTTCATTAAAGATGGAAATGTGTATTTTTAGAGAAGCCTGCGGGCAAAGCAGACAAGGTACATTTAGGCGTGGTGAAGCCGTTGATTCAGCAACAAAAGCTGCCACCGGACCGTCTAAACTATATCAGCAACCAAATTAAGGAGGGGTTTTATGCATACTGTAAAAAAGACTGGTAAGCTGGCCATGGCTGCGGCGGCGTTCGTGCTTCTTGCTGCCTGCAGCAATACGCCGGCAGCGGAGCCGGAGGCCACAGCAACACCGGTGCAGACAGAGCAGCCTGCCGCAGGAACTCCGGCACCAAGCCAGGCACCGGAACCGTCTGCTGCGCCATCTGCTGCATCCCCGTCGGCAGTGCCTGATGAAGGAACACCGCCGACTGCACTCGAAGCAGCCTCGACAGTGATGAGAGCCTTGGAGAACGGTAATATGGACACACTGGCGGCCTGGGTATCAAGGGATCAGGGGGTTCGCTTTTCACCGTATGGTTATGTGGACACTGAGAATGACCTTGTGTTCAGGAAAGAGGACATCAGCGGTTTGATGAAGGACTCCGAACAACACACATGGGGAAGCTTCCAGGGAAGCGGAGAGCCGATAAAGCTGACTTTTGCCGAATATTTCAAACGTTTTGTGTATGATGCCGATTTCGTACAGGATGCGCGGATTTCCCTGAACACGGCAGAGGATAAAGGCACGATGATCAATAACATTACTGAAGTATACCCAGCCGACAAATATGACTATGTAGATTACCACATTAGCAGCATTGATCCGCAGTATCAGGGGATGGACTGGCGCAGTCTGCGGCTCGTGTTTGAAAAAATTGGTGAGGACCGGATTCTGGTGGGGATTGTTCACGATGAGTGGACGCCTTAAACGG
Source organism: Paenibacillus sp. FSL R7-0331 (assembly GCF_000758645.1). Classification (NCBI taxonomy): domain Bacteria; kingdom Bacillati; phylum Bacillota; class Bacilli; order Caryophanales; family Paenibacillaceae; genus Paenibacillus; species Paenibacillus sp. FSL R7-0331. Next base: position 1,266,793 of record NZ_CP009284.1, read on the forward strand.
AGTAAGATTGTAAAAGAAGACGCAATCCCGTCATGGTATGGGAGCTGCGTTTTCTTTTTGTTTTGGGCTCCATTTCCAAATTACCGAAACGTTTAATGCTGTCAAATCGTAGTAAATAAAAAAGTGAGGTGTTTACCATGAGCAATAAATCGCTTACGACTGGCATTCCTTTAGGTCTTTGCTTCGGAGTTCTGTTTTGGGTAGCCCTTGATAGCGTATTGTTTGGCTTTATTTTCGGAATCATTTTTGGAGTCATCTTCTCACAGGTTAACACAAATGAGTAAGCTTCATAAAAAGAAGTACTTCATCCTGTTACCGCCGTTCCTCATTTTAACTATCATCCTGGCTGCCACGCTGCCTTACGAAAAAAGATATTATACCTTCCTCGCTATACTTGCTTTTTGGATTACTTACTACAGTTGGATTTATATAGAGAAGAAAAAACAGAAGGACTAGCATATGATGAGTTACAACATTTAAATAGGCCGTGCCTACCTTTAGGGTAAGCACGGCCTGTTTTTAGTACTGCTTATTATTGCAACTTAATTGCTGAGCTCGAACCAGCGGCACTGCCATCCGAAGCTTGCACTGTTGCAGTGTAGCCTTCCGGCAGGTAGGTCACAGCGGATGCGCTGGAGATGACCTGCGGGTACATGCTGTTCGGGTCAGGCTTGGTTACGCTGAAGTAGATCACAGCCGTCTTATCCTTGCCGAATTCAATCCGGTCGATGGCCAGGCCGTAGCCCGGATTCGGCAGGTTGTTAACGGTGACGGTAGCTTTGCTGATGCCGTCGGCCGCTTTTTCCAGCTTCACTTCTGAATCATATTCATAAGCCGGAGCTTCTGCGCTGTCGTCCGGAGTGATGACTTCCTTGGCGAACTTGGCTGCATCGTAGATCCATACTGCCGCTTCAGTGCGGGTTACCGCTTCGGTCGGACGGAAGGTGCCGTTAGCACCAAGGCTTACAATACGTGTGTTGTACAAAATCTGCAGGCTGTTCATTTGCTCATTGGTCATTTTGTCGCCGTCAGAGACCATAGCATACATCATAGTTACCGGGAAATCCCCTTTGCTCTGCAGTGCCTGGGTCAGCAGATGGGCGAACTGGGCACGGGTGATCGATCCGTTAGGATCTACAGTCTTGTCCAGAGCCAGCCCGTTCTGCTTGGCTGCTACGAATGCGGATGCATACCATGCATTGTCTTTTACCTTGTCAAAATAATCGCTTGCCTTACCGGACTCGGTAGGGGACAGCTTCAGGCCGCTTACGATAAACTGCACGCCCTGGGCAAAGGTTACTTTTGCTTTTGGTGCAAATAAATCACTGGTTACTCCGTTAACAATGCCTTCACTGTGCAGTGCGTTGATTTTTGCTTCGTTGGCATCGCCCTTCATATCGGAAAAGGCAAACGCCGATGTTCCCATAGATACTGTTGCTGCCAGAATACCGCACGCTATTGTCAGTTTTTTAGCGCGGGCCTGGAATGATAATTTCTTCATGTGCCTCACCTCTTATACTCATAGATGGGGGAAAGCGGCAAAAGGTTGCAGACTCGTGCAAAATAAATGCAATTTGAATGGTTAACCGCACAGCAGCGGCTCTGCGCCATCCCTAAAAATCTCCGTCCCCGTTACATGAAATGCCTCGTCTGAGGATAGGAACCACACCGGAAACGAAGCCTCCTCCGGCTTGCCTGGAGCCTGCTCTAGCGGATGGTTGCCCTCCGGGAATTCAACCGGAAGCTTCACTTCCTACAGGACATTGTGCTAATAGGTATTATCGCCAATTTTCGTATCAATAGCACAAGATCATGCTGCCGCCGTGTTCCCTCAGTTGAATTCCTTCGTGACAATAGCCGCCGGAATGAACCACCCGCAGCAGGGCTCAAGGATTGATCCAAGCTGCAGTTTCACAGTACACTTGAGGGATGAGAACGTTATTATAACTTTTAACTACAGGACTGGAGACAATAGATGGATCAGCAGCAACGCGTACAGCGGATGAATGTCGGGATTTTTGCCCATGTCGATGCCGGGAAGACGACGACTACGGAGCATATTTTATATGAAAGCGGGCGTATCCGGGCGCTGGGCAGTGTGGACAGCGGAACAGCGGTGACCGATTCGATGGAGGTGGAGCGGCAGCGGGGCATATCGGTGCGGGCAGCGCTGGCTTCTTTTAGCTGGCGGGGCGTGCAGGTTAACCTGGTCGATACGCCGGGCCATGTCGATTTCCTGTCTGAGGTGGAGCGGAGCCTGCGGGTGATGGACTGTGCGGTGCTGATCCTCTCGGCGGTTGAAGGCGTACAGGCCCAGAGCGAGATGATCTGGAATGCGCTGCGCAAGCTGGAGATTCCTACGCTGATCTTTGTCAATAAAATGGACCGGACCGGTGCGGACCCGGAAGCCGTACTGGCACAGGCGCGGACCTATCTGTCGGGTGACATCATTCCGGTGCAGCTGCCGCTTGGCAGGGAGCAGGAATACAGCGGGGCGGCGGATTCGTGGTCTGGTGAGTCGGACGCGGCTGCGCGGACGGAGCTGCTGGAAACGCTCGCGGAACGGGATGAGTCGCTGCTTGAGCTGTATATGGCGGGCGGAGAGCCGGATCTTCTTTATTGGAAAAAATACATGCAAACCGCCGCTGCCGCCGGACACCTGTTCCCGCTCGTGTACGGAGTTGCAGCTAAGGGTATCGGCATTACGGAGCTGCTGGATGCGATGACAGAATATTTTCCTCGGGCGGGCGGAGCTGCGGAGCAGCCGGTGTCCGGCATCGTCTACAATATCCAGCGGGACAAAAGTATGGGCCGGATGGCCTTCGTCCGTCTCTATGAGGGTACGATCCGCAACCGTGATACGGTAACGAACCACTCCCAGGCGACAGAGGCTAAAGTGACGCAAATCCGCAAGGTGGAAGGCGGCCGCACAGAGGATGTTGGTGCGCTTGAAGCCGGCGACATCGCGGTAGTCTACGGCTTGTCCGGCGTGCGGATCGGCGATGTGCTTGGCCGGCCGGATGCGGTCCCGCAGGAGGCGAAGCTGGCTGTGCCGCTGTTGACTGTGCGGGTATTCTGGGATGCAGACATGGACGACCATAAGGTGATCAGCGCGCTGCAGGAGCTGGCGGATGAAGATCCGCAGCTTGGCGCGGAGTGGCTGCCGGAGGAACGCGAGCTGCACATTAAGGTGATGGGGCCGATCCAGCTGGAGGTGCTGGACAGCGTGCTGCAGAGCCGTTACGGCCTGAAGGTCACCTTCGGCCAGCCGTCGGTGATCTATAAGGAGACGCCGCGTGCTGCAGGCGAAGGTTATGTCGCCTACCTGATGCCGAAGCCGTGCTGGGCGATTCTGCGGTTTAAGATCGAGCCGGGACCGCCGGGCAGCGGTCTTGTGTATGAATCAGTGGTGCGCAGCTCCGACCTGCTGCCGCAATACCAGAATGAGACGGCGCGCCGCGTACCGGAGGCGCTGCAGCAGGGACTGCACGGGTGGGAGGTCACCGACCTGAAGGTGACGCTGGTAGAGGGGAATCATCATGTGTGGCATACCCATCCGCTGGATTTTGCGGTTGCTACGCCGATGGGGCTGATGGACGGGCTGAACCGGACAGGCATCCGGCTGCTGGAGCCGGTTCTGACTGTACGCATCGCCCTGCCGGAGGAGAACGCCGGCCGGGTGATGAACGATCTCGTGCAGATGCGCGGCAGCTTCGAGCCGCCGGTGCTGCAGGGCGAGCGGATGATCATCGAGGGCCGGCTGCCGCTGGCTACGTCACTGGATTATCCGGTGACGCTCAGCTCCTACACGAAGGGGCGCAGCACCTTCGCATCCGCCTTTGCCGGCTACGAGCCGTGCCCGCCGGACGTCACCGCCCGGCGCACACGCCGGGGTGTGAACCCGCTGGACCAGGCGAAGTATATTTTGAGTGTACGGAAAGCGCTACAGGGGTGATTAAGTTTGCTTGAATGGCAGGCTAGTGCAGCGGGCTGATTTGGCTGGATGGCGGTAAAGCTGACTGGCGGTATGCCGCACAGGCGGTAAGGCGGGCGGTTGGCAATCCTGGGGGCAAAAAAGGCTGATGAAGCAGGCTGTGATGTAAGGCAGATGCGTAAAAGTTAGCTTATAAAGCTGGCAAACCGGCGCTATAAATCCAGTCTGACGCCCCCGGCTGCCGGATAAGTGTATTCTGTTCAACTAAAATCCCGGAAAGTAGCTTATTTCTGGAGTTAACTGCACTTTGTGCAACTAAAACCCGCCCAAATCCGGATTTTCCCCGCAAATCGGTATTTTAATTGTACGGAAGAGACAATTTCATAATTCAGTTTGCTGGAAAGCAAGACTGGGCCAAAATCTGAGTTTGTTTTTAAAAAAATCAGGCCACTTGTTGGGAGTTTCTTAACTGCTTGTTCAACTTGTCTAGCGCAAACTTACTCAAATTGTAGGCCAATGTGCTGAGCTGGAAATCGACACTTGCCCGGACGCCGCGGTGACGCGTGCGTTTCATCCCAAAATACTCTTTGAGATAGGCAAAAACACGTTCTACAGCCGTTCGTTTCTTGTACAGTTGCGTAAAGCTCTCGCTTCCTCTTGCTGGGTTGGCATGCTTACGCAAATCGGTTTGGATTCGGATTTTAAACACTTTTTGGCAGCCGGATTCGGAAAACGGACAGTCTTTGCACTGGTTAGGCTTGGTGTAACGCAGCGTTTCGTACTTAGCATCGAAACTGTCGTAACGGTAGGCGTGTCCCTGTGAGCACACAGGGGTGTAGTCCTGGTTCATCCCCTCAGGCGGTTTTTTGTGGTGAATCATTTTAATAATAGGAAAAGCGCCTAAGGAATGAATCAACCGGTAAATGGCCGAACTGTCATACCCTTTGTCGCCCAAGACATGCTTCACCTTCAGCCCAGGAAACTTCAGGTGTAGCCCCTTTAGGAGCAGGACGGCCATCCGCTGGTCATTCAGATTCGCCGAACTAAAGACACCGCTTAGCACATACTGAGAATCCGCATCCACCAGTACGTTTGCCTTAAATCCGTAGTAACTGGTGAGTCTGCCCTTTGTATTTTTCTTGTCAAAGCGTGCAGCGTGCCGGGGGATCGTGCTCAGGAGCTCGTTATAGGTGTAAGATAGCATCGCTTCAATCGTTTTCTCAAAGGGCGCTAAGGTCTCTTCATAAGCGTCCCGTTCCAGACGCCGGCGCTCTTTTTCTTCCGCAGAAGCCCGCCCACGTCGGTAGACTGGTTTTTTAAGCGGTTCGTTCGCTGGCTGAGGCTCTGGCTCGGCATTCTCGAACTCCAGTTGCTGGATTTCTGGAGCTTTGCTTGGTTTTTTGGCACGGCGGGCCGCTCGGCATTTCGACGCAGATTCACTGAATTGGCAATCCCAAGCCTCCACAATGGAGGAGTCAACGGCAAGGTGCGTGCCCGTAGTAAAGCCCTCTTCCATGGCAGACAGCACCAAGGTATCCTGCAGTTGCTCAAGCATTCCCGTTTGCTCAAGCGCAGAAATCAGACGGGAGTATGAAGCCAGGCTCGGAATAGGGTTCGAGCCGGTAAATCGGCACTGCGCCCGAAATTCCTCGCTATGCTTAAGGCGCCTAACCAAGGAAGAAACAAACTCAATGCCCTCCATTTTTGAGATGAGCAGCGAGTAGATCATGGCAGGGAGGTTTAGCTCCTGTGGCCGCCCACGGTGGTTCTTTTTCCGGAGGACGTGCAGGACCGGAGCCAGGTTTAAGTGATCAAAGATTTGGCTGTATTTATCTTCCGGGCGCATTTGGAGCAATTCCTCGAAGGAAAACAGCTCTTCTTGTCGAATAGAATAGATAGGGATTACCTCTTTTCTTCTCGGGTGTTGGTTTCGTCGCCTATAACTTCGAGAACTTGGGGAGGTACTCCTTTTTCTATGCTCAAAAAAACCAGGTATAGCAAGGGTTTTGAATTATGAAATTGTCTCCGGAATGCAGCTATTTCGGAAATCAGCTCCAATATCCCGACTATAGTTGTACAGAGTGCAGTTATTCGAATTCAAAATCCATAAAAAGAAGCGGGTAAATTCCGCCTCTTTCAGGCACCCTATAATTTCAGGCGCTCTATAAGCTGGTGCTTGAAATAGTGCCTGAGAAGGAGACGTCAGCCAACCATATATATAGTAGAAACAATGGTGAAGGGGGCATTTAGGGCGCCATTTGGACCGGGATTACTCAGCCGTTGTTGTCGACTTTATTCGCCAACATTCGTCAACGCTTTGCCCGTTTACCTTGACACAGTTTACATGCCGTGACATAATGTTTCCAGACTAAATGACTATGATAAGTTGGACATCATCAGACAGAATGATTGTTCCGTTATTAGACGAGGGGGAAGTTATTATGATGAAAAAGAAATTGTTGCCGGGTGTTCTCACCCTTCTGCTGGGTGCTGTGATCGCGGGCTGCGGAAACAATAATGCGGCAAACTCCGGAGCGCAGAACAATGCGGGAGCAGACGTAAAGACAATCACCGCTGCTACAAGCGGAGTCAGCAATCCGTTCAGCTATGAAAAAGACGGTCAAATGACAGGTTATGATGTGGAAGTTATGAAGGCTGTTTTTGAAGGTCTTCCGGAATATAAATTGGATGTTCAGGCGATTGAATTCGAAGGTATTCTGACTGGCCTTGATAACGGGCGTTTCCAGCTTGGTGCGAACAACTTCAGCTCTAACGCAGAAAGACGCAGCAAATACGATTTCTCCCTGCCGATCATCGAGAATGCCAATGTATTTGTTGTGCGCAAGGATGACGAGACGCTGAAGTCCGTTGAAGACCTGAAAGGCTATAAGGCTGTAACTGAAGTAGGTAATTCCGGTGCAACACTGCTTGAGAACTATAATGAAGAGCACCCGGATGCCAAAGCAGAAATTCTGTACACTGACGAGAACTTTGTGAAGCAGTTTGAAGGAATTGAAGCAGGTAAATATGATGTGCGCATCATTTCCCGCGTATCCGCTGAAAAAGCGATTAAAGAGCATGGCTTCACCAACCTGAAGGTCGTAGCCTTCTCCACCGAGAATAGCGATCCGGGCTCTTATATCCTCTTCTCGAAATCCGCTGACAGTACACTGCTCGATGCAGTCAACAATAGAATCAAAGAAATGTATAACGACGGCTCGTTGCTGAAAATCAGCGAAGAACAGCTGGGCGGCGATTACCTGCCTAAAAAAGAGCTGATGGAGTAACAGCAGAAAGGGGATCGTATGAAATTTCTAGTCTCGGGAGATGCGTTGTTTTCCAGCAGCAATTTATATAAGACGATGGACCCGGAGCTGCTTGCTCTTTTGCAGGGGGCCGATGAGGCCTTTACGAATGCAGAGTTTGTAACGCCAAGACGGAATACAGCTCCGGCTGCAGGCCGCGGCTATCAGACAAGCGTGCGCCCGAAGGCGCTGGATGAATTCAAGCATTTGAATATCCGTTATGTCAGCTTTGCGAATAATCACACGGGTGATTACGGCGTTGAGGGCATGGTCGATACCATTGAAGAAGCGGAAGCGCGCGGACTATTCCCTCTGGGGGTTGGCATGAGTCTGCATGAAGCCCGTAAGCCGGTCTTTATCGATACACCAGACGGACGGATTGCGATTATCACTATTGATGTGACGAGAAGTGAGGTTTTTGCAGCCTCTAATCCGGGTAACGGAGTTCCGGCCCGTCCGGGCGTTAACCCACTCCGCTGGTCGCGTACGTATGTCGTGAACGATCAGGATTTTGCCGCTTTAAAAGAAATCAGTGAACGGATCGGCATTGCTCCAAGTATGGAGGAAGGCAAGCGGATCGAGACCTATAAGAGCAAATCGGAGAATCACTATGAGTTCGGCTCCCTGTTCGAAGGCTATTTAACCTTTGAAAAGGGAGAGCATTCCCGTGTCAAAACGGCAGCGCATGAGCAGGATCAGCAGGAAATCTTCCGTACGATCCAGGATGCGCGGGAACGCGCTGATTACGTATTCGTCAGCCTGCACACGCATGAAGGGGAGAACGAGAACTGGTACTCCGATTATCCGGCAGCGTTCATTGAAACCTTCGCACGGGGTGCGGTGGACGCAGGGGCAAGCTGTGTATTCGGGCATGGATGTCACTTCACCAGAGGCGTGGAGCTGTACAAGGGCCAGCCTATTTTCTACAACCTGGGCAGTCTGTTTATGGAGTTTGAGGCGGGCGAATCGATTGTTTCTCCAGAGATGTTCACCGCCTACGGATATGCGGAGAATGAAGCTCCGTCTACCTTGCACAAGAATAGAACCAAGGACAGTGAAGGGAACTGGCAAGGCTTTTACAGCGACCGCAAATTTTCGGAGAACTTCCTGGTTATGTTCGATCTTAGCGTGGAAGACAACCGGTTTGATTATCACCTGATTCCGATTGATCTTAGACTGACCCATCCGACGGTGACTAAGCGCGGTCTGCCAGTACTAGCTTCCGAAGCAGCGGCAAACTCACTGGTTGAACGGCTGAATGCGGTAAGTAAAGAACGGTATCATACGGAAATTACTTATGAGGGCCAGCGTCTGACCGTCAAAAAATGTTAGGAACGGCGTCATGTTAATTCATCGTGGAAGGAAGTAAATCTGCATGGGAGAGATTTTTGATATAAACGCGGTGTTCACATCCATACCTCGTCTGTTAGAGGTCCTTCCTGTGAGTCTGCAAATCACTGTCATTTCAATGATAGTCGGCCTTGTGTTTGCGTTGCTGTTTGCGATTATCCGAATGAAAAAAATCCCTGTGCTAAGCCAGCTTGTTACGGTCTTTATCTCCTTTATCCGGGGAACACCCATCATTGTACAGCTGTACCTGACGTATAACGGGATACCGCTGCTGCTGAAATTCATTAACCAGGAGTATGGGACAGATTACAATATCAATGCCGTGCCGGCTATGCTGTTTGTTCTGGTTACCTTCGCATTCAATGAAGCGGCTTACAATTCCGAGACCATCCGCGCTGCGCTGCAATCGGTGAATAAAGGACAGATCGAGGCTGCAGAATCCCTGGGGATGACCTATCTTCAGGTGCTGAAAAGAGTCATTATGCCCCAGGCGCTTGTGGTGGCTATTCCGCCGCTCGGCAATGCCTTAATCGGACTGCTGAAGGGGACTTCCCTGGCCTTTGTTGCAGGTGTGATTGAAATGACTGCCAAGGGGAAAATTATCTCGGGCAGCAACTTCCGCTTCTTCGAGGTCTATCTCGCACTCGCCATTATTTATTGGGTCATGACCATTATCATTGAACAGCTGCTCAGATATATGGAGAGAAGATTCTCTATTCCGGACTCCGCACAAGCAGTGAACCGCAGCGGCTGGTTTTCCTGGGGAAGGAGAGGAATCTGATGATCAAGGTAAGTAACTTATCCAAGTCCTTTCACGGAAATCTGATTCTGGATGATCTTTCGGTTGAGATTGAAAAAGGCGATGTCGTCGCCCTGATCGGTTCCTCCGGTGCAGGTAAATCGACCTTCCTGCGTGCCTTGAACTGCCTGGAGCAGGCGGATAAGGGTGTGCTGGATCTGGAAGGCTTCAAGGTCGATTTCAGTACGATTACGAACAAGCAGCGGCTGGAGCTGCGGAAGCAGACGGCCATGGTCTTCCAGCATTTCAATCTGTTCCAGCACCGGACAGCACTGGATAATGTCAAGGAAGGCCTGAAGATTGTCAAAAAAATAAATGACCGCGAAGCCGCACAAATTGCCCTAGAGCAATTAGAGCAAGTGGGGCTGTCGGACCGCGCTCATTATTATCCGAAGCATCTGTCCGGCGGCCAGCAGCAGCGTGTGGGCATTGCCCGCGCACTGGCGATGAAGCCGAAGCTGCTGCTCCTGGACGAGCCTACCTCAGCGCTTGATCCTGAGCTCGTTGGCGAAGTGCTTCAGACCATCAAAAAGACCGCGGCCACCGGCCAGACGATGATTCTCGTTTCGCATGAAATGAGCTTTGTGTATGAGGTGGCGAGTAAGGTACTCTTTTTGGACAAAGGCAAGATAGTGGAGGAAGGCACTCCGGATCAGGTGTTCAATCATCCCAAATCCGAGCGGGCCAAAGAATTCCTGCACAACTATTTCCGCAATAAAACCGGCAATCAGTAAGATTAACCTAAATAGCAGAAGCCCCGGAGAACGCGCCAGTCCGCGTGTTTCCGGGGTTTTTTATTGTAAAGTAAAAGATACGAATAATAATTAAACTGGTAAATATTATAAATGTAGGTTTAGTCTGCTGAAGAAACTTGTACGAAATGATACTTTTGTGTTTGCAGAGATGTAATTAGGATTATAAAGTAGAAAGGGACATACCTATTTTTGTTGGCCGGAATTTTCTTAAGTCGCGCTGAATTTAGTACATCCTTTAGAGATGAGGAGATTGCACATGATTATACTTGGAACTATCGTTGCAATTGTAACCGCTATCATTATATCCTCCTTCCTTGGCCCATACGGGCTGCTCACGATGCTTGCCGTAGGTTTCGGTTTTCTGTTCAGCATTCACGCCAGAGTGAGGGAAGTTCAAAGCGATCTGAAGCAGATCAAGCAGCACCTGGGGATTACGGAGGCAAAAGAAGCAGTAGTGAGTAATGCAGAGATCGAGGCGGAGCTGGAGCGGGAGATGGCGGTGGTTAGGGATTAAAAATACTATCATAGGTACGTGCTCTCCGTGTGCAGGAAAATGGAGGGTGCGTATTTTTTTGAGTTTGAATGAATTACCCTATGTAGGGTATGGTAGATGCTCCGCGATTACTTCGTACTGTATGTCATAAGGATTCCTATAACAAAGGAGCGGTTTAATTGGATACGTCTGAATTAAGAAAATTTATAGATGAGAAGAAACCCTTTGAGGAAGCAAGAGAGAGTTGCTGGAATTGGATAAATACTTGGAAGGAAGAGGAACCTGAAGATTACTTTGAAGCTTTCAGAAATGAGGATCTCTCATCCATAGAGCTAACAAATCAACGTTTTGCACTGGTCATTAATTGTAGTTTTGATACACCAATTGAATTCTTACAAACTACATTAGACGTGTACTTTAAAGAAAGCCTGATTGCCCAGTACCACTACATTCAAGATTTTAGTGGGAAGGCAATTGATGATGTACTTAGTTTTGAGAAATATTCTATACTAACGGTGGAAGATTAATCGTTAAGCGAATTACTTTTTGATAAGGAATATGTATGAATATCGTGAGTATCACGTTATATGAAATTACTGCGAGGTATTAAACGGCTTAATAATAAACAACTGTGGGAGAGGTATAAATATGTTTGAAAGCCTTGATTTCAGACCAGGAGTTGTTAAATGGAACTCTTATAATTTAAGTCCGGAAGATATGACTGATATTAAATGGTTAGATGAAGATATGTTTATGGTCGAATATCCCGAGGGATATTTAATTGACGTCGGGTGGTATGGCAGATCTTTAACTCTTAACGGCGTTTTTATTATATATATTATCAAGAACACAGAATGGAGCAACCCAGTATTCAAAGAAGAATATCGGTCAGTAACAGAATTGTATGAAGGAATGAATATAGCAATCCATAAAATAAACCAGTTAATAAAGTGAAATTTGATTGAAAGTAAATTGAATATAGCAGTAACATCATATAACACTATTTTCAAGTACTGCGCATCAATCTCTATGTCTCTCGATGGAAAATTTTATAAAGCTAACGGGAGGTTTAGTTACAATTCATGGTAGAATAGGGTGTATTAATCTATAGAGCTAAGGTGGTTGCAAAAGGTGGATAAGAAGTGGCTTGCATATCGAATTTATCCAGAACCATATGGAACCGAGTATCAGCATTCTAATTTATTAGACAAAGCGGAAGTTGAATGTTTATTTAATTACTGTCAGATATTAGAGGCGATGATTTCAAGAGACGGTTGGAAAGTATTGATTGACTATCATGGTTTCCAAGGGCTTTATAGAATCAATGAAAAGTGTGGTTGGTTTGACTCCGATAGCCTCGAAGATTTTATTTTTGAAGTCGAATCACATATCGATTCATTACCGGACCTTTAATAACAGGAAACGTTCAATAATACCAAGAAAGCAGCTGATTCATGTGATCGGCTGCTTTGGTCTAATTAAAGGGCAGGGATATTTAGTTGAACAAGATAAGTGGAGGTTTTATGTCGCATTTGACGCAAACGGCGCAGTAATGGGGGGAACGTTGGTCAAAAATTTTAATCGCCGGCAACTCTGAATGAGAAAATAGAGTCATAGGCTGTCACTGTTTTGTTGAACTAACGTTCCCAGCTAGTTGAATCAATTTTCACTAAAGTAAGCCATCTTAACAAACGCTAAAAAACCAATAATTTCAGAAAATAAAAATTAAAATGTATATTAATCCGACTGCTAATTTAATAAGTGAAATAACGTATTCTTTTGAGCCTTTCAAATACCTCCATTCGGTAAAGACATGTTGCCCCATGGCAACTATAAAAAATATTAACCAGAACCACTTAAGTGAATTGATATTTGTTGTATCCAAAACGAAGAAGAAAATACAAAAACTAATGACAGCAAGTAGTCCTTTTACCCACCTATTGATATTCTTTCCAATAGTATCTGAAATTTTATTTAATTCTTCTACAATGAAATACTTCTTTATAGTTAGATCTATTAAGGCTAAAAGTATCAATAATAATGAAATTGATAAACCCGTAGATTGTATATTTGAAATTGAATACGTCATAAACTCCCCCTTTCAGTATGCTTAATAAACATTACTCTAAAGCCTTTTAAGACATGATAATTATACCATTAATTAGGAAGTTGAAATAAATGAATGTTGCGCTAAACCTGCCTGTTTAATACATGTTTTTTCATCGAGAGACATAGTGATTGTTGCGCAGTACGAAGATATTGTGTAATAAAAGAAAGGATGCATATTCAACAAACTGGAAACGTTAATTGAATAAAGCATCTTGTCAGTTGGTCAGATGATCAGCTGTTTTCTTGTTACTTAACGGCAGGATAGCTAAATCTGTTCTCGAATACTTTAGTAGATGAGCTTGTGAAATTCTTAAATAAGGTATTATCTGGAGTACAGTATAAATATAAGGAGGAATCGATAATGTCAACTCAATTTACCATCCAAGACATGATGATTGCTTATTCTGAAGATGCAGTAGAATTAGCAAAACAACATGGAATAAGCTTAGACTTTTCTGAAAATAGTCTGAATCAAGTTGATCAAATATTAGAAAAGTACCACCAAGGAATTCCTCGAGGTATGAAAAAACTATTTAGTAAAGGGCCTTCAGAGGAGCAAATCACTCAAATCAGTAAGATTTTTGGTGGTTATGTTGGAGAAGTTATGAGAAAGAATATAGGTGGAAAATGGGGTATAAGTAATCATTTTGAAAACGCACTAGCATTAATATTCAGTTCAAATACCGAGGTGTACCCTCCTGCGAAAGTAAATAAAAGAATTATTAATGGTTCTGAGGACAACATTGTATTTTATTACAAACTTTCAAAAGAAAATTTCAACAGCACATCATAGATGTCATTTAAGTTTGACTTGAGCTAACATGATTGTTCACGTTTCGGGCCATTCGGTTATCACTTAGGTGATATTATAGAAGAATATTATCAGAAAAATGGCCATATGAGGTGGAGAATGGGATCTACGATACATTATGAAGGCACAGCTAAAAAAGTAAATGAAGTAAAAATATTACGATACATAGAAGATTACGCACGGAGTAACAAGTGGCAGATTAACAGTAATGAACACAATTCAATCATGGTTTCACCACACCCAAATTGCGAATCTCTCGTTATACAATTTAATGAATATCAGAATTTTTCTGGTTTTGTAAAAACGGGATTTGCTACAACTGAGATTCACCAACAAGTTGTAAGATTATTTTATGAACTAAAACCTATGCTTAAATATCTTTCTATTGAAGACGAGAGTGGGTATTGGCTCGAATATCTCGGAAAAGCATCTGGACGTACTGCCAAAGTGCTTACGTGGTTTCCTACATTAAATGAGATGGATATTGTAAAGCCAGAACTTCTTCAAATGCCTACATATGCTACAGAGCTTGATCGAAGTTTTTGGAGCGTAAACCCCAATTATATGAAACCATTTATGCATACTCCTACAGTTCGAGACAGAATGGGATATGATTTATTGAACGGCCCCTATATTTTGACTGCTGAGGAAATGGGGAAACTCTTGGAGAATGAAGGTTTTACTGTTCCTCCAGAAGACTGGAAGGATGAAATCTTTTATTTCATAAACTTGTCAATATTGTGGGCTTGGAAACGTTCAACTGGAATGAAAGCGACAATGATGAGAAGTAATAAGTGTATAGCCTTTGGTTGGGCATTAGCACGAGGTTGCCACGGGTTTGGTGCAGGTTATTTGGGTCAGACACATCGGCGGGCACATCTTGCCATAGATAACTTAGAACATAAAGAAGGAGAAGTAAGCCCGATAAGAAGTCTACAGATTTTATATAGCCTTTTTGATTTCGTGGGTTTAAAATAGCAAAGTTTTTTACGCTTGCGGGAAATGTTAATCCAATGAAATCACGAAAGCAGCTGATCACGTCGATCGGTTGCTTTTTGCTCATCTAACGGGCAGTTTGATTCCGATATGTGCTAATATAGTTTATGTAAATCCAATACATTAAGACGGGTCATCCCAGGTGATTTGTATGAGTTTAACCCACGAATTTTTTCTTCTCAACAAGGGGAGATACTATTTGGAAAGAAGAAGAGAATGAAGAGGGCTACTGGGAACAGACGAGAAATTGGTTAAAACGAGAAATAATGCAGAGTGAATTAGAAGTATTAATTGACTTGGCTACCAAAGCTTCAGGTAATAACCAATTGATTATTCACTTCGGAATCTAAGTACAGCCAATGAAAGTAAAAAACTATAAGCTTATGGGCTGGTTAGCAACCAGCAGTGATTGATGTGATAGTCGAAATTGATGGTTACTTTGAGAATGTACTGCTTATAGGCAAAACATGTTCAATTATAGAATTAAAAAATATGTACATTATTGTTAAAAGTCATTGCACAAATATCATGGATATTCCAGCCATCTTTTGTAGACTGTTTGATTTTGAATTAATTTATGAAGTATACAAAGAAGGGATTGATTTCGTAATTGATACTGATACAGACCATGTTTATACACCAAGGTATTGAACTAACGGAAAACGTTCAATAAACCAACATTAGTTTAGACGCTTTTTCTCAGTGAAAGACAGCTGTTGGTTTTTATATTGGAGCCCTCAAAACGAGTTCTTTGGGAATTCGCTAGTGAGTAGTATACGTCTACTGCAGTATATCTTCGTACTGCGCAATAATCACTATGTTTCGTTGAAAAGGCTTCATTAAGCTAACGGGCAAGATAGTTGCAATATATAGTATTATTACATTGAGAATAAGTTGCCTAGGTAACAAGGGTATCATCTTTTATGTAAAGGAGAGGAATATGGTTATGGTTAGTAAAGAAATAAGGGACATAATTGAAAATTATCTTGAAGCATACAATTCATTTGAAATTGAAAGAATGGTTGAACTCTTACATAATGACATTATATTCAGGAATATTTCCAATGGAGAAACTACAACGGAGACCAGAGGAATACAAGCATTTAGGGAGTTGGCAGAACAGTCGTCAACGATGTTCTCCAGTCGTCGCCAGACAATTACCGATTACAGTGTTATAAATGACAAAGTAGAGGTCGGAATCGATTATGAAGGTATTCTTGCCGTAGACTTTCCTAACGGATTAAAGAGTGGCGATAAGCTGCAATTAAAAGGAAAGACAACATTCGAGATTAATGAAGGAAAAATTTCGTTGATTGAAGATTACAGTTGAGTACACCACACGTTTTTTAAGCTAACTGGGAACGTTAGTTTAAAAATAACAGCGGCAGTCTATAACTTTGGTTTTAGTTCAGAGCTGCCGCGATAAGCTGTACTATTCCTCCCATACTGCACAGTATGCGTCTACTGCGCACGTACATTACGTTGCACTTCGTACGGTTGCACTCCATAAAAAGTAATAAATAATCTACCCCCCAGCTTTCCTCCGCGCCCTGAACCGCCGCACCTTCATCAAATTTCCGCATAACTTATCATCACAATACCGCTTTGAGCGGTTACGTGTATCATCATAATAAACCCAAAGACAGTCAGGATTATTACAGATACGGATACGGGACAGTTCTTTCTCCAGCACGGCCCCGGCAAAAGATGCTGCGATCTCAGCCATGATCTGCCCCCAACCGCTCTGCTGTGGCAGGAGGGCAAGCTCTGGAGGCTGGTCCGGTTTACGGACGATTTGCCGGATAACCGGACCAGCCGTCATATAGCTGTTCAGCTGGTCAAGCAGTGCCTGATCCGGGGCAATTCCCTGTGCAAGCTGCTGGACTTCCTCCCACAGCAAACTGCGCAGCTCCTTAAGCTGCTGTAATTCCTCCGGCTTTGCCGGTGCAGCTGCCGGCAGCTGATGCCGTTCCAGCCACTCTGCCAGCCATTGCGGATCGTCCAGACGGTCGCGGTCACCACTGCGGTCACCAGTCCGCCAGTCCCGCCAGTAGCTGTTAATATAATCATCCCAAAGCATTGATCACCCCTCCTCCCGCAACTATTCCGGCACTTATTGTTTCCTTGATTGTAACAGTTAAAAGTGGTTATTGCTAGTTACTTGATTCATTCATGGAGTTGTGCTATATTCTCGTTGTAACGATTATATCGGACTTTAAGTGGTTACGGGATTGAGTAGCAGCTAAGGCAGAGCTGAATCATGAATTCCGGATAATCAATGAGTGTATCAAGTGCATTACGCTAACTTTTATTAAAACCACAGGAGGTAAATCATGCAAAACAAAATAAGCGAAGTACTGCTAGAGAACTGGGACTATGCCATGGACACCGAGGACTGGGCGCCGCCGCTGAGTGATGCCTTGGAGGGTGTTAATGCCGAGCAGGCAGTCTGGAAGCCGGGCGAAGCGGGCAACTCAATCTGGGAGACGGTGAATCATCTTACCTTTTACAAGGAGCGTCTGCTGCGCAAGCTTAAGGGGCTAGAGCAGCTTCCGGATTTGGAAAACAACGATGCCACCTTTACCGTGACAGAGAGCGGGGAAGAAGCCTGGGCACAGGCCGTTACTAAGCTGAAGTCGGTCCATGCCTCTCTTCGGGAGATCATCGAAGCACTGGAAGAAGGCGCCTACGACTGGGGCGGCTCCGGACATGCTCCGGGCGAAGAGGTAATGAGCCTGATTCTGCATGATTTTTACCATACTGGTCAAATTGTGCTGATCCGCAAGCTGCAGGGCTCCTGGCCGTCGAACCGCAGTTTTAATTAAGGCTGGCTTGCTTAGAATAACGAATCCATTGCACATCAATCATCCAGCCGTATCCCCGGCCGCCTGAATACATTTCAGACGCCTTGAGGTACGGCTATTTGTTTCAACCTGAAAAATCCGGGGTTAATGGATGTCATAACAGCTTGATAACCGAAGGGAGAGGTTGATGATGGATCCGAATTACAAGGATAGAAGTGTTGAGGTTGAACGCACGGAGGTACGCAAGCACTCGGACTCCAGCGCTGTCGCATCCACCTTTATTAAATACGCAGCCTACATTATTATTATCTTCGGAATCTTGTTCTTCCTGGTGCGGTACGTCTTCCCGATGTTTTAATTAGAGGGTGAGCGGACATTCGCTAGAGTAACGCCTAAGCCCAAAAAGCCGCGCCTACCTGATGGTAGACACGGCTTTTGCTTGTGCACATCGTTCTATTCCACTTATACATCCCGCTGGACAAATTCCCGGGAATCACCGGAGTTTCGATAAAAGAACCAGCATTCGTTGAGCATTTTGATCTGGCGCCGGTCTTTTTTGAAATAAGCCTTCATCAGCTGATTGCAGAGCCACTGCGGCAAATGTACCCCTCCTTACGAGCATGCATCCTATGTACAGATAGCATATGGATAAAGGGGCCCAATGGTGCGGCAGCGGATAACAATTTGCTTGATCCGTCTTTTACAAAAAAAGCCTAATGCACGCCTTCTTCTTCCTCTTCGTACCACTGCTCAAGCTGCGCCTGCAGCGCACGGATTTCGGTCAGCAGCGAGATAAGCGGATATTCCTTCTCCTGAATGGAAGCAAAAGCGCTCTCCAGCCGGTTGATATACCCCAGTCCGGATTCCAGCGCATACCCTTCACGCAAAAGCTCAAGCGCATCGCACTCCGCAACCGCAAGCGGCAGATCCGGCACATTATCGGCGGTCAGCTTGTCGATCTCCTTATTCAGGCGCAGATTAAGCGCACTCAGTTGGTACGCATATTCCTCTGGCATTTCTACAAATTGCAGTTCCTGATGCTGCTGCAAGATTACATACCGCATTTTTGGCATAACTTCTTCTCCCTCCGTACTTGTCTTCCTTCTTGACAGTGTAGCCTATGGGCAAGTTACAATTCAAGAGGTGATGTTATTTTTGCACTGTTAAAAGGGGGCGGACGCTATGACCGGTACAAGCATCAGTATGAGTAACGAGGAGTTGCAGCAGTGGATTGAGCGGATATCGCTCAGCAGCTTCGGTGTGCCGTTCCGGCACAAGGCCAGCTTTAACAGCAGACTGACGACGACGGGCGGACGGTATTTTACCAAAAGTCATAATATAGAGATCAATCCGCAGCAGCTTGCTATTAACGGACATGAGGAGACGGAGAAAATTATCAAGCATGAGCTCTGTCACTACCATCTGCATCTGGCGAAGCGCGGCTATATGCACCGGGATGCTGATTTTAAAAGCCTGCTGGCCCAAGTCGGCGGGAGCCGCTACTGTCAGACGCTTCCCGGGGCCAAGGCGCGTAAACCGCAGCCTTACCGGTACAAGCTGGTGTGTACAGCCTGCGATATGGAATATCCGCGCAAACGGCGGGCCGATCCGGCGCGCTACCGGTGCGGCAAATGTTCCGGCAAGCTGAAGCTAATAACACTGGAAGCGGGGAAAGAATCCGCTACTTAATGACAAGACCCAGTAGCCCGGCAAAAGAAGCCGCCTGATCCGCAGCAATAATGCAGCCCGGCAAGTCTTCGATATCTACCTGCAGACCGGTGAATTCGCAGCTGCTCAGATCGGTATCCTTCAGCTTGACTCCGGCCATGACGGCCTGGTCCATTTTGCATTCATCGAATGCGACTTTCTGAAAGTCAGCCTGATAGAAATCAGCGGTGTTCAGCGAGCACTGCCCGAAGGCGGTAAGCTTAAGCTTGCCGAACCGGAAGCTGGCGAAATCGCATAGCGAATCGGTCACAGAGACATTCTGAAAGCGGGCCCGGGTAAAATCGGTTCCGATCATTTTACATTGTCTGAATTCAGTACGGTGGATAAAGGCCTCGCTGAAATCTACATTAGAGAAGTCGCAGTTTTCAAAAACGACATCCGTTAGCTCAATAGCGCGGAGTGAGGATTCGCTGATAATTACATTTTTGAATAATACCTTGTCAAAAGAGACCTTCTCGGCCTCCTGGTACTCCAGCTGAACATCGCTGATCTGGCAGCGGCTGTATTCCTCCTTGGTCTGCAGGGCATCAATCGGCTGCTGCGGCAGGAGGGCGGGGTCTGGGAGCTTCGGGGGTTCGATTTTATCGGTTTTATCCGCTTTATCACTTTTGTTCTTCATATAAGCCTCCAGGTAACAAACGTTTTATAAATGAAGATTACCTTCATCTGGTAATTATTATGCGGTAAACGCTCTCCTGAATGCAAACAAACATTCTGTGCGAAACGTCAGATTAGTGATGAAGGACGGCCATATTGCTTTTCACCGAAAATTAATTACTTCTATAATATAGCGGCAGTCCGGAACAAGCTGAACGTTGCTTTTTCCGCGGCTGCTGCTTTATCTGTTTGATAGCAGGTATAGACCGCTTAGCCAGTCAGATCTCCGTATGAATACACCTGTGCCGGGTACAAACACACCTCGTTTTGCAAACGCTGTCAACCTAAGATGGAAGGGAAGTCCATTTTTGCTTAGAGGGGGGCGCATTTATGAAACGGTTCAGGTCGCTGGTGACGGGGCTGCTGGTGCTGCTGCTTATGCTGCCGGATCTGTCTGCTTTTGGCGCGGGCGGGAGTCCGGCGGGGGCAGCGGGAGTTGGGGGAACAGGAGCGGGGCAGATTCCAACAGGCACAGTCCTGATCAAGAACAAGTGGAAAAGCAATTATCTGTATGAGACCGGCGAAGGGATCATCCGGTACGGGATGACTAATCCGGCGGATACCTCTGCACACTGGAGAGTGGAAACAACGGACGACGTATCACGGATCAAAAACGTCAAAACAGGCCACTACATCACGCTTGCCGGTAATGCCGGCAAAGAGGATTCCCTAAAAGCAGCAGCTAGTGCAGGTGGAGGGAACGTATCCGAGCAGTGGCTGATCGATCTTTCGAACAGAAGCGGGTACATGGTCATCCGCAGTGCAACTGCGCCGGAGGGCAAGCTGGTCATCCATCAGGAGAATCAGCTCGGCTATGCCCAGGTCAGCCCGGATATTAATGTGACCTTTGAGAGTCCGCAGTGGGCTTTTATTGATCTGAGCGCAGCACCTGCGGTGCGGCTGGAGAGCCGGATGCGTCCCGGTCAGGTGATGTATGAAGAGGAAGGCAAGGTACGCTATGGCACAGCAGCGCTTGGCAATGAGGCCGCGCAGTGGTTTCTGGAGCCTGGGGAGGCTGGCGGAACCTTGACCATCCGTAACCGTGCAACCGGGCATTATATCAAGCAGAATACGGAGCACTGGTCCGGTGTTGCGGCTGAGGCAATTGATCCGGCTGACATAGGGTTAAGCGAATGGATTCAGGAGGCAGCCTTGGGCGATGACGGGGCAGGCTACATCACTCTGCGCAATTACGGGCTGACAGACGGGGGCAAAGAGCTGTGGCTGAATCCGCAGTACGGTGACGATAACAATGTACGCTCCAACAACTGGCCGGGCTGGGCAGGCAATCACAGTGCGCAGTGGACGATCGTGCCGGTTACAGAGCTGCAGCCTGTGCGGATAGCGGCTTATACCGATGCGCAGACGGCGGCGGATTACCTATATGAAGCTTCCGGCGGAGCATTGGCGCATGGAGTGATTGTACCGGAGGCGGCAAATGAGAACAGCTATTTATGGTATATCGAGGATTACGACGGCCATAAACGGTTGCGCAATGCGGCGAGCGGTCACTATCTCTCTTATACAGAGGGTTCGGTAAAAGCACTGGCGCTCAGCGGCAGTCAGCCTTCCGACCGGTGGGTATTCAATGAATCGGATGATTACGATGATTATCAGACGATTGGGAATGTGCAGAGTCCGGGCGTCTATCTGGCGATGCTGGCAGGCGGCGGTGCCGGAGCCGGAACGGATGCCAGTACACTTGCGGCGCAGTGGCAGCTGCTGGACCCGGGCACCCCGACAGATAACGCTGAGCATTATTACCGGATTCAGAACGGCTGGCAGTCCTTTTACTGGTACGAGAGCAAGGAAGAGCTGCTGAAATACGGCAATATGCAGGAGGACGGCTCTGACCAGTGGCTGGTGGAGAAATATAACGGCCGCAAGCTGTTCAAGAACCGCAAGACCGGCCACTACATCAATATAGCGCAGATGCCGGACGGACATATTCAGGTGAGCCCGCTGGCGGGCAAAACCAATGTGGATCAGGCCTATATCTGGACCGGGAAAAATACCGGTGACAGCACCTACGTCATTTCCAGTGTGCTCGATAAGGAGCCGGGCAAACGTCCTGAGAAATATATTTCCCTGCAAAACCTGACCAAATATGCCGAGTACGGCGTTATTAATCCGGATTGGGGCAGCCCCAAATGGAGATTTGTTCCGGTAACAGAGAAGAAGCAGGAGCTGTTCCGCTTCAAGCTTAACAGTGTGAACGGGGAAGAGCAGTATTTGCTAGATGGTCCTGTTCCGGCTGTACAGGAGAATGAGGGGAAGCCGGCTGAAGGCGGGGCTTCGGTTACGGAGGATGTGTATGCTCAGCAGTCAGGGCCGGAGGTGAAGAATACTGGTTCTGATGAAAAGAGTGCGCTGGCCACGGAGAGAGGCGCATCTGCTGAGCAGACAGCGCAGGCGGAAAATGCTGAGGAGCAGACAGAATTGCAATCAGCAGCGGATTCCGCCGTCACTGCTGAAGCTGACCTGACAGTGGGCCAGGCGACTTACGGCACGCTTGACCTGGAAGATGACAGCTTTGTGTGGCAGCTGGAGGAAATCCCTGGTACAAACGGGGCGGTGAAAATTAAGAATAGAGGCACAGGCAGATATCTGTCGCTGCAAAATTTTGGTGAGGCTATCGAGCAGGAGACCCCTGAGCTTGCTGTACCTACAGAGCAGAAGGTCTACGATGTCTGGGCCAGCATCCGGTGGGTGGTTGATATGCAGCCATCAGGCGTTTCTACTATTAAAAGCGCCTGGGCCGGTCATTATCTGTACGGTGCATCCGGCGCGGGCGGCGAACCGGTCATCCGGATCAGCAAGGCAGCGGGTGCATCCGGCATGGACAGCGCGCAATTCACTGCTGAAGCGGTAACAGAGGCTCCGCCGGCGGTTCCGGCTGATCCGCTAAGAATCAAAAACGCGCAGACCGGCGACTACCTCTACGAGAATGAGCATGGTGTAGTGCTATACGGTCAGCCTGCGGCGGATAACGGCTACTCGCATTGGACGATTACGGGCGGAGCGGTCGGTCAGTTCATTGTGAACCGGGCTACCGGTCATTACTTGACTCTTAATGAAGATTATTCTTTCCTGGAAGGGAGCGCTGAGCCGGATTCCCGCGGTGCTTCAGCCTGGAAGGTAGGTCTGGCTGCAGATTACCGCAACTACCTGATCCGCAGTCTCTACGGGGAATATGACGATGAACTGATTAATTTGAAAAATAAAACCGGCTATGCAGAACGCGCCCTGCTGCTGGACAGCGAAGCAACTGCACAGTGGGCGCTGGAAGCAGCGCCGGCGGAATTCAACAGACCGGACGGTGAGGTGCGGAACAGCGATACCTCCACACCGGTGCAGGATGATACCAACGTTGTGACGATTGTTCCGCAATCTCCGGCAGGGAAAGTACTGGCGGAGAAGGACGGACGGCCCGTCTATGCCGACAGCAGCGACCGGTCTGCCCATGCAGAGTGGCTGGTGCAGGATTACAACGGACGTAAACGGATTAAAAATGTGCAGACCGGGTACTATCTCTCATTAAATGAAAAGGGCACTGCCTTTTTGGCTGCTTCCGGGGAAACAACAGCAGCACAGTGGTATATGGAAGAGAAGCTTGGCCGGATGCTGATCAGCAGCGCAGACCGAAGCACAGTATTCGCAGTGGACAGCAATGAGCAGTGGAGCTTCGTGCCGGTGCCTAAGGATATTGTGTATCCCGGCAAGGATGCCTTCCATGGCGACGGGCTGCTGCGGTTTGCTGTACATGCGGAGCAGGCTGGAGAGTACAGCACGGTGCTTCGCTATAAATATGCAGCTTCTGCAGGTGCAGATCTGGATGTAACCGTGAACGGACTCCCGCAGGGTACAGCCGCGTTGACGGCTGCCGGTGACTGGCACACGGTAACTGTAAAGCTAGTGCTGAGAGCTGGTATTAATACGGTTACGCTCAGCAGCGGCGATGCCGACTGGAGTAAGGTATCCGTTGAGAGTCTCGCGGTCAAGGAAAGTGTGGCGAAAGCCTATCGCGGGGCAACTGTGCCTTATATCAGCTATGAGGCAGAGGATGCAGTTACGAACGGCGAGCTTATAGGTCCGTCCCGCAAATACCGCAGTGTCGCCTCGGAAGCCTCCGGGCGGCAGGCGGTGGTGCTTAAGGATACCGGCGATTATGTCGAGTTCACCCTGGCTGAAGCAGCGAACGCTATCGTGCTGCGTTATTCCATCCCGGACAGTCCGGACGGGGCAGGGGCGCAGGAGACACTTACGCTGATGGTGAACGGCCAACGTCAGGAGCTGAGCCTGACCTCCAAATATGCCTGGGAATACGGCAGCTATCCGTGGTCGAATGATCCAAGGCAGGGCAGCGGCCACCGCTTCTTTGACGAGATTCATGCCCTAATCGGTGAGGCTCCGGCAGGGGCTGTAATCCGTCTGGAAAAAAGTGCGCAGGATCAGGCAGCCTCTTATGTCATTGATCTGGCAGAGCTGGAGCAGGTTGCTCCAGCACTTGAGATGCCGGCAGGCTATCTGTCTGTGACGGATTACGGCGCAGTCCCTGATGATGAAGGAGATGATACTACAGGCTTCAAGGCTGCGCTGGCTGCGGCAGAAGCAGCCGGCAGCGGTGTCTGGTTCCCGGCAGGCAGCTTCAATGTCGGCGACGGCCTGCTTGACCTGTATAGTGCAGACATCCGCGGGGCTGGGATGTGGTATACGACGCTGAACGGGGCCAAGTTCTACGGTCACGGAGGCGAGATCAGCGTACATGATCTGCTAATAGAGGGCGGTATTAATGTGCGTGATGACGAGGCGGATACGAACGCTTTTCATGGGGCGTTCGGGCAGGGCTCTCTCATCCAGGACGTTTGGATCGAGCATACGAAGGCCGGACTATGGCTGACCCAGCCGGGAGGCGAGCAAGTCCGGACAGACGGACTGCATATGGTTGGCCTTCGCATCCGTAACCTGATGGCGGACGGCATTAACTTTGCCGTGGGCACAGGCAACAGCATGATGGAGCAGAGCGACATCCGCTACCCGGGTGATGACGGGATCGCCATGTGGTCTTTTACCGATGATAAACTGAGTGACGTTAACGGCAGTGAGCGGACGCCGAGCTTCAGTAATACTGCCCGGTTCAATACCGTTGCCCTGCCTTGGCTGGCTGATAATATCGTCGTCTTTGGCGGCAGGGACAACAAAATTCAGGATAATATCGTCAAAGACACCGTAACGAACGGTGCGGGCATTGCCGTTTCGACCCGCTTCTCGGCAGAGCCCTTTCGTGGAACTACAGTGGTGGAACGTAATACACTGCTTCGTACGGGCAGCTATGATTCCGGTTATGGCGTCAATTTAGGAGCCATCTGGCTGTACGCAGGCGAGAGCAATTTGAATGCCGATGTGCAGATCTGTGGCAATACGATACAGGACAGTACCTTCTCCGGGCTGGTTGCGCACGGCAATATGAGGCTGGACGGCGTTGTGCTAACTGACAATGTGATTGACGGGGCAGGCACAAGCGGTGTGGAAGTGACGCCAGACCTGACCGGCAGCCTGCTCATCGACAACCTGATTATCCGCGGGGAGCGGATGAACCTGCTGGCTAATCCGGCAGCGGGGTTCACCATTCGCGAGAAGAATCAGGGCATCGCTACTGCCGTTAAGCCGTTCACTATTAAGCTGGCTGACGGGCAGAAGGGGCCTTTTACCCTGAAGCAGGGGACTGCTGCTGAACTGCAGGTGCTGGATCAGGCGGGCGCGGATCTTACCGCACAGGCTGAATGGAGCTTTGCAGAAGCAGGTATAGCCGGCTTTAAGGACGGCAGGCTGCAGGCTGTTGCAACAGGGAATACTCTGCTGAGCGTGAGTGTGAACGGCCGCTCACGGGTGTATGACCTGGCTGTGCTGAAGCCGGACGATACGGAGTCCGGCAGCCCCGGCGGCACCGGAGGCTCCGGCGGCAGCGCAGGAACTGGCGCTGCTGCGGCGGACGGTGACGCCCGCCTGAGCGCTGCTGCTGCCGCAGGCCAGCGCGAGATCACGGTCGCTGCCGGTGCCGGCGGCACGGCGCGCTTCAGTGCAGCCGCCCTGCGGAGCGCGGCTGCGGCAGTGCCCGGCGCCGTGCTCGTGGTCACGAGCGGCACCGCGGCGTACCGCTTTCCGCTGCACCGCGCGGAAAGGGTGCTTGAGGCGGCCGGCTTTGCGGACGGCACGCTGGAATTTGCGCTGGCTCCGCTTGGCGGCGCAGCGCTTGAGAAGCTGCTTGCCGACGCAGGCAAGCAGGCCCTTGCGGTGAAGGGTGTGCCGGCAGGCTTCACCCTGAGCGTACTCGGCGGCAGCGGCGCAGCCGCCGTGCCGGTCAGCGGCTTCGGCGCTGCTTACGCAGAGCGGACGCTGACCGTGGACGAAGCGGTCAGTGCAGACCGCGCAGCAGCGCTGCTGTACGACGCACAGACTGGTACCTTCCGGTATGTGCCAGCCCTGTTTGAGACGGCCGGCGGCGTAACGAAGGTTACCGTTAAGAGCAGTATGGCCGGGGGCGTTATAGCCGTTGCGCTGCATCCGGTCAGCTTCAGCGACCTCTCCGGCCACTGGGCCAAGACCGAGATTGAGCTGCTGGCAGGCAAGCTCATCCTGAACGGCACCGGCGCCGGTAATTTTGCGCCGCAGCAAACCGTCAGCCGGGCCGAATTCGCGGCCATGCTGGTGCGCTCGCTTGGCCTGCTGCCGGAGTCTGCGGCTGATGCCGCAGCCTTCAGCGACGTGCCGGCCGGCGCCTGGTTCGCAGCCGATGCCCAAGCGGCTGCCTATCTGGGCCTGGTGCAGGGCTACGCGGACGGAACCTTCCGTCCGGAGGCTCCGGTCACCAGGGAGCAGCTGGCGGTGATGGCCGCCAGAGCACTGAAGCTGATGAAGTCAGCTTCAGCCCTGCCTGAAGCCACTACTGCAGCAAGTGGTGCCACAGTAACTAGCGAACCTGGAATCACTGCCGCAGTAAAAGTTTCAAAAGTAACTACCGAACCTGGGGCCGCCATCGCCGCAGTAACTGTTGCCACAGTAGCCGCCAAACCTGGAGCCACCATCGCCCCAAATGTTGCTACAGTAACTACCAAACCTGGAGTCACCACCGCAGCAAATGTTGCAACAGTACCTACCAAACCTGGAGCCGCCGCCGCAGCAAGTGTTGCCACAGTAGCCGCCAAACCTGGAGCCACTACCGCAGCAAATGTTGCAACAGTACCTACCAAACCTGGAGCCGCCGCAGCAGCAAGTGTTGCCACAGTAGCCGCCAAACCTGGAGTCACCACCGCAGCAAGTGTTGTAAAAGTAACTACCGAACTTGAAGGCGCCGTATCCGGCACGGCTCCAACTAGTGACGCACCGGCCTTAGCGAGCCAGGCCTTTGTCGCCACCGGCAGCTTCTCCGACGCTGCCGACATCACTTCCTGGGCGCAGGAAGCGGTGAATACCCTGACCGCCGGCGGAATCATGCAGGGACGGCCTTCCGGCAGCTTCGCACCGCAGACCGTCACCAGCCGCGCCGAAGCGGCGGTCATACTGGCCCGGCTGCTGCGGGCCGGTAGGCTGCTGAACGACTAATCCTGTTCATCCTGCCTTAATGCAGCACCCAAAAAGCCGCCGCCTCAGGAAGCCCCATTCCTTGGGCGGCGGCCTTTCTAATATTGCATCTCTAATATTGCATCTCTAATATTGCATCTCTAATATTGCATCTCTAATATTGCATCTTTAATGTTGCATCTTTAATGTTGCTTCTCTCTAATGTTACTTCTCTAATGTTGCACTCCAAAGCTGCATCGCTAATGTGGCTTAGATGAAATCCGCTTACAGCATTTCATTATCGCTAATTGGAAAAAAGTCACTTAATTCTCCGGAAACTTTGGTGGGGAGAGGTTTAGTTGGAAAAAGGCTGCTTAATCTTGCTGATTTACGGCTTGAAGGGGTTTTTGACTAGATTAACTGTCGTTTTTCCACCTAATCATTAGAAATCAGCTGAAATCGCTAAATTAGTTGGCGAAAATCGAACTAATGAGTTCGGTCTGCGACAAGTTCGGTCTGCGACAAGTTCGGTCTGCGACAAGTTCGGTCTGCGACAAGTTCGGTCTGCGACAAGTTCGGTCTGCGACAAGTTCGGTCTGCGACAAGTTCGGTCTGCGACAAGTTCGGTCTGCGACAAGTTCGGTCTGCGACAAGTTCGGTCTGCGACAAGTTTGGTCTGCGACAAGTTCGGTCTGCGACAAGTTCGGTCTGCGACAAGTTCGGTCTGCGACAAGTTCGGTCTGCGACAAGCTTGGTCTGCGACAAGTTCGGTCTGCGACAAGTTCGGTCTGCGACAAGTTCGGTCTGCGACAAGTTCGGTCTGCGACGAGT
Source organism: Paenibacillus sp. FSL R7-0331 (assembly GCF_000758645.1). NCBI lineage: Bacteria > Bacillati > Bacillota > Bacilli > Caryophanales > Paenibacillaceae > Paenibacillus > Paenibacillus sp. FSL R7-0331. Next base: position 1,294,925 of record NZ_CP009284.1, read on the forward strand.
TTGGTCTGCGACAAGCTTGGTCTGCACTAAGCTTGGTCTGCAACAAACTTGGTCTGTGACAAGTTTGGTCTCCAATGGTTTGGTCTCCAATGGTTCGGTCTGCAACAAGTTCGGTCTCCAATGTGTTCAAGCTTCATAATTAGGAGCTCCGAGACACCTGTACCCTATTTAAGCTGCCCCACCCCTAAATTTACCTTGTAGTTTCCGAACTCCAGCAGCTCATCCAAAAATGCGTTCAGCTCCTCCTGCCCCTTCAGCCGCACACGCATCCAGTAGCAGCCCTCGCCGCTGACGCGGTGCAGCTCCATTACGCTTTCATGGTGTCTGGCGAACTGCTGAAACGGAGGATGTGCGGCATTCGAGCTCAGAAACACTGTGACAAAGGCATGGATTCCCAGTCCGATTTTCGTAGGATTCCAGCGCACGGTATAGCCCTCGATAATCTCAAGCTCCCGCATTCTGCGGATGCGCGCGCCTACGGCCTGTCCGGTCATATGCACCAGCGCTCCGATGTCCTTATGGCTTAGTGTGGAGTCCCCGATGAGAAACTGCAGGATGCGGTAATCGGTATCGTCGATCATATAGGAGGTCATATAGAGTAAATCCTTTCCGTGTGAAAGTAGAACTGCCCGATCTGTTTCGCGGCGCAATGTAATACAGAATGAAGAACTTCTATAATGAATTGTAGCAGAAGACAGCCTGTAGAAAGAGGTGTACACACATGAAAATTCAACTGATCCGCAATGCAGCTCTATGGCTCGAATACGGCGGCCTTACCTTCCTTATAGATCCTATGCTGAACGAAAAGGAGGCTAACCCGCCGATTGCCAACACGGCCAATGACCGCAGAAATCCGCTGGTGCCGCTGCCCGGTCCGGCAGGGCAATGGCTGAATCCGGATGTGGTGCTTGTCACCCACCTGCATCAGGATCATTGGGATGCTGCGGCAGTTTCGCTGTTACCGCATGATTTGCCGGTGCTGTGTCAGGAGGGCGATCAGATACGAATCAGCGCACAAGGCTTTGCTGCGGTTAGTGCGGTGCCTGATCATCAGCCGCTGGTTTTTCGGGGAGTAACCTTGACGCGAATTGGCGGACAGCATGGCACCGGGGAGACCGGGGAGCGGATGGGCAAGGTATCCGGTTTTGTTTTTCAGGCAGAGGGTGAGCCTGTATTGTATTTAGCCGGAGATACGATCTGGTGCGAAGAAGTTGCCGAGGCACTGGGCCGGCATCATCCTGAGACGATTATAGTTAACGCCGGGGGCGCGCGGTTTGTAACAGGCGGCCCTATCACGATGGATGAACAGGATGTTGTGGAAGTATGCCGCCATGCGCAGGATGCAGCTGTTATCGCAGTGCATATGGAAGCCATTAACCACTGTCTCGTAACCCGAGAGATGCTTAGGGTCCGTTTGGCTGAAGAAGGGCTGCTGGAGCGTGTGTTTATTCCCGCGGACGGGGAATTTTGCCGTAGTATCTGAAGCGGGGGAAGTTATGTTTAACTGCAAATATCGATGGACATGAAAGTTCAGGTGCTTGCACCCTGATTCTGCGGCTTCCAAATGTAACCGTTATAAAAATTCTATGCCGCCGCTTGACGCGAACCCGAAATCATGATAAATTATTTCTTGTTCATGTAATGTTCCCTGATAGCTCAGTTGGTAGAGCACTCGACTGTTAATCGAGTTGTCACAGGTTCGAGTCCTGTTCGGGGAGCCATTCTTGGAGAGATACCCAAGTGGCTATAAGGGGACCCTCTGCTAAGGGGTTAGACTGCGTAAGCGGTGCGAGGGTTCGAATCCCTCTCTCTCCGTCGTAATTACAGAAATGAAGCTCCCGGTTTTCCGGGGGCTTTTTTTTGTTGCTGCCGCCGGAATAAAATCAGGCTGTCAGAATTGTTTCCGCAAATGCTCAATAAGCTGCCTTTCGGACTATAAATAATATCTTCCGCACCCTCATCAGCAGCTCCGCATTAACCCATTCCTTTCTTCGGGAACACTGCGCATTAAATATTTTGCAAAAATGGTTGTGTGGGATCGAATGAGGGGGAACGAGGGGGTTTGTCACAATTTAGTGTCGAATGTTAGCTTTTCTCGCCTAAAACTACATCATACTATATGAAGCTATGTAATTCTAGTGGTGCAACTCGTTATCCCTTTAATTAGTTGAAGAATTGATGCTGTAAAGAGACAAATGTTATATTATTTGAGCGAAAATAAAGTATTGTATTAGAAAAGGAAAGAAAAATCAAAAGATCATTCCTCCCGAATCCTCTGTTTTACTCCGATATCCTCTCGTTTTCATATTATTTGTAGATTATGTAACCCATAACGAACATTACCTGTTATATAATATTACACTAATTTTCGAAAATTATATTAAAAGCTTGCATTTTTTAGTGACGGACCTAAAAGCATGTGTTAATATAAATGACATCTTAGAAAGAAAAACAGATTGGGAGACAGAGGAAGGGGTTTTTTGATTACTATGGGGAAAAGGGGATGGCGATGGAGTACTTCATTCAGCAACTAATTAACGGGATTTCCGTAGGCAGCATTTACGCTCTGATCGCCCTTGGCTACACAATGGTTTACGGGATTATCAAGCTGATCAACTTTGCTCACGGCGACATTTTTATGGTGGGATCGTTCATCGGCCTGTACAGTGCCAAGTTTCTGTCAAATGCCGGGCTTCCTCCGGTACTGGTGCTGCTGCTGTCGCTGATCATTTCAATGACGATGAGCTCACTGCTTGGGATCACTATTGAACGGCTTGCATATAAGCCGCTGCGCAAGTCCACCAGAATAGCCGCACTTATAACAGCGATCGGCGTATCGTTCCTGCTGGAATATGTCGGAGTGCTTATCCTCGGACCGCAAGCGAAAGGGTTCCCGGATATTATGGTGAAGAAGCAGTATCAGCTGTTCGGAAGTTCGATCCAAGTCGATTCCAATCAGGTTATGATTCTGATTACTACCATTGTACTGATGATTATTCTGCAATATATCGTTCGTTATACGAAGACCGGTAAGGCTATGCGGGCTGTATCGTTTGATATGGAGGCGGCACGGTTGATGGGGATCAACGTAGACCGCACCATCTCGGCAACCTTTGCCATCGGGTCGGCGCTTGCTGCAGCTGCCGGCGTAATCTTCGGTATGACTTATAACTCGGTTGATCCGCTTATGGGTGTAATGCCGGGTCTCAAAGCTTTTGTAGCGGCAGTACTTGGAGGAATCGGAAGCATTCCGGGCGCGCTTGTCGGCGGATTGCTGCTGGGAACAGTTGAGACTGAAATTTCATCGCTTGGCTATTCATCCTGGCGTGACGGTGTTGCTTTCGCCGTGCTGATTCTGATCCTAATCTTCAAACCATCCGGGCTGTTCGGCAAGAATGTCCGGGAGAAAGTGTAGGTGGGGAACAGCATGAAGAAGCTGAATACAAAATTCTGGCTGGGCGTTATCGTTGCTCTTGCGTTCTATGGTTTAGTTCAAATTCTCCTAACAACGGGAATCTTTAATGATGTAACCCGCTCAATGCTGCTTCTGGTAGGCGTCAACGTTATGCTGGCAGTTTCGCTTAACCTGATTAACGGGATTACCGGACAGTTCTCGATCGGGCATGCCGGATTTATGTCCGTCGGTGCCTACACCTCGGCTATACTGACACTTGATTACGATGTGCCGTTTGTTCTGGCTATCATTGCCGGCGGTATCGTGGCCGCGGTCTTCGGAGTGCTGATCGGGATGCCGACGCTTCGTCTCAACGGTGATTATCTGGCGATTGCTACACTGGGTTTTGGCGAAATCATCCGGATTGTTCTGCTGAATACAGAATATGTAGGCGGCGCTTCCGGTCTGAGCGGTATTCCGGCAAAAACCACCTGGACAATTATTTTCTTCTTTACCTTGTTCACGGTTATTCTTATTAACAACTTCATCCGCTCCACGCATGGCCGTGCCTGTCTGGCTATCCGCGAGAATGAAATTGCCGCAGAAGCGATGGGGATTAACACCACATTGTATAAGGTTATTGCTTTTACCATTGGTGCTTTGTTTGCAGGGATGGCGGGCGGTTTGTCGGCGCATACCTTCTATGTTATTACTCCCGGCAGCTTCAACTTCCTGAAATCATTTGAAATTCTCGTAATGGTCGTTCTAGGAGGTCTGGGCAGTACGGCAGGATCTATTGTAGGGGCAGTATTCGTTACTCTGCTCTACACTTATCTGCGTGAATTCCCGGAATGGCGGATGATTATCTACTCCATCGTTCTGATTCTGATGATGATTTTCCGTCCGAGCGGCCTGCTTGGCAAAACCAAAATCAATTTCGGCAAGTTCGGTAAAAAGGAGGCAAAGGGCAATGGCAGCATCGACAGCAGTACTCCTTGACGTTAAAGGGGCCAGCCGTTCCTTTGGGGGCCTCAAGGCGCTGAGTGAAGTTTCCCTTTATATTAACAAGGGGGAGCTCATCGGCCTGATCGGACCGAACGGTGCCGGCAAAACAACATTGTTCAACCTGCTAACCGGGGTGTACCCGCCCTCTACCGGTAAGATTCTGCTTAATAACGAGTCGGTAGGCGGCATGAAGCCCTTTAAGATCAATCATAAAGGTGCGGCGCGCACATTTCAGAACATCCGGCTGTTTACGGCTATGACTGTACTGGAAAATGTCAAAATCGCCTTCCACCAGCATGCCAGACATTCCTTGTTCAGCTCCATGCTCCGGCTTCCGAAGCACTTCAAGGGTGAAGAGGAAATCACGCAAAAGGCGATGGATATTCTCAAAATATTCAACCTCGCCGATCAGGCCCAGGAGACGGCTGGCAACCTCAGTTATGGTAATCAGCGCCGTCTGGAGATAGCCCGTGCGCTTGCGGCCGGACCTAAGCTCCTGCTGCTGGATGAACCGGCTGCCGGTATGAACCCTAATGAAACCCGGGATCTGATGAACCTGATTGCCTGGATCCGGGAAGAATTCGATCTGACGATTCTCCTGATCGAGCATGATATGTCACTGGTTATGGGTGTCTGCAACCGGATCTATGTCCTGGACCGCGGAGTCCTTATCGCCGACGGAACACCGGTGGAAATCCGGAACAATCCGAAGGTTATTGAAGCGTATTTGGGACAGGAGGCGTAAAGGCGATGCTTACAGTACAGGGAATCAACGTTTACTACGGAGCCATTCACGCATTAAAGGATCTCAGTATTCAGGTTAACCAGGGTGAGATTGTGACGCTGATCGGCGCCAACGGCGCCGGGAAATCCACACTGCTCAAGACGCTGTCCGGGCTGCTTAAGCCTAAGACCGGCAGTATTGAGTTTCTGGGCAAATCCATCACGAGCCAGAGTGTTCAGTCAATAGTGAAGCAGGGGCTGATTCATTGCCCGGAAGGCCGGCGCGTGTTCGCCAATATGTCAGTAGAAGAAAATCTTGAGCTCGGGGCTTACCTGCAGGATGGTAAAAGTCTTGCTGCTGATTTCGAGAGGGTCTACAACATGTTCCCGAGACTGCTTGAGCGCAAGAAGCAGCAGGCCGGAACGTTGTCCGGCGGTGAACAGCAGATGCTGGCCATGGGCCGTGCCATTATGGGACACCCCAAGCTGCTTCTGCTGGATGAGCCTTCAATGGGCCTTGCACCGCTGCTGGTGCAGGATATTTTCAAGATTATTCAGGAGGTTAACGCAGCCGGTACAACTGTGCTGCTGGTTGAGCAGAACGCTCATCAAGCGCTTAAGATTGCTCACCGCGCCTATGTGCTGGAAACCGGAAAAGTGGTTCTGGAGGGAGATGCCAAGGAATTGGCGGATTCAGAAGAGATCAAAATGGCCTATCTCGGCCACTAGATAAATGTATCTGAGGCATCACAGATCCAACACATAGAAATTATATTATTCGGGAGGCTGGGAGAAACTATGAAAAAAATTGGGGCCATCATTTTGTCAACAGTATTGACTGCGGTATTGGCAGCAGGCTGCGGCAACAACACAGAGAACAGCGCTAACTCTGCAAGCGGCGGAAATGCAGCTGCCGGGGGCACAATCAAAATCGGTGCCGACCTTGAGCTTACAGGCGGCCAGGCTTCTTTCGGCGACTCCGCATCCAAGGGCGCTCAGCTCGCTGTTGACCAGATCAATGCAGCCGGCGGTATTCTGGGCAAGCAGCTTGAGCTGGTTATTGCCGACAATGCCTCGAAATCTGAAGAGGCAACTCAGGCAGCGCAGAAGCTGATCACCAATGATAAAGTGGTTACGATTATCGGTGCATCCACTTCTACGAACACGCTGGGGATCGTTCCGGTTGCTACCGAGAAGCAGATTCCGCTTGTAGCTGTTGGTGCAACAAACCCTAAGGTTACAGTTGACGAGCGCAGCGGCGATGTGAACGAATGGGTATTCCGCGCAGCCTTTATCGATCCGTTCCAAGGCCAGGTTATGGCTAACTTTGCAAGCAACAATCTCAGTGCTAAAACGGCAGTAATCTATACAGATACTTCGAGTGACTACTCCAAGGGTCTGCAGAAGTTCTTTGAAGAAACCTTCAAGGCTAACGGCGGAGAAATTCTGAGCCAGGAATCCTATCAGCAGAAAGACTCTGACTTCAAAGCGGTTCTGACCCGCATCAAAGCCTCTAATCCGGATGTTATCTATCTGCCGGGCTACTATGAAGAAGTAGGTAAAATCGTGAAGCAGGCCCGTGAGATGGGTATCACTGTACCGTTCCTGGGCGGCGACGGCTGGGATTCCCCGCAGCTGGCTGAAATTGCCGGTGCAGCAGCGCTAGAGAACACATTTATGTCCAACCACTATTCACCTGAAGATACGGCAACAGAAGTAACCACGTTTGTTGATGCTTACAAAGCAGCTAACGGCGGCGCAGTACCTGACGGTATGGCGGCTCTCGGCTATGATGCGCTTAAGCTGGTTGCTGATGCAATCACCCGTGCGGGTGAAGCTGATCCGGCTAAGATTAAGGATGCTCTGGCAGCAACCAAAGATCTGCAGCTGGCTACTGGTAAAATCACTCTGAACGAAACCCATGACCCGGTTAAAGCTGCTGTCGTGCTGAAATTCGTCGGCGGTGTTCAGACTTTTGAAGCAAAAGTTAATCCTTAAGCGATTCTTCCGCATATGATGTGGGGAATGAATAATGGACTCTACAGAGAAAGGCTCCTTTGCGGGCCTTTCTTTTGTCATCCTTAATAGAGGAGGAACAGACATGATTATCGGAGTACCTAAAGAACTCAAAAACAACGAAAACCGTGTAGCTCTCACCCCGGCGGGAGTGGAAGCCCTCTGTAAAGCCGGCCATAAGGTGCTGATTGAGCAGTCGGCCGGGACCGGCAGCGGCTTCAATGACGGCGAGTACTTGAATAAGGGCGCGGTGTTGTATCCGGAAGCGGCTCAAGTATGGAATGAAGCGGAAATGGTCCTTAAAGTGAAAGAGCCGCTGGCTGAAGAATATGCTTTTTTCCGCAAGGGTCTTATTCTGTTCACTTATCTGCATCTTGCGCCTGAGGCAGAGCTTACCAAAGCGCTGTTGGACGGAGGAGTTACAGCTGTTGGCTATGAAACCATCCAGCTTGCGGACGGCTCGCTGCCGCTGCTGACCCCGATGAGTGAGGTCGCGGGGCGGATGGCAGTTCAGATCGGAGCAAGGCTGCTGGAAAAGCCGCAGGGCGGCAAGGGGGTTCTGCTGAGCGGTGTGCCCGGGGTACAGCCCGGTGAAGTCGTAATTGTGGGCGGGGGTGTTGTCGGTACAAATGCGGCTAAAATGGCGCTGGGACTGGGTGCAAGAGTGACTATACTCGATAACAATGCCGCCCGGCTCCGCTATTTGGATGATATTTTTGGCGGGCGCCTCATTACAATCATGTCGGATTCCTATCATCTAGAGCAAGCGGTACGCAAAGCCGATCTGCTGATAGGGGCCGTGCTGATTCCCGGCGCCCGTGCCCCCAAGCTGGTGAAGGAGTATATGGTGCAGCAGATGAGTGAAGGCTCTGTCATAGTGGATGTTGCGATTGACCAGGGCGGCTCCATCGAAACCATTGACCGTACGACTACCCATGAGAATCCGACATATGTAAAACACGGCGTCGTGCATTATGCAGTAGCCAATATGCCGGGGGCGGTGGCCCGCACCTCGACGCTTGCGCTCACTAATGTGACAGTGCCGTATGCACTGCAGATTGCCGGTTCGGGCATTCACAAGGCAGTGCTTGACAATCCGGCACTGGCCCGCGGGCTTAACGTAGCAGCCGGGCGGGTGACGAATACCGAAGTAGCCAAAAGCCTTGGCTATGAGCCGGTTGACGGAGCAGAGGCGCTGGCTTTGCCGGGCGGCTAAGGTAGATATGAGCAGGTATGTCTTCTTCTGCAGTCTGTGCAGTCTTTGGACGGGAGGGGCGGTGTTGGCATTTTCTGCAGCCGCCTCCCGGATATTTTCAGGATTTAACTGATTCAGAAAAAAGCACTTGTCAAAGTTAGCGGAGTTTGATATACTCATTTTTGTTGTGGTAAACACAACTTATGAATAAGGCCCGTTGGTCAAGGGGTTAAGACACCTCCCTTTCACGGAGGTAACAGGGGTTCGAATCCCCTACGGGTCACCATATATGCGGTAGTGGTGGAATGGCAGACACGCTATCTTGAGGGGGTAGTGGGCGTATGCTCGTGGAGGTTCGAGTCCTCTCTACCGCATAATTAAAGGAACGGAAGCCTTGGTCTCAAGGATTTCGTTCCTTTTGTTTTGTACACAGAAGTTTTAGAATATTACTGGTTCAGAACTCCCGCATATTGGGGATAGAGCTGGCGGATGCAATCCGGGCAAATATCATGGGTGAATTGCAGGGAAAGCTGGGCATGAAGAAACCGCTCAACAGTGATCCATTCTTCCAGGCTGCTGCGGACAGATTTACAGGACGCACATATGGGCACGAGACTGCCGGTAATACGGCGGGGACGCAAAGGATGACAGCTGCGGGTGTGCTCATGCGGGCGGGGCTCAGCAGGACCTTTATCGTGCAGGGAAAGAACAAGTGACTGAATCCCGCAGGAGCGCTCTGTGAATAATGGAAAAGCGTCCAGACTGAACACGCGGTCAGATTGGTCAGGGATATGCAAAAAAAACTCAGAGCTGGAAATCAAACGCCCGCCCTGAAGGATGTCCTGTACAGCATTAGCCAGCGCTGTGAGCTGGACGGGGATGGTGATCCACTCTTCAAAAAGCTGCAGATAGTGGCTTCCCGCCATTCCGCCCGCCTGTGACAGCCTGTAATGCTCCGGGAACGTCTTCCAATGATTATTCATAAACAGGATGATTCCGGTTCTGTCTATAACCAGCGCTTTATGTGTCAGGGCGTTAAGAGAAGCAGTGAGGGCTGTAGATAAGCTTAATGGCAAGGTTATCGCTCCTTGAGTGCATGCAGGATGGGCTGTCAGTACGGAGGCAGGTTCAGAAGCTCTGACACCAGACGCCTGTAGCGCTCAGCCTTCCGTGTACCATGAATCAGATTAGACAGGCGGTAGGGCGGTATTTCGTGCAGCTCGCAGAATTTCTTCTGGTCCAGCTGTAATTCTGTCAGCCTCTGTTTGATTGCCCAGCCATAGGGGGTCACGGGACGTTTGCTATTCAACAGGCTTCACCTCTTATCGACCATCCAGCCGTATGATATAATCATCTGGAACTAATAATAACCAATTATACACTTTTTTACGTCATTTTACAATCTAAATAACGTTTTTGCGTCAAAAAATGCTGTGGAAGGCGGTTGAACGATGCAGACGATCTATGATCGGATTGAATATCTGATTAAGCAGAAGGGGATTACCAAAAAGCTATTTTATGAGCAGCTCCATATCAGCTCTGGCAATTTCGGGGACTGGAGACGCGGAAAGTCCACACCGGGAACGCAGCATCTGATCCGTATCGCTGAATTTTTTCATGTCAGTCTAGATTGGCTGATTTTGGGTAAAGCGGCTGCCGATGGGGTGCGTGAAGAAGGAGAGGCGTATATGTCTGCCCATATGCGGCAACTGAGTTGCCACAGTGAAGAGCTGCTGCCCAAAGAGCAAGAGTTTATTAAGGAATACATAGCATTTACCCGATACCGTAAACAGAAGCAGGCAGAGGAAAATTCCTAAGCCGGCATCTTTACATTTACTGCAAACCGGTTTATAATATTGAATGTTGACCTCAGACAAAGCTTTACCTTTTGTAACACACCGCGCGGTAGTGGTGGAATGGCAGACACGCTATCTTGAGGGGGTAGTGGGTGTATACCCGTGGAGGTTCGAGTCCTCTCTACCGCATTATATTTTTAACAGAACAACAGGGCAGTAATTCTCTAGATGAGAGTTGCTGCCCTGTTGTTTTTTTACTATAACTTAAAACTGATTTTATGGAGGAATATTCGATGATCGTCAAATCTCCCGGAGGCTCTATTTTTCCGTATTATTATAAGGGCGGAGAGATACACTGTTTGAAGTATGGCAGCTTTCATACCGACAGCAAAGCTTTGTTTGATTTAATGAAAGCGGAGGAGGCTTTTATTTTAGGGCAGCCAAAACGTCTTGCTATGTGGGTGGATTTATATGAAACACAGCTTACGAAGGAAGTGGTGCTTGAACTTTCAGGGAATCTGATCAGGCTTCAGTCGCATATCCGAAAGCTGGCGATTGTCGGGGATTATTTCAGCAGACATCGGCTACACAGGTTTTTACGCAAGCACGCTGACCTATTTATGGCTCCAATCCAATACTACGACGATCCTGAGGACGCAAAGACCTGGCTGGTGATGTAGCTTTTCTAAGATAAATGCCAGATTATTTCATGGAAACGAAAAGATATATCATCCTAAAATTAATTGTGTAAAATATTATTGTTAGTGATATAATGTGATTACATTTAATCTTGGAGGGAATTACATGACTGTTAGTGTAGTGCTGGTTGCGGTAATTGCGTTGTTACATATTTACATCCTTTATCTGGAGATGTTCCTGTGGGCGACACCGAAGGGGCAGAAGGCATTTGGGACTACGGCACAGGCGGCACAGGACTCGAAATCGCTCGCTTTTAACCAGGGGCTGTATAACGGGTTTCTGGCGGCGGGGCTGATCTGGGGGATTGTATATCCGGATGCGGTAGCAGGCGGGCATATTCAGCTGTTTTTTCTATCTTGCGTGCTGATTGCCGGAATCGTGGGCAGTCTGACTGCCAAAAAGACAATTTTGTACATTCAAGCCGTACCTGCATTAATCGCCATCGTTGCCGTTCTTATGAAGTGGTAATTTTGTGTGATACAAAAACTCCCCGTACATGGCCGGCAGGCCGTTACAGGGAGTTTTTTTTGCATGGTCAACGGTAAAATGAATTAGTCCAGCAGCTTGGCGATATCGGCTTCAATCTGGTCCGGAGTGGTCGAAGGGGCAAACCGCTTCAGCACACGGCCTTCCTGATCCACCAGGAACTTGGTGAAGTTCCACTTCACACTTTTGGAGCCCAGTACGCCTGGTGCTTCCTTGGACAGATATTTGAAAAGCGGATGTGCACTGTCGCCTTTTACATCAACTTTTTCGTACATCGGAAAGGTTACTCCGTAATTAATCTCGCAGAATTCGGCGATATCCTCGCTTGCGCCCGGCTCTTGGCTGGCAAACTGGTTACTCGGGAAACCGAGCACTTCAAAACCGCGGTCCTTGAATTTATCGTAGACCTCCTGGAGACCCTTATACTGGGGGGTGAAGCCGCATTTACTGGCTGTGTTCACAACGAGCAGCACTTTACCTTTGTACTTGGACATCGACTCTTCCTGGCCGCGCAGGGTATTAGCTTCATAATCATAAATACTCATGAATTTAGCCTCCCGAACATAAATTTATCACAATTTAATTTTACACTATTTATTATGGAATGCAAACATCCGGATTGTGACAAGAGCGGTATTATCGTTTCAAAATTGACCTGAGGTTTAAAGTTAAGGTGTGTACGACCAAAACTCACTATAAAAGGAGACGATCAACGATGAGCACATTAAATTCGAAGGCTTTGTATACAGCGACAGCAACTGTCCGGGGGGGACGTGAAGGTTCTGTAGAATCTTCGGACGGTGTGTTGAAGCATGATCTGAAGATGCCTAAGGAGCTTGGCGGACCCGGCGGGAACGGCACAAATCCTGAGCAGCTGTTCGCAGCAGGCTACGGGGCCTGTTATGAGAGTGCGCTTGCCAATATTGCCCGCAAAGAAGGCGTGAAGCTTCAGGATGTTACGGTTACTTCTAATGTAATGATCGGCAAGGATGAGAGTGATGGCGGCTTTAAGCTGGGCGTGAAGCTGGATGTCAGCCTGCCGGGTGTTGAGCGTTCCAAGGCTGAGGAACTGGCCCGAAAAGCGCATGATTTCTGCCCATACTCCAAAGCGACCCGCGGAAATATTGAAGTTGAGCTAAATGTGATATAAAGACAGTATAAAGCTCTATTTTAGGGAATAATGGCTAAATATAGACGGAAACCGGATAAACGGGATAATTGGCAGGCGGCAGCGCGTACTTCGGTTGACATCAACCCCAAAAATCTTTATTATGTCTAAGTATCTGTTAAAGCTACGTGTGCTATTAGAACCAAAAATTTAGATAATGGGTGATGAAGATGTCTTACAGACCGAAAATTACGAATGTGACGAAAGCCAGCAGCAATGATAAAGAGGGCTTGTACGAATTTATTATTAAGACTGCTGACGGAACACAATGCCGCGCGTTCTACAGCCGGAATCCGGAATGGAAAATGACGAACATCAGCCGCCTGCTCAAAACCCCATGCCCGGTGTGCCGCAAGGATTTCATCTGTAAATGCATGGATGCCTACACTGCTGAATTCGAAGATCAGATGATCGGTGACCAGTGGATCGAAAAGGCAATTGCTGAATAAGGGTAACGGACGGACAATGAATGCGCGGGAGCTATCCCGCGTTTTTATTTTATATATGGACGGAAGGAATTAGGAAGGGACTTGGAGGGGGTGCGGCGTTTGGAAAAGGATAAAATTCCGGAAGCAGGGCAGACCGTTGTGCTGATCGACGGGGTCTGCCATCTGTGCCAGGGGCTGGTCAGATTCATTATTCCGCGAGATCCTAAGGGCCATATTAAGTTTGCTCCGCTGCAGGGTGAACAAGGGCGGGCACATCAGCTGGCTGCAGGGCTTGAGGCTGGCCGGCTGGATACGGTAATCCTTCTTGAGAACGGCAGAGTATACACAGAATCTTCTGCTGTGCTGCATATTGCCCGTAAACTGCGGTATCCGTGGCCTTGCGCTTATGCCTTCATTATTGTACCCCGCCCGCTGCGTGATAGACTATACCGGTTTGTAGCCAGGAACCGTTACCGGTGGTTTGGACGGGATGAGACATGCCTGATTCCATCGCCGGAGATTAGGAGCAGGTTCTTGTAAGGCGGGAATCACAAAAAAGCAGCGGATGAGCATCCGCTGCTTTTTTTGTACAAATGTAAAGATTCATATGTTCTATGCCATAATGTTGCTTCAATGTGCTATTTAAGCGGTTCGGTTGAAAGCAGGAAGCTCTGCACAAGCTTCCATTTGCCGTCTGCAGATTTGGTGAGCGTAGTAATGGTAGTATTGCGGTTATCCTGGAACTGCGGACCTTTAAGCTTCTTGATGGTTTGCACTGAATACAACACAGCAGTATCACCTTGGTAGTCGATGACTTTTGAGGATTCAATGGTGCCCTCAAGGTCATAAGCCTGGAACAGCTGGGCCGCTACAAGCTTATTCTGCTCATAACCCGCAGAGTTCTCGTCTATGGTGGACATTAAGCCATCCAGGTCTTCTTTATTGGTGTAATCGACATTGGCGGCGAATACAGCCTTGATCGCATCTTCATCTGCCTTTGGAACCGTTACGGCTGCTGTCAGAGCGCTTTCCGGGAGGCTGTACTGCACGGCCTGAAGCTGGAGATTGCTGATTTTCCAGTCAGCGTCCTTAGTGCTGCGTGTCAGGGAGTAAATATATTCAGTCTGGCTGTTCGGCATAAACGGCCCGCTGATTTTTTCGGTGGATTCGATGGTATGTACAGTTGCTTCATTGGCTTTAAGCTCGATGATATTGAGCTGGTCTACCGAATTTTTGAGGTTATAGGTTTCGAACTGCTGCTTGATCTGCGGACCGATCTGGGCAATCGGCGATTTGGAGTCAATCAGGCTCATGAAGCCTTCATAGTTCTCTTCGTTTGAGTATTTTACATAATTACTGAAGAAATCGGCTACTGAGACTGTATCATCGGTGCCCTGCAGGCTTGTAATTTCGACTGTTCTCGTAGTTGCATTCCAGACCACGTTATTGCCGGTAGCTTCACTTACAAAACGGACTGGCACATAGGTAACATTCTTTATCATTTTTGGAGCGGTCTGGAGCGGCTTCACGATGCCGTTGATGCTGGCGTTTTTGCTGCCGAGCTGCAGCTTGATAACCAGGCCTTCTTTTGTTGCGGTAATGGTGCTGGTCTTGGCATCAAATACAACACTGAGTCCCAGCTTCTCAAAAATAGGGCGCATCGGTACAAGGATGGCATGGCCATCATTGAGCGGGGCGTTTGTGGTCAGCTGCAGCTGTTCCTGGTCGATCTGGACTGTAATCGGTTTCTCTGCGGCGGAAGCCGAAAGGCTGATTGCGCCGGATAAGGTAAGTGCGGCAATAAAACCGGGTAGTAATTTCATCTGTGTGAAGTCTCCTTTTAAATGAAAGTGTTGGTATGGGAAAAGTTTACCAAATAAAAGTATAACACCTAATGTGACTTGGGGATATATCCTATTGTGGACATGCTGTTCCAGTAGAGGTATAGCAAGGTAAATACTCTTTTATGAAAAAAAAGGATTGCCGCTCTACTGCATATATGCTACTATAGCTGTAAATTATAGGATTACGAGCGGAAGCACCGTTCAATGACCGTATTACTGCGGTTATTGACGGTGCTTTTTTTTGCTTTGTCTGAAAGGAGAGTGGTTATTATGGCAGCGAGGATTGTGCTGGCTGTTCGCGAGAGTCAATATATTGAGCCTTTGCTGCATTATGTGCATCACAGTGATTACGGGGAATTGCTGCGGATTTCTGCGTTTAGCAGGCCGGATACCTTCATGGAGTTTATGGCCAGCGGCGAACCGGCGGATGCGGTAGTGGGCGATCCTTCTTTTATTGAATCCTGGCTGGTTGAAGGAAGGAGCAAAGTGCCTTGGGCCGTTCTCAGCGAGGACGGCAGAATAGCCGGTAACGGTACAAATCTGGCCGGCGGGACGGTAATTCAGAAATATCAGGCTTTGCCGTCACTGCTGGAGGCTGTACTCCAGTTATGCGAAGTAAGGCGGCCCAGAGCAGAATCTGCCCTTAGAGAGGAAACACTGCTGCTCGGGATCGTCTCGGCCAGCGGCAGCGGCGGCAAAACAACTCTGGCGCTTAATATGTCCAAACAGCTGGCGGCAAAGGGATTGTCAGTATTTTATTTGAACCTGGAGAGTGTTGACAGCAGCGGGTTGCTGGTGCAAATGCCCTCACACAAGGCGCAAGGCCTGGAACGGCTGCTGTATGAGCTGAAGGTAAGGCAAGCGGATGGAAATGAGGATGCGGCGGTAAAGCTTGAGCTTGGAAGATATGTATGCAGACATGAAGCTCTTCGCTGTGACGGGTTCAGGCCTGTAGAGAATTTTAAGGAAATGCTGCAAATGACACAGCCGGATACGCTGGATTTATTGAATCTACTTAGTGCGGCGGGCAACTATGACGTAGTGCTGGTTGATACCGGCAGTCTGGAGGAAGAACGCACCCAGGCTGTACTGAAGCGCTGCGGGATACTTCTCTGGGTGCTCAGAAATGATGAGCAAAGCTTTTATAAGACAGAGAAATGGCTGCAGCACGGCAGCAACGCCCATTCAGGCTGGCCGCAGGATCTTCAGGATAAAAGCCGGTTCATTCTGAACTTTGCCGGAGCATCCGGCAAAAATAACCTGGCTCCCGGGGGCATAACACCGGATAACCAGCTTCCCTATATCCCGTCCTGGGCCTTGCAGCATCATGTGGAGCTGTGTCTGGAATCTCCGCCCTTTATAGCAGGCGTAGAGCAGATATGCCGTGATATTGTCGAGCCGCTGCTGCCGGGAGTATTCACGGGTAGCCGGTATGAATGAGGAATTATTCAGAAGGCTGAAGCGTGATATCCGTGCGGGGCTTGATGTTACTTCGGCTGTCGGGAACCGTGAGCTTAGCCGCTATATCGAACAGACTATTCTAGAGATGCAGAGCTTACGTTATTTGACTGCCCAGGAGAAGCATGAGCTGGTGAAAAAGCTGTTCGATTCCTTCCGGGGTCTGGACATCCTGCAGCCGCTCGTTGATAATCCGGCCATTACCGAGATTATGATCAACAGCCATGAGGAGATATTTGTAGAGGAGGAGGGACAGATCCGGCGGCTGCCGCTGGCTTTTGAGTCGAGGAGCCGGCTGGAGGATATTATCCAGTCAGTGGTCTCCGGTGTGGACCGCGTGGTCAATGACTCTACTCCGATTGTAGATGCACGGCTGCGTGACGGTTCCCGGGTCAACGTGGTGCTGCCCCCGGTTGCACTGAAGGGGCCGGCGATGACGATCCGCAAATTCCCCGAAACACCGATGACCATGAATGATCTGGTGTGCCGGGGGGCGCTAGACGAAGAGGCGGCAGAGCTGCTGCAGACCCTGGTAGCTGCCGGCTACAATATTTTTATAAGCGGCGGAACGGGCTCCGGGAAGACTACGTTTCTAAACGCCTTGTCCCAGTTCATCCCGCCCCAGGAGCGGGTCATTACCATTGAGGATTCAGCGGAGCTGCAGATTGTTACTGTACCGAATCTGGTTTCTCTGGAGACGAGAAATGCCAACACGGAGGGGCGCGGAGAGATTAGCATCCGCGATCTGATCCGCTCCTCCCTGCGGATGAGGCCTAACCGTATTGTAGTGGGTGAGGTCCGGGGAGCTGAATGTCTCGATATGCTGCAGGCCATGAACACAGGTCATGCCGGAAGCTTATCTACAGGACACTCCAACAGTGCGCGGGATATGGTCAGCCGGCTGGAGACGATGGTGCTTAGTGCAGCGGACCTTCCTGTTGCCGTAGTCCGGCAGCAGATCAGCTCTGCTATCGATGTATTCGTGCATCTCTCCAGACTGAGGGACCGCTCACGCAGGGTAGTAGAAATCTGCGAGGTTGCCGGATTAAGGGAAGGGGAGGTGGTGCTTAACCCGTTGTACCAATTCCGTGAAGCGGGGGAACGTGATGGAGTGGTTGAAGGCAAGCTGGCTGCATGCGGCAATCCGCTGATGCATACCGGCAAGCTGGGAATGGCCGGTATACATCATTATCCGCTGAAGGAATTTGCAGCCGCTAAGGAGGTGAAGGAGCCGGTATGCTGAAGCAGACGCACAAACGGATAGCAAGAGCCCGGACGCGGCAAAGGCCGGGACAGCGGGATATATCAGATAAGAAGAAGCCGGACAGCGGGACGCAGCTGCCGGATTATACAGTGTATGCCTTATCTCCGCGCCTGAAAATATCAGCGGTGCTGGCCGGCGGGCTGCTGATGTACGGCATCGGTTATCTGTTCTATCATCAGCTGCTGATTTCTTTGCTGCTGGTGCCGGGGGCAGCTTATGCACCGGGGCTGTTGCGCAATTATTTGCGGGACCGAAGGCGCGCTGCACTTAATTTGCAGTTTAAGCAGACTCTATTTTCTCTTTCCTCCTCGCTGTCTGCCGGGCGTTCAGTGGAGAATGCGTTCCGCGAAGCTGTGGCCGATCTGCAGATGCTTGATCCGGAAGGGAACAGTGACATGCTCTCGGAGCTGACCATTATCTGCGCGCGGGTGGAGTACAATCAGCCGATCGAGGAGGCGCTGCATGATTTCAGCCGCCGGGCCGGAATGGAGGATGTGGAGCGGTTTGCCGATGTGTTCACCGTCTGCAAACGAACCGGCGGAGATCTGGTTGAGGTGGTGCGCCGGACCTCCTCTATTATCGGGGAGAAGCTGGATATTCAGCAGGATATTGCCGTAAGCATTGCCCAGAAGAAGTTCGAAGCCAAGGCCCTGCTGGCCGCCCCCCTGCTGATGGTATTATTCATGAGCCTGACGGCAAGCGACTATATGCAGCCCATGTACACAGGGGCGGGCATGGCGATTTCAACACTTTCGCTGGCCGGACTATACCTGTGCTACCGCTGGACATCCAAAATCATGGATATTCCGCTTTAGGGCTGTGAGGAGGTGGGGAAATGCAATGGATAAGCGGTGCCGCAGTAATTGTACTGATTCTCGGCTGGCTGCTGCTGCGACTGAGATGCGGCAGCCGTTATGACGTACTGCGAAGCCTGACGATGGAGGGATTGAAGCTGCGCGCCGCCGGAGTACCCTTCCTGCTGCTGGTTGAGAAATGGAAAATTTCCAGCTATCTGCCCACGGTGGTGCTGAGAATACAACGCTCGCTGCAGCGCAGCTATGGCTTGCGCTACAGTTCGGAGCGGACGCTGCTCTTCATGGGGGAGATGCTCTGCTTCAGTTGGCTCTTCCTGCTGGGCGGAAGTTTGCTGACCCTGATCAGCGGCGAGGAGGCCGGAATTATTCTTGGGGTGCTCCTGGCCCTGATTCTCCCGGTTGCCCTGGTCAGTGACCTGCACAAAAAGGTAAGGCTGCGGGAGCAGAATATTGTGCTTGAGCTGCCGGAGCTGCTCAACAGCATCGTATTGCTGGTTGGCGCCGGCGAGACCGTGCAGCGGGCCATTATCCGCTGTGTGGAGAGCCGCAGGGGTGACTACAGCCATCCGCTCTACAAGGAGCTTTTTACAATGATTACCGAATGGGAGAGCGGCTATTCCTTCCAGCAGGCATTTGAACAGTTCAGCAAACGCTGTGCCGTGCAGGAGGCGTCGCTGTTTACAACTACAGTACTGCTAAATTACCGCAGGGGCGGTGCGGATTTTGTACTTTCACTGCGTGATCTCTCACGGATGTTATGGGAGAAGAGAAAAGCGCTTAGCCGTACGCGCGGGGAACAGGCTTCCTCGAAGCTGGTATTTCCGATGGTGCTTATCTTTTTAATTGTTATTGTGCTGGTGGGAACACCGGCAATCATGATGCTCAAAATGTAGGAGGATGAAGAAAATGAAATTAATGATAGCAGAAGCTGCCAAGCGGTTGTGGAAGGATGAGGAAGGGCTGGGTACGCTGGAAATGATCATGATTATTGCGGTATTGATCGCAGTGGTTCTGGTATTCCGTACGGAAATTACTAAGGTGGTCAAGGATTTAATCAGTACGGCGGGAAGCAAGAGCCAGGAAGTTTTTGAGTAATGGATCTGCGGAGTGATGAAGGCAGTTTCACAGTTGAAGCGTCTTTGCTGCTTCCTATCATTATGATGATTACAATGCTGCTTCTTTTCTTCAGCTTATATACCTATCAGCGGACAATGCTGCTGCAGTTTTCTTCTGCTACTGCTGAGCGTGCTGCCTATAACTGGGATAATAGTAATAAAGGGACCGGCGGAGCGTTTCCGGCCGGGAGCTATGATTCGTTGTACTGGCGGATCGGCGAAGACGGGCTGCTTGCTTCCCTGTTTGGTACAGGGTCTGTAAATGGGGGAGTGGAGCTTACGGTACCGGCACAAGGGGCTCAAGGTTCTTTGCCCAAGCTGAAGCTTGAGCATTCGGCGGAGAAGCTTCCGGCGAATATGACTGGAGAGATGAGCTACAGCTACAATTTTTCCGGCCGCAGGATAAGCACTGAGCTGCAGCGTGTACTTCGGCTGCCAGTACTGGATGGGCTTATGGAGGATAAGTCAGAGCCAATAGTGAAGACACAGGCGGTTGTTACGGAACCGGTGGAATTTATCCGCACAGTTGAGCTGATGCGATATTACGCCGCCAAATTTAAGAACGGTAAGCAGGAGAACAGCTCCGGGACGGGCATGGATAAGCAGGAGGCCGGCCAGATGCTGAACACTCTGAAGAAGTGAGGCCAGCGGAACAGGAAGGAGGGTACAGATGAGATCAAAGAACCGGACGAAGACAGCTCAAGACAGCAACCGGATACCGGGATGCAGTACTACAACGGATGGCTCAGTATCCGTTTTTCTGATCATGGTACTCGCCTTTGTCTTCCTGTTCACCGCTGTATTAATTGATTATGCGCGTATCGCTGCTGCGAGTGTACAGCAGGAGAGACTGGCCAGGGCGGCGGTGCGCTCAGTAATGTCTTCCTATGACCTGAGCCTTCAGCAAAGCTATGGACTGTTTGCTTTCGGGGGCGATAACGGGGAGCAGCTGTTGTCCGGAGTACTCAACGACAACCTGTACGAAAGCGGACGGGGGGATGCCTTTAATCTGCTGCCGGTCAAGCTGGACAGCTCTTCCCTGGCCTGGAGCCGCTCAATCGGCAGTTACGATATTTTCCGCCGGCAGATTGCGGAGGAGATGAAATACAAAGCACCGGTTGACTTTGCTCTTGAGCTGGCAGGCAAATTCAGGCCGCTGGCGGCTGCAATGGGGGAGGCTTCGCGTTCAACGAAGGTCCTCGGTAAGCTTCATCCCCTGTATGATGCACGTGAAGCAGCGCTTGACCGGATGCTTGAACATCGGCGGAAGGCAGCGGAGAGTGCAAGAGGCCTGCAGCAGATCATTATGAATCCGCCGCAGGATTATATCGGTACCCGTTCGCTAAGCAGTGTTGAAACAGCTGCGGATATAGTGGCTATGTATAACGATTATGTAGGCAAATACTATACCGACCTGTACCGTGACAGAGAGAAGGAATATGAAAGATACCAGTATGACATCGGCCGCTATTTGCAGCAGTCTGCGAAGCTGCTTACCGGAATACCGGAAGTGCTGTCTGCTTTCAGACAGCAGCATGATTCTCATATGGCCGAAGCTAAAGCTGCACTGCGTGAAGCGTCAGAACTTAACGCACAGATGAAGACTGTACTTGAGCAGTCCAGGGTAAGCAGCGCTGAGAGCGGGCAGGCATCGGCGGACAGCTGGAATATTCCCGGCAGCAGTAATAACGGACTTGATACAGAGGCTTTGTCTAAGCTGCGTGAGCAGGAGGACAACCTGCTCCTTGCACCGGGCGAGCTGAGTACGCTGGAACGGAATATAACCGTCCAGGAACAGGCAGCCGGGAGGGTGGAGCCGGCAGTTTCTGCTCTGCCTGCTGCTCTGTTAGAAGCTGCCGGACTGTATGCCGATGTTACCCGGATGAGTACTGCTGTGCTGGATACTTCACAAGCTGTCAGCAGCTATCTGCTGAATTACGGCAACTCCGGTGCAGTTATATCCGCAGAGACTGCCGAGATAGAGGCACACCGTACAGCCGACAGTGAACGCAAGCAGATAGAGCAGCAGGCTAAAGCCAAGCTGGGAGATGCGATGAAGCTGATAGATCAGCTTCGCAGCCTCGGCGATAGCGCGGCAGCAGCGCAGCAGCGGTACAACACGCTCCGCCAATATTACGAGGATAGTATCCGGTTTAATCAGGCAGAGGATAATGCACGGGCAGCAAATTCCGGGAGCAAGGATGTATATACTGCGGGCAGCTCCGCAATGGGGAATGTAGACGGGCTATATGCGGCTATAGGCAGCATTATGACGGGGGCAAGGGACAGGCTGTTCCAGACGGAGTATTCGGCAGTTTATTTTCAGCATTTTGACTTCTCCCTGCTGGCTGCCGCAGCTACTGATTCCGGAGACAGCCTGCTCTCCGCCCTGTCCGGCCAGCTTGATCCTCATGCCCAGGAGCTGGAGTATATTCTGTACGGCTTCCATAATCCTGCAGGAAATATAGCCGCTGCCTATGGTGAAATTTTTGCACTGAGGCTGGCAATACGGACGATGGAGGGATTTATCGAGAATGCCCGGCTCAGCAACCCGCTGGCTATTTTAGCCGCAGCGCTGTTGTACGGAGTTGAGCAGGCGGTTCAGGATATGCTTCAGTTGAGCAAAGCTGGCGAAGTCGTATTATCCAAATACTTGCCGGCTATGCTGGACTACCGCGGTTATTTAAGGTTATTCATGCTTCTGCATGGGGCAGGTGAAGCCCAGCTGTCCCGCATGCTTGCTCTGATTAGGCTGAACACGGGAATTAACCCGCAGGAAAAATTCACTTATGCCACTGCCCAGATCCGCATGGGCCTTAGGCTGTGGTTTTTGCCGGGGGCGGTGAAGCTGCTGAATTACAGCTCCGGGCTTCCGGGCGAGGTAGAAGGCAACGTATATTACCGTGCTGTGCAGGCAGATTTTTCTTATTAGCAGCAGAAGGAGGGCGGAATGAAGTGCTGGAATCTGCAGGCGCAGAAACGCCGGGATGAAGGGAGTATGGTGGTTGAGGCAGCGATGGTGCTTCCGGTGTTTCTGCTGTTTGTCCTTTTTATGATCTATATCATTCAGATGACGCTGTATTCGACGGCTCTGCAGAGCACTGCATCCGACACAGTGAAAATGATATCGACACATATCTATCCGGCTGCACTGGCCGCGCAGAAGTGGGCTGAGGAAGAGAACAGCGTTGCAGATCCGGCAGGAGCCGGCGGAGCACCGGATGCAGGGAAGCCTTCCGGGAAGTGGAGTATTCCCCGCCTGTCTCTTCAGGAGTGGAGCGGCAGCTACGCGGATACTTTGCCTGCACCTATTGATGAATGGGTCAGAGCTGCGGTGCAGCGGGCGGAAGGCCCTCTGCAGGAGCTTCAGGCTGAGGCGTCCCAGGCTGCGCTTGATCTTGCGCTGAAGCCTTTAATGAAGCCTTATCTGGCAACGGATTGGCTGGATTATGAACGGATACATGTCTCCAATGTCACAATTCCTGAGCTGAAGGAGGGTTCGCGCCCGTACTTCGGATTAGTGGTCAGCTATGAGCTGCCGATGAAGGTGCCCTTTCTGAATAAAGCAATTGTCCTGGAAGCCAGCAGTGTTGAACGAATCTGGATCGGGAATACCGATGCAGCCGGTCAAAGCGGGGAAGACGGGAATGAGGAGCCGCAGGCGTATATTATCATTCTTGAGAAACCGGATCCGGGCGTAGCCAACAAGCAGGGCGTGATCAGGATTAAGGTTCCACCGGGAGCAACGGCGAATCTTTCTATTTTTTATAAAAGCGGCCAGAGTACAGCTAAATATTTGGGCTGGAAAGAAGCGGACGAAGCCGGCTTTATTGAATGGGAATGGAAAATCGGGGTTAATACGACACCGGGCACATGGACTTTTGTAGTAACGCTTGAAGACGGGACCAGTCTGGAGGCAACCTTTAAAGTAGTAAAAAGATTCTAGCGGGAGGAGGGGTGACGGTGGAAGGATGGGCCTTCTGGGGCTGTCTGAGTATTCTGGCAGCAGCTTTTGTTACGGATCTGCGGTGGATGAGGATACCGAACTGGATTTCTGTGATTGCTCTGGTTACAGGATTACTGTCAAGAATCATTGCAGACGGGGGCAGCGGTTTGCTGTTTGCACTCACCGGCGCAGCTGCCGGCTTTGCCGCCCTGCTGCTGCTGTATGTGACGGGTGCAGTCGGAGCCGGGGATGTGAAGCTTTTTGCAGGTATCGGGGCCTGGACAGGAATCTGGTTTACCCTTGAGGTCATTATGTATTCTGTATTGTTCGGGGCTGTAATCGGCTGGATTATTGTTCTGTTCAGGCGGGAGGCAGCGGGGAGAATCCGCAGCATGCTCAGCAGAACCGCCGGCTTTCTGCTGCTGCAGAAGCCTGGCCTGTTAACAAGCGGCTTACAAAGCCAGGGACTGAGATTTCCGTTCATGCTGGCTGTGCTTCCCGGATTTATTTATACCTATTTTTGTTTTTAGACAGGGGGTGAATGCTGTTGTTCGGATTAACCCGGGATTTTATCCAGCAGGACGGCATTTCCATGCAGCTTGGAAGCGCTAAGGGATTAACGGCAGCGGAGCTTAATATGGTGCAGGCGAGAATGCTGATGAATACCGTCATCCCGCATCATCTGCGTCTGCTGCTCAAGGAGATTGATCTTAAGATAACGCTGGAGTATGCTGTTTCCCGCCGCAAGATGCTCAGCCACCTGCTAAAGAGTGAAAGGCTGAGCATGGGCGAACTCTTCGGTCTGCTGCTGCAGATTGCCCGCGGAATGGAGGAGGGAAGGCTCTATATGCTAAGGGCAGAGCAGTATGCGCTGCATGCGGATTATATATTTATTGAAGGGCCGCTGGGCAGCGGCAAGGTCTTTCTTACTTACATACCGCTGCAGCCGGCAGAGCCGTTAGTCTCTACAGGTGAAGCAGTTAAATCTTTGGTTATGGTGCTCATGGCATCGGTTACGGAGCTGTCCGGGAGCGGGCTGCAGCGACTGCTTCAATATTGCGGAAGTATGGAATTTAGCCCGGCCGGGCTAAAAAGCCTGCTTGCCGAGCTGCTGGCGGACGACGGGCTTGTAGATAGGTTGTCAGCAGGTACAGAAGCTGCTTCATCAAATATGCCGGCTGGGACCGGGCATGCAGTTTCTGGAGAATTGCCTGTCCGGCGCATGCAAGAACAGCAGTCTGGCGTCCCGCAGGCTGTTATGCCGGGAGAGGCTTCTGCTCCTTCTGCGCTCAGGAGACATTCGTTGACCCGCCCGCAGGAACAGGCAGCTGGTAGCAGTCAAGGCAAAGAACAGGCATGGGGAGGCCCATTGCCCAGATTGAGGCTTACTGATGAATCGGAATTGTCTGAATATGAAGATGTGGATGAGGCCGATAACGTTATTTTGTCCCCATACAGAACTTATGCGGCATTAGGCGCTGTTTTGGCTGATGCGCTGCTATGGAAGTTCCTGTATCTGGACAAGCCGTCAACACTCTGGCTGTCGGTCTGCCTTGCAGCTACCGCTATACTGGCATTCATATGCTGGATGGTTTGGAGCGGGAGGATCATGACGGGAGTGAGACTGGGCGGGGACGGAAGAGGGGAGAGGCTTGAGGGTGAAGCCTTAGAAGCAGAGGAGCGTTCTATAAACCGCAGGCCGAAGGGGTCTGAATGGGATTTTGGCAAAAACCCGGTAACGCCGTTCAGAGCCCAGACACCTCCCGTTGTTGAACAGAAGCGGCCTTTACAAGTAAGAAAGGAATCAGGAAGCTTATTGTTTGAAAACAAGGCTCCTGCAAGGCCCCAGCCTGCTCCCGAGCCGGCAACAGCGCTGCTGGAGGTCCGTGAAGGTGAAGCCGCCGGCAGGGGAAAGGTACAGGCTGGGCGGACTGGGCCGTTTCTGGAACGCACGGGTACAGATGAGGATGGAGCAGCGGAGAAGATTGAACTGGACCGGGCCAGCTTCATTATAGGCCGTTCAGCTGATGTAGCCCAATATGTAGAGAAATCGGAGGGGGCCTCAAGAGTTCATGCTGAAATCTCCAGAGGCCCAGCCGGTTATATCATCAAGGATCTGGACTCGCGCAACGGGACGCTGTATCAGGGAGCCCCGATGATTCCTTATAAAGAGTATCCGTTGACCGAGGGCAGCGAATTTACAATCATCAAGGGCAGCTATACGTTCCGCTCCGCCTGATGATCACTCATTTCTCTGCCTTCAGCTGCTCCAGTGCGGGCTGGAGTGTCGGATAGTTAAAGGTAAAGCCGTGGTTTACGGCTTTGGATGGCAGCACCCGCTGGCCCTTCAGCAGAATTTCCGACAGCTCGCCGGCAGCTGCCTTTAATATAACGGCAGGAACCGGGAACCAGTGCGGACGATGGTAGACTTTGCCGATCATCCGGCCGAACTGCCCGTTAGTCACCGGATTGGGGGCGGTGGCATTTACGGGGCCGGCTATTTCCGGGTTACGGATGCTGAAATCAATTAGTCGGGCAATATCCTCCAGGTGAATCCAGGAGAGCCACTGCTTCCCGCTGCCGATTCTGCCGCCGAAGCCGAGCATATAAGGCAGCTTCATTTTGGGAAAGGCTCCGCTCTCGTTGCCGAGGACTACACCGGTACGGAGCTTGACCAGCCGTGTTCCTGTATAAGCTGCATCAGCTGCAGCTTCCCATGTATGGACTACCTCTGACGGAAAATCCATCACCCGGACAGGAGAGTTTTCATCAAAAGTCGCGGTGAGTGATGTGCCGTAAATGGCGACAGCAGAGGCTTGCACAATGACTGGCGGCTTATGCTGCAGAGCTGATACCAGCCTTCCCGCAGCCTCCACCGTTTCAAGCCTGGACTGCATAATAGCGCGCTTACCTTCAGCGCTCCAGCGCTGGCTAAGCGAAGCTCCGGCCAGATTGACCAGCGCATCGGCATTCTCGGCAATTTCCGGATTGGCGGCGAGGTTGTCCCAGGTTGTATAGCTGAGAGCAGGATGAGAAGTTGCAGCTTTTGGCAGAGTGCGCCCGGCGACAATGAGCTGATGTCCTGCCGCCAGCCACAATGCTGCCAGCTCACGGCCGATAAAGCCGCTGCCGCCGCAGATAATATATTTCATAGAAGGAGCCTCCGTTTCAGGATGCGGTTCACTTAATCAGATGGCGGTAGGGAGAATAGTCGATACCGTTTTTTTCGAGAAAAGAAATAAGAAATTTGTTATCCCGGCGCGGAGTAGCCATGATATAGCCCTTGATGCAGTGCTCACGGGTCACCGCCGGAGCTTCGCTCTCTACGGCGATTTTGCCGATCTCGGCAGCGATGGAGTGCTTGGCGATATCGCGGAAGGGTCCGGGAACCGGCTGTACCAGCTGATCCAGAAAAGCCTTCATCTCATCGCTCCACAGCGGCCGGCTGCGTTCTACCCAATAATTCTGCCAGTCGAGCTTGGATCTGCCGTCTGCTTTGGGCAGAACCTTCAGAAATTTGCGGAACATAAAATAACCGCCGATGCACATGCAGCCCAGCAGTAAAAAGGTCCAAAATGCGATGGAGTTCATAAACCAGTTGCTTGGTACTGACGATAATAACCTGAAATCTAATGTAAAAGACATGTATACACCGCCTTTGACAATGAGGATTGTCACAAACTGATTTCACTTCTAGAGTATAGCGTATTTCCAAAGTTTTGCGAAGCGGAAACGGCCGGCCGGAGCTTGCCTAGATTTATTTTCCCGATCACGGTAGAATAAGGGTTAATTCGTGAAGGAAAGAGGGAAAAAAGGCATGCTGAAAATAGGTTCACATGTGTCCTGCGCGGACAAGGGTCTCCTTAGCGCAGCCAATGAAGCAAATGAGTATGGTTCCAGTTCGTTCATGATATATACGGGAGCGCCGCAGAATACGCGCCGCAAGCCGATTGAAGCAATGTATCCGGCTGAAGGCAAGCTGACAATGAAAACGAACGGCGTTGAAGAGATTGTCGTTCATGCTCCCTATATTATTAACCTGGGTTCCTATAAGGATAATACTTATCAGCTTGCTGTTGATTTCCTGCAGGAGGAGATCCGCCGTACCCATCAGCTGGAGGTCAAGCATATTGTGCTTCATCCGGGGGCTTTTACCGACAAGGATGCAGAATACGGTATTCAGCGGATTGCCGATGGCCTGAATGAAGTGCTTGGCGGTACGAACGAGACGGAAGTTCATATCGCCCTTGAGACGATGGCAGGCAAAGGAACGGAGATCGGCCGCAGCTTTGAGGAGATTGCCTCCATCATCGATAAAGTCGAACATAACGAGCGCTTGTCCATCTGCCTGGATACCTGTCACATTCATGATGCCGGCTATGATATCGTAGGCGATCTGGATGGGGTGCTCCGTCAGTTCGATGAAATTATCGGCCTCAAGCGGCTTGGTGTAATCCACATCAATGACAGCAAAAATCCGCGCGGAGCAGGTAAGGACCGTCATACTCCGATTGGTTCAGGCTGGATCGGCTTCGAGACGATTAATAAGGTCGTTCACCACGAAGCGCTTGCAGGACTGCCGTTTATTCTGGAGACTCCATGGATCGGGAAGGATGCCAAGAAGCTCCGTCCGATGTATGAGATCGAAATCGCTCTGCTGCGCGGTAATGTGGCAGAACGCTTCGGACCGGAATTCCTGCAGGAGGTAGAGGAGCTGCATTCGTTCTTCACCAAGCAGGAGATTGATCCGCGCCGCTATGTGCTTGACGTGTGGGAGCTGCTCAAGAACGATGCCAAGGCTAAAAAGGCAGATCCGCGTGAACCGCTGGAACGGCTGTATGACAATGTTCTGGCGGCCGGGCTTTTCCCGCAGCTTAGCGAGGAGGCGCTTAATCAGCGTCTGATTGCTTATCTTGCAGGCAAGCAGGTACTGGTTAACGCTTAGGCTGAACTGAACTATAGATTGCGCTAGCAGATGAGAGGATGGACAGGGGATTATGGAATTGCATGTGAAAAGAGATCATTCTTCAGGCGGACAATATCCGGACCGGGCGCGGATGCTCATATCTTGCCCGGACGGGCCGGGTATTGTAGCGGCTGTCTCGCATTTTTTGTATCAGCATGGAGCTAATATCGTCCAGTCAGACCAGTATACGATGGACCCGGACGGCGGCATGTTCTTCATGAGAGTGGAATTTGATCTGCCCAAGCTGGATGAGCGGCTGGATGAAGTGCGCAATATCTTTGGCGGAGTTGCTGAGCGCTTTAAGATGGACTGGCAGATTTTTAATGTATCCCATAAGAAGAGACTGGCGATCTTTGTTTCAAAAGAAGACCATTGTCTGGTGGAGCTGCTCTGGCAATGGCAGGCCGGTGATCTGGATGCGGATATTGCCATGGTGGTGAGCAACCATACAGATATGCAGGCTTACGTTGAATCCTTCGGTATTCCGTTCCATCATATCCCGGTTACAGCTGACACCAAGGCTGAGGCTGAGAAGCGCCAGCTTGAGGTTATCGGCAGCGACATCGATGTAATCATTCTGGCCCGCTACATGCAGATCATCTCGCCGTCCTTCATCGAGCATTACCGGCACCGGATTATCAATATCCACCATTCCTTCCTTCCTGCTTTCGTCGGGGGTAAGCCTTATGCACAAGCCTATCAGCGCGGGGTAAAGATTATCGGCGCAACTGCTCACTATGTAACGGAAGAGCTGGACGGCGGACCGATTATCGAGCAAGACGTGCAGCGGGTTAGCCACAGCGATGATGTGAACGAGCTGAAGCGGATCGGCCGTACGATTGAGCGGGTCGTGCTGGCACGGGCTGTGAAGTGGCATATTGAAGACCGCATTCTGGTTCATCACAACAAAACTGTAGTGTTTAACTAACCTAATAGTTCTGAAGAGCATTACAGGTAAAAAAGTATTTTACCGGCATTTTGGCGAAGTCTGCCAAAGTGCCTTTTTTTGTTCCTAAAAACGGTTCTAGAGGGAGGTAAGGGCTTGGCTTCACAGCGCGGACAACTGTTAAAACGCAATTATCTTTTTGCCTTTCTGATTCTGTTTACCGGCTTCGGCGGGTTGCTCGGATACGACCTGTATTTGAAGCCATATGTGCTGTCTCAGACGGTGGTTAAGATTAGAGCCGCTGATGGCGGCTTCATACCCAAAAATTATCAGCTGCAGCAAGGGGATCTCTATCTCGATTCCGTACAGACCAAAGACATCCCTTCAGGTGTCATTACGGAGCTAAGTCAGGTGGAGAACAAAATTACCAATGTGAATCTGATGGACGGAAGCATACTGACTGATTCTCTGGTGGATGTAAGCGATCTGGAGCCTCAGGCGGATGAGGGTATTTTCCCCATTCCCAAAGAAGCGATCTATGCCATCAACGGCTCGCTGCGCAGCAGAGACAAGGTGGATATTTACCTGGTAGCGAGCGACAAAGCGAACAACACAGGAAGCAAAACCGTTAACACCGGGAGTACTCTACAGCCGGCAGGTAGTCCTGCTTCTGGCGGCGGAGCGGAAGAAGCAGGACTTGCATCAGCTGTACCCAAATCTTTTTTAAACGGCGTTACTGTAAATTATGTACGTTCCGAGGATAACAACGATGTGCTTGATTCGGAAAATGGCAATACCAACAACCGCGTAACTTCTACCGGAAAAGTAGCGACACCGGAGTTAAAGCTCAAAAAGAGTGACGGTGAGCTGCTGGGACAGTATCTGGAGCAGGGCCTGAAGCTGTGGATTGTACGCGTGGAATAAAGGAAACAGAAAGGAGGGCGTTCTATGAAAATCTTCAGTTTAGGTATAGCACAGCTGACGATTAATGAGCTGAAGCTGGCCGGTTTTACGGTGATAACGCAAAATGTGCTGCCCGAGCCGGCACATGCCGCAGGCCATCTGCTGCTGGTAACGAGTGAACAGGTGCCTGTCTCCGCTCTGAGCGGGCTAAGAAGCAGTTTTGTGCAATCCACCATCCTGTACCTGTATCTGCAAAGGGGAGTCCGCGGCTATCAGGCTGTTCATATGCAGTGCGAGAGTCTGGGAATCATGTTCGTTCCCCCGCGTTCAACAGCTTCGGCCATTATTGAAAAGCTGCGGTACATCATGGAGGAGGAGCATGAGGAACGGAGCAGCCTGGTAGGTTTTTTCGGTTCCGGTCCGGGAATCGGCTGTACCAGTGTAGCCAAGCTGTTTGCCAGACGGATTGCAGCAGCGGGATTCCGCGTGATTCTGCTGGGGCTGGATCTGTATGATCCCGGCTATGACCGTAAGGCAACAATCAGCCTGGATAGGCTGCGGCCGCGGATCACAGGCAAAATGCTCCACGGTGAGGATTTCGAAGGGCTGATTAAGCAGGATGGATATATGTATCTGCCTGGTAACTTTGACTATCTGAGTGTCCATGATTATCAGGAGGATGAAATATCCTATTTGCTGGCAGAGGCGCATTTGTACGCTGATGTGGTTGTGGCTGATTTCGGCTCGATTCCGGAAAGCGCCGCATGGTACACCGGAATGCAGAAATCAGCGCTGCGCATGATGGTTACACATCCCCGGCATGAGTACCGGCTGCAGGCTCTGATGGAGCTTGCCGGGCATATGGATCTGCATCCGCAGGATTTTCAGTGGATTGTGAACCGCAGCAATCTGGAGGAGATGACCTCACCTAAAAGCCTGGCGCTGCGCTTCGGCTGTGAGATTCTGCTGGAGCTGCCGTATTATCAGCCGCTGCTTGACACTCTGCCCTTAGGCAAAAAAGAGCTGCAGCAGGTAGACGACAAGGTTCACGCAATGCTGGTGTCACTGGGGCTTGCAGCGGAAGTGCGGAGGAAGGGAATCTTTCAATGATTGAATACAATGAAGCCCTGCTAATGGAGACACACAGTCTTTTTTCTCTGAAACAGAGCGTACTCCGTACCAGTAAGCCGGGAAAGGAAGATTTCTATACTTTTCTGCAAAAGATGAAGCAGGACATGAACGCCGGGCTGGAACGGGAGGACGACAGCTATTTTGAACTGAATGCCAAGGCGCTGACGGGAGATGCGCAGGCGGTGAGCTTTTTTATGAATGAGATTGAAAAATATCTGCGTAAGACCCCCTTTACCGGCCGGGTGCCGGAGGCTTACCGTACTGCTGCAGAGGCGCTTTTTCATGAATGGAAGGGATTTGGTCCGGCATACCGCTGGTTTACTGACCGCGCTTATAGCGAATCTACCGGGCTGCAGATGATCGGGCGGCAGATCTTTTATAATTACCGCGGCCAATTTGTAGCTTATCCGTATGATATGCCTTCGCTGGACCGGGTGGAGCAGCTCAAACGCTCTCTCCTCAAAAGCGACCCTGACAAAAAGCTCAACAAGGACAATCCCTCAGTCGAGTTCAAGATGGATGATCCGCTGTGGCCCGGCCGGTTCATCCGGCTTGCAATCTGGGTGTCACCCAGAGTATGGGACGGCTTTACGACCATTTCCATGCGGCGGCAGGTGGTTGAGTTCCTTGATCTGGAGGATCAGGCGGGCACCGAATGTATCCCTGCGGAAGCCATTGAGCTAATCCGAGCATTGACAGCTACCTTCCGCAACACAATCATCGCCGGTGCTGTCGGTTCGGGCAAAACCACCTTTGCCAACACGATCGTCGGTGAACAATTGCTGGGATCAAGCTCCTGCATGGGCGTGGTGATGATTGAGAAGCATCCGGAGTCAATTTTGCCGTATCAGATCAAAGGACACCGGATTATTCCGATTCAGGCTGCCAACGAGGAGCTGATGGAGGTCGGGGTGGAGTCGCTGCGCCATGATCCGAATATTCTCTATATGACGGAAATGCGGTACAACGAGTGGGAGTTCTATCTGTGGAGCGGCGAGAAGGGCTACGACGGCATTACTGGAACCTTCCATACAGTCGATTCGGAGGATATTCCGTATCAGGGAGCTTTTGCGGTCTCTACCCGGATTGGAGGCAGCCTCAAAGGGCATCTGATCTCGGCACTGAAATCCTGTGAGCTGGTGTTTATTCTCGAGAGTGTCCCGGACGGGAAGAAGCGGCTGGTAAGGATCTCCGAGGTGTTTTATGACGAAGAGCGCAATTCGGTATTTGCCAATGACCTGATGCGCTGGGAGGAGGGGCGGTCGGCCTGGTGCTATAATGACAAGCTGACCGGGAAGCTGATGACCAGGATGACTAAAAAGAATGCCGCAGCCACGCGCGTATTCATCCGGGAACTGGGACACCTGGCAGCCATGAAGCCAATGGAGGAGTCGTTGAAGGAAAGCCTGAAGTCGAGGATTGTGTTGAACGAATGAGGGGGAGTTAAGTGTGGAGCTTGTCTTTTATCTGATCCGTCTGGCCCTTCATTTACTGGTTGTCTTCGGTCTATGGCTGATGGTAAAGCCGCTGATTGAGCGGCATTTGAGGCAGTTCGGGCAAAAGTTTGATCTGCGGATGAACCTCAGGAGAAGTCTTTTACGCAAAAAAGTCAGCAGGGGAGATAAGCGGATCTGGCTGTACCGGCATCTGGATGATCTGCTGTATTTTGCACAACGGAGATATGAGCCTGGAATCAGTGTAATGCGCTTCTCGCTCCAGACAGCAGGTCTATTCGCTGCAGTTTTCCTGTCCACCCTGCTTACGCTCAGGGAGCTGCCCGGGCATATGAGCTTTAGTAATCCTTTTCTGGAGGGAGTCAGCTTCGGGGAACGTATGCCGGTTCAGGAGGCCTGGCGTCTTCCGCTGTTTGTCTCTGGTCTCGCAGCGAGTATTCCGTATTTGCGGATGAGATACACCTATGCCCAGCGAAAAGTGCGCGGCAGCTATGATCTGCTTGATGTGATCAAAATTGCCTCCAAATTTACACATCTGTCGGTGGACAGTATTTTATCAAAGACGGCGGATTTTTTGACTGAGGATAACGTGCTCAAGACCCCGCTAAGGCTGCTGGGAGCGGCTTTTTCCAACTATAGCAATGAATATGAGCTCAAAGAGGAGGCGATGCGGTTCTCAGGTGCGATCGGCACTACTTTTGCCATAGAATTTGTGTCGGATCTGCTGTATTGCGAGAAGGAGGGGACCCGTTATCTCAAAAGCTCGCTTATGATGCTTAACCGCTCAATGGAGCAGCAGCGCGAGACTATTTTAACGGTAAAAGCTGGCAGCCGTGATGCAATCAGCCTGGGATTGTACGGCAATCTGGTTGTGCTGGTGTCCTCTGTAGGAACATTTATGTATATGCTCAAACCCGACGTTTATTTCAAGCTGCAGTTCCAGACGAAGGTCGGACTTGCCTTTCTGATGGTCATTATTTCGGGACTGTTCATTTCCTTCATCATTAGTACCATACTTGCCAGACCCAAACTGGATTACCACTGAGGAGAATTGTAATGGAGCGATTGTTGCTTTTGGTTGCGGTATGCGGGGTTGTATATCTGTCATTGCTGGTTTTTGTGAGCAGCAGCACCAGGCAGGAGCGTTATGCATTAAGGCTTGGCATCAAGTGGGCCTCATTTGGGGAAAAGCTCCAGAATGAACGGCTGCAGCAGCTGCTACAGGCAAGCGGACTTTCGGTATCAGCAGGTAAAATCACCATTTTCCGTTACTCGGCTGCGCTGATTTATCTGGCTGTTCAGGGAATTGGCAGTTTTGTGCGGGTAGCGCCTTTTTCCGGTATGGATCTGCTGGTTGCCCTGCTTATCCTGATTATCAGCAGCCCGATGCGTTATCTGCCGTTTGGCTGGCTGCTCGCCTGGCTGTATCAGAAAACGCTGATCCAAAAGGACGGCGAGCTGATCTCCTTTATCCGGCTATACGAGAATAACCGGCTGCGTAAGCGCGGGTATGTACAGTTCGGCGCTTTCTGCGCGGGAACGGCCAATCAGTTTCATTATATCCGTCAGGATTTGTATGAGCTGTCCGAGCGGGCGGTGGATGAGGGCACGGAAAAGGCGATCGAGTGGTTTTGCGGCAAATTTCCGGAGAGCCATGCTTTTATTAATGATATCCGGTCGATTCTGCTGGCTACAGAAGGGATGGACGATGATACCGAAGCGGCGAATTATTTGCGGGAGCAGGGTAAGATTATTACCAAAATATCCAGCGATCAGTATTTGAAAAAATGGTCCTTCATCGGCGATGTCTCCACGCTCATTAATGTCATACCGTCGATTGCCACATTTCTGATGATCGTCTCGCTGGCGATGCAGTACATCATGCTGATTAAAGGGAATTTCAACGGGGTGGGGATGTTCCAGTAATTTGATTAGCTCAGGAAGCTAAGAATTTGCTTATATGAGGTTTTTGATATATTCAAACATCCATTAAAAATATAAAATGAAAAGGGAGATTTTAACAATGAAGAAAGATGCTATTTCTACCGGTTTGTTTATCGCTATCGGATTCCTGTGTGTGGCTATTGTTATCGCAATTCTAATTCCTGTAGTCCGTGATGTAGTGGGAGCTGCAGATGATAACAGACCAACGATTCCTGGTGTGACAATGAGCCAGCCTCTAGAACAACACCGGGTTGCAGCTGCTGACGGAACGATCTTTCCTCTGGCCTGATCCGTTATGAAAAAGGATTCCATTTCAGTTGCCATGTTTTTGGCCATCGGTTTTGTGGTCGCCGGGATCTTTATCGCTGCGGCTACGAATATAATCGGCGGCAGCCAGGATGATATTATCCAGCACACCAAGCAAGTTGAACAGTACTAGAAGGAGGGATCCGGGTGAAGGAAACCGTCCTGCGGGCATTGTTCATGTGGCTGGTCTTATTTATTCTCCTTCAGCCTATTTTTACTTATATTGATTATCTTCTGGATTTGCAGGTCAAAGCCAACACCTCGTACATTACACAAAAAGCTGCTACAGAAGGTCTGGTCACCAGCTCTATGAAAAGTGAGGTCATAGCCAACCTTAAGGCTGTTGGTTTTCCTGAGGCTTCCATTGATATTTCAAGCAATACAGAGACTGTGCAGGAGCGTAAGCAGCGGATCGATGTGTACATTAGTGCGCCCCGGTTAAATCTGTTTCCTTACGACTTCTCGGGAAAGTCTCAGCCGGCGCGTTACTACGGGCACGGTTCCATAATGAGTGAATACCTAGACTAATTAGGGAATGGTTCTGAGCGATGGACTACGTAATCAAACTGGCCTTTGTCCTGCTGATCTTTGTCTACTCCTGGTTTTTTCAGATTCAAAATCAGGAGTGGGACATTCTGCGCAGCATGCTTAAAGACGCTAATAACAATGCCGTGCATGATGCATCACAGGAGCTGAGCGAGACCGCACGGGCGCAGGGACGTTTAATCATCAATCCTGCTGAAGCATACACCACCTTCCGGGAGTCGCTGCAACTCAATCTGGGGCTTGATGCAGGCTTATCGCCCCTTGCAGGCAGCCGGCTGCAAACACAAGTGAAGATTGTAAAATTCGACATTGTCGATGATTCAACAGGTGTTGCTTTTCCGTTTCTCTATGAAGACAGTACATACGGCATTACCAAATACATACAAGGACCCTCTGTCATCGCCGTCATCGAAACACAGCATCCCGTCCTGATCTCCCGTTCAAAAGTCCAAGAGGCCATCGTTGTTCCGGCAGTGCAGGAGTATAGGATGGGGGATTAGGCGGGGGCTTCATTAGTTCAGACCAGGAGTTAAAACTAAAACAATTAAAGGGGATATGATTATGAAAAAGTCGATTATTAAAACCATTCTCACAACGGCAACGATATCTATGTTTGTCCTGCCTTGTAGCGGGGTTTCTGAGGTATCCGCAGCGCAAGCTAAGCCGACAGCTACTCCGGCAACAAAAGCTACAGCAGCGCCGATTATGAGAGATAACCTTGCAAAGTACGGGTTGGTGAAGGAAGTTGAATTGCCGGTAACTATTGAAAAAGAAGGATTTAGTTATACGCTCGAAAAAATTATGATTTATGAGTCCAGTTCACCAACAGCCCAATCGCTCATTAAAAAATACGGATATTACGGGGATAAGAAATATTTCATCTGGACGAAAATTACGATTCAGAATAATAGTAAGTCAGTTGTACAGTTTTCATCGAAAGATTTAAGTGATAAGTGGCGTTTGAATTTTGGGGAAAGATCAGTAACGGATATGCCTCAAAAATTTTATGCTACTGTGAATAGTAAAGAAGCGTTATGGACTTGGAAGCTTAATTCAGGGGAGAAGTTGTCCACGTATCAAGCATATTTGTACAATGATACATTTAAAGAATTTTATGTGAGTGTTCATATGAAAAATAGCCAGACTTTCAAACAAATTGCGAATATAAAAGAGAATTAAACATGAAATGTAAATTAATATATGTAATCGTCTCAATTGTGTTAAGTGTCGGTATAGTTTTTCCTTGGAATTATAAGGCTAGTGCTGCTGATACTAAAACTACATCAGTTGCTATTCCAACAAAGACAGGACTAACAGGCTCTGATAATAGCGCCAAAACATATTTTCTTGATTTACCTAATGGCGTCAATTCCACTGCAATTAAAATCAATACTCTTAAATATAACGGTAATAATGATTTAATAGGTTCAATCTCGGTGGAGAATGGAAAAGTAAAGATAATATTAAAAGGGAATTCCCAAGATAGAACATATAATGTAGTAGGTAAAGATGTTATAAAAGATGAGAAGGGCAATGAAAAAATTGATAATTTTACATCTGTACCGGGAAACTCAATTTGGCGCTATTCGGATGGAAGACGTTGGCAGATAAATAGTTATAATTCTGATCGAGATATCAACGTAACCTTTGATGTTAAAGCAGACGACAACGTTACTCCATCAGGTAAACCGCCAGTTAGACCAGTAACAACAAAATCTAAGCCAGCAGATCCAAGTACAGCCAAATGGTTTACCGAAGATTTAACAACTATTGTTCCTTACAGCAGCATTGTGCAGTCCAGTATTAAACTTAAAACAAACGGGTTTTTGGAAGATACAGCAACTGTAGATGTGAAAAATGGTCAGTTTATAGTGGGATATAGTGTTCCATCTAAACGCTCTACTCCTGAGCAGGTGCCAGAGCATTTCGATAAAGGTGGATGGGTCGAAGGACGCTTATACTATGTGACTTTACTCTATAATTTTACCGCCACCGCCAAACTAACAACCTACAGCTACGCAGGCAATGTCACCTTTGAGTACGCCTTGCCGGATGGGCCTTCAATCAGCGGTTATGTTACAGTTCTGAAGCCTAAACCTAATCCTTACAAGTTTGTGAATGCGAATGTTGATGTGCAGCTCGCTATAACGGGGGAATTAGCGAATTACACGGATACATCGAATATCTCTGAGTGGGTATTTTATGCCAAGAAGAAAAACAGTAGCACTTTTTCTACTCAAAAGGATTATACAAAAATACTAAAAAGTACAAGCAAGCCCTTCTTGTTCACCATTTCTGCAGCTGAGATTGCAGGGGGTCCTGACCCGTTTCAGCAAGAATATGATCTCACGGTGACAGTGCGATTTTCCAAGCCGATTGTGACGAAAACAGGGACTATTACCGATTTGACAGCTAAATTAGGCGCTACTATAGAAGTATATAAAGAGAATCCAAGCATTGAAATTGATTCTGTCCCTCCGTCAACCAAAGGAAAACCTCCGGTAGCCCGTATTTTTGCACCACCTCTTGTGAAGGCTGGAGAGGAATTTCAAGCCAACGGCTCGGGCTCATATGATCCGGATGGAGATATTGTGGGCTACTACTTTGATTCGGTGGGTGCAACCTTTGAGGGATATTCACCGACTGGAGCGCAAGCTACGTTATGGTACCCCAATACAAAGCTAGGGCAGAACACTGTAAAGCTGACGGTATCGGATAAGGATATGTTAACGGACAGTGCGGGAACCTTTGTTTATGTTATCGAACCGATCCCAGAGGCAAAGCTTGAAATCGGAGGAACCTTGAAGCAAAACCGAAAGGTTATCATTCAGGACCGCAGCACAAGCCCTAAACATTATCCGCTGGATTATAACAAAAGCAAGATTACCATAAGTGCTGTTCCGGGCTATGGGGGGACAGATGCTGGAATTAAATACAGCGGTTCTTTGTTAGCCACTACATACAAGGAAGTTCTTTTCAAAGAACCTGGACTCTATAAGGCTACTATCTATGTTGAGAACAGATTAGGTTATAGTGCGACAACCGAAGAGACCTTTGAAATTGTACCGGATAATCCCCCGGTGATGTACATATCCATGCCAGGGCGCGTTTACCGTGACCCTGCCAACGGAAATAAAGCAGTTGTCAGCATAGACGATTTATCCTATTCGCCGGATGGAGATTACATAACTCGTCGGACTTGGGAATACCGGTACGATTCTGATAATGACGGCAGCTTTACCGATGAAAATTGGGTGATTTTCAGTGATGCAAATGCGCATAGATTGAATCTGGTGTTATCTGAAGTAGGAAAATATGAGATCCGTCATTTTGCGTATGAAACATTTGGCCAACCTACAATAGACACATTTGTTACTGCTGCGGATCGTCGTTCAGCAGACACAAGCGGTCAAGATCTTGACCAAAAGACGGTAGAAGTTCTTAATCTGGCACCGGAGGGGAATTGGGCATGGTAAAACGTATTCTTCCTCTATTCCTAAGTCTGCTGATTCTTTTTTCAGCTTTTCCAGAGTTTGTACCGGGGAAAGCTGAAGTTGCAGCACTGGATACTGACATTATCACATACGCTGATATTACTGTACCAGCTTGGGGAGTAACAAATGATTCTTACTATATAGAAGGAACATATGACTCAACTTCGACGCAGAATACGCTAACATATCAATGGTCTGAATTAAAAATCACCAATATTATTTACAACAAAAGAACATATAAGATGACATATGATATTGAAAACTTTAATTATAATGCTGACTTATACAGAGTTGAAGGTGTTGGTACTTGGGAAGCTAACTATCAGTGGAACTTCACTACTGGATTGGAAATTTTCGTTACAACTCCATCAGACCCACATTATGCCTGGGGCGAGCGTTTTTTTTATAATTACCATTACTATGGTGCGCCTTGGGTCTATAATGAGACTGTCCGAGCTTACATGCATCTTAAAAAATCCGGTGATTTTCTTGAAGGCATACAATTATATACCGGTCAAGATATGATATTAACAGAGGAACCAACTAACCTTCATTTTATGTACACTATTAGTGATTCAGTTTCTTATCCATCCTGGGAAGGCGGAAGGTCAATTGGATCACATTGGACGAGAACCGAATTTGATATTCCGCTGAAA
The DNA here is from genome assembly GCF_000758645.1 of Paenibacillus sp. FSL R7-0331. NCBI lineage: Bacteria > Bacillati > Bacillota > Bacilli > Caryophanales > Paenibacillaceae > Paenibacillus > Paenibacillus sp. FSL R7-0331. Next base: position 1,334,563 of record NZ_CP009284.1, read on the forward strand.
AAAAACACCGCACCGACGCTTTCCATTACTACACCGAGTGGCCAAACACTCTTAAACGATGCTGGATTAAGCTCTCTCAATATAGAAGGGTATGTACAGGATGCGGATAACAACGACGTTACTTTGACGGCTGAGGTTCCAAATGTCCTTTATAAAAAAATAACAGTGCCACAAGCCGGATCAACCAAAAGGTTTTTGATTCCAATAGATTCAATAACGGATGCCATCCCTCCCGGAGATTATACGCTAACAGTGAAGGCTGTTGATCCATCAAACGCTTCTGCCTCTGCTTCGATGACATTTAAGGTGAGGCAGAGGCTAAAGCGAAGCATGTTCGTTCTGATTAATACACCTATTACTAACAGTACATCGTATACAGATTATGAAGGGGATCCCAAACTGGCGGAACGATATAAGTATCAGCATAACCCTAACTATTTTGACAATAGCATGGGCCTCTTATCGGACCAGGAAACATGGCGGGGATCGCCTTATGAATCCTTTTCGCTAACCGGCCTTTACATTGCAACCTATCAGCCCCGTGATAACCCTAAAACAGATGCTCGTTTCGATGAATATCGAATGTGGGGAAAGGATAACTTTACCCAGTTATCCTTTCAGGTCCACCGAAAGCCTGTTGCCTTATTTTCGGCAAAATTGGTTAATGGAGCATTGCAGCTGGCAGACAGTTCATACGATCTGGACCACATAAACAGGCCAGATAAAGGATTAACTGCTTGGCAGTGGCAGTACAAAAAAGGGGAAGAAGAAATATGGACTGATGGCGTACCCTCCGGGATCTTATCTACTACAGATTTGTACACGATCCGGCTCAGAGTACGGGATGTCGATGGGGAGAATTCTATTGGTGTTTGGAGCGATTGGTGCACTCAAACAGTAGGAGCGGCTGCAGGAAATCTTCCACCGGTCGCATTGTTTACGGTTGAGCCAAGCATCGTATCTTATCGTAAAGCAACTACAATTATTGATAAGTCATACGATCCGGATAACGATCCGCTGGACACGTATCAATGGTCCGTAGTAAAAGATGGCTGGCAAACCGTATGGTCCTATACAGGAGGAGCAAGTACACCTCCTAATATAGCATCGTATGGTGTCGGCAGTTATGTACTTACCTTAAAGGTACGTGATAACCGCGGACTTTGGTCTGGTGCTTATAGCCAAACCGTGAAAGTAATGAATCATCCGCCAGTGGCCAATTTCATTATGCCTGCGGAAATATACCGGGATGATGCTGTTGCAATTGAAAATCTAACTCCGAATCCGGATGAAGACGGGGATAATGTAATGTTTACCTGGAATGCGAAGTATAGAGGGGCAAATTACTTCGTTGGTAACAGCAGTAGCCAAAAGTTAACTGTACAAAATTTGATTAATCTATACGGATTTACACCTAAACAGGTTGTAGATAACTTATGGGAGTTACATCTAACGGCCACAGATGGTTCACTTAGTTCAACGGCAGCACGCTCATTTAGGGTCTTAAATCATGCGCCTGCAGCAGCTATTCAGGGGCCGGATACTGCAAACCAGTTCGATACGATCCAATATTTTTCTGCTGATCTCGATGCAGATACGGCGGATCAAGGTACCTTACGATATTTTTGGCAAGTAACAGACAGCAGCGGGCAAATTAAAAGCTATACTACACCCAATATTACAATGATTTTTTCGGAGACAGGCACTTACCGCTTGGAACACTGGGCTATTGATCAGATTGGAATTAAATCAAATATTGCTTCATTAGATATTAATGTATTCCCTAATCTGGCGCCAACAATGATATTGAACCGGCCCGCTGGAACAGTAGCCAATCCAACTATACTTGATGCTGAGCTTCAAGGAGATCCCTTAATAGAGTGGACATACTCTGATCCGGAAAATGATGCCCAGGAGAAGTATCGCTTAGAATTTTTTACAAAGGACAGCATACTAGCTAAAAGTGTAGAGAATTCGGATCTGACTGGATGGGTACGGCAATATCAGGTTCCTAACCTAACATTTGAACGGTTTGAATACTTTACGGTTTACGGGCGTGCCTATTCTAAGCTTTCCTGGTCCGAGCCTTCCAATGAAAAAACGTTTATCATCGACAACCCTCCGCAGCCAGGGTTTACGCTCATGACAGATACCGGCCGCAATGCCGCTGTAGTACCGATATATCGAACGGATAAGCTGACTATTCAAGGTACAGCGTCAGATCCGGATATCCCAAGCGGTGACAGCATCAGCTACAGCTATTACCTTAAGCCATTCGGCGGATCAGAAGGGCTGGCTGGCTCGCAGAGCACTTTTACTAAGCAATTCAGCACTAACGGCACCTTCATTCTGCGGCAGGTTGTGACGGATTCGCTGGGGCTTTCACGGGAGTTGATGCAGACTATTACGGTCGCAAACCGCATTCCTGTTGCCAACATAACGTATCCCGCCAGCAGCAGCCAGACCGTTCCGACGGTAACCAACACGCTGACGCCTGTAATAAAATGGGGTTATCAGGATGAGGACGGCGATGAACAGCAGCGCTATAAAGTAAGGGTCATTAATCTGACTACCGGTGCTGTGACAGCACAGTCAGGGGAACAGGCTTCATCCGTACAAGAGTGGAAGGTTCCTGCCGCTGTGCTGACGGAGAACCAGAAATACGCTGTTGAGGTTGAAGTCTATGACGGATTTAGCTGGAGCGGAATATCTCCCCGCAAGTATTTTATGGTTAACCTGCTGACTGTTCAGGGCGGGGTGCGCCATACGGCGGAATGGAATACTAACCGTCAGACCTATAATATGAAAAAAAGCGGAACAGCAGAGAGTCCGCGGGGCTATAGTGTGTTTTGGGCAGGGGAGAGCTTTGTGCTTCGTGCAGATACAACGGGGATGCCTGATTCAGTGGAGGTTTCGATGACGGGAGGGTATCATATATTGCTTACTCCCTCTGACAGCAGCAGAACGGTATGGAACGGAGAGCTGTATAATTCTTCATTTGAAAGGCTGCCAGACGGGCCGGTCACTTTTACTTTTACTGCAAAAAATGCGTTCAGCACTAAAATGGACACCGTTACGGTGACCATCCAGGGGAATTGGCAGGATTATTTTCAGAGCCACCGGATTAAATAAAGACTTCATACAAGGTACAAACCATATTTTAACGGGCGGAGGGCTGATCGCTAGACGATTCCCTCGGCCCTTTCTTCTGTCAGCAGGAGTCTGCGTGTACTTAAGGAGGCAGCAGCAGCCGGAACCTTGGGTGAGCTTATGTAGGTATTGCCATGTGTGAGATGCATATAGTAGGCCAGCTTGCCGCTGTATACTTTATCGGCACAGAGTGATTCTGCGAAATCCTCCGGTGTAACGAAGCAGGAAGGCTTGGCAACCGGCCGGCATGCAGCCTCTTCGCAGACGGAAGCGACAAAATGGGAGCAGAAGTAAGCGTCTTCCCGGTCAAACCTCACATTCAGCAGTACACCGATCAGGCCCAGCAGATGATATTTGTAGCGTCCCTGATTTTCCATCATGCCCTGGACATGCTTATACATCGTTTCGTATTCCCCGTCACTGACATTCATTTCATAAATGGCGCAATCAGCCATACTGTAAAAAGGATGCTCAAAGTTCTCGCGGATCAGTCCCGCAACGAACGGGTTGTGCACTTTTTTCCGCCCAAAGCTGTACACCTCCTGCAGTCCGCTGTCAAAGGCAATCGAAGCATGATTCAGCTCTGCCTTGGTGAACCATTTAATCAAGCCGCTAAAAGCAGTGCCGGTTCCGGTTAAAACAATATAGATATTTTTGCGTGCATCCATGCTCAGGATTCCTTTCTGCTGGAAAATATGGATAATCCGGTAAAATTCCTCGTTAGGTAACTTCATCTTACTGCATAATCCAGCTGCGGGAAACAAACTTTAGTCTTAACCTGAAACTGGACTAAAGGCTAAGTACCTGGTCTTTGGACCAGTATACCGCGCGGGGGCCTGATGTATAAAGCTGATTTTGTCTGGTAAAAAATAAGCTGTTCAAACCGTGCGTGTACAAAAACAATTGATAATGCTTCCACATTAGTGATACAATAATAGTCAAAATGACATTCTTGATTTAGAGGAGGATTATTTTAATGACTGAGCAGGCAAAAGAGCAAGCGATCCATAAGGAAGAAAATTCGACGGTGGACAACCTGGCGATTACTACGATCCGTACACTGGCTATTGACGCTATTGAAAAAGCCAATTCCGGTCACCCGGGTATGCCGATGGGTTCCGCACCGATGGGTTACCAGCTGTTCGCCAAAACAATGAATCATAATCCGGATCACCCGACCTGGGTTAACCGTGACCGCTTTGTATTATCTGCCGGACACGGCTCCATGCTGCTGTACAGCCTGCTGCACCTGAGCGGTTACGACCTGCCGATGGAAGAATTGAAGCAGTTCCGCCAGTGGGGCAGTCTGACCCCAGGCCATCCTGAGGTCGGCCACACTGCCGGTGTTGATGCTACCACTGGTCCGCTTGGACAAGGTATCGGTATGGCTGTAGGTATGGCTATGGCTGAAGCTCAGCTGGGTGCTACTTATAATAAAGATAACCATAACGTAATTGACCACTATACGTATGCAATCTGCGGCGACGGTGACCTGATGGAAGGGATCTCTTCCGAGTCTGCCTCCCTGGCCGGACATCTTAAGCTGGGTAAGCTGATTGTAATGTACGATTCCAATGATATCTCGCTCGACGGTAAGCTGAATCTGGCATTCTCCGAGAATGTTGCACAGCGCTTTGAAGCTTACGGCTGGCAGGTTCTGCGTGTTGAGGACGGTAATGATCTTCCTGCACTGCAACAGGCTATTGCAGATGCACAAGCTGATACAAGCAAACCGACCCTGATCGAAGTTAAGACTGTTATCGGCTACGGCAGCCCGAACAAACAGGGTAAAGGCGGACACGGCGGTACTCACGGCTCTCCGCTGGGTGCTGAAGAAGCGAAGCTGACTAAAGACTTCTACAAATGGGTATATGAAGAAGACTTCTATGTTCCGGATGAAGTTCGTGCCCGTTTTGCTGAAGTGAAGGAAAACGGTATTGCCGCGAACAAAGCATGGGACGAGAAATTCACAGCCTACAAAAAAGCTTATCCGGAGCTGGCAGCACAGCTTGAAACTGCTATCAGCGGCGGGCTTCCAGAAGGCTGGGATGCACAGCTTCCGTTCTTCACAGCAGAAGACAAAGCCGTATCAACCCGCGTAGCATCCGGTAATGCACTGAACGCACTGGCAGCCGGAGTTCCGCAGCTGGTAGGCGGATCTGCTGACCTTGAAAGCTCCACAATGACCCACCTGAAAGGCTTGACCCAGTTCACTTCCGAAGCCTATGACGGCCGTAACATCTATTTCGGTGTCCGTGAATTCGGTATGGCTGCAGCAATGAACGGGATTGCCCTGCACAGCGGTCTCAAAGTATTCGGCGGAACGTTCTTCGTATTTACCGACTACCTGCGTCCGGCTGTCCGCCTGGCTTCGATTATGAAGCTGCCGGTAACTTATGTTCTGACTCATGACAGTATCGCTGTCGGTGAAGACGGCCCTACTCATGAACCAATTGAGCAATTGGCTTCCCTGCGTATTATCCCGGGTCTGACTGTCATTCGTCCGGCTGATGCCAACGAAACCTCCGCAGCTTGGGCTTATGCACTTGAAAATACGGCTAACCCAGTGGCACTGGTGCTTACCCGCCAGAACCTGCCGATCCTTCCAGGAACAGTAGATGGCGTACGCGAGAACATCAAACGCGGCGGATACGTTGTTTCCGACGCCAAGAACGGTACTCCGCAGGCACAGATTATTGCTACCGGCTCCGAAGTGCAGCTGGCTGTAAAAGCGCAGGCAGTACTGGCTGAAGAAGGTATTGACGTACGCGTTATCAGCTTGCCGAGCTGGGATCTGTTCGAGAAGCAGGATAAGGCTTACCGTGATTCCGTTATCCTTCCTGAAGTTAAAGCCCGTCTTGCAGTCGAAATGGCACAGACCTTCGGCTGGGAGCGTTACACAGGCGATCAGGGCGATATTCTCGGTATCACTACCTTCGGTGCTTCCGCACCTGGCGATATCGTGATGAAAGAATACGGCTTTACAGTAGAAAATGTAGTCAGCCGCGTTAAAGCCCTGCTATAATAGACGGAATAAATATAAAGGGGAGAATAAGCATGAGCCAGTTTACCAACGCAACAGTTCAAAAAGCAGCCAATATTTATTACGATGGAAAAGTTACCAGCCGTACCGTGATTTTGGAGAACGGCACTAAGGTAACGCTTGGCATCATGCTGCCGGGTGTGTATGAGTTTGGCACAGAAGGCCCGGAAACGATGGAGATTCTATCCGGCGATCTGAAGGTACTGCTTCCAGGTACTGACGTCTGGAAAGAAATTAAGGGAGCCGAAACGTTCCACGTTCCCGGCAACTCCAAGTTTGCGCTGGAAGTATTCGCTTTAACTGATTATTGCTGTTCTTACCCGAATCTTTAAATTCATTTGGTCTATGGAGAGAAGCTCTGCTTAATTGCAGGGCTTCTTCTTTATATCCGGGCAAGGGAAGAGTTAAAATAAGACTTGTCCAAAATAATGGAATTTGGTATCCTTAATAGGAACTTATGTTCTTGTTTGTGGAAGGATAACTTTTTTGTTCTACAGAATGCTATTAAGTAAAGGGGGCTGATGCTTTGCTGTATTCAAATGACTACATAACGTTTAACTATGAGGAAGCAGGAGAGGGGCAGCCTATTCTAATCCTGCATGGAAACGGGCCGGACCACCGTATGATGATGGGCTGCCTGGAGCCTTTATTCACTCCAGAACAGCAGTACCGGCGGATATATGTGGATTTACCTGGGATGGGGCTGACTCCGGCTGCTGACTGGATACAATCTTCAGACGATATGCTGCGTGCGGTGGAGATGATGATTGAGGAGCTGATTCCCGGTGAACGTTTTCTGCTGGTCGGCCAGTCGTACGGAGGATATCTTGCAAGAGGCCTGCTCAGAAATTACGCCGACTCAATTGAGGGGCTTTTTCTTTTATGTCCTTGTGTTATTGCAGAGATGCGCGACAGAGAGCTGCCGCAGCATCAGGCTGCAATCTGTGACAAGGAACTGCTTGAGGAATTGAGTCAAGCAGAACGGGACGAATTCACATCTATTGCTGTAGTGCAGACCAGAGCAGCCTGGGAACGTTATAACCGTGAGATTGTAAGTGCTTTGCAGCTGGCTGATAACGGGTTTATGGAGCGGATCAAGGCAGCAGGCAAGTATCCCTTCAGCTTTGATGCTGACCGGATAGATCCCTTTCTCAAACCGAGCCTAATCCTGACGGGAAGGCAGGACTCCATGACCGGCTATAGGGATGCATGGAAGCTGCTGGAGTTGTATCCGCATGCTGCCTTTGCTGTACTGGATCATGCAGGACATAACCTGCATATGGAGCAGGAGGGGCTTTTAGGAGCTATGGTAAAGGAGTGGCTGAGCAGGGCCGGCAACAGTAAGCTTATTTGACCCGCTCATACCCGATTATAACTTCGCCGTTTACCTCATCTGTCATTTTTCCCGTACGTACGAAGCCGAGCTTCTCGTAGAAGTAGTGGTTTCTGAGCGCCCATGAAGGGGTATCCAGCGTCCATTTACGGGCAACGGGATAGGTCTGAAACAGGAAACGGAATGATTCTTGCCCGTAGCCGTGATTCTGATACTGCGGATCAATGAAAATACGGCCCAGGTGACATTCTGTAGCGGCGGGGGACGGGAACACAATCATGCCTCCTATGATGCAGTCTTCTGTAGCAAGCTTGTAGTAATGTGCGTTCATCATCTGCTCAGCCTGCCACTCTGCAGAGGCGTAGCCGGGAGGGCCGTCTTCCTCTTTATTCTGGTAGAGCCTGGCATCGGCATCAAAAGTCCGTTTTTGGACATCGGCCAGCCTGGCAGCATCTTGCGGATCAGCGAAAGATATAGTAAACATCTTTATAGCCCGCCCCCTTGGGATATTATGGATTTTTTAATGTTAATACATTCTTGCATACTGTGCAGGATACCTGCTCCCAACAGCTATATTATGAGCCGAATACAGAATTCCTGCTAGATATTGACGGGTTAGCAACATTCTCATATACTTCCACTAGCTGCTAGAGTAGATAGAATAGTGGGAGGCGTGAGAATGAAACAATCATGGATGTACAGGCGGTTGCATAAGGTACTACTGGGCTTTTGGAGTTGTATGCTGCTTGCCTTGATATTGACAATGACACCGGTAGAGGCATCGGCTAATATTGTGAATTCCAACCAGGTATATTCCTATACGATTATGCAGAGAGATATTGAACGGTTGGTGAAGGCCTATCCGGATCTGGTATCTATGGAGACATTGGGGCAAAGCCCCTATGGACGGCAATTATGGGCTGTAAAGCTGGGCAGAGGGGAAGCAGTGCTGTCCCTGAACGGCTCCCATCATGCCAGAGAGTGGATGACAACTACCGTATTAATGAAAATGATTGATACATACGCCCAAGCCTATGTTAACAATACAACCATTGGAGATTACAACGTACGCCGGCTTTTGGATGAAGTGAGCATCTGGATGGTCCCGATGGTGAATCCCGACGGTGTGGTGTTGTCCCAGCAGGGTACGGCAGGCCTTACAGCAGAGCTGGCTCAGACACTGCGGCGCTACAACGGTAATAGTATTAACTTCACCCGCTGGAAGGCCAACATGCAGGGTATCGACCTTAACCGCCAGTATCCGGCCAACTGGAGTACGATTAAGAATGCAGGCTCATACCCGTGGTATCAGAATTATAAAGGCCAGCGGCCCGCACAGGCGCCGGAAGTCCGGCTGATGATGGATTTTACATACCGGATCGATCCGGAGATGACGATTTCCTACCATAGCTCCGGAGAAATTATTTTCTGGCATTTTAATACCCTCAGCAGCAATGTAGCCCGGGATCAGGCAATAGCCCGGACACTTAGCCGTATGACCGGATACTCTCTGGTATCTCCTGAGAAGAACCCTTCCGGCGGAGGCTATAAGGACTGGTTCATCCAGGAGTTTGGCCGTCCGGGCTTAACAATTGAGATTGCCCCGTATGCCGGAGAGAGGAATGTGCCTCTAAGCCAGTTTGAACGCGTCTGGAATGATAACAAGGCGGTGGGACTTTATTCTGCGCTGCAGTCCCATTCCTTATGGCTGAATAAGCAGAAGGTCCAGTATCTGCAGCAGTCCATGGACGTACTTGCCGAAACCGGACTCTATCCCCAAATAGGGACGTTGTCCGGAGGTGTCAGTATACAGCCGCAAAGACTGCATGTAATCGCCAAAAAGGGTGACTGGTACCAGGTACAGGCGGCAGAAGGCACTGGCTGGATGCAGTCTTCTCCCGGAAAGCTTGTGGTAGTGGAGGAGATTGCAGCAACTGCGGAGCTAAAGGTAAGTGTCCCGGCATATAAATATCCCGATGGATATGCTCCTAAAGTGACATTCCTGGAGCCGCAGACCGTTCAGGTATCAGGCAGATGGGGGAACTGGCTGCTGGCACTGACTCCCGGCGGAAGCTGGTGGATTGATGGGCGGAAGGCAGAGCTGAAGTGGCCGGTGGAGGAAGAAGGACCGGAAGCGGGAATTGAGCAGCAAGGAGCGGAGCAGATGGTACCCGAGCCTGTAAGCTCCCCGGAAATATAGGCTTGTAAGCCAACTATAGGATAGTTAACGACAAAAAAAGGTGCTCCGCAACCGCATAATTACGGCTGAATGGAGCACCTCTTTACAATTGAATATATACTGGTCCGGTAATGAACCGGACTGTTGTACCTGTACCGCAGCCTACTCCTGAGCCTTATCTGCCCCAATTTTGCGGCCGATCCAGGCTTCGTAGGTTTTCACTACAGCGGACAGATCCTCTTCACCGTAGCCTTGGGTATATCCGGCCTGGAACATGCTCTTAGCCAGTCCCAGCATAGGCGCAGGGACCCCGGTTGAGTCGCTGAGTGCGGAAGCAAGCTTCAGGTCTTTAAGCATAAGAGCCAGCGAGAACTGATTGCTGAAGTCATCTTCGATAATTTTACGCCCTTTCAGCTCGGCCTGCTTGCTGCCCGCGGAACCGTTCTGGACAAGCTCCAGGAATTTATCTGCCGGTACACCGTTCTTCACAGCAATGGAGAAGCCTTCAGCGAGGGCAACATTATGAATGCCGACCATAGAATTATGCGCCAGCTTGGCTACAGCGCCGCTGCCGTTTCCGCCCATATGCAGCAGCAGGCGGCCCATTGTGTCAAAGAGATCCCGCTCGGCTTCAATGACCTTGGCGTCGCCGCCGACCATGAACACAAGCGTGCCTTCGATCGCTGCAGGCTTGCTGCCGGTTACCGGCGCATCGAGGAAGCTACCGCCGCGTTCTTCTACAGCCGCCGCGACCTCTTTGACCAGTCCGGGGGAAATGGTGCTGGAGTCAATGATTACGGCTCCCGGCTTCAGGACCGCCAGTATACCGTCTTCACCGTAATAAACCTCCCGGATCGAATCATCATTACTGATCATGGTAATAATAACATCCTTGTCCTGCGCTGCCGCCTGCGGGGTAGCTGCAACAGCTGCACCGGCATCCTCCAAAGGCTTGCACTTCTCTGCCGTACGGTTGTACACCGTAACCTGGTATCCGCCTTTCAGCAGGTTTGCCGCCATGGGAGCGCCCATCGTTCCGAGTCCGATAAAGCCGATCTGTTTCATTCCATCTCCGCCTTCACTCTTTAAAGTTCGCTGCCGGAGCAGAAGCGGCTTGTCCGCCGGTTCAGGTTCTCCAGCTGTGTTTTAATCATTCTATCACGGTACTTGGGGTTGTTCCACCGGGACAGTGGGCTATGGATGTCAAGCAAGCGCTTCCATGTAACTTTCGAAAACTTGTGCCAAAAGCCCGGGATGTGCCCTAAGACCTTGCCAGTCAAGACAAATTAAAGTATCCTAGATTATAATGTTGTAACAAACCGTGTCAAATCTAAAGAGATAAACAGGAGGTTACCATAACCGATGTCCAAGAAGATTAATTTTGACTACAGCAAAGCCCTGTCTTTCCTTAACCAGCATGAAGTTGACTACTTTGCTGCTCCGATTAAACTAGCCCATGAGCAGCTGCATAACAAAACTGGGGCCGGCTCCGATTTCCTGGGCTGGATTGATCTCCCGACCGCATATGACAAAGAAGAGTTTGCGCGTATTCAAGCAGCAGCCAAGAAGATCCAGAGTGATTCCGAGGTTCTGATTGTTATCGGGATCGGCGGTTCTTATCTGGGAGCACGTGCTGCAATTGAAGCACTGACACATTCCTTCTACAATAACCTGACTAAGGAACAGCGCAAGACTCCGGAAGTGTATTTCGCAGGCAACAACATTAGCTCTACATATATCACACACCTGCTTGACCTGGTGGAAGGCAAGGACTTCTCCGTTAACGTTATCTCCAAATCCGGGACAACTACTGAACCGGCAATCGCGTTCCGCATTTTCCGCGCGGCGCTGGAGAAGAAATACGGCAAGGAAGAAGCCCGCAAGCGTATCTACGCTACTACAGACAAGGAGAAGGGCGCACTCAAGAAGCTGGCTACTGAAGAAGGCTATGAGTCGTTCATCATCCCTGACGATGTAGGCGGACGTTATTCCGTACTGACACCTGTAGGACTTCTGCCGATTGCTGTAGCAGGCATCAACATTGAAGAAATGATGCAGGGAGCCGCAGCCGCAGCGGATGAGTTCAACAATCCGGATGTAGCAACCAACCAGAGCTACCAATATGCTGCAGTGCGTAACGCGCTGTACCGCAAAGGCAAAACAACAGAAATTCTTGTTAACTACGAACCGTCCCTGCACTTCGTATCCGAATGGTGGAAGCAGCTGTACGGAGAAAGCGAAGGCAAGGATTACAAAGGAATCTATCCTTCTTCCGTTGATTTCTCCACCGACCTTCACTCCATGGGTCAGTTCATTCAGGAGGGTAACCGTAACATTTTCGAAACAGTTATCCAGGTTGAGCAGGTTCGTCACCACATCACACTCGAAAGCGATGCTGACGATCTTGACGGGCTGAACTTCCTTGCCGGTGAAACAGTGGACTTTGTTAACAAGAAGGCTTTCCAGGGAACGCTGCTGGCGCACACAGACGGACAAGTGCCGAACCTGATCGTGACAATCCCGGATCAAACTCCATATACTTTCGGTTATCTGGTTTACTTCTTTGAAAAAGCCTGCGGTATCAGCGGATACCTGCTTGGCGTTAATCCGTTTGACCAGCCGGGCGTGGAAGCATACAAGAAGAACATGTTCGCGCTGCTGGGCAAACCGGGCTACGAGAAAGAAAAAGCTGAACTGGAAGCCAGACTTACTGAATAGCATTACCGTACACCACAGAACATTCATACATTAGAAGTAACTGGGAGCAGTCCATAGGTTATCCATACCGGGGCTGCTCCTAAACTATATTAAGTTATCCCAAGACTAGGTAAGGAATGGAATAGGATGCTGGAACAATATCGGACGGTACGTTCTCCCGGGTCCCGGGAAGTCGTAATTCGTAAGTCGCGTTTTATCGGGCATGTAATGCCGGTGGACAATGAAGAAGAGGCTATGCAATTTATTGAAGACATCAAGAAGCAGCACCGCAATGCCACACATAACTGCTCGGCTTACATGATTGGCGAAAGAGATGAGATTCAAAGACAGTCAGATGACGGGGAACCGAGTGGAACGGCCGGTAAACCGATTTTGGAAGTAATCCGCAACCAACAAGTTAAAAATGTCGCAATTGTGGTTACCCGTTATTTCGGAGGCATTATGCTGGGGGCAGGCGGTCTTATCCGGGCTTATGCTGACGGCGCTGTGCTGGCGCTTGAGGCCGGTGAAGTCATTACCCGGGTGCTGAGGCGTGAAGTCTTTGTGCAAATTGATTATACGTGGCTGGGTAAAGTTGAGAATGAGCTGCGTGCTAAAGGCACCAAGACCGGTGAAACCTCCTTTACGGATACAGTGACGCTGCTGTGTCTGCCGCGGAATGATGAAGGTGACGCTTTTGTAGCATGGATAACGGATCTTACCCAGGGGCAAGCGCTGGTTACAGAAGGGCGGCGGCTTTACTTCAGCGAAGGGGAATAGATTATGGCAAGAAGAGCAGTGGAGCGGGAGTTGTCGAGAGAGAGGATTCTGGAAGCAGCCAGGCATTTGTTTATCACCAAAGGATACCGTGCAATTTCTATGCGCAGCATCGGACAGCATCTGGGATACAGCCATGGCTCGCTCTATTATCATTTCAAAGAAAAAGCGGAGCTGTTCTATGCTATTGTGGTTGAGGACTTTAATCACGTAGCGGGCCTGCTTAATGAGGCAATGAATAATCCGCCTGAACCCGGTATGACCCGGGTGGAGCAGCTGGTAATGGAATTTATCCGTTTTGGACTCGATCATCCGCATCAATATGAGATTATGTTCATGATCCGTGATGAAGAGCTTCTGGCTTATTGCCGTGCAGAACAGGGACGATGTTTTGAGTTATTCGCAGGCATTGTACGCCGGCATATGAAGGAAGAGGGATATGTTTCCGAGGATTGGCAAAGTGTCCCGCTGACGTTGTTTTTATCTGCCCACGGATTTATTTCTTATAATATTCAGGATAAGGTTTCTTTTGATGATGTTAAGCAGGCCGCCCTTACTCATATTAAGGTGCTCAGCCGGAGTCTTTAGTATCCACATTTTTAGGCCTCCTCACTTTAGAACTGTGCATTGGTATAACTTTGCATAGTGAAAGTGTTATAGAAACTATAGATTGCATAGAAGCGGCTCCGCCGGAACTGGCGGAGCCGTGTTTATTAGCTTTATTGACAGGTCCTATTATCCTTCAATAATCTTCACATAATATTGGCGGTGCCTCGGCCCGTCGAACTCACAGAAATAAATGCCCTGCCAGCGGCCGAGCAGCAGGGAACCCTCTTGGATAATAATGCTCTGGGATGGACCGGCGGTTATTGATTTTAGATGGGAGGCTGTATTGCCTTCGCCGTGACGGTATTTCGGATGCTCCCAGGGGTACACCTCATCCAGCCTCATCAGCACGTCATGCTTTACATCCGGATCGGCATTTTCATTAATGGCAATTCCTGCAGTGGTATGCGGGCAATAGACTACAGCAATGCCATTTTGCACCCCGCTCTTTTTTACACAGGAAATAACTTCACGCGTAATATCACGCAGCTCATCCCGTTTGCTGGTCGAAATCTCAATAGTATGTAACATAATGCTATCCCCTCCCTGTAATATAAATAAAATATACTATAGTTTACCCCAAATTGAACGAAAGTAATTGACGGACACAGGCGGCTTTGGTAAAGTAATGATAATTATAATACCAAGTATATTAATAGGAATAATTATGGGCGTAATGGCTACTATACCGACCGGATATCCGGAGGTGGGGGGACTCTTAACTTGAATTCGCTGCTGAGACACAAGGGCTGGACCTGGGGATTTCGCACAACGATTCTGCTGTATTTTGTCGTGCTGATTGTTTTGCCGATTCTCGGCGTATATTACAATTCCTTTTCGCTGGGCTTCAGCACCTTTATCGAAGCTGTAAGCGACCCGATTGCCTGGAAATCGGTCCTGCTGACACTGAAGCTGGCAGTCATCGCTACTGTTATAAATGTCCTGCTGGGCACGATGATTGCCTGGGTATTGATCCGATACCGCTTCCCCGGTAAAGCGCTGCTGAACAGCCTGGTCGATCTCCCCTTTGCCTTGCCGACAGCGGTCGGTGGTCTGATGATTCTGCTGCTGCTCGGTCCGGGCAGTCTGATTGGCAGACTGGCGGAGAGACTCGGCTTCGAGATTGTTTTTCATCAGCCGGCTATTGTGATTGCCATGATCTTTGTAACGTTCCCGTTTGTCATCCGCGCAGTACAGCCGCTGCTGGAGGAGCTTGATCCTTCCGAGGAAGAAGCTGCTTATACGATGGGCGCCAGGAGCAGCCGGGTATTCCGGCAGGTGATTCTTCCCTCAATGGCTCCGGGGATGATCAGCGGCGGTATGCTGGCCTTCTCGCGTGCGCTGGCTGAATTCGGAGCAGTTGTGCTGGTTGCCGGCAATATTCCGGGACGGACGCTGGTGTCCTCAGTCTTTATTTTCGGTGAAGTGGAAAGTGATAATCCGGTTGGTGCCGCTGCGGTATCGGTCATTCTCCTGACCTTGTCCTTCCTGATCCTCTGGCTGATTAATCTGCTGCAGATGCGGGGGAGAAGATCATGAGAAAACTATGGATTACCCTTACCTATCTTGTATTTATCCTGCTGATTGCCGCTCCGCTGGGTAAAATGGCGACGGAGGCTTTCAGTGATGGCTTCAGCGGATTCTGGGCCTCGCTGTCGCGGCCGGAGGCACTGCACGCGCTGATGATGACCGGGTTCGTGGTTGTGGTGGTTACACTGCTGAATACCCTGTTCGGCATTATGCTGGCCCTGTATCTGGTGCGGGCAAACTGGCTGGGCAAACGCCTGAAAGGGCTGCTGAACAGCATTGTCGATCTGCCGTATGCTGTATCACCCGTAATCGGCGGACTGATGATCGTTTTGCTGCTCGGTCCGGACAGTGCGCTCGGTGCGCTTTTTGAACAAATCGGAGTCAATATTGTTTATGCTTTTCCCGGAATGGTCATTGCCACGCTGTTTGTAACGTTCCCGCTGATGGTGCGTGAGGTGATGCCGGTGCTGCAGGAGATCGGTTCACAGCAGGAAGAAGCTGCTTCGACGCTCGGGGCGTACGGCTGGACAACCTTTTGGAAGGTGACCTGGCCTTCAATCCGCTGGGCGGTTATCTATGGTGTGATTCTGACGGTTGCCCGCTCACTGGGCGAATTCGGCGCCGTACTCGTTGTTTCGGGTAACATTATGAATAAAACACAGACTGCAACCACGCTGGTCTACCAGGATGTAGAGAACTTTAATGTAACTGCTGCGGGCGGTGTGGCGCTGGTGCTGGCCGCATTCTCCGCAGGCTTGCTGCTGCTGATGGAATGGAGTAAGAGACGAAAGGGTGTGCATTAGAGATGCATGTAGAGGTTCGGGGACTAAATAAGCATTTTGGAGATTTTCACGCCGTGAAGGACGTTAATTTCGGGATTACCAAAGGTCATCTGATCGGCCTGCTAGGCCCAAGCGGCGGCGGCAAAACCTCGATTCTGCGCATGCTGGCAGGACTGGAGACACCGGACAGCGGTGAAATTATTTTTCACGGTAAAACGGTCAACAATCTTCCGCCGCAGGAGCGCGAAATCGGCTTTGTGTTCCAGAACTATGCGCTCTTTAAGCACATGACTGTCTATGAGAATATCGCTTTTGGACTTAAGGTTAAGAAAGCGAATAAGATTGCAATCCGTGACCGGGTTACGGAGCTGGTTGAGCTCACCGGTCTTAAGGGATTTGAGAAGCGTTATCCGCATCAGCTGTCCGGGGGCCAGCGCCAGCGGGTTGCATTTGCCCGGGCGCTTGCGCCTGAGCCGCAGCTGCTGCTGCTGGATGAGCCGTTTGCCGCCATTGACGCGAAGATCCGCCAGGAGCTGCGCTCGTGGCTGCGCGAGCTGATTGAACGTGTCGGCATCACCTCGATCTTCGTCACGCATGACCAGGATGAAGCGATTGAGGTGGCCGATGAGATTATGATCATCAATCAGGGGCGTCTGGAGCAGAAGGGCACCCCGTGGGATATTTACAAAGAGCCGAAGACGCCGTTTGTGGCAACCTTTATCGGTGAATCGACACTGATCGAGAGTGCCAGCGAGCTCAAGGGCTTCAAGAATGCGGGCGGCGGCAAGCCGACCAAGGCGCTGATCCGTCCGGAGTATATCGAGGTGGGCCATCTGAATGAGTTCAAAATGGCTTCCGCCACAGAGCAGGGCGTCGTGAAGCATCTGCATTTCCGCGGCAGTGAGTGGCTGGTGGAGGTAGAGGTAAACGGGCATAAGCTGGTGACGTACCGGTCGCTCGAAAAGGAGACCCTTACGCCGGGTCAGGAAATTTCTGTGCTGGTCCACCGTGCCTATCTGTTCAATGACGACCGCAGCTGGATTCAGGAGAACGGGCTGAAGGAAGATCCGATGCCTGTGTTTATCTAAGTAAAGGATGTGTGCCGGTATGAGGGTTCACAAAAGGAGCAGACAACTGCACGGATGGCTGGCAGCCCTAACGCTGGCATTGCTCGCACTGGCTCTGGCCGGCTGTGGAAATAATAAGGAATCAGACGACGGGGAAGCGGCTCCGCAGCAGGGGGATCTGACTCTTGTGATCGGAGCCTATAGCGTGGTCAAAGATGCAATGGGTGACATTTTGCCCCTTTTTGCTGCAGACTGGAAAGCCAAAACCGGGCAAACCATCGTCTTTCAGGAATCTTACGAAGCCTCAGGTACGCAGGCGAGAGCGATTGCCGGCGGATTTGAAGCGGATGTGACCCTGCTGGCGCTGGAAGGGGATATCGGGAAGCTGGTCAAAGCCGGGCTGGTTGCGGATACCTGGAAGGAGCATGGAGCAGACGGGATGATCACCCGATCAGTGGTGGCACTGGGGACCCGTGAAGGCAATCCGAAGGGGATTAAGGACTTCACCGATCTGGCGCAGCCGGGTGTGAAGGTGCTCTACCCCAATCCCAAGACCTCCGGCGGAGCGCAGTGGGATATCAACGCAATTTATGGAGCGGGCCTGAAGATGTCCGAGGAGCAGACCGGGGTGAAGGATCCTGCGGCTGCAAAAGCTTTTTTGGAGCAGGTACATGCCAATGTGGAATCCTTGGATAAAAGCGGGCGGGCCTCAATGGCAGCCTTTGAATACGGCGTAGGGGATGTTATCGTTACGTATGAGAATGAGCTGCTGGCGCGGATCGCCAAAGGCGTGAAGTATGAAGTAATTATCCCTAAGGATACGATTCTGATTGAAAATCCGGCTGCCGTTGTGGACAAATACGTGGATGAGCGGGGAACTCGTGAAGCTGCCGAGGCGCTGGTCGATTATCTGTCGACACCTGCTGCGCAGGAGGTCTTTGCCGAGTATGGCTTCCGTCCGGTGAACGAGCAGGTCTATGCAGCCAACGAGAGCCGGTACCCGATTCCCGCCGGGCTGTTCGGGATCGATTATCTCGGAGGCTGGACAGAGGTCAGGGAGACGCTGTATTCGAGGCGCGGAATCTGGTATCAGGTGCTGGCGGGGATTTAGCAGCTGCTCTGCGTGCTGGTGGTTGTGATTATAATGAACAAGCAGGGCCGTTCCTCTTAGCTGGAGGGGCGGTTTTTTTGATGCGGACAAGGAGAATGCTCGGGAAGCGGGATGAGATGAACGGTGATATGTACTATAATGAGGGTTACTAATCTTAGCTGTGGGAACTGAAGGAGCGAGTGCAAATGGATACTTTGGTGTTTTTGGGAACAGGTGACGCAATGGGTGTGCCGCGGGTGTACTGCAGCTGTGAGACCTGTATGGAGGCGAGAACGGACGGGCTGAATGCCCGCTTGCGCTCATCCGTGCTTATAGATAACGGCAGTGATTTCTTTGCGATTGACTGCGGCCCGGACTGGCGGCGGCAGATGGAGCTGCAGGGGCAACACAATATGCGCAGGCTGCTGATAACCCATGCCCATTTCGACCATATCGGCGGACTGCCGGAATGGGCGGATGCCTGCCGCTGGATGGGCCACCGTGGAGAGCTGTATGCTCCGGCCGAGGTGATTCCCATTATCCAGCGGCAATATCCGTGGCTAAGCAGCCATCTTGATATGATTCCATGTGACGATGGCCTTGAGCTGGATGGCTGGCAGATCAGCACCTGGCGGGTGAACCACGGTAAGAACGGCTACTCATATGCGTACAAGCTGGAGAAGGATGAGTACATGTGGGTCTATTGCTCAGACTCTATATCACTCGGACCGGAGGAGACCGCACCGATGCGCGGAGCCGATCTGCTGGTGCTGGGTACCAGCTTCTATTATGAAGCCGCCGAGCTGTCCACCCGCTCCGTGTATGATATGACGGAAGCGGCAGAGCTGCTGAAGGCGGTTCAGCCGGAGCGGACAGTCTATACGCATATGTCGCATAATGTGGACATCCGCAAGGACTACATTTTGCCGGAGGGCGTTACACTGGCGGTTACGGGGCTGAGGATTGCTCTGGGACGCGGACAGAGCGGGGCTTGAGGGCTGAGAGTGCGAAATGGGCGAAGTGAAAGGCAAAAGTGCCTTTGGTTAGCAGATTGGTTTAACCGGATCGGCTTGATGAGAGGAAGGCAATACAATAAAAGGGTGCGCTGCGCCGGTTGATTTGTGAACCGGCGGCAGCGCACCCTTTTGTCAAACGTGTAATTATTCTACTGTCTTCAAAATAAACTTGTCGATGGCATACTTCACGCCGTCCTCATTGTTACTGAGGGTAACAAAATCAGCGATTTCCTTGAGCGCAGGAATGGCATTGGCCATAGCCACACCAAGACCGGCTGCTTCCAGCATCTCATGGTCATTCCAGGAATCGCCGACAGCGATCGTTTCGGACAGCTCGCAGCCGAAGTGCTCTGCCAGGAACTCAAGCGCGATACCCTTGGTGCCTTCACTGTGCATAATCTCGAGGAAGTGCGGCTTGGATTTGGTAATGTGGACGGAATCGCCCAGCAGCTCACGCAGAATCGGGGACAGCTCGTCAAGGTAAGCAGGGTCGTCGATGATGAGCATTTTTGGTGTTTTTTGCGGAACAAGCTTGTTCTCCCAGTCCGGTTCAATGAAGTATTGGGTCCGGTTCAGCTGCGAATATTCAATCAGCTTCTGGTTCTCCTCACGTGCATACAGCTTATCATCGATATAAGTCTGCAGGTGCAGGTCATGCTCCACACAATACTGGAAAAGCTTGCGTACAGCGTCTTGCGGTACATAGCGCTCGTAGAGCACTTGTTCGTCCATCAGGTTCTTAACCAGCGCACCCTGGTAAGTAATGATCGGCACGTTGAGGCCGGTCTGGCGGGCGATGGCCTGAGCAGAAGCGTAAGCGCGTCCGGTTGCCAGAGTTACTACAACACCTGCAGCGACAGCCTGTTCAAGCGCAGTCTGGGTGGCAGGGGTTACTTCCTTATCATCGTTGATGAGAGTGTCGTCAATATCAATTGCAATCAGTTTGTACATTCGGGTTCTCTCCTAAAGGTTATTGTTCTAGTATAAATGAAATTATCCGTCAGATGAAGCCAGTGGACCAGATTCTCCTTCAGCATGTCCGTCCTTGTCAGGCACAGGACTGAGCCCGGCAGTAAGCATGGCCGCCAGGATGAGCAGACAGCCAAGCCCGGCGGACAAACCGGGCTTCTCACCGCCAAAGACAAGCCCGGTAAAAGCGGCGAACACCGGCTCCATCGCGTAGATAATGGCCACCCGGGACGGTGTGGTGTATTTCTGGCAGGCGGTCTGAATCCAGAAGGCAAACGCGCTGGTTGGCCCGATGGAGATCAGCAGCGCCCAGAGCACATCAGGCTCTCTGATGAGCTCCCTGCTCTGGAGCAGCGGACCGCTGCCGTCAACAATCAGCGAGGCAAGGATGCTGAAGATGCCGACAAAAGCAAGCTGCAGCATTGCCAGCGGCTCTGTGTCATCCTTTCATGAAATACAGAAAACGTATCAAGTTGTCCAAATTGTATCCTAAAACACAGGGGAGGACAAGCCATAACTATACTGAAGCCCGGCAGTTAAAGGCTTTCCGGGAACATAATACGGCTGCAGGCTGGACAAAAAAACGCTCTCTTAGTATACTTTGGTAACCGCACATTTGTTCTTATTTTTTGACAGCTTAGAAAGGGGCGGTTTCAAAGATGATGGGCAAATCCCATTTCATTATCAGCACCGGGATTACGCTCTCTGTGATGAATCTGCTCGGCTATGAGATCACAGTTCCGGCGGCTGCTGTGGCGGCGGTCAGCTCCCTGCTGCCTGATATTGATGAGCCGAACTCGCTGCTGGTACGCAGTGCTGTGCCCGAATCTATGTTAAGGCTGCTGCAGGTAGCTTTAATTGGAGCGGCGGTTTATCTTTATTTTGCCGGAATCGTTGAAACGCCATGGAATATGGTGCTGGCGCTGCTCGTGGGCAGTGTATCGTTCCTTCCGGGCAGAAGGCTGCGGCAGCTGGTCATGATGTTAATCGCCCTCGCGCTGTTCGCGTTTGCTGCCGATTATGATCCTTGGAACTATATCGCGGCCTGCATACTTGTTGTAGCTTCTGTTGTTCCGCACCGGGGGATCACGCATACGTTATATGCGGTTGCAGGCTGGGGCGCGCTGCTCTATTTTGTCTCCCTCGGCATGAATGACGGAGGCAGCCTGTGGATTGCCGGCGGCATGTCCTATGCGCTGCATCTGCTGGCTGACTCGCTGACGCAGCGGGGGATTACGCCGCTGCCGCCGCTGCCCTTCAAGCTGCGCCTGAAGCTAATGAGCACCGGGACGAAAAAGGGCAGCAAGGTTGAGAAGGTGTGCATTGTACTTACGCTGCTGCTCGTCGCGTATGTATTCGTGATAACTCCCGTTTGAGGGGATAGCGCCGGTAAGGCAAGGCCTAAAAAGGCTCTCCGCTGTTTGAAGCGTGAGCCTTTTTTGTCGTTTAGACAGGCCAGGTTAATGAAGAAGCAGTTCACCCCGGGCAATGAGCGGTAGCTCACTGCCTCTGCGCAAAAGCTCTGATACATTGGTTGTATCACCATTTTGAAATAAATGGAATTAGAGGTGCTGCATGGAGGATAAAGCTATTCTGACGGTGACGGGTTTGAGCAAGCAGTACAAGATGGTGCCCGCTGTAGACAATATAAGCTTCACGGTGCATAAAGGAGAAGTGTTCGGCCTGCTGGGGCCTAACGGAGCCGGCAAGACAACCACGATCAGAATGCTGTGCGGTTTGCTGAAAGCGGATGCAGGCCGGATTTCTGTCAATGGTATGCTAATGACCTCCGGCAGCTATGAGCGGATTAAGCAGATGATCGGGCTATGTCCGCAGGAGATTGTCATCTGGGAGCAGCTGACCTGTCTTGAGCAGCTGCGCTTCGCAGGAATTGCTTACGGGCTTTCTTCCAGAGCGGCCTGCAACCGGGCAGAAAGCCTGCTGCACGCACTGGGTCTCTGGGACAAAAGAAACAAGCTGGGCCGGACGCTCTCAGGCGGGATGCAGCGGAGGCTGAATATTGCGCTCGCGCTTGTTCACGATCCGCAGCTGATTATTCTGGATGAGCCGCAGGCGGGACTTGACCCGCAGAGCAGAATTTTGGTACGCGACTTCATCAGGGGACTGGCCCGGGATAAGACGGTAATCCTTACTACACATGATATGGATGAGGCTGACAGGCTGTCGGACAGGGTAGCTATTATGGATCACGGAAAAATAGTGCTGATGGACATCCCTGCCAAGCTTAAGGCCAAAGCGGGCACAGGAGAGATTGTGCAGCTCCGGGTGGCCGGGATCTGCAGGGAGCTTGCTGAGAAGGCTCTGCAGACGATGCCGCCGGAATGCACAGAAAGAACCTACACTGATGGGCTGTTTCTGCTTGGCGGAGGTAACGTTCTTGAGTGGATTGGACAGGTGCAGCATCGGCTAAGGGCTCACCATATTCAGACTCTGGATATGACGATCCGCAAACGGACGCTTGAGGATGCATTCATTGCGCTGACCGGAAGGGAGCTGCGGGAATGAAGCTTATGGCAGCAGTTAACAAGTCCATCAGGGAGAGTATCAGAGACTGGAAAATGCTCGCCATGGTGCTGCTGTTCTCGCCGTTTTTTCTCTTGCTGATGTCCTTTTTTTACGGAGGAGAGGCGGTTACCTATAAGCTGGGCGTACTGAATCTGGATGCAGGGCGTGCGTCGGTTCAGCTTATCAGCAGTCTGGAGCAGATGGAGGGGGAGGCTGGCGGGTCTCCGGTATTTAAGGTAAGAAGCTTCCCGAACGGGGAAGAGCTGCAGGCTAAGGTAAAGCAAAAGGAGATCGATATCGGCCTGGTCATTCCGGAGGACTATTCAGCGGCACTGGCATCCGCAGCCAAAGGGGACAATATCAGCGCGGCGCAGGTAAGCTTTTACGGGAGTATGGGAAATGTGAGGTACCCTGTTGCAGCAGTCTGGGCTGCCGAGCAGGTGAACAGGCAGGGGATGAACGCAGCAGAGATCACGCTTCCGGCCGTTATACAAGAAACCTTTGTTGAGAAAAAGCAGCCCTTAAACGAATTCGAAAGCTATGTCCCGGGGCTAATCTCCCTTGCTGTACTTATGGTTCTGTTTACGGCTTCAGCCTCCATTGTGAAAGAAAATGACAATAAAACACTGCTAAGGCTTAAGCTCAGCCGGCTTGGCGCTTTTAATTTTCTGGGCGGAATCTGCATTACCCAGGCGGCAGTTGCCTCCGGTGCGGTTGTTCTGTCCTATTGGACGGCCCTCGGATTAGGTTATGAACCGGAAGGGTATTTTGGCGCTATTCTGGCTGTCGGAGTGCTGTCTAGTATGGCTATGGTTGCTGTGAGCCTGATTGTGGCCAGCTTTTTGAACACGGTATTTGATGTACTGACGGTCGGCTGCTTTCCGTTTTTTATTCTGATGTTTTTTTCGGGGAGTATGTTTCCCCTGCCTGATCTGAAGCTAATGAGTGTACACGGACATGCCTTTGGCATGACAGATCTGCTGCCGCTTACGCATACTGCAAGTGCTTTTAATCAAATTCTGAATGATGGCGCGGGTCTGCCGGAGGTGGGATGGGAGCTCATTATGATCACACTGCTGACGATGGTTTATTTTGCAGGAGGACTTCTGCTGTACCGGAAACGCAGACTTTCCAAAGTATAAAGGGACTTTGCTAAAAAACCAGCCGACCCGGGTAGCCCGGAATTGGCTGGTTCTATTTTGCCTGCGGATAAAAGCTGTGCTCGAACGGCTATTCCTCCAGGAATACCAGGCCGATAAAGTCCTCCGGCTCAATCCGCCCAAAATAATGCTTCAGATCAAGCCCGGACAGCGCCTCTCTGACCTCAGCATTCTCGTAACGTTTGCCGCGCAGTGCATCTTCCACATCCGCTACGTCACCGACGCCGAAGAAATCACCGTAGATTTTGATATCTTTAATGAGGGAATCCTCAATATCCATGCGGATATCGACCAGACCGGCCGGGAATTTGCGGGTATGCTTCACATTACTTTTCGGCGAGAGGCCGTAGTTCCAGTCCCAGTTCTGGTAATGCTCCTTGGAGATTTCATTAATGCGGACCCAGTCATCCATGGTCAGCTTGTACTGCGGAACCTCGGAAGCCTCCATACCGAAGATCGAGCGCAGCAGCCCCTCACGGAATTCCTCAATGGTCATATCGGTATTGCCGAGCAGGTCCTTGATGTTGGCAACCCGGCTGCGCACGGACTTTGTGCTCTTGGATTTGAACTTCTCCGGGTTCACGTTCAGGGAAGCTTGTACATCATCGAGATTCAGATCGAACATCAGGGTGCCATGGCTGAACATCCGTCCGCGGGTGGAGAACTGGGCGTTGCCGGAGATTTTGCGCTCGCCGACCTGCAGGTCGTTGCGTCCGCTAAGCTCAGCATTTACCCCCATAGACTGCAGATAGTCGATGACCGGCTGGGTGAATTTGAGGAAGTTGTGGAACGATTCCCCGTCATCCTTGGTGATGAAGCTGAAATTCAGGTTGCCGAGGTCATGATACACTGCTCCGCCTCCGGAGAGCCGGCGCACGACCTGGATGTTGTTTTCTTTTACATATTCCTGATTGATCTCTTCAATCGTATTCTGGTGCTTACCGATGATGATGGACGGGCTGTTGATATAAAAGAGCAGGTAGCTGTCGTCCATCGGGAGGTTTTTGAGCGCGAACTCCTCAATGGCCAGGTTGATCGAAGCGTCTGTAATGCCGGTGTTATCAATAAAGAGCATGGTATATTCCTCCGCCTGTACATGGTTAACTACTGCATTTATTCTAAACTAAAAGCTCGCATTTCACAAAATAGAAAGTATATTTCAGCTGGTAAAGCTAAGCTCAGCGGATGTTGAGCAGGTGCACAGGGGGCCTGGAGCAGGGCCGATGGGTGCAAGTCAGGTTACATTGGCAGAATAGTCTCACATCCATCATTGACGCGCTTCTGCGGTAAAGGCAATAATTGGGGCTATAGGTAACTCAATATGAGGCAAACAGAGGGAGTGTAGCGATGCTTGAAAAATATGGCCACGGCGGCGATTTGCTGACGGCAGCGGAGCTTTACGGGGAAGGCGCCAGGGACAGCGCTTTTATTGACTTCAGCGCTAATATTAACCCGCTTGGCCCGCCGCCGGCCGTATTGGAGCTATTGCAGGATGCTTCGGCTGCTGTTACGGCTTATCCAGACCCGGGGCACCGCCGGTTAAAAGCGCTGCTGGCCGCCGAGCTGGGTATCGGTACGGAATGGATTACTGTCGGCAACGGGGCTGCGGAGTCCATGGCGCTGCTGCTGCTGGCTGCAGCACCGCGTAGGGTGGGGATCGTCGAGCCCTGCTTCTCCGAATACCGCCAGCTGGCTGAGCAGTTCGGTGCGGAGGTACTCTCCGTCCAGGGAACGGAGGAGCAGGAGTACCGGGCGGAGGCGGAAGAAATCGCCGGTCTGCTGGAGCAGGTGGATCTGCTGTTCCTCGGCCAGCCGAACAACCCCAACGGCGTCCAGTATGCGCTGGACGACCTGCGGCTCCTGGCCCGCAAGGCAGAGGCCTGCGGGACCTTACTTGCCGTGGATGAAGCGTTCATCGACTTCATCCCGGAGGAGCGGCGGCAATCGCTGCTGCCGGAGCTGGGCGGGTTCCGTCATACGGTGCTAATCCGCTCGATGACGAAGTTTTTTGCCATTCCGGGGCTGCGGCTGGGGTTCACCATAGCAGCCCCGGAGCTTGCCGCGGGGATGAGCGGCAAGCAGGTGACCTGGAGCGTGAACGGCCTGGCGCAGCTGGCCGGAGAAGCCTGCCTGCGCAGCGGGCGCGGGTATGCGGCGCGCACGCGTGCGCTGATCGCAGCAGAGCGGGAGCTGCTGCGTGAAGGCTTGCGGCGGCTGGGCTGCAGCGTGCCGCCGGGCGAAGCGAACTTCCTGCTGGCGCAGCTGCCGGAAGGGTGGACAGCGGCGGCCATGCAGGAGCAGCTTGGCAGCCGGGGCATCCTCGTGCGCAGCTGCGCGATGTATCCCGGCCTTGCCGCCGGGCATATTCGTGTGGCCGTCAAGGGGCATGAGGACAATGCCCGGCTGCTGGGGGAGCTGGAGGCGGCTCTGTCCGGGAGATGAGCCTGTAGCGGCGGATTCCGCCAAGGGTAATTAATGCTGCTGTATTCTGCTGAAATCTGCTGAATGCTAATAAATACTGGAGCAATGAATCCTAGCGAATGCTATAGTTGGTTACGGATGCCAATGAGTACTGCTATTTTGCGGAAATACAGGCGTCCAGGCTAATTGAGTGGTTACGGTGGGAAGCTTGTTAGAAGGCAGGTAAATATTGCAGATGAGGGATGCTCAGCTGAGTATTTCTGAGGCGGATTAGGTGGAAAAACGCCATCTATTTTGGGGACAGCTACCGGTAAGAGGGAGTTAGGTGGAAAAAGGTCACTTAATTCTGCTGTTTTTGCCTGGTAGGAGGAAACCGGTCGGAAATAAGTAAGTATTTTCCAACTAATCATCATAAATCCGGAGAAATGAAGGTATTAAATGGAGAAAATCCAACTAAATGTCTGTGTTAGTGTAGCAGAAGTGGCATAGATGATATGGTGGGCGGAGTGACTGAGTAGGAAGCAGCATAGAATCAGTGGAGTAAAAGTGAAAGTATAAAGGTAAAGGTAAAGTATATGAAAAGTAAAGGGCGTGAATGGGTATGGCAGAAATAATGATTCCCTTTAAGCTTGCTGGCGGGGAGCGGTCGTACTGCTCTGGCGTTTGGCCCGGGCTGGTGCTGGCGTGGAAAGAGGAGCATCTGCTGCTGGAGTTGCCTGCCGAGGCGGATAGTATTTCGAGTGCAGTATACGGTGGAGGGATGAGCCGGCTGAAGCGGGCTGTGAACCAGTATGTCAGCCGTGACTATGAGTGCAGCAATCCGGTGCGCGATATGGAGAACAAGCTGACAGAATGGGGTTACCCGCTGGAAGGCTGCGCGGGTCTAATGACGGCAGTGCCGCTGGAGCATGCAGCGGTTGCTGAGGAGGATACAGGATCGGCAGGAATCTTTTGCTGCGTGACTGCGGCTGCGGGCAATGCGGCACGCGCCGGGGTGGAACGGAGTGTGCTGAAGGCCTACCGCCCGGGTACGATCAATATTATGCTCGGCATAGACGGTCTGCTTACTCCGTCAGCAATGGTGAACGCCGTGATTACAGCAACTGAAGCCAAGGCTGCTGCTCTGGCCGACCTTGGTATTACCGATTCCGAGAACGGGCTGACAGCTACAGGTACGACTACGGATGCAATTGTGCTGGCAGTCAGCGGAAGCCGCCGCTACGGGGCTGAGCATGTGTATGCCGGTACGGCAACTGATCTTGGGGGAGCGATTGGCAGGCTGGTATATGCAGCGGTAACGGCCAGCCTCCGCTCGGTGCAAGCTGTGCAGGAGCAGGCAAGGAAGAACGGCGAATGAGCATTCATCTGCGCTGGTCGTTTAAAAACCGGCAAATGGGCGCCGCGTTGAACCGGATATGGCGTGCTGTGAACACGGGTGCAGCGTATTACCGATTATGGAGCGCCAAGCAAACATATACCGGCATGAGCCGAATGAGCAGAGCTCAGCAAGCGGGCAGTGGTGCTCAGCCAATAGGGAGCGCCAAGCAAACATATACCGGCATGAGCCGAATGAGCAGAGCTCAGCAAGCGGGCAGTGGTGTGCAGCCAATAGGGAGTGCTCAGCAAACATATACCGGCATGAGCCGGATGTGGAGAGCTTGCCAAACGGAGCGTGCGCTGCGCCGGAAAGGGCAGACTCGGCAATTAAGCATAACGCCATGCCGGCCAAGGAGGGCTTGCCCGTGATGGCCGCAATCCTGCTGCTTGCCGCTTATGTGCTGGACCGCCTCATTGGCGATCCAAGGAGCCTGCCCCATCCGGTTGTGTTAATGGGCAAAGCCATCACCCTACTTGAGCGGGCAATCCGCCGCTGCTTCCGCCAGCCGCGCAGCCTGAAGCAGGCCGGTGTCCTGCTGCCCCTGCTGGTAGCAGGCGGCAGCTGGCTGACAACAGCTGTACTGCTCTGGCTGCTGTCACGAATATCGCCCTGGCTGGCACTGGCGGCCGAGGCCTGGCTGATCTCTACAACCATTGCCTCCAAGGGACTTAAGGATGCCGGGATGGCCGTCTATGCAGAGCTTAAGAAGGGTGACCTTCCGGCAGCCAGACAGGCGCTTGGTATGATTGTCGGCCGTGATACGGCTCAACTGGATAGTCCGGAGATTGTACGCGGTACGGTAGAGACGGTTGCCGAGAATATTGTGGATGCGATTATTTCTCCGTTATTCTACGCGCTGCTTGGCGGCGCACCGCTTGCTATGGCCTATCGTGCCGTGAACACACTGGATTCGATGACCGGCTATAAGAACGACAAATATATTAATCTCGGCTGGGCCTCTGCCCGGCTGGATGACGTTGCTAATTACATACCGGCGCGTATAACAGCACTGCTGTTAACCCTCTGCGCAAGGCTGCTCCGGCTGGACTGGCGCAGATGCTGGCAGACCGTTCGGCGTGATGCCCGCCTTCATCCAAGTCCCAACAGCGGCTATCCTGAATCAGCAGTAGCCGGAGCGCTGGGCATCCGTCTCGGCGGAGTGAATGTCTACCACGGTGTGGCCTCATTCCGCGCCTATATGGGTGAACCAGTCCGCAGTCTGGAACCGGATGATATTATTGTTACTTCCCGGCTGATGCTGCTTTCTTCCACTCTTTTTGTACTTCTTTGTGCAGCAGCTTCCTTCTTATGGAACGGAGGGTGAGCAGGACATTATGAATGGTCTAGCACGGGGAGAATCACACGGAACGCCTCTAATAGAGCTGGTACTATTGCGCCATGGGCACACGCAGTGGAATAAGGAGCGCCGTTATCTGGGGAGCAGTGATCTGCCGCTGCTGTCCGAAGAACGGGAGAAGCTGGCTGCGTGCAAAGCGCTGCCTGAGCTTACCGGGGAGTTCTGGCGGATATACTGCAGCGATCTGCTGCGCTGCAGGGAGACTTTGGAGGCAGTGGCGCCATCACTGGCAGCCCGGGCTGTATACGATTCAAGACTGCGGGAGACTTCCTTCGGGGAGTGGGAGGGTTGTACATATGAACAGCTCTGCGATAATCCGCTGTACAGAGACTGGATTGATGATCCTGAAGCAGTTACGCCGCCTGGCGGAGAAGCCTGGACAGCTTTTGCAGCCCGGCTGGAGCAGTTCCTGGCAACGTTGCTTAAGGAAGCAGAAGAATCAGAAACATCAGAAACATCAGGTGTACACCGCCCTGAACCCCAAAGGGGAAGCAGGCAGCAAGACAGTAAGGCTGCCGGTCTCCAGGGTCATGAACAGCAAAAGCTGCGCGTCCTGATCGTCACCCACGGCGGCGTAATCCGCCACTGGTTGACTGAGATACAGCCGGGGCTCACGTTCCGTACTGCAGCAGCTCCGCCTCCGGGAACGGCGGCAGTCATTCAGCTGCAGCATATGCCAACCCGCGCTTAGCGCGGGTTATTTGCTTTTCAAGCCTTCCGGCAGAGAGGCTTTATTTTACTGGAAAGTCAGCCAACCCTCAGCCATGCGCCGGCCGAGTTCTTTTGCCGAAGCAGCGTCATAATGCAGATAGTCGCCTTTATGGGTAAGCCCGTCCGACTCCGCCAGAAAAAACTTGTCAAAAACCGTTGCGGCTGACTCCAGCACCCGGTTAATCTGATCGGTATACGGGTATTCTTCCGG
Source organism: Paenibacillus sp. FSL R7-0331 (assembly GCF_000758645.1). Classification (NCBI taxonomy): domain Bacteria; kingdom Bacillati; phylum Bacillota; class Bacilli; order Caryophanales; family Paenibacillaceae; genus Paenibacillus; species Paenibacillus sp. FSL R7-0331. The sequence continues at coordinate 1,364,566 of NZ_CP009284.1, forward strand.
CCGGATGAATCCGCCCAATTTTGCCGAGATAAAAGGAACGTCCTGTGCATTCAGCTCCTCCCGCAGGCTGGTGATTAGCTTGAATAACCGGTCTTTGTAAGCTGAGGCATCTGCCTCCTGCTCGGAATCGCTCTCCCCCTGAGCCCATAGAATGCCGCTGAGCTGACCGCTCTCCATCGCCAGACGTGCCCGTATAACAGCCCGCTCATACAGATCCCCGCCGGGGACCCAGCGTTCAATCTTCGTTCCGCCCACCGCACAGGGAATCAGCCCTGCCGTTTCTCCGTTCAATGCCCCCAGAACGATCCGGGCGAAAGTCAGTCCTGGTCCTACACCCACCAGCGCAGGCTTGTCATTATGTACCGGCTCTTTTGCTTTTAGCCAGACCCCGTTATCGTCCAGCTTATAGATGTTTTTCTCAGGCTCTGCGTTGAAATCCGGCCCTTCCAGTGGCCCTCTGCCTGCCATATTGGATTGTCCGATTAACAAGAATAAGCGCATGCTGCAACACTCCTGTTCTTATTGTTCAAAACGCTGAATTTCACAAGGATACTAGCATACATAGTTTAGAATGACAATGACCAGGGATACGTAAACAGGAAGGCCGCCAGGTCCGCAGATAAAAAGCTCGAATCTTACAAATGAAGCTTATTTTTTTCCATTCCAGTGCCCGGGCGGAGCATGATAGGATTCTTGTAATAAGAGATTTGAATAGGAGACAGAGGGGCTGTTCTCGTGTAATGACGGCAGCAAATGTAGTAAAGGTAGTACATAAATAACGAGGAGGCTTTTTGACAAATGAAGCTGAACTTATCGGATATTGATCTGAAAAAGGTGACAGACAGCGTAGTCCATTACACACTTGGCATGGACCTGACCTGGAACTGGCCCTGCGGTGTTGCTTATTACGGGGTCAGCCGGGCTTTTGAAGTCACTGGGGAGCAAAGCTACCTGGAACGGATGGCCGGGTGGTGCGCGGAATATATAGAGGCGGGGCTGCCGGCAGAGTGGACGGTTAATACCTGCGCGATGGGCCATATGCTGCTCACACTCTATGAACAGACCAAGGAACAAAAGTACCTCGACCTGATTGTCAGCAAGCTGGATTATCTGCAGAACCGGGCCCTGCGTTTTGGGGAGCATGTGCTCCAGCATACGGTTTCAGCCAAAAATGACTTCCCGGAGCAGGCCTGGGCCGACACACTGTTCATGGCAGCCTATTTTGAATTACGTGCAGGCGTGCTGCTTGGGGAGAAAAAGTGGATCGATGATGCGCTCCACCAGTTCTTCTGGCATATCAACTACCTGCAAGATGAAAACACCAGTCTGTGGTATCACGGATATAATCACATTGAGCAGAATCACATGTCCGGCCTCTACTGGGCACGCGCCAACGCCTGGGCAGCCTACACCATGTCCAGAGTCGGTAAAATCCTGCCGGAAGCTTACCTGTATCCGCCGTATATGCACATTTCCAGCTCACTCCGAGACCAGCTCGCCGCCATTAAAAAGCTGCAAAAGCCTGACGGCCTCTGGGGAACCGTGCTTGACCATCCGGAAGCATACGGGGAAGTGTCGGCTACAGCTGGAATTGCCGCGGCAATGGTTATGCAGGGAAATCCGCTGCACGGGAAATATGTTAACCAGGCGCTGCAAGGCCTACTGGATAATATCGCCGATAATGGCCGTGTGCTGAACGTATCCGGCGGAACAGCAGTAATGAACGACCTGGCTGGCTATCTGGGCATCGACCGGAAATGGGCGCAGGGCTGGGGGCAGGGGCTGGCGCTGGCTTTCCTGTGTGGGGTGATTGAGCTGGGGCGGTAAAGGGGGACGCTCGGCCGGGCCAGCGTCTGAATTTACTCGTGAAAGGTCAGGCGGGGAGACGGTTAGGCTTCGCTAGGTAACTGTCCGCCAAAAAGTAAGCTGGGCAGTCATGCTCCTCATTGGCTAATTATCGCAAAAAGTCCGGCAGAACAGTGTTGCTCCATTATTAAGTAACTATATACAAAAAAACAGGCGGATCAGCGTTGTTCCCTAGATTGGGAGCAACACCGATCCGCCTGTTTTAATTGCGGTCCCGGCTCCGCCAACGGACCCAGAAGGCGTTATTTGTTGGGTTTCGCGGGTATTTCTGATCTAACGGACTCAGCAGCCGCTATGTACCGCCAGATGACCCCAGAGGCGTGATTTGGCAGTAAATAAGATCACTTGAGTCCGTTACGTTGGGCAAGGGGACGAATTTGCGGATATAACGTCATCTGAGTCCGTTAGGCTGGTGGCTAGGTTAGTTCTGAAGCTTGAGCACCCGTGCTTAGCTCTCGCAGCAGAGTCAGCAATAGAGTTAGTAGTGGAGTTAGTAATAGAGTTCAGCCAGCAGGATTAAGCAGTAGAATTCAACCCACTGAGTTAGTAGTAGTGTCTAGCAGTAGGCCGAGCAGCAGAGTCTATCAGCACAGAAGTAAAGCCCAGCAGTAGAGCCAGTAGTAAAGCCGGCACTAAATTCCAAAAGTGTAGGCCAACAGCAGTTCCCGGCATTAGACTCCCCGCCATCTTCCCTCAGCTAGTGCGCCTTAAAGAACTTGTACGAAATCAGGCGCCGCCGGCAAGGGCAGACGGCGAGGGCCACACAGCGGATGCTATAGAAAAAGCCCACGCGCGAGGCGTGGGCTATCAACCATTTAACATCAACCACTAAACAAACCTCAGTCAGTCCACGACTGATAGACCCGCCGCACCTCGCGGAACGACTGCTTGGGCTTGCGGTATTCGTTGACCAGGCCCTTGTTGTTGAAGCCGCGGGCCCGGTCGCGGAAGTTCCTGCTGCTGCTCTTCAGGTCGCCGCGGATATCGGCGAACTGCCAGATGTAGGTGCCGCCGATCTTCGGGTCAGCGCGGAAGATGTTCAGCGCTTCAGTCACGATATGCGCCTGATAGTCCTCGCTGAACAGCCGCGGCTCCCAGCCGACGTCCCCGAACAGTCCGGCACCGCCGAACTCGGTCATCAGCACCGGCGTGCCGCCCGCTCCCAGCTGCTCCGCCCGCTTATGGAACTGCTCCAGCATGCCCTTGAAGCCGCTGACCTCGCCTTCATACCAGCCAAAATATTTGTTGATGCCGATCACATCAAACAGCGGCAGCAGAATGTCCTCCAGCGGATGCATGGTCGCATAGGTGACAAGCCGTGAGGTGTCCAGCTTCCGCACAAGTCCGATCAGTGCTTCTGTAAAGGCATAGGCTTCCTGCGTGCGGGTATCGATCTCGTTGTGTACAGACCAGAACACCACGCTCGGATGATGATAATGCGTCCCGATCATCTCTTCAATCATGGTCAGGGCGCGGTCCCGGAACAGCGGCTCACTGACGGACTCATTTGGCAGGAAGCAGCCCCAGATCGGAATCTCGCTCCAAAATACAAGCCCGTTCTCATCTAGCAGGTCAAGCCAATAGGAGCTTTGCGGATAATGGGAACCCCGGACGGTATTGCAGCCCAGCTCCAGAATGATATCCAGCTCCTTATGCATCAGCTTAGGCGGAAAAGCAAAGCCCCATTCCGGATGCTCCTCATGCCGGTTCACACCCTTCAGATAGACCGGGGCGCCGTTGATCAGAATCCGGTGGTCTTTGGTCTCTATAGTGCGGAAGCCGATCCGCTCGATTTTGTCATCATGCGCTGTCCGCAGCTGGAACGTATATAATTCCGGCTTGCCGACATTCCACAGGCGGACATCCGCCAGCTGCAGCTTAATTACATGGTTTACTATTTGTCCTGCCTCTACCTGCACATCCTCCGCGTGCAATTCCTGCCCGCCTTCACTGAGCACCAGCCTGGTCGCCAGCGCATCCGTCAGCAAAGAGCGCAATTGCACCTGAACAGACAATTCAGCCTTTGCACCCTGCAGCTCATAATCAATCTTCAGCTGTTCAATATAGAGGTCCGGCAAAAACTGCAGCTCCACCGAGCGGATGATGCCGCCGTAATGGAACCAATCCACCTGCTCCGTCGGAATGGTGAAGCGGTCCAGCGTGCTGTCAGTCCGGATAATCAGCTCATGCTCTCCTGCAGCCAGAGACGGCACAAGGAACTCAAAAGGTGTAAAGCCGCCGTAGTGATAACCCAGATGCTGCCCGTCCAGATAAACATCGGAATGGCCCTGCACCGCGTGGAAAATCAGCCGGACATTCTGCTCACTACCCAGCACGATTTTTTTGCGGTACCAGCCGATACCCTCATATTCATACATTCCCAGCTCGTTATTCCAGCAGGAAGGGACGTAAAGGGTCTGTTGAGAATGTGGAAAACGCTCAAACCATTTTTTCTCAAGGCCTTCATTTAAAGGGTCTTTCGCGAAATCCCAAGGCCCGTCCAGCAGCTCTGATACGCGGATATTATGCTGACGAAAAGTTCTTAACAAGTGTGTGCGCCTCCCCGTTATTGTGCGATGGCATTGTCTTTTGCGGACATCATGTTAGTATGGATAGTATCATTTACCATTACGGCATTGAATAGAAAAAAACAATAATGTCTTGTATAAATCGCGCCTGCAGCAGCAAAGGGGAGACTGTCTTGGAAGAGAATGCCTATAACCTGAATGATCTTAGCGTGCATATTCATTTTGTGCTGGATAAAGTGACTTTTCCGGGCTGGGAGGACATCCGCAACATGGTCAATGTGCACAGCCTGTACTGGATTCATGAGGGGGAGGGGATTTTCCGGACCAATGTGGAGCATAAGGTGCAGGCAGGGATGCTTGCTTATCTGAAGCCCGGCCTCAAAATGTCCATGCGTTCAGAAATGGAAGCCCCGCTGCGCATCACGATGCTGCTGTTCGATTGTGCGGAGCTCGGCTATGATGCGGTCTGGAGGAACGTCCGGCCGATAGAGACACTCCGGCTTCCTTTTCTGAGCCAGTATGGCCCCCGGCAGGCTGAGGAGATAGGGGTTATGTTCCGTGAGATTAACCAGGAGTGGCTGCCGGGGCAGACTGCCGGAACGGCCGTTTCCCGTGCCAAAACACAGATTCTGCTTCATAAGCTGCACCAGAGTGTACAGGCGGACTGGAATCTGATGGAGTCGGGGGCTTTTGCCGCTTTTGAGCAGATCAAGAGCAAGCTTGAGAATGCCTACATGGACCATCACCGGATTGAAAAAATGGCGGAGGAGTATGGCATTTCAGCCTCGTACCTGCGCAAGCTTTTCCTGAAATATACCGGCATGGGGCCGAAGGAATATCATATGCATATCCAGAACCAGCAGGCGTGCCGCTACCTTACGTTTACGGATTATCCGGTGCGGGAAATTGCCAAGCTGTGCGGCTTCTACGAGGAATACCATTTCAGCAAAATGTTCAAGCAGCTGAACGGCGTATCGCCGACAGCCTACCGGAGCAGCCAGCGAACCGGGGAGTGAAGGACCGGGAGGAACCACAGGCGGGAGAAAATGCCGGGTCTGTGGTTCTTTTTTTACGGAAAAGATTATGCCATGATAGCTACAGGGGGCGACTTACGGATGTTTAATGATTTCAGGCTCATTGCCGGGCGGCCGGTGTATGTGCAGGTTAAGGATTATATGAAAAGTCTCATTCTCAAGGGTGCCCTTCAGGGGGAGCAGAAGCTGCCCTCTACCCGGGAACTGAGCCTGCTGCTCAAGGTCAGCCGCAACTCTGTAATCTCCGCCTATATGGCGCTGGAGGATGACGGGTTCGCCTATACGGTGCAGGGACAGGGGAGTTATGTCAGTAACGCAGCCCTCCCGGAGAATACAGCAGCACCCGCCTGGAGCGTGGACTGGAAAAGCCGCCTGAGCAGCAGGGCGCTGCTGGCCGAAGAGCTGGATATTATGAAACGCGGCATCCGCGCGGGGAAGGACACGATTTCTTTTACCAGTATCGCACCGGATGAAAGCCTGTTCGATCTGGATAATGTAAAACGCGCCTTTCTGGGGCGGATGTCTGTAGAAGGCAATGTTCTGCTGAACTATGGTTATGCCAAGGGGTATAAGCCTTTGATAGATTATTTGCGGCAATATATGGAGCATAAGGGCGTAGACATGCGCGGCAAGGATCTGCTGATTACGAACGGGTTCACGGAGGGTTTTGATATTGTGCTGTCAGCGCTGGGGCAGCGGCACGGGAAGGTGCTGTGCGAGAATCCGACCCATCATACGGCGCTCAAAAACCTGCAGCTGAACGGCTTCGGCATCCGCGGGGTCGCTATGGAGCGTGACGGCATCCATCTCGGTGAGCTGAAGCAGGCGCTGGAGGAAGGAATGTATGATTGTGCCTACCTCGTGCCGTCCTACCACAATCCCACCGGAATCGTCATGTCTCCCGAGAAAAGGCTGGGCGTGATGAAGCTGATGGCCGACTATGGTGTGCCGGTGATTGAGGACGGGTTCAACGAGGAGCTGCGCTATTCCGGCTCACATGTGGCTCCGCTGATCGCGGCGGCCGGGGGCGGCAACAGTGTGATTTATCTGGGGAGCTTTTCCAAGGTGCTGTTCCCCGGGCTTAGAGTAGGCTGGGTGCTGGCGGACCAGGAGCTGATCTACTATCTGGAAAGTGTCAAAAGAGCCCGCAGCATCCACACCTCGACGCTTGACCAGTCCATTCTGTATCAATATTTGCTCGGCGGGAATTTAGAAAAGTATCTCAAACGGGCCAGAACGGAATACAAGCGTAAATATGAGCTGACGATGGCATACTGTAAGGAGTTTTTGCCGGATTGCAAGGTGAGCGGGGACGGGGGATTGCATCTGTTCGTCACTTTTCCCGAGGGCTTCAGCACACGAGAGCTGTTGGCGGCGTGCCGGGAGCAGGGGGTTATTTTTACGATGGGGGATATGTTCTTTACAGACGGAACAGGACAGAACACGCTGCGGCTGGGCTTTTCCAGGGTGGCGGATGACGATATACGCAGGGGAATCGGGATTATCGGCAGGACAGCACGGCAACTACTACTCGGATGAGATGAAAAGGGGAATGGGGATATGTTAAAAGTAGGCGTAATTATGGGCGGAGTGTCCTCTGAATACGAAGTGTCGCTGAATACCGGTAAAGAGATGCTGAAACATCTGGACCGGAGCAAGTATGAGGCGGTGCCGGTTATCATTGAGGAGCGCGGACAGCTGATTGCTGCGGTAAAAGGGCTGGATTTCGCGCTGCTGGCGCTCCACGGCGCCTACGGTGAGGACGGAACGGTCCAGGGAACGCTGGAAACGCTCGGTATCCCCTACTCCGGGAGCGGTGTGCTGGCGAGCAGCCTGTGCATGGATAAGCATCTGTCCAAAACCATTCTCCGCAGCAAAGGCGTGCTGACCCCGAATTGGCTGTGCTGGGAGAGCATGGAGGACTATTCTGAGGAAGCTGTGGGACAGCTGGGCTACCCGGTTATGGTAAAGCCAAACTCCGGCGGCTCCAGCATCGGCATGTCCAAGGTGGATAATGCTGAGGGGCTGCGTGAGGCGGCGGAAAAAGCTTTTGCCGAGGATCGTGCGATCCTGATCGAGGCCTTCACCGAAGGGCAGGAGATTACCTGCGCTATCCTTGGCGGGGAGCTGCTGCCGGTGATCGGCATCCAGTCACTGGGTGCGGAATGGTTCGATTACAGCGCCAAATATGAGCAGGGCGGGGCGGATGAGCAGGTTATCCAGCTGTCGCTGGGTACACATGAACGGGTGCGGACGGCAGCATTCGCCTGCTACAAGGCGCTGAAATGCTCCGTATACGCCAGAGTGGATATGCTGCTGCAAAAAGGCGTGCCTTACGTGCTTGAGGTAAACACGCTGCCGGGCATGACCGGAACGAGCCTGCTGCCGCGCAGCGCTGCTGCTGCCGGATATACATTCAGCGGCTTGCTGGATGCCATTATTGAGGGCTCGCTGCGGGAGCGAGGGGAAGATGCGGGGCGGAGTATGGGCGCGGCCGGGGAGGAAGCGCCGGATGTGCATGCTGAACATAAGCAGGCTGCAAAGGGGCTTAACACAGGAGCCGCGGCGGCCGCAGCACATGCAGCAGCAGAGAAAACAGGCATACGGGAGGTGACCAGCCATGTTTAATGAGCCGGTGTTTGCGCACACGCAGGGGTGGATTTCCCCTCGTGTGCGGGAGATAGCGCCTTCGGGCATCCGCGCTTTTTTTGATCTTACAGCAGGTAACAACGATATTATTTCACTTGGTGTGGGGGAGCCTGACTTCAAAACACCGGAGCATATCCGGGCGGCATGTATCCGGGCACTGGAGCGCGGCGAGACCACGTACACGCCCAACAGCGGGCTGCCCGAGCTGCGGGAGGAGATCGCACAGTATCTGTATAAAGGCTTCGGGCTGGGCTATCAGGCTGCCGACGAGGTCATCGTTACCGTAGGCAGCAGCGAGGCGCTGGATCTGGCGCTGCGTGCGTTCACAGCTCCCGGGGATGAGATTATCATCCCTTCTCCCAGCTACATCGCATACTCGCCGATCGCTCATTTGAACGGTGGCGTAATTGTCGAGGTGGAGACTACGGCGGAGCAGGGCTTTAAGCTGACGGCTGAAGCGCTGGAAAAGGTGATTACACCGCGCTCCAAGCTGCTGGTGCTGAACTTCCCTAGCAATCCTACCGGGGCGGTGATGTCTTACGAAGACTGGCTGCCGGTTGCCGAACTGGTGAAGCAGCATAACCTGCTGGTCCTGTCAGATGAAATCTATGCCGAGCTGACCTATGACAGCAGGCATGTCAGCATTGCCTCGCTTCCGGGTATGCAGGAGCGGACGATCCTGATCAGCGGCTTCTCCAAGGCGTTCGCCATGACCGGCTGGCGTGTGGGCTACGCCTGCGGCAACCGCGAGCTGCTGGCCGCGATGCTCAAGATCCATCAGTATACCGCGATGTGTGCACCGGTGCTGGGACAGATCGCCGCCCTCGAATCCCTGCGCAGTGGCTTGGGGGATAAGGACCGGATGAAGGAGGTCTTCCGGCAGCGCCGAACGCTGTTCGTCGAGGGTCTTCGGACCATCGGGCTGGACTGCCGCGAGCCGGAGGGGGCGTTCTACGCCTTCCCGTCGATTGCCCGAACAGGAATGCGTTCGGAGGAGTTTGCGCTACGGCTGCTGCAGGAGGCAGGGGTTGCTGCTGTTCCCGGGCATGTGTTCGGAACTGGCGGCGAAGGCCATATCCGCTGCTCTTATGCAGCTTCTACAGCTAAGCTGAATGAGGCGCTTGAGCGGATGGAGGGCTTTATGAAGGTAAAAATGTAATTGTAAGATCATGGCATATCCCCTATAATCCTTGAAGAAGAAAAGGGGATAGGGCAATGAGAGGTGTGCTGATGCATAACGGCAGCACACGGGAGCTCCCTTCTTCGGATGGGGGCTTTTTTGCGTGAATCGGGCTGCCGGTCATAGGTTGCCGGGCCGGGCTGGGAGGCTGTTCGGAGGGACTTGCGCCTTTTCGCGGCTACCGCTTAAGCGAGCTCTGGAAGCCTTCTCTGGGCGGGGATCGCCCAATACTTCCCGAGGTCCATGGAATCATGGATCTATAACTCCTGAAGCTTTCTGAGCCAGCTTGGCTGATGTATGCTCTGTTCAGCTGTAACGGACACAGATGACCTTATTTGCTCGTTTCAGCCATTTTGAACCCGCTAACGGACTCCAATGCACTTATTACTCACAAAAACCGTCTCGTTGGCTATTAGGTAAGCAAATAAAGGCTCCCGAGTCCGTTAGCCCAGGGAATTATCTGCATGCTGATTGATAAGGGCTGTACGGTCCGTTAGAGATGATTGGCTCTTTAGTGGCACTGCGTTGGCGAGGATATGTGTTAAGGAACAACGGTGGTCAGCTATCGGCAGAGGGTTAACGGCTGGTGGCTGATGTTGAGCAGCTAGTGGCAGAGTTTAGGTTACGCAGATAGTATGGAATGTGGGTTAGACGATACATAGGAGGAATAAGGATGCATTCAGCAATCGAGCAAGTAATCAACAGAATCACACCGGCCGATCAGGAAGCGGTCCGGCGGGCGGAGCAGCGTCTGGACATTTTGACCAAGCCCCCGGGGAGTCTGGGAAGGCTGGAGGAGCTTGCCGTACGGCTGGCGGGTATTTCCGGTACGGAGCAGCCGGCTTACAGTAAGCGTACGGTGGTTGTTATGGCCGCTGACCATGGTGTTTGCAGCGAAGGGGTCAGTGCTTTTCCGCAGGAGGTCACGGTTCAGATGGCCTACAATTTCCTCAGCGGCGGCGCAGGGGTGAATGTGCTGGCCCGCCAGGCCGGAGCAGAGGTGAAGCTGGTTGATATCGGCATAGCTCAGGATGTCAGCCATCCTGAGCTAATCGCCCGTAAAGTGCGCTACGGCAGCGGTAATATGGCGCAGGGGCCGGCAATGAGCCGGGATGAAGCGCTGCAGGCCATTCTGGCCGGAATCAGTGTGGCTGAGGAAGCGGTGCTGGGCGGAACAGAGATTTTTATTACCGGCGAAATGGGCATCGGCAATACAACAGCCAGCGCAGCAGTACTGTGCGGGCTTGAAGGGATTCCGGCGGAGACGGCAGTCGGACGGGGCACGGGCATTGACGATGAACGGCTGCGGCATAAGATCGCCGTTGTGGAGCGGGCGCTGGAGCTTAATGCGCCTGATCCGGAGGATGCTATTGATGTGTTATCCAAGGTCGGCGGACTTGAGATCGCTGGCTTGGCCGGGCTTATATTGGGCGCTGCGGCAGCCCGGGTTCCTGTTGTGCTCGACGGCTTCATTTCCGGGGCAGCGGCGCTTGTTGCCAAGGCGCTTGCGCCGGAGTCTATCCACTATATGGTCGCCTCCCATATCTCCGGTGAGCAGGGGCATAAGCTGATGCTGGAGCGGCTTGGACTGACAGCGCTGCTTGACCTTGGGCTGAGGCTGGGTGAGGGAACCGGCGGCGTGCTCTGCCTGCATCTGGTTGAAGCGGCCAGCCGGATTATGCGAGAAATGGCTACCTTCGAAAGCGCAGGCGTCTCGGGAGCGGAGAGCCGATGAGCATTCTGGTTACAGGCGGTGCGCGCAGCGGCAAAAGCGGCTTCGCCGAACGCCTGACGCTGTCGCTGGCAGAGCAGGCGGTATATGTGGCGACAGGACAAGCCTTCGATGAAGAGATGAAGGCGCGGATTGCGCTGCACCGCCGGCAGCGTGAAGAGAGCGGCGGACAATGGGCGACGATGGAGGAGCCGCTTGACCTGCCGGGGCTGCTGCAACAGCTCTCCGGGGGCAAGGCAGTGCTGGTGGACTGTCTGACCCTCTGGCTGTCCAATGTGCTGCTGGCTGTTGAAAGCGAGCCTGACAGGCAGGAGAGGGTGGAGCATGAAATTACCCGGCTTGAGAACAGTGTATCCTCCTTCCAAGGGACTCTGGTGCTTGTGACGAATGAAGTTGGTGACGGAATTGTACCGGAGTATGCGCTCGGACGGCTGTACCGGGATCTGGCCGGCAGGATGAATGCAAGGCTGGCGGCACGCGCTCAGCAGGTTTTTCTGGTCACTGCCGGTATCCCGGTAGAGCTCAAGAGCTTGGAGTATAAGCTGTGAGCGCGCGCAGGGATGCCGCTGCCGCGTTTCAGTTTCTGTCCCGCTTTCCGGTCAAGGACGGCGGTGATTTCTCGACGGAGCTTCTGCGGCGCAGCGTAGTCTATTACCCGCTGGTCGGGGCAGCCATCGGGCTTAGCGCAGCGGCAGCAGCCGCGGCTTCCGCGTGGCTGCTGCCGGTATGGCCCGCTGCTGTCATAACCCTCATCCTGTGGGTGGGACTGACCGGCGGGCTGCATCTGGACGGCTGGATGGACAGCGCCGATGCGCTGCTCAGCTACCGCTCAAGGGAGCGGATGCTGGAGATTATGAAGGACAGCCGCGTAGGGGCCATGGGCGTGCTCGCCTGCGTGCTGCTCCTGCTGCTGAAGGCAGCGCTCCTGGCAGCTTTTATCGGGGGCAGCCGTTACTACGAGCTGCCGCTGCTTCTGCTGCCGCCGGTGTGGAGCCGCTGGTACATGGTGCGGGCGATGGCCCGCTTCCCCCTGGCCCGCAGCAATGAAGGCCTGGCAGCGAGCTATGACGCGCTGCCGGTCCGCCAGGAGCGGCGCGCTATGCTGCTCGCCGCTCTGCTAACGCTTCCCGCAGCCGCAGCACCGCTGGTGCTCGGCGCGGGAGGCGTGGCGTGGCCGCAGCATCTGGCGGCGGCCTGCCTGGCACCGCTGGCCGCCGTAGCCTGCGGCGGGTACGCGGCGCGCAAGATCGGCAGCCGGCTCGGCGGGCTCACCGGCGATGTGTACGGCGCGCTGAACGAGCTGCTTGAAGCAGCATTGCTGCTGCTGCTCGTGCTGCTGCAGCACAATCTGCTCTAGCAACCTGATGCAGCCATAAAGAGGGGGAGCTGGCGTGCGCCGCCCTTTCTTGCAGCAGATGTTAGTCAGCTGGGTGCTGATCAAATTAGGTGATATTCTGCACTTAATTCTCCCTCCAACAGCAGAAATATAGGGCTAGTTGGAAAAACTCCACTTAAATGTGCCCAATTCGCCACTAGAGGGATATTTGGACAGGATTAGATGGAGTTTTTCTATCTAATCCTCGTTAAATATGAAAAATGATGGATTTAAGTGGCGAAAATCCAACTAATCTACGAGCAAGCCCCTTAAGTTCAAGGGAGAGGGAAGCTGTATCCTTAATCCTGCAATTCAGCAGCAGCCTCTGCCGCACGCAGCAATCCAAGAGCAGGAAGGAGCGAGGAATATTCACATGGAGAAGCAAACAAAGCAGCAAACAGTTACATATGCACAGCGGCAGCCTGCGGCAGTGCTGATGATCCAGGGTACTGCCTCAGATGTCGGCAAAAGCCTCGTCACCGCCGCCATCGGACGGATTATGGTGCAGGACGGATACCGTGTAGCCCCGTACAAATCACAGAATATGGCGCTGAATTCCTACGTTACCGAGGACGGTAAGGAAATCGGCCGGGCCCAGGGGATGCAGGCCGAGGCCTTTGGCATTACCGCAACCACCGATATGAATCCGATTCTGCTGAAGCCGTCGGGGGAGATGAGTGCGCAGATTGTAGTGCATGGTGTGCCGCATACGGCGCTTAGTGCCAGAGAGTACCGCGAGAAATTTCTTCCAGAGGCCAAGGATACGGTAATGTCTGCGCTCGGCAGGTTGCGCGAGGCCTATGATGCTGTGCTGATGGAGGGCGCAGGCAGCCCGGCGGAGATTAATCTGAAGGCACGGGATATCGTCAATATGAATCTCGCAGGCTGGGCAGATGCTCCGGTTATTTTGGTTGCGGATATTGACCGGGGAGGCGTGTTTGCTTTTCTTGTAGGTACGCTGGAGCTGCTTGAGCCGCATGAGCGGGCTCGCGTCAAAGGCTTTATCATCAATAAGTTCCGCGGGGATCTTTCGCTGCTGCAGCCGGGGCTGGATTGGCTGGAGCAGCGTACCGGCATTCCGGTGCTCGGGGTGCTGCCTTTCCTGCCGCAGCTGCGGATTGAGGCGGAGGACTCCGTAGTGCTCGATGCAGCCCCGGCGCAGCTGTCCGGCAGCGCCAAAGAGCTGGACATTGCGGTCATCCGCTATCCGCGCATCTCGAACTTCACTGACTTCGATCCGCTGCAGGCTGAGCCGGATGTCTCAGTGCGTTACGTAAATACTGCCGCAGAGCTCGGCACGCCGGATGTTATCATTCTGCCGGGCACGAAGAATACCGCGGCGGATCTCGCATTCCTGAGGCAGCAGGGGTTCCCGGCAGCAATCGCAGCTGTACTCCGCCAGGGGACCCTGCAGCTGGCCGGTATCTGCGGTGGCTATCAGATGCTGGGACGGAAGCTGCTTGATCCGGATGCTGTGGAGAGCGCAGATCCGGGAGAAAGCGCCGGGCTTGGTTATCTGCCGCTGTCGACGGTATTTCTGCAGCACAAAACGACTGTACGGGTAACAGGTGTGCTGGACAGCGGCCATCCGCTGCAATTAGGCGGAATGAATCTGCCGGAGGCCGCAAATATTGCTGTCGGCGGATACGAAATCCATATGGGAGCAACAACGAATCATGATGCTGCTGCAGTCCGCAGCCTGTTCAGACTGGAAAGGGAAAACGGGCAGGAGGAGCTTGAGGGCTGGGGAACCCCTGACGGGAGAATATGGGGAACCTATCTGCACGGCCTGTTCCATAATGACCGGCTGCGCCGCAGCTGGCTTGATGGCATACGTCAGGCTAAAGGGCTTACACCGCTTGAAGCTACCTTCTCGGCAGCAGGTCTGCGTGAGCAGGAGTTCAACCGGCTCGCCTCATCCGTGCGGGAGAACCTGAACATGGAAGCTGTGTACGCAATAATGGGCCTGCCCGGAAAAGAGGGATAACCATGTTAATGGCAATACTGTTGTTCGTAGTAGCAGGACTGGCCGAGATCGGCGGCGGTTATCTGGTCTGGCTGTGGCTGCGCGAATCCCGCCCGCTCTGGTACGGGCTTACAGGCGCAGTCATCCTGATCGCATACGGTATCATCCCGACCCTGCAGAAATTCCCGTCCTTCGGGAGAGTGTACGCGGCATACGGGGGCGTGTTCGTCGTGCTGGCAGTCCTGTGGGGCTGGCTGGTCGACAAAAAAACACCGGATATGTACGACTGGATCGGCGCCGCCATCTGCATCATTGGAGTATCCGTCATCCTCTGGGCGCCAAGAAGCTAGCTAACGGACTGAAATGATCTTATTTGCCGCCACAAATCCATCTGTTCCTTCTAACGGACCCCAGTGCCGTTATTCAGCCATTGTGAAGCAAAAAGCACGCTCTGGTCCGGCAATAAAGGCTCCTCAGTCCGTTAGCGCCGCCAAATACGGCAGATAGAGAAAATAACGGCGCTGCAGTCCGTTAACGGGTTTGCAGAAATCCAGGCGCAGAATCCGGGCGGGAGTTCCAAGAAGCCAAACTAGCCAGGAGCCGAATCGGACAGCTTACCGGGCTGGATTGTACCCGTGTGCCGGCGACAGCGGACCGTTGGAAACGCATGGACTGCGTTGTTTGACGGTTAAGTACCTTTGCTGTAATCCGCCTGGAGGTGCAGCCATGAAGCAAGTAGCACGTCTCCTGCATCTTGCTCCAATTCAAAAAGGGACTCCACAGAAGCCTGCCGCGTAGCGGCGCTTCCATGGAGTCCCTTTATTCTTAAATCTTGAACTGGGCTACAGCCTTCTGCAGCTTGATAGCCTGCTCATGCAGATGCTCTACAGTCAGAGCGTTGCCTTCCAGCTCCTGATGCTGCCGCGCAGAATCTCCGGCCAGCGAATCTGCGATCGTCTGCGACATCGCAGTGATCTGTGCAGCCTCTTCAACGGAGGCGCTGACTTCCTCGGTCCCGGCGGAGATTTCCTGGGTAGCAGCCGATACGGACTGGATGCTGTGGCTGATGCTCTGAATCAGAATGAGCAGGTGGCTAAAGGCGTCGCCTGCGGCAACGACCTTGCCAACTCCGGAGGATACCTCTGCGTTGACTTGGTTCATTTCCTCTACCGAACGGTTCATATCCTGCTGCAGGCTGAGCAGGAATTCACGGATCTGCTCGTTGGATTCCTTGGACTGCTCGGACAGCTTGCGGACCTCTCCGGCTACTACGGCGAAGCCCCGGCCATGCTCACCGGCACGGGCAGCTTCGATGGATGCATTCAGAGAGAGCATCTGAATCTGCTTCGTAATTTCGGTAATGCCCTGAACCACTTCGCCGATCATCTGCGACCGCTCATTCATAATGCGGAACTGCTCAAGGGAATGCACGGAGGCAAGCTCTACCTGGCGCATCTGCTCCACAGCACTCTGTGCGACCTCATTACCGCCGCTTGCTTCTGCTGATGCCTCGGTAATCTGCTCGGTTACTTCGCCCGCTGCTGAGGCGATATGCTGGATGCCGACATTGATCTCCTCCATCGCTCTGGAGTTCTCAAAAGCACTGCTGGCAATGGTTGCGCTGCCCTTGCTGATCTCAGTTACGGACTCGGCGGAGCGTTCAGCCATTCCGTTCAGCACCTCGACCCGTGTCTTCAGATCATTGGCATCTGCAACAACAGTATCGGAGGTTTCAAGCACCTGGCTGATCATGTCCTTCAGCTTGTGGCCCATGCTGCGGAAGCTTTCAGCCAGCTGGCTGACCTCGTCATTCCCCCTGACCGTCAGCTCCTGGGTGAAATCGCCCCCTGCAAGCTTGTTGCTGTAGGCTGTGAGCTGGGTGAGCGGCCGGGTGATTCTGCGGGTCATGAAATAGGCGGCAGTGAGGCCGACAATAAGGGAAGCAAGGGTGATGGCGATACTGGTCCAGACGATGCTGTCGATTTTATCCTGGACAAAACCCACATCATAGCTTACCCCAACCAGCATGGTGCTGCCGGGGACGCCTACATATGCAGTTCTATGTATACCGTAGTTGTCACTATATGTATCGCTGATTCCTTGCTTGCCTTTAGAGGCCTGGGTCATTATTGCATTTACGGCAAGACTGTCACCCGGCTTCAGCTTGGAGTCTTGATCAGCAGCCAGCACAGTTGCTTTGTCTTCGGCGAGACTGATCAGGAAGATGCTCTCCACATCATGCTGTGCCCGTTTATCCTTAAAATAGAATTTAAGATTGGTTGCAGCCTGCTCGCTCTGGTTAAGGGTCTGCTGGGCATGCGTTGCATTCATGCCTTTGTAAGAATCCTGGGCCGCTGCAGTTAAATTCTTGTTAATCTGCGGCATAACATAGCTGTCGATAGTACTCATGGAAATAAAGTAGAAGCTGATACTTAGCACAAGAGACGTTAGCAACAATACCGCAAACAAAAGAAGCGTGAATTTGCGGCTGATCGAATTTTTAAAGCGTACCATTTCATTCTCTCCTTTATCGTTTGGATGCATCGTATATCCCACTGCAACGCTTCTCTGTAAAGCAGACACAGTATATTCCGCAGGTATAGGTCATATTAAGGATATCGGTTTAGGCAATAGGGTTGATAACTATTTTATAGAATTAACCTCCGGTTGAATAGTGAAATATACAATAATGATGCACAATTTTCTGAAATAATTTAATAATTACCGGATGTAATTCGTTATTTGCGAAAATATACAGAGAAATGGATGAATTTGCTGTACCAAAATTTCATGGCGTGTAAGCTTTTATTATGGTAGAGTAATATTGTTTTGTTCCGGCATAACATCATAACCGCGGTTCGTAACCATCCCGCGTAACCAAAACTAGGAGGATTTACAGATATATGTTTAATTTGCTGTGGGGAATTTTGTTTGTGATTGTCAATTTTGCTTTTTTTCTGGTCTGCTACCGTCTGTTCGGCAAAAAGGGTCTGTACGCCTGGGTGGGAATAGCGACGGTTATTGCTAATATCCAGGTCGCCAAGACGATTGAGATGCCCTTTGGAATTGTAATGACGCTCGGCAACACAATGTATGTCACCTTATATCTGACCAGTGATCTTCTGAATGAGAAGCATGGCCGTGCTGAAGCTCGTAACGCGGTCTGGTTCGGATTCTTCACGCTGCTGATGACGACGGCGATTATGCAGATGGTGCTTGTATTTGAGCCGCAGGAGACGGATATTGCCCAGTCCTCCCTGACAACGATCTTCGGCTTAATGCCGAGGCTGGCGCTGGGCAGTCTTACCGCTTACTTTATCAGCCAGTTTCTGGATGTACGCCTGTACGCCTGGATCCGCAAATATTACGGCAGCTCCCGCCAGCTATGGATTCGCTCGAACGGCAGCACGATGATCAGCTCCTTTGTCGATACGCTGATTTTCTGCACAATTGCCTTTGCCGGACTATATGATCTGAAGGTATGGACGGAGATTCTGCTGACAACCTATCTATCCAAGTTCCTGCTGACCGGCGCCGGCACGCCTATCCTCTACATCGCCCGTTCCTTCAGCTTTGCTGAAGAGACCGGAGCCCGCAAGGATAATGACGGTGCAAAGCTTGAGCTGTAAAAGAATACGTATGCCTCAGTCGGCAAGACAGCCGGCTGAGTACAAATAAAAAAGCAGCTGGTCCCCCGGAAATGGGCCAGCTGCTTTTTTATGCAGAAATAAGAGGTTAAACAGCCTGCGGCTGTCTATAGATGAAGAACCGTCAGCTCCTTGGGGAAGCTCGTCAGGGTGACCGGTCCTTCGGGTGTAATGAACACATCATCCTCGATGCGAACTCCGCCGAGACCCGGCACATAGATGCCCGGCTCAACAGTGAATACATTGCCGTGCTCAATAATATCGGTATTCAACCCATGCATGGAGGGATATTCATGGGTATCCATGCCGAGGCCGTGGCCGACCCGGTGCATGAAATATTCGCCGTAGCCTGCTGCCTCAATAACATCCCGGGCAGCCTTGTCCACCGAGCCGAAGGTGGCTCCGGCCCGGGAAGCATCAATGCCGGCCATGTTGGCGGCCAGAACAGTATTGTAAATCTCAACCAGCCTGCTGTCGATTTCGCCGACTGCAAAGGTACGGGTAATATCGGAGGCATAGCCTGCCGCATATACGCCCATATCGAACATCAGCAGATCACCGGGCTGGATGATCCGGTCGCCCGGCACGCCATGCGGCAGCGCTGTATTCGGACCGGAGAGCACCATGGTATCGAAGGATGGGCCGGAGGCGCCGACCTTTTTCATCAGATACTCAAGCTCGGCAACCAGCTCAATCTCAGTCACTCCGCTTTTGATATGGCCCAGTCCGCGGCGGAGAACTTCTTCTACCAGTTCGGCAGCCTGCTTCATCCGGCTGATCTCCTCAGGAGTCTTTCTGGCGCGCATAGCACGCAGCAGGTGACCAATGTCGCTGAAGCTGCCGGCAGGTACTGCCGCTGCCAGCAGTTCATAGCGGCTTACAGAGAAGTGCTCCTTTTCAATGCCGAAGGCTCCGGGTGCTGTGCCGCCAAAACGGGACTGGAGCAGCTCATACGGATTATCCGTATCGCTATGTGTCAGGATTGTTGTAACCGAGGAGGCGGCCTGCGCTGCCTCGCTGTCAAGTGCCGGGACAATCAGGACAGGCTCTTCACCGCGGATCAGCAAAAGGCCCAGAAACCGCTCATGCGGGTTCGAGGCAAATCCGGTCAGATAGTATACATGCTTGGGATCGGTTACCAGCAGGGCATCCAGCCCGCCGGCTGCCATTCCTTGCTCCAGACTTTTCAGAGCATCGTTCATTTAAGATATTCCCCTTTCGTATAACCCTTCTAAACAGCAATTCTCTAATTATAGCAGAGATTCCGTCAATGTCCCGATAAGCTCCTGCGGACTGCCTTCATAGACTCCGCCGTGATAGCAGAGGATGGTGCGGACCGGCAGGTCCTTCAGCTTTAGCAGGCTGCGCAGTGCCAGCGGCATATCCGGTGTGGCCGCATCCCATGGTCCGGCCAGCTTACCATCCAGGACACGCAGCTCATCGGCAGCAAGCAGCAGCTCCTGTTCCCGCTGGTAGAGGCAGATATGACCCGGCGTATGCCCGGGAGTATGGATAATCTCAAGCCCGCCCCCCCAGGGCAGCTGTTCAGCATCATGAAGCTCTTCGATTTCCGGCAGCTGCTTCAGCTGCTCCAGAAAACGCCCGAATGCTTCCCGGCGTTCCGGAGGCAGCTGGGCAATCCGTTCCGGGGTCATTTTGAGCATCGGCTGGCTGCCGCTTATAACCGGCAGATCACCCGGATGGGCGAACAGCCGGACACCGGGGAATTGACGGGCAAGTGCGGGAAGATTCCCGATATGGTCTGTATCCTGATGGGTTAGAATGATCCGCTTCAGACTGGAAGGGGCTTCGCCTGCTTCCTCAATGGCTTTAATCAGAGCCTCATACTGGTCAAACATGCCGGTGTCAATCAGCGTCAGCCCGTCTTCGTCTACAAGCAATACAGGATGCACCTGAGATTCCCCCAGCGGGATAGTAAGCACTATAATATTCGGTCTGATCTGCATCGTTAGCTCCGGGAGCGTCTCCCGGATTCACCTCCTGAAAGTTTTGGGGCTATTCTTTTCTTGGACCCCTGATATAATGTAACATTATCTTAGATCAACTGCCTGGTAAAAGCCAGGCTGGGACTGCAGTCGGGAGGGTCCCGTACAGGAGAGGAGAATGAGCGGCTATGCATGATAAAATTGTGCTCGTCACCGGCGGTAACTCCGGTATGGGACTGGCAACAACGATTGAGATGGCCCGCCGGGGAGCCAAGGTAATTATGGCCTGTCGCAGCCGGACGCGGGGCGAAGCAGCACTGGCTGAAGCCCGGCGGCAGAGCGGCTCGCAGGAGATTGAGCTGATGCTGTGTGATCTCGCTTCATTTGATAGCATCCGCAGCTTTGCAGAGGAATTTCTGGCGGCTTATCCGGTATTGGATGTCCTGATCAACAATGCCGGAGTGGTTACCGTCAAGCGGGAGCTGACGCTGGACGGCTACGAGATGGATTTTGGCGTCAATCACCTGGGGCATTTCCTGCTGACTAATCTGCTGCTCGGGGCGCTGAAGAAGGCGGAGCAGGGCAGGGTTGTCGTTGTAGCCTCCGGTGCCTACAAGATTGGCAAGCTCTATCTGGAAGACCATACGCTGTCGCGGGGGTTCAATCCGGCCAAGGCTTACGCCCGCTCCAAGCTGGCCAACATTCTGTTCACGCGTGAGCTGGCTGCCCGCCTGCAGGGCACCGGAGTTACGGTTAATGCAGTCCATCCGGGAGCTGTCGGAACAAGCATCGGAGTGAACCGGGAGACCGGCTTCGGGCGCTCGGTGCTGAAGCTGCTGTCGTACTTCTTCCTGACGCCGGAGCAGGGGGCGGATACCGCCGTTTATCTGGCGACGGCTCCGGAGCTAAGCAATATCAGCGGACAGTATTATTACCGCCGCCAAGTCCAGGAGCTGTCGCCGAGAGCCGCAGATACCAGGGAAGCGGCACGCCTGTGGCAATGGAGCCTGGAGCAGACGGGTCTGGAATTTTAAGAAACTAAGAGGCAATACAATTTGATTAGTATATAGATTGAACTTTAAAAATTAAGTTAAAGGAAAAGTGGCGGAGGGGAATTTTGGAACTGGAAGAGCGGTAGCGACCGCCTGAAAGCTTTTCGCAGAAAAGCTCACTTCGGAAGCATATGCTGTCCTGCGGATTTCCACCGCGAACAGCGGGTATGATCAAGAAATCTGCAGAAGGGCAGCGGCTGGAAGTCCAAATATTCTCTGGAGTCACATGCAATCCCAAAACAGCAATATTCTTAGTTCAGTCTATATAGTATAAATTACTAGGGGGAACAGCAGTATGGCCTGGAACAATTACAGCGTAGAGAATGCAACAATTGAGGATTTAGGGGCAATCGTGGAAATCTATAACTCGACAGTCGCAGGAAGAATGGTTACCGCAGATCTTGAGCCTGTAAGTGTGGAGGACCGGCTGAATTGGTTCCATGAACATAACAGCCATCACCGTCCGCTATGGGTATTGAAGCATGAGGGTGAGATTGCCGCCTGGTTCAGCTTCCAGTCCTTCTACGGGCGTCCCGCGTATAACGGAACCGCTGAGGTCAGCGTCTATGTGAATGAAAAATTCCGCGGCAGGGGAGCCGGCAGCATTTTGCTGGCCAAGGCACTGGAGGAGTGTCCGCGCCTTGGTCTCCAGAATCTGGTCGGGTTTGTGTTCGGCCACAATGAGCCGAGTCTTGCCCTGCTGCGGAAGTTCGGCTTCAAGGAATGGGGGCTGCTTCCCGGTGTTGCTGTAATGGACGGTACCCCGCGTGACCTGGTCATTATCGGAGTCAAACTGTAGCTTCCTGAGCTGTACCGGCGCAGCCTGCTGCTAATGCGGCGGGCATCCGGCGGATTCGATCCAGGTGTCAGACCACTGCTCAAGGTCACGGATAACCGATTCCAGACCCCGGCCTTTATCCGTCAGGGAGTACTGAATCCTTACGGGCGTCTCGGGGAAAACCTCGCGGAGCACGATGCCCTCCTGCTCCAGTTCCTTTAACCGTTCAGACAGGAGCCTGCCGCTGACGGGCAGCGCGGACTCAATGGTGCTGAAACGCTGCGGACCCTGGAGAAGCTGATAGATGATTAAGCCCGTCCAGCGTCTGCCGATAATATCCATGCTTTTTTGCAGCTTTGGACACAGGTCTACGGATTTCATAAGGCTCACCTCTTACTGTACATTATAAACGGAATGACCGCCCGCTAAAACAAATTCGAAGTAAATACAGGATCTGAAAGGAAGATTACCATGGCTAAAAAGAAGCAAAATACCAGTGCTCCGCGCCCCGCTGCAACGGATGCTCCGGCTACACTCAAGGACTTGCTGAGCAGTGATGTATTGAGCAAGCTGAAGGCGCAGTCGGATGCGCTGAAGGCAGAAGAACAGGATAAAAAGGAAGCTGTACGCAAAGCTGCAGAGGATCAGCGTAAGGCTGAGCAGAAGCGGCTGGAGAACGATTTTGCCCATCTTTTGGAGAACAGCAATCAGGATTGGCACAAATTTAAATAATTTTTTACCGGACTGCCGGGTTGACAATTTACACCAGCTCCGATTATATTGGGTTTACTAAGAACAGAAGGGAGGCCGATGGGTCATGATTGGAACAAATGCACAGACACTGCCGCTAAGCCACATCACAACCGCATATGAACAATCTGATCCTACCGCCTTCGTCCGGACGACATGATACGCAGTCTGCTTACCCTGTCTCAATTGAATTAGGGTATGCTTTGAGCCGGCGTTGCCCGGAGCCTCAAGCCGCCCTGCCTTACCCGGAGCCGTATGATCAGAACCTGATCTGCGGCTCTTTTTGTTGTACCTGAACATTTATAAAATACACTACTGTATACTGAGAGGAACTAATACTAGTTATGAATACCAAAGAACAGCAAGCGGGCTATGAGCCCCGCTATAAACATGAGATAGCCCTTCCGGGCGGTGACCTAAAGGTATATGCCAGTGAGCAATTATTCGGCACACTTGATTACAAGGTCCTGGAGATGGCTAACAACAATCTGCAGATTCCCGGCATTGAATACATGAGCTATACTCCGGACGTGCATGTAGGCGTCGGAACCTGCATCGGCACTACTGCAGTCTGGGATGCAGCGTCGGGCTACGTCTCTCCGTCCATCGTGGGCAGCGACATCGGCTGCGGCATGCGGGTGCATCTGACCAATCTGCATAAGGATGATCTGCGAGAGGTGAAGCTGCGCCGTAAGCTGGTGCGTGCGATCGAGAGATACCTGCCGATGGAGCAGCAGCAGCGCGGCCATTATGGTGATATCCGCCTGGAGAATATTGTCCGCAAGGGCCTGCAGGGACTGCCGAACAAGTACATTCCTGACAGCTACACGCCTAAGAAATCGAGCGCGCTGTCACATGTCGAGATCAAGAGGCTCGGCTTTGACGAGGAGATCCTGAACGAGCTGCCGGATATGGCCTGGCACCGCGGCCACCGCCAGCTCGGCACACTCGGCGGAGGGAATCATTTCGTAGAGATTCAAGCAATAGAGATCGCTGAGGAGCAGCGGGCCGTAGCTGAAGCCTGGGGGCTGAAGGACGGGCAGATCGCCGTGATGATCCACTCCGGCTCCCGGGCCTGGGGCGGAATGGTGAACCAGTTCTGCACGCCCGCCTTTGCCAAGGTAATGGGCCAACTGGGACTTGGCAGCGCCGACCCGCGGCTGATTTATGCGCCGCTTGCCCACCCGCAGGCCCAGCGGTACGTTAATCTGATGTACTCCGCGCTCAATTATGCGGTGGTGAACCGTCATCTGATCGCATATGGAGTACGTGAGGCCTTCCGCGACGTGTTCGGCACCAAATGCGAGCTGCGGACGCTATATGATCTGATGCACAATTATGCCTGGGAGGAACAAACCTCCTCCGGCACAAAATTTGTGCACCGCAAAGGGGCGACACGTGCTTTGCCCGCCGGCCACCCGGATAACCCGGCTGCCTATGCCGCGACCGGCCACCCGGCGCTCATCCCCGGCTCTATGGGAACTGCTTCGTATATCATGGCCGGCCAGAGCGGCGGGGAAGAAAATTACTACTCCATCTGCCATGGGGCCGGCCGGATCCGTTCCCGCTCAGCCACAAAACGGCTGGTGTCAGTCCAGGAATTCTCCCGTTCACTTAACGTCGGCAAGGAGGATGAGATCGTAGTCAATCAGCATTCCCTGGAATCTATCATTGACGAATCCCCTCAAGCCTATAAGAATGTAGATGAGATCATAGAAAGCGTTACGGGCGCAGGTCTGGCTGCCGTTGTAGCCAAATGCAAGCCGCTCGCAGCGATAAAGGGGACGAAATAGGATGAAGCAGGAGTATGAGAAGCAGGCTGTAATTTTTCCTTATGATGCAGGTGCCGGCGGTCTGATCAAGGGCTATGACGTGTATGCCCGGCTCGTTGACGGTATTCTTGAAGCCCTTTATACACGCTATAATGTCCGCTATGAGCTGTACGCCAGCGATGATCCGAACAGTGAGTACTGGAAGCTGCTGCAGGATGATGTCCAGTCAGGCAACCCGCAGGTTGAGCATGTCGCGCGGATTTTTGACCGGCTGGAGGACAGAACCTTCGTATATGACGATGACAAGGAGCAGCCGGAGTACAGTATCCATCTGTCGATCCGCAATAATGTGCTGGCCTATCCGTCAATGGGTGTAGCGCTTGCCAGGGTACCTGTGTTCCAGGAAAACGGCATTAATTTTCAGGATTTTGTGTTCGCCGCATCAGATAGCCAGCTGCAGGCCTTTCTCGGCAATGTGCGCAAACGGCAGCGGGAGCAGAACCTTAATAAGGTGACAGTGTTTACCGACCGGCGTAACGGGGTCTGCCGTGAGGATGAACCGATCACCCGGGCGGCTTCCCGTGAGGAGGTCGTACTGGATGCAGCGATTAAGAAGGAGATATTCCGCTCGCTTGACCAGTTTTTTGACGCTGACCGCAGCTTTTACGTCAAATATGATATTCCGTACAAAAGAGGCATTCTGCTCTACGGACATCCCGGCAACGGCAAGACTACGCTCGTCAAATCCATTGCAGGCAGCGTGTCCGGCCCTGTGGTGTACTGGCAGATTACCGAGTATACCAGCAGCGAGTCGGTAAATGAGGTGTTTGAGGCTGCGGCCCGTCTTGCACCGGTGGTGCTGGTCATTGAGGATATAGACTCGATGCCGCAGGAGGTCCGTTCTTTCTTTCTGAATACACTGGACGGGGCAACCTCGAAGGAAGGGATTTTTCTGATCGGTACGACCAACTATCCGGAGAAAATCGATCCCGGCCTCATGAACCGCGCCGGACGCTTTGACCGGGCCTATGAGATCAAGATGCCGAATGAGGCGCTGCGGCTGGAGTTTTTGCGGCTGCGCGGCTTCTCCGCTTTTGCCGGTGAGGAAGGGGTCAGCCTGGCTGCCCGCCTGACCGGAGACTTCTCGCTCACCCAGCTTGGCGAGCTGTATGTCAGCGCCGCACTAGAGTGGCATGAGAACGGCACGGCCGACGTTGAGCAGCTCGTCCGCGGTATGCGCGGCGAGCTGGATAAGGGCCGCAAGCGCGAATGGATGCGGGATGCCTCATCCTCGATCGGTTTTTATTAATAGTAAGGCCGTATACGAGCCATGCTGTCTGCTGAAGTTGAGGCGGACAGCGTGGCTGTTTTCTGTTTTCCGGTAACCTACATAAGTACGTTCTATAATGGATCTATAAGTATTTTAGATAAAGGGTGTAACTTTAAACCCGGTAAAACGTGGTTAGTGTGAGGGGGGAGGGAATGAAGCCGGATTCGCTGGATCATCACTATCAGAGTTATGTTCACGATATACACCGTTATTTGTACGCCCTCTGCCGCAATCACCACCTTGCCGAGGATTTGACACAGGAGACGTTTTACCGGGCCTATCTGTATCTGGAAGACTGCAGGGAAGAGCGGATCAAGCCCTGGCTGTTCCGGGTAGCCTATAATGCCTTTATCGATCATACGCGCAAAGCGCGCCGCAGTGTTCCGGCACAGGACGGGTATTTCAACAGTCTGCCGCACCCGGAAACAACGGAAGAGGTATTTATGCGGAGGCAGAGGATGGAGGCGCTGGCTGTCTCCATCGGCAGGCTTCCGGAGGCGCAGCGTCATGCGCTGCTGCTGCATGATTTTCACGGGATCGCGTATAAGGATGCCTCTGCCATCATGGAGGTAAGCCTGGCGCAATATAAAATACTGATCTTCCGGGCGAGGCAGAAGCTGCGGGAAGAAGAACGGAGGAATAGCGGGCATGAGTGAGGAGTTTAAGGAAAGGCTGCGCAAATACAGTGAAGGCAGCCTGCCGGAGGAAGAACGGGCGGAAATGGAGCAGGAGCTGGAGAAGCTGGAGGCCTACCAGAGCTATCTGGATGAGCTGATGGAGCAGGAGGATAAGCAGTCTGCACAGAAAGCTGCATGGAAATCCGGACGGATGCCGGCTCAAGGCGGGGCTAATTCCAATTTAAAAAAGAAAAAAAAGACGGCATCCGGGGAGAAGCAGATAATCAGCCGGGGCAAATGGAAGGCGCGTTTCTCGAACACCATGACAGTACTGTCTGCTTTTTTGGCTATTACCGTCATCAGTTCGATTATAACGGCTGTTTATTACAGCACCGGAGAACGGGGAGAGACGTACAGGGACGTTATCTCCTCAGCCATTGCAGTTTCGAGTCCCAATACAGTTGTGCATTTAAATTCCAATGCCACATATTTTTTTAGAATGAATTATTCAGGCAGACTGCTGAAGCAGGTCGGAGGTGATCAGGTCGATGCGGGCAGCTACTCTACCCAGATGCTGTTCGGACTTGGCGGAGTAGGAACCTATAACTGGACCGATGAGCGTAATGCCCGCCAATTCTTTACCTATCCGCAGGATGCCGGGTCCCAGGGTATTGACGATAGTGAGCAGTGGGAGCGTCTTGCTAAGCTGCCGGAGGGCACTGTGGCCGAAGCCTATCTTTCTCTTGACCAGCTGTACAGCACCGCTGAGCTGCTGAACAAGCTGAAGCCGCTGAATGTGGCACCCGTGTGGTTCGCTGTGGATGATGGCCTCAGTACAAATGACGTTGTGGTAACCAGCCCGCTGGGCTTCCCGTATCAGCCGATCTGGCATGCTAAGGATATGACAGTACAGTCGACTACAACAGAAAAGCGGGGCTGGTTCGGCAGTGTAACCTCAAGCTCCTCCAGTTTACCTTCCGTTGAAGCCTATGGCAGCAGTGAGCTCCGTGAGAGGAACTTTCTCGATACGCTGCGGCTGCTGGGAGAATATAAACTTCTGTCCCGGAATGCCGGATTTTTCTTAAAGCTGGACGAATCGTTAAGCTATATTGAGAAGAACGGGGTACAGCTATATGGTGTGGTTGTTACAGGACCGGTTAAGGAGCTGCTAAAGCTGCAGGAGAATGCCTGGGTCAGCCATATCCGGATCGGCGAAGTACGGCTGTGGAACTGGCGGGACTAAGGCGGAACGAAGACAGAGCATAGCTGTAACAGGAGCAGACCCTTGGCGGAGAGGCTGCTCTGTGTGCGGATGATAGCGCTTTACTTGCTTCTGTCTGCTGCAAATCGTACAATAATCTGAAAATATGCATTCGCTAAAAGCGATGACAGATGTACGAGATTATGCAGATTAGGAGCTGAATCAGATGAAAATAGGAGTCGTATCCGATACTCATTTATCGCGGTCGGCCAAGGCGCTGCCGCAGACGCTTGTGGAGGAATTCCGTCAGGTGGACCAGATTCTCCATCTCGGAGACTGGGTGGCTATGGAGATCTATGATCTGCTGGCCGAGCTTGCTCCGGTGGAGGGGATTGCCGGCAATAATGACGGCCAGGAGATTATCCGCCGGTTCGGGGAACAGAAGATTGTTACCCTGGACGGGGTGCGGATTGGAATGATCCACGGGCATGCTCCATATTCCCGTAAAGGGACGGACGGCAACGCACTGCTGGCTTTTGAGGGTGAAGAGGTGGATTGCATCCTGTTCGGCCATTCGCATCAGCCGCTGATGCGCAGGGAGAACGGCGTCCTGCTGTTCAACCCGGGCTCGCCTACCGATAAACGGCGTGAGAAGCAGTACTCTTTTGGAATACTGGATATTGAAGACGGTAAGATCAGTGCCCGGCATGTTTTTTACGATTCCAAAGAGTAATGGAGGCAGGGCTTTTATCCAAATGATCCGTTATTCTCTCCATGGTCAGGCTGGGGAGGTTATTTTACAATTTTCCTATAATAAGGCCGCAGTGCTGAAAAGAGGGAACCAGAATGGAAGCTTACCGTTTGGAACAGGTGAAAGGCCAGGATGCGGAGCTGATTGCCCCGCTGTTCGATGATTATAGGGTATTTTACGGGCAGCAGCCCGATCCCGCAGGAGCTTTGCAGTTTATACAGGAGAGGCTGCGGGCAGAAGAGTCGGTTCTTTTTATGGCGGTAAAGGATGAGGCTGGCAGCAGGCAGGCAGGCGGTTTCGTACAGCTCTATCCGTCGTTCTCTTCGCTGACGATGCAGCGGCTGTGGATACTGAATGATCTGTATGTAGCGGAGCATTTGCGCGGACTGGGTCTGGGCAAGCTGCTGCTGTCAGGTATGCGCGAATATGCTTTAAGTACGGGGAGCAAAGGGCTGACGCTGACCACCATGACGGATAATATCCGGGCACAGCGCCTGTATGAGGCTCAGGGCTATATAAGGGATGATGAATTTTATACGTATGATCTTATTTTTAAATGAGAGCTTCAAGTAAGGAGAATTGTAGTGGATAACAGCAGTAAATTAGCAGTGTTTTTTGATCTGGATGATACGCTGTACGACCATCTGGTGCCGTTCCGTGAAGCGGTGCGCGAGGTACTGGCGCCGGATGAGGATAGCCTGGATTACGCGGAATTATTCTATACGGTAAGGCATCACAGCGATCTGCTCTGGCCGAAGTACCTCAGCGGTGAGCTTGAGCTGGAGGTAACGCGGGTGCTGCGGCTGGAGCTGGCTTTTGCCGAGTATGGTATAGCGCTCAGCCGGGAGCAGGCAGAACGTGTACAGGCGGCCTATATCGGGCGGCAGTACACCATTGATATGATTGACGGTGTGGAGGAGCAGATCCGGCACTTTCTTGCACGCGGGCATAAGGTCGGCATTATCACCAACGGGCCGAAGGAGCATCAGACGAATAAGCTGCGGGGCCTCGGCATCGACAAGCTGATTCCGCCGGAGATGATCTTCATTTCGGATGCGGTCGGACTGGCTAAGCCGGACCCGGCGATTTTCAGGCATGTCAATGAGGCTACGGGAACCACTCCGGACCATTCGCTCTATGTCGGCGATACCTGGGATAATGACGTGGTTGGCGCGCTGTCGGCCGGCTGGAAGGTATGCTGGTACAATCCCCGCGGCAGACAGCCGCGTACAGCGCATGTGCCGAGCTATATTTTTGCGGATTATAAGGAGTTCAGCAGGCTTCCCCTGATCTGAGGGGCTGGCGGAATACAAAGATAACAGTAAGCGGCGGAGCCTGGGGCTCGGCCGTTTTTTGCCATTCACAAATACTTGCAGAGAAAATCCATATAGCATGATAGAAAGCATACTCGTCAGGGAGTCATTAATTGTAAAATAGAGTAAAATTATAGAACAAGGAAAGGTTCGCTGACAAATGAAAAAGAATAATCCGCTCCCGTCATCGCCCTTACAAAGAACAGGCAGGAGCAAACTAAAAAAGAAAAGTAAGCGAAGAAGAAAGGTATGGATCACGATTCTGGCGTTTATTTTTATTGCAGGTATCTTGTCCTTTATATTCCGCAAAGAATTATTAATGTTCGGGTTTGATCATGTTGTTGCTCCGACCGTGGAAGGCACGCTTAAACAATCATATGTTCCGCTCAGCCATAACAATGATGAAGCAGAGGATGCTTCAATAAAGCTGGATAAAAGTCTGCCGTTCTCTCTGCTGCTGCTAGGTACGGATCAGCGGGGCAAAGAGAACGGGCTGTCTGATTCGATTATTTACACGGTAGTCCGGCCGAAAGAGAATAAAGTCCTGTTCGTTTCGATTCCGCGAGATTCCTATACAAGAATTGTCGGGGCGGAAGAGGTTAAGGGAGCAAGAAAAAATACCAAAATAAATGCAGCTCATTCATACGGAGGCGCACAGATGAGTGTGGATACGGTTGAGCAGCTGCTGGATGCACCGGTAAATTATTATGCAACGATTAATTTTAGCGGACTGGTTGAGGTGGTGGATGCAATAGGAGGAGTTGAGCTGCCGATTACCAAGCTGATTGAAAATAAGAATCCGGCGCATGAGAAGCTTCGTATTGAACCTGACAAGCCGATTTATACAGGAAATGAAGCCTTAATGTATGTAAGGTACCGGGAGGATTCTGATTTCAAACGTACAGAGCGGCAAAGAATCTTCCTTAAGGCTGTTTTGGACCGGATGAAAAAGTTCAGCAATATCACTAATATCAAAGATATTATGGGGGTTGCCGGGGATAACTTCAAAACAAATATGAGAGCAGAGTTCATGCTGGAGCTGGCGAAGAGGGTTGTTTTTGAAAGCGGCACTCCGCAAATTAACAGCCATATGCTGCAGGGGACCGATAAGCGGACGGATCAGTGGTACTATATTTTGGATGAAGAAGATGTGCAAAGGACTCATGAAAGGATTGAATTGTGGCTGAACCCGGACACGGCAGCGGGTGAGCTGATTTCAGAGGATAGTGTTGAATAGCAGGAAAGATATAAAAAAGAGGGGGCTGAGTGCCCCCTCTTATTTGTATATGAATATAAGGTTAATCCGCAAACGTATAGGTCGGATCAGTCAGCTGGAGCCGCTCCCGGATACCTGGCGTAGCATAGATCTTGTTGTCATCGGTAATAAAGAAGGCCTCAACATCTTCCGGAAGTGACTGCAGATAAGCCATCCCTTCCTCCAGACCCATCAGGAATACGCCGGTGGACAGGGCATCCGCATCTGTCGCGCTTGGGCTCATAATCGTGATGCTCTTCAGCCCGTTCTGGGAAGGATAACCTGTCCGCGGGTCAAGAATATGGTGGTAACGGACGCCATCCTGCATAAAATAGCGCTCATATACACCGGAAGCATCAATGACCTCATCGGTGATTTTGATAGTGCCCAGCTGGGTGCCGCGGCTCTGGTCCGGGTCCTGCAGGCCGATATTCCAAGGGGAGCCGTTCGGCTTGTTGCCAAGGGCGATAATGCTGCTGCCGCCAAGGTTAATCATCGCGCTGTCCAGTCCCTGCTCCTTCAAATAATCGGCGATCCGGTCAGCAGCATAACCTTTGCCGATCCCGCCCATATCAAGCACCATGCCTTCTCTGGCAAGCTTGATGGTCTTGGCGTTCTCATCAATAATAATATCCTTATAATTGGCCAGGCTCTTTGCGGCGTCAATTGCAGCCTGATCCGGTACACGCTCGCCGCCTTCGCCGATCGCCCATAGATCCACCAGCGGTCCGATTGTCGGCTCATACAGCCCGTCCATCTCTTCGGCGTACTTGATAGACAGCTTTACAATATCGAGGGTTTCGTCGGATACAGCTACGGCTTCTTTGCCGGCCGCCCGGTTCACGGCATACAGTTCTCCGTCTTCCTTGGTACGGCTGAACTGGGTATCCATACGCTCCAGCATGCTCTGGATATCATCCATATTCTGCTGGGTGGCATCGTTGCCGAATATCTTGATGTTTACAACGGTATCATAGATATAAAAAGTCTGCGCCAGCGACTTGGTGCCCCCTTCTTCGGCTACGGTTGCGCCTCCCGGGGTTTCGGTTGCAGCAGTATTGCCGCTGTCATCCCCTTTGCCTCCGGCAACAAGCCAGATAACAACAGCCGCAATAATGACCAGTCCGGCCAGAATAAGCAGTAATTTTTTGTTTTTAAACATATTCCACCATCCATTAATGTAGTTTCTTCATCACATCCTTCTTATCATACCCCAGAAAGAATAGGAATGGATACTCCTTTCATGACATTTTACGGAGATCAGAGCAGCGCAGTTAGACAAACGGCAGGTAAAGAGCCAGCGGCTAATTTGCAAAAAAAATCAAATTTTAAATAAATGGTTGTCATCTGCCGGCAGACATGTTAAATTAATTACTGACCGTATGACCGAAAAAATAATTTAGTCATTTTTGCTGCTGTTACCTTAGAAGGGAGCCCGATCTATGTCTATCGACCGCAAGTCATTAATCCTGCAGGCGGCAACCAAATCCTTTGTGCAGTTCGGTTATAAAGCGACGACAATGGAGCAGGTCTCCAAGATCGCCAATGTAGGCAAGGGAACAATCTATACGTTCTTCAAGACCAAGGAAGAGCTGTTTGAGGAAATTCTGGACAAGGCCACCCAGGAGCTAACCTCGGTTATGAACCGGATCGCGGCTGAGGATAACACCTTTATTCATAAACTGTTTAATCTGCTTGATTCCATTCTGGAGTTCCGCTCCGATCATGAGCTGTTCGTCAAGCTTGCCCAGGAAGTGCGCGACATCGGTACAGTGCAGGCGCTTGAAGGGGTTAAGCGGATGGAGGACTATGCACTGGACTTTCTGAGACAGCAGATTGAGACAGCAATCAGCAGCGGTGAAGTGAAGCCCTGCGATTCCAGTGTGGCTGCGTTTATGATCCTGCGTCTATACCTGGCGCTGACAACGGAATGGAATAAAGCCCATGAGCCGCTGGATGAAGCCCGGATCAAGGAGCACATGATGCTGTTTATTTCAAACGGCATTCTCAAGTAATAATGAACATCCTGGCCTGTAGCGGGCTATTTTTTTCCGCTAATAATGAATGCTTATGAAAGTTTTCATGAATTTACAAATAAAAGATTGAGGGTGAAGCCTGTGAGAGCCATTAATGTGTTCTGGAAGGATTTAAAAAACCTGCTCGGGAAACCGATGCTGCTGATTACGCTGCTTGGTGTGGCGGCACTGCCGATGCTGTACAGCGGATTCCTTGTTGAAGGCTCCTGGGACCCTTACGGAAATACAGGCAAGCTTCCCGTCGCTGTAGTTAACCTGGATAAGGGGGCGCAGTACGAGGGGAAAACGATGGATGCCGGTAATGATTTTGTGGACGAGTTAAAATCAAACACCGACTTCAACTGGAAATTCGTGGATGCCGCCGAAGCGGAAGACGGCATGGCGCATAACCGCTATTATATGACGATTACGATTCCTGCTGATTTCTCGCAAAACGCGACTACCCTGACGCAGGAAAATCCGGTGCAGGCGGAGATTATTTTTGAACCGAACAGCGATTATAACTTTGTCGCCGGCCAGATCGGCAACAGTGCGATGAATAAGCTGAAGTCGAAGCTGTCCGCCAAAATAACCGAAGCGTACACACGGAGCATGTATGATCAGGTAGATACAATTGCTGCAGGGCTTGGTGATGCCGGCAGCGGGGCAAGTGAGCTGCAGGAGGGTGCGGACAAGCTGACAAACGGCTTGTCTACGCTCAAAACCAATCTGAGTAAGCTGTCGAGCGGCACAACGGAGCTTCAGAGCGGCCTGAAGCTGCTCTATAAGGGAGCAGGCACGCTGAATGACGGCACAGGCACACTGACAGACGGTACCGCTGACCTTGCCAGCGGCCTGAGCCAGCTCTCCAAGGCGGAGCAGCAGCTGCAGGAAGGCGCTGCGAAGTCGCAGAGCGGAGCCTCGCAGCTGGCCGCCGGGCTGGCGGATGCCAAGGACGGCAGCGGCCAGCTGACCGCAGGGCTGACAGCCTCGGAGGCGGCGAGCGGCCAGCTGGCGGCCGGTGCAGAGCAGGTAGCAGCCGGGCTTGAGCAGATGCTCGCGGCGACGCCGGAGCTGCAAGACAGCGAGCAGTTCCAGCAGCTGCTGGCTGCGAGCAAGCAGGTGGCCGCCGGCAGCGCGCAGCTGCACAGCGGCCAGGAGCAGCTGCTGGCGGGCAGCACGCAGCTGACGGAGGCGCAGCAGCAGCTGTATGACGGCGCTGCTGCACTGAGCAGCGGCGGA
The DNA here is from genome assembly GCF_000758645.1 of Paenibacillus sp. FSL R7-0331. NCBI lineage: Bacteria > Bacillati > Bacillota > Bacilli > Caryophanales > Paenibacillaceae > Paenibacillus > Paenibacillus sp. FSL R7-0331. The sequence continues at coordinate 1,398,565 of NZ_CP009284.1, forward strand.
ACGCAGCTGGTCACCGGCCTGAGCACATTCGGCGACAAGCTGAATGCTGCGACCTCCGGCAGCAGCACGCTGGCTGCCGGAGCTTCGGCCCTGAAGCAGGGTGCTTCGCAGCTGGCTGAGGGGCTGACGAAGCTGGCCGGAGGCGTCGACGGCCTGTCAGAGGGCGCCGGCCAGCTGACGGACGGCGCCGGTGAGCTGCAGGACGGCTCCGGCAAGCTTGCCAGCGGCAGCGGAGAGCTGGCGCAGAAGCTGAATGATGCTGCTGCTGATACAGCAAGCGTCAATTCCAGCGATGACACGGTAAGCATGTTCGCTGAGCCGGTCAAGCTGGTCGAGAACACTGACCGTAAGCTGGATCATTACGGGCTGGGCATCGCCCCGTATTTCTTATCGCTTGCGCTCTTTATGGGAGCTCTGGTGTTCACAACGGTATTCTCCCTGCGGGAATCCAGTGTGCCGGATGCATCCCCGATGGGCCGGTTCGCTAGCCGTACGCTAATGTTCATGCTGGTCAGTGTACTGCAGTCAGTGCTTGCCGATGCAGTCCTCCTGTACGGCTTGAAGCTGGAGGTGCAGAGCGTACCGCTGTTCTATCTGTTCACGCTGATCGTCAGCTTCACCTTCACGATGATTGTCCAGGCGCTCGTAACCTGGCTGGATAATCCGGGCCGTTTCCTGGCGATCGTGCTGATGATCTTCCAGCTGACCTCCAGTGCCGGGACCTTCCCGCTGGAGCTGCTTCCGCAGTGGATGCAGAAGGTTAACCCCTGGCTGCCGATGACTCACAGCATTGTCGGCTACAAAGCGATCATCGCCAGCGGTGACTACGCATTGATGCGTGAGCAGATTGTCTATCTGCTGAGCTATGCCGCCGTGTTCCTCGGTCTGACGTTCTTCTACTTCCTGCGCCAGAGCGGCAAACGGACAAAAACCTCCGTTCAGGAGCTGACAGTTTAAATGAAATGAAAAACTCCCGCACGCCTGCGAAGGCGGTGCGGGAGTTTTGGTGTGCGGAGCGGCGGATGGCTGCGGGCAGCGCAGCTGTGGGGGAGGGGGATGGCTAATCCAGCATGTACTCCCTGTATTTGTTCTTTCGTGGATTCAGGACAAACCAAATGCCGCTGGCATAACCGGATACGGCGTTAAAATTGCGCTTCAGCGTAGACTTACCGGTCAGATATGTAAGCGTCCAGAGGAGGGCGGCGTAATTTTTGACCGGTGCTTTGCGCAGATTAAGCAGATAGTAATGATTCACCGCCGTAGCCCGGGCTACGCGTCCGGCTTTATCCCGGGAACTCGGCGACTCATGATGGGTAATCTTCATCTCGGGGTTGATGACAAGCTTGCCGTATCTGCTGGCCAGATGGCACATGTAGATGTCGTCAGCCACGGCATAGCTGGTCATCCATGGATAAGGCTTCATGTCCTTGAGTGCCTCACGCTTGAACGACATGTTGCAGCCGTGGAAGAAGTCGGTCTCAAAAATATTCTCCGTTTCTCCCCAGAGCAGCAGTGAGCCTGCAAGGGTGCTTGCTGACAGCCTGCCCGGTGAAGCCGACATCTGGCAGGTCAGTCTGCCGAGCAGCTTCCCGGATGCACTGCTGGACAGGCCCTTGGCGATGCCGCCGACGCCGGCAATGGAAGGATCGGATGCATAGGTGTCGAGCATCCGGCGGATATAGAGCGGGTCGTCCAGCTCGGCATCATCATCGAAGCTCAGCACGATCTCTCCGTCGATCAGCCCGAGTGCTTCATAGCGGGAGAGCCAGACGCCGGGCTTGGTTTTGCGGTAGTAATGCAGCTCGGCATTAGGCATCTGGGCCAGCACCTTACGGAAATGCGCCAGGACATTGTGATCAATCTCGCCGTCATCAACAATCAGCAGCTCGATTGAGACATCCTCCAGCTCGGTTTGCCTGCCAATGGATTCAATGCACAGCGTAAGATCGCTGATCCGGTTGCGCGTGGGAATGACTATGGATACATCATGCATGCTGCTGCTCCTTCCGGGACGCCCTGAGCCGTCCGTTTGACTTGGATTAAGAATGCTGCCGGATAAATCTTGTTAACCCAAGTGTACCCTCACCCCGGGGAGGCCGTATATACCACTTTTGTGTACTTTTTTGCTGCAGGATTGTACCAGAGGGGCGCTACGATGCCTGCGAGTGCCACTATACTCAATTTAGCTGGAAAATCGCCACTTAATGCTTCTATAGTATTCCGCAGCAATACATTAGTTGGAAAAACGCCACTTAAAATAATGGGTTTTACCCGTAATGCCGCAAATTGATCAGATTAGATGGCGATTTTCCACCTAAATTCTATAAACACTAAGTAAAGTTAGAATTAGCTGGTGAAAATCGAACTATTGTTTACGTATTGTCTGTAGCGGTGCTTTTTCCTCCGTAGAGGAATATACGGAGCCGCAAAATACGTTTGTATTTTTAGGTTTTTAACTATATAATTGTAAGTGACGTATTATTTGTTAATGAAACAGGAGGTACTCACAATGAGAATAGATGTATGGTCTGATTATGCCTGCCCCTTCTGCTATATCGGCAAAAGACGGCTGGAGCACGCGCTGAGCCAGTTCCCGGACCGCGATAAGGTGGAGGTTGTATTCCGCAGCTTCCAGCTTGACCCGACAGCACGGACGGATGAAAGCAGAGATATCCATGAAATGCTGGCCTCCAAGTATGGAATGACCCGCGATAAGGCTGTAGCGATGAACGAACAGCTTGCAGAGCAGGCGCAGGGCGTCGGGCTGCAGTTTAATTTTGACACGCTGGTGCCTTCCAATACTTTTGACGGACACCGCCTGAGTCATTACGCTGCCACCAAAGGCAAAGACAAGGAGCTGACTGAACGTCTGCTAAAAGCGTACTTCACCGATTCGGTGAACGTCGGCAAGCATGATGTCCTGGCTTCGCTGGCTGCCGAAACGGGTCTTGATGCGGAGGAGGTATCTGCCGTCCTGAACAGCGATGCTTATTCGGCTGAGGTGAATCAGGATATTGACGCGGCCCGCCAGCTGAATGTGACCGGTGTACCATTCTTTGTCTTCAATAATAAGTATGCCGTATCCGGTGCGCAGCCCGGACCGGTATTCACAGAGGTGCTCGACACCGTCTGGGCGGAAGAGCAGAGCAAGCCTGCACTGCAGGTTGTCGGCCAGCCCAAATCCCAGACGCCGGACGGCGAAGGCTGCGATGACGGCTCCTGCAGCATCTGATTGCTGAACTGCAGCGGATTAAAGAATCCGCTGCAGATGGCTAAATGGACCGGAGATTGCCGGTTTTAATTGGAAACTGATCCAGCCGCCCCGGCTAACGGACACCAGGGATGTTATTATGCCTCTATCCAGTAACTATGGATTCTAACGGACTCAGATGACGCTATCGGCTTCCGTAATCTGAATTTACGGGTGATTTTCGGCAAATTAGAGCAACAGAGTCCGTTAGCCCGGAAAATAGGCGGATTTTTGCTGAATAAGAGCAATACGGTCCGTTAGAATTACCGGCGTAGTTTCCTGCGTGATGCAGCTTACACAATAAAACGCCAGATCTCCGGCAAATGGAGATCTGGCGTTTTTGCGATAGATTCACATGATATGTGACGATGATTCCTGCAAGCCCGCAGCTTACAGCATTAAACCGCAGCAAACATCGCAGCAGCGCCCCGGCTGCTATCTGAACGAAGTCACGAAGCTGGCGAACAGCGTCCGCACATCGTAATGGTACTGGCGGATTGGTTCCACAGGACGGCCCATGCCGAGCAGGGTGTAGACAGCGGTCCGCGCTGCACGTACAGAGTACTCTTCGGTGAACACAACGTCGTCGGGGATTTCGCAGAACTGGCTGATAAAAGCCAGATTGGTTGAGCCGTACGGCACCACCTGCGGCCGGTCGGTGCCAAGCCGCGGCATGAACTGGGACGTAATGTACGGCATCATGCACGGGATACAGTTGGCTGTCGCCATGATCTCATCCCGGTGCGCTTCAAAATGCAGATGGCCGATCAGCTCCTGCATAATCTCTTCCCCGGTACAGTCGCACATTCTTTTGTTGACGAAATCGCCGACCTTGTCCGGATAGAGCCCGTAGCCCCAGAATACCTTGACATGCTCCGGCTGATTGCGGAAATGCGGCTGGAAGGCCAGCACAACCGACATGAACCAGCTGGAATCCTTGAAGGTGACAAGCGCGCCTGTGCCGGCCCGGTTGCGGGTGAATTGCTCCATCAGGTCAAAGAAGACGGAATCCTGAAAGGTGACGGTGAACGACTCCCATTTTGATTCGTCCACATAATCAGCGAAAGGAGACGGATTGCCAAGCCCTGGCTTTTTGGCGGCGATGTTCTCCCACAGCTTCCAGGAGCTGCCTTTGCCGTTCAGTTCAGGGGCAGCCGTCATGGAGCCGAGGCTTGAGCCTTCGGTCATGGAGCCGTTCGTGACGATGACGAGGTCGCCTTCTTTTACCTCAATGACATCCGCAACACCCTCGCGCAGCACGTTCATCTGAGTAACTGTAATGCCGTCGCCGTCCTTGAACTGCAGGTCGGTTACGGTACATTTTAATGAAAAGTCCACGCCCAGCGGCTCCAGATACTTTTGCAGCGGCAGAATAATGGAATCATACTGGTTATAAGGAGTGCGCGTTACCCCCTCCAGCGTCTGAATCCGCGGAAACTCATGCATGAAGCGGAGCATATACCGTTTGAACTCAACTGCACTGTGCCAAGGCTGGAAAGCGAAGGTGGTCGCCCACATATACCAGAAATTTGTCTCAAAAAAATGCGGTCCGAACCAGTCATTAATCCGTGCCTTGCCCATCGCTTCCTCCGGAGTAATGATCAGCTTGCCCATCGCCAGCCGGTCGGCCATATCGAAGCCCATCGACAGCACATCCTGAACCTTGCCGCTGCGGTCGATCAGCCGCGCATTGGAATGCGTGGGATTCGCAGTATCGAAGGCGATGATCTCCTCGCGCACCGATTGTCCCGGATGATCAATAGAGGGAATGGTGCTCAGCAGCTCCCACAGATTTTCATATACTTCATCGTTAAGCATCCGTCCGCCGCGGATCACATAACCCTGATCCACATCGCCTATACCGTCATTGCTGCCGCCGAGAATGTGCATTTCTTCAATAATATGAATATCTGATCCCGCAAAATTACAGTCCCTGACGAGATAAGCCGCTCCCGCAAGGGATGCAATGCCGCCGCCTACAAAATAAACCTGCCGGTTACCATATTCTTTTGTCACAAAAGTCGCCTCCATAGGGTTGTTTGATGTGCTGTTCACTTGCTGCACCTAATGTAATCCAAGAGCGGAGCAGAGGGTATAATCAAAACCGCCGGAGTGTCAAGATTTTGGTCATTTGGAATAAAGTGTCTAGTTATTTGACAACAATACCGGAAAAGGAACATTAAAATATTCCCCGAATAGTTAAGTGAGCCGTATAGGCGCAAATTTGCTGACAGACTGGAGCTGGATACAATGATCAAGGGGTTTGGCGGAATATTCTGGAGAACAGGCAACCTGGAGGCAACAAAAAAATGGTACAGTGGAGTACTGCAGCTGGACATCGGCGGGTGGAACGGAACGGTGATCAGACCACAGGCGGGAAATGAGACGGCCTTTTCCTTTTTTACCGGGGATGACGGGTATTTTCCGTTGGGGCAGCAGGTGATGCTGAACTTTGAAGTAGACAGTCTGAACGAAATGATGGGGCATCTTGAACACCTCGGTGTCCCCCTTGCAAGGGAACGGCAGACCGGTGAATACGGGACATTTATCTGGATAGAGGACCCTGACGGCTGGCTGGTTGAGCTGTGGGAGAAATAACGGGTATATACAAAAAAAGCTGCGTACCGGGAGGTCACGTCAGCTTTTTCTCGTATTTATGCAGCGCTTTGGTGAAATTGCCCTCAATCATCACGCTGAGCTGTTCAATCATATGCTTCGGCTGCTCCTTCATGCCGCTGCGCATCCATTGAATAATAAGTCCTGTGAAGGCCAGTGTGTAAAAATTGGCGATAAACGCCTTGTCCTCATCGCTGACGTCCATCCCGGCTGACAGCTCCTGAAGCACGCCCATAACAAGATCGCTGGTTACCTCATACAGGTAGGTATCCAGATGAGTTCTGCCGAGGGAATCCAGTGTATTACAGCAGAAGGCCTTGTTATTTTCAATATAGCAAAAGATTCTGTAGAAGCCGTCCGTCCATGTGCTGTAGCTGCGGTACCGGGCAATGCCCTCAACTGCCTCTGTCCGGTAAATCCAGCCGAGCAGCTCAAAAATATCCTGGAAATGATAATAAAAGGTCTGGCGGTTCAAGCCGCAGTCCTCCACAAGATGCCTGACAGTGATTTTGTTCAGCGGAGTGTGCTCCATCAGCTGCTTGAGGGAATTGGCCAGTGCTTTTTTGGTCAGAAAGGAAGTAGACATAAGGGTCACCTCATCTTGAAATCCTTTGAAATAGAAGCATGTGTAACTGCCGGGTACGTTACGTTCTAAAGCCTGCGTCAGCCCTGACGCCTGTGCTTAACCAGGAAATAGATTCCTTCTGCCGCCAGTCCCAGAGCGAAACCGCCCATTGTGAACAAGACGAAAGTAAGAAAGCCCGCCAGATCCTCCCAGCCTGACATATCCCTGTACGAGTAGCTGAACATCAGAACAAGTCCGGTAATCAGACCCGCCGTGGACAGGCACCAGACCAGCCGCCCGCCGAGCCAGCCGAGCAGATTGAACAGGCCGGACACCACCAGTGCAAGCAGTCCGAACCGCAGGGCGATCATCATGTCAAAAGGCTCAGCAAGCACAACAAAGCGGTACAGAAGCAGCACTGCCCAGAACAGGAGGCCGTAGACGGCCATCCAGCGGAACCAGATGTTGTTTTTGGCGGTTGGCAGAAATCTCATAGCCGGTTCACCCCGTGTAGTCAGATTAAATACTCTCCAGCTCTTCCGCACTCTGCAGCAGATGGGTCAGCAGGCTCGGGATATCCTCCATCTGCTCCTCGGTGATCTGCCGCTTGAACGTAAGCTGTATACAGTTGTTGTAAGTCTGTTCCTCTTGACCATAGCGGAAGCTTAGAGACTGCTCAGGCTTCAGCTCAGGCCCCCAGATACCAGTCAGAACGCGTTCAATTGCCGGGCATTCTAGCGCTGTGTCGGTAACTTCCATATAAAAGCGGAGCAGCAGGCTGCAGCCGGGATCACTGTCCGGCGTTTCCATGATTTCATCGCTGAGCTCCTTCACAGAGGAGCGGAGGACGACCTCGGAGGTCACCTTCATTCCGTCCGTCAGCTTAAAGGCAAGCGTGAATTCCCTGGACATTACGGCCAGATTGAGCAGGTCGGTGCGGCCTGAGATCGTGAGGATACCGTCGAGATTATCGTAGTCGTACAGCTGGTTTTCAAAGGCAATCTTGATGTTGTCAAAAACAGTAGGGTGGAACAAGAAAGCACCTTCTTACCTTTTTTTCTTTTTATTGTATCATGACGCAAAAGAGAGCGGAAATGTTCCGGTGTCGGGCTCTCTTTGGAATGTCTGCAATGCGGAAATGAAGTGATGAGCGCGGGCAGGCTGTGCTGGGCGGGTTAGGTTACGAGTAAAGGGGTGTTCGGGCGGTATTACTGCCCGAGCACCCCCTTTTTGCAGTTGGTGCGCTTCATGTGAGGCGGTTGGCTGGGTCCCAGTTTGCTGGCTTTGGCCTGATTAGCGAAGTGATGCCCAGATTAACCGGTTATCTCAGATTGCACACCCGCATAGCTGCACTTTCTACACTTATTTCGACGTATTATCGGGATAATGAGGGAATAACTGCAGTTTGTGCAGCTATATTCGCCAATTTAGTGATATTTACGGGAAAAACGTAAAAATAACTGCACAAAGCGCAGTTATTCTTTAAAATAAGCAAACATCAGGCAAGATAGCTGCACAAAGTGCAACTATCTGCTTTGTTACTCGGGAGACGGCTCAGATTCCGGTCAATTCATACTCAGCCTTCGGTCAAACCATGCTCAGCCTCGGCCAAATCATAATCTGCTTTCAGCTCATTTATTCTCTGCCCCGCCATCTGCCAGCCGTATTCTTCCTTAATTCGCCGGTGCCGGCGCGGTGTACTTCAGGAAAGTCTTTGGAATCGGGCTCTCGAAGGTCAGCAGATCACCGGTTGTCGGGTGAACGAAGGAGAGCACACGGGCATGCAGGCCAAGCCGGCCCACTGCCTTGGTTTCGGCACCGTATTTTTTGTCTCCGGCGATCGGGTGGCCGATGTCGGCCATATGGACACGGATCTGGTTTTTGCGTCCGGTCTCCAGCCGCACTTCAAGCAGGGAGAAGTGGCGGTTCGCCTGGATTAGCTTATAGTGGGTTACAGCATGCAGACCGTCGCCCTCATGCGGACTGGAGTACATTTTGAGTGTGGAGGTTTCCTTCAACCAGGAGCTGATTGTGCCTTCGGCTTTTTTGACGGCTCCTTCCACAAGCGCCACGTAAGAACGTTCCTTGACGGTGTCCTTCCAGTTGATCTGCAGCTTCTGCTGCACGGCCTCGCTTTTGGCGAACATCATTACTCCGGAGGTGTCACGGTCCAGCCGGTGTACTACAAAGATACGGTTACGCGGATTGCCGAGGCGCACATGCTCCATCAGCTGGCGGTATGCGGTTTGTTCATTCTCATCGCCGGTGGCAATCGACAGCAGTCCGGCATCCTTCTGGATGACAATCAGATCATCATCCTCATGGACGATGGTCAGTCCGGCCATTTCCTTGGCCTGGACCTGCTTTTCAAGATCGAGGGCTACGGTCTGACCCGGCTGCAGCAGATAGTTATGCTTTGTAACGGCCTTGCCGTTCACGGATACCTGCCCGCGGGACAGCAGCGATTTAACAGAATTGCGCCCGCGCCCGCTGAGCTTGTCCAGCAGGAACGGCAGGAGCTCAGCCGGCTCGGATACGGTATAGCTTTTGACCTGAGGCGCAGCCTTTGCTCCGGCTGCCGGACCAGGCTTGTTGCCCGGTTTATTGGAACGGGTTCTTGCACCCGGTTTTGGCTGTGACTGTGCCTGGGAGGAGGCACCTGGTTTGGCATTCCGTCTGGATGCTACCTTGGGATTTCTTCTTGTGTTCATGGCCACATTCTCCGTCCTGTAATAGAGTACTCTTCAATATACCACGGGTGCTGAAGAAATACTATGGAGCCGCCGCGAAAGCCAAGCCTTGCAACCGGCACCGCCGCGCCCCGGGTTACAGATGAATCAGCAGTCCGGCGAGAATGAACCCGGCTGCATCTGTACAGGACCAGCCCGTAACAGCCGCATATTTAGAATCGCGGGCCCAGCCGCTTGCCCGGCAGATATTCCGGTCAACGGCCAGCAGCACCCGAGGGTCCGTTCCTTTGGAATGACCGTTTAGAAGATCACTATAAAGCTTTGCTTGCAGTAGCTGTTTTTATGTAAGACGGGCACAGGAGCCTGTTAATGGAGGGTTCCTTCTGGCTGGGCAAGGCGGGCATAAGGCACTGAATAAAGAACAGGCAGCAGTGCGGAGCAGGTCTTAAATTGTCCTTTCTGCGGTTGCTCAATGCCCCGTTGCCCGGTAAACTAAAGAGAGGATAAAAAGCAGAATTAATAACGGAGATTCTCAGAAACTTTTAGGAGTTATGATCGCGATGAATATGCAAGCACCTACAATGGAACAGGCGCAGGCTGAACTGCAGAAATATTACGGCTATCCCGATTTCCGGGAAGGCCAGAAAAGAATCGTACAGCATCTGCTCGAAGGCGGCGATACGCTGGGTATCATGCCGACCGGCGGAGGCAAATCGATCTGTTATCAGGTTCCGGCGCTCTTGATGCCGGGGCTTACCCTTGTTATCTCGCCGCTGATCTCACTGATGAAGGATCAGGTGGATGCCTTGACTACGGCCGGCATTTCGGCCGCTTATATTAACAGCACCCTGAGCGGAAAGGAAGTGAATGAGCGGATCCGCGCCGCACGCCGGGGTGAGCTGAAGCTGCTCTACGTGGCGCCGGAGCGGCTGGAGCTGGACTGGTTCCGCCTGGAGATGGCGGGCCTTTCGATCTCCTGTGTGGCTGTGGACGAAGCGCACTGCGTGTCGCAGTGGGGGCATGACTTCCGCACAAGCTATCTGGCGGTAGCACCGTTTGTCGAGGAGCTTCCGCAGCGGCCGATTCTCGCCGCTTTTACGGCGACGGCTACACCGGAGGTTATGGAGGACATGGTCCGGCTGCTGCGTCTGCGCCAGCCGGGTGTGTTCATGACCGGGCTCGGGCGGGACAATCTGGCGATGTCGGTACTGCGCGGTGAGAACAAACGCGAATTTGTGCTCGACTATGCCGCGAGCCATTCACACCAGCCGGGTATTGTGTATGCTGCGACCCGTAAAGAGGTGGATGATCTTCACCAGCGTCTGCAGGCTTCGGGAATTGCTGCAGGCCGCTATCATGCCGGAATGAGCGACCAGGAGCGGGCGGACAGCCAGGAAGGCTTCCTCTATGATGACATCCGGGTTATGGTTGCGACCAATGCGTTCGGGATGGGGATCGACAAATCCAACGTGCGCTATGTTATTCACTACAACATGCCGAAGAATATGGAGGCTTATGTCCAGGAGGCCGGGCGCGCCGGCCGGGACGGGGAGCCGAGTGAGTGTATCCTGCTGTTCAGCGCGCAGGATATTATGACCCAGAAATTCCTGATCGAGCAGAACCCGCAGGACGCTGAGCGCAAGGCCAATGAATACCGCAAGCTGCAGCAGATGATTGATTACTGCTATACGACCCGCTGCCTGCGCAGCGCGCAGCTTGCCTATTTCGGCGAAGATGATGAGGACAACCTGTGCGGAATCTGCAGCAACTGCACGGATGAACGCGAACTGGTCGATATGACCGTGGACGCGCAGAAGATTTTCTCCTGCATCCACCGGATGCGGGAGCGCTTCGGGGTGGCGCTGGTGGCGTCGGTGCTGAAGGGCTCCCGCAACCAGAAGGTGCTGCAGTACGGCTTCGAGCAGCTGCCGACGCATGGTGCAATGTCGAGCCGCACAGAGAAGGAAATTACCGAGAGCATCAATGTAATGATCTCAGAGGGGTATCTGGCCCTTTCGGAGGGCCAGTATCCGGTAGTGCGGCTGCAGCCGGCGGCAGCCGAGGTGCTGCGCGGCCAGCGCCAGGTGCAGCAGCGGGTGGCGCGGCCGCTGGTTACCGGCGGAGCGGGCTCCGGGCGGAGCCGCAGCCGGGGCTACGATCATTCACCGTCCGCAGTCAACGAGACGGTGTTCGAGCAGCTGCGCCTGATCCGCCGCGATCTGGCGGGTCGCGAGCATGTGCCGTCCTATATTATTTTCAATGATGCGACCCTGCGTGAGATGAGTGTGGTTTGTCCGCAGACGGAAGCGGAGATGCTGAGAGTGAAGGGCGTCGGAGAAGTGAAGTACCGGAAATACGGCAAGCCGTTCCTGGAGTTTTTTCAAAATGATATGTAAAGAAGGTAATAAGGCATGAGAATCGTCCTGGCCACATTAAACGCCAAGTACATCCACACCTCGCTGGCTATCCGCCTCCTCAAGGCGTACAGTGAGCATGAATTTCCGGATATTGTGCTGGCGGAATATACCATCAAAGATCCTGCGATGAATATCGTGTCAGACTTATTCCAGAAGAAGCCCGACGTGATCGGCTTTTCCTGTTATATATGGAACATCGAGGAGACAATCAAGCTGGTCGGTATCCTTAAGCAAGTGCTGCCGGAAGTTAAGATTATCCTGGGCGGGCCGGAAGTATCCTATGAGCCGCTCTACTGGATGAAGCGGGAGGCCGGCGTTGATTTTGTCGTTAACGGTGACGGGGAGGAGACCTTCCACCATCTGCTGCAGGAGCTGCGGGATGAGCGCAAATTCCATTTTGTCTATGGAGCAGCCTACCGTAAGGGCGAAGAGCTGATCGTCAACCCTCCGCGTCCCAAAAGCGATCTCAACACGCTGCCGACGCCGCACCGGTTCGCCGATGATCTGCCGGATCTCAGCAAGCGGATCGTTTATTTTGAGACCAGCCGGGGGTGTCCGTTCAACTGCCAGTTCTGCTTATCGAGTATTGAGGTCGGTGTACGCTATTACGATATTGAGCGGGTGAAGTCGGATCTGCTCTATCTGATCAATAACGGCGCGAAGGTCATTAAATTCCTGGACCGAACGTTCAACATCAACCGCAGCTATGCGATGGAAATGTTCCAGTTCCTGATCGACAACCATCAGGGCTGTGTATTCCAGTTCGAGATTACAGCGGATATTATGCGGCCGGAGGTGCTGGATTTTCTGTCCGAGAATGCGCCGCCGGGCATCTTCCGCTTTGAAATCGGCGTGCAGTCGACCAATGATGAGACGAATGAGCTGGTCAAGCGCCGCCAGAATTTCACCAAGCTGTCCCGTACCGTGATGAAGATCAAAGCCAGCGGCAACATCGACCAGCATCTGGATCTGATTGCCGGACTGCCGCAGGAGGATTACGCGACCTTCCGCAAGACCTTCAACGACGTGTTCGTGATGGAGCCGGAGGAGCTGCAGCTGGGCTTTCTCAAAATGCTGCGCGGCACCGGGCTGCGCTCCCAGGCAGCCAAATACGATTACACTTACATGGAGCATGCGCCATACGAAATTCTTAGCTCCCACGTCATGTCCTTCTCCGATATTATCTCGCTGAAGCGGCTGGAGGATGTGCTGGAGAAATACTGGAACAGCCACCGGCTGGATCACACGGTCAAGTATCTGATCCGCCATGTTTTTGAGTCACCGTTTGATTTCTTCCAGGAGTTCGGCGATTACTGGGAGGAGCGGGGCTGGCAGAAGATCGGCCATCAGCTGGAGGATCTGTTCACCCGGCTGCATGCGTTCCTGACGGACAGGGATACCCCACAGGTGGAGATTATTACAGGACTGATGAAGCTGGATTACTTCCTGGGGCACAAATACAAGCCGCGCAAAATCTGGTGGGAGAACGCGCTGGAGAAGCCGGAGTGGGCACGCCACATGAAAGAAATCGCCGCTCATCCGGAGCGTGTCTCCGCAGCACTTGCGGAAGCTGGCTACAGCGAGCGTGAGCTGCAGAAATTCCTGGTGCTCGAGGTGCTGCCGTTCCGGCTTGCGCCTGTGCTGAATTCGATCAGCGGGCTGCGGGCGGATACTGTACAGGAGCAGGGAGCCCTGCTTGTTGCCGGAGGAGAAGACGCAGGCAATACAGCAGGTGCTGATGCAGAGCAGAAGGCGGAATATGCGTCATCCGCAGCAGTAGCGGTAGCTGCGCCGCAGACAGAAGGCAGTACCCTGCTGATTGTGCTGTATCAGCAGGATGAAAGCCAGCGTGCGCAGTATTATGCTTTGCCTTTGAGTTAGTGTAGTTGAACGGCATGCTTATAGGGAGGTACAGAGGTGACTGACGGGCTGCGGATTTCACTGCAATTGTATGAAGACAAATTCCATGAGCAGCTGCTGGCCTTTCAGCTTCCCCCGGAGCAGGCGGAATTTACCGCTCTGCCGGCAGAGAGCTTATCGGAGGCGCTGCGCGCTCCCGATAAGCTGGCTGTCGTAATCGCCGAGGCTGAGCTGGCTGCCGGATTTTTTATTCTCCATACCGGCGGGCGGATTGCTGAATTTTACAGCAATTACTCAGAGGCAGTGCTGGTACGGGCTTTTTTGGTGGATTCTGCCTGCCAGGGCCGGGGGATTGCCAAAGCTGCTATGGCTTTGCTGCCGGCTTTTGTCTGTAACCATCTCCCGCAAGTTCGCGAAATTGTGCTCACTGTCAATGAACGGAATCTTGCTGCGCTAGCGCTCTATCTGCATTCCGGATTCTGTGATCACGGGCTGCGCCGTACGGGCGGTAAGGGTCCGCAGAGAATTCTGCAATATGCGCTGAATAACGGCGCTTAGGCGGCTGTTGTTCAGCGCATGGAGAGTACAACCTTTGCCGGCGCGGCGGAAATGGATTATGAGGAGCGGGAACTTGTGAAGAAAGAGCATCTGTATCTGGAGCGGCTGACCGGAATATTCTCGGAGAGCCCGCTGCTGACGGAAGTTTTCCGCAGGGCACAATTTTTTGAGCCGTTACCTTATTACGTTGGAGCGGGCTGCCTTGTCCAGACCGTATGGAATCAGCTGACCGGACGCCCGGCTGAGTATGGGATCAGCGATATTGATCTGGTTTACTTTGACCCGGCTGATCTAAGCTTTGAGGCAGAGAGTGAACAGGTAGCTGAGGGGCGGGGGCATTATAAGGGGATTACCGTTCCGCTGGATATTAAGAATCAGGCCCGCGTCCATCTGTGGTATGAGGACAAATTCGGAATCAAGCTTCAGCCATACTCCAGCCTGGAAGCAGCCATAGACAGCTGGCCGACATCAGTAACCTCACTTGGAGCCAGGCTTGAGCCGTCCGGAGAATGGAAAATCTACGCACCCTTCGGTCTGGAGGATTTATTCAGCCTGGCAGTAAGGCCGAATAAAAGACTGATCAGTGAAGCCGTTTACCGCAGCAAGGCAGAGAAATGGCAAGCGAAATGGCCGGAGCTGCAGATTATCCCTTGGGAAGGCTAAGGGGCTAATAGTACATTTTCTTATACGTTCGTCCGTCACACATGTCCAGCCCTGCAAAAAGCGCTCTTGTTCTATAACAAGAGGGCTTTTTTGTACTGTCCTTTTCTGCAGGCATAGCGGGTTCAAGCTCATAGAGCAGACCATCTCTCGGAACACACCTTGACGCCGCGTGTCTGCATAATTCGGCTCCTCGCGCCTACGCTTCCTGGCCACCGTGTGTCTGCATACCTCGGCATCCTCGCTCCTACGAATCTGCTGCTTCACGCCTACACACCCCGATGCGCCCCGTGCTGCCACCTCTAACGGACCAGGGAGCCCTTATTTGTCCGGCATAGGGGATGGAGAATTGTAACGGACTGAGGGGACTTTATGACAGGTGAAAATCCACAATCCGGAGCTAATCAGCATAGATAAGAGCATCTGAGTCCGTTAGAACCTGAAGTGTCTCAAAATTAGCAAATAACGTTATCTGGGTCCGTTACAGGTTAGGGTGCTGGGTTTTGGCATGTGTAGTTTGCTGGAGAGAGCAGTGTGGACCACACTAACAGCGCTAGCAGCATTATACACTGCAAGAAGCCGTTCCTTCAGCCAAACAGCGGCACAGGAACGGCTTCTTATGGTTATATCACTTATATGGCGCTCAGTTCGCAGCGGGCTGCAGCAGAAGGGACTCTGCCGGAAGATGGCGGACCAGCCAATCGAGGATATCGGCGGTGACCTCCTCGTGATTCACCTCATTCAGCATTTCATGACGTCCCTCCGGATACAGGCGGTATTCCACATCAGTGAGGCCCTGTTTCTGGTATATTGAGGCCAGGCGCAGCACGCCCTGGCCGTTCATGCCTACCGGATCCTTGGCACCGGAGAACAGATAGACCGGCTTATCCTTGCAAAGGCTCTGCAATGTCTCCCGGCAATGGATATCCCGCAGCAGCCGGAAGAAATCGCGGAAGAAGCGGGTCGTGCAGATCGCTCCGCAGAACGGATCGGCGATGTAGCGGTCGACCTCCTGCGGGTCACTGCTCAGCCAGTCAAAGGCTGTGCGGATAGGAGAGAACGAGCGGTTGTAGGCGCCGAATACGATACCGTTCAGCAGCACGCTGCGGTGGCGTTCGCCTTGAAGCCTTAGCTGCAGCGCCGCCAGCGATTCCCCGGCCCGCAGCATATTGCGGGGACCGTTGCTGCCGCTTAATATATAACCGGCATAGATATCACTGCCCTCCTCGCACATTAGCTTCTGGCCGAGAAAGGAGCCCATGCTGTGAGCCAGCAGGAAGACCGGCAAGCCTTCATGCCGGGAGCGTGCGATATTCGCAAGCTGCACCAGATCGCGCCGCATCCAGTAGAAGCCGTTGTCACCGGTGTCACCAAGCAGGTTGACCTTTCCGGCGGTTTTGCCGTGACCGCGGTGGTCATTAGCGTAGACGGCATATCCGGCAGCAGTCAATGCTGAGGCAAAACGTGCATAACGGGCAGCTGTCTCACACATGCCGTGGGCGATCTGCACAACACCTCTGACCGGAGCCTCCGGTTCAGGCAGCCATACATAGACATGAATGTTTACGCCTAAGGGATCGGTCATCGTAAAGCTGTTTTCCCTCATTGCATGCCCTCCTGAAAGGTTTGTAAGCGACTCTACTGTGAGATTACTCCGTACAAAACTGCTTCGAAAGCATAAGCCTGGTTTCCTCGCTCCTACAGCGTGTTCCTATGGCAAATAAGAGCGCAGCACAGTGGAATGTCCTTCAATACCATATGCGCCAAGCGTAGACGGCAGCAGGTAGCATTCGCCTGCGGCATACGGCTGGGAGCCGCCCTCCCAGGTCAGATGGCCGCTGCCTTCGCAGATGACCAGAATAGTGAAGCTGTCCGGGGTTGTAGAAAGATTCCATTCCCCGTTGACAATTCCTTTTTCGACGATGAAATAAGGGGAGGAGGCGATTTGCAGCCATTCGCCGGCAACAGCGCTGTCTGTCTTCATGGAAGTGGCGCCGGCGCCTTTATAGGCGGTAACGTTCAGTGAGTCCTCAACATGCAGCTCGCGCGGCTTGCCGTCAAGGCCCGGGCGGTCATAGTCGTATATGCGGTATGTAGTATCTGAATTCTGCTGAATCTCCGCTACAACGACTCCGGCGCAAAGGGCATGCACAGTTCCGGCCGGAATGTAGAAGGCATCGCCTGCGGCAACGGTTATTTCCTGCATAGTCTCCATCACCGTGCCGTTCTCCAGGGCAGCCTGCAGGCTTTCGCGGGTAACGTTTTCCTTCAGGCCATAGATGATTTTGGCACCGGGCTTAGCATCGAGTACATACCACATTTCTGTTTTGCCCAGTTCGCCCTTCGGCAATCCCTTATAATCATCTGTCGGGTGTACCTGTACAGACAGATTGTCATTGCAGTCAAGCAGCTTGATCAGCAGCGGGAAACGGGTACCTTCTCCGGTAATGCCCTTGCTGCCGAACCAATCCCGGCCGAATTGCTCACGGATCTGATCCAGGCCTTGTCCGGCCAGCTCACCGTTAATAACCGAGGATACGCCGTTCGGATGGTCAGCGATCATCCAGCCTTCTCCGATATGGCCTTCCGGCAGATCTAAACCAAACTTCTCCAGGGCACGGCCGCCCCACACGCGTTCTTTGAGCTCTGGCTGAAACTTAAGCGGATATGGTTTTGTCATTTCAGTATCTTCCTCTCCAATTGGGTTTAAGCTGTTTTTATTTGCTGCGCGTTGATTGGAAAAACTCCAGCTTTTCACCGTCCGGCCCGTCAAAAAAGAAATAACGGCTGCCGTTTGCAAGCTTGCTGATATCCGTCAGCCCGGGAAGCTGCAGCGCGGCAATCCGGCTGTGTTCAGCCTCGATTCCGGTGACGGTGAAAGCGACGTGGCTGACCTTTCCTTCATCGGGCAGCCCGGTCCATACGCGTTCGATCAGCTCAATCTCTACGCTGGTCTGTCCGGGGAAGCTCAGGAAGGCGAGGCGCAGGCTGTCGCCCGGTTCACCGATAGTGTCCTGCAGGGTAAGGCCGATTACTTGCTGATAGAAGGCGAGGGACTGCTCAAGCTGTGCCACCTTAATGCCGATGTGCTCGATCTTGCTAACTGCCATCCTGGGATTCAGCTCCTTTTTTCTTCTCAACTGCAATAACGTAAGGGGCGCTGCCCCGCTGCAGCTGGCGGTAAATAATGCTCTGCGCAAGCCGCTGCGGCAAGCCTGCAGCCCAAGCTTCCACGGCGGCGGCTTCACGGTCGCCGCCGTCGTGGCCGGGGTAGAGCACGGCTGTAATAATGCCGCCCGGACGCAGCAGCGTCAGGGCGGCATCCAGCGCAGCCAGCGTGCTCCCGGTCTCGGTGATGATGGTCTTGTCGGCATTGCCTGACGGCAGATAGCCGAGGTTGAACATCACCGCCGAGACCCTGCCGTGCCACTGCGGCGGCACGGCCTCAACCATTGCTGCATGGCTGCGCGCAAGCAGGGTTACGGGAGCAAGCGCAGCAGGCGCTTCCTCCCGGGCCAGCCGCAGGCGCTCTTCCGCAAGCTCCAGCGCCGCAGGCTGGATGTCAAACCCGTACACCCCGCCGCGTGCGCCCGCGCACTTGGCGAGAAACAGCGTATCCGCACCGGTTCCCACGGTGGCGTCAATGGTGAGTCCGCCGGAAGCCAGGCGCTCCGCGGTTACCTTATGGGCAAAGCTGAGAACGGACAGGAAGCCCATCAGGCCTTCCTCCAGTACTTACCCTGCCAGCTGCCGCGTGCAACGAGCTCGGCATCAATTGCATTCAGCACTTCCCATTTCTTCAGGCTCCAGAGCGGCCCGATCAGGGCTTCCCGCGGCGCATCCCCCGTAAGGCGGTGGACAATCATCTCAGGCGGAAGGAGCTCCAGAGAGTCAACGATCAGCTTGACGTATTCGTCCTGCTCCATGAATCGCAGCAGGCCGGCTTCGTACTGCTTGACCATCGGGGTCTTGCGCATGAGATGCAGCAGGTGAATCTTGATGCCCTGCACATCCATGGCGGCCACAGCCGATACAGTCTCCAGCATCATTTCATGGGTCTCCTGCGGCAGGCCGTGAATGATATGGGTGCAGACCCGGATGCCGTGGGCGCGCAGCTTGGCGACAGCATCAATATAGCACTGGGAATCATGGGCACGGTTGATCAGGTCCGAGGTGGAGTTATGGATCGTCTGCAGGCCCATTTCAATCCACAGGTAGGTCCGCTGGTTAAGCTCCGCCAGATATTCAATAACATCATCCGGCAGGCAGTCCGGCCGTGTGGCTATGGATAGGCCGACCACGCCCGGCTGCTGCAGAATGATCTCATAATATTCCCTTAACTCCTCTACCGGGGCGTAAGTATTGGTGTAGGCCTGGAAATAGCCGATATACTTGGCGTTCGGCCATTTCAGATGCTGGCGGTCACGCACCTTGTTGAACTGGGTGACAAGATCGTCGCGGCGGCTGCCGGCGAAATCACCGGAGCCTCTGGCGCTGCAGAAGGTGCAGCCCCCCTTGGCGATTGAGCCGTCACGGTTCGGACAGGTAAAGCCGGCGTCGAGCATGACCTTGAACACCTTCGTATCCATAGTTTCGCGCATTTCGTAGTTCCAGGTATGGAACCGTTTATCTCCCCACATCAGCGGAGAGGAGGTCTGTAAAAGACTCACGGTGAAGCTCCTTTCCTAAATATAAGAACGTTTATTTTGAGAGCCTGGCATCAGCAGCCGGGCCGGCATAATCCTTATATTTGTATCGAACAGGCATACGGTCTGTTTAAAGAAGTGCAGCCATTTCTTTAAATATCAGATAGTGTAAGTCTAAGGATTTACACAGTTCTGATATTTCTCGCAGAAACGGTTGCCGCCTTCCCTGAAGGACGGCGAAGCCATTTCTACTTGCTAACTCGTCTATTGTAACAAAATTCAGCGTCAAGCGTAATATTGGCACCCGGAAAAAAGGTGAAAAATAGGCAGGGAAAACCCGCTATTTTCCTTGTAAATGCTTACACCATATGTTATATTTAAATTGTAAAAAACGTTTGCAGCAACTTAAAAACTCTATCTCTGAATTCATACTTTCGTGTCGTCCCGCCCATACTAAACCTAAGAGGTGATCACGATGAATTCTCAAACGGCTTATGCCGAAGGTAAAGGTTCGATTGATGTACAGCTGACTCCCGATGAGGCCCTGGCGCTTACCGGCGTTGAATTTAACGGAAATCATAAGATTAAGACCGAAGCACAGCGCAAGATCAGAAACGCTTTTGAAAAGAAATTTGATTTTGATTCGCCGGCAAGGTAGACTATGAACTGTTGAAAAATGGACCCCAATTCCAAATACAACAAAAAAGGAATTCTCCAGCGGCCGCTTCCTGCCCTCCGGAGAATTCCTTTTTGCTATTTTTAGAGTAAATCCCTTTACTTTTGCGGACAAGTTCGGCACAATGTTTCAAGTAGCAGTAAAGAGCAGTGTATAAGAGAACAAGCGGAGGAATACTATGCGTTTACGCGGAAGAAAAGGAATACGTGAAAGCCTGGAGGAACAGACAGACCTGGTGGTTCTCGATCCACGGAGCCTTAAGGGGCGCTGGTCAGAGGTGTTCGGCAATAATAACCCGATCCATGTTGAATTCGGAATGGGCAAAGGGCAGTTTATCAGCCAGATGAGCTTTAAATATCCCGGTATTAATTTTATCGGCGTTGATATGTACGATGAGCTGATCCGCCGTGCGGCGGAGAAGGCAAGACTGGTATGGGAGCCGGCAGGACATGAGACCCCGCCCAACCTGAAGGTGGCATTGGCGAATATCGACTATGCGGAGGAAGTGTTTGCACCGGGGGAGCTGGAGCGCATCTACCTCAACTTCAGTGATCCGTGGCCTAAAAGCAAGCATGCCCGCCGCCGTCTGACCCATCCGCGCTTCCTCGACAAATACCGCGGACTGCTTAGCCCGCTGGGTGAAATTCACCTGAAGACGGATTCGCGCAGCCTGTTTGAATTCTCGCTGAATGCCTTTGCCGATTTCGGTCTGCAGATGAAGAATATTTCATTGGATCTGCATACAGAGGGGATTATTAACGAAGAGCATGTAATGACAGAATATGAGACTAAATTTTATAACCGCGGTGTAAATATTCACCGCTGCGAGGCGATTGTCGGAGCAGAGGCCCTGGCGCGCTATCAGGCTGGCCGCCTGGACAAATACCGGCTGTAGCAGGTGTCTGCGGCAGCGAAGATAAAAACGGCAGTCACGGGAATTCCCGTGACTGCCGTTTTTATAATATTCCCCTTGTTCTTGTCTAACTCAATCCAGCATATCAATAATGCTCTGGGCGCTTTGCAGCGGGTGGAATCTGGCTATATCCTCCAGATGGCTCTTCCGCTTAGCCTGTACATCATCATAGTGGTAGAGCAGCCGCTCCATCCATTTGTCAACTACTTCAAGAGAGGAAATCGGCTCCCCGAGGCCGGCTGAGGTGAAATAACGGACATTCTCCTCTTCCTGTCCAGGCAACGGGTTATGAAAAAGCATTGGAATGCCCTTGGCCAGGCCTTCGCTGCAGGTCATTCCGCCGGGCTTCGTCACAAGCAGGTCCGAGACCTCCATCAGCCTGTCAATGTTACGGGTGAAGCCGAGCAGTGAAATGTTCGGATGCCGGTATGCAGGGTCAGCCTTCATTTCCTCCAGCAGCTTCTCGTTTCTGCCGAGGCAAAAGACAACCTGTACTTTATCCCGCCAGCCGGCCAGTGCCTCGTTGACCACCTGGTCGTTCATCATGCCCCAGCCGCCGCCCATGACCAGCACAGTCGGCAGATCCTGCAGGCTGAATTGCTCAAGAATCTCCTGCCGGCCGGGA
Source organism: Paenibacillus sp. FSL R7-0331 (assembly GCF_000758645.1). NCBI lineage: Bacteria > Bacillati > Bacillota > Bacilli > Caryophanales > Paenibacillaceae > Paenibacillus > Paenibacillus sp. FSL R7-0331. The sequence continues at coordinate 1,420,041 of NZ_CP009284.1, forward strand.
TGCTCCCAAAAGCTCGGATGAACCGGCATGCCGGTCACCCGGATTTTTGCGGCAGGAACGCCGCACCGGTGCAGCTTCGATTTCACCTCGGGGGTGGAGACAAAATACCGGTCTACCTCCGGGCTGATCCAGCTGGCATGGGCATCGTAATCGGTGATGACTGTAACCAGAGGAGCCTTGAAGCCGGGATCCAGACGTTTAAGCCGTGATATTACGGCACCCGGAATGAAATGGGTGCAGACAATAATATCAGGCTTTAGCTGCCGCACAATATTTTGTGTATGCGTATAAAATAAGCGGTGCAGGGCAAGCGTGGTAAGACGGTTAAATGATTTCTGGTGACGGTAGACATACCCCATCAGCCTTGGCTGGGAGGTTACCGTCTTGCGGTAGGCTGAGACAATCAGCGGAGCCATTTTGGGATTAAGAAAGTTTCCCAGCTCCAGCACCTTGGTTTGAATATTAGGCGACAAGCTGCGCAGGCTGCTGGACAAAGCGTAGGCTGCCTGCGTATGTCCTGCGCCGAAACCTTCCGACAGCAATAATACTCTTTTTTTGCGCAATGTTTGATTCACCTGTTCCCTAAATGGTTTTCCCGGGTCCTTGCTTGCTGCCGGGGCTTCAGATCCACAGGGCAATCGTGCCTGCTGCAACGCCGCTGCCGATTACTGCGCCAGCCATCACATCCGACGGATAATGGAGCCCCAGATAAATCCGCGAGAAGCCGACAATGCACGCCAGCGGCAGCAGAACAACGGTAAGGGCAGGATAAGCTGCCATATAGGGAACCGTAGAGGCGAAGATAGCTGTAGTATGGCCTGATGGAAAAGAGTGATCCTTTAGCGGATTGTGGAACGTATTGGTTCCCGGAAGCGCAAGATACGGCCGCATGCGCGGGTACAGCTTTTTGGCGACGGCTACAGGCAGATGGCTGACCGCCAGCGCCGTGAGAGCCTGAAGGCCTGTTGTTCTTAGCGGCTGGGGAGCAAAGGCCCAGATTAACACATTAATGCCGATAGCGCTTGTAGCGCCGCCGAGATGGGTAAGATAGAAGAGCCAGAAGTTCAGAAAAGGGTTATGCAGGCGGCCGTTAATCCATTTGAATAGACGGCGCTCCCAGAGATGTAGTTTCATGAATAAATGTCTCATATCTTGTCCCTCCGATAGTCCGGCTGAGGTTAGCTGGCGCTGTTGCCGCCAGTCCAAATTAATACCCCAAAGCTGTCTTTATCATACGTTTTATAGGTAGTCCATTTCAAGGAAAAGCTCTGGTTAAGCGCGGAATTTGTCAGTTTTGACTTAAGAACCCTGACACCGTACAATGATTCAAGCGGACCGGACGCGTTTAAAAGGTAACAGAGAAAATGAGGAAACCGTTACAGCGGGAATCCCTATACCATCTTTTAAACGGGATACAAATAAATGAACGCCAGGCCGCGGATAAGGGAACTTGCTTAACTATTGTAAGGGATGCAACAAAAGGGTCAGTAACATCGTTTAACCTGCCAGAGACAAATAAAATTGGCAGACTAATGAAAAAGGGGGCATCAAAAGATCATGGCAGACGCACTGTTTGTTACGCTCCAAGTGATCTTGGCGGCAATTGCAGTCTATCAGTTCACGTTTTCGTTATTCGGACTGCACCGTAAAAAGAAAAAGGAGCAGTTTGCACCGGAAAAGTCATTTGCAGTTCTGGTTGCAGCGCACAATGAGGAAGAGGTTGTGGGCGCACTGATGGAAAACCTGAAGCAGCTTAATTATCCCCAGGATCTGTACGATGTATTTGTCATTTGCGACAACTGCACGGACGGGACGGCCAAGATCGTAAGGGAGCATGGCATGAACGCCTGTGTCCGCACCAACAATAACCTGCGGGGTAAGGGCTATGCCATTGAATGGATGCTGAAGGAGCTGTGGGCTATGCCGCGCCAATATGATGCTGTAGTCATGTTTGACGCTGACAATCTGGCCCATACGGAATTCCTGATGGAGATGAACAATGATCTTTGTTCCGGCGCCAAAGTCATCCAGGGTTATATTGATACGAAGAACCCTGAGGATTCCTGGATCACGGCCGCATACGGGGTATCGTATTGGTACATCAACCGCCTGTGGCAGCTGTCGCGGCACAATCTGCAGATGGCTAACTTTCTGGGCGGAACCGGCATGTGCTTCGAGACTGCATTGCTTAAGGAAATGGGCTGGGGCGCTACCAGCCTGGTAGAGGATCTGGAATTTACCATGCGCAGCGCCTCAAAGGGCGTCTATCCGAAATTCAATTATGACGCCAAAGTATTCGATGAGAAGCCGCTTACCTTTAAGGCTTCCTCCAGACAGCGTTTGCGCTGGATGCAGGGTCACTTTACGGTAGCCCGCCGTTATTTCTTCCCGCTGCTGTGGCAGAGTATTAAGGAACGCAGCCTGACGAAGTTTGACCTGGCGCTGTACGGGGCTAATGTCTACATCGTTCTGCTTACGTTTCTGATGACCGCAGTGATGTGGATTGACACCTCGCTGTTTGACGGCCCGAACATTGCGAACATTTACGGACATCTGCCGATTTGGCTGAGCTACATTGCCATTGGTGCCAATATCCTGACGTTCCTTTTGGCAATGGCACTGGAAAAGGTGAAGTACAAGAAGGTATATCTGTACCTGCTGGTCTTCCCGATTTACCTGCTGTCCTGGTACCCGATCACGTTCTATGCATTCTTCACACAGAACAACAAGCAGTGGAGTCACACGAAGCATACGCGGGTTGTACGGCTCGAGGAAGTACAGAGCAAGCAGGTTTAATATCAATGCAAGGCTGCATCCAGCCGGTTTCAATTTCTGATTTTATAAGTGTTGACAAAGCTTTGTGCATTGGTGTATAGTATTCAAGTATGCAAAACATAGGGATTGCAAGCAGAAGCACCGGCTTCTCACCTGACTGGCAATATGTCAGCTGGTTTTGATCTCAATGCTTTATGAATGTTAGAATTCATGAACGTTGATCAAACACGGGGTGTCGGGAGTTACCGGCACCCCTTTTTTATGGAGAACCGCAACAAATTGTTCAAATAGATCCGGAGGTGGAGCGTTATCAGTAAGGAACATATGATCAATGATGAAATTCGGGCCAGAGAGGTCCGGTTGGTTGGAGCGGAAGGTGAGCAAATCGGAATTACGCCGATCCGCGAGGCGTTGCAGATGGCGATTGATCTGAATTTGGATTTAGTCAACGTAGCTCCGCAGGCGAAACCGCCGGTATGCCGCATCATGGATTACGGCAAGTTCCGTTATGAAACACAGAAGAAAGAAAAGGAAGCACGTAAGAATCAGAAGATCGTTGATCTTAAGGAAGTCTGGTTCCGTGCTAACATTGAAGAACATGATTATCAAACCAAGTTCCGCAATGTGATCAAATTCCTGGGTGAAGGCGATAAAGTGAAGTGCTCCGTTCGTTTCCGCGGACGTGAGATCACACACGCGAACATCGGCCAGAAGATCCTGGAACGCGTTAAGAATGAAGTGGTTGATATAGCTGTTGTGGAGCGCCAGCCTAAGCTGGAAGGCCGCAGCATGATTATGATTCTGGCTCCTAAGCCTCAATAATTCTGGAGTCACTTGCACAGCAATTTGGCGCCGCATAATATTCAAGGAGGAAACACCATGCCTAAAATGAAAACACATAGCAGCCTGAAAGGCCGCTTCAAGATCACCGGATCCGGTAAAGTTCTGCGCTACAAAGCTCACAAGAACCACTTGCTGTCCCACAAGTCCAAACGTGCTAAGCGCGTATTGAACGGTAATCCTGTTATGGCCCCTGGGGATGTAAGACGTTTGAAACAAGGACTTGCTAACTTGAAATAGTTTGATCACACATTTTTGGGAGGTTTATTATTATGGCAAGAGTTAAAGGCGGCTTTGTAGTTCGTCGTAGACATAAAAAGGTATTGAAGCTGGCAAAAGGTTATTTCGGTTCCAAGCACCGCATTTTCAAAACAGCTAAAGAGCAAGTAATGAAATCGATGGTTTACGCATACCGTGACCGTCGTCAGACTAAGCGTAACTTCCGCAGACTGTGGATCGTTCGTATCAATGCTGCAGCCCGTTTGAACGGTCTTTCCTACAGCAAGCTTGTATACGGCCTGAAACTGGCTGGCGTAGAAGTGAACCGCAAAATGCTGGCTGACCTGGCTGTAAACGACCTGAACGCATTCAACTCTCTGGCTGTTGTAGCTAAAGAGAAGATCAACGCGTAAGTGTTATAAATAACCGAAAAGCACCGCCTGCGGGGGAACCCCGTGTGACGGTGCTTTTTTGTGCGGCTAAGGATCGGTAACTATTCCCAGTACTTGGTGGTGCTGAGCTGTGCGGCAAGCTTTTTACTGCTGGCGCGTCTGATTTTACGCAGCTCGGAGCGTTCATCGGCTGATTCGCTGATCAGCTTCTCTTCATCGGTCTCCGGAATAACGGCTGGAACCGGTGCAGGGGTACCGTCCTCCTCAATAGCTACAAAGGTAAGGAACGAAGTGGCAGCGACGGCACGTTCGCCGGTGTAAAGGTTCTCGGAGATCACTTTGACAAAAACCTCGATGCTGGTACGGCCTGTCCAGGAGACGAAGGACTCGAAGCAGACAGAATCGGAAGGACGGATCGGCCTCAGGAAGTCTACGGAGTCTGTAGAGGCTGTGACAACATTTTTACGGCAATGGCGCATAGCTGAAATTGAAGCAACTTCATCTATGATGCTCATCAGCTTGCCGCCGAACAGTGTCTTATGGTTGTTTACGTCATTGGGAAATACCCGTCCTGTCTTAAACACGCGCGATTCGCGGCTGTACTTGAAGGGCGGAACGGTTTGGGAATGGGTTTGCTCTTCCATGGTTTGAATAACTCCCTTTTCTTACAATATGTAAGCATTCATGATAATAGAAAACCGTTTGGCGTGCAATAATATTATAGACAACTTACAGCGGAAAGATGACTCATGAGGTTTTCTGACGCATTGTGATGGATAATCTAACGCAATGTGTCACAGTAAGCGTTTTCTTGTGGGAAAATGCAAATAATTATTGACCCGAGGTCATTTATGGACTGGATTTTAGCTTTTTTTGCAGGTATAATTTGAGCTAATGGTATGTCCAAGCAGAAGACAGAAGACATCCAATTTTTTAAGGGGGATCACAATCGATGAAAAAGTTTTTGAAAACGTCGCTCGTTATGTTGACCGCTTGCACAGCTATCCTGGCAGGATGCGGAAACAATAACGCTAACTCAGGAAATGCAGCCAACGGTGAAACCGGCGGTAACGCTGGAACAGCTACTAATGCACCTGCAGCGACTGACGCTCCTAAATCCGATGTGAAGATCGGTCTGGTTACTGACGTAGGCGGAGTAAACGACAAATCGTTTAACCAATCCGCTTGGGAAGCACTTGAAGCCCTTAAGACAGAAGCAGGCGTTGAAATTAAATATCTGCAAAGTAACTCCAATGCTGACTACGAACCGAACCTTAACCAGTTCGTTAAAGGCGGCTACAACCTGACTTGGGGTATCGGTTTTGACCTTGGTGATGCACTTCTGAAGGTTGCTAAAGAGAACCCGGATGCTAACCTGGCAATCATCGACAGCGTAGTTGACGCTCCTAACGTTGAATCCGTAACATTCGCTGAGAATGAAGGCTCCTTCCTGGTTGGTGTGGTTGCAGGTCTGACTACAAAAACTAACAAAGTAGGTTTCATCGGCGGTATGGAAAGCCCGGTTATCAAACGTTTTGAAGTTGGTTTCAAAGCCGGCGTTGAAGCAGTTAACCCTGATGCAACTGTAAACATCACTTATGCAGGTGCATATGACAAGCCTGACACTGGTAAATCCCTGGCTGCTACTCTGTACAATGCCGGTAACGACATTATCTTCCCGGCTGCAGGCGCAACTGGTAACGGTGTGTTCAACGAAGCCAAGTCCCGCAACGATGCAGGCGGCGACAAAGTATGGGTTATCGGTGTAGATAAAGACCAATCCCTGGAGTTTGGTGATGAAGTAACCCTGACTTCCATGATCAAACGTGTTGACGAAGCGGTTAAGAGAGTATCCCAGCAAGTGGTTGACGGAACCTTCAAAGGCGGTACTACAACTGTACTGACTCTGAAAGACAACGGCGTAGGCCTTCCTGAGACTTCCAAGGCTAACGTTTCCGCTGAAATCCTGGCTAAGGTTGAAGAGTACAAACAACAAATCATCGACGGAACTATCGTTGTTCCTGGTGAGTAATACTTGTCTTGATTGTTTTGCGTAACAGCATAGAACAAGGAAACAAGGCCGGTCTTTAAGCTGGCCTTGTTCCCTGTTAAGGTATGATTTGGTTTGACGCAGATAGCCGCCCCGTCCAGGGCGGTTAACCGTGTCTGTAAGGTATTTATATATTCTGTGATGAGGGTGATTCCATGAGTGCTGCGGCTCCTGTCGTAGAGTTGAAGCAAATCACAAAACGCTTTCCCGGTATTGTCGCGAACGACTCCATAAGTCTGACGCTCAAAAAAGGGGAGATTCATGCACTGCTCGGGGAAAACGGGGCAGGCAAGTCAACCTTGATGAATATCGTATTCGGACTATACCAGCCCGATGAAGGCAGCATTGAAATCGACGGGAAACCGGTAATTATCGATAGCCCCAATAAAGCTATTGAGCTTGGCATTGGTATGGTTCACCAGCATTTCAAGCTTGTTGAGCCTTTTACGGTGACTGAGAATATTGTTCTTGGCATGGAACCGAAAAAAGGTCTTAAAATCGACTATAAATCCGCAGCGGAACAGGTTCGTAAGCTGTCCGAGCAGTACGGCCTGCAGGTTGATCCGAATGCCCGGATTCATGATATTTCGGTCGGCATGCAGCAGCGGGTAGAAATTATGAAAACCCTGTACCGCGGAGCGGATATACTTATATTCGACGAGCCTACCGCTGTTTTAACGCCTCAGGAAATAACAGAATTAATGGCGATTATGAAGCGGCTCGTTGCAGAGGGCAAGTCCATCATTCTGATTACTCACAAGCTTAAGGAAATCATGCAGATCTCTGACCGGGTAACCATTATCCGCCGGGGCAAAGTAATTGATACTGTTGAGACTTCCGGCACGAATCCGAATGAGCTTGCTGAGAAAATGGTCGGACGCGGCGTAACATTCAAGGTGGATAAGCAGGTTCCGCATGTCGGGGACAGCGTGCTTAAACTGACAAATGTCAACAGCAAGAGCAAGGACGGGGTTCCTGTCCTGAACGGTCTCAGCTTTGAAGTCAAGGCAGGGGAGATTCTGGGTATTGCAGGTGTCGACGGCAACGGACAAAGTGAACTGATTCAAGCCATTACCGGCCTGCGCAAGATTGATTCAGGCTCCATTAAGGTTTCAGGGCAGGAGATTGCCAACCTGTCGCCGCGCAAGATTTCCGAACTGAACGTATCCCATATTCCGGAGGACCGCCACAAACACGGTCTGGTACTGGATTTTACCGTAAGCGAGAATATGGTACTCGAAACTTATTATATGAGCCCTTATAATCAAGGCGGATTCCTCAAGATGGATGTTATTGACCGCCACGCTGAGGATTTGATCAAGCAGTTTGACGTCCGCACCCCGTCTATTGAGACCAAGGCACGCTCCCTGTCAGGCGGTAACCAGCAGAAAGCGATTATTGCTCGGGAAATAGACAAAAACCCGATTCTGCTGATTGCAGCGCAGCCGACGCGCGGTTTGGATGTTGGGGCGATCGAATTCGTACAGAAGCAGTTGATCGCCCAGCGTGACCAGGGCAAAGCTGTACTTCTGATTTCCTTCGAGCTGGATGAAATTATGAATGTGTCCGACAGGATTGCCGTTATTTATGAAGGTCAAATCGTCGGTGAAGTGTTCCCGCAGGATACGAATGACCAGGAACTGGGTCTGATGATGGCGGGCAGCTTGAAGCGGGGAGGAAACGCGGGTGCATAGATTGAAAAAAATCTTCGCAACAGACAGCTATGTCGTGCCTCTGGTTGCGATTTTACTGGGCTTCCTGGTCGGGGCCGTCGTTATGCTCATTGGCGGATACGATCCTATAGCCGCATACTCTGCATTGTTCAAACGGGTATTCGGCAGTCCCTATGACTTTGGTGAGGCCATCCGTGAGATGACTCCGCTGATGTTCACCGGTCTTGCTGTTGCCTTCGCCTTCCGTTCAGGGATGTTCAACATCGGTGCTGACGGGCAGGTGCTTATTGGTATGACTGCAGCTACTCTGGTGGGAATCAAGCTGGCCGGCCTGCCGATGTTCCTGCTGGTTCCGCTTGCTGTAATTGCTGCCGGACTTGCCGGCGGACTGTGGGCCGGTATTGCCGGATACTTGAAGGCAAAGCGCGGTATTAACGAAGTTATAACTACAATCATGCTGAACTGGATTGCGCTGTATCTGTCGAATTATATTGTGCGGAACTTTCTGCTGCTCAAAGGCCAGAATCGTTCCGAAGATATACCGGCATCGTTGTCCATGACCTTCTTGAACGGGGTATTCGACAATGCCCGTGTTCACTGGGGAACAGCTATTGCGATTTGTGCAGCCATTTTCTTCTATGTTTACTTATGGAAAACCAAACAGGGCTACGAAATGCGTGCTGTAGGCCTCAATCCGAATGCTGCTGAGTATGCCGGGATGAATGTTGGACGTAACGTTGTAAAGGCCATGTTTATCAGCGGCGCATTTGCCGGACTTGCAGGTGCAGGTGAAGTGCTGGGCGTATTCCACTACCAGTCTGTATTCGCTGCATCGCCAGGCTACGGCTTCAACGGTATTGCGGTTGCTTTGCTGGGTCTGACACATCCGCTTGGTGTTATTCTGGCGGCTATACTGTACGGTATGCTCACTTACGGTGCTGCGGGTATGAGCTTCGGGGCGGATGTTCCGCCGGAGCTGATCCGTATCGTAATCGGGTCTATTATATTCTTTATTGCAGCACAAGGAATTGTCCGCTGGGTGCTTAAGCCCTTTTATCTCAAGCGGAAGAAAGAGAAGGTGTCATAAATGGATTTAGTGACGTTAGGACAATTGCTCAATACGACGCTTGTTTTTTCCACGGCGCTCATTTTCGCCGCACTTGGCGGCATCTTCTCTGAACGTTCCGGTGTTGTAAATATCGGTCTTGAAGGCTTGATGATGTTCGGTGCCTTTGCTGCTGCGGTAGGCGGGCATTATGCGCAGGATGCAGGGATGGGAGCCTGGGCTCCATGGGTTGGCGTGCTCTGTGCAATGGCAGTCGGAGTTATCGGCTCGCTGATCCACGCCGTTGCGTCAATTACCTTCAAAGCGGATCAGACCATCAGCGGTACGGTTATCAACTTCCTCGCGGCAGGAAGTACGCTGTACATGGTTAAGCTGTTTTTTGACGGGGCAGGCGAGTCTCCGCTGATTGACGGATTCAAGAAGTTCTCAGTTCCTGTACTGTCCAAAATCCCGGTTATCGGCGAAGGAATATTCAATTCCTATCCGACAACCTATCTGGCGATTATCCTCGTTATCGTCATTTATTTTGTACTCTTTAAGACGCCGTTTGGTCTGCGCCTTCGTGCAGTCGGTGAACATCCGAGTGCGGCGGATACCCTTGGTGTCAATGTAAAACGGATGAGATACATCGGTGTAATGCTGAGCGGTCTGCTGGCAGGGATCGGCGGAGCGACTATCACCTTGACGACTACAGGCACATTTGCGCATAATACGATTTCCGGTCAGGGCTTCATTGCTATTGCCGCTATGATCTTTGGTAAATGGAATCCGCTGGGTGCCTTTGGAGCGGCTGTCTTTTTCGGCTTCTCGCAGGCAATCCGCAATTATGTGCAGCTGTTCGAATGGTCGAAGAGCATTCCGCAGGAATTCATTTTTATGATTCCTTATGTACTGACCATTATCGTATTGGTAGGTGCTGTAGGCCGCTCCTCCGCTCCCAAAGCATTGGGTGAACCGTACGATCCGGGTAAACGATAACTTAACGAGTCTGTGCGTCTGTGCAGCATCAAGAGGTCAAGAGCGCATGTCCAGTTTTGCTGGATATGCGCTTTTTGCTGTTTTCCGGCTGGATTAAGTTGCCCGCATGTCTGCTCGGGGTGCTGCCGGGACAGCTGTACAGGCGAACGGTATCTAATCCGAATAGACTATGGTTGAAGCTCAGCTCACAAAACTAAGCGTATGCTTCCGAAGTAAGTTTTGCACGAAGGAATTCTAAAGAAGCTCAGCTCACAAAACTAAGCGTATGCTTCCGAAGTAAGTTTTGCACGAAGGAATTCTAAAGAAGCTCAGCTCACAAAACTTTTAAGGAGGAATATTATGGCACAGCCGGTTACAAAGAAACAGGTTATGAAGCTGGTCGGTAAACATATTGTTGCTGTAAAAAAAGACGGCTCCAGAGTGACGGGCAAGCTGGTGCGCGTGTCGGGTAACCGTCTAATTCTTCAGCGGATCAGCGGTAAAAAAGTGCAAACCAATGCGCTCATTCCGCTGGTATTGTTTGATCTGCTTGCTATAGGTACAGCTCCTTACGCTTATGGCGGCGGGCCAGGCTACGGTGGCGCACCAGGCTACGGCGGCGGACCGTACGGAGGTTACGGGCCTGGGCCCGGCTACGGCGGCTATGGGCCTGGACCGGGTTACGGAGCCCCTTATCCGCCAATCGGCTTCTTTTAGGCTTAACTGAACTGCTTCTCGAATTCAAAGCAAAAATTCTGCGGCTGATAACGGGCTACGCTGTAGCCCATTTTTTCATAAAAGGAAATACCTGCCGTATTCCCGGTGTCCACAGCTACCCTGGCCCGCTTACAGCCGCGGGATAATGCAAAACGCTCCGCACGGTCCATCAGCATATTCCCCCAGTGCTTGCGGCGTGCAGCCGGTGCGATGGCCAGCATATCAATATAGAGCAGATCACCGTGCAGCATGAAATGGACAAACCCCAGCGGATCGCTCTCATAGTCGGGACAGGCTACAAGGGTAACACCCTGGCTTAAACGGCGGGGCAGGTCCTTTCTGACCTGGTTGATTATAGTCTGCGGCAGATGTGACAACGGGACGAGCTGCTTTTCAATTAAATCCATAATGACGCTGTCATCCTGCTTGGGTCTGCGGTAACGAATCATCGCACGCCCCCCCTTTCCACGCATTGTCGTACATCATATGCCTGCAGCGGTGTGGGCGTTACGAAAGCGAAGAACAACGTTCTGTGACAGATTAGGAAATATGGGTATTGACTTATCCATGTGAGGAATCATATAATGTGTCTAAACATTTTAACGAACATACTTGTATCGGCAATGATGAGGACGAAGTTTTAAGGGCTCTTTTGCTCAGAGAGTGTGAGGATCTGCTGCAACCTCCACCGAAACCCCTTATATACGAGCTCACCTCGGAGCTGTTTTCCTGAAAGGTCCATCAGTAAGAGCGGTGGAATTATTAGGGGGAATCGTTTGGTCCGCGTTACGGACTTCAGGTTACAAAGATTTGGGCCCTGCCTACATCGATGGATTTTTGTTACCTGATAAGGCGTTGCATCGCGAGATGTAATGCAAACATGGGTGGTACCACGGAAGATCAACCTTTCGTCCCTCACGCGCTTTACTTTGGCGCGTGGGAGGCGAAAGGTTTTTTTGATTTAGACCCCCTATTGCTGGATAAAAGACGGTCCGTCATTAGCATAATGAATGTTAACTATCGAAGGGAGGAATACTGATGAGCGCGCAAACACCGGAAGTGCGGTCTACAGATGAGTTACGGGAGAAATGGAAAAATCCAGAGGTGATATCGGGCTCTGAAGTCCTGCTGCGCAGCCTGGTTCTGGAGGGTGTAGACACTGTGTTCGGTTATCCCGGCGGAGCGGTACTGTATATCTACGATGCCCTTCACGGTTTTGATGACTTCAAGCATATTCTGACCCGTCATGAGCAAGGCGCGATCCATGCGGCTGACGGCTATGCAAGAGCAAGCGGTAAACCGGGCGTGTGTATTGCAACCTCCGGCCCCGGAGCAACCAATCTCGTTACCGGCATTGCAACGGCGTTTATGGACTCGGTTCCGCTTGTAGTCATTACGGGAAATGTTTTCTCCAGCCTGATTGGAACAGACGCCTTCCAGGAAGCTGATATTACAGGAATTACGATGCCGATCACGAAGCACAGCTATCTGGTGCGGGATGTTGAAGACCTGCCGCGGATTATCCATGAAGCGTTCCATATTGCGAATACCGGACGCAAGGGTCCGGTACTGATCGACATTCCGAAGGATGTATCGGCAGCGAAGACGCTGTTTACACCAGTACAGTACCAGGGAGTCAATCTTCGCGGTTATAACCCGCGCACGGTTCCGAACAAGCTGCAGCTTGATAAGCTGATCCGGGCAATCTCGGCGGCGGAGCGTCCGATTATTATAGCGGGCGGAGGCGTTATCTACTCCGGAGCACATGAAGCGATGACCGAATTTGTGAAACGGACGGAAATTCCGATTACAACAACCCTGCTGGGACTCGGCTGCTTCCCTAGTGCAGAAGATCTCTGGATGGGAATGCCGGGTATGCACGGCACTTATACAGCCAATAATGCCATACAGCAGTGTGACTTGCTGATTAACATCGGTGCAAGATTTGATGACCGCGTGACCGGCAAGCTGGACGGCTTTGCACCGAAAGCGAAGATTGTCCATATTGATATCGACCCAGCAGAAATCGGCAAAAATGTCACTCCGGATATTCCGATTGTCGGCGATGTGAAGACAGTGCTGGAAATGCTGCTTCCGGATCTTACCCGCGCTGCCAATGCAGATGCCTGGAGAACGCAGATTGCCCAGTGGAAGCTGGAGAAACCTCTCCGTTATAACGATTCGGAGACAGAGCTTAAGCCGCAATGGGTCATTGAAATGATTAATGATACAACAAAGGGCGAAGCTATTGTTACAACTGACGTCGGCCAGCATCAGATGTGGGCTGCACAGTATTATAAATTTAACCACCCGCGCTCATGGATTACTTCCGGAGGCCTCGGAACAATGGGCTTCGGATTCCCGTCAGCGATCGGCGCGCAAATGGCTCATCCGGAGCGGCTGGTAGTTTCCATCAACGGAGACGGCGGTATGCAGATGTGCTCCCAGGAGCTGGCTATCTGTGCTATCAATAATATCCCGGTCAAAATCGTAGTCATCAACAATCAGGTTCTGGGTATGGTACGGCAGTGGCAGAATCTCATTTATGAGAAGCGCTATAGCTACACAGACCTCGCCGGAAGCCCGGACTTTGTAAAGCTGGCTGAAGCTTACGGTGTAAAAGGACTGCGGGCAACGAACAAAGAAGAAGCAGGCGCAGCGTGGAAAGAAGCACTGGAAACGCCGGGACCCGTTCTGGTAGAATTCGTTGTTCCCAAAGACGAGAATGTTTACCCGATGGTAACTCAAGGGTCAACCATTGATCAAATGCTTATGGGGGATGAATGACAGTGATGAAACACACCATTTCTGTGCTTGTGAATGACCAGCCGGGTGTACTGCAGCGGGTATCAGGCTTGTTCGGCCGCCGCGGCTTCAATATTGAGAGCATTACGGTCGGGCAGTCCGAAGAAGTCGGGCTGTCCCGGATGGTTATCGTTACACTCGGTGACCAGCATACGCTGGAGCAGATTGAGAAGCAGCTTTACAAGCTGATCGATGTCATCAAGGTTGTGGATCTTGGTTCCAAGCCGATGGTTGCCCGTGAGCTGGCCCTGATCAAGGTAAAAGCCGAGCCGGCTGAGCGTCCGGAAATCATGGGTGTTGTTGAGACATTCCGTGCTTCCGTAGTTGATATCGGTACGAACAGCCTGTTGGTCCAGGTGGTAGGAGATACCCAGAAAATCGATGCGATGATTGAGCTGCTGAAGCCTTACGGAATCAAGGAGCTGTCCCGCACCGGAGTTACCGCAATGATCCGCGGTAATGCCTAGTCGGTATAATTTACAGCTTTAACGGATTGCTGCTTGTATGCATTAATTTGATAATATTATAACGAATTGCCCGCGAAAGAGCGGGGACTTGAGGAGCAGTGCAGAGCTGCGAACCAGACGGCTTCAGGTGCTCTTGAAGTACCCGCTCTTTACGATGGGTCCCAAATTAAAGGAGGATATTGACAATGGCAGTGACAACTTACTATGAACAGGATGCAGAACTCAGCGTATTAAAAGGAAAGACAGTTGCGGTAATCGGGTACGGCAGCCAGGGGCATGCCCAGGCGCAGAACCTGCGCGACAGCGGTCTTCAGGTTGTCATCGGCCTGCGTGAAGGCAAATCCTTTGAAACCGCCAAGAATGACGGCTTTGAAGTATTGCCTGTAGCTGAAGCAGTATCCCGTGCAGATGTAGTGCAAATTCTGTTGCCTGACGAAACACAGGCATCCGTATATAAAAATGATATTGAGCCTAACCTCAAAAAAGGTGCAGCTCTGATGTTCTCCCACGGCTTTAACGTGCATTTCGGCCAGATCGTTGCTCCTAAGGATGCTGACGTGCTGCTGGTAGCACCTAAATCCCCGGGCCACATGGTACGCCGTACTTATGTTGAAGGCTTCGGCGTTCCTGGTCTGATCGCAATCGAGCAGGATGCAACCGGAAATGCCAAGGCAATCGGACTTGCTTATGCTAAAGGTATCGGCTGTACCCGTGCAGGAGTTATCGAAACCTCCTTCCGTGAAGAAACCGAAACCGATCTGTTCGGTGAGCAGGCAGTTCTGTGCGGTGGTGTATCCGCACTGATCAAAGCCGGCTTTGAAACACTGACTGAAGCAGGCTATGCTCCTGAAATGGCATACTTCGAATGTCTGCATGAGCTTAAGCTGATCGTTGACCTGGTATATGAAGGCGGACTTGCTACTATGCGTGATTCGATCTCCAACACTGCTGAGTACGGTGACTATGTAACCGGACCTCGTATCGTTACAGACGAAACCAAAAAAGCAATGAAAGCTGTGCTGACCGATATCCAGCAAGGTAAATTTGCCCGTGACTTTATCCTTGAGAACCAGTCCGGCCGTGCTTTCCTGACCGCTACCCGCCGCAACGAAGCCGCTCATCCGGTAGAAGTAGTCGGCAGCCAGCTGCGTGAAATGATGCACTGGATTAAGAAATAGGCTCATATACTTATATCAGCTACAACCAATAGTGTGAAGCTCAGATGCGGCCGTGATTTTGCGAGCCGCATTTGAGGGTTTTAGGACAATTTTCAGGAGGTGCTCAGCTTGCGGAAAATCTATGTGTTCGACACGACGCTGCGTGACGGAGAGCAGTCGCCGGGTGTGAACCTGAATACGCGTGAGAAGGTGGAAATCGCCTACCAGCTTGAAAAGCTCGGGATTGACCGGATGGAGGCGGGTTTTCCCGCAGCATCGCCCGGTGATCTGGCTGCGGTGAACGCCGTTGCCCGGGCAGTGAAGGATGTTACCGTAATTGGGCTTTCCCGTTCCAGAGAGACTGATATTGATGCGGTTAAAGAAGCGCTGCAGGGTGCGCAGGACCCTTGTATCCATATCTTCCTGGCAACCTCGCCGATTCACCGTCAGCATAAGCTGCGTATGGAAAAAGCCCAAGTCCTTGAAACGGCACAATCCGCAATCCGGTATGCTAAGAAATATTTTTCCAAGCTGGAGTTTTCATTAGAGGATGCGGGCCGGACAGAACGTGATTTCATGGCCGAGATGGTAGCTATGGCGATCCGTGAAGGGGCAAATGTAGTCAATATTCCCGATACCGTCGGTTATTTGAACCCTGCGGAATATGGGGCGATCTTCAAATTTCTGAAGGATACTGTTCCTGATATTGAAAAGGTTCAGCTGAGTGCGCACTGTCATAATGACCTTGGAATGGCGACTGCGAATACGCTGGCTGCAATCCAGAACGGTGCTGACCAGATTGAAGGTACCATCAACGGAATCGG
This sequence comes from Paenibacillus sp. FSL R7-0331, assembly GCF_000758645.1. NCBI lineage: Bacteria > Bacillati > Bacillota > Bacilli > Caryophanales > Paenibacillaceae > Paenibacillus > Paenibacillus sp. FSL R7-0331. The sequence continues at coordinate 1,435,983 of NZ_CP009284.1, forward strand.
TGAACGTGCCGGTAATACAGCGATTGAAGAGGTGGCGCTGGCGCTGGAGACACGCAGTGAATTTTTCGGAGCCAAAACCTCGCTGGTTCTGTCGGAAATCTCCCGCACGAGCCGTCTGGTGAGCAAGCTTACTGGGATGGTTGTGCCTGGCAACAAGGCGATTGTCGGTGCCAATGCCTTCGCGCATGAATCAGGGATTCATCAGGACGGCATGCTGAAGGAGAAGACCACCTACGAGATCATGACGCCGGAAACGATCGGCCTGAAGGAGAGCAAGCTGGTGCTAGGCAAGCACTCCGGACGCCACGCCTTCCGTGATAAGCTCAGTGATCTTGGTTATGATGTTTCTGAGGAAGAGATCAACGCGGCTTTTGCCAAATTTAAGGATCTGGCCGACAAGAAAAAGGAAGTATCGGATGAGGATATCCTCGCTCTTCTGGAAGAGAAGCTGACTGATACGCCTGAAACCTACAGCCTGCAGACTATTTATGTCACATACGGCAATGAAGCCACCCCAACGGCAAAGGTTATTATTAACGGGCAGGAGCCGCAGCCGATCGTAGCAGCTGCTGAGGGGAACGGTTCTGTCGATGCCATCTATAACGCCATCGATCAGGCGACCGGTGAAGAGGTTACACTGGGCGACTATTCAATCAAAGCAGTAAGCCGGGGCAAGGATGCGCAAGGCGAGGTTCATGTTGTACTGTCACAGGGTGAGGTGGCTGCACAAGGCCGCGGACTGAGCACTGATATTCTGGAAGCGAGTGCCAGAGCCTATCTGGATGCGCTGAATAAGCTCATTGAGAAGCGTAAGACATATACACGCCGAGATCATGCACAACTATAGAGCTATTCTATAGAAGAAACTGTTTGAAATAATACCAGCCATACATTCCGCAAAGGGCTCTTTGCGGGATGTATGGCTTTTTTTGTGCCGGCCGATGAATAATTGCCATTGTATGCTATTTTACCAAACGGGTATAAGGGGTTTATCAGTAATTTATCAGTAATTTATCAGTGAAAATAGTTAAAATGGATCTTGTGTTAAATGCGATTAGTCGCATTTTTTTCTGTTTGGCCCGTTTTATTAGGGATTTTGTAGGGGAAATGCAGTAATTATATAGTGCTCATATTAAGGAATAGGGAGATGGGAAGTCTTGAGACTATTAAAAAAGAAAAAATGGGCTGTCTGGCTCGGAATTGTTATGCTTGTAACAACCTTCGCTACTGCGATAGGCTTCTTTTCAAATGTCAATGCAGATGCAGTGGATGGTAACATCACTGAGGATATTGTTAAGACCGTAACCCTGTCCGTGTACGAAAACGGCACGCAGGTTACCAGCAATGTGTACAAGTTCGATTCCGCCTACAGGTTCAATCTGACCTATGAGCTTCCTGATGATACATATAAAGAAGGAGCTAAGTACACCTACATACTGCCAACGCAGCTGGAGATTGATCAGGCATACACGGGTAAGCTGGTTAATAGCGAGTTTCCTGATGGTATGGGGACTTATGCTGTAGGCACTGATAATACAGTGGTGCTCACATTTAATAAGAATATTGAAGGGCTATTTGATATAAAAGGGAACCTTTGGGTAGAATCCAAGCTGAGCAAGACCAGAGTTACCGGCAGTACCACTCAGCAGCTTCTTTTTCCGATAGCAGGCAATGCGAGTAACTCCATTACGATTAATGTTCAGCCTAATAACGGAGCAGCGATCAAAAAAAGCGGAGTTGCGATGCCGCGAACGTATAATGCCAGCACTATCGACTGGACGGTCGATGTAAATACGCTTTTGAACAAGGTGGATAATGCATCGGTTACGGATAGTTTCCCGGCAGGCCTGAGTCTGGATACCGTCTCTATTGCCGTATACGGCCTGACAGTCGATGTTCAGGGAGGCGTGACACAGGGCGGACAGATCAGTTCGGCAGAGTACGATACTTCCGCAAGTACCGGGAGTAAATTGGATTTGAAATTTAACAACTCTATAAATGAGGCCTACCGGCTGAAATTCTCTACCAAGATAACAGATACAAGTAAGACTAGTTACACTAATACAGCTGTATTAAACGGCAACGGTACAAGTTGGAACGGAACCTCTTCAGCTGTTGCGGTCAGTTACGGGAAGCCGCTTGAAAAGTCTGCGGGCAGTTTTAATTCAACGTCAGAGGAAATTCCTTGGACGATCAAATTCAACTACGATGAAAGAACAATATCGGCAGCTCAGGCAGTTCTGACGGACCGCTTCAACATCAGCCAGGATTACGTTGCCGGCTCAATGGTCATTACTAAGATGAAGCTGGATGTGAACGGGAACGCAACAACGGACGGCACGCTGACAGCAGGTGTGGATTATACATTGACTGATCTGCCGGACGATCCCGCGGTTAATCCTACTACGGCAGGCTTTAAGATTCAGTTCAACAATGACATCAATTCTGCATACCGGATTGAATACAAGACTAAAGTAGCCGGACGGGTATATGCCGGGGAGAGCATTGTCAATAAAGTAACCTATAATGGACAGACTGTTCAGGCAGCTGCTTCTACCACCCAACGTATTCTGAACAAGCAGGGTGTGGATAAAACGTCAACGCCAACGAATGATGTGGATTATCTGAATAAAACAGTGAAATGGAAGATTAATCTTAACGAAGATAAACGAGATATGACAAACCTCGTGCTGACCGATAAATTTGGTAATGCAGGGTTGCAGCTGGTCGGAAATTTGGAAATTTCTCTCCTGACAGATCCTTCGGTTAAGCTGGTTGAGAATACTGATTATGAGATAAAATCGCTGGGAACCAACGATTTCAGCACAAATGATGGCTTTGAAATTACTTTCAAAAAGAAGATTACTGAGGCTTACAGAATTACTTACACTACTAAATTTGATTATTACAAGTTAAAAAGTGGCGTAACAGATTTTTCAAACACCGCTTCTATTAAGTGGGATGAAAAAGCCGCAGGCACACCAGCGCAGACATCCTCAAGTTCATTTGATCCTGACAGTAAGGTCAAGAACAACGGATTCAAATCAGGTACATATGATGTAGCCAGTAAGAAAATTACCTGGACCGTTGGCGCGAATTATAACAAAAGAGTATTGGCTGCAGGTGCGGAGCTGGTTGACACGATTCCTGCCGGGCAGGTCGCAGATGAGAACAGTGTAATTGTTAATAAAATGAATTATAATGCTGCGGGCACTCCTTCTGTCCTAACTCCTGCCCTGGTTAAAAACACGGATTATACCGTTTCTTTGGCAGACGGGAAGCTGCGAGTTAAATTTAAAGATGCTGTGGATTATGCCTTCTACGTAGTGTTCACAACAGAATTTGAAGCAGGAGATGTCAACGCATCAAGCATCACTAATAGAGCTGTTCTGAATAACGCCCAGGGTGACGCCGTTTCGCAAACCTTACAGGGTACTGCAGCTGTAACAAAAGGCGGAGAATATGTAACAAAAACCGGAGCAGTCGATGCTACAGACAAAACCATGATGAACTGGTCAATCACCATTAATGCGAACCAGTCTATAGTGGACAATGCACAGGTTATTGATACGCCAAGTACGAATCAGGTACTGCTGCCGGCGAGCTTCCAGGTATTTGAGACTAATATCAGCTCGGGCGGGGCAGTAACCGCAACGAATACAAAGCTGACTAAGGATTCAGATTATACGCTCGAATTTACTACGGACCCAAGCGGTAAGGATATTTTCAAACTGGCCTTTAAAAATACCATATCCAAACCCTACATTCTTAAATATCAGTCAGTTATTACGGCGGTTGATAATGTAACGGTTACCAATGCCGCATCTTTCAGCGGCAACGGTTCTTCATCTATTAGCAAACCCTTTAGTGAGAGCTGGTCCGTTAGAATCGTTGACACCGGAGGCACCGGAAGCGGGGTTACAGGCTCGCTCAAGATTCTAAAAACGAATGCTGATAAAACGTTGCCGCTATCCGGGGCTGAATTCTCTCTGGGCCGGATTGTAGGTTCAGAGCTGAAGGATACCAAGACGGCAATCAGCAATTCCAGCGGAAACCTGGAGTTTACTGGTTTGCGGGCGGGAAAATATAAACTAAAGGAAACAAAGGCGCCGACCGGCTATGCAGTTGATGCTACAGAACGAATTGTTACCATTAACTCGTCCACACCTGTTCAAATGGCAGTAACCAATGATTTTAACGGTTCACTTAAAGTGACCAAGGTAGCGAAAGGAAATACGGCCACTAAGCTTGCAGGAGCAGAATTTGAGCTGTATAACTCCGCTAACCAGTTAGCTGGATCTGGAACTACAGATGCAAACGGTGAACTGCTGTTCAGCAAGTTAATGGGTGGAAATTACACTCTTAAAGAAACTAAGGCACCGGCCGGTTATGTGATTACAGCCATGAGTAGTGCTGTAACCATTGATCCGGCACAACAAAAAAACCTGACGGTAACCAATGATAAAATTGTATTAGGCTCACTGAAAATCACCAAGGTTGACCAGGCGGACACGTCGAAGGTGCTTGCAGGAGCAGAATTCAAGCTGTATGATTCCATCAAGCTTGAAGTTGGAACAGCTACTACTGATGTGAATGGAGTCGTTGAATTCAAGGATCTGCCACTCGGTTCCTACACGGTCCAGGAAACGAAGGCTCCTGTGGGATATGTACTGAATACTACGGAACGCAGCGTTAATATTACTTCGGCTGTGCAGAATGTTCAGCAGGTCACCAATAACGAAATTTTAGGTTCCATTAAGCTGACTAAGGTTGACGCAGATCATACGGCGAAGAAGCTTGGTGGAGCAGAGTTTAAATTATATGATGCCAGCAAGACTGTGGCTGCAACAGCTTCGACTGATGTGAATGGTATCGTTGAGTTTAAAAATCTGAAGCTTGGAACTTATACCTTCAAGGAATCGAAAGCTCCGGACGGTTATGTTCTGGACGATACAGAACACAGTGCCACAATTACTTTGGCCGCACCAGATGCGCAGCAGCAGATTACTAACACAGGAATGCTGGGCTCGCTTAAACTGACGAAGGTTGACCAGGATGCTTTGAACAAAAAGCTCGCAGGAGCAGAATTCAAATTGTATGATGCCGGTAAGACTGTGGTTGCAACGGCTACTTCTGATGCGGACGGAGTCGTTGAATTTAAAGATTTGAAACTTGGTACGTATACCTTTAAGGAAACCAAGGCTCCGGACGGCTATGAACTCGATGGCACCGAACGCAGTGCTACCCTTACATCTTCCGTTCCAAACGCGCAACAGCAGATCACCAACAAAGAAATCCTGGGTTCGCTTAAGCTGACGAAGGTCGATCAGGATGATGTGACGAAGAAGCTGGCAGGAGCGGAGTTCAAGCTGTACAATTCCAGCGATGTTGTGGTGGCAACAGCTACTACAGATGCCAATGGGGTAGTTGAATTTAAAGACCTAAAACTTGGAGCCTACACCTTCAAGGAAATGGTAGCCCCAGTTGGTTACGTCCTGAATAGTACAGTGCGCAGCGCTAACCTTACTATCGCCGTACCAAACGTGCAGCAGCAGATTACCAACAAGGAAATTCTAGGCTCACTGAAGCTGACGAAAGTTGATCAGGATGATGTTACGATAAAGCTCGCTGGAGCAGAGTTTAAGCTGTATGACGCCAGTGACAAGCTGGTTGCGACAGATATCAGTGATGCAAATGGCGTAGTGGAATTCAAAGACCTGAAGATGGGAGCCTATACCTTTAAGGAAACAGTTGCACCAACAGGCTACGTCCTGAACGGTACAGAACGAAATGTAAACATTACTTTAGCTACACCAAACGTGCAGCAGCAGATCACCAATAAGGAGATCCTCGGCTCACTGAAGCTGACCAAGGTTGATCAAGATGAAGTGACGAAGAAGCTTGCGGGAGCCGAGTTCAAGCTGTACAATTCCAGCGATGTTGTGGTGGCAACAGCTACTACAGATGCCAATGGGGTAGTTGAATTTAAAGACCTAAAACTCGGAGCCTACACCTTCAAGGAAACGGTAGCCCCAGTTGGGTACGTCCTGAATAGTACGGAGCGCAGCGCTAACCTTACTATCGCCGTACCAGACGTGCAGCAGCAGATCACCAACAAAGAAATCCTGGGCTCACTGAAGCTGACGAAGGTTGATCAAGATGAAACAATGAAGAAGCTTGCGGGAGCAGAGTTCAAGCTGTACAATTCCAGCGATGTTGTGGTGGCAACAGCTACTACAGATGCCAATGGCGAGATTGTATTTAATACTTTGAAGCTTGGAGCTTATACGTTAAAAGAAACCAAGGCTCCAGCCGGATATCAGTTGGATACAGCTGTACACAATGTAAATATTCAATCGGGCGCCCAGGTTGTTCTGAACCCGATCAAGAACAAAGTGATCCCTGCAACCCCTGCGCCTACGGCTGCACCGACACCGTCGCCAACAACGGCCCCAACAACGGTCCCGGTGACGCCAAATCCGGGCGGTCCTGTAGCGACACCAGCTACTTCTACGGTGCCGGGATCTGTCGTAACGCCAGGACCTTCAGCAACAGTAACGCCTGTTGCTTCTGCAACACCGGGCCTGACGCCAGGACCAGCCGTAAGTCCTGAGTCATCGCCTGCCGCAAGCAGCGCACCAACGCCGCAAGCGACAACAGCAACCACCATCGAGGATATTCCGATTGATGGCGAGATTCCTCTCGGAGGCATTCCAAGCATCAGTGAGAAGCCGTCACATGGTACGGTAGTTCTTACACCGGATGGTAAGTGGACGTATACTCCTGATCCCGGATATACGGGTAAGGATAAGTTCACCATTACTGTAACGGATGAGGACGGCAACGAGCAGGAGGTCATTATTGAGGTCGGTGTAGATGAAATACCTCTCGGTACGGTCCCTGACAATGATGATGGTACAGACTCGGATAATGACAATAACGGTCTGCCGGGCAATCTCCCTAAGACAGGTGAAGAAAGTCCGCTTCCGCTGTATCTGGCGGGCGGAGCCCTGGTTATGATCGGTATTATCCTGGCATTAAGATTCAGAACACGCAATAAGCCGGAGTAATTTAATCGCACCACACAACCCACCCGCAGCAAGTCACGGGTGGGTTTGCTTTATGCCATAACTCAAGAAATCTTCAGACTTCTGAGGAAAGTTTTATTGTAAGATAGGGTGGAGATAATTTTTTTGAAAAAATAATGGAACGGTTTGCAGGGGAAGCCGAATGTCCGGCGTCTAATGTTATGAAGAAGGAGGGGAGATCGTCTTGGAAGAGGCAGAATGGATTTCAGCCGTGCTTAACGGGCAGGGCCAGGCTTTTGGGCATCTGGTGACGCGTTATCAGGGCATGGTATACCGAGTGTGCATCAAAATAACGGGAGAAGCCGAGTCAGCCAAAGACATGGCCCAGGAAGTCTTCATCAAAGCCTACAAGGCGCTCCCCTCCTTCAGAGGCCAGTCCTCATTCTCCACATGGCTGTACCGGATTGCTTACAGGACCTGTCTGGACTGGAAACGGGCCAATGACAGGGAGTGGCGGCACCGCAGTACAGCAGATTATACAGAGAATGACTGGGTAACCTCACAAACACCTGAGCAGGCTGCCCTTAGCAAGGAAGCCTCAGAGGAGCTGGATCAGAATCTGAACAGTCTCACAGAACCGTACCGGTCGGTTGTGCAGCTGTATTATTTTCAGCACCACTCCTATCAGGAAATTGCCGAACAGAAGGGCGTCTCGGTCAAAACAGTGGAATCACAGCTCTACAGAGCCAGGCAGATGATGCGAAAAAGCGGGGAGGAATGGCGATGAATTGTGCAACAGTCAAAGAATGGATGCCGCATTATATCGAAGGCACACTGTCTCCGGAGATGGAGCTGAATATCCGTCTGCACATTGAAGCTTGTCCCGGCTGCTCGTCGTGGCTGGAGGAGGCCAAAGGGCTTGCCGCACTGTGGAATGAGATGGAAGCCGGATTAGAAATGCCTGAATCAGGGGATTTTCCCGATATAACGAATGAAGTAATGGCGCATATTGAACAGCTTGAAGCAGGCCGCCGTGAGCGCGCTGTTAGAGCGACCGCAGCCAGACGCCGGACTGCACCGGGGACCTCCTGGATGCACTACGGGGTTGCGGTGGGCCTTACCTTCCTGCTGCTGCAGTTTGGGGTGTTTGAGAATTTAGCCTATGGCATCACCGAGATCAACGGACAGATGTCGACCTCGGTTACGGCATGGTTTAACGCCCAAGGAAGCCAAAAATAAATGGAAGCACAATAAGCTTTAACTTACGAACCTGGTTTTGAACGCTAATTAAGCGGAGAAGGATTGCTCACAAACTTTTAGGAGGATATAGCATGATTAAGAAAAAACGCTGGCTTACTTTTTTCCTGGCGCTCGTGCCGGGTCTGGGACATTTATATTTGGGATTTAAAAAGCTGGGCCTGCAATATATGCTGGGAGCCTCGGCCTGCATTATTTTCATTCCCTCGATGCCGACCGTATTTCCGTTCGCGCTGGCTGCTCTCTGGTTTTACCAGTTATTTGACGCTCTGCAAAAAGCGGCCTGGATGAAGCTGACGGTCGCCGAGCATGAACGGATGATGTTCCATCCTGACAGCTTTGGGGCTCCGTGGACTATGGGCATGCCTCCGGTGTCGGAATATCCGCAGGATGATGTGAACCCGGTATGGCTGGGGATCGGCTGTGTCGCTGCAGGCTTCGTGCTGCTGGTGGCTACCGCTTTTCCATGGCTCTGGCGTATTCTTACCGATATGAATATCGGATCGATCCTGTTGTCGCTGGCCTTGATCGGTTACGGCTTCAGAATGCTCAAAAAAAATTCCAAAGCATAAGAAATGGGGACTTCATCCATGGGGAGATGGAAAATCGGCAGCTTTTCGGCTGCACTAGGCTGCATAGCAGTAGGGGTACTCATTGTTCTGGCCCAATACAATGTAATTTCATATGATGCGCTCGGTTATCTGTGGCCGGCATTGCTTATTCTGTTTGGGCTGGAAATGCTGATCCGGCTGTTTATCCGCTCGGACGTCAAGACCCGGGTAAGCGGCTGGGGAATCCTGCTGATTATTGTCCTCGTGCTGGCTAGCGGCGGGCAGACGGTGCTTGCCGGCGGTACGCTCGGAGGTATTTTCGGACGGACACAGCTGGTTCCGCTTAACGGAGCAATAGAGGTGCAGTCCAAGATTAAGCGCGTGAAGATCGAGCTGCCGAGCGGAAAAGTAATGATTCAGGGAACAGACGGCAACACCCTTGATTATGAAGGCAAGCTTGAGCTGCCGGGCAAGAACGAAAGTGAAGCGGCAAATGCTATGGAAAAGAAATGGAAGGTAACTGAAGATGGCGATACGCTCGTTCTGAAGCTCGATCTGGAGACGAACTGGCTGTCGAACATTCACTTCGGTGTCTATACCAAAGAGCCGTATTTGAATATCAGCCTTCCGCAGAATCTGGCGGCCCTGGTGGAGACCAGTGACGGAGCGGTAGAAGCCGGTAACCTGGCAGGCGGACTTGAGGTGGACACCAGCAACGGGACACTGGATATTCATGATATCACCGGCGGCGTAGATGCCCACACCAGCAACGGAACGATTGCCGTTCAGAATGTACAGGGCGAAATCGAGCTCTCCAGCTCAAATGGTGCAATTACATTAACCAACATCGACGGCTCTGTCTCGGCTGAGAGCAGCAACGGCAGAATCACGGTTAACTCTGCAGTTACAGGCGACTGGGAGCTGGACTCCAGCAACGGTAAAATTACAGTCAGCCTTCCGGCAGCAACGAACGCTGAGATTAAGGCGGAGACGAGCAACGGCGGATTGAAGGGCAATATTACCTGGGACCGTGATGATGATAACCAGGGAAGAGCAGTGCTGGGTGAAGGCACCCATGAGGTGTCTTTGTCTACAAGCAACGGTACCATTACTGTGGACACCGCTGAGTAAAAATAAAGAAGCAGCCGCCCGGACATTGTCCGGGTAAGGCTGCTTCTTTTGTCTAAACAGGGATTGTCCGGCTGGTTACCAGGCATACGCCTTCGGTGCTGCCCCGCCGGGACCCGGGAATATTTCGTCAAGCCGCTTCAGCACGCTCTCGTCCAGTACAACCTCAAGGCAGCGCAGTGCGCTTTCGAACTGCTCCAGCGTGCGCGGACCGATAATCGGTGCGGTGACAGCCGGATTAGCCAGCAGCCAGGCAAGCGCGATATTGTCCTGCGGCTCCCCCAGCTCGCGGCTAAGCTCCGCAAAAGCCTCCAGCTGGCTCTTGTGCTGTTCAATGCGTTCTGCATTGCCGCCGCTGCGGCTGCCCTCAATCTTCATGAGCGCATTGCGGCCGAGCAGCCCTCCGTCGAGCGGACTCCATGGAATAACGCCAAGGCCGAGACTCTGCGCTGCAGGCAGCACCTCAAGCTCCGGCAGCCGGCAGGTCAGGCTGTATTTATGCTGCTCGGAGACCAAACCGAGAAAACCCCGGGCCTTCGCTTCTGACTGGGCAACTGCTATGTCCCAGCCGGCGAAGTTGCTGGAGCCGGTGTAGCCGATTTTGCCCTGGCTCACGGCAAGCTCAAAGGCGCCCCACAGCTCGTCCCAGGACACACTGCGGTCTACATGGTGCATCTGATAGAGCTCAATGTAATCGGTCTGAAGGCGCTGCAGAGAGCCTTCCAGATGGCGGCGGATAATATAGGAGGAGAGACCGCTCTCATCATTAGGACCGTCCAGCTTGTCGTTCATGGCACCGTATACCTTGGTCGCCAGCACAACCTTCTCGCGGCGTCCGCCGCCCAGCTTGAACCAGCGGCCGATGATTGTCTCTGTAAGTCCGGCATTTTCACCCCAGCCGTAAATATTGGCGGTATCAAAAAAATTAACGCCTGCATCCAGTGCAGCATCCATAATACGGAATGCTTCCTTCTCGTCGGTAATCGGTCCGAAGTTCATCGTACCCAGACAGAGCCGGCTTACCTTCAACCCGGATTTTCCAAGCTTCGTATACTGCATTTCACGCTCACTCCTTCTATGAAATAGATCAGCGATACAAGGAATACAACAGCATATTTATTGTATACAACCCTGGAATGAAGAGCAAACGCCAGGCACGGGTGAATCCTATAGGTAATGCCTATCACTTTCATAGAATCTGTATCTTTGTCCTTTGGCGCATGTTATGTTACAACAATATACAGAAGAACTATGTCTGCGTACAGCAGACCATCTAAGGAGTGACGGGAATGAGCGAGGTTAAAAAAATTGCCGTAATTGCCGGGGACGGTATCGGACCTGAAGTTGTGGCTGAAGCGGAAAAAGTATTGAAAAAAGCGGAAGAAGTATTCGGCTACGCCTTCGAAACTGAGCACGCCCTGTTTGGCGGAATAGCCATCGACGAGCGGGGAACTCCGCTGCCGGAGGATACACTGGAAATCTGCCGCAGTGCAGACGCTGTATTGCTGGGGGCTGTCGGCGGTCCCAAATGGGACAACAATCCGAAGGAGCTTCGTCCGGAAACAGGACTTCTCGGAATCCGCAAAGCGCTTGGCCTGTTCTCCAATCTGCGCCCGGCTAACGTGTTTGACTGCTTGAAGGATGCATCTACCTTGAAGCCTGAAGTGCTTGAAGGCACAGACCTGATGGTTGTGCGTGAGCTGACCGGAGGTATCTATTTCGGAGACAAGCTGCGCCGTCAGGGGGAGCATGGAGAAGAAGCGGTCGATACCTGTGTATACAACGTGACTGAAGTAGAGCGCATTGTACGTCAGGCATTTGAAATTGCCGGCAAACGCCGCAACAAGCTGGCCAGCGTCGACAAAGCGAATGTACTGGAAACTTCCCGCCTGTGGCGTGAGGTGGTTAACCGGATTGCTCCTGAATATCCGCAGGTGGAGCTTGAGCACGTGCTGGTTGATAACTGCGCAATGCAGCTGCTGCGCCGTCCGTCCAGCTTCGACGTGATTGTGACCGAGAATATGTTCGGGGATATCCTGAGTGACGAAGCAGCGATGCTGACAGGTTCAATCGGTATGCTGGCTTCTGCTTCTTTGGGTGAAGGCAGCTACGGCTTGTACGAGCCTGTGCACGGATCTGCTCCTGACATCGCAGGCCAGGGCCTGGCGAATCCGATTGCCACAATCCTGTCACTGGCTCTCATGTTCCGCATGACCTTCGGTTATGAGGAAGCAGCGGCAGCCATTGAAGCTGCTGTAGCCGAGGTGCTTGATGCCGGACACCGGACAAGTGACATCGCAGTAGATAAGAGCAAGGCAATCAGCACTACTGAAATGGGCGACCTGATTGTTGCCGCAATCCGTAAAGCGTAAACAGCCGGAACCTTTCTCCTTTGACGCAGAAAAACACAAAACTTCACAAAAAGTTGCTTATTTATAATTATTATAAAAAAGTAATGAGTGTAATATTGACTTTGATTTGGTGCGGTGATACCATTTGGTCTATAGCCAAGAGTAAGTGGCCAAGCCATCATATCAAGTGAATTATATTGTTTTTCTTACATAATCAAAGGAGGAATAAAAGCAATGGCAGAACGTTTGGTAGGTAAACAAGCCCCGGACTTCACAATGGAAACAGTAACAGGCGACGGTAAAGATTTTGGTAAGGTCAGCTTGTCCGACTATCGCGGCAAATGGCTTGTATTCTTCTTTTACCCGCTAGACTTTACCTTTGTATGTCCGACCGAAATTACAGCACTTAGTGATGCTGCTGCTGAATTCGCGGAGCTTGATACAGAAATCCTTGGCGTGAGTATTGATTCTGTTCACAGCCACAAGGCATGGATTACAACCCCCCGCGATATGAACGGCCTGGGACCAGTGAACTTCCCGCTGGCTTCGGATATCACCAAGAAGGTTGCCAGCGATTACGGTGTTCTAATCGAAGAAGAAGGTATAGCCCTTCGCGGATTGTTCATTATCGATCCCGACGGCGAATTGAAATATGCAGTAGTTAACCACAACGATGTAGGACGCAGCGTAGAGGAAACACTCCGCGTACTGCAGGCTCTGCAATCCGGCGGACTGTGCGCAATGAACTGGAAACCGGGCGACAAGAACCTGTAAGGGATGTCCGCTCTTTGAGAGACTAATAAGACCTCCTTGCGGGAAAGGTTTCCGCCAAGGGGGTTTTTTGCAACAAAATGCCTGTAACTATCAGTAATACTGTTTAAAATTAGGCGCCGAGGTTAATATAATGGCTGTAGGAGAGGAATCTCCTGCACTATTCTGTAATACAATAATAAGAAATCAATGGAACTTACCCAAGGAGGGTGAACAAAAATGAGCTTTTGCTGTGGAGCGAGTATGGTTGGAACGAAGGGGACCCTTAAACATTATCGCACGCAAGTCCATAATGTTCCCCTGCTGTTTTGCCCGGTATGCCACCGGGTAGAGGTACATTACAAAGTCGAGAACGAGTATGAGATCCTTGCGGAATATGCTCATGGCGATGGAGTGACTGACGTTGATTTCCAGGACTATGTAATGGAAGATGAGGAAGCAATCTTCGAGAATGTTATTAATATGGAGAGCGAAGATCCGATGGCAATAATCCGCAGCCAGATCGATATGGCGCTTGACCTCCTGGCCGTAGCCAAACAGATCGGAGACAGCAAGTGGGAGCGGGAGCTTAAGAAGCGCCTGGCAGTAATGAGCCAGCGCCGTCACCGCCTTCAGCAGAAAGCCTGATCTTTTAAACGTAACAGAATACATGCCGGTACCAGCCGGCGCAGAGGCCCCTGCAGCAGCGGGGGCTTTTTTGGCGTTACTCCGTAAATAATCTACCGGAAAATGCAGCTTTACGCCGGGATACGGCTTTCTTGTTAATATTTAGTATGCCTTAAGAATCATTTTAACAAGTTTTTTGCCATTCGACAGTTTCTCTGATTGCGTTGTCTTCTTCTCTTGGATATGATTGGAATATAGTTGAAACGGTTGGATAATATAATACGATTTCCGAATGTTCTGGCGGCTTCGTCATATACTCATTTACATAGTAATTTGATGTCGCTTAAGCGTCTACGCCAAATGCAGTAAAAGGGGGAACTTCGTATCGTGATAAGCCAATTTCAGGAAAGCTTGATTTTACCACGAACATTTCAATCCGTGACAATGGACACTACATATGAGGATGTGCTGGAGCACATTGACAGCGGAATTATGCTTTTTGATGAAGATGGAGTTTTGACTTTTGCCAATAAACAGATGTTTGACATACTGGAGCTGCCGCGGCTTGCCATTATGGGCTGCGCTATAACGCATCTCCTGGCGAATATTCAGCTTAACCGCTTCAAGAAGAAGCAGATGCTGCGCGGTTACCGTGAAATGGTGCTGAAGGGTAAGCCAAATTACGAATTTGTTGATGAATATGGCCGATATTGGCGGGTAAGTCTGCATTCCGGTGAGCCGATGAAGGGCAGCTACCTGTTTACGTTCAAGGAAATTTCCGATTATAAGCTGATTGAGCAGACTGCCTATCAGAATGATAGCCTGGCTATGCTGGGCAAATTATCTGCGTCTATTGCACATGAGATCCGTAATCCGCTGACGGCAATCCGCGGATTCATTCAATTGCTGCACCCCCACCTGCACCAGCTGGGCAAGGAAGAGTACGCCAAGATTATACTGGCTGAAATCGACCGGGCCAATGACATTATTCACGAGTTTTTGACATCATCCAAACCATCCGCCCCCCAGATCGGCATGATTCCTGTAGCGGCATTGCTGAAAGAGGTTGTGCTGCTCACGGAGAGTGAAGCCTTGATGAATGGCTGCCAGATTAATCTCCATCCGTTCCAGGGCGATATGATTATTTCCGGCGATGCCAAACAAATGAAGCAGGTAGTGCTAAATATGATAAGAAACGCAATGGAAGCGATTGCAGAACGTGCAGATAATTTAATAGGCAAGATTGAAGTAGGGGCTCGCAGAGAAGGTGCAGAGGTCCGTATCTTTATCTCTGATAACGGCAAAGGAATGGATATTTGCACACTTGACCGGCTGTTTAATCCGTTTTTTACTACTAAGGAGAATGGTACGGGGCTCGGATTATCCGTCAGTGAACGGATAATCAAGAATCATGGAGGCTGCATTTCGGTAAGCAGCAGAGTTAACGAAGGTACCCGGTTTGTTATTTCTTTGCCTCTGATTTAATAGGGGAGCAGCTGCAGCTGTGTTCAAGGCAGGCCATACGTTATAATATAGAAATGCTAAAGAGGCTGATTCCTGTGCTTCACGATTTCACTTCGTGCAGGAAGTCAGCCTTATCTGTGTTAATGTGGGTCAGCAGGTTCAAGAACAGCTGGAGGTTATGTCATGAATATTGAATGGAGCAATTCCGTAACGCCTGCCGCTGCGGCAGGGGACGTTTTATGTATGATGATATCCGAGAACAGGCTGACAGACAGCAGCCTGGCACCCGAATGGAGGGCGGCTATTGAGCCGCTAACGAAGGCCGGGCTTTTTTCAGGCAAGCTGAATCAGATTTATATCCTTCCGGTTACAGCAATATCCCGGTACTCTATAGTCATTCTCGCAGGCAGCGGAAAGGGAGATCCCGGGATCGGGGAGATCAGGGTGCTGGCAGCCCATATAGTCCGTGCTGCAATGCGGCTGAAGGCTGCGCTGCTTGACATTGAGATTCCTGAGCAGGCTCTGTCCAGGGAAGGCGCGGCACAGGCACTCGCGGAAGGTCTTAAGCTCGGAAGCGAACGCAGAAAGCACTATAAGCAGGAGCAGGCATCTTATGTGAGACCGGATAAGGTAGCCTTGTATCCGCAGCAGCTGGCAGACGATACACTGGACCGGGCCTGGCGCCAGGGGATACAGCGCGGCTCTGTTTTTGGAGATTCCGCTAATCTGGCCCGTGAGCTGACCAATTTGCCCGGCAATCTCCTAATCCCGTCTGGACTTGCAGCAGCTGCGGTCGAGGTGGCTGAGCGGCACGGCCTTCCGGTAGAGGTGCTGGATGAACGGGAGATTGAACAGAAGGGAATGGGCGGACTGCTTGCTGTCGGCAAAGGGAGTATTCATCCGCCGAGGATGATCGTCATCCGTTATCAGGGTACCGGGGATTGGACAGACGTTACCGGAATTATCGGCAAGGGTATCACCTTTGATACCGGCGGAATATCGCTCAAGCGGGCGCCGGGGATGGAAGATATGATTAGCGATATGGGCGGTGCAGCTGCTGTACTGAGTGTCATGGAGGCGCTCGGCAGGTTGCGGCCGCGAATCAATGTGGTCATGGTTATACCCGCCGCTGAGAATATGCCCTCTGCAGCAGCCTTTAAGCCGGGGGATATCATCACTACGCTGAGCGGAAAAACCGTAGAGGTGCTGAATACCGATGCCGAGGGCCGGGTAGTGCTCGGTGATGGTTTGACCTATGCCAGAGAGTGGGGGGCGGAGCGTTTTATTGATGTCGCAACGCTGACAGGGGCCGTCGTGTCCATTCTCGGTGATGTTGCTACCGGAGCGGTTACGAATGATAAGCAGCTGATGCAGGATCTGCTGGCGGCATCAGACCGTTCTGGTGAGCCTGTGTGGCAGCTCCCTGTCTATCCTGAGTTCCGTGAGATGCTTAGAAGCGAGGTTGCCGACATCCGCAATGCTGCCGGCAGATTCGGAAGCGCCTCGACCGCAGGTCTTTTTATCGGTGAATTTGCTGAAGGGCTGCCCTGGGTTCACCTCGATATTGCCGGAACGGCGTTTCTGTCGAAGGAGCGGGGAGTTCATTCCAAAGGTGCAACGGGCGTTATGGTCCGTACATTACTGGAGTATCTGCTGAGTCTCAGCCGGGATCAGCTTCCGGGTCCGCTTGCAAGGGAATAAGCCGAGCAGGCTCATACCCAAAAAGCCGCAACGCTCTTTATTAAGAGTGCTGCGGCTTTTTGCAGTTGCCTGCGGACGGAATGAGCCGCCAGGACGGCCAAAACGGTTTATCCGTTCCGCTTAGACTTTACCTGGGATGTGAAGGACTGGATTCCATTCATAATTTTATCACGTGTATCTTTATTTCTGAGTAAGTAGACTGCTCCAAGCGCTGCGGTAGTAAATAACGTCTTCTTAGTATTCATGGTTATTCCTCCTTAGGTAGTGGTCTGGCTGCAGTTGCTTATAACAAACATACCCGTAACCCGGGGAGTTTAAACCTGCTGTATAAAGCTGCCAGCCTTCGTCGATAGCCCCGGTACTGAAAACAGATATGGAAGATAGCAGAAATAATCTTTACAATTTATTCTTCATTAAAGTATGATTGTACGATAATGATTGCATAGTAAGCTTATGCTGGCGGAAATACTGAAGGATATGCTGAAGGGAGAACATATTGTGAAGAATAATCAGAGTAAAATTGTCGATTGCACCATCCGGGACGGAGGCCTCGTTAACAACTGGGATTTTAGCATTGAATTTGTACAGAAGCTGTATGCCGGGCTGAATGAAGCCGGGGTTGAATATATGGAAATCGGCTATAAAAACTCCCCTAAGCTGCTTAAAGGAGCGGAAAGCGCCGGACCTTGGCGGTTCCTGAACGATGATTTTCTGCGCAAGGTCATTCCTCAGAAGGGCAATACCAAGCTGTCTGCACTCGTTGATATCGGCCGGGTCGATGAAAATGATATCCTGCCGCGCAGCGAGAGCATGCTGGATCTGATCCGTGTGGCCTGCTACAGTAAGGATGTGGATAAGGCGCTGCAACTGGTTCAGATTTTCCATGACCGCGGATACGAAACGACGATTAATATTATGGCGTTGTCCAATGTAATGGAGAACGAGCTGCTGGAAGCCTTTGATATGATCCGCGACAGCGTAGTAGATGTTGTATATATCGTGGATTCTTACGGCAGCCTGGACCACAACGACATTAAATATCTGGTGGACAAGTTCAAAACCCATCTGCCTAATAAGCGCCTGGGTGTGCATACCCATAATAATCTGCAGCTGGCCTTCTCCAATACGCTGGTTGCTTCTGAACTCGGAGTAGAGCTGCTGGATGCATCCTGCTACGGAATGGGGCGTGCGGCCGGCAACTGTCCGACTGAACTGCTGGTTACCCACCTGAAGAACACCAAATATACACTGCGTCCTGTGCTTGATATTATCGAGCAGCTGATGATTCCGCTCCGTGAGAAGGAAGAGTGGGGGTACATCATTCCTTACATGATTACCGGCACGCTGGACGAGCATCCGCGCTCGGCTATGGCGCTCCGCGCATCAGAGGATAAAGATAAGGCTGTTGATTTTTATGACAAGCTGACCACACCTGAAGTTACCTTCGGCGATAAATAATAATCTTTAGGGCATAAGCACTGACCTCTACGGGGGAAAGGTGCTTTTTTCTTTTATATTGTAGGGGAGGAATGTAACTTTACGGGATGGATAAGCCGATATTTATAGAAGGGCTTGAATACATCATTCATACTAATTATAGATATCATTTTCAGACGCGAGGGACTTATGAGACAAGAAGAGAGAAAGACAATTCAAGCGGCGATTATAGGGGCCGTACTGTTCCTTCTGATTCAAATATTCCGCACTCCGCTCAGCCAGATTGAGAATCAGGACGTTATGCTGGCGCTTTACCTTATAGCCGGCTGCTGCAATATAGCTTTCGGTTTTGCGATTTTTGCCCAGGGCGGGCTTTTTTTCTCCGATAAATTATCCAAAGCAAGATTGTACATCTCAGCCCTGTTTTTGGGGGTATGCACCTTTGATTTTCTACACATCTTAAGCTTTGTGGGCATTCCGGCAATATCCTCTATTATCAGCCCGGACCAGTCCCTTTGGCTGCTTACCTTCTCGCGCCTGGCCAGCGCATTCGGCATATTGTTTATTTTCAGTAAGGAAGATGAGCCGGTATCCATAAGCGGAAAGAAGAAAGTATTCGCCGTGTCGCTGGTTGTGATTACCCTCTCACTGCTGCTGCTTATTTTCAGTGATAGCCTTACTCAGGGATTGCAGACATACACCTGGCTGGGCACGTTCAAGCATCTGGTTGATATGGCGGTGCTGTTTATCTATCTGCTCAGTGTCGGAATGATCGTGTATCCGGGCAGAATTGAGAAATCTGCTTCACTGCTTATCATTATCCGTGCGCTGATCTTTTTTGCATTAGCCCAGGTATTCTTCATGAATCTGCTGAGTGTCGGGGAGATGGACAATCTCTTTGGCATGGTCAGTAGCGGAATAGCGTATTACCTGATGCTAACCGGGGTCTACCGGCTGACGATTGAAGAACCGTTCCATGAGAACCAGCAGGCGGAAGCAAGGATTAACTATCTGGCGTATCACGATGATCTTACAGGTCTGCCAAACCGGCGGAAGCTGATGCAGCGTGTGGAAGAGATGATAATCCAGAGTGAAAAAGATAAAGGGAGAGGCGGTTTCTCGGCGCTGGTCATCATGAACATCAATCATTTCAAAAACATCAATGACTCGCTGGGGCATAATGCCGGCGACCGGTTGCTGCAGCTGGTGTCACAGCGGATACAGAACGAGGTAAAGGGGCACGAGGAGCTGTTCAGTATGGGGGCGGATGAGTTTGCATTCCTGATGACCGGGCGTACCGGGGTGGAAGGCTGTCTGATCCGTGCATCCGAGCTGCTGCATCTCTTTGAAACCCCGGTTCAGCTGGAGTCAGGGGAGTATCATATCTCGCTGAGCCTGGGGATGAGCATCTATCCGGGAGACGGAAATACAGCAGAGCAGCTGATTCAGAATGCGGATACGGCTGTACATAATGCCAAAGAGCAGAGTGTGGAGATCCGCCGCTATATCCCATCCATGCAGATGAAAGCCAAAGAACGCCTGAAGCTGGAAAATGATCTGCGACGGGCACTGGAGCGTAATGAATTCTATCTCGTCTACCAGCCGCAGGTGCTGCTTGAGACTGAAGAAATTGTCGGTATGGAAGCGCTGCTGCGCTGGGAGCATCCGAAGAGGGGGATTGTATCTCCTGTAGAGTTTATCCCGATTGCCGAGGAGAGCGGGCTGATCGTACCGATCGGCGACTGGGTGCTGAGAACGGCCTGTGAGCAGAATAAAGCGTGGCAGCTGGCAGGGTACCGTCACATCTGCGTATCCATTAACCTGTCCATGCGCCAATTTCTGCAGCCGAACCTCGCCGGCAAAATAGATATGCTCCTGCAGGAAATCGGGCTTGATCCATGCTATGTTGACCTGGAGATTACGGAGAGCATGACGCTGGACAAGGAGACAGCCTTTGACCAGCTTAACCGCTTGAAGCGGCTGGGGGTATTCATCAGCATAGATGACTTCGGCACAGGCTACAGCTCACTTCATTATCTTAAGAATATGCCGATTGACCGGCTGAAAATTGACCGTTCCTTCGTCTCCGATGTGCTGGAGGACAGCAACAATGCAGCGATTGTCTCAACCATTACATCAATGGCCCATCATTTGAAGCTGAAGGTTACGGCAGAAGGGGTGGAGAACAAGGAGCAGCTGCAGTTTTTGCGCCAGCAGCATTGCCATGAGGCCCAGGGTTACCTGTTCAGTAAGCCGATCAAAGCTGATGAATTCGAAGCGATTTTCCTGAAACCTCTGCTCGTCGTACCAACGTAAGCTCGGATACATTGCCAAAGGGTTGCATTTTATTCAAAGGAATGTTACAATATTTTTTGTCTTCACCGTATTCTCGCGGGTGTAGTTCAATGGTAGAACTTTAGCCTTCCAAGCTAATAGCGTGGGTTCGATTCCCATCACCCGCTCCAATATTAATACTTACAACCTTTGCGCTGCAAAGGTTTTTTTGCGTCTAATATCAGAAATTTATCCTGTAAGCCTGATATAGGCCGGATTTATCTGTGAACCCAGTCAATACACGGCCTGCAGGCATATTCTAAGCTGTACCCACTTGCAAAGGAGGAAAAGATCCATGAGCGAGAACGTTGCAGGTTATGGCGGAGGCTTCGGCGGAATGACATCTACAGCGGCTATTCTGGTCCTGTTTATTCTGCTGGTTATCATCTCCAAAGCTTTTGTACTGTAGTTCCGTAATATAATAAGCCAGGGTTTCCGCGCAGTTAGCGGAGACCCTGGCTTTATTTGTTAACTGAGCGGTATGGCAGGCCCGAGTTAGACCGTCTTCAGGAATTCAACAATAGTCAGCAGGCCCTTGTCAAAGTTCTCCAGGTTGAAATGCTCGTCCGGAGCGTGCAGGTTCTCGTCATCCAGGCCAAAGCCCATCAGCACAACCGGTGCCTTCAGAATGCGGGAGAAGCTCTCCATAATCGGGATCGACCCGCCATCTTTAGTGAAGAGGGCGCGTGTACCGTATACTTTACCAAAGGCGTCTGCAGCAGTCTGCAGGATCGGATCAGAAGGATCGATGTTGAAGGCGCGTGCTTTTTCCATCTGCTTCACCTTTACGGTAGCACCCTTCTGGATGTTGGCTTTCAGATGAGCTTCCACGGCATCAAGGATATGCTGCGGGTCCTGGTCGCCGACGAGACGGCAGGTGATTTTGGCATGGGCTTCCTTAGGAATGACAGTCTTGCTGCCTTCACCCTGGAATCCGCCGTAGACGCCATTAAGCTCAAGAGTCGGACGGGCGCCGACCCGCTCAACGAAGCTGTAGCCGTCTTCCCCGTACAACTGCTCAAGACCGAGGGATTCTCTAATCTTCTCTTCGTTCACGCCCTGCTTGGCGAATTCCTCACGCAGAGCGGCAGTCAGCTCAGGGACGCCCTGGTAGAAGCCTTCTACGGCTACTCGGCCCTGATTATCATGCAGAGAGCTGAGCAGGGAGACGAGGGCATGCAGCGCATTGGGTACTCCGCCGCCATACGAGCCGGAGTGCAGGTCAGTAGAAGCAGTATGAACGCTAACCTCCATGGAGCAAAGGCCGCGCAGTCCGGTGCAGATTGCCGGGCGTCCGCGTTCCAGCAGCGCAGTATCGGAAACCAGCACGGCGTCCGCCGCCAGCTTGTCCTGATTGGCTTCCAGGAATGGGGGCAGATTCACGCTGCCGATTTCTTCTTCACCCTCGATGCAGAGCTTGATGTTGACAGGAAGAGTACCCTCCTGTTTGAGAATAGCTTCGATGGCCTTGATGTGCATGAACACCTGGCCTTTGTCGTCGGTCGCTCCGCGTGCATACAGCTTGCCGTCGCGGATCTCCGGCTCAAACGGAGGGGTTGTCCAGAGATTCAGCGGATCAACAGGCTGTACATCGTAGTGGCCGTATACGAGAATGGTAGGCTTGCCGGGAGCGTGAAGGTAATCGGCGTAGACTACAGGATGGCCTGCTGTAGGGTGGATCTCGATGTTTTCAAGTCCGGCGCGTTTCAGGGTTTCAGTCAGCCAGCGGGCGGCGGATTGAACATCCTCCTTGTGTACAGAAAGGGCAGAAATACTTGGAATGGACAGCCATTCCTTCAGTTCGCCCAGCTGGGCTTCACGCTCAGACTGGAAATATTGATCATAGGACATAAGTGGTATGTACCTCCTTAAGAGTATCGCTGCGCAAAATCGTCTAGTTCAGCTCTAAACCTCCACCCGGGCCGTTAATTGACCGCTGGCTGGTTTGGCAGTGTAATGCCTTCATTATACTGGAGAACCTTCTGTCAATCAAAGCGGTTTACTGTTGTTGATTACGTCCGGTAACCGTGCTAGACTTAACTGACTTATGAGTAGACAGGAGCGGAATAACAGTGTCAGTGAATGTGGAATCAGGCAAGGAGCAAGAAGACGCAGGGAATAAGCAGGGAACAGATCCTGCTTATATTTATACATATGCATGCTCGGAGGACGAGCTGGATTTATGCGGGCTGGAGCTGCGCTGCCTGTTCGGGCAGAGTATATCCCCGGGGATTTTTGGCAGCACTATCAGAGTTGAACCGAGCCGCAGCCCTTTTATTAAGGAAATGATTGAGGTCATGTACGCAGGGGACAGCCTGCCGGAGATTTATGAACAGACTGAACAGGTTGAGCTTAACGGAAAGACATTCAAGGTTATTTTTGTGAAAACCAACGATCTGCCGCCTGAGCAAAAAATAGAATACAATGAACGCAGAGTGATCGAACGTGAAATCGGCCTGCGGATTGAAGGAGAGGCAGATGTCAACCGTCCGGAGCTGGTATACGGCATTGTGACTCTGGGAGGCCGCTGGTATTTTGGAGCCTATCACAAAAACAATGCGACCTGGTTCCGCCAGATCAAGAAGCCTCGCAGCTATTCCATAGCCCTCAGTACACGTGTAGCCCGCGCAGCAGTCAATATGGCTGTACCGCAGCCGGAAGGTATCCGGGCAATCGATCCCTGCTGCGGCATCGGAACCGTAATGATTGAAGCGTTGTCCATGGGAATCGATATCGTCGGCCGGGACATTAATCCGTTCATCGCACAGGGGGCACGGACCAATATTGCCCACTTTGGCTTCGATGCTCCGGTTACACTGGGCGATATCGCAGACATTACAGAGCATTATGATGCGGCGATAGTGGATATGCCCTATAATCTGTACTCCAGCATCACGCCCGAGGAGCAGTTTGACATTCTTGTCAATGCCCGCAGAATTGCCGGGCGGGTAGTTATTGTAGCTATTGAGGCGATGGACGAGATGATCTCGGAAGCCGGATTTGAGATTATCGACCGCTGTGTTGCCCGCAAGGGGGCTTTTTCCCGGCATCTGATGCTGTGTGTGCAAAGTTAATCCGGCTTATCCTATTTCTTTGAGTGGAGGTACCGTTATGGAACAGAAATGGTTAACATGGGCCAAGGAGATTCAGGCCATTGCCCAGACCGGGCTTACATATGCCAAGGATGTCTACGATATTGAACGTTATCAGGCGCTGCGTGAGCTGAGTGTAGATATTCTTGCGGACTATACCTATGAGAGCAAGGAGAAGATCCGGCTCGCCTTTGCCGGAGAGGATGGATACTGTACGCCAAAGGTTGATATCCGCGGTGTTGTTTTTCAGGATAACAAGATTTTGCTGGTGCGCGAGAAGCTGGACGGTAACTGGGCGCTCCCGGGAGGCTGGGGGGATATCGGGCTGTCGCCGAGTGAAGTGGCAGTTAAGGAAATTGCCGAAGAGTCGGGTTATCAGGCGGAGGCCGTTCGTCTGCTGGCAGTGCTGGACAAAAAATTCCATAATCATCCGCCGGAGCCGTATCATGTCTATAAATTTTTTATTCTGTGCCGGATTACAGGCGGGGAAGCGGCGGGAGGCGTGGAGACGTTCGGGGCAGGCTTCTTTGCTGAGGATGAGCTGCCTGAGCTGTCGCAGGAACGGAACACCATAGAGCAGATCAGGACAATGTTCGAATTCCTAAAAAATCCCGAAAAGCCGGTCATATTAGACTAATTCTGCGCATATAATGTAGTGCAGGGCTATTATAAGTTTTATTAGACAAAAATTGGTTAATTATTATTATGAAAGCAGTTACAAAGTAAGCCGCTGAGCCTTTGTATCTAAAAATTAGTTGCGGAAATTCTACCTTTTTAGGCCAGGCGGTCTACATTTTTTCCTCTACTGTGACGATAAGATATTTTAGGAGGGGATCGCAATGGAACAAGAAGAGTTAAGACTTCCGCTTAAACAGGATACTGCGGCACGTCCTGCCGAGGGCAATATCGCTGCCGGACTGGTATGGGGCGTTCTGATCAGCATTCCCTTATGGATCTCGGTAATCGGCTGGATCATGGGGATATGGCGGTAATTATTACTTTAAATAATAGGCACTCCAAATAAACTTATATGACTTATAGGAATGAAGGCTGCCTCTTAGAAGAAGAAGCGGCCTTTTTGAATTGCATTACAGAATGGACCTCTGAAGAATTAGAGAAGCGGTTGACAGGCTGATATTTATGATGAAGGAGATTGGTTATGAACAACATATTGCTGGAATCGCATAGTATATTTGGAACTCCGGATATTATAGGAACGTCCGCTTATTATGAACAAAAGCTGGGATTCCGGGCAGTATCCTATTTGGATACACAGGAACCCCATATCTGCCTGTACCGGGATTCCACTGAGATTATTCTAACGGATTCCGGCGGACGTCCGGTTATCCCTAACCGGGAGCTGTACGGTTACGGATATGATGCTTACTTCATTACCCGGAATCAGGACGCGCTCCAGGATGCGCTCGAGGCTGCAGGCGTAAAGTTCATCCGCAAATTAACCGATACGGATTACGGTAACCGTGACTTCGTGATAGAGGACATTGATGGACGGTGGATTGCATTCGGTATCAAGCAGTCCTGAGTACATACTAATCATGAATAAAAGAGGCTGCGCCCCTGGTGAAGGAGCACAGCCTCTTTGGTTGCTGTTTAGGGGAGCGGCTTCACATGCACCACCCGGAAGTTCTCACATACGACCGGCATTGCGGGGTCAAAGGACATTCCATAACGCTTGAATTCTCTTGTGAAAAAAGCTTCGTGCTCATAGCGCCATGATTCCAGTGAACGGTCATCCTCTCCCTCGGTATACGCAAACTCTGCGGTAACCTCATTGAAGGGAACGGTCTCGACCCGGGTCGTCTCAATAATGGCCCGCGGATTGCCCTCCCCGTCCAGCAGGATACAATATCCTCCGATAAAAGGCAGGCTTAAGCCCTGCTGTTCATACACCAGCTTATTAGAGGCAGTCCCGGTTTTGATTCCCTCCAGCACCAGGCCGAGCAGTTCATCCGCCAGCCGCGGGCTGTCGCCGAAGGCCCAGGCGCTGTCATAGTTATCTGCGGCTTCAGGGTGCTCCTCTACATAAGCTTTCCAATACGCTGAGATTGCTGTGTTCTGTGTCATTATTCTCACCTTTCCGCTTCGTTCATCCAGGCTGCGTAGAGCCCATCCAGTTCCGCCTGCGCTGTGTCACGGATAAGCTGGAGCTCCGCCAGCTTCACTGCATCGCTGGCGATGGCGGGAGCCAGCATCCCGGTATCGATCCGGCGGAGCTGTTCCTCGGCAGCAGCAATATCCTGCTCCCATGCTGCAGCAGAGCGCTGTTTCCGGGGAGAAGCTATGGCTGCCGGAGCTGTAGCCTTGGGTTGGGTACTCTTGCCGCCAGGGGAATTTCTATTATCCGCAGGTGTGCCGGAAGCAGCACGCTCCGCCTGCTTTTCCTTGTAATACTCATAGTTTCCGTTGAAGGCGTGGAAGCGGCCGCCTTCGATTGACCAGAGCTTGCCGAAGCAGCGGTTGATGAAGTAACGGTCATGGGATACCGCCAGCACGGTACCCGCGAATTCCTCCAGCGCCTCTTCCAGCGCCTCTCGCGAGTCGATGTCCAGATGGTTGGTCGGCTCATCAAGGATGAGCAGATTCGGACGGCGGTGCATCAGCACCGCGAAGCGCAGCCGCGTCCATTCCCCGCCTGACAAATTGGCGACGGTCTTGAAGACATCGCTGCCGTAGAAGAGGAAGCGGGCGAGCTGTCCGCGGGCTTCCCCTTCCTCCATACCCGCTTCTTCGCGGAAATAGCGCAGAACAGAGAGCTTGCCGTCCTCAGGCACCGCTTCCTGGGCCAGATACCCTACGGCCGCCCGTGAGCCCAGCGTGCAGCTTCCGCTATCCGGCGTCTCCTGGCCGAGAATCATCCGCAGCAGCGTACTCTTGCCGGCACCGTTGCCGCCGATCAATGCAGCTGTTTCGCCGTATCTCAGAATGTCGCTGGCGCCGGAGAATAGGGTGCGGCTGCCGTAGCTTTTGCTGATCCGGTCGAGGATGACGGCCTGATTGCCGGTCCGGTCCTCCTGCTGCAGCTGCAGATCCATTGCTTTGCGCTCCAGAATCGGACGCTTGATCTTAACCATCCGGTCCAGCGCCTTCTGCATGGAGGCAGCCCGGCGGTGGAAGGAGGGGTTAGGCGGATTGGAGCGGTTACCCCATTCAATCAGCCTTTTGATGCTTTCCTGCATCTGCTTGATCTTTTTCTGCTGCTCCTGGTAATCGGCGAACTGCTGAAGCAGCCGGGCTTCCTTCTCCACCTGATAGCCGCTGTAATTGGTGTGATAGGTGATTGCTTCGCCATCTTCGATTTCGACGACCTTTTTGACTACGGCATCGAGGAAATAGCGGTCATGAGAAATCGCCAGCACGGTGCCTTCATAGGCTAGGAGATATTGCTCCAGCCATTCGATAGCCTCCATATCCAGATGGTTGGTCGGCTCATCGAGCAGCAGCACATCGGGACGGCGCAGCAGCAGCTCAGCCAGGCCGACCTTGGTTTTCTCACCGCCGGAGAGGGAGGCGAACCCGCGCTCATATTGAGAGACAGCGATGCCGAGCCCTGCTGCGACCCGCTGGATCGAAGCGTCGATTTCATATCCGCCGGCTGCTTCGAATTTCTCCTGCAGGCTGCCGTATTCCTTAAGCAGCCTGTTCCAGGCCGGCTCGTCATTTGCGGCGTCAGAGGATGACATCTGCTGCTCCAGCTCCCGCAGGCGGCTCTGCCAGGACAGAGGCTCAGCGAAGCTGCGCTGGAGCACGGCATATACCGTTTCTTCGGTTCCGGCCTCCTGAATTTGGGCAAGCAGGCCGGTCACGCTGCCCCGGCGGATGGAGATCTGCCCCTGATCCGGGCGTTCTTCGCCGCTCAGCAGGCGGAACAGGGTTGTTTTTCCACAGCCGTTGCGGCCGATCAGGCCGATCTTTTCGCCTTGGCGGATATCAAAGGTAATGTCCTTCAGGACGAGCTGGGCACCGTGGTACTTCTGGACATTTTGGCATGAGATAATCATAGGTATTCTCCTTTATATAATGCCTGCAGCCGCCGCTCCCCCGGATAGAGGACTGAAAATGGACGCAAAAAGACCGCGAGGAAATTTCCCCGCGGCCTTAACATTCTCCGGTAGTACAGCTTATCCGTTGAAGTGTGGCTGGAAAGGCATTTCACAATTGTGTAGTGTTATTAAATTCTTGTAAATAGACAGACTTCTCCCGTTGTCGGCATTTACATGAACGATGCCAGCCATAGCGATAGGCAGCCGGCTAATAACACTGTTGGTCCAATTGCGATCCATTCCTCCACACCTCCTCTTTTAACAAATTTAAAGTTAGTTTAACCAATATCGGCAGAAGATGCAAGAAAAAAAAGCGGAGCGCCCACAGCATATAATTGTGAATGCACAAGTAGGATGTAAAAGGGCAGGGAGGCTGCCCGGTATTTTTGAACGGGAAAGAAGGAGAGAATATGGCGATTTTTAACGGGCTTCTGGGGCATGCGACCCAGGTAGAGCTTGCTGATGTACAACGCGAGTATGTAAGGATTCTGGCTCCGGGGGAGAAGATCGAACGGGCGTATAAGCTGATCAGGGATATGTTTATTTTTACGGATAAGCGGCTGATTCTCATTGATAAACAGGGGGTAACCGGCAAAAAGACACAATACCATTCCATTCCCTACAAAAGCATCACCCATTATTATGTGGAAACGGCCGGGCACTTTGATTTGGATGCGGAGCTGTGCCTGTATGTGTCCGGAAGCGCACTGCCGCTTAAAAAGACGTTTAATAAATCGGTCAATATTTATGAGGTGCAGGCGGTACTGTCGCAGTATATTCTGAAATGAAATAGCAATTACTGCAGCGGCAGGCTACACGGTATAAGGGAGCAGGAATGCCCCGTAGGCAAAAGCGGCCACGATCACCAGCGCAGGGTGGAGCTTAAGCCATTTTATGGCGGCAAAAGCAAGGGCGGCGATGATCAGCGTCTGCCAGATCCCGATGGCTTCCGCCGGACCCTGGGCCATTTTAATAGTCAGCACAGTCATCATAACGGCAATAACCGGCTGTACAAGCAGCGTCATGCCTTTAACGACAGGCGACTGCTTGTATTTATGCATGACCTGAAGCAGGATGATCAGCGCAGCGGCAGAAGGGAGGACGGTAGCGGTCAGCGCCAAGGCGGCTCCAGCCCAGCCAAAGACGCCGTAGCCGACATAAGCGGCAATTTTGGTAGCAATCGGTCCGGGCAGGGCATTGCCCAGCGCCAGCATATTGGAGAACTGCTCATCGGTAAGCCATCCGTAATGCGGGACAATTTCCTGGTACATCAGCGGGATGGAGGAGGGGCCGCCGCCGTAGCCCAGCAGATTAGCCATAAAAAATCCGTATATCAGCTCAAGCCATTCCATTTAGGCGGTCCCCCCTTTGTTATTCTTCTTCGCAAGTATCCGGTAATGAACCGTCCCATACCCCAGAAAAAGTACAATCACGATGGCCGGATGAAGCTGCAGCACCTCCAGCAGCACCAGCGCCAGCAGCAGAAAACCAGCCCCGATCCACTTCCCCAGCCCTTTGAATGCCTTCTGGGCAAATTCGTAAGCCATCATCCCGAGCATGACCGCGATAACAGGTGAAACTGCAGCAATCATGTCCGCTACCATCCTGGAGCCGCTTAGATGATTGACGGCGGAGAGCAGGGCGATCATAGCAATACCGCTGGGCAAAATGTGGGCCACAACGGAGAGCAGCGCTCCCCGGACTCCCTTCCGTTTATAGCCGAGATAGGCGGCCATCTTGGTAGCGATCGGGCCCGGCAGGGCGTTGGCGATGGCCAGCGTCTCCCCGAATTCGTCATCGCTCATCCAGGCATAGCGGGTTACGGCGTCGTGGCGGATGAGCGGGATTACAGAAGGACCTCCGCCATAACCGAGTATCCCTGTTCTGCACATGGCAACGGCGAGCTGTACATATTCATTGTTGGCCGGTTTCACAAGACCCCTCCTAATAAAATGGTATGTATGAAAAGAATAAGCGATGAGGTGCAGCGGTCTGCGGTGTTCTGAACATTCTATCCTAAGCGGCAGAGAGCCACTACCGAACAAACCGGATTTCACTGAATGTTTGTGCACCGTATACAAAAAGTGGCCGGTCCGGTTTGAGTTTGCCCTTAATGCATTGACAGGGGAATTTGCTGTGCGGTTAAATGACGGTAACTTTAAGCGAGAATGTTGAGGGGGATGGCACATGACGACACAGCCGGTGACCGGTACAAAAACAATGGTGGTCAGCCCCCATTACCTGGCTTCTGCCGCAGGTGCAGAAGTATTGTACAAGGGGGGGAATGCCTTTGATGCGGCGGTAGCGGTCAGCGCTGCGCTTGCCGTGGTCTACCCGCACATGACGGGGCTGGGCGGCGATGCTTTTTGGCTTACGTACAGCGCGGGCGAAGGGCGCGTACGGGCCTATAACGGCAGCGGACGGTCCGGCTACGGCGTCCGCCGGGACCTGTATGCCGGGGAGACGGAGATTCCCCGGCGCGGGGTCCGCAGCGCCATTACGGTACCCGGAATGGCGGACAGCTGGGCAGCCGTACAGGGAGAGTACGGCCGCCTGCCCTTTGCGGAGGTGCTGGAGCCGGCCATCGGCTACGCATCCGCAGGGTTTACGCTGTCGCCGGACCAGCACGGCGGCAGCGTTCTTGCCGGAGCCGCGCTGAGCCCTGAAGCGGCGGCAGTGTACTTGCCCGGCGGGAGGCCGCCGGCCGCCGGGTCCGGGTTTGTGCAGCCGCAGCTGGCCCGGACGCTGCGTGCCCTGGCGTCGGGCGGCCGCGACGCCTTCTATAAGGGACGGATCGCGCAGGATATAAGCGATTATATGCGCGCTGCGGGCGGGTATCTTACCCGCGAGGATTTTGCCGGCCATTACGGGGAGTGGACGGAGCCCGTATCCACAGAGTATCACGGATACAGCGTCTATCAGGCGCCGCCGAACTCGCAGGGCTTTGCGGCGCTGATGGCGCTCAATATACTGGAGCGCTTCGATTTCAGCGGCATTGAGCACGGCTCCTATGAGTACTACCATCTGCTGGTCGAAGCGCTGAAGCTGAGCTTCCGTGACCGGGATCAGGTGCTGACAGATCCGGCATTCTCTCCGGCTCCGCTGGACCGGCTGCTGGATAAAGGATATGCACAGCAGCTGGCATCTTCCGTCTCCCTGCACCGTGCGGCGGCAATCGGCAGTGAGCCGGTTGGCCGTGATACCGCTTATGCTGCGGTCATTGACGGGGACGGCAATGCGGTGTCGTTCATCCAAAGCCTTTATTTTGAATTCGGCTCAGGGATTGTGGCCGGAGATACGGGGATTCTGCTGCAGAACCGCGGCTCCTTCTTCTCATTGGACCCGAAGCATATCAACACGCTGGAGCCGCATAAGCGCACCTTCCATACCCTTATGCCGGCAATGGCATGCCAGGGCGGCAAGCCTGCTTACCTGTACGGGACACAGGGCGGGGAAGGGCAGCCCCAGACGCAGACGCTGCTGCTGACCCGGATGCTGCATTACGGAATGAATCCGCAGGAGGCGGTAGCTGCTCCGAGATTTGTGTGGGGCAGAACCTGGGGAGAACCGACCCAGGAGCTGAGGGTGGAGCAGCGGGCGGGGCGGCAGGTGCTTGATAAGCTGGCCGGCGCCGGACATCTGGTACGTGAAGCGGCAGCATATGACGGCATCATGGGCCATGCCCATGCCATTGGGGTGGACGGCTCCGGACTGCGCAGCGGCGGAACTGATCCGCGCTGTGACGGAGCGGCTATCGGATGGTAGGAGGAAGGGAGTGAGGACAGTGATTCATAATAATGACTATGGTGCATTTATCGCCCCGGAGCTGGAAGCCTCCGGCTCGCAGCAGGGCGAATTAAGAGGACTCCGCTTTGCCGTTAAGGATGTGTTTGCTGTAGCCGGCCACCGGTCTTCCGCCGGGAATCCGGCATGGCTGCGCAGCCATCCATCCGCAGAGGCGCATGCGGCGGCTGTCAGAAGCCTGCTGGATGCCGGAGCAGCACTGCATGGAGCGGCGCATACCGATGAGCTGATGTACAGCCTGAGCGGGGAGAATGCTCATTACGGCACGCCGGTGAATCCGCGGGGAGCCGGGCGGGTTCCCGGCGGTTCATCCAGCGGGTCAGCGGTGGCGGTAGCCTCCGGCGCCGTTGACTTTGCGCTCGGAACGGATACCGGTGGCTCCATCCGTGTCCCTTCCGCATACTGCGGCGTATACGGTTTCCGACCGACACATGGAGCCGTAGCAATGGACGGCGTTATTCCGCTGGCACCGGGATTTGATACGGCAGGCTGGATTACGGACAGTCCGGAGCTGCTGCAGCGTGTGGGGAAGGTGTTGATTGGCGGAGGCGGAACAATGGAGCATAGTGCTGCTGCGAGTGATAATGAATACCGTGCAGGAGAAGAGGCAGTGATCCGAATGTCTGAACCCGGCCGAATCCCCGGCCTGGAACGCCCCCCGTCCAGAATGGTCAGGCTGTACATACCGGCGGACTGCTGGGCGCTGGCTGAGCCGGAAAGTGCCGCCTTCCTTAAGCAGGGGCTAACACGGCTGCAGGCTGCTGCGGATGAGACTGTAGAAAACGTAGTCTCTGCAGAAGGCCTGAAAAGCTGGATGGATGTGTTCAGAGAGCTGCAGGCTGCTGAAATCTGGGCGGCCCATGGCGCGTGGATAAGGCAGGAGCAGCCGGTCTTTGGTCCGGATATTGCTGCACGCTTCACCTGGGCGGCAAGCATCGCCGGGCAGGACCATAGCCTGGCAGCCGCCCGGCGGCGAGATATTGCTGAACGGCTGCTGGAGCTTCTCGGGGAGGACCGCTGCCTGGTCATCCCGACTGTGCCCGGACCGGCCCCGCTGCGCGGTGCTGATCTGCAGCAGCTGGAACGCAACCGCAGCGGGGCTATGATGCTAAGCTGCATTGCCGGTCTGGCGGGCCTGCCGCAGGTAACTCTGCCGGTTGAAGGTCCGGCCGGCCTGCCGCTGGGGCTGTCTGTTATCGGCGGCAGCGGAGAGGACTCCCGCCTGCTCTCATGGGTTAATGAAATATGGACTTAGTGCGAAGAGGGCGGGCTGTTGAAGCTTTCCGCCAGACAAGCAGCTATTCTGCCGCTGAATATGGCATAAGAAAAGGATCGAAGCCGAAAGTTACCGGTTTCGATCCTTTTCTTTTACTTTGTCTAACGGATATGTACACCAGTTCCGGAGCAGCTGCCAATCTTTACGCTACATGCTTTGCGGGGGGAACACGAAGTCCTCGGCAGGCTCAATAATTTCTTCCGAATAGCGGCCCACTGTGACTCTGCCGGCATGCATTTTACGGGCAGTGATCCTCCGGCCGGCTTTCAGGGATGAGACGGCGCTTGATTCACCGCCTACTGTCTGGGCAGTGAGGGTTCCGGCTGCCTCCAGATTTGACCCGCGGCATATAGCTTCCTTATGGCGGAAAGTGATGTCACCCGAGGAGAAAAGCTCACTTTGCACAACCCCGTCCTTATGAATAATAATATCACCGCTAGATTTAACAGTGCTGTTCTGGCATTGGGACAGGTCCACGCGGACCTGTGACTCCTGCATACGGGCTACACCGGAATACAGATCCTTAAGCAATTTTAAAAAGGAGTCCAGGATGACATCGCTCAAAAAATCAATGAATTGGGCCGGACGTAAAAAAACATCCAGCATATGCTTCAGCTGCTCAGTGTCCTGATGGTAAGTGTGCTTAATGCCAGGAAAGACGGCCTGCAGATTACGGATGAGCCCGGGAATTTTTTTGAACTTGCTTTCCATCAGCAGAAGAATAATCTGACCGGCCTTCGCTGTCTGCTTCCGCGATTCTACCTTCTCGGTAAGCAGGCCTGAAGCCTGCCTCAGCAAATGAACCTCTTCAATCAGCTGCTTGGAGAGGCTGTACAGCCGGTTGTACATCACGCCGTAATAGCCGGAATACAGCTGGCTGCTGACTACATTTCCCATAACAAGTATGCTTCCTGTCGCTGTAATAGTAGAGCTGTTGACATTGCCGTAAATATAGACGTTGCCCAGAGACTCGATAATCATGCCAGCTTCAACATCCTGATACACAATCACATCGCCAGAAAAAACGATATTGCCTGTATTGATATTCACATTACCCGGAACCGCATATTCAGCGGATATATCGAGGTATTTGATGTTACTTCCTGTCATCCGCGGCCGTCCATCCTTCAGTGCGGTGATTTCGTGGTTCGGCAGCAGCGCTGTATGCTCTTTGACGGCCACTTTAATATCTCTGGCGGGGGCTGCAGGCAATATGCCTCCATACACATCGTAGCCTGGAACCCCCTCCCGGGACAGGTGCTTGCGGGCAATGATATCACCTGTTTTGGCTGAAGGAATCCGCAGGCGGCTGCGGTAATCCGCAGAGTCTTCGTTTTCATGTTCGCTGAAAGCCTTCTCAATATGCTCGGGGAAAAATAAGTCCAGTGTTGCATCCGTACCGGGCACAGGAGGCATGCCTTCCGCGACACAAACCGGCTGATGGGACGGGTTCTTTAATTCTGCATAAATAGAGGGAATATTCAGACTACGGACCATCGACTTTTTTTCAAAAACGGCAATGATCTGTTCAATGGTTAGTGTGGACAACAGGAGGGAACGGTCAAGGCGTGCCTCTAATTCAAGCCGGCTGGTTGCCGGGGAATTCACGAGATTCCATGGATATTGCTGTACATAGTTAAGAGTAAGGAAGGCTTTAAGCTTGTCATCGGAGATGCTGATCTCGTACTGGGGCGGTTCCTGAACCGTCCAGGTAACCCGGTCAGTTGCCAGTACTTCTGCCGGACCTGAGACTGTTTCATTATTGAGCTTCAAAACAAGAGGCGGACGCGCTGTAATAACTGCCGGCCTGCCGCCGGGCAACGGGGAGGTAATATGCAGCTGATTGTTTTGGACGAGGATCATTCCGTCATTATCTTCTTTATCATTGGGCTGCAGAGAAATCGCGGGTTCGCCTTCCGGTTCCATTTTCTTAACGTCAAGCGGATCTGTCAGCGTGTTTAAATCCTTTGCGGTCATTCGCTGAGGCATTTTGTTAGCTCCTTTTTGTGTAATCAGTGGCATTTGGACATAAGAGCTGGTGACAGCTCCCGGTGGCAGCCTGGCAGCCGTGGATGCATGGTTACTGCATCTTTAGGCCCATTGCTTTGCGTCCCATCCTTTCAGATAGTTTGCCTTTATTAAATGGAACAATGATTCGGCCGATAACGAAGGCTTTTGCCCGACGTAAGTCGACAAAAAAGAGTTTAAAGATTTAAAGATTCAAATATACAAACAAAAGCAATCTTCATTTTAGTACTAAAGTAGCTTATTTACAATATGATTTTTAAACTGTTTAACTAAAATCATTTATATTAAGATTGTGTGACATACGTTATTATACCTGACATATTCGAATGGTATTTTCACTTTTCTCTTTCCAATAGGGGTCATTTTATCTATAATGTTACATAAAGTAACATAAAGAACGCTGGTTAATAAACAAACTTAGTTAAGGAGGGGTGGCATGCATCTTACTGTCGAAGAAGCGTTGTCCATTTATCCTTTATCCGAGGCCAAGCTTATCGCCGGAGCCAAGGGCAAGCACAGAATTGTGAAGTCGATCAACGTAATGGATGCACCGGATATCTCGGACTGGATTAAAGAGGGGGAGATGCTGTTAACTACCGCGTATCTGATCAAGGACAGCCTTGAAGATGCTTCCGCACTGCTGCAGACCTTGAACCGGCGAGGCTCATCGGCGCTGGGCATCAAGCTGGGCCGCTTCTGGGATACCGTGCCGCAGGAGCTGATTGCCGAGGCTGAGACGCTGAATTTCCCGCTGATTGAGCTGCCGTTCCAGTTCACGTTCTCCGATCAGATGAACGGGCTGTTCCGAGCTGAATTGTCGCGAAGCACCAGTGTGCTGCAGAGTATCCTGGAGAAGCAGCGCAAGCTGATGCGCTTTGCGCTCCGCTCCGGCCGCGGCCGCCCCCTCTTTGAGTCGGTATCTGAGGTGATCGGCTACAAGCTTGCAGTTGTAAGCAGCCGGGGGGATATTGTCTACAATAATTCTGAAATGAACAGCAGCCAGCTGCTGGAGGGCTGGCCGTGGCAGAACCGCAACCAGCGCTTCCGCGCCGGTGACAGAACAGGCCTGCGGCTGCCGCTGATGCAGGGAGAGAAGTGCACAGGGTTTCTTTTGTATTGTTCCATAGATCCGCTGCTGCTGCCTGTGGAGGAGAGTCTGTTCATCCAGGGAGCCGAGCTTATTTCGTATCATATTCATTCCGGATATGAGGATTATTTTGAACCGGCCGAGCACCGGGAATTCAGCGGCTTGCTGCGCCGCTGCCTAAGCGGCGGACTCTCCAGCACTGAACTGTCGCAGGCTGCGCTCAGGCTGGAGGTGAAGCTGCTGCATTCACCTTTCCAGCTGCTGCTGACTGAGACGGCAGTTGCCGGGGAAGAACGGCAGGGGGAGCTGCTCCGGCTGAAGGAGGAGTATGCGGAACACCCTGTATTAGGGAAGCTGAACAGCATTCATGTCATTATGGATGAGGGGCTGGTGTCATTGCTTCCGTCAACCGGACATAGCCCGGAGCAGCTCCGCGAGCTGATCCATGAATGCTTCCAGGGGCTGAAGCTTGATAACGGATATTACCCGCGGGCTGCATTCAGCACGGTCAAGGTGAAGCCGGAAGGGCTGAAGGAAGCCTTTGCCGAGGTGAAGGAATGCATGTCTATAGCCCGGCACTGGGGCGCATACGGAAATGTGGTGCATTACCGGCAGCTTGAGCTGGACCTTCTGCTTGGCCAGATTCCGCCGGAATTAATGAAGAAATACATTCACGGCAATCTGCGCGGACTGCTCAGCCGGGAGCCGGAATACGTCAAGGAGATGCTCCATACACTGGAGGTCTATCTTGATAATGACGGCCATGTCAACGAAACAGCCAAGAAGCTGTTCATTCACCGCAACACGGCCACCTACCGGATTGAGAAGCTCAGTGAGCTGCTGGATGTTGACTTCAAAAAAATCAATGATCTGATGCGGCTTAAGCTCGTATTTGTTTTCCGGAAAATGCTGGAGCGTGAATAATGCTGATGGTGTCCTAAACTTAAATGGGCGGGCGCTGCGGCGCTGCCGGAAGGAGTGGAGTTCATTGAAAGTAGCAGGTATTTATCTGGCGGCAGGACCTGGAAGCCGGATGGGGGCTCCCAAAGTGCCGTTCAAGCTGTCTCCGGAAGTCAAGCTTGGAAGCATCGCCCTCAGTGAGCTTGAACGCTGTTCTCTTGAGCCTCTGGTTGTAGTCGTCCGGGCAGATGATAATCTGGAATGGCTGCCGCCTGCTAATGAGCAGAGTACAAGGCGGACTGAAACATGCCTGACTGCCCATCTGGGCCTGTCCTTTTCTTTGCGCTGCGGGCTGAACGCTATTCTGCCGATGCAGCCGGATGCAGTGGTGGTGGCGATTTCTGACCAGGCTTTTATTACAGCTTCGCTTGTAAGCCGCCTGAAGGACACCTATGTGCGGAACCCCGGACTGGATTATGTGGCCAGTACCAATGAAGGGATGAATATGCCGCCGGCTCTTTTTTCGCGGAGGATGTTCACGGTGCTGCAGGGGCTGGACGGGGATAAGGGAGCGGCTGAAATTATGCATTCCTCTGAGTATAAGGGGGTTGTGCTGGAGTCTGACCCTGCCCGTCTTTTTATGGATGCCGGGAGCCGGTTTGACTTCGGAGATATCCGTAAGGAATGGAGCTTTCGCGGTGAAAGCTGACATCTTTATAGGGCTTGCCAGATAAATGTAAGTTAATATCACATATTTTATATATAATTCGCTGCGGTTTAGTGCATCAGGCACAAAAAGATCCGAACTTCTTATTATATAGCACAAACGTATGTTATGTAAATTTACGTAAACGCTCTGTCTCAGTATAGTAAAGATACATTAATGGTTTGAACCATTAAGAGAGATATCCTGGAGGAGGAGAATTATGAAAAAAAGGGGTCAGGGATTTACGGTGAGCCTAATGCTTACCTTTGCGCTTGCGGTAGTGCTGGCGGGCTGCGGAAGCAACAACAATGCTGCATCTACGAACGCTGCTGCAACTGAGGCGCCGGCATCGGCGAATGCGGGGACAGCAACTGAGGCGGCAGCAACGACAGAGCCGGCAGCAGAGAAGCCGACGGTTGCTTTTGTCTACATTGGACCTCCGGGCGACGGCGGGTATACGTATCAGCATGACCAGGGCCGTCTGTATATGGAAAAAGAGCTGGGCATTAAAGCAGACTTCGTAGAAAATGTACCGGAAAGTGCCGATGCGGAACGCATTATTACTGAATTGGCACAAAACCACGACATTGTATTCACCACAAGCTTTGGATATATGGACTTCACCCTCAATGTAGCTAATAAATTCCCCAACGTGAAATTCCTCCATGCTTCCGGCTACAAGACAGCTGAGAATATGGGTACCTACTTCGGCAAGAACTATCAGGCAAGCTATCTGTCCGGTATCGCGGCAGGAAAAATGACTACTAAGAATCACCTCGGATATGTAGGAGCTTTCCCGATCAGTGAAGTTGTTTATAATCTGAACGCATTTACGCTGGGAGCGCAGAGTGTTAATCCGGATATCAAGGTCGATGTAGTCTGGACTAACACCTGGTATGACCCGGCTACTGAACGCCAGGCGGCGATCAGCCTTCTCGATAAAGGCGCTGATGTCCTGCTGGCCTATCAGGATTCCCCGGCTACCCTCCAGGCAGCGGCTGAACGCGGCGCTTATGCCGGCGGTAATGACTCCGATATGAGCAAATATGCACCGGATAACTATCTGACCAACCCTGTATGGAACTGGGGTCCTTACTACGTGAAGGCTGTTCAGTCCGTAATGGACGGAACGTGGAAGAGTGAGCAGTATTCCGGTGATATGGCTGACGGTATGGTTGAGCTTGCACCGTTCGGCAACAAGGTTCCAGATGATGTGAAGACACTTGTAGAAGAGGCAAAGGCCAAAATCATCAGCGGCGAGCTGGAGGTATTCACCGGCCCGATCTCCGATAATCAGGGCAATGTTAAGGTCCAGGAGGGCCAGGCGCTTACCCTTGAGGAAATTCTCGGCATGAACTGGCTGACTCAGGGTGTAGAAGGTACAATCCCGCAATAACGGCTTGACCCTAATATCATACTTCATGTTCATATGGGTGGGGCGGGTTCCGGGCTAGTGGAACCTTCCCCACCCGTACTACAACTATAAGGAAAGGAGCATCCCAATATGCAGGACCATTCGGTTGAAATGCGCGGGATTGTGAAGAGATTCGGTTCTGTAACGGCAAGCGATCAAGTCGATTTTTCGGCAAACGCGGGTGAGGTACACGCGCTGCTTGGTGAGAACGGAGCAGGTAAAAGCACAGTCATGAGTATGCTGTCAGGTGTATACCGGGCGGATGAAGGTGAGATTCTGATTCACGGCAAGCCGGCCAGAATCCGCTCCCCTAAGGATGCGGCGCTTCTGGGAGTCGGTATGGTGTTTCAGAACTTCAGACTTGTGCAGACGCTCACAGCAGCGGAAAATATCGTGCTTGGCGAAAAGTCGTCTTTCTGGCGGGGGAGCAAATGGATTAAGCAAAAGCATGAAGAAATAGGCGCGCTGGGAGAGCAGTTCGGGCTGAAATTTCCGGTTGACCGTCCGATCTGGCAGCTGTCCGTCGGTGAGCAGCAGCGTGTGGAAATTGTAAAGACGCTGTACAGGGGGGCGGATATCATTATTCTGGATGAGCCGACCTCCGTGCTTACTCCGGGGGAGGCTGAGCAGCTGTTTGAAACGCTTAGAGTCATGAAGCAGTCAGGCAAGACGGTCATCATGACCACACATAAGATGAAGGAAGTCTTGGCTTCCTCAGACCGGATCTCCGTTATGCGTAAAGGCAAAATGATTGCCACACTGGCCACGGCACAGACAGATGAGCTGGAGCTGGCCCGCCTGATGGTAGGCAGAGAGGTGACGATCAGCCGCCAGGAGCGTGAAGCCACTCAGGGTGAACCGCTGCTTGTGGTCAACCGCCTGGAGGTCTCGGCCGATCATGGCCGCAAAGCGCTTGACGGCCTGTCGCTCTCCGTGTGCGAGGGTGAGATTGTCGGAGTTGCGGGGGTTGCAGGCAACGGACAGAAGGAGCTGGCAGAGGTGCTTACGGGACTGAGAATCTGGAGGAGCGGGGAGATCATTTTTGACGGCAGTCCGGTAAAAACAGCTTCTGTCCGCGGCGCCATTGATGCAGGGATATCCCACGTGCCGGAGAACCGCATGAAGAGCGGTCTGGCCGGCCGGCTCGGTTCGGTCGATAATCTGCTGTTCAAATCGTACCGGACGGAAGAGCATTCCAAGTTCGGTATTCTGAAGGCAGCGAAAAACCGGCTGTGGTCGCAGGAGCTGGTGCAGCGTTTTGACGTGAAAACGCCGGAGCTTGATACTCCGGTACAGCAGTTGTCCGGCGGGAATCAGCAGAAGCTGCTGTTTGCCCGGGAGGTCAGCCATAAGCCTAAGCTGATGGTTGCGGTTCATCCGACACAGGGTCTTGATGTAGGAGCAACGGCAGGAGTGCATGATCTGCTGATGGAGCTGCGCGGCTCCGGCGGCGGAGTGCTGCTGATTTCCGAGGATCTGGATGAGCTGCTGCAGCTGTCAGACCGGATTCTGGTCATATTTGGCGGTGCAATCATCGGCGAAACCGATCATGAGCATGCAGACAGGGAACAGATCGGTTTGATGATGGCCGGTATCCGGCACAAGGAGGGCAGTGCGGTATGAGTCCAAAAAATACAGGTGATACAGGCACGGCATTTCTAAAGCCGGCTGCGGCTAAGTCCCGCAAAAACTTCGGGCTGCGTTTTGAATATGATTCCAGCCGTACCCGCTCCCCGTGGTGGTCGCCGATTCTGTCTGTCGTGCTGGCGCTGCTGCTGTGCGCGGTCTTCATTGCCGCAAACGGGATGAACCCGGTAACGGTTTATGAGAAGATGTTCCGCGGTGCCTTCGGCACCTCTTACGGCTTCACAGAAACAATGGTAAAGGCCATTCCGCTGCTGCTGTGCGGTCTTGGCATCGCAGTGGCGTACCGGATTTCCGTATGGAATATCGGGGCGGAAGGGCAGCTGACGGTCGGGGCGATGGCGGCTACGGCGGTTACGATTTATTTTCCGGATTTGCCTTCCTTCTGGGCGATTACCCTGATGCTGATCTTCGGTACAGCGGCTGGTGCGCTCTGGGGCTTAATGACAGCTGTTCCCCGCACGCATTTCGGGGTTAATGAGCTGATTACCTCCCTGATGCTGAACTATGTGGCGCTGCTGGCGCTGGATTATGTGGTATTTGGTCCCTGGAAAGATCCTGCGGGCTTCAATTTCCCGGGATCGCCGATGTTTACGGCTGCGCAGTCGTTGCCCGTACTCGGGACGACAAGACTGCATATCGGTCTGATATTCGGCCTGGTCGCCGTCTTTATCTACTTCCTGATGGTCAAATTTACCCGCTGGGGCTATGAGCTGCGGCTGATCGGGGCTAACCCGACGGCTGCGCGCTATGCGGGTATTCATATTAAAAAACATATCATCATTGTAATGCTGATTAGCGGCGGCCTGGCGGGAATTGCCGGGATGGCCGAGGTCTCCGGGGTGACGCACAAGCTGATGCAGGGCATCTCACCCGGCTACGGCTACACTGCAATCATCGTCGCCTGGCTTGCCAAGCTGAATCCGCTGGGCCTGATCGTTACCTCCGTCCTGTTCGGCGGCCTGATTGTCGGCGGCTACAGCGTACAGACCATCGGATTGCCTTCGTCTATTTCAGAAATGCTGCAGGGCTCTATCCTGTTCTTCCTGATTGCCGGCGATATGATTCACCGTTTCCGCATACGCCGGAGCGCTTAGCCGGCGCTTTAGAGAGAAGGGAGTTAGACTATGGATTTCACTACACAGTTATTGATCGCGGCCATTTCCGCCGGGACTCCGCTGCTGCTGGCTACACTTGGCGGTATTCTGACCGAGCGTGCGGGCATCATCCAGCTTGGTGCAGAGGGGCTGATGCTGATGGGGGCCGTGAGCACCTGTATCGTCTATATCAACAGCGGTAATCTGCTGCTGGCCTTGCTCGCAGCTATTGCTGTGACCGCACTGCTTGGTCTGGTTCATTCGTTCCTCTGTGTGACACTGAGAGCCAACCAGACGATGTCAGGACTGGCAATGACGCTGTTCGGGAGCGGACTGAGCGCCTATCTCGGTAAGTCGATCAGCGGCCTGCCGCTGCCGGGAACTTCTCCCAAGCTTAACTTGAGCTGGCTGGAAGGGATTCCGGTCATCGGGGATATTTTCGGACGGCTGGATTATCTGACCTGGTTCAGTCTGCTGCTGGTGCTGGTGCTGCATCTGCTGATTCACCATACCTCCTGGGGGCTGCATCTGCGGGCTGTGGGGGATAATCCGGCAACAGCGGATGTTATGGGTATCCGGGTACAGCTGATCCGCTATAGCTATGTTACTGCCGGTGCTGCACTGATCGGCCTGGCAGGAGCAGATATGGTGCTGGCCTATGCGCCGACCTGGAATGAAGGCCTGACGGCCGGCCGCGGCTGGATTGCCGTCGGACTTGTGATCTTTGCCAGATGGAATCCGCTGCGTGCCCTCTTCTGTGCATACTTCTTCGGGGCACTGGATTCACTCGGCTTCCGCATCCAGCTGCTTGGCAGCGGTATCCCGTCCTATTTCCTTAAAATGATCCCGTATATTGTCACGATTCTGGTGCTGATGTATCTTGGCTACCGCAACCGCAACAAGCCTTCGGGCACTCCGGAATCACTGGGTACGCCTTACATCCGCGAGCAGCGATTCTGACAAAAGAGGCTTTTGTCTAATTATCTGTTATAATCACTAAAATCCATTTATTGTAGTTCAAACTTCTGGCCGGTTGAATACAGTAAATGGACTTTTTTTACCCTTGAAGCTATATGAGAAATATCATTGCGCTGCTAATAAAACTATGGAAAGCGGGCGGGAGCATGAGTGCAGAAACAGATATCTTAACATTGGAGCAAATTAACGGCATGAACCGGACGCAGTTTGTGGAGGCGCTCGGCGGAATTTTTGAACATTCACCCTGGGTTGCTGAGGAGGCTTACGCCTTTCTCCCGGTCCGTTCTGCGGAGGAGCTGCACCGTGTAATGCTGCAGACGGCACGCAGTGCGCCGCGCAGTCAGGTTGATGAGCTGCTGAGAGCCCATCCGGATCTGGCGACCAGGCTGCAGGTAACCCCGCTGTCGGCGGCGGAGCAGCAGGGTGCGGGTCTTGACCGGCTGACGGCAGAGGAATTCGAACGGCTTACCGGGCTGAATGCAGCCTACACGGAGAAGTTCGGTTTTCCGTTTATTTTGGCCGTAAGGGGCAAAAACAAGGATGATATTATAGAAGCCATCTCTGAGCGGGTGCATCATCCGCTGGAGCAGGAGCGGGAGCAGGCACTTGAGGAAATCGGCCGGATTACCGGCTTCCGGCTGCATGATCTGCTGCCGGAAGCCGGGGGGACGGCAGGATGAGCGGGCGGCTGACCACTCATGTACTGGATCTGGTGCGCGGCGTACCTGCCGCCGGAATGACCCTTCAGCTGCGGAAGCTTGACGGCGGAGCGGGTGAGCTGCTGCGTGAAGCAGTGACGAACAGCGACGGCCGGCTGGATGCCCCGCTGCTGGCCGGCGGCGAGCTGGAAGCCGGCAGCTACGAGCTGCTGTTTTGGGCCGGGGATTATTTCCGCAGAGCAGCACAGGCTGCGGATGGAGCCGGAGGGACTGCGGCAGAGCCCGATGAGTTTTTTCTCGAACAGATTCCGATTCGATTTACGATTACGAACCCGGCGGAGCATTATCATGTTCCGCTGCTTGTAGCACCCGGAGGGTACAGCACGTACCGGGGAAGCTGACATAATAATTAGAACCGACGGCGGAGGTGACCGGATCATGAAGGAATCATATGAGCTTATCATCAGGAACGGGAATGTTGTGCTGCCCGGAGAAGTAGTCAAGGGGGATGTTGCAGTAAAGGACGGGAAAATAGCTGCAGTAGGCGGGAGTCTTCCGGCTCTTCCGGACACCCGGGTCATCGACGCAGAGGGGCTGTATGTTCTGCCGGGCATGATTGATATGCATGTCCACTTCAATGAGCCGTCCTTTGGACATTGGGAAGGCTTCCGCAGCGGCTCGGCGGCGCTGGCTGCCGGGGGCTGCACCTGCTATGCGGATATGCCGCTTAACGGCAATCCGCCTACGGTAAATCTGGCTGCGCTCCAGCTCAAGGCCGAAGCGGCAGCCGGGAACTCCGCTGTTGATTATGTGCTGTGGGGCGGACTTGTTCCCGGCAATCTGGAGGAGCTGGAGGAGCTGGCTGCCGCCGGAGTTACCGGCTTCAAAGCATTCATCTCCAATCCCGGCGGTGAAGGGGAAGGGCGCTTCCGTGAGGTGGATGATGATACCCTGTATCAGGGAATGCAGCGGATTGCTGCCTTTGGGGGGATTCTGGCACTGCATGCGGAGAGTGAGGAGA
The DNA here is from genome assembly GCF_000758645.1 of Paenibacillus sp. FSL R7-0331. Classification (NCBI taxonomy): domain Bacteria; kingdom Bacillati; phylum Bacillota; class Bacilli; order Caryophanales; family Paenibacillaceae; genus Paenibacillus; species Paenibacillus sp. FSL R7-0331. Next base: position 1,480,378 of record NZ_CP009284.1, read on the forward strand.
TGACAGCAACGCTGTCTGCCGACGCAGTACGCCGCGGGCGGACCGGTGCGCGGGACTTCGCCGCCTCCCGTCCGGCGAAGGCTGAGCTTGAAGCAGTGGCGAGAGCGCTGCTGTACAGTGAGCGTACGGGCTGCCGGCTGCACTTTGTGCATATCAGCACGGCGGCAGCGATTGATATGATCCATGAAGCGAAGCTGCGCGGGCTCGATGTATCGGCGGAGACCTGCCCGCATTATCTGGTTCTGAATGAGAACAGTCTGGAGGAGCTGGGTGCGCTGGCTAAATGCGCACCGCCGCTGCGCAGTCCCGGAGAGCAGGAGAAGCTGTGGCAGGTGCTGGCTGACGGGCGCATTGAGCTGATTGCCTCTGACCATTCCCCGTGCCCGCCGGAGCTGAAGCTTGATCCGGGCCTTAGCTTCTTTGAAGCCTGGGGCGGTATCTCCGGGGCGCAGAGCAGCCTGGAGCTCATGTTCCATGAAGGTGTGAATAAGCGCGGCCTGCCGGTTACACAGATTGCGGCGCTGCTGGCGGAGCAGCCGGCCCGGCGGTTCGGGCTGGATCACCGCAAGGGTTCAATTGCTACGGGACTGGATGCTGATCTGGTGCTGCTGGACCCTGACTGTTCCTACACGCTCAAGGCGGAAGATCTCCTGTACCGCCATAAGTACAGTCCTTATGCGGGTATGACTTTGTCCTGTAAAGTCAAAGCAACCCTTAGCCGCGGGTCCGTGGTATACACTGCAGAGGACGGACTGCTTGCTGAAGACGGCGGTGAATGGCTGCGTGTCAACGAAGGGCGGTTCTCCCGATGAGTGCGCCGGTTATTAACGTTCCGGCGGAACAGATGATGGAGCTGCTGGAGGAGCTTGCCGCCTTCAGTGCTCCGGGGCCGGGGGTATCCCGTCTCCTCTACACCCCGGAATGGCTGCAGGCACAGCGGTTTCTGCAGGAGAGAATGGCTGCGCTCGGGATGGGGGTCAGGACGGACGGAGTCGGTAATGTCTACGGAAGGTTTACAGGCTCGCAGCCGGCCGCTAAAGTCATCTTAACAGGCTCTCATATTGATACCGTGCTGAACGGCGGACATTATGACGGTGCCTATGGGATTGCTGCTGCTGTTACTGCGCTCCACTACCTGATACAGAACTTCGGACAGCCGCTGCGGACGATAGAGGCCGTTGCCTTTTGCGAGGAGGAAGGCAGCCGCTTTCCGCTTGCCTATTGGGGCTCGGGCAATGTGACCGGGCTGTATGACGGAAGTGAAGCAGAGCGGTGTGCTGACTCTGCGGGAGTGACAATCGCTTCAGCTATGGCGGGCTGCGGATTGGCGTGCAGGCCGGAAGACCGCGGGGCTGCAGCCGCAGCTGGTTATGCAGGAGGGGGGACGCCTCTCAGAGAGGATATCGGGGCATTTGTTGAACTTCATATCGAGCAGGGTATTGTGCTGGAGCAAGCAGCGCTGGATATCGGGATCGTAGAAGCAATCGCCGGACAGCGGCGGTATAGTGTAAAGGTTGCCGGCAGCACCAACCATGCCGGCACCACACCTATGGGACTGCGCCGCGATGCGCTTGCCGGAGCTGCGGAGATGCTGCTGGCAATGGAGCAGGCGGCAATTGCAGCCGGTGATCCGCTGGTAGCTACCTGCGGGAAGCTGGAGGCGGCACCGGGGACGCCAAATGTTATACCGGGTGAAGTGCAGTTTACACTCGATATCCGGCATAGCGAAGCTGAGGCGCTGGAGCACTTTTGTTCCTTCATTCTGGATGTGTTTGCAGGGCTTGCCGCGAAGCGTGGGCTTACCTTGCAGGTTACGGCTACTCTGGCTACATCTCCTGCGCCTATGGACACGGGATTAAATCAGCAGCTTGAGCATATAGCACGCCAGCAAGGAAGAAGCTTCCGTAGTATGGTGAGCGGAGCAGGCCATGATGCCCAGCTCTTTGCCCCTATATGTCCTACGGCAATGATCTTTGTGCCGAGCAGGGCGGGCATCAGCCACTCTCCGGAGGAGTATTCTTCACCGGAGGAGCTGGCTGCCGGTCTAAACCTGCTTACTGCCGCATTATATGAGCTTGCCTATAAAGAAAGCTGAACATCAGAGGGAGAGGTTTGCATGAAGCGGTATGAAGATTTGTCGCCGTCCTTGCGGTGTATTATGACCCCGGGGCCGGTTGAGGTTGATCCGCGTGTACTGCGGGCAATGTCTTTTCCGGTGCTGGGCCAGTTTGATCCCGAATTTACGGATATTATGAATGAGACGATGGAGATGCTGCGCGAGCTGTTTAAGACGGACAATAAATGGGCTTTTCCGGTTGACGGAACTTCCCGTTCCGGCATTGAAGCTGTAATGGTCAGTCTGATTGCACCGGGCGACCGGGTGCTTATTCCGATCTTTGGCAGGTTCGGCCATCTGCTGCATGAAATCGCGGAACGCTGCGGAGCCGAGGTGTATACGATAGAGAAAGAATGGGGCAGCGTATTTGAACCGGAGGAAGTGATCTCTGCACTCCGCAGCTTCAAGCCGGATGTAGTGGCTATTGTCCACGGTGAAACGTCTACGGGACGGATGCAGCCGCTGGCAGAGATCGGGCGGGCCTGCCGGGAGCAGGATGCACTGCTGATTGTCGATGCTGTGGCTACGATCGGCGGCGTGCCTGTAGAGACGGATGAATGGATGCTCGATGCCGTTATCGGCGGGACGCAGAAATGCTTGTCTATTCCTTCCGGAATGGCTCCGGTTACGTATAATGAACGGGCAGAAGCCAAGCTGCTGAAGCGTAAGCAGGTTGAGCGCGGGCTCCGGACTGGCGATTTCGAGGCAGGGGAGCTGCCGCCTGTGCGCAGCAATTATTTTGACTTAAGCATGCTTCAGGATTACTGGAGCCCCCAGCGGCTGAATCATCATACAGAGATGACCTCAATGCTCTATGCGCTGCGGGAGGGCCTGCGGCTGGTGCTGGAAGAAGGGCTTACGGCGCGGCATGAGAGGCATGCCCTGCATGAACAGGCGCTGATTACGGGACTTACGGCGATGGGGCTTACACTATATGGTGATCCGGATTGTAAGCTGACCGTGGTGGCCTGCGTGCAGATTCCCGATGGCATTGACGGAGAGTCTGTGCGTACCATGCTGCTTGATCATTTCGGGATTGAGATCGCCAGCTCATTTGGTCCGCTAAAAGGGAAAATTTGGCGTATCGGCACAATGGGGTTCAGCTGCCGTGAAAATAATGTGCTGCGTGTACTCGGAGCGCTTGAGGCAACACTTTTGCGGCATGGCTGCGATCTTTCCCCCGGACTTGGCGTCCAGGCGGCACTTGACGTATATGAGCCAAAAGGTAGATAATCTTCTGAACGGCAACTGGAGAAATACGATTATGATGCTTGCGGGCGGCCCGGCTAATCCGGACTGTCCCGGCTTCACCCAGGAAACGGCTAGCGTCCCGCGAGGGGCGGCATAGCCGTTTTTATTAAAATAGAAGCAAACCGGAGGGAGTGGAAGTCATGACATTCAAAAGAAAGCCTTTGGCGGATTGTGTGCCTGAGCTGGTGGCTACAGCACGCGGAGATCAGAAGGCATCGCTGGTGATCAGGGGAGGAAAGCTGGTCAATGTGGTTTCCGGTGAAATACTGGAGGGCATGTCTGTTGCGGTACAAGGGGGGCGCATTGCTTATGTCGGCAAGGATGTCTCACATACAATCGGCGGGAATACCCGGATTATCGAAGCGGCAGGCAAATACATCGCTCCCGGATTGCTTGACGGCCACTGCCATATTGAGAGTACACAGCTGACGGTGACGGAATTTGCCCGGGCAGTGCTGCCGCTGGGCACGACCGGCGGGTTCTTTGATGCACACGAAATTGCCAATGTATTCGGGCTGAAGGGCATTAAGCTGATGCTGGATGAGATGCGCGGCACGCCGCTTGCAGCCTACATGCAGGTAGCGTCTTGTGTACCGTCTGCAGGTGCTGAATTCGAAACAACCGGCGCTTCGCTGGGACCGGCTGAGATAGCAGAGGCCTACACCTGGGGAGAAGATGTTATTGCCCTCGGTGAGGTGATGAATTTCCCGGGTGTTGTCTACGGGGATGACAAAATGATCGGTGAAATCCAGGCGACGCTGCGCGCCGGACGATATGTTGACGGGCACTTCACCTGGCCATCCAGCGACTGGAGGCTTCCGGTCTATGCTGCTGCTGGCGTTACAGGTGACCATGAATGTGTAACGGCAGAGGATGTTATCGAACGAGTGCGGCTGGGAATGTACGCCAAAATGCGCCGCGGCTCCGCCTGGCATGATGTAGCCAAGACGATTGCTGCGCATACAGAGCACGGGCTTGACCCGCGCCGGATGATGCTCGTTACCGATGACCGGAGCTCGGAGTCGCTGCGGGATGAGGGACATATGGATTTTGTCGTAAGACATGCGATTTCCCAAGGGCTAAGGCCGGTTACCGCCTTCCAGATGGCGACGATTAACACTGCGGAACGCTTCGGGGTGGCCCGTGATATCGGTTCGATTACGCCGGGCTCCTGCGCGGATATTATTCTGCTGGACGGGAATCTGGCTGATGTGAACGTAGTGACGACCATTGCGGCCGGTGTAGTGGTGGCTGAGAACGGCATTATGACGGCTGAGCTTCCGGTCTATACCTATCCCGGGGAAGTACGCGCCTCTGTTCATCTGCAGCAGCTGCCGGTGCCTGAGGATTTCATCATCCATGCTCCGGTAGAGTCGGGCAGCCTGGCTACCCGGGTAATCAAGGTCATTGAGAACCATGTGGAGACGGAGGAACTGATCGTTCAGCTGCCTGTTGAGAACGGTGAGCTGCAGGTCGGCGGGAGCCTCTGCAAAATCGCCGTGTTCGAGCGGCATAAGGGGACCGGCAACAAATCCGTCGGTGTGGTTGAAGGAATCGGCTTCCATGAGCCTGCAGCGATTGCGATGACGGTAGCCCATGACAGCCACAATGTGCTGGTAATCGGTAACGACGATGCTCTGATGGCAAAAGCGGCAGCTGCCGTTGCAGAAGCCCAAGGCGGTGTGGCTGTAATAACGGCGGCAGGAACCACGTTATTCCCGCTGGCTATCGCCGGACTGATGTCCGCAGAGCCGTTCGAAGTGGCGGCGGCCCAGTCCGCGGCAATCAGCACGGCATTGTATGATGCAGGCTGCACGCTGAACTATGCTTTTATGACACTGTCCCTGCTGGCGCTTGCGGTCATCCCGACGCTGCGGATTTCCGATAAGGGGTTGGTGCGGATCTCACCGGAGGACGGTATCCAGCTGGTGCCGTTATTCTGCTGACCGGCTCCTGTAGAAATAACCCCATAGTATAGAAAATGCCTTCAGCCGGTTTCGGTCTGGAGGCATTTTTTTATAGCTTATTTTTATAACTTAAATATAGTTGGATTTTCGCTGCTTAATTTCGGTTTTTTGCGTTGTTTGCGACCATTAAGTGGAAAAATGCCATCTATTTCGGACCATTTAACGCGTGGAGGCAATTTTGGCGAAATTAGGTTGCGTTTTTCCACTTAGTTTCCTGTTAGAGGGGGTTTTAGGGAAATTAGGTGGAGATTTTCCACTTGGGTTATATTGAGATTCCTGTCTAACGAAACTCACCATATAATCGTTCAATAAACGCATAAGTCTCCGGCCAATCCAGGCTGGCCGCATTGCTGAGCAGAATCACACTGAACTGCTGTTCATAGAACCTTACAATAATACTCCGGAAGCCCGCGTCCCCGCCTGTATGCCAGATGGTTTTAGCGCCGCAGCGTTCCTGAATCATCCAGCCGTAGCTGTAGCCGCCCCAAAACTCGGTTAGCTGCTTGCCGGAAGAGTCCAGGCCGGGAGCGAATAGAGCGCGCTTTGCCTCCTCTCCCAGCAGCTGATTGCCGTACAACGCATCATCCCACTTTTTCATATCCTCTAAGGAAGAAAAGACATTGGCTGAACCGGTAGCCAGCGTATCCGTGTAGTTGCATTTCCAGTTCTCCCCGCATTTCTCATATCCGTAAGCACGGTTAAGAATAACCGGCTGTTCTTCATTGAAAACCGTGGTGTTCTCCATGCCGATGACCCCGAATATATATTGCTTCAGGTAGTCCCGTAAAGACAAGCCTGTTATCCGCTCGATAATCAGCGCCAGCAGCACATAGTTGGAGTTGGAATACTCAAATGCGCTGCCCGGTGTGAAGCGGAGCTGCTCCTGCTGTGTAAGTAAGCTGAGAATCTCGGCGTTGTCAGAGTGCAGGGCGTTCTGGCGCGCTTTTTGCCACAAAAGATCATTGTAATCTGTTAACCCTGCCGAGTGGTGGGCCAGCTCACAGACAGTAACCTCTCCCGCATAATGCCGCAGCTCCGGTATAAAACGGGTCAGCTTATCCTTGGCGCAAAGTTCGCCCCGTTCCATAAGCTGGAGGATAGCCATGCCGGTAAACGGCTTGGAGACAGAAGCCAGGTTAAAGACACTGTCCAATTGAAGAGGTATCCTATGTTCGCAGCTCGCAAGACCCAGGGTATCCTGATAGACTATTTTCCCTTTTAAGTTAGCGATCGCACCGATTCCGGGGCTAATGTCATTAAACGCTCTAAAAGAATCCTTGAGCCGCAATCTGTTCATTGTGCCGCCTCCATAATATTTTTACTAACAGTTATTTCCATGGAAAATGGCCCTTTCCCTGCATCAAACAGCTCTAATAGTTACATTTCTGTCATAAAGGCGATAATATTAACCGATTTATCACAATTTGAAACATTTTGTTGTCGAAAATAATAAAAAACATTAACAATCCTGCAGAAATGGACGATAATACTTTTAAATTAATTAAAATTGGTTTGAAATTGCTGACTACGAGACATATTGCTGTAAGTTTAAATATATGGAACGGGGTGTATGAGATGATCAGATTAGGAACACAGGACATTGTAAATATCACAATGAAGCAAATTGCCGGCATCTTCAAAATGGAGCCTGTTGAGCTCAGATTTGTTAACGATTTTCAGGGTGAGCAATATCTGCTGACCAATGATAAGCTGCATCTCAGCAACCAGCAGTACTGGGCAAAGGTTATGGATTGTGTGTTCGAAAATCATGTCAGACCGGTTCTGATGTGCGAGGTGCTGTATTTCCTCCGTAATGAGTTTATGGAGAGTGACATTAAGCTCAGATTCTCTTACGATTTTGCGGAAGGGGCAGAGGGTGCGGCAACAGCGACAGCAGAGATTAGCTTCAATGATACCCCTGATCTGCAGCCTGCCGAAATTGCTGAATTGATTGATTTAGCCTTGTCCATGCAGGATAAAGTGTGGTTCGAGGAATTGACTGCCAAATTCAAACAATTGACCGCTTAAGCCTGGCTATCTGTCTGAAATTAAGCCTAAAGTCTTGAAGATCTATTATCATAAGCCGCGTGCTCCTGTGCTGTAATGACGGAGGCCGCGGCTTTTTGTGTGGATTTTATCGGAGAAAAAGAATCAGTAAAGGTTCACAGACTCAGCTGCCGGCAGCCAGCCCCTGGCATTCTCCTCGACCATAGCGGCCAGAAAATCGAGCCATTCCGGGCTGTCGTTAAGGCAAGGGACAGCGAGGAAGCCTTCTGCGTCTCCGCCGCCTGAAGCATAGAATTCACGCCCCTCCACGGAAAGCTCATGCAGCGTCTCAAGACAGTCCGTCACCAGGCCCGGTGAAAAAATCATCGGCCTCCGGATTCCCCGTCCGGCCAGACCTTTCAGTACCTCTTCAGTGGAAGGGCCGACCCATTCCTCCCGGCCGAACCTTGACTGGAAGCTGATCTGCCAGCGGTCCGGTTCCCAGCCCATCGCCTCTGCCAGCAGGCGGGCAGTTTCATGGCACTGCTGAGGATAGGGATCACCTGTCTCGGCGTATCTGCGGGGTATTCCGTGAAAGGAAAGGACCGCGAAATCAGGTGCTGTATCTGATAGTGCAAGTTGTCTGAGCAAATGCTGCTTCATAGCTGATATATATCCCGGTGCATTATAATATGTATCTATAAAACGAAGGGCTGGAACGAAGCGTTTCGTTACCGGACCTGAGGCACTGTTTCTGCCAAGCGCGGCGAAGCAGGCGGCATCGTAGACAGATGCAGTAGTTGTAGAAGAGTATTGCGGGAATAAAGGGACGATTATAATCCGCTGTACTCCGGCAGTCTCAAGTGCCGCTACAGCCTGCTTCATTCCCGGTTCACTGTAGGCGAGCCCGAGCTCGACCCGGAAGCGGCTTCCCAGCAGCGTCTGCAGGGCATTCTTCTGGGCCTGCGAATGCAGAAGCAGAGGCGATCCGTCCTTGTGCCAGATGGAGCTGTAGAGCGCTGCGGACTTTCGCGGACGTACACGCAGAATGATACCCCGCAGCAGGGGCTGCCAGAGCAGTGGGGGATAATCAATGATCCGGCGGTCCGACAGGAATCTGCGCAGATAAGGGCGCACAGCCTTAGCGTCTGGCGCATCAGGTGTTCCGATTTGGGCGAGAATGACTCCGATTAACGGCTGGTTCATTGTGGCGTTTGCTCCTTTTTATAAACATGACATCGTTTAAAAATATCATATTTATCGTCAAGCATACAATACATAAAATCATTGGATTATCATAAGACGGAGGAAATGGGAGATTTTGAGAGTTAGTTGAAATATTTTTTTCATGTTAAGGTCAAATAGTGATGTTTCTTATAGGGTGTGTGATTTTATATACAGAGAAAGGAAGCCGGGATTTGTTACCATCAAGCCAGAAATCACCTCACTGAGGTTTTGAAAATTTATGTGAATTAATTCACCTTTTATGTGATTTTTTTCACCTTATGCATCCGGCAATAGCAGACAAAAGTAGCCAGCATCTAAAGACAGAGGAAACGGGTCATGAACGATTGGGAGAGGGGGGATGTTCTCTTATGAAGAAACAGGCTGTTCTTCGTAAGAAAGGACAGGTAGAGGATTGGCAGGAGGATCGTATTAAAAAGCTATATACTACTGGGGATTAGGTAAAGGAGAGCACGCCTTGAAAAAACTATTTTCTTTGACTATCAGCGCAGCCCTGCTGCTTGCGCCATTTGCTTACACTATTAATGCACCGGCTCTGAAGCTGACTGTGGATGCCGTATCGGCCGCTTCGGAGGAGGCACCGGCACCGGCAGCTACAGCTAAACCGGCTGCTAAACCAACTGCGAAGCCGACACCAAAGGCTACAGCTAAACCAACTGCTAAGCCAACGCCAAAAGCCACAGAAAAGCCTGCTGCAACACCAAAAGCGACAGTTAAACCTGCGGCAACTGCTAAGCCTGCTGCAACAGTAAAACCGGCAGCAACCGTAAAACCGGCAGCAACCGTAAAACCGGCAGCAAACGTAAAACCGGCAGCAACTGCTAAAGCAACATCAAAACCGGTTGCAACCGCTAAACCTGTAACCGTTAAAGAAAACGTATATAAAGACGGAGTCTATGTTGCTTACGGCAATGCTTACTCCAAGGGAACTGAAGGCGCTAAGGTTACCATCAAGGACGGTAAAATTGCTGATCTTGAACTGATGAGAACCAGTCCTAAGCTGATCGACCGCAATGTCCGCGACAACTACAGCGGCGTATGGGCTGCTTACAGCCTGATGAAGGATAAGCTGCTCGGCAAAACAAGAGACGGCGCAGCAGCAGTTGATGCCGTATCCGGCGCAACCCGCACCAGCAACGGCTGGAAGCTGTCGATTGACAGAGCATTTGCCAGAGCGCTTGAAGTGAAGCCTGCTGACGCTACATATTTTGCAGGTGACCACATGGGTATCGACCCTGAAGGCAAATACGCTGTATTTGCAAGCTATGATGAGAACAGCCTTACTGCAGTTAAGCTGTACCCGCTGACTGCTGCCGGTGATTTCGTAGACGAAAAAACCTACACTGCAGAGCAGACCGCTGCAATCGCAGCCATCACGCCTGCACTGCTGGCTAAGGGTTCCTCCGCACAGGCGGTTCCAGGCTATGAAGTGGAATCCAGAGCTGCAATCAACGCATTCTGGGATGCAGAGCAGAACGCTGTAATCAACAACACTTCTGCTTATGTTGACGGATTCTATTCTTCCTACGGTACAGCAAGAAGCGTAGGCGTAGAGAAGGCGGATATCGTAATCCGTAACGGCAAGCTGGTGGATGTTAAGCTGTACAGACTTGGCACCAACCTTATTGACAGAGGTGCAACTGCTTATGCTGAAGTGGTAAAAGCAAATGCCCCAATGACTGCTAAATTGCTTGCTAACGGCTCTTATATTGCTAATTACGATGAGAAGGTTGACGGTATCTCCGGTGCTACCGAAAGCAGCCACGGCTGGAATCAGGCTGTAGAAAGAGCATTCGATAAAGCACTTAAGGTCCCTTCCGAAGGACAATATTTCGACGGTAAATTTGCAGGTGTGGATAACCAGTCCAAAATCATGCTGCTGGTTGATATTGAAGCAGATGAAGTAACCGGCCTTACGCTGAGCCTGTTTGGCACTGACGGCAAGCTGATTGCAGACGCCAAACTGACTGCAGAGCAAAAAGCACTGGCAGACCAGCTGAAAGCAGGCCTGCTTGATAAAGGCACAGCACTTGCTGATGTTACAGGCCAGGAAGCTCTCTCCGCTGCAGCAAGAGCAGCACTGACAGATGCTCTGGTTAATGCATCCAAGGTACAAGGCGAATACAAAGACGGCACATTCACTGCATACGGTGATGCTTATGATAAAGGCACCAACAAAGCAGACGTTACCCTGCGTAACGGCAAGATCGTAAATGTAGTACTGTCCCGCGTGGGCATGAACATGGTAGACCTGGGCAAAGCCGCTTATGCAGAAGTGCAAAAAGCGATCCCGCAGCTGACAGCAAGCTTCCTTGCTGCCGGTACAAGAGAAGGCGTTCAGCAGGTTGATGCCGTATCCGGCGCAACAAGCAGCAGCAACGCACTGAAAGCGGCAGTAGACAGAGCTTATGGTAAAGCTGAAGTTGAAGAAGCGCACAAAGCAGCATACTTTAACGGTATTTTCATCGGTGCAAGCACTGATAAATCCGTAAACGTTATGGTTACTGTGAAGAACAATGTTCCTGTAGCAATGCTTGTGTACTATCTGGATGCTAACGGTAAAGTGAAGACTCCGGAATATCTGACAGCCGCCCAGCTTGCGGTGAAGAGTGAAATTGAGTCCACTTCGACCGGCAACAGCCTGCACAAATACGGTTACAAAGCAGCGGCATTCGGTGCTAACGATGCTGAAAAAGCCGTTTCTGCCAAAGCAGTAGAAGCTATCAAAGCGGCTCTTGAAGCAGCAGGCAAGTAAGCATTAACCAGTATAAGCAAGGGGTTGCCCTCAGCCGTGCAAATGGCGGGGGGCGGCCCCTTTTGGTGTATTATTCGGGTATATTATAGTAGACTTAATGTAACTGCGGCATATTTCAGTATGAGATTCGTATAGTAGTTAAAGGGATTTCACCGACAATGTCTAAAGTTTACTATATACAGCAGGTGTTAGCCTGTTAATAACGGGAGGCTCCAACATGACACTTATCAAACAGCTATCTCCACAGGAAGAATTTACCGGGTTTTATCTGCTCAGAGAGCTGGCAATCAAACAAACGAACGGCACTCCTCCAAAGGATTATTTCGATATTGTATTAGGTGACTCCAGCGGTCAGATCTCCGCCAAGTTCTGGGATGCCAGTACTACGGACAAGGAGACCTTTTTTCCGATGGCGCTGGTAAAGGTCCGCGGGATTGCCCACACCTACCGTGAAAAGCTGCAGGTTAAGGTTACCAAAATGCGGCTGGCAGATGAATCGGACGGCGTGTCCCTGACTGAGTTTATCCGTTCAGCCCCGATCCGTCCGGTGGATCTGCTGCATACGATTAAAGGGGCAATGTCCAGTATCCGCGATGCTGAAATTGCTGCAATTGTTGCCTTTTGTGTAGGCAAGGTTGAGGAAAAGCTGATGCACTATCCGGCTGCCAAAACATATCATCATGCCTACTACGCCGGACTGGCCTATCATATGGTGCGGATGCTGGAAATCGGTGAATTCCTGTGCAAGCAGCGCCCGTTCCTGAACCCTGATCTCATGCGGGCAGGGATTATTCTGCATGATATCGCCAAGCCGGAGGAGATGATTTCAAGCTTCGGCATCGTCTCGGATTACAGTGTGCAGGGCAAGCTGATCGGCCACATTTCCATGGCGTCGAACTGGATAACTGAGGCTGCTATCCGCACAGGGATTGAGCTGGAGTCGGAAAAGGTGCTGGCGCTCCAGCATCTCGTCCTCTCCCATCACAATCTGGGTGAATGGGGCAGTCCGGTACAGCCGCAGACGGCCGAAGCAGTTGCCCTGCATCATATCGATGCGATGGATGCTAAGCTGCAGATGGTTGAGGATGCGCTCGATACGACGCCGGAAACCGAGGAATGGACTCCTTTTATCAGAGGACTGGAAAATAAGGCGGTATACCGGCTGAAGCTGTAGACAGCTGGAATAGCTGGAAATAGCCTCGGCGTGCAGCCGAATCAAAAAGCAGGTTCACCCGGTTTCAGGGGAACCTGCTTTTTTGGTAGGTGGATCGGCCGGGGAAAGGGGAGGGAAGGGGGAAAGTGTGACAAGCCAAGGGCAAAAAGGCCTTTGATTCCGCTGATATGGAGCGGAATGGGCGAATCAAGAGCAAAAGTGCCTCTGATTCCGCTCGCGGAAGGTGAAATGTTCATAACAACGGGAAAAATCCCGTTAATGGAGTGAGTATGAGAGTAGATCGGCCTGAACAACGGGAAAAATCCCGTTAATGGAGTGGGTATGAGAGTAGATCGGCCTGAACAACGGGAAAAATCCCGTTAATGGAGTGGGTATGAGAGTAGATCGGCCTGAACAACGGGAAAAATCCCGTTAATGGAGTGGGTATGAGGTGGATCGGCCTGAACAACGGGAAAAATCCCGTTAATGGAGAGAGTATGAGAGTAGATCGGCCTGAACAACGGGAAAAATCCCGTTAATGGAGTGGGTATGAGGTGGATCGGCCTGAACAACGGGAAAAATCCCGTTAATCCGGTGCGCGGGAAGTCGGGGGGTGGGGGGGACGGCTCCGTTGGTATCTCGTGTAGGGAGACGAGCCGCCCTGTAGTGGTTATCCATCTTAGTAGCAGCGGCCCGACCGGCATTCCCCACTAAAAGTAAGGCTTAACAGACGGAGCCGATGGCGGGAATGCGGGTGCCTTGGCCGGCTGCTTCTTTCGCGGCGCTTTTTTGGGCGGCGATTTGAATGGGGTGTAGCCGCCTGCAAACATTTTTCCGGCGGTGTAGCCCTGGTTATCTGCGAGCAAGAGCGGCTCGCACTTCTGGTCCTGCTCCATCAGCTTGAGCAGAATCAGCGCTGCGGCACGGGCGTCATCGAGTGCATCGTGATGCTTCAGGCTGATGCCGAAATGCTGGGAGATGACATTTAATTTATGGGAGGGCAGCTCATCAAGCATTTTTTTGCCAAGTAGGTACGTGCATAAATATTGAAAGTCAGGGTAGCTGTTCCCCGAGGCATCCAGACAATAACGCAGAACGCTCATATCAAAGGCGGCATTATGCGCAACAACAACTTCGCCCTGCAGTAGCGGCTCCACCGTGCTCCAGAGCTCCTCAAAGGTAGGTTGTCCCTGGACCATAGAGGGGGTGATGCCGTGAATAGCGATGTTCATGCCGTCAAACCGCTGGCGCGGATCAATTAGCCATACATGCTCGGCGGTAACAATGCCGTCCCTGACCTGGACAAGTCCCAGGGAACAGGCGCTTGAGCGGCTTGAGTTGGCGGTCTCAAAGTCAATTGCAGTAAAATTCATTGATTGGTAAGCCCCTTATCTATCAGTTGTATCTTTAATATTAAAGTAGTAATGGTGCATTTACAATCTGGTAGATTTACAAATACAGGACAGTATTCTATTCCTAAGCTATGAATATTTGGAAGGATTCGAAGCTATTGAGGAGAGGGGGGAATGCAGAGATGGGCTTTGCTGCTACTGCATTTTTGCTGCCGGAACAGGGCCGGTGCGGGATGAGGATATTATCTTTTATGGAAATCCGGTATCACAGGACAGTGCAGTTACACATGCGGCTGAGGAGAGGCGGATACTCGGGTAAGATACTGCAAAAAGGAGCATGAAAGACAGGCCGGCCCTGAGGGGCTGGCCTGTTTGTACGTCAAACTGCTTCGTGGCATAGCGGCCCGGTAAGAAGCCGGGAGTTGACGCACGTGGTGGTGTGGCCGGTCTAAGCGGCACTATGCCTGCTGCGGGTAAACGCGAGTGATCCCTGCACGAACAAGGCCGGTCAACCCGAAGTGCTGTGATCGTACGGCAAGGCGGGCTGCTCAGAACCCGGTCGCAGACAGCGGCAGCTTAACGTCATGTGCAGGCGCGGACAGCAGGTCCAGCCGGTAGCCTTTGACCAGTGTTTCGCCGTTCATAATATCTGTATCATAGGCCCGTGTGAAGCCCAAATGCTCATAGAGCTGGATGGCAGAGGCCATCATATCGGAGGTATGGAGGTGGAGGGCGGCCGCGCCTTGTTCGCGGGATCTGCGTACGGCTTCCCTGATCAGGAGTGTGGCGATGCCGCGTCCGCGTGCGGCTGTAGCAACGGCAAGCAGGCGCAGGATAGGCGCGTTAATGCTGAGCTCAGGCCGGCCGTAGGCAGCCTCTGAAGAAGAGAACAGCAGCATGCTGCCGGCAATTTGCTGATCAATCTCGGCAACGATCCGTGCCGCGGGGGCACCACCATGAACAGAATCGAGGATGGAATTACGGTATTCCAGCCAAAAAGGCTCGGGTAAATAAGCAGAGTATTGGCTGTAGGCGTCCAGCAGCACCCCGGCAATGGCTTCCCGGTCGCCATCTGTTGCGTCACGGATAATAATTTCTTTTGACATATTCCAATATCCCCCTTCAACCTGCGGATTCAGTCATTTGATTGTTGTCATTATACCTGATAATTCACAGTGAGATAAGTGGAATTTCGCAATTCCGATAAATGGATAGAAAAGTTCTATCTATAATTGTGATTAATTTAATGGAAAACAGGCCGATGTGCTTTATAAATAGGTTGACAAAAAAATGAGCCGTATCTAATATATATACAAAATCTATAGGTGAGTGCGGCTTTAAAACATTGTTAATTCATCGGGATAGTTAAATTTATAAGTCTTTTCAAGGAGGGCTTGGAGTGAACATTGATAATATTGAGGCCTTTGTCTATATCAACCACTATGGGAGCTTCAATAAAGCGGCCGAGGTGCTGTACATTTCGCAGCCGACGGTAACAGCCCGTATTCAATCGCTGGAGCGTGAGCTGGATTGCCGGGTGTTCGACCGTCTGGGCAAGCAGGTTCATCTGACGGACAAAGGCAAGCAGTTTCTGCCCTACGCCCAGCAGATCCTTCAGGTGTATCAGAGCGGCAAGCATCAGCTTCAGGCTAAAGGCCATATTCCGAATGAACTGAGAATCGGGAGCACGGTATCGGTGTCCAACTATCTGATGCCGCAGCTGCTGCACCGGCTGAAACAGAAATATCCGCATATTACGATCAAGCTGACAACGGCTTCGACCGATCTGCTGATTGATAAGCTGAAGGCCAAGGAAATCGATCTCGCTTTTATCCGCAAGGTAGTCAATCCGGCAATCCAGACGTACCCGTTCTGCGAGGACCCTATCTCGCTGTATGTGCATGCAGGGCATCGTCTGGCTAAGAGCGGCCGGGCAACACTGCAGGATATCCGCTTTGAGACGCTGGTGTTTTTTGAGTGCGGCTCCCTGGACTGGATGCGGCTGCACCGTGTATTCGAGAGCATGGAGCAGCCGCCCAATATTGAATATCACGTGGATAATCTGGAGACGGCGAAAAAGCTTGTACTCAAGCAGGCAGGCATCTGCTTTTTGCCGGCGCTTAGCGTGCAGGAGGAAGTGGCGGCAGGAACGCTGATCCGGGTGGACATTGCGGAGACGGAGGGAATCTCCCTGCGGACCAGCCTGATCTCCCTTAACGGGGAGAATGCCGAGTTTATTGAAACGCTGCTTGAAGCAGCCCCGGGAAAGGTCGGTAATCGACTAATTGTATAGATGTATTAAAAAACTCTATTAGCGCATGGTCACATGCAGTGATAAAGTTAATTGCATATAATCACGACTAATTCGATAGGGATTATAAAGTTAAACTGATGAAAGACAGGAGGGCTTGCGATGAGTGAGGTTTACCGGCTGGCGGAGCTGAAGGATGCAGAGCAGCTGCTGGATGTTACATACCGTGCTTATCAGCTGATCCGCGAGCTCGGGCTGCATTGGCCGGCGGCTAATGCCGATCTGGCGCTGATTGAAGACAACATTACCGCCAATGAGTGTTATGTGCTTGAGGTAGATGGAACGATTACGGCTACCATTACACTTTCTAACGAAGAGGAGATCCGGCAAATTAGCCCGCTGCCTTTCGTAAAATGGTTCGCCGCTCATCCGGATCACAGCAACAAAGGGTATGGCGGGAAGCTGCTGGACTGGGTAGAGGAGCAGATTATCCTCGGCAAGCTCGGTTCACCGGAGGTTACGCTGGCTACTGCGAAAAAGCATCCATGGCTGGTTGAGATGTATGAACGGCGGGGGTACGAGCGCTTTGTAGAGCTTGATCTGCAGAACGGCGACGGGATTATGTATCTGATGAAAAAGACACTTATAAATAAACCACAATACACTCAAAGGGGATAGAAACATGAAAAAGTCCATTTCGCTCGTATTTGCATCGGTATTAACGCTGGCGATTGCCGGCTGCGGAAATAACAGCAACAATGCAGGCGGCAACAGCGCAGGCAATAAGGCAGCTGAAGCGGCTGCACCGGCGGATACAACGGCTAAGGTAACAAAAATTATCGTGGGTACGGGGACCGGGTTCCCGCAGGTATGCTTTATCGATGAGAACGGCAAATTGACCGGCTTCGATGTGGAGCTGCTCAAGGAAATTGATAACAAGCTGCCGGAATACGAATTTGATTTTCAGACAATGGATTTCAGTAACCTGCTGCTGAGCCTGGAGACCAAAAAGATCGACCTGGTTGCCCACGTTATGGAGAAGAACCCGGAGCGGGAGCTGAAATACTCATTTAACAAAGAAGCTTATGCCCACTGGAGAAACCGTATTGTCGTAGCTAAGGATAACAATTCGATCCAGACACTGGACGATCTGAAAGGTAAAAAGGTACTGGTCGGCGCGACAAGCGCACAGGCGCAAATCCTTGAAAATTACAATAAAGAAAACGCTGATGCGATCAATATCGTCTATCAAAGCGGTACAGCTAATGATGCTCCAACGCAAATTTCGACTGGACGGGTGGATGCCACGCTGGCTGCCGATTTTGTCATCCCGATCATTGACCCGCAGAGCCAGCTGAAGGCCACCGGTCCTGAGCTGTCCTCCGCAGACATTCTCTATGTGTTCCGCAAGGATGATGCCGATTCCCAGAAGCTGTCGGATGCCATTGATGGTGCCATTAAGGAACTGAAGGCAGACGGTACGCTCGGCAAGCTGAGCACAGAATGGCTGGGTGCTGACGTTACTGCGGATTCGGCGCAGTGATGAAGCGAGTGAACCGGGGAAGGGAGGGAGCGTATGGGCGCACCGTTTGATATCAGTTATGTGTTTTCATTTTTACCCAAGCTGTTTGGTACGCTGGGCACTACTCTGCTGATTGTCGGCGGCTCGCTGCTGGCAGGGATTATTATCGGCTTTCTGGTAGCTTTGCCGAGACTTTATAAAATTCCGGTGCTGAAAACCTGCTCCGAAATCTACATCTCCTTTTTCCGGGGCACACCGATTCTGATCCAGCTCTTCCTGTTCTATTACGGGCTGCCGGAAATTCTCAAGCTGGTCAATGTAGATATGACGCGGACACCGGTGCTGGTCTTCGTTATTCTGACCTATGGTTTGCACACCGGGGCTTACATGTCCGAGATGATTAGAGCAGCTGTGCAGGCGGTGGATAAAGGGCAGGTGGAGGCAGCTTATGCGACGGGGATGACGGCGTTTCAGGCTTTCAGACGGATCGTGCTGCCGCAGGCGCTGGGGATTGCGGTTCCGGTTTTCTCGAACCTGGTGATTGCCCTGCTGAAGGATACATCGCTGGCCTTTACGCTCGGAGTGATGGAGATGACGGGCAAAGCGCAGACGCTGGGCACCTTGACGCAGCATTTTATCGAAACCTATATTGCGCTCGCCCTGATCTATCTGGTTATCAGCTTTACGATTGAGAAGCTGCTGCTGGTGGCAGAACGCCGGCTGCTGCGGCATGAGAAGCAGACGGCTACGGAGAGAAAAGCGTTCAGAATCAACAAGAGCTGGTCCTACCGCCGCATTATTGCAGAGCTGGGACCGGGTAAAGGAGGCGCCGGATTATGAAGCTGGACCCGTCGTTTATCTGGACGGCTTTTGTACAGATCCTGGGTGCGATCCCCACGACCCTCTACATCACTATCGTCTCTGTACTTGTCGGCTTCGTTATTGGCCTGGCAGTGGCCTTGATAAGAATCTACCGGGTTCCGGTGCTCTATCCGCTGGCAGTCGGGTACGTCACCTTTATCCGCGGAACGCCGATGCTGACGCATCTGCTGCTGATCTATTTCGGGCTTCCCGTGCTGATTGACGGGCTGGCGGCGCATTTCGGCTGGGGCTTCCGGTCGGTGTCGATTCCGATGATCGGCTTTGCGTACATTTCATTCTCGATTACAGCGGGAGCCTATATGTCCGAGGTGGTCCGTTCCGGCCTGCTCGCAGTGGACCGCGGTCAGCTGGAGGCAGCTCATTCCATTGGAATGACTACACCGCAGGCGCTGCGGCGGATTGTTTTTCCCCAGGCGCTGGCGGCGAGCCTGCCTAACCTGTCGAATTCCGTAATCGGGATGCTTCACGGATCAACGCTCGCTTTTACCGTGTCGGTGGTGGATATCAATGCCAAGGCGCAGATTGTGGCTTCGACGAACTGGAAGTTTTTTGAGGCCTATCTCGCGGCGGCGCTGATCTTCTGGGGACTTACGTTCCTGATTGAGCGGGCAACGTCAGTGATTGAAAAACGGATTAATCTGTATAACCGGGGGGGAGTGGCATGATCAGGCTGACGCAAATTTCAAAATCATTCGGCCGCCATCAGGTGCTGACCAATATAGATTTAACAGTTACCAAGGGTGAGGTAGTGGTCATTCTCGGCCCAAGCGGCTCCGGCAAAACAACGCTTCTGCGCTGTGTGAATTATCTGGAGAAGCCGGGCAGCGGCGAGATTGCCATCGGTGACTTCAAGGTGGACTGCAAGCATGCCCGCAAGCAGGAGATTTATCAGCTCCGCCAAAAGACGGCGATGGTGTTCCAGCAGTACAATCTGTTCCGCCACAAGACCGCCCTGGAGAACGTGATGGAAGGCTTGCTTATTGTCAAAAAGCTGTCAAAGGATGAAGCGCGGAAGCGGAGCATCGCCCTGCTTGAAAAGGTCGGCCTCGGCAGCAAGCTGGATGCTTATCCGAGCCAGCTGTCCGGGGGCCAGCAGCAGCGGGTAGGTATCGCCCGGGCATTGGCGCTGGAGCCTGAGGTGATTCTGTTCGACGAGCCGACTTCGGCGCTGGACCCGGAGCTGGTCGGTGAAGTGCTGGCTGTTATCCGCAAAATCGCCAAGGAAGGTATTACGATGATTGTGGTCACCCATGAGATGGGCTTTGCCCGCGATGTGGCGAATCATGTGGTCTTCATGGACGGCGGCGTTATCGTTGAGGAGGGAACTCCAACCGAGCTGTTTAACCATCCCCGTGAAGAAAGAACGAAGCAATTCCTGAAGCGGATCACACCTGAACTGAACTATTCCATATAGGAGGCAAAATCATGGCTATTACCATCAGCGTACTGGATCAAAGCCCGATCTATCCGGGAGAAACGGCGGAGGAAGCATTCCGCCATACGATTAAGCTGGCACAGCTGTCCGAAAGGCTGGGCTTCCGCCGCTTTTGGGTCTCCGAGCATCATGATTCCGAGCAGGTTGCCGGGTCCTCACCGGAGGTGCTGATCTCGCATCTGCTCGCCAAGACCGAATCAATCCGGATCGGTTCCGGCGGCATTATGCTGCAGCATTACAGCCCGTACAAGGTGGCTGAGAATTTCAATGTACTGGCATCGCTGGCTCCGGGGCGGGTAGATCTTGGTGTCGGCCGTGCTCCGGGCGGACTGCCGCGCAGCACACAGGCGCTGCAGCAGGGAAGGACGGATTCGGCAACTCTGACGGACAAAATCGTCGAGCTGGAGCAGTATGTACATAACCGGCTCGGGGAAGACCATCCGCTGGCAGGGCTGAAGGCAGGCCCGCTGCCGGTTACGGCACCAGAGCTGTATGTGCTCGGCGCAAGTGTAAGCAGTGCAGAAATAGCTGCTGAGCTGGGGTTGCCGTATGTGTTCTCTTTGTTCATTAATGGCGATCAGGCTGTGGCACTGGAAGCGATCCATGCTTACCGCAGCGGGTTTACAGCTGTGGAGGGCAGAACGCCGCAGGCGATTATTGCACTTGCGCTGATTGCTGCCGACACAGAGGAAGAAGCGCAGGAGCTGGCGGGAGCGCACAAGCTGATCCGGATTACACTTGCGAGCGGCAAGACGCTGACAGTGGCTACCCGGGAGCAGGCGGAAGAGTTCACCCGCCAGGCTAAGGAAGAATATACGATTGAGGAGCGCGAGCCCGAGATTACAAAAGGGACCAGGGAATCTGTCCGTGAGCAGCTGCTGGCGCTGTCACAGGCATCCGGCGTCGATGAGTTTATCGTGACAACGAATGTGCAGCCTTTTGATAAGCGGCTCCGCTCGTTTGAGCTGTTGAGCGAGGCTCTGGTGGAAGTGCCTGCTGAGGCTTAGGACCAATGCAGAAGGATGTAAGACTATAATGCGTAAAGCGTGTAAGGCGTTGAGTATAAAGCGGAGGATTTAAAAGCGTATAGGAAATGACATGAGAAAGGGGCCTGCATATGACAAGCAAAGCTGCAGAGCTGAGCGTGGAAGCGCTTGGAGAACAATTAACCGGTATCCGCCGTCATCTGCACCGGCACCCGGAGCTGTCCAATGAAGAATATGAGACTACCCAATATATTACTTCTCAGCTTACGCAGGCCGGGATCAGGATTCTGGACTACGGGCTGGCAACCGGCGTAATCGCGGAGATCGGAAGCGGCAAGCCCGGTCCCGTTATCGCTCTGCGGGCTGATATCGATGCCCTGCCGGTTCAAGAGGAGACGGGAGCTGAGTATGCTTCTCTGTTTCCCGGCAAAATGCATGCCTGCGGCCATGATTTTCATACGGCGGCACTGCTCGGCGCCGCCTATCTGTTGAAGCAGCAGGAGGAGCAGCTGCCGGGAACGGTACGTCTGCTGTTCCAGCCTGCGGAGGAGAAAGCGCAAGGCGCGCAGCGGGTGATTGCCAGCGGTGCGCTGCAGCAGGTGCGCGCGGTAATCGGGCTGCATAACAAGCCCGATCTGCCGGTCGGCACGATCGGCATCACCGGCGGTCCGCTGATGGCAGCGGCAGACGGGTTCGCCGTTGAGGTGAAGGGCAGCGGCTCACACGCGGCTGTACCTGAAGCAGCCGTTGATCCAATTGTAGCAGCGGCACATATTGTGACTGCCCTGCAGTCAGTCGTCAGCCGCAATGTCAGCCCGCTGCACAGCTCGGTTGTCAGCGTAACGCAGCTCCACAGCGGCAACTCCTGGAATGTTATCCCGGAGAAAGCCGTGCTGGAAGGCACGATCCGCAATTTTGATGAAGCGGTGCGGGTCAAGGTGCTGGAACGCTTCGAGCAAGTGGCCGCCGGAGTAGCTGTTGCCCTTGGCGCGACGGCCAAGGTCCGCTGGATTGAAGGACCGCCTCCGGTAATCAATGACGAAGCGCTGGCTGCGCTTGGAATTGAAGCTGCAGAAGCGCTTGGTTATCAGGCGGTGAAGCCGGTGCCTTCTCCGGCGGGTGAGGATTTTGCCTTCTACCAGCGCGAGGTGCCCGGGCTGTTCGTGTTCGTCGGCACAAACGGCAGCCGGGAATGGCATCATCCGGCGTTCAATCTGGATGAGCAGGCGCTGCCGGTGGCTGCAAGGTTCCTTGCAGATATGGCTGTGCGTTCCATAGCGTACTACGCCGCAAACGGGGGTGCTAAATCATAGCAGAACATACGCATTACGATGTTATTGTCGTTGGCGCGGGCTCAATGGGCATGAGTGCCGGGTATGAGCTGGCCCGGCGCGGAGTAAAGGTACTGCTGGTCGATGCTTTTGATCCGCCGCACAAGGAAGGCAGCCATCACGGGGATACCCGGCTGATCCGCCACGCTTACAGCGGAGATCCTGCCTATATCGGCCTGGCTCTGCGGGCGGATGCGCTGTGGCAGGAAGTGGAGCAGTTCAGCGGTTCAGAGCTGCTGGTCCGCTCGGGCGTACTTAACCTTGCAGACCGCAAGGTGTACTCCTTCAGCGGACGATTGGCTGAAGCGCAGCAGCGCGGGGTACAGGCTGAGCTGCTCGAAGCCGCAGAAATCCGGCGGCGCTGGCCGGGGCTTACGCTGCCGGAATCCTTTGCGGCGATGTATGAGCCGGAGGCCGGCTATCTGTACAGCGAGCGGTGTATATCCGCCTACCGCAAGCTGGCTCTGGCGCATGGCGCGGTGCTGCTGACAGACACGCCGGTGCTGAATGTGACAGCCCGTGAAGGCAGCGTCACGGTTCACACTGCCGGCGGGGATTATCACGGTGCTCGGGCTATTCTTAGCGCCGGAGCCTGGTTCAGCGGACTGGCGCCGTTTGTGCAGCTGCCGATTAAGGCTGTACGCAAGGTGGTCGGCTGGTTTGAGAGCAGCCCGGATTATGCTGCCGGAAGCTTTCCCGGCTTCACACTTGGAGCGGAGGAAGGCGGATACTACGGCTTTCCAAGCATCAGCGGAGCGGGCCTTAAGATCGGCCGGCATGACACCGGGCAGGAATGGAGACCGGGTGAGCCGCTGAAGCCGTTCGGCAGTGAAGAGAGCGATGAAGGCGACCTCCGCCGCGTACTGGAGGCTTATATGCCCGGTGCGGCCGGACGGCTGCTGAAAGGCTCCGTCTGCAAGTATGAGCACACGCCGGATGAGGATTTTATCATCGACCGCCATCCGCAGCATGCCAATGTGCTGGTTGCCGGCGGCTTCTCGGGGCACGGGTTTAAATTCTCAAGTGTAGTTGGAGAGATTCTTGCGGATTTGGCTACCGATGGTACCACCGGCCACAATATCAGTCCTTTTGCCTTATCACGTTTTGCTACCGCCTGACGATCAGCAGGCAGGACTTACCTTGGAGGGGATCACATGAGCAGCACACAACTCAAAGACTACTTGAACACACACCAGCAGCTGGTGCAGGCTACAGACGGATTAACGGAGGAGCAGCTGAAATGGAAGGCGGGTCCGGGAATCTGGAGTGTCACTGAGGTGCTGGCTCATCTGGCGGATCACAGCATTGTAGTGTCCTTCCGCATCCGTGATATTCTTGCAGGCACGACGGCACAGCTGCCGGCCTTCAATCAGGATGCCTGGGTCAGCGGCCAGTATGCGAATAACGGTAATGCGGCTGATATTCTGGAGCTGTTCCGCAGCCTGCTGCACTATAACAGTTTGCTGCTTAGCCGGCTGCCCGCCGAGGACTGGGAGCTGAGCGGCATTAATTTCAAAGGCGATACCGTCAGAATCAGTGACATCGTCCGCGGCTTCATTGCCCATGTGCAGAACCATCTGGCCCAGATTGAGCGGATTAAGCAGGGAGCGGCAGCGGCTGCATTGGTGCAGTGAGGCTGCTTCCGAAGCAAGTTTTGCGAAGAAAATCGATGAAGATAATGCTATCAAAACTTTAAGGAGGAACGAACATGGCCAAACCAAAACAACTGAAGCTGGGCGCACTGCTGCACGGGGTGGGCGGCAGCACATCGATGTGGCGTCATCCGGATGCCAAGCCGGACGCAAGTGTGAACTTTGAGTTATACAAAGAGTGGGTGAAAAAAGCGGAGGAAGGCAAGCTGGACCTGATCTTCATCGCAGACGGCCTGTATATTAACGAAAAGTCCATTCCGCATTTCCTGAACCGGTTCGAGCCGTTGACGCTGCTCAGTGCGCTGGCTGGTGTCAGCACTAATATTGGTCTGGTCGGTACGCTCTCCACCTCCTACAGTGAGCCGTTTACGGTGGCACGCCAGTTCGGTTCGCTGGATGTGATTAGCGGCGGCCGCGCCGGATGGAATGTG
Source organism: Paenibacillus sp. FSL R7-0331 (assembly GCF_000758645.1). NCBI lineage: Bacteria > Bacillati > Bacillota > Bacilli > Caryophanales > Paenibacillaceae > Paenibacillus > Paenibacillus sp. FSL R7-0331. The sequence goes on from NZ_CP009284.1 coordinate 1,504,693, forward strand.
GTGACCTCTCCGCTGGAGGGCTCCGCCTCCAATTACAGCAAAAAGGAGCATCCCGACCACGGCAAACGTTACCGCATCGCCGAGGAGTATCTGCAGGTGACCCGCGGATTGTGGGATTCCTGGGAAGACGATGCTTTTGTCCGTGACAAGGAAGCCGGTATCTTCTTCGATCCGCAAAAATTGCATACGCTGGACCATCAGGGAGAGTTCTTCTCCGTGAAAGGACCGCTGAACATCGCCCGCTCGAAGCAGGGACAGCCGGTGGTATTCCAGGCAGGCTCATCCGAAGTCGGCAAAAACTATGCTTCCAAGGAAGCGGACGCAATCTTCACCGGACATGAGACGCTGGAAGATGCGCAGGCGTTCTATAGCGATGTTAAAGCGCGGATCGCTTCGTTCGGACGCAACCCGGATGAAGTGCTGATCTTCCCGGGCATTGCGCCGATTATCGGCGATACTCTGGAAGATGCGGAGCGCAAATACCAGGAGGTTGCCGGACTCGTAACGATCGAAAATGCACTTAATTATCTGGGCAGATTCTTCGAGCATCATGACTTCTCGCAATATCCGCTGGATGAGCCGTTCCCGGATGTCGGCGATCTGGGACGGAACAGCTTCCAGAGCGGCACGGACAAGATCAAGAAGGATGCTAAGGAGCGCGGACTGACGCTGCGTCAAGTGGCTCTACAGTCGGCAACGCCGCGCAGCAGCTTCATCGGTACACCTGAGCAGGTGGCCGATCAGGTCCAGCACTGGTTTGAATCCGGCGGCGCTGACGGGTTTATGATCGCGGCGGCTGTTCCGAACGGACTGGAGGAATTCGTGAACCGGGTCGTGCCGATTCTGCAGGAGCGCGGACTGTTCCGTACAGAATACGAGAGCGATACCCTGCGCGGCAATCTGGGTATTCCGGTGCCGGAGAACCGTTACGCCAAGGCTTCGCAGCCGGCGGGACAGATTTAATGGCGGATTTCAAGCCGCATGGTTAATAAGCATACTGATAATCCGGAAGGTGACACTGTGATACCTGACATACCCGATCTGACAGCTATGATGGGCTATGCCGGACAGTTAATGGAGAAGGTCACGGCGATCCGCCGTGACCTTCATGCTCATCCGGAGCTGCTCTACGATGTTATCCGCACCTCCGGGATTGTCGCCGGACTTCTGGAGGAATGGGGAATTACTGTGCAGCGAAATGTCGGCAGGCATTTCGGGATGGGTGTCGTTGGTACGCTGCAGGGGCAGGCGGGCAGCGGTCCGGTCATTCTGCTGAGGGCTGATATGGATGCTCTGCCTATACAAGAGCAGAATGAGCTGCCCTATAAATCGGAGAATGCGGGCATCATGCATGCCTGCGGTCATGATGCCCATACCGCCATGCTGCTGGGTGCGGCCCGAACGCTGGCTGCCTTCCGTGATCAGCTGGCGGGAACAGTGGTATTCGTCTTTCAGCCTGCCGAGGAGGGTGCGGTTAAAAGTCCGCTTGACGGCAGGCTGCTCTCAGGCGGACGTGATATGATTGAGGCCGGCCTTCTGGAGGGGGTAGATTACGCTTATGCGCTGCATGTGATGCCGGAGCTGCCGGCGGGAATGCTGGGCGTCCATCCGCATTATGCAATGGCGGCTTCCAGCCATTTCAAGGTGGAGTTCCGGGGTACGGCCGGACATCACAGCGCTCCGCATAAGGCGGCGGATGCGATTCAGATGGCGGCGCAGTTCATAGCCGGTGTTAACGGATTGATGGCCAATCAGATTGATCCGCAGGAAGCGGCGGTGCTGGCCTTCGGTACAGTCCGTGCCGGCACGGCGGTCAATGTGATCGCTGAACACAGTGAGCTGACCGGAACATTCCGGGCCTTCTCGAAGACAGCGGTGGCTGCAATCACCGAAGGGCTGCGCCGCCATGCTACAGCGGCAGCCGCAGCTTACGGCGGTGACTTCCGCCTGGAGCTGCGTGAGGGAATCGCGGTCGTGAACGATGCTGCGGCTGTACAGCGGATACTTCGCGCAGCACGCGGAGTGCTGGGGGAAGAGCAGGCCGTACTGCTAAATCAGCCTAGCCTCGCCGGTGAGGATTTCGGCTGGTATCTGGACCGGGTACCGGGTGCATTTGCCTTCATCGGCTGCGGCAATGCAGCTGAGGGCATTACGCATACGATCCATCAGCCCAAGTTCAACATTGACGAAGACATGCTGATACATGGTGTGCGGTTATGGGTGCGGCTAGTGATGGAGCACAACCACAAATGAATGTTTGCGGACTGAGCAGACGTTATTTGCAAATTTGCGTGCGCCTTGGAAACGTAACGGACTCGAGCGGCCTTAACAGGTGCCAAATGCTGCAGATTGCAGGCGCAGTGGCTAGATAGCGTCATCTGAGTCCGTTAGCCAGCGGAGGGCCGGTTATTTCCCTAATTAACGTCTCCTGGGTCCGTTACAGCCGGGTGCTGGTGTTCTTGTTAGTCCTGCAACGCAAAGCAGCGATCCCCGGATACCCGGAGGATCGCTGCTTTTTGCTTGTTTCACCCTGATTAATTAAGATAATCAGGCTTAATTCCCGCTGTCCGTCTGCTTGCTGCGCAGGCGGGCCAGCTCAGCTTCTACTGCGCCCTGCAGTGCAGGGTCGATGGCAGGGGCGGAAGCCTGTGCGGCGTGGCCGGCTTGTGCTTCCCACTCATTGATCTTGTCTTCCATCCGCTCGAAGCCGCGGGAGGCGGTGCCGGCGTTAATTACGTGACCGTATGCAGGCGCTCCACCGTAGGAAGCTGCGCTGTTTTGCGCGGCGCGTTTGCTTGCTTCAGCTGCCTTGCGGGCACGTTCGGCAAGCTCTGCCCGTTTGGCCTTCAGCCGGGCATGCTCTGCTTTGGCATTCTGCAGATTGACCTCAAGAGCAGCCAGTGCCTGCAGGGTTTCCTCAAGAATAGCCTCCGTCTCTTGTACACTTTCCAGATAACGCAGCTTAGCTTCTACAGCGACTCTGGCTGCCGGTTCATTGCCTTCGCTCATTGCCTGGATAGCGGAAGCTTCGCTGCTGTCCGCCTGCACCAGGTACTCAGCCTTGCGGCGTTCCAGCACACTTGCGGTTACTTTCAGCTCGCGTTGTTTGCTTTCGGCGCTGCTGATCTTGTCATCGAGGTCCCGCAGATATTGGCCGGTCAGCAGGACCGGATCTTCCAGTTTGTTCAATCCTTCGTGAATTGCCGCCTTCGTCAGGGTTGTGATACGTTCAAATATGCTGCTCATGTTCATTTCTCCTTTAAATTATAATTTTGGATGTTGTCTTTAAGCCGGGCCTTTATATGATTACCGATTAATAGTGGTCAAAGCTGTCTGTGAAGCTGGTGTAGGTTTCTTTAGGAATGATGATGCTGGCGATAATGTAGATGAAAATAACCGTACCGAAGCTGAAGAATGCGGCGGCTGCGACGAGCAGTCTGACGAGCGTGGTGTCCAGATTAAGATGGCGGGCCAGCCCTCCGCATAAGCCTGTAAACATTTTGTCAGTTGTGGAGCGGTACAATTTTCTCATTAATAATCTTCCTCTCTTATTATGGATACACCCGAAGGTTTCTTCTCAATATCCGTTTTCCATGTGTTAATTGTACGGCGATCTGCAGCTGCGCAAAACAGCCCCGGGACTGTTTTTGTATCCAGACCTAAGTCGGGGAAGGGGTCCGCAGAAAGGCGGGGCTAATGCTGGACAAGCCTGTCGCGGCAGCTTTTTTTCAAATTAAAGCTTATAGAAGCTTGCGGGGGATTTTACATTTTACATAAGAAGTCATCCGGTTGTATCGACGCTTAACATTCCTTCACTATACTGTGAGTAGCTTTACCTCCCCATCTTTAAGAGATGAACTAACCAGATTATGATGAACAAGGAGGACTGACTGATGGGAATTCATAAGTATTTTCGCTCACTGAATGAGCTGGAACGGATTATCCGCTGCCCGGGGAAGTTTAAATTTGAGGAGCACAGCGTAGCAGCCCATTCCTGGAAGGTTGTACAGTATGCCAAAACGCTGGCCGATATCGAGGAGAAGAACGGTGCGGTGATCGACTGGAAGAAGCTGTACGAGATTACGAGCAGCCATGATTACGGTGAGATTTTTATCGGGGACATCAAAACACCGGTGAAGCATTCCTCGCTGCAGCTGCGGTCGCTGATCCAGCAGGTTGAGGAAGGGATGATCCACAACTTTATCGAGGAGCACATCCCGGAGGAGTTCAAAAGCATCTTCGTCCAGCAGCTGCGTGAAGGCAAGGATGAGTCGCTGGAGGGGCTGATTCTCGAGGTTGCGGATAAAATGGACCAGGTGTATGAGGCGTTTGCAGAGATGCAGCGGGGCAATACGGAGAAGGAATTTGTGGTTATGTACCGCAATGCGCTGATCAAGATCAAGAACATTGACCTGAAATGCGTGGAGTATTTCCTGGCAGAGATTCTGCCGGATATGGTGAATGAGGAGACGCTGTCCCCGGTGGATATCAGAAGAATTACAGAAGAGGCACTGGCTCTGTAGGTGATGAGCGGTACTCTTTTTTTATTTAGCCGGCTTTTTCTTATTATAGGAATACAGGGCCGCGGAAGCGTTAAATGAAATATGCATTAAAATGGTTAACAGAATGGACGCCGTCGCCTGTGCAACAAGCCCGAAGAACAGTCCGCCGCTCAGCGCAAACGCCATGAACCGGATGCTTTCGGCATTGAGCTTATAGTACTGCAGGTGTGATACAGCGAACAGAACGGCTGTAATTATCACCGCCAGGCTTAGCTGCGGAATCAGGCCATATCCAAGCTCCAGCCCGGAGAAGGCTCCAAAGCTTTCATGACGTGCAAGTACAGGCAGAGCCAGCCCCCGGAAGGCAATCTCCTCAAATATAGGATAAGTGATAACAAAATTAAATGTATTGAAACGGCCTGTGGGTGAATAGCCGGAACGTCTTGCAATCAATCCGGCAGTGAGTTGAATAATAAGACACAGCGGCAGTACGGCAAGAAAATTATGCGGCAGGCTGTAGACATAATTGTCCTTGATGAACAGACTGGCGGTAATAAGCAAAGCCCCCCAATAATAAACGGCGAATCGTATGTGGACCTTGCTGCATAGTCCAATGAGTCGTTCAATGATTTTGAATGAGAACGCTATAAATACAGCGGTGACCAGTGCAGTCAGCATCAGCAGGCTTACTCCCCTTTTACAGATTATTCCTCTGATTACTATAAATTATCTGCCCAGAGCAGTCTAGTACTATGATAAATATAACAAAAAAATGTTTATAAGTTATAATGTAGAAAGATCAGTTTAGTTAATAATAATAATTAGTATGCAAGCTGGAGCACGGCGGGGTTGTCTGGCCTATTATGGGGTAATGGTGAATAAACATAGCAGGGAAGCGGCGCTTCCTGACGAATTTTACGGACAAACGACATTATTAGAAAATGAGGGATGCTAAATGAGCTTTTTTGATAAATTCAAGGCAGGGGTAAGCGAGGCGGGCAACAAAGCCAAGACTGTCGTAGAGGTAAACCGTCTCAAATTGCAGAACAGCGGCAAGCAAAGTGAAATTGACAAGCAGTATCAGAGCATGGGCAAAATGCTGTTTGAAGCCACTCTCCAGGGCTCGGCATTGCAGGCGGATGCTTATGCGGTAAATATGACGCGTATTCTTGCGCTAAAAGCCGAAATTGAAGCAAACCTGGAGCAGATTACCGCAATGGGTGATGTGAAAATATGCAAAGGCTGCAGCAGCAGTGTGCCGGCGGATGCTCGTTTCTGTCCGAACTGCGGGCATACGTTTGAGGCTCCACGGGAGCCGTAACACTGTAATATACAGCAAAGGATTTAAGAAATACAGCTCAAGCCTCTGGCTTGGGCTGTTTCTTTTGGAGCAACCGGATCTATGCTTGAAGGTGATCAATTAGGCATCGGTGTTCATTGGTTCTATATTATATTGTTTACTGTGGGTGAAATTTGCAATACAGAGCAGGGTTGCCAATAACGTTAGCGGAGGATGAAACGAGTGAACACAACAGCTGCCTTTTCAGCATCAATTGAAGCCTATTTGCACTACACCCGGATGCCGTGGGGGAGATTGTTCTACCTGACAGCGTGGGACCAGATCGACCCGTTTCTGACCGGTGAAGCCCAGTCTATCCTGGACACAGGCAGCGGCTTTGGCATTTCAAGCAATGAGTATAGCAGACAAGGACATACAGTGACTGGTGTAGAGCCGACGCCGGAGATGGTTGCCATCGCAGCTAAGAACGGGCCGGGTGTCCGCTACATTAATGATTCGTTTGAGCAGGCGGCCGGCGGTCTGGGGACGTTCGGCTGGAGCTTTTGCCACAACATTCTTGAATATACGGAAGATCCGCAGCGGTTTCTCGAATTGATTGCCGGTTGCCAGCAGGCTGGCGGGTACCTGTCGCTGATTGCCCATAATCCGGCAGCCAAGGTGATGAAAAAAGCTATTCTGAACAAGGACCCGGACAGCGCACTGGCCGCCATCGGCAACAGTCAGGAGTACAGCGGAATCATTAAAACGGACATTACAGTTTATCCTTACGAGCAGCTGGCGGAGTGGCTGAGTAGCGCAGGCTATGAGATTGAAGGGCATTTTGGCATACATAATCTATACGGATATATTACCGACAATGAAGTGAAGCAGGATGAAGACTGGCATAACCGGATGGTGCAGCTGGAGCTGGAGGTCGGCAGGCAGAGCCCGTACAGGGACATTGCTATTTTTACACATATTATTGCCAGGAAGATTTAGGAGGGGCAGGCTTGAAAAGAGGGCGGGCAGTGCGGAATTTAGTTCGATTTTCGCCACCTAAATTCTATGTGTTTCGGGATATGCGGCTATTAGTTAGAAAAACGCCATTTAATTCGGGCTATTTACAGCGCTGAGGGCAGTTTCGGCGAAATTAAGTTGCTTTCTTCCAATTATATTCCTGATAGCTGGCTTCATCCGAGAATTAGGCGGCGAATTTCCACTTATATGGATGCTTCATGTATAGCCCCAGCCCCGCTGCGCGGGGCTATTTCGCGTTCACTCCAGATGGAGCAGCAGCAGAGGCCGGGCGGGTAACACGAAAATTTTCCGCTGATAAATTACAATTAGTGGAAAAATGACTTGACACGCATATGCTACAATTTAGTTATAAAGCTTTTTTACGGATACAGGAGGGTGCAGTTATGCATGAATATATAAGCGTCAGCGGGGCAAGAGAGCATAATCTGAAGAATATCAGTCTGGACATCCCGCGCAACCAGTTCGTTGTTGTGACAGGAGTGAGCGGCTCCGGCAAATCGAGTCTGGCTTTTGATACGTTATATGCTGAAGGGCAGATGCGGTACATGGAATCTCTCTCATCCTATGCCCGGCAGTTCCTGGGGCTGATGGGCAAACCGGATGTGGATGCCATTGACGGGCTCTCCCCGGCCATTGCGATAGAACAAAAGACAACCTCCAATAATCCGCGCTCTACAGTAGGGACGGTTACCGAAATCTATGATTACCTGCGTCTGCTGTGGTCCAAAATCGGGATTCCCCATTGTCCCACATGCGGGAGAACGGTGGAACGGCAGTCTGTGGATCAGATAACCGCCCGGATCAGTCAGCTCCCCCCGGGAACTAAATTTGAAGTGCTGGCTCCAATGATCCGCGGCAAAAAAGGCAGCCACTACGAGGTGCTGGATCAGGCCCGCACAGGGGGATTTGCCCGGGTCCGGGTGGATGGCACAGTTTACCGGGTGACGGATGACATTCAGCTGGATAAGAACGAGGATCATCAGATTGAGCTGGTGATCGACCGTCTGAATACAGCGGATATGGATTACCAGAGACTGGCGGATTCGCTGGAGACCGCCTTTTCGCTGTCAGATGATCTGGTCATTATTCACCAGACGGCCAGCGGTGAGGAGACATTGTATTCGCAAAAGCTGGCTTGTCCGCATTGTAACGTGTCCATACCGGAGCTGACCCCGCGCCTATTCTCTTTTAACAACTATGAAGGTGCATGTATGGCCTGTTCCGGTCTGGGTTCGCATCTGAAGGCAGACCCGGATAAGCTCATTCCGGACAAACAACGTTCGCTCCGGGAAGGCGGCATCAGGTTAAACGGCTGGACAAATGTGACGGAGGATTCTTTCTGTAAAAAATATTATGAGGCGCTTGGAAGCAAGTATGGCTTCAGTCTGGATACACCGCTCGGGGAGCTGAGGGATGAAGCGTTGAATGCACTGCTGTACGGGACAAAAGCGCTGAAGGCGCCCTTCGAGGGGATCGCTAACAATCTGGAGCGGCGCTACCGGGAGACGGGGTCCGAAGCGGCGAAGCAGGAGCTTGAGGAGTACATGTCTGTGCTGCCCTGCCCGCATTGCCACGGTAACCGGCTGTCACCGGCTGTGCTGGGTGTAACAATCGGCGGGCTCAGCATCATGGAATTTTGCCATCTGCCGGTAGAAGAAGCCGGAAGGTTTATAGCGGATCTGAGCCTGTCCGCTGTGCAGATGGAGATTGCCGGTTCCATTCTGCAGGAGATCGATGCGAGATTCCGCTTCCTGAACAATGTAGGTCTGAACTATTTGACGCTCTCCCGAGCCGCCGGGTCCTTATCCGGCGGAGAGAGCCAGCGGATCAGGCTGGCGACACAGATCGGCTCCGGGCTGATGGGCGTGCTCTATATTCTCGACGAGCCGTCGATCGGCCTGCATCAGCGGGATAACGACCGGCTGCTGCTGGCCCTGCAGAACATGCGTGATCTCGGCAACACGCTGATTGTGGTCGAGCATGATGAGGATACAATCCGTCAGGCGGACTGGGTCATCGATGTCGGCCCGGGCGCAGGAGTGAACGGCGGTGAAGTGGTGGCGCAGGGCACGCCTGAAGCTATAGCGGCTGAGCCCCGCTCCGTTACCGGACAGTATCTTTCCCGGAGCAAGCGGATTCCGGTGCCAGAGATCCGGCGGGACGGTAACGGTAAACAGCTGGCTATTACTGGCGCTGCAGCCAATAATTTAAAGGGAATAGATGTGAGCATTCCTTTAGGTACACTTACTTGTGTAACAGGGGTATCCGGCTCCGGCAAGTCCAGTCTGGTGAATGAAATCCTGTACAAGAAGCTGGCGGCTGCGCTGAACCGGGCCCATACCCGGCCGGGAGCGCATAAGCGGATTGAGGGACTGGAGCATCTGGATAAAATCATTAATATCGACCAAAAGCCAATCGGGCGTTCGCCCCGCTCCAACCCGGCTACTTACACCGGCGTATTCGATAACATCCGTACTTTATTTTCACAGACTAATGAAGCCAAGGTTCGCGGCTACGGTCCCGGCCGTTTCTCCTTCAACATCAAAGGGGGACGCTGTGAGGCCTGTGCAGGGGACGGTATGATTAAGGTGGAGATGCATTTTCTGCCTGATGTGTATGTACCCTGCGGCAATTGCAAAGGGCGGAGATACAGCCGTGAAACGCTGGAGGTGCACTATAAAGGGAAAAGCATCGCCGATGTGCTCGATCTGACCGCCCTGGAAGCTGCTCAGTTCTTCAGTAATGTTCCGAAAATACGCAAAAAGATCGCAGCCCTGTGCAGCGTTGGTCTCGGCTACATCAAACTAGGCCAGGCTTCAACGACCTTGTCCGGAGGGGAAGCGCAGCGGGTTAAGCTTGCAGCGGAGCTGCTGAGACCGGCAACCGGATCAACCATTTATGTGCTGGATGAGCCAACGACAGGGCTGCATTTTGCCGATGTGCATCAGCTGATTGATGTTCTGCATGCCCTGGCAGATGCCGGCAATACCGTAGTTGTCATTGAGCATAATCTGGAGCTGATCAAAAACGCGGATTACCTGATTGATCTGGGACCCGAAGGCGGTGCTGCGGGAGGGGAGCTAGTCTGTACAGGGACTCCGGAGCAGGTGGCTGAGTATGAGGGGAGCTATACAGGAAACTATCTGAAGAAGGAGCTGATGAAATGAGCCAGTTGTTAAATAAGCAGGTCGAGCATAGCACATATGGTACGGGGACTGTAGTAACCCATAGCACGGACAGAATTACTGTCAGCTTCGCAGGGGCGGCAGGAGAAAAGGGCTTTGTGTACCCTGATGCCTTCGGACAATATCTGACCAGCACTGATCCGGCAGTCCAGCAGCGTATCGAGGATGAATTGCGGGTCCGGGCAGAGCAGGCTGAAGCCGACAAGCTCCGCCGGGAGCAGGAGCGGCAGGCGGAAATCGCCCGGCTGGCTGAGGAGCAGCTTGCCGCCAAATCGTCCAAACGCAAGTCGTCCCGCAGAACCACGAAAGCACAATAGCATTAGCATTCATAACCATTAGCAGTCATAACAAAAGCCAGGCTGGTAGATCACAGAGATCCTCCAGGCCTGGCTTATTTAAGTGTGCTGATTCTATTTCCGCCCTAATTTCCGGGCCAGAAAAAGAATCAGCAGCAGTGATACGGCAATGATCACGATGTTAAACCCGGTCTGGCCCTGGAACCAGCTGGTCTGAGCGGTATCCGCTGCAGGTGACTGCCGCAGCTCCGCCGCCCCGAGTCTGGCCAGCATTTTACCTTCACCGGCAATGTAATCCCTGAAGTTCACAATATCGTATTGCGGTGCAGCAGCCTCCGCATTGCCGTAGAGCAGGCGCAGCGGCTGCCCGCCTTCAGCGGCAAAAACAAGCCGGTCCAGCAGATATTCAAGCTTAAGCCCCTCAACCGGCAGCGGTGTGTCATCCTGGTTATAAATGACGAGCCGCAGCGCGGAGGCAGATACCGCCATAGCCGGAATAATGGTGGTGGAGGCAATTTCGGTATCCTTAAAGTCCAGCCGGTATAATTCCCCGCTGCCTGTTGCGGGAAGCAGCCTGCCTTCACCGTCATAAAGCTCGAACTGGCGGGTAAAGCTGCCGCTGCCGCCGATCTCCAGCTGCAGGCCTGAAATGTTCAGCCTGCCCGGATTCTGGAGGATGATTTCCGTCTGGCGGTCCTTTTGCCGGATTTCATAAACCGCATCCTGCTGCTGCTTGAAATGATCCGTATGCGTCACCCGGGTGCTTCGCAGCAGGGTAAGGGAAGGAAACTGCAGATTCGCCGCGTTATTCTCGGCAATCAGCCGGTAATAGCCGTATTTATAGCTTGCGCCCAGTTCAATGCTGCTCTGCACCCGTCCGTTCACACTATACAGATCCCCGTCCGCTAAGGGCTCCCAGGCCACACCGTCATAGCTGCCGAGCAGCTGTGTATGGAGCAGGAAGTTAACGTCCGGCAGCCCGAACTCCAATCGGTTGGCCTGAACGTCAACATTCTCAGCCAGGGGTGTTACCTTGTAATCGAGCAGGGTGTTGGCATCCTTTTTGGCGCTGTGGATCAGCGTAGCGGAGTAGGTTGTAAGCTGTTCCTCCGAGAATTCTTCGCTGCTCTCCTTATAAAAAGGAATGAAGGTACCGGTATTGTCCACAATCCGCAGGTCGCGCAGATCATCGGCTGCGCCTGCATATACCTCTGGATCAAGGTACAGCTCCCCGTAGGGCGTCTGTCCCGGAAGCACAATTTCCTTGGAGTACTTCCATTCGGGATGCGTATCAGCCCCGCCGGCAACTCCGCCAGCCGAGGCAGACAGATGCTGGCCGGGAAATAGTGCAAACGGGCTTAGCACGGCCAGCAGCAGGATCGCGGCGCTACTCTTGATCCTCATCCTGTTCCGCCTGCCCCGGTTGTGTCTCTGCATAAGCTTCCTCCATTCTGGCCGATACCCGCTGATACAGATAAGAGATGCCCAGCAGGCAGAGGCCGAAGCTGAAATAGGCGATGATCTTGCTGCCGGTACCGAGCAGCTGAAGATCGTAGAGCAGCAGCTTGCCGGTAGCCAGCAGCGTCAGGCCAAGCCCGAAGCGCCGGATATACACATACCTGCGGCGGAAGCCGAACATGATGAACAGCACCGCCAGCAGCAGGTAAGTGATGCTGTACACCAGCCCGCCGTCCGTCTGCCGCAGCTGTACGCCGAGGAAAGCAGTGACGATAGCCAGCAGGTAGATACCCATGATGACCGGATACAGCTCGGCGTTGTTGTATTCCCGTCTGAGCAGCACCTTCAGGAGCCTTCCTCCATTCAGCCAGACGAACACATTGAACAACAGCAGCAGCCCGAAGGCAATATAATCTGCGGCTGTGTTATCACTGAAATCTGCCCGCAGGGTATGCTGGCCGAAGGTGAGTCCGATTCCGGTAATATAACCGGCGGCATACAGGAAATAAACCATATAACCTACAACGTTATCGTACAGCACTTTGATCCGCGGCAGCACATAGGCGAGAACGAGCGTCAGCAAGGCTGCCAGCAGCGGCCTGTAGAACGAAGACCGGGTAAAATCCTCCGGCACATACAGGTTATACAGATGCAATGCTTCATATAGCATGTATGCGTAGAAGTTCGCCAGGGCTGCGTATTTGAACCAGATCCCGATCTGAATATCCAGGGGAGAGCTGGCCGCTACAACTTCACGGTTGGTATGCCGGATGGCATAGAGAAGGGCAACGACTAGCAGCCCGGCCGTGATAAAGGTGTATTTTAGCGCAAAATATGAATTGTCATAGAGAATCAGCGGAGCGACGGATGAAGACTGCACCACCACATCGACGAAGAAGAAAATGCCCAGCGAGAGCAAGAGAATACCCCAGCCGGTCCGCTCTACAGCCTTAACACGCTGCAAATGGCCGTATACTGTCAGCACAACCGCTTCAATCAGCCAGCCGATCGACCACCACACGGCACCGAACTGGAACGGGATCATCAGGACGGCAAAGGTGAGCGCGGTAGAGTAGAAGAGCACCATACTTTCTTTTTCCTGGGCCATCCGTTTCTCCAGCAGTTGTCCGAAACCCAGATACATCAGGCAGAACACCAGGGCAAGCGCCCCTTTGTAAGCGCCGAGACCCGCACCAACGAACAGCACGTACAGAACAAGACAGCTGGTCAGCGTGTTGCAGGCAAGCAGCGCGAAGTCCCACCAGGACAGCTTGGTCCGGAACTTGAACGGATACCACAGTGTCATGCCCAGATACATGGCGAAGGTCAGGAGCGAATAGAACATGCTGATGCCGTGACTGTCTGACATGACAATCAGCAGCAGCATCGAAGGCGTGTTGAACAAAAAGCTGATGTAATTGACTACTATCCACCGCTTGCGCAGCGAGATCATCAGGATCAGCAGATTCAGCAGGAACAGATAACCCATAGCAGCATAGACGGCAGAGCCTTCCAGACCAAACGCGCCTATATAGGAAAAGAGCGGAAGATAGCCCCCGACCAGCCCCAGTGAGCAGATCGTCCTTGACTCATAACGGAGCGACAGCAGCACCGCCGTAAGCGTAATGAGCACAGACAAGCCAAGACCGGTGTAAATGCCGATAATCTCCAGCAGAAAATAGCTGTAAAATACAGAGCCGTACAGCACGGAAACCCCGCCGCCGAGCAATCCGAGCGCAAAGGTGCCCCTTCCTCTGCGGAACAGCCATTCCCCGCCGCCCAGCATTAAGGCGCCGAACAGGAAAAAAGCGCTGCCCTTCATATACCCGCTGAACCAGTTAGAGTAGGTGTACTTGAAGCCCGCACCGACTGCCAGAATCAGCAGCAGGATACCCAGCCAGTTGATCCAGTTCAGCCCGATCTTCATTTCGAGCCGGTTCTGGCGGCGGCGCCGCTGAATGGTCTCTTCGCTGATTCCCTCTGCTGCGAAGTCATCCAGCCGGCTGTCCAGCTCTGACGCCAGCGGCTGCTCTGCTGCCCGCAGGGCTTCCCGCTGGCGGTGAATGCCTTCGCTCAGCCTGACAGACAGCTCATCCAGCATTCTGCGCATCTGCTCGCGGTCACTGCTGAGCAGCCGCTCTGCCGTGCGGTACATTTCGGCGATCCGCTGCTTAGTCCGCACCTCAAACGCGGTCAGCCGGTTATGCTGGCCGGCGCCCTGCGCTGCAAAATACGTATGCAGCTTCTGCCGGGACAGCTTGAGGATGCCCAGCTTCTCATCCAGAATCTGCTCGGTCAGCGCCGTGCGCAGCTCGGCGTTTTCCTGCTTCAGCCTGGCCTGCTGTGCCTCAGCCTCGGCCAGGGCCTGCTCCACAGCCGCAGCTTTTCTTTTGAGCAGCTCATTTTCGTTAACCAGATCGCTGCCCTCATAGGCTTTGACCAGATCACGGTATTCGGCGGACAGTGTATCCTGCTGTTCCTTTATGGACCTCAGACGCTCTTTAAAGTGCTCCATAAGCTCCCCCATTGGCTTTGTAATGAATATCCGAATGATGTGGTGATTATTAATGTTTCCATTTTACTATAGGTGATACGGCAATATCTTCCTTTTTTTATACATAGCAGCGCATTACTTACCGTTCATTACCCTTTTTCTGCATAGTTGACATGAAACGCGTCCCAGCCGTTACACTGAAATTAGTCATCATGAAGCGACTTCATTTTAAGGGGGAATAGAGATGCTGAAGCTGGTTGTTACAGATATGGACGGGACTTTTTTGAATGATAACGGAACCTTTGATACGGCCCTGTTCGATGAGGTGTACGGGGAGATGCAGAGGAACAATATTGCTTTTGCAGCCTGCACAGGCAAGCAGTGTGAACGGGTGGAGGAGCTGTTCCGCGGGCGCGGGCAGGGCATATGGATTCTGGGTGACAGCGCTGCACGTATTAAGCAGGACGGGGTGCTGGTTAAGGAATTTACGCTGGACCGCCGGCTGGCGTCTCAGGCTATTTCATTGGTTGGGTCCTTTGCTGATAATCTGATTCTGATTGCCTGCACGAGTGAAGGTGCTTTTGTCAGCAGCGGGATTTCGGATGAGGCTTTCAATCTGGTTCGGCATTCTTATGCGAATGTAAGCAGAACGGATTCTTTTGACACGGTGACTGGAGAATTTATTAAGCTTACTGTCTTCGATGATGCCGGCCGGAGCGCACTGATCAGACAGCACATCGAAGAAAGCCTGCTTGGACAGATCTATATTATTGATTCTGAGCCAAGATGGGTGGACATTACAGCCCGGGGTACCCATAAGGGGGAGACGGTCAGAAGGCTGCAGGAGATGCTGGGCATTACGAAGGAAGAGACCATGTCCTTTGGTGACGGGGAAAATGATATCGAGCTGATGGCCGCGGCCAAATACAGCTTTGCCATGAGTAACGCCTGCGAGAATACGAAGCAAGCGGCCGGCTTCATTACGAAGTCGAACGAAGAGAACGGCGTGCTGCTGACCATCCGCACAATGATGGAGCTGCAGAATGGAATGCCGGTGTAGCCGGCTTTTTAATAAAGTAACTAAAAACCGCAAGCCTCCGGATGATGGAGAGCTTGCGGTTTATTTTTGTACAGGTGAATGGTGCTGTTACTTCAGGCTCTGTCCGTCAGTAGCAATAACATCCTTGTACCAGTGGAAGGATTTCTTGCGGTAACGCTCAAGCGTACCTGTGTTGTCGTCGTGGCGGTCTACATAAATGAAGCCGTAACGCTTGCTGAGCTCTGCCGTCGAAGCACTGACCAGGTCGATACAGCCCCATGCGGTATAGCCCATAATCTCAACGCCGTCCTCCAGCGCCTCGCCTACCTGAACCAGGTGGTCGTTCAAATATTTGATCCGGTAGTCGTCATTAACCGTCGGCACGCCGTCTTCGCCTGTAACCAGCACATCCTTCGCACCAAGACCGTTCTCAACGATAAAGAGCGGCTTCTGGTAGCGGTCGTAGAACATATTCAGCACGTAGCGCAGGCCCTGCGGGTCAATCTGCCAGCCCCATTCGCTTGCTTCCAGGTAAGGATTGGCTGCACCGCTGAACAGGTTGCCTTCCGTCTGCTTGCGGCTGTTGTCGTCGCCGGTTTCGCAGATACTTACATAATAGCTGAAGGAGATAAAGTCTACCGTATGCTTCAGGATGTCCGCATCTCCCGGCTCCATATGAATCTCAATGCCGTTTTCACGGAAGTAGCGTTTCATATAGCCTGGATATACGCCGCGCGCATGCACATCGCCGAAGAAGTAGTTCATATGCTCGGACTTCATTGCCGCGATTACATCGTTCGGGTTAGGAGTCAGCGGGTAAGTCGGCATACTGAGGATCATGCAGCCGATTTGGGCTTCCGGGTCGATCTCATGTCCGACTTTGACAGCCGTTGCACTAGCCACCAGCTCATGATGGATAGCCTGATACAGATCCTGCTTGCTCAGCTGGTCCTTAGGAGTATAAATCCCGCCGCTCATGAACGGCTCATGCAGAATGGAGTTGATTTCGTTAAAAGTCAGCCAGTACTTCACTTTGCCCTTGTAGCGGGTGAACAGTGTTCTGGCATAACGCTCGTAGAAGCCGACCAGATCACGGTTAACCCAGCCGTTATACTGCTTGGACAGGTGCAGCGGTGTCTCGTAGTGGGAGATGGTCACCAGCGGCTCAATGCCGTATTTACGGCATTCGTCGAACAGGTCATCGTAGAATTGCAGGCCCTTCTCGTTCGGCTCCAGCTCGTCCCCGTTCGGGAAGATCCGCGTCCAGGCAATGGAGGTACGGAACACTTTGAAGCCCATTTCGGCAAAAAGCTTGATATCTTCCTTGTAACGGTGGTAGAAGTCGATGCCGACCAGCTTCATATTATCTTCGGTAGGCGCTTCAGTGATCGGTCCTTTGATGCCTTGCGGAGCCACGTCCTGGGTGGACAGGCCTTTGCCGTCTTCATTATATGCGCCTTCCAGCTGGTTAGCTGCTACTGCGCCGCCCCACAGGAAGTTTTCAGGAAATTTTACTGTCAATGTAATCCCGCCTTTTATAGTTGTAGTGAGAGTTATGGTAAGCTATTAATATGTCCTATAATTGCATGCTAAATGTTGAAACGCGTTACATGTCAAGAACTTTTTTGTGAATATAAGGAGAGACCTATGTCGAATCTTGAGCAAATCGCCAAGCTGTCGGGATTTTCCAAAGCCACCGTATCAAGAGTGTTGAATCAGTCCCGCCATGTAAGCCAGCCGACCCGTGACAAAATTCTGGCGATCATGGAGGAGCTGGACTATGTGCCCAACGGCAACGCCATCTCCCTGTCCAAGGGGCAGACGCTGCAAATCGGGCTGGTAACGGAGGGCATTAATGAGGTGATGCTGCCGTTCCTGAACAGCTTTGTAGAGACGGCCAGCCAGTACGGCTATCAGACTATTATCTATACCTCAAGCGGTGATCCGAAAAAAGAGCTGCAGGCGTTCGAGGATATGCGCAGAAAAAGAGTGGATGCCCTCGTCATCAGCACCTGCGTCAACGATCTTGCGCTGCTGGGCAGCTACAGTAAATACGGGCCGATTGTCTCCTGGCAGCGGATGGAGAATCCGCAGATTGCGTCGGTGGCGATGAACCAGTATGACGGGTACACGCTGGGGCTTGAGCATGTGATCGGGCGGGGGCATACACGCATCGCCAATGCCTACGGCAGACCGAGCAGCATCAATACATCAGGCCGGATGAAGGCTTATGAGGATGCAGCCCGTAAGCATAGTCTGGCAGAGCTGCCGCAGTGGTCCCGCACCGGCATCCATTCTATCCGGCAGGGCGAGGAGCTGGTCAAGGAGCTGCTGGCGGTGGAAGATCCGCTGCAGCGGCCGGATGCCGTTCTCTGTTCCAATGATCTGGTGGCGGCAGGCATCGTAAGCGAGGCGCGCCGGCAGAACCTGCGGGTGCCGGAGGATCTGGCCGTTGTCGGCTTCGACAATACAGAGCTTGCCCATACGCTGGGGATTACATCCATTTATAATCCGATCGCTGATCAGGCGAAAAATGCCTTCCACCTGCTGCTCACGAGGCTGAACGGTACAGGGGAGCCGCAGCAGAAGCTGCAGTATTTCCTGGTGGAGCGGGCGACTACGTAGGGAGACTGAGGAAGGCGCAGCACTTACGGGGGTAGATAGGAGAAGGGAAAATAGTCTGGAGAGGCGGGCGATTGTAAGGGAGATAAGAGAGGAGCTGTCTGGCGGTCATGGGGATGACTGGCTGGGGAGCTCTTTTTTGTTAGGAATATGAAGGTGTGTAACTGGAGGAGTAATTGGAGGAAATCTGCAGGAGGCGGGTAATGGAGAGCTCGGCTGCTTGGCTGCTTAATTAAGTGGAAAAACGTCACCTAATTCCTGGTAATCTGCCGGGCAGATCAGATTAGTGGGAAAAACGCCACCTTATCTGGCTGTTTTGCCCAGTAGGAGGGATTTAGGTTAAATTAAGTGCCGATTATCCAACTAATTGATGGTAAAGTTGGTAAACGGCAGAGTTAGGTGGAGGAAATCAAACTAAATAGATTGAACTTGTAAATTTAAGTTAAGGGAAGAGTGGCGGAGGGGAATTCTGGAACTGTAGGAGCGGTAGCGTCCGCCTGAAAGCTTTTCGTAGAAAAGCTCGCATCGGAAGCATAGGCAGTCTTCGGATTTCTACCGCTATAAGCGGTTTAAATCAGGAAATCTGAAGACAACAGCGGCCGGAAGTCCAAATATTCTCTGGAGTCACGGTTAATCCCAAAACAGAAAAATCATTAGTTCAATCTATATAAATGCCGGGCGGGGGAAGTTTCGGCGGCATGTAGGCAGGTGCTCCCGACTTGTCAGGACACGCCGCAGCCCTTCTCACCGGTAGCTTGACGGCGTATTATTCCTGAATTGCTTAAATACCCGGTTAAAGGTTCGGACATTTGTAAACCCGCAGTCTAGGGCGATGTCGATAATCGGCTTGTCGCTGTTCAGCAGCATCTCTTCCGCTTTGCTAACCCGGATATGGTTCAGGTAGGAGATGTAGCTCATACCGGTGGTGCTTTTGAAGAACCGGGAGAAATAGAACAGACTCATCTCAGCCAGCCCTGCCGCATCCTCCAGCGTTATAACCTCCGCATAGTTATCTTCAAGGTAATCGAGTACATTCTGCATCACCTTCATGCTGCTCATCCGCCGCATGTCTTTTTTCTGATCAGCGGGTTCAGTGGGGAGATGACGCAGCAAGAGCCCACATAGCTCGTTCAGCTGGCCGGTAATGATCTGCTCGTAATGAGGCAGTCCACCGTTAAGCTCACGCTCCAGCTGAAGCATAAGTCTGGGGATATCGGCCATCCCGGAGGCTGCAAGGTCTGTCTGGTCGAGGCTACCTGTGCAGATGAAAGGGTCTGTCAGCCGCACCTCCTTCGGCCAGCCGCCGGGGCTTGAGATCAGCTGGGGATTAAAGATAACCAGCTGGATGACTGATTCGCGGTCAGAGCTGTCGTAATAATGAATATCCCCGCTGCTGCAAAAGGCCATATCCCCCTTGTGGAGCACACGGCTCTCCAGATTAATCCCCACCCGGATAGAACCCTCGCGTACATATACAAACTCCAGATCCGTATGCCAATGCGCCAAGAAATGGATGTTACTCACCTGCCAGGAACTGAACGGCAAATGGGAAGGGTACATGCGGTTTTCGTGAAAAGCCTTCATAAAACAGCTCCTTTGGAAGCAGGCACGCCGACTGGTGCTGCCGGTAAGATTTTATTAGATAATAGCAAAAAATGACCATACGGGCAATGAAAATGACGAGCCGTTCGAGAGCGCTTGCATTACAATGAAAGGGAACTGGTGAGGACAACGTAGGTTGAAGCCAATTATAGAAATTATAAAGGAGCATATAGACATGGCAAAAAAAGCATTGATTGTAAGAGGCGGCTGGGACGGGCATGAGCCAGTGCAGGTATCGGAAATATTCGCGGGACTGCTGGAGGCGGAAGGCTTTGAAGTTGAGATTTCCGACACGCTGGACAGCTTCAAGGATGAGGAAAAGCTGCTCGGACTCAGTCTGATCGTGCCAATCTGGACCATGGGCGAGATCAGCAATGAGCAGCTGCAGCCTGTACTGAAGGCTGTTGCAGCTGGCGTAGGGCTGGCGGGCTGCCACGGCGGGATGTGCGACTCGTTCCGCAACAGTGTGGAATGGCAATTTATGACCGGATCACAATGGGTAGCCCATCCGTTTAATGACGGGGTGGATTATGTGGTCAACATGGTGTCGTCCAGCTCCAGTCCGCTTATCGAGGGAATTAAGGATTTTAAAGTAAAGTCCGAGCAGTATTACCTGCATGTTGATCCATGCATTAACGTACTGGCGACCACAACGTTTCCAGTCAGCGAAGGCCCTCATTCCGCTAATGGCGTAATTACCGTGCCGGTTGTGTACACCAAGAAATGGGGCGAAGGCCGCGTATTCTACAACTCGCTGGGTCACCATGCGGATATCTTCGACATTCCGGAAGCGAAGGAGCTCATGCGCAGAGGGTTCGTATGGGCGGCGAAATAAAGCTGCAGATGTGCTATTAAAATTAACAATGAACAGGTGGGATTGCGTTGGATAAGGTAAAGGTCGGGATTGTCGGCTGCGGGAATATAAGCGGGATTTATTTTGAGAATTTGACTAAGCTGTTCGTCAATACGGAGGTTTATGCCTGCGCGGATGTATTTAAGGAGCGGGCAGAGGAAGCTGCGGAGAAATACGGTGTGCCGAATGTATGGACTACGGAGGAGCTGCTCGCTTCGCCGGATATTCAGATTGTGGTCAATCTGACTACGCCGAAAGGGCATTTCGAAGTATGCAAGCAGGCGCTGCTGTCCGGTAAGCATGTCTACGTCGAGAAGCCGCTGTCACTTGCGCTTGCGCACGGGCAGGAGCTGGTGGAGCTGGCTGCGGAAAAAGGGCTGATGCTCGGCTGTGCCCCCGACACCTTCCTGGGCGCGGGAATCCAGACCTGCCGCAAGCTGATTGACGACGGCTTTATCGGTGAGCCTGTAGCTGCTTCGGCCTTCATGGTCTGCCACGGGCATGAGAGCTGGCACCCGGACCCGGAATTTTATTATCAGGCAGGCGGCGGGCCGATGTTCGACATGGGGCCTTATTATCTTACGGCACTCGTATCGCTGCTGGGTCCGGCTGCAACGGTTGCGGGCATGACCAAAACCTCCTTTGCACAGCGGACCATTACCAGTGAAAAGAAATTCGGTAAGCAGATTGATGTGGAGGTGCCGACACATGTCGCAGGGACCGTACAGTTTGCCAGCGGCGCCGTAGCCACTATGGTTACCAGCTTCGACGTATGGGACAGTACACTGCCCCGCATCGAAATTTATGGAACCCGGGGAACATTGATTGTTCCCGATCCCAACACCTTCGGCGGACCGGTTCTGCTGAAGCCGGCGGGCGGCACCAGCTTCATGGAAATCCCGCTGGTGCATAATTACGCGGTTAACAGCCGGGGGATCGGCGTAGCGGATATCGCGGACTGCATCACGAGCGGCAACCGTCCGCGTGCGTGCGGCGAGCTGGCTAACCACGTACTGGAGATTATGCATGCCTTCCACACCAGCTCGGATACGAAGCGTTACGCAGAGCTTGCCACCAGCTGCGAGCAGCCAAGACCGCTGCCGCTCGGGCTGATCAAGGGCTACATTAGCTAGTAAGATATAAGCTATTTAAGATCTTCACTGCAGCTCCTTTGGGCTGCAGGCAGATCTTTTTTGGCAGAGGAGGGGAGGGAGCCTGTTTAGAGCAGACGTCCTCTGCCAGCTTATGTTATTGTCCCGCATGGATAGAATGCGGTGGCCGAACAAACGGAACAAACGGAACAACGTACAGAATCAAAGGGAAAAATCCCGTTGAATTCGCCTGAGTCGGCCAAACATACGAAATCAAAGGGAAAAATCCCGTTGAATTCGCCTGATCGGCCCAAACGGACGAAATCAAAGGGGAAAATCCCGTTGAATTCGCCTGAGTCGGCCCAAACGGACGAAATCAAGGGGAAAAATCCCGTTGAATTCGCTTGAGTCGGCCAACCGTATGGAATCAAAGGGAAAAATCCCGTTGAATTCGCCTGAGTCGGCCAAACGGACGGAATCAAAGGGAAAAATCCCGTTGAATCAGCCTGAGTCGGCCCAAACGGACGAAATCAAAGGGAAAAATCCCGTTGAATTCGCTTGAGTCGGCCCAAACGGACGGAATCAAAGGGAAAAATCCCGTTGAATTCGCCTGAGTCGGCCAAACGGACGGAATCAAAGGGGAAAATCCCGTTGAATTCGCTTGAGTCGGCCAAACGGACGGAATCAAAGGGAAAAATTCCATTGAATTAGCCGCAGTCCGGCTTCAAACCACACTATAACCCTAAAGGAGTCAATAATCATGAGCAGCGTCAAACCTAACCAACCGCTAGTCACCCATATTTATACTGCTGATCCGTCCGCCCATGTATTTGAGAATAAAATCTACATCTACCCTTCGCACGACCTGGACCATGACGGGCCGGATAATGATAACGGCGACCAGTATAAAATGGAGGATTACCATGTGCTGTCGCTGGACAACTTCAATTCTCCTGCTGTGGACCACGGCGAAGCGCTGCATCTGAGGGATGTGCCATGGGCTTCAGCCCAGATGTGGGCGCCGGATGCGGCGTACAAGAACAACCAGTATTATCTGTACTTTCCGGCGCGGGACAAGGACGGAATCTTCAGAATTGGCGTAGCCACCTCTCCGTCTCCGGCCGGACCGTTCAAAGCGGAGCCGGACTGTATCCAAGGCAGCTACAGCATTGACCCTGCTGTGTTGGTGGACGAGGATGAACAGGCCTATATTTACTTTGGGGGACTGTGGGGAGGCCAGCTGGAGAAGTGGCAGACCGGCAGCTTCCAGCCGGAGCAGACCGAAGGGCCGCCTGCAGACCAGCCGGCTATCGGACCGCGCGTAGCTAAGCTAAGCGAGGACATGCTCTCCTTTGCAGACGAGCTGCAGGAGATTTCGATCATCGACGAGGAGGGTAATCCGATTACTGCCGGTGACGAGGAGCGGAGATATTTTGAAGGACCATGGGTTCACAAATATAACGGCTATTACTACCTGTCCTACTCGACAGGCTCGACGCATAAGCTGGTGTACGGAATCAGCCGCAGTCCGCTTGGACCGTTCACTTTTAAAGGCACCATTCTTACCCCGGTCATCGGCTGGACCACGCACCATTCCATCGTCCAGTTTGAGGATAAATGGTACCTGTTCTACCACGACAGCTCCTTGTCGGACGGTGTGAACCACAAGCGCTGTGTGAAATATACGGAGCTGAAATATAACGAGGATGGAACCATTCAGACGATCGATCCCTACCCTGCCGGAGAATAACAGTTACCCCTTATAGCGCCAAAACAAAGCACAAGAACCAGTGTCTTCAAGGGTCTTGTGCTTTTTGCTCGGAAAAAGGCGGGAGAGCTGCCGGATAAAAGGTGGCTGTATACGCTGCGTTTTCATTCCAGGACGGAACCGGTCTGTGCGCCTGATGTCCGTATCCTCCTAATTGATGACTTGAAACTTAAGGTTTCAGGCCGGTGCCGACCGTTACAATAAAAACACAATAACAAGCAAATGGACAGGAGTGCAGCCGATGCAATACAGCAACCCCGTAATCCCCGGGTTTCATCCCGATCCCAGCATATGCCGGGTAAATGATGATTATTATTTGGTTACCAGTACCTTTGAGTACTTTCCGGGGGTACCGATTTTCCATAGTAAGGACCTGGTCCATTGGCGGCAGATCGGCCATTGCCTGACCACCCCTGAGCAGCTGCCGCTGTCGAACGCTTGGAGCTCAGGCGGTATATTCGCTCCGACGATCCGTTATCATGACGGCTGGTTCTATATGGTCACTACCAACGTCAGCGGAGTCGGTAATTTCTATGTCAAAACCAAAAATCCGGAAGGACCGTGGTCAGCCCCTGTTCCGGTCAAGCAGGGCGGCATAGACCCTTCTCTCCTGTTCGATGATGACGGACGCGTGTACTTCCAGTCGTCGTGCAACGGGACTGAAGGGCATGCTATCTATCAGTGTGAGATTGATATTGAAACCGGAGAGATGTTGACGGAAAGCCGGTATATCTGGAAAGGAACCGGGGGTGCTCACCCGGAAGCCCCGCATCTGTACAAGATCGACGGCTGGTATTATCTCATGATCGCAGAAGGCGGCACCGAATACGGGCATATGGAGACAATAGCGAGAAGCCGGCAGCCATACGGGCCGTTTGAGTCCTGTCCGCACAATCCGGTACTGACCAACCGGAGTATGGACAGCAGTATTCAGGCTGCCGGACACGCCGATCTGATCGAGGCGCAAGATGGAAGCTGGTGGGCGGTATGCCTGGGCATTAGACCGGTCGCCTATCCGAAGGCTCACCATCTGGGGCGCGAGGTGTATCTGGCTCCTGTCACCTGGACAGAAGAGGGCTGGCCGGTATTCGGCCGCGATACACATATCGATCCGCAGATGGAAGCGCCGGAGCTGCCTCAGACTACTTGGCCGGCATCCCCGGTCAGAGACGATTTCAACGAGAACCGGCCGGGCTTCGACTGGACCTTTTTGCGCAATCCCCTGGAAGGCAGCTGGTCCTTACAGGAGCGCCCGGGGTATCTGGTGCTGCACGGACATGAGACCAACCTGAGTAATGCTGGTGCTCCCGCTTTTGTCGGCCGCAGACTCAGCCACTTCTCCTGCAGCATCGCGGCGGCGATGGAGTATGAGCCGCAGCATGAGGGGGAGGAAGCCGGATTAACAGTGTTCATGAACGAAAAACATCATTATGATCTCGCCGTAACACTAGTAGAGGGCCGCAAAAAGATAGTTTTCCGCAAAACCATCGGCTCCCTGCAGACAGAACAAGCCTGGGATTGTCCAGAAGGTTCAGTTGAACTGAAGGTACAGGCTTATCCTAAGAAAATAGTTGCTTCACTGCAGACAGCACAAGGCAGCACGATAGACCTTGGCTGGGGCGAGACGCATCTGCTCAGTACAGAGGTTGCCGGAGGTTTCACCGGCGTGTTCATTGCTATGTATGCGGCCGGTTCTGCAGAGGGGCAAGCTGCTCCGGCAGCTTTTGACTGGTTCGATTATGAGCCCTCAGAGCAGCAGGACAGCCAGTAGAATTATAGTAGACTATTCAAATTGTAACTGGAGCGAATCACAAACGGGCGTATACCCAATCTTTTGATAGATGCTATTAGATGTGGGATTTGCCAAGTCTGTATATAAGACGCACTTGGTAAATCCTTTTTCCAATGCAAGCTGGCTTATCTGCGCCACAATTGAAGTAGCATATCCTTTGCTGCGCTCATATGGAGGGGTATATACAAAGGCCACACCAATCGCCGTCTGCATTACCCTTGTATATCCTGCCATAGAAACGGGTATCCCGTTGACCTCTAAAATATAGATTTTTTTCGATTCTATCCGGTAAAGGTAAGGGGCCGCCTCTTGCGGGATGGACATTTCTGTTGTGCCATAAGTCCCCGCTGCATAGAACGCTTCCGCCCAGTACGGGAAAAAATGTATATCCTTTTTATCAAGCAAACGAACGGTACCGGGCTTTTGAATGTCCGGGTTTACTGCTGTCAGTTCATAGATACGCTGGTTCATTGTTGTTGTATAGGTGTTTCCCTTGCGCAAGGTATATTCTTTGGCAAAATATTCAGCCAGCGTTTTTTCGGTTGTCACACCTGGAATTTCACGGTCGTTCAGCCCGTCTAACAGACAGCTTACAGCTTCCGGGTTAATGTTGTTGCCTGTTGCATAAAGCGTAATATTGTGCGGCGGTGTCATTATGGCGGTAAGCTGTATGCCCTTATCATCCGAAATCGTTACCATCAGCCAGTTTACAGGGTCACGCCAGTCTGTTTTGTCTTCGCCTTCGTGCCCCATGATGATATTGCCAAGAGGAATCAAATTTTGCGCTTCATGACGCATCAGCACATCATAGGTATCCTTGTAAAACTCATGCACATCCGTATACAACTTGAACTGCATTCCAATACACCCTTTCTTCGGCTCGACGCTTATTCGGAGTTGCTCCGCGTTAATTCAAGAACTCCCTCTATAAGCCTTCGGAGACATGCCGTAGGCTTTTTTGAATTGGCGGGTCAGATAATTGCTGTCATTGAAGCCGCACATGTAGGAAATCTCCGTAATGGAATGCCTGCTCCCCCGGAGCAGGGTACAGGCCAGCTCCAGCCGCAGGCGCTGGATGTAGGCGATCGGCGTCGTCTGGTAGTAAGCACGGAAGATGCGGTTCAGATGCCTGACCGAAATCCGCGACTGCGCGGCGATATCCTCCAGTGTAATCTGCTCAGGGTAATGATCCTCGATGTAGGAGATGGCGCTGGCCAGATGCATCAGGCTGTTATCGGTTCCGGCCTCCTGATTCTCATAGTGCCTGGACAGATACACCACCAGCTCCATGAACCGTGAGGCGAGCATCGTCTGGTAGCCCTGCTGCTTCTCCTCGTATTCTTTGATCATTGCAGCGATGAACGCGGAGACATGCTCAAGGCTGGCGATGGGCAGATTCAGCTTGCTTTTGAACCCGTTGATGCTGCGGTAAAACGGCTCCAGCACGAACAATGCCTGATAGCCGTTCAGGGTTCTGAGGTCCGGACCTGCAGATTTGAGCATCTCGGCTTTGTACATGATGTTGCAGATTTTGAAATCGTAAGGGGTCTTGTAAGCATGAGGAGTGCCGCCGCTGATGACGAAGACATTCCCTTTTTTGATAAAAGACTCCTCATCGTTGACAACATGGGTTGCATGCCCGTTGAGCACAATGACCAGCTCGGAGAAGTCCGCATGCTTATGGAGCGACATGTCCTCCGCATGGCCGCCGTATTGGATAAAGAACGGGAATTGCTCATCTGTAGTGAACCAGTTCAAATAGACATTACTCACAAGGGGACCTCCCGGTAAATAGAGCATTCGTGTCTATATAATGCTATTTTATGACCTGAAAATCAAGGTATCCGGCCAAAGGCGCGGAGTAAAATGAGAGCATCACCAAGAGCAGCGCTGATAGGCGATGATGTTTGCAACCGCATTCAAGAAGCTTATGCATCAGATTAGAGCTAAAGGGGGATTTATCAGAATGAATCATAAGGTATCTAAACAGCTCGGGGCAGCACTGCTTGCAGGCTTACTGCTGGTATCGGCCGGCTGCAGCAATTCCGGGAACAAGGCCGCAGACAGTGCGAACGGGAATAGCGGAAATGATACGGAGCCGGTAACCTTCACGTTTTTTGGAGCGGATGCCAGCCCGAACTGGAATAACATGCAGGACGATGTGGGCAAAGAAATTATAGCGAAGACCGGTGTTACCCTGCAGGCGGAATTTGATGTGGGCGGCGGAGGCGGGCAGGACCGGATTTCCATGATGGCCGCAAGCGGCGAGTACCCGGATATTATTTTCGCCAAAGGAGAGATTGGCAAGCTGGTGGATGCGGAGGCGATTGTTGATCTGACCGATCTGATCGATAAGCACGCGCCCAATATCAAAAAAGTCATGGTAGGAAACATGAACCGGATGAAATACAGCAAGGACAACGAAGCGATTTATTCGATTCCGACGAATGTCGGCGTTGGCGAACAGAAATTTGATGCGACCAATGGCTTCCAGATTCAGCATCGGGTGCTCAAGGAGCTGGGCTATCCAGAGGTAAGAACGGTCCAGGATTATGAGAAGGTGCTGAAAGAATATTATGCCAAGCACCCGACGACAGACGGTCAGCCGACAATTCCGATGACACTGAACGGTGACGGCTGGAAGAGTATGATTACCGTAACCAACCAGGGCGATATCACGACTGGCGGGGCCAATGACGGAGAGTACTTTGTGAACCCGGAGACGTATGAGACAATGCTCCACTACAAAAAACCGGAGGAGAAGGAGTATTTCCGCTGGCTGAACCACATGTACAATGAGGGACTGCTCGACAAGGACTCTTTTGTGCAAAAGGATGACCAGTACAAAGCGAAAATCTCCAGCGGCCGCGTGCTCGGTCTCAGCTCAGTGGAGTGGGAGTACCAGGATGCGGAGAATGCCCTGAAGTCTGCCGGGAAAGACGAGTATACGTACGCGCATTTCCCGGTTACCCTGAGTGAGGAATACAAGGATCATGCGATGCAGGCTGTTGGCGTAGACGGCTACGGCATCAGCATTACTACCGCCTGTGAAGATCCGGTCCGTGCGATCAAGTTCCTGGACTGGCTGTCCTCGGAGGAAGGGCAGGTGCTGAGAAACTGGGGCGTCGAAGGCAAAACCTACAATATGGAGAATGGAAAACGGGTGATGCCTGCCAATATTCTCGATCAAAAGGTCAATGATGCGGGGAATTTCACCAAAAATACGGGAGTTGGCTTGTATTCCATTTTTGGAGTCCGTTATGGCGACGGCGTGAAGGATTCTACGGATAATTACTATACAACCAACTTCCCGGAACAGATTCTGGCCGAATATTCGGATGCGGAGAAGGAATCCTTGGCCGCGTATAACGCAACCACCTGGAAGGACCTGTTCCCTGCCGAAGACGAATTCCCGGTAAAAGAGTGGGGCGCGCTCTACAACATGCCTGTACCTACGGACGGAGACTATCAGGTAATCTACCAGAAGACACAGGATATTGTCCAAAAACGGATTCCGGAAGCCATCCTTTCCAGTCCGGCTGAATTTGATAAAATCTACGATGATTTCATTGCCGAGCTGAACAAGGCCGGTGCCGAGAAGATGGAGAAGGAATATACAGAGCTGGTTAAAGCGAGAGTTTCGCTGTTCACCGGTAAGGATGTTAAATAGCATATGGTAAAAGAGGGCTCTGCCGGATTAGCGGCAGGGCCCTTGCCTGTTGTCCGGCACTTGTGCATGTGCAGGCAGGGTGACGGCGGCCCGCAGTAAAGGCTCAGCCCTTCGGGATGCTGCGGTAGCGGGAGGGCGAGAAGCCGGACATTTTTTTGAACAGTCTGGAAAAATAGTAAGGGTCGCTGATTCCGACAGCCGAGCTAACCTCCTTGATGCTGAGCTCCGTCAGATCGAGCAGCTGGCCGGCCCGCTGGATTTTGAGCCGCAGAAAGTACTCGATCGGGGGAACCCCTGTCTCCAGGTTGAACAGGTGAATCAGATGCTGCTGGGATAAGCCGACATGCCGGGCCAGATCCGTTAGCCGGATCGATTCCTCCAGATGCTGGTTCATGTACTTTATGGCCTGCTCCAGATATTGCTCCCGTTTTTTCTCCTGCGCCGATTTGCTGGTATTCAGACCGATGCCGGATAGGAGCTGCCGGGTGGTCTGCGCCACATGAACATGCGAGGTCAGGGAGTAGGTACGCTCGGCCAGCAGCTCATAGGCGGGGTGGAACCACTCGGCGAACCGCGCTATTCCGCTGGGAGAAAGGGCGAGCGGGGCTGCAGACAGGCCGAACAGCCGGACAAGCCGTGCGGCGTGATCTCCATTGAAGTGAAACCAGTAGATGCTCCAGGGGTTCTCTGCCGTTGCACCATACTTGTGCGGGGTATCCGGGGGAATGATCACCATATCCCCTTCACGCAGCAGCATGCGCTCCCCGCCCCGAAGCTCTACCCAGCCCTCACCGCTCTCGCAAAAAATAAAAATATGCGCCGGAGTCCCTTCAGGACGCTCACGGTAATGATATTGCGCGGTGGGAAAGTATCCGATATCGGTAACATACAAGTCTGAAGTCAGTTCCTCCTGCTCAAGCTCCTTCATCCAGTAATCGGGGAGAACGTACAGCTTCTCCTCTGTGAAGCCTTCACGCTTCTGTATCATGCGGCTGGCCATTGGTGAGCCTCCTTATTTTACTTCTTGCCGAATATGAATATAATCCATCACTTCCCGCATTTCGTCAATTGGAACCTTCACCGCTGGGGGCTAAAGTAGAACTATAAAAGCAAGGGAGGCTAATGCAGACATGAATCAGACAATAAAAACTCATACGCCCGGAGGAAGTCCAGCAGCGGCAGAACAGGTGAAAGTATGGGAATCAGAGGTGCTTATCCCTACGTATGAAGCGGGGAAGGCGGACCCGAATCCGATGTTCCTGGAGAAACGGGTCTATCAGGGCAGCACCGGCAGAGTCTATCCTCATCCCGTAATTGAGTCCATCTCGGATGTGAAGGCTGACAAAAATTACAAGCTGGTCATTCTCGAAAATGAATATGTGCGGATCGAGATTATGCCGGAAATCGGCGGCCGGATCTACCGTGCAATCGATAAAACCAACAACTACGATTTTGTCTATTACAACCGGGTGATCAAGCCTGCGCTGGTGGGTCTGGCCGGACCGTGGATTTCCGGAGGCATTGAGTTCAACTGGCCGCAGCATCACCGTCCCAACACCTTCGGTCCGGTAGAATACCGGTTCTTGCAGTCAGAGGATGGAAGCGCCTCCGTCTGGGTAAGCGAAATAGACCGGATGTACGGCACCAAGGTGACGGCGGAGTTCAAGCTGTATCCCGGCAAAGCCTACCTGGAGATTAATGCCCAGCTGTATAACCGGACGGCGGAGCCGCAGACCTTCCTATGGTGGGCCAACCCGGCGGTAGCGGTCAATGACCATACGCAATCTGTATTTCCTCCGGACGTAACAGCTGTATTCGATCACGGCAAACGCGATGTGTCCCGTTTTCCAATCGCTACCGGAACGTATTATAAACAGGATTACTCGGAAGGCGTAGATATATCCCGCTACAAGAACATTCCTGTGCCAACCTCTTATATGGCCTACAAATCGGATTATAATTTCGTAGGCGGTTACGATCACGGCGTTCAGGCAGGACTGCTGCATGTAGCAAGCCATCATGTTTCACCGGGCAAAAAGCAATGGACCTGGGGAAACGGGGAGTTCGGACAGGCCTGGGACCGCCAGCTGACCGATGAGGACGGACCGTATATTGAGCTGATGACCGGTGTGTATACCGATAACCAGCCTGACTTCACCTGGCTGCAGCCTTACGAGGAGAAGACCTTTACGCAGTATTTTATGCCTTACAAAAATATAGGCGTTGTTAAAAATGCTTCGATCGAAGCAGCGGTTAACCTGGAGGTGGATGCTGCATCCGGCCGGGCTGAGGTTCAGGCGTATGCTACTTCGGTAATGGAGCAGGCTACGATTGTGCTGAAGGGAGCAAACCGGACGTATATCGAGCGGTCGGTACAGCTGTCTCCGAAGGACGAGGATGCTTTTAAGGAGAGTGTAACGCTGGATGCGGGTGAGCAGGAGCATGATCTGAAGCTGACGGTCAGAGCTGCTGACGGCAGACTCCTCATTGCTTATCAGCCGAAGCGTCCTGATATTGAACAGGTCCCGGATGCCGCCAAGCCGCTCGCTGAGCCGCATGAGCTGCGCTCCACCGAGGAGCTGTACCTGGCAGGCCTGCATCTGGAGCAATACCGGCACGCCACCTTTGAGCCGGAGGATTATTACCTGGAAGGCTTAAAGCGTGATAGAGGCGATATCCGCCTGAATGTGGCATACGGAACGTTGCTGCTGCGCCGTGGCCTGTACCGTGAGAGTGAAGCGTATTTCCGTACAGCGATTGAACGGCTGACCTGGAGAAATCCGAATCCGTACGACAGTGAAGCCTACTACCAGCTGGGAGTGGCCCTGCGCGGCCAGAACCGGTTAGATGAAGCTTTTAACGCATTCCACAAAGCGGTCTGGTCTGCCGCCTGGCAGGATGCCGGCTACTTCTCACTTGCCCAGATCGCAAGCGTCAAGGGTGAATATGCTGAGGCTCTGGATCTGGCTGAGCGCTCACTGGTCCGCAATTCACGCAACTACAAGGCCCGTGATCTGAAAGCGGCTATGCTGCGCAAGCTTGGACGGCATGAGCAGGCCCTGGCGTATGCGCAGGAGACAACCGGACTCGATGTTGCAGATTTCGGCGCTTATAATGAGCAGGCACTGGCAATTGCTGCACTTGGTGATGAAGCTGCTGCAGAAGGTGTGCTGGCGGAGCTTCGTCTGCTGATGCGCGATGATGCGCATAACTATCTGAATCTGATTGCCGATTACATGGGCTGCGGCCTGCTGGAGGAAGCTATAGCAGTGGGGTTAAGAATTGTTCCGGCCGAAGGTACTGTGTATCCGATGGTCCATTATGCCCTGGGTGAGCTGTATGCCCTTGCCGGGCGCTCTGATCTGGCTGAGACGCAGCGCCGTGCCGGACAGTCTGCCGACCCTGCCTACTGCTTCCCTAATACACTGTTCGAGCTGGGTCTGCTGGAAAGCGCCGTCCGGGCCAATCCGGAGGATGACAAGGCCCACTATTATCTTGGAAACTTCTTCTATGATAAAAAACGTCCGGCAGAAGCGATTGCCGGCTGGGAGCGTTCACGTGAGCTGCGCGGGGACTTTGCAACCGTGCACCGTAATCTTGGCCTTGCCTATTTCAACAAACAGGGTGATCCGCAGGCAGCGATGGATTCACTCGTGCAAGCCTATGCCTGCACACCGGAGGATGTGCGGATTCTGTTTGAACTGGATCAGCTGCGCAAGAAGCTGGCTTTACCGGCACAGGAGCGGCTGGATATACTCGAAGCTAAGCGCAGCCAGGTAGAGCAGCGGGACGATCTTTTTGTAGAATATGTTACGCTGCTTAACAATCTGGAGCGGTACGATGAGGCCCTGGCGGCACTGAATTCCCGTAATTTCCATCCCTGGGAAGGCGGAGAAGGCAAGGTAACCGGACAATATAAATTTGCCCATACGGAGCTTGGCAAGCAATTGCTTAAGGAAGGCCGCCAGGAGGAAGCGCTGGCCCACCTTCAGCAGGCACTGGTGTATCCGCTGAATCTGGGAGAAGGCAAGCTTGAAGGGGCACAGGAAAATAATATCTACTATTATATAGGACTGGCGCACGAAGGCCTCGGGCAGGAGCAGCTGGCTGCGGAGAGCTACAGGATTGCTTCTCAGGGGCTGGAGGAGCCGTCGAGCGCGATGTATTATAATGACCAGCCGCCGGAAATGATCTTTTATCAAGGGCTGGCCTGGCATAAGCTTGGCAACGTGAAGGAAGCGAAGCGCCGGTTCAACAAGCTGATCGATTATGCGGAGAAGCATATCTTTGACGAGATCAAAATTGACTACTTCGCTGTATCCCTGCCGGACTTCCTTGTGTTCGAGGATGACCTGAACCGCCGGAATGTGATTCACTGCCGGTATATGCGCGGACTGGGGCTGCTGGGACTGGGCCGTACGGAAGAGGCCGGTGCCGAGCTGGAGCAGGCGCTGGAGCTGGAGCCGAATCATCAGGGGGCTGTAATCCACAGCCGGTTATGCAGAGAAGCAGCAGAGTAACAGTTTCGGTTGACCACCAATATATCTCACATGAAGGGTTGCGGATGCTTTGATTAACAGCGGGCGATACACAGCAAAACTGGATTCGGGCTGGAGGTTCCAGCACGATCCTCAGAACCAGGGCGAAATGGAGGGCTGGCACAACGCCGGCCTGCCGGCTCCCGTTCCGGTCTCCGTTCCCCATACCTGGAATGTGCAGGAGGAGCTTGAGGAGTTCCGCGGCGCAGGCTGGTATGAGCAGCTGCTGGAGGCTCCCGGGGAATGTGCCGGCCGCCGGTTCCGGATTTTCTTTGAAGGGGCCTACCGGGATACGGATATCTGGGTGAACGGCACACTGGCCGGCAGTCATTATAATTCGGGCTATACGCCGTTTGAAGCGGATATTACACCGTATATTCTGGCCGGCGGGAACAACAGGCTGGTGATCAGAGTGGACAACCGGAACAGTGACACGGCTCTCCCTGTGAGCAACAGCTTTGACTGGGCAGATGACGGCGGGCTGATCCGGCCGGTAACGCTGGTGGTGACGGGCAGCACGGCGGTAGAGCAGCTGCGGGTAGAGCCCAAGGTCAGCTTCAGCGCCGACGGCAAGCCTGCAGGCGGAACGGTAGCTGCACAGATTAAGCTGTGTGAGCCGCCGGCTGCTGATGTCCAGGCGGAGAAAAAGGTTTACCGCAATGAAGTCATAGTCTGGCAAGGGAGAGAGGAGATTACAGCCGGGGCTTTGGCCTGGAGTTTTGCCGAAATCGGGCTGGATGAAGTGCAGCTATGGCATTTTGACCACCCGCATCTGTATGAGCTTGAGATTGTGCTGACTTCCGGCGGCGGGACGCAGGACCGGCTTGTCCGTTCCTTTGGCTTCCGGGAGATTGTGGTGGAGGGCCACCAGCTGCTGCTTAACCGGGAACCGGTACGGCTGATGGGCGTGGAGTGGATGCCCGGCTCTCATCCGGATGCAGGGATGGCCGAGGGGGCTGAAGAGCTTACAGCCATGCTGGTCAGGCTTAAAGAAGCCAACTGCATCATCACCCGCTTCCACTGGCAGCAGGGCAATGAACTGCTGGACTGGTGCGACCGCAACGGCCTGCTGGTCCAGGAGGAGATTCCGCACTGGCAGCAGCCGGCTGAACCGGGGAAGGACACCCGCCTGCTTGCCTTAAGCCAGGCGAAAGAAATGATTGCCAGCCACTCGCATCACCCATGCATCTTCGCCTGGGGAATGGGCAACGAGCTGGACGGCCAATCGGCGGTAACGAACGGGTATATGAAGGAGCTTAAAGAGGAGTTTCTGCAGCTTGATTCAACCCGGCTGGTGAACTATGTAAGCAATACGCTGCAGCTTCAGCCGGCGTCCGATGCTACGGGGGCAGGCGATATGCTGATGTGGAATGACTATATCGGCACCTGGCACGGTGATCTGGATGAGGAAGAGGTCATTAGGCAGATCATCGCCGATCATCCGGACAAGCCGCTCGTTGTAGCAGAATACGGGCTGTGCGAGCCTGCCTTTGAAGGCGGGGATGCCAGAAGAATTGAGATTCTTAAGGATAAAACAGCCATTTACCGGCGTTATCCGGAATTTGCTGCGCTGATCTATTTCAGCCTGAACGATTACCGTACACAGATGGGTGAGGAAGGAACCGGCCGGTTCATGCAAAGAGTCCATGGCTCTGTTGATCTGTATAACCAGGCGAAGCCCTCCTATGCCGCTCTGCGGGAAGAGTCTTCACCGCTCGTGCTTGCCGGAGGGCCGGTATGGAAGAACGGCGGGCTTGAGCTGACGCTGGAGTGCCGGAATGACATTCCGAGCTATACGGTGAGAGGCTACAGCTTGTCCGCTGCTATAGCGGGCGGTGAGGTGATCTCACAGCAGCTTCCTGATCTGGCGCCGGGAGAGGTGCGGACGGTGTTCGTGGAGCTGCCGGTGGATGCCGGCAGTGCAGCTGAAGCTAAGGATGCTTCTGCCCGTACTGCAGCGTTGTCCATACTCCGTCCTACCGGCTTCAGTGTGCTGGAGCTGCAGCTGGGCTGACTGGATTTGTAGTGTTACTTTGAGTAACGGGGATTTATGAACAGGAAAGTCTAAAGCCCATGAGAAGGGTTGTCTAACCTTCTCATGGGCTTTTTATTGTCAGCGGGACTTAGCTGAAGGAGAGGCAAAAACGCCTCTCTTTCTCAGGCTTGGCGTCCTGCTCCAGACCAATTAACGTCTAGCCCCTTACTTATCTGCTTCAAGCTCATCTTCCACAGTAACAGTACTCCCTGACGCAATAGCCTCATCGACTGCGAACGCCAGCCGCACATCCGTCAAGGCATCGGCCAGAGCATACGAGGACACTCCCGTATTCAGGAACACAGCCATATTCAGCAGCGCGTGGCCGATCCCGATTTCTTCATCCGAAAGCGGGGCGGCAGCGAACGGATTGCGGAACAGGCACCGCCTGCCTGCCCGTACCTCGCGCAGTCCCAGGCTGTCCAGGCTGCCCTCCTGACCGGACTGAACCCGCACCAAGCTCAGGTACTCCGTCTCATCCGGACTCAGCCGGCGTACAATCTCATTATCGCGTATTTCCCCGTGCGACCCGCGGATCAGGACGCGGTTTGAACGCAGCGGCGAGAAGTACTGGGATCGGGTGAAGTCGAGCACGGCACTCTGGCCGGAGGGGAAAACCATAACAGCGATATCCTGCTGCTCTGTCTTGATAATGTCCTCCGCTTCCTGCCCCCGGTAGGAGAAGTCCATTATAGGAACTGCAACCCGGCGGGCTGTAATGTCACAGGCTGTGCCTGTGACGGAGAGCCATTCGCGGATCAGGCTGATGCCGTGATAGCCATGTGCTACAGAGACTTGCACATGCCCGATCTGTCCCAGCCCGCCTGTTCCGATATAGGCGGTTCGCGCCTGATGATGCGGCAGCAGCGGATATTGCTCGGCCACCTGAATCAACGGGCTGCTCAGGGCAACAGAACGCAGCAGCTCATATTCAGCAGGAGTAGAGGCAGTGGGTGTTTCAGCCAGCACAGGGACTTCCAAAGCGTGAAGCTCCAGCAGCAGAGAAGCCGCAGCGGATTTGGACACCGCCAGCACCACAAAATCACTATCTGCCGCAAGGCGTTCCACCGAGCTATACACGGTGAGATTCCACTTAGTGATCAGCTGCTGGTATTTGGCAGGATTACGAATCATTACACCGCTCACCTGAAACTGCTGCGGAAGCAGGTCAGCCAGCTTGAGATACATCTCCGCCCGCCAGCCGCTGCCGATGATTCCAAAACGGATTGGTCTGTTCATCGTTAACGCTCACCTTTCTGCCTAGAGAAAAATCAGTAAGAGTGTACCGACAGCAAAGCAATAGTACGAAAAGTAAATCAGATTGCCTTTGGCCATAATGCCGATGAACCAGCGCATCGCATAATAGGTGGCCACAAGTGTTGTAAGGAATGCGATGACGTAGGGGATAGCCAGCTGCGCCCGGTTCGGATCGTTCGCAATATCAGATGCCCCCAGAATCAGGCCGCCGATGCTGATTGGAATATAGAGCATAAAGGAAAATTTCAGTGCCGTTTCCTGCTTCATGCCAACGGCAATGGAGGCAATCACCGTCGAGCCTGAACGGCTAATCCCGGGAATCAGGGCTACCGCCTGAGCCAGTCCGACAATAAGGGCATCTTTTACGGTAAGGTTGCCGTCCCTTTTTTGTCCCCGCAGATTACGGATCAGCCATAAGGCAACCCCTGTAACCAGCAGGCTGATAGAGACAGTATGTACTGAAGTAAATACCCGCTCTATAGTGTCCTTGAACAGCACTGCAGCAACGGCAGCCGGAATTGTACCGATAACAATGTAAAGGCAGAACATGAAATCAGCCTTATGCTCTGTACGGCGCGTCTGCAGGTAACGGTAAGCACCTGTGATTAACGATTTGATATCATTGCGAAAAATAAACATGATAGCGATCAGCGAAGCCGTATTGGTCAAGATTTCAAACGACAGCCCGTTCTGTTTCATCCCCAGCAGACGCTGCGCGATAATCAGGTGTCCGCTCGAAGAGACGGGGATCGGCTCTGTGACCCCCTGAACGATCCCGAGCAGCAGATACTTTAGCCAGGTTACTAAGTTTTCCATGTGTTCCTCCTGAATTACGGATTGTTAATGCTCTATGCCTGCCTGTTTCTGTACCGCTTCAAAAGGACGTAGCATCCGAAGCACAAAATGAAGACCGCTGCTGTCGGAATGATGTAAGGCTTAATAATTTCGTCCACATGCTCCCATTGAGCGCCCAGCTTATATCCCAGGTAAACGTACAGTGAAGTGATAGGCAGCATAGCCAAAAAAGTATAGATACTGAATTTTAACACATTCATCTTAGCCATACCGCATGGTACGGAAATTAGAGTTCTAACCCCGGGGATAAAACGCCCGTAAAACGCAACGCCGCTGCCGTATTTCTCGAAAAACCGGTCGGACGCCACTAAATGATGGGGACGGATGAAAATATACTTGCCGTATTTTTCAATAAAGGGTCTCCCGCCGAACCGGCCGATTGCATATAACGTTAAAGGACCAAAGGTTCCTCCGACTGTGCCCGCCAGTATCGTTAAAACCAGCTTCATGTCCCCGAGATAAACCCAATAGCCCGCCAGCGGCAGGATGAGCTCAGCAGGTACAAATTCAAAGGACAGGGCAATGACTATACCGGCATAAGACAAATCTTTGAAGAACAGGATGAATTCTGTGATCCATTGTGTCATGTTGTTTCCTCCAAGCGCCTGATCATTTTTTTTTAGGGAATAATAGTTTGATTTACTCTCTTCTAAAATAAAGATTACCAATAGCTGATGGGGGTTGTCAAAACCTGCATTCTATTTTCGTACAATTTATAAAGAATAAAATGAAGAATGTACATGCAAAGTTCGACATTTCCTGAGCAAATAACAGGACTGAATCCTATATTTTGTGTTATCATAGCAACAAGTGATCTCTACAAACAGATGAAATTTTCATATATACACATGATTCCATGCATCCGATACTCTCCTGAATTTAGACAATGATTAGCAGAGAAGCCCGTTGCATGAGGGCTTCTCTGTTTGATTTGATAACGTTTACAGAGTTAATAGGGGGACATGCAATGAAGAAAATACCGATGATGCTGCAGCTGGCCGTGATTCTATTCTGCATAATGGCCATACCGACAGCCATCCTGACGTGGTATAGCGGGGCTCAGATCATAGAAAATTCAGAGGCAGCCATCGGTGAATCTGCATTAGCAGGACTGAACGCCAACCGTAAGCTGAACGAGAATGCCCTGGCCAATCTGGCCCAGGACACGGCACGCCTGGCTGCAGCCAACGTATTTGAACCGATCCGCGGATTTGAGACCTACAATGAGGTGAACTCCAGTTACTCTAACTACACCAGGGCCAAGTCTGTAATGAATGAGCTGCTGAACTTAAACCGGCGTGTAGACGGAGTGAGCTCTTCCTATTTTTATCTGACGGATTCTGATTATGTAATTTCTACTGATAACGCTATCACGACGCTGGAACGTTACGAGCCGATGAGCTGGACAACGGAAGCCCTTAAGGACCAGAGAGGAATCAGCGGGGTGTGGGTTCCGCGCAGACTGGCCTCTGGTGAACATGTTGTGTCCTATGTCTATCCGCTCAACCGCCTGTCCTCTCCGACAAGCGGATTGATTGTCGTCAACATGAAGGAGAGCCAAGTCGGCAAATATCTGAATACGGCAGAAGCAGAGGGCAGCAGCTCCCTGCTGCTGGGGGCAGACGGAAAAGTGATCTCGCACAGTGATAAATCACTGCTGCTGACAGAAGGCTTCGAGCTGCCTTTTGTACAGGAAATCCTGAATCAGGATTCGGATGAAGGCTATACATTCCGTGAGCTGGACGGTAACCGGATGGTTTACGCGTGGAGCCGGTCGGCATTATCCGGCTGGTGGAATGTCAGCTGGAGCTCAATGGATGAGCTGATGGCTGAATCACGCGAGATGCAGGGCAATATTATTTTGCTTACCGGAGCCATTATTGTGCTGGGAACGGTAATGGCAGTTGTTCTTGCAACCTGGCTTTCAAGGCCGCTCAGACAGCTGGTGAGTAATATCCGCTCCAAAAGCGGTTTAGAGGTCGCCAGCAGAAACAGAAATGAGCTTGCCTTCCTGGACATGGCGTTCAAACGGATGCAGGAGGAGGAGGAAGGCCTGTTCCGGCTGCTGCAGGAGCGTGAAGAGGATACGCGCAGCTTTGCAGTTCACCGCCTGCTGCGCGGGGAGATCCCGCCGCGGATTGCTGAGGTTTTTCCGGAGGCTAACTACCGGGTGGCTGTTGTCTCCATCGACCGCTATAGGGTATATGTCGGCAATACTAATGTAGAAACCCGCAGCTACCACCGTTATCTGCTCAATACCAAATACGAAAGCCTGTTTCCGGAAGGGATAGTGGCCCATTCTGTATATCATACCGACGGCTGCATCGTCATTGTGCTGAACTTTGCTTCGAGTGAGGATGCATGCAGCAATATCCTGATTCAGCAGGCGCTGGAGTCTATCCGCGATGAATCGCTTGAGCTGCTGGAGCATACAGTCACCATTGCCGTCAGCGAGGTGGCAGATGCACCTGAAATGGTTGCCGAGCGGCTGCTTGAGGCGATGGAATTAATCAAGCAGCGGATTATCAAGGGTGCCGGAAGCATTATGTACTGGCAGGAGGAAGAAGAGCACAGCCGCAAATATTTGGATTCTGAGAACAGCGAGCGGAGGATTCTCAACTTTCTGGATGCCGGAGATCTGGATGGTATATTCAAGGAGCTGGAGAATATCCGCAGCCAGATTAGCACAGAACAGCATATTTCCTATGATAATATCATGTTTATCTATCACCAGCTGATTGGCACAACGATTAAGCATCTGCGTGAGAATCATATCAGCACCGGAAGAACGGTCATGGGCAAGGGTGATATTTACAGCGTGCTGGCTGCGATGGATACACTGGACGAGCTGGAGGATTATCTGCAGGCGTTGTTCCGGGAGATTGTCCAGAACCTGGACCGCGGCACCGGCGAGACCAATCACGGGGAACGGGTCATCCAATACCTGAAGGATCATTATAAAGAAGAGATTGTCCTGAAGGATATGAGCACCGAATTCGGAATCAGCTACTCCTACATGCGCAAGATCGTCTATGAGCTGACCGGGAAAAGCATGATCGATTATCTGAACCAGCTGCGGATTGATAAAGCCAAGGAGCTGCTGCTCGATACAGATCTGACAATTAAGCAGGTTGCTGCTGAGGTCGGCTATTATAATGTTCAAAGCTTTAACCGGTTTTTCCGCAAGTATGAGGGCATGCCGCCAAGCAGCTACAAAACGGCCAAGAGTAAAGGCTCCTAGGAGACGGCTCATGGCCGTTTTTCTATTGCGGATATATGTTAATGAAAACGTTTTAGGCTATCAAAAATGATCATTCACCCTTCTGAAAGCCCTTTAAAACCGCGATTCTATCAGTTTTGATGGAGAGCAGCATTACTCATTGTTTTCAAAAGCGGACAATGGGGCTAGCATAGAAGTCGAGCCGGTCAACATATCCGGTGCAGAGATGAAATGGTGCAGGAGGTGAGATTTTGAAAGTTGCAAACGCTTCAAAGACAAATCAAAATGCTCTACTAAGAAAGAATTCGCGCTTCGGTTTTTTACAGCGCGACTGGCAGCTCTACTTGCTTGTAGCAATTCCGCTGGCTTTTGTAATCGTATTCAAATACTTCCCGATGGCCGGGCTTGTAATCGCTTTTAAGGATTATAAGATCGCAAGAGGCTTCTGGGGCAGTGAGTGGGTCGGCTTCCAAATATTCCAGGATATTTTCTCCAAGCCTGATTTCACAAAAGCGATCCGCAATACACTGCTGCTCAACGTTCTTGATCTCATATTCAGCTTCACGATGCCGATCATACTGGCCCTGATGCTGAATGAAGTCAAAAGTGTCAAGTTCAAACGTATTAACCAGACCCTGCTGTATCTGCCTCACTTCTTGTCCTGGGTTATTATCGGGGCCATTGCGTATCAGCTGCTTAGTGAAGGTAACGGGGTTGTCAACAACTTGATTGAACTGATGGGCGGTAACCGGGTGCCATTCCTTCAAGAGGATACGAATTGGCTGGTCAGCTATCTGGCCATCGGGGTATGGCAGAGTATGGGCTGGGGAACAATCATCTACCTGGCTTCGATCAGCGGTATCAATCCGGAAATGTATGAAGCGGCAACGGTCGATGGGGCCGGACGCTGGAGAAAGGTATGGAATATTACCATTCCATCCATCCGTGCAACCATAGTAACGCTGCTTATCATGAATCTCGGAAAAGTTATGGAAGGCTCGTTCGAGCGCATCTGGTCACTGCAAAACAGGGCCACCACAGAGTTCACAACGACCATACCGGTGCTGGTGTATCGTTGGGGGATCGAATCCGGTAACTTCAGCCGGGCGACAGCGGTTGGATTATTCCAATCCGTAATCGGAATAATTCTTGTAATTGCAGCTGACCGCATTGCCAAAAAACTTGGCGAAGACGGCATTTTATAGAAAGGAGAGAACCCGATGAGCGCATCAACCGGCAACGCTGCCGCACAAAGCAAAGGTCGTTTTGATATCTGGGATATTCTAATCAAATTCGTTATTATTCTATTCTCACTTGCTTGTTTATTACCGTTCCTGCATGTGTTATCGAAGTCCATGAGCGGTGACTCCTATGTCATTGCCAACCAGGTATTTCTGTGGCCGAAGGGCTTCACTCTGGACGCATACAGCAAAATTTTTGCTGATGCAAGTATTCTCCGCTCCTTGTACATTTCGGTAATTGTAACCGTAATGTTCACCGTGCTGGGAATGGTCCTGACCATCTGCGCAGCTTATCCGCTGTCCAGAGCCCAATTTAAGGGCCGCCGGGTCATCACCTTTATCTTCCTGTTCACCATGTACTTCAGTGGAGGGATTATCCCGGATTACATGAACATTAACAATCTGGGTCTAATGGATACGATCTGGTCACTGGTTCTGCCGCTATCCTTCAGTGCTTTTAACCTGCTGATTATGAAGACGTCACTGACAAGCAGTATTCCGGTGAGTCTGGAAGAATCTGCGCGGATCGACGGCGCCGGACATTTCCGGATTCTCTGGAGCATTGTGATTCCGCTCTCCAAGCCAATTATCGCTACACTGTCACTCTTCTACGCAGTTGGCCGCTGGAACGCCTATCAGGACGCTCTGTTCTATATCAAGCATGCCACTGACCTGCGTCCGCTGCAGCTCAAGCTGTATTATCTGGTTATCCAGGCCAGCGAAAGCTTCCAGCTGGAAGCCACTACAGTAACACTCAGTAATCCGGAAGTTCTTAAAGCGTCGGTCGTAGTCTTTGCTACCATACCTATTCTCTGCGTATATCCGTTTGTCCAGAAATACTTCGTTCAAGGTACGATGCTTGGCGCAGTCAAAGAGTAGTGGTGAATTCCGCTAGCAAAGCAGCAGTTATACAGTCCGAAAATTCAAAATGGGGGTATTACAATGAACAAAAAGGGTTATGTATCCTTAATGATGGCAACTGTCCTGACAGCCGGTTTACTTGCCGGTTGTTCCGGTAATGACAAGAATGCAGGAAGCAGCAACGCACCAGCCAACAACCTGGCTGACGGCGAGTTCGCCGATTATTCACAGGGCTTCCCTGAGAAGGTTAAGATTGATATTCCAGTCTATGAGCGTGCGTTCGAAGGCTGGAATGTAACAGACAACTACTACACCCGCTGGGTTCAGTCCGAATTCGGTGATAAGAACAACATCGAGGTCAACTTTATTCCAATTACCCGCAGCAGTGAAGTAACCGATTATGAGCAGCTGCTCGCTTCGCACAAGGCTCCGGACATTCTTTTCCACTACGATATGCCGCAGGCGCTGACTTATTACGGCGAGGATGTTATGCAGCCGCTTAATTATGAAGAAATAGAAAATTATGCTCCTACTTACTGGGCAAATATGGGTGAAACCATCCAGCAGTACGGCACAGTAGACGACCAGAACATCTTCTTCTTCGCTGCACGTCCTGAAGCGGATAACTTCGTCAACTTGATCCGCAAGGACTGGGTGGAGAAGGTCGGCATGAAGGTGGAAGACCTGACTTCCCTTGAGAAATACAATGAGATGCTGGTGAAATGGAAGGAAGCCGGGCTGGGTGTGACCGCCGGCAACCTGATTCAGAACAGCTTCAACTACAGCTATGCTTTCCGTGAATGGCCGGTTGATCCTGAATACCGTGCGCTGTATTCTGATCTGAGTGTAGCTGACTTCACAACTGCAGATACCGAGAAATTCCTGCGCAATATGAACTATCAGTACAACAATGGCCTGATCGATAAAGAGTTCTATCTCCGCAGCGACATCAACAAGATTAAAGCTGAATTCGTATCCGGTAAAACAGGTACATTCGCAGACTATCTGACTAACAATACAGACGTCTTCGCAGCTACACTGGCTAACAATCCGGAAGCGGAATTTGCTGTAATCCCTACTTATGCATTGGTACCGGAAGGCAATAAGCCACAGCAGCGTGCTTACTGGCCGTTCGGCTTCATCATGGGAATTAACTATGAAACATCAGCCCAAGAACGTGCTGCTGTATGGATGTATCTGGAATGGCTGAGCCAGCCGGAGAACCTGTTCAAGTTCCAGAACGGTGTGGAAGGCGAGAACTATACGCTTGACGCAGAAGGCATTGCAGTGAAGAACCCTGACTTCAAGGGCGAATCTGTACTTGCTCAGAATAACAACAAAGACTACTGGGCTCTGGTAACTGAAATTGCTCAATATCCGGATGCCGAGAAGACACTGAAATCCAATATGCGTAACTGGTCACCTGCAGGCTATGAGCATCTGGCTGAAGAAATGGTGAAATACTATAACGAAGCCGCTGAATTCCGTACACCGGATGCCATGTTCACTACTGTTCTTGAAAAAACGAATGAGTACAAAGCGGATCTGAACTCCCTGTTCCAGGATCTGTACGTGAAGACTGTACTGGCTCCTGAAGCTGAATTCGACGCCGTCTATGCTGAAGCCAAAGAAGCATTCCTGAAGGCAGGCTACCAGGAGATTCTTGACGAGAAGCAAGCCGCAATTGAAGCAGGCAAGTTCCGTTAAGACCTGTAAGGCATAGCATGACTGAATAAACGTATCGCGATAAATCCCCGGCAGACGTCCACAGTAGTGGAGGATTGCCGGGGATTTTGTGCTGCTCACGTTATATAATGATATTTATATGGAAGGAAGTGATCTTATCCTTGTTATTCTGGCGGTACTCTCAGTGCTATTGATATTCCAGACCGTGTATATACTGCACTATAAAAGCCAGGTCAGGAATATCGGCAATCAGCTGTCGTTCATTTTGAAGCATGATTCGTTCAAGTTTATCTCCACGCAGTTAAAGCCGGAGGAAATCG
Source organism: Paenibacillus sp. FSL R7-0331 (assembly GCF_000758645.1). NCBI lineage: Bacteria > Bacillati > Bacillota > Bacilli > Caryophanales > Paenibacillaceae > Paenibacillus > Paenibacillus sp. FSL R7-0331. The sequence continues at coordinate 1,549,395 of NZ_CP009284.1, forward strand.
GCAGCCTGGTCCGTGAATGCAATGCCCTGCTGGACCGTCAGCGGGAGGTGGACCAGCAGTTCAGCCGCAAAAATGAACAGATCAACGCCACAATTACCAGCCTGTCCCACGATATCAGAACTCCGCTTACTTCACTTGACGGTTATCTTCAATTAGCACTGCGGACAGAAGCCCAGCCCGATAAGGACCGGTATGTGACGCTGGCCCAGTCGAGAATACAACAGATTATTAAGCTGGTGGATGAGCTGTTCCTGTATACAAAGCTGCAAAATCCCGAATATCCCATTGAACTGAAATCTCTGGATATTATGGATGTATTGAAGCGCAGCCTCTTCACGAGTATTGATGATTTCACCCAATGCGGGCATGAGCCGGAGCTTCAGCTGCCTGAGCTTCCCATTCCGGTTACAGGGGAGCCTAATGCGGCTGAGCGGGTATTCACGAACATCATCGGCAATTATTTTATACATGGACAAGGTCCGTTGTCTGTTACTTATAAGGATAGTCAGGATACCTTGTGTATACGCTTCACCAATCAGCTTAAAGCAGGCAGCAGGGTAGATGCCGGACAGATATTCACCCGCTTTTATAAAGAAGATCGGTCACGCACCCGCCATTCATCCGGCCTCGGACTCTCCATTGTGCAAGCACTGATGGGCAAGATGAACGGGCATACGGAGGCTGAATGTACGGGAGATACTTTTAGCATCATTACAGCGTTCAAAAAAACAGCAGAGGGGGAGACAAATACAAATGGGCGGGAACGGAAGCGGACGGCGGATTCTAATCATTGAGGATGACGGACACATTAACGGAATTATCCGTGACGGGCTTACATCAGCAGGCTTTGTATGCACACAGGCGTATTCGGGCAGTGAGGGGAAAATGAATCTGGCTGCTCAGGAGTACCACCTTATTGTGCTTGATCTGATGCTTCCCGGGTTGTCTGGTGAACAGTTCATGCACTACCTGCGCAAAGAGCTGAAGTCCGGAATACCGGTGATTATTCTCTCGGCCAAGGACGGGCTGGACCATAAGCTGAACCTGTTCGCACTAGGTGCCGACGATTATGTGACCAAGCCCTTTGAGCTCGAAGAGCTGATTGCCCGCATTCATGTTCATATTCAGAGAAATAATGCTGGTGAACCAGTTAAGACTTTCCGGCATAAAAATCTGCTGCTGGACACAGACGCATACAGTGTGAACGTTAACGGGACGGCGCTCAATCTGACCAGGCAGGAATACCGGATTGTTGAGCTGCTGGTGAAGAACCGGGACAGGGTGTTCACGAAGCAGGATCTTTATGAGCTGGCATGGGAGGAGCTCTATATGGGCGAGGACAAAACGGTAACCGTGCACATCAGCAATATCCGCAGCAAAATCAAACCGTACGACAGCGAATCCTATATCGATACAATCTGGGGAATCGGCTTCAGGCTGAGTAAATAAGCGGCTTTGACATTTCTTAACCTTTTGTTGGCGATGTCTTAGTGTGATCCTGTTAACCTAAGGCTAAGGAGGTGCGGAACATGACTGATTGTATTATTGAAATATGCGGACTTACCAAACGATATAAATCGAAAGCGGCCGTGCTGAATGCCGAGCTCAAAATATACAGGGGTGAAATTGTCGGCATCATCGGTAAAAACGGTGCAGGCAAATCGACACTGCTGAAGATGATCGCAGGACTGGTGTATCCTACATCGGGCGAGCTGCATTTTTTTAACCGTGCTCCGGCCGGGGACCAGTCTTTTTTTGAGCGGATGGGTGTGCTGATTGAGAATCCGGGACTTTACCTGAATGTATCGGGTTATGAGAATCTGAAGCTGCTGGCTATAGCTTATGGACTTAAGGATAGTAACGCCAGAATAGAGGAATTATTGCAGCTGGTGGGGCTGGACGGTAGCCGTTCAATAAAAGTGAAAGGGTATTCCATGGGGATGAAGCAACGGCTGGGTATCGCAGTCGCTCTGCTCGGTAACCCGGATGTGCTGATTCTGGATGAGCCGATTAATGGTCTCGATCCGCAGGGAATTATGGAGATCAGACAGCTGATTCTGGAGCTGAACAAAAAGGGTCTGACGATCCTTATTTCCAGCCATATTCTAGAGGAGCTGTCCAAAATAGCATCAAAGTATGCCATTCTCCATCAGGGTGAGATTGTCGAGGTGATCTCCAGGGAGGAGCTGCAGCATAAGTGTGAGGAACGGATCGAGATCAGTGTAGAGGAAGCCAAGACGGCAATCCCTGTATTGGAGCGGGAACTGAACCTTATGAGGTATAAGGTGATCGACAGCCGGAATGTGTATGTATATGACACGGATATCACGATCCGCCAGATTACAAAGGTGCTGGTTGAGCATGGAGTTATGGTCGATTCCATAGCGAAGCACAAGCAGAGCCTGGAGCAATACTTCCTGGAACGGACAGAAAGAGCGGGTGAACACCATGCTTAATATTCTAAAAATGGATTTCTACCGTTTTGTGCGGAATCGGATAATGTATCTGCTGCTTCTGGTGTTCTGTGCCTTCCAAATCTTTGGTATCTTTATGACGAAGCAATATGCGCAGGAGATGGAGAATGGCGGTATTTCGGTCAGCAGCCTGAATGAGAGTGATTTCATCCAATACACCATATCGCAGCCGCCCTCCTGGATGCTGGTGTACATTGCGGTGTTCAGCATTTTTTTCTACACAAGCGAATTCAGCTCAGGCTTTCATAAAAATTACATCCCGATGCACAGAGCCAGAATTCATTCGGTATGCTCAAAAATAATGGTGCTCGCAGCGTTTGTTGCTATGCTGTTCCTGACCATGCTTATTGCCGACTGGATCGGGAGAACGCTGTTTTTTGAGAATACCAGCCTTGGAGATCCTGTGTACCTAATGAAGCTGCTGATCAGCCAATTTATGCTGCACTGGGCGTTCTCCATTCTAATACTCTATATTGTTATGGTCGTTAAAAATCTCCTGGTCAGTCTGACTGCCGGATTTGTTCTGGCATTGAATGTGGCAGGCATGGCCCTGTCTGCGCTGGAATCGCTGGTCCAAGGCCTGCATCTGTCGAAGTACCTGCTTATTAACACTATTGTCCGGGTAAAAGACTTCAATAATGCAGCAGATATCCTGCATACGGCAGCGGTTGCGGTAATCGTCATCCTTGTATTTAGCTTCCTTGCGGTCCGTTATAAGCTGCGTGAGGATTTGAATTAAAGGATTCTCGTATACGGTAAGGCACAGTGTTCTCCGGGAGGGAGAGCCGCTGTGCCTTTTTTAGCTGCATCAAACATGAAATTCAGCCTGTAAATATCTGTTTTTTATAAAAAAAACGGTATTCTCCACAAAACTTACAGCTTAATAGAGGTTATAATGATTCATAATTACATTAGAAGACATGACAACACCCTTAATCCAAGTATAATGATGTGTATACTTAAATTTCATTGCAGTAATTTCCTTGCAGGAAGAGGACGGGATATGAAGAGGTTCAAGATCAGATACAGGCTGTCCTTGTTCATTATTATCGGTGTTTTATCGACCACTTTGCTTGGCATTATGTTCGTATACCGGACTCAGGGTTTATATGAGGAAATGATCTATCAGCAGACAGCGGAGAAATACCTCCTGTACTCTCAGCGGATGGAAGAAAAGATGAAGGAAGTCGACCAGCTTTCACTGCTTATCATGGCTGACGGAGAGGTTCAGCGGGCGCTCGCCAATATCGCACAGTCTCATACAACCTTCAACTCTTATGAATATGCGAAGCTGCTGGCGCGCAAGCTGGCCGCATATGAGCTGTCCGGTCATACCGTTCCATCCATTTTCGTCTCCGATCAGCATCAGGTTATTCACAGCGGAGGTCCGCTGCTGGAGGCTGTACAGCCTGCCCAGCTTAAAGAATATGAAGGGTATGCCGCACCTTATAAAGGGGCGAGCGTCTGGACGGGCAGTGAAGAATCCGGCAAGCTGTTTGTGTCCCTGCGTGAGGTCAGACAAATTGAACAGCTGAGCCTGAAAAAACTGGGGATGGTTGGTATTCAGGTACCGGCTGAAAAAATAGTTCACGAGTCGTACAACGGGATGTACCGAGGATCGTCAGCGCTGATTATTCAGGCCCAGGGGCAGACGGTCTACAGTGATTTCACTTACGATCCGCTGCCGGTGCCCCGGCAGCCTTCCGCCAAAGGCTACGACGTTATTACTATAGAAGGGGAAAAGTATCTGGTTGCTTCCTTTACCCTCAGTTATACAGGCTGGACCTTTATTCATCTGTTGCCTTACGGCGTTATCTTTGAACGGCTGCGCGAGATCAAGATTACATTAATCCTGATATACAGTGCAGTATGCGGACTGCTGCTGTGCCTGGGCTGGAAGTTTTCCGGCAGCATTACCAAGCCGCTGGAGGGGCTGACGGCCAAGATGGCCCAGGTGGCAAAAGGGAATTTCATCGTGGAGAAGACAGCTAAGCCGGACAACCATGATGAAATCTGGCTGCTGGACCGCAGCCTGGACCGGATGACCCTCAGGCTCAATGAGCTGATCAATGAAAACTATGTCAAGCAGATGAAGCTGAAGGAAGCGGAATACGATATGCTGAAGGCTAAGCTGAATCCGCATTTTCTGTATAATACGCTGGATTCGATTAACTGGCTGGCCCGCATTAACGGGCAAGCGGCGATTTCCGATATGATCAAGGCGCTCGGTGATTTGCTGCGGGCGAGCATAAACAGCAAGGAGATGAACACGCTCGGTGAAGAGCTGGAGATCATTCGCAAGTATATTGCGATTCAGCAATTCCGGTTTGAGGACAGGCTGGTCTGCCAGATTGAGATTGATGACAGATGGCTTGAGCTGTCTGTGCCAAGCATGATTTTGCAGCCGATTGTAGAGAACTGTATCAAATATGGTGTAGATGCCCGCACGGGCATATGCCGGATTCATATCGGCGCTGAGCAGAGGGATCAGGAGCTGATCGTGACTATTAAGGATCACGGTTCGGGTGATACCGATCCGGCAGCAGCCGGGAGCCCGGCCGGGGGTTTTGGACTGACAAGCATTAATGAGCGGCTATGGCTGCTGTACGGCGAAGCATTCGGGGTGACGCTGCTGGAGGATGCAGACGGCGGGACTACGGTGCAGCTTACAGTTCCTTTGCCGGTATAAAAGGAGGGCTACCCATGACAGAGATGATGAAGGCATATCTAGCGGACGATGAACGTTATATCCGAACAGGAATTACACAGCTGGTTCCCTGGAATGAGCTTGGCTTAACCTTGACCGGAGTAGGGGCGGACGGCCAGTCTGCCTATGAGGATATTGTGGTCCAGCAGCCGGATATTGTCATTACGGATATCAAAATGCCTTACATAGACGGTATTGAGCTGATCCGCCGGATTTCAGCCGAGCTGAAGCATACCCGGTTTATCGTATTATCCGGTCATGCCGAGTTTGAACTGGCGGCACATGCGATGCGTTACGGGGTGAAGCATTATCTGCTCAAGCCATGCGATGAAAGGGAGATTACCGCCATATTGCAGCAGCTGATCCGGGAGATCCGTGAAGAGCGGGCAGACCGGGAGGAGCTTGCGGGTGATGCTACGCTGCGTACACAGCTGATGAAGGTCCGTTCCGTGGAGGAGATGCAGCGGCTTGTCCGGTCACGGTGGCCTGAGCTTGAGGCGGAGAACGGACAGAAAGAAGCAGAGTTCGGCCCGCAGCGGCTTGTTGCGCAGATGAAGCTGATTATCGAAGAAAATCTGGGCGAATCCGAGCTGTCCTTACAGTGGCTGTCGCAGCATCATCTGTACCTGCATCCGGAGTACCTGGGCAAATTATTCCGCAAGCACACGGGCGAGCGGTTCACTTCGTATTTGACAGCAAGACGGATGGAGCGGGCCAAGGAGCTGATCCGCAGCTTCCCGGATATGAAGATGTATGAGGTTGCTGCGCGGGTAGGCTTCGGTACAGATCAGCAGTATTTCGGAAATGTGTTTAAGAAAAAGGTCCGGATGACTCCGATGGAATACAAGAAGCAGAATTGGACCTGGAATTAGTGCAGTAGGGATATCTTTTTTTTACAAGAACTGATCCGTATTTTCTCTTACCTGAAGAAATGTGAAGCAGTACAATTACAATACCAAGTAAACAAATGAGATAAGATAGGAGATGTTGAGGATGAAAAGAAAGTTATTCAGTTTAGGTTGGCTTATGCTGGTAGGGATGCTGGTTCTGTCAGCGTGCAGTTCTTCAGGTACAGCTAATGCACCGGTGCCTTCAGCAGGAAGCGGGGAGAAAGCTGCCGATGCTGCAGCAGCAGACCCGGAGCAAATCACGCTGCGTATGACAATCTGGGGCTCGACACAGCTGACAACCGAAAAGAATAACGCAGTGGTCAAGCTGTTTGAGGAGGCCCATCCGAATATCAAGGTAGAGGTGGAGAACTACGCGGGCGATATTTATTTTGAAAAGCTGAGCATTATGGCTGCGTCTAACAACCTGCCTGATATTATACGGATTGATTATGCGCAAATCCAGAATTATGCAAAACGGGGCCTGCTGCTGCCGCTGGATGCCTATGTAGCCGACAATACCATTGATTTGCGGAACATCGATCCGGTGCATACGGACAGCGGCAAAATCGATAATGTTCTCTATGGATTAAACATCGGAAATAACGCACCGGTAATGTTCTACAATCCAGAGCTGCTTGCGGAAGCCGGTGTTGCGGAGCCGGGCAAGGATTATACGTGGGAGCAGTATGCCAAGGATATGGAGACCATCCACAGCAAGCTGGGCATATACGGCGATACCCACCTCGGAGGACAGGTATTTGAAGTGTGGCTCAGACAGCACGGGACCAAATGGTACAACGATGAACAGACAGCTCTGGGCTATGACGATGATGCTCTCTTTGCAGATTTCTTCAACATGCAGCTGGACTGGCAAAAGAAAGGAATCATCAGCTCTCTTGGTGAGGAGCTTGAGGTTAAGGGACTTGAGGATGGACCTTATGCCAAGGGGCAGGCTGCCTTTGGCTCCGGATTAGGCTACTGGAGCAATCAGGCAGATACTTTTGTAACAGCGCTGAATGGACAAAAGCTCGGCTATGCCATGTATCCGGGTTCAGGTGACGGCAAAGGCATGTATATCAAGCCTTCCTTCTTCCATTCCATCGCAGGCAATTCCAAGCACCCTGATGAAGCAGCAGCTTTTATCGAGTTCTATACCAACAGCATTGAAGCAGGGCGGGCCCTTAACGGATATTTTGGTATCCCTTATGACCCTGAGGCCATTGCCGGCATGCAGGATGTACTGTCTGACACCCAGAAGGACATCATCAGCTATCTGGAGACAGTTAAGCAAAATTCCAGCGCAATTGATAAGCCGAATCCTTCCGGCCATAGCGAAGTAAGCCAGCTGTTTAAAAACTTCAGTGAGCAGATTTTCTATGAACAGATTTCACCGGAAGATGCGGCAGTCAAATTCCGGGAACAGGCTAATGCCATTCTCACCAAGCAGCTAAAAAATCCATAACGGGGTGAGCAGGTTGCGGCAGAGCAAACAGATCCGCTTGTACAGATATGAGACATTACAGGGCTATCTTTTTATATCCCCCTGGCTGCTTGGCCTGCTGTTGTTTACAGTTGCGCCGATGCTGGCATCGCTGTATCTGGCTTTTACCAACTACAATATATTAACAGCCCCGCAATGGGCGGGGCTGGATAACTTCAGGCAGATGTTCACCGGTGATGAGCGCTACTGGAAATCCTGGCGGGCGACACTTGTGTTTGTGTTCGGCGCAGTGCCGCTGCGCCTGCTGTTCGCTCTGGCAACAGCCATGCTGCTTAACCAGAAGATCAAATTGCTCGGTTTGTTCCGCACCGCCTATTATTTGCCGACGCTGCTCGGCGGGAGTGTGGCGGTTGCGGTGATCTGGCGGCAGCTGTTTGGCAGCAGCGGTGCGCTTAATTCCTTGCTGGAGTCATTGTTCGGCATTAACTCGGATATATCATGGATTACCCATCCGGCCACGGTTATGTATTCGTTAATCGGCCTGTCTGTCTGGCAGTTCGGCTCGGCGATGATTATTTTCCTTGCCGGGCTTAAGCAGATACCGCAGTCGCTGTATGAAGCGGCTGCCATTGACGGGGCGGGCTTACGGCACCGGCTGTTCAATATTACGCTGCCGCTGCTCACCCCGGTGCTTTTATTCAATCTGATTATGGGGATTATCAACGGCTTCAAGGTATTTACTGAAGGCCTGATCATCACAGGCGGCGGCCCGTTTGATAAAACGCTTTTTTATGTGCTGTATCTCTATGAGCAGTCCTTCCGCTACTACAATATGGGGTATGGTTCTGCCATGGCATGGATGCTGCTGGTGGTTATCGGCTTGTGTACGGGCGTGCTTTTTGCCACCTCCCGCAAGTGGGTGTTCTATGAGTAGGAGGAATCAATATGAATTCGCCGGTTAGGCTTGGGAGATGGGGAAGACGGGCATTGCTGTACATCATTATGGTTCTCAGCAGTCTGGTGATGCTGTATCCGATCCTGTGGATGGTGTCCAGCTCCTTCAAGAACAGCAGTGAAATATTTGTGAATGCCCACCGTTTAATTCCCGCCGATTTCACCCTTAGAAATTATGTGGAAGGCTACAATGGCTTCTCCGGGCATACCTTTACTGTCTTTTTCAAAAATTCATTTATTATAACACTCGCTTCGCTGGCCGGGACGCTTGCTTCTTCGACGCTTGTAGCTTACGGCTTTGCCAGAATCCGCTTTAGGGGCTCAGCGCTCCTGTTCGCGGTCATGCTGGTGACCATGATGCTGCCGGGAGAAGTGCTCACCATTCCGCAATACATTATGTTTCAAAAGCTGGGCTGGGTGAACACGTTCGCGCCGCTGATCTTTCCTTCCTTTTTTGGCGGTGCCTTCTTTATCTTTCTGCTGGTGCAGTTTATCCGCGGCTTACCGGCTGAGCTGGATGAATCGGCCAAGATTGACGGCTGCGGACATCCGGGAATCCTGTTCCGTATTCTGCTGCCGCTGCTGGTCCCGCCGCTGGTAACGGCCGCAATCTTTAAATTTTATTGGACCTGGGATGATTTCTTCAGCCCCTTGCTGTATTTGACCAAGCCGGAGCTGGCGACTGTTTCCCTTGCTGTTAAGAATATGTCGGACAATTCCTTCGGCACGAACTGGGGAGCTGTGTTTGCAATGTCCGTGTTGTCGCTGCTGCCGGTGCTGCTGATCTTTTTCCTGTGCCAGAGATATATTATTGAAGGAATCAGTACAACCGGACTGAAGGGCTAGCCCATATAGAAGGAGAAAAGGGACAATGACAGAAATGAACAAACATGAACGGGTCAAGGCCGCACTGGACGGCAAAGCGGTAGACCGTCCGCCGGTCAGCTTCTGGTTTCACTATTTCGATGAGCTGCGTGTAGGAGAAGCCTGCATACAGGCGCATGCCGACTACTACCGGCAGACAGATATCGACTTTATTAAAGTGATGAGTGACGGCTATTTCGAATATCCGGTTCCGGACACGATCAGAGAGGCGGGGGATTGGCTAAACCTGAAGCCGCTGGAGCCGTCCCATCCTTACATCCGGGAGCAGATTGAGCGCGCACGCGGTATCCGTGAGGCGACAAACGGGGAATGCCCGGTCTTCTATAGTGTGTTCGCCCCGTTCTCATCGATCCGCTTCGGAACAGCCAATGATCTGGTCATGCGGCATCTGACACAGAATCCGGAGGCAGTAATACATGCACTGGATGTAATTGCAGAGAGTAATGCGCTGCTGGCGGAGCTGCTGATTACCGAAGGCGGCTGTGACGGGATCTATTACTGCCTTCAGGGAGGGGAACAGAGCCGCTTTACCGCCCGGCAGTACAAGGAATGGATTACACCCAGCGACCGTAAGGTGCTGGAGCATGCCAACCGGTTCAGCTCTTACAATCTGCTGCATTTCTGCGGATGGGCCGGCGTGAAAAATCATTTGGAGGTGTGGCGGGATTACCCGGCTAAAGCGGTTAACTGGGCAGTATCGGTGGAAGAAATGAGCCTGCGCCAGGGACAGGATTTCTTCGGCGGCAAAGCGGTGATCGGCGGCTTCGATAACCGTCCAGGAAGTGTACTCTATACGGGAAACAAGGCGGAGCTCGATGCAGGAGTTCAGGACATTATGAAGGACTTTGCCGGTAACGGGCTGCTCATCGGCGCAGATTGTTCGCTGGAAAATACCATTGATCCCGGGCAGATCCGCAAGGTGGTTATGGCGGCTGCTGGGAAATGACGTCTGAAAGGAGAGACGGGCAATGAGCTACATCGGAGCTAAGGTCAGGGCTTATGAACAGCAAATGATCGCGCAGCTTCAGGCGCTAATCCGGATTAACAGCGCCGCCTCCGAACCGCTGCCGGGAATGCCGGAAGGCCAGGGGGTTGCTGAAGCGTTGGCATTTGTACTGCAGCTGGGCCGGGAGCTTGGCTTCCGGGTACGTTCAGTGGACGGCTATGCCGGTCATATCGAGTATGGGGAAGGGGAAGAAATGGCTGCGGTGTTAACCCATGTAGATACTGTGCCTGCGGGAGACGGCTGGACTTATCCGCCGCTGGCGGCACAGATTGTGGACGGCAACATTTATGGCCGCGGCGCCTCCGATAATAAATATGCTGTTATTGCGGCTATATATAGTCTATACGCGCTTAAGGAGGCCGGAATTAAACCGAACAGGCGCTTGCGGGTAATCTTCGGGACCAAGGAAGAAACGGGCATGACGGATATGGATTATTATTTTGCCAGGGAACCGCTGCCGCTCTATGGCTTCGTGACGGACGGCCCTTATCCGATCTGCAATGCAGAGAAGGGCTCCATTGTGCTGGAGCTTCAAGCGGAATTTCCGGCACAGGCTCAGTGGCTGGAAGCGGACGCCGGACTTGCTCCGAATATGGTGCCGGATTATGCCTGCGCTTCGCTGCATGGTGCCGGCGGGGAGACGGAACGGCTGGAGGCTGCTGGCCAGCCTGGGCATGGCGCTTATCCGCATGGCGGCCGTAATTCGATAACCTTGCTGATCCGGCAGCTTACCGGCAGGCTGCCGGAGTGGACGGCTGCAGGGGAACTGCCTGCCGCAGCTGCTTTGCTGACGTTTGCCGACCAGCAGATTGGCGCTGAACTGGATGGCCGTTCGCTTGGCATAGCCTATGACGACAAAGAACATGGAGCAGTGACCGTAAATGTGGCGCTGCTCCGCCTGTCCCGAACCAGTGCCCGGCTGACCCTGGATATCCGCTATCCGGCGGGTATGGATGGTGACAGTATCTTTCATTCGGTGCGCGGGCAGGCTGAGCAGTCGGGCTTAAGCGTGCATCTGCGCAAGCATTTACCTGCACTGTACGTAGACCCTGAAAGCGAACTGATCCGCCGGCTCGCCCGGGCTTACGAGACCGTTATCGGGGAGACAGCAGTACTGATCTCAATGGCCGGCGGTACCTATGCCAAGAAGCTGCAGAATACCGGCGTCATCTTCGGCCCGGCGTTCCCCGGCGCCCCGCCGACCCGCTATCACCAGGCCGATGAGCACATCGGCATAGACCAGATGCTGCTTCATGCAGAGGTGTGCACCCAAGCGTTGTATGAGCTGTCGAGGTGAAGAACGGCTATAACTGTAAAGTTACTGTGACCCAAGCGGATGAGCTTGGGTTTTTGGCTTGGGATACAATCCTTTAGATGATTTCCACAAGATTCCATGTATAATAATTTAAAATCAAATGTGGCTGGAGGAACAGTATGGAACACGAGGTATTTAAGTTCAGCTGGGTTGGCAGTGATGATATGTATTTAGATGATTTGTCGACAGTTACTTATAAAAGTATGGTCATTGGCCGTTATGGCGGGAGTACTACAGCAGGAGCTGACAAAAATGAAGACGGTGTCTATGTATTAAATGAACCGGACGGCAGCTGGGAATTCGTCATGCTCTTAGATGCGCATAAAACTGCAGAAAGTGCGGATTTGCTGATCAACACAATCGACAGTGAGGCCGGTGGAATGATCAAGCTTCTTTCCCTGCCGGTTAACAAAGCATTTGCTGCGTTGGAAGAGTTCTTGTTGTCTATTTTCAAGTCGGAGGCTTTCTTAAAAAAGTGCAGGCAGGTTAACGGAGAGACGGCATGCCTGATCTGCTGCAGGAAAGAGAATTTCTTATGGTGGCTGTCCGTGGGGGATAATTCCGTATATCTGCTTCATCCTGATTTGGCTGCCCGTGGCCAATATGTATTGAACCAGCGTAATTTCTACGAATGGGTAGGCCGCGTAAACACATTTGATCAGCCAGTGCCCTGCTACTCTTCGGGAATCCGTGAGCTGCGCAGCGGACTTAACCGGATCGTAATGACTACGGATGGTCTTCTGGAGAATGGTGCAAGGTTACTTGAAGACCCGAATAAGCTGTATCTTGCATTCACTGCAGAAGCAGATCTTGAGAAGTGTGTGAAGGATTCTTTATTGCAGGTGCATCAGGAACAAGGCCGGGACAGCGCCACCGTTATCGCTTGGAGTTATAACAATTATAGGACAGCTGTAATGCCAAGTGATGAACCGCGTTAGTTAACAGGTTACAGGCCCGTACCTATTTCACCCGTACATGCACTTCTGGGCACTAACCCACATACAATAAAAGGACCATGAACCCGTAGTTCTCATCATAGACCGGTTTCATTGTACATGTGCGGGAGGTGTCGCCAAGTTGCCAGGGATCATAAGTACAATCGCGCTGCTGATTAAAGAGTTAACGCTGCTGGTGTCGTATGTTAGAAACAATGCTTTTCCACAACCACTCTCCGAACAGGATGAAAGCAAATACTTAGGCATGATGGCTGAGGGAGACGCCAAGGCTAGAAATCTGTTAATTGAACATAACCTGCGGCTTGTTGCCCATATAGTCAAAAAATTCGATAACACCGGCGAAGACATGGAGGACCTCATCTCCATTGGAACGATTGGGCTGATCAAGGCTATCGAGAGCTATCGGCCAAACAAGGGAACGAAACTCGCCACTTTTGCCGCCCGATGTATTGAAAACGAAATCCTGATGCACCTCCGTTCGCTGAAAAAAACACGGAAAGACGTGTCTCTCCACGATCCGATTGGGACAGACAAAGAGGGAAACGAGATCACATTGATTGATATCCTCGGCTCGGAAACCGATGATGTGATTAAGGAAGTGGATTTGAAGATCGAGAAGAGCAAGATCTACCGGAATCTCGATATTCTCGATGAACGGGAGAAGGAAGTCGTGGTAGGGCGGTTTGGTTTGGACACCGGCGGAGAAGAGCGGACACAGCGGGAGATTGCGAAGGACTTGGGGATAAGTCGCAGCTACGTGTCGCGGATAGAGAAGAGGGCGCTCATGAAGTTGTATCATGAGTTTTATAAGGCGAAGCGTTAAGTATAGATTTGTATATATTAGATTTAGATTAGTGAAGCAGACTGCATGGTGCTCATTGGAAAATGAGCCCATGCGGTTTTTTATTTTAATACCTTACAGCTCTAACTGATATCAGGCTACACCTTGTCCAGCTTTCGATACTCCTCCGGTGTATATCCGGTCATCTTCTTGAACAGGCGAAAGAAGTATTTGGCATTATCATAGCCGAGAGTTTTGGCAATCTTATAAACCTTCTCATCGCCTTCCCGCAGGAGTCTCTTCGCACGTTCCATGCGCAGTCTGTTGACATAATCTATCAGATTATCACCAGTCTTCTCCTTGAACAGATGGCTCAGGTAGCTGGGGCTGATAAAAAACAGATTGGACAGATGCTCCAGTGAGATAGAAAAGTCAATATTCTTGTCAATATACAACTTTATATTGTCGATGATACTCGGTGAGGCGTAGACAGATTGTTCCTTTAGCAGCTCGGCGGAGGAGGTAAGTACTGTAACAAAATAAGTACGAATTTCCTCGGCATCAAAAGAGACTTTCAGCACGGCTTCAAGACTGGAAGAAGACTGCTGACTATTCTCTACAAGGAAGTAGGCCGAGAGAAGGGCTCTGACTTCAGCTATAATGAGTCTGCAGTTCTCTTTGAGCTGCTGGATACTAGCGGCGGGCTGGCCCCGGTAAAATTCAAAGTAATTATGCACCATCTCACTAACTTTGTAAGAATTCCCTGACTCGATGAAAAACAGCAGGTTACGCTGACCTCCCCACATCTCGCCCATTGGTGGACGAGAGTCCTGGCGGTATTCATACAACTGCCCCTGGTCGGCGACGGCACGGCGGTTTAGGGCTGCTGTCGCTTCTTCGCGCGCTTCGGGCAGTTCCGTTAATACTGATTTGACGCTGCTGATGCCGATGCAAATCTGAGGACCAGCTTCGGCAATATAACTCCGGGCATCTTGCGCGGCCAGTTCAATAGTGTCTGCCAAGTTCAGCCCGGCATCGCACAGCCGCAGAGTGAATGCGAGCTTCCGGTTTTGCGGGTGCGGCAGGAACAGCAGATGGGACTTGGCAATAATGGGCTCCTGGTCTTTAAACCCATCTGGGTTGTACAATGCCAGAAGTACCATCCGGCAGTTGGCCGTTATCTCCCTCACTGGAGCGGATCTGAATACCGGCGGCTTGTCAGTCGGGTAATTTCCGATAATGTAATGCAGTAGCGCCTGCAGATCTCCCAGCACACTAAGCTGTTCTGCTTCCCTTGTGATATTCTGCGCTGCTGCTTTGGCGGATTGTTCACTTTCCAGAGCAGCGACTGCTTTGGAAATCGCTGTCCGGATCTCATCTCTATTGAACGGTTTCAGCAAATAGTGTACAGCCCGTGCAGAGATGGCTTCCTGCATGTATTCGAAATCGGAGTGTCCGCTGATGACTATGATTTTTTTGTCCGGAAAGTCACTTTGCAGACGTCTTAACAGCGACTTTCCGTCCATGACCGGCATCCGCATATCAGTAAAGATAATCTGTGGGTCCACCGCGTCTATCATCTCCAGGGCATCCTCGCCGTTGTCTGCTTCCCCGAGAAAGTCAAGTCGCTCGTCCACTGCAGTGATTTTCTTGAGCAATCCCTGCCGGATGAGCGGTTCATCGTCAACGATGATGAATGTGTACATGGCGCTATTGCCTCCTTGTTTGTTATTTAGCCGGGAGTATAAGCGTGATGGCAGTACCCACGGCAGGTTCGCTGGTGATGCTCAAGCCGAAATCCTCACCGTAATAGAGGGCTATGCGGGAGTGCACATTTTTAATGCCGATGCTTTGCTTGCTGCGGTGTCCAATGCCCATAAATTCCGGCGGTTGCTGCAGTAACGCATGAATTTCGGCTAACCGGTCTTCAGAGATGCCAATGCCGTCGTCGCGAATCTCGAAGATGACACAATCCTCCTCGGGCTCAAGCCTGCCATTCAACCAGACGGTGCCGCCGCCCTTCTGATTCTCAAGGCCGTGGTAGATTGCATTTTCCACCAGAGGCTGGAGGATCAGCTTCAGAATTTTGACTTTCTCTACCTCTGCCCCGATCTCTTTGACGAAACGGATTTTACTGCCATAACGGATCTGCTGGATTGCCATATAGTTATCGACATGCTGCAGTTCTTCACGGGCAGAGACCAGCTCGCTGTCCGTTTTGATGCTATAGCGGAACATATCGCCAAGCGCCTTGGTCATAATGGCTATGCTCTCGACTTCCTCGATTTCAGCAATGCTGTTGATCGATTCCAGCGTGTTGTACAGGAAATGCGAGTTAATCTGCGCTTCCAAAGCTTTCATCTGCGAATCCATTGTCAGAATCTTGTTCTGGTAGCTTTCCCGGATAAAATTATCGATGTCCTGCATCATTTTGTTGTATTCGGTGTAGAGGAAGCTGATTTCATCCATCCGTTTGGGCTTGATGTCGGTAGTGATAAATTTGTGGGCTTTGTTCTTGCGCATAATGACGGCCAGGCGCGTTATCGGCTTGGTAATCCAATTGGACAGGAGTACGGACAACAGAATGAAGATAACGGCACAGGTTAGGGAAATATAGATTATCAGCTTACGTGATATACCATAGTTCTCGTACAGCTCAGTAAGCGAAATATTGGCGATGACGGTCCAGTGGTATACCGGTAGCCGCTGAATGACCGTAAGGGTATCCCTGTTATAGAATTCCGACTCATTGCCCGTCATGGCCTCGGTTCTCGTAATCAGGTCTTGCGGCAGACGGGCTCCCGGGCTTGGACCGGTACTGTCATAAATGATGTTGCCGTTGTCGTTAGCCAGGACGAAGTAACTTAGGTTAGGGACCGCATCGCTGCTAAGACCCTTAAAGATATCAAGACTGCAATCCAGCATGAAGATACCGAGGAATTGTTGGGTGTTCATATCGTATAGTGCACGGGAGAACACGACTGACGGTTCAGAATGGATAATATATGGCTTGATTCCTGGTTCTCCGATATAGAGCTGGCCCTTGTTCGCGATAGTCTTGTGGTACCAGTCATCAGCGGAGGGAGCATAATCCACCTGCAGCTCTGCCCCGTAGCTGATGTTCTTGCCGTCGGGTGAGAACAGGTAAATACCGTTGACGTAGTCGTAGCTTAGGAGGAGATTCTCGAATATCAGCTTAAGCTTGTTCTGGATGATGAAGATATCATAGGCATCGCTGGTTTTCGCCAGCTTTTTGAGTTCGTCGCTGACAGTACTGTATGCAGTGGCACTGGATGACTGCTGCTGGAGTGTAAGAGAGATCCGTTCAATGTTGCTGAAAATATCCTCTATGCCCTGGACCGTATTATGAACCGTATTCGAAGCTACGAGCGAGGTTTGCTGATTGACCAGTTCAGTATAACTGCGGTATGAATTATAGGTTACGATGACAATAGGAATGACGGAAACTAGGACAAGCACGAGAAAAAGCTTGGTTTTGAGATTGAAAAAAGTCATGCTTGCCGCCTCCTTCTCCCTGATCTAAAAATAGTGCACCCTGATTGCAAAAGTAATTATACCGCTTACAATATTAAAATAACAATACAGCAGCAGGATATGGCTGCTGCCAAAAAGGAAATAGTACAGGAAAACAGGGAGGTTATACAAGTGAAGAGACGGACCAAGAAACGGACAGGAACGCTGGTGCTGGCAATGCTGCTGGCTGTACTGGCCGGATGCGGATCGAATAACGGGGCAAACAGCGGCAGTGAAAATGCAAGCGCTTCAGCTCCGGCAAGCAGCAGTACTCCAGACAGCGGCAAGAAAGTGACGCTGACCATGATGGTCTCCGGCACCAAGGCGCCCGACGGTCAGGATTTCGCTCTCGACATCATGCCGAAGCTGGTGCAGGAGAAGTTCCCTAATGTGACGCTGGAAACCTCAAAGCTCCCGGATGAGCAATATTTTACTTCTATCCGGACGAAGCTGGCTTCCGGCAAGGGACCGGATATTTTCTGGGTATTCCCCCGAAATGCATCTCTTGGGGTGCTTGATATGGCTAAAGCCGGCTATGCCGCCGACTTGTCTGATCTGACCTTCTGGGACAAGATCAGCCAGGGAGCCAAGGAAGATATGTCTTATGAGGGCAAACCTTACGGCATTGCGGGCGGGCTAGATTACCTTGGAGTGTATTACAACAAGGAGTTGTTCACCCAGGCGGGCATTACGGAAATGCCGCAGGATTGGCCGGCGTTCCTCGAAGCGTGCCAGAAGCTGAAGGATGCAGGCATTACACCGATCTCCCTGGCAGATAAGGATCCATGGTTCCTCCAATTCGGCATGTATCAGATCGCTGCAAATGAGGTCTATCCGGATGAAATGGACTTTGATACCAAGCTGCAGGCTGGTGAGAAGTCATTAACCGATCCGAAGTGGGTGGATACCATTTCCAAGATGAAAGAGTTGTATGACAAAGGCTTTGTCATTAAAAATTCGCTGGGTCTCGGCAGTGCCCAGGCTGCACAGCAGTTCGTCGACGGCAAAGCGGCAATGATCTTTGACGGTACGTGGGATTACGCAACAATGACAGCCAAAGGAGCGGCTGAATTTACCCGCGGTTTCTTCTCACTGCCGGCCAATGAGCCAGGACAGCCTACTTATGTCTCCGCCGCCACCGCCGCCGGATTCGCATTAAACGCCAAATCGGAGAACCTGGATATCGCCAAGCAAGTGATGAATTACCTGTTCGACGGACAGTCTGATCTCTTCAAGGCTTGGACAGAGTCTAACAGCTCGATCAGCGTTTACGAAGGCGTGCCGCTCAACCATGAGCTGTTCAAAGAAGTCAATGATTCCTACCTGAATGAAGGCAAGTCGGTCTACTTCCCGAACCAGATGTGGCCGACCGGCGTAGCTGAGGAGATGGAAGCGAAGTTCGCCGAGATTATCGGCGGCCGCAAGACCACACCGGAACAGGTTACCGAAGCCATGGACGCCAAGTTCAAAGAATTGTGGAAGAAATAAACGACAGATAGAATGTTCGCCGGTCCGGGCTTTTGACCGGTCTGGGCTGGCGGACATCAGTTTTACAGGGAGGGTGGAACACCAGATGAATTCAACTGTGATGAAAAAATCGTTGTACTTGTTCGCGCTGCCGGCGCTGGTATTTTACTTGCTGTTCTGGATTTTTCCGATTGGCAAGCTGTTTCAATACAGTGTGACCGACTTTAACGGTTATGCACAGACGTTTAACTATATTGGTTTTGATAACTTCAGGGATCTGTTTCAAGGAGGTACGTTAGGCAATTCCATAAGTAACACGCTGATTTATACCATTGTCAGCGTCGTCGCCGGTAACCTGATCGGGCTTGGCCTGGCGCTGCTGCTTAATATGAATATCCGGGGCAAAGGCTTTTACCGCTCCATATCCTATATCCCTACGCTGTTCAGTGCGATTGTCGTCGGTTTCATCTGGAGTTATGTGTACATGCCGGACAGCGGGATGATTGCGGCCTTTCTGACCAAGCTTGGAATACCCAGCGATAATCTGAATTTTCTTGGCAGTTATTCCACGGCGCTGTACTCGATAATTTTTGTGGAGATCTGGAAGAACGTCGGTACAACGATGATTATCTTCCTGGCCGGCCTGCAGACGGTTCCGAACGATCTGCTGGAGGCTGGAAGAATTGACGGGTGCGGCCCCTTCAAGCTGCTGCGTTATGTAAAACTGCCGCTGCTCGCCACCTCCATCACCATTAATACAACACTAAGCTTAATCAACGGGCTTAAAGCGTTCGACTTTCCGTTTATTATGACCAATGGCGGACCAGGAACTTCAACTAACACCCTGATTTACTCCATATATAAAATGGCATTCACAGAGCAAATGTTCGGTAAAGCCTCAGCACTGGGAATCATTTCGTTCCTCATCATAATCGTCATTACGGCTGTGGCCGTGCTTCTGATGAACCGGAAGGAGGTTTCAGCATGAGCAGCGGAGCATTCACAGGCAAGATGCTGGAGCAGGAGCCGGCCCGCCATACTGGCAAGTCCGGCAAAGCCGCCGGATGGTTTAAATCGGGGCTCGTGCAATTCGTGGTTATTGCTATTATGGTGCTGAATCTGATCCCTCTGGTTATTGTCCTGTCCACATCCCTCCGGTCGCCGGACAACAATACTAACCCGCTGAATCTGTTCAACGAACTTTCATTCTCCAGTTACCGGGATGCCTTCGAACGGATGCATTTCGGCTCAGCTTTTATGAATAGTGTTGTGCTGACCGGCATTTCCGTAGTGCTTGTCGTAATTCTCGCTGCTATGGCTTCGTATCCGATGGCACGGATTCAGAGCAAATGGAGCCAGTTTCTCTACCTGTTCTTCCTCGCAGGTCTGGTTGTGCCGGGACAGATGGTTTTGATACCCATTGTGCAAATGATTAACAGCATGGGGATTCCCAGTACGAAATACACACCGATTCTGATGTTTGTGACCTGCAGTCTGCCGTTCTCAACGTTCCTGTACACCGGCTTTATCCGCAGCGGTGTGCCGGTCGAGGTCGAAGAGGCGGCGCATATTGATGGGGCGGGGCTGCTGCGCCGGTTCTGGACGGTGGTGTTCCCGCTGCTAATTCCGGTAACAGTCTCGGTCATTATTACCCAAGGTATCTGGATCTGGAATGATTACTTCTTTAATATGACCTTTATCTCCAAAGCGGCCGATTCTCCACTTCCCTTGGCAATGCTGGGCTTCATGGGCGATCAGCAGAACCCGACCCAGTGGAACGTCTTGTTCGCTGCATGTATGCTGTGCGCGCTTCCGCTGTTGATCGCATTCTCATTCCTGCAGAAGTATTTTGTCGGCGGGCTGACGGTGGGATCGGTGAAGGGATAAGCAATATACATTTCACTATCTGATCAATATCAAATGAACAGCGGCAATTCTCCTGAACCCCACAGGAAGAATTACCGCTGTTTGTTGTTATATGCAATTCTACCGGATGTTACAATGCCAACTCAGGTTTGTTTTTTAGATATCTGAAATGTACTATTTCAATCGGATAAATACTATTTCACCTTCGAGTTTTTCAGTATCGTTGCACATAGCAAGATCAATCTACTTAAGAGGAAGGAGAATAAACAGGGCATGATTAAAGCTGTCATTTTTGATCTGGATGGCGTTATTGTCTCCACGGACGAATATCACTACCAGGCCTGGAAGCAAATCAGCGATGCCGAAGGCATCCCATTTGACCGGGAGGCCAATGAAAGGCTACGCGGCGTAAGCCGGATGGAGAGTCTCGAGCTTATTCTGGAAAAGGCATCAAAAAGGTATACAGAAGAACAGAAGCTGGCGCTTGCCGAGCGGAAAAATGTGATCTACCGGGAGCTACTCAACCGCTTAAGCAAAACGGATATCCTTCCGGGTGTAATGAAATTAATTACAGCGCTTCAAGAGCGTCATGTCTTGACCGCCATCGGTTCTTCCAGCAAGAATACGCCCGTCATTCTGAACAAGATTGGGCTCGAAAACGTCTTTGATGCGGTTGTTGATGGTAACGATATCAAGAATAGCAAGCCTGACCCGGAGGTGTTTCTTCTGGCTGCGGAACGCTTAAGAATTTCCCCGGAGGACTGTATAGTCGTGGAAGACGCTGAAGCCGGAATTGCGGCCGCCCGCGCGGCCGGGATGAAAACGGTAGGTGTAGGGGCGGCTGCAGGGCTTTCAGGATTAACGGTTGCCGCACTGAGTCTGGAAGGCGTTTCTGTCCAGAAGATCATTTAATGAAGAGAGGGAATAAGCAAGATGACGGATTTAAAGGCTAAACCGTTTTATTTACAAGATGAGGATATTGAATGGGTTAATCAAACACTGGCAGGCATGACGCTTGATGAGAAAGTGGGGCAGCTGTTTTGTCTGATTGCTTATACAAGCGAAGAAGAGCAACTTAGAAGCTTGGCGCGGGATGTTAAAGCCGGAGGGGTAATGTGCCGTCCGATGCCAACTGCCGAGGCCATGGATACGATTCGGATTCTCCAGGAGAATTCTAAGATTCCCATGCTGATTTCTGCTAATTTGGAAGCGGGTGGCAACGGTATTGCGGTCGAAGGCACCCGTGTCGGGTCACATATGCAGATTGCCGCTACGGAAGACGATAGCCTGGCATATAAAGCGGGAGCGGTATGCGGACGTGAAGGCTCAGCCGTAGGTGCGAACTGGGGGTTCGCTCCGATTATTGATATTGACTATAATTTCCGCAATCCGATTACCAATACCCGCACGTTCGGTTCCGATCCGGAACGGGTACGCCGGATGGGCGCAGCTTATGCCAAAGGAATGCAGGATCATGGCGTCGCTGCATCGGTCAAGCATTTTCCCGGTGATGGTGTAGACGAGCTGGATCAGCATCTGGCCATCTCTATCAACGGACTGTCAACTGCAGAATGGGATCAAACCTATGGAAAGGCCTATGAACATGCGATCGGAGAAGGTGCGCTGACAGTTATGATCGGGCACATTATGCAACCAGCTTATTCGAGATACTTCAACCCGGCCCTCACGGATGAAGAACTGCTTCCGGCTTCGCTGTCCTACGACTTGACTACCCGGCTGCTGAAGGAGAAGCTTGGCTTCAATGGTCTTGTGGTCACAGACGCTTCATCCATGGCAGGAATGGTAATTCCGATGCACCGCTCCAAAGCCGTTCCCCAGGCTATTGCTGCGGGCTGTGACATGTTTCTCTTCACTCGGAATATGGAGGAAGATCTGTCCTACATGAAGCAGGGGATTGAGGACGGGACAATTACACCAGAACGCCTGGAAGATGCGCTGCGCAAAATTTTAGCACTGAAGGCTTCACTTGGACTGCACCGCAAGAAGCAAGACGGTACACTGATTCCAAATCTGGAAACGGCCCGGCAGATACTTGCTGCCGAAGAACACAAAGCCTGGGCACAGGAAATTGCGGCGCGCAGCATCACCCTTGTCAAGGAAGAGGGAGGGGTGCTGCCTTTGTCCCCCGCAAAGCACAGACGGGTGCTCCTGTATCCGCTCCAGTCCGGGCAAAGCTATTTTGCAGCGGCAGCTGATAATTCCATTACGGAATTTAAACAACTGTTGGAGCAGAAAGGATTTGAGGTCGAGCAGTTTAATCCCAGCAAAGGGATGGAAGGATTACTGAAGGCGTATCAGGATTATGTCGACCAATATGATGTCATCCTCTATGTAGCTACTCTCGCTACGAAGAGCAATCAAACAACGGTGCGGATCGAGTGGGCTCAGCCCATGGGCGCAGATGTTCCGGTATTCCAGGCCGAAATTCCGACAGTGTTCATCTCCCTGGAGAATCCGTATCACTTGCTTGATGTCCCAAGAGTAAAAACGTTTATCAATACTTATGGCACCTCAGATATTGTGCTTCGGGAGCTTGTCGATAAACTGACCGGAAACTCAGAATTTAGAGGCATTAGTCCAGTGGATCCATTCTGTGGCAGATGGGATGCCCGTATATAATTGTAACGAAACGGTACGACGCTCGAAGGCGCGTACCGTTTTATTTGTAGCTACGGATTATACGGAATAGCCACGGGAACGGAATTGCTTGGGAGTACACCCGGTAGACTTCCGGAAATTTTTGATGAAGTGGCTTTGGTCGGTGAACTTGAGCCGGCTGCAGATATCTGTCAGAGATAACTCAGAATACAGCAGCAGCTTCTTGGCTTCTTCAATCCTTTCCTGCCTGATGTAGACGCCAAGTGGCACGCCGACTTCCTTTTTAAATTGTTTGGACAAATACTCCGGATGCAGGTTGACGATGGCAGCCAGCTCGCTGGGAGAAGGCGCTTCGTATATATGGTTATAGATGTACTCCCGGCAAATGTTAATAACCTTGGAATAACGTAATAATTGTGTATCCTTTACCCGTTCCACAAGATCAAAATAGCATTGATAAATAACCTTACTGATCTCTCCATCATTACTGCAGGCTTCAGCCTGCTGGATATACAAATCACTTAGGGTATAGGCGATCTCTGCTGGTATTCCGCCTTCGATAGCAGCATGGGTCGCCAGTGTGATTCCGCAAATCGCCAGGTTGATCTGGTTGCGCAGCGGACTGCGGATAGAGGTTGTCCCCAGCCTTGCCCGGTTAAAGTCCGTAAACCATAGATTCAGATCGGCCCTGCGCCCCTCCTTGATATAGCGCATCATCTCCTGGGACCAGTCGGACGGGTGGTGTAACCTTAGTTCTTCTCTTTGGTTGGAGAGGCTGCGGCTCAGGGTTGACTCTGAAACATTAGGAGCTTCTAACGATGTTTCGCCACTGATTTCAAAGGCAACGTCTGACAGATTGAGCTCCTGCCCGTACAACATATACATAGCCAGTTGCACATAATGAGTAGCCTTTTTTTGCGAAATGACAGGCAATGGTGAGGGTGAGGAGTTGGCATCGATATATGGCAATCCATGAATGGATAATTGGAATGGACCAATGATTGTCCACTTGTGGAGCGGCCCCCGGGAAGATTCCGGCAGCACGATGAAAGTCTCACCGGATTCCAGGATTCGGATCACTGGCTTGCCTGCCGTATCGCGAGATAGACATAGCTGTTCAATCCGGCTCTGCAGAGAGCGGTGAAACACTGACTCAGCGTTGAACTGCTCCACAGCATTTTCTTGCCGGTCAAAATGTACAACAGGCAATTCTAATGTATCGCGCAGGATTTGGGCGGCAAAGCCGCCCTTCATTGGTAAATATATATTTTGCGCAGACAATTGCCTCTCCCTCCTTCCTGTCCATTAACTCATTTTCATCTGCTGTTTCCGGTACTTTGCTGGCGTTAAGTTAAAGTTCTCCAGAAAGGTCCGGTAGAAGAATCCCAGGCTTTGATAGCCAACTTCATGAGCGATCTCCTCAATGCTGGTGTTCGTATTAGCCAGAAGCGAAGCGGCATGCAGCATGCGCTGAGTTTTAATCAATTCTATGAAGGTTTTCCCCGTCTTTTTTTTCAGCAGATTGCCTAGATAATTGACATTATAATTGAATGTACCGGCCAGCTCTGCCAATGAGCAGGTCCTGTAGTTCTGTTCGATATATTTAAGAATCTGAACCAGATTGAATTTGGCCTCCGGATGGCTTTCCTGATTGGTGTGATATGTAAACACCCGCATCAATTCGGTCATACTGATCATCATATATTGGTAAAGCATCTCTTGAGAGTAGAGCTGCGGTTCAAACGCTTCACACATCATATTCTGCATAAACATATGAAAATGCTCGTGTGACTGGGATTCGAACAGGATATAGCGGTTGTGATTAGTACTGTCAGACAGCGCATTGACCATAAAATGGGACAGGATGCCCTTTTCACTGAATCGGCTTAAAGCATTGGTGAAAATACTGGGCTTCATCAATATATTGACAAGAATATCATTCTCGCCCATGGGCTCTATGCTATGCAGAACCTCTGTATCCAGCAGGCAAACTTGACCTTTCTCCAGCAGAATCCGCTGTCCGTTAATCCATTGAATACAAGTTCCGGAGTAAATATAATTCATTTCTATAAAATTATGAAGATGCAGCGGCATAGGCGCAAAGCGGTTATGCTTGCGGACGTGAATGGGGCCCTCCTGAAAAAAGACATCGTCCGGCATGCGGAAATACTCATTATTGGTGCCTTGCCAATCCAGCGGCCATACATCGTTGATATTTACCTTAGTGATTCTTTGCTGTTCTTCAACCGGGTTAATGCTTCGCAAATGAAGGTCAAGCTCTTGGTAGTTCAGGCCGCTTCTCCTCCTTATTAGCCGATATTCTATGCAGATACAGTATACCTGTAAAAAGGATAAAAAGAAACGTGCTTAGGCAATTGTCCCTTTCTGTCGAAAACGCTTTAATATAAATAAGGCTGATAAAATGAGATATTATTCAGAAGGTTTTATGGGGATTTTATCAAGTGCCGACAGATCTTTAGACAGATGGGGTGGAGAAGATTGGGAGCTGTAAAAAGCGTAATAGGAAGTAATGGTCCTCAGGATAATTCCTTAGCCAAGATCAGTTTCGGAGAAAAGCTTGGTTATGGTGTAGGTGATATGGCCAACAATCTGATCTGGACAGCCATGTCCATGTTTGTGACCTATTTCTACACGGACGTTGCAGGGCTCGCAGCCGGTGCAGTTGGCACCATGTTTCTGATTGCACGCGTTCTGGATGCGTTTGTTGATGTTGGTGTCGGAACAATGGTTGACCGTACAAAGAGCCGGTACGGTAAAGCCCGTCCATGGCTGCTTTGGATGTGTATTCCGTTCGGCATAGCGGGGGTGCTGCTGTTCACTGCTCCTGATTTGAGCGCAGCCGGGGCTTTGGCTTATGCCTATGTCACTTATCTGCTGATCAACATTATTTATTCGGCCATTAACATTCCTTACGGTGTGCTCAGCTCAATGATCACCCAGGACCCGTACCAGCGTTCGCTGCTGAATATCTTCCGGATGGTTATGACCCTGATCGGTATTCTGATTGTCTCCACCGGTACCTTGAAATTTGTCGAGTTATTCGGCGGCGGCAAACATGGTTGGACTTGGACCTTCGGGGCATTCGGTTCCATTGCGGTTATCCTGTTTATCATTACGTTTCTCACGACCAAGGAGCGTGTGCGCCCGGCTGTTGTGGAGAAGCAAATCCCGTTCAAACGCGGACTGGGGGCATTGTTCCGCAACAAATATTGGGTGATGATACTGCTCCTGAATACGCTCTTCTATGGAATGCAGGCAGTAACCTCGGCGGTCAATGTCTACTATGCCCAATATCTGCTTGGCAACAAGGATTTGGTCGGACTGCTGTCTATTGTGCAGCTGATACCCATGATGCTTGGTCTGCTGCTGCTTGCGCCGATCATTAAACGGTTTGGCAAACGAAATGCTGCACTAACCGGGATGGGGCTAATGGTTATCGGCAGTCTTATCCCGACGATCGACCCGGATAGTTTAACCGTAGTTATAATCGCAACGGTTGTTAAAGCGCTTGGCCAGGCTCCGCTGATGGGCACAATCTTTGCTTTTACAGCCGATACCGTGGATTACGGTGAGTGGAAGACCGGCATGCGTACCGAAGGCTTGATCTTCAGCGCTTCCAGCTTCGGAGGGAAGACGGGCACCGGCTTCGGCGGTGCAATGGTGGGCTGGATTCTGGCCTTCAGCGGTTATGTCGGCGGACAAACTGCTTTGTCGGGAGCAGCTTCTCAGGCTATTCAGTTCCTGTACATCTTCCTGCCGGCCATTTTATGTGCATTATGTGCCGTTATTCTATGGTTCTACAGGCTCGACAAGGAGTATCCAAAGATACTGCTGGAACTGCAGGAAGTCAAACAAATGGGCTGAGAATTGGTGCGAATGAAGTTATAAATATCTGATTCATACATTTAGGAGGATTAATCATGGAAGAGCCTAAAATGCAAACAGCATCTGTTGTTATTAAACCTAATGAAGAATTCATACAGGAAGCGGAGCGCCTTAAGCCTGCGCTCTTGAAGCGGAAGGTAGAAGCGGTACAATTGGTCAACGTGGTACGGGATGAAGCCATGATCCATGGATGGAAGGCGGAAGCCGCGGGAGAACCCGCATTACTCTCTGCCAAGGAGCTGGGAAAGGGGGATTCCGTGATTCTTGATTTCGGAGATCACCGGGTTGGATATCTCGCCTTTGATGTATCCTCCGTCGGCAGCCCGCCGGATGCACCGCTGCAATTGAAGCTTACCATTGGGGAGATGCCAGTGGAGATGGCTGAGCCATTCTCCGAATATGAAGGGTGGATCAGCAGCTCCTGGCTGCAGGAAGAGACGCTGACGATTGATGTACTTCCAAAGCGGATTGAGCTGCCACGCCGGTACAGCTTCCGTTACGTTAAGTTTGAAGTTCTGGCCTCCTCAATGAAATACCGTGCGATCCTTGATAATATCTCCTGTACGATGGTTACTTCTGCCGACATTTCGCAGGTTGAATCGCTGGATCACCCGGATGATATGCTGGAGAGAATTGACCGTGTCAGCATCCGGACGCTGGAAGACTGCATGCAGGAAGTATTTGAAGACGGGCCCAAACGGGACCGCCGTCTCTGGCTGGGTGATCTTCGCCTGCAGGCATTGGCCAATTATGAGACATTTCGCAATTACGACCTGGTCAAGCGCTGCTTGTACCTGTTCGCAGGGGTTCCGGACGAGAAGGGTAATGTATCAGCCAACTTGTTTATTGAGCCAACGCTGATCGCCGACGATACGTACCTGTTCGATTATTCCCTTTTCTTTACTACTTCTCTATTCGATTATTATACGGCTTCCCAGGACGAAAAAACGCTGCGGGCCCTGTGGCCTACGGCAAGAAGACAGGTGGAGCTTGCTCTGGAGCAATTGGATGACCGGGGAATCGTGCAGGACCGGCAAACCTGGTGGTCGTTCATTGATTGGCAAATGGACCTGAATAAGCAGGCTTCTTCTCAGGCTATTCTGATCTATGCACTCAAACGGGCTATTCGAATGGCAGTGTGGGTTGGGTGTGAGAGTGCCGGTCGTCTGACGGAGCAGCTGTCTGCAATTGAGGAAGCGGCACTGAAGCATTTATGGGACGGCGAACTGAACTGGTTCGTGAGCGGTGAGCAGCGTCAGGTGTCCTGGGCAAGCCAAATCTGGTTTGTACTTGCAGAAGTAATGCCTGCCGGAGCCAATAAAGAGCTGATGCTCCGCTTGCTCGATACCCCGCCTGACATAGGCTTGTCCACTCCGTACATGCACCATCATCTGGTTGAAGCTTTACTGGTTTCGGGCTGCCAGGAGCCGGCCGTTGCTCATCTGAAAGCGTATTGGGGCGGAATGCTTGCCGACGGAGCAGATACATTTTGGGAGCTGTATGATCCGGACAATAAAACATTTTCACCTTACGGCAGCTATCTGATTAACAGCTACTGCCATGCCTGGAGCTGTACGCCGACTTATCTGATCCGCCATTACGGACTGTAACTCCTACAATAAAGAGAAGCACTTGTCTAATTCCTTCCGGGTTGCAAGTGCTTCTTTATGCAAACGGTGATAAAGGAGAAGTATTGCCTGTGAAAACATATTCGATCAAAAGATTGATCATTGTAATGCTGCTTGCCATAGCAGTTGTACCTGTAATAACTTCTACGTACTGGTTAATTTCCGGCTACGACCGCGAATTAACGGATCAAGTCAAGGAGAAGCAGCTGCAAATGGCAGAATCCAATGCTGCCATTATGAACAATTGGCTGAATGCAAAGATTAGCACTATCGATGAAATTAGTAGCCGCAACCGTGAACTCCTGCTGGAAGGTGATACCGGGAAAATTGTCCCCTTATTAAAAACACTGAAAACAACAGACCCGGAAAATATCTCTTTTTCCTACACGAATGCGGACGGAATCTCTTATGGAAGTGACGGAGTGGTTACGGACTTTGCAGGCGAGAATGATAACTTCAAATCTATTGAAAATGTTCAGATCACAGACGTTATGCCGTCTGGGGGGAACAATCTGATCATCATCATCGTTCCTCTGCGGAATGAAGAAGGTACATATAAAGGAAATCTGTTCTCGGTTATGAAAGCCGATATCCTCCTGAAGGATCTCAAAGCTACGCAGCAGGATTCCGGAGCTGATATCTTTCTGCTTTCATCCAAAGGAGCTTATATTGCCCATCAAGATGAACAGATGATCGGAGTATCCGTGAGTAAAATGTTGAATGCTGAAGCAGCGGCTAAATTCAATAAGCATGTGCTGATAGAGCAGCAGGGGACATTGACATACAAGGATGACGCTAGAGATGAGACTGTATTTTCTTCCTTTGCAACGGTGCAGAGAACGGGCTGGAAAGTGGTAGTTACAGGTGATACGGATACTCTCCTCGCAGAGGCGTCAAAGGCTAAGCGGGTGTCTTTAATAATGATAACGGTTACAATATTGGTCGTTGCACTCATTTCACTGTTTTGCTCCCGTTTACTGCTGCGTCCCGTCCTGTCTTTATCCTCGTTTATGCGGAACGTGGCGACTGGCGATTTATCGAAGCGTTTAGACGTCCGTGTCAACAATGAATTCGGACAGCTGCAACGAAGTATTAACGGGATGTTGGATGAATTCTCCCTGCTGATCCGAAATATCGGGTCGACTGTTCAAGAGACAGTGGATACATCGGCCATAATGGACCGGTTGTCAGCCCATACTACCGAGGATGCCAGGAACATCTCCAAAGCGGTAACCGCGATAGCGGAGAGCTCCCGGCAGCAAGCTCTGGATTCAGAGCAATCGGCTAGAGGAGCCGAAGAAATCAGCGGCAGTATCCGGCATATTGCCGTATCCGCCGCTGCAATGAATGAGCATTTCGGAGGCGTTATGCATGCAGTCGGACAAGGTTCAGATCACGTTCAAAGCAATGAGGCGCAGATGACGAGCATTCACCAATACTTAAATGTTGCAAGGCAGGAGGTAGGGCAGCTGTTGGAACGGGCCGGCGAAATTCAGGCCATAGGTAAATTCATTGCGGATATGGCGAAACAGACGAATATTCTGGCACTGAACGCCGGAATTGAAGCAGCCCGTGCCGGAAAGCAAGGTCAGGGCTTCGCTGTGGTGGCTGTGGAAGTGAAGCAATTAGCTGCAGAAACGGCAGCAGCTGCGGGACAGATCGCCGATCTTGTGAATAGTATTCATGGTCAGTCAGTCCGCACCTATCAATCCATGGATAAAGGCATGGAAGAAACGGAGCGCGGAGTACAGATCACTCACCAGACAGGAGCAGCGTTTGAACAGATTGTTCAGCTGATTCAAGGGATGAACGGACAGATTGAAGCGGTATCCGCAGCCGCTGAGCAAATATCCGCCGGTGCGGATGAGATTTCTGCTTCCGTCCATGACATGCGGGATGTATCCATAGCTGCGATGGACCGTCTACAGGAAATTAATGAGACGGCCCAAGCACAATCGGTTTCCATGGATGGCATTGCGGCGGCAGCGGCAGCCCAGACGTGGCTATCCCGTCAACTAGAAGAGCTGATCGGAAAATTTCATATAATATGAAATGACATTGAGCATGATTAACTTTCCAACAGGATCTCGACGTAGCGTACCTCCAGAAGCTCAAGCGTTGCCATATACATCAGCTCACCTCCGTCAACTTCTGCTTCCCTTATTTTAAGAGCCGGAGCGGAGGAGTGGCTTAACAGATCCAGGTCTTCTGCACTTTGGAGGGGCATTGCGCCGAATTCCATCCATTTGTCGAAGCTGCTTCCCGATTTCCGGTTTATGACATACTCTTTAATCACGCACCGTCCGTCAGGGAGGTTCTTCAGAGGTATGGACATTTCCAGATTGGAATGGCTCGGGAAGGGAGTATAACGGTTGATCGCGGTCATATTAAATAGCTCTCCGGAAGCGAACAACTTATTATAATGCTCATAGTTGTACAGCATGATCCGGATGGATTGCCCGCTGCGGGTGACAAAAAAACCATTACCTTGTGCCAGCAGCTGATCCCCCAGCCGGTTGATAAATTGAAACACGTAATAATGAGGTTTCTTGATTCCGTTGTAGGTAAACAAGCCCAGCCCGCCGTGGAAAATCTCGCTGCGGTGCTGGGTTTCTTCAATCAGATCGGTCAATACCCAATAGCCGAAGCTGTCAAGGCGGTCATAGTTCTCCAGCAGATTCTTCGCCAGGTAACAGGACTTGAAACAGGTATCATTGATCAGATTGCGGTGCGACACCGTCAAATTCCATTCTGTCATATAGATGGGGAGGGTATCCATGCCTTCCTCTGCTGCCACTTCCTTGACGCTGTCGATAAATGCATGAAAGCGGGTCGCGTCTTCGCTCAATTTGCCGGTGTAGGTAGTGAACTGCTTGGTATGAAGATCGAAATTGTCGAAGTTATCTGCATAGAAATGCAGGTTCAGAAACTCGGGTACACATTCATGCTTCCGTGTCCAGCGGATAAATTCCCTTGCCCACCCGATGCTGTAATCTGAGGTCATCAGCAGCGAAGGTGTACCGAAACGCAGCGCGGAATCACATGCCTTCACTGAATGATATGTATTCAGGTACAGTTCGTAAAACAGGCTGTCGTCTCCAAAACCAAACATCTGACTGGAGGTATCCGGCTCGTTCCACACGCAGAAAAGCCATTCGGTGATTCTGGCTCTTCCGTACCGCTGCTGCAAATGAGTAACAAGTTCGGTTACAAGCCGGTTCCAGAGCTTGATGTCCTTCGGCGGGCTGGTATTAAAGCGGGAAGCGAATACAGTCTTGCCGGGCTGGCTGGCCAGTGATTCCGGCATAAAGGACAGTTGAATCAGCGGCTTGAGACCGATGGATAACAGGAAGTCCATTACTTTATCGACATAGACGAAGTTGAAGTGCCATTTGCCGTTCTCATCCACTGAGCATACCAGCATATCGTCTGAGAGCAGACCGTGAAATTTGATGTATTCATAGCCTACCTCCCGCTGAAGCGTTCTGAGCATTTCCTGCACATCGGCCAGCAGCAGTTCCTTGGCCCGCCCTACGGATGTGAAGGTTTTGAAAGTATGGATCAGCGTCTTGCCGGGACAGCCGCAATCAATCTCTTCAGCTTGAAGATAACGGTTGCTCCGCTGAAGCAGCCCTGAGCTGTTCTCCGGCTTGTCCAGATACTTGGCAATTTGCTGTAGATAATTGTGCTGGTCGAACTCCAGATAATTGACAAGATTGTCTGAGACGGAAAGCGGGGACCCGGAAGACAGGTCTGGGCCACTAGGGAGCTGCTTACGGTATTGGCTGGGCAGCATATTGTATTTTTTCTTAAACACCCTTACAAACGAACGTGAATCCGAAAAACCGTGCTTCTGTGCAATTTCTTCGACAGAGTTATCTGAGCTGATCAACTCGTTAACGGCATGAGAGAGCCGCACGTCATTGTAGTAAGCCGTAAAGTTCACCCCCATATACCTCTCGAAGAAGGCGGAAAGATACGGAACAGAGAGGTATTCCTCTTCGGCGATCCGGGTTAGAGAGAGCTGTTCCCTATAATGATCGTTAATATAATTCATGATTCGCGAAAGCCGGGTCAAATGTTTCTGAGAGGTGATTTCCCGTGAACTCTTTTCCACTTTGAAATGCTGAATCAGCTCGGAAAGCAGCGCATAAGCCAGGGATTTAATATGGAAGCTCGCCGCCTCATCGAGGATATGGCTGTCTTGAATCAGATTGGCAATGATTCTCTTCAGGGCCAGGAAGCCCTGATGGTTGTCACCGGTCTTGGTGCTGAGATCAAAATAAAGATCGTTCAGCTGCTCCTGGGGAAGTCCGAATTTGGACAGGTTAATCTGCAGCGCGACCAGAACGCAGCCCCCGGCCTGAAGTTCATGGACCGAGTTGCTGTTAATCAGGAACATGTCTTCTTCTTCCAGGGTAAATGACCGGTCACCCACTACGAGTTGAACGCTGCCGGACAGAACATAGAGCAGTTCCAGACTCTGATGCCAGTGTTTCGGAACGGTTCCGAGCTTGTGCATAAAGATCTTGATCGGGACAATGTTGTTAAAATTAATGATTTCATGCCGCTCTTCCATGATTTAAGCCTCCAGTATAACAATAAAAAATTGATCATTTTCGGTCTATACTCACTTCTTTAATATTACATGCATCATAACTGTCCCAATGCTTGTTGTAAAGGCTATATGACCATAACATATGGTGCCTTTTCACCAAACAAGCGTCCTAGGAAGCGTATACACTTTCAAGTTAAGCTATAGTCATAAAGTTAAAAATCATAAGGAGAACATGATGAGCACAAATGTATTGTTTGAGGCCGTGGATATCTGTAAACGCTTTGATGCGACCGTTGCTCTGGACCAGGTCAGTCTTACGGTTCGCAGAGGAGAAATTCGCGGCTTAATCGGCGAGAACGGCTCCGGAAAGTCCACGCTATCCTCCATTATTGCAGGTATTCAAAAGGCTGGAAGCGGTTCAATGACATTAAATGGGCAATCTTACGAGCCGGTAAATATGATCGATGCTTTGGACAAAGGTGTGGGCATGGTTGTGCAGGAAAGGGGGACGGTGTCAGGTATAACGGTAGCCGAGAACATCACTCTGGGGGAGAACTCGAAGTATTCCCGCTGGGGAACCATCAACAAAAAGGCGCTGTACAATCAGGCTGAACAGGCCCTGAGAGGCATAGGAGTTACCCATATTAAGGCTTCCGATCCGACGGACAGCATTGATATGCAAGACCGGAAGCTGATCGAAATTGCTAAAGTTATGAGCCGTCATCCCGAAATGATCATCGTCGATGAGACCACTACTGTGCTGTCCCAATACGGACGCGAGGTTATTTACGGCTTGATGAAAGAAATGAAAGCGCAAAACAAGTCGGTCATCTTCATCTCCCACGATCTGGATGAGTTGATGCAGGTATGTGATTCGCTCACGGTGCTCCGCGATGGCGTATTCATCCGAAATTTAGAAAAGCCGGAATTTGACGAAGATACAATCAAGCAACTGATGGTTGGCCGGGAGATGACCGGCAGTTATTACCGTGATGACTATGATGGGAGTTACGGTGAGGAGGTTGTCCTTTCTTTGGTCGACGGAAGCAAGGGCGACCGTTTGAACCAGGTTAGCTTGAGTCTGCACAAGGGGGAAATCCTGGGGATCGGCGGCTTATCCCACTGCGGGATGCATACGCTGGGCAAGGCACTGTTTGGCTTTGAAAAGCTGGACAGCGGCACCGTTGAAGTTGCCGGCGGCCGGAAAATCCGCAGTGAGCGTGAAGCGATGGAGCTTGGAGTAGGGTATGTGTCCAAAGACAGGGACGTCGAAGCATTGTCCCTGCAATCAAGCATTAAGGATAACATCGTTATCGCCGGTCTGGATCACATCAAGCGGCCTCCGTTCCTGATCTTCTCCAAAGACGAGAAGAAGTATGCGGCTCAGCTGATTGAACAGCTCAGCGTCAAATGCGCATCGATGGAGCAGAGTGTTCAAAGCCTGTCGGGAGGCAATAAGCAGAAGGTTGTATTTGCCAAATGGATTGGCCGCGGCTCGGAGATTCTTATCCTCGATTGTCCAACCCGAGGGGTAGATATCGGAGTGAAACAAGCGATGTACCAGCTGATCTATCAGCTGAAGTCGGAAGGCAAATCCATTATCATTATTTCCGAGGAATTAAGCGAATTAATCGGTATGAGCGACAGACTTCTGATTATGAAGGACGGCCGGATTACAGGGGAATTCGCCAGAAGCCCCCAGCTGTCCGAATCGGATGTCATTTCCTATATGATTTAAGCGGAGGTTCGGTGTACGAATGAATTTGTTATGGACCAAACATAAAAGCACAGTTGCGGCTTCAGCACCGGTAATTGGACTGATCCTGCTTGCAGTGTTATACATCGTTGTTATGCAAGGGGATATTACCCCTTACAATCTGAACATTATTGTTAACCAGCTGATGATTACGGCTGTCATTTCCACCGGTGCGATCTTCATTTTCTCCATCGGAGCCTTTGATATCTCGCTTGGGGCCGCAACCGCAGTCAGCGCTATGGCTGGAGTTCTGGCGTATAACGCAAGCGGATCGCTGCTGGTTATGTTCCTGGTATGCCTGTTGATCGGTGTCATCATCAGCCTCTTTAATTCAATACTCGCTGCTCTGTTGAACCTGCCGGTATTTGTAACTACGATTGCGATGCTCAGTGTACTGAACTCGGTTATCGAATTGCTGCTCGGCGGCCAATCCAAGCTCAGCATCAGCAGTGAGGCAGCGGCTTCGGCGGATACCATGCTGGTCAAGTTATCCATCCTGATTCTGTTCTTCCTGATTTGCCTGTTTATATTCCGGTACACGCCGATTGGCCGGCAGAATAAGTTTCTGAGCGCGAATCCGGTGTCCGCCAAACAAACAGGCCTCTCCAGATCCAAGCTGACGATCATCGCCTTTGCCATTGCCGGCATTGGCATTGGGTTAGCTGCCTTTCTGACCATCGTCCGCGCTCCTGTACTCAGTAAGACCACTGCATCTTCCGTGGGCATGGACGTGTTAATTGCACTCGTCTTTGGCGGGATGCCGCTCTCCGGCGGAGCCAGATCGAAGATCAGCGCAGCTCTGGTGGGCGCAACCTCGGTTGTGCTGTTAAATCAAGTGCTGCTCGCCCTCGGGTTCTCTTCCGGAGTCAATCAAATTGCTAAAGGCGTGCTCTTTCTGGTGGTAGTGTTTGTGGCAAGCATCGGATTCCGGGATAAACTGCTTCCCCGATAGGGCTTGAACCATGGGCAATGATATATCACATTCAGGTTCGTTACATTAAATAGGAGGGTCATTATGACAAAGCACATGCTTAAACGTTCTATGTTTCTGTTACTCAGTCTACTTCTGGTAGCCGGGATACTCGCCGGCTGCAGCGGTAACTCGGAAGCGGGAGAAGGCGCTGGAGGGAAAAAGATAAAGCTAGGGGTCCTGATTTATGACGCTACCGATTCTGAAGTGGTAGCATTTAAGAACTATTATGAAAAGTATATTTCCAAGAATTACAATGTTGAGTTTACGTATTCGGATACCATCAACACAGCCGAGCAGGAGAAGGCGGCTATCGAAAATTTCATAAGTCAGCGGATCAAGGGCATTATCTCCTTCTCGGATCAGGACCGGCTGGCCAGTATTGCAATGTGCGAGGAAGCACAGGTTTATTATGCAGTCGGAGCAGGGACGCTTTCGGATGAGCAGTACGAGCAGGTGAAGGACAACAAGTATTATGTCGGCTCAATCGGCCCTTCCCTGGACAATGAAGAGCAGGTCGGCTATGACATGGCTAAATATTATATCGGGGCAGGAGCCAAGAACTTCCTCTTGTACACTGGCGGTTATCCGTTTGTCTCCATGCACAAGAAAAGAACTGACGGAATGATCAAAGCTTTCCAGGAAGCTGGAGTGACGTATACTGAAGACAGCAACGGAAATATCGGCACATTCTCGGGCGGGGGCTTTACGATAGACACCATGACAGGATTCCCGGATGATTCCGGCGCATTCTATGGCACAGCGGGACAAAAGCTGGGGGCCGCTAATCTGGAAGTCGTGATAACTGCAGCACTTGGCGTTGAACTATTCGGAACGTCGATTTCCCAGACCAATCCCAATTTGAAGCTGGCGACGGTCAGTTCCTTCACTGATGCCTACAAATCAGCTTTTAATGCAGAACCGCCGCAAGCCGATTATCTCGCCGGGAAGTTCGCATCTTCCATTGGACCAATCTTTGCAGCCGTATACAATGCTGTAAATGGAGATATCGATAGTGTCCGTGACAATGGTCAAGCCTTCCGTCTGGCTCAGGGGTACTGGACTGCTATCGGTAAGGAGCATTTTAACGAAATGTTCGAGCTATCCAATAATGTAGAAACGCCTGCGTATTCCAAGAAAGATCTCGACACTGTTATCAAAGCGACGAACGGAGATACCGATTTTGAGAGCTTCAAACAGTTTGTGGAAGCCTACACCTATGAGGATATTCAGAAACTGCATCAATAAGCGGGAAGCAAACCAAAGGTGGTATACATGAGCAGAATAGTAAAAAATACGGCTTACACGCTGATTATCCCTGTCTTTGTACTCTTATTGTTTATCTTGTTAACCTCCATAACTGGAATAAGCCTGTTTGGAAATCAGGGTCATGTACTGACATTTGTGCGCTCTACGGTTGTCATTGCCTTTACGGCTTGGGCATTGGGGCTGAATCTGGACTCCGGCCGTTTCGATTTCTCAATTGGCTCCGTATCGTTATTGTCTTCGCTTATTGGAGCCAAATTGGCGGTAAGCTACGATCTCTCACCCGGAATGATGTTCATCCTGATTGCAATGACGGGAATGCTGCTTGGACTGATTTCAGGCTTGGCCTATATTACACTCAAATTGCCCCCACTTATTCTCTCGCTTGGTGTAACCCTGATTTATGAGGCATTCACTTTTGTGATCACCGGAGGAGAGGGGCTGCTTATCTCCACAAACCTTTCGTTAGTCAAGTTATCCTCCTTGGAGAATTTGCTGTGGATGGCTGGAGCTGGCCTCGTGCTGATGATCTTCCTTACCAACTTTACAGGTTTTGGTTATAATCTCAGGGCCTTGCAGCATGGGCAGAAGATTGCGGTTCATACCGGTGTAAATGAGAAGCGGAATGCAGTAGCTTGTTACATGCTGGCCGGACTGTTGATGGGCGTTGTAGGCAGCATTAATATCACTACGCGCGGCTCGGCATCTGTTGTACTGAATTTTTCTTCAATTTCCTTGATGTTTACTGCGTTTCTGCCACTATTCTTAGGCGGTTTCATCGGCAGGTATAGCGAAGAGAAGCTTGGGATATTCCTGGGAAGCGTAACCAGCGCCATAATCACATTGGGCTTTGTCCGGCTGGATGTGTCTTCTCAAATGCAATCGCTGTTCAATGCCATTATCCTTCTCTTATTCCTGGTGTACCTGAACAATGAGAATAAAGTGAAAGAACTGGTGATTCTCAAAGAAAGAAGCAGAATGAAGCGGGCCTCAGCTCGTTCAAACTAATGGATAGGCAGTCCGATTAATTGAATATCGGGCTGCTTTTTCATTTCTCTGACATCACATCGTGTCCACAACCTCAAGAAGTTCGACAACACCGGCGAAGACATGGAGGACCTCATCTCCATTGGAACGATCGGGCTGATCAAGGCGATTGAGAGTTACCGTCCAAACAAAGGCACGAAGCTCGCCACTTTTGCTGCCCGATGTATTGAAAACGAAATCCTGATGCACCTCCGCTCGCTGAAAAAAACACGGAAAGACGTGTCGCTCCACGATCCGATTGGGACAGACAAAGAGGGAAACGAGATCACAATGATTGATATCCTCGGCTCGGAGACGGATGATGTGATTAAGGAAGTGGATTTGAAGATCGAGAAGAGCAAGATCTATCGGAATCTCGATATTCTGGATGAACGCGAGAAGGAAGTGGTGCTCGGGCGGTTTGGGCTTGATACAGGCGGGGAAGAGCGGACACAGCGGGAGATTGCGAAGGACTTGGGCATAAGTCGCAGCTACGTGTCGCGGATAGAGAAGAGGGCGCTCATGAAGTTGTATCATGAGTTTTATAAGGCGAAGCGGTGAGATCACTATATATATATAAAAGCATCTTAGAAAAGCGACTTGTCTGCGGATAAGTTGCTTTTTATTTTTAAATAGCTTGCTTGTTTATTAATTAAATCTCATTAAGTCTATAAGCAGAACTATATCCAAAATAATAATTGAATATAATTGGTGAAAAGTGATAGGTGAAAAATAGATGTCCTAAACATCACTAAGGCAGGTATAAAACATCATATGTCGAATTAATCTGGAAATGTATGTATAATTTATTTTCATGGGGATGGGGCTCACTAGGGGGACCACTCATCTCATTATTGTTGGTTGTTGCTATGCTCGTTGTTTATCTTTCTTTTCTAATGAGGCCATTTCTCGAAAATTTAGTTATCGTAACTGGCGTATTCAACGTCATTAATCTTGGTGTAACATTAACTCCGGCGATTTATTCGAATGGATCTTATGCTGGACACCCATCTGATGGTTATCGAATAATTGCTGCTTTAGGGAAAAGACAGATGCATCCTTAGAAATGTAACAAGTGAATGAAAAGAAGTTATAATATTTAACCCATTTACTTGTTGATAAATCAAGAAGGGGTACAGACTTAGATTTCTTTTGACCCAGCACCAAGGTGGCTTCAGCTGATATCGTGTCAGTGATCTATATGTCCTGTTACGGACGGCTTTGCCCCGTAGTGAATTAATACGAGGGTCTTACCTTTGCTACACATTAACAGTTAACATCTATAACAAACGATGATCACGAGAAGAAGTGACATCGTATCGTGTCCATAACCTCAAAAAATTCGACAATACAGGGGGAGGATATGGAGGATTTAATCTCCATCGGCACGATTGGAATGATTAA
Organism: Paenibacillus sp. FSL R7-0331; assembly: GCF_000758645.1. Lineage (NCBI taxonomy): Bacteria > Bacillati > Bacillota > Bacilli > Caryophanales > Paenibacillaceae > Paenibacillus > Paenibacillus sp. FSL R7-0331. The sequence continues at coordinate 1,588,804 of NZ_CP009284.1, forward strand.
AGCGATTGAGAGCTACCGGCCAAACAAGGGAACAAAGCTCGCTACGTTTGCGCCCGATGTATTGAAAACGAAATTTTGATGCACCTTCGTTCGCTGAAAAAGACCCGGAAAGACGTGTCGCTCTACGATCCGATTGGGACAGACAAGGAAGGTAATGAGATCACGTTGATTGATATCCTCGGTTCTGAGACGGATGATGTGATTAAGGAAGTGGATCTGAAGATTGAGAAGAGCAAGATTTATCGCAACCTCGATATTTGGATGAGCGGGAGAAGGAAGTAGTGGTGGGACGGTTTGGTTTGGATACAGGCGGGGAAGAAAGGACGCAGCGGGAGATTGCGAAGGAACCGTCAAGGACTAAATAAATTCAAGGCAGAGCATATATAACGATAACAAATAAAAAAGAGAAATTAAATTACAATAATGATATTAAATTATGGAAAAATATTCTGATATATTGTGTGTGAAATTATTTTAAAGAACAGTTCTAAAACATCTTATTACATTAAAATATTAACATGGTCTGAGGATAAAATTAGAAAAATTAAAAGTAGCGTTATGAATGATACAAATAATTCTCAAGCTTTTACTGATAAGCGTACAGTCCCATGGGGCAGAAATTTAACCTTGTTAAGGATATTTACTCGCATAATGACGTAGCTTTATAATCTATCAGCAAGTTTACGTAACCTAAGCTTGGATGCCTTTGGAATGCTCATTCTTGATCACATTTGAAAGTGGGGTTGGTTAAATGATTAATGCAACCAAAATTTGTGAAGACTTAAAGCTGCCTGTAACCGATATCGAAAAAATGCTGAATTCCTATAGCTCCAGCGTATTTAAAATCCGCCTGCAAAATAAAACCGATTGTATTCTAAAAATCCCCTTCAGTATGGAAAAGCTTAATAGAGAAGTTACAGCCCTTCAATTGTTAAAAGAATACCTCCCAGTTCCAGAGGTTATGGAAATCTGGAAAGAAAGTGAACAGAATCGCGGTGCCATTCTAATGACTTGTCTATCCGGGAATACACTTTCTATTGAGAACTTAGATTATCGTATATGTGCGCAATTAGGTGAAATGTTGGCCATGTTACATGAAATTCCAATGCCTTCTTATGATCTGGGCTCCAAACAACAGGATGGTAATCTAAGCTTATCCTGGCACTCCGCTTTACGTTCCCACTTCGAGGAATGGCTCGGAATAGGTAAAGGGAGTGTTCCTGATGAGATTCAGGAAAAGAGCAGGCTTATGTTCGAGCATAACTATCTCAAACTGCCGGAGCCGGTTTCACCAACGTTGATTCACTATGACTACCATCCGGGAAATCTGCTAATGCAAGATAGCCAAATCACAGGTATTCTAGATTTTGAGGGGGCAAGAGGGGCGGTTCCCGCTCTTGATTTCACTAAAGTGCAAACAGAGCTATGGGAAGTCCGGCCGGAAACTAAAGGCTGGTTTATGGACGGGTACCAGTCGGTACGGTCCAGCAAAGGTTTGATAGAACAGCTCCCTTTTTATAACTTCTATAATGCATATGGAAGCTTGGCTTGGAGCATAAAGAGAAAGGAACTGGGCAGTGATTTTTATCTTGAAAACCTAAAAAGACTCCAGGTCATTTTGAATCATTATTCATTTCCTATGTAAGATTACCGGCTGCACGCTATATTGCTTAGAAATTCCCCGCTTAATGTAGCGGGGAGCCGGCTTCCCTCATACTAATTCAGCTTTAAGTTACCCCTCCTTTTCCGCCCTTGCCCTGGCATCTTGAAGAAGGGATCTCAGGAGTGCAGCTTCCAGCTGTTTCATTTCTTCCAGCTTTTGTGCAATTCGTTTTAACGCCTCAATATCCCTGGAACCGCCCACGAAATGTTTTAGATACATCTTATTCAATAAGTAAGCTGAATGTTCAATTTTTGCATAAGCGTCGGAGAAGTTTGCTGTGAGATAATTTTTCTCCTCCAGATATCGTAAACGCATCAGCATGACTTTTTTGTGTTCCCAAAGTACAAAGAGGGGACGTTTGTCAAACAGATCTTCCTCATAGGTTATAAAATGAATAATGACATCAAATATATCTTGTCCGAACGCCATTTCACATGCATAGATGTACCATTGGTCGTAGGGATTTGCATACCGCACAGGTGTTTTAGATCCGTTTAAATACTCCTCCAGCTCGATTAGCAGATTCTGCAAATCAAATTTATAGGTATGACTGAGAGCCCAAAATTCATTTGCCTCCCGATATCCAATCAATTTAACACCTTCCAACCAATCGCTTAGTTTAAGGTTCTCAACCTGATCGTATGCTTTCCGGATCTGGTCCAAAGGGATTTCTTCGTAGCTGTATTTCCCATTAGTGAAATTATCAGCTGCGTAGAAAATACTCCGTTCGGTATCAATACCATAGATAAAGAGATCATGTACCTGATGATTAACTTGATATTTAGCATATTTGGATATGTAATAGCTATCAATTATTAGATAAATATAATAACCTTCCTCCAAGCTATGGATCAAGAATTCAACAATATCGTCGTAGGCCCTTTTTATTATATTTCGATGAATGTGCTGATGAGATATGAACGGGCATGTGATAAACGGGTTATTGGTATAAAAGTCAAGACGTAACAGCTTCTTCTTATAATCGTTTTTATCCACAAAGAGCTGAACGTAGTTGTTCAGGAACCATTCCGTGTAACGGTCATTTTGTGAAATAACCGACAGTAAATTTGCATGATTAGGATAACAAGTGAGCGCAGGATATTTCATCGGCAGTTTGATATGCATGAAAATACTCCTTTGTGTTTGTTTTAAGAAATACTTCTATTTACAAAAAAGTATAATAAAAAAATATACATTCCTGTATTTCTTTCCGCAAACTGTAACATAAACCTAATAATTATGATATACATTATGTAACTTGTCTCTTATTTTTATCTATTTTTTAGAAAAAGGAAAATGACAACATAATTACAGGGACTGAGCCGGAAAATCACTTTTATTATAGGAGTAATAACTTATAATTTTGTTTACATACAAATAAACCATTTTATGCTTTTGTTGACACATCCTTCTTCGAGGAATACAATGACGTATGAGAAAGGGTGTGAAAAAGATGCAGGAATGCAAAGAAAAGGATAAAATTATAATAAGAGACAAGGTGATAGAAATAATCAACAAGAAATTACTGGAAGGCGGTGAGTGTGGCTTAGAGGTGGAGATTTCGGATAGTTCAGCACTTGAACTCTATGGAATAGACTCTTTAAGTTTTGTGAATCTGGTTGTTGAATTGGAGATAGCTTTCGGAATTGAATTTGATGATGAAGATTTGGTAATGGAGAAATTTAATACGATTGATCTTATTTATGCGTTGGTTCAAGAGCGCAAATGATTGCTTACACCCAAATGAATCAGTTCAGGACGGAAGGATGAAGTGGAGTGGATAACAGCACTTTAACCCTGGAAGAGCAACTTATCGTTGAGTTGTCCAAGCTGGATTTAGGTTCTTCAGAGAGAACAAAAGTCTTTCAAATACTTAATGAAAGCGCTTTAGACTGGAGTTATATTCTGAATGTGTCCATTAAGAATAAAATTCCAGGATTAGTATGGCACCATATGCTTCAGTTAGGGTTGCAGAAAAAAATACCCAGCAGAATCCGGCAGGTTTTCTTATTTATTTACATGGGAATCCGGGAGCGGACAACGGCGTATATTCAAGAAGCAGAAATCATCGGCAGCAAATTGTCACAGCATTCGATCAGGCACGCATTTCTGAAAGGCTCTTATCTGCTGCCCAATATGTACAAAACATACGGGGTCAGAAATATGAATGATATCGATATATTAATTAAACATTCGGACACTAAGCGAATTGTCGATGTAATGAATGAATTGGGATATATCCAAGGTGAATACGATGAATCAAAGGGACTTATTGAGGCTATAGACCGTAGAAAACAAATTCTATGGAAAAGCAAAATGAACAATATGTTTCCGTTTATAAAAAAGTCTACTTCAGATTACATCCACTGCTTCAAAATTGATTTTTGCTTTAGTTTAGATCTTAATCTGCGTAAGGAAGAAGTAGAGAACATTCTGGATGCTTCTACCAAAAATGATTTACCGGCGGCAGATTTTTTCTTGCATCTGTGCTGCCATTTCTATAAAGAAGCTACGAATGCCATGTGGATATATAACATTAATGACATTACTTTTATTAAGCTGTGCGATATTCGTGAATTTATCAGGCTGAAGATGACGGAGCAAAGTCTGCATGAAGCCATTCAAAAGGCCATTCAGTTAGGACATAACCATGCGATGTATTATTCACTGTATTGTTTGAAATTTGTATATAACGACGGTTATGAAGAAGAACAGATGCGTCGTTTGCATGTTAGCGATGAATCCTTTATCAACTTTTTTGGCGGGAAGGATTTCGTCTATAGCAAAGAATGGAAGAAAAGCATTTGGCAGAGACTTTTCTCTATCGACAACAAGGATGAACTGGAAGGCGTTTCGCCTAAGTATAATTTGCTGTCTTAACCGGAAGCTCGATTTCTTGGGTTGCTTCTTAGCTATTTAAAGGATGGATGAGAATGAAAACATGTTGCCAAGGGTTGAACCACATCACTTTAATGCTGACTCATAAATGTAATTTGAAATGTTATATGTGTGGACAAGTGTATTCAAATAAAAGAAGTACGGACCATAGCGAGCTTGCCTTGGAGACTATCAAAAAGCAGATTGATACCCATACTGGAATTGAAAGCGCTTATTTATTCGGCGGAGAGCCGCTGCTGTATCCTGGCTTTGTCGAACTGCTGGAATATTTGAAGGCCAAACAAATCAAGGTGTTTACCACAACGAATGGGGTATACCTGGACAAATACGTCGATGCCATCGTGAAGCATGATGTTTTCGATATTTCAATATCGATAGATAGCCACAGGGAGACAGATTTTGCGCAAATCAGAGGAAAAAGAATATTTAATAGAGTGCTTAAAAATCTGGATCTTCTTTTTGAATTTTGTGAAAAAAATAACAAAAAAACCCCATTAGTCGGAATTAACTTTGTCGTTTTAAAAGAAAACTATCAATGTTTGGTGGAGTTCTATGAGTATATAACAGAACGGTTTCCCCAACTAAACAGAGTCAATTTTGAAGCGCCCATCTTCGTTGACCCTTCACTCGGTGTGGAATATTCCCGGATTATGCAGCATGAATTCGGTGTGAATTCCGGGTCATGGGAATGGTTCTCCGATAAAATCATTCCGTTTAGCAATGATGAGATCGATATTATATACCGCCAGGTTCAGGAGTTGAGATCTAAAGACAAGGCGAGCTTTTTACTGCCAATTGTGAACAGAGAAGAATTCTTTGATTTTTTTCATAGTAAACATCAAAAATCAACGGATTACTGCAAATTCCCTTTTTCAAGCTGTTCGGTCCTCCCGAATGGGGATGTAACATTCTGTGTTGATTTTCCGGATTACATCATAGGTAATATCAATGACCAGTCAATATCGGAAATATGGAATGGTACCAAAGCTTCATTGTTCAAAGATTATTTGCGTGACAACAATGGAGGTAACCACCCCGTTTGCAGCAGATGTCCGAGAAGCTTCAACCTCAATAATTCCATCGTCTAAGCTGGTTCAAAAGAACAATTAGGGAAGCGGGTGCGATTGATTTTGATTAATAATTTCCAGCCATTTCTTGCCGGTACCGTTTACAATCCGCTGAAGGTACAGCAAGACTCCGCTCGGCCGAGGCTCAGAAAAGTTACAATCCGCTATCCATCTAGATTAAACGCGATGGCGATTGATCCTAGCGGCATTGTGGAGAATCACAATATGAAATATAAACCGGGAGAAATTATCTTCTCCGTTGCCCTTTTTATTGAAATTGAAGTGGGTCTTTTGGAGCAAGATGAAATTCGATTCGATGGTGATACGGAGCGAATATCCGTTGTAAAGCATGTGTGTCAGATTATGAAAAAAGCTTTGGGCTACAAGGGGGGATTTGACGTCCGAATGAGATCCGCCCATTCCTATCGTCATTGCGGTTTGGGTTCAACCGGTGCAATGCAATCGGGTATTGCTGCATCAATCAACAGCTTGTTCGGTAATCCGATTGAAGCGAAGGATCTTGTTAAATACTTGGCTCAAAATTATGGAGAAGAGATTGACAGCAATGAGGATTATCTGATGCCTGTGCAATGCATAGGAGGCTCGGCTGCATCTGGTCTATATTCCGGAGGAGTCCTTGTCATAGCCGGGGAAAATACAGTCATTGCACACAGAGATATTGATGAGCGCTACGAAGTTATTCTCGGAATTCCCCGCGATTTTGAGATGACCGACTCCAAACAGCAATTTGAAAAAGAACAAGAAAATCTCCATAAATTTCGTCAGTCGGGTCAAACGCATAAACATGAAATTGCCTACAATGTGTTGCATCATTTTCTTCCGGCGGTGTACAGTGGCGATCTGCGGACTATGGGCGATGTTATTTATGATTACAGATTTGATAAGGGCAGCATTCACAACTGCTCATACACGTATCCCGGCTTGATTGAATTGTCGGACAACTTGTCATACTTAAAGAGAGAAGGACATGTTGAAGTTCTCTCCATTTCTTCGGTTGGCCCTACTTTTTTTGCAATAGCTGAGCAAGCAGATGAATGCATCAGAGCTTTTGAACAGCAGCATCTGGAAGTCATCCGTACGAAAATAAATAACGAAGCGTTCAGTATATTAGATTATGAACTATATGACTGAATACTGCATGCTGCGTCAGTCGGAGGATTACCATGATTACTCATTAAGCTTTAATAAGGACCAAATACTAAACCGTTTGCTGTCGGATATTAAATCAGAAGATATTATTCCGTTCCTGACCAAATACCCGGAGGATAATAATACGGAGATTAAAGAGGCAATCCGCTGTTTAATTCCTGCGGAAGAGCTTCTTATTGGTAGCGGTTCTGAAGAACTTATCTGGCGAATAAACCGAGTGCTGCTTCTTGGGAAGAAAGTGGCGGTAGTAGTACCTAATTTTTATAGAATTTATGAGAGTATCGAGAATCCGGTATTCATAAGCCAGCCGTATGATCCGGTGGCATGTGAACTGGAAATGGGAGAGTTAAGCGGAGCGCTGAAACGCTGTCATTATGATGCCGTCTGGCTGGCGAATCCGAATCCGATAACCGGCAAAGCCTACCGAAGACAGGAGTTGAAAGTGCTTGTCGAGCAATACCCGGACACCCTGTTTTTGATCGACGAAGTTTCGATTGATGCAGTCCTGGAAATGGAGAAATACACGATGTTTGAGGAGTGCCTTTCTTACGCGAATGTCATAGTGCTGCGCTCTTTTTCCAAATTCTACGGCTTTCCCGGAATGCGGTTAGGTTATGCGGCAGGAAATCCTGCATTAATAAGCTTCATCAATAATCATTCGCCTGTATATCCTGTTAGCAACATTAACTGTGTAATCGTGAAATGGATAACTGAACATCAGGATATTTATGAAGCGTTTAAACGGCGAATTGCTATAAACAAAGAGTGCTTGTCCGATATTGTGCAGAATACTGATTTATATTTGATTCGTTCGTTAACGAATACGGTTATACTCGGGTCCAAATCCGAAAGTTCCTGCTTATGGAATACATTCAAGGAATTGAACATATTGACGACTGCGTTGGACCGGGAGACGGGCGTGATTGGGCGAAATTTGGTTAGATTAACTATACACAGCGACAAGAATGAATTTGACTTCTTGAGTAAGAAGATACTGAATATCTTTTCCTCGGGAGTCTAGTATGTGCAGACCCATAGTGTATTTGTGTGATTTGGATGGAACGCTGCTCAACAAGCAAGCTGTCATTGAGCCGGAAGTAAGAAAACGATTGAATCGCCTAATCAGGCGAGGGCTTCATATCACGTTCATCACAGCAAGAGATTTGGAATCGACGATCCGAATATTATCAGGTGTTCAAATGAACCTGCCATTTGCTGTTTGCAACGGTTGTTTAATTGTATCTCCGTTGAACGGAGAAATCTGTAAAGCCTGGCACCATTCTTACGCTGCAGTGCAAGCGATCCTCAAGGCTGCTGAAGGCATATCGTTACCAAGAGTGACTCGATATAATGCTCAACAAGTCAAGGGATTACTCCGTCAACACCTGTCAAGGTCATTGAATGATGGATCAATTACACAAGAGTATATCTTTTCCGTTGCTTTCCGGGACACAGCAGATAGAATACATGAGATCCGTAGCAGAGTGATGAACCTTGAAGACCCTTCGTTATTTCTGCAATGCTATAATGATCCGTTTGAAGAGGAGATTCATATTTTGGACATCACAGCTGCATCCGGAAATAAGGGGAGCGCTGTGAGACATATTTCAGAAATACTGAATATTCCGGTAAGCCATATGGTAGCCATTGGAGACGGGGAAAACGACCTGGAGATGTTTAGAGCTGCTGGCGCTCACTGTGTTGTCGGCGATCATCCTGTCGTTAACCGCTTATATGGAGATTGTAAGATCATATACGACGAAGGGATTTCAGTTGTGGACTTCATTGAGCAGCAATTTTTGAGTACCTCTAGAACTTTATAAATTTTAGAAGGATGATGCAAGTGCTACAATTCTCTGGATTTCCCGAAAAGGGTGTCGAAGACGAAGCCATTTTGCAAGCATTAAAGCCTGGTTCTTCTTCTCGCAATCAAGGAGGAACCTTCATGGGCTATCCGCAGACCACTCCGCACGCCGTGGCAATAGAGGCTTACCTGAGCTACATGGAGTACAACACGAACCATGTAGGTGTATTCACCAACAGTAATCGCCAGCTTACCGCCTCCCAAAAGATGGAGTCAGAAGTAATAGCCATGCTTGGAGATTTATATGGCTTAAATGAAGCAGATGGATACATAACTTCCGGCGGGACGGAAGGCAATATCCTGGGGGTTTGGATTGCAAGAAATTATTTTTCGGCCCAGAAAAATACAGTCGCCCTGATGCAAAGTTGCTTGACACATGAATCGATTCAAAAGGCTGTTGACTTGACAATGATTAGCCATGTTGAGGAGATTGCATTGGAAGACTGCCATTTCAGAATGGATACACGCAGACTGGAAGAAGCAATAGATAACCTAATTTCACATCAGATCTATCACGCTATTATTATTGCGACTGCTGGTTATACACTTACAGGAACTAGTGATGATATCCGGGAAATCAATGAAATTGTAATAAAATTCAACAAGCAGTATGGATTCCAAGGATGGATTCATATCGATGCGGCTATTGGGGGCATGGTGCTTCCATTTCGTGAACAAGAGAATACACGCTGGTTCGAATGCGAACATGTTATGAGCATGACGGTTGATCCGCATAAAATGGGCTATATTCCGTATTCGGCTGGAGTTTTCATGGGCAGAAAAAATGTGCTGAGCTGGATTGAGCGTAATAATCAATTTTCTAAAACCCACGTGAGTAATACACTGATCGGCTCCAGAAACGGTGCAGCAGCAGCGGCCTGTTGGGCGATGTTTCAACATTTGGGCTATTCAGGATATAAGGGAATATTGGACGATCTGATTAGTAAGAAAGAGTATCTTCTTGGTAAGCTACTTCAGAAGCATATTGCTGAGGTCATTTCCAATCCTGAAACCAACATGTGCTGTCTTTCTTTTAACAGTTTTTCGAATTGTCTGTTGCCGGGCCGGTTGGAACAGAAATACGCTACACGGGCATTTTCAATTCAATATAGAGGTTCTGTTATAAACTGCTATAAATTGTATATCATGCCGCACATCTCATACGCTACGTTGGATATGTTGTATGAAGACATTATGGAGGCGCTGGCAGAAAGTTCCCTTAAACCAAGCAAAAGTGAGGTTAAGCCCCAACATGAAAAAGTTATCAGTCCCATGTAACTGGAATTTTGAAAAAGCACAGCAAATTGCGGTAATGGCTCCTGAAAATGACACTATGGTATATGAAATGTACGGAGCTATTTCAAACGATGTTTTTCCTACCGGAAGATACAAAGAGAGTATGAATATCGTGAATGAAGCAGACGCTTTGCGGTTTAAGCGGGACATTGTGGATAAACACGGTTTTAATTTCGCTTATCTGTTGAATACGCCCTGTTCGCTGAAGTTATTAAACCTTCAAGATCTCCGTAAGTATCTCGACTGGATTATCTATGATTTTAAAGCCCAATCCCTGACGATCTCCTCTCTTGAACTGATGCAGTTTGTCCGACGGCATTATCCCCAGGTCAATATTAATGTCTCTACTATTGCAGGTGTCCAGAATATAGAAGAATTCAATAATTTCTTGGAGATTCAGCCCTCACGTATTATTTTGCATCATAATGCTGTTCGTAATATTTCCGGCTTAAAGACTCTCATAGCGTATGCCAAAGAGCAGGGAATCAAGCTGGAACTCATGCTGAATGAGAGTTGTCTGCAGAACTGCAAAAGACGAAAAGAGCACTATAATTGCTTAGCACTCAATCAAAGCGATCATAAGTTCCATGTATATTGCAACACTATAAAGGTACAACAGCCCTATCAGCTGCTGATGGCCAACTTTATTCGTCCAGAGGATATCGGTTTTTACGCGAAGCTTGGTGTGGAGCTGTTCAAAGTAACCGGGCGGTCCAAACATCCGGATTGGTTGCCCGAAGTTGTCGGTGCGTACTTGCATCAGTCCTATGACGGAAATTTGATCCGTTTGCTGGGAATTGACCCTGCATTGAGAGCAGAAGAATGGTTTAAGCTTTCCAACCGTGGTCTTGCCGGGTTTCTTGAGAATTGGCCGGAAGAGGATCAAGAGAATTATTGCAAGACATTTATTACTAACATGTATCGCAACGGTGAATTTACCATGCATCCGGATTATGCTGAAACCTGTCTGAGAAATGGTGAGCTGGTATCAAAAGTCAAAGGGGATCTATATGCACATAACGTCCAATTCCAAAGATGATGTGATGGAAGAATTCAAGCTTCAAGCGCAAGCTTATTGGAATGCTGACAAAGTCGTAAACCAGTTTAGCTCCGCCAAGGCTGCAGACTATATAAGCCATTTTTTTAGTGCATTTGATGAGAAGGCCGATTTAAAGGTGCTGGATATCGGATGCGGCGGCGGAAGAAACACGGTCCTACTTCATAATATGGGCTTCGAAGTATACGGATGCGATTCCAGTCCGGGTATGGTGTACGAAACGCAGCGGCAGTTGTCTCTAATTTCTCCGGCGCTAAACACCGAGGAAAAGGTTGTTTTGGGTGAGGCTTATCATCTTCCTTATCTTGACAATACATTTGATTTTATCCTGTCCAATGGCGTTTTCCATAATGTCTTGAGCCAAGACGATTTTAATGCCTGCTTAATGGAATGCAGCCGGTTGCTGAAGCATAATGGTGTCCTGTATCTTAGCCTATTTACTTCAGATTACCTGGACCCCGGGCTGCTACAAGTTCCAGGCCTGGATAACATCTTCCAGACGCCTGATGGCCTGGGCATGATATTGTTCAATGCGGAAGCGATTGAGCGAATGCTGGACAACCACGGGTTCAAAGCCAAAGGAAATAAAGAATGCTATGTAATTGAAGTTGAAACAGGAAAAAGAAGCCTGTTCCGAAATCATTATGCCGTGGTAAAGAACGATGAATAGCTTATTAGATTCGATTACAGGTCTCGCCGATCACCTGTCACTTCATATTTCGATCAGCATTTTGGGCAAGCCTTATTCGATTCAATCGAATGCTAAACAGGCAATACGTTATGTAGAGGAGATATTCTTCTCGAGCCATGTAAACGGGATCGTATACGAGAAGAATACGCTGCCTCGGGGAGCAGCAATACAGCATGTGAGCATTGAAGAAGCTGATTTCGATACATTGCTGAACTCAATCCGGGAAGCAGCTTTTGCTAAAGAACGATGCCAGCCGGTGAATAACAGCTATTATGATGTGTATAAACTTCCGGAAGCATGTATTTATTTCCAGGACTACACCGATGATACATCGGGAAAACATCTCATTTTGAATCGTAGCGGCAATTATATCCTTATCACGGTTCCCAATCCCTATGAATTTATGATTCTGGCCAGATTCGTGCGTGAAATTGCATTTCGTCTTCTGCAAGATGACGGGTGTTTTATGGTTCATACCAGTGCGGTTCAGATCAATGGGAAGGGCATTTTAATTGTCGGCAATTCAGGGGCGGGCAAAACAACGCTGGCACTCTCATTATGTAAGTTCAATCAGGCCAAATTCGTTACTAATGACAGATTGCTGATCAAATTCGACGAACATATGCGACCACAGGGTGTCCCTTTTGGAATGCCGATAAAAATGAATTATGGAACGCTGAGAACCCTGCAGGTTGAAACCCAATATGAACAATGGCAGTTAAGCATACCGATGGTATCGAAGAAATCCTTCTATGAGTTTAAGGGAGAACACAAGCTTCATATTTCTCCGCGCGAATTGAACACCAATTTGGGAATTGACCTGCAAGGAAGGATACAAATTGAGGGGATTGTCATTCCGCGTATTCTACGTGCAAATATGCAGGAGCTGGAGCAGTGTGACGTCAGAAGGACTCTGGAAGATAATTGTTACTTCGATCAAGATCCTGTGTTTGTAGAAGACTGGCTTGGAATCAGAAATACTGAAAGTACACTGGATCAGTCTACTAAGCAGAGTATGCTGGAGCAACTGCTGCAGCTGCCAGTATTGGACATAACGTTTCCAGTTGACCAATTCAAGAATGTCGCCATGGACATTACCAGGTGGGTTGATTCCTGGTAATTCAGTGGAGCCCGGGGAGTTTAGCGTATGATCATGTTATGCTTGTCTATCACACTGGGGTATTTGCTATATTCCATCTATAAAATTGCTTCATGGAAATATGTTCTCCATTGGATCAGAAATAATCATTGTTTACAGGACAAAGAAGCTCCTCACGTCAATCATTATCCGGACATTATTATATTAATTCCGGGGCTAAGAGAAACATCCTTAGTGGAAAGTACAGTAAGCTATTATTCCCGATTGGAGTACCCGAAAGATAAACTTCACATTGTATTTATTACAACAGCTGAAGAAGCAAGGATGAAGGAGCTTAGAAGGGGACAGGTTGAGAAGCTGTATCACAAGCTGAAGAATAATGATGAGCTTCATTCATTGTCAGAAGTAAATAACGGTCTTTATCCCAGATATCTATTCCCGGAGATTCAGGAAATTATGGAGTCTTTCCATAAGCCCGATGAGAGACTTGAGCGATTGTACCAGTTATATAATGCTCTGCCGATTACAGGTGACCTTATAGAACGAGAGATTATGGGATATCCCCAGATGTCTCATCTTAGCTGTCCTGATCTCAAAGGCGGAGGGAAACCCACCCAATTGAATTATGCGGTTGAGCATCTGGGGGAAGTACTGGACATGTCAGCATTTGACGAAAACAATCTGTATATCGGCGTTTATGATTTTGATTCCCGGCCCGATCTTAGAACATGTCTTTACATCGCGGAGAACAATGAGCGGAAAATATCGGCAAATCTGGCTACACCTGATTATTATCAGCAAACACAGCTCCCTTTGAACAATCTGCAGCTTCTTCAGTCAGTGAAGCATCAGAGGCCATTGGTGTTGGCCAACCTGGTTATGTATACCCGGCGGGCGCTGGGAATCGAATTGTTCAAGTTCAAAAAACTGGAGTTTTTTCAAAGGTCAAGATTTAGACACCGGCTTTCGCTGCTGCAGCCATCTGTTAACGGTGTTGGGGCAGGACTATTTATCAAGCCGGTTACGTTGCAGGAAGTGGGATATTTTGTTGAACCGGTAGAAGATTTGATTATGGGGTATAGGCTTGGGGTGCTCAAGAAGGAAGTGGAAGCGATCCCCCTGCTAAATATTATGGAGCCTTATTTCAATATTGCATCAATGATTCATTCTCAGAGCCGAATTTTTATGATAGGGCTGCGTCTCTTTAGAGAAAAGTTGACGGTGCATTCTGCGCATTCCTTTCTACTTGCCGCCAAGGAATATTTGGAATTTCTGGTATGGCTGCTGGTGTTCCCGGTAATGGCTTTCTCTTACCTTTATTTGTTTATCGCGGTCAATTTAACGGGGGCTGCATTCCTGTTGGCGATTACTGTGGGTATTCGTTTCTATTTGGACAGTATTCTGCTTCTAAAGGCAAGTAGGCAGATTTTAAGGATGCATAAAGGCAGCATGCCCTCACAAGATGATTTACTGGAGCTTTCATTCCGGGAACAGCTGCAGATGACCTTTGTCTCGCCATTGTTGGGAATCGTCAGGTTCTTGACAGCAATAATCGGCGCTGGGAAATGCATTGGTGTCTATTTGCTTGGAATTAAGACTGTCAGAACAAAGACAGAGAGGTGAAGTACAGTTGAATGTTATCTTTGAAGGATTGCCCGGAGCGGGGAAAAGTACAGTAATAGCAGCAATTCAGAGAACAACAGAAAACGGGCAGCTCCTAGTTTTAGACGAATTTCTTAATCATATACCGGGAGACCCGCGTGATATCGCATATTTCTTGAACAATGAAGCCGAAAAGAACGAAAGAATGAAGGGCAGAGCTTCCGGAATGGTATTATGTGACAGGTTATGGCAATCGACATTGGTTTATAACGCAGTAGCCTGTAATGTGCAAAGTCCAGACGAACTATTGTCACTGCAAAAAATAATATACAAAAATAAAACCTTTGAAGATTATATCTACGTATACTTAAGTCTTCCCAGCTCAATGAGCTTGAGCAGACATTCAAATACCGGTATGGATGATTGTATATGGTTCAATCCCACCTTCAATAGCAGGGCGCAGTACATTTATGAAATGTTATATGACAACCTTGAACGGTTTAGCCCCAATGTGATTTCCAAAATTAGAATCCAGACAGATCAGAAAACCGAGAAGCAGGTGCTTGCCGAAATAATTGGATTTTTGGAGTCTATATGTCCTGATTGCAGGGGCAAAAAGCTATGAATACGATTGATTTACACATTCACACCACATGTTCCGACGGTTCTTTAACCCCTGCGGAGATGGTAGCGTTGGCCGCCGGGAAAAAGTTACAGGTTATTGCGATTACAGATCATAACACAGTCTCTGGCATTGAAGAAGCTATAATCTGCGGAAAAGCAAATAGGGTTACAGTTATCCCGGGTATCGAATTCACTATTACTGATTTCCATTATAAAACGCATTTGCTGGCTTACGGCATTGAATATCAGCATCCGCTGTTACTGCAGGCACTAAAAAAGTATAAACTTTCCAGACATAAGTCAATTATTATATTCATGAAAAAAATGCGAGAAAGCGGAATAGATGTCTCTGAGGAGTTAATTCGCTCCCGATACGGAAGGCTGAGCTTTAAAAATATTGCCAAGTTCCTTTGTGCCACGAATGTTGTTTCCAGCGTAGATGAAGCCTTTAGCAAGTACATCAACAAGGAGCACTTCTCGCCCAGTAAACCGGGCTTCTTGCTGAAAGAAACACTTGAGCTAATAAAGACAATCAACGGGATCGCGGTTTTGGCTCATCCTTTTACAATATCCACAGATATGGAGTGTTTGGATGAATCAATTGGCTACCTGAAAAAGCAAGGATTACAGGGACTGGAATGCTACTATAGCCATTACGACGCAGGACAAATCGCTATACTAGTAAAGCTCGCTGAGAAACATTCGCTCTTTGTCACTGGCGGAAGTGATTACCACGGGGAATGGAGCAACGGAATTGAAATGGGTTCAGGGAAGGGAGATTTAGTCGTCCCGCAGCATGTTTTGACACCATTTAACTTATAAAAAGAAAGTTGTGGCATATAGCTATGGAATCGAATGAAGCGATCCTGATTACAGGAGTGGCGGGATGTCTGGGCTCTGCTTTAGAGCGATCGTATTCGTTTAACGCCGAACATTATATATACTCCATCGACTATTCAAATAATTACAGGAAAAATCAACACAATCGTTCCGATCGGATGACGTATTTGGACATTAATTTGCTTGATGATAATGTGGATATTTCCTCTCTGATTAAACATAAGGTGTCAACAATTTATCACTGTGCATCAGTAATTAGCCCCTATGGACATCTTTCAACTATGGACAAAACCGGCTTAATCCAACAAGAGCTTATGTTACTAAAAAGAATTAAAGAATTAGCTCTGAAGACCCGGGCTGACGAGGTAGTGCTGTTTACGACCGATCCGGCCAATCAGGACTGGGAAGATCAGGCATACCTGACCGTGCAAAAAGAAATATATGCTTATGCTGATTTATTTACCGTCTTAAAGCTTCCTTATTTGTATGGAATTTTTCAGGATGAGAACGGTTTGCTGCCTTGTCTATTACGGACAGCATTATCGGGTCTGCCTGCTTCAATTCCTACGCATGTAAAACTTATCCATTCAGATGATGTTGCGCTTAAATGTGTCAATCGAGCCTATGACTTAACGGATGCTATAATGACGATTGCTGTAGACCAGCTTGCTGAAGTCCTGAAATGCCTTAGAACCAACCATTATCAAGGGTTGCAGGAGCTTTACTATCAAAATGGTGATGGTCAAACCGAATTTTTCAACTTGGAAAGCAGCTTCTGCAGATCGGCCATTTATAAGCTGTTGGAACTGATTGAACACAATGAGATCAACAAAGGACGGGAGAGACGATGAAACTGGAGGTTCCTATTAGAGGTTTGGCCGAAGCACCTTCGTTATTGACGGCAGGGGGCGATCTTTTCTACGGAGGCGTTATCGGTGATTTTCAGTCTAATAACCGGAATAATACGATGCTTCACCAGTTTCCCTCTTTTGCTGAATTACAAGAAGCAATACAGCTAATTCATACCCATGGCAAAGAGTTTTATCTGACCCTAAATCACACCAATCCCAATTTAGATCAAAGTATGAAACATATCGAGCAGGCCATGCTTGCAGGAATTGATGGCCTGATTGTTGCGGATAAGCGGCTGATTCAGTATTTGGAAGCGGATCAGAACCGACTGCCAATTATGTTATCGGTCTTGTCCGGAATTCAGAACAAATCAAGTCTTGATTTTTACATGGGAGAACATGTTGTCGGATTTTGTTTTGAACGAAATGTATCTATCACTAATATGAGGAAGGTTATAGAGCATTATCCTGATTTAATGGCTACAGCATTTGTGAGCGGGAATTGCCAGAACACACAGTGTATTTGTCAACTGCATAATCTTCAGACGGTTATTCCTATACATAAGCATGAAGGCGGCTGCGGTGAAATGATCTGTGAAGCATGGAACCCTTTGCTCGGAACTGCCTACTGGACAGAAGAAGCGGATAGGATGCTGACCAAGAAAAATTGGTGCGCGCTGTGTTCCTTGCGTTCCCTGCAAAAAGCTGGAATTCGGGCATTGAAGATTGAAGGGCGGTCGCTGGAACTGAAATATAAGCTTCAGAAAGTGTCATTATACCGTAAAGCCCTGGATATAATGGCGGCAACATCGGATACCGTAATATATCACCGGGACTGCAAAGCATTGTTTGAAACCTCCTTTGGAAGGGAATGTAATTTCGGAGATTGTTTCTATAGCTCATAACTACGGGGAGTGGGAATACAATGGAAAACGGCTATTACTTGAGTACATATCTTTCAATTTCTGATTACTGTCATATAAAGGATATCTGGATAAGGCATGACCAAAATCTGGCTTTGTGGCACAAAGCTGATGATCATATTGATTTGATTCATTATTGGGAGCTGGAGAGATACACAGGGATGAAGCATCAATTCAAACCCTTTTATAGTGTAGAGCAGGCTGAAGAAATTATCGGCTATTTTTTGTCAGAATACAACTTGACGCTTGCAGATATCAGAGCTGTATGGGGAACACCGCAATTGGAGCGCTGCAACACCGCACGGACTCCGAAAGCCGTAGATTCGCGGTTTTCTTATCACAGTTTTGCGCATCTCTTCTCAGGTATGATGATGGATACCCAGCGGTTTGAGGAAGAATTAATCATTTCTTTGGCGGTTGATGGCGGACCTGATGGATCATATGACAATGGAATGTTCGGGCGTAACTTATATGTTGGAGCCGTCAGTCGGCAAGGGGAAATTATCGATTATCTACCTGTCTGCTCGCCGGCTTTACTGTGGAGTTTTATGAGAGAGAAATTCAGTATGCAAGAAGGCAGCTTAATGGCGCTTGGAAGTGCCAGCAGCAGTAAGTTATTTGCAGAGAGCCTGCCGGAAATGGACATTTACAGTTACCATGACTACTTAAAGGTGAAGGAGCATCTGGAACAACTCATCTTAGCCGTTGAAGCCTTGGATGATACCAAGGCAGAAACTATATTCAATGGCTTTGATTCCCGCTTCACTGAACGGGAGAACAAGATAAGCATGATTGTTAAAATAGTGTCCGATTTTTCGGACTGGTTGATGTGTAAGAATATCGAGCGGATCATCGATTTGTATAATATCGACACAAGCCAAGCCTATTTGTCCTTAACTGGCGGGTTTGCCTTGAATTGTCCTACAAATACCCAAATTATAGAGCGATACAAATTCAAAGGCCTGCTGTCACCGCCATGTGTCAACGATTCCGGTTTAAGCTTAGGGATTGGCCTTTATGAATTCTACAGCCAAGCCGGACCTTTTCAGTTTAATTTAAACAATGCTTATTATGGGAAGAGATGTACGGATAACGAATTCCTCATCGTTATGGAGAAATATGCCCAGTATATTATTAGCTGTTCTTCCTTCGATCCGGCGGTGGCGGTGGAGGATATTATTCAACATCCTATCGTTTGGTTCAACGGTGCTGCTGAAATTGGCCCAAGAGCCCTGGGTAACCGCAGTTTGTTGGCAGATCCTCGAACAGAACGTTCAAAGGATATTCTTAATGAGATCAAACAGAGGGAATGGTGGCGTCCTGTTGCTCCGGTTATTTTAGAGGAAGAGGTGAAAGTATGGTTTCAAAATGGCGGCCCTTCACCTTATATGCTTAATGCATTCAAGATCCGGGATGAGAAGAAGCCAGTTGTACCGGCGATATGCCATCTGGATGATACCGCCAGGGTACAGACCATCCAAGCCAAAGATAATCCCTACCTCGCAGAGCTTATAGAAGCTTTCAAAGAACGAACAGGTGTGCCGATTTTATGCAACACTTCTCTAAATGATAAAATTGAGCCAATCATTAACCGCTTTGAGGAAGCGCTTCATTTCGCCCTCAAAAAACGCATCCCGGTGATGTATGTAAACGGGTACCGTCTTGAATTCGCTACTCAGCTGGCGTATCCGGGAGCCGGCATAGCCGAGAAAGAAATTCATTTTGATATCAATGATATTGAGGTAATAAGCAGACACCTTGAAATTATGCATAATGAGGAATGGATTATATACTACAAAAATTATTACATGTTCCAAGATTACAATCTTGCCGCTGATAAAGATCGTATGGCGGTGAAAAAGAAAATCCGTCTGTTGGCGCTGGCGTCTTTCAGAGCAGGGAGCTGAGTATGGAGTACGGTCATTTTAGTCCCGATCTGGATGCCTCGTTGGCTTCTGCGGAGGGTTATGAACGGATTTATGTGGGAGAAGAGTTCTGCGACAAATTTCTATTAAGGCAGTTAAAACGTATCGAGGAAACTATTGACCGGCTAATTATAAGTCATAGCATTTCTGTTATCTTCCCCCTTGTTAATGAATCAAGTGTAACAGCTGTTGAACGCTTAATTGATCGGCTAATTATAAAGTATCCGAATCAAATTGAATTCGTGTGCAACGATATCGGGATGATGAATTTGTTAATAAAAAAAAACTGCTCTACTATTGTTGCCGGCAGAATGCTCACACGGGTAATTCTGTCCTATTTAATGGATAAAGAAGATAGATTGGGCCTTGTTCCCTATGTAAAACGGGTCGAATTGGACTCAACCAACTTGCTGCGGATGCGGCAATTGAGAAAATACAAAATAAGTTATTATGACAAAATTTCAATTTATGGTAACGGGAATAACAGATGCTGCTTCAAAACAGGCGGCAAGGAATTTGGACAAAACGCGGAGTGCAATGTTGAACGTTGTTCGCAGCCAATCCCGGTAACCAATGGTTATTTAAATGAAGATTTTATTTTGTTTCGAAATGCAGTCCTGAAACAGGATGAATTAAGGATGGTCCCTGCATTAATCGACCGGATAATCCATGTGGAGATTTAGAAGGAGCTTAACTAACTTGAGAAAGGAAGTAGAGCCGGATGAAAGCGGTCGTTGTGACAGGGGATTGTAGAATTGTAATCAAGGAGCTTCCGGTTCCTGAAATCACTGAATATGAAGTATTAGTCGAAAATCTGTATGGTTCCATATGTACCGGTACAGACCTCCAGATTATCGACGGCACTCTTCGAGGTATTCAATATCCGGCTATGCTCGGACATGAAAGTGTCGGCAGAGTGATCCGCATAGGTGAAAAAGTGAAGAATTATGCGCTTGGGGATCTCGTCACGAGTGCAGGAGCAAAAGCGGATGTAAACAGGGGTTTGTATTCCCATTGGGGAGGCTTCGCGGAATACGGGGTAGCGACTGATTACCGGGTCCTGCTTGAAGACGGACTGCATGAGCAGGAATTGATGCCCTATAAATGCAATCAAAAAATTCCCGCGGATCTGCCTCCTTTGGAAGCAACAATGATCATAACTTGGAGAGAGACGCTAAGTTACATCAGCAGGGTTGGAGTAGCAAGCGGTGATAATATCATGCTGCTCGGTTCTGGCAGTGTGGGACTGGCGTTTGCCAATCATATTGTCAACCTCGGAGCACAATGTATAGTCATCGGTAATCCCTGTATGAAGGGATACTTTTCTGATATAGGTGTGCATCATTTCTATGATTACAAACATGAGGACGTCGTTAAGCAAATTCAGTCGGAGCATCATTCATCCTTCAATTGTCTGATTGATGCTGTGGGAAGTGCAGAATATACGCAAAAGCTGCTGGCGCTGTTACCGGGACGCGGGAAAGTCGGTGTCTACGGCTTGAAGCAAGTAGAAGATTATAAGATATCACCATTGTCCCACAAGGGTTCGATAACCTTTTGCAACTACGGTTATGATCCCGAGGAGGTGCATGAACAAGTTGTTGCATCCATGTTATGTCATCAACTATGTGCTTCCAATTGGTACACGCCTCAAAGTGTTTTTGTGATGGATGAGATCGCAGAAGCTGTTGAACAGCTGCGTCAGCGGAAAATTATGAAAGCCGTAATCAAAATTAAATGAGAGAGGATAATGATAATGAACAAGCTGAATTGTGTAGAAATAAAAATCGTAGAGCATTGTAATCTTTCTTGTACTGCTTGCGGAACTTATGCGAATTTGGCAGAAAAAGAAGAGTACGGTCTGGACAATTTTGAGAGAGATGTGCAACGTTTAAGTGAGTTGTATTCATTAATTCAGACCTTAAGACTCTATGGCGGTGAACCTTTGCTCAACAAGGAGATTCTGGAGTATATTCGGATTGCCAAAAAACATCTGCCTGATACACAAGTGGAAATCATTACGAACGGCTTTCTGTTAAAGAAGATGGACGATGCTTTTTTTGCTGGGGTTAATGCGTATGATGCCAAAATTGTTATTTCCAAATATCCGTTTGCACAGGATAAGTTCTTCCCCCTCCAGAAAATGGACGCCGCTAAGGTGAATTATTCAATCATTGATGTAAACTACTTTTATGTTAAGCGTGAGGAAAGGGCAAGTGCGGAGCATCCCCAAATGACTTTTGATACTTGCCTGGTTCCCATATCACTATATGTGCATCATGGAAAGGCGTATCAATGCCCCTACCCGCTCAGCATCAAACATTACGATAAAAAATTCAAAACGAATTTGGAAAATGTAAATGACGGAATTGATATTCATACCCCAGAGTTAACCGGCGGACAACTAGATGAAAGGTTGAAAATACATCTGGAGCACTGCAAGGATTGTACGCTGACAACCGGGTTCGTTCCCTGCGCTCAGACAAGGCCAACCGCTTCTGACTGGGATAACAATAAGCAGAACGAGAACGTTATTCATAATTTTCAGAGTTATGAGTTCAAACTAGCACGTAAGAATCGGATATCCTATTCGGTTTTATTGCTTCAGAACAATCGGTTTAATCTCATTTATGAAGAGGAACGGCAGCTTGCAGACAAGTCTTTTTATCTTTTGCTGCGGGATCAATATTCTTTGCATGATTATAATGAACATTTCATCAAGTCACTGCAAAAGATGGATATTAAGATTCTTAAAGTAATAGATGATATATCACTTGTTCTGAATGAAGCTGGCTCCATTGGCAGTGAAGTGACAAAGATTGTCGTTCTAAATTCTATGGATGAGAAAAATCTGAGATTACTAAAGCAATTGTATAAGCAACATATTGTGCATGACAGCAGCCTGATTCTTGGTTGAGAATTCCCGGTCTGCTGCTACATACCCGAGAGGAGTATAACCTTCATGTCAGTTCGAAAGTTGAATACAATACGGTGGGCGTTTGGTTTATCCTGGAAGATTGATAAAAGAATGCTTATCCTATGGTTTGCCTTATCCATCGGTTTGTCTGTGCTGCCAGCTGTGGCTCTTAACTACAACAAGGAAGTGCTGGAAATGATCACATCCTTTGTTGCGGATGGTAAAGGTGAGTTTGCCCAGATCTCCGGAAACATCATTGTGCTGGGATTAATTCTGACGGTAATCGGTCTGTCATCCCGGATCAACGGTGATCTCATTTATATGATGATGTATGATTCCTATTATCTCGGAATGCAGGAAGTGCTGATGGACCGAGTCAATCAAATTTCTTTAACAGATCTGTTGAAGAAGGACGTGAGGGATGAATACGATGCCGTTTTTGTACGTGCCGGGTCTCTGACTGACTTCATGAGCTCGTTCTGTACGCTCACAGGCAAGGTAATCGGCATCATTTTTTTGCTTGTTGTTGCATTAAAGACTTCGCTGATTGTATTTATAATCTCGTCTGTTTTCACAGTCGGCATTTTTGTGCTAAATAATTCTTTTGTAGAGAAACTACGCTGGAATACGGCTTTACTGCAGAAGATTGAACGACTCTCTTCATACTATGAAAAGATGTCCCGGAATTTGGGTGTCGCCAAAGAAATTCGTGTCTATAACCTGGAGGACAAGATCGTAAATCAGTGGAAGAATGCTTATAAAGGCGTAACAAATTTTGAACGGAAAAGGGCATGGGACATGGAACTGCGGAATTTTATCAGTAGCGTCTCCTTCTGCTTATTCATAGTGCTTATGCTTGGATACTCCTTGTTGTCTGTAGCTAACGGCAAGACTTCAGCTGATGAATTTCTTATTATCTTTTTGCTGTGTCTAAGCATCTTCAATTCCCTGACAGGAGTCGCCAAAATATATATGCAGACGGACTATGGACTGTTTTCTTTGGAGCGGCAACAACAGTTTATTGAACATGCGCCTACAACAGACAAAAATGCAGATGAAGCCAAAGCAGATGCTGCCCTGGACACAGAGATCGTTCTTGAGGCGAGAAATGTATCGTTTAATTATGATAATAATCTTACCGCGTTGCGGAATGTCTCCTTTCAAATTCGTAAGAACGAGACCGTGGCTTTACTGGGTCTGAATGGAAGCGGCAAAACAACACTTACAAAATTATTGACCGGCCTGTACCGTCCTACTTCGGGTGAATTGTTGTTGCATCAGAAATCATATTCAGAATATCAGGCTCACGTAATTAGTGATGCCATCGGGATTTACTTTCAGGATTTGTATCTTTTTCATACGCCATTATCGGAGAATGTCGCTTATGGAGATATCCAAAACGTGAATAATCTGCCCAAAATAAGGGAGGCACTAAAAAACAGCAGGGCGGAAAGAATTGTCTCTAAGCTTCCTAAGGGATTAGATACCCTTCTCGGCAAAGATGTCGATCCTGAAGGCGTAGAATTATCCGGCGGGGAGAAGCAGCTGATCGGTATTTCACGTGCGCATATGAGCGGCAGGGACATTATGATTTTTGATGAGCCGGCAGCGAAACTGGATCCTATTGCTGAAATGGAGCAATTTATAGATATCCAAGAGAATTTGCGTGACAAAACAGCCATCTTGATCAGTCACCGGATTGGATTCGCGCGATTGGCCGACACAATCATTGTTCTTGAGAACGGGGAGATTATTGAATCAGGAACTCATGAAGAGCTGTTGGAACGGCGCGGTCAATATTATGACATGTTCAAAGAACAGGCTAAGTGGTACCAGAAGGAAGAAAAGGTTGACTGTAATGAAAGTGAGGTATTCTGAGCACAATGGAAGAAAAAATTAGTTTTAGGGCGATGATACATATTATGGGACGAGCCTTAAAAGTGAGTCTGAAAATTAAAACGCCCCGGTCGCTGTTGATTAATCTTCTCGGGTTTGGCGCAGCATTCTTGCCTCTTCTCATTGCAAAAGAACTCAGCAATCTGTCTAATATTGTACTGGACCTTTATGGAGCAGGTACAGACAAGCTTCTTACCGCATTGACCGTTTTCGGAGTGCTTGTCGGACTGTATGTAATACAAACTGCATATGTATTTGCACAAAATTACAGCAATGCTACCGATACATTGAAAATCCAGGAGTATATCAAGCAGTCCATCATTAAAGTTACCTGTAACGTGAAGTATAAATATATTGAAAATTATGATGATTTTCGGGATAAAATCAATTTCTCAGAGACGGTAACCGGTAGAAGAGTAGCTGAAAGTATGCAGGCTATTATTGTGTGGCTTCAAAATTTGGTTGCTTTCATTACCATTCTGTATGCATTGCTTGCGGTCAATCAATGGATTGTCATCCTGCTAATTGCTACCTGCATCCCTGCGATTATCTTGTCTTACAATCAAAAGGATGAAGAATACAGATTTAAAACGAAATGGATGAAGGAGGGGGCAATGGTCATCCATTACTATGGCATGTGCTGTGCCCCGGATTCTATGAATGATCTGCGCCACTGGCGTGTATATGATTATGTGAAAAACGGCTGGCGGACAGTCGCGCAGAAATATATCCATAAAAAGAATGAAATCACCAAAAAGCATTTGATTTACAATTCAATAGCCGATGTTCTGCGGAACAGCGTATTTATCGGTGTATTACTGATCGTTACATATGAAATTTATCAGAATCCTGCTGTCGGGATAGGTTTGTATATGCTGGTGTATACTCTTTCCGGCGACTTTCAGCGTATTACCACCAATCTGTTCGTCAGCGGAACGAAATTTGTCCAAGATATCAAATATATGCGCGATTTCTTTGAATTCGAGCAATATGAGCAAGAGCAACGCGATGCCCAAGCGCTCCCGCTCAAACAATTTCAAGTGAGCTTCCGGAAGGTCGGCTTTACTTATCCTAACACTTCGGTGCCAGTCCTGAAAAATATTAACGTCGATATCAAGCAGGGTGAGAAGGTTGCGATTGTCGGCCACAACGGTTCTGGAAAAACAACTTTTATCAATTTGTTATGCGGTATTCATGAGCCTGACAATGGAGAAGTTCTTATTGGCGGACAGAATATATCTGAAAATATAGCAGCGGCAAGAAAATCAATATCGGTAGCCTTTCAGGATTTTAGCCGCTATGAAGCAACATTACGGGATAATATCACGATATCTGATCCACAGCGCAACATTTCTGAACAAGAGCTGGAAGCTCTTTGCCGGCAGACAGGTGCTCTTGATATTGTCAATGCTCAGGCAAATGGGTTCGATGAAATGATAGGGATCTTCAGCGAGAAAGGAAACAATCTGTCCGGTGGGCAATGGCAAAAGATCGCATTGACCAGAGCGGCATATAGAAGCGGTGCAGGAATCATGATCTTGGACGAACCAACAGCTGCTCTGGATCCGATGGCGGAAGCCAAGTTATACCACGACTTCACAGAGTTAACAGGTAATAAAACAACGATTCTGGTGTCTCACCGGTTGGGGGTATGCAGCCTTGTTGACAGAATCCTGGTCTTCAAAGACGGGGAGATCATTGAGGATGGCACGCATGAAGCGTTAATGGAGAAAAAGGGCTACTATTCGGAATTATATGAAGCACAATCGCAATGGTATAGATGATCAGACAGTCAAGGCATAATGAACTTAGGGAGGGATAAGATGTACAAGCATGTCCTCGAACCGATCCTTGAACAGATGCGGAATCATCCTCAATACAATGCGATCGAATATGAGAATAGCGTTATGACCTATCAAGAATTGGATGAAAGATCATTGCAGGTCGCAAGGGCTTTAATCAATAGCGGGGTCCGGCCAAACGAGATTGTTGGGATAAAATTAAACCGAGACCCCAGAATTATAGTAGCCATGTTGGGCGTGCTTAGGGCAGGCGGGGCTTTCTTGCCTCTGGATCTCGGGCTTCCCCTTTTACGGAGCAAATTTATGATGGAAAATTCGAAGCTCCCGTATTTGTTGACCGACGATCTGGATGGGGAAGTTCCCGAGTACACCAGGGTGATCAGCATGGGCGAAATTGAAAAGAGTTGTTATCCTAAAGAAAATATTCTGGGGATTACACCTGAACAGTTAGCATATGTCATCTATACCTCCGGTTCAACCGGCGTTCCCAAGGGGGTCATGATTCAGCATCAATCCTTAATTCATTTCATACAGGGGATTCAGCAAGCTATTGATCTGCACTCTATTAAACAATATTTGTGCTTGGCACCGATGTCATTTGATATCTTTATGGTGGAATCTTTGCTGCCGCTTTCATTGGGTAAAACCATTATTCTGGCACAGGAGAATCATCGCAAAAATCCTTTGCGGCTAGCTAAATTGCTGATCGAAAAAAATGTCGAGCTTGTACAGATGACACCGACTGCAATGTCTATGTTCCTCAGCATCCAACGTTCCCGGTCGGCGCTCAGAAATGTGAAGATAATGATGATTGGAGGGGAGCCTTTTCCGCGCAGGCTGTTGGAACAATTGTTGCAACTTACCGGATCAGCGATCTATAACGTCTATGGTCCGACCGAGGGAACCGTATGGGCAGCAGCCGGTAGACTTTATGGGGACCGGGAAATCCACCTGGGAAGTTTCTTGAATTACTCGGAACCTCTTTTGTTGGATGCTTTGATGACCCCCGTTAATACAGGAGAAATTGGCGAATTGTTCATCTCGGGTATGGGCTTGGCCCTGGGATATGTAAACAATGATGAGGAAACAGATAAACGATTTATTGAATATCACGATGGCGCTTGTAAAAAGCGGGTGTACAGGACCGGAGACTTACTTACAAGAAGGAAGGATGGGACATTCGTTTTTGTTGGAAGAGCAGACAATCAGATCAAAATCAAAGGTCACCGGATTGAGCCGGAAGAAATTGAGAAAATGCTGCTGCTTCATCCTGACGTTACAGGTGCGTTAGTGTTTAAAGCGGGGGAGGAGGAAGAAACATTTCTGTCTGCGTGGTACTGTTCTCCAACATCCATCTCGATTGCTGAGTGGACTTCGTTTCTTAGCAGCCGGCTGTCTGAATATATGATTCCTTCAATATTTAAGCAAGTAGATCGTTTACCGCTGAATAACAACGGAAAGCTTGACCGGAAAGCCTGTATGGCTGAGCGGCATAAATAGTCACTTAGAGGAGAGGATAGAATGTGGATTCATGTAATGAAATCGAAAATTCATAGTGCAACAGTGACAGAAGCAAATCTTAATTACGTAGGCAGTGTGACCATTGATGAGGAACTATTGGAACAGACAGATATTATCCCCAATGAAAAGGTTCAAATTGTTAACAATTACAACGGAGCCAGATTTGAAACCTATGTTATACCCGGCAAAAGAGGAAGCGGAGTTATTTGTTTAAATGGTGCTGCTGCCAGATTAGTACAACCCGGAGATAAAGTTATTATCATATCATATGCAGTCATGGAAAAAGAGCAGGCTAAAGCCTATACACCAATTATCGCTTTTATGGGCCAACATAATCAAATTGAAGTTTTGACCGGCCATGAGATCCATGGAACGGAATTCCTGTAGGGATTCAATTTGATCAGAGTGAATTTAGAGTTGTCTATAATAAGTTTAGAACGGGGAAATTATGAAAAATAGAGATGTCTACATGCTACCTTTTTCTTATCCTCTAGTGTCTTCCTACTTTCATCATGGCCATCTACATGGAATTTTGAATCATGCTCATGACCAAACATTACCTTGGATCTATTGTAATTATATTAATTTATCAATCCCCAAAATTTTCAACAGATACTTGCTTGATTTTTGTATACCGCATAATAATGTTTGGATGTTATGGGAGGAATGTCCATTTATTTATAATCAGATTATTGATAGAAACATCATTGAATCAGGATGGTGTTCAGTAAGAGAATTTTTAATGGATTGTATTAACAATAACAACTATGTATGTATATTTCTTAATCAATATTATATTTCCAGTTCGCATCACTATAAAAAAAAGTACAAAAAACATCCGTTACTTATTATTGGATATAATAATATAGAGGGCAATTTTATAGTTGCTGATAACATGAGTACAGGCAAATATAAAATAGTAACTGTAAAATATGACGAGCTAGAGCTAGCATATCAATCAGTAATAGAAGTTAGTAACTATAGCGAATACGAGGGAGTCAGATTACTCAGTCTTAAGAAGGCCAATTATGTGTTAGATCTTAATCGTATAACTAATCAACTCAATCATTATCTTTATCCCGCACAAAACATCCACGGAGACATTATTAACACTAAAAGGTATGCTGTAGGAATCGATATTTATGATTATTTAACGGATTATGTGAAGGCGATTTCAAATCCGCGTATTAGAATCGATATAAGACCATTTCACGTGTTAAAAGAGCATAAAAAAATGATGCAAATGAGGATTGAATATTTAACTGAAAAGAAATGCATGGATGTGCATGAAGGCAGAGCAACTGCTCTTGAAAATGTTTTAAGAAATACGGAAATACTAATCAATATTATTCTGAAATATAAGGTTACTAGAGAAAGTGCCCTAATTGAAAGAGCTGTTGATTTGTTATCTACAATAAAAGCTGTTGAAATACATACACTAAGAGATTATATAGAAAATGTAAATTCTAAAAAAACTGAAAAAAATACTGATTTTAATAATTTTAAGATTACCGGAACTACTACCGATAAAATCATCATCTGCGATATACCGACTCCCGGATGCTACAATTTTTTTGCCGAGGTAGATCGTGGACCGGACTATGGGATATTTTCTTTTTACAGTAAATCCGGTTTCTTTATAAACAATGAACATTTAAAACAATACGATCTTTATAGTGATACAACATCTTCCTCAAAACTTCACTTGGCAACTATTCAGTTTGATATTACGGGAGATAAAGAATTTAAATTCGAGTTAATTGGTAAAAATAACAAGTCGGCTGGAGATAGGGTAACTATTCACTCATTATATATTGAAAAAGTATACTAGAAGCCGTAGAGTACAGAATGGCAAAAATATTATTCAGGTAGGACGCTTTGCAGGCGCCAACAGTAAAAAGGTGATCATGGCGTTTATTTTGCTTATGGCTGTATCCATTCCCGGTACAGGATCAGAAAAAGCGATGAAAATTTTAGCGGGAAAATTCACAGGTGGTGAACAGAGCGGGCAAGTTAAAATCATGTTTAAGGCTCCAGATAATGGAGCCTTAGATTCAGCAGATAATAAAGCGGTCATTAGCAAATTGCTTACAAAAATTCAAGGAGATACAGCAGTAGCCTCGGTTGCTTCTCCGTACGAGCTTGCGAACATCAATCCGGATAAATAAATCGGCTATGTTGTTGTAACTTATAAGTCTAATATAACACGGGATAAAGGAATTGAGACCGGACTAAGCGGGACTGTAAAATTTGAGCAAGCGGGTGGAGGCCCGGGCGAGATTATGGGTGTAATATTAGCCAATGTTATTTTAGCCATTACCTTTGCATTCTTGCTTGTTGCAGGAATGCTCGGCATAGCTTTATTAGCGGTAATAGCGACTCTGTTCTTTCATTTGAATCTTGGACTTCCTAATGATGGGAATAAACAATATGAAACGTCGGAGAGACAAGGATTCGATATGTTATCGGATGCTTATGGAGCAGGGTTCCATTCTACGTTAGTCGTAATTGCCGAACCAGACGAATGAATTATTTCTAATGGGTGTCACACCGGAGGATGGACCGAATGCACCGGAAACTAAAGATCTGGTAAATGAAATCAGGGATCTTTCTGGCAGCGGGAATATGGAACTTCTGGTGATAGGAGCTATAGCGGATGTGTTCGGTTTCCCTGGTTCCAGTGCAATATTATTCTTGCTGCCTGTTTTATGTATCGGTATTCTTTTTGGTCTATCCATGGATTAAGAAGATGGATAGTAGTCCGGTAAATCCCGCCAAGGCGCACCGGAACTTGCCACCCACAACATCGCATTTAACATCATCCGATTGTCTTTGCCAATTCGTCCACCTTGCTTTTTTCGTTCAGGTGGCAGCACATCTTTAATTCGATCCCATTGATCGTCGCGTATTTCTTATCGTCTTTTCATGACTAAAGTTTACCATGATCTAGGGTAGACAAGAAGAACAGGGCTTCTCTTTGGGAGAAACGTTGTTCTTTTTTTAATCACAGGAAGCATTTCCTTCAATTGAAAATGAAGAAACCAAAGAATTAAAGTTCTATGCAATTAAGGACATACCAACTCTATTTAACAAACAAAACAATGATATGTTAAGAGAATTTCAGAATAATATTAGAGGCGTATCATTCTTAAAGGGGAGGGAGATGATGATAGCAATAAAGACAACACTACAAACAATTTCATATGTACTACTAGTTGTTGGAATTCATCTGACTTTAATCTATTTTCTTGATATACGAATAGAAGGCCGGAACACAGAATTAATAAAAGAAATAGGAAAGGTATACTTTCTACCGTTATTCCTATGTTGTATTAATTCTTTAATGATTGTAAAAGCTCGGAAGACTAAGTACCATGTTATCTGGTTTTTGGTTACTGCAATCCCAAGCGGTTGTCTGCTGTTCTTATTCAAAGCAATTCAAGGACTTGGAGCGGGAGGGTATTAAATTGTTTCTATTGAATTGTTACCAAAGTATAGCTTGGAATTGTTGACTTTTCTTCCGAGGAGCATTTTAGTTTTACAAATTGTGTTCGCTTTATATTTCTTTATTAAAACAAGGAAAGAAGTCGATCATCTGAACATATAGAGGGGATGTGTTGTATGAAAAGAGTCCTATCTATAAAGACAAGTATAATAAAGGCCATCCTTTTTGGGATGGCCTTTATACCTCTTTTAATTCGCAGTCTCCAGTAATCTGGAAACGATCGTCGCAAACTCTGCTCTAGTAATATCCTTTTCAGGCTTAAATGAATTGTCTGCGTAGCCTGTAATAATATTATTGGATGCGAGTGCATCAATGGAATCATAATACCATGCATTTCTTTGAACATCTGTGAAGGATGCATTTCCAGTACCTGTTAGCTTAAAGGCTCTAGTTATCAGCGCAGCTAATTCACTGCGGCTAATCTTCTGGTCTGGACGGAAGCTTCCATCGCTATATCCGTTCATCAAGCCTGATCCGGCAGCCGCCCCGATAAAGGTATTCGCCCAATGCGTTGAAGATACATCCGTAAAGTTACTTGCTTGTCCTTCAAGTCCCATCTGAGTTGCAATGACCTTAATGGCTTCCGCGCGGGTCAAACCTGAATTTGGACGGAAGGTACCATCGGCATAACCCGTCAGTAATCCCTTAGCAATAAGCGTGTCAATGCTTGCTCGCGCCCAATGATTCATTGTATCTGCAAAACTGACAACTTGCGGCTCATCAACTGGTGCTGGTGTTTCCACAGGCGTTGTTGTTGCTGGAGGAGTAACTGTGCCTGCTCCAGTACCTGGAGCCGGGTTGGTTGTTCCATTATCTGTGCCTGGATTAGGATTAGTAGAGTCTGAAACGTATTGAAGTGCCGGAGCGAATGTTGTAAGGATTCTGGCTTTACTCTGCTGCTCAAGTGCATAACCCATCCCGAGAATTTCCGCATCATCCCATGCTCTGCCAACAAGCTGCATAGAGATAGAATATCCGCTGTCGTTTGTCCCTACAGGAACTACTACCGTAGGCAATCCAACAGTAGACGTTAGTACGCCTGTTCCGCGGTCAGAGCTTAATTGGGAAGCCGCTGCGTCGTTGTTATATACGTCACTAATAAATCCTGCGTAAACAACAGCATCCACTTTATTATCGTCCATCCACTGTTTGATAACTTCCTTATAGTCCGTTCTATACTTGATATAATCTTGAACAGCCTGTTCAGTCATACGGGTTGGAGTATTATACGCTCTTTGATTATAGATAAGCACCTTATCTGAAGCCAGTACACTTGCTCCATCAATGTAAGGGAAATCTTCATGAAGCTCAATATAGCGTGCCCATCCTTCAGAAGATCCGTTAATTCCTGATGGACGACTAGGACCTGATGGTACTGCGGACATTTCAACCATTGTTGCACCGGCTGCTTCAAGCTCTGAGAACTTATCCATTACTGCTTGTCCAGTATCATCATCGGCAAAGGTAGAGACAAAGGATGCAGGAATATACCCGATTTTCTTGCCTTGCAATGCATCTGAATCCAGAGATTCCTTCCAGTCAGCCGGACGCTTATTATCAGCATCGGCAGTCACTGTAAAGATATCCTTTGGATCTGTACCCGTTGTAGCATTCAAAATAATAGCCAGGTCCGTTACTGTTTTGGCAATAGGGCCTGCATAATCCTGTCCCCAGGTGAGTGGCATTACACCAGTAACACTTGCTATACCGTCTGTACCACGGAAGTTAGTTAAGCTTGAGCCTGTAGATGGTGCATAAAGAGATACCCCTGTTTGTGATCCCATTGCTGCTGCTGCGAAATCAGCTGCGATAGACACTGCTGATCCTCCACTGGAGCCAAAAGATGTTTTGGATGGATATAGCGCATTCCATGTCTGCATCCAGCCGCTTTCACTAAAACTTCCGCTATTAGCAAACTCGGAAGTATTTGTCTTACCAATAATTACTGCTCCAGCTTCTCTTAGTTTAGCAACCTGGTATGCATCAGAATCAGGCTGCCAGCCTTCGAGAGCTTTTGTACCGCCTGTAGTCGGCATATCTTTCGTATCATAAATATCTTTAATCGCAATTGGAATACCCAGCAGATCACCTTTTGCACCTTGTGCACGGGCATCGTCAGCAGCTTTTGCTTGGATAAGCGCAGTTTCAGATACATGCAGGAAGGCATGTAATCCCAATTGACCTTCATCGTATGCCGTGATTCTATCTAAATACGCTTGAGTAATCTGTACAGAAGTAGTTTTACCATTCATCATATCCTGCTGCATTTCTGCAATGGATTTAGTCGTAACATCATATGGGGATGAAGTTACTAATTTTTTGGCTGCAGGAGCATTTGGAGTTACCAGGTTATCTCCAGTATCAAGTCCTTCGATAGAAGATATATCCCAGTTACTAATTGAACGAATTTGTGCGTTGGTTAATCCAGTTACATCCAGCTGGCTATTAAGGCCATTTAGCATAGTAACCAGATTGTTCAACCCTTCTTCACCTGTTTCTCCAACTTGTACATAATGTACCAGGGATTTCGACTCGCCCGGCCTAATATTTAATGTATTAATGAACCCGTAGAAATTTGCATCATTTCCAGACTTGGCTAATGGTGTTGTAAATGGATCCTTCTGCTGATTACCCAGACCAGTTAATCCATTATTAAACGGATATGGAGATCCAACTGCAATCCCAAGTGGTTTATTGTTTCTAGCACTGCTATCTACAACAATCCATGAATCATCTGTAGTTACCTCCAGGTCATTTGAGTAGGTTGCCTTTACTACTGAAGCATTTGCCGCTGTACCATATCCCAAAGAGCCACCGAAAGATACATCGACCTTTACAGCTTCCTGATTAATATTAGTGAATGTATCAAAGAATCTCGTTCTATTATTCTTTGTATCGACATACACCGCCCGAGTAACAGTTACATTTCCCAGATTTACCGATTGAGTAGAAGTGAAATTATTAACGCCATCGAATTTTAAGTCAAACCCGCGCATCATTTGACCATTCATCAATGAAGCAGAAGGGGATGACACTTTAACAAAAATATTACCGAAGCCTTGTACTTGTGTAGTACCAACTGTACGTAAACTTCCTGTGTCTAAGCTAGGAGCGAAAGCATCGTGAATCTCCCATACTGTGCCGCTCTCTGAAGTAACTCTAGTTAAAGCATCTGCTGTTTGAAACGGAATGACTCCCGAAGCAATAACGGATAACGCAATGGAAGTAGCTATAGTTTGCTTTTTACTCCAACTATTTTTTGCTGGTGAATATTCAGATCGGGTAGAGCCAGAATGACTTTTTTTAGTTTTACGTAGACGTTTTAACTTATTCATGTGGGTGATCTCCTTTTCTTCTATGTATGTTATTAATTTATGTTAGGGAATATAACACTGTTAATCTTTTCAGTCAATGAATATTAAAATTTTTAATATATTCTAGGCTTTTATCAAGAAAAAAGGAGTATATTTATCATTATTTGTAATATATATAGTAATTTTTAGGTGATAACATTACATATAATGATATTTCTTTGGGAGGTCTGTCCTTATATGACACCACAAACTTACAAGAGGAGAATCACTGATGATTCCGGATGCATTAGCTGGAGCATGTAAATGGGCAAATTAAACCGATAGACAATTACAAATTAATTACAAAACGTAAAAATAACCAATTCGAATCGGAAACGATCGCAATTGGTTTATTTTTTGACATCGCATCGTGTTCACAATTTCAAAAAATTCGACAACACAGGCGAAGACATGGAGGATCTGATCTCCATCGGCACGATAGGACTGATCAAAGCCATTGAGAGCTGCCGCCCGAACAAAGGTACTAAGCTTGCTGCGTTCGCGGCTCGTCTTGATATTCTCGATGAGAGGGAGAAGGAAGTCGTGGTAGGGCGGTTTGGTTTGGACGCCGGCGGAGAAGAGCGGACGCAGCGGGAGATTGCGAAGGACTTAGGGATCTCGCGGAGTTATGTGTCGCAGATTGAGAAAAGGGGGCTGATGAAGCTGTTTCATGAGTTCTTTAAGGCGAAGCGGTAACTTTTGAAGCGGCTTGTCTGCGGATAATATATAAAGGAGACTCAGACTACAATAGACAATCTGAGAATCCGGGTCGATTAGTTGACTATCTTCTCCCACCCTGATAACAGAACATCCTTTGCTGTTTCTGTAAGTTCTTCAAGTGGCATTTTTGAGCTAGAGCTAAGCCAGTCAGTGTAGATACCTATGATTCCGGATGCGATATATTCAGAGTACACATTAAACATTTGAGGTGACATAACGGTTTGGTCATAGAACGAATTTTTTAATGTATTCTTTAGTATATCCTTGCATTCAGATTTAAGAAAAGCGTATGAAGTTGATTTAGAGATATGCCGGTATAAGCCTATATCCTCCATCATTATTGTATTGAGACCTTGAAAGAAGGAGTCAATGTTAAAATCCTGATTATTTTTTAGCAAAGATGATACTTTTTCAGCTAACTGATTCTGGAACTCCTGCAAGACATCAATTAATGAGTTGTAATGAAGATAAAATGTTTTTCGGTCAATATCAGCCGTTATGGCTAAATCAGTAACTGTGATTAGTTCAAAATCTCTACTTTGAATCAGTTCAAGAAAGGCAGTTCGAATAGAATTTTTGGTCCTAATAACTCTTCGGTCTACTTTTTTCATAATACCCTCCTATTTTAATCTACATTGTATTGCTTTTTGGGGAATAGTCCTCGATAATGCTTTTTTTGGCAATTGTATGAAGTCATTCACATTATTATAATTGACATGTGAGGAATAATCAAATAGTGGGGAATTATGAAGGGGGAAACCTAGTTATGTTTGAAAAATTATTTTCAGCTTACCCGGGAGATTTAACAATGCAGGATTTTACAACTGCATTCAGTCGGGAAAACCCTCAGTTTGCTTTATTATTGGGGATAGCGGCTCTTACATTTTTTATAGGTTATATGGAATACGTGTACAGCTTTATGTTAGTGAGGAGAGAAAAAAGTGCGCCGTATCCTGTCTGGATGCATACATTCTACTTTGCACATGATTCAATGGGCGCAATTGCTTTCGCTTTAGCTGCAAAAGCATCTGGAGGGTTTTGGTTTTTTACAGTTGCATCAATCGCACTTGTCGTTTGGAATTTATTTGAGGTTTATAATCTCTACAAAAGCATTTATGTTGAACGGCAAGAAATTTGGGGCCACTTGTATGACGCTCCGGTTACAATAAAACAAGCTTGGGTTAAAGTAATAAGCCAGATCATAATCTTTATTGGAGTAGTGAACTTATTTAGAGTCTTTATGCATGATCCGTACATGTTTAAATGGTTTATTTTTACGAATATTTTGATCGCCATTATACCAGGATTTTATTGGGCTAAAAGAAAAACACAAATTGGCGCCTCGTACAAGCTGGCAATTGTAATACTAATTGGTACGATCAATTCATTTATTCCAATGAATATGTGGGCATTAACTAGTGATTATTTTTCGGTAGCTAATAACCCTTGGTTTTACATTATTGGTGTTGTAAGTATTGGTTTTGCCATCAGAAATATATGGATCCTACGAAAGCTGCCACAGAAGCCTAAGTTGCTGGATGATGGGACAAAGACAGTTTGGTGAATGACCTAAATAAACATCCATGACCGCTCGTTCGCAAACCTAGCATAAATATGGCAGCAAGTTTTGTAGAGGAAGGGATGCAACGATCGTGGCATTAATTGGACGTTTATTCTCCTTTTTATCCAGCGGGTGGTGGTAAATATAGAAGCGGCAGTGTCACTGCCGCATTGGTTATCTCAATTGTCGGTCGTGTTAGTGTGCTGGTTAACAACGATAAAGCGAGCGCTCTCCCATTATCTTGGGAAAACGCTCGCCGAATTTACACGTTTTTCTATTAACTATCGTTTTACCAAGGCAGCTCCGAGTCCATATGATAGAACTTGCCTGTCGGTCCGTCCGAAGGCAACGTGGCAAGCATTACGCTTGTCTTACCGCCATCTTCAAGATCCATATCAGCGTATTTTCCGCCCAGTGGAGTCTTCACCCAACCAGGGTAAGCAGAATTCACCTTGATTGGTGTATCCTTCAGCTCATGTGCAAGATGGGTCGTAAAGGTATTCATTGCCGCTTTCGAGGCATCGTAGGCTAGAAGCTTGACATCGTAAATTGGAGCAGCGGGATTGGAATGGAGGGTATTCGATCCAAGCGCACTGGATACATTAACAATTCTTCCGGCTGGAGCTTTACGAATCAATGGCAGCAGTAGCTGAGTTAATTCAACCATGCTGAAGAAATTGGCATCGAAGGTTTCACGTATAACGGCCTGCGAAACGGTACTTGTTTCATTAACGGGTGCAAGATCCTCAATCTCTATCTGTATCCCAGCATTATTAATCAACATATCAAGCTTACCGTACTGCCGTTCAAAGAAGTTGTAGGCAGCTTGAAGGTCTTCGGCTAGATTGACGTCCAATTTAATACTCTCCGCTTGGATTCCCTCCGAACGAAGTGTATCCGCAGCAGCTTTCCCTTTCTCCAAATCGCGTGACCCAATAACGACAGTGGCGCCAAGCTTACCTAATTGACGTGCCGTTTCCAATCCAATGCCGCGATTTCCTCCAGTTATAAAAGCAACTTTACCGTCCAGGTTTTTAGTCATTGTTAAATTCTCCTTTAAGATTTATTGTATACAGCCCTTTGACTGTTCTCGATTTAAAAAGAGAACGATCATTCTAAAATTGTTAAAAAAAATTAATCCAGCACTGCTAAAGTTGTGTTAATAATGCTTTCCAGCTTTTCTTTGTCTTCTGTCGTTTTAATCATTACACGCAATCCTACCCAAGCATTATGCAGATAGAGGGAAAGGCTCGCAGCATCATAATGTTCGGGGAATTCTCCCGTTTGCTGACCGCTCACCAGCAAATCATACAACAATTGCTCTGAAGCAAAAAACTGTTCATGAATTTTAACTGCCACTTCCGGATCGAGCAGTGACAATTCAACGGCCGCATTTACTGTTAAACAGCCCTTGGGTTGATTCTCTGCACAACTGACTACCATTTTAAACAATTGCCTGATGGCCTCTTTAGCAGAGCTTGAGTGATGAATGCGATTCGTAATATTTGAATTCAAAGTCGAATGATATCGGTTCAAGACATCCATAAATAACTGATGCTTGTCTCCGAACGTATCATACAAGCTTCTTCTGTGAATACCCATGCCGTCGACAAGCTCCTGTACGGAGGTTTTTTCGTAGCCTTGACGCCAGAATAAGTCCACTGCCTTGTCTAATACCGTGTTGATTTCAAACTCTTTGCTTCTCGCCATGATCATTCTCACGCCCTTTTGCTGCCTTGCCGTCTGTCCGCACATTCATATTAACATATTGAGAACGTTCGGTAAAGAATTAATTCAAATTGGTCTGCAGCCCGCAGCAGTGGTATCTATAACTTGAAAGTTCAAAAGACGGCCGAAGAGCAGGTATATCTTCAACTAATTGCTGATACTTGCGAATATCTTCACCGCTTTTTTGCAGTTCTTTTCGTAGCACTTTTCCCAATAAACCCGATAAGTATTTTGTTTGGAGAGGCTGCGTTTGAAGCAGCCTTTTTGTGCTGGCATGAGGCATAACGGTGACCTTCAGAGCATGAGTATAGACCGCTTTGCAGATATTTACCCGGTCGCCTGCAGTAATGCCCGCATTTTCCCTTACAGCGTTGTCAATTTGAACAAAGCCTTGCTCACTATTCTTCTGTTCTGCAATCACTCGAGCGAGGGCCTTTCGTTTGCCTTCCAGTTGAACAATATCATCGTTGCTGCATCCCAGACGTTCCATATCAGCATGGTCTACTCGGACAATACTGTAACCTGCATTCTTTGTGTCGGACTCCTTAACCTGAAGTGTTATTATCTCACTCATTGCATCACTCCCTAAGATGTTTATTCCATGGCGCCTGCAAGCTTAATGGGAATGGAAAATTCTCAATGACTTGATAAAACTTAAATGCAACCGCTTTGCATCTTTAATAAGAATTCTATCAATTCTATATAAGTTATTTCGAGAACGCCCAAAACCGACAAACGTAGATTTCGGCAGACGGCCACTTAAGGTCTCATAATATATCCGGTCATCTCCAATGTAACTTGTAAGTTGCTTACTAATCATTGATTCAAGCTTATCGGGAGAAAAATTCAATAAGACTTGTGCCAGGGCTCTGCCTGGTTGACCCGAGGAAAGAGGAAAATGTGAGAAGCGATAGGCAGCATTCGAGCCTGGCAGCCGTCTATAAGCTATCATCTCCGTGATAAATGAAGGGTCTCCTTCGAAAGCTGTACGTACTTTTTCGAAGACGTCCAGCGGCATGGTAAATATAGACCCTATTCCATTTATTGGTTTGAGTTCATAACCACCTTTCTGAAGAATACGAACAACAAAATCTGCACAGTTGTATTTATAAACATCATATTTACATATTCCCAAACGAAACTCTTCTTCAATCTTTGCTGCCTCATCGTGCATGCTTTGAAGTGATTTCTCTGAAATACCCTTGATTCGAAAACCTAGAGTATCCCGTGCATATGCCATTCCATAAGTGCTTGTATGCTCTTGATGGCAAGATGGAGGTAGAACACCAAATAAATAATTCGCTAAACTCAAGTGCTGGAGCAAAAACTCTTGTTCCGGGTATGCCTTGTGATTCGAACTGTATACAGTATCCCCAATGCGAATTGCGATGTGACCGAATGGATTTTCTCTAGCGATCCGCTCGTCATTTTTTGAAGTCGAATACGAAAGTAAAATTTCCATATCGGCTTGAGCATCGGTTTCAAGTTTTGCAAGAGCATTATTAACATTGCTTGCTGAATGGCCGTTTTCCAATCCGAATTCTGGCGGCGTATACCGAGCCTTAACTTCGGGATCAAGAAGAAAGTATGTTATTTTACTAATATCGTTGTTTTCCCGGAATTTTTGCTGTGCCGCCAACATGGTATTTTGCTTTTCCTGATCTGATAGAAGCTTTTGCACCTGAACTCCTATATGTTTGACATTTGAATTCAACTCGGCAAGCCCCAGCTTCGAGAATAACTCTGCGTTCTCCCTTTCATGTCCACTTATCACATTCAGTAAAACAGTCGGTTTTCCCAATTGAAAAGCCTCTGTTGGAGACAATCCCCCGGCTTTAGTGATGAATAGATCAGAAGCTTGAATGAAAGAAATCAGGTCACCTTGAGGAATGAACCCCAAAATTTCTAGCTTAATATTTTTTGGCAGGGTATGTTGAATTTTTTGTAGAGCCTTAAATTGTTTTTTGTTACGGCCACACACTGCGATTATTTGAATATGTTCTTCTGCTGCATTTGCAAGGCTCATAACAATACCGGGGAAGTCACCAATGCCTTCTTTACCGCTGGCTATTGTAATTGTCGTTACATCTGGGGAACAACCAATAGCGTTTAAACATTCTTTTGAATTACCCGGTTTATTCCAAGTGATGTCCACAGGCATACCCGAAGTTTCAATCAAATCCGGGAACACTCCGGCACTCAGCCAACGAGTCTCCAGCGAAGGATGGGCCAGGAAAGTTCGGTCAATCCGTTTAGAGATTCGAGGGAAATATCCCTCGAAATAATCAGTATGAAGCCAACCAATCTTAACATCAGGGAGCAAACCCTTTTCTCGGAGATTTCCCAATACCTGTGCAGCTCCGTAGTGTGTAGTCAGAATTGAATCAGGATTCTCTGTTAACAGATATTCATGTATTTTTTGTTCTGGATATTCATTCCGCAAATTTGATAGTGAACGGACGCTATTGCCTTGTTCCTGCCTGGTTTGAAACAAGCTATCAAATAGAGCTGGAAAGTTTTTGGCAACAAACCAATATAGTTTTTCGTCGACTACTCGTTCGACAGGTGCCATAAATTCGCGGATATCTTTTTGTAGTACGATAGCATGCGGATCATGCTTGCGGATTTCATTTTCAATAGAGCGTGCAGTACTTATATGTCCCTGTCCGATGGATGAATAAAACAAAATGATTTTCATTGTTCCACTCCTTAAAATTATTTGAACACAGCACAGCCATTAGCAGGATGGACATCCCGAATCTTTTGGAATCTTGGTTATCTGTTTGGAAAAACACAAAAGACCCAAAAACAGAGCGTGCTCCACTTATTTACAATGTTTAGGAAAGGTAGAATGCTAAATTCAAAGGCAGTACCATTTAACCACAAAAAACCAAAAAACACAATTGTACTTAGTCTCAGATTGACGAGAGAAGGAAGTGAGTGGTAATATTAAAACACACAAAAAACCAAAAAACAATAACTTTTGAGGTGTATTCATGCCACTTACGAAACGACGGTTACAGCTGTTGGGGCAACTGGTTGAATTGTATCAACGCACCAGCTTGCCTATTCACTATGAGACGCTGGCCCGTTCATTGGGAGTCAGTAAATGGACTGCCTATGACATGCTGAAGGAAATAGAAAAGCTCGGGTTTGTGACTCGTAGCTATGAAGTGAACTCAAAGGAAACTGGACGATCACAGGTAGTATTTTCTCCTACTGTCAAGGCGTCCGATCTGTTTAAGCAGAACCGGAGTGATTCCATTAATCAGGCGGACTGGGAGCAGACGAGGGTCCATATTCACAATCTGCTAAAGAGTGTAAAGAACGGCAATGTTAATGACCTAATCCGTAATATGATGAACGAAATTCCTTCAAAGGCATCCAGCATTGAGTTTTGCGGCTATATTCTCGGATTGCTGCTTGTCTATGTAAAGAAGCTTGGCGGTAAAACTGAAACGTTGATTCGTTTGGTGGTAAGTAAAACACCGAACAGCGAGAATGGAACTCTGATGTTTGTGGGGACGGTTCTCGGCACCATTATTCAGACCATCAATGACGAGCTTGGGAACGAATTTACAGAACTGGTATCGGAATTTCTCCGCACCATGGACCAGCTGTCAAGTCAGGACAGACGACTATTGTCAGTTATGCTGCACGAAGCTTTAGCTTGACAAAGCTTCTGCCTTTCGGAGTTTTTGGGTCTTTTATGTTTTTGAGGGGGGTTGGTTGTGAACCACTATGAGGAGTTTTATTACCAGCCTGCTGTCCGTTTCAATGTTAATATGAGTTTTCTAGGAAGAGCTTAAGTATCAGATTCGTATGGCAAAGTAAATAATCATATTAAAGGAGCTGAAAACGAATGAAAACAACGCTGGAAAAAGCGATGATGCTGGGGATTGGCATTGCGGCTGCGGGTAAGGAGCAAATTGAACTAACGGTGAGTGAATTGGTCAAAAAAGGAGAGGTGGGACGTCTGGAGGCCCAGGCACTTGCAGATAAGCTTATCCATCGCAAGGAAGAAGAAGAGCACCGAATGGAAACGCGGATTACCGAACGGGTTCAGGAGATATTATCGGAACATCACCTGGCAGTCTTGGGGGAGCTCGAGCAGCTAAAGCTTCGTGTGCTTGCACTTGAGCAAAATAAAGATATAAACAACTAACGGAGGTGCGGGATTGGGGGTGCAAAAAAAGTTCAGACAATTGCAGCGTTACCGGACGATCACTTCTATTCTTGTCCGTAGCGGATTCGGATTTTTGGTCGATAGTAACAGCGGAGAGGCCGCGGTTGCCGCTAATAATGCAATGGATTGGCCCAGCGCGGGCAAGCATATTCGCTTGCTCCTGGAAGAACTGGGCACTACGTTCATTAAACTGGGACAGCTGGCAAGCACCCGGCCGGATCTGGTTCCACAGTCCGTTTTGAAGGAGTTAGTCAAGCTTCAGGATGCAGTACCTCCGTTTCCGTTTGCCGATGTATCCAGAGTGATTGAAGAAGAATTAGGGGCCCCCATATCGCAGCTCTTTCGAACGTTTGAGTCATTACCGATG
Source organism: Paenibacillus sp. FSL R7-0331 (assembly GCF_000758645.1). NCBI lineage: Bacteria > Bacillati > Bacillota > Bacilli > Caryophanales > Paenibacillaceae > Paenibacillus > Paenibacillus sp. FSL R7-0331. Next base: position 1,631,930 of record NZ_CP009284.1, read on the forward strand.
GCTTCCGCCTCGATCGGGCAGGTTCATCGCGCTGTTTTGAATGATGGCAAGGAAGTAGCGGTTAAAATTCAGCGGCCACAGCTGGCCACACTCGTTGAAACAGATCTGGATATTTTGGCTGGTCTGGCGCGGTTGGCAGACCGCCGGGGGAACTGGTCGGCCAGCTACAGCCTGACCGAGGTGGTGGAGGAACTGAGCCAGTGTCTGCTTGCTGAACTTGATTACAGGCAGGAGGCTGCTCATCTGGAACGCTTTGCCCGTGCGGCAGATGATATAAATTATGTGCGTATTCCGGCCGTTTACCGGCCGTATTCCAGCCAAAGGGTATTAACCATGGAATTTATCCAAGGTATACGACTATCGAATTTAGAGCAGCTCAAGGAGCAGGGCATACGGACAAGTGTAGTGGCTGAACGGATTGCAGGTACTATTTTTCAGCAAATACTCGTTGACGGTGTGTTTCATGCCGACCCCCATCCTGGAAATATTCTGGTTCTCCCCGGGGAAGAGATTGCGCTTTTGGATTTCGGGATGGTGGGAAGGTTATCCGCACATACACAAAAGCATTTTGCCACCTTTATTATTGCTTTACGGAACAGAAGCTCCAAGGGAGTGATGCGCGCCATTGAGCATCTGGGCATGATCCCTGAGGAAGTGGACCGGAAAAAGCTGTATATGGATGTAGAGGAGATGCGCACTAAATACTACGATGTTCCCCTTAAAGAAGTGCGTCTGGGAGATATGCTTAATGATTTGTTTGGTGTGGCGTATAAGCATGGAATTCGTGTTCCTTCCGAGTTGACCATGGTTGGGAAATCCATTCTCACTACAGAAGGTGTTGTTGCTGAGCTTGATCCGGACTTCAGTATGTTACATGTCGCAGAACCGATAGGGAGAAAGTTGTATATGGAACGCCTGAACCCCTGGAGCTTTCTGGAAAATATGTTCGAAGATATCCCGGAATACCTGCAGATTGTGAGTGAACTGCCTGGAACCATGAAACGCTTAACTGTAATGCTGAACAAGGGAAAGATACAAGTGGAGGTGGTTTCTCCACAGCTTGAGCAACTGGTGAAGAAACTGGACCGGATAAGCAATCAGATGTCCTTCAGTATTGTGATGCTTGCACTTAGCCTGGTGCTGCTTGGATTGATTATAGGTTCTTCCATCAGCGGGGCGCAAACGATACTCTGGCGGCTTCCGATGCTGGAAATCGGAATCGTGATCTCACTGTTGATGTTCACCTGGCTATTGTATGCTATCTTTCGTTCGGGCCGCTTCTAAATCACATCAACATTAGTTTTTTGTCTCTTGTGTAGTTTGAAGTCGTTTGCAAATGGGAGTTGGGCAGATGTGTGACCTTCACAATCCTCTTTGTAACACAGGGTCTTTAAATCCACCTGGAGGAATGTGGATTCAAAGACCCTGTTTGATTAAATTCCAAATGCGTTCGAACCTGTCCTGGTAGTCTGGGAAATTCCAGGATTCTTTAAAGGATGGGAGGCTAAACACCGCAAACGCGGAGAGAATCGCCTCTGCCCGTTCCAAGTGGGGATCGTGATAGTCCATGAAACCGTCAATAATTTGGTAGGAATCCCAGAGAACGTCACGTAATACCAGTGGATTGCTGTCTACATATTGCGTATTCAAGGCGAACATTTTGGGATTCTCGTTGTAGGCACGTTTTTTTGCGTTAGCAAATGCCCAAAGCCATTCGTGAAGTATTTCCTGCCGCGATGCCAAAGTAGTCATGTCTATGTTAATTTGTTCTGAGATCATCCGGTTGAACCAGCTCTTAGACACGGCTGCCCAGATCTCTTGTTTATTCTTAAAGTGTTTATAAAGCGCTGCGTGGGTGATACTTAATTCATCCGCAATTTGTGAGAGTGTCACTTCAGATTTTTCTGTGCGTTCAATTAATGCCTCCGCTGTTTCAATAATGAGCTCTTGTGTGATTTTAGACACAGTGCTACCAACCTTCCTTCTTCAAAAAATCCCGAAAATTCGTTTATACACCTGCCTGTATTTTAGCATACAAAATATCAAGTAACAATTGTTGACTTTTGTAACCTGTGGCATTATGCTTGTTGTGCGAGTTACAAAATTGAATAAATGTTACTTGATATTCAGCACATAGGAGGTCATTAATTATGAAAGCCGCACAGATTACCAAATACTCAAAAAAGTTCAAAGTAGAAGTCAACGATATTCCAATCCCGGACATTAGGGATAACGAAGTCTTGGTCAAGGTTAAGGCAGCGGCCGTTAATCATTTAGAACTACTTATCGGGACCGGGAGCGTGAAGCTAATCCAGGATTATGCTTTCCCATTGGTACTTGGCAATGAGCTGACAGGTGTTATTGAGAAGGTCGGTAAGAATGTTCAAGAATTTAAAGTTGGCGATGCCGTTTATTCACGTCTGCCGCTGCAAAAAATCGGTGCCTTTGCGGAATACGCGGCCATTAGTGCAGATGCCATCGCACATTTACCTGCTAATCTGGATTTTGTGACCGGTGCTGCTGCGCCATTAACAGGATTGACTGCCTATCAAGGATTACATGAAGAATTAGCTGCTAAAGCTGGGGAAAGCGTGTTTATCCCAGGTGGCTCTGGATCATTCGGCCAAATGGCCATTCCGATTGCCAAGAGTATGGGGCTTAAGGTTATCGTCAGCGGAAGTCCAAATGCCCGTGAACGGACTATGGCTGCTGGAGCAGACCAATATATCGATTACACGAAAGAGAACTATTGGGAACAGCTTCGTGATGTAGATTATGTGATGGACACGTTGGGACCCAGCGAATTTGATCATGAGCTTTCCATTATAAAAGCAGGCGGCCGCCTTCTTTCTCTGCGGACCGGTCCAAACAAACGTTTCGCCGAGACTATGGGTTTGTCAGGTTGGAAACAAAAGCTCTTCACTATAGCTGGAGCCAAGTATGATCACAAAGCCAAAAAGAAGAACATTCAATATCATTTCATTTTTGTTCGCAGTGATGGAGAACAATTACAGAAAATAACGAAGATTATTGAAGATAACGGGATTGTACCAGCGGTGGACCCTACAGTATTCCATATTGAAGATATTAACGAAGCACTAAAGCTTGTTGCTGCAGGTCATCCTAAAGGAAAGGTTATTATCCAATTTTAAGGAGAGCTCCCCATGAAGGCAAGTGAATGCCGCGATTGCTAAGATTGCGACAGGGCATAGCCAAGGGAAAGTTCTGTTGAATGTAGAAGATGGAGGTAACTAAATATGGCAGCTAACCATTCATATGTAGAAGCACCAAATTTAAGTATTAAGGCGGCTGATGGAACCCTTTTCGCGTACCGTGAACTAGGAGAGAAAACGGGTATCCCTGTTATCTTCTTCACTCATTTATCTGCTAATCTGGACAACTGGGACCCACGTGTAGTGGATGGTATTGCCAAAAAACATTGGGTCATTACATTTGATAATAAGGGTGTTGGACTTTCTAGCGGGAAAGTTCCAGATACGATTGAACAAATGGCAAAAGATGCGTTGATGTTCATTCATACAATGGGATTTGAGCAAATCGATATTTTGTCATTTTCGATGGGTGGTATGATTGCACAAGAGCTCTTGGCCATCGAACCAAGACTTGTTCGTAAACTTGTGTTGTCAGGAACTGGCCCGCGTGGTGGTAAAGGTATTGAAGATGTTACGAAGCTTTCTGATCGTGATCTGATACGTGCCATCTTCACGTTGAGAGATATTAAAACCTATTTATTCTTCACACGAACAAATAATGGAAAACAGAAAGCAAAAGAATTCTTGGTACGTATTAAAGAACGCAAAGAAGCGCGGGATAAGATGATTAGTATCAAAGGATATCGTAGACAACTTAAAGCCATCCACGAATGGGGAATGGCAAAACCTGCTGATTTGTCAGGAATTACGCAACCTACACTTGTAGTTAACGGTGACAATGACAGAATGGTACCCACACCAAACTCCTATGATTTGGCTCAACGGATTCCAAACAGCAAGCTCATTATTTATAAGGATTCCGGTCACGGCGGGATTTTTCAGAATCATGATAAATTTGTGAAATCTGCCATAGCCTTTTTTGGCAACTAACAATGAATAATGATAATGCCCAATCCAAAGATCGTAACTCTTTGCTTTCGTTCCCGTAAATGAGTTTTTCTGAATTACACTAAAAAATAGAGGTGAAATTAAAAGATGAGAAAAACGGTACTTATCACCGGAGTATCTGGCGGTATTGGTAAAGAATTAGCAGATCGTTTCGCCAAAGATGGATATGATTTGGTGCTGGTGGCGCGTAGTGAAAGTAAGCTTGTGGAGCTTGCGAAGGAATATAAGGACAAATATGATACCCGATCGACGATCATTGCCAAGGATGTGGCTTCGCACGGCGTGCCGGAAGAGATTTTTACGGACCTTAAGGAAAGAGGCATCATTGTCGACTATCTTGTCAATAATGCAGGGTTCGGTTTGTACGGGACATTTTTGGAGACGAATTTAGAGCAAGAGATGAATATGATTGACGTAAATATTAAGGCTCTAACGATTATGACGAAGCTCTTCGTGCCGGATATGGTCAAACGGAGCCAGGGAGGCGTGATGAATGTTGCTTCATTGGTGGCCTTTTTTCCGGGACCTATGATGTCCGTGTACTATGCAACGAAGGCGTATGTGCTGTCGTTCACCGAGGCTCTTGAAAATGAGCTGAGCGGAACGGGAGTCACTGTGACGGCACTATGTCCGGGACTGACATCAACCGGCTTTGTTGATCGTTCGGGTATGGGCGCTTCAAAGCTGTTCCAGAGTGGAGCTATTATGGAGGCTGGACAGGTAGCTGAGGAAGGGTATCGAGGTTTCTTAAACGGCAAGACACTCATAATGCCTGGGGCTCGCAACCGGTTAATGAAGATATTTCCACGATTCTTACCACGCAAAATGGTAACCCGCATAGTAAGAATGACTCAAAATAGAGCGGGGCATTAACATATTTTCTATACAGACAACTTAATGCAAAAGCTAGTTACAGCAGGTAATGAGAGTTTCTTCGAAAAAATACTTTACCGATCGTTCTAGAAATGATATGCTGGGTTCAGGTTAGATCTAACTGTTTTTTGATCATATTAGAATGATCGTTCTTAAATTAACTGACATTACATTCAAAAGGGAGAGAATAATATGAACTACACAGTGATTACAGGAGCAAGCTCAGGAATTGGATATGAAACGGCATTGGCGTTTGCTGCACGCGGCAAAAACCTTATTATTGTAGCTAGAAGATTGGAAAAATTAGAAGAGCTTAAATCAGCGGTTCTGAATGTGAATCCTAATCTGAATGTTGTTATTCGTACTAGTGATCTGTCGGACACCAAACAGGCTTATGCCCTCTATAACAATCTAAAGGAGTATCAGATTGAGACTTGGATTAACAATGCCGGGCTTGGTGAAGCTTCTTTAGTAGCGGATCAGAACCTGGATAAGGTTGAAACGATGCTGCGTGTTAACATTGAGACCCTAACCATTCTCTCTACATTATATGCACGTGATTATGCTGATGTAGAAGGAACTCAGTTAATTAACGTATCCTCCGCACTTGGGTATGCTATAGCTGTCGGCAGTGTCGCTTACTCTGCATCTAAATATTATGTGAGTGCCTTCACCGAAGGGCTTGCAAAGGAACTTGAGCTAAAGGGTGCGAAATTAAAAGCTAAGGTTCTGGCACCGGCAATTACCGAAACTGAATTTGTGAAGAAGTCAATTGGTGCCGAAGATTTTGACTATAAAGCAAACATGCCAAAGTACCACACTGCCAAACAAATGGCGGGTTTCATGGTCGAACTTCATGATAGCAATGAAGTGGTAGGGATTGTAGACCAGAACTATGACTTTAATCTGAGAGGTCAAATCTATCCAATCATCTCGGAATTTTAAATAAATAAATGATCCATATATATTTTATTGAAGAGGAGAATATCAGAATGGACAAATTATGGAGTACAACGAAAATCGGAAACCTGGAATTACCGCATCGCTTGGCAATGGCACCAATGACACGCAGCAGAGCAGAAGAAGATGGTACACCGGGAGAATTAAGCTCCCTGTATTATGCTCAAAGAGCATCGATGGGCCTCCTTATCACAGAAGGTGCACAACCATCCGATGACGGCCAAGGGTACTTGTGGTCGCCAGGCATCTATACTGAACAGCATATTGAAGGGTGGAAAAAGGTTACAGATGCAGTGCATAAGGCAGGCGGAACTATTTACATCCAATTAATGCATGCCGGCCGTATGTCGCATCCTGACAATACACCCCATCATCGTCAAGCCGTTGCTCCATCAGCAATCGCACCCGGTGCACAGATGTTTACAGCTACAGGAATGCAGGACATCCCGGTTCCGCGTGAGTTAAGCAATGAGGATATTCAAACGACTATTGCCGATTTCCGTAAAGCAGCAGCGGCAGCTATTGCAGCAGGAGCGGATGGTGTTGAAATTCACGGAGCTAATGGATATCTAATTAACCAGTTCATTGGAGAAAATTCGAATACCCGGACCGATGAGTATGGAGGCTCAATCGCGAATCGTGCACGCTTCGCGATTGAAGTCACGAAAGCTATTGTCCAAGAAATTGGAGCAGACAGAACGGGCTTCCGTATTTCGCCGGGGACACCTCTTGGCGGGATTCAGGATGGGGAGCAGGGTCCTGAGCTTTACCGCTACCTGACGCAAGAATTAGCTAAACTGAACTTGGCGTATCTGCATATTATGCACCTCGGCAACGAAGAATTGCTTCAAGACATCCGTACCCTCTGGAAGAACCCATTACTGGTTAACCGGGCTGGACGTGCTCTGGAAGAGCTAAGTACCGATCTGGATAAGGGTCTGGCTGATATCGTACCCGTCGGTGTATGGTCATTGGCTAATCCGGATTTCGTAGAACGGCTTAAAGCAGGTGCTCCATTGAATGAAGCAGATCCGGCAACCTTCTTCGGAATCGGCAGCAAGGGCTATACAGATTATCCTACGCTGAAAGAATTGGAAGCTCAGAAGGGCTAAGCATAGATTATATGATATAAATGGCGTACAACTTAAAATTGTGCGCCATTAATTGCTAATAAAGGGTGAATCTAAAATGAAAACAATGGTTATCATCGGTGCAGGACCAGGTCTGGGCTTCTCACTTGCCAAAATTTTTGGAAATCATGGATTCCGTATCGCTATGATTTCAAGAACACAGGAGAAGCTGAATCAATATGCTGAGCAGCTGGACGGGATGGGTATTAAAGCTCAGGGTTTTGCTGCTGACATTACAGACAAAATACAGCTTGCCAGGGCTTTTCAAGAAATTAAGAGTACATTCGGTAGAATAGATGTCATGGAGTATAGCCCGTATAGTGGTAGTGTGGCTACGACTTCTGTACTGGATACGACTGATGAGAGCGCACTGCAAATTTTCAACAATGTTGTCATTGGAGCCATTAATTCAGCAAGACAAGTCATCCCGGAGATGACTGAACGAGGTGAGGGGGCACTTCTTTTCACTAGCGATCTTTCAGCAATGAGTCCGAGCCCCATGTTTGGAAATTCAGGTATAGCTATGTCAGGTTTAAGAAACTATATTCTTAATTTACATGATCGTTTACATCCTTTAGGAGTATTCGTTGGACATCTGTCTATTAGTCCTCTAATCAAGAAAGGTACAGGTTTTGAACCTGATCAAGTCGCGGAAGCTTGGTACAATTTATATGAGAAAAGAACAGAGGCAGAGGAGACTTTTCCAAAGGGCATCATGCAATTTATTAACTAAACTAGAATGGTCATTCTAATTAGATAATCATTGCTTGAGGTGATTACATTGGGAAGAAACAAAGAATTTGAAATTAATGAAGTCTTAGATAAAGCGCTACAGCTGTTTTGGATGCAAGGTTTTGAAAAGCAAGAACCGGTAAAGGAATTAATCCGCAGATTTCTGGAGTCCTCAATAGAGAGAGACAGAGAACCTCTAGGATGCTTCATTGTTAATTCGGGTGTTGAACTGGGAGTACTGAATTCGGAAGTTGGATCTCTTGTTGAAGATAGCTATTCCAAAACAGAGGAGTTGTTATATCATCTCGTTCAGACTGGTCAACAAAGAGGGGAGCTTAGAGCATCACTGGAGCCGGAGGCCATTTCTTATTATCTCATGCACGCCTGGTTAGCTCTTCGTACGATGGTAAAAACAGCGACGGATCAAGGGGAATTACATTATTTGTATTATGATATGGTGACTCCAACTCCACCCCGGTGAAAAGCCGGATTTCTAAGTTGTCTGCAGCGGAAATGAAGGAACTTGCCGTCAAGGAAGCGGCTGTATTCATCTATACCTGAAGTATTTATTTGGTTTAAGCAAGTTCAATTTTTTAACTTTAATTGACATCGCATCGTGTCCACAACCTCAAAAGTTTTATAAGGCGAAACAGTAAGTAAAAGTTTACAGATTAATTAAAACAATATCCGGTAACAATACTGCAAAAAAGCGACTTGTCTGTGAGATGAGCTGCATGAAAAAAGAAACCTGAAGTCTCATAAAAGACTTAGGTTTCTCGTCAACCTGAGTGGTCTTTAGGACTACTTTTTATTTACTAATATTAAACCAACCTGGCATGGCTTGAATTACATTTGAAAGTTTTTCCGGAATATTAAGCTGATCGAGTTTCGAAATGTTCAACTCAGAGTCCACCTCGGCTTCACGTCCAGTTGCGATCTTTTCAACCCAGTTAGGATCTATAATTAACGCATGCCCAATGGCGACTAGCGGCAATCCTAATTCAACAGCTCTAAGAGCATCATCCGGTGTTACTATGGAACCAGCAGCCATCACAGGTACTTTACCGTTTGCTCTCTCAAGAATTAATTCAAGCCGTGTTTTCTCGTCTTGACTATCTACTGGCTTTGAAGACACATTATCTAATGAAGCATGAATATAATCTAAATCCTGTCCAACAAGGAGATCAATTAATTCATAGGTGTCTTTCATACGTAATCCATCCACTTTGTGAGATTCTTCAGGGGAAAGCCGGTATCCAATAATGAATGGTTTTGTAGCATGCTTTTCAATGACATTTTTGACTTCTTCAATAATTGCCAACGGAAAACGCAAGCGGTTTTCAAGTGATCCTCCCCATTGGTCCATTCGTTGATTTGTTGCTGGCGACCAAAAATTCTGTATTAAAAAACCATGAGCCCCATGGATTTCGATGCCATCAAATCCGGCTTCAATCGCTCGTCTTGTTGTGTCTCCAAAGGCACGTACAATCGACAAAATCTCCTCATGAGATAGTTCTCTTGTTTCTGGAGTTGAACCTAAATTAGTAACTTCGGGCTGCAATGCACTCGCACTAACTGCATCCAATCCAGGCAGGGCTTTATTTCCAGCATGGAAAATCTGTAGTATCGCAGGCGCGCCTCCACTTTTTGCTGCCTCAGCTAATCTTCGTAAACTTGGAGTGAATTCATCATTGTACCCCGCGAATTCATTCGTAAAGCCCTGCCCATTAGGTGTAACATGAGTACATCCTGTAATGACGAGTCCTACTCCATTCACTCTTTGTTTGTAATACTGTACTTCGTCATCCGAAACGGTAAGGTCGTCATCACTTGACCAGGTTGTCATGGGTGCCATAACAACTCTATTCTTCATTGTTATTCCGCTTCTGAAGGTGAAGGATTCAAATAATCGGCTATACTTCTGATTCATTTCATTACCTCGCTATCATAGTTTATGTTCTAATTCAGTATATTTGGTTCCTGTTACGGTAAGTAAAGGATTATTTCGATAACTTTAATATCTGAGTAAATATATAGAGGTCTGTTGTGTTCTTATTCTCTTTTATGGTATATCTTTAGTTACAGTAACTATAACTAAAGGGGATAAGTAGATGACGTATTCAATGACATATGTGGTGGAGAATTTTAATGTGTCTGCAAAGACACTTCGATTTTATGAAGAGCAAGGGATATTACCAAATATCTCTCGTGATGAAAAAGGACGTAGAGTGTATAGCGAACAACAAATCGATTGGCTTTCTTTTATTCGTTGCCTCAAAGAGACAGGAATGCCTCTTTTGAAAATAAAGGAATACAAGGAGCTCTATGAATTAGGCAATTCTACCTTTTTAGAAAGAGAAGAAATGTTAATTCAGCATAAATTGGATGTGCAGAAGAAGATGGATGAAAGCTTCAAACACTTGGAGGAAATAAATTATAAAATAGCTATGTACGACCTTCAAAAAGAAGATGTTATAAATAATCCCAATCATATTTTTAAATGTCACGGTTTAGAGGTTAAGGTAGCGAATTAACGGGGTGCGGGCTATTTGACGCTTAAGTAGGTTGTGAAATATAATCAAATCGGGACCAGAGCACAGAGCGGCAACAGGCGTTTACCCTCTCGTTGAATATATCCTGAAGGAGGATAATAGCCATGAGTAATGAAAGCTGTATACCGCCTGGCTTACAACAGAAGGACACTAACTTCGGCTATACCTTGTCTATTATTAGCGGTAAATATAAAATGACTATTCTCTACTATCTCTTTGAAAATAAGATCGTGCGGTTCAATGAACTGCAACGGGGCATCGGTACAATACCTTTTAAGACGTTAAGCGTAATGTTGAAAGAACTGGAAGCAGACTGTCTCGTCAGGCGTGAGGAATTTCCCCAGATTCCTCCTAAAGTCGAGTATTCATTGACCGAGAGAGGTCAATCACTTATTCCGGTGATGGATATGATGTGCACTTGGGGAGAGAAAAACTTTATTCCAGCCGAGCAAGGGAGAACAATACCGTTTCCGATTTAACGGCTTATGCTAAAAAAGCAGCATTTTCATTAATGGAAATGCTGCTTTTTTGCTCCAATTTACATATTTTCGATAAATTCAATATAGCTTTGTGAACTGATGTCCAATCTTTTTAAATAATCTGTACTTCCTACCGTCTCAATTTCCGTGCCATAGAAGGCATGAAAGGAACGATAATCAGCGTTGCAGTACAAAAAAGTCATCTCAAAGGGAGATAAAACACGGTCAAGCCCGTAATGGAATTTCCCATCTTCATTATAGTCTCTTTCACTTCCTCCGGCAGTTACAGCTAATGCGATTTTTCGATTTCTTAATTTATCACTCTTCGAGCCATATGCCCATCCGTAAGTAAATACTTCGTCCAGCCATTTTTTAAGCAGAGGTGGACTATTAAACCAATAGAGAGGGAATTGAAAGATGAGCTTATCATGCGCTTCAATCCGTTGTTGCTCCTTTTCCACGTTGATTTTTTCATCAGGATAGGCTTTGTGCAGATCGTGCACCGTATATTTGTCTGGATATTTACGGAGTTCTTCGATCCAGCGTTTATTAACGACGGATGTTTCAATGTTTGGGTGCGTGACAATAACGAGTGTTTTCAATGGTGTATCCTCCATGTTTGAATCAGATTTAGGACTTGAGTATACCTCGCATCATGATATGGCGGAAGTACGAACTTTTAGTTCATGTACTTACCTAAAGGTAAGCATAGCAACCTGCCTGCACGTATAATTGAGGCATAGGAATTGATTAATTATTAGGAATACAATGGAGAAAACTTATCCCAAAGGGTAGTGTTAAATGCTTTGAGTAGCTTAAAGGTATTTATGGGTGCCGCAGAGTGAAGGTTTGGTTAAAGCGTAACTATGCCATCTACGTGAATCATAGGCGTGTACAACGACACATGGGCGAACTAGGACTTCAAGTAGTTATTCGGAGGAAAAGCCGTATTAAAAGAGAGGCTGCAATGCAATTATTGACTGATGAAATTTATATAAGGAGGTTTGGAAAATAATGACCCAAACAGATGAAATTTTTTTATGGAAAAATGAAAACGTTGTAATTATGAAGAAAGGGTAGAGCTGTTTTTTGAGGGGAATAATTGGTTGGTACAGAACACGGCATGAATTTGTCTATGTCATTTCTGCTTTTATTCAGATCCATATTAGAGGATCGACTCTTTTAAAGAAAAGCGTCCCTTAGCTGAGCTTGAGAATGTGTATCTTCATCCGGAGAAGCCCAAGTATATGTTTACGGCGGCGGACAACATTCTATCTGTTTTCTCGACCAGCAAGCATGTTAATGAAACGGTCGCCTTTATTAATTGGGTCCGGGAAAGCCAGGAGAATTATGATTTGTTTACCTTTGGTGTGAAGGATGTGAACTACAAGCTGGTGGGAGACGCCATATCCTATGATGAGATAGCCCCGGATAAGCGGTATATGTCTTTTCAGTGGGCCTGGAACGATATCCGTTATGCCCGTTTCAGCAAGCATTTGTCCGAGGAATACAAGAATGAACTCCGCCACTGGGATAAGGATGCTGTGGCATCTCCCACGCTGGGCTTTGTCATCGACTTAAGCCCGATCAAGTCAGAGGTGGCCAAAGTGAATGTGCTTATACCTGAGTATCTTCCCCTTATGATACAATCTGTATAAAGCATGTTTATCAGTATATAAAAAGGAGTACGCCGCTGGTAATATACAGTGCGTACTCCTTTTGTCATTAACTAGACTTAATCATACTACCACTGTTTCCTTTACTTGATAGAATTGACTGTTATACAAGTCTGCATAGAACCCCCCCTGTTTCAGTAACCACTCGTGGGTGCCCTTTTCAATCACACTGCCATTATTCATTACCAGAATAAGATCGGCGTCTCGAATCGTAGATAATCGATGTGCAATTACGAAGCTTGTTCTACCTTTCATCAGCTCATTCATAGCTTTCTGAATGTAAATTTCAGTACGCGTATCTACGCTGCTCGTCGCTTCGTCCAAAATAAGAATCGACGGATTTGCAAGGATCGCCCTGGCAATCGTCAGGAGTTGCTTCTGACCATGAGAAATATTGGAGGCTTCTTCATTCAGAATCGTGTTATACCCATCCGGAAGGGTCCGAATGAAATGATCCGCATGGGCTGCTTTAGAAGCTGTTATGATCTCCTCTTCTGTAGCTCCTTCGCGGCCATAAGCGATATTATCTCGGATCGTACCATTAAAGAGCCAAGTGTCTTGAAGAACCATACCGAACTTACTGCGAAGGTCACTGCGCTTCATATCGGTGATATTCACACCATCAATCTTAATCGCCCCACTATTCAATTCATAGAAACGCATAAAAAGATTGATGAGTGTCGTCTTTCCTGCTCCTGTCGGCCCTACAATGGCAATGCTCTGTCCGGGCGACACATCAATGTTCATATCTTTGATAAGTAAGGAATCTTCTTTGTACCCAAAATCAACATGTTCAAATTGAACTGCGCCTCGAGGATACATAACCATTGTAGCATTCTGAATTTCTGGCACTTCTTCTTGCTCATCCAAGAGCTCAAATACACGTTCAGCACATGCTATTGTTGATTGAATGATGTTGGCAATGCTTGCTGTTTGAGCAATCGGTTGCGAGAATTGTCTCGTATACTGAATAAATGCTTGTACATCCCCGATGCTGATTCTTCCATTAGAGACAAAGATACCACCCACGACACACACAAATACATAACCTATATTACTAACGAAACTCATTAATGGCATAATCATTCCAGAAAGGAATTGGGCCTTCCAACCAGAAAGATACAAGTTCTCATTGATTTCTTCAAAATCCTTTAACGTTTGCTCTTCGAGTCCAAATGCCTTTACAATCTTATGTCCTGTGTACATTTCCTCGACGTGTCCATTCATATCACCCAGAGACTTTTGTTGTCCCTTAAAATACTTTTGTGATCGAGTAGCCACACCTTTTACAACAATTACACTTAGAGGTAAGGTGACTAGGGTAATAAGCGTCAACCATGGACTAATCGTCAGCATCATGATAATGACCCCGACAATGGTCACAACCGATGTAATCAGCTGGGCTAAACTTTGTTGTAGTGTTGTACTGATATTATCGACATCATTTGTAGCGCGACTAAGAATTTCGCCATGTGTCTGGGAATCGAAATACTTGAGCGGCAAGCGAGATAACTTACTATTAATTTGCGCCCGCATATCAAGTACAACTTTCTGAGCTACACCAGCCATCAGATACTGTTGTATATAACTGAATAGCGCACTGATGATATAAAAACCAGCCAGAATCAGCAAAATTTGAGTGATATAATGGAAATCTATTTTGGCATTTGGGACACCTTTACTCATTGCAATGATGCCTTCAAATAATTTAGTTGTTGCTTTCCCCAGAATTTTGGGGCTTACAATACTAAACATAGTACTTAGTATTGCCATCAATAAAATGAATATCAATGTAATCTTGCGAGGTTTTAGATACTGAATCAATCGCTTTAATGATCCCTTGAAGTTTTTAGCCTTCTCTCCGGGCATAATACTTGCCGGTCCACCTTGGCTGCGGCTTCGTCCAGCAGACTTGTTTTTTCTTTCCTTTTCACTCATGCGCTTTCCTCCTCTGACAACTGTGAGGATACAATCTCACGATACACGTCACAGGTATTCATTAACTCTCGATGTGTACCTATTCCAACAATGCCGCCATTATCCAACACGATAATTCGATCTGCATCCATCACGGTACTTACTCTCTGTGCTACTAAGAGTACCGTAGCATTCATAGTAACTTCTTTCAGGGCGGTACGAAGCTTTGCATCCGTCTTCATATCTAGTGCTGAGAAACTATCGTCAAATACATATACTTCTGGCTGTCTAACCAATGCACGAGCGATAGATAGCCGTTGTTTTTGACCGCCTGATACATTACCGCCACCTTGCGCAATCTCGGATTGGAATCCGTCCTTCATATTAGATATAAATTCGGTAGCCTGTGCAATGTCAGCCGCACGTTGAATCTCTTCATCAGTAGCATTTTTTTTACCGTAACGAATATTATCTGCAACAGTACCGGTGAAAAGCAATGACTTCTGGGGAACAAAACCAATCTTCTCCCGTAATTGTTCTTGAGAAAATTCTCGGACATCTACACCATCTATAAGCACTTTTCCGTTGTCTACATCATAAAAGCGCGGGATAAGACTCAACAGTGTGGATTTACCTGATCCGGTGCCGCCAATAATTGCAGTTGTCTCACCCGGTCCGGCATCAAAGGAAATGTTAGAAATTGCTGGTTGCTCTGCACCAGGATAATGGAATGTTACGTCTTTAAATGAGAGGTAGCCCCTTTGAAGGTTGGCTTGTTTAGGTTGTGAGGGGTCATTAATTTCCGGTGCCATATCGAATACCTCATTAATCCGAATAGCCGAAGCAGAAGCTTTTGGAAGGATAACAAAGATAACAGATACCATGATGAGCGAGAATATAATTTGTGCCGAGTATTGAATAAATGCCATTAAAGATCCCACTTGCATATCGCCGTTACTTATACGAATCCCGCCAAACCAGACAATGGCAATGGTTGAGAAATTCATAACCAACATCATGATTGGCATCATACCTGCCATAATTTTATTTACTTTAACCGCTGTGTTTGTTAAATCTACATTGGCATCTTCAAAGCGCTTGGTCTCATGTTCAGTACGATTGAATGAGCGAATCACTCGCATTCCTGTAAGATTCTCACGTAAAACGCGGTTCAACGTATCTAACTTTACCTGCATAGATTTAAATAGTGGAAGTCCCCTCAGCGCTATAATCGCAATAGCTGCAACTAGTACAGGTATGATGACCACAATAACAAGCGATAACTCAGCATCTTTATTTACGGCCATGATCATACCGCCAATACACATCATCGGTGCACTGATCAACATACGAAGAAGCATAATGAGCACTTGCTGAACTTGATAGATATCATTTGTGCTTCGGGTAATCAGAGATGCAGTACCAAACGTATCGAACTCCTGCAGGGAGAAATTCTGTACATGACGGTACATTTTACTCCGTAATTTTTGGCCGAATCTTATAGCCACACGTGCAGAGCAATAACTTACTCCAATCGAACAAACCGCTCCAATGGCTGCAAATAATAACATCATACCGCCAATTTTCCAGATATACGGGATATCACCGTTAATGATCCCTTTATCTACGATGTCCGCCATTAGTGTAGGTAAGTACAAGTCTGATAAGGACTGCATAAAGACCAACGCGAACACCACTAGGATCGGAAGCCGAAAGGGCTTCAAATACCTAAATAATTTCATCATATTATTCATCCCCATTTTCAGTCAGACTCACGTTTATATGCTCAAAACAATTATGAGCTTTAGTGAGAAAACCTGCTAGTTTATCGCTTTCTTATTCACCTAAGAATTGAATTTATCTGTTAAATGAAGTTTCTGTAAACGGTCACTTTTCTTGCGTAGTTCTTTAAGAACCGCTCTTCATCTCTAATTTCTTATGTATTTGTGTATCTTTCGGAGCTATGACACCTAGCATTTTACTAATCTCAGAACTTTAAAACCTGCTGATTTAGCCACCCCCTCCTCATTAAGCAGAGCATAAGCAACATTCTTTGGGTTTGACAGCCTTAATATGCACGGCGTCTAAACTCAGCTTTATTAAATCTCTTTATGGCTATGGAAATAAATAACTTCTCAGCATTTGCCATTACGAAAGTGTGTTCACCTCTTAGTCATTTTATATTTCGGTACTAATGTAGTATAATTTCAATCTGAATAAAATGTCAATATTTGTCTGGAATTTAAAATAAAAACCAAAAATACATTTTTAAAGGTAGGGAGATTCCGTCAGTGTAAGGGTTTTTGTGGAATCAATCAACTATTAATTGAATTATGTGGTATTTTATCAAAAAAAGTAATTTGATGGATTTACTCCTTCTGTTATTTTATGGTATGATTATGGCGTTATATAGAGATTAAGTAAAAATAATACATCTAATGGCTTTATTATACAAAAATGAACTTAATGCAGCTGTTGATATCTTCGCTAAATAAATACTATTCAAACGTTAGGTTTGGTCTACATCGACGACGTTGGATTATATTGCAGTGAAGCGTGAAACAGTCTCCAAGGAGGATGTATATCTGAGTTGATTGATTCATTTACATAAAATACTGATGTTATCAGAAATCATAAGAAGTATAAAATCATCAGAATAGTTGATGGGAATTACATATTATTGTTTCGTTGAAGTGACTTCGTTATAACCAAACTTGGTTTATCCAGATAAGTCACTTTTTTTGATGAGCTTATTCCTGGGATTATTTTGCAATCAGACAGCTTGTGAAAGTTTGTTCATTAGGTGAGCTATAAGTATAAAGTTGAGGATAATTTTAGAAATATAAAGCTTTCAAATTCGAGAGGGGTTTAATGATGATTAACGATGAAAAAACTAAATTAATCAACGGTATATACTCACTCACACCTTTGCAGGAAGGAATGCTTTATCATCATATGACTGACAGTGAGTCTACACAAAATATGATGCAGTACATAATAAACTTAAAAGGTGAAATTAGAGAGGAAAAAATCATTCAAGCGCTGAGGTTGCTTACACTAAGACATGATGTATTAAGAACAGCTATTACGGACGAGAATCTAGCAAATCAAGGTCAGGTAGTATTAGGTAGTAGAGAAATAGAGTACGAAAAAATTGATCTGTCAGGGCTTGGCGAAATGGAGAAACAATGCAGGCTGGAAGAGATATCGGATCTCAATATCAAGCGCAGATTTGACCTGCAGAAAGATTCTCTTTTAAGAGTAAAATATATTGTATTAGATAACAAAAACTACAAAATGATTTGGCTTTATCATCATCTTATTATTGATAGTTGGTGCCTACCTTTAATATTTAGTGATTTTAAGAGATACTATGATGTGCTTAACAATGGAACAACAATGTCTGAGATGATAGATGATATATCCCAAGAAAAAAGTCAGGAAGCAGGATACAGTGAATACGTAGAGTGGCTTGAAAAACAGGATAGGGCAGCAGGACTTTCCTACTGGAGGGAATTGCTGGCGGATTATGATGAAATGGCTGAAATTAAGCCGATGGCGAAACCCAAACCTACTACAGTTCAAATGGTTAAAACAGGACACAAGCTTTCCGAAGATGCAACGAATAAGCTGCTTGATTTCATTGATTCTAATACTATACCAATAAATGTTGCAGTAGAACTTGCCTGGGGAATCGTGTTACAAAAATTCAACTATACAAGTGATGTAGTATTCGGAAAAGTTGTATCAGGAAGAGATGCAGACATAAGAGGAATTAAAAATATAGTCGGATTATTTATTAATACAATTCCTGTAAGAGTAAAAAGTACTAAGGATACTACCATTTTGGAGCTTTTAAAAGAACTTCAAAAGCTGGGGGAAGAGAGCAATAGATATTCGTATTGTTCTCTTGCCGAGATTCAGGGGTTAACAAAGCAAAAAAATAAGTTGATGAAAACGCTATGTGTATTTGAAGATTCGCTTGGTTTTAAGGATAGGTTGGATAGCACTGAAAAGGGGCTTCATTTAACGGTTGAATCGGAAAGAAGACAGACAAACTATGCTATAAGTGCAAGCGTTAGTCTGGACTACAACAGATTAAACATTGATCTATCGTATAACCCAAATGAATACATAATAGAAGAAATCCAAAATATCATGTTAATGTTTGAAAAAATATTGCACGCGATTGCTGCAAATCCCCTGGGTAAAGTTTCCGAGATAGAAGCGATAAGCGATAGGGATAAAGAAATAATAATCAACGAGTTCAACCATAAATATCTAGATAATGCTATAACGGAGACAATGGTAGATATATTTGAGAACCAGGTAAAGAAAACACCTAATTCTATAGCAGTAGTGTTTGAAAATGAGCATATTACATACGCAGAAATGAATAAAAGATCCAATCAACTTGCAAGGAAATTGCGTAAAATGGGTGTAAAGCCAGATGACTTCGTAGCCGTTATGACAGAGCGGAGTATCGAGATGATTGTGAGTATATATGGAATTCTAAAAGCGGGTGGGGCTTATGTTCCGATAGACCCAACCTCTCCAGATGACAGAATTACAATCATGCTTGAGGATTGTCAGCCCAAGGCCATTCTGGTTTACCAGACAAAACCCAAACATGATACTGGAATTCCAGTAATTGATCTTGCAGAAAGGGAGATATGGGAGGGGCTGTCCACAAATCCGAGAAAGGTAAATAAACCTGAGGATTTAGCCTACGTGATCTATACCTCGGGAACGACTGGTACACCGAAAGGTGTCATGATTAAACACAGTGGTGTAGCCTCCTTCAGAACTCACTTCCTGGATTTATATAAGGTGACAGAGAAGGATAATGTTCTTCAATTTGCAAACTATGTATTTGATGGTTCTGTTTGGGAAATGACCATCTCCTTACTGACTGGTGCAACACTGACGATTGCCACACAAGCTAGCATTTCAGACATCAGAAGCTTTAATAAGTTAATAGAAGAAAGCGGAATAACAATAGCTGCATTACCGCCGCAGTTTTATCTGCAGACTGATATACCGAGCGTAAAAATAATCACGACGGGTGGATCGATGTCAAGTCCGGAAGTTGTAAATAAATCAGGCGGCAGAAGCAGATACATAAATGCCTTTGGACCGACGGAAAATACAGTACAGGCCACTCTCTGGGAATATGACGGGGAAAGTGAAATACCGCAAAATATTCCGATAGGTAAACCGATGCCAAACTCACGGATATATATACTGAATGGAATGAATTTGTGCGGAGTAGGCGTTCCCGGAGAACTGTGTATTACTGGCGCAGGTTTGGCAAGAGGATATCTTAACAGACCCGAGCTTACAGCAGAAAAATTTATCGATAATCCTTTCGGAGAAGGGAAATTATATCGTTCGGGAGACTTGGCCAAATGGCTGTCTGACGGCAACATCGAGTATTTGGGACGGATTGATGAGCAGGTCAAGATCAGAGGCTTCCGAATTGAACTAGGTGAAATCGAAAGTGCTATAAGAAGTGTGGAAGGGATCGTGGACTTAGCTGTTATCGCCAGGGAAGACAATTCAGGTGATCCTGCGATTTGTGCTTATGTTGTCTCTGACAAAGAGATAAGCGGATCCGAGCTTAAGCGGACGCTTGGAGAGTCGCTGCCGGAATATATGATACCTGCATATATTATGCAAATAGATAGCATTCCGGTTACAAGAAACGGGAAGCTAGACAAAAGGGCACTTCCACAAATCCAAATAACGAGCAAGCGGGAGTATGTTGCGCCAAGCAATGAAACAGAAGAGATTTTGTGTGCGTTATTTAGCGAAATTCTTGGCATCGGAACAGTAGGCGTTGAGGATAGCTTCTTTGAGTTAGGCGGAGATTCGATCAAGGCAATAAGAATCGTATCGAAAATAAGAAGTGAAGGATTTGAAGTTTCTGTTCAGGACATCATGAGTAAACACACAATTGAAGCAATTGCATACAGCGTCAGGGAATCATCTTATGAAAATAAATACGAACAGAGTGAAGTTACGGGAAAAGTAGTATCCACTCCGATTATCCAGCAATTCGAAGCATGGAGTTTGGTCAAGCCGAACCACTTTAACCAAGACATAATGATAGAAATTGACACAAACAATGAAGTGGAAATCAGGAAGGTTATCGATGCATTGGTGGTCCACCATGATATCATTCGTTCTGTCTACAGAAACGGGCAACTTGAAATATTAAGTGTACAAGAGAGTAGACTGTATGATTTTGAAATATTCGACCTAATAGACGATGATTATAGATTCGCAGATATTGAAGGAATTTGTACGAAACTGCAAAGCAGCTTTGATTTGGAAAATGGGCCGCTAATGAAAGTGGCATTATTCAAAACTGAGCCGAAAAATTACCTGTTCATATGCCTGCATCATCTAGTTATAGATGGGGTTTCCTGGCGCATTCTGCTGGAAGATTTTGAGACTGGTATGAAGCAGATAAAGGCTGGTGATAACAAAATTGAGCTGCCTTTAAAGACCGCTTCATATAAAGAATGGGGAGAAGCGCTCAGGGAATACAAAGAGAGTATGCAGCTGAAAAAGGAAAGAGCATACTGGGAGATAATCACAACCAAAATTAAAGAAGGTAAATTAGAGAAAAGCAGAAATGATACAGGCTCAGGGCATGCTGTTATAAGCCTGAGTTTCGGCAAAGAAGAAACATATAATCTATTACATAAAGCCGGTAAAGCATTCAACACAAAGATTAATGACTTACTAATAAGTGCATTAGGGGTTTCTGTAAAAAGGTGTACAGGTCAAGAACGGGTATCCATAATGATGGAAGGACACGGAAGAGAGGGAATTCATAAGAAGATAGATATAGATAGAACCGTAGGTTGGTTCACGAGTATGTATCCAATCCTTGTGGAATGTAGTGGAACTATTCAAGACAGCATTATATCAACCAAAGAAATGCTAAGAAAAGTACCAAATCAGGGGATGGGATACGGTCTATTAAAAGAGGGTCTTCCGGAAATATCAGCAGATATTTACTTTAACTATTTGGGACAAATGGATGCTGAATCGAAGGGCTACGCTTCTGTTGTTAATTCGACCGGAAAACGCCTAGCGGACGAAAATAATTTATCAACGAATATACTCTTTAGTGGAGTTATACATCAAGGGGAATTGAAGTTTACTATTAAATATGACTGCGGCCTTTTTGCATCAGAGACAGTTCAGAAGCTTGCTAATTTGTATAAAGACAGTCTGAATGAAAGTATCAAATTTTGTATTGATCAAAAAGAAACGGTTAAAACCCCTTCGGATTTTTCAGCAAGTGAGTTAACACAGACTGAATTATCAATGGTATATAACCGATTCGCAGATAAAACGGAGATTGTTGACATTTACGAGCTTTCGCCTTTACAAGAAGGGATTCTATATCATAGTTTAGCTAATACTGAATCTACAGATTATTTCATACAGAATGTTTTTGAAGTCAGCAGAGAAGTTAAAGAAGGTAAGATCAAACAAGCACTTAAACTTCTTGCGACGAGACATGAGGTGCTAAAATCCTCCATTTTAATTGGTGAATTTCAACGCCCGAAACAAGTCGTATTGTTAAATAGAGAACCTGAGTTCGAAAGAATTGATTTAACAGGGCTTGCAGAAAATGAGCAGCAAAATAAAATAGCAGAAATAGCGGCACTTGATGTAAACCGCGGATTTGATTTGCAAGCAGATTCGCTTTTCCGAGTAAAGTACATCATTCTTCGTGAAAATATCTGCAAAATGATATGGAGCTATCACCATATCATCATTGACGGCTGGTGTTCATCATTGCTGTGTAATGATTTTCAGAATTATTACGATTCTCTTAACAACGATGAAAGTATACATAAAGTCGAAGAAATAGTGTTGAAAGAAAAGAACCGGACAGCAGAATATAGTGAATATATCAAGTGGGTTGAAAAGCAGGATAAAGAGCTTGGAATCTCCTACTGGGACAGTTTACTGGAAGATTATCAAGAAATATCGGAAATAAAACCAGTGATGAAACCTGTACCTTCAGATAGGAAAGTAGCCCAAGAGAAGATAAAGGTTTCAAAGGAAACAAGTCAAAGTTTGTTCTCATTGGCTTCATCTAACCGTTTAACAATAAATACAATAGCAGAAGCTGCGTGGGGAATTGTATTGCAGCAATATAGCTTTACCAGAGATGTTGTGTTTGGGAAAGTTGTATCGGGAAGAAATGCTGATGTTAGAGGAATTGAAGAAATAGTTGGGATATTCATTAACACAATACCAGTAAGAGTAAATGATAAAGAAAATACGATTATTTTGGACCTATTTAAAGAGCTTCAAATGCAAGGGACAAAAAGCAACGCATATTCGTATTGTTCTCTTGCCGAAATTCAGGAATTAACCAAACAAAAATCAAGTTTGATAATGTCACTTTTCGTATTTGAAAATCACTTGGATCAAGAAAAAGACCAAGACAACATTGTTGGGCTGCAGCTTAAACTGGAGTCGGTAAGAGAAAAAACAAATTATGCAATAACCGTAATTGCCGGAGTAGAGGATGGTTGCTTGCGTTTTGAGATTATGTATAACCCAAATGAGTACGTAAAAAGCGAAATTCAAAGCATTCTGGCAATGATTGAAAGGGTGTTACACGAGTTTGTTGCAAATCCTCAAGAAAAAGTCTCCAATATCGAAGCAGTAAATGATAACGAGAAGGAAAAAATACTCAACGAGTTCAACCATGAATATACAGGCAATGCTAATACTGAGACCATAGTAGATTTATTCGAGGAGCAGGTAAAGAAAACACCCGATAATGTAGCAATAGTATTCGAAAGTCAGCAGATTACGTACACAGAGATGAATGAGAGAACCAATCAGCTGGCAAGAAAATTGCGCGAAATGGGTGTAAAGCCGGACGACTTCGTAGCCATTATGGCAGAGCGGAGTATCGAGATGATTGTAGGGATTTACGCGATTTTGAAAGCGGGAGGGGCGTATGTACCGATAGATCCAACCTACCCGGAAGACAGAATTGCATTCATGCTTAAAGACTGCCAGCCCAAAGCTGTTCTTGTCTACCAGGCAGAACTTAAACATGATATTGGAATTCCAGTAATTGATCTTACAGAGCGGGAAATCTGGCAAGGGGTTTCCACAAATCCAACAAAAATAAACAAACCTGAGGATTTAGCTTATGTCATCTATACGTCAGGAACTACTGGTCAGCCCAAAGGTGTTATGCTGGAACATTGCGGGATTGTCGCTCTGCGTACCCATCTGATGGAGCTGTATCAGGTAACCGAACAGGACAACGTCCTGCAGTTTGCCAATTACGTCTTTGACGCTGCAGTTTGGGAAATGACACTATCGCTTCTGCTTGGAGCAAGGTTGACACTGATCCCGAAGGAAAGCATTTTGGATACGGGAAGCTTCAATGCTTTTGTGAATAAGAGTGGAATCACGCTGACCTTGTTGCCGCCGCAGTATTATGTGCAGACAGAGCTCACCGGTCTAAAGGCGCTGACAACGGGCGGGTCTGCATCAAATGTGGAAATTATCGAAAAAGCAGGCCGGCATTGCAAGTATATTAATGCTTATGGTCCGACGGAAAATACAGTGCTAGCTACTAACTGGGAATATGACGGAAAGAGTGACATTCCGTATCCGGTTCCGATAGGCAAACCGATTTCAAACTCACAGATCTATATACTGAATGGAATGAATTTGTGCGGAATAGGGGTCCCGGGAGAACTATGTATAGCCGGCGCGGGCTTAGCAAGAGGTTATCTGAACAGACCGGAGCTGACAGCGGAGAAATTTATCGATAATCCGTTTGGAGAAGGTAAGCTGTATCGCTCGGGAGATTTGGCTAGATGGCTGCCCGACGGCAATATCGAATACCAGGGTCGGATCGACGAGCAGGTCAAGATCAGAGGCTTCCGGATCGAACTGGGTGAAATTGAAAGTGCCATGCGACATATAGAAGGGATTGTGGATGTAGCTGTCATCGCTGCCAAAGACCAATCAGGAGATTCTGCACTCTGCGCTTATCTGGTATCCGACACAGAAATGAGCGAGTCCGTACTTAAGAAGAACCTGGGAGCGTCGTTGCCGGAATATATGATCCCTGCATACTTCATGCAAATGGACAGCATTCCGGTCACAAGAAGCGGAAAGGTCGATAAGCGGGCACTTCCAGAAATCGAAGTAACGGGTACACGTGAATATGTTGCGCCGAGAAACGAAACGGAAGAAATTTTGTGTGCTTTATTTAGTGAGATTCTTGGCATTGCCTCATTGGGTATTAAGGACAGCTTCTTTGAACTTGGCGGTCATTCGCTGAGTGCAGTAAGACTTGTCAATGCGATCGAAACTAAAACTGGATATCGCATTCCGCTTCAAGAAATCTTTGCAAATCGTACGCCGGAAGGCTTAGCAATCCGATTATCCGAAAAAGAATTGTTATCCTATACACCGATTGCAGCAGCAGAAGAAAAAAAATACTACTCCATGTCATCTGCGCAAAAAAGGGTTTATGTTGTTTGCCAGATGGGTATCGACAGAACTGCTTACAATATCCCGCAAACCTTTAAAATTAAGGGTCAAGTGAACATTGAATCCATTGGAACAGCATTACAAAAAATGATTGATCGTCATGAGATTTTGCGCACCGATTTCTTAATGGTTGACGGAGAGCCCGTGCAAGAAGTGAGAAAAACGACAAAGGTTGACTTTGAATTTCTAGAAGTCAAGGATACGTCCGAAGCAGAACAGTTCAAGAAGTTTGTACAACCATTCGACCTTGGGCAAGCTCCGCTTGTACGGATGAAGCTCGTGAAGCGGGAAGAGGATCACTTGTTGATGTTTGACATGCATCATATTATCAGTGACGGCATGAGTATGGGGACGTTCATCCGTGAATTTGTAGCACTGTATAATGGCGAATCTCTCAAACCTCCGCTGCTTCAGTATAAGGATTACAGTGAATGGATCAGCAAGAAAGACTTCTCAACACAAAAGGATTATTGGATTAATGAGTTTTCGGACGAGATTCCTGTGCTTGATTTGCCCCTTGATTACAGACGGCCGCAGATGCAGAGCTACAATGGAGCCATTATTGATATGACGACTGGCCGAGAACTGGGGGAAAGAATCAAGGAGATTGCACGGCGGACCGGTACGACTGAATATATGGTGTTCCTTTCAGCACTTATGATCCTGCTGAGCAAGTATAGCAGGCAGGAGGATATTATCGTCGGTAGTCTGTTCAGCGGACGAACGCACAAAGATACCGAGAATATTCTAGGGATGTTTGTTAACACCCTGGCTATGAGAGGGAATCCGGAAGGCAATAAAACATTTGCTGAGTTTTTGAGCGAAATAAAAGAAAAATGTCTGCACGCATACGACAACCAGGAGTATCCGTTTGAAGAACTGGTTGATGCGGTACAAGTTAGACGGGATATGGCAAGAAACCCGCTGTTCGATGTCCTGATGGTACTGCAAAACAATGAGCAACCAGAACTTAAGATGGAATGCGCAGAAATAGAGTCTGTCAGACAAGAAAGTACAACGTCCAAGTTTGACCTTAAATTTGACATTGTTGAAACAGGCACAGGCTTCTGTATTGAACTCGAATATTGTATGGATTTGTTTAAAGCAGACAGCATTGAGCGAATGCTTGTACATTTTATCGGCCTGCTGGAACAGATAACCGCTAATGTAGAAATAAAGATCAGTGAGATCGAGACCATCACCAAGGCCGATAAAATATTGATCCAACAGACTTTTAATGATACCAGTATGGCGTATCCACTCGACAAGTCGGTCGTAGATCTGTTTGAAGAGCAGGTCAGAAACAAACCGGATAACACGGCAATCATCTTCTGTAACGAACAAATTACGTATGATGAACTGAATCAAAAAGCAAACCAGCTGGCTAGACAGCTTCGCGGCATTGGCATCAAGCCTGACGATTTTGTAGCCATCATCGCTGAAAGATGTACGGAAATGATTGTGGCAATCTTAGGCATCTTGAAGGCAGGCGGTGCATATGTGCCGATCGATCCAACATATCCTCCAGATAGGATCGAGTACATAGTGGACGATTGTAAACCAAAGGTTATTTTGACAGCAAAGGCCGAGGTACCGTTGGTAACAAAGATTCAGTGTATCGATCTCAGTTCTGTTGATCTCTATACAGGTGCTTCAACAAATCTGGACAAGAACGTGTCCAGCAATGATTTAGCATACAGCATCTATACTTCTGGGACGACAGGACGTCCGAAGGGCGTAATGATTGAACACCATTCACTGACTACAAATATGATTTATTCAGCCAAACGGTTCCTGCTAGGGAATGAGATTCTGGTGCCTTTGTTCACCAACTACAGCTTCGACTTGACGGTACCATCTATTTTTCTGCCGCTCTGTTTTGGTGGCACGCTTGATCTGATTCACAGGGATAAAGAGATGGACATAAGATTCATCATGAACAATAAAGAGTACACATTTATCAAGATGACGCCTTCGCAGTTGAAAATGCTGCTCGGCGGCTATAACCACAAGCCGCTAGAGAAACTGTGCTGCCTTGTAGTCGGAGGCGAGAAGCTGGAAAGCGATGTGGCAAGCGAGATTCAACATATTTACGGACCTCATCTCGTGATTCTTAATGAATACGGGCCTACGGAAGCAACTGTCGGAAGCACGTTGTATCCGTACTCCGCAAAGGATGAACGTACCTTTATACCGATTGGCAAGCCGTTTGCCAACACGCAGATCTATATCATGAACGGGATGAACCTTTGTGGCATTGGAATTCCCGGAGAACTTTGCATCGCGGGTGAACAGATTGCACGTGGTTACCTGAACAAGCCAGAGATGACTGCACAAAAATTCATTGATAATCCTTTTGGTGATGGGAAGCTATATCGTACAGGTGACCTTGCAAAATGGTTGCCGGACGGGAACATCGAATATATTGGCCGAATTGATGAGCAGGTCAAAGTCAGGGGATTCCGGATTGAGCTGGATGAAATAATTCACGCGATTCGCAGTATCGAATCCATCCGAGACAACGCAGTAATTGTCCGGGAAGACGAATTCGGTGACAAAGTGATTCTTGCGTATTATGTATCGGATGAAAAAATCAGCACATCTGAAGTGCGGGAAGAACTCAGAAAGATTCTTCCTGAGTACATGCTTCCAACCTCTTTCATGCAGATAGACAAGCTGCCGACCACGAAAAACGGCAAGCTTGATAAAAGGGCACTGCCGCAGATATTCATCGATAGCACAAGTGAATTCGTACTGCCGAGAAACAAGATTGAAGAATTATTGTGTCAGGTATTCGGTGAAATGCTGGGAGTACAAGCGGTAAGTGTCAAAGATAGCTTTTTCGAGCTTGGTGGGGATTCTATCAAGGCGATCCGTATCGTTTCGAAATTAAGAAGCCTTGATTATGAACTATCTGTCCGCGACATCATGAGCCGATATACCGTTGAAGCAATCGCCCGTACCGTTGTTGTTACTCATGAGAACCACTATGAGCAACAAGAGGTAACCGGAAGCATCATTCCGACACCGATTCTCAAAGACTTTGAAGCGCGCAGCCTTAAAAAGCCGCATCACTACAACCAGGATGTGATGTTGGAAATCGACACGGATAACGTAGCGCACATTCGGAAAGCACTTGATGCGCTAGCTGTACATCATGATATCATTCGATCTATTTATCGGGATGGCAGATTGGTGATTCTGAGTAGCTGCGACAGTAAACTATATGATTTTGAAACGTATGATCTCCGAGATGCAACGGCTGTTTCCCTCCAGATGGAGGCAGCCTGCAACAAGCTCCAGAGTAGTATTGATCTGGAGAACGGGCCGATGATAAAAGCCGCTTTCTTCCAAACAGATTCCGGTAATTTTCTCTTCCTATGCTTGCATCATCTCGTTGTGGACGCCGTTTCGTGGCAGATTCTGTTGGAAGACCTGCAGACTGCATTGAGACAGGTAGAGGATGGAAAGCCGGTAACCCTACCACCGAAGACTGCTTCCTTCAAGGATTGGGCAGAAGCTTTAGAGGAATACCAATCTTGCAGCCTGCTTAAACAGGAGCAGCAATATTGGGCAGAAATAATGGCGAATATGAAAAATGGAAGAATTGACTTGGAAGATACCGGGACGGAAACGGGATTTAGTAATGTGAGGATCAGCTTCGATGAGGAACAGACGGAACAACTGGTACGGCGTGCAGGAAAGGCGTTCAATACGGAAATCAACGATTTGTTAATCAGTACCATTGGTCTTGCAGTTCGGAGGCTTACGGGTCAGGTAAAAGTTGTCGTCGGTCTCGAAGGTCACGGCCGGGAAGAAATTCACAAGAAGATTGATATCGATCGCACTGTTGGCTGGTTTACCATAAAGCATCCGATCGTTGTTGAATGCCATGAGGAGATCCGGAAAAGCATCATTTCGAACAAAGATATGTTGCGAAAAGTACCTTCACATGGTTTGGGTTACGGCCTTTTGTATGAGCTTCAGGATATTGCGGCTAACATTTATTTCAACTATTTAGGTCAAATGGATACTGAATCGAAAGCTGCCTTCTTCTCAACAGGAAAGAGCATTGCAGAG
Source organism: Paenibacillus sp. FSL R7-0331 (assembly GCF_000758645.1). Lineage (NCBI taxonomy): Bacteria > Bacillati > Bacillota > Bacilli > Caryophanales > Paenibacillaceae > Paenibacillus > Paenibacillus sp. FSL R7-0331. The sequence goes on from NZ_CP009284.1 coordinate 1,661,010, forward strand.
GAAAATGGAATGTCTGGGATCATTGACATGAACGGATACATCGCAGACGGCAAGCTTAACTTCCTGATTCAATACGACAAAAGCGGATTTTCTGCTGAAATGGTTGAACGGTTTGCTGAGCTATATCAGCAGTATTTAATAGAAACTATCAAGTATTGCTGTACTCAAAGAGCAATAGAAAAAACCGTGTCGGATTATTCTGCTTTTGACCTGACGGAGGAGGATTTGTCCGAACTGCATCGTCAGTATGCAGAACCATCTGTATTGGAAGACATATTCCCGCTTACCTCTTTGCAGGAAGGAATCCTCTATCATAGCATCGCTGATCATCAATCGACGAGCTATGTCACACAGCTTGTTTATGCGTTCAGCGGTGGGATAAGCGAAGAAAAGGTTCAACAAGTGTTAAAAGTACTCGTTATGCGGCATAACGTACTCCGAATGGCGGTTGTGCACGAACAGCTGTCTAAGCCGAGACAGATCCTGTTGACCAGGCGGGAAGTAGACTTTGAAACAATTGATCTCTCGGGACTCGGAAAACTAGAACAGGAGAACAAGGTTGCCGAACTTACGGAGCTGAACATCCAACGCGGATTCGATTTGCAGTATGATCCGTTACTGCGGGTTAAGCATATTGTGCTTAGTCCTGATGAATACAAGATTCTCTGGAGCTATCATCACATTATATTTGACGGCTGGTCTTCCAACATGCTGTTTGGCGATTTCATAACTTATTGCAACAGATTGAAGAACGGCAGTATTGTGTCTGATCTGGAGCGTATGGCGGCAGAGGAAAAGCATCAATCCGCGACCTACGGTGATTATGTCAACTGGATCAAGAAGCAGGACCGTGAGTTGGGGCTGTCCTATTGGCGTGAGTTGCTCTCCGAATATCAGGAGATAGCTGAAATCAAGCCTATGACAAAACCCGAATTTACGGAAAAGCAAATGGAACGAATCGGAATAAAAATTCCGGATGAAATCACTAATCAACTTCTTCAGAAAGCTGCTTCCTGCCAAATCACAATCAATACGGTGGCTGAGGCTGCTTGGGGGATTGTGCTGCAGCAATACAGCAACATTAAGGATGTTGTATTCGGCAAGGTTGTTTCCGGAAGGAATGCAAATGTTCGAGGGATAGAGAAGATCGTTGGACTGTTCGTCAATACCATCCCGGTGAGGATAAGATCCAGCGTGGGGATGACTGTCTCGGAGCTCTGGAATGAGCTTCAGGAGCAGGGGACGGAGAGCGATCAGTACTCGTATTGTTCCCTCGCTGACATTCAGGGCTTGACTGAACAACAAAGTGATCTGATCAAGGTACTGTTTGCCTTCGATAACTATTATATTAACGAAGAAAAACAGCAAGGCGGAGAAAACGGACTGCAGTTTGTTTTAGATTCGGGACGCGAGCAAACCAACTATGCAATCACCTTAAAAACATATTTTATTGGTGAACAATGGGTCTTTGATATTCTTTATAATCCGAGTCACTTTGCAATGAAAGAAGTACAAAGTATGCTTTCCAGAATTCAAGCTGTTTTACTGTCGTTTGCAGCCAACCCTGAGAGAAGGGTCTCCGAGATCGACTTAATTACCCAGCAAGAGAAGGATCAACTCCTTGAGTTCAACAATACGGCCACCGATTATCCAATAGACAAGACCGTCGTGGATATGTTCGAGGAGCAGGTGAGAAAAACACCTGATCATATAGCAGTAGTATTCCGGGATGAGCAGCTTACTTATGCTGAGTTGAACCGAAAGGCCAACCAATTGGCAAGGAAACTGCGCAAGATGGGTGTGAAGCCGGATGACTTCGTTGCCATTCTGGCAGAGCGGAGCATCGAGATGATTGTAGCGATCTATGGAATTCTGAAAGCGGGAGGAGCTTATGTACCGCTAGACCCTACCTTTCCGGAAGAGAGAATCGCATTCATGCTCCAGGATTGCCAGCCCAAAGCTATTCTTGTCTACCAGGCAGACCTGAAACTTAATGCGGGTATGCCAATAATTGATCTCGCAGAGAGGGAGAATTGGAGTGGGGAGTCCACAAACCCGGGAAAGGTAAACCAACCTGAGGATTTAGCGTATGTAATCTACACTTCGGGAACAACGGGTACACCGAAAGGGGTCTTGGTTAAACACAGTGGCGTTGTATCCTTCAGAACCTATTTGCTGGATACATATAGAGTAACAGAGCAAGATAATATTCTACAGTTTGCAAACTATATATTTGATGCTTCGGTTTGGGAAATGACTCTTTCCTTATTGGTAGGAGCCAGGCTGACGCTTCCCACACAAGCTATCATTTCAGACATTAGAAGATTTAATGAATTTGTAAAGCAAAGTGGAATAACGATGACATTATTACCACCGCAGTTTTATCTGCAGACTGACCTGCCGAGCGTAAACGTAATAACGACGGGAGGGTCGGCCTCAAGCCCGGAAGTTATCAAAAAACTTGGCGGCAGAGGCAGATATATCAATGCATTCGGACCAACGGAAAATACAGTCCAGGCCACACACTGGGAATATGACGGGAAAAGTGAAATACCGGAAAGTGTCCCGATAGGCAAACCGATTTCAAACTCACAGATCTATATACTGAATGGAATGAATTTGTGCGGAATAGGGATTCCGGGAGAACTGTGTATAGCCGGTGCGGGCTTAGCAAGAGGTTATTTGAACAGACCGGAGCTGACAGCGGAGAAATTTATCGATAATCCGTTTGGAGAAGGTAAGCTGTATCGCTCGGGAGATTTGGCTAGATGGCTGCCCGACGGCAACATCGAATACCAGGGGCGGATTGATGAGCAGGTCAAGATCAGAGGCTTCCGGATCGAACTGGGTGAAATTGAAAGTGCCATGCGACTTATAGAAGGGATTGTGGATGTAGCTGTCATTGCTGCCAAAGACCAATCAGGAGATTCTGCACTCTGCGCTTATCTGGTATCCGACACAGAAATGAGCGAGTCCGTACTTAAGAAGAACCTGGGAGCGTCGTTGCCGGAATATATGATCCCTGCATACTTCATGCGAATGGACAGCATTCCGGTCACAAGAAGCGGAAAGGTCGATAAGCGGGCACTTCCACACATCGAAGTAACGAGTACACGTGACTATGTTGCGCCGAGAAACGAAATCGAAGAAACGCTGTGTCAGGTCTTTAGTCAGGTGCTGGGTGTGGAAAGGGTTGGGGCGGAGGATAGCTTCTTTGAACTTGGCGGAGACTCCATCAAAGCGATCCGCATCGTATCGAAGATGAGAAGCGCAGGGTACAGCGTCTCCATTAAGGAGATTATGGGCAAATATACGGTGGAAGCGATCGCTCACGCGGTTGAGGCAGTCAGCGAAAACCGCTATGAGCAAAATGAAGTGACAGGATCCGTGATCCCGACACCGATCATAGAGGCGTTTGCATTGTGGCAGCTTCCCGTCCCGCAGCATTTCAACCAGGACATCATGCTGGAGATTGATCTTGTGGATGAAGCCCAAATCCACAAGGTGCTCACCGCTTTGGCTGTGCATCATGATATCATCCGGTCCGTCTATCGGAAGGGCCGCCTTGAAATTCTGGGCAGCCGTGAAAGCAAATTGTATGAGTTAAAGGTGTTTGATGTCCGGGGTGAAGCGCAAGTAAGGGACCGGATCGAAGCCGCCTGTACCGAACTGCAGAGTAGTATGGACTTGGAACAGGGACCCCTGATGAAAGCGGCATTGTTCCGGACTGCCGGGAGGAACCTCCTCTTCCTCTGCTTGCACCATTTGATTGTGGACGGCGTATCTTGGCGCATCCTGCAGGAAGACTTAAGGACGGCTTTGCAGCAGGTGAAGGAAGGCCGGAGTATCCACTTGCCGGCTAAGACGGCCTCGTTCAAGGAATGGGCAGAAGCGCTGGAGGCCTATAAAGGCAGCCGTCAGCTTCAAAAAGAACGGACGTATTGGGAACAGGTCATGTCACAGATGGAACAGGGCCATATTGCAAGTGAATATACCGGTGCTACCGGATTCGCCAGCCTGGAGATCACCTTGAGTAAAGAAGAGACGGAGCAGCTGGTTCACCGGGCAGGAAGGGCATTTAACACTGAAATAAATGACCTGTTGATCAGCGCCATCGGTATGTCTGTCCAAAGGCTGACGGGGCAAGCCGTTGTGTCCGTTGGACTGGAGGGCCACGGCCGGGAAGAAATCCATACGAAGATGGAAATTGACCGGACCGTCGGCTGGTTTACAAGCATGTATCCGATTGTCATCGCATGTCATGAAGAGCTGCAGGAAATGATTGTGGCGACAAAGGAAATGCTGCGGAAAGTTCCGAATCATGGCCTGGGATACGGGGTGCTGAAGCCGGAGCTTCCGGATCTCGAGGCTGACATCCATTTTAATTATTTGGGACAAATGGATGCAGAGGCACAAGATCACAGTATCCTGTTTAATTCGAGCGGAAAAAGTGCAGCAGATGAGAACGCTATGTTCCGTAAGATCAACATTAGCGGAGGTATCCTGCAGGAAATGTTGAAATTCACTATCACTTATGACAGAAGCAAATATTCAGCAAAAAAGATGGGGCGTTTTGCCTCGATGCTTCAGGATTCTATGCGCACAATCATCCTGCATTGTATGACAATGGATGAAGTTGCGGTGACCCTTTCGGACACGCATGCTTCAGATCTGTCTGAGGGCGATTTGCAACTGATCAACTCTCTTTTTGATATCGAGTGAGATTACAATCGATAAAGGTGGCCGATATTCGACATGAGTCAAAGAAGTGTCATAAACCCTACAATTGCAAATATCTATTCTCTTACCCCGATGCAGGAGGGGATGCTGTACCACAAGCTTGCGCACGGAGAATCGACCAGTTATGTCATTCAAAATAGATTTAAATCGAGCGGGTACATTTCTGAAGCAACAACTCAGCAGGCTTTGAAGCTCCTTTTCATGAGGTATGAGGTTCTGAGGACGTCAATCGTATTTGAGAAGCTGGAAGCTCCAAGGCAAGTAATCCTAAGGAACAGGGAAGCTGAATATGAACGAATCGATATGTCAGAATTGTGTGAAGCGGAGCAAGTCAGCCGGTTGGATGAGGTAGCTCGACTGGATGTCGAGCGTGGCTTTGATCTGCAGCGGGATTCTCTGCTACGAATCAAGCTTATCGCATTAGGTCATGACAGATACAAAATGATTTGGACATTCCATCATATCATCATAGACGGCTGGTGCTTGTCGCTGCTATACAGCGATTTTAAACGCTATTATGATTTGCTTGAAATCGGAAGAAGTATGAGTGATTTAGAACGGATGATTACTGGCGAAAAAAAGCGGACCGCGGAATATGGCGAATACCTCCAATGGCTGGAAAGACAGGATAAAGAACTTGGTCTTTCCTATTGGGAGGAGCTATTAGCAGATTATGATGAAACAGCTGACATCAAGCCGATGAAAAAGCCCCAACCCGTGGATGAGCATGTGTTAGAGAGCCGTATCGTGATGTCTAAAGAACAAACGCAAAGCCTGCTAGATCTGGCCAGTTCCAACCATGTCACAATTAATACGGTTACAGAGGCTGCGTGGGGGATTGTTCTTCAGGCATATAGCGGGACCAAGGATGTAGTGTTTGGGAAGATTGTGTCAGGTAGACATGCAGATATCAGGGGAATCGAACAGATCGTGGGCTTATTTATTTCGACCATCCCTACTAGAGTCAGATGTGAAGAAGATACAACTGTTTCGAAACTTCTGAATGAGCTGCAGATACAGGGGATGAAGGGTAATGAATATTCTTACTGTCCACTTCCGCAAATTATGGGATTAACGAAACAGAAGTCCGATTTGGTTAAAGTTTTGTATGTATTTGAAAACTACGAATTCGAAGAAGTCTTGCTGAGGGACGATGAAGACGGGATTCAATTACAGTTTGAATCGTCTAGAGAAAAGGTTAATTATGCAATTGTTCTGGTTGCAAGTCTTGAAGATGGTTATTTGAATCTGAAAATCATGTACGACCCCAGTGTGTTCGTAAAGGACGAAATCGAGAGCGTACTATCCAAAGTTCAAACCGTGTTATTGTCTCTTACAGCCAATCCGGCTGGTAGGGTCTCTGCAATTGAGACGGTTACCCCAGAGGAGAAGGCCAGAATCCTTGGTGAGTTCAACGACACGACTGTCGAATACCCAAGGGACCGAACGGTAGTGGATATGTTCGAGGAGCAGGTGAGAAAAACACCTGATCATATAGCAGTAGTATTCGGGGATGAGCAGCTTACTTATGCTGAGTTGAACCGAAAGGCCAACCAACTGGCAAGGAAACTGCGCAAAATGGGCGTGAAGCCGGATGACTTCGTTGCCATTCTGGCAGAGCGGAGCATCGAGATGATTGTAGCGATCTATGGAATTCTGAAAGCGGGAGGAGCTTATGTACCGCTAGACCCTACCTTTCCGGAAGAGAGAATCGCATTCATGCTCCAGGATAGCCAGCCCAAAGCTATTCTTGTCTACCAGGCAGACCTGAAACTTAATGCGGGTATGCCAATAATTGATCTCGCAGAGAGGGAGAATTGGAGTGGGGAGTCCACAAACCCGGGAAAGGTAAACCAACCTGAGGATTTGGCTTATGTAATCTACACTTCGGGAACAACGGGTACACCGAAAGGGGTCCTGGTTAGACACAGTAGTGTTGTATCCTTCAGAACCTATTTGCTGGATACATATAGAGTAACAGAGCAAGATAATATTCTACAGTTTGCAAACTATATATTTGATGCTTCGGTTACGGAAATGACTCTTTCCTTATTGGTAGGAGCGAGGCTGACGCTTCCCACACAAGCTATCATTTCAGACATTAGAAGATTTAATGAATTTGTAAAGCAAAGTGGAATAACGATGACAGTATTACCACCGCAGTTTTATCTGCTGACTGACCTGCCGGGCGTAAACGTAATAACGACGGCAGGGTCGGCCTCAAGCCCGGAAGTTATCAAAAAATCTGGCGGCAGAGGCAGATATATCAATGCATTCGGACCAACGGAAAATACAGTCCAGGCCACACACTGGGAATATGACGGGAAAAGTGAAATACCGGAAAGTGTCCCGATAGGCAAACCGATTTCAAACTCACAGATCTATATACTGAATGGAATGAATTTGTGCGGAATAGGGATTCCGGGAGAACTGTGTATAGCCGGTGCGGGCTTAGCAAGAGGTTATTTGAACAGACCGGAGCTGACAGCGGAGAAATTTATCGATAATCCGTTTGGAGAAGGTAAGCTGTATCGCTCGGGAGATTTGGCTAGATGGCTGCCCGACGGCAACATCGAATACCAGGGGCGGATCGATGAGCAGGTCAAGATCAGAGGCTTCCGGATCGAACTGGGTGAAATTGAAAGTGCCATGCGACTTATTGAAGGGATTGTGGACGTAGCTGTCATTGCTGCCAAAGACCAATCAGGAGATTCTGCACTCTGCGCTTATCTGGTATCCGACACAGAAATGAGCGAGTCCGTACTTAAGAAGAACCTGGGAGCGTCGTTGCCGGAATATATGATCCCTGCATACTTCATGCGAATGGACAGCATTCCGGTCACAAGAAGCGGAAAGGTCGATAAGCGGGCGCTTCCACACATCGAAGTAACGAGTACACGTGACTATGTTGCGCCGAGAAACGAAATCGAAGAAGCGCTGTGTCAGGTCTTTAGTCAGGTGCTGGGTGTGGAAAGGGTTGGGGCGGAGGATAGCTTCTTTGAACTTGGCGGAGACTCCATCAAAGCGATCCGCATCGTATCGAAGATGAGAAGCGCAGGGTACAGCGTCTCCATTAAGGAGATCATGGGCAAATATACGGTGGAAGCGATCGCTCACGCGGTTGAGGCAGTCAGCGAAAACCGCTATGAGCAAAATGAAGTGACAGGACCCGTGATCCCGACACCGATCATAGAGGCGTTTGCATTGTGGCAGCTTCCCGTCCCGCAGCATTTCAACCAGGATATCATGCTGGAGATTGATCTTGTGGATGAAGCCCAAATCCACAAGGTGCTCACCGCTTTGGCTGTGCATCATGATATCATCCGGTCCGTCTATCGGAAGGGCCGCCTTGAAATTCTGGGCAGCCGTGAAAGCAAATTGTATGAGTTAAAGGTGTTTGATGTCCGGGGTGAAGCGCAAGTAAGGGACCGGATCGAAGCCGCCTGTACCGAACTGCAGAGTAGTATGGACTTAGAACAGGGACCCCTGATGAAAGCGGCATTGTTCCGGACTGCCGGGAGGAACCTCCTCTTCCTCTGCTTGCACCATTTGATTGTGGACGGCGTATCTTGGCGCATCCTGCAGGAAGACTTAAGGACGGCTTTGCAGCAGGTGAAGGAAGGCCGGAGTATCCACTTGCCGGCTAAGACGGCCTCGTTCAAGGAATGGGCAGAAGCGCTGGAGGCCTATAAAGGCAGCCGTCAGCTTCAAAAAGAACGGACGTATTGGGAACAGGTCATGTCACAGATGGAACAGGGCCATATTGCAAGGGATGAATATACCGGTGCTACCGGATTCGCCAGCCTGGAGATCACCTTGAGTAAAGAAGAGACGGAGCAACTGGTTCACCGGGCAGGTAGGGCATTTAACACTGAAATAAATGACCTGTTGATCAGCGCCATCGGTATGTCTGTCCAAAGGCTGACGGGGCAAGCCGTTGTGTCCGTTGGACTGGAGGGCCACGGCCGGGAAGAAATCCATACGAAGATGGAAATTGACCGGACCGTCGGCTGGTTTACAAGCATGTATCCGATTGTCATCGCATGTCATGAAGAGCTGCACGAAATGATTATGGCGACAAAGGAAATGCTGCGGAAAGTTCCGAATCATGGCCTGGGATACGGGGTGCTGAAGCCGGAGCTTCCGGATCTCGCAGCTGACATCCAGTTTAATTATTTGGGACAAATGGATGCCGAGGCCAAAGACGGTAAGCTAAGCTTCTTTTCCGCAGGAAAAAGCTCAGCAGATGAAAATATCTTACCGGGAAAAGTGAGCTTTAACGGATATATTTCCGGGGGCCGGCTCAGCCTGACCTTAGCCTATGACAAAAGCCTGTACTCTGGTGTACGGATGGAAAAGTTCACATCCCTGTACAAACAAAGTCTGCTTGAGATTATTGAGTATTGTCTCCTGCAAAAGGAAACGGTGAAGACCCCTTCGGATTATTCTGTATCCGATTTAACGAACACGGATTTATCCGTTATACAGAACGCTTTCGAGAGAACGTCGCGGATCGAGGACATATACGCCCTTACCCCACTGCAGGGGGGGATGCTATTCCACGACATTGCCGATAAGGAATCCACAAATTATATCATCCAGAGCCTATTTTCTATCGGAAGCGATGTTGAAGAAGCCTATATTCAGCAGGCCCTGCAATTGCTTGCCCTGAGGCATGATGTATTGCGGACGGCGATTGTGCACGAAAACCTCTCCGAGCCGAGACAGGTGCTGCTGCATGACAGGGAAATCGGGTATGAAAGAACGGATCTGTCGGGACTTGAGCAACCTGAGCAAGCGGAAAGAATCGCCGCGATAGCAGAAGGCCATATCAAACGCGGATTTAACTTGGAGCAAGATCCGCTGCTGCGGGTTCATTATCTTAGGATTAGTGAAGGCAGTCACAAATTGATTTGGAATCATCACCATATCATCTTGGACGGCTGGTGCTTGTCCTTGCTGTACGGCGATTTCAACAGATTCTATAGGATGTTGAACGAAGGCAGCAGCCGGGATGAGCTGGAACAGATGGTGAGGGAGGAAAAGAAACAGAATGCTTCCTATGGGGAGTATATCGAATGGCTGGAGAAGCAAGATCAGGAACAAGGGCTGTCCTATTGGGAGAAGCTGCTGAGCGATTATGAGGAAACGGCTGAGATCAAGCCGGTGACGAAGCCCCCGGTGACGGAGCTGCAGGTTCAGCGGGAAGTCGTCAAGGTGTCTGGCGAGACCAGTAAAATGCTTTTACAGGCCGCCGCGGCTCATCAATTGACAGCCAATACTTTGGTAGAGGCTGCATGGGGAATCGTTTTGCAGGCATATAGCGGTACCCGGGATGTCGTATTTGGAAAGATTGTTTCAGGTCGTCAGGCAAATGTGCGAGGCATCGAGAATATTATCGGATTGTTTATCAATACCATTCCGACGAGAGTCAAAGGCAGCGAGGACATGACCGCAATGGAGCTGCTCAAGAATCTCCAGAAGCAAGGGATCGAGAGCGACCCATATTCCTATTGCTCCCTCGCTGAAATTCAGTCTTCAAGCCAGCAGAAGAATCACCTGATCAAAGTGCTTTATGTATACGAAAACTACTTTATTGATGAAGAAAAGCTGAAGGCCGGGGAAGGCGGGCTCTCGTTTACACTGGAGTCGTCCAGAGAGCAGACCAACTATGATATAACATTGTGTGCATATCAAGATGAAGAGCGTCTGGTATTTGACCTTCTTTATAATCCAAATGTATATGCCAAGGAAGAAATTCAGAGCATTCTAGCCAGAATTGAAAAAGTGCTGCAGGCCATTGGTGAAAATCCTAACCGGAAATTGTCCGAGATTGAGACGATTACTGAACAGGAGAAACTCCAAATCCTCAGCGGATTCAATGATACGGCTGTTGAGTATGCACGAGACCGGACTGTCGTAGATCTGTTTGAGGAGCAGGTGAGAAAAACACCTGATCATATAGCGGTAGTATTCGGGGATGAGCAGCTTACTTATGCTGAGTTGAACCGAAAGGCCAACCAACTGGCAAGGAAACTGCGCAAGATGGGTGTGAAACCGGATGACTTCGTTGCCATTCTGGCAGAGCGGAGTATCGAGATGATTGTAGCGATCTATGGAATTCTGAAAGCGGGAGGAGCTTATGTACCGCTAGACCCTACCTTTCCGGAAGAGAGAATCGCATTCATGCTCCAGGATAGCCAGCCCAAAGCTATTCTGATCTACCAGACAGACCTGAAACTTAATGCGGGTATGCCAATAATCGATCTCGCAGAGAGGGAGAATTGGGGTGGGGTGTCTACAAACCTGAAAAAGATAAACCAACCTGAGGATTTGGCTTATGTAATCTACACTTCGGGAACAACGGGTACACCGAAAGGGGTCTTGGTTAAGCACAGTGGCGTTGCATCTTTGAGAACCCATTTGCTGGATACATATAGAGTAACAGAGCAAGATAATATTCTACAGTTTGCAAACTATATATTTGATGCTTCGGTTTGGGAAATGACTCTTTCCTTATTGGTAGGAGCCAGACTGACGCTTCCCACACAAGCTATCATTTCAGACATTAGAAGATTTAATGAATTTGTAAAGCAAAGTGGAATAACGATGACAGTATTACCACCGCAGTTTTATCTGCTGACTGACCTGCCGAGCGTAAACGTAATAACGACGGCAGGGTCGGCCTCAAGCCCGGAAGTTATCAAAAAACTTGGCGGCAGAGGCAGATATATCAATGCATTCGGACCAACGGAAAATACAGTCCAGGCCACACACTGGGAATATGACGGGAAAAGTGAAATACCGGAAAGTGTCCCGATAGGCAAACCGATTTCAAACTCACAGATCTATATACTGAATGGAATGAATTTGTGCGGAATAGGGATTCCGGGAGAACTGTGTATAGCCGGTGCGGGCTTAGCAAGAGGTTATTTGAACAGACCGGAGCTGACAGCGGAGAAATTTATCGATAATCCGTTTGGAGAAGGTAAGCTGTATCGCTCGGGAGATTTGGCTAGATGGCTGCCCGACGGCAACATCGAATACCAGGGGCGGATCGATGAGCAGGTCAAGATCAGAGGCTTCCGGATCGAACTGGGTGAAATTGAAAGTGCCATGCGACTTATAGAAGGGATTGTGGATGTAGCTGTCATTGCTGCCAAAGACCAATCAGGAGATTCTGCACTCTGCGCTTATCTGGTATCCGACACAGAAATGAGCGAGTCCGTACTTAAGAAGAACCTGGGAGCGTCGTTGCCGGAATATATGATCCCTGCATACTTCATGCGAATGGACAGCATTCCGGTCACAAGAAGCGGAAAGGTCGATAAGCGGGCGCTTCCACACATCGAAGTAACGAGTACACGTGACTATGTTGCGCCGAGAAACGAAATCGAAGAAGCGCTGTGTCAGGTCTTTAGTCAGGTGCTGGGTGTGGAAAGGGTTGGGGCGGAGGATAGCTTCTTTGAACTTGGCGGAGATTCCATCAAAGCGATCCGCATCGTATCGAAGATGAGAAGCGCAGGGTACAGCGTCTCCATTAAGGAGATCATGGGCAAATATACGGTGGAAGCGATCGCTCACGCGGTTGAGGCAGTCAGCGAAAACCGCTATGAGCAAAATGAAGTGACAGGACCCGTGATCCCGACACCGATCATAGAGGCGTTTGCATTGTGGCAGCTTCCCGTCCCGCAGCATTTCAACCAGGATATCATGCTGGAGATTGATCTTGTGGATGAAGCCCAAATCCACAAGGTGCTCACCGCTTTGGCTGTGCATCATGATATCATCCGGTCCGTCTATCGGAAGGGCCGCCTTGAAATTCTGGGCAGCCGTGAAAGCAAATTGTATGAGTTAAAGGTGTTTGATGTCCGGGGTGAAGCGCAAGTAAGGGACCGGATCGAAGCCGCCTGTACCGAACTGCAGAGTAGTATGGATCTGGAACAGGGACCCCTGATGAAAGCGGCATTGTTCCGGACTGCCGGGAGGAACCTCCTCTTCCTCTGCTTGCACCATTTGATTGTGGACGGCGTATCTTGGCGCATCCTGCAGGAAGACTTAAGGACGGCTTTACAGCAGGTGAAGGAAGGCCGGAGTATTAACTTGCCGGCCAAGACGGCCTCGTTCAAGGAATGGGCAGAAGCGCTGGAAGCCTATAAAGGCAGCCGTCAGCTTCAAAAAGAACGGACGTATTGGGAACAGGTCATGTCACAGATGGAACAGGGCCATATTGCAAGGGATGAATATACCGGTGCTACCGGATTTGCCAGCCTGGAGATCACCTTGAGTAAAGAAGAGACGGAGCAACTGGTTCACCGGGCAGGTAGGGCATTTAACACTGAAATAAATGACCTGTTGATCAGCGCCATCGGTATGTCTGTCCAAAGGCTGACGGGGCAAGCCGTTGTGTCCGTTGGACTGGAGGGCCACGGCCGGGAAGAAATCCATACGAAGATGGAAATTGACCGGACCGTCGGCTGGTTTACAAGCATGTATCCGATTGTCATCGCATGTCATGAAGAGCTGCACGAAATGATTGTGGCGACAAAGGAAATGCTGCGGAAAGTTCCGAATCATGGCCTGGGATACGGGGTGCTGAAGCCGGAGCTTCCGGATCTCGCAGCTGACATCCAGTTTAATTATTTGGGACAAATGGATGCCGAGGCCAAAGACGGTAAGCTAAGCTTCTTTTCCGCAGGAAAAAGCTCAGCAGATGAAAATATCTTACCGGGAAAAGTGAGCTTTAACGGATATATTTCCGGGGGCCGGCTCAGCCTGACCTTAGCGTATGACAAAAGCCTGTACTCTGGCGTACGGATGGAAAAGTTCACATCCCTGTACAAACAAAGTCTGCTAGAGATTATTGAGTATTGTCTCCTGCAAAAGGAAACGGTGAAGACCCCTTCGGATTATTCTGTATCCGATTTAACGAACACGGATTTATCCGTTATACAGAACGCTTTCGAGAGAACGTCGCGGATCGAGGACATATACGCCCTTACCCCACTGCAGGGGGGGATGCTATTCCACGACATTGCCGATAAGGAATCCACAAATTATATCATCCAGAGCCTATTTTCTATCGGAAGCGATGTTGAAGAAGCCTATATTCAGCAGGCCCTGCAATTGCTTGCCCTGAGGCATGATGTATTGCGGACGGCGATTGTGCACGAAAACCTCTCCAAGCCGAGACAGGTGCTGCTGCATGACAGGGAAATCGGGTATGAAAGAACGGATCTGTCGGGACTTGAGCAACCTGAGCAAGCGGAAAGAATCGCCGCGATAGCGGAAGGCCATATCAAACGCGGATTTAACTTGGAGCAAGATCCGCTGCTGCGGGTTCAATACCTTAGAGCTAGCGAGGGCAGTCACAAATTGATTTGGAATTATCACCATATCATCTTGGACGGCTGGTGCTTGTCCTTGCTGTACGGCGATTTCAACAGATTCTATAGGATGTTGAACGAAGGCAGCAGCCGGGATGAGCTGGAACAGATGGTGAGGGAGGAAAAGAAACAGAATGCTTCCTATGGGGAGTATATCGAATGGCTGGAGAAGCAGGATCAGGAACAAGGGCTGTCCTATTGGGAGAAGCTGCTGAGCGATTATGAGGAAACGGCTGAGATTAAACCGGTGACGAAGCCCCCGGTGACGGAGCTGCAGGTTCAGCGGGAAGTCGTCAAGGTGTCTGGCGAGACCAGTAAAATGCTTTTCCAGGCCGCCGCGGCTCATCAATTGACAGCCAATACTTTGGTAGAGGCTGCATGGGGAATCGTTTTGCAGGCATACAGCGGTACCCGGGATGTCGTATTTGGAAAGATTGTTTCAGGTCGTCAGGCAAACGTGCGAGGCATCGAGAATATTATCGGATTGTTTATCAATACCATTCCGACGAGAGTCAAAGGCAGCGAGGACATGACCGCAATAGAGCTGCTCAAGAATCTCCAGAAGCAAGGAACGGAGAGCGACCCATATTCCTATTGCTCCCTCGCTGAAATTCAGTCTTCAAGCCAGCAGAAGAATCACCTGATCAAAGTGCTTTATGTATACGAAAACTACTTTATTGATGAAGAAAAGCTGAAGGCCGGGGAAGGCGGGCTCTCGTTTACACTGGAGTCGTCCAGAGAGCAGACCAACTATGATATAACATTGTGTGCGTATCAAGATGAAGAGCGTCTGGTATTTGACCTTCTTTATAATCCAAATGTATATGCCAAGGAAGAAATTCAGAGCATTCTAGCCAGAATTGAAAAAGTGCTGCAGGCCATTGGTGAAAATCCTAACCGGAAATTGTCCGAGATTGAGACGATTACTGAACAGGAGAAACTCCAAATCCTCAGCGGATTCAATGATACGGCTGTTGAGTATGCACGAGACCGGACTGTCGTAGATCTGTTTGAGGAGCAGGTTAGGAAATTCCCTGCAAAAACGGCGGTTGCTTTTGGGGAGCAGCAAATGACTTATGCTGAGCTGAACCATAAGGCCAATCAGCTGGCAGGCAAACTGCGCGATTTAGGTGTAAAACCAGATGATCTTGTAGCTATTTTAGTTGAGCGTAGAATCGAGACGATTATCGGTATTTGCGGAATTCTAAAAGCAGGAGGGGCTTATGTCCCAATTGATCCGATGTATCCGGAAGATCGAATTCAGTATATCTTGAAGGACTGCCAGTCTAAAGTGGTGCTCATTTGCAGCTCAGAACTCGAAACGGAATTATCTGTCATAAATCTTGCAGATCATAAGATTTGGGAAGGTGAGGCGAATAATCCGGTAAGTGTGAATAAATCGGGGGATTTAGCGTATTGCATCTATACTTCTGGCACAACCGGTAAGCCGAAAGGCAGCCTGATTGAGCATAAAAGCATCATTCGATTGGTCACGAATACTAACTATGTGGAACTGGATGAAAAGAGAGTAATTTTACAAACGGGATCTATGTCCTTTGACGCATCCACGTTTGAAATGTGGGGAGCACTCCTTCATGGGGGACTCTGGTGCTTGCATCTCAGGAGGTAATCACCGACAACAAGAGTCTGAAAGAGCACATACTCCGTTATCAAGTAAGCACGATGTGGATTACAGCCTCTTTGTACAACTTAATGATTCAGACTGATGTCGAGATGTTTGACAGTCTAAACGAATTGTTGATTGGCGGAGAGAGGCTCTCGGAAGAACATGTGAGAATGTTAAAAAACCGGAAGAATCAGGTTAGATTGATCAACGGTTACGGGCCGACAGAAAACACAACATTTACAACAACTTATGAAATTCCTGAGTGCTTTGAGCTGATTCCGATCGGCAAACCGATTGCCAATACGCAAGTCTACATTCTAAATCAGAATAGACTCTGCGGAATTGGCATCCCCGGAGAGCTCTGCATCGCGGGCGATGGTCTGATGAGAGGATACCTGAACAAGCCGGATTTAACAGCCGAGAAGTTGATCACCAATCCGTTTGGAGCAGGCAAACTGTATCGTACCGGAGATTTGGCAAGATGGTTACCTAATGGCAACATTGAATACTTAGGACGAATTGACGAACAGGTTAAGATCAGGGGCTTCCGAATTGAGCTGGGTGAAATCGAAAGTACACTCAGAAGGATCGATTTGATGCAAGATGCGGTTGTGCTTGCACAAGAAGATACTTCGGGAGAGATGGCCCTCTTCGCTTATCTGGTATCCGATACGCCGATCCGCTTGCCGGATATCCGGGATACTCTTAACAAAATATTGCCTTCTTACATGATTCCGGCTCATATGATGCAGATCGACAGTATTCCGGTCACTCCAAATGGAAAGTTGGACAGAAGAGCACTTCCGGAGATAGTAGCAAGCAGCCAACACGATTATGTTGCGCCGAGAAACGAAATCGAAGAGACGCTGTGTCAGGTCTTTAGTCAGGTGCTGGGTGTGGAAAGGGTTGGGGCGGAGGATAGCTTCTTTGAACTTGGCGGAGATTCCATCAAAGCGATCCGCATCGTATCGAAGATGAGAAGCGCAGGGTACAGCATCTCCGTTAAGGAGATCATGGGCAAATATACGGTGGAAGCGATCGCTCACGCGGTTGAGGCAGTCAGCGAAAACCGCTATGAGCAAAATGAAGTGACAGGACCCGTGATCCCGACACCGATCATAGAGGCGTTTGCATTGTGGCAGCTTCCCGTCCCGCAGCATTTCAACCAGGATATCATGCTGGAGATTGATCTTGTGGATGAAGCCCAAATCCACAAGGTGCTCACCGCTTTGGCTGTGCATCATGATATCATCCGGTCCGTCTATCGGAAGGGCCGCCTTGAAATTCTGGGCAGCCGTGAAAGCAAATTGTATGAGTTAAAGGTGTTTGATGTCCGGGGTGAAGCGCAAGTAAGGGACCGGATCGAAGCCGCCTGTACCGAACTGCAGAGTAGTATGGATCTGGAACAGGGACCCCTGATGAAAGCGGCATTGTTCCGGACTGCCGGGAGGAACCTCCTCTTCCTCTGCTTGCACCATTTGATTGTGGACGGCGTATCTTGGCGCATCCTGCAGGAAGACTTAAGAACGGCTTTACAGCAGGTGAAGGAAGGCCGGAGTATTAACTTGCCGGCCAAGACGGCCTCGTTCAAGGAATGGGCAGAAGCGCTGGAAGCCTATAAAGGCAGCCGTCAGCTTCAAAAAGAACGGACGTATTGGGAACAGGTCATGTCACAGATGGAACAGGGCCATATTGCAAGTGAATATACCGGTGCTACCGGATTCGCCAGCCTGGAGATCACCTTGAGTAAAGAAGAGACGGAGCAGCTGGTTCACCGGGCAGGAAGGGCATTTAACACTGAAATAAATGACCTGTTGATCAGCGCCATCGGTATGTCTGTCCAAAGGCTGACGGGGCAAGCCGTTGTGTCCGTTGGACTGGAGGGCCACGGCCGGGAAGAAATCCATACGAAGATGGAAATTGACCGGACCGTCGGCTGGTTTACAAGCATGTATCCGATTGTCATCGCATGTCATGAAGAGCTGCACGAAATGATTGTGGCGACAAAGGAAATGCTGCGGAAAGTTCCGAATCATGGCCTGGGATACGGGGTGCTGAAGCCGGAGCTTCCGGATCTCGCAGCTGACATCCAGTTTAATTATTTGGGACAAATGGATGCCGAGGCCAAAGACGGTAAGCTAAGCTTCTTTTCCGCAGGAAAAAGCTCAGCAGATGAAAATATCTTACCGGGAAAAGTGAGCTTTAACGGATATATTTCCGGGGGCCGGCTCAGCCTGACCTTAGCCTATGACAAAAGCCTGTACTCTGGTGTACGGATAGAAAAGTTCACATCCCTGTACAAACAAAGTCTGCTTGAGATCATTGAGTATTGTCTCCTGCAAAAGGAAACGGTGAAGACCCCTTCGGATTATTCTGTATCCGATTTAACGAACACGGATTTATCCGTTATACAGAACGCTTTCGAGAGAACGTCGCGGATCGAGGACATATACGCCCTTACCCCACTGCAGGGGGGGATGCTATTCCACGACATTGCCGATAAGGAATCCACAAATTATATCATCCAGAGCCTATTTTCTATCGGAAGCGATGTTGAAGAAGCCTATATTCAGCAGGCCCTGCAATTGCTTGCCCTGAGGCATGATGTATTGCGGACGGCGATTGTGCACGAAAACCTCTCCAAGCCGAGACAGGTGCTGCTGCATGACAGGGAAATCGGGTATGAAAGAACGGATCTGTCGGGACTTGAGCAACCTGAGCAAGCGGAAAGAATCGCCGCGATAGCGGAAGGCCATATCAAACGCGGATTTAACTTGGAGCAAGATCCGCTGCTGCGGGTTCAATACCTTAGAGCTAGCGAGGGCAGTCACAAATTGATTTGGAATTATCACCATATCATCTTGGACGGCTGGTGCTTGTCCTTGCTGTACGGCGATTTCAACAGATTCTATAGGATGTTGAACGAAGGCAGCAGCCGGGATGAGCTGGAACAGATGGTGAGGGAGGAAAAGAAACAGAATGCTTCCTATGGGGAGTATATCGAATGGCTGGAGAAGCAGGATCAGGAACAAGGGCTGTCCTATTGGGAGAAGCTGCTGAGCGATTATGAGGAAACGGCTGAGATTAAACCGGTGACGAAGCCCCCGGTGACGGAGCTGCAGGTTCAGCGGGAAGTCGTCAAGGTGTCTGGCGAGACCAGTAAAATGCTTTTCCAGGCCGCCGCGGCTCATCAATTGACAGCCAATACTTTGGTAGAGGCTGCATGGGGAATCGTTTTGCAGGCATACAGCGGTACCCGGGATGTCGTATTTGGAAAGATTGTTTCAGGTCGTCAGGCAAACGTGCGAGGCATCGAGAATATTATCGGATTGTTTATCAATACCATTCCGACGAGAGTCAAAGGCAGCGAGGACATGACCGCAATAGAGCTGCTCAAGAATCTCCAGAAGCAAGGAACGGAGAGCGACCCATATTCCTATTGCTCCCTCGCTGAAATTCAGTCTTCAAGCCAGCAGAAGAATCACCTGATCAAAGTGCTTTATGTATACGAAAACTACTTTATTGATGAAGAAAAGCTGAAGGCCGGGGAAGGCGGGCTCTCGTTTACACTGGAGTCGTCCAGAGAGCAGACCAACTATGATATAACATTGTGTGCGTATCAAGATGAAGAGCGTCTGGTATTTGACCTTCTTTATAATCCAAATGTATATGCCAAGGAAGAAATTCAGAGCATTCTAGCCAGAATTGAAAAAGTGCTGCAGGCCATTGGTGAAAATCCTAACCGGAAATTGTCCGAGATTGAGACGATTACTGAACAGGAGAAACTCCAAATCCTCAGCGGATTCAATGATACGGCTGTTGAGTATGCACGAGACCGGACTGTTGTAGATTTGTTTGAGGAGCAGGTTAAGAAAACACCTGATGAGATTGCAGTCGTTTTTCAGGAAGAACGACTGACGTATGCGGAACTAAACCGGAAAGTTAATCAAGTCGCATGGAAACTCCGCCGGCTGGGGATAAGACCAGATGACAGGGTTGCCATCATGACCGAGCGTAGTATCGAGATGATCGTCGGGATCTATGGAATCATGAAGGCGGGCGGTGCCTATGTACCGATTGATCCTACCTTTCCAGAAGAGCGTATCCAGTTTATTCTGGAGGATTGTCGACCCAAAGCAGTGCTTCTTTACAAAACGGATTTAAATACTGAACTTTCTGTTCTCGATCTTGCAGATCCTTCGATTTGGGAAAGTGTGTATGAAGATCCGGATAAAGTAAACAAGCCCGATGACTTGGCCTATGTCATTTATACCTCGGGAACTACTGGTCAGCCTAAGGGTGTCATGCTGCAGCACCAAGGCATTACAGCCATGCGTATCTATCTGAAGAATCTATACCAAGTAACCGATCAAGACAACGTTCTGCAATTTTCCAACTATGTCTTTGACGCTGCAGTGTGGGAAATGACGTTGTCACTCCTGCTTGGTGCAAGGCTGACGTTAATCACGAAAGAGATAATTGCGGACACCGGAAGATTTAATGAGTTTGTTAACCAGAGTGGAATCACGTTGGCCTTGTTGCCGCCACAGTACTATTTGCAGACTCAGCTTACAGGCTTGAAGGTGCTCACGACCGGCGGTTCGGCATCCAATGCAGCAATTATTCAAAAGGCGGGCAGCCTTTGCAGATATGTCAATGCCTATGGACCGACAGAAAACACAGTACTAGCTACACACTGGGAATATGACGGAAAAAGTGACATCCCGCATCCGGTCCCGATAGGCCGGCCGATCTCTAATGTACAAGCCTATATTATGAACGGAATGAATTTATGCGGAATCGGGATACCAGGTGAATTGTGTTTTGCAGGGGATGGTATAGCTCGAGGGTATCTGAATATGCCGGAATTAACAGCCGAGAAATTTATTTCCAATCCATTTGGAGCCGGCAAACTATATCGGAGCGGAGACTTGGCCCGCTGGCTGCCTGATGGAAACATCGAATATCTTGGACGAATCGACGAACAGGTCAAGATCAGAGGGTTCCGAATTGAGTTGGCTGAAATCGAAAGTGTGATGCGTAAGCTGGAACACATCGTTGATGCAGTGGTAATCGCAAGAAAGGATGACCGTGAAGACAACACTATTCAAGCCTATGTGATATCCGATGTTCAGGTTAATCCGACCGAGATCAAGAATGCACTCAAAGGTGTACTACCAGGATACATGATTCCTGCCTTTATCATGCAGATTGATAGTCTTCCAGTTACCAGAAGCGGAAAGTTGGATAAAAATGCATTGCCTATACCTGACTTAGATCTCTTCCGTAAGACCAATCGATTTGTAGCTGCTAATAATGAATGTGAGCACATCCTGAGTAATATCTGGAGAAGCATACTTCATTTCGACGAAATCGGCATTGACGATAACTTTTTCGATTTAGGTGGAAATTCCTTGCTGATCACCGTCATGCTTTCACAAATTGAAGAGCAGTACCCTGGGGTTGTAAAAGTTGGTGATGTATTTGCAAATCCAACCATTGCACAGCTTGCCGAGCATATTGAAATGAGCAGTTTGGAAACTATGTCCTGCTCGCAGATTTCGTTCCCTGATTCTTATTTTAAGCAGTCCAACAAAGTGCTTCGTGATTCTATGGTCAAAGTCACGGACAGCGGCAGCCTGTATCAGAGTATTAAAGCAATGCATGATACCGATGAATTCAAACTATATGAATTTCTGTTGTTCTCTTACAGCTATTTGTTGTTTGATGCGACTGGCCAGCAACAACTTGCGGTATGTGCTGTCAATCAAAAGGACTATGCCTCCTTTGAAGTAGAAGCTGAAGAAGACCTGAATGTTCTTATGGAGACTGTCCATCAGAACTATCAGGATGCGACTAAATTCCAGAGAGCGAAGATCCACATCAAAAGCGCGGAAAAAGGTTTGATGCCAATTTTTCTCTACCGATTTAGTGGTAACGAACTATACAAGGACTATTATGATTTCTCCCTTTCCTTTGATATTGGAGAAGATTCCGTCACATTTGCTGCTGAGGTTTTTAACAAAAAAGTTTCTGAGCAAAAGCTAGAAGAGTTATTGAGGGGATTGATTCAAATCGTCCAATACCTGTTGGAATATGCATAAAAAAAATATGAAGGGTGGGTAGACTAGCCCATACGAATGTATGGGCTAGTCACTAAATTATGACTAAAAAGGCAATTGTATTTCCGGGGCAAGGTTCGCAGTATGTTGGAATGGGCAAGAAATTGTGTGAGAACTTTAAAACAGCATCCGATGTTTTTGATCAAGCAAGTGAAGCGTTATCCTTGGATATGAAAAAAATGTGCTTTGAGGGTGAAAAGTCAGAATTGACACTCACGTACAATGCACAGCCGGCTATTCTAACCACCAGTGTTGCAATGTTCCGGGTCTTTATGGAAGAAGAAGGGGTTACACCTGATCTGATGGCCGGTCACAGCTTGGGGGAAATCTCAGCGTTGACTTGCGCTGGCGCTATCAATTTTTCTGATGCGGTTAAGATTGTGAGAAGACGAGGGGAATTCATGCAGCAGACCATTGCCCCCGAGCTCGGTTCAATGGTGGCTGTATTGACCCGAGATATCGATAAACTTGAAGAGGTTTGCAGATCGGTATCGGGAAAGGAGGGGATTGCCAGCATCTCCAACTTCAATTCGATAACTCAAACCGTGATCTCCGGTAATCGAAATGCAGTAGATCAAGTAGTAACGATATTGGAGAAAGAGGATATCAAGGTGAGCCGACTAAATGTCAGTGCACCCTTCCACTGCGAGTTGATGCAGCCTGCTGCAGAGCTTTTCAAGGAGGAACTGGCCAAATATACGTTCAACGATCTCGAATATTCTGTCCTTTCGAATGTAACAGCAAAACCCTATGGGGGAAAAGAGGACATTGTTGAGAATCTGACTGCTCAGATTGTAATGCCTGTACAATGGGTCAATTGCATGATCTATGCCAAGATGCTGACGGTACAGTATGCGGTTGAGCTTGGGCCAGGTAATGTTCTGAAAAACATGATGAAGGGTATTACGTCCGATCTTCCAACCTACTCTTATGATAATCCTTCAGAAATAATTGCTCTAAAAAAATACATTCAAAACAAATATATTCCGTTTTTGTCGAGAAGCTTGGGAATCTCCGCAGCAACCCGGAATTTCAACTGGGATGAGGAAACATATCGTAAGGGTGTTATCGAACCATATAATCACATAAATGATATCCAGCAGCTTATCGAAAGAGAAGACAGAGTAGCAACCAGTGAAGAAATGCAACTGGCAATTGAAATGCTGCTCAAAATGTTTCGCACCAAGAAAACTCCGCGAGACGAACAAATTGCAAGATTCAAGCAATTGTTTAATGATTCGGGTACCCAAGGTTTGTTCAAAGATTTTGACTATAGCATGATCAATTAAGGGGGGGAATCTCTATGGATTTGAATGCTTTAAAGCATCTTTCGATTCTTCCCGATTCCAGTGATGTGCCTGTATCTGCAGCCGCCGATGTTGGGGGGAATGACATTGCTATTATCGGTATTGACGCAAAGATCGGAAGTGCTAAAAACGTCGAGGAACTTTGGGATTATTTGAGTAATGGTTTTGATCTGATACGGGATTTCCCAGTAGAACGCTGGAAGGACGCTAACCAGTTCTATAAATTAAAGTTTAATAGGCAATTGCCTGAAGAACTGACCCCATGCTCTTATATAGATCGGCTGGATATGTTCGATGCCGGATTTTTTCAGTTATCTCCAGCAGAAGCAGAATTGATGGAGCCGGCTCAACGGTTGTTTCTTGAATCTGCCTGGACTGCTTTAGAGGATTCCGGATACGGTAAAGGGATTTTGAACGGAAGCAAAACCGGAGTTTTTCTGGGATACAATAATCCACAAAATCCATACAATATGGTGGTTGAAGAGACTGATAATTATATGTATGGCGTGGCGGTGTCAGGAAATGTGGACGCAATTATCGCAAGCCGAATTAGCTATTTTCTGAATTTAAAAGGTCCGGCGGTTAATGTTGATACATCTTGCTCTTCATCGTTAGTAGCTGTTCATCTGGCTTGTCAACAAATTAGAGACGGTGAGGTTTCGATGGCGTTGGCGGGTTCTGTACGCTTGAAGACATTGCCTCCTCATCAGCATGGAAAGAAGATGGGAATCGAATCCTCTTCCGGCAGAACTAAAACATTTGATGACCGCGCAGATGGTACTGGTATAGGGGAAGGCGTCATCTGTATCGTCCTTAAATCGCTCCGTCAGGCCGTACGGGATCGCGATAACATCTATGCTGTAATTAAGGGCAGCAGCATCAATCAGGATGGTGCATCCGTCGGCATCACAGCTCCAAATGCGGCTGCACAAGAAGAAGTCATCAAGGCAGCGTGGAAGGATGCGGGGATTAATCCGGAAACGATCACTTATATTGAAGCGCACGGTACCGCTACTAATTTAGGAGATCCAGTCGAAATCAATGGTATCGAACGGGCATTCGGCAGTTTTACAGATAAGAAGCAGTTTTGTGCAATCGGTTCAGTGAAATCAAATGCCGGGCATCTAGACTGTGCTTCGGGACTAGCAGGCTTGGTGAAAGCAATCTTGATGCTGAAGCACAAGCAATTACTGCCTACTCTTCATTTTGAGGTGCCTAACCGAAAGATCAACTTTATATCATCCCCGGTTTACATCAATGACACATTGGTGCCCTGGGAAACGGAATACGGTTCGAGAAGATGTGGGGTCAGCTCTTTTGGAATGAGCGGTACGAACTGTCATCTGGTCTTGGAAGAAGCACCTGTGTTGCAAAGAATGGAAGGAAGCACCGCTCCAGTAAGATTGTTGACCGTCTCTGCGAAGAATAAAGAGGGGGTTATGCGTCTGATAAAGGATTATCAGACCTATCTCCGGCGGTTTCCAGATTGTAGTTTGGATGATTTCTGTTATACGGCTAATATCGGCCGCGGGCATTACAATTGCCGGTTTGCGATGATTCTCGATTCAACCGATGATTTTTCAAACCAAGTATTTGACATTCATCAGCTTACTGATGAGCGTTATATGTATCGCGAACATAAGGTGACAGATGTAGAACTGCAGATAGAGGGATATATTACTTCTTCTTTGAAAAAGTCATTAACGGAGCAGGCAAATCTATTAATCGAACAGGTCAATGAGGAGCAGGATGCCAATTTATATGAGCAGCTGCTGCAGAAAATCTTAGACCTTTATGTTCAGGGAGCAGACATTCAGTGGCATCAGTTTTATAAAAATGAGGTTCGGTATAGAGTGAATATTCCTACGTATCCCTTTAATTATAAACGTTACTGGATTAACTTCCCTGAAAAAGAAGCTTCACCATTGCAAAATAATAACTTGGAGAAGCTTCATCCCTTGGTTCATAAATGTGTTCTCGATACTCATCAAATGCAGGTGTATGCCACTGATATGAGTATAGATAGCTGTTGGGAACTGAAATCTCATAAGATCAACGGTGTGTATGTTTTACCTGGAACTGCATTTATTGAGATGGCTCAGTTTGTCAGTAGCCGTTTTTTGAAAAAAAATCATTTCGAGATTCAGGAATTATCCTACTTAGTCCCATTTGTTTGTAAGGAAGATGAAGTGCGGGTTGTTCACACGCTTGCAAAAATGGAGAATTCTGAGTTGAGCATCTCATGCTACAGCAAAAATAATGATGAACATGAGTGGACGCCTCATCTGGAACTGAGGGTGAGTGAAGAATGTGAACAAGTGCGATTTACTTTGCAGGCAAATGAAATTATTGACCGTTGTAAAAAGGCCGATACGGCGACAAAACCAAGCACGCTGTCGATCGTTGAGATCGATGGAGAAAAGTGGGGCCACTTAAAGGACGTCTATTTAAATGACAATGAAGTTTTGCTTCACCTTGAACTGAATTCATCTCTTACACAGGACATAAAAAATTACTTTTTATTTCCGTCCATGTTGGACCCGGCAATAAATGGAGGGAATTTCCTCCTGCAAAGTGTGTATTTGCCGTTCTCTTGTTCAAAAGCCAGGTTCTACGAGGCACTTCCAGAAAATTTGTACAGTCACATTAAAAGAAAAACTCATGGAAACGAGTCGGATGAATTTGCAGCCTTCGATATCACACTGTTGACGGAAAATGGACGGGTTATTGCCGAACTGGAAGACTACAGCATTAAGAAAGTGCATCAGCCGGAATCTTTTATGAGGAAAGAAAACAGCCAATTAGACATGTACCATGCAACGAGCTGGGTTTCTTATGAAAAGGCACACGAAAATGCCTTGATGTTACCAGGTGATGAGGATCTCCTTTTAGTATTGCATCGGCCTGACCAGAAGTTCAGTCCGCTGATGGAAGCACTGCAACACCGGTTTGGTCACCGCATGGTAGCGTTCCAGCTTACTGGAGATAATGATTTTGAAGGTTGGCTGAGTCTATTTCCTAAAGAGAGAATCAAGTACATCGTACAACTGGCGTCACTTTCGATGGAGGATGTTCAATCAGTTCATGATGTTGTGTATGAAACAAGCATTATTTTGAAAAGCACATTTGACCTGATTAAAGCACTGCTGAAACAAGACGTTAGGCAAGAGATCCGCCTAGTCTTGATGACGTCAAATGCGACCTTCGTAACGGGGGATGAAGATCAAGTATATCCAATTTATCGTGCACTGGCCGGGATGGGGGCTAGCATTGGAGAAGAGTACGCTAATATCAAAACTCGCACAGTGGATTGTGATAGAAATACGGAGCTAGCGTCCCTCCTGGATGAATTGTTTTATGACGAAAAGATGTACGCGGTAGCTTTTAGAGATAACAAGAGATATGTAGAACAGCTAGATACGGTTGCTTACTCCGAGCAGTTGGCTGAGAAAAAGCTGCAACTCAAGGATCAAGGAACTTACATCATCACGGGCGGATTAGGCGGCATGGGACTAGCAATCTGCAGATATTTGTTTAGTGTGAATCCGGCGATTCGCGTCATTCTTCTGAATAGGACGTTTTCCCGTGAGATGTTTAAGGCGTTAAAGGTACATGATGATATCTTCTTGCAGAACAAGATCGATGAAGTAAATAAACTTTGGTCGGATGGAAAAGATTTGGAGATTTTACAGGTGGATATCGCTGATTATGGACAGTTGAGGGAAACGTTGCAGGATATCCGGGATCAGTACGGAGCGATCGATGGTGTGATCCATACCGCTGGTGTGGCGGGTGACGGATTCATTATGAAAAAGGATTGGGAAACATTCGAGGCGGTCTTACGCCCGAAGGTCTACGGGACATGGATGCTTCATGAATTGACCCGTGATGATCAACTAAGTTTCTTCGTGATGTGCTCGTCGTTCGCATCTCTGTTTGGAGCAGCAGGGCAGAGTGATTATATAGCGGCCAATGCCTATCTGGACAGCTTTACATATTATCGTAGAAGTTTAGGAATTCCAAGCCTGACCATCAACTGGACAGGTTGGAGTGAGTCGGGTATGGCCGTTGCTAATGGTCTGAATGCAAACGGAATGTATGTGCATTTTGTTAAGGATACAGAAGGGGCCAATGCCTTTGCTTACGCGCTGCAAACCGGGTTGCCCAGAGTTTTGGTGGGTGACGTCAATTACTCTGTATTAGCATCAGAAAGTCAAGGGTATGGGGAGAAAATAAAGTTCTCTGAAAAAATAGAGAAAAAGCGTGGAACTGCCACAAAGGTAACTACGACTACTGAGCGAGATCTTCATGACATTGTCGTGACCGGGAAAAGTATGGATAAACTGACGGAAATTGAAAAGCATGTGATCTCCGCCTGGGTTAAAACGCTGAGTGTAGATGAAGTCGATCTCCATGACAAGTTTTTCGAATCCGGAGGCAACTCATTGTTGGCTGCTTATCTGCACAAGGAATTGAATAAAGCCTACCCGGGAGTTACGGCCATTACCGATATCTTTGTTTATTCGTCTGTTTTGGATATTTCTAATTATATTGAGTCCAAGGTGAGCGCAAGTACGAAAAAGCTCGTGATTGAGGAAGAACAGAGCGAAAAGAATCTTGAAAAAATGGTTGCACAGTTTGTCGGTGGCGATATGGATCTCGATCAAATACTGGCACTGCTTGATGAGTAAAAATTGACATTAACTATCTCAAAGGAGTGAATAAGTTGAATAATGTAAAACGGTTTATTTTAGACCAACTAGGTAAACAAATTTTATCGCAGCAGGAAGCAGTACAATTATTAAGTGAATTGCAGAATAAAGAGACGGAGAGTACGCAGGAAATTGCTATTATCGGTACAGCTTGCAGGCTTCCTATGGCGAATAATCCAGAAGAATTCTGGGACAATTTGCTGAACGGAAGAACCTGTTTGAGCCCCAAGCCGGCAGACAAGCTGATCTACGAAAAAGTATTTAAAAATAAACATTATGCGGAATTTGTCGGGATGAACCAAATTACCGACGATCATGAGAATTTGGAAGATTTCTTAGGGTTGTTTGTTGAAGACATGGATAAATTTGATGCGAACTTCTTCGGTATTCCTCCGAGAGAAGCGAAATGTATAGATCCAGAACAGCGGGTTTTCATGGAAGTTGCATGGAGTGCGATTGAAGATGCTGGTTATGGGGCGGAGAATATTAAAAATACCAAAACAGGTGTTTTTGTTGGCAAGGATAGCACAACTACAACTGAATATAAGTACATTACTGAATGGGATCAAATGACACTGAGTGGAATCTGGAGCGGCATTCTTGCCAGCCGGATCAACTACATATTCAATCTGAAAGGGCCAGCAATGGTACTCGATACAGCTTGCTCCTCTGGGTTAGTTGCGCTACATGAGGCCTGCAATTCAATTCGAAACCAGGAATGTGAAATGGCACTTGCCGGTGGGATTTCTATTGGCTCAAAGGGTGCTAAATCGGTTAGTGAAACGGAAAAGGCAGAAGAAGAGGCTAATGGCGTTATGCAGGCTGTCTCATCAAATGATAACCGGGTACGTTCCTTTGACAAAAAGTCCAGCGGAACTGTTTTTGGTGAAGGTGTTGTCGTATTTGTACTAAAGTCGCTCGCAAAAGCGGTGAAAGATCGCGACCATATTTACGGTATTATCAAAGGCAGTGCGATCAACAATGACGGTGCTTCTAATGGTCTGACCGCCCCGAACCCGCTGGCGCAAGAGGAAGTGATCATTGATGCATGGAAACGGGCTAAAGTTGCGCCCGAATCTATTAGCTATGTAGAAGCACATGGGACGGCCACACAACTGGGTGATCCGATTGAAATCCTCAGTCTTTCGAATGCCTTTTCAAAATACACTGATAGAAAACAATTCTGCGGCATTGGTTCTGTCAAGACAAGTATCGGACATACGGTTGGAGCTTCCGGGCCTGCAAACCTGTTAAAAGTATTGTTATCAATGAATCAGCATACGTTACCGCCGAGCCTGCATTTCGAAGAGCCAAATCCGCATATTAATTTTATGGATTCGCCGATTTTTGTAGTCGATAAAGTCACACATTGGGAAGATAATGAGCAGCCGCTTCGTGCAGGTGTTAGCTCCTATGGTTTCAGTGGGACAAACTGTCATATGGTTGTTGAGGAATATCAAGAAGGACAGGACACGAAAACGGATATATCCAGGAATAATATTCTGACGCTATCTGCAAAAACAGAGACTGCCATGCTTAATATCATCAAGAATTACGATAAATACTTGGAGAATAAAACACAGTTAAATATTGATAATCTTTGTTTCACAGCCAATACGGGACGGGGAGATTACGGATATCGTGTGGCTATGGTTATTAATAGTCTGGAGCAATTGAAGGAAAACATCGCATTGCTTAGTCAAAACGGATTGAATTCCATTGAAGACAAACAGATCTTTTATAACAAGAATCACGTTGTATCCGACAAACGCCAGCATAAGCAGGAAGGAGAAATTACCGAAAGCGAGCTTCGCCACATCAAATCACAAGCCCAGAAAATTGCGGATACGTTGAAGGATCGTGAAGAGGACGAGGGCTATTGCTCAATGCTTTTAGATTTATGTGCTTTGTATGTTAAGGGGGCTAATGTAGACTGGACCCAGGTATACGGCCAGGGGCTTTATAGTCGTATTCCGCTACCAACCTATCCATTTGATAGAACTCATTACTGGGGCGATGTCAAAATTACAAAAATTGCAAGCGAGGATGCTGCAGCGAACAATCAGGCACTCCATCCTCTGGTTGAGAGATGTCTTGTCGACTCCATGAGACAAAACATATATCTGATGAACTTTAATCTTAAGAAGCATTGGGTACTGCAGGACCACAAAATTATGGGCGGTAATATACTTCCCGGCACAGCGTACATTGAGGTCATTAAAGAATCATTCCGGCAGTGCTATGACAACGAGAACGTTGTGATTAAAAACATTGTATTCCTTTCTCCGTTGGTAGTTTCTGCTGAAGATGAGGACATAGAAACTCATATCGTTATTACTAAGGAAGAGGGCGATGCAAGCTTCTCTGTTGTTTCTAGACATGCGAATGCAAATGGTGACACTTGGATTGAACATGCAAGAGGCAATGCATATTTTCATAACGATACCGTCGAAAAAACAGCTGAATTTAACAGCATTGTGACAGATCCTGAGGTGACAGTGCTTCCCTTAAAGACAACGTTGGAAGAGAACGCAATGAACGCCTTTGGGGAAAGATGGAACTGTGTACAGCATTTCTATCAGACTAAGGATGAGGAAGGCCTAACCATCTATACGGAAGTTAAAATTCCAGATAAGTTATCAAAGGATTTGGAAGAGTATGCCTGCCATCCCGGTTTGATGGATACAGCCGTCAATATGGCCACCATGCTGCTCTATCAAGGTGAAGAACACTTCTTACCATTCTCCTATAAGGGCCTGAAGTTCTACAAAAAGCTGCCGGGTCACTTTTACAGCAAAATCAGAAGAATTCCAAAAGGTAATGATTCCGAAATCATGAGCTTTAATGTGGTGCTTGCGGATATGGAAGGAAACATTATTGCCGAAATAGAAGAAACTTCACTGAAGAAGATCAATAATATCCATGAGTATGTAAATAATTCTTTTTATGGGGTGAGATGGGCTCCGCAAGCGGCGGATAAAAGTGAGAGCTTGATTCCCGATGGGGGTATCCTGATCTTTACGGATCAATCCGGGTTGTCAAGTAATCTAGCAGGTAGACTCCAGACATTAGATAACCAACTGTATTTTGTATCCTTCGGTGAGGCTTTCGCAAAGCTTGATTCGTCACACTACACCGTAGGTTCATCGGAAGAAGATTATTTGAAGCTTCTGGAATCGATCGGCCCGGAGAATATCTCAACTGTCTATCATTTGAGTACTATTAATTTTAACCAAACGGATTTTGCCCTTGAGCAGTATCCTGTAGTCTTAAATCAAGGCTTGTACTCCCTGGCCTACCTGACAAGAAGCTTTTTGAACATGAAAAATAACAATGTGAATTTTGTCTTACTGACTGAAAATGCTCATGCTATTGACAACGAAGAAGCCTATATCAAACCTGCTAACGCATCATTTTTAGCTCTGGCCAAAGCGACTCAAGCGGAATGCCCATTATACACATACAAATGTATCGACATCGACGATCTCACCAGTATTGACACAGTGATGAATGAAGCGCTTCGCATAGATAAGCAAGCCTTCCGTGTCGCTTACCGCAACAATGTACGCTATACCGAAATGCTAGTTACTATCGACGTTCAGCCTGATGATATTAAGGAAGTTAAAATCAAAAATGAAGGAATCTATCTGATCACTGGAGGGACGGGCGGTCTCGGCTTAGAAACTGCATTGCTTTTGGGAGATTCGGGACCATGCAATATCTGTTTATTAGGCCGGAGAAAGCTGCAGGAACGTTCCGAATGGCAAGCTGTGTTAGATAAAGAAGAAGACAAAAAAGCATGCAGTTTGATCCGCGGCATTCAGCGTCTTGAAAGCAAAGGATGTAACGTTATTCTACGGTATACAGATGTGTGTGATGCTGATCAAATGAATACTATCGTTGAAGAATTAAAGACGGTGTATGGCCGGATCAATGGGGTCGTGCATTGTGCCGGCGTTGCCGGAGATGGCTTTTTATTCCGCAAAGACATGGACAATTTTAATAGTGTCCTTACTCCGAAGGTCTTTGGCACTGTCATTATCGATGAATTAACAAGAGATCAGGAACTTGATTTCTTCATTCTGTTCTCCTCGATGCAAAGTTTGTTCGGCGGGCTCGGTCAAGGGGATTACACAGCAGCCAATGCGTTTCTTGATGCATACGCATCGTATCTTTCGAAAAAAGGGTTGGCAGCTCAGACCATTAACTGGCCTGGTTGGAGTGAAACCGGTATGGCGGTCGACTATCAAGTAGCTGATTCTTTAACAATGTTTAAATCGCTGGATACTCATGTGGCGATTAGTGCTCTGGACAATGTCATGAATTCCAAGTTAAGTAATGTGGTTCCGGGCCAGATCAATCTTGATATGCTCGGGCAAATCGGTGAAGACAATCTGCCTTTCGGACTATCTGAAGATTTACAGAAGAAAGTTGCACGTTATAAGAGAAAGAACAAGGATACAGGAAGTAAGGAAGTGAAAAAACTACTGAATCCAGAAGACTTATTGATTCTGGGAAAAGGTAAGGAGTACACTGAAGCGGAAAAAAATGTGGCCTACATCTATGCAATTACACTTGATTTAGATGAAATTGATATTTATGAAAATTTCAATTCTATTGGTGGCGATTCCATTCATGCTATGCAGCTGATGAAAGAATTAGGTTCCATCTATCCTGGAATGGTTGACATCTCGGACATTTTCACTTATCCAACAGTAGAAGAGCTTGCGGCATTTATTGACAAGAAAAGAGCTGCGGGGAAGGCTGATACGATTACATTGATGTAATAGTTGGAGTTGATTTGCCTGATATAGAAATAATTGGGCTTCTGAGTAACTTATGGCTGTACTTCTTTTTCCCCTCATCAATAACGTTCTCTTTCCGTTGTTGATGAGGGGCGACGGCCATAGTGTAATATATCTACCGAAAAAGAGTACATAAGGCGGGATGAAATGAAACCGATCAAATTATTTTGTATCCCCTATGCAGGGGGGACATCCGAAGTATATTGGAAGTGGAGAAAGTTCCTATCTAATCATATTGAATTGTGCCCAGTAGAGATTGCCGGGAGAGGAAAGCGAATTTGTGAACCGCTTCCCCAACAGTTTGAGGATGTAACTGAAGATTTGGCTTCCTCAATTATGAATCAGCTGGAATCAAACGAAAGGTATGCTATATATGGACATAGCATGGGATCCTTGCTTGCTTTTGAAACATATTACAAGTTGATGGAAAAAGGGTGTCATGCGCCCAAACATATGTTTTTTAGCGGAAGAGAAGCACCTCAGAGCTCTCATAAATCTGATAAGCCTATTTGCCATGACGCGTCGGATGAACAATTTCTACAAGTTGTATTAGAATATGGGGGTACTTCAGAGGAAGTTGTCCAGAATCAAGAGCTGCTTCAACTTTTCTTGCCAATTTTAAGAGCGGATTTCAAAATTACAGAGACGTACAAACACCAGGGGAAAAAAGAAAAAATTGCTTGTGACCTCACTGTGATAAACGGGACTAACGATCGAAGTATTATGAATTTTGATATAAATGAATGGCGGTTTCATGCGGAGAAGAAATGTAATATCAAAAAAGTAATGGGGGGACATTTCTTTATCATTGAAGACAGCATGTTGTATGTTGTTGATATCGTCAATGATGCACTGCAAAACGTGTGAGTTGAGGTATTAGCGATTTAACGGGAAATTTAGAATAAGGTAAACCTTGCGATTACAGTGCGTAAAAGCTTCTGAGAGATGAACCTCTTTCGCATTGAATCGCAAGGGAATTCCAAAATAAGAGAATAATCTTGGTTTAGATTTGTATTTTTTTCTCTAATATTAAGGAAGATACAAACAGAAACAATGCCGAAACCAGCAGGGATACAAGTAAAGTGATTGGTAGATATGAAGATAGATAATCAGAAGATATATATTCTGGCAGTTGAAAGGATAATTTAAAGGATAAGTTGGGATTCTTTGAAATGATATTGTGATCTGAAAACACCAAGCTAAGTAAAGGTGAGGCAAGCATAATGATCAGAAGAACAAAAAATCTCAATCTGGATTTGAATAACATTACCAAAGTAATGGTAATTGAGATGATTAAAGGACTTAATATTAGATATCCAAAGTAGTTCATATTAACTTCATAAAAGTAATTTCCTAAGGAGTGGCGGTTATTAAATAATTCAGGGCTGAGCCAATAGCTTTCAAGGCCAGTTGCAAGTGTGATTGCGTAGCATAATAAGAGTATTTTGAAACAAATGATCAATGCGGAAAGTGCTTTTGCACATAATAAATAATATCGGGGAAACGGCAACATTAGCCACCAGCTGATTGTTTGTTTCCTCCATTCTTTAATGGATAACCTTATTGAAACTCCGGCAAATACGAATATAAACAAAGGAGTGATCTTTAGCAAGTTGAGAGGAGCGATTGCTGTTCCATAGAGAAGGACTACGGTATACCATGTGAAAAAAAGGAGCAGCAGAAGAGCGGAAATCCATAAATATGCCGGTTTTCGATTTGATTTATCACCCAATAAACGGTCATTTTGCACAAGGCTCCAAAAAGAACTCATCGATAAATCCCCCTATATATAGTTTCGATTGATCCCTGT
The DNA here is from genome assembly GCF_000758645.1 of Paenibacillus sp. FSL R7-0331. Classification (NCBI taxonomy): domain Bacteria; kingdom Bacillati; phylum Bacillota; class Bacilli; order Caryophanales; family Paenibacillaceae; genus Paenibacillus; species Paenibacillus sp. FSL R7-0331. Next base: position 1,695,519 of record NZ_CP009284.1, read on the forward strand.
GTAGAACGCAAGTATTCTACATCCCCTGACAATACGTTAGCCCCATTGCGGATAAAAACAGCGTGATCGAATAATCCTTCTGTTTCGTGAATCTCATGTGTACTAATAATAAGAGTGGAAGAAGATTCAACCATATAGTCAATAATGACCTGAATGATTTGTTCTTTAGATACGAGATCAATACCTGAGAATGGTTCATCCAATAGCACAATTTTTGTATTCCGTGCAAGGCATAGCACAAGATACAGACGTGATTCCTGTCCTCTGGATAGTGTATGTACTTTTTGATCGGCATCCAATTCCATGAACTGGATTAGTTCCAAGGCCTTTTCTAAATCGAAGGAAGGAAACAAAACCTTGGAGAACTTTATAGCTTCCAATACAGTGTGATGCTCATACCATTTGGTTCGATCAGACAAAATAGTAATGTCATGATTTTGTTTCCAATTGATTTTTTCACCGAAAATTCGGGCCTCTCCATGATCAGGTTGCGTTAATCCTGCAATAATCTTGAGTAATGTGGACTTGCCTGCTCCATTCTGTCCAAGAAGACCAGTTATCTTACCGGCAGGAAATGAAGCTGTAAATTGATTAAGAACAAGCTTTTGCTTATAACGCTTAACCAGTTCCCTACATACAACAGCATCTGAATTAGTGACTAATGAATTAGGCCCATGAGTTATCAATTCCACTCAGCCTCCTCAATCAATGTTATAGCAGAGTCTTTCGTAAATCCTATGCTCTTTATGGACGTAACGAAGCTGCTAACGGCCTGAGTTGCCAGGGATCGTTGAAGTTCGTCCACTTTCTTCTGGGATGAGGTTACAAAAGTTCCGTGCCCTCTTCGAGTTTCAAAAAGATTATCCCGCTCCAATTCCTGATAAGCCCGCATGACTGTATTGGGGTTAACTTTTAGCTCTTTAGCTAGATCACGGACTGAAAGTGTTCTTGTACCCAATGGGATATGCCCCTGTGCAATGTCAAATCTAAATTGGTTGATGATCTGCTCATACAAAGGCTTACTGTAATCCAACTGGAACGTGAGGTCGCCTACTTGAATAATATCCATTTCACATCCCCCTCACTGACTATATGACTCCTCATGAATTGTATTATATATGTTAATACAAACAAGTCAATGCATTTACAGTATTTTGAATAAAAAGTTATCATTGACTTAAGTGTATTATGGTATATAATACAATTGTCGATACATAATTTGGTAAAAATTAAATTAATTCTACATTAAGGAGCTAAAAGGATGCACAGAATCACGAAATGGGCTATGGCGAACAAAGCAGCAATTCTGGTTATCGTTTTTTTAAGTTTGCTTGTCGGCATTTTCAGTTACTCTAAAATGCCGAGGGAATTACAACCTTCTATGGAAGTATCTACAATTAGCATCACAACAGTAGGACAATCCATGGATTCAAATTCGATGCTGGTATCTGCAACAGAACCGATAGAGAGAGCGGTAGCAAATGTGAAGGGGCAATCCTCTGTTATATCTACTACCGGGGACGGTTACTCCCAGGTCACGATAAAGTTCCAGCTCGGAATGAAGATGAAAGAAGCTGTTGCCGAAACAGAAAAAATTGTAAACGGGCTACAGCTTCCAACAGGGGTAAGCAAGCCTTATATTTATCAACCCAGTACAGACAGCATGCCGGTTTCTATCCTGGGAATCGGATTATCTGATCAAATGTCATCTACAGGAATGGATAAAATTAATAACGAAATCATCCCCCGATTACAGAAGATCACAGATGTAGGAAGCATTCGAAACACAGGTGGTGTTACGCAAAATGTGATTATTCGTGTAGATCCAGATGAATTGAGTAAACATCAAATATCAATGGAAAGCCTGATGAGCCTGTTAAGCGGCCAAAATTTAGTCGTATCCTTAGGCAGCCATGTGGTGGATAACACAGCAGTATCTCTTAAAGTTGTCGGCAACTTAAATGACTTACAATCGCTCGGGGAACTTAATGTTGCGGCTGATGTTAAACTAAGCGATGTTGCGAAGATCAGCCTTTCTAAAGATACAAAGACGATGACTCATTTAAATGGTCAAGATGGCGTTGTTCTTTTAGTGAATAAGGTTGCAGGCGGGAATGCTGTAGAGGTTGGAAAGAATATAGCAGCTGAAATTAAGAAAATGAACGAGGATTATAAGGGTGACATTGAGACATCCCTTGTTTGGTCGAGCGACTCTTTCATTACAGGTTCTGTTAATAGTATGATGCGTGAGGTGCTGCTGGGTACATTGTTCGCAACCTTGATTATCTTTCTGTTCTTAAGAAACTGGAGAATGACACTTATTACAATTATCAGCATACCATTGTCGCTGGCAATTACTTTATTCTTTTTATCGTTATCAGACATAAGTTTGAACGTAATTACTATCGGCGGTATTGCTGTTGCAATCGGACGATTAGTTGATGACAGTATTGTCGTTATAGAAAACCTATACCGCAGATCACAGATAGAAGGCTTTACCAAAGATGTCATTATCGACTCGGTTAAAGATGTCGCAGGAGCTATCACACTTTCAACTTTGACCTCCGTTTGTGTATTCTTGCCGCTTGGATTAGTTAAAGGCTTGTCCGCGATGGTTCTTCCCTTTGCTCTAACAGTAACCTATTCTTTGTTGGCTTCTTTATTTGTTGCTATAACGGTAGTCCCGTTGTTAGGTCATAGTTTCATGAAGAATGCCAAGCCAAAGAAGCATAAGCAGGTGAAATCGTATCAGGCCGTGTTAAAATGGACTTTGAATCACAAATTTATCACACTTGCAGCAACCTTTGTTCTATTGATTGGTTCTATCGTAGCTTATGGGGTTATACCTAAAGGCACGATAAATAATAATGATACCTCACAGATTGATATCAACCTGACTCTTCCAAGCGATACCCCTTATGAGACCGTCAAACAAACTGCACTTCAATTAGAAGATTTGGTAAGGCAGCAACCAGAAACCAAGCATGAATTTATTCATTTAGGTGTTAGCGAAGAGGACCTGAAATTAGGATCTGTTCAGTCGCCGACATCCATTGCATTTACCATCTTCTTAAAAGAGGATGCGAATGCAGATCAATTAATAGACAAAATTATTACCTTCAAAGATCAGTACCCAAATGCTGATTTTGAATATACGGAATCAAGCGGAATGAGTTCAGCAAATAATGCTATCGTTCTTGATCTTTCAGGAAGTCATCAGGAGGATTTGGAAGCAGCAGCTAAAAGTGTTACTGAAGCGCTGAACCCAATTGAGGGAATTCAAAAAATCAGCACTAATCTGACGGAGAAGAAAACGATCTATAGTATTAATGTGAATCCCGGCTCAACGAATGTTTCAAATCTGGCAATGCAATTAAATATGCAGTTGAATCAAATACCAATCGGTTCGATGATACTGGATGGAGTTGCGACACCGATTTTATTAGATATAACGAATCCATTACAAACCGGAGACAGCCTGCAAGATTTGAAAGTGATTGGAAAAACAGGTGAGATTGCATTAAGTAAAGTTGCGAAAATTGAAAAAACGGAGCAACAATCTACGATTCTTAGGAAGAACAGTCATGATTTCATTCGTATCACTGCTACTGTAGATGGAAGCAAATTAAGTACCATTAACAATCAAATTGCCTTGGAAACCTCGTCGCTTAAGCTGCCTGATGGAGTCTCCTTGGACATAGGCGGAGCAGGGGCACAGCAGAGTGTAGATACCAATAACTTATTCACAGCTATGATCGTTTCGATTGGTATTATTTATTTACTTTTAGTCATTATGTTTAAGAATCTTAGAATGCCATTTGTTATTCTTTTCTCGTTGCCATTCGCAGCGGTTGGTTCAATACTGGGTCTGATTATTAGTAGAATACCCGTAGATACGTTTGCCCTGATAGGCGCATTGATGCTGATAGGAATTGTAGTCACAAATGCAATTGTTTTGCTGGACCGGGTGAAACAGAACGAAAAAACAATGATCATACGAGAGGCTCTAATCGAAGCAGGAAATGTCAGACTTCGTCCAATCCTGATGACGGCTGCGGCTACCATATTTGCACTTCTGCCCGTGCTCTTTTCGAAACCGGAGCTTGGCAGTATCGTTTCAAAAGGCTTGGCAGTCGTCGTAGTTGGCGGATTGGCGGTATCAACATTACTGACCTTGGTAGTCGTACCTGTAATATATGAAGCTTTTTTCTTCCGGAAATCTAAACGACAACGATTGAATAACATGAATACGAGCGTAGAACAAGATCAGATAAATATGTAAGTAACGAAGCAAAAGGTGTCGATACTGCCTCCTGACGGGGAGAGTATTGACACCTTTTCTTTAGCGGATTCAACAATCCATGTTGGCTTGTTAGTTATAAGAGCCTGGACTATGTATATGTATTATATTTTTGCTGGAAATTGTTTTATAAGCTCATCACATGACTTTATCAATACAATAGAAGGTGGGTTTTGAGATAACGAACATAAGGATAGTTTGTAATCCGGATCAATATCGTATTGATTGAAAAAGACACAAGACGCCTCGTCTTGAGAGGTAAGTTTAAATACACCATTGTCGCAATGGATACTAAACGAGTTCAGATCTTGAGATAATCCTTTTCCGATATATTTGATATAGCTCTCTTTAAGGGTCCACAAGTCATAAAAATATGATAATTGCTTAATTGGAGGTTTTCTGATTAGATCGGTATACTCGTTTTTTGAAAAAAAGTATTCTGCTGTTGAAAGATCGAAAGGCTGGATTTTTTCAATATCAATGCCTATTGGGTTCGAATCGATGGCGAGTACAACCCAATGACCGGAATGGGATATATTAAAATGAAATGGTTCAGGATGTACTAGAAATGGCTTACCGTAACAATTGGAATTAAATTGGATGCGGTCATTGGGAAGTTGATACATCTCCATTACAGATGTCCGAACTAACAATTCGCCAAATAGTGTTCTTAACGCATCTTCGTATCGCCGAAATGAACGAACCTTAGCTTGTTTCTCCACTGGGAGGTGATCCAGTAATATATGAAAAGTATTAGAACTAAGCCTGTTATTAATTTCTAATGCGATAATTTGCGGCATGTTGTCATTCCCTTAGAAAAAGATAAGCTAGCACGGATTGTGACTGGAAATAATAAGGACTATGTATGTTTTTATGTAAATAATCTTCTCCCATCTTAACATAATAGATTGTAAACAACTAGGGCCTTACATTGTTTGGGATGAAAAAGGATCTGGCAATCTCGCAGAGTTAGTAGTCGGGGAGACATATCAAGCGCATCAGGAGAGGAGGGTTAATCACGCGCTCCTCAATCGCTCTTCAATAAAACCTACTTTTTCTTACGCTTGCTCAGGAACCCAACCCAACAACTAATAGCCGCGAGGAAAGTAATAATAACGGGTACCAGTTGATTATTAGTCAAAGTGCAACACCCCCATGTTGAAAATATTACCATTGGGTAATTTTGTATTATGTAATTAATATCACGAGAAGGGATAAAGCAATGATTCAATTGCTGACTGTATTTCAAATGGTTCCGTCGTTGTTTCGTATCTATTAAATACTTGTCCGTTCCGACCGATCACAAACTTTGTGAAATTCCACTTGATCCCTTGCCCGGTGTATATGTCAGGATACTTTTCCTGCAGAAAATGCTGCATCCATTGACCGTTCGAAGTCCGGGTATCGAAGCCTTGAAAGGGTGCTTGATTCGTTAAAAATTGAAATAATGGATGCGGGGTCTGCCCCCTAACCTCCACTTTCTCGAATAACGGAAACGTCACACCAAAATTGCGCACACAATATTCCTGCACTTCTGAGTTGTTCCCCGGCTCTTTCTCATTAAATTGGTTACAAGGAAAACCAAGGATTTCAAACCCTTGTTCACGGTAATTTTCATAAAGCGTCTGAAGACCGGCGAATTGGCGAGAATAACTGCACATACTGGCAGTGTTGACTATAAGGAGTACTTTTCCTTGGTATGTTGATAATTCTATAGTCTTACCACTGATTGTGTTTACTTGAAAACCATAAATAGACATCAGATCATTCCCCTTTATCAGAGTATATAAGCACATAATATGTTGTTATGACTTATAGGTCAAATATATGAATATAATTATATCTATAGGTATAATCAATAAGTCGGCCGATAATGTTACAAAGATATAAAGGGTGAAGAGGTACTCTCTGATGTAATAAATACCGGGAGCAGGGTGTCAACATTTTCTCTTATACTGGGTGGCCGTCATTCCAAAATATTTTTTGAACGCATTACTGAATTGTTCCGGTGTGGCGTATCCCACTTGGGCTGCAACTCTGCTAACAGAACTATCCGTTGTGAGCAGAAGACGTGAAGCGGCGCCCATTCGTGCCTGCAGTTTCTTGTCTTTGAAGGACATGCCGTACTGCTTGTGTACCATCCGCTCCGTCTGTCTGGTGCTCAGCCCCAACTGGCCGGCAAGCTGCTTCAGCGTAATGGAATCGTAATGGTATAAGAAGCTGTTTTCAATCATTAGCAGCCTGCTGTCATCAAGGGTCTTCAGCGGAAGGGATTGGGTGGGGGCATGATTCTGTCTATATTGTCTTACCAGCCGGATCACAATCATCTCAAGAATGTTGGTTGCCATATGATGAACACCGGCTTGCTCAAGAGAGAGCTCATCTGCCAGCAGTTGAAACAGATCGAGCATATTTCCGTTGTCTGTTCCGATCCAGAAGGGAGTGGACAGGAGCAGCTCCGGAAGAGCAGGCTCCTTGACGAAGCTTCGCTTGACTGGCGGAAGAATGGAGTTGCTAGGCAAAATCTCAAAGAAGATGCAATATTCTGCCATCGGATCCTCCGGGTGAGGAAGCTGTTCATGAACGATATCCGGTCCGGTCACATATATCGTGCCGGGTGTGATCGCATAACGTTCACCTTGTGCATACAGAATGCCCTGACCGGCCGGAATATAATGAAGCTCATAGCTGTTGTGGCTGTGGCTGTGCTCAGGCATCGGCCTGTAAAAATAACCGAACTTGACATACAATACGTTCAGCACCATTCCTTCAAGGTTCAGCTTGATATCCATATTCTCAATGTTGATGCTGGGTAATTTTATGTCCATAGATATTCCCTCCTGTAAAAATGCGACACCTTTCCGGCTCCATTGTCATCTCTAAGGATAACGAAACTAAACGCCCATTGATATAATTATTTTGCATTCAGCCTTAGCCGTTCAGGAGGAGTCCAGAGATGACAAGAGTACCAGACACAAGACGCATGTATCAAAAAGGGAATTACGCTAACACGTATACAGAGGTTCCTGCCGTCAATCCCGGTAATGCGTGGCGGGAGGGCATGATCAGCGGAAACGGGGAGAACGGGTATATCACCTCCGGCTCACCCTATTCGGACAGTTTTATTTTTCAGTATATGTGGTTTAATTACCCTTCCAAGGACCCCCGAGTCATTCCGGAGGAATTAACCGCTCAGCTCCCTGATGCCCGGCGGAACGTCTTCAGCCGCAATGATAGCTGGAAGATTACGGACGAGGCCGGCGGGACGAGAAAGAGAACCTTTTACTATAGCTACCATCCGGGACATCAGCTCAGAGTTAACATGTTCAATAAAGGAAGTTTTACCGGTTATGAGAGATGGACGAACTATGAAACAGCAGAGACGGGAGTGCGCTACAGCGATGAGTATGGGGAGTGGGTGCGTACATCTTTTACTTCCCGGGAGGATAATGTTTCAATTACGAAGCTCACTTCATCCTCTGCAGGGGCCAAGATTCACTTGACCCTCTCTATAGACGATATTTCCGCTTTGAGTGGGGCATACGCTGGTCCCAATGATTTGAAGGCACTCCAATATAAAAAGCTGGCAGACTCTAATGCGGATTATCTCGCGCAAGTCGTTCATTACCCCTCCTATCCGGGAAGTGAGCTGGCCTATGGAGGATACGCAGGCTTGACCCGGATTGTTGTAGTTAACGGTATTAAGGAAAAAGTAGTGCTGGATGACAGCACCCTTGAACCGATGAATGTGTCCGGTACAGTAAATCCTGCGGTCCAGGTTAAGGATGCCGATGAAGTATATTTCATTACACGCTCCAGAAGAACTCATTCCATGGGGAGAATAGAAGATTTCGCTGCAATGACTCAATATGATATTATAGACCAGCTTTTTCAAGACACTAATGCTGTTGTGCGAAAATATTCGGGTCTGGGCGGCCAATTCGATTATGATGCGGCTCTTGCTGCCCATACGGAGAAGCATTCAGCAGAGTATAGCGCAGTAAGCTTCAGCATTGAAGGCGACGAGCAGGATAAGGACGCTGATAATCCGGCCTTAATCCGTGCGCAACAATCAGCTCCGCAAAGAGTCAATCATGCTTTTATGGAGCAGGTGTATAACCAGGGCAGATATGCCATGATCTGCTGCAGCGGCGCAAGCGCACCGCGTTTGTATGGAATGTGGACGGGGGAATGGAACCCCGGCTGGCGCGGGATCTATACACTTGATGCCAATGTGAATTTGCAGGTTGCCGCCATGAATACAGGGCATTTGACACAAGCGCAGCTTGGATATATTACTTTTTTCTTGAGGAATACTCCCGATTTTGAATACAATGCGCGGATGGCGTACGGCATGCATGATGCGCTGCAGGTATCCGTTAACTCTGACGGCGACCGCGGGATGCACGTAGAATATGACAATGATTACCCGTTTGAATATTGGAACGCGGGGGCAAGCTGGTGTCTTTTGCCTATCTATGAGTACTGGCAGTGTTACGGCAATCAGCAGATTCCGATTAACGGCAACATGCGGTTCGATGAACTGAAACCGGTTCTTGGTGTTAATAATGGCGGCCTGGGCGATGAGGAATTCACGCAGCTTGTAGAACAAGGCTATTTGAATCTTGACGGGGATATTCTGCTTCCCCTGCTGACCAAGCAGGCTAACTTCTGGGAGCAGCTCTGCACGCCGGAATACTACACGGATGTTAACGGCAACGCATGTCATCAGCACGGCAAAACGCTACTAAATCCGGGTGAACAATACCTGATCATTCCAACGTATTCTCCCGAGAATCATCCGATTGGTTATAACAGCACAATTACAGCTAATGCCACCATGGATATTTCAGCCGCACGGGATGGTCTATCCATGGTCATCGCTATGGAGCAGGCAGTCAAGAGGGAAGGCTATGAACACGCAATCGCTAGATGGGAATCACTGCTTAAGCTGCTGCCGGATTATAAATACGATTCGGACGGTGCCTTACGCGAGTGGGCCATGAATGAATATACGGAGAATAACAACCACCGGCATTTGAGTCATCTCTATGCAGCATGGCCTGCCTATGAAACGCAGAACAATCCGGCATTGGCCCGGGCTGCGAAGACCGCGATCGCTAACAGGGATCAGTATAACACCGGGGATGATACTGCCGGACATGGCTGGATGCATAAGGCGCTGGTTCAAGCCAGGCTGAAGAATGGTGACGGTGTGCTCGCATCACTGCTTCCAATGATGAGGGATGCCGGATACTACAGTTCCTTAATGACAGATCATGATTCTAACAGAAAATGTAACTGTTACTGCTCGGATACCTCCTTCGGCGCAGTGGCAGCTATCAATGAAGCATTATTATTCTCGAATACCGGAGAAATAGAGGTTCTTCCGGCTTTGCCTTCCGATTGGCAAACCGGCGCTATAAATGGACTTATGGCAAGAACAGGGGTCGAGGTTACGACATTATCCTGGGATTTGCCTGCAAGAACGGTACAAGTGACACTGAACTCTCTCAGGGAGGATAATGCCATCCGCTTAAAGTTAGGGCTTCCATGGACAAAGGCTATGGTTAACGGGAGTGAAGTGAAGATAGAGAGTAATGAACAAGGGAAGCATATTGAATTACTCCTTAGTGCAGGGGTAGAGGTTACTGTTATCTTTTACTCGAGGTCTGTCTTTTGACAGACTCTTTTTTTGCGTTGAGGGTTACCGGTATCTCTGTGTTGCTCTCTTCTCATGGAGCGCTTAGAGAAGGGTTAAGTCAGTGGTCCTATGAGGTAAGTGGATGATGATCAATATGTTAATGATAATACGCTCACTGCCAACATCACGAGATTACGGCAACAGCTTTCAGCTCTCCATTTAGCCGAAGGGATTGTAACTAAAAAAGGTCTTGGATCTATGGCCGTTACGCTTTAGGAGGTTTCCCATTGTTCATAGCTTATCTCGTTTATAAAAAAGTTGAAATGCCATCGAATTAAACGTTAATGGAAATTGTTGACCGATCCGAATTACTAATAGTGAAATCACTCTAAAAATAGTGTGGTAAAGAGCTGCCCCCCAAGGTATTCAGCCTTGTGAGACAGCTCTTCCCGAAGAGGTAAGCCGCTAATCCTATAAAGTTAGAATATCTACTCCCAGAGCTGGCAGTATGATCTTCTGCTCCAATCGCTCGCTGGTTAACAAGCTGCGATAGGGGGCGTCAAGCATAATCTCACGTTCTTCGTTCGTCAAGTTAATCAGGAACAGGAAGCTTTCCTCACCCTTAGATCGAATTGACAGCTCGACACCTTCCGGCAGCTGGAGCCTGGGCGCCAAGTCCTTTTCTTTCAATATGCCTTCGAACAGCTGATAGAAATACGATGGCTCCGGCCAAGTGCCGACATAATACACCTCACCTTCACCAAGCTTATTGACAGTAACCGCCGGCACTCCCTCGTAAAAATCATTGTCATACCAGGCAATCGGTTCTGCTCCCCGCAGTTCCAGCAGATCGCACCATTGCTTCGCAGCGAATGTCTGGCCCGCCGCGTTCCGAATCCGATGCTCGCTGTTGCCGATTGCATCATATTCACTAACGACAACCCCCGCCGCTTCCGCCAGCAGCCCCGGCAGAGGCAGCATCTCACATACATTCCTCATGTTCTTCACACCGGTCCGATTGGTGAGGACGACCGTACCGCCCCCGGCTGCGAATCGCTCCAGCCGCTGCGCTACTTCTTCATTTAACAGAAAGAGGGAAGGGACAATGACCAGCTTGTAGCCATCAAGCTCCTCGGTCCAGTTGATAACGTCCGTACCGATGCCCATTTTCAGAAAAGCATTGTGCATAGAGGACAAGTTGTCCATATAGTGCATTCCTCCCTCTGCTTGCGGCTGAAGGGAAAGCGCCGTATGCTGATCATGCGAATGCAGAATCGCAACCTGGGCAACGATTGTCGAGCCGGCCAGCAGTTCTCCTAGCTGGTTCACCTCGCGAGTAAGCTCTGCGAACTCTCTGAACCTGCGTCCAGGAACATTGCTGTGGTCGATAAGCCCATGCCAGAACTGTTCGGCTCCGGCAGCAGCACTCCGCCAGCGGAAATGAACGACCATATCCGCGCCGCGGGCGATTGTCTGCCAGGAACGGGCCCGGATCAGGCCGGGATAAGGGGTACGCTGAATCGGCATCCAGGCACCCTGCGGACCGCTCAGCTGCTCCATTACCCAGAAATTGCGGCGCTTGATACCGCGAACCAAGTCCAGCGACAGCGCTCCGTTCCTCGGAAATTGATCACCATAATCGCGATATAGCTCATTTGGATAATAATCGACTGAAACGAAGTCCAGCTCTTTGTGAAGATCATAATAGTCCAGAATATTCGGATATTGCCACATGTTATGCGTCACGAAATGGCCTGCACAGTTGCTGCGCAGAATGTCAAGCTGCCATCCAAGCAGATAACCTACGCTGTCCGAGCAGAACCGCTTGTATTCCAGAAGATAGGAAGGATTCATCGGCTTGCTGCCGCCGAGCGGCGTCGTTACCTCGGCCCAGCTGCTGTACTCCCCGCTCCAGACGACTGTGCCCCACTCCCGGTTCAACTCTTCCAGACTGGAATAACGCTTCTGCAGCCAGGCGACAAATGCACGATTGCACGTATCACAATGGCATTCCTGGTAGTGCATCTCGTTATCGATTTGCCAGCCAATGACGGCGGGATGCTTCGCATAGCGCTGTGATATCGCTTCCACAAACCTGGAGCCCAGCATTCTCAGAGAATAGCTGTTGTTGCAACGATGTCCACGCACACCCGGCCGGATGATTTGACGCTGCTCATCCCTTGGAAGCACATCCGGATAGCGGGTTGTCATCCAGTTCGGCGGGGTATTGGTAGGTGTACATAACACGACCTGAATGCCGCGCGAGGCAAATACTTCTATAGCCGCATCCAACCATTCAAACCGGTAATCACCCTCGGCCGGCTCCATTCGGCTCCAGGCAAACTCCGCCATCCGCACAACAGCAACACCGGTTTCTTGCATAAGCGCTGCATCCTTTTCCCATAGCTCGGGAGTCCATTGCTCTGGATAATAATCAATGCCAATCTTAATCGTCATCCTGTGATCTCCTTTATTCATCAATATATTGAGATTATATGCTATATTAACTGGAGTGAATATCCTAAATAATTAATGCGGTATAACAATATTAAGATGACAGGAGAGTTGGTCGCATGCCTCATCCCAATCGCGCTTTTCCGGTATTATCCGCCCGGGACAAGCTGCTCCCTTTTTATTTGCTTGGCATTGGCCTGCATCATGAACAGGAGCATATACGCCGGGACCCGGGCATTCAGGATTATCAGTGGATTCAATGCCGCAGTGGCGAGGGCAAGCTCAAGCTAAGTGGAACGGAGCATATCATCAAGCAAGGCATGGGCATGCTGCTGTTCCCCGGGCAGCAGCACGAATACTATGCATTATCGGGGAGCTGGAAAGTCGACTGGATCATCTTCGACGGCAGCGGGTCAGCGGGCTTGTTTGAAACAGTCGGCATAGTAGACACATGCGTATTTACGCTTGCATCGCCCGAATACCTTCTTTCCCGAATGAGGGAGCTGCTGCAGGCTGCCCTTACACCGCAAGAACAAACGTTAAACAATTACTCCTGCTCCGCCATCCTTTATACCTTATTGACGGAGATTATTCAGCGCGTCTCTGTCGAGGGCAGCGATACCGTCGGGCAGCAGTATGAACGGTTGAAGCCGGTTCTGGACTATATTGAACAGCATTATGCCGAAGAGATTACTTTGCAGACACTCGCCGGACTGATGTGCGTCACACCGGAATACTTCTGCCATTTGTTCAAGAAGACGACAGGCATTCGTCCCATCAGCTATGTCAATCAGGTAAGGGTCAATAAGAGCAAGGAACTGCTGCTCGACAATGTGCAACGCGGGATGCAGGATATTGCTCATCAAGTCGGCTTCGAATCTGCCAGCTATTATGGAGCAATCTTCAAGAAGCTGGAGCGGCTCACACCCGGCGACTTCCGCCGCAGCTATCAGAAGTCGTAGCCTACTGTATTATCCAAGTGCGCTATATTCTCAACATAGAGAGGAAGATCATTATGTTTCGGACACTGAATATTCGGCAGGCTCCTTATCTGAGCTGGCAGTCCATACGTGTGAAAATGATGCTTGGTTTATTCATGATTGTCATTCCGCTCGTTGCATTTCTGATTTATTCCAACGTGTATGCCATACATACGGTGCGGACACAGGTGGCGGAATCGAGTAAGGATCTTCTGTCTTTATACCGGAGCCAAGTGGATGCCCGGCTGCAGGAGGCGGATAACTATCTGAACGGCCTAATGCTTGAACCGGAGCTGTCGGACTATAATTTTTACACCGAGCCTGACGAGCGCCTATTCGTAAAACAGCGTATTAATAACAATCTTTCAAATTCCATCCTGCGTTACTCTGTATTAGATGGATTATTTGTATATTTGCCTGCGGATAATGATTTTTTGTATTCCTTCCAGACCAGATCCACCTTTATCGACAGGATGTACCTTAAAGACTACATTGTCAGCGATGTAAGCAAAAGCGAAAGCCTGCAGCGCCAGCATATGAAGAACTGGTATGTTCAGAGAAGCGGCGATCAGACTTACCTGATCCGCTTCTTTGTGATGCCGAATGCTTCGGTGGTAGGCGCATGGATCAATATGAATGCCTTCAAAACTCCGCTTGAGCTTCTGGGGATCGGGGAGAAGGGAGCGGCTTTGCTCGTAGACGACCGCGGTAACGCGCTGGTTAATCAGAGCTTTATCCGTGACAAAGGGGTTCAGATTAAGCTGGATGAAGCGTCTTATTATTTAACAGGGGAACCGGACCGCTACCTGACAGTCGGGGAACGTTCCCACGAAGGGGATTTCAGCCTGTATGCTTTTATTCCGGAGGAAAAAATCCTGCAGCAGCTGCCGACACTCCGGGCAATCTCTTTTATCCTCCCCTTTGCTTCAATTCTCATTTTATTGCTAGGCCTGGTGCTGCTGCGCAAAACGCTGCTTATTCCTCTGAACCGCCTGTTAAAAGCGATGAACCGGATACAGCAGGGGAATCTGGACACGCAGATTAAGCAGTTCCCAACTTCCATTGAATTCCTTACAGTAAACGATACGTTCAACAATATGATGGAACAAATCAAAAATCTGCGGATTAACGTCTATGAAGAGCAGCTGAACAAGCAGAAGGCCGAGCTTCAGCATCTGCAGCTGCAGATCAAACCCCATTTTTATATCAATACATTGAATTTACTGCATACGCTCGCCAGGACTAAGCAAATGAAGCTGCTGGAAGAGCTGTCACTGTATCTAATCCGTTATTTCCGTTACATGTTCCAGAGTAATTTAAGCTTCGTCACCCTGAGAGATGAGCTTCAGCATGTCAGAAACTATTTAAGAATACAGGAACTGCGTTTTCCCGGACAGCTTATCCATGAGATCAAGGCTCCCGATTTTTTGCTGAATACGCCGGTGCCCCCGCTGGTCATTCAGACTTTTGTGGAAAATGCAGTTAAGCATGCCATTACTTTAGATGATCCGGTGTACCTGTATATTGACTTGGAGATGAAGGAAGAGCCACAGGAGGGAATTCTGATTCAGATACGGGATACCGGCCCTGGATTTCAAGAAAAAATCATCAGGCTGATTGAAAAAGAAGAACGCATTGTCGATGAGGAGGGTGAACATATCGGTATTCGAAACCTCAAACAGAGGCTGCGCATCCTCTACCATGGACAGGGAGAAATTACCCTCCGAAATGCTGGCCCGCATGGAGCCGTGATCGATATTACGCTGCCTTTTGAACCGGAGAATAAAGCAAACTACAACTCAGGAGGTACTGCTTAATGTTAACTATGCTGATTGTGGACGATGAGAAGCTGTTTGCGGATTCGCTAAGACAAGAAGTGGAATGGGCATCTCTAGGGATTGGCCCTGTCTATACGGCATACAATTCCCGTCAAGCCAAAGATTTTTATGAACGCGAACAGGTGGATTTTATGCTGTGCGATATTGAAATGCCGCAGGGGAGCGGGCTCGAGCTGCTGGCCTGGGTCAGAGAGCATTATCCGCGTACCGAATCGGTGTTCATGACCTGCCATGCTGATTTCAGGTATGCGCAGCGCGCAGTGCAGCTAGGAAGCTTCGATTATTTATTGAAACCGGTTGCAGCAGGAGAGTTGTGTGATGTTGCCGGCAGAGTTGTGGAGAAGATTCATAAAGATAAGGAGACGAAGCAGTACAGCCGGTTCGGCGAATTCTGGGCAAGGCATCAGCCGCTTCTGGCAGAACGCTTCTGGCTGGATATTATCAATCATACGATCCCTTCCAATCCGGAGCTGATCCGAAAAGAAGCGGAGGAACGCAACATCCCCTTTGATACCGGGATGAAGCTTCTGCCCGTACTCATATCTATTCAGCGCTACAACAAGTCCTTTAAGCCCCGCGACGAAAAAATTATTGAATATGCACTGATAAACTCCGGTACAGAACTGCTTGGAGTTCAGGGCAGCGGCCTGTTGTTCGGTTTGCCGGAGCGTAAACTGCTGGCACTGATTCCGGTGGAGCAGAATACATTTGAAATCCAGGAGAGGCTGCAGAAAAACGGGCAAGCATTTATCGCTACAGCAAGCTCCTATTTCTACTGCGATGTAGCTATCTACATTGGTAACGAGGTTCTCAGTCATGAATTAACTGATATGGTAAGCCGGCTGGCTGAATGGGACAAACACAATGTAGCCCACAGCAATAAAGTACTGTTGTGGAGAAATAAACCGTATAGCCAGCAGTCGATTGTTCTGCCGGACATGAATATCTGGTCTGTTCTGCTGAAGGAGGGACATGGGGATAAGGTGACCGCAGAGGCGGAGATGTTTCTCCGCAGCCTAAGTGATGCGGAAACTCTGGATGCAGACAGCTTATACCGGTTTCACCATAACTTTTTGCAGATGGTATATTATGTGCTGAAGCTGAGCGGCATTGAGGCCCAGCTTCTGTTCGATGATGAAACCTCATCCATCCTGTTCCAGCGAGCAGTCCACTCCTTGACAGATATGATCTACTGGATGAAGCATACAATTTCCAAAGCGATGGATTATATAGGGACCGTCCAGCAATCGCAGCCGATTATAAAAGACGCGGAACATTTCATCCTTCGGGCGCTAGAAGCCGAAGATTTGACCCGGGAGGCCGTGGCCAATCATGTTTTTCTGAATCCGGATTATTTGGACAGGCTGTTCAAGAAGGAAACCGGTTATTCTGTCACGGAGTTTATCGTATCCCGGCGCATGCTGCTGGCCCAGGATTTGCTTGCGAAGACGGATCTGCCGATCGGATCGATTGCATCCCGGGCAGGATACACCAATCTGGCCCATTTCTCCCGGAGATTCAAGCAGATGGTCGGGATGAATCCGAAGAACTACCGGAGTAAACATAAACTATAGACAGAGAGGTCGAAAATGTACAACTGTGAGGTCGAAATCAGAGTAGTGAGGGGATTGGCCCCGCTGTAATATTATAACCAGATTCGATATCAATTCGATTCCAAACAAAGCGATACAGGGGGATGAAGAATGAAAAGAAAGCTTAGCTGGTTGAGTCTCTTGCTGGTATTCATGCTTGCAGTAACGGCTTGTTCAGGAAACTCCGGCGGTAACAACGCTTCCGGAGGAAATACAGAGGCCGGCATTGCCAATTCAGCCGGTGGTAAAGAGGAGCCTTATGAGGTTGTATATGCCTATCCGGCATTCTCTAATGTTCCTGCTGACATTCAAGAGGTGCAGGAAGCCATTAACAAGATTTCGGTGGACAAAATCAATATTAAAGTCAAGCTGCTGCCAATCAGCAACAGCGCTTTCACGAATCAGATTAACCTGATGTTATCTAGTGGAGAAAAGCTGGATATGTTCGCCATGCTTAGTAACTACAGCAACCAGGTAGCCAGGGGTGCCTTATATCCGATTGGTAATATTATGGAAGCGAATGCACAGGGCACAATTGAAGCTTTGGGTGTCGATTACTATAACGCTACCAAGGTTGGCGGCGTCAGTTACGGCGTACCCAGCCTCCGCGATCTGGCTCAGGATTTCGGTATTGTAGTCCGCAAGGATGTGGTAGAGAAGCATAACATTAACTTGGAAGATGTCAAAACCTTTGATGATTTTGAACGAATTTTCAAGGTGGTTAAAGAGAAGGAACCGGGAATGGCCGGCGCTACCAACCTGACAAATGGTTCGATTCTTAGTACCTACGGCATCCAGGACCCGCTCGGAAATAATCTGGGTGTCCTGCTTAACCATGGCCTTGACGATCTGAAGGTGGTTAATCTGTTCGCATCCGAAGAATACAAACAGATTGTGACCAAGATCCGCGAATGGTATCTGGCAGGCTATCTGGTGAAGGATGCCGCAACCAGTCCGGAATTAAATAATGTCATGGTGAAATCCGGTAAGGCGGCAAGCTGGTTATCCGCCATGAAGCCGGGATTTGAAACACAGGAGAGCCGAAACGTTGGTTTGGATATGGTAGCTGCACGTACCCAAGCACCGGTGGCAATGACGGATACGGTTACAAACGTTGCTATTGGTGTTGCAGCTACTTCGGAGCAGCCGGAAAAGGCACTGCAGTTCCTGAATCTGATGTACACCGATAAAGATATCGTGAATTTGATTGACTGGGGCATTGAAGGCAAGCATTATGTGAAGGTTGAAGGAACGGATAATGTAATTAAATATACCGATGGTGTTACGGGCGACAATGTCGGATATAAAAGTGACGGCTGGATGCACGGTAATCAATTCCTCTCCTATGTCTTTGAGGGGGATGACCCTGAAGTGTATGTGAAGATGAATGAGTTCAACCAATCTGCCTCTAAATCCAAAGCTCTCGGGTTTACTTTTAACGGCGACTCCGTAAAAGCCGAAATTGCTGCCTGCAATGCGGTGCTTGACCAGTACCGCAGAGCGATTGAAAGCGGAGTGCTTGAACTAGATAAAGCGCTTCCGGAATTCCTGAAGAAGCTGGACGATGCCGGAATCAATACCATCATCACAGAAAAACAGAAGCAATTAGATGAATGGGCTGCCGGCAATACAACGAAGTAAGGGATTCTTCCGATCCAATCAGTGGGACGCTGATTGGATCGTATTTTTTAAGGCTATTCGTCAAGGGAAAGGAAGTGCAGTTGTATGAAGCAGCCAAGGCTGAAGCGGAGAAATAAAACATATAAATATCTTCCCCTGTACTTACTGATGATTCCGGGAATTGTCTATCTGCTGATCAATAATTATCTGCCAATGCTGGGGATATTCATAGCTTTCAAAAATATTAACTTCACTAAAGGGATCTTCGGCAGCGAGTGGATCGGCTTTCAGAATTTCAAATATCTGTTCCAGACCAGTGACGCCTACATCATTACGAGAAATACGATTTTATATAATGTGGTATTCATCGTGCTGGGGACGATTTTTGCCATTGCTTTTGCCATTTTGCTCAATGAAATTAAGAAAAAGTTATTATCCCGGTTCTATCAGAGTGTAATTGTACTTCCGCACCTGATCTCATTCGTAGTTATCGGCTATTTGGCCTATGCCGGGCTCAGCCTGGAAACGGGTTTTATGAACAAAACTGTGCTCCCCATGTTGGGTATTGAGCCGATTTCGTGGTATACCGAGCCTAAATACTGGCCATTCATTTTAACGATTATTCATTTATGGAAATCCATTGGTTTTAGCTGCATCATTTTTCTGGCTTCCATTATCAGTATTGATACAGAATATTATGAAGCGGCGACCTTGGACGGAGCTTCCAAGTGGGCGCAAATTCGCTCAATTACCCTTCCGTTGATTACACCGGTCATCGTTATGCTGACGTTGCTGGGAATTGGGCGTATCTTTTATTCCGATTTCGGCCTGTTCTATCAGGTGCCGATGAATGCCGGCTTCATTTCAGATACAACCAGCGTAATTGATACTTATGTCTACAAAGGGTTGATGGTATCCGGTGATATGGGCATGGCATCAGCTGCAGGCGTGTATCAGTCCATCGTTGGATTTATTCTTGTGCTCGGGGCGAATTTGGTTGTCCGCAAGGTAAGCAAAGATAATGCTTTATTCTAAAGAATCGGGGTGACCTAATTGTGTTCAATGAAAGTAAAGTAATGCGGTGGATCTCAAATACGGTGCTGGGATTTTTTTCCGCTGCATGTCTTATCCCTTTTGCACTGCTGATTATCGCGTCGTTCAGCAGTGAAGAAAGCATTGTCCGGCAGGGCTACTCGTTCTTCCCGGAAGAGTTCAGCTTAAAGGCATATGCGTATCTCTGGCAGCACCAATTAGAATTGGGCCGAGCATATGGAATAACCATACTCATTACGACCGTCGGGACTGCGATAAGTCTGGCTATTACCTCGATGCTGGCTTATCCGTTATCCCGGAGAGATATGCCTCTGAACAGAGTCTGGACATTTGTAGTATTTTTTACCATGCTCTTTAATGGAGGGCTGGTGCCAACTTATCTGGTTTACACGCAGATTTTTGATATCAAGAATACCTTTTTTGGTTTGCTTCTTCCCGGCCTGCTCATGAATGGCTTTAATATTTTGCTGGTCCGAACGTTCTTTCTTACTTCTATTCCGCCTGCTTTAATTGATGCGGCAAGTATAGACGGAGCTGGGGAAATCAAAATTTTTTACCGGATCATTCTCCCTCTCTCCATGCCCATTATGGCAACGATTGGGTTATTCCAGGCTATCGCTTATTGGAATGACTGGTTCAACGGCTTGATCTATATTACCGACACGAGGATGTTTGGGATTCAGACGATTCTTACCAAAATGGTTATGGACATTCAATTTTTGACAAGCAACAGTAATGCTGCTGGGATGAATACCGGAGCAGCGATAGCGGAACTGCCAAGCACTTCCGTTAGAATGGCTATTGCAGCGATCGGCGTTCTCCCTATTCTGATTGCATATCCATTTTTTCAAAAGTATTTCGTAAAAGGGATCACCATTGGCGCTGTAAAATAAAAACACATTACAGAGCAGCGATTAACTTAAGATAAGGAGTATGGAGAATGAAATTCAGTAATCCGATTGTAAGCGGAGCCTATCCGGACCCCAGTATTTGCCGGGTGGATGAAGACTATTATCTGGTCAACAGTTCGTTTGGATATTTCCCGGGGCTTCCAATATTTCATAGCAAGGACTTGGTCAATTGGAAGCAGATCGGCTACGGATTAACGAGAGAGAGTCAGGTGCCTTTATTTGGCAGCCAAGGGGGCAGTGAACCCTTATTCAGCTTTATGGGCATTTATGCGCCAACGATCCGCTTTAATAACGGGCATTTCTATATTGTGACAACCAATACGGTTGGCGGACGGAATTTCATGATCCATTCAGATAAGCCGGAAGGCCCCTGGTCAGAACCTATATATCTGGAGGACTGGGGAGGAATTGATCCTTCGCTCTTTTTTGACCCGGACGGAAAAGTATTCATTACTGGTACGGGAGGTCATTTGGATGTCGTTCCAGGTGTTTATCAGGCGGAAATTGATCTTTCTACCGGTAAAATACTGACAGAGCGAAAGCTGATCTGGGAAGGAACAGGCGGTAGCTTCCCTGAAGGACCACATTTGTACAACATAGATAACCGCTATTACTTAGTCATTGCGGAAGGCGGAACGGAATATGGCCATATGGTAACGGTCGCCAGAAGCGATCAGCCGTATGGACCCTTCGAAGCGTGTCCTTACAATCCCGTTCTTTCGCACAGGAGCATTAGCCATCCTGTTCAGGCCACGGGCCATGTTGATTTTGTCCAGGCGCATGATGGAACTTGGTGGACTGTACTGCTCGGCATCCGGCCTATCGGGTATCCTTTTCACCACCATTTAGGCAGAGAAACATATCTGGCACCTGTAACCTGGACGGAAGATGGCTGGCCGCTTATTGGAGAAAACGGCAGAGTGGATATCGAGATGGAGGGACCGGCTTTTTTCAAAGAGTATAATCCAGCGTTATCCCGCTTCGGACGTGATGATTTCGACAGTAACGAGCTGGGCTTCCAGTGGAACTTTTATAAGAACCCGCGTGAACACAGCAGCTCGCTTACTGAACGGAAAGGCTGTCTGACACTACACGGAACAGAGTATACGCTGGACGATTCACAGCAGCTGGCTTTTGTCGGCCGCAGGCAGCAGGATTTTGATTGTTCTGTATCTGCATTGATGGCATTTGAGCCAGAGCTTGATGGAGAAGAGGCTGGACTAACTGTCTACATGAATGAAAAAGCCCATTATGAGATTGGAGTAAGAAATAATAACGGACTTAAGGCGCTGTTTTTGCGCCGGCGTATTGGTTCTCTGTGGAGAGTGGAGTGGGAGAATGAACTGGATGCAAGTGAAGTGATTTTAAATATCCGGGCGGATTCATTATGTTACAACTTTAGTTATTCCTTGCCTGGACAGGAGCAAATCAGCATCGGCAGAGGCGAATGCTCTTACTTGGCCACTGAGGTTGCCGGCGGATTCACTGGCGTATACTTCGGTATGTATGCGACTGGAAACGGAAAGCCAAGTCAGTCTGCTGCCTATTTTAAATATTTTGATTACTGGGCTTTACCAAAGGAAAGTACATGATTAAATGGCTTAAAATATAATATAAGAAGGCAGCATCATACACCCGCGGGGATGTAATGCTGCCTTCTTGTATATCTGAAATAATTAACGCGACAGCACGGAGTTACCCGACTCCTTGAAATAACAACGGGATGATTACCACGAGTATTACAAGCGGAACAAACACAAACGGCTTCAATCTCCTCTGAAACTGTATAATAAAGCGTTAACTAGGGATGGCCGTAGTCACCTAGATTCAAGACTCAGGCCATCACTATTTATCTCAAAAATACCACTCTTATAAGTGCTATAGAGAATGCGTCAGTCCCGTGCAGCGGCTATGGAAATATGGTCGATATCCGGAGCGTAGGCTGTGCCGTTAGAGAAGCGAATCGTATTGTTGCCGGAGTTCAGCTGTACGTCGACGACCGTTGTATAGAAGGTGGACCAGCTCAGTGTATTGCGGAAATAGTGGCGCTGCGCCGGGCCTCCGTTAACGCTGATATCTGCATAGCGGTTCACAATATTGTTGTTGTATGCGTGTGTTCCTACAACTTCCGCGTTGGCATGCGTAACGATCATCCGGTAAAGCCCTGAAACCGGCACGTTGATGGTATTGAATTGCAAATAATTCCCGGATCCCGCCCCGATCCATTTCACTACGCTGCCGCCTGCCGCATTGGAGCTGCTGGAGATGGCAGCATTGCCGCCGAGCGAATTGCCGGCTGCCTCCGCCTGATATGTCGTAATATTGCCCGATGTAGGTAAGACATCGATATAGTCGATGTTAACCGCATCTGATTCATTGTTTGTGAACGCTTTCAAACTAATTCTGTTAATTCCGGCGGTGAGGAAGACACGAATAGTTGAACTGTTCCATGTATCCCAGCTGGCTGTCGCCGGCAGGGATAAGTCCGTCAGCGTACTACCGTTCAAATCCATACGGAGGTTGCGTGTTGTAGGTGCACTGCCAAACGGACCGGCTGCATAGCGAACCGTGACGTTATAATAACCATCCGCTGCCGCGCTTACTACAAAGTTAGTACTGGCGTTGTTGGTTGCGCCGTACCCTTCAACGAATGAAGTGCCGGAGTAACCTCCTGTCGCTCCGTAAGTAATTGCGGCAGTTCCCGTAATCCCGGCATATTCCGCCTGATAGCGGGTAGAGCTGCCAACCGGGGACAAGTCCTTGTCCGGGGTAATGATCAACTGATACGCTGATTGTGCTTTCATCCCATTGACAGGTACAACGATTTGTCCGTTTACAACCGGGTAGTCTCCCTCCTGCACTACATACGGAACATTTGCGGGGCTTGTTCCCGTGTTATCCGTTCCCCATACTGTGACGTGGGCAGAGCTTCCGAAGTAGGAAGCGGAACCGAAGCCCTTGATGACCACATCGGTGCCGAACACATCCGTACTGTTAAGCGAGCCTCCCAGAATAATACGCGCCTGCTTCTTCGCGTTATCCAGCGCTGCGGCTCCTTGAAGTGAGCCATTCTGGGAGGGAGGTGTGACCTGCACCGTTCTGCCCGTCAGATCGGCGTACCACTTATAAAGCCACCATGCGCCTGTCGGCCTGTTATTCTGGGTGACCAGATCATTCAAAGCGCCGGCTGTAGTCCAATAGGCAAGATTGCCGTCCACCTTGCTGTTCTCAAACTTTGCGATAAACTGAACAAGATTTCCTGGAACGCCGATGTCGGTCGACGCTCTTCCGTATTCGTTAATGACGATTGGTCGTGGCGTAATGCCGAGACTGGCTTCGACTCCGCGGTAATGATTGTAATGCGTATCCCAATCCGTGAAGAAAGAATTGTCCAGCTCATGCCACAGCATGATGTCAGGCAGTACGTTATTGTCCTTGGCAAATGTCATGAACTGGCTGTAAACACTCGCGTTATAGTAAGAGTAAGTTGGGCCGGCAATTTTTGCGTTGGGATAAATCGAACGGATCCTTTGATAGACGGTTTTCCAGTCGTTAAAGAAGTTCTGCAGCTTGTTCGTAGAATTGTACCAAATCCAGTCGGGTTCATTAAATGGAATGAAGGCATAGACCTCTTTATTCGGGTCTGCAAGTACGTTATTGACTATCGCATCTACTTTCGTTAAGTAATCGGTCAGGCCGTTATTCTCATAGGGCCAATTCTGATAGATATCTTGCATTTCAATCAGGATTTGTCTTCCGCCCGCCCGGATAAATTGGGGAGCAACTACCAAAGCGTCGCCATTCGGGTGTTGCAGTCCATTCGGGGCTTTTTGAGAAATCGTCTGCGGCTTAAGAGGGATGAGCATATTGTCGCTTGGAATGCCAGGATCGCTGAGACCATAGAGAAAGCCGGTGGCTCCGTATTTGATGGCGCCGGTATCTTTGGATAAATCGACAATAAATTGTGAGTTCGCTGCGTGTCCTGTATTCGCGGGCAATATGGCTAAAGCAAGGGCAGCGCCAAGAAATGCGGACATCCATTTGGATCTCTTCATTTTCACCATTCCTCCTTAAATGTATAATACAGTATTAAGCTTAAAGAAACGGTTTATATGTTGAAATGTACTAATTTGACAACATACCATTCATTTTTTTACATTCGGGTCTATTTAGGCGAGGATCTAAAATTGGGGGTAGCGAATCATTAGTGTGAGAGAATATTATAGAGTCGATGTAATACTGGGGTATGGGGGGATTCTCATGTACAAAAAATTCAAATTCATCAGCATTAAAAATAAGATGGTGCTTCTGTTTATCCTCTCGATCCTGATCCCAATCATCATCCTGTTTATCAATTCTTATATTTCTTCACAACAAATGCTGGAGAGCAAGTACACCGATCTGTTGGAGGACATCACCCGTCAATCGAATATCCGCATTGAGGAATTCATGGAGGATATTGAGCAAATCTCCCTCATCTCCAGCTACGGAATCAATAGCTATGTCTCCGCCGTTTCCCAAGAGAACTATCCGGTACAGAATTATCTTAAGAATCCTTCGCAGAGCAACGAGAATCAGGCTACTCAGCTGTTGATGAATTACATTACGATGAAGGAACGGGCTTTCTCGGTCTATATTTATAACTTGAACGGCGGTCAGGACCTGATGGTTAGTACAAACAAACCTGTGGACTACATGTATCACCCCCGTAATGAGACATGGTTCACCAAGTTTCTGGCGGAGGAGGACATAACCAAGGACTTGCCTTCCCGTATAGATTTGCAGACGAAGCAAGAGAACAATTGGACAATTTATCATCTGCGTAAGATCTTTGATCTGGAGGACGGCAAGCTGCTGGGAGTTATGGTGATAAGCATTGATATCGACTTCATTAACAAGGTGAACCAGCGGCTGCAGGAGAGCAGCCGTTCCGCCTTCACAATCGTCGACGAACAGAACCATGTGATCTTTAATACCGATTATTCGCGAATCGGCCGCTCCTTCAGCGACCTGTTTGTTACGGATGCTGAAATTGATAAAGAACCTCCAAGAGAAGTCGTTAAGTCCGGAGGCAGAAGCTATATTCTCATTCATTCGGCATTTGAAGCCCATAATTGGACGACTTATCTGTACATGCCTGTGGAAGAACTGGGTATGGAGGGGAATATTCTGATACGAAATTTATGGCTCATCGTCATGGGTCTGGTCTTATTCGCTGTTATCAGCTCGTTTTATATGTCCAACCTGATTACGAGACCGATTAAACGGCTGATGAGAAACATGACGCTCGTTGAGCAGGGGAAGTTTGACAATTTGCCCTCGGTCCGATCCAATGATGAAATCGGACTTCTTGCTAAACGCTTCGAGCAGATGTCATCCGAGCTTAAGCAGCTTGTCGAGCGTATCTATCAAGAGCAGGAGGAGAAGGCAGAAGCGGAAATCCGGGCGCTTCAAGCCCAGATCAACCCTCATTTTCTGTACAACACTCTGAATTCGGTTAAGTGGATTGCTTCCATGCAAAGGGCAGATAAGATCGTCGAGATGACAGAAGCCCTCATATCGATCCTGCGGTATTCCTCAAAGACCGAGAATCGGATGGTTCCGATTCGCGAAGAAATGGATAATATCGTTCATTATCTGACAATCCAGAAGGTGAGGTATTTCAATCGCATCACAGTACATTATGAATTGGATGAATCTTTACTCGATTATGAAATTCTGAAGTTGAGCATTCAGCCGATTGTAGAGAACGCCATCTTTCATGGAATAGCAGACATTGAAGACGGCTGCTTAACAATAGCAGTGATACCCATCGGTATGAATGAAATCGCCGTTCAGGTGCGTGACAATGGAGCTGGAATGGATGAAGCTGCTGCCTCTGTATTAAGAGAGCGGCTATACAAACCGGAGGGGCCTCCCGGCAGTATTGGCGTTTTAAACGTACATACACGCATACAAAGAGTATTTGGTGAGCGTTACGGTATTACGTTCTGTAGCGAGCAAGGAAAGGGAACAGATTTTACCATAACGATACCCAGAATAAAGAAGGGGGTAACCGGTAATGCATAAGGTGCTTATCGTCGATGACGAGCTGCTCATGCGAATCGGACTGATGTCGATGATTGATTGGGAGAAGCGGGGCTTCCGGATTGTCGGCGAAGCAGCTAATGGCAAGGAAGCGATTGAGCTCGCGGAACTTCATCAGCCCGAGCTTATCATTACGGACATTAAGATGCCTATCATGGACGGACTTGAACTCATAAGAGAACATTCCCGCAAACATGAGGGCTGCCGCTATGTTATTTTAAGCTGTTTGGATGAATTCCATTATGCACAGGAAGCAATCAGGCTTGGAGCTGAGGACTATTTAATCAAGAGCGACATCAAGCCGCAAGAACTGCTGGATGTACTGGACAAGGTGCAGAAGCGCATTGCCAAGACTTCCAAAGATGAAGATGCCGCTGTGCTGAAGGAAGGGATTGGCTATCTAAAGGAAACTCTGTTCAAGGAACTGCTCAGCGGGTTTCGCGAGGAAACGGAGGTCATCGAGAAAGCCGGTATGTTGAACATTTCCCTTCAACAGGGTCCTATGGTTTTGATAAAGCTGAGAATCGATCGGTTTGAACAAATCCGCAGGAAATACGTGGAGCAGGACGCGAAGCTGCTTAGATATTCTGTTGTTAACATCTTGGAGGAGATCATTTCACGAAAGAGAAGACGCGAAATTATTGTCGAAAATTCCGCGGAGTATTTGCTCGTTATGAATGTGAAAGAGGTGGCGCTGGAGGGAACGGAGATGGGTTCTTATAACGCTTTGTTTGCCAGAATTCAGGAAACGTTAAAGGATTTCCTCAACATCACCGTTACAATAGGAATCAGCTCAGTCACCCCAGGGTTTGGCGGACTGAAGAAGGCGTACCGGGAGGCCGACATGGCGCTGAAGAGTCTGTTCTTTGGAGGGGCGGAGCGAATTGTATATTATGACGGAATTTCACAACAATCTAGGAGCTTGGAGATCTTTCCTATTGCCCCAGAGGACGAGAGGAAGTTTCGTTCGGAGGTGGAGAGCTCCACTGAAGGAGCCCTCCTCTTCATGCGCATGCTAAACGAGAGGGTTCGCCAGGATGGCTATACCGAACAAGCTGCTCGTAAAGCTAATTTGTCATTGTTATCTCTGATATCTTCCTGTTATCCAAGTCTGCCGGCTTTAAGCGATGATGGACGCAACATTTACGAGCAAATTCTTCTCGAAGAGACTTTAGAGGGGGTGCAGCAGTTGGTTAGCCGGTATTTAGTTGAGTGCGAACAGCATAACCTTGACCGGCCCGAGCGCCCCCAGAGCTATGCAGAACAAGCAAGAACTATTCTGCTGCTGCGGTATGCGGAGGATATTTCACTGCAATCCGTTGCAGACTTTATCAACGTGAATTCTTCTTACCTCAGCCGGGTATTCAAGCAGGAAACGGGTGGGAATTTTATAAATTTCCTTACCAAGATACGTATTGAGAAGGCACAGGCATTACTGAAGGATAAGAGTATCCTCATTTATGAAGTCGCTAATCGGGTTGGCTACCCCAATACGGCATACTTCAGCAAACTATTTAAAAAAGTGACCGGATTAAGTCCTGAGGAATACCGGGCCAACTCTGGCTGACGATTAAAGTAAATAATAGAATAGGAATAGTAAAAGAAGTGCATAGGGACCTATGCGCTTTTTTGATGCGGAATGAAGAGGTAAAGAAAGGAGATACAATCGTAAAGGATGTGGATTTAGCTCACAGGAAGGACCAGTTAAGATCATATATGTACCAAGACATTTAATGATCTAGGGGGTCTTTCAGTGAAAAAACGTTTATCCGTATTAATGGCAATCGGAATTGCCGCTTCCGCTCTTACTGCATGCGGCGGTAATAACACATCCGGTTCGTCTTCAGCGCTGCCGGAAGCGTCTTCAGTTCCGGCAGCCTCCGCCAGCCAGAAGCCAAGTGGTGATCCGGTTACCCTTACGTACGCGATCTGGGATTCGAATCAGGAAAAAGGGTTGCGTATGATGGCGGATGAGTTTGAAGACAATCATCCGAATGTCAGCATCAATATCGAAGTGACGGGATGGTCCGATTATTGGACGATGCTCGAAGCGGGAGCGACAGGGGGATCGCTGCCGGACGTATTTTGGATGCATTCCAACGAAATTTATCGTTACGCCTCCAACGGAATGCTGCTCGATCTGAGTGACAGAATTAAGAACAGCGGATCGGTCAAGCTAGAAAATTATCCGGAAGGACTGAACCGGATCTATAACTTCCAAGACAAGCAATATGCCATTCCCAAGGACTTCGATACGATTGGATTGTGGTACAACAAGACGATGTTTGACGCAGCGGGTGTGAAGCACCCGGACGAAACCTGGACTTGGGACGATTTATACAGCGCGGCGAAAGTACTGACGAAGGACGGCGTTTATGGATTTCTGGCTCCACTGCACAATCAGGAAGGCTACTATAACTTCATTTATCAGAATGGCGGCACTGTTATCACGGATGATAAACAATCCGGCTACGACGATCCTAAGACTTTTGAAGCTCTCGAGTATTATGTCAATTTCGTTAAAGAGGGTCTCTCTCCCGCCGTCTTTGACGATGCGGAACGTGCCGAGCTGATCAAGAACGGTAAGGTAGCTATGGGTTACTTTGGCTCATGGAATCTGTCCGGCTTTACTGAAAATGAATATATGGCTAAGAATTTCGATGTGGCCGTCCTGCCTAAGAAGGAGAAGCAGGCTTCCATTTATAACGGTTTGGGCCATGCCGTTGCATTTAATACCAAGCATCCGGAGGAAGCTTGGCAATTCGTCGAATATCTTAGCTCTAAGGAAGGTCAAGAGCGTCAAGCTGAGCTCGGCGTTGCCATCTCGGCATACAAGGGCGCAGCCGATTTATGGATATCCTCGAATAAAACGTTTAACATCAAAGCGTTTGTAGACATGGTCGATTACGGCATTATCCGTCCGTACTCGAACACGACGGCGGTATGGGAAGACAAGGTCAACGAAGTCCTTGGACAGGCCTTTACCGGCAAGGTTCCGGTTAAGGAAGCAGCACTGAATGCGGGCAAGGTGATGAACGAAAGCCTGGCTCAGGAAAAGTAAGGCTGAGAATATTACTAGAATAAGTCATCCTTTTTCGCGGCAGCCGGAATGCTGCCGCGAAAGGATAGGAGAGGGAGACAATCCATGAACAAAGAGGTATCCAGAAGAATCTCCAGACAAACATGGAACGAATGGTCCTGGGGCTGGTTTCTGATTGCGCCGACCATTATCGGACTTATCGTGCTGAATATTATTCCCATCATTCAAACGGCCTATCTAAGCTTCTTTAAAAGCGGAGATTTTGGCCGGGGCAACGTCTTCGTAGGTCTGGATAATTACCGCAAGATGATCGATGACGTCCAAGTCTGGCATGCCGTCGGTAATACAATGCTGTATGCCTTACTTGTCGTTCCCATTAGTATCGCCTTATCTCTAATCGTCGCCGTACTTTTGAACGGTGAGATCCGGGGGAAGTCACTTTACCGCACGATCTACTTTATTCCGATGGTTGCAGCTCCCGCTGCTGTCACTATGGTATGGAGATGGCTTTACAATGAGCATTTCGGTTTAATAAACTACGTGTTGTCTAGAATCGGTATTAAAGCCGTCGATTGGATAGGAAATCCGAATGTTTCACTAATCTCTATAGCCATTATTGGGATTTGGAGCGTTATCGGGTACAATATGGTTCTGCTTTTGGCGGGTTTGCAGGAGATTCCTAAAGATTTCTACGAAGCCTCCGAAATTGATGGGGCCGGCAAGCTGCGGCAATTTTTTGTCATTACGCTTCCGCTTTTATCACCGACATTATTCTTTGTAGTCGTAACTTCGGTCATTCAGGCCATGCAGGTATTCGATGTCATTTATATGATGATTGATGTGACCAGCCCGGCCTATGAACATACCGTTTCCCTTGTGTATTTGTTCTATAATAACTCCTTTAAATATTCCAACAAAGGGTACGGATCTGCA
The DNA here is from genome assembly GCF_000758645.1 of Paenibacillus sp. FSL R7-0331. Lineage (NCBI taxonomy): Bacteria > Bacillati > Bacillota > Bacilli > Caryophanales > Paenibacillaceae > Paenibacillus > Paenibacillus sp. FSL R7-0331. The sequence goes on from NZ_CP009284.1 coordinate 1,725,971, forward strand.
ATCGTTATTCTGCTGCTCGCCATCATCATGCTGATTACCTTCCTTCAGGTGAGAGGGCAGAAAAAATGGGTCAACTACATGTAAGGAGGACTAATGCTTTGGATAAGAAAATGCGATCCCCCCGTCGGTTAATGATTCATATATTGCTCGTCATCGGCGCTGCACTAATGATTTTGCCTTTCTTCTGGATGCTTCTTACTTCATTTAAGTCCGTAACCGAATCTACTTCCATGAACCCGTTCGTCTTTTTCCCTTCGCAGTGGAGGTGGGGGAACTATATCGAAGTGCTTCGGCAAAACAACTTTCCCAGGCTCTACTGGAACACCTTCGCCATGGTCGTTCTGAGGGTAATCTGTTCCATTGTGTTTAGCGCCATGGCCGCTTATGCCTTCGCCCGTCTAAAGTTTCCCGGACGCGGTTTTTTCTTTGGACTCGTTCTTTTTCAAATGATGGTTCCTACCCAGATTTTCATCATCCCGCAATACTTGATGGTCGATTCGTTAGGGATGCGAAATACGATTTTCGCGCTGCTGTTTCCAGGCCTTGTGAGCGCATTCGGAACCTTTTTAATGCGTCAGTTTTTTATGGGATTGCCGAAGGAATTGGAGGAGGCCGCTAAACTGGACGGCTGTAATATCGGACAAACGTTCATAAGAATCATGCTTCCTCTCGTCCGCTCGGGTATGGTGGCGCTCGGCATATTTACCGCGTTGTTCGCCTTTAAGGATCTGATGTGGCCGATGATAGTTAATACGAACTCGAATGCCGCAACCCTGTCGTCCGCATTGGCGAAAATCCAGGGAGCCTATTCGGTCGATTATCCCGAATTAATGGCAGCCTCCGTGCTTGCGATTATTCCCATGCTGATTCTGTATGTCTTCTTCCAAAAGCAATTTATCGAAGGTGTTGCAACATCCGGCGGAAAGCTGTAGAAGATAGCTTCCATAAGCCATTGCTGGAGTGTATGATTTATGGTGAGAATAAAGATTAAGATACCGGAACATGAAAAGAAATATCATAACTAAAGGGGTCTTCTTATTATGAACGCTGCAAGCAGGGGATGGATGATCAGCATCATACTAATCGTATTCAGTCTGTCAGCCTGCAGCAGTACGGATATAACCATGATCACCGAGAACGAAGAAGTCTCCGGCGAACAGATCGTGCTCCGTTATTCGAGCTATCTGCTGGATACGGCACAAGCAGGTAAAGTTTATTACGACGCGATCAAGCAGTTCGAGGAGGAGAATCCGGGGATCAAGATCGAAGCCGACTTTATTCAGAATAACAACTATACGGCAGGAATTAAGATCCGGCTGCTCGGCGGCGAACAGCTCGATGTATTTGACACCTGGTCTCCAAGTTTGTTTCAGGAATTTCGTGCACTCCGCAGCGATGTGTATCTGGAGCTTACAGACACTGCATTTGTGAATGACTTCTATCCCAATTCGTTAAAGCCCGTTACGATAGAAGGTAAAGTATACGGCGCTCCTGAGGTCATGCACAGCGACGGCCTGCTGTATAACCAGACGCTGTTTAACAGGCTTGGGCTTGAGCTTCCCCGGACTTGGAATGAATTGCTTCTAGTATGCGAGAAACTCAAGGGCGAAAGAGTGATTCCAATTGCCATGGATTCGGAGTGGTCAACCGCCCAATTCTTCTGGGGCTCTATCATGTCCAATGCTGGTGCCGACGAGGAGTGGACTCGAAAGCTGGAAAGCGGGGAGATCAAGATCACTGACCCGCTCTTCGTGGAAGCCATCAAGATGCACAAGGAAATTATCGAAAGAGGCTACGTTCCTTCCAATTGGCTGAGCTTAAAGCATGAACAGTCCAAGGATTTGATCGGACATGGCAAAGCAGCGATGATAATGACGGGAACCTGGGACATCCCGAGCATCAGACAGCGCAACCCTTCCAATGACATTCGTTTTATGAGTGTTCCTGGCCAGATAAAGACGGTCCCCAATATCAATGTAGGAACGTATAGGGTGATTAATTCGAAGACCAAATACCCTGAGGAAGCGAAGAAATTTGTCACCTTTATGACAGGAAGAGCAACGCAGGAGAAGCTGGCCGCAGGAGCCTCGGCGGTTCCCTCTGTCGTTTCAGCTCAAATAGACGACCCAGTCGCAGCACAGATTGCGGAGGCAGTTACGCGTGACAACGCCATTTTATTTTGGCCGCATATGGTTTCAACGGAAACGCTTCAAACCCATATTCAAGAATCCGTGAACCGTTATTTGTCCGGCCAGAGTCTAGAAGAAACGTTGCGTGAGATTCAGCTTGTTATTAACAGTGTAGCCAACAAGCGGTAGTTGACTAAGGGAACCTTTTCCCCCATTTATCATCATATTTGGTGTGCTTCAATTAACCTGCAATTAATTCTAAGCGAGAACACGGGGGAGTGAGAAAGCGCTCTCGTGCAGGACTACAGGAGGATTCAAGATGTCCATTCTATATGACGAGCAGAACCGGAGTTTTCATTTATCGACTTCAGACACGAGCTACATTATTCAAATCCTTAGGGACGGTTATTTGGCGCACCGTTACTGGGGGAAACGAATTCATGAATTTCGGGATTCTAATAGGCTCATTCACGTTCACAGGCCGCTGTCTCCCAATCCCGATCCACAGGACCGGTCATTCTCATTAGACGAGCTGCCTCAGGAATATCCCGGATTCGGCAGGAGCGACCTGCGTACACCGGCATATCAGATCGAACAAGTGAACGGTTCTACCACCAGTGATCTTCGATATGTTACCCATCAGATCATTAAGGGAAAGCCTGCGCTTGAGCAATTGCCTGCTGTTTATATTGAAGAAAATGACGAGGCAGAGACACTCGAGATCACTTTAAAGGATGAGTTACTGGACTTCTACGTTATTCTTTCTTACACGGTTCTGGTTCAATGGAATGTAATTACGAGATCCGTCAGATTTATCAATAAGTGCGCAGAGAGGGTACGTCTGCTGCGTGCCGCGAGCATGAACATCGACTTTAGTGATGCCGAGTTCGATCTGCTTCATTTATCGGGAGCGTGGGCTAAAGAACGTTCTATGATTAGAAGACCGCTGTTTCAGGGCAATCAATCTGTCGACAGCCGCCGGGGAGCGAGCAGCCCCCATCATAACCCGTTCATTGCATTGATGCGAAAGGGTGCCGATGAGTCGCTGGGTGACGTCTATGGCTTTAATCTGGTATACAGCGGAAATTTTCTGGCCAATGTGGAAGTAGACCCATACGATACGGCCAGAGTGTCCATTGGAATAAATCCCTTCGACTTCGCCTGGCTGTTGGAACCGGGTGAAAGCTTCCAAACTCCCGAGGCGGTCATGGTATTCTCGTCCACGGGACTTGGGGGAATGTCGCGTACGTATCACAGATTGTACCGTTCGCGCTTATGCCGGGGTCAGTACCGGGACCGGGTCCGGCCGATTCTGATTAATAACTGGGAAGCGACCTATTTTGATTTCACTGCGGAGAAATTGGTACAGATTGCTGCCAAAGGCAAAGAACTCGGTATGGAATTGTTCGTACTGGATGACGGCTGGTTTGGAAAGCGGAACGATGACTCTAGCTCGCTTGGGGATTGGTTTGTTAATCGGGAGAAGCTGCCAAATGGCCTTGAGGACTTGGTGTCGCGTATTAATGACCAAGGCATGCAGTTCGGACTGTGGTTCGAGCCCGAGATGGTATCGGTAGACAGCGAGCTCTACAGAGCTCACCCGGATTGGTGCATCCATGTAGAAGGTCGCTCACGCACGACAAGCCGAAGCCAGCTTATCCTGGATCTGTCACGTCCCGAGCTATGCAGCGAATTGGTACAGCAAATTTCCGGCATTCTGCAGAGCGCCCCGATTACCTATGTGAAATGGGATATGAACCGCCATATGACCGAGGTAGGTTCAGCAGGGTTGCCTGCAGAACGTCAGCGCGAAACTGCCCACCGCTACATTTTAGGGCTATATAGAATCCTTGAACAACTTACCACGGCATTTCCGGATGTTTTGTTTGAAAGTTGTTCCAGCGGCGGCGGACGCTTTGATCCGGGGATGTTGTATTACATGCCGCAAACCTGGACCAGCGACAACTCGGATGCCATCAGCAGGCTTAAGATTCAGTACGGAACGAGCATTGTGTATCCCGTCAGCTCAATCGGGGCGCATGTTTCGGATGTGCCTAACCATCAGGTCGGACGTATCACACCGCTGGAAACAAGGGGGCATGTGGCTTTAACCGGTGTGTTCGGATACGAATTGGATCTGACCACATTTAATGAATCCGAGCAGAGCCTGGTAAAAGAGCAGGTTCAATTCTATAAAGAGGCAAGGGAACTAGTCATGAAAGGAGATTTATACCGGCTTCTGAATCCGTTTGAAGGGAATGAAGCCGCCTGGATGGTGGTATCCCAGGACCGCACCGAGGCGCTCTTGTTCTATTGCCGTGTTCTGGCAGAGCCAAATCCGGGATTCCGTAGCTTGCGTTTACAGGGATTAGATGAAAATGCTAAGTATACGATTGATGATGGTGAAATGACTTATGGCGGTGACGAGCTGATGTATGCAGGCATACGTGTGCCGTTTGATCTTCATGGTGATTTTAAAAGCAGGGTCTGGAGGCTCCAGAAGAGTAGCGAAAGATAGGTGTAGGAGGGTGGCAGTGAACTAGCTACTGCCCTCTTTAAAGTGCGCCCGGCAGGGGTGATAACTATGTGAAATGGTATTCAGTAAGGCTGACTCGCTACATTGGCTTGCCGATACAATCGATTTTGTTTATAGTAAAATTGAAATTAGTATCGGAAAATGGAGTTGAATTCACATGGTAACAATTTCTGACATTGCCCGTTTGTCGGGGGTGGCTAAAAGTACGGTTTCCCGTTATTTAAATGGAGGTTCGGTAGGCGGTGATACCCGTATTAAGATTGAAAAGATCATACGTGAAAATGGATATATACCTAATTCCTTTGCACAAAGCTTAAAGACTAAACGTCCGAACATTATCGGAACAGTTGTTCCAAGATTGGATTCTTACGCTTCTTCCCGAACGTTGATGGGCATTGATGAACAACTTCTCGCTCTGGATTACGAAATGATGATTCTCAACAGCGACCGTAATCCTGAGCGGGAAGTAGCGAATTTATACAGTCTTGCTAGACAAAAGGTTGCGGGAATTATATTGCTTGCTACCGAAATTAGCGAGGAACATATAACGGCTTTCCAGAAATTACAGGTTCCAATTCTTCTGGTAGGTCAGCAGTACCCAGGCATCTATAGTCTCATTCATGACGACGAGCAGTCGGCGTATGATCTTTGCCAGCTTATGCTGAAGAAGAGGCATCGGCATATTGCCTTTCTTGGTGTAACAGAAAAGGACAAGGCAGTCGGTATAGGCCGGAAGAAAGGTTTTATTAAAGCGACAAGTGAATACAAGGACGTAAAAGCGACCTGTTATGAAACCGGATTTGGAATTGAGGAAGCTCAAATCAAAGCGGAAGAGATTATCCGGCAGGATAAACCGACTGCGTGGATGTGTGCAACAGATAATATTGCGTTAGGGGTACTAAAAGCTGCACACAATTTAGGACTTAGCGTCCCCGATGATTTTTCAATTACGGGATTTGGAGATTATGAAATAGCGGGAATAATGCACCCCGGGCTGACAACCGTGAACTTTTTTTATCAGGAAACAGGTAGAACGGCTGCTTCCAGTATGTTTAAGCTGGTTAACGGCCAGCTGGTCGAGAAAGTCATGCATTCCCAGTATAAAATTATTGAGCGTGAAAGCCTTGACATCCCACTTGGTGTCTGATTATAATCAGATGGAAGGAACCGGTTCCAATAAAATGCCGGTTTTTTTAACAATCATAATGGAACCGGTTCCGTTAACTGAAAATAGATAGCTAATACTTGGGAGTGTTTGTCTTGTAATTAGCTAATTTCTACAAATAACATGGAATCGGTTCCAATACATGCGGAGGGGAAAATATGGATCACAAGCAAGTCGCGGCTGATATTCTAGCTGCCCTTGGAGGCAAGACAAACGTAACAGCAGCGGCGCATTGCGCTACACGTTTGCGGCTCGTTTTAGAAGATGAGGCTCAAATCGATCAAAAAGCGCTTGAGCAAATGGATAGCGTTAAGGGGACCTTTTCAACAGGAGGGCAATATCAAATAATCCTTGGAGCTGGAATTGTAGATACCGTATATGGCGAGTTTGCCAAACTTACAGGGCTTGGAGAAATGTCTACAGGTGATGTGAAAACGGTGGGAGCGACTAAAATGAATCCGCTTCAACGATTTGTGAAGTCACTCTCTGATATCTTTGTTCCGATAATTCCGGCAATTGTTGCCGGGGGACTATTAATGGGGATCAATAACGTTCTGACTGCCAGTAATCTGTTTGGACCTGAGTCGTTGGTCGAGATGTATCCTGGCTTTGCCGATTGGGCAAGTCTTATTAATTTGTTCGCTAACGCTCCATTTGTTTTTCTTCCCATCCTAATCGGTTTCTCAGCCACTCGTAAGTTTGGCGGAAATCCATATTTGGGTGCAGCGCTCGCCATGATTATGGTCCATCCGGATCTGCTCAATGGTTATGGTTACGGCCAAGCCCTTGTCGATGGAACTGTGCCTACCTGGCAATTGTTCGGTTTCTCTGTTGAAAAGGTGGGCTATCAAGGGACGGTTCTTCCAGTGCTGGCCGTATCTTATATATTATCGGTAATCGAAAAAAGTTTTCGTAAGGTCATCCCTTCTTACCTCGATAATCTGTTGACTCCCTTGCTGTCGGTCCTGATTACTGGCCTTTTGACATTTACTGTTGTAGGGCCCGTCCTTCGAGCTGCAGGCAACGGACTTACAGACGGTATTTTCTGGCTCTATAATACAACGGGCTTTGTTGGAGGAGGTATATTTGGATTTTTCTATTCCTTAATTGCTATCACAGGAATGCATCACAGCTTCCTCGCTGTAGATACCCAGCTATTGTCGGACGTGGCTAAAACAGGAGGCTCCTTCTTGCTTCCGATTGCCTCTATGGCCAATATTGCTCAGGGTGCAGCTACCTTAGCCGTCTTTCTTATTACTCGCAACAGCAAAACGAAGAGTATTGCTTCAGCTGCCGGTATATCCGCACTTCTTGGTATTACCGAACCGGCAATGTTTGGGATCAACCTCAAACTCCGTTATCCCTTCATTGCTGCAATGATCGGATCTGGTCTGGCCTCTGCATATATTGTTTACACGCATGTTCTCTCTATTTCGATGGGACCGGCGGCCATACCAGGAATTATCGCGATCCGTCCGCAATCTATTGTTAGTTTTTGTATCGGCATGGGAATCAGCTTTGTGGTTACATTTATAATCACTCTGTTTTGGGGCAAACGGAAGAATACCTCAGCCCCAAGTGAAAACTTAAATGAAGCAGCGGCTTAACAGGCGGTCTTAATAATATTTATAGCAAATTTACAGTTAGGAGGTGGTCTGGAGTGGAGTGGGTAAAAGAAGAGAGATACAGAAGACTGGAAGATACCGATCCGGATGAACTCTCCTGGCTGGCTGCCAAAGTCGCAAGAAGCCCCTGGCGTCAAGGTTATCATATCCAGCCTGAAACAGGGTTGCTGAACGATCCGAATGGATTTGCTTTTTTTCAAGGGGAATATCATTTGTTCTATCAATGGTTTCCCCTTGGTCCTGTACATGGTCTGAAATACTGGTACCATACCAGTTCTCCGGATCTCGTTCGCTGGACGAACCGGGGAGTGGCGCTTAAACCGGATCAAGACTTTGACAGTCATGGGGTATACTCAGGAAGTGCAATCGAATTTAATGGTTGCTTGTACCTTATGTATACCGGTAACACACGTGATAAAAGTTGGGAGCGCCTGCCTTATCAGTGTATGGCACAAATGGAGAAAGACGGACAGATACACAAGTTTCACTCTCCTGTTATAAGCGGGACCCCCTCCGGGTATACCGAACATTACCGTGACCCCAAGGTATGGCAGCAGGGGGAGTGTTTCTATGCTGTAATCGGTGCACAGCGCTCTAACCTCACTGGCTGTGCTGTGCTGTACCGCTCAAATGATCTTTATAAATGGGAAAAGGTTGACGAGCTCAATACCGGTTTACCGGATTTCGGTTATATGTGGGAATGCCCGGACTATTTCGAACTCAATGGTCAGGGGGTTCTTTGTTTCTGCCCACAGGGAGTAGATCTGAAAGAGCCTGGAAACATATATTCTTCGGGTTATATTATCGGAACACCGCTTGATGTTGAGACAGGGGATCTTCAGCATGAGGATTTTCGCCTGCTAGATCGTGGTTTTGATTTTTATGCTCCCCAGACAACTTTAACGCCTGATGGAAGACGAATATTAGTCGGCTGGATGGGACTACCCGAAACCAAGTATCCTACCGACGATTATGGGTGGGCCCACTGCCTGACACTGCCGCGTGAATTGCGTGTAGAGGGTGGAAGTTTATATCAGGTTCCTGTTCGTGAGCTTCAGACAATTAGAGGACAGCGAAGTTTAGCGGACGGGATGATTTCAAGCGGTTCGCTTAATCTGACTGACTTTGCCGGTTCCCGTTACGAACTGATAATAGAATTTAATAATATTGACGCTACCGGATTTGGTATTGCACTGAGGACAGGAGAAAAAGAAAGAACAGTCCTGTTATGCAACACAAAGGAGTCTAAGCTAATGCTGGACAGAACGCTCTCCGGTCGACCGATTGCAGAAGAGTTTGGGACGATTCGAACCTGTAATGTGAATCCTTCGACTGTCAAGCTGCAAATATTTATGGATACATCGTCTATAGAAGTTTTTGTGGATGACGGACGCGAGGTCTTTACCGCTCGAATATTCCCCCATGAGGAAAGTAAGGGAGTATGCCTTTTCGCCAAGGGCGGCAATGTGCTGTATCGTGCGAAAAAGTGGAACATTGAAGTAGAGGGTAGCAAACTGAATGTTATTTAGGAGCTGGAGGTTGAGGGAAGATGGCATGGTTTAAGAAGAAGGAAAAGCTGGAAATGATTGAAGTTGGGGTTCCGATTGCCGGCACTGTCGTTGAACTTTCAGAAGTGCCCGATCCGGCATTCGCAGGCGGATTTATGGGCAAAGGGGCCGCTATTAAGCCGCAGGATGGTAAAGTCTTCTCACCATTTGACGGAACTGCAGCACATGTATTTGACCGCAGTAATCATGCTTTGCTTCTGGAGCATTCCAGTGGTATTCAACTACTGATTCATGTTGGTATTAATACAGTGTCGTTGAAAGGAAGGGGGTTTACTCCTCGCGTTAAGACCGGTGATAAAATCAAAAAGGGACAACTGCTTTTAGAGTTTGATATTTCTGAAATTGAGCATGCCGGTCTATCGGTGATTACACCGGTATTGATCCCGGATGATCAGGAATCCGTGAAATCTGTGGAGTTGATAGATGGGGCTGGAGTGACAGACGGTGTCCCGTTACTACGCGTTCACTTGCATTAATAGAAAGCAGGGCTTGGAATCATGAGATTTCAAGCCCTGCTTTCTATGTTCTTTCTAAGCTTCAGTATAATTACTTATTCTGCGACTCTGCTAAACCGCCAGAATAGGCTGATATAATCTCCTTTAATTCTTGGGAGCGTCAATCCGGCGTACATCAACTCATCACCACCGTACACCTGGCCCGTTTCGTAATGTCGATACACATAATCTGGATTTAAGCCTTTGCACTTTAGAACAGGTACCCTTTCACCAGGCTGACTAAGCACTCGGAAGAAGGCAAGCACAGCCTCATTTTGGTCGGCAGAAACAAAAGCCCAGGCTGTTTCATTCCCTTCAAACGGGCTTAAAATCCGATAAAACTCCCCAAACTGAATGAGAGGGCGAATTTCTTTATATAGTGCAATTTGATGTTTGACCGTTAATTTTTCCTCTGGAGACAATTTGGTAAGATCAAGCTCGTAGCCAAAGTTTCCCGACATCGCGACGTGCCCCCGGGTATCAAGAGGAGTAACACGGTTAACTTGATGATTAGGAACACTAGAAACATGAGCCCCCATAGACACAGCCGGATAAACCATACTATTACCATACTGGATTTTTAGTCTGCTTATTGCATCTGTATTGTCGCTTGCCCATGTTTGGGGCATGTAGTACAGCATGCCGGCATCATACCGTCCCCCTCCGCTTGAACAGCTCTCGAACAGTACATCCGGGAAAGCGGAAGTGAGCTCATCCATTACTTTGTACAGACCAAGGATATAACGGTGCCCTGTTTCGCGCTGACGTTCCGCCGGAAGAAGGGCAGAGCCGATCTCGGTCAAATGACGGTTCATATCCCATTTAACATAGGTAATCGGTGCAGAAGACAAAATATCGGATATGGCCCCAACAATATAGTCACATACATCACAGCGCGATAGATCAAGTACAAGCTGATTCCGTCCCACGGTTCGAGGACGATCGGCCATATGAAGGCACCATTCGGGATGACGCCGGTAGAGATCGCTATCAGGTGAGACCATCTCCGGTTCAAACCAAAGACCGAACTGCATACCCATCCCGGTTATCCGTCGGGCAAGGTTGTCCAGCCCCTCGGGAAGCTTGCGCTGATCAACAGTCCAGTCCCCTAAAGAACTTAAATCATTATCCCGCTTGCCGAACCAACCGTCATCCAAAACAAAGAGCTCCATACCAAGTTCCTTTCCTTCACGGGCAATCGCTTCGATTGTGTCAGCGTTAAAATCAAAGTAGGTGGCTTCCCAATTATTAATTAGAACGGGCCGTTCGGCATCTCGAAATTTGCCGCGGCATAGCCGTGTGCGATATAGCCTATTAAAGACACGGGACATTCCGCCCAGTCCCTGTGCAGAGTAAACCATAACAGTTTCTGGAGTTTGGAAGCTCTCACCGGGAGTAAGCTGCCAGGAGAAGCCAAAAGGGTTGATGCCTATAGACACTCGGGTCGTCCGGTACTGTTGAACCTCTGCTTGGGCGATGAAGTTTCCGCTGTAAACGAGGTTCAGAGCAAACACCTCACCGTTATCTTCATCAGTACCGGGACGAAGTAATGCCAGAAAGGGATTCTGCTGAGGACTGCTGGCACCTCGCCGGCTTTCTGCACTCTGGATGCCAGGCATTAGGGGCCTACGCGCTATATTCCGTTCATTGGTATGCGCTCCGTAGAAGGTTAGCATGTCATACTGATCATCCCTGAAATCAATACTTGCGCTGAGGGCACGTGTCAGGAGCAAATTTTCTGAGCCGGTATGGTCGAAGCGAACGGAACGCACGATGGCATCGTGTTCATTAAATACTGTATAAATTAAGGTTGCACGTAGACCCGTTAGAGTATCCTGAAGTTCAATTTCTAGTGTATCCGCTTCGCTCTCCTGCTCGATGTAAGTAGTAGGAAGACCTGGTAGCTTTGGCTTACCTGCATAAATCCGATATGCTCGATAACGGAGGTCGCAGATTTCAGATCCGTTAGGCTGGCTCACTTGAAAGGCAGGTACGCCGAAATCTCCATTTCCGTACCCAGGATATTCTTGAGGAAGGTTGTCTAATGAGAACTTTCTGTCTGCAGGATCGGGATTAGGAGAAAAACCGCGGTCAATAAAATCAAAGGGGATAGAATTTCGATAGACAGCGATTCGTCTTCCCCAGTATATATGTCCAACATAGCCGTCACGGATAATTTGAATACAGTAACTAGAACCAGGTGTCTGGAGGTGAAAAACCTGACTTCCCTCATCATAATGAATGCCCATAAGTGAAATAATGCTCCTTTTGTTGGTATAATTCAGCATGAGATACGCCAATTGATTTTAAATAAAATTGCTTTCTATACTAGCGTAAAGGTGCGGAAGCACTGAAACAAGAGTAATTTCATAGAAAGGTAGGGTGAAATATTGCGGTGAATCATAGTGAGGAAAGCAGGGGGCCCAAACAAACGTCTGTATCTTTTCACTTTATTACACCAATGCCTTATATATTATTAAAGGGTGTTGGATATGAGTTAATTACCTCGCATGACTACATCTGGGATGGGAGGAACCGTACCGGTGACCATTGTGTGCTTCAATTTACATTAAATGGTTGTGGTGAGATCGAAACGGGCGGGAAAAGATATTCTCTTAAACCTGGAGATGCTTTTTTAGCGGATATACCGGGTGATCATATTTATCGTCTCCCTTCTGATTCTACCAAGTGGGAGGTGCTCTATTTCGAATTGTCACACTTAGCCCTACATCTTTTGCATGAATGGATTGATATTAACGGCTATATTTTTCGGATCGAACAGGGATCACAACTGGAGCGTCTGTTGTGGGGGACTTACCGGGAAGCGATTGAGGATAGTTATTATGATATGTACCAGTGTTCACGGGCTGCTTATTCATTGGCCATGGCACTTGCTAGTCATCTGGTCGCGCTTGCCAGTAGTATCCCATTACCTCGGTTTGTGGAACGGTGTAAGGCCTTTATTGAGGGCAATCTGCATCAGAGCATTGGTCTCCAAGACATGGCAGAGTTTTCCGGTTGTTCGAAATACCATCTTACCCGTGAGTTTGAGAGTAGGCTTGGAATCTCTCCCGGTCGCTATCTAACCCGTATGAGGTTGGAGAGAGCCGCTACTCTTTTACTTGAGCCTGTAAATCTAACACTGGAGCAGGTGGCGGAGCAATCCGGGTTCTCTAATGCAAACTACTTTGGTAAAGTATTTCGGAAATATACAGGAATGGCTCCAGGCGAATTCCGAAAAGAGGGTGATTTGTATCAAATTCGGCGGGTAATCCGGAGCGGTCAATAAAAGCAGGGTCTTAAAAAGAGTAACAAGCTGCCGACGATTTCAGCAGCTTGTTTTGTGGTACCCAGCATGGGTGTCATCTCTAGGGTGAAACTCCCGAACGGGGGCTGCTTTTACTTCGAACCCCAAATCGACTTGTTGTTGGTACCGATCAAGGAGAAGGTCATCACTTCATTGTGGCTGGACAATTCATTGCGCTGCTTAAAGAATACGCCTTTATATGTTATGCCATCAATGACCATCGTGCAGTAGTAGGTTCCTGACGTATTGGACCATGTACCTGTTGCTGAACCGCTGATGGTTCCATTGCTGTTCAGGGTCACACTCTGGGTGGTCAGCATACCCACATTGGCCGTAGAAGCATCCAGTCCCATATTGATGAATTGATAGGTCCCCGCCATTTCACTGGCACTGTACCCGGTGGAGGCAATACTGCTGCCCAGAAATTCATACACCGCAGTAACCGGCCATTTGTCCTGATTCATAAATTGCTGATGCACACGAACCTCATGCGCCTCGGTGCCGTTATTGAATCGGGTGTGGTATACCAGATATCTTCTGCCATCCGTATCGATTAGAGCAGAATTGTGGCCGCCCGATTTATACCCCTGATTAATTCCTGCCAAGTTATAATTCCCGAACAGCTTGATGCCGTAACCCGACTGATCCGCGGAAGCGGAGGGATAGACGGCCGGGTTGCCGGCGGCATCGGTGTAGGTTCCGTCGATGGTGGTGGAGCGGTACAGCCGGATGTGGTACCCGCCGGCATTGGCCAGACCGCCATACGTGACGTAAAGGTAGTAATAGCCTGATGAGGAATCATACACGATGTAAGGAGCTTCGCCTGTTTTACCGTAGCCTCCGGCAATCCGCTTGCCAAAATAACGGTCAACATTGCCATTGTCAGAGCCCGGGTGGTACGGCTTGCCGGTGGCCGGGTTAATCTGCAGAATATAAATGCCTCCGGACCAGGAGCCGTAGCTCATCCACAGCTTGCCGTTGCTGTCATACACCAGCGCCGGATCTATGGCATTCGGAAAAAGGGTGTTGTTGAATCCGCCGTTGCTGTTAAACCAGCCGCTTCGGGTTCCGGCTAACGTACCGTTGTCGATCAGCTCGGGGATATTGGTGTACTTGTGCCACGTATCCACCGTCTTGCTACCTAACGAAGAGGTTGTTGTAATCGGATTGATGCCGCTGGTGAAGCCGGAATAGACAATGGTATCGATATATTCATAAGGTCCGGTGACCGACTTGGACACACTGTAGGCGATAGCTGAACGGATGTATGTCGAGGAGGTGCAATAGTAGAGCATGTAAGCTCCCGTTGATCCGTCTGCCCACACGTATGAAGAATTATATACCGGTCCCGGCGCCCATACGGATTGTCCGCCAGAACTATCCTGATCATTATACCCAGCCCAGGCAAAAGGCACCGCGAGCGCAGAGTTCAATGCTGCACCGGCGCTTCTGGCGGAATTGCCGGTTCCTCCTGCCTTCACCAGCTCCCATTTCTGCATATCGCCGCCCCAGTAATTCCATTGCTGGATGTTCGCGCCATTCGCTGTGCTGCCGTCCGCCACATCCATTGCGGCAGTGTAGTTGGATGCCTTGGTTAGGAACGCCACCGTTCCGTCGGCATTTTGCTGGATTTTGAACAGCTGCATAGTACCGCCCCAGTAATTCCACTGATCAATGATGGCCCCGTCCGCGGAGGAACCTTCGAAGATATCAATACCGCTTTTATAAGCGGAATTCCCTGTAAGGATGTAATAATCCCCGCTTCCGTAGTACATAATCCTGAACTTCTGCGCATCCGAGCCAGTATACGACCATTGCTGAATATTCGTGCCGTCAGCCGCCGAGCCGTTGAGTACGTCCAGATATAATCCGCTGTTCTTATTTTTGATATAATAATAGCCTTCAAAAGTGGAAGGAGCGTACAGGCTGGTGTTCGAGTAGCCCTGTGTCCCGAGGTTGGACCAGTTCCGCAGATCGGTACTTGATGCCTGTGCCAGGTGTGACCCAAATATATAATATTTGTTCGTAGAAGCATCATAGGAAATCGAAGGATCATGCACAGATACTCTTGTGTTGTTAGAGGTAGTGGATGAACCCGCCGTCCCGAAAACATTGCCGCTGCCAATGATCATTGCTAATAAAATGCATACAATAGCTAGAATAACAATTTTATTGCTCCTCATTTTGTGGATTAGCTGCATATTGATCAAATCTCCTTTTGGTTGCTTTTAAATGAACCGCTTACATTATGTTAGATGAATGTAGGTTTTCATTTACTCTGCTAGCTCTCTTATCCCTCCCTCAACTGATTAATACTTCGCAGTATGGAAATCCTCCCTTGGTTTTTAAGCTAATTTTAGTCCGAACGCGGTGTCTAAGTAAGGCTTATTTTGTCGTCAAATATAAAATAATTTAAAAAGGTTTAGATATATATTGATATAAAAAGATATAGAGAACTCAAAAAGTGGAAAATCATAATTATCTGGTTTGATGAAGTTCATTAGCTGCTATTTCGTCGCTTTGAATGGAACTCATTAGTATTTGGTAATATTATCCATCCAACTAAAGTGATAGAAATCCAATCGTTGTTATCTCGTCTTTGCCTATACGCCGTTCTATAATAACTTTACGAGGAGGATGTTTATGTACTCAAAACTTCACAAGTATCGTTGGCAGTATCTCATGATTTTACCGGGCGTAGTGTTATTGTTTCTTTTTAATTACATTCCTATGGCTGGTATCCAGGTTGCTTTTCGTGACTTCCGGATT
This sequence comes from Paenibacillus sp. FSL R7-0331, assembly GCF_000758645.1. Taxonomy (NCBI): domain Bacteria; kingdom Bacillati; phylum Bacillota; class Bacilli; order Caryophanales; family Paenibacillaceae; genus Paenibacillus; species Paenibacillus sp. FSL R7-0331. The sequence goes on from NZ_CP009284.1 coordinate 1,741,564, forward strand.
GGCGGCTCAATATGGAATAGCCCATGGGTTGGCTTTAGTAATTTTGAGTTCTTGCAGGATCCGCAGTTTTTGACCATTGTAGAAAATACACTTTTTATTTCTGTTCTGAAATTTATTTTTGGTTTTCCGGCTCCGATCTTACTCGCTCTTCTCATTAATGAAATTAGAAGTTCAAGATTCAAACGGTTTGTGCAATCCGTCAGTTATTTACCCCATTTCTTCTCTTGGATTGTAGTCGCTTACATTCTTCATTCGTTTTTATCGCTGGATGATGGACTCGTCAACCAGTTCATTACGTGGACCGGAGGAGAGCCGGTCTTCTTCCTAGGGTCGGATGAATGGTTTAGACCTATGGTTATCGTAAGCGGTCTATGGAAAGAGACGGGGTGGAACACCATTCTCTTTTTAGCCGCGATTACTACGATTGATCCTCAGCTCTACGAGGCGGCGAAGGTAGAGGGGGCAGGCAGACTGGCGCAAATTCGGCACATCACGCTGCCGGGCATGATACCGACCATTACAATTATTTTGATTTTGAGCATACCCGGATTAATTACAATAGGAATGGATCAGATTTATCCGTTGATGAATTCCGCAAATATGGGAGTCGCGGATGTGTTGGATACTTATGTATTGCGAAGCGGCCTGCAACAAGGGTACTTTGGAATGGCGACAGCCGTCGGCCTGCTATCTTCGGTGATTAGTTTGATACTGGTTATCTCATCGAATCAATTTTCGCGAAAAATAAATGGCGAAGGGTTGTGGTGAAGATGAGATTATCCAAGTCTGAAAAAATCGGCCAAATCATCATTGTAGTTATACTAGCCGTATTGTGTGTCTCCATTATTTATCCGTTTCTCTATATGATGGCCATATCGCTTAACGAAGGAGCGGATGCGGCCAAAGGGGGCGTATATTTGTTCCCGCGCTCTTTTACGCTAATTAATTACGAAATCGTACTTGGCAACGAGGTCATCCGCAATTCGTATATGATTACCATCGCTCGAACAGTCATCGGTACGATATCCGGTCTCGGTATAACATTGTTAGTTGCCTTCGGTTTGTCTTATAAAGGACTTCCATTGAGGCGGACCATTATGACTTACATTTTAATTACGATGTTGTTTAACGGGGGGCTGGTCCCCTTCTATATTCAATTGAACAATTTGGGGCTGGTGAACACATTTTGGGTCTATATTTTACCAGGTATGTTCTCGGTCTGGAATATGTTCGTTATGCTCAAATTTATTCAGGGTATACCTGAAGCACTCATTGAATCGGCAGAGCTGGACGGCGCCGGTCCCCTAAGAACCCTGTTGCAAATCATCATTCCTCTCTCAAAGCCGATGCTTGCTGCTCTTGGTTTGTTTACGGCTGTAGGTCACTGGAATGATTGGTTCTCTGGCGCTTTTTACGTAACCGACCAATCGCTCATCCCGGTGCAGACCTTCTTGCAGCAGTTACTATCCGCCTCTGATTTGTCCGCCATCTTTGGCTCGAACACCAATCAAGAAGCAATAGCAAGAAACTCCATGATGCAGAGCACGACGCTTATGTCCATCAAGATGGCTGTCGTCATGGTCAGTGCACTTCCGATTCTATGTGTCTATCCTTTTCTGCAGAAGTATTTCGTAAAAGGCGTACTCATTGGTTCTGTCAAAGGATAATTCATGAACCTAAGTTTTGGGCAACAAATAAATAACAATATGAGAATTATAGGGAGGGTCATTCCATGGTCGTTATCAAAAGGAACCGACATTTGATTGCTTTAGTGATGGCAGTACTGCTCGTCACTCTCGTCGGCTGTTCAAGCACAGGAAAGGAGAAAAATAGTTCTGGAATTCCTGAAAGCGCAACCAATTCTGGGACGTCAACGTCTGATAGTGGATCGTCCAAGTTCGATCTTTGGCTGGGTTGGGCGGCAACAATCAATAACGACAGTCTGGTTCAACAATATTGGAGGGATAAAGAACCAGGGGTCGAAGTGAAGTTGGAAGCAACCCAAGGGGATGCGATGACGGCGCTCAATTTGAAACTGAATGCCGGCGGTTTTAAAGACGCAGCCATTTTCAGTCACAATGATACGGTGGTAGCCGCAATGACCCGGTCTGGAATGGTTATGCCTCTTGAACAATATTTCGATATGCCTGACAAATATCCGGGATTGGCTTCCATCCCCAAAGTGTACATTGACCGGTTGAAAGACAAGGATGGTCATATTTGGTCCATTCCTACCTGGTTCGACCAAAATCCCGATAACCCATGGCCAGGTTGGTCTTCAAACGCATGGGTGGTTCGGACGGATGTTGTTGAAAAGGCAGGAATGACCCTAGAGGACTTAAGCACAATCGAAGGTGTGGAGGAGTTTCTTCGCGAAGCAGCCAAGATCAAGGATGATTCGGGCAAACCCTTACTCCCGCTTTCGTTCCTGATGGATCAGAATGATAATTTAGGTTATAGCGATGAGAATGCTGTACTTAATGCCTTTGGCGTGTCTACAGGCGGAGCCGGTATTGAGAAAAAAGGTGAAGAATTTATATTCGCCTATGACAACCCCAATTATAAGAAAGCCTATCAATGGATGAATAAGCTGTACCGGGAAAAGTTAATCGATCCCGAAGTTGTCACAAGCAAGAAAGAACAATACCAGGAGAGAAACCAATCCGGACGCGTAGCAATGAATGTCGGATCGTTCTTTAATATTCCGTCTTCTGCTTGGGAGGCTCTAGATGGACCTACGGCTCCCGGGTGGTATTATCAGGTTATTCCGATCCCAAAGGTTCCAGAGGTGGATCAGGTCGGCATCAATCAAGTCGTGAATCCTTATCCGGGTTATGATGTCTTTGTCAATAAAGATACCAAGAATCTGGATGCCGTCTTAAAATTCTTTGATTATACCTTGCAACCGAATCCCGAGCAGCAGCATGTTGTTAATGAAGGACCATCGGGACTGTATTGGGACTGGGTTGACCAACCACTCGGCAAATGGAATTTCACCGATCCGGAATACGACAAGGCTCGTAACTCGGGGGACGTGGCCTTAAAATCCAAAGTTACGCCTGAATTGTACATGACGGCTTCCTTTAGTAATGAATGGTACCCGTGGTGGAATGTCGGCAATCATCCGCATGTGGGTTATACGAAGACAACCGAGTTTACGGAAGCTGTCGGCAAAATGGGTGCAGTGCGCTCCGTGCACTCTTATGACTTAGTGAAGATGAAGACAGGCGGAGTTTGGGAGAAAACTGCACCAACTGTTGAGAATCTTCGTAAAGAGTACCGGGCAAAGTTATTGATGGCACAGGACGATAAAGCTTTCGAGAAGATTTGGAATGAGTTCCGCGGGGCGCTTGAAAAGCGAGGGCAGTGGAACGAAATGAAAGCAGAATGGCATGAAACCTATCAGGCTGAAGTTAAAGTGAATGGAGAGTTTTAGTATAATGAAGGAGCATTCTTGAATAAGGGGTGCTCCCCTTTGTTGTTGCTAAGGCCCGGGGAGTCAGAAATGGGGGGTCCTGTTGAGTCTGCCGCGACGAGTTGAAAATTTCGTTATCAGAATGACCCAATCGATGAATATTAGAAAAAAGGTCATCATTTTATACGCATTCATCGTATTTATTCCGACTGCATTACTCGCAGTAGGGGCAGGTTACGTTGTTCTTCACCTAGTTCGTGAGAATTATTTGATTACGATACAAGAAGCCGTCCGCCAAAATGCCCAAAGCATCGCATTCAAAAAGCAAAGTTACGATTTAATCGTCACCCGTGCCGCCACGGATGGGGAGCTGATTTCTAGACTTTCCCGTGAATACAAAGATATATACGAGCAACTGGACACCGTGCTGTACGTGGACCGGTCTTTTCAATATACAAATCAGTATTTACCGGGAATTAAGTCGTTTCGTATTTACCATTCGAACGGCACGCTCGTTCAGGACGGGGGGTTCCTTTGGAGACCGGAAAACCGGATGATATCCGGTGAAAGTGAAGAAGTATGGTTTGATCGAACAATTGAGACTCCGGGCGCGCTAAAATGGTCCAATGTCATTGATAACGAGCGCGAGTTGGTGGTCTCTCATAAGATTTCAAACCATAACGGCGGGTATTACGGAATTATTTATATGCGACTGGATTATAACGAGGTCTTTAAGGAATTCATCCATCGCCCATTCGATGGAGCCGGCGATTTGTATATCGTGGATGAAAAAGAAAACATCATCGCTTCTTCGAATCAAGAACAAATCGGGACCCGGTTGGACGAATCTTCGATACAGTCTTACTGGAATGATTTATTTGAAATGAACGCCGTAATGAACGGCAAGCTGTTTGTGACCAGCAAGCTGGATTCCGGTTGGACCGTCGCCGCGCTGGTACATTTGGACCGAATGGAAGAACAATCTCGGCTCATTTTTATCTCTGTTGGAGCAGGTATCGTTTTCTTCTTACTGTTATCGATTTTCTTGCTGCATGCCTTTTTAAACAACTTCGTGTGGCGGATCCACAAACTGGGGAAACGAATGAATGATATTTCTCGTGGTGATTTCGAAGTAAGTGTAAAAAACAGGGTGCAAGACGAGCTTGGCGAGCTGGAAGTGCTGTTCAATCATATGACAGGACGCTTAGGAAAGCTTGTCGAAGAGAATGCGCAGGCCGGGATGAAGGAGAAAGAACAGTCGTTCAAAGCATTACAGGCCCAAATCAATCCGCATTTTATCTATAACTCCTTAGGGTTGCTACGCTGGCGCGCGCTGGATCTGCATGATGACAAGCAGATTAGAATCATTGATGCGTTAACGACCTTCTATCGAATGGCTCTGAATAATCGGGAAAACGTGACCGCAATTCGCGACGAACTAGAGCATGTAAAGGCCTATCTTGAAATTCAACAATTGCGCTACCCGGATCGGGTTTCGGTGGAGTGGGACATAGATTCTGAGGTTTTGGACTTGTATTCGATCAAACTTTTGCTTCAGCCGATTGTGGAAAATTGCTATTTACATAGCGGAATTACGCAGGTTATCCATGCACAGATCCGTATTGCCATTATTCGATTGGATGGAGAAGTCCGCTTTGAAATATTTGATAACGGTAAAGGCTTGCGTCCAGAGATATTGGAACTGGTTCGTATGGAGAAATATGAAGGCACCGGAAACGGGTTTGGGCTTAACAATATAAGAGAACGGCTGCGTTTGTATTTTGGTTTGCAAGGACACTTTGCTATAGACAGCATCGAAAACGAGTGGACATGTATCTCTATTCGTATTCCTGTCTGCACGACTAAGCCCCAAATTATGAGAGGTGAGGGTTATGATTCAAGCGTTAATCGTGGATGACGAACCGCTGCATATTGAAGGGCTGATAAAGTATATTCGTTGGAACGATATCGGTTATGTGCGGCCACTGACTGCAGAATCGGCTGAAGCAGCCTTGGTGACCTTGGCCGAAAACCTTGTAGACGTTCTGATTACGGATGTATCAATGCCTGGAATGACAGGGATCGAACTGCTTGCTACCATCACGGCAAATTATCCTAGATTATCATCCATGCAGACATTGATAATCAGCGGGTACACAGAGTTCGAGTTCGTCCAGGAAGCGATCAATCTAGGCGCAAAGGGATATGTGTTGAAACCGATCAAGATGGAGGAACTGGAAGCAAAGCTGATTTCATTCCGAACGGTTATCGAAAAAAAACGGATGATCGAAAAGGAAACTACAGCATTGAAAGAGAGAGTCATTGGAAGCATTGACGTACTCCATGATCGATTCGTTAATGAACTGCTAGAAGGAAGAATTCAAAACGGAGAGCAAGCCAACTCATGGAGGCATCTTCTTGATTTACCTCCCGGAGACCGGGAGATTCGATTGTTCCTGTTTACTTACGACAAATTACATGGATTGCCCTTGCAGGATGCTGAGCAGCGAATTCTCCTAAGTGACTCGTTAGTTCGTACCGTTCGAGTGGGAATCTCAGGGTACGGTCAAATTTATATCGGAAGAATAGCTACCGACGAAGTAGCTGTCTTGCAATTGAACGCCTCTCCAGGCGAACGGGCCATGTTGGAAAAGCAGTTCGCTTTCGTGCAGGAAGTCATCCGTGAGCAGCACGACGCTACGATCACGATAGGCGTGAGCAGAGAAGTCATCGGTATAGGGGAGGTTTCAAGACTTTATAAGGAACTGAAACATATGCTCACTCAATTGAAGTCTACCGGAAGTGAGCAAATTCATTATTTCGATCAAATCCAAGCGACCGAATACCGCGAATTTCAGTTACGGGATGAGGAAATTCCGGAAATCGTCCGGCTTCTAGAAGCAGGCGAAGAGGAGCGGGCCGTTGCGCAATTTAATCATGCCTTTGATATGCTGTTGGTGCAAGACGACATTTCGATCACCTATGTAAAGGCCTTTGCTATGGGTTTGATCAGCGAATTGGTGCGAAGGTTTAATCGTTTGAAAGATAATGACAAAACTCACTATCTGATGGTCTGGCATTGTTTGCTTGAATGTGTCCATACGTTGGAAATTCGCGAGGTTGTCTTGGATTACATGACCAGATTCGTACAACTTGAGCGGAAGGAGCTAGCTACGCAGCAGCATCATCTTATTCGCAACGTTGAAGCTTATCTGGAAAAAGGGCTTCATACACAACTGACGGTCAAACAATTGGCTGAACACTTTCAATTGAATGCAAGCTATTTAAGCGTTTTGTTCAAGAAGGAAATGGGAAGAACAATATCCGATTTTATATTGGAGAAGCGTCTGGAAAGAGCGAAGGAATTGCTGAAGGACCCTAATATAAAGGTGTATGAGGTAGCGGAACAGGTAGGGTATCAGACTGCTGCGTACTTTACATATTTGTTTAAGAAAGCTACCGACGTCACCCCGCAGGAATATCGGGATTATTATTATGAGGATTAACGATGATTGTTTGTAATCAACCAAAGAATTGGCGCTTCCGGTTCTCGAATATTTCTGGTTACAATCATCAGGAACGAACGGCGATCGGCGGCATCAACTTTTGCTCCTCGCAATTCTCATTCATCTTCAAAATGTACTATCTTTTCCTTCTGATCTTCATACTAGGAGTCCGGATAGAAAGTTAAAATACAATGGAGTGAAAGAAAATCGAGAGCTAGAAGAGATTGGAGGAAAACAATCAATGAATATAGAGCAATTAAAAGGATTATTCACTAATCCATCTGCTGAATACAGGTCTGTTCCATTCTGGTCCTGGAATGACGATCTGCAGCAGGAAGAACTGGACCGTCAGGTTGAGGGGTTTAAGCAGCAGGGAATGGGCGGCTTTATGATGCATGTAAGGGAAGGGCTGGAAACGCCTTATCTCGGTGAAGAGTTCTTCGAACGCATCCGTGAGACCGTGCAGACTGCGAAGAGAGAAGGGATGTACGCCTGGCTGTATGATGAAGACCGATATTCTTCAGGTATGGGGGGAGGGGCTGTTCCGCAGCTTGGCGGAGATGATGTTCGTGCCAAAGCCCTCACGCTGGAGACGACACTACACTATGCTCCCGACAATAAAATCATTGCTGTATATGAAATAATGGAAAGCAATAATCAGCTTGAAGAATTTGTTGTAGTGGATCATGCTTCTCTTACTGAGGGTGCAGCCCCCCGTGAAGGTTATCACTTTCTTGTATTTAAAAGAGAAATTGCCGCCGCCAGAGAATGGTGCCACGGGGATACGTATACGGACAATCTCAATCCGGAATCAGCACGGCTTTTTCTGCAAAGCACACATGAATTATACAAGAAGGAAATCGGTGAGGAGTTCGGCAAAACCGTCCCGGGAATATTTACGGATGAGCCGACGATTACCGGATTTGGAGAGAGTGCGGGAGACCGGTTGAATTGGATTGGCTGGTCTGATGTGTTTCCGGCTTATTTTCTGGAGAAGAACGGCTACTCCCTCTGGGATATACTGCCGCTGCTGATCTATCCTGGTGAAGGGTTCAATAAAGCCCGGTTTGATTATTGGAGAACAGTCACTGAATTGTTCTGCGAATCCTACACACAGCAAATCAGTACCTGGTGCCGGGAGAATGGCTTGAAATTTACGGGACACTTCCATTCTGAAGCAAGTCTTATTGGGGCAACTAAAACAACTGGAGCCGTTATGCCCCACTACCGCTACCTCGATATTCCCGGAATTGATACTTTGGGTGAACAAACGGATGAGCATCTGACCATCAAGCAAGTGGCGAGTGTTGCCCGGCAGTTTGGGAAGAAGCGGGTCATTACAGAGACGTACGGAGTCACGGGTTGGGATTTCACTTTTGAAGGCCGCAGATGGCTGGGTGACTGGCAGTTTGTGCAGGGAGTCAATTTTTTGACCCATCATCTTGCTCTCTATTCTCTAAAAGGCTGCCGGAAGAGGGATTATCCGCCGTCCTTTAATTACAACATTAATTGGTGGGAGCACAATCATGTGCTCGAAGATTATTACGCCAGACTGTCTGCTGTGTTGAGCCAAGGGGAGGTGGTGCGCGATGTTCTGGTCATCAATCCGGTCTCCTCTGTATGGTCGATGCTGGGCGCAGAGTCAGGATCTAATGAAGAGGAGAACAATCGCGCGCTCCGCAAGTATGAAAAGGATTATACGAAATTTGTGAATCTGCTGCTTGCCTCACATTATGATTATGATCTTGGTGACGAGCTGATTATTCGCGATAGCGGTGCCATCCGTGACGGGAAATTTGCAATTGAGCTTGCTTCCTATTCAGTGGTCGTGTTACCTCCGGTCAATAACATGTTTGGTACAACGGCAGAATTACTGCAGGATTTTCTGCGGGCTGGAGGGAAGGTCATCGCTGCCGGACAATTGCCGGCCCTGGTGGATGGAACACCGTCAGATTTGATGAAGCAGCTGAGGGAGCATGAAGGGTTCATTCAAGCGGATGATCCGGGACAAGTGCCGGTCCTGCTGGAGCATGTCCTTCCCCGGGAAGTCAGTATCCTGAATAACGTACGCCGCGAAGCGGAGTCTTTCCTCTATATGCTGAGAGATGAGGAAGACAGCCGGATTCTGTTTGTAGTCAATAACAGCCGGCATCATGGCGCGGAGGTTGAATTGTCTCTGCGGGGCAGCGGGCGTCTGGAGGTCTGGGACCTGTTATCCGGGACAATACAGGAAGTGGCAACGGTTGTGAAGAACGGAAATACCTGCTTCCAGGATTCCTTCGGACCGGCCGACTCCCGGTTGTATGTACTCCATACGGTTTCACAAGAACGAACGGCACCTGAAAGCAAGCGGCAGCATAACGGGCAGCAGCAGATCATTACCGCCCTTGGCCCGGTGAGCAAATTTAGCCGTTCAGCGCCCAATGTGTTGACTCTCGATCAGTGCAGCTACTCCATTAATGGCAGCGCATCCTCGGAAACAATGGAGGTATGGCTGGCACAGAAGCAAATTCGGGACACTTTGGGGATGCGTCAGGTGTTCAGCAACGGCGGCTTACAGCGTCATATGTGGATACACAACCCTCATGTGAATGATGGTGCAGCGGTGTCCTTCGAGTTTAACTTTGAGGTTGCCGATGTGCCAGGTAATGATGTCTTCTTAGCCATAGAACAGGGGCAACGCTTTGCAGTCACGTTAAACGGAACTCCGGTTGATCCATCTGTAGACGGGTGGTTTCTCGACCGCAGCATCAACAAGGTTCTTTTGCCAAGGATGAAATCCGGTCTTAATACATTAACAATCAGTTGTTCCTACATGAACGATATGGAGGTGGAAGACTGCTATCTCATCGGGGATTTCGGGGTTTCACCGGATCGGCGGATTGTACAGGAGAAGGAGACGCTCCGCTTTGGTGACTGGTGCCTCCAAGGATATTTACATTACTGCGGAAGCATAACCTATCATTTGGAATATGATCATCTCATCCAGACTGAGAAGAATGAATCCATTATCCTGGAACTTGGAGATTATAAGGCAGTCACTGTGAATGTGCGGGTTAACGGGCAGCATGCAGGGTATATTCCCTGGCGGGCAGCCAAACGTCTCGACATCAGTAAGCTGATTGTAAGCGGAATAAACACTATAGACATCGAGGTCGTGGGTAGTCCGCGTAATATGCTGGGGCCTCTGCATCAGGCAGGGACTGATTATAACTGGAAAGAATGGTGGGATTACCGCCGTACAGGCCAGGAATACACACCAGACTATGTGCTTACTCCATATGGCTTATTGGGACAAGTGCATATCTATCGACAATCCAATTAGAGAAGGTGATTACAACCTATGTTACAACCATACGCGCCGGCTATTAAAAATTACTATTCGGCAATTGGGATTGACACTCCCAAACCCATCTTTGTCTGGAAGTTAAGCAGTCCGCTTCGGAATCAGAAGCAAACACATTACCGGATTACAGTAGCAGAAAATGCCGAATCGCTTGAAGAAGAAAACAACCTGCTGTGGGACAGCGGGAAGGTGGCTTCCGATGAGCAGCTGGGTGTTATGTACAAGGGTTCACCGCTGGAGAGCACTTCCAGGTATTGCTGGAGGGTAGCCATTTGGGATTCATCCGGCCAAAGCTTATGGAGTGAAGTCCAATATTTTATTACCGGATATCTAAATAGTGAGCATTGGAGTGCCAAGTGGATAGGTGACGGAAGCGATGCGCCCTTCTATGCCCGTTATGAATTTGATCTGAACAAGAAGGTCAAGCAGGCATTTGCCTTGGTATCGGGACTTGGACAATTTAAGTTCTATATGAATGGCAGGCAAGTGGGTGACCATGAAATGGATCCGGGATGGACTAATTATCATAAGTCCGTACAGTATGTAGGTTTCGATATAACGGATCATCTGCAATCAGGAAAAAATGCGGTCGGACTCCATGTCGGGAACGGATTCTTCGCTGGAGCCAGCGGCGGACGACACTTTTATACGATGGATAAAGGATATGAGCCTTACGGAGACCAGCTTGTGGCTATCGGGGAATGGCATATCGAATTTGAGGATGGAAGCCGGATCATTCTCCGTACGGGAGAGGAAGGCTGGAAAGTACATGAGAGTGCAACTACGCTAGCCAATGTGTACGGGTCTGAAAATTTCGACGCCCGGCTGTATCCGGATGGATATCACGTTCCGGGATTCGACGACAGCGGGTGGAAGCCGGCTCAGCTTCTGAAGCCGCCTGCGGGTAACCTGGTTCAGCAGAACCAGCCGCCAGTCAAGGTTAAGCAGGTCTATGATACGCTGTCTGTTGCCGAACCGCTGCCGGGAGTGTATGTGTTTGACCTGGGGCAGAATATGGCGGGGATGTTCGAGATCTATGCCAGCGGACCTGCGGGCAGTAAGGTGATCATTAAACCCGGTGAACTGATGAGAGAGGACGGAACCATTGCCACTCCATGGGACATCGTAACCTATTCTGAATTTATCCTGGCAGGAACAGGGGAAGTAGAGGTATGGAAACCGGATTTCTCGTATTACGGTGCGAGATGGGTGCAAATTGAAGGCTGTACACGTGATGAAGCGGATACGGGCAGGCCAATGATCCATGATGTAAAAGGTCATTTTATTACTTCGGCATCCCAAGATACAGGCACTTTAAGTACGGATGATGTAAGAATTGATAAACTAGCGGATATCATCACCAAAGCCATCGAGAGTAATCTGCAAAGTGTGCATACGGATTGTCCGACCATTGAGAAGCTTGGCTGGCTGGAAGCATCGGCTTTAATGGGGCCTTCGATCGTGTACGTCAAACAGGCAGAAGAGCTGTTCCTGAAAATAGTCCGGGATATGATGGAAGCACAAACGGAGGAGGGGCTGATTCCTGATATTGCTCCCGAGTATTCTCTCTTCCCGGATGGATTCCGTGATTCCATCGCATGGGGCATTGCCCTTCTGATGGTACCTGATCTATTGCTCGAAAGGTATAACAACTTTACAGCTATTGAGGTTGCCTACCCTGCAATGAAGCGGTATATGGATTACCTGAAATCCAAAGAGATTCATGATGGGCTAATCGGCCACGGGTTAGGGGACTGGGGAATCCAACCGCAAACAGGCGGCGATTATATAGAAAATGTGGAGACAGCCTTTTATTATGAAGGCTATCGTCTAATGGCCAAATTCGCCGGCATACTTGGTTTTACGGATGAGCTTGAGGATTACTCCGCGGAAGCAGAAAGAATTAAATTGAATTATAACAAGCAGCTGCTACATTCGTTGCCGGAGAACAGCCCGCGCTATGCTTATTGTAAGCTGGGAGGCCAATTCGATCCGGCCAATCAGGTCGTGCAGGCGATTCCGTTAGCCTTCAACCTTGTCCCGGAGGAACAGCTTCACAATGTAGAACACGCATTGCTGCAAGCAGTAGCTTCCCGGCAGTTTCATTCCGGTGAAATCGGGCTGCGTTACTTATTTCTCGCACTTTCCCGATTGAACCGTAATGATATCGTTTTGGACATGATGATGCAGCCGGAGCATCCAAGCTATATCAGATTCGTAGAGCGCGGAGAAACATCGCTGCCTGAATTCTGGACGGACGAAGCCCGTTCCCGCAATCACGATATGATGGGCCATATCCTGGAGTGGTTGTATAAGGAATTGCTGGGCATCTCCTCTGCTTCCGGGGCGTATAAAGAGATTCTTATTGCTCCGTTCCGAAGCGGACGCGTGAAGCGGGTGAAGGGAGTGCATCATTCCATCCGCGGAGAAATTGGAGTGGAGTTTAGCCATTCCGCAGAGGAGATTATTCTCAATGTTCAGATTCCGGCAAACACGACTGCAACTTTACAGATTCCACTGCTGCATGGTGAGTCTCAGCTATATGAAAGGGGTACGCGGGTTCTATATGAACCGTTCAATCAAGGTGCGCAGATCTATGCCCGGTTAAAGATAGGCTCTGGCAGCTACTCCTATGTAAACAGAGTTTAAAGAGTGATGCGGTAGACTACAAAGGGTATCCGCATTTGGATACCCTGATTGTTTGCTTTATTTTGCCGTGCTTAAGGCGATTCTTTTTTTAATATCACCCGGTGTATAACCATATGTTTTACGGAACAACCGGATGAGATAGCTGGGCTCCATGCCCAATTGTTGGGCTACATGTTGAATCGGCAGGGACGGGCTTTCCCTGATCATCTGCATTGCACGTTCAAGACGCAGATTCTGCAGGTACTTGAGAGGTGTCACGCCATATTCCTGCTGGAACAAAAGCTGGAAATGCTGCACTGAATAACCTACAGCCCGGGCCAGGTTAGAGATCAGCAGCGGCTCAGTATAGTGTTCGTTCATAAGCCGGAGTGCTTTTTGCAGTACCTCATTATGGGGTAATTCATCGGCAGGCACTTGCTGAACCTCCCTGGAATGCTCTGCAATGCGGAGATTCAGGAAAAAGTGGTAGAGTGATCCGGAAATGCTCTGCATATAGCTTTCATCATGGGGAGGAGAACAGGAAATATCTACAGATTGCCATATATGTTTGATTTTCTCCCAGCATTCCTCAAACCTTTTGGGGTAAAAAGGAACGGCAGTGTTCAGACCTATTCCTTCCAGAAAGCTCCCAAGTATGCTGCCGAAAAAACCAATAAAGCCTACATGCCAAGGTTCATTGGACAGGGGGAAATATTCATGTGCCCGGTCTGCCTGAAATAAAAACGCATGTCCCGGCTCAAGCACCCATTCTTCCCCGGAATCCAAATCCCGGAACAATCCCTTCCCGCTGCGGATCAGAAAAACCTGATACACCGGAAAGCCCTGCGGTTTGACATGGCGGTATTGATGATGACTTCCCACAGAATACAGGTAGAGGGGGAGCGAAAGGGACTCCCGGGATGATTTGTTTAACCGGAAAGGAAGCATCATCGTGTTATCATTCATACTTACTTTGGATTAGCTTAATAATTACTTCAACTCCGCCTAAAGCGCTTCGTCTCACTTCTAATCCCGACCTTTCTCCGTAGTATATTTTCAGACGTTTGTGAATGTTAAGAAGACCCGTCACTTCACATTGTTCCCTATTCTCGAGTCCGGAGTTTATTTGATCAGGGTACAAGCCGGAGCTTTCCTCCCCGTTATCCGCAACATGGATTTCAAAGTAAGGTCCGTTCTCAGCAAAGGTAATCTGTAGCATTCCATTCTCTTCCTTGTTCTCCAAGCCATGCTCAAATGCATTTTCAATAATCGGCTGTAAAATTAAGCGGGGAACAAGCAGATCGTTGTACCGTTCAGGGAGCTCTTCAAACTCAATATGAATACGGTCATAGAATCGTGATCCCTGTATGCTGGTATAGCTTCTGGCGTGTTCCACTTCCAGCGCCAAAGGTACGTCATCCGAATTGTTTTTGGTCAGAAAACGGAAGAAGACACCAAGATGCTGCGCGAACTCTTCTGCAATTGCGTTATCTCCTCTTTTTATTTTCTGGCTTAGAGAAAAGAAGCTGTTATACAAGAAATGTGGATTAATCTGAGCCTGAAGCTGTTTGAGTTCAGCTCTTTGAGTCAGGTTCTTCTGAATATAAACCTCCTCAATTAAATTCCGGATCTCCAGTGTCATGTGATTGAAGCCGTCGTACAGATAGCTGAACTCATTCCCTTTGCCTGCAGCCAATTTAAGCTCGCTGTTAAAGTTGCCGTGTTCGACTCTGGAGAAGGCTCTTAGCAGTTTGACCAAGGGCTTATGAATGTTGCGTTCGGTAAATGCAGAAATGCTGACCGATAAGAAGAGCATCACAACAATGTAGATAAAGACCAGCCATTTGTACATTTGCAGATCACGTAATACCTCTTTTTCCGGGTTATATTGCACAAAAAGCCCAAAATAATCAGATTTTCGGATGACCGTCAGGAATTTTTGCTTATCTACATTTAAGGTGAGCGAATTTTCTTCAGCATGATTTGGATCTGAACGGATATACTCCATCATGTTTTTGCCGTAACTACCGCCTTCGTTACTCTCAAAAAGGATGTTCTGATTTTGCTGGAAGAGAAAGGAACCGCTGTTCTTGATGGTATTGAAGGTGGACAGCGTATCGATAATTTTGTCCCGGTTCAGCTCTACATAGAAGAAAGCCTCCGTCATTGAAAGGTTCTTATCATAGGGGGTACCCGTAGATACCATGAACAGCTTGTTATCTTCAACATTCATGATCTGGTTTACGGAAGGATAGTGCTTTTCAATGAAAGACATATCCTCGCCACTTAATGCTTCCACAACGTCATTGGATATCTTTAAGTTTGCTTTCGGTAAGTACAGCGTGGCTGTTTTGACCAGTAGACTGCTGTTCTTCAACGAATTCAGGCGTTCCTGTTCGGTTAATATGGCTTCTCTCCGCTCATAATCGGTGAGTGTGCTGTTCGGATTCACCAGAAACACCAGTTTGCGCGCCGAGAATAGATCATACATCATATTCTTGATATTCATGATCTGCTGATCGATGGAATCAACAAAAAAGTCCGCCTGGGAATTCATTTTGTCATTAATGGATTGCTTAGCGACTTTGATAGCGTTGTAGTAAAGAAAAGAAGACAATAGTGTACTCACAAACAAGAAAAGAAAGAATATAGAAAGCTGTCTTGTACGAATCGAGTTTTTCCAGTTGATTTTGAATGGGTTTTCCCGTAATAAAGTTCTTTTCATTAATGCTCACCATACTTATCCCTATATTCCTGTGGCGTTATTCCGGTCATTTGTTTGAATACTCTGGTAAAAGAGTGTGCGGATGTATAGCCGACTTTCCGGGAAATTTCGTGAATGCGCTCGTTGCTGGTTCGCAGCAGGCGTTTTGCCAATTCCACACGGCCTTTCCCTATATACTCAGAAAGATTACACCCATAGGTTTGTTTGAAGATTCTGGACAGGTAGGAAGCGTTGAAGCAGCCGACTTCGGCCAGCCTGTTCAATGTCAGATCTTCATGAAGATTGTTCTCGATATAATCCTGGACCTTCTGCAGCGCTTCGTTTGTCCGATTTCTCGCTTCGCCGCCAAGGGTTTCAAAGATACGGCTTGAGAGATCATACAAGAAGGTGATTAAATGCTCCATTGATGTTTGATTGCCGGCATTCATTAGTTTATCCAAGTTTATTTTTTCAGCAACAGCTGCAGTCAGGTTGTTTTCGTTAATAAAGTTGAGCAGTGTGACGGCGACGTTATAATAAAGCGCCAATGCCGCATCATAATACTTGCTCTGTATTTGCTCCGGCGTTCCCAGAAGAGTATCCAATGTTTCGAAATAGGATACGGGTTTTCTCATCTCGAGATACGTCTCCAGCAGTTGAATTTGCGGGCGCACATTCATTGGAGTGAATGCAGCTTCAGCTGTCCCCTGAGCATGGTTGTCTTCCTTAAGGATCATCTGCTCGCTTAGGCCTATCCTTGAAATGGCCAGTCTCTTTAATCGTTCATAATGAAAATGCAGCTCCTGAAAGGAGCAAGGCTCTGTGCTGGTTACAAAGGAAATACTCGTATGAACTGTTTTTCGGAAATTTTCTTGTATATATTCCAAGGCTCCAAAGGAAAGAGTATATATACGTTCCCACTGGATCTCATGAACTAAATCTGCCGCAGCGGGCTCAGGCTGTAACAGCAATATTCCGTATCCGTTTGTTACAAAATGAACATGGACCCGGATGTGGTCAGGCATGAAATGATGGACAATATGAAAGATATTCTGATATAGAACAAATTCTTCAGCAATGAAATCCTCCGCCCCGGCATTGTCCAGACGGAAAAGAAAAGCAAGCATAGGGAAACTGCTCTGAATGGGGATTCTGAGCTCTTCAAGCTGTTGTTGATGGATTTCACGTTTGCCCTTATTGTATATAAGCTGGTTAATGTACTCCTTGCGCAGCCACATCTGCGCCTTATCCATTTCAAGCTCCAGCGATTGGGCGGTGTATTCGAGCTCAATCATTTTTTGGATGTCATCAAAAGCCTCCATGACCGTTCTGATGATGGCGGTATTGTCTTCGCTTTTCAGCAGATAACGTACATCTTTGTAATCATGGATTTCGTACAAATAATCAAATTCCCTATAGCCGGTCAGGAAAATAACCCGGCATTGCGGCCAGTTATTTTTGATCACCTTAAATAATTCGAGGCCGCTCATTCCGGGCATCCGGATGTCTGTCATAACGACATCGAATTTCAGCTTATCCAGCAGTTGAATGGCTTTTCGGGCTGAGTTGGCTGTGTAAACATCAATATCTGCTGATACTTCGTATAGGAACATGTCCTGGAGGGACTCCAATATATCTAACTCATCGTCTATAATTAACAGGCTTCCCACGGTTATTCCTCCTAAGGTTGCATAGAAATGAACAAATTAATGCGTCTACCTCTATTGTACAGAACAATAGAACTCTTTTGAATGCGCTATCAGAAAGTAGTAAAAATATAAAGGCAAAGTAAAATCATGGACGTAGATGAAAGAAAACGTTTTCTTTTATAATGCACATGTACCCACCAAGGTAGTTACAAAAGGGAGGATAAAAATGAAAAAAGAGAGATTGAAAAGCGCGGCTGGTATTGCACTGGCTGCAGCAATGCTGATAACTGTAACCGCATGCAGCGGTAATGGTAGTTCAAACAATAATACGGGTAATGCAGCTGCCAGCAACAACGCTACTAATCAAGCTGTCAGTAATGCAGCGGATGATGACAATCTTTATGGTTACACTACGCCGGTCAAGCTCAATGTAGGATTTGCTTTTGCCTCTGACTTTAAGATGCAGGGCCAGGAAACGGAATCCCAGAACACCTGGATGGATCTGTATAAAGAAAACGGATATAACATTACTCCTATGTACAGTGTTGACGCCAGTCAAGGAGAAACCAAGCTATCGACGGCAATCGCTTCCGGCAGTTACCCGGATGTATTTACGGTATCGGCTTCTGAGCTTGTAAAATATGCGCAAACGAATGTAATCGCCGACATTAGTGAGGTATATGAAAAATATGCTACTCCGGAGCTCAACGAGTATTTGAATGTAGATGAAGGTGCGTCACTGGCTTCAGCCAAGGTGGACGGTAAGCTGTATGCGATTCCAAAAATGAGCAGCGGTTTTGACGGCGTTATGATGATGTTCGTCCGTCAGGATTGGCTGGATAACTTGGGCTTGAAGATGCCGGCAACCATGGACGAACTGGTCGAAGTGGCAAGCGCATTCACCAAAAATGACCCGGATGGCAACGGTAAAGCGGATACTTACGGACTTGCACTAAATGGTAAAGAGGGCTTTGCCATGCTCTCCGGTTTGCAGGCATTCTTTGAAGGTTACGGCGCAGCGCCGGGTCACTGGAACGGAAAATTCTCTCTTATTGAGAAGGATGGCAAGGTGGTCTGGGGTGGTGCTCTGCCGGATGAGATGAAGAAGGGTTTAACCGCACTGCAGGCTATGTACAATGAGGGATCTTTGGCCAAAAATTTTGGAACCATGGATTTGACTGCAATCAACAAGGATTTAGGCAGCGGAAAAGCCGGAATCTTCTTCGCTCCGATGTGGGGAGCCATGACATCTATTATGGATGCAATTAAAAGTGACCCGAATGCCCACTTTACAAGCGCCCGCATTCCGGACGGTAATGGTGAAGGCTCCTCCAAAGCTTACATGCCTACACTGCCTGAATCTTATTTTGTAATAAGCAGCAAAGCCAAAAATCCGGAAGCGTTAATCAAGTTGATTAACCTCAGTGTGCAAAAACTGATTCACCCGAGCAACGAAGACGAATTCAACAAATATTACGGACAAACTGATGTGTATAGCGGCTGGAAGTTCAGTCTGACTCAAACCCTGAACCCACTGAAAAATCTCGAGAATTATTATAAAGAATCCCAAGCACTGCAGACAGGCGATACTTCTGAGCTGAATGTTGAACAAAAGGGCGATTATGACAAAATGAAATATTATCTGGATGCCGTAGAAGCGGGAACGGCTAAAGACATGATTGCAGCAAATGATTCCACATTCCTGAGCGGCGCGAGCTTATATACCGTGTTTGGTGACCCGC
The DNA here is from genome assembly GCF_000758645.1 of Paenibacillus sp. FSL R7-0331. Lineage (NCBI taxonomy): Bacteria > Bacillati > Bacillota > Bacilli > Caryophanales > Paenibacillaceae > Paenibacillus > Paenibacillus sp. FSL R7-0331. Next base: position 1,760,554 of record NZ_CP009284.1, read on the forward strand.
AAGGCGGGGAAGCGACAGTGGACCTAATTAAAACAAGTGGCGCTTATAACCTTTCGGCGTACAACTACATTCCAACCGAAACGATGTCAGCCAAATATTCGACACTCGACAAAATGGCGCTTGAAACCATTGTGAAGATTATCTACGGTGACAGCGTGGATTCGTACGATAAATTCCTCCAATCCTGGAAGGCACTTGGCGGAGAGACAGTAACGAAGGAAGCGCAGGAATGGTACGACAGCAATAAGTAATCAGATATAAATAAGGTTAGGGGATGTAATGACAGTATTGCATCCTCTAATGATGGAAAGGAGCAGGAGCGGATGACCAATATTGATAAAAAGAGACAACGAATGTTTCATCTTATGCTTGTTCTGCCTGTGGTAGTTTTATTCATCTTTAGTTATCTTCCCATTTTCGGGATTGTTATCGCTTTTCAGGACTATCAGCCGGGCCTCGGGATGCTGAAATCCAATTGGGTAGGATTTGAGAATTTCAAGACGATTGCGTTATTGCCGGACTTTATGCCGGCTTTACGAAATACGCTAACTATTGCCGTTTTTAAGATTATCGGTAATATGATTTTTCCGATTGTATTTGCCCTGATGCTGAATGAACTCCGGATCAAATGGTTCAAAAAAACGGTACAGACCATTACCTATTTGCCTTATTTTCTTTCCTGGGTCGTTTTAGGAGGAATCTTACTGGATTTTCTGTCACAAGGCAATACAGCTGGAGATGCAGGATTCCTGAATACGGTGTTGATGAATCTAGGTTTGGTGGATGCGCCTATTAACTTTCTGGGAAATAAGCACATCTTCCCGGCTTCGGTAGTAGTCAGTGATGTCTGGAAAAACTTTGGCTATAATACGATTGTTTATTTAGCCGCATTGACCAGTATCAATCCCAGTTTATATGAAGCATCGTCAATCGATGGTGCAGGAAGATGGAAACAGACCTGGCATGTTACGCTCCCGGGCATTGCGCCTATTATCATCTTAATGACAGTACTTTCTATAGGGAATATTCTGAATGCCGGGTTTGAGCAAATCTTTGTATTGTACAGCCCTTCAGTATACGAGACCGGCGATATCATTGATACGCTTGTTTATCGGCTAGGTCTGGTAAATCAGCAATTCTCGTTATCTGCAGCGGTAGGTCTGTTTAAGTCAGTTATTTCGGGCATCCTTATCGTCGTTTCATTTAAAATGGCAGAGCGATATGCTGGATACCGCGTATTTTAGAAGGGGGTAACAAGCATGTTTGCTAAAAATATTTCCATGAGCAGGAAGGTATTTATTCTTTGTAATGCTATTTTAATATTGGCGATAACGCTGGCTTGTCTAATTCCGCTTGTTAATTTATTGGCCCGCTCTCTTAGCGGCTCCCAAGCAATTTTGGCGAACAGAGTGAAATTATGGCCGGTAGACTTCACCACAGAAGCTTACAGCTATGTAATGAATAACAGCGAGTTTTGGACAGCGGTTCTTGTAACGGTCAAACGGGTAGTTATCGGCGTTCCGATCAATATGCTGTTAACGATTCTGGCAGCTTATCCGCTATCCAAAAGCGATTCTATCTTTAAGAAAAGAAAGTATTATTCCGCGTATTTCATTTTTCTGATGGTATTTAACGGCGGTTTGATTCCTACGTATATTCTAATATCCAAGCTCGGGTTGATTGATTCCATATGGTCACTTGTCCTTCCCGGCGCGGTTCCTATTTTTAATGTCATATTGATTATGAACTTCTTCAGGGGCATACCCGAGGAATTAGAAGAGTCTGCAATGCTTGACGGAGCAAGCCAATGGACGATTTTATGGAGAATATATATTCCTCTGTCTAAACCTTCTATTGCTACAGTTACTCTCTTTAGCTTAATTCATCACTGGAATGCCTGGTTCGACGGCTTGATTTATTCGAACTTTACTTCAAACTATCCGCTGCAGTCGTATTTGCAGACACTTGTCGTTGATATTCAAAGTGCAATTCTTGGTGGAGACCTGCAAACTATCGTTGATGTAATGAACGTAAACGACATTAACCTGAAAGCCGCTCAAATCTTTATTTCCATTATTCCTTTGTTTGTTGTTTATCCGTTTATGCAGAAGTATTTTACGGAAGGGCTGACACTGGGAAGTGTGAAGGGGTAGGGCTCAGGGATTGGTAGTAATAAATTTGCCTGTAGGAATGAGACATTGGATGTCTCGATCCTGCAGGTTATAAAAGATAGAATTACATTTACATTATGTTAGCCAGCTCAATCAGGTTGTTGTCAGGATCACGTACGTAAACGGAGAGGATGGGCCCTTGTGCTCCAGTGCGTGCTACTGGCCCCTCTTCAATAGGAATATGATACTTCAATAATCGTTGTATAACTTCTTCCAGTGGAGTGCTCACAAGGAAACAGAGATCCGCTGAGCCTGGTGTTGGCATCAGGGCTTTGGGTTCATACTCGTTGCCTTTTTCATGCAGATTGATTTTTTGTTGACCGAACTGCAGGGCTTTTCGGCCTTGGCCGAATTCTACAAGCGTCATGGACAGTACTTCTGTATAGAAAGTAATTGTCTGGTTTATAGAGGTAACAGTTAATACGAGGTGATCAATACCTTCGATCTTCATGATGAAAGCCCTCCTGGCAGTCGTGCATATCAATACAGTTATTTTAGTTGAAGGGAGCGTATGAATACAAGGATTGCTCGTTGAGATAGCGACTTGTCTTCGGATAAGTTGCTTTTTTTCATTGGAATGAGATTTTATTAATATCGTTACCGTTCTTAATTGGATGATGAATATGTTACTAAATGACATGCATGTGATACTAGCTTGCATTCCGGTTTATTATAGATCTCCTTATAATGAATGAGACTGAAGTTGTTCTAAAGGGAAGAAATAATAAAAGAGGAGTGCACATTATGATATTTGTCGGAACCAATTACCACCCGCATGACTGGCCCCGTGAACGATGGCCGGAGGATATCTGCCTGATGAAGGAATCAGGCTTTAATCTGGTACGTCTCGGGCATCTGTGCTGGGATAGCTTTGAGCCTTCGGAAGGCAATTATGACTTTGCGTGGTTTGATGAGGTTATGGATTTGTTCGCAGAGGCAGGATTCAAAGTAGTTCTCGACATTGCGACCCGTCCGGCGCCCACGTGGCTGCATAAGAAATACCCGATCATCAATATTACTGACCAGCACCGGAATCGTCTCCATTCTGTACGCCGTTATATGGAAGATGTGGGCAATCCGGTATTTCAGGAATATGCCTACCGGTTTGCAGAGAGACTGACCACAAGGTATGCCGGTCACCCGGCTCTTCATGCCTTCGGCTTATGCAATGAGGTGGGTGCGGGCATGCAGACTTACTCTGAAGAAGCCCGTCAGCGGTATATTCAGTGGCTGAGAGCGAAGTATGCTACGATCGGGGAATTGAATGAAGCATGGGCTGCGCAGAGATGGTCCCGCAAGCTCGGCAGCTTCGAGGATGTTGAATTTCCGGTTTCCGGTGAAAGAACTGGGCCGCCGGAGCGGATGCTGGAGGTACGCCGGTTCTATTCGGACGAGCAGCTGTCCTATCTTCAGGGCTTAAGCGATATCGTGCGCAAGCATGCTCCTGATGCCCGGGAAACGACCAATCACTGGGGGGAATATCCGGCACTCGGCTTTGATTATTTGAAGGAATACCAGCAAATCTTTGATCTGCCTGGAGTAGGCTTCTATCCCGGAGTAAATCCCGAAGACCACAATGCGTTATTTGGAGCTTGCTTCACGATGGTTCACCGGATTGGGGAGAAGGATGAAGCGATCTGGTGTCTGGAATTCCAGACAGGATCATTCGGTGCCTATGCACCTCCAAAGGGTGTTCTCCGGATGTATGCCTACTTATCCTTGTTATTTCGCTCGGGAGCCGTCTGCGCATGGACATGGAGATCCATGTTAGGCGGAGAAGAACAGTACTTATTCGGGCTGCTTGATCACGATGGCCAGCCGGGAAGGAAGCTGGATGAATTTCGCGAATTTGCACGCGAGATGGAGCAGCTGAAACCAATTGGATTGCCCTATCTGCCGCAACCGGAAATCGCCATGGCCTATTCCTTCGAATCCTTCAGAGTCTCCGAGAATTCGAAAGCTTACTATAAGACAGCTTATCTTGAGCAAATCATGCAGACCTTCCTTGCGTTAAGCGAGGATAATGTCGCATTCAATATTGTGGACCTCCGCAACATCGAGAAAAACTACAAAATGTTGCTGGTACCTGGCCACTGTATTATGGATGAAGCTTCCGCCAGTGCGATCAGGAAGTTTGTTCAAGAAGGCGGAACGGTAATTATGACTGCCTATTCAGCCAAAGTCGATGAGCATAACCGGGTTTTCAGCACGACCATGCCCGGAAGGCTTAGCGATGTATTTGGTATCCGCGCTAATGCTTTTGAGAATGCTGCCTATCACTATTCGGATAGCAATGAGGGTGGTCTCCAGAAGCAAAAGCTCAATATCCGGCGTGAAACTCCGAACATTAAAATGAATGATCGGATTTTAGATTATAGGGTAGACTACTATGAAATTCTGGAACTTACGAGTGCTGAAGTACTGGCTACATTTACTAACCTGGATCAGGAGCTTCCGGCGGTTAGCATCAATGCGTACGGAAAAGGTAAAGCCGTTTATGTAGCGGTTCCAGCTCAGTTTGAGCTTATGCAAGAGTTACTCAGCCACTTCTATGCACAGCTCGGAGTTGAAAAGGGGCCGGAGACTCCGTTAGGGGTAAGCGCTCGTCAGTTAGGGAATCACGTGATATACGTAAATACGACAGCTGATGAACAGCATGTCTTCCTTAAGGTACCGGGGGAAGGCCTCTTGACCGGAAAATTGTACGAGACAAGTCTGGAACTCGCTCCTTACGGGGTGGAAGTCTATAAGGCGGCTGCAACTTCGAATATTTAATCCAAATCCATTGTAATAATCAGGCTGTCATGAGCAGTTGTTAACAGATAAATCCCTTTCTTTCTGACATCGTAATATGAAATGATTATACATCTATGGACAGCAATCTCATGGAGTTACGTGATCTAGGAGTTCGGCTTAATCATTCTGGTAATTACCGGAAAATCCGTTGAACTTCTCATTGTTGTGATTTATCATTTATAAATTTGACGACCTCTTCAAAGGCTAACTGAGCAGGCTCCGTTTGGAGTCCAAAGATGTAATCATGAGGCAAGTTATTTCCGCTGCCAGTCCAATAGACACTCGTAACGTCAACACCATGTGCTCTGAGAATAGCATCCATTTCATAGGTCTGTGGTTCTAGTGGATCGGCATCACCTGCGGTTAAATACGTTGCCGGATAATCGGAGGTGATATTTTTTACAGTTGAAAGCTCGTCTAATCTGGAGTAGCTTTCGTAATCTTTCTTTCCGGTATAACTCCAAGCATATTTTCTAAAGCCAGGGAAGTTATCCCGTGCTACAGTATCAAAGTCATATACGCCATTAAGTAACAGTAAACCCTTCACGTTATCAGCGGGGATATCAATATTTATGCCGACTTGCTGTTCAAGTGCGGGATTGGTGATCATTGCTCCCAGCTGACCTGATATTTGAGCACCCGCCGAGTTACCGCCTATGAAGAGCTTTGCGGGATCTGCATTGTATTCGGCAGCGTGAGCCTGCAGATAATGGATTGCTGCTGCGGCCTGCTGTATGGGAGCCGGATATCTGTACTCGGGGGCAAGCGAATAATCTAGAGACGCAACAACATATCCCTCGGACACTAGAAGCTTTGAGAATGACTCTAATTGTTTCGCATTTCCTGCTGCCCAGCCGCCGCCATGTATAAATAAAATCAGGGGCTTAGGAGCACCGGATCCGGCATCAGAAGTATACATGGTTAACTCAGCATCGGGCAATCCTTCAACAGGAATACTGACTGCGTCACTAACTTCAATACCATTAATTTTGTCAGCATATGGACCCAGATTTACAGCATTCTCTTGGGTGTTGATTAATGCTCTGAAAATGGCCACATAAAGACGCGGTGTGAGCTGGTTCACAACAACAATTGTGAGGATCAGGAAAGCTATAACACTGAGTGTAATCCCGGTTTTCCTCCCGATTCTAAATTTTTTTACTTGGTTCATATTTTCCTCCTATTGAACTTCAATTAATTGAGACAATGGAACTTATCCATATAAAATACAGTCTAATTGACGATGCGATGAACCAGTATTATTGGCATATTAACGGTAGAGTTCTTAACGTTTCTGGTGGTACTGCCGTAATGAATGATCTGGAAGGATATCTGAATGTACCTAAACGATGGGCTTAAGGCTTTTTTGTAAGTGGATCACTAGTTTTACCGGAACTGGGATGGCGGCACATTGTAGTATTTCTTGAAGGCCTTTGAAAAGGTATAGGGATCAGGATAGCCGAGCAGCCCCGCAATTTGTTTGATTGAAAAACGTTTGGTGTACAATAAATTCCGGGCACGGCTCATCTTCATCTGATAGATGTACAGACCTGGTGTAGCACCGCATGCTTGTTTGAAATAGACAATGAAGTACTTCTCCGACATGCCAGCCAGTACTGCAAGTTCTTCAATACGGATGGGCTCATGCAGATGCTCGCGGATGAACTGGAAAACAGGCTGCAGCTTCTGTAAACTGGTGATTCGCTTTCGCTCGGACAAATTATTCGTAAATCCCCCGCGGTATGAGCCAAGCTCATAACATTCCAATAACTTGGAAATTAAGATGGTCAGCGCGCCCTTTAATCGAATCGTTGACATCATAGCACCGCCCTTATACTGTTCACAACTGTCTAAGAACAGACGAATTTCTTCCGGGAAGAGGGGGCTTGGAATCACACCGGGGAGCTGGAAATTGTCCAGAATTGTATGCTGGTCTCCAAGGTCAAAATTAAAGTGTGTAAAGGTAAATCTGCAATTAGCCCCAACGTTTGTGGCGGTATAGACTACCTTGGGGCTGAATAAAATCAGGTCGCCTTCTCTGGCGATGTGTACCTGATCGTAAATGCGAATTTCAATTTGGCCTTCATGTAGATACCAAAAGGAGTAATCCTGAAGCTGTTTGGTTTCTGCCCAGCTATTGGGATGAGCGGCCTCCAAGCACATATTGATTCGAATTAATATGTGCTCTGAAAGTTCATGGAGTATGTTTAAGTTGTTCACTGCTATGCTCCCTTACTTTCTGACATCAAAATATGAAATGATTATATCATAACAGGTTAGTAGTATCCGTTTACAATAAGGTTTCAAAAAGCAACTTGTCTGCGGATGGGTTGCTTTTTGTTTTGCTTCCGGAGCTCAGTAAAGAGAATGGATATCACTTAAGTTACATTTTTTTGCAGTGGATGATTTTAAAAAAACATTGACCTGTAAATGAGGTGTGGTTATAATTTACAATGATAATCGTAATCATTACTAATAGAGTAAGGTATCAGTGATTCAAACTGAATTTCTAAGGATGTGAGTGATGAAGCGGCAGCTCTCTGCATGGCCGGTGGTGAATTCTGTGGGAATGCCTGCATGTCCTTGGATGCATTGACAGCATTTCACAGGGGACTTGAGCCCAAGAGCACTATGGCGATTCAAATGGGGACCTCTGGATTAGATCAGCTTATAAGCTGTCAAGTGCAGAGAACGGATGCGGATTATTTCTGCAAGGTCATGATGCCCGTACCTGAAAACATCGAAATTAGGATGTTCAGCTATAACACCCGTGAATTCATGCTCGGTCTTATCCAGTACTCCAAGCGTGAATTCGGGAGCTTTCATATTCCTGCTGATTCCAAGGTAGTATACGTCTTGTAACAGGAGGAATAGAGCAATTTAAGGCAGAATTGAAACAAGTTACACCTATCATTTTCAGTTCAACGGTGCCGGCAAAGTATGAGCCGCTTGACTCAAGGCTACGGGACCGTAAGCGGGCTATGGGAGATAGTGATCTTGTCGGTGACAGCGGATGCATATCTGCAGGTACTGCGACAATTGGACAGCGGTCTTTTAGCCCATGTGAAATCTGTTATTTTGATTTCCCCCACTTTGGGTTCGAACAGCCTGGTTCACACTTACATAAAAGAAAAGGGGGCGGAAGCGGAGAGCAGAAACATCTCTTTGTTCGTTCATCCTGTATATCCGGTACGCCTCCCTGCTGATCGATCCGTGCTCAGTGCCTGACCATCGATCAGTTCATTGACCGTTATGAGCAGCAGCTGAAGTTCTCGGCCCAGGTGCTCCAAGGCCAGGCTGTAACCGAGGCGTTTCACGTACAATCCTATTCCGAGGATATCCGGATGATTTGCAGTAATTTGGCAGTGAAAAAGAAAGACTGACAATAGTTCTTACATGGGGGAATAAAGATGAAAAGAAGATATGCCATTTTGCTGGCAGCCGTTACATCCATGGCTGTGCTGGCCGGATGCGGGCAAGCAGACAGCGGACAGAATACGTCCAATTCAAGCCGTGAGCTGGTTTATGCTACGGTAAAGGACATTAACGACATGAACCCTCATTTATACACTGGCTCTATGCCGGCGCAGGGGAAGGTATACGAGTCCTTGGTTGAGAATACACCTGAGGGAATCAAGCCGTTGCTGGCAGAATCATGGGACATCTCCGCAGACGGGACGGTCTATACGTTCCATCTAAGGCAGGGCGTTGTCTTCCATGACGGAGAACCGTTTAATGCGGAGGCGGTCAGGCTGAATATCGACGCAGTCCAGCATAATGCAGTCAAGCACGCCTGGATTAAATTGTCTACGAAAATTGTGGACACCAAGGTGATCGATGAGTATACCTTTGAAATGACGTTATCGGAGCCGTATTACCCGGCATTACTGGAGCTTTCCATGACAAGGCCTTATGTGTTCCTTTCCCCGAAAGACTTTATCAATGGAGAAACCAAGGATGGAGTCAACGGTTATAACGGCACAGGCCCTTACCGGCTTACAGAGCATCAGACGGATCAATACGCTGTATTCGAAGCGAATAAAGATTACTGGAACGGTGCACCAGCTATAGAGAAAATCACAGCAAAGGTGCTTCCGACAGGGGAAACAACATTTCTGGCCCTGCAAAAGGGGGAAGTGAACTTCGTCTTTACTGATGACAGAGGAACGGACAGCATCGATGCGGAGTCAATGGACCGGCTGGCGGAATCCGGGGACTATCAGGTGGTCAGAAGTGAGCCGATGAACACGAAGATGATCGTGGCTAACAGCGGCAAGACAGACAGTCCTGCAAATGAAAAAGCCGTCCGTGAAGCCATCTGGTATGCTATCGACCGTGATACTATCGCCCGGCATATTTTTAACGGGAAAGAGACGCCCGCCGAAACCTTGTTCTCCCCCAATGTGAACTACGCGGATATCGGATTGAAGCCGAGAGCCTATGATTTGCTTGCGGCTGAACGATTGCTGGAGGAAGCGGGCTGGGGACTCTCTAGCGGAGAAGTTCGGATGAAAGACGGTAAGCCCTTAACGATGAAGCTATACTATGATGCGGCTTCATTATCGCAGAAAACGCAAGCCGAGCTGATCCAGAATACCGTAAAAGGCATAGGCATGCAGCTTACTCTGGTCGGGGAGGACTCTTCCTCAATTGCGAGGCGGCGAGCCGCGGGGGATTATGATCTCTTATTTAACCAGACTTGGGGACTGGCTTATGACCCGCAAAGTACCGTTTCTGCATTCACCACGGAGTCATCTTATTATCATGCAACAAGCGGTATTGCCCAGGCAGAAGACCTGTATAGCAATATTAAGGAGGTCATGGTCACTACCGATGAGGAACAACGGAAATCGCTCTACGCGGATATTTTGACGACTGTCCATGATGAAGCGGTCTTTATCCCGATTACGAACGGCAATCTTACAGTGGTTGCTCCGGGCAGTCTACAAGGCATCGGTTTTAAGCAAACCCAGTTTGAGCTGCCTTTCGAGACTATGCATTTTCAATAATCGGAGACGGAAAGGGGCTTTATGAAAGTTTTTATCCTGAAAAGAACACTGCTAACGGTTCCTCTGCTGATTATCATTTCCTTTTTGACTTTTGTGCTGAATCATCTTTCACCGCTGGACCCGGCAGAGGTTGTGCTGCGGGCACAGGGAGTCCCGCAAATCACCGAAGCACTGCTTGCGGAGACAAAAATAGCGCTGGGCATGGACCGGCCGTTTATGATCCGCTATTTCCATTGGCTGTCCTCCTGTCTCCGGCTGGATTTCGGTGAATCCTATATAACGGGTACCCCGGTATGGTCGATGCTTGGACCCGCATTTCTAAATACGCTTAAATTAACGTTGGTATCGGTGGTTGCCATTCTGGTGTTGTCTGTTGGACTGGGCATCTTCTGCGCGCTGAAAGAAGGCAGGCTGCTAGACCGCTCGGTCCGCGGAATTTCATTCTTCCTCACATCCATGCCTTCGGCATGGCTTGCAGCGATAATGATCTGGTATTTCTCTGTCAGGCTGGACTGGCTGCCGACGAGCGGTATGGATTCTTATGCCAGCTACATCCTGCCAGTGACCGTGCTGACGGTCAGTTATGCCGGTATCTACTTTCGCATTGTACGAAGCTCGATGCTAAGCCAACTGCATGAAGACTACACGCTTTATGCCAGGGCATGCGGCTTGCCGGAAGGGAAAATTACACTGCGGATGCTGAAGAACTCTATGCAGGTCGCCGTCTCCGTATTCTGTATGGCAGTTCCGATTATTCTTGGGAGCACAGTCGTTGTAGAGAGTATCTTCGCCTGGCCGGGACTCGGGGCATTGACCGTGAACTCCATTCTGGGCCGTGATTTTCCGGTCATCCAGGCATATGTCCTGGTGCTGGCTGTTTCCTTCGTGGTGTTCAATACCCTTTCGGATCTTATTAACGCTGCATTGAATCCCAAGCTGAGAAAGGAGTTCTAGATGAATGTACTTCAAAGGATGTGCAGGGACAAGCTGGCGGCCTTGTCCCTGACTGTCATAACATTGACCGCAATCCTCGGAATCTGTGCGCCTTGGTTTGCCCCCCATGATCCACAGCAGGTCCAGATGGAGCTGCGCTATGCTTCACCCTCCTGGCAGTATCTACTGGGTAACGATCATCTGGGACGCTGCGTATTGTCCAGATTAATATACGGCATTCGTCCCAGTGTACTCTGGGTATTTGTTGCTCTGGCGGTATCGGCTTCCTTTGGCGCCATTCTCGGCTTCATCGCCGGCTACTTCAGAGGTAAGACGGACAATATCCTAATGAGGGTATGTGACGTCATGCTCTCCTTTCCGGGTTACGTCATGTCACTGGCTGTTGTCGGCATCCTGGGTCCGGGAATCCAGAACATCCTGATCGCCTTCGTCATTATGAAGTGGGCCTGGTTTGCACGAGTCATCCGGACCTCGGTCATGCAGTATGCCGATACAGACTATGTAAGATTCGCCAAGACATTGGGGATGGGCAACTTGACCATTATGATGAAGCAGATCCTCCCTATGACCCTTCCGGATATGGCAGTGATTGGCAGCAGCGCTTTTGGCACCATGATCCTGCAAATTTCAGGCTTGTCCTTTCTGGGTTTAGGTATCGAGGCGCCTCACGCAGAGTGGGGGATGATGCTGAATGAAGCCAGAGGGGTGATGTTCTCCCGGCCGGAGCTTATGCTTGCCCCCGGACTGGCTATCGTTATCGTCGTTTCGGCGATTAATTTCTGCTCCGATGCGCTTCAGGCAGCCTTGGACCCGAAATTGCAAAGGAAGGCTAACAAATCACAGCGGGCCTTCGCTTTATTCTCCGCCAAACCAAAGGGAGAAGAGGTGGCATGAATTCTATGAACACGCTGGAGGTTTCAAACTTACGGATATGGGACGATTCGACCGGCAGAAGCATTGTTTCGGATAGTTCCTTTCAAGTTAGGCCGGGGAGCTGTCTGGCCATTGTAGGAGAGAGCGGAAGCGGAAAATCTGTAACCTGCCGGGCGCTCCTTAGGCTGAATAAAAACAACATTAGACAATTGGGAAGCATTAAGCTGAACGGCAAGGATCTGGCGAAGCTTTCCGAAGCGGAGATGCGGGAGCAAAGGGGCAGACAGTTGTGCCTGATCATGCAGAACGGCATGCGCGCCTTTGATCCTTCAAGTGTGGTCGGCACCCATTTCAAAGAGACGCTGCAGCAGCACTATGGCTGGGGTCTCAGTGAAATAACGGCGCGGATGGCCAGAGCGATGGAGAGCGTCATGCTCAAAGATCCGGTTGAACTGATGAATAAATACCCGCATCAGCTTTCAGGAGGCATGCTCCAGCGGATGATGATCGCACTTGCCATCGTGCTTGAGCCCAAGCTGATTATTGCCGATGAACCGACATCTGCGCTTGATACGATTTCACAATACGAGGTTATGGAACAATTGATCCGCCTGCGGGCTGAAACAGACTGCTCCATGATATTTGTTTCGCATGATTTAGGCGTGGTGAAACGGATTGCGGACGAGATAGTGGTCATGAAGAGCGGCGAGATTCTGGAGCGCGGGACTACAGCCGATATTTTCATCCGTACGAGACATGAATATACAAGACATCTGATTGAAGCTAAGCAGGCACTAAGCCGGCATTTTATCAGCAGGATGGGGGGACCTCAGCATGTTGACCGTGGATAAGGTGGAGAAATCCTATGCTGGCGGGGGAGCGTTCTCACTTAAAAATAAAAAAGTGTTGTATAATATCAGCTTTACTGTAGAGGCAGGCGAGGTACTGGGGATAATCGGAGAAAGCGGCAGCGGCAAGTCGACTTTGGGACGTCTGATGCTTGGTATTGAGAAGCCTGATCACGGGAGTATCTGGTTTGAAGGCAAAAGCATAGGTAAGCGGGACGGCCGGCGGGGAAAGATCAGTGCGGTCTTTCAAGATTATACTTCATCGATTCATCCGTACTACTCGGTGGAGAAGGCTTTGGCTGAACCTCTGAGACTTCTTGGGTGGAAAGACGGGGAAATCGGGAAGCAGATTGACCTTCTGCTGCGCCAGGTAGGGCTGGACTCTTCTTATCGGATGAAGTATCCTCATGAGCTGTCCGGAGGAGAGGCACAGCGGGTATGCATCGCCAGAGCTGTTTCGACTGAGCCGGCCTGCATCGTCCTGGATGAAGCCGTTAGTGCGCTCGATGCCTCCGTACAATTCCAGGTGCTTGAGCTGCTGAAGACGCTGAAAGAAATGTACGGCATGAGCTATATCTTCATCACCCATGATATCCAGGCGGCAGCCTATCTGTGTGACCGCATGATGTTTCTGCGCAGCGGACAAATCGAAGAGATTGTATCTGCCGACCAATTACATAATGTTCAGTCCGAGTATTCTAAAGTCTTGCTACAGATGGCCCTGCGCTTTACTGATCCCGAAGAGTGCGGTAGCAATGGATGTGCAGACGGAAAGGAGAGTACCCTGTGAAGGGAGCCCTGTCTTGGCCCTTTCTGCGTTTGTATCTGCTGACGCTGCTGTATTTCAGCGCGAATTCCATTCTCAATGTCATTATACCTTTAAAGGGAGAGTCCCTCGGCGCCAGCAATTCAACAATTGGCATTGTCATGGGGGCGTACTTGTTAACGACCATGTTCCTGCGGCCTTGGGCCGGCCAGGTCATCCATCAGCTGGGACCGGTCAAAGTTTTGCGCGTTATTCTGGTAATTAACGCCTTGGCTTTATCTCTTTATACCTTTACCGGGTTAGGCGGGTATTTCTTCGCCCGGATGCTGCAAGGGATATGTACAGCTTTTTTCTCCATGTCATTGCAGCTTGGCATTATTGATGCCCTGCCGCAGAAGGAGCGTTCGCAAGGAATTTCCATGTATTCACTTTGTGCATCAATGCCCGGGGTATTAGGACCGTTGCTGGCAGTGAACATTTGGGAGACCGGGAACATGAATGTTTTTACAGCGGTTATTGTCGGCATGGCTGTACTTACAGGAGCTGTAGGCTTCAGTGCCACGGTGAAGACAGCTGCTGATAACCGGCCCAAAGCTCATAAAACGAGCATGCGGGGTTCATTTAACCAGTTAATCACGAACCCTCACTTGTTTCGCTGCAGTATATTGATGCTGGGTGCGTCCATTATTTTTGGCGCCGTAACTGTCTTTATTCCATTATATGCAGCACAGAACGACCACGGCAGTGCAGCCGTTTATTTAATGCTGCAGGCCGGAATGATTGTTGCGGCGAGGTTCTTTTTGCGGAAAAAGATACCTTCGGACGGGAGATGGCATCCTGCTTTTGTAACAGGCATTATTCTTGCAATTACGGTGGCATCCTTGTTTACGGGGCTTTCCAGCAGTATGGGTGGATTTGTAGTGTTCTATTGCGGTGCTTTATTCATGGGCTTGGCCCAGGCTATGCTGTATCCAACCTTAACCACCTACTTAACCTTTGTACTCCCGGAAATAAACCGCAATGTACTGATCGGTTTGTTTATAGCCATGGCTGATCTGGGCGTATCGCTTGGCGGGGTAATTATGGGTCCTGTGGTCGATTGGTTATCGTATGCCGGGATGTACTTCGTTTGTGCGGTTTTGGGAGGAGGCCTGCTTCTGGTAATCTATGGGCCACAGCGGCAACGATATTAATAATTAGTATCCCAGGTCGATCATGAGAAGGAGGCTTGCCGTCGGCCGCTTCGGCCTGGACACCGGCGGAGAGGAGCGGACGCAGCAGGAGATTGCGAAAGGAGCTTGGGATTAGCCGCAGCTATGTATCGCGGGTCGGGAAGCGTGCGCTAATGAAGCTGTGTCATGAGTTTTATAAGGGGAAGCAGTAAAAAGTGAAGGGACTGTCCCAAAAGTAGTCTTTCTACGAGTAGAGACAAATCCTTTTTAGGATGGAAGAGTCAATTCTCGCTTAAACAGCGGAGGGGGCAGAATGATTGTGGAAAAGCGAAGCGTTCGCCTTTGTGTCCGGATTTTCACCACTAAGGGGAATGAAAAAAATCTGGACTGGGCAGCGGTTGGAACAACGTTCTGTCTGCGGAGCGTCCACCCAAGTGCTCACATTGATTCTACTCCAGAATAAAGAGCCGTCCCAAGTAGCCATTTCATGGCTTTTGGGACAGCTCCTGCTGCACTAACCGAGGATCGCGCGTGCCCTTAAACTCGCGATGGAGCTGCACTCTTGACGCCGCCCTCGCCGCTATTTCCGCCTTCGCTTCGGCGGCGGACGATGGTGCGCGTAATGGTCTTTTCGATTTCAATAATGACGAATACCGCAGCTCCCATCATAAGCGGGAACGTCCAGTAGGACAGGCCGATCGGCACAGTACCGAACACCTTGTTCATGAACGGCAGATAGGTGATGGACAGCTGGAATAGGATCAGCAGGCCGGATACGACGAATACGGCTTTGTTGGCGAAAAAGCCTTTGCCAAATGCCGGCTCCAGCTCTGTACGGCAGTTGAATAAATGGAACATTTGGGCCAGGACGATGGTCTGCATTGTAACGGTGTTGACGACGCTCTGGTCATATCCGTTATCCAGCAGGGACATGCTCATCGCCAGCGTTCCGCCGCCGAGCAACACCGATACGAACAGTATCCTGAAAATATAATACTTGCTTAGCAGAGGCGCAGCCGGATTGCGGGGCGGCCGTTTCATCGCACCCGGTTCGATGCGCTCAAACGCCAGCGCCAGGGAAACGGTAACCGAGCTGACCATATTAACCCACAGAATCTGGATCGGCGTCAGCGGAATCACGGTGCCCAGCAGGATGCTCGCCATGATCAGGAAGCTTTCAGCACCGTTAGTCGGCAGAATGAACAGGATGGTTTTCTTCAGATTGTCGTACACACGCCGGCCTTCCTTCACCGCCTGGACGATGGTGCTGAAGTTGTCATCGGCCAGCACCATTTCCGAGGCATCCTTGGACACCTCTGTTCCCTTGATGCCCATTGCAACACCTACGTCTGCCCGTTTGAGGGCCGGCGCGTCGTTCACCCCGTCGCCGGTCATGGCGCAGATGCTGCCGCTGCTTTGCAGCGCTTCGACCAGCTGCAGCTTGTTTTGCGGGCTGGTCCGGGCAAAGATAGAGTATTGCCGTGCGGCCTCCTGCAGCTCTTCCTTGGACATACGGTCCAGCTCCCGGCCTTCGATTGAATGCTCGCCGTCGCCGATGCCGAGCTGTTTGCCGATCGCCATCGCGGTTTCCTTATGGTCGCCGGTAATCATCTTGACCTCAATGCCTGCATTCTTGCACTCGCGGATAGCGTCCACCACCTCATCACGCGGCGGATCGACGATGCCCGTGAGTCCCAGAAATACAAGCCCTTCCTTCAGATCGTCATGATCTACCTGATCAGGGGACGCCCCTTCCGGCAGCTCCTTCATCGCAAGTCCAATGACCCGCTGTCCTTTGCGGGCATGGGCCTGCATCTGGTCACGCCAGAAGCCGGCATCGAACGGGGCTACGCCATCATCCTCCGCCTGACTGTCCGCCATTTCAAACAGGCGATCAGGAGCACCCTTGACGTAGATAAGCGATCGGCCCTCATCCTTCGTCAACACCGCCATATATTTATACTCGGAGTCGAATGGCAGCTTCGATGTTATTTCCAGTTCAGGTATCTCGGATTGTGCCTTGCCCGCAAGCGTAAGCAGACAGCCTTCCGTAGGATCACCTTGAAGCGTCCATTTACCTTCTTCTTTGGTCAGAACAGAATCGTTGCAGGTTACCCCGCATATCAGCAGATGCTTCAGCGTCCGATCCTCTTCAGGGTCGGCCTCTTGCTCTTTGTTCCGGCGAATTTCGCCATCCGGAGCGTAGCCCGTTCCTGTTACCTCGTATTCTCGGGAGGATGTTACCACGGAGGTGACCGTCATTTCGTTTTTGGTCAGGGTGCCTGTTTTGTCCGAGCAGATGACCGAAACAGCGCCGAGTGTTTCTACCGAAGGCAGATTGCGGACAATTGCTTTTCTTTTCGCCATATTTTGTACACCGATTGCCAAGATAATGGACAGAATGGCCGGTAAGCCTTCGGGGATTGCCGCTACAGCCAGACCGATGACCGACAGCAGCAGCTCTCCGACTTCATAATCACGCAGCCAATACCCGAATCCGAACATCAGTGCAGCTACGGCAACTATAACGATGGATACCATCTTGCCGAAATGGGCAGTCTGTTTCAGCAGCGGTGTGCTTTGTTCTTCGACGGAGGCAATCGACTTGTTTATTTTTCCGATTTCTGTCTGATCCCCGGTTGCTACCGCTACGCCGGTCCCCGTGCCGGATGAGACGGTCGTCCCGGAAAAAACAATGTTGGTCCGGTCGCCCAGTGTCACTTCCTCCTCCAGCGCGCCCGTCTGCTTCTCAACAGAGGTGGATTCGCCGGTCAGTGCCGATTCCTCAACCTTCAGGTTATCACTGCTGAGCATTCTGAGATCTGCCGGAATTTTATCCCCCGCACTTAGCAGCACGATATCACCCGGTACGACCTCCGCCGCTTCAATTTTTGTCAGATTTCCATCCCGCCGCACCTGCGCCTCCGGAGACAGCATATTCTTGATGCCCTCCAGCGCTTGTTCGGCCCGGTGCTCCTGCATGAAACCGATTGTTGCATTAACGATGGCTACAATAACGATGACGACGGTGTCACTCCAATGGCCCAAAATGGCCATAATAACGGCGGCTGCCAGCAAAATGTAAATTAGCACGTCATTAAAATGCTTTAAAAACTTAAAGATAACCGGTGTTCTCTTTCCTTCAGGCAGCTCATTTCTTCCATACCTGTCCAGACGGCTTTTTGCCTCGCCATTACTCAGTCCGCGTTCACTGTCTGTTTCCAATGCTTCCAGCGTATGCTGGCTGTCCAAGGCATGCCACAATTTGTCCTGCTTCTCTGCCAAGTCAGTCGCCTCCTCTGGTTTAAATCTTCCCATTCATTAAACGGGATAGCGCCGAGGCAAACGCTTCAGAGGGAAGTCGTTATGAAATGTTCACATAAGGAGCAGATAAATGCTAAAGTTGACAGAACAGGTTTCAAAAAAAATCGGTACTAGTGATGAACAGATGAATTCTACGCAAGGGAGTGCAGCCTGAATTGAATAAAACAGAGCGTCTTTTAGCGATTGTGATAGAGCTGCAGCGAAGCAGATTGCAGACAGCAGATGAATTAGCAGAGGTTTTGGGGGTCAGTGTAAGAACGATTTATCGTGATATGCAGGCTTTGAGTGAGGCAGGTGTTCCCATCATTGGTGAGACAGGATTAGGCTATTCGTTAATGGAAGGCTACTTTCTTCCGCCCATTAGTTTTACAGTAGAAGAGGCAGTGTCACTTGTTCTTGGCGCTGAATTCATCGAAAAACGTTTTGATCCGGCTTTTCGCAGCAGTGCCCGTTCTTCCAGCAAAAAAATAGAGGCCATTCTGTCTGGCCCCATCCGTGAGGAGACAAGCCGGATACAAGGAGGCATCCGGCTGCTCCATCAAGATGAGATGGCCGTCATGCTGCGGGAGAAAGAGCACTTGGGAATCATTCGTGAAGCCATGCTGGAGAGCAAGAAGATTCGTTTTACCTATAACAAGCGGGTTGCTAGAGCGGATGGGGGCAGGGTAACTGTGCGAACGGTATCGCCATTCGGATTGGCGCATGATGAGCAGAACGGCTGGCTGTTACTTGCCTTCTGTGAACTGCGGAAGGATATTCGCCATTTTCGTGTCTCCAGAATCAGTGACCTTACCGTGACGGATGAACCGTTTCAGCTTCCTGATCACTTCAACCTGCAATCCTATCGGCCTAAGGATACCCGCGGCATACAGGTCTGCGCCATTTTCAATTCAGACATCGCCGATAGAGTAGAAGAGGCGAACAACTATTATATGGAGACTGCTGAAGCTAGAGAGGATGGGTACCATGCTACTTTTCGTGTCCGCGAGCCGGAGGAATTGCTGAGCTGGATGCTTGGGTGGGGTGCAGATGTGGTAATCACTGAACCGGAGTCCTTCAGAAACCGGATCAGAGAAGAAATCAGCAAAATGCAAGAACGCTACTGACATACTGTTGGCAAGAGGGTGCTCGTATAATCAAGTTATACAAGAGCTGGTGTTAAGACTTGTATTAACATCTTACACAAACCCGCATACAAAGGAGAATATTATGTCAGCCATTGGACCCGATTTCATTTCACTTCAGGTGAGCAATCTTGAGAGCTCAGCAGAATTCTATCAACACTATCTCGGACTGGTCCGCTCGCAAGCGGGACCGCCGCATGCTGTAGTCTTTGATACAAAGCCTATTGCATTTGCTCTTCGTGACCTGTTGCCGGGAACAGAGCTTGGTTCAGGCACTCAGCCTGGACTCGGTGTTGCTCTGTGGCTCTATGCCCCTGATACGCAAGAAATCCATGACAAGCTTACTGCAGGAGGCGTAAAGATTGCTTCCGCACCCATTGATGGCCCCTTCGGGCGGACCTTTACCTTTGCCGACCCGGACGGCTATCTGGTTACCCTTCACAGCAAAGGCTAATCCGATATCCTGCACCCTGATATTACCCTGCATGAAATTCCTTGTCCGGTGCACGGGAGGATGGCGGAGCTTGGATGTCAAGGCTGCGCAGATGAGGATTGGACAGCCCGGCGGTCAGGCAGACGGCAAACAGGGCAGCGGCAATTCCGAAGCAAATGGCTACACCGATGCTGTCGGCCAGAACACCTACTCCGCCGTAGGTTAACGGGATAGAGAGGTTAAATGCCAGGGAGCTGATGCTGTTGACGCGTCCCCGAAGCTGCGACGGAACCAGGAGCTGAAACAGGGTGCTCATCGGGATTACTGTAACGGTTACTCCGAAGCCCAGAAGCAAGTTGCCGAAGCAGGCCGGCCAAAGTGCAGGAGATAGTGCGATCACACCCATGCCGAGGCCTTGAATCCCCAGCCCGACGGAGAACCAGAGACCGATTCTCCGGGGCGACCTGCTGCCGACAAAGAGTCCGCCCAGAAGCAGACCGGCACCAATAGCTGCATTAAAAATACCTAGCTCGCGGGAACCGCCCTGCAGCAGCTCCCCGATCAGCATGGGGGGGAGCACATTGCTTGGCCCCAGGGCAATGTTGCTGAGTGTACCGAGAAGGATAAGCAGCAGCAGGGCAGTCTGCCCCCGCAGCCATCCCCAGCCCTCATGAATTTCCGCGAAGATGGACAACCCGGCAGTGCCGGGTTGTCTTTTGGTCTTGCTGCGGAATTTAATCCGCTGAATCAGGGCGAGCGAGAGGATAAAGGATACCGCATCTACAACCACGGCTCCTGAATTTCCAATGGAGGCCACCAGTATTCCGCCGGCAACCGTACCGAGAATACGGGTGACTTGCAGGGAAACAGACATCAGTGAGTTAGCCGGGATAAGATAGGCTTTATCTGCGATGAGCTCGGGCATTAAGGAGCTCTGTGAAGTCCCGAACAGATTGCCCATTATCGCAAGGGCAGCTGTAATCAGATAGATATGCAGCAGCTGCAGCTGACCGGTTAACATGAGCACAGCAAGGGTTCCGGTGAGCAGGGCCTGAGCGGCATCGGAGATCTGCATCAGGATTTTTTTGTTCAAGCGGTCAACCCAGGCCCCGATGAATAGGCCGAGTATCATTTCCGGCAGGAATTTAGTGACGATGACTAGCCCCACCTGGAGTGAGGAGCCAGTCATCGAATACACGAGCCAGCTAATCGCCAGATTGTATAAGGCATCTCCGAAGAAGGAGCAGGCACGGGCCAGCCATAAATAGCGGAAGTCCGCATTATGCTGCAGGAGGAGCCTGTAATTAGGCTTGCTTACTGCGGAATTCAACTGAACACGCCTCCTCTGTCCAAGGCTCTGTATACCTCTGTTACCGGCGGCTGCTTCAGCCGCAGAAACCGGTTGCTGATACAGTGCTGCCACAGCTTTGTATGGAACTCCTGCTGCGAGGAGTGCTGAAGCAGCTCCGTTAAGCTTAAGCCATGCTCGAACTTCCGCAAAAAAACGATCATCGGGGCGGGAAACGGAAAAAGAGTACCGTCCCGCCGGACGAACAGCTGCTGCTCCTGCGGCTCTGCGTAGCCGGGAACATCCGGTTTCCACCACTGAAGCAGCTCCGATATATTTTGCGCGGTGACGGCCTTTCCTTCGCGTTCGGAGGTATCAAGGATGTGGTCGAGGTCCTTTTTGCTGAACAGCTTGTGTACAGGAAGGTAATAATGTCCCTCAAGGAGATGACCGTTTAATTCCATGACTGTGTCCCCGTTAGCCGGCGTATGATTTGCACCGCCGATGATGCTCAGGATATGATTTCCGAACCTCTCGTGATAGAACATCGAATGTGCAGTATCCACTCCCCCAACCCAGGGACGGTCCAGCAGACTTCCCCGCAAGGAGGCTTTGGCCTCAGTCAGCTCCTTCGGCCCGCAGCGGGAAGAGTCAGCCAGAAGATCCTCAGGCTCACTGTAATGCAGCCGCCATGCAACATCCTCCCCCTCGAACGGCCGGACACCATGAATATTGAAGCGTTCCGGCTCCTTGGCTATAATGGCACCTTTGGTTAAGACGAATTGGCCGAGTCCGCCAAAGGTCCAATACATGGTATTCTTCTCCAAAAATTCAACGGAGCCCAGAGCATCTTCAACCGTTTCCGTAGGGAAGCCGGTAAAGCCCATAATTTGCACGCCAATGCCGGCTTCGCTGAACATTTGAATCGTTTCCTGCAGCCGGTCAACCCTGGTTCCTTTATTAATCAGATTCAATATCCGCTGGTTGCCGGATTCAAAGCCGACCGAGATGGCAGTACAGCCGCTTTGATGCAGCAATTCACAGCGTTCTGGTGTCCAGTATTCCTCAAGCCGGATCTCTGCTCCCCAGCGGATATCAAGTCCTTCTTCCAGAATGGCTGCTGCAAGCTTCAGGAGCAAGGCAGGAGAAAGCACGTCCACTGAGAAATAAATATATTTGAAGGTGACGGCGAGCGTCCTCAAATCTTCGATGATTTTATCCAGCGGGTATTGCCGCCAGGGGCTTGTAGGTGAATCGGTGTTCAAGCCGTAATCACAAAAGGTACACCGGTTCCAGTAGCACCCCCGCGAAGGCGAATAGTAAATGAACGGAAACGGGGACAGATACTTCTCCCAGGGCAGCTTGCTGTACTCCGGCACCGGAAAGGAGCAGATATCTTCATATTTAATTCTCAGAGCTGCCGGGTCATGCGCGGCCTGATGCCTTGGGTGCAGAGCGATATTGGCAGATGCAGGTATAGGAGTACCGTGCTCCAAGGCCTGGAGGATAGAGACAAAGGCACTCTCGCCTTCACCGATAATGCAGGCATCTGCCGGGTCGAATACTGCAAAGAAATCTTTTTTGTCCAAAATGTATTTCCAGTAATCCGAGACGGCAGTGCCGCCGAAGATAATCCGTATTTCCGGACAGCTTGTCCGGATAAGGCGTGCCATGCTGAGTGCAAAGGGGATTTGGGCGACATAGGTGATGCTGATGCCAACAAGCGAATAGCCGCCTGTAATCATACCGGGAATCAATTCCTTGCTGTAATAATCAGCGAACGGCCGGGAGATCATCCCGGTAATTTCAGGATCACGCATATCCAGTGAGCTAAAGATATTGTAAAATCCGCTGGTTGCCAGGCTGAACCCCCGGAACTGCCCCGGGAAGCCTTTTAAAGATAAGGCATCCATCCAGAGCATCACGGTCTCAACAGCGCTGGTATACAGCCTGTAGTCAAAAAATGCAGCTTCGTCCCGGAACGTATGCAGCGCAGCCGGCAGAGCCTCTGCGAAATTCATACCTTGCACTTTGAGTGCGTAATGCAGCTCCATTTGTTCAATGGGTGTAAGCTGTTCCCTGGTTTGAAGCTGCACACTCCGTTCTTTGACAGATTGCATCGTCATCCCGATTTGCTCAGGGGCTACTGTATATAGCCACGAATCAATGTTACTGTCAATAATATCAATGTCTTCAAAGCCGTATTGCCGCGCATAGCCCGCCAAACAGCAAAGGCTGTGATAACCCGATGTAGGATCGCTGACAGGAGGGTATATAAGCGCCGTTTTTACCATTCTAAGACCTCCATAATAAGAGAATACCTCCTCATTAAGAAGCTCCAATGAGGAGGCAGGGGCGCGAAAGGCTGCTAGTGGATGTTATTAATGTTGTTCTCGCGTGTAGTAACGCTATCAAATTCTTCGGTGACTTCCAGAATGGCGGCAAGCAGCTCTTGCTCTTCCTTTTTCATACAAATTCACCTCCTTTGGGTATTGTAGAGATTATATGCTAAAAAATACCATTGATATATGAGCTTGAAGATAGACTCTGAAATGATTTACAGATAAACTATTCATTTAGATACGTATAAGAATTCTGGAAAGTGAGGCAAGCGAAATGATAAGAGCATCTGAAGATAATCAATATTATGAGCTGTCGAGTCCGACGATTCTGCCCAAGGCCTCGGGCTTCCTGTGGAATGAGCAGATGATGATCCATGTGAACTGCCGGGGGTATGCGGTAGCCCAGTTTATGCAGCCTGAGCCTGCGAAATATTCGTATGCACCGAATCTGGAAGCCAAAACCTTCATGCAGCCGGAGCAGCCTTATTATGCCCATCATCCCGGACGGTTTGTCTATATAAAGGATGAGGAGAGCGGCGAGGTGTTCTCTGCTCCGTACGAGCCTGTCCGTATGCCTCCTGACCACTATACCTTTGCTGTAGGCAAACATAATATTGTCTGGAAAATAGAGAAAAACGGCATTGCCATTGAAATGACGCTGAGCCTGCCCAAAAATGAGCCGATGGAGCTGTGGCGGGTGAAGGTGACCAATCTCTCTTCCGCTGCCCGGAAAATCAGCATGTACCCTTATTTCACTATTGGCTATATGTCCTGGATGAACCAGTCCGGTGAATATAAGGAAGCATTGCAGGGAATTGTGGCTACAGCCGTTACGCCTTACCAGAAATACCAGGACTATGACAAGATCAAAGGTCTGAAGGACCGGACTTTCCTGCTCGCTGATCAGGCCCCGGCAGCCTGGGAGGTAAACCAGGAAGCCTTTGAGGGTGAGGGGGGAATTGGCTCGCCGTCAGCACTAAAAAGCGGACTGCTGGCTAACGGGGAAGCGCGCTATGAAACGCCCGTAGCCGTACTGCAATACAGCATTGGCCTTGCTCCGGGCGAAGAGCGGGATTACCGCTTTGCATTCGGGCCCGCTCATAATGAGCAGGAGATTGCAGCTATCCGCCAGCGTCTCTTCCTGACTACCGATGCAGCCGGTAAGGATGGCTTCGCGCTCGCTGAGCGGGAGTACGAGGAGTACATTAAGGAAGGCAGAGGCGTCATCGAAATCACCACTCCGGATGCCGATCTTGATAATCTGGTTAACCACTGGCTGCCCCGGCAGATGTATTATCACGGGCAGACGAACCGCCTGACGACAGACCCCCAGACCCGGAATTATCTGCAGGATAACATGGGGATGAGCTATATTAAGCCGCAGACGGCGAGAAGGGCGTTCCTGACCGCCTTAAGCCAGCAAAATGTAAGCGGAGCCATGCCGGACGGGATTATTTTGCATGAAGCGGCTGAGCTTAAATATATCAATCAGGTTCCGCATACCGACCACTGCGTCTGGCTGCCGGTCTGCCTCATTACCTATCTGGATGAGACGGATGACTACAGCATTCTGGAGGAGACCGTTCCTTACTCGGGCGGGGAGGAAGCCGGCACTGTCTTCGAGCACATCGACCGGGCCATGCACTGGCTGATCCATGAGCGGGACGAAAGAGGACTGAATTATATTAATCAGGGCGACTGGTGTGACCCGATGAATATGGTCGGCTATAAGGGCCAGGGTGTTAGCGGATGGCTGACAATAGCTACGGCGTATGCTTGTATGGTCTGGGCCGATATCTGCGAATACAGCGGTCGGCCGGAGAACGCTAAGGCCTTCCGCCAGGCTGCGGAGGAGACGAATGCTGTAGTCAACCGGTATCTCTGGGATGGAGAGTGGTATGCGCGGGGAATCACCGATGATAATGTAGTGTTTGGCATCAGCGAGGATAAGGAAGGCCGGATCTTCATTAATCCGCAGGGCTGGGCGTTGCTCAGCGGTGCGGCCGATGCGGAGCAGCGGGAGAAGCTGATGAGATCAGTCCGGGAACAGCTGGAGACCCCATATGGTGTGGAAAAGCTGGCGCCCTCCTATACCGCTATGCGGGAAGATGTGGGCCGGGTAACGCAGAAGCATCCGGGGACAGCCGAGAACGGGGCGGTCTACAATCATGCCGCAGCCTTTTATATCTATGGCCTGTATGCGGTTGGCGAGCATGAGGATGCCTACCGGCTGCTGCGTAAAATGCTACCGGGACCCGATATCGAGGACATTATCCGCCGGGGCCAGCTGCCGGTCTTCATTCCGAACTATTACCGCGGAGCCTACAGACAATTTCCAAAGACTGCCGGACGCTCCAGCCATCTTTTTAATACAGGAACGGTGCCGTGGGTATACCGCTGTCTGATTGACGGGCTGTTCGGACTGCAGGGTAACCGTGAAGGAATGCTGGTACGGCCGCAGCTTCCTTCGCATTGGGATGAGGCTGTGGTCAAACGAAGCTTCAGAGGCGCGCAGCTGCAAATTGATATGAAGCGTGAAGCCGGAGTTACGGCTACAGAGGTTTATCTGGACGGTAAGCTTGTACGTGACGGTATTCTTAAAGGGCTGGAAGCCGGCGGGCAATATAAGGTGCTTGTTAAGCTTCCGGCGGTTAATGCCTGAGTAACATAAATAACCCAACTGGTTCCAGAAGCAGCAGAATTCTGGAACCACTTGGGTATTAATTTTTCATTAATAAATGTCCTTCAACAGCGCAACCACTTCTTCTAATGTGAGACCAAAAGATTTGTAATAGTCCGTATCTGTTACCATTTGCTTAAGAATCATTTCATTGCGCTTCTGAAGCTTTGCGTCAGCTGAAAGCCCGGTGACAAAACAGCCTTTACCTGTCACGGTATAGATCAGGCCGCTTCGTTCAAGCTCCTCCCAGGCCTTTTTCACGGTGATGATACTGACGGACAGCTCAACGGCTGCTTGGCGGATGGGCGGCAGAATATAGCCGCTGTCCAGCTCTCCCTTAAGAATCTGTGAACTGATCTGATCAAATAGCTGTTGATAGATTGGTTTATCAGAAGTGTTAGAAATGGCTATGTTCATTAGATTTCCACTTTCAAGAATCGTTTGTAGCCAATATGATAAGCTAAAAATGTGAATATTGCAAAAATCGCAGTGCAGGCAAGCAAGATAGAGAGCTGGGTAGTCATGCTGTCAGCACCGCTTCCCTTGAACAGATCATGCACTAACGGGCTTTGGATGCCCAGCCATTCCGCAACTCCGGCGAACAGGGTAGCGGCGGTGATAGATACAGTGGAGGCTGCGCCGTATTTATAGGCTGTTTTGTAATACATCGCAAAAAAGATGAGATTAAAGATTGCCAGCATCACCAGACATAACCCCCAGAAGCCAATAGTCGGTGAGAAGAAATAGTAAGTCATATTCGGATATAAGCGCACACTGATCAGACCGTAGATTATGGCGAATACAATATGCAGCAGCTCCAGAATGACAATGAAAGTTACCTTCGCTTTGACGACATCCTTTTTGGTTACAGGCAGCATGCCGGTGAACATGAGATCATTTTGACTTTTATATCCGGCGAACATATTCGGTACCGTTAAAAAACAAAAGTATAGGATAACAAGGAAATACAGCCAGCCCGGAATTAACATCAATGCGCCTGTCAAAAGAGGGAGCAGGTAAAAGAATGGGTTTACGCCTAACTTAAATTCTTTGAGCAGCAAATTATACATAGGCTTCCTCTTTTCTAGAGTAGTAAATCATAATTTCCTCGAGATTTGGAACTGCGGATATAATGCCCCGGGACGGATCGAAATCTTTCGTATAGATCAGGCCGGTAAAGCCGAAGGAATTTGTTTTGTAGGAAATCAGGTGGTCTTTGACCAGCTCCAGCTGCTCTTTTGTTCCGTTCAGCAGGCGAAATGCATCGACGAATGCTTCCTTCTCGGCACTGTTAACGATTTCGCCGTCATGGATGTAGGTGATATAGTCAGCGCATTTTTCCAGGTCGGAGGTGATATGGGTTGAGAAGAGAATGCTGATTTCGCCGTCTTGTACCAGCTCCTGAAAAATACTCAGAAGGTTATCTCTGGCGCTAGGATCGAGTCCGCTTGTCGGCTCATCCAATATAAGGAGCTTCGCACCATGCGACAAAGCGAGGGCCAGGCTGTATTTGACCTTCATTCCGGTTGATAATTCGGCGATTTTTTTATTTTCATTTAGATTGAATTTTTTCAGATACCTGCGATAGGTTTCGTCATCCCAATTGTGGTAAAAGGTTTTGATTACATTCGTTAACGTTTTGATTTTGTTGCGGTTGTAAAAGTTGACGTCTCCAAAGGCATAGCCGATTTCCTGTTTCAGCTCAAGTTCATGCTGTGTTATGTTTTTCCCCAGAGCATGTA
Source organism: Paenibacillus sp. FSL R7-0331 (assembly GCF_000758645.1). Lineage (NCBI taxonomy): Bacteria > Bacillati > Bacillota > Bacilli > Caryophanales > Paenibacillaceae > Paenibacillus > Paenibacillus sp. FSL R7-0331. The sequence continues at coordinate 1,788,076 of NZ_CP009284.1, forward strand.
TCTCTCCTCCGTCCATGCTGATTAAATTCAGAATGGATTTGATCGTTGTTGTTTTTCCTGCGCCATTTATTCCGATAAAGCCCATAATATAACCCTGCTCCAGCTGGAAGGACACATTTTTTAATGAAAAATGTTCATATTGCTTATTTACATTTTTGATATCCAATACAAGCATGAGAGTTACCTCCTCATTAATATTGTGTATGTCGTGCATACACAATATATCATCGGAGATTTATGGTGTCAATTGCTGCTCCGGGTATTTGTTCATTTGCAGAGGTTCTAATCAGGATAGAAATAAGGTTATAATCAATACGGATCTATACCATGAAAAAACACCGGGAGAAGAATCATTCATGCATTTTCTAAGCAATATTCTTACCATTATTATGTGTTACGGGATTTCCGTTTTCGGACATCTCTATTTAGTGAACAGGCTGCTTCATCTAAGGATGAGCCTGGTGCAGTATGCGTACTGCTGGTTAATCGCCTTCACGGTGTTCAGTGTACCCCTAGTATTGTCTTGGGAGCACCCGGTGCTGACCGCGTACCTGCTTCAGGCTCTGGTTATGCCGATACTTTCCTTTATGCTCTGCCGTAAATCCGTATTGCAGTGTATAGGCGCCTCGGGAATTGCTTTTATTATGGTATACATAGTGATCAGGACCTTTTTTATTACGGGAAGCTCGACTACGTTCAATGCGTTATTATCGCTGGAAACTTTGAATTTGCAGACCTTGGCCGTTTCACTCATCAGTGATGCGTTTCTGCTGGGCGTCTTGTTCTTTGTGCGGAAAAAGAGGCTTTCGGTGTGGTTTGAGCGGCTGTACCGCATAAGAAAAGGAAGCATCGTTACCACCATATTCGTAGCCCTGTTCATTCTGATCTGGGTTAAAATGATGCAGTACCTATCCGTACAGTTTCTGGCAGGCACAGAGGATTTCGATCAGCTGTACTTACTGTCGTTTGTTACGATCATCGGAAGTATAATTGTCCTGCTGCTGGTCCTGACGGTCTATTACCGGAATGAAATGAAGAACGAGCGGCTTCAGAGTCAGGAATTCATGCTGCTGCAGCAGCAGGCCTACATCAGCAATTTAGAGCAGCTGCAGCATGAGATCCGGGTCTTTCAGCATGATTACAAGAACATTATGGCCAGCCTGTATGCCTCTGCGGGTGATGACAAGGTTAATGAAACGCTGGGCTTTATCTCCCGGCACATCCTGAATCTGGAGCTGAACCTGGATCAGAGCATTCAGGAAACTACCCATCTGAGCCGTGTCAGGATCGATGAAGTCAAAGGGCTGCTGCTGGCCAAGCTGTCCAAGTCCAAAAGCATGCAGGTGAGCTTCACTCTGGAAGCCGTTAAGGATGTTACGGAGGTGTATATGGAGCGGATCGATTTCATCCGTTGCCTGGGCATTCTGCTGGATAATGCGATTGAAGCGGCTGCCGGCAGCGAGGACGGGTTTGTAAAAGCTGCACTGATCCAGGACCAGGGAAAGTTTGTGCTGATTGTCCGCAACAGTTATGCAGATGCTCCTTCTGTGAGTGAGATATGGAACAACGGCTACTCTACTAAGGGAGATAATAGAGGAATAGGGCTGTATAGCTACAAGGCGATGGTAAACAGATATGCTAATGTTGTAACAGAGAGCGGCTTGGAAGACGGGTGCTTTGTACAGGTTTTAAAATCCTTTAAAGAGAAGAGTGTGCGTTAACATTGCTGCCTATTTATGTATGTGAAGATGATGATGCGGCGAGAACACGTGTTACGGATGTGATTGAGAAGTTTATCCTTATCGAAAATCTGGATATGCGGCTGCAGCTGGCTACCGGTAATCCGCACGAGGTTCTGGAATGGGTCGCCGGCAAGCGGACGAGGGGGATTTATTTTCTCGACATCGATTTGTCCAGTGACATGAGCGGCTTTGATCTGGCTAAAGAGATACGGAGGATGGATGCCAGGGGCTTTGTTGTCTTTATAACGACGCATGGCGAGCTGGCCTTTGAAACCTTCAAGTACCAGATCGAAGCGATGGATTATATCCTGAAGGACGAGCCTGAGCAGGTCGGTTCAAGAATTCAGCAGTGTCTCACCAGTATTAATGAACGGATGCATGCGGACGACCGCGATGAGACTGAATTTTTCACCATACGCCAGATGGATGAGATCAGATACGTCAAAATCCAGGATATCCTGTACTTTGAGACGTCTGCCGCCAAGCATAAGGTTGTCCTGGTTACAGCCCATGCTAACGTGGAGTTTTTTGATAATCTCAAAAATATCGAACAAAGAATTGGCGGACGGTTCATCCGCTGTCACCGCTCCTTTCTGATTAACAAGCGTCATATTGTAACGGTGAATACTAAAGATTCCTCCGTGCTGATGGCGAACGGGCAGACGTGCATGCTGTCTAGAAGCGGCAAAAAAGAACTGAATATCCATATGGAATGCTCCTCATTTTCTTAACCGGAAATGGGGAGTTTTTGAATATAAGGATTTAAATGCTTTACGCTATAAATTCTCCTTATATTTCTCGCAGAAACGGACACCGTCCTGTTTAGGACGGAGTCTGTTTCTACTTTGTCAAACAGGAAATGAAACGGTCCATTCAGGAAAAAGCGCGCTGCGTATTCACCATTTACCTTATGATCACTTCAAGAACAAGACAAATGGAGTGAAGCTGAGATGAACGAGGTTATGCTGCAGACGAAAAAGCTCTCGAAGCATTATAAGGAAGCTAATGTGGTACGCAATGTTGATATGACTTTATATAAGGGGGATATCTACGGGCTGATCGGTAATAACGGTGCCGGCAAAACCACCCTGATCCGTATGCTGACAAAGCTGATAACACCAAGCTCCGGGGAGTACAGCTTTCTGAGTCCTGATGTTAAGGTGGCTGCCGTAATTGAAAGCCCGTCACTCTACATGGATATGACAGCTGAGGAGAATCTGAAATACAGCAGCATTCAGAAAAAGTGCTACAGCAAAGAGAAGATAGCCGGCACTCTGGCTTTTATTGGCCTGGAGCATGCAAGAAACAAGCAGGTCAAAGACTTTTCTCTGGGAATGAAGCAGCGGCTGGGGATCGGCATGGCTATCCTGAATGAGCCGGATTTGCTGATCTTGGATGAGCCTATCAACGGTTTAGACCCACTGGGGATTATCGAAATCAGACAGATGATTCAACAAATTAATCAGGAGCTGGGCACAACACTGCTGATTTCCAGTCATATTTTAACCGAGCTTGAGCTGGTGGCTACGAGATATGGCATCCTGCATGAGGGGGAGTTAATTCAGGAATTCGCGAGCGGAGAGCTGCAGGCAGGGCTGGAAGACCACTTCCTGAAGGTCGTAAGCAGACAGAAGGTGGCACTATGAAGCTTTTGCTGAGAGCTGATGTTTACCGGATGTGGAGAAAGAAAAGGCTGCTGCTCCTCACGCTTGCAGTCATGTGTATAGGCTGTTTAATGGTCAGGACAGCAGGGGAGCAGGATGCGCTTATGGTGATTACGAGGGTGCTGCGCAGTGGAACGCTTCTTTTGCCAGTCATGTTCATACCGGTTTATCTGTTCACCTGGCATACCGATTTTACGAGCCGTGCGGTTAATAACGTGCTGATCTCCGGGATTTCGCGTAAAGGCTATTTTGGCAGCAAACTTCTTTTAACGTACCTGACCGGAACTGTATTGGTTGCAGCGTACAGCCTTTCGGCAATCCTGTCTGCATATGTGTCTCTGGGTTCTTTTAACCTTAGGACAATCATGCTGGCACTTGGCCTGCAAATCATCCTGTATTACATCGTGCTGTCACTTGGGTTCATGATCTACACGCTGGTGCGCACAACGGCTTTGCCTACTACTGTGTACCTGCTAATCGTTCTCTTGGGTGAGAATCTGCTGAGTGTGCTTATGAACCAGATGAACATGGACGCAGGGCGTCTTTCGCCCTACTTGCTGTTCCAGAACTTGTCCAGAGTGGTAAGCATCGGGGAGTTTAGCCGTCAGGACTGGAGCGGGATGGTTATCGGCGGATTCGTGATCTGGATCTTAGCGGTAGGCTGGAGCTGGGTCAGATTCTCGGGTGAGGAATTGAAATAGGGGGCATGGCTATGCGCAAACGGACAAAGATACTGGTGATTCTGATCATGCTGGCGGCGGTTGGTATTGTACTTATGGGGTACACACATGAGCAGACTATTGCTGTGAATAAGAGCTGGGTATTAAATGAGGCTGAGGCTTCTGAAATTGCGGTCAAAGGTCTAAGCCAAAACCTGGATGTTCATATCAGGCCGAGCAGCAGCTCTGACAATCGGGTGGTAATAACGGGAAGCCTGCCGGAGTCCTTTGCACAGAAAATAGAGCAGATTCGCCCGGATTCTCAGGGTTTGAGCCTGTCGGTTGTCTCCGATTTCGGCTTCAGTATGGCGAAGTTTAATGATGCAAGCTTAATAGTGGACATTTATCTGGCGGATCTGAATACGCTGAACGGACTTGTTATCCAGTCGAACCGCGGAGATGTGAAGCTGTATGTGCCGGAGGCTTTTGAGCGGAGGTATCAATTGCTGACCAATAACGGGACGGTAACGGGGCCGGCGAAGGCGTATGATGTTCCTGAAACCGTCAACATCGAGCTGGGGTCAGGTGATATTAAAATTATTGAGGAATAGCCTTCTTATACAATTTAATCCAAGCGCTTGTCCAAAAGGATAAGCCCCTGGGTTCTTTTCATTTAAGCCTACAGGGTTATTACGCTGATCTCGTTACCATGGGCCGTTACAATGCTAAGCAGATCTTCGGGTGCCAGCCAGACTGTAGCGGTGTTATCGTTGGGATGGACGCCGACGGCTTCGCCCTTTTGCAGATCGGCATCCAGTACGAATTTCACCATGCACTCCTTGTCGTTCAGTATGCCAAACGGGGAGACAGCGCCTTTGGTAAGCCCAAGCAGCTGCAGCAGATCCTCTTCAGAAGCAAACGTCAGGGGCCGGGATTCCAGCAGTGTGCGCAGCTGCTTCAGGTTAACGGATTTATCCTTTTGGATCGTCAGCAGATAATAGTTTCTTTTTTTGTCATCCCGGATGAACAGATTTTTGGCGATCTGCTCGATTCCCGGGAGCTCAAAGCTCTCCATATCGGCGATAGTATAGGCTGCGGGATGGTCAATCACTTCATGGCTTACATTCTGCTGCTTTAACAGCTCAATAACGGCTTCGCGGTTCATCATAATCACCTTTATCTCTGGATTTGGTAGAGTGGAAACTGCAACTGGACATAATAATATCATCTGTTGATAGAAAATATCAGTAGACGGTTTGGTTTTTTTTCTGTATTTTAAGTTTAATCCTAGCAGAGGAGCTTTGGGTTTAGATAAATGTAGAAGGTGAAGCACATTGAAAATCAGAAAAGTAAGATTACGCCTTCAGACAACGATTACCCTGATGATCTGTCTGGTTGTTGTCTCCGTCCTGATCATTGTATATGTGATGTTTGGCATGAGATTCTCCAGACAAGCTCAGGAATCGCTGGAGAATAAGGCCATTACTATTGCCCGTACCGTATCGCGCACACCGCTTGTAATGAATGCTTTGCTGGGGAACCCGGATTCCGGCAGTATTCAGGATTTTGCAACCGAGATCAGTGATATTAATGACGTTCAATTTGTGGTTGTGATGGATGTGCAGGGCATTCGTCATTCTCATCCCGATACGGCCTTAATCGGCAAGCATTTTATAGGAGGCGATGAGGAGGATGCCTTACACGGTAAGGAGAAAATATCGATTGCAAAAGGTTCGCTGGGCTATTCTGTGAGAGCGTTCTCACCTATATTCGGACCAGATGGCAGGCTGATCGGTGCGGTGGCCGTAGGAATCTCACTCAGTAGTGTCCAATCCGCTGTACATCAGAATCAGTGGATCATTTATTCGGGGATTTTGGTTGGCGGACTTATCGGCATGGCCGGGGCGGTGCTGCTGGCGCGCACCATCAAGCGGATGATGCTCGGTATGGAGCCCTGGGAAATTTCCAAATTGCTTGAGGAGCGGAGCGCAATGCTTCAATCCACCAAGGAAGGTATTCTGGCAATAGACAAAAATTCCTGTATCACCCTGGTTAACGCAGAGGCAAGGAGACTTATGGGCAGCAAAGGCATAAGCCAGGACCCGGTCAGCAGGCAGATTGAGGAATTCTGGCCTCTCCTACGGATGGAGAAAGTACTGGAGAGCGGGGAGCCTTTGCTTGATAAGGAAGTTGAACAAAGCGGAATCACACTGCTGGTAAACGTAGTTCCGGTAAGGGTAAAGGGGGTCATTGAAGGAGCTATTGCCACCTTCCGTGACAAGACGGAAGTCAGTCTGCTGCTTGAGCGTCTTTCAGGGATATCGCTATACGCGGAGGCGCTGCGTGCCCAGACGCATGAATTTATGAATAAGCTGCATGTCATAATGGGACTGACCAGTATGCATAGATATGACCGGCTGGAAGAATATCTGAAGGATATCGTACTTAGCATTCAGACAGAAGCGGATTCCGTAGTAAGGCTGGTCAAAGACCCGGTTATGGTTGGCTTTCTGCTGGGTAAGCTCAGCAGGATGAGGGAGGCGGATGTACGATTGGTCATTCTTGAAGATGGGGGGCTGCCCGAGTCTGCCAATCACGAAGCTTCCCGGGAGCTCGTCACGATTGCCGGCAACCTGTTGGATAATGCTCTGGAGGCCGTACAAGGTAAGGATAACAAGCTGATCGAGATCGGATTCCGTTACAGGGACAATAGGCTTGTACTCCTTGTCCGCGACAATGGTACAGGAATTTCTGCAGCCAATGGAGATCATCTGTACGAACAGGGGTATTCCACCAAAGGGAAAGACCGGGGCATTGGGCTCTATCTGGTGCAGCGGAGCGTAGACATGCTGGGCGGAAGGATTCACTGGGTCAGCCGAGAGACTGAAGGAACCGAGTTTACTGTAGAGTTACCCTATACCGCGAAGGGTGATGATCAATAACGATGATAAAGGTACTTATTGTTGAAGATGATCCGATGGTTTCGGAGATGAATAAATTTTATTTACAGCAGGTTGAGGGCTTTCGGGCTGAAGATTGGGCCAGCAACGCGAAAGAGGTGCTGGACCTCTTAAATGAAAAGGTCTATGATCTGATTCTGCTGGATATTTACATGAAAGAGAGCAACGGCCTGGAGCTGCTGTCCGAGATCCGCAGGAAGGGCTTGAAAATTGATGTCATCGTTATTTCGGCGGCCAGTGACAAGGAAAGTATCCAGGAGGCTCTGCAAAACGGAGCTGTAGACTACTTGATCAAGCCGTTCGAGTTCTCGAGATTTCGTGCGGCACTGAACGGATATAGGAAGCAGAACTATTTATTCCGTACCCAGGAACGGCTGAATCAATCGGAGCTGGATAAGCTGTCCCGCTTCAAGCAGGAGCGGACAGCCTCACAGGAGCTCGCGAAAGGCTTCACACGCCAGACGCTGCAGGCGGTCTGGAAAGCGGTAGAGGCCTGTAATAGTGATCTGTTTTCTGCGGAGGATATTTCGGCTGTTTCAGGAATTTCCCGGGTTTCTGCCGGTAAGTATCTGGTTGGACTCACGGAAATGGGAGTGCTGCAAATGGATCTGATCTATGGTAGTGTGGGCAGGCCGGTACAGAAATACAAAATCGCTCCCGATGGCACAACGCTGATTACCCAATACCTCTAACATATATAAGCCCCTGCCGCGAAATTGCAGCAGGGGCTTATATATGCGTGCGTACGACATTTCATGCCGGTTTCCACTGTGTTCGCCGGGAAATAGAGGTGTTTCTGCTGTCGTTTTTTGATAACGCTTACTTTAATAATTTACAAAACCCCTTCATTATTTACACAAAAACAAAAGCGCTTTCATAAACGCTATGATGATTTTGTAAACGAGTTAAGGAGGCCAGGATAATATGCAAAAAGTATTTCAAGCTCCACTTCCGGTACCGGATCAGCAGCATGCACGGAAACAAGAAAAAAATGGTTTTGTACAGCGGGTCATGCAATTAAAAGTAGGTGTGATTCCGCTTCCGCTGTACGTAGTATTTGCACTCATCATCTTTGCAGCATCTGTACTTGGCGAGCTGCCTAACGACATGATTGGCGGATTTGCGGTAATTATCGTCCTGGGTGTACTGCTCAGCGATTTGGGCTTCAAGCTTCCGGTTCTGAAAAATATCGGAGGTCCGGCCATTCTCTCGTTAATGATTCCGTCGTTCCTGGTGTTCTGGAATGTACTGGACCCTTCGGTTACCGAATCGGTTAACACACTCATGAAAACGTCGAACTTTCTGTATCTCTACATCTCTGTACTGGTGGCAGGAAGCATTACCGGTATGAACCGCACTACATTAATAAGCGGCTTCATCCGCATTTTTATCCCGATGATGGCCGGAACCCTTGTTGCGGTGGGCGCGGGCCTGGGTGTCGGAATGCTGCTTGGATACAGTGCTCACCGTACCTTGTTCTACATTATTGTACCGATCATTGGAGGCGGCGTCGGGGAGGGGATACTCCCGCTGTCCATTGCATTCTCGCAGATTCTCGGAGGGGAATCCGGTTCCTATGTGGCCCAAATGATTCCTGCAGCAGTTATAGGGAATGTATTTGCGATTATCGGCGCAGGGTTACTCAAGAAAATGGCTGACAAAAACCCCTCCATTACCGGCAACGGTGTTCTGGTGAAATCGAAGGATGGCCGGGTGCTGGGCGGAAGCACCTATGATAGTGAAAAACCTGATTTCCTGCTGATGGGGGCGGGTCTGCTGTTCGCATGCGGGCTATTTATTACCGGACATCTGCTGTCGCCATTCATCGGCATTCCCGGTCCGATTCTCATGATTTTTACAGCAGCGCTGCTAAAAATATTAAAGCTGCTTCCGTCTAAAATTGAGCAGGGTGCTTATCAGCTATACAAATTGGTATCCGGTACATTGACCTGGCCGCTTATGGTGGGCCTTGGCATGCTGTATATTCCGCTGGAGGACGTGGCTGCACTGATCTCCATTCCTTATATTATCGTCTGCGCAACCGTTATCGCTGCGATGATTCTGACCGGCTATTTTATCGGCAAGTGGATTAATATGTACCCTGTGGAAGCAGCGATAGTAACAGGCTGCCGGGGCGGCCTTGGCGGAACGGGTGATGTTGCGATTCTGTCAGCATCCGGACGGATGGAACTTATGCCATTTGCACAGATCTCTACACGTATCGGGGGAGCCATTACGGTTGTTGCAGCAACATTACTGATCTCCGTATGGGGTGGCTGATTAACATGGGCTATGAACCTTAGAATATCACGCTGGAGGCGATTAGGATGAATCAAATTAACCGGAATTCCTATACATTTACACTTCGTGTCCAATACCGCAGCAGCGATTATCTTGCGAATCTGGTGAGTATCGCCGAGAACTACAAGGGCACCGTGCTGCATGCTGAATTAAAGGAGCTGCGTGAAAACCTGACAGGTGCCGATGTTGTAATTTCCGTAGAGCTGCCTGAGGATCAGAAGTGGATTGAAAAAGCAGTAAACCAGTTGAACGGGGGAGTCATTGTGGAATTATTGGAAGAAATCATGTATTTACACAGAGGCGGTAAGCTCGAAACAACCTTGAAGAATCCGATACGGACTAAAGAGGATTTATCCAAAGTGTATACACCGGGTGTAGCTAAGGTCTGTCAGGCAATCGTGCAGGATCATACCCAGGCTTATGAGCTGACGACCAAGAAGAATACAGTGGCTGTCATATCAGATGGAACCGCTGTACTGGGCCTCGGGGATATCGGACCGAAGGCAGCCATGCCGGTAATGGAGGGCAAAGCTGCGCTGTTTAAGCAGTTTGCAGATGTCGATGCTGTGCCGATCTGCCTGGACACTAAAGATACGGAAGAAATTATTGCGATTGTGAAGGCGCTTGCCCCTACCTTCGGAGGGATCAATCTTGAAGACATTTCCTCCCCGCGTTGCTTCGAGATCGAAACAAGACTGAGAAATGAGCTGGATATTCCGGTGTTTCATGATGATCAGCACGGAACAGCCATCGTGGTCCTTGCCGGATTGCTGAACGCGCTTAAAGTATGCGGCAAGAATATAAGTGAAGTCAAAATCGTAGTCAACGGTGTCGGGGCGGCTGGAATCTCTGTCTCCAAGATGCTGCTGCACGCAGGAGCGGTAAATTTAATCGGTGTGGATCGGGAAGGCGCCATCAACCGGCTTCACACCTATGACCGGACACATTGGAGCGACTTCGCCCAAATCACCAATCCGGGACTTGAAACCGGCGGACTGTCGGATGTAATTAAAGGTGCGGATGTTTTTATCGGGGTATCTGCGCCAGGCGTGCTGAAACTGGAAGATGTGCTGAATATGGCAAAGGACCCGATCGTATTTGCAATGGCCAATCCGACTCCTGAAATCGATCCGGCCATTGCTGCACCGCATGTCAAAATTATGGCAACAGGGCGCTCGGATTTTCCAAACCAGATTAACAATGTACTGTGCTTTCCCGGCATTTTCAGAGGAGCGCTTGATTGTGAAGCCTATGATATTAATGATGAAATGAAGCTGGCTGCAGCAGAAGCTATCTCGTCCGTTATTGATCCGTCCGAGCTGCATGAGAATTATATCATTCCTGACGCCTTTGATCCCCGGGTGGTTGAGAGAATCCGTACGGCCGTTGCCCGGGCGGCATTTAAAAGCGGAGCCGCCAGAAAAGATCTGTTTATCGGCGTCAACTGATTTTCCGAATAGAGACGACGAATTCCGGTAATGCAATATGAGCTGCTGTGGAGGAGGAAATAAAAGATGTCGGCTGAACACATTACAAAGAAGCAGGTCTACCTGTTCGAAGAAGGAAATGCCTCTATGGTTAAGCTTCTAGGAGGAAAAGGTGCGAATCTGGCTGAGATGACAGCACTTGACCTGCCTATTCCGCCGGGATTTACGATCACTACAGATGCTTGCAGAAGCTATTACAAGCAAGGCGGCCAATTGCCCGGGGAGCTGCTGTCTGAGATCAGAACGGCCGTCTCAGTCTTGGAAAAAGCGAAGGGCAGCCGGTTTGGTGATACTAATCAGCCGCTTATGGTATCCGTCCGCTCGGGTTCGGTTACATCCATGCCTGGTATGATGGACACCATTTTAAATCTTGGCCTGAATGATGAATCCGTTATAGGACTGGCCCGGCAGACGGAAAGTGAAAGCTTTGCTTATGACTGCTATCGTCGGCTCATCGCGATGTATGGAGAGATCGTTCTCGGTGTGCCCTCCCTGTTGTTCAGCAAGCAGCTGGAGAATCTTAAGCTTCTGGCAGGACGGGAAAGTGACGGGGAATTAAACGCCGGTGAATGGAAAGAGTTAATAGTTAAATATAAGCAGCTGATTAAGGAGCATAGCGGCATAGATTTTCCGCAGGATGTCTACCAGCAGCTGAATATGGCGGTGCGGGCGGTGTTCCGCAGCTGGAATAACGCGCGGGCAAAAGTCTACCGCAGGCTGTACTCCATCCCGCATGATCAGGGAACTGCAGTAAATGTGCAGGCGATGGTATTCGGCAACAAAGGGGCGGACTCCGGGACCGGCGTTTTGTTTACACGCAACCCATCCACCGGATGCAATGAGCTGTATGGCGAGTATTTGCTTAATGCACAGGGCGAAGATGTAGTCGCCGGCATCCGAACCCCCCGCAGGCTGGAAGAGCTGCGGGATGAGATGCCCGAAGTCTACAATCATCTTGCTGCCTTGGCAGCTGGTCTGGAGAAGCATTACAGGGACATGCAGGATATCGAATTTACGATAGAAAGCGGTACATTGTATCTGCTTCAGACCCGCAGCGGTAAGCGTACCGCCCAGGCGGCAGTTAAAATCGCCGTTGATCTGTATGAGGATAGGGTGATATCTAAGGAAGAGGCGGTCAGCCGGATCGATGTCGGCCATTTGGATCAGCTGCTGCACCGTACCATCACTGAGGAAGAAGGGCTGAAACCTCTGGCTGTCGGACTTCCGGCTTCGCCCGGCGGAGCGTCCGGTAAGATCGCCCTTGATGCTGAAACAGCAAAGGAATGGAAAAGAAACGGAGGCCGGGTCATCCTCGTCAGTGCAGAAACATCGCCTGAGGATATTGATGGCATTCTCGCTGCCGAAGGTGTGCTGACGGCCAGGGGAGGCATGACCAGCCATGCGGCTGTTGTAGCAAGGGGCATGGGTACGCCCTGTGTCTGCGGGTGTGATCAGCTGAATATTGATATGAAACAGCGGGCTGTTCAATTGGGTGATCACAGCCTCAAAGAAGGAGAGATCGTCTCAATTGACGGTACTTCCGGCCGTGTCTATGCCGGTATTGTGCCGCTAAGCGATCCGCAGATGACGCCCGAACTGCGGAAGCTGCTGGAACTGGCTGATGAGATCAAAGAGCTGAAGATTTACGCAAATGCAGATACTCCTGAGGATACCCGTATCTCACGGCAGCTGGGTGCTGAGGGGGTTGGATTATGCCGGACAGAGCATATGTTCTTCTCAAATACCCGGCTGCCTACCGTACAGTCCATGATCCTCGCCGACAGCCGGGAGGAGCGGCTTAATCTGCTCGAACGTATCCTTCCTATGCAGCAGTTTGATTTCGAAGAAATGTTCACGGCAATGGACGGTTTACCGCTGACGATCCGGCTGCTGGACCCTCCGCTTCATGAGTTTTTGCCTAATCCGCAGCAGCTAGAAGAGCAACAACGGAAATTGCAGGCAACAAGCGGAGCTGTGGAGGAGCAGAGGCGTCTGAAACGGATGATTACCAGGATTCGTAGCCTGCAGGAAAAAAATCCGATGCTTGGACTGCGTGGCTGCCGGCTGGGCATTCAATTTCCGGAAATTTATGACATGCAGATTGAGGCAGTGTTCCGGGCAGCTAAAGCGGCCGCGCAGAGAGGAATTGAAGTGCGGCCGGAAATAATGATTCCGCTGGTAGGAGACCCGCGTGAGCTTAAAGAGCTGCGCAAGCTTGTGGATAAAGTAGCTTCAGAGGTACTCGGAGAAGCGTTCAAGTCGATTCACTACCGGGTGGGCACAATGATTGAAGTGCCGCGGGCGGCTATAATGGGCGATAAAATTGCCGAGTATGCGGATTTCTTCTCTTTCGGTACCAATGATTTAACACAGATGACGTTCGGCTACAGCCGTGATGATGCGGAAAGTAAATTTCTGAACAGCTATCTTGATCGAAACATCTTATCTGGAAATCCTTTTCAGATGCTGGATCAGGAGGGTGTAGGGCAGCTCATTGAATGGGCCGTTGCCAGAGGGAAAGCGAAGAAATCCTTTCTCAAAACAGGGCTGTGCGGTGAGCATGGCGGTGATCAAAGCTCTATCTTTTTCTGTCAGCAGATAGGCCTTGATTATGTGAGCTGTTCGCCTTACCGGATACCTTATGCCCGGGTAGCAGCTGCACAAGCAGTGATTACCGCCCGTAATGAAGCACCAGGCAAGAAACGGAAAGCGGAGATCCTTCCAGGGGGATGAGCCCGGTGAAGGGAGGCAGCTATGTTCAAACAGCGGCAGATCTTTGTTCTCTCCGATTCGGCTGGTGAGACGGCAGAGCGGGTAGCCCGTGCGGCGGTGCAGCAGTTTGAGCTTGGCAATGCCGCCGTGCGCCGCTTCAGGCGGATACAGTCAGAGGAAGAAATTGCCGGGCTGGTGCAGCTGGCACATACGGAGCAATCCTTTATTGTCTATACGCTCGTCCTGCCTGGCTTGAGGGAAGCAATACAACGTGAAAGCGCCAAATGGAGTGTAGATATAGTAGACATTATGGGACCTGTTATGGAAACTATTCAGCACCATTTTAAGCTTACACCCCTGTTGAAGCCGGGCTTGCTGTATGACATGAATGAGGATTATTACCGGCGGATTGAAGCTATAGAATTTGCAGTGAAGTACGATGATGGGCGTGATGCGCGCGGGCTGTTGTTGGCGGATATTGTGTTAATTGGCGTATCGCGTACCTCTAAGACCCCTCTTAGCATGTATCTGGCCTATAAGGGCTACAAGGTTGCCAACTGGCCGCTTGTTCCTGGAGTGAAGCCTCCCAAGGAGCTGTGGCAGATCAGCAGATCCCGTCTGTTCGCCTTGACTATGGACATAGAGGCCCTGATTGCGATCCGCACGGAACGCTTGCGCCTGCTCGGACTTGGAATGGGGGCAGGTTATATTTCCGGGCTTCAAGTGCTGGAGGAGTATAATGAGGCTGAGGCTCTGGTGAAATCCCTGAGCTGTCCGGTTATTGATGTTACAAACACATCTATCGAAGAATCAGCAGAGCTTATTATGGAGTGTGTAGTGCCGGGACAGAATTAGAGAGTTAAGCTGAATAAATGAAGGACACAAAAACGGTCAAGCTGCTGCCCGGACAGCATGTTTGATCGTTTTTGTGTGCAATCAGATGTGCATTCAGTTACCCGGAAAATAAATATGCAGATAAAAAATATCGTCCTCTGTATGAAAAGAAACGGTCCCGTCGTATTGCTCAGCAATATGCCGCATGCTTTTAATGCCAAAGCCATGGCGGTTTTTATCCTTTTTGCCGGTTTGCGGCAAATGATCTTTAACGATAAAGTCTCCATTAAAATAGTTGGTTACGTGAATACCGATTACTCCGTGTTCTTTGCCAATGGAAATAGAGATCATCCGTTTCTTGTCGTTTTGGACGAGCTGCACTGCTTCCAGGGCATTTTCTATGGCATTGTTCAAGAGAGAATACAGATGAGTAGGTGAGATAAAAGACAAACATTGGCCATCCGCCATGCAGCTCATGCGTATTCCGTTTTTTTCACAGAAAAGTTGCTTTTTATAAAGAATCACATCCAGAATATCGCTGCCTGTCTTGACGGTTGTATCGTATACCTCAATGGCTTCCTTTAAAGATTCCAGCTCCTGAAGGGTTAGCTTATAGCTGATATTCGACAATTGCTGGCGGAGGTCGTGAGATTTCATATTAATGATCTCAATTTCACTCCGCATACTGTCGAACTGTTTCTTTTCCGAATACAGCAATTCATCCATGATCAATAGATCCTGCTTGAGCTTGCTGGTCTCCAGTATTCTTGTCCGTAACAATAAAGTCAGCAGAGCATACAGAATAGCAAAAATACGGATGATAAAATCCAGAACTGTATTCTCTCCCTCAAAGGAACGGCTGACTGAGCTGAGGATCATTGTAACAACAATAAAAATGAGGGAGAAGGTAATAATTAATTGCCTATTGGCTCTGTCATGCTCATAGACTCTTTTCCGGCGAAAAAGAAGGGCAAGTAAAGAACACAAAAAGAAGTGAATCAAATAGTATAGCGGCCAGTCCCGCAATGGAACCATGCTGTGAAAGAGTGAAAGGGTTTCATACGGATTCTTATCTAAAGTAATAATTAAGATTTCATATAAACGGCCTACGATGACCTGGATAGCTACCGCACCGCATAGACACAGTAATAATTC
Organism: Paenibacillus sp. FSL R7-0331; assembly: GCF_000758645.1. NCBI lineage: Bacteria > Bacillati > Bacillota > Bacilli > Caryophanales > Paenibacillaceae > Paenibacillus > Paenibacillus sp. FSL R7-0331. The sequence continues at coordinate 1,803,590 of NZ_CP009284.1, forward strand.
GGAGAAAGTCTCCTGATACAGCAAATATAAAGCACCCAGAGCGAACAGATACAAAAAGATATTGGTCATGCCCGCAAAAAACTGAGGATTGTGCGTGTTAATTACGGACATGAGAAAAATAACCGGAAAGGCGAACGGAGTGATGATACCTAACGTTATTCCGAATCCGTTTCTTTTCTGAAAAGGCAGTGTCAGCAGAAAGACGCAAAATGTTAACTCAATTAACGAAGCGGAACGAATGGTAAACTGCTTTGCGTAAATCCCCAGTAAGTCATAAATGACCCCGATCATAGATCCTTATCCCTTACATATTCCATTAGTTTATTTACAAAGGCCTTTTTCCGGGGCTGGCTGATCCGCAGGGCATCGCCGTCAAGCATAACAGTATATCCCTGTATTTTTTGCACATAGGCCAAATTGACAAGATAGCAGTTGTTGCATCTGAAAAAATCATATTCCAGCAGCTTTTTCTCGATCGATGAAAGGGTTGCATACTGCCGGAATACACCATCTGCCGTATGGTAAAGCACATGATGTCCTTCCGTTTCAACATAGCGGATACTCTTGGGAGATACCTTCAGGATGCCGTCGTCAGTTGAGATAAGAATATCATTCCGCGGCACCTCATTAATTCTCCGTATAGCGCGGGACATTTTCAGAGCGAAATCGAAATATTCGACCGGCTTTACAATATAATCAAGCGCTTCCACTTCATAGCCCAGAATGGCGTATTGCGTAAGATTCGTAATGAAGATAATAATGACGCCTTTATCAAGCGCTCTGATGCTGCGGGCAGCATCCATTCCGTTCATATAGGGTAACTGAATATCCATGAATATGATATCAAAATTAGCGGTGTAGTTTTCTAGCAGTGCAACAGCTTGCGGAAAATGCACGATGCCAAAAGAGAGCCCTTTCTCGGATCCGTAATTGTTCAGGTGGCTTTCGAGCAGGCGGGCTTGATTCAGATCATCTTCCACAATGGCAATTTTAATAATCATATTTCACCTCTCCGTTTATCGCAGGTCCATTTTCACTATAGAAAGCGAATTCATTTTTGTCAATGAAGCAGCCCTTGCTTATCATAGACTAAAAAAAAACAGCTTAAACTAAAACGGCTGAGCTGAATTTTCTGCTATTTCATTAGATTAGGCTACGGATAACACGAATTGAATAATTTTCAATACAATTAGCTTGCGCTTAAGGAAGCGTATACAAATCCTTATCAGGGGGAAAAGAAATGACTACAAAAATAGTTAAAAGAGTAAGTACGGCAATCTTGACAATAGCACTGGCCACGGGGCTTGCTGCATGCGGTAATTCTTCAAATGAAGCCGTCAGCGGAGGAGGACAGCCGTCAGCGGTGTATGCTTCGACGACAAACGTCGCCTTTGCAAGTGCTTACCCGGAATATACCTTCAAGCAGGCAATCTTCGGTGTGCAGAGCATCGAGACCTTTGCAGACAACACTTATGTTCTGACAAGCACGGATACCTTCTATTCCGGACATCTGCTATTTAATGACGACGGCAAATATGATGTTGTTCCCAGAGGAGCAAGCATCATCAAGTACTATGGCACTTTAACTTCAACAGATGCGGACGGACTGGTCACCCTTGAGCTGTCCAAACCAACTGCAGTTATAACGAACAGCTCCTATTCGGCCGGGACCAATCCGATTGGTTATGTAAATACGAGTGAATGGACCGATGAGATGGGAACTGCAGTCGGCGGCGAGGGCCCGGCTTTATCTGCTGAAGAGTATCTGGAATCGGTTTCCTTCCCGGAGACTTCAATTATCGTTGATGCCGCAAATGACAGCTTTGATTATGTAGTGTTGACTGGTGACGAAGCAGCATCCAAATAAGCCAATCAGGGAAAGTGTAGGGAGGTAACACCTTGAGAAGACAATCGAATTTGTGGCGTGGAATGACATCCGTTTTCGCTTTTCTATTATCCTTTAGTTTGCTGATGACTCAGCTGCTGCTCAGCTGGAGCGGACAGGTCAACGTCTTTCTGAATGTCACAGCACCTGTAATCGAAGCGGATGCCAGCACAATGCAATATAAGAGTGATTACGAACTGTCAGATGAAGGCCTGCAGCAAATGCTGGCAGACTCTGATAAGCATGATGTACAGACCATGGAAGAGGGCGCGGTTCTGTTAAAGAACGAGCAGGCTGTTCTGCCGCTAAGCTCTGAAGAACGCAGTGTCACCTTGTTTGGCCGGGCGGCCGCCGATCCTGTGTACAGCGGGAATGCCGGGGGGCCGGGTATGGATGAGGCGCGTAAGGTCAATCTGTACAGCGCTTTGCAGGAAGCGGGATTCAAGATCAATGATAAGCTGTTCGACGCTTATACAAACAGCGATGTTGCCAGAGTTAAGGCATCACCGGACTGGTTTATCGGAGAAGTTGAAAACAGCTTCTATACAAGCGAGCTGCAGGCCACATACCAGGCTGACTACAATGATGCAGCTATTGTGATGTTGTCCCGCGATGGCGGCGAGGGTAAAGACTTAGCTACTTCTGATATAGACGGAATCTCTTATCTGGCTCTGCATGATTCTGAGAAGGATCTGCTCAAGATGATTAAGGACAGCGGGAAATTTACCAAGACTATCGTCTTAATCAACAGCGCCTATGCCATGGAGCTTGGCTGGATTGAAGAAGAGGAATACGGAGTAGACGCAGCGCTGTGGATCGGTAATCCGGGATTAAAGGGCTTCACCGGTGTTGCTAATGTATTGACAGGTGCTGCAGATCCTTCAGGCAGACTGGTGGATACCTATGCAGCCGATTCACTGTCTTCACCAGCTGTAAGCAATGCCGGTGATTTCAAATATGCCAACGATGACGGTCATTACATTGTTGAGGCTGAAGGGATTTATCAGGGATATAAATACTATGAAACACGGTATCAGGATGCTGTACTCGGGCTCAATAATGCGGACAGCAGCGCAGGTGCTTTTGTTAATAAGGATAGCTGGAGCTATGCAGATGAAATGGTATACACCTTTGGCTATGGCAGCTCGTACGCCGAGTTTTCCCAGGAGTTAACCTCCGTGAATTGGGACAGACAAGCGAAAACCGTGACCGCGACTGTCAAAGTAACAAATGAAGGTTATCCGGAAGGCTCAGCTTACACAGGAAAATCAAAATCAGTAGTCCAATTATATGCCCAGCTTCCATATGAAAAAGGGCAGGCTGAGAAATCAGCCATTCAATTGATCGGCTTTGGCAAAACGGGCGAACTTTCTGCTGGTGAGTCGGAAGAAGTAACAGTCACCGTTGACGAGTACTTATTCGCAACCTATGACGTTAACGCTGAGAATGGTGCTGACCCGGCCAAAAAAGGCAGCTATGTCTACGATCCGGGTGATTATTACTTTGCGATCGGAAATGACAGCCATGATGCGCTTAACAACATCCTGGCCCGTAAAGAAGGCGCTAATGTACAAGGAAAGCTGCTGGCTGCTGACGGTTCCAACGTGGAGGGCAAGCCGGAGAATGCGGCAGCTGTTGCGTTAGAGTCGTTAGATAACACATCGTACGCCAAGTCTCAATACACGGATGAGGTTGTTTCGAATCGATTTGATACTGTCGATATCAACACCTTTGCGGAGAATACAGTGACTTATCTGACCCGCAGCGATTGGAATACCTATCCGCAGCCTTATAAAGATATCACGGCGACGGATGATTTGAAATCGACTATGTACGATCAGAAATATCAAAAGCCGGCGGACGCGCCTGCATATGACAGCTTTACTCAGGGGGCAGAGGCTACACTTAAACTCCTTGATATGAAGGATGTCCCGTTTGAAGATGATGAGACATGGAACAAGTTCCTGGATCAGTTAACAGTCAGTGAATTAAGTGCAACGATTGGTGAGAATTTTGGCCAGCCGGCTGTAAAATCCATTAATAAACCTGCGAATAAAAATACGGATGGTCCTTCAGGGTCCCAATCCAGCTATTTATATGGCGGTAATCAGCCAGCTACGTTCCATGTGGTTCAAGTTGTAGCAGCATCAACCTGGAGCAATGAACTGATAGCAGAACGCGGCAATTTTATTGCAGAGGATTGCCTGTTCAGCGGCACTTCACAGCTCTGGTCACCAGGGGGGAATCTGCACCGCACTCCATTTAGCGGTCGTAACTTTGAGTACTACTCAGAGGACAGCATTCTTACTTATTTGATGGGAGCTACTCAGACAGAAGCGATGCAGGCCAAGGGGTTAACAGCTGCCATTAAGCATTTTGTAGCAAATGACCAAGAAACGAATAGGCAAGAGCTCTCTACATTTATGACGGAACAAGCTTATCGCCAAGGGCCTCTAAAAGGTTTCGAAGGTGCTTTTACAAAAGGCGGAGCGCTTGGAACAATGATGTCATTCTCGCGGATTGGCGGCCAGCTGGCTTATAGCGATAATGCTACGCTGAAACAGGTGTTAAGAAAGGAATGGGGCTTTAAAGGTGTAACGATTACGGATTCAGTCAAAGGAAATCCGAATATTCCAACTGTTGAATCCCTCGTCAATGGAACAGATACCTTTAATGCTGACACTGGCCGAGCCAGTGAGATTCTTAAATATCTGGTAAGTAAAAAGGACGGATATGTTCTGCAGGAACTAAGACGGGCCAATAAACATTTCTATTACTCACTGGCCAATTCTAATTTGCTTAATGGTCTCACAGATGACACCGAAGTTGAAGGGTTCACTCCGTGGTGGCAAACATTCCTGAAGGTTACCAATTACGTTCTTATAGCATTGACGGCGCTCAGTGCAATCTTGTTCATCAGAAGCGGCTTAAGACGCAATGACAAGGGGGGGGAATAGGATGGTCTTATTTAAAGATAGAACGCCGGGGTTCTGGATCGGGTTCCTGGCATCGTGTCTGATGCTTGCAGGCAATATTGCGTTTATCCTGTTTGATTATGGCGACCGGACCTTTTCCTTTATTACCTTTGGTCTGATTATATTCGGCTTCCTGGGAGAATTATTGGTTTGGACTAAAAACTATTACTTTGCTCCTCTATTACCGGCCATTTGCTTTGGTGTAGCGCTATCATGGCATCTTTACTTAGGTTTTCCGACCTTATCAGATGTTGTGAATGGCGTCAATTTTATCGGAGGAAATCCGCAGGCAGTCATTATTTTTGGCATTATCTTTGCTGCCGGTACCATTGCTTCGATCATCTCAAGCTTCATGAAGCAATCCAGAACGGAACGATTAATCTTTACCGTTACCACTTCAAAATGAATAGATGGAGATAAGTAGATGAGAAAAATCAGTATCTGTGATGGATGGAGTTTTGTAGAGAACATTACTAATGCATTTATTAACTTCACAGAGGAGGGGACAGCCGTAAGGCTGCCCCACACCTCTAAGGAAGTGCCGGTTCATTATATGGAGGAAAGCTCCTGTCAGATGATCTGCGGCTACCGGCGTCATCTGAACGTACCGGAGCTATGGAAGGGCCGGCGCCTGTTTCTCCAGTTTGACGGTGCTGCCCATGTAGCAGATGTGTTTGTAAATGGCGAACAGTTAATGACTCATTACGGCGGCTATACTGCCTTTCGGGTAGAAATAACGGATAAGGTGCTGTACGGGGAAGACAACAGAATTGTAGTCCGGCTGAATACGCGTGAAGATGCAAATGTCCCTCCGTTTGGCCATGTAATTGATTATATGACCTATGGCGGACTGTACCGCGAAGCATGGCTGGTGCTTGCAGATCAAAGCTATGTTGAAGATGTGTTTGTCCAGACACCGGATATGAAGCATGCGCTTATTGATGTCGCGATCAGCCGTCCTGATACAAGCCATACGCTGGAGTTAAGCATATTGGATCAACAGCAGAAGGTAGTGGGTCATAAGAGCCTGAATGCTCTTGGGACAGTAATTGATAAATGCAGTATCAGTATTGATAACAGTCATGCCTGGAGTCCGGAATCTCCATATCTGTACACATTGATAGCCGCGCTGAGAAATCAGAGGGGGGAGATCATTGATGAGTATAACGTGTCCTTTGGATTCCGCCAGGCTGTGTTTCGCGGTGACGGGTTCTATCTGAACGGCAGGAAGTACAAGATCCGCGGGGTTAACCGACATCAGAGCTATGCACATGTAGGGTATGCCATGCCAGCGTCCATGCAGGTGGAGGACGCCCGGATTCTAAAGGAAGAGCTGCATGTCAACGCGGTCCGCACCTCTCATTATCCCCAGTCCCAGCACTTTCTGGATGCCTGTGACCGTATGGGATTGCTTGTGTTCACAGAAACGCCCGGCTGGCAGCATATCAAAAACGATGATGAATGGAAACAGACCGTTTGCCGCAATGTTGAAGAAATGATTATGCAGTACCGGAATCATCCTTCCATTATTCTCTGGGGAGTACGTGTGAATGAGTCCCAGGACGATGATGCATTGTACACCAAAACAAATGAAATTGCCCATCGTTTGGATCAGAGCAGACAGACCAGCGGTGTCCGTTTCCTGTGGAGAAGCAGCCTGCTTGAAGATGTGTATGCATTCAACGACTTCTCTCATACAGGCAAGAATGGCGGTCTATTGCCAAGATGGCTGATTTCACCCAATAAAAACAAGGGATATCTGATTGCCGAGTTCAATGGACATATGTTCCCGACCAAATCAACAGATACGCCTACCCACCGGCTGTCCCATGCGATCCGTCATGCCAATGTTTTAAATGAAGTATATAAGAGAGAAGATATTGCAGGAGCCTTCGGCTGGTGTATGTTTGACTACCAGACCCATGGCGACTTTGGATCAGGTGACCGTATTTGTTACCACGGCATTATGGATATCTACCGTAATCCTAAGCTTGCTTCAAAGGTCTATGCGAGCTTCTCCGAAGAAGCGCCGGTCCTGGAAGTCGGTTCAGATATGCATATCGGCGATTATCCCGGGGGTGCCGTTGGTGAAAATTATATTTTCACCAATGCGGATACAGTACGGCTGTATAAAAATGAGCGGATGATCCGGGAATTTATGCCGGTCAATAAAAAATACCGTCATTTGCCTCACCCTCCTATAGAATTCTACGACACCGTGGGAAATGTAATTGAAGAGGGCGAGAACTATTCGCACAAAAAAGCCGAGGCCATCAAAGAGTGTCTGCTGGCCATTCAACGCTTCGGTACCGCCCTGCCGCCAAAGTATATTTTTAAAGCGATGTGGGTCATGCTGCGGCATGTTGTATCCCCGGTAACCTTTTACCGCTTGTTCTTTAAGTATATTGAGAATTGGGGCGTATCTGCGCCGGTTTACCGCTTTGAGGCGGTCAAAAACGGCAAAGTTGTTGCTGAGGTCACTAAAGCTTCCAGCGCAACCCTTCACCTGGAAACTACAGTCAGCGGCACCAGCCTTACTGAAGCAGAGACCTTTGATGTGGCGTCGGTCCGCATTCGGGTAGCAGATGCCAACAACAACAATGCTGCTTACTCTCATCTGCCGGTTTTCCTGAAAGCAGAAGGTGCGATAGAAATCATAGGTCCCGACTGTGTTACAGCAGAGGGAGGCATGTGCGGGACTTATATTAAGTCGACCGGAGCAGCCGGCAATGGAACCTTGACGATCTCAACTAATCAGACAGAGCCGGTGGTACTGCGCTTTAGTGTAAATGTAGAAGGACGTGGCAGCAATGAGTGGAATTAAATCGTTCTGGAATAATTACAGTATTAAACACCCCCAAATTGCCCAGTTTATTATGTTTGTTCTGCTCAGCAACGGGATTACCGTTTTTCAGATGATTCTGATGCCGGTTTTAAAAGCCGCTTTTAGCGGAACAGCCTTGGAAGCTTATAGTTTTCAGATTTTGCCGGTAGGTCATAACTCGGACGGATCGCCCTACTACATCTTTAACTATCCGTTAGGGTCCATATCCTCCGGCGGCGGGGGCGGGCTTGCCTACTTCATTGCCGTTCAGCTGACGCTGGGGATCGCCCAGGTTATTAATTTCTTTGCCCAGCGCAATATTACTTTCCGATCAAAAGGGAACATTTACAAAGCGGCCGTCTGGTATCTTATCGCCTATATTCTAATCACCATTTGTGCAGGGGCGCTCCAGGGCTGGTATAAGGACCCGATCTACCAATTCTTTATTGACAGGTTTGGAAGAACCGGGGAGACTGCTGCTGACTTGGTTACGATGATCATTAATGCCGCAATTTCATTCTGGGTCTACTTCCCGATCTTAAAAATTATTTTCAGAGAAGATAAAAAGCAAATATCAGCTTAAAAAATGAGGTTGGTGTGAATGAAACTATTGTCTTTCATAATCCCCTGCTATAATTCGCAGGATTACTTGGACCGTTGTATCAGCAGCCTGCTTGTTGAGGGAGAAGAAATCGAAATCTTAATCATCAATGATGGGTCCAGTGATCAGACTGGAATGATTGCCGAGGACTATGAGGCAAAGTATCCATCAATTGTAAGAGTGGTGCATCAGACAAATTTAGGGCATGGCGGTGCGGTTAATACCGGGATCAGCCATGCTTCCGGATTTTTTGTGAAGGTAGTGGACAGTGATGACTGGGTAGACAGAACTGCGTATCAGAAAATACTGGCGACCCTGAAGAAATTGATTACGGAAGCGAAGCCGGTAGATATGGTGGTCAGCAATTTTGTCTATGAAAAGCAGGGGAAAAAGCACCGGAAGGTCATGAAGTATGACAAAAACTTTCCTGAGGAACGGATTTTTACCTGGGACGACATTCAGAGCTTCCGTAAAGGCCAGTATATTCTGATGCACTCTATCATCTACCGGACGAATCTGTTGAAGGAATGCCAGTTGAGGCTTCCGGAGCATACCTTTTATGTAGACAATCTGTTTGTGTTCAAGCCGCTGGAGAAGGTGGAGCGCATCTATTATGTGAATACAGATTTCTACCGGTATTTTATTGGCAGAGAGGATCAATCCGTCAATGAGAAGGTCATGATCGCCAGAATTGATCAGCAGCTGAAGGTTAATAAACTCATGATTGACGGATTAAACCTTAAAGAGATTGCAAGTCCGAAGCTCCGCCAGTATATGCTGAATCACCTTGAAATTATCACCATCATTTCTACAATACTTTTAATTCGTTCAAAGCAAAAAGCTAACCTTCAGAAGAAAAAAGAGCTGTGGAAGTATATCAAAGAAAAAGATATGGAGCTGTACAATACGATCAGATACGGAGTAATGGGAAGATTAATGAACATACCGGGACATCTTGGCCGCAGTATAACTGTATCTGCCTATAAGGTTTCCCAGAAGATTGTGGGATTTAATTGAAAGTAAGGTGCCTCTATATGAAATACGACTATCTGGTGGTAGGCTCCGGATTATTCGGCAGTGTCTTTGCCTATGAAGCAGCCCGGCGGGGAAAACGGGTAAAGGTAATCGACAAGCGGAATCATGTCGGCGGTAACATCTATACCGAGAACATTGAGGATATCCAGGTGCATAAATATGGAGCCCATATTTTCCACACAAACAGTAAGGAGATATGGGACTATATTAATCAATTTGCAGCATTTAACCGCTATACCAATAGCCCGATCGCCAATTACAAAGGTGAAATTTATAATTTGCCTTTTAATATGAATACCTTTAACCAGCTGTGGGGAACGGTTACGCCTTCTGAGGCGATGGCAAGAATTGCGGAACAGACAACGGCTGCAGGGATTGAAAAGCCGGAAAATCTGGAGGAACAGGCCATTTCACTAATAGGAACGGACCTGTATGAAAAGCTGGTGAAGGGTTATACAGAAAAACAGTGGGGACGTAAAGCGGCAGAGCTGCCTTCCTTCATTATTAAACGGATACCGGTCCGTTTTACTTATGATAACAACTATTTCAATGACACCTATCAGGGAATCCCTGTCGGCGGCTATACCCGAATCATTGAAAAGATGCTGTCGAGCGAATTCATTCAGGTAGAGCTGAACCAGGACTTTTTTACGGACAGGTCATTGTATTTAAAAGAATATCCGAGAATTGTCTACACTGGCATGATCGATCAATTCTTCGATTACAGATTTGGTGCATTGGAATACCGGAGTTTAAGCTTTGAATCCGCTGTGCTGGATCAGCCGAATTATCAGGGAAATGCAGTTGTGAATTATACAGATGCAGAGACCCCGTATACCCGGATCATTGAGCATAAGCATTTTGAATTCGGGACTCAGCCCAAGACCGTTATTACCAAAGAGTATCCAAAGACCTGGAGCAGAGGCGATGAACCCTACTATCCTTTAAATGACGGCCGCAATAATGAAAAATATAGAAGGTACCGCGAACTTGCGGAGCAATTGCCGAATGTTCTGCTCGGAGGACGCTTAGGGCTGTACAGATACTTTGATATGCATCAAGTGATAGCTGAGGCGTTAAGTGTGGTCAAGAGAGAGCTGGGATGAAAAGAGGGGCCAAGTGCCCCTCTTTAATGTTTCACCAGGCTTACGCCAGCACAGTAATCTTCTGCGCAATCAGTTTAGTCATGGCATGCTTATGGGGAATACCCGATGAATTACAGTCGAAGACGACTTCTGAGCTATCCTTAATCAGCCAGTCATGATAATGCGACAGCAATTCGCCGGAATGCCATTTATAGGAGTTGGATTCTTTTTCGGGCGGAGGGGCAATGAACGGCTTGTTAACAAACACATTAAGGACATGCAGGCCGCCTTCATTGGTATAGTGCTTGTAATGATCAAAGATTTCCTTGCGGAAATCCGGTTTTATGTAGTTAAGCACGCCGCTTGAGAAGATGATGTCATAGTGTGTGTTCAAACGATAGTCCTGGATATCTGCTTTGAACACATTTACGTGTACACCGTTCTTTTCAGCAAGCCGCCTGGTCTTCTCGATACCCGCATCTGAAATATCCAGGGCGCTGACCTCATACCCGTTCCGGGCCATGAAGACAGCGTCTTTTCCTTCCCCGCAGCCGATATCCAGCACCTTCAAATGTCTGGTGGGAGGCATAAGCTGCAGCACCTGATAACATGCCTTGTTGGGCTCGGTTCCCCAGTAATATTCCTGCGTTTTATAGACATCCTCATAGATGGAAATTGGCCGGTCTTGAGATGTATACCCCAGCAGCTTATCGATACTTACTTCTAAGGTTGCAGACAGCAGGGGCAGCAGCGAAATGTCCGGCATGGACTGGGCATTTTCCCATTTGGACACGGCCTGAAAAGACAGACCGAGAATTTGTGCAAGCTCCTCTTGTGTAAGTCCCTTTTCCTTGCGGTATAGGCTTATGTTTCTGGCTAATTTATCCTTCATGATTCAGTATCCACGCTCCTTTTCTGTGTAGTCCAATTCTATTGGAGATTTATGGAACGGACAATAACCTGTTATTTGATTATTTTGGGGAGTTCAACTGATGGTTGAGTATCGCCGGGAATGTTCAGATTGTGCTATCAGGTTGAGAAGAATCGTTCTACACGACATGGCAGGTTCAGTGATAGAATTATTTACTGTAGTGTGAAAATTTTACTAATCATAATGGAAGCTGGAGGGAAGTTGAATGGATCACAAGGATTTCAGCAACTTTAATTGGCTAAATGAAAGCAGCATCCGGTTTGAGAATGAAGCAATGGTATTGTACGCACCTAAGGATAGTGATTTCTTTTGTAACAATGGGACGGTATCTGAAGAAGGAATTACGCCAAGCTCGCTTACAAACGCCCCGTTTTTTTACACAGAGGTTTCCGGGGATTTTGTAATGCGGGTCAAGGCAGAGCATGATTTCAAGGATATTTACGATTCCGCTTCGGTCATGGTCATGAAGGATCTCAAGGTATGGGCTAAGCTGTGCTTTGAATTGACGGATTTTAATACACATGCCGTTGTAAGCGTAGTAACAAATCCGTTATCAGACGACGCAAATGGAAACAATATTGACGGCAATTCGGTATGGCTCCAGATTACCCGTGTCGGTCAAGCCTTTGCTTTTCATTATTCATTAGATGGTGACCAGTTCTATATGGTGAGATTCTTCAATTTACCGGTGGACGAGACTGTAAAGGTGGGCTTCGTTCCGCAGGCTCCCAATGGCAACGGCGGGGACAGAAGCTACTCTGACTTCTCATTAGAGAAGAAAACGGTGAAAAACATTCGAGCAGGTGTATAGGCTGAACGGAGGAATAGACCCGTTATTGATCTGAATATCTGATGTAAGCTTAATATCTGAAAAGAACCCACCAGAGGCGTCAGGCTATCTGAAGTGGGTTTTTGCTTTGTGGTGCACGCAGGAAATCCCCAGCTAGATGTAGAATGAAAACGGTAGACAAACAGCCAAGAGACAGCAGCAGAGGAAATTGCGGGAGGACCTATCAGCATGCTCCCGGATAAAATGGAGGCTATTATGTTTCAGGTAACAGAAGCAACAGGATGCCCTTTTGACAGAACCTATCTATTGAAGGAAGAACGCCGGTTCGATATCCGTGATTTCGGGGCGGGTGTGGAACAGTCACCGGTGGTGAATACTTCGGCAATTAATAACGCCATTCAGGCTGCATCAGCAGAAGGCGGTACTGTCGTTATACCTGAAGGCAGCTTCAGAGTGTACACGATTCGTCTCTTGAGCGGCGTTAATCTATACTTGTCCCCAGGCAGTGTCCTTTCCGCAGCCAGAACGGATATCACTCAGTCCTATGAGCTGCAGCTTGGAGAGGGCGGTAACTATGATGAGCCTGAGGTCAATCTGTATGTGGGCTTGCAGGATCACGGGCATACGTATTTTGCCAACAGCCTGATTTATGGTGCAGATATCCGTGATGTAATGATTTACGGGCCGGGGCTGCTCGATGGAAGCTCACTGAATGATCAGGGGGAGCTGGAGCAGATTCTGATGGGCGGGGACCCGCATGAGCCAATTCGCCGTAGTGAGCCGGGGCATCAGGGTGAATGGTTCGGGAACAAGGCGATTGCACTGGTGCGGTGTGAAAATGTAGCCTTTTGCGACTTTTCGATTCTGGCCGGCGGCCATTTTGCGATTATTACGACTTGTGTGAAAAATATGCACGTGGAGCACATTCTGGTCGATACGAACCGCGATGCATTTGATGTAGACTGCTGCGAGAATGTGACGATTGTGCATTCCACCTTTAATTCTTTGACCGATGATGCCATTGTGTTAAAAGCCTCCTACGGAGGCGGAATATTCATGCCGCTGCGGAATGTGCTGATTGAAGACTGCACGGTCAGCGGCTATGACATCGGCTCCGTATATGCGAAAACGTATACACAGGACAAGCTGATTGCCACGGACCGCTGCGGCCCTACCGCCCGGGTTAAGCTGGGAACCGAATCAACCTGCGGGTATGATCTTGTTACGGTGCGCCGCGTCCGGTTTAAACGATCCAGAGGTTTTGCGCTTGAAGCCGTTGACGGGGCGGATTTGAGCAATATTATTTTTGAGGATTCGACTATGGAGGATGTAAGCAGCTCGCCGATCTTCATTAAAGCGGGAGACCGCGGACGATTCCCTGTTACGGGGAACAGCACCGGGGAAGACTTTATTCCTGCCGGGGATGAAGAGCCGAACGTCAGGCTGGATCAGAGGCACTGGGTGCTGCCAGCCAAGGAGCCATATCAGGTGTATCCGGCGAGGCGTTATCTCCCGTCGTATAACAGAACCCGTAAGGTTTCTGCGGACGGGTCCTCCTGTTTTAACATTGTAGACCCTGAGCAGCCTCTCCGGCTGAATCCGGCCAATGTCCATGAAGAGAACGGCAGATGGTATGCTGTCTGCTACGATGAGCTGACGAAGAAATATGTGCCGGATTATAGTAAAGAGCTGCAGGAAAGCGAGCTGCCCCTTTACGCCAATGCGAACGGCAGCGGGCATATTGCTTATGTTCACGACATTATCATTCGGAATATTACGGTTAAGAATGCCGATCCCCGTTATCCGATTGAACTGATGGGCCTGATGGGCAGCCGGATTAAGAATGTATCCATTACCAACCTTAAGGTGGAGTACCGCGGCAGTCTGAGTCTGGAGCATGCGGTGGAGCAGCGTCAGCTGAATACGAACTGGGAATATGCCCAGTATGGCGGTCAGAAGCGCAGTGTGCAATCGCTGCCGTGGCTGGTGAACACCTTTTTCCTGAAAAATGAAGGACTGCTCCCCCGTGTAGAATGGAATCCGGAAGCCGGAGTGTGGAAGGACGCGCCGTTTAATGTCCCGGAGCTGCCGGAGGTTTATCCGGAGCCGAGCAACTGGGGAATTCTGCCGGCCTACGGGCTGTATGCGAGACATGTGGACAATCTGTATCTGGACAACATAGAGCTGCGTTACCTGACAGAGGATACCCGGTATCCGATTGTACTCGATGATGTAGTGCACGGCTCGCTTCAGAATATTAGCGTTGACCATGCTGAAGGAGTTGAAGAGGTTGTACTGGTGAAGAACCGGTGCAAACGCCCGGCAGGACTGGAATATGTAACGGACTATCCGTATGAGCAGACTGCTGTGGTGGATGTAACGATAGCCAGTGAGCTGTCTGTCACAACGGTAGAAGTCACTGCACCGGCTCCGGGTACGCCGAAGGACAGGCTGTATCCGTACGAAACGGTAGCTATCCCGGAGAATGGCTATAGCCTCCCGGTTGAGACGGGAGAATATCCTTTGCCGCAGACGGTATTCCGGCCGTTTTTCGCTTTTATTCCGGAACAGAGTGCCCGGGTGGGTGAACAGCTATCCTTCCCTGTTATAGCCAGACAGCCGGCATATGAGGTGTCCGCTCACGAAACGGACGGCAAGATTTATAATGAAACCAGCTCCGTAAAGGACCCGGTAGTACGGGGGATAGCGGAGCCGATGATTTTGACAGCAGGGGCGTTGCCGGAGGGAGCTTGCTTTGATACAGCCTCTTTTGTTCCGGGACAGGCCTGTATGTTCAGCTGGACGCCTGCTGCTGATGCGGTACGCGATGAACCTTATCTGGCAGCATTCATTGCTGATGACGGGATCATTCCGGTTAAGCTGGAAGTCAGCATTAAGGTGACAGGATGAGCCGGATGATGGGTTATATTAAGGGACTAGATCCCAAACGGCTGATTATTATGGTTATCGGCAATATATTTTTGGGGATGGGGATTAGCATTTTTAAGCTGTCCGGTATGGGGAATGATCCCTTTAGCGGCATGGTAATGGCCCTGGCAGACCTCAGTTTTATCAGCTATGCTAATTTTCTTATTCTACTAAATGTAGTGCTGTTCGTAGTTGAATGGATTACCGGAAGGAAGTTTATCGGAGCCGGGACATTCGTTAATGCTATCCTTCTGGGGTATATCGCCACCTTCTTTTATGACATCTGGATCGATGTGCTGGGTGAGCCTCAGCAGCTCTGGTATAAGGTGATCACAGTGGCAATTGGTGTGGTGGTCTGCAGCTTTGGAGTATCCCTGTATCAGTCCTCGGATGTGGGGGTAGCCCCGTATGATGCACTGTCTCTGATTATGAAAATCCGCTTTCCGAAGGTTTCGTATTTCTGGCACCGGATGTTCACCGACGCGCTTTGTGCGCTGATCTGCTTACTGGCAGGAGGGATCGTCGGACTCGGGACGCTCGTATCCGCATTTGGGCTGGGACCAATCATTCATTTCTTTGATGTGCATTTTACGAACAAGCTGCTGGGCAAAAAGAGTACACACGCGAACGGCGGCCCAGTTACACTGTAAGGGCTGCTGAACAATAATGGTACTGAACGATAACAAGGTATCCCGGACTCCACAGCTGCTGCGGACCGGGATACCTTGTTTTTTTATTTCGGGCCTATATTGGTCCGGGGTGGCCTGGTTTGAGCCGCAATAAAGGGAAAAATACCTTTAAGTGGTCCGGATTGGTCCCGTCCAGGCCATAATAGAGGGAAAAATCCCTCTAAGTGGTCCAAAGTTGCCTCGCCCGGGCCACAATAGAGGGAAAAATCCCTCTATGTGGTCCAAAGTTGCCTCGCCCGAGCCGCGATAGAGGGAAAATTCCCTCTAAATGGTCCAAAGTTGCCTCGCCTGGGCCACAATAGAGGGAAAAATCCCTCTAAGTGGTCCAAAGTTGCCTCGCCCGAGCCATAACAGAGGGGAAATTCCCTCTAAATGGTCCAAAGTTACCCCGCCTGGGCCACAATAGAGGGAAAATTCCCTCTAAATGGTCCAAAGTTACCCCGCCTGGGCCACAATAGAGGGAAAAATCCCTCTAAATGGTCCAAAGTTACCCCGCCTGGGCCACAATAGAGGGAAAATTCCCTCTAAGTGGTCCAAAGTTGCCCCGCCTGGGCCGCAATAGAGGGAAAAATCCCTCTAAGTGGTCCAAAGTTGCCTCGCCCGAGCCATAATAGAGGGAAAAATCCCTCTAAATGGACCAAAGTTGCCTCGCCCGGGCCACAATAGAGGGAAAAATCCCATTAAAGGGGCAGAAGCAACCCAAGCCCGAGCCGCCCTACTAAACATGCCACCTGCTATTATCAGACGCTGCTCAGTCCCTGCGGTCCTCTTCGTCCTCATGATCCGGGGCAATCCCGGGAGCCGTTACCTCGTGGTCGTTCCCCAGCACTGCGCCGACGATTTCGTCGAGCTTGCCTGCTGCTCCTGTGTCGCTATCTGCCTTGGAGTCCGGCTCAGGGATCGGATGAACGCCCGGTTTGCGACCATCCAGAGGGGCTTCCTTGTTGTCCTTCATTGGATAATCTCCTTTCTATGTGCAGACTCTATCTTAGGATGTGTCACCAAAAGCCGTTCTATGTAACGATAACCGCCACCAGACACAGTGAACCACACGCCCGCTGCTCTTTTGCCAAAACGGCCCTGCCATTTGCTAATAAAGTGATAAATATTATAGACTGGTTTCTGTGAGCTTTTGTGTAAAAGGTAAATTTATTTAGAAACGGGGAAGTTTAATGAATGTAAGAAGACAACCGAAATCGAATAAGCTAAGAGTTTTTTCAAAGGCATTACTAGTAACTATCGGGGCTATGATCGCTGCGTATGGTCTGGAAGCCGTATTAATTCCCAATAATGTCTCCGACGGAGGCGTGACAGGTCTAAGTATCGTAGGCTCGCAATTGTTCGGAGTTCCGCTGGGGCTGCTGATTGCGGTCATTAATATCCCTTTTGTGTGGCTTGGTTATAAGCAGATCGGTAAAAGCTTTGCCCTTTACTCCATTCTCGGTATTGCATCATTGGCTGTCGGCACCGTGCTTATGCATCATGTACCTACGATTATCCAAGGGGATACCCTGCTGGTTACTGTAGTGGGCGGTATTATCATCGGTTTCGGGATGGGTCTTGCTTTGCGTAACGGCGGGGCGCTGGACGGGATTGATATGCTGGCTGTGCTGCTGTCACGGAAGCTGCCTTTTGGTACGAGTGACCTGATCCTGTTCCTGAACACCTTTGTGTTCATTGTCGTGTCAACCGTGTTTGGTCTGCAGGGGGCGATCCTGTCGGCACTTGCTTATTTTATTGCTTCAAAAGTTATACATATCGTAGAGGAAGGCCTCAGCGGCTCCAAAACGTTCAAGATTATCACCAACCAGCCTGAAGTCATGGTCGAGACGATCCGCGACCGGCTTGGCCGGGGAGCAACCTATACCGATGCTTACGGCGGCTACTCCAACGAACAGTTCAAAGAAATCACCTGTGTTATCAACCGTCTGGAGGAGAGCAAAATTAAAGATATCATCCATGAAATTGATCCGGGTGCCTTTGTCGTAGTATACGATGTAGCCGAGGTTAAGGGCGGTAACTTTAAAAAGAAAGACATTCACTAATCACCCTTATGACGCGCCCGGCGGAAGGATCGAAGTTCCTTCCCGCCGGCGCGTTATTTATTTGGAATAATGCTATAATCTGCATAATCACTTGAAACTTTATCAGGAGGGTCCGCATGGATATTGTTAATATTGCTTTGATTGGCGCCACAGGGAAATTTTCTTTAGACATTCTTAACGAGATAGAACATAATAATGGGTTCCTGCTCAGTAATGCCGTAACAAGAGCAGGGAATCAGCATGTTGGCCGCAGTGTTTCTCTGATTTCTGAGTATAAGAAAACAGATGTCGTGATTTCCGATAACTTCAATAATGTGAGCGAAGCGGATGTCATCATTGATGTTACGATGAGAGATGCATTTATGAATAACAATTACAGCCATTATAAAAACCTGAAGAAACCGCTGGTGATTGCCACCACTGCATTCACAGATGAGGATTTGAATGATATTCAAGAGCTGAGTCATTCTTTTCCTATATTGATGGCGGCTAATTTCAGTGTGGACATTTACATATTTATCGGGGAAGTCAGAGAAATTGTGAAGCGGGGAGGTATTGTTAAGGCCGGGATTGTAGAAAAGCATCATAAATATAAGCTGGATGCACCAAGCGGAACAGCACTGAAAATTTATGAGGAAATACGGGAAGCCGATGAAAGGATAGATGTTGAAATATCGAGTATCAGAGAAGGCGATATTATCGGAGAACATTACGTTACTCTTTATAATGCCTTAGGTGAAACCATTCAGCTGTCACATCAATTAGAATCCCGCAGAGATTTGACTAATGGTATTCTGATGGCGGCTACATTCATTGCAACACGGCACAATGGACTCTATACAGTAGAGGATTTAATGACGAATGTGTTGAGTAACGGTAAATAAATTTTTGACAAACAGGCGGATGTGGGCTATGATTTGCTTGAATGTCAGTCAGTACTGACAGTCATATAGGCAGGAAACGGCAGGTTTATTTTATAGAAAAGAGGCCCTACAATGCAGACAAACAGCAGCACTCCCGCCAATAACGGCGAGCGGCTAATGCGTATTCTTGTATTTACGCTGATCATCTCGGTGATGAACGGAACGATGTTCAATGTGGTGCTTCCGGTGATCAGCAAGCAATTTCTGCTGTCGCCGTCGCAGGTAAGCTGGATGGTATCGGGCTATCTGATCGTGTATGCTATCGGCACGGTTACCTTCGGCAAGCTGACGGACAAATACAGCCTGAAAAATCTGCTGACATTCGGACTGATCTTTTTAGCAGCGGGCTCTGTGTTCGGAATCGTGTCCACTGAGTATTGGATGATGATTGTGGCCCGTTTGCTCCAGGCGGTTGGGGCGTCGGTCATTCCTGCGCTGGCGATGATCATCCCGATCCGTTATTTTTCACCTGAAAAGCGCGGCCGTGCTCTGGGCACTTCCGCCATCGGGGTAGCGCTTGGCTCTGCACTCGGCCCGATTATTGCCGGGTTTGTGTCTACGGTGTGGAGCTGGCAGGTGCTTTTCGTCATTCCGCTGCTTGCCCTGTTCACGTTACCGTTCTACCGTAAATACCTGGATGATGAGAAGGGGGCAGACAGCAAAATTGACTTGATTGGCGGCGTTCTTTTGGCAGGCACCGTTGCTGCACTGCTGCTTGGGTTGACTAATGGAGGGGCCAGGTATGCTGTAAGCGGAGTTGCTCTGCTGATTCTGTTCCTGTTACGTATCCGCTATGCGGCGCATCCGTTTATTGATCCGGTTGTTTTCCGGAACAAGGCATATACCTCCGGTCTGGCTATTGCCTTTGTTTTGACTGCCATCAGCTTCAGCACACCGTTCATTACGCCTCAGCTCCTGGCACAGCTAAACCAGCTGTCACCGGCTGTAATCGGATTGATTATGCTGCCTTCGGCGCTAATAACGGCATATATGGGACGCAAAGGAGGCAGGCTGGCTGATGAAAAAGGGAATTCATTTCTTTTAACTACTGCAGCAGCTCTGCTTATCTTTGGCTTCATCAGCCTGTCTACGGCTGCAGGCATGCCGCCTGTTTTTATTGCCGTATCCCTTATCTTTACGGTGCTTGGCCAATCCTTTATGCAGATCGCCTTATCAAACACCATTTCCCGCACCTTATCCAAGGATCAGATCGGAATCGGGATGGGCCTGTTTTCCATGTTAAACTTTATTGCAGCAGCGGTATCTACGGCAACGATAGGCAAAATTCTCGATTTCGGCACAACGACAGTCCGGTTTAATCCGATTCCCCGGAATAGCGCGGCATTTGTATACAGCAACATTTTCTTAACACTGGCGTTGCTTGTGGCAATCATGGTTTCTCTATATTTCGTTCCATTCGGGCGCAGATCTGACAAGGACACAGCTGAACGGCCGGGAACTGCCAGACTATAATCATGAGGTGGAAATAATGAGTGAAGGAAGCAACGCTGCTACAAGTACCGGTGATAAGCTGCTGCTGGCTGCGATTGATCTGATGGCAACCAAGGGCTATAAGGGAGTAACAACCCAGGAGATTGCTGCAGCCGCCGGGTTGAGTGAGAAGACGCTGTTCCGCCATTTCGGAAGTAAGCAAAACCTGCTGGAGACAGCCTTTGACCGGTTTCATTATGCGGAGGAAATGACCAGGCTGTTCAATGAAAAGCTGGTGTGGGAGCTGGAGACAGACCTGCTGCTAATCAGCCGGACCTATCATGAGATCATGAACCGCAACCGTAAAATGATTATGATCAGTGTAAAAGAGGCAGATCATCTGCCGGGCTTTCGGGAGCGGACGATCAGGCACCCGAAGCAATTCATTGAAATTCTGACCCGTTATTTTACGGAGATGACCGCTCAGGGTAAGCTGATCGAGACCAACGCGGAGCTGCAGGCTTATTCCTTCATATCTATGAACTACGGAGTATTCCTTAACAATCTGTCCAGCGGTGAACATTTCCCTGGCCTGACACTGGAGGATTTCATCACGGAGAGTGTGGGGACGTTTACGAGGGGATTGGGGCGGCAGGTTTATTGATTAAGCAAGCATAAGGAGCAGGAAGACCGGTAACGGAGCTTCCTGCTCTTTATGCTGCTGCTGCGAAACTCCTTCATCCCTTTACCGAGCCCAGCAGCACCCCTTTAACAAAGAACTTCTGCGCAAACGGGTACAGGATAATCATGGGCAGGGAGGCGATAACCATTGCGGCCAGTTCAATTGTTCGTGCCGTGACGTTACCGACTCCGCCGGTATTATTAAGCAGATTGGCAACAGCGAGATTGGTGCCGTTGTTCATGCTCATCATATTCTCAACTGCACGGTTAGACTGGATGAGCCGCAGAATTAAGTACTGCAGTGTCTGCAGATCGGTAGATTGCGTGTAATAGAGTGTCGCTCCGTAATCATTCCAGATGTTAACGGCTGTAAAGACGGACAATGCGGCTAATACCGGTTTGGATAAGGGCAGGACAATCTGGAAAAAGATACGGTATTCGCTGGCCCCATCCATTTTGGCGGATTCAAATAAAGCTTCCGGGATGCCCTTATAGTTGGCGTTGAAAATAATGACATTCCAGAACCCGCCGAACAGGGCAGGGAGGATATAGACCCAGTAGCTGTCATATAATCCAAGCCAGTTCATCAGCATATAGGAAGGAATCAGGCCGCCGCTGAAGTACATGCTTATGAAGCCGATCGTAATGTAAAAGGCCTTGCGCCGCAAATAGGGGCGGGAGAAGGCATAAGCAAACATCGACGTATACAGAATGGATACGGCTGTAACAATTACAGTCCGCGAGGCTGTAATCCAGGCTGCGTACAGAATGCCCTGATCCGACAATACCGCTTTCCAGCTGGCGAATGTGAATTCGCGCGGCCATAGGAACACAGGACCACGTAGTAAATCTCCTCCGCTGTTAAATGAACTAATGACCGAAAACCAGAAGGGATACACGGTCATGATCATGAGCAGGATCATTATTGCAATGGTTAAACCGTTAAACAGCCGCTCCCCGGCGTGGTTTCCGCCCACCATAAGTGATTTCCTCCTTAGAACAATCCGGTTTTAGTTATTTTGTTAGATACCCAGTTTGACCCAACCAGCAGTACCAGTGCAAAGACAGACTTTGTCAAACCGATTGCGGTCGCTGACGAAAATTGAAAATTGAGTAGTCCGGTCTGATAAACATACGTATCGATAACCTGACTGGCAGGCAGATTTAGCGTATTCTGCAAAACATAAATCTGGGTAAAGTTGTTATTCAGCATGCCGCTGACAGCGAAAATAATAAGCACCATCAGTGTCGGAAGAATACCTGGTATTGTTACATGGAGCATTCGTTTAAACCGTCCTGCACCGTCGATCGCCGCCGCCTCATGCAGGCTCTGGTCCACTCCGGCCATTGCGGCCAGGTACAGGATGGCACCCCAGCCGAGATCCTTCAGCAGGCCAGTCGCAATGGCGACACCCCAGAAATATTTCGGATCAGCCAGAAATTGCAGAGGAGAGTCGATGAAGCCCAGTTGAAGCAGGACATAGTTAACGATGCCATCGCTGTTGAGCAGCGTAATAAATAATCCGCCGAAGATAACCCAGGACAGGAAATGCGGTAAATAGGTAACCGTCTGGACAACCGCTTTGAAGCGGGAATTGCGGATTTCATTGAGCAGCAGGGCGAAGAGCAAAGTACACGGGATGCTGACGGCTGCGCCGAGCAGATTAATCCCCAGTGTATTGCGGATCATCGGCCAGAACTGAAAATTGGTAAACAATCGTTTGAAATGGGCCATCCCGTTCCAGTCCGCTGTAAAAATACCTTTGACACCCATAACCGGCTCAAAATCTTTAAAGGCCATAAGCAGCCCGAACAGCGGTGTGAAATCGAACAGGAAGATCAGGAATACAGCGGGCAGCAGCATCGTTTTGAGCTCCAGCTGTGTGCGGAAGTCGTAACCGAGCCTGAAGGATTTTTGCTTGCGGGCTGCCTTATTCTTCTTCTTAGCAGAAGTTATTGGTTCGATCATCGCCATACCGGTTTCCTCCAATCCGGCTTGAGCCTGCCGCAGACTGTTTGCCGCAGGTCCAAGCCTTTTTCTTTGGTTTAATTGCCTATCAGGAGTTTATACCTTTGGCATGAACGCCGTATTCATCGCTTTTCTGCTGAATGTACTGATTGCGTTCGGCATCCAGCTTTTCAATCCCCAGCTTCTTCAACTGGTCAATCAGCTCATCGTACAGCCGGTTAAATTCATCATCTGTTTTGGCCATCACAATCTTGGCAATCTGCGCTTCTTTATAAGCCTTGATCTGTGTTTCTATGTTGGCGTTATCGCTGTTTGCAGGGAAGAGATCAGCTGGCAGTGACAGTGCGGAGCTGTCGTAAATATGAGTCTCCTTATCCTTACCATAGGCTGCCTGAACCTTATTAGCCGTCACGGCTTCCTTATCTGTTGCCTCGGTCGGAGGCTGCTGTACCGAATAGGAAAAGGTGGTGTGATGGAACGGCCAGATCGCGCTGACGGCTGTATTCATATAATCTGCGGCGTCCTTCAGCCCTTTTTCGGTTTTGACAAGCAAGCCTTTGTCGTCCAGGGTGTAATGCTCGCCTTCAAAACCGTAAATATGCAGCATCATCCCGTCCTTGCTGGTCATATAACTGAGCCATTTAGCCAGCTTCTCAGGGTATTTGGTATCTTTGGAAATCAGGGTTTTCATCCAGCCGCCGCCAGCCCGTTGACTTTTATCCAATGTCGGAACTTTGCCGCCTGCAGACAGGATGGGGCCGGAAGACTGCCAGTAATCGTTAAGCTGGAATGAGGTGTTGGCCGTATTTCCGATAAAGGTGAACACCCGGCCGGAGGCGACATCGGCTTTGACTGCAGCGTTGTCAACGGTCATCTGTCCCGGTTCAAAGTAACCGCTGCGCATGGACTGGTTCAGGAAAGACAAAGCATCTTTGGTTTCCGGAGCGAGCAGCAGATCTCTATAGGTTCCGTCTTTATCGACAACCATTGCACCGAAAGTGTCCTGGAGGAACTTGAGTGTGCTGTCCTGATAGCCCTTGCCGTCAACCAGCAGCGGAATCACCGGCGTGCCGTCCACCTTAAGGCCTTTGGCTTTGTCATAAGCAGCCAGCAGCCCCTCTTCGGTACGGATATCCTCAAGTGTCATGCCGATCTGCTCCAGAATGCTGCTGTTTACCATAATGCCCAGATTGGAGGCGTAATCCACCAGGTCAACGTAGAACTCACCGGAAGGCGGATAGACGCTGCGGGCATCTGCTGAATTGATGTGGCTCGGGTAGGAATAGAAGCCGCCGTCACGTTCTTCAATCACTGCTTTTACGTCGGCTGGAAAGTCATTAAGAATGTGGGATTCCGGATCGTATTTGGTCAGGAATTCTTCCAGATCCCATACCTTGCCCGACTGGATCAGCTTCTTCACCATCACATCATTCGTAACCGTCAGAACGTCCGGGAAATCCTTGCCGGATACGAGCATCAGATTCAGCTTCGTATCACCGTCCTGTGCCGGAATGTTGAATTCAAAGCTTAATCCGGTTGCTTCTGAAATTGCGCCCTGCACCGACTTCGGGTCTGTGTTCCAGGTGGCCGGCGGATTCCAGAAATCAATGCTGGAGAACCATACGGCCTGATCCAGCTTCCCGCTTTGTTCTCCAGCGGTGTCCTGTGATGGTGATGCGGCGTTGCCCGCATTTCCGTTAGAAGAACCGGAGCTGCCGCATGCTGTAACCAGAAGTGATAAGGCCAATAAACCGCTTAGTGCCAGTGGCTTCATTCTTTTCATTTCTCTTTAAACCTCCCCGTTTGTTGTAATGAGGCATAAGACAATTCTTATGCTAAACGTTCAGCCTTCCAGGGCATAGGGCTGGAGTTTGCTGTTTTGGTGTTTTGTTCACGGGTTGAATCCGCTTTCACAGTTTGCGGTACTTGCTTGGCGTTACACCGAAATGTTTTTTGAACAGCTTGTTGAAATGGAAATAATCCTTATAGCCTATACGTTGCACGATCTCCTGGATCGACAGCTCCGGGTCTGCGAGCAGCTGGCGGGCCAGCTGCAGACGCTTGGCGGCCACATAGTCTGAATACGTAGAGCCTGTTTCCCTTTTGACGAGGGCACTCGCATAACCGGTGCTGAGGCGGAAGTTCCGGGCTACCTCGCTCAGCAGCAGATCTTCGGTAAAGCTGTCATCGATATAATCCAGCACCCGCTTCGCAAGTCCGCTCGGATTAACAGCCGACTCACCGGCTGCATTCTCAAAGCTGGCCCCAAGGCGGACGAACAGCTCTTCAGAGGTACAGTGCTGACGGGCAATATTATCATAGGTTAACAGCTCTGGACCCGAGTTCCAGGAAGATTCATAGTACTTGTAATATAGGCTGACAATCTGATTGTAGGCAAAAGCTACCTGATCGGCAGGCAGCAAATGAGTCCGGCAAATGGCAGCAATAAGTGCGACATCAGAGGTAATGTCATCATGACGTTGCTCCTTGATAGACACTTCCAGTCTAAGCAGCGTTTTACGCAGCTCAGCAGGGGGCTGAACAGGCTTGTAGCGCAGCACATTCTCTGTCCGGTAAAAGGCCGAGCTGTACAGAGCAATGTCAGCTTCCTGATGAAGGCGGGAGAGTGGGGAGTCAAGCAGACCCAGACTGCTGATGCCGGTCCATTCCGCAACTTGCAGATGCTCTGAAATGTAAGTTAGCAAATCAAGCGGATAATTATCCTCGTCATAATTGATAAGAATGGATAGCTTGTTCTGTCCGGTACGCATACGGAGCTCGTGAAGCTGTCCGGCGTTTGCAGGACTGGTTAGGGCCGGCCAGTCCGGGGAGGCTTCCGGAAACAGGCAGTTGATGAAGCGGAAGTGGGGGAAGCTGGCTGGTATTCTTCTGTTTAGGGTGAAGCCTGCAATGCTTACACTGTTATCCGGATCAAGCAGCTCAAACAGATCATCCAGAAAAAGATCCAGACTGCTATCGGGCTGCTCCCTGGCATCCAGATATTCACCCACCCGTTTAGCCGCATCCTCCAGCTGGTCCTGCTCCACCTGCTTGAGCAGATAATCAAATGCACCGTGGCGGATTGCCTGCTGGGCATAGCTGAAATCCGCATAGCCGCTAATCAGCACAACCTGAGTAGGAAGTCCGCTCTTATTAATATTTTCCAGCAGTTCAAGGCCATCTAGTCCGGGCATGCGGATATCTGAAATAACCAGTTCAGGCTGTTCCTGCATGACCTGCTGCCATGCACTGGCTCCGTCATAGGCTTCACCGATAATCCTGAAGCCGAGACGCTCCCAGTCGATCAGCTGGGATATGCCATAGGCAACCCAAGGCTCGTCATCGACGATTAATACTTTTCTCATGCTAGTCGGCCTCCGTCTCATCTAAAGGAATATGAATGGGAAAATCAAGCGTGACAATTGTGCCCTGAACAGGGCCGGCCTCAATCTTAAGCGCTGCCTGCCCGCCGTAAAACAGCTTAAGCCGGCGGAAGCTGTTAGCGAGGCCGATTCCGGAGCTCTGCAGTCCTGTGCGAGGGTCGCCTGTAAACTCAGCCTGCAGCAAAAAAGCCTGGAGCTGTTCCAGCTTGTCCTCCCGGAATCCGATCCCGTCATCTGCGACGACAGCCCGGATGGAGTCTGAATTCACTCTATGCAGCGTAACGGTAACCTTGCCGGGTCCGATTTTACGCTCCAGCCCGTGGAAGACAGCGTTTTCAACTAATGGCTGAAGCAGCAGCTTTAGTGTCCTCACCTCGGTTAGGGACTCTTCCACATCAAAGCGGATCGTGATTTTTCCTCTGAAACGAAAGTCAATAATACGGGCATATTCCTGCATATGGGCTATCTCTTCACGGATTGTAACAAAGTTATCCCCTTTAACGGAATAGCGGAACAGCCTTGATAAGGAGGAGGTAATTTCAGCGATGTCACCTGCCTTGTGGTAAAGGGATAGAGCCCGGATACTTTCCAGTGTATTGTACAAAAAATGGGGATTGATCTGGTTCCGGTAAGCGGTGATCTCCATCTGCTTACGGTCCAGCTCGGATTCGTACATTTTTCGCTGCGCATTCTGCACGTCATTTCCCAGCTGTACAATCGAATCCAGCATATGATTGATGCTTGTGCCCAGCACGCCAATTTCATTATGATAGCTGTTATGGAACCGGGCCTGTCCTCCTCTGCGCGCATACGAGTTTACGAAATCCAGCAGGGCGCGTACGGGGCGCAGCAGCTGGAAATAGAAGAGCAGCAGAAACAGCAGGAACACCAGTGAAATCACGGCATAAGCAACAACGTTCAGCCGTTTGACCAGATCCAGCTCGGACAGAAGCTCGGCACGGGGGATGTCGCTGACAATTTTCCAGCCGTTGGCCAGTGTCCTGCTCAGCACAATATAGGTTTTGCCGGAGCTGTGCTGATCAACATCTGCAAGCATGCGGGGATCAGGCCCGTCGGAGCCGGTTATGATATGGTCCCGGTCATCGGTCAGGAATAGGCGCGAATGCTCGGTCAGCTTCGATTTGCTTAAGACCGAGGTGAAATTTTTGACGTCCATATAAAATACGCACATACCCCGGTAGTCCTTAAGTACACGGTTATTCTGCAAATTGTAGACAGGTACTGATATGGTATAGAAGGTTTTGCCGGCCTGGTCTGAGGTGCCCAGCTCATATTTAATTTCATCCACCGATCTTTGCTGCACCGGAGCAAAGGGTTTGCCGACACTGGTGGCGAGCTCCCCTTCCCGGTTGTAGAGCTGGATACCCATTACCTCCTCCTTCAGTGCCAGTGTGCTGGAGAACTCGGCAATGATCTCCGGATTCATCAGAATCTTCGTGAGCGGATCATCGCTGCTCAAGTAATTTTGCAGGATAGTGCTGTAAAGCAGGGAGTAAGAGATTCCGTCCATATCCTTGAAGAAATTGGCCAGCGTCTCCTCTACCTGCAGCACGATTTTGTCAGCTGAGTCTGCGACCTGCTTCTCTACCGTGCGCTCCGCAATTTTATTAGACACAGCGAACGATACCAGCACGATAATAAAGGTCACTCCGATTAAGTAGACCAGCTGTCTGAATAAGCCTACATTGTGAAATGGATTGCGCATAGGTTCCCTCCCGGCTATTCTTGCCCATATCATAACGTATTCTTTATTAATCCGCATAAAAACAGGAAAAATCAGTAAAATGTCAAAGAAGTTATCTAAAGTATATTGTGTAAAATGCCTATAGCTGGGATGATAAAGGTTGCCTGAAGATTATGATCTGTTCTATAGAATGGATGTACAGGAGGAATAGAGTTGAGCAAATACTTGCTGAAGCTGCTTGCGTATAGTCTGGTGCTGGGCATTCTGCCCACGATCATTATCGGCTTTGCCTCCTATTCTACAGCTTCAAGGGATATGGAGACGAAGGTCAAGGAAATGAATATGCAGTGGCTGGATCAGACGCAGATGCGTGTCGAGCAGATTCTCAGAACCACAGAGAAATCGGCTACCCAGTTTGCCAACTCCTCGCTTGTCAGGGAATCCATGAGCAGCCCGTTATCTTCATATAACTTTGAAGCCGTCCGCCAGCTAACCAAGGAGCTGTATAACCTGCAGTCAAGTGATGCCATTATTACGCAGGCCTACCTGGTCAGCCTGGAGCAGAACTGGGCGCTGGGCCTGAATGTAATGAAGCCGCTGGATCAGCTGGAGAACTATCAGGAATTTGCGGAGAATGCCAGACAGCCCAAAAGCATCTTCTGGTATACGGGGGTGTCGGCTCCCGGTACAGAAGATTTATACGAACCTGTGAAAACGATTACATTGGTGCATAAAATCCCTATTCTGCCGCGGACCAATGAACCGCAGGGACTGCTGGTCGTGAGCATTGTTTTATCAGAAATCCAGGATGTCATGCAGTTATCCTCCAACGTATCCAGCCGGAATTATATTCTGGACCGGACGGGTGCAGATATTCTGGCTGCAGGACCGGATAAGACCAGATATGAAGAGATAAACAGCGAGGTGCTTAACCGGCTGACCTCAGATGCGGAGCGGCAATCAGGAATACTGAACACCCGGCTGGACGGGAAAGAAGCGGCTGTCATGTACCGTTCCTCAGGCTATAACAGCTGGACTTATATCTCGGTGGTGGATATCGGGGAGATCAAGAAGGATACCCGGAAAATCGCCGGCTTCACAATCCTGGTATGTCTGACCATCCTGCTGATGGTCGTTACTATAGCTCTGTATGGAAGCCGCAGGATGTATCTGCCCATCCGTAATCTGCTTAAGGTGGCGCGGACCTACGGGGAATCGGATTCAGAACCGCGGAGCGTGCGCGGCCGGGATGACCTTGAATACATCAAGTCGAGTTTTCAGTCCCTTGCCGGATCACGGGACCAGCTGGAGAAGCAGATGACGGGCCAGACCAGCCACCTGAAGGAATATTTTGTATTAAAGCTGTTCACCGGCCAGATCAGCGAAAACGATTATTTATTCCGCTCAGACAAATACGGTTTTCCTGAAGGCTGGAAGAGCCTGGGGGTGCTTGCCCTGCAGATTGATAATCTGCAGGAGACACGCTGCCGGGAAGAGGACCGTGAGCTGCTGCTCTATGCGGTCAGCAATATTGCCCAGGAGGTGCTGCCTGCCTCGCTCCGCTTCCCGCCAATTACGCTGAACGGGTCTCAGGTTACGCTGATTGCCACGGATAAGGAGGACAGGGAGGCGGTAAGAAATATTCTGTATGAGGCTGCAGAGTGTATCAAGCTAAATGCCGAAAAGGTTCTGCAGATTAAGGTGAGCATCGGGATCAGCAATCCGTATGTCCAGCTCACAGATACCGTCCATGCCTACGCGGAAAGCCTGAATGCCCTGAAGGCGAGGATCAGCCTGGGACCGGAAATGATCATTCATTACGGCGATACCGGGAACCATGCCGCGGACAGTCATTATGAATACTCTCATCTGAAAATTCTGGAGGACCGGGTAATCTACGCCATCAAGGAAATGCAGCCGGACAGCGCTTCTGAGCTGCTGGGCCAGTATCTGGACACCCTAATCCATAAGGACCGCCCGCTGTATGAGCATCAGACCATGCTGCTGCAGCTGGCCTCCGGCATCCTGCGGATCGCCCAGGAGCAGGGAATTCCGGTCAAGCAGGTGCTGGAGGGGGAGAGCAGCCTGAGAACCATTTTTCAGCTGCAGACCCGGGAGGAGATTATTCACTGGTTTGAATCCAGACTGTTCAGGCCTCTAATCAGACAGCTGTCAGACAGCTCCAAAATCCAGTACGTTAAAATTGCCGACAGGCTGGTGAACCTGATTCATGAACAATACGATCAGGACATTACGCTGGAAATGTACTCGAAGCTGCTGAGCTATCATCCGGTGTACTTAAGCCGTATTTTCAAGCGGGAGATTGGGGTCTCGTTCAGCGATTATCTGACGGACTACCGGATGAAGATGGCCAAGGAGATGCTGGAGACGACGGATATGAGGATAGCGGAAATCAGTGAGAAAATAAAATACAAAAATATCAGCTCCTTTATCCGCAGCTACAAGAAAACCTATCAAATTACCCCGGGCCAATACCGGGAGAATATGATGAATGGAGTCCAGCAATGAAAATAAATCTCTGCCGTGGTGCAGCTATCCTGATGTTGACGGCTGTTCTTGCCGGCTGCGGACCTGTGGACGGAAGCTCCAGGCAATCCGCCGGCCCGGCTCCGTTCCATCTGTCTATAGGTGCCACCCTGATTGGTGAGCTGCCGCCCAACAATAATGCAGTAGAGCAGGCTATCGAAGCTTATACGGACACCGAGCTGCAGATTGACTGGATTCCGATGTCTGCTTATGACGATAAGCTGAGGCTGATGATTGCTGCCGGCGAGCTCCCCAAGCTGGTTAAGCTGGGCTATACACCGGACTATATAAGCACGATCAAAGCCGGCCAATTCTGGGAGCTCGGGCCGCTGCTGAAGGATTATCCCCATTTATCGGTGCTGGACAGCGAGTACTACAGTAACATCTCGGTGGAAGGGCGGATCTACGGCATTCCCATTGTCCGTGATCTCGGCCGGGCGACCATCCAGTACCGCAAGGACTGGTTCGATAAGCTGGGTCTGAAGGTGCCTGTTACGCTGGAGGACTGGTATACTGTCGTGCGGGCTATGACCTTGGAGGACCCTGACGGGAACGGGAAGCAGGATACTTACGGTATGGTGCTGGATAAAAGATACAACCAGGATGCCAGCTCGATGCTGACCCGGATTTCTGTATCCCAGGGCGGGCCGAACAAGTGGCTGGTGGAGAACGGTAAGTTTACCCCCGAATTCCTGACCGGGACTTTTTATGAAACCATGCAGTTATTCAGAAGGCTGTACGCGGAGAAGCTGATTAATTCTGATTTTGTAGTTATCGATAATAATGAAGCCTCCAGAATCTATGATTCAGGTCGTGCGGGCATCCAGATCTCCGGAGGGAACGTCCAAAGCTGGATGGATAAATTAATCAAGACAGTGCCGGACGCGAAGGTGGATGTAGCCTTTCTTGCCGGACCAGCAGGCAGCCGTCTGCCGGGTGAACCGGGCAATGCCGGATTCTTCGCAGTTCCCAAGGATTCTGTAAAAACACTGGAGGAGGTCAAGCAGATCCTCGATTTTCTCGACAAGCTGTTTGATCCTCCGATGCAGACCGTCATTACAAGAGGAATTGAAGACCGGCATTGGTCTGACCGGGGAGATTATGCCGAAATTACGGACCGCACGCTGGATCTGAGAGAGGTTAAGCCGTACAGGGACCTGCTGCCTAATCTTGCAGAGTATCAGCGTTCCATCAAGCCTGTCCGTCAGCCTGAGCTGTACCAGAAGAATCAGCAGATCGGTAAAATGAACCGGGAATATACCGTAGAGAATCCGGCGCTGACACTGGAGTCGGACACCTATACAGAAAGAGGCAAGGATCTGGAGACTATTATCCTGGATGCCCAGACCAAATTTATTATGGGCATGATTGATGAGGAGGGCTGGCAGGCGGAGCTGGCCAGGTGGAAGGCGGCAGGCGGCAATCAAATGTGTCTTGAATATGAGCTGGCCTACAGGAGCAGGGCGGCGGAATAACCGGCGGGTTGAGATCACAGATCTCACCCGTTTTTTTTGCTTATATCACGCTGTAGCCATGGTTGCCTGGAGTCAATGGTAAAGGATAGATGAAGCTTATTGCAGGCTCCGGTATCCCTGGAAAGCCTTATGGACAGCGGCCGGACAGCTGCAGCGAGCAACAGGTTACCCCAGCCTTATAGCCGGTCACGGCAAACTGAAATAAGATTGGGCCAGAAACCAAACAGGACCATAAGGAGGTTACAAAAGGTGAAGCAGAATGTCTCAACTTCTGCAGGAATGCCCGGTATTAAAGCCCCCAGAGGCAAGGCGGGTACCCTGCTGCGGGATATTATCCGGGACAAGTGGCTGTATCTGATGCTGCTGCCCGGTGTCATCTATTTCATTATCTTTAAGTACGTGCCGATGTACGGGGTATCGATGGCTTTTATGGATTATAAGCCGTACACCGGTTTTCTGGGCAGCCCTTGGGTGGGACTCAAGCATTTTGAACGGTTTTTCTCGGAGCCGCAGTTCGGCATGCTGTTCCGCAATACGGTTATTCTGGCGGTCTACAATCTGGTGTTCTTTTTCCCGATGCCGATTATCCTCTCTCTTATGCTTAATGAGGTAAGGAGGGCCAAGTTCAAAAATTTCGTACAGACCCTCATCTATATTCCGCACTTTGTATCCTGGGTCGTGGTTGTCGGGATCTTCTATATTCTGCTAACAACGGAGAATGGGATTCTAAATGAGCTGCTTTATCGGATTACCGGCGAAAAAATAGCCTTCCTGCTGGAAGCGGAATGGTTCCGGACGATGATTATCACCCAATCGATCTGGAAGGAAATCGGCTGGGGAACAGTTATATTCCTGGCTGCCCTGGCCGGTGTCGATCTGCAGCAGTATGAAGCAGCACGAATTGACGGGGCCAGCCGCTGGCGCCAGCTGTGGCATATTACACTGCCGGCGATACGCAGCACAATCATCATCCTGTTTATTCTGCGGCTGGGCAACTTCCTGGATTCCGGGTTTGAGCATATCTTCCTGATGATTACGCCGACCAACCGCGAGGTGGGGGAAGTGTTCGATACCTACGTGTATACCAAAGGGATGACCCAGGCCCAGTACAGCTACAGTGCGGCGGTCGGATTGTTCAAATCGGCAGTAGGGCTGGTGCTGGTATTAGGGTCCAACTGGCTGGCCAAAAAATTCGGAGAAGAAGGGGTCTACTGAACCCGCTGCATGAACAAGGAACGGAGGAGGAGTATTCTACTATGCTTCAAGATAAAACCATCGGTAACCGGATTTTTGACATTATCAATTACACGCTGTTAATGCTGATCGCTCTGGTCTGCGTGCTGCCCTTTGTATATGTGCTGGCGGTTTCCTTTACCAGTCCGGCAGAAGTCGCGAGGGGCGGGTTAATTCTCTGGCCGAAGGAATGGTCACTGGCCTCATACCGGTACATTTTCTCAACGGATACGCTGTTCCGCAGCATGCTGGTGTCCATCTACATTACGGTAGTGGGGACCTTCATCAACCTGCTGTTCACTTCACTTATGGCCTATCCGCTGGCAAAAGCAACACTCAGAGGCCGCCAGTTTATTCTGCTTGCTGTACTGTTCACCATGCTGTTCGGCGGGGGCATGATTCCTACATACTTCGTAGTCAAGGCGATGGGGCTGACGAACAGCCTGTGGTCGCTGATGATCCCGAATGCGATCAGTGCCTTTAACCTGATTGTGCTTAAAAATTTCTTTCAGCAGATTCCTGACGGCCTGGAGGATTCGGCACGGATTGACGGCTGCAATGATGTAGGCGTGCTGTTCCGGATTGTGCTTCCGCTTTCGATGCCGGCAATGGCTACCTTCGGCCTGTTCTATGCAGTCGGGCACTGGAACCAGTTCTTCAATGCCATTCTGTACATCAATGACAGCCGGCTGTATCCGATCCAGGTGCTGCTCCGCCAGATCGTCATTCTGGCCCAGGGCAGCATTGGCGATAC
Organism: Paenibacillus sp. FSL R7-0331; assembly: GCF_000758645.1. Taxonomy (NCBI): domain Bacteria; kingdom Bacillati; phylum Bacillota; class Bacilli; order Caryophanales; family Paenibacillaceae; genus Paenibacillus; species Paenibacillus sp. FSL R7-0331. The sequence continues at coordinate 1,837,479 of NZ_CP009284.1, forward strand.
CTCGATTGACAATATTGAGATTCAGCCGCTGACCATACGGATGGCCGTCATCGTGTTTGCTACCGTTCCTATTCTGCTGGTCTATCCGTTCCTCCAGAAGCATTTTGCCAAAGGGGTAATGCTAGGATCGGTCAAGGGCTAAGGGTGCTTGAAAGGCAATGAACAGGCTATGAATGCCTGTAGCCCCTGATTAAACGGGCGTTACAGGCTCAACATAGAAATTTCTACAACCGGAGGGGTTAGGTTAATGAAGAAAAGAATGGCGTTACTAATGGGAGGCGCGTTACTGGCCACATCTGTATTGTCGGCATGCGGCAGCAATAATGAGCAGAATGCGGCGGGCGGTAATAATGATGCGGCTAAGGGTAACACGAATGCACCTGCTGTGGAGGACACTTCACCGCTGGAGCTGTCCATTGCCGTACACCAGGCCGCTGAGGCGCCTGCCAAGGGAAATCCGATGGAGCAGGCTATTGAGAAATATACAAATACCAAGCTGAGTATCCAGTGGATTCCGAATTCGGGCTATGACGAAAAAATCAACGTTATGATTGCCTCGGGAGAGCTTCCCAAAATTCTGAAGGTCAGCTATGTTCCAACCATTATCAGTGCCATGCAGGCTGATGTGTTCTGGGAGATTGGAGCTTACCTGAAGGATTATCCGAACCTTGCTGCCCAGCCTGAGACTTACTATAACAATATTAAAGTTGACGGAAAGCTATATGGACTGCCGGTATTCCGCAGTGTAGGCCGCGCTGTTCTACAGTACCGCAAGGACTGGTTCGATGAGTCCGGCCAGAAGGTTCCAAAGACGCTGGATGAGTGGTATAACGTGCTGAAGGCTGTAGCGGAGAATGACCCGGACAAGAACGGGAAGAAGGATACCTACGGAATCATGCTGGATAAGAATTACAATCAGGGTGTGGCTTCGACCTTAACCAGATTTTCTGTTATGCAGGGCGGTCCGAATAAATGGGAGGCCGATGAACAGGGAAACTTCACTCCTGAGTTCATGACAGATGTATTTAACGATACGCTGGATTTATTCAGACGGCTGTATGCCGAGAAGCTGATCAATCAGGATTTTGCTGTAACCGATGCCCAGACCATCGATAAGGCATATGAAGCAGGCCGGATAGCTATGCGCATCTCCGGGGGCAATGCCCAGTCCATGCAGACCAATCTGGTGAAGGTCGTGCCTACCGCCGTTATGGATGTGGTCGCACTGGAAGGGCCTGGGGGAATCCGGGTTCCTGCCGAGAGCGGAAATGCGGGGATATTAGCCTTGCCGAAGTCCTCCGTTCAGAGTGAAGCGGAAATGAAACGGGTGATGACGTTCCTCGATCAGCTGCTCGACAAGGAAATGGTCAATCTGATCAATAAAGGGATCGAAGGGACGCATTACTCAGTAGAAGGGGATTATACCCTTCCGCTGGATAAGGATGCTGATGCCAAGGAAGTGAAGCCTTACCGGGATACACTGCTTCAGCGCGGAGAGTCCTATAACATGGATAAGCCGATGAAGCAGACAGAGCTGTTCCAGAAGAACAATAAAATAGTATCAGACAACGAACAATATGTAGTGTCCAATCCGGCCCTTACGCTGATCTCTAATACCTATACAGAACGCGGAAGCGAGCTTGAGCAGATGATTACGGACGCGGAAACCAAGTATATCATGGGCAAAATAGATGAAGCGGGCTGGAACGCCGAAATTGAGAAATGGAAGCAGGCCGGCGGCAGCAGCCTGATGGAAGAGTATAAGGAAGCTTATCTGAAAAACAAATAAGAATTGCCGGCCGGAGTGAAACCGTCTTATGAACCTGGAAAGGAAGTAAGGCGGTTTTTTTAGAGTAAAGATAAAAGCGCTTAGATGAATGCAGCTTTATCATTTTTGAAACAAGGAGGACACACATGTACAAGCAGACGAAAAAAGCCATGAGCCAGCTCATGGTACTTGTGATGCTGGTAACGGCTGTGTTTGGCCTGCAGTCTGCCCCCGCAGAGGCGGAGGGCAATGCACAGGGCGGCCAGATCGAGGTATGGGACTTCGGAGGCGTACAGGCAGCGGGAGATTCCTATATCAATCACATTACAGTGGATACCCTTAACGGGTTAGGCTCCTTTATCGGGGCCGGCTGGTTCAGGCAGAATACCGTGTTCGGCGACTTAACGGTAATGACCCCAGCCGGGGGCGGTTACCACAGACTATATTATTACGACGGTGAAGTGAACGGCGCATTATCTTACGGCAAGCCTACCACCAAGACCTTCAGCGACGGCTATGCGAGCAAGGGCTCTGTCTATTCCGCCGGCAACGGAGATGCTTCAGCTAAATACATCCAGCTGGAGAATGTGAAAGCCGGAGACAAGATCACGGTATACGGCTTTGTTACCAACGGGTCCGGGCCGGCTACTGTTAATTTCGCCTTGACCAGCAGCACCACTGGTGAAGTGGTGACCAGAAGCACCGACTCGTTTACTTCAGCGGGGCAGATCCTTGAATATCATGCACTGGACTCGGGAACATTGCGGCTGTTTTATTCTGAATCGGGGAGCTATAAACCCAATGTGGCCCGCGTTACCAGAACCCCGGGTGTTACAGTATCCGGTACGCTGGGCCTGAATGAACACACGCTTTCCGGTCATTCCATTGTATTTCAGAATCAGTCCACCGGGGAGCTACTGCCGGCTGAGCTTGCTGCTGACGGCACTTACACGGCCGCTCTTACAGCAGGCTACACGTATACCGCCGTTCTCCGGGGCGTGAGCTCTGAATATGCCATTTCAGACACCTCGAAGACCGTCAACGTTACGCTTGCTGATCTGGGCAGCGGTATTAAGAATGTCCAATTAGATGTGGTGAAAACCTCCATGGCGAAGCTCAGCGGTACCATTAGCGGATTCGAGTCAGGCTACAGCCTGAACAGTCTGAAGGTTACCCTGGTTCCGTCCCAGGGAAGTCTTGCTCCGGTTGTAGAAGCTGTGCTGGATACAGCAGCGCTGACTTACTCAGCAGATCTCCGTGCCGGAGAACGTTATACCCTGACCCTTTCCGGCATGAATGATTACGTCCTTACAGGCGAAGCGGATGTTAACATCAGCGCGGATACTGTGCGGCCCCTCACGGCTGCGAAGGCAGAGGTTTATAACGCAACTGGTGCTTTTACGGGATTGCCGTCCGGGGTCACCGTCAGCAGTCTCAAATTTACGAATCTATATGACGGGTACAGCTATACCGGAAACGTTACGGGCGACGGTTACTCAGTCAAGCTGAGGGATGGCGCTTATGCAGTGACCGCAGTTTGCTCTGACCCTGCCTACACAACCGGAGGCCACACCGTTATCAAGGGAAGCGGCGCGGTAAAAGATCTCAAATTCTCAACCTCTAAGGCTCCGGCCGCTCTTCCGCTGGTTCAGGATTTGTATGTGGGTGACAGCGCCAAGGAGCACCATTTCGGTTCGGTCAAGGAGGCACTCGCAGCAGCCGCGAGAATGAATCCTTCCAGCGAGACGGAACGGATTACGATCCATATTGCCCCCGGCACTTACCGGGCCCAGCTGAAAATCGCCACTCCTTACATCAGTCTCGTCAATGCCGAACCGGATAAGGAGGTTAAAATCACGTGGTACTACGGGGTTGGTTATGATTATTACAGCGCAGGACCGGATGGGCTGTACAATGAGGACCGGGCTTTTGATAAATACCTGAAGGGCAATCCGGGCAGCTTCAAGTGGGGAGCTACCGTGTTTGTGACGGGGGCTGCCACCGGCTTCAGGGCAGAGAACATCGTGTTTGAGAATTCTTTTAACAAGTACATTACTGAGGAGGAGCTGGAGGACGGAGTCGAAGTCACAACGATTAACTCGCCTACTAATCTGACTCCAAGAACAGCTTCCCTGGATGCCAGATCGAGAGGCGCAACAGAACGGGCAGCTGCCATCGCGGTCGAAGCCGATCAGGCTGAATTTTATAAATGCTCCTTTTTGTCTAACCAGGATACGCTGTTCACGGGCAACACCCGCCAGTATTACAAGGACAGCTTCATAGAAGGCAACACCGACTATATTTTCGGCTCGGGTAACGTTGTATTCGATAACAGCACGCTTAACTTCACAGGCTACAGCGACCAGGATTCGGGAGGCCATATTACAGCAGCCAAGCCGTCGTCTGCATCGGACCCGTCCTTCCATGGTTATCTGTTCAGGGACAGCATAGTCACTGGCAGCTCTACTAATAACTACAAGGCATCCGGGGATTTCGGGAGACCGTGGGGACAGGATGCCAAGGTGACCTTTCTGGATACCAGACTGGAGAACAGCTCCATCATCTATCCGGAGGGCTGGGCCGGCATGGGCGGCTCCGTCCCGGAAAAGGCAGATTTCTATGAATACAACACGACCTATAACGGCGTTCCGGTAGACACCTCTGCGAGAAAAGGGAATGTGCTTAGCGCAGCGGCAGCTGTGGTCGATGTGACCCGATATTTCGGCGCGGACTGGGTGCCTCATTACTATGAGCCGGGTACCTTGACACCGCCTGTGCTGCAGGCTGACTCTGTCAGCGAATCCCGGGCGGTTATCAGCTGGCAGGGCGCTGTCAGCAGCATCGGCTCCATCCTTTATGAGGTATATCAGGATGGCCGGAGGGTCGCCACAACAACTGAAGCCACTTATGCGGCGGATCATCTGGCTGCGCTGACGAGCTATACCTTTAAAGTCAATGCCGTCAACACTGCCGGAAATACGGCGGAAAGTAATACTGTAGAGATTACTACCGCTGAGCAGGGGCTGCCTGCTGCACCGGTCATAACGGCTGAACCCGGCGATGGGAATGCAACGATCTCCTGGTCAACAGTAACAGGCGCCACCTACTATACCGTCAAAGGCAGGTCTGCCGGCAGTGACGGATACGACATGCTGCATACGGTTAGCCCGGCAACGGTTACCTCTTATACGTATACGGAGTTAACCAACGGAACCCCCTATCATTTTGTTGTCTCCGCTTCCAATGAGCATGGGGAAGGACCGGATTCTAATGAAGCTGTGGTAACCCCGGAAGCCGGAACTGCACCCGGTACTGTTATTAAACCGGAGGATTTCACCGGCTTTGACATCGGCAGTCCCGGCACACCGGGCTCATCAGGCTTTGATGAGGATACCAACCTGTTCACGCTGACCGGTTCAGGAACGGGAATCAATAAGAATGCCACCGGACTGGATCAATTTTATATGAAGGCAGTCAAGGTCAAGGGCGACTATACGATTAGCGCCAAAGCGGTCTACAGTGAAGGCCAGCTGGGGGCGATGAGCTTAACACTCAGAGAGAGCCTGGACCCGAACAGCTACCATTACACACAGGCGGCCACCGCTACAGGCGGACGAAAAATGTTCCGGTACAGCGGCTCCTCCAACGGCTCCAATTCCGTGATGCCCGTGAAGGGAACAGCCTACCTGCAGATCACCAAAACCGGCGACAAAATCCTGTCCATCGTCAGCACCCTGCCTATCCCGTCTAATCCGGTTGCCTCAGAGACGCTTGCGGTCAGTACAGCTACCGCCAGCCGGCTGGGCCTGGATGAGAACGGGAATCCCAAGGAGCTGTATGCGGGGCTGATGGTGAATGCCGCGAATGCATCTTCTTCCCTTACGGCTGTATTCGAAGATGTCAAAATTGTGATGGCCGATGGTACCGTGCTGTTTGACGCCAATGCCGGCAAGCCGGTCGCGCCGAAGAATGTCCAGGCCAAGCCTTATAATGCGGGCGTCCAGATTACCTGGGATGCGTTAAATACAGCCACTTCCTATACGGTACAACAAAGCATAAGCCCGGAAGGGCCATTTACAGAAGCTCTGACCGTTGGAGGCTCTGTATATGAAGCCTTCGTTACAGGGCTGGAAAATGACAGAACATACTATTTTGCCGTCACTGCAAAGAATGCCAGCGGGGAAAGCGTGCCGTCACAGGTGGTAAGTGTATCGCCTGCCGCTTCAGCCGATCTGCCTCCGGTTCTTACGATGACTTCGGCTGAGCCTGCCGCCGGTGTGTTCAGTGCCCTGCTGCCGCTAAGCGGGAGTGTGGATAAGGAGAGCATCCTGACAATCAGAAATAACGGAGTTCCTGAAAAGCTGAACGGGACGGAGGAGTATTTACTTTTACACAAAGGGGATACGTTCAGTGTGAAGCTGATTCTGGTGCCGGGACTGAATGAAATTGAAATCAAGGCCACTGATACGTACGGCAATGAAACTGTTATAAAATATGCTGTCACTTACACGTATAGAGCGGGCAGCATTGGCTTCTATGATGCAGAGGGGCAAGCCGTTACTGTGCTCGAAGCAGGCCGGGAAATTTGGATACAGGCAGAAGCAGAAAACTTTATCGCTGCCACCAAAGATGTCTTATTGTTTATCGGCCTGTATGACGGGCATAACAATCTGATCAAATTCATTAGTACGGCTGAGACCCTGTACAGCGGTGAGACAGATACCCTTTACGCCCGGCTAAGGCTTCCTGATGATGTGAGCGGCTATACGCTCAAAGCCTTTGTCTGGGACAACATGACTGACATGCAGCCTGTTTCTGAAACGGCCGAGTTACAATCCAATTAATCTGCAGGAGGATGAACCATGAAGAAAAGGATGATCTCAACTGCGTTATGTGCGCTGCTGGGTGCTTCATTCCTGGCTGATGCAATGCCTGCTCATGCTGCCCAGGCGCCGGCGGCTATACCGGCGTTTCCGGGGGCCGAGGGCGGAGGGATGTATGCCAGCGGCGGCCGGGGCTATGACGTCTATGAAGTGACCAATCTGAATGACTCCGGGCCGGGTTCCTTGAGAGAGGCAATCAGCGGAGATAACAGAATGGTCGTATTCAGGGTATCCGGGACGATTCAGTTGTCCAGCCCGCTCGGCTTTAACAACAGAAAGAATATTACCGTTGCCGGACAGACGGCTCCGGGAGACGGGATTTGCATTGCCGGCTTTAACACCGATATCAGCAGCGCAACCAATATTATTATCCGGTATTTAAGATTCAGACCCGGTTCGGCCAACATCTCCAGCGAGCCGGATGCCCTGGGCGGTAGGGGATCAAATTATGTGATGATTGATCATGTCTCAGCCGGCTGGTCGACGGACGAAGGATTATCCTTTTATGAGAATAACAATCTGACCGTGCAGTGGAGCATCATCAGCGAAAGCCTCACTTTATCCGGGCATGTAAAAGGAAAACACGGGTACGGCGGGATCTGGGGCGGCAATGCGACCACCTTCCACCACAATCTGCTTACCAGCCATACCAGCAGAATGCCGAGAATCGGAAACGGCAATACGCCCGGTAATATCACGATGTCTAACAATGTGATTTACAACTGGGGCTTTAACAACACCTATGGCGGCTTAACCACGCTGCAGTCCAATATCATTAATAACTACTACAAGCCGGGGCCGTCTACCCTCCAGTCCGTAAAAGGCAGAATTATCAATCCCGGTGACGGCGAGTTTTTTGTGGACGGAAATTATATGTACGGCAGCCCGGAGATCAGCGCGGACAACAGCAAGGGGATTCAGAATGCAATCCCTGCTACGGTTCTCTCCAAAGCCCCGTTTCAGAATGACAGCTATACAACGGTAAAGATCACGGATGCAGAGCAGGCTTACCAGGATGTGCTGGACATGGCGGGTGCGGTGCTGCCAAGAAGAGATGCCGCAGATGCCCGGGCCGTACAGGATGTAATAGACAGAACCGGCCGGACGATCAACCGGGAATATGAGGTGGGCGGTTACCCGGAATTACGGTCCGCAGAGGCTCCGCCGGACAGCGATCATGACGGCATGCCGGATGCCTGGGAAGAGGCTAATGGCCTGAATAAGCTGGACAAAGCGGACGGCAAAACCATCAGTCCGAACGGGTACAGCAATCTGGAGAACTATCTGAACAGTCTGGCAGATATGAGCCATGCTGCAGACAATCCTGTGGTCAAGCTGAAATCACCTGTGTATAACGCTTTGTTTGCCGAGGGCGGAGCCATCCGGATGGATGCAGAGGCTGCAGACAGGGACGGAATTGCCAAGGTGCAATTTTACAGCAATGATGTGCTGCTGGGGGAAGTAAAGAAGGCCCCGTACAGCTTCACTCTGGACAATGTGGAGGACGGCACTTATTTTATCTCTGCGCGGGCTTATGATACGAAGGGAAATGCAACCCAGTCCACCTCCCTGCCGGTTCATGTCAACGGTCCCGGGGTGAGTACGGGCTGGACTTCCGCAGATATCGGCAATACGCCGGTGAAGGGCAGCGGAAGCCTGGACGGCTCCGGTACGCTGACTGTGAAAGGGTCCGGCAAAATCACCGGCCGCAGTGACAGCTTCCATTATGTATACCAGCCGGTCAGCGGCAATGCTTCCTTAACCGCCAGACTGGATTCTATTGCCCTGCTGGACAACAACGCCATTTCAGGCCTGATGATCCGGGACAGCCTGGAGCCGGACGCAGCTGCAGCAATTATCAGCACCTCCATCGTGAAGGCGGACCGGGATGAGCTGGGCAACGGTGATAAGGATGACACGTTCTATGCCACCTATTTCTCATCACGGATGAACAAAGGAGGGACTATCCGCACACTGAACAATACCGATTATCCGCAGGATTATTTGCCAAGCTTAACAGATAACACCCTGCCGATCTGGCTGAAGCTGGAGCGTGTAGAGGATACCATTGTCGCTTTCACCTCCTATGACGGTGAGCATTGGAAAGAGCTGTTCAGGGATACCTTTGCTATGGATAAGGAGGCTTATATCGGATTTGCCGTCGACGGGACCCAGCCTGCGATAGGGGATAAATACTACAACACGGCCAAATTCTCGAATGTGCAGCTCAGCAGCTCCTTTACGGTAACGGATATCAAGCTTACAGATGCTCTGGGAAATGAGGCAGCGCAGCCGGCTCCTGGGCTGACCGCTGTAGCCGCGGTTACTGTTGAGCGGAATTCTATTGCTGCACCGGAGGGAGTCATTGTTATCCAGCTGTGTGACGCGGAGGGCAATATTCTCTCCTCGTCTTATGTGAAGTCTGCCTTTGGGGTGAACGGGACCAAGACTGTAAAAGCCATGTTCAGCACGCCTCTGCAGCTTACAGGGCTGCAGATAAAGGCTTATGTCGTCAATAATGTGCAAGAAGGACAGCTCATTTCCAACGAGAAGCTCGTGCAGTTAGGAGGAGGCTTATGAACAAGAGGATATTCAGAGCGTGCATAGCATGGATCGTATTCTCATTGCTGGTGCTTCCGCTTTGCAGTACCGGTGTATCGGCAGCTGCAGCCTTAACGGCCAGCTTGGAGGTAGATCATAATACTGCAGCAATCAAGGTTATCAGTACAGCCAATGAGCAGGACACAGTAACGGTATTCATTATGCAAAAGCAGACCGGGTCCATCGCCTATGTGGATCAGGCTGAGCTTAAAAACGGACAGCACACCTTCCAGACCGTGCTTCCAAAGGGAGAGTATTACGGCTCCGTGAGCTCGGCCGGCAGCGGGAAGGCAGAGCTGCAGGCTTTCGCGGTTGAGCATACCGAGACGATAACGGGCTTCAGGCCGTTGCAGGCTCTTACAGTTGCCAAAGGCGGCAAGCTTGTACTGCCCGGCTCCGTGATTGCCGTATTCGACAGCGGGGCTAACCGGGAGGTAGGTGTGAAATGGTCCGGAGTGCCGGATACCGGTACAGCCGGTCAATTCACGGTTACCGGTAATGTGAACGGAAGCCTGCAAACCGTGGAGCTGGTGGTAAAGGTCGGCGGGACGACAGCGACACCGACAGCGACACCAACTCCAACATCAACACCGGTGCCGACCGCTACACCCGCAGCGACAGCGCCACCCGTATCAGGGGGACAGACCATAGCAGCAACAGCGACACCGAAGCCTTCACCTGCAGCAGCAGGTTCTGCCATTACGCTGACTGCTGTGCTTGATCCGGCAACGGCTGTCGCGAAGGCAGAGGTCACTGCAGCAGCCGTCAGCACAGCCTTGTCCAAGGCGGCAGCGGATGCTAAGGGAATCAGAACTGTGGAAGTCATTATAACTCAGGCAGAAGGGGCTAAGGCGTATGAGCCGGTGCTGCCTGCCAGCCTGTTTGCAGGAGATCCGAAGCAGGTGATCCGGCTGGTTACTCCGGTTGGAACCGCCCAGCTGTCCGGAAATATGTTTGAAGCCCCGCTTACAGCAGGAAGCTCTACTGTTTCCGTGGTTATCGGATTAGCAGATGCGGCGGCGATAAATGACCCATCGCTGAGAGAAAGCGCCAGCGGTAAACCAGTCATCGAGCTGACTGCGAAGGTTGACGGTACAGCCGTTGAATGGAGCAACAAAAATGCACCGGTTAAAGTATCTGTTCCATACTCACCTAAGCAGGACGAACTTAACAGCGGTGAACATATCGTAGTCTGGTATATTAATCCGGCGGGGAAGGCAGTCAAGATACCTGATACCAGATTTGACGCGGCGGCAGGGAGGGTAACCTTTAGTACCACGCACTTCAGCAAGTTTGCCGTTTCCTATGAATTGAAGACTTTTGCTGATGCTGCTAAATTTCCATGGGCGCAGCAATCCATAGAAGCACTAGCCTCCAAAGGTGTGATCAACGGAATTTCGGATACGTCCTTTGCCCCTGAAGCGAACATCACCCGGGCGGATTTCCTGGTTATTCTGGTAAGGGGCCTGGGACTTACAGCCGGCTTCAATGATAACTTCAGCGATGTTAGTCCTGCGAAATACTACTATGAAGCGCTGGGAATTGCCAGGGAGCTGGGGATCACAGACGGAGCGGGCAATAACCTCTTCAAGCCGGATACACCGGTCTCCCGCCAGGAGCTGATGGTTCTCGGCAGCAGGGCCCTTTCGCTTAGCGGGGCGGCAATGCCGGCGGGCAGCGCTGACGATATCCGTAAGTTTAGCGACAGAGCCGAGCTTGCAGCTTATGCGGTGGAGGATGTGGCTGCGATGGTAAAAGAGGGGATTGTCAGCGGCAGCGGAAGCAAGCTCAATCCGCATGCCAATGCGACCAGAGCGGAAGCTGCGGTTATTGTGTACAGGATTATTAATAAGCTGTAACTGCATTCTTGTCTATAGTGCGCCTCCCCTGTGGGGGCGCTTTTTCTGTAGACGATTTTTTATACCATCAAAGACTTCTTTCCAAAAGAGTGCCAACCTGCTTCGCCATAACCTGCGGAGGATGCGGCATCCCGTTTTTAATCCACCACTCAATAATCCCCACATAAGCGGTGCCTGTATATTGCAGCATAACAGCTTCATTTAGCTCCGCATTTTTTCCGCTGTCCCTGTCGATTTCTTCATTGAAGCCCTTCATTACATATTCGAGCAGCCTCGCTCTGAAAGTAGGGGCCCCTTTGCTTGCCAGCATGGTCGAGAAGAATAAATAGTTTTTTTCAAAGTATTCAAAAAAAGGCGTGAGCCCGTTGCTCCAGTCCAGCCGGCATGCCCATTCATCCATCTCGCTTAATTCATCCATATGGGATTCAATCAGTTTATCCAGAAGATCATATTTATCCTGATAGTGAAGGTAGATAGTGCCCCGATTCAGGTTTGCCCTGTCAGCGATATCCTGAATGGTAATTTCATCAAAGCTTTTTTCGCCCATTAGCTCAAGAACCGCTTTTTTTAATGCCTCTTGTGTTTTAATAATCCTCCGGTCCACTTTTGCCATACGATTTCCACCAAACCTTCTTAGTTAATTGACAATTCAAGCTGATGTGTTGAGATATCAATAGATTGCATGCTTTTAAACATTGAATCTATACGTTGTAATTCTATAATAATAGACACGAGTTGTTTTAACAATTGTTTATGGTTATACAGCTGATGTTGGAACTAAATGTGACTACTTCTATAGATTGTGAGGATGAATAAATGAACGCAGCATCAAGTGTAACTAGACGAAATCCGTTACTGATTTTCATTTTAACGATAGGTGTGTTCGGTATACTTAATACCGAGATGGGCGTAATCGGCATATTGCCGACCCTTGCTGAACGCTTTAATGTCAGTGTCACAGAAGCGGGGCTGCTGGTGAGTGTTTTTGCTCTGGGCATCGCTGTTTCGGGTCCGATCATGCCGCTGTTGTTCTCAGGTATAAACCGTAAAAAGGTCATGCTGCTTGTACTGGGCATATTCGTTGTGGGTAACCTGGTCTCCCTGTTTACAACTAACTTTACGGTTTTATCTAAAAAAGCTGAGAATACTCCACCCTCGATAGGGTGGGGATGAATCTGCGGTATTTGACCTAAACCCGAACGTATGTGCTATAATGTAAATAATATTACCAAAAATGAGGTGTCGCACATGCTGATACATCAAGCCTATAAATACCGGATCTACCCCACATCGGAACAACAGCAACTCATAAGGCGTATGTTTGGCTGCTGCCGCTTTGTGTTCAATTACTTTTTGGACACTTGGAATCAAAGCTATGCGGAAACGGGAAAAGGCTTGTCCTATCACGCTTGTGCGACAAAACTCCCTGCACTAAAAGTACAATACGACTGGCTGAAAGAAGTCGATAGCATTGCTTTGCAGTCGGCTGCCCGTCATGTGGCGGATAGCTTTGATCGCTTTTTCAAAAAGCAAAATCAAGCGCCACGCTTTAAGAGCCGGAAGCATCCGGTTCAAAGTTACACGACCAAATTCACGAACGGGAATATCGCCATTGAGGGGAGTCGCTTGAAGCTCCCAAAACTCGGCTGGATGCGTTTTGCAAACTCCCGGAAGCTGGAAGGCCGGATATTGTCCGCTACCGTGCGTCAAAACGCCAGTGGGAAATTTTTCGTTTCGCTTGGTTGCGAAGTTGAAAAGAACCCACTGCCGCAAGTGGACGCACATATCGGAATCGATCTGGGTTTGAAAGAGTATGCTGTAAGCTCGAATGGTGAACGGTATGCCAATCCCCGCTTTTACCGCCAATATGAGAAAAAGCTGGCGCTTTGGCAGCGGCGGATGGCTCGGCGTACTCCGGGCGGCTCCAACTGGAAGAAAGCGAAGCAGCATGTCGCTCGCATTCACGAACGTATTGCGAATAAACGAAATGATTTTCTCCACCAACTGACAACGAAACTGATCCGTGAAAACCAAACGATTAGTATCGAACATCTGCGTGTCGCGAATATGATTCAGAATTCCAAGCTTTCAAAATCCATCGCGGATGCGTCTTGGGGGGAGTGGGTACGGCAACTGACGTACAAAGCCCTTTGGTATGGACGAACCCTTCGGATCGCCGATATGTTCGAACCGACCAGTCAGCGGTGTCACGTGTGTGGCACAATCCACCCGGAAGTTAAGAATCTTGCGGTTCGGGAATGGACGTGCAACGCTTGCGGTACGCTTCATGACCGTGATGAAAACGCCGCTCATAATATTGCACAAGTAGCGGTTTAACCGCCACCTATCCAAATGATAGAACTGTTGGAACGCAGGAATCGCTTGCTAAATAAGAAGAGGTTACTCTTCTGTTCGCAAGAATCCGCCACTTCAAGCGCTAGCTAAGTGGGGGAGAATTCAATAATAGCCAGGATTATACCAGCCTTATTCCATCCCGCAGCTACATGCTTGTCCCTGCAAAGCAGCTTTCAGGGCAAGGCTAATACTGGAGAGGGAGGATTCCTATGAACAAGAGACCCTATATTGTCTGCCACATGCTAACCTCATTGGACGGGAGGATTGCCGGAGATTTTCTGGAGACGGAGCGGACCTCCTTTTTCAGCAAAAAGTATGAGGAAATTCATCAGCAGTATGAATGCAAGGCGTGGATCTGCGGCAGAGTGACCATGGAGAAGCATTTTACCTTTGGACACAGATTAGAATTAGGAGATGAAAATATACCGGCTATTCCAAGAACAGACTACGTAGCGGATCGTGCTGCCGATGCCTACGCAATCGCAGTAGACCCTTCAGGTAAACTGGGCTGGACCCAAAATTATATTGCAGAGGATGACGACCGGTATGGCCACCATATTGTCGAGGTGCTTACTGAGCAGGTTGCGGATGCCTATTTAGCCCACCTGAAGAACCTGGGTATCTCCTATATCTTTGGCGGCAAAACTGACTTGAATTTCACTGTGGTGGCTGAAAAGCTAAAACGTCTGTTTTCCATTGACAAGCTTCTGCTTGAAGGCGGAGGCAAAATAAATAGTTCGTTCTTGAACGAGGGATTAATAGACGAGATCAGTTTAGTTCTGATTCCCGTAATAGACGGCGCAGCGGATGCATTGACTTTGTTTGAAGCAAACGCCAGTCCCCGCAAGATTAATCCCGTAGATTTTGATTTCAAAAGTGTAGAGAATCTGGGCGATGGCGGACTTTGGATTAAGTATGTGCAGAAGCCGTAAACGGACTAAACTTCATTCACTGCTTGAATCAACCATTATACGAATTCAACTTCATTGTTCCTTAAAAGCTGTTGCCAAAAAACCGGACTTAGGAGTACATTATACTGCGAGTATAGAAGCCGAGAAGGAAGGTAGTTGCAGATATGACAGAAACCACTCAGGTATATAGGGCAACAGAGGATAATGTAAAAATCATCGGACGGACACATTATTATAATGATGTGCGGTGGCTGGCTCTCTCCGGCAGCGGCGTTGAGTTCACCTTTTACGGCCGGAAAGCGGAAATTACGCTGCTGGGGGATGCCATCGCCCTAACCGGCAATAACCTGGCCCGGATGGCTATCTGTGTAAACGGAGTGCAGGTGATTGATGATCAGCTTAACCAGCGCGAGGTAACGTACACTGTATTTGAAAGCGATACCGAGCAGGAGGTTACGGTAACCGTCATAAAGCTGTCCGAGGCGGCAATGTCGACCGCAGGGATTCAAGCCATCACAGTCGATGCTTCGGAAGGCATTAAGCCGGCTCCTGCTGGCGTACATACAATCGAATTTATCGGCGATTCCATTACCTGCGGCTATGGCGTGGATGATGAGGACGGAACGCACTCTTTTAGCACAGCCACTGAAGATGTCACCATGGCTTATGCGTATCAGACCGCCCGGAGACTTGGGGCAGATTATAGCATGGTATCCTACAGCGGATATGGCATCATCACAGGCTATACGGAAAATGATCAGAAGCTGACTACACATCTGCTTCCGGACTACTATGAAAAGGTGGGTAAATCCGAGGGCAGATTTGCGGATACTCTTCTTCCCCAGGAGCTTCCCTGGGATTTCAATAGGCTTGTACCCGACCTGATTGTTATTAACCTGGGTACTAATGATGATTCCTATACTAAAGATGATCCCGGCCGGCAAGCCGAGTACGCCCGTGAATATGCCGGATTTCTAACAACAGTCCGGTGCTGTAATCCCCATACGAAGATACTGTGTACGCTGGGAATCATGGGCGACAGACTGTATCCTTATGTGGAGCAGGCGGTTAGCCGATACTCTGCTGAAACTGGGGACAGCAATATATCTACGATGAAGTTTGAAGTGCAGCTGGCGGCGGACGGTTATGGTTCGGACTCTCACCCGTCCCGGGTTACTCATCTTAAAGCGGCTGATAGACTGGCTGCCCATATCCAAGAGCTTATGAAGTGGGAATAAAGGAAGGAGAGGCCTGCGGAAACCGCAGGCCTCTGGCAATACTCAGTAGAACCTATCCTGAAGTCCCGGACTATGCCCGTTCGGCATCTCCGGTCTGCTCATCAAGAGGCTGGTTAAGGTTAGACCTTTACAGCTTCAGGTCTTTTAACCTGGAGCGGCGGAGGGATCAGCCAGCCGTTTTTCTTGGTTAGCTGAAGCACCTTCATCCCAAGGGCGGCTTTGGTGAGGTGATACTTGGCAAATAAGGCGCCGACATCCTCACGGATGGATTGCCCCATAGCCTGGCTGCAGGCCACTAGTCCGGCAGCATTGTCCGCAGCCAGCTTGGCTGCAATCTCCGGATCAGTGAATCTTGCACCGGCCGGGATATCCTCCAGCCGGGCTTCAGGGCGCTGCGGCATCGCCGGTGCAGACGCCAGTCCCTGCTCAGCCAGAAGCGAATCCAATTCGCTGATTTCCAGCTCCGCCTGATCAATCATAGCTCCCAATATCTTTTTCAGATCATGGTCACCGGCATGATACATGTACGCCCGGTAACAGGATAAAGCACCTTTGGCTACCGTCGAGGCTGTCCATACGCTAAAAATCTCCCCGTAATGCATCGGCTCGTCTTTGGGGTTGCCGCCTAAAATTCCTGTCATGGGTAAGCTCCTTTGTTATGAAAGTGAAATGTGGAACAAAGGTAGCATGCCCTGAAATGTGCAGAAATTGCAGGAGGATTTATCCGTAATCCTGGCAAAGGGTTAGCGGAATAATTGCCAAGCTTAGTCTTTGAACAGAATTCTGAAGCTGAAGGGCTCAAGCACAAGTCTGATCTCGCCATTGTCTGCAGCGGCGGCTTCTCCGGTAAGGGCATCCTTCCATTTGCCCTCAAGGGCCTGCACCAGCGTAGCCGGTTCAGCGGTCGGATTCATCCAGACCGTACAATGCTCTTGATCATTATAACGTTCATAGATTAGGGCGCGTTCCTGCTGGTTGCTCTTCAGGAAGCTGAACTCCCCTGTACGGAGAACCGGATGGTCCTTGCGGAGCTTAATCAGCTGTTTGTAGCTCTGATGCAGATCGCGGTCCTGACGCTCCTTCTCCCAAATCATGCATTTCCGGCAATCCGGATCATCCTCGCCATCAAGGCCAATTTCATCCCCGTAATAAATACAAGGTGTTCCGGTAAAAGTAAGCAGAAAGGCAATCGCCAGCTTGAGCTTTCTTTTATCGCCGCCCAGTTGGGTAAGCACCCGCGGGGTATCATGGCTGGCCATCAGATTGAACAATACTTCATTGGCCTGCTGCGGATACCGCATCAGCAGGGCGCTGATATATTGTGAGAAGGTCTGCGCATCCATATCATCGCCTTGCAGAAATTCAATCAGCCTTTTTGACAGCGGATAATTCATGACGGAATCGAACTGGTCGCCGTGCAGCCAGCGCAGGGAATCGTTCCAGTTCTCCCCGATAATATAGGCATCCGGATTAACCGCCTTAATGCGGCTGCGGAATTCCTTCCAGAACTGATGGTCGATTTCATTGGCCACATCCAGCCGCCAGCCGTCCATCCCGAGCTCCTTGACCCAGTATTCGGCGATATTAAGCAGATATTCACGGGTTTCCGGATTGGCAGTATTCAGCTTGGGCATCTCGGCGAAGAACCCGAAGGCATCATAAGTGGGTTTCCCGTCTTTGACCTGAACCGGAAATTCGTTAATATGAAACCAGTCTGCATATTTGGACTTTTCCCCATGCAGGGTAACATCCTTGAACTGTGAAGAGTTGGAGCCGATATGGTTAAACACGGCATCAAGAACGACCCGGATTCCTTTGGCATGGGCCTCGTCAACCATTTTTTTTAACAGCTCCGTATCACCGAAATGCGGGTCGATCTTCATATAATCAGTGGTGTCATACTTATGATTGGTAGGTGCCTCAAATATAGGTGTCAGATAAATGGCCGTAATGCCCAAGTCCTCCAGGTAATCAAGATGATCGATTATCCCCTGCAGATCCCCGCCGAAAAAATTATCTGTAGTAGGCTTATCCCCCCACGGCATCACGTCTTCCGGATCGTTTCCGGTATCTCCATTGGCAAACCGCTCAGGCATAATCTGATAAAATACGGCTGATTTTGCCCATTCCGGTGCTTGGAAAATATCAATTTCATGGATATAAGGCCAGTCAAAAAAACCGCCCGGAGCTTCGGGCTCTTCTGCCATAATTCCGTTCTCCGTCATCCAAACCGTCTCACCGCCGGCATGAAGGCGGAAAGCATAGGAGAACCGGCGGTGATCCGGCTTTACCGTTGTCTGCCAGTAATCAAAGAGCCGGTCGGTGCCTACTTTGCGCATTTCATATTCGTGATGATAGGTTTCCCAGTCATATTTATCGCCTGTCAGCGCATAAATGCGTTCCACATTCTGCTTTTTGGTCCGGACGCGTAAATGAAAGGTATCTTTGTCGTATGGATAGGACCAGTTGCCATACGGAACATGATGCAGGCTTTCCAAATGGATGCAGGTCGTAAGATTGGCGCAGCTGATGGCTTGTTCATTAGAGATCATTCCAGTCCCTCCCGGATCTGTGTAGTTGGTGTATGCCTAGCAGTATTACCTTAGTAGAAAGGAATCAGCCGGAGCCTTAGATTTGCCGTCACCCCAAAGCCCGTGCTTAAACAGGCTGCCGGAAATCATGTTAATTTGAAGCACAAGAGGAAATGCTACATTATAAATAACCTGTGCCGTAGTAAATAAACACATGGATTTATATTTCTGGATGCAGTGGAGTAATGGTCATTGTTTAAGCGGTCACACTTAATTATATATAGTACCTTATAATATGTTATAATGGATTTCTTACTGCAAACTATGAAGAATAGAGGTCGCCACAGGATGAAATGTAAAATTAACCGCAACGCCGCCAAAGTCTTGAAGGATATGCTGAACACACCGGAAGCGGAAGGCAAGAAGATCCGCGTAGTGATTACCCAGAATCACGGGGATCACGGCCACTATGATGTGACCCTGGATACACCGACTGAGCATGATGAGCTTGTAGCAACCGACAAGGATATCGAGGTGCTGCTGGATACACGTGAGCCGCTGCTGGACGGGGTATGGATTCAATACTTCTACGTGCCGCAGGAAGGCTTCTTCATCACAAACCCATCTACCGGATTCCTTGAAAAATAAGCAGTACACGTTAAAAGCGTTCAACCCGTACAATGGGCTGAACGCTTTTTTTGGCTTGTCAGGCAATAATCAGGAGCTCCCGTTCCTGTTCATACCGTTCACTACACTCCAGTTATGATTAACCGACGCGGTAATACGCCCCTGTCTGCCCAGATAATCGGCGATCAGCTCGACCATGTCTGTCGGGATGTCCTTCACGACCGGCTTATTCTGGAACATGGCGAAGTTTCCGCCGCCTGACGCCCGGTAATTATTCATAACCACATCATATTCGGCGTCAGCTATGAGCGGCTGTCCGTTCTGCTCAAGCCGGGCAACACGCTGTCCGGCAGGCTGCGAAATGTCCAGAATATAGTCTATGCCTTCCCACATGTCATAATTGAAATGCTGGGGCTTGGGCATGAGGAACGACGGATTCACGGCAATCTGCCCCTCAGCATTGATTTCGAAGTATTCTGCTGATTGCTCCAGTGCCGCTTTAATGTCGCTTCCCGACACACGCAGCACTTTTAACGTATTGGGGTAGATGTAATTAGCTACGATCTCGCGCATGGTGATGCATTCCCCAAAGCCCGGCGACACGTTATCGAACAGGGCGGCAGCTGAGATGCCTGCTCCGGAGGCATCCATCTGCACGCGGTGGATAAATTCAATTAACGGGTGCTCCTGAAGACGCGCCCGGGCATGGGAATGCACCGTCATGTCGCCGTCCAGGAAGCCGAAGGGCTGATCAAGCCAGGTCTGTGTCAGCTCCTCAATTTCATGGACAAGCTGCAGAATGGCCGGGTCAGGCTCATAATCCGCAGAAGAGATCAGCTCAGAACGGCAGCCGGTCATGCTCCAGCCTTCGAAATTCTTCTCTATATGCAATGTCACCTTACCCAAGTACCGGCCCTCGTTCCCGGGCTGAATCACATGAACCCCGTTAATGCAAGCCTCCAGAACCCGGTGCTGGTGGCCCGTGAACAGCACATCTATACCCGGTACCTGTTCGCAGAGGGCATAGCCTGTATTCTCTCCGGTCAAAGGCTCGGTCGCCTGTCCGGTCTCAGGGTTCCGTTCTAACCCCCCGTGATACGAAACGACTACAATATCTGCCTGCTCCTCTGTTTTCATTACAGGAATCCACTTCTGCGCAGCCGTCACCGGGTCCTCAAACTGCAGGCCTGCAATATGGTCCGGCTGTTCCCAGACAGGAATATAAGAGGTGGTCAGCCCTAGAACACCGATCCGAATACCATTCTCCAGCTCCCGCATGATATAGGGCTTGCCGAAGGCCGGCTGTCCTGTAGTTGAATCCACAATATTGGCCGACAGCCACGGGAAGCCAGACGCATCTGCTGCGCTCCGCAGATACGGCAGACCGTAATTGAACTCGTGATTGCCCGGGACAGCCGCATTGTAGCCCAGCTCATTCAGGCAGGCGATGACCGGATTCGGCAATGAGGGATTTACTTTGGCATGATAATAGGTCAGCGGGGTGCCCTGCAGACAATCGCCGTTATCAATCAGTATGGTATCTGGTGCGGAGCGCCGGATATCCTTGATTATACCGGCAATCCGGGCTAGTCCGTGTCCGGCCTCTTTCCGCGTAGCATAGCTGCTTGGCAGGATAAATCCATGCAGATCGCTGGTTTCTAACAACACAATTTCATAGTGCTGAGTCGGCATGTTGTCTCTCCTTTGCAGGCTTATCTAGAAAACTTTGCTTATTCTATCACACTATTTGGCGAATCAACAGACTCTGGAAGTTTTATCATAGTGATTACAAATTCATGCCAGATCGTTAACAAATGAATTATATAGTGATTAAGCACCAGTAAAATTCCGGTCTTGTATAAGACAAAAAAGTGGAGGGTCTTTAAGTGAAAAAAAGAATTCAGCATCTGTTCACAGGAGTACTTGCAATCGGGCTATTGGCAGGTTGCGGCAACAACAACACAGGCAGCAACGGAGCTGCGAATGCAGCTGCAAATAATGCAACAAAGGCAGCGACAGCACAGCAGGAGACAAGCACGGCAATTGATGTTCTGAAGGTCAGCTTTGTACCGTCGAAGGACCCGGATCAGATCATTACAGCCACTGAGCCGTTAAAGGAGCTGCTGAAAACCCAGCTGGGCACCAAGGGCTTCACCGTAGGCGATGTACAAATTGATGTCGGTACTACATACGAAGCAGTAGGCGAAGCACTCAGTGCCGGAACTACCGATGTCGGGCTGATTCCCGGCGGTACGTATGCACTGTATGATGACGGGGCTGAGGTTCTGCTGACATCAACACGCAAGGCACTTTCCAATGACTCCGAGAATCCGAAGGACTGGAATGACAATAAGCCGACTACCGGGCTTGACGACAAACAGGCTTCCTATTACCGTTCCCTGCTTATTGCCGGACCTTCCGCTAAAGGCCAGGAGCTTGCAGCTAAAGTAAACAACGGCGAAGAGCTGACATGGGAAGACCTGAACAGCGCAACCTGGGCGGTAATGTCCACATCTTCTTCCGCAGGCTACATCTACCCAACACTGTGGCTGCAGGAGAAATATCAGAAGGGATTGACCGATCTGGCCAAAGTAACCCAGTCGGATTCCTACGGAAGCTCGTTTGCGCGTCTTGCCGCAGGACAGGCTGATATTGTGGTTGCCTTCGCAGACGCACGCCGCGATAACGAAGAGAAATGGACAAGCGAGTACGGCGGTACAGGCCCGATCTGGGATCAGACGAACGTAATCGGTGTAACGCAGCCAATCTACAATGACACAGTTAGCGTAAGCAAAAACTCCCCGATTATGACGGATGAGCTGAAGACAGCGCTGCAGGAATCCTTCATGGAGATTGCTGAAACGCCAGAAGGTAAAGAAGTTATCGCCATCTATTCACACGAAGGCTACAAAGTAGCTCAATCTTCCGATTATGATGGTGAACGCCAGGCGCAGGAACTGATCCGCAGCATGAAATAAACAGCAAGTTCATATTCGTGAAACCTGAAATGAGAGCATCATGATTTCATGATGCTCTCATTTTTTCCACTTTATAAAATATGTGCAAAAGGATTGGATGCCCCCATGATTCAGTTTATCGATGTAAATAAGACCTATAATAACGGCACGACTGCTCTCAGCAATATCAATTTGACAATCGGGCAAGGTGAATTCGTTGCCGTAATCGGCCTCTCCGGTGCCGGCAAATCGACATTGATCCGTTGCATTAACCGTATACATGATATTTCCGGCGGCCAGCTGCTGGTCGACGAGGTAGACGTGTCCAAGCTCAGAGGACGGCATATCCGCAGATTCCGGCGCAGAATCGGGATGATTTTTCAGTCCTTTAATCTGGTAACACGCACGAGCGTAATGAACAACGTGCTGGTATCCTTCGTGCCGGGGCTGCCCTGGTGGAGAAAGCTGACGGGAATCTTCCGCAAGGAGCACAAGATTCTGGCGCTGGAGGCGCTCGACAAGGTCGGTATTCTGGACAAGGCCTTTGTCCGGGTGGACCAGCTGTCGGGAGGCCAGCAGCAGCGGGTGGCCCTGGCGCGGACGCTGGCCCAGAATCCGGATATCATTCTGGCGGACGAGCCGATTGCTTCCCTTGATCCCGTTACTGCACGGATCGTAATGGACGACTTCAAGAAGATCAATCAGGAGATGAACATCTCTGTCATTATGAATATCCACCATGTCGAGATCGCGCTTGAATATGCGGACCGCATTATCGGAATCCGCAAGGGAGAGGTTGTGTTCGACGGGGCAACCGGCGGGGTAACCCAGGACATTCTGCAGGAGATTTACGGCGGGAAGTGGGATGCGGAAAAAGCAGCCATGGAGGAGCAGCCGGCCTATGTATGATAAACTTTTTCCTCCGCGCAAAATTGAGCTTCCCAACGGAAAAATGGTGCTGCAGAAACGTTCGCGCACGCCGCTTGTCGTCCTGCTGCTGGTTATCTGCACGATAGCCTCTGCACAATTCACGGGCTTCAGCCTCCGGCTGCTGGTTACACGGATTCATGAATTTTTTACAATCATCATTGCCATGATTCCGCCGGACTGGCAGAGCCTGTCCCGGATCTGGTCCCCGCTGCTGGATACGATCAAGATGTCCCTGCTGGGTTCCATTATCGGGGCCGTAGTGGCACTTCCGGTTGCTGTTGCAGCTTCCGCTAATATTGTCCAGTCCAAGGTGCTCATTGTGCTTAGCAAAGCTGTGCTCAGCCTGCTCCGCACGCTGCCGACGCTCGTATCCGCACTGATTGCCACCTTCGTATTTGGTCTCGGACCGATGGCCGGAACAGTGGCAATCACGCTGTTTACGATTTCTTATGTCGGCAAGCTGCTGTACGAGCAGATCGAGAATGTGGACATGGGCCCCTTTGAAGCGATGGAGTCGCTTGGGATGACAAGACTTGAGGCTTTCCGTTTCGCGGTTATGCCGCAGGTGCTTCCAGGCTATATCTCAACCTCCTTGTACTGCTTTGAAGGAAATGTTCGTTATGCGGCAATTCTCGGCTATGTCGGGGCGGGAGGCATCGGGCTGCTGATTAACGAGGGGCTTGGCTGGCGGGATTATCCTGCGGTCGGCATGATTATCGCTGTTCTGATTGTGACTGTATATCTGATTGAAAGAGTCAGCGAGCATTTCCGCAAGAAGCTTATTTAAGGGAGACGTTACATTCATGAATACCATTGAAAAGCAGCTGGGAACCGCTCCCCGCCGTTCATTATATCTGGGCACCATTGCGGTCATTGTCGGTGCGCTGTTCTTCTGGTCGCTCACGGCAGTGAATTTCAACCAGATCGAGCAGAACAGTCTTAAAATTGCCAAAAATATCGTATACGGGCTTACCCATCCGGATACAGAGCTGTTGTTCAATGTATCGAAGCAAAGCGTGCTGTATCTGCTGCTGGAGACAGTGGCTATAGCCTTTCTAGGAACGGTAGTGGGTGCAGTGCTTGCGGTGCCGCTTGCCTTTCTGGCTGCCTCCAACATCGTACCTAAGCCGGTATCATGGCTTACAAGACTGGTGCTGATCGTCATCCGCACCGTACCGGCGCTTGTCTACGGCTTGATGCTGATCCGGGTAACCGGTCCGGGCGCTTTTGCCGGAGTGCTGACGGTGGGCATAACCTCCATCGGGATGCTGGCCAAGCTCTATGTGGATGCGATCGAGGAGCTGGACAAGCGGGTTCTGGAGTCGATGACCTCGGTGGGCTGCAGCACCTTTGAGAAGATCAGGTTCGGCATTGTACCTCAGCTTCTCTCGACGTTTATGTCCGTTATGATCTACCGCTTCGATATGAACATGCGTGAGGCTTCCATTCTGGGGATGGTCAGCGCGGGAGGCATCGGCGCACCACTCATCTTCGCCATGCGCAGCTATAAATGGGATCAGGTCGGATCGATTCTGATCGGGCTGGTTGTGTTCATTCTCATTATTGAGTTCTTCTCCAACAAGATCCGCGGAAGACTGGTAAAGGGATAACCATAAAAGCGCTATGAGCCGGGTTGCCGGTTCACAGCGCTTTTTACATGCAAAGGGGGGTTACAGGTAACACAAAATAGATTGTTCGATCCAATACATAAACTGTGTGTTCGGGCTTAATGGCTCATATTCCTTCATCCGCAGATACATGTCCATACCGTCCGAGACATCATGCCAAAGATCGGTAAAGACAAAATCATATTGCCCGCCGGGCATCTGGTGCTCCGCATATTCAAAGGCATCGGCCTGAATGACTGTGATTTTGTGCTTATTGCCGAACTGGGGCAGGATATGCCTGCGGAACAGCCGGATCACATCCTCATTGTTGTCCACGATGGTAACACTGCGCACCTCAGCTTTTTCCGAAGCCATGTAGGCATAGTAGCCCATCCCCAGCCCGTACGTAAGCACATTGCCGGACGCACCGGCGACAGCCTCCTTCATCGTCTCGATTTCATTCGGGGTAATCGTCATCCAGATCCGGTTATTCTCAAGCACGGCCGGGAAGCGGAATTCCGTCTCAAAAAAGCCGATCTGCGGAATCATCCGTCCTGCGGAGGTAGTGATAATGTCATTGCAGACAAAAGCCTCATAAGGCTTGTACTGTTCAACCTTCAGCTCACTGCCCCCGATCGTGGCCGCGGGTATCTTAATGTTTTTGAAGTACGGATTATCGTAATACTCATGGACATCGAGCCTGTGCAGCATTTTGCTGAAATAGTGGTTGTACAGGTCCGTATCCTCAGGATTATCTACAATATCCAGCCCCAGTGCAGCCGCGAAAAGAACACCGAAGGCATACTCCGCAGATACGCCGAGCCCGGTAATCTCCGCAATCTCTTCCCGGCTGATGTAGTCCGGCCTGTTATTTAAAAAGCGGCTTAGCAGGGTCAATATTCTGTAGTTATCGTCCTTAATCTTATCGGTTGTAGTCTCGTTCATAATGTCACCTTTCTGGAATGGCGCTGCTGTCCGGGAGCTTATTCTGTCCGCCGAGGCGGCGCCTGAAGCTTTCCTGCCAGTTGGCTTCAAGGTGACCGGCGGCTGCTGCGAAATCTCCAGCCTGCAGGGCGCGGATAATCTGTGTATGCTCTTCAACCGACTGAGCGGCTCCGGTAAATCCGTTGAAATAGGTTACTTCATAGCGGCGCAGCTTTTTTTTGAGTCCGTCCAGGACGCTGATCAGCTCCTCATTAGCCGACAGGCGGATCAGCACCTGATGAAATAACGTATCCAGACGCTGGGCTTCCAGTGCATCCTGTTCGTTCAGTGCATGCCGAAGCTGCTCATTGTATTGCTCCATTTCCCGGATATGCGCGGCAGTGATATGCTCCCGGGCAAAGGAAACCGCCAGCTTTTCCAGTGAGATAATCATCGGATACAGCCGGTAGGCCTGATTAATATCCACAGGTGCAACCTGAGTCCAGCTGTTGGCCTTGCTCTGAATCATTCCTTCTTCCTCGAGCCGGAGCAGTGCTTCTCGGATGGGAGTACGGCTGGCCCCGAGGGTTTCCGCCAATTCCTGGTCCCTAAGCTTATCGCCCGGCTTTAGCACCCCGTTAATAATCCATTCCTGTATTTGAAGGTACACCTGCTCACGGATGGATGAGCGTTTGACCTTGGCTGTATCTTGCGGCAGCAATAGAGACTCCTCCTTCATGACAAATACACATAGACGTAATATATCACATACAATTTTAGATTGACAGCAAACGGATGATCTAATTAACATGTAATATATCACATATCAATTAAAGCGGAGTACCATATCTTTTGTAGGAGGGATGCATGTGAATACAGCCGGTGAACTGAAGGTTGTGGCTAACGAATTGGCCCGGAGGCTTGTGGTTGAGGAGAAAACGCTGCCTTTTCTGAACGAGGAGACGGTAAGCAGGGTGAGGGCGTTCCACCGCAGCTTTCCTGAGTATGAGGCAACTCCGCTGCACAGCCTCGATAAGCTGGCCGGTAAGCTCGGAGTGGATAAAATATGGGTCAAGGACGAGTCTTACCGGTTTGGCCTGAATGCATTCAAAGTACTCGGCGGCTCTTACGCGGCCGGGATGGTACTGGCGCAAATGCTGGAGCTGGAGCCAGCGCAGCTGTCTTTTGACAAATTAAAGGCGGATGAGGTTAAGGCCTTGCTGGGTGAGGTCACCTTTGTAACGGCGACAGACGGCAATCATGGCAGAGGCATTGCCTGGGCGGCACAGCAGCTGGGCCAGAAATCGGTTGTGTTCATGCCCAAGGGCTCCTCGGAAGCCCGGCTCGATAATATCAGAAAAGAAGGCGCAGAGGCTTATATCACCGCTTTGAACTATGACGATGCGGTTAGATGGGCCAGTAACTATGCGGCTGAGCATAACGGCGCACTGGTGCAGGACAGTGCCTGGGACGGTTATGAACAAATTCCCGTCTGGATCATGCAGGGGTATTGCACACTGATAGACGAGGCGCTGGAACAGATCAGGGCAGCTGGGGAGGAGACTCCGACGCATGTGTTTTTGCAGGCAGGGGTGGGCTCTTTTGCGGCTAGTATACTCGGTTATTTGTTAATGCAGTTTGGTGAAAATAGGCCGGTAACCGTTATTGTTGAGCCGGAGGAAGCGGCCTGCATCTATAAATCAGCGGCAGCAGGTGACGGCAAGCCGCATGCGGTGGGCGGTGACATGCCGACGATTATGGCAGGACTGGCCTGCGGGGAACCCAGCACGGTGGCGTGGCCGCTTTTGCGGGACTATGCCGATACGTACATTTCCTGCCCCGACTATACTACTGCTAACGGAATGAGAATACTCGGCAACCCGCTGGAGGGCGATCCCCGGGTAATTTCAGGAGAATCGGGGGCAGTCGGTATAGGTGTGTTAAGCGCCATTCTGGAGTATGGAGATCATCATGAGCTGGCTGAAAGATTGGGCCTTAACCAGACTTCCAGAGTACTGATTATAAGCACTGAGGGGGATACCGATCCAGTGAGCTATAGGGATATTGTCTGGAATGGCAGCTTTTCGGGCCGGGGGGATAGTGACGGTGGTACAGGGCAGGATGGAGGAGAGGAGGATAATTATGGACAATCTAAGCTTTGAAGACCAGCTCATCGCCTGGAGGCATGATCTCCACAGGCGCCCTGAAACTGCGTTTGAGGAAAAGGAAACCTCAGACTATATCGCCGCTGTGCTGACAGAAATGGGTCTGGAGGTGCACAGAGGCATAGGCGGTACAGGTATCGTGGCCAGTCTGGTAGCGGGAGAAGGGCAGGGAGTTATCGGTATCCGTGCAGATATGGATGCTCTTAACCTGAAAGAAGAGGCACAGCATGGTTATTCTTCACTGCATCCCGGCCAAATGCATGCCTGCGGACATGACGGCCATATGGCGATGGTATTGGGCGCTGCCAAACTGCTGACGGAGCGGCGCAATTTCCATGGAACGGTCCGCTTTATCTTTCAGCCTGCAGAGGAGCCGGGAAAAGGGGCACTGGCTATGCTTCGGGATAGGCTGCTCGAACGCTTCCCTATGGATGAAATCTATGGTATGCACAATATGCCGGGGATGCCGGCGGGTTCATTTTCTACCCGCAGCGGCGGTATAATGGCAAGTGAGGATAATTTTGTAATTCGGATCAAGGGACAGGGCGCGCATGCGGCTCGTCCGCATATGAGCAAGGACCCGCTGGTCATCGCCTCTGAAATCATTATCGCCCTGCAGACGATTATTTCGCGTAATCTGGAGCCGGGTGTGCCGGCTGTGATCTCCTGCACGGAGCTCCATACCGACGGAATACGTAATGCCATTCCTTCCCGCGTGGAAATCAAAGGGGATACCCGGAGCTATACGCCCGAGGTGCAGCAGCTGCTGGAGGAAAGGATGCGTACGATCAGCACAGCCCTTTGCGGGATGAACGGGGCGGAATGCGCTTTTGAGTATACGCGTGAATTTGCCCCTACTGTTAACTGGGCTGAATGTACAGCTGTGGCGGTTAACGCTGCCCGTCATGTTGCCGGTGCCAATCGTGTTGACCCCGATGTGCGGCCGATGATGATCTCAGAGGACTTTGGTGTTTTCCTGCGGGAGATTCCGGGCAGCTTCATGCTTATCGGGAACGGCGACGAGGCCGAGGGAAGAGGCCATATACCACTGCATAGCTCTGCTTACGATTTTAATGACAGCATTCTAGAGACAGGTGCAGAGTATTGGGCTGAGCTGATCCGGATCAGGCTGCCTGAACAGCCTGAAAATGCGGTTGAGTAGGTGAGTGGACTGGCGGGCGGGCAGGCAAATATTGAATGACATTAGTGAGTGGACAGGTGAGCGAACGGGCAGGTAGGCGAGCAGCGGAGTAGGCGCTAACGGACCGAGACGACCTTATTTTCACTATAGAGGGCATTTCGTCGGGTTAATGGACCGTAGCGCTCTTATTATTGCAGAATCAGAAATAACAAGGCTGTTTACCCCAATTAAGAGCGTTGGTGTCCGTTAGCCTGGCCAAGTGCGGGATTTTGGCGAAAGAAGGTTATCTGAGTCCGTTACAGGTAGCTGCTGAAATATCACCTAGTTGAAACAACGCTAGAACTCCCGCTTATTGCCCGAAATCGCGCCCGCACGGCCAAATAACGCAAATATCCCCCTGTTTGCCGGGCAGGTAATCGGTTAATGATTAATGACTGATTGAACACCAAGACTGGCCCAAGGGGGTTATGCGATGTTGAAGAAGATTAAAGAGAAGCTGTATGACCGGAAGGAGCAGGCCTTTCCGCTGGCAGTGTTCCGGATCGGATTCTCACTTGTGATGATACTTGAATTGCTGCAGATGATGACGCTCAGGGATCTGATTTTTCAAAAAGACAGCCTGGCTGCGACCGTGCCGGCCTTCCTGACCGCCTTATTTGTACTGTGGATGATAGCGCTGTTCCTGCTGCTGATTGGATACCTGACCCGTCCGGCTGCCATTGTCAATTATGCAATCAGCGTGTATCTGCTGGGCTTTGTTGTGGTGAATGAAGCGAATAACTGGCAGGTGGATTCGCTGTTTCTGACAGGAGCATTCCTGTTAATGTTCATGCCTGTGTCAGCATGCGTGTCAATAGAAAGCCTAATGGAACGCCGCCGCCAGGCCAGAGTCCGTGTCCGCAAGCTGCCCAGGCCCCAGGTCCGGTTCCTTCATACTGGGTTCCTGATCCTGCTGATCGGACTGTTTTATCTGGATTCAATGTTCTACAAGCTTTCCTCCGATATGTATCTGTCGGGACTGGGCTTATGGGCTCCGGCATCGCTTCCCTTTACTACTTATTATGATGTCACCTGGCTGATCAATCATGAATGGCTGGTGCTCATCCTCGGCTACTCCTTGCTCCTGTACGAAGGACTTTACATCTTCCTGGTCTGGTTTAAGCAGCTGCGGGTATGGATGAGTCTCGCCGGAATTCTTTTGCATGCAGGAGTGCTGTTCGTCTTTCCGATCCCGGCAATGAGCCTGCTGGTGATTGCTATCCATCTGGCGGTTATTCCAGAGAGCACCTACCGTAAGCTGTATGACCGGTGGATCGCGGCGAAGCACAAACGGCTGGCCGTCTATTATGACCGGCTCTGCCCGCTGTGCCGCCAGACCGTCGGCATCCTCTCGGCACTGGATTTCCGCAAGGCGATTGAGTGGAAGGCGCTGCAGGATTTTGCGGCTGAGGAAAAGCTTCTGGCTGACATTCCCGAGGCCGACCTGCTCCATGACATTTATGCGGTGGAGAACGGAACCAGGCTGCATAAAGGTGTGGACACCTACGCTGCGGTTCTGCGGTCGATGGGCTGGGCTTATCCGGCCGGTCTGCTGCTTGGCCTGCCGCCGTTTCATGGCATTGCCGCCCGCATTTACGGGAAGGTGGCAGCCAAACGCAAACGCGAGGGCGGCTGTACGGACAGCACCTGCGGTATCGGGATTGTGGCTCCGCCGGAGAAGGCTGTCACTCCATTTAGCGGAAAATTCTGGCCTGCCGGGACCTTCCTGCTGCTGTGGGCTGTTTCATTCCTTATCATTTCCTTCGGAACACCGGCCTACGGAAAGTATCTTACGGGTGAGAACAGCAGCCTGACGGCTACCCTAAGGGATATGGCCGCAGTCTACAAGCGGATAACCTATCCTGTACTGGGCTGGACTAACCATGGCGTGTATACGGAGACGCATTACGCGGAGTATGACTTTCAGACCCGGCTGGTCTATGTAGACGGCGATTCATCTGTGCCGCTGCCGATTATGGACGATGAAGGCTTTTCCCGGGGCTATAAGGTCGGCCGGCAATGGGATAACTGGGCCTACGCCACGGTCAAGCCGGATGTTGCATACGGGCAGGCCAGCAGGAGCATGCTGGGGTACGCCGCCTTCTGGGCGAAAGACAGCGGGACAGATCTGCACTCAGGCAACGGGCATATTGAAATCCAGCGGAAGCCGATTGAGGTGTCCATGAAGGACTTTCGCCCAGGCCTGCTGCAGGACAATATGGGCCAGCCGTGGAGCCGGATCGGCGAAATTGCAGCCAGCGGCGGCAGGCTGCAGCTTGCGCTGGACGGCGCTGCCGGCAGCGGCGAGCACCGGACCTGGGGCGAGGCAGTGGATGCTGCGGTAAAGTCCACTGCAGCTGCATTGCAATAGAATCGCAATAACATGGCAATAGTACCGCATCGTCACAGCAGCCGCAGGCGCATTCGCATCTGCGGCTGCATTGCGTCCAGCCTCAGCCGCGGCAGCCCCGCATCCACCGCCCCCGAACCAGCTCAGTAATACAGCTTCCTGAACTGGTTCGGGCTAAGTTGCTCGTGCTTTTTGAACACGGTGCAGAAATAGTTGGGGTCCTCGAACCCGGACAGGAGGGCAACCTCTTTTACCGGCATATTAGGACTGCGCAGCAGCAGCTCCTTGCTGTTCTTGATCCGCACTGAATGGATATACTGGACAATCCGGATGTTCGTCGTCTTCTTGAACACAGTACACAGGTGCTGGGGCGTAATGCCGGCCACTCCGGCCATTTCCTCCAGTGTCAGCGGTTTGTGTGCATTCTGCTCGATATAGTCAAACAGCGGCTTCAGCTTCAGATTGAGGCTGGAGGCACTGTTGTGCGGATGGACGGACGCATACTGGACCATTTCAATCAGCAGGGCATAGATTTGTGCGGACCATTCCAGGCTTCGCAAGGCATAGTCCGATTGCTGAATATCCATAATGCTCTGGATTCTGGCTGTAAAAACCTCAGGCTTCGAAATATAGTAAACCCCCGGAGCGGTAATCCCCGCCGTCCGCTTCAAAAAGCTCTCCACCTGATGGCCGTCGAACACAATCCAGTTGACCCGCCAGGACGGGCTGACCGCATAATACTCATGGGGAGCCCCCTTGAGCAGCAGCATCGCGGTGCCTTCCTTTACCCGGAAGGTTCTGCCGCCGGATATCAGCTCGCCTTCGCCTTCCACGCATTGAATCCATTGATATAAGTAGCCGTCCGGACGGACAATCGGCTCCTGATCCCAGTGAACACCCGCATCCACAAGGTAGTAGGGAAGCTCCTTGTCTGATTCCGTGATGAGGGGCAGCAGCCGCCTGTACATAGGATCACGACCTTAATATTTTAATGTTGTTATGAATATCCTTAGATTGTTCGCAGGGAATAACATCACTACAATATAAATATAACAAAGTTTGTTTAGCGCTTACAAATATATATAAAGGATGGTACAACACAATGAGCAGGCTTGAAACCAAAATCATGGACGGCTGGGATTTCACCTTGCAGCAGCCTGAGGACGGGAATTTCGTACCCGTAAAGCTGCCGCATGACTGGGCGATCACCGCTCCGGTAAATACGCAGATGAAGCAGGGAGAGGCTCAGGGCTTCAGGGACCGCTGGGGAACAGGCTGGTACAGAAAGCAGCTGACCATCAGCGGGGTTAAGGAAGGCTATGTGTATAAGCTGCATTTTGGTGGAATCTATGAAAATAGTACAGTGTGGGTCAACGGCAAGGAAGCAGGCGGCCATAAATACGGCTATACCAGCTTTGAACTGGATATTACGCAACTGATTCATGAAGGCGATAACCTGATTCAGGTTAAGGTGGATAACACCGTATTCCCGGCAGACCGATGGTATTCGGGTGCAGGCATTTACCGTGATGTAACCCTGCTGGAGCTGCCGCAGAATCATCTGGTGCCTTATGAAATTCAAGTAACAACGAAGATTGAAGGTAGTGCAGGCATTGTCACTGTAAAAACCGGCACAACAGCCCTCGTAAAAGCCGTTCTCACTGACACAGACACCTCCTACACGGAAGAGTCCGATGATCAGGGCGTTATCCGGTTTGAGCTTCGATCAGCGAAGCTGTGGAGTCCGGAGCAGCCGCATTTGTACCGTCTGGAGCTGTCGCTTTTCCAGGGGGATGAAGCTGTTGACCATTACGGCCTGAACGTCGGCATCCGGGAGATCAAAATGGTTCCGCACAAGGGGATGTATATCAACGGGCAATTAACCAAGGTCAAGGGTCTGTGTATCCACCAGGATGCAGGCTGTCTCGGAACGGCTGTAACGGCGGAGATCTGGAAAGACCGGCTGCTTGCCTTCAAAAAAATCGGCTGTAACGCGATCCGCACCTCCCACCATATTTTTATGGCAGAGTTACTGGACCTGTGTGATGAGCTGGGCCTGCTGGTGTACGAGGAGCCTTTTGACAAATGGACCGGCGGGGCTTATGGGCGTTACTTCGAGACCGAGTGGCAGCGTGATCTGGAGGGGATGGTGAAGCGCGACCGGAATCATCCCTGCATCTTTATGTGGGGTGTCGGCAATGAGGTGGAGCATCAGGGACAGGCCTCCATGCTGAACATTCTGAAGATGCTTAGGCAGCATCTGCTGACGCTGGATGATACGCGGCCGGTGTCGTATGCGATGAACCCGCATTTTAAATTTGAAAGCAATGTTGATGTGTCGCTGATAGAGGATATCCAGCAGTTTGTTGATGAAGCGGATGATACGGAAATTTATGATGTGGCCGAAAGGGTCGAGCGGATCCGCCGGATCGGGGAAATCGTCGATGTGGTCTGCTGCAATTACCAGGAGCAATGGTATCCCGAGATTCACGAAGCCTTGCCGGATAAGCTGATTTTGGGGACGGAGACGTATCAGTTTTTCCGCGGTCACCGGGATCAGATGCAGAATTTTAAGGCAGAGGTTCCCTGGATGGATGTGGAGCAGCACGATTATGTGATCGGCGGAATGCTGTGGACCGGGATTGATTACCTAGGTGAATCGATGGGTTATCCGGCCAAAGGCTGGGCGGGCTCACTGTTCTATACGAATAATGAGCGTAAGCCGTTATCTTACCTCTATGAAAGCTACTGGTCCAATAAGCCGATGGCCTATCTGGCCGTCATGGATTATTCGCTGCAGGATGAAGGTGTGAAGGAGCATTGGGATGCGCCGAGATACGCCAGCCACTGGAATTTCCCGCAGTTCAACAAGACTGTGATTCCGTACATGATTGCTACTAATTGCGAAGAGGTCACTCTTGAATTGAACGGTAAAAGCTTTCATGTGGGCAAGCCGGCTGCTTACCCGGGCCGGATGATTACCGGCTATCTGCCTTATCAGCCCGGTACGATTACCGTAAAGGGGTATATCGGCGGCGAGGAAGTGAGCCAATATGTACTGAAGACCGCAGGGCCTGCGGTCAGGCTGGTGTTTGATCAGGAGATTGTGCGTCTGAAAGCGGAGGATGTATCGCAAAAGCTGCTCACTGTCCGGGCGGTAGACGCTGAGGTTGTGCCGGTATTCCGCGACAGCTCCAAGGTGACCTTTGAGGTTACGGGACCGGCGGAGGTCATTGCAGTTGATAACGGTGACCTTAGCTCAAGCGAGCCGTATGACCGCAGCTGGATGCATCTGTACCACGGCTGTCTCAGCACAGCTATCCGGCTGACCGGGGAGAAGGGGCGCATCGTGTTGTCGGCTTACGCGGAGGGAATGTATCCGGCGCAGCTGATTATTAATGTAATCTAACTTTTGAGTCAAAAAAAGGGGTATCCCGGCCGCCGCTAACGGCTGTCAGGATACCCCTTATTATTTACAGGAAGCTATACAATCGTACGCCATGCGGCGGTACGGTTGTCTGCAGTGTACCTGCGGCCAGCTCAGCCGCTTCACCGCTATACAGCTCCGTACCGGCTGCTGCGCTGAGGCCGATCTCTTCAAGAGCCAGCTCCACCTGCAGCGGGGCCTCACCGGTGTTGAACACTGCAGCATAGCGGGTGCCGTCGTTATGCTCGGCAGTCCACACAATGAGCTCGCCCTTGCAGAGGGCTTCTCTGGCGCCGTGGCTCTCCTGCTGGATGCGCAGCACTTCGCGGTTGGTCAGCAATGACAGCGTCCACTCGTCATTGTCGCGCAGCTCGCCGCCGAAGATGAGCGGCGAGCGGAAAATGCTCCAGAGCGACATCATCGTCAGCTGCTCGTCACGCGTGAACCGGGTCCAGCGGTCTGCACCGCCGCCGTCCACCGAACGGATACCGATATGGCCGAGCGGCAGCATATCGCAGTCCGGCCAGCTGCCGTCCCCGGGTACGCCCTGCCATTTGCGGCAGCGGTCGAACATGTCCAGCAGCAGCGGCCACAGATCCCAGAAATCATCCGTGACCCGCCACATGTTGGCGTGCTCTACGAAGAAGTCGGCGTATTCCACCGGAGCCGGGCCCGGTGACAGGCTCAGCACCATCGGCCGGCCGCTGCGCTCGATGGCCCTGGAGATCAGGGCAATCTCCGGCTGATGGGTGTCATACAGTCTGGAAGCTGCGATGTCATCCACCTTAACCAGATCGACACCCCACTGTGCGTATAGCTCAAAGAGGGAATCGTAATATTCCTGCGCGCCTTCCTTCGAGGCATCTACTCCGTACATATCCGTGTTCCAGGGGCAGATGGAGTTGGTATGGGCGATGTCGCGTGCCGTCGCCGTTGTGCCGAGCAGCGCAGTGCCGGCATGAGCAGCCTGCCGCGGAATGCCGCGCATAATATGAATCCCGAATTTCAGCCCGAGGCTGTGTACGTAATCAGCCAGCGGCTTGAAGCCCTGGCCGTCCGCTGCCGAAGGGAAGCGGTTCTCGGCAGGCAGCAGCCGGGAGTGTTCATCCATTACAAGCGGTACAAACGGCCGGTATTGGGAGGAGTTGGCATAAGGCTCATACCACTGAATATCGACCGTAATGTAATTCCAGCCGAAGTCTTTAAGATGCTCTGCCATATAGTCTGCGTTACCGCGGATTTCGGATTCTGTTACGGCTGCGCCGTAGCAGTCCCAGCTGTTCCAGCCGAGCGGTGGAGTAGGTGCTGCAAGCTTATGTGTCATTGTAAATCTCCTTTACTGATGGATTATTGCTCTTTGTTAAGAACATCATAAGGTAGGAGAATCGCAATATCTATAGTAATCTTGCAAGCTCTATAGCACTATATTGCGGTCAGTCAAAGAACAGTCTGCGGTAGGTGAGGCTCTCGCCCCCGCTGCGGAATTCACCCGGCGTCAGCCCGGTCAGGCCGCGGAAGGCTTTGATGAAATAGCTTCCGCTGGAATAGCCGATCTTTCCGGCGATCGCTTCAATGCTGAGGTTTGTTCCCCGGAGCAGCTCCATCGCCTTCTCGGTGCGGACCCGGGTCAGATAAGCGACCGGCGTCAGCCCGGTGCTGGCTGAGAAACGGCGGATAAGATGGTATTTGGACAGCGCCACATGCTCGGACAGCTGATCAATGCTAATCATCTGCGCATAATGCTGCTCTATATATTCCGCCGCCCGCCTCACACTGTCAGACCAGTTCTCCTTGTCCCGCAGGCTGGTCACCTGCATTCTGGCCAGCTCCGTCATGAACTGGTAGATGGAGGAGGAGGCGATCAGCGGATCGGAGATCCGGCCTGCCGCCGCATCAGCTACGATCAGCTTTAGCAGCCGGATGGGGACGCTATCGGCAGGCAGGTGAGGAATCTCGCCGGCTTCACGGAGGAACTTGCGCCAGTGCGGCAGAATCAGCTCCGGCCGGAACAGCAGAAATATGAACTCCCATGGCTCTGCCGCTCCCGGGTCATAATAATAGCGGTGCGGTCCGGGAATCTCTGCCAGAAAAGCCTGTCCGGCAGTAATCCGGTGGGTCCGGCTTCTGGACTCAAATATGCCCTCTCCGGAGAGCGTATACTGGAACAGCAGAAGCGGGCCGTCAGTCCGCTCCAGTCCGTCCCAGCGGTAATCCGGCGTGGAGATGGAATCACAGCCGGCGGCGTAGAGCACGCACAGCTTGAGCTCTTTATCTTCGGCGAACCGGAAGCCGTAGGTGCCTGCGGACATGTCCATTGCTGTAGGTTGCCTCCTTAGGTGTCCATATATGAATAAGGTTATAAATGTAACTTTATCATAGGCACCCGCAAAAAACAGCGCTGCCCCGTATACGGGAACAGCGCTGTTCTGAGTTGTCTTTTAACTATGCCTGGGCACTTTCGGCTGTTTTGGAGCCAAACGCTCTACGGACCAGCTTGGTCAGCTCCATCAGGATAACGGCACCCAGTGCCAGTCCTGTTGCTGTCAGCCAGTGCGACATTCCGAATGTATCCGGGATAGAGAAGATTTGTCTGATGCCCGGCAGTACTGCAATACCATAGAAGGCAAAGCAGACGAGCACGGCACCGATGACATATTTGTTGCTGAAAAAGCCGGCTTCAACCGAAGTCTGAGTGTTGGAGCGGGCGGCAAAGGTCTGAAGCGTACGGGACAGAATCAGCGTAGTGAACGCCATCGCTACACCCATGTCATCGGAATGCTGAAGACCAAGGTACAAGGAGACAATTACCGCTGCTCCGATAAGCACGCCGCGCGTAATGATTGCCTGCATCAGGCCGCCGGAGAAGATGCCTTCATTAAGCTCTCTCGGTTTTCTGCTCATCACATTCGGCTCGGCTTTTTCCATACCGAGCGCAATGGCAGGCAAGGAGTCATTAGCCAGGTTGATGAACAGCAGCTGAATGGCTGTGAACGGGTTGATCCAGTCAAAGATCAGGGCGAACAGGATGGCGATAATCGCACCGAGGTTGCCCGAGAACAGATAGGCGATCGCTTTTTTAATATTATCGAACACTGTCCGTCCTACGGAGACTGCGTTAACAATCGAGACAAAGTTATCATCGGTCAGAATCATCGCAGCCGCATCCTTGGCTACATCGGTTCCGCTGCCCATCGCTACGCCGATATCGGCCTGCTTGAGGGCTGGTGCGTCGTTCACACCGTCACCGGTCATGGCTGTGACTTTACCTTTACGCTGCCATGCGCGGACAATCCGGATCTTGTTCTCCGGGGAGACACGGGCGTATACGCCGATCTGCTCCAGCTTGTTGTCGAGCTCTGCATCAGACATGGCATCCAGCTCCTGGCCGGTGATAGCAATATCAGTGTCACTCATCAGGCCGATGTCGCGTCCGATTGCCTGGGCGGTGGTTTTGTGGTCACCGGTAATCATGATCGTACGGATGCCGGCGTTTTTCGATTCAGCGATGGCACTGTATACGGCTTCACGCGGAGGGTCAATCATTGCGGTTAAGCCTACCAGCACCAGATTTTTCTCATCCTCAAGCGTAATTTGCGTAGAGGAATTCGGCACAGTCTTGTAGGCGTACGCCAGTACACGCAGCGCCCTGCTGGAGAAATCCTCATTGACTTTAATGAACCGTTCACGCAGCTCTTCTGTAAACGGCACTTCGATTTCATCAATCAGCACATGCGAACATACGCTAAAGAGCACATCCGGTCCGCCTTTGGTGATCATTTTCTTTTGTCCGCCAAACGTATGCAGGGTACTCATCAGCTTACGTTCGGAGTCGAACGGGAGCTCTGCTTCCCGGGGGAAGTTATCGCGGATTTCCTGGTAATTCTTATCAAGACTGTTACTGAAGGCGATAAGCGCAACCTCTGTCGG
The DNA here is from genome assembly GCF_000758645.1 of Paenibacillus sp. FSL R7-0331. Classification (NCBI taxonomy): domain Bacteria; kingdom Bacillati; phylum Bacillota; class Bacilli; order Caryophanales; family Paenibacillaceae; genus Paenibacillus; species Paenibacillus sp. FSL R7-0331. The sequence goes on from NZ_CP009284.1 coordinate 1,875,719, forward strand.
GTCGCCCAGCTCCTTGCCTTCTTCATTAATATTGGAATCATTACAGAGTACGGCAATATGCAGCAGCCTCCGGGCTTCGGGAGACCATTCATGATGCTCGAGCTTGAACTGGTCCTTCTGGCCCTCCGGCAGGTAATAATCAACAACCGTCATTTTATTCTGGGTGAGGGTACCCGTTTTATCCGTACAGATGACGCCGGCCGAGCCGAGTGCTTCAACAGCCGGCAGCTTACGGATAATTGCGTTTTGCTTGGCCATTTTGTTCGTTCCAACGGACAATACTATTGTCACAATAGAGGAGAGGGCTTCAGGAATCGCCGCTACCGCTACAGCGACAGCAAACATGAGAGCGTTGAAGATGGCTTCAGTAGTATCAACGTCCGTATCCGACAGCCATACACGGCCCGCCTGGATACCGAAGATAATAACCGACAGTATCAGAATGGCGATACCGAGCTGTTTACTGAAGGCTTCGAGCTTGCGCTGCAGCGGCGTCTGCTTGGCTTCGGCGCTTTCGAGCAGTTCGGCGATTTTACCGATTTCAGTAGTCAGGGCAGTTCCCGTTACGAGAAAAACACCGCGTCCGTAGACCACCAGGGAACCGCTGAAGGCCATATTGCGGCGGTCGCCGAGCGGGGCCTCCTGATCAATAATATCGGTATGCTTTTCAACAGCCTCAGATTCCCCGGTCAGCATGCCTTCGTTGATCTTCAGGCTCCCTGATTCAATAATACGGCCGTCGGCAGGGACGAAATCCCCGGCTTCCAGAATAACGATATCCCCTCTGACCAGCTCACGGGCAGGAATTGAGAGCAATGCCCCGTCCCGCTGAACTTTGGCCTCCGGTGCAGACATCTGCTGCAGGGCAGCAAGCGAGCTTTCCGCTTTACGGGTTTGAACTACACTGATTACGGCATTAAGAATCAGCACGAGGAATATAATGAGTGATTCCATAACATGTCCCATGAAAATCTGGATGGCCGCTGCAATCAGCAGCACGACCACCATCGGGTCTTTGAAATTTTCTAGAAAAAGCTTCCATAGCGGGTCTCTGTCCCGGCCTTTGATTTCATTGTAGCCGTCCTTCTCCAGACGACTTTGTACCTCAGCAGACGTAAGTCCTTTTGCTGAACTCTGCAGTTCTTGTAAACTGTCGGTCACACTTTTGCGGTAATGCTCCACTAATGATTTCTCCTCTCTCTCCTATACGGGTCTGTGTGTGGTTATAAGCAGCTTCGATTTACTGGACTAATACCCGTTAAATGCTCCTTCAACTCAGGTGTGATATTTCAGTTTGCCCAATAATCCTGCTTTGGAACCTGTTTGTAAAAGTTACGGTTTAAAAACGGAGGAGGTTTCAAGAGAAACGCATTCTTTAAGGGTGAAAGGGCTTACATGAAAAAAGTTTCATGAAAGGAATCATCCTCGGAGCGGCTTTTGACCGTCTACACAATGAATAAATAAGGGAAAACAATACTTAACAGGCTGAAAAAGAAACTGAAGCGCGATAAATATCTGTATCTGATGCGGGCTTAAGCTCGCGATTACAGGAAAACCATTAAAGGGAAAAATCCCATTAAATGAGCCAGAACCCCGTTCGGAGTCTGTCCTCAAAGGGAAAAATCCCATTAAATGAGCCAGAACCCCGTTCAGAGTCTGCCCTCAAAGGGAAAAATCCCATTAAATGAGCCAGAACCCCGTTCGGAGTCTGCCCTCAAAGGGAAAAATCCCATTAAATGAGCCAGAACCCCATTCGGAGTCCGCTCTTAAAGGGAAAAATCCCATTAAATGAGCCAGAACCCCGGTCAGAGTCTGCACACAAAGGGAAAAATCCCATTAAATGAGCCAGAACCCAGGCCGGAGTCTGTTCTCAAAGGGAAAAATCCCATTAAATGAGCCAGAACCCCGTTCAGAGTCTGTCCTCAAAGGGAAAAATCCTATTAATGAGCCAACACCTGGCACGCGCGCCACGCCATCCGCCCTAGCCCTTCCCACTGCCGGCTCCCGCGCTCACGATACAGCCGCACTAGCCCGGAGCACTCCTTGCCACCGCACCTGCACCATCCACGCCAAGCCTTTCCACTCCCGGCCTACGCGCTCATGATACAGCCCCCACTAGCCCTGCCCACTCCCCGCCAGCACGCTAAAGCGGTACTGGCGGGGGGCCATGCCGATCTTGCGCCTGAACAGCTGGTGAAAAAACTTCAGATCGGCATACCCGACGGCGGCGGCGACCTCGGCTACACTGCGGCTGGTGTCTGCAAGCAGGCGGCAGGCTGCGTCCATGCGGATATTGTGCAGGTAGCCGGTGAAGCTCATACCGGTCTGCTGCCGGAACAGCCTGCTGAACTGGCGCTCACTGAGATTGGCAGCGGCGGCCAGCCCGCTGAGCGTCAGGCCGCCTGCATAATTACCTTGTATGCAGGCGATTGCTTCATCAACCGCGGTCCATTGCGGTCTGGCCCCTGCAGACGCCCCCGACTGCAGCTGCTGCCTGTAGAGGCCGGTCAGCATCCGTACGATGAGTGATGCGATTACAGCCAAATAACCCGGGGGCCTGGCTGAGAACTCACTATACAGCTCCCTGAACAGCATATGGTAGGTACCGGCGGTATCTTTTACGGAGAACCAGGACATTTGCTCTACAATGAAATAATCACAGATTTCAGCAGCCTGCGGGTAGGCTCCGCGAAGCCCGGACACATAGCTGAGCGGAAACAGGCAGTTATACACAACCAGCGGACGGTCCTTCTTGGTTGTTCTGGGCCGGAACACATGGCTGCGCCCGACGGGAATAAAGAACAGGGTGCCATGCTCCACCGGGACGGCCTCATCATCAATATAATGCACGCCCGAGCCTTCACTGACATAAGTAATTTCGATGAACGCATGGGAGTGCTCATGCAGCTCAAAGTTTTCGTAAGCACGGTTCACAAACACGGGAATATCGGGTGCGAAGAACTCCTCACCTGACATTACAAAGCTGCTGCGTCTGACTGTCATTCGGATTTCACCTCTGGAGCATTGGTTAACTGACTCCATCCTACGTAATCAGACTTTGAATGTCCAGATTACCCTGCAACAATGTCCGGAACAGCCCCCATAAGCCATTGAATTGCCCCATACAATAGACGTAGATCTGCCGGAGATGGAAGGTTAAGGCAGTCCGGAACCGGCACGAGGCGTACATCTTAAGTTAAGGAGCGGCTGAAATGACCCAATCTACAATGTTCAACAACCTGATGGTGAATTACAGAAAAAATCCTGTGGGGATAGACGATCCCAACCCGCGGCTCAGCTGGCAGATTCAGGCGCAGGCAAGAGGATTCATGCAGTCTGCGTATCAGATTCAGGTAAGCGGTAATCCGGCGTTTGAGGCAGAGGCAGAGGCAGAGCTGGAATGGGATACCGGGAAAGTCATATCAGATGCCAGTGTGCACATCGAATACGAGGGCCGTTCCTTGCGCCCGCGCACCCGTTATTATTATAGAGTGCGCATATGGGATTCCGAAGATAATGCAACAGTCTGGAGTGAAGCTGCTTATTGGGAAACCGGATTGCACTCAGCCCACAATTGGCATGCAAAATGGATAACAGCCTCTGCCCCGGGCCGGTCCGTTGAGAACAGCGAAGGCGATCCCTGCGATTATTTCCGCACTGCATTCGAGCTTCCCGACGGAGCCGTTTCAGCGCGGATCTATGCGACCTCCCTCGGCTTGTACCGTCTATATATAAACGGGAGACCGGCTGATGATACACAATTTAACCCCGGCTGGACGAGCTACAACAAAAGGCTGCAGTATCAGACTTATGATGTAACACAGCTGCTCACTGCGGGTGAAAATGCCCTTGGCTGTATCGTAGCCAACGGGTGGTACAAAGGCTATCTGTCCTGGGACGGAAGCAAGGATCATTATGGTAAACAGCGTGCTGTACTCATTCAGCTGCATGTGACGTTAGCAGACGGAACAGAACAAATGCTGATTTCAGACGGCAGCTGGCGCACCTCATCAGGACCGCTGCTCATGTCGGAGCTGTATCACGGGGAAACCTATGATGCACGGCTAGAGCTGGACGGCTGGTCTTCTCCGGGCTTTGCGGATCACCAATGGCTGCCAGCTGAACTTACGGATGCTCCGCCAGCCGGGCTGGTCGCCCAGGAGAACGAGCCGTCACGGATTGTTGAAACTATCAAGCCTGTCGCAGTTATAACCACCCCTGCCGGCGAAACGGTGCTTGATATGGGCCAGAATATGGTCGGCTGGGTCAGGTTCACGGCTGACGCCGGAGCCGGTACAGAAATCACATTGCAGCATGCCGAGGTGCTGGACCGGGACGGGAATTTCTATACCGGCAACCTGCGCTCGGCGAATCAGACCGTAACGTATATCTGCCGGGGCGGTGGCCCGGAGACGTTTGAGCCGCATTTTACCTTCCAGGGCTTCCGCTATGTGCAAGTAACGGGTGTGCCGCAGGATCAGCTGCTGGAGCAGTTCACCGGCTGTGTGATCCATTCGGATCTGGAGCAGACCGGCAGCTTCCGCTGCTCGGATGAGCTGGTGAATCAGCTGCAGCATAATATTCTATGGGGGCAAAAGGGGAATTTCCTCGATGTGCCGACCGACTGCCCGCAGCGTGATGAAAGACTGGGATGGACGGGTGATGCCCAGGTGTTTATCCGCACGGCTGCTTTTAATATGAATGTCGTGCCTTTTTTTGAAAAATGGCTGAAGGATCTCGCAGCGGATCAGGAGGCGGATGGCAGAGTGCCGCATGTCATTCCCGACATCCCGGCTGCGGGCTACGGCTCCTCGGCCTGGGGGGATGCCGCCGTTATCTGTCCGTGGACGCTGTATCAGTGCTACGGGGATGTCCGTGTGCTGAAGGAGCAATATCCGAGCATGAAGGCGTGGGTAGAATACATCCGGGCCCAGGGTGATCATGAGTTTCTGTGGAACACCGGCCATCATTTTGGAGACTGGCTCGGTCTGGATGCGAAGGAGAACAGCTACATTGGAGCGACGCCCAAGGATCTGATCGCTACCGCTTTTTTTGCTTATTCAACAGAGCTGCTGGTCAAGACGGCAGAGGTAACCGGACAGCCGGAGGAAGCGGAGAGGTACCGCCAGCTGCACAGCAATATTATCCGCGCATTCCGTGAGGAATTCGTAACACCAGGCGGGCGTGTCGCCTCTCCGACACAAACTGCCTACGCAGTGGCGCTGATGTTCGATCTTTTGGAGGAAAAAGACCGTCCGCGTACGGCCGCGATGCTGGCTGAGCATGTAAAAGAGAATGGAAACCACCTGACGACCGGTTTTGTCGGAACGCCTTATCTGTGCCTGGTTCTGTCCCGCTTCGGTTACACCAGTCTGGCCTATGAGCTAGTGCTTCAAAAGGAATATCCGTCCTGGCTGTACTCTGTTCTTCAGGGAGCAACAACGATCTGGGAGCATTGGGACGGAATCAAGCAGGACGGCTCCTTCTGGAGCGACGATATGAACTCCTATAATCATTATGCTTACGGGGCTGTCGGGGACTGGCTCTACCGGATTGCCGGAGGGATTGAGCTTATCGAGCCCGGCTACAAAAAAATCCGCATCCAGCCGCAGCCGGGTGCACAGCTATCCTGGGCGGAAGCCGCCTACAGCTCCATTTACGGGACGATCAAGTCTGGCTGGAGCAGGCAGGCGGACGGCTCCCTGGAGCTGAACATGGAGATCCCGGCCAATACTACGGCTGAGGTGATTGTGCCGGACGGCTATCAGGGACGGATTACAGAGAAGGGTGAGAAGCTGGATCAGGTGACGGGGATTTTAACGGTGGAAGAGAATGCCGGTGACCGGAAGCTGACCGTGGGATCGGGAGTCTACCGGTTCACAATCTATAATGAAATAGACTGAATTTACGAATGGCAAAAAAGCGGCAGCTGAGGACTAGAGATGTAGTCTGCAGCTGCCGTTTTTTGATTTCAACCTGCTTTGGCGAGCTTCGCGCCGCGAACCGATGAGGCGGCGTAGACCGCTAGTGCTGTCCAGATGAGCGCAAAGCCGGTGAGCAGAACCGGCGATACCGTTTCTTTGAACACAAAGACGCTCAATATCAGCATAATCGTCGGCCCGATATATTGCACGAAGCCGAGTGTGGTCAGCGGCATCCGGGCGGCTGCCCGCGCAAAGAAGAGCAGCGGCAGGGCCGTTACCGCACCGGAGAGAAGCAATCCGGTGAACATAGGCCAGGACAGTGTCCAGGCTGTGGACTCTCCCGAGGCTGCCAGATAGATCCAGTAGACGAGTGCAATGGGCAGAACAACAGCTGTCTCCGACAGCAGGCCCACAGAAGCCTCTTGTCTGGTCTTTTTCTTTGCAAGGCCGTACAAGCCAAACGACGCAGCAAGCGAGATTGCAATCCATGGAAAACGTCCATAGTTGACGGCGATGAGCAGCACTGCGGCACCGGCAATCGCAATGGCGAGCCATTGGCCGCGGTTTGGCTTTTCACGGAGAAAGACGACTGCCAGCAGCACATTAAACAAAGGATTTAAATAATAGCCGAGACTTGTCTCGACGACATGCCCGTTGTTCACCGCCCAGATGAAGATGAGCCAATTCGCTGCGATCAGCAGTCCGCTGGCTGTGAGCGATAACAGCTGTGAGCGGTTGGCTGCAATCCGCTTCATGTCACTCCAGCGCTGCTGGATGGCGACGAGAACAGCCATGAATACAAACGACCAGACAACCCGGTGTGACAGAATCTCGCCTGCAGGCACATCATTGAACAGCTTCCAGTATAGCGGCAGGACCCCCACATAATATAAGCGATAATAGCGTTGACGAGCCCGTTGTTCATGCTCACTTCCCCCTTACAATTGAAATTCCTCTTTAATTCTCTGTGCTGCCTCATCCGCAGACAGATGGGTGTTATCAATTCTTATGTAACGCTCTCTGGTGATCTCCCCTTCATGTGAGTTCAGCCGGTGCTGCTCCATTGTTGTTAACAAATTCTGTTCAGAGCGTGCGGTATCCCGTTTGGAAGGCTTATGCTGAAGCCGGTGAGGTGTTTTGTTCCGTTCAAGCCGCTCTTCAAGGGCTGTCTCAAGCTCCACAAAGTACACTTCACCGCCGCGTTCCTCGATGATTGTACAGACAGAATCTATATAGTCCCAATCATTCTGCAGGTCAAAGGCCCATACGTAGGTAAAAATCATTCCGTACAGCCCGCTATCGGCAGCCGCTTCGAATATCTCCTGGCGAAACTTGGTGGCAAGCCTCCACATCTCTGAACTAAAGCCGAAATAAGGAGCCAGCAGCTCGATCGTCATATGGTTGTGGAACAGCTTCAGTTCCGTGCTTTTTTCCAGTGCATGCCCGATTGTCATTTTCCCGGATGCCTGCGGGCCGAATATAATGACTAGCTTCATCTTTTCATCCTCCCGGAATCGTCTGGATACATAATAGCATAAGCGAATGGACCGGGCAGTATTATTTCAGGCAAGGGGTCAGAGGGTAATGAACAGTAATATGTACTGATAATAGAAGGAACAAGGAGGCTGAAGCATGCTTATTCTCCGGATATTGGCAGGTTTGGCCCTGTTTATATCAGGGCTGTTGTATCTTGTACAGAGTACGGTGACTGTGAATATCGCCAGGCCCGGCACAGCGGAGACCAAAAAGTATACGAAGGGCTTTCCGCTGATCCTGTCCCGGATTGCCGGTGTTGCGCTGATGATCATTGGTGCAGTGATCTGGATTTTCGGATTCCCTCACTTATGGTGAATGATAGTTTTATCCAAAAGAAAGATAAGATCGGACATTCATCCGGCTGTCCGCTGCTGCTACGATTAAACGGTGAGAGCAGTAACATCAGCCGGATAAATGGAGGTCTGTAACAAGTGAACATTCAATTTGCTACCCCTGCTGTATATTGGACGGAAGCGCTGCCTGCTGGTAATGGTAACCTTGGCGCTATGGTATTCGGCGGGATTGAACAGGAAAAGATTGCTTTAAATGAAGATACGCTCTGGTCAGGATATCCCCGTGAATGGAATAATCCGGAGGCGAAGGAGGTATTGCCGGAGGTACGGGCACTGATTGCAGAGGAGCGCTACAGTGAAGCGGACCGGCTCTGCCGGAAAATGCTCGGGCCCTACACCCAGTCGTATTTGCCGCTCGGTAACCTGAACATCATGATGGAGCACGGCAAGCCGGTTCACCGGGGAAGCTACAGCCGGAAGCTGGATCTGTCGTCCGGTGTAATAAGCATTAAATATGAAATCGGCGGTGTCCAATATACGCGTGAGGTATTTGCTTCACACCCGGATCAGGTCATTGCTGTCAGGCTGACCGCAAGCCGGGAAGGTGCGCTGAGCTTCCGTGCCGGGCTGGACAGCCAGCTCCGCTACAGGGCTCTGCCGGAGCAGGATCAGTACACCATAGCCGGACATGCGCCGGAGCATGTGGACCCGAATTATTATCAGACTGCCGAACCCGTAAGTTACGGCGATCCAGAAACAGCCAAAAGCCTGCGGTTCCATGGACGGCTGGCTGCCGTGCTTGACGGCGGAACCCTGCGGGCTGGAGCAGAAGGACTGCATGTAAGCGGGGCAACCTCGGTTACCCTGTACTTCAGTGCAGCGACAAGCTTTGATCCGCTGCTGCGGGCCGGCAGCCCGGACCGGAATCCCGGGGAAGTGACGGCCGGAATGATCAGGGCCGTCTGCAGGAAGGCATATGCCGGGGTTCTGGAAGACCATGTGCTTGATCACCGCTCGCTTTTTGATAGAGTGAAGCTGCATCTGGGAGCAAGTACAGCCCCGGCTGATCTGCCGACTGACCGGAGAATTGCTGAGTATGGGAGCAGTGATCCGGGACTAGTGGAGCTGCTGTTCCACTATGGCAGATACCTGCTTATTGCCAGCTCCCGCCCGGGTACACAGCCAGCCAATCTGCAGGGGATTTGGAACCAGGAGACAAGAGCGCCATGGAGCTCCAATTATACGCTGAACATTAACGCCGAGATGAATTACTGGCCGGCAGAGGTCTGCAACCTGGCTGAGCTGCATGAGCCGTTTATCGATTATATCGGCGCGCTTGCTGTTAACGGGCGCAAGACAGCGGAGGTTAACTACGGCGCCAGAGGCTGGGTAGCCCATCACAATTCCGATCTGTGGGCCCAGACGGGACCGGCCGGCGCTTACGGGGACGGAGATCCGGTATGGGCATTCTGGCCGATGGGGGCAGTATGGCTGACCCAGCATTTATGGGAGCACTATCTGTTCGGCGGTGACGGGGATTATCTGCGCAATATGGCTTATCCGGTCATGAAGGATGCTGCACTGTTCTGCCTGGACTATCTGATTGAGAACGAAGCTGGAGAGCTGATGACTTCGCCGTCCACCTCACCTGAGCACAAGTTCCATGCCGGAGGGGGGCTGCATGCTGTAACAGCCGCCCCCGCGATGGATCTGTCACTGATTGCCGAATTGTTCGGCAACTGCCAGGAGGCAGCTCTGCTGCTGGAGATTGATGAGGAGTTCGCAGCCCTGCTGCAGCGTACGAAGGAGCGTCTGCAGCCGCTGCGCATCGGAGCGCAGGGCCGGCTGCAGGAATGGTCGGAGGATTACCAGGAGGAGGATGTCCATCACCGCCATGTCTCCCATCTAGTCGGCGTGTATCCGGGCCGGTTAATCTCCGAGAAGTCATCACCGGAGCTGTTCCAGGCTGCAAGAACTGCGCTTGAGATTAGGGGAGACGGCGGAACGGGCTGGAGCCTGGGCTGGAAGATTAGCCTTTGGGCCCGTTTTAAGGACGGCAACCGGGCGGAACGTCTGGTCTCCAATCTGCTGAATCTGGTCAGGGAAAATGAGACGGATCATAACCGCGCTGCTGAGGGCGGCGTCTATGCGAACCTGTTCGACGCTCATCCGCCATTCCAGATTGACGGGAATTTTGCAGCGACCTCCGGTATAGCCGAGATGCTGCTGCAGTCCCATCAGGGCTTCCTGGAGCTGCTGCCGGCGCTGCCGGACTCCTGGCCTGAAGGGTTCGTGAAAGGGCTGAGGGGCAGAGGCGGATTTGAAGTCGATATCGACTGGAATAACGGAAGCTTGTCAGGCGCGGCTGTTACAGCTTCGGTTACCCAAACCTGCTGCGTGCTTACCCGCTGTAATGTTAGAATCACCGGAGCGGGGAATGCGGCAGTGAAGGCTGCTGTTAAGGACGGGATAACCGAATTTACGGCTGAGGCTGGCACGCGGTATATTATCTCTGTTAAGAAATAGTCAGATAAACGCAAAAAAACCTCATTGCTGAGGTTTTTTTGCATGTTCAAGCCGCTGCTCCGGGCTGAAGGTCAGCCGGTAGGCTGTCGGCGAAAAGCCTGTAGCGGCCTTGAATGTTCTTGACAGGTAAGAGATGTCCGGAATCCCCACCCGTTCGCCGATTTCCGCGAGCAAAAGATTCGTGGTCACAAGCAGCAGCTTGGCTTCCTCGAGTCTTTTTTTGTTGATGTACTGGATCGGTGAGGTTCCGAACTGTCTTTTAAATACACGGATGAAGTAGTTGGGCTGCAGGTGTGCCTGCTCCGCCAGTTCTTCGATCGTCAGATTCCGGTGGTAGAAGCGCTGAATATGCGAGATGACCTGCTGAAGCGGCTCAGATACTGCTGCTGTACTGAGGCCTTGCGGGGTTACCGCGCTCCGTTCCAGATAGTATGAGATAAGCCTCAGCATAGCAGATTTGACCAGCAGGGGACCGGTGATAGAAGAATCCTTATGGTATTTCAGCAGCTCACGGAAAAGCTCAATGGGCGCACTGTCCTGCTCCTTGCCGATCCATACCGGCGTCTGCAGCAGATCAAACAGATTGCGTTCCCCGATCCGCGCGGTAAAATGGCACCAGTACTTGGTGTACCGCGGCCCGGAAGTATATGAAAAAGACTGCTTGATCCCCTGCGGCATCAGGAACCACTCACCAGGCTGCGGAGTGAATTCCGTATCACCGATTTTCAGCCAGCCCTCCCCTTCGCAGATCAGGTAGAACTTGTTGTAATCAGGCGTGTAGTCCAGCTCCCGCCAATCGGTCCACACCTGATTGTATCCGGCAGCCGTTACATGTACCTCCATATTCTCCATATACATCCGGATCAGTTGCTGGTTATTCACAGTATACGCTCCGTTTCTTACAGTAGTGGATTGTCTAGTCATTGTTAATGATTTTATCATGCATTGGCGGAATTCAGTCGTTTTTTTGACGAAAGGGCTTACAGCCCTGAAACTTCCATAAATCCAATATTTACAAAAATCACTATACGTCGTACAGTTCAAATAGGGTTCCAATAACATGAAGGTGGATAAAAATGGCATACAATGAGAATGAATTGCGTGCATCATTAATTTCTACGGTTCCTGTCATTCTGGACAGGCATTATCGGTCTATAACCGGCAGAAGTTCAGATTTTGCCATGTTTATTGCAGCACATAAGGAAATACTGGATTCAAGCTTCAAGGAGATCCTTTTACATATGATCGGGGCCTTGTTCATGAATCCCGGGGATTATAATCAGTATCTTGAGGTTCAGCAGCGCGAAGGCGCCCAGCAAGGGGTATTCATGGCGGATATATTCGGTAAGCACTTTGATCTGATGCTGGAGATGAGCAAGGATCTGAATCTGACAGCCCAGAATGTGATGTTCCGGGTTATTGAGGACGGGGTGGCTGATTCAGCGGAACGTCTGCTTTTTAACGGCCGTCTGATGGAGTGCAACTGGGTCCGGTTTACCGGTTTCGCCCAAGGCTATCTATCCAACAAGAACCAGGAGATTGACAGCCTGCATGAACAAAAGATAGCCGTTATGGGGCAGATGGCAGCAGGTATGGCACATGAAATCCGTAATCCGTTAGCTTCTATAAAAGGCTTCGCCCAGCTGGTCAACAACCGGCTGAAGGAGCCTGTGATCAAGGCAGCAGAGCTTCGCACCTACATGGATATTACAATCAAGGAAATCGACAATCTGAATAAGCTGGTTACCGATTTTCTGGTGCTGTCCCGCAAAGGGGATATCGTAAAGAGTGACGGCGAGATTTTTAACGTTATCGAGGTTGTACACAGAGTGATCAATATCGTGAATCAGCTGATCCTCAGCGATAATATCGTTCTGAATGTAGACTACTCCGCAGAGCAAGTGCTGACACTGGGAAGCGCCTCCCAGCTGGAGCAGGTTTTCCTGAATATTTTAAAAAACAGCATCGACTCCTTCACGGCCTGCAGCGGCAGAATTGACGTTACGATTACGGCACAGGCGGAGCCAAACCTGATTGTGCTGATTTTTGCCGATAACGGCGCAGGGATTCCGAGGGACAAGCTGGACCGGATATTTGACCCCTTCTTTACCACGAAGCAAAAGGGGACGGGTATCGGGTTATCCATCTGCAAGCAGTTGATCGAAACGTATGGCGGACAGATCAGGGTCGACTCCGAGATCAAGGTGGGAACAACGGTAAAGGTCAGCCTGCCCTTAGTTCACGACCCGGCTTATATTAAGGAAGCTGTCTTATAGCCTTTAGCGGATATGCGATAGATAAGATATTTAAGGGAGACCTGCCGGGCGGCTGGTCTTTTGTTTTGGTGCGATTTTATTGCGGTTCACTGAAGTGCTGCCGGAAGTGCTATTGACGGAAGATGCGCTAACGGACAGGAGCGGCCTTATTTTTGCTGCGGAGCCTCTTTTTTCGATCTAACGGACCGTATTACTCCTATTGTTCCTCATAAAGCCATACTTGGGGCAATAGCTGCACATAAGGTCGCTGGAGTCCGTTAGCAGGTTCATTTGGGGGTTAGCGCAGAAATAAGGTCATCTGGGTCCGTTAGTTGTTAAGCGGCGTTAAGTAGTTGAGAGATCTCAATAAACCGATGAATTTTAGTTAATATATATATTAACTAAAGGCGAACAGCGGCACTGTTGAACAATAACACATCAATATTTCAGTCCTTTCAGCAATAATGGATTGACTCCATACCGTTCATCTGCCTATAATATTTTTGTAATTATAAATGTATTAATATATATATTAACTAAATAAAGGCTTTATAAGAGAGGAACAGGATCAATGAATAACCAGACCAAGCTGAAGGTGTACACGCAAAAGACTGGAGCAGCGCTGGGCGATATGTTCGGTATTTTCTTTGAGGACCTTAATCATGCAGCCGACGGGGGATTGTATGCTGAGCTGGTCCAGAACCGCTCGTTCGAATTCGACCCGATCGACCATCCCGGCTACCATGCGTTGACTGCCTGGGACAAGGTGGAGCGCGGCGGCGGGCGTGCAGAGCTGACGGTAGAGAGTGAATCGCCGTACCACTCCAAAAACCCGCATTATGCAGTTATTGAAATTACTGAGCCGGGAGACGGTGTCGGCCTGTCCAATGCCGGGTTTAACACGGGTATTCCGGTAAAAGAAGGCGAGAATTACCTGTTCTCCATCTATGCCCGGCGTACGGACAGCTTCAATGTGCCTGTACGTGTCCTCATTGAGGACCGGAACGGCGCGGCATGCGCATCGGCTGAGCTTGCTGTGGATTCTGCTGACTGGCGGAAATACGAAACGGTACTGACCTCAGGCTGCACTGATAACGCTTGCAGACTGGTTATTCTCACCGGCGGACAGGGCAGGCTGGAGCTTGATCTGGTGTCCCTGTTCCCTGAGAAGACCTATCTTGGACGCCGCAACGGACTGCGTGAGGACATTGCGGTCCTGCTGGCGGATATGAAGCCGAAATTCATGAGATTTCCCGGCGGCTGCCTTGTTCATGACGGCTCGCTGAATCCGGATGACCGGAATTCAATGTACCGCTGGAAGAATACAATCGGAGAGCTGGCTGCCCGTCCGGCAAGACGTAACAACTGGCAGTATAATCAGACACTGGGCCTCGGCTACTATGAGTACTTCCAGTTCTGCGAAGACATCGGTGCCAAGGCCATTCCCGTATTGCCGGGCGGCTATGACCCGCACCACAAGCGCATCGTTCCGCTGGACGAGCTGGGGCCGTGGATTCAGGATGCCCTGGACGTTATTGAATTCGCCATTGGTGATGCCTCCACAGAGTGGGGCGCAATCCGCAGCTCCCTTGGCCATCCCGAGCCGTTCGGGCTGGAATATATTGCGATCGGCAACGAGGAGGTCGGCGAGCCGTTCTTTGAGCGGTATCCGTATTTCCATAAGGCGATCAAAGAGCAGTACCCGGATATGCAAGTAATTAACAGCAGCGGCCCGTTCGCTGCCGGCGGCGAGTATGAGCGGGGCTGGGCCTCGGCCAGAGAACACGGCTCTGATCTTGTTGACGAGCATTACTACCAGTCCCCGGAGTGGTTCCTGGCCAATATGGACCGGTACGACAGCTTCAAGGCTGATGAGCCTAAGGTGTTCCTGGGTGAATATGCATCCTGGGGCAATACCTACTATAATGCCCTGGTGGAAGCCGCCTTTATGACCCGGCTGGAGCGCAATGCCCATGCCATCGGTCTCGCCTGTTATGCCCCGATGCTGTGCAATGTCGACTATGTTAACTGGAAGCCGGATATGATCTGGTTCAATAATCATGAGGTATTCGGCACACCGAATTACTATGTCCAGAAGCTGTTCATGAACCATCAGGGAGACCGGCTGCTGCAGATTGATGCCGAGAATCTGCCGGAGAAGCCGGAGCCTGTTCAAGAGCCGGTGAAGGGAAGTATTGTCCTGGCTGCCGAGAAATCGGCTGTAACGTACAGCAATATTACGCTGACCAACAATCTGACAGGCGAGCAAAAGGTGATAGAAGCACCGGTGGAGCTCAATGATACAGAAGGAACAGTAAGCAAAGAGGAGGAGCTGCGCTCGTTCACACTGGGAGAAACGGACTGGAGCGACTACACGCTCAGACTGACTGCCCGCAAAACCGGCGGCGTCCGCGCCTTCCTGATCTTCTACGGCATGCAGGATACTAAGAACAGGCTCAACTGGGAGCTGGGCGGCTGGCAGAATCAGGACAGCACGCTGAGTGCGGTAACTGACGGCCGGGGCTCCTGCCTGACCCAGAGCCTGTTCACGGTGGAGAAGGATACCGATTATGAGCTGGAGCTGCATGTCAGCGGCCGGCAGATTACAGCCTCGATTGACGGTGCTGTGATCAACTCGGCGGAAGACCGCCAGCCGGACATCCAGCCGCTGTATTATACGGCAAGTGTGGAGGATATCACCGGTGATGTGATCGTTAAGGCGGTAAATGTCCTTGATACTCCGCTTCCGGTGACGGTAGAGCTGCAGGAGCTGGCAGCCGCTTCATACCTTGCTGAGATTCATGAGCTGTCCGGAGTCAGTCTGGATGCCGAGAACAGCTTTGATGAGCCGCTGAAGGTCAGCCCGTCGAGCGGGACGATCGCTTTTGAAGGCAGCAGCTTTGCTTATGAATTCCCGGGACATTCCGTTACTGTATTCAGAATTAAGTCTAAATAATCCAACATTCCTGTAAGGAGGGCTTATCTTGTCCCAATCCAAATTAACATACACCGGCTATCTTTTAGTTCATTTTATCGGGGAGCAGCCGGACGGTGAACAGGTTTACTTCTCATACAGCGAGAACGGCCTGCACTGGAAAGACCTGAACGGGGGCCGGCCGGTTCTGCGCTCGGAGCTTGGAGAAAAGGGAGCGAGAGATCCCTTTATCGTCCGTTCGCCCAAGGAAGGCAAGTTCTATCTGATTGCGACCGATCTCCGTATTGCCAGCGGCAAGGGCTGGGGCAAGGCAGTTGAGGGCGGAAGCCGCGATATTATCGTCTGGGAATCAGCTGACCTGGTGAACTGGTCAGAGCCTTGGCCGGTTACCGTCGGCGTGGAAGGTGCCGGCTGTGTGTGGGCGCCGGAGGCTATTTATGACGAAGCGGCAGACGAATTTCTGGTATTCTGGGCTTCTGCTACACAGGAAGCACATGAAAGCGGACGTAAGCACAAAATCTACAGTGCCCGCACCAAGGATTTCCGTTCCTTCAGTCCGGCGGAGAAATACATTGAGCGTGAGAATCACATCATAGATACTACAATTATTGAGGCGGGCGGCAAGTATTACCGCTATTCCAAGGATGAGACAACCAAGAATATCCGGGTAGAGGAAGGCGCTTCTCTGGATAAGGATGCCTTCAGCTATGTAGATGCTCCTGTTCTGGAAGCCATCATGGGTGTAGAAGGCCCGGAGATCTTTAAGCTGAACGGCCGTGAAGAGTGGTGCCTGATTGTGGACCGTTATGCCGAAGGCAAAGGGTATCTGCCGCTCCTGACCTCAGACCTTGGCAGCGGAGCGTTCCGGGTGCTTGAAGACGGCGAGTTTGACCTTGGCCGCAGCAAAAAGCGCCATGGCGGCGTGCTGCCGGTTACCTTTGAGGAATCCGGCCTGCTGCTGCAGGCATTCGGAGACGGCCACCAGGTGCTGCCCGGACAGTTCGCTGACCCGGATCTGGCTAAATTCGGAGACCGTTATTATCTGTATCCGACAACAGACGGCTTCACCGGCTGGTCGGGAACACAGTTCCATGTCTTCTCGTCGGATGATCTCCAGCTGTGGAAGGACGAGGGCGTTATTCTCGATCTTGCGACCGATGATGTGCCTTGGGCAGTCAGCAGCGCCTGGGCTCCGTGCATCGCCACTAAGGACGGCCGCTACTACTATTATTTCTGCGGTAAAAAGCCGGATGGAGACAGCGCCATCGGCGTGGCCGTTGCCGATACGCCTGTAGGCCCGTTCACTGCGCAGCCGGAGCCGCTGATTACACTTGAGCAGATCAGCCGGCTCGGGCTGGTAATGGGACAGGCGATCGACCCGTCCATCTATGTCGAAGAGGATGGCAAGGTGTATATGCTGTTTGGTAACAGCCACGCAGCAATTGTAGAGCTTGGCGCAGATATGGTCTCAGTCGTTGAAGATACGATGCGCAATCTGGAAGGGCTGCATGACTTCCGTGAGGCCGTAACCGTGCTTAAGCGGGACGGGCTGTATCACTTCACCTGGTCCTGCGATGATACCGGCAGCGAGGACTATCATGTGAACTATGGAACGGCGGAGCAGCTGTACGGGCCGGTCACCTTCCTGTATACCGTTCTCAGCAAAAATAAAGACAAGGATATGCTCGGTACTGCACATCATTCCATAATGAATGACCCGGATAGCGGAAAGTACTGGATTGCTTATCACCGGTTCGTTACACCGCTTACCCGGTTCGATGATTATAAAGGCATTCACCGTGAAACCTGCATTGATCTCTTAAGCTTTGGCGAAGACGGGCTGATGCTGCCGGTGAAGCTGTAGAAGCAGCATGTAAAGAACAGCTATAAAGACAGAGAAACCAGGAGGCTGCTATATTATGAAAGAAACCCTTACCAATCCCTTAGTCCTTCAGCGTGCAGATCCCTGCATTTACCGGCACAGTGACGGCTATTATTATTTTACCGCTTCAGTACCCGAGTATGACCGGATTGAGCTGCGCAGAGCACAGACACTCGGAGGGCTTGCCGGCAGTGAGCCGGTTGTAATATGGACCAAGCATATTACCGGCATTATGAGCGGTTATGTGTGGGCACCGGAAATTCATTTCATCGGCGGCAAATGGTATGTGTATTTCTCCGCAGGCAGCGATGATGCGCCTTTTGCACAGCGCCTATATGTGCTGGAGAACGGGGCGGACAATCCGCTTGAGGGCAGCTGGGAAGAGAAGGGGCGGATCTACACTGCCTGGGATACCTTCTCGCTGGACGCTACAACCTTTGAGCATGCCGGAGCACAATATCTGGTATGGGCCCAGGAGGACCCTTCGGTTCAGGGAAATTCCAGCCTGTTCATCTCGAGGATGTCCAACCCGTGGACGCTGGAAGGGGAACAGACGGTGCTGACCCGGCCTGAATATGACTGGGAAATTATCGGCTACCGCGTAAATGAAGGGGCGGCTATCCTGAAAAAGAACGGCAGAATCTTCCTGACTTACTCTGCCAGCGCGACTAACCATAATTACTGTATGGGCATGCTCACGGCAGCAGACAGCAGCGATCTGCTGGACAGCGGATCATGGATCAAATCCCCGGTTCCTGTCTTTACTTCAAGCGAGGAGACCAGCCAGTACGGACCGGGGCATAACAGCTTTACTGTATCGCCGGACGGATCGCGGGAGCTGATCGTCTATCATGCCAGAAGCTATAAGGAGATCACAGGAGATCCCCTGTTTGACCCTAACCGCCATGCCCGTGTCCAGCCGGTAGAATGGGATGAACAGGGTCTGCCGGTATTCGGCCTGCCGGTCCCGGACGGAAAAGAACTGGAAATCTAGTAAACGGACGGTTAGCCAGATTGAATTAGATAACAAAAATCGAACTAAATAGAATGCACTAAGCAAAATCTATAACCAAAACAGGGATGCCCCTCAGCCGTTACGGCGGGGGGCATCCCTGTTTGTTAGTTAGAAATTATTGCAGATTGATGATGTTGCTGATGATGACGGCAGCCTGAGCACGGTTAGCAATGCCTTTTGGCGCAAAGGTGTCGGCGGTCATGCCTTGAACGATACCTTCCTGGGTAAGCAGCGCTACAGCGTCTTTACCATAGGAAGCAATGCTTGCTTTGTCCTTGAAGCCTGCAAGGGCAGTATCGGCATTGGCAACCGATTTGCCTTTAAACTTCGTCAGAGCGTTAGCGGCGATAATCGCCATTTCTTCACGGGTGATAGAGCGGTTAGGCTCGAACTTGCCGTTGCCTACACCATTCACCAGGCCATTGCTGACACCGGCAGCAACATAGCTGTAAGCCCAGCTGGAAGCTGCTACATCACTGAAGTCTGCGGAAGCATTCTCCAGCGGCAGAGCAAACGCACGTACGATCATGGCGATGAATTCGGCACGGGTAACTTCCTTGAGCGGTGCGAAGCTGCCGTTGCCTACGCCGTTGATGATGCCTTTAGCGCTTAGCTCTTCGATAGCAGAGGCTGCCCAGGTAACCTTACCCAGATCTGTGAAGCTGCCTGCCGGAGCTGGTGTAGCTGTCGGCTGCGGTGTTGCAGTTGGTGCCGGAGTTGCAGTCGGTGCCGGAGTTGCAGTTGCGATTGGTGCACCTGTACCCGGATTAACCGGCTCAGATTCCAGTACGCCAGGGTCCATGCCGTCAGCTTCGGTAGCTGCCGGAGACGAAGCGTAGATTGCATTAGCCAGTAATCTGAACTGGTTCTGCGGGTGATACTTGTTAAGCAGATCGTTAGCGAACAGAGTTACATGAATGCTGTCCGTCTGGTAATCGAGAGCCAGTACCTGATCTTTGGCAGCATCGCTGTTCGGCCACCAGCCGGCTTTGAAGAAGTCATCCCCGGTTCCGTATTTCGCCAGAATTTCAGCGCCTTCCGGAACGGAAGTGATATACGCAGCAGACACTGTGTACAGGTATTCACTTTCTTCATAAGGAGCAGTAATCAGGCTGTCCTGCGAGATTGTTGCTTTGAACAGGCCTTCATGGGCAGCGGTTCTGTTCGACTGGTTCACCGGATTGGAATAATTCAGGCCCGGCAGAACGTTCAAGGATTTAATGCTGCTAAGGATGGTACGGCCGTAGCCGATAAACGGCTTACCGCTGGCAATCAGGTTAGTACCGGAGTTAACCAGCACGTCTGCAGCAACAGTGTCGGTAGTTACCTTGAATCCAAGATCAGCCAGGATGAATGAAGGTGCTCCGGCAATTGCTACATTCGCCGGCTTCAGCAGCTTGCCTGTCTTATCGCCAGATTCGTTGAATGGAACAACGTCAAGCAGGTATTTTGAGGCTACAGTTCTCAGATTGGATCTGGAGACCAGGAAGCTGCCTTTTTCATAGCCTGTTCCGCCGTTATCAAGCAGGGTTACCGCTTTTTTGTTGGCAAGCAATTCGTTGACGGCCTTGACCGCATCGTTGCTGCTGTTGCGGATAACATAATTTTGCGAGAACGCATATTGGCTCAGGTCAGTTGTTGGAATAATAATGCTGCTTACTTGCGTTGTTTTACCGGTAAAAGCACCGGCACTGCGGCTGATGTAACGGTTAAATCCGCGCATGTCCGCAAAGTTCTGTACCGTATCGGAATACATAGCATCGAAGTCGGATACATCCAGTCCGTCGTACAATACCAGGTTGGCATAGCCGCGTTTGGCCTGATGCATATTGACCACATAGGTTCCGGCAGGGTAAGTTACCCCGTCCACAGTGACTTGTTCAGCAGTCTGCTCAACCTTTACGCCGTTGCGGAGCAGGTACTGCACCATTTTGTAGGTTTCCAGAGCATTTTTCTGCAGACTTTTCGCAATTGGAAGCACGTAGTATTCAGGGAAGAAGTTCGAATCTTCCGTAGCGCGCTCACGGCCAATGGACTCATAGTCGGCATTTACCAGATAGGGATCAACCTCTTTGTGGTCTTCATTGTTGATACCGCGTTTGAAGATTTCAAGCTGGTTCAGGAACAGTTCTTCTTTGTTGTCCTGCACATAATTGGTAGCTGCCAGTGTTGCATAATAGAAGGCATCCAGGGAATCTTCATTCAGCTCAGGCACCTCGATCGTATGGCCGAGTGCACCCTGGTGCATCGCATAGACAGCGGTGTAAGCCGGGGATGCATCATCCCAGCCGGTGGCATTGCCGTAAGGATCGGCATAGTTTGGATCATTTTTCAGCTTCTCAGCTTCCAGATAAGGAATGTGGTACGCATCATATTTCGTGTTGGCAACTCCGGCATTACCCATGGCGTTCGCCTGTTCAAGCATGCTGTCCATGACCAGATCGTATTCGATATTCGGGTCATGCGGAGGCGTACAAGGCTCAATCAGGAAGCCGCTCACGAAGCCGTGCATATCCAGGAAGCTCAGCGGTGTCCATTTGGCGATCTGTGCCGTAACAGCCTGAGTCTCAGGTTGTGTCTGGTAAGAGTTGTCGCGGTTCGGGTCAAGCAGGGTCGAAGTCGCACGTGTGTTCAGCGCACGGCCATCCGGATTCTCTACATAATCGAGCAGGAAAATCACATTGTCCAGCGCTTTATCGATATCCAGTGTCACTGGAACAACGTTGCCGCCGGCATCCGTTGTATCATAGTTAACGATCTTCTCTGTCATCAGGGTTTCCAGGAACTTGATAATAACGTCAACACCGTTGGCCTCATCCGCATGGATGTTGTTCAGCCAGATCGGCACTTTATAATCCTGAAGCTGGCCGTTCTTGATCATCTCCTGCAGCTGGGCAGGATTATTGTTCATCAGCGGCAGCGTTTCGTTCAAATATTGGTCTACGGACGCTTTGTCCTTGGCGATGATGGAGAAGTGGATGGCCCGTCCCTGTGTGGACGTTCCGATCTGCTGGTACTCCACATAACGGCCGTATTTGTTATTGCTGTCAGCGGTGATTTTATCAATCGCCGGCTTGATTTCATCATATGTATGATAGGTATCATACGGGTTCAAATCTACTTTCTGCTCTGCCAGTACATCCCCGGCAGGCGTCTTTGCAGTCAGGTTGTATACTCCTGCGAGCTTTACATATTCAGCCCGGATACCGCTGACGGCCAGGTTGACGCCGAATGGCATATCGAAGTATACCAGAGCGGTTACCGTAGAAGCTGCAACAGGCTCATAGGATACTTTTACAAAAGGATCTCCCGTATAAGCTCTAACGTTCGAAGCGTTGTTCCATTTCTTCCATTCAGCCAGCGGCTTCGTTTCTTCCGCAGTTCTGCCGAATGTCCAGGTAAGCTGTTCTGCTGTTACTCCCTCAGGAAGGGTCAGTGTAACCGGCATAGTTCTGGCATCGGTCATCGAAGCCTGATAGACTTCTTCCGATACGGTGGCTTGTGCAGCAGCCTGGGCTGTCTGATAGACTTCCTCAGATACCGTTGCGGACTGAACCTGAGGCTGTACCTCAGTGACAACGGCTCCGGCATAGGCTGACGGAATGATTCCGGATAATGTAAGGGTTAAAGCGATTAATAAGGATAAGAATTTCTTAGTCATCATGTACCTCCCAGTGTCTTATATGATAGCTTAGCTGATAGATTGCTGCCGGAATGGCAGATGGCTTCTGCCTATGCAGATTTATGCATCCCTCCTGTTGTTTCGCACGGCAAATCTCCCATGAATATGTAATATTCACATTGCGTGTAACGAATTAATATACATGAAAAATATTTATTATACATATGGAATACTATAATATAGTATTTTAATTAAAATCGGAAGCTTTTTAATAGATTTAAGCCAAAAAATTATATTTCACAAATGATAACGCTTAAAAATTATATTGTGTGAAGTCTATTCGTTCCTGCTGATGCAATCCACCGAATGTCCCAGGAAATGGACCGCTGACATAGTCCTTAACGCTTATCCGGTGTACTCCGGTTGCGTGAGCTCATTACTAAGGATTCATTTTCTGGAAATAACGCCATTTTAGGCTATGAACCTTCTCTGACAAGCCTTAGAATACTATCTATCGGATGTATGATCCTCTTAATCCGGCAGGACTGCGTAATCAAGTGAAGGAAGGCGGGGTGATCCCGTAGATGTCGTTAGAGGCATATGATATTTTTATAGGAAAAAAGCTGAGCAGCAATATTTACAGCATGGACGGAATCTTATTAATCGCGAAGGATACGGTATTGCTGCAGAACCACATCGACAAGCTGGCGAATTTTCGGATCAAGCTTAGAGTTGTGGAGGAGGCTGTGGAAGATGCAGTAGAGGAAGAAGAAAAAGCTGCACAAGGACAAGCCGCACAAGGACAAACCGGACTCCGCCCCTCCAGCATTGAATCACGGCAGAAGGCCAAAGTGACCGAAAAGCATCTGGAGGAGATTGACAGGCTGGTGCGGGCTAACGGCATTGTTCCCATTGACGATGTAGAGGAAAAAATTCTGCCTTTCATTAAAGACACTGCTAAGCGGTTTAATCTGTTTCAGGTTTTCTCGGAGCTTAAGGAGCAGGAGGATTACCGTTACAAGCAAAGCATAGGCGTTGCGGTCATTGCCACCTCGCTAGGCAAGCGGCTGGGCCTGGACGATGAAGAAATGGAGCTGCTGGCGATTGCAGCCTGTGTCTATGATATCGGCTTAGTCCGGCTGCCGTCCTCGCTAATCACGAAGCCGGGCAGGCTGGACAAGCATGAGTTCGAAATAATGAAGCAGCATACTGTACTCGGGTATGAGCTGCTGGCGAATTCCGATGTTGATCCCCGGATCGCGCTGGTCGCCCTTCAGCATCATGAACGCGAGGACGGCAGCGGTTATCCTCACGGGATCAAAGGGGAGCAGATTGACCGGCTGAGCAAAATCGTCACTCTGGCAGACATCTACATGGCGATGATTTCGGACAGGCCGCACAGGCCTGCGGTTTCTTTTTTTGAGGTTATCAGCAGTATACATGAAGGTATTATACATAAGCGTTTTGATTCTATTATAGGTATGACGTTTCTGGATTCGCTGCTCGCAAGCCAGGTCGGCTGTGAAGTCTCATTGTCAGACGGGAGAATGGGCCGGATTGTGCTGACTAATGCGAATTATCCGACAAGACCGCTCATTGCGTTAACGCAGAATGAGTTCATTGATTTAAGCAAAACCAGCCACTTACATATCAGGGATGTTATCGGTTAAACGGAGTAAGGAACAAATTGAATAAGGGAAAGGAAGCAGCTTCTCTTAAGAGAGGCTGCTTTTTGATTATAAGCTTTCGGAGTTATTTCATGCGGGTATAGCGCTGTCAGGTACGGTGCAGCTTACGGTACTCACGGGGCGGTAAGCCCGAAATTTGCTTGAACACCTTGCCGAAATGGGTGAGGCTGTCAAAGCCGCAGTCCTCCGACACTAGTGTAATGCTCCAATCAGTGTCCCTTAGCAGCCGCTCCGCTTCCCGCACCCGGATAAGATTTACGTATTCGGTGTAACCGAAGCCGGTGATTTTTTTGAAAATACGGCTCAGATGGCTTTTGCTGATATAGAAGGCTTCCGCGATACCGTCAAGCTGGAGCGTCTCCCCGTAATGCTGGTTGATATGTCGGACAATCTCTGTCACCTTGCGTTGTGCGGGTGAAGTCAGAGCTTCCGGCTGGGCGCCGCGCTTCCAGACGGTTCTGGCAATATAGAGCAGCAGCTCAGCCGTCAGATTCTGCAGCTTGAGTGTATAGCCGGGTGCCTGCTCATCCATCTCATCCAGCATGGAATATAACAGCTGCTCCACCTGCATCTGCTCCTGAAGATTCAGCCGGATTACCGGTGTATGCTGGGTAAAGGGGGCGAGCAGCAGCTCCTTCTCAGCCGGCCGCAGCGAATCAAAAAAGCCGGGTGAATAATAGACGACAATCCGTTCGTGATTCGGCTTGCCGGACTCGGAGGTTTTGTGCAGAGCGTTGGATTCAACCAATACGAGATCGCCGGGCCGGATATGGTAGGCGGTGTCTTTTACGAAATAATTCCGTTCACCCTGGAACAGATAGAAGATCTCATACTGGTAATGGTAATGGTTGCTGTTCATTGAATAAGGGCCGGTACGCCGGTCAAATTCAAGCTTGAAGGGGTCCAGATCGGTACCGGAACGCAGGATATCAGGATAGACCGGAGCGGACATACGGAACTCCTTTCGCTATAGCGGGTGATTTTATTATTATAGCAAAATAAATGGAATATAGGAGTATTATGCGCTTTAATGCGGAGTAATCCCACTTTTATTGTGTTAGTCTGGTTACGACTCGCAAGCAACCGATACGGGAGGATGATATGAGGACTAATGGGATTATATGTAAGGAAGAGCTTGTGAATGGATTGGATAAGCTCTGGAATAAGCTACATGGCGGGGAAGAGCATGACAATCTGGATATGTGGGAATGGGTGCAGGGGGTAGCGCTGTACGGGGTCATTAAGACCTATGAGGAGACAGGGCAGAAGCGGTATTTGAACTTTTTACAAAAATGGTGTGAGGACAATGCAGAGAAGCTGCGGCACGGCTCGGTGAACTGGGTTGCGCCTGCCAATGCGCTGCTTAGCGTATACAGGGAGACGGGCGATAAGCGATACCTGGATAGCTGCCGGGAGGTCGCTGACTGGTGCGTGCACGGAGCCCTGCGGACAATTAACGGCGGCTTTGCCCATGTATGGGGGCCGGGGGCAGGCGGATTAGAGGATTATAGGAACCAGCTATGGATTGACACGCTATTCATGTCAGGGTTGTTCATGCTGCGGTTCGGTGTTACTGAAGACAATGAGGCTTGTATTACCGAGGCGCTGCGCCAGTTCGATATTCATGCCGGCTGCCAGCTTGAACCGGAGAGCGGCCTATATTCCCACGGCTATCACTGCCTGCAGAACGTCCGGCTTGGGGAGCATTGGGGCCGCGGCAACGGCTGGGCTGCAGTAAGTGTAGTAGAGCTGCTGGAGCTGCTGCAGGGGCAGCCGTATGATACCGCACGGTTCGGGGAGCAGTTCAAGCGGCATATGGAACAAGCGTATGAGCTCCGTATGGAGGATGGGATGCTGCGGACACTGCTGGATGAGGAAGAAGCCTACATGGAGGTCAGTGCCTCCGCATTGTTCGCCTATGCTGCACTCAAAGGCTTCAGACTCGGCCTGCTTGATGAGCGTTTCAGGGAATGGGGCCGGCAGATTACGCGGAATATACTGGCTGATCATCTGGCGGAGGATGGAACGGTGCTGCACGCGTCCGGCGGTACAGACTGTCAGGATAAGGCGGGCTATCTGCAGGTGCCTTACGCGCCGAGACAGTATAACACCGGCATTGCGCTGATGCTCTTCAGTGAAGCGCTGGTTCATCACTGCTAATGCTAATGGAACAACAATATCAGGAGGTGGGAAAAAGCATGTCTATGCTGCGTTTAGACTGGCTGACAGCGCAACAGGCAGCGCGTACACCGGTAAGCTTCGGTACGCCGTGGAGCCAGGGGGCGCTGCAGCCCGGAGAGCTTGTATCGTTACAGGACGAGGCCGGGAACGGTGTCCCCGTTCAGACGAAGATTAACGCTTACTGGCCGGACGGCTCGGTGAAGTGGCTGCTGCACAGCGGAGTACTGGATACCACGGCAGCTCATTATTTGCAAAAGGGGAAAGCGGCTGTTGCACATTCCCTAATCACAGCATCTCAGGCGCCGGACGGGTCCGTATATATCGAAAGTGAACAGCTCTCCTGCTCGGTACAGAAGGGCGGTCAGCTTATCTCGTCCCTGCTCCGCAGACAGAGCGGGCAGCAGCCCTTATCAGCACAGTTAACCGCCCTGATTGAGAACCGCAAGGAGGACGAAGGTCTTGAGACCGTTTCCATCCACAAGCTGATCGGTTATACGGACACCCTTACACTGGAGGAAGCGGGTCCGCTGCGGGCTGTCGTCAAGCTGGAAGGCAGCCACCGGTATATGAACAGTAGTGAGCGGCGTTTTCCGTTTGTGATCCGGCTCTACTTCTATGCCGGAAGCGACGAAGTCCGGATGGTTCACAGCTTCATCTTCGATGCGGATGAGAACCGGGATTACCTGAAGGGGCTGGCCGTGCATTTTCAGATGGGGGCTGCGGGAGAGCTGTGGAACCGCCATGCCGGCTTCACCGGGGATACGGGCATGTTCTACGAAGCCGTGCGGCCGCTGTATACCTATAGCGGCATCCATCCGCTGTACGAGCGGCAGCAGAGGGACGGCCAGTTTGTCTACATTGATCCGGATGCCGAACCGGCGCTGCTGGAGAATGTGCGGGATAATGCGGCCTGGAGCAACTTCCGGCTGCAGCAGGACTCCTGCGACCACTACAGCATTGTCAAAAGCACCGCCCGCCGCAGTGCCTACATTCCGGCGGCGCAGGGCAATCGTTCCAGCGGAGCCGTTTTTTTCGGCAGCGAGAGCGGAATCATGGCGGCAGCAGTCAAGGATTTCTGGCAGAAAAGCCCGATGGCGCTGGAGATTACCGGGGCCAGGGAGGAAAATCTCTGCCTAAGCATCTGGCTCTATAGCAGGTACGCCGAAGCCTATGATTTCCGGGCTTATGATACGGAGTCACATGCCTTCTCCTACGGGGATATGAATAACCATCCGGAGGGGACCGCCAATACCAACGAGATTACGCTCAAGCTGTTTGACCGTATGCCGGGCAAGCAGGCGGTTTTGGATTTTGCCGCAGATGTGCAGAACGATGCGCTGCTGGTTGCCGGACCCGAAGTGTATGCGGAGACCAGGGTGTTCGGCTCCTACTGGCACCCGCCGGGCCAGGAGGAATACCGGACGGCTGCGCATGAGCAGGCGCTGCTTGGCTTTATGGACTTTTATATGAAAGAGGTGGAGCAGCGGAGATGGTACGGCTTCTGGGACTACGGGGATGTGATGCACACCTATGATCCTGTCCGCCACACTTGGCGTTATGATGTCGGCGGCTTTGCCTGGCAGAATACGGAGCTGTGCAATACCTATGTGAACTGGCTGCTGTTCCTGCGCACCGGTAATTATGATATCTTCCGGTTCGCCCGGGCGATGACACGGCATACAAGCGAGGTGGATATGTATCATCTCGGCGAATATGCGATGCTTGGCAGCCGCCACAATGTCCGCCACTGGGGCTGCAAATGGAAGGAGCCGCGAATTTCCATGGCCGGGCATCACCGTTTCTTCTATTATCTGACGGGGGATGAGCGGACCGGCGATATTATGGATTTTGTTAAGGATGCCGACCATGCCCCGCGGATAGACCAGAGCGCGGATGCAGAAGGCTGCTATCAGGTGAGGACCGGTCCGGACTGGTCCTCCTATGTCTCCAACTGGATGACCCGTTGGGAGAGATTTCAGGATACAAAGTACCGTGACAAGATCCTGACCGGCCTAAGGGCGATCAAACAGGCGCCGAACCGGCTGGCCTCCGGCTCCCATTTCCGGTATAACCCGGATACCGGAGAGATGGGATATTTAAGTGAAGGCAATTACCAGTATCATATGGTCATCTGCTTCGGCGGGCCGGAGATCTGGTTTGAGCTGGCGGAGCTGACCGGCGATGAAGAGCTGCGGGATATGCTGGCCCAGTTCGGAGACTACTTCGCTATGACACCGGAGGAGCGAAAGCTTGCGTCAGGCGGCTTATTTAATGAAAGTAATGATAAGGCCTGGGACGGTCTGCGGTTTGGCATTCGTATGCCGGCCTATACGGGCTACCGCTTCGGAAAGCCTGAGCGGATGCAGCAGGCGCTGGATATGCTGAATGCAGCAGCGGACCACAGCTCCAACACTCCCGGCCAAATAGATCCGGACGGCAATCCGGTGTATGTAAATGTGGCGGAAGCGGAATATATCCGCCCGGTCCGGGAGGTTTCGTATGCCAACACCAACGGGATTTCGCAGTGGAGTCTCAATTATATGGAGACGGTCAGACTGCTGGAATTAATGAAGGAAAACGGAGGGAATGGCAATGCAACCAACGGACACTAACCTGTTAACGCCGCTTAATCTTGTTTCTCCGCCGTCCGCCCGGACCTCCGGAAGCATCGCGGTGGTCTGGGATAAACCGGAGGTACCGGGAGGCGCCGCCTGTTACCGGGTGTATGTGAATGATGCCGTTCACGGCATATGCGCGGCGGCAGACTATACGTTGACAGGGCTTGCGCCTGCGCAGGAATATAAAGTGCATGTGTGTGCGGTAACTGCAGCCGGAGTAGTGTCTCCTCCGAGTAATTTAATTATGGCGTCCACGAAGCCGGAAGGGGAGCTGTTTGATATTACCGGATTCGGTGCGGCAGAGGGCGGTGAGGTGCTTAACACAGCCGCGATCCAGGCGGCTGTTGATGCCTGTACACCCGGCGGTACGGTATACGTGCCTGCAGGCACATTTTTAAGCGGCGCCATTTTTCTTAAAAGCAACATGACGCTGTTCATTGAGAAGGGCGGGGTGCTGCTGGGCAGCGCGCAGCCGGCGGATTATCCGCTGATGGCCTACCGCTGGGAAGGCCGGGAGCAGCTCTGCTATGCGAGCCTGGTGAATACGCAGGACTCCAGCGGCGGCGGGCGGCTTGAGCACATTACGATTACCGGCGGAGGAACAATCAACGCGAACGGGAGTGCCTTATTCAAGGCGGAAATGGCTGAGAAAAAGGGCTTCCGGGGCCGGGCGGTCTGCCTGCGGAGTACAGATTATGTGTACCTGAAGGACATTACCGTCCGCCAGTCGCCCGCCTGGTGCGTGCACCTCATCTACTGCAATCAGGTGACGCTCAATAATGTCAGTATCTATACCAAATACGACGAGTATGGCCGCAGCTATGAGCATATCTTTAACGGTGATGGGCTGGACCCGGACTCCTCCAGCAACATTCATATCTTTAATTCGTTGATCGCCAGCCAGGATGACTGCATTGCGATCAAGTCAGGCCGGGATGAAGAAGGCAGGCGTGTCGGCATCCCTTCAGAGAATATCCGGATTTCGAACTGCCGGTTTAAGAGCGGCTTCGGTGTTGCTGTCGGCAGCGAAATGTCCGGCGGTGTCCGAAATGTCAAGGTCAGCGGCTGCACATTTGAGGATGTCTACAGCATCGGGACGGTGAAAGCGCCAAGAGGCCGGGGATCGGTTATAGAGAATATTCTTTATGAGGATTGCACATTACGCAACTATAACCTGGAGCATGAGGATGGCCAGTGGTTCAGGGGAGCAATCAATATTGACCAGTTCTACGGCCAGAGGGAGTACGATCCGGACTGTGTGGAAGAAGTAACAGAGGGCACTGGAGTCATCCGCAATATAACGTTCCGGAATATTGTGCTCGACACACAAGCCGGTAACGCGATATTTATGGCCGGGCTGCCTGAACAGCCGCTGCAGAATATCGTGCTGGAGAATATATCGGCTATCGGGAAGTACGGCCTGAAGGCCTACAACATCGAAGGCTTAGCAATGAACAAGGTATCCGTGCTGTCACGGCTGGATGAGCCCTATCAATTCCGTAACGCCTAATAAGCTTAATAAGAATAAGGCAGTCAACTGATGTGTTGACTGCCTTATTTATGCTGCCGCCGGCTATCAGCCGGTAGGCATAGCCACCCAGTGGCCTTCCGATATCTCCACCAGACTGGAGGTCTCCAGATTGTACTTGTCACCGGCGGTTTGTTCTTCCATCAGTGTCCGTTTCTTGGCTGCCTCGATCTTCGGATCGGGCACCGGGATGGCTGCCAGCAGCGACTTAGTGTATTCGTGCTGCGGATTCGTATACAATTCTTCACTTTCAGCGAGTTCAACGATGCGGCCCATATACATTACAGCTACCCGGTCGCTGATATGCTTGACCATGGACAGGTCGTGGGCAATGAACAGATAGGTCAGGCCGAGGCGCTGCTGCAGCTCCTCCAGCAGCTTGACGACCTGTGCCTGAATCGACATATCCAGTGCCGAGAGCGGCTCATCGCAGACGATGAACTTCGGCTCGACGGCAAGCGCCCGGGCAATGCCGATCCGCTGCCGCTGTCCGCCCGAGAATTCATGCGGATAACGGATAGCGTAGGCCGGATCAAGCCCGACCAGGTCCAGCAGCTCCTCGACCCGTTTCTTCCGCTCGCTCCTGCTGCCGGCGAGATTATGTACATCCAGCGCTTCCCCTATAATATCCATCACCCTAAAGCGCGGATTCAGCGAGGCGTACGGGTCCTGAAAGATTATCTGCATATGGCGGCGCATTGTCTTCATTTCCTGTGCATTCAGCCGGTTAACGGCCATACCGTGGAAGAGCACATCACCGCCGGTCGGCTCATGCAGCCGGAGAATCGAACGGCCGGTGGTTGACTTGCCGCTGCCTGATTCACCAACCATGCCAAGCGTCTCGCCTTCACGGATCTGGAAGCTGATATCGTTAACAGCGCGCAGCACCCGGCCTTTGCCGAGGTCGAAATGCTGCTTCAGTGATCTGACCTCCAGCAGCGGGCGTTTGCCTTCTCCGGGAATAATCAGCCCGGGCGGCTTGGGCTTCTTCTTCTCGTCCAGACGGGGCAGGGCGTTCAGCAGCCGCTGTGTATACGGATGCTGCGGCCGTGCGAAGATCTCCTCAGTGGTGCCCGTCTCTACAATCTCCCCGTTCTTCATAACG
This sequence comes from Paenibacillus sp. FSL R7-0331, assembly GCF_000758645.1. Lineage (NCBI taxonomy): Bacteria > Bacillati > Bacillota > Bacilli > Caryophanales > Paenibacillaceae > Paenibacillus > Paenibacillus sp. FSL R7-0331. The sequence continues at coordinate 1,906,827 of NZ_CP009284.1, forward strand.
GCTACCCTGTCGCACATCCCTGCGACAACTCCAAGATCGTGGGTGATCAGAATAATGGAGGTGCCGAGCCGCTGCTGCATATGCTTCATCAGATTGAGGATCTGGGCCTGAATGGTCACATCCAGCGCCGTGGTCGGCTCATCCGCAATGAGTAGTGCCGGCTGGCAGACCAGAGCGATCGCAATCATTACGCGCTGCCGCATACCGCCCGAGAATTCGTGTGGATACTGCTGATAGCGGACCTCGCTGTCACGGATGCCGACCTGCTTCAGGATCTCCAGCGCCTCCTGTTTGGCAGCCCTGCGGGACAGCTTGCGGTGCTTGACCAGGCTTTCACTGATCTGTTCTCCAATTCGGATCGTCGGGTTGAGGGAGCTCATCGGGTCCTGAAAAATCATTCCGATCTCCCGGCCCCGGATTTGCTCCATCTGCTTCTCTGATTTCGCCGCCAGGTTATCTCCCAGAAAAACGATTTCTCCATCCTTTATAAGTGCAGGCGGGGAAGGTAGAAGCCTCATAATGGAGCGGGCGGTGACGCTTTTGCCGCTGCCTGATTCACCGACAATCCCCAGTGTTTCCCCTTTATAAACTTCAAAGCTTACGCCGCGGACGGCGGGGCGCTCTTCATCATGGCTCTGAAAAGAGATATGCAAATTGTTGACTTTCAAAATCGGTTCCATGTTTCCACCTGCCAGTTTCGCTAAATTTTAAAATGGTTTTCTTGACAACAATCAAATCTATTAATAAAATATACCTTATCTATCGGAATAGTACAATTTTAAAATGTAGAATCAAGGAGGGCAAGTTATATGGAGGCGGCAAAGCATGGAGGCATAAATGTCGCCAAGGCCATCGGTGATTCTTACGGCAAACTGCTGCAGAACAACTCGTACCGGTATTTCGCTCTTATACTGGGCGCACCCGTTAATCTGTTCACGCTGCTTGTCCACCGTGCGCATAAGGCCGGAGATATTCATACTTCCGTCTTGCAGGAGACACGCCAGGAGCTGGTGGCTTCAGGGCTTCAGGAGAAGCTTGAGTCCGAGTTCACGGATCAGCTGCACAGTAAGGCACAGTTCTTCGGGCGCCAGACAAGTGAAACGGAGCTTGCAGGCGAAGCACGTAAGCTTGCGGCAGAACGGTTTGAGCTTATAGCTGCCGAACGTGCGGATGGCAGGCTGAAGGAGAAGGGACTTGCCAGATCAACGTTTATCAGCACCTTTCAGACGCTGCTGCAGCACCCGTTATTTTTACCGTTATCTTTTATTCCGGGCTTGCCCTTATATCTATTAATTCTGCTCTACAGCAGCCCTTATCTTAAATACATATTTGAAAGACTGGTAATGACCGTCTTTGTCATTTTCGGAGTTGCCATCCTTGTATTTACCATTCTGTACATTTCACCTTTTGATCCGGCGGTTAATATTCTCGGCCAAACCGCTACCGACGCGCAGATCGTCGAGTTCAACCGGGTATACGGGCTGGATCAGTCCTATCTCGTACAGCTATGGAACAATATTAAAGGCATTGCGATGTTCGATCTCGGCAAAGCCTTTGCGGGGAATGAGGAAATTGTATCAGCGATCGGCCGGAAATTCCCGGTAACGCTTGAGCTGACGCTGTTCTCGCTGCTGATGGCTGTAGTGATTGCAATTCCGATCGGAATCATCTCAGCAGCCAGGCCAAACTCCTGGTTTGATTATACATTCATGCTCGTTGCGCTGATCGGCCTGTCAATTCCGAGCTTCTGGCAGGGGCTAATCTTTATCCTGGGTTTCTCGATCAAGCTGCAGTGGCTGCCGGCAACCTTTAATCCGGGCAACTGGCTGACCTTTATTCTGCCGGTGGTGGTGCTTGGAACAGGATTAACTGCAGCGATTGCCCGGATGACCCGGGCGTCCACGCTTGAGGTTATCCATGAGGATTACATCATAACGGCAACGGCTAAGGGCCTCAGCAGGCGGACAGTGCTGCTGAAGCATGCTGTACGCAATGCGCTCATCCCGATTGTGACTGTCATCGGGCTGCAGTTCGGGGGCATGCTGGGCGGAGCGGCTGTTACGGAGAAAGTATTCAATATCAGCGGCCTCGGCAGCTACATTGTGGATAAACAGTTCATTCCCGACATTCCGGCCATTATGGGCGGTGTTGTCTACACGGCAATCACTATTTCTCTTATTAACGCATTGATCGATATCTTATACGCCTTTGTGGACCCGCGTATCCGGTCCAAAATGAAACAATACTGATAGCAGGTGAACTTACATGGTTAACACAAACGCCGAAAGGCGTGAAATACAGCTTAGGCTCAAAACCTCCCGGGAGTACCGGCAGGCCGGCTTTGCCTGGACCGGGTCCCTTATCATCACGCTGGTGCTGCTATTCGCAAGCTATGACTGGGAGTCGCACAGCATTAAGCCTTGGGTGGGGATCGCCTGTCTGGTTTACGGGGTTTTTACAATCCTGCAGGTGCTGCTCACTCTGCTCATCCGCAGAGATCTTATTGTCGGGGGTGAAATCCGCAGCATTACCCGTGCTTTGGGCTATGTACAGCTACTCAGTCTGGTGGCGGGCAATGTATTTCTTGCCACTGCAGCCTTTCAGCTGATTCAGAAGCGTAAGTCACCGGAATATACGCTGGCAGTGTACGCTCTGCTGACACAGATTGGGGTCATTGCAATTTCTGCAATCAATCTGTACAAGCCCTACGTAGCGGATACCTTCCTTACGGGAATGTTTATTCTGCTGGCGGTCGCTGTTTTTCACCTGCTGACAGTGATCCTTTCCGCCAGCTTCGTACGGAGACGCCAGGTGCCGGGAGGTATGGTATGGATCGCTTACCCGCTCCTGCTGACCTCGCTGACCGGTAATCTCTTTGCACTTGCGCTGGGAATTATCCTGCTGATCCGTATCCGGAACAGCGGCAACCCTGCGGTCGCCGGCTGGGAGGATGTGCTGGAGCGGCTGACCCGCAATACAACAGCAATGCTGGGTCTGCTGTTCATTGCCTTTTTGTTCTCCGTCTCCGTCTGCAGCTACGTCACCTTTGATTATGGTATGGCGGTGGATAACAATTACTCGCTGATTTTGCAGCCGCCGTCACTGGCGTATCCGCTGGGCACCGATAATTTCGGACGCTGCCTGTTTACACGCATTGTTTTTGGAGCGCGGATCTCTCTAATTGTCGGAGTCATGTCCACTGTTCTGCCGCTGTTCATAGGAGGTACATTAGGGGCGGTCTCCGGTTACTATGGCCGCTATACCGACAACATCATCATGCGTGCGCTTGATGTGCTGTATGCGATTCCGGGTATCCTGCTGGCGATTGCCATCATTGCCGCCTTTGGCGCTAATACGGTCAATCTGATTCTTGCGCTCAGCGTAGGAGCTATTCCGACCTATGCACGGACGATGCGGGCCAATGTGCTGCAGGTGTCCACCTTTGAATATGTGGATGCTGCGCGGGCCTTCGGCTCCAGTAACCGGTCGATTATCTTCAAGCACATCGTTCCGAATTCACTGGCGCCGATGATCGTCAAGGCCACGCTGACCATTGGCGGTGCGGTTATCTCGACAAGCAGTCTCAGCTTCCTGGGGCTGGGAATCGAACCGCATATCCCCGAATGGGGGAATATTCTTAAGCTGGGAAGTACCTATCTTGAGACGAACTCTTACCTGGCGATATTCCCGGGACTGGCGATTATCGCACTTGTACTGTCCTTTAACTTCTTCGGGGACGGGCTGCGGGATGCGCTTGATCCCAAGATGGATTAATTATTGTATTGATTAAGGAAAACTCGTCTTAACCGGCGTTTTTCATAGAGATATTAATAGATACTGGGGAGGAAATTGTAATGAAAAAGAAATCCGCATTGGCGCTGCTACTGACTACGGTAATGGTCCTTGGCGGCTGCTCTGTAGCAACCAAGTCCAATACAGCCGGCAGCTCGGCTGAACCAGCTGCTTCCACTGCTCCGGCAACAGCGCCTGCCGGCGATGGAACACCGGTTAATATTGATGTGCTGGGCATGAGCAGCAATGAGTCTGATCTGAACATTGTCCGCGACCAGCTGACTAAGAACGGCTTCAACGTGAAGCTGAACATTCAACCTGACTATGCAAGCTTCAAAGCCCAGGAGGATGCCGGGAACTATGATGTTTCCTTGTCCGGCTGGACTACTGTAACGGGTAACCCGGATTATGCGGTACGCTCCTTGTTCATAACCGGCGGTGACTACAGCAGACAATCCGACCCTGAGCTTGATGCGCTGATTAACGAAGCGGCTACGCAGACTCCGGAAGAGTACACACAGACCTACAAGGAATTTGAGCAGCGTCTCGTATTTGACGAGGCCCGTATTGCACCACTATATATCTCCCTGAAGAGCCAGGCGGTTAACAAGGAGATTCTTAAGGCGGATTCTGTTAGACTGTCCAAATCCCGAGCTCTCGCATGGGAAGACATTGATTTTAACGACACTGCTAAACGGACTACAGATCCGCTGATTCTGTCCCAGGCGGCATCTACGCTTACCTCTTTGGACCCGATTAAGGGCAATGACGGTTCGATCAACCAGCTGAATACGAATATGTATGTACGCCTGGTCAACCTGACTGACGATGATAAAATTACGTCCGATGCTTCGCTGTCCCGCAACCACACGATTGCAGACGGCAACCAGGACTACTACTTTATTCTGCGTGATGATATCCATTTTGCCAAAATCGAGAATAAAAAAGCGGTGGATACCGGGGAGCGTGTAGGCGGCGACGATGTTGTATTCTCACTGGACCGCGCCAAGAACAAGGACTCTGTGCCGGATCACCGTACTTACAGCCTGCACGAGCATATTAATACTGTTGAAGTATTCACAGACCTGAACGCGCTGGACTCTATTAAGGTGGCAGGCGGAAACGGTACGGTTAAAGAAGCGCTGGAAAAAGGTCTGGATGCACCGATCTCCGAGCTGGTAGCTGATAAGAAGCAGGCTGACAACGCAAAAGGGAAATATCAGGTTATTAAGCTGACTACTACCGAGCCGTTCCCGCAGGTGCTGAACTATCTGGCGCATCAATCGGCTGGTATTGTCTCCAAGAAGCAGGTAGAGAGCATCAACACTTATGATGTAGCTACATTTGACGTTAACAAGGACATCCCTTACGGTGACCAGAACACAGTAACAGAAGGCGACAAGTACAACAACACGCTGTATACCAGCGGCCCATACATTCTGTCCTACAAGAACGACTATGAAGGGATCTTCCTGAAGAACCCTGCATACCAGAAAGGCACAGACAACGAAGCGCTGATTGATCAGGTTAATGTCCGCTTCATTGCCGATGCTGACAGCACCTTGTCTGCTCTGCGCAGCGGTGAGATCTATGTGTACTACGGCGTGCCTGAAACGAAGTATGACGTTGTTGAAGGCGACAGCAAGCTGCAGCTTAAGAGCATCCCGAGCAACGGGGTGAGCTACCTGCTGTTCAATACGCAGAACCGGGAAGTGGCGAATAGTGTAGATCTCCGTAAAGCGGTGCTCTACTCCATCAATCAGGATGAAATTCTGGCCTTCTACAACGGTAAAAAGATTAAGGCGGTTTCCACCGTCAGCCCGCTGATCGACACAGGAAATGTGCTTACAGCCGATCCGGCAAAAGTGCAGGAATTCCTGGCAGCCTACAAGGCTTCCAAGTAAGTCCGCACAGGAAAAACAGTAATCCAAAAGAAGCCCCGCCAGTCAGCTTGAAGCTGAGGGACGGGGCTTTTCTTTATACCATACGATGCTCTACTTATAATCACACACGAAGTCTGTGAACCCGGCGGATGCCCCCTCACCGCAGGCATACAGCCCGATCAGTACGCCGGTAAAGCCGCCGGCCACCTCGGAGGAAAGGTATTTGGTATGCGCCGTTCCGAGCGGCAGCTCTCCGCCGTCTGCCTGCTTAAGGAAGAAGCTATAGCGTTCAGCTGCAGATTTGATAATCAGCGTCGCTTCCTGCGTGTCATTCAGCTCAGCAGTATGCTCGACCGATTTGACATCCCCGATGTTCAGCCGCTCAATTACCCGGCAGCCGTCCTGGTCTTGGATGACTGCCAGATCATAGTGATGCAGCTCATCCATGTACAATGTAAGGCCGGCCTCGCCGCTGCCGGTGAGCTTCACCTTGCAGGAAATGACGGCATCGAAGTCTCTCTGCCGGATACCGATAAAGGTAGGGGAAGCCGGTACATCCAGGGTAATTCCGGTTCCTGTCAAGGTTGCTTTTTCAGGCTCCAGCTTGTAATTCTCTGTCGCCGGATGGCGGAGATAACACCAGTCAAGGCTCCAGTCCGTGTTGCCGAAGGTATACTGCTTCTTGTCCGCCTGGACTATATTTTCCGGGAAACGGTCTGTCTCGAAGCTGCTCAGTGTGGTGCCGTTATGCCCTGCGGTGAACCAGCCGTCCTCATCAAAGGTAACCGGAGTAAGGAACACCTCGCGTCCCAGGTGATGGAAGGTCAGCCAGCGGCCGGTCTGGCGGAAGCCCAGATGCAGCATCCACCAGTTACCCTCAGGGTCCTGGATAAGGTCGCCGTGTCCGACACCCTGCAGCTCATAGCCGCCCAGATTGCGGTTGGTCAGCACCGGATTGTGCGGATAGGACTCGAACGGGCCGGACAGCTGCTCGCCCCGGGCGTAAATAACCATATGTCCATACTCGGTGCCGCCTTCAGCCGCCATCAGATAATAACGTCCGTTGATAAGGTACATATGGGGACTTTCCAGATAACGTCCGCCGGTACCCTGCCAGATCGTCCGGCTCGGGGAGAGCTTCTGTCCGGTAGCGATATCGATCTCACATTGGACAACTCCGCCAACACCGTTGTCGTCCTGGCCGTTGCTCATAAAGTAGGCTCTGCCGTCTTCAAAATACAGATCCGGATCAATTCCCCCCTGGTCAACAAAAATAGGCTCTGACCATTCCCCGTAGATATCATCAGTCCATACATAAAAGTTCTGGCGCAGTGAATCATTGGTTGTCGTCATATAGAAGCGTCCGTTGTTGTAGCGGATCGTAGGGGCGAATACCCCGCCGGAGCTGCCTACTTCTCCAAGCTGTACCTGGCTCTCCCGGGTAAGGCAATGGCCAATCTGCGTCCAGTTGATCAGATCCTTGCTCTCAAACAGCGGAACGCCGGGGAAGAATTGAAAGGAGCTGCAGACCAGATAATAAGTATCTCCTGCCCTGCAGACACTCGGATCCGGATAAAAGCCTTTAATGACCGGGTTGTTGTATATCATAATATTCCACCTCGTTATGAATTCTTATATATGTGAATCTAATATGTTCACTGACTAATGAAATTAAACATTATTGACTGTAATCTTGCAATGGCTTAGGGTTGTCTGGGAATGTTAAATCAATTAAATTAATAAATATATGAATTCAATTGCAGGGGATGGATGACACCTATGATTAGGGCGAACGGGGAAACGCAGTATCTGCCGCTGTATGAAGCACTGGCAAGCGAGGTGAGATGGCGGATTATGAGCCTGATAGCCGGGCAGGAGATGAATATGAAGGAGATTGCGTCCAGGCTGGAGCTCAGCCCTTCTATTGTGACTATGCATATCCGCAAGCTGGAGCAGGCCGGGCTGCTGGGGAGCCGCAGAGTCCGGCTGAACGGAGGTACACACAAGCTGTGTTTTCTAAAGGAAAAGCATATTGAAATCGATCTGCCATCGGTTCACCGCAATGCGAAAGTCAGGGAGCAGAGTATTTCTGTGGGCCACTATACCTCATTCGAGATTCATCCTACCTGCGGGCTTGGTACACATGAGATGGAGATCGGCGTGTGGGATGATCCGCGCTACTTCTATGATCCGGAGCGGGTGAACGCGGCGATCCTGTGGTTCGGCAAAGGCTATGTGGAGTATAAAACACCGAATTATCTGCTCTCCGGCCAGAATGTCGAAGCGCTTGAAATTTCGATGGAGCTGGCCTCTGAAGCGCCGGGCCTGAGGGATGACTGGCCGTCGGATATCAGCTTCACCTTCAACGGTATCCCGCTCGGAACCTGGACCAGCCCCGCTGACTTCGGCCGGGCCGCCCGCGGCAAATACACTCCGTCATGGTGGCACCGGAATGTGAATCAGTACGGTCTGCTCAAGACCATACGTATCGACGCCTCAGGCACATGGATTGACGGGGAGCGGATGTCGGAGGTGACCGTCCATGATGTACGGCTCCAGGAGCCGTTCTGGACGCTGCGTTTTGCGGTTGAAGAGCAGGCAGTGCATGTCGGCGGACTAACACTGTACGGGGCCGGATTCGGCAATCACGACCAGGATATTGTGATCCGGGTGCAGCTGGAGGGCTGATAGTGCTGATAGTGCTGGGATTGGATGTGCCTTGGGCGACTGAAAGAATACTGAACTAAGTGGAAAATCGCCATCTAATTCAGGACAATCTGCAAGTGGAAGGAATTTAGTCGGAAAAAGGTAACTTATTCCTGCTGTTTTTGCTCTCAAGTGGCTTTTTGGTTGAATTTAAGTGGCGATTTTCCAGCTAAATATCAATAATTATGGAAAATAATGAAATTAGATGGCGAAAATCCAACTATATAGATTGAACTTTAAAAAATAGTTCAATCTATATAATTATCGGAGGGCCCCCGCACGAATCTGCCCGCGAGTAGACAACAGATTACCGGCTGTTCCGGCAGCGGCCCCGCTTGCAGCTGGAGCAGCTGTGAAGTACACTTTCAGTATCTGATGCTAAGGACGTGTTATGGATGAATGCAGAAAGGGTAATGCAGGAGCTCGAAGCCCTCGGCAAGGAGCGCACGAAGAAAATGTATTGCTCAAACGGTGCGCAGGAGCCGCTGTTCGGCGTGGCGACAGGGGCGATGAAGCCGATTTTCAAGCAGACCGGGATTAATCAGGAGCTGGCCGAACAGCTGTACGCAACAGGTAACTACGACGCCATGTATTTTGCCGGAATCATTGCTGATCCGAGTGGCATGACCGAAGCTGATTATGAACGGTGGATGGACGGTGCCTACTTTTATATGCTGTCCGATTTTGTGGTGGCGGTGACGCTGGCGGAGGCAGATATTGCCCAGCAGGTAGCCGATAAATGGATCGCCAGCGGCGAGGACCTGCGGATGTCAGCGGGCTGGAGCTGTTACTGCTGGCTGCTCGGCAGCCGGAAGGACGCGGAATTTGATACAGACAAGCTGGCCGGCATGCTGGGGCTGGTGAAGAATACCATTCACGATGCGCCCGAACGTACCAAATATTCCATGAATAACTTCCTCTACACGGTGAGCACATCTTATGTGCCGCTTCATGAGCAGGCTGCCGTAACAGCTAAAGGGGTTGGACCGGTAGAAGTCGGAGACGGCAAGGGAAAGAGCAAGCACATTCATGCCTATGCGAATATTGAGAAGGCGATGGATAAAGGGCAGAAGCCCGGGTTTAAGCGCCGGCATGTGAGGTGCTGAGGATTCGCAGAATGGTTTATGTATAAAGGGAAATTTCTTGAAGGACAAGCCGCCGGCTTGTCTCTTTTTATGGCTTTAGCCAGTTGAGCGCTTGAAACGCAGGAACCAAAAAACACCCAAAAATTTTGGGTAGAAGAGGTACTATGTAAGTACAGTAGGTTAGCAATTAGGGGTTATACCCCAAGAGCAAACCACCCGTTGGACGGGTGGTACAGATTTGAAAATGCCCTTGAGTTCACGCAATATACACTGTCAGAATTTAGCGCGGCAATGAATTAAAAAAATAGCTAACATATGCGCGTTATATAAGCTATAATAAGGTCTAAAAAAATAAAAAAATGGGGTCAGTACATGAATCAACAAAAAGGTCAACAAAGCCTGCTGACGGAGAAAAAAGAACGTTTCTCCAACAGCGGCTTCATTTTTGCGGCCATCGGCAGCTCGGTGGGTCTGGGGAACATGTGGAAGTTTCCTTATATAACAGGGGAAAACGGGGGCGCAGCCTTCTTCCTGCTCTTTATTGTCTGTCTGGTGCTGATCGGTCTGCCGGTGCTGCTGGCTGAGCTGGCTATCGGACGCAGCGGACGCGGAAGCGCCGCAAGCTCGTTCATCCGTGCCGGTGGCGGTAAAGGGTGGAAGGTAGCCGGAATATTACAGGTAATCGCACCGTTTCTGATACTTTCCTTCTATGTCATTGTTGCTGGCTGGACCCTGCAGTATGCGGTCATTTCCTTCAACGGACAGCTGTTTAGTACTACTGATTATGCCGGGGAGTTCGGTTCTTTCGTCTCCGGGTATATGCCGATTGTATGGCAGGGTATTGCGATGCTGATCACAGCGGCTGTCGTTATTCTCGGCGTATCCGGCGGGATTGAGAAGTTTAACAAAGTCTTGATTCCGGGCCTTGTCGTGCTGCTGATTGTCCTGATGATCCGTGCAGTTACACTGCCGGGCTCATCTGCAGGCGTGTCATTCTTCCTTAAACCGGACTTCTCGGTGCTGACCGCGGAATCCGCTCTGGTAGCTTTGGGACATGCCTTCTTCTCATTATCGCTCGGGATGGGGATTCTGCTGACTTATGGCTCATATGTGGACAAAAACCAGTCACTCGGCAGCGCCACACTGGCGATCGGCGCAGGTGATTTGCTCTACGCGTTCATTGCCGGTCTGATCATTTTCCCGACAACGTTCTCGTTCGGCATTGCTCCAGACCAGGGGCCTTCGCTGATCTTTGTCGCGCTGCCTGCAGCGTTCTCTGCGATGCCATTCGGCGCCTTCTTCGGCGGGCTGTTCTTTATCCTGCTGGCCATTGCGGCGCTGACCTCGGCTGTATCCCTGCTTGAAGTTCCGGTATCCTACGCTATGGAACGCTTCCGCTGGAGCCGTCCGCGTGCGGTCTGGATTCTGTCGCTGGTCTGCTTCCTGGTCGGTGTTCCGTCCGCTATGTCGCTGGGGATGTTCCCTGAGCTTACGTTCGGGGGCAAAGCGCTGTTTGACTGGATGGACTTTATTACCTCCAATATCATGCTGCCGCTGGGCGGCCTGCTGATTACTCTCTTTGCCGGATACTTCTGGAAAGGCGCGGCGGATGCAGCCGGACTTAATGCCCGCTGGTTCCGCATTTGGCTGTTCACCCTGCGTTATGTGGCTCCGGTGCTTGTCTTCCTGGTGCTGCTGCATACGTCGGGGATCATCAAATTCTAAGCTGAGTATACGTATGTAAGCCTCCGGGATTTATCCCGGGGGCTTTTTGCTGTACAGGCCATTAGCCTGTTCATTAGATTTTATTACATTAGCTTATTATGTCTCCATCCCCCGCATCCCCTTTATGCTTGACAAAGTACAAAGTACTTCACATACTTAATAATCAATTCAGGGCAGGCTGCCCTGGTTTTATGTAAGCGCTAACCGATGCCAGATGTAGAGGAGCTAACCTATGCTTGGACTAATCAAACGGATGAAGATTTTCCACCGGCTGGTGTTTTTTATGCTGCTGCTGATCCTGCTGGTATGTGCCGGATTTCTGGCGGTCACAACGCTATCTTTCAAAACCTATGATGAAATGCTATACGAGCAGGCTTCCCGCGCCATGAACCTGTCTGTCTCCGGTATCGAGAACGAGATCAGCAATATCGAGGAGCTGTCGATGAATATGGCGCTGGATTCCAGAATCCAGGAGCAGCTGGTCAGCATACAAGGGGGAATCTCCGCCTACGAACGCACGGTCCGGACAACGGATTTCAAAAATAAAATTGCACAATATATGTTCTCAGAGGAGAGTATCGCCTCCATCCGGTTCCTGAATACAAGCGGCTATGACTTTTTGGTCGGGCAAAATAGAGTTATGAATCAAGAGGAGGACGTTGACGGGATTGTCCGGACTGCACATGAACGGCAGGGCTCCGGTGTCTGGATTGAACCGCAGCAGACGGATGAGGGGCTGACGCTGGCCCGGGAGGTCCGGTCGATTTTTGAGCCGATTCTGGAGCCGCTGGGTACGCTGATTTTTCAGATTGATTACCAAAGGCTGGTGGAGCGCCATTTCAGGCCGGAATCCAGCACAGCAACAGAGCTGTTTGTATTATCCGGGTCACGTATGCTGTACCGTCCTGCGTCTGAGAGCCTTCAGCGCTTTGAAATTGCGGCAATCCCGTTGACCGGCAGCACAGGCTCCCTTTTGCAGCATATTAACGGTAAGCCTTATTTTCTTGCTTATAAGCAATCCCCGGCGACGGGTTGGACCTATATCAGCGTAATTCCCTACGACGAAGTATTCCAGGAGAAAAAAGTGCTGCGAAACACCATTCTGCTGATTGCGGGAGCACTCCTTATAATTGCCTGTACCATCAGCTATCTGTTCGCTAAAAGCTTCACCCGCCCGATCAACCAGCTGGCCAGACAGATGCGCAGTGCCGAGAAGGGAGATTTCAGTGCTTCCCTGCTGGATATCCGTGCGGCTGCACAAATGGACGAGATCGGGTATCTGCACAAAAGGTTCAACAGCATGATCCGTAATATCGAGCAGCTGATCGACGACAATTACAAGAAGCAGATTGTGATCAAGGATACGGAGTACCGGGCGCTTCAGGCGCAGATCAATCCGCATTTTCTCTACAATACGCTGAATTCGATCAACTGGATGGCCCGGATGCGCAGTGATGAGGTCATCTCCACAATGGTGGAGTCCCTCAGCCAGCTGCTTCGTGGGGCGATGGATAACAAGCGTACCATGGTGACCGTCCGTGAGGAGCTTGAGCTGATTAGCAGCTATATGTATATCCAGAAGGTTCGCTATGGCAAGCGGATTGCTTTCAGTACGGAGGTGGAGAGCGGAGCAATGGACAGTCTGATTCCGAAGTTTGCACTGCAGCCGGTTGTTGAGAATGCAGTGTATCATGCCGTAGACCAGACAGCAGGGGTATGCCATATTCTTATCCGCTGCGAGACCGCGCGTGACGGGGAGGACCTTGTCTTTGCCGTCAGTGACGACGGGCCCGGCATCGGCGCGGATTATCTGGAGCGTCTGCGGAGTCTGGATTATGAGGCTAAAGGGACGGGAATCGGTCTGCGGAACATCCATGAGCGGCTGCAGCTGGCTTTTGGCGGGGAGTACGGCATTGGCATTGAGAGCGAGCCCGGCAAAGGAACCTGTGTGCGGATTACGATACCTAAAGGAGGCAGCGGCGATGTATAAAGTACTGCTCGTTGATGATGAGGAGCTGGTGGTGCAGGGGATTTCCAGCCTGATTCCCTGGGAGAAGAACGGGTTCCGGCTGCTTGAGCCGGCCTATAACGGAGCGGAGGCGCTGGAGCGGTTCCGCCGGGAACCGGCTGACATCGTGATTACAGACATCCGCATGCCGCTGATGAACGGACTGGACTTGATCCGGCAGCTCAGGGCAGAGTCTCCGCACACGGAGTATGTCGTCTTGTCCGGTTACGGTGAATATGACTATACAAGCGAAGCGATGGCCCAGGGGGTGAAGCATTATCTGCTGAAGCCAAGCAATGAGACCAAAATTCTCGAGGTTCTGCACACCGTGGCCGCCGAGCTGAAACGCCGGTCGGAGCATGCGGAATTTGTGGAGCGGCTGCAGAATGATTTTAAAAAGGTGCTGCCCCATGTAAAAGAACAGCTGCTGCGCGATATTGTGCTCACCGGCATGTACAACAAGCAGGACTGCGATTATTTCATGGATCTGTTCATGATTGAGCAGCAGCTGTTCAAGCTGGTGCTGTTTGGCATCCACGGGGAAACGGAGTATATTCATAAATTTGCACTCAGGAATATTGCCGGGGAAGTATTTAAGGATGAGGGGGCCTATTTAACGACAGTAGTGCGGGACCAGGTGCTGCTGCTTATAAAGGCAGTTGATTTCGGGCAGCTCTCAGCAAAGGTCAAGCAGGTTCAGCGGATTTATAAAGCTTATTACAAGCTTGAATGCTTTGTAGCGGTCAGCAATGAAGGGGGCTTCACAGCGATCCGCTCCATGTACGATACGGTGAGACGCTGCCTGAGCTTTGGGCTGCCCTTTCAGGAGGGCTTCATCGTGACTCCGCAGGATGTGCCGGATGCCGAAAAGGAGCTTCCAGTGGATGCAGCCAATGTATCGGAACGGCTGGTGCTGGCTGTCCGTGCCGGCAATGCGGCGGAGATAAGCGAGACAATTAATGAAGCAGGCGGACTGCTGGTAAGCGGTGTACATGATCCGGCGGCTGCACGGAAATTGTGTCTGGAGCTGTTTCTGGCGGTAATCCGGCAGAGTGAAGGAGGGCTGGATGAGTACGTGACAGCTATACCGCAGCTGTATAACATGCCTTCCCTGCGCGAAGCCTTTCAGCTGCTGGAGGAAACGGCGCTGGAGCTGGCTGCACGCCATTCCGGCCGGACAGCTAAACGGCAGAATGATCTGATCGACTCGGTGCTGCAGATTGTGCAGGAGAATCTCGGCAATCCCGATTTATCGCTGAAGTGGATCGGCAGCGAGCTGCTCTATGTAAATGTGGATTACCTGGGCAAAATGTTCACCAGAAAAACCGGCAGTAAATTTTCCGGTTACCTGCTGCAGCTGCGGATGGAATCGGCCAAAAGGCTGATGGAGCAGGAGCGGGAGCTGAGGATTTATGATATTGCGGTCATGCTGGGGTATCCGGAGGACGCCCAATATTTCTCCAAGCTGTTCAAGAAATATACCGGCATGACGCCGACGGAATATATGCGCGGCAGTGAGGGGCAGAAGCAGCAGCCTTCCTGAAAGAACTCGATTTCTTTCAGGAAGAACCTCTGTTTTTTCCATGTTGGAGAAGCGCGAAGCGGTGTATTTTAGATATAGAAACGTATTGCAGCATCCGGGCCCGGACAACACAGATACGTTCAGGTTACAAATAACAACAATAGAGGGGCGCTAACCAATGAAGAGACGTTTTTCCAGTATGATGATTGCGGCTGCTGCCGGTATCCTTGCGCTTACCGGGTGTTCAGGGGGCAATTCGAATACAGCAGAGCCGGGCGGAAGCGCGCAGCCTGCCGGTCAAACCGTAAGCAGCAGTACACCGGATGCCGGGGGCAATCTCCGGATTATCTGGTGGGGCAACCAGGAACGGCATGATTTGACGTCCAAGGTGCTCGATCTCTACGCCAAGACCCATCCGGGGACCACCTTCGCACCGGAATATCAGGGCTTTGACGGGTATTTCCAAAAGCTTACGCTGCTTGCCGCCTCCAACAATATGCCTGATGTGGTTAATTTTTATGTGGGCTCCAGCGATTCGAACCAGTTCCTGGACAAAGGGCTGCTGGAGCCGATGGATCAATATGTTGAAAACGGTACCATCGATGTTGCGGATATCGGGGAAAATACATTGTCCGGCGGAAGAGGTGCTGACGGCAAGCTGTACGGGATACCGCTTGGCGTTAATGCCAGAGTGATGATTGTCGATCCGGCAGCGTACGAGAAAGCCGGCCTGACTATTCCTGGGCAAGGATATGCTAACTGGGAAGCGCTGCATGACGATCTGGCTAAGCTGAAGGAGGTCACCGGTGCTTACGGTGCAGATGATCTGTTCAACATCAATTTCACGCTTGCGTATTATGCCCGCCAGTTTGGCCAGACAATCGCAGCTGAGGAGAAGGGAATCGGCTTTGACGAGAAGCTGTACACGGATTTCTTTACTTACCGGCAGGGGTGGTCCAAGGAGGGGCTGATACCGAAGATGGATGCTTCCTTGTCAGTCAAGAACCCGGAGGAATCCTTCCTGGTAAAAGGCCAGTCTGCGGTCATGGTCGCCTACACGAACCAGTATCCCGGGATTGTCAAGGCAGCGGGCAGACCGCTGCAGATGATTCTGATGCCTGGTCCGGATTCGGATAAAGCAATGGATGTGCGGCCGGGCATGCATTTCTCCATCTCGGTCAATTCCACGCACAAAGAAGCAGCTGCCAAATTTATCAGCTATTTCGTCAACGATGTGGAAGCCAATAAGATCCTGAATGCCAACCGCGGCATGCCGGTCTCAAGCGCTGTGCGCGCTGCCCTGATGGAGCAATTCGAGCCGGAAATGAAGGCGGTAGCGGATTATATGGAAGTCGTAGCAGAGCATAGCGGCCCGCTTGATCCGCCTGCCCCGGCAGGAGCGACTGAAATTGATAAGCTTATGGTGGATCTGGAGCAGCAGATTATGTACGAGCAGACCTCCATTAAGGATGCCTATGCGAAGCTGACGCAGGAAGCGGCGGCGATTGTAGCCAGAAACAAGCAATAACATACAACAGCGGCCGGCTTCTGATTACGGTGAAGCAGCCGGCCGCAGACAGGTGTGATGAAGCTAATGGCACAAAAGGCCGTCAAAGCAGGTTATGAGAACCGGACAGGCTATCTGTTTATTTTACCGTGGATTATAGGCTTTACCGCATTTACGCTCATCCCGTTTGTGGCTTTATTCTATTTCGCCTTTACTGATTATGATCTCTTGTCATCACCCGGCTGGGTCGGGCTGGATAACTTTATCCGCATGTTCACAGTGGATGAGAAGTTCCTGACCAGCCTGAAGGTTACATTCTTCTATGTGCTGACTGCGATCCCGCTCCGCCTAATCTTTGCTTTATTCATTGCGATGCTGCTGAACATGAAGATCAGGTTTGTGGGCTTATACCGCACAGCCTTCTACATTCCCTCCATCATCGGAGGCAGTGTAGCGGTGGCGGTCATGTGGGGCCAGCTGTTTGGCCTGAACGGGGCCGTTAACGGAATCATCGGCCTGTTCACCGGCGCGAGCCCCAATACCTCATGGATTGCCAATCCTGATACGGCGCTGTGGACACTGATCCTGATGGCGGTCTGGCAGTTCGGCTCGCCGATGATCATTTTTCTGGCCGGGCTCAAAAATATTCCCGATTCCTATTATGAAGCAGCGGTTGTTGACGGGGCGAACGGCTTCCACCGTTTTGTCAAAATTACGCTTCCCCTGCTGACTCCGGTCATCCTGTTCAATCTGGTTATGCAGATTATCGGCGGCTTCATGACCTTTACCCAGGGGCTTATTATTACGTCAGGCGGACCGCTGGACCGGACTTTATTCTATCAGCTGTATGTATACCGGCAGGGCTTTGAGTTTCTGGACATGGGCTATGCGGCGGCCTTATCCTGCTTCCTGCTGCTTATTGTTGCCGTACTGACCGCGCTTGTCTTTAAGTCATCCTCCGCATGGGTACATTACGAGTCGAAAGGATAGCCGCTATGATGCCAAATACAAAAAAAAATGCCAGCAGGCTGACGGTCCACCTGGTATGCCTCCTGATCGGGATCGTCTCGCTGTATCCGCTTGTCTGGATGGTGGCCAGCTCCCTGAAAGAAAGCTCCCAGGTGTTTGTAAGTGCGCATTCACTGATTCCAGCCAGCTGGGACTTCGGCAGCTATATCAGCGGCTGGCGCGGGTTTGCCGGAATTACCTTCGGGACCTTTTTCAAGAATACCGTTATTATTGTCTGCTCTGTAGTCGCAGGGACCCTTGTCTCCTGCTCCCTGATCGCTTACGGCTTCGCCAGAATACCATTCAGGCTGAAGGGCTTCTGGTTCGCAACCGTCATGCTGACGCTGCTGCTGCCGGGGCAGATTGTACAGATTCCGCAGTATATTATTTTTTACAAAATGGGCTGGGTCAATACCTTTCTGCCCTTAATCGTGCCGGCCTTTTTCGGCTCAGCGTTCTTTATCTTCCTGCTGCTGCAGTTTATCCGCACCATTCCCTATGAGCTTGATGAAGCGGCCAAAATTGACGGCTGCAGCCGGTTCGGCATTTTCTCCCGGGTTATTCTGCCGCTGATCAAGCCGGCGCTGGTCACCGCGGCCATCTTTGAATTTTACTGGGCCTGGGATAACTTCTTCGGTGCGCTGATCTATCTGGGCAGACCACAGCTGTATACGCTCAGCGTTGCCCTCCGGCTGTTCGCCGACCCGAGCTCCGGCACGGACTGGTCTGCCATGTTCGCAATGGCTACATTGTCGCTCATTCCGCCAATTCTGGTCTTCTTCATATTCCAGCGTTATATTGTTGAAGGAATCAGCACAACGGGATTAAAAGGATGAACGGCCAGTGTGATGAGGCTGGCTCCAGCTGTTTCGACAGCACAATAAACATGCGGTGCGCTGATAACAGCGTACCGCATGTTTTGCTTTTACCGGAATATCCAGACCCCGGCTACCCTTTCACCGCACCAATCATGACACCCTTCTCGAAATACTTCTGCACAAAAGGATACACAACCAGGATCGGTACCGTTGCTACGATAATCGTAGCGTATTTGATCGTCTCCCCAATCATGAACTGGTCGGCAGAGCTGGCTCCGGTGGACATATTGTCGGTGGAATTGGCGATCAGGATCTCGCGGAGCACCAGCTGCAGCGGGAACAGGTTCCGGTCCTTCAGGAAAATGGAGGCATAGAACCATGCGTTCCATTTCTCTACTGCATAATAGAGGATCATAACGGCTATTACCGGCTTGGACAACGGCAGGATGATCCGGAACAGAATCGTCAGATGGTTAGCCCCGTCTATCTTTGCCGATTCCTCCAGACTCTCGGGGATGGCCGAGAAGGAGGTGCGCATGATGATCAGGTTGAACGTGCTCACGGCGAATGGAACAATGGTGGCCCACAGGGAGTCGATCAGGCCGACATTTTTGACGATCAGGTAGAGCGGAATCAGTCCGCCATGAAAGAACATGGTGAAGATAATCAGGAAGGTGAACAGATTGTTCCACATCACGTTCCGTCTGGATAATACGTAGGCTGCGACCGCAGTCAGGAACAGGTTGAGCGTGACCCCGACAACGAGAATGAACAGCGTATTTCCATACCCCTTGATGATGCCGGGATTACTGAATACACTCTTATAGGCTTCAAGGCTGAAGCCCAGCGGCTTAAACAGAAAGCCCTTGTTCGCAACCAGCTGCGAGGACTCACTGAAGGAAGCGAAGGTGACGTACAGCAGCGGATACAGGGTAACGATGACCAGCAGAATGAGTGCGGTATTAATAATCCAGTCAAAAGCTTTATTTTTCAGGCCGTTTTCGGCTTGCATCATATTTTCCTCCTACCATAAGCTGCTCTTGTTGACTTTACGGCTGATATAGTTGGCCGAGATGAGCAGAATCAGATTCACAAGCGAGTTGAACAGGCCGACGGCCGAGCTGTAGCTCCAGCCGAATTCGAGCAGACCTTTGCGGTAGACAAAGGAGGAGATGACGTCAGCTGTTTCGTAGGTAACCGGGCTGTAGAGCAGGATGATTTTTTCAAAACCGACGTTCAGCATATTGCCCATCCGGAGAATGAACATGATCGTGATAGTCGGCAGAATCCCCGGGAGCGTGATGTACAGCATCTGCTTCAGGCGGCTGGCACCGTCGATCCGGGCGGCCTCATATTGCTCCTGGTCGATGCCCGCCAGTGCGGCGATGTAGATAATGGATTCCCAGCCGATTTTCTGCCAGATTTCGGACCCGATATAGAGGGGTCTGAACAGGCCCGGCTTCTGCAGCATGGCAGCCCCGTCATAGCCGAACAAGGAGAAGAGGGAATTGAGGATTCCGTTGCTGTTGGTGAAATCGGTAATCATCCCGCAAATAACAACAAGGGAGATAAAATAAGGCATATAGGAAACGGTCTGAACGACCCGTTTGAAGGCCTGGTTTCTGACTTCATTGATCAGCAGCGCAAGAATAATCGGAGCCGGAAACATAAAGATGATGGAATACAGGCTGATGACCACCGTATTCTTCAGAATGCGCCAGAAATAATAGCTGGAGAAAAAGTCCCGGAAGTGCTGGAGCCCGACCCATTCACTGCCCATAATTCCTTTCATCGGTGAAAAATCCTTAAAGGCGATGACTGCCCCGTACATCGGTGCATAGTGGAAAATAACATAGTAGAGCAAGACAGGTATCATCATAAAATACAGCAGCTTGTTCAGCTTGAAATCGCGGATAAAGCGCTGTTTAAAGTTGTTATGTGAAGCTGCGGTTTCGTATCCGCTCATCGGTTCCAGTTTAGACATGGTTTTCTGCTCCTCCTCCTTAAAGGAAGCAGGGAGAGGATGTCTCCCGCCTGCTCCGTTATACCTTCTTTGGTCTAACGCTGCAAATACCGCTCCAGCGCCGCCTGTTTAATTTCAATGGCCCGGGAGAGCTTGACGGACTGCAGTTTATCCAGATACCCGTCATAAGCCTCCAGCGGTTCAGTACCCAGAATGATCTTTAGGGTCATTTCATCTACAAGGGTGTTCACATCCGCCATGATGTTGGCGAATTCTGCACTTTCCTCCGGGGTTGGGGTAACGAGAGGAATCTGGTATTTGGCCATATCCGTTTTTTGCCACGTTGCTACTGCTTCCTGCTGCTCAGGCAGGTTCAGATACTGCTCGGAGACCCGCTTGTCAGAAACAAAAGGCCCCATGGTATTGCCCCGGATATAGAGTGACATCGCCTGAGCCGGAGCCAGCTTCTCAGGATTGTTCATCAGCAGATCAGTAAATACCGGCTCGCCGTTCTCAAGGGTATAGCTGACGCCTTCGGTTCCGAAGTTAAACAGCATACTGCCAGCTTCGCTGTAGCCGTAATCCAGCAGCTTTACTGCAAGCTCGGCATTCTTGGAGGTGGCCGAGATGGCTACCATACCGCCGGTGGACATGAAGTAGTCTCTTTGTCCAAACTTAGGCGTTGTTCCTTTTTCGAGCACCGGATACGGTGCTGCTATAATTGAAGCTGTAGGGTCCTTTTCTTTAATGATCGGCGTCCATTTGCCGATGCCGCCGCCGGAGTTGCCCCAGGTAGCCCCGGTTGCACCTGATGTAATATTCGCATCCATCACCTTGGAATCCACTGTAGCCACATCCTTATCCAGCAGCCCTTCGGCATACCACTGGCGGAACAGGCTCAGGAACTCCTTATAGCCCGGCTCGGCAGGTCCGAATTTAACCTTTCCGTCTTCCAGATAGAAGTCACGGGTAACGCCGAACGCACCTACAAAAGCACCGTTGCCCAGTTCATTGAACACACGCGGCTTGCCGACGAAGGAGATCGGTGCGGCTGCCCCCTTTTTCTCCTTAAACGCTTTCAAGGTTGCTGTCCATTCATCGATCGTTTCAGGCACAGGCAGACCCAGCTCATCCAGCCAGTCCTTGCGGATGACCGGGCCCTGGAATGTCAGGAGGGATTCATCCCCGCGGATAAAAGGAAAGGCATAATAGCTTCCGTTATCGGTTTTGACCATTTTCTCAACCTCGGGATGCTCCTGCAGATACTTTTTGTAATTTGGGGCGTATTTGTCGATCAGGTCATTCAGCTCCAGAATGTAGCCGTCCTTGATTGCTTTCTCCGGTCCGCCGGGGAAGCCGAAAAAGTTATATTCCAGCATATCCGGCAGCTCACCCGATGCCAGCATGACGTTAAAGGATTCATCGATCTGGTTGGTTGGAGGCGCAGTGAAATTCACTTTAATCCCCGTCTGCTTTTGCCATTCCTGATAGAAGGGAACCTCAGCATGCTCTGATCTTACCCCGGTCAGCGCATTCGGCAGAGCTCCCCAATACGTAAGCGTCTTATCTGTCTCAATGGGGTACGTCACTGCCACAGGTTCCGCAGATATATCTGTGGAAGGGGCTGCTTCGTTGTTTCCGTTGTTGCCCGAGCATCCTGCCAGCGTGCTTCCCGCCAAGAGGAATGTCATGAGCGAAAACATGATCTTTCTGCTTGCTCTTCTCATTCTTTGTTAACCTCCCTGAGTGTGTTTCATAAGCTTATCTTTCAGAACCTGCCGTACGGCGGCGGCTCATGCCATAACTATAAGGTTGGTCCCGCGTGACTGTACATGCGCAGTATATCCAATGGGATTGAAACCTGTATTTTCAGCATCGGCAAAATAGACAAAGGGATAGGCGAATCGGGAACATGAAGCTCGAATCCGAGGTCTCCTGAATGGGCTCCGCCGTGACTCCAGAGAATATTTGGACTTCCGGCCGCTGTTGTCTGCAGATTTCTCATATTTAAACCGCTGCTCGCGGTAGAAATCCGCAGACAAAGGCGGACGCTACCGCTCCTCCAGTTCCAAAATTCTCCTCCCCCACTTTTTCCTTTAGGATTGTTTTAATTCAATGTTCAAGCTGTCATCCTATGCTTCATTCCCTATAAAAAATCCCCGTCCGCCATACAGGATGGCAGGCAGGGAAGAGAGGAGTCAACCATCAATAGTCTCTTTATATTTGCCGGGGGTGATGCCCTCTAGCTTCTTGAAGGTACGGATATAAGTGCCGACATCATTGAAGCCGGATTTCTCCGCCGCCTCCTGGACGGTCAGCCGTTTATCCGCGATCAGCTGCTTGGACCAGTCAATCCGTTTCTTGTTGATCGTATCCAGCAGGCCTTCACCGGACTGCTCTTTGAACAGCCGTGACAGGTAGGTGGGCTTCATATCAAACTGCTGGCCGAGCAGGGAGACGTTCAAGCCGGGATCAGTATAATGGTTATCGATAAAAGCTGATACCTCGCTGATCAGCTCCGTCAATGCCCGCTGGCGGTTCTCCTGCACATTCTGCAGGCGTCTGGCTGCGGCATAATCACAGACCTCCTTCAGCATACTCTCCAGCTGCTCCTGCATTTCCGAGAGCGTCTCGGAGGAGGAGAGCCTGTCAATGATCTTGGGGTTCTGGATCAGGATATTGTCCCGGCCCGCGCCAAGCTCGCCCATGCTTTTAATCAATGTGCCGGCCAGATCGAGAATCAGACAGCGGGCCAGCGGAAGCTTGACCGGGTGGGCCGAGAAGTTCATCTGCAGAATGTCCTCCAGGGCAGCCTTGGCCGCCGGGAAATCCCCGACCTTGACGTAATTGATCAGCTGCTGCTCACTCTGGAGCGGATAATAATAGCCGGAATCGGTATCCGCCTGGATGCTGTACCGCTGAATGTCCTCATAGGCGAGAATCTCCTGCTTGCCCATCACCAGCTTATATTCCATAGCCTCCAGCGCTTCCTGATATGCCTGGGGAATATGCTCCAGGCCGCTGTGAACCCGGCTGATTGACACAGTAATATAGATGCTATAGGTTTGGGCAAGGAATTCCTGGGCGGACCGGGCTGCCTGGAGCAAATCCGCTGCCTGCTCTTCCTGGGGAAGCCCGGACAGGCTGACTAGGCAAGGCATGGCGTCATCATTTTCAACCAGGTAACCCCGGTGCTTGACATTCACCAGCTCCTCCACTACATTCCACACGATAAAATGCAGCAGCCGCAGCTTTTCCGCAGCCGTTTTACCCTGAACCCTTTCCAGAAAAATATCCACATCCTCCATGTATAACAGCAGAACCCCGAAATCCTCTGACAGCAGACGGATATCAAAGGCAGTCAAAGCTTCAGCCAGCGGAAGCTCATGGTCCCGTTTGCCCTTGAACCATTTCATCATATAGCCGGAGCGAAGGCTGTAATGCTGCTTTTTCATCTCCAGCATCAGGTTGTCCATTTCATTCAGAGTACTGTCCACAGCCTGCTGGATAAAATGAAATTCGTTCGTTCCTTTCTCCCGGAGAGCCGCTTTATTATTGAAAGCGCCTACAATTTGCCGGAGAGGATTATAATTTTTACGCAGAAAGATGTAGGTGAGGCATCCGCCGCCGAGCAGGCTGGCCAGAATACTGATATAAGTGAGCTTGCGGACAAGCTCCGCCTTCTTCCAGTACACCTCGCTGGGAACAAGAGAGATATATTTAAGATTGGATACCCCGGACTGGATGGAAAACACCTCGTATTGCCGTCCTCCCGACTCCCAGATGAACATGCCGCCTGACTGAGTATCAAAGGGAAGCCTGGCGGGAAGCTCCTCACTTGAGCTGGATACCAGCACATTGTTATCGGCGTCTGCGATCAGTACATGCCCCTTGCTGAAGGCCTCGATGTTAAGCAGGGAGGTAAGGATATTGGATTTGTCGATCAGAATAACATTGGCCCCTGACGGCTTGCCCTCCTCGTAATCATAGGTGCTTACATAGGCGAGCGCATCTACTTGAACCCCGTTTTCGTTGTTGCGCTTCACGGGTACAAAGCCCTTGAACTTTTGGCGCTGCAGAATATCCGTCCATTCCTCGTAGCTGAGCATACTTGATTTGTGATGCTCATTGTAGGCAAACCTCGCACTCCGGTATACGCCGGGAAGCAGGACGGTTTCTCTCGCTGCCAGGTAGATATAGAAAAGGTCCGTTTCGCCGTAAGCCGACTGATAGAGGGACATATCCTTGGTGGCATCGTACAGATCATACATGTATTCTTCCGGAAAAATAGCATACTTGTGCTGATCGACCAGCTCCCGGAACTTGGTATTCCAGCTCAGCTCAAAATCAAGCCGGTTGACCGCTTCAATCTGCTTGTCCATTAGCTCTCTTAATTGTCTGAGCAAGGAATTGTTGGCCAGGTGGATCTCGTCAGCCAGCATCCTGCTGGACTGGTAATAGACAATCGAGCTCAGTATGACCGGCAGCAGCAGCACGGCCAAATAAGATAAAGTCCAGGTGAGCAGCACGCTCCGGCTGGCCCACCATCGTTTGTTTGTTTTCCCCATCCGCATTCTCCTGTCGGCACTTCCATTCTTTGACATGGTTTATTGTACAGGGACGCCCGGCTGATTACAATTGACATTCTGGAGGCAATTCTGCCGGAACGCAGGCAAGTCTCACTCATAATAAATCGCATCGTATGGAAATTCCAGCTTTTTCAGACGGTAATCCTTCGGGGTCATGGACATATAATCGCGGAATACCTTGCCGAAATAGCTTGGGCTGTCAAAGCCGCACTCACGGCCGATTTCCTGTATAGAGTGATCGGTGGTACGCAGCAGGGAGACGGCCGCTTCCACCCGCCGTTCCCTAAGATAGGCGAGCGGGGAGGTCTGCTCCGATTTCTGGAACAGCCGGCACAGATGATGCTTGTTGACCCCGCAATGCTCTGCAAGCAGGTCCAGAGTCAACGGCTCAGCGTAGTGCGCCCTCATGTATTTTTTGGCCTTTAGAATGATCGAGCTGGTAGCCGCGCTGATATCCTTGGAGATCTCACCGCTCGTCCGGACCAGAGTCAGCAGCCAGCTGTAGACCTGGGCGGAGAGCAGATATTTGTCGGTCACCTTATCCTCGCCGATGGCCCGCAGCAGCTCCCATAACGCCGTGATCAGCGGGGAACCGGCCTCTCTGCGGATGACATGGCCCTCCTGGGCAATAACCATATCCCAGATCCGGGCTGCTTCAGCTCCTCTTATATTCAGCCAGAGAATTTCCCAGGGCTGGCTGTCCGGTGTGTAAAAGTAGCGGTAATTGCCGGGAACCTTGACCAGAAAGCCTGAGCCTTTAGCCAGGGGAATAAGCTGCTGGTCCACCTCGATCCAGCCCTGCCCGCTGAGCGTATATTGAAAAATGACATGCCCGGAGTCCGGACGCTCATTGCCGTCAAAGCTGTATTCAGCATTTCTTATTCTCTGCCACCCGATGGAGCTAAGCATCAAGATTGAATTATCATCGTTATGAAAAGCATATGCCGATGGCTCAGTCATCGTTCATCCTCCTAAACCCAAAAGTCAATTTTGTTATATTATAGCGCACAACTTTTAGATTGTCTCCGGCTGGCCCCGCAGGTAAGATCGGATTAGAAAAAGGAGTGAGGTCAGATGGATCAGACGACAAAATACGAACAGCTTATCAGGCTGCTTCCGGGTGAATACTGGTGGGGCGGACGTGCTGCAGACGGCAAAAGCATGCCTTACGGACAGGAGCTGTTCCGGGCAGATCTGGATCAGCATCATAACGGCAATCAGGCCAGTCCGCTGCTGCTCTCAAGCCTGGGAAGGTATATCTGGAGTGAAGAGCCCTTTGAATTTGTTTTTGAGGACGGGTTTGTAACGGTAACAGGGAAGGGGGAGCTGATAGCCGGAGAGGGCTGCGGCAGCTTAAAAGGGGCGTTTGAGCAAGTATCCCGAAGCTATTTTCCGCCAGCCGCCGGCATCCCGGAGGAGCTGCTGTTCACCGCTCCGCAATATAATCTGTGGATCGAGCTGCTGTATGAGCCGACCCAGGAAAAGGTGCTGCAGTATGCCCGCAAGGTGCTTGAGCACGGAATGCCGCCGGGCGTCATCATGATTGATGACAACTGGCATGAGCCTTACGGCACCTGGACCTTTCATTCCGGAAGGTTCCCTGATCCGGGCCGGATGGCCCGGGAGCTTCATACCCTCGGCTTCAAGGTTATGCTATGGGTCTGCCCGTTCATCAGCCCGGATTCCCGCACCTTCCGCCAGCTGGAGCCTGCCGGAATTCTGCTGAAGGACCGGGAAGGCAAGACTGCCCTACGGAAATGGTGGAACGGCTATAGCGCGGTTCTGGATTGTACGAATCCTGATGCGGTGAAGTGGATTCAGGAGCAGCTGGATACCCTGCAGCGGGAGTACGGGATTGACGGGTTCAAGCTGGATGCCGGCGACGCTGAGTTTTATGAGCCGGATGACCAGGCTTTTATTCCGGCCACCACACGCAGCGGGCATAGTGAAGCCTGGGCGAGAGCCGGGCTGAAGTACAGGCTGAATGAGTACCGTGCCTGCTGGAAGCTGGCCGGCCAGCCGCTGGTGCAGCGGCTTAAGGACAAGGGCCATGCATGGCAGGACAACGGGCTGGGGGACCTTATTCCTGACGGGCTCGCCCAAGGACTGCTTGGTTATGCCTACACCTGCCCGGATATGATCGGCGGTGGTGAATTCAGCAGCCTGACCTCGGCCCGGATTGATCCCGAGCTGTTCGTCCGGTATGCCCAGTGCTCGGCGCTGTTTCCGATGATGCAGTTCTCAGCGGCCCCCTGGCGGGTACTGGATGAGAAGCATCTCGCTCTTTGCGTAGAGGCAGCCGCATTACATGCCGGGTTCGGGCAGGAGATTCTGGAGCTGGCCCGTCACGCCTCCGTCACCGGAGAACCGGTTATGCGCCATATGGCTTATGAGTTCCCGGGCCAGGGACTGGAGGCCATTAAGGACCAGTTCATGCTGGGCAGCTCTGTACTGGTTGCACCGGTTATCCGGATGGGCGGCAGACAGCGCCGTGTAATATTCCCGGAGGGCATCTGGACCGGGGATGACGGCAGCACCGTTACCGGCCCGGCCGAGCTGGAAATCGAGGTGCCGCTCAGCCGGCTGCCTTATTACCGGAGAGGCTGACTCTTGCCGGGCTGCTGTGCAGCAGCTGTAACGGACCGTAGCGCCGCTATTTTTATTATTAATTATTTCAAAAAAATCTAACGGACCGTAGTGAGCTTAAATCGTCCCTGGCGGGTAATTTTTAACCATATTATCGGGATTAAGAGCACTGGTGTCCGTTAGACTGAAATAATGTCCATTTTCCCGATAATAAGAGCATCTGTGTCCGTTAGGGCTATATATAGCTTTTCCGCCTTGATTAAAGTCCGACCCTCCGGATAGCCGCCAACGTGTTTTGGTTAATAAATGGTATGTCTTTGGACAACCTATTACCTAATACGGAAGAAATGAGGCGATAAGCATGTCAACTTTGAACAATAGCCACCAGGAGGCTGTCGAAACAGTACGTAAGCTGATCAAGGGTATTGATACGGCGATGTTCACCACGATTTCACCTGAAGGTCTGGTGTCCCGGCCGATGAAGACGCAGGAGGTCGAATTTGACGGGGACCTGTGGTTCCTGACCAAAAAGGATACCAGCAAGTTCGGCGAGATCCTGCACGACCCGCGGGTGAATGTAGTATATGCCGATAAATCCTATGTCTCGATCCGCGGTGTGGCGAGAATTGTGGATGATGTAGCCAAGAAGAAGGAATACTGGAATCCGGGCTATGAAGCTTTTCTGAAGACCAGCTATGATGATCCGGAAGTCATCCTGATCCAGGTCCATGCCGAATCTGCGGAGTACTGGAAGAGCGGCAATCTGGCCGAGAAGGCAAGTTATATGTTCAAAAGAATTACCAATCAGGATACGGAAGACTCCAATCTCAATCAGACGGTTGAGCTGGAATAACACGAATTGAATGCTATGACAGCAAGGAGCCCCGCTGCAAAAGCGGAGCTCCTTTTTGTTAGAAGGCTGTAAGCTGTATCTCAGATTTTGAACTGGTTCAAAATCTTCTGAAGATCATCAGCAAGACTGGCCAGCGCCTGGGCGGAAGAGGAGATTTCCTGCATGGAAGCCAGCTGCTCTTCGGTTGCGGCAGAAATATTCTGGCTGAGGGAGGCGGAATCCCGGGCCACATTCCTTACCTTACCAATCGAATCATCAATGCCGGAAGTCCCCTCGGCCAGCTTGTGGAGCGCTTCAGCGATGCCTCCGATTTGGTCAACAAAACGGCTTACAGCCTCCTCAATTTTATGGAAGGACTGGCCGGCATGATTAACTTTGCTCAAGCCTGACTCCACTTCGTGCGAGGTTTGATCCATAGTGGAAAGGGTGGTTTCCGTATCCTGCTGAATCAGCCTTATCAGCTGTGCAACCTGCTCGGCTGAGCGGTCTGACTGCTCAGCCAGTTTTCTGACCTCCCCGGCAACAACAGCAAATCCCCGTCCATGCTCCCCGGCTCTGGCTGCTTCAATGGAAGCATTCAGCGCAAGCAGGTTCGTCTGTGCGGAAATGCCGGAGATGACACTGACGATCTGCCCGATCTCCGCGGAACGGTTATTAAGGCTGGTGACTGCTTCAACCAGGCTGTGCACATTGGAGGAGATTGAATTCATCTGCGCCGTTACCTCAGTAATGGCCTGGTTGCCTTCCATAGACATGCGGGAAGCGTGCAGCGCATCCTGCTTCATCTGCTCAGTATTGCCGGCGATGGCCTGCGTGTAGCCGCTCATTTCTGCGATGGAAGCCGAACTGCCTTCGACAATATGAACCTGCTTCTCCGTGCCCGTGGCCAGATCCTGAACCGTCTCGGCAATATGCCCGCTTGCGTGGCTGTTCTGCTCAGCGCTTGCGCTGAGCTCCTCGGAGGTGGAGGCGACAAAATGCGAGGACTCCTGCACGGTGCTGAATATCGCCTGCAGCTTGCCGGTCATTTCATTAAAGGAAGCCGAAAGTCCGCCGATCTCGTCTTTGGAGATATAGCTGCTTTTGACCGTAAAGTCTCCGTTTTCCGCTTGCGCCAGAAGAGACCTGACTTCCTTGACCGGTCTGACAATCATGCGTGAAATCAGCAGACCGAGAAGGACAAGTAGAAGGAGGGCGGCTATCATCACGGATGAGGCAATGATGGTAATCCGGGTAACCCTGCTCTGATTCTCTGAATTAATGCCCTCGGCTCCTTCAACCTTGGATTGCTGCATGGCCTTTAGAGTGTCATTGACCAGCTTGCGCTGGGATTCTATTTCTTCTGTATAGACTATATAGGCCAGCTCATTTTTGTTCTGTGAGGCTAATTCAATGACCTGAAGTCTTGAAGCTTCCAGCACCGCAGCCTGCTCATGATACCGGGCTATAAGCTGACGCTCCTCTTCCCGGAGATGTGTTGCTTCAATCTCCCCGATCATGTCGTCAATTTCCGCCCATGCGGAAATAATTTCTTCATTTAATTCTTTTATACGGTCAGCCTTTTTGGTTGTCAGCAGCTCAAGCGTATAGGCATCACTTGCTCTGGCGTTGATCCGGATCTGCATGACCGTTTTGAGCGGGATCAGATTCTCCTCGTACATTACTGTAGATTTATCGGCCATTATATTCGTGTAGACCTGCCCGATTGTTCCGATGGTAAGAAGAGAAGCTGCACTCACCAGGATGAGAATCATAAGCTTTTTTGCAATACCCAGGTTTTTTAACAGTCTCATACAGGATGTCCCCTTTGTTTCTCTATAATGTTAATTATTTTAACTGAATATATATCGACAGATTACAGCTGTTTGTTGAGCAGATAGGGGAGAATTCCGGGACTTTTGTATTGGTAAAATAGAGAAAAGGGTATTCATCTCCGGGGCGGAGATAAATACCCTTTTTTGCTGCAGTGGTATTGCAGTAATCAGCTGACTGAGTCTTGGAGCAAGCTTAGCGTTTTATTGCTCTCAGACGGTAGGTGCAGCTGGTGAAATCGCCGCGCAGATCGGAGACAACGAGCCCGATGCGCATCAGACGGTCGCCGCCGTAAGGTGCGCCGCCAAAGGCAGACTGGAACGGAGCCGTGCTGTCAGCAGCTGCATCCGCAGTACCGTGGCTGTCAGAGCTGCCGGCAGCGCCGGTCTCAAGCACATAGTCCAGCTCAGGATCAAGCCCTTTTAGTGTGAGACGCGTTATTGGAGCGTTCGGCTTGGCAAGTACACGGAAGTAGGCCACGAAGGCTTCTGTCTTATCTTCGCTGACGAACATCCAGGCGGTATCGCCGCTGCCCTCGAACGGGCTCAGCAGACGGTACATATCCCCTTGCTGAACAAGTGTGCGGATCTCCTTGTACTGGGCAATCTGCTGTGCAGCCAGGCTCTTTTCTGCTTCGGTGAAGGCAGTCAGGTCCAGCTCATAACCGAAGTTGCCGCTCATGGCCACATCGCCGCGGATCGCAAGCGAGGTTGTCCGCTCTACCTGATGGTTCGGTACCGCAGATACGTGTGCGCCCATGCTGCTGGCAGGGTACACAATGCTGGTGCCGTATTGAATCGCGAGACGCTCGATTGCATCGGTGTCGTCGCTGGTCCAGGTCTGCGGCATGTAGAACAGCATGCCCGGATCGAACCGGCCGCCGCCGCCGGAGCAGCTCTCGAACAGGATGTCAGGGAAGCGCGCGGTTAGGCGCTCCATCAGATTGTACAGGCCGAGCATATAGCGGTGCGCAGTTTCCTTCTGGCGCTCAGGACCGGCTGCTGCTGAGACAACCTCAGTCATGTTGCGGTTCATATCCCATTTGATGTACGTAATTGGTGCGCTGGAGAAGACCGCGCTCAAGGTCTCATACAGATAATCGCAGACCTCTGGACGCGAAAGGTCAAGGATCAGCTGGTTACGTGCCTCGGTCCGGCGGCGCCCTTCAGCGTGCAGGCACCAGTCCGGGTGCTTGCGGTACAGCTCGCTGTCCGGCGAGACCATCTCCGGCTCAACCCACAGGCCGAATTGCAGGCCTTCTTCGTTCACACGGCCGGCAAGATCAGCGAGACCGCCGGGCAGCTTGCGGCTGTGCTCGAACCAGTCGCCGAGTGAGCTGTTATCGTTATCCCGTTTGCCGAACCAGCCGTCATCGAGGACAAACAGCTCAATCCCGAGCGGTCCGGCTTCTTTGGCAATGGCGGTGATTTTGTCGGCATCAAAGTCAAAATAAGTCGCTTCCCAGTTATTGACCAGGATCGGACGGGCCTGGTCACGGTGTACGCCGCGGCACAGACGGGTCCGGTATAGCCGGTGGTACGTGCGAGACATGCCGCCGAGCCCTTCACCGGAATAGACCAGAATGGCCTCTGGAGTCTGGAAGGTTTGGCGCGGCTCCAGCAGCCACGAGAAATCAAACGGGTTAATCCCGATATTTACGCGGGTTGTACCGAACTGCTCAACCTCGGCAACAGCTGCGAAGCTGCCGCTGTATACAAGGCTGAAGCCGTATACATCGCCGTTATCTTCATCCGCACCCGGACGCAGCAGCGCCAGAAACGGATTGAGCTGATGACTGCTTGAGCCGCGGCGGCTCTCCAGCGACACTGCAGCACCGGGAACAAGCGCGCGGCGCTGGATGTGGCGCTCTCTCACCCAGGCTCCGCTGAGGTGCAGGGTATCGTAGGACGAATCGGCAAAATCGACCGAGGCGCTCAGCGCCTGCTCCAGCCGCAGCGGCTCTGTGCCGTTATGCTCGAAGTGTACGGAGCGGGCAATTGCACTGTGACCGGCAAAGACGGTGTACAGCAGCTTAACGGTAAGTCCGGCATAATCGTCCTTTAGGGTAAGCTCCAGTGTCTGCGCTTCATCATCGCTTTCTGCATAGACAGCAGGAAGCCCTTCAAGAACCGGCTTACCGGAAGAAATAGCGTAGCCTGCATATTTAAGCTCTGTGATCCGGCTGCCGTCGGCAAGCTGGGCCTGGTAGGCAGGACGGCGGAAGTCACTTGTTCCATACTGCGGATATTCCTGCGGCAGGGCATCCAGTGACAGGGACGGCTTACCCGGCACCGGATTCGGGGAAAAGGACGACCGCTCGCGGAGCTGGAGCGCATCAGTCAGACTGTTGTCGTGGCGGAGGCGTGATCCCCAGTATACATGGGAAGGATAACCTTCAACTAGCTGGATAATATAGCTGGTATCCTTGGACTGAAGGTGAAACAGGCCTAACGATTCTTCAACGTAAATGTTCATGCTCATGTTATTAACTCTCCTTTATTCATGTGTGTTATCTATACGGCCGAATGATTCCGCTGCTCCGCAGGTCCCTCTGATAATTAGTCTGGTACCGATAATGGTGTGAGACGGTGCCTCTCGGCCTTCAAAACGCTCGGCAAGCAGTTGGACCGCAGCCTTTCCCATCTGTTCCGGATAAGCGCGGATGGTGGTCAGCGGCGGCTGGACATAGGCGGCCATCTCGATATCATCGAAGCCGACAATGGCCATCTCCTGCGGCACTTGTACTCCATGCTCATGCAGTGCCCGCAGGGCGCCGACCGCGAGCGGGTCGCTGGCAGCGAAGCAGGCCGTCGGACGTTTGCCGCCGGAGAGCAGCTCGTCCATCATCCGGTAGCCGTCGGCGCTGCTCCAGCTGCCGGTGCGGATCAGCGTAGGATCATAACAGCCTTGCTGCTGCATTACCCGTGCGAAATGATGAGCCCGGCGCTCACCGCCGTCACCGCCGCCGATAAAAGCGATATCGCGGTGGCCAAGGGCAAACAGATGACCGAGCGCCTGATCCACCGCCTGGCGGAAATGCGTCCGCACGGAATCATAGTCGGAGCGCTCCTGATACTGGTCTACGAGCACGATCGTATCCGGGTCATCATGCAGCCCCTTGAGATCGTTCGGATCGAAGCCGCCTACAACGATAAGGCCGTCGCCGGGCCGCAGCATATGCTGCGGCGCCCGTCCTCGCAGCGTCTGATCAATCCGGATGCCCAGCTCTTCACAGCGCAGCTCTACCCCGCGGCGGATCGATCCGTAATACGGGTCATCCCGTTCTTCTTCAGGAGAGCACCAGAGCAGGAGCGAAACCTTCTTGGCGCTGAGCTCGGTATCCCGTTTCAGCTGCTTCAGCCTCGCGGGCTTGTAATCCAGCTGCTCCGCAACAGCAAAAATCCGGGTCCGCGTATCTTCGCTCACAGACAGGGACAGGTCGTTATTTAACACCCTCGATACAGTAGCTGCAGATACTCCAGCCTCGCGGGCGATGTCTTTAATCGTTGCCAAGCTGCTCACGCCTTTTTTAGTTAATAAATTTACTAAATATTAATCACGCCTTTATCCTACCATCCCGCCGGCTAACTTTCAAGCAGACTTTTTACAGAGTAGGCCGGAACTGAACCTGCTGCACCTAACGTCTTCTAAAGCCGGGATGATTATGTTACCATGTTGAATATTCATTTGAGGGCGGAGGAGAACTGGGCTTGAAGATAACAGCACTTATCGGGAAATGGTTTGGACGGCTCCGCTTCAAAAGCAAGGTTATCGCGATTTTTCTTCCCCTGCTGATCCTGTCTCTGCTTATTTTGGGCGTATTGTCCAGCCATTTATTCAGCCGCTCGCTGATTGAGCGGACGACACGCAATGTAGCGGATGAATCGCAGCTGATTCTGTCGCGCACCGATTATATTCTGCGCAGTGCCGAGACTGCAGCTAATATTATGGTCACGAATATTAACCGGTTGTATGAAATGTATCCGGGCGTTCAGACGATTCCGCTGGAGCAGGTGCGATTTGCCAATCTGATGCAGAGCCGGCTTTCCACGGACCTGTCGATATTCCGGGAGGTGGATGCGGCGGTGTTTGTCAGCAATGACGGCACTGTGTACCCATCGTATACCTCCGGCGTTAATGAGGAAGGCCTCGCCGCGAGCGGCATGCTGGAGCAGGTGCTATTTTCGGACAGCTACGGTGTCTCCCATTGGTTCGGGATGGAGCAGCGGAGCTATCTCACGCCTGATCCGTCATCACCTGTACTGACACTGGGCAAAATGGTCATCAACATCGGCAGCGGTGAGCCGCTGGGAACGTTATTTCTGATGGTTAAAGAGGAGCAGCTGTCGGCATTTCTACAGTCGAGCGATCCGGCTGCGCCCAAAGCTTATTATTTCATGGATGGTCGGGGGCGGATTGTAGCCGCAGCGGATAAAAGCAGCCTGCTCCAGCCGGTGGAGCAATCGGTGGCAGCGGAAATCGGGGCGGCCAGCGGGCTTGCCGGTGAATCCAGCTTTTCCTATCAGGAGGGTGGAAATCTGGTGACAGTCAGCCATTACGGCCGGATGGACTGGGAGCTGATCAACGTCGTATCCCTTAAGCTTCTGACGGCGGATGTGCAGCAAAATGTGCGGCTGACTGCGCTGGTCGGGGCTCTCTGCCTGATCTTTTCCCTGTTCGGGGCCAATTTGCTGTCACGGAAGGTGGCAAGTCCGCTGGAGCGGCTGACCCGGGCGATGCGCCAGGTGGTGAGCGGTGATCTGCGTCCGGTGGCTGCGGCGAGAACCGGAGATGAGATCGGCACGATTGCCGAAGCGTTCAATTTTATGGTTGGCCGGGTAGGAGAGCTGCTGGACCGGGTAACCGAGGAGCAGAACCGTAAGCGTGAGTATGAGCTGGCTCTGATCAGCGCGCAGATTAAGCCGCATTTTTTGTATAACACACTGGATACCATCTATGTGCTGAATGAGCTGGACCGCAACGAGGAGGCACGCGATACGACCAAGGCGCTGGCAGATTTTTACCGGATGGTGCTCAATAAGGGGCGGGAGCTGATCATTCTTGAAAAAGAAGCCCAGATTACGGACGATTACCTGGCAATTATGCAGATCCGCTACCCTGACGTATTCCGTTATGAGATTGATATCCCGCCCGAGCTGTCGGGAACCCCGGTTCCGAAGCTGTCGCTGCAGCCGCTGGTTGAGAACGCTATTTACCATGGCCTGAAAAAGAAAGGGAGCAAGGGCTTCATCCGGATTCAGGCCGGAATAGCCGGGGGCAAGGTAATCGTTACTGTGACAGATAACGGTGTGGGTATGGATGAGGAGCGGATTGAGGCGGTTATGTCCGGATACTCTCCCGAGGAGGAGACCCGGTCGATCGGCACTTACAGTGTCCGGCAGCGGCTGAGCCTGTACTTCGGGGAAGAGTACGGCCTTAGTATCCGGAGTACCGCCGGTGAAGGGACTGTTGTAAAGCTGTCTTTGCCGATGCTTGGAAACGAAAAGAGGGATGTGCACGATGTACAAGGTGATGATTGTTGATGACGAGCCGCTGTTCCGGGATTTTTTGAGGCTCAAAATGGACTGGCAGCGCTTGGGCTTCGAGGTATGCTGCGAGGCCAGAAACGGGCAGGAGGCGCTTGTGGAAGCGGAGAAGCACCGGCCGCATCTGGCGCTGGTCGATATTAATATGCCCTTTATGGACGGAATCGAGCTGGCAGGCAAGCTGAAGGACCGCTTTGAGCGGATCGTTATTGTGTTCATTTCGGGACACAATGAATTTGAGTATGTACAGAAGGCGGTCCGTACCGGTGTGCAGGATTATCTGCTTAAGCCCTTCAACGAAGCGGAGATGACGGAGATGCTGGAGCGCATCCGGCCAAAGCTGCCGCGCTTGTCCGGCGGACGGAAAGCAGTGCAGCAGGCGGCAGACGGCAGCGGTACGGCGGGGCACGCCTCCGGACAGGAGATGCCTGAGCTGGGCTCGGTGCGGGATGCCATCGTGCTGGGCCTGCGCATGAAGGATGCCGATGTACTGGAGGAGGTGCGCAAAGCAGTCAGCCAGCTGCGCGGCAGCACCTGGGGAGACGAATATGCAGACGCGATGATGATGGGGCTGCTCTCGCTGGCTTTGACCTTTGCCGGGGAGCGCGGATTTTCGTACAGCCGGGTCTGGGACAGCGGTGAAGACAAAGCACCCTATGACAGGCTGAAGGCCTGTGCCTCCTGGGATGAAGCGGAGGAATGGCTGACCGCCCTGTACCGCAGGGTGATCCAGCTGACGGAGGATGTGAAGCCGACCAAGGCCTCGAATCTGTTCAACGCCGCTATCCGCTATATCGAGCAGCATTATGCGGATGCGGAGCTGTCGGCTGAGCAGGTGGCAGGCGGCGTCTATGTGGACTCCAGCTATCTGCGCCGCGTCTTCCGCAAGGAGTCCGGCCATTCCATTGTCGACCACCTCACCCATATCCGCATGAAAAAAGCCCGCGAGCTTCTGCTCGGCGGCAACCGCAGGCTGGCCGACATCTCTGAGAGTGTAGGCTATGCGGACCCGAGCTATTTCAGCAAAAGCTTCAAAAAACGCTTTGGTGTAACCCCGACTGAATATGAGCAGCTGGTGCGGAAGTAGCCGGGTGCGGGCGGCGGCTGCACCTACTGGCGGATACCGCTCGCTGCCAGGGACAGAATGAGAGGCAGAGGATGTGCAGCCAACCTTTATAAGCTTTGCATCTCGTCACCCGGCAGGGGTGGCTTTTCTTTTTGTCCCGTTTTTTACGGGTAATGCCCGTTTTGTGCCTTAAGATCACCGGTGTTCCGGAGCTATAATGTGGGTGTAGCAAGGATAGCAAAGCCTAAAGACATATACTCGCACGAGGGGGAAACAAAATTGAATAATCAGCGCAAAGGTTTAAGTGTAATCATGATAACGCTTTCCATGACACTGGTGCTCTCCGCCTGCGGAGGAGGCAATACGGCTTCCAATAATAGTCCGGCAGCAGATACAGCGGCAGAGGGCGGCGCGGTCAAACTGAAGGTATATGCCCAGCATTTTGACGATGATACCAAAGGGCCGTTTGATTACGCGGTGGCTGAGCTGAAGAAGGAAATGCCGGAGGTGGAGATCGAGCTGGACCCGGCGGTGCAGGACGGCAACCAGAAGCTGAAGACCTATGCCGCAACCGGCAACATGCCTGATATTTACTTCACGGACTGGGCGACACTGCAGACTTTTGCCAAATCCAAAAATGTAGAAGTGCTGGATGATTACGAAGCCACCACCGATTACAAAAACAGCCTGAACCCGGGCGTAGAATCTCGCCTGATTGCCCCGGACGGACATGTATACGCCTATCCCGACACCGGCATCGAGTTTCAGGTGATCTATTACAACAAAACCATCTTTGAAGAATTAAGCATTGCCACCCCAATCAAGACCTACGACGAGCTGGCGGCTGCAGCCGGTAAATTGAGGGAAGCGGGCTATGTGCCAATGTCGATTTTTGCAAAAGAAAAATGGATTACCTCCGCGTTCTACAACGGTCTCGTAACCCGTGAGGAGGCTGCCGGCTTCGGCGCGTTGGATGAGCAGGGGCTGACAGAGCTGCCGCAGTCATTCGTAACAGCAGCACAGCAGCTCGAAAAGCTGCAGCAGGCCGGATTGTTTGACGCCAACGCGACGAATACCAACTATGACCAGGCATCCTCCCAATTCTACCAGGGGCGTGCAGGCATGTTCGTCAACGGCCAATGGGAAATCTACAGCTCGGCTGAAAAACTCAGTGACCAGGTAGACTGGATGTACTGGCCGGCTAAGGACGAAGCAACATACGAGACATCCAAATTTAACATCGCGGGAGCAGGCTCCCCGCAGGGCTACGCTGTATCTCCGGCAAGCGATAACAAAGAAACCGCAGTTAAGGTAGCCGCTTTCCTGGCAGCCAAATCAGCCGAGTATAAATATACCCAGCTGGGCAGCCCGATTGTTTCGCCTAAAACCGATAAGCCAATCGCATCCGATGTACCGGTTATGATGCAGCGGATCGCCGATGAGCTGCTGCCAAATGCCAAAGAATACG
This sequence comes from Paenibacillus sp. FSL R7-0331, assembly GCF_000758645.1. Classification (NCBI taxonomy): domain Bacteria; kingdom Bacillati; phylum Bacillota; class Bacilli; order Caryophanales; family Paenibacillaceae; genus Paenibacillus; species Paenibacillus sp. FSL R7-0331. The sequence continues at coordinate 1,944,764 of NZ_CP009284.1, forward strand.
CGAAGCTGCTGAGCAATACGCAGATTCAGAATGCCATCAATGACAACACGCAGAATATGCTGGTAGACGGCTTTACTGCAGAGGATTTTGTAACCAACCTTAACCGTACGCTTAGTAAAGAAAATCAGTAATTTAAGGAAACCTGAAACAGTCCCGACCCTGTGGCTCTTGCCCCGGGGTCAGGCTGTAACGGGAACTTGGAGGGAAAGAACCGCATGAATAAATACTTGGGAAATAAACCGGCACTGGCGCTGTTTCTGCTCCCTGCCCTGCTGTTATACAGTGTTATCCTGATTTATCCTGTGCTGCAGTCGATAGTTCGCAGCTTCTATGACTGGGACGGGCTGAGCACGGCAACCTTTGCAGGCCTGTCCAATTACCGTGAGCTGTTCAGTGATCCGCTGCTGGCCACTTCGCTTAAGAACGGTGGACTGTTCGCTCTTGTACTTGCTGTATTCCAGATCGGGCTGGGCACTATTCTTGCGCTGGTCTGCGCCAATCCGAAGGTCCGCGGACGCAAGCTGCTGAAGACGGCTTATTTTATCCCCGTAGTTCTGTCGGTGACCGTTGTCTGCCAGCTGTGGATCGCGATGTACGATCCGACGAACGGGCTGGTGAACAAGCTGTTTGAGGTGCTGGGCATTTCTTATCAGCAGAATTGGCTGGTTTCACCGACGCAGTCGATCATCGCGATTGCTTTTGTCAACGCCTGGCAGTTCATGGGGTACCAGTTCTCGCTCTTGTACGCCGGAGTCAAGGCCGTGCCTGAGGATTACTTTGAGGCTGCAACGATTGACGGCTGCGGCAAATGGCGGGCTCACTGGCATGTAACCCTGCCGTTGATGCGCGAGACGTTCAAATTCTGCTTCACAATTGCCATCACCTCGGGAATCGGGGCGTTTGTGCAGATGCTGATCATGACCAACGGCGGTCCGGGAACAACGAACTACACCTTGACCTTCATGATTTACCGTTACGCTTTCCTGGAGAGCAATTACGGTTACGCCTGCGCTGTATCGGTCCTGCTCGTGTTAATCTCACTTGTAGCGACTGTTGTTATTAACAAAGTATTTGACCGCGGACAGCATGCTTAATGGAAAGGAGCACAACATGAACTCAAAAACTGCATTCCGGTCCATCGGCAGCTTCCTGCTGCAAATACCGCTGTGGCTGTACTTTATTGTCTCTGTCTACCCGCTGTTCTGGATGATTTCCTATTCCCTGAAAAATAATGACGAAATTTTTGTTACCAATCCATTCGGCTTCCCGACCCATTTCCGGTTCGAGAACTATGTAAATGCCTGGACACAGTTTAACATTCCGCGTTATTTTATGAACAGCTTCATTGTTTCTATTATATCTACATTATTTATTCTACTGCTGGCGCTGATGTTCGCTTTTGCGGTAGCCCGGATGCAGTGGAGATTCCGCTCGGCGGTCAGAACGTATATGATTGTCGGGATGTTCATGCCGCTGCAGGTAATTATGATACCTTTGGCCATTCTGGTGCGTGATTTCCACCTTACTAATACCTATGGGGCGCTTATCATTCCCTACATAGCCATTGGTCTGCCGTTCTCAACGATGGTGTTCTACGGATTCCTTGTGAGCATTCCCCGGGAAATAGAGGAGGCGGCCTGCATTGACGGAGCGAGTATTTACCGGCTGTTCGGCCAGGTGATTCTGCCGCTGGCGCTGCCGGCGATTGCTACCATTGCGATTTTCCAATTCCTGAACAACTGGAACGAGTTCACCTTGGCCTACATTTTAATATCCGATGAGAATATGAAGACACTGCCGCTGGGACTGCTCTTTTTCCAGGGCTCTTACAGTACCGATTGGGGAGCGATGGGTGCAGTTATGACGATTGCATCGCTTCCTATGGTGCTCGTCTATCTGCTGCTGAGTGAGCAGGTGGAGCGGGCGATGACGGTGGGCTCAGCGGTAAAAGGCTGAGTGTTGCAGCAGAATATATTTTGCAGAAATAAGAGGATTAGCAGAACTAATAAGATGTAAACCGGACCTTAAGATTGGGAATCTTAAGGTCCGGTTTTTTTTTGAAGCCCCGCCGCCGCTGACCCGGTGCAAACACCAACACCAACACCAACACCAACACCACCTCGCTAGCAGGCGAGGAAGTATATGGTCTTTGCAGTAAATAATCATCCTTGATGGAGTGAAGCGCCAAATCTATAATCAAACCAAACGGACGAAGAACGTCCCGTAATCCAAGCTTATTGGGGTGCGGGACTTTTTTGTGTTTGAAGGGGGAAGAGAGTAATGGGATTTGCTGAAGAGCATATGAAATGGATTGATTATCATAAACAGCGGAGGAGCAGTGAACATTTCCTTCTATAATACAGTCCAGTCCAAGAGCTTCCTCTCCCGGCCGAATATACATGCTACTAGATTCAATCTCCATAATAAAGAGGTGGTAAATAATGAAGCGGAAGTCAGCGGCGGGGAAGCGGCGCACCCAATCTGCAAGGACGCGGTTAATCTCCAGGCTTAGCCCCGGCCTGAAAAAGAAGCTTAGCGGCCCTACCCCAAAGCCCCTGCAGACCAAACCGGGATTGAAACGCAAGGCAAAGGCCTACACGGTGGAATTTGCCGTGATTGGAGACAGCCATGTGGGCTATGCGAACAGCTCAGCTATCTTTAAAGACTTGTTGCCGAAGGCGGCAGGCAGCGGGAACAAACGGTTTTTCATTTTCGGCGGAGATAATACGCAGGCCGGGGCGAATCACGGGAAGGAGGCGGACGCGTATTACAGGGATTTTAAGAATATAGTCACTGCCACCCTCGGCAGCACTCCCTACAAAGCTTCTATAGGCAACTGGGAAGCCAGCACCCGTCCGCTGTTCACTAAGTACTTGGGAGGGGTAACGGGGAGGATGAATTTTCCGGGAACTCAGGGGCTGGTCCGGTATGTGTGGCTGGATTGTGCACTGGGAATCTTTTCGGCCGACAGCATCAATCTGCTCAAAAATCTGGATGATCACTACTATTATATTATCGACTTTCACTGGCCGCTCCAGATCAGCGGAATTACAGTGGAGTCCAGCCATGTGCTCAGTGCGGCGGAGACGGCGAGATTTTTTGCAGCAATTCCTGATAAGGCGAGAGATAAAGTGCTGGCAATCTTTACCCATCACGGGCATAAATTTTTCCGCAAGCTGACGCATATTTATCCGGGCTTCACCAACACCAAATTTTTCGTGACCGGCTGCTCCGGCGATTATAAATGTAAGCCGGGCGGCGACCGGGGGTATTACAACGGGACACTGAGAATGAACGGCTCTGTTGTCACGGTGGAAGCGTATAGAGTAACTGTATAATGCAGACCGGCTATATCTGCTGAACCCAAGCTCCGCGGTGCGGGGCTTTTTGGTATGTCCCGAAAGGATAATATAAAGACAACCGGAGGGTTTGAAATAAACAGCCATCTGCCCTAAAGCCCGCAGCAGCAAGGGTTCCAGACTGGTACTAAGCTGACTATAGACGGCAATTCCGCAGCTCAACTATATTGGTGGCAGAGCAAGCAGCTGCCGATATGCTCCGCCGCCGGGGTGAGATGGGGGAGATACGGTGAAGGTTACTAATTTCATCCTTCCGGACTAATTCCATTTCTCACTCTAGTTAATTCAATTCAATAGAACAGCCGATGAGCTTGTGTTGCCTCTACGAGGCATTGACGTGAGCAAATACCCGGCAATATAATTTAACAAACGGACGAAGAACGTCCCGTACTCCTTTTCCTTTGGGGTGCGGGATTTTTTGCGTTAAGGAGGAGGTTAACAATGGGATTTACGGAAGAGCATCAGAATTGGATACAGTATCACAAGAAACGGAGAACCGGCGAACGTCTGGATAGGCTGGAGCGTGGGCATGGACATGGTGAGCGGATGTTTCTGGAGCGGGTGTGGTGGCCGGTTTTTGGACAAATGGAAGATTTGCACCCGGAGTATGAGGTTTCGGATTGGCGCGGCCGGCCATACTTTGTGGATTTTGTCTGGAAGCCGGGGCAGGTTAAGTTCGCCATCGAGGTTAAAGGATACGGGCCTCATGTGCAGAATGCCGACAGGACCCGGTACCGCCAGGAGCTAAACAGGGAAACGTATCTGCAAATTGCCGGATATCGCGTTGTTGCCATTCCCTATGATGACCTGGAGTCGGCGCCTGAGCTGACCATCTCTCTGCTGAAATCGTTACTAATCCCAAGTTTGCTGAAAAACACTGAAGGGAGGAGCCATCAATATACTAGAGTAGAGAAAGAGATTCTGAGGTTTGCAGCGCATGCTAACGGATTCATACGGCCGGTTGATCTGGTGAAGGAAACTGGCGTTGACCTTAAAACAATTAGAAAGTACATGGCCGTATTATGTGAGAAAGGCAAGTTCAAACCTATACAGGTCAAGGAAAACAGCCGAATCTGCCGGTACGAATACATTCACTCTGTGCTGGAAAACGAGCTATGGTAAGTGCCACTAGAGACAATGGGCCGTATAGTGCAAATCAACGGTAAAAGTCCCGTTGATTGTGCCTCCTGCGGGCCGTATAGTGCAAATCAACGGTAAAAGTCCCGTTGATTGTGCCTCCTACAGGCTGTATAGTGCAAATCAACGGTAAAAGTCCCGTTGATTGTGCCTCCTGCGGGCCGTATAGTGCAAATCAACGGTAAAAGTCCCGTTGATTGTGCCTCCTGCAGGCTGTATAGTGCAAATCAACGGTAAAAGTCCCGTTGATTGTGCCTCCTGCAGGCCGTAAAGTGCAAATCAACGGTAAAAGTCCCGTTGATTGTGCCTCCTGCGGGCCGTAAAGTGCAAATCAACGGTAAAAGTCCCGTTGATTGTGCCTCCTGCGGGCCGTAAAGTGCAAATCAACGGTAAAAGTCCCGTTGATTGTGCCTCCTGCAGGCAGTATAGTGCAAATCAACGGTAAAAGTCCCGTTGATTGTGCCTCCTGCGGGCCGTAAAGTAAATCAACGGTAAAAGTCCCGTTGATTGTGCCTCCTGCGGGCCGTAAAGTGCAAATCAACGGTAAAAGTCCCGTTGATTGTGCCTCCTGCGGGCCGTATAGTGCAAATCAACGGTAAAAGTCCCGTTGATTGTGCCTCCTGCGGGCCGTATAGTGCAAATCAACGGTAAAAGTCCCGTTGAACCCTTCCACGCTCTCCTCCCAAACTTGACAGCCCTTTCATAGTGCCGCTATGGTAGACTGGTCAGAAGAAAAGGGAGGCTGAGGCGCTTGGGAGGATTACTAGGTAATCATTTTGTTACTCAGATTGGTATTCTGGTGAATGATGTGGAGAAGGTGAGCGCGGCGTACGCGGCGTTTTTCGGGCTGGAGCAGCCTGAGATTATAGTGACGGATACAGCGGACCTCGCACAGACCCGGTATAACGGTGAAGGAACGGAGGCGCGGGCGAAGCTGGCCTTTTTCGATATGGGGTCACTGCAGCTGGAGCTGATTGAACCTGACCATCAGCCGAGCACCTGGCGTGACTATTTAAATGAGCATGGGGAGGGTCCGCATCATATCGCTTTTGTGATTGAGGGTATGCAGGATAAGATCATGTTACTTGAAGGGAAAGGGTTTGCGCTGCAGCAGAAGGGTGAGTATACCGGAGGGCGTTATGCGTATATGGATACGTTTAAGGACTTGAAGGTGCTTGTAGAGCTGCTGGAGAACGATAAGCAATAAGTTTAATTAATGCAGCCAGAGTAGTTATAGATAACGAGTTGTATACCTAATATAAGGAGGATCTATCGATGAACAACATTCTGATTACCGGTGCCGGACGCGGACTGGGACTGGATTTGACAGCCGAAGCACTGCAGCGCGGATACTTGGTGATTGCCGGAGTGCGCAACCCCAATCAACAGACAGAAGCGTTATCCCAGCTTGCCGCTGAATACGGGGATAAGCTGACAATCGCAAAGCTGGATGTGACGGATGAAGCGGGAATCGCAGCGCTGGCTGCTGAGTTTAAAGAACAGGGCCGCACGCTTGGCGCCATTATCAATAACGCGGCAGTGCTGACTGCGCGCAACACGCCTGTTGAAGCGCTGGATCTGCAGGACATGCTGACTACTATGGACATCAACTTGTATGGTCCGATCCGTGTCGTTAAGCACTTCCTGCCGCTGCTGACCGAAGCGGATCCTTCGATTATCAATATCTCCTCGGAAGCAGGCAGCATTACCAATGCTTATCCGGGTGATTATCCGTACAGCATTTCCAAGACAGCGCTCAACATGTTCTCCCAGCAGCTGCATGTCTACCTGCAGGAACGCGGAGTGCATGTGCTCAGCGTCCATCCGGGCTGGATGCATACGGATATGGGCGGGGAGCAGGCGCCGACAGACCCGCGTAAAAGCGCGGAAGGGGTGCTCAGACTGATAGAGCAGCGGACGGCACCGGAAGGCCAGTTCATGTTCGTGGATTACACCGGGAAGGATATGAAGATATAAGCGGACAATTACCGGGAGGCTTCCTGAAAATATGCTGCGGATAGGCGCCGTTTAGTCGGAGCCTATCCGTTTTTATTATGCTGCAGCAGTCCTAGAGAATATCTTCTTTCCGGCTCATCATCATTTTTTACAGCGCGTAAGGCCTATTTCCTGCCTCCCCCTTTCATCACATCGCTCCTCCCGTTTGTACCGGGCTTTTATCTGAATTGGCCCGTCCAGAGCTTGGAACCACCATCAGCACAAAAGAAACAACGAGCAGCAGCAGGCAGCCCCAGTAAGCATGGCGGTAGCCGAGCCACTGGGCGGCTGCTCCGCCTGCCAGACTGCCGAACAGACGGCCTAGCGTAGTAGCGTTGGTATAGAGCGTCGAGGCATAGCCGGGCAGGTCCGGCAGCAGATCCTGGATATAGCTGATGCCGATCGCTGAAATCACAGCGACGAATACAGCCAGCAGTACCTGGCCGGCGATAATCTGCCACAAGGCGCCTGAGAACAGGACCAGTACATAATAGGCCGCGCCCAGCACGATTCCCCACAACAGCAGCAGGCGGTTGGAATATTTAGCGGACAGAACGCCAAGCACAAGCATGAACGGAATCTCAAGCAATGCGCACACGCTGGACACGGAAGCCACATTCTGCGTGCTGCCGCCCAGCGTATTGATGATGAACAGTGAAATGTTCAGGTTGTTCATCCAGTGGCCGGAATAGAGCAGTGTCATCACGAGAAAAGGGATAAGGACCCGGGTGTCCTGATGAAGCTTCAGCGGCTGCCCGGGTTTAACCGTAGCGGCTGTTTTCACTGCCGGACGTTTTGCGGTGCAGAGCATCAGCACGGCATTCAACACGAAGATCAGCGAGGTGCCGGTAAAAATCCCCTGAAAGCCGGAATGCTCCAGCAGAACCGCACCGATCAGCGGGCCGGTAATGAAGCCCAGGGAGAACATGGAGCGGAGTGATGAATTGGCAAAGGCGTGATCCGAGCTGCTGCTGGCATTCACTGCCTCACGTGCGCTGGCGAACAGCTGTGGCATGGCGGGTGCGCCGATTGCCGTAAATACGGTCATATAAATCAGCAGCAGATAAAACTCATGGATGAATAAATATCCCGAGAAAGCTATGGCATTAAAAAACATAGCCGTGACCATCAGTGTCTTGCGGTTCATCCCGTGATCGGAGCGCTTGGCAATCAGTGTGCTGATCCCGACGCCGCTAATCAGTGTGACTGCCGTGAAGATGCCGAAGACACCTGCCGATACGCCTAACTCTGAAGTGAAATAAACAGCCAAAAACGGGGAGCTGATGGAAATGCCCATTCCCTGCAGTATCATGCAGATCATAAACGGGGTGTAGCCGGGAATGCTGAAAAGCTGGCGGATACGGATTGACATAGGGATGAAGGTCTCCTTTTGCGTTCATTGCGGTATCATTTTGGTTTGTATTTATTATATTGAGTTTTTTATACAGAAAGAAATGTCTAATTTTACAGTGATTTTTCCGTCAATTGTGCTGGTGTTTCTGAAAGCGTTTATCTTTTATGATTAAATAGAATGTAACCGTTATCATATAGACCGAAGGAGTGACTATGGATGGAAAGCGTGACATACCCTTTTCAGCAGACAGAATTGCCGCTTAATGAACGTGTGCAGGATCTGCTGTCCAGATTGACTTTGGATGAAAAAGTAAGCTTGATGCCGCAATATCAGGCGGAAATTGAGCGTTTGGGCATAGGTGCCTATAAGCATGGTACGGAAGGGGCGCACGGGATTTCCTGGCTGGGAAAAGCAACCTATTTTCCGCAGCCGGGTGGGCTGGCCTGCACATGGAATCCGGAACTGCTGAAGCAGGTGGGCTCGGCAATTGGCGATGAAGCGCGAGCTTTTTACAAAAAAAATCCTGCGATTAACGGACTGACCCTCTGGGCGCCTACCGTTGATATGGAGCGCGATCCGCGCTGGGGACGGACGGAGGAGGCTTACGGGGAAGATCCTGAGCTGACCGGTCAGCTGAGTACTGCGCTTGTGCAGGGGATTCAGGGCGATCATCCGGTGTATTTGAAAGCGGTAGCAACGCTCAAGCATTTCCTCGGCAACAACAATGAAATCAACCGCGGAGTGGATTCCTCCAGCATTGACCCGCGCAATCTGCGCGAGTACTATCTGGAAGCCTTCAAGCCTGCCTTCAAGGAAGGCGGCGCACAGTCGATGATGACCGCCTACAATTCGCTTAATGGCGTACCGGTTATTTTGCATCCTTCTGTGATGGATGTGGTCAAGGGCGAGTGGGAAATGGACGGGTTCATTGTGAGCGACGCCGGGGATTTGTTCGGAATTGTAAAAGATCATAAGTACTATGATTCGTTTGCCCGGTCAATGGCGGAATCGATCAAAAACGGGATCGACAGCGTAACCGAAGAGACAGAAGAGACGATAAAAGTAATCCATCAGGCGCTTGCCGAAGGCTTGCTGGCTGAAGAGGATCTGGACCGGGCGCTGTGTAATACCTTCCGCGTGCGTTTCCGTCTTGGTGAATTTGATCCTGAGGAGGGCAACCCGTACGCAGCTATTGACGATTCTGTGATTCTAAGCAAAGAGCACAGTGAGCTGTCACTGGAGGCGGCTAAGCAGTCTATTGTATTGTTGAAAAATGAGAATGCAGCGCTTCCGCTGAACCCGCAGGAGCTGTCCAAAGTGGCAGTGATCGGCCCGCTGGCGGATGAAGCCTTCAGAGACTGGTACTCCGGTACACTGGCCTATGGAGTTACTCCGTTGCAGGGCGTGATCAAAAAGCTCACCGGTAAGCAGGTGACCTTTGAAAGCGGGGATGACCGGATTATCCTGACCTCGGCGGACGGCGGCAAGGCGGTAGGCATGACGGGTGAAGACGGCCGGCTGGCTGTGCTGCATGAGGCTCCTGAGCGCGGAGAACTGTTCCGGCATACAGCCTGGGGCTGGACTGCCCATACACTTGAGGCGACCAGCCGCGGCCAGTATGTCACACTGAAGGATGAAGGGATTTTGACGGCTTCAGCAGATGAAATTTACGGCTGGTACGTCAAAGAATCGCTGGATTTGGTGACAGAGGAAGACGGAACGGTTACGCTGCGCACCTGGAACGGTAAGCCGATTACGGTTTCCGAAGACGGAACACTTCGTTCGGCTGAACAGGATGCTGAAGTTGAGGCGCATAAGTTCCGCAAAAAAACGGTCGTTAACGGTGTGGAAGCAGCCGTTGCAGCAGCGAAGTCTGCAGAGGTTGCGGTGGTGTTCGTCGGTAATCATCCGCTGCTGAACGGCAAGGAAGAGATTGACAGGCCGGATATCGTGCTCCCGGAAGAGCAGGAGAACCTGGTAAAAGCAGTCTACGCCGCCAATCCGAATACAGTTGTAGTTATTGTCGGCAGCTACCCGATTACTTCTACCTGGATCGACGAGCACATTCCAGCCGTGCTGTACACCTCACACAGCGGACAGGAGCTGGGCAATGCGGTGGCAGAGGTGCTGTTCGGCGGCTATAGCCCGTCCGGCAAGCTGAACATGACCTGGTTCCGGTCGGTGGACCAGCTTCCGCCGCTGATGGACTATGATATTATCAAGGGCAAGAGAACCTATATGTACTTTGACGGCGAGCCGCTGTACCCGTTCGGCCATGGCCTGAGCTATACGCAGGTAGCCTATAAGCAGCTGGTGCTTGCCGCTGATGTGCTTCAGCAGGATGAAACCATTAATCTGAGCGTAGAGCTGGAGAATAACGGCACAGTAGACGGCGACGAGGTCGTTCAGCTGTACGTGCAGTCATTGTCGACCCGGATCAGACGTCCGCTTAAGCAGTTAAGAGATTTTGATAAAATCAGCCTCACGGCAGGTGAATCAAAGATAGTCTCATTCTCTCTGCCCGTGCCTGAGCTGGCGTTCTGGGATGTAACCCGTGAGCAATACTGTGTGGAAGACGGGGAATACAACATTCTGGTCGGCCGTTCCTCCGGTGACATTCAGCTCTCAGCCCGAATCAGGGTGCATGGCGACACTGTGCCTGCCCGTAATCTGTATGTTCCTGTAAAGGCAGAGAACTATGACGATTACGAAGCGGTCTACCTGGACGAGTGCAAGGCCGGTGGCGCTTCCATCCATCCGGTTCAGGACGGCGCATGGATTGCTTTCCATAACGCTGCGTTTACTGATGGAGCAGCAGCGTTTGAAGCGCTGGTCTCCTCAAGCAGAGGCGGCAGCATCGAGGTCAGAACCGGCAGCCCGTCCGGCAAGCTGGCAGCTGCGCTGCAGATCCCGGCAGGCGGACAGCAGGAATGGCACAGCCTGACGGCTGATGCCGGAGTGGATGCCGGAACAGCCGATGTATTTCTGATTTTTACAGGAGAAGTACTGCTCAGCCGCTTCAAATTTACGCAGTAATATGCTCCTACATGCTCTAAGAATATATTGGTGAAACACAAAAAAGCCCCGGATGACGGGGCTTTTTTGTGTTTATTGGATCAAAAAGCCTCTACAGCTTACAAAAGACCGTTTAATTGCACATACTACATTTAAATTGTTGTATCCGGCTACATGACGGAGCCGGTCCGGGGAACCAGCGGATATCCCTGCTGAATGCTCAGTCTCCCCCGCCCCCTCCGCCGCCGGAATCTCCGCCGCCCGAGTCACCGCCGCTATGGCTCCCGCTGTCCCAGCCGCCGCCGTGACTGCTGTCGTGACTGCTGCTCCAGCTGCTTCCGCCATGGTGGTGATCATGATGATGGCTGTGATTGTGGTGGCTGTGATGCTTGTTCGTTCCGTTGTTGTCATCATCATTACGGTGAAGGTCATTAGTGAGCATGTTCGGGTCGGCTCCCGTAAAGAAATAATTGCCGGACGAGCTGCTGCTTCCATCATGCCCGTTTCTTCTGCGTTCATTTCCGCCGTTATTGCGTACAACTGCCTGAACAACAATAACCAAAGCTACACCAACAAAAATAATCCCAATACCCAAGCTGTTCCCGCTCCTTTTTTTGGAAAATAAAAGAAGAGTTCCTCTAGTGATCATACCATAATTTGCAAAAAAAGGCTGTTGAGCTATTGTCACTTATAAACTGTACCCATGTCCTTCCTGAACTGCCTGGGAGTCAATCCTGTCAGCTTTTTGAACACCTTGGTGAAATAGCTTTGGTCGTTAAAATGCAGCCTGGCAGCAATATCCGACAAGCTGAGGCCGGGAAGAGCCATCAACCGTTTGGCTTCCTCAATCCGCTCCTGCTGAATATAATCACTTACAGCCAGGCCCGTCTCTTTCTTGAACAGCTGAGACAGATAGCTGGGATTCAGCCGGGCAATCTCTGCAAGCCTGCCTAATGTGATCTCCTCGTACAGATGATTAAAAATATAGTTCTGGCACAGGGCGGAGGTGCGGGACTGCTTCGATCTGCGGTTATCGCGCACATGGTCAGCGAAGTCGCACAGGGCTGCAGTCTGGGCCAGGTCGACGGCCGGAATATCGTTCAGCTCCTCAATGTGCTGGATGTGAAAATCACTCAGTGTATAGGCAATCTCCCAGAACAGCCCGCCCTCAATTGCAGCACGGGTCGCTAGGGTGATGGAGGAGACGGCCAGGTTTTTTTTGCTGCGCAGCAGGCTTTTTTTGGATAAGAGCCCAAAGCTCTCCTCGGGAAAAGCCGCCTGGCTCGCCAGCAGCCCTTCCGTATCACCGCTGGAAATGTATCGGAACATTTCACGCTCCAGCATCGGATCATGATGCAGCCATTCATTTTCGCGCCGGTAGGAGAGGTCGAGATCAGGCCCGTTTTCCGGATGCTCAGCCGGCTGCGGAGCCGGGACGGGCAGCAGCAGGTCCGTTACAGACAGTTCTTCTCCGGTAATAAGCGTGTACAGCAGCAGTGCTGCATGATACCATCTCGTTCTGCTCAGCACCGGCAGGCTGCGGAAGTAATGCAGCCAGCCCTCATGCTGACTCGGGGCAATATTATAATCATGCATCAGGCTGGCTGCACTATCTCCGGTAACCGGAGCGGACAGAACCGGCCCGATGATAACAGTCCCGGCAGACCCGGACGGCGCTGCGGGAAGCGGGAGCAGAATAAATTGCTCCAGAAGGCTGCTCGTGTAGAGACACGGGAGGGGGGCTGTTCCGGCCGGATTTGCAGCCTGCCGGCTGAAGGCGTAGTCGGCAGCCTCTGCCAGCAGCCCGCGGTTACCCTGAAGCGATGTCCGGCACTCGAAGGATTCAGGCAGGCCCAGTTGGACATGGCCAGCGGCATCCAGCAAAAAAACCGGAACACGGTAGGCCTCATAGATGAGCTTGCAGATATAGGGAATGCGTTCTATGCTGCTGCTGAGTGAGTTCATGCACGAACCTCCTTCTTTTATCCAATAAAAATACCAAATAACAGATGAAAATACCATAAATCAATAATCAAGTCCGATAAAATAATAAATAAGAAAACGCATTCTTAGGAGGAATGACGAAGTGACAACAACGAAGACTACCACTGAGATCCGCAATCTGATCGCACAAATGACACTGGAGGAAAAAGCCGGGCTCTGCTCCGGACTGGATTTCTGGAATACGAAGGGAATTGAGCGGCTCGGTATCCCCTCTGTGATGGTAACAGACGGACCGCATGGCCTGCGGAAGCAGCAGGAAGGCGCGGATCATCTCGGGCTGCATGACAGTGTGCCGGCAACCTGTTTTCCATCGGCGGCGGGACTGGCATCCACGTGGGACCGTGAGCTGATCGTGCGGGTTGGTGAAGCGCTGGGTGCGGAGTGCCAGGCGGAGAACGTGGCGGTACTGCTGGGACCTGGTAACAATATAAAGCGCTCGCCGCTCAACGGACGGAATTTTGAATATTTTTCAGAAGACCCGTTCCTTGCCTCGGAGCTGGCAGCGAGTCATGTTCAGGGGGTACAGAGCCAGGGCGTGGGGACATCACTTAAGCATTTTGCAGCCAATAACCAGGAGCACCGCAGGATGTCGGTCGATGCTGTCATTGATGAACGGACGCTGCGGGAAATCTATCTGGCCAGCTTTGAAGGAACGGTGAAGCAGAGCCAGCCTTGGAGCGTCATGTGCTCATACAATCAGGTGAACGGCGAGTTTGCTTCCGAAAGTGAAACACTGCTGACCAAGGTACTGAGAGAGGAATGGGGCTTTGAAGGCTTCGTCGTATCTGACTGGGGCGCGGTGAATGAGCGGGTGAAGGCGCTGCAGGCCGGCCTGGAGCTGGAAATGCCGTCAAGCAGCGGTATCGGAGATGCCAAGATTGTGGCGGCGGTAAAGAGCGGCGAGCTGGCGGTGGAGATACTGGATAAGGCTGTAGAGCGGGTGCTGGCTTTTGTATTCAAAAGCGTGGGGCACCGTAAGGAGAAGACTTCGGTTAACCAGGAAGAGCATCATGCGCTGGCCCGTCAAGTGGCCCGTGAGAGCATGGTGCTGCTGAAGAATGAGGACAACCTTCTGCCGTTGGCTAAGAGCGGTACGATTGCCATCATCGGCGAATTTGCCAAAAAGCCTCGTTACCAGGGCGGCGGCAGCTCGCATGTAAATCCAACGAAGCTGGATGATGCTTTTGCCGAGATGAAATCCGTTGCCGGAGCCTCTGCCACCTTCCTGTATGCACAGGGCTATGAGCTGGAGAGTGATGAGGTCAATGACCGCCTGCTGGATGAGGCCCGGGATACCGCTTCCCAAGCTGATGCTGCAGTATTGTTCCTGGGATTGCCTGACAGATATGAATCTGAGGGCTATGACCGTACCCATCTGTCGCTCCCCGAGAGTCATAAGGCGCTGATTGACGCGGTAGCTGGAGTGCAGGGCAAGGTCATAGTTGTATTGAGCAACGGTTCACCGGTTGAGATGCCGTGGCTGTCTTCAACCCAAGCGGTCCTTGAGGGTTATCTGGGCGGCCAGGCCTTCGGCGGTGCGGTTGCCGATCTGCTCTTTGGCGTTGTAAGTCCAAGCGGTAAGCTGGCTGAGACATTCCCGCAGAAGCTGAGCGACAATCCTTCGTTCCTGAATTTCCCTGGGGAAGGCGATAGAGTGGAGTATAAGGAGGGGCTGTTCGTAGGCTACCGTTATTATGATAAAAAAGAAATCGAGCCGCTCTTTCCGTTCGGCTTCGGCCTGAGCTACACCAGCTTCAGTTATAGCCATCTGCGGCTCGGCAAGAGCAGCATCCAGGATAGTGAGACTGTGGAGGTAACGGTAACCGTTAAGAACACCGGCAATGTGGCAGGTAAAGAAATTGTGCAGCTCTATGTCAGTGATGTGGAGAGCAGTGTGATCCGTCCGCTTCAGGAGCTGAAGGGCTTCGCGAAGATCGAACTACAGCCTGGAGAGGCGGGCGAGGTTACCTTCACACTGGATAAACGCTCCTTCGCTTATTACAATGTGAAGCTGGGTGACTGGCATGTGGAGAGCGGAGAGTTCAGCGTTGCTGTGGGGGCTTCTTCACGCGACATCCGTCTTACCGCTCCGCTTGTAGTTCATTCGGCTGTGACAACAGCTGTCAAATTCCATCGCAACACCACAGTTGGCGACCTGCTGGACAATCCGCTGACTGCAGATAAGGCGAAGGATTACAGCAGCATCTTCGGACTAGAGAGCGCGATGGAGGATAATCCGGAAATGTTCCTGGCCATGATGAAATACATGCCGCTTCGGGCCCTTGTCAACTTTGGCCAGGGGAAATATACCGAAGCTGACCTGGCAGATGATTTGCTGGAGCTCAACACTCTGGCTGGCCGGGATTGAGCCTCCTGAGTTATTGAAGCCGTCTGCTTAGCAAGAATTCAAGATTGCGCTCAAATACGGCGGTGGCGTCCCAGTTCATGTATGCTTCCGGGACCGGGATGCCGGCAGCGGAAGGCTTGGATTCCAGCCCGATGTAAGGCTGGCAGAGAGCCAGCAGATCGCTTATGTACTGCTGCATATGCGTGATACTGTCTGCACTACTGACAGGTCCATGTCCGGGAACGATGCAGACAGCATCCAGATTCCGCAGCGTTTCTAGTGCGCTCATCCAGTCTTCCGGATCACCATCGGTAAGCAGCGGATGGTTGCTGACCGCGACGGCATCACCGGCAAAGACGATGGAGTCGTCAGCGAGGTGCAGGACAGAGTCACATTCTGTGTGGGCCCGGCCGAGGGTCAGCAGCCGGGCACTCCGTTTGGAGCCGTGAATGGTCAGTTCTTTATCGTACGTTACAGCGGGACAGGTAACAGCAAGAGTTTCGATAGATTCGCGGATCTCAAGCAGATAGCTGTGGTGGACGTTTAGCAGCTTACGGGTATCCTCATCCGTTGCAGCCTTGACAGCTGCCGCCGCTGCAGCAATATCTGCGTTCAGCTGCGGGAGCAGCGGAGTCATTCGTTCCAGCCATTGCGGCTGGGTAGTCAGTATGAGCCCCCTGGTCTTGCCGGAGGATACAATGGGCACGTCCCCAAAGCATTGGTTCCCACGGACGTGGTCCCCGTGCCAATGGCTGTTAACGACATAGCCGATAGGCTGGTCCAGCAGCTGCAGCGCTGCCTCCCGCAGATCCCGGCCGGCCTGGGGCGTATTAAAGGTGTCAAAAATGATTGTAAAGCCGCCCATATCAATGATTCCTGCATTGCTCATGGCTCCGCCTTGTTCAGTGGCAATAAGGGCATAAATTCCCCCGGCCAGCGGTTTGATGCTGAAGTGCCGTGAATGGATCATGGTTTAACCTCACTCCTATATAATAAATTTATATTAATACCATTTTTTGTTGTACGTAAGCAAGGCCTCGCAGGATTCGTTTTTCCGCCATATGCTTGCTTTCCCCGCAGTTATTTGCTAACATACGATGTAACTTAATCAATTTGGTTTTCTAGGGTTCCGCGGCCGTAAACGGCCGGACTGGTCCGAGGGAAAACGCACGGATTCCAGTCCGTGTCTACACGGAGGGATAAAAGCCCGGGAGGTATCGTCAGTGATGACGGTGGCCTTCCGGGCTTTTGTGTTGCCGCGGGAAGGCCCGGATTAAGAATCAGCAGCTTACTGGAGGAGAAGTGAAATGAGCAAGAGCAGCAAGGCCTGGTTGAAAATAGCGGGAGCAGCCTGCTTCGAGGTTGCGTGGGTGATTGGACTAAAGCATGCGGCAACACCCTGGGAATGGGCGGGGACAGTGCTGGCTATTATTATCAGCTTCTATGTGCTGATCTCGGCCAGCAGCAGGCTGCCTGCAGGCACTGTCTATGCGGTGTTTGTCGGGCTGGGAACGGCGGGAACGGTCCTGGCGGATATGGTATGGTTCGGACAGCCGTTCCATATGGGAAAAGTGGCGCTGATCGTACTGCTGCTTTCGGGTGTAATCGGACTCAAGCTGGCGACCAGGGACGGCGCAAAAAAGCAAACAAAGGAGGTATCATAGATGGACTGGCTGATGCTGATTGGGGCCGGGCTTTCTGAGATGCTCGGTGTTGCGATGATGGCCAGGCTGCAGATACGCCGCAACTGGCAGACACTGACTTTGCTGATGGGCGGCTTCGGTGCCAGCTTTGTACTGTTATCCCTGGCGATGGAGACCCTTCCCATGGGGACAGCTTATGCGGTGTGGACCGGTATCGGTGCTTCCGGCGGAGCGGTCCTCGGCATGTTGCTGTACGGGGAATCACGGGATCTGCGGCGGATACTGTGTATTGTGATGATCCTCGGTGCTGCTGTCGGCTTGAAGCTGGCGGGCTGAGACCTGCACTAAGATGTTAAAGATTTGGACACCTGTACGATGTTTCGATTGAAGCAACATGGTAAGTATAGTAAGTATACAATCCATCTGTTAAGGAGACATCAGCATATGAATAACAGCATTCACAACCGGATTAATCTGCGGGGCGGCGCTTCTGTTCCGAGAATCGGCCAGGGCACCTGGTTTATGGGGGAGGATGCGGCAAGCCGGACAGAGGAGATTGCCTCTCTGCGCCTTGGTGTTGAGCTCGGCATGAACCTGATCGATACCGCTGAAATGTACGGTGAGGGGCGGGCAGAGGAGCTGGTTGGTGAAGCGATCCGCGGCATCCGTGATGAGGTGTTTCTGGTATCCAAGGTTTACCCGCACAATGCGGGCCAAGGACAGCTGGTCCGCAGCTGTGAGGATAGTCTCAAGCGCCTTGGTACAGATCATCTGGACCTGTATCTGCTGCACTGGCGGGGACATGTACCGCTTGAAGAAACCGTTGAAGGAATGCAGGAGCTGGTAGCTGCAGGAAAAATCAAGCGCTGGGGTGTCTCCAATCTGGATACCGAGGATATGAGAGAGCTGATGGGTATACCCGGCGGAGAGAACTGCGCCGTGAATCAGGTGCTCTACCATTTGGGCTCCAGAGGCATAGAGCACGAGCTGCTGGCCTGGGAGCGGAGCCACAAGATCCCGGTTATGGCCTATTCTCCGCTCGCCCAGGCAGGCAGCCTGCGCAGAGGCTTGACTGACAACCCGGCAGTCCGGGATATTGCTGCTAAGCACGGGGTTACTCCGCTGCAGATCCTGCTGGCCTGGAGCATCCGTGAGGGGGATGTCATTGCCATCCCGAAGGCAGCCTCGCGCAAGCACGTGACCGAGAACGCTGCGGCTGGTCGGATCCGGTTTAATGAGGAGGAGCTGCGGCAGCTGGATGAGGCGTTCCCGCAGCCGGCCTGGAGAGTTCCGCTGGATATGATCTGATAAATCGGCTGTCCGTGATTTCACGGGCAGCTTTTTTTAATGATTTATGATACTTCCTATCGCTATTTTTTTTCTGTAAGGTAGGCCCTAAGGCCCGGTAAAAGCTTATGGCAACAGCTCTTAAATGTTGTCAACAACGTTCATGACGAAACCGCATTTTCAATTGAGTGACAAAGAAAGCGCTTTGATTTACGATGTGTGCATAGGGGATGAACTCACAGCAAAGCTTAAGTGCAGGAATCCCATTTAATTCAATAGGGGGGCATTTTAAATGGCCACATCGGCAACTACGCCAGCAACACAACCTTCATCCGGCGGAGCAAGGGTGAAACTACAACAATTCGGCCGCTTGCTCAGCGGTATGGTTATGCCGAATATCGGCGCCTTTATCGCATGGGGATTAATTACGGCTTTGTTTATTCCAACAGGTTGGATTCCAAATGCAACTCTTGAAGCACTGGTAGGTCCGATGATTACTTACCTGTTGCCGCTGCTTATCGGATATACCGGCGGTACAATGATTCACGGCAAACGGGGCGGTGTTATCGGAGCAACAGTAACAATGGGGGTTATCGTGGGTACAACCGTACCTATGTTCCTCGGGGCTATGGTCGTTGGTCCATTGTCCGCATGGGTTCTGAAGCAGTTTGACAAAGCCGTTGAAGGCAAAATTAAAGCCGGATTCGAAATGCTTGTTAACAACTTCTCACTCGGTATTATCGGCGGTCTCCTCACACTGGGCGCACTGAAAGGTGTGGGACCGGTCATTCAAGGGATCACTAATGTTCTGTCTGACGGTGTACAGGTACTGGTGGACCATAACCTGCTTCCATTGATCAACATTCTAATTGAGCCGGGTAAAATTCTGTTCCTTAATAACGCAATTAACCAGGGGATTCTAACCCCGATTGCATCGGGGCAGGTAGTTGAAGCAGGGAAATCCATCCTGTTCATGCTTGAATCAAACCCTGGTCCCGGTCTTGGTATCCTGCTTGCTTACTGGCTGGTTGGTAAAGGTTCAGCTAAATCATCCGCTCCTGGTGCAATTATTATCCACTTCCTCGGCGGTATCCATGAAATTTACTTCCCGTACATCCTGATGAACCCGCGTCTGATTCTTGCGGTAATCGGTGGCGGTGTATCCGGTACATTCACCTTCCAGATGCTTGGTGCAGGTCTGGTAGCTTCTCCTTCGCCGGGCAGTATCTTTGCTTACTTCGCTATGACGCCTAAGGGCGGATACTTCCCGATGCTTTCTGGTATTATTGTGGCAACGGCAGTTTCCTTTGTCCTTGCATCATTACTGCTCAAGACTGTGAAGAAAACAGATGAAGAGGATATGGATCTTGAGACAGCTGCAGCAAAAATGAAAGACATGAAGAGTGCCGGTACTGCAGCTTCCCCTGCAGTTGCAACTGCAGCTGCAAATAACGTTGCTGCTAATGTCCGCAATAAAGCAGATGTCCGCAAAATCGTCTTCGCTTGTGATGCGGGCATGGGCTCCAGTGCAATGGGTGCTTCGGTACTCAGAAAGAAGCTGCAGAGTGCAGGCGTTAATCTTACGGTAGTTAACTCGGCGGTAAGTGAAATTCCGGCGGACGCTGATATTGTATTCACACAGAAAACGCTGACTGACCGTGCTATTGCAAGCAATCCTAATGCAGAACACATTTCAATCGATAACTTCCTCAAAAGTCCGAAGTACGATGAATTGGTTGAACGTTTAAAATAAAAGACGGTTTAGCAATGACGTATAACGCTAAATAAGGAGACGCTGGCCCCCGGGAGCCAGCGTTTGTCTCCATTTTAGGGCGGAGGTACACGGTTATGAGGAAGGTTACCGCCAGGCAGCGCCAGATTATCTGGCTGCTGCTGGGCGTAAATGAAGAAATCACAGCCGCCGAGATCGCCGAAGGGATCGGGGTAAGCGTAAGAACCGTTCACCGTGAGATGGAAGACATTGAACACACGCTTGCGGATTTCGGGCTGGATCTCATCCGTAAATCGGGAAAAGGCATACAGCTGAGCGGACCGGAAGACGGTCTGGCTGAGCTCAGGCTGTTCCTTCGCCAGGAAAAGCCTGCCGAGTATTCCAGCGAAGAACGCAAAATTTACGAGCTGTGCACGCTGCTTGAGGCAGAAGAGCCGGTGAAGCTGTTCACTCTCGCTCATTGGCTGAAGGTAACTGTAGCAACGGTGAGCTATGATCTGGATGAGCTGGAGCTGTGGGTCCGTAAATTCAACCTGCATCTGGTCCGAAGGCGGGGGTACGGTGTCGAGATAACCGGCAGCGAGGCGGATAAGCGCAGGGCAATCGGCCGGCTGGCGGCAGAGCATCTGGATCTCTCGGATCTGGTAGGGCATACTCCCCAGCTGGCCAGCAGCCAGGTCTACCGGATTCTGCTAATGACCGTCGGAAAGAACAATTTGCTGGAAGTGGAAAATACACTATGGGATATGGACTGGAAATGGACTGCGGAGCTTCCCGAAATTGTCTACATGGAAATGCTTCTGGGGCTTGCTGTTGCCTCAAGACGGATTTCTATCGGCCAGGGGATTGGAAACGGCGGTGAGGCCGGCTATCCCCGAATGTCTGATCACCGTAATATTGCCGGAGCAGAGCATTTTGTCAAACGGCTTGGCCTGGCGCTTGAGGAGGCTATTCCCCGGGCAGAGATTCTGTATATTGCCGGATTATTCGACCGGGCCCAGGAATCATTCTCCTCCGGCGGGATTGCTTACGGCGATGTAGAGCTGATGGAGATTGTCTACAGGCTGACCGAGAGTGTGGTCAGGCGGACAGGGCTGCCGTTCCAAAGTGACCGCTCCCTGCGGGAGGGTCTGCTGGAGCACATGGACCCGGCCTTCAAGCGGCTGCGGGAGGGAACGCGCATCCGTAATCCGCTGCTGGGGCCGATTCGCAGGGATTATGATTATTTATTCCAGATTGTCAGGGCTGCTGTGGAGGATCTGCAGCTGGATTTGGAAATTCCCGATGAAGAGGTAGGCTTTCTGGTCATGCATTTCGGGGCCTCCATGGAACGGCTGAACCAGCTGCAGCGCACTGTAAGGGCTATTCTGGTCTGTGCCAGCGGACTCAGCTCCTCACGGCTGCTGGCTACCAGGCTGGCCAAAGAGATGCCCCAGATTGAAATACTGGGTAATATATCATGGTACGAAGCCGCCCGCCTGCCGGAGGTTGACTATGATCTGATTATCTCCACTATTGATCTGCCGCTTGACAAGGAACGCTATATTAAGATCAGTCCGCTGCTTACCGCAGATGAAATTGATCAGCTGTTAAGCTACATTCAGAATATCACCCTGCGGGAGCGGGAGAGCGTACCGCAGGGGGACAGTGATAAGGGCAGCCGGGATGACAATGCGCTGAACCGACTGAAGAGCTACAAGGGCATACTGGATGAAACAGTAAGCCTGCTGGAGCGCTTCCGCTTTTATCCGCTGAATAATGAAGGTATTCCTTTACAGTCTACGATAGCAGCAATGCTTGATTCTCTTAAGGGAACTGGAGTCGTAGGGGATGCTGATATCCTGCTGGAGCGGCTGCTCGAGCGGGAAAGGATGTCCAGCCAGGTTATTCCGGACACGGGACTTGCGCTTTTTCATACCCGGAGCAGCCATATTCTGTTGTCGTCTCTTACGCTCTACCGTCTGCAGCATCCTGTTATACTGGAAGGGAATACGGAGGTCAGGGTGATCCTGCTGATGCTTGCTCCCCGCAAGCTGTCCAAGGAGAGCCTGGAGGTACTTAGCGAGATTAGCGCCATGCTGTTGAATTCGGATCTGGTGAAGCTCCTGGAGGAACGGACAGAACCGGAAATCCGGGGCTACTTGTCTTCAGAGCTGCTGCATTTCTTCGAAAATAAAATGTGAAAGCGAGAGAAACCATATGAGTATACTGTCAGAAAATAAGATTATTATGAACGGTGCCGCCAAAGACAAATATGAAGCGATCACTATGGCCGGCCAGCTGCTGGTTGATGCTGGACATGTAACAGAGGAGTATGTGCCGAAGATGCTGGAGCGTGAAGAAGTCGTGTCTACTTACATGGGCGAGGGGCTTGCCATTCCGCACGGTACGAAGGAAGCAAGACCCTTCATCAAATCCACCGGACTTTCAATAATCCGTTTTCCGGACGGCGTTGATTTCGGCGGGGATGAGCCTGCTTTTGTCGTAATCGGCATTGCTGCTGCAGGCGACGGGCATATGGAAGTGCTCACGAATGTTGCGATGATCTTCTCCGAGGAAGATGCGATTGAACGGGTAATGAATGCTCCTACACCTGCTGATGTCATTGCTATTTTTGAAGGAGGCCTTGAATAATGAAGGCTGTTCATTTCGGTGCGGGCAATATCGGCAGAGGCTTTATCGGACTTTTGCTCTCGCAGGCCGGCTATGAGGTCTGTTTCGTAGACGTAAATGAAGCATTTGTATCCCAGCTTAAGGAGCGCGGCGAATATCCGGTGACTCTGGCAAGTGAAGGACAGGAAACGGTTATTGTAAAAAATGTTACTGCGCTAAGTAGTGTTACACATGCCGATGAAGTAGCAGCTGCCATTGCAGAAGCTGATCTGGTTACGACAGCAGTCGGTGTGTCCATTCTGAAGCATATCGCCGGCACTGTGGCTGAAGGAATCAAAGGGCGGGTTGCCGTCTCTGATGCCCCGCTGCATGTGATTGCCTGCGAGAACGCCATCGGCGGCAGTGCACAGCTCAAGGAGCTGGTGTATGCGCAGCTGGATGAGGCTTCCCGTGCTAAGGCAGACGCATCGGTTGCCTTCCCTAATGCAGCCGTAGACCGGATTGTACCGCTACAGCAGCATGAGGACATCCTCAAGGTTGTAGTGGAGCCTTTCTATGAATGGGTGGTAGATGCTTCACAGATGCTTCCGGGCTATACTCCCGTTGAAGGTGTACATTATGTGGAGAATCTGGAGCCTTATATCGAGCGCAAGCTGTTCACCGTTAATACCGGACACTGCTCCGCCGCCTACCTGGGATTCCTGCGCGGCTACGACACCATCCAGCAGGCGATGGCAGATGAGAGTCTGACTGCACTGGTGCGTGAAGTATTGGAAGAGACCGGAGCGGTACTGGAGCAGAAGCACGGTTTTGACAGCGCAGAGCACAGTAAATATATTGACAAAATCCTGGAGCGCTTCCGCAATCCGGCGCTTACAGATGAGGTATCTCGTGTGGGCCGTTCGCCGGTCCGCAAGCTGTCTCCGAATGACCGCCTGGTATCGCCAGCCCTTCAGGCCTTTGACCGCGGTCTCAGCTACAAGGCGCTGACCCGCTCCATGGCCGGAGCCCTGCTGTTCCAGGCTGCTGATGATCCGGAAGCTGTAGAGCTTCAGGCTGCTATCGCCGGACTTGGCGTGGAAGCTGCGCTGACCAAGTACACCGGGCTGGCTGCTGACCATGCCGTACATCAGTCTGTTATGGCAGAATACGCAGCTCTTAAATAATTCCTTTTTCGGCTGTACACAATAAGAAAGAGCAAGGCTTTCCGCTGCGGATAAGCCTTGCTCTTTCTCTATTCTTGAATCGGTTCCCAGTGACGGAGCTCGCCGATTAAATCACGCCCGGACGATACAAAAAGAAACCGATTGTCTTCTCCTCCCATTACTGCAATTTAGCTGTTTTCCAAAATGGTCTGCAGCGTTGTGCGGTCCAGGCCTTCCACCAGCTTGATCAGCAGCTCCTTGGCCGCCTCATAATCATCGCTGTGAATGACGGAGGAAGCGGTGTGGATGTAACGGGAGCAGATGCCGATAACTGCAGACGGTACGCCGATACCGCTGGTGTGAACAGCTCCGGCATCCGTTCCGCCTTGGGATACGAAATACTGGTACTTAATCTTATGAGTATCTGCTGTATCTTGTACATATTCTATCAGTCCGCGGTGGGTAATCATCGTCGGATCGTAGATACGCAGCAGCGCGCCCTGGCCGAGCTGTCCGAACGCTTGCCGGTCACCGGTCATGTCGGCAGCAGCACTGGCATCCAGCCCGAAGAAAATGTCCGGGTTCAGCAGGTTAGCAGCTGTACGGGCGCCGCGCAGTCCGGCCTCTTCCTGCACTGTAGCACCGGAATAGACGGTATTAGGCAGCTTTTTCCCGTGCAGCGCCTTCACCAGCTCAAGAGCAAGACCTACACCGTAGCGGTTGTCCCAGGCTTTTGCCATGATCTTCTTAGGATTGGCAAGCGGAGTAAACGGACAGATTGGCAGGATCTGCTGGCCGGGCTTTACGCCAAAGCTTTCGGCTTCTTCCTTGCTGTCTGCGCCGATATCAAGGTACATTTTACTGATTTCACCGGTCTTGGTGCGCTCTTCCGGGCTAAGCAGATGGATCGGAGTGCTGCCGACGACTCCGGTAAGCACACGTTCAGGTGTGATAATCTGCAGCCGCTGTGAAGCGACAGCCGAGGCCAGCCAGCCGCCGAGCGGCTGGAAACGGATCATTCCGCTGCTTGTAATGCCGGTAACCATAAAGCCCACTTCATCAAAATGACCGGCAACCATAATTTTTGGCCCGTTCTCCTCGCCGCGCAGCACGCCGAACAGGCTGCCAAGCCGGTCCTGCACAAACTCGTCTGTATAAGGGGACATCGCATTTTTGAAGTATGCGCGAAGTTCACGCTCGAAGCCCGGGGCTGCGGGGAATTCAGTCAGTGTTTTAAATAAATCCATCGTTTCCTGATTCATACGGATAGCGCTCCTTTTCTTATCTCAAGTGTTCAAGCTCAACCAATATAGTATGAACTTCTGCACGCCGCTTGTCTATCTCTAAGGGGACCGGGCGCACACCCGGAGCTGCTCCGCTGAATACCATACAGTAACGGATCTGCAGGCAGGAGCCGGGAAAGGAAGCGGATAGAATGAAGGGTGCAGGAAGAATTTCCGGACCTTTTACACAGGGTGTTCCCCGTAGAGCGCCTGCACGCGGCATGCAGCGGAGATACCGCAGGCGTTACGGGCGGGACAGTGAAACGGTGCTGATTCTCGTTTTGTTCATGCTGCTGGTAATTGTGCTGCTGTTTTTTTCCTGAGTATACAGGGACATAACAAGGCGGAATATGGTGAACAATAAGGAAAAACTTCTAGGTGAAGAACAACCGCGGGGAAGCGGGCAGCAAAGCTTTCAGAGGCAGCTTCCCTTCGCACATATTCCAGGAGGTGTCCTATTTTGCCGGCAAAAACGAAAAAAAGCGGTGTGAAGCTGCGGCTTGACACCATGACTCCCCAGGACTACGAGAAGCTGTCGAAGCCGTTCGTGCCTTCAAGGCCTGTGTTCAAAAACTGTATCCGTGCCTTTCTGTCCGGCGGCCTGATCTGTGTGCTGGGACAGGTCATTCAGGAGGCCTTTATGGCGATCTTTGATATGTCCTCCCGGGAAGCTTCAAGCCCGACGGTAGCCGTCCTGATTCTGCTCTCGGTAATCCTGACCAGCTTCGGCGTGTACGACAAGCTGGCCCAGTGGTGCGGAGCTGGAACGGCCGTGCCTGTTACCGGTTTTGCGAACAGCATGTGCTCCGCAGCACTTGAACACCGTGCTGAGGGTCTTGTACTTGGCGTAGGCGGTAATATGTTCAAGCTGGCCGGATCGGTTATCGTCTTTGGTGTGGTCGCCGCATTTGTGGTCGGCGTAGTTTATGCCGTTATGGGCTGGGGAGGTACACATTAATTATGGAGCAGCTTGGCAGCCAGACCTGGAAATTCACCACCCGTCCAATCATTGTTGGTTCTTCCTCGGTTGTGGGACCGGAGGAAGGGGAGGGCCCCCTGGCCTCTGACTTCGATTTTATTTATGACTCGCTTGAGATGGGACAGAAGACCTGGGAAAAAGCAGAACGCGCCCTGTTTGAAAAATCATCCAAGCTGGCGCTGATGAATGCCGGAATTGAACAGGAGCAGCTGGAGTTTTTTGTCGGCGGTGATCTTATGAACCAGATTATCAGCAGCTCTTTTGCCGCCCGCAAGCTTGGTGTTCCTTATCTCGGCGTATTCGGTGCCTGCTCCACCTCAATGGAGAGTCTGGCCATTGCCTCAATGATCGTTGATTCGGGAGGAGGCAAATATGCACTGGCCGGAACCTCAAGCCATAACTGTACAGTGGAGAAGCAATTCCGCTATCCGACAGAATACGGCTCGCAAAAGCCGCCTACCGCCCAATACACCATTACCGGCTCAGGCTGCGCGGTTGTCGGCCGTAATGACGGCAGTGCACAGGGGCCACAGGTCCATGTCATTTCGGCAACGATCGGCCGGATTATGGATTTGGGCCTGACAGACCCTTTTAATATGGGGACTGCAATGGCGCCTGCTGCTGCGGATACCATTACCGCCCACTTCCGTGACACCGGCCTAACACCCGGATATTATGACCTGATTGTAACCGGTGATCTTGCATCAGTAGGTCTGCCGATTGCCAAAGAGCTGCTGGCGGAGGAAGGCATCCCGATGGAACAGACGACCTTTGATGACTGTGGCCTGCTTATTTTTAATCTGGACAAGCAGAAATATGTAATCGCCGGCGGGAGCGGCTGCGGATGCTCCGCGGTCGTCACATATGGGCATATTCTAAAGCGGATGCGAAAAGGGGAGCTTAAGCGGGTGCTTGTCGTAGCAACAGGAGCACTGCTGTCTCCGCTATCCTATCAGCAAGGCGAGAGTATTCCCTGTGTAGCGCATGCTGTAGCTCTTGAGATCGGAGGTGAAGGACAGTGATCTATCTTTGGGCTTTTCTTGTTGGCGGAGCTATTTGTGTCATCGGCCAGCTGATGTTTGATGTACTCGCACTTACGCCAGCCCACACGATGAGCACACTCGTAGTGCTCGGGGCTGCTGCCGATGCATTCGGACTATATGATCCGCTTGTGAAATTTGCCGGAGCCGGAGCCAGCGTGCCGATCACAAGCTTCGGTAACTCCCTGGTGCACGGCGCATTGACAGAGCTGCAGCGCGACGGCTGGGTAGGTGTAGTAACCGGCATATTCGATGTAACGAGTGCCGGGATTTCTTCGGCTATCGTGTTTTCGTTCCTGGCAGCGCTCGTTGTAAGGCCTAAGGGCTAAGGTATCTTCGTTAAAATGAATGAATAAAGTCCGTAGACCGCTGAATAGCGGTCTTTTTTCATGAAAATAGGTAATTAATCTCAAAAAAATGTCGATTATTGCCGATATATAAGGTTGATTGAATGCTTGATATACATAATGACAGGGGACGTGCAGAAGTTGCAAAATCAGCAGAAGGTCGAATTGTTTTGGAGAAGAAACACAATTATTATGGTTATTTTTTGGGCGGTAACGGTGGTGGGCGTAATTCTTGCCTTCCAGACCCCAAAGCTTTGGATTAGCAGCGCGGTAGCCGTGCCGCTCGCTGCTGCACTTACCCTCTTTAACAGCCGGCGGAAGGGTGTAATGGTGATACCCTGGATCATTACAGGAATGCTTACATTTATGGCGTTTTACTTAACACTCGGCACTTTGAACAGCTTGGTAGTGCTGCTGTTATGCTCGCTGCTCCTGCTTTATCCGCATTATAAATACTATGCGGCTGCTTCTGGAATAAGCGCAATTCACATTCTGGTCCAGCTGATCGGCGGGGCTGAGGTTTCGGGTGAAGAGAGCAGAATGCTTACCTATTTTACCGGATTAGGCCTGTACCTTATCATCAGTATTGTACTGCTTGTCGTTTCGTACCTGAATGAGAAGCTGCAGCGCCAGAGCTATGAGCAGCGCCGGCAGGTCGAAGCTTCCGGTGAACAGGTGCAGTATCTGCTTGAACGGGTGAAAACAGCTGTGGACGGCCTTTATGATTTCACCGGCAGCTTCAAGGTAGAGGTCGAAATGGCTGGAGCCATTACCAATGAAGTGGCAATCGGCTTTCAGGAGGTATCCAAGGGAATCGAATATCAGGCAAGCAGCATCGGGGAAATTACCGAAGCTGTCTCAGTTTCCGACCGTCATATTCAGGATGTAGCCGGATACTCACAGGAGATGAAGAAGCTGTCGGCAGAAACTGCAGCAGTCAGTGAAGAAGGCAGCGGCAACATCTCCCTGCTGGCCGGACAGTTCTCCGAGCTCAGGGAAATGATGGAGCAGACCTCGGCCCAGATGCAGGAGTTCAGCCGGCGCAGCCAGGATATCCATGAAATGCTGGAGGGCATTACGCAAATATCCAGACAGACAAATCTGCTGGCCCTAAATGCATCAATTGAAGCAGCGCGTGCAGGCGAGCACGGGCGCGGGTTCGCAGTGGTTGCCGGTGAGGTGCGCAAGCTGGCCGAGGATTCGGGTAAAACAGCGGATTCGATCAGCGGGGTTATAGGCAGCCTGAGACAGCAGACGGACTCACTGAGCGACCAGTTTGTACAAAGCGTCGGTATTCTGCAGACAGGCAGTGAATCGGTGCAGCGCACCGAGGCTGTCTTCCGTTCCATACTGCTGAACGCACATAAGGTGCTGGAGCAGGCGGGAGAGGTTGAGCAGAGTTCGGCAGGCATGAAGCAGTTCTCGGAGAAGATTGTTAGTGAGATAACCGAATTCTCAAGTGTCACGGAGCAGTCCAGTGCCGCAACTGAAGAAATTCTGGCCGGAGTCGAGGAGCAGCGCACAATGACCGGCAATATGATAGACAGCTTCAAGCAGCTGGAAGGCCTGATCGTCAGCCTGAATGAGCTGGTGAATGATCATAGGCAGGGATAGAAGATTTGAGGGATAGGTGTTAACAAGCAGGGCGGCGGTTCTTCCACTTAGGAAGGATGGCAGCGCTGCTTGTTCGCTTTGCGGTGTGTTTATCAACGAGCTTTTATATTTGTGATTTATTACAAGAATTGAGCGGAACCGCTTCTGTCCTTTGTAAAAAAAGCTATATGTTTGGCGGCCGGCAATTTCAAAGTCTTCAATAATGTACTTTGGGTCCTATAATCATGTAAAATATAATTATTACTGCTTATTCTGACATAGGAGGTCTAATCATATATGCCCGTACGTCAAGAATCCACGCAAATCATGAAGGCTGTTCGCTCTAATCTGGAATCCTGTATACTTGGAAAAAGCTTTGAAATAGAATTGCTGCTCACAGCACTTCTGGCCGGGGGACATGTCCTGATCGAGGATGTTCCGGGAACCGGGAAAACCCAGCTGATACGGGCATTATCACGGTCAATGTCCGGTGACTACCGGCGGATCCAGTGTAATCCGGATATTCTGCCGAGTGATATCACCGGGGTGTCCGTTTATCATCCGCGTGATGAAATGTTCTATTTCCGGCCGGGGCCGGTAATGACTAATATTCTGCTTGCCGACGAGATTAACCGGGCGACGACGAAGACACAATCAGCACTGCTTGAGGTAATGGAGGAACGGAATGTGACAGTGGACGGTGAGACCTATCCGCTTCCGCATCCCTTCATGCTCTGTGCTACACAGAACCCGATTGATTTCGAAGGAACCTATACCCTGCCAGAAGCCCAGCTTGACCGCTTTATGCTGCGGATCAGCCTCGGCTATCCGGACAGCGAGACCGAGAGGAATCTGCTGCTCAGCCATCAGGCGGGCCAGCCGGTGGACAAGCTGACTCCTGTTACAGGCATGGAGCAGATTGCAGCCATTCAGGAAGAAATCCGCGAAGTGTACATCAGTGAACCAGTGCTGGGCTACCTGCTGGATATTGTCCGCCAGACAAGAGAGCATCCGCTGGTGCTCCTGGGGGCAAGCCCGCGGGCTTCGCTGTCCTTTATGATGGCCTGCAAGGCATATGCGTTCCTGCAGGAACGTGATTATGTCCTGCCTGATGATGTGAAGATCCTCACGCCCTATGCCCTGGGGCACCGTATTATTCTGCGTCCGGAATCGCGGCTGGATAATGTCAGCGTGGAATCCCTGCTCGTCAAGCTGCTGCAGAGCATCCATGTGCCCGTTACTATGAGGCAATAGCGATGAAGAGCTATCTGTCCGGAGTGGCAGCAGGCATCCAGCCGCGCAAGTTCGCCGGCATACTTGCGATTTGGGCCGTTACGCTCCTATATGTGCTGTTTCAGGGCGGCAAAACATCATTCATGCTGTTTATTATGGTCTCAGTCCTCATCCTTTATTTAATCATCGGTGCTCTTGGCGGAGTACGGAGGGCCAAGGGCACCCGCAGCCTCTATTCGGAGCAGGATAAGCCGGAGCTGCTCTATGCCGGCGGATATCTGCGTGTGAAGCTGCAGGTGAACATACCGGGTTTCCTGCCGCTGCCGTACGTAGTTGTCAGGGAAATTCTTAAGCGGCACAACGGTGAGTCGTGGGTGTTCGAAGAAAGTATGATTCCCAGCCTGAGAGGGCACGGGGAGCTGCAGTTTCAGACCCCTCTGCTTGAGCGCGGCAGCTACAGCTTTGAGCGCACGGATATTCTTGCTGAAGATATTTTCGGGCTGGTGGAGCATAAAGGGACCTTTAAGGCGGAAGGGCAGTTCCGTGTACTCCCGCGGGCCGTCTTCGTTCCGCGCTGGCAGCTGTATGAGCGCAGATCACGGCTCGCCGGACTGCAGACCTCGCTTGCTCATTCACGGCGTGAAACTACACAAATCAACGGGGTCCGCGACTATGTGTACGGCGACCGGTTAACCCGTATTCACTGGAATGCTACGGCCAAAACAGGCCAGTGGAAGTCCAAGGAATTCGAGCATGAATCGGTCCCCAAGACGGTGCTCGTCCTCGACGGCAGTGCTGCGGCATACGGCAGCTCCAACCAGTTTGAGCTGGCCGTATCCGTTGCTGCCTCCTTACTCGGCTATGGTATCCGTGACAGGATCGGCATCGGCCTGTGCTGTCTGGACCGGACCACCAAAGTCTTCGTTCCCGCTGAGAGCGCTGCTGAACGGCACAAGATGATTCAATATCTGATAGACATTAATGCCGAAGGCAGCGGACCGCTGGTCCCGAGGCTGGAAAAGAGCCACCGGATGTTTCCTAAGGGCGCCTATTTTGTTCTGATCAGTCCGCAGAGCGGCCAGCCGGTGCTGGATATCCTGCGCTGGGCGGAGAGCCGGGGAATGACACCGGCCCATATCCAGGTGCTGAATCCCGCAGCGGCAAGCGGTGCCAGAGAGTGGGCCGGTGTGCTGAGATCACGCGGCATCACGGGCTACAGTGTAAACTCCCTGCAGGAGCTGCCCGCAGTGCTGGGAGGTGATGCAGTATGAACCGGTGGTGGAACGGCATCAAATCATCCTGGCATCATTCCTTCAGTCTGCTGTGGCTGGCCCTAATCGGCCTGCAGTGGGTATCCTTTACCGAGCCATTCTGGCTGCAGGCTACTACAGAGGTGGTGCTGCTGGCGCTGGTCACCGTTGCAGCCATCGAAATTCTTCTGCCTGTTAAGTGGGGAGTAAGGCTGCTGCTTGAGGCAGCCGCGATATTGTACATTACCTACCGGCAAATCCTGAATAAGGGTATTTATATTCCCGATCCCTGGGCAACTGCTTTACGTGACCGGCTGAATGATACTGCAGCCCATATGGTCCCGTATATCTGGTTCGCTCTGGCAGCAGGAGCAGCACTCCTGCTGTCTTCCTGGTGGGTCAATTCCAAAACCAGGATTTTAATGTTTCTTACCGCTAACATCGTTGCTTTTGCGGCGCTCGATTCCTTTACTGCCGCCGTTCTCTGGCAGGAGGTAGCCTGGACTGTAGCAGCCGGCATGGGCTGGCTGGTAACACAGCATTTACGCAGCTTTCAGCTGCATTACCCCCGGGGCTGGACCTATTTGCTGCGTTATCCGTTTAAGGTACTGGTTAACATTGCTATCATTTTCTCGCTGGTTATTGTGACAGGGGTTAATATGCCTGACGTACGGCCAACGCTGACCGATCCTTATACAGCCTGGCAGGATTGGAACGGGGGCGGGGGATCGTCCGGAACAGGCACCTCGGGCAGCCAGAATACAAGCCCTGGCAGCGGTGGAACCGGAAGCGGCAGCTCTTCTTCCGGCTACAGCCTGGACGATGATAATCTGGGCGGCGGCTTCAGCTTTGATTACTCACCGGTGATGACGGTGACCTCCGATCAGCGTACTTATATGCGGGGAGAGTCGCGGGCTGTCTATTCCGGCAGAGGCTGGAGTGATGACGACAGGTGGAACAGAGGTCCGCTGATACGGGCTGCTGCAGGTCAGGAGCTGGAGCGGGAGATTGCGCCAAAGGTGCAGACAAAGCCGCTGCAGCAGACGGTAAGGCTGCTCGGCGGCAATGATTATCCGGTGCTGTTCGGCGCTTATTCTATTTCCAGTGTGGATACGATAGACGGTGAAGCAGCAAGCAACGGACTGTTCTGGCGGAGCCAGGACAATGAGATGATCTGGGGCTCAGATGATGTCCTGACTTATCCGCAGACCTATGTGCTGACCTCCGAGATCCCGGTTGTCCCGGTTCAGGAGCTGAGCCA
Source organism: Paenibacillus sp. FSL R7-0331 (assembly GCF_000758645.1). Classification (NCBI taxonomy): domain Bacteria; kingdom Bacillati; phylum Bacillota; class Bacilli; order Caryophanales; family Paenibacillaceae; genus Paenibacillus; species Paenibacillus sp. FSL R7-0331. The sequence goes on from NZ_CP009284.1 coordinate 1,977,381, forward strand.
GCAGACCTTTGACCAGCTGTATGAGGGCCAGGACAATGACCGGTACCTTCAGCTTCCTGACAATTTCCCGCAGAGAGTCAGCGGGCTTGCTGAAGAGATTACCGCCGGCGCACAGACACCTTACGAAAAAATAGCGCTGCTGCAGCAATATTTACAAGTAACCTATCCTTATACCAACCAGCCTGACCTCACCCGTAAGAGAAGCAAGGATATGGTGGAGAGCTTCCTGTTCGAAATTATGGAGGGCTACTGTGATTACTACTCTACAGCGCTTGTTACCATGGCCCGTTCACTTGATATCCCGGCCCGCTGGGTGAAAGGCTATGCGCCTGGTGAACAGGCGCAGCTGCCGGACAATCTGATGGCACAGGGTGTGTCTAACAACAATTATACAATTACCAATGCGGATGCCCATTCCTGGGCAGAGGTATATTTCGGGGAATACGGCTGGGTTCCGATCGAGGCAACGCCCGGCTTCACTGTTCCGCTGATGACCCAGAGTGAGGAGCAGACTCCTGAAGAGCCGGTGCAGGAGGAGGAAGAGGTCGAGGAGCCGGTGCAGGCACCGGCACAAAGCAATTCCGGCGGTAACCTGAACATCGGCGCATGGAGTGTAGCAGCGGCTGCAGCCGTATTGCTGCTCTGGAGCGGTTATCTGCTGTGGCAGCACCGCTTGAGCCTGCGCTTCCTGCTGCAGCGCCTGCGCACCGGCCGGCCGCTTACGCCGGTCCAGAAAGTGGTCGCTGAAACGGAGAGATGGGTAAGGTATGTGCGCAGAAAGGGTATGCTGAAGGAAGAGCATGAAACACTGCGCGAAGCTGTCGGCCGCTGGAGCCGTGAAACCCCGGAAGCTGCGGGCAGTTTTACTTCGCTGCTGCACCTGTTCGAGCAGGCGCAATACAGTCCTGATATTATTAAAGACAAAGACTGGCACAGCGTGTATACTGAAGCTTTGCAGCTTCAGCGCAGCCTGAAAGGGCACAGAACTAAGAGTATGATATAGTTGTTTGAGCAACTTGTATGAAAATCGAGGTGAACGTATTGTTTGAGAGGCTAGTCCCGAAACTGCGGGTAAATACCGTTTTTGATATTAACCTTGAAGAATTGTACCGGAAGGGCTACCGCGGCATTATTACAGATCTGGATAACACGCTCGTTGGCGCCAAAGCGCCGCTGGCTACCCCGGAGCTGCTGCTGTGGTTCGCAAAGGTAAAGGAGCTTGGATTCAAGCTTGTCATTGTTTCCAATAACAATATGGACCGTGTGTCCCGTTTTGCCACGCCGCTGGATATCCAGTTTGTTCATCAGGCGCGCAAACCGATTAATACCCCGTTTCTGAAAGCAATGAAGCTGATGGAGCTTCAGCCGGAACAGACCATTGTAGTCGGTGATCAGATGCTTACCGATGTGCTGGGCGGCAACCGCCTGGGTCTGTATACGGTATTGGTCCTGCCGATCTCCGTTAAGGATGAAGGCTTTGGGACAAGAATTAACCGCCGTGTTGAACAGATTGCACTAACGCGGCTGCGTAAGCAAGGATTGTGGCAAGAGGAGGATAAATATTAATGAGTCAACCCAATGAAACTGAGCGCCCGGTGAAATGCAGCGGCTGCGGTATTAAGCTGCAGACCGGAAATAAGGAGCTTCCGGGCTATATCCCGGAGGCGGCCTTTGAACGGGAGCCGGTCATCTGCCAGCGCTGTTTCCGGATTAAGAATTACAACGAGGCTTCTTCTGTATCCGTCGATCAGGATGAATTCCTTCATCTGCTGAGCGGAGTCGGCGAGAAGAATGCGCTTGTAATCCACATTGTGGACCTGTTTGATTTTGAAGGCAGCCTGATCTCCGGGCTTCAGCGGTTTGTCGGTAATAACCCGGTTATTCTGGCGGTTAACAAATGCGATCTGCTGCCGAAGGTAACGAACTGGAACAAGGTCCGCAACTGGATGCAGCAGCGCTGTAAGGAGCATGGCCTGCGGACAGCGGAGATCGTTCTGGTCAGCGCCAAGCGCAACCAGGGCTTTGAACGCCTGCTGGAGACCGTCACCGAGCTGCGCGGACAACGTGACATCTATGTTGTCGGGGCTACAAATGTAGGCAAGTCCACACTGATTAACCGACTGATCTCCGATTACAGTGACCTGGAGCAGGAGCTGACGACCTCGCGTTATCCCGGTACAACCCTGGATATGGTCAAAATTCCGCTCGACGACGGCCACTATATTATCGATACTCCCGGGATCGTATATCCTTGGCGTTACAGTGAGCTGGTGGAGCGGCGTGATCTGGGCGCGGTAATGCCCGAGAATCCGCTTAAGCCTGCGGTATATCAGCTGAATGAAGGCCAGACGCTGTTCTTCGGCGGACTGGGAAGGTTTGATTTTGTTCAGGGACCCCGCCAGTCCTTTACCTGCTACATTAGCGGGGCGCTGAAGATCCACCGCACGAAGCTGGAGCGGGCGGATTCGCTGTATCAGGATCACCGCGGTGAGCTGCTGACTCCGCCTTCGGCAGAGGATATGGACAAGCTGCCGCAATGGCAGCGCCATGAATTCCGGATTGGCCGGGGCAGCCAGACTGAGTTGTTCATGTCAGGGCTTGGCTGGATCAAAGTGAACGGAACAGAAGGTGCAGTAATTGCCGTACAAGTTCCGCGCGGTATTAAGGTGCTCACCCGTCCTTCGCTAATTTAATTTCAGGAGGAACATGCCTATGGCCGGTAAGACCGGAAGTACAGATCTTCTGCTGGGCGTGATGGGCGATCCGATTGCCCAGTCGAAATCCCCGCTGATGCATACCGCAGCACTGAAAGCCCTCGGCCTACCTGGTGCGTATGTACCGCTTCACATTGCCCCGGGACAGCTGGGCGAAGCGGTTCAGGCAATCCGTGTGCTCGGGTTCCGCGGAGTTAACGTGACAATACCGCATAAGATTGCGGTGATGGAATACCTGGACCGGCTGGATGAGAGCGCACTTGCCGGAGGTGCTGTCAACACTATCGTCAATGACAACGGTGTGCTGACCGGATACAACACCGACGGGATCGGATATGTCCGTTCGCTGAAGGCAGAGGCTGTCCCGGACCTGACAGGTGCCCGCATTCTGGTGCTGGGCGCCGGAGGTGCGGCCAGAGGCATCATCAGTGCCCTGCTGCAGGAGCATCCGGCTGCTGTCGTAATTGCTAACCGCACGGCCGGCAAGGCGCATGAGCTTGCAGCCTCGTGGCAGTCAGCAGGAACAGTAAGCGGAGTGGCTATGGAGGATATTGCGGGCATTATTCCGGCTACCGATATTGTAATTAATACAACCTCAGTCGGAATGTATCCGTATCCGGGTGAGCTGCCGCTTGATCCGGGCCTGCTTCATAAAGGGCTTGTTGTCAGCGATCTCATCTATAATCCGCTGCGCACCCGGCTGCTGGAGCAGGCGCTTAACACAGGCTGTACCATTCACGGCGGCCTGGGAATGTTTATCTATCAGGGTGCTTATGCGCTCGAATACTGGACAGGCAAAGCTGCTCCGGTAGAAATTATGCGGCAGACTATGCTGGATGCCTTCGGGGTCAGCGAAGCCGACATGGAATTACTTAAATAGGGTAATAATATTTAATATTTGTTAATTAAGGGGTTTGTTCATTTATGTTAACTGGTAAACAAAAACGTTATCTCCGCTCTTTGGCCCATCATCTAGATGCTGTCTTTCAGGTTGGCAAAGGCGGCGTTAACGACCATCTGATCCGTCACGTTGAGGAAGCGATTGAAAAGCGCGAGCTGATGAAGATCAGTGTGCTGAACAACAATGCCGATGATCCGAAAGAAATCGGCGCTGCCCTCGCGGAGCAATCCGGTTCAGAGCTGGTGCAGGTGATCGGCAAGACAATCGTGCTGTATAAGGAATCCCGCGACAACAAGACAATCGAGCTGCCGCGCTAAAGCTTTTTATCCGGATGATAAGAGGAGGTACACCTCTTGAAAGTAGGAATTATGGGAGGAACCTTTGATCCTCTTCACATAGGCCATATGCTGGCGGCGGAAGCTGCCAGGGATTCGTTTTCCCTGGACGAGATATGGTTCATGCCCTCACATATTCCGCCGCATAAGCACGAAGCCGGAGCCTCCGGTGCAGACCGGCTGGCTATGGTGAAATGCGCGGTAGAGGGTGATCAGTCGTTCGGCATTCTCGACTGGGAAATCGTCCGGGGCGGTGTCTCTTATACCATTGATACCGTACGCAGCCTGAGGCAGGAATATCCGCAGCATGAGTTCTATTTTATCGTCGGCGCGGATATGGTTGAATACTTGCCTAAATGGCATGGGATTCGTGAGCTTGTGGAACTGCTGACCTTCATTGGTGTAGGTAGGCCCGGAACTCCGCTTGACCTATCAGCCCTGCCGGATTTCATCTCAGGCAAGGTGCTGCTGGCGGATATGCCGCAGGTGGATATTTCATCGACGATGCTCAGGTCAAGGGCGGCCGGCGGCCGTTCAATCCGTTATATGGTGCCTGAGCAGGTATATGAATATGTGCAAAGGAGTGGATTGTATGGGATTCAGCCGCGAAGCGCTGATTGAGGCTGTCTCTGCCCAGATGCCCGACAAGCGCTGGCAGCATACGCTGGGCGTGATGGAGACCTCGGTCAAGCTGGCGAAGCATTACGGAGCTGATCCAGAGCAGGCGGAAACGGCGGCAATTCTGCACGATGTAGCCAAATACTGGCCGGTGGAGCGGATGAGGGACATTATTGAGCAGAACGGTCTTTCAACTGAGCTGCTTCAGCATGACAAGCAGCTGTGGCATGCTGAGGTAGGGGCCTTTGTCGCTGAGCATGAGTATGAAGTTACTGACCCCGGTATTCTTGGGGCGATCCGTTATCATACCTCGGGCCGCGAAGGGATGACATTGCTGGAGAAGGTGGTCTGCCTGGCGGATTACATCGAACCGGGCCGTGATTTCCCCGGGGTGGACGAGATCCGCAGGCTGTCTATGGTCAGCCTTGAAGAAGGGCTGATTGCCGGATTCGATTCAACCATCAGCCTGCTGCTGCAGAAGCGCCGGGTCGTATTTCCGCTTACCGTGCTTGCACGCAATGATTTAGTAAGAATACTGGAGGAAAAAATATGAGTGTACAATCAAGCAAAGTGCTGGAGCTGGCCCTGAAGGCAGTCGAAGACAAAAAAGCAATGAATGTTGTCGCATTGGACCTGCGCAGCGTATCACCGATCAGTGATTATTTCATCATCTGTCACGGTAACTCCGACACCCAGGTGCAGGCAATTGCCACCGAAGTACGCAAAGTCGTTCACGAAGCCGGCGGCCTGATCCGCGGGATTGAAGGCATGGATGCAGCCCGCTGGGTTCTGATGGATCTCGGGGATGTAGTAGTGCATGTCTTCCACCGCGACGAACGGGAGTACTATAATATCGAGCGTCTCTGGTCTGACGCCAAGGTTGTGGAGACCGTATGAGTCTGATTGCCGGAACGATCGTTACTCTGGAAGTACTTCGTGAAGTATCCCCTTACGGATACTTCCTCGGTGCAGGTGACCAGGATGTCATGCTGCATTATACAGAGCTTGTCGGCAGTAAGCCCAAAATCGGTGCTAAGGTAGAAGTGTTTATCTTCTTTGATACGGAGGACCGGCTTGCCGCTACTATGAAAAAGCCTTTTCTGACGCTAGGGGAGATGGCGCTGCTGGAAGTGGCAGATATTCATCCCCGGCTGGGCTGTTTCCTGGAGATGGGGCTTGGCCGCCAGCTGCTCTTGCCGATTGGCGAGCTGCCTGAGCTGATCGAGCTCCGCCCGCAGATTGGCGACAAGGTGTTTGTACTGATGGAGCATGATAAGCAGGGGCGCCTGCGTGCCAAGCTGGCCGGTGAGCAGGAGCTCGATCCGCTTACTTTTGCTGCGCCTGATTCCTGGAGGGGGCAGAACGTTACAGCAAGAGTGTATAGACCCCTGCAGATGGGTACATTCGTAATCATAGACGGCGGTGTACTTGGTTTTGGAGTAATCGGCATGATTCATTCCTCCGAACGCAGCCGGCTGCTGCGTCTGGGAGAGCAGATTGAAGCACGTGTCTCTCACATCCGTGAGGATGGCCGGGTCAATCTGGCGATGACCCAGCGCAAGGAAATCGGCCGCGATGTCGATTCTGCTGCTCTGCTGGAGTTTCTGCACTCCCGCCCGGGCGGCGCAATGCCTTATTCGGATGCTACGCCTCCGGAGATTATCAAGCAGCGCTTCGGCATCAGTAAGTCTGCGTTCAAACGGGCGATGGGCAAGCTGATGAAGGAAGGCCTTATTACTCAAAAAGAGAACTGGACCTATCTGGCCAAGCCTGAAGAAAGTACTCCGGAACAGAATCAGGAATAGAAAGCGGTGTGCGCATTGTCTTCCTACGGGAAATTTGCATATGTATATGATGAACTGATGGCGGACATGCCGTATCCGGACTGGCTGGCCTTTGCTGAAGCCGCATGGAGCAAATACGGCAAGCCGCGCACAGTCGCCGAGCTTGGCTGCGGAACCGGCAGTATTACAATTCCGCTGGCGGCAGCAGGCTATCACATGACCGGAATAGATCTTTCCTCAGACATGCTGTCCGTAGCCCGGCAAAAAATGGAGCAGCATCCGCAGGGCCGCCGGTTTCTGCGCGAGGGTAGTGTGCGCTGGATCAGACAGGATATGACGGAATGGGAGCTGCCGGAGCCGGTGGATGCGGTCATTTCCTTCTGTGACTGCCTGAACTATGTGCTTGAAGAAAAGGATGTTCAGGACGTTCTGGCCCGTACGTACGCAGGCCTTAAGCCGGGCGGGACCTTCCTGTTTGATGTCCATCACCCGAATACGCTGGTGAGATACGAAGAGGAGCAGCCGTTTGTGCTGGATGAGCCTTCAGTCTCCTACATCTGGACCTGTGAGCTGGATGTGCCGCGCCGGGAGATTGAGCATCATCTGTCTATCTTTGCACGGGACGAGGGAAGCGGCCTGTACCGCCGGTTTGAAGAGAGCCATGTCCAGCGCGCATATGATCCGCAGTGGCTGGCTGAAGAGCTCCGCAAGGCAGGCTTCAGCGAGGTCCAGCTATATGCGGACTTTGAATGGCTTCCGGCAGATGACAGCGCCCAGCGCCTGTTCTATGTAGCAGTGAAATAAATCATATGTACGATAGTGGTCCTTACCCGCGGGGTGAGGGCTTTTTTTCTATGTTGATCATAAAAGGATCATTAAAAGGAACCGGCCTGTACATGCTGTACAGGTCCGGCATCTTCCAACCTTTTACCGGTGCTCAAACAAGTCAATGGCACCCAGGACCATATGTGCCAGACCAAAGCCAAGTACGCCTGTTGCGGCCAGCTTATACTTACTTCCTAGAAAAGCTGCGCCGGAAGCGGAAACTACGGTACCAAGAACAGTGGGAATCAGACCTTCGCGCATTCGAAACACTCCTTCTCGGTGGTATGGGAGACAGGTTTATTGTTCGTTTTCCAGCCCGGGATTATGTATGGCGGATAATGGTTGTCTGTTTTAGACATTTATAAAGGAAAAATCTGGAGAAGATCCAGAAACTTTTTTTACATCAAACAACGATTTCTGACCACCCCGGAAAAAACTGATGGATAAACGGAAATACGGAAAATTGCGTTTTTTTGTACCTCAAAAGTTTCTATTTCCTCGCCTGGCTGAATACATTATAACTGCCTAAAACATTTAATAAATGTGTAAAGGAGGATGCCAGGCAGCGGCAAGGAGCCGCAGGTTTTCCGGAGGGCTTTTGATTACGGAGTTATTTTGTATCCGTTTACATTACGCTCGGGCAACAATATTGAACTATAGGAGGGTCAAGCATGAAAAACAAATGGCTGATCTCATTTCTGGTCGTCTCCATGCTGGTGTTCTTGGCCGGTTGTGGGAAATCTTCCTCAGGAACCTCAGGCGGAGAGTCCTCTGTGCTGAACGGCGGGGCTGGAGATAAGGCTACAGAGCTGTCCTACTGGACGTTTGTCGAGCTGCACGGGCAGCATTTTGAGAAAATGCTGGAGAAGTGGAATGCCGCCAATCCTGACCGGCAAATCAAGCTGAATGTAACGGTCATGCCGTATGACGATATGCACAACAAGCTGTCCATCGCGGTGCAGACGGGAGTGGGAGCACCGGATATTGCCGATATCGAGCTGGGCAAGTTCCCGGACTTCCTGGCCGGAGAGCCGCAGCTTGAGCCGCTGAATGATGTGGCAGAGCCCTTTAAAGGCACAGTCGTGCAGTCTCAGCTCGATCTCTACGCCAAAGAAGGCAAAATCTACGGATTATCCACCCACGTAGGGGCGACGGTCGCTTTTTACAATACCGAAATTCTTGATGAAGCCGGAGTGGATTACAAAAGCATCGTAACCTGGGATGATTTCAAAAAGGCGGGTATTCAGGTCTACGAAAAAACCGGCAAGTACATGGGCACCGCCGACACCAGTGCGATCTGGCAGGCTTCGCTGCTTCTGGCCCAGCAGGAATCGGATCTGACGGATGCTGACGGCAAGCCGCAGGTGAATTCTCCTGAAATGGTCAGAGCGATGACGATGCTGAAGGATCTGCAGGACAATAATGTGATCTCAACAATCGCCGGCGGACAGCCGGATACGGAGGAAGCTTACGGCGAGTATAATTCAGGCAACTATGCGGCCGCCTTTATGCCGCTGTGGCAGATGTCCAGATACACCAACTACATGAAAGACCTGAGCGGCAAAATCGCCATTGCCCCGCTGCCCGTCCTGGAAAAAGGCATGCACAGATCGTACGGCGGCGGCGGTACCGGAACAGTCGTGACGAAGACGGCTAAGGATATCCAGCTGGCGAAAGATTTTATCGCCTATGCGAAGCTATCGCTTGATGCCAACATTGAAATTTGGAATACGCTCGGCTTTGACCCGATCAACATGAGTGTCTGGGATATGAAAGACGTAACCCACAACCCGGAGAACCAGTTCGTCAAATACTTCGTCAACAACCCGTTTGATGTGCTGAACGAAATTAAAGAGGAGATCAACCTCATCAAATCAACCTCCGCCTCGCCGACGATCAACAATGTGCTGTGTACGGTGACGCTGAATGAAATTTTTGAGGATGGAAAAGATGTCCAGCAGGCGCTTGATGATGCCCAGACGCAGATTGAACAGGAGCTGAAATAACAGGTACGGTTACTCTTTGGGGCTGTCCACCCGGTGGGCAGCTCTACTTTAAAGGAGCATTAGCCATGATCAAAAACTTCCTTTATTCGCAAAAAGTCGCTCCCTACGTGTTCGTGCTGCCGTTTGTACTCGTATTCATCATCTTCTGGGTCTATCCGCTGCTGAGCTCGTTCGGGATGAGCTTTCAAAAGGTCACTCTGGGCCAGGAGGCCAGCTTTATTGGAGCGGATAACTACACCAAGCTGATGGGGGATACCATCTTTTTCAAAGCGGTGCGCAACAGTGCGGTATATATGATTCTGACCCTGCTGATCCTGATCCCGTTCCCGATGCTGTTCGCCGTGCTGATCAACAGTAAAGCCATGTGGGGCCGTGAATTTTTCAAATCCTCGTTCTTTTTCCCGGCGTTGACCTCGGTGGTGGTGGCGGGGACGATTTTCCGGCTGATGTTCGGGGAGATGGAGGGCTCGCTGATCAACAGCCTTCTCGGTGTGTTCGGCGTGGAGCCGGTTAAATTTCTGAAGGGACAGACTACCGGCTTCGTTGCTCTGGTGGCGCTGGCGAGCTGGCGGTGGATGGGTGTGAACATGCTGTATTTTCTATCGGGACTGAAAAATATCCCTGACGACTACTACGAGGCCGCCTCCATCGACGGGGCATCCGCCTTCCAGCGGTTTACCCGGATCACCATACCACTGCTGAAGCCGACGACAATCTACGTGCTGACGATCAGCATATACGCCGGACTGGCTATGTTTATTGAGAGCATGATGCTCTGGAACGGCAACAACTCTCCCAAAAATATCGGTCTGACCATCGTCGGTTATCTGTACCGGCAGGGGATCGAGAAAAATAATCTCGGCTACGCGGCTGCGGTCGGGATCGTACTGCTCATCATCACCATGGTCATTAACCTGACGCAATTGGCGCTCAGCGGGATGTTCAAGAAGGAGGAGGAGTAAAGGATGAATACAGGGACTCTCCGCAAAATCCTCCTGTTTGCCTTTTTCAGTGTGCTGTGCCTGCTGATTCTGGTGCCTTTTTATGCTGTGACGATTGCCTCGTTCAAGCCCGGGGAGGATCTGATCCGTTACGGACTTAACCTGCGCTTCGACTTGTCGGCGATGAGCTTCGATAATTTTGTCTTTCTGTTCACCGGGGAGCATGCTTACTTCACCTGGTTTTTCAACTCACTGCTGCTGACAGTGGTACAGGTTGTGTTGACGCTGCTGGTCAGCGCGACGGTTGCTTACGGTTTTTCTGCTTATGAATTCAGAGGGAAAAATCTGCTGTTTGTCTGCGTGCTGCTCATTATGATGGTGCCGTTTGAGATTCTGCTGCTGCCGCTGTACACGCTGACGTTTAATATGGGGCTGATGAACAGCTATTCGGCGATTATTCTGCCGGGTGTGGCGGGTGCGGCGACGATCTTTTTCTTCCGGCAGTATCTGCGGGGCATTCCCAAGGAGATGATTGCGGCCGGGCGGGTGGACGGGGCGAATGAGTATGCCATTTACGTGCGCCTGATTCTGCCGGTGATGAAGCCGTCCTTTGCAGCGATGGCGATCCTGAACGGGATGAACAGCTGGAACAACTTCCTCTGGCCGTTTATGGTGCTGAGCGATGAAAAGAAGTACACGCTGCCGATCGGCCTGAAGACGCTGCTGACTCCCTATGGTAACAACTACGATCTGCTGATCGTCGGCTCGTTTTTTTCCATTCTGCCGATTCTGGTACTGTTTCTCGGGTTTCAGAAGTATTTTATTGACGGGATGACGGCGGGTGCGGTGAAGGGGTGAGGGCGGTGCGTGCGGAAGAACGGGCGGTGGTAAAGATAAACTGGCCAGAATTGAAACGTTATGGCTGGTAAGGTGGTTAAGGCGGGCAGGGCTGGATAATAAAACACCGGTTATACGTTTAGCAGGCAGCTTATCCGTAGCGGTAGGCGGCTTGCTTTTTTATTTCATTTGCTATTGGGAGGTTTTCGTTTTATTATTTGAATATATGGAAAAATTTTCTTTTGATATGGAGGGTTAAATCGTGAAGCAAAGTGTGATTAACGTTATGTTATGCTTTATCCTCATAGCAGCAGTAGTTACCATGCACGATGTGTTTCCCGGCTTCAGTTACAGGGTGCCTTTCACTTTAGTGTTAGCACTGGGCGTGCTATACATTTTCTCAAAAGCGGGAATACAAAAGCCTGCATCGTATAAAGGAATTTCACTGTTATTCTTGTCTCTGTTCGTATTCACCTGTGTGTACCATACAGCTCTGTCTGCGATAACGGGGAACGGGTTGTTTGATAACAGCTACTGGATCTTCTTGTGTGTTATCAATGTTCTGGCCTGGCTGCGGATGCGCTTTACCTTCAAAGGGAACAGCGGTGCTGCGTCATAAGCAACTTGTCTGCGGACGAGTTGCTTTTTTCTTTGCTGGCGGGCGGTGAGTCGTGAGAACGGTAAAAGTCCCGTTGATACTGGGCATCTGCCCGAGATGAACCAAATCAACGGTAAAAGTCCCGTTGATACCCGGGCATCTGCCCGAGATGAGCCCAATCAACGGTAAAAGTCCCGTTGATACTGGGCATCTGCCCGAGATGAACCAAATCAACGGTAAAAGTCCCGTTGATACTGGGCATCTGCCCGAGATGAACCAAATCAACGGTAAAAGTCCCGTTGATACTGGGCATCTGCCCGAGATGAACCAAATCAACGGTAAAAGTCCCGTTGATACTGGGCATCTGCCCGAGATGAACCAAATCAACGGTAAAAGTCCCGTTGATACTGGGCATCTGCCCGAGATGAACCAAATCAACGGTAAAAGTCCCGTTGATACTGGGCATCTGCCCGAGATGAGCCCAATCAACGGTAAAAGTCCCGTTGATACCCGGGCATCTGCCCGAGATGAGCCCAATCAACGGGAAAAGTACCGTTGATACTGGGCATCTGCCCGAGATGAATCAAATCAACGGTAAAAGTCCCGTTGATACCCGGGCATCTGCCCGAGATGAACCAAATCAACGGTAAAAGTCCCGTTGATACCCGGGCATCTGCCCGAGATGAGCCAAATCAACGGTAAAAGTCCCGTTGATACCCGGGCATCTGCCCGAGATGAGCCCAATCAACGGTAAAAGTCCCGTTGATACTGGGCATCTGCCCGAGATGAGCCAAATCAGCGGTAAAAGTACCGTTGATACTGGGCATCTGCCCGAGATGAACCAAATCACCGGTAAAAGTACCGTTGATACCTGGGCATCTGCCCGAGATGAACCAAATCACCGGTAAAAGTCCCGTTGATACTGGACGACATTTGCGGACATCTGCCTGTGTGCATCCCGCATACCTGCCTGTCTCACGCCAAAAAGGCTATCCCCGCCAAACGCAGGGATAGCCTTTTTGCCCTTGCATCAATCGCTAATCATCACTGCCGATCTCCCGGCTTCCCAGCGGCTGAACAGGGCGGTTATCATGCGGGAAAATAGCTGCGAATTTGCCGATTTGCTCCGCGGACCAGGTTACCGGGTTCTCCAGGACAATCCACTGGACACCTTCGGTACAGGGCGGTGTGGTGAGCGAGCCCTGGTAGCGGAAGGAGTGAAGATCGGCGGGCAGCAGCCCGGCCGGATCGAAAGCTCCGTCAATCACAATCTCATCCGCACTTTCTTCGGCCGGAAGCACGGACCAAAGCATGTTCAGCGTGATGTTTTCACTCCCCGAATGGATCAGCACACCCAGTACAGCGAGCGAACCATCTTCGCTTTTATGAACGAGATGAAGCTCCATCTCTGCATGCTTGCCGTCAACCTCATGTTCACTGGGCAGGTGGAAGTGAAACTGCTGCAACTGGTAAGTCTTGCCCTCGATAGTAAGCTTATTGTTCTTGTTGTTAAGAGTAACCTGGATGGTATGACCGTTGTTCATGATAGACACCGGTGAAGGAGAGTACTCAACTGAGACAGGAGAAAGGCTCTCATCTTCCTTCACTTTGTCATGAACAATATTAACCGGCGACTGGGCTGTACCGGTGCTGCAGGCGGTAAACAGCTGATCCAGCTCCGCCCAGTGCTCCGGGGACGTATCTCCTTCATAAGACCAGTGTGTCTGATGCGCGCTAACCGGGACGGAAGCTTCCTTAGCAACTTCTGCCTTATGACTGGGATTGCTGTTGTTACCGCAGCCGGCTACTGCAGTTAGTACTATGACCGTGAATAGTAATCCCCGTTTGTTAATCTGCATGCTTCATCCTTCTTTCTGATATACTGGAACATTGTTATTTATATTGTAAATAATGGATGTTGCGGTATCCAGAGAACAAAGACTCAGCTGCCTGAGTAGTTCTAATTATCCATAATAATCCAGATCACTATAGACATCAGGCTCTCTCGCGGGAAGACTCCTGAACTGTAAATCTAACGCTACATACAAAAATACCCCTCCGCATCCAAGCTGGAAGCGAAAGGGCAAAGAAGCAGATCTATAGCTTTCCCTCACTTAAGGGTTCTTAGCTGTTCTTCAGAGTGCTTTAGCACTCTTAAACAGCTCAAAGTAAGCTGCTATTCGGTAATAGCTTCGGCCGCCGGCCGCCGGTTCATTTCCTCCACCTCATGCACATTGTAGAGCACGCGGGCCAGCAGGTCCTGGCTGTAGTTGCCGAAATGCTTGCCGTAGATAGTCAGGCCGCGCTTGTTGACCGGCTTGTCGGTGACGGCAATGCGGAAGGTCAGCTCGCTTTTGTAATCCAGCTTGATATCGTTCAGTGTGATGTTGGAGATCCGGCAGCCGTCGATAAAGCTTCCTTCGTTATTGATCCGGATCAGCTTCAGCATCCCGTATTGATTAAGATGCGGCGGCCACCAGTCCGGGTTGAACGTTCCGCGCTGGTCGCCGAAGTCGCCCGGGCTGGTCCAGTAGCCAATCTCGATCCCGTTCAGGTAAAAATACAGATCGGACGGATAGTTGTCGCTGAAGCCCGGGGCCTCGGAGCCGATTTCCATGGAGAATTGAATCTCCCGGAAGGTCTGGTTCGCTTTCAGGTAATTTGGTATACGGTACTCCAGGAAGCCTTCGGCCATCCAGATAATCTCGGAATCTATCCGCTGGGGATCGGCGAAATAACGCGGCTCGTCAAAGTCTCCGATTATACTGTCTTTGGTAGCAAGCCCGCAGGTAGGAACCGCCTGATAGTTGCTGTAGTGGCCGACCTGGATCTCCACCTCATAGAGGTTGTCGACATCCTTGCTGCGCAGATCCACCATCAGCTTATCCTTGTTCAGGTAGCAGACCTTCTGGATGCCGTGCTTGCCGACAGAGGTGTTAATTTCAATCAGTCCGCTTTCCTCCAGCTTCTTAATGTGCATTGTGATAGCACCATTGCTGAGGTTCAGCTTCTTGGCGATTTCATTCAGGTTAAGCTCCTGATTACCGGCGAGCAGCTCCAGAATTTGAATCCGGATTTCAGAGCTAAGCGCTTTGAAAATATCAATGCCACTCATCAGATCTTTTATATATATCATCTCAAACCTTCTTCCGCAGACGTCTATAATGACTATTTTATAAAATTATAAACTAATTGAGGTGAAAAGGGAAGCTTCCTGCCTTTATTTGTGAGATTCTATTAAAAATATGTTGCCATTTACATAATAAAATATTTTATTATGTGTTTATTTGAATATAAAATTGAGTAAGCCTTTAAAAAGGAACAATTTTTATCTGTATTGATGTTGAAACTATGTTTATTTTGTATATATATAAATAGTTTTATATTATTATGTTTACAACGTAGTTTATATATGTTATTTTATACCTGTAAGCGAATACATTCAAATGTTTTTTAATTAATTAATGAATATGTGAAATGGATGGTGCTCACATTGTCGTCAGACACACTGAGAGCGGCGATAAGGCCGAAAGGGACAAGCATCCTTACGGTTCATTCATTAAAGAGCCGGCAACATAAGCGCGCCGAGTGACCAAGACATCCTGGAATGTTATTCGTACGGGCAAATCGGTGGTATCCAGCTGACGTGACCCGGAATCAACCCAGAGTTAATTGTTTGCAAAAACATTTTTGTAGATGATTCACTAATTTTAATCATTTAGGAGGAGAAAGTGTTGACTAAAAAGTGGGGTTTTTCAGCATTAGCACTTGTTCTATCATTATCTACGGTGTTGGCAGGCTGCGGGAACGATGACACAAAGACAATTACGTTCTGGACGCCGCTGACTGGTGATGATGGTGCTTATATGGATCAGCTGGTGAAGGATTACAATGCAACCAATCCTGAAATTCAAGTGAAGCATGTCATTACCGCAGATATGTATACAAAGGTATCAACTGTACTTAACTCCGGTAAAGGCGTACCTGACCTCGCGATTATTCACGCGGACCGCGTACCGGGCTTTGTGAAGCAGGGGCAACTGGAGCCCATGACTGCCGTAACAGCTGCGCAGACCGAAATTAAGGAAGAGAACTACCTGCCGCAAGCATGGAATACAGGTAACATCGGCGGAACGCAGTATACAGTACCGCTTGATATCCACAGTAATGTTATGTATTACAACAAAGATCTGCTCGCGAAATACGGCGCGGAATCTTTCCTTGACGATAACGTTGTAACCATTGATGAAATACTCTCCCTGCAGGGCAAATTGGATGAAGGCGATTTTGTTGTCAATGACGCCCTGCTTGGCTGGGTCATTCTGGCGCAGATTCAGAACCTTGGCGGAGATATCCAGGAGAACGGCAAGCCTGCTGTGAATACACCGGTTATGAAGCAAGCCTTTGAGGAAGTTAAAAAAATCAACGATGCCGGCCTGATGACACCATTTGGTGAAGACGGCTACCTGATGTTCCAATCCGGTAACGTATTGTTCTCCACTGACGGTACTTGGAGCTCCACTGCACATGCCGGAGTAGAGGGCCTCAATTTCGGAGTAACCAACATTTATTCTCCTACACCTGACAAGTTCACGAACAGATCGTCCTCCCATTTGTTCGCGATGCTGAAGAACAAAGACAGATCGGAAGAAAAAGTAGCCGGAATCGGCAGCTTCCTGGAGTTCATCCGTGAAAACTCCATGGAGTGGGCGAAAGCCGGACAAACTGTAGCAAGTAAGCAAGTTATCGAGAACCCTGAATACAAGAACTACATGCAATCCTTCTTTACCTCTGATGAAAAAGAAATTGAATCGCTCTATATCTACACTTATGAGTACTACCCGTACATCGCAGAAGCTGTTGATACGTATTGCGGAGATATCGTCCGCGGTAACGTGGATATCGACGAAACCCTACAGACCATGCAGAAATTCGTAGAAGATAAGATCGCTGAAGGAACAAGCGCAGCGCAGTAAACAGCAAGCGGAAATGATTGTATGGAGCAATGTGCCACTTGTGGCACATTGCTTTATGCCAAAGGAGAAAAGATTGCCTATGAAAAAGAAATTAAATCTGGCGCCTGTTTTCTTTGTAGGTCCACATGTCATCTTATTCATTGTATTTATCCTGCTGCCGACCATTTACGGGATTTATGCTTCCTTCACGAAGTGGAATCTGATGAATGATCCGGTCTGGGTTGGCCTCGACAACTACAAGACCATTCTTTTTGATAACAGCTCCACCTTTCATACGCAGTTCAACAACGGTCTCAAGAACACTTTGATATTCGTTCTGCTTAGTGTACCGCTGTTAATTGTGCTTCCGCTGCTGATTGCGGTTGCGCTGGAACACAAGAAAGTGAAGGGGAAAAGCCTGATTCAAGCTATTTTGTATGTTCCCGGCCTGATCTCCATTTCTGCAGGCGCCTTGATCTGGCTGCTGCTCTTCAACAAACAGCTTGGGATGGCCGGTAATGTGTTCGGCTCTGATGTCTCCTGGCCGACTCACCAGCCGTATGCCTGGATTCTCATTATTATCATTACCATTTGGGGCGGTGTCGGGGGCAACCTGATTATTTACCGTGCTTCCATCAGCGGTGTAGCTCAGGATTTATACGAATCTGCTGAAATTGACGGTGCAGGCCCTATCCGCAGATTTACGAGCATCACACTGCCTTCAATCCGCTTCCCGCTTATTTATACCTTTGTTATGACGACTGCGGGGGCCTTCAACGTCTTCGGCCAGCCGCTCATGATGACAGACGGCGGTCCGCGTCAGAGTACGCATGTATTGATGATGTACATCCGCCAGCTCGCATTCGGCAACGGTGAATCTATTGCGGGGATGGCTTCGGCAATGGCAGTACTCCTGGGACTGGTTATTTTGCTGATTTCGGCTCTTCAATATTATGTAATGAACCGGAATGCGACCTAATTCTCCCATAAGACAAACGGATCAAGCAGCGAAATTGAAAAGGCAGGTGTACCCGTATGGCAAACCAAGTGGCTGGGCAAATGGATAAAGGTCCGCTTATAAACGGACAGCGAGTCGATAATAGAAAAGGTTCAGGCATTAGCATCTCAAAATATATCTCCTATCTGTTTCTGATCATTCTGTGTGTAATCTGGATCGTTCCTGTAGTGTTTGGAATCACTACCTCCTTCCGGTCGCAGACTGAGGTTGTCAGCTCAGGATTCAGAATGTTTCCGAAGGAATGGATTTTTGATAACTATATCGCAATTTTAAATAATACCTCTACGGCTCCAATTCTGCGCTGGCTGATGAACTCCCTGTTTATTGCCACCATGCATACATTCCTCGTAGTTGTGGTCATTTCCATAACCGGTTACGGATATTCCCGGATGAAGTTCAGAGGAAGAGATACGCTCTTTTTTACCTTACTGGGTATTTCCTTTTTCCCGGGTGTCGTGAACCTGATTCCTTCCTACAAAATCATTGATGCCCTAGGGTGGGTGAATACTTCCTGGGCGATGATTATTCCCGGGCTTGCGGGTATGGGAAACCTCTTTTTGGTCAGACAATTTATGAATGGTATCCCTAAAGAGCTGGATGAATCGGCTCACGTGGATGGTGCGGGCCATTTCCGGATTTATGCCTCGATCATTGTACCGCTGATGAAACCGATTCTGATTGTATGCGGCCTGTTCTCGTTCACCGGATCATGGAATGACTTCCTGTGGCCGGTTATCGTGTTCACAGATGTTGATAAAATGCCGGTTACGGCAGGACTCTTGCTGCTGCAGGATATTTACGGCAACTACCGGATGATCGGGCAGCTGATGGGCTCGGCGATTCTGGCCATTATTCCTACACTGGTGCTCTTCTTGTTCGCACAGAAGTACTTCGTACAATCAATCAATTTGAATTCAGGGATAAAGGGCTAAATATAAGGCTTAACCCAAGGAGAGAGAAACTATGACTGCAAAGCTTGTAATCAACGCCGATCTTCCTAAAAACAGGATCAATAAAAATATTTACGGGCATTTTGCCGAGCATCTGGGCAGATGCATCTATGAAGGAATATGGGTAGGCGAGGATTCGCCGATTCCGAACACGGATGGTATCCGCAATGACATAGTAGCAGCGCTCAAGAAGCTGGATATTCCAGTGCTTCGCTGGCCGGGCGGCTGCTTTGCCGATGAGTATCACTGGAAGGACGGAATTGGCCCGAAGGAAGGCCGCAAACGGATGGTTAACACCCACTGGGGCGGCGTTGTGGAGAACAACCATTTTGGAACGCATGAATTTTTCCGCCTGTGTGAGCTGCTGGAATGTGAGCCTTATATTTGCGGCAATGTCGGCAGCGGCACGGTTCAGGAGATGTCAGAGTGGGTCGAGTATATGACCTTTGACGGGGAATCACCGATGGCTGCCTGGCGGCAGGAGAACGGGCAGGAGAAGCCATGGGCGCTGAAGTATTTTGGCGTCGGCAATGAGAACTGGGGCTGCGGCGGAAATATGCGCCCTGAGTATTATGCGGATCTCTACCGGCGTTATCAGACCTATGTCCGGAATTACGGCGACAACAAGCTATACAAGATTGCCGGCGGAGCCAATGTGGATGATTACAACTGGACAGAGGTTGTGATGCGGGAGGCAGGCGGCATGATGGACGGCCTCAGCCTGCATTCCTATACCATTCCCGGCAGCTGGGAGGAGAAACGTCCGGCGCTTGGCTTCGATGAAGCTGAATGGATTGAGACGATGCAGAAATCCCTACGTATGGACGAGCTCATTACCCGCCACTCGGCGATTATGGATAAATATGATCCGGAGCAGCGGGTAGGATTGATTATAGATGAATGGGGAACCTGGTTCCTTAGCGAGCCGGGGACGAATCCGGGATTCCTCTACCAGCAGAATACACTTAGAGATGCACTGGTTGCAGGCATCCACCTGAATATTTTTCACAATCACAGTGGCCGCGTGCAGATGACGAACATTGCCCAGATGGTCAATGTGCTGCAGGCGCTGATCTTAACGGAAGGGGATAAGCTGCTGCTTACGCCTACCTATCATGTATTTGAGATGTACAAGGTGCATCAGGATAATGAGCTGCTAGAGGTTGGATTTGAGAGCCCGCTGTACACCTACGGTGACGTAACGGTTCCGCAGCTTAGCGTCTCTGCGTCCCGCGACGCGGAAGGCAAGGTTTATGTCTCGATCTGTAACCTCAGCCATGAGGCGGCTGCCGCCTTAAGCCTTGACATCAGAGGCACACAGGCTGGCCGGGTATCCGGACAGATTCTGACGCATGCAGAGCTGGGAGCACATAATACCTTTGAAGCGCCGGATACAGTAGCCCCGGTTGCCTATGAAGGTGCCGAACTGGCGGACGGCGTGCTGCACTGCACCCTCCCGCCGGCATCCGTTACCGTGCTTACACTTAAATAGATCCAGCTTAAATGGACCAAAGGAGAAACCGATATGAGTACTGGCAAAGAATACAGCAACCCGCTTGTGGAGCAGCGCGCCGATCCCTGGGTATATAAGCATACAGACGGATATTATTACTTTACCGCTTCCGTACCGGAATATGACCGGATCGAAGTGCGCAGAGCCGCAGCAATTGAAGACCTCGCGGAGGCCGTGCCTGTTGTAGCCTGGCGCAAATATGACACCGGACCGCTAAGCGCCAACATCTGGGCGCCGGAAATCCATTACCTGCAGGGCAGATGGTATATCTATTTCGCCGCTGCGCGTACAACCGAAACACAGGACGGACTGTTCGATCACCGCATGTTCGTGCTGGAGAATGAATCGCCGAATCCGCTGGAAGGCAGCTGGGTGGAGAAGGGCCAGGTCAAGACGGCCTGGGAATCCTTTGCCCTGGATGCGACGACCTTCCAGCATAAAGACATTCTCTATTATGTATGGGCCCAGAAGGACCCGGATATTCCGGGGAACTCCAACCTGTACATCTCGGAGATGAGCAATCCGTGGACCCTGACCGGGAAACAGACCATGATTGCCCAGCCGGAGTACGATTGGGAGAAAATCGGATTTAGCGTGAACGAAGGTGCAGCTGTGCTGAAGCGGGGCGGTAAGATCTTCATGAGCTTCTCGGCCAGTGCGACCGACTACAACTACTGTATGGGACTGCTGACTGCCGATGAGGACAGCGATCTGCTGGATGCGGCCTCGTGGAGCAAGCATCCGGTGCCGGTGTTCAAGACGAGCGAAGAGAACGGCCAGTTCGGCCCGGGCCATAACAGCTTCACCGTTAATGAGAACGGGGAGGATGTTATGATCTACCATGCCCGCAGCTACAAGGAGATCACAGGCGATCCGCTGTATGATCCGAACCGCCACACCCGCGCCAAGGTGCTTGGCTGGAAGGAAGACGGCACACCGGACTTCGGCGTGCCGCTGCCGGATAATAAGTAGCAGGCCCTGACCGGGTGTGATGAAGGGCAAAAATGCCCTTAAATAGAAACAGCGGCAGTAATGGACATTGTTTTTGTCCATTAACTGCCGCTGTTTTTTCGCGTATATTAGTAACCTCGGCCCGTCCGCCTTACGAGGTCAGCTTCAGCCCCACGGCTGCCGCCAGCACCATTCCGATGAACAGAACGCGGCGCCATTCTCTGGACTCCCCGAAGAAGAACATGCCGACCAGTGCGCCGCCGACTGTACCGATTCCCGTCCAGATCGCATATGCCGTACCCATAGGCAGGTCCCTCATGGCCAGGCTTAGACAGGCAAAGCTTAGCACAATGCCGGAGATGAAGGTCAGATATGCTTTTTTGTTACGGTCACGTTTAATCCGGTTCATGCCGAGCACGCCTACGACCTCGAACATACCGGCGAACATTAATGTTAACCATGCCATCGTTATGCTGCCTCCTTTGTTTTGGCCGAGCCGCTGTACAGTTTCAAGCCGAGCACACCTGCCAGCAGCAAGGCGATCAGCAGAAGCTTGGCAGGCTTAACAGGCTCATCGAACAAGACCATTTCAGCCAGCACAGTGCCGGCGGTTCCAAGTCCGGTAAACACGGCGTATACCGTACCGACCGGCAATTTTATTGAGGCAGTAATAATGAGATAGAAAGATACGACAAGTGCAACAATGGTTGCTCCCCATGTAACGATATCGTCGGCATGCTTGAATCCGATCACCCACACGACTTCGAATAATGCTCCGATAAAAATATAAATCCAGCTGCGGTTCATCTGTAAATCCTCCTCTAGTTGTTTCTAATCCCGCGCCAATAGACACGCCATGATGCATCAAGCCTGTGGGCAGCACTTTCAGTATTGCCGTACAGCAGCTCGACAAACATTCCGTCCAGTACAGCAATAAAAGCAACAGAAGCTGTAGCCGCAGTGACCTCCGGATGGATAATGCCGCCCTGTGCCGCAGACTCAAAATGTGCCTGCAGCAGCAGACCTATCCGGTCAAGATGCCGGTTGCTGTACTCTACGATTTCTTCGCGCAAATGAGCCGGCGGAAAGAAAGCCATCCTCAGAAAGAAGCGGGTATCATCCTCTTGCTCATAACGCCTGCTGTAGCTATGTAAAAAGCCATGCAGCATCTCTTCCAGCGGCAAAGAACCGCTCTGCTGCAGATAGCCTTCAATGAACAGCATTTCCCTCTCGGCTGCATCACGGAACACCGTCAGGAACAACTCGTCTTTGCCTTTGAAGTGGTTATAAATCGACTGCTTCTTGATCCCCACCTCGGCAGATATATCGGCCAGTGAGGCCCCTTCATAGCCGTTTTTGGCAAAATGGGCCAGCGCGATTTCTCTTATCCTGTTGGATGTCATCAGCTCAAGCCTCCCTTACGAACGTTCGTCAGTTTATTTAAGCACATAACTAATAGTAATGCAAATCGACGATGCACCAGATGTAAGAGGCTTGTACGAAAAGAACGGATTCACCTCCTGTGATCAAGGCACGCCTGTGGCTTTTGCAAAACTGTCCTGATTATACAACTTAGCCTGCCCAACCGGAGAGCCTGCCCGCTTAGCGGGGGATGGCTCTCTTTCGCTTGTCCAAGGCGTTTACTCATAAAACAACAGCCGCTTCGCATAAGCATTGCGGAAGTCAGTGGGCGTTAGCCCGACGATCTTTTTGAACGATTTCATAAAATTGTGGCAGTCCTTATAGCCGAGCTGGAGCGAGACCTCGCTGATATTCTGGTTGGTGTCGGTGAGCAGAAACTTTGCCAGCTCCATCTTTTGCTGCAGGATGTACTGCTTGAGCGGGATGCCGGAGATGGTGGTGAACAGATGGGACAGGTATTTTACGTTATAGCCAAAATAGGCGGCGAGCTGTGATACCTTGATATGCTCGCTGCGGCTCCATTTGATATAGTCCACAATGTCGTTATAGAGCTGCTCCTGCTTTGTTTTTTTGACCGGGCTATGTTCATTATGGAATACCTGATTATACAGCTCGCACAAAATAACCGTGGTCATATAGTTGTTAAGCGTCTTCTGGTTGTACGACCTTACGGAATCCTGGAGCTGCTTCATCATGACGATGATTTTCTCCAGACTTTTTACAGTGCCGCACTGCGGGAGCAGTAGCCGGGTCTCCGTTTGATCCGCTGTATGGCCGGTACTGTCTGTAACGGCAGGTCCGCCGGCCGTCTTAAAATGAAGCCAATAAAAGCTGCAGCCGGAGGCTTTATAGCCGTATTGTCTGGTGTAGGGAGGGAGCAGCAGGTACTCCCCTTTAGAGAGGGTATACCGGGTATCATCACCGGCCAGATAGAGCACGCCTTCTGTCATTATAATCAGCTCATAATCCTGCAAAATCCGGCTCAGATGAATCCAGTCGCTGGAGGGGGCGACAAACTTTCCAGTCATCTCCAAATGAACCGGTCCAGCCACGTTCAGCTCAAAAGCAAGCATACATTGATCTCCTTATCTAACTTTAATACACTTTGTTACTCTTAGTATTGGGGAAGAAACACCTAAAGTAAAGTGCTTGCTTAGGGAGAAAGATAACCTTTTTACACCCGCTCACAGGCTGTTGCCACACCTGAATCAAGTAATCCCTGCAAACGTTCCGTCATTAAAAAGAGGCTGCCCTTGAAGTAGATAACTCTACTGCAGGATAGCCTCTGTCTGCTGCTTGCGCAGGTATGTGATTATGGGATGTACTGCTGAACGATTGAAGTAATAACGCCATTCTCAAGCGTCACATGATAAGGCGTCCAGCTGAGGTCAAAAACGTCCGTCTGTGCAAATTCCTCAGTGAACTTCTGGAGCGTGATACTCTCGTTCCAGTTAATATCAAGATCCTCAATATTGCCGGTATGATCAAAGATCTGCATCGTCACTGCAGCGTTATCAGCGACCGGATAGGTGCTGAGCGTATCGCTGTCATTTACGATGTAGTAGCCATCCGGTGCTCCGCCAATCTCGGCAGCAGCCTCCGGCTCACGACCGGCAAAAATGCGGTCCGCCTCAGCGCCTTCATACCATTCAACCGGATCGGCTGTCAGCTTCAGGCTGCCGTCTGCAGTTTTGTGAATTCCGTTGATATATACTGTCAGGTGCTCTGACTGAGCTCCGCTCTGCGCCTCTGCTCTAGTGCCTGGCGTGCTTGCCGTCGTAATGAGGGAAAGGAACAGCAGAACCAGCACAGGCAACACAACTTTAGGTTTGTTAATAGACATCTTATCATTTCCCCCTTGGCAAAATGTGACTCGAACGATCACTTATACTCATTCTTTACCCGCCGCCCTGTAGTTCAAACGGGTTTGTACCGTTATAAACGTTGATTTACTGAAAATGTTGCAAATATTTTTTGGGAAAAGGTGGTTAGCTGTAGATTTCGTCCGCAGCATATTAGAATATTCAGAATACAGCCGTAAGGTGCCTAATAAATGGGCGGGATGTTATGGATAAATTGTGAAGCAGGGGGAGATAAACGGACTGCTGGGGAAATAGCTTAGCTAGTATGAGCCAAACAAACAGAGCAGCGGTCCCCTAAGGAAGCGCTGCTCTGCTTGTTGTATCCTATCCGCCGATCGTGCCGGCGGATGCTATGGCACTTGTCAGGCTTCTTATCTCGCCGGTGCGAAATCGGCCACCTGGCCGAGGATGCGGTCGATCGTCTCCAGCGTGTCCGGCTGGAGGACGATGTCAACAGCCTGCGCATTTTCTTCGACCTGCGCTGGCTTGCTCGCCCCGATCAGCGCGGAGCTGACGCCCGGCTGGCGGAGTACCCAGGCCAGCGCGAGCTGAGACAGCTTCACGCCGAGGCCGGCCGCGACTTCATCGAGCTGGGCCACAACGCCCAGCACATCGTCGCGCAGATAGCTGCGGATGACGCCGTTGACCGATTCATCGGCGCCGCGCGTGCCTGCCGGTGCCTGCTGGCCCGGCTTGTATTTGCCGGTCAGGATGCCCTGGGCCAGCGGAGAGAAGACCACCTGCCCCAGGCCTGCTTCACGGGAAACCTCAAGCACTTCCTGTTCGATATAGCGCTCGAACATGTTGTAGATCGGCTGGTTGGAGGCCAGCGGGCGCAGGTTCAGCCGGCGGCTGATGCCGCTGGCCGTGGCGATCTGTGCCGCGCTCCATTCGCTGACGGCGGCGTAGAGGATTTTACCCTGTGCAGTCAGGTCATCCAGTGCCCGCAGCGTTTCTTCGACCGGAGTATCCTGGTCAAAACGGTGGCAGAAATAGACGTCAATGTAATCGGTACCAAGACGGCGCAGGCTGGCTTCGCACTGCTCTATAATATGTTTGCGCGAGAGGCCGCGGTCGTTCACGCCGTCTCCCATCGGGAAGAATACCTTGGTGCTCAGCACATAATCGGAGCGTTTATACGGCCGGAGTGCTGCCCCGATTGCTTTTTCCCCTTCACCGCGGTTATAGGCATTAGCTGTGTCAAAAAAATTGATACCGCATTCAAAAGCGGCGGCCACACACTCATCAGCAGCCTTTTGCTCTGCTGCCGTTCCGTAGGTCAGCCAGCTGCCCAGCCCAATCTCACTGACCTTCAGCCCGGTGTTGCCAAGTCGTCTGTACTTCACTTTGATCCAATCCCTTCTGGAATGCTGTAGTAGTAGTTTCGAAACAATCAAGTTAATAGTATCACAACTGCAGCAGTGGAGCTAACAAAGTTATTTTGGATGACGGGTCTCACTAATATGAGGGGTTCCCGGTCGCCGGAAGGCGTGCTAATATAATGACAGTCAGGGTTGAAAGCCCTTACTTTAATACTGCTCGCCATGGTGGTCTTATGGCAAGGGGAGGAAGAGGCCGCGTGTGGTGGCTGCAGACAAGGTTGAAATTTAATACACTCAGGAGTCAGATGCTGCTCGGTTTTCTCGCCGTTATGCTCCTGATTCTCACGTTCGTCGGCTATCTAACCTTTCATTCCGTTTCGACGCTGCTCAAAAATAACGCCGAAAAGCATATTCAGCAAACGGCTGTTCAGGCTAATGGCCGTCTGGAAGGTATTTTGGAGCAGATTAATTCTCTGACGACGCTGGTTTCCACCAATGAGTATATCCAGCAGCTGCTTTTGCGGGATGTAGAGGGCCAGGCGCCAACCTTTGCGGAGCGGCAGGCGCTGCCGCCCATTATCAACCTGGTCCAGCTATATACAGATGACATCAAATCTGTTGAGCTGTATAACAAAGACGGGACGAGGCTGTATCCGCTTGACGAAAGCAGCCTGAGAGGGAAGGTGCCCGGGAATTTGATTGAGCTGGCGGCCCAAAAGGAAGGCAGTCTAGTCTGGTATGGGATTGATCCGCTTGATCCCACCTCGCTGCTGGCAGTCCGGCAGATTAGTCTGATCGACCGCTATTTCACGGCAGGGGGCTACCTGCTCATCCGCTCCGACCGCGGAAAGTTTGCACTGGAAGACTCCTTAACCGCGGGAGGGGAGAAAGAAACTATACTCCTCCTCGATACCGGCGGCCGGCTCATTAACTCTAATGATGAGACTATTTCGCAGGACACAGCTGCCCTGATTGCTGCAAAGTCGGGGGATCAGACCGCTTCCATCGGCAAGCGTTCCTTTGTCGTTGTGAAACAGCGTTCTGCGGTAACCGGTTGGACACTGCTTATCCTCACACCGGTTAACGTCATTACTCAAGGGATTTCCGTCCTGCGGACTACGATCGTTGTATCTGCTATTATCGGCACTCTACTGTTCACTGTGCTTTCTTTTTTCCTGTCCACACTCATTACCCGGCCTGTCTTTAAGCTTATTAAAGCAATGAGAAGCACCAGGCTCGGCATTCTGAGGCCCACCGAATATGCATCATCCACTATGGAAATTCAGGAGCTGAACTATTCCTATAACAAAATGGTGGATAACATTAATGAGCTGATCCAGCTGGTTTATGAGAAGGAGCTGTCCCGGAGCCACACCGAGCTGAAAGCGCTACAGGCTCAGATTAATCCGCATTTTTTATTCAATACGCTGGATGTGCTGTACTGGTCACTGGTGGACAAGGAGGAGGACGAGCTCGCAGGCTATGTTGTCGCGATGTCCGATTTATTCCGCTATACGATTACCGGGCAGAGCGAAGAGGGCTGGGTGAAGCTTCGCGATGAACTGGAGCATATCGGCAAGTATTTGTACATCATGAAGGTGCGGTTTGAAGACCGGCTGGAATGGGAAATCGAAGCTTCTCCAGAAGCGCAGGATGCTGAGCTGCCCCGGCTGCTGCTGCAGCCGCTTGTGGAGAATGCTGTCCTGCATGGGGTGGAGAGCAGGATTGAGCCCGGAAGGGTGAAGCTGACAGTTGCCCGCAAGGGTGAGCGGATTGCCATCACAGTGGAAGATGACGGGATCGGCATGGATGAAGAAAGGCTGTCCTCCCTGATGAATGAGCTGGACAGCGGTAAGGTCTCTTCTGCCAAAGCCTCCGGGGTCGGAATTGCCAATGTGCAGAAGCGGCTTCAGCTGTTTTTCCCGGGAACAGGCAGGCAAGCCGCAGCTATGCGTATCGAGAGCCGGAAGGGCCAAGGCACCGTCATCAGCATCGAAATACCTGTCCGAGGAGGCACAATGACATGAGGAGCCGTACGATTCTTGTTGTCGATGATGAACCGAAATCAAGGGAAGGAATAAAGAAGATGCTGGGGGTGTGGTCTGCCGGCCAGTTTGAGGTGCTTACCGCCAGCAATGGAGTAGATGCGCTGCGGATTCTTGAACAGACTGCCGTCGAGCTGATGATAACGGATATCCGCATGCCGGAGATTACCGGGCTTGCCCTGGTCCGGCAATTGCGGGAAAAAGGAATCCGGTCCCAGCCGTCTGTTATTCTTATTTCCGGTTACGCCCAGTTTGAGTATGCTCAGCAGGCGATTCATTTGTCTGTGGTGGACTATCTGCTGAAGCCTGTCAGCCGGGACAAGCTGGTGGAGTCGGTGGAAAAAGCCCTAAAGGCAGGCGAGGAGCGGGAGCACCTCCTCTTCATGCGGAAGATGGCCGACCCGCAGCTGATGGCTGTCAGGAATGAAGAAGCTGCCCTAAGCAATCCGGTCCGCCAGGCCATTCAATATGTGGAAATGCATATAGAAGAGGCGATCAGCCTGCAGGAGGTTGCCGGGCATGTACATCTGAACGGCAGTTACTTCAGCGCGCTTTTCAAAGAGCAGTGCCAGATGAATTTCAGCGAATATGTCGCCCGCAGAAAATTGCAGAAGGCGAAGGAGCTGCTGCTGAAAACCAACCTGCCGATAGCGGAAATCGCCAGCCGTACGGGCTATCAGGCTGTGAAGTATTTCAATAAGCTGTTCAAGGAGCATGAAGGGATGAGTCCGGGGCAGTACCGGTCCATGAGGAACGAGACGAAAGCAGAGGTCCGTTAATGAACAGAATTCGCCAGGGGAAGATACCTACGAAAAAAATCGGATATTATGGCGCCCTGCTCCTGGCCCTGCTGCTGACAGCGGCTGCCTGCGACGAGAACAACAGCGGCAAGGAGAATGTCCCCGAAAGCAGCGGTGAAAAAATTACCCTCAGGATGATGCATTCATGGCCGGACAGCAGCAATTCAGCACAGAACCAAATGGTAAAGGATATTATCAGCGAATTTGAAAAGGCCAATCCGAACATCAGCATCCGTACAGAGGCGCTGGAGACCGAACAATACAAAAGCAAGCTTACTGTGCTTGCCGCATCCAATGATCTGCCGGATATCGGCTTCACCTGGGCGGCCGGGTCTATGGACCCTTATGTTAAGGGCAACAAATTTGCGGCACTGGACGATCTTTTACAGATGGAGCTGAACGGTAAGTTCGTAGCCGGCACGACAGAAGCCTATTCTTTTGACGGGAAAACGTATGCTCTTCCGGTGGAGCTGAACATTGTTCCGGTCTACTATAACAAAGAATTGTTTGCAAAATACAGTCTGCAGCCTCCCCGTACCCTGGATGAGCTGAAGACCATTATCCGGACACTGAATAATAACGGGGTTACTCCGGTTACCCTTGGGGGCAAGGAAGGCTGGCCCTCCTCCTTCTGGTACATGTATCTGGCTGACCGGATCGGCGGTCCTGATCTGCTGGATCAAGCCGTAGCAGGGCAGGACTTTACGGACCCATCTCTGCTTGAAGCAGCAAGAGCGGTGCAGGAGCTGGTAAATCTCAAAGCCTTTGTTAAAGGCTATAACGGATTGTCCAATGATGAAGCCAAGCTCCAGTTCCTGAAGGGGGAAGCGGCGATGTTCGCCACAGGTACCTGGGAGCTGCCGGACTATACAACGACCGCAGGTATTCCCCGGGAATTCAAGGACAAAATCGGATATTTCAAGTTCCCGGCAGTGGCAGGGGGCAAAGGGAATGTGGATGACTGGGTGGGCGGACCGGGGACCGGATTATTTGTATCCCGCAACTCCGCACATACTGCGGAGGCGAAGCGCTTTGTCAGCTTTTTCGTTGAAAAGTGGGGCGAGCATTCGGTTGTCGATGCGGGTGTGATCCCGGCAACCAAAGTGGATACAGCGACTATCAGGCTGCCGCAGCTGTTTATTGATCTGTTGGATGAACTGAATAAAGCCCGTAAAGTAACGCTTTATCTGGATACCCAAATGAAGCCGGGTGCTTCCGGCATACACCTTAACCAGGTCCAGGCGCTGTTCGGTAAAGCGGTAACACCGGAGGAATTCATCAGGAAGCAGGATGAGGCGCTCAAGGCAGATAAGTAGTGGCAGGAATAGAGCTGGACAGAAGGCACCGGGGGGTCCCAGGTGTCTTTTTGCATCCTCCGGCAGCGGAATCCAAAAATAGTGGAAGTTTTCCCAATGGTAGGCTCCTTATGGGGAAGCATAATCAGCTATATAATCATGTATGCGGTTACATAAACCGCAGGCTTAAACAAAAGGGGAGGCAAAGTATGAAAAGGTTGAAACGTGTGTTTACAGGGATTTCTGCACTGCTGGTGATGTCAACTGCACTTGCAGCGTGCGGCGGTAACTCTAATTCCGGCTCAAGCTCATCCGGTTCTGAAGCAAGTCCGGCAGCATCAGCTGCTGCATCCGAGGCACCGGCCAAAGGGAAGGGCGAAAAAGTGACGATCAATCTCTGGAGCTTCACCGATGAGATCCCGAACATGACTAAAAAGTATCTGGAGACCCATCCGGACGCCAATGTGGAATTTAAAACAACGGTGATTGCCACCACTGACGGAGCCTATCAGCCTGCACTTGACCAGGCCCTGGCGGCCGGCGGAAAGGATGCCCCGGATATTTTTGCGGCTGAAGCGGCATTCGTTCTCAAATATACGCAAGGTGATGCTTCCAGCTATGCAGCTAACTATGCGGACCTCGGGCTTGATGATCAGCTGGTTAAGGATGCGGGCATTGCCCAATATTCAATTGATATCGGCAGCAAGGACGGCCAGCTGAAGGGCCTCGGCTACCAGGCGACAGGAGGAGCCTTTATCTACCGCCGCTCGATTGCCAAGGATGTATTTGGAACCGATGATCCGGGGGCTATTAAAGGTGAAGTCGGACCCGGCTGGGAGAAATTCTATGAAGCCGCTGCGAAGCTGAAGGCCAAAGGCTACGGCATCGTTTCGGGAGACGGGGATATCTGGCACGCTATCGAAAACAGCTCGGAAAAAGGCTGGATTGTTGACGGCAAGCTGCATATTGATCCGAAGCGCGAGGAATTCCTTGATCTCTCCAAGAAGCTGAAGGATAACGGCTACCACAACGATACGACAGACTGGACGGAAGCCTGGTATGCGGATATGTCCGGCGCCGGCGCGCAGCCTGTCTTCGGATTCTTTGGTCCTGCGTGGCTCATTAACTATGTAATGAACGGCCAGGTGAAAGACACGAACGGCGACTGGGCCGTGACTGAATCACCGACAGGCTTCTTCTGGGGAGGCACCTGGCTGCTTGCCAGCCAGGAAGCTACCAAGAATGAGGCTAAGAAGCAGGCTGCTGCGGACTTTATCAAATGGGTGACACTCGATACCACCGAAACGGGCCTGCAGTATTACTGGGCTAACGGGACGATGAAAGAGGGTGAGCAGGGCACCAAGGACAGTGTGGCTTCCTCTGTGGTAATGTCGAACTCCAATGGTGAAGTACCGCTGCTTGGCGGGCAGAATATGTTCGACGTGTTTGTTCCGGCCAACGCCAACGCTTCGGGCAAGAATCTGACCCAGTATGACGAAACGATTAACCGGCTGTGGCGTGATCAGGTGCGTGAATATACTGCGGGCAACAAAGACCGCGATAAAGCGATCGAAACGTTCAAGCAGCAGGTCAAGGACCAGCTCGGCATAGACAGCGAATAAGAAGAAAGTAAAAGGGGCGGGGAATATCCCGTCCCTTCATATAACAAGGGGTGAAATCATGCGCCGCAAAGGTGTGAACTATGCAAAATTTGGCTATATCTTCACATTCCCGTTTGTCCTGGCCTTTCTGATTTTTTCGTTATATCCCATTCTGTACACTGCAGTCATCGGATTTACAGATATGCAGGGGCTGATCCCCAAACCGGTTCATATTCTGGATAACCCTTTTCAAAACTTCAAGGATTTGCTGTTCGATAACGTCTCTTTCAGAAAATCCCTGGTGAACACCGGGCTGCTCTGGATCGTCAACTTCATTCCTCAGATTGCTCTTGCGCTTCTGCTTACCGCATGGTTCACGAACAAGCGCCTCAACATAAAGGGACAGGGGGCATTCAAGGTTCTGCTGTACATGCCCAATATCATCACTGCGGGTACAATTGCCGTATTGTTCAGCACTTTGTTCGCTTATCCGATGGGTCCCATGAATAGCTTCATTGAAATGATGGGCTGGTCGGATGCTCCAATCTTCTTCCTGCAGGACAAAACAACAGCGCGCGGTATTGTGGCGTTCATCCAGTTCTGGATGTGGTACGGCAACACGATGATTATTCTGGTCGCCGGCGTTATGGGCATCAATCCGGCCCTTTTTGAGTCTGCGGCAATTGACGGCGCGAACGGCGTGCAGACCTTTTTCCGGATTACACTGCCGAGCCTGCGGACCATACTGCTGTTCACGCTCATTACCTCGATGATCGGCGGTCTGACGATGTTCGATATTCCGCAGCTGTTCCTGGCAGGCGGACCGGATGATTCCACGCTTACCACGTCCATGTTCATCTACGGGCAGGCATTCAAGGGAAGCTATATGTATAACCGCGCTGCGGCGGCAAGCATGATTATGTTTGTGATTGCGGCCATTTTGTCGGGACTGGTGTTCTATCTGATGCGTGACCGCGATGCGCAGAAGTTGAAGAAAGCGGAAAAAATGTACCGGAAAACAGCTAAAGCAGCAGCTGTGAGGGAGGGATAGCATATGGACCATAATCATTCAAGCGGAGCCGTTACCCGAAAGATCAACAAGACGATCATTTATGTGGTCTGTATCTTTCTGGCGGTGCTCAGCATCCTCCCGTTCTGGATCATGTTCGTTAATGCTACCCGGTCAACAGCGGAAATTCAGAGCGGCCTCTCACTGATTCCGTCCACCCATATGATGAACAATCTGCGGGTGCTGCTGGACAAAAGCTTTGATCCGGTGCAGGGGTTCCTGAATTCTTTTATCATCTCCAGCTCAGCTACAGTCCTGACGGTCTACTTCTCGTCGCTTTCAGCGTACGGGCTTGTGACTTATGACTGGAAGCTGCGCAAGCCGTTTTTTACCTTTATCCTGTGTGTGATGATGATTCCTTCCCAGGCGAGTGCAATCGGGTTCTATCAGTTTATGTATAAAATCCACTGGACCAACAGCTTCCTTCCGCTGATCTTGCCTGCGATTGCAGCACCTGCTGTGGTGTTCTTCATGCGCCAGTATCTGCTCGCAACCCTGTCCCTTGAGATCGTAGAGGCTGCGCGCGTTGACGGGTCCGGCGAATTCAAAACCTTTAACCGGATCATCCTGCCGCTGATGATGCCGGCGGTAGCAACCCAGGCGATCTTTGCCTTTGTGGCCAACTGGAACAACCTGTTTATGCCGCTCATCCTCCTGACCCAGAAGGAAAAATATACGATGCCGGTCATGGTAAGCTTACTGCGCGGCGATATTTACAAAACGGAGTTTGGCTCAATTTATATGGGCCTGGCGCTGACGGCCCTGCCGCTGTTTGTGGTGTATTTCCTGTTATCCAGGTATATCATTGCAGGCGTAGCACTGGGTGGCGTGAAGGAATAACCGGTTGAGGCTCAGTAACCCTTTTACAGAGCATTAATATTCTGAGGGCGGCGGAATCCGGTTTTTCTGGTTTTACTAGTATCCGAGCCGCCGAGTCCTGTTGAATGTCGTTCAACAGGGCTTTTTAGCGCCAGCGGGAGTTAGCTGGATATTCGCCATCTAATTTTAGGATTTTTTTGAATTTTCTAATCATTAGGTGGAACAACGCCGCTTATTTCAGGGCGTAATCCCGTTTAGGTGCGATAAGTACTGATTTAAGAGGCGTTTTTCCCACTAATCTCCTTTTCGCGGCAAGAATCAAGGAAATAGATGGCGATTTTCCACTTAGTTGCTGCTTCTGGCCGAGCCCTTTCGGCATATTGAACAGCTGCAGCAGGCACTTCACTTCATCGACCAACAATGCTCCAACAACTCACCAGCAATCCACCAACATTCCTTTAACAACCCTCCGCAATCCAATCCACTATTCACCCTCACCGGTTCTGCTTCCTGTACTGAAGAGGCGAGCGCTTGGCTATTGCCTTGAAGACGCGGCCGAAGTGGGCGATGCTGTCAAAGCCGGTGTCCTCGGCAATCCGGGTCACGGAGTCGCTGCTCTCCCGCAGCCGCCGCTGCGCCTCCTGGACACGGATCGTGTTCAGGTACTCAATAATCGTGAAGCCGGTGGTCTGCTTGAACAGGCGGCACAGGTACGGAACACTGAGGTAGAACCGCTCCGACAGCTCCTCAAGCGTAACGGCACCCGTGTAGCTGGCCTGCAGATACTCAATAATCTCATATACCTTGCGCTGCTTCTCATCATTGGCCGGTGCGATTGCGGCCTGTGCGCTTTCGCGGATGCGGTTCATTTCAATCAGGAACTGGATCAGCAGCGTCTGCAGATAGAGGCTCTGGTGGCCCCGCGGCTCCTGCTGCTCCTTCAGCATCGCAAACAGCAGGTTCTCAATAGTACCCTGTTCGTGTCCATCCGGCCGCAGGAGCAGGCATTGCTCACTGAAAAAGGGCAGCGTAAGCCCCTTGCCGCCAAGCATCCCCTGCAGAAATTCAGGACGGAAATTAATCAGGATGCGCTCATGGCGCACTTTGCCCTTAGCCATCGTACGGTGCAGCTCATTACGGTTAATGAAGATCAGATCACCCTTGCGCAGGGAATAGACCAGATTATTAATGTAGTAGCTGCGCTCTCCCGCAAGCAGATAATACATTTCATAGGTTTCATGAAAATGGTCGGTGTCCATGCTGAAGGAGCCGGCCCTTTTTAACTGCTCCACATAAAACAAAAATTCCTGCTTCTCCTCTTGCACTATACTCACTCCTAACCCAAGGATAATATATGCACAAAAATGCTTATTTTAAGCAAAAACCGTTTAGAAATGAATGTATTTTATACTATACAATATACGTAGTAAACGCATTCAAAACAATAGTGATGGAGTGATAACAGTGGGAAGCAAGAAATATGCATTTGTAGGCACGGGCGGCCGGGCTGAGTTCTTTTACGGGGAGATTACAACGAATTACCGGGAGACCGCGGAGATCGTAGGCTTGTGTGATGTCAACGGGGCGAGAATGGCTTATGTGAACACACTGCTGACTGACAAATACAATTACCATGCTGTTCCAGCGTATAAGGCGCATGAGTTCGATAAGATGATCGAAGAGACGAAGCCGGATACTGTAATCGTTACCAGTGTTGACCGCACGCACCACCGTTATATTGTCCGGGCTATGGAGCTAGGCTGTGATGTGATATCCGAGAAGCCGATGACTACGGATGTGGAAAAATGCAAGGAAATCCTGGACGCTATTGAGCGGACCGGCAAAAAGCTGCGCGTAACCTTCAACTACCGCTATGCCCCGCATAACACCAAAATCCGCGAGCTGCTGATGGACGGGGCGATCGGCGAGGTGCTGTCCGTCAATTTTGAATGGCTGCTCAACACGCAGCACGGGGCGGATTATTTCCGCAGATGGCACCGCGACAAGCGCAACAGCGGGGGGCTGCTGGTCCACAAATCGACGCATCATTTTGACCTGATGAATTTCTGGCTCGGCTCGCAGCCGGATACGGTATTTGCGATGGGCGATCTGCGTTTCTACGGGCGGGAAAATGCCGAGAAGCGCGGAGTTACTGAGTTCTACCAGCGGGTACACGGAAGCAAGGCGGCAGAGAATGACCCGTTTTCCCTGCATCTCAAGGATAATGAGAAGCTGAAAAAGATGTATCTGGACACTGAGTATGAGGATGGATACCTGCGCGACCAGAACGTTTTTGGCGATAATATCAGCATTGAGGACACCATGGGCGTGATGGTCAAGTATAAGAACAAGACGATCATGAACTACTCGCTGAATGCCTATCTGCCGTGGGAAGGCTTCAATATTGTCTTTAACGGCACTAAAGGCCGGATGGAGGTTAAGGTTGTTGAGCAGTCCTACGTTAACGCCGGAGGCGGCAAGGATCAGGAGGGTGCGGTCAAGGACAAGCAGATTACCATCTTCCCGCAGTTTGCTGCTCCGTATGAGGTGGAGATCGAGGAAGGCGTCGGCGGACACGGCGGCGGTGACCCGGTTATGCTGCGCGATATATTCGAGCATCCGGCGGATGACCGCTTTAACCGGGCAGCCTCGCACATTGATGGCGCCCAGTCGATTCTAACCGGTATTGCCGCCAACCAGTCGATTGCCACCGGCCTGCCGGTGAAGGTGGATCAGCTGCTTAAGCTGTAGCGAATCTGATGCACAAAACAACTTAATAAGCCTTCCAGAGACCGTCCTGATTTATGCAGGCGGTCTTTTTATGTCGAAAAAGTTGATGAATGATCATATTTTGGCGGCAAATTGTTAAAAAGACCTTGAAAATAGTGAAATGTGTCGAGAATTGTTGAGAGTTTGTTCAGAGGGCTCTGTTACAATGACTCCAGGATTAAAAATATAGGTACAAAGTAGTTGATTACAGGAGTGAACGCGAACCTTAGTCAGCCGCAGAATTTTAACATGGGAGGTAAGCAGCATGAAGAAACGGTTTTTATCAAAGGTCTTATCTATTGTTACTACCGTCAGTTTGAGTATAGGCTCTTTTGCAGGCATCGGCTATGCGGGCCCGGCAGACACAAGCGCGTACGGTGAGGTCCTGGTAAGCGATACCGATACTACCAGTTGGACTATAGCACCGGGTAATACCTCAAGAAATTTAGCGGTTTCGCCGGATGGCTCCATTTATGCCGTATATAACGGCGGTACTGAGATCCGTGTCGCCAAGAGCTCAGATAACGGAAAGACCTTCCAGGCGAGCGTTATTGCTGCAACCGGCCAATATGAGCCGGAGATAGCGGTTTCTTCTTCCGGTACGGTATATGTTGTGGGAGTGGAATCAGGTACAGGTGTACTGGTGAAAAGTACTGACGGTGGTAAAACATTTGGTGCCCCGGCCACAATAGGCTCTTTTATGGGCAGTGCAGTACATATGGCTGTGGATGGCAGCTACATTTATGTGACGGACACGGTAGGATCAGACCTTTTTTACAGCAGTGATGAAGGGGTGACCTTTAATAAGTACGCTTTTAATGAATATTATGCCTTTACCGATCTGCATGTCGACCCTCAGACCGGCGATCTGATTGTCCAGAAGGATAATCCGTCATTGAAGTATTATGTAAGCAGCACTCACGGTCAGACCTTTGAGACGGCTGTAATTCCTAACCGTTCGGTATTTTATTCTGTCGGGGCTTTATCGGCAGGCAGCAAAGGCCAATACCTGTTTGTAGCCGGATCGGGTTCGAATATGGTCCGAATGAATATCAAGGACAAATCTGTAACGGATCTGCAGGGCGGAGACAACCAGTCTTCGCAAGGGCGCTCCCTTAGCGCAGACAGCTACGGCAATGTCGTGACGGGCTTCAGCAACGGCTCCTCCGTATTTTTCAGCGTCAGCCAGGATCTGGGCGCGACCCTTTCCTCCGCGGTTGAAGTCGCAGCCACTGACGTAGCTAATGCGGCAATCAACACGACGAATGGTGACGTTCTCTATCTGTATGAGCAGAGCGGCAAGATCTACCTGAAGGTATTCCAGGGTCTGCTGAGCGGCTACAAGCTGTATCTCTCGAACACCAATCTGTATTTTAATTATCCAGCGCAAAAGAAAGGCTCCGTCACAGTAACCAATACGTCGGATGCCTCCCTTAAAATCAATGAAGTACAGGTAAGCGGCGACTTTTCCATCGTCAGCAATACCGTTCCTTCCGAGCTTGCCCCGGGTGAAGGCGGTGTAATTGAAGTACAGTATGTACCGCAGGGTCCGGGTACCTCAAACGGGAAGCTGACCCTTAAGATGGACGGCGAGCCGGATCGTGTAGTTCTGCTGAGCGGTATCAGTGATGCTGCGGCAGGCAGCTCTGCACCGCAGGCATCTGATGTTACTGCTAATGCGACTGCTGACACAGTGACTGTTAAAAATGTTCCTGCTGGTACAGAAGTTACGGTATATGCCGCAGACGGCACGACTGTACTCGGAACAGCGAAGAATACTGCTGATGCAGCTGCCGATGTTACGGTAGTCATTACAGCCGGATTAAGTGCAGGGGAAGCCCTGAAGGTGAGTCTGACTGAGCCTGATTTGGCTGAGAGCGAGCTTACAGTTATCACAGCCCTAAATGAAGTGACAGCATCACCAGCTGCGGCTGATATTTCCGCCAATGCTACTACATCTGCTGTTACTGTAAAAAATGTGCCTGCAAACGCAGTGGTATCTGTATATAGCGAAGATGGTATTACCGTGCTCGGAACAGTTACCAATGAGACTGGAAGCCCGGCTGATTTAAATATCGTAATTGCATCCGGACTTGCAGACGGACAGATCGTGAGAATCGGCTCGCAGGAGCCGGGCAAGGATCAAAGTCCGCTTATAGCAGTTCCCGCAGCATATGAGCCGACCGTGGCGCCAGCAGCCGGTAGTTTGACGGCCAATGCCACGACCGGCGTAGTTACAGCAAGCGGCGTTCCGGCAAGTGTTACGGTATCTGTATACGCAGAAGATGCTGTAACTGTGCTGGGTGCTACTTATAATGATACCGGTGCTCCGGCTAACTTTAATTTTGCAGTGAACGGCCTTGTACTGGGACAGATTGTAAAGGTCAGCTACACTGAAGTAAATAAAGCGGCAAGCGCGAAGGTGGAGGTTAAGGCCGTTTATGAGCAGACTGTCCAGCCACTGGCCGGAAATATTGATATCAGTGCCACTCAAAGCACGGTCATTGTCAATCAGGTTCCTGCAGGAGCGGCAGCTTCTATCTACAACAAAAACAACAAGCTGCTGATCAGCGCTGTAAATAACACAGATACAGCAGGTCCGCTGAAATTTACAGGCCTTGCCCTGACCGAAGGCGACAGCATTTCCGTTACACTGACAGAAAACAAAAAAACGGAGAGCGCTCCGCTTAGTGTAATTATAACTATCAACGCAGCAGACGCTGTAAATGAAGCCTCCAAGCTGCTTGAAATCAGCTATTCAGCCGGTGAAAGTTGGGAGAATGTACTGTCAGCTCTGACCCTTGCTGCAAACGGCAGCTACGGTACACAGATCAGCTGGACTTCCAGCAAGCCGGAGGTTATCGAAATTCCCGCAGCATCAGGCAGCGCCATCAAGGCTGCTGTGAACCGCGGTACCAAGGATGAGTCTGTAGTGCTCAGTGCGAAAGTCAGCCGGGACGGACAGGAGAAAATCCGCACCTTCCTGCTGGTTGTAACTGCAGAAGGAACATCAAAGGTTGAGGATACCAGCAATATCCGCAATGTGGAAGTGAAGGACCAGTCAGATGCAACAGCCCAGATTCCGGTAAAACGGATTAACGTAACGGCTGCAGACGGTACAGTCTCCAAAATTGACAAGGTAGTATTCGACACTGCCAAGGCACAGGAGATCATTTCATCTTCTGTACCGGGCTACAATAATGCAACTACTGTATACATTGATGAGCTGGCAGGGAATGCCGCTGATGAAATTGCAATTGAAGTTCCGGCAAGTACACTTGCCCTTCTGGGAGCAAACGGCTTCAGACTGAATATCCAGAGTGACTATTCAACAGTAACGCTGAATTCAGCTGAGCTGCAGTCCATGATGGAAGATAATCTGGATCTGTATTTCCGGATTGTGCCGGTTCACAGTAATTCAGCATTGGCAGAAGTAACGCCTCCGGTGCCAACGTCCTTTGGCGGACAGAATCTGAAGGCGCTTGGCCAGCCGCTTGAGATCGAAACAAATTACAGCGGCTATGAGACAACGCTGATGATTCCTTTTGTGAAAAACGGTATCAATGGTGCGCTGGACCTTAACCGTCTGGCCGTCTATATTGTCCACAGCGACGGGGATATTGAGCTTTCGGCGGGAACTGTCGTGTACAATGAGCTTAAAGAGCCGGTAGGCATTTCCTTTGTTATTAACAAATTCAGTACCTTTAGTGTAGTTGAGACAAGCTCCTCGCTTCCGGGCAGCAGTGCACCTGCACCAGCCGGACCGGTTGTACCAGGTGTTGTCTCGGACAGCCAGACTACAGCAACAGAAGCAACCTATTCGCATTCCTCTTATATCCAGGGGTATGAGGATGGTACCTTCAAGCCTAGCCGTGCAGTAACGCGGGCTGAGCTTGCAGCCCTTCTTGCACGCAACCTGGGCACAACTGCTGCAGCTGCAGCAGGCTTTACAGATGTAACAGCCCAGCACTGGGCTGCGGAGTATATCTCCACAGTTGCAGCAGCGGGCCTGATGAAGGGTGATCCGGACGGCAGCTTTAAGCCGGACCGTGTGGTAACCCGTGCCGAGATGGCGGTTCTGAGTGCGCGTCTGAAGGAATTGTCCTTTGATGAGAGCGGGGCAGTCGTTTCCGCTATTACTGATGTGAACAAGCACTGGGCTGCAGGAGCGATTGATGCAGTGAAGGCTGCGGGGCTGATGACCGGCTTTGCAGACGGAAGCTTTGCCCCTGCCAAGACATTAAGCCGTGCAGAAGCAGTAACTGTAATCAACCGTCTGTTCGGAAGAGGACCGCTTACGGGTGTAACCCGTCCAAGCTTCTCTGATGTTCCGGCAGCACACTGGGCTTTTGCAGACATTGAGGAAGCATCGGTAAATCACAAGTACACGATCCAGAACGGTAAAGAGGTTCTTGCTGACTAGGATTATAGCCAGACAAGAATTAAGCTGTAAAGAATAAAACAAAAGCCTGTCTGTATTCCGGCAATACCGGATTCAGACAGGCTTTTTGCTGACTTTATAACAGAGTTTTGAAGGAATGGCGGATGACGTCGCCGCGGCTGATAATGCCGACAAGCACACGGTTGCGCTCAACAGGTACTTTTTTAATTTGTTTTTTTCCCAGCACAGCGGCAATCCGCTCAATATCCTCGTCCCAGTGAACGGTGATGACCTTCCTTTTGGCGATAGACATCACATTCAGATCGAGCAGCCGGCGGGTCCGTTCCTCGAATTCATCCTCGTCACCTTTAATCACATTTACCTGAAAAAAAGAATCGACAATCAGATCATCGTGCTTGCCGATATAACGCATGATGTCCCCGTCGCTAATGTAAGCGACAATTTCGTTCCGGTCATTGATGACCGGCATGC
The DNA here is from genome assembly GCF_000758645.1 of Paenibacillus sp. FSL R7-0331. Lineage (NCBI taxonomy): Bacteria > Bacillati > Bacillota > Bacilli > Caryophanales > Paenibacillaceae > Paenibacillus > Paenibacillus sp. FSL R7-0331. The sequence continues at coordinate 2,018,204 of NZ_CP009284.1, forward strand.
CGCTGATCCGGTGCTCCAGACATTTCTCGATGAAGGTCCGCACGGTATCGTATTCCTTCACTTTGTATACCTGTCTGATCATAATTTCATGAGCTTTCATGAGGTTCCCCCAACTATGAATGGACTAGCTTTTGTTCAAATAACTTGTATAATGAAACTATATACTTGTATTATACAAGCTGAATGGCTGAAGTCAATGATAGTGCTCTTTTTCGACCTGTTAAAGGAAGTGAAGAATACAGATCAGCATGGAAAGGGAGGCCGCCGTACATTATGGAACGAAGCCCGTTAGAAGCAATTGAACTCGAAATGACCATACTCAGCCGCCGGCTGACCTCCATCAGCACCTACAAGAAATACGGCATTCTCGATCACTCCGCCTACCTGCTGCTGCACCAGATTGCTTCACGCGGCTCCGCCGGAGTGAAGGCTCTGGCTGATGAGTTTCATCTGGACATTTCCACAATCAGCCGCCAGGCTTCCGCCCTGGAGCAGAAGGGCTATGTGTACCGGGTTCCCGATCCGCTGGACGGCAGAGCATACACGCTGCAGATGACGGAGCTGGGAGCCGAAACGCTGAAGAATGATACAGATGTCCGCCGCGTCAAATTTGCACAGCTGCTCGAGGATTTTAGTGAAGCGGAGCGTGAGCAGCTGGGGCAGCTGCTGCAGAAGCTGAATGAAGCTGTTTTTCGGGCCATGTAACGGGCTGGCCGGCCATACAATCACGGAGGTGTCTTATGAATTCCCAGAATCATCAGGAAGAGCAGCTGCTGAAGGTATTTGAGAATATCAGAAGCTTAACGAACCGGACCAACTGGAATGATCCGATACCTTATGGTGAGTTCCTTATGATGTTTATGATTCATGCGATGATGAAAAGGATGGACCCGGATGCGGAAATGCCGGCTCAGCAGGGCGTAATGGTGTCCAAACTAAGCGAGCTGCTGCAGATCAGCAGGCCGACCGCATCACAGACCATCAGTGCCCTTGTGGATAAGGGATATATCCGGCGGACGACGTCTGAAGTTGACCGGAGAGCCGTTTACATCAGCCTGACCGGTGAAGGGCAGGCGGTGTTCCGGGAGCGGATGGCCCGTTATTCAGGCATTCTGAATGAGATTATTGATAAAGTTGGCCGGGAAGAGGTCGATCAGCTGTTCGTCACCTGTGACCGGCTTCGTAATGTGGTCGATGAAGTAAGAATAAGACACACTACAAGCCAAGCGACATAATTTTCACCAGGGATAGACGCCGCTTATACCAGTATAAGCAGCGTCTATTTAACTTTTGCCTGTGTCTCCGCGTTCTGGCGGCAATAATGGATTTATAGCGCGATAGGCAAGGCCCATTGCCAAAGTGAAGGCCCGGGGGGTTATCCTGAGGGCCTTTTTGTCATACACGGCAAGAATAAAGTATCAAAGAAGGTTACTAGAAAATAGTTTGCTAAGCATACTGCCTTAACCTCAAGGCTAAAATAAACAGGATTGACGTCTGTGCAGCAGCATCCTGCTAGTTGAAAGCAGTTTGTTTGGACGATAATTGTTTATATGAAAGGTTTTCGCACATGATATAAAGGGATTTTGGAGTGGAAAATGGTTTATTGTGCGTTTATGTATACTAATGTGATACTAGGTGACATCGAAGGTGCTGATAACAAATGGCATAACGATTGATGATATGTTAAATGACATTAAAAAAGGGGAAAGGTGATGAGAGAATGACAACAAGATGGTCTAAGAAATGGGCAGGTCCTACAACGGCGGTCGTATTAATCTCCTCTATGCTATTAACCGCATGTTCTTCCAAGGAGGATGCTGCCAGCGGGAATGCGCCGTCAGAATCATCCAAGCCTACTACATTAAAAGTAGAGTTGTTCGACCGGGGGAACTCACCCGCCGGCTACACCATCACCGACAGTTATTTGACGAGGCTGGTGCAGGAGCGTTTTGGCAAGCCGAATAATATTGATGTCCAGTTCGTACCGGTGCCGCGATCGGAAGAAATTCAGAAGCTCAATGTACTGATGGCCAGTCAAAGTGAAGTGCCGGACATTGTGTTCACCTACGATTCAGGAACCTTCAACCGGTATGCTGAGCAGGGCGGTTTAACAGATCTTACGGACTTGCTGGATAAGAATGCACCGAACCTAAAGGGATTTCTAGGCGAGGATACGTTAGCCTACGGACAATATAAAGGGCAGCAATTCGCACTTCCGGGCAGAAGACTTGTGCTGGGCAAATACGCCGGTTACATCCGCCAGGATTGGCTGGACAAGCTTGGAATGCCAGTGCCGCAGACAACAGAGGAGCTCTACACTACACTCAAAGCTTTTAAGGAAAAAGATCCCGGCAATACCGGCGGCAAGGCCATTCCGTTTGGTATGAGTCTGGCGTCCGCTCAATATGAGCCGCTTCTCTGGTCCTTCATTGAACCGCTCACGGATGAGCAGAAGTATACCTTGACCCAGCAGCTTGGCTCCAATGATTATCCAACGCTGCTTCCAGGCTTCAAGGAGGGTCTGAAATTTATGAACAAGCTGTACAATGAAGACCTTATAAGCAAAGACTTCGGCCTTGATAAAGACAAGAAGCAGCTATGGCAGAATTTGCAGAATGGCCTGCTTGGCTTCTATACAGAGGATGCAGGGGAACTGTACTTCTCAGCGAATGGCGGGTACGAAAATCTGCAGGCTAATGTGCCGGGCGCTGTGATCACACCTGTTGATGCATTCACTAACTCGGAAGGCATACATGCCAAGCCGGCTTATGCGCCGAATGCCATGTACGTTATGATCCCGAAAACCAGCAAAAATGCTGAAGCCGCACTGAAATATCTGGATTGGATGGCTTCAGATACGAACCTCTTCGATATGCAGTACGGTGTAGAGAATGAGAACTATACCCTCGTAGACGGAGTGCCTGTGGTGAAAGCAGATGCGACGCAGGAAGCTATGGACCGGATCTACAACTTCGGTGACCTTGCCATCATCGTTAATGGTAAATTTGCCGGAGACGATGCCAAGAATGAAGCAGCATACATTGCACAAACTCCGGAGAAATACCAGGCTGATATGAAAAAGTCGGTGGAAATCTCGAATACAGACAACATTCAGCCTGTGAAATTCGATCACCCGATCGAAGCGGAAGCAAAATATGGCACAGCGCTGGCTGACAAATTCCAGGAGATTATCGTTAAGATGACGATGGTTAAGCCAGAACAGTTCGACAGTACCTATGATTCGATGATCAAGGATTACTTGGCAAGCGGCGGTCAGGCCATTCTGGATGAGCGTACCGAAGCTTACAAAGAGATGTCTTCCAAATAAGCTGCATCTATATAAAGAGAGATAGCGGCAGGTCCCCCGGGGGTGCAGTTAAAGCCCCCGGACATTGCCGCAGACAAGAGAGGAGAGTGATGGCAGTGAAGAACAGTACTTATATCCGCAGAAACTGGCAATTGTATCTTTTGCTCGTACTGCCGGTCATTTACTTCCTGGTCTTTAAATATGGGCCAATGTACGGGGTACAGATTGCTTTTAAAGAATTCAACTTTTTTCAGGGCATCGGCGGCAGTGAATGGGTCGGGCTTGATATTTTCCGCGAGGTCTTTCATAACAATGACTTCTTCAAGGCGCTGCGCAATACGCTGCTGCTCAATCTGCTGGACCTGATCGTTTCGTTTCCCGCTCCGCTAATTTTGGCAATTATGCTCTATGAGCTGCGGATTGTCTGGTTCAAGAAGTTCGCCCAGACGATTCTATATATTCCTCACTTTATTTCGTGGGTTATTATCGGCGGCATTGTGCTGCAGGTATTCGGTACAGAATCCGGCTTTATCAACAACATGCTGACGGGTATGGGGCTGGATGCCATTCCTTTTCTCTCCAATAAGCATTACTGGCTGATCACTTATTTGCTGGTCGGGGTGTGGCAGAGCGCAGGCTGGGGAACCATCCTGTATCTGGCGGCGCTGACAGGCATCAATAAAGAGCTGTTCGAGGCCGCAGAAGTAGACGGGGCAGGAAGGTTCAAGAAGATTCTGTATATTTCCCTCCCGGGGATCAAAACAACCATTGCCACCCTGCTGATTATCAACCTGGGCAATATGATTTCCATCGGCTTCGACCGCCCGTTCATCATCGGCAATGTCGCTGTCCGCGATTATTCAGAAGTGCTGAGTACCTTTGTCTACCGTGTCGGTATTGGGTCCGGGCAGATTTCGCTGGCTACCGCTGTCGGGCTGTTCCAGGCGCTTGTAGGCTTGATTTTCCTGCTGGGGGCGAATTATGCATCTAAGAAACTGGCGGATGAGAGCATTCTCTAGTCCTGGCCGAACGCAATAGAGACTAAGGGGGAATTTCAATGAGTGAGCGTGCATCAAACCGGATATTTGATATCTTTAATGTCTTGGTAATAACTTTTGTAATCCTGCTGTGCATAATGCCTTTTATTCATATTATTGCAATCTCTTTAAGCTCTACCCGTCCGATTATGTCGGGACTGGTGACCTTCTTTCCGAAAGAATTCAACATTGACGCCTACACTAAGGTTTTCTCTGATATGGCGATGATCCGATCCCTGGGCTTCACAATAATGCTGACCGTTCTGGCTACGGTATTGTCGATGATTATGACCATCGCTGTTGCGTATTCTTTATCCAAAAAAGAGCTGCGCGGACGAAAGTGGTTCATGCTGATTATCGTCATCACAATGTTCTTCACCGGAGGGATCATTCCCGATTACATTCTGGTCCGCAACCTCCATTTGCTGGATACCGTCTGGGCGCTTGTCCTGCCGGGTCTTATCAGCCCGTTCTACATGATTATCCTGATCTCATTCTTTAACAGTATTCCGAAAAGTTTGGAGGAAGCGGCGGAAATTGACGGCACTACCCATCTGGGTACGCTGCTGCGCATCATCCTTCCGCTATCGCTGCCATCGCTGGCTACGCTCAGCCTGTTCTATGCCGTGGGGCGCTGGAACGGATTCCAGGATGCCTTGATGTATATCAACCGCCCGGATCTGTATCCGCTCCAGCTGAAGCTCTATCAGATGATCCAGAACAATCAAGTCAGCGAGCTGATGCAGCAGGAAGGTCTTGGGATGGCCCAGCTGATGCCGGAGAGCCTGAAAGCGGCGAGTGTCGTTTTCTCCACCGTTCCGATTCTGATCGTCTATCCATTCCTGCAGCGCTATTTCATCAGCGGAATGATGGTTGGCGCAGTTAAAGGCTAATGAAAGAGGGGAATACGTGTGACACAGGTCATGATAGACGGGCTTTCGGAAAGACAGCGTTATTTGGTGGTTCAGGCAATGGCGCTTATGGATTCGCTATATGACGAAGCAATGGAGCTTGTGATCGATGAAGAGGAGAGTGACCGTCATAACACACGCAGCAGTGCCCATTATGCGCTGGGGCTACTGATCCGTGGCGGTGCAGGTGATGCGCAGCGGGCATGCAGACTGCTGGATCAGGTGATGAATCTGCAGTTTAATTGCCCGGACGAGATTTATCACGGCACGTTCCGCGTTTCTCCGCAGGCCGCACTGCCTCCGGCCGGGAATTATGAGTGGAAAAAGTTTGCGCCGGGTTTCGCCTTTTTTCTCAGTGAAACTACAGAGAAGGTCGGTAAACAGCTAAACAGCATACTTTCCCGGGAAATAAGTCCCGCATGGACCGGAGAGGACGGGCAGGCAATCAGACAATATCTGCAGTCAGCGGTCGATGAGGTGCTGCCGCCGGTCTGGAAGAGCTATGATCCGAATTGGCGTGAATTCATTGCCAGCACCTTTGCGGTGATTCTTGAGCATTTTGCCGGAGTTCTGCCGCAGGAGCTTGTACAGCGGTTGGAGGAATCGATGCAGAGAACGGTTTCAGCTTCCATCGACCGGCGGTTATCCGATGTTATTCCGATGAATTCAAATATTGAGCTGATGCATATTTTTATCGTCCATTACTACGGGCACCGCTTTGCTAATGATGAATGGATCCGGCACGCGGACCGGGAAGCAGCAGCATTCCTGAGTGAATTCTCAGAATTTGGCAGCATTGCCGAATTCAATACAACCACCTATTACGGTGTGGACCTTACCGTGCTTGGCATGTGGAGAAAGTATGGACGTACTGCTTCATTCAGGGAGATTGGACGAAGCCTGGAGCATGGAATGTGGGAGAATATTGCCCTATTCTATAATCCGCTGCTGGAGAATATGTCGGGACCGTTCTCGCGGGCTTATGAGATGGAGATGACGGGGCATAGCTCAATAGGCGTATTCCTCTATCTCTCCTTAGGAGAAGGCTACGAGCATCTGGCTGCGCCGAACTGTGAAACCAGTCATGATCCGCTGATCGCACTCGCAGCTGGCGAGGTTCCGCCGGAACTGCTGCTGAAGTTCAAGACATTCGGCGAGAGCCGCAGAGTCGAGAAGCAGTTCCGCGAGCTGTGTGAACGGGACAAGCCCGGAGAGAACCGCAACCTGTGCACAGCGGCGGCTTGGATTGAAGAGAACCGGATGATCGGTGGGATGTCGGGAAGCCGGAATACGAACGGGCAGATGCATCCGGCGACCGTACATTGGAGAACCGCAGACGGAGCCCGCTATTACCTGCGCTTAATCCGCAGGGAGCAGGGCAAGAGCTGGAACAGCCATTTGCGGGGAATCGTTTTTGAAGCCGCAGTGGACAAAGATCTGCTGACGGCCGAGGTTCGGCTGGATACGGAGGTTCCCGTTGAAGTGCTGTTTGAGATTACCGGCCCGGGGCTTGCGTTGGCCGAAGTAAGTCCAGACCACTGGGTGCTTCCTGGTCTTGTATGCCGGGTGTCAGCTGCAGCACCTGAGCCGTCCATCCTTTGCGATGAAGGAGAGAGCAGACTGGAAATTATTTATCTGCACCGTCCGGAGGACGGAGTGCAGAGGATGTCCTTCACTCTCCGGATGGACCCGGTTTCTTGAAGCTTACCTCTGAAAGGTGGCAGCAAACAATGACAACTGAGCAATTGACCGGTTATCAGGCGGGGCGGCGGGTGCAGCGATTCTGTCGTAAAGGAAGGATACATCATGGAAAATACGGCGACAATATCGGTGGATGCCAAGAAGGAGCTGCTGAAGCTTCGCTTATTGTATCTATTGACGGGCCTCGCAGGCGGACTGTTTAACCCCTATTTAACTACCTTATTTGTGCATCAGGGCATCGGAGCAAATGTTGTCGGGATGCTGATGTCGATCGGCACGCTGCTGTCCATTATTGTCCAGCCGGTATGGGGAATACTGGTTGACAGGTATCGCCAGACGAAGCTGGTACTGATCCTTGCGGTCTCTGTACCGGCCTGCTTGTCTTTTTTTTATAGCTTTCAATATACTGCGGTAATTATGACGGTTTATATTCTGTCTATTATTTTCCAGGCGACGCAAAGTCCTGTTGCTGATTCCTACGCGGTTACTGCTGCGAAGAAAGGGCGTACCTCTTATGGGACGATCCGCAGTCTGGGCAGCCTGGGGACAGCGCTGGGCGGTTATGCCGGCGGGTTCTATCTGTCGAGCTTCGAGATTACTCAGCTGTGGATGCCGTTTCTGACCCTTAGTCTCGCAGGGACAGCCACGGTGCTTACTTTATCCCGAAGTACAGAAAGAAAGGCCGCGGCGATTTCATTGTCACAAGGGATGAAGGAGCTGCTGGGTAACCGTCTGTTTCTGCTGTTTCTGATCGCCTGCTTTTTCGTTAACCAGACTCTGACAGCTTACAATTCATTTTTTGTACTGGCCTTTCAGGAGGCGGGGGGCAGCTATTCGCTCGTTGGCACGGCACTGCTGCTTGCCTCCCTGACGAATATTCCTTCAATGCTGCTGGCAGCCGGAATCCTCAGGCGGATCGGCCATGAACGGACGCTGCTGCTGGCCGCTTTATTTTATGCGCTGCGCTGGGGTATCCAGTGGCTGTTCCCGGTTCCGGCGGTAATGGTAAGCATTCAGGTGCTGCATGGACTTTCTTTCGGGCTGTTTTATGTGGCTGCTGTGGAATATGTGGCCGAAGCCTCCGGGAAAAGGATGCAGGCGACAGGCCAAAGCCTGTTCAATATGGTATTTTCCGGGCTTGGCGGAATTGTGGGTAACTTGCTGAACGGCTATTTGTTTTATTCGGGCGGTGCACAGATGATGTATCTGTCTTGTACAGTTAGTGCATTAATCGGTGCGGGCATGCTATATTGGATAAACCGAATAGCAAGAATGTCCGTGTGAAGTTTCCTGTCATTCTTCAGGCGGCATGCTTCGGAACCCATTGAAGAAGGGCGGGAGTACATATGAGACGAAACTGGTCGAGAAGCATGATGTTCTCCTATTTCCCTATCTTTCTGCTGACCGTGTCGATCCTGATTTTCCTGTCGTTTCTGATCGTAGGTGAGCTGTCCCGCAGCGAAACGAACAAGGCCAACCGCATCTCAACGGGCTATGTGGTGGATTCACTGCGGAGTGCACTGAACGATGTAGAGATCTCCGTACTTCAGGAAATGGAGACCAATCATGATTATGGCGATTTCCTGAGCGGGCTGAGTGACGAAGGGGACCGGACCCGGCTCTATAATACGGTGAGTGATATGCGGGGGATTCTGTACCGCAACCAGCTGATTGATTCCATCTATATTTACCGTAAATGGGATGATAAGGTCCTGACGCTTAACGGCCTGGTCGACCGGGAGTTTTTTGCAGACCGGGAAATTCTGGATCAGATGCTGGCAAAGAGTGATGAACGGAATTGGAGTGATGTCCGCACCCTCCGGCTCTTCAGCTTTGACCAGCCGGTGCGGGTAATCAGCATGGGCAAGCCCCTGCCGCTGCCGTTTGGGGCGGAGGGCGTCATTATGGTGAATTTAAGCATGTACCGGCTTGAACGGATGATTGATGATATGACGAACAGCCAGGTCTCCTTCATGCGTGTGGTGGGGGATCAGGGGAATCTGATCTATTCCGCCCACCGGGAAAATAATATGCCCGAAGGCGATGTGCTGACCCGGATCACGCTGGACAAAACAGGCTGGACCTTTGAGAGCGGCATCCGTGCAGGGGAGCTGTTTGCCTGGATGTCCGTGGTCTCTTACCTTTGGATTATTATCGGTATCCTGACAGTCGTTCTGGGTACGCTCTATATCCTGTACATCACCCGCAAGAATTACCGGCCGATTAAGGCGATGATGAACCGGATTCAGGTACTGCAGTTCCGTGAACAGAGCCTCGACAGTACATCAAGAAGCGAGCTTGTGCTGATTGACCGGGCGCTGGAAACGCTGATTAACCAGACGGTAGACTATCAGAAACAGTACGATGAGAATCTGCTTGTACAGCGCCGCCAGCTTTTTCTGGACTTAATGGAAGGGGAGCAGAGAGGTTCTCTGGAAGAGAAGCTGCAGCATTTCGAGCCGTTTACGGATGAAGCGGTGCAGTTTGCCTTTATAGCAGCGGAAATGAACCGCTACGAGGAGTTCCGCAGGAAATATCCGGCTAAGGAGCAGAACATGCTCAAGCTGACGCTCATGAACCTGTTCCAGGAGCTGGCGGTTGAAGAGGGGCTGCAGGGCTGGGCGGAGTGGGTGAGCGGCAACCGGATCGGGCTGATGACGGGCGGCGGGGAGCTGCGGACGGACAAGCAGAAGCTGACAATCCTGGCTGAGCGTTATTTGAGATGGGTCAGCGATAATCTCGGACTGTCGCTCGCAATAGGCATAGGTCCGGTTGTGGATGGACTGGAGGCCATTTCGGAGTCCTGTACCGCGGCGGAGACAGCATTGCAGCATAAGCTGTCCCTTGGCAGGGACATGATTGTACTGAGCGACAGCCTGCCGGACCGTTCCACGCTGCATTCCTACAAATATCTGCAGATGCTGAGTGAAATCGTCCGTGAATTCCGGATTGCCGACGAGAACTGGCGGCAGCGGGTGGATGAGCTGTTCCGCTGGTTCAGCAGCGATCAGATTAAGGATGAAGAGATCCACATGCTGCTGCATATGCTGATCCAGATGCTTGACCGCGAGCTTGGGCAGCTGTCGGACAGCCTGCGCAGAATGTTCGCCGAGACCGGCCTGCAGGGATATTACAGCGAAATGGAAATGCAGGCGACGCTTGAGCAGGTGCATGCTGTAATTCTGAAGTGGCTGGCCGAAATTTACCGGACTTATGTATCTGTAAATGAATCGAAGAGCTACCGGGCGATGATCAGCGAGATGAAGGTATATATTGAAGAGAATTTCGATAATCCGGATTTATCGCTGAAGCATCTCAGCGACCGGTTCCAGATCTCGGGCAAATATGCCAGCCATTTGTTTAAAGAGGAATTTGATATGAAATTCGTCGATTTCCTGACCCAGCTGCGGATGCAGCGCGCAGAATATCTGCTGGCGACGACCAGCGATAATCTGCAGGACATCGCCCAGAAGCTTGGCTATACCAGCTCGATTACCTTCGGGCGGGTATTCAAACGGGTGGTTGGAGTGACGCCCGGCGACTACCGCAAGCACCGTATGAAGCCGGGGACAAAGGCTGACAGGTAGTGCAGACTAGCTGAAACAGCGGATCAGCAACTAAATGTTTCAACGGATAGTCGGTTCCGCTGCGGCCGCTGGCGTTATACCTGATATTAATCCGGTTACCGGCCGGATTGACAACAAATTGTGAATTGGCTATACTTTCTGTAATCTTATAGTTTGTATACGTTGAATGAGCGCAGTAGCAGCTTAGTCCCTGTCACAGAAAGCCGGGGGGTGATGGAACCCGGTACACACGAGGGCTGCGAAATACACTCTGGAGTATCTTGGGTAATGCCAAGCGGAACGAAGCGAACGATAACTCGCTTATGAGTGGTACGGATCGGCTGATTTAGGCTGTCTGTGCAATTTGGGTGGTAACACGGTTAATTCAATCGTCCCTGTGTCTGAATAGACAAGGGGCGATTTTTTGCGTTTGCCGGACCGGCGGGCTGTATGACATAAATGCAGAGATTGGCGGTCCGCGGACTTTTGGCCGTACCACCGGGTGGCGCTCACCCTCCAACGTATCTCACTAACACTAACCATACCTGATCACTAACAAAGGGGTTGTACATGTTGAATATTATTGATGAACTGGAATGGCGCGACGCCATTAATCAGCAGACGGATGCAGAAGGACTGCGCGAATTGACGAAGAGCAAGGCGGTTTCGCTGTACTGCGGCGTTGATCCGACCGGGGACAGTATGCATATCGGACATTTGATTCCGTTTATGGTGCTTAGACGCTTTCAGCTGGCCGGTCACCGTCCGGTGATTCTGATCGGCGGAGCTACCGGAACAATCGGCGATCCGAGCGGACGCCAGAGCGAGCGCTCCCTGCAGACACTGGAGCAGGTACAGGAGAATGTGGATGCGCTGACTGCGCAGATGAAGAAGCTGTTTATCTCCGATGATGATGCCAATCAGGTCCGTCTGGTCAACAACTACGACTGGACCAAGAACATTAATGTCATTGAATTCCTGCGCGATTTCGGTAAAAACTTCAGCATCAACACGATGCTTGCCAAAGATGTTGTCTCCAGCCGTCTGGACAGCGGGATTTCGTTCACCGAGTTCTCGTACCAGATTCTGCAGTCAATCGACTACCTGCACCTGTACAAGCATGAGGATGTACAGCTGCAGATCGGCGGCTCTGACCAATGGGGCAATATTACAAGCGGTTTGGATCTGATCCGTAAAAAAGAAGGCAACGAAGCCAAAGCATTCGGTCTGACCATCCCGCTGATGCTTAAGGCTGACGGCACCAAGTTCGGCAAAACCGCAGGCGGCGCTGTCTGGCTCGATCCGAAGAAAACTACCCCTTACGAGTTCTACCAGTTCTGGGCGAACACGGATGACCGGGATGTAATCAAATACCTCAAGTACTTCACATTCCTCAGCAAGGAAGAGATCGAAGCTCTTGCAGCCAAGGTTGAATCCGAGCCGCACAAACGGGAAGCGCAAAAGGCGCTGGCAGAAGAGATGACCCGGTTCGTGCACAGCGAAGAGCTGCTGGAGCAGGCGAAGCGGATTACTGCGGCGCTGTTCAGCGGCGATATCCGTTCCCTGACTGCCGATGAGATCGAGGAAGGCTTCAAGGAGATGCCGACCTTCACCGCCTCCGCCGAATCGAAGAATATCGTTGAATGGCTGGTTGATCTGGGCATCGAGCCGTCCAAACGCCAGGCACGCGAGGATATCACCAAGGGCGCCATTTCCATCAACGGCGAGCGCGTTAGTGAACTGGAAGTTGACATTACCGCTGAACACGCCATTGGCGGCAAGTTCATTATCGTCCGCAAGGGCAAGAAAAATTACAGCCTCGTCAAGCTGGTTTAATCCGCAACTGATAAGTTAGGCGGCAAAAGCACACAAAAAAGGCTATTCCGGTCATTTCGCATGACCAGGGGATAGCCTTTTTTGTTTTGGTCGCAAGGAAGCCCACTCGTTTGCTCTTCTGGCGGTGCTGTTAGAAGGAAAAATCCCACTATAAAGGCGTCCGCCTCTCCTTCTTCTCGGTGATGCACTTGCCCTGTTTCGTAGGTAATGGCACGGCATCATGAATGAGCCGGGTTGAAATAACTGTACTTTTTGCAACTAAACTAGGCTAATTATCTTCGCTGCAGGTTTTAACTGCACTCTATACATTTATATTTGCCGAAAACGCCCCGAACCGGCTTTGTTGCGAAAAATAGATGTACAGAATACAGTTATCTCCTTAAAATGACTGAAATCCCCTGTTTTAATTGCACAAACTACACTTAAAACTCATTTGGCTCCGAAATGACTGACTAAGGTTAGAGCTTTGGCAAGGGAGATCCATCCGCTGCTCAACGCTTTACCTAAGGCAGGAACAGGAGACGGTTTGTTAGTCTCTTAATGACGTTCTATATATAGCCGGGTAACTTCCTATTCTCCCTAGCGGGCCCCAAGCTTAGTCTGCCCGTTGTTCTGCTAGTTTTCCAGGTGTCAGTTTAATCTTCAAGCTGCTCCAGCTCATCCTCCAGCCCGGCCAGCTTTTTCCGGATGGCGGCGGCAAGCTCCGCGTCCCCGTCTTTTTCCGCATGTACCAATGCTTCCTGTGCCTGGCTGATTTGATACTCCAAATAAGCATAATCGGATGAGGCGCCCGGCTGTGCTGAACGTTGAGAGTAGGTCATGCTTTACACTTCCTTTTTACATAGTAGAATCGTTCCAGGCTGTCGCCATAGTATGTCCATATTACTAGCTTGCGGGAGTATGCTCAACCTGTGAAGCTTTGTGAACAGCGCTCCTGACAGTTATCAATCAGACTTGCTGCAACAAAAAGCGACATTATTCACAGACAGGTAAGATACTTTGGTTAACCATAAGATAGAATCAAAAATTAAAACTAATTTTTTAGAAAAGTTTATTAGAAAAGTTTATAAGGGAGCTTCCCGCACAGAAAGGTTGTTATACATAATGAAAGCTTTATCGTTTCTCACGTTGGACGAAGCCAAGCGTCATCTGGAAGTACTGGGTGACAGCCGCGGCTTGGTGCTGTTTGCTTCAGCTGCTGCTGTCAGGCAATTGTCTCCGCTGGCTCCGCCGCGTGTTCTGCTCTGCTCGACCAAAGGAGAGTATACACCAGAGGGCTACCGGAGCGGCGTTGTTACCGGCTTTGAATATGATACCTCTATCGCCGAGATTACAGAAATTGTGCAGCCGCCCGTTCTGAGCAGTGCCAGGCTGAAGGCCGCTTATCTTAAGGTAAAGGACAACGCCAATGCCTTTCTGCTGCTGCTGTGTGACGGAACAGCGGGGATGGAGGAGACGATTCTTTCCTCACTGTTCTTCGTTGATCCGGATTTCAAGGTTATTGGCGGAAGTGCTGCGGATGATGAGAACGGAGAGGCTTATATCTTCATAGGCAGCCGCCGTGTTCAGAACCTTGGCGTATTCTTCGACATGTCTGTTCGCACCACACTGGTTAAAGAGAATATTTATGTCCCGACCGGCAATACGCTGCTGGTTACAGAAGCTGATGTGTTCGCGAGAACCGTGTATTCGTTCAACGGGCGTCCGGCTTCTGCGGAATATGCTCGCGCGCTGGGCGTTCCGGAAGGAGAGCTGGACCGGCATTTCCTTAGCAATCCGCTGGGTAAAAGGTATGCCGATGATCTGATCATATCTTCCCCGATGACAGTGAATCCCGATCAGTCCGTCACTTTTTACAGTCAGATTATGTCCAGTACTTATGTTGAGGTGCTTAATTCGGCAGATCCGCTGGCGGTGCTTGAAGAGACTCTGGAGACAAGCCCGTACAAGCCTTCCTTTGTGCTCAACATTAACTGTACTTTGCGGGACCAGCTGTTCACCAGAGATAACTTGTGGGCGGCGTTCGATGAGAAGATGCTCAGCTTCTGCGGCAACACTACAGGCTTCATCAGCTACGGAGAGCAATATTATAAAAAGCATGCCAACCAGACAATGATACTGCTGCTGGTTGAATAGGGGGAATCATAATGGAATGGATTAATAAACTGCGCTCTTTCTGGAAAACATCATATTCAGATCATGAGATCATGATTCCGGAAGCCGCTATACCTGCAGGAGCAGTTACTGAAGCTGACTCCGCGCCTGTACCCGCTGTACCTGCACCTGTATCTTACGGTATTCACGCCTATGCTTTGGCTGAGCAGATCCGCCGCGAAACCGGGGCTATTCTTCAGCAGGAGGGACGAATGGTCGAGGAGTTTGCAGCTCTGCGGGCGGGTGGCGGGGAATTAATCACGCAGGTCGGCGGAACCCAGCAGCTGCTGGAGCATCTGAAGGCGAACAGCGGACTGACTGAGAATCTGATCAATGATATGTACGGCAGCCTGTCCTTTTCCTCCAACAAAATCGAATTTGCCAAGGAATCCAACCTCCAGATTGCTGCCGAAATGCAGAAGGCATCGGCGGTATTTACGGAATTCGTTACATTGAACGAAGAGCTGCGCCGGCATTTCACCAGCATTGAACAGCTTGCCAGATTCATTACCGAAATCGCCGAGCAGACGAATCTGCTATCGCTTAATGCGGCGATTGAAGCAGCCCGGGCGGGCGAACATGGGCGCGGCTTTGCCGTTGTCTCAAGTGAGATTCGTAAGCTTGCCGACAGCACACGCAGCCATGTAAAAGAAATTATGGGCTCGCTCACAGGAATGACCGATGTAATGGAGCAGCTGCACAGCAAATCCGCTGATGGTACCAGGGCGATGGCCGAAACGGCCGAGCGGATCAGCCAGTCAACCGTATTTATGAACGAGATTGTGGAGGCGGAGGAAGAGGTATTTGAGCATCTGGAGAAAATTCAGGTGTCACAGGAGAGCAGCATGGAGGATGTCGAGCAGATCAACGGCGACCTGCTGCGTATTCTGGAGAAATCAGGACAGGATTCCGACCAGTTCCAGAAGCTTGTAATGGCTGTCCAGCAAAAAGCCGATCATTATCAGCAGCTGCTCAACCATCTGCATCAGATAGAGCAGCTGCAGCAGCTTGATGAAGCGCAAAGCGTGCACTGAGCAGCTGCAGCGTATGGAATGGCGATACAGCAAACCCGCAGCCGGCAGAGTTCCGGCTGCGGGTTTTTGCTGTGATTAAGCGGGTGAGGCTGTATGATAGAGGCGCTGTTTATGCTATAGTTAACAGTAAGCTTTACGAAGTGACAGCAGACCTGAAAGGGAGTACTTCATGACACAGTTTGTCTACAAGCAGATTATTGATGACCTCAAAATGAAAATTTTTGCCGGAGCCTACCCGGATATGCGCCTGCCGGATGAACGTACGCTTAGTGAGACGTATGAGGTCAGCCGCAGCTCAATCAAACGCGCACTCGCCAAGATGGAGAGTGTCGGCATTATTTTCAAAAAACGGGGCTCAGGCACCTTTATCAATCCCTTGTACATAAAAAATGAATCGATCTTTAATTATGAAGGCTCCAATCTGGGAGTCACCGACAATTTCCAGATGCATGGCACGAGGCCCAAAGTCAAAGTGCTGAAATTCGAGGTCATCCCTCCAACCAAAGAGCTGCAGCGGGATTTATTCCTCGGGCCCCATGATTTCGTATACCGGATCGTCCGGCTCCGTCTGTTCGACGATGAACCGTTCATGATTGAGACCGGTTATATCCCGATCAAAATTGTTCAGGACCTCAATCAGACGATTATCGAAGGCTCGATCTTTAATTATCTGGAGGATTCGCGTAATCTGGCGGTGACCAAATCTTTCCTGTCTGTTTTTGCAGAACCGTCCGAGCCGGGTGACCAGGAGCTGCTTAATCTGGCGCCGAATGAGCCTGTCAGCATCATGGAGGGGATTTTCTTTCTTGATAACGGTACTCCGCTTGAATTCTCCCATATGAGATTCCACTACAAATATCTGAAATTTAATACCTTTGTATCGGTTACTTAAGCGCAGGTCCGGGAATTTTCCCGGGCCTTTTTGTTATCAACATAACAGTAATCATCCTCTAACAAATAGCCTTTAGGATTCGGTGAATGTAAAAAACTGGCGAAAGACATAGCGGAAGAGCGTTTTCCCAGACAATTACCTGCACATTTCATACTATGTTCAAAATTTCACAAAATTGGACCGTATCACTTGTCTAAAAGGTTGTATTTATTTTTATCAGAGGTATGATGTACCTGTAGAGAGAAAAGATTGGCAATAATAAATACAATCAATTAGGGAGTGGAGAAAATGGGATTATCGACCATGGGTGTTGATTACTCATCAAAAACGTATCTGGAGAAGCTGGACGCTTACTGGCGGGCAACGAACTATATTTCCGTAGGGCAGCTGTATTTGAAGGATAATCCGTTGTTAAGAGAACCTTTGAAGGATGCTGACGTTAAAATCAAACCGATCGGGCACTGGGGAACGATTCCCGGCCAGAACTTCATTTATGCGCACCTCAACCGCGTTATTACCAAATATGATCTGAATATGTTCTATATAGAAGGACCGGGCCACGGCGGCCAGGTTATGGTGTCCAACTCCTATCTGGATGGCAGCTACACCGAAATTTACCCGGAAATTACCCAGGATATCCCTGGTCTCAAAAAACTGTTCAAGCAATTCTCGTTCCCGGGCGGCGTAGCTTCCCATGCTGCTCCAGAAACTCCAGGATCAATTCATGAAGGCGGAGAGCTTGGTTATTCCTTATCCCACGGCGCTGGAGCTATTCTGGATAACCCGGACCTGATCTCGGCTGTAGTTGTCGGAGACGGCGAAGCAGAAACCGGACCGCTGGCTGCTTCCTGGTTCTCCAACCGTTTCATCAACCCTGTAACCGATGGCGCTGTGCTGCCGATTCTGCACTTGAACGGCTTCAAGATCAGCAACCCGACCATCCTGTCCCGTCAATCGAAAGAAGAAATTACCGCCTACTTCACAGGCATGGGCTGGGAGCCGTTCTTCGTTGAAGGCGAAGACCCTGAACAAATGCACCCGGAAATGGCGAAGGTCCTCGATACTATCGTTGAAAGAATTGCAGCTATCCAGAAAAATGCGCGTGAAAATAACGACCTTACCCGTCCGGTATGGCCGATGCTCGTCTTCCGTTCCCCTAAAGGCTGGACTGGACCTGCGCAGTGGGATGGCGTGCCTAATACAGGTTCGTTCCGTGCCCATCAGGTGCCGATTCCGGTGGACCAGAAGAATATGAAGCATGCACCAGCCCTGCTGGATTGGATGAACAGCTACAGACCGGAAGAATTGTTCGATGAGAACGGCCGCCTGAACGCTGAACTTGCCGAAATCCTGCCTACCGGCGACAGACGTATGGGTATGAATCCTGTAACCAATGCCGGCAACCTGATCAAAGATCTGAACCTGCCTGACTTTGCCGACTATGCGCTGGACAATGCTGTTCCGGGTCAAGTGGTAGCACAGGATATGGCCGTTCTCGGTAAATACCTGAAAGAGGTAGTCCTGCGTAATGAGCCTAACCGCAACTTCCGGATCTTCGGACCGGACGAAACGATGTCCAACCGTCTGGGACCTGTGTTTGAAGTGACCAAACGCCAATGGCTGGATCAGGTTATTGAACCAAACGATGAATTCCTGGCTTCCTACGGCCGTGTTATTGACTCCCAGTTGTCGGAGCATCAGGCAGAAGGCTTACTGGAAGGCTATGTGCTGACCGGACGCCACGGCTTCTTCCACAGCTATGAAGCGTTCCTGCGTGTGGTGGATTCGATGATTACCCAGCACTTCAAATGGCTGCGCAAGGCAACCGATCAGGGCTGGCGTGCTGATATCCCGTCCCTGAATGTTGTGGCAACCTCGACTGTATTCCAGCAGGACCATAACGGCTACACTCATCAGGACCCGGGCCTGTTAGGCCATCTGGCTGACAAGAAACCGGAATTCATCCGTGAATATCTGCCGGCGGATGCGAACTCCCTGCTGGCTGTATTCGACACCGTGCTGAATGACCGTCAAAAGATCAACCTGATCGTCTCCTCCAAGCATCCGCGTCCGCAATGGTTCAGTGTAGCAGAGGCACAGGAGCTGGTTGATAAAGGGCTGAAGATTATCGACTGGGCAAGCACTGACAAGGGCGGAGAACCGGATGTGGTCTTTGCTTCCGCAGGTACAGAGCCAACTATTGAAGCCCTGGCGGCCATCTCCATCCTGCATGAGAAATTGCCTGAGCTCAAAATCCGTTATATCAACGTAGTGGACCTGCTGAAGCTGAGAAGCCGGAAGCTCGATCCGCGCGGCTTATCCGACGAAGAGTTTGATCAATTTTTCACAAAAGACAAACCGGTCATCTTCGCCTTCCACGGCTATGAAGGCCTGATCAAGGATCTGTTCTTCGACCGTCACAATCACAATCTGCATGCGCACGGCTACCGCGAGAACGGTGACATCACCACTCCATTCGATATGCGCGTGCTGAACCAGATGGACCGCTTCGATCTGACGAAGGAAGCTGTACTGAGCCTGCCGGAGTCTGCCGAGCATTCTGCCATCGCGGCTGAAATGGATGCCATGGTCAAGAAGCACAATGCCTTTATCCGCGAAGAAGGCATTGACCTGCCGGAGGTTGAAAGCTGGGTCTGGAAGGGCTTGAAATAAGGTTTGTATTGGATAGAAGGCCTGCTCCCTTGTCGGGGGCAGGTTTTTTTGTTCAGTCCGCAATCCGAATGCTGCTAACGGACCGTACAGCTTTTAATTTCTGTGTGGGAAGCATTTTCATAATCTAACGGACCGTAATGCCCTTATTGCTCCCAAATTGGGGATTAAGTCAGCAAAAGTCGGTGAATAAGCGCACTGGGGTCCGTTAGCCTGGCAAAAAGGAATATTCAGCAGAGATAAGAGCGCTGGAGTCCGTTAGAGCTTGGTGCAAGCTGGCTAATTGCTTTAAGCAGGATGAAGGCCAGACAGAAAAACGATAACTGCAGCACCATAGGTGCATCTGGCCATTAAAGGAAAAAATTTGCACCCTATTTCCAGTAGAAACGTAGTAGAAGTTATACGTACTTATGGAATTAATTAACTATAATACCAGCGTTACAAAAGGAGGCTGTACATGAACCTGAGAAGATGGTTTACCTTATTTAAGCCGCCGGTTATTTGTCTGACGGCACTTTTATTACTGCTGTCCGCCGGAGTTCCTGCGTATGCGGCAGAAGGAGGAGCGGTGCCGGCTAACGATGAGAGCCCTTCCGGAATCAGGCTATCTTCACTGGAAACCGTTATTGATTCTTATATGACTCCTGCACGCATGGAGACGACTGGAGCGGTATCTGTTGCAATAGTTAAGAGCGGTAAGATTATATTAAACAAAGCCTACGGCTTAGCGGATGTGGAGCACAATGTCGCCGCCGATACGGACACGGTGTTTGAATGGGGCTCCGTCACGAAGCTGCTGGTCTGGACGAGTGTGATGCAGCTGGTGGAGCAGGGAAAGCTGGATTTGCAGACAGATATCCGTGAGTATCTGCCGGAAGGCTTCCTAAAGAAACTTAAGTATGATGAGCCGATTACGCTGCTTAATCTGATGCATCATAATGCAGGCTGGCAGGAGCAATATACAGGTTTATATTTCTTACAGGAAAAAGATGTCCCTGATTTGGCTGAGGCGCTACAGATCTTTGAACCCCGTCAGGCTTATAAACCGGGTAGAGTAGTAGCCTACTCCAATTACGGTGCAGCGCTGGCAGGCTATATTGTTGAGCTGCAGAGCAGCCAGCCGTTTTATACATATGTTAATGAGCATATTTTTAATGTTTTGGGTATGGAGCATACCTCCATTCATCCGATGCAGCAGGATAATCCGGCAGCCGGCATTGCAAGGGACAGGATTCAGGGCTATTCATCAGAACGAGAGCTGATACGGCAGAATCAATTGCCTATCAGTATTTATCCGGCAGGGGCTGCACTCGGAACAACGGCAGATGCAGCAAAGTTCATGGCCGCGCTTATCCCGCCGGCTGGCAGCACGAGCCCGCTGTTTCAGAATAATGCCACACTTCAGGAAATGCTGACTCCAAGCCTGATGTATGAAGGCACTGATATGGCAAGAATTGCCCATGGATTTCTCGTGAACGAACACGCAGTCCGCACGCTGGAGCATGGGGGCAATACGACGGCTTTTACAAGCAATTTTGTGTTTGATCCTGTTTCCGGGTTCGGGATCATCGTGATGACAAATCAGAAGAATGAAGGGCAATATACTACGGGGCTGGTTGACAGCGTTTTTGGCACCTATAGACCGGAGTCTTACAGCGGTAAGCTGCCGGACACTACTGAGGTCGCCGGGACCTATCTTCCGGCACGGCGGGCGGTTCACGGCTTCGGGAAGATGTATGCCTACTTTAATACGGCGGACATTGTTGCTGTAAATAACCGCGAGTATAACTGGAATGAACAGCCCTCCAGCCAATTTGCACCTGATGCTTACTCTAAGGTATACTGGTCGGCCAATGAATACTTTGTAAGAAATGATCAGGGTGAGGTTGAAAAGCTTTCTATTCAAAGCAGTGATTATTTTCGCCTGACAGGTCTTGCTTTATATAGTGTAAGAATTACACTGATTGTTCTTGTGCTTGGGATAACCTATACCCTGTTTGCACTTATTAACGGATTGATACACTTCAGTAGACGTACAATCAAAAGAATGGCCGGATCGTTACCCGGCTTGGAAAAGTACCATCTATTAATCAATACTTCCAGTCTGCTTCTGGTTCTGAATATTGTTATTATGGCCTATCGTAATATTGGCTTAACTTCATACGCTACGATTAGAGTTCATCTAATAATAAACATTCTCTATTGTCTGCTGACCGCCGGATACATAGTATTACTTCTCCTGAAGCTGCGGCGCTCGGACAGCAGAAGAATGAGAAAAGCAATGTACATACTGTCCGGCCTGTCAGCTGTGCTGTTCAGTGGGCTGATTATCGGGTGGGATTTGTACTTTTAGGTTTTCAACCTCATACAAGGAGGCTGTACATGGGAAAATATATCCGTTATGCATTTTACAAGCCGTTGTTCATCTGTCTAACCGTCGTCCTCCTGTTTTTGTCTGCAGGTGTCCCCGCTTTTGCGGCAGAAGGAACGGTTGCTCCGGCCGCAGATGTTACTCCCTCCGGAATCAGGCTGTCTTCGCTTGAAGCCGTTATCGATTCTT
Organism: Paenibacillus sp. FSL R7-0331; assembly: GCF_000758645.1. Classification (NCBI taxonomy): domain Bacteria; kingdom Bacillati; phylum Bacillota; class Bacilli; order Caryophanales; family Paenibacillaceae; genus Paenibacillus; species Paenibacillus sp. FSL R7-0331. The sequence continues at coordinate 2,039,872 of NZ_CP009284.1, forward strand.
ATATGACTCCTGCACGTATGGAGACGACTGGAGCGGTATCTGTTGCAATAGTTAAGAACGGGGAGATTATATTAAATAAAGCCTACGGCTTAGCGGATGTAGAATACAATACTGCCGCTGATACGAACTCGGTGTATGAATGGGGCTCTGTCACGAAGCTGCTGGTCTGGACGAGTGTCATGCAGCTGGTAGAGCAGGGGAAGCTGGATCTGCAGACGGATATACGGGAGTATCTGCCGGAGGGCTTTTTGAAGAAGCTGAAATACGATGATCCCATCACGCTGCTGAATCTGATGCATCATAATGCGGGCTGGCAGGAGCAGTATACCGGTTTGTTTTATAGGCAGGAAGATGATGTACCCGGCCTGAGAGAGGCGCTACGGAGAGGTGAACCCCGGCAGGTGTATAAACCAGGTACGGTGTTGGCTTATTCCAATTACGGTGCGTCTCTAGCAGCTTACATCGTAGAGCTGCAGAGCGGAATGCCGTTCTATACATATGTTAATAGGTATATTTTTGAGGTGCTGGAGATGGATGCTACCTCGATTCATCCGAAGCAGCTGGATAATCCGGCTGTTGCCGCTGCAAGAAGCAAGATTCAGGGATACACAGCTGAGCGGGAATTGATCAAGAAAAACAGGATATATTTTGGTATGTATCCGGCAGGCGGTGCTATCGGCACCACAGCAGATGCTGCAAAGTTCATGACCGCACTAATGCCGCCGGGAGACCAGTATAGTCCGTTATTCCGCAGTAACACAGTACTCAAGGAAATGCTGACGCCAAGCCTGGTGTATGAAGGCACTGATGTGCCAAGAGTTGCCCACGGTTTTTTTGTGAATGAGCATGCAGTCCGTACGCTGGAGCATGGCGGAAATACACTGGCTTTTTCTAGTAACTTTGTGTTCGATCCTGTTTCCGGGTTCGGATTCATCGTGATGACCAATCAGAAGAATGAATGGCAGCATTGCCAGGGGCTGGTTGATAGAGTCTTTGGCACCTATACTCCGGAAGCTTACAACGGCGAGCTGCCGGACAGCTCAGAGGTAGAAGGTACTTATATACGCGCACGCCGGGTTGTTCACGGATTTGGCAAAATGTTTGAATATCTCAATCTGGCCTATATTGAACCTGTTAATACACGGGTATCAAGCTGGAATGATGACCCCTCTAATCAGTTTGCGCCTTATGCCTACTCCAAGATTTACTCGTCGGGTGTCGAATATTTTATAAGAGATGATCAGGGGAAGATTATCAAGCTTTCAAATATGTACGCGGATTACTTGCCGCTTACCGGCTTCTCCGCACAAAGCATCGGAATATCGCTTATTGTCCTGGGGCTTGGTACAGCAATTACTCTGTTTGCAATTATCAATCAATGTATCCGCTGGCTGATCTGCCGCTTTAAGAGAGCACATAAACGGGTGACTGGGTTGGATAAGGTTTACATGTGGGTTAATATAGCGGGGCTCATTTATATTTTGAATAATACCATTATGTTTTTCCGGGCTATGAATACCGCAACCTACACCGGATTGTATGTTCATTTTGCATTAAATATTGTCTATTGTCTGCTGACCGCCGGATACCTAGTAATACTTCTCCTGAAGCTGCGGCACTCGGACAGCAGAAGAATGAGAAAAGCAATGTACATGCTGTCCGGCCTGTCAGCTGTATTATTCAGTGCGCTGATCATCGGGTGGGATTTGTACTTTTAGTATGTAGGGCGGATGCATAGTTCAGACTGCGGCTGGTTAAAATTAGGTAACTGTTTTTTTGAAAGGATGGTTGACACCGTTTTCAGCTTGTGTTAAATTGTTTCCGAGGCTTGTTACCGGTAATGCGGGCAAAACCACAGTGGAAATGATTCTATCATAGCCATTGTTGTTTTGCCCTTTTTTGATTCCTCAAACACAGGTGGGTTCATAGTGATCATCAAACAAATTTTTAACAACAATATCGTCAGTACGCTTGATGACAAGAACCAGGAGCTGCTTATCCTCGGCCGGGGTATCGGTTTCCAGTTCAAGGCAGGCGACACTATTGACGAAGGGCGGATTGAAAAAATCTTCCGTCTGCAGGATTCCTCCATCTACGAGCGCTTTAAAGCGATTGTTACTGAGGTGCCAATTGAAATTTTGCAGGTTACGGATGATATTGTCAGTCTGGCGCGCATGCAGCTGAACAAGCAGATAAGTGATGGGATTTACGTATCGCTGTCCGATCATATTCATTTTGCCGTACAGCGGATGGAGCGGCAGCAGATTGTCCGTAACCCGCTGTCGTGGGAGGTGCAGCACTTCTATAAGGCTGAGTACGATGTGGCCAAGGAAGCGCTGACGATTCTCAAGGAGCGGCTGGGAATTGATTTTCCAAAAGATGAAATTTGCAATATTGCCCTGCATTTCATTAATGCTGAAGTCAATGATTCGATGAACGATGTGACGCATCTGATGCAGCTGCTGCAGGAGATTATGAATATCATCAAATATCATTTCAGTGTGGATCTGGATGAGGACAGCGTTAACTATTTCCGATTCATTACGCATCTCAAATATTTCTGCCAGCGTGTCATTACCCACTCCAGTCATGATGACACAGAGGAGTATCTGTACGAGGTTGTCCGCAAGAATTACCCGGAGACCTTCAAAGGTATCATCAAGATCGAAACGTTTATTCTCAAAAACTATGATTATGTCATGACGCATTCCGAGCAGCTCTACCTGACGCTGCATCTGGAGCGGCTGATGAAAAGTAAATAACCAAGGGCTTGTTACTGTTCAATCAGGCAAAACCCGGATGAGGCACGGTACGCGTAAAGCGCGGAGACGGTGTGTTCGTTCGGGTTTTTTATATGCCAAAAATAGGGGGAAGTAAGATGAAACATCAGGAAACAGCACAGCAAATCGTCCAGTCCGTGGGCGGGGTGTCCAATGTGAATTCGGTTTACCACTGTGTAACCCGGCTGCGTTTTGAGCTTAAAGACAACAGCAAGGCCGATCAGGCTGCGCTCAAAAAGCTGGATATGGTCATGGGCACCAACATCTCGGGCGAGCAGTTCCAGGTCATCATCGGCAACGACGTACCGAAGGTCTACGATGAGATGGTAAAGGCTTATCCGGCACTTAAGCAGAGTGGTGAGAGCGTTAAAAAAGAGGATGGAAAGAAACAGAACGTCATCCTGAAGATTTTTGAAACGATCGCGGGCGTATTTGCGCCAATGCTGCCGGCTATCACAGCTGCAGGTATTCTCAAGGGTCTGCTGGCCCTGTTCGTAACACTGGAATGGCTGACAACCGGAACGGATACGTACCGGATTCTCTCCGCCATCGGTGATGGGGTGTTCTACTTCCTGCCGATTCTGATCGCCTTCAGCGCAGCCCGGAAATTCGGCAGCAATCCGTTTATTGCGGTTGGAGTAAGTGCGGCATTAATGTATCCGGATATGGGGGCATTATTGTCGAGCGGTAATCCGGTTGCTTTTCTGAACATCCCGGTTACTGCGGTATCCTACGCTTCATCGGTTATTCCGATCCTGCTGGCCGTATGGCTGCTCTCTTATGTTGAAAAGACGGTAGACCGTTTCATCACGCCATCACTGAAATTACTGCTTGTTCCGTTAATTTCGCTGCTTATTATGGTTCCTGTAACGCTGATTGCGATCGGACCGCTGGGAACCTTTATCGGCGACGGCCTGTCCGGCGGCATCAACTGGCTGCTGAATGAAGGCGGACTGATCTCCGGTATCGTCCTCGGGGGGGCAATGGCCCTGATCATTATGACGGGGATGCACTACGCGCTGGTTCCGGTTATCATCAGCAATCTGGCTACACTTGGCTTCGACAAATTCCTGCCGCTGACCTATATCTCGAATATGGGACAGGCTGGAGCAACTCTGGGCGTATTCTTCCGGGCAAAAGATAAAAAGCTGAAATCCGTAGCACTCTCCACCAGCTTCACCGCGCTTATGGGTGTCACTGAGCCGGCGATGTACGGTGTCAATATGAAATACAAAAAGCCGTTCATCGCCGCGATGATTGGTAGTGCGGCAGGAGGCGGCTTCGCGCTGGCCTTTGGTGCCAAAGCCTATGCGCTTGCCGGCAACGGCGGTATTCCGGGTCTTCCGGGACTGGTGGGCCAGACATTCTGGTACGCTTTTGGCGGGATGGTTATTGCCTTTGTAGTTGGCGCTGTCGTTACAGTACTGCTTGGATTCCAGGAAGAAGCGGATGATGCTGCGCAGATTTCCGGCAATATTGCAGCCAAACCGGCTAATGAGGCTCCGCAGTCTGCGGCTCCGGCAGCAGTAGAAATTGAAGCAGCGTCCGCAACTGCAGACAGCACGGCTTATGCACCGATGAGCGGCAAGGCGATTCCTCTAAAAGAGGTTAATGATCCTACGTTTGGTGATGAGCTGATGGGTAAAGGGATCGCTTTTGTACCGGCAGTCGGCGAACTGGTATCTCCGGTCAGCGGTACAGTAATGAATGTATTCAAAACCAAACATGCCATGGTCATCCGTGATGAGAGCGGCATGGAGCTGCTGATCCACGTCGGCATCAACACCGTTAAGCTGCGCGGCCAGTTCTTTGAAGCCCATGTGCAAACAGGTGATCAGGTGCAGGCTGGCGACAAGCTGCTGACCTTCGATCTGGAGCAGATTGCCCAGAATTACGATATTACAACCGCGATGGTTGTTACGAACACTGCTGACTATAAACAGATTCTGCCGATTAAGCTGGGTCCGGTTGGCTTTGGTGAGCCGGTGCTGCGAGCGGAGCTGTAGGCTGGACGTTAAGCCATGCTGCGTGAAGTCTCAATAGACTGGACAGTAGACGACATGAATCCGTACCTAATTCGGGGATTTCCCGGGCAATTAGATCAATTTTGTAATACTAACCAGGGATGGATTTGCAGGCGCAGCAAAAGCAGAATACTTTTTACAAAAAAATATGATATAGATGGATCTTGAAAACTTAAATTAAGGGAAAAGTGGCGGAAGGGATTTTGGAACTGTAGGAGCGGAGCGTCCGCCTTTGTGTTTGGATGTTACGGCCTATATAGATTGAACTTGAAAATTAAGTTAAGGGAAAAGTGGCGGAGGGGAATTTTGGAACTGGAGGAACGGAGGTGTCCGCCTTTGTCTGCGGATTTCCACCGCGAGCAGCGGTTTAAATGAAGAAATCTGCAGACAACAGCGGCCGGAAGTCCAAACATTCTCTGGAGCCACGGCTAATCCCAAAACGGAAAATTCTTCAGTTCGATCTATATAGTAGCAGTTAAAGAGACAATTTCATAATTCAGTTTGCTGGAAAGCAAGACTGGGCCAAAATCTGAGTTTGTTTTTAAAAAAATCAGGCCACTTGTTGGGAGTTTCTTAACTGCTTGTTCAACTTGTCTAGCGCAAACTTACTCAAATTGTAGGCCAATGTGCTGAGCTGGAAATCGACACTTGCCCGGACGCCGCGGTGACGCGTGCGTTTCATCCCAAAATACTCTTTGAGATAGGCAAAAACACGTTCTACAGCCGTTCGTTTCTTGTACAGTTGCGTAAAGCTCTCGCTTCCTCTTGCTGGGTTGGCATGCTTACGCAAATCGGTTTGGATTCGGATTTTAAACACTTTTTGGCAGCCGGATTCGGAAAACGGACAGTCTTTGCACTGGTTAGGCTTGGTGTAACGCAGCGTTTCGTACTTAGCATCGAAACTGTCGTAACGGTAGGCGTGTCCCTGTGAGCACACAGGGGTGTAGTCCTGGTTCATCCCCTCAGGCGGTTTTTTGTGGTGAATCATTTTAATAATAGGAAAAGCGCCTAAGGAATGAATCAACCGGTAAATGGCCGAACTGTCATACCCTTTGTCGCCCAAGACATGCTTCACCTTCAGCCCAGGAAACTTCAGGTGTAGCCCCTTTAGGAGCAGGACGGCCATCCGCTGGTCATTCAGATTCGCCGAACTAAAGACACCGCTTAGCACATACTGAGAATCCGCATCCACCAGTACGTTTGCCTTAAATCCGTAGTAACTGGTGAGTCTGCCCTTTGTATTTTTCTTGTCAAAGCGTGCAGCGTGCCGGGGGATCGTGCTCAGGAGCTCGTTATAGGTGTAAGATAGCATCGCTTCAATCGTTTTCTCAAAGGGCGCTAAGGTCTCTTCATAAGCGTCCCGTTCCAGACGCCGGCGCTCTTTTTCTTCCGCAGAAGCCCGCCCACGTCGGTAGACTGGTTTTTTAAGCGGTTCGTTCGCTGGCTGAGGCTCTGGCTCGGCATTCTCGAACTCCAGTTGCTGGATTTCTGGAGCTTTGCTTGGTTTTTTGGCACGGCGGGCCGCTCGGCATTTCGACGCAGATTCACTGAATTGGCAATCCCAAGCCTCCACAATGGAGGAGTCAACGGCAAGGTGCGTGCCCGTAGTAAAGCCCTCTTCCATGGCAGACAGCACCAAGGTATCCTGCAGTTGCTCAAGCATTCCCGTTTGCTCAAGCGCAGAAATCAGACGGGAGTATGAAGCCAGGCTCGGAATAGGGTTCGAGCCGGTAAATCGGCACTGCGCCCGAAATTCCTCGCTATGCTTAAGGCGCCTAACCAAGGAAGAAACAAACTCAATGCCCTCCATTTTTGAGATGAGCAGCGAGTAGATCATGGCAGGGAGGTTTAGCTCCTGTGGCCGCCCACGGTGGTTCTTTTTCCGGAGGACGTGCAGGACCGGAGCCAGGTTTAAGTGATCAAAGATTTGGCTGTATTTATCTTCCGGGCGCATTTGGAGCAATTCCTCGAAGGAAAACAGCTCTTCTTGTCGAATAGAATAGATAGGGATTACCTCTTTTCTTCTCGGGTGTTGGTTTCGTCGCCTATAACTTCGAGAACTTGGGGAGGTACTCCTTTTTCTATGCTCAAAAAAACCAGGTATAGCAAGGGTTTTGAATTATGAAATTGTCTCGTTAAATCCAAACAATTGCAGACAACAGCGGCCGGAAGTCCAAAATACTCTGGAGTCACGGCCAATCCTAAAATTTACACTTTATAGTTCAATCTATATAACAACCAAGGAGATGAGCACATTGAGCATACAGCAAGGATTTCCGGAAGGTTTTTTGTGGGGCGGCGCCATCGCGGCCAATCAGGCGGAAGGAGCATTTGATGCTGACGGCAAAGGGCTGTCCACTGCGGATATGGTGCCTTACTTTAAGAAAAAGGATTATACCAATCTGAAAGAGCTGATGCATGTTACCAGCGAATCCATTCAGCGGGGGATGCAGCATACTACGGCTGAGGGGTATCCGAAGCGCTACGGGATTGATTTTTACCACCGTTATAAGGAGGATATCGCTCTGTTCGGCGAGCTGGGCTTCAAGGTGTTCCGGATGTCGATTAACTGGGCGCGGATTTTCCCGAATGGTGATGATGCGGAGCCGAACGAAAAAGGGCTGCAGTTCTATGACGATATGTTCGACGAGATGCATAAGTACGGGATTGAGCCGCTGGTTACTATGTCCCACTATGAAATGCCGATGTCGCTGGTGCTGAACTATGGCGGCTGGAGAAACCGCAAGGTGATTGCTTTTTATGAAAAGTATGCAGAGACGGTGATGACCCGGTATAAGGATAAGGTTAAGTACTGGCTTACCTTTAATGAGATTAACACAACCGTCATTGAACCGTTCACCGGCGGCGGTGTGGTTGAAGATACCGTGGATAATATCCGTGAAGCGTCTTATCAGGCGCTGCATCACCAGTTCGTGGCCAGCAGTCTGGCAACGAAAAAGGGCCGCGAGATCAATCCGGAGTTCCAGATCGGCTGTATGCTGGCGCGCATGATTCATTATCCGGCAACCAGCAGTCCCGAGGATGTACATCAGGCGCAGGTGGACAACCAGCTTAATCTGCTGCATACCGATGTGCAGGCACGGGGCAGTTATCCTCCGTTTGTGAAACGGTATTTTGCCGAAAATAACATTAATCTCGTGGTTGAGCCGGGAGACGAGCAGCTGCTGCGTGAGCACACGGTAGATTTTATCTCCTTCAGCTACTACACTTCGTTAATCTCAACAGTGGATCCTGAGAAATACGGTGTGACAGGCGGTAACCTGTTCAGCACGGTGAAGAACCCGAATCTGCAGGTAACCGAATGGGGCTGGCAGCTTGATCCGATTGGATTACGAATTGTGCTCAAGGAGCTATATGACCGTTACCAGCTTCCGCTGTTCGTCGTGGAGAATGGTCTCGGGGCAAAAGATAAGGTAGAAGAAGACGGTTCAATCAACGATGACTACCGGATCGACTATCTGCGCAAGCACATCACGCAAGTGAAGGAAGCTGTTTTGGACGGCGTTGACGTGATGGGCTATACCAGCTGGGGGGCAATTGATATTATCAGTGCCTCAACCTCCGAGATGTCCAAACGTTACGGTGTGATCTACGTGGATCAGGATGATGAGGGTAATGGTACGCTGGACCGGTTCAAAAAGAAGAGCTTTTACTGGTATCAAAAGGCGATTGCTTCGAATGGTGCGGATTTGGATTAATAGCGGAACAGTGTGATGCGGCAGAGCTTTGCAGCAGTAGAACTGTTGCGAGGTTATTGTAGAGTAATGAATAGCTAATGCTTAGCTAATGCTTAGCTACGTACAGCCTGTTGTTATGGGACGCACTGCTAACTGTGAGGTTTAGTTGCAGTTTGTGCAATTAAAAACGGTAAATTGCTGCCTTCGCGCCATATAAGTGTACTCTGTGCAGCTATTTTTGCCCATATTGGCCTAAAGAGGGGTTATGCGGACATTTTAATTGTATGGAATACACTTATATGTCTTTTCTGTGGTAAACCAGCTGTTTTAATTGTACAGAGTGCAGCTATGTAGAAGAAGATTAGTTAGTTGGCGGGAATGATCGACAGGGTGATTCTAACCAGGTTAAGTGATAATCGGCATCTGAAATCTGCTTCAGCCAGAGATTCAGGGAGGCCATAGTTTCAACAGCCGGTTGAGCGGATAGCATATCACCGGTAACTGAAAATAGTCAAAAAGCAGTATGCAGCGGAATTAATTCCGGCGGCATACTGCTTTTTTTTGTTGCCTGATGATTCAAAAGCTTGCGCACAACACTATGTTATTGCGGGCAGCTCCTGCTAAGGGCTGTTGCCAAGGAGCTGCTGCTAAAGCGTTACTGTCAAACATGCCATGTGATGTTCATTCTGGAGCTCCTGCCATGATTACGTCCGCGCTGCAACGCCGCGTCCTTATTCCCTGAGCGTAATGAGCCGGTATTCATACGGCTCCAGCATCAGCGGGCCGGCCGGCACAGCCCGGCCGGCAAGGACATCCTGCCCGCTGCGCGGCAGGGTCACAGTGCCCCCGAGACCGTCCATGTTCACGACGGTCCACAGCTCCCCGCTGCTGCCGCGCCGCGGGCACACCACAGTGCCTGGCGTGACATCGCTGCGCACGGTCACACCAGCCCGGCCGGCATAATGCCCGATCAGCGCCTGCAGCAGCTGATCGCCGTCCTCGCCGGCCGGCAGCGAACCGAGCATTACGATGGCCCCCCGGCCATACGGCTGCTCGGTCGCAAAGGCAAGGCCAGGCGTCCGGCCCTCCGTAATCTCGCCGATCACGGAAGCTCCGCCGGGCAGCGGCTCAAACACCGCGCTCCATAAGGAAAGCGGCGCGGACAAGCCAAAAGCCTGCCCGATGCTGCCGGTTCCCTCCATCGGGTAGACGTATTTGGTATGCACGCCTGCATACCGTTCCAGCTCACCCAGAGCAGCATCAGTATGCAGGGTGTGTTCGGCCGTGCGTCCGCCGCTCAGCGGGCCGGCGATCCAGATGCCGCCGGCCTCCGTGAACGCCAGTGCTCTCCGCAAATACTCAGGAGACAGATAGTGCACGAAGGGAGTGAACAGCAGCTTGTAGCCGCTGAGCTCGCCGCCTTCCGGCACCAGATCGCGGTGAATGCCCATGTCCACGAACCGTTTATAAAAGTCACCGAGCAGGGAGCGGTAGTTCAGCTTCCGGTGCGGCTCGGTAGCCAGATAAGCTTTGGTCCGGTCCGAATAGGTTATTGCGACCTCAGCCTGCACCGGCCGGGTAGCCAGCATATGCGGCTCGATTGCCAGCCGGGCCTTTGATGCGGCCCGTACATTATCGTATCCGAGCGCCGGGTCACCCCAGGCGCTGAGAATCGAGCTGTGTGTCTGCTCGCTGCCCGAGCGCTGCTGCCGCCACAGCCAGTAGCAGAAAGCCCCGGCTCCAAGTGCATACGCGGACACTGCTTCGGCTGTGAGGTAGCCGTCCGGATGCGGCTGGCCGTAACTCGTGAGAGAGCCGGCATATGCCGGGCTGGTCTCAAGCAGCCAGAAATTCCGGCCGGGCTTGAAATTTCGCCATAGATCACAGTTCAGCAGATAAGCATGGCGGTTGGCCTGGGAGGCATAGGTGTCATATGCAGCAAAATCCAGCTCCTTGAACAGCTGTTCATTATCCACGTGAAAAGCAACGCTGCTATTGTGGGTGATAGGCGCATCCGAATAGCGGCGCAGAATACTTGCCTGATCTGCTGCGAATTCAGCGAGCTTCTCCATATGGAACAGCCTGTACAATGTAACGAGCGAGGAGTTATGGAGGAACGGGGTAGCCACAGGCTGCGGCACCTGCTCAAAGGACTGATAGGTATGGCTCCAGACAGCGGTTCCCCAAGCGTCATTCAGCCTGTCAATGCTGCCGTAGCGCTGCTCAAGCCACTCATGCCACAGTAATCTGCAGGTTCCGCAGATGCATTCGGCGACATGCGCCTTGAATTCATTATCGAGCTGCCAGGCAACAAGGCCCGGCAGCCCGCCCAGCTCCCGGGCCAGATGTTCGGCAATAATGGCTGCCCGCTGCCGGAAGTACGGATTATTGGTACAGATATGCTGTCTGGACCCGTGGTTCATCACCGCTCCGTCTGTCTTGACGAACAGCCGCTCGGGATGTCCGTGCGTCAGCCATATAGGCGGTGTTGCGGTTGGTGTACACATAATGGTGTCGATGCCGTGGTTATGCAGCAGCCGGACATATTCGGCAAACGGGCGTACATCAATAAGATTCTCCTCAGGCTCCAGCTCTGACCAGATGAACTCACCCATACGGACCAGGTTGATCCCGGCTTCCTTCATAAGCTGATAATCCTGCTGCCGCTCCTTTTCTCCCCACAGCTCCGGATACCATGCGGCACCGTAATACAGTTTATGCTTCACTGAACATACCTCCAGGTGATTATAATGAAAGAATTTAATCTTCCGGCATCATAGTTGCCGCCTGTCAGGCAGGCAATAGTAATGTTTTGCCGGCTTTGCACTTTATTGAATTGTGCTGTACCAAACCGGATGCAGAACCATCCAAAAAGTATGATTGCCGGAAAAATGTAGCAGGGACATAATGGGAACCGTAGCCCAAGAGAATAGACAAGGCTGCATAATCCTATCGGAGGTGAATGTAATGAAACAAGGAGCGGCGATGGGAACGGCGGAGATTCATACTGGCGCCTACCGCAGTAAGCGGGAGATGGTCTTCAAACGTCTAAAGCGCGATAAATGGCTCTACATCCTGCTAACCCCGGGACTCCTGTATTTTTTGGTATTTAAATATGTACCAATGTGGGGGATTTTGCTCGCATTCAAAGATTTCCAGCCCTTCCTGGGCTTCATGAAAAGCGAATGGGTCGGACTTGAGCATTTCCGCACATTTTTCCAGAACCCGGACTTTTTCATGCTGCTGCGTAACACGCTTGTATTGTCACTGCTGAATCTGGTGTTCTTTTTCCCGGCACCGATTATACTGGCTCTACTATTAAATGAAATACGGCTGTCTTTCTACAAACGAACGATTCAAACACTGATTTATGTGCCGCATTTTATATCCATGGTTATCGTCGCCAGTATATCCTATGTATTTCTGACCACTCAGGGCGGAGCAGTGAATGAATTCCTGTATACGTATACAGGAAGCAAAATTGACTTCCTCGCCGACCCTAACTGGTTCCGGCCGATGATCATTCTCCAGACAATCTGGAAGGAATGCGGATGGGGAACAATCATCTTCCTCGCTGCGCTGGCCGGTGTCGATGTGGAGCAATATGAAGCAGCTGTAATGGACGGAGCAAGCCGCTTGCGTCAGATCTGGCATATCACACTGCCTGCGATCCGCAGCACGATTGTAATTCTGCTGATTCTGCGGATGGGAACCATTCTGGACAACGGGTTCGAGCAGATCTATCTGATGATGAATGCGCTCAACCGCGAAGTTGCTGAAGTCTTTGATACATATGTATATGCGCTGGGGATTACCCAGGGGGCATTCAGCTACAGTACGGCTGTCGGGCTGTTCAAATCCGTAATCGGTGTTGTACTGGTGCTCGGCACCAACTGGCTCGCCAAAAAATTCGGCGAATCGGGACTTTACTAAGAGGGAGGCTGTTTGCGTGGTTAAGAAGCAATATCGGAGCACGGGTGAGATCACCTTTGACATCTTCAATTACATTATCTTGGGAATTATCGGAATCACCGCCATACTGCCGTTTCTGTTCGTAGTCGCCGGTTCGTTCGCAACTGAGGCGGAAATTACGAAGCGTGCGGTCTTCCTGATTCCTACAACGATCTCGTTCGATGCTTATAAATTCATCTTTTCAACAGATACGATTGTACGAAGCATCGGGGTTTCCTTATATGTGACGGCTGTCGGGACGATTGTCAATTTGTTCTTTACCGTAACCATGGCTTATCCGATGGCAAAGCGGTATCTGATGGGCCGCAATATGATCCTGAATCTGGTTATTTTCACCATGCTGTTCGGGGGAGGCATGATCCCCACCTATCTGGTCATCCGTGATCTCCAGCTGCTGGATACCTTAAATGCCCTGATTTTGCCGGGGGCAATCAGCGCGTTCAATCTGATTATTGTTAAAAACTTCTTCCAGGAGCTTCCGGTGGAAATGGAGGAGGCGGCACGGATTGACGGCTGCAGTGAGCTTGGCCTGCTGTGGAAAATCGTGCTTCCGCTCTCAAAGCCGGTGCTTGCGACCTTTACGCTCTTTTACGCGGTAGGGCACTGGAATAACTTCTTCTCGGCGCTGCTCTATATCAATGATCCATCCAAGTGGCCGCTGCAGGTAATGCTGCGCCAGATCGTTATGCTGTCCCAGTCGGCAGCCGGCGACCTCAGCCAGATGGACCCGAATTTCATACAGCCGCCTGAGCAGTCGATCAAAATGGCCGTAATCGTGGTCGGCACACTTCCGATTATGTGTGTCTATCCGTTTCTGCAAAAACATTTCGCCAAAGGGGTGATGCTCGGTTCAGTCAAAGGGTAATCTGTTATGCTAACATATAAAGGGAGGCCAATCATGAAAAATCAAGGTTTAGCAGGAAAGAAATCCGTTAAATTTAAAAAGCGGTTGTTTACAGTACTGTCAACTATTATGATTGTAAGTGTAATGTCAGGCTGTGGAAGTAACAATGAAACAAAGAATGCAGCAGGAACTGCAGGCAGTGAAGGAAATGCCAAGTCTGAGGCTACAGCGGGAACGGAAACAGAGAAGCCGCTGGATCTGACGCTGATGCTGCCGATTTTTAAAACCAATTATCCGAAGGATGACAGCCCCGTTGCTGCCAAGCTGGAAGAGCTGACCAATACTAATATCCATTTTGAATGGGTACCGAATGCTTCCTATACCGATAAATTCAACATTACGCTTGCTTCAGGCAAACTGCCCGATATTATTTATGTAGGAGATGTGAAGGCTTCGAGCTTTGTCAATGCGGCAAGATCCGGCGCGTTCTGGGAGGTTGGACCCTACCTTAAGGATTATCCTAACCTGAGCCAGGCTAACCCGGTCATTCTGAACAACTCGGCCATTGACGGCAAGAACTACGGAATTTACAGAGGCCGGGCGCTGGGCCGCAACGGTGTAGTATTCCGCAAAGACTGGCTGGAGAAGCTGGGTCTTGAGACTCCGCAGACAGTGGACGAGTTCTATAATATGCTGAAAGCGTTTAAAGAGCAGGATCCGGACGGTAACGGCAAGGACGATACCTACGGCATGGTAATGGTAAAGTGGACCGGCGGCTGGGCCAGCGGCTTTGATGCGATGAAGCTGTGGTTCGGATCTCCGAATAAATGGGGCATCCAGGATGGCAAGCTTGTACCTGAGCATGAATATCCGGAGTATGTGGAAGCGCTTAAATTTATGAAAAAGCTGTATGATGAGCAGCTGGTCAACTCCGACTTCGCCGTTATGGACAGCTCTAAATGGAGTGATCCGGTTGTTAACAACCAGGCTGGCGTTATTGTCGACGTAGTGGACACTGCTGCACGGATTGACGACAAGATTCATGCTGCACTGCAAAAAGAAGGCAAAGATGAGCCGGACCGTCACTACATGGATGTTATAGGCGGCGTTAAGGGAGAGGACGGACAACTGCATACACTCCCGACTTCCGGCTTCGCCGGTATGCTGGCTATCCCGAAATCCTCCGTCAAAACAGAGGATGAGCTGAAGCGGGTGCTGGCTTTCCTGGATAAGGTGAATGATGCGGAACTGCAAACGCTGACAGGATACGGAATTGAGGGTGTCCACTATAACCTTGTGGATGGTTTTGTAGAACGTTCAACAGACACTGTTCTGCTGGAATCTGAAGTCGAAGGTCTGAACCAGATGGTTCCTTATATTCCGGATGAGAACGCAAAAGCCGCGAAGCAGATTAAGCAGACGGAACTGCGGAACAAGCAGACGGAACTGCAAAAGACAAATGAAGCAACTATCGTAGTTAACCCGGCAGAAGCACTGATCTCTACTGTGTATACACAAAAAGGCTCACAGCTTGATAATGTCATCAATGATGCGCGCATCAAGTTTATTGTCGGACAAATCGACGAAGCCGGGCTGAAATCAGCCTTTGACGTATGGCGCAAGACAGGCGGAGACGAGCTGGTAAAAGAAATGAACGAATTGTACGCAAAATTGGGTAAATAGCATCCGGCCACGCTCCATGTACCGGCCGGAATAGCCCCATTAACGCCGCAAGGCTGCAATGCTAAACTATGAATTCGGCTGGTGAATAGACATGGAGAATGGAACGACAGAAAAGCGGAAGGGCTTTATACGGGGATGGAAGGGGCGCAAGGGACGGTATTACCGCAATAATCTGATTATTGTGCTGATTGTCTCGTCCATTCCCGGCCTGATCATAGGATTGCTTGTATACTGGATGGCGGGCGGAAGCCTGGAGGACGAGCTGCTCGAGATGCACAACCGGCAGATCGAGCAGCGTGCCGCCAATATTGATGACCAGCTGTCCAATCTGGAGCTGATGCTGGCTCATTGGGCCTTTGATCCCAAGTTTGACTATAGCCTCAAGGGTATGGATTTTACAATGGATCACGAGCGGGCTTGGGACATCACCAAGACGCTGCTAGTCATGCAGGGCTCCAATTCCATGGCACGTCAGGTGGAGCTGTATCTGGCCGATGAGCGTCCGGTGCTGTTCGGCACAGAGTATGGTACGGTAACGTCTTCCGGAGCTGCCGTTTATGAAAAGCTGATGAAGACGGAGCAAAGCACCTACTGGACAGAGACGGCATTTGACCCGGCGAAGCCTAAGTCTAAAGAACTGACACTTGTGCACCATATTCCCGGCGGCAGCCTAGAGCCGTTCGGGGTATTGCTGCTGCGGATGGATACACAGAAGGTTGCAGACATGCTGCGGACGATGACGCCGTATAACAGCGGAGAAGTGTATATGCTGCAGAAATCAGGCGGCTTGTTCATCTCCGGAAGCGGGGTTGATAATGCCCCCACGCCGTTTGTTGGTGCGCTGCAGACGGCTATAGAAACAAGAGGCAGCGGTGACAGCACATCCTTCCTGTATGACTGGAACGGGGTTACCTATGCGGTGACCTACGGTGATTTCTCCCGGATTTCCAGCGAATGGGCTTATGTATCCGCTTCACCGATTTCAAGCATAACCTCCCCGGTGGTGGAGCTTTCAAGAACCATTATTACAGTCAGCCTGAGTGCGCTGCTGCTCGCGGCGGTTCTGTCCTGGATTGCCTCCCGCCGGATCTATTCGCCTTTCCGCCGTCTTCTGAAGACGCTGCTCCCTGAGCACGATGCCTCCGGAGACCGTGAGGATGAGGTGACGCTGATCGAGCGGCACTGGCAGAATCTGCACGGGCAGCAGAATGCATTGCAATACACCCTTTCGGAGCAGCTGCCGCATGTACAGCGCAGCTTCCTTCACCAGCTGTTTCTCGGCTATCACTATGCTTTTTCCGAGCAGGAGCTGTTAGGCCGGATGAAGCAGTACAAGTGGGAAGTAGACAATTGTGTCTTCGTGGTGCTATACATTCAGCTAACAGGTATTTCCAGTCTTGAGGCTAAGTTCCGCAGCGGTGACGAAAGCCTGGTCTCTTTTGCGGCGGTTAATATTATCGGAGAATTGGCAGCTGAGCACTTTGATCAGGCGGAGACAGTCAATCTGCACAACCTTACAGCCGGCATCCTGCTGATTGAACGGGGAAGCGGCCCGGAGGCGGCCCGGGTACAGGCGTTCGGCGAAGAGATGGCTGCCACCCTTAACCGGATGCTTAAGCTGCAGGCTACTGTGGCATACAGCTCACCGATGGAACATATTTCAAGTATTCCCCGCTCTTTTGAAGCAGTAAAGCAGGCAGCGAAGCACCGCAGATACGGGGGCGGTAACCAGGTAGTCAGCCTGGAGCAACTGGAACGGGAAGGAGAGGGCGCTCATATGCCGCAATATTCGTTCGCTCTGGAACGTGGCCTGATTCAGGCGCTGCGCACCGGCGAAGCGGAGGAGGCAGACCGGCTGCTGGAGGAATTCCTCACCACGCTATCCGCTGACGGCGCTAAGGTAATTGACGTGCAGCAGGGGATGCTGCATCTGCTCGGTGCGGTACAGCATGCTGTGCTGGAAGCAGGGATTGCGCCGAACCAGCTGTTCAAAGGCAAGAATCTTTACGCCGGCCTGTCACAGATTCATGAGCCGGGTATGATTCTGCCATGGTTCCGTGACCAAGTCGTTTCTCCTTTCCTGAAGGAGCTGTCCGAGCGTTCAGACGCCGGTATCCGGCGGACGATTGATCAGGCCATGCTGTACATTCAAGAGCATTATATGGACAATATCTCACTGGACAGCTGCGCGGATTATACGGGGACAAGCCCGTTCCTGCTCAGCAAGTCTTTTAAACGGGTGACCGGACAGAACTTTATTGATTATTTAACGGAGCTTCGGATTGAAAAAGCAAAAGAGCTGCTTCGTGACACGGATCTGAAAATGAACGATGTTGCGCTGCAGGTCGGCTATCAGCAGAGCTATTTTAACCGGATATTCAAAAAACAGGAGGACATCACACCGACACGCTACCGTGAGCTGAGCCGGCATGAAGGGGAGAAGGGCACCGGAAGCCGGTAGGCTGGTAGCTGGCAGGCTATACGGATGGGCGCCATAACGTGCTCTGCGGCGGCTTGTATAAGCCAAGATTTACTGCCCGTATGATGTCTAAAAAGGAGATGACAGCCTTGTCTTCAGCCTTGCCGATCCATTTACACTGGCTGAACCAACCCGCCGCGGCTGCGGGGGTTACATGGGGAGTTCCCTGGACCAAAGGAGAGTTAAACCGCAAGGAGCTCGCCGATCTTTATCTTAGCGGGCCGGACGGCAATTCCCGTCTGCCGCTGCAAAGCCGTCCGGCCGCTTATTGGCCGGACGGTACTATTAAATGGTCGTTTCATTCGGCAGTCTGCCCGGAAGGCGGAGCGGAAGGGTATACACTGGAACGTTATACAAAGCCGGAAGCCGTCCAGTATACAGCAAAGGTATCCGTCCGTGAGACGGAGGAAGCTTACATCGTGGATACAGGTGCGATTATTTGTACTGTAGGTAAATACGGTGCGGGACCAATCTCGCAGATTTTGCGCCGGAGACCGGAGCAAGCAGGCGCTTCAGATAGCAATTCCGGACATTCAGGAGATATAAAGGATGTCAATGCAAGAGACGGACAGCGGGTATGCAGCGGAAGCGAGCTGGTCTGTCTGCGTGAGCAGCGGGATACGCTGAGCGGTGAGCTGACACTGCGTCAGGAACGGTTCACCGGCGTGACCAGACAGGCCGCCCTGGAGGAGAACGGGCCGCTGCGCGCTGTGATCCGTCTGGACGGCCGGCACCGCAGCAGTAACGGAGCAGGAGAGTGGCTTCCCTATACGCTGCGGCTGTATTTTTATGCCGGGCTTGAGTCGATCCGGCTAGTGCATACCTTTTATTATGACGGTAACCCGCAGCAGGATTTCATCAAGGGGCTGGGTATCCGGTTCAGAGTGCCGCTGAGCGGACCGCTGTATAACCGTCATATCCGGTTTGCAGGCAGTGAGGGCATTTTCAGCGAATCGCCAAAAACACTCCATACCCGCAGAACCAAGGGGAAATATGCAGAGCTGTTCGCTGCCCAGCTGGAAGGCCGCAACCTGCAGTTCGACCCCGGGGAGGATGCCTATTTCACCGGACTGCTGCGGGATTCGGCAGTATGGGACAGCTTCCGGCTCGTTCAGGATTCCTCGGAGCATTTTGCCGTCCATAAGCGTACCGGCCCGGATTGTGTCTGGATCAAGGGAGCAGAGGGGCGGCGTGCCGGAGGGCTGGGCTATATCGGCTCGGAGGGCGGCGGTCTGGCTGCCGGAGTGAAGGATTTCTGGCAGAAGCATCCGTCGGGTCTTGAGCTTAGCGGTGCTGCCGGCGATGAAGCCGGGTTGACCGTCTGGTTCTGGTCGCCGGAGGTTCCGGCGATGGATCTGCGCCATTACGATACGAAGACCCATGTGGAGTCTTCATATGAAGGAGCAGAGGAGCTGCGTGCTACCCCGTATGGTATTGCCAATACCAACGAGCTGACCCTGTGGTGCACTTCGGGGACACCGGATTCCGCCGGGCTGCTGCGGATGCAGCGGGAGGCTGATCATCCGCCGCTCCTCGTCTGTGAACCGGAGTATTATCACCGCAGCCGGGCATTTGGCCTATGGAGCCTGCCGGATAGAAGCACACCTGCCAAGGCATATCTGGAGGAGCGGCTGGCCGGAATTATCTCCTTCTACCAGGCGGAGCTGGAGCAGCGCAAATGGTATGGCCTGTGGGATTACGGCGATTTCATGCACAGCTACGATCCCGTGCGCCATGTCTGGAACTATGATCTGGGGGGCTGCGCCTGGCAGAATGCGGAGCTGGTGCCGAATATGTGGCTGTGGGTGAGCTTTTTGAGAACCGGGCGCGCGGATATATTCCGCATGGCCGAGGCGATGACCCGGCATACCAGCGAGGTGGACGTCTATCACTTCGGGGAGTATGCGGGTCTTGGCTCGCGGCATAACGTGGTGCATTGGGGCTGCGGCTGCAAGGAAGCGCGGATCGCTATGGCCGGGCTGCACCGCTATTACTATTATCTTACCGGTGATGAACGGATCGGCGACATTATGGACAGTGTGAAGGATGCCGACTACACGACGGTGACGCTGGACCCGATGCGGGCTTATTTTCCCAAGGATGAATTTCCGACACATGTGCGGGTTGGCCCGGATTGGGCGGCGTTCAGCTCGAACTGGATGACCCGGTGGGAACGGTACGAAGATACGTTTTACCGCGATAAAATATTGACCGGATTGGACGGCATCAAAGCAGCCAATCTGCGGCTTATCTCCGGTCCAACCTACGGATATGATCCAAAAACCGGCATCCTCAGCCCGATGGGTGATGATAACTGGGGCCGGCATCTGGCAATCTGTATGGGCGGACCGCAGGTGTGGTTCGAGCTCGCCATGATGCTGGAGGACCCGGTATGGGAGGATATACTCGCTGAATTTGGCGTGTTCTATAACCTGCCGCAGGAAGAAAAGGATGCTTATGCAGGAGGAGCAATTACAGGCAAGCTGCGCTTTGAGCACCCTGTACTGAGTGTCGCTATTGCTGCTTACGGGGCATGGTACAAGGATGACCGGGCAACGGCTGACCGCTGCTGGAACATCCTGCTTGAGAATCCGTTCGGTGCAATCAATCTGCAGGAAGCGCAGACGCCGGTTACTTACATGGAAGAGCTGAATGAAATTGACTGGATGAATACGAACGAAGCCTCCCAATGGTCGCTCAATACGATTATTGCACTGGAGCTGATTGCAGAAGCCTTGCCGGAGCGTGATTCCGTGAAGGGGGCAGAAGAATGACCGCTCAGCAGAATGCAGCGCTGATCCCAGAGCAGTGGCGGGAGATATACCGTAATACGCTGGCGGACCCGGAGCAAACGGACGGATTCCGGATGGAGGGGGACGGCGCTGTAACCTTTCCGATGGGCCGGTTACGGCTAGAGAGCACGCGGGCTGCTTCTGAGGGTCAGAAAGCTAATGTTGTGTTCTGGTGTCCTGAGGTATTTCCGGGGGATCTGGCAGTATCGTGGAAATTCCGGCCGCTGCGCGAGCCTGGACTGGCGATTCTGTTCTTCGCTGCCGCCGGCGCCAATGGCAAAGACCTGTTTGACCCGTCGCTGCCGGGACGGACCGGGGAATATGACCAGTACCATCACGGGGAGATGAATGCTTTTCATATCTCGTATTTCCGGCGGATGTGGGAGGAGGAACGTGCCTTTCACACCTGTAACCTGCGCAAAAGCTACGGCTTCCATCTGGTCGCTCAGGGCGCTGATCCGCTGCCGGGTGTTGCCGATATGAACGTTGCCTACGAGATTCTGGTAGTGAAGCAGGGACCTGCAGTAACCTTTGCAATTAACGGACTGCCGCTGCTGAAGTGGACCGATGACGGCTCGTCCTACGGTCCGCTGCTTGCCGGCGGCCGGATCGGCTTCCGCCAGATGGCACCGCTGATTGCAGAGTACAGCGATCTGGTTGTGTATGCGCCTTGAATGGCCCGGAAGCTGCCGAGTGGGCGCTATTTTTACTTGGGATACATCTATATATAGAGAAGGAGGCGTAACAGCAATGCCTGGAGTGTATTACTGCTATCCGGAAGGCCGGCACAAGGCACTGACAATGAGTTACGACGACGGCAGACGTGCGGATGAGCGGCTGGTCGGCCTGTTCAATCAATATGGAATCAAAGGAACCTTCCATTTGAATTCCGGCCTGCTGGGAGAAGGGGACCGGATTACAGCGGAGGAGATTCCTGATCTCTATAAGGGCCATGAGGTCAGTGCCCATACGCGGCGCCATCCGACGATGGCACGCTGTCCGCAGGAATATATTGTTGAGGAAATTATGGAGGACCGCAAGGCGCTGGAGGCGCTGCTGCATCAGCCGGTCCGCGGCATGTCTTACCCGAACGGGTCGTATACTGCCGAGATCAAAAAGCTGCTGCCGCATCTGGGTATTGAGTATGCCCGGACCGTACAGAGCACCGGCGGCTTCGGCCTGCCGGAAGACTTTCTGGAATGGCCGGCAACCTGCCATCACAACCGGGGACTGCTGGAACACGGGGAGAATTTTGTCGGACTGTTTAAACGGCAATATCTGTATCTGATGTATGTATGGGGACACAGCTACGAATTCGACAACGATAATAACTGGGAGCTCATGGAGCGCTTTTGTGCCATGGCCGGCGGCCGGGATGACATCTGGTATGCCACCAATCTGGAGTTTGTCCATTATATGAAGGCCTGCCGGAGTCTGATTTTTTCGGCTAGCCGGGATTTTGTATATAATCCGAATGCTGCTGCGGTCTGGCTCGAGGTTGACGGTCAAATCGTTGAAGTGCCGGGCGGGCAGACAGTGGACTTGGGTTAATAATCGGAGCAGGCCGGGAGAGACGACTGGTTGCACCTGCTGCAGGCGGGGCAAACGGATAGGAGACAAGGAGGAGCAACTGTGAATAACACCAACCATACCAACAATCAATCATTGCACCGGCTGGCCGGAATTGACATTTCGGCTGCCGGTCCCAGATGCAAAATGCTGATCGGGGATCTGGACGGGGACGGCAGGGCTGAGCTGCTGCTGGTGCAGCCGGATAACCGCCAGGATGTCAGATACATTCCGCATCAGGTGCAGTGTCTGACCGCTTATGATCTGGACGGACGGCTGCTGTGGCAGACCGGTAAGCCGGATGAGGGTGCAGGAAGCCAGGGCTCGGATTATCCGGCCCAGATCTATGATATTGACAGTGACGGTGCGCTTGAGGTGCTGTGTGTCATGGATGATAAGCTGCAAATACTGGAAGGGGCAACCGGAAAAGTGAAGGCAGTACACGAGCTTCCCTCCGCTGAAGCGCATGACTGCATCATTATTGCCAATCTGAGCGGTAATGAGCACCCTTCTGACATTATCCTCAAGGACCGTTACCACAAGTTGTGGGCACTCGACAAAAACCTTCAGCTGCTGTGGACTCATGAAGGCAATGTGGGCCATTATCCATGGGTATCCGATCTCGACGGTGACGGGCGTGATGAGGTTATGGCCGGTTATGATCTTCTGGATGCCGACGGAAAGCTGAAGTGGAGCTGCCATGATCTGGATGATCACGCAGATTGCCTGTGGGTCGGTGATGTGAACGGCGACGGCCTTCCCGAGCTGGTGGTCGGGGGAAGTGTTACAGTCATGTATGACCGGAACGGACAGGAGCTGTGGCGGTACGAGGGCTCCATTGAATCCCAGCATCTGGCCCTTGGGCGCTTCTGTCCTGAGCTGCCCGGACTGCAGATTGCCGGGCTTGACCGTATGGTCCGCGAGGATGACGGCAAGGGTCTCAAGGGAAAGGACGCCATGTTCCTGCTGGATCAGAACGGCCGGGAGCTCTGGAAAGAGGAGCGCACTACGGACGGCTGGCTCACAATCGTGGATGCGGTCAGCAGCTTCTGGAAGAACGCGCCTGACTACATTCTGGCGTACCGGCGCGGCGAAGGCGTGCTGCCTGCGCTATATGACGGTAAAATGAACATAGTTGCACAGTTTGCCGAGCAGGGCTATGCCGTGCACGGGGATCTGCTGGGCAGCGGCACTGAGCAGGTTATCATCTATACGGATGAGCTGGCGGCAGTCTATGCCGGTGAGCCGCTTCCGCTGACGCCGGTTCATCCGGGCCGTCAGCTTCCGCAGCCCAAACGGCTGTACAGCTCCACCCTCTACCCTGGCGGTGAAGTTGCGCTCTAAGGACGTGCTCTATTAAGGTGTATAGAATGTGCAGCACAATTGACGCTGCTTTAACCCGGAATAACCCGTGAGGCATAAGCCTCCGGGTTATTTGTATTATTGAGCATAACATTATACGGTCACGGACCATCCCTATTGTATAGTAACCACCCGTTTAACAGACGAAAGGGTGATTTTGTAGTAAACTGGAAGGAATGTACTTTGTGCTCTCAAATTCTACAGAAAAGAATGTGATATGTTTATGCAGCTTCAGGCTCGAATACGCAGTAAGCAATGGCTGGAAAAATACCTTACCGGGGAAGGGATGGATTACCGGCAGATTATCGCCTTGTTCCTTCCCATCCTGATCGACCAGGCTTTCATCATCGGGCTGAACCTGGTCAACACAGCGATGATCAGCTCGTCCGGAATGGCGGCGATCAGTGCGGTGAATATGGTGGATTCACTGAATATTTTTCTGATCAATGTATTTGTGGCGATAGCGACCGGCGGGACAGTGGTGGTGGCTCAGTATAAGGGCAGCGGAAATGACCGGATGGTGTCACAGGCTGCAGCGGGTTCCGTTACTTCGGTATCGCTGATCTCTGTAGGAATCGGTCTTCTGCTGATGGGCTTCCACTCCCCGATCTTAAATCTTCTGTTCGGGTCAGCCTCTGCCGATGTCCTGGATAATGCCCGGATTTATATGATAGGCAGCAGTATCTCCTATCTGGGGATTGCCGTAGTTCAGGCCGTATGCGGTGCGCTGCGGGGTGTGGGCCGGACACGGGCTTCCCTGATGCTGTCACTGATTATGAATCTTTTGTACGTACTCCTGAACATTGTTTTTATAAATCTGCTGGATATGGGTGTGCTGGGCATGACGCTGGCGGTCAATATCGCGCGGTATGCGGGAATGATCTGTGCCCTTGTGTACCTGTTCAAAATCGATACGGCTCTGCGTGTGCGCATGCGCGATCTTCTCCGAGTTCCGCTTGATATGCTGCGCAAAATTATGTTCATCGGCGTCCCCTTTGCGGCGGAGCAGATGTTCTTTAACGGCGGCAAGCTGCTGACCCAGATTTTTATCGTCAGCCTGGGTACCTATGCCATTGCGACCAATGCCATTGCAGGCTCTCTGGCCATGGTGTTTCAGATCCCGGCAAGTGCGCTGTCGCTAACTATTGTAACGGTAGTCGGGCAAAGCATCGGGCGGGGGAATGTTGCTGATGCCAGAAAATTTATCAAAGCCTTTCTATGGATCGGTTCAGGCTCCTATGTCCTGGTTACGCTGATTCTGATGCCGCTGTTCCATCCGCTGGTATCTATCTTTTCTCCGCCTCCGGAAATCATCGATGATTTGTTTATAGTGCTGCTGGTCAATGCGGTTGCCCAGATTCCGCTGTGGGCTGTCAGCTTTATTCTCCCGTCTGCGCTGCGGGCAGCAGGGGATTCCCGGTTTACCTCCATTACCTCGATGCTGTCGATGTGGCTGTTCCGGGTTGTACTGGGCTATATTCTCGGGATTGTGCTCGGCTATGGGGTGCTCGGAGTCTGGATGGCGATGAACTGCGAGTGGGCTGTCCGCGGGGCTGTTTTCCTATGGCGGTTCAGAGGAGATAAATGGTTTGCGCATAAGCTGATCTGAAGAATCTGGTAATCAGATATGCTGAGAAAAATGATATTTTCGCAATTAAAACGGATTCATTTCCTGTATTGGATATAATAGTTTTACCCGCTCTGGCATTATGTGAATTTTGTTTGACAGGGGGTTTAGTATGGGCCATAATACAATCCATACTAAACATATAAGGTTTATAGGAAGGGGAGTTCAGATATGCAGTTTACGTCTTCTATCAAAAAATCGTTATGGTCAGGAACAGTGGCAGTTCTATTAATGGCGGTGATTGCGGGATGCTCCGGACAGAACAATACACCTGCTTCCGGCGAAACGGCCCAGCCAAGCGCAAGTCAGACAGCGGATGCGGGCAACAGCACCAGCGAGCCGGCGGCGGGAGGAACCTTTGTTTACGGACGGCCTGCTGCAGTAACCTCATTTGATTTGCATAATCAGATTACCTCAAACAATGCTTTTGCGATTGATAAGGTTTTTGAATCCCTGGTTGCCTTTAACAGTGAAGGGGAAATCGTAGATTGGCTGGCTGCCTCCCATACCATCAGTGAGGACGGATTAACTTATACCTTTGTGCTGCGCGACGGTCTGAAGTTCTCTGACGGCAATGCTGTAACAGCAAAGGATGCTGTATTCTCGCTGGAGCGCCACCTGAAGGTCGGCGGCCCGCTGGCCATTGCAGCCAAGGTGGACAGTGTGACTGTGCAGGATGACAAGACGCTGGTAATTAAACTCCAGGAGCCGTATACTCCGTTCATCTCAGAGCTGTCCAACTTCTCCAACGGAATTATCCCGGCTGATTTCGGCGGGGTTACAGAAGAAGAATTCTTCAAAAAGCCAATCGGCACCGGCCCGTTCGCCATCGAAGCATGGGACCCTGCAGGTGATGTGACATTCGTCAAGAACACAAGCTACTGGCAGGAAGGCAAGCCGGCGATTGACAAGCTCGTCTATAAGCTGATTCAAGACGACAGCCAGGCTATTAACCAGCTGAAGGCCGGAGAAGTGAACGCTATTGAGGCGCTTGCCCTTCAGAATGCTGAAGAGCTGAAGAATGGTGCAGATACAGCTGTAGTAACTAACGGCAGCTGGGTAACAGAGCAGCTGTTCTTCAATACACTGGATGAGCATTTCAAGGATGTGCATGTCCGCCGCGCGCTGGCACTGGCACTGGACCGTGAAGGCCTGACCAAAGCGCTGACCTTCGGTTATGCCAAGGCGGCCACTTCACTGCTGCCAACGACTATTCCTTACAATGCGAATGACACGATAAAAGCACTGGGCTATGATGTCGAAGCGGCCAAAGCTGAGCTGGCCAAATCCGCATTCCCTAACGGCTTCAGCACCAAGCTGCTGGTGGCCTCCGGCAACAGCACAAGAGCCCAGGAAGCGCAGATTATTCAGGCGGCAGGCCAGGCAATTGGCATCAAAATTGAGATTGAATCCATTGAGCTGGCTTCCTTCCGTGAACGGTTCTTCGCTTATGATTTCTCTGCCATGCTGAACAGCGGCCAGGCTGATTCTCCGGAAGCGAACTCGATTCTGGCTTTCCAGACTGATCCGGAAGGCTTCAGCAAATCGTACTGGACACATTATACCAATGACGAAGTAACCAAGCTGCTGTATGAAGGACAAAAAACAGCAGACGGCGACGCCCGGGCCGAGATTTACACCAAGCTCCTGCAGACGCTGGCTGATGAAGTGCCTTACATTCCTCTTTACTACCCTGACATTCTGATCGGCGCCCGTTCTTCGGTAGAGGGACTTACCGTACTGCCTAACGGCAGCGTCCGCTTTGAAGACGTGCGGATTGGTCAATGATGATGCCGGGCAAGCTGCAAAGTTCTGCAGCAGGTAATCGTACATCCTACAGATGGCTGACGGCGGCTCTAATCAGAGCCGCTGTCGTTATCCTCTGTGTGATGACCGCTGTCTTTTTTCTGATCCGTATCGTTCCCGGTGACCCCGCAAAAATGATTCTGGGTGAATACAGTACTCCGGAAGCCATCGCAGCCATGCATCATACACTCGGACTGGATCTTCCGCTCTGGGAGCAGTTCATCCGGTTTGTGAAGCTGCTGTTCACCTCCGGCGATACCGGTAATTCCATTATCTCGGGAACCTCAACACGGGTGCTGATAGCTGAGCGTGCTCCGGTAACCATGCTGCTGATTGCAATGGCCTGTGTCATTGCAGTAGTGATTGCCCTCCTGCTTGCTACGATTGCGGCTACGAATAAGGACAAGCTGCCGGATCATCTGATCCGTATTTTTCCTACGATTACTCTGGGTATGCCAATCTTCTGGGTTGGCATCCTTTTCATTATGCTGCTTAGTGTCCGGCTCCGCTGGTTTCCTGTGGGCGGTGTGGGGGAAGGCTGGTCCGGCATGCTGTACAGCCTGACGCTACCGGCGGTTACGGTCGCTTTTTCACAGATTCCAACGCTTGTCCGCTCTTTAAGGGCACAGATGCTGGAGGTGCTGGAATCCGACTTCGTAGTCACTCTTAGGGCTGCACGTATTCCCGGCAGGGTTATTCTGTTCAAGCATGTGCTGCGAAATTCAGCCCTGCCGACACTGATGCTGCTGGGTGTTAACATATCCTATCTGATTGGCGGCACGCTGGTTGTTGAGCAGGTGTTCGGCATTAAGGGCATCGGCAGCCTGCTGTTTACTTCCATTTCAAACCGGGATTTTCCGGTCATCCAGGGAATTGCGCTGTATTGTGCGGTTTCTGTGGTGATTATCAGCCTGCTGGTGGAGATTGCAGCCAAGTGGCTTGATCCCCGGACGAAAGGATCACGATGAAAAATACAACAGCTTACCCTGAACTGCAGACAGACAGAGCCGGGTTTTCCCTGATCCGCCGGATTCTAAATACTCCGTCCCTGCTGGCAGGAAGCATAATGTTCGCTGTGCTGATCCTGCTGGCTATTTTCATTCCGTACATCAGCCCCTATGACTCGACGGAGCAGAATTTAAGCGCGTTTTTACAGCCGCCCTCCGCCGCGCACTGGCTGGGAACTGACCAGCTGGGGCGGGACCTGTTCACCAGACTGATCTACGCTGCCCGGACTGACCTGACGATTATGGTGCTGGCGGAGATTATCCCGTTTTGTACCGGTATCTTTCTGGGAATGGTGGCAGGATACTATGGAAAATGGGCCGATAACATCATTACCCTGATTACAGATACGTTCATTGCCTTTCCATTTTACCTGATCGTCATTATTGTGGCCTTTGCCAGCGGAGCGGGCCAGCGCGGAATATATATCACTTTTATTCTCGTCGGCTGGATTGTGTTCGCCCGGGTTGTCCGCGGACTTAGCGCCTCATTCCGGGAACAGGAGTGGATTGCTTCAGCCCAGACGCTGGGACTGTCCGGCCCGCGTATTATTCTGCGGCATCTGCTGCCCAATGTACTGCCGCAGGCAGTAGTTGTGCTGATGACGGATATGGTCGGCCTGCTGGTGGCGATTGTTACGCTCGGCTATCTCGGCATTGGTATCGCCCCGCCGACTCCCGACTGGGGAACGATGATTGCGGACGGGCAATCCTTTATCTCGACCGCCTGGTGGCTCTCGGCTGTTCCGGGCTTCGCCGTGGTATACACGGGGATTGCCTTGTCGCTGGTGGGCGACGGGCTGGCAGATCTATGGAGGAAAAAATAATGGCTACAACACCCGTTTTGGAAATAGAGGCCTTGACGC
Source organism: Paenibacillus sp. FSL R7-0331 (assembly GCF_000758645.1). Classification (NCBI taxonomy): domain Bacteria; kingdom Bacillati; phylum Bacillota; class Bacilli; order Caryophanales; family Paenibacillaceae; genus Paenibacillus; species Paenibacillus sp. FSL R7-0331. The sequence continues at coordinate 2,068,378 of NZ_CP009284.1, forward strand.
TGACTGCCAAATCGCAGGAGGCGCTGGTCAAGGATGTCAGCTTATCGCTTAACCAGGGGGAGAGCCTGGGCCTGGTCGGTGAATCGGGTTCCGGCAAATCGCTAACGCTGCGTGCGGTGCTTGGCCTGCTTCCGCGCGGTGTCGACCAGACTGGAGGAGTGATCCGGAGTGCATCAGACAGCGCGATGGTCTTCCAGGACCCTAGGGGGGCGCTGGACCCGCTCTGCCCGGTAGTTAAGCAGGTAACCGAAGTAGTCTATTACAGACAGCGGATAGGCCGAAAAGCGTCCCGCGCCGCGGCGCTGGAGCTGCTGCATATGCTCGGGCTGCCCGATTCACTGCGCAAAGCGGACCGTTATCCCGGCCAGCTCTCCGGCGGCCAGTGCCAGCGGATCGTTATTGCAATGGCTCTGGCCTGCAAGCCTGGCATTCTGCTCTGCGATGAGCCGACAACGGCGCTCGATGTTACGGTACAGAAGCAGATCATGGAGACAGTGGGCCGGCTGCAGCAGGAGCTGGGCTTTGCGATGATCTTTGTAACCCATAATCTCGCGGTTGCTGCCGCGATGTGCTCCAGGCTGGCCGTGATGAAAAAAGGGGAGGTTGTGGAGCATGGCAATACGTTAAGTGTTCTGCAGAATCCGCACAATCCGTATACACAGATGCTTATTAACTCGGTGCTGCCTGTGCCGGAGCTTGCGGCTGAAGGGAGCGGTGCTTTATGGACCTGAGCCTGCAGGTTAACAATGTAACAGTACGTTACGGAGGATTTACAGCGCTGGATAATATCCGGCTTGAGGTGCAGCGGCATACTACTCTCGGTCTTGTTGGAGAATCCGGGTCGGGCAAGTCCACGCTGGCACGGGTAATTGCCGGGCTGATTATCCCGGATGAGGGCCAGCTTCTGCTGGGAGCAGAGCCGCTCTCCAGAAAACGGACCCGTGAGCAGCGTAAGAGCATTCAGATGATCTTTCAGAATCCGGATGCCTCGCTGAATCCTAAGCACCCGATCCGGCAGATTCTGGCTGAAGCGCTGCTGTTTCATAAGATCGTAGGGCGCGCAGAGGTGGAGAAGAGATCCAGGCAGCTATTGGAGCGTGTGCAGCTTGACGGGAAGGCATTGGACAAATATCCTCATGAATTCTCAGGCGGCCAGCGCCAGCGGATCGCTATTGCCCGGGCGCTAAGCGTTGAGCCGAGCCTGCTGATTGCCGATGAGCCGACCAGTGCCCTTGATGTATCCGTGCAGCTGAATGTGCTGGAGCTGCTGGGCACTCTCAAGTCAGAGCTTAATTTGACTATGCTGTTTATTTCCCATGATCTGGGTGTTATACATGCTGTAAGTGATAAAGTTGCTGTCATGCGGCAGGGAAGGCTGGTTGAGGTTAGCCAGAAGGACAGGTTCTTTAGCCGTCCGGAAGCAGCCTATAGCCGTGAGCTGCTGTCTGCAGTTCCCCAAATGCCGACTAAGAAACCATCAGGAGGACTACATGAACCAAGATCATAAAGGATATGTGCCGCTGACACGCGCTGAATTCAGCACATTGACCAGCCAGCTCTCCCGGCTGCTGTCTACCGAACATCCTCCCGTTATCATTCCTGCTGAGGCAATTCTGGGGATCGAGGCGGTCGCCGCAGGCATTTCTGCACCGGGCAGGACGTTTATTAATGTTGTAACAGGGCCATACGGCAGCCTGTTCGGCCAGTGGCTGGAGCGCGGCGGGGCAAGAGTGGTGGAAGTGAAGGTCCCGTTTGATGAGGTGGTGCCGGCTGAGCAGGTTGCCGCAGCCATTGAGCGGGTTAAGCCGGACGCGATATCCTTCGTGCAGGCAGAGGTTGTGACCGGAGGCTCGAACCCGGCTAAGGAGATTCTGCGTATTGCGCGCAGCCACAACCTGATCACGGTAACGGACTCCGTCTCGGCAGTCGGCGGTGAAGAGCTGCTGGTGGATGAGTGGGATGTTGACTTTGCCGCTGTCGGAGCGCAAAAAGCGCTGGGCGGACCCAACGGAGTCAGCGCCGTCAGCATTTCACCGCGCGGCTGGAAGTTCCTGGAGTCCAATAAGAACGCCCCGCGTAACTCTATACTTTCTCTGCTGGATCTGAAGCCGTCCCCGGATGGTGCAGAGCCAGTGCGCGTTCCGCCCAATATTCCGGCGCTGGAGGCCAGAGCACTGATTGAAGCGCTGGAGGCGGTTGAAGTAGAAGGCCTGAATCAGGTCATCTCGCGCCATAGGGCTGCGGCAGCCTCTGCCCATGCCGGCATCAAGGTACTTGGACTTGAGCCTTGGCAGAAGGACAGCGGGCAATATTCCACCCTGACGACCACCGTCCGCATTGGCGGGGATCAGCGTCTTAGAATTACGCAGCCTGTCGGCATTGTTGCTCCGGGAGACGGGGAGCTTAACGGCCGTCTGCTGCGGATCAATCATTTTGGCGTAAATGCAAGCCTGCTCAGCGTGGAAAAGGCGGTTGAAACGCTGGCGGAGCTGCTCGAACAAGACGCCGCTTCAGCGCTGCAGGCGGTCCGGGCAGCATGGGGGAATGCCCATGCTTAACAAACGTCCGGAGGCGCTGGATTATAGAGCAATCCGCATCGCAGGGATTGAAGGCAAGCGTTACGATATTTCTATCAGAGACGGCAGATTTACGTCTGTGAAGGAGTCGGAGCCAGGGGCGCAGATTGAGTCCTTGGACCATACAGAGCCATTTGCACAGCAGGAGCCGGATCGGCCGGCAGAGCCTACTCAATCAGAACCCGGTCTCTGGATCAGTCCCGGCATTATCGACCTCCATACGCATCTCGCCTGGACGGACTTTGACCATGCAGATCAGCTGAAGCGCACAAGCAGTGAGGTGGAGGCCATGCAGGGTGCGGCATTTGGAGCTACCCTGCGGACCGGTGTAACGACTGCACGGGACGCAGGCGGTATTACGCCTCAGACCATCCGCCATCTGGTCCGGAACTATGGGAACCCGCTGAGGGTTGAGACCAGCAGTGAAATGCTGGGTTCAGCCGATGCGCTGGGAACAAAGTTCCTGGAAGGCCGGCTGGCCGAGATTTATGCTACCGGAGCAGGCTGGGTTAAGATTATGGCAACCGGAGGCCTTGGTGCACCAGCAGAGAAAGTGCTTGAGCCTGTATTCTCTGAAGAAGAGTTCAACTTCATTGTCCGCCATGCCCATGCCAATCAGATCAAGGTGCTGGTCCATACCTGGGGCGGGGTGACCGTTGACTGGTCTATCCGGGCCGGCGTCGAATCGGTCGAGCATGGAATGTTCCTGACTGCAGACCAGGCAGGAAGGCTGGCCGAATCGCGGACTGCCTATGTGTCTACGGCGTCAATCTACCGGATTGCTGCAGATCCGGCCGGCGTGCTGGCACTGCCTCCGGTGATCCGCGACCGTGCTGCCCGTGCTGCCGAGGCGCACTCCCGGGCCATCGGCTATGCCCGAAGCGCGGGCGTCCGCCTCGGCTTTGGCACAGACTATGCCACTCCGTTACTGCACGGCTACAATCTGCAGGAACTGGATACACTGCTGGATTACGGCCTGACCCGCGCGGAAGCTTGGCAATCCGCTACCTCCGGCGCGGCTGAAATTCTCGGGCGAGGGCATGATTTAGGCCGGATTGCCGAAGGCTACCTGGCCGATGCCGTAATCTGGAACGCCGATCCGTTCCAGGCGCGTGATGCCGATGTGCTGCGGGAGAGCATTGTGTCCGTGATAACGGGGCAGAGTGAGGCAGAGCTGGCAGGCGGGAAATAGGCCGGTTCAATGGGTTTAGAGTAAACTTTAAGCGGACGGGCTGTATAACCTTAAGTTATACGGCTTTTTGCTGTGCTTTGGGTTAGTGAGTGACTGCTCTTACTGTTCAATAGATTACTTCACAGAGAGCTGATATCAGCAGACGGTTGACGGGGAGAGCAGGGAGGCTGAAGTGTATTGAGATCATTTTTCACTGGAATAAAGGCTGCTGAATATTTAGGTAGATTTTCTCCACCTAATTCTGCTGTATTCCTGAGTTTTCACGGGTTAGTTGGATAATGGATACTTAATTCCGCTCTATCCCCCGCTTTAAGCCCAAAACAGTAAAATTAGCTTGCCTTTATCCATTTAAGTTGGCCTTTTCTATACTCGCAGAAAGAGTTAGTGGTCGTTTTTCCACATATTTGGATTAGCGGCCACTGCGAGAAGCATAGTTAAAGCTGCTTCCCCCTCTTCCAGAGCACAGATCCGGCTGCTGACTCAAATGTTATATAAAAAGTACGGTATCATCTTTAGTTTGGAGAAAGACAGTGATTTTGCGGGTGTGCTACGATTTTGCTTGAGGAGGGGGGCTGTTCAGGAAAGGTTTGTAAGCGCTTAACTTGAAGGGCAGGTACAAATTGATAAAAAAAGGAGTGCAGTGCATGAGTAGAATGTTCAAGCGGGTCTTCCCGGCAATATTAGCAGCCAGTCTGCTGTTACCGTTAGGCTGGGCTGCTCCCGCAGCGCAGGCATCCCAAGTATCCCGGGCTACAGAAACGGGCCAAGCGGAAGTAACAACGGTTTATCATGAGACCTTTGCGGGTGGAGCAGGTAAAGCCGGTCAATCCGGCGGGGCCAGTCTGGCTGCGGTTAACGGTATCCCCTTCGACGGTAACACTGACGGTGCGGCGCTGTATGTAAGCAACAGGGTGAACAACTGGGACGCGGCAGATTTTAAATTCAGCGATCTCGGACTTGTTAACGGGGAGACTTATACAGTGACTGCCGTGGTATACGTTGACGCCGCTGTTATTCTGCCTGAAGGCGCAAAAGCGGCACTGCAAACCGTGAACAGCTACGGGAACTATGCTGAAGCAGCCTATGAGGCGGGTAAGGCCGTTACACTGACTAAGGAATTCATAGCAGATACGTCAAAGGATCAGGCGCTGCGCATTAATTCCAATGAGGCGGGCAAAGCCGTTTCGTTCTACATCGGAGATGTGCTGATTACCGGAAAAGCAGCCTCAGGCGGCGGAGAAGAGCCGGACAGAGACCCGGCATTACCGTTCAGCACGATTACCTTTGAAGATCAGACCGCAGGCGGCTTCACCGGCAGGTCGGGAAATGAGACACTGACGGTAACGGATGAAGCAAACCATACGGCAGAAGGCTCTTACGCTTTGAAGGTGGAAGGAAGGACTTCGACCTGGCACGGGCCGGCGCTGCGTGTGGAGAAATATGTGGACAAGGGCAGCGAATACAAGATCTCCGCCTGGGTCAAGCTGATCGACCCTGCCAGCTCGCAGCTTCAGCTGTCTACACAGGTCGGCAACGGCAGCAGCGCCAACTATGTTGCGCTTTCCCCTAAGACTATCAGCGCCGCTGACGGCTGGGTGAAATTTGAAGGCAGCTACCGCTATAACAGCGTGGGCGACGAGTTTCTGACCATTTACGTGGAGAGCTCAAATAACGCTGCCGCTTCCTTTTACATTGACGATATCAGCTTTGAGCATACGGGTACTGGTCCGGTTGCTATCCAGAAGGATCTGGTTCCGGTTAAGGATGCGTACCGGGATGATTTTCTGATCGGGAATGCTATTACGGCTGAGGATCTGGAAGGGGTACGGCTGGAGCTGCTGAAGATGCATCATAATGTGGCCACGGCAGGCAATGTGATGAAGCCGGATGGGCTGCAGAATGTGAAGGGCGAATTTACCTTTAGCGAAGCGGATACGATGGTCGATAAGGTGCTGGCAGAAGGCATGCAGATGCACGGTCACGTCCTGGTCTGGCATCAGCAGTCACCGGTGTGGATGAATACGGGCAAGGATGTGGAGGGTAATAGCGTACCTTTGGGCAGGGAAGAGGCCCTTGTGAATCTGCGGACCCATATCCGTACTGTGATGGAGCATTTTGGCGATAAGGTGATCTCCTGGGATGTCGTGAACGAGGCGATGAATGATAATCCGGGGAATCCGGCCGACTGGGAGTCGTCGCTGCGCCAGGCCCCTTGGAAAACCGCAATCGGAGCAGATTACGTCGAGCAGGCTTTTCTGGCGGCACGCGAAGTGCTGGATGAGCATCCGGAATGGAACATCAAGCTGTACTACAATGATTACAATGAGGACAATCAGAATAAAGCCCAGGCCATTTATAACATGGTAAAAGCACTGAACGATAAGTATGCGCTTAGTCATCCCGGCAAACAGCTGATCGACGGTATCGGCATGCAGGCGCACTACAACGTAAACACCAATCCGGAGAACGTCAGGCTTTCACTCGAAAAATTCATCTCCCTTGGGGTGGAGGTAAGCGTCACGGAGCTCGACATTCAGGCAGGCAGCAACTATGAGCTGTCAGCAAAGCTGGCCGATGCCCAAGGGTATCTGTACGCCCAGCTTATGGGCCTCTACAAGGAACATGCCGCGAACATTGCACGAGTCACCTTCTGGGGGATGGATGACAATACGAGCTGGAGAGCCTCGGCCAATCCGCTGCTGTTTGACAAGAGCCTGCAGGCCAAGCCGGCATATTATGGCGTTATTGATCCGGTAAAATATATAGCGGAGCACCAGCCGGATACGACGGACGCTAACGTGTCTAATGCGGTATATGGCACACCGGTCATTGACGGGACAGTAGATGCACTCTGGACAGGTGTACCCGAAATGCAAGTTAACCGCTACCAGCTGGCGTGGCAGGGGGCAAGCGGTATAGCCAAAGCCCTATGGGATGACCAGAATCTGTACGTGCTGGTTCAGGTCAGCGATGCACAGCTGGATAAGGCAAGCGCGAATGTCTGGGAGCAGGATTCGGTTGAGATTTTTGTGGATCAGAATAACGGAAAAACCTCCTTTTATCAGGACGATGACGGCCAGTTCCGGATCAATTTCAATAACGAAACTACCTTTAATCCCGACAGGATTGCGGCAGGATTCACTTCTGCAGCCAAAGTATCAGGAACCAACTATACGGTTGAAGTAAAAATTCCGCTAACCGGCGTTACTCCGGCCAATGCTAAGAAGCTCGGCTTCGACGTGCAGATCAATGATGCGAAGGATGGCGCGCGGCAAAGTGTGGCCGCATGGAACGATACTACCGGCAACGGGTATCAGGATACCTCGGTATACGGTGTGCTTACACTCACTGGCAAGCCTGATGCACCGGAAGTGACGCCTACACCGACGCCTACACCGACGCCAACGCCAACGCCGACTCCGGAAGTAACCCCGTCACCCGTTGCAATTCCAGGCGGTACCAACACTATGGCTACGCCAAAGCCTGTTACGGCAGAAAATAAGGACGGTGTTGTTACGCTCAAACCGGAGGTTAAGATCACCGGCGGCGAGGTTAAAGCGGACGTCTCTGCTGATAACCTGACGAAAGCCCTTGAACAGGCGCTGCTTGGTATTGACGGGCTTAAACATATTGGAATCGAGCTGCCTGAACAGCGAGATGCTGCCGCCTATGAATTGCAGCTTCCGGCGCAAAGCCTTAAAGGGCAGGCAAACTTTGTACTGCTGGTAAAGACGGCAGCTGCCTCAATTGAGATTCCGGGTGATGTACTATCCGGTGCAGCGGCAGATACGGAGTACGTATCCGTCCATGTAAAGCAGGCTGTTAAGGATAGTCTTGCCAGCGTAGCCCGTACCCTTATAGGTGAGGGTCCGGTTATTGACCTGAGCCTGACGGCAGGAGCCAAGGAGATTGCCCTGGGCGCTCCAGATGCTCCGGTAAAGGTTGCCATCCCATACACACCTGCTTCGGCGCAGCTTGGTAATCCGGCAGCCCTCATAGCAGGTCAGCTGGGCAGCACGGGCGGATTGACGCCAATTCCGAACAGCCGCTATGATGCGGCTAGCGGATCACTTGTGTTCCATATTACCGGTTCCGGCACCTATGCAGTTGCCTATAATCCAGTGAGCTTCACAGAGCTGGAGAAGCTGACATGGGCTAAAGAGGCTATTACAGCCCTGGCTGCGCGCGGTGTCGTGCAGGGATCTGCTGAAGGCAGCTTCACCCCGGCAGCACCCGTGAAGCGGGCCGACTTTGTCGTAATGCTCGTCAAAGCGCTTGAGCTGAAGGGAACCGGCTCCGCTGCTTCCGGCTTCAGCGATGTCCCGGCCGGTATAGATTACAGCAACGGGCTGGCTATAGCACATCAGCTTGGCATCATCAGCGGCTATGCAGACGGTACCGTCCGTCCTGACAATCCGATCAGCCGTCAGGAAATGATGGTGATTGCAGCGCGGGCACTGGCGGCAGCGGGCAAAGCCGCTGCAACCAGCAACGGTAGCCTGAATGCATATCCGGATGCGGCGCAAGTAGCCGGATACGCCGCAGACAGCGCATCCCTGCTTGTTAAAGCCGGTGTTATCACGGGCAAGAACGGCCTGCTTGCACCAGGTGACACGCTCACCCGCGCGGAAGCGGCGGTGATTGTGTACCGGATTTGGGGTCTGTAGCGAAATGCGCGTAATTTATTTATATTAGGGGGCTGTCCCATCAGCAAGCAATGCTGATGGGACAGCCCTTTTGACTTCCCGTGCGGAATCGTACAGACGACAGCTAACTTGGCGCGAACCCTGTTTCCTGCGCCCGAATATTATCAATGCACGGAAGGAGCTTCTGGACAGAGTGGCAGCCTGCTTCCAGTAGGTCAGATAAGTTACCACCAGTAGGTGTATATAATTTTATGGTTTGGCAAAGAGTATTATCTGTGGCAGGTCTAGTAATAAACAGACAATAATAAGGAGAAAACAATGATAAAACCAATTGATATCATCACAAACCCTCCATTTAATCCAACTCAAGGTGTACTCTATAACCCATTTGATTTACTTGAAAACTTTGATCCCGATAATGCACTTAGCTTAACTTCGACTCCCGATTTTCAGAGCTTTATATACTTCCTGCAACAAGGACGCACCACCATCTCAGATCCATACGCAGCCATGATGGAAGCGCTACATGACGCTTCCATTGGGCGGGGATTGAACGCATTTCTGGCAACGGAGGTCCAGGCTGGCCGACGTCCTGTTGGGATTATGGGAGGACATCGCGAGCCACGCGGGAGCAAGACATATCGAGAGGTTGCGCAAATAGCGCAGCTTCTTTCAGAATCTGGTTTTATCGTTGCCAGCGGCGGTGGACCTGGTTGTATGGAAGCGGCCCATCTTGGTGCACTTTACGCGGGGCGCCCCGCAGACTCGCTCACTTCTGCCATTGACAGATTGGCGGATGGAGCATTTGCCGAATTGCCGAAGAAGATAGATGAAATCGTTGTTAAAGACAATGAAACACTGACATGGACAATCAATGAAGATATTGCGAGTGAACTCCATGCATGGATGCTTCCCGCTTGGAAAATTGCACAAGAACTCAGTAGCCAGCTCACCTCAATCAATCGTAGTTTGGCTGTACCAACTTGGCATTATGGGCATGAACCTATTTCGCCGCTTATGACCCATGTCTCAAAATATTTTCTTAACAGCATACGGGAGGATGTCCTCCTGACGCTGGCATCATGCGGTATTGTTTTTTCTGAAGGAAGGGGAGGGACTATCCAAGAGGTATTCCAGGACGCTGCTCAAGTCTACTATCGCGACAAAAAAAATAATTCTCCAATTACTACAATGTTGTTCCTTGATAGCAAGTTCTGGACATTGCCTGAAGTCCAGGATGGCAAGGCTCACCTGCCAGTGATGGATTTGCTCAAGCAACTTTTTGTTGGTACACAGAACATGACTGAGGAGGAATACAAGCGTCATATTCGACTTGTCGATGATGTTGATGAAGCGGTGAACATCATTATTGAAAACGCCCCTTCCGCCGGCCAAGTGGTGCAGAAGCTTACCAATATTGGTATAAGCAATATTGACCCTGAGCTCATGGCTGAAAGGGCAGCAATCTTTGAGAGTAACATTAGGAAATAATGAAGAAATGACAGATCGACCCCCCCCGTGTATTCACAATAGACGGGGGGGTTAAATTCTTAGGACCAGCGGCCGTTTCTTTAGCTAAGTAATTAAAAGGCAAAATTTCGTTACCGAATTGAACTTTTTCTTCAGTAATGGAATGATTCCCTTGAATCAGACTCTTGCGAAATGCCAATCTATCAGGAGTATCCACTTTGATGGGATTTTTAGTTTGTAACTCCAGCAGATGTTTTTCCCTAATCGTCGTTCTTGTCAGATAACGGTTCAGCGCAGCGTTCTCTTGATCCCGCTGCATTTCTCTTAGCGGAGTGTACAGTAAGGCCATTATATTCATCCTTTCACTAAGACGTAGGGATAACGTTCTAAAGTATAGAGTTCATAATAGGAACACCCCCGTGTGTGTTAAAGCAAACGGGGGTGTACGATTTTTTAGCAAGGCAAGGCTATAAACGGATATCCCGTTCAGTTTCAATTAGATGTCCAATGGTAGATTCAATCCGCTCCATAGGATCGTAATTTCGGAGGCTTCCAAAATCAAGACCTGTCAGCCCTTCAATTAATGAAACCTTTACCTGGAACGTTTTAAATGCTCCTGGAACATTCGCCTCCAGATCATTCATAAATTGCTTCTGGGAGACCAGATATGCTGTTGCAGATAACTCCCCGCCATCCTTCACAACCACAGCAACCTTCCAAAACTCTTCAGGAATTTTCACCCCGCGATAGACAATATCATTTTCCCGGAATATAGGGCCAGTGAATACAGAGGCTTCCTGTTTATTATTTTCTACATGATTAAGCAGGTAGTCTTCCAATCCTAACCACAAATTTTCACTTTGATTAAAATTTTCATGCTGAGGTGAGCAATTGGTGTAATGAAAGGTATCAGCATTTGCTTCATTGCTTTGATTCCCCCATATTGGATCCCTTCTTCTAACCAGATGGCCTCTATCTAATTTGTTATCCTTATACAACTCATTGCCGCATTGGTAACGCTGATCGATTCTAGGATCCATACGCCATTTTACTCTTTTCTCATCTCTCAGTTGTTTTCCATCAATATTTACAACGGTGTAATAAGCTAGCCGTCGGGACTTGCTCATCACGACCGAGAAATGAGTGTAAGGAAGAATATATTCTCCATTGCTTTGCTTGGCTACATCATTGGCTAGATCGGAGCGCAGTTTAGGATGGGGAACAACCTTTTGTCCGTCTCCTAAAAATGCAGGATCATAGCCAGTGAAGCCTTCGAATCGTTCCAGGTTAAACGGAATATCTTCTTCTTCACCAAAATCATTTTCTATAGGATGATCTGAAATAACTGGTGTTGCAATATGATCAAGCAGCCTTTTTTGATCAATACGGAGTCCCCCTGATTCCCGCTCGATAAATTCGAGAATACGGCTGATACGAACACCTTCATTGGCGATATATTTTCCCGATTGATTTGGGTCAGGTACGCTTGCATGATGGAGACCCACCACCATCCAACTGTCATTAAAGACTGGCGAGCCGGACGAGCCAGGGTTAGTATCGGCTGTGTAGTGGAGGAAGTTTTCAAGGACATCAATAAGCTTGTTTTCACGAAGCACCACTGCTTTAAGCTCAGCCTTTGGATGCTGAATAACCGACACATATTCGCCCAGAAGGATTTTTCCCGTTTGCTTTACCAAGGGCAAGTAACCATAATCCTTGAGATTTTTTCCCAATGTTGATTGCTCCTGAACAGCAACCAAGGTAAAATCCAGCTCCGTGTTGGTCATAAAGAAAACTTCCGGCGCTAAGCGAAACTCCTGAAATTGAACATCAGCTTCATAATCGAATTGAGCTGAACTTAAACTTGCTGTTTCAAAATTCTGCAGAACATGGTTGTTGGTTAGGAGCAGGGTCGGAGTGACCAAGAATCCGGATCCATATCCGAATACACGTCCGCTTTCTTCTCTAGTAACAATGCGGCATACGGATTTACCTGCTTTCGTTCCTTTTGCCAAGTAGTTAAAGGGCATTATATCGTTTCCTACAATCACCTTTTCTTTAGTGATGGAATCCTCTCTAGAAATCAGTTTTTTCCGCAATGCAACCCGTTCGGGAGTATCTACTTCGAATGGCGTCTTTGTAAGCAAATCCATTAAATGGTGTTCACGGATGGGCATTCTGTTTAGATAGCGGTTCAGTGCGGCCTGCTCTTGATCCTGTTCCATTGTTCTTAATTCTCTGGTAAGTAAAGTCATCTTTTTTTCCTTTCGTGGAGCATTTTTTGTTGTTGCCTTTATTGCTTTCTGTAGTATCTTTATGAGAAATTGAAATATCCGCAGTTCATAAAAAGTTAACAAAAAACTATTTTAATGAATATTTATGTATTACTATAAACAAACTCTATTCGCCATTTTTAAGCCGGATCTAAGGCAGAGCAGCAGCCCGGAAAAGCCGGTCCTCAGGCCAAACATTGACACAATCCCCGCCGCTGGCTATACTTGAAATGTTGAAATGCAAATCGGATAAAACGTTGATGAAATGAAGTACGCCGGAGCATGGCTCCCTCAGAGAACGGGTTCCGTTACGAATCGCTCGTAATGGCTGTGAGAACCCGGAAGACAGACCGGCGGAAAGCTGATTTCGGAGTGCGGGGAAATCCCGCCGGGGGCGCCCGTTAACAGCCGCGACAAGGCGATCGTCTGCAGGTGTCCGTGTATATCACGGTCAAGGCGATAACCAGGGTGGTACCGCGATAATCATCGTCCCTGAATTTATTCAGGGGCGTTTTTGTGTATTCCGGCGTAAGGCCGGATGCAGATTAATACTAAGACGGGGGCTGTACATGATGAAAGCAAGTGAAATCCGTTCCAAATGGCTGCAGTTTTTTGAGAGCAAAGGCCACAAAATCGAACCAAGCGCATCGCTCGTTCCGCACAACGACCCATCCCTTTTGTGGATTAACGCCGGCATGGCGCCGCTGAAGGCGTACTTTGACGGACGCGAGATTCCTGAGAATCCGCGCCTGACCAACTCGCAGAAATGTATCCGTACCAATGATATCGAGAATGTCGGCAAAACACGCCGTCACCACACCTTCTTTGAGATGCTGGGCAACTTCTCGATTGGCGATTATTTCAAGGAAGAAGCGATTACCTGGGCTTGGGAATTCCTGACCGGCAAGGAATGGATCGGCTTTGACGGCGACCGCATTTCCGTTACGGTATATGCTGAGGACGAAGAAGCCTTCAAGCTGTGGAATGAAAAGGTAGGCCTGCCTGCTGAACGCATCATCAAGCTGGGCGATGAGAACTTCTGGGATATCGGCGAAGGCCCGTGCGGACCTTGCTCTGAAATTTTCTACGACCGCGGCGAAGCTTACGGCAGCGACATGAGTGATCCTGAAATGTATCCGGGCGGCGAAAATGAACGCTGGCTGGAGGTATGGAACCTCGTATTCTCCCAGTTCAATCACAACAAGGACGGCAGCTACACGCCGCTTCCTAACAAGAACATTGATACTGGTGCGGGCCTTGAGCGTCTGACTTCCATTCTGCAGGACGTGGACTCCAACTTCGATACCGATCTGTTCCAGCCTGTGATCCAGAAGACTGCCGGTCTGGCCGGAGTGAAATATAAAGAGAACCTTGAGCAGGATATCGCCCTGAAGGTCATTGCTGACCACGTTCGTACTGTGACATTTGCGGTTGGTGACGGTGTGCTTCCTTCCAATGAAGGCCGCGGTTATATTATCCGCCGTCTGCTCCGCCGTGCTGTCCGTTACGGGAAAACACTCGGCCTTGACCGTCCGTTCCTGCATGAGCTGACTGAAACCGTCGGCGAAGTAATGGGCGTGTATTACCCTTCCGTTGTGGATAACCGCGAATATATCGCTAAAATCATCCGTCTGGAAGAGGAGCGTTTCCATGAGACGCTGTCCGACGGCCTGAATATCCTTGGTGAGATTTCAGCCAAAGCCAAAGCTGACGGCCTGAGCGTGATTGCCGGCGTAGATGCGTTCAAGCTCTATGATACTTACGGCTTCCCGTTTGACCTGACAGAGGATTTCGCATCCGAGCAGGGGCTGTCCGTTGACCGCGAAGGCTTCGATACAGCGATGCAGGAGCAGCGCGACCGGGCAAGAGCAGCCCGCCAGGACAATGCCAGTATGAAAATCCAGGGCGGCGCGCTTGCCGATCTGACGGTTAAAAGTGAGTTTGTTGGATATAATGACACGGTAGCAGAGTCCAAAATCCTCGCTATTGTTGTAGACGGTGAGCTTGTTGACTCCGTCAGCGAAGGTGCGGATTGCCAGGTTGTGCTCGAAGCGACTCCGTTCTACGCTGAAAGCGGCGGCCAGGTGAGCGATACCGGTCTTCTGACCGGCGGATCTGTTACGGCAAAAGTAACGGGCCTGTTCAAGGCTCCGCACGGACAGCATGTACACCTTGTAACGGTTGAAGCCGGTGACCTGAAGGTCGGCGAAAGTGTGCGTGCAGAAGTGAACCGTGCTGAGCGCGAAGACATTGTGAAGAACCACACAGCGACTCACCTGCTGCATAAGGCGCTGAAGGAAGTGCTCGGCGGCCACGTGAACCAGGCAGGGTCCCTGGTAGAAGGCGCGCGCCTGCGTTTTGACTTCTCTCATTTCGGTGCCATTACACCGGAAGAGCTAAGTGATATTGAACACCGGGTGAATGCGCAGATCTGGCGCGGCCTGGATGTGGTCATTGAGAACAAGCCGATTGACGAAGCCAAAGCTATGGGCGCAATGGCACTCTTCGGCGAAAAATACGGCAACATCGTCCGCGTTGTACAGGTCGGCGATTACAGCCTTGAGCTGTGCGGCGGTATCCACGTCGGCAACACCTCGCAGATCGGGATCTTCAAGCTGGTCAGCGAGAGCGGAATCGGCTCCGGTGTACGCCGGATTGAAGCTGTAACCGGCCGTTATGCCTACCAGTTCACCGAAGGCCAGCTGGATCTGTTGAAGCAGGCTGCAGGGCTGCTGAAATCGGCGCTGAATGACGTGCCTAAGCGGATTGAGGCGCTGCATGCACAGGTACGGGAAATTTCCCGTGAGAATGAATCACTGCAGTCTAAGCTGAGCGCAACCTTTGCCGCTGAGCTGACCGGCAGTGTGAAGACTGTTGGCAACGGCACACAGCTGCTTGCAGTTGCTGTTCAGGCAGGCAACATGGACGCGCTGCGTTCCACTGCCGATGAGCTGAAAGCCAAGCTGCCGGATGCTATTCTGGTGCTCGGCGCAGCGATGGACGATAAAGTGAACTTTGTTGTTTCCGTACCGCAGACACTGGTTAAACAGGGCTTCCATGCCGGCAAGCTGGTCAAAGAAGTTGCCGCTGTATGCGGCGGCGGCGGCGGCGGACGTCCGGATATGGCCCAGGCCGGTGGCAAGGATGCTTCCAAGCTGTCCGAAGCATTGGCTAAAGCCGAAGAGCTTGTAGCTGCACAAGGCTAGGCATTGATGTCCGGCTGCCTGTATGGCAGCTATCCTCTCATATAAATATGCCCAGCGGTACTGAGAGCCTCATATCAGTACCGCTGCTTTATTGAGCGGGTATGGTGTGCATTTTAGCGAATATTCGTCCTGAAAGCGGTTATGCAATAGCTTAAAACCCAAAAATATCTATATTTTTGTAGACAAAATGCCAAAAAAAGCGCTATCTCAGAGGCAGGATTTCCAAGGCAGGGCATGAATATGTTATGATGAGGTCAGCAAGTGAGCTGTACAGCAGCAACTATGCGAAGCCGCCCTCTGAGGGTGATTTTGCAGAAGGAAGGTGTCACAGATGGACTCCATGGACAAAACGGTTAAATTCAATGTGAAGGGCGACGAAAAGGAAGCTTCTCCCCAGGAAATTCTGCTCGCCGTATACGACGCGCTGGTGGAGAAAGAATATCATCCGATCAACCAGATCGTAGGGTATCTTCTTTCCGGAGATCCGGCTTACATTCCGCGCCACAACAATGCGAGAAGTTTGGTCCGGAGAAAAGAACGTGATGAGCTGATTGAGGAACTGGTCCGTTTCTACCTGGCGAATCATCGGGTGGATCAGCCGAAATGATGAAGAAGCTGGGACTGGATTACGGCGACCGCAGAATCGGTGTCGCCACAAGTGATATTTTCGGGTGGACCGCCCAGGCTCTTGAAACCATTGAGCGCCGCGGAAACGGCAATGAATTTGAACGTATCCGTGAGCTGGTCAAGGAGCATGAGATTGGAGAGATCGTGGTTGGCCTGCCGAAGAATATGAACGGCTCAGTTGGACCCCGTGGTGAAATCTGTATAGAGTTTGCCGGTCAGCTGCGGGAGGAACTCGAAATACCCGTACACCTTTGGGATGAGCGTCTGACGACGGTATCCGCTGAGCGGGTGCTGATTGAAGGGGACGTCAGCCGGAAGAAACGCAAAGGGATTGTGGATAAAATGGCCGCAGCCCTGATTTTGCAAAATTTTTTGGATGCTAACAGTAAAAGGTGAGGGGTGCGCTATTATGACAAACGAACAGATTGGCCAAGAAGAAGAACCGGAAATTATCTATATTCCCGATGAGGAAGGTAATGAAGAGGAATTTGAGGTCATCATGAAGTTTGAAGTCGACGGTTCGGATGCAAAGTACATGATGGTTGTGCCGCTTGATTCCGAAGATGAGGACAGCGATGAAGTATATGCTTTCCGCTACGAGGAAGACGGCGACGATCTGCAGCTCTTCATGATTGAGAATGACGAAGAGTGGGCGATTGTTGAGGAGACCTTCAATACGCTTGTAGACGAGCTTGACGGGGGAGCCGAGAATGACTGATTTTTCCGCCGAACAAGCGGTATGGACATCGAAGCTTAAGGAAGCCTATGGAGAAACAGTAGAACTGGAAGATGAGCAGGGCCGGTCTTCCGTTTACAATATTGTCGCCGAATTTGAAGTCGGTGACCGTGCATATGCGGTACTGGCAGGTTCCGGTAAGAATGCGGAGAGGGAGATTCTGCGGATCGTAGTTTCGCCTGACGGTGTGCCGGAGCTGGAGAGTATCGTGGACGATGAAGAGTGGGAAGATGTCTCCGAGCTGTATGATGAGCTGACCTTTCCTGCCGAGGACACGGAATAAATGCTGTAGCCATATCAATGCTTGCAAGGAAGAGGGCGGATTTTTTCCGCGCTCTTTTTGCTTGGTAGGCCATGTAAATGCGGTGAAATGTATATTTTCAGAAAATATATATTGAATTTAAATCAATACAATTCTATACTTTATAGTCGGAAAGTGAGGAGTTCTATTTGAAAGCCGCAATCCGCGCCGTGCTGATCGTAATCCTTGTGCTGGTCCTGGCAGCAGGGGGAGGCGCATGGTATATCTGGAATGGAATGCAGCCGGTCCAGCCTGCAGGTCAGGCTGTAACATTTACGATAGAGAAGGGAATGGGCAGCTCTGAAATTGCTGATCTGCTCGAAGAGAACGGCATTATCCGTAACGCTTTATTCTTCAAAGGTTATCTGAGATGGGTCAAGGAAGGGTCCGGTTTCATGGCTGGTACTTATACTGCAAGCCCCGGCGATACGTATGACAACCTGATTACCCGGCTGAATGCAGGTGATGTTGTGAAGAAAGAGACGGTTATCTTCACCATTCCGGAAGGATATACCGCGAAGCAGGTAGCGGATAAGCTGGCTGAGGCCTGGGGCCAGAAGCCGGAGGTATTCCTTGAACTTATAGATTCGGGCGCGGGGCTGGCTGTAGTGGAACGGCTTCAGATCCCTGGGAATGCAGAGCTTCTGCACCGCCTTGAAGGATACCTGTTCCCTGAAACGTATGAACTGCTCAAGGACAGCACACCGCAGGAGGTTGTTGAGGTGCTGCTGGAGCAGCTAGAGAAGAAGCTGGACAGCATTCCGGACTGGAAGCAGCAGCTGGCAGAGCGGAAGATGTCCCTGCATGAGCTGCTGACCGTGGCATCGCTGGTGGAACGTGAGGTTGTCGTCGAAGATGAGCGGGCGCTGGTAGCCGGCGTTATTTATAACAGGCTCAACAAAGGCCAGAACCTGGAGATCGATGCTACCGTCCAGTATCTGCTGGATAAACAGAAGGAACGGCTGCTGTATAAGGATCTTGAGGTAGAAAGCCCGTTTAATACGTACAGGAACGCAGGGCTGCCGCCGGGGCCGATTGCGAGTCCCGGTTTAGCCTCAATCAAAGCAGCTCTTGCGCCAGAAGCATCGGAGTATTACTTTTATGTGACCAAAAAAGACGGCACACAAGGCCATCTGTTCGGCAAAACATACGAGGAACATTTAGCCAATATTAAAAAAAGTGAACAAACTGCGCCGTAACCTATTAAAATAGAGATTACTGCGGTTTGATGTACCGTAAGGCAGGAGGATGTAACATGATGAACAAACCGGAGCTGCTGGTAACAGCGGCATCCCTGGAGGAAGCGCGGGCACTGCTGAATGCAGGAGCGGATGCACTGCTGATCGGAGACGACCGTTTCGGTATGCGGCTGGCCGGCCATTTTACGCTGGAGGATACAGCGGCCGTAATTGAACTGGCCCACGGTATGGGCCGCAAGGTATACGCCAGCCTTGGCGGGCTGATGTCTAACCGCCTGCTGGACGAGCTTCCGGCTTATGTGAAGGCAATCGGCGGGCTGGGCATTGACGGAATTGAATTCGGTGACCCTGCTGTGCTGTACGCCGTGAAGTCAGAGGCACCGGAGCTGGGGCTGCACTGGAATGCCGAGATGACCTCGACGAATTACTATACGGCTAATTACTGGGGCCGCAAAGGGGCTTCACGGGTCGTTCTGGCCCGAGAGCTGAATATGGATGAGATTACCGAAATGGTACCGCTGCTTGAAGTGGAAGCCCAGGTGCAGGTGCACGGAATGACCAATATTTATCATTCCAAGCGCGGGCTGGTAGCCAGCTACATGGCGCATCAGGGACGTCCGGTGGAGGATGGCAATCTTGGCAAGGACCGCGGCCTGTTCCTGATTGAAGCAGAGCGCCAGGAAGAGAAATTCCCGATCTACGAGGATATCAACGGAACGCACATTATGAGCTCCGATGATGTCTGTATCCTTGAGGACCTGCATATCCTGCTCGCTGCCGGAGTGCACAGCCTCAAGATCGAAGGCCTGCTCAAGCCAATTGCTTATAACGTTGCTGTCGTCAAGGCTTTCCGTCATGCAGTGGACCTGTATGCACAGGACCCGCAGGGCTATGAATTTGATGAGTCTTGGATGGATGGAATCCGTGCGCTGCAGGACCCTGAGCGTGACCTGTCGTTCGGCTTCTTCTACAAAGAACAAGTCTATTAATTAATCTTTTAGGGCAATAAAATAAGGCAATGATTTGCTGCTTTAAAATGAACTTGAAGCTTACCTTAAGGATAAGAGTAACGGAGGAAAGGTTTGGAACTGAAGGAGCGAACGCGTCCGCCTTTGTCTCCGGATTTCAACCGCGAACAGCGGTACTAGTCAAGAAATCTGGAGACAACAGCGGCCGGAAGTCCAAACGCTTTCTGCAGTTACGTTCATATCCAAAAGAGATGATTTGCGGTTTGTTTTAACACAGCAAAGATATGGAGGGGAGAACATCAATGGGTACCATGACCAAGCCCCAGTACAAGGGGAAACGTTACCGTCTGGACAAACCGGAGCTCCTGGCTCCGGCGGGTAACCTCGAAAAATTGAAATTTGCCGTGCACTATGGTGCGGATGCAGTATATATCGGAGGACAGAAATACGGACTGCGCTCCGGGGCTGACAACTTCAGCTTCGAGGAAATGCGCGAGGGTGTTGAGTTCGCTAAAAAATACGGGGCAAAGGTATTTGTCGCCACTAATATCTATGCCCATAACGAAGATATCGCGGGGATCGAGGAATACCTGCGTAACCTGTATGAGGCGGGAATTGCCGCTATCATCGTAGCCGATCCGGCTATCGTTGATACTGCGCGCCGGCTGGTGCCTGGGCTGGAAGTGCATCTCAGCACACAGCAGTCTACGCTGAACTGGCAGGCTGTATCCTTCTGGAAGGAAGAAGGGCTGCCGCGTGTCGTGCTGGGCCGCGAGACCAGCCTGGAAGAGATCGCCGAGATCAAAAAGCATGTCGATATCGAAATCGAGAGCTTCATCCACGGCGCGATGTGCTCCTCGTATTCCGGCCGCTGCGTGCTGTCCAACCATTTTACAGACCGTGACTCCAACCGCGGAGGCTGTTGCCAGTCCTGCCGCTGGAAGTATGACCTGTTCGAGGACGGACGTCCGGAAGGAACCTGGGTGTCGGAGGAGGATCAGGCTGAAGCTGCTCCGCCGCAGCATCTTTTACCGGGAGTAACCCAGCTGCCGCTGCATCAGCCTGAGGATAACCCGTTCACCATGGGCTCTAAGGACTTGTGCATGCTGGAGAGCATTCCCGACCTGATCGAGGTGGGCATTGACAGCTTCAAAATCGAAGGCCGGATGAAATCTATCCACTATGTAGCCACTGTCGTGAATGCATACCGCAAGGCAATTGATTCCTACATGGCGGACCCTGAGAATTACGTGCTGAAGCCGGAATGGCTGGAAGAGCTTCAGAAGGCGGCGAACCGTCCGCTGAATACCGGTTTCTTCTATGACACGCCGGACCACGAGGATCATATTTATGAGCCTGAGGAAAAAGCGGCACCGTATGATTTTGCCGGATTGGTGCTCGAATATGATTCGCAGAGCGGTACAGCGCTTGTGCAGCAGCGTAATCATTTTAAGCCGGGACAGGAAGTTGAATTTTTCGGACCTGACAATACATTCTTTAAGCAGACCGTCGGCGAGCTGTGGGATGAAGCGGGGAATCCGCTTGATGCTGCCCGTCACCCGCTTCAAAAGGTGCGCATGAAGGTGGATCAGCCGGTTGCTTATTTTGACATGATGCGGAAAAGAAAATAACAAGAGCGTACATGATAATAGAGGATGCCTCCACCTGCGGGGCGTCCTTTTTGCGTATATACAGAATGTGACAAAAGATTATAGAATATATAAAAATTCTCAGTTTAATTCTTGAGAAATCTAAGCATTTTGTCCTAATCAGCCGATAATAGAGGGTGAACGCTTACATACATCTTCTATTCTAACTGGCAGGTGATTGCATGGGAATTCCCGAGCAGGAGAACAGAGAGAAAAAGCAGAAGGGGAGAAGGGTAAAAGTGAGAAAGAACAATAAACAAACACTCAAAGAACAGAAAGAACATCCTGATTCGGCAAAGGGGAAACAGCCGTCAGGAAAAGGCAAGGGTAAGATAAAAATGCCTGATTTAAGCTTTAAAGGTGTGCTGCACGGCTCCGTCCGCCAGGTAAAGAGAGTAAATCCGATCAAATCAGTAGGGGTCAAGCTGTTCCTGATTTTTCTCTCCTCTATCGTGGTTGTTGTACTTCTTCTCGGACTCTTGTCGTATAACAAGGCTAAGACTACGATTAAAGATAATGTGTCGGAGGCGAACAGGCAGACCATTCTCCAGACCTCGGACAAGCTGGACATTATGCTCAACCAGTACGAGAATCTGGCGCTTCAGCTGTACTTCGATACCAAAATGCAAAGCGATCTGACCGCTCTGGTCTCAGCTGCATCCAATTATGATAGATTCGTCGCTACGGATGCAATCAGCAAGAAGCTGTCCAGCCAGACGACAACGGACTCTAATATTGTGGCGATTTCACTGATTCCGATTGAACCGGAAGAGGGCGTCATCTCAAGCGGCAATTCCAGTCTGAAGATGGAGGGAATCAGAGATCAGGAATGGTTCAAGACTGTGGTTGACCGGACTAAAGAATACACTGCTTACTATACAAAAGACGGTGAGTCGCTGCAGAATTACTGGTTCTCAACCTCTGTGCAAGGAAACGGCGGGAAGAATGTCGCGATGGTAAGATCCCTGAAGACAATGGGATCCGGCTCAGGGTTCATCTTGATGCTTGAGTTGAAGAACACACTGCTTGAGGATGCCTTCAAAAGTGTGTCGCTTGGCGAAGGCTCACGGATTCAGCTGGTTGATCCGGATGGTACTGTAGTAGCCTCCTCTGTGTCTGCTGATGACGGAACGGCTTCGGAATTCAGCTTCATTAAGGACAGCAAGGATGCAACCAGCAGCCGGGAAGCCAAGGACGGGGAAGGCAAGGATGTGCTGGCCGTATTCGGAACGCTTACCAAGGCTGACTGGAAGCTCACCGGAATTATTCCTACAGGCGAACTGGTAAAAGCTGCGGCGCCTATCCTGTTCACCACGTTTATGGCTGCACTTGTAGCAGCTTTGCTTGCTGTACTGCTGGGCTTCTGGATGGTGCGGATGATCGCCCAGCCGCTGGCCCGCCTGAAGGATCTGATGGTTCAAGGGGCAAAGGGAGACCTTAGCGTACGGACTGAGTTTGTCTCGAAGGATGAAATTGGCCAGCTCTCAGACTCCTTTAATATGATGATGGAGCGAATTACTGATCTGGTAGCGCAGACGACCGATACAGCACGTGAAGTATTGGAGACTGCCGGTGAGCTTGGCGATGCTTCCCGCAAAACCGCCATTTCTGCCAAGGAAATCGCTGCAGCCACTGAAGAGATTGCGGGCGGCGCAGGCAGTCTGGCGCTGGAGGCAGAGCGCGGCAGTGAGCTGACAGATCTGATCGGTACCCAGATGCAGAGTGTGGTAGCTGCCAATGCGGCAATGGATGAAGCGGCGCATACGGTCGGCGAAGCCAGCGGACACGGTGCCAAGCAGCTGGAGGCCCTGCTGGAGAAGACCGGCCTGATCGGTGAGAAGACGGGGGCGCTGGTGTCTCGGGTCAACAATCTGAAGGATACAGTATACTCTGTCGTTAAAGTGCTTGACGTGATGAAGAATATTACCCAGCAGACGAATATCTTGTCTTTGAATGCTACGATTGAAGCAGCGAGAGCCGGCGAGGCAGGCCGCGGATTTATGGTGGTGGCCGGTGAAGTCCGGCAGCTGGCTGATCAGTCCAAGCAGTCGATTGCCCTGGTAGCCGGCATCATTGATAATATTGTCACTGAGATGAACGGAACCGTAGAGGAGCTGTCCGAAGTGGCTCCGCTCTTCAAAGAGCAGATGACCTCAGTGAAGAGTACAAGCGATATCTTTGTTTCGGTACAGGCTCAAATGGAGGATTTCATTGCCAGTCTGGAGTCTGTTACAAGCGCAATAGGCAGTCTCAGCCATTCGCAGGGTGTGCTGTCTGATGCAATGGGCAATGTAAGCGCAGTGGCACAGCAATCGTCGGCTACCTCCGAAGAGGTGGCTTCACTCAGCAGCGAGCAGCAGAATGTGAGCGATCAGCTCGTATCCCTGTCCGGCAAGCTGGAGGTTGCTTCGAACCAGCTGAAGGACAAGCTGGCGTTATTTACGATTTAACTTTAGATAGTATAGTTAATCCTGGCGAACATTCAGGCTGTTTCTTCCCTTGTGAAGAAGCAGCCTGTTGTGCTTTTAGGGGCTGGTTCTTGTGTATAAGGGAAACGGCAAGTATAATTATTTTGTTAGGTAAAAGTTATGATAACGGAATCAACCGCTGGAGGAATACATATGGCTAAAAAAGTTACGATGCAGATCATAGCAGACCATCTCGGAGTGTCCAAATTCGTCGTCTCGAAATCCCTGTCCGGCAAGGAGGGAGTTAATGAAACAACGAGAGAAAGAGTCATTCAGGCGGCTTCACAGCTTGGTTATTTCACGCAAAAAAATGCATACATGCAGAGCACAAAACGCTCTGCCCAAGCGGCCGGCGGTGACCGCAACAAGCAGTCGGTGCTGGTGCTGATGCCCAATATCCGTTCCCAGACGCAGGATTCGCTGTATTGGGGCAAAATTGTAGACGGCATTGCCTTAGCACTGGATGAACAGGGGCTGGGCATGGTAATTGTCTCGGAGCACCGGGCTGACAACTTCGTTAATATTTTGAATCCCGGCGGCCTGCTGGGACTGGTCGGTGTAGGTACAATATCAACCTCACTGCTGCTGGAGGTTCACCGGATCGGCCTGCCGATGGTGCTGATTGATCATGAGGACCCGCTGATTCCAAGCGACACTGTATTTGCGAACAACATGGACTCCATGTCGAGGCTAAGCAATCATCTGCTGGGAATCGGCCACACACAGCAGCATTTCATTGGTCCGATCCGTTATTCCCGCAGCTTCAGGGACCGCTGGATCGGCTTCCGCAGTTCGCTTGAAGAAGGAGGAATTCAGCCTCAGCAGGGCAATGATGTGCTGCTGATGCAGGAAGGGATGGATTCGCTTGTTTTTCATGAGGAATTCAAGCAGTGGCTGTTGAAGCGGAAGCGTGAGGGGAATGTCCCGACTGCGCTGCTGTGCGGCAATGATTTTATTGCCCTGACAGTATGTGAAGTACTTGAGGAGGAGGGCATGTCCGTTCCTGAGGCTATCTCCGTGACCGGCTTTGACAATATTGACGATGCTGCCAGAGGTATTCCGCCGCTGACTACTGTGCATGTCCCGAAGGAAGCGATGGGGCGGGCCGCGGTCGAGAAGCTGCTGCACCGGATTAACAGCCCGTCTTCACCGCTGGAAAAAATCCTAATTGCCGCTGATATTGTCCACAGGGATTCGGTGGCTGAGCCGCGTAGCTGAACGTGTAAGACGGCATGAATCAAGCCTTAAAATTTATTATCTTTTAATTGGAGTGAACAAACGGATGAGTTATGATGTGCACATTACCCGGACGGAACACTGGACGGAGAGCGGAAGCAATCCGATTTCCTTGGAGGAAGCAAAAGCGTATTTTGCCGGACAGGCAGATTTTAATTACAGCAGCGGACTTTCAGTAAAGAGTCCATTCGGGACACTGGATATTGCCGGGGACTTTTTTAACTGGCTGGCGGAAGAAGATGAACAGATCTCTTTTAAATACACAGACGGGCGGATTACGGTAGCGGGTGCGGATGATTTTGTAATTGAGAAGATGATCGGGGTTGCTGCCGGGCTAAATGCTAAAGTACAGGGGGACGACGGGGAGGAGTATTAGATTCGGGATGCAAGCCGATCTGTGAAGATATCGATCCTGCTCTGGATGGCACTCCGGCGGCATTTATTGCTGTCTAAGCGCTGTATGCCGCCGGTGAAGTGCCTGGCTTGAATAGTGTAAGCTGTAATCACTCTGGAAGCTCCCAGGCCGGGTTCCAGGCCACCTCCCATAAATGCCCGTCAGGGTCCTGAAAATAGGCGGCATACCCTCCATAGAAGGTATCGTGAGCAGGTACGGTAATGACCGCGCCGGCCTGCCGCACTTCGGCGATAAGCAGGTCTACTTCTTCACGGCTGCCTACATTGTGGGCCAGAGAAAACTCAGTCGGACTGGCAGGAGTCTGCGGTAGCCTGCTGTCATCGGCCAAATCCCTGCGTTTCCACAGAGCCAGCCTGAGACCTGCCTGCAGCTCAAAAAAAGCAACAGCCCCGTGCTCGAATTCCGTCCCGATAATCCCCTCTGTCGGCAGGCCCAGCCCGTCACGGTAGAACTCCAGCGACCGCTCCAGGTCATCCACTCCCAGCGTTATAACGGAAATACGCGGTTTCATCTCTTAACCTCCTCGTAGCTATTTCGGCTCTGATTCCATTGTACCCTGTTTGCAAAACAGGAAAACATCGCTTCATAGGGATGGATAGTGTGTATTCATTTAAATAAGTGGAATTTCACCCGCTAAATCCTTCTCAATCTCGGCTGTAAGGATATTAGTGGGAAAAAGTCCACTAAAATTAACCGAATTACCTGAAAAGTGGTATATCGTACGAAATAGCTGGCGATTTTCTAACTAATTATTGAAAATAATTGTTTTTAATGGAATTAGGTGGAGGAAATCGAACTAACCGGTAAGCGCATATAAAAGGCGAATAGGCGCCGCCTGCAGATACGTTGAGCTCTGCCGGCGGCGCCTGTTCTTTTACATGTGAATAACATTAGAGCTGCAGATTGCGGTTAATCAGTTCGATCCGCTGCTGGACGCAGGCGTAGGAGCGCAGCGGATCTTCCGGCGTGTTCAGCACGTAATCGAGCATCTGATCGACTGTGGTGGTTGCTACATGCACCCGGGTATCTGAGGATGCGTAATACATGTAGATTTCCCCGTTGTCACGGGCGATTACACCGTTACAGAATACGACATTCGAGACATCACCGACGCGTTCTTCCCCGTCCGGTGCGATGAAGTGTCCGCCTGGAGCATGGGTAACCTTGTTCGGTTCATTGAGGTCAGAGAGGAAAACATACAGCACATAACGCAGACCCGCAGCGGTATTACGCACGCCGTGGGCGATGTGAAGCCAGCCGCGCGGGGTTTTGATCGGAGCGGGCCCCTGGCCGTTCTTCACTTCCTTGACCGTATGATAGTAGCGCTGGTCGATGATCGTCTCGCTCCCGATGACCGCATTCTCAATAGTATCGGATAGCCCCCAGCCGATGCCGCCGCCGGAGCCGGCGTCGATGAAGCCGTCCTGCGGACGGGTGTAGAAAGCGTATTTACCGTCTATAAACTCCGGATGCAGCACGACGTTGCGCTGCTGGGCGGAGCCGGTCCGCAGGTCGGCTAGGCGCTCCCAGCTCTTCAGGTCCCTGGTGCGGGCGATACCGCACTGCGCCACTGCACTGGACAGGTCGCCATGCGGCGCATCCGGGTCCTTGCGCTCGGTACAGAACAGCCCGTAGATCCAGCCGTCTTCATGCTTGGTAAGACGCATATCATAGACGTTGACGTCCGGTTCTCCGGTCTCAGGCAGAACAACCGGATGAACCCAGAAACGGAAACCGTCCACTCCGCTGTCACTCTCGGCGACGGCAAAGAAGGATTTACGGTCGTTGCCTTCAACACGGGCTATAATATAGAATTTGCCGTCCAGCTCAATTGCGCCGGGATTGAAGACACCGTTTACGCCGATCCGCTCTGCAAAGTAAGGATTAGTCTCAGGGTTATAATCATAGCGCCAGATCAGCGGAGCATGCTCTGCGGTCAGCAGCGGATAAACGTACCGGTCGTATATCCCGTTGCCGTAGGGCAGCTTTTCATTTTTACGGGCAATCAGGGTCTCGTACCGCTGTGTCAGCTGTGCCTTGCGTTCTTCGAATAATGCTGTCATTAGTGAGTCTCCTTTACGGCGGCCTGCAGGCGTCCGATCATTTCGAAGCAGGCTCTGCTGTTATGATAAGGGCACTTCCAGGCACTGACCTTAGGCGCGTGAGCCAGAGGCTGCAGATGCTCATCCACCGCCCAGTACCATTCACCCAGCTTATGGTCAACGATATAACGGTCGATAAATTCCCATACTGCTGCCGAGGCATCCAGATAACGTGTATCCTGTGTCAGCTGATAAGCGTTATAAAAGCCGACCATTGCTTCAGCCTGGGGCCACCAGTCCTTTTCCTCATTCAGCAGGCCGCTTGGTACAGCCTCGTTCCAGATTCCGCCGTCTTTGTCGATTCCTTCAGCCAGAACTGCTTCGGCCATAGTAACGGCAACCTTACGCACACGCTCCAGCAGCGCTTCATCACCCAGCACCTCAGCCGCCTCCACCAGCAGCCAGCTGCCTTCAATATCGTGGCCGTAGGAGGTGATGTCCGATTTGATGTGCCACTCTTCATCCATGAACAGGTGGAAATGACGGTCTTGATCATCAACGATATGATCAAGCATCGTGTTAATCAGCTCGGCCAGCTTCACCCGCAGCTCCTCGGATTTCCATACCTGGTACAGCCCGGTATAGCCCTCAAGGACGTGCAGATGGGTATTCATCGATTTTTTCTCATTCATATCCTTATCGCTGAGCGACAATTCATCCGTAACCTCCCATTCGCGGGAGAGCGCTTCAATATAACCTTTATAAAGAGGATCATAGCTGTGCTTCTCCAGGACGCGGAAAATCTCTACAGCAAGCTTAAGCGCATTCTGATCTCCGGTAGCATGATGGTATTCAGCCAACGCATAGATGGCAAAAGCCTGGCCGTACACCTGCTTCTTAGGCTGGGAAGGGACACCGGATGCGTCAACCATCCAGTACAATCCGCCATATTCCTTATCGAGGAAATGCTCCAGCAGATAACGGTAAGCGCGTTCAGCCATACTGAGATATTCCGCCGAACCATAGGTGCGGTAGGCTGTAGCAAAGGTCCAGAGAATCCGCGCATTAAGCACCAGGCTCTTCTCGGCCCCGGCAATCACGTTGAGCTGATTATCAATTTCGCCGACGAAGCCGCCGTGCTCTTCATCCAGTGTGTGCTTGATCCAGAAGCCGAGAATATTGTTCTGCAGCTCGTTCGTAAGTGCGTTCAGCCATGCTTCAGTTGTTATTTTCATAAGGTAACATTCACTCCTGACTATTTATTGTAGTAGTAAAAAAGTGCTTGATAACAGGTGCGGCAGCCTTGCCGTACATACAATAATCATCATTGGCTGCAGCTTCCTCCAGCGGATAAAGCTCTGCCGGCCAGTCCCAGAGCATGAAGCCCTGCACCCAGCTGCGCTTTTGGCATGCACTGAACATCGCCTGGTAGAAGCGGCTTTGCTCCTCCTGATCCGGCCCGCCCGGCAGCGACCAGTCATTGGGGATCGCGGCGCTTCCGCTGCGGCTTGGGCATCCGGCTTCCATGAAGAAGAAGGGCTTGCCGTGCGCCTGCACGACAGGCTCAATCCGGTCGAGCTGGGCTTCCCAGTCCGTTTCCGGATAATAGCCGCTGGACGATATCACATCGAGAGCATCCCACCAGGTTACATTAGCCTCCTGATACTTGTCGCAGTTGTACGTGATGACACCGTTATATACTTTGCGGACCTCAGCGATCAGCGTGCGCCATTCTGCTTCACGCCGGTCAGTCTGGACCATTTCACAGCCGATGCAGAACATTTCGCAGCCGGTTTCTTCGGCAATCCTCGCATAATGCAGAATAAAAGCGGTATAAGAGCGGAACCAGTCTGACCATTTGGGCTCGCAAGGAACATCTTTGTCAAAAAAGTTAATATGTGCCCGCCAGGTTCCGTCAGCACAGTTGACGATCGGCTTGAGACAGACCTTCAGACCGAGCGTTTTGGCCTTGCGGATAGCCCACAGCACTTCATAGTCAGTAACCGTCGGTGCTTCCTGGTAAGGGATATTCGTGGACTGGGCAGTCGCCTGGAAGGCGCTAAAGGCAATGGCTGTCCAGTTAGCTCCCGTAACCGATTTCATAAGTTCCATTGAGGTCCCGGCAGCCTCTGTTGCCCATGTTCCGCGTTTGCCCATGAAGCCCCAGGTTACCCCTCCGATATATTCATTAAGCCGTGACATTCTACAACCTCCGATTTACAAATTTTATCAATAAGAAGTGATAAAATAAGTGATTTTGTTATTGTTAGTTAGCTACAATATAATAACAAAACAATAATTTAATCATACAATTTAGTTATAACCCTTTTCAGTGGTGATTTCAAGAGGGGAAACAGATGAATCAGGGTAGGGATAACAATCATTTTGAGTAATCTTCAGCAGCTATCACCGGATACAACAAAATCACAGCATTTGCAGTCCTTTTCGTTTATGATTAATGGCGGCTGTGTGCAACAATAATGAAGATTTGGCGGTGGTTTTTTGTGAGTAAATTAAGAAAAGTCGGCAGCGGACCCGCGTGGCTGAATCCTTCCAAGTCACTGGGGATGCGGTTATTTCTGGTGTTTTTTATCACGACTATGGGGATTGTTCTGTCACTCGGCTATACTTCGTATTCTGTAGCCAAACATACGATTGAAACTAACGCCCTGGCGGCGAATGAACAGACGGTGCAGCAGACAGCGGAGAAGCTGGATGTGATCCTGCTGCGCTTTGAGGATAGGCTGGGGGAGCTGTTTTACAACAAAACGATCAGGCAGGCCGTCCAGTCCGGCACAGCGTCCGGTGCAGAGGCGGAGGCTAAGGCAGCAGCGGCTGCCTCGATTCAATCGGAGCTGGATGCCTGGCTTGAAGCGGCGGGAAATATGCAGGCTGTATATCTGGTTCCGCTGGAGGATAGTCTTCCGGTATTGGTATCTGGTACGGCAGACAGCGCTTTTATAGAAGGGATGAAACAAAACGGCTGGTTCAGTCAGCTGCAGAATCAGCCTCAGAGTCTCTGGATCACGCAGGGGCTCAAGCAGGGCGAGAACACAGGAGTATTTCATTTTGCCAAGTCGGCAGAAGCTTCCGGCAGCGCAGGCTATATTGCTGTGTGCGATATCAAGACTGCTGAAATTGAAAGCCAGCTTAGCAAGGTCAGTCTTGGAATGGATTCTTATATCCAGCTGCTGACAGACAAGGATGAGCTGATCGCCACCTCGCAGCACCAGGAAGCAGATTCCTATCTGCGTCTGGGCGGAACACTTTTTAATGGACTGAACAAGGATTCCGGCTCACTGCCAACCCGTGATGAACAGGGAAAATCAATTCTGGCGGTATACGGTACGCTGGCAAGCTCGGGGTGGAGAGTACTCGGCGTTGTTCCTTCGGACAATCTCATCAAGGATGCCGGACTAATTCTGAATACCACGTATATTGCCGTTGCAGCAGCTGCGGTTATCGCAGTGCTGATCGGCTTCTGGATGGTAAGGATGGTCTCAGGTCCGCTGAACCGGCTAAAGACATTAATGTTCCAGGGAGCCGAGGGAGATCTCAGGGTACGTACTCAAGTGAAGTCCCGTGACGAGATTGGGCAGCTATCCGGCTCATTTAATATGATGATGGAGCGGATTAACGAGCTGGTGGTACACACCAATGAGACAGCGCTTGAAGTGCTTGGAACGGCGGATGCACTGGGACATGCGTCCCGCAAGACAGCAATGGCTGCGAAGGATATCGCTTCTGCGACAGAAGAGATTGCCGGCGGAGCAGGCAGTCTGGCGCTGGAGGCCGACCGGGGCAATGAAATGACGGAGAGAATATCCGGCCAGACGGCCCAGGTTATCGCTGCAGCACAGGAAATGAGCAGCACCGCACACAGTGTCGGGCAATCCAGCAAGGAGGGGGTTGCGAAGCTGCAGGAGCTGCTGGTCAGAACGGGGAACACAGGTGTAATGACAGGCACCTTGGTTCAAAAGGTGAACGAGCTGCAGGAGACAGCATCCTCAGTCATTAAGGTGCTGGATGTCATGCAAAACATTACGCAGCAGACCAATATCCTGTCACTGAATGCCACGATTGAGGCAGCACGGGCAGGCGAGGCCGGCAGCGGCTTCATGGTGGTGGCTGATGAGATCCGCCAGCTTGCCGACCAGTCCAAGCGTTCCATTGCCGTGGTCGCAGACATTACCGAGACTATAATGCAGGATATCAACGATACCGTGAACGCCTTATCTCAAGTGGCGCCGCTATTCTCGGAGCAGATGGCTTCTGTGCAGGATACCAGTGAAATTTTCGTATCTGTGCAGGAGCGGATGAACCAGTTCATTGCCAGGCTGGATTCCGTATCGGATTCCATCGCAGGATTAAGCCAGTCGCAAAAAGGGCTGTCGGAGACGATCGGCAATGTCAGCTCCTTTGCCGAAGAATCGTCGGCAGCTTCTGAGGAGGTGGCTTCGCTCAGCGGTGAACAGCAGAATGTGAGCGATTATCTGGTCGAGCTGTCCGGCAAGCTGGAGAATGCATCCTTGAAGCTCAGGGAACGGCTGGCCAGGTTCAGTGTGTAGAATACAAAGCGTATACAGCGCTATAGTGGCTATTCTGCCGTACTCTTCTTTAGAAGGGTACGGTTTTTTGTGGTTTTAGGCTTATTTTGTATACCGCTGACGAATTTTTGGTATTTATCGGGAAGGTGGGCATAATAAAAGCCACAAGGCCTGAACCGTTGATGTACAGGTAGCAGCAGGGGGAATAACATTGCACAAGCACCTTAATAAGCGTATTGTCTGGAGCCTGCTAATACTGTCGGCTCTTATTGGAGTTCTTGTAATCAGGCTGGCCTGGGTGCAGCTTGTGCTGAAGCACCGGGCTGTTCCGGGAGCGGCATATACTATGGCACAGATGGCGGCGATTCAAAGCGAACGGGAAACCGTACTCGATAGCGGGCGGGGGAGGCTCTATGACCGCAACGGGAGACCGCTGGCCGGAGAGACGGTATGGACAGCGGCCTTTTTTCCGCAGGAGGAGACGGCGGCAGCAGGAGACAGCAGCAAGCTGAAGCAGCTTGCTGCTGTCCTTGGAGTGTCATACGGCGAGCTGGAGAGCCGTATCAGCGGGCTGAAAGAGCCGTTGCTCTGGCCTTCGGCAGGGGGCAGAAGCCCCATAGCCCTGACTCCCGAGCAGGCGGAGCAGGTGGAGGCGCTTGCGGTCAACGGTGTGCGCGCGCTGCCGTATGTCCGCAGATATGACGAAGCGGCGACAGGACGCCAGTGGCTGGGCTATTTGTCGGAGCTGGCACCGGCAGTCGCTAAGCAGTCGCCCACTGGTCTGCGGGTTCCGCTTGCCGGCATGGACGGGCTTGAGAAGACGCTGGAGCCGCTGCTGCAGGGAGTGGGCCATACCGAGGTCTATGTGCAGGTCGATGCCCGCGGCAACCGCCTGCCCGGCAGCCCGCTCAAGGTAAAGGCGCCGGGCAATCCTTATTATCCGCTTTCAGTCTACACTACGATTGACAAAAAGCTGCAGGAGGGGATAGAACAGCTGGCGGTGGAGGCTGGGGTGAAGGAAGGAGCTGTAGTTGTTCTGGATTCCAGGTCAGGAGACATTGCGGCCATGGTGTCTCTGCCTTTATATGATCCGGACCGCATCTCGCCTGAAGGCGGCGAGTGGAATAACCGGGCGCTGCAGGCGGCGGTTCCCGGCTCGGTCTTTAAGCTTGTAACGGCTGCCGCAGCGCTTGAAGCCGGCGTAACCTCACCGGAGGAACGGTTCTTCTGCTCCGGCCAATTCGGCAAGTATCACCTGTCCTGCCCGCACGGCAAAGAACACGGCTCCCTCACGCTGGCGCAAGGGTTCGCCGTGTCCTGTAACACCGTATTCGCTTCGCTGGCCGAGCGGCTCAGCGGCGCCCAGCTCCAGGCCGCTGCGCTTGCGCTCGGCCTGGGAAGAGACATCGGCTGGCAGGCCGCGGATACGCTGGGCCAGCCGGTGCTCCGGCCGCTGGCTGGCGAGCAGCCGGGCCGGATCTTCAGCACCCTGGTTCCCGACGACGCCGGGGCCAGGGTGCAGACCGCCATTGGCCAGCGGGATGTAACCATGACGCCGCTGCAGGCGGCGAATCTGGTTGTGACGCTGCTGCATGGCGGGGAAGTGCGGGCGCCGCGCATTCTGCAGCGCGTCGCCTTCCGGAACGGGCAGACGCTGCAGGAGCTGCCCGCGCACCTGGCGCCGGCTGCCGCCGGCGCCGTCTCCAGACAGACAGCACAGACACTGCTGTCCTGGATGCGGCTGGTAGTAACTGAAGGAACCGGCAGGCGCCTGCGCAGTACGCATTGGCCGGTGGCAGGCAAGTCAGGTACAGCCCAGACCCTGGTGAAGGGGATGCCGCGTAACAACCAATGGTTTATCGGCTATGGGCCGGCAGATCATCCCCGGTATGCCGTATCCGTTGCCGTAGAGAATGTAGATCCCGGCAGCCAGCATACCGCAACCCTCCTCTTCGGTCAGATCTTTGATTTGCTGTCAGGCTCATCCGGAGCCTGACCCGGGGCCGGAGGTTCAGCTGCCGGATCGCCGGATTTCGTGCCTCCGGCAGTTGAAGGGTCTGAAGCGGCAAACGGTGACACAATGAATTCCTCCTGCGGCAGGTAAATCCAGCGCTGCAGATAACCCTGCTGAATAAGCTCTTTGATCAGAATAAGCAGAATCGGCGACAGAATCAGTCCGGCGACACCGAAGGCAGACATCGAGAAGATGACGAACGACAGCATCAGAAAAGCAGAGGAAACGCCGATGGAATTGCCGGTAATCTTCGGCTCCAGCAGCTGACGTACGATCAGCACCACAGCGAGCAGCACAATAAGCCCGATTGCAAGTGAAGTGTTGCCGACGATGAACAGGTAGATGATCCAGGGAATCAGGATGGTCGATACTCCGAGCAGCGGCAGTATATCAAATACGGCACATACCAGCGCCAGCGTTAATACATTACCGGTTCCAAGAATGAGCAGGCCGGCCAGTACAATTACAAAGGTGATGCTAATTAGAATCATCTGTGCCTTAAGGTAGGACCCGATAGCCTTAAATACATTGCCC
This sequence comes from Paenibacillus sp. FSL R7-0331, assembly GCF_000758645.1. Classification (NCBI taxonomy): domain Bacteria; kingdom Bacillati; phylum Bacillota; class Bacilli; order Caryophanales; family Paenibacillaceae; genus Paenibacillus; species Paenibacillus sp. FSL R7-0331. Next base: position 2,102,477 of record NZ_CP009284.1, read on the forward strand.
TGGACAAAAGCGTAGGCAGTTTTGAATGTCTTGGGCATTTTATCATGGGCAATTTTGCGCCAGTCCTTGATCTCCATGCTGAGGAAAAAGGCGAGAATAATGGCAATTCCGAAATTCCCCATAAAGGAAGAGAAGGAACCAAGCGCTCCAATCATATATTTAAAGAAAATGACCAGCCAGCCCGAGAGGACGTTGGTGGCATCGGTAAAATAGCCGTTGATTTTGTCTGTCAGATCGGCCGGCAGCGCATCAATCTGCTGTTGGAGATATGTAGTGGCTTCGGCAAAATGCTCCTGGACAATAGCCGTATATTTTGGCAGGCTTTCCTGGAACTGCATTGCTTGTGTAGCGATAAGCAGGCCGGCGCCAAACAGAATGCCGAGCAGAATGACCAGGAAGAGCAGCACCGAGATGGCTGAGGCGAAGGGCTTGCCGAGGCCTTTGCGGTTAAGGAAACGGGCCAGCGGCTCAATCAGCAGGAAGACGAAAAAAGAGAGAAATACGGGTGCGGCGAGCTGATAGAGCTTGCTGAATGCGAGCATAACCAGATACACTGTCAGCACGACCAGCCCGATATCGAAAAATGTTCGCCAATATTTTTTGTACAGCGGCAGCATAGATTAACACGACTCCTTTTTAATAACGTCAAATTGAATTTAGTTGATTTTACGTTTGAGTATGTTCTTGGTTTCTTTTTAGAGAAATTGACAAATTTAGCTTCCATTCATTGTACACGATTTTAATAATAATGCGTCTTTTTCTTTATGACCTGTGTTAAAATAGGGGGTAATGTTTTTTTGCGGAATCTGTCCGCCGGAAAAATCATGAGACATCTAACTGTTCTTCTACTTGGCCGTACCTGTAAAACGAGCCAAAGTCAACTCTGGAAAAGCGGGGAATATACATGCAGACTTTGCTGCTCTGGTTATTTTACATTTCTACCTTTTATGCTTTCATTCCCGGAATGATCAGCAGAATATTCGGCTACCGCGTCTTCCGCAAAGGCATCGGGCGCAGTGAATTTGCCTTGACCTTTGACGACGGTCCGGACCCGCGCTATACACCGCTGCTGCTGGATCTTTTGAAACGATATGATGCCAAGGCGACCTTTTTTGTCGTCGGCTCACACGCCGAGCAGAATCCGGAGATTATTAAGCGTATCCATGATGAGGGCCATCTCATCGGCATCCATAATTATGTGCACAAAACCAACTGGCTGATGCGGCCCGCCACCGTGAAGCAGCAGATTAAGCGCACAGATGACATTATTTACAGTATTACCGGTGTGCGCAGCACGTATTACCGTCCGCCGTGGGGCATCGTCAATCTGTTTGACTTCTCAAAGCGCCGTCAGGTACAGATCGTTCTGTGGTCTGCGATGTTCGGCGACTGGAAGGAAAAGCTGGGTGCTGAGCGTCTGACCGGCAAGCTGATGAGCAAGCTCGGCCCGGGTGAAGTCATGCTGCTGCATGATTGCGGTACAACGCTGGGTGCTGATCCCAATGCGCCGGAGCATATGCTGATTGCCTTGGAGCGCATGCTGCAGGAGGCAGACAGCCGCGGGCTGCGCAGCATTCGGATCGACGATATGATCAAACAGGTGCAAGCCTCCCCGATCATGCGGCTATCCTTCGGCAAACGGCTGCTCGTCGGACTGTGGCTGATCTGGGAACAATGCTTCCAGTTCATGTTCCGGATCAAGACGATCGCTCCCGCTGACCCGTTCCTGCATTACCGGCTGCGCAAGTACCAGGGGGAGCCGGTACAGATGGAGAACGGCGAGCGGCTGGTCAAAGGCGACCAGATTATCGAGCTGCATATCGACAACAGGCAGCTGTTCGAGCTCGGTGTTCACGCCCGGTCTTCCGCACAGCTCGCCATCCGGATGATCCGCCGCATGCAAAAGGACCTGCCGGTCCTGGCGGAGCGGATTGCGGCTGACGTGGAACTGGCAGAAGCCAAAGCGTTATACGGGGTAAGCATGCTTAACCGCGGGCCTGAGAAGTTCGGCTTCATGGTGCTGGATCTGCCGGACGGCTGGTTTGCCCGGTCAACCAAGTTTTATCTGAGTGTACTGCTCAGCGTGATTCACCCGGCCGGCGGCGCACGTCTCAAAGAACGAAGTGAGGTGCTGGTGCCCAAAATGATACTGATGCCGGTATCCCAGCTGCTTGACCAGATGAACCAGCAGCGGCCGCAGAAGCAGGTTAAGGTGCGGGAGCGGGTGCGCGAAGAGGAAATGGCTCTGGAACCGGAGCTTCCGGGCGCGACAGCTGTCCATTAATCTGATCGTCCTTATGGATTCGTTAATTTGTCAGCTGAGCGGACATAATTTACTTAGCAATCGGTTAGGTATACTAATTATCAGGCAATTATTATTATAACTTGTTCAGTACAGGATAGGACGGGGGCTTTTGAGCCCCTGTCTTTTTTTGTTATCCGCAATGCTGCCGTATTTACATTTTCGTCTACATCCGGAATAAAATTGGCAGATTAGATTACCCGCCTGCTGATTAGCTTAGCTGCACTTTATACAATTAAAAACGGTCATCTCCGGGGGGCGCGGCCTTATAAATGTACTTTGTGCAGCTATTTCATCCGGAAACGGCCCAAACCAGCTTTATACGGCCAGATAGTTGCACAGAATACAGCTATATGGGCAATTCCGGAAAAAACAGGCCTTTTAATTGTACAAAGTGCAGTTATTCATCTGGCAGAGGCTATACCTGTAAACGCCGGCATTAGTCTTTCACTTCATCCAAAAGAGCCCCGGACGCGTATGAAGCAAAGGTCCGCACATAAAAAAGTCCCGGACGCATTAAACGTCCGGGACCTGCACACAACGATTATTAAATCTTCAGCACGCCGCCCTTGCTTGCATTGGTAACGAGTGCGGAATAACGGGCCAGGTAGCCTTTTTTGACCTTTGGCTCAAAGCCTTTCCAGCCTGTGCGGCGGGTAGCCAGTGTTTCTTCATCGACCAGAAGCTCAATCTTACGGTTGATCAGATCCAGCTCAATGATGTCGCCGTCTTCAACGAATGCAATCGGGCCGCCTTCTGCAGCTTCCGGTGAGATATGGCCGATGCTGATCCCGCGGGATGCACCGGAGAAACGTCCGTCCGTGATCAGGCCGACTTTGGCGCCAAGGCCCATGCCGACGATCTGGGAAGTAGGGGCGAGCATTTCCGGCATGCCCGGACCGCCTTTAGGACCTTCATAACGGATAACTACGACATGGCCTTCTTTAACCTTGCCGTTTGCAATGCCTTCCAGTGCAGTTTCCTGGGAGTCAAAGCAGATTGCCGGTCCTTTGTGGTAGCCGCCGACAGAAGCGTCAACTGCACCAACCTTGATGATGGAACCTTCCGGTGCCAGATTGCCGTACAGGACAGCCAGGCCGCCTACCTCGGAGTAAGGATTCTCCAGCTTATGAATAACGCTGGTATCCAGGATCTCGTGGCCGCGGACATTCTCGGCCAGTGTTTTGCCGGTAACGGTCATACAGTCGCCATAGATGGCGCCCGGCTTCTTGAGCAGCTCGTTCAGCACGGCGCTTACGCCGCCAGCCCGGTCAACGTCTTCGATGAAGATGTCGGAGGCAGGTGCCAGCTTGGCCAGATAAGGTACGCGGTTAGCCACTTCATTGATGCGTTCGAGCGGATAATCAATTTCAGCTTCTTGAGCCAAAGCCAATGTGTGAAGCACGGTGTTTGTCGATCCGCCCATCGCCATATCGAGTGCGAAGGCGTTGTCCAGTGACTCCTTGGTTACGATATCACGCGGCTTCAGATCCAGCTTGATCAGCTCCATCAGCTGGGTCGCTGATTTGCGGACAAAGTCTCTGCGTTCTTCAGCTACTGCGAGGATTGTGCCGTTACCCGGAAGAGCAAGGCCCATGGCCTCAGCCAGGCAGTTCATGGAGTTGGCTGTGAACATACCCGAGCAGGAGCCGCAGGTAGGACAACCAAATTGTTCAAGTTCGAGCAGCTCAGCATCGTTGATTTTACCGACCTGATGCGCGCCAACGCCTTCGAATACAGAAGTAAGCGAGAGCTTGTTGCCTTTGCTGTCAACGCCGGCCTTCATCGGCCCGCCGCTGACAAAGATAGTCGGGATGTTGACGCGCAGGGCGCCCATCATCATGCCCGGGGTGATTTTATCACAGTTGGGAATGCAGACCATGCCGTCGAACCAGTGCGCGGAAACAACCGTTTCCAGTGCATCGGCGATGATCTCGCGGCTTGGCAGCGAATAGCGCATACCGATGTGGCCCATAGCGATTCCGTCGTCAACGCCGATCGTATTGAATTCAAAAGGAACGCCGCCGGCTTCGCGGATGGCATCCTTAACGATTTTGCCGAACTCCTGAAGATGGACGTGTCCAGGTACGATGTCGATGTAGGAGTTGCAGACCGCAATGAACGGTTTGCCGAAATCCTCTTCTTTTACGCCGGCGGCACGCAGGAGACTGCGGTGCGGAGCCCGGTCGAAGCCTTTTTTAATCATGTCTGAACGCATTTTCTTGGCTGCCATAATTACATTCCCTCCCGAAATTTGTTGAACGGATATAGTGTCGCATTAACGCATTGCAATCCCGAAAGATGCGCATCTGCGGTTTATAGAAAGAACGGGGTCCAGCTTCATGCAGAAGGAGGGCGGAGCCGTTTCTATAAAAAACAATGCCGTATTTAACAGGGTCTAACCAGCCTCCCGAAGCAGGCAGCCAGCCATTGTTATTAGTGAGTCTATCATAAAAGGCCTGCTTTTTCTACCGGGCAGTGTGAAGTTTGTCGGGTTATGCGGATCAGATTGTGATCTGAATGCAAACTGTAATTAATAATCCAAAGTGATTCGGGGATTACGGACAGAACATTATAATGAAGATAAGTTACACGCTGCCGGAAAATTAATTGTCGGAAGCTCTATTTAACGCATAAAGGCCCGGCTCCCGATCAGCGGATAACCGCTTAAGGAGCCAGGCGTTTATAGTTGCAGGGGATGTGGTGACTTTTAAGGCGTGCGGCGAAGTGCGGCGCGCTGCAGGGTAATCATCCAGTCCACTGGAGGTTCAACCAGCGGGTGCAGCCAGCGCTTGACGGCCGGCCGGGCCAGCAGCACGGTGCAGAGCACGGCTGCGAACAGCAGCAGAACGGCTCCGGCAGCGTTGCCGATATAGCTGTAGATTCCTGAGACCGCAGCCAGCCGGACAACAATGCCGTGAAGCAGGAATACATACAGCGTGCGGCGGCCCCAGTCGGTCATCCGGCTCACACCGTAAGGCACGAGTCCGAGAAAGGCCAGGGATGCTGCGATCTGCACAGCGTACAGCGCCAGCCGGTAGACACCTGCATACCATTCTGCAGCGCCAAGCTGCATATAAGTCATATTGCCGTACAGCCACCCAAGCGGCAGCTCGGGGCTTAGCAGGATTAGAACGGCCAGGAGCACCAGGGAGGCAGCGGCAGCAGCAGCCTTAACATATTTACGGTATATCCTGGTAAATGCGCCGAAAGAGAAGTGATAGCCGATTACGAAATAAGGCAGATAGACAAAGGTGCGGCTGATGCTGAACCAGACGCCATCAACCTGAAGATAGCCTACCGCTACACCGGCTGTTACAGCAAAGGCAATCTGCGCGGCTGCAGACCATTTGCCCATTCCCAGCATCAGCAGGCGCCAGCAGGCATGACTGGCCAGAAACCAAAGGAGCAGATAAGGTGCGAATACGGAATGATGAATGCCATTTACTTGGAAAAGGGAAACGTCCAGTGCAGAATACAGGGTTTGGAAGATCAGGTATTGCATACCGATTTGCAGGAGTACTTTGCGTCCTGCGCCGCCGGCAAGGCTTTTTTTGGCGAAATAACCGGTTACCAGTACAAACAGCGGCATATGAAAGCTGAAAATCCACATATAAAGCCCGTGCAGGCCGTCCATACGGCTGATTAGAGGCTCGATCGCATTGCCGGCAAATACAGTGACGATAAGCATAAAGCGCAGGTTAAGAAAAAAGGCTTCTCCGCGCGACTCCAGCGTGCTTTCCCTTACCATGACCTAACCCCCAAAGTTGCACTATGCAAAAATTTTAACTTAATTTTAAAATACATGATTTTGTCTTTAATTATTGTGAATTCTATCACAACAGAAAGCGCTATCAGAGCGATTATTTGTGGCGATATGTTGAAGGTTGTTTGATTTCAGTGATTCCACTATAATTTTCGTATGCAGTACTCGGGAGTGAATCTAATTGAACAAAACGATAAAAAGACGCAGAATTCTCCTGTCACTTGCGGTGCTTCTGGTCATTGCAGGTCTTCTGCTGTGGAGGTATCTGACACCGTATGCGCCGGCGCACAATGCCGAAACAGCGCTGCTCTCAGCCGGTGGAATCACTGTGGAGCAGACGGACGGCTGGATTTCCTTTGAACCTGCGGTCATAAGCGGGACTGCCGTTATTTTTTACCCCGGCGCGCTGGTAGAAGCGGAGGCCTACGCGCCTCTGGCCAAAAGACTTGCCGCCGCAGGGCATCCGTTCTACATAGCCAAAATGCCGCTCAATCTGGCCGTGATCAAGGGGGATGCAGCGGAGGATATCATCCGTGCGCATCCTGAGCAGTCCTTTGTGCTGGGCGGCCACTCGCTTGGCGGTGTTATGGCTTCGCGTTATGCAGCCGGGCATGAGGAGCAGCTTGAGGGTGTCTTTTTTCTGGCCTCTTATCCTGATGAAAAGGGCAGTCTGAAGGACACAACGCTGTCTGTCTTATCGGTACTCGGAACAGCGGATACAGTGGTCAACAGGGACAATTACAGTGAAGGCCGCAGCTATCTGCCCGGTAATACTGTCTATTTCTCCATTACCGGGGGCAATCACGCCCAGTTTGGCAGCTACGGGCCGCAGAAGGGCGACGGAGAGGCGGCGATTACCGAAGAGGAGCAGCAGACCCGCACTGCGCGGGCCATGCTGGATTGGCTGGGCAACCTGCGCTGATTCCCATAGGCAGCTGAGAGGAGGCGGGTGATGCCGCTACTGCATGTTAACAATATGGCTGTACCTTGCCAGAGCATACTATTCGATAAGGACGGCACCTTGCTTGATCTGCTCGCAACCTGGGGAGTCTGGGCTGAGCTGGTGCTGGAGGGGCTGGATAGTCAGCTGGCGCTCATAAGCGGCAGCCGCCCGGCTGATCTGTCCCGTGTGCTCGGGACCCGGCACGGCGCTGACGGCCGGATGACCGGCTATGACCCTGCCGGGCCGCTGGCTATGGCGACTGCTGAAGAGACCACCGGCATTCTGGCCTGGCATCTGTACGATGCAGGGATACCCTGGAACGAAGCTGTAACCCGCATAAATATTATTGTCAAAGAGGCGATGAACGGGCTGCGTTCACGGCGTACCGCAGTGCCTCTCCCGGGCCTGCTGCCGTTTCTGCAGCAATGTGCAGCAGCAAAGCTGAAGCTGGGCGTTGTGACCTCCGACGGATCAAATACAACCGGTGAACATCTGGAATGGATGGGTATCGCCGGATTTTTTCAGACTATAGTCACAAGAGACCGTGTCAGGCTTGGCAAGCCGGCTCCGGAGATGGCCGAAACAGCCTGCCGCGAGCTCGGTGTGCTGCCGGAGAATACCGTAATAATTGGTGACAGCAATGCGGATATGCAGCTCGGTAAGGGTGCCGGCCTGCGGCTGTCTGTCGGGATATCTCCGGAAGGGGGCTCCGGTCATCTGCTGGATGCGGATACGGTTATCGCCGGTTATCATCAGCTTGCCATTACAGGTTAATATCTGCTGAAAGAAAGGATGCGTGTGCTGGCTATGGATAAAGTGCAGACTCTGGTTTCCTGGATTAAGAACAGCGGCAATATTGTATTTTTCGGAGGAGCCGGAACCTCGACCGAAAGCGGAATTCCCGATTTTCGTTCTGCAGCAGGGCTGTATCAGTCTGAGCATAACTCCCCTTATCCGCCTGAGGTAATGCTCAGCCGGCGTTTTTTTATGTCCTCACCGGACATTTTTTTTGATTTCTACCGTAGTAAAATGCTTCATCCGGAAGCTTCTCCGAACGGCGCGCACCGGCTGCTCGCTGAGCTTGAAGGCCAGGGTAAGCTGAAGGCGGTGATTACCCAGAATATTGACGGCCTGCACCAGCAGGCGGGCAGCCGCGCTGTATTTGAGCTGCATGGCTCAATTCACCGCAATCACTGCATGGGCTGCGGGCGCTTTTATCCTGTAGAGGCAATTACGGGCTCAGCAGATAGTGTTCCGCGCTGCAAGGATTGCGGCGGAATTATCAAGCCGGACGTGGTGCTGTATGAAGAGGAGCTTGATCATGACGTGCTGGTGGGATCTGTTGCGGCGATTGCCGCTGCCGATCTGCTGATTATCGGCGGTACTTCGCTGACTGTGCAGCCTGCTGCCAGCCTTATTACTTATTTTAACGGCCGCCATACCGTCCTGTTGAACGGAGAGTCTACTCCCTATGATCACCGGGCTGACCTGATCATTACTGACCGGATCGGAGAGGTTATGGGAAGGATAATGGAGCAGCTGTGACACAGCTTAGGGGCAATCACAGATTATAACGGCGGCACAAGGTTTAAAATAGGGTAGTGAAGGAATCAAGGTTAGCGAGAGGCAGGGATCGGCAATGGTATATGTGGCTAGCGATGAACGTTACGAAATGATGCGTTATAACCGTACGGGCAGGTCAGGCCTCAAGCTTCCGGCAGTTTCGCTGGGGCTGTGGCATAACTTTGGCGGGATCGATGCCTACGAGAACGGCCGGGAGATGATCACACGCTCGTTTGATCTCGGCATTACCCATTTTGACCTGGCGAATAACTACGGCCCGCCTGCGGGCTCCGCGGAGGAGCTGTTCGGCAAGGTGCTGAGCCGTGAGCTTTCGTCTTACCGCGATGAAATGGTGATATCCACCAAGGCGGGATATTATATGTGGCCGGGTCCTTACGGTGACTGGGGTTCGCGGAAATATATGCTTGCCAGCCTGGACCAGAGCCTGAAGCGCCTGGGACTTGATTATGTCGATATTTTCTATTCGCACCGCCCGGACCCGGAGACACCGCTTGAAGAGACGATGGCGGCGCTCGACTATGCTGTGCGTTCGGGCAAGGCGCTCTACATCGGTTTATCGAATTATACGGCGGAGCAGACGGTGGAGGCGGTCCGGATTCTGAACAAGCTGGGAACGCCGCTTCTGATCCATCAGCCGCGTTATTCGATGCTGGACCGCTGGATCGAAGGCGGACTGCAGCAGGTATTGGAGGAGAACGGGGTCGGCAGCATTGCCTTTACTCCTCTGGCTCAGGGGCTGCTGAGCAATAAGTACCTTAACGGGATTCCTGAAGATTCACGGGCTGCCGGCCCATCTGCAGCACTCAATGAGAGCGGGATAACGCCGGAGGTGCAGCGTAAAATCCGTGCCCTTAACCAGCTTGCTGTTACGCGCGGCCAGAGCCTGGCGCAGCTGGCGCTGCAGTGGACCCTGCGGGACGGCAAGGTAACCTCGGCATTGATCGGTGCCAGCCGGATCAGCCAGATTGAGGAGAATATTGCCTGCCTGTCCCATCCGGAATTCTCGCAGGAGGAGCTGGACCGGATCGAAACGATCCTGAAGACCGAGAGCGAGGTTTGAGCCATTGTCTGCTGACGGTACCAGGCTGAATAAAGAATCGTACCTGAAGCACAAAGCTTAATTGCGTGCAGGAGTGTCGATTATACGGAAACGGCGGGAGTTCAGCTATTGTTCAAGAACCGCTGAGACGCTGGCATTTTCGTCCCAAGCATTTAGGTGGATTTTCGCCACTTATTTTCGCTGTTTTTCAGCTATTCTAAAGCTTAGTTGGGAAATCGCAGCTTATTTTAGGTTAAACCGCCGTTTGGAGCGAAAATGGTATGATTAAGTGGCATTTTTCCATCTAGATTCTTCCAACCGGTTGGTAAGCCAAAATTAGTAGGCGGTTTTCCACTTAGCTTGATAAGCGGGAACCTTGTTGAATTATTCCCGTAAGATCGGTAACCCTGAACGATCTATAATCAGCCTAACCTTACAGGCTATAATTGAAGATACGGCATTAGTACAAACATTCCGTATAGCCATACAGTTGTATATTGCCATTTAGCTACAGTAGAGCAACAGCCCGTTTCCTGGAAGGAGACGGGCTGTTGCTCTACATAAAGACAAGGCTGGCAGACAAGTATAAGAACGGTGGCATGAACCGTGAGCCGCTTAGGGAACGTACCCGGCGGGCAACGGCACGGCTATTTCTCCCCGTGTCTGGCTGTTGCCAGCCGGTAGGCGGTCGGGGACTGGGCGCAGAAGCGCTTGAACTGGCGCGAGAAGTACAGTGCATCAGTCAGCCCTACCGAAGCAGCCACCTGCTCGACGGACAGCTCAGGGCGTTCGCGCAGCAGCTGGCGTGATTTCTCGATGCGCAGCTTAAGCAGGTAAGTCACCGGAGAGAGCCCCGTCTCCTGCTTGAAAATCCGTGACAAATAGGCACGGTTGTAGCCAAGGCTGGCGCACATCTGCTCGATGGATACCGGATGGGCATATTGGGAAGCCATATAATGAATCATCTGCTTCACCGTGCGCTTGACCTGGGATTCTGCCCCCGGCAGCCGGGACGCAGAGAGATGGCGTTCCGTTGCTTCGCCAATCACAAGATACAAGTAGCCGAGCGAAGTAAGGTGGGCGCTATCCTTGTTGGCGTAAAAAGCCTGCATCATCCCTTCAAGGGCAATAGGGATTACTGTCCCTTCTGCCGTGGACAGCACCGGCTGCTGCGGCGCAAAGCCTGCCTGGAGCACGAGGCTGTCGGCACCGGCCCCTGTGAAGGCAGCCCAGCGGTAACGCCAGGGCTGCTGCCGGTCTGAGACATAGCTGACAAGCTGTCCGGGGTGGATCAGGAAGCAGTCGCCCGGCCCCAGCTCATATTTACGGTGCTCGGTTGTGAACAGGCCGCAGCCGGATTCAATGAAGTGAAGCAGGTAATAATCGTAGATTTTGGGGCCGGCCTGATGGACCGGCAGAGTCTGGCTTTCGCCGGCAAACAGCACATGCAGATTCTGGTTTTCGAAGTATACGGGATTTGATCCTACGGAATAAGTATGTTCCACGCTGACAGATCCTTTCCATGGGTTAACGCTCTCAATGCCCTGCGCGCAGGGCGGCGGCTTCAGAAGCTAAGATCCTGCCTGAACAAAGTATAACGCGTAAAGTCACATTTATCCATACATTACACACATGATTGCATTATCAGGGCAAGTCTGATTTTATTATAATGTAACCATAAAGAACGCAAGCAAGCTTCCAAAGACGCAGCGATACAATGAAAGGATGGAGTGGCATTAATGAGCATACAGGAACTTAACAGCAAATTTATCGAGAAGTACGGAGAGAGCACAGAGGAGGCGCGGGCATTCTACGCTCCGGGCCGTGTGAACCTGATCGGCGAGCATCTGGACTACAACGGCGGTTATGTGTTCCCGGCAGCACTGGATTTCGGAACAACCCTGATCGTGCGTCCTCGCAGCGACAGCAAGGTGAAGTTCGCTTCCACGAATTTCCCTTACGAAGCTTCCATCGACTGCAGTGAAATCGGTAAAGCAAAAACCGGCGAATGGGTAGACTATCCTGTCGGCGTCCTGGTTGAGCTGGCCAAGAAGGATCTTCCGCTCTCCGGCGGATATGATCTGCTGTTCCACGGCGAAATCCCGAACGGCTCCGGCCTTTCATCCTCTGCTTCCATAGAAGTGGTTACAGGCTATGCTTTCCTGTCCCTGCTGGGCGGAGATACCGATACCGTTGAAATTGCCCTCTTGTCCCAGCGTGCTGAGAACCAGTATGTCGGCGTAAACTCGGGGATTATGGACCAGTTCGCAGTAGCTAACGGCAAACGTGATCATGCAATCCTCCTGATGTGTGACACACTGGAATACAACCTGGTTCCATTTGCAACCGGAGCCTACAAGCTGGTAATCGGAAATACGAACAAAAAGAGAGGTCTTGTAGACTCCAAATATAACGAGCGCCGCAGCCAATGTGAAGAAGCTCTTGCGATCCTGAAGCAGGAAGTACCTTCCCTGTCGTATCTTGCAGAGATGAAACCAGAGCAGTTCGAGCTTCATCAGGACAAAATCACTGATGAAACTGTACGTCGCCGGGCCCGCCACGTTGTGGAAGAAAACCAGCGTGTGCTTGACTCTGTAGAAGTGCTGAAGAACAATGATTTGAAGCAGTTCGGGCTGTACATGAATGACTCCCACGTATCGCTTCGCGACCTTTACGAAGTAAGCTGCGAAGAGCTGGATGTAATGGTGGAGGAAGCACAGCGCATTCCGGGTACACTCGGCTCCCGGATGACCGGAGCAGGCTTCGGCGGCTGCACCGTATCACTGGTACATGAAGATGATGTGGAACGCTTCATCCGTGAAGTTGGCGAAGCTTACACTGCAAGAACCGGCCTGACCGGCGAATTCTATGTATGCGGCATCGGCAACGGTGTAGAAGAACTGGAAGGAGTGAAGTAAGATGGCAATTTTAGTAACAGGCGGAGCGGGGTATATCGGTTCCCACACGGTAGCGGAGCTGCTTGAACGCGGCGAGGAAGTTGTTGTAATCGACAATTTGCTGACAGGGCACCGTGAGGCGCTGCTGGGCGGCAAGCTGTACGAAGGGGACCTGCGTGACAAAGAGCTGTTGGCAAAGCTCTTCTCTGAGAATAATATCGAAGCGGTTATCCACTTTGCAGCCAGCTCCCTAGTTGGCGAGAGCATGAAGGACCCGGTTAAATACTATGACAACAATGTATACGGCACACAGTGTCTTCTGGAAGCAATGCAGCACGCCGGTGTTGACAAAATCGTCTTCTCCTCCACTGCAGCGACCTACGGTGAACCGGAAAAGGTGCCAATTGAGGAAAGCGACCGCACTGAGCCGGCGAATGTCTACGGTGAAACCAAGCTGACTATGGAGCGTATGATGGCGTGGTTCGATAAAGTACTAGGCATCAAATATGTGGCGCTGCGCTACTTCAACGCTGCAGGTGCACACGCCAGCGGCAAGATTGGCGAAGACCACCGTCCGGAGAGCCATCTCGTACCGCTGGTACTGCAGACAGCACTGGGACAGCGTGAGAGCATCGCAGTTTTCGGAGATGACTATCCGACTGAAGACGGAACCTGCGTACGTGACTATATCCATGTCAGCGATCTGGCGGATGCCCATATCCGTGCGGTAACGTACCTGCGCAGCGGCAGTGCCAGCAATGTATTCAACCTCGGGAACGGACTGGGCTTCTCGGTGAAGCAGGTTATCGAATCCGCCCGCAAGGTAACCGGCCGGGACATTCCGGTTGTTACCCAGGAACGCCGCGCCGGCGACCCGGCAGTGCTGGTGGCTTCCTCGGCCAAAGCACGCTCGGTGCTGGGCTGGAATCCGCAGAAGGCAGATATTGAAGAAATTATCCAGAGCGCCTGGAACTGGCATTCGGCCAACCCGCAGGGCTACGGAGAATAATACAGATAAGAGGCTACACCTGAATAAGGAGAATGGAGAGTTAACATGTCTAACGATAATACTGCTGCTCCCGCTGCGGAGCAGGCACTGTATGCCATTGAACAGCTCGTCCTGTTCGCGCAGCACCAGCAGCTGATTCAGCCGGCGGATGTGGATTACAGCCGCAATGAGCTGCTGGACCAGTTCGGCTTCAGCGAGCCTTACCTCGAAGCGTTCAGTGAGGCTCCGCTCGAAAGCCCGCAGGCTCCGCTTGATGTACTGATCGATTACGGCTTCACTATTGGCCTCATCCCTGAGAACACCGACACGTACCGGGACCTGCTGGATGCCAAAATCATGGGCCTGCTGATGGCCCGGCCGTCGGAGGTCAATGCCGAATTCAAGAGCCTTGCGGCTGAGCAGGGAATTGCAGCGGCTACAGACCGCTTTTACAAGCTCAGCATAGATTCTAACTACATCCGGATGGACCGCGTCGCCAAGAACGTCTACTGGCTGCAGGATTCGCCGTACGGCGATATCGAGATGACGATCAACCTGTCCAAGCCGGAGAAAAGCCCGAAGGAAATCGCGATGGCCCGGCTGCTTCCGCCGCCGGTCTATCCGAAATGCCAGCTCTGCCGCGAGAATGTCGGCTATGCCGGCCGGGTCAACCACCCGCCGCGCCAGAACCTGCGCATCATTCCGCTTGAGCTGAACAAAGAGAAATGGTTCTTCCAGTACTCGCCTTACGTCTACTATAACGAGCACTGCATCGTGTTCCATCACGATCATGTTCCGATGAAGCTGACGAAGGACACGCTGAAGCGTCTGCTTTCTTTTGTTGAATCATTCCCGCATTATTTCATCGGCTCCAATGCCGATCTGCCGATTGTCGGCGGGTCCATTCTGACTCACGACCATTTCCAGGGCGGGCGGCATTCGTTCCCGATTCAGAAAGCGCCTAAGGAGGACAACTATAATCATCCGGCTTATCCCGGTGTGAGTCTGAGTATCGTGAAATGGCCGATGTCTGTGCTGCGTCTTGGCGGAAATGATCCGGCGGTGCTGCTGGAATGCGGAAATGCGCTGTACGAAGCCTGGAAGGGCTACAGTGATCCAGAAGCCGATGTACTGGCATTCAGCGATGTTGATGGTATGCAGACACCGCACAACACCGTTACGCCTATCGTACGCCGGTCTGAAGACGGCGGCTTCGAGATGGATCTGGTGCTGCGCAACAACCGGACCAGCGAGGAGTACCCGGAAGGGATCTTCCATCCGCACCGCGAAATGCACCATATCAAGAAGGAGAATATCGGTCTGATTGAGGTTATGGGTCTGGCCATTCTTCCCGGCCGCCTGAAGGAAGAGCTTGATGCCGTAGCCGGTATTCTTGCCGGAGATAAGGCACTGCTTGAGGCAGTCAAGACAGTGGAGGGACATGCGCTGGCGCTGCACGCCTTCTGGATTGATGAGCTGGTTGAACGCTTTGGAACAGGCCTTAGCCGTGAAGAAGCCGTCAAGACAGTCCAGAACGAGGTGGGCACCAAGTTCACGCATATTCTGGAGCATGCCGGAGTATACAAACGGACACCTGAAGGCCAGGCTGCCTTCCGCCGGTTCGTGAAAAGCTTTGGCGCACAATAATAAATATTTAACTGGAATGTCCCGGCCTGTGATGGCACGGGACATTTCTTTTATCCTGCGGGAGAAGGAAATTGATTCCAGAACCGATTTGTATGCAGCACGCCGGAGGTCTATAATATAATCCTGCATTCTATTTTTGAAATTAACGGAGGTAAAGACATATGCGCAAGTTTGAATTTTATAATCCGACCAAACTGATTTTTGGACAAGGTACGCTGGAGGCGCTGCGGACGGAAGTACCGAAGTACGGCAAGAATGTACTGCTCATGTACGGAGGCGGCAGCATCAAGCGCAGCGGCCTTTATGATAATGTGCTAGCCGAGCTGAGTGCGGCCGGAGCAGTTGTCACTGAGCTGGCCGGTGTGGAGCCTAATCCGCGCTTGTCGACGGTACATAAAGGCGTGGAGCTGTGCCGCGGGCATAATATTGATCTCGTTCTTGCTGTCGGCGGCGGAAGTGTGCTGGACTGTGCCAAAGCTGTAGCGGTTGGAGCAAAGTATGACGGGGATATGTGGGACTTCGTTGAACGTAAAGCGGCTCCGCAGGCCGCCCTCCCGCTGGGTACAGTGCTGACCATGGCGGCAACAGGCTCAGAAATGAACAACGGCTCGGTAATTACTAATGAGGTTACGAAGGAAAAAATGGGCTGGGGCAGCGTTCATGCCTATCCGGCATTTTCGATTCTTGATCCGGTGAACACCTTCTCCCTGCCGCGCGATCAGACGGTATACGGGATGGTTGACATCATGTCTCATACCCTTGAGCACTACTTCCACACCGACACCAATACGCCGCTGCAGGACGGCTTCTGTGAAGCGCTGCTGCGCACAGTCATCGATGCGGCGCCTAAGCTGATCGGGGAGCTGGAGAATTATGAGCTGCGTGAGACGATTATGTACTGCGGTACGATGGCGCTGAATGGTATGGTCAGCATGGGCTTCGCCGGTGACTGGGCTACCCACAACATCGAGCATGCTGTATCGGCCGTATATGATATCCCGCATGGCGGCGGTCTGGCCATCCTGTTCCCGCAGTGGATGAAATATAACCTCAGCACCAATCCTTCACGCTTCCGCCAGCTTGCCGTGAATGTATTTGGAGTAGACGCTTCCGGTAAAACGGATGAGGAAGCCGGTCTTGAAGGCATTGAGGCATTGCGGAGCTTCTGGGATTCAATCGGTGCTCCGAAGACGCTTGGCGATTATGACATCGACGACAGCGAAATCGGCAGCATGGCCGACAAGGCGGTCCGCTTCGGACCGTTCGGCAACTTCCGCAAGCTGCAGCGTGACGATGTTGTAGAGATCTACAAGATGTCACTGTAATAAGAGCAGAATTGATACAATACAGAAAGAGGTCTGCAGGCCGTTATGAACGATAACGGCTCGGCGGACCTCTTTCTGTGTAATTTTACAAAGACCCGTCCGGCATTGAACGTACGCATGCAGGAGACATTAATGAGATAAAAATCCAACTTTGTGAAACCAAGGACATGGTTTGTGCGTTTATAGTAGTATGACAGTCCGTAATTACAAGACGGGAGGAGAAAATTATGCAAACGCTATACTTGGGCTGTTTGGCGCTGGGCGTAATTTTTGCGGCAGTTAGTGTCCTGTTTGGGGATCTGATCGGGGATGCCCTGGACGGGGTTCTTGATCTTGTTTCATTCGATTTTCTGAACCCTACAGTACTGGCCGGGGGCATTACTGTTTTTGGAGGAGCAGGTGTTATGCTGACACGCTACAGCGGGCTGGAAGACGGTGCTATTCTTGCCTTGTCTCTGCTGATAGCGGCCTTTATGGCGGTACTCATGTTCCTCGCAGTTATTAAGCCAATGGATAAAAGCGAGGTGTCCACCGGCTTCTCCATGGGTGATCTGCCCGGCAGAATTGGAGAAATCACGGTGCCGGTTCCGGCAGTAGGCTATGGTGAGATTATGGTGAAGTTCGGTGCAGGCAACAGCCTGCATACGGCGGCCAGCTTCGAGCAGCTTCCGCTGCCGGCAGGCAGTAAGGTGGTTATCGTCGAAGTGAAGGAAGGCGTTGCAATGGTTACTGAATTCGAAGAGAGAATAGGAGCGGGTGTGTAATGTTCAATTTGGCTGATTATGATTTCTTGTTGATTCCTGTTGTAGTTATTGCTGTTCTGTTTGTACTGGCTATTGCCTTCTGGGCGCGGTACAAGACTGTCGGACCTGATGAAGGCATGATCGTTACCGGTTCTTTCCTTGGCAAAAATCATATTTCTGATGACGGCTCCGGCCGCAAAATCAAAATCGTCCGCGGTGGCGGTGCCTTTATTCTTCCTGTATTCCAGAAGGCGGAGTTCATGTCGCTGCTCTCCCATAAACTCGATGTAACTACACCGGAAGTATATACGGAGCAAGGGGTTCCGGTTATTGCCGACGGTGTGGCGATTATCAAGGTGGGCAGTTCGACTGAGGATGTTGCGACGGCCGCCGAGCAGTTCATGGGCAAGCCGATTGATGCGCTCAAGAGCGAAGCCCAGGAAGTGCTGGAGGGCCATCTGCGGGCTATTCTCGGCTCGATGACTGTTGAAGAGGTGTACCGTAACCGTGACCGTTTTGCCCAGGAGGTTCAGGGAGTTGCAGCGCGGGATCTGAAGAAGATGGGGCTGCAGATTGTTTCCTTCACGATTAAGGATGTACGCGATAAGCACGGTTACCTTGAAGCATTGGGTAAACCGCGGATTGCCGCAGTAAAGCGGGATGCCGAAATTGCAGAAGCTGAAGCGGTGCGGGATGCCCGTATTCAGAAGGCAAACGCCGAGGAGCAGGGGCAGAAGGCGGAGCTGCTGCGTGATACGAACATTGCTGAAGCATCTAAGGACAATCAGCTGAAGGTTGCCGCGTTCAAGCGCGATCAGGATACGGCAAAGGCGGAAGCCGATCAGGCGTACCACATCCAGGAAGCCCGTGCTAAGCAGACCGTAGTAGAGGAGCAGATGAAGGTCGAGCTGGTCCGCAAGGAGCGCGAAATTGATCTGCAAGGAAAGGAAATTCAGGTCCGCGAGAAGCAATATGATGCAGAAGTGAAGAAGAAAGCGGAGGCTGACCGTTACGCTGTAGAACAGGCGGCAGAAGCAGATAAGGCAAAACGTATGCGTGAAGCGGATGCTCTCCAATATAGTATTGAAACTCAAGCAAAAGCGACCTCTGAGCAGAAACGGCTTGAAGGCCAGGCGATGGCGGATGCCGAGCTGGCCAAGGGTAAAGCGGAAGCCGAGGTTATCCGGGCACGCGGTCTTGCCGAAGCGGAAGCCAAGGAGAAGCTGGCTGAGGCTTTCCAGAAGTTCGGCGAAGCGGCTGTGCTCGACATTATCGTCAAGATGCTGCCAGAGCTGGCCGGCAAGATTGCTGAGCCGATCTCGGCAATTGACAAGCTTACGGTCGTGGATACCGGCAACGGCGAAGGTGCAGCGCGGGTAAGTAATTATGTGACCCAGCTGATGGCGACTGCTCCAGAAATGCTGAAGAGCGTCTCCGGCATTGACGTAGAGGCGCTGATCAAGGGACTGACCCAGAAGTCTGTACCTGCAACAGCAGTCAGCACCGTTCAGGCTGTTCCGCACAGTCCCGCAGCAGGCATTGAGCCAAAGGACCAGGCATAGGTACCGGTATAGTACAATAAGGACTGTGCAAGACTTTCCGGCATGAACGTGATTTAAGCATCAGCACGTCTCTACACAGGCAGACGTGCTGATTTTTTTGTACCTTGACCGGAAGCATTTAGACAGTATATGGACTGGGGGGAGAATGGATTGGAGCTCGTACTGGACAACATCAGAAAAAATTATAATGATAAACAGGTACTGAAGGGCGTCGATTTTACTTTTGAAAAAGGGAAAATATACGGCCTGCTGGGCCGTAACGGAGCCGGCAAGACCTCGCTCTTCAATTGCCTGAGCGGGGAGACCCCAATGGACAGCGGAGGCGCGTTCCTGCGGCGTAATGAGATAAGCCTGCCGCTCAGCGAGAGTGAGATCGGCTATGTGTTCTCGCTGCCGATTCTGCCGGAGTTTCTGACCGGTTATGAGTTCGTGAAGTTCTATATGGACATCAACCGGGATAAGATCCAGACCGGGCGGACGATTGAGGATTATTTTAATATCATCTCCTTTGAGGAAGAAGACCGCCACCGGCTGATTAAAGGCTATTCCCACGGCATGAAGAACAAAATTCAGATGCTCTGCTTCATCATTACCAGGCCGCCGCTTATTCTGCTGGACGAGCCGTTAACCTCATTCGATGTCGTTGTGGCGCTTGAGATCAAGAAGCTGCTGCGGGAGATGAAGCAGGACCATATCATTATTTTTTCTACCCATATTCTGCAGCTTGCCGCGGATCTGTGCGATGAACTGGTTATTCTGAATAACGGTGTGCTGCAGGAGATTCCTGCTGACCTTCTGCGCAGCCCGGAATTCGAGGAGAAGGTTATTTCACTGCTGAGGGACGGCAACGGCCATGCTTAGGATGCTGAACACCATTATGGAAATCCGCGGCGTATCCGGAGCCAACCGGCTGATCTATTATTTCCGGGGCATCCCGGTACTGGGTAAGACGATGAAGGACAGTGTATATTCCAACTGGGCCCTTAAAAAGACCTTTACGGTCATTGCGCTCATCCTTAGGATTTTGTTCGCGTTCTCAACCCGGTTTGCCTACCTTGGGCTAATCATATATCTGCCGGTCTTAATGGCTGCAGGTGATCTTCCGCTGACGCAGCAATATGATCTGTATCTTCACATTCTGGTGCTGCTGAGCTTCGCAGTCAGTGCCGTATCCAACGCAATCATTCTCGAATCCAAGCGCGACAAATATATCTGTGTCAAGCTGATGCGCATGCCGGCTGATAAATATATGCACGCGACCTTAGGCCTTAAGGGAATAAGCTTTTTTATTTATTTTGTGCCGGCGATGATGGTGTTTGCAGGCGTGTTTGGGGCTCCGCTATGGCACGGTATCCTGCTGGCGCTGCTGCTGACACTCTGGCGTACAGCCGCCGAAGCGCTGCATCTGCTTGTCTTTGACCGTAAGGGAGTCGTAGTGGTCAAACAAAATGCGCTGGTCTGGTCAGTCATCGGTATCGGATATGCGCTTGCGTTCCTGCCGCTCTATACAGGCAGTGCATGGCTGGATATGGACAACGTACTGATCAGTCTGCCTGCGGTTCTGGCTGTGCTGCTGCCGGGTATAATTGCAGTTATCTATATAGCCAGGTACCCGCGATACCGTAATGCGGTCGATGCCGTAACCAAGATTGATGATCCGCTGCTTGATATGAGCCGGATGATGAAGGAAGCCAACCGGAAGCAGGTGGAGACCAAGGAGCAGGATATCTCCGCTGAGCAGCTGCGGCCCGGGCAGTTTACCGGGAAGAATGGCTATGCTTATCTGAATGCGATTTTCTTCAGCCGGCACAGGAGGCTGCTGGTTCAGCCAATCCAGCGGCGGCTTATGATCATTGCCGGATTATCTGCTGCAGGACTGCTGCTGCAGCTTACGGCGCCTGACCTGTTCGCGCAGCTGATCCGTTATCTGATTGGCGGGCTACCGGTGTTTGTCATTGTTATGAATTTTACCTCCATCGGGGAGCTGGTCTGCAAGGCGATGTTCTTTAACTGTGATCTCAGCCTGCTGCGTTACGGATTTTACCGCGAACGGGCGGCTATCTTAAGCAATTTCCGTATCCGTCTGCTGCGCCTTAGCGGTCTTAATCTGATCCCGGCTGCAGCGATCTGCCTGGCGTTGAATCTGCTGATATTCCTGTCCGGTGAAGGCTGGAGTGCAGCCGAGGCCCTTATCTTCAGCGGAACAGTGCTGGGACTGTCGCTGTTTTTCTCGGTGCATCACCTGTTCATGTATTATATTTTCCAGCCGTACAGCACTGAGCTGAATATGCGGAATCCGTTTTTCACCATCGTAAACAGCATTATTACGGGTGTAGCGGTGATTGCTCTGCAATTCAAGGGGGCTCCCGCGCAGTTTGCGCTGTTTGTCCTTCTGGCAGCTGCAGTATATACGCTCATCGCCCTGGTTCTGGTCTACCGGTATTCCCACAGAACCTTCCGGGTCAAATAAACCCGGCTGCACGCGCCCTTCTTTTAACCTCAAGTTGATGTTATGATGGTAGCTCTAGTATAATTACCATGCTGCTATGATAAACTGGCTGCTTTGAAGAAACAGGTATTCAGATTAAAAGAGGTGTCGGAATTGGGCAGCATAACTGTAGCCAAGGTGCTTAATAACAATGTCATTATTGCCCAGCATCCCCAATACGCCGAGGTAGTCGTAATCGGCAAAGGGATCGGGTATAACCGTAAAAGCCGTGACCAAATTACACTGTCCTCCGTTGAGAAGATGTTTATTCTGCGCAATCAGGAGGAGCAGGAACAATATAAGCAGCTCGTTCCGCAGGTGGATGAGAAGCTCATAGAAGTGGTTCAGGAAATCGTCCTGCATATTATGCAGAGCAGCAACCAGCCGCTTAATGAGCATATCCACATTGCCTTAACCGATCATATTTCCTTTGCCATCCGGCGCAGTGAGCAGAATATTGCCATTCATAACCCTTTTCTGTATGAGACAAAAGAGATCTATCCCGAGGAATACCGGCTTGCGGAATATGCGGTCAGACGGATTAATGAGACGATGGCAGTGACGCTGCCGCCTGATGAGATCGGTTTCGTAGCGCTGCATATTGTCAGTGCACTCAGCAACAGGCACATCTCTGAGGTCAGGGAGCATTCCCTGCTGATCGGGGATCTGGTAGCAATTGTTGAGGATAATCTGGACTACCGGATTCCCCGGGATTCTCTGGATTATTCGCGGCTTGTGACACATCTGCGCTTTGTGTTGGAACGGCTGCGGCGCGGAGAAACCGTACGGGAGACATCCTCGCTGGATGATCTGATGAAACGGGAATATCCGGAGATGTATTCACTGTCCTGGAAGCTGACCAAGATAATTGAGCAGAGGGTCCGCATTCCGGTGTATCCGGCCGAGGTCAGCTATCTGACGATTCATCTGCAGCGGCTTGCCCAGAAAAAAGAGGACGAGGCGGATATGGAGCAGGAGCAGGGGCTCTGATTCGGCAGTTTTATTTGTAGTGATGCATAAAACTCCGTCAATCCAAATTGTTGCTTGCTTTCTTTTATCATCGATGCTACAATGATCCCTGTTATGAAATACCAACAAAATACCAACGTGTAACTGATACGATCAGGCATGAGTGATTTGCAGTATTTTTGGTTGTAATCCCCTAACTCGGGGTAATCTAACTTTAGTGTTGGATTGACAACCAGTATGCTGTATTGCTCATGCCTTTTTTGGCGTTTTGTTTGGGGAAAATTATGATTAAGGAAGTGGCCCCTAATGTTTAAAAAGTTGTTCGGCGTATTACAGAGGGTCGGTAAAGCGCTTATGCTTCCGGTAGCGATTCTGCCTGCGGCGGGTCTCTTGCTCGGAATCGGCAACATGCTGGTCAATCCTGACTTCCTGCAATATGTTCCTGCGCTTGAAAATGATGTGGTTCAAGCGATTGCCAATGTATTGATGAACTCGGGACAAATAGTATTTAATAACCTGTCGTTGCTCTTTGCAGTCGGTGTAGCCATCGGGCTGGCCGGCGGGGAAGGGGTAGCAGGGCTTGCAGCTATCATCGGATTCCTGGTCATGAACGTGACAATGGGTACCGTGCTTGGCATCAACGAGTGGGTGCTCAGCAAACAGGACTTCGCTTATGCAAGTGTCCTGGGAATACCAACCCTGCAGACCGGGGTGTTCGGCGGTATACTTGTCGGGATACTGGCGGCATCCATGTATCAGCGGTTCTTCCGTATAGAACTGCCGTCCTATCTGGGATTCTTTGCCGGTAAGCGGTTTGTGCCGATCATGACGGCGGTGACCTCACTGATTCTCGGTCTCGCACTGACGATCATCTGGCCGCCGATCCAGCACGGGCTGAACTATGTATCACAGAGTATGATCAATACGAATCTTACACTTTCGGCCTTTATTTTCGGGACGATCGAGCGCTCTTTGATTCCCTTCGGCCTGCATCACATTTTCTACTCGCCGTTCTGGTACGAGTTCGGAAGCTACGTGGACAAGGCGGGCGACCTGATCCGCGGGGACCAGCGGATCTTCATGCAGCAGCTGCGCGACGGGGTGGAATTTACAGCCGGAACATTTACAACCGGTAAATATCCGTTTATGATGTTTGGATTGCCTGCGGCGGCGCTCGCGATCTATCATGAAGCACGGCCCGAGAACAAAAAGATTGTAGGAAGCCTTATGGTTTCCGCTGCGCTCACTTCGTTCCTGACAGGGATTACTGAGCCGCTGGAGTTCTCGTTCCTGTTTGTTGCACCGTTATTGTTCGCAGTACATGCAGTCTTCGCAGGTCTGTCCTTTATGACTATGCAAATTCTGAATGTTAAGATCGGGATGACCTTCTCCGGAGGCTTCATCGACTATGTTCTGTTCGGTATTATTCCGAACCGTACGGCCTGGTGGCTGGTTATTCCGGTAGGTCTGGTGATGGCCGCTATCTACTACTTCGGATTCCGCTTTGTAATCCGCAAGTTTAACCTGAAAACTCCGGGCCGCGAGGATGCATCGGACGATGCGGAGGATGCAGGTGAAGGTGCACAAGCTGTTTCGACAGCCGGTGACGATCTGCCGCGCAACATTCTGTCAGCCCTCGGCGGCAGAGAAAACATCACTCATCTGGACGCATGTATTACGCGTCTGCGGGTCGAGGTTAAAGATAAAGCGGGCGTAGATAAGAACCGCCTGAAGAAGCTTGGTGCTTCCGGGGTGCTCGAAGTCGGAAACAATGTTCAGGCGATCTTTGGTACACGTTCCGATACTATTAAGTCACAGATTCAGGATGTCATGAACGGCAGAACGCCTGCGGCTGCACCGGTTGCCCCGCAGCCTGAGCTTGAGAAGCAGGCAGGGGAGGACGGAGCTGCAATTGTCCCTGAAGATATCGTGTCACCGGTCAACGGTGAACTGCTTGATATCACGCAGGTGCCTGATGCGGTCTTCTCACAGAAGATGACTGGCGACGGCTTTGCCTTCCTGTCAACTGACGGAAAGATTGCCTCGCCGGTCTACGGTAAAGTGTTCAATGTATTCCCGAGCAAGCATGCCATCGGCATTATGTCCGACGGCGGCAAGGAAGTGCTTGTCCATATCGGGGTAAATACAGTGAAGCTGAAAGGGCAGGGCTTTACGGTTCTTGTTGAAGAAGGCGACCTGGTAGCAGCCGGACAGCCGATTATGGAAGTGGATCTGGAGTATGTCAAGGCGAACGCGCCTTCTGTCATTTCACCGGTCATCTTCTCCAATCTGCCAGAGGGCGCAGCTGTAACCCTAAAGAAACCGGGTAAGGTATCCATAGGCGACAAGGACATCATCACTATCCAGTAAAATGTGCAAAGGCGCAGCGCATCCATTATACTTTAGTGGAGGCGCTGCCCTCACATATATATGAGAAACACTCAACCATACCAAATAACAGAAAGCGAGTTGGATTATTATGCAAAAAACTTTCAAAATTGTTGACGAAGACGGAATTCACGCACGTCCAGCAACTGCACTGGTAAATACAGCTACTAAATTCAAAGGCACCGAAGCATTTGCAGAAGCTAAAGGCAAAAAAGTAACCCTGAAATCCATTCTGGGCGTATTGTCCCTGGGTCTGGAAGCAGGCGACACCTTGACCCTGATCACTGAAGGCGCAGAAGAGGCTGAAGCACTGAGCGCACTGCAGGATGTCATGATCAAAGAAGGGCTGGGAGAAATTAATGAGTAAAATTTCAGGAATCGCGGCTTCAGCAGGTATTGCCGTAGCCCGTGCATTTATCCTGGAACATCCGGATTATACTATTACCAAGACTGCAGTTAGCGACGTGGAAGCTGAGCTGGTTAAGTTGCAGGACGCCCTGGATAAGTCCAAGGGTGAGCTGCAGGCCATCAAGGAGCGCACGCTTGCTGAGCTGGGCGAGAAAAAAGCTGAGATTTTTGAATCCCACCTGCTGATTCTTGAAGATCCTGAGCTGATCAGCCCGGTAATGGATAAAATCCGTGAAGAAGCGGTTAATGCAGACTACGCTCTTAATGAAGTTGCGTCACAGTTTGTTTCGATGTTCGAGAATATGAAGAGCGCCTACCTGCAGGAACGTGCTGCCGATATGCGCGATGTAACAAAGCGCGTGCTGAATCACCTGCTGGGCATTCACTACATCAGCCCTGCTGAGATCAGTGAAGAGGTTATCGTTATTGCACAGGATCTGACGCCTTCGGATACTGCGCAGCTAAACCGTAACTTCGTTAAAGGCTTCACCACCAATATCGGCGGACGTACGTCACACTCGGCGATTATGGCCCGTTCCCTGGAAATCCCGGCGGTTGTCGGTACCAAAAATGTGCTGTCCCTGGTAAAAGCAGGCGATCTGGTCATCGTTGACGGTTTGAGCGGCGATGTGCTGATCAACCCTAGCGAGGCTGAGGTGGCTGAGTACAAAACGAAGCAGGAAGCTTACGATCTGCAAATTGCCGAGTGGAAAAAGCTCCGTGATGAAGCGACCGTATCTGCTGACGGCAAGCATGTCGAGCTGGCTGCTAACATTGGTACGCCAAATGACGTTACGGGTGTTATTGAGAACGGCGGCGAAGGCGTAGGCCTGTACCGTACTGAATTCCTTTATATGGGCCGCGACAAGCTGCCCTCCGAAGAAGTACAGTACAATGCGTACCGCACCGTGCTTGAGAACATGAAAGGCAAGCCGGTTGTTGTCCGTACGCTGGATATCGGCGGGGACAAGGAGCTTCCATACCTGGAGCTGCCTAAGGAAATGAATCCGTTCCTCGGCTTCCGTGCGATTCGTCTTTGTCTGGACCGTCAGGATATTTTCCGTACCCAGCTGCGAGCCCTGCTCAGAGCAAGTGCCCACGGCGACCTGCGGATCATGTTCCCGATGATCGCTACCCTTGGTGAATTCCGTGCAGCCCGTGACCTCCTGCTTGAGGAGAAAGCGAAGCTGCGTGAAGAAGGCAAGGAAGTGTCCGATAACATCCAGCTGGGTATTATGGTTGAGATTCCTTCAACGGCGGTGCTGGCTGACCAGTTCGCGAAGGAAGTTGATTTCTTCAGTATCGGAACAAATGACCTTATTCAATATACAATGGCTGCCGACCGGATGAATGAGCAGGTATCCTACCTGTATCAGCCATACAATCCGGCAATTCTGCGTCTGGTCAAAATTGTGATCGACGCGGCACACGCTGAAGGCAAATGGACAGGTATGTGCGGTGAAATGGCCGGTGACTCCACCGCGATTCCGCTTCTGCTCGGCCTGGGTCTTGATGAATTCAGCATGAGCGCCACTTCCATCCTGCCGGCACGCAGCCAGATTTCCAAGCTGTCTGCTGCAGAAATGAAGGAAATGGCTGCCAAAGCGCTGCAGCTCGGTACTGCCGAGGAAGTAGCTGCACTTGTGCAGAGCAGCGTGAAGTAATTCTTTTTAAGCTTAAGCAAGCTCCGTTTTGGCAAGTTCACTTTTCCAACTACTTTATGCCGGTCTCCTGACAAGGGGGCCGGTTTTTTTATTCCGCAAGCCCGGAACAGCAGAAGCCGGCCGCTTTTCTTATACTTAAGGCACATTTACGAGAAAAGGCGGATATAGTGTGCGAAAATTACAGGCTTCCGGGGTGTATCTTTTAATGATGTTCATGACGGCGTTTGCGGGCAGTACGATATTCACCACCTACAGTATTTACTATGTGACTGAGCTTGGGCTCCGGCCGCTTGAGCTGCTGCTGATTGGGACGGTGCTAGAAATCACTGTGCTGGTCTTTGAGGGGATTACCGGTGCCGTTGCTGATTTGTACAGCCGCAGACTGTCGGTCATTATCGGGTTGACAGTCATGGGCTGCGGTTTTCTGCTGGAAGGGAGCATTATCTGGTTTGCCGGCCAGGGATCTCCCGTACCGGCAGTGGTATGGGTTATGGCAGCCCAGCTGCTGTTCGGCCTCGGCTGGACCTTTGTCAGCGGTGCCGATACAGCCTGGATCATGGATGAGCTGGGGGAGGAGAAAGCGGGGACAATCTTCATGAAGGCGGAAAAAGCTTCCCTCGCCGCATCCCTGCTCGGCGCCGGAACAAGTGTAGGCTTATCGCTTGCAGGTCCGAATCTGCCCTATATCGCCGGAGGTGCAATATATCTGATTCTGGGGGCCAGCCTAGTCTTCCTGATGAAGGAAACAGGATTTGTGCGGCAGGAAAGGCCAGCCGGCTCTCCGCTCAAGGCGTGGGCGCGTACCTGGCGCAGCGGGGCCGGCATAATTGCCGGGAGCCCGCTGCTGCTTATGCTGGCTGTCGTCAGCCTGTTCGGCGGTGCGGCTTCTGAAGGGTATGACCGGCTATGGCAGATTCATTTAATAGAAGGAATCGGTTTTCCGGACAGCGCTCTCTCGATGGCAGTATGGTTCGGCATCATCAGTGTCCTTTCCACACTGCTGGCAATACCAGCTGTACATCTAGCTGAACGCAGAATAGATATGCAAAAGGAGAAGCTGCTCACCGCAGTCCTGCTGGCGTTAACAGTAGTCAGAATCGGGGCTATTCTTCTGCTTGCACTCGCCCCCGGCTTTTACACAGCCCTGGCGGCTGTGCTGCTGCTGGCAGTTGCAGGTGCTGTAAGCGGGCCGGTGCATAAGACCTGGCTCAATATGCGTCTAGAGAGCAGTACCCGGGCAACGGTGCTCTCCATGGTCAGCCAGGCTGATGCCCTTGGACAGACTGCCGGCGGTCCGGCAGTCGGATATATAGGCAGCCGGTTGTCTGTCCGCGCCTCCCTGCTGGCTGCTGCTCTGCTTCTGCTTCCGGTTGCCGGCTTATTCGGCAGACTGCTGCGCAAACGGTAGAATGGCTGGCTCGTCCAGATAAAAAAAGAAAACCCCGAAATCCCGTTCTGCCGGGTTCGGGGTTATTTAGCGTGGCCCTGGCTCATGCGGTTACAGCAATTGGCAGTGGCGCTCTGCCGGATTACACTCTATACTTCCGGTAAAGCAGCCGCTTTCTCATTTTCACTTAAAGGATTGACTGAAAATGTCGATATATGTAATGTAGAATGCAGAATAGGCTGCTGGACCCAAACCTGTGAACATAGTGTTACATATACTATTTTGAGCCAAGTTATTAGCTTGAACTCAGAGTACGGGCTTCCGCTACACACCGCTTGCAACTCAGTGCAAGTATGTTTTATGAATGATGTGTTAATAGATTTAATAACTGGAATGAAGCAAGGTGATCCGTTCACTGGTTGTAATCCATAGTGAGCAGCAGGATGGTGATATTGAATGAACAGTAACTATATGAATGCAGAGACCGTACTTGAAACCTATGAAGGCAATGATCTTGGCCTGACCTATACCGCAGCGCGCAGCCAGTTTAAGGTGTGGGCGCCGACAGCTTTTACCTTATCACTGGTCCTGTATGAGACTGGAGGGAGCGAAGCCGGGTCTTCGCTGATTTTCGGCAGGGACAGCGGACGGATTGTGCCGATGCAGCGCGGGGAAGGAGGCATCTGGCAGGTAGAGGTACCCGGGGATTTAAAGGGAATATTCTATATGTACCGCACGATTTTTGAGAACGGAACGATAAATGAAGCGGCAGATCCATATGCAACGGCTGTTTCGGCCAACGGTGTACGGTCAGCTGTTGTAGACCTGCGGGAGACTGATCCTGCAGGCTGGCAAGGTGACAAGGCGCCGCGGCTCGCGCATCCGGCTGATGCTGTTATCTATGAGCTGCATGTACGTGATTTCTCGGCGCACGAGAGCTCCGGAATGGTGCATAAGGGCAAGTTCAAGGCTTTTACCGAAACCGGTCTGAGGGATGCAGCCGGTAACGCGCTGGGCATAGATCATCTGGCTGAGCTGGGCATCACGCATGTGCATCTGCTGCCGGTATTTGATTATCAGACAGTTGATGAGCTGAACGGAGCCGGGGCCGGCCCGCGGCCGGATTATTACACAGAATACAACTGGGGCTATGACCCTCAGCATTATAATGTGCCGGAAGGCTCTTACAGCACCAATCCCTCAGAGCCTGGCACGCGCATCCGTGAGTTTAAGGAAATGGTGCAGGCGCTGCACAGCAGAGGGATAGCTGTAATAATGGATGTGGTCTATAACCACACCTATGCGTATGAAAAGGGTCCATTCGAACCGCTGGTGCCTGATTATTTCTACCGCCGGGACTATCTGGGCCGGTTATCGAACGGCTCCGGTGTCGGGAATGAGCTGGCGACGGAGCGGCCGATGGTCCGCAAATTCATCAAAGATTCGCTCGCTTACTGGGCTTCCGAATATCACATTGACGGCTTCCGCTTTGATCTGATGGGGCTGATGGACAGCGTGACAATCCGGGAGATTACCGAGGAATTACGGCTTAACATTAATCCGGAGCTGCTGATTTACGGGGAGCCCTGGACGGGCGGAGATTCGCCGCTGGCTGCGAAGACCCTCAAAGGCGTACAGCGCGGCAAAGGCTATGCGGTATTTAACGATAACTTCCGCTCAGCAATCAAGGGAGACAGCGACGGCTGGGGCAGAGGTTTCGTTACCGGTGAATATGGCAAGGAAGGAGCCGTGGCTGCGGGAATTAAGGGAGCAATCCATGATTTCACTGATTCTCCGGTAGAGACCGTCAATTATGTAACCGCACATGATAACCTCAATCTGTGGGATAAGATACTTGCCTCACAAGGGCTTAGGCAGGCGGCCAATCTGCCTGAGCTGGAGAACGGCAGGCTGTTGCGGGGCGGAGATCTGGAAGCGGCCGTTCAGGCGGCAGATCCGTATTTCGCCGTCTCTCCCGATAATATTCTGGGTAATGAAACGGTGCGCCGTTCCCTTCTGGCGAACGGCCTGATTCTGACCTCACAGGGCATACCGTTCATTCAGGCCGGTGATGAAATGCTGCGCAGCAAATACGGTGATCATAACAGCTACCGGAGCCCGGATGTTATCAATGCGGTGCGCTGGGGCCTGAAGCAGAGCTTTATGCCGGTCTTCCAATATTACAAAGGCCTGATTGAGCTTCGCCGGCAGCATCCCGCCTTCCGGTTGCACGGGCGTCAGGAAATTGAGCGTTCCCTGGAATTTCTCCGCTGTGACGGCGGTGTTGTGGCCTATATGCTGAAGGGTCATGCAGGCGGTGATGTCTGGAACAACATTATTGTTATCTTCAATGCCAACACAGAGAAGGTGGTGCAGCAGCTTCCGCATACCGCCGGAGGCTGGAACATTGTAGCCGATCATAGCTATGCCGGAACCGAAGCCTTCCGGATTTCCGGTGAGCAAGAGGTTGAGGTAGAAGGCTTGTCGATGATGGTGCTGTATGACAGCCATGGTGAGCCGGCGCCGCGGTCCAAAATTATTGAAGTCCATTATGACCGCCCTGACGGCGATTACCGCGGCTGGAACCTCTGGATCTGGGGTACAGGTATTCAGGACGGGCAATGCGATTTCAGATATATGGAGAACGGGCGGGCTGTAGCCGTTATTGAAGCTGAAATCGGTACTCAATCCGTCGGCTACATTCTGAGGCTGAATGACTGGGAAGAGAAGGCGACGGACGGGGACCGGTTTATTGACTGCTCAGGCAGCGGGCAGCGGATTAAAGTGCTGGTACGCGAACGCAAGCAGAATGGAGCGGGCCATGGTGATGATCCGCTGACACTGTCCTGTTAACAAATTTTGATATATAGCTGGTACTCAACCAAAAGGCGCCCCTGCCGTTTTACGGCTTCAGGGGCGCCTTTATGTATAAAGACTAGGCTGCTATTTGGTATTCCGGTCCGAAAACTCTTCGTCTGCCAGCTCGTTGTACAGGCTCGCCTCGTTCCCTCCGTGATTCTTGGAGCGGTACATCGCCAGGTCGGCTGCGCGGAGCAGCTCATTGATACTGGAGCCGTGCTGCGGATACAGGGCTACCCCGATACTGGCTGAAGTATGAAAGCTGGACCCGTTATTCACGGACCAGGTTTTGTTGAACAGCTGCAGCAGCCGCTGGAGGATCTCATCCAGCATTTCCGGGCTGGTGAACCGGTGCAGCACTACGGCGAATTCATCGCCGCCGATACGGAAGGCCTGGCCGGTACCCTTGACGGTCTGCTGCAGCTCACGGGACAGCAGCTGCAGAAACTCATCGCCAGCCAGGTGGCCCAGGGTATCGTTCAGCTGTTTGAACCGGTCGCAGTCAAGCAGCGCCAGTGCGATTTCCTGTCTGCGCTCCTCCGGCTGGGTAATCAGGTTCTCCATATACATTTTAAAATGCGCCCGGTTCGGGATTGCTGTCAGGTGATCATAGAAGGCCAGCCTATGCAGCCGCTCCTCATACTGCTTGCGCTGCGTAATCTCCCGGGAAACCAGCATGAATTGTACCGGAAGATCCTTCCTGCCGCTGATTGGCGATACCTTTGTTTCGAGCCATACCCAATGCCCTTCCGCAGAGCGCATACGCAGCTCGGAGATCCGCGAGGTACCCTGTACAGCGCTCTTCAGCTTCGCCCAGGAAATTTCTGCTTCACGGATATAGTTGGTAAGGGGGGAGCCCTTCTCCGGAATATAACCGAGTACGCCGGCATGTGAAGGGGAGGCATACAGAATCAGGCCGTTTGGATCGGTCAAAATAATAAAGTCCGACATCGTTTCGCCAATAAGCTGGTGCAGTGATTTTTCCTCCATCATCTCATTCTGCAGTGAAATTAGCCTGCGGCAGAGGTAGATGATGACCAGAATCAGCAGGAACAGGAACAGGGAGTATACGCCAAAAACAGCGCTTTTCTTCTCCCGGAATTCAAGGGTAATCTGCTGGGCGTAGTTGTCGATCAGACTCTCAGCCTCATCCAGACTGCTGCGTGTCTCTATCAGCTGGATATTAATAAGGGAAGGGGAATAATTGCCCGGATTCCAGTCGCTTTGAACCCGCCGGGCAATAAGGTCGCGGCCTGTTTCCTTCCAGGTTTCAAATGAGCTGTCAAAGCCGGCAAGCTTATCCCTCAGATCACTCAGCAGCAGCTCGCTCTGCTTCATACCGCTGTATGGATTGTCCAGATTGTTGATATTATAGCTGGCCATAGTCAGGCGCTGCTTGATCTCGGAGTTGTTATCTTCAAAGCTCTGGGCAAAAAGGCCAAGCTGTTCGCTTGTGATGTCGGAATTCATGGCTGCATGCAGGGAGACAGCACCCTGATACAGATCGCGGTCAGCGTTCAGGATCAGCTCTGAGTTCTGGTACACGTCGCTATAAAGGGAATCTGAAAGCCTGTTCATTGTGTTGTTTAAATAGAGCAGGGAAGCGGTGCTGATCAATACCAGAAGCACTGAGAAAGCGGCGAATACAATAATCAGTTTGCGTGTGTTTTTATTTTTGGACAAGACTGCCACTGTCATCCTCTCCCCGCATCAAACTTTAGAAAATTCATTGCTGTGTGCAAGAAACATGCGGTGCTGATCGCCTGCGGCTCTAAGCCGGACAGGGACTGGAGGAGGGGTCAAAAAGTTACAGGAAAGCTCAGCTTCTGTACGATTAACAATTCTTCTCAGCAGTCAGGGATTTCCCGTAATAGCAATAAAACGGGCAGGAGGGCTTCCGTCAGCGTATGTATCATGCTCGTATAAAGAAATTTTACTACAAACTTTAAAATTATGTATTGGACCCTACAGACTATTTGTATTCCAGCCCTTGAATCCTATTACCCAACTTTTATATAAACGATACTCCTCCCGGCATATAAAATAACTACACATAACAGAGCCTTTACAGGGATGCGGACTCAGGTGCTTTGATGGGACCGCTGAAAAATATAAATTCTTCCTGATTAAAAAACCCGCAGGACTCCAGTCTGGAGCCTTACGGGTTCTGTTCGCTTATAAAAGGCTAATCGTTGCGCAGCGCGTAGATCGGGCGCATTCTTGCCGCCTTGTTCGCCGGAATCATTCCAAACACGATGCCGATGATCAGGGAGAACGAGAAGGAGATCATAACCATGTTCCAGGAGGTTGCCACATTCATTGAGGTATAATTGCCTACAGCCCAGCTGGCGCCAAGACCCAGACCGACCCCGATCAGCCCGCCAAAGCCGCTGAGCACTACAGACTCAATCATGAACTGCATCAGAATATTGATTTTCTTGGCGCCGATGGCTTTGCGGATGCCGATCTCCCGGGTACGCTCATTGACAGAGACAATCATGATGTTCATAATGCCGATGCCGCCGACAAACAGGGAGATGCCGGCAATTCCGCCCAGTGCGAGCGATAGGGTGGCACTCGTCTCATTGACCGTTGCCAGCATTTCCTGGGAATCAAATACCGAGTAGGCATTCTCCGCCGAGCTGAATTTCGCATCCAGAGCAGACTCCAGTTTGCCCTTGACCTCCTCAACATTATCATTTGAGGTTGTAGTTATTGTAATTGAGCGAACACCCCTGCTCTGCAGGAACCGCTCGGCCGTAGAGATCGGGATGAGGATCTTTTCGTCGCTGGAGCCGCCGCTCGTGCTGCCCTTGCTCTCCAGCAGGCCGACGATCTTGAAGCTGGTTCCGTTGAGCTGAACCTTTTCGCCTACCGGACTGTCTGTACCGAATAAATCCTCAGCAGTATCCGAACCGATTAAGGCGACCTTCTGGCGGTACTCTGTATCAATATCGAGCAGGAAACGCCCGGACTGCACATGAAAATTCTGTACATCCTCATAGGCAGGTGTAATGCCCTCTACTGAAACCGAAACATTCTCTGTACCGTGCTTGGCGGTGACATTGCCGCTAATGACAGGAGAGACATTTTTGGCGCCTTCAATCTCGCCGAGCGCAAGCGCCTCCTCATAGGTCAGGGAGGTGGTTGCTCCGCGTCCGGTGATATTGACAGTGAGCTGGTTTGTTCCCAGTGAGCTTAATGATTCTGTAATTTGTGAAGTCGTTCCCTGGCCTACGGAGACAAGCGCAATGACGGATGAAACACCGATAATGATCCCGAGCATGGTGAGAAAAGCTCTGACTTTACTGCTGAGGATGCTCTTTAATGCCATTTTCATGCTTTGATACAGCATCATTATCTGGCAATCCTCCGATCTTCGACCAGACTACCGTCCTGAATGCGGATGACCCGTTTGGCCTGCTCGGCAATTTCGAGGTCATGCGTAATCAGGATGATGGTGTGTCCCTGTTCATTAAGTTCTTTGATCATCTGCAGAACCTCCTTGCCTGTTCTGGAATCCAGGGCGCCTGTAGGCTCATCGGCCAGCAGGATCGGCGGAGTGCCGGCCAGTGCACGGGCGATGGCGACGCGCTGCTGCTGGCCGCCGGACAGCTCCGAGGGCCGGTGGTCAATCCGGTCTTCAAGACCAACTCTGATGAGGGCACCCCGGGCCACTTCTCTGCGTTCCCGGTGGGAGACTCCCCGGTAGATCAGGGGGAGCTCCACGTTTTCCACCGCAGACAGCTTCGGCAGCAGATTAAAGTTCTGAAAGATAAAGCCGATTTTCTCGTTTCGGATCTGGGCGAGCTTGTTGTCCGACAACTTGCGGACCTCCTGGCCGTCCAGAAAATAATCGCCTTCGTTGGCTATATCCAGGCAGCCGAGCATGTTCATCAATGTGGACTTGCCGGAACCCGAGGGACCGATGATGGCAACAAATTCACCATGTTCAATCGTAAAGCTGAGGCCTTTGAGAATGGTCATCGATTCACCGGCCATGACATACCGGTGGATCATGTTCTCAACCCGGATCAGCGGCTCTATACTGCCGGTCATTGACGGCCACCACCCATGCCGCCACCGGAAGGCGGTCCGCCTGTACCGCCGCTAAATCCTCCGCTTCCTCCGCTGAAACCGCCGGTACTGAAACCGCCCATGCCGCCCATCTGGCTCTGTTCCGCACTCGAAGAGCTGCCTGTGCTGATAACGGTCGGGATAATGACCTCGTCGCCTGCGGACAGACCGCTGACAATTTCGATGTTACTCTCATCATGGATGCCGACAGTAACCTCAACCCGCTTCTGGCCGGAAGCGGAGCTGGAGCCGCTTCTGCCTCCGCCCGGGAAGCCGCCGCTTGGAGCACTGCTCGGGAAGGAGCCGCCGCGTCCTTCTGTACCGCGTCCCTGCCAGCCTGCAGCATCACCGGAAGGCATTTCACCGCTTGGAGCCTGGCCGCCCGCAGCATCACCGGAAGGCATTTCACCCCTTGGAGTCTGGCCGTCCGCAGCATCACCGGAAGGCATTTCACCCCTTGGAGTCTGGCCGTCCGCAGCATCACCGGCCGTACCGGCTTCGCTGTTACTTTCTTCTGTTAGGGGAACGTTAACATAGTACTTGCCGTTAACCTCAGATACGGCTTCAATCGGAACAGTGAGCACATCGTTTTTCTCTTCAATCGTGATGGCCACCTCGGCAGACATGCCGACCAGAACGCCTTCGGCTTCATTCAGGCCCACCGTGACATCGAAGAGAGAAACGCCGTTGGATGAAGTGCCTTCTTTGGCAATTTCAATAACTTTGCCGTCAAATTCCTGATCCTCCAGCGCTTCCAGTGTAATAGTGGCGGCCTGATCCAGCTTGATCTCGGGAATATCCAGCTCGTCCACCTGAACAGTGACGCTCAGATTCACATAATCGGTCATGGTGAACAGCTCGGACCCGTTCTGGGCCTGTTCGCCTTCTGTAATGTTGACAGCAGTAATGGTGCCGTCAATCGGAGCCGTCAGCGGATCTGGAGGAAGCATATCCTCCGCAAGGTCGTTGATAGATTCCTGCTGCTCGGTAATGTCGCTTTCCGCTTTTTCAATCGCTTTTTTGGCCGAAGCCAGCTCGTCTTCAGTAGCATTGTTCATTGCCAGCGTCTTGTAATTTTCCTGCTTGTCTGTAAGCTCGGTCTTCAGGCTGGTTAATGATTTCTCCGCGTCTTTCATTTTGTCGCTTAGATCACTTGCCACAAAGGTAATCAGCACATCTCCTTTTTTGACAACATCCCCTTTAGCTACCATCACCTGATCCACCTCTCCGGCTTCCTTGGTACGGATGCTCTCGGTATGAATGGGCGACACTGAGCCGGAGCCTGACACTCCGTTCAGAATACTGCCTTTTGTTACAAGGGCGGTGTTCAGCGTAGCCGCACTGGCCTCCTTACCGGTATCGGGCCACAGCACATATGTTAAAATACCTGCAATTGCCACAATAACAGCACTGGATGCAATGATTACCATTTTTTTCTTGTTCATTCGGGGTCCTCCACCCTTGCTCAATATAAAGAAATAAGTATTGCTATAAAAATTATGACGCGCTATCTGCTGAAGCATCGCCGGCAGTGTCTGTTTCCGCATCCTTGTCCTTGTCATCTGTGGCCGAAGCAGGCTGAGTAACGGTAATATCGTAGATCTGGCTGCCGAGCTCCATGCGTTGGCCCTGGAACTCATCGTATAGCTTAAGTCTGTAATTACCGCCGTTAAGCGATTTGAACAAGGAGCTGCTGATCGTAGTGGTGTACAGGCTGTTGCTGCCGGTGATCAGATCGGTGCCGAACGTCAGCGTCTTTTCAAAAAACTGCCCATAAGGATCAATGAATTGCAGCACCAGCTTATGGCCGTAAGTACCGGTCTGGTAGGTAGAATCCTTGGTCAGGCTGTAGTTGATGGACAGTGTCAGATTCGTGGTGCCAGCAGTCAGGCTGCCCGAAGAGCTGTTAACCGCAAGTGTATACGGAAACATGGATATGCCGCTGCTCAGATTACTCTGAGGAGTAACTGTCTTGACATTCAAGGTAAGAGCAGATGTATTTACATATCCTGCAGCTTCTGTTCCGGCTGAGGTCAGCTTACCGCCTGCAACACCTTGTCCAATGTACAGCTGCAGGGAAGAGGTATCTACCGTAGACGGAACATTCGCTGAGAAGGTAACCAGAGTTTTTCCTGCAGCACCTGTGGCCAGGTCCGACTGATTGACGTCTGCCTCAAAATATTGCCCGTCCGCGCTGCGGAAGGTGGCATAAAGCCTGGACAGGTTACTCTGGCGGGATTCCCCGCTGTTCATTTCCACCTCACTGTATACCGTTTTGGAGCTGCTGCCGGTATAGACGGTTGTCAGACGCTCCTGGATGCTCGCTTTTTTACCGGTTGAGGTGATCTTGATGGCCGAACCTGCTGCGAGCGGAGCAAGGCTTGTTACCGCTCCGTCGCTTGTGCTGAGAGAGAGGAACTGCCCTGAGGTTTCCTGGAGAATGATTTTGGTCTGGCTGTAGTCCAGAGTGTACGGAATATGAGCCAGCACTGTGAGCTGTGCACTTTCACCGGGAGCAAGGATAGAAACGTCATTATCTACGACTACCTGGGTTGTGGAGGACAGATCATTCAAGTCCGCCTTCAAGATACCTGTCAGCTTAGGCAGCGTAATCGTCTTGGAGGTGCTGTTCCGGATATTGAGCTTGGCCTGGACCAGATCCTCATCGCCCCATGGAAGACGCTGCAGGGACTGAAGGGTAACACCGAAGGTGCCGTAATTGTTAATAACACTGGCTTCGGTGGCGACATGCGTGTTGCTCTCCAGCTTGTAAGGGATTTGGAAATAGGCTGCGGGCAGGACGATTGTGCTTGTGCTTTCCGTGCCTGCCGGCGGAATAACTTGAAGCTGAAGGGTATCCTGGGCGAGCTCCAGGGGTACGCTTGCGGTAAGCTCAATCAGCTTTTCTTCCAGCGGCTTCAGCGTGAGACTGTTA
This sequence comes from Paenibacillus sp. FSL R7-0331, assembly GCF_000758645.1. Classification (NCBI taxonomy): domain Bacteria; kingdom Bacillati; phylum Bacillota; class Bacilli; order Caryophanales; family Paenibacillaceae; genus Paenibacillus; species Paenibacillus sp. FSL R7-0331. Next base: position 2,140,448 of record NZ_CP009284.1, read on the forward strand.
AAGGCCGTGGTAGTGATTGGGAAGCTATAGCCTTCGGCTGATTTAACCGAAAGCGTGTAGGCCGGCAGTGTCACTGCTGTGCTGCCTGCGTTTTTGACCCGGACCTGATAGGTCCAGATGCCGTTTTCGTTCTCCGCATAGACAGCTGAGGATTTCAGCTGCAAATCAACTATATTGCTGTTGACGGATATCTTCTTGACGGCTCCGGCGGCAACAGTGAAGTCGGCAGTAACCGCAGCAGGCAGCGAATAGGAGGCTACCGGCAGATACAGCTTGAGGCCCTCGTCCTGCTTGGCAATCTGCAGCGTCATGTTGGACAGGTTCATGTAAGCCGGGATTTCGGTCATGAAATACAGCGTCTTTTTTTCCTGCGGCTGAATCTTGTATTCGGAGCTGCTCTCATCCAGAGCCAGTGTAAATACCGAGCCGCCGGAGGATTTCAGATTCATGCTGTATCCCGGATCGGTCAGTACCCTGGTGCCGAGATTCGTGATGCTGTAGCCCACTTTTGCATAAACCTTGCCGTTATAATGGTAGATTTGCAGCGAGCTGGCCTGGGTGGTTACGGGAACGTTGTTCAGTTCGGTCTTTTTGCTTTCCCCCTGAAGTGCGGCGAGTGAATAATTGGAAGGGACCGTAAAGGTGCCGATCCGCTGCTCGTAGCTGGCTGCGCTGAAATTCCAGCCGTACATATTAATCTTGAGCCCTTTCACAGTGGCGGCTTTGCCGATGTTGGCGTAGTATGTAATACTTTTTGTTTCTTTGCCGGCAATTTTTTTGACCGGGCTGTCCGCTGAGACAGCCGATCCCTTGATTACGCTTCCCCCGGTTGTCACAGCCTTGGAGAAGTAATTGGCCAGGTTGACACTGGTGCTGGAGCTATTGGTGTAAGTAAGGGTATACGTTAAAATATTTCCGCTGTCCTGGGCAAACACGCTGACATCGCTGAGCTTTACACTGAAGGACGCCCCCAGATTCATTGAACTCAGCTTGGTGAGCGTGGAGATTTCCGTGACGGCTGCCGCTGTTTTGACAGTTGCAGTGACGGCTGCTGCCGCGTGCGCTGCCGACCCCGTGAATCCGGGGAACTGGCTTACGGCAAATGTGCTGAGCAACAACAGAACATAAGCCTTACTTCGTTTATGCATGAATTTCCCTCCCTGTTTAAAAACCTGACCTTCCCTGCGTGCTGTAAAAGTAAGGATAGCCAGGCTTACTAATTAGGAAAAATAACAAGATTCGCTGAAGGTTAGCTGAAAAATCTCCTGAAAAAGCTTTCTGAAACTTAAAGGAAGATTAAAAACAGATAAAAATTTGCCTAAATTTATGTTTGCTTGTCAAACGCCTGATTTTTGCTTATACTATTGAGGCATATCTTTGTGAAGATGAATACGTATAATCTGTACAAATGCAGTGATGGAGACAAGTACGCAGTGCCTGGCCAACAGGGAGGAGACGCCGCAGATTGAGAGCGTTTCTGGGAGAGCAGAGCTGCCGAAGTTCACTCCGGAGCAGTTCCCTGAATATTTGAGTAGGGGATACCGGCCGCAGACCGTTATTTCTGTTAAAGTGAGACAGGTCTTTACCGTGCCCGAAGAGGGAATACCTCTTTTTATAGGGATAGGGTACAGCTTGTCTAACAAGGGTGGTACCACGGTCTTTTCGTCCCTTACCGGGAGAAGAGGCCTTTTTTTGTCGTACAATATATCATTAAAGGGGGCAGTGCACGCCATGAAAGAAAAGCTGGAAGCATTGAAGGTCGAGGCCTTGGCTAAGCTGCAGGAGGTTACCGATCCGCAGGCGCTGAATGATCTGCGCGTCAAATATCTGGGTAAAAAAGGCGAGCTGACTGAGGTTCTGCGCGGAATGGGCGGACTCAGCGCCGAGGAGCGTCCGGTGATCGGCCAGGTGGCGAATCTGGTGCGCAGCGCCATCGAAGAGATTGTTACAGACAGGCAGGAGGCTTTCCAGCAGCAGGAGACACAGAAAAGGCTACAGGCTGAAAAGGTAGACGTTACCCTGCCGGGCCGCACTCTGCCGCAAGGCGGCATACATCCGCTTAACCGTGTGGTACAGGAGATCGAGGATATTTTCATCGGTATGGGCTACAAGGTATCTGAAGGTCCTGAGGTGGAGACAGATTATTATAACTTCGAGGCGCTTAACCTGCCGAAGAACCATCCGGCGCGCGACATGCAGGATTCCTTCTACTTAACTGAGGATCTGCTGATGCGCACCCAGACCTCACCGGTCCAGGTCCGCACCATGCAGGCTATGAAGGGAGAGACTCCGGTCAAAATTATCTGTCCCGGCAAAGTATACCGCCGCGATGATGACGATGCGACCCACTCCTTCCAGTTCCATCAGATCGAAGGCCTGGTCATCGGCAGCAAAATCCGCATGAGCGACCTTAAGGGCACGCTGAACCAGTTCGTGAAGGAAATGTTCGGTCCGGCAACAGGCATCCGCCTGCGCCCGAGCTTCTTCCCGTTCACAGAGCCGAGCGTAGAGGTCGATGTCAGCTGCTTCAAATGCGGCGGCGACGGCTGCCGCCTGTGCAAGCAGAGCGGCTGGCTGGAAATCCTCGGTGCAGGTATGGTCCATCCGAACGTGCTTAGAATGGGCGGATATGATCCTGAGAAATACAGCGGCTTCGCCTTCGGTATGGGTGTGGAGCGGATCGCAATGCTGAAATACGGCATCGACGACATCCGCTACTTCTACACTAACGATATGGGCTTTGTGAAGCAATTCAAGGGGATTTAAATTTTTGGCGGGGCTGCGGGCTGGTGCGGTGGATATGAAAGGTAAGCGTAGCGATGGTTTGGCTTTTAAGGATAATAGTGTATAGGAACGACCGGAGGGGAATTTTGGAACTGGAGGAGCGGAGCGTCCGCCTGAAAGCTTTTCGCAGAAAAGCTCGCTACGGAAGCATATGCTGTCTTCGGATTTCGACCGCGAATAGCGGTTCTAATCAGGAAATCTGAAGACAACAGTGGCCGGAAGTCCAAATATTCCCTGGAGGAAGTACGTATAGACAAGAATATTTTTAAAAGTGAAATTGGGAGTGCGGACTTTTCTATTTCCCGGACAACAAGCAGAACCGGCAGGTAGATAAATACATCTGAAACAAAAGGAAGTGAGCGGACATGAAAGTATCAACCGGATGGCTGACCGATTATATATCGTTAGAGGGAGTAACCGCTGAAGAGCTGGCGGACAAAATCACAACCGCAGGCATCGAGATCGACGGCGTCGAGCGCCGCAACAAAGGACTGTCCGGAATCGTTACCGGATATGTGAAATCTAAAGAAAAGCACCCGGATGCCGACAAGCTGAACGTGTGTATCGTTGACGCCGGACAGGGCGAGGATCTGCAGATCGTCTGCGGAGCGAAGAACGTGGAAGCCGGCCAGAAGGTTCCGGTTGCCCTCGTCGGCGCTAAGCTCCCGGGCCTGGATATCAAGAAAGCCAAGCTGCGCGGTGTTCTCTCGCAAGGCATGATCTGCTCGGCTAAAGAGCTGGGCCTGAACGACAAGCTGCTGCCGAAAGAGCTGCAGGAGGGCATTCTCGTACTGCCTGAGAATACTGAGGTCGGCCAGGATATTCTGAAGGTGCTCGGCCTGAACGATGAGATCCTGGAATTTGATCTGACTCCGAACCGTTCCGACTGTCTCAGCATGATCGGTGCGGCTTACGAAGTAAGTGCCATTCTGGGCCGTGACCTGAAGCTGCCTGATCCAGCTGCGGAACTGGTTGAAGCTGGCGGTAAGGCTGCCGACTCGATCTCGGTGCAGATTGAGAACGAGGAGTTCTGCAGCCATTATGCAGTCCGTTATATTTCCGGGGTGAAGCCTGCCCCGTCGCCGCTGTGGATTCAGAACCGGCTGATGGCTGCAGGGGTGCGTCCAATCAACAACATCGTGGATATCACGAACTACGTCATGCTGGAATACGGCCAGCCGCTGCATGCGTTCGACGGTGATAAGGTGGAAGGCGGCGTTCTGGGCGTTCGTTTTGCCCGAGAAGGCGAAGGGTTGACTACCCTGGACGGGCAGGAGCGCAAGCTGGAGCCGCAAATGCTCGTAATCGCTGATGGAGCCAAAGCGGTTGCACTGGCAGGAGTGATGGGCGGACTGGAAACAGAGGTAACAGCAGACACCGTAAATATCGTCCTGGAATCAGCCAGATTTGAAGGCGGCACCGTGCGCAAAACCTCGCGCCAGCTTGGTCTGCGTTCGGAAGCCTCCCTGCGCTTTGAGAAGCAGGTTGACCCTAAGGCTGTCATTCCCGCACTGAACCGTGCCGCAGCCCTGATCGCCCGCTATGCAGGCGGTGCAGTGCATGAAGGCATCGTGCAGGCAGGAAGCGATTCCGCGCCTGAGAAGATTCTGACCCTCTCGCTTGAGAAGCTGAACAATTATCTGGGCACTGAGCTTTCGCTACTGGAAGTGAAGACACTGTTCGGACGCCTTAGCTTCAAGTGCGGCGATGCGGCACAGGGCCTGGTTGAAGTTCAGGTGCCGACCCGCCGCGGAGACATCAGCTACGATGTAGACCTGATTGAAGAGGTGGCCCGCCTATACGGCTACGATAATATCCCGACTACCCTGATTGAAGGGGTTACGACACCGGGGGCACTGACAGCCCGGCAATCCGTACGCCGCGAGCTCCGCCGTATGCTTGCCCTTGGCGGTTACCAGGAAGTAATGGGCTACTCCTTCATCCAGCCGGAGCAGAGCAAGCTGTTCCCGGCGTTCTCCGGAGGGGAAAAGGCTGTGAAGCTGGCGATGCCGATGAGTGAGGAGCGCAGTGTGCTGCGTACGAGCCTGCTGCCGCAGCTGCTGGATATTGCCCTCTATAATACGAACCGCCGGCAGAGTGATCTGGCACTGTTCGAGATCGGCAATGTGTTCTTCACTGATGAGGAGCAGCTAACCCGCCAGCCGCGTGAGCTGCCGGTGCTAGGGCTGCTGCTGAGCGGAACCCGGACAGCCAAGCAGTGGAATCTGGCTGCTGAGCCTGTTGATTTCTTCGATCTCAAGGGCGCGCTGGAAAGCGTGTTTGCCTACCTGGGGCTCACCGGACGCATTGTATATGAAGGCAATGCGCCGCAGGATTATCATCCGGGCCGCTCCGCTTCAATCTATCTGCTGGAAGGGGAGCAGCGGACGCTGGTCGGCACGGCGGGCCAGCTTCATCCTGAGCTTCAGCTCAAGCTGGATTTGGAGGATACCTATGTGGCCGAGCTGCTGCTGCAGCCGCTGTATAACAATGCCCGGACTCATCTGCAGTACAGTGAACTGCAGCGCTTCCCGGGAATGGAGCGGGATATTGCGGTTGTCGTTGATGATACCGTCCCTGCGGGTCATCTGCTGGGCGTCATCCGTGATAACGGGGGTACGCTGCTGCAGAATGTGCAGGTATTTGACGTTTATACCGGCGGCAAAATGGAGAGCGGCAAGAAGAGCGTAGCGATCTCCCTGCTGTACCGCCACACCGAGCATACTCTGACAGATGAAGAGGTAACGGAAGTGCACGATAAGGTCGTTTCCGCGCTTCAGCAAACTTTTGGCGCAGAATTAAGAAAGTAGCAGGAATTGTGCAGAGCCGCAGCGAATCCAATTAGAACCGGGATTCGCGCGGCTTTTCCTATTCTGAATTCGCAGAATATTGAGTGCGGGATACCGGCAGAGACGATAACAAAAGCCGCTGTTTTGCCAAATGTTCAGAAATAACGCTACAATAGGAGCAGGGCAATCAGCTTAGAATCCGCACACATACAAAGGAGGGCACAACTGTGGCTATGGACCGGACCCGTGTCGCCGTGGAGATATATGGAACTTCCTATAAATTAGTCGGAAGCAGCAGCGAATATATGAAGCAAGTCGCCCGTTATGTGGACGAGCATATGCAGGCTATTTCAAAATCCCATTCCAGACTGGATACACCGAGAATAGCGGTGCTTGCAGCCGTACATATGGCGGAGCAGGCTATCCAGGTTCAGGACTTCAAAAATGAATTGAATATGCTGACCGGCGAGCGTACAGAGCTGCGGGTGGAGGTATCGCGGCTTCTGGAAGTGCAGCGCGAGCGGCAGGAGGAATATGAGCGGCTCAGCGAGTCGGCCAAGGCGGAAGCCGCGCGGCTGGTAGCGGAAGCCGAAGAAGAGCGCAAACGGCACCTGGAGGCCCGTGAGGAGGAGCGCAAGGCTCACACCGAGCAGCTGGAGCAGGCTGAACGGACGGCGGCGGCGTCCCGGGAGCAGCTTGCCGGACAGCTGCAAGCCCGTGAGGCGGAGCTGAAGGAGCTGCGTAACCATTACGAACAGGAGCAGGCGCTGAGCCGTGATTCCCGCAGTCAGGAATTGGCAGCGCTTGAAGAGCAGCGGCTGCAGCAGCTCGATGAGCTGCGGGCGGCGCATGCACAGGAGCTGGAGCAGCTGCGGGAGACGCTGCTTAAGGAGAAAGCGGAAACGCTGTCTCAGCTGGAGCAGGAGCTTGCCAGCACCAGAGAATCGCTCGGCGGCGAGGTTGTGGAGATCCGCACTGCACTTAGCAAGGAGCTGGCTGATACCAAGGCAGCTCTGGAGAAAGAGCTGAGTGAAGAGCGTGAAGTTCTGCAGAAGGAGCAGGCAAGGATCAAGGAGCTGCGGCAGTCCCAGGGGACGCAGGAGCACCGCCACAAGCAGCAGCTTCAGGAGCTGGACAAGCAGCTTCAGGAGCTGCGCGGCGGCAGCGGACAGCTTCAATCCCGGCTGCGTGCAGCAGAAGCAGGGCTGAAGAATGAACGCGATACCCGCCAGAGCCTTCAGGCACAATATGAAACATTGCTGGCCCGGGAAGAGGAGCTCGCCGCCGAACAGCAGTCTGCCTCTGAGCAGATTACGCTGCTTAACGGTCAGCTGGAAGAGCTGAATCAGCGTTACGATGGGTCGCAGAACGATGCTGCCGGACTGAGAGATGCGCTGCAGGCTGCGGAGGAACAGCTCAGACGGACCAGTGAAGAGCTGCAGTCAGCGAATGAGCTCGGTGAGCTTATTAGCGCTGAGCTGGAGGAGCTGCGCCAGCAGAATGGGCAAGCGGAGCAGACGGCAGCCGAACTGCGTGAACGCTATGAGCAGTCCGGCCGGGAATCAGCAGAGCTGCGCGTTCAGTTACAGGAGAAGGATGCTGAGCTCAGTCAGGCCCGCAGTGAACTGCAGTCCGCTGCAGAGCTGAACACACTGCTGAATGACGAGCTGGACGAACTTCGCCGGCAGTACGGGCAGGCGCAGCAAGAATCAGCAGAGCTGCGTGAACGTTATGAGCAGTCCGGCCGGCAAACGGAAGAGCTGCACGGACAGTTACAACAGAAGGAAGCCGAGCTCGGTCAGGCGCACAGCGGATTGCAATCCGCAGAAGAGCTGAGCACGCTGCTGAATGAAGAGCTGGAGGAGCTGCGCAGGGAGTACGAACAGGCACAGCAAGAATCAGCGGGGCTGCGTGAACGCTATGACCAGACAGGACGCGATTCAGCCGTGCTGCGCAGCCAGCTTCAAGAGAAGGAAATAGAAATAAGCCAGGCGCACAGCGAATTACAATCTGCAGAAGAGCTGAACACGCTGCTGAATGAAGAGCTGGAGGAGCTGCGCAGGGAGTACAAACAGGCACAGCAAGAGTCAGCTGCGCTTCATGAACGCAGCAGACAGGCTGATGAAGAGTCGGCCGGGTTGTCCGGCCTGCTGAATGAGAAGGAAGCAGCATTAAGCCGGGTACAGGATGAGCTCACCCGTGCGGAAGCAGATGCGCGGAACTGGCAGGAGCTTGCCGATAAGCATATGGCAGATATAGGTGAACTGGAGATGAGCCTGCTGGAGGCGGAGGAGCAGTCCGATTCCCTGAAGCGTGAGCGCGAGTCTCTGGTCAGCCAAGCCGCTGAAATGAAGCAGAAGCTGGACCGCGAAGCAAGCCTGCGTGCGGAAGCCGAGCTTCAGTCTGCTGAACAGCTTGAAGAGTCGGCGGAGGTACGTAAGCAGCTGGCGGCCCTGCGCAGCCGGTATGAGGATCTGATCGCACAGTATGATGAGCTGCTGCAGGATAAGGAGCAGCTGGAGGAAAGATACGGACTTCTGGAGGCTGAGATTGAGGAGTCTGCGCGGCGGCTCGAAGAGCTGTCTGAAGCCGCCCGTGAAGCTGCAGCAGCTGCTGCAGAGCAGCAGGAGGCCATCCGCGAAGCACGCGAGGTTGAAGCTTCCTGGAAGCAGCGGTACGATGAGCTTCAGCAGCGTGAAATGCAGTGGAGCGGGACGGAAGCCGCACTGCGTGAAGAAATAGAGATCTGGCAGCAGGAGGCCGGAGAAGCTGAGGCACAGGCCAAATTGCTAAGCGAGTCCCGCAGCGAAGAGCAGCAGCAGCTGGGTGAGCTCGGGGAGAACTTTGAGTTGGCCCAGAGCCAGCTGAGGCTGCTGCAGGCCCAGTTCGAGCTCCGCGAGGGAGAACTGGATAAGCTGGCTAAGGAACACCGCGAGCTGCAGGCGGAATATGCCAAGCTGCAGAATGAATATAATGAATGGATTCAACTGATCGAACAGGACAGTTGAATGGCGGATGCAAGGCAAAAGCGGATGCTGCCCCTTAAGGGCGGCATCCGCTTTTGTATTTCTATTCCACAATCAGCTTGGCGCTCATGGAGCTGTGGCCGGAGCCGCACATAATGGCGCATGTCATTTCATAGGTTCCGGCTTTTTCAGGGATAATCACCTGCGATGGAGCTTTGGCATCCAGTCTCAGTTCCAGCCCGGGAACCAGAATTCCATGGTTACCGCTTTTATTACTGAAGATGATTTTAACCGGCACGCCCTTCTTCAGATGATATTCTTCCTGGTCAAAGCTGTAATTCGTTGCCGTAATCGTAATCTCTTCTTCGGCAGTTATGTTTTCCGGTGAGGCGCCCGGAGCGGAGGAATTCTCCTGCACACTGCCGCAGGCAGCCAGAAAAATAAGGCAGATGAAAGACAGTAATAGGGCCGGCCTTTTGAACATAAGCATCCTCCTTGAGAGTAGATTCCACAATAGCATAGCTTAGTTTTTGCTGGAAGTCTTTCATAAACTTTGAATAAGTGTTGAATAGTAGATAAAAGTCGTTGTTTGTCGAAATGTGCAAAAAAATGGTGCAAAGATATTTTAAATTTATTATAATAATAGCTACTATACCAGTGTTTAGAAGTAGGGGATTTACATTTATAATGCTATTGATGATCAGCAGGCGGGAGTATGGCACCGCAGAATTTTATACGGATATTGGGTGATCGTGCTGCTGATGCTCGCCGCCCAGTTTATTTTTGTGATGTCCACCCATATGCCTGAGGTGAAGTCAGCTTTTTTGCCGGCTAAAGGCCATTTGTTTGTTGCCTGTAATGTATTAATTGTCATTGCGATGGTTCTGGCGGAAATGTGGCTGCGCACGGCTGCTCAATATCATAAGCATGCTGTCGTCAGCTGCGGCTTTATCGTTTCCTATTTAATGTATTTTGTGCTGGAGCCTTTTGTGGACGGGGCGCAGATGACGCTGATGATGCCGATTATGATTTCGCTGATTTATTTTGACCGGAAGCTCCTGCATTACTTGGGGATATTCAGTATACTTTTTTATGCCGCAGTTTATTTCGGACTGGAACGTCTGGTGCTGGAGAAGCCGTTGCTTGAATTTTTCCTTGTGGAATGTGTATTCATTGTCTTTGTTGTGATGGCGAGGATGGTTATTGTCCGTGCATGGGAGGTCAGGGAACATCTGGAGCAGCTGACCAAATCGGAGCAGGAGTTGATGGTGGAGCGTGCCATTTCTGACAAGCTGCTCAAAATCGATGCGCTCACCGGCCTGTATAATCATAAAACCTTTCATGAATATCTTGACTCCCTGCTGGAGCAGTGTGAGAGCAACGGCCTGCACCTGCAGCTTGCCCTGTTTGATATTGATAGCTTTAAGCGTGTAAATGATACCTACGGTCACTGGGTCGGCGATCTGGTGCTCAAAGAGGTAGCGGCCCGGGTGAAGGGAATGATCGGACTGAATGATTTTGCTGCCAGATACGGCGGGGAAGAGTTCGCGGTTATTTTTACGGACAAAAGCTTTCAGGAGGCCGGTGCGGCTGTGGAGGAAATGAGGGAGGCTATCAGCCGTATGGAGCATCCTTATGCCGGCGGCAAGCCGATTACAGTCAGTATCGGATTATGTGATTATCAGCTTGGAGACGGTAAGGAGCTGCTGTTCCGCAAAACCGACAATGCATTGTATAAAGCCAAGCACGGAGGCAAAAACATGGTCGTCACCGTCTCCTCTTCCCTGCAGCAAGGAACTATCTATGCCTGAAGGCACACAATAAACCCCCTATTATCCGGACTTAGCCGGAGAGAGGGGGTTTCGTTGTCTGCTTACTGCAGGCCAGGTTCGGGATTACTTCCCGGCTTCAAACGGGGTGGATACCGGCAGAAAAAGATCGATGATCCCGATGACCAGTGCTGCCAGCAGGGCGCCGAGAATAGTGACGCTAACTCCGCTCACAATGAACTGGGCGAGCCAGATAACGAGGGCGCTGACGAGAAAACCGACGATTCCGCGGCCGAACGGGGTTGCTTTTTTACCGAAAATCCCTTCAACCACCCAGCCGAGCAGCGCGATAACAAGAGCCAGTATCAGTGCGCTCCAGAACCCGCCGATCGTGAACTGCGGAACAATCCAGCCTACGACGAGCAGCACAATGGCTGCCACCACGAAACGGACTACATGACCTAAAAATCTCACTGGATAAACCTCCTTTGGCCTTCGCATAAGGATATGTGCAGTTGTTATTGTGACCTGAGTCCGGCTTTTCTATGCCTCAAATAGCGCAAATGGGCCGAATTAGGTATAATGTAAACATCTATGAAGGGAGCTGTGACTGTAATTGGACGACAAAATTTTGCATACGCTTGAATATCGCAAGATTTTAAATAAATTGATGCAATATACGCAGACCGGGATGGGAAAGCTTGCTGCGGAGGCGCTGAAGCCTTCAGGTGATTTCGAGGGAGTGAAGCAGCTGCTTCAGGCAACGGATGAAGCAGTCAATGTGGACCGGCTTAAGGGCATTCCTTCCTTCGGCGGGGTAAGCGATATCCGGCCTGCCCTGAAGCGTGCATCAATCGGGGGGATGCTCGGTACGGTTGAGCTGCTCTCTGTTGGCAATACGATCGGCGGAGCACGCCGGGTCAAGCGTTTTCTGGCCGCATTGCATGAGGAAGAGCCTATTCCTATGCTGTATGCCTTGGGTGATCTGCTCTCTGAACAGAAGCATGTAGAGGATGCCATCCGCTCCTGCATCGATGAGGATGCGAATGTGCTTGACTCGGCCAGTCCTGAGCTTGCCGGCATACGCCGGGAGCTGCGCGGCGGCGAAGCGAGAATCCGCGAGAAGCTGGATTCCATGGTCCGCTCTTCCTCTGTAGCCAAGATGCTTCAGGATCAGCTTGTGACGATCCGCGGTGACCGTTTTGTCATTCCGGTCAAGGCGGAATACCGATCCCATTTCGGCGGGATTGTGCATGACCAGTCCGGTTCGGGGGCGACGCTGTTCATTGAGCCGGAATCGATAGTGGCCATGAACAACAAGCTGCGTGAGACCCGGTTGCGCGAGGAACGGGAGATTGAGATTATTCTTCACCGGCTGACCGATATGGTGGGCGGTATTGCCGAGGAGATGGCCTACGATGTCGATATTCTCGGCCAGCTGGACTTTATCTTTGCCAAGGCCCGTCTGGCCCGTGAGATGAAGGCGACCCAGCCAAGGATGAATGACCGCGGTTATCTGAAGCTGCGCAAGGGCCGTCACCCGCTGATTCCGGCGGAGCATGTGGTGCCGCTGGATGTGGAGCTGGGCAACCAGTACAGCTCCATTATCGTTACCGGACCGAATACCGGCGGTAAGACAGTAACGCTGAAGACGATCGGCCTGCTCAGCCTCATGTCGATGTCGGGCTTATTCGTCCCGGCTGAGGAAGGCAGCCAGATGTGTGTCTTCGATGCCATTTATGCCGATATCGGGGATGAGCAGAGCATTGAGCAGAGCCTCAGTACCTTCTCCAGCCATATGACGAATATTATCTCCATTCTGAAGCGGATGACTCCCAAGAGTCTGATCCTGCTGGATGAGGTTGGCGCAGGAACAGACCCGGCTGAAGGCTCAGCGCTGGCAATCGCCATTCTGGAGCATATCCACCGCACCGAATGCCGGATGATTGCTACAACACACTATAGTGAGCTGAAGGCCTACGCCTATGAACGTAAAGGCGTCATTAACGCCAGTATGGAATTTGATGTGCAGACCTTAAGCCCTACATACCGGCTCCTGATTGGTGTACCGGGACGAAGCAATGCTTTTGCGATAGCTGAGCGGCTGGGCCTGCCAAGTGCTATTCTGGAGCATGCCCGCGGTGAAGTGAAGGAAGAAGATATGCGCGTGGAGCATATGATCGCTTCCCTGGAGGAAAACCGGCTTACTGCCGAGCAGGAACGTGAGCGGGCCGAGGGCATCCGCCGCGAAGCTGAGGAATTCCGCAAACGCCAGCAGCTTGAGCTGGAGAAGCTGGAAAGCCAGCGCGACAAGCGGCTGGAGAAGGCGGAAAAGGATGCAAGCACCATTCTGGAGAAGGCGCGTAAGGAAGCTGAGGAGATTATCAGTGATCTGCGCCGCCTGGCTATGGAGGAAGGTGCTTCGGTCAAGGAGCACAAGCTGATCGAAGCACGCCGCCGCCTGGATGAAGCAGAGCCGGCACCGCGCAAGAAGGCAGTATCCCGCACCGCCAAGGCCCCGCGCCAGCTGCAGGCCGGTGATGAGGTGAAGCTGCCGAGTGTGAATCAAAAGGGCTATGTAGTAGAGCTGAGCGGAACGAAAGAGGCGGTTGTCCAGTTCGGAATCATGAAGATGAAGGTCAATGTGAGCGACCTGGAGTTCCTTGCCTCTGCACCGGATCAGCACGCACCTGCCCTGCGCAAGGCAACGACAGTCAAGCGCACCCGTGATGAGAATATCCGCACTGAGCTGGATTTGCGCGGAACCAACCTTGAAGAAGCCATTATGGAGACAGACCGTTTTATTGATGAAGCTTTCCTTGGAAATCTCGGACAGATCCATATTATTCACGGCAAGGGGACCGGCGTACTGCGGACCGGAATCCAGGAGTATCTGCGCAAGCATAGACATGTCAAGAGCTACCGGCTTGGAAATTACAACGAAGGCGGCGCGGGAGTAACCGTGGCTGAGCTTGAGTAGCGGGGAAGCCCGGCAGAAAGAGGGGAATTATGCAAGGGAATATTGATCTTTTGCTGGATCATCCGCTGGGCGCTCTGCTCGGTTATTTCACTGTAGCCATTCTGGGTCTGGTAATCTTCCTGTCCTTTTTTGAAATGGTGACCAAGTATAAGTGCTGGGAGGAAATCCGTAAGGGAAATCTGGCAGTGGCGATGGCTACCGGCGGCAAAATATTCGGGATCTGTAACATCCTGCGCTTCAGCATTCAGGCCGGGGCCTCTATTTACGAGACAATGAAATGGTCGCTGGTAGGATTTTTACTGCTGTTGCTCGCCTACTTCCTGTTCGAATTTCTTACCCCTGTCTTTTCGATTGACGATGAAATTGCCGCGGATAACCGGGCTGTCGGGTTTACAGCACTGCTGATCTCGGTCTCGCTGTCCTATGTGATCGGAGCCGCGATATCCTGATTTAGGAGCCGAACTGATGAAAATTCTGATCCGGGTGCTGTTTATCTCCGCCGCCGCTTTTTTAGCCGCAGGAATTCTTTATCTGGTATTAAACTGAACTGTATATGTGATGTATGAAGGAGATAGTGATGATGGAAACAACTGTATGCCCGTGGTGCCATACCGAAATTGTATGGGACGAGGAATTCGGGCCTGAAGAGACCTGTCCGCATTGTAACAATGAGCTTAGCGGCTACCGGACGATTACTGTAGGTGCGGATGATCTTGAGGATGAAGAGCCTGAAGCTTCTGCAGAGGAGGAATCCGGGGAGCTCAGCAATGACAACCTGTGGGATGACGACGATAAGGAAAGCGTAGTTCCGATCTATAATACGCTTAGCCAATTCGGTGAGGACTATGACCTGCAGCAATATGAGCTAAGTGTTGCCGCAGTTCTGGCTGCACAGCTTGAAGCACCGGAATGTCCGCAATGCCACGAATTGCTGGTTCTGGCCGGCAGTCAGCCGGTGACCGGCTTTGAGCCTGCAGCTTCCGAGGCGCTGAGCGGTCCTGTGCTGAAAGCGCCGTTCTCGCTGAATCTGTATGTATGTCCGTCGTGTTTCCATGTGCAGCAGAGTCTGGCTCAGGAAGACCGCATTCAGTTTGTACGCAACCTGAGCAGCGGACAATAACAGGACTTCTTATATTACGCCCGCCTGCCGGACAAGCTATACAGGATTGATTGTCCAGTCCAGATGGCAGGGAGGGCGTTACATTGAGAAAAGAACCACACAATCAGGCGGCTCTGCTGCTTGCGGTGAACGGATTGTATCTGCTGGCGAGTGTGCTGGCAGGTACTTTTTTGAATGTGTATTTGTGGAAAGCCCGCCAGGATTACAGCATGATCGGCTGGTTTGCGTTCAGCCAGCAGGTGGCGGTGGGGCTAAGCTTCTGGCTGGCCGGCAAATGGGTTAAGGAGCACAATAAAATGAATGCCCTGCGGCTGGGAATCGCCGTATCGGGCATTTTTTATTTGCTGGTGCTGTGGGCCGGGGACCATGCATCCCGTTATATCTGGCCGCTCGGACTGATCCTTGGCGTGTCCATCGGGCTATTCTGGCTGGCCTACAATATTATCTACTTTGAAATTACGGATGCACAGAACCGTGATCATTATAACGGCTGGATGGGGCTGCTTGGTTCGCTGACCGGCATTGCCGGCCCATTTCTGTCAGGCTGGCTCATTTCCAGGCTGCAGGGGGAACGCGGATACAGGGTGGTGTTCATTGTCTCACTTTGTATATATGCCGCCGCGGCCGTACTTAGTTTTTGGCTGAAGAAAAGGAAAAGTGAAGGAGCCTATCTCTGGCTGGAGCCGTGGAGGGAGCTGCGGAGAAGCGGCAGCGGGTGGCGTCCGGTTGCCGGTGCACTGCTGTTTCAGGGCTTAAGGGAGGGAGTATTCTCCTTTCTTATCGGTCTGCTGGTATACATTGCAGCGCAGGCGGAGAGCAGACTTGGGCAATTTGCCCTGATTACTTCGGCGATCTCTTTGCTCAGCTACTATGCGGCGGGCAAATGGTTCAAGCCCCGCTACCGCTCTGCAGGCATGCTTACGGGCGGAATTCTGCTGTTGGCCGTTATGGTCCCGCTGCTCTGGAAGTTCAGCTACGGCACGCTGCTGCTGATGGGAATCGGCACCTCGCTTGTTATCCCGCTGTACATGCTGCCAATGACATCTACCAGCTTCGATCTGATGGGAGAGTCGGCGGAGAGCGCCGGCAAGCGGGTTGAATGGGTGGTGCTGCGTGAGCTGAGCCTGATGAGCGGGCGGCTCCTGGGTATGCTGGTGTTCATCGCTGTGCTGTCAGTCAGCAGCTCCACCCGGGTAATTATTGTATTGCTGTTTGCTCTGGGAGCGGCCCCGCTGGGCAGCTGGCTGCTGCTCCGCCATAGGCTTCATCGCGCAGCAAGCGGCAATATGCCATAATGAAAGCAGGACAAGCCGGAGAGGACTTATCAATAAATGGCCAGAAAAAAACTAATCGGTTTACGGACCAAGGTTGCTATAATGGTGTCGGCTGTTGTGCTGCTGGTGCTGCTGATGCTTTATTTTATTTTCAGAAATCAGATTATTCCGCAAACCCGCCATGCACTGGAGGATAAGGCGTATGCAATTGCCCGCACCCTTGCCTTAATTCCGCTGATCTCTGACGGATTGAATACGGGGAGCAGCAAGGAGATCCAAGCCTATACCTCCAGAATTACCCGCCGCAATGATATTATGTTCGTTGTTGTAATTGATATGAACAGTATCCGCTATTCGCATCCTGATCCTTCGCTGATCGGTAAACCGTTTGTCGGCGGAGGACAGCAGGCTGCACTGCGCGGTGAGGAGAGCATCTCGGAAGGGGAAGGCATGCTGGGGCGCTCTCTGCGCGCTTTTGTTCCTGTATATTCGGGCCAGGGGCATCAGGTGGGAGTGGTGGTTGTAGGGCTCTCGATGGAAAGAGTACAGCGTCTGGTCAGACAAAATGAATGGACGCTGATTGCCATCCTGCTGTCCGGTGCGCTGCTTGGTGCCGGCGGCGCCTTTATTCTCGGCCTCAAAATAAAACGGATGATGTTCGGCATGGAGCCTGCAGATATCTCCAAGCTGCTGCAGGAGCGCAGCGCCATGCTGCAATCCATACGCGAAGGCATCATAGCTGTAGATGATAAAGCTGTTATAACCATGGTCAATGTGGAGGCTGAACGGCTTCTGGCCAGGGCGGGTATTGCCGGCAACGGGATGACACGGAGCATTGGTGATTTTTGGCCGGAGCTCAGGCTGGAGCAGGTGCTGTCCAGCGGAGAAGCCCGGCAGGACCGGGAGCTTGAGCTGAACGGCATTACTATACTGGTAAGCTGTGTTCCTGTACGTGTAGCCGGTGAGATGGTTGGGGCGATTGCCACCTTCCGCGACAAAACGGAGCTGGTTGTGCTGGCGGAACGCTTGTCCGGTATCTCGGTTTATGCCGATGCCCTGCGCGCAGGGGCCCATGAGTTCATGAATAAGCTGCATGTGATCATGGGCATGACGCATATGGGTCTTTACGGGGAGCTGCAGCAGTACATCTCAGGGACGGTCAGCAATTACCAGAATGAGATCGGCTCCATCACCCGGCAGATCAAGGACCCGGTCATGGCCGGCTTCCTGCTGGGGAAGCTCAGCAGAGCAAGGGAAACGGGGACGGAGCTTGTACTCGGCCGGGACAGTTATCTCCCTGAGGCCGCAGATCCGCAGATGATCCATGAGCTGATTACCATTGCCGGCAACCTGCTGGATAATGCGATGGATGCGCTGGAGGGGCAGGCGGTCAAGGAGATTAGGCTTTCTTTTCACTATGACGGCGGAATTCTCCGCTGCACGGTATGGGATAACGGACCGGGTATTCCCCGGCAGCTGCAGGAGCAGATCTACACTCAGGGCTTCTCGACCAAAGGAGAAGGACGGGGCTTTGGCCTGTATCTGGTGCATAAAAGCATAGAAAAGCTGGGCGGCAGGCTGGAGATCATCTCCGGCAGCGTGAAGGGAGCGGAAGCGGCAGGAACCGAATTTACCGCAGAAGTGCCCTATGCCTTAAAGGATGGAGATCATACATGAACATTAAAGTGCTGATCGTCGAGGATGACCCGATGGTAGCTAAATTTAACCGCCATTACCTGGAGCAGGTGGAGGGCTTTGAATTTGCAGGCTGGGTAACGACAGGCGAGGAAGCCGCCAGGATGCTTGCGGAGCAGGAAATCGATCTGGTGCTGCTTGATATCTATATGCCGGGGACAAACGGCCTGCAGCTGTTGTCCGCTTTACGCGAGCAAGGCAGCACAGCTGACATTATCATTATTTCCGCCGCCAGTGACAATGCCAGCATCCGCAAGGCGCTGCAGCTTGGTGCTGTCGATTATCTGATCAAGCCGTTTGAATTCGCCCGCTTTCAGGCGGCGCTGACCGGGTATAAGGAGAAATATTATGCTCTAATGAAGCAGGAGGAGCCGCTAAGCCAGGAACAGCTGGATAAGCTGCTTAGGCATCCTGTAGGGGGTGAAGATGAAAAGGCCTCCGCCCCGCTCCTGCCTAAAGGGCTGACTGAAGGAACCCTTCTGGGTATCTGGAGCATAATCTGTCAGCTGAAGCATCCGGTGTTCTCCACTGAGGATATCACCGCTGGCGCGCCGATATCGCGAATCTCCGTGCGCAAGTACCTGGCTTTTCTCAAAGACGCCGGTGTGCTTGAGATGGAGATCAGCTATGGCGCGGTTGGCCGCCCGGTGTATATGTACACTGTAACCGCTGCGGGTAATGAAATTATAAGTAAATATATTAGCGGACGGTAAAAATTAAAAAAGCGAAAAAGCCAAAAAGGACCCCTACGGGTCCTTTTTTTGGCTGTAGAGATACTGTGATAGCGATCTTTGGCAGCTGCGTTTCCGCAGGAGTGGGAATAATCTCTTAATTCAGTCACTCACCCGTACTATTCAGTGTGACCTTAATCTTGCGGATGCGCCGCTGTCCCACCTCCTGAACGGCAAAGGTGTAGCGGCCATAGGCAAACTCGGGCTTTTCCTGAGAAGAAGGAATCCAGCCGATCTGCCCGATTACAAATCCGCTAATCGTATCGTAGTCCTCCACCGGCAATTTGGCTGTAAGCACCTGTTGAACCTCACGCAGACTCATAGTGCCGTTGAACAGGTATGACTGGTCATCAAGTACCGTGTATTCTTCCTCGTGCTCGTCATATTCATCGTAAATATTGCCGACAATCTCCTCAAGCAGATCCTCCAGCGTTACAATCCCGGCTGTGCCGCCATACTCATCAACCACCACGGCAAAATGCACGCGGTTCTGCTGCAGCTCCTCAAACAGCTCATGCGTTTTTTTGGATGCCGGGACGAAATAGGGGCGACGGGCCAATTCCCGTAAATTCCATGTGCCGCCGCTCCCCCCGTTTACAAACCGGATCAGGTCTTTACTGTGCAGAATTCCAACTATATTGTCTATGTGATTCTCATACAGCGGAAACCGGCTATAGCCTTCCTTCTCTGCCCTCCGCGCTACCTCTTCGGGTGAATCATGCACCGAGAGTGCGGTAATGTCAGTCCGGTGGGTCATGATATCCGATACCTGCTTGTTGTCGAAATCAAAAATATTATTAATCATCAGCTTCTCTGCGGCCTGGATCGTTCCCAGCTGTGTGCCGCTGTCGAGCATCATCCGGATTTCTTCCTCGGATACCTCTTCGTCCTTCTCATTGGGGTCAACACCAAATAACCGGACCAGGAGGTTGGTGGAGGCGGTCAACAATTTGACAAAAGGGGCCGCTACCTTTGACAGCAGATTGAGCGGGGCTGCAACGAACATGGCAATGGTATCGGCTTTTTTCATAGCTATACGCTTAGGTACAAGCTCACCCAGCACAAGTGTAACATAGGACAGAATCAGGGTGATGAGTATTAAAGAAAGGGTATCCAGAATGGTAACTGCTACGGGAACACCCAGTGAAACGAGCAGGGCGGACAGGTCGCCGGCAAAGTTCTCGGCAGCAAAGGCGCTGGCCATAAAACCGGCTAGTGTAATCCCGATCTGGATCGTCGCCAGAAATCGGCTGGGCTCCTCAAGCAGTCCCTGAAGCAGCCTGGCTTTCGCGTTGCCGTCCTGGGCCATCAGTCTAATCTTGTTGTCGTTCAGTGAGATTAAGGCCATTTCTGATGCTGCAAAAAAAGCGTTAACAAGGATGAGCACTAAAACAACGACTAGCTCAATCAAATGACAAGCACCTCCCGGGTTATGTGAAATAACAGCCTGGCGGATGTTATCCCATACTATATACTTAACCTAAATATCCTTCGGACATTCCAACAGAAGTATTCACTTACTTTAGTTACAAAACAGTTTCTTTAATTACGTAAGCTTTCAATGCCCCCGGGCACACGCTATGATAATTGTGAAAATATGCACAAGGGGGCAGGAAATACAGATGAAAAAGAAAACAGCAGCCACTCTTCTTCTCATTCTTTCCGTTATACTCGTTATCGCGGGATGCGGTAACGCAAACAACAGCACTAATACGGAAAATAACGCAGGCGGGAATAAGAGCACTAACAGCGCAGCAAGCGCAACAGAAGCACCTAAAGAGGCGGAAGCCGTTTCCGGGGCATCAGTTGCCAGCTATACACCACTGGATCAGTTAAAAGACAGCTACGACATTATCATTGTCGGTGCCGGCGGGGCAGGGATGACCGCTGCGCTTGAAGCGAAGGCAAAGGGCCTCAGTCCGGTTATTTTTGAAAAAATGCCGGTAGCCGGAGGGAATACAACCAAATCCTCCTCCGGGATGAACGCTTCCGAGACCAAGTTCCAGAAGGAGCAGGGTATCGAGGATAAAAACGATCTTTTTTATGAGCAGACTCTAAAAGGCGGCCACGACACCAACAACACAGAAATGCTCCGTTTCTTCGTTGACAATTCCGCAGCAGCGGTTGACTGGCTGGATTCGATCGGTATCCGGCTGAACAATATCACCATCACCGGGGGCATGAACGAGAAGCGCACTCACCGTCCGGAGGACGGCTCAGCCATCGGCCAGTATCTGGTAAAAGGACTGGTGCAGAACGTTCAGGAGCAGGGGATTCCGCTGTTCGTGAACGCTGATGTGAAGGAAATTACCCAGCAGGATGGCAAGGCGGGCGGTGTAAAGGTCCTGTTCAATCAGGCCGATGAAAAAACAATTACAGGTAAAGCAGTCGTTGTAACTACAGGCGGCTTCGGCTCCAATATGGATATGATTACGGAAGTACGGCCGGATCTGGAGGGCTATGTAACCACTAACCAGATTGGCAGCACCGGTGACGGTATCAAAATGATTCTGGCCCTGGGCGGAACAACCGTTGATATGGACCAGATTCAGGTACACCCGACGGTACAGCAGGAAAAATCCTATCTGATCGGCGAAGCTGTCCGCGGAGAAGGCGGATTGCTTGTCTCCAATGAAGGTACACGGTTCACCAATGAGCTGGATACCCGCGATAAAGTAACAGCAGCTATCAATACCCTGCCTGAAAAAGCGGCATATCTGGTTTTTGATTCCGGTGTGAAATCCCGCGTTAAGGCGATTGAGCAATATGAGAAAATGGGCTTTGTCATCTCGGGCGATTCGGTTCAGGCATTGGCTGAGGCAATGGAGGTACCTGCTGACAAGCTTCAGGCTACAGTTGATACCTGGAACGCAGCAGTTGCCGGTAAACAGGACGCCGAGTTCGGCAGAAAGACCGGGATGGATAATGATCTGTCCGCCGGACCGTTTTATGCCATCAAAATCGCACCGGGGATTCACTACACCATGGGCGGAGTGAAGATCAACACAAATACTGAGGTGCTGGATAAAGACGGCCAGCCGATTGCCGGCCTGTTCGCTGCCGGTGAAGTAACAGGCGGACTGCACGGCGAGAACCGCATAGGCGGTAACTCTGTTGCCGAGATTATTATCTTCGGCCGCCAGGCCGGTATTAAATCTGCCGAATATGTACAGGCGCAGTAATTAGGATCATTTCACTGAGCCGCAGTCATTCATGCGGTGCGTCAGACATAGATTCACCAAACAACAAGCAGCAGCCCCGGCTCACATGAGCCGGGGCTGCTGCTTGTTATGTCGGTTGTACGGCAGGGGCAGGCGACGGCTTAGCGCTCCTTGTAAGCGAGAACAGCTCAAGCTCCGGGCGGCTGCGTCCGGCAAGCGTATCAGCCAGCAGATCAGCTGCAATCATGCTGTAGACAGTGCCGTTGCCGCCGTACCCTTCAATGAAGTAGCAGTGCGGATATTCAGGATGCGGCCCCATGTACGGCAGCCCGTCCCGGGTGGAGCCGAATACAGCTCCCCAGCTGAATTCAGCTTCGACTCCATTGATCTCCGGAAACAGGGCTTCGACCTCCTTCAACAGCAGCTGGCATTGGGATAACACACGAACATCACGCCGGTCGGGACCAGTCAGCTGTTCATCTTTGCCGCCGGCAATGATACATCCGTCAGGAGTGGTGCGGAAGTACAGGTAAGGCCGCGCTGTCTCCCAGAGCAGGCTCTGCTCATGCCATTTGGGCATACTGGCCAAAGGACGGGTTTTGATGGCATAGGTATTGATCAGCTCGGCGCCCCGGTCCTTCTTCATCTCCTGGGTCTCATAGCCCATTGCAAAAATTACGTTCTTGGCAAAGATCCGGCCATGGTCGGTGTAACAGATAACACCGTCAGCGCTGTATTCGTAATGCCGGGCTCTGGTATGCTCATAAATTCTTACTCCGCCGGAATGTGCCTTATCAATCAGGCTGTGTACTGTACGGAACGGATTGGTCTCTGCATCACCCCTGGAGTACAGTGCGGCCGGCTTGGAAAAGGAGTAATGGGCCCCGATTTTGTCTGTATCCCAGAACTCCGAATCAAATCCGTGTGCGGTCAGCGTCTCGTGCTCCTGGCGGAGCATCGGAACATCCTCCGGCGTACTGGCATAGAGCAGGCTGCTGCGCGGAATAATCTGCGGATCAATATCCAGCAGAGACGGCAGCTCGAGAATTTTTCCAAGGGCCTGCTGGCATAGCTTATAGAACAATACACCGTTAGCTTCGCCGAATGTGTTGATACAGGCGGTCAGTGATTTATCATTTGCGATTTGCAGCAGGCCGGTGTTGGCATGGGAGCTGCCGCTGGCGACCGCTCTTTTATCAATCAGGACGGTTGAAGCCCCGCTTAGCGACAGGCGGTAGGCAGTCATGGCACCGCCCATGCCTCCGCCGACGATCAGGCAGTCACAGGTTATATCTCCATCGAGTGTCTTATACACCGGGGGATTAGGTAAGGTCGCTTCCCAAGGAAGCTGTCCGCTGTTAAGTCTCATGCATATCTCTCCTTAGTGAGATTCCGATAGGGTAGTATTGCCAGCCCTGCCTGTGCTGATGCATAGGAATTAGGACCATTTTATTCTGGCAGGTACAGTTCGCAGTAACCACATAAACCAAAGCAGCAGCGGCATAATAAGGACTGCTTGTACATCAAGAAGGAGGGAATTACAGAATGCACTCAACCCAAATGCAGGCGCTAAGCGGCAAAGAACTCGAATACATCGCTGACTCCATCTCCAATGAAGATCTGCTCATTAAGCAGCTTGCTGCAACCGCAGGTACAACCCAGAATCAGACGGTCCAGCAGATTTGCGTACAGCATATCCAGAGCCATACCCAGCATATGGATTCGCTGATTCAGCTGCTGCAGCAGCACCAGCAATACGCGCCGGCGCAGCCGCAATAATGCAATTTGACTTCATTACTTGACCTTAGTCTATAACAATAATCAGGAGGTAATGCTAGTGTACGCACAAAACGGAACAGCCTTTATGGCAGACGAGGATTTGCTTAATACCGTTCTGGCCGATTTGAAGCGCACGGTGCGTGAATATACGACCGCTGCGACCGAATCGAATTGCCAGACTGTCCGCAGGGTCTTCAATGATCTGACAATGGATACGCTGCGCCTGCAGGGTGAGCTGTATACCCGGATGTCGCAGATGAATATGTACACTCCGCCGGGAAAAGCGCTGCGGCAGGATGTGGACAAGCAGATCCAGACCGCACATCAGACACAGGCCAAGTGCCAGCAGTTCGTCCAGCAGAAAACAGGCGGGGCGGGCGCATACAATCAGGCGGCAGGCATACCGGTGCATCAGCCGAATGTGCAAAATCATAACCCATACTATATGTAAACCTGCCCAGCAGGTGATGAAGCACAGCACGTGCTGCTGCCTCTGAGAGCTGTAAACAGTCCGTTCACACCGGGAATTCCGGCAGAACGGGCTGTTTTTACTGCTGCGGATAACGGCGGAGCCCGAAGGTGAATAAGCTGTACATCCGGCGGCCGGGCTTATGCGGGGTTATTTTGTTTGCAGAAGGGACATTTTCATGTCATATTAGTATTAAACTCTTTTCGCTGGTGCCGCGCTGAAGACGCAAGGCGGCAGGCGAACTATCCGGGGGGAAGGCATGAAGGAAATGGACGAATTAAAACGGAAAGTGCTGGAACTGCTCAAGGAGGACGCCCGAAGCTCTGCGGCGCTGATGGCGACCCTCCTCGGAGCGGAAGAAGAAGATATCAAGACAGCGATTGAGCAAATGGAAAAAGACCATGTTATTGTAAAATATGCGACGGTCGTGAACTGGGATAAGGTGGACGACGAGCGGGTAACTGCGCTGATTGAGGTGCAGATTACGCCGGAGCGCGGACGCGGCTTTGAAGGCAT
The DNA here is from genome assembly GCF_000758645.1 of Paenibacillus sp. FSL R7-0331. Lineage (NCBI taxonomy): Bacteria > Bacillati > Bacillota > Bacilli > Caryophanales > Paenibacillaceae > Paenibacillus > Paenibacillus sp. FSL R7-0331. The sequence continues at coordinate 2,164,481 of NZ_CP009284.1, forward strand.
AGCCGAGCGTATCTACCTGTATCCGCAGGTGAAATCCGTTTATCTGATGTCAGGTGCCTATGATTTGCTTGTTGAGGTAGAAGGACGCAATCTCCGCGAGGTTGCCAATTTCGTATCCGAGAAGCTTTCGCCGATTGACTCCGTACTTTCAACCAAAACCAACTTTACGCTCAAAAAATACAAACAGGACGGTATCATCTTTGAAGAGCATGAAGAGGACAACCGTCTGCTGATATCTCCGTAAAGGAAGTAATCATATGATCACGAATAATCAGAAGCAGACCGGAGAATCAGGCAAATCCATGAATTCCTATCTGGCTCCGCTGGTTCAGCAGATCCAGCCGTCAGGCATCCGCAAGTTTTTTGATCTGGCTGCAGGCAGCAAAGACGTTATCTCGCTGGGGGTCGGCGAGCCCGACTTCAAGACACCCTGGCATGTCAGGGAAGCCTGCGTCTATTCGCTGGAAAGAGGCTTTACCGGCTATACCTCTAACGCGGGGATGCCTGAGCTGCGGGAAGGCATTGCGAATTACCTGCATTCCCGGTTTGCAGTCACCTATAATCCTGCTAACGAGATTATTGCAACAGTGGGCGGCAGTGAAGCCATTGATCTGGCGCTGCGCGCCTTAATCTCGCCCGGGGACGAAATCCTTATCCCTGAGCCATGTTATATCTCCTATTCACCGATTACATCCATCGGCGGGGGGATTCCGGTCGGAATTGAAACGTTCGGTGAGAATAACTTCAAACTGACAGCTGCAGATCTGGAAGCCAAGATTACACCGCGCTCCAAGATTCTGATCCTATGTTATCCGAGCAATCCGACAGGGGCGATCATGACCCGTGAGGACTGGGAGCCGATTGCCAAGGTGGTTGAGAAGCATGATCTGATCGTAATCTCCGATGAAATCTATGCGGAGCTGACCTACGGCAGCAATCATGTGAGCTTCCCGTCGCTGCCCGGCATGATGGACCGGACGATTCTGGTCAGCGGCTTCTCCAAAGCCTTTGCGATGACCGGATGGCGGATGGGCTATGCCTGCGGTCATCCCGACCTCATCTCGGCGATGCTGAAGATCCACCAGTATACCGTGATGTGTGCACCGTCCATGGGCCAGGTGGCTGCACTGGAGGCGCTCACTAACGGGATGGAAGAGAAAGACCGGATGGCGGACTCCTATAATCAGCGCCGCCGCCTGATCGTCAAAGGGCTGCGCGATGCCGGACTGGATTGCCATGAGCCGCAGGGAGCGTTTTATGCTTTTCCAAGCATTCAGCGTACAGGTCTTACTTCCGAGCAGTTTGCCCAGCGCCTGCTGATGGAGTACAAGGTGGCGGCAGTACCGGGCAGTGTGTTCGGTCTCGGCGGCGAAGGCTATCTTCGCTGCTCCTATGCGACATCCGTAGCACAGCTGAATGAGGCTATCGAGCGGATCGGCGCCTTTGTCCAGCAGCTGGAACGGGAGCGGACGGAATAAGGCAGCCTGCAATAATGAACCTGTAACGCGGGCAATAGCACTTCTCTTTTGTATATGGTATTATTTTACTATTCCATTTCATTAGGAGGGACGACTGATGCTTATGGGGGATTGTTACCTGCCTTCCTACAGTGGGGGATACTATCTGCAGACCGGACATCCTGCTGTCGATACTGCCGCGCGCAAGCGGACTCTTGAAGATGAGATTCTGGCTCTCCGCAGCAGAATGGAACAGATTTTTGTCCAGGAGAAATCCTTTACCTCTGAGCTTGTCATTGAGATCAGCTGCCTGCTGGACCACAAAATTAATGAATATATGAGGGGGGCATACCACTAAGCCTGGCTTAGGTGGAGATTCCCCTTATACAGAGAGCCTTCGGGCTCTTTTTTTATTGTATAGGAAATTATACAATGCAAAAAATGTGGATAACTCCGATGAAAAATAAAGGAGGGGTGGACGTGAAGAATCAGGAGACATGGAAGAAACGACCTGGTACCAACCCCCACATTGTATTCGTTTTTTCGCATACATTTGGCCAGTTTACCCTTATGGTGGCAGAATGTATTCGTTTTTTCGCATACATTTGGCTAGTTTGCCCTCTTAGTGGCCTATTGTATTCGGTTTTTCGTATACATTAGGCCAGGGTATGTGCCTATATCCGCTATTTCAATACAGCTGCCAGCTGCCAAGAACAATGAACTCCTTAAGTGGGTAAGACCAAATTAAAGTTAAGCAGCTGCTAGAAGTCAGCAAATTAGGTTCTTAAGTACTCTATATATAGATCCACCCTTCGTGTGGATTTGTTCTGCTTAAATAATTGCTGTTAATATCTATAAATTTACTTATAATGGAATATGAATGAACGATCATTCATTTCTAGGAGGTAGCGATGAGTATTCAGAGCAAGCAACTGGAGCAGCACTTTATTGAAACGTTTGAGCAGCTGCTGCCGGACCGGGCCGGCAGGCAGATTATCCTCCATGCCGTCGAGGTATTTTCCAGGAAAGGCTTTGCCGGCACCAAAATCAAGGATATTGCTGCCAGCGCCGGGTTTAGCCAGGGCTATGTGTACATGTATTTTAAATCCAAGGAAGAGATTTTTACCAGAATTGTGGAGCTGGCTTCAACCGGAGCAGGATTATCAGTCCGCTTCGCGGCTGGGCTGGAGGGGAAGGCATGGGAGCGAATCGGCTGGCTGACGGAAGCATTTCTGGCACCAGACAGTCTGGCGATGCAGCACTGGCGGCTGATTCAGCTCCAGACAGCAACCTCGGAAGCCATTCCGGAGGAAGCAAAGCGTATTGCGAAAGAAAAAATCCGCGAACCCTTTGAACATCTGGTTCCACTGATTGTGGAAGGCCAGCGGGACAAGGATATTGTAGAGGGTGATCCGCTGGAGCTGGCCATCGGTTACTTCTCTTTTGTACAGGGTCTGGGAATTGCCAGACTGCAGACTGCGGAGCAGCATTCTTTTCCTTCTGTAGACCTGGTGCTGCGTTTTATGAAGAAGGATCGTTAGGCTAATTTAACCGGAGGGCGGATTGGAGCATGGTCAAGGTATTCAAAAGCGAGGCCGGTAAAAAACAGGTGCTGCAATCGTATAATGAGCTTTTGGGACGGTGGGATGTAGCGTTTAAGGAGCTGGACGTGGATACACCATACGGGACAACGCATTGTATAACTGCCGGTGACACCGCTTTGCCCCCGCTGCTGCTGTTACACGGTGTGGGTGACAATTCGGCGGTGATGTGGCTGCTGAACATGAAGGAGCTATCCCGGCATTTTTACTGCATAGCGGTCGATACACTGGGCGGCCCCGGTAAAAGTATGCCAAGCACAAGCTTCCATAAAAAGGCCTTTAATCAGGTGGACTGGATCAGCTGCGTGGCTGACGGGCTTGGAGTGGAGCAGTTTTATGCTGCAGGCGTGTCAAACGGGGCATATATGGCTTTTAACTATACAGTCAATAAGCCGGAAAGGGTGCTGAAGGCTGTCTGTATGGAAGGCGGGATGGTCACTGCACCGTTAAAAAGCATGATCCAAACGCTCCTGATGATGTTCCCGGAGATCCTTATGCCTACCCGCAACAATCTGCTAAAGGTATTTAACAAGCTCAGCTCGCCGGAATCCCGGCTGCGGGAAAGACATCCCGAAGTAGCTGAGCATGTGGTGCTTCTTATGAAGAATCACAATCAGCAGGCGATGTTTATACATAAGCCGCAATTGTATGATCAGGACCGGGCGGAGGCTGTAAGAGAGAAGCTGTATTTTCTGCTGGGGGATTACAGGCTGGACCGGAAGAAGGACTTCACAAGCGTACTGGACCGCGGGCATTTCCGTTACTCCATTATTCAGGGCTCGGGTCACGGCGTTAACCATGAGCAGCCGGAGCGTGTGCACCGGGAGATGATTGATTTTCTCAAAGAAGACCAGGTCCTGTAATAGTGATTAAGATTGGCCCCGGTGAAAAGCAGCACCAGAAGCACGACATCTCTCCGCTGCTGGCTGAGGCAGTTATTTACATGGCAGAAATGCCGCGCTTTATTTGCCTAATCTGCACAGATGCGATTACACTATAATTATGTGATTGATTGTGCTGAGGGGGAGGAAGATTGCTATGGCAATTTATACACGTACGGGGGATAGAGGAGAGACTTCAGTGATCGGCGGCCGGGTAGGCAAGGATGATGTCCGTGTAGAAGCCTATGGAACGATAGATGAGCTGAACTGTTTTGTAGGGCAGGCCCGCAGCCTGATGGAGGATGAACGCTTCGCCGATGTGCGGGAGCAGCTGCTGGAGGTTCAGCATGAGCTGTTTGACTGCGGCTCGGATCTGGCTTTTGTGAAGCTGAGTGAGAATAAGTATAAGGTTAAAAGCGAGATGGCTGTCCGTCTGGAGGGCTGGATCGACCAGCTGCAGGCAGAGAATCCGGTGCTCGAGCGGTTCATCCTGCCGGGAGGCAGCCAGCTGTCCTCGGTGCTGCATGTCTGCCGGACGGTCTGCCGGCGGGCGGAGCGGCGCGCGGTTACGCTCGGGCGCAGCGCAGATATAAATCCGGAGGCGGTTATCTATCTGAACCGGCTGTCAGACTATTTCTTTGCACTTGCACGGGCAGCAAATACAAGGCTGGGGATTGCTGATGTGGAGTATGTGCGCAGCAAAAAGGTGTTCCGTAACTAAAATGAGCAGCTACTACCCGCCGTTAACCTATATTGTGCCGCCGTCCGAGGACGGCTGGCTGCTCAAAACCATTCTGCAGAAGCGGATGGATGTCTCCCGCAAGCTGCTGTCCCGGCTCAAAATGACTGAGCAGGGCATTATGCTGAACGGGGAACGCGTCTACATCAGTGTAAAGGTAGCTGCTGGTGACCGGGTGGAGATCCGGATGGAGCAGGAGACCTCGGAGGACATTCTGCCGCAGGATATCCCCTTTGACATTCTTTATGAAGACGAGCACCTGCTGGTAGTCAACAAAGCCGCAGGGATTATTGTACACCCGACACACGGGCATTACACGGATACACTGGCTAACGGAGTCGTCCACTATTGGGCGGCAAAAGGGGAGAAGTACCGCTTCCGGCCGGTTCACCGGCTGGATCAGGAGACCTCCGGCGTGCTGGTGATCGCCAAGAACCCGTACAGCCACCAGCATATCTCCGAGCAGATGATCGCCGGCACGGTGGACAAGCGTTATGCTGCTTTTGTACACGGAGTGCCCGCTTCGCCTGCCGGTGATATCGACGGTCCCATTGACCGTGACCCGGCAGAGCCGCACCGGCGGATTGTGACGCCGGACGGTTATCCTTCCTTGACCCGTTACGAGGTCAAGGAGGTCTACGGAGACCGCGCCGCGCGGGTCGAGCTGAAGCTGGAGACCGGCCGCACCCACCAGATCCGGGTGCATATGAGCTCGATCGGCTGCCCGCTGATTGGCGACGGGATGTACCGGCACCCGCTGTACGGGCGGGGGCCGGGCGGGGAGCCGCTTGAAGGCGCTGCGGGTACCGCAGGCGGTAAGGCAGAAGCTGCGGTGCTGCCGGCCGCTGTTCTTGAACCGGCTGAACCCCAGCTGCTTGCCGCGCAGGAGCTGACGGCAGAGGAAGAGAAGCAGCTCGCGGGCATTGCCGGGCTGGATGCGGCGATTCCGCGCCAGGCGCTGCATGCGGTGCGGCTGTCATTCCAGCATCCGGTCGGACTGGACGGGCTGGTTTTTGAGGCGCCGCTGCCGCCGGATATGGCGTTGCTGGAGCAGAAGCTGCGGCAGGATGCCGGAGGCGAGTAGGCTTGGAGCTGGTACACGTCGCGTATGTCGTATAGCCGGATAACGTACCATCACTCAACAGAGGCTGGATTAGGTTGATTTTCAAGAGCCATTTATAGTGATAGCGCCGGTTTTAAGTAACATATCTCCAACTAATTTCTACAGAGCGTGGATTTTTGAAGAATTAGCTGGCGATTTTCCAACTAAATTTCGTTTAAGAGGGGCGGATCGGTTTATGAGGAACAATCCAGTCCCGGACATAACAGTTACCGAAGGAGCTAGTCATGAGTCACTTAAAAGTCTATCAATACCCAAAATGCAGCACCTGCCGCAGTGCAGTGAAATGGCTGAAGGAGCAGGGGCATGAGCTTGAGCTCCAGCATATTGCCGAGCAGCCTCCAACAGTGGAGGAGCTTCGTGTGCTTGTGGCAGACAGCGGCCTGCCGCTGAAGAAGTTTTTTAATACCAGCGGTGAAGTGTATAAGGAGCTGGGCCTCAAGGACAAGCTGGCCGGCCTCAGTGAGGATGAGCAGCTTGAGCTGCTCGCAGGTCATGGAATGCTGATTAAGCGTCCCGTTGTTACTGACGGCAAGAAGGTTACTGTAGGCTACAAAGAAGAGCAATATGCAGATGCCTGGAGCAGCGCCGAATAACAGCATTAGAGTATCGTTAGCAGTAATTCAGACTAATTAAACGGACAATAAGGAGAGGTTACACATGAGTTCAGAAACAACGGGCCGGGTAATGATCGTCGATGGAATGGCTCTGCTGTTCCGGGCCTTTTATGCGACCTCTTATGGAGGATATATCCGCAAAACCAAGGCCGGGCTTCCGACCAATGCGGTGTACGGATTTTTGCAGTATTTTTTCGATGCAGTGAGCACGTTCGAGCCTTCCCATGTGGTCTGCTGCTGGGATATGGGCAAGGGGACCTTCCGTACGGAGAAGTATGACGGCTACAAGTCGAACCGGATTGAAGCGCCGCTTGAGCTGATTCCGCAGTTTGATCTGGTAAAAGAAGTGGTTGCGGAGCTTGGCGTTCCCAATATCGGGCTGGCCGGCTATGAGGCGGATGACTGCATCGGTACACTGGCTGCCTGCTACGGCGGGGAGTCCGAGGTCTACATTCTCACCGGTGATCATGATATGCTGCAGCTGGTTACGGACAACGTCAAGGTTATTATTATGAAAAAAGGCCGTTCCAACTATAAAGTGTATGATCCGGCTGAGCTGCTTGAGGAAAAAGGCCTTACGCCAAGACAGGTCATTGACCTCAAGGGCTTCATGGGCGATACGAGCGACAATTATCCCGGGGTCAAAGGTATCGGCGAAAAAACAGCTCTTAAGCTGCTGCTTGAATACGGCACCGTAGAAGGTGTTATTGAGAACCTGGAGGCTCTCCCGAAAGGGGTCCGCTCCAAAATCGAAGCCGATCTGGACATGCTGCATCTGTCGCGTGAGCTGGCGGAAATCCGCTGTGATGTGCCGGTGGTCTGTACTTTGGCAGAATGCCTGTGGGAGCTGCAGCGCGACACGGCGGCCCGCAAATTCCAAGAGCTGGAGTTCGGCAGCCTCATGCATCTGATCGGCGGCATCGCCGAGGTCCGTGATGAACGCGGGATCGTACAGATCGAGCTGGGGGATTTAGGTTAACCGCAGAGGAGGGGATGCCGGGCGGGAGAAGGTTTTCCGGAGCCCGTGTTCCATTCCATAGTAACAAAAAGCACCTTTTGGGCCGTTTCCGGTCTGAAGGTGCTTTTTGCTGAACGGATGTCCGAGAAAATGAACCTGAGCAGTCCGATATTATACCGCAATCAAATGATAATGCCGTCGCAGTGATCGACCTCATGCTGGATAATCTGGGCTGTGAAATCGCTAAAGACCTGCTTCTGCTGCTTGAAATTACGGTCTAAAAACGTTACTTCAATGGACTGATAACGTGTAGCAGGCCGGACGCCTTCCAGTGAAAGACAGCCTTCCTCTGTTTCATAGGGACCGTTACGTTTGGTGATGACCGGATTAATCATACCTGCGTGTACCGGCCCGATGCTAAAGGCTATGATGCGCTTATTTACACCGATCATGTTAGCCGCCAAGCCGACACACCGGTCGGCATTTGCCCGCAGCGTGTCCAGGAGGTCATCCAGCACCTGAAGATCCTCCCTGGTTGCCGGAGCAGACTTCTGGCTTAAGATAATCATATCTTTACAAATGGGTCTAATCATCATATTCTCCATGTCTGTTTTATTTGGTGTTAGCTGCCACTGCTATAATAGCATTCCGATATCAGCCAGGACAACACAGCGCTGGATATAAAGATTGACGTAGGTAACGGGGGATGTTTATAATATTAATATATGAGTTTAATAATTAATAAATATATTAACTATTGAGAGGTGGCTTTATCATGGCTCAGCGTGCAGTACTGAATGCAGACATCCGCAAGAACACGATTAACCGCAATATTTACGGGCATTTTTCCGAGCATCTGGGACGCTGTATTTACGAAGGGATCTGGGTAGGAGAGGACTCGCCGATTCCCAACACGAAGGGTATCCGCAACGATGTTGTGGAAGCGCTTAAAGAAATTAAAATTCCGGTGCTCCGCTGGCCGGGAGGCTGTTTTGCCGACGAGTATCACTGGAAGGACGGCATTGGTCCGCGCGAAGGCCGCAAACGGATGATCAATACACACTGGGGCGGCACAGTGGAGAACAACCATTTTGGTACCCATGAATTTATGGAGCTGTGCGCGATGCTGGAGTGTGAGCCTTACATCAACGGCAATGTGGGCAGCGGCACCGTTCAGGAAATGTCCGAGTGGGTGGAATACTTAACCTTTAACGGCGTGTCCCCGATGGCAGAGCTGCGCAAGGAGAACGGCCGTGAGGAGCCTTGGAGCGTATCCTATTTTGGCGTGGGGAATGAGAACTGGGGCTGCGGCGGTAACATGCGTCCTGAATATTATGCCGATCTGTACCGCCGTTACCAGACTTATGTGCGCAACTACGGTGACAATAAGATTCACCGGATTGCCTGCGGCGCCAATGTGGATGACTATAACTGGACGGAAGTGCTCATGCGTGAGGCAACCCGGTTCATGGATTCGCTGACTCTGCATTACTACACCATTCCCACAGGTGAGTGGAATAATAAGGGTGCAGCTACCGGCTTTGAAGCCAAGGAGTGGTTCTCCACACTGGAAGCAGCGCTGCGCATGGATGAGCTGGTTACCCGCCACAGTGTCATTATGGATAAATACGATCCGGAGAAGCGTGTCGGCCTGATCGTTGATGAGTGGGGTACCTGGTATGATGTAGAGCCGGGAACGAATCCGGGCTTCCTGTATCAGCAGAACTCGGTCCGTGATGCGCTGGTTGCCGGACTGACGCTGAATATTTTCCACAAGCACAGTGACCGGGTACGGATGGCGAACATCGCCCAGACGATCAACGTGCTGCAGGCTGTCATTCTTACCGAAGGCGAGAAAATGGTTCTGACCCCTACGTATCATGTGTTCAACATGTACAAGGTGCATCAGGATGCACAGCTGCTGGATCTGGCAGTGGAGAGCGGTACTTACAGCTTCGAAGGCCGTGAAATTCCTGAGGTATCGGCTTCTGCTTCCATTGATGCGGAGGGCGTCATTCATGTCAGCCTCTGCAACCTGAACCACGCTGCAGCAGCTAAGCTGCCGCTGGAGCTGCGCGGACTGGCCGGTGATAACATTGAGGTTACAGGCACTACGCTGGCTGCGGCAGCAATCGATGCCCACAATACCTTTGCTGAACCGGAAGCCGTGGCTCCGCAGCCATTTACTTCTTTCCAGCTGGACAAGGGTATTCTCAGCCTGGAGCTTCCTCCAATGTCGGTTACGGTGCTGGCTATCAAGCAGAAGGCTTAAGGCGGGGATTCAGTTATGAGTACTGCTTCCGCCTGCAAGGGCTGCCGGGATGAATACAAGGTGACGGAGGCGCAGATCGCCCGGATTCTGGCTTCCTCCATGTTTAATCCGGACAATACTGCTCCGGAGGAGATATATGCTGCCCGTTATGCCCTCTGCTCGGCATGCCCCAAGCTGCAGGACGGCGTTACCTGCACAGCCTGCGGCTGCATCATTCCGGTAGTCGCGCGGCTCAAAGCGCGCGGCTGCCCGTTGCCGGGAGGCGGGCTATGGCAGCCAATGCCTGCGGAGGAATAAGCCATCCGGGCAGGCCAGGGTAATCATTGAAACAAGCGGGCCGGCAACCTGCATTATACACACAAAAGCGGCAGTCATGGATTGGGAAACCTCCATAACTGCCGCTTTTGTGTGTGCTGCCGGTCCGGGTGCCGATGGACAGCAACGGTTAGCCCTGTTACTCCGCCTGCTCCGCCGGAGCGGTACCGTCTGTATAGAACAGCTCGACGACCAGATCATCGTTGTAATTACCAAAGCCTTTGCCGAACAGGGTGAGTCCGCCGATGTGCTCGGCGTTCTCCTCGACGGAGAGCCGGAAGGTCCATTGCTTGTCACGGATGCCGACCTGGTCCAGTGTGACGTCGGAGAGCTTCAGGCCGTCCATGAACGTTCCCTTCGGCGTGATGCGCAGCTGCTTCAGCAGCCCGTACTGGTTGGTCAGTGCCGGCCACCAGGCAGGAGTATACTTGCCGCGGCTGTCACCGTAATCACCGGGGCTTGTCCAGAACCCGAGCACCTTGCCGTTCAGGGTAAAGGTAATATCCGACGGCCAGTTGTTATTGATCGACGGCGCTTCGGAGGCAATCTCCATTGTAATGATAAGCTCATCCGGCTGCTGGCTGGATAAGAGGAAATTAGGGATTTTGTATTCGACAAAGCCCTTGCCGAACCAGAGGATACCGGCGTTCATCCGCTCCATATCCCAGAAATAGCGGGGGTCGTCGAAGCTGCCGATTACCTGGGCAGTAGTGGCTAGCCCGCAGGTCGGCTCAATCTGGAAGTCTGAGTAATGCCCGACAGGAATTTCTTTGCGGTGGGCCTTGCGCTCTGCTTTATCCGGTGCCGGAAAAGTGATTTCTGCCCGCTCTGCGGCCAGCGAGCAAATCTTCTGCAGTCCGCTTTTGCCTGGAGCCATATGGGTGCTGATCAGTCCGGCGGCCTCCAGCTTGCGCACATGCATGGTCATAATGGCACTGCTGAGCTTAACCGCTCCGGCCAGCTCCTTGACATTCATCGGCTGAACCGCCAGCAGCCGCAGCATATGCAGCCTTACGGAGCTGGATAAAGCTTCATAGACCGGCAGAGATTCTTCAGTAAGATCTAGTTTCATAATGAACCTCCGATACATATTAATTAATTAATAATTATATTAGTTAAAAGGAATTAATACAAGCGAAATCCCGGAAAGCGGAAGCTTCACTTTTATCACAGACAAGTTGGGCTGAGGCTTAATATAATGTACACGACTATATAAGAAGCGAACAAGGTGCCCTTGCAGCAGCAAGGGGTAACAGGGAATCGGGTGCAACTCCCGAGCGGTCCCGCCACTGTAAGAAAGAGTCATGCTCCAGTATGTCACTCGGATCTTCTCCGGGGAAGACGGAGCAGGGCGTTAGTATTTCGAGCCAGGAGACCTACCTTGCAAGCGCACACCACGACTCTACGCGGATAGGAGCGGTGTACGAATAGGTTCATGTAATTGAAGGCACAAGCTGCCGCTGAGTTTTCGGGGAACGTTCCGGCGATGCAGCAGTCAGACCGGCCTCCTTTGCATGCCTGATGACGTACATATCACTCCCGCCCCATGAAGGGCGGGAGTTTTTTGGCTTTCTGCTGCACCAATCATGAATGCTTAGGAGGAAAAGAAATGAAGAAACGCGGAGCTTGGGGTTTTGCGGCACTGGTTGCCGGCTTTACGGTCTTTTTTCTGCTGAATGAACCGGGAACGGCTGCAGCGATGCATATTATGGAAGGATTTTTGCCGGTCGGCTGGGCGATTTTCTGGTGGGCGGCATTTATCCCGTTCTTTATTCTGGGCATTGTCAAATTGAAAAGTATGACCAGGGACAATCCTGAGCTGAAGCTGCTGCTCGGTTTGTCCGGAGCTTTTACCTTCGTACTGTCAGCGCTCAAAATGCCTTCCGTCACCGGAAGCAGCTCCCATCCGACAGGAACCGGGCTGGGTGCAATTATACTGGGGCCGCTGCCGATGAGTGTGGTCGGCTCGGTAGTGCTGCTGTTCCAGGCGCTGCTGCTGGCGCACGGCGGGATAACGACCCTTGGGGCAAATGCTTTTTCAATGGCGGTAGCCGGACCGTTTGCCGGGTATGCGGTGTACAGGCTGATTATGAAATCCGGTGACCGTGAAAAGCTGGCTGTATTCTGTGCCGCAGCGGTAGCGGATCTGATGACCTATATGGTGACTTCATTTCAGCTGGCTGTTGCTTTTCCATCGGCGGACGGCGGTGTGCTGGGTTCACTTGTGAAATTCGGCGGGATTTTTGCCGTTACCCAGATTCCGCTTGCGGTAAGTGAAGGACTGCTGACAGTGCTGCTGTGGAACTGGCTGAAGTCCTATAGTCCGAATGAGCTGTCACTGCTCAAGCGGCAAGCCAAGGGGGGAAGCCTGTAATGAAAGCTATGTGGAAAAATGGTCTGATGCTGCTCGCAGTCGTGCTGCTGGTAGTGCTGCCGCTGCTGTTTGTTAACGGGGAGTTCGGCGGAGCCGATGATGCTGCGGAAGGTGTAATCACCGAGATAGATCCCGCGTATGAGCCCTGGTTCAAGCCGCTGACCGAGCTGCCCGGTGAAACGGAAAGCATGCTGTTTGCGCTGCAGGCAGCGATTGGAGCCGGAGTGATCGGATATACCATCGGGCTGCTGCGGGGCAAGCAGGATAAGCAGAAGCTGAATGATCAGAAGAATTGATGTCTTATCCGGCAGCAATGCGCTGCGTGCAATATCCCCCATGTGGAAAAGCCTGTTTGCCGCAGTGATGTTCATCCTGTCCTATGCGCTGCATCCGGTGCTCCAGGCTGTCATTGCCGTCTGGATGATGGTATGGTGTACAGCTTATGCCAGAATTCCGCTGCGTGCTTACGGGCTGTTGTCCGGCACGGCGCTGCTGTTCTATGTTCTGGGCATGCCTGCGCTGCTGCTGGAGCTCGGTCATCCTGCCGCCGCAGGTGCGGGGATATATGAGCTTCCGGCTCTGCCCCTGTATGTTACGGCCGCAGGCCTGGAGCGTGCAGGGTTTCTGCTGGTAAGGGTGACGGCTTGCCTTAGCTGTTTCCTGTTCATCATTTTAACAATACCCTTCAGTGAGCTGCTGCAGGTGCTCCGCAGGCTGCGGATGCCGCAAATTGTGCTGGAGCTGATGCTGATTATGTACCGGTTTCTGTTTATACTCAGCGATACCGCACATGGCATGCTGCTGGCCCGGAGGCTGCGCGGCGGGAAAAGGGGCTTCAGGGATAAGCTGGGTGAGACGGCAGCGATGGCAGGCGTACTGTTTGCCGGAACCATGCACCGCTACCACGGGCTGTCGCAGGGGCTGATGACCCGCGGATACACAGGGGATATTGTTCTGCCGCCTTATCAGCCGCGGCCGGTTCCGCGCAGATACACGATCCAGGCTTATGCGGGGATCGTCCTGCTGCTGCTTGCGCAGTGGTGGATCGTCAGGTATTAAGGGTAATTCGGCCGGTTTAACCCGGAAATAAGGAGAATAGATCCGACATGGAGTACAGTCTGGCCTTTGACGGAGTTGTGTTCCGGTATCCGGACACGTTGGAGCCGGCGCTGCAGGGACTGAGCTGTGCGGTGCCGAAGGGCAGCCGGACAGCAGTGCTGGGGCACAACGGCTCGGGCAAATCGACTCTGCTGCTGCAGGCTGTCGGCGTTCTGCGCCCGCAGCAGGGCAGCATTATGGTATCGGGCAGACAGCTCGGGTATAACCGGAAAGAGCTGGCGGACCTGCGGCGCAGGGCCGGCCTTGTGTTCCAGGACCCGGAGCAGCAGCTGATTCTGAGTACGCCGCAGGACGATATTTCCTTCGGTCTGCGCGGAAACGGAATGGAAGAGCCAGAGATCCTGCGGCGCTGCGGCAAGGTGCTTGAACTGCTGAATCTGGGGGAGATCAAAGACAAGCCGGTTCATCAGCTTAGCCTGGGCCAGAAAAAGCGCACGGCGCTTGCGGGTGTGCTGGCAATGGAGCCGGAGCTGATCCTGCTAGATGAGCCGACGTCCTACCTGGACCCGCAGTCTGAAGCGCAGCTGCTCTCGGGGCTGGAGAGCATTCATGCAGCCGGGGCAACAATTGTAATGGCGACGCATGATATGAACCTGGCTTACCGCTGGGCTGACTGGATCATTGTACTGGACCGGGGCAGCTGCCGGGCGGCAGGAACACCGGAGGAGATCTTTGCCGGCCATACTGTTCTGCGGGATGCCGGCCTGGGTCTGCCGCTGCTGGCAGAGCTGTGGTACAGCCTGCCCGGACAGCTGACAATGGGGCAGCAGGCCCCGAGGAACGCCGCTGATTTCAAGACTGCGCTGGCCCGGCTGCTTGGCAGCTGAACGCAGCGCGGCATCACTAATACATTTTAGAACGGGGAGATTGGGATGGAGAAACAAGGGAAACTGCTGATTATCGGCTTCGGCCCCGGTGCCCTGGAGCAGATTACCGGGCGAGCCCTGGCTGCGATCGAAGAGAGTGAGGCTGTAATCGGCTACAACACTTATGTGGAGCTGATCAAGCCGCTGCTCACTCATCAGGAGATTGTCGGCACCGGAATGACTGAGGAGGTCAGCCGTGCGCAGGAGGCGGTGCGCCGGGCAGAAGCGGGCCAGACCATTGCCGTAATCTCCAGCGGGGACGCCGGAGTATATGGAATGGCCGGACTTGTCTTTGAGGTGTTGATCGAGCACGGCTGGAATCGTCATAGCGGTGTGGAAGTCGAGGTGATTCCTGGAATATCGGCAATTCAGTCCTGTGCTTCACTGCTGGGCGCGCCGGTGATGCACGACTCCTGCACCATCAGCCTTAGTGACCATCTGACGCCATGGGACAGCATTGCTGCACGTGTTGAAGCGGCAGCAGCGGCAGATTTCGTTATCGCCTTCTACAATCCGCGCAGCGGCCGGCGGACGCAGCAGATTGAGGAAGCACGCGGCATTTTGCTCCGATACCGCGATCCTTCCACTCCAGTCGGTATCGTCAAGAATGCCTACCGGGACCGTCAGCAAATCATTGTAACAACGCTGCAGGCGATGCCTATGGAGGAAATCGGTATGCTCTCAACGGTTATTATCGGCAACTCGGCAACTACGGTCTATGACGGTCTGATGGTCACGCCGCGCGGCTATGAACGCAAGTACGATCTTGGTGCGCAGATACAGGCACTGAAGCCGCATGAGCGGCTGCGCACGGCGGCGGAGCCATGGTCACTTGCGGCCGGTTCTAGCGAGAGCCCGAACGGGTGCGGTGGCATAACCGGCAGTAATGTGGACAGCAGCGCGGACAAAAAAACCATACTGCTTGTGGGCCACGGAAGCCGGGTTGAAGCCGGCAATGAGGAATTGCTCGGCTTTACTGCCCGGCTTGCGGCAAGCCGGCCTGAGCTGAACATTGAAACCTGCTTTATTGAGCTGGCATCACCTTCAATAGCCGAAGGCATCGAACGCTGTGTAGCCGGCGGAGCAAAGGCAGTATATGTAGTGCCGATTATTTTATTTGCAGCCGGTCATTCCAAGCTTGACATCCCGATGGCGATCGACCGCGCCAAAAAGAAATATCCGGGAGTGGAATTTGTATACGGACGTCCGGTTGGCGTGCAGGAGCGGGCGGCGGATATTGTGCTGGACCGGATTAAGGAGGCCGTACCGGCAGCCCTGGAGAATAAAGTCCCGGGTGCTCCGGTCCCGGCGGAGGACTCTGTCGTGCTTATGATGGGCCGCGGGGGGAGTGACCCTGATGCCAACAGTGATTTCTATAAGCTGTGCAGGCTGCTGTGGGAAAAGACGGCATATAAAAGTGTGGAAAGCTGCTTCATCGCTATTACCAGGCCTTCGCTGGATGAAGGGCTGGAGCGTTGCCTGGCGCTGGGCGCACGTAAAATCATTGTGCAGCCGTACCTGCTGTTCACAGGCGTGCTGATGCAGCAGTTTACAGATCGCGTCACTGCCTTTGCCGCAGCCCATCCTGAAATAGAGGTAGAGCTGGGCGGTTATATCGGCACTCATCCGCTGCTGGCAGAAATGCTGAACGGCCGGATTGATGAGGTGCTGAACGGCCGGAGCTTTGCCAATTGCGATAACTGCAGATACCGCGACGAAGCTGCGGAGCATCACCATCACCACCATCACGGTGAGGATGGGCACGGTCATCACCACGGAGAAGAAGGGCATAGCCATCACGGGCATTCGCACGGCCATCACCACGGTGAAGCCGGACACAATCATCACGGTCATCACCACGGCCACCAACATGGCAATGTGTCTGCTCAGCGAAGCACGGACAACTTGGAGCACGCTGAAACTGCAGCGGCAGAAACAGCTGCAGCAGGCAGCCCGAAGGAGCTGTAGCTGCGGTGATTCTGATGCTGTGCGGTACGGGCGATGCACGGGAGCTGGCGGTGCTGCTGGCGGGCCGGGGGCTTCCGCTGACGGCTTCGGTGGTGACGGAGAGCGCAGCGGAGCGGCTTACCGCAGCCGGAATCAGCACCATAACCGGGCGGCTGGACCGGGAGGGAATGGGCTTGCTTTTGCAGGACCGGGGCTATCGTGCGGTAGTGGATGCCAGTCATCCTTTTGCGCTTGAAGCCCATGCCAATGCAATGCAGGCTGCGGCGGCGCTTGGGCTGCCGTATTTCCGCTATGAGCGTCCGGGACTTTCCTTTGCCGCTCATCCGCGGCTTGTCATTGTGCATTCCTATGAGGAGGCGGCGCTTGCAGCGAAGAAGATTAAAGGCTCTGTTATGCTGACAACCGGAGGCAAGACACTGGAGATTTTTGCAGGACAGCTGCTGGGTGATCCTGAGATCCGCCTGACGGTCAGGCTGCTGCCCTGCCTGGACAATATGGAGAAATGCCTAAGTCTGGGGATTGAGCAGCGTAATGTTATCGCTATGCAGGGGCCTTTTTCACGGGAGATGAACGAGGCGTTGTTCCGGCAATACGGCACACAGGTGATGATTACCAAGGAGAGCGGAGCTGAGGGCTCAGTGGAAGAAAAGCTGCGGGCTGCGCTGGATATGGGGCTATATGTCATTCTTATTGTGCGGCCCAAGCTTGATTTTACCGGTAACGGGGGAGTCTATCACTCCTTTGCAGGGCTTGCAGAGGCGGTGGAGGCTGCTCTGGCAGTGGATGATGGCGGATGCGCCGTCAGGCAGTCAATTAAAGGGAGGGTTAACGGTGGATTTCGGAACAGAGTTTAAGCCGCAGACGGTACAGCCGCAGGAGATTGAAGGCCTTAGCTTTCAGATGATTACAGAGGAGCTGGGCAGCCATGACTTCACTGCAGAGCAATATCCGGTGGTGCAGCGGATTATCCATGCTTCGGCTGATTTTGAGCTGGGGCGCAGCCTGGTGTTCCATCCGCAGGCTGTTGAGGCGGGGATTAAGGCGATTCTAGACGGAATGCCGGTTATCGCTGATGTGCGGATGGTGGAGGCAGGAATTGCTAAAGAGCGGCTTCATCGTTACGGCGGAGAGGTCCGTGTCCATATCTCCGATCCGGATGTGGTTGAGGCAGCAGGGGCGCTGGGGCTTACCCGGGCGATTATGGCGACACGCAAAGCCTGTGCGGAAGCTCCGGGCGGAATTTACGTCATCGGCAATGCACCTACTGCGCTGCTGGAGCTGATCCGTCTGATCAAAGCAGGCGAGGCTAAGCCGGGACTTGTGATCGGCATGCCGGTTGGTTTCGTATCTGCCGCTGAATCCAAGGACGAGCTGCGCAAGCTGGATATTCCTTATATTACGAATATCGGTCGTAAAGGCGGCAGCACTATCGTGGTAGCAGCGGTCAATGCGCTAAGCCTGCTGGCAGTGCGCCGGGCAGCTGAGACGGATGCCTCCCTTAAGCGGCGATGACCGCGAGCAAGGAAGCTGCCGGGAGCCAGGGTCCGCTGCGCCGGGGATACACCACCGGCGCCTGCGCGGCAGCCGCAGCCAAGGGAGCAGCGCACCTGCTTATCACAGGCGAGGAGCTGGCAAGTGTGGAGCTTCTGCTGCCGGCCGGCTTCAGCCACAGCTTTGAGCTGACCGGCTGGCAGCGCAGCGAAGGCGCGGACGGCACAGCAGTCTGCGCCACAATAAAGGACGCCGGAGACGATCCTGACGCGACGCACCGGGCCAGAATTGAAGCAGCGGTCAGCTGGCTTGACCAGCCCGGTGTGGAGATTGACGGCGGGCTCGGCGTCGGCCGGGTAACGAAGCCGGGGCTGCCTGTCCCGGTAGGCGAAGCCGCAATCAACCCGGTACCGCGGAAGATGATCCGCGAAGCGGTCTCGGAGTTGCTTGAGGAGCACGGCGCGGCGCGCGGGCTGCGGGTAGTCATCAGCGTGCCGGAAGGCGAGGCTATAGCGATGAAGACGCTCAATCCGCGCCTGGGCATCCTCGGCGGCATTTCCATCCTGGGTACACGTGGCGTGGTAACCCCGTTCTCGACCGAGGCTTATCAGGCCAGCATCGTCCAGGCAATTTCGGTCGCCGCTGCTGCCGGGAACCGCCAGCTGGTCCTGACCACCGGCGGCAGCAGCGAAAAGTTCGCGATAGCGATGTTCCCGGAGCTGCCGGAGGAAGCTTTTATCCAGATGGGGGAGTATGTAGGCTTCTCGCTCGGCCATGCGAAGGCTTACGGCTTTCAAAAGGTGACCCTTGTGGGCATGGCCGGCAAATATTCCAAGGTTGCACAGGGTGCAATGCTGATTCACTCCAAAAATGCACCGGTGGATTTCGCTTTCCTTTCAGCCGTTGCGCTTGAAGCGGGAGCGGATGAGCAGACAGTTCAGGAGATTGCCGGTGCGAATACCGCTTCACAGGTGGTGGATTTGATGACGGAAGCGGGAAATGAAACGTTTTTTGAGCTGCTGTGCCGTTACGGCTGTCTGCAATGCCTCAAGCAGGTGGATGGGGGCATGACGGCCGAAATGGTACTGATTACGATGAAGGGCCGGAGGCTGGGAAGGGCGGAAATCCGTGGATAATGTTATCTGCGTCATAGGTATCGGGGAAGACGGCGCCGGGGGACTGACAACACAGAGTCTGCGCATCATCGAGGAATGCGGAGTGCTCTGCGGCGGGGAGCGGCAGCTGTCGTTTTTCCCCCGCTTCACAGGAAAAACAATCACTCTGCAGGGCGGGCTGGAACGCTTTGCCGAAAGACTGGACCAAGTGCACCGGGAGCATAAGACGGTTGTGCTGGCTTCGGGCGACCCGCTGTTTTTTGGCATTGCCGGTTATCTGGTACGCCGGTTCGGGCCGCAGCAGGTGGAGGTTATTCCGCATTACAGCAGCGTTCAGCTTGCTTTTGCCCGGCTGGGTGACAGCTGGCAGGATGCGGAGCTGATCAGTCTGCACGGGCGTCCGGTGCAGGGGCTGGCCCAGCGGATCGACGGCAGGGCGAAGGTTGCGCTGCTGACGGATGAGGTGAATACCCCGGCGCGGATTGCTGCATACCTGCTGGATTTCGGCATGAAGGAATATGAGGCCTTCGTCTGCGAGCATCTGGGCGGTCCGGATGAGCGCTGCAGCTTTTGGGAGCTTGAGGACATGTTCCGGCATGAGTTTGCGGCGCTTAATGTGGTTATTCTGCGCAGAAAGCCGGGAAGCGGGGGCCGCCGCAGGCGCGGCTTTGCTTATCCGGATGAAGCCTTTGCCCAGCGCAAGCCGGAAAAAGGGCTGATCACGAAGCGTGAGGTCCGCGCACTGGTGCTGTCTGAGCTGAATCTGGCGGAGAATGCAGTGGTGTGGGATGTCGGCTCAGGCTCAGGGGCGGTTGCTGCGGAATGTGCGCGGATTGCCCGCCTCGGTAAGGTATATGCTGTGGAAAAAGAAGCGGTTAACCTGCCGAATATGGAAGCAAACCGGCGCGAATTCCGTGCTGACTATACTATTGTTCACAGCAGGGCCCCGGAGGGGCTGGAGCAGCTTCCTGACCCGGATGCTGTATTCATCGGAGGCAGCGGCGGCGAGCTTGCAGATATTATAGCCCATGCGGCTGAGCGGCTGCGGCCGGGCGGCGTTATCGTCATTTCGGCGATCACTATTGAGACGCTGCACGGGAGCATGACGGCGCTGGCAGCGGCGGGACTCAAGACGGAGGTTACACAGCTGCAGGCATCGCGGGGCAGGCCGATTCTTGGGATGACCCGGTTCGAGGGGCTTAACCCAGTCTTTGTAGTCAGTGCGGCTAAGCCAGAATGAATGGCCGGGGAGACCGGAAATTTAATAAAAGGGGATGCGTAAATGGGCAACAATGAAGTGGAGGGACTGGAGCAGGCTGCTGGCGCTGAAGAGTGGTTGTTGGACCTGGAGGAGGAGCTGCCGGCCGAGGAGGAACCCGGCTTACTTACTGTAGGTACACTTTATGGGGTTGGTGTGGGCCCGGGAGACCCGGAGCTGATTACAGTCAAGGCCTGCCGCCTGCTTAAGGAATGTCCGGTTATCGCCTATCCTGCAGCCCGGAAAGGCGGAAAATCCTACGCCCATGAAATCGTGGAGATTTATGTAGATGCTGAGCAGAAAACGATGCTTGGCCTTGTTTTTCCGATGACCAAGGACCCTGTGCAGCTGGAGAACGGGTGGCGCTGGACAGTTGAGCTGTGCTGGAATGAGCTGCGGCACGGCAATGATGTGGCTTTTGTAACGGAGGGTGATCCGAATCTGTACAGCACCTTCATTCATCTTGCCCGGCTTATGCAGGAGCTGCATCCCGTTGTGCCGGTGGTTTCGGTACCGGGAATTTCCTCGGTGCTGGGCGCTGCCGCCGCGCTGGAGCAGCCGCTCGCCGACGGTGACCAGCGGGTTGGCATCATTCCGGCGACGGATGACCGTGAGGCGCTTAAGGAGGCGCTGCTGCAGCATGATACGGTGGTCTTTCTAAAGGTAGCCAAGGTGCTGGATACCGTACTTGATGTGCTGGATGAGCTGGGCCTCGCCGGAAAAGCTTCGGTAGTGACCAAAGTGACCTCGCCGTATGAAACGGTATGGCGGGATGCCCGGGAGCTGCGCGGCCGGGAGCTGGAATACCTCAGCTTAATGGTGGTGAGCAAATGAGCGGACTTCAGCTGGAGCCTATGGTGTACATTGTCGGTGCAGGGCCGGGCGATCCTGAGCTTATTACGGTCAAAGGCAGCCGGATTCTCCGCTTCGCGGATCTTGTCCTCTATGCTGATTCTCTGGTCAGCGAAGTCCTGGTCAGCAGCGCGAAGCCCGGGGCTGAGGTAGTGCAGAGCTCCGGACTTGATCTGGAGCAGCAGGTGGAGCTGATGGCCCGTGCTGTCCAGGAAGGCCGGAGCGTAGCGCGTGTGCATACCGGTGATCCGGCTATGTACGGCGCCATTCTGGAGCAGATGTCGCTGCTTAAGCTGTGTGGCGTCCGCTATGAGATCATTCCCGGCGTCAGCTCCGTGTTCGCATCGGCGGCGGCGCTCGGGGCCGAGCTGACCGTGCCGGAGCTGACGCAGACGGTGATTCTGACCCGTGCCGGAGGACGCACGCCGGTGCCTGAGCGGGAGCAGCTTCGAGCTCTGGCCGCTCATCACTGCACGGTGGCGCTGTTTCTCAGCGCGGGGCTGGCGGGGCATGCGGCCGGTGAGTTTCTTGCTGCCGGCTGGAGCCCGGATACGCCTGTAGCTGTCGTCAAACGGGCTACCTGGCCGGATCAGCAGATTGTGCGGACGACTGTGCAGCATCTGGAGCGGGACCTGCAAGAGGCCGGCATTACTATGCATGCCATGATTCTCGCCGGCTGGGCGCTTGACCCGGAGCTGGTGAACCGGGATGCCCACCGCTCGAAGCTGTATGACCGCGCCTTTACCCACGGCTTCCGGCAGGGAAGCAGCCAGGATGGCTAGGCGGTATGCGGCTGTAGCCATTACCCGTAACGGCATCAGGCTGGCACTGAAGCTGGGCGGACTGCTGGCGGATACTGAGGTCTACTGCTATGCCAAATACAGCGGAGAGCTGGAGGAGATTCCGGGGGAACGGCGGATTTTTGACGGTCCGGTGAAGGAGCTGCTGCCCGGTTTATTCCGCGGGTACGAGGCGGTTATTTTGTTCTTCTCCCTTGGAGCCGCTGTCCGGCTGATGGCTCCGCTGCTGGAGAGCAAGCTGACCGATCCTGCTGTCATCGTGATTGACGAGGGCGGGCAGCATGTCATCAGCGTGCTGTCCGGCCACCTCGGCGGGGCTAACCGGCTGACTCTGGAGATTGCCGGGCTGCTGCACAGCCATCCTGTCATTACGACGGCCTCCGACGTGCAGGGCGTGTTTGCGGCCGATCTGCTGGGCCGCGAATTCGGCTGGCGGCTGGAGGATTTCGCCCCGGCAAAAGGTGTAAGCGCCGCGCTGGTCAACGGTGAGCCGGTTGCTGTGCTGCAGGAAGCCGGTGAGACCGGCTGGCTGCCTCCGGGAGCCGTACTGCCGGTGCATGTCCGGCTCTGCAGCGACATGGCAGAGCTGCTTCAGCAGCCGCTTCGCGCGGCGGTCATCATCACCGACCGGCTGCTGAAGCCGGCTGAGGCAGCAGCGCTCAGCGGGCTGCCTGCTGCAGTGTACCGGCCGCGCAGCCTGGTGCTTGGCCTTGGCTGCAACCGCGGGACAGCGGCGGCCGAGCTTGAAGCAGCCGTTCTGGAGACGCTGGAGGAGCTGCGGCTGTCTCCGCTGAGCGTCCGGGGCGCAGCTACCATTACGATCAAGGGCAATGAAGCCGGGCTGCTGGAGCTGTGCGGCAAATTCGGCTGGGAGCTTGACCTGTATACAGCGGAGCAGTTGAATACAGTACCGCTTGATCAGCCCTCAGCAGTTGTGTTCAAGGCAACCGGGGCTTATGGCGTCTGTGAGCCTGCTGCCATCTTGTCTGCAGGCGGCGGGAAGCTGCTGCAGCCGAAGAAAAAAAGCGGCAATGTAACCATTGCCGTTGCCAGAGCGGCCTATGGCGGCAGGGAGGAGCAAGCGGATGAAAGAACGCAGTGAATTCAACGTTCTGGAGAAAAGCCCCAGTGAGCCACAGCACCGCCCGCGCCTGATTGTCGCGGGAACAGGCAGCGGATCGGGCAAAACAACGGTGACACTTGGGCTGATGCGGGCCTTTGCCCGGCGGGGACTGAAGGTACAAGGCTTCAAATGCGGCCCGGATTATATTGATCCGGCCTACCACGCTGCAGTAACCGGACGCCCCGCCCGTAATCTCGATTCATGGATGACCTCACACTCCTATTTGCAGGAGTATTTTCTGCGTTCTTCTGCAGATGCAGAGCTATCCATTGTGGAAGGAGTCATGGGGCTGTACGACGGAAAAGAAGCCACAGAGCTTACTGGCTCTACTGCAGAAATTGCGCTTCTCACCGGCAGCCCGGTGCTGCTGGTGGTCGATGTTCGCAGCATGGGCCGCAGCGCGGCTGCGGTCGTGCTCGGCTTCCGGCAGCTGGAGCCGCGGGTGCAGATCGCAGCGGTCATCGTGAACCGCTGCGGCAGCCCCGGCCACTACCGGACAGTTAAGGCCGCTATTGAAGCCGCCTGCGGCATCCCGGTAATCGGCGGTCTGATGCGCGACGCTACGCTGGATATACCGGAGCGGCATCTGGGCCTGCTGCCTGCGCTGGAACGGGGCGAGCTGGAGCCGCTGTTCGGGCATGCCGCGGATATGCTGGAGGCAGGCGTGAATCTGGACCGGCTGCTGGAAATTGCGCACTCTGCTCCTCCGCTGCAGTACATAGAGGCAGATGTATCACCGTCTGCCCCGGCTGTTACAGTCCGGCAGGATAACGGAGATTTTCCCGTCATAGCAGTTGCCAAGGATGCGGCATTCAATTTCTATTATGCCGACAATCTGGAGCTGCTGGCGCGTGCCGGGGCCCGGCTGCTTGAATTCAGCCCGCTGTGCGGAGATCCGGTACCGCCGGAGGCAGACGGAATCTATCTCGGCGGAGGCTTCCCCGAGGAATTCGCTGCGGAAATCTCTGCCAATGCCGGATTCCTTAACGGTCTAAGAACAGCCGCGGTGCTGGGTATGCCGCTGTATGCGGAATGCGGCGGCTATATGGTGCTGGCCCGCTCCATCACCGACCGGGCAGGGTCTGTGCACCGGATGGCCGGTATTATCCCGGCCCTTGCCGTTATGCAGCAGCGCCGCGCGGCGCTGGGCTACCGTGAAGTAACCGCGCTGCAGGACAGCCTGCTGCTGAAGCAAGGCCAATCTCTGCGCGGCCATGAGTTTCATTACTCTGTGATGCATTATGATGAACAGGAACAGCAGACTTACGCCTATGAGAGCAGGGGGCGAAGCGGCAGCCAGCCGGAGGGCTATCTCCAGGGAAATGTTATGGCCGCATATGCCCATATCCATCTTGCTTCTTATCCTCCGGCAGCAGCGCGGTTCATCTCTGTCTGCCGCTTATACCGGGAACAGCGGACTGCCGGACCCGGGCGTTAAACTTCTCATGCTACAGGGGCTTTAAGCCCTTGTCCGGCTTATATGTCAACCGCTTGTCATATAAGCCGCAGGCACGTATAATCGTTGTAAGAGAGCGTTTTATTTGTGAAGGGAGAATGCTGCTGTGAGAGTGCTAGGAGCAATTGAAGCCGGTGGAACAAAATTTGTATGCGGAATCGGATATGAGGACGGGACTGTAACCGACCGGGTAAGCTTCCCGACAACAACCCCAGAGGAGACAATGGGGCTGGTACTGGACTATTTTTCGGACAAGAAGGTTGAAGCGCTGGGAATCGGCTCCTTCGGGCCAATTGACCCTATACCCGGCAGTCCAACTTATGGTCATATAACGACAACCCCCAAACCTCACTGGGGAGGATATAATCTGGTTGGTGCGGCTGCCCGGCATTTCAATGTGCCGATCGGCTTCGATACCGATGTGAACGGGGCTGCTCTCGGTGAATATACCTGGGGTGCAGCGCAGGGACTGGACAGCTGCCTGTACATCACTGTAGGTACAGGCATCGGTGCGGGTGCAGTGGTAGGTGGCCAGCTGATTCACGGCTTATCCCATCCGGAGATGGGACATATTCTGGTTCCGCGCCATCCAGAAGATACTTACAGCGGGTTCTGCCCGTATCACAGGGATTGCCTTGAGGGTCTGGCGGCCGGCCCTGCCATCGGCAGCCGCTGGGGCAAGCCTGCCGGTGAGCTGGACGCTGATCATCCGGCCTGGGCGATGGAAGCCCACTACCTGGCCCATGCGCTGATGAACTATGTACTGATACTGTCTCCGCAGAAGATTGTTATGGGCGGCGGCGTCATGAAGCAGAGCCAGCTATTCCCGCTGATTCATGCCAAGCTGCAGGAGCTGCTCAGCGGCTATGTTCAGCACCCGGCGCTGAATCAGGAAATCGGCAGCTACATTGTGCCTCCGGAGCTTGGCGACAATGCCGGGCTTGCCGGAGCGCTCAGCCTGGCCAAGCTGGCACTTGCCGGAGCCTGATCCAAAAAGAGATTGACTGTACGGAAATATATGGTATTGTAGTTTCTAACAGCATAGCATGTATGAGGAAGCACCTCTTTCGCGATTTTCGCGGGAGAGGTGCTTTTTTTGCGTAAAGATAAGAAAGTATAGGTTTTATCAATCCTTTATCCTTATCTTTCTTGCAGAACCGGATACCGTCCTGTTTAGGACGGCGTAGCCGTTTCTACTTGTGTGCCTGCTGTAAGACGACGAAAGTAGGGATTCATATGCAGATTGTATTTTTGAACCGGTTGTCCAGAATGTCCGGAGCGGATCAGGAGGTGTATGCCCAGCTCTGGATTGGTGAGGAGGAGGGAAGCTGGCGCATCGGCTGGAGGGATTTTTCCGGAAGCCGCGAGGTAGACGAGCATATCTGGTATGAAGGCGGCTCCTGGAACGAGATGCTCTGTGTGTACAGGCATGAGCTGGCAGTGAAGATGGGCGACGGCTACAGGCCGCTGATTGAAGGTGCTTTTCATGAGGAAGAGACACTTGCCCAGCGCAGCCGTGAGCAGCAGAAGCTGCAGTATTACAGTGAGCGGCATGGCAATGAAGCTGTGTATGAGGCGTTGTGCGCCTGGCGCAGGGGAAAGGCCTCCAGTGAACGGAAGGCGCCGTATATTCTTGCCAGTAACCGTCTGCTGCGTATGCTCAGCGCTTTTCTGCCGCGTACGGAGGAAGAGCTGCTGCAGATTCCGGGAGTCGGGGAAGGCAAGGCCGCGCAGCATGGCAGCGACTGGCTTGCCGTAACTGCTGATATTCCGCGGGAGCACAGCTATCCGCTTAGCTGGGTAAATGAAGCTGTGGAGGAAGAAGCCTTCTCATCCTGGCTCTACAAGCAGAAGGAAATCAAATATAAGAAGCAGCTCGAACAGCTGCGGCTGCGGCGGATCATGCTGCAGGGCATTGAGAACGGGCTTGGCATGGAGCAGCTGCAGGCTGCGGGCGGAATCAGCCGGCGTGAGGTACTTGAAGCGGTAGAGGAGCTGGAGAAGGAGGGCTACTCTGTCGAGAAGCTGATTGAGCATGAACTGAAGGAGGTTAGCGCGGAAGAGCAGATTAACATCTGGACAGCGTATGAGCTGATGGGGGATGCTTTTTTGAAGCCTGCGTTATATAAGGCATACGGGGAGAATTTCTCGCCGTCTGAGGGGCTGGATCTCTACTATGAGCGTCTGCGGCTGATCCGTATCCGGTTCCGGCGGGCACAGCAGCCTCAGGCAGACGGAGCAGCTGTGAGCTATTAGCAATGGCAAAGGCGAAGGTTCCCCATACTTTGCAGTAGCGGTAGCCTTCGCCTCAGCGTATTCGTCCGTTATCGTTCATAGCCAATCCTTTTTGCGGAAAATCACGAGCATTCCGCAGCCGAGTGTGACCATCACGGCAATAACACCATAATAGCCGTATTGTGAATGGGTCTCGGGTATATTGTCAAAGTTCATTCCGTATATCCCGGTAATGACGGTCAGCGGCATGAATATTGTAGTTATTGCAGTGAACACCCTCATAATTTCATTGGCGCGGTTAGCGATACTGGACTGGTAGGCTTCACGCAAGTTGCCCATCAGGTCGCGGTAGGTCTCAAAGGTTTCTGAGATCTTAACCGCATTTTCATAAATATCACTGAAGTATTTCTGCAGCTGGTCATCGATCAGGCGCAGATCCTTTTTGTTCAGGGTGTTGATTACTTCCTTCTGCGGACCGAGCATCTTCTTCAGCCACAGAATTTCACTGCGCAGACCAATGATTTCGCTCAGATGCGTTTTCTTGGTATGCATCAGAATATCTTCCTCAAGCTTCTCAATCCGTGCTTCAATCCGGTCGCCCACAGAGAAATAGTTATCGACTACGATGTCAATCAGATGGTAGAGGAAGCGGTCAGGCGCACTGACCTCCTGTTCCCACAGAATGGGCTTCAGGACGCGAAGCTCATGAATTTTTTGTTTAGTCACAGTAATGATGTAGTGTCTGCCTAAGAATACGTTAAGCGCCCGGAGGAAGATTTCCTCATCATCAAACCGGATGCTGTTAACTACAATAAAATAATGGCTCTCATAAATTTCGATCTTTGGCCGCTGCTCCTCTTCGCTGAGACAGTCCTCTACGGCAAGATCATGCAGATTAAACAGGGGCTGGAGCTGCTCCAGGTCCTCATCATCAGCATCGATCCAGTAGAATCCTTCAGCCGGTGCGGTCAATGTTGCTTCAATGTCATCAATCGGGGTAAAAACGCCTGCGTTCACCAGCCGGATTTTCATCTGATTCACTCCTTATGTCCCCGGTCTTCTCCAGGGTTATGCTAATTAAAGCACACGGAAAAAATCAGCTTGGCCGGCAGTACAATCAATGCTTAAGGCCAGGATGACGTCTCGAGAGCATGAAGAAGTAGTGCTCCCGCCGCCGGCAAGCTGATGTTAATCCTGTGTGGTTGCTCACTTTGCACGCTTAACTGCGTACCCGGGTCGCCTTCCATTCTTCTCTCACCTCTGCTCCTCGTCATTTGTGCCTTTTGAAACACTTGTCTAGTATAACGCCGGGGTATGCCTCTTTCAAGCTAAATTCTTTTCATTTTCAAGGCTCTTCAGCATTGTATGGACTTGACGAAAAGCAGGTTCATGATTTAAAGTGAATTTTAAGAAAAAAATTGAATACAGCTAAATCTTATCAAGAGCAGGTGGAGGGACTAGCCCGATGAAACCCGGCAACCGGCGTGAAGACGCACGGTGCTAATTCTTGCGGAAGATATGCAGGGGAGAAAGCCCCGGCGTTGATTCTGGCAGATGAGAGAGGCACATATGACTGAACCTATATGACCTTTCTCGTGCGAGAAGGGTCATTTTTGCATGGAAATCAGTTCAAGCTCAGGTACTAATTCGATTAAGGAGTGGACACAGCAATGCCAATCAAAATCCCTGACAGTTTACCGGCGAAAGAAGTATTATCCGGAGAAAATATCTTTGTAATGGATGAAAGCCAGGCTTTTCATCAGGATATCCGTCCGCTCAGGATTGCTATCCTCAATCTGATGCCGACCAAGGAAACGACCGAGACGCAGCTGCTGCGCCTGATCGGTAATTCCCCCCTGCAGGTTGATGTCGTTCTGCTTCATCCCAGCTCCCATACCTCCAAGAATACTTCTGCGGAGCACTTGAAGAGCTTTTATACAACCTTTGACGAGATCAGCAACCGCCGGTTCGACGGACTGATTGTGACCGGCGCTCCGGTTGAGCAGCTGGAGTTCGAGGATGTGAATTACTGGGAAGAGCTGCAGCGGATTTTTGAATGGAGCAAGCACAATGTTACATCGACTATGCATATCTGTTGGGCTGCACAGGCGGGCCTGTATCACCACTTCGGTGTACGTAAAGTCAGTCTTGCCGAAAAATGCTTTGGAGTGTTCCCGCACACTGTGAGCCATAATAATGTTAAGCTGCTGCGCGGCTTTGACGAATTGTTCCATGTTCCGCACTCCCGCCATACCGATGTATCGCGTGAAGACATTGAGGCAAATCCGGAGCTGCAGATTCTGGCTGAATCGGAGGAAGCCGGGGTCTACCTCGTGGCGACACATGACGGGAAACAGATTTTTGTTACCGGACATTCCGAATATGACCCGTTCTCGCTAAAATGGGAATATGACCGTGACGTTGCAAAAGGAATGGATGTCGCGCTGCCGAAGCATTATTATCCTAAGGATGATCCGCAGCGTACACCGCCAGCCGTATGGCGTGCCCATGCGAACTTATTGTTC
Source organism: Paenibacillus sp. FSL R7-0331 (assembly GCF_000758645.1). Lineage (NCBI taxonomy): Bacteria > Bacillati > Bacillota > Bacilli > Caryophanales > Paenibacillaceae > Paenibacillus > Paenibacillus sp. FSL R7-0331. The sequence goes on from NZ_CP009284.1 coordinate 2,193,623, forward strand.
GCCAACTGGCTCAATTACTATGTGTACCAGGAGACACCCTACGATATTGGTCCTATTATCTAATATATAGAAGGAATTCATTCACTCAACCCCACATTAGGAGGCTCACCGATGGACGAGAAACTCAGGATTGAAAGCAGACTTGCACAAATAGGCTCACAGGAAGATCCCGCAACCGGGGCAGTTAATTATCCGATTTACAATGCAACGGCATTCCGCCACCCGCGGCTTGGACAAAGCACCGGCTTTGATTACATCCGCACCAAAAACCCGACCCGTTCTGTTCTCGAGACAGCGGCCGCTGAGCTGGAGTCCGGCGATGCCGGCTTTGCCTGCAGCTCCGGCATGGCAGCCTTGACCACCGTGTTTGCTTTGTTCGGACAGGGAGATCATCTGGTTGTTTCCCTCGACCTGTACGGCGGAACCTATCGTCTGCTGGAACGGATTCTGTCCAAGTACGGCATTACAGCCTCCTATGTGGATACCAACGATTTGGACGGGCTGGAAGCAGCCCGCCGTCCCGGGACAAAGGCAGTATTCATCGAGACACCGACCAATCCGCTGATGATGATTACAGATATTGAAGCAGTGTGTACATGGGCCCGTCATCACGGGCTGCTGACCATTGTAGACAACACACTGCTCACTCCGTTCTTCCAGCGTCCGCTTGAGCTTGGGGCAGATGTTATTGTACACAGCGCAACTAAATACTTAGGCGGCCACAATGATGTGCTTGCCGGGCTGATTGTAACCAAAGGTGCCGAGCTGTCAGCGGAAATGGCGATTCTGCACAATTCCCTCGGGGCCGTACTAGCGCCTAATGACAGCTATCAGCTGATGAAGGGCATGAAGACGCTGGCACTGCGCATGGAACGTCATGAGAGTAACGCTCTGGCCCTTGCCCGTTATCTGCTGGAGCATCCGGCAATAGCTGAAGTATTCCATCCGGGCCTGCCGGATCATCCGGGCTATGAAATCCAGAACCGGCAATCCTCAGGCAACACAGGGATCTTCTCCTTTAAGGTAAAAGATGCCCGTTACGTAGAGCCGCTGCTCCGCCATATCCGGCTGATTGCCTTTGCCGAGAGCCTCGGCGGCGTTGAATCCCTGATGACCTATCCTGCCGTGCAGACCCATGCCGATATTCCGGTGGAAATCCGCGATGCTGTAGGTGTGGATGACCGGCTGCTGCGCTTCTCTGTCGGCATTGAGCATGAGAATGACCTGATTGCCGATCTCGCACAGGCGCTGGAGGCGGCACGCGTGGAGCTTGAACAGATTGTAGCAGCTGAATAAATATACAAGGAGGGACGGCAGCGCCGCATGTGCGCCGCCGTCTTTTTTTTGAAGAGTAAGAAAGGATATGTTCACGGGGGTCCCGCTAATGACCTGAGTAAGCTTCCATGTTAAAGCCCCATTATATGGAGGTATTTCGCCTGTACACGGGAGCGGCAGCATCAAAAGATTTCTCAAGCTGCCGGTATTATGTTAGGATGGAAGAACGAATGCTTGTATCTGTTTATTTCTAAAATTTAATTATCCATAATATATGGACTTTGAAGGAGGCTGCGAACGATGAGTGCGATAGATCTTATTCTGGATAAGACGCTGAAGGGCGAACGCCTCGGGCTGGAAGACACAATCCGGCTGTTCGAGAGCAACGAAATTGAAAAAATGGGCGCAGCCGCAGACGTTATTATGAAGCGCTGGCATCCCGATCCGCTGGCCACATTCGTCATTGGCCGCAATATCAACTATACCAACGTATGCGATGTGTACTGCCGCTTCTGCGCATTTTACCGCAGACCCGGTTCAGAGGAAGGCTACGTGCTGCCCGATGAAACCATCTATCAGAAGATTGCCGAAACCATTGCTGTAAATGGAACGGAAATTCTGATGCAGGGCGGGACGAACCCGAATCTGCCTTTTAGCTACTATACAGATATCCTCCGCGGAATCAAACAGCGCTTCCCGGATATTACGATGCATTCCTTCTCTCCCGCTGAGATTATGAAGATGGTTGAAGTATCCGGCCTGCCGCTGGAGCAGGTAATGCGCGAGATTCATGCAGCTGGTCTGGATTCCTTGCCCGGCGGCGGCGCAGAGATTCTCGACGACCGCACCCGGCGCAAGATCAGCCGGCTCAAGGGCTCGTGGCGGGAGTGGATGGATGTTATGCAGACCGCGCACCGGATCGGCATGAACACTACAGCTACAATGGTTATCGGACTTGGGGAAAGTATGGAGGAACGGGCGCTGCATCTGCTGCGGGTACGTGAAGCACAGGATGAATGTATTGCTAACAAATATGATTCTGAGGGCTTCCTCGCCTTCATCTCCTGGACCTTCCAGCCGGACAATACGAACCTGAAGCTGGACCGGCAGACTCCGGAAGAGTACCTGAAGACGGTAGCAATCAGCCGGCTGGTGCTCGATAACATCAAGAACTTCCAGTCTTCCTGGGTAACAATGGGGCCTGAGGTCGGCAAGCTGTCCCTGCAGTATGGCTGTAACGACTTCGGCAGTACAATGATTGAAGAGAATGTTGTCTCCTCGGCGGGTGCGACTTACAAGGTTAACATTGAGTCGATTACCCAGCTGATCCGCGAGGCTGGCAAGATCCCGGCGCAGCGGAATACGCGTTACGACATCCTGCGTACCTTTGAGGACGGTAATGCGAAGATCGACAATGATTTTGTGATGCAGAACTAATCTTCTTATACAATACCAGCGCTTGTTCAGTATTAATCCGAATGTGGAAGGGTTAATATCGAACAAGCGTTATTTGTGTTTTTTTGTGGGATTATATGGAATAATATATATTTTTTTGATATTGCAGCAATATAATAGTTCTATGATCATTTAATACACTGCACTAGGAGGGGGTTCTTTGAAAATAATATGGACTAACCTGTTTTTAAGTCTATTAATTTTGAGCATCATAGCAGCTCTGATCGTCAAGGGAATAAGTGTATTAATTAAGAAACTGAAATAATAGCCGCATATGTTAAACAATAGAATCGAACAGAAAGCAGCTAATCCCCGTTAGGCAGTAATTGCACTGTCCGGCGCGGATTTTTGTTCTGTCTGGTACTGACCAGGGAAAGGATGAGAGACAGATTATATGTTAGAATTCCTTCCGTTTTTCGCTCCGTTTAATAATGGATAGTAATGAGATATTTTGAATAAAAATAGATTTACGTAGTTTTTTATAGTAATTATGAAAAACGGCCGGATTCATTGATATATTACGCCGTTATGTTTTGAAAGCTAACATCTGTTTTTGATGAAAATATGTATTATATGTAAAATAATATATTTCTATTAAGGCGCAATGACTAAGTTTTTGCGTGAATATATGATATTTTGCACAACTATTGGCTCTATTTTTTGCTAATTGCTAGATTCGTATAATCGCTTGTGATACAATCGTTCTCGGTCACTAAAAGAGAGAAACTGGGAGGATTAATCACTTATGGGAGAAAGACGATGGAACAAGCCGGTAGCATCATTTCTGGCAACCACAGTTCTGACTGCACAGGTTTTTGGGGGTGTGCTGGCAGGTTCATTCATTGGAGCTGATACGGCAGAAGCTGCTCCGGCAGCCGGCGTGACAGTAGATCTGCGTCTGATGAGCACGACTGATGTGCACACCAATGTTTACGGCTGGGATTATTTTAAAAATGCTGCTTCGGCGACAGTAGGTCTCGACAAAACAGCAACGCTTGTTAAAGAAGCCAGAGCTGAAAACGGAAACAATCTTTTGCTGGATAACGGTGATTTGATTCAAGGAACTCCACTAGGCACTTACATGGCCACCAAGTCAGATCTCATGACTAATGACGAGCGGATCCATCCGCTGATTGCAGCGATGAATGTTATGGAATACGACGCAGCAACCTTCGGGAATCATGAATTTAACTACGGCCTGGAATATTTGGAGCGTACGATCAACGGAAGTGCCGCTCACAAAGCGGATACTGCTGCGGATTTCCAATATCTCAATGCCAACATCTACAACATTGACGGAACAACGAATACGTATAAGCCTTATGAAATTATCGAGAAGCAGGTTGTAGGCTCTGACGGCCAGACACATACTGTAAAAGTAGGTCTGCTTGGCCTTGTAACTCCACAGATCATGGAATGGGACAAAGTTAACCTTGACGGCAAGGTTGTTGTAAAAGATATCAGTGAAACAGCCGAGAAATTTGTACCTCTAATGCAGGCTGAAGGTGCACAAGTTATCGTTGCTATGGCTCACACCGGCTTTGATGCTTCTGCTGCCTCAAACCTGACAGGTGCAGAAAATGACATAAACCAACTGAGTAAGGTAGAAGGCGTTGACGCCATTACTTTCTCGCACACACATAAAGTATTCCCTACCAACGGTGTGGATGCTTCACTGGATGCCTCCTTCAAGGATCCTAACACCAAAGCCCCTTACAATAATGATGCTGCCACAATTGACAACGTAAACGGCCACATCAACGGAACTCCGGCGGTACAGGCTGGTTACGGCGGCGGTTACCTCGGTCTGATCGATCTGAAGATCGTACAGGACGGAAGCGGCTGGGCGGTAGACAAAACAGCCTCTAAGGCTTCCACCCGTTCAATCTCCGGTAAAGCAGCTGATCCGGCTGTAGATGCGGTAGTTGGTGCCGACCACGCGGCAACTATTGAATACACCGGCCAGAAGCTGGGTGAAACCAAGGCTCCAATGAACAGCTTCTTCGCTATGGTGCAGGACGATCCGACAGTTCAGATCGTAACTTATGCACAGCAGCGTTATGTGTCCAATCTGATTAACACAGACCCTGCACTGGCTGATTACAAGGATTATCCGATTCTTAGTGTGGGTGCGCCGTTCAAAGCAGGACGCAACGGTCCTGAGGAATATACAGAGATCTCTATCCCTGCTGGTCAGGCAACAGGAGACTTGACGATTCGCAGCGCCAGCGACCTGTACCTGTACGACAACACGCTGAAGGCAATTGTTGTTGACGGCGAAACTGTAAAAGAATGGATCGAGATGAGCGCAGGCGCATTTAACCGGATCAAACCGGGCATTTCGACAGCCCAGCCGTTGCTTAATCCTGCATTTGCAGTATATAACTTCGACGTTATTGACGGTGTTCAGTACACCATTGACGTAACCAAAAATGCCAAATACAAGCCGGACGGCTCTATTAATGATGCAGCGTCCAGCCGTGTAACCAGTGTTACTTACGGCGGTGTGGAAATTCTGCCTGAGCAGGAATTCGTTGTTGTCACCAACAACTACCGTGCAAGCGGCGGCGGTAACTTCCCTGGTGTTAAGGGTTCCACAATGATTATCGACTCCCAGATGGAGAACCGTCAGGTGCTGATGGATTATATCAGTGAAGCCGGAACGGTTGATCCTACAGCTGACGGCAACTGGACAATTGCCCCGATCAAGGGCAACGTAAATGTTACCTTCACTTCTTCACCTAAAGCGGCAGCAGTATTGCCGGACAATATGCAGGATACAGGAGTTAAAGATTCCAAGGGCTTCTCTGTTTACAGTATGGATCTGAAGGCAGTAACGCCAAAGCCTACTGCAGATGTTGAGGTTCACCTGATCGGAATCAACGACTTCCACGGCCAGCTGGATACTACCTCCGTAGTAAGCGGCAAAAATGCAGGTACTGCTGCTGTTCTCGCAACGTATCTGAAGCAGGCGCGTGCCAAGTACGAACATTCCCTGCTCTTCCATAACGGTGACTCCGTAGGGGCATCTGCTCCGGTATCCTCACTTGAACGTGATGAGCCGACGCATGAGTGGATGAACCTGATGAAATTTGATGTCGGAACACTGGGCAACCATGAATTTGACCAGGGTGTTGCGGCGCTGAAAACACAAATCTTCGGCGGTATCGATCCTAAAAACAGCAGCGTTAACCATGCTGGTTCTGACTTTGATTACATTAACGCCAATGTGATTGACGTTGCGACCAATGAGCCTATCATCAATCCATATGTCATTAAAGAAGTAGGCGGCGTAAAAATCGGATTTATCGGTGTGGTTACAAAAGCAACGCCTGACAAGGTAGCACCATCCGGTCTTGTCGGTGTGAAATTCCTGTCTGTTACTGAAGAAGTAGCAGCTATTGAGAAGTATGCAAAAGAGCTTCAAGATAAAGGTGTAGAAACTATCATCGTGCTGGCTCATGACCCTGCAACTACAAAGGGAGATGCGGCAAGCGGTTTTGTAACAACGGGTGAAGCTGCAGATCTGGCAAAAGCTCTGCCTGCGAACTCGCCGGTTGACGTTATCGTGGCCGGAGACAATCACGGGTATGCTAACGACATCGTAAACGGCAAGCTGGTTGTTCAAGCTTACTCCTACGGAACAGCGTTCGAAGATATCAAGCTGGTTATTGATCACAAGACAGGTGATGTGAAATCCAAGTCTGCAACTGTAACCTCTACTTTCCAGGAAGGTGTAACACCTGATCCTGAAACGGTAGCATTGGTTAACAAATACCTGGCTAAGCATCCTGAATTGACCCAGCCTGTAGGGACTACTGACGGTACAATTACCCGTACAGATGCTTACAACAATGAAGCTTCCCTGGGTAACCTTATTGCAGATGCTATGCGTCTGGCTGATTTCGGTGACGGAGAACCAGCTGATTTCGCCTTTATGAATCCGGGCGGTATCCGTGCCGATCTTCCTAAGGGTGATGTATCCTTTGGTGATCTGGCCAAAATCCAGCCGTTCGGCAACACGCTGGTTAAGCTGACCCTTACCGGTGAGCAGATCAAAACACTGCTTCAGCAGCAATGGGCAGTAAAGGCTGATGGAGCTGCCGATACCAAAACACTGCAGATCTCCGGCCTTAAATACACGGCTGATATGTATCTGCCTGTAGCTAACCGTATCTCCAGCCTGTCAAAGGCTGACGGTACACCGATTGAAATGAGCAAGAGCTATACGGCTGTAGTAAATAACTTTATGGCTGCAGGCGGTGACAACTACACTGTACTGACCAAAGCCAGCAAGACTGTGCCCGGCCCGATCGACCTGGATGTATTCTATGATTATATTGTAGACACATTTAAGGGCGGAGCTATTACAGCTAAGACAGAAGGCCGTATTACTAACAATGTTAAGGCTCCGGCGGCTATTCCGGGCGGAAATCCTGCTCCGGCGGCAACCCCGGCACCATCTGCTACACCGGCTCCAACAGCAACAACTGCACCATCTGCTACACCTGCCCCTTCGGCAGCGCCTGGCTCCTTTACTGATCTTGGCAATGTAGTCTGGGCACAGGAAGCAATCGCATCCCTGGCAGCCAAAGGTATTGTGAAGGGTCTGGAGAACGGCCAGTTTGCACCAGCCAAAACAGTAACCCGTGCTGAATTTGTAACGATGCTTGTACGTGCACTTAATTTGAGTGCTCCGGCATCCGGTACAGCATTTAACGATGTGAAGCAGGGCGTATGGTATACCGATTCTATCGCTGCTGCTGTGAGTGCAGGCATTGTAAAAGGCTCCGGCAACGGCAAGTTTGAACCGGGCCGTGAAATTACCCGCGAGGAAATGGCGATCATGATCGTTAATGCTCTTGCCGGCCAGCTGGAACCAGTCGATACTTCTGCAGCTCTGGGACAGTTTGCTGACAAAGCCTCGATTGCGCCATATGCCCAGGAAGCTATTGCGCAGCTGACTCAGCTGGGTATCGTTAACGGGGTAGACGGCGGCAAATTTGCACCAAAAGCAATGGCGAACCGTGCCCAGGCAGCGGTAATTATCTACCGTGTGCTTGAGAATAAAGCCTCATAATTCAGCATTTATAGAAGATGCCTCCCTCTCATCTGCGGATGACGGGGAGGCATCTTTTTTATGGATATGAATGAATAGGTTATGGGTTCCCCGTAAAGTACCTAAGTCAGCTTCCATGGTAAGGCCCCGGTTAGTGGGGGGATGCAGTTTGAACCTGCAGCAAACAGGCCCATGCGGGATGGCATGGGCCTGTCCGATGTACCCGGCTATTTATTTCACAGCGGCTTCCCATTTACAGCGGACCGGTGAGACAATCGCATTTTCCTTCTTCAGTTCTGTAAAGGCTTTGTCTACCGCTTTACGCTCCAGCCCGGAGAGCTTTTCTACTTCACCTGCGCTTAGCGGGGCTGCTGATGCTTTGATAATGTCCAGCACTTGTTCTTTTATGCTCATCATTGTCACGTCCCTATCCAATATATTCTTCGAAAGAAAGACTGCTTAGCTTTGTAGTATAGAAGAGGCGGAGCAAAAAGGCAGTGACTTTTATCGAATAAGACTGCGGATTTCAAATAATACTGATTTACAGTTGTATCCAAAAGTGATATCATAATTATATCAAATACATATCTTTATGGAGGTGCTTTTTTATGAAGGAAAAAGTATTGCGTCCGGTAAGCGGCTTCTGGGTTATTGCACTGATTGCGGTCTGTCTGGCAGGCGGAATATACGGGGTGGCCCAGGAATATGTTGTGTTGCCTGTGATTCTGTTTATAGCTGCCGGAGTCCTGTGCACAAGCATCACTATCGTACAGCCTAATAAGTCTATTGTTGTCACCTTCTTCGGACAATACGTCGGAACGATTGTGAAGAGCGGGATGTGGGCGGTTGTTCCGTTCAGTATCCGTAAGACTGTGTCACTGCGGGTGCGCAACTTTAACAGCGTCAAGCTGAAGGTGAACGATGTAGAGGGGAATCCGATTGAAATAGCGGCAGTAATTGTATTCAAGGTTATCAATTCTGCGAAGGCATTGTTCGATGTGGATAAATACATGGCTTTTGTAGAGATTCAGAGCGAGACAGCGCTCCGGCATGTAGCGAGTAAATATCCGTATGATAACTTTAATGAATCGGGAATGTCACTGCGGGCTAATGCAGATGAGATTGCCAAAGAGCTGGCCTCAGAACTGCAGGAACGACTGTCGCTGTCCGGTGTAGAGGTAATTGAGGCGCGCCTGACTCATCTGGCGTATTCAACGGAGATTGCCAGCACGATGCTTCAGCGCCAGCAGGCTTCAGCTATTCTCTCTGCGCGGCAGATTATTGTAGAAGGTGCTGTCGGCATGGTGGATATGGCAATCCGTCAGCTAAGAGAGAACGGTGTAGTTGAGCTTGATGAAGAGCGCAAGGCTGCGATGATTAATAACCTGATGGTGGCGATTGTGTCGGAACGCGGAGCGAGCCCGGTCATTAATGCCGGATCGTTATATTAGGGGATGATGAAATATGGCGGCCAAGAAGAGCTTTCCGCTGCGGATTGATCCGGAGCTGTATGAAGCGCTGGAGCGTTGGGCGGGAGAAGAATTTCGCAGCGTAAACGGACATATTGAATATCTGCTGCGTGAGTCTTTGAAGCGCGCGGGCCGCTTGCCGGGGAAGAAACGCCGGGAAGAGGAGTGAGCAGGATAAGCAGATTGATGTTATGGCAGCACTAACCCTGGCGCGGTATTAGGCTGACACAGTCAGCTTCTGTCTCGGTTTGGCGGTTCTCCTTCAGACTGCAGGCTTGACTGATACTGCGGACAGCTTTATAATTACTGCATAATTCACGTTAAAAGCATCGACAAAGACACGGATCGTTAATTCAGGACCGCTACAGAGAGAGGGAACCCAGGCTGCAAGTCCCTCCGGTATCCGGCTTCCGGTCTACCCCTTTGTAGCTGCGGTTATGAACTTCCGGCCGGCCTATGCGCCTGGTACGGGACAGTAAGAACCGCCGGTTCATGGCCGTTATTCCCATGCTGATGAAGGATTCTGGTTATAGAATCGAATTTGGGTGGAACCACGGGTGTAATCACTCGTCCCTGCGCGGGACGGGTGTTTTTTGTTTGCGTGGATGGCCCCATACCGCAGTCAGTGCCTTTACGCGCTTTCGTTAACCAACCATTAGGAGGAATAACAATGTCAGTTAGTATTAAGCTGCCGGACGGATCGGTCCGGGAATACGAGAACGGCAGCAGCATCGAAGATGTAGCCGCCTCCATCAGCAGCGGCCTGCGTAAGAATGCAGCCGCAGGCAAGCTCAACGGAGTAGTCGTTGACCTGTCGACACCGCTTGAGGAGGGTGCTCTTGTCGAGATTGTTACCTTGGATTCACCGGAAGGCTTAGAGGTTGTGCGTCATAGTACAGCTCACCTCATGGCTCAGGCAGCAAGACGCCTGTTCGGTGCTAAGGAAGTTAAGCTTGGTGTGGGACCGGTTATTGAGGACGGCTTCTATTATGATATGGATCTGGAGCACCCGCTCAATCCGGAAGATCTGCTGAAGATCGAGAAGGAAATGGAACGTATCGTGAATGAGAATCTGCCGATTGTGCGCAAGGAAGTCAGCCGCAAGGAAGCGCTGGAGATCTTTGGAGAGCTGGGCGACCCGTACAAGCTGGAGCTGATTGAGGCTCTGCCGGAAGACAGCGTAATTTCGATCTATGAGCAGGGTGAATTCTTTGACCTGTGCCGGGGGCCGCACGTGCCGTCCACTTCAAAGATTAAAGTGTTTAAGCTGATGAATGTGGCAGGAGCGTACTGGCGCGGAGACAGCAAAAACAAAATGCTTCAGCGCGTATACGGAACAGCCTGGAACAAGAAGGCACAGCTTGATGAGTATCTGCATCTGCTGGAAGAGGCCAAGAAGCGTGACCACCGCAAGCTGGGCAAAGAGCTGGAAATCTTCACCTTCAACCAGCTGGTCGGACAGGGCCTGCCGATCTGGCTGCCTAAGGGTGCCAAGCTGCGCAGCATTCTGGAGCGCTATATTGTAGATTTGGAAGCAAGCCTCGGCTATCAGCATGTATACACGCCTGTACTTGGTAATGTAGAACTGTACAAAACCTCAGGTCACTGGGAGCACTATCAGGAGGATATGTTCCCTAAGATGGTTATCGATACCGAGGAGTTCGTGCTCCGTCCGATGAACTGTCCGCATCACATGATGATCTATAAGAGCTCCATGCACAGCTACCGTGATCTGCCGATCCGGATTGCCGAGCTCGGAACCATGCACCGTTATGAAATGTCCGGCGCACTGACCGGCCTGCACCGCGTCCGCTCCATGACGCTGAATGATTCCCATATTTTCTGCCGTCTGGATCAGATCAAAAGCGAATTCAAACGCGTGCTTGAGCTGATTAAGCAGGTATATAGCGATTTCGGGATTCACGATTACCGCTTCCGCCTGTCCTACCGTGATCCGCAGGATACCGAGAAGTACTTCCAGAACGATGAAATGTGGGAGACTGCACAGCGTATGCTTCGCGAGGTAGCGGAAGAAGCCGGCTTGCCGTTCTTTGAAGCGGAAGGCGAAGCTGCTTTTTACGGGCCGAAGCTGGATGTGCAGATCCGTACTGCACTTGGCAAGGAAGAAACGCTGTCCACCGTACAGATCGATTTCCTGCTGCCTGAACGCTTTGAACTGGAGTATGTTGGAGACGACGGTAATAAGCACCGTCCGGTTGTCCTGCACCGCGGTATTCTGGGAACAATGGAACGTTTCGTAGCCTTCCTGCTGGAGAACTTTGCCGGCTCCCTTCCGCTGTGGCTGTCGCCGCAGCAGGTCAAGATTATTCCTGTATCGTCAGCATTTGACGAATACGCCAAGGATGTGGAAGCAAAGCTGCAGAGAAGCGGCATCCGTGCTGAAGTGGATCTGCGTAATGAGAAGCTGGGCTACAAAATCCGTGAAGCCCAGCTGGAGAAGCTTCCATATATGTTCGTAGTCGGAGAGAACGAAATGAACGCCGGCACAGTCTCCGTCCGCAAACGCGGAGAAGGCGATATCGGCGCCAAGCTGCTGGATGAAGTTATTGAAGCCCTGAGTAAGGAAATCTCCGGCCGCGTCATCTGATTTAACCGTCATCTGTGTTCTTAATCAGGCGGTATAAGCCTGCCCTAACAGCCTCTGTCATAAGCCGCATGAAGCCGCCTTAAGGCGCTTTATGTATAAAATTTTGTGAAACGGGAAACCTTCGCTAATAGGGGGAGGTTTATCAAATGAACAAAATGGGCTTATGCCAGAGGCTTTGGTGTGTAATGGTTACGGCAGTGCTAATATCAGCTGTTGCCGGTATCTATCCGGATTACGGGCGGAAATCCGCTGAGGCCAGAGGGACCGCGGATATTACAGACCGGCTGAACTACGGCACAATGAAAGCAGATGATTTTCAAAATACACAGGGTTCGCCCTTCTTTACAAGCATTAACGGAAAGGCTCAGCAGGAGGAACGGATCACCGGACGTGCCATTGAACATTCACAGGAGGCGTTCTTTACAGGAGCTTCACAGCTCGGAGGGACTTCGCGGGTGAAGCCGGCCGCAACAGCGGCCCCGCAGCCGACAATGGCCCCGCAGCCGACAGCTGCGCCAGCCGTCAAGAAGCCGGATACCGCAGCCAAGCAGCAGCCGGCTTCAGTGCCTGTAGCCGCACCGGCGCCAGAACAGATTATTACTTCAATGAAGGTTACAGCTACCGGATATACAGCAGGCTACGAGTCTACGGGCAAAACATCCAAGCACCCGCAATACGGCATTACCTATTCAGGTGTTAAGGTGCGCCGTGACAAAAATTCAGTGTCGACTATTGCTGCCGATCCGAAGGTTCTGCCGCTGGGCAGCATACTGTATATTCCCGATTACGGATATGCGGTCGTTGCCGATACAGGCTCAGCAATCAAAGGGCGGAAGATTGACTTGTATTTTGCCACAACCAAGCAGGTGTATAAGGAATGGGGTAAAAAGACAGTTGTCGTTCAGCTGATCAAACGCGGTAATGGGAAATGCACGGAAGGCATGCTTAAGGATCTTGGTAGTGCAATCAAGACATACAAAACCGTTCCTCAGGATATCTTGGAAGAGATTATTTAGCGTAATACAAAGCTGCTCACCAAGGTTGAAATTTTTTTCACTTGCAGATGCATAATACTGCCCTGTGCTCCCCATAATACTGACTGGGGCACAGCGAGTGTCCCTGAAGCGATAACACTCAGGGGGTGAAATCCAGTGGCTAAAAAACCAAAGGTGCAGGACAACTATAAAACACCGAATGAAAAATACAATGCTGAGTTTGCTGTTGAAAACGACGGCGCAACGAAGCAGGGTACATTTGCTAAGCCGGTACAAAAACCGCAGCAGTAATGCTGTGAACGCTTAGTAATACCGATATGCTAAAAACTGGACTGTTCCGGTCTGCTCACACTATGGGCGCCGGGACAGTCCTTTTTCCGTTATATAGGATCTGCAGCCGCCGGGATGGTTATCCCTTATAATTCCAGGAGGCTCGGTCCAGAGACTGAGGCTGGATTCATTCTCACGGCGCTGTTCCCGCTCCCCTTAATGCTGTAGACTAGTGGTATAAGTTACGCATGAAGGCGAATATGACAGCATAAAGGGGAAATGTAGGATGAAAAGAAGGTTCACGAGCCAGATTCTTGGCGGACTGATCCTGATCGGGCTCGGCGGGATGTTCCTGCTGAGACAGATGGGATATACCGATTTCAGCATAGGCTCTCTGATTTCCGATTATTGGCCGCTCGTTCTGATCTGGATGGGGCTGCAGAATTTTCTGTCCACCAATGATAACGGGTCAAAAGGCTCTTCGGCCTTCTGGGGATTCTTTTTCCTGGCTCTCGGAGTGTATTTCCTGGGCCGGAATCTGGAATGGTTCGATGTTTCGCCCGGTGATTTCTTCAAGCTGCTCTTTCCGGTAATGCTTATCGGCGGAGGTCTGTATGTCATTTTCAGACCGCGCGGCCGGAATATTCCGCCTGTGCCACCGGCACCTTCCTCACCGCCGGACTTCTATCCGCCCGGGCCTGGAGCGAATGACCCGGTACCTGCACCGAAGCCGCTGGAATCAACACTCGACGAGCAGTTTGAGCAGAAATTCGGCAAGCCTGCCGGAGAGCGTGACTGGAACGGTTATTTATCCAAGGAAGATCAGGATGAGCATGACGCGGATCAGAGCCCGAAGGGGTATTTCCAGTCGGCCTCGGAGGGCCACTGGAAGGAGAACCGGGAGCGGCATGAGCAGCGGCGCCGGGAGCGCCAGCAGCGGCATGCCCGCAGACACGGTGAATGGCATGAGGAGTTTCATGAAGAGCACAATGATAAGGAAACGACCAACCGTTCGGCATTCATCGGAGATGTGCATATGGGTAAGGAGCATTTTCAGCTGAAGCACACGAATATTTCACAGTTCATCGGAGATACGGTGCTTGATCTGACCAATGCGCAGATTCCTTACGGCGAGACCAAGATTAACATTTCGGCGTTTGTCGGCGACATCAAGGTCTATATCCCTGACGATATGGACCTGGGTGTCTCGGTTAACAGCAGCTCCTTCATCGGAGACATGCAGGTGCTGGAGCAGACGCGCAGCGGTTTCATGAGCAGTGTGCAGTGCAAGACCCCGTATTATAAGGAAGCGGGTAAAAAAATCCGGATCAACGTCAGTGCTTTCATCGGTGACATCAAGGTTAAAACGGTGGGCTGACAATGGGGACAATCTTCAGCAATACCAAATGGCTGCTGCTGCTCTATTTCCTCCTCAGCGGCGGCGTTGCTGCCGGTCTGGTCTATACAGGGACATGCCTGGGCTATATAGAGGTTGTGGATTACCGGATGTGGCTGTATCTTATCCTCGGGATCGTGCTGTTCAACATCGTCGTCGGTTATATGGCCGGGCAGCGGATTCAGCGGCGGATTGATCATCTCGACCTAAATATGCTGCAGGTCGCCAAAGGCAATCTGTCCGTACGGATGCCGGAGAGTGATGACCAGTCCTTTGCCAGGGTGTATCATGAGTTCAATATGATGATGGATACCGTTGAGAATAAAATGCAGATTCTGCAGCGTCTCGGCGAACAGGAAGTGATTGAGAAGGAGAAGGCAGCGGAGAGTGCGGTATTGGAGGAACGGCGGCGGATGGCCCGTGATTTGCATGACACGGTAAGCCAGCAGCTGTTCGCGATCCATATGTCCGCTTCTTCGCTGCCTAAAGTGCTGGAACGCAATGAGCAGCAGGGAATAACGGTCATGCAGCAGCTCATCACGATGTCCCAGATGGCGCAAAAGCAGATGAGGGCGCTGATTGCCCAGCTGCGTCCGGTGGAGCTGGAGGGACGCAATCTGTTCGAGGCGCTGGAAAAATGGTTCCCCGACTATTGCCGCCAGAACGGGCTTAAAGGTGTCAAGGAGCTGGAGCTGCAAGGAGAGCTGTCGGAGGCAATTGAACACCAGCTGTTCCTCATTATCCAGGAGTCTATGGCTAACATTGTTAAGCATGCCGGAGCACGTGTGGTCAGCCTGTCACTGCGCGAGGCGCCCAGACAGGTCGTGCTGAGCATCAGTGATGACGGCCAGGGGTTTGAGCATGTGCAGCATAAGCAGGGTTCGTATGGACTTACCACAATGCGCGAGCGTGCGGAAAAGCTGGGCGGGCAGGTGGAGATTATCAGCCGCAAAGGAGCGGGGACGACAATCCGCGTACATATACCAAAGTTTGTACAAGGCAATCAGGAACAGGAGGAGCAGATATGAGTGTCATAAAGGTGCTGCTGGTGGATGATCATGACATGGTGCGGATGGGGCTCAAAACCTATCTTATGCTGGACCCGAAGTTTGAAGTTATCGGCGAAGCCGCCAACGGTGAAGAGGCGCTGAATACGCTGCGCGGCTGGGAACGGGAGAGTCTGCCGGATCTGGTGCTGATGGATCTGATGATGCCGGTGATGAACGGAGCCGAGACCACCCGGGCTGTGCTGGCTGAATTTCCGGGTCTGAAGATCGTTATTCTTACCAGCTTCCTGGAGGATGATCTGGTAGTAGACGCCATTGAAGCCGGAGCCGTCAGCTATGTGCTTAAGACGGTCTCTGCCGAAGAACTGATCTATGCACTGCAGGGTGCATACCGCGGTATGCCGGTTATGACTGGTGATGTCTCGCAGGCGTTAACCCGCGGCATCCGCCAGCGGACCGTTCAAGGAGACTCCTCAGGCCTGACCGAACGCGAGAAGGAAGTCCTGCTTCTTATAGCCGAGGGCAAAACGAATAAGGATATCGGTGAGGAGCTGCACATCAGCATCAAGACGGTCAAGACGCATGTCAGCAACCTGCTGATGAAATGTGAGCTGGACGACCGAACCCAGCTGGCCATTTACGCACACCGCAAGGGATGGGCGCAGGGTTAGCATGCGAGGTTAATCATCATATAAATATCCAATTAGGTCCCGCTGCATTCATGCACCGGGATTTTTTTTGCCGCTGCAGCCCAAATTCCTTCATCTTTTATCTCTGGTTAAATTGTTTTTAATGTAGAGTTAAGGTTTAAAGTACAAAATAAGAACAAGAAGAAAACACAATACTCCTTGTCAGACAGACAAGGCACGGGAGGAAAGCAACCATGGAAAACAACAAAAACAATTTTAATCGAGATAACGAACCGACACCGAACCGGGAATGGGATCATTCAAATACTTCTAATCAGAACTCCGGCAACGACAGTGCAGCTAACCGCAGTCAATCCGAATCCGAATCCGGCTCTTCATACTACTATTCTTACGGACCTTTCAAATCTATCAATAACGATGAAGCCAATCAGGAGAACGGACAGCACTATAACCGGCGTGAGCCTGAACGTGTAGAGGTTACAACTCCGCAGCCGGTCAAGCAGCTTCCTTACAGCACATCGCTCCGTACAGGCGGATATGACGGTAACGGCGGACGGGGCAATGGCGGCGGGAATGGTTCGGACGGCGGAAACGGCTGGCAGTATAACCACAAGCCTAAGAAGCCTGTTAAAGCAGTACTGGTCTCCTTTCTGGCCGGAATGGTTGTATTATCCGGTTCGATGTTTATGGCAGACCGGGGCAACTGGTTCACGGGTGACCAGGCAACTACAGCCTCTGTGGCAAGTACAACGGCTAAATCGGCTGTCGGCAGTGCAGGTGTGACCCCTTCCACTTCCACAACTTCACTGCTAACCGGTACTAGAGATGTTTCCAATGTTGTAGATACGGTAGGACCGGCTGTAGTGAAGATTGAAACGCTGGTGAAGAGCTCCAGCAGAAGCTCATCTAATCCGAATATGAGCGATCCGTTCTCGCAATTCTTCTTCGGTGACCAGTTCGGAGGAAGCGGTTCTTCCGGAACAGACCAGAATTCACAGTCACAGTCCGAGAATAACTCGGATTCCCAGCTGACTCCTTACGGTATCGGAACGGGCTTCATCTACGAGTCTTCCGGCTATATTTTAACGAATCAGCACGTTATTGAGGGAGCAGATGTCATCCAGGTTACTGTTGACGGAACCACCAAGCCTTATGAAGCTAAGCTGCTGGGCTCCAGCAAGGATCTGGATCTAGCGGTTCTAAAAATTGAAGGTGCAGATTTCCCTACAGTAGCGCTTGGCGATTCTGACAGTCTCAAGGTCGGCTCCGAGGTTGTTGCCATTGGTAACCCGCAGGGCTTTGACCATACGGTCACTGCCGGTGTGCTGAGTGCGAAAGGACGCAGCATTGATATTAATGAAGAAGACGGCAGCGGTACGCGCAACTACAAAAACCTGCTGCAGACCGACGCGTCGATTAATCCCGGGAACTCCGGCGGACCGCTGCTTAACCTGAACGGTGAAGTAATCGGGATGAACGTGGCCGTAAGCACAGAGTCACAGGGTATCGGTTTTGCAATTGCAGTCAACACCATTAAAGAGGTTGTAGACAAGCTGGAGGCCAATCAGGAAATTCCGAAAGAGCCGGTTCCGTTCATCGGCGCATCGCTTATGACCATTACAGATCAGGTGGCACAGCAGATGGGCACTGACATTACTGAAGGATCAGTAGTAGCGGAGATTGTATTCAAATCGCCTGCCTACACTGCAGATCTGCGCCCTTACGATATCATTACAGGTGTGAACGGTACGAAGTATGCGACCAGCCAGGAGCTGATTACCTATATTCAATCCCTGAAGGTTGGTGACCAGGTCACTCTGAATGTGGTCCGCGACGGCAAAACACTGGAGCTTCCGGTTACAATCGGCAACAAAAATGATTTTGATACCACCAAAACCCAAACTCAGGAGCAGTAAACACACCGGACGGTACGGCACGCGGAAGGGGCGACCCTTCCGTTTGTGCTGCTGCTGGACGTGAATCCGTACATTCATGCTACAATAGAGATATAAAGAATTGGACAATGGGGGCTGCTTGATGCGACCGAATATATTAATTATTGATGATGATGAAAAGATTACCTCCATGCTGCGGCGCGGCCTTGCCTTTGAAGGCTATGACGTGAAAACCGCATCCAACGGGGCAGACGGGCTGCGTGCGGTCCTGAACAGTGACCCGGATGTGGTTGTTCTGGATGTAATGATGCCTCAGGTGGACGGCTTCGAGGTATGCCGGCGCCTGCGTGAGGGAGGCAGTAATGTTCCTGTACTGATGCTGACCGCGAAGGATGAGATTGAACACCGTGTAAAGGGGCTCGACCTGGGAGCAGATGATTATCTGGTTAAGCCTTTTGCGCTGGAAGAGCTGCTGGCCCGTGTGCGGGCGCTGCTCCGCCGCAAGAGCGAGCAGAACGGAACACCGGATCAGACAGTAAGCTATGAAGATATTACACTTGATGTGGATTCACGTGAGGTAACCCGTGCCGGTAAGCGTCTGGAGCTGACTGCGAAGGAATTTGAGCTGCTCCATCTGTTCATGCAGAATCCGAAGCGGGTGCTGTCCCGTGATCTGATTATGGACAAAATCTGGGGTTATGATTACAGCGGCGAATCCAATGTGCTCGAAGTATACATCGCTATGCTGCGCCAGAAGACGGAGGAGCATGGAGGTAAGCGGTTAATTCAGACAATCCGGGGAGCCGGTTATATTTTAAGAGGTGACAATTAACATGTCTATCAAATTGCGGCTGACAGCCTGGTATTCAGGAATTTTGGCCGTTATGCTGCTGGCCTTATCAGCCGCAATTTACGGTTTTGTCTATTTTAATACGTTTGGGGATTTGAAGGACCGGCTTAGAGAACAGGCATCAAAGGTTCAGCCCAAGTCAGTCTGGAATTATAATAACGGCACACTGGATTTAGTACTTGGCGGTCCTGCGGGGCAGAGCTTATTCGCTCAAGTGTACATTTATGATCTGCAGAAAATGATTCCCAGCCCTAATATGACTGATATTGATCTGGAATTTAAAATCCCCTCAAAGGAAGATCTGGGCAAACAGCAGGGGTTTCTGCAGGCTTCGTATGGCGGCGATCCTTTTCTTATTTATCAGCTTGCTGCTGAGATCAATGTTAACAATACGGCTATGCCGGGTGTGCTGCAAGTAGCAGTGTATACAGGCGAACAGGTCACGATGCTGAACCGGCTCAAGAATATTCTGCTTGTCGGCTCATTTGCCACGCTGATTGCCGCCTTTACCTTCGGGCTTTTCCTTGCGCGCAAATCAATGAGTCCAATCGGTATGGTCATTGAGGCGGCCAACGGGATTCAGACCGGCAATGATCTTAGCTCCCGTATTGAATACAATGGTCCTCCTGACGAAATCGGGCGGCTGATTGAGACGGTCAACAGTATGCTGGGGCGTATGGAAGGGTTTTACAGGGATCTTGAGGATTCCTATGCCACCCAGCGCAGGTTCGTATCGGATGCTTCACATGAATTGCGGACACCGCTTACAACGATTCGCGGCAATATCGACCTGCTGCAGAAGGTCTGGGAGATGGAGCCGGATCAGAGCCGGATGAGCGAAGCGGAGATCCGCCAGCTGTCCATTGAATCGGTTAAGGATATTGCCGATGAGTCGAAGCGGATGAGCCGGCTGATAGGCGATATGCTCTCACTTGCACGGGCGGACACCGGGCGTACTTTTGACAAGGAACCGGTTGCACTGGAGCCGCTTATGACGGAGGTAGCGCGCAGAGCCTCATTTTTGCCGCGGCAGTCTGAGTGGTCGATCGGTGACTTAAGCCAGATGAACGGCAAATATATCGTCGGCAACAAGGATTATCTGCAGCAGATGCTCTTTATTTTTATCGACAATGCGTTTAAGTACACACCGTCCGGTGAGGTCAGCATGGATGCGGTGTTCTATCACAACCAGGTTGGAATCCGGATCAAGGATACCGGTATTGGTATGGATAAGGACGAGGTGCCGCATATTTTTGACCGGTTCTACCGGGCTGATGAATCACGCGGAATGACAGAGGGAATCGGCCTTGGCCTGTCAATTGCCAAATGGATTATCGATGAGCATGGAGGGTCCGTTGAGGTTGTTACCCGTCAGGGTGAGGGGACAACCTTTATCATCTGGCTGCCGCTTCTCTTTGCTCCGCCGCTGGAATAGGGTATAATAGACAGGTCCTATTACAGCCGTCATTGACAGCAGA
Organism: Paenibacillus sp. FSL R7-0331; assembly: GCF_000758645.1. NCBI lineage: Bacteria > Bacillati > Bacillota > Bacilli > Caryophanales > Paenibacillaceae > Paenibacillus > Paenibacillus sp. FSL R7-0331. The sequence goes on from NZ_CP009284.1 coordinate 2,214,030, forward strand.
AAGCCGGTGAACATATATGGAAGTCATCAAAATTTCTCCCCGGGGCTATTGCTATGGTGTCGTAGATGCCATGGTAATGGCGCGGCAGGCCGCCCAGAATCTCGATCTGCCCCGGCCGATTTATATACTTGGCATGATTGTACATAACAGTCATGTTACGAATTCCTTTGAGGACGATGGGATTATTACGCTGGACGGCCATAACCGTCTGGATATTCTTGATAAGGTAGACAGCGGCACCGTTATCTTTACCGCACACGGGGTTTCGCCAGAAGTCCGCAAGCTGGCCCGCGCCAAGGGGCTGACTACGGTCGATGCTACTTGCCCGGATGTGACGAAGACGCATGACCTGATTAAAGAGAAGGTAGAGGAAGGCTGCGAGATTATTTATATCGGAAAAAAAGGCCATCCGGAGCCTGAAGGCGCCGTCGGCATTGCGCCGGAGCATGTCCATCTGATCGAGAAGGAAGAGGAAATCGCCAGCCTGAATGTGCCGCCTGGCCGGATCGTGATTACGAACCAGACCACGATGAGCCAATGGGATATCAAGCACATTATGAAAAAGCTGCTTGAAACCTATCCCGGCGCGGAAGTCCATAATGAGATCTGTATGGCTACACAGGTGCGTCAGGAAGCAGTGGCTGAGCAGGCCGGGCTATGTGACCTTGTGATCGTCGTCGGAGATCCGCGCAGCAATAACTCTAACCGGCTGGCACAGGTGTCGGAAGAGATCGCCGGTACGCCAGCCCACCGTATTGCAGATGTATCCGAGCTGAATATCGAATGGCTGCAGGGGGTTAACAAGGTAGGTGTAACTTCAGGCGCTTCCACGCCAACACCGATTACCAAAGAGCTCATTAACTATCTGGAGCAGTACGATCCGGCAAAGCCTGAGACCTGGGAAATCAAACGTACTGTGAATATGGCGAAGCTGCTGCCGCCGGTCAAGAACAAAACAACCAGCGCTACCTGATTCAACAGTTTCGGTTCTGAACTTATCCGTTCGCTATTTCACATGCGTATAGCTGCATCCGTCTCCCTGTTTGGGGGACGGGTGCTTTTTATTTACCAAAAATGTTTAGCTATAAGTACATGAATGAATATGGTTAAAATTACCGCGTTAGTAATAAATGGAACAATGGGCGGTTTTAGCCTGAAAATTAGTTGACGTAAGGTGCAATATGAGCTAAAATTACTTTAGCGCTTAAAAGCACACACGCGTCGTAGCGAAATAGTGTTTTGTATCAGAGTGAAATCCGTCAATCATAATATCCTAAAAGGGGAGCTATAATATGATCGTTATTACGTCTAATCAGGCACCGCAGGAGCAGGTAAATGATATTATTGCCGTTATTGAAAAGCAAGGGCTGCAGGTTCACCTGTCCCGCGGCGCAGACCATACAGTAATCGGGCTGATCGGCGGTGTTACACCGAGTCTTGCCGAGCACTTGCGCCAGATGAAGGGCGTGCAGAATGTGGTGAAAATCACCAAATCCTATAAGCTGGCCAGCCGCGACTTCCATCCGGAGGATACGATAATTGATATCCGCGGGGTTAAGATCGGCGGCGAGAATCTCGTTGTCATGGGCGGTCCGTGTGCAGTAGAGTCACCTGAACAGATCGATGAGATCGCCCGGCTTGTTAAGGCCTCCGGAGGGCAGGTACTGCGCGGCGGCGCATTTAAGCCGCGGACCGGTCCATACAGCTTCCAGGGCGTTGGCGTTGAAGGCCTGACTATGATGGCAGAAGCCGGTAAGAAGCATGGCCTGCTGACTATCACTGAGGTCATGACTCCGGAGTACGTGGATATTTGTGCGGAGCATGCAGATATTCTGCAGGTAGGCACACGCAATATGCAGAATTTTGATCTGCTGCGCAAGCTCGGAACCTGCGGCCGCCCGGTGCTGCTCAAACGCGGCTTCAGCGCGACCTACGATGAGCTTCTGAACGCGGCTGAATACATTCTGGCCGGAGGCAACCGTGATGTCATGCTGTGCGAGCGCGGTATCCGTACCTTCGAAACTTATACCCGTAATACGCTTGACCTGTCGGCAATTCCTGTGCTTCAGAGCCTGAGCCACCTGCCTGTTATTTCCGACCCGAGCCACGGAACCGGCCGCCGCGAGCTGGTTGAGCCGATGGCAAAGGCATCCGTTGCTGCCGGAGCTAACGGTCTGATTATCGAAATGCATACAGATCCTGACAATTCAATGACAGGTGACGGGGTTCAGTCCCTGTTCCCGGATCAGTTTGATAAGCTGCTTAGAGATCTGGAGAAGCTCGCTCCGCTTGTAGGACGCAAGTTCTCTGAGCAGCTTGAAGCTGCACCGATTGCCTGATTAATCTGAGAAAACCTGCCATAGGCATGGCCGTCTTACCCGCTTCCGGGCGGGCAGGACGGCTGTTTTGCATTCAGCGGGCCACCCTATGATGCTGATTTAGACAAGGTAAGGGATATTCACGAAAGCGTCAGAATATCTTACATTGTTATTAAAAATACCTGACATAAGCATTGACGATGTAAGGTATCGGTTTTATAATGACGACAGTTAAAAAAATAAAAACAAGAACATTTGATACTGAGAGCGGGTTAATGTTCGGAACTTGGGGAGGAATTATTCATGTCGGTTGAAAAAGTGTTGCAGACGATCAAGGAAAACAATATCGAGTGGGTGGATTTTCGCTTTGTAGATTTGGGTGGGCGTGCTCATCATATCTCATTGCCGGCATCCGCAGTTGAGGAAGAAACATTTGTAAATGGTGTAGCTTTTGATGGTTCTTCCATCAAGGGGTTCCGCGGTATTGAAGAATCGGACATGGTTATGATGCCTGATCCTAGCACTGTATACATTGATCCTTTTACAGCTCACCCGACGCTGAATATCATGTGTGACATCTTCACTCCTGATGGCGAACGTTACGAGCGCGACCCGCGTGGTATCGCAGTAAAAGCTGAAGAGTTCCTGCAGGCAAGCGGTGTAGGTACAGCAGCATTCTTCGCACCTGAGTCTGAATTCTTTATCTTTGATGATGTCCGTTACGAGACAACCATGAACAGCTCTTCCTTCTCCGTAGATTCCGAAGAAGCAGCATGGAACACAAACCGCAAAGAAGAAGGCGGTAACCTTGGATTCAAAGTCGGCGTTAAAGGCGGATATGTTCCGGTAGCGCCAGTGGATTCCCAACAGGATATCCGCAGCGAAATGTGCCGTCTGCTTGCTGAAGCCGGCCTGGAAATTGAACGTCACCATCACGAAGTGGCGACTGCGGGACAAGCGGAGATCAACTTCCGTTTCGATACCCTGAAGAAAACAGCTGACAATCTCCTGACTTACAAATATATTGTGCAGAACACTGCACGCCAGTACGGCAAGGTTGCGACCTTCATGCCAAAACCGCTGTTCGGCGATAACGGAAGCGGCATGCACGTTCACCAGTCGATCTTCAACGGAAGCGAGCCTTTGTTCTACGAAAAAGGCGCTTATGCCAACCTGAGTGAAATGGCGCTGCACTACATCGGCGGTATCCTGTATCATGCTCCGGCACTGATCGCGCTGACTAACCCAAGCACCAACTCGTTCAAACGTCTGGTTCCTGGCTACGAAGCACCGGTTAACCTGGTTTACTCCAAGGGTAACCGTTCCGCTGCTGTCCGTATCCCGGTAGCTGCTGTAACACCTAAGGGCTGTCGTATTGAATTCCGTACACCAGACTCCACTGCTAACCCATACCTGGCATTCTCCGCAATGCTGATGGCTGGTCTGGACGGAATCAAGAAGAAGATCAACCCTGAAGAAATGGGTTACGGCCCGCTTGATAAGAACATCTACGAATTGTCCGATGCTGATAAAGAGAAAATCCGCAGCGTTCCAGGCAGCCTGAACGAAGCGCTTGACGCTCTGGAAGCTGACTACGAATTCCTTACAGAAGGCGGCGTATTCACTAAAGACTTCATTGATAACTATATCGCTCTGAAGCGTGGTGAAGCACAAGAGGTTGCCATTCGCGTTCATCCGCATGAATATGCCCTGTACTTCGACGTATAGGATTCGTTAAATAATAGCTGTGCGTTATCCAGAAGCCCCCGGAACTCTCCCGGGGGCTTCTTTGTATGTTATTATCGTTCAAGACTAACGAAAATTTTCGTAAATGCAACGAGAGTATCAGATTATTATTTCTATATATAGAAATGAATGCGATTACTAATATTAAGCAGTATTAATTAATAGTATAGGTAGACCAGATACATAGCGGAATAAGTATGATTTTTAAGGGTGAATAAGCACAGCGAAAATATATTTTCGTAGATGTAAGGTTATTTATACATTTATATATTGTGTAGTTATGCATCAAAAACATGATTATGACGCTGTTTAGACAGATTTGGATACTTGTTCTGCATAGGTATGGATGGAGCTCCAGAAACCTCTTTACAAGATTTGCCGACGGTGCAATAATAAAAGCGAAATCGGTTTCGTAAATAAGGGTTGGAAGGATGAATACATTGACACATACAAAGCAATCAAACTGGCAGTTTACCGGACCTAACGGAGAGTTCAGTCTTAAGCAGCCTGACCGGAGCAGCTTTCTGTATTTCCCCCTGGTCAATGAAGGCGGAATGATGTCTTCCGTTACACCGCAGCTACACGGTCAGGTGACTTCCGGGCATAATACATTCCTTACACCGCCGCTGTCTGTTGAGGACCTGCATAATTCACGGGCATCGCGTAATTTCTGGGTCTACATAGACGGTAAAGGGGCATGGTCGGCAGCCGGTAATTCGGCCCGGCAGCATGCGCAATATTATTCTGAAGGTGCAGATGAATCTTTGCTGGAAGCCGGGCTGCTGTGGCACAAGATCACCAGGGAAAATAAGCAGCTCGGTATCAAAGCGGAAATAACCAGCTTTGTTCCTGCCGGAAGTGACAAGGCCGAACTGATGAAGGTTATTCTCACGAATACGGGGGAAGAAGAGATTGTGGTTACTCCAACAGCGGCTATACCGCTGTATGCCCGTTCTGCAGACGATTTGCGTGACCACCGGCATGTTACTTCTTTGCTCAACCGGATTTATACTTCGCTCTATGGTGTCGAGGTTCAACCGGCTCTTTCCTTTGATGAGCGGGGACACCGGATTAACTATACCTCTTACGGAGTGTTTGGTGCTGAGGAAGAGGGCACACAGCCGGCTGGATTCTTCCCGGTGCAGGAGGAGTTCGTCGGTGAAGGCGGGAGCCTGGACTGGCCGGAAGCTGTTGTGCTGAACGCTGAGCCGCAGGCCGGCTGCGTCGGGGAGGCTCAAAGACAGGGGTATGAAGCTTTGGGCGGGATCAGGTTCGCCACAGCTGCGCTGAAGTCCGGACAGAGCCGTTCCTATGTAGTCGTTATGGCAATTGCGGAGGAACGGATTGATATTGCTGCACTGATGTCTAAGTACGGCTCAGCGGCAGCATTTGATGCTCATCTGGACATTAACAAGCAGTACTGGACAGATAAAGTGAATACGGTATCCTTCCATACCGGAGATAACGATAGGGATCAGTGGATGAAATGGGTTACTTTGCAGCCGGTCCTGCGCAGGCTGTATGGGAACTCGTTCCTGCCTTATCATGACTATGGCCGCGGAGGCCGCGGCTGGCGCGATTTATGGCAGGATTGTTTGGCCCTGATGATCATGGAGCCGGAGGATGTACGCAGCCTGCTGTTCAATAATTATGCGGGAGTCAGAATCGACGGAAGCAATGCAACGATTATCGGGCAGCAGCCCGGGGAGTTCATCGCCGACCGCAATAACATTCCGCGGGTATGGATGGACCACGGAGCCTGGCCGTTCATGACCACGCTGCTGTATCTGAACCAGAGCGGTGATCTGGATTTCCTGCTGGAGGAACAGACTTATTTCCGTGATTCCTTCATGAGCCGCTGCCGTGAACGTGACAGCTCCTGGGAGCCCGCTGCCGGCAGCAGTCTGCTGGCGGATAACGGTAAGATCTATAAGGGGACAATTCTAGAGCATATTCTGCTGCAGAATCTGGTGCCGTTCTTTAATGTGGGCGGACACAACAATATTCTGCTGGAGGGAGCAGACTGGAATGACGGGCTGGATATGGCGGCCCAGCGGGGCGAGAGTGTCACCTTTACCGCTTTTTACGGAGATAACCTGTATGAGCTGTCTGGACTGCTGCGCACGCTTAAAGAGCGGAACGGAAGCGGCACGCTGGAGCTGGCGGAAGAATTAGTATTGCTGCTGGATTCCTTGGGCGATCCCGTTGATTACGCCTCTGTATCCGCTAAGCAGGAGCGGCTGAACCGCTATTATGCCGCTGCTCCGAACAGGGTAAGCGGTGTCAGGGCAGAGCTGGAGCTTGAACAGGTGGCCGACGATCTGGAACGTAAAGCAGAATGGATCTTTGGCCATTTGCGCAGCAACGAATGGGTGAGCAGCCAAGAAGGCGGCGGCTGGTTCAACGGCTATTACAATAATGACGGTGAACGGGTTGAAGGCGAGACTGCTGAAGGCATACGCATGACCCTTACGGGACAGGTATTTCCGCTGCTCGGCCATGCGGCATCTCCTGAGCAGATTCCGCAAATTATTACATCCGTGGAAAAGAATCTGCACGACGCAAAAATCGGTTACCGGCTGAACTCGGATTTCGGCGGCATTCAGCAGAATCTGGGCCGTGCCTTCGGCTTTGCTTTTGGCCATAAAGAAAACGGGGCGATGTTCAGTCATATGACCATAATGTACGGGAATGCACTTTATAAACGCGGATATGTACAGGAAGGATATAAGGTTCTTGATTCCCTGTACAGCCTGAGTGCGGATTTTGAGTCCAGCCGGATGTATCCGGGAATTCCTGAGTATATCAATGAACAAGGCAGAGGCATGTATACGTATCTGACGGGCTCGGCCAGCTGGCTGCTGCTGACGATGGTTACTGAGGTGTTCGGTATCAAAGGACGGCTGGGTGACCTGCTGCTGGAACCGAAGCTCGTAAAAGAACAGTTTGACTATGCCGGCAAAGCATCTATCAAGACTCTATTTGCCGGACTTGAGCTGGAGGTTGCCTACACGGCCGCAGGAAGCACGGAATACGGGGAGTACCAAATACACGGAGTAAGCCTGAACGGCGCTGTGGTGACGCTTCAGCGCGTCTCAGAGGGCGTGCTGATTCCGCGTACGGTCCTGAATGGCTTGCCGAAAGGGCAGGTTCATAAGCTTGAGGTCATTCTTAACTAGCTGAAAGGAAGGAATGCATATGGTGCACCGGCTCTCAAACGGTATTCTCACTGTTGACATTGCCGAACCCGGAACCTATAACAGAACCAGGTTCGACTGGACCGGATTCATTACCCAGGTCACACTGGAGGAAGGGAAGCATATCTTTTGTGTTCCGGAAAGCTTAATTCCAGGGCAAGGCAGCGGCGGTATGGGGTTATGTAATGAATTCGGCATTTCCCGGACAATCGGCTACGATGAAGCAGCTGCCGGGGAGTGGTTTCCCAAGCCGGGTGTAGGTCTTCTCCGGAAGCTGGAGGATATTCCGTATGACTTCACAGCGGATTATCCGTTGCAGCCGTCTGAAATGACTGCAGATAGCAGCAGCTGCGGAATTATATACAAGGTTATTTCTGCGGAATGCCGGGGTTACAGCTTTATTTTGACAAAACAGATTTCATTGGACGAAGATCGGCTTATCATCGATTATACGCTTGAGAACACAGGGTCAAAACCGATTCATACAGAGGAATACATTCATAATTTTATAGGAATTAACGGAGCGCCGGCAGGGGAAGGCTATGAGCTGAGACTGCCGGGAGAAGCCGGTGTGCATGAACCCGAATCCGTGTATACCTCCGGGCTGCTGCATGTAGCCGGAGACCGTATACACTGGAACGCACAGCCTGACCGTCCGTTTTATTGCCGGCTGGGCGGCTGGGAGCCGGAGGATGCTGACTGGTACTGGGAGCTGGTTCACAACCCCGCCAGAGCTGGAGTGCGCGAGAGCGGAAGCTTCCGTCCGGAGCGGATGGCACTCTGGGGAGAGCGGCATGTAATTTCTCCCGAGGTATTTGCGGACATCAGTATTTTACCGCGTCACAGCAAGGATTGGAGCCGCAGCTATCAGTTTTTCACGTTCTAACCCCTGCTGATCTTACGCTTTATGTGAATAATTATACTTGCTGGCGTGTTGGAATGCTGCTATCATAGCGATATCCATATTCGTAGGAGAGAAAGGATGGGGGCAATTTTGAGCAAGAGAGCATACAATTTCAATGCAGGACCGGCGGCGCTGCCGCTTGAAGTACTGGAACGCGCACAGGCGGAGTTTGTTGAATTCCGGGAGAGCGGGATGTCCATTATGGAGATGTCGCACCGCGGAGCAATATACGAATCCGTGCATAACGAAGCGCAGGAGCGTCTGCTTTCACTGCTCGGCAATCCGGAGGGTTACAAGGTGTTGTTCGTACAAGGCGGAGCCAGCACACAGTTCGCCATGATCCCGATGAACCTCATCTCCAGCGGACAAGCCGGCAGCTATGTTATGACAGGAAGCTGGGCTGACAAGGCCCTTAAAGAAGCGAAGCTGGTAGGAGAAGCGCATATTGCCGCATCCTCCGAGGATAAGAAGTTTCTGGCTATTCCTGAGCTGGGCAGCATCAAGCCGGCTGACAATGCGGCCTACCTGCATATTACCTCCAATGAGACGATTGAAGGTACGCAGTATGCGGAGTATCCGGATACAGGCTCCCTTCCGCTGATCGCTGATATGTCCAGTGATATTCTGAGCCGTTCCTTTGATGTCAGCAAATTCGGGCTGATCTATGCCGGAGCGCAGAAGAATCTTGGACCGTCCGGGGTTACGGTAGTAATTGCCAAGGAAGAGCTGATTGCCAAATCACCTGCGAATATACCGACGATTCTGCGTTACGATACTCACTACAAGAACAACTCTCTGTACAATACGCCGCCATCCTTTTCTGTATATATGGTTAATGAAGTGTTAAAATGGATTGAGGAGCAGGGCGGGCTTGCCGGCATCGAATCCAAAAACCGGGACAAAGCCGGTCTGCTGTATGATCATATCGACGGAAGTGACGGTTTCTACCGCGGAGTAGCAGAGGCGGGCAGCCGTTCCATTATGAACGTCACCTTCCGGATGCAATCCGAGGAGCTGGAGAAGCAGTTCGTTAAGGCAGCCGAGCAAGAAGGCTTCATCGGACTCAAAGGTCACCGCAGTGTAGGGGGCTTGCGCGCTTCGATCTATAACGCCGTTCCTTATGAGAGCGTTAAGGCCCTTTCAGATTTCATGAAGCATTTCCGGCAGACTCAAGGCTAATGTATAACATTTCCGGACCTTCCGCTACTCAGGCGGAAGGTTTTCTGCTGTGTTTGCCCAGTCCGCCTGTCATCCCAGAGCAGTATATTACCTGACCATTCAGGGCTGAAGCAGCCTAAAGAGAGGAAGTTATTGATTATGGCTTTACACATTGTGCTGGTTGAACCGGAAATTCCGGCGAACACCGGCAATATCGCCCGTACCTGTGCAGCTACAGGCACCCATCTTCATCTGGTCCGCCCGCTGGGCTTCCGGACTGATGATGCGACACTAAAGCGGGCAGGGCTTGATTACTGGCATGCCGTTACTATCGAATATCATGATTCGTATGCAGAGGTGCTGGAGAAATACAGCGGGGGACGTTTTTTCTACGCTACGACTAAGGCAGAAAAGCGTTATACAGACTTTGCTTTCCAGGATGGCGATTTCTTTGTTTTCGGCAAAGAAACCAAGGGACTGCCGCCTGAGATTCTGGAAGCAGGTAAGGAAACCGCGATGCGCATGCCGATGGGCCAGGCAGTCAGATCGCTGAATTTATCCAATTCAGCAGCGATTATTGTCTATGAAGCGCTTCGGCAGCTCGATTTTCCGGAACTTTTTTAAAGTAGACACTATTTTTTATTTTTTTCAGCAGGATTCGACATTTAAATAACGAAATAGAAGAATACTGCCGAAAAAAGTAGTAGCTACTAATTCAATAGTTGAACAGGAGAGGTGTACGTAAGATATGAAACCTGCTGGCGTAGTTCGTAAAGTAGATCAGCTGGGTAGAATCGTTCTGCCTAAGTCTCTGCGGAAAAGGTACCAGATGAATGAAGGAGACCCGGTGGAAATTCTTGTACAGGGAGACCACATCATTCTGGAGCGCTACCGTCCTAAATGCGTATTTTGCGGATCGATGGAAGGCGTAAGCGAATATAAAGACCGTTATATTTGTTCTGATTGTCTTTCGGAGATGACACAACTGCCAAGACACGCTTAAGTCTTCTCCGCTTTCTTCCGGGAAGGCGGCAAGCAACATTATTACATAGTACGGTACTGCGGTGTACCCCGCAGGCCAACACTGAAAAAACGCCGCACAATGTGCGGCGTTTTTTTGAAGTGTCGGCAGGATAAGAAGGCTGGAGAGCAGCTATAAGCCTTTGGTTTTGTCGTCGTTGTAGGATGAAGTCAGAATTCCGGCCAGAAACAGCAGGAAGACAAGAGTGACAATCCAAAAGGTCAAGGAGAACGACATGCAGGACACCTCCGTAAAGGATTGTAATCGTTATCCTGATTATAACCTGCTCCAGGCCGGGATTAAAAGCTAAAAATTAAGCTATTTAAAAAAGAGGAAGTTCGTCGGCACCTGCCGGAGATTTCCATCAGACGGCTTGTTGATGACTTTACCTTTAAAAATCAGCGAAGAGGAGCCGCCGCCGTCCAGATTGTAGGCATCCACTACGCCCATGCCCCAAAGCTTGCTCTGCAGTTCCATCAGTGTGGCCCCGGAGTTGCCGCTCTCATTATAACCGTCGGCAACCAGCACCAGAATCTGCTCATCCTTATACTTGCCGATAATGGTACGCGGCGCGCGTGCAGGGCTGGTCTGCCATTTGAACGGAATGGGCTGCAGCATGCTGTTTTTGATCAGCACAGGTACAAAGGTGGCGCCAAAAGCCGGTTCAAGCTGATCAAGCTGTGATTTGCTGCTGAATTTACCGCCGATCAGCCGCCCGGATTTGCTGAGTCCGACAAAGCTGAGATCCTTATAGGTCGGTTCAAAGCCGTACAAATAGCTGCCGTTGACAATAGTGGTGGAGAGCGGATATCGCCTGCCGCCCTGATCGGCAAAGCCCCCGGCATTGATTCCGGCAACCGCGCCATAGCGGTTTACCGCCTGCATGGTTGTTTCAGACTGACCGCTGCCGTCACCGGCCAGGCTCATTTTCATCGCGGATACGTCCTTCAGTCTGATTTTGAGCGCATAAGCTTTATAGTTGCCGGGGTTCAGCCGGTATAATTCAATGGTTATCCGGTCACTGGAGATGACATCGGCCGGGATGCCCAGCTTGGCAGTAATCCGCCGGTTATAAATAGATTCCGGCCGGGATACCTGTGCTGCAGCGGTGTTGACCAGTGCATTCATCGCATTCGTAGTCTGATTGTACAGATGTGCAGAAGCACCGATGGCATCTATTGTATAGGAAGCGGAGCTCTGGGCCTGAAGCAGCTCCTGCTTGAGCTGCGCTGTCTGTTCAAGCGGACCGGGTTCAGCGGCAAACTGGCTGACATTGAGATCCAGCGCAAGCTTGGGCTGATACCCCCACAGGACAATTATTAGTCCGATAAAAGGCGCTGTCAAAAGCATGAAGAAACGGTTGACTCTTTTAACAGGCGTCATCATTTCAGCAGATCCATCTCTTTCTTAAGTGTATCAAGCTGCTGCTTGACCTCGCTCAGCTGTGTGTAGAGCTTGTTGCTGTTATCCGTTTTGTTGCTCGCGTTATCCTTAGTAAACGTCAGCAGCTCGTTAAAGGTCTGAACTGTGTTCTGCAGCTCCTGAACCTCCTCGGAGAGCACGGCAATCCGGGCTTCGTAATCGGTTTTTAACACGTTAAGCTGCTGCTGGCTCTGAGTACTGAGCTCGGTCAGCACCTGCAGCTTCAGATGATTGGTATAGCTGTAGACAGCATATACGCCGAGTCCGATCATCACAATCCAGAACAGTAAAAACCATTTTACGGAAGGGCCGTTTCGCGCTGCAGTACGACGCGAGTGTACAGGGGTCGATTCCGCTAGCGGTTGCATTTCAACATCACCTCAAGCACTTTTTTTCAAGTTCCCATTCTATCAGACTTTTACAAGTTTCGCAAAAGTGAAAGGGGGAAATGTAAAGGTGAAAAAGTAATTGCATCCTATTAAAGTACTGAGATACAATTTCTATAGATTGGAATATCTGAGGGGCGTATTCAAGGTAAAAGAAGGAAGAAACGAGCAGGTACAAACAGCCATCCTTGCTTGCGTAAAAGCCAGAAACGCTTAAAGCGCTTTCCACTCAGAGTAATTATATAGATAGCAGGAGGTCTGGGGGAGTAATGATGAAGGTTTGGCGGGTGGTCATTGTGGGGTGTCATCCCACAAGTATGTTGGGTACAAAATTAATATTGGAGGAAGGAGGAGAACTTGCCGTTCTGGGGATGTATTCCACCTGGAGCGACGGTCTAAGCAGTGTGCAGGAGCATCAGCCGGATCTGGTGCTGGCTGATTATCAGATGCCGGAAGGAAATGTGGAGCATGTGCTGCCGGAGCTGAAGAGCAGCTGTGAGGACGCGCATATTATTATTATGACGGATGAGGAAGACAGTCAGCTGTTCCAGCCGCTGCTTGAGCTTGGAGCCAGCGGTGTGCTGTCCAAAGGCGCCTCTGCCCGGCAGCTGCTGTTAATGATTGGCGGCTTGCGGGAGGGGTTTCTGTCTGTTCCGCTGAACTGGATTCAAAAGGGCTACCGGCCGGCAACCTCCTCACGCGGGCTGGACAGCGTGATGCAGCTGACCCAAACGGAGATGTTCATTATGGAGAGGATTGTGCAAGGAATCACTTACGACAAAATTGCACTTGAGATTGAAGTGAGCCGGCGCTCTATAGATAATTATCTGCGCAAAATTTATGTGAAGCTGGATGTAACAACGAGGGCCCAGGCCATCGAGAAATTCGCGCTTTTCTCAAGGCAGAGCAAGCAAATCTACGCGTAGGCTAAGCATTTGCGACATAATGCCGGCTGTGCTGGAATATTCTTGGTACCAGGGAAGGGGGGAACATATGAAGTATGAGTTTTCTGCCCGTGCGCATACGTTAATTTCTTCACCGCAGCTCAGCATCCGTACCCAATCGCGGCGCGGCGCGTTAATCTCTCTGGCTGAGGAGCTGCCTGCAGAAGAATTGTTCCCGTTGTCGTTGCTTGCAGAAGCGGCCTCGACTGTGATCTCAGCTGATGCGGGTGCGCTGCAGTACGGAGATCCTGAAGGGTACGCGCCGCTGCGGGAGTGGCTGACCGGAGACTGGCTGAAGGGAAAAGGGGTGACTGCCGCAGAAGGCGGAGTTCTTCTGACAACGGGGAGTCAACAAGCCATTGACCTGCTGTCCCGGGTCTATATTGATCCAGGAGACCGCGTGCTGGTGGAGAATCCGACCTCACCGGGGATATTGCAGGCGCTGCGTATGCAGGGGGCAGTCATTATACCGGTGCAGGGCGACCGGAACGGGCTGCTGCCGGATCATCTGCGGGCCCAGATTCATCAGCACAGGCCGAAGATGCTGTTTGCAACACCAAGCTACACTAATCCGAGCGGCATTCTCTGGAGCCTTGAGCGGCGCAAGCAGGTGCTTGAGCTGTGCATCGCCCATGATCTGCTGATTGTTGAGGATGATTCCTACGGGGATCTGCATTTCAAGCGGGCAGAAGGCAGCGGCGCAGCCCCGGCAGCACAATATCCTTCGCTCTATGCGCTGGAAAATGTCAGCAAAGCCGGACATGTACTTTACATAGGCTCGTTCAGCAAGACCGTAGCGCCAGCGCTGCGGACGGGCTGGGCGGCAGGCAGCCGTGAGCTGATCTCCATGATGGCTGCCGCCAAGCAGATGGCGGACTGGCAGTCCAGCTCACTGAATCAGCGGCTGCTGCATCATCTGCTGGATGTCACGGCTTTTAATCTGCGGGAGCACATTGCAGTGCTGAACCGCGAATACCACACACGGCTTAAGCTGATGTCAGAGCTGCTGAAACGCCCGGCGTGGAAGAACAGCAGATACGATATGCCGGAAGGCGGTATGTTTCTGTGGGTCTCGCTGCCCGAAGGGCTGGATGCGATGCTGCTGCTTAAGGTAGCACAGGCTAAGGGGGTTGCCTTCCTCCCCGGACAGCTCTGCAGCGTCAGCGGCGGCGGTGACCGCATCCGCCTGAACTTCAGCCATCCCGGCCGGGATGAGCTGCTGCTCGGCATGAACCTGATGAGCGAGGCTGTGACGGAATTTACGGCACGGAGCTGAGAGGCAGCAGGGAGTCGGCGGGATGGGGGGCTGAAAAAGCTTTTCAACCTAAACCGGTCTCAAAAGTGAATTAGTAGCAGACAAGCAAGCACCAGGCAGGATGGGGCTTGCTTTTTTGCGTCCGCCGGGAGTGGCGGCATAAGTATAGGAATATTGTAATGGCTGGAATAATGCCGGGGTGTGTTACGGATAAGCTGGAGATACAGGTGATTCCATAGGGAGGTAAATGTGAAAATTCGGTGACGGTGCAGGGATAGTATGGAAGGCGCTGGTCTAACGGTCATAAGCAACTGAAGCTGATACAGCTGGCTTAAACAGAAAGGCAGGCAGAAAGAGGATGGCTGTGGAGAACATACTGGAATGCAGTGGCCTGAGTAAAAGCTATGGCCGAAAAATGGCTCTGAACGGACTGGAGCTGAAGATTCAGCGCGGGAAAATTGTCGGGCTGCTGGGAAGGAACGGGGCGGGAAAAACAACACTGATGAAGCTGATTGTCTCACTGCTCCGCAATTATGAAGGCACTCTGCTGGTCGACGGGAAGAAGCCCGGTGTGGAGACGAAAAAAATCGTGTCCTACCTGCCGGATCATGAGTTTCTGTATCCGTGGATGACGGTGGAGGAGTGTGTTACATTTTTCGGGCATGCCTTTCCTGATTTCAGGCGGGATAAAGCCAGGGATATGATCGGCTCACTTGGCCTGAATGTCAAAGATAAGGTGAAGTCGCTGTCAAAAGGAATGAAGGAGCAGCTGAGTCTCTCACTGGCTTTTGCGAGGGAGGCCAAGTTGTATGTGCTCGATGAGCCGCTTGCTGCGGTGGACCCCTCGACCCGGGATAAGATCATGAAGATTATCCTGGACCATTTTACCGGAGACAGCACCATTCTGGTCAGTACCCATCTGATCCAGGGAGTGGAGCCGCTGTTCACCGATATTGCCATTGTGGATGAGGGCAGGGTGCAGCTGCAGGGAAGTGTGGCTGATATCAAACGGGAGTACGGGATGCATCTGGAGGATGTCTTTAAACAAATTGTGAAGTAAAGGGAGTGAAGATATGATTCTTGTTCATCAGTTTAAGCTCGAATGCAGAAAGCATCTGGCAGTGTTTGGTTCACTAACCGGTCTTAGCGCACTGATTAATCTGTATTTTCTGTTCAGTACTCAGCAGGATTTGGCGTTTCTGGTACTGACTGCGAATATGGTGATCGGCCTGCTTGTTCCGCTCTATATCTACACAGATCTGTACAAGGAATTTTTTACTGGTGTTATGCCTGTTAATCACCTGCTTCCGGTCAGAACCTCTTCATTGTTCGCGGTAAAATCAGCCGTGTTCATCCTGGGCAGTATGACGGTATGGTCAACAACGCTGCTGGAGATATTCCTGAATCCGGCCGGGCTGTATCAGATGCGGATAGAGCAGTCCTCAAGCCCCGCACTCGGCATCCTCTATCTGGTGCTGTCCAAGCTGCTCAGCCTGCCTGCGGGTTTCGCACTGATCGGATTTGCACTGGCAGCCGGCAAAAGATTCCGCAAACCGCAGCTCAGCCACCTCTGCATTGTGGTGCTGCTGGCAGGAGGGGTAGCTGCCCAGTTTACTCTGGCTGTGCAGGACAGCTGGCACTGGAGCATCGGGACGTCTTCGGTGGATGCTTTTAAGCAGTATGCGAACCTGCTGAGTGTGACTCCGGTCTTCCGGGTTATGGAGGCTGATATTAACGACACGATCAACTGGCTGACGGTGGGCAGCAATGTGCTGGTCATGCTGCTGGCCGGCAGCGCTGCGGCCCTGCTGCTGAACGGGCGCGGGTATGAGCTGTGAGTGGGCGGGGTGGCTGAGTCATTTCATCAGCCTCGGAGTTTTAGCTGCAGTTTGTACACTTAAAATCAGCTAAATCTTCCGCTAACAACGTATAAGTGTACTTTGTACAGTTAAAAGTAGCTCGTAAGGCAAAAATCGGCGATTTGGCACATTTTAGCTGCACGAAATACATCTATTTTACTTTTAGTGAGTAAAACAGGCGTTTTAGTTGTATAAAGTGCAGTTAAGGTGATGGCAGGTGAGGGAGGGTAGGGTGTGTGCGGGTTGGTGGTGTGGCGGGTGGAGAATAAAGGTCGAGTGTGTGCTGGTGGTATGGCGGGGGAGAGTAAAGGACGAGTGCGGGCAGGTGGTATGGTGGGGGAGTGTAAAGGGCGAGTGTGGGCTGGTGGTGTGACGGGGAGAGTAAAGGGCGAGTGTCGGCTGGTGGTGTGGCGGGATAGAAAGATTGCGTACGGACTGGCGGTTTGGTGGATGGGGGTAAAGGGTGTACGCATGCAGGTAGTATGGTGGGGGGAAAGAGCGAGTGAGGTATGATGATATGGCGGCAGGCGGGCTGCTGCACTACCTCCACCCGGCAACACAGGGTGCCGAATGAAGGCAACCTGTGTGTGCGGCAGGCGGAGCTCAGCCTGCCGCTGCTGCTCCGCCGCAGAAGCCTGCTCCGCCGCAGAAGCCTGCTCCGCCACAGAAGCCTGCTCCGCCGCAGAAGCCTGCTCCGCCGCAGAAGCCTGCTCCGCCGCAGAAGCCTGCTCCGCCGCCGCAGAAGCCTGCTGCTCCGCCGCAGAAGCCTGCTGCGGCGCTACCCCTTGCCCGCGCTGATCTCGGCGATCGCGGCGTATTCCACCAGCGCGGCCGTGCCGGCTGGCGTCAGCTGGTACCTCCCGCGGTTCACCCGTGTGAACCAGCGGTAGTAGTTGCGCTGCAGGATCGCCGCAGCGCCAGGCACCCCGCTCCGCCTGCGCAGCTCGGCGGGCGTGATCCCTGCCCGGCCTGACGCAGCGGCCGGGCCATCGGCAGGCGCATCCGCGCCTGCCCCGCGCGCGCGGCTTCGCCCGCCGCGCCCCTCTGCGAGGCCGAGCACAGCCTCGGCCTCAAGGGCCTGCAGCGCGAGTGCCACGCGCAGCGCCTTCTCGCGGTAGGCAGTCACGAGCTTGACGCGCGTGCTGCCGCCGGTGTTGTAGTCCCCGCTGCGCTCGCGGAACTCGTAGAGCAGCTTCTCGCGCCGCCGTGCGCCGCTGCGCACTTGAGGCGGCGCGTCACCAGGCTCCGCGAGCACCTCGACGAGCGGAGCCTTCGTCTTATAGAAGACGACGGTGATCAGCCCGAGGCCGAGCCGGCGGCACAGCCCGGTGAGCTCGCCCCAGCGCTGGTTCACCGCGCCCTTCTTGTCGCGGACGCGTTCCACCGCGAGGTAGACGTTAGGGCTGAGGCGTAGACGTTCAACCCCCTGCAGCAGCAGAGCGAGGTTGAACGTTTTTTTCATCTCCACGATCAGCGGCTGGTCCTCACCCTCGCGCAGGCCGACCAGGTCACAGGTGCGCACCTCCCCTTTGATCGAGTAGCCATACCGCTCAAAGTAAGCCTTAAGAGGAGCGTACAGCTCCGTTTCATGCTTGATTGCCATCATAGTCACTCCCTGCAGTTATCCTGGTTGTTGCATGCTTAATCGCCATCATAGTCACTCCCTGCAGTATTGCTGGTTGTTTCATGCTTGATTGCCATCATAGTCACTCCCTGCAGTGATCCTGTTTGTTGCATGCTTAATCGCCATCATAGTCACTCCCTGCAGTTATCCTGGTTGTTGCATGCTTAATCGCCATCATAGTCACTCCCTGCAGTATTGCTGGTTGTTTCATGCTTGATCGCCATCAAAAGTCACTCCTTGCAGGTTTCCTGCTCGTTCACCTTATATTTCATATGTGAATCTTTCCCGGTTCCATCTATATAGCTAACGTTAAATGTGAAGTTCTATTATTCATAATGATTCTCTATTATAGCACAGCAAAAAAGAGGTCAACTATTCCGGGCTCCCCGCATAGGTATGTAATACACTTTTAAAGCCAATCGAGCAAGTAGGAGCGCAAGAGGAGGCAGCGAGCAATGGACATTTTTGAGCGAATAGCTTCGTATCGGGCTGAGAATGACCGTTTGGCGTGGAGCGGTACCTTCAAGGATTATATAGGACTGCTGAGAAAAGACCCCTCTCCCGCTAAAACGGCTCACTCACGCGTATACGACATGATCAAATCACATGGCGTAGAGGACATTAACGGACGCAAGCGGTATAAGTTTTTTGAGCAGGAAATCTTCGGGCTGGACCGTGCGGTTGAAAAGCTGGTGGAGGAGTATTTCCATTCCGCTGCCCGCCGGCTCGACGTACGTAAACGGATTCTGTTGTTAATGGGGCCGGTCAGCGGCGGTAAATCGACACTGGTTACACTTTTAAAGCGCGGCCTGGAGCAATATTCACGTACCGATGCCGGCGCTGTATACGCAATTGAAGGCTGCCCGATGCATGAGGAGCCGCTGCACCTGATTCCGCTGGAGCTGCGTCCGGAGATAGAGCGTGAGCTCGGCGTACGGATTGAAGGCAACCTATGCCCGTCCTGCCAGATGCGGCTAAGAAATGAATACCACGGCGATATCGAGCAGGTCAAGGTTACCCGCGTTATTTTGTCGGAAGAGGAACGTATCGGCATCGGGACCTTCAGCCCGTCTGATCCGAAGTCACAGGATATTGCCGACCTGACCGGCAGCATCGACTTCTCGACCATTACCGAATACGGCTCGGAATCCGATCCGCGCGCCTACCGGTTTGACGGGGAGCTGAACAAGGCCAACCGCGGCCTGATGGAATTCCAGGAAATGCTCAAATGCGACGAGAAGTTCCTGTGGAACCTGCTGTCCCTGACCCAGGAAGGAAATTTCAAGGCCGGACGGTTTGCGCTGATCAGCGCGGATGAGCTTATCGTAGCCCATACCAACGAAACAGAGTACAAATCCTTTATCTCCAATAAAAAGAACGAGGCGCTGCAGTCCCGCATGATTGTTATGCCGGTGCCGTATAACCTGAGAGTATCGGAAGAGGAAAAGATCTACGCCAAGCTGATCGGCCAGAGCGATATGAAGCATGTGCATATTGCGCCGCATGCGCTGCGGGCAGCTGCGATTTTCTCCATCCTGACCCGGCTGAAGGAGAGCAAGAAGCAGGGCATGGACCTGATCAAAAAGCTGCGGATGTACGACGGTGAAGAGGTGGAGGGCTACAAGGAAGCCGATCTCAAGGAGATGCAGACCGAATATCTGGATGAAGGCATGTCCGGTATCGATCCGCGGTATGTCATTAACCGGATTTCCAGCGCCCTGATCAAGGGTGATCTGCAGTGCATGAATGCGCTGGATGTGCTGCGGGCGATCAAGGACGGACTGGACTCCCACCCTTCGATCACCAAGGAAGAGCGCGAGCGTTATCTGAATTTCATTTCCATTGCCCGTAAGGAATATGATATTCTCGCCAAAAGCGAAGTGCAGAAGGCGTTTGTTTACTCTTTTGAAGAGTCAGCCAAGACACTGTTCGAGAACTATCTCGACAACATCGAGGCGTACTGCAACTGGAGCAAAATCCGTGATCCGCTTACAGATGAAGAGATGGAGCCGGATGAGCGGCTGATGCGCTCGATTGAAGAACAGATCGGCATCTCGGAGAACGCCAAAAAAGCCTTCCGCGAAGAGATCCTGATCCGCATCTCAGCCTACTCCCGCAAAGGCAAGAAGTTCGAATACAACAATCACGACCGGCTGCGTGAAGCGATTGAGAAGAAGCTGTTTACCGACCTGAAGGATATTGTAAAGATTACCACATCGTCCAAAACGCCGGATGAAAGCCAGCTGAAGCGGATTAATGAGGTCTCAAGACGACTGATCGAGGATCACAATTACTGCCCGATCTGCGCTAATGAGCTGCTGAAATATGTGGGCAGCCTGCTGAACAGGTAGGTAGGTTTTACCTTAAACAAACAGCGTGCCCCGGAAGTTCGAGGCACGCTGTTTGCTGTGATTTAAATAAAGCGTATTACCCGTACAGATGCGTACAATCCTCGATTTTATCGCGCCTGCTTGGCATACCACTCCGAGAACTGTTTTTGGTACTCGGCGGTATATTTGTCGATGCCCGCTGCCTTCAGCCGTTCCAGCGCTTTCGGGAAGGCGGTCTCATAATCGCTGAAGCCGCTGCCGATCGGGGCAAGGTATTCCGTGAATACGCCGTTCAGCTTGGTTTCTTCGTTTTTGACCGTTGTGTTGTCGAAGTTGAAGCCGGCGCCTTTGGAGATAATGGCTCCGTCATCCCAGGCTTTGTAATCGGCGATGAAGTCATCCGGCACGGTGTTGTCAAAGCGGATAAAGCTTTTGTTCATCAGCAGCCAGTCGGGAATGAGCGAATCAGTGCTGATTTTGGTCAGGCGGCCGTTCTCATCGAGTGTATAATCGGTTCCTTCGATACCATAGGCGAACAGGTCATACAGCTCCTGATTTTTTTGAAGCAGATTAAAGAACAGAATGTACCTTTCCGGGTCCTTGGCAGCTGTGGAGACAAAGAAGGCGGTGCTGTAGGTTCCGCGGCTGATTTTTGGACGGCCTGTGCCGAGGAAATAGTTGACCAGCCTGGCGTCAGGAACAGCCTGTGAAATGGTAGCTGCGCCTTCAAACGGGCGGGCAGCCGTTCCTGCCCAGAACATGGCTTTACCGGAGTTCCAGTCGGACTGCAGCTGCGGAACATTGGTGGCAGCGTATTTTGGAATAATACCTTTGTTATACCAGCCGCGCATCAGGCCCGCATAGGTCTTGAACTCCTCGGATTCAAACCAGCTGATAATTTTATCGTCCTGCATAGATTCATCAAGGGCGATGAAATCATTCTGCCAAAAGAGATTCTTGTCGGTAAAGTCATATTGCAGCATTCTGCGCGCATCGGTGCTGGCGTAGCCGATCAGCTCGGGATGCAGGGCATGAGCTTTATCATAGAATTCTTCAAGCTCTGCGAGGGAAGTCACCCGGGTCATCCCGACCTCCTCCAGTAGATCCTGACGGACCAGCACGCTGTAGAATTCTGCGGAGTTCGGCTTGTTGCCTACTGGGATGGCATACTGCTTGCCCTCCAGCTGGAAGGCGGTAAAGGAGGCCTCATCCACATTTGTACTCAGATCCTTTAGTGCAGCAACATAGGGGGTAAGGTCGGCATACAGGCCTTTGGCTACTGATTTCACCATATAATTGGTATCGGTATAGGTGGCAAAATCCTCACCCGTGGAGAGCATCAGGTCGGTTTTACCGCCGCCGTATTCGGTCCAGGGCAGGAACTGGAATTCCACCTCGGCATTGATCTCTTTTTTGATCACATCGTAGAATTCTGTCTTGGCCAGCTCTTTCATCCGGTTAGACTCATCGCCGTAAAGGACGATTTTCAGCTTGGCCGGCGCCAGGGTACTGCCTTCATTTGCGCTGTCTGCCGTAGCTGAAGGTGTTGTTCCTTCGCTGCCCGTGCTGCCGTCATTACCGGAGTTAGCGCTTTCATTGTTGCCCTGGGAGCAGGCGCTTAACAGGAACACAGCGGAGAGGAGCAGACTTAACCAACCTTTTTTCTTTTTCATGATGAACCCTCCTGAAATAGAATGTACACATGAAGCATATATTGCAGCGGCTGCGCTCCTTTACCCATTGTACAACAAGTCGGGATACGGGGTCACAGGCCTGTAGCAACCGGTGCGGAGGCAGGGTGCCGGAATCAGCCTTTAACTGAACCGACAACAATCCCTTTGACAAAAAAGCCCTGCAGAAACGGATACAGAATGGCGATCGGCAGAACGGTCAGACAGGTCATGGCCATTTTGGCGGTTTCCAGCGGCGGGGCGATAATCGCGCCTCCCACCAGTGCGGCATTGCCGGAAGCAAGGAACTGGATGTTGGCCATCATGTTGTACATCAGATACTGAATGGTATAGAGCTCCTGGTCGGATACCAGCATCAGCGGCAGATAGAAATCATTCCAGAACTGCAGCGCGTAGAACAGGGAGATGGTAACGAGCCCGACCCGGCCGAGCGGAATCATGATGCTGAAAAAGATCCTCAGGTGTCCTGCACCGTCAATCTGCGCCGACTCCACGATTTCATGCGGAATGCTGCGGAAGTAATTGGCCATCAGGAACATCAGAAACACGCTTAATACATAAGGAATGAACAAGCCGAGCAGCGTATCGCCCAGGTGATAATATTTGGTGCTCAGCAGATACCACGGCAGCGTTCCGCCGCTGAACAGCATGGTGAAATAGGCAAAGAAGGCGAAGGCGTTTTTGAGCCGGAAGCCTTTGACAGAAATCACGTAGGCATAGGCGGTAGTTACCAGTACAGCGGTAAGGGTACCAAGAACAGTTACGACGAGCGACATGGAGTAGGCTCTTATAATCTGCTCGGCCTTTGAGCCGAACAGGAACTGGTACGTTTCCAGGCTGAAGCCGCGCGGCCAGAAGGAGTAGCCTTCGGCAGCAATCCGCGATTCAGTGGAGAGGGAGCCGGACACGGCCAGAACAAACGGTATGAGGCAGATGACTGAGAATACAGCGATACAGATATAAAAGAAAATGAGCAGGCCTTTGTTTTCGGTAGCGGGCATGATTTTGGCCTCCTAAAATAATTTGCTGTCCTTGTCATACCAGCCCGCCAGCTTGTTAGCCAGCAGCACCAGAATGAAGCCAAAGACGGACTGATAGAGTGTAATCGCTGATGCAAAGCCGAATTCACCGGACCGGATGGCTGTGCGGTAGACATAGACGTCGATAATATCGGTAGTCGGCAGCAGCAGCGGATTGAGGAAGGTGACACCCATGATCATGCTCAGGTCGCCCTTCAGCATCCCGCCGATTCCGAGCAGCGTCATCAGAATAATGGATGGAATCAGCATCGGTACTGTGATTTTGGTAATAATCTGCCAGCGGGAAGCCCCGTCGATCTTGGCAGCTTCATAATAAGAGGTATCAATACCCTGCAGCACAGCATAGTAGATGATGGCGCCATAGCCGGCGCTTTTCCAGATATTCGCCAGCACCAGGATGACAACAAACAGCCAGGGGCTGGAATACCAGTCCATTTGACTGAGTCCAAGCGCCTGAAGCAGCTGGTTCAGAATACCTTTGTCATAATCCAGCAGGGAGAAGAGGATCGCACCGATAATAATCCACGAAATAAAATACGGGAAAAACATCACGCTCTGCGTTACCTTGATAAACCACTTGCTGCGCAGCTCGTTCAAAATGACGGCAATCGCTACGGAGCAGAAGGTACCAGTCAGCATATAAAGCGCATTCAACATTACGGTGTTGCGGGTGGCGCGCAAGGCATCCTCCATACTGGAAAAGAAAAATTCGAAGTTGGAGAAGCCGGCCCAGGGACTGCCGAAGATTCCGTCATTAAAGTTGTAGTTCTTAAAGACGAGAATCAGGCCGCTCATCGGCAGGTAGGCAAACAGGATCAGAATAATGATACCCGGCAGGGCGAGCAGGTACAGCGAGCTGTCCCGCCTGAACGTTTTGCGGAGGCTTCCGATTCGGGAAGTCCTGGGGCTGGGGCTCTGCCGTACCGGTGTACCGGGTGCAGCCTCTTGAATCATTAGCAGTCACTCCTTTGTGCTATATCTATCATTTTCCCGTGCCATGGCAGCACGCTTTACAAGGCAAAGCATAAATCGCGATTGAATGTAAACGCTACCAAAATAAACGGGGAAAAGTTAAAAAAAGCGGAATCAACGGGTTTAAAAAAACGTAAAAGGCATCACTTTTCTGCTATTTAGACTTGAAACGGGGTGTACAGGGGCTGTTTTTGAGGGGGAGTATGGAATAATTAACTATATTTTTGTCCGGGCAAGAGTAGAGGGAAAAATCCTACTAACTTATATACTGGACAGTGAAAAGTTCTTGTCGAAAAATCAACGCATAGAAAAATAACCCAATTGAGCGAATTATGGTATCCTTTAGTTCTCACACGAAAGGAATAATCGCCAAATGGGTTACAACAAGCAGTTTACCCTATTTGCAGGCGATTGAACATACCTATTATCAAATACTTGAACCACCTTTTTCAGCCTTTCCGTTCCTGCTTTTCTAGACATGCCACGTTTGAGTGGTTCGTTGTACTGGTTTTGGGTTTTATGCTGCGCTCTGACCATCTGGGCGTCACTTCGGTGATTCGGGATCTCTCCCTGAATGGCCGCTGTTACGAGACACTCCTTCACTTCTTTCGCTCGTCGGCTTGGTCCCTGCAAGCGTTGCGCCATCGTTGGCTTCAAGTTGTTCGCCAGTCTGCACCTTTGCTAAGGATACATGGCCGCGTGGTCCTCGTCGGGGATGGCATGAAGCAGGCCAAGGAAGGCCGCCGGATGCCAGGGGTCAAGAAGCTCCATCAGGAATCCGAAAATGTCTCCAAAGGAGACTATATCTTTGGTCATTTGTTCGGTGCTATCGGCATTCTGGTCGGTTATTCCCGGAAGTGGTTCTGCTTGCCCTTGTTCATGAATCTACAAGACGGTGTCCAAACCATTCTGGGTTGGAAAAAGTCCAAAGGCGAAGCAGAGACGCCTTCCCATGTCGTTCAGATGATTGAACAGGGCTTCGAGGCCGCAAAAGGTTTCGGTCAAGCGCTGCTCCTCCTGGATCGATACTTCTTATCGGTTCCAGCCTTGGAGCGGCTGAATGCGTGCCACCTGGCTTCCGAAACCCGCATGCACCTGGTGACCAAAACCAAATCGAACGCGGTCGCCTACGAACGTCCCCCTGCAAAAAAGCCGGGACGGGGCCGACCGCCGAAAAAAGGCCAATCGGTCAAATTGAAGGACCTGTTCACGACTCACGCCGCCGATTTCCAGACCACATCCCTTCTGTTGTACGACAAAGAAGAGACCGTTCAGTTTCTGTGCCTGGATCTGCTTTGGGGCCAGCGCTTGTATCAGGAATTACGTTTCGTGCTGGTGGTGCATGAGGGCCGCTGCTCCATTTTGGTCAGTACGGATTTGAGCCTGGCGGCTACCGACATCACCCGCTTGTACAGCTATCGCTTCAAGATCGAATGTACGTTTCGGGAAATGAAGCAAGTTACCGATGCCCTCGGCTACCGTTTTTGGAGCAAGTCGATGCCGAAGTTGAACCGGTATTTGAGAAAAGAGGTAACGCATCCCCTCGAAGCCGTAACGAATGAGCAAGACCGGCAGCGTATCCAGAAAACGATCCAAGCGATTGAGGGATTCGTGATGTGCCAGTGCATTGCCATGGGACTCCTCCAACTCGTCGCTTTGCAGTTTTCAGGCCGGATGACGGGGCTGTTTTTCCGCTATCTGCGAACGCCCTCCCATGCCGTAGTCTCCGAAGCCACCGTTGCCGCTTATTTACGCAAGTCTATTTTTCGCCTGTTTGCCCAAAATCCGCACTTATCCATAACTAAAATAATTAAATCCAAGCAGGAAAACGCTGGTATGGAGCGCGATTCGCTGGTTTCTTAGTGCTATAGAACTTTTTACTGTCCAGTCTTTATCTTACTCATCCAATAATTGATGTAAATAAAGTTTATTTTCAAAATAAAGGATTTTTATCACGTTGTGTCGAAGATTAAGCAAATATGTCAGTGAAACATGAGGTGTACCATGAGCGTAGTAAGTATTCATTCTGATATGAAAAACCGTATTATTCGGAACTCTAACCAAGACGTAAAATACTTTATTAATAAATACAATCTTTTGACCTATGGACAATTAACGGAAGAGAATCTCCTGTTGCTTCATAAGGAAAATGCTACATTGTTCTATGATGTTGTTAGGATATTTGGCTTTCTCGGCGTTCGCTTTACTGGTAAGCTCGAACAGTTTTCGGCCCTCGACCTCAATCAAGGCTCGTTTCTTTATTATGAAGAAAATGAAACTGACGAAATGCACAATACCGATGTGGCCTTCACTTACAAAATAGAACGGTTTCTCTCGCCTTTTATGACTAGCTACGGCCTGCAAACTATAGCTGACTTTTCAGGTCTGCATCTTCCAACCTTACGGAATCATTTGGAGAAGTTGAATTTTGCTTCCTGGTACCAACCTTTAATAGAAGAGCTGCTGGAGCAACATTTTATTATTGTTAGTAAGTTAGACGAATACAAGCCTATCGTAATGGATTCTGTCTTGTCGAGTGAATCGACTTCAAATGCAAAAGCTCAACCTAAAATTGTGTATTTTGACGACTTAATGATCACGATCCCACCTAATATCCAATCGCGTAAGATCGAGGGTGTATTCTCCAGCTCTCTACTACGCAACGTCAATTGTCTTATCTCGGACGGTTTCACGACTTATGGGCAGCTACCAGAACGGCTGGCGGACTATTTTCGCACCAAGTTTCAGATTGGTGTTGGTAAAATTAACAGATTCAAGCTGGAGCTATTGAAGAATTTAGAAGAAGACGGAAATCACACAACTCCTCTTGCAACAAAAATAGATAGTGAGACACGGGTTCAGCAAGAGAGGCCCATTCATGTGCCGGCAATCCTTTTCAATAAAAGAATAGATCTTTTTAACTCAGTTATTACGAAGTATACCTTATATCCAGAAATAGCCGAACGACTCACTCAGTTAGGAATTTCGAAATGGGGGGAACTCACCGGTTATACAAAATCCGAACTACTTGAAAGGCTATCGAAAAAAGGCACTCGGATGAACCGCCTTTATCACATGTTTGAGACTTTGGAGATTAACTTGAACGGAGAAGAGAGCGAGACGCCGTTGGAGGTATTGTGGGAACGGTTTTGTTCCGACATGTCCGCTATCACGAAGAACAATAACCCTTACTCCGAAATGTTAGATGAGGGCGTATGGGATGTTCTTTGCAGAAGGATTAATAAAGGACCTCTCGGAAGAGAGCGAAAACTACAGGGAATTGCTGTTGAGAAAGGAGTCACACGCGAGCGAATTCGCCAACTCGAGCTCAAAGGCTTCCAGCTATTTATGTTCCGTCATATGCCCTTGATATATACGATTTACGAAGCGGTCAAAGGTAAGCACAAGTTAGTGAAAATTGAGGAAATCTTAAATGTCCAGATTAAGTTAAATGAAGCCGGGGAATCGGTGCTTGCAAGCTTGATTAAAAAATGCGATCTCGGTATTGCCTACAGCCTGACATCCCATGCATTTTTGGAAGGTGAACAAACGCTGATACAGGAGGAGATCGATGAGTTTGTCACCTACTTACTAAGCAAGCGACGGTGGTACTATCCTAACAGGCTTTGGGAGAAAGTCAATGACTTTTTCGAAAACAACCCGACGACGAATATTAGACCTGAATACGTGAAGGAACAGATAATCCCAAGTCTATTTCTCGTATACGATTCGATTTATTTCGTCACAGACGGTACTAAGAGGGACTTGACGTTTGCCGTTTTTGAGGCTTTTTTTCCATATGGGCTTGCCATTATTAAGGATTCTAAGCAGTTTACCGATAAAGTTCTGTCAGTCTATCCGGACAAGTTTGTCGGAAATGATGATCGAAGCATTTATTCCAGCCTATTGCGTAACGAAGAAGATGTACTGATTTGGGACAATGGTTACTACATTCCACGTTCTTCCATTCAAGTATCTCATGAAGATATTGAACCAATGATGGCCTGGACTGTTCAGCTGCTGAAAAATAATCAGTCCCCACAGATTCGACTCACTCGAACGTTGTGGCATTTTCAGGAAGATCTCGCCCGAATTAGCATCACAAACGCCTATTCTTTATATACTTGTTTCCGGTTGTATGGGCAGGAATATTTCGACTATATCAAAGCTCCACGTATTTGCCTGAAAGGTGGATTGGAAGCAGCCCGGCAGCCGCTGTCTCAAATGTTCCAAGAGTATATGAAAAACCAAAAACGAAAAGTGAGTCGTAAAGAGATCTTTGACCTGTTCAAGGGGCAAATGGGTTGGCAGTCGTATCATATTGAGCAACGATTTGGTGATCAGATTATTCGTGCCGGCGTTGAGGAATACATACACATCGATAACTTGCAGGTTAGCGAGAAAGGACTCGAGGCCGTCAAAAACTGGCTTGCCCGGAAGCTCGAATCAGTCGATACTGTCGTCTCTATTAAAATTGTAAACCGTGCAATTATGAAGATGGCGGGTGTCGATTCGTATCAAATCCTTTACAACTTATTTGAAAGGGAATATCCGGATGTGTTCAGCTTTTATATCTATCCTAAGCTCGGCTTATTCGATCCTTCGGAGCAAGAAGAGGCATCGATACGGCGATCTCGTATGGCGTTGCTTGAAAATCACATCTTGAGTGGGAATAAGGTGTTTTACCGGAGCGAGTTGGAGAGCTACTTCCAAAGTATTGGTTGGAATAATTTCATTTGTAACTCCGATAACCTCATCATTTATGAATTCAAAAATGACATGGCGCTAGCGTTTGTCCATACGGCAACGATTGGTTGGACAGAACAGAAGCAGACTTCGTTTTTTGCGGTTATTGATGAGGTATTCGATACATATCATGCGCAGGGACAAGTTTATCTCGATATGGATGCTGTATTTCTGCAAACCGATATCGAATCGCGGTTACCGGAACTAGATAATCACGTCGCTTGGACGTCGGATCTGATTATTTCGTTGCTGAAACCGGAAGAGCGTTTTGAGATTCTTGGTTTTGTGGGACGTATCATCATTCGGGATGACAACCCAGTAGGTATCGCCAACGATCAAGATCTCATTCACTATGTACTGATTAAGGACTTTGGTGGGGCTACTTCGATGGGGAAAATGGAAAAGCGCCTCCAGGATATTAATCTTATTAATAGAAATATGAGAAAAATACACTTTAATGACGAAGCCGACGAAGAAATGCCGTACGTAACGACACCTTCGCTTGAAATCATGACGCAAGAACTTTACAGCTTACAAAAAAGGGGGTGAAGTACGATGCTGAGAGATCTTACGTTGGAGTATGTCTACGACTCCTCGGAGAACAGTATTGTTGAGAAGTTGTTCTTGCCATTGTTGGAACATTCTGTGCTGTATCGACGGGGGGTCGGCTATTTTACCTCGGGATGGCTGAGCTTGAACATTAAGGGCATTCGAAGCCTTATTGAGCGCAATGGAAAAGCGGAACTCATCACCTCACCTCATCTATTGGCGGAAGATTTCGAGGCAATGCAACGAGGGGAACAGGCTAAAACAGATGAAACGCTATATGAAGCACTCATGCACGAGTTGGACAGTCTGCAGCAGGAGAACACGCCAAGCGCGCATGAAACGCTAGCTCTGCTAGCTTGGCTGGTGGCGGATGGGTTGCTTGATATAAAGTTTGCAATCCCGCGTAACAAAAAGGGCGACTTCCATGACAAGTTTGCGGTATTTATGGATGAAGCTGGCGACCGAGTGGCGATTCATGGAAGCTACAACGATTCTATCCATGCTAACTATAACGGTGAAAGTTTTTCGGTCTACTGTTCATGGGTGGAAGGCCAGGCTCCTTATGTAGTTAAGCATGATGAACGGTTTAGTCGTCTTTCGGCGGGAGAGAATGATTTCTTTCTAATGTACGAAATGCCAGGGCTTGTTCGTGCTAAGCTAGTGCAAATTATGGAACATTCAGAACGACCTTACGACATAAGCACAACACTGGCCGCCCCTAAAGATGATGAGCTTCAGATCCGCATTCCTTCGCATATACGTTTACATGGCTACCAGGAGGAAGCGATTCAAGAATGGGAGAAGGCTGGACAACGCGGGTTGTTCTCCATGGCTACGGGAACAGGCAAAACGATAACTTCGCTTGCGGCTGCCGCCAAGGTCTATAAGGTTAAACGAAAAATCTCACTCATCATCTCGGTACCATTTAAGCATCTGGTGGAACAATGGGACGGCGAGGCTAGGGAATTCGGCTTTATGCCGGTTTTGTCCACAAATCGGGACTGGCTTTTTGAGGCGAACTCGCTTATCGATGATTACAATCACGGTTTCGAAGATGTACTTTGTTTCATCATGACTCACCAGTCCAATGCAGATCAGAACAAATTTTTGAGGCTTGTTAAGAAGATTCGCGACAAAGAAAGCATTCTGTTTATTGGAGATGAGGCACACTATCTCGGTGCTTCCTACTTGCGTAATTCGCTCCTCCCAGAAATCCAGATGCGAATTGGTTTGTCTGCCACGCCCGAGAGGTGGCGGGATCCGGGAGGCACACAGGTAGTCACGGATTATTTCGAGAATGAGGTTATTTCTTTCGGGCTGGAGAAGGCAATTGAGCAAGGATTCCTGACACCATATGAATTTACGCCTCATTATGTGGAGATGGGAGAAGACGATTATCAAGAGTACAAAAAGCTATCTATACGCATCATGCAGCATTTTCAGGCTGCCAAGAAGGACGCGTCCCGCCGCCAGGCTGCAAACATTCTAGCCGCTCAGAGAGCAAATCTGCTGAACCGGTCGGAGGCGAAAATCGAGACCTTTTTTTCTGTACTACACAATCATGTCTCCGAGATTGGTAGGGAGAACTTTAAGCATACAATCGTCTATTGTCCTGAAGGGAAGCACCGCGAAATTCTGCGGAGAATTGCCAATCTCGGCCTGCGGGTGCAAGAAATTGTAGCTGATACGAGTAATATGGAGAGAAAGGTAATCTTGCAGGCGTTCGACCGAGGAGACATTCAGGTAATCGTTGCAATGAAATGTCTGGATGAAGGTGTTAACGTGCCTGCGACGAAACGGGCTTATTTTCTGGCCAGCACATCAAATCCAAGACAATTCATCCAGCGACGCGGGCGTATATTGAGGAGAACGTTTAATAAAGAGCAGGCTTTCATTCACGACTTTATTATGATTCCACCCTCACTAGTGAGAGATGAGAGCAGTGCGCCGGAGACGATTTTGAAGCGGGAGTTTGCCCGTTTTGTAGAGTTCTACTTATGTGCGGCAAACCGTGTCTCCATTCATCAGCCAGCATACGGAGTACTAGAGCGATACCGGCTTGGCTATTTGCTCAGTTTGAAGCCGGAAGAGATTTACGCAACACTATCAGGGGAGTTGGAAGAGGATGAAAACAAATGATGTGCATCCCAAAATTATTGAGGAGTTGAAGAAGTACCCGAAAGAAGTGCAGGAGCTGGTAATTGATGCACTCCAGAGCTTTAGTCAGGGACTTAATCAGCAAGAAGTGCAACGGAAGCTGGAAAATAAAATGCGCAGGCTTTTGCAAGAGGAGGCCCAAGGGTGAAGATTGAAAAGCTCGAACTCTACAATTTTAAGCAGTATTACGGTGAGCAGACCATTCATTTTGCGGGTTTTGGGACGGAAAGTAACCAGAACGTTACTGTAGTGTATGGTGCCAACGGAAGAGGGAAAACGAGCATTTACCGTGCATTGATGGTTGCCTTATTCGGCGTGGCGGAACTCGCGAAAGACAAGGAGTTCGGTAAAAAAGGAGACATTTACTATATTTGCAACCTTAATGTACTGCGGGAGTCAGAGGATGGGTCTGGCATCGTACGTGTGAAGGTGTATTTTTCACATCATGGCGAGTATTTCGAGCTAGAACGGGTACTTGTATCCCAGTTGTTCGACAACAATCAGGTGCAGGAGGATTTTCTGTCGGCATCCCTAAGCTATATCGACCGCGATGGAAGGACGCATACATATGATCGGGAAGACGAAATTGCGGAAATTGTAAACCGAATTTTCGACAGACGAATGAAAGATTATTTCTTGTTTGACGGTGAGCGTATTGAGCACCTAATGCGGGATGAGCATGACCAGAAAAAGGAAGTTGCCAAAGGTATTAAAAGCCTGCTTAAGCTCGACGCTCTGGATGAATCGTTGCAGGCCGTGACCAAGCTATACTCGAATTACCATCAAGAGGTCCAAAATGCGGCGAGTGGCGAATACCGTGCTAAGCTGGCTGAGCAGCAGGCGAAAGAGAAGGCAATTGGCGATTTGGATGAAAAAGTAGAAAGCTTGCACGCCGAGCTTGAACTCAAAGAAACGCAGATTATCCAGATTGACGACCAACTTAAAGGTTACCAGGAAATCAGCGAGAAAGTTATTCGCCGTGAGCATCTGACTGGGCAAATGAAGGATCTGAACTCGCGTAAATTGGATCAGCTCGCCAAAATCCGCGCATTCACTAAGCACGGCTTCAATTTAATAATGAAGGATGAGTATACGAGATTTTATAGCGAACTCGAGCATATGCGGTCTAACTTGAGCAATCCGTACGATATTGCAAAAGAGCTGCTGCAAAAGATTCTGATAGACCGGAAATGCGCCATCTGCGACTCTGACGTTACGCCAGACAGCAAGCAGCATAATGCTGTCCAGTTACTCATCGAACAGCACCAGGAGGAAAATCATACACGCGAGCTCCTCGATCTGAAGGAAGAGATTCGATCTATCATTGAAAACAATAAAATGGCAAGCAATAGAAGTGGCGAATTGTTGCATGGCTATAACGAGATTAACAGAGAGATCCGGAGGCAGCAAAAAGCGATCGACGACATCAGCGAAGAGATTAGTCAAAGCCCAAATATGGATTTCCGAAACATGCAAGTGGCAAGAAATAACCTGTCAGAGCAAATTCAAGAGCTTCGGATGGGGTTGAACCGTGGCAAGGAAGCATTGAAACGTCTAGAGGCTGAGAAGTGCGAAATTGATCTCGCTATCCAGGAGTTGGAGAAGAAAGAAACACAGAAGGACATTAAGGTTAAGATGAAAGACATTGCTAGTGCTACTAAGGATGCATTAAAGACAATTCAAACCAAATTCGTTGAAGAAATTTCGAGGGAAGTCGAGCAACTCACAACTACAAACTTCCGGAAATTCATTGACGAGGACAGTAGACAGAACATACATGAAGTGAAGATAGAGAAGGACTTCTCGCTGCAGGTACTCGCCTGGAACGGGGTAAACTTCTTGCCAAATCTGTCATCAGGCCAACGACAGATTTTATCACTCTCCTTTATTATTTCACTGCTTAGCATTTCTGGTGGGACCGACAAAGCGCTCGAATTTCCGCTGTTCATGGACACGCCGTTTGGCCGAATTTCTGGCGATAACCGCGATAACCTGCTTCGCTTGATCCCGGATGTGACGCCGCAATGGATTCTACTGGCGACAGATACGGAGTTCACACGCGTTGAATGCGCAGAGCTACGTAAAACGGGGCGTTGGGGAGAGGTGTACCGATTGCGCATTCCAGGGGCGGGTAAAACGGAAGTCATCCGAGAAAGTGTGCTCGGTTTCCAGCCGGATCGATAAAAGGGGAGGATACAGAAGCATGCGAACTATATCATACACGGGTGATCCCCGTTTACTATGGAGTAAGAAGTATGAAGATATTTATCACACGTTGCGGGATAAAGGGGTTTTTTTTCAAAATGCTCAGACGTTCATGTTCTGTGCTAGCCTAGGCTACAAATACAACCACAGCGTCCCTGTTACGGGGCCGACGAATGATTTTCGTTTCGTGACACTAACGGAGGAGGAGTTGGTTCCTTATGTAACCATAGCGTTCTCTAAAGCCGGGATGCAGTTGGACAAGCTCGGAAAGATCGAGGTGTTTAAGACGATCATGGAGGAGTTTGCGGAAGGCGGGATGCAGGTCTTCATCGAACGTTTTTTGAGCACGTATCTTATGACCGCCGCAGATGGCAGCCTAGTCCTGGATATTAAGAGCAATGCGTTTGATTTTGAAAAGGATTTGTTAGTATTTATTCATGAGGAATCGTCCAATACTAATCCTTTTGTGTAAATTCATTAGTTCACATACTTTTAAGAAGTCCAAGAAATGCGTTTGGGCTTCTTAGCTTTTCTTAAGAGCTGGACAGTCAAAAGTTCTACAATGCTAAGAAACCAGCGAATCGCGCTCCGCATCAGCGTTTTCCTGCTTGGATTTAATTATTTTAGTTATGGATAAGTGCGGATTTTGGGCAAACAGGCGAAAAATAGACTTGCGTAAATAAGCGGCAACGGTGGCTTCGGAGACTACGGCATGGGAGGGCGTTCGCAGATAGCGGAAAAACAGCCCCGTCATCCGGCCTGAAAACTGCAAAGCGACGAGTTGGAGGAGTCCCATGGCAATGCACTGGCACATCACGAATCCCTCAATCGCTTGGATCGTTTTCTGGATACGCTGCCGGTCTTGCTCATTCGTTACGGCTTCGAGGGGATGCGTTACCTCTTTTCTCAAATACTGGTTCAACTTCGGCATCGACTTGCTCCAAAAACGGTAGCCGAAGGCATCGGTAACTTGCTTCATTTCCCGAAACGTACATTCGATCTTGAAGCGATAGCTGTACAAGCGGGTGATGTCGGTAGCCGCCAGGCTCAAATCCGTACTGACCAAAATGGAGCAGCGGCCCTCATGCACCACCAGCACGAAACGTAATTCCTGATACAAGCGCTGGCCCCAAAACAGATCCAGGCACAGAAACTGAACGGTCTCTTCTTTGTCGTACAACAGAAGGGATGTGGTCTGGAAATCGGCGGCGTGAGTCGTGAACAGGTCCTTCAATTTGACCGATTGGCCTTTTTTCGGCGGTCGGCCCCGTCCCGGCTTTTTTGCAGGGGGACGTTCGTAGGCGACCGCGTTCGATTTGGTTTTGGTCACCAGGTGCATGCGGGTTTCGGAAGCCAGGTGGCACGCATTCAGCCGCTCCAAGGCTGGAACCGATAAGAAGTATCGATCCAGGAGGAGCAGCGCTTGACCGAAACCTTTTGCGGCCTCGAAGCCCTGTTCAATCATCTGAACGACATGGGAAGGCGTCTCTGCTTCGCCTTTGGACTTTTTCCAACCCAGAATGGTTTGGACACCGTCTTGTAGATTCATGAACAAGGGCAAGCAGAACCACTTCCGGGAATAACCGACCAGAATGCCGATAGCACCGAACAAATGACCAAAGATATAGTCTCCTTTGGAGACATTTTCGGATTCCTGATGGAGCTTCTTGACCCCTGGCATCCGGCGGCCTTCCTTGGCCTGCTTCATGCCATCCCCGACGAGGACCACGCGATTCTGAATCACCAGCAAAGGCGCATGCTGGCGCACCACTTGAAGCCACCTCTGCCACATCGATGAGGTGGGACCAAGCAGAAGAACGGAAGAAGTGAATCAGTGTCTCGTAACAGCGTCCATTCAGCGAGAGATCCCGAATGACCGAAGTTACGCCCAGATGGTCGGAGCGCAGCATAAAACCCACAACGAGTACGACAAACCACTCGAACGTCGCTTGTCTGGAAAAACAGGAACGGAAAGGCTGTAAAAGGTTGTTCATATATTTGAGAATAGGTATGTTCAATCGCCTGCAAATAGGGTAAACTGCTTGTTGTAACCCATTTGGCGATTATTCCTTTCGTGTGAGAACTAAAGGATACCATAATTCGCTCAATTGGGTTATTTTTCTATGCGTCGATTTTTCGACAAGAACTTTTCACTGTCCAGTTATATATTACTCCTAGAAAAGGGGATGCCTCCTGACAGCTCATGGCTGCGGAAGCATCCCCTTAGTAATTGTAGAAGCTGTTGCGTGAGGTAATACGTATAACCGTGCCTATCCGTGATGTCGATGCCATCGGTGCTATCCATGCTATCCGTACAACCTACGTTATCCCAGCTAATCTGCTATCCGTGCGACTGCAGAATGTGGCTCATCCGCCATTTGGACGGGGTTACCCCGTAGCGCTTTTTAAATTGCGTGGTGAAGTAGGTGCTGCTGTTATAGCCGACCTTGCCGGCGATTTCCCGGATATCCAGCCCAAGCTCGTTAACCAGCAGCAGCTGTGCCTGCTCCAGCCGGATCAGGTTGACAAAGTCGGGAAAGCTGCAGTCCACCTCATCGGCAATCAGCCGGCTAAGGTAAGCGGGGCTGAGCGACAGCTTGGCAGCAAGCGAGTTAAGCGACAATCCGGCATCATGATAATTTTCCCGGATATAGCAGACCGCTTCGGCCGCGATGCTGCGTGTCTGGACCGCGCTCATGCCGTCGATCCGTCCGGTCGCAGTATGACAGCATTCTTCCAGCCAGCGGCGCAGCTTCTCATAGCTCTGGATTTGCCAGATTACCTGATAATGATCGAGAAAGCCGGAGTGCCGGATATCGCTGCCCAGTCCGGCAGTACGCTCCAGCTCCAGAGCAAGCCTGGATACGGCGATTGTAGCCTGTTCTATCCGGTAGCTGGTAGCTACGGCAAGCAGACGCTCTACGGCCTGCGGGATATGGCTGCGCTGCTCCGGCAGCCTGACCGCCTGCAGCACCGGCTCAAGCGTGCTGTCAGGAACCGGGCTGCTGTTCAGATGAATCGTGTCATCGGCAAAAATAATGCTTCGCTGCTCCTGAAATTTAGCGTACTGCAGCCCGTTGGCCGCTTCATTGTATTTGGGCTTCAGAAGGCTGAGGTCATCTGTCAAGCCGCTAATCCCGAACGCGCAGCGGGCGCCAGGCTGTGTGAGCCTGGCCGCGAGCGCTTCCCAATTGGCCCGGTACAGAGCGTAATCCTCCAAACTTCCGCTATGCAGCTCGCTTAGGATGAGGACGGCCGATCCTTCATGCGGTTGGAAGGCCTGTACAGCGGCCAGTCCCGAGAATTCCGTCCGGATCTGTGATACTGCTGCGCTGCAAATCTGCTGCAGCGTAGCAGCCGGAGCCTCCTCCAGCACCGCCAGTACGCATACGCAGTAGGCTCCGCCGGCAGCGCCCAGGCTCATATTGGGATTGACCGACTCGTCAGGAGCCCTGCGGGGGGAGAGCAGCCAGCGCATCAGGGCGCTGTCGTCGCTTTCTTTCTTGAGCTGGTTCAGACGTGCTCCGATCAGCTCCAGCTCCTGGCTGGCTGCTGCAAAATCGCTGCCTGTCTTCAGCGCCTCCACATTGCCGGACAGGTGGATGATGTTACCGAACAGCCGGCCGATTGGCTGGTACATGCGGCGGGAGATCAGGCCGGAGACAATGGCAGCTGCTGCAATAAGGGCTAAACACAGCGTAATCATCAGATTACGGGCGCTTGATATATCCCGGATGCTGTCTTTATAAGGAGTGTCCGATATGAACCACAGCTTGTCCTGCAGAGAATAGATAAATGTAACCAGCCGGGGCTCGCCAGCCCCCCTGTAGACAAAGGATCCCTGCTTCTTGGAATCATTCACGATCTGCTCCAGCATTCCGGATTCCAGCGGCTCGCCAGATAAGGCACTATGCATAAGCACTATACCTTGCGTATCCAGTACAGCATAACGTGTCGTTTCTCCTGCAGCCTGTGTAAAAAGATTATTCTGCAGCTTGGACAGATTCACGGTCAGGGCCACTGCCCCGTAATATTCACTGTCCGCAAAGGCACGGTCATTATAAAAGAACGTCATTAGCTTAACGGGAGTGCCGTTGTTCATATTTGTATCCCACAGGAACGGAGATTCAACAATCCGGCTGCCTTGCATCCGCTCCTCCAGCTGCAGCTTGGATTCCGGGCTCAGCGGCATATTTTCAAACATTGCGACGGGCTCATTTATCCCGAAAATATAGGCATTCTCCAGGTACTGGTTGACCACCAGTGCACCTTTGATTTGACTCAAGGCACTGTAGAGCTGGTCGCTCCAGCTTGTATCGCCGCTTAACATCAGCGCGTTAATGTTCGGATTGGCATAGAAATCCATAGTGTAATTCTGGACGATGTCCTTGTAATTATTGTATACGGTTTCAGTATTGAGCAGTACGCTGCGGTTGGCTTTGTTGACATTCGCTATCGAAATATTCCGGTACCAGAAAAAGATGACCACAGCCAGCACAAGAATGCAGCAGACGGATATCGTAGTCAGGCTTATAAAGAAACGGGTGTATAGTCGCTTTCTCTTCCCCAAAGTGATCGCCCCTTAAATGTCAATCCTGCTACTCCCATTCTATGGCGGCAAGTAAGGTGCTGGCAAGCACTGAAAATAGAAAGATAGAGCATAAAAGTATAAAAATGAAGAAAGAGAGCATGTAAAATACAAGAAAGTTGAACTTGTGCGAACTATAATTGGTTGTGCTTACATATTACCTGCTATGAGGAGGCTGCTTGAATTGAGAACATTCCGCAACCCGGTTATGCCGGGCTTTTATCCTGACCCTTCGGCCATTCGTGTCGGTGAGGATTATTATCTGGTTACTTCCAGCTTTGAATTTTTCCCGGGCGTTCCGATTTTCCACAGTAAGGATCTGGTTAACTGGCGGCAGCTTGGGCATGTGCTTGACCGGCCGTCACAGCTGAACCTCGACCATACGATTCCCTCCATGGGCATCTGGGCACCTACGCTGCGCTATCATCAGGGAATCTTTTATATGATTACAACCTATGTCGACAATGACAAAAACCAGCACAACTTCTACGTTACCGCCACTGATCCTGCCGGAGAATGGTCTGATCCGGTCTGGCTGGAGGATGCCCCGGGGATTGATTCCTCGCTGTTCTTCGATGATGACGGCAAGGTGTATTATACCGGCAACCGTGTACCGCCCGAAGGCCAGGATTATCCGAAGGATATGGACATTTGGCTGCAGGAGATTGACCTTGAGGCAGGCAGGCTGGTCGGACCGAAGATCAGCATCTGGAAGGGTGCACTTAAAGTGGCCCACGCCCAGGAAGGTCCGCATATCTACCGGATCGGGGACTGGTATTATGTGCTGATCGCTGAGGGCGGCACCGGACATACCCATGCGATTACGATCGCCAGAAGTAAAAACGTAACCGGCCCTTATGAGGGGCACAAGGCCAATCCGATCCTGACCCATCGCCATCTAGGCAGACAATATCCAATTGTTAACGTCGGCCACGGCGAGCTGGTCGAAACCCAGCACGGGGACTGGTGGATGTTCTGTCTGGCTTCACGAACCTGCGGCGGCTATTACCGCAACCTGGGGCGTGAAACCTTCCTAACCCCGGTAGCCTGGGAGAATGAGTGGCCTGTAGTAAATCCCGGCAAAGGCGTGCTGGAATTTGAGTCTGCCGCACCGGATCTGCCGGAGACTAAGTGGCCGGAGCTGCCGGCGCGTGATGATTTTGCGGATAGCAGGCTGGGCCTGAGCTGGAATTTCCTGCGGACACCGCGCGGCGAATTCTGGAGTCTAACGGATAAGCCGGGTTATCTGCGGCTTCGCCTGAAGCCGCAGCGGCTCTCTGATGTGGCGAATCCGTCCTTTGTCGGCAGACGGCAGCAGCACCTCAGCTTCCGCGCTGCGGCGGATATGATGTTCAGCCCGGTGCAGGAGGGTGAAGCTGCAGGGCTTGTGCTGCTGCAGAATGAAAATTACCATTTCCGCTATGAATTAGGGCAGGATGCGGGCGAGCAGGTGCTCCGCCTGATCGAGCGCCGCGGCGGCAGTGAGCAGCAGCTTGCTTCCAGAGCATACACACCGGGCAAAGTGCAGTTCAAGGTGGAAGCAAGGGGCCAGGAATACAGCTTCTATTACAGAACCTCTGAATCGGACAAATGGGCAGCACTGTATGAGAAGGCGGACGGAACGGTGCTTAGTACTGATCTGGCAGGAGGTTTTACCGGTGCATACATCGGTATGTATGCCAGCTCGCAGGGGGCAGAAAGCATTAATGCTGCAGATTTCGACTGGTTCAGCTATGAAGGGCTTGAATAGAGAAGGAGGAAATGATCATGAATGTTAATCCAATAACGGTAGCTTATCCGCTTCCCGAGCTTCCGCAGATTCCGGATCGGACTTTTCATATTACGGAGTATGGTGCAGAAGCCGGAGTCTTGTCGCTGTGTACCTCTGCCATTCAGGCTGCGCTTGATGCCTGCGCTGCAGCCGGAGGCGGAACGGTTATTATTCCGCAGGGAATCTGGCGTACAGGCCCGCTTACCATGCACAGCCGGACCAACCTGCATGCCCAGGGGGGAGCGCTGGTACAGTTTGTCCCGGACCCGGTTTTGTACCCGCTGCAGCCCTCCTACTATGAGGGTACATCCGGCTGGCGCTGCCAGTCACCGCTTGATGGTGAGGGTCTAAGCGATGTGGCGATTACAGGCGACGGGATTTTTGACGGTGGCGGAGAGGGCTGGCGTCCGGTAAAACGCTTCAAGATGACAGAATTGCAGTGGAAGAAGCTGACCAGCTCCGGCGGAGTTGTGGACGATGACGGTGAGATCTGGTGGCCGTCCCGTGCAGCAATGGAAGGGGAGGCGTACGTACGCAGCCTGCAGGAGAGCGGGGATACCAGTGCAGAGGCTTACCTGCCCGCCCGTGCCTATCTCCGGCCTGTGCTGCTCAGTCTGCGGAACTGCCGCAGGGTGCTGCTGGAAGGTCCGACCTTTCAGAATTCGCCTGCCTGGAACCTTCATCCGATGGCCTGTGAGCAGATTACGGTACGGAAGGTCCAGGTGCGTAATCCCTGGTATTCGCAGAACGGGGACGGAATTGACCTGGAATCCTGCAGCCATGCGCTTGTCGAGCATTGCAGCTTCGATGTGGGGGATGACGCCATCTGCCTGAAATCAGGCAAGGATGAAGAAGGCCGGAGATTAGGAATACCTTGCAGCTATATCACAATCCGTCATTGCACCGTGTATCACGGCCACGGCGGAGTGGTCATCGGCAGTGAAATGTCCGGCGGTGTGCATGCGGTTAGAGTGCATGACTGCCTGTTCATGGGAACTGATATCGGGCTGCGCTTCAAGAGCACCAGAGGCAGAGGCGGTGTTGTTGAGGATATTGTTATGGAGAACATCGACATGAGCGGTATCCTTCATGAAGCAGTGTCCTTCCACATGTTCTACGCAGGTGTAGAGGGCTCGGAGGGGCATGATGAGGTGCTGCTGCCGGTAACCGAAGAAACACCGCAGTTCCGGAACATCACTCTCCGCAATATTGTCTGCCAGGAGGCGGATACCACACTACTGGTGAACGGATTACCGGAGCTGCCGCTTTCTGAACTCACGGTCGAGAATCTACAGGCCGTCAGCAAGCGCGGCATCATCCTGCGTAACGGCGACGGGTTAAGACTCGATAACATCAGCCTGCAGACTGAAGAATTGCCTGAGGTGCAGATTCATAAATGCAGTAACGTCTCTGTTACGAATTCAGATCAGCTGTCCATCAGCCGGAGTTAAAATGATGTCATGGTCTACGGCCTCTCCGGTAATCCGGGAGCCGGACGACGGCCGGGCTTTGGCTTCCTTCCTGTATTGAAGCGGAGTCAGCCCCGTCGATTTTTTAAAGGTTTTATTAAAGTGGGAGAGATGCTCGAAGCCGACCGCCGAGGCGATCTCCTGGATTTTATCCGCCGAACCGGCAAGCAGCCGTTCAGCTTCCCTGACCCGGATATGAACGATGTATTCGCGAAAATGAAATCCTGTCAGACGGTGGAAAACCCGGCTCAAATAAGAGGGGCTGATGAAAAAATGCCCGGCAGTCTGCTCAAGGGTCAGCGACTCGCGGTAATGGCCGCGGATGTAGGTGGCAACTTCTGTAACCAGCTGGTGGAGCGGATGTTTGGTTGCTCCGGCCTGTGAGGTAGTCTCGGAACGCTGCAACAGAATCATCAGCTCGGTGAGAAGCGTTATGATGCAGGTCTCATAGAATGGCTTCTGCAG
Organism: Paenibacillus sp. FSL R7-0331; assembly: GCF_000758645.1. Lineage (NCBI taxonomy): Bacteria > Bacillati > Bacillota > Bacilli > Caryophanales > Paenibacillaceae > Paenibacillus > Paenibacillus sp. FSL R7-0331. The sequence continues at coordinate 2,255,847 of NZ_CP009284.1, forward strand.
CCGGCATTCCTCCAGCATCCGGTTCAGCAGGCTTTCCGCCTCGTCCTGTTCGCGCAGTGTAAGCCTGAAAAGCCGGTAGCTGCGGCTGTGGAACCACTGCGCTCTGCTGCGCAGCTGCACCGGCAGCAGAGCCGGATCATAATTAATCAGAATCCGTTCAAATTCGGCGATTTCTGAGCTGGCTGTGGAATGAAGCTCGTTGCCTTGGATGAGAATCAGCTCGCCTTTATGAACGGTGATCACCCTGTCATCGACAAAGTAGACGCGCTCCCCCTCCAGCAGATAATACAGCTCTATTAATTCATGTCTATGGGGGCGCGGCATGGCGGTAATGCCTTTGCGCTTCATATGCTGGATGCTGTACCGGCTGTCTGCTATATGATATTTGGGATTTGGGCTGGTTACGCTGGTCATGAATCTCCTCTTCTCTTCAGGCCGTTATCGCTATTATAGAATAAATTCAGACAGATATAAAAGGAGCCGCGTATGCTAATTACAGTCTCAAAGGATAATACCGGCGGATTCGGCAGCCTGCAGGAGGCCTTGGATTCTATTCCCCCGGAGCACAGGTCAGCGGTTACCATCCGTATCAGACCCGGAATCTATGAGGAAAAAATTACGGTAGGACAGCAGCTGCCTCCCATTCTGCTGTTGGGTGAGGATACAGAATCGACCATCCTGAGCTGGTCGGACAACGCGCATACGCTCGGCCCGGACGGCGAGCCGCTAGGCACATTCAGAACGGGTACGCTAAATGTCTTTGCGTCAGGCTTCACCGCCGAGAATCTGACTGTCCGCAACAGCTCCGGTCCGGGCACCGGTCAGGCCGTAGCTGCCTTTATTGATGCAGATCAGGCCGTCTTCCGGCGGGTCCGCCTGCTCGGGGATCAGGATACGCTGTACACCGGCCAAGGCAGGCAATATTACGATAACTGCTATATCGAAGGTGATGTAGATTATATTTTCGGTCCAGCCACCGCTTTATTTGACCGCTGCGAGCTGCATAACAAGCGTTCCCGGGGTTATATTACCGCAGCTTCCACACCGGAAGGCGCCAGATTCGGTTACGTGTTCCTGAACTGCGGGATCACCGGGGGAGAAGGAGTCAGTGATGTCTATCTGGGCCGTCCATGGCGTCCCTATGCCCGTGTGGCTTTTATCCGCACCGGGATGGATGCTTCGGTTACGCCGGAAGGCTGGCATAACTGGGGGCAGCCGGACAGGGAGGCAACCAGCCGTTATGAGGAATATGCCAGCAGCGGACCGGGGGCTGGTCCGCAGGCAAGAGTATCATGGTCCCGGCAGCTGAATGCTGAGGAAGCGGCGGAATACAGGGTGCTGAACGTCCTCGGCGGCTGGCACCCGGAGGGATATTGAGTGTCCGCTAACATCGCGGACAGTATGCAGGAGGCGAACAAGAAATGGATGTATTGCAGCAATACATGAACAACCTGACAGATTCCGCACCCCGCAGCTCCGCGTTCCGGGAGGAGCTTCCTTTCGGGCGGTGGCGGTCCGGGCTTGCTGCAGCCTTCACGGAGAAGCTGGGCGGATTCCCGGAGACGCGTACCGGGCTTGAACCCGTGCTGCTGGAGCGGGTAGCCTGTCCCGGATATATCCGGGAACGGATAGAGATTACAACCTACGAGGGACTGCGTATGCCGCTGTACCTGCTGATTCCGGAGCAGGCTTCAGCTTCTCCCGCACCGGCCATTATAGCCGTTCACGGACATGGCTATGGCAGCCGGGAGATTACCGGCCTGGACCCGGACGGATCAGAACGGCAGAGTGACCCGGGACTTCATAAGGATTTTGCCGTATCGCTTGTTAAAGAGGGCTTTGTAGTGGCTGCTCCGGAGGTGCTTGGCTTCGGTGACCGGCGGCTGGATGAAGACCGCATGAGCGGTGAGCCAGGCAAAAACTCCTGCTTCCGCCTGTCCTCGGCGCTGTTAATGGCCGGACAGACGATGGCTGGTTACCGCATCTATGAGACGATGCGGGTGCTTGATTATCTGGAGACCCGCAGTGAGGTGCGCAGCGGGCATATCGGCATTATGGGCATCTCCGGCGGCGGACTGGTAGCCGGCTTCACGGCGGCGCTGGATGAGCGGATTGCCTGTGCCGTTGTCAGCGGCTATGCCAATACATTCGCGGCTAGTATTCTTACACGGAACCACTGCCTGGATAACTACATTCCGGGGATACTGCTGGAGGCAGAGATGCCGGATCTGCTCGGATTGATTGCGCCGCGCGGGCTGTTCCTGGAGTCAGGTGATGGCGATCCGCTATTCGGTCCGGCAGGATCGAAGCTGGCGCTGGGCAGACTGCAGCAGATTTACAGCGCAGCGGGGCATAGCGGGCAGGTCGGGGCAGATTTTTTCTCAGGCGGGCATGAGATTCACGGTAGCCCGGCGTTTGCCTGGCTGCGCGGGCAGCTTGCAGAGTTATCATGAAACCTGAACAGTAAAAATACAAATTCAATATCTAATAGATGCAAAACAAATGACAGGAGGAATGAATGATGTCTGCAACAGAAGTGAATACCGTAAGCTGGTCACGCAGGATTGCGGAGGCTATACTCGGCCAATGCAATGAGCAGGGAGAACATGCTTACCTGCTGGAACGCTGGGCTTATGTTCCGGGGATGCTGCAGCTGGCGATGGCCCGGGCCGGGCTTCAGCTGGGGAAGCCGGATTATTTCGATTATATGCAGCGGCATATGGACAGCTTCATCGGTGAGGACGGCTCTATCCGGACCTACAGGCTGGAGGAATATAATCTGGACCAGATTAACCAGGGCAAGAATCTGTTCCTGCTCTACCAGAAAACCGGAGAGCAGCGCTACGCCGAAGCCGCCCATCTGCTGGCGGCCCAGCTGATCAGCCATCCCCGCACCTCGGAAGGCGGGTTCTGGCACAAAAAGGTCTATCCGTTCCAGATGTGGCTGGACGGCTTATATATGGCCTCGCCGTTTCTGGCCCAGTTCGGCGCAGTCTTCCAGCGTCCCGAGCTGATCGACGAGGCAGCCCGCCAGCTGCTGCTGATCGAGCGCCGGACCCGCGATCCCCGCACCGGGCTGCTGTATCACGGCTGGGATGAATCGAAGGAGCAGGAGTGGGCAGATTCCACTACCGGATTATCCTCCCACTTCTGGAGCCGGGCGATGGGCTGGTATGTGATGGCTTGCGTGGACTGTCTGGAGCATTTTCCGGTGACCCATCCGCAGCGCGGAACGATCATCGGCATCTTCCAGCGGGTATGCGGCGCGCTTCTGGAGGTACAGGATAAGGAGACCGGCCTCTGGTATCAGGTGCTGGATCAGGCGGGACGCAAGGGGAATTACCTGGAAGCTACCGGCTCCACTATGTTCGTGTATGCCATGGCTAAGGGGCTGAGACTGGGCTATCTGGAGCGTTCCTTTGAAGAAGGTATGCTCAGAGGCTATGAAGGTATTATGAAGCATCTGGTCACAGAGGACAGCGAAGGTCTTCATCTGCACAAAATCTGCAATGGCGCCGGGCTGAGCAAAGACCGCAACGGCTCCTACGATTACTATATTTCTGAGGCTGTTGTATCCGATACCGCTATGGGAGTCGGGCCGCTTTTGCTGGCATCGCTTGAAGTGGATAGCTATTGTGAGGGGAAGTAGACAGTCTGATCCATCTGGGCCGCCAAGGCTGTGCATCAAATACAGGTGCTGATCCACCCGGTAAATGTTGAGAATCATGTGCTGCTTGTAGCGGATGATTTGTTGTTAGTACCCAGCCTGCTTTTCCCCCCTTGGAGGGGAGGGGCGGGCTTCTTTTGCTGACAAGAGAGTTGAACTATGGAAAGGAATGTACTGCTCTTGATTTTATTAACATAACTGCATTCTGGAGACAATTTCATAATTCAAAACCCTTGCTATACCTGGTTTTTTTGAGCATAGAAAAAGGAGTACCTCCCCAAGTTCTCGAAGTTATAGGCGACGAAACCAACACCCGAGAAGAAAAGAGGTAATCCCTATCTATTCTATTCGACAAGAAGAGCTGTTTTCCTTCGAGGAATTGCTCCAAATGCGCCCGGAAGATAAATACAGCCAAATCTTTGATCACTTAAACCTGGCTCCGGTCCTGCACGTCCTCCGGAAAAAGAACCACCGTGGGCGGCCACAGGAGCTAAACCTCCCTGCCATGATCTACTCGCTGCTCATCTCAAAAATGGAGGGCATTGAGTTTGTTTCTTCCTTGGTTAGGCGCCTTAAGCATAGCGAGGAATTTCGGGCGCAGTGCCGATTTACCGGCTCGAACCCTATTCCGAGCCTGGCTTCATACTCCCGTCTGATTTCTGCGCTTGAGCAAACGGGAATGCTTGAGCAACTGCAGGATACCTTGGTGCTGTCTGCCATGGAAGAGGGCTTTACTACGGGCACGCACCTTGCCGTTGACTCCTCCATTGTGGAGGCTTGGGATTGCCAATTCAGTGAATCTGCGTCGAAATGCCGAGCGGCCCGCCGTGCCAAAAAACCAAGCAAAGCTCCAGAAATCCAGCAACTGGAGTTCGAGAATGCCGAGCCAGAGCCTCAGCCAGCGAACGAACCGCTTAAAAAACCAGTCTACCGACGTGGGCGGGCTTCTGCGGAAGAAAAAGAGCGCCGGCGTCTGGAACGGGACGCTTATGAAGAGACCTTAGCGCCCTTTGAGAAAACGATTGAAGCGATGCTATCTTACACCTATAACGAGCTCCTGAGCACGATCCCCCGGCACGCTGCACGCTTTGACAAGAAAAATACAAAGGGCAGACTCACCAGTTACTACGGATTTAAGGCAAACGTACTGGTGGATGCGGATTCTCAGTATGTGCTAAGCGGTGTCTTTAGTTCGGCGAATCTGAATGACCAGCGGATGGCCGTCCTGCTCCTAAAGGGGCTACACCTGAAGTTTCCTGGGCTGAAGGTGAAGCATGTCTTGGGCGACAAAGGGTATGACAGTTCGGCCATTTACCGGTTGATTCATTCCTTAGGCGCTTTTCCTATTATTAAAATGATTCACCACAAAAAACCGCCTGAGGGGATGAACCAGGACTACACCCCTGTGTGCTCACAGGGACACGCCTACCGTTACGACAGTTTCGATGCTAAGTACGAAACGCTGCGTTACACCAAGCCTAACCAGTGCAAAGACTGTCCGTTTTCCGAATCCGGCTGCCAAAAAGTGTTTAAAATCCGAATCCAAACCGATTTGCGTAAGCATGCCAACCCAGCAAGAGGAAGCGAGAGCTTTACGCAACTGTACAAGAAACGAACGGCTGTAGAACGTGTTTTTGCCTATCTCAAAGAGTATTTTGGGATGAAACGCACGCGTCACCGCGGCGTCCGGGCAAGTGTCGATTTCCAGCTCAGCACATTGGCCTACAATTTGAGTAAGTTTGCGCTAGACAAGTTGAACAAGCAGTTAAGAAACTCCCAACAAGTGGCCTGATTTTTTTAAAAACAAACTCAGATTTTGGCCCAGTCTTGCTTTCCAGCAAACTGAATTATGAAATTGTCTCTTCTGTGCAACTAAAAGGGGAGGGATTTAGTACGTGAGCGATATAAGTGCAGTTTGTACAGCTATATCATCCGAAATTAGGCTAAAGGGGCTTTTTTCGTGTTTTTAAGTGTACGGAGTACAATTAAACGGATTTTGCGGGAGAAAAAGAGCCTTTTAGATGTACAGAGTGCAATTAAGTATGGCGGGCGGGCTAAGGTTAGCTTTTTGATACCATCTGGGACCGGATATACTGCTCCATCTGCTTCTTGTGGTGCTTATCGTGGGGGAGAAAGCCGCGCAGATGCCCGCGGTAGCTGAACGTTTTACCGTCACCGTCCTTATGCGTCCGCAAAAAATCCTCTTCACTGCTGCCCGTCATCTCGGCAACGATCAGGCTGCGGTATAGCACAAACTGCTGAATCGCCTCCTGCACGGTTACCGTCTGCGCGTACTGGATCGCCCGGGCGTTAAATTCGTTAAAATTCAGATGCCTCGAGGTCACCGGCTGGCCTTCCTTCACTTTGGCGAATGCCTCCTCGTAAAAATACTGATCCCAGCGCATCAAGTGGCAGACAAGCTCTTTGAGTGACCATTTGCCGTCTCCGACCGGACTTTCCCAGACTGTATTGTCCAGGGCTTCCAGCGACTGAATGTAGGGAATGAAAGACTGGAATTCGGATACACGCTGAGCATTTGTTTTGGGTGCCATGATTTTTTCCTCCTGCAAAAAGGGTGTATTGGGTATTATTTCTGCTTTAACTATACCTCATGGAAGTTGACTACAGTACGTCAGGTTAATTGTGCAACGTACATTTTCATTCAAGCAAAACAGGAACAGTCTCCTGCTAAGCGTGTTGCTATAATGAAGGTACCGTACGGGAAAGGCTGGGTTGCTCAGTGAATTACAGTAAGGATATAGAACGCTGCATTGATTACATTGAGGCGAATATTAAGGAAAACCTGACTGCTGAGGAGATTGCTGCTGTAGCCGGCTATTCGCTGTATCATTTTTGCCGCGTATTCAGCCTGTGCAGAGAGATGACTGTGATGGAATATGTGCGCAGCCGGAAGCTGTCTTTGGCAGCGGTTGAGCTGTTCAGCGGGCGGAGTGTGACTGGTATTGCGCTGGATTACGGGTTCGAGACCCCTGGCGGCTTCACCAAAGCCTTCCGCAAAGCCTACGGCTACAGTCCCTCGCAATATGCGGCGCGGATGGCAGGATATCTTCAGAATGGTCCGGAATTTGAGCTCGGAGGATATTTAATGAATCCTGTGTTTGTAAGGAAGCCCGCTTTTAAGGCGGCTGGCTACGGAATTGCGACGAATGTAACGGACAGCAGCTATACCAGGGATATTGCTTCGTTCTGGAGCCAGTATGAGGGCGAGAATCTGGAGGACCAAATGTACAGCCTCCTTAATCCGCCCAGACACGGCGAAGTGGGACTGTGTGTGCCTGCTAACGGCGATGGCAATGCTGTGTACCTGCTGGGTGTAATTGTGGATGATTTCTCCAGAGTGACCCCGGATATGCTGACCGTGGAGGTGCCGGCTGCAGAGTATGCGGTGTTCACCACACCGCCGGTGGACGGGACAGAGAACGGCGACCCGGATGTATTCGTGCAGGTGATCAGGAGCACCTGGAAATACATCTTTGAGGAGTGGTTTCCGGCCAGCGGCTATGCGTTCGACGAGGATAAGCTGGACTTTGAATTCTATGATGAGCGCTGCCATTCTCGGGTGGATACGGTGATGGAGATCTACATTCCTGTTAGGGTGCGGGCGTGAAAATAGGGCTTTAACGTTGTACTGATGCGGGTGCTGATAGATGCTGCGGTGATAGTGCAACTGCTGCGGGGCAAATACTGTCCGGCTGAAGGGCTGCACTGCGGGAATGTTTGGGCTTCCGGCCGCTGTTAAGGTTGGATTTCCTGATTATGGCCGCTGTGCAGCGGTCGAAATCCAACCTTAAAGGCGGACGCTACCGCTCCTGCAGCTCCAAAATTCCCTCCGTTACGCACGCCTAGCCAGTATTTTCCTGTTAAAGGACCTATTTTCACGGCCGCTGTGGTGGCGGCCGGGCGAGGCCCGCGACGCACGGAATCCCCGTGCTGGCGGGCCATTGTTGAGATGCTGCCTGCTTGCTGCTGGGCAGCACCGCAGGTTAAGGATAACACTAGTCTGCCATAATATGCGGGGAATCCTGCGAGAAGCTTCAGATTGTAAGACTACAAATTTCAAAACGGACGCTACCGCTCCGTAAAATCCCCATACCTCACCCGCGCGGGCGTTATTTGCAAACGTTTTTTCGTAAGATTATCTAATACCAATCATTCCCGGCGGACTCTATAATGGGTTAGAATGTATACCTATTTCCGAAAGGGATGTTCCGCAAATGCCATTAGTAGATATGCCGCTAGAACAGTTAAAGCAATATCAGGGAAGAAACCCGCGTCCGGCCGACTTCGACGCTTACTGGGAGCGTGCACTGGAGGAGCTTGCATCGGTGGAAACGCAGCTTGAGCTGATTCCGGGTGCTTTTCAGACGCCGCAGGCCGAATGCTTTGATCTGTATTTTACGGGAGTGCGCGGTGCGCGCATCCATGCCAAATACCTCCGTCCGAGAACGGTAAGTACGCCGCAGCCGGCGGTTCTGCAGTTCCACGGATATACCGGTGACTCCGGCGAGTGGCAGGATAAGCTTGCTTATGTCTCGCTGGGTTTTTCGGTGCTGGCACTGGACTGCCGCGGGCAGGGCGGTTTATCTGAGGATACGGGCGGTGTAAAAGGCAACACCCATAACGGGCATATTATCCGCGGACTGGATGATCATCCGGACAACCTGCTGTTCCGCCATATTTATCTGGACACTGTGCGGTTAGCGCAGATTGCGCTTGAGCTGCCGGGAGTAGATCCGCAGCGTGTATACGCCATGGGCGGGTCACAGGGCGGAGCGCTTACTATCGCCTGTGCCGCACTTGAGCCGCGGATAAAAAAAGCCGCCACCACCTATCCGTTCCTGTGTGACTACAAACGTGTCTGGGAGATGGACCTGGACAAGGATGCCTACCATGAGCTGAACCTCTATTTCCGCAAGTTCGATCCGCTGCATGAGCGGGAGGACGAGGTTTTTGAAAAGCTGGGTTATATTGACCTGCAGCATCTGGCTTCCCGCATTCAGGGTGAGGTGCTGTTCTTCACCGGCCTGATGGATACCATCTGCCCGCCGTCCACCCAGTTCGCAGCCTATAACAAAATTACCGCTCCCAAGCAGCTGGTCGTGTATCCGGACTTCGGACATGAATATCTGCCTGGCGGCGGGGACCGTACCATGCAGTTTTTACTTGGGGAATAACGCAGTCCTCTACACAGGCTGAAAAGAGAAGGCACTATCAGCGGCGCTCATATCGGAGTGCCGGCAGATAGTGCCTTCTTCGTGTCACATTACCACATTCCGCAGAGCCGGCTGCGGTTAGGCTGTCGTGTGGCTGCTTGAAGGAGCACCTGCCTCCGGCAGAGATTCGCTGTGACGACTCTGCTTTGGCCGGCCGCTCCATGTCAGATAAGTCCAGATGCGCAGAAGCTGTTCGACGGGACCGATACGGAAATATTTTAAATAATACGGGCTTAGCAATAACTGCGCAGCATAGACCACCAGAACGATCCCGATGCCTCCGAGTATGCCCGCCCTGCCGAACAGACCCAGCCCGTAGCCATAGAAGATAGTTGTGCAGATCACACTCTGCATCAAATAATTCGTCAGCGAAAGCCTGCCCACCGCTTCGAAATTGTACAGCAGGCCGGTCTTGCCAGGTCTCGTATACAGAAGAGCGAAGGCATAGATATAACCGAGTGCGAGCAGTGACCCGCCAGCCAGATCACCGATTCCCGCTCCGGGCAGGGATTCTCCTCCAAGCTGCTGAACCAGCACGCTGTAGGCTTTGGTGAGCAGTCCTGCCGGAACTAGAATGAGCGTGCGCCGGAGATAAATGCTGCGTTTGGCTTGCGGGTTATCGAATATGCCGTTGCGGGCGGCACGCATGCCAAGAAGGAACAGCGGAGCAGTCAGCAATGGGGCCAAAAGAGCTGCATATGCCATAAGGTCGCTCTCCTCATCCGACAGCGCGTCGGTGTTGTTGCGGAAATGCATAATCTCTCCATAGCTTCCTGAACCATAAATATTAATGCTTTCTCGTATGTAGTTTTGCGTATGCGCCGATGTCCGGGCAAGGGGGTCCTCCGGATCTTGCGGGATGATGCCCAGTATCCCCATGACCGACAGCAGCAGGACTGACCAGATTAGCAGCGTCTTGGGCTTCCGGTTCAGGAACAGCAGCAGGAAAAAGCCGGTAAACCCGTAAAAGGCCAGAATATCGCCTTCCCACAGCAAAAATGAATGCAGCAGCCCTAAGACCAGCAGCAGCAGAAATCTGCGGGCCAGGTGGCTTTTTGGGCGGAGACCGCGTCCCTTTAGGCTTTCAGACAGCTTTACCATGCCGAATCCGAACATGAAGGCGAAGACAGGCATGAAGCTGCCGACGACAAAAATAAACAATAGAGAGCGTAACACGAGGTCAGTTCCACCGATTCCGAACAGCTGCGGATCAGACTCCCCATACATACCGTACTGGAAGATCAGCATATTAGCCAGTATGATTCCCGATAAGCTAACCCCCCTTAGTCCGTCAATCAGATGGACACGTTGTTTGCTTGAATTCAATTCAATCACCTCTGTGCTCTATTATAGCTGTTATTAATATAAATAAATGTGTTTTTATGGAATTTAATGGAGCGGTATAAAAGAGGCATTAACAGGGCCTGGCATGAGTATAGCTTATGTCGTAGTGATAGCTCACAGGGCCAGCTATTGCACTATGTTATTCAGATGAAAATCACAAAAAGAGACCATCCCAACAAGGAGATGCTCTCTTGATAACATTTTCATATTCGCTGAAAGACCTACATAAACTTCCGCTGTACCTTTTTCCCGTCATAAGTGAACAGAACCTTTTTATCCTCCACGACAGTCTGTAAATGAACATTGCGGCCCCAGAGGGAGTAGATGTGCGGAAGGGTGCGCTCCAGGTATTTCAGATCCAGCTCGATGCTCTCGTAGCGGTGGGAGATCAGCAGCTCGCCGTTGCGCTCATAGTCTGCATCCTGGATGACGAGGTACGGGGAGCCGCCGTTGACCCGGGCGAGCACGAGCTGGTCGCGGACATTTTCCCAGGCTTTGTCGGTAATTTTCCACTCCGGCCCTTTTTTCTCGAATACGTATAGGTCAAGATCGTTAACCAGCTGCTTCGACAGGTAGCTGCGGATGAAGGAGATGTCGGAGTCGAGCTCGCGTACCTCGAACATTTTGTCACGGTCCCAGCGGCGCTCGATGTCCTCAAAGATTTTCAGGCCCAGATAGTATGGATTCAGGCTCTGGCGCGACGGCTGCACAACGGACGAATTGAGCTTGGAGTACTCGATAGTCTCCTCCGAAGTCAGGTCCAGCTCGCGCATGATCCGCTGATGCCAGTAGGAGGCCCAGCCTTCGTTCATGATCTTCGTCTCCATCTGCGGCCAGAAATAGAGCATCTCGTCGCGCAGCATGGTCATAATATCGCGCTGCCAATCCTCAAGGCTGGTCGAATATTGCTGGATGAACCAGACGATATCCTTTTCCGGCTCAGGCGGGAAGGCCCGCTTGGCGGCAGCGTCCGGCTCCTGCGGACCTTCTTTGGCCTGATCGAGCTTCCACAGCTCGCTGTAAGCATTTTCTCCGGCGGGCTTGCCGGACTGGCCTTCTTTGTTAGCTCTCATCTTGGCTTCCAGCAGATCGGTTTTGCCAAGCTTGCGCGGCTGGATCAGGCTGGGATCAATATGCTCCTGAATCGCCAGCACCGAGTCAATGAACCGCTCCACCCGGTCAATGCCGTAGGTCACCGTGTAACCGGCGATCCGGTCGGCTGTGGCAGACATGCTCTCAACCATATCCCGGTTAGACATGGAGAAGCGCATATTATTTTTGAAAAAATCGCAGTGAGCCAGAACGTGGGCTACGATTAGCTTATTCTGGATCAGGGAATTGCCGTCCAGCAGAAAGGCGTAGCAGGGGTTAGAGTTAATGACGAGCTCGTAGATTTTACTGAGGCCAAAGTCATACTGGGATTTCATTTTATGAAAGCTTTTCCCGAAGCTCCAGTGCCCGAACCGGGTAGGCATCCCGTAGGCCCCAAAGGTATAAATAATATCAGCAGGACATATCTCATACCGCATCGGGTAAAAGTCCAGCCCGAACCCGGTAGCAATCTCCGTAATCTCGGCAATGGACCGCTCCAGCGCCTTGATTTCATCTTCACTTGGCATGATTCTACTCTCCCTCCGGCTTGCTGTTCCTTTTAAGTATATGGGCGGGAGGGGGAGAGTATGATGGGGGGGGCTGTGGGCTGGAGAATTATACATTTATGCAGGTTTTTCCTGAAATGATGGAGAAAGATTAAATATCGCTAAGTACAGGGGGGACTAATATGGATGTTGCTTTATATGAGGGGAAAACACTCAACATTACAGCGGAGATCAGCAGATACAATGATTCTGAAAAGAATAGGATGATTGACAAATATCGAAAGGCTGCTGAAAAAAAAGCAATGGTCTGCCCGTTTTGTCATGAAGAGCTGCGACTACGTGCTGGAGAAATTAATGAAATACATTTTGCCCATCTAAAGGGTAAGTCATGTCAACAGTCTGAGGCATACGATACTTATCATAATCAAACGAAACGAGAGAATAAAAAACATTCCGTTATCAAAGAAATTATTTATAACGAGCTTAAAGGACAGGAATTGATAAGACCTGATTTGAAAGTTGAGTATGGCTTTAAAGAAAAAGCTGAAGAAAAATGGAAAAATTACCCTGACATTTATCTGAATAAAAACGGTCGCGAATTTGCTGTTTCTGTAATAACAAATGTGCATGAGATTGGCGATGAAAAAATAGTAAAGACAATTCATAAAAGGAATAAGTACTTTAAAGATAAAGGGCTTGAATCCATCTGGTTCATAGAAGACAGAGAATTGGCGGATGATTACGGGCATCGGGTTCTCCACCTGTGGGAAGCAGAGTATAGCCTGGCCATAAAGACAGAGGAGGATTACAAATGGGATAAATTATTGAAGGAAATGAGTGAGGAATTTCCAGGCCAGAATATTCCTCATTTGTTTGGATACAGGGCGCAAGGCACAATGAAGCCTGATGTCAGGAGCCTGTACTATGTTCACTCTATGGGAGATGATATTACGTTCTCTGTGTACAGGTTGATTCTTGATCAAATGAAATCACCTTTCAGAGGATTTGCCCTAACAGAAGGTTATCGGATGAATATCTCGCAAGCCTTGATCGTACGGGATGAGATTCTCCTAAGCGATAAGGAACAGGAGGAAAGCAATAGGCGTGACTTCGCCAATCAAGTACTGCTTCAAGTTGAAGTGTTAAAAGCGGAAACGGCATTAAGAAGACGAGAAAACGAAGTCAAGTATGATCAGAAGGTAAGGGAGGAGTATTTCCCATCATCTGTTCAAGAAGCATTAGCAGAAGCAACTGCAGTCTATGAGGCAGTGGATATAGATATTGTTGAGTATGTCTCCAAATTAAAATATCTATCGCTGTCTCCCAATGAAGCCAACTCGTTATTTTATTATCTTAAGCAACATAAAGGCGAACTCGAAGATTACGGATTGTCGCTCACGGAAGTGAAGAGATGGGTCAGATACGCACTGGGGAAAATTAGCGAACCGAAGATCCGTACGTGGCTTGTTGAAATTGAAGAATTATAGAAAAAAAGAATAGCCTAACCTATGCGCAGATTACGTCCCCTGGTTGGGCTATTCTTCATCTGGATCTATCCCCCAAAATACATAATGAGAAAGTCCAGTATTTGCAAAGTAACAAGCATCTACATACACTTCACGAAGATCTTCGTCAATCCTGTAAATAACAATCACGTTGCCAATTAGTAGCCAGTAGTACCCGTTAAACTCAAAACCAGGAAAGTCCGACACTCCATCAGCTTTGTATTTCGGCTCATCGGCTAATACAGACTTAGAACGCCTAAAGACATTCATGGGGTCTACTTTATATTCCTTCATACGGGCAAGAGCTAGCCGAGCGTAAGTATTCCAGAGAACTTTATAACGGTCAGATTTCATTCTGAGCCTCATTCAGTAATTGTGCAAACTCTTCTTCGCTGTCACTGTATGTTGAAATTCCATCTTTACGATCCTTTTGGGCTTGCTTCAGTTGGGACAGAACACCTTCATCTTTAAAAATGACTGAAGACATTCGCTTCTTCTGGTCATCGGTAAATGTAGGCTGCCCATCTTTTCTTTGCAACGTAACGTTGAATCCAAAGTTCTCTTCGATTAGCTGGACCAAATCTTTAAGATCTACATAAGATTTGCCCTGAAAGCTCTGTTCCAATTGCTCTTTTGAAATAGACATTCTGCTCACCTTCCTTTTGCTCATTATAGCATAAACCAACAGCAATCTAATTGTATTCAGATTACATTTATTAACACTTGAATATCATGGTTCTCTTGATTTTACAACTCAGGAAACTGAACTTAATTATGGTCATTTAATCAATCAAGCATATCAGTTAACTATTAAGAGCAGAGTCAGTGATTACATTCAGAAGCATTTCTCTTTTTGCGTTCTGGCTATACAAGATAAACCAGAGCGCTTATCTTTGGAATCCAGGCTCATATCTACGCTATCATTATGTGATGAGTGCGCTCCTTCTGTTCAATGGCTTGGGATGTCGATATTTAATAAGTATTGAAAGCAAGCAAATATCGACCATGGTGAGCTAATGCGTTGACGAATACACAAGCTAAGTCATGGCTGCATGCTGGTTGGAAGGTGGATTCAGTCATGCTTGGAGGAAAGACGTCATTCAGAAAAACAGGTGATGAGCTGTAGCTCTGTTGAAAATAGAAATCGGAGAATCCGTAATATATATACGGTATAGATTAAGCCATTCATGACAATGGATTGAATTACGGGGACGAGTGGCGGAGGGGAATTTTGGAACTGTAGGAGCGGTAGCGACCGCCTTTGTCTGCAAATTTCAACCACGAACAACGGTATAATTCAAGAAGTCTGCAGACAACAGCGGCCGGAAGTCCAAATATTTTCTGGAGCCACGGCCAATCCCACAAAATAAAAATCATTAATTTCAGATGATCAGGATGGTCATTGCCGATGTCAGCAGACGTATTTCCGCCAGCCGATAACGGTCAGACTGGCGAAGCAGAATCCGGTGTCCTTTTTCCAGCTCAAACATAGATTCACTGCTGTCTTCAGCAATGGCGGAATCGCCCAGCAGCAGCTCAATCTTTGCTGTCCACTCTGTCAGATCGGGTACATCAATGACCAGTGTATCGATGCCGAGCACGCCGTTGGCATGGGTTGTTTCGGCTTCCGTGCATGGAACGGCGGGATCATATTCGCTCATGAGAAAAGGCAAGCCCGTATCCTCCGGCGGTGCGATCCACCAGGTCTGCTTACGTCCATCCTGCAGCTTCTTGCTCATATCGAGCCGCTTGCCTAGCTTAACTCCCGCCTGTATGCGCTCCTGCAAATAATCTGCAGCTTTGTGTGCAGGCATGCTGTCCAGTGCAAAATCGGCCAGTCCTTCACCACCTCGTATGTAAGAGCGGTAGCGCTCAATGAAATGCGGCTGCAGTGGACGGATAAGGCTCAGCAGTCCCAGCAGCAGCTTGTCGGGGAGGGGAAACGGCTTCGGGTCGAATAGTTCAAGAAATGCCCCGTCCTGTAAGAAGATCAGCGCATTATGCGCTTTTCCCGGATTGGCACGATAGGTGACAGTGAAGCCCATACGCTCATAGTCGTCTACGGTCTGCTTCAGATTCCTGCTTTTAATCAAAATATGTCCGAGTGCGAATCTACTCATGATGATCTCCCTTCAATACTGTACTCCATCCCGCATACAGGAACGGCATCAACAGCTCCAAGTAATGCTGCGACTCTTCACGAGTCATCCGGGACACTACAACTTCCAGCAGCTGCCGGTAGCTCTGCTCAATCAGCAGCGGCAGATAACGGGTCAGATGATCCGGCAAAGGCAGACTCAGAGTAGTCATCTCCTCAAGGTAGCTGCGGGTCATGTTGACATCCAGCGTGATCAGAGCATCGACATAGTCAGCTCTCGATGATCCGGCGGAGCTGTTTACCAGCAGGTCGAAGGCTTCGAAGTGCTCATATATATAGCCGATAAACAAGTTGAGCATCTGCTCTGTATCTGCATATTCGGGCAGTATCTGCTGAGTGTTTAAATGCGCTGTCTGCTGATTTGCGGCAGCCTCGAGCTTCTGCTTGAAGCCTGCAATTACAGGGTCTACCAGAGCCTCAAACAGGCTGTTCTTGTCGGGAAAATAACGATAGATTGCTCCCGTGGTCATGCCGGCCTGCTGTGCGATGGAACGCATACTGGCTCCGGCAAAGCCTTTTTTCAAAAATTCGGCTTGTGCGCATTGCAGGATGCGTTCCTCAGTTAATTTGGCTTTGTCCTTTGAAATAGCGGAGAGCCTCCTTTAAAATAAAAAATAACAGTGTTATTTTATCATAAACAGATGAGGATTGCTACAATTCCGGCCTTTAGCGTAAAAGAGCAACGTCTGCCCGATTAAGGGAGAACGCTGCTCTAATAAGGTTACAACTATACATATTTGTTTCCGCATATACCCTCAATACACAAACCGCCGCTGAGCCCAGTAACTGAACACGAAGATCGATACCTCTGTCAAAATCTTGGCCGCCGCCAGCGGGAGGATCAGCTGCTCACTGTAGAAGTAGAGCAGGCCGTAGTTGAACAGCAGCACCAGGACAACTAGTGAAAAGTATTTCGGGAGCGACTGGAGGCGCGAACGCTTGCCGCCGCTAAAGACATATTTCCGGTTCACGGAATAATTAAAGATCGAGCTGCACAGTCTTGCGCCGACCACCGACAGGAAAAGATTGTGGGTCAGGCGCTGGAACAGGAACAGCAGGACGAAATCCATCAGCGCCGACAGCAGCGATGAGGTACTGAACATCAGGATCGGCAGATAGATCCGGAAGGAGTCTGCGAGCGGGCGGAAGTGTGACGATTTGTTGTGATCCAGATATACGGTGTCAATGAATGCTTCATTAATGTCGTAGCCCTCCTTGCGGGCGGTCAGCAGCATGTTCATCTCATATTCGAACCGGTCGCCGGGGATTTGGCATAGCCAGTCCAGCATGGACGGCGGGAAGCCGCGCAGTCCGGTCTGGGTATCACAGATTGTGCTGCCGGTGGTCAGCGCGAACACTCCGCGGGTCACAGCGTTACCGAAGCGGCTGCGCAGCGGGACCTTACCGCTGAAGCGGCGGCTGCCCAGCACGATTCCGGGCTTGCTCTGGCTGTGCAGAAGCTCCACAACCCGCTTGATGTCATGAGGCAGATGCTGTCCGTCACTGTCTGCGCAGACTACGTAGCCCGGCAGTCCATGCTCCGATATATAACGGAATCCGGTCTTGAGCGCCCGGCCCTTTCCGTAATTTACGGGATGGGTCAGCACGGTGCAGCCGAACGCCTCAGCCGTCTGGAACAATCCGCGGTAAGCGGGGCCGCTGCCGTCATCCACAATCAGAAGCGGGCCAAGCCCGTAATCCTGCAGTTTAATAATCAGGTCAAGCAGGCGGTCGTCAGGCTCATAGGCTGGAATTAGTATAGTCATAATAGGGGTCACTCCTTAATGTATAGTATGTCGCTGACACCGCGCTCCTGGTTTTTACCCTGCGGGTTGTTGACCACCCGGCCCATGAAATACATGGTCGAGGAGCCGCCGCCGTCGAGATTGTAGGCTTCTGCCGCCCCGAGTCCCTGCATCACATCCGCAAGCTCGGCCAGTGTCATGCCGCGGCTGTAGCCTTCATTGCGCCCGTCAACGACAACGAACACATAATGGTTCGGGGCAATCATGCCGATGGCCGTGCGCGGATTGGCGTTCTGGATCGAGCGGTTGCCGAAATTAGAGTCGATTTTGACACTGCTAAAGTCACTGGTGATCTGTCCGTCCTGAATCAGAATCGGCCCGAAGGAAAGGGTATTAGTAACTCCCTGTGCCAGCAGCTCGTCAGAGGAAACCTCCTCCTCGTTATAGGTCTGCATCGTGCCATCCTCAAAAAGCGCCATTGCATCACGCACCGGGTCATCGCGGTACACCGTACCGTTACGGATAATCACTCCGTCGTCGCGGAAGCCGTAGTAGTCGCCGTTAACCGCAAAAATCGCATCATTACCGGAAGCGATCTCCGAAGTCACCTCCGTAATATTCGTGCCAAAGCTGTTATCCGCAAAAGCTGATTTCAAGCTGTCCGCATCCTTCAGCACAACATCCGCCACATAATAGGTGATCTTGTCCGAACCGGACCCGGTCTCCACCTGGTCAATTTTGATCTGGATATCATCACTGCTGTAGCTCCAGTCGTCGGATGTAGCGTTAACCTCGGCTGAAGGTGAAGCAGTCTCAGCACTACTGGTTGTACCAGTGTCATTACTGCCGGACGTTCCTGCACCTTCATCTACCACAACGACCTCAACATGCTCGATCAAATAACGGTCAGCCAGCTTATACACCACTCCGCCGATCACCAGGATCACGGCCAGAATTACGATTCCTATCTTTTGCTTGAAGCTCAGGGTTTTCTTTTTGTCCATTTGTGCCATTTCAGCATCACCTCGGGTGTGTAAGTTCTTAAGTTGGATCTTACGCGCCTTACCTTTAATGAACCTGAAATGATGAATAGGGATGAGATTGGTGAATGCTGCTTGTCTGCAAGTTTTGATAAGTGGGTAGTAAGAGCCGCAGCGGCTTGGTATACTCGAATGATAGACAAACTTTTCCAGAGATTAGAGGAGGCAGATTATGCCGGGTTCTGTAAAAGAAAGGGCACTTCGCTATGGGATGGTGACGCTGGCATGGCTGTTGGCTGCGATGGTTCTGGCGGGCTGCTTCCTGACGGAGAATGCAAAGGGTAAGCTTAGCCATAAGATTAATGAGCAGCAGGATGTCGTGTATTACAACGGGACAGACCTGCTTAACCTGAACAAGCTGGATGAATTCCTGGAGCGGAAAGCGGGCAGCCAGCGGATTATCCAATATACGATTGAGGGTGACCCGCTCTTCATGGAGCTGCGGTATGAAGGGGATAAGCTGAGCATTATTTATGACAACACAGAAGACGCTTTTGGCTCTAAAGAAATAAGCAGGTATACCTGTTCAGCGCTTGAGAGAAAAGAGGGAAGCACAGAGCTGAAATATACACTCACAGGCTGTGAAGGAGAGTATCCGGAAGCTGAACTGCTCCAGGTCCATTACGGTCTGTCGGAGCAGGCTGATTTCGGTTTCGTGCTACAATACGGGGTGAACCGGAGAAACGAGATTAATACACTGGAACAAAGGCTGGTTAAGGATCTCCAGGACGGCAGAACAGTCGAAGCCGCAGATTTCAGGCTGCCGCACGCGAAGCTGCAGAGCATTTACCGTGAGCTGGTGCTGGCCGGTTATATGCAGGACAAGACCTTGACTGAGGCGTGCAATATCAAGCCGGCTGTAACCTACGCGCTGCTGGTAATGATGAACGGAAGTGAGCACAATTTTGCCTGGAGTGAATGCGATCAAAGCGCTGATGGTAAGGTAATGACTGCACTGGCACACAGCATTATCATCGAGGTGCAGGAAAGCGAATTATATCAGGCGCTGCCGGAGACGAAAGGGTATTATGAGTAAGAGCCGGAGGGGAAGTTTGGAACTTTAGGAGCGAATGCGTCCGCCTTTGTCTTCAGATTTCTACAGCGAACAGCGGTTCAAATCAGGAAATCTGAAGACAACAGCGGCCGGTAGTCCAAACATTCCCTGGAGTCACGGCTAATCCCAAATCAGCAAATCTTTTATGTAAGCATTAATAACTATTGGAATTTACGGAGGTCCTGGCTATGCAACAGCGTGTACTGCTGATTGAAGATGATGAAGATATAAGCAGAATGGTAGGCTCTTATCTGGCAAAAGAGGGCTATGAGGTTGAGCAGGTGTTTGACGGGGAAGCTGCTGAGCGGAAGGTGCGCACCGGTCATCCTTTTGATCTGGTGCTGCTGGATCTGATGCTGCCAAAGCGCAGCGGGATGGATGTGCTGCAGAGTATCCGGTCGGTAAGTCTGGTGCCGGTGCTGATTATGTCCGCTAAGGACAGTGATGTGGATAAAGCGCTCGGACTCGGCTTCGGCGCAGATGATTATATAACCAAGCCGTTCTCGATGATTGAGCTCGCGGCCAGAGTGAAGGCGGCGATCCGCCGGGCAGGCTATGCCGCTGCCGGTGCAGCAAGCAGCGGAGGGCCGGAAGCAGCCGAAGTGCAGCAAGCCAAGGTCATCCCTCTGCGCGGACTGACAGTGAATCTGGATACTTTCTCTGTGCAGAAGCAGGGAGAAGAGATCAAGCTGACCGCCAAGGAGTTTCAGATCCTGCGGCTGTTTGCGGCCAACCCCGGCAGGGTGTACACAAAGGCGCAGATCTACAGCCTGGTCTGGGCAGAGGATTATTACGGCGATGAGAATGTCATTAATGTACATATGCGCCGGCTGCGCGAGAAGATTGAGGATGATCCCTCCCATCCCGAATATATAAAAACACTCTGGGGCATCGGCTACAAGCTGGGGGATGTGCTGCCATGATTCCTTTTTTTGGCGGCTTTGTTGTGATCCTGCTGCTCATCATCCTCTGGCAATCCTTGCGGCTGAGGGAGCATGGGCGCCAGCTGCGGTACATCCAGACCAAGCTTACGGGCATTATGGCGAGCGGCTCGCATGAACGGCTGCTGCTGTTTAACAGCGATCCGGCACTGCAGCAGCTGCTGGCTGCCCTCAATGCGCTGCTTAATATCAATCACAAAGGGGCTGTGGAGAGGGCTCAGCTGGAGACATCCATGCGCCATATGCTGGCGAATATTTCCCATGATCTGAAGACACCGCTGACCGTTGTGCTCGGTTATATAGAAACATTGCTGCAGAGCGATGATCTGCCTGCCGGAGAACGGGAGGTTATGCTGCGGACCATTCATACCAAGGCGCAGGAGGTAATTGCGCTGATGAACCGCTTCTTTGATCTGGCCAAGCTGGAGTCAGGGGATAAAGAAATCCCCCTTGGGCGGGTAGAGCTGGGTGAGCTGTGCCGCCGCAATATCCTGTCCTTCTATGAGCTTCTCAGCGCCGGGGGCAGTGATGTGCAGATCGAGATCCCGGATGAGCCGCTGTATATTATGGGAAATGAGGAGGCGCTGGACCGGGTGCTTGGCAACCTTTTGTCCAATGCCATCACCTACGGCGCAGACGGTGGTGTGCTGGGGCTCAGACTTTTTTTGAAGGAAGAGCAGGTATGCATTGAGGTATGGGACAAGGGCAAGGGCATTGCCGAGAGGCATCAGGATAAAATATTCGAGCGTCTGTATACAATGGAGGATTCGCGCAACCGTGAATACCAGGGCAGCGGCCTGGGCCTGACCATTACCAAAAGACTGACCGAGCAGATGAACGGCAGCATTACTTTGACCAGCAGGCCTTATGTCAGAACGGCATTCACGCTGTCTTTTCGAAGGCTGGAATTTTAGGGGAAATAATTAACGGGAAAAGTGGCGGAGGGGAATTTTGGAGCTGGAGGAGCGGAGCGTCCTCCTGAAAGCTTTTCGTAGAAAAGCTCGCTACGGAAGCATATGCTGTCTGCAGATTTCAACCGCGAACAGCGGTATAATAATAGAAATCTGCAGACAACAGCGGCCGGAAGCCCAAATATTCTCTGGAGCCACGGCGAAGCCCCAATAGGAAAATCCTCTGCTGAAGCTTAAGATTTTCGTAAGAAACAGGTAATAAAAAAGAAAATTCCGCCCTGTATGATATAAATCAAGGAAGACAACGAAGCCAAAGGGGATAACGGAAATGACAACCATACTGCGGACGTGGAACTTAACCAAGGTCTATCAGGGCAAAGAAGCTGTGAACAGCGTGAACATGAATATTAAGCAGGGTGAGATTTACGGTTTTCTGGGACCGAACGGAGCCGGTAAGACTACTGTAATGAAAATGATCACCAACCTGGTGAAGCCCACTGCCGGCGAGATCGAGTTTTTTGGCGAAAAGATGACATCACGCTCCTACGAAATGCTCAAGCGCATGGGCTGCATTATTGAGCATCCGGTGTTCTACGACAAGCTGACCGCCCGGGAGAATCTGGAGCTGCACGGGGAGTATATGGGCTATTATGACCCGAAGGCGCTGAAGGAGGCCCTGGAGCTTGTAAAGCTTACCGGAACAGACAAGAAGCCGGTCAAGCAGTTCTCAATGGGGATGAAGCAGCGGCTGGGCATAGCCAGAGCGGTAATGACCAAGCCGGAGCTGCTGATCCTGGATGAGCCGATTAACGGGCTGGACCCGCTGGGCATCATGGAGCTGCGCGAGGTGTTCCGCATGCTGAGCCGTGAATACGGGATGACGCTGCTGATCTCCAGCCATATCCTTGGTGAGGTGGAGCAGATTGCCGATACCATCGGCGTAATCCGGGACGGTGTGCTGCTGGAGGAGGTTGCCATGGATGAGATCCGCAGACGCGATACCGACTACATTGAGCTGGTTACCAGTGAGAGCAGCAAGGCGGTATATACACTGACTCACACGCTGGGCCTAAGCAATTTTAAGGTAATCGGGCCGCGGACGATCCGTATCTATGAGCAAACCTCACAGCTGGAGCTGAGCAAGGCGCTGGCAGCGGCAGATGTGGAGCTGGAGAGCCTGAACCGGAAGCAGCACTCGCTGGAAGATTATTTTATCGAACTAATGGGGGGTGAGGTCGTTGCTTAAGCTGATCAGACTGGAATTGCGCAAAAATAAAATCAATCTGTATAAAGGCTCCCTGATAGCAAGTCTGGCTATAATGTTATTCATGCTGCTGATTGTATTCACAGAAATAGATGACCCTGGTGACTTTGCTACCTATGCCGATGTTTTTGACGGGGTCCATATTTTTGTAAAAGCCGTCTTTATGGTGTTTGGCGCCGTCCTGATCAGCAAGCTGGTTATTGATGAATACAAAAATAACACGATAGATCTGCTCTTCATGTATCCGATTCCCCGCAAAAAGCTGATGGCAGCCAAGCTGATGATTGTCTCGTTATTCATGCTGATTACAATTTTTATAGCTAACGTGTTGGTGGGTGCTGCAATTGTCGGCTTTAATCATTATTTTATAGAAGCGATTTCGGGCGAGCTGACGACGGAGCTAATCGGTGAGCATCTTATAAGGGCTGCTTCAGATGCGGTATACTCGGCAGGCATCGGGCTAATTCCGCTGTACTTTGGGATGCGTAAGAAATCCGTTCCGACAACCATTGTAACAGGTGTGCTGATCGCGGGTCTCCTGTCCTCTGATTTCGGGAGCTTCCAGCTTGGCAATCAGGTTGGCGTATCCCTGTTTCTTGGAATTGTGGGTGTAATCATTGCTTATCTCTCGATCCGTAAGATAGAGACTCAGGACGTGGCCTGATTAAGTCCCCCCGGCTGCATAAAAAAGTGACAAAACCGCTTGACGCCGCTGGTTTTTCTGGCGACTGCAAGCGGTTTTTTTGTTATAATAGAGGTTAATTCAGGAAT
This sequence comes from Paenibacillus sp. FSL R7-0331, assembly GCF_000758645.1. NCBI lineage: Bacteria > Bacillati > Bacillota > Bacilli > Caryophanales > Paenibacillaceae > Paenibacillus > Paenibacillus sp. FSL R7-0331. The sequence continues at coordinate 2,279,079 of NZ_CP009284.1, forward strand.
TTCTACATAAAAAGATATATTCCGCATTTGCGGATTAACAACAATAGCAGGGCTAAGAGCAGCTGAGGAGGTGGGCTATGCATAAAGACTGGGCTGCCATACTGGGCAGGGTGCTTTCCGAGGAAAGTGCTTTTAAATCGTTATACGATCATCATCCGGACTTGATCATTGTGCTCGACAGGCTGGGGAATTACGTGGACAGCAACCGTGCTCTCGGCCCTGGTGCATTATGTGTTCCAGTGCAAATTCAAAAGGGCGGGGAGCCGCAGCAGCCCCCTGGTGAAGTACACTTTGCCGCAGCCCTGGAAGGATTGACTACAAGCTTCGAGCTGACAGAGGAGGAGAACGGCAATACCTCCTCCCGCGCCACCGTTACCTATGCCCCTGTTAAGGCTGCGGAAGGGGTGGCCGGCGTATTTGCGATTATTCATCAGGATGTGAATGCGCTACTCCCTGCCGTACTGAAGGAATGGCTCAGCCGGCTCGCGGCAGCCGGAACAGCGGGGGAACCGGCTGAGCAGGAACAGGAGCTTCCTGCTCAGATGCGTGAGATGGCTGAGGATAAGCGGCTCAGCCTGATACTCAATTCTGTATCCGCCGGTATCTTCGGGCTGGATACAGAAGGCAGAACGATCTTTATCAACCGTGAAGGTGCGGATATGCTGGGTTATCATCCGTCTGAGCTGGCCGGTGTGTCTCTGATGGACACGATTCATCATGCCCACAACAGCGGCACGTCCCTTTCTCCGCTGGAATGCCCGATCCGGCATACGCTGGAGGACAGGATTACCCGCAGCAAATCTGACGAGATATTCTGGCGCAAGGACGGCACGAGCTTCTTCGTAAGCTACCGGATTGCCCCGCTGCTCGACAAAGGGATGATCTGCGGGGTAGTTGTTTCATTTACGGATATCACGAATGAACGGGAGATTCTGCGGGCTAAGGAGTCAGCTGAGCAGGCAGCCCAGGCCAAATCGGATTTTCTGGCGATGATGAGCCACGAAATCCGTACACCGATGAACGGAATGATCGGGATGGCAGACCTGCTGCTGGATACGGAGCTGGAGGAGGAGCAGCGCAGCTATGCGGAGATTCTGCGCAGCAGCAGCTACAGCCTGCTGCGGATTCTGAATGATATCCTTGATTTCAGCAAAATGGAAGCAGGGAAGATGCAGCTGCAGTCCGAGACTGTTGACCTGCGGGAGATGATTGAGAGTGTAATTGATCTGTTTACACCGAAGGCGGAGGAGCGGCAGCTTGCCCTGCGCTGGTGGGCAGATACCAGCGTACCGGAGGTAGTAACCACCGATCCCAGCCGGCTGCGGCAGATTATTGTTAACCTGGTCGGCAATGCGCTCAAATTCACTGAACATGGCAGTGTAACCTTGTCAGTGAAGAATATCCCGCTGCCGGGCTCCCCGGAGTATCTGCTTGAATTCTCTGTAAGGGATACAGGTGTCGGTATTGCCGACAGCAAGCTGAATCTGCTGTTCCAGTCCTTCTCGCAGCTGCATCCGTTCATTAACCGCAAATACGGCGGCACCGGCCTGGGGCTTGCCATCTGCAAGCAGCTGGTCGAGCTGATGGGCGGCACGATCTTTGTGGAGAGCGAGGAAGGCCGCGGATCGATCTTCCGCTTCATGCTTCCGTTCGTGAAGGAAGCAGCGGAGGGTTAACAGGTGGCTAAGGTGATCGGCAGCATCAGGAAGATGTCTTTATTATGTGAATACAAAAGCCAGCCGCCCCGCTATCCGGGGTCAGGCTGGCTTATTTGATGATTGAAGTTCAGGTGCAGCAGGTAATTACACCGTTTAGGTGGAATTTCGCCACCTATTTCTTGCCAGAACACTGGCATTAGAGAGTTAGATGGAAAAACGTCACTTAATTTTAGTGATTTCGTCCCCGGAAGGCTGTTAGAGACGTTATAGGTGGAGTTTTTCCAACTAATCAACGTAAAAGCTGAACTAAGACGGAATTAGGTGGCGAAAATCCAACCCAATTAAGATAACGCTCTTATTTCGAACGGTTTTTACCGGCCTGCTCCTTTGTTTAGCCTGAACCGGTAAGTATCAGACAGGCGGCATCGGGCCAGCCTTAACGCATATACATCAGGCCGACGGTTGCCGGTCCGCAGTGGCTGCCGATAACACAGCCGGCGTTAATTACGGCAATTTCTTTAACCTTGGTCTGCTTGCGCAGTTCCTGTTCCAGGAACGCTGCATCTTCTTCAGCCAGGGTATGTGCAATAATCAGCAGCTCCTGGTCGATCTCGTCCACGTTATCTAGCGCATTCTGCAGCATTTGCTCAACAGCCTTTTCCTTCTTGCCGCGGACTTTGCTGACGGGCACGATCGCGCCGTCGATTAAACGGAGGACCGGCCGGATCTTCAGCAGGCTGCCGATAAAATTCTGCATCCCAGAGCAGCGTCCGCCCATATATAAGTAATCAAGAGTATCAACGACAAATTCGGTTTCCACCCGGCTGCGGCACTGCTCCAGCATGGAGGCGATTTCCGCACTGCTGTGGCCTTTGGCGGCAGCACGGGCAGCCTTCATGACCAGCAGCGCAATCCCGCCGCACAGGGTCTCGGAGTCAACGACCCGGACTCGTCCTTCCGGAAATTCGCCTGCAGCAAGCAGGGCATTCTGGTATGTAGAGGATAGGGCAGACGACAGGCTGATGTAGACTACATCTCCGCCGCCGGAAACGACAGGCTCGAAGGCAGAAATAAAGTCAGCAGGGGACGGGGCAGCCGTCTTCGGTAAAGCTCCGTTAGCCGCTACCCGGCGGTAGACTTCCTCCGGTGTAATGTCTACGCCGTCTTTGTATGTACCGTCCTGAAATACTACGTACAGCGGAACGATGCCGATATCATACGTGTTCTTCCAGCCTTGCGGCAAATCGGAAGTGCTGTCTGAAAAAATCTTTACAATAGACATTAAATTCTCCTTCACCGAATCTGAATCTCGGATCACAGTTATAAGTTGCAGAAATACCATATAATCTGTCTATTATACCAAGCCTATGCCGAATCTCAAAATAAAAATCACAATTTAATAGAAAAAAGACCGTCCGCAAGAGACAGTCTTAACTGTTGTATACTTCACGCAGTATGGAAGAGTACTGCTTATTTTTTGACAACCGGAATCCAAACCTCACACACATAATCTTCCGCTGATGTATCACCGGGAGGGTACAGCTCAATCTCCGGCCCTCCGGCATGCTGGTAGCCTGTTCCCGGGAACCATTCCTGATAAATCCGCTGCCAGACCGCCTGCAGTGTACCCGGTAATGGCCCTTTGGAGGTAAATACCGCCCAGCTGGCAGCCGGAATGATACCATTCTCATAACCATGCGAATCCGCAGCTTCATCCGCCTGGACTCCGACCCAATAGGACAGCAGATCCTTTTCCATGTCCATGCTCATACAGATACCGAGCCACGCCTCCTCTGAAGCAAGCCCGATCAGCTCATCTGAGGTGCCGTCCTCATTGCATTCGTCCCAAAACTTAGGAATTCTGCGGAAGTTCTCTCCGTCCTTACAGGTAACCTGAATGGATTTGCCGATTACGTTAAAAGCAGGCTTATCTACGATTTTGTATTCCATTTCCTGATCTCCCTTCAATGATAGGTGGAAAGAGAGGCGGGGGAACGCTTTGAGCTGTACCCCTGGTTCACGCGCAGCCGAAGGTGTGAGACCGTGGGCCTTGCGGAACGCCTTGGCGAAGGCTTCCGGTGAGTCATAGCCGTATTTCAGCGCTACATCCAGCACCCTGACTCTGGAGCTTGCTAGCTCCTGGGCAGCCAGTGTAAGCCTGCGCTTGCGGATATAGTCTGCCACCGTAAAGCCGGTCAGCATACTGAACATCCGCTGAAAATGAAACGGAGATACGTGCGCGACTCCCGCCACATCCTCGATTCGCAGCGGTTCTGTCATCTTGCTCTCCATATAATCCATAGCTTCCTTCATCCGGATCAGCCATTCCAAGACTCTTTCATCTCCCTTTGAGTTCATCCTATCATTCTTTAAGGAACCAGTCCTGTTATTCTCTGCTCATTAATGACAGGTTTGCTTCAAAGTATACCCGATTACAGGCGCAGCTGTCAGTTCCCGAGACGGTACACTCTGGCTTCATAAGGACGCAGCGTTTCCCGCTCAGCGGCAGCCGGCTCGTCCGGGTAATTACTGATGATCGTTTCACGCACTGCGGCAAGCTCATCCGCAAGCTGAACGTTCTGCGGCACATCACTGAAATTGAGCAGCACCAGCCATTTATCGGCGTCCAGCGTCCGGGTGTAGGCATAAATATATTCATGATCCGGCAGCAGCAGCTCATATTCACCATAAGACATAATGAGATTCTCTTTGCGCAGGGCAATCAGCCTCTGATAGTAATAAAAGATGGAATCCGAATCCGCCAAAGCCTGCTCCGTATTGATATCCTTGTAATTTGGATTTACCTTCAGCCAGGGTGTGCCTTCCGTAAAGCCGGCGTTTGGTGAAGCATCCCACTGCATTGGAGTACGGGCATTGTCACGGCCTTTGGCATGGATCGCCTTCAAAATGGTGTCATGATCCCCTCCGCCTTCCGTAACCTTTTCCCGGTACATGTTCAGAATCTCGATATCCTTATAATCTTCAAGCACAGGGAACTTCACATTGGTCATGCCGATTTCCTCACCCTGATAGATATAAGGAGTGCCCTTCAGCGTATGCAGCAGGGTAGCGAGCATTTTGGCCGACTGCACACGGTATTCACCGTCATGACCAAAGCGCGACACCATCCGCGGCTGATCATGATTGTTCAGGTACAGGCTGTTCCAGCCCTGTTCAGCAAGTCCAACCTGCCATTTATGCAAAATATCGCGTAGCCCCTTCAGGCTCCAAGGTGTAACCTCCCATTTACCGCCGGGACCGGAATCGATGTCCATATGCTCGAACTGGAACACCATCTGCAGCTCCTTGCGGTCCTCTGCCGTATATAGAATCGCATCCTCAACACTGGCGCCTGGTGTTTCCCCGACCGTCATCACATCATATTTGGAGAGCACCTCACGGTTCATCTCCTGCAGATATTCATGGACCCGCGGGCCGTTCATATAATATTCTCCGCCGCCGGCAAGCCTGCCGGGCTCCACATCGTCGCGCTTGACTGAAGGCAAGCCTTCTACCTTGGAGATCATATTGATGACATCCATCCGCAGGCCGTCCACACCCTTGTCCAGCCAGAAGGTCATCATCTTGTAAAGTGCCTGCCGCAGCTTAGGGTTCTCCCAGTTGAGATCCGGCTGCTTACGGGAGAACAGATGCAGATAATATTCGCCGGTTTTTTCATCCAGCTCCCACGCCGGGCCGCTGAAGATTGAGCTCCAGTTGTTCGGCAGCTCACCATCCGGGCCGCCCGGACGCCAGATATAATAATCCCGGTACGGATTATCCTTGGAGGAGCGTGATTCGGCGAACCAGGCATGCTCATCGGAGGAGTGATTGATGACAAGGTCCATCATCAGCTTGATGCCGCGCTCATGCAGTCCGGCCAGCAGCTCTTCCCAGTCCTGCAGCGTGCCGAATTCATCCATAATGTCCTCGTAATCGCTAATGTCATACCCGTTGTCGTCATTAGGCGACTTATAGACGGGAGACAGCCAGACTACATCCACGCCGAGCTTCTTCAGATAATCCAGTCTTGATATGATTCCGCGCAGATCGCCGACGCCGTCTCCGTTACTGTCCTGATAGCTTCGGGGATAGATCTGGTAGACTACGGCTTCTTTCCAAAAGGCTCTGTTCATTTTAACGACTCCTTCTATATGCTTTATTGGTGTATCCGCACAAAAAGGCCCCGGTAACCTAAGCCCCGGGGCCGCCAAAAATTATGCCGTTACCGAGGAACCTTCAGCAGTGACGCTGCTAAGCCCGTTCACAGTATACTCTTTGCCATGAATTGTGAGTGCCGCCGGTACATCGGTCTCATTGGTAACAGTAACCTGAGCATCGGTAACAGTAACCTTGAGCCGTGAGCCGCGGAACATGATTTTGAACGAATACGAGGTCCAGTGGCCCGGATTGGACGGATTCAGGATCAGCCGGTCTGCCAGCACGCGCAATCCGCCGAAGCCGTGTACTACCGACATCCAGGTACCCGCCATACTGGTGGTGTGGCAGCCGTCTTCCGTATCATTGTTGTAATTGTCGAGATCCAGCCGCGAGGTACGCAGGTACATTTCATAGGCTTTTTCCTTGTAGCCGAGCTCGCACGCCAGAATGGCATGGATACAAGGAGACAGGGAGGACTCATGGACGGTGATCGGCTCGTAGAAGTCGAAATTCCGTTTTTTTGTATCCAGGTCATAACGGTCACCCAGGAAATACAGCCCCTGAAGGACATCCGCCTGCTTGATGTAGCAGGAGCGCAGGATGCGGTCCCAGGACCATTTCTGGTTGAGCGGCAGGTTCTCCGGAGCCACTTCCTTCACCGGAATAATCTCCTTGTCGAGGAAGCCGTCCTGCTGCAGGAAGATGCCTAGCTCCTCGTCAGACGGGTAATACATTTTGCCGATGATTTCATTCCACTTGGCAGTTTCGCTGCCCAGCAGCTCCAGCTTATCAGCCAGCTCTGCGTAGCGTGCAGCTTCGTTCTCCTGCAGATATTTCAGCGCTTCCAGCGTGTATTCCATTGTCCAGGAGGCAATCCGGTTGGTGTACCAGTTATTGTTGACATTGTTCTCATATTCGTTCGGTCCGGTAACGCCCAGCATGACATACTGATCCTTGCGCGGCACATAATGCACGCGTTCCTCCCAAAAGCGGGAAATTTCCACCAGTACTTCAAGCCCGTATTGGCCAAGATAAGCCTTGTCCCCGGTGTAGTTGACATAGTTGTAAATGGCATGGGCGATTGCACCGTTGCGGTGAATTTCTTCAAAGGTAATTTCCCACTCGTTGTGGCATTCCTCACCGTTCATGGTTACCATCGGGTAGAGTGCGCCTTTTTTGAAGCCGAGCTTGCGCGCGTTCTCTTTAGCCTTCTCCAGATGCTTGTAGCGGTAGATCAGCAGGTTGCGTGAAATGCTGGAATCCGCAGTACTCAGATAGAACGGCACGCAATACGCCTCGGTATCCCAGTAGGTGCTGCCGCCGTATTTTTCACCCGTAAAGCCCTTAGGCCCGATGTTCAGACGGTCATCCTCACCGGTATAGGTCTGATTCAGCTGGAAAATATTGAAGCGGATCGCCTGCTGCGCCGACACGTCTCCTTCAATAATAATGTCACTTTCCTTCCACTTGTCGCCCCATACAGCAGCCTGCTCATTCAGCAGGGTAACAAAACCGGCTTCGCGCGCACCCGACAAGGCGCTGTGGGCGGCTTCAACAAGCTGACCCAGGCCGTAATTGCGGGAGGTTACATTGGCGGCATACTTATAAATAACCACCTGGTCGCCGGACTGCACAGAAAGATTCACTTTGCTGGCTACATATTTTTCCTGTTCAAGCGCTTCGGCGCCACCGGTAAGCTTTTCACCGTTAACCATAATTTCAAAAGTGAAAGCCGAAGTCACATGGAAATCGAGCTTTTTCGTTTTGAGCGTCAGATAGCCGCCTTCCGTACCGCTCTGCTTCTCCACTTCATTCCAGAACTTCTCGTCATAGTTGGAATCCTTGTTCTTAATATCCCCATCGAGGTAAGGAGTAACGGTAAGCGTTCCGGCGAAGTTCAGCGGAGTAACCGCATAACGGATCGCGCCGATCTCATGACGGGCCATGCTGACGATGCGGATGCTCTCCACCTGCACCTGCTTGCCGTCTGCAAGCTCAGCAGTAAAGCTGCGGAACAGCGTGCCTTCCTTCATATTAAGTACACGGCGGAACTGGGTCACGGTGCTGGTTGCCAGATCAAGCGTTGTGCCGTCGATATCAATGTTGATGCCGATCCAGTTGGTGCTGTTCAGGACCTTGGCAAAATACTCCGGATAGCCGTTTTTCCACCAGCCGACCCGTGTTTTGTCCGGATAATAGACGCCTGCCATGTAGCTGCCCTGCAGGCTGTGGCCGCTGTACTGCTCTTCAAAGTTGGCTCTGCCGCCCATGTAGCCGTTCCCGATGCTGAAAACACTTTCGGAAATTTCCTGGGTATGCGGATCAAAGGATTCTTCAATGATGGACCATTCATCAATTTTGAGATATTGTTTCATTGTTTTTTGGCTCCTTTTAAATGAGGGATGAAATAAATGGAACTATTGGTTCGACATTACAGCCACGCGGGGAACCGCTCCGAATGTAAAAGGATGTTACGATCGCTGTTGTCCCCGGATGCTCGGCTCTGAGCTAAATAAACTGAACTGATGATTTTCATTTGGGGCTGGTCGCGACTACAGAGAATGTTTGGACTTCCGGCCGCTGTTGTCTTCAGATTTCCTGATTTAAACCGCTTCTGGCGGTAGAAATCTGAAGACAAGCTTATGCTTCCGTAGCGAGCTTTTCTACGAAAAGCTTTCAGGCGGACGCTAGCGCTCCTACAGTTCCAAACTTCTCCTCCGCCGCTTTTCCCTTTAAATTTAATTTTAAGTTCAATTTATAAACAAGTAAGCATCCGGGGACAAAGGCGAACGCTGGCGCTTCTTCACATTCCTTTTACCTTCTCCGCTAATCGCGTATCTTCAGATCTCTCACAGATAGTTCTTTTATAAGAGTAGTAGGGCAGAAACAGTTGCATATCACAATTACCGGTTAATATGGGTCAAACCGCTGTAAACCATTCTTCCAGCTTGGCTACGCTGACCTGGGCGAGGGAAGGGACGACAACATTCGCACCGGACAGGGTTTCCGGTGAACCGATGCCGATGCTGCGCATACCGGCGCGGGTTGCGGCAAGGATTCCGGCTTCGGCATCCTCGAATACAACGCATTGCTCAGGGGGAATGCCTACCGCCTGTGCGCCCAGCAGGAATACTTCAGGGTCCGGCTTGGCGGCGCTGGTGTGTGTCCCGTCGATAATGGCGTCGAAATAAGGAGTCAGACCGGTGTTGTTCAAGATGGTCATTGCATTTTTGCTGGCAGACCCCAAGGCAACCTTGATCCCGGCTTCGCGGCATTCCTGCAGGAAGGAGAGGGCACCCGGCAGAATCTCGGAGCTGTCCATTTTGGAGATGTATTCGACATAACGGCTGTTTTTCTGTTCAGCGTAGCGGGCTTTGTCCTCATCACTGAATGTAAGTCCGCCGATCTCCAGCAGAATGTCGAGCGATGCGGCCCGGCTTACACCCTTGAGCCGCTCGTTGTCCTGCTCGGTGAATATAAAGCCAAGGCTATCTGCCAATTCTCTCCAGGCGATAAAATGATATTTGGCTGTGTCCACGAGTACGCCGTCCAGATCGAACAGGCAGGCTTTGATTTCTGACATGTTGAACCTCCTAATAGTATGGTGAGCTGCGCTTCCTTGAATTTTTCGTTCAAACCCGGCTCGGAAGCAGAGGCTAAGTTTGGTGAACGAGCTATTTTATGTTCTTCGTACACAGCTTGCAGCGGAAACGCAGGTCAGACTTTGATAGCGCTTGCTTCCTTGTTTTTTTCTTATAGATCTAGCTTCGGAATGATGAGCTTATTTTTGTAGAGTTATCGCCGCATTATTAGCGCAAACGTTTGTACAATTTTCGAAAAAATAAATGAAGCAAGGGCTCTGCTTCATTTATTCCTGAATCATGGTCATTTCTTCCCTGGAGCATACATGGACGACTCTCTTACAATCAGACGGTGGGGAATAACGAACCGGTTCGTATATCCGGGATCATTGTCCGGCTTCTGAATAGTCTGGATAAGCACCTGGGAAGCCGTATATCCGAGATGATAAATACCGATATCTATACTGCTGATCGGCGGGCTGGATAATTCCGAGAGCGGGATATTGTTAAAGCTGACAATCGCCAGATCTTCGGGCACCTTATATTTCAGTTCATTCAGTCCGCGCAGCACTCCGAAAGAGACCATATCATCGACTGCAACCAGCGCCGTCGGGCGGTTCGGGAGATTCATAAAGAACGACATCGCCCGGTAGCCGCTGTCCTGCAGAAACTCACCCTCCACAATCCATTCCGCACGCATCTCAAGGCCGCTGTTCTGCATCGCTTTGCGGTATCCTTCGAGACGGTCGCGTGACACAATCAGGTTGGGAGGTCCGCTGACAAAGCCGATACGCTCATGACCCATGGATATCAGATGGTTTGTGGCGTCGAAGGCTGCCATAACATTATCGTTATCCACAGACAGTATATCCTCATAGCGGTCACTTCGTCCCACGAGGACAAAGGGATAGCCGCCGGATTCGAGAAAATCAATAACCGCATCATCTTTACGTGAGTACAGCAGAATAACGCCGTCAACACGGCGTCCCTTGAGCAGGCGGGAAACAGCTTCAAGCTCTTCCTTCTCGTTCGCACCGGAGCTGATCAGTACATCATAGCCGGAACGGCTTGACTGGGTGACGATTCCTCGGATCAATTCCATAAAGAACAGATTGGAGAAAAGCTCCTCAGCAGGCTTCGGCAGGATGATACAGATACTGTTGGTTGTTTTCGAAACCAGGCTCTTTGCCATCATGTTCGGAGTGTAGCCCATTTCCTCCATGATCACTTTAACTTTACGGGAAGTTTCTAGGCTGATTCTGGGATGGCCTGACAACACCCGGGATACCGTGGAGGGAGAAACTCCCGCTTTCTTAGCCACATCCTTAATGGTAACTGTCATAGAAACCTCCTTCATGGAACCGTTTGCTTTACACAGTAATATTAATCGAAGTGCTGATAATTGTAAATAGAGAAAGTCCCGTTACAGGCTGTTTTACGGCGTTTTTGGAATAATCTAAAGGATTTGTGTGTTATTTTTGCATGATTTTACAGCAGGATCAGATCATTATCCGAAAATAACGGTTTTGCAGAGAAATGGGGCTGCTGAGCCATAAAATCAGCGGAATCAGACTGTGCAAACGGTTTTTAACGAAATATCGTCTAAAATATTGGTGTTTTGCTTTGTGTTTTGTGCAATTTTGTGCAAACCTACAAGGGAATCAACATAAGTACGAAAGTGAAATAAAGTTTTGAAATTCATTAATGATTATTGACAACGCTTTAAAACTAGGATTAATATGGTAACCAGTACTTAAAAGCGCTTACAAGTGCGTTTTTTGTGCAGCAAAAGCCAGAAATCCGTTATTCTGCTTACTGCAGCTGCTTTTAATCATTATTGCAAACGTTTGCGCTAATTTTATGCCATTCTGCAGTGTTACTGCAGGTAACAAAAAGGAGGATTCAGGCTTACTCCGGTCTAAGCAGCCGAAACGAATGTATACCCGTTCACGGCATGGTGCAATCCCGCGCAGAGCGGAAACAATCTCATATTAGGGGGGCTTTTTGGAATGAAAATGGCTTCATGGAGCAAAAAGGCGTTTGCCATCAGTATGATTATCGTTCTGGTGTGCTCCTATTTCAGCTTTCCGGCATCTAATGTACAGGCGGCAACAACCAGGGCAGTTCTGGTAGGCTCGCTTCAGTCTGAGCTGTCTACGGAGACCAGCCAGACAGGCGACTGGAATCCGGATACTACGGTTACTGAAATGACTTATCTGGACAACGGCACTTATATGTTTACTGGAACACTGCCGGCGGGCACTTATGAATATAAGGTTGCGCTAAACGGCAAGTGGGATGAAAGCTACGGCTACAGCAGCTATACCAATCCTCAGGGCGTAGACAAAGACGGCAATATTGCTCTTACGCTGGCTGCTGAAGCTCAGGTGACTTTTTATTACAACGATATTACCAAAAAAATTGCCGATTCCACGTACTACACCCTGCACACAAAGGATAGGCTGCCTAGACTGACAGGCTCCCTGCAGACGGAACTGGGAGATGCGAACGATCATTCTGCAGCAGACGCCCGGACATTACTTGCAGATACTAATTTTGATAACGTTTACGAGACTACGGTGAATCTGCCTGCGGGCGATTATGTGTATCAGATCTTCGTGCCGGGAGCATCCGCAGCTGAGGATACAAGCTATCCTGCTGCAGAGCTTACGCTTGCGCTGCCGGCAGATCTTCCGGTTACCTTCCAGTTCAATGCTCAGACTCACGCGGTGAATGCCAAATTCACAGCACCGGTCGATCCGGGCACTGTAACGCCTGTTCCGGAAGGAAGCCTGCGGATTCACTACAACCGCACAGCCGGTGATTACGCTGATCAGGGTCTGTGGCTATGGGATGATGTAGCTGCAGGCTCGTCCGGCTGGCCGGGTGGCGCTACTGCTTTTCCTGAAGGGCAGCTGGATGCCTACGGGGCTTATGTGGATATTCCGCTAAAAGCCGGCGCCAAAAAAATCTCTTTCCTTATCGTTAACCGCGCAAACGAAGCTAAGGACGGCGGAGACAAAACGTTCCTGATCAACACTCCGCAAACGAACGAAATTTGGATCAAGCAGGGCAGTGATGAAGTGACGCCGTACGAACCGGTGACGCTGCCTGCCAATACAGTCCGGATTCATTATATCCGCGCGGATCATAAGCAAAGCGATTTCGGTTTATGGACCTGGGAGGATGTAGCCCAAGCTCCGTCCCAATGGCCAACTGATGCGGTTCGGTTCTCTGATGAGAATACAGACCGTTTCGGTGCTTATGTAGATCTTCCGCTAAAAGAAAATGCCAAGAAGCTGGGCTTCCTTGTCGTGAATCCGTCAAACGAAGCTAAAGACGGCGGAGACAAAGCGTTCAGCCTGCTGGACCGCTACAATCAGCTCTGGATCAAAGAGGGAGATAATACGGTCTATGTCTCGCCGTTTGGTGAGCAGCCTATAGGGCTTGTATCGGCTGAAGTGCTGTCAACGAGCAAGCTGCTGCTCGGATTCACCCTTACTGACGGACTGGATGCTGCAGCACTGAAGAGCGCGATCACTGTAACAGACAAGGACGGTGCTCCCGTCAGCATCTCTGCAGTGAAGATCACCGGAACGTCTTCGATCGAAGTGGATACCGAGGCTTTTGACCTGGAGAAGACACCGCTGAGTGTCACCTATTCAGGCAAAACAGTATCCGCGTCCAGCGGCTGGAGAATGCTCGATGAAATGTACAATTATACCGGGGATGATCTGGGAGCTACTTATCACGCCGCTGACCAATCAGCAACGCTGAAGCTGTGGGCGCCAGTAGCCAGCTCCGTTACAGTCAATGTGTACAGCAAAACGGATGCAACCAAGGCGGTCGGCCATGTTAGCCTTACACGGGGTGAGCAGGGGGTATGGTCCACAGTCCTTAAGCCGGCAGATATTACCGGAGTCAGCGGTGAGAAGGATGTCCGCGGCTACTATTATCAGTATCAGGTAACCAACAACGGGGTTACTAAGCCTGTGCTTGATCCTTACGCCAAATCAATGGCCGTATTTACTGTTGACTCTGCCGGTGCAGCCGGTCCGGACGGTGATACCGTCGGAAAAGCGGCAATCGTTGATCTGAGCCAGACGAATCCTGCGGAAGTTCATCCTGCAGATATTGAGGGCTATGAAAAACGTGAGGATGCCGTTATCTATGAAGTCCATATCCGAGACTTCACCTCAGATGTCTCCATTGAGAGCAGTCTGGGCGGCGAACGCTGGGGCTCTTATGACGCTTTTGCAACTAAGCTGGATTACATCAAGTCAATGGGGGTAACCCACATTCAGCTTCTCCCGGTAATGGCCTGGTATTACGGGGACGAAACGAAGATGAATGAGAGAGAACTGGACTATTCTGCGCAAAACAACGAGTATAACTGGGGTTACGACCCGCACAGCTATTTCTCTCCAGACGGCGCCTATTCGGAAAACCCGGCCGACCCTGAGGAGCGGATCAAAGAGCTGAAGGGCCTGATTGATGCGGTGCATGAAGCCGGAATGGGTGTCATTCTGGACGTCGTATATACGCATATGGCCAAAAAAGACTTCCTGGACGATATCGTTCCGAACTATTATGCGTTCCAGGATGCGAACGGCAATTTTATCGGCGGGTTCGGCAATAACCTGGCCACCAATCACAAAATGGCCGAGAAGCTGATGATTGATTCCGTCAAATACTGGTTCAGCGAGTACAAAATCGACGGCATGCGCTGGGATATGATGGGCGATGCCACACAGGATGCGGTGCAGGCGGCCTATGATGCGGCTCAGGCCATCAATCCGCAGGCGCTGTTTATCGGCGAAGGCTGGGTTACGTTCGGCGGCGCGGCTTCTGACCCGTCACTTGCCGGCCAGGGTGCCGACCAGCAGTGGATGGACAAAACAGACAGCGTCGGCGTCTTCTCTGATGAGTTCCGTAATGAGCTGAAATCAGGCTTCGGATCGGAAGGTGAGCCGAGATTTATTACAGGCGGAGCGCGCTCCATTGCGACCATCCTGAATAATATCAAAGCCCAGCCGTCCAACATTCCGGCGGATGATCCGGGCGATGTAGTGCCTTATATTGAGGCCCATGACAATCTGACCCTGCATGATGTCATTGCCCAGTCCATTAAGAAGGACCCTGCGATTCCGGCCAATGAGCTGGAAATCCAGCAGCGGATTCGTCTTGGCAATACGCTGGAGCTGACTTCACAGGGTACAGCCTTTATGCAGGCCGGCCAGGAATACGGCCGTACCAAGCAGTGGCTGGGTACAAATGTGCCTGAACAGAAGTATACCGAGATGAAGGATTTAAACGGCCAGTCCTTTGGCTATTTTATCCATGACTCGTATGATTCCTCAGATGCCGTTAATATGTTCGACTGGTCTAAGGTAACGGATGAAGTGAAGTATCCGGTGCAGAATACGACCAAGGATTATACAGCAGGTCTTATTCAGCTCAGAAAGTCCTCAGATGCCTTCCGCCTTGGTGACAAGAGTCTGGTGGACTCCAATGTTACGCTGATTCAGGCGCCGGAAATGAAGGCAACGGATCTCGTAATCGGCTACAAAAATAAAGCAACTGACGGCACAGGCATGTACTATGTGTTCGTCAATGCTGATGATGAAGCAAGAGTGCTCACGTTGTCAGATGATCTTACTAAAGGTACCGTGCTGGCTGACGATGATCAGGCAGGCGTGACAGCCATTCCGGCTGAAGAGCAGACCGGATTTACGCTCACCGGAACATCGATTCAGCTCCAGCCGCTTACTGCAGTGATTATCCGTATGGATGCAGCGGCAGCCGTGTTCACTACGGTAGAAGCGGACAGCGCAGCCTATTCATTGCAGGTAGGCACAAGTCATCAGACAGCTGCCTATGCAAAATATGACGATGGAAGCAAACGCAATATTACGAAAGCAGCAGTCTATACTTCCGATAAACCGGAAGTAGCCGGCGTATCCGCTCAGGGTGTTGTGACCGGACATAAAGCCGGAACAGCCCGTATTACTATTACTTACGGCGGCAAGTCAACGGTTGTAACGGTTAAAGTAGTCACTGAGACAGTGGACAACAAACGTTATGTTGAATTTACCTATGTGCGGGCAGACGAAGATTATACCGACTGGAATATCTGGGTCTGGAACACAGGCGCGAAGAATGACCAGATTGATTTCACCACCTTCAAGGAGGGGAAAGCCAGTGTTCTGATCGAAGTTGCCCAGAATGCCACAAGTGTAGGCTTTGTGCTGCGTAAGGGCACTGACTGGAATACAGGCAAGCAGGACTATCCGGATGACCGGGTCATTCCGCTGACGGCAGGCGAGAGCTATACAAAGGTTATTGTAACTAGCATGGTGAAGGAGCTGGATATCAAGCCGTTTATCAGCGGACCGGTGATGAAGGACGGAACAATCACCTTTATGTACCGTGATGACGCGCTGTTCCGCAGCGGCAACCAGCAGGAGATTGAGTCTGTCACTGTAAAAGTGAATGGTACCGAATACCTGATGGTCTATGATGCCCTAAACGAATGGTTCAGCTATCAGCTGACAGGTGTGGAAACAGGGACTTATAAGTACACCTTCCTGGTTACAAAAGACGGAGTTTCCGAAGAGCTGGCTGATCCGAAAAATACGGCCGGCGGCGAATCTTCAGTAACCTACCACAAACCTGAAGTTACCGTTACGGCAACAGCAGCACCACAGGCGGTTAACTCTAACGACAATGCAGTAGTTTCCATTACTGCCGCTTCCGATGAGGAGGTCTCCTATAAGGATGGTTATATGGATCTCACTGCGCTGGGCGGGCCGGCTAAGGTTCAGATTGATACCAGTCTGATGAAGCAGACGGTTGCCGTAAAGGATACAGTGGCGGCGGGGGTTAAATCCATTCCGGTTACACTTGTTGACGAATACGGCAATACGCATAAAGGCTCGGCTACACTCGAAGTCAAGGCCAGAACCTACAGCGGGGATAAGCTTGACTTTGACTGGGATGAGGCGCGGATTTATTTTGCGCTGACTGACCGATTCGCGGACGGAGACCCTTCCAACAATGTGAATGTGGACAAAAGCCATCTGGAAGCCTACCACGGCGGCGATTTCCAGGGCATGATTGATCATCTGGATTATCTTCAGGAGCTCGGCATTAACACGCTGTGGATTACGCCGGTTGTCGATAACATCGACTTTAACAAAGGCGCTGAATTCGGCGGCATACAGTACGGCTATCACGGCTACTGGGCCAAGGATTTCACTCAGCTCGATGAGCATCTGGGCGATATGGAAACCTTCAAGGAATTAATAGAGAAGGCGCATGACCGCGGCATTAAGATTATGGTCGATGTTGTTCTTAACCATACAGGCTATGGCCTGAAGGAGAGCGACAACGCTCCTGGAGTCACTGCTGAAGATAAAGCACGCTTCGAGGGCATGCTCCGCACAGACGGTGTATCCTCGGATACTGATTCGATCAAGGGTGAACTGGCAGGACTGCCGGACTTCAAAACAGAAGATCCTGCGGTGCGCCAGCAGATTATTGACTGGCAGACCGGCTGGCTTGATAATGCGCGGACGGAGCGCGGAGATACGATTGACTACTTCCGCGTGGATACCGTCAAGCATGTAGAGAGCACAACCTGGAAAGCATTCAAAAATGCACTGACTGCCATCGACCCTGAATTCAAGCTGGCCGGTGAATACTTCGGCGGAACCATCGACAGTGACGGCGGAAATCTGCAGTCCGGCCAGATGGACAGTCTGCTTGACTTCGGCTTCAAGGGTGCAGCGAAAAGCTTCACCGACGGCAAAATTACCGAAGTAGATGCTTATCTGCAGGACCGTGAGTCCAAGCTCGACAATACGAAGACTATGGCCCAGTTCCTCAGCAGCCATGACGAGAATGGCTTCCTCTCCGACTATGTGGGCGGGGATCAGGGCAAGCTGATGATCGCGGCAGCGCTGCAGATTACAGCGAAGGGCCAGCCGGTCATTTATTACGGTGAAGAGCTTGGCCGCTCCGGCAGCAATGCCGGTGATATGTCCAAAGGAGAGTATAGCGAGAACCGCAGCGATATGCCGTGGGATCAGCTGACAGCAGAGCAGGATCTGCATGACCACTATCAGAAGCTGCTTAATATCCGTGCTGAATTCTCCAAGGTGTACTCCAAGGGAACACGCATGACACTGGCTGGCTCCGATGAGCTTGGTTATCTGGCCTTTAACAAGCAATACGGAGATGATAACGTAGTAACCGTTATTAACACGAAGACAGAAGCTATAGCTCTAAGCCTGTCTGTCCCGTTTGCCGCTGGAGCGGCGGTCAAAGATGTATACAGCGGCAAGACATATACCGTATCGGCTGACCGGAAGGTGGAAGTTGAGCTTCCCGGCAGAGATAGCGGAGGGACGGTTATCCTGGCAGCAGTACCGGAAGTAACACCAACGCCTTCGCCGCTTCCCGGCTCGGGCTCTGGAGTAACGCCTGTGCCTGCACCGGCCGCCGGCACACAGGTCGTTAATGCAGACAGTCTGAAGAACGGCAAGGACGGCAAAGTGACCATTGAGGTTGCTGCGTCGGCCTCGACAGTCCTGCTGCCTGTTCAGGCCGGTACAGAGCTGGGTACGAATAATCTTGAGCTCCGGATGGGTGAGCTTAGTGTAACCGTGCCTAATGCGGTATTACTGGAGCTCCAGAAGTCTCTCGGTGCTGCAGATGCTGAAGGTGCACAGATCCGGTTCACTGCCGATCCGTTACCGGATAGTGCAGTCAGCTCAATGCTTAACGGGCTTAGTAACGGGTACACCCGAATAAGCGCAGCTTCTGAGATGTATGACTTCTCGCTGTCTGTCGTCAAAAAGGACGGTACAAGTGTCCCTGTTTCTTCATTCACAGTGCCGGTTGAGCTATCCTTTAAGCTAAGCGGGAACGTCGATAAAGACCTGACAGGCGTGTTCCATGTAAGTGATAACAATAATCTGGAATATGTCCGCGGCTCGGTTAGCGGAGAGTGGATTACAGCGAAGGTAACGCATTTCAGCAAATATGCTGCACTTGTGCTGAACAAATCCTTTGCGGATGTACCGGCTTCACACTGGGCTTCCCAGGCCATTAAAGCACTCAGTGCCAAACAGATTGTAACAGGCGTATCAGCGTCTGCCTTCAATCCGGGTACGGATGTTACCCGTGCAGAATTTACGGCATTGCTGATCCGGGCGCTTGGCATCGAAGCTGCAGGCCAGACGGCCTTCAGTGATGTGAAGGCGAATGCCTGGTATGCCCCTTATGTGGCGGCAGCTGTAAGCCAGGGCATTGTATCGGGCCGAAGCGCAGCGCAGTTTGCACCGGAGGCGGCGATTAGCCGTGAAGAAATGGCGGCAATGCTGATCCGGGCCCTTGAAGTGAAACAGGGCCAAAAGGTAAGCTTGAGCTCAGCTTCCGCAGGCTTTACGGATGTGGGCAGCATCAGCGCATGGGCAGCGGCGTACGTGAATGCAGCCGTGGAGCTTGGTCTGGTGCAGGGCAGAGACAACAACCGGTTTGCCCCTAAAGCCAACATGACCCGCGCAGAAAGCGCACAGGTTATTTACAAATTGCTGGCTGAGTAGAAGATTTAGCGTTAGACAACACAAGCAGCGATCCTCGTGATGAGGACCGCTGCTTTGTGTTGTTGTAGTTGTTAAGTTGTTGTAGTTGTTAAGTTGTTGTAGTTGTTAAGTTGTTGTAGTTGTTAAGTTGTTGTAGTTGTTAAGTTGTTGTAGTTGTTGAGTTGTTGTGTTTTGAAGCGGGTAATTAATTTCAGTGGCTGGACTGGTGAGCAATGCGATAACACGGTCTTTCACCATATGCTGTCACCGTATGCTTTTACTTTTACTTATGCTTTTACTTATGCTTATACTTATGCTTGAACGCATCCTTGCCCGCGCACCAAACAGCCCTCTTCAAATGTTGAAGAAGGCTGTTTGCCGTGTATTTGTTCGAGAAACCAAGGCTTTGTTAGAGCAAATGTAAGGGGTGCGTGTGCTGACAGTTGGCGCGGTTTGAAATAAGTGGATTTTCGCATCTTAATTCTTTAACAATTGCTTTGTATAAGATTTTAGGTGGAAAATCGCCACTTATTTTGCCCAAATTAGCTCCAAAGGTGGTTTTGGACAGAATTAGATGGCCTTTTCCACCTAATTATCGGTATTATTGGAAAATAATAAAATTAGGTGGCCGAAATCCAACTATAGATAGATTGAGCTTGAAAATTCAAGTTAAGGGCAAAGTGGCGGAGGAGAATTTTGGAACTGTAGAAGCGCTAGCGACAGCCTGAAAGCTTTTCGCCGAAAAGCCCGCTACAGAAGCATAGGCAGTCTGCAGATTTCCATCGCAAATTGCGGTTATAATCAAGAAATCTGCAGAAGGGCCGCTGCCGGAAGCTCAAACATTCTCTAAAGTCACGTTAAATCCCAGAACAACAAAATGAATAGTTCAGGCTACAAAACGGCCTTAATTACTGTATATCCATAAGCCGGCAGCTTCACGGACAGCATACCGCGTTCAGCACGCAGGGAATCACCGGTGAACAGGTTCTCCCAGCTGCGCTCCTCAACGTTCAGCCGGAAGGTCTGTGCGGTTTCCTCCGTATTCATCAGGACGATGATGATATCGTCACCCTGACTGCGTTCGTAAGCGAGCTTGCTGCCGCCGCGGCCGGCTTCCAGGAATCTGAAGGCACCGCTGCGCAGGGCCGGATGGCTGCTGCGGACTGCAATCAGCTTTTGATAGAAGCTGAACAGGTCACGGTCCTGCTTGGCAGGGTCCCATTCCATGCATTTCCGGCAGCCTGGATCATTGTCTCCGTCCATGCCGACCTCATCGCCGTAGTAAATACATGGTGTGCCCAGGAAGGTGAACTGGAATAGCGCAGCCAGCTTGAATTTTTTCTTGTCGCCGCCGGCCAGGGTTAAGAGGCGGGCAGTGTCGTGGCTGTCCAGCAGATTGAAGGCAACCTCGCTGGCCTGCAGCGGATAGCGTGACAGCTGCTTGCCGATCGCATTTGCGAAGGCTTCAGCATCAAGCGTACCGCTGATAAAGAAGTCGAGTACGGCGTCGGTGAACGGGTAATTCATTACGGCATCGAACTTGTCGCCTTCCAGCCAAGGTGCCGATTCATGCCAGATTTCACCGAGAATATAAGCCTCGGGATTGGCAGCCTTGACAACCTTGCGGAACTCGCGCCAGAAGCCGTGATCCACCTCGTTCGCCACATCCAGGCGCCAGCCGTCAATGCCGACCTCCTTGATCCAGTATTCTGCAACCTTCAGCAAGTATTCTTTTACTTCAGGATTCTCAGTATTGAGCTTAGGCATATGCGGTTCAAAAGAAAATGCATCATAGTTAGGGATGTTATCGACTACCTGTAGAGGGAACTCGCGGACGTGGAACCAGTCCTTATAGCGGGAGTTCTCCCCATGCTCCAGCACATCCACGAACGGGGCGAAGGTTCTGCCCGAGTGGTTAAACACAGCGTCCAGCAAGATGCGGATTCCGCGTTCGTGACAGGCGTTAACCAGCTTTTTGAGCGCCTCCACATCGCCGAAATGCGGATCCACCTGCATATAATCTTCGGTATCGTATTTATGATTGGTGGTGCCGGTAAAGATCGGCGTGAAATAGATTCCGTTAATACCAAGCTCCGTCAGATGATCGAGGTGATCCATCACGCCCTGCAGATCTCCGCCGAAGAAATTGTCAGGTGTCGGGGTTCCTCCCCAAGGCTGCACATTGTCAGGATTCAGGCTGGCATCACCGTTCGCAAAACGCTCCGGAAAAATCTGATAAAAGACAGTATCCTTAACCCAGGCAGGAGGAGTGAACACATCCCCTCGGTTAATGTAAGGAAATTCAAACAGCCGGTTCGGGTTGGCCGGGCGTTCCGTCTGAAAATCACTTTCTGTCATCCAGATGCGCTCATGCCCCTTCTGCAGCAGAAAACCGTATTTCAGGCGGCGGTACAGCGGAACGGATTCACACTCCCAGTAATCGAACATAGCGTCACTGGTGAACAGCTTCATCGGAATCAGCTCTTTGGTGGTATCCCATGCATATTTATCACCGGCCCAGGCGAATACTTCTGTTAAATCTCCTTTTTTGGCACGCAGCCGGAGATGGATGGTTTCATAATCATAGGCATAAGACCAGTTCAATCGCGGGCGGTGATATACAGCTTCAAGTAACATAATAATTCCTCCTAAAAGTTTTGTGAGCTGCGCTTCCTGAAATTCTTCGTACAAAACTGGCTTCGGAAGCATGTGCTTAAGTTTTGTGAGCTGCGCTTCCTGAAATTCTTCGTACAAAACTGGCTTCGGAAGCATTCGCTTAAGTTTTGTGAGCTGAGCATGATATGGATATGTAAGAGGTTGTAAGTGCCAGGGATGGCGCTGTGCCTGCATGGCACGCATTTTGCGCCGCAGCTGGCACAGGATCACCTGAATTCGCCCATAGCAAAAAGGCACAACTTCAGCATAAGCTTGCCCGAGGTTGTCCCTGATAAGTAACATTGCCTTTTAATTGTTGTAAGAACAAGGGCGCATGATCCAATGCCGCCGGCTGGGCCGGTGCTCATAATGGTTTGGATTATAGCATGGAATAAATGGCCGTACAATACTATTGTACAAACCATTGCACTATTTTTCACGAGCAGCAGCCTTATTCCGGACTCGAAAAAACAATTTCAGCCCGCCAATCCCCGGTTTTTATTGAAGATGAAACGTATTTTGGATATTCTGCATGAATTATTAGCTGTTATTAGCAGTAAATCAGAGTAATCATGTGAATTCAAGAGATATATTAGTATTAACACGTGTTAAAAACGATAAATAGGCGAATATACACTGTGCAAACGTTTTAACAATTAAGATTACTGTTGTATTATGAAATTATGAATGAAGCGCTTTCTAGAACTTGTTGAAGCGTATTCAGAAGTCTGGTTCACTGGCATACACATTTTTTTTGGAACTTCTGAAATCGTTTGCGCACGTTCTGCAGCATCATTAAGGCTACAAAAAGCGATTTACAAAATCGGGAGGGGTTAAAGTAATGAAGTTGAAAAAACTCATGGTCATCACCGCAGCAGTATCCATGGCAGCATCTATCACGGCATGCGGCTCCAACAACAACGGGGGAAATGCAGCAGCAACAAATGCTCCGGCGGACACAACGGCTACTAATGCACCAGCTACAAACAGCGGCGAGGCTGTAACCGGTGAGGTTGTTCCTGAAGAAGGCGCATCGCTGGTTGTCTGGGAAAGTAAAGAAGAGAGAGTATTTGCAGAAGAAATTGCTAAACAGTTCACTGAGAAATACAACGTTCCGGTCAAAATTGAAGAGATTCCGCCGCCGGATCAAGTTGGCAAGCTGACACAGGACGGACCTTCCGGACTGGCTGCAGACGTTATTCTGATTCCGCATGACAACCTTGGTAAAGCTGCAAGTGCGAGCCTGCTGCTGCCAAATGATATTTTTGCAGAGCAGACCAAAGCTGACAATACTGAAGCATCCATCGTAGGCTCCTCCTATGACGGTGAACTGTACGGCTATCCTAGAGCCGCCGAAACTTATGCCCTCTACTACAATAAGACACTGTTGCCTGAGGCACCGAAATCCTTTGATGACGTTCTGGCCTTCAGCAAGACATTCACTAACAAAAACGAGAACAAATACGGCATTATGTGGGAAGTCGGCAACATGTACTACGGCTACACCTTCATTGCTACTACCGGCGGTTACCTGTTCGGCAAAGACGGTACTGACAAGGATGATATCGGCCTGAACAACGAAGGTGCTATCGAAGGTCTGACTGCATTTGCTAAATTGAAAGAAGCATTGCCGATCAAGAGCGGTGATATCAGCGCTGACATCAAACGCAGCCTGTTCACTACCGGCGATGTAGCCATGGACATCACTGGTCCTTGGGAACTTGCAGCATATAAAGAAGCACTTGGTGACAACCTGGGTGTTGCTCCAGTTCCGACTATTAACGGCAAAACGGCTATTACCTTCTCCGGTATTAAAATTTTCGGGGTTAACGCTTATACGCAATATCCGAACGCAGCCAAGCTGTATGCCCACTTCGCTTCCAGCAAGGACTCTCAGCTGGCCCTGAACAAGCTGGTAGGTTCCATTCCTACTAACAATGAAGCACTGGCAGATCCGCAAATCACTGGTGACCCTTATGTATCCGCATTTGCTGAGCAGGCTAAGAGCTCACAGCCAATGCCTTCCATTCCTGAAATGGGTAATGTATGGGCTCCTGTAAATGCGGCGCTTCCGGAAATCTGGGATAACAACGCTGATCCAAAAACAGCAATGGACAAAGCAGTTGAACAGATTAAAGATCTTAACAACGGTGCCCAGTAACACCCTGAATTCGTAGCAGCGAACAACCAATAGCAAACTGTGGAATGAATCGCCCGCCGAAAGCATCACCGGCGGGCAGTTTCCTGAATTCCGCGCGGAGAGGAGAACGGAAGGGAAATGCAGCGACACCGTACGAGAGCCGCAATACTGTCGACCGTATTTATGGGATTGGGACAAATATATAACCGCCAATTCATCAAGGGTCTTATCTTCTTAGCAGTCGAGGCGTTAGGCCTTATTTATTTCATCAACAACCTGGGAAGAGCCTTTTGGGGCATCTTCACATTAGGAGATTCTCCAAGCCGTCTTGAGAAAGTAAACGGCATTGCCAAAATGGTCACGGGTGACCACTCCATCTTCCTTATGATTGAGAGTCTGATTACCCTCCTGTTTTTCGTCATTATTCTATTTGCCTGGTATGTTAACATTAGAGATGCCTATAAGATCGGAGCGGCACGCGATGCCGGTCTTAAATCCAATACATTCAAGCAGACGGTCAGATATATTCTGGACTATAAATTTGCCCAAACGTTTCTGATTCTTCCGGGGATAGGCATTTTGTTCTTCACCATCATGCCGATCATCTTTATGATCATGCTGGCGTTCACCAACTTCTCTGCACCGGATCATATCCCGCCTGCCAGGCTGGTAGACTGGGTTGGGTTTGAAACCTTCCGCAATTTGCTAGTCTTGAAAACATGGAGTCATACCTTCTACGGAGTATTAACGTGGACGATCATCTGGGCGGTCCTCTCGACGGTTACTACATACTTCGGCGGCGTGCTTGTGGCGCTGCTGGTTAACCAGAAGGGGATCCGCTTCAAAGGCCTCTGGAGAATTATTCTGATTGTTCCTTATGCCGTTCCGCAGATGATTTCGCTTCTGCTCATGCGCAACCTGTTCAACGGGCAGTTTGGTCCGATCAACCAGTATCTGGGTTATTTCGGGCTTGGCGGGCTGCCGTGGCTGACCGACCCGTTCTGGGC
This sequence comes from Paenibacillus sp. FSL R7-0331, assembly GCF_000758645.1. NCBI lineage: Bacteria > Bacillati > Bacillota > Bacilli > Caryophanales > Paenibacillaceae > Paenibacillus > Paenibacillus sp. FSL R7-0331. The sequence continues at coordinate 2,303,868 of NZ_CP009284.1, forward strand.
TAAGGTAACGGTTATCCTTGTAAATATGTGGGTAGGGATACCGGTATCCATGCTGCTGGTAATGGGTGTACTGACTACCATTCCTCGTGATATGTATGAAGCTGCTGAAGTTGACGGTGCTACAAATTATCAGAAATTCCGGATCGTTACCCTGCCGATGATTCTTTTCTCAACCGCACCGACACTGATTATGCAGTTTGCCGGTAATATCAATAACTTTAACGCCATTTACCTGCTGACAGGCGGTGCCCCGGTTAAGGGTGACTATCAATACGCCGGCTCAACCGACTTGCTCGTTACATGGCTCTATAAATTAACGGCTGACCAGAACAAAAATAATATGGCTTCCGCAATCGGGATTATCATCTTTATCATTGTAGCCGGATTCTCCCTGTACAATTACCGCCGGACCAAGTCATTTAAAGAGGAGGATATGATCCAATGATAGGACGCAAAATTGCAAACTTTGCACGCCTGGCTGCCAGCTATATCATTCTGATTGTTTTGGCGGTTGCAGCGCTGTATCCGGCTCTGTGGATTCTTCTGGCCTCTTTCCGTCCGGGTAAATCCCTGTACAGTAAGACGCTGATTCCGGAGCAGTTCACACTTTCCCATTATAAAGAGCTGTTTACTTCAGATGTCTACATGTTCGGTACCTGGTACACCAACACGCTGAAAATTGCCGTATTCTCCATGCTGATCGGTGTTACGCTAACGCTGCTTACAAGCTACGCTCTGTCAAGATTCCGGTTCAAAAGCCGCAAGACCACGATGTCAACAATACTGATTCTTGGGATGTTTCCGGGCTTCATGAGTATGATTGCCATCTACCTGCTGCTCAAGGAATTTAATCTGCTCGATACGCATCTGGCTCTGATCATTGTGTATGCAGCAGGAGCTCCGCTGGGTGGAACGCTGATTGCCAAGGGCTTCCTGGATACCATACCGCGTTCGCTGGATGAAGCGGCCCGGATTGACGGTGCCAGCAACTTCGGGATATTCACCCGGATTATTCTGCCGTTATCCCGTCCGATGATCACCTATATGGCGCTGACCCAGTTTGTCGGCCCGTGGGTGGACTTCATCTTCGCCAAGCTGGTTCTGCGGACCAAGGAGAACTGGACCGTTGCAGTCGGAATGTGGGATATGGTCAACAGCATGCAGAATTCGAACTTTACACTGTTCGCTGCAGGCGCGGTAATGATTTCCGTTCCGATTATGATTCTCTTCGGATTCCTGCAACGGCTGCTGGTTGACGGTCTGACCGCCGGTGCCAGCAAAGGGTAAAACAACACAGCTTCAAATTTCCATGAAAACAGGGTACACCTTTATGCAGTTTAGTAAGGGGATGCCCTGTTTATTTCTGTCATGAGGAGAGAGAGCCTGATGAAACGGCCGCGAAATGTGCAATTGAAATCGGTAGGCGTCAAATTGTTTGTTATTCTCTTCGGTACCATTGTCCTGCTGTCCACCGTGCTTGGAATCACCTCTTATTATGCAGCTAAAGGCATTATTACGGATGAAGTAGCAGCAGCCTCCTCGCAGTCGATCGTTCAGGCAGCGGACAAGCTGGATTTCCTGTTTGCAGAATATGAAGCGCTATCAAGACAGTTTGCAGTGGATTCCTCGCTGAAAGCCGACATGGAGCTGGTAAATAATCCGGCGGCCGGGACGGTAGCCAAGGTAGCAGCCGAGGACCGCATCCGCCGCAAGCTCGATTCGGTAAAAGGGTCAGACGACCGGCTTATTGCCATACGGCTTGTATCCAGAAGCCTTGTGGATGCGGAATCCTATAAATCAGCCGGAGTAAGTGCTGTCCGGGACGGTGAGCAGATTCAGGCAAGAATGAAAAAAATCGATGAAGGCAAGGGCCAGCCGGTCTGGTTCCCGGTGCTGGATAAAGGGTTCTTTGAGATGTACAGTGAGTCATCCATGACAATGGGCCGGCTGCTGCGCAATATCCAGAACCCGGCTGCCGAATATTATATGCTCATTGAGATTAAGGGAAGCGCACTAACGGATGTATTGTCTAACCTCCATATCGGGCAGACCGGAGAAATCCGTATTCTGGACCCGCAGGGCAGCATTGTATATGGAGCGGACAATTCGCTGCTAGGACAGGCCTCATACATACAGGTTGCAGGAGCGGAGCAGGCGGGGCAAGAACAGTCTTTTACAGCCAAGGATGAACAAGGCGAATCCCAGCTGGTAGTCTACCAGCCGCTGGCTACGGGGGGATGGACTTTGCTCGGCTATGCTCCGGTCAGTGATTTTACCAAATCTGCGGACAAGCTGCTCTATATCACCTTCGCTGTAGTACTGGCGGCAGCCCTGATTGCGCTATTGATCGGTTATGTATTGATACGCTTAATCGGCCGTCCGCTGGGCAAGCTGGCCCGGCTGATGGAAGAGGGCGAGCAGGGCAATCTGCAGGTTCGTACAAGCTTCAAGGGCCAGGATGAAATCGGGCGTCTGGGTCACAGCTTCAACAGGATGATGGAGCAGATATCCCTTCTGGCCGGCCAGAGCAGCAGGTCGGCGGCAGAGGTGCTGGCGACCTCGGAGCAGCTGGTTAAAGCCTCCGGCGCCACCTCGGCCCATGCACGGGAGGTGGCTGAGGCTACCGGGGAGATTGCGCAGGGCGCAGCCAGCCTGGCGGCTGAAGCGGAAGCCAGCAACCGGAATGTGGAGCTGATGGCAACCATGATGCAGGAGGTAGCCGGAATTAATGCCATCATGGACAGCACGGCGGAGCGGGTGTTGACGGTAAGCGATCAGGGGGCGGAGCTGATGCGGACGCTGGTAACACAGAGTGAATCAACGGTGCAGATGATGAAGCTGATCCATGAGAATTCCGCATTGCTGCAGGAGAGCAACCATCTGATCCGCAGCATTCTGAGCCCGATGATTGCCGTTAACAAGCAGACTAACATTCTGGCGCTCAACGCTTCAATTGAAGCAGTCCGTGCAGGAGCTGCCGGTAAAGGATTTATTGTCATTGCTGATGAGATCAGAGGCCTGGCGAACCAGTCCAACGAGTCGATTCAGTCTGTGTCCAGAATTACAGAGGAGATCAGCAACCATATTGAAAATACAGTAAAGGTTGTGAGCGAGGCCGGTCCGCTGTTCCGGGAGCAGATTACATCCGTGCGGGAATCTTCCATTATATTCGGGAGTGTGCGGACTGAAATGGAAGCCTTCCTGGCGCTGATCAGCCAATCGTCAGCCTCCGTTACCGAGCTTGACCTGTTCCAGTGCCAGCTGGGAGAATCGATGGCCAGTGTCACCTCCGTGGTGCAGCAGACCAGCGCTTCGACCCAGGAGGTAGCGTCGATGTCGTCACAGCAATTCATTGTCAGCGAAGAGCTTGTCGCCCTTTCAGCGAAGCTGGAGGAGCTGGCTGAGAATCTGAAGCAGTCGCTGGTTTCTTTTGAAGGATAAGTGCATTAACATGAACAATATTCTTCATCACTAATTTGTGGTATAGAAGAAGCATATTTTCATTATTAAATGAGCTCAATTTAAGATATTAACTAAAAGCTTAGCGTTACTGCTGCAAAAGTTTGAACTTCCGGCTGCTGTTTCCTTCAGAATTCCTGTTTGAACCGCTGTTTGTGGAAGAAATCCGAAGGCAACGGCAGACGCTAAAACTTCGGCAGTTCCAAGTCTACCTTCCGTCCTCATTTGCCTTTATATAAGTTCCTTATATTTTATTTAATATAGTTAAAAAAATCATGGTACTATTTTAAAAATTGGGGATATTATTAAGAGAAGTTTTGTTATGGTTAGAATTGCCATCTAATTTAAAGGGATTTTAGTTGAAATAATAATCTTGGAAAGTAATGATTTTGTAATCAAATAAGTTTTGGAACTGTAGTTGTGACAAAGTTAAAATTGATTTTTGATTTTTGATAATTGTTATGGTAATTTGTATGTTGTTTTGATTTTTTACATAAAGTGATAGTCACTAGACTTTTGAGGAGTGGTTTTTTGGATAGAATTGAATTCAGAACTAATTTGTCACTTGATTGTCTCAAAAACTTACTTTTATTAAAGCATGAGGATCCGGCTTTAGATTTTAAAGCTACTATTGATCTTGATAATGGCTGGGCCGAGTTAATAAAAGACATAATGGCGTTTGCTAATACTGAAGGTGGGCATATCGTAATTGGAGTAAGTGAAGATAAAAAAAGTAAAAATTTTGAGCTTGATGGTGTTCCGGAAGAATATAGTATAGATGATCTGCAACTAAAAAGGCAACTGGATAATTTTTTATCTTCAGTACCTGAATTTGGGGTGGCGCATCATACGTTGAATGATAAAAAGTTTGTGTTAATCTATATTGCAAAATCAGAGATACCTATCAATGCCATTAAAATGGGGAATAATAAAGCGAATAAAACTGTATTTAGAGAAACGGATATGTATCATAGAGTAAGTAGTGAGAGCACTCCAGTGTTAAATCTAGCTGAATTTTTGGATAAGTTTGAGAATGGAATGAAATTTAAAGCGAAAAAGAGTATAAAAACAAATCTTCCCGATATCCCTGTTTATGGAGGGAAATCATTATTTATTGGTCGTTCAGACGAATTTCTTAAACTGATTACTTATGTAGAAAATGAACCAGGAACGCTAAGGATATTAGTAGATGGGCGTGGGGGTGTTGGTAAAACAGCACTAGCACAGTATTATGCCTTTGATATTATTGAAAGAGGCAAAAAAGGAGTTCTTGAAAGAGAGTTAGATATTCTAATTTGGATAAGTGCAAAAGATGAAGAATTGACTGAAGAAGGAAGATTTAATAAGGATCCGGAATTAAAAAATGTAGAAACTATTTTTGAAACGGTAGCTGAAGTTACTGGTAATATTGAGATATTCAATACATTAGAAACTTATGATCAAAAGCAAGAATTAATAATTTCCGTGTTAAGTGGATTGGTAGGAAGCTTGTTAATACTTGATAATATGGAAACTTTTCATGATAATAGATTGCTTGATTTTATAGCTAAAATTGACCATAAAACTAAAATAATCTTTACTTCAAGACATAAAACTCTTGATAGTACTATGCTTCCGGTGAATCGAGTTTTAGAGGTTAAGCCTATGATTGGTTCAACTGGTGGTAGAGAACTAGTAACGTCATGGGCTGAAAAACTTGGAATCGATTATATAACTGAAATGTCATCTGCTGCAAAAGATGAATTTGTAGATACTGCTTTTGGCTTACCTTTAATTATTATTAACACTTTAAATGATATTAAGAATGGTTTAGAATTAAAAGAAGCTTTAGAAGGGTTGAAATCACAAGATATTGATAGTGATATTTTAGAGTTTCAGTTCAGTAGATCATTCCGATTTCTTCCGATTATTCAAAAAAATGTTTTTTTCGCCTTGGCCTTTTTTAATTATCCACAATCCAAAAAAACTATTAGTGCCGTTTCGGGAATTGAAGGTTTGGAATTAGATAAAGCTATATTTACACTAGTGTCTAGGAGGTTAATAATTCGTGATTTAATTGAGAATGGTTCATTTGAAACACTATATACAATGGAACCTATAGCAAGAATTTATGCAATGAATCATTTGAAAATTGATCCTCTATTGGAGCAAGTTTTAATAACTGCATATAATGACCATATTATTATTACAGAAGAAAAAAGAGATATCTTATTAAAGCCTGCATTTGGACATGGTTTTAACTTTGGATCTATTGAGGAAAACAATGCTGCTGCCTATGCGAGTGATGCTACAAGATTATGGAAGATTAAAAATGATTATAAAGAAGTTGAGAATAGATTTAAAAAGGCTGTAAAACTTGCGCCAAAGCTAGGATATGTATATTCTCAGTGGGCTTGGGTTTGTGAAAAAGCAGCTCAAGCAGAGCGAGATTATAGTAAGAGGGAAAGTATGTTGGAAGAAGCCCGAAACCATTATATCAAGGCATGTCAGTTTGACGAAAGAAACATACGTATGTGGTATCAACGAGGAATGTTTGAAATTAGACTAAAACTTCCTGAATTGGCGCAACCTTGTTTTGAACGTGGTTTAAGTTGTCCGGGTGGATCAGATGATCCAAGGTGCTGGCATGGAATTGGAAGATGTTATATACAACGAGCATCTAATGCAATACGCAGGCGTGAAAATCGCAGATCTGTAAAAGGTATAAATGAATCGGCTAGACAGATGTTTGAGAAGGGTTTTATAAATAATACAAAATCTAAGGCAGATAAGACTCATAATGCATTAAATTGGTATTACTTATCACTTATGAGATTTCACTTAGCTGAATCTAATCAAGATTATAAAAGAATTTCTCATGGAATCCAACAAGGGCTTGAATTAGATCCTTCAAATTCACATTTACTTCAATTAAGAGAACAAGTAAATGGTAAAATAACTAATGCTAAATTTAATAGAATATGACTTACTCTTACAAGAAGCTGCTTTAAGTAGCTTCTTTTTGCTATGATATAATAATGGTATGATCATTCATGAGTTTGACAAAATTTGAATTTTGCATAAATTGCAGGTGGTTGAAATATCAATCATAATCTAAAATATCAAAATTTTTGATTTAGGCTACGATTAGCAGGGTTTGTTCCTACAATATGCGGTACCATTTGGGTTAAACTGTATAGTTTGAAATAAATAGTATTTAAAAATGGGTATTGGTATTTTATAGACATGTGTTTTTTTAAAAGCTCACCCTTTAAAGACAGGAGTGGACAGCATGAGTGAGCTGAGCGGAAGCCTGTTTCAGCAGTCTCTGCTTGAAAAAGAATATAGTCCGCATTTTTTTGCCTACTATTATAAGCAGTGGGAGCATTATACGATGCCGTACCATCAGCACAACTCAACGGAAATTATGTATGTTATCTCCGGGAGCTGCACCGTTGAAGTGCGCAGCGGGACAGGCGGGGAGGAGCGGTTCAGGCTTAAGCGCAGTGAGCTAATTATCCTTGATGCTAATGTTCCGCACCGGCTGATCGTTGAACCGGACGCGGCCTGCCGGATGCTGAACGTGGAATTCGGCTTTGCAGAGCATAAGGGAGTCGCGCCGTCACTCAGCAGTCTGGCCCGAGAAGAGGGAGACCTGGCTGATTTTCTGCAAAAGCCCTTCATCAGTCTGATGCTCTCTGATCCGGAGGAGGTCTTTCATGTGCTGAAAGCACTGGTGCTTGAGCTTGACCAGCATGGAAAGGAAGGCGGCAGTCTGGTTCAGCTGCTTTTTGCCGAGCTGCTGCTCCGGCTTTCCAGGCTCCGCCGGGAGCGGCTGGTTGCCAGCCAGCAGCCCTCCCAGCTCTACGTGCGGCGGGCTGTCGAATTTCTGCACCAGAATTATGACCGCAGCCTTCAAGCCAGTGAGGTTGCAGCAGCCGTGAATGTGCATCCCGGGTACCTGCACCGTATTTTTAAGGCGCAGACAGGCAGAACCCTGACGGATTATCTGAACCTGCTGCGGATGGAGAAGGCCAAGATGCTGCTCGGACAAAGCGAGATTCCGGTGGCAGAAATCGCGGATTATGTGGGAATCAGCAGCAGACAGTATTTTCATCTGTTGTTCAAAAAGTATGCCGGCGTTACTCCGGTCGAATACCGCAACTCCATCGAACGTTACTCCTGGAGCGACAACAGCCTGATATCCGATGAAAGGTGAGGATTGTTGACAGTCTGGAACGAAACGGGTCATGATATTGGTTACGCTTCCGTATGCTGTCTTGCTACAATGGACAGGTAGAAGAACCTATAACGGAGGATGATAACGATGTCTTTTAAAGTAACCTTTATCGGGGCGGGCAGTATCGGGTTTACCCGCGGACTGCTGCGTGACCTGCTGACTGTAGCGGAATTCCGCAATATTGAAGTTTCTTTTATGGATACTAACAGCCACAATCTGCAGATGGTCACTGAGCTGTGCCAGCGAGATATTGCGGAGAACGGGCTGTCGATACAGATCAAGCCTACAACTGACCGCAGAGAAGCGCTGCAGGATGCCAAGTACGTATTTTGCACAATCCGTATGGGCGGACTGGAGGCTTTTGCAACGGATGTGGATATTCCGCTGAAATACGGGGTGGATCAATGTGTGGGCGATACGCTGTGTGCCGGCGGCATTATGTACGGGCAGCGGGGGATTGCCGAAATGCTGGAAATCTGCCGTGATATCCGTGAGGTGGCCTCACCGGATGTACTGCTGCTCAACTACTCTAACCCGATGGCGATGCTGACCTGGGCCTGCAATAAATACGGCGGGGTCCGGACAATCGGCTTATGCCACGGTGTGCAGCACGGACACCATCAGATTGCAGAGGTCTACGGGCTGGAGAAGTCAGAGGTGGACATTATCTGTGCCGGCATCAACCACCAGACCTGGTATATCTCGGCGAAGCATAAGGGTAAGGATCTGACAGCCGGCCTGCTGGAAGCGTTCGAGCGTCATCCGGAGTTCAGCCGGACAGAGAAGGTGCGGATTGATATGCTGCGCCGGTTCGGCTACTACAGCACGGAATCCAACGGCCACTTGAGTGAATATGTTCCATGGTACCGTAAACGCAGCGGTGAAATTATGGACTGGATTGATCTGGGCAGCTGGATTAACGGTGAAACCGGAGGTTACCTGCGGGTGTGCACAGAGGGGCGTAACTGGTTCGAGACTGATTTTCCCAACTGGATGAAGGACCCGGCACTGGAGTATACACCGGAGAACCGAGGGGAGGAGCATGGCTCCTATATCATTGAAGGGCTTGAGACAGGCCGGGTCTACCGCGGGCACTTTAATGTCGTGAACAACGGCGTAATCGCCAACCTGCCTGCTGATGCTGTTATCGAAGCACCGGGATATGTAGATCACAACGGGATCTCGATGCCGCTGGTCGGCGAGCTGCCGCTTGGTCCGGCTGCAGTCTGCAATGTCAGCATTTCGGTGCAGCGTTTGGCAGTGGAGGCAGCGGTGCACGGGGATGACCAGCTGCTGCGTCAGGCGTTCATGATGGACCCGCTGGTCGGTGCGGTCTGCAATCCGAAGGAAATCTGGCAGATGGTCGATGAGATGCTCGTTGCCGGGGAGCAGTGGCTGCCGCAGTACAAGACGGCGATTGCCGCAGCAAAGGAGCGTCTGGCTTCAGGGAATCTTATTCCTACCCGTACAGATAATGAGGGAGCTGCCCGCCTGAAGGTGAAAAGCGTTGAGGAAATGCAGCAGGACCGCGACGCAGCCAACAAAAATGCCGGTGAATCCGACAAGGGCAAGGACCGTGAGAAGGTGCAGTGAATGGAAAAAGGGCCGGTGCAGAGGGTGTCTGCTTCCGGCCTGTTTTTTTTATAGAAGTGGGTTATACCTATATAAAGGTTCATTCGCGGATCAGCTTATCATTTTGCAGCTTGGTAATCTTTTGGCGGATTGGCCTGCTGATTAATATAAAGAAAAGACTCAGAGCGATAAGGAGCAATCCCAGGACAAGATTAATCCTGTTGAGGGCAGTGGGGTTGTTCACGAACATCAGGGATATATTAAACAAACCAATGACTAGGCCCATCACCACCATAGACATCCATAGGCTGTAAATCCGTTTATAGTGACTGATTTTGGAATCAATATCTGAATAGATGGTAAAGGCGCCTTCAGATGCCTTTCTTCTGAAAATAACCCACCTCAGGTTGTTGTATTTGCCCCAGAACCATTTGCCGGTAGGCACCTGCTCTGCTCCTGTCTCTTTCATAAACTGCAGATATCCGGCAGCCTCCGGTCCTTTCGGATCTTCCTTCAGCAGCTCAATGCGGTAGATATACTCTCCTTTGCCGCTTTCCTCAAATACGTACCTTGCCCATGAGTATTCGCTAAGTGCGAGCCCTTTGGCAGCCATCTCATTCAGCCATTCCTCTTCCTTCTCAAAATCACTGAAAAATTTGCGTTGTACGAGACTCATTGCGGTTCGCCTCCTATCAGCTTTTTGCCGTTCGCCAGCAGCTCGTCAAGTCTTGCCATTTCGTTCCGTACAGCACTCCGGCCGTCAGCTGTAATCCTGTACTCCTTCTTGCGGGAATCCTGATCCCCCTGCAGCAGCTCGATCCAGCCCCGCTCGGCCAGTGTGCTCAGTGCGCCGTATAATGTGCCAGCGCCCAGCTCGACCCGCTCATTGCTCAGCAGCTTCACGTTCTGCATAATGCCGTAGCCGTGCATCGGGGTGAGCAAAGATAATAGAATATAGTACACGCCTTCTGTTAAAGCGCCAAAATCTTTATTGTCTGCCACTCCGGATCACCTCTTTCCTGCTATACCGTGTATCGTTATATCGTCTGCCGATATATAAACTATATCGCCTGACGATATAGATGTCAACAGGCATGTGTGGAAGTTGTGGAAAGTCATAAAGTAGCAGCGGTAAACAGAAAGCCCTGTCCCGGGTTAGTCGGGACAGGGCTTTTAGCTCATACGGCAATCGGCTGTAATGTTATTTGATAGCCTCTCTTTTCCGGAAAAAAGTCTTGAGTGCCTGATACACTTCCTTTTTATCCTTGATGACATAGTGCATGAACTGCTCCTGCTTGAGATGGCGGTAGGCGGACATCAGCGTGCTGCTGCGGTTGTACTGGTTCACCTCACCGTAGCCGAACATGTTGCTGCGCTTCAGCAGTTCGCCGATCAGCTTGACACAGCGCTCATTATCAGAGGTCAGGTTATCACCGTCCGAGAAGTGGAAGGGGTAGATATTATATTTTGCCGGAGGGTAGCGGCTGTCGATAATCTCAATCGCCTTCTGGTAGGCTGATGAACAGATCGTGCCGCCGCTCTCGCCCCGGGTGAAGAAATCATGCTCGCTGACTTCCTTGGCTTCGGTATGATGGGCCAGAAAGACGATATCGACCTTTTCGTACTGGCGGCGCAGGAAGCGGGTCATCCAGAAGAAAAAGCTGCGCGCGCAGTACTTCTCAAAGGTACCCATGGAGCCCGATGTATCCATCATCGCAATAATAACGGCGTTGGAATGAGGAACCGTAATATCATCCCAGGTTTTGTAACGCAGGTCATCAGGGCTGATGCTGTGGATGCCCGGCCGGCCGCTGCTGGCATTACGCCGCAGATTCTCCAGCAGGGTGCGCTTCTTGTCGATATTCGACATCATGCCCTTTTTGCGGATATCGTTGAATACAATCGACTTAACCTCAATCTCTTCCTTGTCCTTGGGGGACAGATGCGGCAGCTCCAGATCCTGAAACAGAATATCCTCCAGATCCTCCAGATTAACCTCCGCTTCAACAGTATCCTGGCCCGGCTGATCACCGGCCTTATCGCCTTTTCCCGGCTGGGCAGACTGGGAGTCACGGCCGAGCACATCGCCCACCTGGCTGTCTCCGTCCCCCTGGCCGACATGCTTCTGCTTGCGGAAGTTATAGATAATCCGGTATTCATCCAGACTGCGGATAGGCACCTTAACAATCTGCTTGCCGTCAGACATGATAATGTTCTCTTCGGTAACCAGGTCGGGCAGATTATCCTTAATGGCTTCCCTGACCTTCTGCTGGTGACGCTCCTGATCCTGATGGCCTTTACGGTGCAGGGACCAGTCTTCTTTCGAGACAACGAACGTATATGGCTCCGGTGATTGCGGCAGGATGACCACCTCCCATGAAATATAAATCAGTCGATGCACAAGCCTTAGTCCCGCTGAAAGGGTTGTAACTAAAGTATATTCATGGGGATGGGGGATATGTGAACTGTCTTTATTCGCTGATCTCTTCAATAATCAGGCGGTAGCTGTTGGATCTGGCTTCACCTGAATAGCGGCGGTCCTCAATGGTATATACGTAAAGAGCCGTCGAATTGCCCTGAAGGGTATTACCCATGTAATCAATATTGATTTTGACCATGTAGGTCAGATGAACCGTCTGACCGGGCTCGAGAATCCCGAGCGGTACTGTACCGCTATAAGAGGTTCCCGGCATCGTCAATGCGCTGACCGTTACAATATCCGGATCAATAACCGTGCCTTGAGGCACAATCCGGATTACAGTGACATCGGCAGGATAATTGCCGCTGTTGGTTACATGGATATTGAACTCGGCAATACTTCCATGCTCGACAACCGGCGGTTCGCCGGTCATCTGAATGGTAATAATCGGAGCATAGAGCAGTGTTATGACCATATTGGACCGGGAATTCTGCCTGACATTACGGCTGTCTGGAAGTGTGTAGGTGTACACGGCATTCCCCTGGTTCCGGATTGCCGGCAGCTCCCGGATATCGGTGGCGGCCGGTATGGAGACAAGAAACGCTACCGTTGCAGATGCCCCGGGCCTTAAGGTGCCCAGCGGAATGCCGTCTCCCGGCCGGGCACCCGGACGAGGCATTCCGTTCACCTGAATGCTGTCCCAAATAAACAGTGTACCGGCAGGTATGGCATCGGTAAGTACAGCCTCCACAGCCAGATTGCCGCTGTTCCGGACTGTAAATTCATAGCGCAGGTTATCGCCTGGAGATGCACTGTGACGGTCTACCTTTAAGCTCACATTGATGCCGGCCTGCACAATGGTAACAGTTACTGAGTTACTCTCGGCCCGTTCGGTATCATCACCGACAATATAGGAGAGCGTCGCGCGGGTAACGAGTACGGAATCAGCGGGAACAGCATTAACGCGAACCCGGAAGGAGATTTCTTCAGCAGCTCCGGCGTCCAGTGTTCCCAGCGGGATACCGGCAGCGGGGTCCGCTTCGGGGGAGTATACTCCTCCTGCTATTACACTTCCGGGGATAAACACGGCTCCCTCCGGTACAGGAACAATAGCAGAGATACTTCTAAGCGGCCGTGTTCCTTCATTTCTCAGCAGCAATGTATAGGTAATGACATCCCCGATGAATGTAGTCGGAGTGCTTGCAGTAAGCAGCAGAGAGAGCTGATAGGCAAGCAGAGATACACTAACCGTATTGGAGCGGATTTCGCCCCTGATCATTCTGCCGCCTGTTGTAGAGAAGGAGTATTCGCCAGTGGCGGCATTCTGCAGCTCAAGTAACGGCGGAAGTGAAACTACAATAACCTGGAAGGCAATTGTGGTATGGCTCTGCGGTGCAACCGCATCAAGCGGAATACCGCCCTCTGGAGATACGCCGGGCAAGGGCACCCCGTCTCTAATGACACTGTTGGCAATAAACGATACCCCTGAAGGCAGAGCATCCAGGACTGTAACCAGCGCAGGAAGGTTACCGCTGTTGGTTGCCGTAATGGTATAAACCAGTGTTTCCCCGAGGGAAACACTGGTTTTGTCTGCGCTTTTGTACAGGGAGAGAACAGGACCTACAACCTGGGTGTTGACGGTATTGGAAAAGGTGATCCCGTCAATGCCCGCCGCTGAGCTAAACAGCACCATGGATTGATTGGTCACGACAGGTTGCAGATTCGGGCCGGGAGTCATATCACAATTACCTGTACCTGGAAAGTAACGGTCGAGGAAGCTCCGGCAGCGATGCTGCCGATTACAATACCTGCCCCGGGGTTGGCGGCAGGCCGCTGCACACCATCGACGGCCACGCTGCCGATGACGAACTGGCTGCCTGCCGGGATCGGGTCGACAAGCACGACATTGTTGACGGTGACGATACCATTGTTGGTAACTACAATCGTGTAGGTAATGAGATCGCCGACTATCGCATCGATTGCAGGAGTGCTCTTGACCGCCGTAACATCAGGGGACGATACCGGTATAACGAGCACATTGGACAGTGAGCTGCCGGAGAGCAGGCGTCCGTCCGGCGGAGTGAAGGTGAAGGTCGCTGAAGCCTGATTGACCAGCTGCTGCGGCGAAGGCAGCGAAGCCACGGTGACCTGCAGCGTAACAGTTACTGTAACGGTAGCTCCGGCTGCTATAGTACCGATCGCAATGCCAGCCGTAGGATCAGCTCCCGGCTGCGGTACGCCATTGACAAGCACGCTGTTCGGCACGAATACTGCCCCTGCTGGAATGGCGTCTGTAACGGTGACATTAGCCGGCAGGTTGCCTGTGTTGTTCACGTTCAGGAAGTAAGTGACTGTATCGCCGACGGTTGCGTTAGCTGTATCCGCACTCTTAACGACATTGATGAACGGCTGGTATACCGGTGTAATCAGGTTGTTGGAATAGGATGCACCGGAGAAGGCGCCGGAGGTGAAGCTGACCGAAGCCTGGTTATTTAGGACAGTACTGGCTGGCAAGGCATTGACCAGGATGTTGAAAGTTACGGTTGTTGATGCTCCCGGTGCAATTGTGCCGATGGGGATACCATTGGCAGGGCTCGCTCCAGGTACCGGAGTGCCGTCAACGACTACACTGCCTGTAACAAAGGAAGCGCCTGCCGGTATTGGATCACTAAGCACAACGTTGTTAATCGGTGCAATTCCGCTATTAGTGACGACGACGGTGTAAGGGACAGTATCTCCAATGACGGCATCGATAACGGTGGTGCTCTTGACTACCGCCACGTTAGGAGAGGATACCGAAATCAGGTTGATATTTGAAGGTGCCGTCTGGTTGAAGGTCCGCCCGTCAGGAAGCGTATAGGCCAGTGAAATGATGGCCTGGTTGCTGAGCTGCTGGCTCGGCGGAAGGGTAGTGATGAGCACGGAGAAGGTAACCGTCAGCGTGGCTCCGGCAGCAATCGAGCCGAGCGGAACACCTGTGGCCGGGTCGCTGCCCGGAACCGGCTGTCCGTTAATCAGCACACTGTTGGCTACAAGGGTGGTCCCTGCCGGAATCGTATCCGTCAGCGTACCTGTTGCCGGATAATTGCCTGAATTGTTGACTGTAACTGTGTAGGTAATGGTATCACCGACCGTTGCATTGGTGATGTTGGAGGATTTGACGGCTGCGACAATCGGCTGATAGACCGGAGTAGTAACAATGTTGGAGAAGGCTACGTAAGAAAGGGCCCCGGAAGTAAAGCTGACGGAGGATTGGTTGTTAAGCACTCCGGTAGCCGGAAGCGTTGTAACAGATACTGTAAAGGCGACCGTGACGGAAGCACCCGGAGCGATACTGCCGATATTCACCCCGGTGGACGGAGAAGCGCCCGGCCGAGGTACCCCGTCCACCAGCACACTGCCGGCTACAAATGCGGTTCCTGCCGGGAGCGCATCCGTAAAGACGACATTGTTGACGTTGGCAATGCCGTTATTAGTCAGAACGACGGTGTAAGTGATGGAATCTCCGGCAGTCGTAGCGGTAGTAGTTGTGCTCTTGACAACGCCAAGATTCGGATTGGACACCGGAATGGTGAACGTATTGGATACAGCCGATCCGCTCAGTGTCCGTCCGTCCGGCAGGGTGAAGGTGTAAGAAGCTGTTCCCTGATTGACCAGAAGCTGCGGTGACGGAAGGGAGGTGATGACAACCGAGAACTGTACCACCACGGTTCCGCCGGCAGGAACAGTCCCGGCAGCAATGCCTGCTGCAGGATCAGCCTGCGGCAGAGGCAGTCCGCCCACCAGCACGCTGTTCGGCACAAAGGTTGTACCTGCCGGAATGTTATCGGTCACTGTCAGATTTGCCGGGTAGTTGCCGGTATTGTTCACCGTCAGGGAGTAAGTCACCGTATCGCCGACAGTGGCATTGCTGGTGCTTGCGCCTTTGGTTACAGCAATATTCGGCTGAAAGACAGGTACAGCCACCGGATTGGACCAGGTGGAGCCTGAGAACACCCCTGAGGTGTAGGTTACTGTCGCCTGGTTGTCAATGGAGGCATCGGCCGGCACGGAGGTTACCAGGACATTATAGGTGACAACCGCGACAAACCCGGCTGCCAGTGTGCCTATGGCCACCCCTGTGGCCGGATTGGCATTCGGGAACGGCACGCCGTTGACAGCCACGCTGCCGGTGACAAAGGTGGTGCCGTCCGGTGTCGGATCATTAAGCAGCACATTATTGACGGGGTCGATCCCGTTGTTGGTAATGGTTACTGTATAAGGAATCGTATCTCCAAGTGCGGCAGCGGTGAAGGTCGTGCTTTTGACTACAGCCAGGTTCGGGGCAGATACAGCAATGGTTACCGTATTGGATACAGCTGTTCCGGTCAGCAGGCGGCCGTCCGGCGGAGTGAAGGTGAAGGTGGAGCTGGCCTGATTGACGAGCTGCTGCGGACTCGGCAGGGAGACGATAAACACGGTAAAGCTGACCGATACACTGGCACCCGGTGCGACGGTGCCGACTGCTATTCCGGTATCCGGAGCGGAGCCCGGCTGCGGGAAGCCGCCGACAATGACGCTGTTCGGATCAAAGGTCGTACCTGCCGGGATATTATCGGTCAGGGTTACATTGGCTGCCAGATTACCGGTATTGCTGACGACGATAGTATAAATAATGGTATCGCCGACTGTTGCATTCAGGTCATTTGCGCTTTTGACCAGAGAGATTTGCGGCTGAATGACCGGGGTCGTTGTCACATTGGAGCTTGATGAGCCGGAAAAAACCCCGGAGGTAAAGCTGACGGTGGACTGGTTGTTAATCTGTGATGGTATCGGCATTGTAATCCTCACCTCGAATGTTACGGCAACTGAAGCCCCTGGGGCCAGACTGCCGATTGGAATGCCGGTGGACGGAACTGACGACGGCTGGGACACGCCGCCCACAATTACGGTTCCGGGAATGAAGACTGCATTCTCAGGCAGAGGATCACTGAGAATGATGTTATTTACAGCAGCTATACCGGTGTTTGTCAGCACGGAGGTAAAGGTCAGGATATCGCCTGTAACGGCGTCAATGGCGTTTACACTTTTTACGATATTGATATTAGGCGCTGAGACAGGGACGGTTAGCGTGTTCGAAACGGTATTTCCTCCGAGCTGCCGGCCGTCCGGCAGGGTGAAGGTATACGAGGCGGCTGCTGAGTTAAGCAGCTGCTGGTTGGGCGGCAGTGCAGTTACAGTAACAAGAAAGCTTACTGTTACGCTGTCGCCGGGGGCAAGCGGTCCGACAGGTACCCCGCTCACCAGATCATAGCCCGGCAGCGGAGTACCGCCGACAATGACGCTGTTAGGCTCAAAGGTGACCTGAGGCGGCAGGTTGTCGGTCAGATTCAGCGTGGCAGCGATGTTACCGGTATTCCGGGCCAGGATTGCAAAGGATAAGGAGCTGCCGGCAGATGCCTGCGTCGCATTGGCGCTTTTGACCAGACTGATAACCGGAGTGAAGACCGGCGTGTTAATGGTTCCCGACAATGCGGTGCCGCTGAATGTGCCGGCGGTAAAGGATGCGCTGGCCCGGTTGCTGAGCTGACCGGACGGCGGCACCGAAGTGGCATTGACTTGAAAGGTGATGACCACGGTTGCACCTGAAGCGATAGTTCCGAGATTAATACCGGCACCGGGATTGGCAGAGGGTGAGGAAGCACCGTTAATTGTTACGCTGCCGGCTACAAATGCGCCTCCGGCCGGAATCGGATCGGACAGGACGACGTTACTGACTGCGACGCCGCTGGGATTGGAGACAGAGACGGTGTAGGTGATATATTCTCCGACGGCAATGGCAGTAAGATTGGCATTCTTGAGTATTGTGATATTGGGTGCCGATACCGGAATGCTGACTGTATTGGACACACTGGAGCCGGACAGCGAACGGCCGCTGGGCAGCTGATACGTGTAGCTGCTGCTGCCCTGGTCGGTTAATACTGCCGGTGAAGGCAGAGACTGCACAGAGGTGAGGAACGTTACGGTAAAGGAAGCACCGGGGGCTACAGACCCAAGCGGAATCCCGGTAAGCGGAGAATCCGAGGGGCGGACAACATTGTTTACAATGACACTGCCGGAGACGAAGCTTGAACCGGCCGGTATATTGTCTGTCAATGTAACGTTTGCAGCAATGTTTCCTGAATTCTGCACCTGCAGGGTGTACAGGACGTTCCCTCCGACGGTTGCGCTGGACGGGCTGGCGCTTTTGACGATTCCGATGACCGGCTGGAACACAGGTGTAGGAACAATATTGGATTGCGTGATAGCAGTGAATGCTCCCGAGCTGTAGGAAGCTGATGAGCGGTTGGAGAGCTGTCCTCCTGCCGGAATTGAGGTGATGCTCACCTGAAAGGTGACCGTGGCACTGGTGCCTGGGGCGATAGTTCCAATGGCTATCCCCGAGGCGGGATCAGCTGCCGGCCGGGAGGTGCCGGCAACAACGACACTGCCGGGTACAAAGGTGCTGCCGGCGGGGATCGGATCGGACAGGACGACATTGGTAACTGCAGCGATGCCGTTGTTGCTGATGACCGAGGTGTACAGCAGGGTATCACCTACGGCAACATCAGGCAGACTGGCGCTTTTGGCAACTGCTACATTTGGCAGAGTGACGGGTATGGTCAGTGTGTTGGATGCGGCGGACCCGGAAACCGTACGGCCGTCAGGAACCAAAAAGGTGTAGGCAGCGGTGGCCTGGTCTACGAGCTGAGGCGGTGACGGGAGGCTGTTAACCACGACCCGGAACTGCACGGTAGAGCTTCCGCCGGCGGCAATAGTGCCGATGGGAATACCGGTGGCGGGATTGCCGGCTACAGGTGTCCCGTTAACGGTAAAGCTGCCCGGGACATAAGTGCTGCCTGCCGGAATATTGTCGGTAAGCGTAGTGGCTGCGCCGATGTTGCCGGTGTTGGAGACTTGAATGGTATAAATGATCTGGTCGCCGACGGTAGCATTGGTGGTATTGGCGCTTTTGACAAGTCCCAGTACAGGAGAGTATACAGGCAGGGAGTTGGTATTGGACGGGATAACCCCGGAAACCACGGGACCGCCGGCCACGCTTTGAAATGTAAATGCCGCATTGGCGGTATTCGGAACGAA
Organism: Paenibacillus sp. FSL R7-0331; assembly: GCF_000758645.1. Taxonomy (NCBI): domain Bacteria; kingdom Bacillati; phylum Bacillota; class Bacilli; order Caryophanales; family Paenibacillaceae; genus Paenibacillus; species Paenibacillus sp. FSL R7-0331. Next base: position 2,322,656 of record NZ_CP009284.1, read on the forward strand.
CTGCGGGTTAGGCAGTGAAGTGACCCTTGCCTGATATGTAATGGTCACAGAGGTGCCCAGAGCAAGTGAACCTAAAGGAATACCTGCTGTAATATCAAAAGTAGGCCTGGAAACCCCGGCGACAACGACACTTCCGGCGACAAAGGTCAGTCCGGGCGGCAGCGTGTCAGACAGAACGACGCTGGCAGCGCTGGCTGTTCCGGTATTGCTGACGGTCACCGTGTAGGTTACCGTGTCCCCGACAATAGTGCCGGCTACGTTGGAGCCTTTGGTCAGGCTGATGTTCGGCGCATTGATATCGATCTGCAGCGCATTTGCATTTACAACATAAGCATCACCGGAGGTGGTCAGCGTAAGCAGGGCTGAGCTCTGGTTGTTAACCAGTCTGGCTGATACACTGACATTGGTAATATCCCAGCCTTGGCGTCCGCCGACTATATTGCTTCCCGGGCTGCCGTTGGTCTGGTTACGGTTGCCGAATGTCCCGGTGGTGTTCAGCGTCCCGGCATCATTATTAATCTGTGAGGCAAAAAAGTTGTTGGCAAAGTTATTGGGTCCGGACAGTGCCACCTGAGTAGCGGCTGTCGGTCCGAACAATGCCTGGTCACCGGAACGGTTGGCATCTCCTTCCTGCGCGCTGAACAGGATGCGTCCGCCGAGTGCGCCGGAAACAGGGGTAGCAAAGCCGGTAATCGTAGTGACCACAGGCGCCGAGGTAGACTGAACGAGCACAGCTCCCGCACGGAGGGACATATTGCGGAAAGGCAGCGACGGGTTCTGGTAGATAACGCCGAGAGTCCAGCCGGCATGGTTGCCTGTCGGATCACCGGCAATAATAATTGTCCCGACAACCCCGGAGACAGTGTATGTCCCGGCTCCGCCTGCCTGTATGATGCTGGTTACATTGTTTGAGCGGACATAAGCAGCGGCTCCGCTGCCCAGATCCACCGTGTTGCTGGTAGCCGAATCGGGAGAGACACTGACTGTATTGCCGGCTGGTGTTGTCAGCGAAACAGGATTATTGATGAACGCGCTAAGATTGACGGTCCCGTTAATATAGGAGCCGCCCCAGATGAGTTCTGCATATAGTACCGTACTTCCGGAAGGGATCGTCAGAATGGCAGAAGCGCTGTTGTTCTGATAAAGGCTGGTAGTTCCGGCAGGATATGTGCCAAAGGTAGATGCTGTATTGATTGTACTGAAGGCACCGATACTGTCCTGTGTGCCGGGCACGCCTATTGTATCCGAACGGCTTAAGCCGAGCGTATTGCCTGTAAACGTAATTGCACCGGTTGCATTAATAGTAGACCGAACGACTAGAGGAATAATTTTCACCTCCTTCATAGGACTGCTGTGCTTGTTCTGCAACGAAAAAAAGCAAACCGTCTCCTGCTGAGGACGATATGCTGTCTTTCTTGTGATATATTTAGCCTATGACGGAGGAAAGCGTTACTTGTTTGTCCAACTGCAACTTTTTTGAATAATTCAATCCGGTTCTGCCGGGCAGCGGCAGCGGCTCTCAGATCAGGTCTTGTCTCAGCCGGCTCAGCCGTCTGCGTTCCAGCAGTACACGCGGCTCGGGATAGGGAATGCGGCTCATGGCTTCAAGCTCGGCATGGGAAATGTCCTTCTTGACCACAACGAAATGATACATTATTTCATGAACAACATTTGCCTGAAGCGTTTTGAGGATATCAAGCTCCTCTGTTTCATACAGCGACTGGTCAAACGGATACTGGTAGAACAGCTCCATCCGCAGAAGCCTGTAGTCAAACGGAGGCACGGGGACCGGATAATCGGGAACCGCCGGCGATACGGGGCTTGAGGACGGCTGAAAGAAGCTGCCTGTCAAATAACGGGGGGTATATTCGTCGAACTTCTGCTTAAAAAAGGGGTTGGAGCTGTGCGGATAGCTGTGGGCATAAGGAGCCAGAATGCAGACTACCGCCTTGTGACAGCTGATCCGGTATATTTCCGCCATGACATCCATCAGATTATCCACGTAAGGCAGCACCCGGCTGGCCATGACGAACTCGGCGGTGTTGTCCGGGAGCGGTATTTCTTCATTAATATTACAGACAATATCCACTCCGGGGTATGCAGTCCGGTCGATTCCCAGATAACCTGATTCTTTGGCGGAACCGCAGCCGATATCGATTTTCAAGGAAACCACTCCTTCGGGGGATAAAATAAGGCTCTTCACTATAGTATTAGCACCGACGGCTCCTGCTTCCGGTAGATGCCTATGGGCCGGGAAAGAAACCGTATTGCTGCTGCTTGCATTCTATTTATATATAAGAGATTTCAATTACAAAGGAGTATCTGCCAATGACATTAACCTTGTTCAAAAATGGAAAGCTCACATCAGCCGGCCGTCCCGGCGATGATGCTGTGCTTGTAGAGGATGGCTTCATCAAGGCTGTCGGAAAAGGGAGCGAGCTCTCCCTGCAGCTGCCGGAAAGCGGTGCGGCTGTTATCGACTGGGACGGCGGGCATGTCCTGCCCGGACTTGTCGATGCCCATGTGCATCTGGGTATGCACGGCATGAAGCTGGACATGCTGGATTTCACCGGCATGACCTCCAAAGAGGAGATGCTGCAGGCGATCAGGGAACGCGCGGCACTTACGCCTCCGGGGGAATGGATTCTCGGCCTCAACTGGAACGAGAATGAGTTCAGGCCCGCCGCCGCTCCGCACATCTCGGAGCTCGACGCAGTGACACTGCAGCATCCGGTATTCCTGACCCGGACCTGCTTCCACGCGTTCCTCGGCAACAGCGAGGCATTCCGGCGGGCGGGTGTCACGGCTTCCACACCGGACTTTGCCTCCGGCGCTTACGGACGGGACGGCGAAGGGGGGCTGAACGGCTGGATCTACGAGGATGCCGTCCAGCCATTCAATGAGGTGCAGCCGGCGCCGGACTACACCGCCCTGAAACAGGCAGTGCGCCGCGGCATTGCGGACGCGCTCTCCCTCGGGCTGACCGCGGTGCATACTGAGGACCTGCGGCTCTTGGGCAGCGTGGAGACCATGCTGCGCATCCACCGTGAGCTGAGGGAGGAGGGGGTTCTGTTCCGCACCCATCAGCTGCTCTATTACGCCTATCTGCAAGAGGTAGAACAGCTTGGGCTCGCAGCAGGCAGCGGCGATGAATGGCTGCGGCTTGGTGCAGTCAAGCTGTTCGCCGACGGGGCGATCGGCGGGCGGACTGCCCTGCTGGAGCAGCCCTACAGTGATGAGCCTGGAACCTCAGGGATAGCGATTCATACCCAGGAGGGGCTGGACGAGATTGTCCGTGCTGCCCGCAGGCTTGGTTATCCGGTGGCGGTGCATGCCATCGGTGATGCTGCTGCCCGGATGACGCTGGCTGCAATGCAGCATAAGCCGCTCCGGCCGGATGCGGCGCTGCCTGACCGGTTCATCCATGCCCAGGTGCTGAACCGCAGCCTGGTGGAGCAGATGGCCTCCATGCGGCTGATTGCAGACATCCAGCCGCGGTTTGTGGCGAGTGACTTTCCGTGGGTGCTGGAACGGGTCGGTCCGGCAAGAGCCGGCTACCTCTATGCATGGAAAAAGCTCCTGGCGGCAGGCATCCCCTGCGCCGGAGGCAGCGATGCCCCTATTGAGCCGCTGAGCCCGTTCCTGGGCATGCACGCTGCGGTTACCCGGTGCAGGCCGGGAGAACGTCACGAGGGCTATCTGCCGGAGGAGAAGCTCAGTCCGGCGGAAGCGCTGAGGCTATTCACAGAGGGCAGTGCCGTTGCGGCTGGTGAGCAGCAGGAACGGGGGCGCATCACACCCGGCTGCCGGGCGGATTTTACCGTTATAGACCGTGATATTATGGCGGATGCTGAGGAGATGCTGAACGTAAAGGTGCGTATGACAGTGATTAACGGTATTGCGGCGTACAACGCAGATTAAACGGCCGGCCGGAGAGAACGTGTACCCTGATGTGAGGCAGAGCAAGTTTATGCAACCCTGACAACGGGTTAAACGTTATTAAGGGTAGACTCTTATTACACTCTGCACACACAAGGAGGCCGTCAACATGAGATCAGTGAGACCGCAACGTTCATTACCGGCTGCAGCTGCTGTTGCTGTATTAATGCTGGCCCTTACCGCTTGCGGGGGACAAAGCCCGGCAGAGGCGCCAGGCGAGCCCACGGCAACGGCTGCCCCGTCACAGACAGAGAATGCTGCACCGGTATCACCTTCACCCGCCCCTGTGCCTACAGAAGAAGCGGCGCAGGTCATCCGCGGGACAGGAACCTATATCGGCCAGATTGATAATCATTCCGTGGAAATCGAAACGGAAGAAGGTCCGACTGCATTTGAGCTGGGAGCAGGTACCGAGGACGTTCCAGAAGGACTTGAGATGGATGATCATGTACTAATTGAATATGTGGAAAAAGCAGTGGAAGGCGATCCCTCAGTAGTCCAGCGGATTCTGTCCAGACTGGAAAAGGCGGAAGCCGGCGGGGGAGCGGATTCTGCTGAAGTCCTGCCGCCTACAAAAGCCTTCAAGCTGACACTTGAAGGCATGGAGGAGGAGAAGACGGCGAATTTGGCCGAGGGGGAAGGCTATTCGCTGTATGTATTTGATATCTTCACCTTTGACAGAACGGCCGGGAGGCTTGCTATGAAGGTGGATCCCGGCTATTATGCCGACATAACCCGGCTGCCCTCCGATTTCAACCTGGACGAGCTGGAAGCAGAAGGCCGGAAAGCCCTATCTGCTACAGGAGAGATTACCAAGCTGAGCCAGGAGGAGCGTGAACGGCGGATGTCAGGGATAAGGCTGTATCTCACGGCGATGGGCTCCGGGGTAACGAGCCAATATATTGTTAAAGAAATTGACGGCCAAGGCTACATCATCCGCATGAATATTCCGCAGCGGGAGGCCTCGGAGGGGTTCGGACCGCATGTCTATGCTTCACTGGATTCCATCGTCAGCCGCTGATCTTAACAGAACAGGGCCGCTCCGGATTTAACCGGGCGGCCCTGTTTCTGTGTAAACCATAGAGCCGCAAGAATCAGGCTCCGGCATTTACCAGTACAGTAGCAATCATTAGCATGAACAGAATAAGAATGATTGCATTGATAATGGTGCCGATGATGGCGAAACCTTTTTTGCGCCTGCGGAGGGTAAGGCCGATAATCCCGACAACAGCACCGGCTATGTTAACCGCTACAAGAATGATGACGGCCAGACCCAGCATCATGATGGCTTGCGATGAATCATTGATTACATCGTTGCTGCTGTTAAGGATGGAAGTCGCCTGCATGCCTGCGTAGACAAAGGCAATGGCATATCCGATAACGGTTACCAGGGCAATCACGAAAGAAGCGATCCCCGGGCCGGAATGCTTGTAATCGCGTTTGTTCTCCTCATACCCGTATCCCGGGTTGGTTTCCGGCTGCATGCCTGCCCCGGTCAGTGGAGACTCGGGCGGGCTGCCCGGCAGGTCGGTTTTGGGCGGGTATTGTTGATCCATATTCAGCACTCCTCGTAATGGGGATGAAGACTTATACTTCCACTTTTTCATAAGACAGCTGTAAAAGCAAGACATAACGCAAAAATTCTGCCAGTCCTCCCTTGCTGGAAAACGCAGGCTCCGATAAGTTAAGATAAGGAAAGCTTACTGAAGAGGGGGTGTGACATTAGTGCAGCGAAGATTTATAGCCTGGGGTGCATTGCTTACGATGCTGTCGGTGATGATTGGCGCGTTTGGGGCCCATATGCTGAAGTCTGTAATCAGCAGTGAGCATCTGGCTGTGTATGAGACAGGCGTTCAATATCACATGGCTCATGCACTTGGCCTGCTGCTGATAGGCGTGCTTATCGGGCAATGGGGAGAAAGTACCCGGCTGCGCTGGGCCGGCAGGCTGCTGATAACGGGCATAGTATTGTTCTCCGGCAGCCTTTACGTGCTGAGCATTTCCGGAATCAGCCTCTTAGGGGCTATTACGCCCCTGGGCGGAGTCAGCTTTATCGCCGGCTGGTTTTGCCTCGCCTTGGAAGCCTTCTCCCGCAAGCAATAAGGCCAAAACACCAACAGGCACCTGCCCGCATCGTACCGGCGGGAGGTGCCTGTTGGTGTACCTGTAAAGAATAATCTTACACAAATTCATCAATTTCATAAATTTTAAAGGTATACACTTGCTTCTCGTCGACATGATAGACGCTGATGGTCGATGACTCTTCATCGAAATTCAGAATCCGGCAGGGCATGGAGACCTGGTTGCCGGGCCTGTTCGTACGCAGACGGACCAGCTGATTGTTCTTAATGTATTGGCGGATTTTTGCAAAAGCATCAACGGGGCTGTCAGCTGCAGATTTAGCTGCGGCTGGCTTTTCGGTCGTCCCTGCCTTTTTGCTATCGGGCTTAACCGGCATTTTGAACGGCACCGGCGGCTGTACAGGCTCCTGATTCAGGGCTGCTTTGGCTGAGCGGAGCAGCGTGTCGATGCTTCTTCCCAGTTCAAGACCTGAGTTAATTTTGAAATCCGTGACCTTATCGCTATTGTTATTCAGTATTTCGAGTAAATATTGCAGGGCTAGCGGGTTGGTACGGGCATTGATCAGGATGTCGACGTTAAACAGGTAATTACCGTCCGTATTTTGCAGTTTCTTGTCCATAAATCCCCCAGCTTTTCATTAAATCATTTCATTTAATTGTTTCGTAGTCATTTCACAAGCCAAGTAAACTATACCACTAAATAGCAGATAATCATATACTTCTTTGTCCGGAATAAGGACCAGCGGCCCATGTAATTTATAGACCGTCTAGTCCATACGTCCACACCCCGGCATGCAGGGGAGCATACACATACAATGTGACTGTGACAAAAAGGAGGAACTGCAAAGTGGTGACGTTGGAGCCTGTTCAGGTAGGCGGACATACGCTGGTTGGTGTCGAGGTGAAGCTGCCCAAAACAACCCTGCTGACGGTCAGCACGGACCGGGGATATATTATGTGCGGAGCACTCGATGTAGGTCTGTTGAACGAGATGCTGGCTGACCGGAAGATCATTGCGGCAAGGGCGGTAGGTGTGCGTACGCTGGCTCAGCTGCTTGCCGCTCCGCTGGAGTCTGTTACCATAGAGGCCGGGAAGCTGGGCATAGTTCCGGGGATGACCGGTGAAGAAGCGCTGCTGCTTATGCTGTAGGCGGTGCATTTTCAACGTATTGAAAAGCTGTTAAGGGGCCGCTGAGGCCCCTTTAATTGTGCCGGAACGGGCAGCGGATAAGCCGGCAATAGATGGTCATCCTACATAAGAGGAAGCTGCATACCCTCGCCCGCGGACTGCCGGGAATGCCGGGGGGGACGTTGTTTCGTGCCCGGTTATGAAGGGTACAATGAATATAGACAACTGCTGCCGGAGGTTGGACATGCAGCCGGCAAATATTATGGATAAGGATGGGATCAATAATGGCTAAAGCAACAAACAAAGTCGACACAACTTCAGTGGAACAAGTACTTAACCGCCAGGTGGCGAACCTGAACATACTATACGTCAAGCTTCATAATTACCACTGGTACGTTAAGGGGGAGCAATTCTTCTCCCTGCATGTGAAATTTGAAGAGCTGTATGACGATGTAACCCTTAAAATGGACGAGGTAGCTGAACGCCTGCTAAGCATCAAGGGCAAACCTGCTGCAACGCTGAAGGAATATCTGGAGATCGGGACGATCCAGGAAGCAACGGGCAAGGAAGATACCCGCGGTATGGTACAGACCCTGATAGAGGATTTTGCAACAGTAGCGGAAGAGCTGACTGAAGGCATCGAGCTGGCTGAGCAGGCCAGTGACCAGCCGACAGCGGACCTGTTCATCAAAATCCGCACCGATCTGGAAAAGAACCAGTGGATGCTTCGTTCTTTCCTGGGCGCGTAACACTGCAAGTACTATGACAGTAGGATATAGAGCCTCCCGCGTGGAGGCTCTATATTTTTTTGCAGGAACGTTTTCAGGGAATTCTCAGCCAAATATTTCTTTGTCGGATGTGATTCAGGCTATTTGTAGACTGCGTCTGCAAGTTATATAATCCATAGTAAATCTCCTGTTATGTAACTGGAGCCGGAAAGGGGAAGACTGCTCTTGAATATGAATTCTGTCGCACTAAAGGAATGGGCTTCAGCTGTACATGCCCTGGCCGGAGGACAGCAGATAGTCCTGCTGCGCAAAGGAGGCATTGCGGAGGAGACCAGAAGGTTTGAGCTGAAGAGCCCTTCGTTTTTTCTTTACCCCACCTATGAGCATCAGCGTGAAGAGCTCCTGAAGGAATCGTACCGTCATCTGGTCACAGAGACACTGGCAGAGGAGACGGCTTCCGGTGGCGGGACAGTTCCGCTGGCAGTGTACGCCGAAGCTGCTGACGATATTGAGATCCGGGATTTGGAACAGCTTGAGCTGCTGTACCCTTATCATATCTGGAGCGGGCAGCTGGCTGCCGAACGTTTGCGCTGGAAGGCTAAGGAGCCGCTGCATGTTCTGCTGCTGCGCGTATATGTTAGCGATGCTGCCGTGTCTGTACCGGTACTGCCTGAGTACTCGGGTTGCCGTTCCTGGATTGAATTGGCTGATATGCCGCCGGCGCAGCAATGGAAGCCGGTTCTCAGCGATAGTGAGTTTGAGCACAGAAGAAATGAAATTCTGTCTGCTCTTGGCAGGTAGTATGCCATACAACACGGCAAAAAAGGGCAGAATTACCGTGAAAAATGAAAAGCAGTATTTGAAAAAAGACATCCTTTGTAATAAAATTAGTGAGAATCATTGATAATCATTATGATTCTGTTTATAATTATTATAATGTGATATACAATCTAATTGTGCTGGCGATCAGGGAAATCCTGTGACAATACAACTTTCTGATTTCGCAAATTGACGAGTGGAGGGAATATTAATTATGGCAGCAGATTTTGTCATTGAAGGACTAAAAGCGAACATTGAAGGAAAAGAGATTCTGAAGGGGATCAATATTCAGATGAAGGGCGGAGAAATTCACGCCATCATGGGACCGAACGGTACCGGTAAAAGTACACTTGCTTCGGCACTTATGGGTCACCCTAAATATGAGGTTACTGAAGGTACAGCTGTTCTAGACGGTGAAGATCTGCTGGAAATGGCAGTAGATGAGCGTGCACGTGCAGGCCTGTTCCTGGCAATGCAGTATCCGAGCGAAATTGCCGGTGTAACCAACTCCGACTTTTTGCGCAGCGCGATTAATTCCCGCCGTGAAGAAGGGAAAGAAATTTCCCTGATCCGCTTCATCCGCCAGATGGAAGCGAAGATGAAGGAACTGGAGATGAATCCGGAATTCCTGCACCGTTATTTGAATGAAGGCTTCTCCGGCGGTGAGAAGAAGCGCAATGAAATACTACAGATGATGATGCTGGACCCGAAGATCGTCATTCTTGATGAGATTGACTCCGGCCTTGATATTGATGCATTGAAGATTGTTGCTGAAGGTGTAAATGCCATGAGAAGCCCGGAACGCGGTTTCCTCGTTATTACCCACTATCAGCGCCTGCTTAACTACATCAAGCCTGATTTCGTTCATGTCATGATGCAGGGACGTATTGTTAAATCCGGCGGACCTGAGCTGGCTGAGCGTCTGGAAGCAGAAGGCTATGAATGGGTTAAGGAAGAGCTCGGCATTGAAGATGAAACTGTAGGACAAGAAGTTTAATTCATACACCAGGAAGGAGGAAACCACTTATGACGACGCAAACCATTCTTCCGGTGGATGCCGAGCGGCTCAGCGAATTATCACTGAGCGGCGGTGAGCCGGGCTGGCTGAAGGACAGCCGCCTGCAGGCGCTGGCACTGGCAGCCGAACTGGAGCTGCCGAAACTGGAGAAGACGCGGATTGACCGCTGGAACGTGAACAACTATGGAAGCTACAAAGCGGCTAAGCTGCTTACTGCCCTCAATGAAGCACCTTCAGCTATTGCTGCGCTGATTAAGGACCAGGAAGAAGGAAGCCTGATCATTCAGCATAATTCAGGTGTTGTCTATACACGTCTGGCGCCTGAGCTGGCTGCACAGGGCGTAATCTTCACTGATCTGCAGACAGCTGCCAAAGAGCATGGAGATCTTGTGCAGCGTTATCTGCATAAAGCTGTACTCCCGGGCGAGCATTCAATTGCTGCGCTGCATGCGGCACTGTGGAACGGCGGTGTATTCCTCTATGTTCCTAAGAATGTTGTTATTGATACTCCGCTGCAGGCAGTCCTGCTCACCGATGATGCTGAGGCGTCTTTTGTTCCGCATATCCTGGTCGTTGCTGACACCAACAGCTCTGTTACTTATGTAGACAACTATGTATCCGACAAGGCTGAAGCAGGTCTGCACAACGGGGCAGTTGAAGTGTTCGTCGGCGCAGGGGCAAAGGTGCGTTATGCGACAGTCCATCAGCTTGGGGAGGACACCACAGATGTTACTTACCGCCGGGCTGTTGTTGAGAATGACGGCACGATCGAGTGGATTGTCGGAGAGATGAACTATGGCGACACTGCTAGCGATACCAAGTCCGTGCTTAAGGGCAACGGCTCAAGCTCTGACGCCAAAGTGATTGCAGTAGGCTCGGGTTCCCAGAAATTGAACTACACTACCCAAGCACAGCATTTCGGCAAAAACACACCAAGTGACATGATTACCCGCGCGGTAATGCGTGAATCAGCCAATTCCATCATTAACGGGATTACGAAGATCGAGAAGGGTGCGACAAGAGCTGACGGCCAGCAGACTGAAAAAGTACTGATGCTGAGCCCGAAAGCGCGCGGAGATGCCAATCCGATTCTGCTCATAGACGAAGATGATGTAACAGCAGGCCATGCCGCTTCCGTAGGACAGGTCAATCCCGAGCAGGTCTATTACCTGATGTCCCGCGGAATTACACGGCATGACGCAGAGAAACTTATCATTTACGGCTTCCTGGCACCTGTCGTGTCGCAAATTCCACTTGAGGGACTGCGTAATCAGCTCCAGACTCTTGTGGAAAGGAAGTTGGGCCAATGATTAACAGCAGTATCCGGGATCAGTTTCCCATCCTGAACCAGAAGATTAACGGTCATCCGCTCGTTTATCTGGACAGTGCGGCGACCTCACAGAAGCCGCGTCAGGTTATCGAGGCGGTCAAAGCCTATTATGAATGGGATAATTCGAATGTGCACCGCGGTGTTCACACCTTAGGCAGCCGGGCAACGGATGCTTATGAAGGCGCACGTGAGAAGGTAGCGAAGTTCATTAACGCCCGCAGCGTCAAGGAGATTATATTCACCCGCGGAACTACTACGGCACTGAATATTGTTGCATCCTCCTATGGCCCTGCTGCAGTCGGTGAAGGTGATGAGATCGTCATTACCCAGATGGAGCATCACAGCAATTTCATTCCGTGGCAGCAGCTGGCTAAGCGGACAGGGGCTACCCTGAAGTTTATCCCGCTGCAGCAGGACGGAACGGTTACGCTGGAGGATGCGGAGGCTACCATTACGGACAAGACGAAAATTGTAGCCATCGCTTATGTCTCCAACGTAATGGGTGTTACGAATCCCGTTAAAGAGCTTGCTGCTCTTGCACACCGCAACGGCGCAGTCATTGTTGTGGATGGTGCGCAGAGTACTCCGCACATGAAGGTCGATGTTCAGGACCTGGACTGCGACTTCTACGCGTTTTCCGGCCATAAGATGCTGGCTCCGACCGGTATCGGTGCTCTGTACGGCAAAAAAGCCTTGCTTGAAGCAATGGAGCCGGTTGAATTCGGCGGAGAGATGATTGATGATGTCGGCCTTTACGAATCGACCTGGAAGGAGCTTCCGTGGAAGTTCGAAGGCGGTACACCAATTATTGCCGGTGCTGTCGGTCTTGGAGCAGCCATAGATTTTCTGCAGGAGATCGGGCTGGACAATATCCACCGTCATGAAATGCAGCTTGCCGCCTATGCGGAGCAGAAGCTGTCTGAGATAAGCGATCTGTCCATCTACGGGCCGCGCAACCGTCAGGTGGGTGTAGTAACCTTTAATCTCGGTGACGTCCATCCGCATGATGTTGCCACCGTACTTGATGCCGAAGGCATTGCCGTGCGGGCCGGACATCATTGCTGCCAGCCGCTGATGCGCTGGCTGCAGGTCAGCTCAACAGCCCGGGCCAGCTTCTATCTCTACAATACGGAAGAGGATGTAGATGCGCTGGTTAAAGGCCTAATCAAGGCAAAGGAGTACTTCTCTTATGAACTTGGATGACCTGTATAGACGCGTTATTATGGATCATTATAAAAATCCCCGGAACCGCGGTTCATTTGAAGACGATGCCTTAAAGATCGAACTGAACAACCCGACCTGCGGCGACCGTATTACGCTGCAGCTTAAGGTAGAGGACGGCATCGTTAAGGATGCGCGCTACAGCGGCGAAGGCTGCTCGATCAGCATGTCTTCCGCTTCCATGATGACGGAAGCGGTCAAAGGCCAGAGCATCGAACATGCGCTTGAGCTTGCTGACAGCTTTTCCTCACTGATGAAGGGTGAAGATGCAGATTTCGGAGACTACGAAGATATAGAAGCCCTGTCCGGTGTTAATAAATTTCCGGCGCGGATCAAATGTGCTACCCTGGCCTGGAACGCGCTGCGCAAGGGCATTGAAACAGAAGAAGGGCACCAACAACATTAGAACAAGGAGGCTGACACCATGGCTAAGAAAGCGCCTGATATGGAAGAGTACCAGTACGGGTTCCGTGATGAGCATAAGTCGATATTTCAGTCTGGTAAAGGACTCACGGAAGAAATTGTCCGCGAAATCTCCGCAATCAAAAACGAGCCGGAGTGGATGCTTAACTTCCGCCTGAAATCCCTGGAGCAGTTCCGCAAAATGCCGATGCCTAAATGGGGCGGCAATCTGGATGATCTGGATTTCGAAGATATTCAATATTATGTAAGACCTTCCGAGAAGCAAGGAAAAACATGGGAAGAGGTTCCTTCCGAGATCAAGGAAACCTTTGACAAGCTTGGTATTCCGGAGGCAGAACAAAAGTTCCTCGCCGGTGTATCGGCACAGTATGAATCCGAGGTAGTCTACCACAGCATGCAGAAGGATCTTTCGGATCAGGGTGTTATCTTCACGGATACGGATACTGCACTCCGTGAGCATCCTGAGCTGTTCAAGAAATTCTTCGGTACGATCATTCCTCCGGCTGACAACAAATTTGCCGCACTTAACAGTGCAGTATGGTCAGGCGGCAGCTTCATCTATGTTCCAAAAGGCGTGAAATGCGAAGTGCCTCTGCAGGCATACTTCCGCATCAACTCTGAGAACATGGGACAGTTCGAGCGTACCCTGATCCTTGCGGATGAGGACAGCTTCGTGCATTATGTGGAAGGCTGTACAGCGCCGATCTACAGCACGAATTCCCTGCACAGCGCAGTTGTTGAGATTCTGTGTATGAAGAACGCACGCGTTCGTTACACTACGATCCAGAACTGGGCACCAAACATCTACAACCTGGTAACCAAACGTGCGGTAGCCGAAGAAAATGCCACCATGGAATGGGTTGACGGCAACATCGGCTCCAAGCTGACGATGAAATACCCTGCGGTTGTCCTCAAAGGACGCGGAGCCAAAGGTTCGGTATTGTCCATCGCAGTTGCCGGCAAAGACCAGCACCAGGATGCAGGCGCCAAGATGATTCACCTGGCACCTGACACAACATCGACCATCGTCTCCAAATCCATCAGTAAGCACGGCGGCAAGGTAACTTACCGCGGTCTCGCTTCCTTTGGCCGTCAGGCAGAAGGCGCGAAGGCTAACATCAAGTGCGATACGCTGATTCTGGATAACCAGTCTACTTCAGATACAATTCCGTACAACGAGATCATGAATGATAATGTCATTCTTGAACATGAAGCCACGGTATCCAAGGTATCCGAAGAGCAGCTGTTCTATCTGATGAGCCGCGGCCTGACTGAGGCTGATGCTACACAGATGATCATCATGGGCTTTATCGAGCCGTTCACCAAAGAGCTGCCGATGGAATACGCGGTGGAAATGAACAGATTGATTAAGTTCGAAATGGAAGGAAGCATCGGTTAATTCTTCTTTATAGAAGGACCGGACCTATGTAACCTTACAATCGTTTACGATAACGTATAAAGTAGTGCCCGCTGTCATCCTGACACTGAAGTGTCCGAGATAAGCGGGCACTTTTTTTGATTTCGGCTACCAACCTGTCAGAAGTTAACCGTTAAGTGACGTGGTGCAGTTAGTAAAGCCTGAATAAGGCGGAAGTATTGCCGAGGAAATAACAGCCGGCGGCTTATCATAGCTGCTTAGGCGGCGGAGTGAGAAAGAAGTATATTGGTGGAGGAGCTATTACTTTTGATCATTTGATTGCAGATAAATACATATAATAACTTTTATGGATAAATAGTTGGTGAAAAATGCTGTTTTCAGCGCAAAATCCGGTGAAATGTACGTTGAATTATGCTAAAGCTAAATTGAGCAGCATTTGTAAGGAAACGGGAGCAATTAAAGATACGGCAGTCATTATAGGCCAGGTTAAGCCTGATTTAACCGGAAAAAACATGGAATATGGACGTTTCTCCCCTTTGCCGCATTAAAACATGGGTGATAAACTGCTTAAAGCCGCTAATGTGAAAGCGCTAATAAATATGGCTTACGATGTGAGGTTAAGCTTTAAGGAGGAGAGAAATGGATGTTCTCAGGCAACTGCGGGGCTTTTACCGGGAGAAGCTGCATTATTTAATTCTGTCGATTATAGCTTTGGCCGCCGCAACTGCAGTGGGGCTTATAACCCCGAATTTGCTTAGAAGACTGATTGATGATGTTATTGTTCCCCTGAAATTTACAGAGGTGCCGGTATTGGCCCTCAGTGTTGCTGCAGTCGTCATTGTAAAAGCCTGCCTGCAATTTGCCCATGGTTTTTTTGGCGGACGGCTGGGTAACTTTCTGGCCTACCGTCTGCGTAACGCCTGTTATGAGAAGCTGCAATTCCTGTCTTTCCGTTATTACGATACTGCCAAGACAGGCGATCTGATGTCCCGTTTAACCGGGGACCTGGAAGCAATCCGTAACTTTATCGGCTTCGGCTTCGCACAATTGCTGAATGTATTTTTTATGGTGCTGTTCGGCTCCATTATGATGTTCACTATTAATTGGCAGCTGACGCTTGTTACCCTGGTTACGATGCCGTTTCTGGCGGCTGTAGCCTTCAAATTTGAATCGAAAATTCATCCCGCCTTTCAGGAGATGCGGCTTGCCTTAAGCTCTCTGACTACGGCTGTACAGGAGAATGTTACCGGTGTGCGGACGGTTAAATCCTTCGCCAGGGAGGATTATGAGGTTCAGAAATTCTCGCACCGTAATGAACGCTATAAAGATAACCAAATTTTTGCGGCTGAGCTGTGGAGCAAGTTTTTCCCGGTGATGGAGCTGCTGGCCTCGGTCAGTATTGCCATTCTGCTTGGTGTCGGCGGAACACTGGTCATAAAAGGGAATATGTCACTGGGTGAGCTTGTAGCCTTTTTCAGCCTGATCTGGTACATTATCGGTCCGGTATGGGGACTTGGCTTCCATATCAATAACTATACGCAGTCCAAAGCCTCCGGAGAACGGGTGCTCGAAGTGCTCAACCAGCGGATTGATGTACAGGATAAGGCAGATGCTCTTCCGCTGGATTCCTCTAAGGTTAAGGGTGAGGTTATCTTCAATCATGTAACCTTTGCTTACGGAAACAAAATGCCTGCTGTTAAGGATATTCACTTTGAAGCAAAACCAGGCGCAGTAATCGGCTTCCTGGGCGGAACCGGCTCCGGTAAATCAACGATTACCCAGCTGATGATGCGTGCTTATGATGTGAATGAAGGCAGTATTACACTGGATGGTACTGATATCCGGGAGTACAATGTGCGCAGTCTGCGTTCACAGATTTCTACTGTTTTTCAGGAGACGTTTCTGTTCTCCTCATCCATCCGCAATAATATTTCATACGGTCTCAAAAATGTTAGCATGGACGAGATCATCCGGGCGGCTCAGCTTGCCAAAGCCCACGATTTCATTATGGAGATGCCGGAAGGCTACGATACGGTGGTTGGAGAACGGGGGATGGGGCTTTCCGGCGGACAAAAGCAGCGTATTGCCATTGCCAGGGCATTGCTGAAGAATCCGCGGATTCTGATTCTTGATGATGCAACGAGTGCGGTTGATATGGAGACAGAGCACGAGATTCAGGCCGGCTTCCAGGAGGTTATGCGCGGACGCACCACACTGATTATCGCCCACCGGATTTCCTCGCTGCGCCATGCCGACCAGATCATCGTTATGGATCAGGGACGGATGGCGCAAACGGGCACGCACGCCGAGCTGATTGAGGTTCCCGGACCGTATCAGGATGTGTATAGGATTCAATATGCCGATTATCTGGCCAGAACGCAGGGTAGAGGGGAGGGGACGGAGCATGGAGCTTGAAAAGAAACAAGCGGCAGGCGGACCGGCAGGTAAGTCCGGTAAGGCCGGTAAGCAGGGTAAGGCTGCGGGACAGCTCCTTGAGGAGCGTTTTGTATACAAGGATGATGACCAGATTGACAAGGCCTTTGACTGGAGGCAGTTCACCCGCCTGTTCGGGTATATGAAGCCGTACGCGAAGCAAATGCTCCCGCTGGTATCTGTATTGATGATTCTGGGCACTGTAACCAAGCTGACCGTTCCTTTTCTGACCAGTATGGCCATTGATAAGGCAATTGCGCCCAAGGAAGGCAGTCCTAGCTTAACCCTGCTCTACATATTGACAGCAAGCGTAATCGTGTTATATCTGATCCAGTGGATTGCCGGGGTATACCGGATTAAGTACACGAATGTGATCGGCCAGCGGGTCATTTATGATCTGCGTTCAGATTTATTCCGGCATATCCAGAAGCTGTCCTTTAATTTCTTTGATAAACGGCCTGCCGGTTCGGTGCTGGTACGGGTAACGAATGATATTAACTCCCTGCAGGATCTGTTCACAAACGGAGTTGTCAATCTGATGATTGACTGTGTTCAGCTGGTCGGCATTATGGTCATTCTGTTGCTGATTAACTGGAAGCTGGGCTTGGCTGTAATGATTACTGTGCCGGTTATGTTCTTTGTGTCCACTAAGCTGCGCCAGAAAATCCGGATCGCCTGGCAGGATGTACGGATGAAGAACTCACGGATCAATTCCCATCTGAACGAGTCGATTCAGGGTATCCGGGTGACTCAGGCCTACACGCAGGAACAGGAGAACATGCAGTATTTTGACGCGATGAATATGGACAGCCGCAAATCCTGGAACAGGGCTTCGGCAATGAACCAGGGCTTTGGCCCGATTATCGAGGTTACCGGCGGGATCGGCACGATGATTCTGTTCTGGTACGGCGCTTATCTGATCCAGTCAGGCGAGCTTACAGTAGGTTACCTGGTTGCATTCAGTACGTACGTCAGCAATTTCTGGGACCCGATTAACAGGCTGGGCCAGATGTACAACCAGCTGCTGGTGGCTATGGCATCCTCGGAGCGGATTTTTGAATACCTGGATGAGCAGCCTGCGGTGCAGGATAAGCCGGATGCCAAGCCGCTGCCGAAGATTCAGGGGAATATCAGCTTCAAGAACGTCGTATTTGAGTATGAAAAGGGACGGGCGGCGTTAAAGGGGATTTCGCTCGACGTCAAAGCCGGCCAGTCTATAGCGCTTGTCGGGCATACCGGCTCAGGGAAGAGTACCATTATTAACCTGATTGGGCGTTTCTATGATATTAAAAGCGGCGGGCTGACAATAGACGGCCAGGATGTGCGTGAAGTTCAGCTGCAGACTCTGCGCGAGCAGATCGGGATTGTGCTGCAGGATACGTTCATTTTCTCGGGAACGATCCGGGACAATATCCGTTTCGGACGTCTGGATGCAACCGACCTGGAGATCGAAGAGGTAGCCAAAGCAGTGGATGCGCATGAATTCATCACGAAGCTGCCCCGCGGCTATGACACAGAGGTAGAGGAGCGGGGCAGCGCCTTGTCGATGGGACAGCGCCAGCTGCTATCTTTTGCCCGTGCGCTCCTGGCTGACCCGCGGATTCTGATTCTGGATGAAGCTACTGCAAGTATTGATACCGAGACAGAGATCAAAATCCAGGACGCGCTGAAAATCCTGCTCAAGGGCCGGACCTCCTTTATCGTGGCTCACAGGCTTTCAACGATCCGACATGCCGACAAAATTGTCGTGCTGGATCACGGTGAGATCAAGGAAGAAGGAACCCATGCCGAGCTTACGGCACGGGACGGCATTTATAACGGATTGATTGAAGCGCAATTCCGCTTCCTCTAATAGTAAAGTCAGCAGCCCGTCTCCGGATTATTGGAGACGGGCTGTTTGCCTGGAAAAGGGTTATCCGGTGGTGTGCCCGCCATGGTGCCAGCGGAGCTGCTGAGAAGCTTCATCTGCATATTAGCTGGAAAAACGTCCGCTAATTCAGCTTATTTCTCTGTTAACTGACTATTAAGCGGAAAGAATCCGTTTACATTATGTGAAATGCAGGTTTTTATCCGAAAAGGGATGGATTAGGTGGACAATATCCCGCTAATTACAAATGTTAGATCAGCAAAAGTGATGTAAGTGGATACATTCCAACTATATAGATGGAACTTGTAAACTTAAGTTAAGGGAAGAGTGGCGGAGGGGAATTTTGAAACTGTAGGAGCGGTAGCGTCAGCCTGAAAGCTTTTCGAAGAAAAGCTCGTATCGGAAGCATAGGCAGGCAGTCTTCGGATTTCTACCGCTATAAGCGGTGTAAATCAAGAAATCTGAAGACAACAGCGGCCGGAAGTCCAAATATTCTCTGGAGTCGCGGTTAATCCCAAACTAGAAAAATCATTAGTTCAATCTATATAGACATCCGGTTCAAACGGCCAGCCCTGATATAATGGCTTGCATTCATATGTGTTTTGAAGATGAGAAGAGGTAACAGCGGCTTGAGCAAATTTTCTGTTGTGTGCAGCAGCGGTACAGCAGCCATTACCGGCGCCTAGGTGCTTTACCGCTGATACGCACCTCCTGAAGCTGAGCAGCAATGTCCTGCTGCCATAACGTATCTGCGGTTAATGCCGCAAGCTGTTCCTCCATATTCAGCCGGCTGATCTCCCAGCAGTAGACAGCGTTGGCGTGCAGGCAGTGTTGTTGTTCTGTAAGCTCTGCTTGCGTAAGCGGACGCTTGCAGCCTATGGTATACAGCTCAGCCAGCCGCTGATGAATCAGTAGCATTACTCCACCTCCGGTTTTTTACAGCTGTCTTTACAGCCTCGCCAGAGAATCCGGAGTCCAAACATTCTTGGAATTACCCTCCAATTGTCATCCAATTTCCATCCAATAACTATCCAATTACTATCCAATTACTAGTCAATGCCCCAATAGAAAGTGACTATTCCATTTCACTCAAATAAATAGCCCTCTTGTACCGCTAGCGGTCAGGGGGCCTTGTTCTTATTCCATATAAATTTCAATAATGGAAATTTGGCGTTCACGGGACAGATCAAGGAACATGCCGTCGCACTGCACCAGCGGACGGAAGACATCCAGCGGATTATTCATGATGATAACACCGATATCCCCGGTGCTGAGTAGCACTTTTTTATTGATGAAATTGGGCATCAGATGCTGGACAAAAGCCTGTACATGTCTGCCGTTTAGCTTGCCGAAGCTAAGCGAATTAAGCTCCCGCAGCACGGAGATAAGCTCCTGCTTCGACTGGTAGATCCGGTGGGTAGTCATTGCGCTGTAGGTATCGGCGACGGCTGCAATCTGGGCATAGGGATGAATTTCGGCTTTAGTCAGTCCATTCGGGTAGCCGCTGCCGTCTTCCCGCTCATGATGCTGCAGGGCAACCAGGGCTGTGAAGGGATCATCCATGGAATTGCGGATAATTTCATTGCCGTAAAGCGTATGTAATTTCACTTCTTCGTATTCAGCCGGTGTAAGCTTGCCCGGCTTCTTAAGTATGGCCGGGGAGACCCGGCAATTCCCGATGTCGATCAGATAACCGGCCCGGCCGATCTCATAACATTCCTGCTTGGAATATCCCAGCCAGGAAGCTATATAATAAGAAAGCATGCCAACCTGCAGGGAATGGTTATAGGTGTAATTATCTTCCCGGTCCAGCAGCAATAGGAGAGTTACCACATCCTTGTGCTTGTCCAATGCTTGCAGCGTGGGCTGCAGGATGTCATCAACGACAGACTGATTAAAGCTTCCTTTAGTCAACGCTTCCATGTATACGGATTCGAAGCCATCAATGCTGCTGTCGA
The DNA here is from genome assembly GCF_000758645.1 of Paenibacillus sp. FSL R7-0331. Taxonomy (NCBI): domain Bacteria; kingdom Bacillati; phylum Bacillota; class Bacilli; order Caryophanales; family Paenibacillaceae; genus Paenibacillus; species Paenibacillus sp. FSL R7-0331. The sequence continues at coordinate 2,342,980 of NZ_CP009284.1, forward strand.
AGCTGGCGGTTACTGCCTGGATAACGGAAGATCTGCTGGTCGGTACAACAGGCTCCTGCCGAGTCTCTTCAATATCTACATAATCTACCCCATGTTGTATCAGCTTGGATATCTCTTCCATCTGAAGAAGAGAGCCTTTGGGCAATACGTGCAGCCCTTTCGAACTAAAGGTATCCGACCGCAGAAAATCACCGGCTTTAAGATCCATGACGTGTACTCTCAATGCTAGGCCACCTTACTCATCGCAATTTTCCTCAGCATAGCAACAAAGCAGGAATTATTCAATGATTTTGCAGCATGTGCTAAAGCGGCTTATATTGTTCGGCCTTGGGGTCGGAGCCGAGCCAGGCTTCACCGGAGTCATTGATGTCTTTTTTCCATACAGGTACTGAGGCTTTCAGCTTCTCAATAGCAAACCGGCTTGCTTCATAACAGATATCACGGTGTGCGGCGGACACCGCGATAATGACACTTGCCTCTTTAAGTCCGACCAGGCCTGTACGGTGTGCAATTGCGCAATTCGCGTTCCAGCGGCTCTTAACTTCACTGCCGATTTCCTGCAGCTTGCCAAGCGCCATCGGTGTATAAGCTTCATAATGAAGCGCTGTTGTCCGCTGATCTCCGGTCATTTCTCTTGTGGTGCCGACAAACACCAGAGAAGCGCCGTGATTCTGATCCAGCACCTTATCGAGGAGGGCTTCTGCATTCAAGGGCTGACCGGTTATGCTGAATAGGCCGTCAGCTGTCTCACCGTCCGTCTGCTCTGGTTCTCCGCCGGATACAGGCGGAATCAGGGCGACTTCGGCATCTGCAGAAATAAGGGTGTCATCAGGTGCATATTCATGATCAACGGCTACTAGTGAAGTATGGATCTGCTGTGCGGCCTCAGGGTAGGAAGCGGCAAGCTGTGCCTTCAGGCTGCCTGCGGTCAGCGGAGCTTCCGGGACCTGAAATGTAAGTGTGGATGCGCTGAACAGCTCGGCCAGGCCGGCGAACAGGCGTATGGTTATCTGCATTATTCATTTCACCTCATGCTTCTAATAATGATTACAATATACCATATTGCCCTTGAAAATGTTATGCTAGGCTACATAAGATTACATGCCTGCCGCTTCTGCCGGAACGGCTTTACAGAAGGAAGGGAACTAGTGCTCATGGAGTCTGTACCGCAGAGACTGACGATACTTCATACAAATGATATACATAGCCATTTTGAGACGATGAGTCCCATTGCTGCCGGGATATCCGGCCTGAAGGCAGCCGCCGGTGAGGAAGCCGTGCTGCTGGTGGATATTGGTGACCATATGGACCGGGCTGCAGTGGAGACTGAAGGAACGATGGGCCAGGCGAACATTGATATTATTAATCTGACCGGATATGACGCGGTTACTATAGGTAACAACGAAGGCTTGACCTTCTCACCGGAGACGCTAGCCGCCATATTCTCCGGGCTGCAGTGCCCCGTAGTATGCTGTAATTTTCTTGATGCTGCCACAGGCCAGCCTCCGCTATGGATGAAGCGTCATGCCATCGTGGAGAAGAATGGGATCAGGATCGGCATAACCGGGGCTACTGCTGCGTTCACTTCCTTTTATGCCCTGCTGGGCTGGGACGTCAGAGATCCGGAGGAGGCGCTGCGTGAAGAGTGCCGCCAGCTGGCACAGCAGGCGGATCTTGTAATTATTCTGTCTCATCTGGGGCTGCCGGCAGATAAGCTGCTGGCAGAGCGGCTGGAAGGGGTTCATGCCATTCTGGGCGGTCACACCCACCATATGCTGGAGCAGCCGCTGATGATAAGCGGGACGGCTGTCTGCGGCGCGGGCAAGTTCGGCCGTTATCTGGGAAGGCTGCAGTTTGAGCGGCCGGAACCGGGAGTACCGTTCAGACTGGTGAGCGGAGAATGTATTGAACTGGATCAAAGGCTGACAGAAGCTGTTATTGCTCCTGCGGCTGCGCTGCATCTGCAGCAGGGGCAGGAGGCGCTGGAGGAGACTGTAGCGATTACCGGACAAGAGCTGCCGCTGAATCTGCTTGGAGAATCGCCCTTCGGCAATCTGCTCGCCCAGGCCGTGCGCCGTTTTACAGGCACCCGGCTGTCACTGGTCAATACCGGACAGCTGCTTGGGCCTCTTCCGGAAGGCAACATTACGGCAGGTATGCTGCACGCCCTATGTCCCTCGCCGATTAACTCCTGCGTTATAAGGCTTAAGGGCCAAGATATCCGGACAGCCCTGCTGCAGAGCCTCAGGGAGGAGTTCTGTACTAAGCCTATCTTTGGCTATGGTTTCAGGGGCAAAGTGCTCGGGAGCCTGGCCGCAGACGGATTAAAAATCTTGTACGATCCTGCCGTAATACCGTATGATAATAGTATTGCAGTTTTTGTCGAAGGGGAGCCGCTGGAGGATGATACAGAGTACGAGGTCGGTACTCTCGATATGTTCACCTTCCGCTCCGGCTATGAGAGTATTGCGAACGGGCGCGATCCGGTTTATCTGGTGCCCCATTTCCTGCGTGATCTGCTGCGGATTGAGCTTCAGCGTCCGGGAAGCCTTGAGGAAGCTGCTGCTATCCGCTGGGAGAGCACAGCCACATAAAAAACATCTACATAAACGCAATTATCGCAGCACAGGCAGAAGACGGGCCAGGTTCATTTTTTTAATCAAAATCAGGAGGAAGCCATGGATACAATTACAGCAATAATTCTCGCTATAGTTGAAGGTATCACCGAATTTATTCCCGTATCTTCAACCGGCCATATGATTCTTACCACCAAGCTGCTTGGCTTTGATGAGCAAAATTCGATCATGAAGACATATGAAATCGTGATCCAGCTCGGGGCCATTCTGGCTATCGCACTGGTCTACCGCAAACGTGTGCTGGACCTGCTCGGCATCGGCCGGAGCAACAGGGGCAGAGGCGGAGTTATGCCGGCCCCCCGGCTTAATCTGATCCACGTTATCCTGGGTATTGCTCCGGCGCTGGCGGTCGCTTTTTTTGCCAGGGACTTTATTAAAGGCCTCTTTGGAGCAACTACAGTACTCTGGGCGCTCGTTGCAGGGGGGATACTGATGATTGTGGCGGAGTGGTGGAACAAGCATAAGTCGCGTGTGACTGCGCATGAGCTGGATGATCTGTCGTACGGCCAGGCGCTGGCGATCGGCCTGTATCAGATTATTTCCGTATTATGGCCGGGATTCTCCCGTTCTGGTTCAACCATCTCAGGGGGGATGCTGAGCGGGGTAAGCTATAAGGCTTCGGCGGACTTCTCCTTCCTCATTGCGATTCCGATTATGTGTGCCGCATCCGGCTATGAGCTGCTGGATTCCTACAAGTATTTTACAAAGGATACCATAATGGATTTCGCGATAGGATTCGTAATTGCCTTTGTGGTTGCATACTTCGTGGTGGTATTATTTATGAAGCTGATCCAGAAGATCAGACCGACGCATTTTGCCATCTACCGTTTTATTCTGGCAGCTGTTTTCTGGCTGTTTATTATGCGTTAATTCAGGTTTACCCGTGATAACGGTATAGCATACAGTATTTCAAAAGACTTCGAATCAGAATAGTAATTTACCGTTAAAGGCAGGAGTGAGCCAAGGTGCGTTTAGTATCCGTGAATCGGCTTCAGGCTGGGATGAAGCTCGGAAAAAAGATTTATAATGATGAAGGACTGGTTCTGCTCGCTGACGGGATAGAACTTACGGATGCGTTAATTAAGCGGCTGGCTAAGATCGACATCGGCTATGTCTATATTGAGGATGCCCATACGGACGATGTTGTGATTACGTCAATGCTGCATGATGAGACGCGCAACCAGGCGCTCAAAGTTATCAGGAACCAGTTCCAGGAGATGTCCGGTGCCTCGGGGATTACCAAGGGCTTCTATCATCTGGACAAAAAATTCTCCAAAATTATGGATTCTATTCTGGATGATATGTCCTCCCAGGAAGATCCGATGATCATGCTGGCGGATATGCATACAGCAGATAATTACCTGTATGTCCATTCGCTTAACGTATGTCTTTATACACTGGTGCTTGGAATTGCTTACGGCTACAGCAGGGAAGAGCTGCGGGTACTCGGTCTTGGATCACTGCTGCATGACATCGGCAAAACCCAGATTCCGGTCAAAATCGTTCAGAAGCCCGGCATGCTGAGCGATGAGGAGTTCAAGCATATGCAGGCGCATACCGAGATCGGCTACCGGATTCTAAAAGAAGAGCCCAACATCCCGCTGCTTGCCGCTCACTGCGCATTTCAGCACCATGAACGGATCAACGGCTCCGGCTATCCGCGCGGCCTGACCGGCCCGCAGATCCATGAATATGCCAAGTGGCTTGGCGTTGCCGATTCCTATGATGCCATGACCTCCAACCGGATATACAAAAAGGCAATGCTGCCCCATCAGGCTGTAGAGGCGCTCTATGTAGGTTCAGGCACGCTATACGAGCAGAAGCAGCTGGAGCTGTTCAGAGACCGTGTAGCCATCTATCCGCTGGGGCTTACTGTCAAGCTGAGCACAGGCGAAAGCGGCGTTGTGGTCAAAATTGATCCTAGTACACCGCACAGGCCGGTAGTACGCATATTTACAGGGCCGGAAGATGAGCCGGTTACCCCGCATGAGCTGGATCTGGGCACGGCACTCTCTGTAGTGATATCTGATGTCTCTGAAAATGATGAACAGTGAAGTCTGCCAGAACCGCAGGAGCGGCGGCAGGGACTTCACCCGCAGCCCCCTGCCACCTAGCAGCGAGGAGCGAACAACGGGCAGCCGCAGCCGTGCGGCAGATAGTGCCTGTGTCCGCCCCGCTGTTTTTCGTTAGCTGCATATAAAAGGTGCTGCTGCAGACTGTGGCTTCAGAACATGACGATTTTTGGCTCGCCGTGGTATGATAAAAGGTAAGTTGCCTATCTTTTTCATATATTTGGGTTAATAATAAGGAATACGCATTAAAGGAGCAAGCAAAAATGAGTATATTAGAACCATCAAGATCAATGAAGGAGCTGTCGCCAAGCTACGATCCTTGGGATCCGATTACTTCACTCCGCCGGCATGGACGTCATGTGCTGACCAGTGTGGAGATGACGGTTACCAATCTATGTAATATGCGCTGTGAGCACTGTGCTGTCGGGGACAGCCTGACCATGAAGGAAGGGGACATGCTTCCGCTTACCAATATGCTGAAGCGCCTGGACGAGGTGGAGCATCTGCAGACCATCAGCATAACCGGGGGAGAGCCGATGTTTCGGGCTTCTACGGTAGATAATATGATTGTGCCGCTGCTGAAATATGCGCATGATCGAGGTATCCGCTCGCAGATCAATTCGAATCTCACCATGCCTTATGCCCGGTACGAGAAGCTCCTGCCATATCTGGACGTTATGCATATCTCCTTCAATTACGTGAACGGTGATGACTTCCACGAGGTCGGCTTCGCGAACAGCGGGCACCCGGTCGCGAAAGAAGCGGCCTACCGGCTGTATGAGACAATGATTGATAATTCCCGCCGGCTAAGTGAAGACGGTATGCTGATCTCGGCAGAATCCATGATTAACTACCGCACACACACGAAGCTGCCGCAAATTCATAAGCTGATCGGTGATATGGGGGCGCGGCGCCATGAGGTGCATCCGATGTATGCCTCCAGCTTCGCTTCCTCACTTCCTGTGCTATCGCTGAAGGAGATGGGGAATGCTATTCATTCCCTGCTGGACGCCCGTGATCCGGAGATGTGGATGCTGTTCGGCACTCTGCCGTTTTTTGCCTGCAGCGAACTTGAAGAGCACCAGACACTGCTGCGCAGGCTGCGTACAGAAAAGAATGTGACACTGCGCAATGATCCGGACGGACGCAACCGGGTTAATGTAAATATGTTTACCGGTGATGTATTCGTAACAGATTTTGCCGATATTTCTGCCTTTGGCAACATTGAAACGAACCGGCTGGATGATATTTTTGCTGAGTGGCTAAGCAGTCATCCCCTCAACCAGAAGGTTAATTGCTTCTGTGATGCTGCGGGCTGCTGCGGGCCAAATCTGCTGGTTGCTGATATGTACTATCCAAAGATCGATTTCAAATCAAGAAAAGCGATCACTTTGTAGAATCGAGGCGTTGTTATTGTGCATACGGAATTTGACATAGGAAGCTTACTGCTTAATCTGTTGCTGGTTCTGGTGCTTGTGTTGTTGAACGGTATCTTTGTTGCTGCTGAATTCTCGCTGGTGAAGGTCAGACAATCCCGTCTGACCCAGCTGGTGAGCGAAGGAAATAAAATGGCCGGGTATGCGCTGAAGGTGAACAAGAAGCTCGATTCGTATCTCTCTGCTACCCAGTTCGGCATTACGCTGGCTTCACTGGGGCTCGGGTGGATCGGGGAGCCGGCAATCTCAGAGCTGCTGGTTGAGCCGCTGATGTTCAAGCTGGGGGTTACCGACCATACATTGATTTCTACCGTATCAGTCGTAATCGGATTTTCCATTATTACTTTTTTACATATTGTACTGGGAGAGCTTGCCCCGAAATCGCTGGCGATTCAAAAAACAGAAGGCTCTGCGCTGCTGCTGTCTGCACCGCTGATGTTCTTCTATAATCTGTTCCTGCCGTTCATCTGGGTTCTGAACGCTTCGGCAAATGCGCTTCTGAGATTAGTTGGCGTAGAACCGGCCAGTGAAGCAGAGGCAGCCCACTCGGAGGAAGAAATCCGCATCCTGATGAACCAGAGCGCCAAAAGCGGGGTCATCGACAAGGATGAGATGAAACTGATGGATAACATCTTTGAATTCTCGGACCTCCTTGCCCGTGAAGTGATGCTGCCGCGCACCGATATGGATGTGCTGTACAGCAATCTTTCACTGGAAGAAAATATGCGGATTATTAACGAAACCAAGCATTCCCGGTACCCGGTAGCCAATGAGGATAAAGACCGGATTATCGGCTTCATCCATATTACTGACCTGCTGTTCGCCCCGCTGGATCAGCAGAATGACCTGGCATCACTGGTGCGCCCGATCCTGAATGTCCCGGAATCTATGGAGATCAGCCATGCGCTGCGGCTCATGCAGAAGAACAAATCCCAGCTCACTCTCGTGGTCGATGAATACGGTGGAACGGCCGGTCTCCTGACTGCTGAGGATATTCTTGAAGAAATAGTCGGCGATCTGCACGACGAGTTCGAGAATGAGCGTCCGGACGTTGAGCGTAACGGTGAATTTATCTCGGTGGACGGGCGGATGCTGATCGAGGATGTGAACGATCTGACCGGTGTCATTATCGAAGATGAAGAAGTGGATTCGATCGGCGGGTGGCTGTTTAAGGAGCTGGAGGGCAATCCGTCCAAGGGCAAGCACATTGTAATTGGTGATGTAACCTTTGAAGTAGAGGAATCAACCCGCCTGCGGATTACGAGAATCAAGATACACCGTCTGAATCCGCCTTTGACGGACGAAACAGATCCCGGTGAGGATGAAGACAGGGAGTAAATATATTATTTTATAAGCTGTGCTGCTGAATGAGGGTCCTCTGACCTGATGAAGCGGCGCGGCTTTTTTTTTGCTGATAAAGAATGTTTAGGTTTCAGGGGGATTTTGTGTGACAAACGTTCTGTGAACGCCTCAGAGCATCATACAGTAGTTACGAAGGGAAGAACGCCTGAACTTGAAGCAGACCTAATAAGGAGGGGAACTTTATTGAACTCCCAGGAGCGTGTATGGGCTACTTACCGGGGACCGTTTGATCCTTGCCCGCCAGTGCCGTTCAAAACGTACGTTGTGCCGCCCAACCAGTATGTCAACTTCCAGCCGCCGGGCTTGCCACAGTATCCGTTGGCTGAAGCCCTGAGGGCTGGAACCTTATGGCCGGCCTTCTACAGTCCTTACGAATCCAAAGCCGGAAAAGGGGGTGTCTAGCCAGATGGAGCAGCCAAAAGCATGTGAGCCGCGTTATTATGAAATGCTGGAGCAGCTGCAGGTGCTTGATTTTGCTCTGGTTGAGCTGAATCTGTATCTGGATACTCATCCGGAGGACTTGAAGGCAATCGAGCAGTTTAACCAGCTGACTCAGGAGCGAACCCGGCTGGCTAACCAGTTTCAGGAGCTGTACGGGCCGCTGCAGAATTTCGGGCGGGCGTACTCCAAATGTCCGTGGGAATGGAGCCAGAGCCCTTGGCCTTGGCAGGTATAGCGCAAAAACAGCGTATAGGAGGGAGGCTTTCGGATGTGGATTTATGAGAAGAAGCTGCAGTACCCGGTGCGTGTCGGCAAATGTGATGTAAGAATGGCGCGCTACCTGATGGAGCAGTATGGGGGGGCTGACGGGGAGCTGGCAGCAGCCCTGCGCTACATGAATCAGCGTTATTCGATTCCTGATAAGGTGATCGGTGTCCTTACTGACATATCAACTGAGGAATTTGCCCATTTAGAAATGATTGCCACCATGATCTATAAGCTAACCAAGGATGCCTCTGTGCAGGAGCTGGAAGCGGCAGGTCTGGGGCCAAACTACGCACAGCGCGATCATGCCCTGTTCTACCAGAACTCAGCAGGGGTTCCGTGGACCGCCAGCTACATCCAGGCCAAGGGCGATCCCATCGCTGATCTATATGAGGACATCGCTGCTGAAGAGAAGGCCAGAGCTACATACCAGTGGCTGATTGACATGACGGATGATGTAGATCTGCAGGACAGCCTTAAGTTCCTGCGGGAGCGTGAGATTATCCATGCAATCCGCTTTAAGGAATCCGTGCAGATTCTGATGGAGGAACGGGATAAGAAGCGGGTGTTCTAGATAGAATCTGGTATTTATAAAGGCCGCCATTTACGGCGGCTTTTTATATTGGATGAATCAGAGGTTTGTAACTAAACAGAAGCATAGCTGAATAAAGTTAGCTGTGTTAATATGTTTGGATAATAAACCACAGGAGGGAAAACATTGAAAATTAAACAGATTTATATTATTTTTACTGCTACAATTGTTCTTCTTATACTGGCAGGCTGCAGCAGCAGTTCCGGGGTTATCCGTTCAGCCGAAATGGAACCAGACACATTCTCCGAACAGGATATGGCTATATACAAAGCAGATAACAGTAAAGAGCGGATTAGTTATGGCATGTCCCGCAAAGATGCAGAGAAGGTACTGGGCACGGGCAATGAAGGTCTGCCCAATTCTTATACATATGAGTCTGGAGTAAGCGTGCTCTATAGAGAGGATAAGGCAGTTGCCATAACGCTGCGGGTTAACACTGAGGGAATCTACAGAACTGCAAGGGGGGCACACGTTGGGATGACTTCATCAGCCATCAAGGAATTGTATGGAGAGAAATATGCCATAGCTGAAGGTGATCAGTCTATGGAGTATTATTACGATACAAAAACCGCGACAATGCTGGAAAGGTCTGAAGTGAACATGAATTCACTTTCCGGGGAAGAACTCGTAGACATACATCTGTTATCCACAGCCTATAATGCGGAAGGTAAAGCAGTGTTTGTCATCCTGATGGACGGGCAGGCTGCTAACACTTTTAAATAAAATCAATAGTATAAAGCCTGAGTCTATGGATATTAAGGATTAAATGGAATCAATAATCTTGTGATCCAGTATTTACAAAATTCGATAAAAGATGATATGCTCATTCTGATACATAATGTTTTTGTGGCTATTATATACATTATTGTGAAAATGGAGTGTGCTGAATAATGTTAAAGGTGACAAGTAAAAAAGTGATGACTGTCATTACAGTTAGCTCGATGCTGCTGGCTGTGGGGGCAGTGGCTTATGCCGACACCACTCTGAAGAAAATTTCTGCTTACCAGAATGCAGCCATTAGTATTGAGGTAGACAATCAGAAAGTGAATTTATCGAGCAATGAAGGCACTATGTATCCCATTGTCTATGAAGGGCACAGCTATGTATCCGCTAAGGCTGTAGCAGAGGCATTAGGAGCAACTGTCAAATGGGATAACAGCCGTAAAACGGTTGCGATCACATCGGGTAACGGCGGTACAGCTGCATCTGTTGTTCCGGATAAAGATAATACAGTTGTCCAGGCGACTGCGAAGCCGGCAGCAACAGCTGCGCCGCAAGCGACAGCTGTTCCGCAGGCAACACCAAAGCCGGCAGCTTCTTCCACTTCCAGTAATAGCGGCACCTCGTTCGCAAACGCTGTAAGTATTGGTACCCCGTATACCTTTACAGATATTAAAAATGATGAAGATGGTGAAGCAGATACAAGTTCTGCACAATACACGTTCACCATTAATAAAGTAACTCCGTTTAGCCTTCAACAAATGAAAGCCTTGGGTTATGACGTAAGTGCAAGTTATGCAGCAGAAATGGACTTTGTTATGCTAGATGTATCTCTCAAGGTTAAGAATGCAACCTTAACTAAGGGGAGCGATGGTAGCGGATCACGTTATCTTTCCATGTATTATCCATACATGTGGGGGGTTCAAACGCCTAGCGGGAATTACAACGTTGGGAAGGAATACATAGGCTTTGATGGTTCGCTAATGGATAATATTTATGCTGCACTACCTGAATTTCCTGAGATTAAACCTGGCGAAACAGGCTCCTATGAGGCTTCGGGCAAAGTTATCTTACCGGTTATAAAGGGTGAAGACAACTATTTCGTGCTTGAAAAACTAGATTATCGCCTTAAATATGAAGATAGTTTCATCTATTTTAAAATTAAATAACCTTGTGACCCTACTGATCATAATCCGGTCAAGTACAACGATCATAAAAGCGATGCAGGCAGCGCGTACCTATATTCAATGGGTACGCGCTGTTTTTATTTGCAATAAACGGCTAGATGATATTGTTGATATTGCTACTTCAGTTGAACAGCAGGGTGCCATTTCAACCAGCAGCAAATTATGTGATAATATCAATAAAACTTCTGGGACAGGAGAAAACAAGCTATGGCATTTGAGCGGCTGAGCGGATTTGTGCGGGCCTGGAAGGATTATCCGCTTCACGAAGGATCGAGGATCGGCGGGCGATATACAATTGAATGTTTAATCGGTGAAGGGAGCTATGGGCTAACCTACCGCTGCTGTGATATAGAGAACGGCAGGGTGTACGCTCTGAAGCAGTCCAGGCCGAGCAAAAAGACTGCCGGACGGATGCTGCTTGAGAAGGAGTATACGATCCTGAGGTCCATGGAGCATCCCAATATCCCCCGGTGCCGGGACTACCTGGAATATAAAGGATCGAACTGGATGGTCAGTGATTATATTACGGGGAAAACGCTGGAGGACCTGATCTTTGATGATCAGCTCATCTACGGTGAACGGGAGAGCCTGGCTGTTATTCTTAAGCTGGCGGAGCTGGTGGCCCATGTTCATTCCCGAGGGTATGTGCATCTGGATCTGCGCATTCCTAATGTGATTTTACAGAAGGATGCTTTATATCTGATTGACTTTGGGCTGGCAAGCAGGATCGGAGAGGAAAGAACGGCAGTAGCGCAGCTAAGCCTTGATCCAGATCTCCTGCCAGAGCAGCTGCCGCCGGTAGCCGCCTCGGATCTGCATGACATGGGCCGGCTGATGCTGTTCATGCTCTACTCCGCCTATGAGCCGGTACGGGGTGAAGAGGAGCGGAGCTGGAGGGAGGAGCTGAAGCTCTCACCTGAAATGCGGCAGCTGCTCAGCCGGCTGCTGGGTGAGCAGGCTGAGCCGTATCCGGATATAGGGACTTTTGCCCGTGAGGCTGCTGCTTTATATAAGAGTCTGCTGTAATAACAGAAAGAGGCGCTTCCAGCCGGAACTGGAAAGCGCCTCTTGCGTTATTACGGCTGCCAGAGCTTAGCTTGAGCTGCCGTAACGGTTCTTATAATATTTGTGTCCGCTACCTCCGCGCCGGGCATCGGAGGACGAATGCCGCTTGTAGCCGCGGCTGCTGCTTGAGTGTCTGTTGTAAAAAGACCGTCCTTTATGGCTGCTGGAATGTCTGCGGTGACCGCCGGGCCTGGAGTGTTCCACGGAATGCAGCACTTTACCAAGAAGTTTTCTGAGCATTACAATTCCTCCTTATATGTTAGGTTTAGCTAATAATTTTATCTTACTCTATAATTACCCTGTAGTACGCGATGATTAAATTAAGGTTTCATGAGAAATTTTTCATTTTTGCAGGGTGCAGCAGGCAAGAACATGGGTATCCATATGGCGCTGGAACCTGCCGCAGCAACAGCAAACAGCCGTCTCCGGACCGGAGGCGGCTGTTTGCTGTGAGTAATACCTTTTACGCGCGCAGTGTCTTGAGAGCACCGCTCCAGGCCAGGACCTGATCAAGCATTGCATTAACGTTGGCTGTATGCAGGTCAGCCGGCTTGAACACTGAACCATTCTCGAAATCAGTGAACAAGGAGAGCAGCGGATGGACACGGACATCTGCAACCTGCAGCTCTCCTAGAATTCCGCGGAGATGCTCGGCTGCACGCGCGCCGCCTGCCGAGCCGTAGCTTACAATACCTGCAGCCTTGTTATTCCATTCATCACGTGCGGAGTCAAGCGCGTTCTTAAGCGCCCCGGTAATGCTGTGGTTATACTCCTGCGCAATGAAGACAAATCCGTCCAGTGTAGCCAGCTTAGCCGCCCAGGCAGCAGCAGGGGCATAATCGTCACTCTCGCCCAATAGCGGCAGTTTAAAGTCGGCAATATCCACAATTTCATAATTGGCATCTCCCCGGGCATCCGCAATGCCTTTAACCCATTCTCCAACTTGCGGACTAACGCGGCCTTGACGGGTGCTTCCCAGAATAATTCCGATGTTTAAAGTAGTCATTTAATATTCCTCCCAAGTAGTTGTATTGGATGTCATTTGTTGTTTGTGTTTTTATTATAGCATATTACTTTTATAAAGCAAGTGTATTTATGAAACTAAAATGCATTTTTAGATGCAGGGAGATTGAATGGGAAAATGAGCGTTCATTCCTGAAGAATTAGCTGCTGGAAGCAGATTTACAGGGAAAACGCTTCATGATAAACTAATAGCCTAAATAGTTATTTTAAAATTTAATTAACTTTCGGCAGTCTGTATTTAATATATGATCTCACGTCATCGTTACGGGTATTCTGTGCAATTGTATGAGGTTAGAGCAGTAAATAAGTACTCAGTGCAGGTTTTTTGCAGCAAGATGTACACTGGAGGAGAGTTATGACGAGAGCGGTAATCATCGACGACGAAAAGCCTGCACTTGAATTATTGGCCAACATGCTGCTCAGAGATGGGCGGATTGAAGTGATCGGTGCTTTCCGTAAACCTTCAGATGCCCTGCGTGAGATTAGGTCGCTGAAGCCGGATGCTGTGTTTCTGGATATGGAAATGCCGGGCATGAACGGGGTGGAACTGGCATTAATGCTGCTGGAAGCATGCGGGGAGCTTGACATTATTTTTGTAACCGCCCATACCTCCTATGCAGTAGAAGCATATAAGGTTGAAGCCGTCGATTATCTGCTGAAGCCCCTGATTCCGGAGCAGCTGGACCGTGCGGTTACCCGGCTTCAGAAAAAACGGATGTTGCGTGGAGCCTATGAGGCAGCAGTGCGATCCATTCAGCCGGAAACCCGTATTATCGGCTTCGGCGGGCTTAGGCTGCTGAACACATCGGGCGAGGAAGAGGAAGTGAAATGGAGAACCTCCAAAACGAAGGAGCTGATGTCCTTCCTGTTCTTGAAAGGCTTGTCCAATGTGTACAAGGGGCAGATTGTTCAGGCGCTCTGGCCGGACTGCAGCGATGAGCAGGCCCAGTCTAACCTCCATACCACTATGTATCAATTGAAGAAGGCATTGAAAGCAGCGGGGATCCATATCGTTATTCATTTTAAAAGTGGAAAATACCGGATGGAGCTTGAAAGGACCACAGGAGATGTCTGGGAATTTGAGACGTTCATCAGTAAAAACAAGGTGGTTGATGCGGCAAACGCCATGAATGTGGAGCGGGTGCTGGAGCTGTACACCGGGGATTTATTCGCTGATTCGGACTACCTGTGGAGTATCTCTAAACGGGAGGAAATGCTCAGCCACTATATTAAGCTTTCCAAAAGGCTCTGCGGCTTCTACATGCGAGAGGGAAGGACGGAGGAAGCTATACAACGGATTGGTAAACTGCTGCAGCATGCCCCGCTTGAGGAAGAGGCGCATGAACTGCTGCTTGGCCTCTATTTCCGGGAAAAGGACCGGATCAGCCTGATCCGCCATTATCATGCCATGAAAGAGCTGCTTAATCATGAGCTCGGGCTTGAGCCGAGAGAGTCAGTCAGACAGCTGTATAATGATATGCTGTGCCAGCTCTGATCCTATATATGATATAAAAGAAGTACATCTTCCCTCGTTGGAAGGTGTTTTTTTGTGTGCGTGGCTGTAAAAGATTCTTACGCTCTATTGTGAATATTATGTTTCTATGCAGCACAAAAAAATGTGTCGGAAAATGTCCAGAAAATGTCCATAGTCCGATGATACATTAAAACAGTGTATACATTTCCGACAGGAGGTATTATGTGCTACAAAAAAGACAGGAATGCGGGAGCATTTAAAAGTGGGAAAGAAGAAATCCTTGTAGGTTTTTGATGCCTGGAGGTATCTTTTGTCACAGGAAATAAACTTGTCAATTTATTGTAGTGTTTGATTACCTGCGAAGCAGTAACAATAATCACATTGGACGGGGGATTATTTTGAAAGATAAGAAAAAAGCAATTATGACCGGTCTCAGCTTCAGTCTGTTCCTGTCGAGTGCAGCTCAGGCAGCCGCTGCTGCCAAAGCAAGTTTTACAGATCTGCAGCATGTGAAATGGGCGGAGAAGCAAATTACGCAGATGAACCTGCTGGAGGTCATTGATGGCCGCGGCGACAGCACTTTTGCTCCGCAGGATAACGTAACCAATCAGGAATCTGTTATCATGATGATCCGGCTGATGGGGCTAGATAACCAGCTGTCTGCAGGAGTAAGCGGTTACCCGGCAGATGATTGGGCACAGTCATATATTAAGCTGGCATTGGATCTTGGACTGCTGGATCAGGACAATCTGGGTCCGGGATGGGGCAGAGCCTCGGCCAGCCGTGAAACCGTAACAGAGCTTGTTGTGAGAGGGATACAGTCTGCTAACCAGATCAGCGGGTTGACTGCGGATACCTCACCCTTCACAGATATCAGCGATGCTTCAACTGGTCTTGTGAATGCCATTCATGTTGCGACCCAGCTGAAAATCGTAAACGGTTTTCCAGACAATGAATTCAAGCCGTTACAGAATGTAACCCGTGCCCAGATGGCAAAAATTCTTAATGCTTCCCTGCCTTATCTGGCACTAGATGAAGCTTCACCAGTAGCACAAAAGGTAAAATACGGCATCATAAGTGAAATTACGGACAGCCGCCTTGTAATTGATACAGACGGCGTTAAAACGACGTACAGTCTGACTGAAGGACTGGCGGTCTACGGGCTTAATGCTTCAGCCATTAATCTTTCGCAGCTTAAAGTCGGACAGCCTGTATCTCTCGTATCTGATGCAAGCGGTCTGGCTATGATTGAGGTAACCAGCAAGGCGGTATCCTTGCCAGAAATCAAAGCTCAGCTCGCCCAGCTGGCAGTCAAAGGTGAAACAGGTGCAACCGGTGCGACAGGAGCAACCGGACCTGCCGGCCCGACCGGGGCAACAGGGGTAACAGGCTCCAGCGGTAACCCTGGTTCCCAGGGGCCGGTAGGCGCAACAGGAGCAACCGGACCTGCGGGAAGTGACGGCGCTACAGGTGCGACAGGTGTAACCGGACCGTCGGGAGCGACAGGCGGAACGGGAGCAACAGGAGCAACCGGGCCTGCGGGAGCGACGGGTGAGACGGGAGCAACAGGAGCAACCGGGCCTGCGGGAGCGACGGGTGAGACGGGAGCAACAGGAGCAACCGGGCCTGCGGGACCGACGGGCGAGACGGGAGCGACAGGAGCAACCGGGCCTGCGGGAGCGACGGGTGAGACGGGAGCAACAGGCGCAACCGGAGCTACTGGAAGTGACGGTGTGACCGGGGCCACTGGAGCGACAGGAGTAACGGGAGCGACGGGTGTAACCGGAGCGACAGGTGCAACTGGGGCGACAGGAGTAACTGGAGCGACGGGTGTAACGGGAGCGACGGGTGTAACCGGAGCGACAGGTGCAACTGGGGCGACAGGAGTAACTGGAGCGACGGGTGTAACTGGAGCGACGGGAGTAACTGGAGCGACAGGAGTAACTGGAGCAACAGGTGTGACTGGGGCGACAGGAGTAACTGGAGCAACAGGTGTGACTGGAGCGACAGGAGTAACTGGAGCAACAGGTGTGACTGGGGCGACAGGAGTAACTGGAGCGACGGGTGTAACTGGAGCGACAGGAGTGACTGGAGCGACAGGAGTAACTGGAGCAACAGGTGTGACTGGGGCGACAGGAGTAACTGGAGCGACGGGTGTAACTGGAGCGACGGGTGTAACTGGAGCAACAGGTGTGACTGGGGCGACGGGAGTAACTGGAGCAACGGGTGTGACTGGGGCAACAGGAGTAACTGGAGCAACAGGAGTAACTGGAGCAACAGGAGTAACTGGAGCAACAGGTGTGACTGGGGCGACAGGAGTAACTGGAGCGACGGGTGTAACTGGGGCAACAGGAGTAACTGGAGCAACAGGAGTAACTGGAGCAACAGGTGTGACTGGGGCGACGGGTGTAAATGGAGCAACAGGAGCAACCGGAGCAACCGGAGCAACCGGGGCAGACGGGGGAAGCGGATACGCAAGCGCAGTCAATTCGGGCGGAGGAACAGTTGCAGTTGTGCTCGGTGGTACATCGGTGCCGCTTACGCTTGACACACAAAGCTCCGCTGTTAGCTTCAATAGCAGTACTTTTACAATTAATACTGCTGGAACCTACTTTATTCAGTATGATATTAATATGAATAATAACTATTTAGTGAGCTCAAGAGTTATGCGCAACGGAGTACAGATTAATGCAAGTATAGTTAATCCTAGTGTCAGCACATCGCATCTTAACAACGGATTTATTATACAATTGAATGCCGGTGACAGCTTAGAGCTGCAATTGTATAACCTGCTAGGAGCTGTAACTTTGACAACCGGAGACGGCGCTTCCATGAACGTAATATATATCGGACCGGGAACTCCTCCTATCTAAATGAGCTGTAAACAGAATAGATCTGCTTCATAAAAAAGAGAAGGGCAGCTGCCTCCGGTTCATTCCGGTGTGCGGCTGCCCTTCTGGTTTATTTTGTTATGCCGTGTCTTTCAGCCTTCCGTACCGGAGTGCAGCATTGGTGAGATCTTAACCCGGAGCAGCTCGCTGCATACGGCTTCCCCGATATTCCGGATCAGGGCCAGGAACATTTCGTGCCCCTCGAACTGATATTCCTGGAACGGATCGTTACCAGAGTAAGCCCGCAGATGAATGCCCTCCCGGAGCTGATCCATCGCGTCGAGATGCTCCATCCATTGACGGTCTACCTGGTTAAGAATGATATATTTTTCGAGGTTACGCATGGCTAAGCTGCCAAGGGCTGTTTCTTTTCTGCTGTAAGCTGCGCTCAGACGCTCCGTCAGGTATAGACGCAGCTGCGGCTGCTCCATAACCCGCAGATCTGCTGCATTTATCTGCAGGTCGGGATCGAGCAGCGGATTCACAGCGGTCTGCAGTCCCTCCGTGTTCCATTCCTCGGGAATCTCCTGTTCCGGGCAGTGCAGGGTTACAAGACTTCTGCACCATTGCCCCAGCATAGCCGCCACAAGGTCTCTGTCTATCCGGTTCAGCAGAACGTCCTCCCTGTCCCGGTAGATCAGCTTCTGCTGCCGGTTTACCACATCATCATATTGAATGACATGCAGAAGTGTATCGTAATGGATGCCCTCGACCACATGCTGGGCGGATTCAATACTCAGGCTGACCAGCTTGCCTTCGAGCGGGCTGCTTTCGTCATGGCCCAATTTCAGCATCTTCCGTCTAAGCGAATCCGATCCGAAGCGCTGAAACAAGGAATCCTCCAGCGAGAGGAAGAAGCGGCTGGAGCCCGGGTCTCCCTGCCGGCCTGAACGTCCCCGCAGCTGTTGATCAATCCGCCGGCTCTCATGCCGCTCGGTCCCGATCACATGCAAACCGCCGGTTTCGGCTGAGCCTTCTCCCAGTTGAATATCGGTGCCTCTTCCGGCCATGTTGGTAGCAATCGTAACAGCACCTTTCCGGCCGGCGCCGGCGATAATTTCGGCTTCCTCCGCATGCCGGTGGGCATTCAGCACACGGTGCGGAACTCCCGCTTCCTGAAGAAGCACCGATAATTGTTCTGATTTCTCAATGGAGACGGTCCCGATGAGAACAGGCTGTCCGTTGGCGTGCCGTTCGAGCACCTCGCAGATGATCGCACCGTTCTTGGCCGCTTCGGTCAGATAGATGAGATCCTGCAGATCATCACGGATACAAGGCAAGCGGGTCGGAATCTGGACGGCATGCAGCCCGTAGACTCTGCGGAATTCGTTATGCTCCGTAACTGCAGTTCCGGTCATGCCGGCCAGCTTGGGATATCCGGCGAAATAATGCTGAAGCGTCATTGCCGCTTTGGGAACCAGCTCTGTTCCGATATGCACCCCTTCCTTCTCTTCAATAGCCTGATGCAGACCATCACTATAACGGCGTCCGGGCATCAGCCTTCCGGTATTCGTATCAATAAGCTGTATCGCATTATCCTTGACAATATATTCGATCTCACGTCTGATCAGGTGATGGGCTCTAAGCGCCTGAATGAGATGATGATGAATCAGTGAATGCTCCGGATCAAAGAGGTTGTCAATCATGAATTCGCGTTCAGCCTTCCGGACGCAGAGCTCAGTCAGGGTAAGCGTCTTGGCCTTCAGGTCAATGGTGAAATCAAACCCTTCACTAAGCGGTAAAATAAAGCGGTTCATCCGGTAGTACAGCATGGACGGCCGCTGGCCCTTACCGGAGATAACCAGCGGTGTACGGGCTTCATCAATTAGGATTGAATCCACCTCATCAATAACGGCATAATGTAGCGGGCGCTGGACCAGCTGCTCGCTGTACAGTGACAGGTGGTCGTGCAGATAATCGAAGCCGAACTCACTTGCAGTTCCGTAAGTAAGATCGCAGGCATAAGACCTGCGTTTCTGGTCACGGGCCATGCCGTTAAGCGTGCAGCCGACAGAAAGACCCAGGAACTGGTACACGGGCTGCAGCTGGGTGCTGTCACGGACGGCCAGATACTCATTGGCTGTAACAATATGAACACCCTTGCCTGTCAAGGCGTGGACATAGCCGGCCGGAATGCTCGCCAGCGTCTTTCCTTCACCGGTCTTCATGTCCGCAATGTCGCCTCTAAACAGGGCCGCAGCGGCCAGCAACTGCTCATCATAGAGCAGAAGCCCCAGCACACGGCGGACAGCTTCGCGTACAACAGCAAAAGCCTCAGGCAGCAGCCCGTACAGCGGCTCGCCATTGCTAATCCGTGTGCGGAAGACGAAAGTACGGGCATTTAGCTCAACGTCACTAAGCGCCTGAATTTCCGGAGCGAATGTATTCATCCGCTCAATGATCCGGCTAAGCCTGCTTAGCTCCCAGTCGTTATGATTTAATATCCGCTGAACTTGTCGCAGCATTATTGTTCCTCCTTAACATGCCGGTTAATCGGCATCCTC
This sequence comes from Paenibacillus sp. FSL R7-0331, assembly GCF_000758645.1. Taxonomy (NCBI): domain Bacteria; kingdom Bacillati; phylum Bacillota; class Bacilli; order Caryophanales; family Paenibacillaceae; genus Paenibacillus; species Paenibacillus sp. FSL R7-0331. Next base: position 2,362,647 of record NZ_CP009284.1, read on the forward strand.
ATATTCGAGCTGCAGTGCAGACATCCGGTACGGATCGGCGTCAGCCGGGGCGTTCTGTTTCTCACGGCGCAGCTTGCGCAGTGTCAGGGTAAGCCAGATTTGGCTGGCAATACATACAGAAGAATACACACCTGTAATAAGACCCAGTGTCATTGCCAGTGAAAACAGCCGGATGGACTCACTGCCCCAGAACAGAATCGCTGCTGATGCAAAGAGTACACACAAAAAGGTGTTCACCGAGCGGAGCAGCGTCTGGTTAATGCTTGTATTTACTATCTGCTCCAGCTGCTCCCGGTCACGGGGAATGCCGCTCTTCAGGTTTTCGCGGATCCGGTCGAATATGACGACAGTATCATTAACGGAGTAACCGATAATGGTAAGCATTGCAGCGATAAACGGAAGATTAATCTCCAGGCGGAAGATTGAAAAAATAGTAATGATAACAAAAACGTCATGCAGCAATGCGACGATAGCACCGACGGCAAATCTTTTTTCAAAACGGATGCCGACATAGACCAGAATACCGAGACTGGACAATGCCACTGCCAGACCGGCCTTCTTGGCGAATTCCCTGGCAATATCCGGGTCCACGGTATTCTCCTCCAGGCTGGCTGTGCCGCCGAGCCTGGCAGTCAGCGCATCCCCTATGATGGCGGCGTTGCCGCTATCGGGCGGAAACGTTTCATTAAAGCGCAGCGAAACCCGGTTTGCGGCCTCACCGCCGATGGCAACAATAGCCGGCTGAAATCCGGCTTCGCGGATGATGCTCTCGGCCTGCTGCTGGGAGACGCTCTGGGACAGCTGGATATCCAGCGACGTGCCTGCACGGAAATCCACGCCGTAGTTCACCTGCTGAATCAGCAGGCTGGCAACCCCAATAATCGTCAATGCTCCCGAAAAGATGTAGAACCGCTTCCGTGATCCGGTAAAATTGAAGCTGCGGTGCGAGGCTGTAACCTCATGCGCTTCACGGGAGCCGAATGCATTTACCTCGGACGGCTTTACACTGTACCATCTGACATTCTGGAGCAAGCCTGAACGGCCGAGCTGGCGCAGCAGCCACTGGGAGAAATAAACATTGGTAAGGATGCTCAGCACAATGCTCAGAATCATGGTGACCGCAAAGCCTTTAATCGCCCCCGATCCGAGGGAGAACATACAGAATGCAGAGATCAGCGCGGTTATATTGGAGTCCATAATGGTTCTGAAGGAATGCCGGGAGCCAGCCGTGAGAGCGGAGGGAAGGCTTTTACCTGACCGGAGCTCTTCCTTAATCCGCTCATAAGTGATGATATTCGCATCAACAGCCATTCCTACGCCGAGTACGAAGGCGGCTATTCCCGGCAATGTCATGGTCGCCTGAACCAGATTGAAGCTGAGCAGCAGCAGCCAGCCGTAAGTTATCAGCGTGAAGGAAGCAATGAGACCTGGCAGCCGGTAAAAAATCAGCATGAACAGCAGCACCAGCACAGAGCCGATCGCGGCAGCCCGAAGCGTCTCTGACAAAGCCTCCTGGCCAAGGGAGGCGCCGATGGTCTGGTTCAGCTTCTCATTCAGCTTCAGCGGCAGGGCCCCCATATTGATAATGTCTGCAAGCTCAGATGCTTCAGTCTGTGAAAAAGCACCGACAATCCGCATTTTCCCGCCCGTTATGACCGCCTGGACGACCGGATCGGTAAGCAGCTCCCCGTCCAGTTCAAAACGGATCTGCTGGTTCAGCAGACGGGTGGACATTTCCTCAAGCTTCTCCGGATTCTTCAGCGTGACCAGAATGCCGGGATTTCCAAAGTCATCCCGCACAACAAGTGATTCGCCTTCGACAAAGTCAGCCCCGCGCAGCTCCACTGAACCGTCAGGACCGACTACCGTCAGTTCAGCCGGTTTACCGAGCAATTCCCTGACCTTCTGCTCGTCGGTTACACCGGGTAGACGGACGCGGATCCGGTTCGTGCCCTCTGTCCAGATCTCGGGCTCAGAGGTGCCGAGCGCATTCACTCTTTTTTCAAGGCTGGCTGCGGTCTGTCTGAGGCTCTCCAGTGTTATGACGCCCCCGGGTGAAAGCGGCTGCGCCTCATACAGCACCTCAAAACCGCCCTTTAGATCAAGTCCGAGCCGGACATCCTCTAATACTCTGGGAATTGTCGCTGCTATAATAATGAATAAGAGTATTACCGTTGCCGAGAAAGCAGCTATACGTTTCCGGTTTATCGCCACGCTGGAAAATCCCCCTGTGTGAAGCAGTGAAGCCGTTTCCGGCTGCGATTCTTCAAATTTTATTGTTTTGCTGCTATAGTAGATAAGGGCTTACAGTATTCATAATAAAAGAAATGAAGGTGGTTCCTTGAGCAGTGCCAAACCGCGTCTGACACTTTCCATGGTTGTCCGCAATGAACAGGGGCGTTACCTGAGGCAGGCCCTTGAGCGCCACCGCCAATATATCAGCGATGCAGTCATTATTGATGACGGCAGCACCGACGGAACCCCTGAGCTATGCCTGGAAGTGCTCGAGGGAATTAATGTGAAGCTGGTGCGGAATCAGGCATCCCGGTTCAGCAATGAAATCGATCTGCGCCGGCAGCAATGGCAGGAGACCCTTGAAGTCGGACCAGACTGGATTCTGAATCTGGATGCCGATGAATGGTTTGAGGATGCATTCGGCAGTCAGATCGAATCGCTGATATCAAGAGAAGGAGTGTACTTATACTCCTTCCGTTTGTATGATTTCTGGAATATGAATGCTTACAGGGACGATGCCTACTGGCAGGCGCATCATTATTACCGCCCGTTCCTGCTCCGCTATGAGTCCGGGTACGAGTACACCTGGCGTGAAACAAGCCAGCATTGCGGCCGGTTTCCCGAGAATGTATACGGGCTTCACAATGAGCTTTCGGCGCTCCGCCTGAAGCATCTCGGCTGGGCAAGAGCAGAGGACCGCTTGAGTAAATACAGGCGCTACATGGAGCTTGACCCGGAAGGTGCTAATGGAAGTCTTGCCCAATATCACTCTATTCTTGACCCGGAGCCTCGTCTCACGGCCTGGGAAGAATAACGCTACAGGCTGTCTCCGGCATCTGCCAGGGAGACAGCCTTTTGCTATCCCGCGCCTGCCTTGGCCTAGCCGGTTTGCTCTGAGTCCGGCTGCGTTCCGGCGGTCAGCTTGTCCAGCAATGCACTGCGGTTGTTAAGCATGACCAGATTGTCAGGCACGTAAGCAAGCCCCTGCTCATTGTATTTAAAAGCGGACCGCCAGCTGCCGAGCCTGGAGTAGCAGACGCACAGCTGAATGCAGGGCATCCAGGTCCAGGTGTCCTTTCCGGGCAGGCTCTCCCAGTTAGCCGGCCGGGGCGAGGCGAGCGACTGCTTAAGCCAGCGGATGGCTTCATCCCAAGCCTGCACGTCCATTAATTTGGCACCGATTCTAAAGGTGAGCTCGGACCGGCTGAAGCCGGCTGCAGCGGCTCTCAGGAGGTCAAGGCCCTTCACTGTATCCCCGAGCCTGCCGTAACAGGCATCCAGCTCCAGCAAAGCGGTTACCCGCTCATCCTCTGTTCCCTGATTGTCATCCAGAAACTGCTCAAGCAGCTCACTGGCTGCTTCGTCATATCCGTAACGGATACATTGCATGGCAGCAGACAGCCCTGTGTCTGCTGCTGCCGGCACCGCAGAGGCACTTGCTTCAAGATAGGCAGAGCAGCCCTCCAGATCAGAGCTTCTGTAAATATGGTAGGCAGGATAAGTTGTTTCGACATACATCTGCAATCCTAAGGCAGCGGCACGGACACAGAAATGCCGGTCTTCGCCCCAGTAGCCCAAATTTGGAATTTCGGCAAACTGTACTCCGCGCAGCAGCGCCTGACGGCTGATCAGCGTACAGGCTCCGAGGCCTCCGACCTCATGCAGGCCGGGCTGGCGCAGCCGGGCATAGAAGCGCTGAACCTGGCTCCAGGTTTCCTGCGGGCTTAAATCCTCACGCCGGATCAGCGGATGCTGGCCGTATTCACTATGCAGCCATACCTGGGGCATCTCCAGTGCATCCGCCTGCCAGCGGGTCCAAAAAACAGCCGATACAAGCTCCTTCCCGCTTTTCAGCAGCGTTTTTAGTGTCTGCGGATGGAACAGGAGGTCAGAATCGGCAAGAAAGGCATGTGTATATTCTCCGGCCGCGGCTGACTGGAGGATCTGATCCTTCATCGCGGCGACTCTCCAGACGGCATCCTCAGGCCAGCGGTGGGTATTGTCATCACTTGAGTATCTGGAGCCCTCTTCCTCAGGGGGAGAAAGAATGACGGCAGCTCCTGAGGATTGCCGGACAAACTGCTGCAGGAGCCGGGAGGATGCGGGAGCGGTATTATCATCGAAGAACATATAATGGATGTCAATTCCTGCTGTATCCAGATTGCTAAGGGAGTACAGAAACAGGCTGAGGATTTCCGGCTTTTGCCGGATAGGGCTTGCGATAAGCAGTCGCGGGCTGTTCATAATGATGTTCCTCTCCTGATAGATGCCTCTCGAAAGTGCGTTTATTCATAGACAATAGTAGTGCTGAAGTTTTTTTGGATGCGAAATTTGGTTATTGACGTTGATTTATAGATTGTTTTGGCTGTTCTACTATTCTGTGTTATCTTCTATTATATAAGAATTCACCTATTTGACACAATGAACATTCTATTTTAGCAAACCATAGAAATTCATTCCAAACTGGTCTAGAATAACAATGTACAAGAACTGCCGGTTCTGTCATGGCAGATAAAGAGGGTGCTGAGAGGAGAAGTGTGGAATGAAGTACCGCAGATTGGGCGGATCGGGGCTTAAGGTCAGTGAGATCAGCCTGGGAAGCTGGTTGACCTACGGCGGGTATGTTGAGCGTGATAATGCTGTACAAGCTATTGAAACCGCTTACGGTTTAGGCGTGAATTTTTTTGATACAGCTAATGTATATGAAAAAGGTGCGGCCGAGACGCTCCTTGGCGAGACGCTGCGCGGATTTCCCCGCGAATCCTATGTCCTGGCCACCAAGGTGTACGGCGTTATGGGCGACGGTCCAAATGACCGGGGGCTGTCCCGCAAGCATATTACGGAGCAGTGCCATGCCAGCCTGAAGCGGCTGGGTGCTGAATATGTGGACATTATGTACTGCCACCGTTATGACCCGGAGACGCCGGTTGAGGAAACCCTGCGTACGCTGGATGATCTGGTCCGGCAGGGCAAGGTGCTCTATGTAGGTGTTAGTGAATGGACGGCTGCACAGATGACGGAAGCGCTGGCGGTTGCTGACCGTTATCTGCTCGACCGCATTGTCGTTAATCAGCCGGTTTATAATATGTTCGAGCGTTATATTGAGAAGGAAGTAATTCCGCTCGGGGAACGCAAAGGGATCGGACAGGTTGTATTCTCACCGCTGGCCCAGGGGCTGCTGACCGGAAAATACAGCTCGGCCCACGACATTCCTGCCGGCAGCCGTGCCTCTAAGCTGGATTGGATGCGCAAAGGAGTCACCGAAGAGAAGATCGCCAAGGTACAGGAGCTGGGCAAGATAGCAGCTGAGCTGGACATCTCTGCCGGTAACCTGGCGCTTGCCTGGATTCTGCGGCAGCCTAATGTGGCAAGCGCACTTGTCGGCGCGAGCAGACCGGAGCAGGTTGAAGAGAATGTTAAGGCTTCGGGTATTGAACTGACAGAAGAGGTATTGTCACGTATTGCCGCTATCATTGATTAGAGAGAGGAGCAGATACAGATGAAGGTACTTTTTATCGGAGGCACAGGATTAATCAGCGAGGCCGTATCAAAGCTTGCAGTTGCACAGGGGATCGAGCTGTATCTGTTCAACCGCGGGGAGCGGGATGAGTTCGTGCCTGAAGGGGCACAGGTAATCCGCGGGGATATCCGCGATGCGGCAGGAGCTGCAGAGGCGCTTAAGGGTTTGGAATTCGATGCTGTGGTAAATTGGATTGCGTTCACGCCGGAGCATGTGCAGAACGATATTCAATTGTTTTCCGGCAAAACGAAGCAGTATATCTTCATCAGCTCAGCCTCTGCCTATCAGAAGCCGCAGCGCAGCTACCTGATCACGGAGGAGACGCCGCTGAATAATCCTTACTGGGAATATTCCCGCAATAAAATCGCCTGTGAAGAGCTGCTGCTGGAGAAGCACCGCAGCGGCTCCTTCCCGGTAACCATTGTACGGCCCTCCCATACTTACGGCATAACAGCCATTCCGGCGGCATTGACCAGCGGCAAGCATCCCTGGTCACTGGTGGAGCGGATCCGCAAAGGACAGCCGATAGTCATTCACGGGGACGGCACCTCACTCTGGACAATGACCCACAATACAGACTTTGCCAAAGGCTTCACGGGTCTGCTGGGGAACCCGGAAGCAATCGGTGAAGCCGTGCATATCACGTCTGATGAATCGCTGAACTGGAATCAGATTTATGCTGCAATTGGCGGGGCGGCGGGCAGAGAGCCGAAGGTGGTTCATATCTCGACAGATTTCATCGCGGCGCATACACCAGCGGGAACCGCTGACGGCCTTATCGGTGATCAGGCGGTGAGCAGCGTGTTCGACAACAGCAAGATCAAGCGGCTGGTGCCTGAGTTCAGTGCCACAGTTCCGTTTGCGGAGGGCATCAAGCAATCAGTTGATTGGTTCGAAGCTCATCCGGAGCGCTGCAGCGTGGACGGGGAATGGTCCAAAATGCTGGATACGCTGATCAGCAGACACGGCGTTGACGCCAAGCTGTTGTCTTACTACGTGTAACAGCATGTGGCATGAATCAAGGAATGATGAATATACTCTCACTACCTACCGAAACCTGTAAAAAAGGAGTCCTGGTCATGCCGACACATCCGTATGTATCCCGCTTTTTTGTCAATTCCGATGCCCGCCGCGACAAGCTGATTTATGACTTGCCGGAGTCCTGGTGGAGCCGGCCTTATGAATACGAATGGTGCACGAATTTCATTTCGTCCCATGATGTGGTGCTGGATGCCGCCTGCGGCATCTCCCACCCGCTCAAGTTCTATCTTGCCGGCTTCAGTGCCGAGGTCTACGCCTGCGATATTGATGCCCGCATTATGTCCAGGGAAGCGATTCTTCAGGACATTGTCGATGATATCGGCGTGGAAGCGGCCCGGCAGGTGCTGGCCAGAAGCACAACAAGCCTTCATCTGGCCCAGGCTGACCTAACATCGCTGCCTTATGCGGATGAGAGCTTTGATACGGTTTTTTGCATCTCGGTGCTGGAGCATCTGTCCGCAGAGGATGCCGTGCTGGCCATCCGTGAGTTCCACAGAACCCTGAACGGGGAGGGGCTGCTTGTGCTGACATTTGATTATCCGACCGTCAATCTGCCGGTGATGAACGATGTGCTCCTGCAGGCCGGATTCCAGTACTGGGGGGAGACGGATTTCAATCTGCCGGCGGATGCGCTGCGGACAGAGCAGTGGGGCGGGCTGAACTGCTTCCGGGCGGTACTGAAAAAAGCGCAAGTCTAGCAGGGACTTTCTACTCTTTTGGGTAATGAACCTTATCCGTTATAGTTGATAAATAAATTATCAGAAGGAGTAACCCGAGTGCGCAGAGCTGCCATACTTATTCTATTAATCTTTCTGCTGGTTCCCGGCCCGGCGGTATCCGGGGGAGCTTCAAAGACACAGCCTCCAGACCGGATCACCCTGACCTTCGCCGGAGATATTCTGCTGGACGGCTTTGTGGGGGAGCAGATTGCCAGATACGGTGTCAATTTCCCGTTTGCCAAAGTAGCTCCTGTCCTGCAAAAGGCCGATCTGGCCTTCGCTAATTTAGAGACTCCGGTCTCGGTCCGCGGCAAGCCGGCTGAGAAGACGTTTGCCTTCCGGTCCAAGCCGGAGACGCTCGGGGGATTGATCTTCGCCGGTATCGACGGGGTATCGCTGGCGAACAATCACATTCTCGACTACGGGCAGGACGCGATGCTGGATACGCTGGTCCATCTGGATAAATACAAAATCGGCCATACCGGAGCAGGCAGCAACATCGGCCAGGCGTTCAAGCCGTATGTCAAAACGGTCAAAGGCAAGCGGATTGCCGTACTCGGTGCGAGCCGGGTATTATCCGGGCCTTCCTGGCATGCCGGTAAGGATACGCCGGGAGCCGCATCAGCCTATACCGCCGAGCCGCTGCTGAGTGCTATTAAGAAATCCGCCAAAGACAACGACTATACAGTCGTATATCTGCACTGGAACGAGGAGTTCAAGGATTATCCCGAGAAATATGCCCGGACGCTGGCCAAGCAGATGATTGACAGCGGCGCGGATATTATCCTCGGCGCACACAGCCACTGTCTGATGGGCATTGAGTATTACAAGCACAAGCCGATCTATTACTCGCTGGGTAACTTTGTGTTCAACAAGTCCACGCGCGGCGGGGAGAAGACGGTGCATTCGATGCTGGCTGACTTTACGATTACGAAGTCGGGTATTGCCAGTAAGATCACGCCGGTCAAGATCATCGGGGGACAGCCGAACTTTATGGGTGCTGCCTATAATAAGGAAGCGATCCAAAAGCTGAACCAGCTGTCATTCAACGCCAGGATTGCCTCGGACGGAACGGTCAGCGAGAAGCAGTGAGCTGGAGGCTGACGTCATAAGCCTAGCAGCCGAAATCGCAGCTGCACACTTAACCGCTCCAGCCGCCCACCCTACAGCTTCACGCTAGCTGCTTCTGCTGAGGACCGGAATTTAGTTTGATTTTAGTCACTTAATCCTGCGCGAAATCGGAACTTCGCGTGATTAGCTGGAAAAATGTATCTTAATTCGCCGCTAATCCTCCCTAGGAGCGAAATCAGCGATATTAGGTGTCCTTTTTCCAGCTAATGTGCTTTTCCCCGCACTCAGCCCGGAATTAGGTGACGTATTTCCACTTAATTGAATGGAGCCTAATGAGTTCAAGCCGCGCATCAAGCATACAAAACCCAAAAAGCACCCCGCAGCCATCACGGCTGCGGGGTGCTTTGTATGGATATTACGCAGAAGCTTGCGGCTAAGCCAAACCGGTCAGCCCTTAACCGCTCCGGCGACAACACCTTTAACAATATACTTTTGCAGGAAGATGAACACGATGATGGACGGCAGCACGGCCATTACCATGGCTGTCATGGCATACTGCCAGTCAGAGGTATACTGTCCGACGAAGGTGTAAGCGGCCAGCGTCAGCGTCTTCGTATCCGGTGAGCCGTTGACCATCAGGAGCGGGAGCAGGAAGTCGTTCCAGATCCACATGACGTCGATGATGACAATGGTGGTTGTTACTGATTTCAGCAGCGGGAAGATGACACTGAAGAACAGGCGGAAGCCGGAAGCCCCGTCGATCGTAGCGCTTTCGTCGATTTCCAGCGGAATCCCTTTCACGAAGCCGTGATAGATGAATACGGCAAGCGGTGCACCGAAGCCCCAGTAGAGCAGGCCCAATCCCCAGGTGCTTTCAGACAAGTTCAGGTTCTTCGCTGTCTGGAGCACTGTCAGCATGATCGACTGGAACGGAATCAGCATCGGCATGATGCAGAGGAAATAGATGACGCCGCTCCATTTTGTTTTGGTCCGGGCCAGCTTGTAAGCGGCGATGGAGGAGACAAACACAATCCCCAGCAGCCCGACCCCGGTGATGATAAAGTTGTTCAGGAACAGACGCGGATAGTTAATGAATTCCCATACATAGGAATAGTTAGCGAATGTCAGCTTTTGCGGCAGGGCGATGACGTCGGTCATGACCTCGCCGAAGCTTTTGAACGAGTTGATAATGGTCAGGAACAGCGGATACAGGAACAGCAGGGAGAGGAGGACGAGCACAATCTCAAGTACAATTTTGCCTGCCTTGTTGTTGGTTTTCATTATGCCTCCACCTCTCTTTTCTTGAAGAATGTAAGCTGAATAACGGTAACGATCAGCACCGCTACGAACAGGATAAGCGCTTTCGCCGTACCGTACCCGTACAGGTTGTTCTGGAATGTGTCACGGTAAATGTCATAGGCGATACTGTAGGTGGTTCCGCCGGGACCGCCTCCGGTCAGCGACAGGATGACGTCGAATACTTTGATAGAGTTCGTCAGCGCCATAAATACCGAGATGGTAATGGATGGTGCGAGCAGCGGCAGCGTAATGCTGAAGAACCGTCTCAGCGCCCCTGCGCCGTCCACTGTTGCCGCTTCCTTAAGATCCTCCGGTACCGACTGCAGGCCGGCGATATAGATAACAAGATAGAAGCCGATAGATTGCCAGATGGATACACCTAATATGGATATAAAAGCGAGCCCCGGCGTCCCCAGCCAGCTCAGATCAAAGATTGCCCAGCCGGTGCTCTCCCCGAGCGAGTTGAAGCCCTGCATGAAAATGAACTTCCAGATGAAGCCGACGATCACCAGGCTGAGAATATAAGGAATGAAGAAGGCGGCTCTCAGCCAGGAGGTGGACTTCAGCTTCATATCCAGCAGCACGGCCAGCAGAATGGCCAGCACATTGACAATGACGATGTAGAGCACCGCATATTTAATGGTGAACCAGGCGGAGTCGGAGAAATTGGTATCCCCGGTAAAAATCTGCTTGAAGTTATCCAGCCCGACGAATTTGGGATGCTTGGAAATCCCGTTCCATTTGGTCAAGGAATAACGGATGGTCATGATGAACGGGATGTAGAAGGCTACTGCGATACAGATCAGAACGGGGAGGGTGAAGAGCCCGAATTCTGTTTTATCGCGCCATTTTCTGCCGAGTGATTTTAACATGGATGCACCTCTTCTGCTATTTATAGGGTGGGAGTAACGGACCCCGCTTGCCACACTTAACCATTCCGGTTAGTCTATATTGTGTATTATAGGGCAGCGCCGTATACTCAGAAATGGATTTAAGAAGACAGTTAGGGGTAAAAAAGTGAACTGAAAGCGGAAACAAAAATCATGCGGAGGAGGCTGCAGCCATTATCCCGAATACCCTGAAAAAGCTGCTGGAGCCGCTGCTGGAGCGGATTTCCCGCCGTCTGGCCAACAAGCTGATCCTGCTGTTCTCCATTATTATCATTCTGGTAGTCACCTCGCTGACCTTCATCTCGTACGGGATGCTGCGCAAGGAATCGGTCAACAACAGCATAGCGAGCACAAGCAACAACCTGCTGCTGGTCGGCCGGAATCTGGAGAGCTACCTGGGCGGAATCGAGCAGCTGTCCCTGCCGCAGATCTCCTATGATGAGTTCGCCTATGCGATTATGCATGAATCGGATGACTACGCTTCCAAGATGTATGTGGAGGACTATCTGAAGAACCTTTATTTTTCACGTAAAGATCTGGAATCGATCTACCTCTACATCATTAAGGAGCAGAAATATTATTATGTCACGAAGGAGAACTATAATATTACGGTCCGGGTCCTTGAGCATCCGCCGATTGATAACCTGACCTGGTACAAGCGTGCGCTGGCAAGCCCCAATAACCGGTCCTACCAGTCTTTTGTCAATGGTACTGTAGAAAATGGCGATTATAAGGTGAATCCGGATGATAGCTTCATGGGCTACCACCGGCTGCTGCGCTCCATTGCCTCCCGTGAGCCGCAGGCTGTACTGTCGCTGTACTTCAACTCAAGCGTAACGGATGAGATTATGAAGGACATTCCCTTTTCGGAAGGGGAGCATCTGATGTATATCAGCCCGGATAATGAGCCGTATGTGGTGGATGACCGGGAGTTCTATGCTACAGCGGAGAAGGCGGAGCTGCTCAAGCAGCTGACCCCGGAGCAGGGCGGGCAGGTAACCTGGTCAGACGATGAGGAAAAGTACCTGGTCATCTACGACATCAGTCAAAAAGAGGGCTGGAGGCTGGTTAAGCCAATTCCCTACAAGCAAATTTACGAAGCGGCGACCACAACGCGCAAGCTCAGCTATTCAATCGGGCTGCTCTTTCTGATTGCTTCGGTCATTCTGGTTGGCTTTCTGTCGAACCGGATTACAAGTCCCCTCAAAAATCTGTCCCTGCAGATGAAGCGCTTCAGCACCGGCAGCTTTGAGGCAGAGGCGAGAGTGGAAGGCAATGACGAGATTGCCTATCTGTCCCGGCATTTCAACAAGATGGTTGAGCGGACGAACGAGCTGATCAATGAACGCTATAAGATGAAAATCGTTGAGAAAAATGCAGTGCTAAAAGCGCTTGAAGCCGAAATCAATCCGCATTTCCTCTATAATGCCCTGCAGGCGATTTCCACCAAGGCGCTCAAGAATAACAATGATGATATCGTCGAGATGGTGGACAATCTGGCGCTTACGCTCAGATACTGCATCAGCGGCCGGGATGTCGTGCTGGCGAGTGAAGAGCTGCGGCATATTGAGCGTTATCTGGCCTTGCAAAAGGCCCGTTTCGGCAGCCGTATGCAGGTCGTCTACGAATGGGACGACAGTCTGCTGGAGCTGCGGATTCCGAAGCTGTCTGTGCAGACACTGGTGGAGAATTGTATCAAGCATGCGCTGGAAAAGGTGTCGGCTACCGTCACTATCCGGATAGAGGCCCATATAACACCGGCTTATAGTGTGATTTCTGTGATGGATGACGGCCCGGGGATCACAGCAGAGCGTCTGGAGGAGGTACTGGGCTCGCTGCAGATTCAGTGGGATGAGGAGAGCAGGGCTGAAGCATCCGGGGCGGAAGGGGAACATGAGAGCATCGGACTCAAAAATCTGAATACCCGGCTGAAGCTGCTGTACGGGGATGAGGCGGGACTGCTGATTACAAGTGAAGGAAACGGAACACAAATGGATATTCTTTTACCGCGGGGAGGCCAGGGACAACATGTATAGAGTGCTGATTATTGATGATGAGGAGCCGCTGCGCGAAGCCATTCATATTCTGGGGGACTGGAAGGGGCTGGGGGTCAGTGAGGTGCTTGAGGCAAGTGACGGAAAAACCGGGCTGGAGATGCTGCGCAGGGACAAATTTGATCTGGTCCTGGTCGATATGAAAATGCCTGAGCTCAGCGGCAGCGAGCTGCTGCAGATTGCGGAGCGCGAATTTCCCGAGCTGCTGCTGATTGTAATCAGCGGCTACAATGATTTTGAGTATACCCGCCAGGCGATCCGCTCCAAGGTAGTCGATTATCTGCTGAAGCCGGTGAACCGCGGTGATCTCAACATTGCGCTGCGCAAGGCTGTGGATATGCTTGATGCGAAACGGCGGAAGCAGAGCGAATTCATCACGCAAAATATTACTTTGAATATGTCCGTACCGAAGCTGAAGGAGAAAATGTATCTCTCTATTATAGAACGCAGCTTCAAGAGCCAGTCCAATGAGGCCTTTCTTTCGCTGATCGGCGCGGATACAGCAGGCAGCCAGTTCACGGCCGGCGTTCTGCGACTGCTTAATCTGGAGCAGGTGCGCCGCGCAAGGTTCCACGAGGACCGTGATCTGATGCATTTTGCCGTGACGAACGTGATTAATGAGAACAGCGGCGGGGCATTCGAGGCGTTCAGCTTTGTGAATCCGAAGAATGAGCGTGAGCTGATTGCTGTTTTTACGATGAAAAAAGGCTATGAAGAGGATGCGGCCTTCCGTTCCGTGTATCAGCTGAAAAAGGCTGCCGCGACGCTGAAGGAGCTGTTCGGCATTGTCTGTGCCGGTGCAGTCGGTGCTACATACGGTGATTATCTGGAGCTGGCGGGCTCCTATGAAACAGCAAAAGAGAGGCTGGACGATATTGATTTGCTGCAGTTAAAAGGGCCCATGGTTGCCGGAGCCGGGTCAGCCGTGCAGGAATACAAGGACAGCCCGTCTCTAACCGGACGGATGCCGCAGATCCGCAGTATTCTGGAGAACGGCAATGCGGCCCATGCCAAAAGCATTCTGGGTGAGTTCACCCGGAAATGGCAGTCCTCCGCCCGCTTCAGCCTGGGGGATGCAGAGCGTACGCTCCGCGAATTTCTGATGCTGCTCGGCGATCTTGCCGGTGAGCTGGAGGAAGCGCCGGCTGCGCTGCGTGCGGTCAAGAACAGAGGGCTGGCTGCGCTGGGCCTTAGCGGAGATTACGCATCGTTCAGCCAGTTTGAAGGCCTGCTCAATGAGCTTCTGGATGCCTATGCCGGTGAAATCAGCAGATCGCTTGCCGGTAACCGCAGCGGTGTGCTGGAAAATATTAAAGCATACATTGATAACCATTATTTCGAGAATATTAAAATATCGATGTTCACGGATAAGTATTTCCTGAGCAGAGAATACTTGATGAAGCTGTTCAAGGGCAAATACGGCTGCGGCATTCATGAGTATGTGCAAAAGGTGAGAATGGACAAAGCCAAGGATCTGCTGGCCGACCCGGCGCTTAAGGTTCAGGATATTTCTGAGATGCTGGGCTATAAGGACAAGAACTATTTCAGTAAGGCTTTCCGCAATTATTACGACTGTTCGCCTTCTGAATTCCGGACCGGGGCCTTGGAGGGAGAAAAGTGAAACGGTTACATTAGCCCACTTTTTTACCCTTAGAAGTTCACTTATGTACATTCTTATCCTTTTTCTTTTTCTTTAGAATAACAGCAAGAACACAAGATGCATGAGGAAAAGGGGGCAACATCATGTTAAAAAGATTTATGGCAGTCTCAGCGAGCCTGCTGCTATTCGGGGGATTGCTGGCCGGCTGCGGCGGCAACAACAATAATACGGCTAACAACACAGCTGGAACAAACGGCGGGGATAATGCAGCTACAGAAACAGACTCCTCCAAGCCCGTAACGATTAATATGTTCACCGCTTCTCCAGAGTACACGGACGCCTTCAATGCTTACATTGCCGAATATAAAAAAGTGAAGCCGAACGTGACCATCAACCTGGAAATTATGCAGGCCGACTATAATACTGTACTGAAATCCAAAATTGCCGCAGGCAGCACACCTGACGTCTTCCAGACCACTGCCGGCGGGGATATTGATACTTTTGCTGAATACAGTGCGGATCTGACCAATGAGCCGCTGGCTGCAGCTATGACTGACGCTGTACGGGCCAATATGAGCTCATCGGACGGCAAGGTGCTGGGGCTCCCGGTCAAAGGGAACCTGTTCGTGCTGATGTATAACAAAAAGCTGCTGAGCGATGCCGGCATCACTGAAGTGCCAAAAACGACCGCTGAGCTGGATGACGCCATCACCAAGCTGGAAGCCAAGGGCATCACACCGTTCGCCAATGCCTACAAAGAGTGGTGGGTATGGAAGCATATCTTCCAGCACTTCGTGGATGCAGCCGCAATCGATGCGGGAACGGATGCCAAGACGCTTGTAGCCCAGTTCATCGCCGGTGAAACGACCATCAAGGATCATCCGGTGCTGTACAATAACTTCTTCAGCTTCATTGATACTACGGTTAAACATGGTACAGACAAGCCTTTGGAGCGTGACAGTAACGCTCAGGTCAGCGACTTCGCCCTTGGCAAAGCGGCATTCATGACCGGTAAGGGCGCATGGGATGAGGAGGCAATCAAGAAGATCACCCCTGACTTTGACCTTGGCATTGCCGGCTATCCGGTCAGCGACAAGGCTGAGCAGTCCCAGATTATTACCGGTGCCGACCAGGCACTGCGCATCAACAAGGATTCCGCAGTAGCTGCCCAAACGATCGAGTTCTTTAACTGGCTGTACACTTCCGACTACGGCAAGAGCTGGTTCTCCACTGTAGCCAAGGTTATTCCGCCAATCAAGGATGCTCCGATGCCTGATCTGCAGATGCCTAAGGAAATGGATGAAATCCTCAAAACCGAGAAATCCGGCGACCTGTCCGTCAATTACTCGCTGGATACCTTCCATCAGAAATTCGGTGAGCTGATGCAGGCTTACATTGGCGGCAGTAAGACAAAGGACCAGGCTATCGACGAAATTCAAAAAGCATGGATTCAATTCGGTTCGGCTGAATAACAGATTGTGATGATCCGGGACGGTCTCGAAGGTAAGTTTCTTACCGGCGGGGCCGTCTTTTGCTGTAGGGATAAGACAGGAAGAATTAGTAAGGGGATTTTCGGTGTTGGCCGTAACTGTGGAGAGCGTTTGGATTTCCGGCCACTGTAGGCTGAGAGATTAGGTGGATTTTCTCCAGGCCTGTTGATTATCTAAATTCTGGTAATTAAATTCACAGCATTGGTTAAATAAATTCTCCACTCTAGCGGCAATCTCTGCAATGTAAATAACCGATCAAAATCGGCAAATGTTAATTTAGCGCTAAAATGTACAGTCGCACTTCCTTGCTCGAACAGTAATTTAAGCAAAACATAAACCAATAGAGCCACGTACAGTTGTCCATACACTGCATTTTCCGTTGTTCCAAACAATTTAGGAATGTTTAGGTGCTGCTTTATCCAACGAAAAAAGACTTCAATTTGCCAACGCTTTTTATAAATGGCTGCGATCCCTTCGGGCGAATACCAGTGCAGATTTGTGGCAAGAACAACCGGGTTTCCTTTGGGATCTTTAAGGATGACCACCCGAAACAGGTTCTCCGAAAGGGCCTTATTTTTACCCAACTGGCAGGTTAAATCTTGCTCGACACTTCCGGAAAAAGGACGCTTTCGATTTCGGGGAATTGGGTTTGTAAACGTTGTATTATTGTGAAGTCGAATCACAAAGTATTGTCTGTTCTCTTGCTCTTGGTAAAGGTCAAACAGTTTGTGTTTACCATAAGCGCGATCTGCAACTAAAATGTAGCGGCTGTCCAGTAGATCCTTGCAACTGTTCAAATCATGCTCTTTGCCGGTCGTTTCAGTGACTTTGTGTAGTTCAGTTCGGTCGCCAATGATTCCTACATGTAGTTTAACGCCTGCTTTTTTACCTTTAATCGGAGTCCAAGGTAGCCGCCCCAGACCCACAGAAATCGTAGTGGAATCAACGATGAGAAGTTCCTTTGGAATACCGAGGACACGCTTTGTTTTTCGGTTGCACAATCCAATCATAACATTCATCAGGCGCTTGAATAATTCATAAGGAACGTCTTTGGCTTTTTTAGAAAGGGTGGAGTGATCGACAGAACGCAGCCCACTATGAGCCATTCGCTGTTCTCCATCCCTGTATCCGTTCCACTGCTGAAACGAAGCTTCGCCCAAAAATAGAAACAGATCATAGACGGTAAACTTTCGCCCCACATCGACGTAATTCAATTCATCGAGGATGGGATGCAATTTTTCTTCGGGAATCACTAATTGCAGAATATTCGATAATGAAGTAGACTTTTTCATGAGGTCGCCTCGTTTCGGATGTTTGTAGGGGTACAAACACTTTACCGAATGAGCGGCCTTTTTTCTACCTTTTTTTGGCTAATCAACAGGCCTAGATTTTCTCCAGCTAATATCATCATTTTCCATGATTAACGATGATTAGTTAGAAAACCTCCAGCTAATTCCGGCGAATCCACCCTCTGAGGAGAATTTAAGCACATTTAAGTGGTGATTTTCCAACTAAATGATTAATCCCGTTGTTTGAAGAAGAATTAGATGGAGAATTTCCACTTAATATGATTCGCATAAGCCTTTATAATCAGAAGAGAAACCAACATTTGTCAGGAGGAATAACAACATATGACCAGCAGACTGATTGAGATTGCCGAAAACGGGCTTTATCTTACGATTGAAATTACAGAAGAGCTGGATGTGCGGCTGCTGCATTTCGGGACAGCTCCGCTTGAGCCGGGCGTGATTGCGGACAAGCATAAGCCGGGCTTCCGGCTGCTGGAGCTGCAGCTGTCCGGGGAGGACCGGGATGAATATCACGGACGGACGCACCGCGCCTCCTATCCGGGGCTGCGGATGGTATACAGCGGACACAGTGACACAGTGAATGCACTGGGGCGCAAGCTGGAGCTGACGCTCGCTGATCCGGTAACGGGTGTTAAGGCAGTACAGCATTTCCAGTTCTACAGCGGTGTGCAGATCATCCGTGCCTGGACGGTGCTGAAGAATGAAGGCGATAGCGAGGCCGCTATTGAATATGTCTCTTCCTTTGCGCTTACAGGTGTGGATAAAGAGGGAGACGGAGACAGAGGTGATAAAATAGAAGTCACTCTGGCGCACAGCGGCTGGCAGAGTGAGCTGCAGTGGCGAACCTACAGCCTGCCGGAGCTGGGCATGTATCATCTGGCTGACCGGGGCTCGAAGCGGATCGCCGCCAGCAATACCGGCTCATGGTCGGCAGCAGAGCTTCTGCCCATGGCGGTACTGCATAACAAGGAGAGCGGTAGCAGCCTGTTCTGGCAGATTGAGCATAACGGCTCCTGGCACTGGGAGCTGACCGACCAGTATGACCAGCTCACCCTGCTGGTCAGCGGACCGACAGAGCATGACAACCACTGGTGGCGGAAGCTTGCGCCGGGTGAAGAGTTTACCTCTGTGCCGGTTGCAGCCGGCTCCGTGCATGGCGGGATAGAAGCAGCGGCTGCACAGCTGACCGCGTACCGCCGGATTATCCGCAGACCGAATGAGGACAATGAGCTGCTGCGGATTATTTTTAATGATTATATGAACTGCCTGTGGGGCAGTCCGACGACAGAGAAGCTTCTGCCGCTGATAGACGCCGCCGCAGATGTGGGCTGCGAATACTTCTGCATTGATGCCGGCTGGTATGCGCCGGGCGAATGGTGGGACGGCGTCGGAGAATGGGAGCCATCGGCTGAGCGTTTTCCGGAAGGAATCAAATATGTGCTGGACTACATCCGCAGCAAAGGTATGATTCCGGGGCTGTGGCTGGAGCTGGAGGTTATGGGCATCAACAGTCCGAAGCTGGCTGAAGCCGATGACAGCTGGTTCTTCATGCGGCACGGTAAGCGGGTCAAGGACCGCAGCCGCTACCAGCTGGACTACCGTAATCCTAAGGTAATTGAGCATGCCAATGGTGTTATTGCCCGGCTGGTGGAGGAATATGGCGTCGGCTACATCAAGATGGATTATAACATCAATGCAGGCATTGGTACGGAGACGGGGGCAGACAGCTTCGGGGATGGGCTGCTGCAGCATAACCGGGCTTATCTCGCCTGGCTGGACAGCATCTTCGCGCGTTATCCGGAGCTGGTCATCGAGAACTGCTCTAGCGGCGGGATGCGGATGGATTATGCCATGCTCAGCCGGCACAGCATCCAGTCCACCAGTGACCAGGAGGATTATGTGCAGTATGCGGCAATTGCAGCCGGTTCCCCGCTGGCACTGACGCCGGAGCAGTCGGCGGTGTGGTCTTACCCGCTGCGGGAAGGTGATAATGAAGAGGTAATCTTTAACATGGTAAATGCCCTGCTGCTTCGTGTGCACCAGAGCGGGCATCTCGCGGAGCTTGCGCCCGGCCGCAGGGAACTGGTGCGCGAAGCGCTTGACTACTATAAGTCCATCCGCACCTATATCCCGCAGGCATTGCCCTTCTGGCCGCTTGGGCTTCCGGACAGCAGGGGCGGGTGGGTCAGCTACGGCCTGCAGCACGGCGATGTCCGCTATCTGGCCGTATGGCGGATTGCCGGCGGTGAGCAGGCCGTTACCCTGCCGATGCCTGAGCTGGCAGGCCGTGATCTCCGTATCAGCTGTGCCTATCCTAAGCAGCACAGCTCAGAGTGGAGATGGGATAAGGCAGAAGGCAGCCTAACCGTATCTATCCCTGCGGGCAAGACAGCCAGACTGTTTGAACTACATGTTTAACGTGGACGTTAAGGTCTAAAGAACCGGAAGAATCGGGACACTCTACGCAACCTGGAAACAGTAATCCAGTGCTTGCGGAGGGTGTCTTTTTGCTATTTACTCGAAATACCATTATTATTTAAACAAAACTATCTGATTATCATAATATTGCTAATTAAAATGAAAAATGGTTTAAAAAGTGTTTATTTTGATATTTTGTCGAAACATCTCTAAACTTTGTCGAATAGTTTGTCGATATATATCAAAAGATGTAGAAATAAATTTGACATGGAAGAAATAGCACTTTACAATGCAGATATGAGCGTAATCATTACTACTATTTAGAAGCATTGAGAGCTTTTAACACAAATGATTATATAAGGTGCTTATTTCAAGGGAGGATGCATAATGATGAAAGCAACAGGTATTGTAAGAAAAGTAGATGAACTGGGACGTATTGTAATTCCGATTGAGCTGCGCAGAACAATGGGAATCGACATAAAAGACCCGCTGGAAATTTTTGTTGACGGAGAAAAGATCATTTTGAGAAAATATGAGCCTACCTGCATCTTCTCCGGCAGTGCAGAAAACCTCATTAACTTCAGAGGTAAAATGGTCAGTAAGGATGTACTGGACGAGCTGATCTCCAGCTTTGACCGGATCTAGGCTATTATTGAATCTTACATTAATGATGTGAATGAAGGGGCCGGATGCAGACACTTTGACAGTGGATGCACCGGTCTCTTTTACTTGTCCTGATTGCCGGATTTATAGACAACGTATGCTGCAATCCTATATCATGATTTAGGGATCACCTGCAGAACAACACCGGAAGGGAAGGGTCACTTAATGGCTAAACTGAAGAAACCGGAAGCGATTGTTTTTGATATGGACGGAACACTGTTCCAGACTGAGAGCCTGTTACTGCCTGCTTATCATAAAATGTTCGATATCCTCCGTGAAGAAGGATTGTATGCCGGCCCGACGCCGCCGGAGGAACGGATCCTGGGCAGTCTGGGAATGCTGCTGGCGCAGATCTGGCATAATGTGATGCCCGAAGCAGATGAAGCTGTACACCGCCGGGCGGATGAATTGCTGCTCCAGCTGGAAATTGAGGGGCTGGAAGCGGGCGGCACCCTGCTGTATCCGAAGGTAGTGGAGACACTGCATGCGCTGAATGAGCGCGGGGTCCGGCTGTTCGTCGCCAGCAACGGGCTGGCGGATTACATTCACAGCATTGTAGTTGTACATGAGCTGAAGGAGTTGTTCGAGGGGCTATACAGCGCAGGGGGTCAGGGAACAGCAACCAAGACGGAGCTGCTGGGCATCCTGCTTAAGGATAACGGGGTGAGCAGCGCCTGGATGGTCGGCGACCGTTCATCCGATGTGGAGGCCGGCAAGGGCAACGGCCAGACCGTAATCGGCTGCGGTTATGCCGGCTTCGGCCGCCAGGAGGAGCTTAAGGGCTCAGATGTCATTATCTCTGCGTTCGATGAGCTAATCGGTCTGTACGACAGCGCGGAATCGCAGGGATAACCGGAATATTGGAACCAAGTTTATAGAAGCACTAAGTGCGGGGAGAACCTGCGCTTGGTGCTTTTATTGTTTTTGTACATTTAAGTAAAGAAAGGGTGCCATCTGTTTCCGTAAAAGCGTGGAATGGTGAGGGCAGCTGTATGCTGAAAAGTAAACGGTGTGTTTGAAAGCAGGCGTGACGGCGCTCTGGGCGGTGGCATCAACGGTAAAAGTGCCGTTAATTTGGCGGGAAGTGGGCGGAGCAGCTGAATCAGCAGTAAAAGTACCGTTGATTCTCCCAATGAGTGCGGCACAAAGGCTGGGCGGGACAGCTGGGCGTGATACTGCAACAAATTAAGAGCAGTCCGGCTCCCCGTTCAGCTGCTCGAAATAAGCATGAACCTCGTTCAGGAGTCCGATGAGCTGGCTGCTTTTGTCCTCACCCAGATGGTCAATCATGCCCTTGAAGGTATCACGGATCTTCGCGATTGCCTTGTCGGCGAGAATCTCACCCTGCTCCGTCAACTGAAGGGCGCTGATTCTGCGGTCTTGGGAGTCGGTGCTGCGTTCGACCAGCCCCTGGCTGAGCAGGCTATTTACCATTTGCGTAATGGTGGGGGACGTTACCCGGAGAAGCCTGCTGACTTCAGAGACGGTCAGCGTGTCCGTTCCGGATCTTTTTTTGCCCATATGGATTGTAATCAGCACCCGGATCTCACTCGGCTTCAATCCGAACATGGCTGTTTTTTGCCAGTTAAGCCGCGAGAATTGTTGAAATGCCCCCATTAGAGCGTCCACGTTGTCATAGCTGTGTTCTTTCATTTGTACACCCCGTAAATATATTTACCTTCAATTATAGCCCAAGAGACTGGGGAAAAGAAAACAGGTACAGAGCCTAGTCCTGATAAGGGACATAGCAACGGTCCGATATTTTTCTCTGCCGGCTGGTGTTATAGAACCTGACAAAAGTCTAGCGGATGATTGCCGAAGTATTGTATATTAAGTTAAGAAACTTAACTAACTATCTTGTAAAGGGCGAATGCTGAATATGTCATCTGCAGGAACGCCGAAAGCGATGCGCAACATGAATGAAATGCTGATCCTGGACCGGATTATTGCCGGCGGACCGCAATCAAGAGCAGATCTTAGCCGTGAAACAGGACTAAGCAAGCCTACTATTTCCTCGGCGGTTGCGCAATTAATCGGGCGGGGGCTGGTCAGAGAAACAGGACGGGCTGAGAATGCCCAAGGCCGGAAGGCCACTTTGCTTGAATTTAACCAGAAGTGCTTTTATACCATCGGTGTTGACCTGGGAGCGACCCGGATCAGGATGGCGCTGGCGGATATGGGCGGAGAGATTTGTCATTACAAACAGCTGGTTATGCCGGCAGAGAATCTGGCAGAGCCGGATTTTCAGGCTTTTCTGGTGCAGGGCTTTGATGAGCTGCTTGCCGAGGCCGGGCTGAACTGGGACAGTATCCAGTCGGCAGCCTTCGGAATTCCGGGTGTTGTTGATCCGGCAGACGGCAAGGTGTCTGAGCTGGTATCGCCGCTGGGGGGCCGGGAGGCAACACTGAAGCTGACGGCTCTGACACAGCTGTTCCCGGTGCCTGTCGTCACCGAAAATGATGTAAACCTCGCCGCCCTGGCCGAGTATACCTTATCGGGGCAGGGATTCAGCGGCTCTCTCCTCTATTTCTCCATTGGTGAGGGTACCGGCGGCGGCCTGATTCTGGGCCGGGAGATTTACCGCGGACTTGGCGGCGGTGCAGGGGAGCTGGCCAACGTGATGCTAAGTGCGGGCAGGCTGGAGGATATTCTGTCCGCAGGCGGACTGAAGCAGCTCGCTTCCCGCATATCCGCGGAGCATGATTCATCAGCAAATCCGCTGTTTGCAGAACCGGGTGTATCTGCTGAGCAGATATTTGATGAAGTCCGCAGCGGCAATGCCCTCGCTGAGTCCATTCTGGATGCTTACTGCGGCCTGCTTGCAGAAGCGCTTGGCAGTATTAGTGCGGTAATCGCCCCGGAACGGATTGTGCTGGGCGGCGGAATCGGCGGGAACGGAGACCTGCTGCTGCACAGGCTGGAAGCCGGGCTGGCGCAGCTGCACCGTAAGCCGCAGCTGTCTGTTTCCGGCAATGGAGACAAGGATGTGGTGCTTGGTGCCATTCAAATTGCAATTCAGGCTGCCTTCCGTAATATCCGCGGACATTAGGCCTGCACAACAAATCATACTATGCGGAGGAATCCATAATGAACCTATTTAGCGCAGGAATCGATGTCGGCGGAACCAAAACACAGCTCTGCCTAACAGATGAGCAGGGCAATATACTGGAGGAGTACAAGCTGGAGACACAGCTGAGCCGTGATCCGGGGAAATTCTTTGATTGGTTATTTGCTGAACTGGAGCAGAGCTGTATCCGTAACGGCGGTAAGCTCTCATCGCTTAAGGGAATAGGGATCGGCTTTCCGGGAGTGATGAACGAACGTACTGGAACACTAACCAGTGCTCCGGCGCTGAATTGGCCTGCTATAGATATCCGTCCGCTCATTGCCGCCCGTTATTCTGGAGCTATAGTACTAGATAATGACGTCAATATGGCGGCACTGGGCGAGCACGCAGCGGGAGCTGCTGCAGGCTTCGGGCATTTCATCATGATCACGGTTGGAACCGGGGTCGGAAGCGCCTTGTTCCTGGACGGGCGGCTCTACCGGGGAGCCGGCTTCGCAGCCGGCGAGATCGGCTATCTCATCGTTAAGCCCGGTGAGTACACTGCCGCAGCTGATCCGGAGTACAGCGAGTTCGGCCCGTTTGAAATGGAGGCTTCCGGTACAGGGATCGGAGCGAAGGCTGAAGATTATGTGCACAGCAGCAAGCGTCCTTCTTTAATCCGCGAACTGGCGAAGGGCGGACCTGTCCGCGCTGAGCATGTATTTGCGGCAGCGGAACGCGAGGATGAAGTCGCTTTGCAGCTTTTGGATCAGGCATATGAACACATGGCCGCTGTCGTCAAGAATATAGCAGTCACGCTCGATCTTGAGCTTATCATTCTCGGCGGCGGAGTAGTGGAGAAGAATCAGGGATATATAGATGAGGTTACAACACGTGTCAGCCGCTATACACCGCAGCAATCACTGGAAATCCGGCAGGCGGAGCTCGGTAACCGGGCGGGAGCCATCGGAGCTGCGGCTGCTGTAAGAAGCAGACTCACTTCAGGCCAATAAAAGAAACGAGGGTTTGATCATGAAACGTGAACTGGGCATAATAAGATTTTCTGTCAAAAGCAAGGAGTCCGAGGTGCTGCTGAAAATGCGCGGGCTCTACCTGTTCACGGGTCTGGCAGGGGGGAGCTTTAATCCGTACGTCTCCTCACTGCTGGTTCATCAGGGTATGAACAGCCAGGCAATCGGAGTCATGATGGCCTTTGGTACCCTGCTGGCGATTTTGTTCCAGCCCTTGTGGGGAATACTGGTAGACCGCTATCAACGGACCCGGCTGGTGCTGATGCTCACCTTGATTATTCCCGGAGCCATTGTCTATCTTTACAATTTGAAATGGCTGCTGGTTATCGTGCTGGTATACAGCCTGTACACTATATTCCAGAGCACCCAGACGCCGATAGCCGACTCTTATGCGGTAAGGGCGGCCCAGGCAGCTGGAACCTCCTTTGGAACGATACGCCTGTTCGGCAGTGTCGGCACGGCGCTGGGCGGATATTTTGGCGGATTGTATCTCAATTGGCTGGGGGTAACAGAGCTCTGGATCCCGTTTCTGATCTTTAATCTGCTCGCGCTCACACTGGTAATTACTATACCTGCAAGTGCGGAGCGGAGAAGCACCAGCGTTACGTTCTCCCAAGGAATCAGGTCACTGCTGGGCAACAAGGTATTTCTGCTCTTTCTGGCCGGCTGCTTTCTGGTCAATCAGACGCTTACCGCCTTCAATTCATTTTTCGTGCTTACCTTTCAGATGGCCGGAGGCAGCTTCTCGTGGTCCGGCATTGCGCTGCTGATTGCTTCCATTACCAGTGTCCCGGCGATGCTCGCGGCATCCAGGGTGCTTAATAAATACGGCTATGAAAAAACGCTGATGCTGGCTTCCGTTGCCTACATGCTCCGCTGGGCCATCCAATGGCTCGTCCCGGTTCCCGCTGTAATGATAGGAGTTCAGGCGCTGCACGGTCTTTCCTTCGGCTTCTTTTACATTGCTGCTGTTGAGTATGTAGCTTCAATTACAGGCAAGGAGCTGCAGGCCACGGGACAAAGCCTGTTCAATATGGTGTTTGTAGGCCTTGGCGGTATTGCCGGGAATCTGCTGAACGGCTATCTGCTGGAGACGGGCGGACCGGAGCTGATGTATTTCGCATGCACAGTCAGTGCAGCAGCCGGCGCTTTGCTGTTGTACAGGGTTAAGGCAGTCTCGCATTCAAGCCGATAATATTCCTAAAAAGGGAGGGGAAGAGCTATGAAGCGCAGTTGGTACAGCCGGATGCTATTTTCATATTTCCCTGTTTTTCTGCTTGTTGTGTCCGTGCTTATTTTTCTGGCTTTTATGATCATTACAGAGCTCTCCCGCAGCGAGACGCAAAAAGCCAACTATATCTCCACCAGCTATATTGCAGATACCGTGGAGCGGACTTTAAGTGATGCGCAGTTCAGTGTGCTCGATGAGATCGAGAATAATTACGCCTACAATGATTTTTTTGATAAGTCCGGTGCGGCTTTCCCTGATGACAGATCCTACGAAATTGTCCAGAGCATGAACCGCCTGGTTGAGCGCATCAGCTTAATCGACTCGATCTATATTTACCGCAGCAAGGACAGGCAGGTTCTCAGCCAAAGCGGTTACGTGGACCTCGATTTAACTCATGAGGCAGCATACATTGATCAGATCTCACAGCAGCAGGTGCAGAGCGGATGGAGTCCGGTGCGGATGTACCAGCCAAGGAATGCCAAGGCAGAATATCCGGTGGTCTCTCTGGCCAGAAGGCTTCCGATTCCCCTGGGTTCAGACGGTTACATCGTGATCAACATCAGCGTATACCGTCTGGAGCGCTTGGTGGACGGGTTAACGAACGGCGAGCTTTCTTTTGTCCGGATAAAAGATTCTGCAGGCACCCTGATGTATGATTCCTCGCAGGCATCAGGCGACGACATCCGCAAGCTGTCCACCATTCAGGCGGAGAGCCTGGACTGGACCTTTGAGAGCGGACTCCGTGCAGGCCGGCTGTTTGACTGGATCTCAGTCATTTCCTATGTCTGGATTGTGATCGGCCTGGTGACGATTTCCCTCGGTGTGCTATATATCATTTATATCACCCGGCGCAATTACCGGCCGATTAAGCAGCTGATGGTACGGATTCAAGCTTTGCAGCCCCATGGAAAAAATGAACCGGCTGCCGCTGCTAACCCGGATGAGCTGGCCCTGATGCACACAGCTCTGGACAGTCTGGTGCAGCTGACGACGGATTATGAGCGCG
Source organism: Paenibacillus sp. FSL R7-0331 (assembly GCF_000758645.1). Taxonomy (NCBI): domain Bacteria; kingdom Bacillati; phylum Bacillota; class Bacilli; order Caryophanales; family Paenibacillaceae; genus Paenibacillus; species Paenibacillus sp. FSL R7-0331. The sequence goes on from NZ_CP009284.1 coordinate 2,389,271, forward strand.
AGCGCTATGAAAATCTGATGATCCAGCGCAGGCAGCTGTTCCTGGACATCATGGGCGGCGAACGTTTAAAGGATGTGCAGGACAGATTAACAGCGCTTGACCCCTTTGAGGGAACAAGAGAGTTTGACGCCTTTGTTGTATTTGCGGCGGAGATCAATACGGCAGATGAGCTGAAGGTTCTATCCCGGCAGGAGCAGAATCTGCTTAAATTCGCCCTGACCCATGTAATCAGTGACCTGATGGCCGAGAAACAGCTTCAGGCATGGTCGGAATGGGTTAGCGGACAACGGCTTGCTGTCCTGATCGGCCTCCGCCGCCAGCCATCAGAAGATAGCCCTCAGCAGCTGCTTGAGCTGGCCAAAGGGTGCCACAGCTGGATTCTGGATAATCTGCGGCTCTCCCTTACCTTTGGCGTCGGTCATAGTGTTAACCGCCTGCAGGATATTCATCTGTCCTACACTGCTGCTGCCGGTGTACTGAGCCACAGGCTATCGCTGGGAACGGAGATTGCCGCGGTTCATATGGACCGGCAGGAAGAGCCTGGTCTGCAGAGCTATAAATATTTCGATAATTTCACCCGGCTTGTCCGTGAATTCCGGCTGTCGGGAGAGAATTGGCGGAGCCGGCTGGAGGAAATATTATCTTCGTTCCGCAAGGACCGTTTGAAGGATGAGGAAATTTACATGCTGCTGGAGGTCATGCTGCAGGCGCTGGAGCAGGAGCTAAAAGGCATCTCGGAGACTCTGGACAGGCAGTTTGCATTAACCGGTAACGGCGGTTTGCAGGAGCAGATCCGCAAAAGTAAAGATCTTGAGGAGATCAGGGAGCTGCTGACCGGCTGGCTTAATGAAACCTACCATGTTTATGTGTCGGTGAATGAACTCAAGAGCCACCGTGTCATGATTAAGGAGGTTAAGCATTACATCGAGGGCAATTATGCTAACCCGGATCTTTCCTTAAACCATCTGAGCGAACGGTTCCAGATCTCCGGCAAATATGCCAGCTATCTGTTTAAGGAGGAATTCAATATGAAGTTTGTCGACTTCCTTGCAGAGCTGCGGGTTAGAAAGGCGAAGGAGCTGCTGGATAACACGCAGGACAGCATACAGGATATTGCACTGCAGATTGGATATGCTAACGCTATTACCTTCGGACGAGTCTTTAAGCGGGTTACCGGAATGACTCCCGGCGATCACCGGAAGCTGAATCATCCGTAAGCTATATATCAACAAAGCATAAGTAAAGCGTAAATCCGGAAGCCAAGCGGCCGGCATTTACGCTTTTTTATCAGATTTTTTTATTGCATCCATGACTTTTTATGTTATATATGTGTTATATATATCTGATAATTTACTATTCACCGCCTAAAATCCACGGGAAAATTGTATATATGTCATGAAAAATGACGTAAAACTGCTTTATTTTCATGAAAAAGCGCAAAGAAACATGTTTATTGTACTTTTGTAAAAACGATGTAATAATTCATCCCATGATCAAGTCGAAAGCATAACAGAGACAGAGACGACTGGGTTAATACCAGAATTCGAAAGGGTAAGGTGAGGGAATATGGCAATCGGTCACGGCAAAGGGAAAATAGCTTTGGGTCTTTCGGCAGTTCTTGCTTCTTCAGTATTGTTGTCAGCGTGTTCGCAAGACAATAGTACAAGTGCGGGTGAAGGCGGAGCAGAGCAAGCCGGAAGCTTGAAAATCGAAGTGTTTGACCGCGGCAACGCACCGGCTGGACTTACGGCATCGGATAATTTTTTGACCGATTATGTAAAAGAAAGCTTTGGTCAGGCCAACAACATCGACGTCGAATTCGTTCCTATTCCCCGCTCGGAGGAAGTAACCAAGCTTAATGTATTGATGGCGAGCGGCACCGATGTCCCTGATATTGTGTTCACCTATGATTCGGGTACCTTCAATAAATATGCCGAGCAGGGCGGCTTAACCGATCTGACCCCGCTGCTGGATGAGTACGGACCGAATCTGAAAGCCTTCCTTGGTGAAGCAACACTCAAATACGGCCAATATGAGGGTGTTCAATACAGCATCCCGGCCAAACGCTCTACCGTTGGGAAATATGCCTCCTTCGTGCGCCAGGATTGGCTGGATAAACTGGGGCTGCCGGTTCCAACAACTACAGAGGAGCTCTACAATACACTGATAGCCTTCAAGGAGAAGGACCCGGGTGAAACCGGAGGAAAGGTCATTCCGCTCGGCATGACGATTGCTCCAGGCCAATATGAGTCTCTGATCTGGTCCTTTATCCAGCCTGTAACCGAGCAGGAGCGCTTCGAGCTGACCCAGACACTGAGCTCCAGAGATTATCCGATTCTGCTGCCCGGATTCAAGGACGCTGTCCAATATATGAACAAGCTGTATAACGAAGGGCTGATCAGCAAGGATTTTGCCCTGGATGAGAATAAGGAAACACTGACACAGAATATCGGCTCCGGGCTCGTAGGTGCTTTCAGTGAAGACAATGATAATATTTTTTACCCTGATGGCGCTTATGATGTGCTGCTGCAGAATCATCCGGATGCGGTCCTGACCGCAATTGATCCTTACACGAATAGTGAAGGCAAGCACGCCAAGCCGGTGGCTGCTCCGAACGGAATGTATGTAATGATCCCGAAATCCAGCAAACATGCGGTTGAAGCGATCAAATATCTGGACTGGATGGCCTCTGAAGACCATCTGATGTACATTCAGAACGGGATCGAAGGCGAGCACTATACCCTGGAAGACGGCGTGCCGGTTAGTATCCCGGACATGTCTGCTGAATCCTCCAATAAGCTGACTGGCGGCGGAGATATCGGCATTATTGCTAACGGCCGGATTTTTGAGAGCCAGGAAAAGAATAATGAAGCTTTTGTAAAGAGCTTTAAGATTCAGTATCAGGATATCATTGCTAAATCGCTGGAGATTTCAAATACGGATGCCATTGAACCTGTATACACAAGCCGTCCAATTGAGGCTGAAAGTAAATACGGCACTACCCTTGGTGAAAAAATTAAGCAGCTGATTGTTAAATCAGCCATGGTGTCCCCGGCGGAATTCGATACAACCTATGAAAGCATGCTGAAGGACTATATGGGAAGCGGCGGACAAGCGATCCTGGATGAGCGCAAAGCTGCCTATAGCGATCAGAAGTAACAGATCTGAATTTGACAGAGCGGTGCGGCCTTCGGGCCGTACTGCTCCCCTTATAATCCGAGGAACAGCAAAGGAGGAGCCGCCCATGGGGTATGCCCGATATTTCCGCAGAAACTGGCAGATGTACGCATTGCTGGTGCTGCCCATTACCTTCTTCATCATCTTTAAGTACGGCCCTATGTACGGTGTGCAGATTGCATTTAAGGACTTTAACTTTTTCAGGGGAATCGGAGGCAGTGAATGGATCGGCCTGGACGGATTCCGTGAGGTTTTTGCCAATCATGATTTCTATTTAACCCTGCGCAATACGCTGATGCTGAACTTCCTTGATCTTATCGTATCATTCCCGGCACCGCTGATTCTTGCCATTATGCTGTTTGAGCTCAAAGTGGTCTGGTTTAAAAAGCTGTCGCAGACCATGCTGTACATTCCGCATTTTATTTCCTGGGTAATCATCGGGGGAATTGTCTATCAGCTGTTCGGCACACAGTCCGGGATGATCAACAATCTGCTGATGAGCCTCGGCTTTGATTCGGTGCCTTTCCTTTCTGATAAAAATTACTGGCTGATCACCTATCTGCTGACCGGGGTCTGGCAGAGTGCGGGCTGGGGTACAATTCTATACCTCGCAGCGCTTACCGGCATCAATAAGGAATTGTTCGAGGCAGCTGAAGTGGATGGAGCGGGCAGGCTAAAGCGTATTCTCCATATTACGATTCCGGGAATCAAACCGACCATTGTTACACTGCTGATTATCAACCTGGGTAACATGATCTCCATCGGCTTTGAGCGTCCGTTTGTTATTGGCAATCTGGCTGTAAGGGAATACTCGGATGTGCTTAGCACCTTCGTATACCGGATCGGTCTGGAATCGGGGCAATATACGCTGGCTACGGTGGTGGGGCTGTTCCAGGCGGTAGTCGGACTTATATTCCTGCTGGCAGCCAATTACATCTCCAAAAAGCTTACAGACGAGAGTATCCTATAAAGAACCTTTTGACAGGGAGTGTACACTATGAGTGAAAGAGCAGCTAACAAGGCATTTGATACATTCATTGTCATCTGTCTGACCCTATCGGTGCTGGCATGCCTGATTCCGTTTATTCATATTCTGGCTGTATCGTTCAGCGGAACCGTGCCGATTTCATCGGGAAAAGTCACTTTATTCCCCTTGGATTTCAATATGGAGGCTTATAAAAAGGTGTTCAGTGATGCTGCGATGATCCGTTCCCTGGGCTTCACTATCTTCCTGACCGTGCTCTTCACGGTGTTCTGCATGATGATGACGGTTGCTGCCGGCTATGCGCTGTCCAAAAAAGACCTGAAGGGCCGTAAATTCTTTATGTTCATCATTGTAGTAACGATGTTCTTCAGCGGCGGTATTATTCCTGAATATATTCTTACTCGTGAATTGCACCTGCTGAATACGATCTGGGCGCTTATTCTCCCCGGGCTGATCAGTCCGTTCTACATGATTATTCTGATCTCCTTCCTGGCCGGTATTCCGGATGCGCTGAAGGAGTCTGCCGAGATTGACGGCAGCAGCCAGTTCGGTACGCTGCTCAGGATTATAGTACCGCTGTCCATGCCGGTGCTTGCTACCTTAAGCCTGTTCTATGCAGTCGGCAGATGGAACGGATTCCAGGATACGCTGATGTATATCACCAAGCCGGAGCTGTACCCGCTGCAGCTTAAGCTGTACCAGATGATCCAGAACAGCCAGGTATCGGATCTGATGCGGATGGAGGGCAATGCCATCAGTACGGTTGTGCCGGAGAGCCTCAAGGCTGCAACGGTAATATTTGCAACAGTGCCTATTCTGCTTGTATATCCATGGCTGCAGAGATATTTTGTCTCCGGTGTAATGACCGGGGCTGTTAAGGGGTAAAGCAGTGCGGGAGTAAAAATTACTTCTTCTAATAATGATAAAGAGAGGGTGATCAGGAGTGGAATTCACATCAAAAGAGCAATACGCCTTCTCGACCTGCTGGAATATCAGAAAGCATGATTCCGGTGCCCGGATGATTGAGGAAATCCGTTCGCTGGGCTTCTCCAGAGTTGAACTGAACTATAATGTAACCCGGGAAATGCTGCAGACCATTGAGCCGCTGATCGAACGCGGGGAGATCGGCATTTCCAGTGTGCACAATACATTCCCGCATATAGCCGATCCCGATTACGGTACAGATTCTGTGCTGCTTGGATTCGAGGATAAGGAGCGGCGGAGCAGGGCGGTAGAGCTGCTGCTGCAGTCAGCCGAATACGCCCACCGTTATGGGGCTGAGGCTGTTGTAGTGCATCCCGGTGAGGTGCCTTTTGACCATGACATTGACCATCAGCTTAAAGAGATTTATACCAGGGAAGGCCGGGAGTCTGCCGCGTACCAGAAGCTGTGGTCCGAAATGATTGAACGCCGTGAAGCTTTAAGCGACGGCTATATTCAGCGTATCACGGACAGCCTTGACGAGGTGTGCGGGCAGTCGGCAAGACGAGGGTATAAAGTGAAATTCGGGATTGAGACCCGTTCGCGCTGTAACCAGATGCCGACAATTGAGGAAGCCAGGTCTATTATCTCCGGGCTGAAGGGAGCACCGCTCGGACTGTGGTATGACATCGGCCACGGTATGATGATGGGCCGGATGGGGCTCTATGACAATGTGAATGAAGCGAATGCAATGATCGAAGATATTGTAGGCGTTCATATACACGAAACAATTGGCTTATCGGATCATTGGTGTCCCTATGTGCACAGCGGGGATGAAGAAAGCTTCGATTCGTTTCTTGATATTATTGCGCAGGCACCGGTCAAGGTGTATGAGCTGAAAGCGGCCTGCAGTCCGGAGGATATTGAGCGGAGCCATCAGCTCCTTGTTTCAAAAATAGCCCGGCGCACAGGGGGACATCCTGCGCGGACAGTTGGAGGGGAATAGCGAATGTTCAATAGAATAACGGCTATAAATGACAAGTGGACAGAGGAATCACTGGCTATGCAAATAACAGACCGGGCTAGCCGCTATTCCGGAGGGGTGCGTGATCCGCTGAGTGGTGTAGCCTGGCCGAATCATACCGGTACCGCCCAGTACATTGCGGCCTGGGCCGCTGCACTGTCCAATCCGCAGTCACAGTATTACCGCGATCCGGCGCTGCTTCAGCGGCTGCAGCAGGCAGTGGATTTCATGCTGCGGTTTCAGCACGAAGACGGCACGATATCACCGGGCTGGACCAATTATCATTCACCGCCGGATACAGCCTTTGTTGTAGTGGGGCTGGCTAATATCTATACACTGCTGGAGCAGCAGGCATGGGAGCCTGCCTGCACGGTACAGAACATGATCGGCATGTTTTTGCAGCGGACCTTTCCGGCGATGCTGACCGGCGGAGTACATACGCCCAATCACCGCTGGGTGCTGACTGCTGCGCTCGGCTCCCTGTACCGGATTTTCGGGGAAGATGAGCTGAAGCACAGAGCGGAGGAATGGCTGCAGGAGGGGATGGATATCACCCCGGACGGAGAGTGGACGGAGCGGAGCAACGGGATCTACAACACTGTCAGTGACATCATGCTCTATTATGCCGCCCGGGACTTGAACCGGCCTGAGCTGCTTGAGCCGGTCCGCCTGAATCTGCGGATGATGAAATATCTTGTCCACCCGGACGGGGAAGTGGTGACCGATTATTCGGGACGCCAGGACTTCGGCAGCGTATTCTCGCTGGCGGACTACTATCTGTGCTACAAGCTGATGGCCGAGCATGATGGGGATGCTGAGTTTGCTGCCCTGGCAGAGCTGGCAGGCCGCTCGGTGAATCATCCCGGCTCACTGCCGAATCAGATCATGCTTGGCTTTCTGCTGTACCCGCAGCTTCAATCAGCTGCGGTTCAGCCGGGCGAGCTGCCTGACCGGTACCGCAAGGTGATCAACGGCGCGTTCAACCGCCGGGAGCTGCTGGAGCGGATCGGGCAGGACGGCTACGGCGGCCCTGTCCGTCACAGCAAGCAGCATACCGAATTCGGCGCTCCTGTTGCCCGAGTCCGTAGCGGCTCTACTAGCGTGAGCGTGATGACCGAGGCGTCCTCCCTGTTCTCACTGAGGCATGGCAAGGCCAGGCTGCTTGGTGTACAACTGGCTTCCAGCTTCGAGCCGGGGCTGATTACGATGGATTCCCTGAAGGAGACTGAAGCGGGCTTTCTGCTGGAATCCACGGGCGATAAGGGCTATTACGGGACGATTCCCGCAGACAAGCTGCCGCCGCGCCAAGGACTGCCCGCAAGTCCCTGGTATCTGCTGCCGCATGGCGAAAGGCTGCTTACCCATTCGCAGACCAGTAAAGTATCCGTCCGGGTGAGCGAGCACAGCGGGGGCTGGGAGCTGCATTTTACCGCGCCATCGCCGGAGGATGTACTGACCCAGATTGTACTGCTCTTCGGCAGTGAAGGGACGCTTGCGGGAGAGGCGCTTGCGCCGGTTCCGGGAATGAAGGAGACCTCCTTCTGGAAATCCGGCAAGCTGCGTTACAGCTCCGGAGGGGACTGGATGGAGCTTACAGACGGCAGCCATGAGCACCATTTGGCCGAAGTCCGCGGTATGAGCTATCCGGACGGCTGCCAGAAGGTTATCGTGACGCTTATAACGCCGCTGGATTATACGCTGCGAATCAGTCTCTCCTAACGGAGAGGCTGATTTTTTATTATGGCAAGTATGGTGCTTACCCTGGGTGGATGCACCAACTGCCACTGTAAACCGCTGCCAACTAACTTTTAACGGACCTGAGCGACCTTATTTCGTATGCAGAGGACAATCACGAGGCTAACGGACCGTAGCGCCTTTATCGACCTATAATAGTCCGTTAGAGGAGAAATTTCAGACAATAAAGTCACTGGAGTCCGTTAGCGCTTCAAAAACCGGATTTTAGCCAAAATAAGGTTATCTGTGTCCGTTACAGCGAGTTTACCGGGCAGAGCAGCGGGAGCATGGTAAAGAATTCAAGAACGGGACTGCAAATAAGCTGAAGGCAGGCACTAAGATATTCAGTGTAAAAGAGCGGAATGACATACTAATTGCCGAAACCGCAGGCGGGGAAGTTAGATTCTACAGTTTAATAGAAGGTTGATGATAAGGGGGCTTTGTGACTTATACTACTGGAGCAGATTGATCAGTTCATGGACCAACTGCCCCTCGAGTAGCTATATCAATCGTATACTCCATATTCGCAGCCCATATTAGCCACCTTCAATTCATCAATGATAATAAGCTTCCCGCTATGTTTTTTATACAACTTGATCTCTCCATGACCTGTACCTCCGTTCCAGAGGCGATTGTGGAGCTTCTTGCCGTTTGGCGCTTCATAGTTGATTAGCAGCATTTCCTTCTTAGAGCAGGATACGTCTATTTGAATAGCAGATTTGCTGTTCTGTGAAAAGATTGACCATACCAAATCCTGCTCTGTTTCATAACAGTCGAAGCGGGTTCGGGTGAACGTCCAGAATTTCGAGAAATTGAATTCATAACTTTTGCCTTCGTAGTAGAAATCGATAAGCAATTTGCGATCCAACGGCATTCCGAATATTTTCGGCTTTCCCCCACCGACATTAAACACAGAGTTTTTCAATGGCTTTCCGCTAATTTTACTTGTCAGATTGCAGCTGCTAAGCCAGACCCAAGGGCTTGTGAAATCCGCTCCCCAATTTTTATCAGCGTAGCCGTATGAGGTTTCAGGAAGTACTATGTAGGGGGCCCCGTTTACGATCACTTCTCCAGAGTATTCCGTCTTCATCCCTTCTGCATGCCAAAACATTTCAAATGCATTGATGGCCCTGAAAAAGGGTGATGCTCCGTATCCCACGTTGAAGGCTACCTTTTTGTTGATATCAAGCTTCCAGCTCATACTGCCGCTGTCGCTCATGTATTCTGGATGTGCAGCCTTGTCCTCCTCCGATAAGGATACATTGCCGCTCATGAAGGTTTCGCTCAGGGTGCAGCTGCCCACAGTAAGCTCCAGTTTTTTATCATCCATCTTTAATTCATTTATGCCATAAAAGTTGTGAATCTGCCTGGCGTCCTCCCCCCAATATCCAGCTTTGACCATCACGTAGGACGGCTTATTCACAGTATCTCTCAACTGTCCGAAAATGGGCTCGTTTCCTCCAAGGGAGGGATTAATAATGAAGTATTCAATAAAAAAAGCTTTTTCCTCACCGGTCTCCTGATGTTTTCCGGTAAAGGAGTGCCACCACCAGTCATAGCCTTTGGAAGCAAGCGGATTTTTCTTCAGCATGTACATATTTCGGCTACTATCTTGTTTATTCATGAGTTATCACCTCTAAATTCATTATCTTATTTAATTTTCAAGTTATTCTGGTGAAGAGTCAAGCGTTTGTCAGCACTTTATATAACATTATTCACCAATATGAGAGCAGACTAATACGAATGAAGCAGGTGATTGGAGAACCGTTTCACAAAGTGTAGTCAGAAGACAGATGGAGTGATTTACCGAGTACCTCCGCATTAACACTTGTCTTGTAAAGAAAAGAAAAAGCGAAACGGGTTCCTTGTGTACTCTTCAAACGTTTGCTGGGTATCATGATTGAGCTGTGCAATTGTAAAATAAAGCGTTCCCTTGGCATTCCAAAAGAACTGCTTGTCGCCGATTCCACTCAGGTCTTCGTGGGGGCAGGCCGAATTCCTTGAACTCCCATTCGCGTGGGAAATCAGGGATAAACTCCACCTTGCGCTCATCGTGGACCGGGGTGAAGTGCATCGGGTAACTGAAACCACAGGAAATGAGCATGATCTCAATGGTGGGCGTTGCTATCCAGTAACTTAAAATTCTAGAAACAGGGTAATCAACAGCTGTAGCGGAAATCCAGCTAAATGCTAATGAGCTGCTGATGGAGGGAGAACGGCACATGGGTACTTGGGGCAGTACAAGAAAACCCACATCATTATAGACGTGGGTGAAAGAGCAGCTAATAGTTCTTTAAACTGGCAGGTTCCTTTATATGAAGATTACTGTTGTGAGTAAGAAGTGAAGAGGAAGTAATTTTTATTAGCATTCCAGTTATAGTATTTGGAATCAGTATAATTACTGCTAGGATCCTTAACGCCAAGCTCAAAGATACCATTAGCAGTTCTGTATCCATTTCCTGTCTGCCAATGCCAACTAACTGCTGGATCAAGCCAAGGGAAAAGGAAATTCAATCCAAATGTATCCCACATCACCAGAGGAGGTCTTGAGCTGACAATTCGGTCTTTATATTTATCTATTGCACCAGAGGAACTTCCGTTGACATTTGTTGCTGTCCATCCGCTCATATGCATATTTAGCAAATACGATGTCATGTACGACATATTTCCTGCTGATGTACCAAAAATACCTGTTCCCAGTAAATTATACATCCCATTTATCATTTGAGATTCTGAACTATTAAAATATGTCTGCATATCATGAACATTGAGTCCTATACTATCTAAATATTGAATAGCCATAGATAGGGAAGTAGGACCGCATGCGCTTTTAGGATGATTAACACCAGCTTGATATTGATTCATAGATGGAACGGCCAAATAATAAGCAGAAGGATAAGCTAATAAAGAAATATTCGAGTTTAGTTTCTGTTGCCATTGCTGAGGAGCGTTAAGATCCTGATTCAGTTCTAATTTACTAAGTACATTTGCCAAAGTCAGCTTTGAAGCAGAAGTTATATTCTTTTGTTCCTGTAGTTTTTCGTTATACGTTTGTACTCCTAATTCCACCTGAACTATTAGTTCATCAGCATTAGAAGCAGTGGCTTGATTTTCTCCTCCGAAATAATAAATCCTCTTGCCTGGTTCCGCTGATTCCAATGATTCTTTTGCGGGTGCACTGCTGTATTCCAATATCGGTGTAATATCATATCTAGCTCCGGAAACATAATATCCTATGCTCTTTCCTTCATCAATTAGCTGAAAGTAATAGCCCATAATATTATCATGAATATCATATAGGTCTGAACGATGAACAACTTTCGCATTGTCCCAAAGTCCAAAAAACTCGTGTTCGGGAGTTAAAGATTTGATATCGTTTTCAACAACTTGTTTAGCAGTGTCAACAGGGATGATTTCACTTTTGGTATTAGCATGTGTGGGGGCAATCCAAGCACCTGAAGCGAATAAAATAATCACTAAAATTATCAACATTGATTTTTTACTAGACAATCTATCATCTCCTTAAAAGTTAGTAAACAAGATATGTAAAAAATATCCTCCTTCCGTTACAAATTTTAGCATATTATAACAATTAAATAAACTTATGGGATGAAAATTGCGGATTTATTTAGTTCTTCCTTTTTTCTGAAATGTGAAATTGCATTATTTCCTTCCAGCCTTACGTTTGTCCAATTCATATTGATATAGATCATGAATTTTTTTGTTTTCAATATCTTGACCTACATAAAATACAAGAGTAGGGTCACTTACAGGGTATGCATAAGTAAGGTAAGTGCGGTGCATAAAATCAAAGTCCATTTTGTTTAGCTTGAATTCGATTTGATATTTATCTTCTAAGTAAATTTCGAATTGTTTTTTTAGTGCTATAGATTTCCAGGGTAATCCAAAGAACAGGACATATATTCCTATTAAGCTTATTAAGATAATTAAAATAAAGCATAAATGTTTCCGTTTCATTATTCTTAATCCTCCCTGAGATATAGTTATGAATGAATAGTTATTGAAACTATATAGATTGAACTAATGATTTTTCTGTTTTGGGATTAACCGTGACTCCAGAGAATATTTGGACTTCCGGCCGCTGTTGTCTTCAGATTTCCTGATTTAAACCGCTTATAGCGGTAGAAATCCGAAGACAAAGGCGGACGCTACCGCTCCTACAGTTCCGAAATTCCCCTCCGCCACTCTTCCCTTAACTTAAATTTACAAGTTCAATCTATATATACAGATCATTATATTACAAAAAAAACCAAAAAGTAAAAAGAAAGGGATGTGTTTTTGTTTTGATATACGGCTTGTTGCTAAGTATTGCGTGGTAATACGTTACGCCGGTCATGTAGAGCACCTGTTACACCTTATTCATGTAGCCTGCGGGTATTGTTGGCTTCTGCTGGTTTTGCCTAACAAATCGTATATCTCGCTGCAGTCACATCAGATTTCAATTATTTGATGTTTAAAGCACATTTTGAATAGATTAAATGGAAAAACGCCTGCTAATTCTTCGTCAAACAGCCTTTATATAATATTAGTTTGAAAAAGGTCACCTAATCACACCGGATTTGCTTCAAAGTGGGGGATTCGTCTGAAATAGGTTGCTTTTTTCCAGGTAATGCCGGCGCAAGGTGCAAATTAGTGGCATTAGTTGGCGGAAATCCAACTAAATGTAAATGAGCTGCTAATGGAGGGGGGATTGCGGAATAGCTGCAGCACAGCGGAATCAGGAGCCAAACAACAGACGAACTAACCGCCAAATCAAGAGCGAAATCAAAAGCGAAATCAAAAGCCGATCAAAGGACAGTTCAACAGCTAAATCAACAGCCGCGGATACATGAGCCATGCCGATAGAGCAACTGTCCTGTGCACACAGATGTACTCGTTAAGTGTCCAAATCAGCTGCACAGACCAGGTGTTCAGGCGCTTCTTTTACTGTAATCAACAGATGGCCCCTGCCCGGAGAAGCCGGAGCAGGGGCCATCTGTTTTATTCCTCTGCCGCCTTAGCCGGGGCAGGCGCATTCTTATTCTTGTGCACCCACAGCGCGTACTCCAGCGGACGGACCAGCGCTGTGCGGTAGGTGGCGGCGTCGCCGGTGCGTGCGAATACCTCGCGGGCCGGCTTGGGGTTGACCTCCAGCACGAAGATCCGGCCCTGGCGGTCGATCGCGAGGTCGAGCGCCAGCTCGCATAACGTGCCGAAGCTCTCCTCCAGGAAGGCTGCCGCCTCCAGGCCGAGCTTCTCGGCCGACTTCATGGTCTTGTCGGCCTTCTCGGTGCTGCCTAGCCATTCCTTCAGCAGCACCTCTGCACGGACGGCATGCCCGCCGCCGTGCAGGTTCGAGGTGACGCTGCGGGCAGCGCCGACGCGGCCGGCCATGCCGGTCAGCTCCCATATGCCCTGCCCGTTCTTCTGCACGAGCATGCGGTAGTCGTGGAAGCGCCCGCCCGGCAGGCGCAGCGGGATGCCCTGCTGGACGAGGAAGCGCCCGCCGGCGCACCACTGGCGGACGATAGCCTCCAGCTTCGCCAGCGTCACCTTGCGCGGGGCAATAATCTGCCGGCTCAGGCGGCGGCCTTGAATATCGTAGAGGCTTTGCCCCTCTTTGAGCCGTTCGATCCGCAAAATGCCGCGTCCGCCCGTACCGTTAACCGGCTTCACATAGACCACCGGGCTTGTTTTCAGCATCCGCAGCAGGTCAGACGAAGACTGGTAGAGCAGCGTCTCGGGCATATGCTGACGGAAGCGGGTCTTTTGTGAAAAGGTCTGGTGGATCGTCCATTTGTTGCGCAGCGGACGGTTCAGAAAGGTCAGATGGTTATAGCGTGAACGGAAGCGCAGCAGCTGCTCGAACCGGGAGCTGCGCTGAATCCGGCAGCGGTCATAGATCATGTTCGGAAAAGAGCGCCATTTACGCGACCATTTACCGCTCGCCGGGTCATAGATCATGGCATGAATCTGATCCTTGGCGGCGTTGACGTCCATCGGGGTAAATACGAAAACATCCAGGCCGAGCTTGCGGCCTTCGATGATCATCCTCCGGTAGACACTGCGCTCCTCAAGCTGCTTGGCGTCATTTAAATACAGGGTCAGGATACCTAAGACGGGTTCTGGCACAGGAGTTCACCTTCTTGTGGGAGAGTTGCCGCGCTGCGGCCGGAAGGCGACTGCAGCAGCAGCGTGGGCTTGCCTGTCGGGCCGCTTATCAGGTCAACAGCAGCCAGCCCGCTGTTGAAGCACATCTTCAGGCTGGCCGGATTATCGGAGGCCACCAGGCATTCCAGCCGGCCCAGGCGCTGCAGCTGGGCTGACAGCAGTGCTGTACCGGTATGGCGGCCCCTGTATAAGGGGTGAACGGCAACCAGGCAGGCTTCCTTACCGTAGCCGGAGACAAAGCTGATGCCGGCCAGCTGCCGGCCGCTTTGTCCGCGGACTGTTGCGACGAGGAGAGAGACGCCGGGAACCGCGAGCTGTTCCGGCGTTAGCCGGGCAAGCTCGCGGCAGCCGCGCAGAGTGATCCGCCGGTCTCCGTATTCCCGGAGGAAATCAAGCAGCCCGGCGATTCTTGCTTTCCAGCGGTCAGGATTACTGTCATATATAGAAGAGATCTGCATGGGGTTCACTTCCTTTTTGGAGGATTCTATTTGCCCTGCCGGGCAAGATGGTGGCTGTACTGGAAGATCCGCTCCAGCGACAGCTTACGGATGGCCGGCTCATCGAATTTCATCGGGCGTGAATTGGCCTCGAAGAACCAGAGGCCGCCTTCCTCGTCGACGCCCAGATCCATCGACATCTCACCGAGCATAGCCCCCGAAGCCCGCTCAATCTGGCGGGCGATCAGCAGGGCGGTGGTCGGGACGTTTTTGAGGATGGAGGCAGCCCGCTCAGTACCGAAGGTTCCCTCCAGCATAGCCGCAGGCTCCTCGATGCTGCCTCCGCGGGGCACATGGGTGGTAATGCTGCGGACGCCGGCCAGCCGGGCGCCGATTCCGGTCACCGCCCAGGCGCCGCGCCCGTTTTTCTGGAGCAGCACCCGCAGATCAAAGGGGCGGCCGCGGTGGGTAGCCAGCCCGATGGCCTGCTGCGCGATATATTGAGCAATGCCTTTTTCTCTCTTGATCCGGCTCCACAGGCGGTCGATGGAGGCAGCCTTGTAGGTTATATTCTTTTTACCGCCCTGGATTTGCAGCCTGAAGGGGAGGGGAGCCTCCGCCGCGTATTTAAGCCGCATAATGCCCTTGCCGGCCTTGCCGTTCTCTGGTTTCAGATAGAGGCTGTCATGATTTTTGAGCATCGCAACCAGCGTGGCTGCACTGCGCAGGCGTCTTGTTTTAGGCACATGCCGGACGGTAACCTTCGATTCCTTGAGCCATTCAAACAGATTCCATTTGTTGAAAAAGCCGGGGTTATACATCTGGATGGAGTCATGCTCCAGGCATTCGGCTATTTTGCGGGCGACCGGGGCTTTCTCTTCCTCATCCCGGTTTGGAATCCGGTTGTAGATGACCTGAGGCAGGGGCATGGGGGCGTTATACCAGATCCTTCCGCTGGGCGAAGGGATGAAGCCGTTCACCGTCTGCTCCTCAAACTTCAGGTCGCGGACGGTGACGACATAGACGAGATAACCCATTTCCTTGCCGGTACGGATGATGTCACGGAAGTTGTTCCGGTTGCCGCGGAACTGCTTCAGCCTGTCGCTGGTTGTCAGTATAGCAATTACCGGTTTGCCGGAGTCAGGGGAGCGGGTATTCACAGTTCATCCCTCCTGCGGAATTTGCTGAGATACAGGCAGTGCTCCAGAATATGCTCAACGGAAGCTTTGCCCTCAGCACGCAGGGAAGGATGACGGAAGATGGAACGTCCCGGTTTGGCATTCGCCTCAAACATCCAGATATCTTCATCCTGGTCAATGCCAAGGTCAAACCCGATTTCGCCAAGCAGATGGCGGTGCTGGATTTCCAGCGCCTCTGCCAGCTTGACGGCAGTCGTTTTGGCCCGCTGCAGCACTTCATCGGACCTTGCACCGAATACCCGGCCCAGCGCCTGCTGTGGAGTGAGCAGGGCTCCTCCGTTCTTGAGATGGGTAGTGACACTGCCGCGGCCGGCTTTTTTGGCTCCAATGCCGACTACGACCCACTGGTTGCTGCCGTTTTTGTGCATATGAAAGCGGAAATCGATCGGGCAGGCGTCGATCTCAATCAGGCGGATACCCTGCTGCACCACATAGTTCTGGAGGTTCTGGCCGTGGCGGGAGCGCAGCATGCGCATCAGGCTGTCAAAGCTGGTGAAGCGCAGCAGCACATTTTTGCCGCCCTTACGGTAACGGGCAAAATAGCCTTTCTTGGGCAGGTAGGTCAGACGGTAAATGCCGTGTCCCAGACTTCCGGCAGACGGCTTGTAGTATACGAAGTGATGACGGTCCAGCATTTCCCGCATTTTTTCTGAGCTGGGGTTAGAGACGGTCTCAGGTACGTAGCGGTAGGCTGCATTGTCGTTCTCGAGCAGTCGGTATACATCCGATTTATTGAAAAAGCTCCAGTTGAAATAGGGAATCCGCTTCCGCCCGAACCGTTCGCGGAGCTGATTGATGTATGGAGAGGTTTCGGCCCGGCGGCTAGGCAGCCTGTTGTACACGACATCCGGCAGCGGGACAAGCTTTCGCTCAAATTTGTCACTGGCATTCAGGAAAAAGCCGTTGACCTGCTCCTTCTGCCAGTCAATGTCGCGCGGCGTAAAGGCAAAAATATAGCATTTGTTGCTGCCTTCGCGCAGCAGCTGCTTAATGAAGCCCGTACGGGACCCGAAGGGATTGACGGATGAGGTAGGCCCGTCGGACAGAATGCCGACCAGCGGGCCGAGCTGCACCTCATCATTCTGCAGATTGCGCAGATAGATGCCGCCCGTTTTGGGAACCTTGATGGCGCTCTTGACGCCTGAAGCCAGGAACAGATGCTTGCCTGCCCGCTTAATCGGTTTGATCATGGCCGGAATGGCATCCTTGCCGAGCCGCAGGCGGATATTTTTTTTGCCGGATAGTTTCAGGCTTTTCATCAGTTCACCCGACACGTAAACCACTCTTTGGGGCTGCTTGGTGAAATGCACGTTGCAAAAAGTGAGACTCATTGATGAATCCTCCTTAGGAACCATTGATTTCATTCTCCTGTCTGTAGCGGAGCGTATTATAGCTGCTGTTTCTGCGGCCTGCCGGTGAGTGCAGCAGCAGGTGACGCGCATAACGCAGCGGGTTCTCGGCTGCGAGCTTAGCAGCCCGCCTGTCACCCGTCAGCCGGAACACCGTTCGCCCCGGCTTGGAATTGGCCTCCAGCAGATAGATTCTGCCTCCGGCGTCGATCCCGAAATCGAGGCCCAGCTCCCCGAGCCTGCCGCAGGATTCCTCCAGCAGGGGAGGGAGGAGGGCTGCCGCTGCGGCTAGATCGTCATGCAGCTCAGCCCCGGTAGAGCCAAACTCTGCAAGCAGAAAAGGCAGTACGGCAACTGCTGTGCCTCCGCCGTGCAGATTGGAGGTAAGGCTCCCGTGCCCGCCGAGCCTAACGGCCATGCCGGTTAGCGTCCAGGCGCCGCGCCCGTTCTTCTGCATCAGCACCCGGACATCAAAGGGCTGGCCCCGGCTGCTGGTCAGATGCAGATAAGGCTGCATAATGTAGCTGTGCTTCCCGGTGAACCGGTGAATCCACTGCAGACCTTGGTCCAGTGTTCTGAAATGATGAAGGAAGGGTTCATTGTCCCCGTCCCGCCCCCGGACGCCTAATCCCCCGCCTTGCTTCCTGCTTAGCAGCCTGGCATGCAAGGTACGCTTGCCGTGGGACCCGGCCTTAGGCTTGAGGAATACGCCGTATTCCCGTTCCGCAAGCATGGAGCTAAGTTCGTCCGGGCCGGTGTAAAGTCTGGTCTCGGGCAGCAGAGGTGCAGCCTCAGGGCTGCGCCGGAGAATCCCGCAGACCCTCCACTTATCGGGCAGCCCCCGTGACCAGGGAATGGTACCGGATAGTGCGGAAAGCGCCGCAGCCGCTGCCTTTCTCTCCTGCGGGCATGAATAAAAACAGCGGTTGTACAGAACATCGGGTGCAGGAGCGACGGTCTGCTGCCACCGGCCCTCCGTCCAGGCATAGCCGGTTATGGAATCTCCGTTTTTGGATACACCCTCAGGATGGAATACGAGCACCTTCAGATCGAACAGCGGAGCCGCTGCGCTAAGCTGGCTGCAGAACTCCGGCTCGGCAATCGGCGGATGTCCCTGGCGCCGGCCGGTCATGATACCAAGGAATCTCTGTGCTGTCTCTGTCATGGTGTCCTCCTTATAAACCGGCCAGGTAGCGGCAATATAGAATCATCTGTTTCACGGACGGTCTGATCTTCTGGTCATTCAGCGGCGTGTTGTCGTTTTTGGACGGCTTGGAGTTGACCTCCAGCAGCCAGATCCGGCCCGACTGGTCCAGAGCGAGGTCAATGCCCAGCTCCCCGAAGTGTGCGGGGATAAAGGTTTCGACACCTCTGGCAATTGCCAGCGCCGCCCGGGGAAGCTGCACTTGAGAGCTTTCCTTCATTCCTGCCGGGAGATTGCTTTTGCTGATGGCTTCCTTTACGGTGCTGAGCGTACCGCCCCGGGCAAGATTAGAGACAAAATGATTGCTCCCGGCGGTGCGGGCTACAATGGAAGTAACCCCCCATTTGCCGGTTCCGTTCTTCTGAACCAGCGCCCGGAAATCTACCGGCCGTTTGCCCAGCTCCATCAGGGGGAGACCCTGCTGAATCTGGAAGCGGGTGGTTTTCATCTTGGGGGATATCGACTGGAACAGCTTTGCCAGACTGGGATAGCTTTGCTTGCGCGTACCCATCGGCGTTGTGGACAGCAGCCGGTAGCCTCCGCCTTCTTCTCTGGAGATGCGCAGGATGCCTTTACCCAGGCTGCCGCGCACAGGCTTCAGAAAGACGCTGGAGTAGCTGTTGCACATTTTTTTTAGGACTGCAAAACCGTTAAAGGCATGTGATTCCGGCAAATACCGCTGCAGGGCGGCATCCTGGGCCAGCGCTTCGAATACCTCGGTTTTGTCAAGGAACTTCTCATTGAAGAAATGGGTTCCGTAGCGGGATTTTACATCCGCCAGAAAATGCTGTACGCTAGGTTTGTTCTCCACCTTGCGCGTAGTAAGCCGATTATTGATAACATCGGCGACAGGAAGACTCAGCTTCCGCCAGCCCTCGTCGTATACCCAGCCCTGGATGGAAGAGCTGCGTGCTTCCAGCGCCTCCGGGGTAAAGAAATATACATAGGCACCTTGTGCTTGGCAGGCATTGGTAAGCTCCCGGCAGAACATCGTGATCTGTCCGAACACTCTGTCCGGCTGGTCAGGATGGTCCCGGCTCACCAGCACTCCGATCAGCGGCCCGAGCCGCAGGGTGCGGCTTCCGGTGCTGTAGGTGGCATTGAGGGCAGGACGCCCTCTCCAGCCGAGCCGCCGGGCCAGCCCTTCGCTAACGCGCAGGCTTTCGGCTTTGGGGACCGGAATGACAGTAACCTCCTGTCTGAATGAGCCGAAGCTCAGCTGGATGACGCCGTGAGCCGGTATCTTGAGCCTTTTCATTGATTTGTCGCCAAGCATTATCGCGTTTTCCTGCAGGATGCCCGAGTGGACCGTTTGGACCGGGATCTTGAACTTAGACATCGTGGATCTCCTTCCGGTAGGCAGCATGATGCCGGCAATTATGAATCATAAGGGTTACCTATCATTCATCATATGGAGACATCTGACCCTTGGTGATTGACCTATTCTGTAAAAAGCCGTGCCGGGCGGAATTTGCTATTGCCGCAGACAGCAGACACAACAACAATTTCAGGAGGTAACAGAATGAACGTAATTGATAAAGCGCATGAACTGGCAAAAGCCATCAAAGAAAGCAGCGAGTTTTCCGATATCAGCAGTGCCATGAAGGTGATCGAGGGTGATCCGGAGAGCAAGCAGATGCTCGACAATTTCCGCCAGAACCAGATTGAGCTGCAGCAGCGGATGATGAACGGGGAAATGCCTCCGCAGGAGGAAATGGAAAAAATGGAGAAGCTGTTCGAGGTGCTTAACCTGAATCTCGGCATCCGCCGGCTGTTCGACGCTGAGCGCCGCCTCAGTGTTGTCATTGAAGATGTGAACAAGATCATTACGGACAGCCTGTCGCAAATGTACGGCGGACGTTAATCATTTGTGCTCCCGCTGGAGCAGAATAAGCAAAAGGGGACTCCCCGGCCGGTTGGCTGGAGAATCCCCTTTTGTGTGTTAAGCCTGCTAATCCTGCTTGCCTTCGACGGCGCAGAGCAGAATTCCGGCAGCCAGCCCAAGCCTGCGGTCAAGCTGGCCGGTGCGGTCGCCGGAGAAATCGGCGGTGATTTTGGTAACGAACGGGTTGATATTCTGGCTGTAGGTCGGGATCGGATCCCCCTGCAGCTCGACGCTGTATTTTTGCGGAATAAACGAGATCACCCGGCGCAGCAGCGCCATAAAGGTACTGTCCTCCTTCACCAGCCCGAGCTCCTGGTCATGCCTGTCGAGAATAATCCATTCATCCTTCAGGATCGATTTGAGTCCCTTGCGGCGCAGCGCCCCCACATGCTCACCAGTCTCAGAGTCCACCACGTCAAAGGTGACACTAAAGTCAATAATACTCCGTGCCTTGATCCGCAAAAGCTCTCTTTCCATGGACTCATCCGTGTACAGCGCGATATCCTCTTTTAGCTTAAAAGCTTTCATCTGTGAGTATAATACCAGCTCCTCTGAGCTGTTATAAATGTGCAGCTTGGTGCTCATAATCGAAAAAATCTTCTTGCGGATCGTATACTCCGTATAGCCATACGCCTTATTCAACTACTATCGCCTCCTAATAATTGTATACATCATCTCATATGACTGCGGGCGGTGCTATATTAATTTGCCTGAACAGATTTTAAATTTTGCAGACTTGTCTCATAAATTCCGCAGACGGCTCATAGAGTAGAGATATAGATTCAGTTGAAGGAGCTGTTTGCGATGAAAAAAAGAAACAAGTTCAAGCACATCATGTATCTGCTGATCGCGCTGGCTATGCTGCTCTATGCCCTGCCTCAGCTGTCGTTTCAGAACGGGCCAAGCTGGGTGCTGGGCTTCGGTGTTGTCTGGTGTGTGTTTGCCTTTCTGATTATTGCCGCGCATCTGCATTTCATCATCGGGGTGGATGAAGAGAAGCAGAAGCAGCTGGAGGCGGTCCGCAGGCACAAGCTGGAGCAGTGGCAGGGCAAGTGGAACGAGGAAGCGAGAATGTCGCAGCGGCTGTAGGAGGAATGCCGGGATACCGGGATTTATACGCTCTGCCGGCCCTAGAAGATAGATCCAGAAGCCTGGCTGCCGGAAACGGCGGTCCGGGCTTTTTTGGTGCTGAAATCATTCACGGAGTTACCTTATTTGGCCTTCTGCGGGCAGTTGTACTCTGCAAATTCCGGCTGTATAATGAGTACAGAATAGTACAGATTGGGGTATGGGGGTGTAACAGTTGGAAGGACAAGGCGATAACATTACAAAGCATGAACAACTGCTGCAGCATATCGAAGGTCTCAAGGTAGGCACCAAAATTTCTGTACGCAAGCTGGCGAAGGAAATGGTAGTGAGTGAGGGGACGGCTTACCGGGCGGTGAAGGAGGCTGAGAACCTCGGCATTGTGATTACGAAGGAGCGGATCGGCACTGTCAGGGTTGAAAAGAAACCGAGGAACATTTCCGATCAGCTTACCTTCGCGGATGTTGTAGATATTGTAGAGGGGCATGTGCTCGGCGGAGCTGACGGGCTGAATAAGCATCTGCATAAATATATAATCGGTGCGATGAAGGTAGATGCAATGATCCGCTATATTGATGCCGACAGCCTGCTGATTGTGGGCAACCGTGATGACGTGCATTCACTGGCTCTCGAGCAGGGGGCAGGTGTGCTTGTCACGGGCGGCTTCGGTACAAGCCGTGAGGTTAAGGCGCTGGCGGACGAGCTGGATCTGCCGGTGATCTCCTCAAGGCATGATACGTTTACGGTGGCTTCGATGATTAACCGGGCCATCTTTGACCGGCTGATCAAGAAAAAGATTATGCTGGTCGAGGATATTCTGGAGAGCAAGCCGAGGCTGAACACGCTGAAGATCTCCAGTACGGTTGGCGAGCTGCGGCAGCTGGCGCTCTCCAGCGGGGAGCAGCGCTTTGCTGTGACGGATGAGTGGAACCGCGTTATCGGCATAGTAGGCCGGCGTGATGTGGAGGAGCTGCAGGAAGGGCAGAGCATTGAAAAGGCAATGGTCCGCAGTCCGGTAACAGCGGCGCTGCAGACCTCGCTGGCTTCGGCGGCGCAGATCATGATGTGGGAGGGGATCGACTTCCTGCCGATTGTGGACCGCAACCGCAAGCTGGTCGGCTCGCTTACCCGCCGTGAGGTGCTGCAGAGCCTGCGCGATGTCAGCAACCAGCCGCAGCTGGGCGAGACGTTCGATCATCTGATCTGGAACGGCTTTGCCGAGGAGCGCGATGAAGAAGGGAAGCTGTTCTTCCACGGCTTCATTACTCCGCAGATGGCGACAGACCTGGGTACCATTTCAGAAGGCGTCCTGTCCACCCTGATGACCCGGTCTGCCTTCAAAGCAGCCAAAGATATTACCGGCAACGACTATGTGCTGGATAATATGTCTACCTACTTTATCCGTCCGGTGCAGATTGAGCACTCGATCATCGTGATGCCCAAGCTGCTGGAGATCAGCCGCCGGACCTGCAAGCTGGAGATTGAAATCAGCCACAATGACACGATGGTCGCCAAGGCTGTGCTGATGCTGCAGTCGATTGATCACGGCTAACCGGACTGTTCGGCGAAGCAAGGCAGGATGGAAAGACAGCAACTGGAAGGAATTTGCTTTGCATGAACAGGTCAGCCAGAAACTTCTGGCTGGCCTTTTTTCTGAAGCTTCCAGCAGCAGTATTAGTGGAAAAACGCCACCTAATTCACCGGCTTTACGCGGAATCCAGGATTTAGCGGGAAAAAGTCCACCAAAATTCCTGTAAGAGGCCCATTTTGGGAACCGTGTAAGCTTTTAGCTGGAGAAAATCCAACTAGATGCCCTCACCATCCGCTGTGCTCTAAATTATCTGGAGAAAATCAAACTATTTCCGCCCGATGCGCCTCCCAAAGTAGATTTAATAGCGTACGCGCTGCTGATCCGCTTTTTGGCACAGCCTCAGACGGCAGTTTTTCGTAATTAGGAAGCCTTTTTTCGGCTCCCGTCCCGGCTGTAATACCCGTAGCTGCGCAGCCCGGAGAAAATATTAAACGCCCCGATGACCAGAAACACGGCCTCCACAATGACGCTGAGCGTCGAGCCGCGGAACAGAAACATCGACATTAGCGACAGCGTGACCAGCATGGCCCCCAGCAGCACGTTCATAACGGAGCGCCGGCGGGCTTTTTCCGCAGGGTCGGAGGTCCGGCGTGAGGAGAGGCTGAACGCGGCAGCGCCAATCATAAAGACAACAAGCAGAATGAACAGCAGATACTTGATGAGCATGATCATGGACAGGCAGCTCCTTTATCAGGCAATAATGAAGAAAGGTTTAGTTCTCAGCGCGGCTTATGTTTGCCTCTATACCTGTCCATATTGTAGCATGGCTGCCACCTGTGCGCCCGGACTAATCTGCGGCTCAGCTGCGCTTGTAGGGATTAATCTCGACCCAGATCTGCAGTACGCCCTCCATTACCAGCATCGTCCGGATTCTGGCCGAGTACTCTTTTTCGCGGACGATATATATTTTTCCATCCAAAAGCAACCGGGCGAGCTTGCCGTCCGTATCAATATCGAACATGCTGCGGCCGCGCATCGGCTCCAGATCAGTACCCATCTTGCTGATGATTTCCTTCACCGTTACCGGATCTAGTCCGGACGTACTTTCTTTATCCTTGCTTTCCTCCATGCGCAGCTTGATTTCGCGGATCACGGTTGAGGTATTGTTGTATTTCTTGAGGGTCTTGATATCATTCCGGTACTGCTCAATTTCCACCCGCATCTCCTGATTGTTGAGCCAGAGCACATTATAGCCCAAGTGAAAAACGGCATTGTACATAACGGCCCCCGTCACCATGCCGAGAACGAAGACAGCGGAAATTTGTGAGAAACGGCGGAATCGCTGAAAAGGCGGAATCCTCATAAGCTGCTCACCCCTTGCCGCATACCCATTTGACCAGCTCGCTGCCCATATGGGCGCCCAGGAAGGCGAACACGAGGTAGAGAACCTGCTTGATCGCAGGGGACAGATTGCCGCCAATCATATTGCTCTCAATGACCCTCATAGGGTCGATGGTTCCTCCGACTGCCGCGGCGAGCGCCCAGATTTTAATCCGGTCGGCGATATCCAGCATCGTCTGTGTCGGCGGCTGCAGCGAGACAACCGCACCTACTCCTCCAAGCATGGCGCCGCCCAGCACGATACCGAAGGCAATGAAGAAGTCGAGCACGGCTTTGCTCATGAAAACATTCATAGAAGGCCCCTTTCCGGACAAGCCGGCTCTTCCGGCTCTGCCTGTCCCTGTGCACTTAATCCATTCTATGGGCGGCTCCCCCTGTAATATGATAAAATAGTTTCATCTTATGTTTTGATTTAAGTAGCGGAAGGGAAGTGGGGAACATGAGCCCATTCGTGCATTTGCATGTGCACAGCGAATACAGTTTACTGGACGGTGCGGCGCGTATTACAGATCTCGTGCGCCGGGCCGGCGAATACGGCATGAAGTCGCTGGCGCTGACGGATCATGGAGTGATGTATGGGGCCATCCCCTTTTATAAAGCATGCACAGCCGCAGGCATCAAGCCGATTATCGGCTGTGAAGCCTATCTGACGGCAGGCTCGCGCCGTGAGCGGGGCAGCCGCAAGGATCAGCCGATCTATCACCTGATCCTGCTCGCGAAGAATGAAACCGGCTACAGAAACCTGATGAAGCTTGTCTCCATCGGCCATCTGGAGGGTCAGCATTACAAGCCGCGAATAGATATGGAAGCACTGGCTGATCACGCCGAGGGTATCATCTGCCTGAGCGCCTGCCTGGGCGGAGAGGTGCCGCAGCATCTGCTGCACGGGCGCGGGGATGAGGCGCGCAAGGCGGCGCTGCGGTATAAGGAGATTTTTGGCGGAGACTTCTATCTGGAGCTCCAGGACCATGGCATTCCGGAGCAGAAGCGGGTCAATCCGCAGCTGATCGAACTGGCTTCAGAGCTTGATATCCAACTGGTTGCCACCAATGATGTCCACTATCTGGCCAAAGAGGACGCCGAGGTTCAGGATGTGCTGATCTGCATCGGCACCGGCAAAACGGTGGATGATGAGGACAGGCTGAAGATCGGGACGGACCAGCTGTTCCTGAAGAGCGGGGAGCAGATGGCGGCGCTGTTTCCGCATGTACCGCAGGCAATACTCAATACGCAGGAAATAGCGGATAAATGTAATCTGGAGCTGACGTTCGGACAGCATATTCTGCCCGAATATTCCCCGCTGCCGGAAGGTGTGGACGCCGCTGCTTATCTGCGCGGGCTATGCCGAAGCGGGCTGGAAGACCGGTATGCCGGTACACAGCAATGGGCTTCACCTGAGGGGAAGGCGGCGGCGGAGCAGCGTCTGGACTACGAGCTGGGCGTTATTGAGAGCATGGGCTTCAGCGATTATTTTCTGATCGTCTGGGATTTCATTGCCTATTGTCACAAGAACGGAATTGTTACCGGGCCGGGCCGCGGCTCTTCGGCGGGAAGCCTCACTGCGTATACCCTGCGGATCACCGACGTAGACCCGCTGAAATACAACCTGCTCTTTGAGCGCTTCCTTAATCCCGAGCGGATAACGATGCCCGATATTGACATCGACTTCAGCGATGAGCGCCGCGATGAGGTTATCGCCTATGTCGTGGAGAAATACGGCAAGGAGCATGTGGCCCAGATTATCACCTTCGGAACGATGGCTGCGCGGGCGGCGGTCCGCGATGTCGGCCGGGTGCTGAACCTGCCTTACAATGAGGTGGACAAGGCCGCGAAGCTGATTCCTGGGCAGCTCGGAATCAGTATTGCCCGGGCGCTGGAGGGCAGCCCTGACCTGAAGGCGCTGTATGAGACCAGCCGCAAGACGCGGGAGCTGCTGGATATGGCGATGAAGGTCGAAGGCATGCCGCGCCATGCCTCCACACATGCTGCCGGTGTTGTGATTTCCAAAGGCCCGCTGACCGATGCGGTGCCGCTGCAGGCCGGCAATGAGAGCACGGCGCTGACCCAGTATTCCATGGAGCATCTGGAGAGCGTCGGGCTGCTCAAGATGGATTTTCTGGGGCTGCGGACGCTGTCGATTATTGAGCGCTGCATGAACTGGATCAAGGAAATGGACGGGGCGGCTCCCGATTTCCGGACCATTGCCGATAATGATCCGCTGACCTATGAAATGCTCGGGGCGGGCGAGACGACCGGTGTGTTCCAGCTGGAGTCTGCGGGTATCCGCCGCGTATTGAAGGACCTGAAGCCGTCGGGCTTTGAGGATGTGATCTCAGTGCTAGCGCTGTACCGTCCGGGCCCGATGGAGTTTATCCCCAAGTTCATCGCCGGCAAGCACGGCGACATCACGGTCGATTATCCGCATGCCGACCTGACGCCGATTCTGGCGGATACGTACGGCATCATTGTCTATCAGGAGCAGATTATGCAGATTGCCTCCCTGATGGCAGGCTTCTCGCTCGGGGAAGCGGATCTGCTGCGCCGTGCGGTATCCAAGAAGAAGCGTGAGACGCTGGACAAGGAGCGCAGCCATTTCGTGCAGGGCAGCCTGCAACTGGGCTATCAGGAGCAGGATGCAAATGCCGTGTATGATATGATTGTCCGGTTCGCCGATTACGGCTTCCCGCGTGCCCATGCTGCCGCTTACGGTGTGCTGGCCTTCCAGACGGCCTATCTGAAGGCGCACTATCCCGTGCAGTTCATGGCGGCCATGCTTACGGCTGTCATGGGTACTCACCGCAAAGTAGCAGAATATGTGCTGGAATGCCGGCGCTCCGGCATCGGAGTTCTGCCGCCTGATGTCAACGAAAGCGGTGTGCTGTTTACTCCGGTTCCCGGCGCACACGGAAACGGCGGGCATATCCGCTTCGGTCTGGCGGCCGTGAAAAATGTCGGAACACTGGCTGTAGAGAATATTATGGCTGTCCGTAAGGAGCGTCCGTTCGACAGCCTGCTCGATTTCTGCCGCCGTGTCGATTTGCGCGTCTGCAACAAGCGGGTCATTGAATCCCTGCTCCAGGCCGGCGCCTTTGACCGTCTGCCCGGGCACCGGGCCCAGCTGCTGGCTATGCTCGATGAGACCGCCGATGCCGCGGCCAAGTGGCGTAAGGAGCGCGACGAGCTGCAGATCCAGCTGTTCGATGATCTCATCGAAACCCCGAACTGGGAAATCCGCTACCCGGATATTCCGAAATTCAGTGTCACCCAGCAGCTGGAGCTGGAGCGTGAGCTGCTCGGCCTCTACCTGTCCGGCCATCCGCTGGACGACAGCGCAGCCCTGCTTGAGGAGCCGGGCATCCAGCGGCTGATGGACCTTGGCGAAGCCGCGGATGAGAGCCAGACGGTTACGGCCGGAATGGTCGTATCCATTAAGGAAATTACGACCAAGGCCGGCAAGGCGATGGCCTTCATCCAGTGGGAGGACCAGATCGAGCGCTGCGAGGTCGTGCTGTTCCCAGAGGTGTGGAAACGCAGCCGCAGCCTGGTCGAGAAGGGTGCGCTGCTGGCCCTGCGCGCCAAGGTGCAGCAGGAGGACGAGGGCTTCAAGCTGCTGGCCGAGGAGGTCGCGCCGCTTGGCGCAGACGCTCTCCACGGCCTGCTGCAGCGCCGCAGCGCAGCTGCCTCCCGTCCGTCCGGCGGACGGACGGCCTCTGCAGGAGCGCAGCGCAGCGCTCCTGGCCCGCGGGGCGGCGCCGGGGGCACCGGCGCGCCGCGCACTGCCGCAGGCGGCGCAGCAGCGCCTGCAGCCCCGCCTGCCGCACCTGCGGGTGCGCCGCGGCAAGAGGCGCCGCGTCCGGCGGCTGCCGCGGCGGGGAACGCCCAGCGTGTCTTTATCAAGATCACGCCGGATGCAGAGAACCCGGCGCTGCTCTCGCGCCTGCAGGCATTGCTGCAGACCCATCCCGGGGCTGCAGCTACGCTCCTGTTCTACGAGCGCGAGCAGCGGGTGCTGGCGCTAAGCGACAGCTACCGGATCGAGCCTTCGCCGGAGCTGTTCGCAGCGGTTGAAGAGATGCTGGGAGCCGGTACAGTAAGAATAAAATAAGAACATTTCCGCCTTTTTCCGCATACATTAGGAAACCACAGGGAACGGTCCCGGTCCCGTGCGGAAAGGGGAATGACAACATGTCCTATCAAATGGCAACAGAGCTGCTGGAACGCAGGGGCGTTACGCTGAAGTCTATCGCTGAGATCGTATATATTTTGCAGTCAAAGTATTATCAGGATTTAACAGAGGAAGAATGCCTGTCCAGCGTAAAGTCGGTGCTCGGCAAAAGAGAGGTGCAGTACACGCTTATGACAGGTGTCGCCCTGGATGAGCTGGCGGAAAAGGGAATGCTTCCCCAGCCGCTGCAGGCGGTGATGGAGGCTGACGAATCGCTCTACGGCGCGGACGAGACGCTGGCGCTTGGAATTACCGGCGTGTACGGCATGATCGGGCTAACGAGCTTCGGCTATCTGGATAAAGTTAAGCTCGGCGTGATCGGCACACTGAATGATGATCCGGGCAGAATCCATGTATTCCTGGATGATCTGGTGGCAGGCATTGCCGCTGCCGCATCGGCCCGGATTGCCCACCGTCACGAAGGGGCGAAGGTGTATCCCCATGTCACGGGTACGCCATAATAGAGCACCCGTTAGCTGATGAATGCGGCCTCCTGGTCATGCTTCCTCCGTTTTACTCCTGTTGCGGTAAAAAAGAAAACTGTGTTATCATGATTCCATTATACGCGGGATACGGCTGGGAATTGAGATTAGGGAGGCCTTGCAGGGCATGTGGACGGTAATTTATATAGCGCCAACCGCCAAAGTGGCGGATATGATTGAGAGCAAGCTGACGGAAGAAGGATTTCTGGTCAAGTGCCGTCCGATTAATATGTCCAAGCAGCAGTTTGAAATTCTGGTTCCTTCCGGCGAGCTTGAGGAAGTCCAGGAAGCCCTGAATCTGATTTTACATCCCTAAATACAATGAAGTATAAGTGCGGTAGTAACAGCGGCATGCTGCTGAATTGCGCAAATAAACGGCTGAAGAGGTGCGACCCTTGTTCAAAGATTTATTTCAGAAAAAACGGAAGTACGCGACTATTCCTTCAGAACGTCTGGAGCGGAGCGGCGGACCGGCGGAAGGCGAACGCCCGAAGCGGGAGATTCCCGAAGGGCTCATGAGCAAATGCAGTAAATGCGGTACGATCCAGTACAGCAAAGAGCTGGAGAAGAACCTCAAGGTATGCCCGGCCTGCGGCCATCATATGCGTCTGAACGCGCTGGAGCGGATTGCGGTGACCCTTGATCCTGAAGGCTTCATTGAGTTCGACAGTGAGATGACATCAGTGGACCCGCTGCAGTTTCCCGGGTATGCTTCAAAGCTGGAGCAGCAGCGCTCCAAAACCGGACAAGTTGAGGCGGTAATTACCGGCCAGGGGACTCTCGGGGGCCATCCCGTCATTGTCGCGGTTATGAATTTTGAATTTTTCTCAGGCAGCATGGGCTCCGTAGTAGGGGAAAAGATTACCCGTGCGGTGGAAGAAGCGACGGAGAAGAAGCTTCCGCTGCTGATTTTCTCCACCTCAGGCGGAGCGCGGATGCAGGAAAGCATTCTCAGCTTAATGCAGATGGCCAAGACTAGTGCGGCTCTGGCCCGTTTTGGCGAGTCCGGGGGATTATATATTTCGGTTATCACCGACCCGACAACAGGGGGGGTATCCGCGAGCTTTGCGAGCCTTGGTGATATTATCATTGCTGAGCCCGGAGCCGTATTCGGCTTCGCCGGCAGAATTGTTATTGAGCAGACCATCCGCCAGAAGCTGCCGGATGATTTCCAGACGGCTGAATTTAACCTTCAGCATGGCCAGCTTGATCTGGTAGTGCACCGTAAGGAAATGCGGTCTACGCTGATTAAGCTGCTTGAATTGCATGATGTGAAAGGGGGATTTTAGGTTGGCAGGAGAGTTGCCTTTTGAAATGCCTCTGGTAGAAATGCGCAAGAAAATTGCCGAGCTGAAGCAGTTCGGTGAAGAAAAGGGCATTGATTTTACAGATGAAATCCTTCGTCTTGAAGAACGATACCGCGTATTGGCGGATGAAATTTACAGCAATATATCGGCCTCCCAAAAAATGCACCTGGCAAGGCATCACGGACGTCCGACCTCACTTGATCTGATCGGGCTGATTTTTACTGATTTCCTGGAGCTGCACGGAGACCGCCAGTTCGGGGATGACCTGGCAGTTGTCGGCGGAATCGCCAAGCTCAACGGCCGTCCGGTTACCGTAATCGGGCAGCAACGGGGCAAGGATACCAAGGATAACATTCAGCGCTTCTTCGGCAGTGCGCATCCGGAGGGCTTCCGTAAGGCAATGCGCCTGATGAAGCAAGCGGAGAAATTCGGCCGGCCGGTGATTACCTTTATCGACACCAAGGGGGCTTATCCCGGGAATACGGCGGAGGAGCGCGGACAGTCTGAAGCGATTGCCCGCAATCTTTATGAAATGTCCATGCTTGCCGTGCCTGTCATCTGCGTTATTATCGGTGAAGGCGGCAGCGGAGGAGCCCTGGCGCTGGCT
Organism: Paenibacillus sp. FSL R7-0331; assembly: GCF_000758645.1. Taxonomy (NCBI): domain Bacteria; kingdom Bacillati; phylum Bacillota; class Bacilli; order Caryophanales; family Paenibacillaceae; genus Paenibacillus; species Paenibacillus sp. FSL R7-0331. Next base: position 2,419,996 of record NZ_CP009284.1, read on the forward strand.
GTGGGTAACCGTGTACTGATGCTGGAGCATGCCATCTATTCTGCGATCTCGCCGAACGGTGCGGCCTCCATTCTGTGGAAGGATGCCTCCAAAGCAGAGCAGGCGGCGGAAGCAATGAAAATCACGGCAGCTGACCTGCTTGAGATGGAAGTCATTGAAGAGATCGTTCCTGAGCCGAGGGGCGGTGCGCATCATGATTATGAGGCGGCTGCAGCAAGCATCAGAGATGCGGTATGGCGTCATTTGCAGGAACTGTCCAGTCTGGATGCCGCTGAGCTTCAGGAGGACCGTTACCGTAAATTCCGCAAAATCGGTGAATTTGCGGAAGGTTCCCAAGAGTCTGAATTGCCTGAAGAAGAAGTGCAAAGCGTGGAGTAGCAAGGCTGCTTCATTTGCACTTTTACACATAAGGTACTGTTTTCCGGTCAGAAGGTGCACAATGCCGGATTATACATTTATTACCACGATAATCATCCTGCGTTGCCCGCAGGATGATTTTTATTTTCGTGACAGATTGCGTAAATTCGACGTAAAATTACACGGAAAAGACGCTGGAACATTGATTTTGTGTCCAAGTTGCAGTAATATTCATTAGGGCGCAGTAAAAGGTGCATGTGACATAGTTCCTATACAAACATTAAGCCTTATAGTAGATTTTGTAGTTGGAAAAAGTGAGACAGAGAGAACGAAAAAACGGAGGAAAACCTAATGCGGAAAAGTAAAATTGTATGTACGATCGGACCTGCAAGTGAATCGTTGGAGAATATCAAAAAATTGATTTTGGCTGGTATGAATGTGGCCCGTCTGAACTTCTCCCACGGCGATTTTGAAGAGCACGGCAACCGGATCAAAACGATTCGTCAGGCTTCCCAGGAACTGGGCAAGACCGTTGCTATCCTGCTTGACACCAAAGGACCAGAGATTCGTACAGGCAAGCTGGAAGTAGAACCGATTGAACTGGTGCAGGACGAGTACCTGACATTGACTACGGAAGAAATCCTTGGCGATCAGAACCGTATCTCTATCACTTACAGCGACCTTCCTAACGACGTTTCGGTTGGATCAACAATCCTGATCGATGACGGTCTTATCGGACTTACAGTTGTAGACATTCAAGGCACTGAAATCAAGACCCGTATTGTTAACGGCGGTACAATCAAGAGCAAAAAAGGCGTTAACGTACCGGGAGTTTCCATCTCCCTGCCGGGTATTACGGAAAAAGACACCAACGATATCGTTTTTGGGATCGGACAGGACATCGATTTTATCGCCGCTTCCTTCGTTCGCAAAGCCAGCGACGTTCAGGAAATCCGTGCACTGCTTGAGAAGCACAATGCTTCCCACATCCAAATCATCTCCAAGATCGAAAACCAGGAAGGTGTCGACAACCTTGATGAAATCCTGGCAGCTTCTGACGGCCTGATGGTTGCCCGTGGTGACCTTGGCGTTGAAATCCCTGCTGAAGATGTACCTCTGGCTCAGAAGCTGATGATCAAAAAATGTAACATTGCCGGCAAACCGGTAATCACAGCTACCCAAATGCTGGATTCCATGCAGCGTAATCCGCGTCCTACCCGCGCTGAAGCGAGTGACGTAGCGAACGCTATCTTCGACGGTACTGATGCAATCATGCTGTCCGGTGAAACAGCTGCCGGGAAATATCCGGTAGAATCCGTACTGACTATGTCCCGCATCGCCGAGAAAGCGGAATCTGCTCTGAACCACCGTGAGATCTTCATGAAGCAGCAGATCGCTCAAGAAACAACGGTTACTGAAGCTATCAGCCAATCCGTAGCGATTTCCGCTCTGGACCTGAACGCTAAAGCTATTATCTCTTCGACTGTAACTGGCCACACAGCACGCGTGGTTTCCAAATACCGTCCTAAATCCCAGATCATCGCTGTTACGACTCAGGAAAGAACGATGCGTCAGCTGGCTCTGGTATGGGGCGTAACTCCAGTATTCGGCAAAGAAGCTACTACGACTGACGAATTGCTGGCAACTGCACTGCAAGGCGGTAAAACTTCCGGTCTGGTAAAAGCAGGCGATCTTGTTGTGATCACTGCCGGTATTCCGCTGGGACGTTCCGGTTCCACTAACCTCGTGAAAGTGGACACGATTCCTGCCGACTAGGACAGGCTTCGTTCCTTTTCTTCAATCGGATATAGGTTATAAGCAAAAAGCAATGGTGAAATCCGCCATTGCTTTTTTTGCTTGATCTAAAGGCTATGAATGTTTATATTTGATTGAGGGTTTTTTGAGTATGCCGGATGCTTGAGTCTGTATGGAAACAGGACGTTTCAAGTACGCTTGAGACAAACCTTTGGGATATAGGCGTTTTACGGTAAAAGCATCGCCTTTGGCATTCGGGCTCGAAGGCACGGCAACGGTAATCTTATTCTGGATCATGATGCCGCCGTTCGCATGAACAAGCTTGGGGCTCTTGCCGTTTACCCGGCAGCAGCGGAAATGTACGCTTGACAGCCGGGCCAGATCGGCAACGGTGCCGCCTACCTGCGGCGCTTCCATAATCCACTCTGCAGAGGTCTGCGGGCCGTTGTACCGCTGGATGGTGCGGAAGGTCCAGCGTTTGCTCAGGTTGCACAGCCGGATGCACCATCTGCCGGGGCTGAGCTTAACGATGCTGGCCCGCATCAGGTCACCTGGGGAGACGGGAAGCGGAATTACGGTTTCTGCCTCGGGAAGGATCTCCCACCAGGCATAGTAATGGACGGTGCCGTTTACAGATTCGTGACCGGTGCCGGTCTGAATCAGGCTGCCGTTTCTGAAGCCGTCGATTCCGATCCAGGCTGAAGAATAAGTCGGCTTAGCCGTAGGTTTTACGTAGGGAACAGTCCACTCGGCTGAAATCCGCCGGAAGGCGCCTTTCTTGCCTTTGATGGCGTATCCGCTCCAGTTGCTCGACGTCCAGCCGAACCCGGTAATCCGGCTACGGCCTGTATGGGTCTTGTCTGTAAGACAGGGCTGACTGCGCTGAAATCTATGAACTGTGCTCACTTGTCCACCGCCTTTTTTAGGTTCTGCTCTATTTAATGCGGTGAAGTCTCGTAAAGGTTGGGTTATCCGTTAAAAAGGATTGGAGAGGACTTATTGCACATATGGAAAAACTGCTGAAGCTTCGCGGCTTCTATCTCTTTTTAGGCTTGGCCGGGGGTTCCTTCGGCTCTTATCTGACTCTGCTGCTGAAGGACAAGGGCATGGATGTCAGCCAGATCGGCATGATGATGGCGACGGGTACCCTGATTGCCATTTGTATTCAGCCGGTATGGGGGCTCATTGCCGACCGGTATAATCAGGGTCGTCTTGTGCTGATTCTGAGTGTGGCTGTACCTGCGGTGCTGGCAGTGTTTTACCGGTCCGATTACTTTATCGTTATGCTGCTGATTTACACGGTATCTACCATATTCTCTTCCACACAGGCGCCTATCGCCGATTCTTACGCCATTGCAGCGGCAAACAGGGCTGGCTCCTCTTACGGGAGCATCCGGCTGATGATGAGCATAGGGGCGGCTGTAGGGGCTTATGCGGGCGGGCAGTATATTGAGCTGTTTACGGTCTCGACCATCTGGCTGCCTTTTCTCATACTGAGCTCGGTCGCGGTCGTTTTTGCCATGACCCTGCCGAAGCAGGCGGAAGAAAACCACATGATGAGCCAGTCCTTTTCGCAGGGGGTCAAGCAGCTGCTCAGCAACCGGATCTTTCTGGCCTTTCTGGGCGGCTGCTTTCTGGTCAACCAGACGATGGCGGCGTTCGGCACTTATTTTGTCGTAGCCTTCCAGTCGGTCGGCGGCTCGGCAAGCAATGCCGGGATCGCGCTGTTTCTGGCCTCCTTCAGCAATGTACCGTCCATGCTGTATGCTTCCAAGGTGATACGCCGGCTCGGGCGTGAACGCACGCTTCTGCTTGGTGCGCTTATCTATGTGCTGCGGTGGGGGATTCAGGTTGCCTTTCCGTATCCTTCGGTCATGATCGGTGTGCAGGTGCTGCATGGATTGTCCTTCGGCTTCTTTTACATTGCTGCAGTTGAATATGTATCGCAGATTACGTCCTCCGAGATCCAGGCGACAGGACAGAGTGTCTTCAATATCGTCTTCTCCGGCTTTGCCGGAATTCTCGGTAATCTGCTGAACGGCATGCTGCTTAGCAGGGGCGGTGTAGGCTTGATGAATCTCTCCTGTATGCTGAGCGCTGCTGTCGGAGCCGTATTACTGCTCTACGTAGCCAAAAGCTCGCGCCGCAAGGACCGGCTGCCGGTATCTTCAGATAGCCTGAGCCTCTGAGTGCAGCCGGTTGCCGGAGGGCAGAAGTGACTATGGAAAGGGGCATTTATTATTATGAAATCACGTGAACCGGTGCCGGCCAGCCGCTGGTACAGCACCGCATTCCGCGTAAGATATCAGGAGACGGACCGGATGGGCGTGGTGTACCATGCGAACTATCTGAGCTGGTTTGAGTGCGGGCGGACCGAAATGTTCCGCGGGCTTGGCTTTTCCTACCGTTCGCTTGAGGATAAAGGTGTATTGCTTCCCGTGACCGCGGCAGATTTGCAATTTAAAAGTCCGGCGCGCTATGATGATCTTATCGTCGTGTATGCACGGCTCAGCGTCTTTTCCCCCTTGAGGGTGGAATATGAATATGAAATCCGCCGGCTGACGGAGGAGACTGGTGAAGCCGGCAGCAATGTAAGCTCCGGTAACATCCGGAATGCAATGCCGCCGCTATCCGGCGAGCTGCTGGTCAGCGGCTCTACCTCCCATGTATGGCTGAATGCGGATTGGAAGCCGGTGCGGCTGGACCGGGCATTGCCGGATCTGTACCAGGCCGTAACCGGGGCGCTGAGGGAAGAAGGAGGAGCATAATGATTAGAAACAAATGGCTGTGGGCTGCAATGTTCGTAATCCCGGCCGTGGAATTATTCGGGTTCATTTATGTGGCGGGTTATCTCGGTGCACCCAAAACACTGCTGATTATGGTGGTCACTTCGGTGATCGGATTTCTCATGATGCAGTTTGAAGGTAAAAAGGTATTGCAGGACAGTAAGGTGCAGATGCAGGAGGGTAAGGTTCCGGGACGGACAATGCTGGACGGCTTATGTGTTTTTTTCGGCGGACTGATGCTGATTTTGCCGGGGTTTGTAACGGATATAATCGGTTTTTCACTGGTGTTTCCGCTGACCCGGCCGCTGTACCGGGTTTTTCTGCTGAAATGGATTGAGAAAAAAATGAAAAACGGCACATTCACCTTTTACCGGAGGTAAGGGCGTTGCCGTTTGGAATGCAGGGATAGGTTGTTTTTGTGATGGCGCCTTTGCCGCAATTTGCGGCAGGGGCGTTTTTGTTTAAAAGATAAGAATTTATATGCTTTACGCAATAAATGTTACTTATCTTTCTCGCTGAAACGGATACCGTCCTCATAAGGACGGCGTAGCCGTTTCCACTTGTTTCGGACAAGGCAAGCCGTTCGTTAATGTAATTTGCCGCTCACGATATAGCTGTGCAGCGCCCGGAAGACACCGGCTCGGCTGAAGGCACCCAGTACAACCAGTACGACCGGGCCGATTAGGAGGCCAGGCATGCCGAACAGCTGCAGGCCGGCGAACATGCCGATCAGCATGGAGAGCGGATCAACCCCGATGCTGCTGGCCAGCACCTTTGGCTCCAGTACCTGGCGGGTAATGAGGATAATACCGTATAGCACCAGCAGGCCGGCGGCCAGTCCCAGATTTCCGGTCATATAGGAGTACAGCGCCCACGGCAGCATAACGATGCCGACTCCCAGATAAGGCACAGTATCAATTAGCCCGATGGTCAGGCCGATTACGAAGGCGGAATTGACCCCGAGCAGCAGCAGGCCGATGATAACAATAACAGCAGTAACGGAGATCAGTACCGCCTGGGCCCGGAGATAACCGACCAGGGCTCTGCGCAGATCCTGCCAGATATTAGACACAGGACGCAGCAGCGGAGCAGGAAGAAGGCTGGTCAGCCTGGCATTATGGCGTTCCCATCCGGTGCTGAGGAAAAATGCGGCCAGTACAATAACAACCAGAATTGTACCGAGGCTCGGCAGCGCTGACACCAGTCTCAGGATCATATTAAAAAATCCGGTAATCAGCTCTGTTACGAATTGGCCGACTGTCGCCGTTGTCCGGTTAATATTGCTGTCGATTGTAGCGTGATAACCGGGATTGTCATGGTAAAACTGGTTGATCTGGTTAATAATATTCTGAATACTGGCATTGCGGCTGAGTGACAGCAGCAGCTCCCGCCATTCGCCGGTATGCAGATCGAAGGTCTGGAGAAGTACAATAAGCTCTTTGACCAGACGGGTTATCAGGGCGGTCAGTACGAGTGCGGTTCCGCCGATATAGAAGAGCAGCGACAGCACTACAGCCAGCCAGCCCGGCAGCTTGAAGCCTTTCAGGATCTGAACCAGCGGGTGGATAAGATAAGCAAGCAGCCACGCAACCAGCAGCGGATAGATCAGCGGCAGCAGTACATATACAGCCAGCAGCAGGCCGGCTCCGGCGAGCAAGACCCACAGGCCGCGCAGCATTTTTTTTATCAGCGGAGAATCCATTATCAACCCCTCCTGTCAGCCTGAGCTTCTGCTGAATAACAGCTCGTCTAATGTATATTCAGTTGTCAGATTCGCAGACTATGAAATATGGCGGAATGCCGCTGAACAGTAAAAACGGGTATTATATATACACTGAAAGCGTTATCATGAAACGGGGAGGCGGAATGTTTTTTTCTATCCCTCCGATAAAATCATTTGATGCCGAACAAAGCTCCCACGTTGTTCACATAACCGTCAAAATCCGGTATGATAATTAAAGGTTCTGTTTCGAAAGTTAGTTGCAATCCCCGGAAGGGGTAATAATGCCTGGTTTGTGATGTTTTATCCTTCAAATTGTAAATGTTTTCATGATGTCAGGAACGGCTCGCACACCCTCGTTGGCAAAGGAGAGATATACTATGACAGCTACTAAAGGCCTGGAAGGCATCGTCGCCACAACCTCCTCAATCAGTTCGATTGTGGACGGCGTACTCACTTACCGCGGTTACGATATTGATGATCTTGCGGTGAATGCGACTTTTGAAGAGACCGCTTATTTGCTGTGGTTCGGTAACCTGCCGACAACCCCGGAGCTGCAGACCCTGCAGCGTGATCTGAGCGCCTTTGCGCCTATTCCGGAGCAGGTGATTGCCCAGATGAAGCTCTATCCCAAGGAAGCGAGCACGATGGCCGCGCTGCGTTCTGCCGTATCCAGCCTTGCGCTGTACGATGAAGCCGCCGATGATATGAGCCGTGAAGCCAATGTATTAAAAGCAGTTAAGCTGCAGGCGCAGATCCCGACAATTGTGGCCGCGCTGGCGCGTATCCGTAAGGGTCTGGAGCCTGTGGCCCCCAGGGAAGGCGTCTCGATCGCCGAGAATTTCCTCTATATGCTCTGGGGCAGACAGCCGGATATTGTATCCGTTAAAGCGCTGGATGCAGCACTTGTCCTGCATGCAGACCATGAGCTGAATGCATCCACTTTTGCCAGCCGCGTTACTGTGGCTACGCTGTCTGATATTTATTCCGGTGTAACCTCGGCAATCGGCGCGCTCAAAGGCCCGCTCCACGGCGGTGCGAATGAAGCCGTTATGAAGATGCTGGAGGAGATCGGCAGTCTGGATGCGGTTGAGCCTTATATCAACGGTAAGCTGGAGCGGCGCGAGAAGATTATGGGCTTCGGACACCGCGTGTACAAAAACGGCGATCCGCGCGCCAAGCACCTGATGAAGATGTCCCAGGAGCTGGGAACGATGCAGAATGATACAACGCTCTACGATATGTCCGTTAAGATAGAGGAGCTGATTACCGGGCAAAAAGGGCTGAAGCCGAATGTTGACTTCTACTCGGCCTCCGTGTACACACAGCTGGGCATTGAGCGCGAGCTGTTCACTCCGATCTTTGCCATCAGCCGGACCTCGGGCTGGACCGCGCATATTCTGGAGCAGTACGAGGATAACCGCATTATCCGTCCGCGCGCCGAATACACGGGAATGCTGGAGCAGAAATACGTTCCGGTAGACGAGAGATAATCAGGGGACTTGCAGGCGGCTGCCCCCCTTAGTAGAATTATAGCTGTGACAGTGACGCAGTACCGGTGAACCCGGCAGACGTTTTTAGTAAGGCCTTACAGGTGAAGGCTTCCGCAGGACGTCTGCCGCTACTATACTTTTTAGGAGGAATCCCCACAAATGTTGAAACTCGAGAAGTACGATCTGCCGACAGAAGGCGAACAAATTACGATTGAAGATGGCAAGCTGGTGGTTCCTGCTAATCCGATTATTCCGTTTATCGAAGGAGACGGTACAGGACGCGACATCTGGAAAGCATCCAAGCGCGTACTGGACGCTGCTGTAGATAAAGCATACGGCGGGGAGAAAAAGCTTGCCTGGTACGAAGTGTTTGCCGGCGAGAAAGCCTTCAATACATATGGTGAATGGCTGCCGAATGATACGCTGGAAGCAATCCGTGAGTATATCGTAGCGATCAAGGGACCGCTGACAACCCCGATTGGCGGGGGAATCCGCTCACTGAACGTGGCGCTGCGCCAGGAGCTGGATTTGTACGTGTGCCTGCGTCCGGTACGTTATTTTGACGGCGTGCCTTCACCGGTTAAGCATCCTGAGCTTGTGGATATGGTTATTTTCCGTGAGAATACAGAGGATATTTATGCCGGCATCGAGTATAAAGAAGGCTCTGAAGAGGTGAAGAAAGTAATTGAGTTCCTCCAGAAGGAAATGGGTGTTAACAAAATCCGCTTCCCGGAGACCTCCGGTATCGGTATCAAGCCTGTATCCTCCGAAGGTTCCAAGCGTCTTGTGCGCGCTGCAGTTGAGTATGCAATCAAGCACGGACGCAAGAGCGTTACTCTGGTGCATAAGGGCAACATCATGAAATTTACTGAGGGCGCATTTAAGAACTGGGGATATGAAGTGGCTGAACAGGAGTTCGGCGACAAGGTGTTTACCTGGAACCAATATGATGTAATTAAAGAGAAGGACGGCGAAGCGGCAGCAAATGCGGCCCAGAAGGAAGCAGAAACAGCCGGCAAAATTATCATCAAGGATGCTATCGCGGACATCGCGCTGCAGCAGGTGCTGACCCGTCCGACTGACTTTGATGTTATCGCTACACTGAATCTGAACGGGGACTACCTGTCTGACGCACTGGCTGCACAGATCGGCGGTATCGGCATCGCACCTGGGGCGAATATCAACTACGTGACAGGACATGCGATTTTTGAGGCGACTCACGGAACCGCTCCAAAGTATGCTGACAAGGACGTAGTGAATCCGGGATCGGTTATCCTCTCGGGCGTTATGCTGCTTGAACATCTCGGCTGGCAGGAAGCGGCTGATCTGATCTACAAAGGCATGACTACTGCAATTAACAACAAGACGGTAACTTACGACTTTGCCCGCCAGATGGAAGGCGCGACAGAGCTGAAATGCTCGGCCTTTGCTGATGAAATTATTAAACACCTGTAATCTGCAACCCATAATGTTCGGGCCGGAGGAAGCTGCATGCTTCCGAGGCCCGTTTTGTGCGAGAAGGACTATAAATAAAAATTAAATTAAAATTCAGGAGGTCCCCCTGTGGCTATCAAACGTTATAAAATTACTGTTGTAGGCGCCGGATTTACCGGAGCTACTACGGCACTTATGCTTGCCCAAAAGGAGCTCGGAAACGTCGTGCTGCTCGATATCCCCCAGCTGGAGAATCCGACAAAGGGCAAGGCGCTGGACATGCTTGAGGCCGGTCCGGTCCAGAAGTTCGACAGCCAGATCACTGGAACCTCCAATTACGATGATGCTGCAGATTCGGATATTGTCATTATTACAGCAGGTATTGCCCGCAAGCCGGGAATGAGCCGGGATGATCTCGTGAATACCAATGCAGGTATTGTGAAATCGGTATGCGAGAACATCAAGCGCGTTGCTCCTGAATCGATTGTTATCATCCTTAGCAATCCGGTGGATGCGATGACTTACGTAGCCTACAATGCGCTTGAATTTCCTAAAAACCGCGTAATCGGACAATCCGGGGTGCTGGATACGGCGCGTTATTGCACCTTTATTGCCCAGGAGCTTAATGTTTCTGTGGAGGACGTGCGCGGCTTTGTGCTCGGCGGCCACGGGGATGATATGGTTCCGCTCGTACGCTACTCCAGTGTAGGCGGCATTCCGGTAGATAAGCTGATTCCGGAGGAGCGGATTGCCGAGATTGTGCAGCGCACCCGCGTAGGCGGCGGAGAGATCGTGAGCCTGCTCGGCAACGGCAGCGCTTACTATGCACCGGCGGCATCCCTTGTGCAGATGACAGAAGCAATCCTCAAGGACAAGAAACGGATTATTCCGGTAATTGCCCTGCTCGAAGGGGAATACGGCTACGACAACCTGTTCATGGGAATTCCTGCACTGCTTGGTGCGGATGGTATTGAGAAAATCTATGAGCTGGAGCTTACTGTTGAGGAGAAGGCCGCCCTTGATAAGTCAGCGGATTCGGTTCGCGCGGTTACGTCGGCTGTCAATGTCTGATTCCGCCCGGATTACAAAAACTATTTATTATAAATTTAAAATAGGCGGTTTCTTTTCTTGCAGCGCATAGTCAGTTATAATTAGTATGTAACATATATCACAGCGACTAATAGAGGAGGTAGAGGATGGACCGTTTTTTGTATTTTCTACATATGATCGGGACTCTGGCGCTTGGCTTCTATCTGGTACTGCCGTTTATTTTGAGCGGGGCACAGAAGCTGTCTGCTCCGGCCAAAGAAGGGACGATTAGTGCTGTCACCGGCTTTAACCGCTTTGCCCAGTACGGGCTGGTTATCCAGCTGCTGACCGGCGGTTACATGATGAGCCAGGGTGATTATTCGGTGGCATGGATGGTTGTTGTTGTTGTGCTGCTTCTGGCTATGTTTGCGCTCGCAGGCATTATGGGCAAGCCTCTGCGGCTGGCTGCAGCGGGAATCCGCGAGAACCGTGATGTTTCGGCTTATACAGCCAAGCTGCGGACGATGAGCCTGCTGCTGATGGTTGTCCTGATCGCCATGATCTTCTTCATGGTCTACAGACGGATCATTTAACTTAAGAATCGGGAGATAGTCCCGGCGGCTGCGGCTGCCGGGGCTATTTGGTTTGTACACATATTTAGAATACATCCGGAGTGACAAAGACAACGTAATTGCCGGTAATGTATTCCTATTTTCCATATATTAATGTAAAATAACAGCGGTTGGCGAAATAATGATTATGCATGGCATTGCGGGGGAGAGAAACAACAAGGATGAGAATTAAAGGGATAATAGCGCTAGGGTTGGGAGTTACTCTGGCCTTCGGTACATCGTCGTTAGTCAATGCGGCTGAAGGCAGCAAGGACTACGATGGGCACTGGGCGCAGAAGCAGATTGAAAGCTGGCTGCAGAACGGCTGGCTGAAAGGTTTTGAAGACGGCTCTGTCAAGCCGGATCAGGGTATCTCAAGAGCAGAGTTTATTACACTCGTCAACCGGATGTGGGATATTGGAGAAGGCAAACCGGCAGAGTTCAGTGACCTGCCTAAGTCAAGCTGGGCATACACAGAATTCTCCAAAGCGGTGTCAGCTGGTTATATTCAGGGGTATGAAGGGAAGGTTCACCCCAATGCGCTGATTACCCGCCAGGAGGCAGCGATCATAATCAGCAGGCTGATGAAATTTGAGGACGGGTCAGCGGATGCGCTCGCAGCCTTTACCGATGCCGGCCGCATCGCCGCCTGGAGCCAGCCAAAGGTAGCAGCAGTAGTAAATGCCGGAGCGATGAAGGGGTATCCTGACGGCAGCTTCAAGCCTGACCGCCCGATGACAAGAGCGGAGTCAGTGGCATTAATGGAATCGTTCAACACCCTTACTGGAGGGGTGGCTGATGGGGTTGTCGCAAGCCCGGGGGCGTTTGGAAGCTCCAATTCCTCTAGTCTCATGGCTTTTAAAAATCTTACTGTTACCGCATCAGGAGTAACGCTGAAGAACATGACGATCCATGGTGATCTGCTTCTGAAGGAGGTAACCGGTGCAGGCGGGCTTACTCTGGATAATGTCACAGTTGAAGGACGGTTTATCATCGAAGGCAGCGGTTCTGATAAGGTATATCTGAGTAATTCTAGACTCAATCAGATGATTGTCCAGAAAAAGAGCGGTGAGGTTCAGATAATTGCCGTAGGCACAACCGAAGCCGGACAGGTGCAGGTGAGTTCCGGTGTTATGCTGGAAGAAAGCGAAGGTTCCGGCAAGGGTTTTACTGATATTGCTGTCTCTTCTGATCTGCCCTCAGGAACAGTTGTAATACTGAATGGAGCCTTTAATCATGTTAAGGTTGAAGCTGCAGCAGCAGTGTTGAAGTTGCAGAAGGGCACTTTGAGCCTTCTGAGTGTGGCAAAAGGGGCCTCGTCTCTTCAAGCGGAGCTGGAAGCAGGAACAGTTATAGCCCGTGCTGTACTTGATTCGGCAGCAAGCTTTATAGGAAGCGGCGAGATTCAGGCGGCAACTGTAAACGATGGCGGTCAAGGCTCTTCTTTCGCCCGGAAGCCTTTGACAGTAGATGGAAGTCAGAAAGAATCAATAGTAACAGGTACGGGAACACCGGTTATTGTCGCTGGCGGAGGAGGCGCGGGCGGCGGTTCTACAGGAGGCGGCAGTAACGGAGGCGGAGATGGTGGTACTATTGAAACACCTGCTCCAACGGCTTTGCCGGTCATCGAAGGAATTACCTTGGCTCAGGGCAGTAAAGATGTATATACTAATGCGGCAACTGCGGTCATAAGCTTTACCGGAATATCCGGAGCTGAGCAGGCGGCAGCGCATTATGCGGGATACTATTTTACGGCAACTGCTGAGACAGCACCTGATCCGGCTAATCTTTATATACAGAGGTTACCTGATTTATCCAATTATTCGTTCCCGATTGCTCCCAAGCATCTGCAGGACTATATGACTGTAATTCTGTATGATGTAAACAACAAAGCCATAGGCTATAAGGCTATCAAATTAGATCTGAAGGCCGTGTATTCAACGCTGAATGAGCCGGTTGAGCGTTTTAGTGAAGGAGTCACAATCACCCGAAGCCTTGAGAGAGGTTTTATTAACGACAGAATAGCGATCAGGGAAGAATTTGCAGCACAGCATCCAGAAATTCAATACTTCACATACTCGGCGAATACCGAGCTGCCTTATGTGGTGGATGCGGATAAGGATTTCAATGTTAAGAGTCTTTCGGCCCAATCACATTATTTGCAAGGGGTAACTGATATCGTATACGGGTATTCCAATGAGAGCTTTGCTGATTACCAAGCCCCTTTCTATACCGTTCAAGATTTTGAAGAGCAGTATATGATTATTTTTTATAATAAAGATATGCATGTGACCGGTTATTATCAGGGCCCGTCTATCCTTACTGACCAGCAGGCTGCTGATACCGTTGCTTTCAAAATCGATCAGCTGCCTGAAGCAGAAAAACTCACCCTTGAGGATGAGCCGGCGGTTAATTGGGTGTACCGGAGATATTCCAACCTGACTGAAGCTCAGAAAGAGCTGGTCAGCAAAGCAAACACGGACAAAATCATTGCACTAAAAACAGCAATAGACAAATTAAAGCTTGGTTAGGAAAGAAAGTCTCTATCTGCACATCAAAGACCGCTGCCCTCAAAGGCGCGGTCTTTTTGCCATATAAACTTTACCGCGCTACAACAGCTCCTCCATAGCAAAAACACCGCTCCGCTCGAATTCAGCGAGGATTCCCGGAGGCAGCAGCTGCTGAAGCTGGCTCCGTGTACACCATTGGTAGTCAGCATGCTCCTCGGAGAGAAGGACGATATTATTTTCGCTTTGGCAGTGATAAGTAATAATAATGACCTGTCTGCCGGGATCAGTCAAAAAAGAAGCGGCATACGCAACCGCTCCAACCGTAACGCTGAGTCCGGTCTCTTCGGCGATCTCCCGTTCCAGTGCGTCTTCCAGTCCTTCTCCGAAATCGATTTTTCCTCCCGGACATTCCCAGCTTCCGGCTCCGACTACATCTGCTGCGGCTCTCCGGACTATCAGAATCCGGCCCTGAAACACAATGATTCCTTTGACGGCAACGATAATGCTCCGTGAATTTCTGGTCATACTGTTCTGCCTCCTTCATTCCAGCTCCTCTTCATCCTGATACATTATATCCGCACTTTACGCCGGCAACGACTGATTTTTTTGTTTGGCCGCCTTTTAACTGTGGTAAGTAACATAGCGTGAGCCTAAAGTGCCTGAGATCAGCGCATAAACCAGCAATCCTTAGCCATCCTAAAACGATGAATGACTTCGAGAAGTGCAAAAGCGAAAGGAGAATGGATCATGCCAGAACAAGAGAAAGCCAAGAAAACCCTGCCTCCGCAGGTGCAGAACCAGCAGCCCGGAATTGAGAGTGAGATGAATCCGCTGCCGGAATTTGAGACCTCAGAATATAAAGCAGCCGGCAAGCTGCTTGGCAAGGCAGCACTTATTACCGGAGGGGACAGCGGAATCGGACGTGCGGTTGCCGTGCATTTTGCCAAAGAGGGCGCTGATGTCGTTATTTCCTACCTGAATGAGCACAGTGACGCCGAGGAAACCAAGCGCCAGGTCGAGCAGGAGGGCCGTAAATGTATCCTGATTGCCGGTGACATCGGTGTAGAAGCCTTCTGCCAGGACCTGATCAACAAGACGGTCGAAGGACTCGGCAAGCTGGATATTCTGATTAATAATGCTGCCGAGCAGCATCCTCAGGACAAGATTGAGGACATTACCTCTGAACAGCTGGAGCGGACATTCCGTACTAATATATTCTCAATGTTCTATCTGACCAAAGCAGCCATGCCGCATCTGAAAAAAGGCTCGACGATCATTAATACGACTTCGATTACAGCCTACCGCGGTAATCCGCAGCTGCTTGACTATTCTTCCACCAAAGGGGCTATTCTCAGCTTCACCCGCTCCCTGTCGATGAATCTGGCGGACAAAGGCATCCGGGTTAATGCTGTGGCTCCCGGGCCGATCTGGACCCCGCTGATCCCATCTACCTTTGATGCGAAAAAAGTCAGCGAGTTCGGGGGCACGCAGCCGATGCAGCGTCCGGGACAGCCGGAGGAGCTGGCACCAGCCTATGTCTATCTGGCTTCCAGTGATTCATCCTATGTCAGCGGCCAGGTTATTCATGTAAACGGCGGAGAGATTATTAACGGCTGACCTTCGGAATTTTATGCCGTTTAACCTAGATTTTTCATGCAAAATAGTGTTACTATATACGAAGTCAGCAACAGAATATGATTTTGTCACTAGGGGTGCCGCAAGGCTGAGACGAACATTTGGTTCGGACCCTTTGAACCTGATCTGGTTTATACCAGCGTAGGGAAGTGGATGAGCATTGTATTGCAGCGCCAACGGTCCGGAAATCCGGCTGTTATTTTCTGTATACTGTTTAACCGCCTCCCGCCTGGAGGCGGTTTTTTTGCGTCTTTTTGTGCAGACGAGACACGAAAAGGGAGGTGGACAGGCTGGCAGAAATTCATCTGCTTTCGGACGGAAAGCTTGCTGCAGAGGAGTTCGTTGTACTCGCAGCTGCTGTTCATCCGCAGGTAGACTATATTCATTTACGCGAAAAGAAGCTATCGGCGCAGGAGCTGTATCATCTGGCATTAATTCTGCTGAATGCCGGTGTACCGGCCTGCAAATTGATCATCAATGACCGGCTTGACGTAGCAATGGCTGTGGGAGCAGCGGGTGTCCAGCTGGCCGGGAACAGCCTGCCTGCTGCTGCTGCGCGGCTGGCAGCGGGCTGTTCCCTGCGGCTTGGTTCCTCGGTGCATTCCGCTTCGGAGAGTATAGATGCAGCCAGCCAGGGGGCAGACTATTGCCTTTTTGGACATGTGTATCCTTCAACCAGCAAGCCCGGCCTGAAGGAACGCGGATTGACTCAGCTGAAGGAGGCTGTGCTTGCCGCCAGGACTCCGGTTATTGCATTGGGAGGAATTACGCCGCATAATGCGCCGCATGTGCTGCAGACAGGTGCGGCAGGAATAGCGGTGATGTCCGGTATATGCGGTGCGGCGGACCCGCTCTCTGCTGCGCGGGCCTACAGGAACGCAGTGATGGAGGCGGCCCCCGAAGGAGGTGAGAAAGCATGAATCTGATAGTCAACGGCAAAGCCGAAACGTACAAAGAGAGCTGCCGGACAGTAGCTGATTTGCTTAAACTGCCTGCTTGGAACAAGAGAATGGTTATTGTGGAGCTGAACGGTGAAATTGTTGCCAAAGAGGAATACGATACTATCCTGCTGGGCGAAGGAGACCGGATTGAGATCGTACATTTTGTGGGGGGAGGCTGATTAAGGCCCGCTCCTTGTTCACCGTAATTAATAAATGCAGGAGGGAATTCATATGTCAGATTCTTTAGTCATCGGAGGCCAGTCTTTATCGAGCAGACTGTTTATCGGAACCGGCAAATACAGCCGCAATAGCCTTATTCCGGAGGTAGTGGAGGCTTCGGGCTCTCAGGTTATAACGGTTGCCCTCCGTCGTGTAGACCCGGACAGCAATGATAATATCATCAGCCATATCCCAAGCAGCATGACTCTGCTTCCCAATACCTCCGGTGCACGCACTGCAGAAGAGGCTGTCCGGATTGCCAGATTGGCTAAGGCAACAGGTCTGGGCAACTGGGTGAAAATTGAAGTCATCAATGACCAGAAATATCTGCTGCCCGATAATGCGGAAACGATCCGTGCCACGGAAATTCTGGCTGCTGAGGGCTTTGTGGTGCTTCCGTATATGAGCCCGGATTTATCCGCTGCCCTCCTTATGAAAAAAGCGGGAGCCGCAGCAGTTATGCCGCTTGGATCGCCTATAGGTACTAACCGCGGGCTAAGAACCCGGGAGCTGCTGCGTATTCTGATAACGGAGGTCGATCTTCCTGTCATTGTAGATGCCGGTATCGGCAGGCCGTCTGAAGCGGCGGAAGCGATGGAGCTGGGCGCTGCTGCTGTGCTGCTGAATACGGCGATTGCCACCGCGAGTAACCCGCTGCTCATGGCCTCGGCATTCCGCGATGCCGTAGCTGCAGGCCGCAAGGCCTACCTGGCGGGACTGGGTCCCGTAGAGGAGACCGCATCGGCGTCATCGCCATTAACGGGTTTTCTCGGCTGATAGTGATAGTGACAGGGACCGGCGAAAAGGAGGAATACCATGGGGTTTTATGAGAACGTACACGCTCTTGGCCATCAGGTGAATACAGGCTTATGGGGGCAGTATACAAAGGACGATGTGAAGCGTTCGCTCTGCAAAGAGCAGCTGGATGAGCATGATCTGCAGGTTCTGCTGTCTCCTGCAGCAGCAGACTGTCTGGAAGAGATGGCCTTGAAGGCCAGAAGCCTGACTCGTTCGCATTTTGGGCATGTCATGCAGCTCTTTACACCGATGTACCTTGCAGATTTCTGCATAAATCACTGCACGTACTGCAGCTTCAGCTCTATTTATGATTTTCCGAGAAAAAAACTCAGTCCTGCGGAAGTAAGGAAGGAAGCAGAGGCAATAGCGGCTACTGGAATCAGGCACATTCTAATCCTGACAGGAGAATCGCGGACGGAAAGCCCGGTCTCTTATCTCAAGGAATGTGTGATGATACTCAAGGAATTTTTCTCTTCTGTCAGCATTGAAGTGAACCCCTTATCTGAGGACGAGTATAAGGAGCTTAAGGAGGCCGGTGTAGACGGGTTAACCTTGTATCAGGAGGTTTATCATGAGGAGACCTACCGCAAGCTGCATGTTAAGGGACCCAAGAGAATCTACCGCAACCGGCTGGATGCACCTGAGCGGGGCTGCCGGGCAGGATTCAGGACGGTAAATATCGGGGCGCTGCTGGGGATGCATGACTGGCGGCAGGAGGCATTCCTTACGGCCATGCACGCGAGATACCTGCAGGACAAATACCCGGAATGTGAAATCGGCTTGTCTGCTCCGCGTTTTCGCCCTTTTTTGGGAGAATACAATCCGGAGCACACCGTATCCGACCGGTCTCTGGTGCAGATTATTCTGGCTTACCGCCTGTTTCTTCCCCGGTCGGGTATCACTCTGTCCACGCGAGAACCGTCTGCTTTAAGAGACCGCCTTATCCATCTGGGGGTAACCAAAATGTCTGCCGGGGTATCCACGGAAGTTGGAGGACATACGCAGCAGGGCGGTACGCCGCAGTTTGAAATCTCGGACGGGCGCAGTGTGCGGGAGATCTCCGAAATGCTTAAAGCGGGCAGCCTGCAGCCGGTTTTTAAGGACTGGGATATGCTTGAAGCCGAATTATACTGAACACGGTAGAATTGCCCCGGAATAGGGTAGTTCAATTTTGAAGTAAACCCTTTCATGCCTGTCAGAGTGTGATATGATAATACTAATTGTATCAGACGTAAGACAACCTGCTATGGATGAGAGGAGCCGGAATGAAGATGCAGAATTTCGAAGAGAGCATGTATAATCTGATTGTTGAGACCTCCACAAATTTGCCGGGTGATGTGCGCAGGGCTGTTGCCAAGGGACGTGCACTGGAAGACCGTGCCACCCGTTCGGGCCTGGCCTTGACGACAATTGCCAAGAATATCGGCATGGCCGAGCTTCAGGTATCGCCCATCTGCCAGGATACGGGGATGCCGACTTTTATTATTCATACGCCTGTAGGCGTCAATCAGATTGAGATGAAAAAAGATATCCATAGTGCGGTCATCCGGGCTACAAAGAACGGGAAGCTGCGGCCGAATTCAGTTGATTCGCTGACCGGCGAGAACAGCGGGGATAACCTTGGCGCAGGTACACCGGTCATTCATTTTGAACAGTGGGAAGAAGAGAATATAGACGTAAGGCTTATCCTTAAAGGCGGCGGCTGTGAGAATAAAAACATCCAGTACAGCCTTCCGGCTGAGCTTGAGGGGCTGGGCAAGGCGGGCCGTGATCTGGATGGCATCCGCAAATGCATCCTTCATGCCGTGTATCAGGCCCAGGGGCAAGGCTGCAGCGCCGGCTTCATCGGTGTCGGCATCGGCGGAGACCGGACAACCGGATATGAGCTGGCGAAGAAGCAGCTGTTCCGCAAGGTTGAAGATACGAACCCTGTGGAGGATCTGGGCAAGCTGGAAGATTACATTATGGAGAACGCGAACAAGCTGGGAATCGGCACGATGGGCTTCGGCGGCGAAGTTACGCTGCTCGGCTGCAAGGTTGGTGTAATGAACCGGCTTCCGGCCAGCTTTTTCGTCTCGGTTGCCTATAACTGCTGGGCATTCCGCCGCCAGGGTATTCTGGTGGAGCCGGCAACCGGAGAGATCAGGGATTGGCTCTATGAGCGCGGAACCGGTATTTCCGTCGATGACGCGGGCGGGCCGGTTCCTGTATCCGTGACCGCGCATCCGGCTGCGGCCGAAGCCGGCGTTATTCCCGGGGATGCCGTAATTCCGGCAGCTCCTGCTATGGCAGCGGCAGCTGGTGCCGTGGAACCGGCTGTACCTGATACCGCTGCTGCTGAGGGTTCACGAGAGGTCCGGCTGACTACACCGGTCAGTGAAGAGGATATCCGCAGCCTGCGGGTCGGTGATGTTGTCATTCTGTCCGGAGAAATGCATACAGGACGTGATGCGCTGCATAAATACCTGATGGACCATGACACGCCGGTTGATCTGAACGGAGCAGTTATCTATCACTGCGGGCCTGTTATGCTAAAGGACGATGAAGGGTGGCATGTTAAGGCGGCAGGTCCGACTACCAGCATCCGTGAGGAGCCTTACCAGGGCGATATTATCAAGAAATTCGGCATCCGCGCAGTAATCGGCAAGGGCGGGATGGGTCCCAAGACGCTGAAGGCGCTGCAGGAGCATGGCGGGGTATACCTGAACGCGATCGGCGGAGCAGCACAGTACTACGCAGAATGCATCAAAAGGGTTAACGCGGTTGATTTCATGGAATTCGGTATTCCGGAAGCGATGTGGCATCTTCAGGTAGAGGGCTTTGCCGCCATTGTAACGATGGATTCACACGGCAACAGCCTGCACGCTGATGTTGAGAAGGACTCCGCGGCCAAGCTGGCCCAGTTCCGGGAGCCGGTTTTTAAATAAAATAACTGCTTCAGAATTGATGATGACAGCGGTGTAAGCAGAAGCCTCCTTTCAAATTCCGGAAAGGAGGCTTTTTGGCATAATTTTTCTTGACAGCGCATACATGGACATGGTAATTTTTACTTGGGAAACCGGTTTCCTTGATAACATCTCAGATATGCAAGTGATGCGGTGATAGTTCACAAGCAGCAGAATTTCCAATGGGTTCAATGAGGAGAGGGAGATGAGGGAATGAAACGCAACCGATGGCTGATTCCGGTTCTGATCACGTCTATTGTTCTGTCTGTTATGACGAATTTGTTTGTTCTGGCACCGTCTAAGGCTGAAGCGGCAAGCATTGGCACTATTACGGAGAATGACACGATTTATCAGATTATGGTCGACCGGTTCTCTGACGGGGATACGTCCAATAATGCAACCGGGGCTGCAATCCGCTACGGGGAAACCTCCGAAGAGGATTTCCGTTATATGAAGGGCGGGGACTGGCAGGGGGTCATCAACAAGCTTCCCTATATCGCTAATATGGGTTATACCGCGATCTGGATTTCTCCTGTGGCCGAGCCGCAGATGACCAGCCGCGATAATAACGGAACGGGCAAGAACACTGCCTATCACGGCTACAATGTAAAAGACCCCAATGCTGCCAATCCGTACTTTGGCACTAAGGAGAAGCTTAAGGAGCTGGTGGATGCTGCACACGCGCTTGGCATCAAGGTCATTATTGATGTAGTGCCGAATCATATCGGCGACTATATGCTCGGGACTCAGGCTTATTACGATATCCCGGGTCTGCAGCCGGCTGCACCGTTCAACAACCCGGCCTGGTATCATCACAACGGGGATATTAACTGGTCGCTGGCCGACGGCAGATATGATCAATGGGCCCAGGATTATCTGGAGAATCATGATCTGGGCGGGCTGGATGACATTGACTTTGATGTTCCTGCCGCGAAGCAGGCTATCTTCAGCTCCATCAAAGCCTGGTTTGACTATACCGGAGCAGATGGTGCACGCGTGGATGCCGCCAAGCTGATGAAGCCTGCCGACATCGGTGAGCTGCAGAATCTGCTGGGGGTTAATACCTTTGGTGAGAATTTTGACGGCAATGCGGAATTTGTCTCCCGCTGGGTTGGAGCGAACAAGGAATGGGGAATGCTGGACTTCCCGTTATTCTTCTCGGTGCTGAACAGCTTTGCTTACGGGCAGTCTTTTGAGTCCAACGTTAAGAGTACTTTAGCACAGGATTCATATTACAACGGAAATGCGAACCACATGGTTACCTTTATCGACAATCATGACCGTAACCGGTTCCTTACGGAGGCTGGAGGCAGTGTAGAGAAGCTGCAGAATGCACTCTCCTTTATTTTCACCGTCCGGGGGACGCCGGTAGTCTTCCAGGGAACAGAACAGAATAAGGGCAACGGTAACGGCCAGATTATGACCGGCGGCATTGCCGATACCTGGAACCGCTGGTCGATGGTGAAGCGGGATGCAAACGGCAATGTTCTGGAGAACTATTTTAATGAAAATACGAGCACGTACAAGCATGTAGCCAAGCTGAATGAAATCCGCAAAAATAATCCGGCCCTGCGTACAGGCACCCAGCGTGAGATGTGGTCCGCCCAGAATCTGTATGCCTTCTCACGCCGGATTGATACTGGCACGAATGTCGGGCAGGAGGTCATTTCTGTATTCAGCAATGCCTCTGGCGGGACGCAGACGGTCACCATTCCGCTTCGCAGCGAAAGTACGCTGACTGCCGGAACGGTGTTAATCAATCAGCTCAATACCTCAGATACAGTAACAGTACAGGCAGGCGGTGTTACGGGGAAGCAGATCACTGTATCCGCCAATGCCAACTCGGCCAAAATCTATTCCAAAACACAGCCTGTAACCGATACCTCTGCTCCAACAGCTCCTGCTAACGTTACAGCCACCGTACAAAATGCCTCCAGTGCACTGGTCAGCTGGACAGCGTCCACCGACAATGTGGGGGTAACCGGCTATGAAATTTACCGCAACGGAGTCAAGGTAGGCACTTCTGCAACCACCTCCTATACAGACAGCGGACTGGCGGGACAGACAAGTTACACCTATACGGTAAAAGCTTTTGACGCGGCAGGTAACCTGTCCGCCTTCAGTGCAGCTGCGCTGGTGACAACTCCGGCCGGGAACAGTGTAACGATCTATTATAAGCAGGGTTATACTACCCCTTACATTCACTACCGGCCTGCCGGCGGAACCTGGACGACTGCACCAGGTGTAGCTATTCCGGCTGCAGAAGTATCAGGCTACAACAAGATTACGATTAATATCGGCTCAGCTACCCAGCTAGAAGCCTGCTTCAACAACGGCAGCGGCACGTGGGACAGCAATGGAGGCAGCAATTATCTGTTCGGCACAGGCACCTGGACGTATACACCTGCCGGAAATATCCAGTCAGGAGGCCCGGCAGGCCCGACTGCTACACCGACTCCAACGGTAGCGCCTACTGCCACACCTACGGTAGCGCCAACGGCTACACCGACTCCGACAATAGCGCCGACCGCTACACCAACGCCTACAGTTACACCAACAGCAACACCAACAGTAGCGCCAACGGCTACACCAACTCCTACCGCTACTCCTGTTGGCAATTCAGTGACCATTTACTACAAGAATACAACATTCACGAATTCATATATGCATTACAGTGTAGACGGCTCAAGCGTATGGACCACTTCACCGGGAGTGCAGCTGCAGGCTTCGTCTTATGCTGGATATAAGACAGCTACAGTTCAGCTGGGCACGGCGGCCGGTCTGACTGCAGCCTTCAATAATGGCAGCGGTACCTGGGATAATAACGGAGGCAGCAACTATCATCTGACTGCCGGCAGCTGGAGCCTTGTAAATGGAAGCCTGACTTCCGGCGTGCCGCAAGCGGACAGCGTAACCTTCAGGGTGAGTGTTCCAAGTACTACACCGTCATCCGGACCGGTGTATCTCAGCGGCTCCTTCAACAGCTGGGCAGCGGCCGATCCTGCTTATCAGCTGACTAAAGGCAGTGATGGTGTCTACTCCATCACACTCAGCCTGCCCGCAGGAACAGCAGTACAGTACAAGGTCACCCGCGGTACTTGGGCTTCGGTTGAAACCAGCACAAGCGGTGCAGACATTGCCAACCGGACCCTGACACCGCCCGGTGGAGCGCAGACTGTGAACCTGACCGTGCAGCGCTGGAAGGATCAATAGTTTACCGGTAGTTACAGCAGCGCTGCTCCGTTTGGGGCGGCGCTGCTTTTTTAGCAGGAGGAGTAATCTGCTGCTGTGACTGTCTGATAAATAAGGCGGCAAGGCCTTCAGCAGTTAAGGAGTGAGTTAGTTCATTTATTCACAAGGATTATGGTGGTAGGATTATACAATTGTCTGTATACAAATGTGTAATCTGGAAGGGGGATAGCTGTGGCTATCAAGAGTAACTTGAAAATGGTATGGATGATGTTTGGCGTATTTATGCTGCTTTTTGTGCTGAACTTTTATGCCGGCAGTAATCAAACCGATGCAACATCTAGAATGTGGATTGTCCTTGGGGCATGTTCGCTGCTTGTAAGCGTATTTTTATTAGTTAAGCACAAGCTGCCTGCAAAACGGCAGATCCTGATCTCGCTCCTGCTGGCGGCAGCAGTTGCGGCAGCGTATATTAACCTTCCCCTGTTCACTATGATTGAAACGAGCGTCATCACTTTAATGTCATCTCTTGCTGTATTCAGTACTTTTAACAGGTTCAGTGATAATCGGCTTGTCTTCCTGCAAAATTCAAACAAAAAAACAGTTGCTGTAAGCCTGCTTACCGGTATTGCTGCCGGTGCGGTACTAGGCATAATTAATCTGCTGCTGAGCGGGAAGGCCTTGGACAGCTTCAGTATTAAGTTCGCTTATTTCAAAATTGCACTCAGCCCGGCAATATATGAAGAGATGGCTATGCGTGCAGTGTTCTACGCCTTATGCCTGTCACTGCTGAACGGCAGAATGGATACCAGAGCGAAAAGATTCACCGCCTGGTTTATGATGATTATTCCGCATGTGCTAATACATACTCCGGACATCATTATCAATAACGGGATCGTTCCGGGAGTCATCAACATTATCATGCTGGCTTTGCTCTTCGGTCTTCCGTTTGCCGTTCTTCAGAAGAAAAGGGACATCACTTCCGCCATGCTGGCGCATGGGATTGTTGATGTCATCCGGTTCTGTTTTTTGGGTCTTCCCTATTAAAAATATAAAGACAGGGGCTGTCTGCTAAACAAGCAGAACAGCCCCTGTCTTTAGTTATATTAGGTGACAAGTTAGCGCGTAAGGCCTGCTGTAGACTCGCGTACAATGAGCTCAGGCTCCAGCAGCAGTCTCCGTGAGCCGGTACAGTTCCCGCAGATATGGTCCATCAGCCACTGGCCGGAGGTCACTCCAAGCTTGAAGGTATCGATGTTCAGTGAAGTTAGCGGCGGGGTCGTATAGCGGGACAAGGGATATTCATCAAACGCCGCAATACCCAGCTGGCCCGGAACCTCTATCCCCAGAGCACGCGCGGCCTTCAGGACACCGAAGGCGGTATAGTTGGTCATGCATACGACCGAGTCCGGCCGGTCTTCGCGCTGCAGGAGCCTGAGGGCGGAGCGGTAGCCTTCATGCTCATCCGCCTGGCCGTTGATGATCCAGTCCTGGTGGACAATGACACCGGACTGCTTAAGCGCCTGAAGATAACCGCCCAGCCGCCGGGTGAAAATCCGTTCATTCCGCTGGCCGCCGATGAATGCGGGTCTGCTGTAGCCCTGCTCCAGCAGATGGCGGGTCAGCATTCTCCCGCCGGCTTCATTGTCGAAATCGACCCAGCTCGCAGCAGGCTCCATTTCTCCGATAGAAACGTAAGGAAAGCGGAGGCGGTCCAGCTCCTTGGCCAGCTCCTCCGTCAGTACCGAATTGTTGGCAATAATTCCGTCGACCCGCTGGTTCAGCACCAGCCGGTTCAGAAAATGATCCTCCGCGTCATGATGCTGGATATTGCAGAGCGTCAGCTCATATCCGAGAGGACCCATAACGCTTTCAATTCCGCCGATGATATTGTAGAAGAACTGGTTAAGGAACTCACTTTCTTTTGACATATCAACCAGCAGGCCTACCGTCTGAGAGCTCTGTCTGGCTAAACCGGTTGCGATGCTGCTCGGTATATAATTCATCTGCTTCATAATCTCACGGACGCGCTGCTTCGTCTCGGATGATATTTTGGGAGAGTCGTTCAACACCTTAGAGACAGTAGATTTTGCCACATTTGCTGCTCTTGCCACATCCGAAATGGTTACTTTCATCGGGATCCCTCACAAAAAATAAGAGTAAAAGGTACTATCTAATAGTTTAGCATTTTGCGGTGCTATATACGACAGGCAACATTTTTACCGGAGCAGCCGGCAGTCGGATAGGGATTTTACACTGCGTTGATAATTGTGCCGGGAACTGGTATTTTTGCAGAAATGGAGTTAGGATGTTCTCAAAGACAAAAGAGAAGAAAGAGGATTGCCTGATATGAAACCGTTCCGCATTCGTCTTACCTTTATCCTTATGGCTCTGGTTGGCATCTCGATGATCGGCGCAGGCCTCACGATGGCCAAGCTCTTTAAGGATTCACACATTTCAGCGCTGGAGGAGAACATGTCCCGGGAAATAAAACTGCTCTCCGGAACTTTCCAGTTTGTTGATATGAACAGTCCGGAGGCGATCTCCTATTATACGGAACGGGCTAAGCATATTGCCGGGCTAACCGACTCGCGGATTACCTTCATTACGAAAGAAGGGAAGGTTATCGGTGATTCTGAACGGAATCCGCTGGAAATGGACAATCATTCTAACCGTGAAGAGGAAATGCTTGCGCAGAAGGAAGGGATCGGACGGGCTATCCGCTACAGCGATACACTGGACCGCGAAATGCTTTATGTTGCCGGTGCTGTAACCTCAGCTGACGGCTTTGACGGTTATATCCGGCTGTCGATGGGTCTGGACGCAGTAACCGAGGGTCTGAGCAGGGCATGGTTCATCATGGCTATAGGACTGGTTCTGCTATTCGTGGCAGCAACCTTTGTCAGCTATAAAGTGGCATCGAGCATGACCTCGCCTCTTGAGCAGATAACAAGGGTTGCCCGGCGAATTACGGATCTGGATTATGATGCGAGAGTGCCGATGCAGCGCAAGGATGAGGTCGGCCAGCTGGCCAAAGCGATCAATGCCATGGCGGACAGCCTGCAGGCCCAGCTCAAAACGATCCGCGACAATGAGGATCTGCTGCAGAGCGTGCTTGATAATATGACCGGCGGTATTGTCATGGTTAATGCTGAAGGCGAATTTGCCCTGATTAACCGGGCGGCAGAACGTATGCTGGATGTGAAGAACAGCGAAATGACCGGGCATTCCTATAAAGAGCTGAAGCATCATTATGAGCTGAGCCGGCTTATTGAAGAAGGTATAATGCGTTGTGAGCCTATTCATGAAGAGCGCAGTATTTATACCCCGGCAGAGCGGATTGTCCGGCTGGACGGAGTGCCGATGGCGCAGGACGGCTCTCACCGGGGAATGCTGTTCCTGCTACAGGAGGTTACCGATATCCGCCGGCTGGAGAAGATGCGCAGCGAGTTTGTTGCCAATGTGTCGCATGAGCTGAAGACGCCTGTTGCTGCAGTCAAAGGCTTTGCCGAGACGCTTCTCGGCGGCGGTGTAACCGACGAGAAGACGGCGCGCTCGTTCCTGCAGATTATTTATGATGAGAATGAACGGCTGAACCGGCTGATCGGCGACATTCTGGAGCTGTCCAAAATTGAATCCAAGCGGGTGCAGCTCGACTGCTCTCCGGTATATTTAAGCGAGTTCTTTGATTCCGTTCTGGAAACGTTAAGTAAAGTAGCTGAGAAGAAAAAAATCAGCCTCAGCGCAAATATCCCGGATGAGCTTTTAATGGAAGGGGATGAGGATAAGCTGCGGCAAATCTTTATGAACCTGCTCTCCAACGCGATCAATTACACACATGACGGCGGCAATGTCAAAGTTACAGTAGCTGACGGGCATAAGCCTGACGGCACGGAAACGGTTATCTTTACAGTCAGTGATACGGGGATGGGCATCCCCCGCAAGGATCTGCCGCGGATTTTTGAACGGTTCTACCGGGTGGATAAAGCCCGCTCCAGAAGCTCCGGCGGTACAGGGCTCGGCTTATCTATAGTCAAGCATCTGGTGGAGCTTCACCGGGGTACGATAACTGTAGAGAGCGATCTGGGAATCGGAAGCTCGTTTATTCTGGAGCTGCCGCTGCTGCAGGAGCACGATAAATAACTGCAGGGTGCCGGATATCGCTATAATAAGCGGTGAACCGATTTGCCAATTGCAGCGCAGAGGAATACTATTAATCTGCAGGATCATCTGCGAAATTTGTTGTTATTTTACACCAAGTTAACATTCCGGTGATATGATGGGTTTGCTGCATTTTTTGTAAAATTTAAAAACACGTGAATACGGGGGAAACTATGGCACAACGATTGCTGGTCATTGAAGACGAACCGACGCTTGCCCGGCTGCTGTCCTATAATCTGACGCAGGAAGGCTATGAAGTAACAGTGGAGGATCATGGAACGGCAGGATACGACCGTGCGACTAGAGAACCTTTTGATCTGATCGTACTGGATCTGATGCTGCCCGGTATGAACGGGATAGATATCCTTGACAAGCTTCGCGGACAAGGCATCCGCACGCCTGTAATTGTACTGACGGCCAAGAACGCCGAAGAGGATGTAGTCCGCGGCCTGAAATCCGGTGCCGATGATTACATAACCAAGCCGTTTGGCGTATCTGAGCTGCTTGCCAGAGTCAGTGCCGTGCTCCGGCGCATATCCGGGGTGGCTGAAGAAATTCAGCCGGACAATCCAGTCTCTGCTTCAACCATTATTTTGGGACAGCTGGAGATTTATCCGGAGCGGTATGAGGTCTCTCTGGGCGGACACAGCATTAACCTGCGGCCCAAGGAATTTGAAGTGCTGCTGTATTTGGCACGCAAGCCGGGGGTTGTGCTGACCCGTGATGACCTGATGAATGCGGTCTGGGGATTTGATTATATCGGCGGGCAGCGCACAGTGGATGTACATGTCAGTTCCCTGCGCAAGAAGCTGGAGCTTGATCCGGAATCCGTCCATATCGATTCGATCCGCGGAGTGGGCTACAAGCTGGTTGTTAATAAAAAAAGAGCACCGGTCATTTAATATGCCGGTGTTTTTTTAATCGTCTGGCGTAAATGTTGTACATAAAAAATTAATATTAAATATAAAATATAATTACAATTAGCTTAGATAATGATTACGCAGTTTGTGATTTTACACTGCGTTAACATTTCTCTTCAACTCTATTTACACTCAAAGCTTATCATTGGGAACGAAGATGATGAGAAGGAGACTGCCAAAACACATGAAATCCATCATTGACATAGAGAAGCTTGATCTCTACTATGAGTCATTTCACGCATTGAAGAACGTGGATCTGCAGATTCCGGAGAAACAGGTAACCGCCTTTATCGGACCGTCCGGCTGTGGTAAATCCACCCTCCTGCGCACCCTAAACCGTATGAACGACATGATTCCCGGAACACGTATTGAAGGTAAAGTGAACATCGGCGGCAAAAATATCTACAGCGACGAAGTGGAAGTGGAGAGCCTGCGCAAGCAGGTCGGTATGGTGTTTCAGCAGCCCAATCCTTTTCCGAAGTCGATCTATGACAATGTGGCTTACGGCCCGCGTCTGCATGGAACCCACTCGAAGCAGGAGCTTGATGAGATTGTGGAGCAGAGTCTCCGCCAATCGGCCCTGTGGGAGGAAGTTAAGGATTTCCTGAAAAAGTCTGCACTCAGCCTGTCCGGCGGACAGCAGCAGCGCCTGTGTATTGCCAGAGCGCTTGCCGTTCAGCCAGATATTCTGCTGATGGATGAGGCAACCTCTGCCCTTGACCCTGTGTCGACCCTCAAGATTGAGGAACTGGTACAGGAGCTCCGCAGCAAATATACGATTGTTATGGTAACGCACAACATGCATCAGGCTGCCCGTGTATCCGGCCGCACTGTATTTTTCCTGAACGGCGTTATTGTGGAGGCTGCGGATACAGAAATGCTGTTCTCGAACCCGAAGGACTCCCGCACTGAAGACTATATCTCCGGACGTTTCGGCTAATATCCTATCGGGGACCCGCTCCTGAAATATCAGGCTGACCATATGTTTTTGAGGAGGAACTCTTTTATTATGATTCGCAGAAAAGAATTCGACAAAGATCTGGAAGAACTGCGCAGCCTGCTGCAGCAAATGGGCGAACACGTAAATGATGCACTGGAAGGTGCAATTGTTGCCTTGCAGACGCTTGACATTGCACGCGCACAGGAAATTGTAAAGGCGGATTTGCATCTCAATGCGATGGAAGACCGGATTATGGAAATCGGTTCCCGCCTGATCATTACCCAGCAGCCTGTTGCAAAGGATCTGCGCCGTATCATTGTTGCCTTCAAAATCTCCAGTGACCTTGAGCGTATGGGTGACCTGGCTTTGGACGTGGCTAAGGTAACTATGCGCATTCAGGGGCAGACACTGATTAAGCCGCTGGTGGATATTCCTCGTATGGCTGAGATCGTATCGGTGATGATTACGGAAGCCATTCAATCCTACCTGGATGAGAATACGGATCTGGCTTACAAAATGGCCCAGGATGACGATCAGGTTGACGGGCTGTACAGTTCAACCATTAATGAGCTGTATGCTTACATGGTTGAGAAGCCGGAATCGCTGAACCAGGCGATGCTGCTGACCTTGGTTGGCCGCTATATTGAACGGATCGCCGATCATGCGACCAACATCGGTGAGAGCGTAGTGTATCTGGTAACCGGGAAGCGCCCGGATTTGAATCAGTAAAATGAAGCAGTGCCACAACAGCACCCGCCTTAGGCGGGCTGCTGTTTTTTTGTTGTTATCGCAGGGTTTACGGTTTCAAGCCGGTGAAGTTTGGCAATCCTGCATTCCATGCGGGAATATGCTTAGCTGCAGCGTAAATCGTGCGCTTTGGTTCATTTTGGTGCAGGGCATATGGTAAGATGTAAAGAGTAAGCAAGAAAAAGGCGAGGTGCTACAGTGGACAAGTTGATACTAATAGATGGAAACAATATTATTTACCGCGCATTTTTTGCGATGCCGCCGCTGACGAATACAGCCGGGCAGCAGACGAACGCCGTATACGGCTTTACGACCATGCTGCTGCGTTTAATTGAAGAACATAAACCAAGCCATATGATCGTGGCATTTGATGCAGGAAAGATTACGTTCCGTCATGAAGGCTATGAGGATTATAAGGGCGGACGGCAAAAAACGCCGCCGGAGCTATCCGAACAATTCCCTTTACTAAAAGGTTTGCTGCGTGATCTTGGGGTTCCGCAGTTTGAGATCAACGGCTATGAGGCTGACGATATTATCGGAACGATTTCCCGTGAGGCAGATGCTGCCGGACGTGAAGTGATGATCGTATCCGGGGATAAGGACATGCTGCAGCTGGCTTCGGAACATACAACCATAGCGCTTGTGCGTAAAGGCGTAACTGAAGTGGAGCTGTACGGGCCGCAGCAGATCCGCGAGAAATACGATTTGACGCCTGAGCAGATCATTGACCTGAAGGGCCTTATGGGCGATGCGAGTGATAATATTCCAGGGGTGCCTGGAGTGGGTGAGAAAACCGCGCTTAAGCTGCTGCACCAGTTCGGCTCCGTAGAAAGCGTTCTGGCCGGAACAGGCGAGCTAAAGGGTAAGATGAAGGAGAAGCTGGAGGAGCATGCGGACAGTGCGGTTATGAGCAAAAAGCTGGCGACCATCTACCGCGAGGTTCCGCTCGAGCATGCCTGGGAGGATATGTCCTTTACAGGGATTAACCGGGATACAGCAGGACCTGCGCTGGCGAAGCTGGAGTTCAAGTCTCTTCTGGAGCGTCTGTCGCTGAGTGCGCATTCCGGATCATCAGATGAATCAGCAGCAGTTGAAGCTGCCGAGCTGGATATTACAATCGTCGGTGAGGCTGATCTGGATGCGCTGATTGCCGCACTCCCGGAGATTTCAGCTCTGCATGTGGAGACGAACGGGGAGAATCCCCACCGGTCCGAGGTAATCGGTATCGGCCTATCTTCGCCGGAGCGGCATTATTATGTTCCGTTTGAACTGCTGCAGAGCCCGGCGGCAGCGCCGCTGCGGGACTGGCTGGGAGACAGCAAGGCGCCGAAGAGCGGATATGATCTGCACCGCGCAGATCTGGCATTACATTGGCAGGGAATTGCTTTTGCCGGGGCTGCGAATGATGTTCAGCTTGCCGCATATCTGCTTGACCCGACGGAATCGAATCAGAACCTGAATGATCTCACCTCCAAATACGGTCTGCCCCGCCTGTCACCGGACGAAGATATTTTTGGCAAAGGCGCCAAATACAAAATTCCGGAGCTTGAAATTCTGGGCAACCACGTAGCCCGCAAGAGCGCAACTGTGCTCGGTATTGTGGCTAAGCAGCAGGAGGAGCTGCGTGAGACAGCAATGACCGGATTGTTCGTGGATTTGGAGATGCCGCTGTCACGGATTCTGGCTGACATGGAGAAGCAGGGCATTGCCGTTAACAAAGAGGAGCTTAAAGAGCTGGGCAAAGAGTTCGAGGCACAGATTGCGTCGCTGGTTACGGAAATTTATGAGATCTGCGGCACTGAATTTAACCTCAACTCACCGAAGCAGCTCGGCGAAATTCTGTTCGTGAAGCTGGGGCTGCCTGTGGTGAAGAAGACCAAGACAGGCTACTCTACAGATGCAGAAGTGCTGGAGAAGCTGGCACCTTATCATGACGTGGTGCGTCTGATTCTGCAGTATCGTACGATTGCCAAGCTCCAGTCCACTTATGTGGAAGGGCTGCTGAAGGAAATCTCGGAGCAGACGGGGAAGGTGCACACCTTCTACCGGCAGACAATTGCGGCGACTGGACGGCTCAGCAGCCAGTTCCCGAACCTGCAGAATATTCCAATCCGGCTGGAGGAAGGCCGCAAGCTGCGGAAGATATTTGTTCCTTCTGAACCGGGCTGGTCGATTCTGGCGGCAGACTATTCACAGATTGAGCTGCGGGTGCTGGCCCACATCTCCGGCGATGAGCGGATGAAGGAAGCTTTTCTGGAGGACATGGATATTCACACCAAGACAGCAATGGATGTATTCGGCGTAACTGCTGATCAGGTGGACAGTAACATGCGCCGCTCCGCCAAGGCAGTTAACTTCGGGATTGTGTACGGCATCAGTGATTACGGGCTGTCCCAGAACTTGAATATTCCGCGTAAGGAAGCCGCCCAGTTCATTGAGCAATACAAGGAGGTCTTCAACGGTGTCCGCCAGTACATGGTCGATATTGTTGTGGAAGCACGCAAGCAGGGCTATGTTACGACGATGCTGGAGCGCCGCCGCTATCTGCCTGAGATTAATGCCAGCAACTTCAACCTCCGTTCGTTTGCTGAACGTACCGCAATGAATACTCCGATTCAGGGAACGGCTGCCGACATTATCAAGCTGGCTATGGTGCATATGGATAAAGCGCTGTTTGAACGCGGGCTGAAGAGCCGCATGCTGCTTCAGGTGCACGATGAGCTTGTGTTCGAGGTGCCGGCGGATGAGCTGGAGCTGATGAAGGAGCTTGTGCCTGAGGTGATGGCCGGAGCGCTTAGCCTGTCCGTGCCGCTAAAGGCAGAGGTAAGTTATGGCAGTAACTGGTACGAGGCTAAATAGGCTCCCCGTTACCTTGCTTTATCCGGTATAATGGAGTGGAGGTGAGCCATTATGCCGGAACTACCGGAAGTTGAAACAGTCAGAAGAACACTAAATGAATTAATTACAGGCAAGCAGATAGAGCACGTCACCGTCCGGCTGCCGCGGATCATCCAGCGTCCGGACGATACCCAGGCCTTTGCTAACATGCTGGCAGGCCATAGCATTGTTACAGTTGAGCGCAGAGGCAAATTCCTGCGGTTTGTGCTGGACGGGCTCGTTATGGTCTCCCATCTGCGGATGGAGGGCCGTTACGGCCTGTACCGTCAGGATGAGCTGCTGGACAAGCATACTCATGTTATTTTCCATTTCACCGACGGTACGGAGCTTCGCTACACGGATGTACGCCAGTTCGGGACTATGCATCTGTTCGATCCCGGTGAGGACCTGCTGCTGAAGCCGCTGAACAAGCTGGGACAGGAGCCGCTGGATGTTTCTTTTACGCCGGAGCGGTTTAAAGAAATTGTCGGGGACCGCAGTACCAAGATCAAGCCCCTGCTGCTGAATCAGGAATACATTGTCGGCATCGGTAATATCTATGTAGATGAAGCACTGCACCGCGCAGGGATTCATCCTGAGGAGACAGCGAAGCTGCTTTCGGACGGGCAGCTGAACCGGCTGCATAGTGCGATCGTATCAACGCTGACAGATGCAGTCAACGCTGGAGGTTCATCGGTCAAATCATATGTCAACGGTCAGGGTGAGAGCGGCAGCTACCAGCAGCAGCATCTCATTTACGGCCGTAAGGACCAGCCCTGCACAACCTGCGGTACTCTGATCGAGAAAAGCGTTGTAGGCGGCCGCGGCACGCATATCTGCCCGAATTGCCAGCCGCTAACGGTTGTTATAAACAACAATTAGATACGGGATTTACCTGATTTAAGGATGAAGTACACCGTAACGATCCGGCTAGACGCAAAAGCCCAGGAACCGACTGCCCGTCCCGCCCATATACTGTGTGAAGAACGCTGAAACAAGCAAACAGAACCGGAATGATTCTTCCTCCGGACTTCTGTTTCTTCACGGGAGGGATTGCGGGTGATCAGCCCATTATTTTCACTGCTGCTGCTGGCTTTTGCGCTTAGTTTGGACGGTTTTGGTGTAGGCATTACATATGGTTTACGCAAAATGAAAATACCGCTGCTCTCCATTCTGATTATCTCGCTTTGTTCGGGGATTGTCATTTGTGTCTCCATGCAGGTCGGTGTACTTTTAGCCAAGGTTGTCTCTCCGGATGCCGCCTCCATTATTGGAGCGGTTATTCTCGTCTTAATGGGCTGCTGGTCATTGGTTCAGATGCTGACCCAGAAGGAGAAGGGCCCGCAGGAGACGGAGCGGAAAGCTGCGGATGAAATAATGCCAGCAGCTGCCCAGGCCGGCCCTCAGAAGTCCGCGGTCTTTTCATTAGAGCTGCGGCATCTGGGTGTAGTTATACAGATTCTGCGTACGCCGTCTTCCGCAGATATAGATGATTCGGGAAGTATATCTTCCATGGAAGCGATGATTCTGGGGATTGCACTCTCGCTGGATGCGTTTGGAGCGGGGCTTGGCGCTGCGCTGCTCGGCTTCAGCCCGGTATGGACCTCGCTGATGATTGCCCTGTTTAGCGGCACCTTTTTATTGCTTGGAATGAAAACCGGCCTTAAGCTGTCGGGAAGCTTCTGGATGAAGCACGCTGCTGCACTGCCTGCGTTATTATTAATTGCTATGGGAATAATGAAGCTGTTATGAGGTGAGTACATGATTATGGGCTTAACCGGAGGCATTGCATCCGGAAAAAGCACCGTCTCCGCAATGCTAATACAAAAAGGAGCACGACTCGTTGATGCCGATGTCATCGCAAAAGGGGTCATGCTCCCGGGACATCCCGTGCTGGCTGCTGTTGCAGGCCATTTTGGCCAAGGCATACTGCTGCCTGACGGCACGCTGAACCGGGCTGCGCTGGGGGAGATCGTCTTCAGCGATCCCGCTGCCCTGCAGAAGCTGAACAGTCTGACTCATCCTGCGATCCGCCGGGAAATCAAGGAACAGATGTATGCACTCGAAGAGGAGGACCCGCAGCGCCTGATTATTGTGGATATTCCTCTATTGTATGAATCCAAGCTGGACAACCTGTTCGATAAGGTGTTAGCTGTTTATGTGCCCCGTGAGGTGCAGCTCGCCCGTCTGATGGAGCGTAACGGTCTCAACCCCGAACAGGCTGCAGCAAGGCTGGACGCCCAGATGGATATTGAAGAGAAACGAAGCAGAGCAGATTATATTATTGACAACAGCGGCGAGCCTGCCGAGACTGAGCAGCAGGTTGCCGTGTTGTGGGACAGGCTGGGCTTATTATGAGCTGGCTGCGAAAAAAAAGAGTGCTGCTCCTGCTGTTCATTGGTTTTACTGCAATTCTGTTTCTCGGCACCAACTGGATGTCCTGGTTTTATCCTATTCATTATAAAGACGAAATCCGAAAGCACAGCACCACATATGAGACGGATCCGTTTCTGGTTGCCGCTATTATCCGCGTTGAAACCAATTTCAAGACTGGCCGTGAATCCAAAAAAGGCGCTCTTGGACTGATGCAGCTCATGCCGGACACCGCCAAGTGGGCGCTTGAGATGGCCAAGCTGCCGGAAGTATCCCTGGATGAGCTTAAAGAGGAGCCGTCGGCCAACATCGAGCTGGGCACCTGGTACCTCTCTTCATTGTCCCGCCAGTTTGACGGCAACCGTACTGCAGTGATAGCCGCCTACAACGCCGGGCCGGGCAAGGTGCAGAGCTGGCTCGATGGTGGACAATGGGACGGGACAGAAGCGGCTGCCAAGGATATTCCGTTTGGCGAGACCAGACACTACGTGCAGCGCGTGATTTATTATTATAATCAGTACACGGAGATTTACAGTGAATTTTAAGCCTCTGCTATGTAAAAAGAAGTATTAAACGGCATGCAGCCGTTTAATACTTCTTAGGCAAGCTTATGGGGACAGGTTATTTATATTGACCTGCCAGGGATTGCTCGGCGATCGTTACAAGACGTTTAGTGATGTAACCACCGATCGAACCGTTTTCGTAAGAAGTTTTATTGCCTTGGTATCCGTCCGGGGAAAGAGTGATACCCAATTCTTGGGCAACTTCATATTTCAGTTGTTCCAAGGCACCGCGTGAGTTTGGAGCTACCAGGTTATTGCTGCTGTTTTGGCTCATTTCTGTTCACCTCCTATCGGTTGGTAACTGTATTATGTGCCGGACTCGCCAGATTCATAACAAGATAAAAACGGTGTTTTATGGAAATAAATATTACCTGCCCAACATGGGGGTACAGAAAACAGCGGCGACTAATACTACAGTAAAAGGAGTGGCCTTAGCTTATGAAATGCCCATACTGCGATCATACAAATACCAAAGTGCTTGACTCGCGTCCGGCCAATGAGAATAAATCGATCCGGCGCAGGCGTGAATGTGAGCGTTGCAGCAAGCGCTTTACTACATTTGAGATGATTGAGGAAACCCCGCTGATCGTCATCAAGAAAGGCGGCAGCCGTGAGGAATTCAGCCGTGACAAAATTCTGCGCGGACTGATCAGAGCCTGCGAGAAGCGTCCTGTCTCTGTCGAACGTCTGGAATCCATCGTCTCAGAGGTGGAGAAGACGCTGCGCGGTATCGCCCTGGCTGAGATCGAGAGCCGCCAGATCGGCGAGCTGGTCATGGAGCAGCTATATCCGGTAGATGAGGTGGCTTACGTCCGCTTTGCCTCTGTATACCGTCAGTTCAAAGACATCAACATGTTTATGAAGGAACTGAAAGGTCTGCTGTCCAAAGACGATGGTGAGATGGAGGGGCTATAGACAGGCTGCAGCACCTGTGCTCCGTAATGCTCTGTATGGTATGGAGCGTTGCATAGGTGCTGTGGCGGTTCTCCGGAAGGGAAGAGAAAAAAATGATAAAAGTGTTGACATCAGGAATGGATTTCTGTATTATATAGAAGTCGGCTACGAAATAATTAATAACACGACGAGGTGAGCTTGACGCTCACACACACGAGGATTTAGAATACATAGTTTCATTTCCACAATAACTAATATGGGGCCATAGCTCAGCTGGGAGAGCGCATCGCTGGCAGCGATGAGGTCAGGGGTTCGATCCCCCTTGGCTCCACCAAATATCTTAATATCATGGACTCTTAGCTCAGTTGGTAGAGCAGTAGACTCTTAATCTATTTGTCCAGGGTTCGAGCCCCTGAGAGTCCATCCCATGAAGAACGGCAGAGATGCCGTTTTTTTGTTGTGTTGGGAGTGGGACGGGGATTGTATTGAAAGCTAATGCTACGCCAGTTGCCGACGGCAACTGACTACACTGAATTACAAACCAATTCCGATATCCCATAACGAACACATCAGCACCAACTGGCTACCGTCCACAACAACTGCTGATAGCCCAAGAAGACCAAAGCCAACAACCCAGTACCAACTGCCAACCGTCTACACCAACAGCTGACCGATCCAAAAACCACTAAATCCAGCTTTCGACTAACTATTGCTACTTTGAAATCCTATTATCCACTGTTACGGACCCCACGGACGTTATTTTCTCTGATTGGGATATTTAGGAGCGCTAACGGACCGTACCGCGCTTATTCCCCTTCATCAGGCAATAATCCACACGAAAATCAGCAAATAACTGCATCTGAGTCCGTAAGGTTGACGTAATAGTGCTTTTGAAGGGAATAAAGGCTGTACGGTCCGTAACGATTCACTCGACTTCCCACTATTACAATAGGTATAACAATTTAGTACAACCGAAACCTTAACTAGTGATAAACCACTGGTTACTTTGTTACACCCTCAACTGGTACGTACGATTGCGCTGTATATCCAGTAACTGTAGGAGAACAAATTTTGCAGAATTCGTCTGGCGTGTCTGTCAGAAATTTTGAGATGCTGCGCAAGTTCCGAAGGTGTGAAAGCCCTGAGCAGACGTCTTGCGAAACGCAATGATTCTGCCTCCAGCCAAGTTAAAGTGGAAGAGACATCTGTTGCAATGAATTTGCCTATAAAAGACAGAACCAGCTGTTGGCATTGTTTAGGCTCTTCCACAATTGAAGGATATGCGATAGGGAGAAAGGTCCAGCCATCCAAAGCCAGCAAGCAATGCCGGCGGCATAAATCCTTGAATCGTCTGACATCCAGTTCTCTAGCGTGTGGTCCATAGCCTTTAATTTCAATCCCGCTCTTCACACCTCCAGGCATATAAGCCAAATCCAGATAGCAGTAACCTTTATTGAAATCACGCACTTCCCATTCCGTGTACAAATGATCCGGATTACCGATTACCGGGAACCAGACGGTGCGGAGAAATTCAACGGTCTCATGGTCTAATCCATTGCTTATAAACTTCTTTCGCCTGTGGTTGCT
Source organism: Paenibacillus sp. FSL R7-0331 (assembly GCF_000758645.1). Classification (NCBI taxonomy): domain Bacteria; kingdom Bacillati; phylum Bacillota; class Bacilli; order Caryophanales; family Paenibacillaceae; genus Paenibacillus; species Paenibacillus sp. FSL R7-0331. The sequence continues at coordinate 2,458,480 of NZ_CP009284.1, forward strand.
CTCATTCTCTAGGTTGTCAATTAACTATTCTTCGTACTGCTGCTCAAATCGCGGCATCCCAAACTCCTCCTTGAACGCTCGATTCAGAGCTGATTTTGCCCGCGAAAAAGCCGCCTTAACACTCAACCCCTCCTTGATTTAATCTAGGATCGGGTAACTGCTACATTGAAATCAGCTTGACTATTTTCCGCGTACTATTGGAATGCCTAAGTTATTCAAAAACAAGAACCTGAAATTCGAACCATAATAGACTAAATAATGCTCAAAAGTACGGAAATTAGATGTGATAGAAAATTTCGCGAGAAAATTTTCAGATGACGTCTTTTGCTCATAAAAACATGGTGGGGAACAGAAGTTAGCTACTTTTTGCGTTGTTTTTTGAATTTATCTGCAAGTTGAGGAAGCACAGAGATAAGCTGATCTCTCCATACATTATAAGTTTTTAATGAGATGCCGAGCTTCTTGGCTGTCTCGGTGATACTCATATCAGTGGTGTGGATATAAACAATGAGGTCTATAATCTGAGATGCTTTTTGTTTTCTATAGAACAAAAGCTGCCGGTTCACTGAGAAAGTACGTAAACATTTTTTACAACGAAATCGTGGGATCGGGCCTTTTGTATGCTTTATTGTGTTGTTAGATGAGCAATGAGGGCAGACGGTAGAAGATGTTTTTGAATTAGCAGAAAGAGTGTTTGATTTTTCGGATATTGATTTAAGCAGTTTTTTTAGATCTAATTCAAGAAACAATAAATCCTCCACGTTTAGCTCTTCATAACGTCCCAGATTTTCTCGAACATCTTCAATAACTCTCAACATACCATTATTTCCCTCCTTGAGAATAATGATAATAATGTATCAGGTCTCAAAGATAAATACCACATTTAATTTCCACATCGGAATAGTTTGGAAGTGAGGGGTATGCAACAACTCCAAAATACTTTAGTATAAGTATAAAATTGTAAATTTACGTATTGTAAATGACTAAGGAAGGTGGGGGAACATGCGTGTTTTTCTTGGCAGTTCCAGTTCACAGGATTCGATGAGATATCTTAGAAATGTTGCAATGCTTATTGAGAGTGAGAACGTCACACCTTACCCTTGGAATAGGACTGGGGTTTTTCCGTTGGGGGGTTATATGTTGGATACTCTTATAAACATAAGCAAACAGGTGGATGCAGCAATATTAATTTTTAACGAAGACGATCCGGTTTGGTACAGAAATGATATTATTTTGCAGCCTAAAGCTAATGTTTTGATTGAATATGGAATTTTTGTTGCAGCTCTTGGTAAAGAAAGAACGATTATTTGTAGAAAAGGTAGTTCAGTTATTGCATCAGATCTGCAGGGCCTAATTTATTGTGATCTTGATAAGGAGTACAAAGCAGAGAATGAAATTATAGCTTGGCTCCAATCAATAAACAAAGTAAAAGAAAATTGAAATTTTATAGGAGGCTATTTTGAGTAGAATTCCTGATATACAATCTCTTCGAGGCGTTTCTGAGTTGAAGTATTTAAATGCGGATAATGTTACCCGCTACCGATCTATCATGAAGTATCTGTACCAGCAATATCATAAACTGAATTATTGGCTCAAACCGGAGCAGATATACGACGGAGTGATTGCATGGAAGTTACATAAAAATTATACATTGGAACAATGTCAACTTGATCTGGAACAACTTGTTGAGTGGGGAAATTTAACCTCGCGTCATTATGGTGAACGGGCTGTCTCAGTAGATGAATATTTAAAAAAGAAATTTCAATACTTATTGACGCCTTATTCGATTGAAATTGAACGGCTGCTGGAAAACTTGGTAACAGTCCGGGGATATGGTGGATCTCTTGAGCCTACCTTGTTTGATACAATTGCAAACACCCTGTTTACAATTAGAGCCCGATCAGGCGAGTATGAACATGGGGAAGCATTAGTATTATGGGATCAAATTAATGAATCGTTCCAAAAACTTCACGAAGCATCAGTGGATTATATAGCTAGTCTTCAGACAGGAAAGGCAGAAGAGCTAATGGTCACTGATGATTTTTTAATATATAAAGATGCTATTACAAATTATTTAAAAGACTTTGTTCACACTATGCAGCGACGTTCTTACAAAATTGAAGGTAACTTAGTACAAATATCAAATGGAGTGAGAGATGTTTTTCTAGAAGCTGTGATTGAAGATGAGTGGAGAATTCCTAAACTTGAGGAAATAATTACGAAACAGCAATATTATGATGAGCTCTTTGAAAAATGGCATATACTGAGCAAATGGTTTCTGGGTGAACACGGAACAATCAGCGAAATGCAGTTGCTAGAAAGGGCAACAAAAGAGGCAATTGTGAAGATGGTACGGAGTGCTTTACGGATTCAGGAAAAAAAACGTACTAGTATTAGCCGCAGAAAAGAATTGGAGCATTTAGGTCAATGGTTTTACAAAATAGATAATCTGGATTCTGCTCATAAGCTTGCTGCCTACGCCTTTGGAATATTTTCCACCAGACATTTCCACGGAGAAGACAGACGGGAATCAGATAGCTCTGGACAATCCATGTGGTTGGAAACACCAATTGTCAAAAATTTGCGATCTCGGAGCAGAAAAAGACATGAACGCCAGGATACAGAAGCAGCGATTGATAATTCTCAGGAGAAAGAACGGCTGAGATTAGAATTTATAACAAGGCAAAAACAAGAACTTCAATTTTTAAAAGAGATGGTAGATCAGCGGGATATAAGTATATCTCAACTGGATGTAATAACTACCTCATCTAGATTGCAATTGTTGGATTGGATTAGTCGTTGTAACAATTCCTCAAACTCCATAATGCAGACCTCTGAAGGTGTCAAAATTCATTTAACTAAGCCAGTAGATAATGAGCGAGCGAGTTTGAGATGTGAGGACGGCCAACTTGAATTGCTTGATTATCATTTTACTTTTGTAGTTGTTGATAAAGATAATTGGAGTAATTTGCTTAGCTGGGCAATTGAGAATAACTAACTGTTGTTCTAAGAGAGGGGAGTGAGCTGTGGAGACTATTAGAGTTGGTAAATTAACAAAAAAGAGAAAACGGTCAAATATTGTGGATAAGGAAGAATTGTTAAATAGAAGGCGAGTATGTATGAATGCCCTATTAAATCGTCCATGGGTATCCAAAGAGCAAGATTCTCAATTATATTATTGGATTAAAGATAATTTCACCTCATTAAGAGATTGGTTTTCTAATTACACAGGTTACATTCTTATCTTAAACGGTAAGCTTGCAAAATTAGAAAAGGTACCTGAAGTCGCATATCCGTGGATGGGATTTCAAGAGTTTCGAGAACCTTTAGACTACTCTTTGTTTACATATTGTTTATGGTTTCTGGAAGCCAAATCAGAGCAAGAACAGTTTTTGCTGACTGATCTAATAAAGGAAGTTCGTGATTCTATGATGGAATCGGGAATAGAAGTAGACTGGAAAAATTACTATCATCGTTTATCTATGGCAAGGGCTTTGAAAAAGCTAAAAAGTCTACAAGTTATCATAGCAGTAGATGGTACAGAGGCCGATTGGGCATCAACTGATGACAAGCATGATGTGTTATATGAAAGCACACATTATTCAAGGTATGTGTTTCGTAATTTTACAAAGGAACTTGCCGGTTATATTGATATGAATCAAATGAAAGAAATCATAGATTATGGAGATAGTCCTGAAGAACAGAATAGTAGAAAAAAACATCGATTGTTCCGGCGCTATCTTATAGAACCAGTTGTACTTGATGAAGAATGGCAAGAGGATCTGTTCTACTTCCATGGACAAAAAAATAATGTAATTAATCAAATAAGAATGATGTTTGGGTGGGGAGGCAGCAAATATCGAGAGGGCATTTTGTTTTTTGAATCCGACATAGTTTCCGAGGCAGAAATATTTCCAACATTAGCTTCACTTTCTGATCTTACATTGCTGGTATTAGGAGAAATCAGACAACAACCGGCCGTTGAAAATATTGATGAAGTTTCAGACCAGACCCATTTGTACATCACTAGACATCATTTGGAACGCATTCTTATTCATTTGAAAGAACATTATGGAGAGTATTGGACGAATGATCATCGAAAGATGAAATCTTCCGAATTGGCTGAACAGATATTTACGCATTTGATGGAATGGGGATTTGGACAGTGGGAAGATAACACATTATTCGCTTTGCGGGCAGTAGCGGGCAAATGGGTGGCCCGATATGGAGCGGTGGAATTGGAAGTATAGGAGGGGTGGATTTGGCACTGGAAAGATGGCAAATGAACCGAGCAGGTGTTTTGAATTTTTGGTATTACGATGAAGAAGTATTTGGTTTTGAAGAAGGACGGATGATTTTAAGAGGGACCAATGGTTCAGGGAAATCGGTTACTATGCAAAGTCTTATTCCATTGGTGCTTGACGGAGACAAACGACCTGAAAGGCTCGATCCTTTTGGGTCTCGGGATCGGAAACTTGAGTATTATTTGCTTGGAGATAGTGAGCATGGACATACCGATCGGACTGGGTATTTATGGATGGAATTTCATCATCCAGCTAAAAATATTTATAAGACTATTGGTATCGGCCTAAGGGCACGCCGAGGTACAGCTCAGTTAGGTTTTTGGGGGTTCCTTTTAGAGGATGGTAGAAGAATCAATCATGATTTTTGGCTATACAATAATTCTCTATGGCGGGAACAAGGGAGTAAGGTACCACTAAATCGAAAAGAATTGGAAATTGCAGTTGATTCAGGCGGGAGAGTTGTACAGGAACAACGGGAATACCGTGATTTGGTCAATGCGGCTTTGTTTGGTTTTCAGGATTCAGATTCATATAAGGATTTACTAAAGCTGCTGCTGGAATTGCGCAGTCCTAAACTTTCAAAGGATTTCAAACCTTCTTCTATGTATGAGATATTAACGAAAGCGTTACCTCCCTTAATGGAAGATGATTTGAACTCACTTTCAGATGTGATAGAGGATATGGATCAAATAACGGATCGTTTGGATGAATTGAATATACAAGTGGAAGATATGAGAAAATTAAACGATAAATATAATGAATATAATCGTTTTTTACTATTACATCACTCTGAGATTGTACTTAAACAATTTCAAGTGTACGACGAATCAGAGAAGCAGGTTATTGAGTTAACACGGCAAGTTCAAATGAATGGCGATGATAAAGATAAGGTTATATCAGCTATCGAACATAGGAAGTTAACACTTAAAGAAATCGATGCAGGGATGGATATATTAAATCGTAGTGAAGTGATAGAGAAGCAGCGAGAATTAGGTGATGCAGAAGAACAAATTAAGGATACCCAAAAGCAGCTAGTAACTCTAAATGAACGAATCGAGCGCAACTCCAATAACTTACTTATTATAGAAAATGAAATTGCAAAATCCCAGAACAAGCTGGAACAGCTCGAGATTGAGCAGAATAATGTCATTGATGAGTTAGAGGATACTGCCCGAGTTATTGAATTTAGAGAACATGATATTTACCACAATATTTGGTTAAGAGGAATTCTTGAGGATGAAAGCTGGGTCAACAACTGGATTAAAGATCTTAGCCAACATAGAGAGGAATTAAACAAAGCGTATAACATTGCGTGCGAAGAACGCGAAGCTTATCGTAAGGTAACGGAAGCGGAATTAAGTTTGGGTGAAATTCATCGAGAACGAATCCATGTTGAAGAAGAACGTGAGGGGCAAGCCAATCTAGGCGAAATTATTAAAGCCTCGATGAAAGAACGTCTAATTCGTTGGCAGCAGGAGTTACATCAACTTCCCGTGAATAACGAGACAATTCGAGAAGTGTTGCGAGTCTTAACTTCCCTTACGGCTAACGAACGTCAGTATGATCGGGTACGTTATCCAGCCATTCAAGTGTTTCAGATTAAGAATCAGGAATTGATAGAACAATCTCTTCGATTGCAGCATCATAAAGAGCTATTACAATCTGAGTGCAATAAACTAGAACAAGAACTAGAACAATGGAAAACAACTAAAGAGCCCGAACCAGTTCGTAAAGAGAAGAGGAAGAATTCTCGCAAGTTAAGGAGCTTGAACACAGGATCGCCTTTATATGCAGTATGTGAATTTAATGAAACTCTTCCAGAAGATGTTCGGCCTCACTTAGAAGAAACGTTAGAACAAGCAGGCATATTAGATGCGTGGATATTTCCGGGTGGAAATGTAGCTGTAATAGATTGGGAACACAATGAAGAGGTATGGCTTGAACCCAGTTTGAAATCTACTAAATCATCCCTTGCAGATGTGCTATGCGCTACACCTTCTCTGGAAAGTGGATTAACTGTTGAGGATATTATGTCAGCACTTAATGGTATAGATTGGGATAATAATACTTCTGATATTGCTGCAGGCAATGAGAAGCTAGCAATTGGCCCAACTGGCTTTTGTATAGGGGGATTATCTGGAAAAGGGTTCTCTAAAGAGCGGGCAGAGTACATTGGCAAAGAAACAAGAATACGTACAAAACAAATACTCATAGCAGATATTGAAACTAATATTAGCCAATTAAGCAGTGAAATAGTGTTTCTTGATGAGCAGTTAAGAAAGAATGAACATAATAAAGGAACTTTACAATCAGAGATTAATGCATTTCCAGATGACAGAGAACTGCAAGAACATTTTGACACGTCTATACAACTAACTCACAGACTCAAAGAAATAATGAGCCAGGAGTTTAAACTGGAAGTTCAATACAGAGAAAAATTAAGCACATACAAAAAACTTCAACTGACATTAGAAGAAGCAACACGAAAGTGGTCGGCGTTAAAAAATGAAAAACGGATTTGGGAAGCACTGGATTCATGGCCTTCTTATCGTGAGAGGGTTACGGAATTGCAATCATTGTGTGTTCGCCATAATGAGATTTCACAGCATCAACTTATAAGAATGAATCAGCAAAACGATATAGTTATACAAGCGGAAGAGGATGAGGCAGAGAAGGATTTATTGGAAGAAAAGAGAATTAAGTGTGAAGCGAAAATCAGGCAGCTTAGAAAATTAATGCTCGAAATGGGCAGTGAAGAGATCTATGAGCAACTTGCAAAATTGAAACAGAGCAAGACATCATTAAATAACCAATTAACCGATTTAGAGAATAAAAAAGATAAACTTATCGCAATATTAGCCAGTCATGAAACGAATCTCAATACACGCAAAGATGAGTACGAAAGAAATAATGATCAATTACAGCTCGTAATAAATTTTTGGCACAGTGAGTTACAGTTAAAGCTTATACATGAATGGAAAGATACAGTCATTCAGACATCAGATAAGGCAGATATCAAGAGGATTTGCAGGCAAATTAAGAAGACGTATGAGTTCGGTAATATTAACAAAGATAGATTAGGAAACGAAGTTCAGCAAATATGTAATGTAGTCGAGAGTAATTTGCGTGAATATATGTTGCAATTGGAGTATTTGTTATCTGGTCGTATACTTATTACCTCAAACCGGGATCGGCTAAATCCCTTACCTCCATCTGTATTATTGGAGGAGTTAATTCAACAGAGAGATGAGCAACGAATACTATTAACACAAAGAGACAGGGAGCTTTATGAAGAAATAATTATTGGAAGTGTAGGTAAAGCAATCCGAAAAAGAATTCATCGTGCGAAAGATTGGGTTCTTCAAATGGATAGTTTAATGAACCTCCGTGATACTTCGAGTGGCTTAAAGTTATCACTCAGTTGGGAACCTAAAAAAGCAGAAACTGAAACAGAGATCCCTACAGATGCACTAGTAGGATTACTATTAAGGGACGCTCATCAAATGGATGATGAAGAGATTGATCAGGTTGTAGAGCATTTCCGCACTCGTATATTAAAAGCGAAAGTCAGTGCTGAGGAAGAGCAGGGGATGTTAAGGCATTATCTGAATGAAATACTGGATTATCGTTCTTGGTTCGAATTCAGACTATACTTCCGTAAAGGAGAACAACTTGGTTATAAGGAGCTTACGGATTCTAAGTTTAATGTGTTAAGCGGTGGGGAACGAGCGATGGCTATGTATATTCCTTTGTTCGCCGCCACATATTCCAGATATAGCGATGCTCGTGATGAAGCTCCGAAAATCATATCACTAGATGAAGCTTTTGCGGGCGTGGATGATGCGAACATGCGCGACATGTTTCAGTTAATAACAGAGATGGGCTTTGATTATATTATGACCTCTCAGGTGCTGTGGGGCTGTTATGACACAGTACCACGTTTGGCTATTTATGAAATATATCGCCCCAAGGATGTTCGTGTAGTGACATTATTTCATTATCGCTGGAACGGTAAGAGTAAAATGCTAGTTGAACCAGAGCCTTCATTGACTGAATAGACGAGGTATTGCATATGGAGATTGGATTTCGTAAAACAGCCAAGCAGTATTACAGCGACCCCCTATTTGAAAGGCTTCTTACGGCTGTGTTTAAAAAATATCAGGGACAAGGTGGCGTACGGGGGAACGCCAAAATAGTTGTGAGTTCATTTGCTGAGGCTAATCGCTTGCAAGAGTTTTTCGGCAATAAGGTAGAGAGAATAATCCGGCCTAATACTATCCTCGAAGTACCCTTATGGTTGTTTACAGAAGAAATTATACGGGGGCATCAGCTTACAATCCCTGATTTGTATGAGTTGTTATATGATAGTCCTCTTTTGACTAAGAAAGAGGACAAACAACTTAAAGATCATCAATGGATAGATATGTTTGATCGTATAGCAACACGCTTTACTAAGGAAGCCCAACTGGATTTATTTAACGGACAGTTTAGTGTAGTGACATATGATTGGTTCTGTCGATTAAGGGAAGGTAAGGCATTAGGATACCAAATAGTAAAAACAGTGATCCGCAATGGTGGTGACGCTGAAAACGATCTTTTCTACTGTGCAAAAGCTTTGTGGAAGTTACTTCTTGAGAAAAACAAATTAAGATATGAGATGAATACTGACGCGGATTATATTTACATTCCTATATTCTCTGAAAAGATCACCAAAAATTCTCATTTCTTTGATGTGAAATTTTCTAGTGGAAGACTTTTTTTAGCTGCACTATGTGACATTTACAATATTAAAGTTGAATCAGGAGAAGTTACCATAAACGAAAATTTGATCAATACAGACTTCATGAAAGACCGACAAATCTATAGGTACTTTGGGCTTATGGATGATAGTCTCAGTTCCATTTCACATGTATTTGCTTCAGGATTTGTTGATGGTGCTTCACCGAGAACATTAAATCTTCACGAAATTGAGGCGAAGAATTATTGGCCTAAATATTCTAAAATTTATCTTTTTGAAAATCCCTCAGTGTTTTCTTATTTAGTGTTAGAAACTACACATTTTTTTGATAAGAATGGTTTTATATACAACCATTTTTCTAATGCTTTTCCACCGCTTATTTGTACATCTGGACAGGCAAGAAGTGCAACCAAGTTCTTTATTAGAAAATGTCTTGAGGTTAATCCTGATTGTATCATCTTTTATTCTGGTGATTTTGATCTTCATGGTCTTCAGATGATGCATAAAATAGAAGAACTGGCTCAGAAAAAAGTTGTTCAACATTTTATGGATGCAGCAACGTATAGGAGATTCTTAGATCCTGATTGCTTACCAATATCCTCTCAAGATAAAAAGCTTCTTCGCAAAATGCATGGTGAACAGTTAGCTCGAACAATGGCTGAGACGGGGGTTAAGGTATACCAGGAATCTACTGTAGCTGAATTGAAAGAGGAATGGATAAATTTGATTACCGGCCTTGTAAAATAATTTTCCAAATGATTTTAAAAAGGAGGCAGCAGCAGTATGTTAGCTGAATTCTATAAAACGCTTGATTCTCCTGAAGAGTTGGGGACAAACATTTTAATTCCGGATTTTGGTCCGGTATTGTACCTTTCTGAAAACGGCGAATTGTTTTGTTACATGGGAATCGTCAGTAGAGAAGGGAATGGATCTTCTTTTCAAGGATGGCCTTATTACCTCCGTGGTAAATCTGCAAGTAAATGCAAAAAGCAGATAAAAGGTTTCTATAGGCTGCAAGCAGGTTGCATATTAATGACTGATTTTTTAGATCACGAGTTATACGAGATGAAAAAATTTAAACGACTTAATAATTACATTGTAAGTCTGCCGGTGGCAAATTCTTGTGATTTCGGAATCGTACGAAGAGTCCATTCAGAGCATTCATCCAATTTTGAAGAAAATGAATCAATGTCCCGTGCGTGCTTTGGTTTGACTTACGATGAACTTGAACAAGTTGTTGGAATTTATGCTCGAAGATTGGGAATTCTTAATGACTATATTCAATATCCTAGGGTAACGCGGTCAATGAAACACGATAATTTTTGTGATATCACAGGATTATGGATTCCACCTAAATTTCCGTATATCACTTTTAATGGGAGTGGCCATACTTATTCTCATGTCTCGTTATACGGTTTTTACCGTCATATAGATATCATGCTTTCAATGGGAAGAAACACTTTAGCGTCAAAAATTTTCACACATGGGGTACCAGACATTGAGGCTTTGAACCAACTTCATCTAATTGAGGATTATTTTCTAATGGGGATAAAAGTAACTAGAGAGTGTATTTATTCTGATGCTTACATACGGTAATTTTGTTTAATCCCCCCTTTTTTTTAATAATTATTTAATTTTCAGTGAATTATAGGTTTCTCTTAGTGGAAGTGATCATAATATAAGAATTAATAATTATGAGTTTTTGATTGAACTATTTTTCTTAAGGGGCAGTGCCCCTGACCACCTCGCCAGAGCACATAGCTGGCTGCGATGATGTCAGGGGGTGAATCCCCTTGGGTCCACCAAACATCCTAATAATATGGACTCTTAGCTCAGTCGGTAGAGCAGTAGACTCTTAATCTATTTGTCCAGGGTTCGAGCCCCTGAGAGTCCATCCTTGAAGAAACGGTAGAAATGCCGTTTTTTTGTTGTGGCGTGCCCAGAGGCGCGCATTATCTAGTTGGTGAAAGTCCAACCAAGAGAGGGGCCAAGCCACTCTTGTAGCTAGGATGCTGCCACGGTCCGTGTGGAACCACTCAATTTGGCGTAGATCGCCTTTTACCGTAGCAAAGGCGCGGGAAACCAAAGTCGCATCCTTGTTTGGCCCTGCGCTGTGTCCCACAATTTCTCGATTGAATAGGTCAATGAGCACGCAAATATAGTGTCATTTGTTCTAAACCTTTACATAGGTTAGATCACTCACAACAAAGCGCCTAGCCTTCGTCTGCTCGAATTCACGGTTCAGTACATTCGCTGTAGGCGCGTCGTTACAAGCCGTCTTATGGGGCTTAAACTGCACGACAGTGTAAGTTGAAACTAACCCCTGCTCTTTCATGATTCGTCCAATACGGCGTCTGGATATAACCAATCCTTGTTCCTTCAGTTTTACTTTAATTTTGCGTGTGCCGTAGACTTTACGGTTCTTGTGGAAGATTTCCACAATCGCTGCGCTCAGCCCATCTTCATTCTTTTCGTCCTTGGTTTCATAGTAGAACGTGCTTTTGGCGATTTGTAGGACTTCGCACATTGCTGATACCGAGTATTTATCGCGGTTATTCCGGATGATAGCTACTTTCGTCCCATGATCAGCGCGGCTTGCTTTAGGATGTCAACCTCCATTTGAAGACGTTGATTCTCTTTTCGTAAAGCCAGGAGCTCATTTTCTTCTTGGGAACGGTTGTCTTTCTCTTTGAAGGAACCTGTGCTACTAGACTGCTTGATCCAGCGGTCCAGAGCAGAAGCTGTGAGGTCGTATTCCTCCACGATTGCAGCCCGTGATTTTCCATTCTCATAGAGTTGTACCATCTGATTCTTGAATTCTGCTGTAAACGTACGTCGTTGTTGTTGTTTTGGCATTGTAGAGTTCCGCTCCTTAACTTGATAGGTTTATTCTACAAGCCCTTATTTTTTATGTCCAACTAAGTTTAGACGATCCATAGTGGTGAAAATAGGGGAATAGTGATCGCTTTAATAATGCGGGCCGCCTCACTGGCTCTAAAACTAAGACGTGTAGACTACCGAATGACTTTAAAACAGTACAACAGCTAAAATTACTTGTACAACCAAAGTACATAATCATCTGAACATTTCTAGGCACCGAGTACTCTGGGTAAAGATAGCCGCAGTTAGGCATACGGATCCTTAACCGATCGATCCGGCTCATTCCCTAGGCTAATAACTTACATAGTCATAACTTAGCATAACCTGCTGCGCTTGATTGATCCTATGCACCTCATGAATGCTAACGGACCGCAGCACCGTTATTTCCGCCTTTCGGCTTGTCTACACAAGCTAACGGACTGTAATGACGTTATTCTCCCCAATTTTCAGCCTGATTCAGCTGCTGGAACGAAAATCAACGTCATCTGTGTACGTAAGATCTGCAGATATGCTTATTTGGTTGGAAGAATGGCTCCTAGGTCCGTAACGCTTTATCCAGTTGCTCATCTCAAAAAAATGTTAGTCATCTTTTATCCAGTCTTATTGTATTAGTCAGCGAACTAACGTTTAGAAACTACACTCTCAACTGGTATGTCCTATTACGCTGCTGTCCGCCGCTGGCTATATCCAGCAGCTGTTGTTGCACTAATCCGTGCAGAATGCGTCTGGCATGCCGGTCTGTTACATGAAGATGATCTGCGAGTTCCTGAGGGGTGAATGACCTAAGCAGGCGTCTAGCAAATCGGACAGTTTCAGCTTCGAGCCAAGTTAACGTAGAGGGAACATCTGTCGCCATGAATTTTCCGATAAAAGAAAGCACCAGCTGCTGACACTGCTTGGGCTCCTCTACAATCGAAGGATAGGCGACAGGAAGAAAAGTCCAGCCATCCAAGGCCAGTAGACAATGCCGGCGACATAAATCCTTAAACCGTCTGACATCTAGATCTCTGGCATGCGGTCCGTAGCCCTGAATCTCAATTCCGCCCTTCACTCCCCCTGGCATATACGCCAAATCAAGATAACGGTAACCGTTATTGAAATCACGCACCTCCCATTCCGGAAGCAGATGATCCAAATTTCCGATTGCCGGGAACCATACTGCGCGAAGAAACTCCACAGTTCCATGGCCCAGTCCTTTTTCAAGAAACTCTCTTCGTCTGTGATTGATCTCATTTTCAATATTACGTAGTAACCATTCCTCGTACAGCTGATTGAATCTCGACATCCCATCTTACTCCCCTTGGATGAATTTTTCGCGCAAAAAAGCCACTCCCATTACAATTCTCCTAAAACCAACCGGGTGGAGGATTGCATGAAAAGCGGCGTGTGCTTCACGGCTTATAATATTCATTATATCGCGAACTCAAAAATGAATTCAATGTATAAATGAACATTTGCATAAAAAGGTTAAGAGACACTTCATATGCTATAAAAAGACAAATTATGCTATAGTAGAGAAAAACTGAGGTGGGTCAAAAATGGCAAAAACGTATTATGCAGAAGGCAGGCAGGTAGCATATTTATTGCGGGGAATTTTTATCCTTGGGGCCTAGGATTTACTTTAGTATTCCTGAATTGCACTGGGGGTGGTTCTTTGTTGTTTTATTTGGCTCTATTATCCTGGGCGAGATTTTTGGCGGCATGTGGACGCGAAAACGGAGGAGCGACAAAAAGGCAAGGAAATTCACCAACGCGAGTAGATTGAGGCGAGTAAATGCAAACAAGTCTAAGTCTAGCGTGCAGAATACTTCCACTAAGGCACATATGAGCAAGTTAACTGATGTACAGATTCTAAAAGCAGATGTAAGGACATTGTCCGGTATGGATTTTGAGAGATTAATGGAACTATACTACATAGATCAAGGTTTTACTATACAATGAGTCGGTGGTTCTGGCGTTCATGAAGTGGACTTGATTCTCCAAGGCAAAGAGGGATACAAAATCGCTGTACAGTGCAAGCGCTGGAAACAGGATGTCTGGAATGATAATTGTGCTCCTCCTGAAAGCTGGCAAGCAGGTTCATGGCTGTTATGATGCTTGGATTGTGACGACTAGTAATTTTACGAAAGCAGCTAAAGAAGCGGCCGACAGGCTGAACATTAAATTGATTAACGGGTTGTCGTTGGACGATAGATTAAGAAGATGGAAATTACATTAAGCGAATATTAACGTTTTATGATAACATTACAAACTGGACACGTGCTGAGGAAGGCTACGAATTATTTGCGGATATTGGCCAGAAAAGCAGGTTCCCTGGTGTTCAGAAAGTGACAATCAGCAGCGTATTCCTTGCACCCAAGCAAAGGATGCTGCTGTTGTTCGATTACGGTGTCTGCTGGCATTTTATTGTTCAATATCTGGGGGATGCAGAAGTGGAGCCGGCTCAAAAGCTGCCTCATGTTATAGAGAGCAAAGGGGAGACGTATGAGCAGTATGATAGCTTTGGCGTTGAGGATGATTGGGATGAGGATTAAGAATAGCGGAACTCTAATCAAGCCGTAGTGAATTTCCCCACTTCCCAATCTCACACAACATGGTAAGATAAGCAGACGGAAATGTACCGTGATTACAGAGACAGGAAGGGTCAGAAATTACATTATGAGCACTAAGAAAGCAACAACCAAATCACTTGGCAATACAGTAACATCTATTCAGGCCCTGGCCATTGTGGTCGGGATGATTATCGGGTCCGGGATCTTTTTGAAGCCGGGGATTGTGCTGAGCAATGCCGGTACTCCGTGGATGAGCATCCTGGCCTGGAGTGTCGGAGGCATCATTACATTGGCATCTGCGCTGACTGTGGCGGAGATTGCGGCTGCGATTCCGAAGTCCGGCGGATTGTACACATATCTGGGCGATCTTTACGGCGGTGTAGCAGGCTACCTGCTGGGCTGGGTGCAGGCGGTGATCTCTTATCCGGCGTCGGTAGCGGCGCTGGCGATTGCTTTTGCCACTTATTCCGGTTACTTTGTGCCGCTGAACGGCTGGCAGCAGAAGCTGCTGGCTGTAGCCATACTGGCGTTCATCCTCATCATGAATGTCATTGCCACCCAATTCGGCGGGATCATCCAGACGGTTGCGACGGTGGGCAAGCTGATTCCCGTCGCGGGCATCATCGGCGTTGGCCTCTTCTCGAATTTGGCTCCCGGCTTTGACGGCATCAGTGCACCGGCAGCGGGAGCAGGCTTTGGAGCGGCAGTTCTGGGTACGCTATGGGCTTATGACGGCTGGATCAGTGTGACGAATATGGCAGGTGAAATTAAGAATCCGGCTAAAACACTGCCGAGAGTCATCTCTATCGGGGTTATTTTTGTGATTGCAGTGTATGTTCTGTTTAATATGGCGGTGTTCAAGGCGCTGCCTTATGAGCAGATCATTAGTTCACCTACTCCGGGCGCTGACGCGGCTGAGGCACTGTTCGGGAACGGGGGCGGAGCGTTTATTACCGCGGGCATCATTATATCGGTGCTGGGTGCGCTGAACGGTTATTTGATGACCGCAGCCCGTGTGCCGCAGGCGATGGGGGAGAAGCAGCAGATTCCGTTCTCACGGGTGCTGAGCAGCATTCATCCGAAGTTCCGGACTCCGGCGAATGCACTGATTTTTCAGAGTGTGCTCGCGGTTATCTACATATTCTCAGGGACCTTCAATACACTGACGGATCTGCTGGTGTTTGTACTGTGGATCTTTTTCACGATGGGTGTGTTTGGAGTCTTTCTTCTGCGCAAAAAAATGCCGCCCGAAAAAGGACGCTACCGTGTGCCGCTGTATCCGGTTACTCCGGTAATAGGGGTCGCTGGCGGACTCTATATTCTGGGCAGCACGATTGTCAGTGACCCGCTGCGCTCGCTGATCGGAATCGGGATTACGCTGGCCGGACTGCCGGTGTATTATATTTTATCACGTAAAAAAGCTTAATCCGAATACAAGAGACCGCCTTCTATTCACTCAGGAAGGTGGTCTTTTTGCATATAACCAGCCTAAGCTGCAAGAATGTCCAATCCGGGTTAAATAGTCCAAAACCGCATAACAGAGCGGGCAAAATTGTCCTATTGCCGGAATAATGGGAGATAAGTATGCTACAGTTGTTGATTCTTTGGAGAGATCTCATTATAAACAGGCAGGTATGGAGGAGAAACGTAAATGAGTATTCAAATGGAGCATTTGGACCGGGGGCTGGCGGCAGTCTGCACTTCGGAGGGGATATTTATCAGCTGGCGGCTGCTGGGACAGGAAGTGAGCGCTGCTACAGACAGCGGTCTGATTGCTGCCGATTTTCGGATATACCGTAACGGCGAACGAATTGCTGAGATTAGTGACAGCACGAATTATCTGGATACGTCCGGCAGCCGGGAAGCGGAGTATGCGGTAGCCGCCGTTATAGACGGAGAAGAGAAAGAGCGGTGCGTATCTATCCGGCCGTGGGAGACCCCCTACCTGGAAATACCGCTGCAGAAGCCAGCAGACGGAGTTACACCTGCCGGTCAAACGTACACGTACAGCGCAAATGATATGAGTGTAGGCGATGTTGACGGTGACGGGGAGTACGAATACATTGTAAAATGGGACCCGTCAAATGCGAAGGATGTCTCTCATGTGGGATATACAGGTAATGTGTACGTAGATTGCTATAAGCAAAACGGTACTCTGCTGTACCGGATCGATTTAGGTGTTAATATCCGGGCAGGGGCTCACTATACCCAGTTCCTGGTCTATGACTTTGACGGGGACGGCAAGGCTGAGCTGATGTTCAAGACTGCGCCGGGTACGCGGATCATCTGTTATAAGGATGGGGCTCCTGTCTCTGAGTCTTTCATCACCATACTGCCGGAGGATGAAGCGGCCGGATACAGCCATCAGGATGACTACCGCATCAACGGTGCAGGTTATGCAGAGCATGTGGCAGATATGTTTGAACGCTGGCATGAGCATGAAGAGGTAGTGGCAGGGCACTGGCCTGCCACGCTGGAGGAATGCTTCGGCATTACACCTGAATATACATACCCGTTGTCTAGAGAGGATGCAGTGCGTCTGGCGGATTATTTCCTTGATGTGTACGCACCTTCGAGAAGTGAGCGGAACAAGCTACGTGAATTCGAAGGCTTTATTCTAAAAGGGCCGGAGTACCTCACAGTCTTTCGCGGAGAAACGGGAGAAGAGCTTAAGACAGTACGCTATAAGCCGGAGCGCCATGATGACGGGCTGATGTGGGGAGACTATTCCTGGAACCGCATCGAACCGGGCAACCGGGTAGACCGGTTCCTGGCCGGAGTGGCTTATCTGGACGGAAAGAAGCCATATGCGCTGTTTGCCCGCGGATACTATACAAGGGCTACAATGGCTGCTTACAGCTGGGATGGACAGGAGTTGAGCGAGGCCTGGTATATTGACAGCGGCTGGGTCACCATGAACAATCCGTTTGCCGACACGCTGCACCTTCAGGACGGCAGGAACTCCGGCTTCGGCGGTTTAGCCAAGCAGGGCGCCCATGCACTATCCACTGCCGATGTGGATGGAGACGGCTGCCAGGAGATTATCTACGGGTCAGCTACGATTGATCACGACGGCAGCCTCCTGTACAGCTCAGGCGGTATTCTGCCGGAGGGAAGTGCAGCTCCGGGTGAATACGCCAAGCTCGGCCACGGGGATGCGCTGCATGTCGCGGTGGTCGATCCTGACCGGGACGGACTGCAGATCTATATGGTTCACGAAGAGGGGATACACGGCCCTTATGGATATACACTGCGTGATGCGGCTACCGGGGAAGTGCTCTACGGAGGGTTTGCCAAGGAGGATGTAGGCCGCGGTATGGTCGGTAAAGTAGACCCGGACGTACCCGGATTGCAGACCTGGTGCAGCGAAAGTCATCTTGCCCAAGAGCCGTCCCGCGGCCTGCGGTCAGCCAAGGGTGAGCAGCTGGACGAGCAGGCGCCGGGCACTAACATGAACATCAAATGGGCAGCCGATATGACGACCCAGTTCATCAGCGGCACCTTTGAAGATCCGGTAACCATCGAAGACTGGAGACGAGGCACGCTGCTGACAGCTGAGGGGACGCGCTCCAACAACGGAACCAAAGGCAATCCTTGCCTGGTAGCAGACCTGTTCGGAGACTGGCGGGAGGAACTGGTTGTACGTATGGCCGACAGCTCGGCTATCCGTATCTATATGAACACAGAGGTGACAGACCGGAAGCTATATACTCTGATGCATGATCCGCAGTACCGCACAGGAGTGGCCTGGCAGAATGTAGTGTATAACCAGCCTTGCTATACCAGCTTCTATCTGGGTACGGACATGAACTGGTCCAAGGTGCCGGTGCCGGATCTGCTGTAACTGATTTAGGATACGTCAGATCCTTTTTCGCTCGTCCGTTGCCTTCTCCGGTCCGTTAAAATAATATTAAGCCGCTGGCTCAGCATTAACAGCCAAAACGACCGCCCATTTAAAAGGGCGGTCGTTTTACGTTGCTGTGCATTCATTTGCAGCCCGTCAGGCTGCTGACGCCCTGCTATACCAGACTAGCTGTGCTCCGCGATCTGCACCTCAAAGCCGTCCGGGTCCAGCACATAAAAGAACCGCAGATGCGGATTCGGCGAGACGGGTCCGCGGGCTACCGGGATGCCGTGGTTTTTTAATTCCTCGATAGTTCCATCCAGTGACTCTGTTTCGAATCCGACAGAGACCCCGCATTCAGGCTTCAAGGCAGGGTCACTTCCCTGAATCAGCTCAATCTTGGGCTGTCCCTCCGGACCTAACATAACGATCTGTCTGCCCCTGCTTTCAAACTGCCGCTCAATAGGGAGACCCAGAATCCGGTGATAAAAATGGAGGGATGCCTCCAGGTCGCTTACTCTAAGCGTAATCCAGTTAAGGCTTAGCTTCATAATAAAATGCCTCCTGTTCTGATTCATGTGACATGTCCGCTGTATTCATTATACGTCAATTTGCACGTGCTGAAAGCCCGGGTGTCTAAGCGCAGTTCATCTAGGGGAGATTGATGTTATATTAATCAATCAGTATTATTTTTCCTTAAAATGTATTTGTGTGTTATATAAAGTGACATTAAGTTGTGCATTTTAGATGATTTTGTCGAATAATAGGATTTAAATGAATTTCTAAGCTGCTAAAATAGACCTATATTCATATAAGGGGTGAGCAGGAAATGAGAAAATGGTTAAGCGTGTCAATTATTATGACAATGGTGGTGCTGGTGCTGTCTGCATGCGGTGGTAACAAAACAGATGAAGCGGCGTCGGGCTCCAGCAGCGGTTCATCCAGCAAGCTGGTGGTCTATACACCGAACAGTGAAGCGATGATCAATGCACTTGTTCCTGCATTTGAGAAGCAGACAGGCATTACAGTGGAATTGGTATCGGCAGGCAGCGGTGAGCTGATCAAGCGGATTCAGTCAGAGAAATCCAACCCGTATGCTGACGTCATGTTCGGCGGAGCATACGCCTTGTTTAACGATAATGCAGATCTGTTCGAGGAATACGTGTCACCTAATGATAAGGATTTACTTGAAGGGCATACGAATACAACAGGCATTATGACCTCGTACGTCTCGGATGGCAGCGTCTTGCTGGTGAATACAAATCTGGCAGGCAGCATTGAGATTAACGGCTATGAGGATCTGCTGAATCCGGAGCTGAAGGGCAAGATTGCGATGGCTGACCCTGCCAACTCCAGCTCAGCATTTGCGCAGCTGACTAATATGCTAAAAGCAATGGGCGGGGATTATACCTCTGAAGCAGGCTGGGATTATGTAGCGAAGCTTCTGGAGAATCTGGATGGTAAAATTGCCGGCGGCTCCAGCAAAGCGCACAAAAGCGTAGCAGACGGTGAATATGTAGTAGCGTTAACCTACGAAGATCCGGCAGTCAGCTATGTCAGAGACGGTGCCCCGGTAAAGGTTGTCTATCCTGAAGAAGGAACAGTATTCCTGGATGCAGTAGCCGGAGTTGTAAAGGGCTCGCCAAACCAGGACAATGCCAAGAAGTTCATTGATTTTCTGATCTCCAAAGAAGGGCAGGATGCCCTTGGACAGGAGACGACTAACCGGCCTTTGCGCACAGATGCAGCGATTGGCGACTTCATGACACCGATTGAGCAAATCCAGGTCATTGATGAGGATGTAGCGTATGTTGCAGAGAATAAAGCGGCCATTGTGGAGCGTTACACGGAGCTCTTTACCGATATAGCGGAATAATTCGGAATAAGTACAGCTAATTAGAACGAAAGCGGGTGTATAACATGAGCGTTGCGATATCCTTCAAGGACATTGTTAAAAAATATGGCGACACAACCGTTATCCCCGAGCTGTCCTTGGACATTCAAAAGGGTGAGTTCTTCACCCTTTTGGGTCCTTCGGGCTGCGGGAAAACGACCCTGCTGCGGATGGTGGCAGGCTTCAACAGTATTGAAGGCGGGGATCTTGGGTTCAATGATAAGGTGATGAATACCGTTCCGCCGGGCAAACGGAATATCGGCATGGTGTTTCAGAATTATGCAATCTTTCCGCATTTAAATGTCGCTGAGAATGTTGCATTCGGGCTGCAGAACCGTAAAGTCAGCAAGGAGGAGCAGCAGCGCAGAGTAAAGGAAATTCTGGATACGGTACAGATCGAAGTGTACAAAAACAGGATGCCCAAAAACCTGTCAGGCGGACAGCAGCAGCGGGTAGCCCTGGCCCGGGCCATCGTCATTAATCCGGATGTGCTGCTCATGGACGAGCCGCTCTCCAATCTGGATGCCCAGCTCCGTGTCGACATGCGTAATGCCATTAAGCGGATTCAGCGCGAGGTTGGAATTACCACGGTCTATGTAACGCATGATCAGGAAGAGGCGATGGCAGTATCAGACCGGATTGCAGTGATGAAATCCGGTATCATCCAGCAGGTAGGAACCCCAAGGGATGTCTACCAGCGTCCGGCTAACCTGTTCGTCGCAACGTTTATAGGACGGACAAATGTAATCGAGGCACAGCTGGAGGCAGGTGCTGAAGGCAAGGCGGTTCTTCGTATTGGCAGCAGCTATACACTTGAGATGCCGGAGCTGCTGCCAGAAGTGACGTCTGCTGGTGCGGTAGAAGTCAGAATTTCAGTCCGGCCTGAGGAATTTGTTCTCTCGGAGGACGGGCAGGGACTCACCGGAAAGGTTGTCAATAATGTCTTTCTGGGACTGAATACACATCTGGTCGTCGAGCTCGAAAACGGGCAGGAAGTAGAAATCATTCAGCAGTCGGCCGTAAGCACGGTAGTGGATATCGGCCGGAAGGTTACGCTGGCTATCCTTTCAGGAACAGTCAATGTCTATGATGCGTCCGGCGAACGCAATCTGAACCGGGGAGCGCACTTATGAGCGGCCGCATGAAGCGCCTGGACATCTGGTCGCTGATTACCTTTATTATTTTTGCCGGATATCTTGTATTCCTGGCACTGCCTTTATTCATGCTGCTGATCAAAAGCTTCTTTGACGGGACAACCGGCGAGTTCTCGCTCGCATACTTTCATAAATTCTTCAGTAAAGCCTATTATATGAACGCGGTATGGAACAGCATAAAGGTGACGGTAAGTGTCACGCTGCTGTCCATCCTGGTGGCTGGTCCGCTGGCTTACATTATGACGGTTGCCAAAATTAAAGGAAGCGCAACGGTCCGTATCCTGATTCTAATCTCCTCCATGTCAGCTCCGTTTATCGGCGCATACGCATGGATCCTGCTGCTCGGGCGCAGCGGGGTAATTACCACTTTCTTATCCAGTGTATTCGGTATCCGTATGCCTGATATTTATGGCTTTTCCGGCATCCTGCTTGTGCTGACCCTGCAGCTGTCCCCGCTGATTTTTATGTATGTATCAGGGGCGCTCAAGAATGTCGACAACTCGCTGATGGAAGCAGCAGAAAGCATGAACTGCACGGGTCTGCGGAAAATGTGGAAAATACTCGTACCGCTGATCACACCGACCTTACTCGCCGGAGGACTTCTGGTCTTTATGAGGGCATTTGCCGATTTCGGCACACCGATGCTGATCGGTGAAGGGTACCGGACCGTACCGGTGCTGATCTTTAATGAGTTTATCAGTGAGGTTGGAGGCGATGACGGCTTTGCTGCTGCGATCAGTGTTATAGTAGTTCTGTTCGCCGTTGCTGTATTTCTGCTGCAGAAGTTCGTGGCTAACCGGAAATCATACAGCATGAGTGCGCTGAATCCGATTGAACCTAAGAAGCTCAAAGGGTTCGCTAATCTGGCAGCCCACGCCTACGTTTATCTGTTCACCCTACTGGCACTGCTGCCGCAGGGATATGTAGCGTATACGTCATTCCTCAAAACCTCCGGTAAAATATTTGTGGACGGATACTCTCTCGACAGCTATCGTGCAGCCTTCTCTAAAGTTGGCGATTCCATCTACAACACCTTTATGATGGCCAGTATTACAATCATTATTATCACGCTTGCTGCCGTACTGATCGCTTATGTAACAGTAAAGCGCAAAGGTGCAGTTGCGAATGTCCTGGATACCTTCACGATGCTGCCCTATATCGTGCCGGGCTCCATTCTCGGGATCGCCCTGCTGGTTACCTTCAACAAGGAGCCGCTGGTACTGAGCGGAACCACCGTTATTCTGATTGCCGCCTTTGTTATCCGGCGTCTGCCCTACACGATCCGCTCCAGCGCTGCAGTGCTCCATCAGGTGAATGACAGCATTGAAGAAGCGGCAATCAGCCTTGGAGCCTCCACGATGCGGACATTCTTCAAGATTACCGTGCCGATGATGATCTCAGGTGTATTCGCCGGAGCCATCATCAGCTGGATAAGCATTATAACAGAGCTCAGTACCTCCATTATTCTGTACACGGGAAATACCCGGACGATGACGGTTGCTGTCTACACAGAGGTTGTACGCGGCAATTACGGGGTTGCAGCCGCCCTGTCAACCCTGCTGACAGCCATTACTGTGGTCTCCCTGCTGCTGTTCTTCAAGCTTTCCGGCAAAAAAGAAGTAACCATGTAACAGTGAACCGGTCCTGCGTAAGCGGGCCGGCTTTTGTTCATCTTCAGGATGCCGGCCGGAATGGTTTCGTGAATCCGGGCAGTCGGTTATGATAGTAGGACGAATTAGAGAGGGAGTGGCACAATGGTAAAACGGAGCTTCAAGGATTCGCTGCGCCGGATGTTTCTGCTGCATACCCTTGTGCCGATTTCCATTTTGTTTGTGCTGTTTCTAGTGTTCATGATGATCAATTCCCGGTTTGTGCTGGTCAGCCAGACGGCGGAAGCAGGCAAACAGATTAAATCGTCGATGGAGGCAGTCTACAGCTCCTACATTAAGGAGATAAGTGAAGCTGCAGCGCTGGAAACGGTAATTTCTTTTGCCGGGTCACGGAATCACGGTCCGGAGGTATTTGAGCGGTTTTACGGCTTTAATAACCGGCAGCAGGTAAAAAGCATTATGTATATAATCGGTGCTGACGGGATGATCATGGCCTCCTCTGCCAACTATAATGATGAACCGTCTGATCTCGCGCTGCAGGCGATTGCCCGGCGGATGCACAGCCAAGGCTTGCCTCTCCTTGCCGAAACCAATCATATCCGATTCTCGCATGACCGTTATACCGCCTATACCTTTGCCCATGAAATCCGTAACGGAGGGGCAGTGCTCGGTTATCTGATCTATCAGCTGTATGAATTAGATCTGCAGAAGCTGATCTTTGTGCAGAATAACGAAATTGCCGTGGTTACAGATCCTTACCGCACCATTATTGCCACTACGAATAATCTGACGCAGGGGCTGATGAATAAATACAGCCTGTCCAGCGATTCTAAGGGCTACGTGTGGATAGATAAGGGGAAGTATTATAGTAAAGAAACATACATACCGTTGTCCCAGTGGCGAGTATACACGTTAAGCGCTGCTGAGGGGAATCATAGTGCCTATTGGTCACTGGCTGTATTTTTTATAATGGCTAGTCTGCTGCTATGGCTTGTTATTCAATATTCTGCCCGCATTATCTCCACGCGCCAGTCACGGGCAATAGATAAGCTGATCTATGCCGTCAGAGAGCTGGAGTCAGGCAACATGGACTCTTACGTCTATATCGGGACCGGGGATGAGTTCGAGACGCTTGCGAGCCAATATAATCAGATGCTGCAGCGACTGAATGAGCTCGTCGCCCAGAATGTGGAGCTGTCCGATTTGCGCAGGGTTATTGAGGTTAAGCACCTGCAGTCGCAATTTCATCCGCATTTTATATTTAATGTGCTGGAGACGCTTCGCTACGCTATTGTTGTAGACAACAAGCTCGCTCAGGATATGGTACTTACTCTTTCCAGACATCTGCGCTACAGCATTGGCAACGAAAAGGACCATGTTATGCTTGGCGATGATCTGGAGTATATTGCCGGGTACATGAAGCTGCAGCAGATAAGGTTCAAGGACAGGCTCCATTACCGGGAAGAGGTAAGCCAGGCGGCCAAGACTGCACTGGTTCCCAGGCTGATGCTGCAGCCGGTCATCGAGAATACAATTAAATACGGCTACCGCCAGCGCCAGACTGTTGCCGTTACAGTGACAGGCCGTGTGCAGGGTGCGGATCTGCTTCTTGAGGTGAAGGATAATGCGGGAGGGATGAGCAGCGAACGGCTGGAGGAGGTACGGGCCATTATGGCGTCTCAGGATAACCGTGCCCCGCATATCGGGCTGCATAATTTGCACCGGCGGCTTGTGCTGATGTACGGGGAACGTTATGGCATTCAGATTGACAGTATTCAGGGCGAAGGAACCCGGGTTACTTTTGTACTGCCGTACAGGAAGGAGGAAGCGGATGTTTAAGGTGCTGCTGGTAGAGGATGAAGAGATGATCCGTAAAGGTCTGCGGTTTACCTTTGACTGGATGGGGGCCGGGTGTGTGGTGGTTGGTGAAGCAGAGAACGGTGAGGAGGGACTCCGCCAGATCGCGCTGCTTCATCCTGATATTGTGATTGTTGATGTAAATATGCCGCTGATGGACGGGATATCCATGATTGAGCATAGTGTGGAGGAATCGGATTGCAGCTATATTATCCTGTCCGGCTACGATGAATTCAGGCTGGCCAAGGATGCTATCCGGCTGGGGGTTACCGAGTATTTGCTGAAGCCGCTGGAACAGGAGCAGTTATCAGCTGCACTAGAGCGTGCTAAGAGCCAGCTGGAAATGAAACGCCAGTATAATGCGATGGTAACTTCCGGAGCCGGAAACGGGGAGCTGCTGCAGGCGTCTGTTGTGAAGCTGCCGGGGAAGTCGTCCCGCTATGTATCCAGAATGATCCAATATGTCCAGGAGCATTATGCGGAGAAAATCGGCATTAAGGATCTGGTTGAAAGCCTGGGCGTAAGCGCCACGTATCTAAACCGGACATTCAAAAGTGAAACAACCTATACCTTCAACGATTTTCTGAACCGTTACCGCATTCAAAAAGCAATGGATCTGCTGAGCAGCGGCGAGGACAAGGTATATGCAATTGCTGCTGATGTAGGCTATAAGGATTACAAATATTTTATAGCCATCTTCAAGAAATACGCGGGATGTACCCCAAGCTATTATCAGGAGAGATTTGGCAGGGGAGAGGTAGACCTTTGATTGAACGGTTGAGGATCGTTGTACCGGGAAAGGCATTGCAGCTGCCCGGCAGAGTGAGCCCAGGCAGCTGCAAAATAAACAGTTGACATTTATATCGCCACGAGGTATATTATAAGAGTTCCTTTTGAGAACAAAGGTTGTTAACAGCCTACATATTGTGGACTCTTAGCTCAGTTGGTAGAGCAGTAGACTCTTAATCTATTTGTCCAGGGTTCGAGCCCCTGAGAGTCCATCACATAAAGAACGGCAGCGATGCCGTTTTTTTGCTGTTCTTTTATATCTCTAAAAGAGCGCCTCCGTTAAAGCAAAGGGAGGCGCTCTTTATTATACACAGATCATCTGGTTTCCAGATATGCAATGCCCAGCGCCCCGGTAACCGGATTGCGGTAGGTTTCGCAGGCCACGTCAAAGACCTGGCCGATCAGCTCCTTGGTGAGGATATCCTCCGGTCTGCCGCTGGCCGCAACCTGACCCTGCTTCATCACATACAGATAATCGCAGTATTCGGCAGCAAGTGTAAGGTCGTGGAGTGCGGCGAGTATGCCGATGTCCAGCTTTTTGACGATGTTCAGGATCTGCAGCTGATATTTGATGTCCAGGTGGTTAGTCGGCTCGTCAAGAATCATGAATTCCGGCTGCTGTGCCAGCACACGGGCCAGAATGACACGCTGCTTCTCGCCGCCTGACAGGGAATTGTAGCTGCGCTCAGAATGGCCTTCCAGATTAACCATGCGCAAGGCGGAGGTCACGATTTCATGGTCTTGACGGTTGTCTGTCTCAAGCATCCCCTTATGCGGCGTCCGGCCCATTGCAGCCATCTCACGGACAGTGAAGTCGAAGCTCAGCTCGTTGAACTGGCCGACGACGCCCAGCTTTTGCGCGACCGCTTTCGGGCTTGCTTTGATTACGTCCAGATCAGATAGGAAGACGTTCCCCTGCTTAGGCTTAATGACTTTGTAAATACTCTTCAGAAGCGTGGATTTGCCGCAGCCGTTCGGTCCGATCAGACCGACGAATTGTTTGTTACGGACCTTGAGCGATACATCCTTGACAATATTAACATTGGAAAAAGAGACCGCCAGACGTTCAACATTTAAATCCATTATGATTTGCCTCCAAACGCGTAGCCTTTTTTGACCAGCATATACATGAACATCGGCGCACCAATCAGGGCGGTGATAATCCCGATCGGGAGCTCCACATTCGGAACAATGGTCCGGGCAATCACGTCAGTCCAGATCATGAAGATAGCTCCGAACAGGATTGAAGCCGGGAGCAGCCTGCGGTGGTCAGAGCCGACCAGACCCCGGATCAGATGGGGGATAATCAGGCCGACGAAGCCGATCATTCCGCAGCTTGCAACCATAATACCGGTAATCAGTGCAGTGAGGATCATATAGGCTCTACGGTAAGCACCCAGCGAGATTCCCAGCGTAACAGCCGCTTCATTTCCAAGCAGCATGGCATTCAAGGCGCGGAACTGCATCAGGAAAAAAACAGAGGCAAGTGTTATGGATACGGCAATCAGCGGCAGCTTA
The DNA here is from genome assembly GCF_000758645.1 of Paenibacillus sp. FSL R7-0331. Lineage (NCBI taxonomy): Bacteria > Bacillati > Bacillota > Bacilli > Caryophanales > Paenibacillaceae > Paenibacillus > Paenibacillus sp. FSL R7-0331. Next base: position 2,485,620 of record NZ_CP009284.1, read on the forward strand.
TCCCAGCTTGAGGCGGCCAGGCTGCCCATGGTCCAGAAAGTAACGGTCTTAATACCTTCGGCATTGTTGGCGAAATAGACGATGAAATTGGCAAAAGCGGTGCATAGCGCATTGATGACCATGCCGGCGAGCACGAGCTTGACCGAAGTCATTTTACCTCCGGCATTGGCCAGGAGCAGCACGAGAAGGGAAGCACCGACGGCTCCGGCAAAGGCCCAGAAGGCTACGCCGGTCTGCCCCAGAAAGCCCATTGTCCCAAAGCCGACCAGAATAGCGAAGGTTGCACCAAGCGAACCGCCTGAGGAAATACCAAGTATGTAAGGATCAGCAAGCGGATTTTGTACAGCAGCCTGCATAATCGTTCCGCACAGCGTAAGGCCTGCACCGATGAACAGGGCCATAAGAACACGCGGGAACCGGATTTTCCAGATGATATCTACAAAAGATCCGGTAGTCAGATCCTGCACATCTCCAATCTGAATGCCGGTAATCTGGTGTAACAGAATCCGGTAGGATTGGGAGACGGGGATTTCCACCTGTCCAAAGGAGACGGCAGCACCCGCCGACAGAACCGTAATAACCAGCAGAACAATTATAATAGCAGTGAATCCGTAACGGCTATTGATGATAGATTGCTTGGCTGCCGGCTGCGCGGCTAGCTCGGTTTGCATGACATTCATATAGACTCCTTAATTATAAAGTTTTAATTTAAAATATACCGTATGTTGAGAATCGTTGTCAATGAGAATTATTATCATTGACATATGCACCAGCTTTCTATATTCTACGATTGTATTCCTTGCAGAACGGAAGGTTGTGCCAACTCTGGCAAGGCTGTGTACCAGACATATAGAAAAGGGGATAGGAATGATGAAGAAAAGCTTAAAACGATTTATGCCGCTGCTGGCGGTTTTGCTGCTGGTAGGGATTCTTTCAGCATGCTCTTCTAACACGAAAAATGAGAATGCATCGGCTGCAACGGCAGCGCCTGCAGCTAATACAGCTGTTGAGGCCACAGAGGCTCCGGCTGCTGCTCCAAGTACAAGCACAGTTTATCCGCTGACTATTGAGAATTATACGAATAACGGTGAGGGCACTGAATGGACAGCCAAATCCGTAACCTTTGACAAAGCGCCTGAGAAAGTCGTTGCCAATACTCAGGGTGCCGCTGAGCTCTTAATCAAACTGGGCTTGACTGACAAAATGGTAGGCGTTGCTGCGCTGTATGGTGCAGGTGACCCTTCTGTCCAGGAAGAGTTCAAGAAAATCCCTGTAATCTCCGAGAATTATGCCAGCAAAGAGCTGGTTGTCGGAGCAAGCCCGGACCTGGTACTGGGACGTGCTGACCTGTTCGCGGATGCGGACTGGGGAGTTGGAACCGTTGAGGGCTTAAACGGGCTTGGCATCCAAACCTATCTGCAGAATACCAGCGTAAAGGGTGCTACGCTGGACAGCCTGTATAAGGACATTGAACAGATCGGCCAGATCTTTGATGTGCAGGAGAATGCTGCTGCTTATATCGGGGAGCTGAAACAGCGTGCTCAGACGATTAAAGATCAAGCTGCAGCCAGCAATGCGAAGACCTTTGCTTATGTATCCGACGGCGGAAACGGTGCAATTGCGATTTACAGTGGTAATATCGATACCTTTGCCGGCGATGTGCTCGGTCTGCTGGGCATTACGAACAGCTTCGGTGACGTTACCGGTGATGTTAGCAAAGAACAACTGCTTGCTACCAACCCGGATGTACTCTTGCTCTCTGTCTACACCGGAGGTGTTGACCCGCAGGAGACGCTGAAAGCCTTCTATGCAGACCCATCGCTGCAAAGCCTGAATGCCATCAAGAACAAAGCAATTTACCTGATCGACTTCAACCAGTTCTGGGGCTACAGCTATTCTATCTTTGACGGTGCTGAAAAGCTGCTGTCCGATATTCTGGCTAACCAGTAAGACAGGAATCTATGAAAAGCAGGTCAGGCAGCGCAATAGCTGCCTGACCTGCTTTTTGCTGCGGCTTGGTTTCTATATAAATTGAATTTGAAAAACATAAAAAAAGAAAAGTGGCGGAGGGGAATTTTGGAACTGTAGGAGCGTTAGCGACCGCCTGAAAGCTTTTCGCAGAAAAGCTCACTTCGGAAGCATAAGCTGTCTGCGGATTTCTACCGTTAACAACGGGGATAAATAAAAGAAATCTGCAGACAACAGCGGCCGGAAGTCCAAATATTCTCTGGAGTCACGGCCAAATTTTATTTATAAAGTTTCAATTCAATTTATATAGTAAATATTAATTTTGAATATTCAGCAATTTAGAGATAGAATGATGAAATAGTAAAAAATGATAGTGATATATAACAACAGCTTGGGGGAACAGAACGTGGAACTGGGTATTAGTACATTTGTGGAGACCACACCGGATGTGGTTACAGGTAAGACTATGAGCCATGCAGAACGGCTGCGTGAAGTAGTAGAAGAAATCGTGCTGGCCGACCAGGTCGGGCTTGACGTGTATGGTGTCGGGGAGCATCACCGGCCGGACTTTGCCGCTTCCTCTCCGGCAGTGGTGATGGCAGCGGCAGCGGGCCTGACAAGTAATATCCGCCTGACCAGTGCGGTGATGATTCTGTCATCGGCTGACCCGGTGCGGGTGTACCAGGATTTTGCCACCTTGGACGGATTAAGTAACGGACGGGCCGAAATTATGGTCGGCCGGGGTTCATTTATAGAATCGTTTCCGCTATTCGGCTGTGATCTGAAGGATTATGAGAGTCTGTTTGAAGAAAAGCTCGATCTCCTGATGAAGCTTCAGCAGTCTGAATATGTGACGTGGGAAGGTAAGCACAGACCCGCTATACATAATCTGCCGGTATATCCGCGTCCTGTACAGGACCCTCTTCCGGTCTGGATTGCCAGTGCGGGAAGCCCGGAATCTGCGGTTCGCACGGGTGCGCTCGGTCTGCCGTTTGCGCTGGCGATGATCGGACCTGTCCGCCCGCTGGATTTTGCCGCGCAGGTGAAGCTGTATAAAGAGGCAGCAGCAGCAGCAGGCCATGATTACGCCAAGCTGCCGGTTGCGGCACATGCGCATGGCTTTGTTGCCGGGAGTACGCCGAAGGCGGTTGAACAGTTCTTTCCGTCAACCTATGCCAGAACAAATGTCCGGGCGGTTGAAAAAAGCCTGCCGCCGTATACCCGTGCAGATTATGATGCGGCAGTCAGCCCGGAAGGCGCGTTATTCGTCGGCGATCCGCGTACGGTCGCGGACAAAATCATTCAGTTACGCAAAGAAGTCGGAATCACCAGATTCCTCCTGCATGTCCCCCACGGGACGATGGCCCACAGTGAGGTGATGGAGTCCATCCGCCTGCTTGGAACAGAGGTGGCTCCGCTGGTACGGGAGGAAATTGCACGCTGGGAGAGGGAAGTATAATAGAAGAAACGGCAGAAATGCCGTTTTTTTGCTGTCAGCGGGCGGTACAATTCACAGTATTTATGATCGATTGCCTTGACATTATTAGCTCCAGATTATAGGATATGAATGAAAAAATAAATATTCATTCATGGAGAGGTCATCAGTGGAAGATAAAAAGAAACTAATTTATGACGCTGCAAAAGATTTGTTCAGCAGCAAAGGCTTTAAGGATACGAATATATCGGACATTGCCAAGAAGACGGGCATGGCGGTGGGAACCTTTTATAACTATTATGGCTCAAAGGAAAAGCTCTTCATGGATATTTTTCTGGAGGAGAATGCAAAGCTTAAAAAAAGCTGTTTACAATCACTCGACATGAGCCAAAGTCCGCTAACCGTAGTACAGCAAATGATGGCGCTCAATACAGAAGGCATAATGGCAAATCCTATTCTAAAGGAATGGTACAACAAAGGTGTCTCTGCAAAAATCGAGCAGCTGTTCCGTGAGGAAAAGGGCATGCAGGCGGCTGATTTTATGTATGACAGCTTTCTTGAAATTGTAAGGCAGTGGCAAGCAGAAGGCAGGATGCGCAGTGACATTGACAGCAAAATGATTATGATGATTTTTGCTGCAATTACGAGCGTAGACACTCATAAGGAAGAGATCGGGTTGGATTATTTTCCGCAGCTTCTGGAATGTATGACGGAATTAATCATGAAGGGTCTGACAGACTGTCCCTAAACAGAACTAAGGGGCAGTTATTATATACACCATAATGAATGAATAAAAATATATTCATTCATTACAATGGCTCTGCATACATTAAAGAGAAGGGGAGTGTGAGATGCGCAAAATTGTTAGCAGAAGGAGTGGAAACAAAAAAAGGACATTTGTGCTGGTCATCTTAGGGCTGATTGCAGTCATAACCTTAACAGGGATGCTCTACGATGCAGCAGGAAGGCGGGAAATCCGGCAGCTTAGCATAGGTGCAATTGATTTCAGCAAGCTGCAGGACGGAAGCTACACGGGAGAATATAGCGGCACATTGAATCATCTGAGAGATGCTGAAGTGCAGGTAACAGTCTCTGCCGGACGGGTCTCGGAGATCCGCATTCTTAAGGGAGCAGTGGATAAAACGGGCAAACCACTGGAGCTGAAGGAAGGGCTGAGCATTGTTGATTTGTTTGGCACTGTGCTTCAGAGGCAATCACTGCTGGTGGATGCCATTAGCGGGGCAACGCTGACCTCGAAAACTCACCTTAAGGCATTAGAACATGCGTTAGAGCAGGCGAGGATTAAATAATACATGCTGAGGGGGATTCACATGAGTGTGGCAATCATTTCGTATTCGTTCACCGGTAATAATGAAGCACTAGCAGTGAATGTGGCAAAAGCGCTATCGACAACACATATCCGTATTAAGGAACCTAAGCCCCGGACGACGGGAGCTATTATCATAGACATGATGTTGAACAGGGCACCGCGGGTGAAGCCGGCACCGGATCAGCTGGGGACCTATGACATGATCCTTTTTGTAGGCCCGGTCTGGATGGGACATGTGGCTGCCCCGCTCCGTGCTTATTTGAAGCATCTCAAATCACACCCGCACCGGTATGGCTTCCTGTCCATTAGCGGCGGGGCAGACGGAGCCAACCCCAAGCTGCTGCAAGAGCTCAGAAAAAGAACTGGGGCAGACCCTGCTGTACTTCTGGACCTGCATATTGCTGACCTTTTGCCGAACAAGCATCAGCCCGCTGACCGCCAAGAAACCTCCGCGTACCGGCTAAACTCCGGGGATCTCGAACGATTAACCCAGACAGTTGTGGAAGCATTGAGGGAGACTCTTTAACTTTTCCAATGATAACCCCGGACATTCCTTGACAGCTCTTTTGACGTTAGATTGATTGTCAGCTCTTCGATTGCTGAGAGGCTCGCAAATCCGCATATTATACTTGAGGTTATAGTCAGTTCCAATAGACTGTACAAAAACGGAAAGCCGAAGAGCAGCAGACCGGTTGCCTTATTGGCATAGGTATGAATGAACGCCAGCGTACGGTATCTGAGCCACCCGGTCAGCAGAGAAGCGCCGCGGAGGACGGCAATGCCGGCTATCCAGTATATCAACCAAACGGGTAAATGCAGGAGCGGGAGGAATACCAGCAGTAACACGCCTATAAAAAGGAAGTCAGCCATACTATCCAGACTCGCGCCAGCTTCACTGGCGCTCTTTGTTTTGCGGGCAATATAGCCGTCCAGCGCATCACTCGCCCCGCACAAGGTATAGACAACAAGAAACAAGCCGGACAACGGTTCCAGGAACAACAGGCAGAGAGAGCCGATCATCCTCATGACAGTGAGTATGTTAGGGATATGTCTGGTCATTGCGCCTCCAAATAGGAATATTTATGTGCGGGAGTGTTCTTTTAACAGGATGCTGCTAATGTTATGGAACGATGGGGGACTTTTATTATAGCTGAGCTTTCTATTTCTGTGATAGGGTAAAAATAACAATAATGTATATAAGTTGGTGAATGAATGCGCAGATTAGATGAGGTCTTAAGAGTAAATCCGTTATTTGCCGGAGCGAAAGCGAGCAGGCTTAAGATTAATCTTTATGTGCTGGTACCGCTATATTTTGTATTATGGATGGGGAGCCTGACTGCAGGGCGTTGGGTTTATTCAGGAGTTTCGTATAGCCTGGTTCAATCCTTGGGGCTGGGTGAAAGCACAATTCAGGAGTACCGGAAGTTTATCATATGCAGTGTACAACTGGTTTTATTTTATTTATGGATCAACATAGTCGAGAAACGTCCGCTCAGGTCAGTGGGATTTCACACGGCAAAACCGTTAAGAGCTTATTGGACAGGCTTTCTCACCGGGTTCGGTGCGATTTCAGCGGTCACTGCAATATTACTTAGCTTGGGCATGGTGCAGGTGGAGGCTCATCATTGGACAGCCCTTACACCGCTGGCAGCTGTCATTGCTCTCGGATGGATGGTTCAGAGCGCAGCGGAGGAATTGGCGGTAAGAGGCTGGTTAATTCCCATGCTGGCGAAGGAAAGCACACCTGCTGCTGCAATACTATTATCTTCGGTCATATTCGGGTTCTTTCATCTGTTCAGCTCCGGGGTTACAGTGTTATCTTTTATTAATCTGATCTTATCCGGATTGTTTTTTGCCGGCTATGCGATCGTTACTAAACATATTTGGGGAGTCTGCGGTATGCACTTTGCCTGGAATGTTACGCTTGGCAATCTTTACGGATTTCCGGTAAGCGGGTTTGCGGACAACGGGCGGACGCTTTTAGGAATGAATCTGACGGGACCGGCGTTTTTTACAGGCGGAGCGTTTGGTCCGGAGGGAGGAGCGGTTACAACTTTTGTGCTAATGTTGGGCATTATTATTGTGGCTATATTGTGGTGCCGGCAACAGGCGCCCTTGACTTCCACGAATTAACATATTTCTAGTAACATTTGTAACAGAGTTTAGCGCTAGAATTTGATAAAAATAGGGTGTAAGCGTTTTTTATAACATGACTGGGGGAATGTTTGTGAAAAAAGTTACAAAACTAATGCTGGTGGCTGGAATCTCACTGGCACTTGTAGGCGTAGGCAATAGTGGTGCACTTAACAACGTATCTTCTGCAGCAAGTGCGCCTTTGAAGGTGGGCCGTGTTGAGGCAGCAGCCCATGGAACCAAGTGCTTTACAGTAGCTGTCGCCGTCGTTCAGAATGGCGTTATCGTAGCAGCTTCGCTGGATGATTACCAGTTCCTGAGCACAGATGTGGCTAAGGGTGTACCTAACTCTGATAAGGATTTTGGACAGAACTACAAAGATCCAAAGGTCGTTCTGGCTTCCAAGAAATCCAACTCCAAATACTACAGCGAGCACATGGCAGAAGCAGCAGGCTCCACTGTAGCTTATGATAAGAACCTGGCAGCGATTGAGAAGTTCGCGACCGGCAGAACGATCAAATCCCTGGAACAGACACTGACCTACAAATCGGCCGAGCAGGTAGTTGACGCAGTAAGCGGCGCAACACTTGTGGATACCCACGGTTATCTGAAAGCGATTCTTGATGCAGCCAAAGCTGCCAAATAAGAAACGGCTTAGTGTGCTACACCTTCACAGCTCCCGCTGTGAAGGTGTTTTTGCATGCCGGGATTACACCATGAAGCACCAGCGGACGCCAAAAGCATCAGCAAACTGCACCATGCACGGACTGTAAAAAGCCGGACCAAGCGGAGTAAGGGTTGTGCTTCCATTCCTGATGCTTTCGTAAGCCTGTTTCAGGGCAGCCTCATGCTCAAAAATGGCAACTAGCTCCTGGACTGATTCTGCCGGATAACCGGCTGTACCGCCATAATCGCTCAGCATGACCCGCTGGCCCAGAATGTGCATTTCTGCGTGAATGACAAAGGTTTCAGGCTTCTGCTCCGGATCATACATTACCGAATCTGCAGTACTGTTAAAAGCCTGTGCGTACAGCCTGATTGCCTCGTTTGTGCGGCCGTTTAAATACAATTGCGGAATAAGCATCGGAAAGCTCCTTTACAGGTATCGTTAGTATTTGAGCGGAAGATTCTATAAATATTTTACAGGAAATAGTTTTCACTGTATTGTAAAAATACGACGCAGAACCGGCGGGAAGCCCGTCATTACAGGGTTTATTATGCATATGCCGGCTCTCCGGCTGATGCTAAGGCTGAGGATTATATTTTACCCGGGGCCGGTTGATGGTATGATAGATAGCGGGGTGAGAATACGAATGAATAATGAGAACGAAACAATGGATGAAACAGTGAACGAAACAGCGAATGAGACTGTAAGTGAAGAGACAAGCAATAACCCGGCAGGTATGACTGAAGAGAAATGGAATGAGCTGGTCAAAGCGGTTCATCATAATGGTATGGTAGCTTTGAAGATGTATTTTAAAGAGGTGCAGAGCCAAATTATTAATCTGGCGGCTTTTGGACCCGTATTTGTATACCATGTGAAAAATGAATCGGGCGAAGTATATTCCACCGGATTCTTTCTGCGCGAGCTGGTGAACCGGTTCCAGTCGGACAAGAACCCTGAAGTGTGGGTATCCTCCTTCTTCCACGAGCTGATGAAGACAAAGGGCGGCAAGCCGCTTCCGAAGCAGCCGGAATCGGAGGAAGAGGCTAAGGCGGTTATCGACAATCAGGTGGTTCCACTGTGCATCAAGACTGTACAAGAGGAGTTCGCTCCTGAGAGGGTGCATGCAGGTCTGGCCTGGAATGAAGACCACGGTCCGGTATTTGAAGCCGGCTTCCCGGCTGTTACTGCCGGCAACAACGTATGTGCCATTCCGCTTCAGCTGCTCTTTACACACTTCCAGCTGAACCGTGATCCATCCGAGCTGCTGCTTACCGGTTTGTACAATATCCGCAAACAGCATGGGCTGGAATAGGACAGAATAGTTCGTCAGTTCGGTTCAACAGAAACAGCAAAAAGAGACGGTATTCCTGCCGTCTCTTTTTGCTGTTTGGGATACTTATAGCTAAGCCCGGTAACCGTGCTCTGTATAAATGCTGCCCGCACTGAACGGTTGAATGCGAGGGCAGGGTCAGAGCACGTATACCGGAATGGATTAATCAGCAGCCCTTTGCGTTACAGTGACATCAAAATCCGGTAGATCAGTACAGCTGCTTCTGCGCGGGTGGATAGCTTCGACGGATTGAGCTGGCCGCCGGCATCACCTTTGATGAAGCCTGCCTCAGCCAGCACAGCAATGTCACCGGCAGCGTAACTAGCAATCTCCGCACGGTCAGCGAAGGAGCTGAGAGCAGAGGAGGCCGCAGAGTCCCCTTGCAGAATACCGGCAGCCTTAAGTGCTCTGACAGTCATTACGAACATATCCTGCCTTGAGACAGGTTCCTGAGGATGGAAATATCCGTCCGGCTGTCCGTTGATCAGGCCGTGCTGCTTGGCTGTTATCAGCTCCCCGTAGAAGTAATCCTCCGGCTGAACATCTGCGAAGCCCGCAGTGTTGCCGCCCGCGGCTCCGGATAGACCCAGCAGCCTGACCAGCAGGGAGGCAAAGTCTGCGCGTGTCACGGACTGTTCCGGCAGGAAGCTGCTATCCGGCATACCCTTAAGAATTCCGCGCGAGGCCAGTAACGCAATCTCATGACTTGCCCAATGGCTGCCGGAGACATCCTTAAAGGATGGATGATGTAGAACAGCTGCATATTGTCCGGCAGTACGGTCAGCCGTGAAAACAGCCTGTTTCGCGGCTGTATCATAGCGGCTGTCCACAACCGCTGTAATAACGCCGCCAGCACTGATCTGCCAGACAACGATAAAAGGCTGATCAGCGGCTGGTACGGCTGCCGTATAAGGCAGGCGCACTTGGACGCCGGAGCTAGAACCGCTGTCTCCGGCAGGCTTGCCGTCTAACAGAAGCTCAAAGGCAACCAGCGGGGCTCCGCCGAGCTGTTCCTTCAGTACTCCAGATGGCTCGGTTATACTGATCTGCAGGGTTATAGCCTTGGCAGCTGCAAGCTCATCTGCCTTAAATAGCTGATCTGGAAGAACTACACTGGCAATAGCTGTGTTAACCTCTATTTGCAGTCTGGAGGTCCCGGCTGTAAATGCGGACGCCGGAATTGTAATTGCATAAGCACCGGTAGCAGCTTCCTCTTTCAGCTGAAGCCGGAGGAGTCTGGTGCCGTCTGCCTGATTCAGTGCCACTGCCAGTGCCTTCTGCAGCGAGGCATCACTCAGCACTGCCTGCACTTTGCCTTGTACAGCAGTCGCCGCCAGAGTGATGCTCACACTGCCATCCGGCTGAACTGTACTTACGGCGGGATCAGCCGCTGTTACGGTGCCGCCCGGAAGAGCAGGAGCTGGAGTAGGCGAAGGTGCAGGTGTTGCTCCGGGAGTTGGAGTCGCTGCGGGCTCTTCTTCTCCTGGTTCATTATCATCAAACGGAATGAACTTGAGGAAATCTCCCCAGACTACATTCCCTGAGGCATCTCTTGAATAGACGCTGACCGGAGTCAGGCTGACAAAGTTGGCATCGCTGAGCTGCTTGCCGGATTTATTAGCCGATACAGTCCCGTCATACATATAGTTATTATCCGCTGCCAGTCCCGCCGGGTACTGGTCTTTAGCGATGCTGGCTGTCCGGTAGGACAGGAAGCCGCCGATTGTGAAATCCGGCGTAATGTGATCATAGGTAGTGAAGCTCAAATTGCCGCGCGTGTTGTTGAAGCCGATGTTGTTCTCAGCAATGACACCGGGATTGCTGTTGCTGGTAAAGCCGTATGCCCCGTTGCCGAAGGCAACGGAATTGCGGATGATATGGTGGACAGAAATCCCTTCGCCGCCCAGTTTAAATCCGTTCTTGTCACCTGCACCCACGGTTCCGTCTGTCAGGTGGCCGTTGTTGAAGGCCGCGCTGTCTTCAATCAGCACAGCGCCAATCGCTCCCGTCCCTGCTTTAGTGTATAAATCCCACCCGTCATCAATATTGTTGTACGACTGGCAGCCCCGGAACACGTTGCCGACACCAGAGGTCAGCTTGGCCGCGAAGCCGTCGGCATTATTATCGGAAGGGTCGCGGTTATCGAAGGAGGAGCTGTTCAGAATCAGGTTGTACGACGGCCACTCCGCGAGTTCCACAGCGGTTCCGTCCGTCCGGCTGATCTGCAGGCCGGTATCCCCGTTGGCATAGAAACGGCTGTTTTCCACGATGTTATGATTGCCGCCTACAGTGAATCCTTTGGTATTGCCTGCTGTACGCGTGAAATCAAGTCCTTTGACATGCCAATAGCTGCCGCTCAGCAGGACGCCTTCTGTTTTTTTATCAAAGTCGAATATAGGGCGTGCACCGGGAGCTGCCTCCAGTATCTTCATGGCGTCAGCCGTTCCGTCATTGTACTTCTTGATCTCCAGCTTGCTTGAACGCACATACCGGCCGTCCTGAACAATAATACGCTGTCCGGGCTGCACGTAATCAATCGCGGTATCGATATCGAGCGGGTGCTCCAGTGTACCGTCGCCAGTGACCGTTCCGGCAGGGGAGACGTAAATATCGTTACCTTCGGCATAGCTTTTCATGGTGACGGTAAAGTTGCGGACGATCTTATCGTAGGAGGTCAGGTACTGGGTATCATCCGGCAAAAAGCTGATGCTGAAATTCGTGTCCTGCTGTGCCGCAAGTTCAGCGGAAAGCGAAAGCCGTTTACCGGCTTCTGCAGTGATATCCTGTGCAATGACTGCAGAGCCCTGCTTCAGCGTCACTGTTCCGTTGACATTCGGCCGCAGGATCATCCGGTAATCAGACTGGGAGGTTCTGCCCAGCGAAAGAATATCAAATGCCGGTGTCACTGCATTTTGCGGCGGATCAATCTTAGGAGCATCCGTCGCCGCCGAGGTAACGGTCAGCTGAATGCTGCTGACGTCGATGGTAGCCAGCCGGGCTGTATAGAAGCCGACATACATTTTGCCATCCTGCACGTTAAGGATATCCGGTGTGAAGAACACCGCCTCCTTGCCGTCATTAATCTGGCCGGTGAAGCCGCTATTCGTCTTGGATAACGTCAGCCGGTAGGGAGCGGCAGGGAACGTATTACCGGGAGCCGGCTGCTCGGTATTCAGCATGACGGTCTTGATGCCCTTGCTGCCGGCCCCGTCAGAAGATTCCACTCCGGTGCGCACGAACAGCTGGGTTCCGTTGCTGCTCTTGGTTCCGCCGCTGTAGCCGCCGATGGCAGCAATATTGGAGGCGAATACACTGGAATTGCCCGCTGTGCCGATCACATCACGGGCCATTATGCCAAAGGATTCCTGACCGTCATACGGGGATTTAGCATAAGCGGATACCTGGATGTCAGCAGACAACACGAAGTTATCTTGGACTGCATCAAGCACAGTGTAGTAGAACGTGATGCCGTCATGGTCCTCTGTAACCTTGCCTCCGCCTTCAAGTGCAATCAAACGAATGGAGCCGTCCTCCCGGACAACAGTCTGATTATTGGCGGCAGATGTGGACTGCCCGAAATGAATGCTGCTCCACACCGGCTGGGCTGCTTCCCTGACTGTTACCGGGTAGCTAATCGGATCAATATCGGGATCGGCCGGGATGATCACGATATCATACACACCAGCATTCTTGCTGTCGAACTTGCTAGTGTCAAGCGTATAGCCGCTGAGCACTTCCCGGTCCCCGTTGTCATATACCTTGGAAACGGCAAGCCCGTTGCTGCTAAAGCTGTCATCCAGCAGAAAGCTAGTCTTCGGGTATACTGTGACTTCAATACCGGTTAGCTGCTTTATTTTGACCTCAACCGGGAATTTAACAGTAGCGCCCTTATGGCTAACGGTAATCTCACGTGAGCCGGGAACAGAAGTGTCAAGCGCAGAAACGCTGTATTCCTCTTTCATGAGCCGCTGGGAGGTACCGTCACTGTAATGCGCATAGAGCACCAGCCCTTCCAGCTTCAGTGTATCCCCGATGTAATATAACGTCTGCTTCGGCAGATTGCGGATCTCCAGTTTACTTAGCGCCGCATCCTCAACCGTAATATCAAAGGCGGTTGTTACCTCCGGAGTCTCCACTGAGGCAGCGGTCACCTCATAGACGCCTGGTCCGCTGAACAGGTACGGTGCCTGCTCTGTTACGGGCTGGCCGTTAATGGAGAGTGAGTAGAGGGTGGTGTCCAGCTCCGTTCCCGGGGGGCTGCCGTTATAGCCGGCCAGAAGGACAAGTCCCTGCGGGTCGAAGGTATCACCCGGATAATAGACGGTTTTGGCCGGGTAGTATTTGACTATCAGCCCGGATACGGATAGCGGAAGAATCTGCAGGGTAATTGCTGCAGAAGCACCGTTATAATGAACGGTTACCGTGTTAGCCCCGGCCTTGCTGCTGTCAAAGCCGGTAACGATGTAGTCAGCCGGTGACAGGACAGCCTCGCTACTATCGGAATAGACGGCTTTTACAGACAAGCCGGTCAGGTCCAGTGCTTCCCCGATGAAATAAGAGGTCTTTACCATAGCGCTGGTATCTGCCGTTAAGGAAGTGACCGCTTTGGTCTCAAGCCTGATATCCACATCGCTGAAGGCAACTACAGCATCTCTGGCTGCATACACCCCGGCAAACAGGGTATCGCTGAACGCTCCGTCCAGTGTTACAGTTTCGGTCTGGCTGCCGGTGCTGAGCTGCAGCGTATTGCCGGATTTTTTGATACGGAGCGCGTACTCTTCACCGGCTGCAGGGACAGAAATGCCGCTGAACGGGGCAAGCTTTACCTGCGATGACTGTTTGTAGAACCCCTTAATCACCTGATCCAGCGCGCCGACTGCGGCATAATTGGAGGTTACTGCGGCTGAATCGCCGTTCACGCCCACGCTGTCCCGCAGCATCAGCCCGAAGGATTTCTGGTTTGGTGTACTGATGCTGCTGTTGCTGTTGAACGAAAGGACCTTGGCCGTGGCTGTAAGCTCAAAATTAGCCTGGGCAGGGATCTCCCTGAAATAGAAGGAAAGCCCTTCGTCGCTTCCGGAGATTTTTCCGCCGTAGGTTTCCAGCGTCACGGAGGTCTCAGTTGCGTCTACAGGCGCAGGATTCTTCACTGCACTGGTGTTCCCGCCAAAAGCGCTGTACGTCCACGGGCCGAGCTCGATTGGCTTTTCCTGAAGAAGCTGTACATTACTAAAAGTAACGGTTGTGTTCCGGGCAGTGTAAAGTCCCGCATATTGAACAGCTCCGCTGAAGCCTTCGAGTGTTTTGGTGACGCCGTCGAGAGTGAAGACATACAGATTCCCGGTTTTCCGGATGCTGAGGTCATAATCCTCCCCTGCCGCAGGCTTGCCGGCTGTATCAAACAGATAGCCGGTCTTCTGAAGGCTGCCGCCACCCGATTTATAAAACGCTTTCATTTCTTGGTCCAATGCACCCACAGCAGTGAAATCCCCTGTGTACGCCCCGGACTGGTTATCCCACACATTGCCGCGCAGCATGAGCCCGAATGACACCTGATTGTTGGCTGTCCAGGCATCCACATGCGCCTTAGCTTTGAGTTCGAAATCTGCTGCAGGATCAATCTGCTGAAAATAATAAGCAATCCCTTCAGTGCTGCCGGAAATTTTGCCGCGGTCAGCAGAGCTGCGCAGGGTAACGGTTGAATCTGCATTCTCTGTAATGCCGAAGTTTGCCGCCGTAATTTTGTCCTGGCCGCCTACATCGCCGAATACACTTCCTTTCCAATTACTGCTGATATTAATCATACCGGCAGCCGGATCGGGATCAGACACTTCTGCTGCAGAGGCCAGCGGCGGAAGTGAGGATGACAATAACAGGATGGATGTGAGCACAGACAGCAAGCGTTTTTTTAACAAAACCAGAATCCCCTCCATATGTACCTATATTTGACAGGCCGGGTGGCCTGATCAAGCGAAATTATACCCTACAGCAGAAAAGTACGGCTACAATCAATAACTCACATCTTCCCTCTCAGGGGAAGAATGGAAAAAATGTGAGCTAATGATACCAGGATTACCGCTATATGCCTCATGCCCGAACGGCCGCTGGACGGGGCTCATATGCTGAAGGGATAACAGGAGGGGAGAGAGGGGCAGTGGGAAAAGCGGCAAATAAGCAGGTCAATGCAGTCTCAATAATCGTGTGCACGAATCGTCCGGAGTTTTTTGATAATCTGCTTGCTAATTACAAGAACCAGAAAGTGAAATATAAGGAACTGATTATTATCCTCAACAAGGACAGCATGAAGCTGCAGGCGTATCAGATGAGGGCAGGCTCCGGGCACAACATTTCCGTCTATAAGCTCCCGGAGTCGGTTTCGCTCGGCCAATGCCTGAACAGTGCCATAACCAAGGCGCGTTATCCGCTGATTGCCAAGTTTGACGACGATGATTATTATTCCCCGTATTATCTGAAAGAACAGATCAGGGCGCTGAACCACACCCGCAGCGATATCGTCGGGAAGCATGCCTGTCTTGTCTATCTTGAGAAAAGCCGCCGGCTGATTGTACGGTCACCGAAGGAGCAGCATAAGCCGGTGGTCTTTTTGCAGGGAGGGACGCTGCTGTTCAGAAAACAGGTGTGTAAGCAGGTGCTGTTCCCCGACCGCTCGGTGGGTGAGGATGTTAACTTCCTTAGGCGCTGCAAAAGAAAAGGATTCCGCACCTTTGCCACCTCACCGTATAACTATGTCTATGTGCGCAGGTCCGACAAAGGCAGCCACACCTGGAAGGCCAAGGATTATTTTTATCTGAAGGATAGCATTCCGGTGGCGGTAACCGGTAATTTCCGGAGCTTTGCCGACAGAAAGCTATAGCTGAGGTTTCCGGGCCCGGATGAACAAAAACTGCGGTGTGCGGGTAAGCTTGTCGTAAGCAAGCGGTGCCTGCTGTCTGAAGGCATCGGCCGGCATCGGCTCCAGCAGCTCCTCGAGGACGAATCCGGCACGGTGTATTGCTGCAATGATCTGATACAGCGGGCGGCGGTAAAACTGGACCTTTACCTTGCCGTCAGGCGTATTCCATTCATCATCCAGCAGCTCAGTCAAAAAATAGTTCTCCTTCTGGAAATGAGTGAAATCCATAAACGGATGATGCACAGAGAAGACCAGTACTCCCCCGGGCTTCAAGGCTCTGTAAAACTCACTCAGCACAGAAGTCCAGTCTTTGAGGTAATGCAGCGCCAGTGAAGAGAGGACGACGTCCTGTGAAGCATCCGCCAGGAAAGCCAGAGGTTCATTCAAATCCGCTTGAACAAGCCGGGCTTTACCGCCCACCCGTCTGCGGGTCATTTCGATCATCCGGGAGCTGAAATCAACAGCGGTAACCTTCGCGCCCATGCGAAGCAGCTGCTCTGTATACCAGCCTGCGGCACAGCCCGCATCGACAACAGATTTACCTTCAACCCCGGGAAGTAACGACAAAGTGGCCGGACGTTCGTAATGGGCATTGTAGGGCTTGTTGTCTATATCGCGAAAATAGTATTCTGCCATTTCCTCATAAGATTGATGAGATACAGATTCCTTGTGCATTTCTGCCGCCTGCCTTCCAGGTAGAGTGATTGAGCTTGTTTGAGTGAAAATAAAGAGTCCCGCGCTCCGGCTGATTCCGGGGAACGGGACTTTTCTGTTAGATCTGCTTGCGGACCGCGGTCAGTAAAGCCGTCTTATAGTGCTTTATCGTCAATCGAATCCAGCCAGCTCTCAATTTCGCCGATTACCGAGCCGACACAGCCGTCCTCAAACGGTGAGATCAGCCCGGCCAGCTCTACCAGCTCAATGAAGGATTTGCTGCCGCCAGCCTGACAGAGCCTGAGGTAATCACTCCATGCACTTGCAAAATCCTCGTTCGAACGCTTCCAGAACTGGAACGCGCACAACTGGGCCAGGGTGTAATCGATATAGTAGAACGGAGTGCGGAAAATATGCGACTGCTTATGCCAGAAGCTGCCCTGCTCTAGATAGCTGTTGCCGTCATAGTCGCGGTGCGGCAGATACTTCAGTTCAATTTCGCGCCACGCCTGCTTACGTTCAAGCGGAGTCGCTTCGGGATGGCTGTATACAAAATGCTGGAATTCATCAACGGATACACCATAAGGAATAAACTCCAGGCTGCCTGCGAGATGGTTGAACCGGTATTTGTCGGCATCCTCCTCGAAGAACAGATTCATCCACGGCCAGGCAAAAAACTCCATGCTCATCGAGTGGATCTCAGCGGCCTCATGGGTAGGGAAGGCATATTCAGGAACCTTCAGGCTGCGGCTTGAATATGCCTGGAAAGCATGGCCTACCTCATGGGTCAGCACATCAATATCTCCAGAGGTTCCGTTAAAGTTCGAGAAAATAAACGGTGCCTGGTACTTGCCGAAATAGGCGCAGTACCCGCCGCCTTCCTTGCCGCTTTTACTCAAGAGGTCCATCAGCTCATTATTCTGCATCATTGTAAAGAATTCGTCTGTTTCAGGTGAGAGCTCCCGGTACATATTTGCACCATTAGCCACAATCCAGTCGGCATCCCCCTTTGGTGCAGCATTTCCGCTGTTGAAAATAAGGGATTCGTCATAAAATTTCAGCTTGTCCAGACCCAGCCGTTCATTCTGGCGCTGCTTCAGCTTCTGTGCTACAGGTACAATCTGCTCAAGCACCTGCTTGCGGAAGTTGGCGACCATGCCGGCGTCATAGGCGGTCCGGTTCATCCGGTCATAGCCAAGCTCAACGAAGCTGGGGTATCCAAGCTTGCGGGCGATGCCTGTACGTACAGCAACCATCTCGTCATAAATACGGTCAAAATCATTTTCGTGTGCTGCCATAAAATCGTATTTGGCCTGGAAAGCACGTTTACGCATATCCCGGTCAGGCGACATCTCAAACGGTATGAGCTGGGATAAAGTGCGTTCTTGGCCTTCAAACATAATTTTGGCTGAAGCGATGAGCTGGCTGTACTCGGTGGCCAGCTTGTTCTCCAGCTGCAGATCCTCAATGACCTCCGTACTAAAGGTACGGATCGAGATTTCAGCCAGGTCAAAGAGCTGGGCCCCCCATACCTGCTCGAATTCAGTCCTGTATTTGGACTTTACAAGTGCTTTGTAGTAATCGGTTATGTACTCCTGAAGAATAGGTTCAACTTCATCGAAATAATTTCGCTCAGCTTTGTAAAATTCATCCAGGGTATTGATCGAGGCCCGGACGTAGGCCAGATTCAGCAGGGTTTCGAATTCGCTGCGCAGCTCATTTATCGCGGTAATGGAGGCCTTCTGCTCCTCAAGGCTGTCTGCTTCCAGACCCTTAAGCAGGGCTGCAAATTCCTGCTTAAGCTTGTCAAGATCAGGACGCTCATAGGGATATTCAGTAAATTTCATGTAATCATCAACATCCTTTCTCTGCCAGATGAAGTATATTATACTATGTGGAAGACAAAACCAAAACCCAAATCATGAAGAACTTTACAAGCAGAGCGCCTGCATCAGCTCAATAAATAAACCCATGAACGGCGAAAGGTGGCGGTCCCGGTTATAGGAATAGAAAATCCGCCGCTGACAATGGTACGCTGGAATGGGACGCATGATCAGCTTACCGGAGGCCACCTCATCTGCAACTGCAAGCCGTGAAATGAAGGATACATATCTGCCGCTAATCAGCGAGTGCTTAATCGCCTCCAGGGAATCCAGCAGCAGGTGGGCACGTGGCTCAAATCCGCAGTCCTCGAACCATTTGCTGGTGATCCGGCCGGTGCTGGACTGGCTGTTATGCTGGATAAAATTAGCCCCGGAGATCAGGGAAGGGGTCAGCTCCGGCTGGCCCGCGAATTCGTGCCCCGGTGCGAACACGAGCACAAGCTCATCTTCACAGAGCGGCTGGCTGTGCAGGCTGGGCAGATAAAAGGATTCCGTGGACAGGATTCCCAGGTCAAGCTCCTGGTTGACCAGCATCTCTTTGATCACAGGCGAAGGCTTTACAGACAGCGACACTGTGGTCTCAGGATGCAGCTCACCGAACCGGCTGAGGATTCCGGGCAGGATGTAGGTGGCCGGAACATAGCTGGCACCAATGCTCAGCGAGCTGCGGCCGGCAAGGCTGAATTCCTTCACGACGCGCTCCGCCTCAGCCGCCAGGGCATTGATTTTAACCGCATAATGAAGAAAGGCTCTCCCGCTCTCTGTGAGAATCATTTTGTCCATCCTTGGCTCGAACAGCTTTTCCCCAAGCTGCTGCTCCAGATTTTTGAGATGATAGGTTACCGTCGGCTGCTTCAGCCCGAGAACGCTTGCAACGGTTGTTATTTTTTTGTGTTTATACAAAAGCTCCACAATCTGCAGCTTAATTAAATTCAGGTTCATTCCGTTCACTCCCCCGCGCTATTAGCTACAGGTTAACATAGAAAAATTCTATGAATGTTAAAACTGATGCATCAGAAAGTTAATATCAGGATGACACTTAGCGAATATAGGGGTGTTACGGGTAAACTGGACTGGCTGGAATACAGTGTGAAGCGCTCGCTTGGCGTGGAGTGTACGGATGAGGCCGAGCAGCAGCTGGGGGCGGACCAGGTTATCGGTACAATAGAATCGCTGAATGACTATGCGGCATTCATACCCGTCTGTATGGAATGGCTGGCGGAAGTCAGCAGATAAGATCGCCCGTGTCCGGTTAGCTTATGGTAACATGAGTGAGAGCCAGGCTAAGGTCAGCTGAGTCCGTTAGGGAGTGAATGTAAGCTATGGAGATGGACAATCTATTACTATTAACAACCCGTGAAGAGCTGCGGAGCTGGCTGCAAGCTAACGGCAGTAAGGAGAAATGCTGCTGGATTACCGTAAGCATGACGCCTGCCCCGGACAAGCTGCTGTATCTGGATGTAGTCGAGGAGGCTCTGTGCTTCGGCTGGATCGACGGAGTCAAGAAAAGCACGGAGCACGGGGTCGTACAGCGGCTGTCTCCAAGATCCAAAAGAAGCTCATGGACCGAGCTGAATAAAGAACGGGTCCGCCGGCTGGACAAGCTGGGGCTGTTAAGCGATGAGGGCAGACGCGTGCTGCCGGATATGGGACCGGAATCTTTTGTAATAGATGAAGTAATTGAGCAGGCATTAAAAGAGGACCCGGAGGTCTATGCGAACTTTCTGGCCTTCCCGCCTCTGTACAGCAGAATACGTATTGATAACATTCAGGGCTACAAAAAGCAGCCGGAGTTATTCCGGAGCAGATTGGACAAATTCATAGCGAATACACGAGATAACCGGATGTACGGTGCTTGGCATGATAACGGGCGTCTTTTGGAGCACTGAATGTTGCAGGCAATGAAAATATCCTTAATGACCGAGGAGGAGTAAGCATGGAGTATAACGCCAGCAGTCCCGAAGATTATATCAGCCAGCTGCCTGAAGAGCGCCGGACGATTATTGCCAGCCTTAGAGCAGTAATAAAAGAAAACCTTCCGGAAGGCTTTGCAGAGGTCATAGGTTACGGGATAGAATACATGGTTCCGCATGAGCTGTATCCTCCGGGTTATCATGTTTCGCCGGAGCAGCCGCTGCCATTTATCAGTATAGCCTCCCAGAAAAATCATGTCGCGCTGTATCACATGGGCATCTATATGCAGCCTGAGCTGCTGTCCTGGTTCCGGGAAGAGTATCCGAAGCATATGAAGACCAAGCTGGATATGGGGAAATCCTGCATCCGGTTCAGGCCGTCGGGCACCATTCCCTATGAGCTGATTGGTGAGCTAATCCGAAAAGTTACAGTTACGGAATATATCCGGCTGTATGAGCAGGAAATTGCCCAATTAAAGAAGAAATAATGGAGCTGTATCTGATACAATCGGGCTATTAGAAGCTCACGAGAGGGCGATGAAATGGACGATAACAAGGCTACATTTGAGAGCATGGATGAATATATTGAACAGGCCGCACCGGAGGTCCGGGAGCTTTTGCAGAATATACGCAGGGTCATTCATGAAGCCGCACCGGAAGCCACCGAGAAAATCAGCTATCAGATGCCTACGTTTGACCTGTATGGCAACCTTGTGCATTTTGCCGCATTCAAAAAGCACATCGGATTCTATCCGGCTCCGCGGGGAATCGAAGCTTTTAAAGACGAGCTGTCCGTCTATAAAGGGGCCAAGGGTTCCGTCCAGTTCCCGCTTGACCAGCCGATGCCCTATGACCTGATTACCCGGATTGTGAAATTCAGGGCTGCAGAGAATATAGAGAAGGCCAAGGGGAAGCGGAAGGGATGACCTGTGCAGCGATATGGTCTATTCGTTATGAATCCAGCCATTAAATGGTTGGATTTTTTATTGTGTCAGTGAGAACCATTATCACTTATAATGAATGTATGCAGACTTAAGATTGGAGGCAGGATGTACCGGAATGAATCTGAACGATCATATTTTATTATGGAATCATGTGTTTATTAAAATAATGGATGTCCGTCACACGATTCTTGCGCCGGGGGAGCTGCAGCCTTACCGGCTGCCGTCAAGCGCGTTTCTGTACATTGTACGCGGTGAAGCCGATGTCTATCTGGACCATAGCAGGCACAGGGTAGAGAGATTTCATGTGCTGCATGGAGGAAAAGGCGCCAGACTGCGGATCTTCCCGGATAGCGGGCTGGAATATTATCTGCTCCTGTACCGGGCTACACCGGGTTCAGCGAATCTGAGGGAGATTATCAGGCTGATGGAGCAGGATAATCCTTTTCTCGATCAATACGCCTTTGTCCCGCATAATCCCCTCACTTTATATGAAAAGGTTGAGCTGCTCGAGCGGGAGTGGGGAGACGGCTCCGGACTCGGGAAGCTGCACGTACGGGTGCTGTTCCACCAGTTTGTATATGAGCTTCTCAGCCAGCTGTACAGCCAGAATGTTCAGGCACAGAAGCCGGATCTTGTGATGCAGGCAGCAGATTTTATTCGCGAGCATTACAGCTCTGCGATCACACTGCAGCAGATTTCGGGGGAGCTGGACTGCAGCGCGGGCCATCTGTCCCGGCTGTTCAAGAATAGAATGAACACAAGCCCGATTCATTACCTGGGACAGGTGAGAGTGGAACGGGCGCTGGAGCTGCTGCTTCAGACGGATGCTACTCTGCAGGAGATTGCTGAGCATGTAGGGTATCCGGATGCGCATTCCTTAAGCCGAAGCTTTAAAAAATATAAGGGGCTTTCTCCCATCCGCCTGAAAAATGAGCTGCAAAAACGTAAAACGAGTCAGGATATGCCCTTCTCGATGCTAAAATCTGCCGTTCAGCAAGGCTTGCTGCCGGGTTATAGTGATATTGAGAATCAATTTCACTACAGACCGGAAGGGGATCTATTCATGCAAGGAAGATTCAAATTCACCGCAATGACTATGGTATTATGCTTGTCGCTTTTACTGACAGCCTGTTCGGGGGCTGCGGGTACCAATACTAATACAAATGCCGCCGGTTCAGGCAACACTGCCAATGCCGTAGCCGCAGAGACTGCTGCTCCTGCATCTGCGAAGCCTGAAGAACAGGCTGCAGCTGCGCAGACAACCAGAACGGTATCCACGCTGCTTGGGGATGTGGAGGTGCCGGCGAACCCGCAGCGGGTGGCTTCTGACCAGTATATGGGCCAGCTGCTGAAGCTGGGCATTATTCCGGTTGGTGTCCGCAGTTATATGTTGACTGAAAGCTGGATTGCTGATTCAGGCATATCCGCCGATACAATCGCCGGCATTGAGGACCTCGGCGGCTTCCCGATGAACCTGGAGAAGCTGGCTTATCTGGAGCCTGATCTGATCATCGGATCGATTGAGAAGAACATTGAGGATTACAAGAAAATCGGTACTACTGTATTCTTGCCTTACTGGGAAGGGGAATCCACCTCAGGACCATTGGACAAATTCCGGAGAATCAGTGAAATCTTCGGTAAGGAGCAGGTAGCAGAGGCTTGGATCACAGATTATGAAGCCCAGGTAGCAGATGCCCGTAAGAAGATCGAAGGTATAGTCAAAGAAGGGGAGAACGTATCCGTTATTTCGGTAAGCCAAGGTACGCTGTATGTACTTGGGGCAAAAGGCGGCAACTACGGCAGCTCGACCATTTATGAAATGCTGCAGCTTCCGCCGACCGAAAAAGCCCTGAATATGAAAGACGGGTATGAGAATATTTCTCTGGAGGTATTACCGGAGTATCTCGGCGACCATGTGTTTGTGTACGGTTCAGGGAGTGAAGGGGCCTCCGAAATACTGGATACCAGCGTCTGGAAAGCACTGCCGGCTGTGCAGAAGGGACAGGTCTATAAATACGGATCCAGCACCGGGGAAGATGATGAATTTGTCATGGAAGACCCGTACTCCCTGGAGCTGCAGCTGGATTCGATTGTTAAAGTAATGCTGGGCGAAAAGTAAGCGATTGTAAAGTTTATTTATAACAGAGTTGGGTATTTATTCTATTCATAGTTGCCCCTACAATTAGATTACAAGGATTTGTAGGGAGGGTTTAGAGTTGGATTATCATTATAGAGCGTATGAACGTACAGATATGCTGAAGGTCCGCCAGTTCCTGTCTGATGCTTACGGAAGAATGAAACGGCCGAACAGCTGGCTGATTGCCCGCTGGGAATTTGAGGTTTTTTTCTTTCAGCTAAGGGCAGGCACGCTTCAGGATTGGGAGCGGAACATCGGGCTATGGGAGGATGAGACCGGCAGGCTCGCAGCTGTGGCCAGTAAAGACGGTGACTTCTATTTCCAGCTGGATTCGAACGATCCGCCGGATAGCCTTACCGGCGAAATGTTCGACTTCATAGAGGGCAGGACCGGCCGGGAGCCTGCCGAATATTGCAAGCTGGCCATTCCGACATTCATGAGCAGCCTGGAAAGGCTTGCGCTGAGCCGGGGATACGAGCTTCTGCCGGATGAAAGCGACAGCACGGTCTCCATTCTGCTCGATAAGGAGTTTCCGGTCGTTCTGCCGGAAGGCTTCAGGCTGTGCAGCGGGGAGGAAGTCTCCAATAGCGCCAAGGCTCTGGGCCATATTATGGCGTTTCATTATCCGGGGACGAAGGATGCCGAGCGGATGCTGCAATTCTACGGGGGTATCCGCGAGGCGCCGGGTTACTGTCCAGAGCTGGATCTGGCGGTCCTTAACGGGCAGGGAGAGGTCGTATCGTTCTGTAATGTTTTTGTGGATGAAGCGAACCGGATCGGTATGCTTGAACCGGTAGGCACTCATCCGGATTACAGAAGATGCGGGCTTGGTAAAGCGGTAATCTATGAAGCACTGAACCGGCTGCGCTCCAAAGGAATGGTTAAGGCCTATACCGGTCCCAGCCAGCCCTTCTATGAACGGATCGGATTCGACCGGGAGGTAGAACTAGGCGTGTGGGGTAAGAAAATAAACGGATAAACAAGCCAGGCTCTGAGCTCCAGAGCCTGGCTTGTTCGCGTCAGTAGCCGGCAATGCGGAAGGGCATCAGCATGCGCTTTTACCTGAATCCTTTATCATAATCCCGTAATTGGAAAATACAGATCACACTCGCAGTAATGCCTGTTGCCCTTGGCATAATTGACGGATTCGTAGCTGAATTTCTCCTCCAGCTCAAAGTGTACGGTCGGCATCCAGACTTCGAAGATATATTTCCAGATTTCACTTAGAGAATCGGCTGAAATTTCCTCAGGCCGGTGAAGGCCGATATAAGTAAACACCCCGTATTTATGCGGCTTCGTGTGCCGGACATTCATATCCGGCGGGATGATGCTGCTGCGGCTGATCTGCAGGGACGGCTGGTAGAAGGTCAGGCCCCGGAACGGATTCGGGATTGCCGTAAACCCGAAATAGACATCCTTCTGCACGGGATTCAGAATCCGCTGGCGGTCAAGGGTGAAGAAGTCAACGCCCAGCCGGGCTGCATCCACAGAATCGGCATTTCTCCCATCCATCAGTGTATATTCCGGTCCGGCAATGGAGAAGGAGGGGACGACACTGATCGAGCGGAAGAAAACCAGACCTTCCCCGGCACGGCTCATAAAATCAGCATTGAAGCGGTCAAGGATACCCAGCGGTGACGGCGAGCGGCGCCATTTTGCCGGTGTAATGCCGAACTCCTCCTTGAAGCTCCGGTTATAGGTCCGCTCACAGCTGAAGCCGTATTTATCCGAAATGAATGTAATGCTGTCCCTCTGGTTCAGCAGATCCCCCAGCGACCGGGCAATCCTCCTTCTCCGCACATATTCCATCAGGCCGGTAGCTGTAGCCCCTTTCCAGATGCGCAGCAGATGGAACTTGGAGACGTTAACATGATCTGAAATATCGTCAAGACACAGCGGATCAAGCAGATGCTCTTCTATAAAATCAGTGGTGCGGTTAATGGTTTCCAGCAAGTAATGATCCATGTGCTCCTCCTGTACTTCGCAATTAGTGTCCGGTTTTGGGGAATGGATGAGGTGTATAATTCTACCATAGGATATTGAAAGGGCAAGCGATTTCAGTCATATGGAGTACAGGACTTACAGAAGGAGGAACAGGCATGGAGGATAGGTTATTGGATGAGCTGCAGGAGCGTTACCGGAATGCGACGGACCGCTTTGTCGACCGGGTGAAGAATGATTCTAATGTTATTGCGGTCATTGTGTGCGGGAGTCTGGCTTATGATACGGTCTGGGAGAAAAGCGACATCGACATGACTCTGATCATCCGCGATCAGACCTTGCAGCAGAATGCATACTGTCTGGATGAGGACGGCATCATC
This sequence comes from Paenibacillus sp. FSL R7-0331, assembly GCF_000758645.1. Lineage (NCBI taxonomy): Bacteria > Bacillati > Bacillota > Bacilli > Caryophanales > Paenibacillaceae > Paenibacillus > Paenibacillus sp. FSL R7-0331. Next base: position 2,511,248 of record NZ_CP009284.1, read on the forward strand.
ATCAATGTTCAGCTGTTTGAGCGGAGCAGCTTTAAGCGCGGGATGGACCGGCTGCTCGGCGGCTCGATGCCGCAGTCGTATTTTGCCAAGGGACAGATGGTCTACAGCTCGGATGACAGCCTGTATGACTATTTCGATGAGATGCGGAGGATGGGCACCCAGGATATTGCGCGTTCGCTGCTGTGGAGATCATGCGAGCTGATTGATATTTTCCACAAATGCCAGAAGTGGCTGACGGTGCGTAAGGATGCAAGGTATGCCCAGTTCTTTCTCCTGAAGGCTGCCGATCTGATCGCCGGTATGGAGCTGTGTGCAGCAGGTGAGCCGCCTACCCGTGAAGCTGTCCTCAGTGTGCTGGAGCGTTCCCCGGAGAAGATGGCCCCCTTTTACCAGCAGCCGTTATCCGGTCAGTTAAGCGAAGCTGAGCTCTGGAGTGCCATCCGGGAGATGGAGCAGGTGCTGGACCGCCATCTTGATGCCATGAGCCGACCGGTGCTTGATTTTATGGGGGATCAATCGCTTAAGACGATGACGATGCTGACGAAGCATTTTCATATGGAAGGGCATTATCTGATCAATGTTCTGGAGTATATGGCCGAAAAGGGGATCATTGAGAAGGTGTCCCAGACCATCCGCATCACATCCAAAAGCAAGCCGGCGGCTGAAGAAATCGGATTTCTATACATACCATAACGGGGAGGAACAGGCAAATGTCCATAAGAACGAGTATTGAAATCTCCGGGGCGAAGCAGAACAACCTCAAGAATGTTTCGGTGGAGATTCCGCGCGATAAGCTGACAGTCATTACAGGTGTTTCGGGCTCCGGCAAATCCTCGCTGGCGTTCGATGTGATCTATGGGGAGGGACAGCGGCGCTTCCTCGATTCCATCTCTAACTTTGCCAAAAGCCGGATCAGCCAGCTCAAAAAAGCAAAGGTGGATTATGTGCGCGGCCTGTCCCCGGTCATAGCGATTGAGCAGAAGAAAGGCAACAATAACCCGCGCTCTACGGTGGGGACGGTAACAGATACCAATGACTATCTGCGTCTTTTGTTTGCCACAGCGGGGACAGGCCATTGTCCGGAATGCAGCAAGCCGCTGCGCCAGCTGTCAGCTGCCCAGATTGCCGAGCATATTACAGGTCTGCCGGAGGGGACGGTAATTGAGCTGCGGGCTCCGGTCTACAAAATATACGGTGAGGATTACAGCTATACCTTCCAGCAGCTGCGCGAAAAGGGCTTCAAGCATCTGCTGATTGACGGGGAGCCGGTATCGCTGGGGGATGAGCTGGAGACGGATGAGAGCAAGTCCCATGTCATTGAGATTGTGATCGACCGGATTACGCTGCGCCATGATACCTATATCCAGCTAACGAAGTCTATAGAAGCGGCCATTCTGGCACTGGATGAAGATATTATGATTAAGGTGGAGGTAATGGGCGGCGCACCGGAGGGGTTCTATGAGCACTTTGCCTGCCCGGACCATCATTTCTTCCTGTGTGATATGCAGCCGTTTCATTTCTCTTTTAATACTCCGGCCAGCGCCTGTCATACTTGCCTTGGAGTAGGGATGTCCTATGTGGTGGAGCCGCATTTTCTGGTGGTCGCACCGGAGAAGAGTATCAGCAGAGGCGCACTCAAGAATACGGTATTCAACACCTCCGGCAAGGACAGCTACCGTACAGTGCTGATGTACAGCTTGTCACAGAAATACAACTTCAGTCTGGATACCCCGTTTCATGAGCTGCCAAAAGAAATTCATGAGCTGCTCTTCTTCGGTTCTAGGGGGGAGCTTGTGCCGATGCTGCAGCCGCCGTTTTCCCAGAAGAAAAACTGGCTGACCGGCCGGGACCGGACGTTTGCCGGCTTTGTTCATGAGATGGAGAGCTGGTACAAGCACTATATCCGCAAATCCTCCACGACTGAGGCATTTGAGCCGACCTTCATCAAGGACTGTATGATAGAAAAGATCTGCCCGGAGTGCAGCGGTGCCCGGCTCAAGCAGCAGCGGCTGCAGGTGACGGTCGGCGGCAAAAATATTGATCAGCTCAGCCGGATGCAGCTTCAGGAGCTGCTGGCTTTTCTTACGACGCTCCGCTTTGAGCAGGAGGTCCGGGATGTGGCGGAGACAATCGTCCGTGAGCTGCATACGCGCATCAGCCTGCTGATCGAGATCGGCCTGCATTACATCAATCTCGGCAGACGCAGCGACAGTATCTCCGGAGGTGAGATGCAGCGGATCAAAATGTCCACCCAGATCAGCAGTGAGCTGATGGGCATGCTCTACATTATGGATGAGCCGAGCATCGGGCTGCATCCCCGTGATTCCGGAAGAGTCATTGATACTATGAAAAAGCTGCGCGATCTCGGCAATACAGTAATTGTAGTCGAGCATGATCTGGAGACAATCGGCTGTGCCGATCATATCATTGAGATTGGTCCTGGACCGGGGATTCACGGCGGCAATGTTGTCGCGAGCGGGACGCTAGAGGATATAAAGAGTGCGGCGGAGTCTGTCACGGGCGGCTATTTGTCCGGCAGAACCGTTATTCCTGTTCCTGAGCAACGGCGTAATCTGGGAGATACCTTTCTGTCTATTCAAGGAGCGCGTGAGAACAACCTGAAGGATGTTGACCTTGATATTCCGTTGAATGTATTCATCTGCATTACCGGTGTCTCCGGTTCGGGCAAAAGCTCGCTGATCAACGAAATCCTGACCAAGCAGCTCAAAATTGACAAGACAGGCGCGCGGATCGTCGCCGGCAAGCATGATTATGTGTTCGGCGCAGATCTGGTCAATCATGTCATTAACATCGACCAGTCGCCGATCGGGCGCAACAGCAAATCGAACCCGGCCACTTATATCGGGCTATATGATAAAATCCGTGACCTGTTCGCCTCGCAGCCGGAGGCCGTGGAGCGCGGCTATCAATCGATTGACTTCAGCCTGACCCATGCCAACGGCACGCGCTGTGAGCACTGTGCAGGTGACGGGATCATTGTCACCAGCCTGCAGTTCATGGCTGACATCGAAACGATCTGTCCGGTGTGCAAGGGCAACCGCTTCTCGGAGGAAGGGCTGGAGATCAGAATCCGGGATAAATCCATCTCGGATGTGCTGGAAATGACGGTCGAGGAAGCAGCGGAATTTTTTGCAGATCATAAGTACCTCAAGCATAAGCTGGGTATCATGAATGAGCTTGGTCTGGGCTATCTGACACTCGGCCAGAGCTCGACCACGCTCTCCGGCGGGGAGGCCCAGCGGGTGAAGCTCTCGAATGAGCTGGCAAAGATCAAACGGGGTGCACACAACCTGTACATTCTCGACGAGCCGACCACCGGCCTGCATCTGGCCGACATCCAGAAGCTGCTGCTGGCGCTGAACAAGCTGGTGGACGGGGGGCATTCTGTAATCGTTATTGAGCATCACCTGGATGTGATGAAATCTGCCGACTATATTATTGATATGGGACCAGAAGGCGGCAGCGGCGGCGGCTATGTGGTCGCGGAGGGTACACCGGAGCAGGTTGCGAAGGTCGAGGTGTCGCATACCGGGCGGTATTTGCGGAGTGTGCTGGGGTAAAGAGCTGATGGGTTAACGAGTGCTGGTGTAGAGAGCTAACGAGCCAGCAAGTGCTGGCTTTTCTGGGTAAGTGAGTGGGGTTAATCGAATGAAGTGGAAATTGTCCACCTAATTCAAGCTGATTCGGCGGGTTAAAGGGATTAGCTGGAAATAAGTCAGTTAATTCTCCTGTTTGGGGTCTAAAGGGGGCTTTCAGGCATACTTAGGTGGCGATTTTCCAACTAATACTTGGAAATATGGATGAATCGTAGAATTAAGTGGTGAAAATCGAACTATATGTCGGGGATACACAAGTCTGGTTGAAAATGCTTGCATAATACTTTGAACTCATTGGGAGGCAATCATGCAACTACTGGCGTTACATCCGTTTGAATTACATTCCGGGGTAGAATCAACGCTTGGGGCATTTGAAGTCATCTCGGATCTCAGGCCCGGCAGTGCGAGAACGGGGGTCTGGAAGCTTCGAGCAGCGGAAGGTCAGAAGATGTATTACCTGAAAACATTTAGCCGGAAAGAAAGATGGCACCCGGAAGTCTATGCTTATAAGCAGTGGGTGAACGGTCTGCAGCCGTATGTACCGGAGCTAATCGCGGTATATGAGGGCGTGGGATGGCAGGCGATTCTAATCACAGCCATCGAAGGAACGATTATGCGGGAGGCGGGTCTCCAGCCACAGGCATTACATGCTGCTTATTATAAGGCAGGACAATTAACGAGGCTGATCCATGAGTCACAGAGCGGGGAATGGTTTGGCCGCCCGGATCAGAACGGACAACCGATTGAGCTGTTTCATCACACAGATCCGGTAATCTATATCAGGCAATCGCTCAGTGATCTCGGCACCAAATGTAAGGAAGCAGCTCTGCTCCAGACGGCGGAGGCGGAAGGCTTGATATGGGCATTGGAGAACGCGGATGTGTTCGCAGGAGCGAGGCCTGTACCGGTAAGCTGGGATTCGACCCCCGGCAATTGGCTGGTCGGCGCTGAAGGTGAATTTGCCGGGATGATTGATTTTGAGAATATGCTGTGGGGCGTGGATGTTGACAGCTTCGCGGCTTTGTTCGAGAAGTATTTTATTAATGACGAAGTATCAATGAAGGCGTTCTTTGCCGGTTATGGTGCTGAAATACTGCAGGAGAAGCAAATTCAGCTCAGAATCAGCTGCATTAAGCTGGCTCTCGGAGATATTTACTGGGGCACAAGGCAGAATGTTCCCGGAGTTGCGGCAAAAGGAAGAAGACTGCTGGAGGCTCAATTGAAATACATAGGGTACAAAGAGGAGCGGATGTAATTATCGTTATCACTTACTTGTGGCAGTTCGCCTTAGCTTGCGTGGCAGGTTATCTCGTTGGCAACATCTGCGGAGCCGTTATTTTGTCCAGGCTGCTGATGCGCAGTGATATCCGGAAGCTTGGCAGCAACAATGCCGGAACGACTAACATGACCCGGGTGTTTGGCCTGAAATACGGGATTGCCACATTTCTGATTGATCTGTTAAAAGCGGTTGTCTGCGTGTTTGTGTGCAAATATGTTATGAGTACTGTTGGCGGAACAGAAGCCGGATTATTTGCCGGTTATTTAGCCGGCCTGGCTGTGATTGCCGGACATAACTATCCCGTTCTGCTGGGATTTAAGGGTGGAAAGGGCTTCGCTTCAGGTATCGGAGTGTTAATCGTCCTGCAGCCTCTGCCCACGCTGATTATATTATCTGGCGGCATCCTGCTGCTGCTCATTGTGGACCGGATGTCGATATTTGCATTAGCTTTCTTTGTGGCAGAGGCCCTGTATACCTGGATATATGATCCTGCAAAAACGTTATGGATACCTTTGTTTGTAACCTTGTATTTGCTGCTGGCAGTTATTGCACACTGGCCGAATATCCAAAGGCTTGCCAGGGGGCAGGAACAGCCGCTGGGCATACTCCGCCGGATAAGAGCCGGAGTGAAGCATAGCCAATAGCAGGTATGAGAAAGACAGCGGAGCTGTCCTGTCTGTAATTCAATAAGGTTAAGGAAAAAAATGTAACCTTTAAGGGCGGGATGCGTATGTCGGTAGAATATCTAAACTGATCCTGGAGATGATGATATGCAGCTTGTCCGTAATTCTCTTAACGATCTGATACATAACACTGAAGAAGCAGGGATTTCGCTTAGTACGTCAATTGACAGTTATCTGACAAGATTCAGGGAGCTGGAGCCGCAGATTCATGCTTTTGTGCCTGAAGCTAGGCTGGAGCAGCGACTGAAGCTGGAACAGGAGCGCCTGCTGGCTTCTCTCCCCGGTACTGCCGGTAAACCAGCCCTTTGGGGAATTCCAGTCGGAATCAAGGATTTGATCCATGTTAATAATCTGCCGACGCAAGCGGGGGCCCGGCTGCCTGCTGAGGCACTGGCCGGCGAAGAAGCCTCCATAGTTACCCGGCTACGTGAACTCGGAGCGTTTATTGCCGGGAAGACAGTAACCGAGGAGTTTGCCTACCATGGTCCTATCGCTACGCTTAATCCGCATAATCCTGCGCATACCCCCGGCGGGTCGAGTGCAGGCTCGGCTGCTGCGGTTGCCGCCGGTCTGTGTCCGCTGGCATTGGGAACACAGACTTTGCGGTCTGTTCTCGGTCCGGCGTCGTTTTGCGGAGTGGTCGGATTTAAGCTGAGCTATGACAGAGTTCCGCTGGACGGAGTACTCAGGCTATCGCCGTCATTTGATACGCTCGGATTGTTCACCCAGGATCTGTCCGGTATGGAGACGGCGGCTGAACTGCTTGTTCCGCACTGGAGTTCCCGTCGGGTGAGCGGTAAACCGGTGCTTGGTATTCCCATGGGCATATACATGCAGCTGATGAGTGATGAAGTAAAGGCAGTTTTTGCAGCGCAGATTCAATCCCTGGAGCAGCTTGGTTATCAGGTGAAGCAGGTTCAGATGCCCTGGGAAGACGAGTTTATCTACGGGAATGCGATGCTGCGGTTTATTCAGGGCGAATTGGCCCGTGAGCATGCGGCGCGTTTCGGCGCGTATGAACAATTTTACGGTGCCAGTGTAAGGGACGCGATGATTAGCGGTGAGGCTGTTCCGGAGGAGGAGCTGGCTGAAAACCGGCAGCTGCAGCTGGTATTAAGAGACAGCCTGAAGAATCTCATGGAGCAGGAGGGAATAGATCTGTGGGTATCACCGGCACAGGGCGGAACCGCGCCTAAGCTGGAGGAGAACAATACCGGTTGGGTTGGCATGACGGCAGTCTGGAGCTTTGCCGGGTGCCCGGCTATCAGTATCCCTGCAGCTGGTATAGGCGGACTTCCGCTTGGCTTTCAATGTGTCGGCAACTACGGCGAAGACGAATGGCTGCTGGCCTGGGCAAGGCAGGTGACGCTGGATCTTTGTCCAGATAAAATTTGAGCTTGAGATACAGACACGTAACAGCCGCCGGACACGTTAAGTGTTCAGCGGCTTCTTTGCTGATTCCGGTAGCTTAAGTATTTCTTTGGGCATAGGCAGCCAGCAGCTCCTGCAGCAGTATTCCGTCAATCGTCACTCCTTCTGTATTGCAGTGCTGGATGTCTACACCTGAAAGATCGCAGCCGATGATCCGGCTTCCAGTTAACCGCAGGTCGCTGAGAAGGGTATGGGTCATATTCAGATTTGTATATTTGGAGCGGCTCAAATTAGCATCGGTAAATATGCTGCCGCTGAGGGTGCTGGGGATTAGAGCTGTTTCTGCGCGTCAAAGGTTTCTTTCATAATGGATGCTAAAATCTGTGCGTCTGCTGTTGTAGCTCTGCGTATATTCATTGTCGGGTACACTCCAAATGTTTGATTTATTGTGATGCAGGCAGGGGATAGATTTTATATACGATTTAAAAGGTTAGACGAAGTATGCAGGGGAATGTTTCCTTTGTATAATGGAAAATAGAAAAAATATACAATATAAGATCTGTTAGGAGCTGAATGATGAGCGAATGTAGTGCAAGCTATCATTTGAAAACAAATGATCAAGCTAAAGCCATTGAATTAATTAGAGCTTCCACAAGGTAAAAGTTGAGGAACAGCTGCAACCATTAATTAATACCCTGGGAAGAATCAACTCTAAGATGGCATTGTTTGACTTACAACTGGAGCAATTGGAGAAGTCGTCCTGCACATTATAATCCTTTGGATTCTGTCGCTTCCATGGCTGGAAAGAATTATCGGGCAGGATAGTTGAGCAAGATAAGTGGAGGTTTTATGTCGGATTTGATGCAAACGGTTCAGTAAGGAAGAATATTGCCAGAGAATTAGTCTAACGTGGCAGTTCTAAACAAAGAAAAATCAAAGTCATCAATCTGTTGTTTATTAAAATTTATTGCTAGCGTAATACATTGATTAATAAAAAAAGGCAGATTACTATACCGAAATAATAATCTGCAACTTTATCAAGCAAGTGTCTTTTGCAAGGATGCTATTAATTTTACAACAAAATTTTCGCGGGTCTCATTGTTTAATTCCAACAAAGACAAATATGGGTTTAAATCTTCGAGTTCGACTAATAATAACTCTCCTAGTCTAGTCCTGCATGCGTCAACTCGCTGGATACCGCAATTGATGTTATTCCAGTCTATGAATCGATTAGCAAAGATTAAATCATCGACCGTAGGTGTATATTCTACGAGTTCCCATCTTTTATCTTTATCAGGTGCATAAAGGGCATATTGAAAATCCTTATCAACGAAATAAAATGATACTTCATATTCAAAATCAATGAAAGGTTGTACTAATGTGTTCTTTAGTTCAGAGTCAACTTTCCTAGATAATTCATTTTTTGAAACAAACTCCATACCGATTGAATCAGCTCCATCTTTTGGCTTAATGATGTATGTTTTTACATCGGGAAGCTTACTCAGGGAATCAATAGTATCAATTGTTGGAATAACAGGATAATCACTATTAGTTAACTCAATTAAATACTCTTTACCATTCATATCAGCTTTACCATTGAACGAATTATATATGAGTAAGTTCTTTGAAGTAATACGATTTCTAAAAGCGTTGAATTTTTCCTTATAAGCTGCTATTGGACCTGCATTTCTAAATATTATCAAGTCAAATTTATCTTCAAATGCTTCAACATCAACAGGGTGGCAAATTACTAAATTAAAGGATTTACGAAGAATAGAAGTTAGGTACAGATCCTCTTCATAATAATTTCTTCCCTTTGCTTCATAATACAAGTCAGTCACAAATAGTACGGTTTTCATTATACTCTCCACCAGCTTCCATTCAAATTTCTTTTCAGTAATTTGATTTATTATAACAGACTTATCATTAGATGGACTGTTACTATGAGGTAGCTTGTATATGTTTTTTTAATACTGAATAAATAGGATCTTCTATTAGGATTCTTGGTTATTGTTGCACAGTAAGACGATATTGTGTAAAAAAGAAAGCGTGCTTATTGAACTAACGGGCAGTACACTGCGTTAATTAAATTCATTCAGTTAATGATAAATAAGAGGTGAAAATATGAATCGCTGTTCTAATTGTCAAAATACAAACATCAAACAGATAAGTTCATTTCATACAAGACTCTTACTTTCCATTTACTTATTTTTAAATTTTTACTTTTTTACAGGTGCCATTGATTACGGGGCATTGATTGCTATAATTCCTGTTTTTATTCCTTATTCATACAAATGCTCTAACTGTAATAAAACATTTTTGGGATTGCCCAGAATTAATTTAAATAACTTTTGGGTAGGAAATAATAATGATATATATTTACTTGCGATGTTACCTTCAATACTAATAATTACACTCCTAATACTGATCTTCCCATATACAGGACTAGGACGTATAATTTATTTACCAAATATATACTTTCTCAACAGCGTGATTGTCCTTTTATATTTATTTTTATTTAGAAAACGCAATGGAGCATTGAACCTTTTTATACGGGTATCGTTATTAATTGTAACTGTGATTCTTTCTGTATGGTTATATCCTCAAGAAGACGGTGTTGGGATATTAAAAATGATTTTTACATAAAAACTCGAACCGGGTCATACTTCGAGGGAGTAACTACTGATTAGTGGGGGCGAATGAATGGGTTCTGAATTAATAGTTGTTGATTACGATCCTAGTTGGACGGGAACATATGCAAAATTGAGGGAATTCGTACTGCCGGTACTTGAAGACATTATAGTCTCAATTGAGCATGTTGGAAGTACCTCAGTTCCTGGGCTAGCAGCAAAACCCATTATCGATATGGACGTTGTGGTTCCTGCGCAGGAAGATGTGTCCATAGCTATAGAGAGGCTTGCTACTCTCGGCTATGTCCATGAAGGTGATTTGGGAATTGAAGGACGAGAGGCATTCATTCCTCCTTCTGATGTAATTTGGCATCATTTGTACGTGTGTACCGTGGACAGCGCTGAATATAAGCGTCATATTCTCTTTCGCGATTATATGAGAGGTCATCCCGAGGAGGGTAAAAGATACAGTGACTTAAAAATTGAACTTGCTGAACAATTCAAAAAAGACCGCGCCGCATATTCAAATGCTAAGAGCTATTTTGTGAATGAGATACTACAACGTACAAGTGGGAAATGATGATCTACCGCATGAGCTTCTTTCAGCAATCCAGGGAGCATGATGATTTTAATCGGCAATGCAAGTTGAAAGGAATTGCCCTGTTCAGTCTCGTTAGTTGAAGAATATTTTAAGAGAGATTTTGAAGAATTACTTTCTCGAGTCGATTAAATCAACGCAATAAAGGCTGCTGCGTATCAGCTTTTGTTGCGTTAACGGACAGTTTAGTTGAACAAGATAAGTGGAGGTTTTATTTCGCATTTGACGCAAACGGCGCAGTAATGGGGGGAACGTTGGTCAAAAATTTTAATCGCCGGCAACTCTGAACGAGAAAATAGAGTCATAGGCTGTCACTGTTTTGTTGAACTAACGTTCCCAGCTAGTTGAATCAATTTTCACTAAAGTAAGCCATCTTAACAAACGCTAAAAAACCAATAATTTCAGAAAATAAAAATTAAAATGTATATTAATCCGACTGCTAATTTAATAAGTGAAATAACGTATTCTTTTGAGCCTTTCAAATACCTCCATTCGGTAAAGACATGTTGTCCCATGGCAACTATAAAAAATATGAACCAGAACCACTTAAGTGAATTGATATTTGTTGTATCCAAAACGAAGAAGAAAATACAAAAACTAATGACAGCAAGTAGTCCTTTTACCCACCTATTGATATTCTTTCCAATTGTATCTGAAATTTTATTTAATTCTTCTACAATGAAATACTTCTTTATAGTTAGATCTATTAAGGCTAAAAGTATCAATAATAATGAAATTGATAAACCCGTAGATTGTATATTTGAAATTGAATACGTCATAAACTCCCCCTTTCAGTATGCTTAATAAGCATTACTCTAAAGCCTTTTAAGACATGATAATTATACCATTAATTAGGTAGTTGAAATAAATGAATGTTGCGCTAAACCTGCCTGTTTAATACATGTTTTTTCATCGAGAGTCATAGTGACTGTTGCACAGTACGAGGATACACTGCAGTAGACACATACTATTCATTTTAATTGAATCAACGTGAAAATATATTAAATAAAAAGCCTACACCATAAAGTGTAGGCCCACCCATTAAAGTTAATCTGTTGCTAATTTCGAGAAAATGCTTAAATCAATAAACTTTCCTTTGGACTTTTCGCACTTTCTCATCGTTCCTTCAAATGTAAAGTTTAACATTTGTAAAACTTTCATGGAATTATTATTTTCAGGTTCGACTTTTGCTTCAATCCTGTTGAATTTTAATATATTAAAAGCATAATCCATGAGAGATTGGATAGCCTCAGGTGCATATCCCTTGCCCCAATAATCTTTACTAATATCGTATCCAATCTCCGCTTTAGCGTTTGATGGATCTATAGCATTATAACCGCAGGAACCAATGATGCGATTTGATTCCATCTCCACTATGGAATAGCGAATGGCCCTGTTTTCCAGAGAAAGGTTATTAAGAATTTCGATCATTTCTACTGCTTGGCTTTCATCAGTAAAAGTATTGATATTCATAAACTCTGTAACCTCAGGATTGGACCAAATCTTAAACAAACTGGCAGAGTCCGATAACTTCATTTTTCTTAAGATTAGTCTTTCGGTTTGTATTTCTTTAATCAATATAATTACCTCCAATATCTATTTGTTTTGGGGTTAAGATATCGATATCTGCGCATAGTTCAGTCCCTTCAATATTTAATTCACCATTATTATAACTTAAGCGTTTCTTTATGTCACAGTACGACGATATTGTGTAATAAAAGAAAGCGTGCTTATTCAACTAACGTAGACGATAGTTTGTAATACAGAGAAAGCAGCAGATCGATGATAAGCTGCTTTTATTCAGCGAACGGGCAGTTTAGATTTTTATGAAGAAGGTGTTTGTGGTATTATATGTAATTATGGGCTGTGAAAAAAATGGATTGTTTAAAAACGGGGGAATCTAAATATGGAACGTAAAATTCAACTAATGGAAACCTACGTAAATATCGACGTTGGATACTCACCCTTTTTAAAATTAGATAACGGATTGCAAATTCCTTACTCTTCAATTACAGGAATAACAACAGGTAGACCGATACCAAATGCTTTTAAAGTATATGGTGCTTTATTTGGAGAAAGGAGAAATGGGTTATTTAGATCAAATGGTAGTTATCAACTGCACTTTTTTGAAAATGAGCTTGAAACTCTTCATTTAGATTTGGATAGCTTTAAAGTTGGTAAGTTCAAAATATCAAAGTTGATCATTGGTGTTGATAATCCTGAAGAAATAAGTGAAAATATTTCCGAAAGAGTAAAGTGATAATTTGTTAATGAACTGTTCTTTGAACTAACGGGTAACATTAGCTCAATCAACAAAGGCAGCTAATCATCACGATTAGCTGCCTTTGTTGATTGAGAATTGCTTTGCAAGGAAAGATGAAAGGGTGAGGATTCTTGGAAGTAAAGGTGTTAGAGCGTTTGCCAAATCCAATCATTTTGAAAAAGCTGATGAAAATCCAGGCATCCCTAAATTTAATTCTGTGTCAAGAGGAATGGCTCTGTTACCATAGCTTCATTCAAGATTGGGGTGAGGGCATTTGTATGGCGAAAATCAGGCCTGTTGATTATCTAAATTCTGGTAATTAAATTCACAGCATTGGTTAAATAAATTCTCCACTCTAGCGGCAATCTCTGCAATGTAAATAACCGATCAAAATCGGCAAATGTTAATTTAGCGCTAAAATGTACAGTCGCACTTCCTTGCTCGAACAGTAATTTAAGCAAAACATAAACCAATAGAGCCACGTACAGTTGTCCATACACTGCATTTTCCGTTGTTCCAAACAATTTAGGAATGTTTAGGTGCTGCTTTATCCAACGAAAAAAGACTTCAATTTGCCAACGCTTTTTATAAATGGCTGCGATCCCTTCGGGCGAATACCAGTGCAGATTTGTGGCAAGAACAACCGGGTTTCCTTTGGGATCTTTAAGGATGACCACCCGAAACAGGTTCTCCGAAAGGGCCTTATTTTTACCCAACTGGCAGGTTAAATCTTGCTCGACACTTCCGGAAAAAGGACGCTTTCGATTTCGGGGAATTGGGTTTGTAAACGTTGTATTATTGTGAAGTCGAATCACAAAGTATTGTCTGTTCTCTTGCTCTTGGTAAAGGTCAAACAGTTTGTGTTTACCATAAGCGCGATCTGCAACTAAAATGTAGCGGCTGTCCAGTAGATCCTTGCAACTGTTCAAATCATGCTCTTTGCCGGTCGTTTCAGTGACTTTGTGTAGTTCAGTTCGGTCGCCAATGATTCCTACATGTAGTTTAACGCCTGCTTTTTTACCTTTAATCGGAGTCCAAGGTAGCCGCCCCAGACCCACAGAAATCGTAGTGGAATCAACGATGAGAAGTTCCTTTGGAATACCGAGGACACGCTTTGTTTTTCGGTTGCACAATCCAATCATAACATTCATCAGGCGCTTGAATAATTCATAAGGAACGTCTTTGGCTTTTTTAGAAAGGGTGGAGTGATCGACAGAACGCAGCCCACTATGAGCCATTCGCTGTTCTCCATCCCTGTATCCGTTCCACTGCTGAAACGAAGCTTCGCCCAAAAATAGAAACAGATCATAGACGGTAAACTTTCGCCCCACATCGACGTAATTCAATTCATCGAGGATGGGATGCAATTTTTCTTCGGGAATCACTAATTGCAGAATATTCGATAATGAAGTAGACTTTTTCATGAGGTCGCCTCGTTTCGGATGTTTGTAGGGGTACAAACACTTTACCGAATGAGCGGCCTTTTTTCTACCTTTTTTTGGCTAATCAACAGGCCTAGGCGAAAATAGATAATGGTGCAGGTGATCATCTGATTATTTTATTTTCCCATGAAGGCTGTATCATAAAAGGCTTTGATCATGAATCTGAATTAAGCCCTTATGCGCAAGATGAACATAAAGTATGGCCAGGGATTTACGATGACGTTCCCAAGGAATTATTAGGTTTACTTGAAGATGAGGCCATTGAAAAAGACGATGTGACCTTTTGTATTTGGCGTAAAAACAGTGATACTAACTGGCACAATGGAAAAGTTGAGATTCCGGAAGGTGAAAACGACGGGTCTGACTTTTTATTGGGCTGTATATACCAAACACCCCAGGAATTTGCAGCATTTGCAGCAGATTATTTTGAGCTGCCACTATCATTAGAAGCTGTTGCAAAAATTTATGCTGATTGCCCCATCACGGAAGAGATGATCAGTCAATTAAATCCCGGCTGTGATGTAAAGGAAGTTCTTCAAGAAATAAAAGAATTAGCCTAAGATCCATCATTTTCGCTTTTTCCGGCAGTCCAGAAACCGCATGTTCACCTCACCGCTCCCGGCGGTGTTAGGCTTCAGGTTGAGCGGGAAGGCATTTCGCTTCAGGGTCTTTTTAACCTGCTGCGGTGTCAGGCATGGACGATGCTGCAGCAGCTGGGCGGCTGCACCTGAGACAATCGGCGTAGAAATGGAAGTGCCGGACAGCTTGATATAGCATTTACCTACCCTCAGCCCTGGCTGCTGGCGGGCCAGCCGGGAGCCGGGTGCGAGAAGGGAGATGACTCTCTCCCCGGGCGCTACGATGTCCGGCTTTACTCTGCCGCCCGGAGCAGGACCGCGGCTGGAATAGAACGTGATGCGGTCATCTGCCTGGGTGAGCGTCCGGCGGTCGTTAACTGCTCCGACTGTAATCGCGGATGGGCTGATTCCTGGAGAATCAACCGTCCTTGGCAAAGGGCCGCTATTCCCGGCGGAGATAACAACGGTCAGTCCGGCCTTAACGGCATGTTCGACTGCCTGAATGAGCAGATCATCCTCAGCTGAAGCAGCTGCCGGTCCGCCGAAGGACATGGACAGGATGCGCAGTCTAAGACGCTTCCTGTTGGCGATGCACCATTCTATACCTTTAATAATGGTTGAGTCGTAGCCTTCGCCGTATTGATCGAGCACTTTCACCCCTACTATACCTGCTTCGGGAGCAGGCCCCTTATATTTGCCTTTGCTGGCCCAGCCGTTACCTGCAGCGTCCCCGCTGATATGCGTGCCGTGTCCATTGTCATCGTAGGGCTTCTTCCGGTGATTAATGAAGTCCTTAAAGGCGATAATCCGGTTGACCGGCCGGGTCAGATCGGGATGGGGATAAACTCCCGTATCTATGATCGCAATGTTAACCCCTTTTCCGGTAAGCCCTCGTGTCTGCTGAAGGGCTGCTGATCCGATCGAAGGAGTGGCGATATTCAGGAACGCTTTTTTCACCCCGTCCAGATAGACCTTTCCGACCTCTCCGCAGCTGCAGATCCGCTCCAGACATTTCACCGAAACCTGCGCGGATACGGCATTCAGCAGAGGCAGCCTGTGCTTTACAGGAAAAGAATGTCCGCCTATATGCTTCTGCAGAGCCTGTATCCGGGCCGGGGTCAGCTTATGCTTGAACTGGACAATTACCGGGACTGGGACAGCTCTTTTCGCAGATCCTTTTGAATTCCGCAGCTGGTGCTTTAAGGGCCTGTTGATTTTGGCGGCGTAATGCCGTATCCACATCGATTCACTCATGACTGTCGCTTCACCTCTCCAATAGCACATTCTATGCAGAGAGCAGCCCAGCGGACACCTATCTATGAAAAGGAGACAATACCACATTTTTACGAGAGTGGGTCAGTATTCCTTTCAGGCAGCTCTTAAATTGCATTTAATACACTATCTTAAAAGAAAGTGGTGAAGCAAAGTGAGAGAAGCTGACAAAAAAGCATTGATGGCAAAAAAAGCATTACTGGCTAAGAAAGCACTGATGGCCCGCAAAACGAACGCAAAGAAGGTTGTAAAAAGAAAACGGATCAAACAAACCTTTAGCCGCTTCGTCGTTCTGGCAACAAGCACGGGCAATGTCAATAAGGATACCACCGGCTGGACAGCCTCGTTGACAAGCGGAGCGGTCACAACGACTACGGATTTCGACGATTTCGGTGTAGCCCAATTTCCGACTATTTCTACTCTGACCACAGTGTCCTATGTGCTGCGGATAAGAGATGAAGCGGGTAACCTTCTGACAACAAAAAGTGTTTCCGCTAACCGTGAATTCTTTGTAGCCCGTTTCTAATAAAAGTGCAGCCTTAAAGTAGAGTAGACACATCCATATCCCCTACAATCATCCTGAATAGGATATTATAGGGGATATATTATGTTTCTGCTGATGTACTCAATGATAGGAGGTATAAGCCATGTTTGAATGGATTAAGGACCACAGCACATTAGAATACTGCAGCAGGCAGGAGCGAATGAATTTCGGAGACCGCTCCAGGTTTTTTATGAATACAATAAAGACAGATGATCCGTCAGGTATGAGCGCACTGGCGCAATATTTTACAGCGGGAAGTGTGCTGCTTAATGTCGATTTCAATATTACTGTTCCTGTACCGGATGAAAAGCTGCTGCAGCGGGTGATGGACGAGGTTACTCCCCATTTCGGTGTGGTGAGGCAGCTTGAACGGGGAGGGCGAATCGAATCTGTACATATGAACCAGCTGAAGCCCGGATCGGTTAAGCTGTTCCGTGAAACGGAGACTGGCATTCTACCTGTCATGCAGGATTTGTACCGGCATTACGACAGCGGTCACTGGTATTCCGGACAAAAGCGCAGGCTGATGCATTACACTGTCGATACAGCAGAGCTTGAAGCTTATGAGGATGCCGAGGTAAAAGAGGTTCAAGCCCTGCTGCAGCAAGCTTATTTCGGCGGTGAAGCTGTTGAATTCGGAATAATGCCGCTTGGCTGGCAGTTTGAGGATTCACTGAGACATTCCCCGGCGCTGCGGTTTGTGGCCGGTTTCACCCCAAATCTGACCATGTCTGTAGATGAAAACAGTAATGAAGTCATTTTGCTGAACATAACGGAGAATGAGCTTACCCATAAGCTTTACCTGCAGGGAGCACAGCCCCAGCCGCCAAGAAGGGTAGATCATTATCTGTACCTGAATGTCGGCCACAGGCTGGTCTATGTGGTGAACCTGCTGGTGCAGCCGGTGATTACGAAATGGGAGGGCTTTGCAGACGCTAAGCTGTACTCTCTTGGAGAAGATACTGATTTTGCGGATTTTGACCCCGGGACAGCGGAATGTCTGGAAGGGACAAGCTTGTTTTTTGATGAGGATACTCTGCAAAGAATGATGGATGAGGTTAACCAGGCGTTGAAATTTGGGTGAAATGTACAATCATTTGATTAATTTTTAGCTATAATGACAATTAACCTAACATATATATTCAAAAGGCAGCCCGCAGCAGATATAATATGGCAAATAATATAACTGAAGCGCACGGGAACAGCCTGATAGCGGTTAGGTTCCTGATAATGCCGGTGAAAGGTCTGAGGAATGATGAGCCTGGAAGCTTTGAACGAACGTGTGAGAACGGATCTTTCCTATCTGGCCTACGGCGGCGCGGATTGGCTGCGTCCCCTTGAGCATCCCGAAGGTCATGTATATGATGTGGTTATTGTAGGCGGCGGCCAGAGCGGGCTTGGAGCAGCTTTTGGACTATTGAGGGAACGGATCTCCAATATTCTTGTTATTGATGAGAATAAGGAGGGGAAGGAAGGGCCCTGGGACACTTATGCCCGGATGGTTACACTGCGGACGCCGAAGCACCTTACCTCTATTGATCTAGGTATTCCATCACTGACCTTCCGCGCCTGGCAGGAAGCACAGACCGGCCCGGAAGGCTGGGAAGCAGTTGATAAAATCCCGCGCGGCGACTGGATGAATTACTTGCGCTGGTACCGCAGTGTGCTTAGTCTGCCTGTCATTAATGAAGTAACGCTTAAGCTGATCGAGCCTGCGGAGGAGGGAGTCCACCGTCTGCATATTACCGGAGCCGGTGTGCCCTCCGGTATCCTGCTGGCCCGCAAGGTTGTGCTGGCAACAGGTATTCAGGGCGGCGGCGAATGGCATGTACCGCCTATGATCGCTGAGAACCTGCCGGAGCATCTGTATGCGCACACGTCGGAGGCTATAGATTGTGCTGCACTGGCCGGACGGACAATTGCTATTCTCGGGGGCGGCGCTTCAGCCTTTGACAATGCCAACTATTTGCTGTCGCAAGGTGCTGCAGAGGCCCACGTATTCGTCCGACGGGAGCAGCTGCCGTGCGTCAACCCGATCCGCCAGATGGAGCAGTCAGGGATGATCGAGCGGTTTCATACCCTCGCGGATGAAGATAAATACGGGGTCATCTCGCATTTCTTCAAATATAATCAGCCGCCGACGAATGACACCTTCGCCCGCGCAGCGGCATGGCCGGGCTTCCGGCTGCATCTCGGCTCACCTTGGCTGAAGGTGGAGGCTTCCGGGGATAAGGCTGTTGTGACTACACCGCAGGGCGAGTTTGCTTTTGACTTCCTGGTTGTCAGCACCGGGCTGCTCAGCGATCCCGGGCTGCGCCCCGAGCTGCGGCTGGTTGAGCCCCATATCGCGCGCTGGAGCGACCGTTATCAGGCGCCGGCAGATGCGGCCAATCCGCTGCTCGACGCGCATCCGTATCTCAGTCCGGGCTTTGCCCTGCAGAGCAGGGATGAGGAGGGGGAGCAGCTGCTGCACGGATTGTTTGTGTTCAACTATTCGGCCTTAGCCAGCAACGGATTATCAGCCTCGGCAATTTCGGGGATGAGGAACGCGATCCCCAAGCTGGTTGCGGGAGTAGCGGATCAGCTGTTCACGGATGTCCGGGAAGCGGTGCTGCAGGCTTTTTATGAATATGATGTGGCAGAGTTTACTGCTGAGTGGCTGCCTGCCAAGGCCTGATTCTAATATTTATAGAGTAACGCCTGCCTGAACAACGGTTCGGGCAGGTTTTTTTGTCTGCTGCAGCACATTAGGCGTTTGACCTCGGCTCCCGGCTCATTGATAATAAAGAGGATACTATTTCTTCTGCAGATTGGAGTAAGACCAATGACATACCGCAATTTGGAAGAATGCATTAACGATCTTGAGAAGCACGGGCATCTGATCCGGATCCGTGAGGAAGTCGATCCTCACCTGGAGATGGCAGCCATCCATATGAAGGTGTATGAGGCAGGCGGACCCGCACTGTTATTCGAAAAGGTAAAGGGCTCCAGATACCGCGCGGTATCCAACCTGTTCGGCACAATTGAGCGCAGCAAGTTTATTTTCCGGGATACGTGGGAATCTTCCCAGGATGTTATCGCCCTCCGGGATGATCCGGTGAAGGCGCTGAAGGCACCGTTCAAATATGTCGGCACAGGGCTTGCCGCCCGGAAGGCGCTGCCGCTCAAGCTGCCCGGCGGACTGCCGCCTAGCTTCGAGGAGATTCAGATCTCCGATCTGCCGCAGATCAAGCACTGGCAGGGGGATGGCGGCGCTTTTGTAACGCTCCCGCAGGTCTATTCGGAGGACCCGGACAAGCCGGGGATCATGAATTCCAATCTTGGGATGTACCGGATTCAGCTCAGCGGCAACGATTATGAGATTAATAAAGAGGTAGGCGTCCATTACCAGATTCACCGCGGCATCGGTATCCACCAGAGCCATGCGGTTAAGCGGGGCGAGCCGCTCAAGGTCAGCTGCTTCATCGGGGGGCCTCCCGCCCATACGCTCTCTGCGGTTATGCCGCTGCCGGAAGGCCTCAGCGAGATGACCTTTGCCGGCCTGATCGGCGGACGCCATTTCCGCTACAGCTATGTCGACGGCTTCTGCGTCAGTGCGGATGCGGATTTTGTGATTACCGGCGAGATTCATCCCGGCGACACGAAGCCGGAAGGGCCGTTCGGCGACCATCTGGGCTATTACAGCCTGACTCATCCGTTTCCGGTAATGAAGGTGCATAAGGTCTATGCCAAAAAAGGCGCAATCTTCCCCTTCACAGTCGTAGGGCGGCCGCCGCAGGAGGATACCGCCTTCGGCGAGCTAATCCATGAGCTGACCGGCAGTGCGATCAAGAATGAGGTGCCAGGTGTAAAAGAGGTGCATGCCGTCGATGCGGCAGGTGTACATCCGCTGCTGTTCGCGATTGGCAGCGAGCGCTACACGCCTTACCAGCAGCTGAAGCAGCCGGCAGAGCTGCTGACGATTGCCAACCGGGTGCTCGGCACCGGCCAGCTCAGTCTGGCTAAATATCTGTTCATCACTGCAGTGGAGAACCGTCCCGTCAGCACGCATGATATCCCTGATTTCCTGACGTATATTCTGGAGCGGATCGACCTGCGGCGGGATATTCATTTTCAGACGAATACGACAATTGATACGCTGGATTACTCGGGAACGGGAATCAACACGGGGAGTAAGGTTGTTTTTGCCGCAGTGGGCGATGTAAAAAGAACGCTGTGCACAGAGGTGCCGGAGGTTCTGGCTTCTCTGGAGGGCTTCGGTGAGGCTAAACTGGTGCTGCCGGGAATAGTGGCACTCCAGGGACCTGCCTTCACCACGTATGAGGATACGGAGCAGGAAATGAGCCGCTTGAGTGCTGCTATTGCAGCGCAAGGACCGCTGCCTGAATGCCCGATGATCATCCTGTGCGATGACAGCAGGTTCATGAGCGAAGAGCTGAACAATTTCCTGTGGGCGACCTTTACGCGCAGCAACCCATCGCATGATATTCACGGTGTGAACAGCAGAATCGTACACAAGCACTGGGCCTGCGACAATGTAATTATTGATGCCCGCGTGAAGCCGCACCAGGCGCCGCCGCTTATTCCCGATCCGGATGTGCAGCGCAATATTGAACGGGTGTTTGCAGAGGGCGGAAGTCTCAGCGACATCCGTAAGTAATTTTGAGAAGAGATGTCTGTCAGCCGGATAAGAGCTGGGCGGGCATCTCTTTTTCTTTTTCGAACAGTATGTAATTCTAACGGACTCAGTTGCCGTTATTTGCAGATTTTAGAGTGCCTCGATAAGCTAACGGACCCAGTTGCCCTTATTGCTGATGATTTCGAGCCAATGCATGATTTTTGGCAAAGTAAGGCCTGTGGTGTCCGTTAGCCTGTGCGAATGCTCTAAATCTGCGGATTAACGTCATCTGAGTCCGTTAGCGTTATCACATGCCGCCTTCATATGTTCATTTGAAGAAACCCGTAAGCTCATTTATACTGGTTAGGAAAAATATGGATAGCAGAGTTGGTATGTCCAATAACTATCGTTATGAGGTGAATTCATTGGAAGTCTTAGAAACAGAGCGGCTTATATTACGGCGGTTTAAGCCTGAGGATGCTACGGATTTGTATGAGTACCTTTCCAGGGAAGACGTTGTGAAATTTGAGCCATACGGTGTACATAATGAGGCTGAGTGTGAGGCTGAGGCGCTGCGGCGATCCGGTGATCCGGCGTTTTGGGCTGTCTGCCTGAAGGATTCGGGCAAGCTGATCGGCAACCTGTATTTTCAGCAGCAGCAGCCTGCTGCTTTCCGGACCTGGGAGCTTGGTTATGTGTTTAACAGCGGGTTTCACGGCTGCGGGTATGCAGCGGAAGCCTGCCGGCGGCTGCTGGATTACGGATTCACCGATCTGCAGATACGGCGTGTAACGGCTCGTTGTAATCCGGATAATGCACCGTCATGGCGGCTGCTTGAACGCCTGAAGCTGCGGAGAGAAGGCTTTTTCCGTGAGACCGGTTATTTTAAGCATGATGAGCACGGTGAACCCAAATGGCATGATACCTTTGCATACGGAGTGCTTGGGAGTGAGTGGTTCAGTATGGCTGAGGAGCCGGTGAAATAAGATGAAGGTAAACAGGCTGCTAGGCATAGTGGTATACCTGCTTAACAGGGACGTGGTCAGTGCACGTGCCCTGGCTGAGAAATTTGATGTTTCTCCGCGTACGATTCAGCGTGATATGGACTCGATTGGCGAGGCGGGCATCCCGGTAGGCTCTATACAGGGCAAAAGCGGCGGCTATTATATACTGGATAGTTACAAAATGAACAGGCAGCTGCTCCAATCAGAGGATTACATGTACATTGTGGCTGCGTTAAAGGGGCTGGTCTCAGGCTACAACAGCAGGCGGGCGGAGGAAACGGTGGAAAAAATGATATCCCTGTCCCCGGCGGGTCTTTCGTCTGAGCAGCCGTTCCGCCTGCAGCTGGATACGCTGCGTGAAGGCAACGGAACCTTACGTTCAGTCGAAGTTATTGAAGAAGCCATCCGCGGCCGGACTGCGGTCCAGTTTCAGTACACGGATGCACAGCAGTCTGTCTCCAGCCGTTATGTGGAGCCCTTGCTTTTGTCATACAGATGGTATGCCTGGTATCTGTTTGCCTATTGCTGCGAACGTAAGGGTTACCGGCTGTTCCGTCTGTCGAGGATCAGGGAAATCCGAAATACCGGTCAGGCCTTTATTCATAGTCACGGAAATGCAGAGCAGCTGCTTGCTGCCCATCAGGATGTACGGCCCTGCATCAGTATCAAGCTTGCCTGTTCTGCCGGCAGGAGGGTTCAGCTGGAAGAAGCTTTTCCAAATGCCAGAGTAGTTGAAGAATGCGGCGCTGAGCTGATCCTGCAATTTAGTGTGCCTGAGACGGAAACCGGCTGGTTCGGAATCCTGCTGCTGAACGCCGACTGCTGTACCGTGCTTGAGCCTGAGACGCTGCGCGAGCGGCTGCAGAGCCACGCCCGGATGATTTTGCAGCAATATGAGAAATGACGACAGGCTGTTGTCCGGTTTACCTGCTTATAATGGATTCATTCCCATTCAATAAGGAGGATTTTACCATGAACCTTGGCATTACAGACCCTTATACCTGTTGTCCCGTATATGAAACCGGAAGCTTCAGCCTGAGGCTAGTCCGGATGGACGATGCTGCAGATTTGCTCAGATGCTACAGTGATCCGGAATCGATCCCTCTGTTTAACAGTGATAACTGCCATTCCGATTTCAGGATGACCACGCTTGAGGAAATGGAGCGTTGTATAGGGGCCTGGCTTGGAGAATATCAGACACGGGCCTACGTGCGGTTCAGTATTGTCGAACGGAAGTCAGAGCGGACAATCGGTACAATAGAATTTTTCACAAGGAAGCTGGGGCAAGGTGGAGAACAGGCAGAGGCCGGCATTCTGAGACTGGATCTGGCCTCTGAGTATGAGCAGGCTGATGTTTTATCGGAAATGATAGAACTGGCAGAGCAGCAGTTTCCGCAGCATTTTGCCTTCAGCGGCTTGTTAACCAAGGCGGTTCCGCAGGCGGTGCACCGGGTCGCAGTGCTTCAGAGGCTGGGTTACCATAAGCTGGAGAGAAGCAGCGTGCTGCCTTATGAGGATTATTACTTAAAGATGAAGGATTAAAGAGCGGCACATCCCGCACATATAAGTGTGAATAGCCCGTCCAAACTCCCAAGTGGAGTCCTGGTCGGGCTAATTTTTTTGCTGAAGAATGTCGAAAAAAGGTGTAGGAATAAGATAGCATTAAGAGGTAGAATGAAACAACACTATGAGGAACCGGCAGTAGAGCTGCAGCAGAGGAAATATTATAGAAATTAAGGGTGGTTAGCGGCGGATGGAGAAAGGAAGGATACGCGGGCTATGGGCGGCTCTGGCGCTGTACATATTGGCTTGTATCTGGGTAGAGATCCAATATAGCAGCATACTGTGGATGATTATTATAACAGGCGGACCGCTGCTGGTCTGCTGTGCTTTTTGGAAAAGAGGGGGCGGCAGCAGGCCTGAGTTAAATAAATCACGCCACTGGATTCAGCTTGCGTTTCTGCTATGGTCAGCGGGAAATCTCATTCTGACTCTGTTTCCGGGTGGCCTGACCCTTTCCTTCGGAGATGGGCCGCACAGCGTGCTGCTGGCAGTAATGGTTCATATTCCGGCAAGAGTCGCGATTCTGTTCGGCATTATACATGTTTACAGAAAACTGAAAAAACGGATCAGCAGACTGCAGGTTCTCTGGGATCAGATTACAACTGTGGAGTGCATTGTGGGCAGTGTATGGTTTATCTTTTTTCAGGATGAATCCATTCATTGGATGCCGCGCGGCATCCAGTCGTTCGCCGTCTTCTTTTATCTGCTCGTACCGCTGCTGGTACTGGCCGGACTTACCCTGATCTGGATCTATATGGACAGCAGCCAGCGCACACCCGGCTGTATCCTGCTGATTTCGGGGATTGCCCTGATCGGGACGCTTGATCTCATTCAGGCGCTGCACGGCGGACTAATCTCAAGTCCATACATAGACAGCCTGTACCGGCTCTCCATCGCAGGTATAGCAGCCAGCGGTATTATGGGGACGCTGCAGATTAGCAAGACGGAACCCGCAGCAACACCGGAGAATAGTCCGCGGATGCTGAAGGGCGGGATTCTCTTTTTAATGTATCCTGTGATGATTGTGCTGCTGAAAGGCTTCTCCGTATATGTGTTTCTGTACTTTACGATCATTATTATGGCCTATTTCATTGTAAGGCTATATGCCAAGCAGACCATCGCCGCCAAAAAAATGCTGGAAACCGAAAGGGAGTACAACGAGAAGCTGCGCCTCTATCTAAATGTTATTGAGCAGGCGCCCATGTCTATTCTGATTACGGACAAAGACAGGCAGATCGAATATATTAATCCTTATTTTACTGAGGTGACCGGATACTCCAAAGAAGAAATTCTCGGCAAGACACCATCCCTCCTGAAAACGGACAAGACCGGGCGTGAGACCTATAATCAATTAAATGAAACGCTGGATGCAGGGGGGAAATGGCACGGGGAATTTGTTAACCGCAAAAAGAACGGCGAGGAATACACGGAAGCGGTGCTTGTCTCCTCCATTAAAAATGACAGCGGCGAGGTCACGCATTACGTCGGCATAAAAGAGGATATTTCCGAATACAAACGGATGAGAAAAGAGCTGTCAGACCAGCTGTACTTCACCTCACAGTTAATTGATACGCTGCCGCATCCGCTATTTTATATTGATGAACGGCAGTGCTTTCTCGGCTGTAATGCTGCTTATGAGCAGGCCTTTCAGGTGTCGCGCACTGAACTGGCCGGTATTCCGATGAGTATGCTGCCGCATTTGCCGGAGGACGGGTACCGCAATCTAAGCGAGATGATGACTGAAGTGGCGGCGACCGGCAGATCCTCGAACCGGCAGATTATCAGAACCTTTGCTTCAGGGGAGGAGCATCATATTCTGTATTCCCTGTCTGCGTTCCGCTTGTCCGATTATTCGATCGGCGGGTATCTGGGGATTATGACCGACATCAGCGATCTGAAGCATAAGGAAAAAGAGATTATCGATAACCGCAATTTCCTTGATGCCATCATCAGCCATATGCCGCTCATGATAACGGTGAAGGATGCACAGACCCTGAAGATTTTTAAGGCTAATCAGGCAAGTGCGGATTTCCTGGGCATAGCGCCTGAGCAGCTGGTAGGTCTGGATCTGCGGACTATGTTCCCTGAGGAGATAGCGCGCAAGCTGATGGATGCGGATAAAAAAGTAATCGCCACCGGCCAGACCTTCAGCGAAATCGAGATTATCCCCGACGACGGTGAGCATTGCAACCTCAGATATGTGCTGACCACCAAGCTGCCGATCATGGATGCCGAGGGTCAGCCGCTCTATCTGCTCAGCGTATCGGAGGATATAACTGATGCCAAACGGCAGGAGGCGGAGCTGAAATCGGCGCTTAATCTGGCGGAAGAAGCAACAGCTGCCAAGTCGCAGTTTCTGGCTAATATGAGCCATGAGATCCGTACACCGATGAATGCGATTATCGGCATGGCCTATCTGGCGCTTAAGACCGGCCTAAACCCTGTACAGCAGGATTATATCTCCAAAATCCATAATGCCGGAACCTCACTGCTGGGCATCATTAATGAAATTCTTGATTTTTCAAAGGTGGAATCAGGCAAGCTGGAGCTGGAGAACACGGACTTTACACTCATGGAGGTCTTCACCGGGGCGCTGGATCTGTCCAGCCAGACGGCCGGGGAAAAGGGACTGCAGCTGCTGTGCACAATCCAGCCTGAGGTGCCTGCCAAGCTCAGCGGTGATCCGCTGCGTCTGGGACAGATTATTACGAACCTGCTGAGCAACGCGGTTAAATTCACCAGTGAGGGTGAGATATTCATTGCTGCTGAGCTGAACAGCCGGATTGACAGCAGGGTCAAGCTGCAGATCAGCGTGCGCGACACCGGCATCGGCATGAGCAAAGAAACGGAGAGCAAGGTGTTTCAGGCCTTTACCCAGGCCGACAGCTCGACTACGCGGAGGTTTGGCGGAACGGGACTGGGACTGGCAATCAGCCGCAAGCTGGTAGAAATTATGGGCGGCAGCCTGTGGGTGGACAGTGTGGAAGGACAGGGCAGCACCTTTGCTTTTACCGCCTGGTTTGATGTGGTGCAGAATGCGGATATCCCGGCCAAGCTGCTGCCGGCAGCGGCTTCCCCTGTTCAGGAGAAGGATTACAGGCTGGCCGGAACCCGGGTGCTGGTAGCTGAAGATAATGAAATCAACCGGCAGATTGCCGCAGAGCTGCTGAGAAGCCAGGGAATGCTGCCGGATCTGGCGGTGAACGGGGCTGAAGCCGTGCGGCTTATTGAAGCAATGCCTGCGGACCGGCCCTACGGCATCGTCCTGATGGATCTGCAAATGCCGGAGATGGACGGCTTCGAGGCGGCGGCGAGAATCCGCGAGCTGTCTCCGGAACTGCCGGTAATTGCCATGACGGCCAGGACGATGCAGGAGGAGCGGGAGCGCAGCTTTGCTTCAGGCATGAACGGACATATCGCCAAGCCGGTTGACCCGGATATTCTGTTCGCCAAGATTAGCAGATGGGTTACAGACGGGACGGCCAGGCAGGCTGCCGGGCGTGAGGGATATGCGTCTGGACTTGATGATGGTACTGATGCGAGGGCTGAAGCGAGTACAGAAACGAGTGCTGATGCGAGTGCTGGTGTGAGTACAGAAGCGAGTGCTGGAGCAAGTAAGGAAGCAAGTGCTGATGCAGGTATTGATGTAAGTGCTGATGCAGGTATTGACGCCGGTGCGTTGTCTATCCTGCGGCTCGGCGGGATTGATACGGCGGGCGGTCTGACCCGGGTGGGGCACAACGGGACATTATACAGCAGCCTGCTGCTGAAATATGCGGACAGCCAGCATGAAATTGTTCAAGCTCTGCGTGAGGCGCTCCGGAAGGAGGAGGCTGCAGCTGCGGAAAGGCTTGCCCATAATCTGAGAGGGGTATCGGGCAATCTCGGGGTTACAGAGGTAGAGAAGCTGGCTGGTAGCCTGGGTGCAATGTTCACCCGGAAAGCAGAGCCGGAGGTGCTGGAGGAGCTGCTGCGCAGGCTGGAAACGGCTGTGCAGGACAGCTCCGGCATCATTGTCAAGCAGCTGGGCAGCAGCCAGCATCCAGTAGTGCCGGCGGAGGAGACCGGACAGCTGACAGTCCCGGCTGTGCAACTGCTTGAGCGGCTGCTTGAGCTGTTGCTGGATGATGACAGTGAAGCTGTTGATTATTATACCGATATTAAGGATACGGTGGCCCATCTGATACAACAGGCAGATATGAAGCGGCTGGAGCACAGCCTTAGCCGGTTTGAATATGAGGAGGCTGTGGAAATAACCCGGCAGGCCCTCCTTGAAAGTCAATATGAACAGAGGTTGATGTAAACAATGCTGGATTTAAGACCTGTTATATTAGTCGTAGACGACACGCCGGACAATATTGCGCTGCTCAGCGGCCTGCTGAAGGAATGCTACAAGGTGAAGGTGGCTACAAACGGTGAAAAAGCGCTGCAGATTGCCAAGGCTGCTCCTCCCGATCTGATTCTGCTGGATATTATGATGCCGGGCATGGACGGTTACGAAACCTGCCGCAGGCTGATGCAGGATGAGGTGCTGAGGGAGATACCGGTGATTTTTCTGACTGCAAAAGAAGAGGTGGAGGATGAGAACAAGGGCTTCGATTCCGGTGCGGTGGATTATATTACTAAGCCGATTAGTGCGCCGATCCTCCTCTCACGCGTAAAGACACATCTGACACTGAAGCGCTCCAAGGATTTTCTTGCAGACAAAAACCAGTATCTCGAAGCAGAAATCTCCCGGCGGATCCAGGAAATATCGCTGATTCAGGAGGTCTCGGTCATGGCGATGGCAGCGCTGGCGGAAATGCGTGATCCCGAGACGGGTAATCATATTCAAAGAACCAAGCTGTATATCAAGGAGCTGGCAACCCGGCTTGGCCGGACGGAAAAATATGCGGATGTCCTCAGCCCCGAGCATATCAGCCTGATTGTCACCTCGGCTCCGCTGCATGACATCGGCAAGGTGGGCATTCCGGATCATATTCTTCTCAAGCCGGGCAAGCTGACAGACGAAGAATATGAAGTGATGAAGACGCACACGACCCAGGGCCGGGATGCTGTCCTGCGTGCCGAGCGGCTGATGAACAGCACTGAAACCTTCCTGCGGTTCGCCAAGGAGATCGTCTATTCCCATCATGAAAAATGGGACGGTACCGGCTATCCGCAAGGATTGACCGGTGATGCAATCCCGTTATCGGCAAGGCTGATGGCGGTTGCAGATGTGTACGATGCGCTAACCAGCAAGCGTGTCTACAAGGAGGCGATGAGCCATGAGCAGGCAGTCGATATTATTGTCGGGGATGCCGGCCGGCATTTCGACCCCGAAATTGTGGAGATCTTTGTGAAATGCAGCCAGAAGTTTCAGGAGATTTCTGACCGGTACTAGGTGGTAGCAGACCGGAATTGTGGAATACTGGCTGGTGCTCATTGCAGGGATAGTTATGTGTCACAGCCACCTATAGCATCGTTTCAAAAAAGAGCCCGACCTACCTTCTATCTCAGAAGGTGGGTCGGGCTTTGCTAGTTATTATAGTAGGAAAGGGCAGATAGTATGCTGAGAGCCGTGACGGCTGGTGTATTGCCTGTGGAGATAGAGGGAGAAATCCCTTTGATTCCGGCGCAATCGGGCCGAATGGCGAAATGAAAGGGAAAAATCCCTCTGATTCCGGCGAAACCGGACTGAGCGGTGAAATGAGAGGGAAAAATCCCTCTGATCCCGACGCAATCGGACTGAGCGGTGAAATGAGAGGGAAAAATCCCTCTGATCCCGGCGAAAGCGGGCCGAATGGTGAAAGGAGAGGGAAAAATCCCTCTGATCCCGACGCAATCGGACTGAGCGGTGAAATGAAAGGGAAAAATCCCTCTGATCCCGGAGCAATCGGGCCGAGCGGCGAAAGGAGAGGGAAAAATCCCTCTGATCCCGGCGCAATCCGGCCGGACGGCGAAAGGAGAGGCAGAAATGCCTCTGCCTCTCCATTTCAGCCGTCCTGATTCCCGCCGCTGCGGCTAAGCCGTAAAAATCCCGGCACCGCCCTTCACGCGCCGGGCTTCAATGACCTCCTCGTAATCGCGGATCAGCCCGTCGAATATTGTCTCCCAGGATAGGCTAAGCGCCAGGCGCCGCCCCTCCCGGCCCATCGCCAGCCGCAGCTCAGGCTGCCCGGCCAGCCTGCAGATGGCCTCGGCCATTGCCGCCGGCTGCTGCGGGTCGAACAGCGTGCCGCTCCGGCCGGGCACCACCAGCTCGCGCGGGCCGCCCGCATCTGCGGCAATGACCGGCAGCCCTGAGGCCATGGCCTCCAGCACTACATTACCGAAGGTTTCCGTAGCAGACGGAAACACGAAAATGTCGCTGGAGGCGTACAGCTCCGCCAGCTCATCCCCGTGCCTGCTGCCGGCAAAGGTGACATTCGCAGGGGCGGAGGCGCGAAGCTCCGGCAGCAGCGGCCCATCCCCGACGACAAGCAGATGGACGGCGGCGGCAACGGATTCGGGCAGGAGACGCATGGCCGCCATGAGCGTTGCGATATCTTTTTCCGGAGCAATCCGTCCAACATATATCAGCATCAGCGGAGTCTGTATCCCGTAACGCCCGCGCACATTCTCTGAATGCTTCTCAGGGTTATATAATCCACAGTCTACCCCCCTTGACCACAGCCGCAGCCCCGTAAAGCCGCGTGTACGCAGAACACCCGCCGTTTCCCGGGAAGGCGCCAGGATGGCGTCACAGCTGCGGTGGAACCATTTCATATACTTCCAGTAGAGCGGAATAAGGCTGGGCATCCGGTAATAGCGGAGGTAGCGGTCAAAATGAGTGTGGTAGGAGGCGACATGCGGGAGGTTATGTTTATGGGCGTAACGCAGGCCGTATAAGCCGAGGTTGAACGGGGTAGCCAGGTGCAGCAGGTCGGGGCGGAAGGCGCGGAGCTCATTGTGAATGGAGGACAGTCCGGGCAGGGCCAATCTGCACTCGGGATACAGGAAAAAGGGGATGCTGGAAATTTTGCGTACCGGATCATCACAATCCTCTTCAGAGGCGGACTTTGGTGAAAACAGCAGATGCTCAATTCCACGGCGGTTCAGATGTCCGGTCAGCCGGTGAAGCGTACGGGAGACTCCATTGGTCTGCGGAAGATAGGTGTCCGTAAACAAGGCAAGACGCATCAATATCCCCTCCAGGACTTTAGTTGCCCTGATCATAGCAGGTGAATATTTGGCGGGGGTCAGCGGAATGTTAAGGCTTTTTTCAGGATCGGCCGGTTTGTCCCCGCACTTTACGCTCCGTTGATACAAATACGTACAATCGCAAACACTCGTCCACTATAGTTATTTAAAAAATAAGCTAATAGGAGTGACAACGACTTGAAAAAATCAGGTACTACCATCCTCTCTCTGCTGCTTGCGGCCGAACTTGCACTTGTTCCCGCCTGGGGCGGAGCCCCTGCAGCAGCGGCTGCAGTACAGCAGCAGGGCACTCCGTATAATGTTGACGGCTCTTATAATGTTAACGTTCCTCATATTATTGTGAATCAGGTATATGGCGGAGGGGATGCAGATACTACCGGCGGTTATTTTTCAAGCGGCTATATTGAGCTTTATAATCCCCTGGACACGGATGTGGACCTGAGCGGCTGGTCACTGCAATACTCTGATCCGTCGATGAACGGTGCCTGGAGCAGACTTGCGCTGAGCGGCACTATTAAGGCACATTCCTCTTACCTTATTACGGACAGTAAAAATAACCCGACCTTCCAAAGCGACATCAGCGGCAAGGGTGACCAGACGTGGAGCGGGCTGCTTTTCAATAATAAAGGCGTAAAGGTGGTTCTGCTCAGCAATACCGATCTGCTGACTGCGGTTAATCCGTTCGAGAGCAAAAGCGCTGCCTATGTGGACATGATCGGCACAGCTGGAAATGACAAGGGCTCCGTAATCGACGGCTATGAAGGGGATTACCCGACAGGCAAGGAGGAGGGAACCTCCAAGCAGAAGTCGGTCCGCCGCGCAGATTTCGCGGATACGGACAACAACAAAAAGGATCTGAAGCAGATCAGCTTCGACTCGCTTGATGCGGCTGCAATGAATCTGATGAAGCCGCACAGTAGTAGGGATGGTGCGTGGGGAGTCAAAGCACCTGCTCTTGGCGTAGCCACATCCTTGCTGCCAAAGGCGACAGCCGGCTCACAGTATACGGTAGCCCTGTCCGTGTACGGCGGAGTCCAGCCGTATTCCTTCACCGCAGACGGCTTGCCGGAAGGGCTGAAGCTTGATCCGTCTGCAGGCATTATCAGCGGAACTCCGCTCGCGGCAGGGACTTCAACTGTGAGCTATACCGTCTATGACAGCTCTGCGGCTCCGGCCAGAGTGACCGGAACGCTGAGTCTTGTTGTGGGCAAGCCTGCACCTGATCCCAAGCAGGATCTGATCAGCGTGACCAAGATCGGCGGATATTCTGTCGGAACGACCAGTGAGGACGGCGGCGTGGCTGAGATTGTCCGCTATAACCGGGATAACGGCAGATTCTATCTGGTTAACGGGTCGGCTCATCCCGCGACTGTAGATATTGTTAATCTTAAAGACGGTGTGCATCCGGAGAAGGAGGCAAGCATCAACATAGAGGTGCTGGCTGAAACCGGGGGCTTCAGCTACGGGGATTTAACCAGTGTGGACGTGAATACGGCAACCAAACGGATTGCAGTGGCTGTTCAGGAAGCCGATGCAATGAAGAACGGCAAAGTGCTTGTGCTGGATTACGGCGGACAACTGCTGGAGACATTTGAAGCCGGGGTACAGCCGGATATGGTCAAATACACTTCAGACGGCCGGTATATCCTGACTGCTGATGAGGCGGAGCCGCGTACCCTGGCAGGCGATCCGGAAGGCAGTATTACGATTATAGATACCTTGACCAATGCAGTAAGACTGGTGAAATTCGATAACCCTGCTGTCATTGATGATCTGGTGCATATCCGGGGGGCAGCGGACCCGGAGACGAAGCTGATTACCGGCAAAGGCGCCAAAGAAGACGCAGTACGTGATCTGGAGCCGGAATTCATCGAACTGTCCGAAGACCAGAAGACGGCCTATATCAGTCTGCAGGAGAACAATGCTATCGCTGCTGTGGATATTGCTTCGGGCAAGCTGCTGTGGGTGAAAGGTCTGGGACTCAAGGATCTGAGCCTTCCGCACAATGCGCTGGATCTGCAAAGGGATAATCTGATCAGTCTTGAGAACGTCCCGTTCTACGGTGTGTATATGCCGGATGGGATCAGCCAGTACACGGTCAACGGTAAAACCTATCTGTTCACAGCCAACGAGGGCGATGCAACGGAATGGGACAGCAAGGAGAATGCCAGCACCATCGGGAAAATGAAAGGCTTACTCAATCCTGAATCGGATGCGGCCAAATTCCTGGCCGGAACAACGAAGTATGACAGCGTTGAAGTAATGTCGGATATGGGCCATGACGGAATGTATCTGTATGGAGGCCGTTCCTTCTCCATCTGGGATGCTTCCAGCATGAAGCAGGTATATGACAGCGGCAGCGACTTTGAGCAGATTACGGCTGAACGCCTGCCGGCTTACTTCAATGCCAGCAACAGCAACACTACAATGGACAGCCGCAGTACCAAGAAAGGACCGGAGCCTGAATATGTTAAGACCGGCAAGGTGGGCAAGAAGGCGCTGGCCTTTATCGGGCTGGAGCGCATCGGCGGCCTGATGACCTATGATGTGACCAATCCGGAGCAGCCGGAATTTGTGAACTACATCAATACACGCGAATTCACACCCAAAAATAATATTGAAACGGATACCGGTCCTGAGGGGATTGAATTTATCGCCGCAGCCGACAGCCCGACGGGACTGCCGCTGGTGCTGGTTGCCAATGAAGTCGGCGGTACAGTGGCGATTTATCAGCTGAATGTGACAACGATAAGCCTGAATAAGGCAGTATTGTCCATGCAAGCCGGCGGTACTACAGAAGTGCTTACAGCAGATGTGCAGCCTGCCGGCGGAACTGCCGCAGAGCTAATCTGGAGCTCTTCCGATTCAGCTGTCGCTGCGGTTGACCAGGCCGGTAAGGTAACACCGCTTACTGCCGGGACAGCTGTAATCTCCGTGTACAGTGCAGACGGCTACGGACTGGCTGAAACGCAAGTAACAGTATCAACTGCTAATCCTGTGGTCAGCCTGCCGGGCTCCGGTATGCCAAGCGGTTCAACTGTACCAGTTCCGGCTCCGGCAGCGGAACCTGCGGTCAGCCCTGCTGGCGGCAAGGCGGTTGTAGAAGTCGAGGCTGAGGTGGATGCGACAGGTAATTCTTCCTATCCGGTCAGCCGGGAGGACGTAACAGCTGCACTGGAATCACTGAAGGGATCTGCGGCACATGAGCTGTTGTTCCGGACAGCTGCTGCAGATACAGCCGGAACGGCAGTGCTTAATGTACCTGCTGCGGTATGGTCTGACATTTCCGCCAGTACAGTAGAAACAGTGACTTTTGCAAGCCATGGAGGTACGATCTCGCTGGACCGTGCTGCAATCACGGCAATCCATAGTGCAGCAGCCGGAGAAGCTGTCAGTCTGACGATTGCCAAAGCTGCGCTCGCATCGGCTTCAAGTCTGGTCGGTACCCGTCCGGTGCTTAGCCTGACAGTAAAAGCCGGAAGCCGGGAGGTTTCCAGCTTTGGTGCAGGCGGTGCTGTGGTCAGCATACCCTACACTTTAGCTGCGGGTGAAGATCTCAACGCGGTGGCTGCATATTATGTAACAGCGGCGGGAGCATTGTCCGTACTGCCTGCAAGCAGTTATGATGCGGCGGCCGGTGTGCTGACATTTAAGACCCCGCATTTCTCGGTTTATGCAGTCGGCTATAACAAGCCGGTGTTCACCGATACCGTAAGCAGTTATGCCAAAGACTCGGTCACTTATCTGGCGGCGCGCGGCATTATCTCAGGAACCTCGGCAGGGCAGTTCGGCCTTAAGGCTCAGCTGAGCCGCGGAGATGCAGCGCTGCTGCTGGCCCGCCTGGCCGGAGCCGGATTGAACACAGCCGGAGCAGGCAGCTTTACCGATGTGCAGGCCGATGATTATTATGCGGCAGCAGTGAGCTGGGCCAGTGTCAACGGAATTGTGAACGGCACAGGGGATGGCCGGTTTAATCCTGAGGCTAATGTGACACGGGAACAGCTGGCGGTAATGATTACCCGTCTGGCTGAAGCGATGAACTGGAGCCTGCCGGTAAGCGCCGGTGCAGCTGCAAGCTTTGCCGATCAGGCATCGATCAGCAGCTATGCGCTGGAGGCGGCAAAAGCCGTCCAGCAGGCAGGCATTCTCTCCGGCCAGGCGGCAGCAGACGGCAAGATTAACTTTGCCCCGCAGGCTTCTGCCACACGTGAAGAAACTGCACATCTGCTGGCTAAGCTGCTGAAGGCAGTACAGTAAAAGACTTTCCGCTTAGTGTGGTCCGGCGGGTGCCCCGCCTTTCGGACTGCACTGACCGGTCAGGCGGTTTAGTGTTTCTGTTTCGGGACATGCTATAATCTAACCGGAGTTCACTCCAATACATGTGCGAGGTGATCAGCGAATGGGATTTCAGGCAGGCCAGCTGTTTATTAATTTGCCCGTAGCCAATCTGCAGAGGTCGATTGAATTTTTTACGGCAATAGGGTTTGAGTTTAATCCTCAGTTTACGGATGAGAACGCAACCTGTATGATCATTAACGGAAATTCGTATGCGATGCTGCTAACACGGGAGTATTTCGGTACGTTTACAAACAAGACGATTATCGATTCTGCTGCCCATACAGAGGTTATTACCTGTTTCTCCGCAGCAAGCAGGGAACAGGTGGACGAGCTGGTGCAGAAGGCACTGAATGCCGGCGGCAAGCCGTTCAATGATCCGGTCGATCACGGCTTTATGTATAACTGGAGTTTCCAGGACCCGGACGGGCATCTGTGGGAAGTTATGTATATGGACGAAAGTGCTGCACAGTAAATCAAAACATTAGTATTTTTCAGGCAGGTGCCCGGTAAGGGTGCCTGTCTTTTTGCTATGCTGGCGGTTGCCTTGTGTTAACAATATTGCAACATATTCTTTACGGTACGTATACAAAACACCGCAGAGCCGTTAATATCCAGCTTCTACAATGAGTGCGTGGCAAATATTACATACATAACGATACAACCAAGGCTCTGAATAGAAGGGATGATAGGCTTGAAAAGAAGGATGCTGCATTTATCCATGAAATGGAAGCTGATTCTCAGTTTTACGGCGATTTCACTTATCTTTTTGGGAGTAGCGCTGCTTCAGGGGCAGAAAATCAGTCAGGTAGAGCTGTCGATGGAACGCCAGAAGTCGGAGATGGAAAAAAGAATTACCGTTTCGAACATCACTCAGCTGCTGCAGGAGCTGAACAGCCTGGAGACAGAGCTTGCAGAATCCAGTGACCTGGAGCTGGCAGCGCCGTATATGGACAAGCAGCAGCAGCTTGAAGCAGCTGTAGCTGAGATTGAATTCGATAAAGAAACCTCTGCGTGGAAGGATCTGCAGCTGCTGCAGTCGGCATTCAAAATGTACAGCGGTTATGTCGGCAAGCTGGTAGAGACGATGGAGGATACAAGCCTTGACCCGTTGACAGTGCTTGAGGAGATTGACGGTCTGCATACAAATGCCCTTGCTGTACATCAGCAGCTGCTTAAGATTAATTCGGCACTATATAGGGCAGCGTCAGACAATGCGGACAATGCGCAGGCGGAATCCTTCACCCTGCTGGAGCGTACCGTCTCCATTGTCTATTATGCTGCAGGCGCGGTAATTCTGTTTATGCTGGTACTTGCTGTGCTGCTGATCAGATCGTTCCTTTCGCCGGTAGGCAAGCTTCAGCATGCACTGCGCAATATCGCGGAGGGAGATCTGCGCCAGCAGATCAATTCTCCGTACAAAGATGAGCTGGGGCGTCTGAGCTTCCATTTTGACCATATGGTGACCCGTGTACGTGAGATGCTTCGCCAGACGGTGCAGGTTGCTTCAACGCTTGCGGATTATTCCCGGTCTTTCCAGGAATCGTCGACCGTTACAGCGGATACAAATCAGGAGATTGTCAGAACCATTCAGGAAATTTCGGTAGGGGCGGATCAGCAGGCTGTCCAGTCTGAACAAAGTGCGGTGCTGCTGCGGGAGCTTGAGCGGGAAGTGGCTGAGATTACAGAATATACTGATAAAATGCTGGCGGCCAGCGGAATGGCTGACTTTGATGCACGTAAAGGGTCTGATACGGTAGGAGAGCTGCAGCGGATTTCAGAGCGCTCACGTTCCTCTGTAGGTAAAGTATATGAAGCGCTGGAGAAGCTGGTTGAGCAGTCAGGTGATATTTCGCGGATTACAAATTCCATTACGGAAATCTCCAAGCAGACGAACATTCTGTCATTAAA
The DNA here is from genome assembly GCF_000758645.1 of Paenibacillus sp. FSL R7-0331. Lineage (NCBI taxonomy): Bacteria > Bacillati > Bacillota > Bacilli > Caryophanales > Paenibacillaceae > Paenibacillus > Paenibacillus sp. FSL R7-0331. Next base: position 2,548,138 of record NZ_CP009284.1, read on the forward strand.
TGCGGCGATTGAAGCGGCACGGGCAGGCGCAGCCGGGAAAGGCTTTGCAGTTATCGCTGATGAAGTCCGCCACCTGTCGGTACAGACCAGCGATTCTTCGATTCTGATCAGCCGGATTATCGGAGAGCTGCAGGAGAATATGGCGGACTTTGAGAAAGAAATGCTGGAAACGAAAAAAAGCCTGGAGCAGCAGGATTCCCAGGTTGCAGAAACCCTGGCCTCCTTCAAGGCGATAGACAGCTCAATTTCCGGAATCAGCCGGCAGATTACACAGATTCACGGCAAGGTTGAGGAGACGCAGCGGATTAATTCCCGGCTGGGGGAATCCATTCATTCCGTGGCTTCCGTAGCCGAGCAGACGGCGGCAGGTGTTCAGGAAGTGAATGCAGCAAGCACCCAGCAGGATCAGGCTATTCACGCTATCGCAAGCCAGGCTTTGGAAATCAGCGAGATTTCACAGCGGCTGTTCCGGGAAATTAATGTATTTAAGATTGGACAGGACGAAGAAGCCGCCAAGCCTCACGGCAATAGCGGCCTGGTACTCAATATGGACGAAGCCCGCAGCAGCAAGGAAGCGGATGATGAAGCACCGCTACTCGCGATGGCCGAGTGAGGCATGCAGCACAGTGATAAGCTCTGGCAGCCAGCTGCCGAGCGGAAGGAACGTGAAGCCCGCGGTGCGGGCTTTTGCTGTATTCATATGCCACGACCCGGTAATACCAAATGGTGACATATCCTTATCCGCTGCCTGGCGCGGCGTAATAGCCTGTCTACCGGTGACTGCCTCAATTAGCGAGATAATCTCACGGATGGCAATTGCCCCGTCTGAGCAGGCGTTAACCGGCCCGGTCAGCGAAGAGAAGCCCAGCCGGTACAGAAAGTCTGCAGCTTCATCCGAGCGGATAAAGGAGATCAAGGCCTCCGGATCAGGGATGCCGACGGGTCTGCCGGCTGTGATCTGTTCGATGTGAAAATGCAGCCGGCGCGTATAGTCATCTGTTCCGAGAACAATCGGAAACCGGACTGCCGCCGCCGGGAAGGCCGTCTGGTTCAGCAGAATAGCTTCGGCCAGCCGTTTGCCCTCCTGATAGCTGAAGTTCTCCTTCGGGCCCAGCCGGACAGGATAACTCCCCGGGTCAAAATCGGCTTCATCCAGCATTTCCGGGCCGGGATCATAGACTGACAGGCTGGAGGTGAGAATGTACCGTCCGGCAGTTTCTGCAAAGATCCCGGCCGCTGCCGCAGCATCGTCGGGTGAGTAACAGATGTTGTCATAGACAACATCAAAGTGACTGCCGCCAACCGCTGCCGTCAATGCTTCCGTGTCAGAACGGTCTGCGGTCAGGCGTGTAACAGCATCCCCGAACTCATCTGCTGTCTGCCCTCTTGTCAAAATAGTAACCTGCGTATCCTCATCCTCCAGCAGCCGCTGAACCAGCCGTTTGCCGAAAAACCGTGTGCCTCCAAGTACAAGTATGCTTCTCATGGTTAACCCCCTTAGCAGATTGTCAGGCAGCCATCCGCAGTCCGCCATGGATTCCGGTATATCTGGAAGCGGTGTGAGCGGACTGGTTGCGGGCTTGAACAGTACTGAAGCCGGTTGCCATTGTAACGCCGGCAGCCTTCTCCCGGCGCAGCAGCTCCAGCATCACAGGGACTTGCCCCTGCTCATAGGCTTCGGCCAGTGCGGCCAGCAGCAGCCGGAAATCACTGTCTGCGGGCAGGGCCGGCCCGTCCGCAGACAGTTCTGTGCGCACAGCTGTCAGAGCTTGCCTTGCCCGGTACAGCGCGGCTTTGACCGCACCCTCCGTGGTATTAAGCTGCTCTGCCGTTTCCTGTGCCGGGTAGCCGAGCACATCGCGCAGCAGAAATACGGACAGCTGGAGCGGCGGCAGGGATTTCATCAGGGCATGAAATACCGTTTCGAGATCGCTCAGGCTAGACTGCTCTTCTTCTGTGGCAGTATCTGCCGGCTGAAGCCCGCGCTCCATGGCACGTTGATGCGCCGATTTACGCCGGAGGCTGTCAATCCATGTATGTCTGGCAATCCGCAGCAGCAGTGCCTGGCGGTTAGGACTGGCCGGCCATCCGCTGTAGCTCAGCGCTTTGGTCCAGGTGTCCTGAACCAGATCATCAGCCTCATGTCTGGAGCGGGTAAGCGACAGGCAGTAGCGGCTCAGGGCCGTATGAAGCGGCTGCAGGCTCTCAGCGTCCGCTTTACCGGCGGTTATATCGTGCTGATCAAGGATTAGCATGTGTGGTCATCTCCTTTGTGGCAATCCTCACCGTAAGTTCAGTTCCCTCTATTATATAAGCGAATACCTCTTCATAAAAGATACGGGGGCCAATCCGTTTTTTTTCAGCCGGATACCGTATCCTTTCCCGGCATTCATCCGGTTACAAGATATCACTCAAAGTAAAACTTTAAGGAGGTATGAAGGATGGGTGTTATCCCGTATGTAGTTGAACAGACAGGCAGAGGTGAGCGGTCATATGACATTTATTCGCGCCTGCTGAAGGACCGGATTGTATTTGTCGGTGCGGCCATAGATGATCAGCTGGCGAACAGTATTATTGCCCAATTGCTGTATCTTGCAGCTGAGGACCCGGAGAAGGATATTCAGATGTTTATTAACAGTCCCGGCGGGTCGACTACCGCAGGGTTCGGCATTTATGATACGATGCAGGTAATCAAACCGCAGGTCAGCACTATTTGCACGGGTTTTGCTGCTTCCTTCGGTTCCTTGCTTCTGCTGGCCGGAGCGCCCGGCAAACGGTTTGCGCTGCCGAACAGCGAGATCATGATTCATCAGCCGCATGGCGGAGCGCAGGGCCAGGCCAGCGATATTGCCATCAGTGCCAAGCGGATTCTGCAGATCAGGGAGAAAATCGTACAGATTACTGCAGAGCGTACCGGCCAGCCGGCTGACAAAGTCGCAAAGGATATGGACCGCGATTATTTCTTGACGGCAGATGAGGCGCTGGACTACAGTATCATCGACAAAGTAATTTCCAGTTTATAATCGAAAAGGAGCTGATTGGCATGCTGCAGGAACTGATTGGACAGAAGGTGGCGGTGCATTTTCTGGACGGAACCAGCGTCAGAGAAGGTGTGCTGGAGGAGCTTGACGAACGTTTTGTAAAATACCGGACAGAGTATCAGCTGCTGTATATCCCGGTTTCCTCCATCCGGGCGGTTGCGCTGGAGACCAAAGAGCGGGAACGGCCGCGGGTCGGATTCGGGCATTAAGGACAGATACAGGACGAAAGAGACTATTCTTAAGCCAATAGGCACAGGAGTAGTCTTTTTTTTGTGCATACAGGATTCCAATGATAATCATTATCAATTATACTGAAAGGACTTATAGAGTTACTGATGGTGGTGAGCTGGAAATGCTGGATGAGAAAATAAGAGACGGTCAGGAGCAGGAGCTGCCGGATTGGGGGGAGCTTGCCTTCCGTCTGCTGTCCGTTCAGGCTGTGAAGGGTACAGACGAGATGCATTTGCCACAGCAGCTTGTATTAACCTATGCGCTGATTGTAGTGACAGGCGGAACGGTACAGCTTCAGGCTGACACCGGCCTGCTGGAGCTGGCGGCCGGTTCAGTCAGCCTGTGCATGCCGGGACAAACCTTCGGCACTGTGGAGCAGTCTGGGAGTCTGGAGATGTATATATTTTATTTTAATGTCTACAGGTACGGCGCGGCAGACGAAGGCAGCCGTCCCCTCAAGGATGTGCAGCTGCTTCCGCAGTCAGGGCTGCTGGCACAGATCCCGATGCAGTCTATATTGACAGTGTGCAGCGAGCTGGCACAGAAGGAGGAAATGCAGCAGCGGAGAGTGAGTTTTCGGGCGCAGATTGCATTTCAGGAGCTGCTGCACAGTATCCGGGTGAGCGGACGGCAGCGGCCAAGGGATACGAATTATGCGCTGGAACAGGCGAAGCAGTACATAGAAGACAATTTTACCCGGGATTTAACCGCACAGTCACTGGCCCAGGCCGCCGAATTCAGCCCTAAATATTTCAATGATCTGTTCAAAAGAAAATACGGTAAAAGCGCTCTGGATTACGCCGCAGAGCTAAGGCTGCAGCAGGCCAAACGCCTGATGGCAGAGAGCGGTGCGAAGCTGAGGGAGATCGCCCACCAGGTCGGGTATGCGGATGAATTCTATTTCAGCCGCAAATTCAAGAAAATGATCGGTGTGCCGCCCGCAGTCTATATGAAGAGCAGGCGCCGTAAGCTGGTGGCTTATTCCTCCTCGCTGCTGGGACAGCTGCTCCCGCTGAACTTGATGCCTTATGCGGCGGCTCTGCATCCAAAATGGACAGAGTACTATTACCGGAATTACCGGACAGAAATTCCTGTCCATATCAGCGCCTACCGCAGCAAGCAGGACTGGCAGGCCAATCTGGAGATCCTGCGGCAGGTTCCTGCTGACCTGATTCTGGCTGAGGACTCGCTGCTGGCGGAAGAAAAGGCGGCACTGGAGCGGCTTGCGCCGGTCCATTATCTGTCCTCCGAGCCGGCTGACTGGCGCAGCCAGTTTCTGGAGCTGGCGGAGCGGCTCGGGGAATCCTGGCAGGCGGCGCAGTGGCTTGCCAATTTTGACCGGGAGGCAGGCCAGGCCAGAGAACAGCTTCATGCGCAGATCGGCAGTGAATCTGTTGTGGTCATCCGGATGCTGCACAGTAAGCTCTACCTGCACTGCAGCCGTAGTATGGCCAGCATGCTGTATCAGGAGCTGCAGCTGCAGCCTGCTTATACCGGTGGAGGCGGAGTCTACAACATCCCGGTAACACCAGAGGATATTGCAGCTATCGGTGCGGATCACCTGCTGATGCTGATCCGCAGGGAGAGTGATACGCTGAATGAGTGGAGCAGGCTGCAGAATGATCTGCAGTGGCTGAAGATACCGGCAGTACAACGGCACCGCGTACATTTTCTGGCTTCAGACCCGTGGCGTGAACAGTCAGCCTATGCGCAGTTGCGTATGATCCGGGAGACCAGGCATCTATTCCTCAGCCATTCGTCCATACATGTTCCGTAATTTGTCCATGGAGCACCAGCTGGCGTACCGCTATAATCGGTAATGATAATCATTATCATAAATAGAGTACGTTAAAAGAGTGGGATGAGATGAAAAGAGCAGCCGGATTCAGAGCAGCCTCCCTGCTGATGCTGGGAATTGTATTGATTGTAATAGTTAGTGTATTGTCCGTGCTTTACGGCTCCAAGGATATCAGCTACATAACGATCTGGAATGCGCTTGTACACTTCGACCCGGATAATATTGATCACCAGATTATTCTCACGTCGCGAATCCCCAGAGTTGCCGGCGCACTGCTGATCGGTGCATTCCTGGCAGTGTCCGGTGCGTTAATGCAGGGGATGACCCGGAATTACCTGGCCTCGCCTTCCATAATGGGGGTCAGTGACGGCTCGGTGTTCGCGATTACGCTGTGCATGGTATTTCTGCCGGGGACCTCATCAATGACTATGATTCTGTATTCGCTTGCCGGCTCCGCACTCGGTACAGCGCTGGTGTTCGGAATTGCCAAGCTGGTTCCGGGCGGTTCTTCACCGCTGGCAATGGCTGTCCTCGGTACTATAATCGGCACCTTCCTCAGCGGGGTATCCCAGGCGCTTTCCGTTTATTTTCAGGTCTCACAGGATATCAGCTTCTGGTATAATGCCCGGCTGCATATGATGGACCCGGCAGTAATCAAGCTGGCGATTCCGTTTGCTGCTGCCGGTCTGACGCTGGGCATGCTGATGTCCCGTCCGGTTACCATGCTGTCGCTCGGTGAAGAAACGGCAGCCGGGCTGGGGCTCAAGGTCACCGCCGTTAAGGGGCTGACGATGCTGAGCGTAGTCCTTCTTACGGGCATCTCGGTGGCGATCGCCGGAAAAATCGCCTTCATAGGTCTAATTATTCCGCATATTACACGGCTGCTGATCGGACAGGATTACCGCAAAATCATTCCGTTCACCGCATTCTTCGGGGCGCTGTTCCTGGCAGCGTGTGACCTGATCAGCCGGTTTATCAATTATCCGTTCGAAACGCCGGTCGGCGTCGTTACAGCAATCTTCGGTGTGCCGTTCTTCCTCTATCTGGTGAAGACGAGAGGGGGCAGCCAGGCATGAGCAAGCCTTCTCTTACACCGCAGTCCAAACAGGGCAGATTCTGGTCGCTGTTCCTGCTGCTTAGCCTGCTGACCCTGGCCGGGATCTATATCAGCCTGACCAACGGTACCTTCGATCTTACGGTTAAGGATGTTGTACGTACACTGCTGCGGATTAATCCGGTCGAGGACTATGATCTGGTCATCTTTGAATTCCGCCTGCCGCGTATTGTTCTCGGTGCGCTTGTCGGGTTCGGGCTGGGCATTGCCGGAGCCGTACTTCAGGGCATCTCGCGCAATACGCTGGCTGACCCGGGCATTCTGGGCATTCATGCCGCCGCCGGGGCGTTCGTGGTGCTGTTCATGTTCTTCACAGCAGGCACCATGCAGGCACCGGCCTGGCTGTCGGTGCTGTCCATGCCGATGTTCGGATTCATCGGAGGACTGATTGCGGTTATCCTGCTGTTTGTGTTCGCCAGATCGCACGGCGAGTTCCATCCGCAGCAGCTGATTCTGGTGGGGATCGCACTGGCATCAGGGTTCGGGGCGGTTACGCTGTACATCTCGCTCAAGATGGACCCGCAGAACTTTGAAATGGCAACCGTCTGGCTTGCCGGAAGCATCAGTAATGCGAACTGGCGGCAGATCATGTCCACACTGCCCTGGCTGGTTATCCTTACGCCAATAATTTGGCGGAGAGGCGCAGTGCTGGATCTGATGCAGCTTCATGAAGTAAGCGTGAAGGGAGTCGGCGTTGCAACCGGCAGGGAAAGGCAGATTCTGCTGTTATGCTGCGTCGGGCTGGTCAGTGCCTGTGTATCTGTGTCGGGCAGCATCGGGTTTGTGGGACTGATTGCCCCGCATATTGCAAGGCGCCTGATTGGCAACACCTACAGATACATTATTCCGTTATGCGGCATGATTGGCATGCTAATGGTCGTGCTGGCCGACTTTATCGGCAAGACTGTATTCGCCCCGGCTCAGCTGCCGGTCGGCATTGTAATTTCTATAATCGGGGTCCCGTACTTTATCCTGCTGCTATTCAAGGCACGGGTAAGATAAGTGATCCTGCGGGGTGGCTCAAGCGGCTGGAAACAGTGCGTTTGAGCTTTTTTTGTAGCATATGGAGGAATTGGATTCCTGCTGTTACACATACTATGCCATAACTAAATCCGCTTAGACAGGCGGACTCTAGCGCGGACAGCGGAGCAAGAAGCCGTTAACGGACAGCCAAAACGGGTAAAGATAACTAGTGCGCCTGGATGCCGGAGGTGAGCCTGTAGTTTGATTTTGAAATAATTTCGTATGAAGAAAGGCGCTGCTGTGATACAATAGCCTAGTTGTCCTTCTTGCCGGATATGCTGGTATGACAAGCTGCTGCTTCTGAGAGGATATGTTTATAAAAACTCAGGAAAATGAAGCATAAGCGTGTATTTACATGCGTTCAGGAGTATTAACGGGATAATTGCGAGATTTTACAGACTATGTATCAATTTTTGTCGTTTTTTATTGATTTGTTGAGAATGTTTCTGTATAATCAGCCTTGTTGATTTTTCATAGGATGTAGCCTGCCCAAGCTTGATGAAACGAAACGACTGACAACGAAACGGATCCAGAGCAGCAAGGCTAATAACTAATAACTTAAGCAAATTTAGGGGGTTATTAATTGTGGGAAAAGCGTTAATTATTGGCGCTGGCGGCGTAGCAAGCGTTGTTGTTCATAAATGCTGCCAGAACCCGGATGTATTCGAAGAGATCTGTATTGCCAGCCGTACGGTCGCGAAATGCGATGCTCTTAAGGAGAAACTGGATGGCGGCCAGACGAAGATTTCTACGGCTCAGCTTGATGCGGACAACACGGACGAAGTTATTGAACTGATTAAGAGCTTCCAGCCGGATGTCGTGATTAATGTGGCTCTCCCATACCAGGATCTGACGATCATGGATGCTTGCCTGGCTACCGGAGTGCATTATGTAGATACAGCTAACTACGAACCGCAGGATACTGCAAAATTCGAGTATTCCTGGCAGTGGGCGTACAAGGAAAGATTTGAGAAGGCCGGAATTACAGCACTCTTGGGCAGCGGCTTTGACCCTGGCGTAACCGGTGTGTTCACTGCGTATGCCCAGAAGCATTATTTTGACGAAATCCACACGATTGATATCGTTGATGCGAACGCCGGCGACCACGGTTACCCGTTTGCCACCAACTTCAATCCAGAGATCAATATCCGCGAAATTACGGCTAACGGACGTTATTTCGAGAACGGTGAGTGGATTGAAACAGCTCCGCTGTCCGAGAAGAAAGTGTACGATCTCCCGGAGATCGGCCCTAAGGATATTTACCTGCTGTATCATGAAGAGCTGGAATCCCTGGCTGTTAATATTAAAGGCGTAAAGAAAATCCGCTTCTGGATGACTTTCTCGCAGAACTATCTGACTCACCTTAAGGTGCTGGAGAATGTCGGCATGACTTCAATTGAGCCGATTGTTTATGAAGGCAAAGAGATCATTCCTTTGCAGTTCCTGAAGGCGATTCTGCCTGACCCGGCTTCCCTCGGACCAAGAACCAAAGGTAAAACCAACATCGGCTGTATCATTCAGGGTACTAAAGACGGCCAGCCAAAAACATATTATGTCTACAATGTCTGTGATCATGAAGAATGCTACAGAGAAGTGGGCTCCCAGGCTATCTCCTACACAACCGGTGTTCCTGCCATGATCGGGGCTATGATGATCATCAAGGGCATCTGGAACAAACCGGGTGTACACAATATCGAAGAGTTCGATCCGGACCCGTTCATGGATGCTCTTAACAAACACGGTCTGCCTTGGCAAGAAGATTTCTCGCCAACGCTGCTGGACTAGGGCGTAAGGCAATGAAAGAGATCGATATCGACATCAGCGCACTGCCGTCACCTGCCTATCTTGTTGATGAGCGGCTGCTCAAGAAGAACCTGGAGACCCTTAACTACGTTCAGGAGCGCACCGGAGCGAAGATCCTTCTGGCCCAAAAAGGGTTCTCCATGCATGCACTGTACCCGCTGGTCGGCAAGTATCTGCATGGTGTAACCTCCAGCTCCCTGTTCGAAGCCCGTCTGGGCTTCGAGGAGATGGGCAAGGAAGTGCATGTCTACGCGCCGGCCTACATGGACCGTGAATTCAGTGAGCTGCTTGGCTATACCGACCACATTGTGTTCAACTCGTTTGACCAGTGGAGCCGGTTTAAGGACCGCGTACAGAATGCCGGCAAGCCAATCAGCTGCGGCATCCGTGTCAATCCGGAATACTCTGAGATTGAAGTGCCGCTGTACGACCCTTGCTTCAACTACTCCCGTATGGGTGTAACCCTGCCGAACTTCCGTCCGGAAGAGCTTGACGGCATTGATGGGCTGCATTTCCATACGATGTGTGAGCAGAACTCCGACACTCTTGAGCGCACGCTCAAGGTTGTAGAAGAGAAGTTCGGGCAGTATCTGCACGGCATGAAATGGCTCAACTTCGGCGGCGGCCATCATATTACCCGTGACGATTATGACCTGGAGACACTGATCAAGTGTATCCTTCATATGAAAGAAACCTATAATGTACAGATCTACCTGGAGCCGGGCGAAGCGGTTGCGCTGAATACCGGGTACCTTGTAGCTACCGTACTGGATACGATGCATAACGGCATGGACATTGCCATTCTCGACACTTCGGCTGAATGCCATATGCCTGACGTGCTCGCGATGCCTTACCGGCCGAACATCATCGGCTCCGGGCAGCCGGGAGAATATCCGTACACGTACAGACTCGGCGGCATGACCTGCCTGGCCGGGGATATTATCGGGGATTATTCCTTCCCGGAACCGCTGAAATACGGTGACAAGCTGGTCTTCCTCGACATGGCGATTTATTCCATGGTGAAGAACCATATGTTCAACGGCGTGAACCTGCCGGCCATCGCTTCCTACAACGATGAAGAGGGCCTGAAGATCATCCGCGAGTTTGAATACAGTGACTTCAGCGGCCGTTTGTCTTAATTATTTCTATAATAGAGTGCCCTGTAAGCTGGCTGTGGTTGGCTTGCGGGGCGCTTTTTTTGATTTTCCGTGGAAAGCGGATAGTGAATAGCTGCACTTTGTACACTTATTATGCTCATTTTTGCTGTCACCACGGCTTTAGCTGCACTTTATACAACTAAAAGCGGCTATTTCGGCTCTGAGAAGCAAAATGGCGATTATTAATTGCACAGACTGCAGTTAAAATAAAAATTCAGCTCTTTTCGCGCCTAATAGTTGCAGAAAGTGCACTAATAATCAATAAACAGCCCCGCATCACCGCCTATTAGACGGGACTCGGGGCTGTTTTGAATGGAGACTTTTGTTTAGATGCACTTTAGATGCACCATAGCTACATCAGAGCAAGGCTTCCTCACTTCATACTAATTGCTATTTCCTCCTGCTGCGGCAGCCAGCTGACGGTGGCGCCGAGCTGCTCGCTGATAAAGCGCAGCGGGAGATAGAGGGTACCATTCACGATGAACGGCGGCGTAGCAAGGGCTATCACTGTACCGTTGACCGTTGTCTCGCCGCTTACGGTATTAATGGAGATAGAGAGTGAAGGCTTACTCACAGCGGTTCGGGTGATGGTTACTATTTTCTCAACCTTGGAAGCTGTGACTCCGCTACTGGTTGGAGTGGTGGTATGATTCTCCTTATAGGCGACGATAGCCCCCAGCTTATCGAATAGTGACCGCAAAGGAACAAAGTTCTGGCCGCTGCGGGTGATTACACCACTCGTCAGATTAACCGTCTCTCCGTTTAGGGTGAGGGTAACAGGCTTTTGCATCGGCACCGGCTGGTCAAAGCTGAAATCATAATTAGCGTAGCCGAGCTGGGCATTTTTGTTGACGCCCCACCCCCAGAGGGTGCCGTCACTTTTTTGCATAATAACGTGGCGTCCGCCGCCCTCAATGGAGGTTATATTGGAAGCCAGTAATGTGAACACTGCATCTGCGGTAATAGTCTCTTCTCCGATAGAGGCCGTGTATACCTTGCCGCCGGATGTTAAAGCGACTATAGAACGTTCCATAATATAAGCATCCGTTACATTCCTGATTCCGCTAAAACGCAGCGGTAGCGCCTGCTCATGGAAGGCCGTGCCGTCGGAGCTGCCGGTAATGGTCATTCCCCGGAACCAGAGGCCGGCGTTATTGTCGATAGCTAACGTGCTGCGCCCGTTATCATGAAGGATACGGATATCCTTCAGTCCGGTTACAGGTACGGGATTCATTACATCGTGGCCGGCAACCGGATTATAGATCGATTCGATAGGCCAGGTCCAGACTGTGCCGTCCCCGGCAAGCGCAAAGTTGCTCTCCAGCTGCAGGATTCCGCTCAGCTTCTGGACAGGCTGGAAGGAGCGCAGCTGATCCGTTGAAGTCCACACCGTTCCGTCCTGCTTGAGGAACAGGAATCTTTTCCAGGAGCCCTGCTCATTATCCTCACTATAACCTCGGGCCGCCGTTACTCCATCTATCCCCGCAACAGGGGAGAAAGAGACCGAACCGCCACCGTTGTCCAGGAATTCTGCCTGATAGACCGCACCTTCTGCGTTGATAGCCAGGTACGTACCCTGTACCATTGCAAGATCAGTCAAACCAGTCATTTCCGGCACTTGTACGGTCTCCATGGCTGAGGTCTTGGCATTCGTCTGCCATTGCCAGACGGAGAGATCCTGCTTAACAGCAAGACCTCCGCCCCCGGCAAGACCGAAGGAAGCCTTAACCTCTGTAAGGCCCGGTACACGTGTCGGAACCGGGCGGCTATCGCCCCAGACCCAGAGGCTGCCGTCTCTTTTGATCAGGTGATCCGGCCCGTAAGCGGCAATAGTAGTAACTGAGGCTGCAGTATCAGCAGCCTCAGCCATTCCGGCGTTGCTGAGTACAGGAATGCCGGCTGCTGTAGCTAAGCTTAGCGCCAGGCTGAGCAGTTTAGTCCATTTTTTCATATAAGATCCCCTTATTTCAGTCTGCATATATCGTCCTTATTGCATGGTAATCGCGATCCGTTCCTCCTGCGGCAACCACTCTACGGATGCACCGAGCTGCTCGCTGATAAAGCGCAGCGGCAGATACAATGTACCGTTAACGTTAAAGGGAGCCTGAGCCAGGCCAACCGCCTGGCCATTAAGCTTTGTTGCGCCGGTTACTGCATGGATAGTGATTGACAGCGGAGGGAGGCTTGCTCCGGCGCCAGCCCTCTTAATAACCGCCAGCTTGGCTGATCCGTCAAAAGTAACATCAGCACCAAGCCTGCCAAACAGCGAACGGAGCGGGACGAAATTTTGCCCGCCACGGGTAATTACACCGGAGGTAAGCGGAACATTAATTCCGTTCAGCGACACTGCGATGGGGTTTTGCACCGGCACAGGGGTCTCGTGCATTAGCTCATAGTCACCATAGCCAAGCTCGGCATTTTTGTTGATGCCCCAGCCCCAAAGACTGCCGTCTGTCTTTTGCATAATCATATGCCTGCCGGCATTCTGTATCGTGGTGACTCCCTCAGCCAGCAGTTTGAATTTGGGCTTCGCCGGCATCATGTCACTGGTAAGGGCCGTCTCATACACTTTCCGGTCTTTGGTGAGCACGATCAGGGACTGGTCAACAACAAATGCATCTTCAATATCCGTGATACTGGTGATCAGCACCGGCTCAGGCTGCTGCTTATATATCCAGCTGTCAGCATCCCCGGTTAACGCACCGCCCCAGAACCACAGCCGGGCCTTATTGTCGATAGCCAGGCCGGATCTCTGGTTATGCCTGATTAACCGTATCTGGCTGCCGGACAGTGGAGCATAGGGTCCGGATATAAGACCTGCCGGCGGAGGGTCTCCGTTAAACCCCTTATCCCATGTCCACACTGTCCCGTCAGCCTGCAGGGCGAAATTCTCCGAAACCCGGATAATATTAGACAGTCCGGCTATCGGCTTGAATGTCTGCATATACGCATCATCACTCCAAACCGTACCGTCTTTTTTAAGAAAAATATGCCTGTAATACAGAAGATCATCCCGGCGTTCCCAATAACCGTCAATGTCTGCTACATTGTCTATCCCTTCGAGCGGAACGAAGGTTAATTCGCCCTGTAGCCCGTTGTCTGTTGACCGTACTTTGGAATATACAGTTCCTTCCTTATCGGTAATTAACGTCTGATCCCGGATATGTACATCGGCAATGGTACGGGGCCCGCTGACAGGTGTGATGCTAACTTCCGGCACATAGTAGTCATTGTTCCAGGCTGCAAGCGATCCGTCGCTCTTTACGGCAAACCCGCCCGGATAGGAGATGGTGGTACCTGTAAGTTCAGGGATTTGCGTAGGAACGGACTGATTGTAATCCCAGATCCAGAAGCTTCCATCCTTTTTGATCAGCCAGTCTGCACCAAAGGAAGTAATCGTTGAATTTCCAGTGCGGGCTGGCTCTGCTGAAGAACCCTGATCGGCAAGGCAGATACATAGCAGGGCAGTGAAGAACAGCGGACTCTTTTTCATAGTCATCCCCTCATCAACGAATTCCATTAACTTACATTTAGACGCGTTTTCCGTATAAAAAGTTTCTGCGGAAAAATGTCGCTCATTGTCGGCTGACCTGTGATACAATGTCTTAGTCTGTTTTTTTAGTTTTGTCCGTATCTGAGGAGGAAATCAGCGTTAATGAAACATGCACCTTTTATTGCAGTAGAGGGCCCGATCGGGGCCGGAAAGACTACACTGACTACGATGCTGGCCGAAGAGCTGGGGCTCCCGGTCGTCAAAGAAATTGTGGAGGAGAATCCGTTTCTGGACAAGTTCTATCAGAATATGGATGACTGGAGCTTCCAGCTCGAAATGTTCTTTCTCTGCAACCGCTACAAGCAGCTTGAAGATACCGTGACCGAGTACATAGAGAAAGGAAAGCCGGTCATCTCGGATTATCATATTTATAAAAATCTGATTTTTAGCGAACGGACACTCAAAGGCACGAAGCGGGACAAATACCGTGAGATTTACCACGTGCTTACCGATGATCTGCCGAAGCCGGATATTATTCTGTATATTAGGGCGGATCTGGATACCCTGCTGAAGAGAATTGCGAAGCGTGCCCGGGCGTTTGAGGAAGAAATCTCCAAAGCCTACCTGCAGCAGCTGATCGAAGATTATGACGATGCTATGGCCCAGCTGGCCGTCCGCGAGCCGTCGACCGTTATCGTGACGATAGACGGGAATAAGGTTGATTTTGTGGAGAACCAGGAAGACTACCGCGCAATCGCCGCACAATTAAAGGAGCTTATGAAATGAACACATATAACATCCCGGACAACGCCATTATTACAGTAGCCGGAACGGTGGGCGTCGGCAAATCGACACTGACCGGAGCGCTGGCGCAGCGCTTGAACTTCCAGACCTCGCTGGAGCAGGTGGACCATAACCCTTATCTGGAGAAGTTTTATCATGATTTTGAAAGATGGAGCTTCCATCTGCAGATTTATTTCCTGGCGGAACGGTTCAAGGAGCAGAAGAAGATGTTCGAGCTGGGCGGCGGGTTTGTACAGGACCGTTCGATCTATGAGGACACCGGAATTTTTGCCAAAATGCATGCCGATCAGGGGACTATGTCCAAGACCGACTACGACACGTATACCAGCCTGTATGAGGCTATGGTGATGACGCCGTATTTTCCGCATCCTGACGTGCTTATCTATATTGAGGGCAGCCTGCCGTCGATTCTCACCCGGATCAATGAACGCGGCCGCGAGATGGAAATCCAGACCGATGTCTCCTACTGGGAGCATATGCACGGACGTTATTCCCAGTGGATCAACGAATTCAGCGCCTGCCCGGTGCTGCGCCTGAATATTGACGATTATGATGTAAAAGACCCTGCTTCGATGTCTGCCATCCTGGAGCAGGTGGGCAAGGCGATTAACCGGAGTGCGGTAACGAAGTAACCTTTATATAGCGTGTAGAGCGGGAGCCAGCCGGTGCGGTTGGCTTTTTTTGCGGGGAGAAAAAATTAAAGAGTTTCAGAGATTGTTCAGAGGCTTGTGGTAGATTATTCTGCATCATGAGATTTGAACACTGGTAGAAAAACAGATATTCGGATTTCTTCATATTCATTGGGGGGTATAAATGATAGTCTGGTTTAGAGTTATGTTAAGCGGATGGATTCTGTTCTGCGGGTTTGCGGTCAGCTGGTTTTTGTACGGGGCAACAGGGCATTTTCGGCAGGGGCTCGATCTGATGGAAGCTTCTCTGCTGCTGGGTGCCGGAATTCCGGTTATGCTTATCTTCGTGCTGATGATTGTATTCTTAATAAAGAAGTGGGAGCCGGTAACCGGAGGAGATTATGTGCGGATCAGTGTGGGGCTGGCGCTGTCTTTTATTTTGTCGGCGGCGATGATTGATAGTGTGGGTACATTTAAATAGAGGCAAGAGCTTCAAGCTTGGACAATAATTACTGTCCGGGCTTTTTTTGTTTTCTATAGTCATATTCGACAATTTTCTGAGTGAAATAGTCGAAGAAAATAAAAAAAATATATTAAAAACGAAAAAAATACGAAGTTTTATTCAGATTACCCCCTTTTCACCCCTCTGAAACAGCATTTTGTCGAGATTTGTTAAGAGTTTGTTTAGAGCCGCCTGCTAGAATGGACTTCAGATATGAAAAAATAGGTATTTAGTAATTAATCATTCTTGTCCGTCGTAAGGGAGCCGAAAGGAGAGAGCGTGCAGACACAAGGTATTTAAGACTAAACACAAACAATTCTTGTAGGACGGCGGACGGAGAATGATGAAACAATAAGGGGGAGCATCGAATTGCTGATGAGCAGGAAAGCAAAGAAATACACCGCATTAAGCCTAACGATTATTATGCTGCTGTCTTTGATACCCGATGTGTGGACAGGGCGAGTGCAGGCTGCGGCAAAGGACATTGAAGTGGTCTTCAAGAGCGGGGCGCGTATAGGAAATCTGTCCTATAGTGCCACCAATACGTTTATTAACTTCTACAACAATCAGGTTGAAGGGTTTAAACAGACTGAGACCGATAAGGATGCCCAATATGACTGGGCGGGCGGAAATATTTTTGCCGGGGTTAACGATAATGAAGCGACCGTTCAATTCGAAGTCCGTGTAGCGGATAATCCGATTTTGCGCGAGATGGCCAAGAGCGGACATGCCGAGATGAAGACCGGGTTCGCGGTTCTAAGACGTCACTCCGGATTCTTGTGGACACGTCAATCGGCCATAAGAATTAGTATCGACGGAACAACGCTTATTAATGAAAGAACCGGGAGCAGCCAGGTTTACAACAAGTCGGCCTCAGCTGTCATCAAGCCAAATTCTGTTATTAACATATGGGTCTATGGTGAAGGCGATGATGACGGTGAGGCTGCAGGTGTACGCGGCTTTTACCTCAATTTCGAGGACATGCAGCGTCCGGTTCTGAAAGACTACACCTTCACCGGCAACGGTGCAACCCGTGAGAATACAACGATTAACCAAACTGAACTTTATGTGAAAAAGAGCGAAAATGTTACGGTCGCCTACAATTTCACAGAGCCCGTTCTGCCGACCTCGCTGGTGGCAAGCAACTCTGACTTTTTCCTCCGTCATCCGTTGTTTGTGAACCCGGCGGGTACAGGACTTCCGGGAGCAGGCCAGCAGCAGTATCTGGAGAACATCACTTACAGCTCCTCAAATCTGAGTACGCTGAATAGTTCGATCGCCTTCTCCTACAGCCCGAACGAATACTCCCAGAGCGGAAACCTTCCGGTGGAGCCGAAGATTGCAGGGACAACCCCGAACAATCCTCCAATGGAACAGACCATGCAGGAGAAATTCACGGCAGCCGGACTTGCGGATGCGGCGGGTAACATGGCAACGATCAGCTTCCCGAATGCCGGCAGCTCAGCGAGCTTGCCTAATGTTCAGGGCAGAACTGTTGACCCGTTCAACTATAAGAGCGGCGGCTACCGGGTCATTGTCGATGCGGTACGGCCGAAGTATACCAAGGTCGGTAACGGCATCCAGCCGGAGATTCTGACCGGGGTAACACTTAATGAAGGCGATATTATTGATTTTACGGTGCAAATGACCGAAGAAGCCGTTGTGAAAAAAGGCTGGACTACGGCTCAGACCTTCCTGCGCTTCAACAACGGCATGAAGGCTTACTACACCGGCGGTTCCAATACAAAGAACTGGACGTTCCGGATGACCGTGCCTGGCGGTACTGATGTAGAAGCGCCGCTGCTTAAGGTAATTGCGCTTTCCAATGATGCTAAGGGCGATAACACGGACATTAACGTTATACAGGACTATGCAGGCAACCTGCTGTTCCAGCCGGCTAACTATGACGGCGAGCATGTGGACGGCGATACGTCGCTGGTGAACTCCAAGATCGACTGGGCAAACCTGTCCATCGACAATACGCTGCCGATTATCGGCTACCGCTATGAAACCGGCGGGGGCAGCAGCACCACTTATCAGAAAAAAGGAAAAGTAACGATTGATGCCAATGATCCGGCAGTAAAGGTGCCTTCCCTTGATCCGATAGCTGCAGACCGCGGCCTTGACAGACCAAGCCGGGGGATTTACCGCCCTTCGAATATGACCGGCTCGGCTTCACCTTCAGTCGGCCTGGTGTACTACCTGTGGAGCCAGAATCCGGCAGACCCGTTCGCTTCCGTACCGGAAGACAACTATGCCGCGCTTAAACGGTATGCACTATCTGCGAAGCAGCCTTCCGAGGAGCTGTATCCGGACAAGTTCCATGATATTAAGCTCCAGGTTGCCAATAACAAGACGAACCTGCTGGCACCTCCGGCAGAAGCCTTTACTTCCGAGAACAGCGGAGAATGGTACCTGCACACATGGACTGCAGACATGACCTGGGATTCAGCGCGTGAGCTGAAGCAGTATGAGCTGAAGCAGCAATATGTCAGAGAACATGATGAGCAGTACAAGGCATGGCTTGCAGAAGCACCAGGGAATGAAGATGAGAAGATCCTTTATGCTGACAACAAGGCACTGGTTGCTGTAGGACAATACGGGGACACGAATGTATGGAAGCTGGACTACTTCAAGAAGGCTGACTCCAACTGGACGCATAACGTGGGTATCCTGAAGCTGGACAATCAGGTTCCTGTCATTGCTAACGGGACTCCAAGCAACGACAACTCCAACAGTGTTGAGATTACAGCCCTTGTATCTGATCCGCACAGCGGAATCGATACCGTGAAGTATCAGTGGGTTAAGGACGGCAATCAGCCGGCGGATGTGGACTGGAAGCCTGCTAACTACAATGGCACTACAGTAACCCAATCCACTTATGAAGATGTTTTTGAGGACGGCAGCTACTGGCTGTATCTAAAGGCGGCTGACAAAGCCGGCAATGAAACTACGAATGTAGCTTACGACAAGACGGTCACTGTTAATTCACAGGATAGCATGCCGGCTGCCTTCTCGCCGGAAGCCAATGTGAATTATGTGCAGAGCCATGATGTAATGTTCAGCATCGGGGGTATTACACCGGATTTCGTCGGATATGCCATTACCGGCAGCTCCAATCATCCGGCTGGCGATAGCGAATTTACGGCACTTGAGCCGGCAGAAGTGACGGGTAAAAAATCGCTTCTTGAGGCATCACCATCTCCTTCACCGGAAGCCGTCAACGGCGGAGCAGCAGCAACACCGGCACCGACTCCAGCACCAGTGGAGGGCAGCGGCCCTGAAATCACTCCGGCACCAGCACCTGCAGCAGATCCGGCAATAGAACCGGTGGTCGGTGCAGCGGTCGGACCGGCAGCAATGATGAAGCTGCTGGCTGTCGGCCTCCTGAATGCAGGCAGCTTTAAGCAGGTAGCTGTCAACACACTGGAAGCAACACCTGAGCCGGAAGCTTCAGCAGCACCGGCAGCAACAGCGGCACCGGAAAGTGGTTCTCAAGCTTCTGCTGCACCTTCAGCTGATGCCAAGCCGGCAGAAGATGCCGATCAGGCAGCCATGCTGCTGGCAGCAGAAGAGCCGGAGAAGCTCACTTATCTGGTTCCGGCCGACACAACCAAAAACGGTGTACAGTATGTGCATTTAATTGTGAAGCAAGGCGATAAGGCGTATTACTACTCCAAAGCCTATTATTTTGATAACGAGCCTTCACTGGTAACCTTCAGCAAGAACGGTGTTAACTACCCGCTGCCTAAGCAGACGCTGAATGTTACCGTTTCTGAGCTGTTCAGCAAGACAGGTGCAATCACCAAGTATCAATGGGTCAAAGCGGCTGGAGCTGCACCGGATATGGCTTCAACGGGCTGGACGGACCTTCCGGTCGGCGGAGCTGTTGAAATTACCGGTAAGGATCTGAAGCCGGGTGAAGTGGCTGATTATACCTTGTATGTACTTTCTATTGACGGAGCAGGTAACAGTGTAATCGTGCACACTCCTGAAAGCTTTAAGGTTTCGGCCAGCGGAGATGAGGAAGCCCCTCCGGCAGATGCCGAATCGGCACTCCTGTATCTGTCGGGTGATGCAGAAGACGGCTATACGGCCATTGTAAAGCTGAGCCTTGACACAGAAGACAAAGCCGGCTATGAATATTCGATTTCACCGGATAACGGCAGCAGCTGGGTGAACTGGAAGCCTTACACCAACTTTGTATCGGTTAAGGTTCCGACGGGTAATCCTGCCTTCCTGGAAGTTATGGTGAAATACAGAACACCGGGCGGCAAGATCAGTGACGCAGCCAAGCTGAAGTTACCGGCCCAGATGCCGGAAGATGCTCCGGTTTATGCTCTGGCCAGCATGAACACCACGAGTCCGGTGAATGCGACGATTGGTGCGAACATTGAGGTGGCAGCCCCTGCAGGCGTCAAAGTCATTGTCGGCAAGGTGAATCCGACTGTACCGACACGCACGGGCAACACCTTTAATGTCAAGGAGAACGGCTTCTACAGCTTTGATCTCATTGATCTTAATGATGCTGAGCGTACAGACACCCTGTACATCGTGGTTAAGAATGTGGATGGTACGGCGCCTATGGCTACCGTGGAATATCCGTTCACAGCACTGACGAACAGCAATGTAACGGCACTGCTGGTTGACCCTTCAGAGCCGATTATTATTACGAACAACAACGGCAAGAGCTCGTATACCTTTAAGGAAAACGGCTCGTTCACCTTTGAATTCAAGGATGCCGCAGGCAACACAGGCACTGCGGTAGCTACAGTGAACAATATTGACAAAGAAGCACCTAAGGTAAAAATTGTCCGCTCCTATCAATACGGGGCTGACGGCAGCAAGGTGTTCGGTACAATTGAGGATGGCAACGGCAATGTGGTGCTCTCTTCCGGAGTAACGCTTGAAGTGCAAAAGGCGGATAATTCGGCGAAGCAGATCTTTATTACGAGCCAGAACCAGACTGTATCACTGAAAGAGAACGGTGTAGCTTCCTTTACTGTAGCTGACCAGTTCGGTAATACGACAGTTGTCAAAGAGACAGTAACCAATATCCTGAACACAGCACCGGATGCGGACAAAATCACTTATACATTCGTTGATGCTGCAGGCAATGCAGTACCTGACAGCAGGGTTGTTACAATCGGCGGACAACAATACGCACAAGGCAAGGTTAAGGTGACAGTGTCGGGTAAGACGACAGCGCCGAATATGGTGTTCTCGGGACTGAAGCCAATCCGGTCAGGCGCAAGCTACACTAACAAAATCAGCGCGGCTGACGGGACGTTCACTTACTCCAGAGAATTCGAGAGTGCCGGTTCAACCGTAATGACGATCTCCGATCTGCTCGGCAATTCGAGCAAGATTCCGGTTACGGTAAAAGGTCTGGATAACACTGCACCTGAGCTGACATTGAAAAAGAATGCTGTCGGCATCGCCCAGAACAAGCAGAATTTCAACTTTGCCGTTGATCTCGGCGGCTACACCGTCTCCGATAATGTATCGGCGGCAGCGAATGTGAAGGTTGAGGTTGCCGGTCTTGATCTGACCAAGCTGGGACGCCAGCAGGTTACTTATACTGCTACAGACCAGGTTGGCAATAAGACGGTTGCATTGCAGGATGTCATTGTAGTCAAAGACGGCGGGCTGCTTATTTTCGGGGACGATACCCTGATTTCAGCATCCTCCGGAGAATCCGCATTGTTCAGCAGCAATACCATTACCTTCAAAATCAGCGGCTACAACACTATGAAGGTTTCAGGCACTGACAAAGTGAACGAGTGGGGTACGTTTGATCTGATGTATCAGTCAGGGCTCTACCGCGAAGGGCAAATGAAATCTATCGCTACCAAAATCACCTATGATCAGCTGGTAAGCGGACAGTACAAGGTTACTTTCCCGAAAGCCGGCTGGTACACAATTATCGTGAGAACGCAGGAGCGCGACCGTGAGTATGCGACCTTCTTCGTCAGCAGCACGAACTAGAAAGAACTATGAACAGGGGGACTATAGGTGAAGCTGCTTAAAAAAACGTGTGCGATGATGCTCTCCTTTGTGATGGTATTCCTGTCTACATCAGAGAGCCTGCATGCCCTGGCGGATGCGGCTAAGGCAACGAATACAACCACGATTACCAATGACTTCATTAAAGTCACTGTGGATAACGCTACGGGCCGTTATGGTGTCCGTACAGTGGATGGCCAGCCCATACGCAAAAAGGACCAGGATACCAATCTGCTGTTCCAGGGAGATGATCCGGAAACGTCGTTTACGACGTTCCGGATTGATGGAACAGATTATATCTACGGAAACAAATATAAGTTCGACAGCAGTTTTTATTCCGAAACAACTGCACCAAAGGTTGTGGAGAACTCTAACGGAACCAAGCAGCTTGAAATGCTGTGGAAAATTAAAGGCGTAGAGATCAAGCAGATTCTCATGCTCTACACTGACAGCACGGATAAGGTGAATTCCGGAAATATCAATATCCGCTATGAAGTCAATAACAAAAGCGGTGCTGTCGTTGAAGTCGGCAGCCGGATCCTGCTGGATACTATGGTCGGCGCCAATGACGGACCCTTGTTCCAGATCGGCACAGCTTACCAGGCTCCGCTGATGGTTGAAAGAAAACTTACGCATGACCCGCGGGCAGCGGGCATTCCTGAAGAGGACGCAGCCCTTTACAAGCTTCCTTCCTACTGGGTTATGCGTGATAAGCTGGACCTGACCAATCCGCAGGCGACGAATGTTGTCGCCTACGGCTTCAACAATATTGCCGAGCAGAATATCAATATTGTGGATGAGATGATTGTCGGCCACTGGAACGGTCTGGCTAATACAAAATGGGATTACAAGGTGAACCCGAATCTGGACTTCACCCGTGACACCAATGATTACGGAAGCGCCGACTCTGCAGTAGCCTTTTACTGGAATCCGGACAAAATTGCAGCCGGAGGCTTCCAGAGCTTCGAGACAGTATACGGCCTCGGGGAAATCATTGCCCCGGACAAAGTATTCTCTGTCCGTTTTGTAGACCAGATTCAACAGCTGGCTACGCTCGAAGATAACAGTGCTTACCGCGACGAAGGCATTTTTGATATCACCGCTGAGGTGGAAAATCTGGCCGCATTCAATATGGAGCATTCCAAGATTAATGTGAAGCTGGAGCTGGAAAGCGGACTTGATTTCGTCAAGCTTGACAGTAAAGGGGCAGTTGTAAGAGATGCGAACGGCAACGCTGTTATTGAGAATACGCGAAGCCGGACGCTGGAATTCAAGAAATCGGCAACGCCTGAGGAAGCGGAGCAGGGTATTCAGCCGAAGTACAAGCCGGGCGATACGATTGCGGCTTCATTCAAGGTGAAGGCCAAAGGCAGACCTTGGCCGGTAACGCGGGAATATATGCTTACCGCCAGCAGTCCGGAGACCCAGAGTGAAATTGAAGGGATCGCGGATGAGAGCATCAAGGCACAGTATGAATCGAGTAAATCGAATTTCATTCTGCTGCCGCCGGTGGGCGAAGCGACTCCGACCTATGTATACGGAATGTCACCGGATGAGCTGTACAGCACAGACGTGAAGTATATGACAGTCAACCTGTCGAATATCGAAGCCTACAACACCGGTAACGATACGACAGCGGCTAACTTCGATCTGTATCTGAAGGAGACCGTGACCGGAGAACGTTATAAAATCAATGTCCAGGACGCCGTCGTTATGCAGCCAACGGATGACGGAATGTCCGGTGATATGCGTATAACCTACCGCGGCGGGGATTTGGTTGACGAGGCCGGCAATGTAATTGAAGCTGATCTCGGGCCTGAGCTGCCGCTCGGTGAATATCAGGTGGAGATTGACTATAAGGGTGATGCCGGCGGCGATGAGGAAATTGCCTCCATGTATGACATCACTACGGAACAGACCATCCTTGTATCCGACAATGACGAATCGCGTATCCGCGAAGCCGGCATTATGGTCGTGTACAAGCAGCTGGTGGACGTCAGCGGTATCGCGAACGGTTCGTCTGTAAGCGGAGATTTGCTCGACGATCTGAACAGCCTTTTCCCGAATGAGCCGTTTAAAGACGGAGCGTTCCTCTATAATGCAGTAACAGAATACAAGAAGACCAAAGCGGTTATCGGAATGGCCAGTAAGGCCGTTGATCCTGAATTTGAACTGAGTGAATTCATGGATGATGAAGCGCTGGAAGAAACACCGCTTTACAACTATCAATTATTTGATTCTGAAGAAGACCTGGAGGCATTCGAGGCTGAGGCAGAGGAAGAAGAAATTGACCGCGAAGTCGTTGTAGTGATCCGCGGGATGATCAAGCAGGTCGGCTCCAAAGCCGATGAACAGGTTATTGTAGATACAAAGACTGAACCGGCCATTATAAATGATGCTGTAGCCTATACAGGTAAGGATCTGGCGTTTGTCCGCGGTAAGCTGAATATCTTCGGACAGACCCAGTCAGATGACATGCCGTTCCTGGATACCCTCTTTATTAAAGGGGATGGAACGCTGAGCGTTGCCAGCAGCGGCTTTATTTTCCACAAAGGGGAATGGACGCTGGACTTCTTCAACGGCTTCAACAAATCGCTTGGAGATGAAAACTTCAATCTTCCGTCAGCAAGTACGGGAGATGACGATGAGGATGAAGAAGAAGAAGAGAATACGAACCCTGAGGATGATACCCAGAACGGCAGCCTGAAATGGGCCGTCGGCGGCGTAGGCGACAGATTAAATCCGCTGCGCCAGGTTATGATCGAGGATGTATATTTCAACAAACAGTCGCTGTTCGCAGCACCGAGCTTCTCAATTGACGGATTCGGACTTTCTTTTAATGACTTTATGTTAAGAGAAGGCGGGATTTCCTTCGGCGGCTCCCTGTCGATGAAGATTATTAATGCAGAAATCAATAACGTTGTATTTAACGATAAAGGTTTTGTCGGCATTGATGCGGCACTTAAATTCGACTTGGGCGAATCGATCGGTTTGTTCGGACCTAAGAAGGAAGGCGCCAAGAAAAAAGATGACGACAAGCCTAAGAGTCCAAGCGGCGAAATTACAGTAACCCACTTTGTTCAGGATATCGGCGGAGAGCCGGTAGAGAACCAGTATGGACTGGCATTCGATGCCCAGCTTAAGAATATGCTCGAAGTGTCCGTTGAGCTGTCCCTCAAGAAGGTCAGAGACGGCCGTATCCTCCCGGATGTCATTGCCTTCGGAGCAGGACTTCCATCCCCGGGTATTCTGATCACAGGTGCTACGTATCTGACAGGAATTCGCGGCGCGGTCCGTGAGCTTGCGGATACCATTGCGGGCGGAAGCAAGGATGACCCGTTCCCGCTGACTGTATCAGCTGGTGTAAGCCTGAGATTCGGGATGGCTCCGGCGTACTTCTTCGGAGATGTCGATCTTACGGTTAAACGGACCGGACTTAAGGTAGAAGGCAAGATGGACTTCTCTACGATGGCAGAGCCGGAAGATGATGATAAGCTGCCGATGCTGACCAAGGCGCTGCTTGAAGCCCAGTGGGTAACCCCATGGTTCGTGCGCGTTCAGGCTGAGATGGATATCGGCGGTTGGGATATCATTATCGGTAAGGCGGGAATCTTCGTCGGACAGAACCTGGAGAAGAACCGTACAGATTTCGAGGGCTACATCGGCTCCAAAATCCAAATTCCGAACAGTGTGCCGATTGTCGGCGGTATGCCGCTTTCCAGCATGTTCCTCGGAGTCAACAATGATAAGGTATGGGGCAGTATCGGCATTCTGCTGATCTCGCTCGGAATCACATATTACTGGGGCGGCGGGGTTGAATTCGGAACCTCGACAGACCAGCTGCCGGATGGCGTTATTCATCTGGTTGTAGATGACCCTGAGCTCGGACCGCGCCTGATGGTTATCGGACAAGGTGTAGAGACATTAGCAACCTCCGAAGCGGCTGTTCCGGCAGCTGAGCAGGAGAATCAAGAAATTGTATACCGCGAAGTTGCTGAAGGTGTGGATTACGTTGAGAATGGTTCATTGAACGTCAGCGTAGGCGGCATCACGGTTAAAAACAGCGGCAGAGTGCATGAGATTCCAATGGATAATGTAACCGGTAATGCGGTTATCGAAATGGAATATGAGTCTAAGGATCGTCCGGAATTCACGCTGAAGGATGGAAGCGGCAAGGCGTTCCCGGTTAAATTCGATAATACGAATACAGATCCGACGGCTAATGCATTCACCCAGTACATTCCGGCCAGTAGCTCCAAAGACCAGGTCGATGTGCGTAAAGCGTATATTATCGTTCCTGCAGATAAGGTAAATGGCGGCAAATGGACACTGACTGCAGTATCTCCGGTCAAAACCAAGCTGCTTAACGTACCGACTGCACCGCAGCTGAACGATATTGTTCTCGCTAAGGACAACTCGAATGCGAACAAGTTCAATGCTTCCTGGAAAGTAGCCAATGCAGCCGAAGGAGATACAATCAATCTGTATCTGGCTCAGGACGCGGTTTCCAAGAAAACAACGATGCTGGATAATGGAGAACCCGTGCTTGAAGCAGGTGATCCGGGTCTGCTCATTGCCAAGGATATTCCGGTCGGCCAGAACGGCGGCGTCAGCGGCGGAGTAACCAGCGGAAGCACAAGCATTGATGTTACCAATGTAACCCTGATGGGCAATCCGGAGGATATCCGCGGACTGCTGAGACAAGGAAATTACTATCTGCGTGCTGAGCTGAAATCCAGCGCTACCTTCGCTACGAAGACTTCTGTGCAAAAGTTTGAGATTGTCGATCCGTTTGCACCGCAGAACGTAAGCGATCTGAAGGTTGAACCGGCAGGAAACGGACTGTTTGCCCTTTCCTTCAAACCGGGCGCGAAGAAAGCCGGACACAGCGGCTATGAACACAGCTATATTATTGATGCAAAACGGTTGCAGGACGGCGAAATGAAGGATTATGACAATTTCGGCGAAATTCTGTTCACTGAAGAGGAGCTTGCCCCTTACTGGAATGCTTCAACGGGCAAGTATGAAGGTATTCTGATCGGCGGCTGGTCCGCAACCTCAACTACTGATGAGGTGGAGCTCGGCAGTCTTGAAGGAACCGTAATGGACCTGAAGGACGTCAAGTATGTCGGTCTTGAAGTCGGATATGAATACGAAATCGGCGTGTCGGCGGCAACGGTTCCGACTGAAGCGGATGACAAGAACCAGAATTACCATTACGCAGACCGGATTGCTGCTGCGAAGAAGCTGCTTCCTGTACCTGTTAAGCCTAAGCTGAATGTAACAGGTCAAGGTACGGTAGAGAACACTGGCGCTTACATCAATCTGCTTACCAAGCAAACGGAGCAGACACTGACGTTTACTTCGGACCAGAAGAATGTAACCGTAGAAGCGTTCTATGCGGAAGAGTCAATCGGTAAGGTAGCGCTTAGCAATACGGCTAACGGAAGCCAGGGGACGCTGAAGCTGACCAAGTTCCAGACAGACGGACCGTTTGCTGTAGAACTGCGTGCAACCAATACAGCAACCAAGGATCTTTCCGTAACGATGCTGTACCTGACGGTTGATACTATTGCACCTGTGCTCTATATTGACCAGCCGGCGACCGGAGCAAGAACGGCTAACGACGGTTCAGGCAACAAGATCACTGTTGCAGGTACTACAACAAAAGGAACGCTGCTGAAAGTAGGCAGCACAGTAGTGCCGGTTGCTGAAGACGGCACCTTTAATGCAGGGGTGCCTGTGGCATCGGCTGATCCGACTGTTGCGCTTCAATTCACCGCTACAGACGGTGCCGGTAATGAAAATACGGCGGTTGTGAACATCTCCAATGAAAGCTTTGATGTTCCTTCGGCGCTGATTCTCGAAAAGGTTCCTGCTCTGCATCCTGGAGACAAGAGCATCATTACCAAGGCCTACCTTAAGGTAGCCGACGGCAAGGACGAGAACGGCAAGCTGAAGTATAAGCAGGTAGAAGTAAGCCAAAGTGACATGAGTAAAATCACCTACTCTGTAGCATCCGGAGATTCGGTTGATGTTGTGACTGTCGTGGATCAGGCAACACAAAAACGCACCACTACTGTTACAGCCCTCGCAACCGGCTCTAGCCTGATTACAGGGGAGTACACAGTAACGGATGGAGTAACCATTCAGGGCTATACGGTTGCTTCGGTTGAAGTGCCTGAGCCTGTGAAGCTGGGAAGCCTGGTTATTTCTGCAGTGCCTGCCGGGACGAATACAACCCAGACCAAAATTATTGTATCCGACTCCGGGGATATGACCGGACAACAACTGGCTTACAAGATTTACAGCTCAGGTCAAGGCGGAGCCCTTCCGGCATTCAAATCGGATTTGAGCGACTGGCAGATCCTGCCGGCTGACGGTGCCGTATTCGTGAAGCCGGGTGATGAGATCGTCGTTGCCAAGCGGACATCCATGGATAAACTGGCAATGGCAGCCGCCAAAGTAACTGCGGTCATTTACTCCGCATTACCGGGCAATGGACCTGGGGCCCCTAGTTCTCCAGGCGCTCCGGGTGCTCCGGGTGCTCCTGGACCAGTAACACCTGCACCGGCTCCTGAAGGTGCGCCTAAAGCAACACTGAACGGCCAGGATGTAGAAGCGACCTGGAACGGCACTACAGCCGTCATTCATCTGACTGACAGCAGCAAAGCTGCAGATGGTACAGGGGATATTACAATCAGCAGCACAGATACAGCTGCAGCAGGCTTTGATATTACGGTTGATCAGAGCGTCGTGCAGCAGGCTGTTACAGCCAAGAAAAATGTGGTAATCCAATTGCCGTTTGGATCACTCGTCCTGACACCGGATCATCTGTCCGGACTTAACGGGCCGCTCCAGATCAGCATCGGAAGCAATACTGCTAATGATAAGACAGCAATGTCCGCAATTGCGTCAACCCAGAACTTCACTGTGCTGGGAGCAGGCGAAGGGGTACATGTTGCAGTCAATCTGCCTTCCGGCAAATGGGCACCTGCCCTTAAGGCCAATGTTGCAATCCCTTCAGGCATTACTGCCGGTGGTATCACCGCAGTGGTTCTGAAGGATGCCAGCGGAAACTGGACAACGATACCTTGGAAGCTGAACAGCAACAGTACTGCTGTGGATGTACAGCTGACCGGTGAAGGCAGCCTGTTCTTCATCAGTAACAAGAAGGTATTCAAGGATGTGGCTGCAGGCTTCTGGGCTCAGCAGGATATCAACGCCGCCTCGGGTAAATTGTTTGTTCTGGGTAAAGCGGCTGACAGCTTTGCTCCTCAGTCCAAGGTTACCCGTGCCGAGCTGCCGACGATTCTCCTTAGAGTAGCAGGCTTGATGAACAATCCGTTTAGTAAGCAGAGCTTCTCGGATGTGGCGGCGAACAGCTGGTACAACCGTAGCGTATCGATTGCTGCTGAACTTGGCATTGTTACCGGCCAAAACGGCGGGAAATATGCACCGCAGGCAACCCTGTCAAGGATGGAAGCAATGACAATGGTCGGCAGACTGCTAAATGTTATCAGCGCCGGAGGCGAGACACTCAGCGAAGCTGAGGTTACGCAGATTCTTGCAGCATATGCTGACAAGGATGTGATTCCGGCCTGGGCTAAGCAATCGATCGCTCTCAGCATCAAATACGGTATTATCCGCGGTGTGGATGGTAAAATCAACCCTGCCGGCGTATTAACCCGTGCTGAAGCAGCTACGATTGCTATCAGACTGGATCAGTTTATTACAGACAAACAATAGAGCAGCAGAGCCCGCATCAGCTGAGAAGGCTGATGCGGGTATCCTACTGTAGAGTAATCCAAACTATTTGAGGTGGTGTCATGATGGCAATAAAGCAAAAATCAATCCTTGGATTGGCGGTTGCAATGATAGTCCTGACTATCGCAGCGGTTGCCGGTGGCCTGTTGGTTAAAGCCGACGGGCAGACCTGGTCTAGTGCAGCGGATACGTCATGGTACAACCCGGTTTATACAACCTTCAAGATCGATACGGAAGCGAAGCTTGCAGGTGTAGCGAAGCTGGTCAATGATGATATCGATACAGACGGCAATAAAATAAACGGACTCAAAGGTAAAATACTGGAAATTGACCGGGACATGGATCTCGGCGATTATCTCTGGGTGCCGATCGGCACCGGGGAGCATCCGTTTCTCGGAACATTGATCTCTAAGGAAGGCTCCATTCTCTCGATTTCGGGAATGAAGGTGCCGTCCGGCTTGTCCTACCAAGGTCTGGTCGGTAATATGATTGACGGAACCGTGGGCGGGTTTCTTTTCCCGGACAGCGGTTCAATCAGCGTAACCACTGTCACCTATGATGTGTATGCAGGAGCTGCAGTCGGTAAAATGTCCGGCTCCAGCATTGTGTATGACATTACAAATTATATTAAGATCACAACAGACAGCGCTCCTTACCATGTATATGCCGGCGGGATTGTCGGGATGGCTGAAGGTTCGGTTGCGAATTCCTTCAACAACGCTTCGATTACTGCTAACGGCACAGCCGCTATCGGCGGGATTGTTGGCTATGGTGATGTAGGTGGTTTGAAGTTGAAGAAGGTTTCCAACACCGGTGCTCTGCTTGCTAACGGGCAGGACGGTGACTCCATCTATGCCGGTGGTATCGCGGGTCACACGAGCAGCACAGTTACGATGAATGATGAAGATACTGTTATCAGCAATACTGCTCCGGTTACTGTGAACGGGGGATCTACTATCTATGCAGGCGGTATTCTTGGGAAAATCGACAACGCAGCGGTATTCTCCAATACGACTAATAACAGCGGTGCTATCAGCATTGATGCTCCGACAGCAACCGGCACGTATGCCGGCGGACTTCTCGGTGCAGTAGGTACTGTAACAATCCCTGATATTAATATTGCTTTTGTCAATACTGCACCTGTAACGAATAACGGCGGAACGAATGTGCATACAGGCGGTATTGCCGGTTATGCAGACAGTTCAGTTACATGGACCAAAGAATACAACAATGCAACAAATGTAACAGCTTCAGGCTCGCAAAATATCTATACAGGCGGATTTATCGGTTACGCTGCGAGCGGAATCTTTCTTAATAATCCGGCAGTGAACGCGTACCAGAATACCGCACACCTTCAGGCGAGCGGAGGAAACGTCGTCTACACAGGCGGAATTATCGGGTATGACGCGGGCAGCAGCATCTCCAATGCCTCATTTAGCGGCGCCGTTGATGCCGTAGGCTCGGCGGATGTGTATACCGGCGGTATTGCCGGGTATAAATCCGGCGGAAGCATCCTGTCTTCGAAGGCAGGTAATATGTCCGTAATTCCAACAATCACCTCCGACGGAACAATCGGCGGGATTGCCGGTTATCTTGATGGAACGATCAATAATGCAGTTGTTAAAAACATACGCCTGAAAGCAACATCGGAGGGCGGTGTAATCGGCGGTATCGCCGGTAACGCGCAGGGAACCATCAACGGCGCTTATGCCGGAGATGCCGGAAGTGCGGATTATAACAGCCTTACTATCGAGGGAGCTGTGAAGAACCCTGCCGCCGGTGCAGATAATGTCACTGCCGGAGGACTTGTCGGTATTAATGACAAAGCACTGACTCTGACTAACAGCCAGGCTGCCAGAGTCGGACTAATCACCGAAAGCGGAAAAAGCGGCTACACACTGGGTACAGTAGCTGGTAACCTGAACACGCTGGCGGTGATCGGCACAACGGAAGCACCGGTTGTAGCTAAGGACTTTATCATTGAAATGAACGCAGACAACGGAATCGTCGGCGGTGCTGTCGGTATCAACCGTACTTCCGCGCTTCATCTCCATGCCGAGCGGATTGAAATCAAGGCAAAGGGCTCATCAACCCATGCCGGTGGTATTTTCGGTGAAAACCACGGGGCAGCACCTTATGTGCTTGCCGAAAGTATTATTCTCAGCTCTGAAGGCGCAGATGCGCTGCTGGGCGGAGTGGCCGGATTGAATACTGGCTCACTTACCGATGCAACAGCTCACGCTGTAAGCATCACTGCAGGAGGAATCCGTACAGAAGCCGGCGGTATCGCCGGACGTTCAGAAGGTACCGACGCAGCTTCAAGCCGTGCAAGCATCTATACTCCGGTATTCCATGCAGGCGAGCTGGCAGTTGTCACGGTTAACGGTGCTGATGCCAAAGCCGGCGGGCTTGTCGGTTATGCTAAGGCTACGGATATCGTAAATCCAGCCGTTGCAGCAACTGCGCCGGATTATGTGAATATTTCCGTTAAGGGAACAGGAGCGAGAACCGGAGGTCTGGCCGGTGCACTTGAGAACAGTACACTGAGCGGTGATTCAACAACGGTCAACCTGGAAAACCTGCTTGTAAATACTACAAAAGACGCAGCCAACGGTTACACAGGCGGACTTGTCGGCTATAACGACAAATCCAGACTAGAGCGCCTGGTCGGAAAGACACTTAACCTGACGATCAACGGTGCAAATGCCAAAGCAGCGGGAATTGCCGCTTACAACCTGGGTACAAATTCAGCAATAATCACTAACAGCTATGTAACAGCATTAAGCTTGAAGGCAAATGCAACAGCAACCAATTCTACCATTGGGGGAATTGTCGGAATCAACGATGCCCGTACAGGTGACCCTGTGATGAATCCGGGATCGGCAGTGAGCACGCTTCAGAACACGCGTACACTGGGCAGCATTGCGATAACCGCACCGTCCACTATTCTAGGTGGGATGGTTGGTGAAAACCGCAGCCTGATTGCCAATAACAGTATTACGGACAAAATCTCGGTATCCTCCAAGGGAAACAATGTAACCTTTGGTGGCTTAGCCGGTCTCAACACTGAAAAAGGAACGCTTTACTATACCTACTCCAATGCCAACCTGACCATTGAAGGGGCAGGCACACTGGCTGGCGGTCTAGTAGGGGAAAACACCGGAGCAGTTAAAGGCTCCTATATCGATATCGATTTGACGGGCAAGGCAACCGGAACAGCGGGCCAATCCGTATTCCTGGGCGGTCTGATCGGCCGCAACAGCGCAGGTACTGTAGAACAGTCCTACACCTCCTCCAGAATCACAGCCGGCGGAGTTTATACAAATGTAGGAGGACTGATCGGAGAGCTTACCGGCGGTACAGTTAAAAACTCCTACGTGGCTAAAAGCGTGTCTGCCACAGGTGATCATTCCTATGCGGGCGGTTTTATCGGCAGAATCAAAGACGGCAAAGTTTCCAATGCCTATTCTGCGGCTGAGGTTTCGGCTACCAACGGCGCCTATGCCGGCGGCTTTGCCGGACGTTATGACAATGCCAGCAAAGAGCTTTTATACAAAACCTACTATATTAAAGATGAATCGCTGAACATCAACAAGGACCTGCCGGACTTTGCCGAAGGCAACCACCGCTGGTTGAACGTGCACGTACGGCTGACTACCATTCTTTCAGCGACTTTGAAGGACAGAAACGTATTCCCTGAATTGTCCGGCTGGGATTTCACCAGCGCATGGAAATACGGCTCCCTGAATGCTGACTACAAATATCCTGAAGTGAACCGTGAAGCCAACACTGGCGGTGATCTCGGCAATGATGTTAACGCCAATATCAACTGGTACATGAAGGATAGGGATGCTATCCACTTCCAGATCACTTCAGAAGCTGAGCTTGCGGGTCTTGCGTCTATTGTCAACGGCACTATCGCCGGCGTGGACAAATTCAATTTCGCAGGCAGAACAATTATGATCATGAACCCGATTCATATTCAATCCAAGCAATGGGTTCCGGTCGGCGATAAGGAAGAAAATGCATTTGAAGGTACATTCAACGGTGGAAATCATCTAATTGACGGATTGACCCTGCAGCCGGTCTTCACTTACTCCGGACTGTTCGGAGTCATTGGAGAAGAAGCAACAGTATCTGCCGTTAATCTGGAGCCTTTAACTGTATCTGGTAACCAGTTTACTGGTGCTCTGGCCGGTATTAACCTGGGTACCGTATCCGATGTGGATCTGAAGCTGCTGAACGGCATCAAGATCAGCGGCGGAACAGTTGGCGGTGTTATTGGTACAAATACAGGTGAGGTTTCCGGACTTCACGTAACTCTTGATGGCGGAAGCCGGATCGAGACTATATACAGCGGCGGTATCGCCGGTGGTATCATTGGTGACAACACCTCCGATCTGAACGCAGCAACCTATTCTGTCAATGCTATCGACGGCAGCATCGGCAGCTCCGTGGATCAGGCCGTTATCGGCGGGGTTATCGGTGTTCAAGCTGGTAATGTCACCGGTCTGACAACAGAAGTAAACACAAAGCTCCGCATTACTGCATCTGGAATGAACAGTGTAGCGGGCGGTGTAATCGGTACATTCACAGAAGGAACAGCAAGTGAGCTCAAAGTGAACTTCACTGACGGTGCACTGCAGGCAAGCGGCCTCGATTCCATCCTTGGTGGTGTTGTAGGACAGGCTAAGGCAGGTACAGTGCTTAAAAACATCGCTGTTACTGGTACAGGAGAAGGAGTCCAGCTGACAGGTAACGGTATAGTTGGCGCTGCTGTAGGACTGAAGGAAGGGGCTCTGGGCGGTATGAAGCTCAAAGCTATGGCACTTGCCGCCAGCAACCAGACCTTTGATGTTGACCATGTAACTGTGGATAAAGTTGCACTGGCTACTGCTGCAGACTCTCTGAACGCAGTAATTGGCGGTATTGCCGGACAATTTGTAAATGTAGCAATGAATGACAGCTCTTTTGTGGGCACAATTCAGGCTTCCGGTGAAACGGCCTCTGCCGGAGGTATTGCCGGACAAGCTGACAATAGCATCCTTTACAATGTGGATGCATCACCAGTAATTAACGCGGCTGTCAAGACAGGTGAGGCAGCAGCAGGCGGTATTACAGGACTAATCTCGAGCAGTGATATCAATGAGGGCTTTGATTTTGGCAAGCCGTATCCGTTATACCGCGGTATCTATCTTGCCAATGTTCATAACGGGACTGTAACAATTGGCGGAACGGACCATGTTATGGATCTGTTTGCCGGCGGTGTGACTGGCCGAAATAATGACGCTTCGGTTTACCGTTCCAGCTCGCAAGCAGACCTTAACGTCAGCGGAGGTAAAATCGTAAATCTCGGCGGTATCGCAGGCTACAGTAACGGTATTATCGTGGATGCCTATGCTGCCAACAGCCTGAAGGCTGATGACAGCAGTGTCTATAATGTTGGTGGTATCGTCGGTCAGGGAGCTGACGGCGAGATTCATTACAGTGAAGCAGCAGCACCTGCGGGACAGGCAATTACGGTAGGAACTGCTCTGACTCTGGATAATTCGTTGCCTGCTACCCGTACAGGCGGAATTGTAGGCATGGGCGACCATATTGTGATCACTTACTCCCATGCGGGCATTCCGGTAAATATTAATGATACCAATAAAGACAACACCATTTATGCAGGCGGCTTTGCCGGTCTGCTCGGTGATACCGATGTGCGCGAAGGACAGATTTCGCACTCGTATGCAACAGGTGCTTTGCATGTCAGCGGAAGACTGGGTTCTTATGTCGGCGGCTTCGCCGGTTCAGTTGACCACTACAGCATCAGCAGTTCCTATGCATCCGGTGATGTGATGAATACAGCACTTGATACACGCACAGGCGGTTTTGCAGCAGCTGTAGAAAGAAATGCCAGCATCAGCAGCTCCTATGCGCTGCAGGCGAAGCTTTCCACTACAGGAATTAAATCGGCAACCCGTTCTTTTACAGGCGGCTTTGCCGGATACAATGACGGTACTTTAAGCAATGTTTATGCAAACGTGCCAGCCATTACAGCGAGCGCACCGGGAGCTGATTTCCAGCAGGGCTCACTTGTTGGCTACAATTTCCGTGACGGCAAAATCAATGGTTCCAGCTATGTAGGCACACTGCCTACAGTAGGCAAAAATGCCGGATCTGCAGCGAATGCTGCTGAGCTGGCACCGGCAGCAGCGCCTAATCCGCTTGCATCCGGAGCCTGGAACATCGATCACGACACTTCGTTCATGGATAATGCTGCAGACGGTGTGATTACACTGAATTCTGTGGAACAGTTAACAGGAGCAGTACTGCTCTATAATGAAACGGGCTTGGACTACTATGTTCTATACAACAGAACAGCTACAGAAAAGCCGGTCTACAGCACCATCAGCCTTGAAGCGGATATTGATCTGGCTGGCAAGCCTTGGGTTCCGTTCAATAGCTTTGAAGGTACGTTCGATGGTAAGGGACATGCGGTTTCAAATTTTGTAATGGATTCCGCAGAACAAAACTATGCTGGCTTCGTAACCGAGAATCTCGGTACCATTACCAATGTTAACTTTGCCGGTGTTAAAGCTTCTGCTAAGAATACCGGAGCAGTTGCCGGAGTAAACCGCAGCACGGGAACGATCTCCGGTGTTACCATCATCGGTGCTCTGGAGGGTACTGAAGCTGCAGGCGGTGTGGCAGCTATCAATGAAGGCACAATTAGTGCCATTAACGCTGTTAACCTGACTGTGTCAGGTGCTGGAAAGATCGGTGGTGTTACCGGGTTTAACCACAGCACGGGAACGATCTCCGGTGTTACCATCAGCGGTGCCCTGGAGGGTGCTGAAGCTGCAGGCGGTGCAGCAGCTGTCAACGAAGGAACAATCAGCAACGCGAACGCTGTTAATCTGGCGGTATCAGGCACTGGACGG
Organism: Paenibacillus sp. FSL R7-0331; assembly: GCF_000758645.1. Lineage (NCBI taxonomy): Bacteria > Bacillati > Bacillota > Bacilli > Caryophanales > Paenibacillaceae > Paenibacillus > Paenibacillus sp. FSL R7-0331. The sequence goes on from NZ_CP009284.1 coordinate 2,584,435, forward strand.
ATCGGTGGTATTACCGGAGTGAACGCAGGTATAATAACGGCTTCCAGCTCAGGTGGTACCATCAACGGCAGTGGACAGGCAGCAGGAGGAATTACCGGGCAGAATGCACCTGCAGGTGTTATCTCAGAATCCGTATCCTATGCTGATGTTAATGCAAGTTCCGCAGAAGCGGTTGCCGGCGGTATCGCCGGATACAACAGCGGCAGCATCAATAACAGCTATTCTGCAGGCAGAATTTTGGCAGAGGGTACTCAGAAGGCATGGAGCGGCGGTATTGCCGGTCATGCTGCAGAAGGCGCCATTGCTTCTTCTCTGAATACAGGTGAAGTTAGAGCTTCTGTAAATGGTATCCTTACACCTGGACAGGCATTCTACGGCGGAATTGCCGGACAGAAGGTGAAAGATGCTTCTATCAGCGGTTCTGTGTTTAATGCACAAATGCTAAAGGAAAATATTGCTTTCTTCGATGCTGAAGGTAAAGCTGTAACTGGCAGCAGCGGGACATCCAACGCGTCAGGGCTCAAGTCGGCCGAACTGGTTAACGGAACGCTTCCTGCGGGCCTCACAGGAGGATCTTGGACGGCGTATAACGGCTATTACCCTGGATTGGCTGCTTTCGACGGAACCAAAGAAGGTATGCTTAGCACTGCGGCAGTTGTGCTCAGTCCAAAGGATCTGATTAACCGGGTAGAAACCAGCTTCACACTGAAAGGTGCAGAAGGGGTAACCTGGAGTGCAGATCCGGCAGCGGTTGTTCTGAACGGAACGACTGGAACACTGAGAGACGGAGCCGGAACCGGAACTAAACTCACGGTGTCCGCTCAAGGGCTGAGCAGAAGCGTAATGATAAACGAGCCGGCAGTGAAATATCCGGCAACAGCAGCGGCACCTGAGCTGCGCTCAGATGCCAAGGACAAGATCATTACAACGGAGACTTCGGTTGTTCTTGGAACAGATGAGCCGGGCGGCAGCATCTATTACACTTTGGATGGCAGCACGCCTAATGAAACATCCTTGCTGTACACTGCACCGATTGTGCTGAAGACAGCCACAACAGTTAAGGCTGTTACAATTGTTACAGGCAAAGAGTATAGTAAGGTATGGACAGAAACATGGACGCTTCCTAGCGGTGGAAGCGGCGGAGGCGGAGGCGGGTTCTTCGTGCCTCCTGTCAAAGAGCCAGCCATCACAGCAGTCACCAGCAACGCAAGCATCAACAGTGACAGCGAGGCACCTGTTAAAGTTGCCAGAAACAGCAAGCTGAAGCTGACTGCTCCTGAAGGGCAGGTCATCTACTACACGCTGGACGGCAGCACACCGACGGTGAACAGCACGAAATACACCAGTGAGCTTCTGATTACCGGAAACATGACCATCAAAATGATTACCGATCAGGATGATACGGTCATCACTATCGAGTATGCGGTTGAGAACGCAAAGTACAATCTGAAGAACACTGCAAATGAGGTTAAATACATGACCGGTTATACGGACGGTACGTTCAAACCAAGCGCAGCGATTACAAGATATGAACTGATCGCATCCCTTGCCCCGCTGCTTGATATGGAGAATGTAAATGTAGGCAATCTCTTTACAGATGTGACAGCAGAGTATGACAAGCTGACTGGATTCTTTGCTTCAGCAGGCATTATCCAGGGTTACCCTGACGGCGGGTTCGGCGGTACCAAAGGCTTGACCAGAGCCGAGTTCGCGAAGATCATTACCACTGTGCTGAATCTGGATGTTACAAATGCCGGATTGACGAAGCAGTCCGATCTGAAGGGCCACTGGTCAGAGCAGTATGTGAATGCTTTGTCCAAGGCCGGGTATGTACAAGGATTCCCTGACGGTACCTTCAAACCGAATGCTTCGATTACACGTGCAGAAGCTGTAGTTATGATCAACCGGATTGTCGGCACCAAAAAGCTGACGGTAACGGCTGTGAAGTATAACGATCTGCCGGCATCGCACTGGGCGTTCAAAGATATCATGTCAGCAGTGCAATAAACGAAAAAGGAATGAGTAGCGGATGAAAAAACAGCTGGCTTATCTGTGCATCATAGTATCCCTGCTGTCCGCAGCCCTCTTCTACAACGGCACAACCAGTGCCGATACGCAGGTAGTCAACAATGCCGAACAGACCTATCAGCTTGCTGAAAAAGCGATGTTCTACCTTCGGGTGCTGAAAAGTGACGGGACGGCAAGTGCCACGGGTACAGGAGTAATCCTGTCCCCCGGCGGCACGGCGGTAACCGCGTACCATGTTGTAAAAGGTGCTGACCGGATGGAAGGTGTAATGGCAGACGGGACTGTGATCAGTCCGATCAAAGTTACGAAATACGATGAGCTGAAGGATGTAGCAGTGCTTGAGCTGCCTTCGCCCGCCGCGATGAAGATGAAGAACAATGTCTATTCTTATCTTCAGGTGCGCAAAGATGCGGTAGAGCATGGCGAGGCTGTATTCGCACTGGGGTATCCTTTAAAGAATACGAATATTATCACCGAAGGCATCGTCAACACGCCTGCAGCAGAGATTAACGGCCGCAGCAGAATTCTGACCTCGGCACAGGTAGCAAGCGGAATGTCCGGGGGACCGCTGATGGATGCGCACGGCCAGCTGGCCGGAGTGATCTCAGGCTCTTTGCGGACGATGAACAATATTCATCTGATCGTTAACAATGATGATGTTCGCAGCCTGCTGCCGCCGGTACTGAAATAAGGTGCCTGCCAGGGCAGAAGGATAAACGGGTCTTATTACAAATGATGGCTGTCCCAAGGCGTCTGATTTTAGGCGTGCAGGACAGCTTTTTTTTAAAAAATAACTTCCTGAAGAAAGGCGGGAGAGGCATGATTAGAGCGTTTTTGCTGGATGTGAATCAGAAGGATCTCTACAAGCTGGATGCGATGCTGCACAGGTCAGGAAAAGTCGCTGTGATCGGAAAGTCTTCTCATCCGCAGAGTGCTCTGGAGCAGATGACCCTGCTTCAGCCGGATGTGCTGTTTCTGGATCTTCAGCTTCAGGGCCTGCAGGGAGTTCTTGTCGCCGAACAAATCAAGCAGCTGCTGCCGGCGATCCAGATTGTAGTCACCACGGAGAGTAAACAGCATGCGTTATGGGCGTTTGACCAGGCGATTGTTGATTATCTGTTAAAGCCGTTTGAAGAGGACAGGCTGGTTCAGTCTCTGGAACGGCTGCGTAAAGGCAGCTGATTGCAGTAAAGGATGCCGGAAGGACTCCCCCTGTGATACAATATTCTGAAAAGCCAAAGAACAGGGGATGGAAGGAATGTATGACTTTGAACACATAATTGACCGCCGCAATACCCGCTCCTACAAATGGGATCAGAGTGAAAAGCTGTTTGGCAACAGCAACATTCTGCCGCTGTGGGTGGCTGACATGGATTTTGAGAGCCCGCCTGCGGTGAAGGAAGCTATTTTGCGCCGGGTGGAATCCGGGATCTACGGATATAGTGTCACTGGTGAATCATACAGACAGGCGATTGTGAACTGGTACAGCCGCCGCCATAACTGGGAGCTTAAGCCGGAATGGATTACAGATTCTCCGGGAATCGTCACCTCGCTCAGCCTTGCAGTTGAGCTGCTAACCAAGCCGGGGGATCAAGTAATTCTGCAATCGCCGGTCTATTATCCCTTCTATGATGTCATTAACATGAATGACCGCATAGTAGCCAAGAACCCGCTGATCTTAAGCGGCGGACGCTATGAAATGGATTATGCCCAGCTCGAGGAGCTGATGCAGGGCGGCGCCAAGCTGCTGCTGCTGTGCAATCCGCATAACCCGGGCGGAATCGTGTGGAAGCGTGAGGAGCTGCTGCGTCTGGGCGAGCTGTGCCTGCGTTACGGTGTCACCGTCATCTCGGATGAGATTCATTGCGACATGATTATGCCTGGACATCAGCATATCCCGTTTGCCTCCTTGTCTGAGGAGCTTGCAGATATTACGGTAACCACACTGGCAGCAACCAAAACCTTTAACCTGCCGGGCCTGCAGACCTCGTATATTGTAGCCAAAAATCCGCAGCTGCGCCGCCAATTTGAGCGCAAGCTGAAGACGCTTAGCCTGCATATGTCGCATTATTTTGCCCAGGAGGCGGTAGAGGCGGCTTATAATGAAGGGGAGACCTGGCTGGACGAGCTGGTCCTGCACATTGCCGGTAATGCTGATTATGCGATCAGCTATCTCGGAGAGCATCTGCCTGCGGTTAAGGTTATGCGTCCGGAAGCTACCTATCTGCTGTGGCTGGACTGCTCTGCTTTCGGGCTTGATGCAGCCGGACTTAAGAAGCTGATGTACCAGGAGGCGGAGGTTGCTTTTAATGAAGGCTCTGTTTTTGGTTCAGAAGGTGAAGGCCATCTGCGTATCAATCTGGCTTGTCCGCGTTCAATCCTTGCTGAGGCCCTGGAGCGGTTCAGCCGGGCGGCTGCACCTTACGTCCAGCAGCCCAATAACCTATCGTTATAACACTTTACAAGTAAGCTTGCTGCAGCTCCCTGTGAACATACTGTTCATAGGGAGCGCGGCAGGCTTTTTGCTTGACTATGCGGAATACAGAGATGAATGGAGAGAAACTGTACATGAGCACAACCCGAATGATTATTGACTGCGACACCGGCATTGATGATGCACTTGCAATACTATATGCACTCCATACTCCGGGTGTAATAATTGAAGGGATTACTATGGGCTTCGGCAATACCAGTGTTGAGCAGGCGGCAGAGAATACGCTCAGGCTGCTGGATCTGGCTAAGCCGGATTATGAAATTCCTGTTGCCATTGGTGCTTCCAAGGCGCTGGCCCGGGAGCTTGGCGGCTTCTCACCCCATGTGCACGGAGAGAACGGGATTGGCGACGTTCAGCTCCCTCCGTCTTCCCGGCAGCCGGTTAAAGAGACAGCCGCAGAATTTATCGTGAGGCTGGCTAATGAGAGTCCCGGAGAAATTGTGCTGGTGACGCTTGGACGGCTGACCAATCTGGCGATGGCGCTTGAACTGGACCCAGGACTGACAGGCAAGCTGAAAAAGGTGGCCGTGATGGGCGGTACCATTTTCAAGCCGGGGAATGTGACACCGGTAGCCGAAGCCAATCTATGGGGAGATCCGCTGGCTGCTGACCGGGTGTTTACCTCAGGCCTGCCCGTGCTGATGGTGGGTCTGGATGTGACGCTGGAGACACTGATTACTGCAGAGCATATGGAGCTGCTGAAACGCCAAGGCAAGGAAGAGAACCGGGCGATCATTGATTTTATGGACCGTTCCCTGCAGCATTATTTCAACTTTTACCGGGAGGCGAACTACATCATTGACGCAGCGCCGCTGCATGATCCGCTGGCACTGATGGCTGCGCTGCAGCCGGATCTGCTGACCTGCCGGAGGATGAAGGTCCGTGTTGAGCATCAGGGGGAGCATACCTGCGGGATGGTCGTAGCCGATCTGCGGGCGCAGCCCAAGGTAGGGGAGTTCATTGAGGTGGCTGTTGGAGTGGATGCCCGGCGTGCGGTCGGTGTCTTTTTAAGTGCGTTTATGTAAGCTTTCCCGGCTGCAGGGTTCTGAAGAAATGTCAGGGACGGCATTCAAAAGTGACAATCTATTAATTTGCTAAATTGTGCTAGTTTGGTAAAATGATAGGGTCGTGATTGTCCGGCATTCAGAATCTGGCAGATTGGAGAATAGAATATATGAAAAGACTCAGCAAGCTGATATTATGCGCTGCGATAACTATGAGCGGCTTTACTGCTCTTCCTGTACAGCCGGCAGAAGCTGCCGCAGCAGGCAGCGTAACCATTATGCTGGACGGTTATCCGCTGCCCTTTCCGGTGTCACCGGCCGTAATGAGCGGAACAACAATGGTACCGTTCCGGGCCATTTCCGAAGCACTCGGCATTAAGGTGGAGTGGAACCAGACAGCCAAGAAAATTACAGCTACCAGCACCGGAGCCTCAGGCGCCAAGGTGGTCACTCTCACTTTAGGCAGTACAACGGCAACAGTAGACGGTGCAGCAGTTAAGCTGGCTGTAGCACCGCAGAATATCCGCGGTACGACGATGATTCCGCTCAGCTTCTTCGGCCAGCAGTTCGGGGCAGGGGTAAGCTGGAATCAGGCGACGAAAACCGTGTCCATTAGTTCACCCCAAAGAGACCTGTACACACTCGGCTTCTACGCCCAGAAATCTTACGGCGAAGTGTCGCTGATTCCCAGCTTCGATGCTGTTCATTTCGGCTGGAGCCGGCTTGACCGCAGCGGCCAGTTTACGACAAGCAGTACGGATTTCTGGTGGCCGAAGGCTGACGGTGATGTGACGCCGGAGTCGATTGTCCAGAACGCTGCAGCCGGAGGCACGGCCCCTTATCTGATGGTCTATTCGGGAGATAAGGAGCTTGAGCTGACCAAGAACCTGGAGGACCCGGCATTGCAGCAGCAGACCATCTCGAGCATCGTTTCGCTGGCAACGGAGAAGGGCTTCCAGGGCATCGGGCTTGATCTGGAGGGACTGGGGCTGACCGGTGACAAGCAGCTGGTCCAGAGCCAGTTCAATACGTTCGTGAAGAACCTGGCGGCGGTGGCCCGTCCGGCAGGACTCAAGCTGACAGTCATTCTGCCGCCGCTGAACGGCTCCTATAAGGGCTATGACTATAAGACGCTAGCTTCACTGGCTGATGATCTGGTCATAATGGCGTATGCCTATGAAGATGAATCCAGACCGGAGCCGCTGGCTATGGTTGATCAGGGAATCCGCCAGGCGCTGGAGCAGGTCAGCAGGGACAAGCTGATCCTCGGCATCTCGGTATACAGTGAGAACGAGACTTCTGTTAATGCAAAGATCGGCCTGGCGAAGCGTTACGGGCTGAAGGGCATCGCCATCTGGCGTCTGGGCCTGATCGGCCAGCCGGTATGGAACGAGATGAGTAAATCCGTGGAATTATAATGTTATTAATATTGAAGAGGCTGCTGCGAGCAGTCTCTTTTTTGCATTCTCGCGACAGAAGGAACAAGCTCAACACAACAAATGTCACATTAACCTGAGCGCGAAACCTTTATAATTTTTAAGGTTGACCCTTGGGCTGACTACTTTACTTACAGGAGGACATTTGAGCATGAGCATAAAATATAAAGCACTGGAGCTTGATAAGCCGCTGACGTATGAGCTGGAGGGGCTTGAAGTAGGCGTTACCTCGAACTGCAATTTCCGCTGCGATTACTGCTGCGCCTATAATAGAAATGACGGGGAGGCCATCAACGGCAAGGAGGTTATCCGCATTCTGGAAGAGCTTCCGGGGCTGAAGCGGGTCCGTCTCTCCGGCGGTGAGGTTACGCTGAAGTTCCAGGATTGTGTGGAGATTGTGTCCTACTGCTCATCCCGCGGCATCCAGACCCAGCTCAATTCCAACGGAAGTCTGCTGAACGCGGAGCGGATTGATCAGCTGGTGAAGGCCGGCCTGACCACGATACATATTTCATTTAACTTTACGATGGCTGAGGGCTTCTCGAAATATTACAACATTCACCCGACAGTCTACGAAAAAATCAGAGAGAACATCACCATGTTCGCCAAAACAGAGGTGAACGTTGTGCTGGAAACGCTGCTGTTCGACCAGACGCAGGATAACATGCAGGAGATCAGCGACCATGTATATTCCATGGGAGTACGGACCCACGAAATCCAGAACAGCATCATTATGGGCCACACCGGCTGGAAGGCAATTGCGGCACAGGAGAACCTGAAGAATGCCGTTAAGCAGCTGATTGATAACCGGAAAGAGGACACCACGCTGTACTTTACCTGTATGGACCGGTTCATGGACAGACTGGGCTTTGCAGAGCAGCCGGGCGTATACTTCCCGCACTGTATTGAAGGCAAGAAGCAGCTGCATCTGCACGGCAACGGCGATATTCTGATTTCCGAGCTGTGTCATCCGGTCATTATCGGCAACATTTATAAAGGCACCTCACTTACTGAAATCTACAGCAATATGCCGAAGCCGCTGGAGCGGTACCTGGAAAAGCTGCCTTGTCCGGCGCTGGACGCACTTTTCCCGGCAGAGGGGTAAGACTGCGTGCTCCGGATATGGGGCTATAGCCTGATTTAATTTGGACTGCGGCCCTTTTGCCGTGGTCCTTTTCTATTTTCCATGCCAAATAACCCTATGATTCGACAAAGTGTGATATTTTTCGCTGAAATTCTTCATGTCATCTTCACTATCCACCGGTACAATCCGATATAAATTGTAATAAATGTTACAAAAATTAGGCTTTTTTAAGAAGATGGATAAGATGAGGGCGGAAGGGTGCTTATTAAATGAAAATTCGGATGAAGCTATCGGTTATGATGATCGTCGTTACACTGATTTCTACAGCAATGATGGGGGTTTTCACGTATAACAAATCCACCGGCACTATAATGGACCTCACCGAATCCGCGATGGCACAGGTTAACACCAACAAAGCACAGACAATTGAGGCAATGATCGACAAAGAAAAGCGGAGCATGCAGCAGGCGGCCGGCGAATCGGAAATTATTGAGCTGCTGGCGAGGGAGGCGGCCGGTGATTTAAGCGCCGGTGATGAGCTGCAGGCTGAGGTTAATACACGGCTGCAGAAACAGGTCAAGGATGCTGGTAACCTCGAGCACATGTTTGTAGTTAATATGCAGGGCATCGCGGTTGCTGACAGTGACACTGCTCTGGTGGGCACAGATTTCAGCGAACGCAATTACACGATTAATGTGATCAAGACCAAGGCGGCTGTGATCAGCGAAACGCTGAAGTCCAAATCGACAGGGGCTTATGTGCTGGCTTTTGCCCATCCGGTAATGAATGACGGTGAAATGATCGGGTTCGTCGCCTCGGCCGTCAATGCGAACAGCATCATTAAATATCTGGCAGACGCCAAAGTAGCCAATGCCCCTTCCTCCTACGCTTATCTGGTGGATGAGACCGGGAATATGCTGTACCATCCTGATGAAACCAAAATCGGCTTGCCTGTCGAGAATGAGCAGATCAAAGGCGTGGTGGAGCAGGTGAAGACCGGGGCTGAGGTTCCTGACGGCGATGTGGAGTATCTTTTTAATGGAGTGAAAAAAAAGGCGGCATTTACTGTAATGCCGGTTACCAAATGGACGCTTGTGCTGACCGGTGATATCGATGAAATTATGAAGCCTGTCGACACTATGACAACCTTTATTATTCTGCTCGGTCTGGGCAGCCTGCTGCTGACGCTCTTGATCGGCATTATTGTGGCAACCCGGATTTCTTCACCGATCATCAAGCTGACGGAGCTGATTAACCGGACGGCCGAGCTGGATCTGAAATATGATAAGCAATATGAGCATCTGGTGCGAAATAAGGACGAAACCGGTACAATTGCCAAAGCCATGTTCCACACACGTGCGGTTCTGCGCGATATGGCCGGAAGTCTGGTGAACATTTCTACCAAAGTACTGGATAATGCGGTGACTCTTGAAAAGCTTTCGGTTGACGTGCGCGAGAATGCGCATGACAACTCGGCTACAACCGAGCAGCTATCCGCAGGTATGGAGGAGACTGCGGCTTCCACCCAGGAGATGACGGCAGCGATCCATGAGGTACAGACCAATGTCCAGCTGATCTCCGGCCGGGTAAGAGAAGGGGCGGAAGTGTCCGGCCACATTACAGAGCGTGCGCTTGCCCTGCAGCATGATGCCCTGGAATCGACGGACAGAGCCAAGCGGATCTATGAAGAGGTGCGCTCTGAAATGGAACAGGCGATTGAACAGTCCGGCGCCATCAATGAGATCAACGTGCTTGCGGATACTATTCTTTCGATTACAAGCCAGACCAATCTGCTGGCGCTCAATGCGGCGATTGAAGCCGCGCGTGCGGGTGAGGCAGGCCGGGGCTTTGCGGTTGTAGCCGGTGAAATCCGCAAGCTGGCCGAGAAATCCTCGGAGACCGCGTCAGGCATTCACGATGTAGTCAAAAATGTCTACACCTCCGTCGGGCTGATGAAGGAGCATTCGGAAGCCGTGCTGGACTTCATTGACCGGAATGTGCTTGCCGACTATGAGCGTCTGAATGAAGTCAGCCAGCAGTATAACGAGGATGCTTCCACGATAAACGGGCTAATGGGGCAATTTGCCGAGGCTGCCGATCATCTGAATGAGACTGTAGGCAGTATTGCCATTGCTGTGAACGAAGTGGCTGCTACTGTTAATGAGGGGGCAATCGGAGTACAGGATATTGCTGTAAAAACTGCCGACATTGTTGAGAAAACCTTCCATGAGGCAGCAATGGCGGATGAGAATACCCAAAGCGCGAAGGAGCTTCAGATTCTGGTCGACAAATTCAAAATTTAACCGTAAAACAATTAGCGGTTCCTGCTTGCAGGGACCGCTTCTTTGCATGCTTTCCCGGGGGATTATTCAGGGTACACCATAAATTTTGCTCAGCAGCGGTTCTTCCTGGTATTTTAGTCCATAATTATAGTAAGAATATAATATGATGTCAGGTTTACCGTTTATTGCACATTGAAAGGGGGAACAGCATGGTAGAAATCTCACTTAAAGAGGAGCGGCTGCCGGGAAGCATACAAGTGCAGCAGCTTCAGGAGAGCTTTGTGCTGGAATTGATCCGGGAGGATTGGCTGAGCACCGAGCAGGCCAGAACCCGGCTGCGCCAGCTCAAGCTCTCTCAGCTGGCTGCTGAGGGTCTAAGGCTGCGCTTTGCCGCAGCTGAGCTGAAGCTGCCGCCGGAGGAGCTGTCTCCCGCTTCCAGACGCAGACAGCATGCAGCGGGGATGAACTTCCAGCTTGCCTGCCGGGAGACGGCAGCAGGCTGGAAGCATATCTATCCGTTTGCCAGTGATGCTAATCCCCTGCAGCTTTTTTTTCTGATTCCTGCCAAGGAGGGGCCAGAGCATGCGGACCGTGCCGGAAGGTTTATGGAGGAGCTGGGGCAGAGGCTCAGCACCTGCCTGGAATATGAATGCACGATTATAGCAGGCGTTGAGCTCAAGGGCCTGAAGCGGCTGAAAAATGCATTTGCCTCCTGCCTGTGCGCCCTCGGCCGGGGCAGCCTGCCGGAGGCGCGGCAGGGAGAAGACAGCAGGGCTGCCTCCGCCATGACTTGGCTGCCTCCAGATGAAGAACGCCGGCTGCTGCACCTGATCGGGACTGCAGATACCTTCGCCTTCGGACAGGAACTGGATGCGCTATTCGGACCGGGAAGGCAGGAAGCACTGCTGTCAGGCTTTCAGCTGTATCAGGGGCTGCGGATTCTGCTCCTGCTGGCCGTTACAGCCGGAAAGTTTGCCTTCCGGGGGAGTGCCTTGTCCAAATATGTGTGGAACAGTCACAGCACGCTTGCAGCCTGCATAACTGCGCCGGAGCTGAAAGAGCAGCTGTCTGCGCTCGGTCTGCTGGTCATGGAGGAGGTGAAGCTGGCCCGCCAGTCTCCGGAAAGAGCGCTTGCCGAGGCGGTAAGAAGATATATAGAGCGGAATTACGGCTGGGAGATCCAGTCTGCGGTAGCAGCCCGGATCTTCGGGATGGAGGAGGACAGTCTACTGAGGCATTTCAAGCAGCATGTCGGCATGCAGCCTGCTGACTATGCCGTCAAGATCAGGATGGGCAGAGCGGAGCAGCTGCTGCCGGACGTCAGCCTGAAGCTGAGCGACCTCGCCCTGCTCGTCGGCTATGACAGCCCGGGCCATTTCGTGAGCGCCTTCAAGAAATACAGCGGCAGAAGCCCGAAGGAATACCGTGAGCGGCTGCTTCGGAATCGTCGATAAAGCGTGACACCGGGGAATCCCGCTGTACGGCAGGAACTTCTACTGATAGTACTAATTGAACTTCCAGCAGAAGCAGATTATTTTCCTGCTCGAAAGAAAGCGCATACTTTTTGCTTGTCAAAGGTAAAAAAACATGTTATTCTGACTTTGGGATTGTTACTGAAAAGGCAAAACCCAGGACATGTGTTGAGACATGTTTTGGGTTTTGCCTTTTTTTAGTCTCACTACTTGTACTCACTGCAGTTACAGAACTAATACAACGGAGCAGGTGATGTTGAAATTCCAGTCTCCCTGGAAGCGCTTAACAGTGTCGGCTGGCCTGAGACTTTTCGTCCAGTGTCTAAATCCTGCGGGTACACTATTTAGGGATATAGAGGAGGCAGCTTGGATGATTATCAAAAAAATCTTTAACAACAACGCCATTGTCGCCAAAGATTCGCAAAAGCAGGAGCTTGTCGTCATGGGCTGCGGAATCGGCTTCAAAAAGAACATTGGCGATGCTGTAGAAGAAGGATTAATTGAAAAGGTCTTCATACTTAAGCAAAAGGAAGCCTCCGAGCGGTTCAAGCTGTTGCTTGAGGATGTCCCGTCTGAATATGTATCGCTCTGCTACGACATCATTGAATACGGCAAGAATATGCTGGAGGTACCATTAAGTGAATATATTTATGTTACACTCACGGATCACATTTATAATACGTTCAAGATGTATGACGAAGGGATTCAGAACCCTAATCCGCTGATCTGGGAAATCAAAAAGATTTACCCCAAAGAATTTGCCGTCGGCTTAAAGGCGCTGGAATTCATCCGGGATTCTGTCAGTAAAGAGCTGTCAGAAGATGAAGCGGGCAACATCGCCCTTCATTTAATTAATGCCCAGATCAACAGCTCGTACCATAAGACATCGGACGTAGCAGGCCAGACCCAGAAAATACAAGACATTCTGAACATTATTAAATACACTTACAATATCACCCTCGATGAGAAATCGATCAGCTTCGAGAGATTTATAACCCATTTGCGCTTCTACTTCCAGCGGATTCATCAGAAAAAGAAGATGGAGCTGGATGATGATTTCTTATTGCAGCAAGTCAAGGCAAAATATAAGAATGCATATAACTGCATGATGAAAATTGAGAAGTATCTGAATACCGAATTGTCAGATGAGGAAAAGCTGTACCTGACCATTCACGTACATCGTGTAACAGACCGGCAAACTGAATAATGTTTTTGGATTGTTACTGGTAAAGCAGGCGAGACCAAAATAGATAACATGCTCTGTATGTTATCTATTAGGTCTCGTCTTTTTTATACGAATTATCTAATAAAGGAGCGGTCAACATGAAATACGAGCAGCTCGCAAAAGCCATCATTAAGAACGTAGGCGGCAAAGAAAATGTTAACAGTCTGACACACTGCATCACCCGTTTGCGGTTTAAATTAAAGGACGAGAGTAAGGCGAACACCGAGGTTCTGAAGAGCATGGACGGGATTGTAACGGTAATCCAGAGCGGAGGCCAGTATCAGGTTGTTATCGGCAACCATGTACCGGAGGTATATGCAGAGGTCTCGGCAATTGGCGGGTTTCAGTCAGCGGCAGCTGAAATACCGGATGAGAACGTTGGCCTTTTTAATAAATTTATCGATATCATCTCAGGTGTGTTCACACCGGCGCTGGGCGTATTGTGCGCAACAGGGATGATTAAAGGTTTTACCGCACTGTTCCTTTCCCTTGGGCTGCTGGCGAGCACTTCAGGTACCTATCAGATTCTGAATGCAATCGGTGACTGCCTGTTCTACTTCTTCCCGATCTTCCTGGGATATACGTCAGCTAAGAAATTCAATGCCAATATTTTTCTGGGGATGGCAATCGGGGCAACACTGGTTTATCCTACATTTTCGTCGATAACGGCTTCCGGTCAACCGCTGTATACCTTGTTTAGCGGCAGTGTCATTGAATCGCCGGTTTACCTGACCTTCCTTGGCATTCCGGTAATCCTGATGAGCTATTCGTCCAGCGTTATTCCGATTATCCTCTCGACTTATGTGGGCGCGAAGATTGAAGCGGTGTTCAAAAAAATCATTCCAAGCGTGGTACGGACCTTCCTTGTTCCTTTTTGCACCCTGTTGATCATTGTACCGCTGGCACTGATTGTCATCGGGCCGGTTGCGACTTGGGCAGGCCAGCTGCTTGGTGCAGGCACTTTATTCATCTACAACCTGAGTCCGGTCATTGCCGGTATTCTGCTCGGAGCGTTCTGGCAGGTATTTGTTATCTTCGGCCTGCACTGGGGCTTTGTACCGATTGCCATCAATAACCTCACTGTACTGAAATATGATCCGATCCTGGCCGGTGTCTTCGGAGCATCCTTTGCCCAGACAGGTGTTGTGCTCGCGATTCTGCTGCGGACCAAAAACATTAAATTGAAATCGCTTTCTATTCCGGCGGTCATCTCCGGGATCTTCGGGGTTACCGAGCCGGCCATCTACGGGATTACCCTTCCGCGCAAAAAGCCGTTCATTCTCAGCTGTATCGCAGCAGGTGTAGGCGGCGGTATCATCGGGCTGATGGGAACCAAGGGCTATATCATGGGTGGTCTGGGGATTTTCGGAATCCCGAGCTATATCAGTCCTGAAGGTATGGATGCGGGATTTTACGGGGCAATTATCGGAATTAGCGTGAGCTTTGTGCTCGGGTTCCTGCTGATGTACTTCGGCGGATTTAAGGACGATGTTGTAAAAGATCAGCCTGCCGAAGGTCCAAAAGGTGACATTCTGGTGAAGCAGGAGACGGTAAGCAGTCCGTTAAAAGGCGAGGTTATCGCACTTTCCGATGTTAAGGATGAGGCCTTCTCTACAGGTGCGCTTGGCAAAGGAATTGCCATTGAACCTGCGGAAGGCAAAGTATTTTCTCCGGTGGACGGGGTGTTAACCTCCTTGTTTGCCTCCGGTCATGCGATTGGAATCACCAGCGATCATGGGGTAGATATTTTGATTCACGTCGGCAAGGACACCGTTAAGCTGAAAGGACAGCATTTTACACCAAGAGTGAAGCAAGGGGACAATGTGAAAAAAGGCGATCTGCTTATGGAATTTGACCTGGAGGCGATCAGAGCGGCCGGCTACATTCTGACCACACCTGTCATCGTTTCTAATTCAAACAATTACCTGGATGTTATTGAAACCGGGAAGAAGTCTATCGGCTACAAAGAGGATTTGCTAACAGTAATGATCTAACACAAACTTATTAAGGGAGGAATAATGATGCAACCATTGACCAAGTATTTTCCGGAAGGGTTTCTGTGGGGGGGTGCAACAGCGGCGAACCAGCTGGAGGGCGGTTACAACGAGGGAGGCAAAGGGTTAAGTACTGCAGATGTAATCACAGCCGGAACGCACACCACTCCCCGTAAAATTACACCGGTTCCTGAGCAGGGACTGAATTATCCGAGCCACGAGGCGGTCGATTTCTATCATCACTATAAGGAAGATATCCGGCTGTTTGCGGAGATGGGCTTCAAGGTGTTCCGGATGTCCATGGCCTGGTCGAGAATTTTTCCGAACGGGGATGATGCCGAGCCCAATGAAGCCGGCTTGAAGTTCTATGATGATGTATTTGCTGAGCTGCGGAAATACAATATTGAGCCGCTGGTTACCATCTCCCACTATGAAGCTCCGTTCCATCTGGCACAGAAGTATAACGGCTGGACCGACCGGCGGGTGGCAGACTTTTATGTTAACTATTGCGAAGTGATATTTAACCGGTACAAAGACGTGGTGAAATATTGGCTGACCTTTAATGAGATTAACATTCTGACGATGCCATTCGGATCATTCATGGCCGGAGCGATCCTGCCGGAGGGCAATACGGAGTTTGGCCATGCTCCGGCAGCTTCCGGTGATGAACAGCTCAGGTACCAGGCGCTGCACCATCAGTTTCTCGCCAGTGCAAGAGCGGTGAAGCTGGGGCATTCCATTAATCCGGAGTTCAAAATAGGGTGCATGATCGCTTACATGTGCTCCTATCCGCTGACCTGCAATCCTGCGGACATTATACTCGCGCAGCAAAAGGATAATGTATCGAACTTTCTCTGCTCGGATGTTCAGGTGCGTGGCGCGTATCCGGGTTTTGCCAAACGGTATTTTGCCGACAATGGCATCGAAATCGCTATGGAGGACAATGATGAGCAGGTTTTGCTGGAGGGCCGGGTTGATTTCTATACCTGCAGTTATTATTCCTCGACTTGCGTAAGCGCCGATCCGGATCAGGAAGCCATCGGCGGTAACCTGTCCATGGGACTGAAAAACCCATATCTTCAGGCCAGTGCCTGGGAATGGCAAATCGATCCGGAGGGTCTCAGATGGTCACTGAATAATATCTACAACCGTTATCAGATTCCGATGATGGTTGTAGAGAACGGCCTTGGGGCCGTTGATACGGTGGAAGCGGACGGCGCAATCAATGATGATTACCGGATTGATTACCTGAAAGGCCATATTGCGGCAATGAAGGAAGCCGTGGCTGACGGTGTGGAGCTGATCGGTTACACGCCTTGGGGCTGCATCGATCTGGTGAGTGCAGGGACGGGTGAAATGAAGAAGCGCTACGGCTTTATCTATGTGGATAAAGACAATGAAGGGAGAGGAACACTGTCCAGATCCCGCAAGAAGAGCTTCGGCTGGTATAAGCAGGTGATTGAAAGTAACGGAGAAAAGCTTGAGTAGATTAAAAATCAGAGAGTAAGCCGGCACAGAGCCGTATCAGACGAGGAGCTGATACGGCTTTTATGCTGAACGGCCTTAACCGGAAATAATCTGCTGCGCTTCCTCCACTGTAACCAGCTGCTCGGTCTGTTCCCCCATGTCCTTCAGCCTGAGCTTGCCAAGCGAAGCTTCACTTTCCCCGATTAGAAGGCAATACCGGATGCCCCGGGCTGAGGCGGCAGCCAGTGTCTTTTTGAGCTTGCGCGTGCCCGTGTCCACGCTGGTACGGATGCCTGCATTCCGCAGCCCGGCAGCAGCTGACAGCACCTGAGGCATGGTCTCCCCGACAGGAATCAGCAGCACGACTGAAGCTTCCTCCTGTACCGGGCGCTCACTCAGCAGCGCCATAATAGACTCCATACCAAAGGAAATGCCGACTGTCGGAATATTAAGATCCTCCCGTCCGACGAGCCTGCCGATGATGTTATCATACCGTCCGCCGCTGCCGAGACTTGAGGTATAGCCCCCGGTTGCATCAAAAATTTCATATACCGTTCCGGTATAAAAGGACAGGCCGCGTGAGAGGAACGGGTCAAAGACGCAGATCGCGGACAATCCGGTGGCATCAATCAGCTGCTGCAGCGCCAGCACTTCAAGTGCACCCGGCTGTCCGGCCAGCTTGTAGCTGTCTGCAAGACTGCTGAAATCCGTATCGTCTGACTCCAGCAGCCGGGCAATCGAATCTGCTGCTGCCGCCCTGATCCCTTTGTCCTGCAGCTCTGCCAGCACACCGGACGTGCCGATTTTGGCCAGCTTATCGAGAGTCAGCATTACAGACAGGCTGTCCTCTGCAGGAACGCCGGCTGCTGAGAGTATTTCGCCCAGAAACCGGCGGTTATTCCATTTGAGCACGACAGGGATATCCAGCTGCCTGAATACATCTGCCGCCAGCTGCATCAGCTCGGCTTCGGCCTGCGGTCCGGCAATGCCGGCCACATCGGCATCGCATTGCAGGAACTCGCGCAGACGCCCTCTTTTAACCGGACCGTCGCGGAATACCTTGCCGATCTCATATCGTTTAAAAGGAAGTGCAATACCCGGATTCAATGCAAGCACTTTGGCGAATGGAATGGTCAGATCATAACGTAATCCCAGTGTCCTGCCGCCCTGATCGGTTAACTGGTACATTTCCCGGAGAATCTCATCGCCGCCGGCGTACTTGGAGGTCAGCAGCTCCAGCTCATTCAGCAGCGTCGTTTCCATCGGCTCGTAATCATACAGCCCGAACAGCCCGCGCAGTACAGTCTGGACCTTTTGTCTGACCGCCTGCTCTGCTCCGTAATAATCATAAGTTCCTTTAATGTTTTGCATATTCAGCAGCTCCTTGGGTTTGGAATATAAAAAAACGCGCCGGACCCCGTGGTCCTGCGCGTTCCTATTCCGCAGGGAGGTCAAACGCGAATAGCGTTAGCCCTCCCTGAATGCCTTCAGGTGTGCTAACGCCGCTTGTGATGATGAAGCTGATTCTGTATGATGGAAATGCTGTTTATAAGGTTCACCGAAATCAGCTCCCTGCACATTTTGATTAATGCACATTATAGCGGATGGATCGGAGCTGTGCAAGCGGCAAAATAAACAGGGGCCGGATAATGGATGACTAACGTGAAAAGAGGCATTTATCATGAATCATGAACAATTGATAGCGGAAGCAGAAGGCTTCGCCAAGGAACAGCTGGGCCGGGATACTACCGGACATGACTGGTTCCATACAGACCGTGTACGGAATGCGGCGGGTCTGATTGCCGGAATGGAAGGCGCAGATGTCCTCATTTGCACAATTGCCGCACTGCTGCATGATGTGGCCGACGAGAAGCTGAATACTTCCAAGGAATCAGGCTTAAGCAAAGTTCAGCAATGGCTCGATGAACATATGGAGGATGCGGGACAGATCAGGCATATCATGCTCATTATTGAGACCATGTCCTTCAGCGGCGGCGGAGGTGCTCCAATGTCTACTTTGGAAGGCCAATGTGTACAGGATGCGGACCGGCTGGACGCCCTGGGGGCAATCGGAATCGCGCGGACGATGGTTTTCTCGGGGGCCAAGGGCCGTCCGGTTTACGATCCGGAGGAGGCTCCGCGTGATGAATCGCTGCAGAAGGAATACCGCGATTATTCCAAGGGGACGGCGGTTAACCATTTTTATGAGAAGCTGCTGAAGCTGAAGGACCTGATGAATACCGCCTACGGGCGCAAGCTGGCTGAAGAGCGGCATGCCTTTATGCTGCTGTATCTGGAACAATTTTATAAAGAATGGAATCAAGGCAGCCGGAAGCTGTTATAATGGGACAATGCTTAACACGGAAGGAACAAACAACTACATGAGTGAGTTACAATTTAGAGATTATGAGTTACATGAAGAGATTATTAAAGCGCTGGACGTGCTGGGCTACACCAATCCAACTGAAGTGCAGAGCAAGGTTATTCCTGTTGCCCTGAAGGGGCAGGATCTGATTGTCAAATCACAGACTGGCAGCGGCAAAACTGCATCATTCGGTATTCCCGTCTGCGAGCTGGTGGACTGGGCCGAGAACAAGCCGCAGGTGCTGGTGCTGACGCCGACACGGGAGCTCGCCGCACAGGTAAAAGAGGATATTACGAATATCGGCCGTTTCAAACGGATCAAGGCGGTAGCTTTGTTCGGCAAGCAGCCCTTTGCCCCGCAGAAGATCGAATTGTCCCAAAAAACACATGTCGTCGTTGGTACGCCGGGACGCGTGTTCGACCATATCGAGCGCGGCACCCTGCCGCTGAACAAGATCAGAACGCTCGTTATTGACGAAGCGGATGAGATGCTCAGCATGGGCTTTATTGAGCAGATTGAGAAGATTATTAAGCAGCTGCCTAAGGAACGGGTAACGATGCTGTTCTCGGCAACGATGCCGGAAGCCATCAAGAACCTGTGCCGCAAATATATGACGTTGCCTGTGGATATTGAGATTGAAGCCAGCGGGATTACGACGGCGACGATTGAGCATGCGCTGATTGAGGTTAGACAAGCTGCCAAGTTCGGGCTGCTGCTGGACCTGCTGACGGTGGAGAATCCGGACAGCTGTATTATTTTTTGCCGGACACAGGAGCAGGTGAACGACCTGTTCCGCGGGATGGCTGACCAGGAGCTCCCTGCAGACAAGCTGCACGGCGGGATGATGCAGGACGAGCGGTTTGAAGTGATGAATGCGTTCAAGCGGGGCCAGTTCCGCTATCTGATTGCTACGGACGTGGCTGCTCGCGGCATTGACATCGAGAACATTACCCTTGTCATCAACTACGATATCCCGATGGAAAAAGAGAGCTACGTACACCGCACCGGCCGGACCGCCCGCGCAGGCAAAAGCGGCAAAGCAATTACGTTCGTCACGCCCAATGAACATAAGTGGGTAAAAGATATCGAGGGCTATATCGGGTTTGAACTCCCGCACATGAAGGCTCCTTCGGAGGATGCTGTGGCCTATGCTAAGCCGGCTTTTGAACAGAAGCTTGGCAAGCAGCAGGTCCGCAAGGCAGGCAAGACCGAAGTGATGAACCGGAATATCATGAAGCTGTACTTCAACGGAGGCAAGAAAAAGAAGCTGCGCGCGGTCGATTTTGTCGGCGCAATTGCCAGGCTTGAGGGAATGACCGCCGAGGACATCGGAATCATTACCATTCAGGACAACGTAACCTATGTGGATATTCTGAACGGTAAAGGCGCAATGGTGCTGCAGGCCATGAAGGATACAACCATTAAGGGCAAGCTGCTTAAGGTGCATATCGCAAAAAAATAATAACGGATAACGAGTAACGGGGGACGGTTATAATGGCAGCTGCGGTAAGTCGTAGTTACGCTGATGATCAGTGCCCCCTCGGGAACCCGGCTTCACGGTGGAGGATTTGCTTTCACCGTGAAGCCGGGCTTTTTGTTGATGAAGCAGGCCGGATGCACAGAACGTGATATTTTAGGCTGCAAACCGCTGCGGATTAGCGTACATTTCAACATAACTATCGTAAGTATGCTGCCAAAAAGGATGTGGAAGATGATAGACGTGAGAAGCCGGGAATTCGCCGTTCCCTTTCTGCAGAGTCTGATTCAGGTAGATACCTGTAATCCGCCGGGAAATGAACACCGTTTGTCCCTCCTGCTGTATGATTTTCTGCAGTCGGCCGGGCATGACAGCACAGTCCGGGGGATCGGGGAGGGACGAAGTAATCTGGAGGTGGTATTCGCTGGTGCTGGGAAGGGAAGGAAGCTGATGTTCTGCGGACATTTGGATACTGTCAGCCCCTGGACTGGCGAAGCGGGGAAATACCCGCCGCACGGCGCCGTAATTGAAGGCGGCCGGATGTACGGACGGGGAACCTCCGATATGAAAGGCGGGCTGGCAGCCATGCTGCTTGCCGCCGTGTCGCTACAGCAGGAGGGCATCCGCCTGGGCGGTGACCTGATCTTTCTGGCGACAGCCGGGGAGGAGGTGGACAGCTGCGGGGCCCGGCACTATGCACAGGAGCATAACCTGGAGGAGCTGGACGGCCTGGTCATTGCCGAGCCGACAGGCAGCCGGGTTGCAATCGGTCATAAGGGGGCGTTATGGCTGCGGATTACGCTATTTGGACGGAGCGCCCACGGCTCCATGCCGCAGCTTGGCCTGAATGCAGTGGAAGGGATGATGGAAGTCATCGCACTGCTTCACCGGCATGCATTGGAGTGGCAGGCCCATGATCCCGTGCTGGGAACCAGCAGCCTGTCAGTCAATACAATCTCCGGTGGTGTACAGACAAATGTCATAGCTGACCGCTGTACCATTGACGTGGACATCCGCACCGTTCCGCCGCTGCAGCACGCGGAGCTGCTGGGTGAGATAACAGCCAGGCTAGCCGATATCCAGCAGCTGAAGGCCGGCTTCCGTTATGAGGTGCAGGAGCTGCTGGACCGCAGCGGGGTCTATACTCAGCCGGACGAGGAGCTGATCCGGACCGCGCTTGAGCTTGCCGGCGGGGCGGGAGGCTTGGCGGAGCAAGAAAGCGCACCGGCTGCCGGTGGTTCGACTGCTTACAATGGCGATGTGGTTACTGGGGGTGCTGCTGAAGAGGGCGCCTCTGCTGGTATTCCAAGTACCCCGGCTGTGCAGGGAGTATCCTATTACACGGATGCTTCTGTGCTTCATAATCATGGGAAGCTGCCCGTGCTGATCTACGGTCCCGGTGATCCCAAGCTTGCCCACCAGCCGGATGAATGGATTGATATTGAAGCGTATCTCGAATCGATCAGCTTTTACCGTGAGCTGGCCGTCCGCTTTCTTGGGCTGGCCGCAGATTAGAGGGCCGGTGCATCTGTTTACGGGTACATACTGCCAAGTGGAAGGATTGCTGTAACGACGAGCGTAACGGTAACTGCAAAAACAACCGTAATGGTATACCATTATCCTATCCACTGTATCGGTATCATCTTCACACTATCGGAATCGACTCCACTTTATCGAAATCACCCTGCCTAACGGACTCAGATGACGTTATTTTCCGAAAAGATGGGCTGCTAGAAATCTAACGGACTCAGATGCGCTTATTTGCAGCAGAAGAGGGTATTATAGCCGTAATAGCACCAAATAAAAGCGCTGGAGTCCGTTAGAATGGTGACAATGCTATTTTTGCTAAAGTAAGGTCACTGGAGTCCGTTGGAGTTCTAAGATATGACCCGGATGCTACCCCACACACAAACAACCTTCCGCCGGACGGCCAGCAGGCCGGGGAGCGGAAGGTTGTTTGTGCTTTCTTATTTTGTTGTACCGTATACGTTAAGCGTTATACTGTGCCTGATACAGACGGCTGTAGGTGCCCCCGGCATTCAGCAGCTCCTCGTGACGGCCTTCCTCGGAGATGCCGTCTTCGTTCACGACCATAATCCGGTCAGCATTCTTGATGGTGGTCAGGCGGTGCGCGATAACCAGCGTTGTCCGGCCGACAGACAGCTCGGCCAGGGACTGCTGAATGGCTGCCTCTGTCTCGGTGTCGAGCGCGGAGGTAGCCTCATCCAGAATCAGAATCGGCGGGTTCTTCAGGAACATCCGCGCGATGGCCAGGCGCTGCTTTTGCCCGCCCGACAGCTTCACGCCGCGTTCGCCGATGATGGTGTCCATACCGTCCGGCAGGGAGTTGATCAGCTCCTCCAGATGAGCGCGTCTGGCGGCTGTCCAGATTTCCTCAATTGGCGCACCGAGCTTGCCGTAGGCGATATTTTCGCGGATTGTACCGGAGAACAGGAATACGTCCTGCTGTACAATTCCGATCTGCTTGCGCAGGGAATGAAGCTTCATATCACGGATATCGGTGCCGTCAACGGAGATGGCACCGCCGGTAACATCGTAGAACCGGGGCAGCAGGCTGCAGATGGTTGTTTTACCGGCACCGGAAGGACCGACAAAGGCGATTGTCTCTCCGGCCTTAACCTTCAGGCTGATCTGATTCAGCACAGGGCGGTCTGCTTCATAGCCGAAGCTCACGTTCTCGAATACAATATCCCCGCGCAGGGAGCCGGCGTCAACGGCATCAGGCTTGTCAGCAATGTCCGGCTCCGTATCGATAATTTCCAGATAGCGCTTGAACCCGGCGATACCCTTCGGATAGCTCTCAATAACGGCGTTAATTTTTTCAATCGGCCGGAAGAAGATGTTCGACAGCAGAATGAAGGCGACGAATTCCCCGATCTCAAGCTCACCCTGGATAAAGAACCAGGCGCCGCAGATCATAACGACAATTGTAATCAGCCGGGTCATCATATAGCTGACCGAGGAGCTTTTGGCCATCAGCTTGTACGCCATCAGCTTGGTCTGACGGAAATTCTGGTTGTCTTCAGCGAACAGTACCTTCTCATGCTCTTCATTGGCAAAGGACTGTACTACGCGGATACCGCCGACATTGTCCTCAATCCGGGCGTTGAAGTTACCCACATTACCAAACAGATTATGGTAAGTAGCAGTCATGTTCCGTCCGAAGTGAATAATGACCCAGGCCATAATCGGCACAATGATAAAGGTTATAACAGCCAGCTGCAGGTTGAGGTCTGCCATCAGGATAAAAGCACCGATCAGCGTCATTATCGCGATAAAGACATCTTCAGGACCATGGTGCGCGACCTCGCCGATATCATTAAGGTCATTGGTGATCCGTCCGATCAGGTGGCCGGTTTTATTATTATCGAAGAAGCGGAACGACAGCTTCTGGATGTGGTCGAACATTTTTTTGCGCATATTGGTTTCGATGTTGATCCCCAGCATATGCCCCCAGTAAGTAACTACGTAGTTCATGACTGTTGTCAGCGCATAAATAGCCAGCAGGACAATACATGCAATCAAAATCAGCGGCCAGTCCTTGCCGGGCAGCAGCTCATCAATAAATTTATTTACAGCTACCGGAAAAGCAAGCTCCAGCAGTCCCGCGCCTACCGCACAGGTGAAGTCGAGAATAAACAGCCCTTTATAAGGCCGGTAGTAGGAGAAAAAACGACGCAGCATCTCTTGTTCACTCATTTCTGTAGGAATATGTATTGTTAGTTGAGAGTCATTCTCAACAACCTTATTCTTAGGATACTAAAGAGGGTTGCCGGATTTGTCAACCATTGTCATGCATAGAGGGAGACAGGAATTCATACCGCGATACCCAGTCCAAGCCGGATATTCCCTCATATTTTATGATTATTCAAGGGACAAAGGAGGAGTTAACATGAGCGAAAATGTCGGCGGATACAGCCCGTTCACTTCAACTGGCGCGATTCTGGTATTGTTCATCCTGCTCGTCATCATTACTAAATCCCTTTGGGTATAATGATGAGCTGAGGTCAGCTGAACCCGCTGCTCCTTCGGGGAGGGCGGGTTTATTGTGTTACATAAGAGTGAGGCGGTGCGGTAAAAACATAAGCAATTCCGGCGGACAGAGAGTATAATGTAACAATGTGTGTAAGATTAATCGGCTATAAAGGCTGACAAGCTCCGGCTTCTCGGCCGTTGGCACGGCAACAGGGAGGATCATCATGTCTGTAAGTACGCAAGAACGGACATCCGCGAAATCCGGGATGTCCCATACCAAGGCCGGCACCGGCGGACTGCTGCTCGTGCTGGGTATAATTTTTGTGGCCGCAGCTCTTCGGGCACCGTTTACATCAGTCGGACCGCTGCTAAAGCTGATCCGCGACGATCTTGGGCTGTCCAATACGCAGGCGGGGTTTATCACAACCCTGCCGCTGCTTGCTTTTGCCCTCTTGTCACCTTTTGCGCCGCAGCTGGCCCGCCGCTTCGGGCTGGCACGGGTGCTGCTGCTCGCGATGCTGTCATTGTCAGCAGGCATACTCATACGTTCCGCAGCCGGCGCAGTGACTTTTTTCGCCGGGACTGCCGTTATCGGGCTTGCTATTGCCGTCTGTAACGTACTGCTCCCCGGGCTGATCAAGGGGAGATTTCCGGCCCGCATTGGGCTGATGACCGGCATATATACAGTCTCAATGAACCTGTGTGCGGCTGCAGCCTCGGGCTTCAGCGTACCGCTTGCGGGAAGAGCGGGCTTCGGGTGGCGCGGAACGCTGCTGATGTGGTTTATCATTGCTGCAGCGGCTGTTGTTTTGTGGATACCCCAGTTAAAAGGCTCCGTGCAAGGTAAAGGAAGCCAGAGCGGAAAATCTGGTGTGAACGTATGGAGGTCGCCGCTCGCCTGGCAGGTTACCCTGTTCATGGGGCTGCAATCTTTGCTCTACTATGTGCTGATCTCCTGGTTCTCGGTCATTTTAAGTGAAAGAGGCATGTCCTTAAGCCAAGCAGGGTGGATTCTGTCACTGATGCAGCTGGCCCAGCTTCCCTTCACCTTCTTTGTACCGTTGTGGGCGGGGAGACTGAAGAACCAGCGCGGTCTTGTACTTATTACATCGATTCTGTTCTTTACCGGCATCCTCGGAATCTGGCTTGGCAGCACAGCCTGGATGGTGCTGTGGGCAATCTGCATCGGGATCGGCGGCGGCTTTGCCTTCGGGCTGGCGATGATGTTCTTCAGCCTGCGGACCAGAAGCGCGCAGGAGGCCAGCGAGCTGTCCGGAATGGCACAGTCTGTGGGCTATCTGCTGGCGGCGATGGGACCAGCCCTGTTCGGGCTGCTTCATGATGCCACAGACAGCTGGAGCCTGCCGCTGGCACTGCTTGCTGCTGCTGCGCTGCTGTTATTCGCTGCCGGTATGGGGGCAGGCAGAAATAAATTTGTAGGCAGCCGGTAAGGAGAGAACCGGCAGAGACTGTACCAAGGGCGCACCGGGATACGTATCCCGGTGCGCCCTTGGTTTATCTTTTTACAGCCGCTACTCTGATTCTGCGGTAATCCATAATCCAGACGCCCCAATGAAACAGCCGGGGCTTAAGCTCTTGCTCCATGTAGTCAAGCACTTCCGTCCGCTGCGCAGGTGTGAGCACACTGAGTATGCCGCCAGCAAACATATTCAGCCAGCCATAGAGAAAATACTATACACGCTGAACAGGATTAGAAATACAGCGGAGATCCGGCTAAGGCGACGGCTGAAGGACTCGGGAAGCCTGCCCCTGATCCATACTATTATAAGAGTCAGGAGCAGCCACCAGCCGAACGAGCCGAGCGCAATGCCGGCCGGGAGGAGCAGCGAGCCTCCGGCTCCGCTGCCGAGGGCAGCAGCCAGGGCAATGAAGCTAACAACAGTGGCAGGGTTGGCCAGTGTTATCAAATACGAAGAAATGAAGCAGTAGAGGCTTCCGCTGCGTGCCCCCTCGGCAGAGGCTTCAACCCCTGCCGACCGCCAGGCCCTGGCTCCAAGGTACAGAATGAACAAGGAGCCCAGCAGTTTCAGCGGCAGGGCAAATTCAGCAGTAAATTCACTTACGGCCCGGAATCCGGTTACAGCAATCAGGGCATAGCACATATCTGCCAGCGCGATTCCGGCACCGGTAGCCAGACCTGCGGTCAAGCCCTGCTGCAAAGTCCGGTTCATGCAGAGCAGTGACATGGGGCCGACCGGTGCAGCGATCAGGAAGCCGAAGCCAAGGCCGCTGAGCAGTGCGGGCCAGATCATCATGACTCATTGCCGCTATGAGGCAGGGGAACATTCGGGGTTTCCTTGAGTGTGCCGAGTATAATGGTCGTCCGGGTGCGGACGATACCCGGAAGGCTCTTCAGCTCCTCGCTGATAATCCGGTCCAGATCCCGTGTACCGCGGCAGCGGATTTTCAGAATATAGTCATCGTCACCGGCGGTATGATGGCATTCCTGAATTTCCGGCAGCTTCTGTACGAGGTCAAGAAAAGCCTGCCGGTGTGCCGGACGCTCAAGTGAAACTGCGATCAGCGCCCCGAGTCCATAGCCGGCGGATTCGGCGTCAATCAGCGCGGTGTACCCTTTAATCATTCCCTGTTCCTCTAGCCGTCTCACCCGGTCGGCAGCAGCAGGAGAGGACAGGCCGAGCAGGCCGGCCAGCTCTGACCAGGTTATTCTGCCGTTATCCATGAGCGCTCTGACGATTTTGTTATCTAATGAATTCATGCTCATTATCCTTTCTTTATTAAGTTATATGATAATATATATTTATTTTATTAATAAAACAAGGATATTTGATTGTTGTTTTTGAAAATTTACTTTATGGCTTTTCTTCTGCCAGCCAAAAAAAATAATAAATCTCTTGCATTCTATCCCAAAAGAGAGTATATTCTTAATTACGGTGATTGAATCGCTGTGATACATAATATGCGGTCATGGCGGAATTGGCAGACGCGCTGGCTTCAGGTGCCAGTGATAGCAATATCGTGGAGGTTCGAGTCCTCTTGACCGCATCATACACAATGAACCCTTCTAAATGAAGGGTTTTTTGTTTGTCTTTGGCCTGCCCCTTATCCTCAATCACACCAGTGATTGGGGATTTTTAATATTCAGATGTCATCTTTCGTTTCGGAGCTTCATAACCCGGGCAAGTTAGCCGAAAAAAGGTATAATATAAGAAAGCTAAGACCCTTAATTTTACAGAGGAGGCAATGTCTTTGACTGATATCCTTTACAAAAATCTATTCCTGCGGTCTTCTTCTGGATTTGCGGTCGTTTCACTTAAGGACGGGCTCATTGAGCTGGCGAATCCTTCACTGTGCCGTATGTTTGGATATACTGAGAAGGAGTTTCTGGGCCTCCGCTATCTGGAAATTTCGTGTGCTGAGGAGAGAGACCAGGAGGATGAGGATCGGGTAATAAGACTCCTGCTGGAGAGTCCCGGTGCGTCAGTGGACAGTGAAGAGCGGTTTATCCGCAAGAACGGGGAGATGTTCTGGGCTGCCCTCCACCTGTCACTCGTTATGGATGAAGCTGCAGGAATTCCAATATATATGATCGCTGAACTGCAGGACATTACTGAGCGCAAGGAAGCAGAACAAAGAATACACAAGGAACATAACCTCTATAATCTGATTACCAGTAATACACCGGATATGATCTCGCTGGCTGATCCCGAGGGGACGATTATTTATGTGTCACCTTCCGTGGAGAAGATGCTGGGATATCCGGCCCATGAAATGCTCGGTAAAAAAAGACCTGAATATTATCATCAGGAGGATGCCGATGAGATGCGGGAGCCGGGTAAGCTCTTTTCGGACAAGGATGTATTCACGAGAAGGGTCAGGCATAAGAACGGGAACTACCTGTGGATCGAAAGCTCCTTCCAGGTGATGCGGGATGCTGAAGGGGAAGTGATACAGGTACTGACCGTAGCCCGGGATATTACAGAGCGTAAAAAGTATGAGGACATGCTGGCCCGTGCGCATCTGCTGGCTAAAATGGGCTCCTGGGAGTGGGACTATGCGGACGGCCAGCTTAAGGTTTCAAAAGAATTACGCCATATATTTGGTCATACCTGGAATAACGGGCAAAACTCCGTTTTGGACCCCGGGCTGGTGTTTGACAGGATTCATCCGGATGACTTGCCGGATTTAATGAAAGAATTAACCAGATGTGCGGAATCGGGTGAAAGCGGGAACTGGATTTTTCGGGCAAATGTGCCCGGGCATGGTGAGAAATGTATCAGTGCCCATTGGGAAGCGGTACTTGGAGATCAGGGGGAGACCCGGCAAATCAGCGGAGTGGTTCAGGATGTGACTGAACACCATCACATGGAAGAACAGCTGCGGGAGAGTGAGCGGAATTACCGGCTGATTTCAGAGAATTCCCAGGATTTCATCACACGCAACGCAGCAGACGGGGATGCCACTTATCTGTATGCTTCACCGGTCTGCCAGCAGATGTTCGGCTACACGCCGGAGGAGTTGGCGGGAACCAAAGGGATGGAATACATCCATCCTGAAGATCTATCAAAGATGCGCCAGTACTTGGCCGATATCATAGACGGACTGCGGCTGGAGCCGATGGAATTCCGCTTTTTGTGCAAGGACGGCTCTTATCTGTGGGTGGAGACGACTCTGCGCCATATCTGTAACGGCACCGGAGAGACCGCTGAGATTATTGGTGTAACCCGGGATGTCTCTGATCGCAAGCAATATGAGCTGAAAATGCTGGAAAGTGAAAACCGCTACAAGTCCCTGTTTGAGTACAACCCTTCCGCTATCCTTGCGATGGCTCTTGACGGACGTATCGAGTCGCTGAATGCCAGTCTGCAGCATATCACCGGTTATTCCCGTGATACCCTGCTGGATTCCGCTTACAGTGAGCTTATTGATCCGGAGGAGCTGGATTTTGTAGCTGAGCGGTTTACACTGGCTGCCGGCGGGATATCGCAATCGTTCGAGAGCAGGCTGATCCGCAGGGAAGGGCAAAGGGTTGAGGTAGGGATGATATATGTGCCGATCATGCAGGATTCCAGGGTCACTGGTATATTTGCTATTATAAGTGATATTACAGAGCGTAAAAGGCATCTGGAGCAGATTGAGAAGCTTAGCTATGAGCATGCGCTGATCCTGAACTCGGTTACTGAGGGGATTTTTGGCATCAGTCTGGAGGGGGAGACGGTATTCATTAATCCTGCCGCCTCTGCGATGCTCGGTTATGACTCCGGCCGGAGCGGGGGCAGCATTGAGCTGCATGCCATACAGCAGACCTGGCTGGACGGCGATCCCTATCCGGGAGGCGGCAAAACGCTGCCGGAATGGTTCTCCGAGCACCTGACCTATGAAGAGAAGGAGGGGGTGTTCTGGCGCCAGGACGGCTCCAGCTTCCTGGTCCGTTACCGGATGACTCCGCTGTTCGACAACGGGGAGCAGAAGGGTACTGTGATTGTATTCCGTGATATTACCGAGGAAAAAGCGATCGTGCGGGCGAAGGAGTCAGCCGAACAGGCGGACAGGGCTAAATCAGAGTTCCTGGCCATCATGAGCCATGAGCTGCGTACACCGATGAACGGCATTATCGGAATGACCGATCTGCTGACGGGCACAGAGCTGAGCGAAGAGCAGGAATACTACACTCAGATTATCAATAAAAGCAGTGCCTCGCTGCTGCATATTCTGAACGAGGTGCTTGATTTCAGTAAAATAGAGGCGGGAATGATGACAGTTGAGCTGCAGGCGGTTGATCTTCGGCAGGTGATGGCCCATGTTGCCGATATCTTTTACCCGCGGGTGAAGGAAAAGGGGCTTGTTCTGCATACCGAGCTTGATCCTGACCTGCCGCCGCTGCTGGTGACCGACGAAGTGAGGCTGCGCCAGATTCTGATTAACCTGGTCGGGAATGCCGTTAAATTCACAGATGAGGGCTCAGTCAGCGTGTCCGCCAAGCTGGAAACATCCTTGGAAACCGGAGTAGTAATCCTCAAATTTACCGTAAAAGATACCGGCATCGGCATTGACCCGGCGAGCCAGGGAATGCTGTTCCAGTCCTTTTCCCAGCTGCATCCCTCCATAAACCGCAAGTATGGCGGGACCGGACTTGGACTTGCCATCAGTAAAAAGCTGGTCGAGCTGCTGGGGGGCGCAATTGGTGTAGACAGCCGGGAAGGCGAGGGAGCGGAGTTCTATTTTACCATTGAGGCTTTGATTCCGCGTCAGGATTTATCCCAGGGGCTTATTACAGCGGGAGAAGGCGGCGAACAGGTAACGGTTCAGAACAGGCGGAGTGAGTACTCATTCGGTGAATTCGGCCCGCTCTCCATCCTGATTGCCGAGGATCACCCGGTGAACCTGCAGATTCTGCAGGCACACCTCAAGAAGCGTGGATATGCTGCGGATGCCGCCCTGAACGGACTGCAGGCAGTGGAGGCTGTGCGGCTACACCGTTATGATCTGGTCTTCATGGATGTCCAGATGCCGCTGATGGATGGAATAGAGGCTACTATGCGAATCAGAGAGGAGCACGGCTTGTATCCGGTAATTATAGCGGCTACGGCTTTTGCCCAGAAGGAAGACAAAGAGATGTGCCTGAGGGCAGGGATGCAGGATTTCATCTCCAAGCCGATCCTCACAGACGAGCTGGACAGGGTGCTCAGGGAGTGGTCGGCTCAGCTCCATAAGTAGGAAAACTTAATCCGGGAGGATTGTAGTATGAAGTGGCTCCTCTATATGCTGTTTGGCTTGCTGTATGCACTGGTTACTTTTTTTGGAATAGGGCCGGTGCTGTTTGCGGACGGAGATCCTGCAGAACGGATTATGACGCTTATTGCGGTGCTGCTTATCTATATTCTGCTTACACTGGTCTTGCGGCAGATACTAAAGCGTCTGTCCAAGCGTTGACAAATTTTTCGCTGCTGACTATATTTATATTATTCGTAATACTTACGTATAAATTACAGCAGCGAGAGGATAACAGCAGTGAATAAGATGAAACGCGGCGATTTTATAATTATTGTACTTGTTCTGCTGCTTGCCGGCGGAATCTACGGGGTTAAATGGCTGGATGTCCGGGGAGAGCATTATGAGCAGGGGGATCTGCAGGCGGTGATTACAATCAACGGCAAGGCGTACCAGACCGTCACTCTGACCAAAGAGGAGCAGACCCTTGATATTCAAACCAAATACGGCCATAACATCCTTAAGGTATACGATTACGGGATTCAGATGACCTATTCGGATGCTCCCCTCCCGATCGCGCTGGATATGGGGTTTATCTCCAGGCCGAAGCAGCAGATTATCTGTATTCCGGCCAGGCTGATGGTTGAGGTGGTAAATCCCGGGTCCTCCATTGACAATGACGATGAGCTGGATGCGGTTATTTAGCCCCGGCTTCTGCCGGACTGCCGCTGATCTGCTCCCAGGCGGCTATTGAATCCGCATTGGAGTACACGTAAGGAGTATCGGGCTGGAGGATTGGAGTTACAAGCTCCGGCGTAATCCGGACCACAGCTTTACCCTGATACTGCGCAACATGAAGCTTGCCCTGCACCTCAATCCAGGTGTCTGCGGGCAGGCTTATTTGCGTCTGCGGATCAAGCAGGATGCCGAAGGGTGTAGCGTCTGCCGTACAGCACTGCACCAGAAAGCGGCTGACCGCAAAGGAATCCCCGTCTGTGCCTTGGCCTTTGTACAGGAAGCCGGATACCTTGATCTGCTTGCCTTCAAACTGCTCCTTGTACAGGTCGATAGCTCCGAAGGTCTCAGAAAAAATCTCCGGATGCACAGTGATTACAGGCTGCTTATACAATCTGCCTGCAAGCCCGGCGAATTCCTCCTGATAGGGATTGGAAGCGGTGAACCGCTCTCCGCTGCCTTCTTCGGGTGCGATATAGGTTAAGGAGATCCCCTTTCTGGCAGCGGCAGCGCTGCCCAGTGCCCGGTCCGGCAGCACAAAGCCGAGCAGCAGCGGAAACAGGAACAGGCCGTATAAGGCGGTGCTTCTGAACAGGGAGCGTGGCAGCTGATGCTCGCAGTCACACAAGGCGCTGCTTTTTCCGAACAATGCCTGTATTCCGAGGCTGGCCGCCATCAGCGCCAGCGGTACGGGACAAAGCCTGATCCAGCGTGCCAGCTTGGGAGCCACATAATAGTGCAGTGTGTCCTGCTGGCTTAAATGGGCGATATAGAGTGCAAAGCCGAGCAGAAGGACCGCCCTGAGCAGATAATGGACGCGTATGCTTCGCGGATCATTCATGGGGACCTCCTGTAAAGTGTACTAGAGCCAGAGTGAAGCCAGCACTGAACCGATGAATACAGCTGCGAAGATGAGAAAAAACAGATACAGGGCGAATCTGGTTTTGAACAGTGAGAGCAGCATCAGTGAATTTTTGAAATCCAGCATCGGTCCAAGCACCATGAAGGCAAGCAGGGAACCGGCCGGAAAGGTATGCAGAAACGTGGCGGCCACAAAGGCATCTGAAGTGGAGCACAGCGACAGCACGAAAGCGAGACCCATCATGAACAGATAAGAGCCCAGCGGCATCCCGCCGATTGCTTCCAGACTGCCGTGATCCATGAAGGTCTGAATGCCGGAGGTCAGCAGGCAGCCGATGATTAAATATTTGCCCATTTCAAAAAACTCATCCGAGGTATGTACCAGCACAGAGACAAGTCTGCCTCCGCGGGTACTGAGCCGGTGCGGTTCACCGGTTTCGCGTCTGATGGACAGCCGCAGCGGTGATTTGGTTACGGTGGCGTATATGATGAATCCGATAGCAGCAGCTACGGCAAAAGCCAGTCCCATCCGTGCGTAAGCCAGCCAGGGATGCGTGCGGAAGGCGGTCAGCGTGGCCCCGTACACGACAGGATTCAATATGGGCCCTGACAGGATAAATACGACAGCGACATAAAGCGGCATTCCTTTTTGCATCAGCCGGCGGACGAGCGGAATCATTCCGCATTCACATACGGGAAAAAGAATGCCGAGCAGACAGCCGAACAGAATCGCCGGCACCGGACGCCGCGGAATCCAGCGCGAGATCCATTCGTCCGGCACGAACACGCGCAATAGAGAGGAGAGCAGGGCGCCGAGCAGCACGAACGGCATGGCCTCCAGCAGGATTCCGATAAAAGCGGTTTTGAAGCTGTGCAGATATGAATTGTCCAGCAGCTCCGGATGGGCAGGCAGCCAGACTATGCCGAGGATGATCAGAAACACGGCGGGAATAAGCAGCGGCAGCAGTTTGAACGGTGAAATGATAGTCAAGGCGTTGTCAGGCTCCTTCCCGTCTCATTGCTTCAGCCGAACAGCCTGGACCAGCGCTCCGTCAGACGCTGCTCTTCAAGGCCCAGGCCGATAAATACGATATAGGACTGGCCGGGATATCTGGATTCCTCCCAGCTGATGCGGCTTCCGGCGAACTGGACCAGCTGAACAGATTGCAGCTCCTGTTCCCGGCCGGCCAGGCGGACATGGCCTTTGGCTCTCAGCAGGCTGCTGCCGCATTCACGGAAGAAAGCTTCAAGCGTCTCTGCAGATATCCCTTGCGCGGCAGATTGCGGATAGGTGAGCGTGACGGCAGATACCTGAGAATAGGAACCGGAGGTGCCCGCTTCCCGCTCCTGCAGGGCTGTTGCCCCGGAAGACTGTCCCGTCTGCATGCGCTTGAGCGGAGCGCCGCTGACAGGAAGCGCCCGTCGCTGTGCGGCCGCAGTACGCGGCTGCTGGGGGATAATTCCGTCCAGTACGGGAGCAAGATTAATCTCGCTGTAATGGGTGAACACAATTTCCGATTCCGTATTGTATTTACGGACTGTCTTTTCAATTCTCCACAGCCGCTCCGGATCGACAAGGTCTGATTTGTTAACAATCAGCAGATCGGCACCGGCCAGCTGCTTACGCAGGGTACGAACCAGCTGCTTGTCTGACGAGAAGCGGCTGTTATACTCCAGTACGTTCTCTGCATCCAGCACGGTAACAGTATAGTGCAGGTGTACTTTTTCACTAAGCGGCAGCTCATGCAGGGTCAGGGCGATCTCCTCGGGATCAGCAACGCCGGTCAGCTCGATATAGATAATATCCGGCCGCCTTGCGAGTACGGCGTTCATACTGCGCGGCAGATCTTCTCTGCGGCTGCAGCAGACACAGCCGTCCAGCAGCTTTTCCACATTGGCCCCGGTCTGCTCCTGCAGAATATATCCGTCCACATCCCGTTTCCCCAGCTCATTCATCACAACTCCTGGGCTGAGTCCCCGTGCCTTGCTCTCCTTAAGCAGGGTGAGCAGGAGGGTTGTCTTCCCGCTCCCCAAAAAGCCGCTCAATATCATCACCGGTATCTTCATGGTCCACACTCCCGCTTTTATTTGTTATGAATCACTGCAAGAATCATAGTTTCATAATTCCATCTATACGTGCTGCCGCGGGCAGAAAGACCATCTTTTTGAGAGAGTGAGTGCGGTGCTGCTAGAAATTTTTTTAGCTGCGGACGGTTGACATTTGATTGGAGAAGCCTGTATGATGTGTAAATCGTAATAATTACGAATAAACAAAAGGAGCTGAATACTGTGAGAGTAGTCGTTACATTGGCCTGCACTGAAACAGGTGACCGCAACTATACCACTGTCAAGAATAAGAAAAATAATCCGGAGCGTCTGGAAATGAAGAAGTATTCCCCGCGTCTGAAGCGCGTTACACTGCACCGTGAGACACGCTGATTCTTCGCCGGCCCGGCTGACGGCTGTTCAATAAAACTACACTAAGGAGCGGAACAATGAAAAAGATACCTGTTACAGTGCTGAGCGGATACCTCGGCTCCGGCAAGACAACCCTGCTCAACCATATCCTGCAGAACCGGGAAGGGCTTAAGGTGGCGGTAATCGTCAATGACATGAGTGAGGTTAATGTGGATGCGAATCTGGTGAAATCAGGCAACACGCTGTCTCGTACAGAGGAGACACTGGTAGAAATGTCCAACGGCTGCATCTGCTGTACGCTGCGTGATGATCTGCTGCGTGAGGTGAGCAAGCTGGCTGCTGAAGGGCGGTTCGATTATATACTGATCGAATCCTCGGGTATCAGCGAGCCGGTGCCTGTCGCCCAGACCTTTACTTACGCCAATCCGGAGCTGGACATTGATCTGACCGAGCTGGCCCGGCTGGATACGATGGTTACTGTCGTTGACGCTAACCGGTTCTGGCATGATTTTGCCTCGGGAGACAGCCTGCTCGACCGCAACATGACTGCAGGCGAAGGTGATTTCCGCGACATTGTCGATCTGCTGATCGACCAGATTGAGACCTGCGATGTGCTGCTGCTTAACAAATGCGATCTGGTAGAGGAGCAGGAGCTGAACAAGCTGGAGGCTGTGCTGCGCAGATTACAGCCAACCGCCAAGATTATCCGTACCGTCAAAGGTGTGGTTGATCCGAAGGAGATCCTGAACACGGGCCGGTTCGACTTTGAGAAGACAAGCATGTCCTCCGGCTGGATTGCCGAGCTGAACAAGGAGGACCATACACCCGAGACAGAAGAATACGGTATCGCCTCCTTTGTCTACCGCCGCAGAACACCGTTTCACCCTCAGCGGCTCAGCTTCTTCTTCAGCAACTGGCCGGAAGAGGTGGTAAGGGCTAAGGGGCTGGTATGGATTGCCGCGAAGGGCGATCTGGCGGCAAGCTTGAGCCAGGCCGGACCGTCGATCCAGTTCGGACCGGCCGGCTACTGGCTGGCGACGCTGCCGGAAGCACAGCAGCGGGAGGTGCTGGCAACCGAGCCTGATGTACAGGCCAGATGGGATGAGCAGTGGGGCGACCGGATGAACGAGATCGTGTTCATCGGTATTGGAATGGACCGTGCCGAGCTGGAAGCCCGGCTCGACAGATGCCTCCTGACCCCTGAGGAGACGGAACAGGACTGGGAGCAATTTAATAATCCGCTGCCGTGGGTAGCGGAGGAGCTGCTGGCTGCCGGGCAGGAGTAGCCGGAGTCTGTCGGGCTCAAGGTGAGTGCCAGGTGCTCAGTGCGCATACGTATGTAAAAGCAAATGGCAGGATGCGGCATCCCCGCAAACGAACGGAGGCGGTACCATGATTCTCTCATCAATGCGTAATGTAGTGTTTGGTTACGGGGAAGAGCCGGTGATTGACCGCCTCACGCTGGATATTGAAGCCGGGCAGTTCATCGGTATTACCGGACCGAACGGCGCAGCCAAAACCACACTGCTCAAGCTGATGCTGGGCCTGCTGCGGCCGTGGAGCGGGACAGTGACTTTGAATCAGGAAATAGCAGCCGGCGGCAGACTGGAAATAGGTTATGTTCCACAACAGGTCGCTTCGTTTAACACAGGATTTCCAAGCTCCGTTCATGAACTGGTGCGGTCCGGCTGCTATGGAAGGCTTGGATTGTTCCGCCGGTTCACGAAGGAACAAGAGGAGCTGGTGGAGCGTTGTCTGAGGCAGGTGGAGATGTGGGACTACCGCAGCCGCAGAATTGGTGAGCTGTCGGGCGGGCAGAAGCAGCGGATCTGTATCGCCCGTGCGCTGGCCCAGGAGCCGCAGGTGCTGGTGCTGGATGAGCCGGCGACGGGAATGGACGCTGCTAGCCGTGCCGGATTGTATAAGCTGATGCGGCATTACGTAAGTGTACATAAAAGGACAGTTATCATGGTTACGCATGGACAGGAAGAAGCGGGCAGCTATCTGGACAGTGTGATTAACCTGGAGCGCAGGGAGAGGGAGGGATGGACGTGTTTGGTTACGAATTCATGCAGCGTGCGTTTTGGGCAGGAGGAATGATCGGCATCATCGGACCGCTCCTCGGCGTCTACCTGATGCTGCGCCGGCAGGTGCTGATGGCCGATACATTGTCGCATGTGTCGCTGGCCGGCGTAGCGCTTGGCTCTGTGCTCCGGCTAAATCCTGCGCTTAGCGGTTTTGCCGTTGCGGTTGCCGGCGGAATCATCATCGAGCAGCTGCGCCGTTCCTACCGGACATACAGTGAGCTGCCGGTAGCCATCATCATGACCTCGGGATTGGCACTGGCGGTTGTACTGATGAGCCTGAGGCAGAATTTGAGCAAAAGCTTCAGCTCCTACCTGTTCGGCTCCATTGTTGCTGTCAGCGGTACCCAGCTTAAGCTGATTGCGGTAGTTACCGCTGCCGGGCTGATCTATTTCACTGTTCTGCGCCGGCCCTTATACAGCCTCACCTTTGACGAGGAGACCGCCGGCATCAGCGGGGTGCGCACAGGACTGCTGTCCTTTTCGTTCGCAGTGTTAACCGGAATGACTGTTGCCGCTGCAATGCCGGTAGTTGGTGTGCTGCTGGTATCTGCGTTAATTGTATTGCCTGCGTCCATCG
This sequence comes from Paenibacillus sp. FSL R7-0331, assembly GCF_000758645.1. Taxonomy (NCBI): domain Bacteria; kingdom Bacillati; phylum Bacillota; class Bacilli; order Caryophanales; family Paenibacillaceae; genus Paenibacillus; species Paenibacillus sp. FSL R7-0331. The sequence goes on from NZ_CP009284.1 coordinate 2,622,130, forward strand.
CGCTGCGCCTTGCTTCAGGCTTTACGGCTGCAATTCTGATTGCGGTCTCGACCGGTCTGCTGGGCGTGTTCAGCGGTCTAACCGCTTCCTACTATATCAATACGCCTCCCGGAGGCACGATTGCCCTGATCCTGCTGCTGTTTCTGCTGACAGCCATATCGTTACAGAAGCTGGCCAGACTGAAACGCCGCCGTAGACAATACCGGAGCCCGCTGCACAGCAGGGGAACCGTTAATTAACTATAGAATTCACTGGAGAATAGGAGTGTCTATCCATCTTGTTAAATTTCAGAACCCGTCATCTTACCGTTTTGGCCCTGTCTGCTTTACTCATTGCCTCAGGCTGCGGCAGTAACAACAATCCTGCAGGCAATGCGGCTGATATACAAGCTACAGGTACTTCAGATACATCCGCCGCTGCCAATGCCTCTGCAGATTCGTTAGGCAAGCTGGACATTAAAGTAAGCTTCTACCCGATGTATGATTTCACAAAAAATATTGCAGGCGATCTTGCTGACGTAGAGCTGCTGGTACCAGCCGGTATTGAGCCGCATGACTGGGAGCCGACTGCACAGGACATGGCCCGTATCACCGATGCAGATATACTGATCTATAATGGTGCAGGTATGGAAAGCTGGACCGGACAGGTGCTGGACAGCGCTTCAGGCAGCAAGCTGATCACTGTGGAGGCCAGCAAAGGGCTGGATATTATGGAAGGCGCCGAAGAGGAAGAGGCCGGTCACAGCCACGAGCACGGGGAAGAAGCCCATGGCACTGATGAGCACGACCACGAGCACGGGGAAGAAGCCCATGGTGCAGACGAGCACGACCATGACCATGACCATGGCGGTCTTGATCCCCATGTCTGGCTGTCCCCAGCCCTGGCTATCAGGGAAGTGCGCAACATTGAAGCCGCACTGGCTGCAGCATCTCCTAATCATGCAGCAGTATTTAAAGCGAACGCTGACAGCTATGTCTCTAGTCTGGAGCAGCTTGACCAGGATTTCAAAGACGGCCTCTCTAATACGAAACGTAAGGATTTCATCACGCAGCATGCAGCGTTCGGCTATCTGGCCAGAGAGTACGGACTGACCCAGGTGCCGATTGCCGGCCTGTCTCCTGAGCTGGAGCCTTCTGCTGCACAGATGGCAGGTATTATTGAATTCGCCAAAGCAAACGATGTAAAAACGATCTTTTTTGAAACACTGATCTCCTCCAGTGTCGCAGAGACTATTGCCCAGGAAATAGGAGCTAAGGCGGCTGTGCTGAATCCGGTTGAAGGTCTGACAGAAGAGGACCGCAGCAGAAGTCTCGACTATATCGCAATCATGCGCCAGAACCTGGAAGCCCTTAAGAAGGCATTGAACGAATAGGCGGAAGGATGATTTCCAAGGCTGACATTCATTAGAATCAGGAAAGGAGCTGAACATTTTTGGCCAAAAAATCAAAAGTTGTAAAAGAGCTTAAACGCCAGGAGCTTGCCGCCAAATACGCGGATAAACGCGCAGAGCTGAAGGAAAAGGGAGATTACATGGCCCTGCAAAAGCTCCCCCGGGACTCCTCGCCGACACGCCAAAAGAACAGATGCGCTGTTACAGGCCGGCCCAGAGGCTACCTAAGCAAATTTAAGGTATCCCGGATTATTTTCCGTGAACTTGCGCATAAGGGCCAGATTCCCGGCGTCACCAAATCCAGCTGGTAGGCCTAAGCAGGGCAGATTCATAGACCGGCTGTAAGCATATAAGGCCGTTCCCCAAAATAACGGGGGGGCGGCTGTTTGTGTTGTATTTTTGTTCACTTTGCCGGCTCATCTCCTTGGGTTATGATAAAGGCACTACAGTCCCGTATATAAAAAGGAGGCCGACAAATGAGCTACATCAATACATTCATACGTGTCTCGGAGGATTGTCCGGTAGAGACAGGGACCGTTCCGGTGAGCGCAAAGGCGCTGCCTCCGGCGCATCTTATCCAGTTTGAGCTGCTGGCAGACAGCCCCTACAAGTACAATCATGAGGAGCTGCTGTATGAGGTGCATGTGCGCCACAAGCAAATTCCCAGGGAAGAGCGCCTCTCCCGGAAAACGGAAATATGGGCCGGACTGTTCTCCAAAAAACACCCCTGCCTGCGTGCCTCCATGCTGCCAAAGTGCTACGGCTGGGGAATCCATTATGATGCAGCGGGCAAAATCGCCATTTACGGCAAAGAGTCACCGGAATATGATAAGTTCACTTCCGAAGCGGAGAATGGGCTAACCCTGCTGAATGCGATGCGCAGCAAACGGAGCTAGAAACGGAAAGGAGTCCGGGGAATTGTTCGAAAAAATTGAAGAAATATCATTGAATACCTGGCCGGCGGAACAGAGTGTGCTGCTGGATGGCTGGATTCTGCGCTCGGCTTCAGGTTATACGAAACGTTCCAACTCGGTTAATCCGTTATACGGACCGGAGGAGAATGCCGGGAGCCTTGAGGTACAACAAAAAATCCGCCTTGCCGAGCAGTATTACGATCAGGCAGAGCTTCAGACCGTATTCAAAATCACCCCTTACTCAAGACCCGCCGGACTGGATCACCTGTTAAGTGAGCTAGGCTACCGGAAAGACAGCCCGTCCTCGGTCCGTATGCTTGAACTGGAACAGCTGCCGCCGGTGCAGAGCAGACACACTTTAGTTATCAGGGAGCGGCTGGAGGAAGCATGGGTAGAAGCGTTCTCACAGCAGACAGGGCTGTCCGGAGCCCAGCGGAGTACCTTGTGCCGGATGCTGGGCTCTTCCTCTCTGCAGCATGGATATGCTCTGCTCTATAAGGACGGTGAGCCGGCGGCCTGCGGGCTTGGTGTCCTTCAGCATGGATACATCGGGCTGTATGATATTGTTACAGCTCCCGCATACCGCAGACAGGGTCTGGCAGAGGAGCTGATCCTGGGCCTGCTGCAATGGGGACGGGCTCAGGGGGCAACAGCATCTTTTTTGCAGGTGGTGCTGGCGAATGCCGGCGCTTCCGCTTTATATGACAAGCTGGGCTACAAAGAGATTTATCAGTACTGGTATAGAATCAGAGACTAGTATTTATCTTAGAAAGGAGATCACTATGTCGCAATATTGGAGCGGGCGCTTTGCCCGCGAAGGGATGATCTGGGGAAGCCAGCCCAGCCCTTCAGCAGAGCAGGCTAGTGAAGTATTCCGTGCAGCCGGACTGGGCTCCGTGCTGGTTCCCGGTGCCGGTTACGGGCGCAATACCAAAGTGTTTTCAGCCGGATTCACCACCTATGGCATTGAATTAAGCGCAGAGGCGCTGGAGCTGGCGGAGGAATGGGACCCTGCAACGCATTTTATAGCCGGTTCGGCGCTGGAGCAGCAGCTGAACACGCAGGTCGATGCTGTATACTGCTATGATGTGCTCCACTTATTCTTGGAAGAGGAACGCAGGCGGCTGATTGAGGCATCTCTTGCCCAGCTGCGGCCTGGCGGCCTGCTGTATTTCACCAGTTTTTCCGATGAGGACCCGAATAACGGCTGCGGCCGCAAGCTTGAACCGGGAACCTTTGAGTACAAAGAAGGGAAATACGCCCACTTTTTCAGCGATGCCGATTTAAGAAGCCATTTTGCCGGAACAGAGATTATTGAGAGCGGGTCATTCGTTGAGCGACTGCAGAGCAGCCGGGGCGGAACCCATGAATACATACTGCGGTACCTTATCGCACATAAAATAGGCTGACCGAAAAAGACGTCAATAGGCCCTCCTTGTCTTGCAAGGGGGGCCTTAAGTAGGGTCGTCGCTTAGGAGTAAAGGTTCATCCGGCGCTCTGCCTGCTATCGCAGTTCACAATCGGCAAACAGAATATGCCGCGGAATGCGGAAGAAGCTTTCAGCCTTTTCCTGCAGGGCAAGGGTCGGAAGATGACAGTGGTGCAGCCATTTGCGGAAGGTGCCCGGATGGACGCCGATCCAGATGCTGACATCGGTTACTGAAAAGTCATACACCATGCACAGCCCTGTCAGAATCGTGTTATTCTGCGGAGAGTGGGCAAGCGTTCTTTTCATAAAACGTGAAGGGGTAGGCTGGCATACAATCGGACTTTGCCGCAGGAGTGCCTCGTTGAACAAAATATGGGACGGATAACCCAGCAGACGGCATACCTTGTCCAGATTGTTTCTGGAAGGGATGCGGCCCTCGTACACCCAGGCGCTTACACTGCGCGAGGACACGGAGAGCTCTTCTGCAAGCTTGGACAATTTGATGTCCTTTGCCATGAGGATTGCCAGCAGAACCCGGTTGCGGATCTGGCTGCGCTTGGGTCTGCGGAACCGTTTTACACGTACGCCTTGTCCAAGATATTTGCGGTTGATCAGAGACCAAGCCTGAATTTTATGAGGTTCTTGTTGATTCTTAGGCATACTTCCTCCGAATTTTTAACGTTATACTACAATACTTTCCTTTGCGCTGCAATGGTTAATGCTGTAATTGCTGACATGAGGGTTAAGTTTCTTTCAGAAGTGTTGCCGTTATGATATATTTTTAGTAATCAAAAAATACAAAACTGTCTGCAGGGAGCGAATCAGATGATTAAACATATCGTATTTTTCAAATTGAAGGACCGTTCACCGGAGAGTGTCGCAACTACAGTCGGCGTGCTACGCAACATGGAAGGAAAGATCCCGCAGCTGCTTTCGATTGAGGTCGGAGCCGATATTATTCATTCGGAGCGTTCCTTTGATATCGCGCTTGTCACCACGGTTGCTTCACTTGACGATCTGCAGGCCTATCAGGTTCATCCTGCCCACAAGGAAGTCATTGCACACATTAATGAGGTCAAGGAGCTTTCTATCGCGGTAGATTATGAAATCTGATACCGGAAGCGGTGATGTACATGCGTGAGCTTGAGTATCCGATGGAAGCATTAACCTATCTGATCGTTTTTCTGGCTGCCTGTTTCATTATGTTATTCTGGCTGAAGCGCCGCGGCAGGCGCGGCAAGTAAGTATAGCACATTATCGTTCTTCCATACCACCTGACTACTTGGAGGGTTCAGCTGTGTACTATGTTAACCGGAAGCAAATTGAGAATATACTGGATCAGATTCCCGCAATTGGAACCGGCCTGCACAGTGCTGCGGATTCCTGGGACGGCGGTATTATTAAAGGGCTGGTGCAGGAGCGCTGCCTGCATCTGGCAATCGAGGTAGTGACGGATGTCGGGAGCTGTCTGATCGACGGCTTCATCATGCGCGATGCTGGCAGCTACGAGGATATCATCTCAATTATCAACGAAGAAAAGGTGCTCGGAGACAGCGGAATCTACGCTGTGCTTATCGAACTGGTCGCGCTCCGCAAGCCGCTGGTGCAGGATTATTATAACTGGGACCGGAGCAGGCTTCATCCGCTTGCGGCGCTGCTGCCGGATACTCTGGAACGTTTTGCCCTGGAAGTGCGCAGGTATCTGGATCAGGAGCTCGGGGCACAATTGCCGGTCTGAGTCAGGTTTTACCGCGCAGCCGGATCGGATACACGGATAATATCTGTAAAGAGAGGAGGTGCCTGAGCATGAAAAAAGGGCAGGAAAGCGGTTCGACAAGACGAAATATTATGACGCTGCTCAAAATGAAGGGTCCGCTGACGATTGGCGCGCTGGCAGAGGAGCTGGGAATTACCGAAATGGGAGTCCGCCGGCATGTGCTGCAGCTAGAGCAGGAGTCACTGGCCAAAACGAAAGTCGTCCGCCAGGCGATGGGCCGGCCGCTGCATGTATATTCGCTGACAGAGCGTGCGGAGGAGCATTTTCCCAAAACCTATCACAATCTGGCGCTTGAGCTGCTGCGGGAGCTGGATCATACCAGCGGGACTGAGACGGTTAACCTGTTGTTTGAGGGAAGGCGCAGGCGGATGCTTGCCCAGTATACTCCGATGATGGAGAACCGCAGTCTGGAGGAGCGCGTAGCGGAGCTGTCATCAATCCAGAATTCCGGGGGATATATGGCCGAGTGGAGCAAGGAGGAAGACGGCACTTTTGTCATGCAGGAATTCAATTGCCCCATCCGGCAGGTAGCTTCCCAGTACCGCAAGGCCTGCCAATGTGAGCAGAGTCTGTTCGAGGAGCTGCTGGGGGCAAAGGTGGTGCGCAGCGAATGTATGGCGGAAGGCGGCCATTCCTGCCGGTATGCTATAACGCCGATTCCTCCGGCTAAGCGGGACAAAACATTAGAAAAGTCTTCCTGAAGCAGTCACAGGACAAACTCTCTATGCTTATGATATAGCAGAACTAGGCGAACGCCCGGGGATGACGGGCAGAGGCACTTTGAATCCAGAGGAGAGATTGACGATGAAAAAGGATACTAAAAGCTTGCTGTGGGGAATTCTGGCCGGCAGTGTAGTCGGATCTGTAACGGCGCTGCTGTTCGCCCCAAAACCGGGAAAAGAGCTGCGTCAGGATATTGCGGACGGTACAACCGCAGCCGTTGATAAAGTGACGGAAATTGCAGGTGCGGCCGGAGAAAAAAGCAGCGACCTGTACGGCAAAGCCAAGGATGCGGTAGAATCTGTGGTGAGCGAAGTAAAGGAATGGAGCAAGCAATATACACAGATTGATGCGGAAGAGGAAATCGCTGTCGTCAGCGGGATCGTGACCGAGGAAGCCGCTGTAAGACTGGATGAAACAGACACTGAAGAGATCATTGCTGCGGCTGCCGAGGATGCACAGGATGTGGCGGATGCCGGAGTTGAATCAGCAGAGGATAGCGCCGATGCTGTTCTGCAGGATACTGCTAAAGATGACAAGGACGGCTCAATCTAAGCTGCACCGTACATTCTGCGTTTGTACAGAGTCCCCGTTGCTGAATCTATTGATATAGCTGGCTTGCAGCCGCCTTCCGCGTCCCCGCGGGAGGCGGTATTTTTATTCCTTCCTTGAACTGGAGCCGTAAAAATAGTATTATCTGCAATTGGGGCTAAAAGTCAGGTACACTTGGGTATGACCTTACATAAGCTACACAAAACAAGTAAAAAGGAAGCGGTGTGTTCGTGCAGCAGGCTATAGCTATACTAGACTCAGGTGTGGGGGGGCTTACAGTTGTCAAAGAAGTAATGAGACAGCTTCCCAGGGAAAAAATCATTTATTTTGGTGATACTGCCCGTGCCCCTTACGGACCCCGTTCGACCGAAGAAGTGAAATGGTTCACTGAACAGATTGTTGACTATTTAATTCAATTTAATCCTAAAATGATAGTGATTGCCTGCAACACAGCCACGGCAGCGGCACTAGATTATATCTCGGCCAAGGTGCCCATACCGGTCATAGGGGTGATCCATCCGGGAGCACGGGCTGCAATCAGCGCCACCAAAACCGGCCGGGTCGGTGTGATCGGCACCGTCGGCACGATAAAAAGCGGGGCTTATACTGCTGCGCTCAAGGAGCTGTCCCCGTTCGTGGAGGTAGTCAGCCAGGCTTGTCCGGCGCTGGTGCCTTTTGTGGAGCAGGGTATGTTCCGTTCAGAGGAAAGCCATATTGCTGTTGCGGAATCACTTAACGGGATCAAATACGAGCCTATTGACACTATGATTCTCGGCTGCACTCATTATCCTTTTCTCGTAGAGCCGATAGGTAAAGTAATGGGACCGGGAGTGAAGCTGATCAGCTCGGCGGATGAGACCGCACGGGAGATCAGTACGATTTTGTATGATAAAGGCCAGCTGGCCCGGGGGGATGAAAGTCCGATTCACCAGTTCTTTTGCAGCGGAGACGCCGAGATGTTCCAGCGGATCGCCCGCGACTGGCTCGGGGAGCAGCTCAAAAGGACACCGGTAGTCTGGCAGGTATCTTCACTGTAGGCCAGCTGTTGTAAATGCTGCATCAGACGTATGCAATAGGGACAAACCTCTAAGATATCAAGACATTAGAACCGGGAGCTGATCCTGGTTTTTTTGTATTCAGGAATGAATAACGCCACATAAGACTCGTACACCTCCGGCTGCTCCAAGCATCCGTCCTTTATTACCTTCATATTCTTTGTATGCGGTTACATTATTTTGGTACAGCCAAGCCTTCGGCGGAGCTTTTCGTTCATGACAGGTGATAGGCGCTGCATACAATACAATGAGGCTGTGTGTCCCTTAGACTTGCAGGGATGACGGCAACCCAGAGAGTCTGAGAGGATGAGACCTATGCAGCAATATATTGCCCGCAAGGGAGATACCGTCAGCCGGATCGCGGCGAGATATGGACTTACACCAGAGCATGTTATACAGGGGAACCCGTGGGCGGGCAGGCAGCCTTACCTTTATCCGGGGCAGATCCTGTTCCTGCCCTCTGCTCCGCGTAAGCGTTACGCTGTGCAGGAGGGGGAGAATGCAGCAGCCATCGCCGGCTTGTTCGGGGTGGATATAGGTGAACTGGAGCTGCTGAACCCGGGTATCACTGCCGGCCGCTGCTGCACTCCGGGCAAAGTGCTGGTCATTCCCAACGCTGCCCCAAGCAGCATAGTAACCATAGAAGGCGAATACGGCCCGATGGAGCTAGAGGAGGATACCAGGCTGCTTACACAAAAGTATCCTTTTATTGATGCAAGCAGTATAGGGATGAGCATTATGGGCAAGCCGCTGCAGCTGCTGCGGATCGGCAGCGGTCCCCGCCATCTGCATGTGAATGCCGCCCTGCATGCCAACGAATGGCTGACCTCCCCGTGCCTGATGTCTTTCATAGAGCAGTATGCGGAAGCTTATGCAGCTGGCGGTGACTGGCATGGGCATGATCCGGCACAATGGTTCCGGGATTGGACGCTATGGGCTGTGCCGATGGCAAATCCCGATGGTGTGGAGCTGGTGCAGGAAGGGGTGCTGCCGGGCCATCCCTATTACACTGAGGTGCTGAAATGGAACAACAGACGGCGCAGCTTCCGCCACTGGAAGGCCAATATCCGCGGCGTTGATCTCGGCGACCAGTTCCCGGCTCACTGGGAGGAGGAGCGTAAGCGGCGGCAGATTTCCGGTCCTGCACCGCGTGATTACAGCGGCCAGGCACCGCTGAGCGAGCCTGAAGCAGCAGCGCTTGCCGCACTTGCGGAGCGGTATCCCGGTGAAGCGGCAGTTTCATTGCACAGCCAGGGTGCTGAAATCTATTGGAATTACCGCGGATACGAACCGCCTTCGAGCAGGCAGCTGGCTGCCAACTTGGCTGCAGTAAGCGGCTACCGGGCGGTTGAGCTGACCGGCAGCGATGCCGGTTACAAGGACTGGTTCATTCAGCGGTTCCGCAAGCCGGGCTTCACAGTCGAGCTTGGGAACGGCAAAAACCCGCTGCCGCTGGCAGACTTTGAAGACATGGCATTGGAGACCGGTCTTATTATCGCGGAAATCCTTACGAATTTGCATAAAAATTGAAACAAAAACTGCAAATTTGCGTAAGATAGCAGCAAAGGGTACGGCCGCAATCCTGATTATCGGTGCTTAGCGGCTGTATCCTTTTTTATATTTTTAATTAAAAATGAAACAATAACTGCAGATTTGCGTAATGAACAGCAAAGAGTACGGCCGTACTCCTTTAACAGGTACTATAGCGGCGGTACCCTTTTCATTTGAGGCAAATAAGCAGGAGGAATGTAATCTATGAAACTAAGAAAACTGCTGTCCCTGAAACAGTGGTCCTATATATTCAAAAGCACCTGGAAATTCGTAATTTCGCCTTCCGTCTCGCTCGGGGATAAGCTGCTTTTTACTATACCAGCGCTGCTCTACTGGATTCTGCCTGATGTAATGCCTTTTATGCCGATTGATGATATCGGGGTAACCATGCTGCTGATGGGCTGGTTCGTGTCACGGATGGACCGCAAATATCCGGGTCTGGGAAGCGTAAGATGAAAGTTTAAAGAATTTTGTACGTATTTTGTCATAAGACGCCCTTCTATTTGTCCGGGAAGGTTGCTTTTGCAGACTACTTTCCTTAAAATGAATTATTGAGGTTTTAAAGTAGATGCTGAGGAGATGGATGATAATGAACGTCAAAATTACCCGCAATGCGGCTAAAGTGATAAAGAAAACCATGGAACTCGAAGGCAACAGCGAGCTTAAGCTGCGCGTAGCCATTACACACGCCCACGGCGACCATGCTCATTACGGTCTGGATCTGGACACGCCTAAGGAAAATGACATCGTGGTTTCCACCGACAAAGATATCGATGTTATACTTGATCCGAACCAGCCGCTGCTGGACGGTGTGAAGATTGATTACCTGTATCTGCCGGAAGAAGGCTTTGTCATTACTAATCCGTCCAAAGGCAATCACGGCGACCACTAAACCGCCGCTGTAAATAAGGACATAAAGAAGGGTTGCTCCATGGCTAACGAAATACAGATCTGTGATCAATGCAATCACACCAGAATGAAGACGATCATGCCCAAGCTGCGTAAGATGGCGCCTGACGCCGAGATCAAAGTCGGCTGCAAGTCCTACTGCGGACCTTGCGGCAAACGGGCCTTTATCTATATTAACGGACGTTATGTAAGTGCTCCTACCGAGGATGAGGTGCTGGCTAAGGCAGAAGCTTTTGTTAAGAAGCCGGCGGCTGTTAAGGAATAAATTCAAATATCGGGTATGCCGGGTGGACCGGTGTTCCTAGACAGAAGTCCCTGCTCTCCGGCGGGGGCTTTTGTGTTATGCAGAGGAATTGCACTGATTTGGGGCAGATTGCTTGACGTGTTATAATATACAGGTTGTTGATTGATTTATTACATAGGCGGCAGCCGCCAAAACTTAGGAGGGAATGAGACGGTATGAAGCATCTTAATGGCAGCACGGTTCTGAATAACGGGGTTCATATGCCCTGGTTTGGTCTCGGTACGTTCAGAGCAGAAGGAGCCGAGGTGGCTAATGCGGTAACAACCGCACTGGAGCTGGGCTACAGAAGTATTGATACAGCTGCGGTATACGGCAATGAAGAAGAAGTCGGACAATCGATTGCATCAAGCGGTGTAGCACGGGACAGCCTGTTTGTGACGACTAAAGTCTGGAATTCCGATCAAGGCTATGATACGACGCTGCAAGCTTTTGACACCAGCTGCAGGAAGCTTGGTCTTGATATGATCGACCTGTATCTGATTCACTGGCCGGGCAAGGATAAATATAAGGATACCTGGCGTGCACTTGAACGCCTCTATGAAGAAGGCCGGGTGCGGGCAATCGGGGTCAGTAATTTCCAGATCCATCATCTGGAGGAGCTGCGCAAGGATAGCGGCATTGTACCTGCCGTTAACCAGGTGGAGCTGCATCCGCGTTTTATTCAGAAAGAGCTGCATGACTACTGTACTCAGCATCAGATTCAGATCGAGGCGTGGGCGCCGCTGATGAAGGGCAGACTGCAGGATAACGGGCTGCTGCAGGGCATCGCCGGTAAGCACGGCAAGACCGTATCCCAGGTGATCCTGCGTTGGGGCCTGCAGAACCGGATCGTTATTATACCGAAGTCGGTTACCCCGTCCCGCATTAAGGAGAACAGCGAAATCTTTGATTTTGAGCTGACTTCTGAAGAAATAAGTGCCATTAGCGGTCTGGATGCCGGTGAACGGATCGGGACAGATCCGGATAAGCTGATGTTCTAGGAATGAAAGCATCATCTGAGCTTTGAGGGATAACCCGCATCATGCAATAAAAAGAGCCTTAGACCCCAGCAATGCTGATGTGGTCTAAGGCTCTTCTGCAGATCTTTATTGCGGCTGGCGCGGCGGGAGCGGTCCCAGATACTGATAATACTGGCACTCAATCCGGCCGTTGTACAGCTTGCGGCGCTTGTCCGCTTTGCGGCCGTAGTATTGCTCGAATTCCTTATAGGGACTGATCGCGAAGAAGGACCAGGTCGGCAGATACAGCATCATCTCGCCAAACTGGCGGGTGAGCTTCTCTACTTCCTTATCATTACTGATCCGCTCACCGTAAGGAGGGTTCGTAATGATGCAGCCGTATTCGCCTTCCGGACGGGCTTTGGCGGCGGCCATATGCTTGAATGTGATCTCGCCGGCGAGACCTGCGCTTTTGGCAGCGGCTTCGGCAATTTCAATTGCCGCCGGGTCAATGTCGGTGCCGGTCAGCTGCAGCGGGTAATCATCGCGCACAGCATCAAAGGCCTCATCGCGGGCTTCCTCCCACAGGCGCTTCGGAATTTCCGGCCAGTGTTCGGACGGGAACGAACGCCGCAGTCCGGGCGCGATGTTCCAGGCGATCATCGCCGCCTCAATGAGAAGAGTTCCAGAGCCGCAGCAGGGATCGTATAGCGGACGGTGGCCATTCCAGCGGCTGAGCTGAATGAGGGCGGCTGCCATCGTTTCCTTCAGCGGGGCTTCGGTTGCCTGGCGGCGGTAACCGCGCTTATGCAGCGCAGGGCCGGTGGTATCCAGCGTAATCAGAGCAATGTCGTTCAGCAGAATGACTTCAACCACATAACGCGGGCCGTTCTCCGTGAACCACTCGGTGTGGTACGACTGCTTCAGCTTCTCAACAATCGCCTTCTTGACAATCCCCTGGCAGGCAGGTACGCTGGTAAGCTGGGATTTGTGGGACCTTCCCTCAACCGGGAACTCTCCGTTCTCAGGAATCCAGTCCTCCCAGCTGATGGCCTTGACGCCTTCAAACAGCTCGTCGAAGGTCCGGGCCGGGAACTGGCCCATTTTGATCAGGACCCGGTCAGAGGTGCGCAGCCAGAGGTTGCAGCGGCAGATATCGATAAGATCCCCGCTGAATAACACCCGGCCGTTCTCAATTGTGGTCTCATAACCCAGTTCATTTAATTCACGTGCCACTACAGCCTCCAGACCCATAGGGGCGGTGGCGATCAGTTGTAATTTACCCAATTGTGCTCAACTCCGTTTAGCTTGTAGATGGTGGCTCCCAGCCAGTACAATAAGGAAAGCAGACAGTCAAAGCGGGTTCTTATACCTTCTTCATTCCGTGCATGCCTACGCTTAGTAAGGCCTGGCCTAGCCAATCCTTTTAAGTATAGGGGAATGCGCGTGACTTCACAACATGATAAGGAGAATACATATGCTCAATCAGGAAGAATACAGTGAAATGTTGTACTCGGAAGACGAATTATTGCTTGAGGTAAAAAAAGCGATCCTTGCTAACGGCATGCCGGAGGTCTCTGTCGCTCCGGGATACGGGCGGCTGCTGTCGATGCTGGTCAGGCTGTCCCGCTCCACGCGCATTCTGGAGATCGGCGCGCTTGGCGGCTATAGCGGTATCTGCCTGTGCCGCGGATTTGCCTCCGGCGGACAGCTGACCTCCCTTGAGCTGAAGGCGGAATATGCGGAGCTGGCGCAGAGCCATCTAGCCAAAGCCGGCTTCGGTGAAGCAGTGGAATACAGAATCGGCCCTGCACTGGACAGCCTGAAGGAGCTGGAAGCGGAGGGCCGGACCTTTGATTTCTATTTTATCGATGCGGATAAGCTGAACTATCCGGACTATCTGGAATATGCGATCCGGCTTGCGGCGCCCGGGGCGATTATCGCCGGTGATAATATTTTTCTGCGCGGCCGCACGCTGAATCCGGAACGTAACGGCCCTGCAATTCAGGCGGTGCGGAGCTTCAATGAAAGGATCGCAAGTGATGAACGGCTGATCAGCACCCTGCTGCCGGCTTATGACGGACTGGCGCTGGCGATGGTGAAATAAGCATCCGGCGCACCATTAGCGGAACAGCTGGTGCCGGGTCGGCTTGTACAGCTTGAAGCGTACCCAGACGGTATTGATCAGCAGAAACCCGCCGGAGATGATGAATAAGCCCTCGATACCGATATAGCCGGACAAAAACCCGCCGATTACCGCCCCCAGCATATTGCCTAGGGCCAGCGTGCTGCTGTTGAAGCCGAAGGCCCTGCTCTCCTTGCCGTCAGGGGTGTAGGAGCGGATCAGTGCGTTCACACTCGGCAGCAGCCCGCCCATAAAGACTCCCATCAGGAAGCGTACAACAATTAATTGCCATACACTTGTCACAAAAGCCTGCGGAATCAGAAACAGCGCAGCCCCGATTAGCGCATACGTCAGAATGCGGTGGGCACCCACCTTATCGCTCAGCTTACCAAGCAGCGGTGAGGCAAGCATATTGGAAATACCGGTTACCGCGCTGACCATTCCCGCCCAGAAGGCGATATTGACAGCCGATCCGTGCAGCTTCTCTACATAGATCGGCAGCAGTGACATCGGGCTGATCATCGCGAACTGCAGCAGAAAGGTCACACCGAACAGCGCAGGCAGCTGCGGTACCTTAGCCAGCTCCTTAAATCCCTCCAGCACTGACGCCTGCGGCACCTTGGCCGCCTCCACACGGCTGAATTTTTCTTTTACCAGGAATAAAGCAAGCAGTGATGCTACAAACAGCAACGCACCTACGACGTAAAAAATCGGGCGGAAGCCGATCCAGTCAGCAAGCAGGCCGCCGATAAGCGGTCCCAGGATGGTTCCTGCTACCGAGCCGGACTGCATAAGGCCCATGGCAAATCCCATGCGGTGCTTGGGGGTTGTACCGGACACCAGAGCGATCGAAGCCGGATTGAAGCCGGATATCGTCCCGTTCAGCAGCCGGAGCAGCAGCAGCTGCATCGGGGTCTGGGCGAAGCCCATCAGCACGATGACGATCGCCATGCCGAAGCTGGAGCGCAGCAGCATGATTTTGCGGCCGTATTTGTCGGCGAGCTTACCCCACAGCGGCTGAAATATAAATGAGGTCAAAAAATTTGCGGCAAAAATGAGTCCGGCCCAGAGTCCGATTTCCCTGTCACCGACAACACCTAGATCCTTCGCGAGATAAAGGGACAGGAACGGGGTAATCATAGTCATACCGGCATTTACGAGAAATTGGCCAAACCAAAGCACCATGAGGTTGATCTTCCAGGTCTCCCGGTTCTTCAAAGTGCTTTCACTTCCTTTCGATAAATATTATGCGAAAAAATTCACGAAAAATTGACATTCTATCAGTATATCATATATTTTCCTCTCTCCGGTGCAACACTTGTCATAGTAATGTCATTGGATTGTCATTCCGTCCGGGTGAGAACGCTTGTTACCATCTTTTAAAAGGGGCATAATAAGTGATATGCGTGTGCAACTATCCTATCAAAAAACAATGGAGATCTTATCATGACCTACAATGACACTTTTATCCGCGCCTGCAGACAGCAGGAGACGGACCATGTTCCCGTATGGTACATGCGGCAAGCCGGCCGTTATGATCCCGAGTACCGTAAAATCAAGGAGAAATACTCGCTGCTGGAAATCTGCAGCCAGCCGGAGCTTGCGGCTGAAGTAACCTTGATGCCTGTGCGCAAGCTGGGTGTGGATGCGGCTATCCTGTATTCCGACATTATGAATCCGGTCGCTTCGCTTGGCGTGAATTTCGACATTGTGAAGAATATCGGTCCGGTGATCGAGAATCCGATCACCAGTGCTGCCGATGTAGACCGTCTGAAACCGATTGATGTAGAAGGCGATTTGGGCCATATTCTGAAAACAATCGCCATTCTGGACAAGGAGCTGGAGGTGCCGCTGATTACATTTGCCGGCGCACCGTTCACTATTGCCAGCTATTTAATTGAAGGCAGACCTTCAAAGAGCTATCACCGGACCAAAGAGATGATGTTCAGCCAGCCGCGTGTCTGGGAGCAGCTGATGGATAAGCTGGGCGATATGGTTATCACATATCTGCGTGCTCATGTAAAGAGCGGCGGCAAGGCGTTCCAGCTGTTTGACAGCTGGGTCGGGGCGCTGGCCCCGCGTGATTTCGAACGCTACGTATTGCCGACAATTACCCGTATTTTTGCCGAACTGTCGGATCTTAATGTGCCGAAGATTTATTTTCCCGGCGTAAGCTCCGGTGAGCTCCTGCCGAGCCTTAAGGACCTGAAGGCTGATGTAATCGGACTGGACTGGCGTGTAAGCCTTGCGGAAGGCAGACGCAGAACCGGAGGCGGATTTGCTGTTCAGGGCAACCTCGATCCTTATCTGCTGACTGCACCGATGGAGCTGCTTAAGGAGCGGGCCAAGGATCTGATCGACGAGGGGATAGAGCAGCCCGGATACATTTTTAACCTGGGGCACGGCTTATTTCCCGAGGCTTCGCTGGATACGCTAAGAGAGCTGACGGAATACATCCACGACTATTCGAAGCAGGCGCTGAAACAGGCGGCTAAGCCGCACAATTAACATAAGGAGCTGAATTCCATGACTGCAAAAATCGGTGTTCTAGTGATGTCGTACGGCACACCCGAAAGCCTGGAGCAGGTAGAGGCTTACTACACCCATATCCGGCGCGGGCATGCCCCTTCTGCTGAACAGCTCAAGGAGCTCAAAGACCGCTATGAAGCCATTGTCGGAGGCGTATTTCCGCTTAGAGAAAATACCGACCGGCAGGTTGAGGCGCTTCAGGAGACTTTGAACAAATCCGGCGGGGACGTAGAATATGTGTGCTATCAGGGACTGAAGCATGCCAGGCCTTTTATCGAAGACGGTGTGGAAGCAATGGTGCGAGACGGCATTAATCATGCAGTCGGTATCGTGCTGGCCCCGCATTATTCGGTTATGAGTGTTGGAACATACATTAAACGGGCAAAAGAAAAAGCAGAAGCCTGCGGAATCACCATAACCTTCGTGGAAAGCTATCATCTGCACCCTGAGCTGGTCGATGTGCTCAGCCGCCGGGTATCGGCAAAGCTCGACCAGTTCGAAGAGACCGGTGCGGCGCGCGGCGATGTGCGCGTGCTGTTCAGCGCACACAGCCTGCCTGAGCGGATTCTGGCAATGGGAGACCCTTACGTCGATCAGCTGCTTGCAACCTCGCAGGCTATTGCTGATAAGACGGGTGTAAGCAATTGGCAGTTCACCTGGCAGAGTGCCGGAAGAACGGCTGAGCCGTGGCTGGGTCCGGACATCCTTGATACCATGCGTGAGCTGGCCAAGAGTGAAGTGAAATATGTGCTGTCAGCTCCGATCGGATTCGTATCTGATCATCTGGAGGTGCTGTACGACCTGGACATCGAGGCCCAGGCGCTTGCCGCCGAGCTGGATATGCGCCTGATGCGCATTGAGTCGCTGAACAGTGATCCGGCATATATGTCTGTTCTCAGTGATGTGGTCCGCGCCAAAGCCGGCGAGCTGCAGGTGAATCAGCTATGACCGCACCACACCGTAAAGTAGTGATTATCGGCGGAGGCCTTAGCGGCCTCAGCGCCGCTTTTTATGTGCGCAAGTATTACCGGGAAGCAGGCGTCCAGCCTGACATTGTTCTTCTGGAGAAGGACAATGTTCTTGGCGGGAAGATCGAGACGCTGCAGCGTGAAGGCTTTGTCATCGAGAAAGGACCGGATTCGTTTCTGGCCCGCAAGACGGCAATGGTTGAGCTGGCCCGGGAGCTTAAGCTTGACCATGAGCTGGTGAGCACGAACCCTAACGCCAAGAAGACGTACATACTGCAAAAGGGCAAGCTGCACCCGATGCCGGCAGGACTGGTGCTTGGTATTCCGACTGAGCTGAAGCCGTTCCTGCAGAGCGGCCTGGTCTCCTTCGGCGGCAAGGTCCGGGCGATGCTTGATTTTGTACTTCCGCCTCGCCGCAGCCGGGAGGATGAATCACTGGGCGAGCTGATTGAGCGCCGCCTTGGGACAGAGGTGCTGGAGAATATGACCGAGCCGCTGCTGGCAGGTATTTATGCCGGCGATATGCGCAAGATCAGCCTCCAGGCGACGTTCCCGCAGTTCGGGGAGGTAGAGCGCAAGTATGGAAGCCTGATCCGGGGGATGACCACCGGCCGCAAGCCGGTGGAGACCCATACCGGCACCAAGAAGAGCGCCTTCCTTACCTTTAGGGGCGGCCTGCAGAGCCTTGTGCAGACGATGATCCGGGAGTTGCATGATGTAGAGCAGCGGACCGGAGCAGCGGCTGCGGCCATTAGCAAGAGCGGATTACAGGGTGCGCCGCGGTATATGGTGCACTTGGAAAGCGGCGAAGTTCTGCAGGCGGATGACATCTACGTTACCGTGCAGGATTTTGCCGCTGCAGGCTTACTCCGGCCGCATGTGGATGTATCACCGCTGGAGAACGTGAACTATGTATCTGTGGCAAATGTAGTTGTAGCGTTTGCCAAGAAAGACATCGTTACGGAATACGACGGCTCAGGCTTCCTGGTTCCCCGCAAGGAGGGCCGTAATATAACCGCCTGCACCTGGACCTCGACCAAGTGGCTGCATACCAGTCCGGACGATAAGGTACTGCTGCGCTGTTATGTCGGCCGCTCCGGGGATGAGCAGAATGTGGAGCTGCCGGACGACGCGCTTACAGAACTGGTGCTGAAGGATCTGCGGGAGATTATGGGCATAACCGCAAAGCCGCTGTTTACGGAAATCACCCGTCTCCGCCGCTCCATGCCGCAATATCCGGTCGGCCATCCGGCCCGGATTGCCGGCCTGCGCAGTGAGCTGGGGCAGAAGCTGCCGGGGGTATACGCCTTCGGGGCAGGCTATGATGCAATCGGCCTGCCGGACTGCATCAGGCAGGCTAAGGACACTGCCGGTGCTGCGGCTGCCGGCCTCGTGAAGCTGCCTGAGCCAGAGGCGGCGGCTGTAAAATAAGAACGAACGGTGAAGCTGGGGCTTCACCGTTTTTTTCTGCGGTTTGGGATACACAGGGCGCATTTGTATGATTTGGAGGGCAGCCTGCCAGATATGCTATAATAGAAACACTTTTACGAATAAAGGAGATTATTTGTATCCATGTATCCGTCGCGATCACAGAGCCGCAAGAAAGATGAAAACAAGAAAAAACGCCGGCGCAGAACAATTTGGGCATGGACTAATGTAAGTCTGTTATTGTTGATTACCGCCATGTTAACTTATTATTTTATTGGTGACCGCGGGAGCGGCATTGCTTCTGAGCCCCCGCCGGCTGAGAGTGCAGCCTCTGAAGCTCCTTCACCGTCACCGGCTGTTTCGGCCGCCCAGCCTTCACCAACGGCCCAGCCGCTGCCGACAGCTACTGTAACTCCGGAATCGACGCCGACTCCAACGCCGGAGGCTACGCCTGCACCTTCACCGTCTCCCACCGTGGAAGAGCCTTCACCAACACCGTCAGCAGACGGAATAGCGGAAGGCGCTGCACAGACAGGCGGCGGCCAGGGACAGGATGTCTCCGGCCTTCCTGAGAATGCTGCGGGGCAGACCGTTACCATGAACTTTGCCGGCGATGTCATCTTTGCGGGTAAGGTTGCCGAGCTGCTTCAGAAAAAGGGCTATGATTATTCCTACTCCGCACTGGACGGGATGTTCAAGAAGGACGATCTGACAGTTGTAAATCTTGAAACTCCGATTACGACTGGCGGGGTTGGCGCTGCTGATAAGCAATTTGTGTTCAAAGGCGCACCCGCAGCACTGGATGCACTCAAAGCGGCAGGTGTGGATGCGGTTAATCTGGCCAACAATCATACGCTGGATCAGGGAGAGCAGGGGCTGCTGGATACCCTGAGCCATCTTAGCTCACGGGGAATTCCTTACGTCGGAGCAGGCAGGAACAGCAAAGAAGCTTATACTGCACAGTATTTTGAACGCAATGGAATTAAGATAGCCCTTCTGGGTTTTACCCGGGTTATTCCCCGCAGTGACTGGACGGCCGGAGCCGCCAAACCGGGCTTAGCGGCGGTATACGACAGTACGGAAGCGCTCAAGACGATCTCAGCCGTAAAGAAAAAAGCGGATATCGTAGTTGTAGTCGTCCATTGGGGGAAAGAGCGGGTGGAGCAATATGACTCCACACAGCAGACTCTGGGACGCAGCTTCATTGATGCCGGAGCAGACCTGGTTATCGGCGGCCATCCGCACGTGCTTCAAGGGATTGAGCCTTATAAGGGCAAATGGATTGCCTACAGCACGGGTAACTTTATTTTTACCCGTTCCACAACCCCGGCTACCTGGGAAACGGCAGTCTTCCAGGCGGAGTGCAGTATTAAAGGCGAGTGCTCGCTGACGCTGCACCCGATGGATGCGGAGCTGGGACAGCCGGTGCCGATGAACGATGCCGACGGACAGCTGCTGCTAAGCAAGGTTCAATCCTTGTCGGCAGGCCTGGTCAGAATCGGCAGTGACGGGCGGGTTATCCAGGCAGGAAGATAATCTGCGTCCGGCTGATACAGCACAAGGATGATCTATATCCAGTCTTAACCCGAGTATGTGACAGGCCATTTCTTCAGCTGGAGGGATTGAAGATGATGAACAATAGTTGCGTAGCCCATCGCGGTTTTTCCGGCAAAGCACCGGAGAATACACTCGCTGCCGTACGTATGGCGCTTGCCCTTCCTTTTGTCAGCTGGATGGAAATTGATGTGCAGCTGACCAGGGACGGCGTGCCGGTCGTCATACATGACTTCACGCTCGACCGGACGACGAACGGGCACGGTAAGGTGAAGAATATGGATTTTGAGCCCATGCGGCGGCTGGATGCGGGGAGCTGGAAGGGGCGTGCTTTTCGCGGGGAGAAGGTGCCTTCGCTGGAAGAGGTGCTGGAGCTTGCCTCGGGGAGGCTGAAGCTGAATATTGAGTTGAAGACAAGCGGAGATATGTATCCGGGGCTGGAGAAGGCGGTTATTGATCTGGTCACCTCCAAGGGCATGCGGGGCGAGGTGGTCCTGACCTCCTTCGATGCAGGAGTACTGCAGCGGATTAAGGAACTCGATACGCGCTTCCGTACCGGACTGATCTATGACTCACGGCTGGGTGATCCTGCGCGCAAGGTGAAGGAGCTGGACTGCTCCTTTCTGTCAATCAGCTTTGCCAGGCTGAATCCGGGGCTGGCCCGGCTGATGTCGGAACGCGGGGTCAAGATGATGGCCTGGACGGTGGACAAGGCGAAGGAAATGCGCCGTCTGTCCGAGATGAATACTGATATTATGATCTGTACGAACCGTCCGGATATTTGGGGCGATACTTTTCTGAAAGCCTGACTCTGTCATCATATTAATAGGGAAGCGAGCTGAAGCTATAATGTGTGCTGATATTAATAATGTGTATTGTGTTGGTCGGAACTACAGATTGCATGCGGAGGAGCTCGGGAACAAGGTTCCTCAAGAGCCGCTGATTTTTTTGAAGCCGTCCCATGCTGCTGTAGCGCTGGATAAGGCGATCATCCATCTTCCCCAGAATGCCGGCCAGATTCACTATGAAGGTGAGCTGGTCCTGCGCATTGCCCGTGATTATGTCCCCGGCATGAGTGTGGAGGAGCTGGTGGATGTGATGGCGCTGGGTCTGGACTTCACCCTGCGTGATGTTCAGGAGGATCTGAAGAAGAAAGGGCTGCCCTGGACGGCGGCAAAAGGCTTCAAAAATGCGGCTCCGCTGACACCGTACATTGCTTTTCCTGAACAGGAGGAGCTGGACGCTACTGACTTTACTGTCCGTAAAAACGGGGCAGAGGTGCAGCGCGGCAACGTGAAGGATATGATTTTCCCGCTTCAGAAAATTGTTGATTTTATTGCAGCCAGATACGGGCTCGGCAAAAATGACCTGATCTTCACAGGGACACCGGCCGGGGTCGGACCCGTGGTTTCGGGTGATTCCTTCGAGCTGTTCTGGGGCGACAGGCTGCTGGGCACCTGCATCATCGGATAAAGGAGCTGGCCGGCAATGGTGTCTTGGATAATTGGCGCCTTGGGCGCTATGCTTGTGGCGGGAGCGGCATACCGCAGGCAATCACTCAGCTTCTCAGGGATGATCGCAGCCTTTGTGATGGGGACGGTTTATTTTGGGGCAGGCAATGCATTCTGGTTCGGCATTCTGCTGGTCTTTTTTATCTCATCAAGTCTCCTTTCCAGGCTGCACCACGAAAATAAAGCGGAGCTGGAGCTCACTTACGACAAAACAGGAACGAGGGATGCCGGGCAGGTCTTTGCCAATGGCGGGATGGGCATGCTGCTGGTATTGCTTAACGCGGTTTATCCGCTGGAGCTATGGGAGCTGCTCTTTATCGGCGTTATGGCCACGGTTACGTCCGACACCTGGGCGACAGAGATCGGCACGCTGGCCAAGCGGCCGCCGCGCTCTGTGCTGACCGGCAAGGTGCTGCCGGCCGGCACCTCAGGCGGCGTGTCGCTGCCGGGCACGCTGGCCGCCGCTGCCGGCGGAGTTCTGATTGGCGCAGCCTCCTGGCTGCTGCGGGCGGTCTCCGGCATGGAAGAGAGCTCCTTCCTGCTGCTGACGCTGGCAGGACTGCTGGGCGGGCTATTCGGCGCCTTCGCCGACTCGATCCTGGGGGCCACGGTACAGCGGATGAACCGCTGCAGCGTATGCGGCCGAGAGGTAGAGGCCTCGCGGCACTGCGGCCATCCTACAGTACATGCCAGAGGCTGGCGCTGGATGAATAATGATGCCGTCAACGCGCTTAGCACGCTGGCCGGCGGCGCTGCAGCCCTGCTGGTCTGCCTGCTCTGATATAGAACAGGCAGCAGAATGCTCCTTCACGGGGCAAAGAGATTACGATTTGGAGGTGGAACGGTTGGGCAGCACAGTAAGTCACAAGCATACAGCTATTCTCGATGCGGCTTATGAACTCTTCGGCTCAGGGGGCTTTTACGAGACGAAGATGTCCGAAGTGGCAGAGCGGGCGGGAATTGCCAAAGGTACCGTCTACTTATATTTTAAAAGCAAGGAAGAGCTGTTTCTGGCTGTTACACGCCGGGATTGCGAAGATTTCCTGGAGCAGCTGGAGATGAAGCTGAAAGGCTGCAGCAGCCTGCAGGACCAGCTCACCGTGATTGCCGGCCATCATCTGCTGTACTATTTTGAGCGTAAGCAGCATACCAAGCTGTTCTTCCGTGCGCCTAATAACCATCCTGAGCTGATGGCTTTTATGGCCCGTTTTATGGAGGACTATATGCATGCGGTAATGAAGGTTATGCAGGACAGCGGTGCTGAGGAGCCTGAGCTGCTGGCCGAATCCTATATCGGCACACTGGACAGGCTCAAAATGGATATTATGCTGCGTCCCGGGTTCACGGAGGAAGATGCGTGTAAACGGGCGGATTTTGCGGCAGGGCTGTTTATCCATGGAGCACTCGGCAGCCTGAAGGAAGTACAGGTACATACCATACCTGAAGAAGAGGAAGACAAAGCGTAATCCGCTATCAAACTATATAGCAAGTGAGGACAGAGCATGAATATTATGACAGTGGAGCATCTTTCCAAAAGCTACGGGGAGAAAGTCCTGTTCAAGGACGCATCTTTCGGGATGGATGACCGGGACAAAATTGGCGTTATCGGTGTGAACGGCACAGGCAAATCGACTTTTCTCAAAATTATTGCCGGTCTGGATACTGCGGACGAAGGGCAGATTGCTATCGGTAACGGTGTGCGGGTCCAGTATCTGGCGCAGAATCCGCCCTTTGAGCCGGGGAATACAGTGCTGCAGCAGGTGTTTGCCGGCGATGATCCGGATCTGCGGACTATGCGTGAATACATGGAGATTCTCTCCGGACTGGACAATAATCCGGGCAACGCTGAGCTTGAGGCCGCACTGGTACGGATTGGCCAAAAAATTGACGCGGCCGGGATCTGGCAGCTGGAAAGTGAAGCCAAAACAGTTCTTACCAAACTGGGTATTACCCAGTTTGATGCGCTGATAGAGACGCTCTCGGGCGGCCAGCGTAAGCGTGTTGCTCTTGCTGCGGCACTGATCACCCCGTCTGAGCTGCTTATTCTGGATGAGCCCACCAACCATATCGACACTGATTCTGTGGCCTGGCTGGAGCAATATCTGCAAAAACGGCGCGGAGCACTACTGATGATAACGCATGACCGCTACTTCCTGGAGCGTGTCGCGAGTGTGATGCTGGAGCTGGACGGCGGGCGGCTATACCGTTATGAAGCGAACTATTCGCGGTTTCTGGAGCTGAAGGCGGAGCGCGAGGAGCGCGAGGCGTCTGAAGAGCAGAAGCGCCGCAACCTGCTGAGAACCGAGCTGGCCTGGATCCGCCGCGGAGCCAAGGCACGCACAACGAAGCAAAAGGCGAGAATCGACCGGTTTGAAAAGCTCAAGGACAGCGTAGGCGGAAGTTCAGCAGGCTCCATGGACATTTCAGTGGCATCGACGCGTCTGGGGCGCAAGATTATTGAAATGAAGGATCTAACCAAAGTGCTGGACGGCCGTACCTTGATTAAGGACCTGACTTATATTGCTGTTCCGCAGGATAGAGTGGGTATTGTTGGTCCCAACGGCAGCGGCAAATCGACACTGCTTAATCTGATCGCCGGCAGGCTGCAGCCGGACAGCGGTGAGGTAGAGCTGGGCGCAACCGTTAAGCTGGGCTATTTCACCCAGGAGCATCAGGATATGGATGATACAATGCGGGTCATTGAATATGTAAAAGAAGAAGCGGAAATCGTCCGTACAGCGGACGGCAGCGTCATTACAGCCGGTCAGATGCTGGAACGCTTCCTGTTCCCGCCGGCGATGCAGTGGACACCGATAGCCAAGCTGTCCGGCGGAGAGAAAAGACGTCTCTATCTGCTGAGGGTGCTCATGGGCGCGCCTAACGTGCTGCTGCTGGACGAGCCGACGAATGATCTGGATATCGGAACGCTGGCGATTCTGGAAGACTATCTTGATGAATTCCCGGGTGTAGTTTTCACCGTATCGCATGACCGGTATTTCCTGGACCGCACCATTGATAAGCTGATCGCCTTCGAGAACGGCAAGATTCGTCTGCATGTCGGGGATTATACCGAGTATGAAGAATGGCTGGCCAAAAATGTGCCCGCCGGTAACGACGGAGCCGCCAAGCGAAGCGCAGTGCAGGAACCCGCTGCTGCGGCTGTTACAGCCCCGGTAAGGGAGAAGGTGAAATTCACCTTCAAGGAGCAGAAGGAATATGAGGCGATTGACGGGATGATTGAGCAGGCAGAGCAGCACCTGGTTGATCTCTCGGCGAAGATGGAGGCGGCCTTTGCCGATTCGGCAGCTCTTCAGGAGCTGGTTGAGCAGCAGAAGCAGGGTGAGGCTGAGCTGGAGCGGCTGATGGAGCGCTGGACCTATCTCAATGAGCTTGCAGAGCGGATCGCCGCTAAGTAGCTCAGGCCCGTGAAGGTAAAGCACTTTTGTATTACAGGAGGCGTCTAGCTTGGATACTAAGATGCAGGAAGCCATAGCACTGCGGGAGAACGGCCGGGCAGAAGAGGCGCGGGTGCTTCTCATGGATCTGCTGGCGGCAGAGAGCAAGGATGACGCGGCTGATGCCGGTGCCGATAGCATTATTAGCGGTTCCAATGCCGAGCTGCTGTACCAGCTGGCCTGGACCCATGATGTGCTTGGACTTGAGCGGGAGGCTGTTCCTTATTATGAGCGGAGTCTTGCCTTGGGACTGCCGCCGGAGCAGCGGGCGGGTGCTCTGCTTGGCCTCGGAAGCACCTGCCGGACGCTCGGCGACTACGCCCGGGCCAAAACCGTGCTGCAGCTGGGAGCTGATGAATTCCCTGAGCGTGCAGAGTTTCAGGCTTTTCTGGCGATGGCGCTGTACAATTTGGGAGAGCACAGCGATGGCATGGGCATTCTACTCAAGCTGCTTGCTGAGACATCGGAGAATCCGGGCATACAAGAGTACCGCAAAGCCATCTCATTTTATGCCGGCAAGCTGGATCAGATATGGCCTTAAATTGTACGTTAGTAGAACAAAAACAAGCTGTAACCGGTATCTCCGGCGACCAGCTTGTTTTTTTGTTTGCCGTGTAATGTTAACATCTGGATTGAGTAGTTTGAATTCGGCTGTGGGGGCTTTTGGCGTCATCAGCCTGTCCGGTATGCTGCTGCGTGTGGGGCATCAGCAGCTGATCAATGCCGTGCTTGGGGAAACGCGAGCTGGTCCATGACCTGTTACGTGCGGCGTCAGCTGTTTAATATCTTGTTGGGTGCAGTACTAGCTGATCAACCTGCTGCAGGAACACTCATACAGGAGAAGCAGACAGAGGGGAGTAACGGACTAAGGAGACCTTATATTTGCTGATACCGCTATACAGCCGGACTAACGGACCGGATTGCACATACGGATTCCAAAGTTAGCATTTTCGATGCAAACAGTCCAAGTATGGACACTGGAGTCCAGTGGCGTGTGAGAATTAGCATTTATTGTGGGGATAAGCAAAGTTCCGTCCGTTAGAGCAGGTCGATCCAAGACTGGTAAAATAATGTATAGCAATAGTCGATGGTTAAAGCTGAGTCAGTCCTTTACCCTATCTGCTGCCCGTTAGCATAGATATCTGTTATGACAAATCGTGTTCTGTGAATTTCTTATCTTACCGTAGCGCCACAGGATGCTACTCCGGAGCAAACTAAATGAAAGTTAAGTGGAAAAATGCCAACTAATTCCCGGTGAGCAGCAGGTTAGAGGAGTTTAGGTGGAAAAAGGCAAACTAATAATACCGTTTGTACCCCCAAACGGAGTTTTGGACAAGATTAACTGTCATTTTGACAACTAATCATTAAAAAACAAGAGAAACAGTAGAATTAAGTGCCAAAAATCGAACTAATTACAGCGGGCGTATAAAAAATGCAGGACCGGCAGTTTGGCTGCCAGATCCTGCATTGCAGCCGATAGTCCATCGACCTCAATCATTAACTTTAACCATTAATTTCAATTAATGAGTTTCAATGATTCACTTGTCTTATAGCCAACCCAAGTCAACCCAGACCAACTTAAGTCAACCCAACCCGCTACTTCCCGCCCGCCACCGCAATCATCTGCACCACCGGACGCGAGTCGCCGGTCAGTACCGCCTCATCGGCGTTCAGCTGCGAGGAGCCGTCGCCGTCGAGGAAGATGCCTTCCCGGCTGTCACCGGGAACAGTGTCCAGCACGGCCTGGCGGAACTCTTCCGCCGTGCTGAGCGTAGGCGTGACGATCAGCCACAGCTTCCCGTCACTGTCATAGACAAGCCCCGAGCGCATGCGCTGCTCATCTGCAAAGGGCAGGTGTTCGGCCTGGCTTGCGGCCTTCCACAGCTCCTCATGCTGCAGATTCATGCTGATGCCGCCCTGGGCCCAATAGCGGCCGCGGTCTGTGACCGTCAGCTCGTCTCCGGAGGAGACGGTCTGGACGGACAGCCTGCCGGCAGCACCATCCCACACCAGTGTGCCGCGGGCATACTTGGCGTTGAACCAGCCGGAGCCGTAGGCTCCCTTGTCCCCGTTAACGGGGACATCATTCATGATCGCCACAGACAGAAGGTCTGTGCCATAAAAGAAGCCGCCATTGATACCGTAGGCGGCAATCTGACGCAGCGGAAGGCCATCGGCCCGCAGGATAATATCCTCCGGCGCTACAGCCAGCATATGCAGCTGCACTTTGCCGGGGCTCTCCGCCTCAAGATACTCATAGTTATGCGGGAGTCCGCTGAAGGCCTCCTGCGCCGGCTTATCCGCCTTATTCAGCAGAACTGCCGCCAGCACAATCAGCAGCACCAGCAAAACCAGCAATGCTGAGCTAAGCTGCCAGCGCCTGTGCTGCCACAGCTGCCGCCATTTACGGCCTGCTGGTTCAGTTGGTGCCGACATAGGCGGCCAGCAGCTTGGCTGTATTCAGGACAGCCTGCTTATGTGTACGCTCCATGGAGTGCGAAGCATGCACGCCGGGGCCGATCAGTGCCGCGCGGATATTGTTGCCGCCGCGCAGTGCTGCGGATGCATCGGAGCCGTACTGCGGATAGATATCGACCGCAAAAGGTATAGCCAGGCTATTCGCCAGCTCGATCAGACGGCCGGTCATCGCATAGTCGTACGGGCCGGAGGAATCCTTGGCACAAATCGAGACATCCGTCTCCTTACAGCTCAGGTCATCGCCCATGGCGCCCATGTCTACTGCAATGAATTCACTGATGTCACCCGGAATCCAGGACGTACCGTGTCCAACCTCTTCGTAATTAGAGATTAGCAGGGCAAGGTTGTGCAGCGGCTTCCAGCCTTCGCGCTTGATGCTCTCCAGCAGGCCGAACAGCGCGGCTACACTGGCTTTGTCATCCAGGTGACGGGATTTGATGTACCCGCTCGGTGTAATAACCGCCCGGGCATCGAAGGAGATGAAGTCGCCGACGGAAATGCCGAGCTTGAGCACATCATCTTTAGTTGAAACCAATTCATCAATCCGCACTTCCATGTTTTCTTCGGCACGCTTGAAATCACGCGCATCGGCATAGACATGCACAGAAGGGTGGCTGGTCAGAATGGTCCCGGTATAAGTCAGACCGCTGCGGGTATGAATGACGCAATATTCATTTTCAATGCTGTTCATCGTAAAGCCGCCGACAGAGGTCAGGCGCAGTGTGCCGTTTGGTTTAATCGAGCGGACCATGGCTCCAAGCGTGTCCACATGGGCACTGATACCGATGGTACGCGAAGGGTCGAGGCCGGGTACGGTAAGAATAATGCCGCCTTTTTCGTTCCAGCTGAGCGGTACATTCAGCGCGGCAGCTTCCTCGGCGATCAGCGACATCACTTCGGCAGTAAAGCCGCTGGGGCTCGGGGTGTCGAGCAGTTTTTTCAGCAAGGATAGAATGTAGTCTTCATTAGGCTGAATTGTTAGCATAGGTTAAAATTCCTCCATCCGTCTTTTATGATAATGTAGCCGTTAATTAGAGAGTCTCGTCAGGCAGCGGTGTTAATGTGTCAAGCGAATGATCCGTGTCTCGCAGCTTGGACAGCTCGGCTGTAAGCGACTTAATCTGCTTTTGCAGCTTGTACTGGCGGAAAATCCCGTAGGAGCCGACAATAATACCGCCGATCAGGGCGCAGCCCAGAATAACCAGAATAAGCGGAATGCTGACCTGGTCGAAGCCGAAATTAACCTGTACCGGATCGACATTAATAACAGCGAACACAGCTGTAATCAGTGCAAAGATAAGCCCCAGAATAAGAGACCATTGAAATTTCATATCATAGTTACCCCCCATAGACGAGTTTGACAATATAAATCCCCTGCCTGGCAGCAGGCAAGGGATGACAGCTTGGTTAAGCGGATTTGTAAAGTCTTACTTGGTCAATTGCTCCATCTGCTCAATTACGCTTTCGAACACGCTCATCGCTTCGCGGATCGGCTCAGGAGTAGACATATCAACTCCGGCTTTGGCCAAAATGTTGATAGAATAATCGCTGCCGCCGCTCTTCAGGAAGCCGAGGTAACGGTCCACCGCCGGCTTGCCTTCCTCCAAAATCTGCTTGGAGAAGCTGGTTGCCGCTGAGAAGCCGGTAGCATACTTGTAGACGTAGAAGCTGTTATAGAAATGCGGAATCCGCGCCCACTCCATTTCAATGTCCTTATCCACTACCATATCTGCACCGTAATATTTCACGTTAAGATCATAGTAGACAGCAGACAGATCCTGCGGAGTCAGTGATTCACCCTCTTCAGCACGCTGGTGGATGATTTTTTCGAATTCAGCGAACATAGTCTGCCGGAATACTGTAGTGCGGAACTGGTCGGCATAGTAGGTCAGCAGGTACATTTTTTCCTTAGGATCTGTTGACTTGTTCAGCAGATAGTCCATCAGCAGCGCCTCATTGGTTGTGGAAGCTACTTCTGCCAGGAAAATGGTATACTGCGCATCACGGTATTTAAGCGCATTATCCGAATAGTAGGAATGCAGGGCATGCCCCATTTCGTGCGCCAAAGTGAACATGCTGTTCAGGTTATCATTATGGTTCAGCAGCACATAAGGGTGTGTGCCGTAGGCTCCCCAGCTGTATGCACCGGTGCGTTTGCTCTCATTCTCATAAATATCGATCCAGCCGTTGTCATAGCCTTCCTGCAGCACATTGAGGTAATCCCCGCCGAGCGGCTTCAGTCCTTCTTTGGTGATCTTTTTTGCTTCTTCAAAGGTAATATCCAGCTTGTATTCGTCCACCAGCGGCGCGAACAGGTCATACATATGTAGTTCATCAACGCCGAGCAGCTTCTGGCGCAGCTTCATATAGCGGTGCATCAGCGGCAGGCTCTCGTGAATCGTATCAATCAGGTTCGTATAAACTTCCTTTGGAATATTATCACCGTACAATGACATTTCCAGGACAGAAGGATACTTGCGCACCCGTGAGTAAAATACATTTTTGTTCACATTCGCACTGAGTGTAGCGGCGATGGTGTTCTTTTGCTTGGCATAGGTTTCATATACGGCTTTAAAAGCATTCTTGCGCACTTCGCGGTCCGGGCTTTCGAGGAACTGAATGTAGCTTCCGTGGGTCAGCTCGACTTCCTTGCCTTCCTCGTTCTTAATCTTCGGGAATTTAAGGTCAGCATTGTTCAGCATACTGAAAATATTCTGCGGAGCCTGCGAAATGTTGCCGACCTGGGCAAGCAGCGCTTCCTCTGCCTTGGTGAGAACGTGGGCCTTTTCCCGCTTCATTTCAGTCAGTGTAAAAGTGTACGCGGACAGGGAAGGGTCAGCGATGAACTGATCCAGCTTTTCTACAGGCAGGGACAGAATTTCAGGTGTTACAAAAGATAATGCTTCTCCGGCTTCTACACTAAGTTTCTTCGCCTTTTGGGTAAGGGCCTGGTAGGTTGGAGCCGCAGTATCTTCATCCTGGCGCATATGGGCATAGACGTAGAGCCGTTCGGTCAACTGTGACAGCTCATCATCCAGCTCAAAGCAGGCTTTGAGCTCATCGGCCGAATCCAGCTTGCCCTGGAAGGCGGAGGCTTTCTTGATCAGCGCTTTGACTTCGTTGTATTCCTTATCCCACTGATCCTGTGAGGCAAACATATCTTCAAGCTTCCAGCGGTTCTCGGCAGGCACTTCACTTCTCTTCAATAACGGGTCCATAGAAATCCTCCTTAAATGATGGGATATAGCCGGCATGGACTGTTGTGCTGCAGACTTTGAGGAGCTTACCGGCAGCAGGGACAGTGCGAGCACAAGCGAAAGAAATCTGGCGGTAAAGGGCATGACTTGCGCCTCCTGTATCATAGGGTCGGCTTAGTATGCCCTGCCAATTTCTGATTATGAACTTCTTTAACAAGAGTTATGCAAGCAGGCTATAAATAATGAAGATAAAAGCAAAGGCAATCAGAACAACTGCAGTCAGAGCCATACCGCGCTTGAGGCGGGGCGGCAGTTTGTCCTTACTCATAATAAGAACGGCTCCTAGACAGAGGACAACAATGATATAAATAACCAGATTTCCATTATTCATACCAGCTTAGACCTGTTTGAATGCCGCAATAATATTTTTGTACTCTTCCTCGTTGTCTTTATAAGACTCTTTGTTGAAGCGGTTGTTAACCCATTCCATCATGGCCGGACGGCTCATAAAGGTATGTGTTTCCTCTCCCCACTGGTCGGAAATTTCCCTTAGAATAATGTAGCGTCCCTGAACCTCGACGGTCATCATATTCCATTTGTCTGTTTTGTATATTTCGTGTTTTTTGATCATGTCATTACCACCCTGGCGATTTTTGGCTTTTGGGTCAATGATAACGCACCGGGTTGGTGAAAAGCAAATTAAATCACTAATATAGGGAAAAAGTGGATTGCTTTGCAGGAATAGTTGGGGTATAATGTAAGCATACGCCATATATGGCGGTATTTTTAGGAGGTTGTTCATTTGAAAGGTACAGTAAAATGGTTTAACGCAGAAAAAGGTTATGGTTTCCTTCAGGTAGAAGGCGGCGAGGATGTATTCGTTCACTTCTCAGCTATCCAAGGCGACGGCTTCAAGACTTTGGATGAAGGCCAAGCGGTTGAATTTGACATCACTGACGGTAACCGCGGTCCTCAAGCAGCTAACGTAGTTAAATTATAAGATACGGCTGGACAGTTTAGCTGTCAGCTGCAACATATATTTGATTTATGGCATGCCCTTGCAAGAGTGGTAACCATCAACTTACACAGCACACAGTTCTTCCGGGAACTGTGTTTTTTTATACCCTGAAGAGCCCCTGCCGCAATTGCGGCAAGGGCGTACCGGGCTAGAGTGTGGCTTTGTGTGAAGAGGCCGCTTCTGCAGGCGGTGAGGGGATGGCGGATTCCATCTCCGGAGGGACGGCAGGGAGTGTCTTTTTACGGAAATAACGCCGTGAAGGTCCTCCGATATCAAGCAGATGCTTGACGAAGAAGCCGATGAATGCGAGAACAGAGAACATAGTAGCTACCAGATAGAATGTACTGCGGCCGGCATCCTCATAGATCAAACCTCCGAATGTCCCGCTTAGCAGCCCGGAGGCACTGGACCACACTACGGTAAACAGCGCGAGACCGGTTGCCCGCAGGTGATCGGGTATAATACGTGTAATATAACGGATAGCTGTTACGAAAAAAACACCGAATGAAATACTGTGCAGCGCCTGGATGGCAATAATCGCACCCGGCTGTACCGCCTGCGACATTAACAGAAAGCGCAGGCCGTACATGAGACTGGCAAAGGCGAGCAGCGGAAGCTCCTTGAACCGTTCGCCGTGTTTGCTGAGCAAAAAGAAAACCGGAATCTCGCTGAGCGCCGAGGCAAGCAGTGCCCAGCCGATTAAATCGTCGCCGGCATTCATGCTTTTCAGGCTCAAGGTCAGAAATGCTTCGTTCATCCGGTGCCCGAGGGCCAGAATAAAGACGCAGCCGAAGAACCACAGTACTTCCTTCTGCAGCATAATCTCCTTCAGGCCGCCGCTTTGTCCAGGTGTTTTGCCGGAAGAAGGAGTGCCGCCCGCTTTCTCTGCTGCTGGCTTTACGTCCTTTAATCCGATAGTCAAAAGCAGGGCGCTTACAATAATAACGATACATACACCGATGCTGTAGGATGAGCCGAGCGCTCTTAACACATACCCGATCGTAAGGGCGAAAAAGGAATAACCCAGGGAGCCGAATACACGGATGGTTATAAAGTTCCTTCCGTGGCGCTGGGCAACTTTGATCGCCATTGTGTCCGCCAGCGGGAAAACAGGGTAATAGAAGAAATAGAATAAGGATATTATAAGCATTACCATTGAAAAATCGGTAGCTCTTGCCAGCAGAATGGCGGTGACCAATTGTCCTGCCAGCAGAATGGCCATGATTTTTTTGATCGTTCCGAGCCGGTCGCTCATCATGCTCCAGAATAGATTAGACAGAATGGAGATCAGCGGTCCCAGAGAATACAGCAGTCCTACCTGTGTGCTGCTGAAGCCGAGATGGGTATAAAAGAGCGGGAAATAAGAGACCACCAGTACACTGGTCCCGAACAGTGTAAAGATGAAGGAACGCAGCCAATTCTGATCACTGTACTGGCCGCCGGTCCGTCCTGATTCCATGTGTTTGCACTCCTTGAGGTATCAAATACGCTCAGTATAGCATAAAGGCTGCTGCCGATGTTTGTTAAAAGTTTATTAAAATGGTGCGATTTCTGAATTTTTCAAGGATTTGCGAAAGTGATTTTGTTATTTGTACAAAAACGCTTCGCATATTATAATAATGATGATTTGGATAAGGAGACAACAATGTGGAGGCACTGTCATTGAATGAATTTGAGCAAGGCCGTTACCTAAGCCCGCGCGGCCCTATAGGGCTTATGAGCCGGGTTTACAAGTACGTGCTGCCGGAAGTGCGGGAGTGTCTGCACGCCTGGCGACAGGATGCGGAAGGGATTCCCGATCCCGAGCTCCGGAAACAAGCGCTTGCCAGCATTGAAACCAAGCAGTTTCACTGTGAAGGCGGAGGTATTTATGCTGCCGGCAATTTGTCGATGAGACATATACTGATTCCGCTTATTGTCGCCTATCAAACGATCAGTGATTATCTGGACAACCTGTGTGACCGCAGCACTTCTCTTGATCCGGCCGATTTCCGGCTGCTGCATCAGTCGATGCTGGATGCGATCACTCCGGGTGCCGAGCCCGTTAATTACTATGCGCTGCGCAGTGAACAGAATGACGGGGGATATTTGCACCGGCTGGTCCGCAAATGTCAGGAGATGACGGCGTTACTGCCCGGATATGCTGCTGCGGCTGAGGAGATTTATGATCTGGCCGTGCTGTATACAGACCTGCAGGTGTACAAGCATATCCGGCCAGAGCTCAGGGAAGCTGCTCTGAAGGAATGGTGGGCAGCGGAAGGTAAGCGGGCTCCCCATCTTGAATGGAATGAATTTGCGGCGGCAACCGGCTCTACACTGGGTGTGTTTATGCTGTTTCTCTCTGCCTGTGACCCCCGTCTGGACAAGTCGAAAGCGGCTTCGATCCGTGCTGCTTACTTTCCGCATGTCTGCGGACTGCACATTATGCTGGATTATCTCATTGATCAGGATGAAGACCGGGCCGGCGGTGATCTCAACTTCTGCAATTATTATGACAATACTGATACGATGCTGAATCGGATTGCTTCCATCGTGGAGTGGGCCCGCAAAGATGTCCGGAGCTTACCTGAGAACTCCATGCATCGTATGGTTATCGAGGGGCTTCTGGCACTTTATTTATCCGATCCAAAAGTCAGCGAACAGCGGGAGGTTCGTACGGTATCCAAGCGCTTAATGAAAAGAAGCCCGCTTACCAGGCTGTTCTTCTTCGTCAATAGCCGCTGGATACGCAAACACATGTACTAAAGGCTGTGAAGCGTACATCCCCTTAGGGGGCCGTGCTTCGCACAATTTAAGGAGGAACTAACAGGATGTCA
This sequence comes from Paenibacillus sp. FSL R7-0331, assembly GCF_000758645.1. Lineage (NCBI taxonomy): Bacteria > Bacillati > Bacillota > Bacilli > Caryophanales > Paenibacillaceae > Paenibacillus > Paenibacillus sp. FSL R7-0331. The sequence continues at coordinate 2,656,748 of NZ_CP009284.1, forward strand.
AACGTAAAAAAAATCGCAGTATTAACCAGTGGGGGAGACTCACAGGGGATGAACGCGGCTGTCCGCGCGGTTGTGCGCAGCGCAATCTTTTACGGGATTGAAGTGTATGGAATTCAGCGCGGCTACCAGGGTCTGCTGAACCGTGATATTTTCCCGATGGATCTGCGCAGTGTAGGCGACATTATTCAGCGCGGCGGTACGATTCTGCAATCGGCACGCTGTCTGGAGTTCATCAAACCGGAAGGCCAGCAGAAGGGTGCTGATATTCTTAATGAAATGGGAATTGACGGCCTGGTTGTGATCGGCGGTGACGGTTCTTATCAAGGCGCGAACAAGCTGAGTAAGCTTGGGATTAAGACGATGGCTTTGCCGGGAACCATTGACAACGATATCTCCTTTACGGATTACACCATTGGCTTTGATACAGCGGTAGGCGTTGTTGTGGATGCGATCAACAAGCTTCGCGACACTATGTCCTCCCATGAACGTTCTTCTATTGTCGAAGTTATGGGCCGCCACTGCGGTGATATTGCCCTTCATGCCGGCCTTGCTTCCGGCGCTGAGACCATTCTTGTACCTGAAATGCCTTATGACCTCAACGAAGTGGCCGACCGGATGAAGGATAACTTTACCAGAGGCAAACGCCACAGTATCGTAATTGTTGCTGAAGGCGTAGGCAAAGGTGAGGATGTAGCACAGGCGCTCAAAGACCGTCATGCTTCACTTGATGCACGTGTAACTGTTCTGGGCCACATTCAGCGCGGGGGCACTCCGACACCTGCTGACCGTAACCTGGCAAGCCGTCTTGGTGATTTTGCCGTTCGTAAGCTGATTGAAGGCGAATCTGCCAAAGCCTGCGGAATTATCAAAGGTGAATTGACAATTACGGATATTGATACCGTAGTTAACACCAAAAAAGGCTTTGATACGGAATTGTACGAGCTGGCTTCACGTCTGTCCCAATAATATAGAATGCATTGCAGCCGTCTGGAAACAGGCGGTTTTTTTGCGTTTGGAGACTATCTCCTGAAATACAAATAGACCCGTCTTCCCCTGAACTACAGGGTAAGACGGGTCAAGGTGAAATATTAGGCTCCTGTGATTTCGCTGTCTCTGCGGACAGAGAAGCTCCGCTGGACCTTGACCAGGCGTCCCAGGAGCAGAATAGCTCCGATGGCGAGGCCGGCAATTAGGCCGATCCAATAGCCGTAAGCACCCATATCTGTGTAGGTTGCCAGCAGATAACCGGTAGGCAGGCCGATCACCCAATATGCGATGAAGCAGATGATAAAGGCCGGATTCACATCCTTATAGCCTCTAAGAACCCCTTGAGTCGGCGTAGCAATGGCATCAGAAATCTGAAAAAAGATTGCGTAGATCAGGAAATGCTGAATCAGCTCAATCACCTGTGAATCGTCCGAATACAGTCCCGCCACATGGTGGCCTGCAAACAGCAGGACCAGAGCAGTAACCAGGGAGAGTGCAGCCGCAGAGGCGATACCCATAATGCTGTACTGCCGGGCATCCTTCAGCCGGCCTGACCCGGTTTCGAAGCCGATGAGAATGGTCAGACTCATGCAGATGCTAAGCGGAATCATGTACAGCGTAGAAGCAAAGTTAATGGCTGCCTGATGGGCGGCTATCGTTACAGTATCGAAGCGGCTCATCAGCAGCGTTACGGCTGAAAACACGGCTGTCTCAAAAAAGATGGAAAAGCCGATCGGCACCCCGATCTTAAGCAGCTCCTTGAAGCTGCTTAAGGATATACCGTAGAATTTGCGGAACAGCTGCAGACTTTTGAACGGTTCAAACCGGTATACGAAATGAAGGGCAATTGCAAAGATGACCCAGTAGGTGATAGCTGATGCAACTCCGGCTCCTACACCGCCCATGCGGGGGAATCCGAAGTTGCCGAAGATCAGAAGATAGTTCAGTCCGACATTGACCGGTAGGGCAATAAGCGTAATCAGCATGGATATCCGTGTCTGGCCGAGTGCATCAATCGTGCTGCGCAGCACAGTGTAGCCGAACAGCGGAATGATGCCGAATGAGATCGCACACAAGAAGCGGAAGGCGATATCCCTGACCTGCGGCTCGAGATTCATGAAATTCAGTACAGGCGAGAGGACGATGCTCCCCACTGCCAGCACCAGAAGCGAGATCAGTAAGGAGAGCCAGAGTCCCTGGGTAACCTGATAAGCGACATCCTTATCTTTTCTGCTGCCGAGCAGATGGGAGACGATGGGAGTAATCCCCATCAGAATACCGCTGAGTCCAGTCTGGACGGGAATCCACAGACTTGTTCCGATTGCTACACCGGCAAGATCGTTTGTGCTGAATTTACCTGACATATTTGTATCGAAGAAGGTGATAGCTGATAATGCGATTTGTGTAATAAGAATGGGGAATAAGATATGTACAAACTGCCCTGCTTTTTTACTTAACGAATGCGTTTGTTTCATAAATAGCTGCCTCATTATCTGTTATTTGATATTTCCAGGAAAAGACCCGGCATTCGCCGGGTCTCAAGTATGCAATGCTGTTGTATATCATCGTTTATAATGGCTGTAAGCTTATTATTGCTCGTAATCAACATCTGAAGTGTAACGGTTGTTGGCGTTCCAGAGCAGGAATTCGTCTACATTCTCATCTTTGAGTGCACGGATCTGATCTTCCACCTGCTGCTTGCCATACTTGACGAAGTGACCGCTTCCCAGCCAGCTCGCGGTAAAGTCCTGAATCCACGGCCGGATAACCGGCTTATAGCTGCCAAGCGGATCAAGCTTCTTGTGGGTATCAACCATTGAGCCTTTGATGGTAGCATAAGGGTCCTTGTCCGGATCTTTAACATCAAACCAGCCGGTGGAGTAATGGCTCGGATAAACCATCGGGCTGATAACATCTACATTTTTGGAAATTTTCACAAAGTCCTGGCCGATGCCTTCCGCTGCAGGCACAGATGCAGCATAACCGAAGATATCTACAGATACCCTTACTCCGAGCGGGGCAAGCTCAGCCTTGGCATATTTGACGAAGTCGGCAATAATCTCAACGCGCGGACGGTCACTCTTCGTATATTTCAGGGAGTCAGCACGTTTCTCGAAGCCCTCAGGGAAACGGACGTAGTCAAACTGGATTTCCTTAAAGCCGAGCTTAGCTGCTTCCTTGGCGATGTCCACATTGTATTTCCATACATCCTCATTATAAGGATTGACGAAGCTGTCACCGCCTTTGTTCTTCCAGACACTTCCGTCTGAATTTACAAAGGACAGTTCCGGATGTTTCTTGGCCAGCACGGAATCCTTGAACACAACGATACGGGCGATAGGATAAACATCATGCTCTTTGAGGCGTGTCATCAGCTTGTTGATATCACCGATAAATTTCTGGGGGGTGCCCATTTCCTGCAGCTCAGCATTATCAGTCTTATATGTGATATAACCGGCATCATCCTTAATGTCGATAACCATCGAATTCAGCTCAGTCTTGTCGAGCAAGGCCAGCAGCTGTTCCATTCGTTCGCCGCCTGCACTGTAAGCCGTGACATAAATGCCTTTAACCTTGGGTGCATCAGGCTGCGGATCGGTATGGAGTGCGCTGTCCGCAGCTCCTTGTGTAGCGCTTGGAGCAGGGGATGCTGACGGATTGCCGGCTGATGTATCCCCTCCCGAGTTTCCAGCCTGTCCGGCGGTGATTGGCGGATTAGCAGCCGACTGCAGGGCTGCAGAGACATCTACCTCATGCCCGGTATGTTGGACGCCAACGCCTCCGAGAGCCATCATGAGTAATGCCCAGGTGATATTCATTGTTATTCTCTCCCTTTATGTACATTCCTTTAAAGTATAATGGAACGGCAGCATCCAAAAAGAACAGACTTGTAACAATCCCCTGTAATTTTCGGAGCTCAGGATATTTACCGTCCCTTGTGTTTTTAAACGGGATGTACGGATTCTAAACCTCCATATTAAAAAAGTAAATGCCGCCCGGAGCGGCAAACAGCTGGCTCCGGGCGGCAACATTGAAACTTGCCATCAAGCGGTATAGCTTATTGAAGATACGCAGGATTCTGGTGCTCGCAAATGCTGTAGTGGATGATATCCATGGCATCCGCCGGTTCGAGAATACTCAGACCGTCGCGCAGAACGATTACGGAATTCAATTCGTCCTGCTTGAGAAACGGCATCATATCCGGATACCACCTCATGACGATTGCTGACAGTTTTACCGTTTCCATTTCCACAAAAATCACCCTTTCTTTTTCGAATGGTACTGAATTGACATTCAGGGTACACCCGTAAAGCGAAGTGCCTGGAAAAAAGAGGGTAAAGCACAATCTTCATGAAATTGTTAGGCCTGCGTGAGTCTAATATATCACAATTTTAAAGTATGCGCATTTCTTTCAATTTGATCTTTTCCGGAAGGAGCCCATCACACCTACAGTCTCTACAATATTGACAAAAGCCTGGGGATCACTTGTCTTGATGATCCGGCGGAGCTCGGCCAGCTCATATCGTGTTGTCACTGTCATTAGCATATCCCGTTCGACGTGAGAATAAGCGCCTTCGGTTTTTATTTTGGTGACGCCCCGCTGCAGCGGAAGAAGATGGTTGAGGAGCTCTTCTGTACGATTGGTTACAATATATACAGTGACTTTGATATGACTGACATGAATCAGGTCCACAACCTTGCCGGTGACATAAATGGATACCATAGAAGCCAGCGCCAGATTCCAGTTGTTATCGAAATAGGCTGCCGCCAGGATAACCAATCCGTTCAGCCCGACGAGCACATTTCCGATTGGAAAGTCCCGGTAACGGGTAATAATGGAACCGAGAATATCAAAGCCGCCGGAAGATCCGCCCATACGGAAGGAGATGCCGGCGCCGACTCCAACAAGCACACCGCCGAATACGGAGGCCAGCAGCATGTCGGAAGTGACTGTAAATTCCGGTATCAGCGTCATCAGCCAGGTGGTGGAGCCAACGGAAAGGATGCTGAGAATAATAAATCTCCGTCCCAATTGAAACCAGCCGGCAACGAGCAGCGGAATATTGAAGAGCAGATACAGCAGGCTGATATTGAACGGAGTGAAATAACCGACCAGCATAGCAAGCCCTGAAACCCCGCCGCTGAGCAGCCGGTGCGGGATCAGAAACAGATTGAAGCCGCATGCAATCATCGCTGAACCGAAGATGACGGCAAGGCAGCTTCCGATTTGTCTTAATTTTAACAAGTGTTTCACCTCTGACGTGTAATGTAAGTAATGAAAGTAAGGAATACACTGGTATTCCTAATTGGGTTTGTGATATAATGTATAGGATATTCTTGAGTAGAACGTTACAATGGTATTTTTGCATTGCTTCGGATGTGAAGCTACAATTGTTCAGGCCTTTAACCGGACCTGATCTTAGGACATTTTCGTCCCATACGCGTAAACCCATGCAGAATTTACCGCATGATTGGACAGCCTATAAAGGTGTTTACCGCTACTTAAGAATACAGATAAGCATGTGGAATGTCCACTGTATAGAAGGAGCATGAATAATTTGAAAACATTCGCAGAATTCGGCTTGGAGCCTAAGGTGCTTCAAGCAATCACAGAGCTAGGATTTGAGGAATCAACACCGATTCAGGAGCAGGCGATTCCGATCGCGCTGACTGGAGCGGACATGATCGGCCAGGCTCAGACAGGTACCGGTAAGACCGCTGCCTTCGGTATTCCTCTTATCTCCAAAATCTCCCGGGAAGATGAAAGAATTACAGCTCTTGTTATGACGCCTACCCGTGAGCTGGCAATTCAGGTTGCTGAAGAAATCGGCAAGCTGTCCCGCTTCAAAGGTCTTCGTTCCCTGGCCATCTACGGCGGACAGGATATCGGACGCCAGATCCGCGGCTTGAAGAAGAAGCCTCAGATTATCATCGGTACCCCAGGCCGTCTCCTGGATCATATCAACCGTAAGACCATCCGTCTGGATGACGTTCAGACCGTAGTGCTGGATGAAGCTGATGAAATGCTGGATATGGGCTTTATGGAAGATATCCAGTCTATCCTCAAGCTGGTTCCGGAAGAGCGCCAAACCATGCTGTTCTCAGCGACTATGCCTCCTAACATTCAACGTCTTGCCCAGCAGTTCCTGAAGAACCCTCAGCATGTATCGGTTATTCCTAAGCAGATCAGTGCGCCGCTGATTGACCAGGCATACATTGAAGTTCCTGAGCGCCAGAAGTTTGAGGCTTTGAGCCGTCTGATTGATATGGAGTCCCCTGAGCTGGCAATTGTCTTCGGCCGTACCAAGCGCCGTGTCGATGAGCTTGCTGAAGGACTGCAGAAACGCGGCTACTCCGCTGACGGACTGCACGGTGACCTGTCACAGAACCAGCGTGATGCTGTTATGCGTAAATTCCGCGACGGCAGCATTGATGTCCTCGTAGCTACAGACGTAGCAGCCCGCGGCCTCGATGTATCAGGTGTAACCCATGTAATCAACTTTGACCTTCCGCAAGATCCGGAGAGCTATGTGCACCGTATCGGCCGTACCGGACGCGCAGGTAAAGAGGGTACTGCATGGTCGTTCGTGACTCCGCGCGAAATGGATCACCTGCACCTGATCGAGCGTGTTACGCGTCACCGCATTACCCGTAAGCCGCTTCCTACTATGGCTGAGGCTATCGAAGGTAAACAACGCATTACAGCTGAACGCCTGCTGGCAATGGTTGAAGCCGGTGAACTGAACGAATACAAAGGAATTGCAATCCAGCTGCTGGAACAATACGATTCCGTACAGCTGTTGTCTGCAGCAATGAAGCTGCTGACTGGCGATTCCAAGGATGCGCAGGTTGAACTGACCCCTGAAGATCCGATCCGCGCTAAACGCCGCGGCGGCAAGAATGATATCCGCAGCGGACGTAAGCCAAACGGCGGCTATGGCGGCAACCGTTCCGGCGGAAGCGGTGGCGGCTATCGCGGAAACCGTGAAGGCGGCAACCGTGAAGGCGGAAGCTACGGCGGCGGCTACAAAGGTAACCGCGATAACGCAGGCGGCACAACTCGCGGCGGTTACAGCAGCGGCTATGGCGGCAACAGCAGCAGCGGCGGCTACAAAGGTAACCGTGACGATGCAGGCCGCAGCTCCGACCGTAAGCCTTACACTCCACGCCCAAGCAGCAGCACAAGCACACGTCCTGCAAAGCGTGAAGATTACGATAATAACTAAACAGCCGGTTTTAACGGCATGATGAAGGCGGGAACCGGATATGCGGTTTCCGCCTTCTTTTTTTACGGTTATGGCTAAACTGGCTTCATTAATCTGATTGTCCCGGTTTCTTGTGAATGGGCGCTGGAAAAGTCCGGGTCAAATAGGTTATAGTTAAGGTACGCAGTATGCGCGAGACAGACAGGAGGAAGGGAATTGGAGTTTAAAGGAGCTATGGGCGGTTTATACCGCATCACGGAATGGATTTCACGCATTGCCTTCAGCAACATATTATGGGGCATTTGTTCAATTCCGTTTTTATTTATGGTCGTTATGAAGATGATTATGTATGGATCAGGTCAAGGGGGGCCCAACGAGCAGTTAACGTTGAACTGGGTGATTGGTATTCTTGCGCCATTTACTGTGTTTCCGGCTACGTCAGCGCTGTTCAATGTTGTTCGTAAATGGGTGATGGGCAACACCGATGTCAGTACATTCCGCACTTTTTTCCAAGGGTATAAAGAGAATTATCTCAAAAGCATGCTTGGGGGACTCATCTATACCGTGCTGTTTGTTGTAATGTATGTTGATGTGACCGTATACATGACGCAAATGGCTAACTTCAGAATTGTCGGCATTCTGATGCTGGTGTTGATGATTATTTTGTTTGTGTCGATGTTTAACTTCTTCTCGATTGTTGTTCATTACCAGATGTCCTTCAAGGAGGTCATTAAGAACTCTGTCCTGTTGACCATAGCCCGGCCAATCCGTGTATTCTCTACGCTGATCGGTTCTGCGGTGCTTGCCTATATAGGTCTGAAGTATCCTGTGTTGTATGTAATCTGTATTCCTACGCTGGTTGCTATGCTTGCCTTCTTCAATTTCTTTGCTACTTACAACAAGCTGCAGCTGCAGGTGGAGAAGAAGAAGCAGGAAGAGCTGGAAGCCCAGGAGGCGGCGGAGAAAGAAGCAGCAGAGCGCCTTCAGGCAGATTATGATGATGACGACGACGATGATGATGATGACGATTATGATGATAAGGATACCTCCAAGTCACAGAAACGGATTTAACATCAGCGTTACAAACCCGGCAATAAGGGACGAGAATTTTATTCCAGTGTAAATTAAAGCGCATACAGGTTTACTTTTTCGTCAAAACGCAATATAATAGTTATAAATCCTGCGATGTACGTTACGGTTGCTCGTTGTTTTGAACCAATGATAATGTCTTGGGAGACTTATTACGGAGCGCGGCTGAACAGCCCTGTCTATATGACCTGGGGAATTCAAAAACGTCTTCTGCGGTCACCCACCTGCTCTAGCAGGTTCAGAAGACACTGTAGCCGGACGGCATAGGCGGGTTTTCTACTGATTTTGACAAGGTGCCCTGTATCCCGCTTACCCGCGGGGGAACGGGGCACCTTTTTGTTGCTGAGCCTTCTTGGAAACGGTGTCTGCGGGTGCCTTTCTTACATAGAAGAACAGGAAAGTGAGCATTGCTCTTTTGTTCCTGGATTAAGAATGTTACACTGATAATAATGAACTTGGGATTAAAAGAGGGGGAAATATTTTGTCGCTCAAAAGAACATTGGTCGGTATATTCCGCAGTCATGACGGAACAAGCGACCGTGCAAAGGATCCGGCATTAAAGACACGCTATTACACTCTTTCGAAAGACAAGGCATGGGATGAAGTGTCCTCGACACTGAAGAAGGTACCCGGTTACAGAGTGCTGCATGAGGTTCAATCTGTAGGGGAAATTACCCTGGAGAAAAGAACGGGGTTCGGACGTACGCTCGATATCACAGTATCCGTGCTGAACACCTCTCCCGTACGCTGCGGTATTGATATATATTCCGCATCCCGAGGATCGCTTGGCGACCTGGGTGCCAACTATCGTGTAATTCAGCGTCTGTATGATTCGCTGGACAAGAAGCTGGGCAAGTACAAGACGGATTAATAAACCGCTGGACTTGGTTGTCCGGTGTTTGTATGCGGTTCCGGTAACTGATAATATAGGATGCCATAACAAAAAAAGCGGCGGAAGGAAAGCCTTCTGCCGCTTTTTTAACATATCGTAACCTTGGTGTACAGGGTTCGCGGGACTACAGCAATTCTTTGACTGCGGCAATCGCTGCATCGTAATTTGGATGCTCGGACATTTCACCAAGGTATTCAGCGTAGGTTAATTTGTTATTTTTGTCGATAACAAAGATGGAGCGCATGTCCAGACGGAATTCCTTGATCAGTACGCCGTAAGCTTGTCCGAAGGCTGCCTCTTTGTGGTCCGAAAGGGTAATGACCCGGTCAATACCGGCGGCACCGCACCAGCGGGCCTGGGCAAATGGCAGATCTGTGCTGATTGTGAGGATAACCACATCGTCCCCGAGCTCTGCGGCTTCGCTATTGAAACGGCGGGTCTGGGCGTCGCATACGCCTGTGTCCAGGGAAGGCACGACACTGATCAGCTTGATTTTGCCGGCATAATCACTAAGTGATGCATTCTCCAGCAGGTTCTTGCTTACCGTGAAGTCTGGAGCGCTGTCCCCGGCTTTGAGTTCGGGTCCAACGAGAGTAATCGGATTGCCCTTAAATGTGGCTACACCTGTTCTTTCTTGCGTCATGTCCTTGTTTCCTCCTCAGATTGCTATATTGGATTGTTACTGCCAGAATAAATTATAATCGTTTTATAAGGTTGATGTCCAACCGGACAACATACATAAAGGATGGGTGCTATGATCTTCATACGTTACGAAAACTGGAAAAGCTATCTGCGGTACTATCCCGTAACCGTGATTCTCCTGCTGGCCAATCTCCTGATGTTTATCGTGGTTTCGCTGAACGGCGGCTCCACCAATCTGGATACGCTGGTGAAATTCGGCGCAGTGGTAGATAACGGGCCGGAAAAAGAAGAGCTGTGGCGTTATTTTGCTGCTATGTTTTTGCATAACGGATTCTCTCATTTATTCTTCAACAGCTTTTCGCTGCTTGTGTTTGCTCCGCCGCTGGAGCGGCTGCTGGGCTGGTGGCGTTATACGATTCTGTACGTTATCGGCGGATTTTTAGCTAATGTGCTGTCGGTTGCGCTCGGTACAACACCAGAAGCATATACGGCTACAGTGTCTGTTGGCGCTTCAGGCGCGATCTATGCCATCTATGGCGCCTTCCTCTACATTGCCGTCCTGCAGCGCGGGATGATGGATGAGGGCTCGCGTAAGACGCTGTACGGGCTGCTTGTCATGGGGATTGTGATGTCCTTTGTAACGCCATATGTTAATTGGCTTGCCCATTTGGGCGGTCTGGTCGCCGGATTTTTCCTGTACGGGCTTATAATCCGGCTTTTAAAAAGAAGCAGGCGATAGGAGAGGTTGGACAGTGGAACTTAGACAGCTGCAGTATTTTTTAAAGGTTGCGCAAAAAGAGCATGTCACCAAGGCTGCGGAAGAGCTGCATGTGGCCCAGTCGGCGGTAAGCCGCCAGATTCACCAGCTGGAGCAGGAGCTTGGAGTAGATTTGTTTATGCAAAAAGGCCGCAATCTGCAGCTTACTCCTGTTGGCCAGCTATTCTGCAAGCGGGTAGAAACGCTCCTGAAGGATCTGGAACGTTCGGTAGCAGAGGTGCATGAATTTCTGGACCCGGAGCTGGGTGAAATCCGTATAGGGTTTCCTCACAGCCTGGGGACACACCTGATTCCTTCCATTGTGGCGGAATTCCGGCGGATGTATCCTAATGTCAGATTCCGCTTCAAACAGGGGACGTATGCATCCCTGATCAAGGATGTGGTGTCCGGGGAAGTGGACCTTGCCTTTATCTCTCCATTTCCGGAGAATGACGGGCAGGTTGCCGGAGATATTGTGATGACCGAGGAATTGTTCGCGATACTGCCGCAGCATCACCCGCTCGCGGGTGAAGAGGTGCTCCGGCTGGAGCAGCTGGCGGGCGAGAAGTTTGTCCTGTTCAGCCAGGGCTACTCGCTCAGGCCGATTGTGTGGCAGGCGTGTATTGAGGCCGGCTTTAAGCCGCAGATTGCCTTCGAGGGTGGAGAGACGGATACTATTCGGGGCCTGGTGGCCGCCGGCATGGGAGTCAGCCTCCTTCCTGAAACGGCCCTGTACCAGACCAACCCGATGCAGCCTGCCCAGGTCAGGGTGGTTGAACCGGCTGTTACGCGGACGGTGGGCATTATTCACCGCAGTGACGGCAAGCTGCCGCTGGTAGCCAGATCCTTTCGCACGTTCCTCCTGACCTATTTCAAGGATTACAACAAAACCCCGGAAGGCTGTTAGCCTCCCGGGGTTTTGTTGTTGTATCATATGCAATTGCTAGCCGATTACTCCCGGTTGCCGAGGAACATGGTAATCAGCCGCAGAAGCTCGAGCAGCGATACCAGGGCGGCGGCCACATAAGTCAGGGCGGCGGCATTCAGTACCTTAGCTACACCGCGTTCTTCCTCATTGCGGATAAAGCCCTGCTCAACCATTACCTGACGAGCGCGGTTGCTGGCGTTAAATTCTACAGGCAATGTAACAAGCTGGAACGCTACAGCTGCCGAGAAGAAGATGATGCCAAGCCCGATAAGATTAGTTGCGCTGAAAATGAAACCTGCCAGCAGCATGAACGGGGCTACACCCGAAGCGAAATTAACGACCGGGAACATCCGGTGGCGGAGCGTTAGCATAGGGTAATGCACTTTATGCTGGATAGCATGGCCGACCTCGTGACAGGCGACAGAGACGGCTGATATTGAGCTCTCATAATACACCGGCTCTGACAACCGGACCACACGGTTGATCGGGTCGTAGTGGTCAGACAGTGTTCCGCGAACCGGCTCGATCGGAACATCATGCAGCCCGTTCGCATCCAGCATCCGCCGTGCGGCTTCATAACCGGTCAAACCGTTCACGTTCGCCACTTTTGCCCATTTATTAAAGGTGCCTTTAACTCTGAACTGGGCCCACAATGAAAACAGAAAGGCAACAATAACTAAGAAAAACATATCTCATTCCTCCATCATGATGTGTGTAAGAAATTACATTGGCGGATTCTGCGTCAGCAGAAGCTTGATCGCCTCCATGCAGGCAACGCCTTGCGGAATCAGGGCGGCAAGCGCGCGTCTGGCCTGTACGGGCTTTAGGCCGCTAATCATAGGCTCAAGCGCCTTTACCTCGCGTTCGAGACGCTGCATTTGAAGCTCAAGCTCCACGAGTTTGTCCGAGACATCGGCCTCTGGAGCGGCTGCGTTCCATTTATCCATCATGGATTTGATTTCTTCCAATGAAAATTTCTCTTGCTTTAGCTGGTTAATACGTTCTAAAGCGGTCAGGGTTTCATGGCTGTACAGCCTGTAATTCTTCATGCTTCTTGATTCAGGAGCGATCAGACCGAGCTTCGTGTAATAATCGATGGTCCGTTCGCTTAAACTGGAAGCCTTGGCAAGCTCTCCAATCCGGTAAAGGGTCATATCCCCATCTCAGTTCACCTCGCTGTTTAAACCTCCTGCTGTGTAATGCGGAAGATTTGAATAAGAATAACTATATTAAAATGATACCAAAAGTCGAACCGTACAGTCAAACGTCATGCTTACTTTAAGTATATGCTGTATTGGAATAAAGGATACCGTATAGATAAGGTATTAATGTGACATGATGATGTTATATATATTGGAGGAGTGACTAAGTTGGGACACGTACTTCAATTTATGAATAGCATGTTTAATCTGGCTTGCTAATAAAAATACATTAAAAGAATGTGTGCGCGGTGTATGCGTTTACAATATTGCTGGCTTAAGAAGTGCCTATTAGCAGAGAAGACGCCGCTACACTGCATTAACGCTGTCCAACTGTGTAGAAAACATGTGCTTTCAAAATAAAAGGATAAACAAACAAAAAAATAGTCTTGTCAATTTACCTGACTTCTGATTATAATGACATTAAGAGTTTCACGCTTTGTTAGAAAATATAACATTGGGGAGTGGGGTTAAGATGAAAAAAAAGTTATTGATGATGTTTCTGGCCATGATTACCTTGATGATCTATCCGGTCAGCGCCTTTGCTGCTGAGGGTCCTGCAGCACCGGACCTGCAAATTGGATTGGATACGGCTTTTACTTTCCTGGCATTCATCTTAGTATTCTTTATGCAATCGGGTTTTGCACTGCTGGAAGCCGGATCGGTCCGGATGAAGAATGCCGGCCACGTAGCCGGTAAGACTGTACTGACACTGGCTATTGCCAGCTTGTGCTTCTGGGCTGTCGGTTTTGCCTTTGGCTTCGGTAACGGTAACGGCTTAATCGGACTTGATGGTTTCTTCTATGGTGGAGATTCAATGTCCGCAGCTTTTGAGTCGCTGGCCTTCTCCGATGTAACGCTTAACACGAAATTCCTGTTCCAGATGGCTTTCGCAGCAGTATCCCTGGCTATCGTATCCGGCGGTATGGCTGAGCGCGCTAAGCTGAGTGTGTACATTATCTTCGGTATTCTGTTCTCCGTCATTATCTATCCGGTTGTGGCTCACTGGGTGTGGGGCGGCGGCTGGTTGGCTAACCTCGAAATGCAGGACTATGCAGGTTCCACAGTAGTCCATCTCACTGGTGCTACTGCAGCAGTAGTTGCGACAATATTGCTTAAGCCTCGTCTTGGCAAGTTTAATAAAGAAGGCAAACCGGTTATTATCCCGGGTCATAACCAAGTATTCACCGTACTCGGTGTAATCATCCTCTGGTTCGGCTGGTTCGGCTTCAACCCTGGTAGTGCATTGTCCCCTATGGGCGGTTTCTTTGGACACGTAGCACTGACTACTAACATTGCAGCTGCTGCCGGCGGTCTGGCTGCACTGGTTGCTTCCTGGCTGTACTTTGGTAAATCTGACATTCCGGCAATGCTGAACGGTGTACTGGCTGCACTTGTTGCAATCACAGGTGCCTGCGCATTCGTAGAGCCTTGGGCAGCAATCATTATCGGTCTTGTTGCAGGTGCTTTCACCTTTATGACTTCGCAGTGGCTGGAACGCGCTGGTCTTGATGATCCGATCTACGCTTTCTCTGTACACGGTATTGCAGGTATGTGGGGCGCATTATCCACAGGACTCTTCGCAGCACCTGATCTGATTGAACAAGGAGGACTTGTTGGTAAAGCAGGCTTGTTCTACGGCGGCGGCTTACACCAGCTGGGCGTTCAGGCACTGGGTGTTGTCGGAACCTTCGTATTCGTAGCTGTACTATCCTTCGTAATCCTCTATGTTATGAAGATGGTAATGGGTATCCGCGTAACAGAAGAAGAAGAATTGATGGGTCTGGATATCAGCGAGCACGGTACTTACGGTTACCCTGAGCAGATGAAGCTGATCACAGATTCAGAATCCAAAACCCAAAAGTAAATTACATTTATAATAAACACTGACGGGGGGCGGACCGAGTGGCCGGGATGGAACGGACAGAGTGGAATGAAGATGAGAGATTGCTATCCATCACAACGGCCGGTTCGCCGCAGGAGCTTAGAGGCAGGCGTGCCGCCTGCCAGCAGGCCCTTCTGGAGCAGTTAAATGTGATTCCGATTGAGGAATGGGTGTCCCGTGTCAATGCAATGCATGATATGGTTGCAGCGGCGGCAGTTAACATTTGTGAGGCGCAGATGAAGGAGGCGGGCTACGGCCCGCCTCCCTGCGCCTATTCCTTTATTGTTTTCGGCAGCGCGGGCAGAGAGGAATCCACCCTTTGGAGTGATCAGGATAACGGACTGATTGTGGAGGGTGAACCGGATGACCTGAAGCGGACTTATTTTACTGCATTTGGCGAGCTGCTCTCAGATGTACTTGAAGCAGCGGGCTATGAGAAATGCGACGGCAGGGTGATGTGTTCTGAGCCGCTCTGGCGGAAGACCCTCCCGGAATGGAAAGAACAGCTGAGCAGCTGGATGAGCCAGATGGAGTGGGAGCCTGTCCGCTATCTCATTATTGCTTCTGATATGAGGCATGTGGCAGGAAGTGCTGAGCTGTCGGCTGAATGGAGGGAAGCCTTTCATGCCGGCTTTGCGGACAATGAGAAATTGACCACGGCTGTTCTGCGCAATACAGTCCGCCACAAAGCAACGCTGAATCTGCTTGGGCAGGTACTCACGGAACGGTTCGGCGATTATGCCGGAGGCTTTGATATTAAATACGGAGTTTATATTCCGCTTGTTAATATAGTCAGGCATTTAGCCCTGCTGCATGCGGTGCAGGACAGCTCCACTCTTAAGCGGATCGAAAGGCTGAGCGACCTGGATAAATATGAGCATCTCGAAGAGATAAGGGCAGCTTTCCTGACTGCTTTAAGGATGCGGGTGAATACACCGTACACCGAACAGGATGGTCTTCTGTCGAGCAGTGATTATATTTCCGAAAATGATTTGAAGAATAAACAGCTTATGTCTGAGCTGCGTGAAAGCCTGCTGCTGGTCAGAAGGCTGCACAGGGCTTTGCAGCGTCAGCTCCGGTCAGCGGAAAGGAGGCAGTCATGAAGGAGCCTAACAAGGGCGGCGGATTCTGGAACAATTTGCGGCAGGGCGGTATGCCATCCGCAATTGCATCAATCAGGGGCGGTGAATCCGCCCAGCAGACTGCGCAGCAGATGGCTTTTATCAGGTCTCTGATGCGCGAGAAGCGGCGGCCTGAAGTACTTCATACTCCGCTTTCCGAGCTGGAGACTGTGATTTTCGACCTGGAAACAACCGGATTTTCCCACCAGCACGGTGATGAGATCATGTCGTTTGGTGCAATCAAGGTGGTCGGTGAAGAGATAAAAGAGGATGAGTGCTTCTATACTCTGGTGAAATGCCAGTCGGCAATCCCTGAGAATATTACCAGGCTGACGGGAATTACTGAGGAGATGTCGGCTTCTGCGCCTTCGTTAATTGACGGGCTTCATAATTTCATGACGTTTGTCGGGCAGCGTGTGCTGGTGGCGCATGGAAGCGCACATGACAAATCCTTTCTGAATGCAGCGTTATGGAAAACCTCCAAGGTACAGCTTACACACCGGGTGCTGGACACAATGATGCTGGCCCGCTGGCTGGAGCCGCACCGCAGTAACTACACGCTGGATGAATTGCTGGCAGTACATGAAATTCCCATACAGGGACGCCATCATGCACTTGAGGATGCGAAGATGACCGCCCGTCTATGGGTCGACTATCTCCGCGAGATCGCAAGTAAACGCCAGGTGGACACACTGGGCGATCTGTATGCCTACTTGAGCAGAGCCTGAAGTCCGGTATGGAGCAATTGCGGACCGTCAGCCCCGGATTCACGGCTGATTATAAAACCATTGAGAGCAGGAGGCTGGAGGCGGCCTGTTCCGGGAGAACCGATTAGATATACGCAGAATTCCGGCCCCAGAGCAGTCAGCCCTTGTATATCTGCAGGAGAAGGCCAAGGCGGCGACGTTGGATGGGAATGGAATAAGCCTATGGGGGCAGGGCTGCTAAACATCGCTCTGACCCATTCAGAGGGATCGGGCACAAATGCATGCAGCGGGTCAGGCGCAACGTTGCTCAACGGCACATAGCTGCTGATGAGTATGCCTCCCGCTGCGGCAGTACCCAGCAGTAATCCGCATGCTTCATGCGGAAGACAGGTCAGCAAGTGCTTCCCCAGCATGAGCTGTACGGAAGAATCCAGCCTGATCGGTGGAGGTGTTCCCTGGAGTGCTGTCATGTATTGACCCCTCTCTCTTCATAGGATTCTGTCTTCGGACGGAGTCCTCTTTTTTTATGTTAGGGTGGTTTGAATATCGTTATGTTAGGGGTACAATAGGAGCAAACCATCCTATTAGTAAAGGAACAGACACCTTATGAGAGCTGTTAAAAGACTGAATTTTGCGGTTCTGGCTTTGGTAGTTCTATTTGTGGCAGCGGTCCTGGGAAGCCGGCTTGATGATGAGCAGGAGGCTGTTCCGGCAGCCGGACAGACTTCTTCGGCTGGCGCAGGCCGGGCAGCACCAGCCTTTTCGCTGGAGGATAACAACGGCCATGTTTATTCGGTAGGCGGCCCCAGAGAGAAGGCGCTGATTGTAAACTTCTGGGCTTCCTGGTGCGGACCCTGCCAGGAGGAGGCGCCGGACCTGAATGCAATGGCGCTGAAATACAAAAATGTGCTGGATGTATACGGTGTGAATGTAACCAGCCAGGATTATAAACCTAACGCAGAACGGTTTGTCAGGAAATATATGCTGGCTTTTCCCGTTATGTATGACTTAAAAGGTGATGTATTCGATCAGTATCAAGGCCAGGTCTTTCCGACTAATGTGCTGATTGACAAGAACGGTGTAATCACAGAGGTTGTACTCGGCACGCTGACTGCTGAGGAGCTGGAGAATAAGATTATAGCCCTGACCGGATCCTGAGCCTTCAGAAGCCGGAATGAAGCCCCTCTGTTAACCGGGAATTCCCGCTGCGGAGGGGCTTCATATGCGGTGGTATTCCATTCAGCCTGTCATTAATGATTGACGAGACCTTTTGGTTCACTGCTGTTTCTGGTTTCGTTCTCCAGTGAAATCTGCCCGAGCAGGGCATAGCGCATACTGTCAACCAGCGCTTCCCAGCTGGCTTCAATCACATTACTGGATACGCCGACGGTACTCCAGGTATTATTGTAGTCCTTGGATTCAATCAATACCCGTACCTTCGCGGCAGTCTGATCCTGCTCATCAAGCACACGTACCTTATAGTCAGAAAGATGCATCTCATCAAGCCGCGGAAAATAAGTCTTCAGCGCTTTGCGCAGGGCGTTATCCAGCGCGTTAACAGGCCCGTTGCCTTCAGCAGCGGTGTACAGGCTTTCTCCGCCTACACGAAGCTTGACGAAGGCCTCGGAGACTACAGGCTGGCCGGCGTTCTTTTCGACAAGCATTTTGAACGATTCAAATTTAAACAGCTCATTAAGCTCCCCGGTTGCCTCACGCAACAGCAGCTCAAGGGAAGCATCGGCGCCTTCGAACTGATAACCCTGATGCTCCAGATTCTTGATCTTGTCGATCACCTTGCGCGCCTGCTCACTGGTCGGATCAAGACTAAGCCCCATATCCTGGGCCTTGGACAGCACATTGCTCTGACCGGCTAGCTCTGAGACGAGTACACGCTGCTTGTTGCCGACCAGCTCCGGTGCAATATGCTCATAGGTACGGGAATCACGCAGGATGGCCGAGACATGGATGCCGCCTTTGTGGGCAAATGCGGCAGTTCCGACATAAGGCTGATTTACCGGCATATTCACATTGGCCACTTCACTGACATAACGGGCAGTGTTGGTCAGCTGCGGCAGGGAATCACCCGGAATACAGTGATAGCCCATCTTAAGCTGTAGCGTAGGGATGATTGAGCACAGGTTGGCATTACCGCACCGTTCACCGTACCCGTTAATGGTGCCCTGTACCTGCCGGGCTCCGGCATTGATTGCGCTCAGTGCATTGGCAACAGCAAGCTCGCAGTCATTATGGGTGTGAATGCCCAGCGCAGCGCCGGGAAGATGTCCGGAGACCGCAGTAACAATATCATACACCTCATTCGGCAGCGTACCGCCGTTCGTATCACACATAACAAGCCAATCTGCCCCGGCTTCACGGGCCTTAGCAAGCACGGCTGCGGCATATTCCGGATTGTTTTTGTAGCCGTCAAAGAAGTGCTCGGCATCAAAGATAACCTCAAGACCCTTTTGCTTGAGATAGGAGATGGAGTCGCCGATCATGGCCAGGTTCTCTTCCAGCGTAGTCTGGAGTGCGGTATGCACATGGAAATCCCAGGACTTGCCGACCAGAGTTGCTGCAGGCACACCGGCATCTACCATTCTCAGCAGGTTATCGTCATGCTCTGCGATGGAATTTTTGCGGCGGGTGCTGCCAAAAGCAGTGATTTTGGCGTTCAGATACAAATCCTTGACTCTTTTGAAAAACTCAATGTCTTTATTGTTGCTCCCCGGGATGCCACCTTCAATGTAATGTACACCGAGATCATCGAGCTTCTTGGCAATCTTCAGCTTGTCATCCGCCGACAGGCTGATGCCCTCGCCCTGGGTGCCGTCGCGAAGTGTCGTATCGAAGATGGAAATGGATCTAGACATTAAGTCTCCTCCTAAACATTTTGTCAGTTGAATAATTTTTATATTATAGCATTTTTACGCGGGAATGTAACAAAGAACTTTACAGGAGAGCTGTGACTTTTATTGACCTCCTGGGGGCGTAGCGTTATGCTGAAATGAACAATGGAAACCATGTAGATAAGAAGGTAGATATTGTGCAGAATGTGGACCGTTATTATCCGGCAAGCGGCAGGGTGATCCTGCATGTGGATATGAATGCTTTTTACTGCTCAGTGCATGAAGCGGAGGACCCGGATCAGTATAAAGGGAAAGCCACCGCGGTTGCCGGCAGTGTGG
This sequence comes from Paenibacillus sp. FSL R7-0331, assembly GCF_000758645.1. Taxonomy (NCBI): domain Bacteria; kingdom Bacillati; phylum Bacillota; class Bacilli; order Caryophanales; family Paenibacillaceae; genus Paenibacillus; species Paenibacillus sp. FSL R7-0331. The sequence continues at coordinate 2,676,346 of NZ_CP009284.1, forward strand.
AGCAGCGCAGGGGGATAATCGTTACCTGTTCCTATGCTGCCCGCAGATTAGGAATATCCACCGGGATGCAGGTGCAGAAGGCGCTGCGCATATGCCCGTCCTTAACCCTTATTCAGCCGAATTTTCATTTATACCGCAAATATTCGAATGCTTTTATGCAGATTGCCTATAGCTATACCCCGCTGCTTGAAGCGGTCTCCATTGATGAATGCTACCTCGATATTACCGGCTCTAAGCAGTTTGGCACTCCGCTTGAAATTGCCGGGGAGATTCAGCGGCGGATTATGGATGAGCTGGGGCTGCCATGCTCCATCGGGGTTGCACCCAATAAGCTTCTGGCCAAAATGGCCTCTGATCTGAAAAAGCCAAACGGCATTTCTGTTCTGCGTCTGCGTGATGTGCCAGAGGTGCTGTGGAATAAACCGTGCGGTGAAATGTTCGGTATCGGCGGCAAAACAGCCGAAAAGCTGCGTAAGCTTGGCATCTATAATATAGGACAGCTTGCGGCTGCCGATGAGGGGATGCTTACAGATCATTTCGGGGTGATGGGCTCCTGGCTGAAGCGGGCCGGAAACGGTGTTGATTACGGAGTTGTCAATCCGGAGCGCGAACAGAGCAAGTCCATCGGGCACACAACGACGCTGCCGAAGGATGTGGTGGGCCTGGCTGATGCCAGACCGATCCTGCTGAATCTGAGCGATCAGGTAGCGCGGCGGCTCCGGAAGCAGGGCCTGGTTGCTGCCGGGGTGCAGCTTACGATCCGGACTCCTGATATGAAGACGATCACGCGTTCACGCCAGCTGGAGGCCCCCACAGAAACCGCAGAGGACATCTACAAAGTAGTCTGTGAGCAGTTTGCCCGCCACTGGAAAGGCGATAAGCCGGTGAGGCTCCTTGGGGTAACGCTGCAGGGCCTCAGTCCGAAGGAGGAGTCTGCGATTCAGCTCGACCTGTTCGATTATGAGCGGCAGCCGAAGAAAGAATCCCTGAATAAGGCTATGGACATGCTGCGCAACAAATTCGGTGAAAATGCAGTGCTCACTGCCGGAATGCTAAGCGACAGCCATTCCGCCCGGCTGCGTAACCACAAGGACCGCGGAACCTCACTGCAGAAGGATAATTTGCAGCAGGTGGACCCCGATAATACCTGAATGAACATTCCGGTTTTAAGGGCAAATAGTCGACAGATTATGCGGCAAAAATGTAAACGTGTTGAAATTTCATTGAAATTGTATTCCATTTATATTAATATGAGTGAAATAACAGGCTGCTGCTGCAGGCTGTATTGTTCAACGGGAGGCAGAGATAAAATGGCTAAGTACACTTGGGTCGAGAAAGACACTTGCATCGCTTGCGGTGCCTGTGGCGCAACGGCTCCTGATATTTTTGATTACGATGATGAAGGTTTGGCAGAAGTGATTTTTGAGAGTGACGGAAACCGCGGATGCACAGTGATTCCTGATGATCTGTTCGACGATCTGCAGGATTCGGCTGACGGCTGCCCTACCGATTCCATCAAAATTGCGGACGCTCCTTTCAATAAGGAAGGCTAGTCTTCCAGGCTGGCGGCTTCGCACAGGGATATAAGGGCCGGATATAAGATATAGGCTTATATTTGATTCTTGTAGACACATAAAGACATCTCTTTCCCGGTACTTGTCCGGCAGGGATGTCTTTTTTTCATGTACATGCCGATATAAGGATTAGAAAGAATTAAATACCCGCGGAGGCCCCGATGAAAAATTCGCAGCATCTTAAGGCATATGTTCAAATGCATCCGGATAACAAGATGGCATGGTACTTGCTCGGAAAGGAATATTATAAGAACGGCCAGCAGGGAAAAGCCAATTACTGCTTCAATATGGCCGGTGAGGTGTACGAAGCTTTTGAACGCAGTAAAGTACCGGCGGAAATGCTGCGTGAATATGAGGACGGCATGCTAAAGGCTGCGCATGACCGCCATCAGGTGCAGCTCAAAAAAAAGCGTACACTGGTTGCGCTGATGCTTGCAATGCTAGTCTTTCTTCCGTCTGCCATACCGTCCGTTGCGGACATAGGGACAGGGGCGGAACTGGCTTCTTTATTGAGCCAAACAGATGAAGCGGCTCCTGGCCCTGCAGAGGAAGACCCGCAGGGAGATTTGCAAATGGAGCAGGAGGAACCAAAGGAGCAGGAGGAACCGAGGCTTGCATTCACGGCTGTTGCCGGTGACGCAGCCGGCTCAGGCGGAGCAATGGCGCAGCTGCTCCAGGGAGGAGCTCCGTCCGTTACAGCTATTCTGGAGATGGAAAGGTCTGGACGTTGGCTGCTCTGGAAGGAACGGCTGCCGCTGGCTGCAACGATTGTTACAAACGGAAATGGACGTGTTGTCTACCAGTCCTATGACCAGGCTGCCTGTGATTGTGAGCCGCCGGAAGCTGCTGCGCTGCAGAAGCAGGCAGGACAATGGCAGGACCGGCAGGAGCAGCTTGCCGTTCTGTGGAGCGCAATGCGTGCTTATAAGAACAGCAAGGGGAACCTTCCGCAGACCGCAGATGCTTTGACGGGGGCTTTTCCCGGCAACTGGCTTGGCGGAACTACGCCGCTGATGCGGGAGGTTTTTGCTTCATTGCGTGGCACGGCAGCTGCAGTAATGTCGCAGCAGCCTGCGGCAGACTCCGGCATTAAAGACCCGGCAGCCTCGGCCCAAGCTGCTGGAACGGAGGCTAAGCCGGGCGGAAGCGGGCATCAGGAGATGCCTTATTTTACCGGACCGCTCACCATTATAGTAGATAAACAAAATCACCGTCTGGCGGTAACCAGCGGCTCAGTTATTCTGCGGAATTATGAGGTTGGACTGGGAGGCGGCAGGACGCCAGAAGGAACTTTTACGATTACGGATAAGGTTGTGAATCCGAACGGCCGTGACAACGGGGAATTCGGCAGCCGGGGCATGCAGCTCTCGGACAGCAATTATGCTATACATGGAACGGATGAGCCGGAGAGCATAGGCAAGGATGAGTCGCTGGGCTGTATCCGGATGAGCCGCAGGGATGTGGAGGAGCTGTTCGCAATGGTGCCGATGGGCACGAAGGTGCAGATAAGTAAAGGGGGCCTGCCTGATGAGCTGCTGGTTCCGGGGGAGCGTTACCCTTCGGAAGCTCCTGCCAATCAGACCAACCCCGGTAAAGTCTATCATTGGCTGAATTAATTGCCTGCTACCAGAAACAAAACGATAATAAGAAGAATCAGCAGGACTAGACTTGCACCAATCCACAGAATGGCTTTGCGGTTCACTTCTTCTTTTTTCTGCTGAAGTGTCGGAGGTTTGCGTTTAGTTGACATGATCGTCATCCTTCTTTCTCTCTTTATCGGTGATTACCCTTACATTGTAATGGGTTTAGCTGAAAATTACTATACTCCCCGGCTCTGTCAGGAATATCCGTACGGTAAAAAACTTTTCTTTTCGTCCGGAAACGGATAAAATTAAGAAGAAAACTAACGAAACGGGGAGTCGGAGGACGATTCGGTTAATCCCTTGAAGGAGCGAGAACGGTGCTGTATCGGCATTTAGGCAAACCTATTTTCTTTAAAATGGATCCGGAAAAAGCGCATCATCTCGTGATCGGCGGATTAAACAAAGCGGCATTTGTTCCGGGCGGCAGCGCGGCTATGCGGCTCATGTACGGAGTCCCTGAAACGGCAGATATGGCAGTGGATCTGTTCGGTGTACATTTTCCTACACCTGTGGGACTTGCGGCCGGTCTCGACAAAAATGCCGAGGCGGTTGGCGGCTTCTCTTCAATCGGCTTTGGCTTTATGGAGGTAGGCACAGTAACCCCTAAGGGTCAGCCGGGCAATGACAGCCCAAGACTGTTCCGCCTCATTTCAGATGAAGCGCTCATCAACCGGATGGGCTTCAATAATGAAGGCGCCGAAGCAATGGCAGAGCGGCTGAAGGAGCTTAAGCTGCACAGAATACCGGTGGCGGTCAATATCGGACGCAATAAAGCCACTCCGAACGAAACAGCGCATGAGGATTACCGCAAATGTATCCGTACGCTGTATCCGTACGGTGACTTTTTTGTGGTTAATATCAGTTCTCCGAATACGCCGGATCTCCGCAGTCTCCAGCATGGCAGTGAGCTGTCGAAGCTGCTGTCAGAAGTGAAGGAAGAGATGGAGATTCAGCGGGATAGGAGCGGCAGCGCCAAGAGCCTGCTGGTGAAGATTGCTCCGGATGTCAGCGACAGCGAGCTGGAATTTATGGTACATACGCTAGCAGAAGCGGGTGTTGACGGCGTTATTGCCACTAACACCACGCTAAGCCGTGAGGGACTGACAAGCGACAAGGCCGGAGAAACGGGCGGGCTCAGCGGTAAGCCGCTGAGAGACCGGTCGACTGAAATCATCCGCAGCATCTACCGCCAGACCGGCGGGAAGCTGCCGATTATCGGTTCAGGCGGAATTTTCAGTGCGCAGGATGCATATGACAAGATTCGGGCAGGCGCGAGCCTGGTTGAAATTTATACGGCGCTCATCTATGAGGGACCGGAGGTTAACCGCCGGCTGCACGCAGGCTTGCGGCAGCTGCTGCGGCGGGACGGCTTCTCTCATATCCTCGAAGCGGTGGGCGCCGATCATCACTGAAGGTTGAATGGACAGGAGGACGAAGGCGATGGACGGCAGGGATTGGGGAACTTTTTTACTTCCATATGAACAGACTGTGGAGGAACTCAAGGTTAAATTCAAAACAATGCGCTCGGAGCTCAAAAAGAGAGAGGAATACACGCCAATCGAATTCGTAACCGGACGTGTAAAACGGCTCTCCAGCATACTTGAAAAAGCGAAGCGCCTGAACGTGAAGATGGAGGATCTGGAAACGGGCATCGAGGATATTGCCGGCATCCGGATTATGTGCCAGTTCGTTGAGGATATCCGCAGGGTAGCTGAGTACATCCGGGCCCGCAAGGATCTCGAAGTGCTGTACGAGAAGGATTATATCACCAATTATAAGGAAAGCGGCTACCGCAGCTTCCATATGATTATCAAATATCCGGTACAGACAGCCCTGGGACAGAAGATTGTGCTGGCCGAAATTCAGATCCGTACGCTGGCGATGAATTTCTGGGCTACCATCGAGCATTCGCTTAATTATAAATACCGCGAAAGCCTGCCGGATGAAATGCGGGTGCGCCTGAAGACAGCGGCTGAAGCTGCGTCGATCCTGGACAGCGAAATGTCCAGCATCCGCGAAGAAATTCTGGAGGCACAAAAGCTGTTCGAAGAGAACTCCAACGCGACGACTCAGGTGCTTAACGCCATTCATCAGCTGTATTTCTATCATCTGGTGAACGAGGCAATTGAAAGCCAGAACCGTTTTAATGAAATCTGGCAGACGCAGGACATGGACGCGATGAAGCAATTGCTGGAGCATGTGCGCGAGCTGATTTCTAATGCCAAGAAGGGCAGCCTGCCGGATGGCCTTTGAACCGCTGTACCTGGCTTACCTCGTCTACTTCAACCGTGACAGAGATTATTTTGAGTGCCATGAGGTGCTTGAAGAGCTGTGGCTGGCCCGGGACCGCGATCCGTTATACAAAGCGCTGCTGCAGGTGGCTGTCGGACTTTATCATTTCCGGAATGGCAATGTGCGCGGCGGCATGATTATGCTCGACCGTTCTTACAACGCGCTTAGGCAATACCCCGGAGAGATACTTGGCATCAATCTTGCCAAGCTGGCCTCGGAGGTCGGCGAATATGCTTCGCAGCTGAAAGCATACCAGGACAGCCCGTTTGCTTATTACGACCTCACAATCGAAATTACAGATCCGTCGCTGGCAGCGGAAGCGGAGCGGGCTGCATTAGGCATTGTGCCTAATGTGCCCCAGCGGCGCGGGCCGCAGAGGCCGGATAGATCCCGCCATAAATAGAGCGCCGATAAAAGCAACATTTAACCAGGAGCACCCGCAGGGGTGTTCCTTGATTGTTAATCCCCAAATTCAGGTAACACAAGCAGGAGGACAGCATCATGGCAGCACAATTGCCCGGCACGTTTACCGGGCGTATGAAGGAACTGCTGGGAACGGAATATGAGCAGTTTATGGAGACCTATAAGGAAACGCCTTATGCAGGTATCCGTGTCAATACACTAAAAATTACAGTCCAAGAGCTGCTGGAACGCTCACCGTTCGGGCTGGAGCCGATTCCATGGTGTCCTACGGGCTTCTATACAGAAGAAGGAGCCCGGCCGGGGAAGCATCCGTATTATCATGCCGGCTTGTATTATATCCAGGAGCCAAGCGCAATGGCGCCGGTTGAACTGCTGGATGTGCAGCCCGGCGACCGTGTGCTGGATCTGTGCGCAGCACCCGGCGGTAAGTCTACCCAGATTGCCGCCAAGCTGCAGGGCACCGGAATGCTGGTCAGCAATGACCTGCATCCGGACCGCACCAAGGCGCTGGCCAAGAATCTGGAGCTCTACGGCGTAAGGAACGGCATCGTGCTGAATGAGAGCCCGCAGCGGATTGCCGCGGCCTTCCCGGGTTATTTTGACCGGATTCTGATTGATGCCCCCTGCTCCGGTGAGGGTATGTTCCGCAAGGATGAAGATATGGTCAAGCAGTGGGAGCCGGGAACTCCGCTCAAGTATGCCGAAATGCAGCGGGAGATCCTGCTGTCAGCAGCGGAAGCGCTGAAGCCGGGCGGAACGATCGTGTATTCGACCTGTACCTTCGCCCCGGAGGAGAATGAAGGGTCCATTCTGGAATTCCTCGCCGGGCATCCGCAGTTTACGGCGGTCCCGGCGGGCGGGTCCGGCGGGTTCGCGCCGGGCCTTAGCGGATTGCCCGAGGCCGCGCGGCTCTGGCCGCACAAGGTCAAGGGCGAGGGCCATTTCATGGCGGTGCTGCGCCATGACGGCAGTGCTGCTGCGCAAGGAAGTGCCGGGGACGCGGATACCGCGCTCCCGGTTTCCGTGCGCAGCAAGGGCAGCTCTGCCGCCCGGCCGGCCAAGGCAGGCGGCAGTAAGGACCGCGAAGCCAGGGGCGGCCGCGGTCAAGGTAAGGGCGGCGGCGCGCGCGGGCAGCGGCCGCAGGCCTCCGGCGAAGCAGCGGCGCTGGACGCGTTCGCCGGGTTCTGCCGGGAGCAGCTCGGCTGGCAGCCAGCGGGCTACCCGGTATTGTTCGGCGAGCATCTGTATATCTCGCCGCTGCCGCCTGCGGCACTGGACGGACTGAAGACCATCCGTCCGGGCTGGTATATGGGCCAGCTGCGCAGCGGCCGGTTCATTCCCGGCCATCCGCTGGCTACAGCGCTAAGGCCTGCGGAGAGCCTCCGCAGCCTGTCGCTGGACAGCGCAAACGGCGAAGCCGTCTCCTATCTGAAAGGCGAGACGCTCTCTGCTCCTGAGCAGCGGCTGTCTGTGCAGCCGGGCAGCCCGTCCAAGGGCTATGTCCTGGTGTGCATCGACGGCTTCAGCGCAGGCTGGGGCAAATGGCAGGACGGCATGCTGAAGAACGAATACCCCGCAGGGTGGAGGTGGACCTAGAGCATGAGCGTATTTGCAAAAAAACAGCGGATCGATAAGGTGCTGTCCCACATGGGCATCGGCTCGCGCAGTGACATCCGCAAGCAGGCCAAGCAAGGCTTAATAACCGTGAACGGTAAAGTGGTTAAGGACAGCGGCTTCCATGTGGATCCTTACGGAGATGTAATTGAAGTGGCGGGTGAAGCGGTCCGCTACCGTGAATTTATATATCTGATGATGAACAAGCCGGCAGGCGTGCTGTCGGCTACGGAAGACAAGCGGGACCGGACGGTGCTGGATTTACTGAAGGAGGATTACGCCCGGTTTGAGCCGTTTCCGGTCGGCAGGCTGGATAAGGATACAGTCGGACTGCTGCTGCTTACCAATGACGGCAAGCTGGCCCACGAGCTGCTCTCTCCGCGCAAGCATGTGCCTAAGACCTATGAAGCTACGGTAGACGGTGATGTGGATGCTGCAGATGTGGAGGCTTTTGCCCGGGGGGTTGAGCTGGAGGACGGATACGTCACGCTGCCTGCCCAGTTGAGCATTCTCGGCCGGGAACAGGGAGAGAAGACGGTCTCGTACATCTCACTGACCATTACGGAAGGCAAGTTCCATCAGGTAAAGCGGATGTTTATCGCGGTCGGCAAAAAAGTGACATTTCTGAAACGGGTATCCATGGGCGAGCTGAAGCTGGATGAGAGCCTGCCGCTTGGAGCCAGCCGGGAGCTGACGGCTGCAGAGCTTGCGCTGTTAACCGGCAGTGGGGTAGAATCCGCGGAATAACAGATGGGAACGGACGGACAGATTACAGACAGATAAGGATGGTGTGGTATGAAATACAAGCTGATTGCACTGGACGTTGACGGAACACTGCTGAATGATGATCACAAGCTGAGTGATGAGAATAAAGAAGCCATTGCCGAGGTTACGCGCCGGGGAGGCCAAATCGTATTGTGTACCGGCCGCAGCCCGCAGAACTCGATTCCTTTTATGGAAGAGCTGGGGTTGTCGGGTTATGTCATCGGCCATAATGGCGGTGCAACGGTATCGGTCAGCGACCGCAAGGTGCTCGATCAATACGGGATGGACGGCCGCGGGCTGGATCCATATATTGAGTACTGCCGGAAGCATGACATCCATTTTGATGTGAGCACAGCATTCGAAATGTATGTGGACAACGCGGAGAACCTGACCAAGGAAGCCAACTATATGTATGAGCATTTCCGCATCCTTCCGGCATCCCTGCCGGCCTGGGAGGAGTTCCGTGAACCTATTGTTAAATTCACTGTATTCACTAAGTCTGCGGTACTGGATGAAGCGATGCGTGAGTGGGGAACCTGGACTCAGCAGTATAATATGCTGCGCAGCGGTGAGTTTTTTGCCGACTTTATGCATCATGAAGCCTCAAAGGGTAATGCCTTGAAGAAGCTTGCAGCTCAGCTCGGTATCGCGCAGGAGGAAGTAATGGCTGTCGGCAATTATTACAACGATATCTCCATGCTGACCTACGCCGGTCTGGGCGTTGCCGTAGACAATTCTCCGCTGGAGGTTAAAGCTGCGGCTGATGCGATTACAGGTACTAACAACGAGCACGGTGTAAGGGATGCACTTGTGAAATATTGTCTTTGATACTCCAGGCTATTATAGAATACGGGTCTTCCAAGCATAAACCGGTGCCGTTTGGCGCTGATTTATGCTTTTTTTGATAGGGAAGGATAACATGTGATTTCGGATTCTCTGCAACTGCTGGAGAGAGCATCATTCGGATTCCCTGTAAAGTACCGGTGACAGCGTCATTTGTAAAGGCTCCCCATTTTGCGGGCGCTTCCTCTAATAAGTGGAATTTCTCCGCCTAATGCTTCTTCAAACAAGGATGTTGGAGCATTAATTGGAAAATCTCCGCCTAATAACCCGGATTTAGCGTAAAAAGGGGCTGTGGTTCATATTTGATGGAGTTTCTCCACCTAACGCTGTGAAATGCTGAGAAATGGAGGAATTAGGCGGCGAAAATCCAACTATTATCATCGGACAGAATGTAAGTGTACCTCCTTACCCGGACGTAAAAAGCGGCTGCACAACCCTGAGAAGGGCTGCGCGGCCGCCTGATGTCACTATTGCATTAGCTGCGAATGGAGTTAGACAAACAACGAACGTGAAATGATAACGAGCAAGATGAAAAGCACCAAAATTGCACCGGTAGATGTGAAGCCAGGCATTGCACCCATGTCTGATTCCTCCCTTAACTCATGTCTGGTTCCCAATGCCCTGCCTTGCGGCTGCGGCGTCCTTGGGATAATGACATCATATGCACAGAAGGAGGGTCTGATCTGGTTAGCTGCCTAGGCCTCCTCAAGATGGGCTTTTTGGATTCTCAGGCCCTTAGGCAGGTGATTCTTGAGCTGGCCCAGACTGGCTTTACCCCAGCTGACCGGCAGGCCGTCTACTGTAACGAGTGTCCAGCCGTGCAGCTCAGGAGGAACAGGCAGGCTCTCACCGCGCAGCCAGGCCTGAACCTCGGGGCTGTCAGCGGCAAGATCATAATGGCGGGCAGCCTGGCCGGGCTGGAGGCTCATCGCCAGAGCATGGGCCGGTTCAATCCGGTTTTTCTTAAGATGGGCAATATGCAGGCCGGCGCGGGGTACCTTAAGGCCTTCCAGCAGGCCGGTATGCAGGCGCTCATTAAAAGCTTCCGGCAGCAGATAGAGCGACTCTCCGAACAGCAGCGGAATGCCACCGCCGGTAAATCCGGGTAGCTCTGTTGCAGCCCAGCCGAGAAACTGCTGATACGCATCACGGAGTGAGGCGTGGACACGCGGTCCGTTTTTGCTCTTTCCGCCGCTGCGCTTCTTGCCGCGGCTGTCTGTCTCCACAGATCCGGAAGCAGCTGCTTTGTGCAGCAGGGCAACGAAATGCCCCTCTCCCTTTTCCAGATGCGGCCAGAGCCGTTTCTGCGTAACAACCTTCATATCAGGATAAGCAGCGGTAAACCGGCTGACCGTGTCCTCGTTCTCCAGACGGTTGAAGGTGCAGGTCGAGTAGACCATGCTTCCGCCGGGCTTCAGCATAATATACGCATCCTGCAAAATGTCCCATTGTCTTTCCGCGCACATCTTCACGTGATCCGGTGACCATTCGCTCATGGCAGAGGGGTCTTTACGGAACATGCCTTCTCCTGAGCAGGGGGCATCCAGCATAATCCGGTCAAACACCTCCGGAAAACGGCGTGACAGCTCTCCCGGAGCGGCACTGGTGACCAGGGCATGAGATATGCCGAGGCGTTCCACGTTCTCCGCCAGTATTTTTGCCCGTTCAGGATGAATCTCGTTAGAGACAAGCAGTCCTTGTCCCTGCATTAAGGAGGCGAGATGTGTGGTTTTGCCGCCGGGTGCGGCAGCCAGATCAAGCACGGTTTCTCCCGGAATCGGGGCAAGCAGCTCTGCCGCGGACATTGCCGAAGGTTCCTGAATATAATATAGTCCGGCAGCATGATAGGGGTGACGGCCGGGCCTAGCAGGGTCCTCATAGTAATAGCCGGTGGAGCACCAGGGAACCGTTGTCAGGCTGAACAGGGAGACGGAGTGCTCAGCAGGGGCTCCGGCGTAGATGCTTTTTAGGGTGTTAAACCGCAGACTTTGAGTCCGCGGCAGGCTGTAGCTATGCAGAAAAGCGTCCGCCTCCTGCCCAAGCATTTCCTTCATGGCAGCGGTAAAAGCGGCGGGCAGCCGTTCTTCGTTCATACGTCATTCTCCTTAAGATTAATTTCAAAACAGGCTCAGGTGTTCTTAATTAGTTGCTGTTTCAGGTGGATACCGATAAAATCAAGGTATGGGAACCTAAGTGTGCCTGTAAATGTACATATATACAACTATATCATAATTGCCGGGTCTCACCGTAATCAGGGCAATCGAAAAGGGGATGTACCTTATGAATTTGCTGCAAGCGCTATTCTTCCCGCCGGAGCAGCCCGGCGGTGTATCTTCGATGATCCCTTACCTGCAGGAGCGGTTCCGTTCCAGCCGCTGGGATATGGATTTGTTCTGGCTGCCCAAGCGGATTCGGGGCAAGGGACGTGAGGAGATTGTCTTTGAGACGTTTGACTGGACCGTGTACGGCGAAAGTCCGGTTGTGCGAAAATATATTCAGACCTACCGGGATTACATCTGGTGGACCAAGCTGCGGATGAGCAAAAAGTATGATCTGATCCATGCCCATCATCCGATTGCGGGCCTAGCCATGAAGAAGATTTATCCGGACATTCCGCTGATCCAGACACTGCACTCCAGCTATGAGCGCGAGCTGATTCTTAACGGGTTGATTCAGGAAGGCGGTCCTGAGCACCAGTTCCTGGTCGCAATCTACCGTGAGCTTGAGCATGTAAGCGACCGGCTGATGACGGTGTCGCTTGCTTTTGCCGACTATCTGGCGCTCTATACAGACCATCCTGCAGATATTGGCATTATTCCGAACGGTTTTGACGAAAAAAGATTCAAGCCTGTGCCGCATGACAACAGTATTCCGCAGCTGGTAACCGTGACCCGCCTGGTGCCTGCGAAAGGTCTGGATACTCTGTTCAGAGCCTGTGCAGAGCTGAAAAACCGCGGCCATGAATATGTGCTCCACATTATCGGTGACGGGCCATCGCGCGCGGAGCTGGAGTCGCTGGCACAGGAGCTTGGAATTTATAATGAAACGATCTTTTACGGGTACACGCTGCATCCTGAGGAATTCATGCCGTTCTTTGATATCTTTGTTCTGCCTTCAAGGGCGGAGGCATTCGGTTCTGTATTCGCAGAGGCTGCCCTCAGCTGTCTTGCCCTGGTAGGCACGAATGTCGGCGGTATTCCGGAACAGATCGAGGATGGCGTCAACGGCCTGCTGGTGAACCCGGATGATCAGGCTGCGCTTGCCGATGCGCTGGAGAAGGTCATTACCGATCCCGGCTACCGCTATGAGCTGTCGAGATCGGCCTGGGATAAAGCCAAAAGCTTGTATTCTCTGACGCGTGTGGCCAACGAGCTGAAAAAAATCTACCTGCAATATCAGCCGGAAGCGAAAGGGTGAGCGGATGATTCCCTTCCGATTTCTGCATGCTGCGGATCTGCATCTGGACAGCCGGTTCGCCGGCCTGGCGCAGCTTCCCCACGCTGTACGCTCCTATCTGCGGGAGTCCACCTTCGCCGCCCTCGGGCGGCTTGTTGGCGTAGCTGTTGAGGCGAAGGTTGATTTTGTTGTCATCAGCGGTGATGTATATGACGTCTCCGATGCTTCCCTTCAGGGACAGCTCCGTTTTCAGGAGGCGCTTAAGAAGCTGGATGAACACGGCATTAAGGTCTATCTGATTCACGGCAACCATGATCCGCTGGACGGGCCCAGGCTGAAGACGGAGCTGCCGGAGGGTATTACGGTGTTTGGCACCGGTGAGCCCGGCCTGGCTGTTGCCTGCCGCCGCAGCGACGGGGCTGAAGTGGCTGTAATCAGCGGGATTTCTTATCCCACGCAAAAAGTAACCGAGAATACGGCACTGCGGTATAACCGCAAACCGGGTAGCACCCTGTTTCATATTGCACTGCTGCACGGGAATGTGGACGGTGATTCTCAGCATGAGACTTATTCGCCCTGTACCCGCAAGGATCTGATCGGAAGAGGCTTTGATTATTGGGCTCTGGGGCATATCCACAAACGCAGCATTCTGCATGAGCATCCCCCCATTGTATATCCCGGAAATATCCAAGGGCGCAGTGTCAAAGAAACCGGCCCAAAAGGCTGTTATATAGCGGATGTAAATGCCGAAGGACATGTGCAGCTGGAGTTCCGTGAGCTGGATACGGTCCGCTGGCAGGTGAGGGAAATCCCGATTGACAGCCTTGCAGATGAGGCGGAATGGACTGCTGCAGTGGAACAGGCTGTAGAGGACATCCGCGAAGAGCTTCCGCAGCTGATGTCCGTAGTTCGCTTCCGGCTGACCGGCCGGGGAAATGTACATAGGATCTTGTCTGAAAAAGGGGCAGCCGCCGACCTGCTCTCCGAGCTGCAGCGCCGTGAAGCTGTCCGCGCCGACCGGCAGGCTTATGCCGGCCTGGTGTGGACTGAAGGCTTCTCCGTGGAAACCGGCCTGCCGGTTGACCGCGGGCGCCTCCGGCAGGAGGACAGCTTCCTTGGCGAGCTGCTGCGGCTGTCCGGGCGCAGCGCTGAAACAGAAGACGGCCTGGAGGAGCTGCTGGCTGCAGCGCTGAGGCCGCTGCTTGAGAACCGTGAGCTCCGCAGGCTGCTGGCCGCAGCCGGAGCGGCTGACAAGCGGGAATGGCTGAGAAGTGCTGAAGAATTAGGCATAACACTGCTAAGCGGTACGGAAGATGCTGAAAAGGCTGGCGGGCGTGAACCGAAAGAAGCTGAGGCAGGCCGGCAGGAGCGGGGGAGTGAGCGATGAGGATTGAGCAGTTGCAGATCAGCGGCTTCGGACGGCTGCAGCAGCGGGAGATTGAACTCGGTGCAGGCGTTACTGTTCTGTATGGACGTAATGAGGCAGGTAAAAGCACCACACTGCAGTTCATCCGGGCGATGCTCTTCGGCATTCCGGGCCGCACTAATCCGGCTGAGCGGTATGAGCCTGTTCAGGGCGGTCAGCATGGCGGCATTTTAACGGCCTGTGACGATGAGGGGGCCAGCTGGATTATCCGGCGCTACGCTGCCGGCGGGGAGCAGCAGAGCCGGAGTGAAAAGCTGAGCATTACCGTCCGTCATCCGGACGGGCGCACGGAAGAAGCCACACAGGAGGAGCTGGAACGCCGGCTGCTCGGCGGCATCTCGCGCAGCATGTTCCGGCAGCTGTTCGCGGTATCGCTGGACGAGTTGCAGGAGCTTGGTGCACTGCAGTCGGAGGAAATGAGCAGCTATCTGTTCCATGCGGGTATGGGCGGAGGCGGTGATATTATGCGAGCCGAGCGTAAGCTGATTCAGGATGCCGAGAAGCTGTACAAGCCGCGCGGGAAAGTACAGGAAGCGGCTAAAATTCTTCAGCAGATTGAGAAGCTGGAGCGGGAGATGGCTGACAGCCGGTCTTTGCTGCCCCGATATAATGCCAGCCTTGCTGCACTTGAGGCTGCAGAGGAGAGGCTGGCGGCGTTCGAGCAATCGCGTACTGCAGCAGAAGGCAGGCGGGTACTGCTGCGCAAAGCTGAGGATATCCGTGAAATGTGGCTGAAATGGCGTGAAGCCCGGTTTGAGCTGGACAGCCTGCCGGTTATCACGAATTTCCCGGAGAACGGGACGGAGCGTTGGCAGCAGCTTGCGGCTGAGGTCCGCGGTGCGGCTGCTGCCGTGCAGCGCCTTATTCGCCAGCAGGACGAGCTGACCGCAGAGCTCGCGCAGCATCCGCCGGATGAGCTGCTTATGACCCAAGCTGTGGTGCTGGAGCGGCTTGACCGCAGCCGTCCGGGTTACGAGGACCGCCGGGCGGAACGGCAGCGGCTTACGGCTGAGCTTGCTGCGCATGAGGCTCATCTGGAGCGCACGCTGCGCAGCATTGGCGCCGGCTGGGGCCATGCGGAGCTTGCAGGCTTTGCTGTTACTGCAGCGGAGCGCGAAGCTGCGCGGCGCTTCTCTGTCTCCTTCGCCGGCTACGACCGGCGGATGGAGGCCCGGGAAGCGGAGCGGCAGAGCCTCCGCTCCCGAATGGCCGCTGCCGCCGCTGCGCTGCAGGCGGCAGAACGTTCGCTTGCGCGTGAGCTCGCAAGCGGCGACGCGGACTTCGCGGGCCTGGCCCCGCACAGCCCGCGTGAGGTGCTGCAGCTGTGGGACGAGCTGCAGCAGGCAGCCGAGCGCTGGCGCGAAGCGCAGCTCGGCACAGGCGGGCCGCAGCGCGGCCCGGGAGGCGCCGGCCGCAGCTCCGGCGCCGGGAACCGCCGGGCGGCACGCTACCGGCGGGGGCTGGCCGCGAGCACAGCGCTGACGCTGCTGCTGCCGGCGGCCCTGCTGCTGAGCGGTGCACCGCCGCTCAGCGTCTGGTCCGCGCTCGGCCTGCTGGCCGCAGCGGACCTGGTCCTGTGGGCCGGCCTGCGCGCAGCGGGCCGGCAGGATTCCCCGCCGGGGCACGGCGGGGAGGGGGCAGCGGCCGCAGCGGAGATGCTGCGGCTGCGCGGGCTGCTGCTCTCCGGCGCGGAGCCGGAGAGTGGGACCGGCCGGCCGGGGCGCAGCACGGCCGCGGGTTTGGATGCCGGCGCGCTGGAAGCCGGCATGCGGGAGCTGCGCCGCCTGATGGAGGCGTGGAACGCCTGGCGGCAGCGCGTGGACCGGCTGTCCGGCGAACGCGAAGCGTGCCGGACGGAGGCAGAGGCGCTCGCCGGGCAGGAGCGCGCGCTGGCGGAGGAGCTGGAACGTGCTGAAGCGGAGTTTGCAGCATTGGACGGCCGGTATACAGAGTGGCTGCGGCAGCACCGCCTGCCGGAAGGGCTCTCCCCGGAGAGCCTGCCGGACATCTTTGCGCTGGCGGAGCAGGGAAATGAACTGCTCCGCCAGCGCGGCAAGCTGGTTCAGCGGCTTGGGGAGCTGGAAGCAGAGTGCCGGGCCTTTGAGGACGAGGTTCTTTTGCTGCGGCTTCAGACCCTGGGGACTGCGGAGAGCGCTCCGGCGTCTGACGCCGCGGCTGATTCCGCAGATGCATCTGGTGTAAGCAACAGCTTGAACGCTTCGACTCATCCGCAAGACGCCGCAGGCAATGCTTTGGCTGCGGCAGATCCTGTGTCTCCAGCCGATTCCGCTGCTGTTCATGGTAATGGTAGCCCGGTCTCTCGCTCTCCTGGCTATATACCAGACGGAGCAGGCAGCTATTCAGAGTCAGCGATTCCGTCAATCCCTGTGTTCAGCCTGCTGAGCTGGCTGGAGAACCGGAAACGGGAGTGGGAGCTGCTGCGCATTGAGCTGCTGCGCAGAGAGGGCTTGTCTGCCCGTAAGGCCGAGATCCAGGAGGAGCTCACAGAGCAGCTTGAGCAGCTGGAAGGACTGCAGCAGCTCAGCACTACTCTGCTGAGTGAAGGCGGGGCTGCTGACGGTGAAGACTTTCTGCGGCGCGCAGCGGCAGTGCAGCAGCGGTCCGGGCTTACTAGAGCTGTCCGCCAATGGGAGCTGGCGATGTTCAGCGGCTGGGAAGGCGGCCGGGCGGATCAATTACAGCAGCTGCTGGAGCAGCATGATGCTGCTGCACTCGCAGAAGAACGCTCTGCCGCAGAAGCAGCTGCAGCAGAGCTGGAGGAAGAGCGGAATACACTTCTGGAACAAAGAGGCAAGCTGCTGCAGGAGCAGGAGTATCTGAAGGAACGCTGCATGGAGGATAACGTAAACCAGCAGCTGGAAGAGCAGCGGTCGTCACTGCGGAATCTGGCCGGCCAGTATGCCGTTAACGTAATTGCCGCTGAATTAATCGGACGGACCAGACGCATTTATGAGCAGGAAAAACAGCCGCAGGTGCTGCAGCTGGCCTCTGTCTATTTTGCAAAGCTTAGCGGCGGGGAATACCGGAGAATCGTCATGACGCTGGGGCATAAGGAGCTGAAGGCTGAGCATGCGAGCTTCGGGCTTCTGGACAGCTCCCTGCTCAGCAGGGGGACACAGGAGCAGTTGTACCTTGCGATACGGCTGGCTTTGGCCGAAACAATGTCCGGGAAATCGGCTCTTCCGCTGATGCTGGACGATTTGTTCGTAAATTTCGATGAACACCGTCTGCATGCCGCGTTATCTCTGGCAGGAGAGCTGTCCTTAACCCGTCAGATTGTGATGATGACCTGCCACCGCCATGTTGCGGAGGCAGCAGCACGGATTATTCCTGCAGCAGCGGTTATCCCTGTATAAACGGAAAGGCAGCGTAACGTTCCCCACAAGGATTGAAGAGGATGATTCCCGGAACCTGGGTGCTGTTCATCTCCTTGACTCCGGAGCGGTCAGCGCTGCCTTTTTGCTTTATGTTGTTTTTGCCAGGATTTTGTCCGCGACCAAAGGGAAAAATCCCTCTAACGAGCCTAAAAGTAGCAATTCAGCCACGAACAAAGGGAAAAATCCCTCTGACGAGCCCAAAAGTAGCAATTCAGCCGCGAGCAAAGGGAAAAATCCCTCTAACGAGCCCAAAAGTAGCAATTCAGCCGCGAGCAAAGGGAAACATCCCTCTAACAAGCCCAAAAGTAGCAACTCAGCCCCGAACAAAGGGAAAAATCCCTCTAACGAGCCCAAAAGTAGCAATTCAGCCGCGAGCAAAGGGAAAAATCCCATTAACGAGCCTAAAAGTAGCAATTCAGCCGTTAGCAAAGGGAAAAATCCCTTTAACGAGCCAAAAGTAGCAATTCAGTCGCGAGCAAAGGGAAAAATCCCATTAACAAGCCCAAAAGTAGCAATTCAGCCGCGAGCAAAGGGAAAAATCCCTTTAACGAGCCCAAAAGTAACAACTCAGCCGCGAACAAAGGGAAAAATCCCTCTCACGAGTCCAAAAGTATCAACTCAGCCGCGAGCAAAGGGAAAAATCCCATTAACGAGCCCAAAAGTAGCAATTCAGCCCCCAACAAAGGGAAAAATCCCTCTAACGAGCCCAAAAGTAGCAATCCAGCCGCGAGCAAAGGGAAAAATCCCTCTAACGAGCCCAAAAGTAGCAATTCAGCCGCGAGCAAAGGGAAAAATCCCATTAACGAGCCCAAAAGTAGCAATTCAGCCGCGAGCAAAGGGAAAAATCCCTCTAACGAGCCCAAAAGTAGCAATCCAGCCGCGAGCAAAGGGAAAAATCCCTCTAACGAGCTCAAAAGTAGCAACTCAGCCGCGAGCAAAGGGAAAAAACCCTCTAACGAGCTCAAAAGTAGCAACTCAGCCGCGAGCAAAGGGAAAAATCCCTTTATTGATACCGATACGAGCCGCCAGCTTTGTATGTCCTAACTCCTATCTCCTGAATCTCCTAGCACCGGTCCAAGCCCTAGCACCCATGCCCTTAGCCGCTCACTTCCGCTCCCGGCTAACCAGCATCACCGCCCACATCCGCTCCCGGCTAACCCGCTTCAGCGCTCACTTCCGCCCCCGGATAACCGGTTTAACCGCTACAATTGTAATGCCCTTTTTCTTATCCCTTTCTTTCGCATCCGTTCCCATCCCGTCAGGACCGGAAGATCCCGGCGGGCGCGGCGGCGGTGACAGCGGTGCACGCAGCAGCATGCTGACCCAGACCAGAGCCAGAGCGCCGAAGATCGGGTAGAATAATCCAAGCAGCGAGCTGAAGCCGAACTGGCTGAACAGATAGCAGAACAGCATCAGCAGAGGGGTGACAAGCGCTGGAGCGACCGGAAGGCGCTGCTGGAGCTGGACGCTGACGCCATAAATATTGGCGACGAAGGTGCTGAATATTTCCAGGAAGATCAGCAGCAAGTAGATCAGCTGTACGATTGAGCCGAGCCGGAAGGCGATGCTGCCCATCGGCACTTCGTATTGCAGAATGCCCGGCATCTGTGAGCTCATGGCAAAATGAGCGGCAAGCAGCATGAAGCCGATGCCGATACCGCCGAGTATTCCGCCGCGCACCAGCGCTTGTTCATCCTCCGTATGGCGGGCGAGGGGAACCAGCACGGCCTGGGCCATTCCAAGATTAAAGGCGGTATACAGCAGCGGTGACATCCAGGCGCTGAAGGTGCTGTGATCTGTGTGCAGGAAGAGGAACCGTTCGGCTCCCGGCAGCCCGAATGTATTAAAAATAATGATAAGCGACAGAGTAAGCATCAGCGGCACAACGAGGCTGTTAAGCTGCATAATGCCTGAAATCCCGCGCTTCAGCAGAATGAATGAGCCAATCAGTGTAATCAGCAGCCCCGCCTGATAGGGAAAGCCAAGATGCTCCTGAAAAATAGCCCCGGCGCCGGCAAGCATAATGCTGTTGACCCCGATCAGAATGACCATGGTGAACAGGCTGATACGGCTGCCCGTTTTTTCTCCAAACAGATGACGGTTAAAGTCCTCATAGGAATCTGCGCCGGTCCGGCGGGCGATCACCATCATCTTGGTTCCTAGCCAAATGAACAGTACCGTCGACAGCATGATGGTCAGCAGCGCCCAATGGCCGTACCGGGTAAAAAAACGGAGAATCTCCTGGCCTGTAGCGAACCCGGCGCCGACAATCGTCCCGATATAGGTGAAAGCAATCTGCAGCGTACGGACATGCGATTTCATAGCTTCACTCCTTATGTGCTGTGATTATAAAAATGGGCTGTGCCCGCCGGATTGCCTTGTGCAGTCCATATAGTACAGGTTATGATGATAGCCAGAGGGACATGACTTCCGTGCTGGTGAAATGAACGGCTGTGCATGTGGAATGTCTGGAATTATTAAGGTAATGGAGGTACTAAGTCATGGAAGTATTGAAACAGCGGATTTTAGAGGAAGGGGTCGTCCTATCAGATCAGGTGCTGAAGCTGGATGCCCTGCTCAACCACCAGGTTGATCCGATCCTGACGATGGAAATGGGACGGGAGTTTGCCGGGAGGTTTGCGGATGCAGGCATTACGCGGGTGGTTACCGTAGAATCCTCGGGTATTGCCGTGGCGTTTGCCACCGCTCTGGAGATGAAGGTGCCGCTTGTATTTGCCCGCCGCAAAAAAACGCTTTTGGCTGATCCTGATGCCCTGTGTGAGCGGGTTCCGTCTTTTACAAAAGGAATTGTCACTGACATTATGCTGTCACGGCAATATATTTCATCAGCAGACAAGGTGCTTTTTATTGATGATATTATCGCTAACGGTGATGCTGCGCGCGGACTGATCAAAATCATCCAGCGCTCCGGGGCTGAGCTTGCCGGAATGGGCGTGGTTGTCGAGAAATGCTTCCAGGCAGGGGCGCGTACAATCAGAGATCAGGGAATTCTGCTGGAATCACTCGTCCGTATAACCTCACTGGAGGACGGCAAGGTTCATTTCGCCGATTAAACCGGTGACAATTATAGGAACATAGCCTATTTTTAAAACATCTTCTTTTCACCCTATAAGTTTTCCTTTATAATAAGGTTTAGACATAGGAGAGGAGGCGTCACAATGGGGAAAGAACCGGTGACAGAGCAATTTTTTATTGATAAACTAACCGAGGCCAAGGATCATTTCGAGCGTGCGCTGGATTGTAAACACACAGAGTTCGACGATCTGTATCCCTATATGATTGAACATCCTCAATTTTTCTGGTACAAACGTTATGTTGCATGGTCGGAACTTTTGACGATCACTAGCCTGTGCGAAGAGCTGGAATTCAACTGGAAACAGAATTTCACAGAGAATCAGGTTGAGTATCTGGAGCAACGTGTGATGTCCGCTAAAGTTCTTGACTTCTGGTTTGAGAAGAATGAAGCGCTGATATAGGATCTTTGTTAAGGATGAAAGACCCAAATGGATTCTCATTTGGGTCTTTTTTTGAATAGGACAATCTAGTGGAAAGGAGGGATGACCATGATCAGCGATGAACAGCTGGATGCCTACCGCATATCCGGTGAGAAGGTGCGCGTTATCCGTGACGCTATTGAGAGTAATGATGTTAGAGGCATCATTCTGGCCTGGGATGATACACAGGTGATGGTTCGCCGTCCTAATAAGCATGTTGTTAAGCTAGACCGTAATTATGTATTTCAGCCATACTCGGAGCCGCGCAAAGGTCTGGAGGATTTGTAGGTAAAATAGCAAAAAGAGCAAAGCCCCCGTCCTTATCATGACGGGGGCTTTGCTGCAGTTAATCTAACGGAATTCAGATGGACATAGCCATCTGCTCGACGCTTTCGGTCTTCGGCAGCACTGCAAGCTCGGGATTAAGCCCCAGATATGCACGCATGCGCTGCATCATCTCATTGCGGAAGCCCGGCCACTGGATATTGATGTTACCGGTATAACCCCGGCATGCGTAAGAAGCTTCGACACCACGCTGATCCTGGCGGATCGTGGTGATCTTAAGATTGTGGGAGGACAGCTCGCGTGTTACCTCCTGGAGCATCAGTGAAGTCTTCTTCGTTGCGCTTGTCACCAGCTCCATATAGAGCTGAGGGGTCTTGAATAATCCGCTCCTGCCGATTACACGGCAATCGCGTTCAAATACTTTATGAATAAACGTCAGCAGCAGATAGCTTCTCACAAGGGACAGTTCGTCTTTGGTTATATCTTCAGGAATAATGGGTGTGTTCAGAGTAGTTCTGGTAGTGGTCGCCATATAAATCACCTCATTTATAGTATGCGAACTTCTGTTCTTATTATACCTTGAATTTATAATGAAAAGCAATAATTATCCAAAAAATAATGAAAAGAAATGAAATAATAAAAAAGGTTGACTCTGATATTTGTACATGATATGATCTATCTTGTGGTCGCGAAAGTGACACTCATAATTTGCGGTCATGGCGGAATTGGCAGACGCGCTGGCTTCAGGTGCCAGTGGTAGCAATATCGTGGAGGTTCGAGTCCTCTTGACCGCATCCTATTGAAGAAGACCCGTAATCGCTTAGGCGATACGGGTTTTCTTTTTGCTATGGACAGATGGTCACTGAATGTCAGTTTTATGTGGAAACCTGTAATGAACACTTGACATAAGCCTTTAAAGCCACTATATTTGCACTTATTAAAAGAGTTATAATAACTTGCCGTTATGAAAGGAGCCGTTATGACCGTATCCCATAATACACATCAGGTCAAAAGGATAAATGTAGAGCTGGTGAAAAATACATTGAAGGCCGCGGGGACCGGAACGAAGGCATCGATTGCCGGTATGACACAGCTGAGTGTGGCTACTTGCGGCAGTATTTTGAATGAGCTGGTCCGCAGCGGGGAGGTGCTGGAGCTTGAACTGGAGGAGTCGAGCGGCGGGCGTCCTGCCAGACAATACATGTTCAATGCTGATTATGCCTGCGTGCTCTGCCTTATGGTGAGAACTGAAGGCGGACGGCATTCCGTATCGTACATAGTGGTTAATCTGACAGGAGACAGGCTGGATGAAGGGACCCGTGACTTTACCCGGATTGATACGGATACAGTGGATCTGCTAATCGGAGAGCTGACCCAAAAATACAGCAATATAAAGGCAGCCGGCATCGGCATACCGGGAGTCGCACACCGCGGGGTAATCGGCATCTGTGATGTGGCTGAGCTGGCTGGAGTCCCTTTGGGTGAGCAGCTCAGCGAGAAGTACGATATGGATATCATTGTTGAGAATGACATGAATGCTACCGTGTACGGTTTTTATCAGCTGCATAATCCGGAGGAGGACCAGCCGTTTGCCGTAGTCACCTTTCCCAGGAATCATTTTCCGGGAGCAGGCTTTATCGTAAACGGGCGGATGGTGGCGGGGATAACCAATTTTGCCGGAGAAATCTCGTACCTTCCTTCTGCATACACTCGGGAGGAGCAGCTTCAGCGGCTGCATAAGCAGGAGACCTTTATCCCCATGGCGGCCCAAATGCTGGCTTCGGTCATCACGATACTCAATCCGGTCTCGGTAGCCGTTACCGGCGAGCTGACAGACCCCTCTATGACGGAGGAGCTGCTTAACGGGTGCCTGGAGCATATTCCGCAGGAGCATATGCCTGCGCTGCTGATCAAAAATAACACACAGGAAGAATACATGACCGGCATAACTGCCCTTACGCTGGAGAGTCTGACGTACAGGCTGCAGCTGGTTGAACGCAAATAATAACGGGCATCAAGCCCGGTCTGAGTATTTATTTTGTCCATAATCAACATTCACATCTTTCAGGAGGCCTTCACGTTGAAACAGCGTACAACCCGATTTAATAAAACCTATGCGATGCAGCTTGTTACAATCTTTTTGGGCTTTATCATCTTCGGGATATCGGAGAATATTAAAGGACCGGCTATTCCGCGGATTCAATTAGATTTTCATTTGAACGAGGAGCAATTGGGAAGCCTGCTGTCCCTCAACGCTCTGGGTTATCTTATTGCGTGTTCGTTCACCGCTATATTGGTCCGTAAATTTGGAATTAAAGCGACTAGCATCATTTCATTTGCCTCCATGCTGCTGTCCGGTATTTTTATCTTTGTCTCGCATGCTTATCCGGCTTTTGCCGCCTCTTACTTCCTGATGTATATCGGTAACGGGATGCTGGAAATTGCCCTGGCTATACTGGGGGCGCGGATTTTTGTCAAAAATGTCGGTACGATGATGAATCTGTCCCATTTTTTCTATGGATTAAGCTCGACTGTTGCCCCGCTGATTGCCACGGGGATGATGTCGGTTCAAGTATCCGGCCAGGAACTGGATTGGCGGGGAATGTATCTGGTGATGCTCTCCCTGTCTCTGCTGCCGATTATAACGGCGCTGCGCAGCACCTTTCCGGGGGATGATCTGCCGGCTGAACAACGCACGCCCTTCAAAGAATTACGGCGGGATCCGGCCTTATGGTGGATGGTGCTGATCCTCTCCTTCGGCGTTGTGTCTGAGCTGGCTGTCGGCGGCTGGCTGGTTAATTTCCTGGAGAAGGCTTACCGCTGGGATACCGTTAAGGCCTCCGGCCTGCTGTCCGCATTCTTCCTGCTGTTCTCAGTCGGCAGGCTGGTGCTGGGACCGTTGACTGACAAAATCGGCTTTACGCTGTCGCTGATTATCTTCTCGGGCTTCTCAGCTGTCTGTACCTTTGCAGCACTTGCAGGAGGTGAGTCCTGGGCATTCCTGTTTGCTGCCGCCGGCCTTGGGATTGCGATGATCTATCCGACCGTTATGGCCTTCATAGCCAAGCGTTATCCGGGCGGAAGCGATACAGCCATTACTTTTACAGTTACTATGATGGGGCTGGGCAGTGTGATCGGGAACTATATAATCGGCTTTGTTATCGAAGCGGTAAAGAAGATGTATGGTGAGAATGACCCGGACGCACTGCTGCGCGGGCTACAGGCGGGATATGGATTTATTGGTCTGTGTGCGCTGCTGTGTGCGGTATGCGGCTTCGTTCTGTACCGCTTCCTGAAGAAGCGCGGCGAGCTGATCTAACCGCAATAGCCAGCTTATCAGACACGAACCATGCTCTAGCCGGAGAATCCGGTTCTCATAACCGGTTTCATTGATGCAGGAACCAGTCCGGGATCTTGGCAGTACACGGCCACGGCCTGCATAATTTGTCCGGATGGTCGCAGTGGCATTACTAATACTGAATGATTACAGCCGCGGGTGACGGCACCGGAATAGGCTTCAGAGAAGCTGAGGCGTTGGCTTGTTATAAGTACGATCTGAAGGCGGAGTAACTGCTGCGTTCACTAAGAAAAGGTGCTTTCCTGTTATAGGAGAGCACCTTTTCTGTGTTAATTCAGGCTGATCTTAAGCCGTCTGTAATACAGCCAGGTTCTGCTGACAAAGGAGCCGAAGATGATGACCGAGACAAGCATCAGCAGAATATTGGTAAGCCGCGCAGGGTTGGCGCCATCACTGCCAGCACTGCCGATAAAGACTGTAAGATTCAGCGAATAGAGCAGCAGCATAGGCAGGAAAAGCAGAGTATAGTACATGGCGATTCTGCGCGCATGCTTCAGGCGGTGGAACGGATCGCTGTACATTTGCGGGCGCTCTTCACCCTGGTCATACTCCTTGCTCCATATCGTCCATTTGCGGGTAGAAAAAGAGGTACTGAACATGTTCCTCCAGCCAGCCGCCCTGTGCAGCTCGAAATAATCCGGGTCTGCAGCAAGCTGATAATCCGCATGATAATTCACCAGCCGCGGACTGCCTTTAATGAAGTAGAAACTCGTGCCCAGCCGTCCGACCTTGTACAGGTTGTATCCGCGGCGTTCCTGATTCTCAAGCCATTTCTCCAGCCGGTCCGGGGAGTACATCCAGCCAAGTCTCAGACGGACAGCCCTGCGGCCTGCTGACAGATGCATAGGCTCGGCCTTTTGTGCCCGCTCATTCTCGCTGTAGTAGTGCCTGCTCTCAGTTCTGATCTTGTAAAGAGCTGTCACGGCGGCTGTAAGAAGCAGCAGAAGAACGAAGCCAGCAAGCCCGGTAACCAGCCACATGGGGCTTTTCACAACATGGACAGGTGTGCCTGACCATACTGAAGCAGCGAGAAGAGTCAACGGGATGATGGTAATAACAGCTGCATACACGGTTATTCCAGTGAAGAACAGGGAGTGGGTTCGGCTGCGCTTAAGCAGCTCCTTCCGGGCCGGGAAAAGCTTAATCTGCTCCGGCCGGCCGCTGTTAGCATATACAGACCATTTGCCCTGCTGCAAATGCTTCCTCCAGCCACCGGCGGCCAATGCTGCCGGAATATCAGTTATGGCTGACGGGTCATAGGCGATCTGCCATATCATGTGGACAGGGTTGTCCTGCCGGAATGAAAATGTGCGGAGCCGCAGATTCCAGCCTGCAAGCACCCAGCCCTGGGCGGCCATTTCTGTTAACCAGGCTTCGGTCCTGTGTAATTCATAGCTCCAGAAGGGACGAAAGACGGTTTTCATAAAAAATCCTCCTCACAGGCGACGGCGTTGCGGTGCAGCTCCTTCAATCTGCTGATTTCAACAGTCATCACTCTTTTACCGGACTCCGATACCTCATAGACGGTTTTACGTTCTTCGTCGGCGTATACAGTAATCAGCCCATCCTTGTTCATTTTGGTTAATGTACCGTACACTGTGCCTGATCCCAGCTTAATCCGTCCGCCGGACAGCTCTTCTACATGCTTGATGATCCCGTAGCCGTGGCGCGGTTTCGTCAGAGACAGCAGGATGTAAAAAGCCGTTTCGGTCATTGGTACATACTTTTTCAGCAGCTTATCGGTTGCGGACAACTCCATCACCTTTTCCTTGGTCATGCTCAAACTATGTCATGACGTGACTATATCATGTTGTGACATAATAATCAACTGCGGCTGGCCGGAACGGTAATCTTACGGTTCAGCAGGATCGCATTGATCTCTCCGCCAACCAGAATAATAATTGAGCTGATATACAGCCAGATTAGCAGAATCATGACCCCGCCAAGGCTGCCATAGGTTTTGGTAAAGTCGCTGAATTGGTTGACATAGACGGAGAACAGCACGGATGTGATGATCCAGCCTAAGGTGGAGAAAAGCGCTCCCGGCATAACCTCTTTAAGCCGCAGCCTGCGGCTGGGGGCGATCCAGTAGAGCAGTGTGAATACGACGAACATGACGAAGAGGGGAACGGCATATTGGAGCAGATCCCAGAGCTTGTTCAGGCCATAGGGCAGATCAGCCACTAAAAAGACCTGTGTCTTCAGCCAGCTTCCGAACACGAGCAGAAGAATGCTAAGCAGCACAACTAAGCCGATTGACAATGTAGCCAGAAAAGCGATCCCCCTGATCTTCCAGAATGCTCTGCTCTCATCAATATCATAAGCCCGGTTAAGGCCTTTAATAATGGCATTAACCCCCTTAGAGGCGGCCCACAGTGTAGCGAGCATGCCGAACGACAGCAGCGTCTGGCTTCGTCCCTCGGAGACATCCTGCAGAATTTCTTCAATAATGGAATAGGCTTCTGCGGGCATAATCCCCTCAAGCTGCTGAATCTTGTCCTCCAGGGGAATATGCGCATACCCGATCAGGGTCATAATAAAGATCAGAAACGGAAACAGGGAGAGAATCAGATAATAGGTTAATTGCGCGCTGATGCCCTGCACATCATCGTTTTTAATTTTGGTGAACAGCTCTTTGCCAAAAGAGTACACTCCGGCCGAATTCTTCTTCATATTTCCCTCCTTCAATTACTCTATAATATGTACTTGTGTGATATTAATATTATTATCATTACCCTGAATAAGGTTAAACTCTATATACACAGGACCAAAAAATGGGAATGAAGGGGAATGTTAATGAGGCTTGCACCAGAGGAACTTCAAAGGATACAAGACTGGTTCTACCGTAACGCCCGCCCGCTTGATCTGGCAAGATGGCAGTATCACTTTGAGGATGGCGGACAGGAGGCTGTGCTGAAGGCACTGGCTGCCTACCAGAATGAGGACGGCGGATTCGGACATGCTCTGGAGGCGGATTCATGGAATCCCAATTCCTCGCCGCTGTCTACGGCGACTGCTGCAGAACGGCTGCTGGAGATCGGCTACGAGAACAGCGCGCATCCGGTCGTGCAGGGAATGCTGTTGTTTCTAGGCAGCGGGGCCGAAATGGATGATAACACCTGGCGGAATGTGATTGCCTCGAACAACGAATATCCGCATGCGCCCTGGTGGCATACAGATTCGGACAGCACCTCCCGCAGCACCTTTAATCCGACGGCGATCCTGGCAGGCTTTATTCTGCAGTATGCGGATAGGGAGAGCCGGCTTTTTGCCCGGGGATTGGAGATTGCGAAGGAGCTGGGGGCGCTTTTTATACAGGAGCCGGAGCTGGAGATGCATCCCCTCATGTGCGTGCTTACCTTGCTCGATTATATCGCTTTGGCAGGACTGCAGGAGTATTTCGCCTATGCTGAGATGAAGGCTGCCGCCGCAATGCGGATTACAGCTCTGCTGGTACGCGATGCCGGAGACTGGAGAGGCTATACCTGCAAACCGTCAGCGCTTATTCATAACCCGTTAAGCCTGGGCTACACAGATAACAAGGCTCTCGTGGAAAAGGAGCTGGACTTCACACTTTCCAGCCGGAACGGTGAAGGGCTCTGGAGCCTGAACTGGAGCTGGAACGGCTATGAACGGGAATTTGCGGTTAGCGAAAACTGGTGGAAGGCGGGAATAGCACTTGATAAGCTGTTGTTTCTGCAGGCGTTCGGGCGTCTGGATTAAAGCTCTATAATGAATAGGGCGGTGCTGAAGCTGCTCTCCGGATGGAGGCTGCTTGCGGCACCGCCTTTTTTGGAATCAGCTGATGACGGTGACTTCGGTGAATTCCTGCAAATAGATGTCCTCAACTTTTTTCAGAACGGAAGGTGCATGTCTGGTGAATTTCAGGCTGGATACCCTGTCTTTCATCAGAAAGATACCCGGCTTATCCTTGTGGCTGCCCAATGCTGCATTATACAGCAGACCTGCGCCATAGCTAGGATGGCGGAAAAACATTTTCATCAGCGGCTTAATATAGAAGGGCAGACCCGAATCCTTGTCCTTGCGGAGCGTATTGTTGCCTCCCGGATCAGCACTGCGGATCATGATACCTTCAGCAGCCAGTGCCGGAGCAATTTCCTGTGTCCATAGGGAGAGTGCCAGTTTGGAAACAGCGTAAGGGCCGAACAGCTTTCGGAACGTACGGGGCTGCTCTAACAGGGCGGGATCGAACGATTTTACACTGAGAATGGCATTGGAAGAGGTGTTGATAACGGTTCTGAGGGTTCCTTTAAGCAGCAGGTTCTTCACCTCCTTGGTTATGATGTAGGGAACCACAGTCTGCAGCTCATAGTGCAGCTCACGACCTTGAGGGGAATACAGCAGCTCAGGAAAGCTGCCTCCGGCGTTGTTGAACAGCAGCTCAAGCTTGGGTTCCCCGGCTTTGATGCGATCCAGAGCCCCGCGCAGACTGCTGAAGTCGGCCAGATCTGCTGTGTAAATACGCAGCCGGCTGCTTTTGACGGCTTCCTTTATCAAAAGATCATCTGCCGGGAAAGCAGAGCGGATCAGCGCAGCAACCTGCCAGCCTTCATTAAGCAGTCTGCGGGTCAGCTCAAGGCCTATTCCGTTATTGGCTCCTGTAATTAGCGCAGTTCCTTTATGTTGTACATTCATTAAAATCTCTCCTTAGATTGAGTGTAGGTTCCGGCAGAGGCTTTTTGTGAGCGTTCATCTGTCAGTGGGCTCATTCTATAACCTGGAGCCGGCTCCAAGTCAACAGGTGTTTTAACGGTTTTAGACTCAGCGCGGACAATTCAAAAAGGAGCCATAAGGCTCCTTGCGTATAACCAATTAAATTTGAGTAGTACTTACTCTTCCGGCCGGGCGGGTTACTTAGTGATTATGTCATAAACCTTACTCAAATTCGTCTTAAAGTATGTAGTAAAGTACCAGTTATGATACACTTCCGGTACAACAATCTCATCAATGCTTTTCTTGTTTTGAATGGCTTCTGCCACAATTTCCATTATATAGTTTAGATATCCTTTCACTTCGTGAAGCTCTTGCAAAGAGCATACTTCGCCATGTCCCGGTACGATCGTTACTATATCCAGCAGTTCGACCTGCTCCAGAATATTCAGCCATTCCTGAGGATTTGCATAGGCCAAAACCGGGTGATGCTTTGAGAGAACCAGATCTCCTATTATGAGAATTTTGTCTTCAGGAATGTACACGATCGCATCACTTTGCGTATGCCCTCCGCCAAATGTAAGGATCACAATACTACGATTACTGCCATGTATGGTCATCTGATGATCAAAAGTTATCGTCGGCAGCGAATGTACCAGATCGGGGAGCATCTTCATAAACTCACGGTCACTAGCATTTTCCCATTCCATTTCCTTTTTTAGCTTCTCATCTGTCTCTTGTTGAATTTGCTCTTCAAATTTTTCGATAGCCTGAATCATCTGCTCCGTGTTTTCCCGGTATTGGGCTAACCTGTCTCTGGCAAAAGTATTCATAATCTCACGTGTTGTTGATGTTGAAATAATCTGTGCAGCAGGTATAAACACTTGATTGCCAGAGGTATGGTCACTGTGCCAATGGGTGTTGATTACATAGGATACGGGGTTTCCCGTAAGGTACTCTGCGGCTGCTTTCAAATCTTCTGCAGCCTGTATTGTCGAGAAAGTATCCACGACAAGAGTTGTATCCCCTAGATCAATGATTGCTGCATTTCCCAAAGAACCGGTACCCGGAACCGCAATCGCTGCAATTACACTATCAGCGACGTGATTCAGCCGAAAGTGCTCGGAACCTCTAAATGTTTCTATCCTATTTTTCATACTCACCTCTCCCTTCCAATATGGGAATAGATTATAGGCCATATCCATGAGGCAGACAATGTTTTTTTCGGGAAGCAGGCGCAAGATAGATTTTATATTCCACGCATAATTGGTTAACTAGGCGTTTGCAGTTGAGCACCCCGCTCACATAACAGCGTAAGATGGGCTTGACTTGGAGCTGACTCCAAATTATACAATAAGGTGCTTGCAAGAAATCCGGAGGTGAGGGAATTGATAGATTTGAATGAAGCGGCTGAGGGGGAGCAAGAAGGCTATTCCATTAAAAAGACAGCGGAGCTCACCGGCATTACAGAGGACACCATCCGGTACTATGAGAAGATCGGACTCCTGCCCCGGGCCCGGCGCAAGGGAAATACTCACCGGATATACAGCAGCGCGGATGTGGAGCGGATGAAGCTGATTGCCTGCCTCAAAAAAACAGGGATGCCGCTGGATGACATGCGCCCTTATCTGAGCCTGACTCCGGATTCAGCCTTGATTGCGTACCCGGAATTACATGACAAGATCCAGACCCATAAGCAGAATATCCTGGATCAGATTGCATCACTGCAGCAGATTGTGGATTTCATTGACAATAAGGTGATCCAGAGCGGCATCGGAACCCGGAATGAGGCTTGCACCCTTACCGGAGATACCAAACGGATGCCTGCCCGGAAATAAGTGTAAGCAGACACAATAGCCGGTAAAGGGAGGGAATGAATATGAGACAGATTACTTTTGCACCGTCAAAATACATTCAGGGGGAGGGAGAGTTAGGCAGGCTGGGAGCCTATTGTGCAGAAATGGAAGCTGGAGAGGCTTATGCCGTTATCGACCCGTACATTCTGTCTGTGTATGGTGAGGCGGTAAGGGACAGCTTTGCAGCAGCAGGTCTGCCGCTTCAGTTGCGGGAATTTCAAGGGGAGTGCAGCTTCGGACAAGTAGAGCAGATTGTCTCGGAGCTCGATCTTGACAGGGTAGGGGTCATTCTGGGCATCGGCGGCGGTAAAACACTGGATACTGCGAAGGCGGTCAGCCATTACGCCAATCTGCCGGCAATGCTGGTCCCGACAGTGGCTTCTACGGATGCGCCGTGCAGTGCGGTTGCCGTTCTGTATTTCGAAGACGGCCGGTTTGACCGGTATCTGTCACTGCGGCGCAGTCCGGATACAGTGATCGCTGATACGACTCTGATTGCCAAAGCACCGGCCAGGCTGCTGGCGGCAGGGATGGGTGATGCTTTGTCTACGTATTTTGAAGCGCGGGCCTGCCGCAAATCGGGCGCTGTCACCGAAGCCGGTGGAGCCGGTTCCATTGCTGCTCTGGCACTTGCTCGGGCCTGCTACGATACTCTTCTCGCTGACGGGGCAGCAGCCTTGGAGGATGTCCGTAAGGGACAGGCTTCTGAGCGGGTCGCCCATATTGTTGAAGCGAACATTTATCTGAGCGGCATCGGCTTTGAGAGCGGCGGCCTTGCCGCAGCCCATGCCATTCATAACGGCCTGACTATACTTGAGGAATGCCGCCACGTGCTGCACGGGGAAAAGGTTGCTTTCGCCACTCTCGCCCAGCTGATGCTTGAGCAGGCCCCGGAGGAGGAGATTGCCGCTGTTGCCGGCTTCTGCCGTGAAGCCGGATTGCCGGTAACACTGGAGCAGCTGGGCCTTGCTAATGTTAGTGCGGAGAAGCTGACGGCTGCCGCTTCAGCCAGCTGTACCGAAGAGGGACCGATGAAGAATATGCCGTTCCATGTTACTCCCCAGGATGTATACGCAGCGATACTGGCTGCCGACCTCCGGGGACGGCAAGCGGAGTAAGACTGTTAATTATTGCGCATCCCGCCTGTACATATTAAACCTTCGGATTCCAAACAATGAGAGCATTAGTTGCAGAAGACGAAGGGGGCGTTCCTGATGAACAAACGATACAGAGTCCGTTACAAATGCCGCAAGCTGCTTTCATATGCCGCCGTAGCCGTTCTCATAACCACGCTGATTCCGGGAGCTGCGTCTGCGGCGGGGACAGCAACTGAACTCCGGGCAGAGGGGAACAGGACTACGGGAGCTGAAGAACAGCCGGCGGAGACCGTCCGCAGCCGGGTAGCCATTATAGTTGATGATTTCGGCAACGGGATGCGCGGCACGGACGAGATGTTCGAGCTGCCGGTCAAAATCACAGCAGCGGTCATGCCGTTCCTGTCCACCACGGAGCAGGATGCGAAGCGGGCTCATGAACGGGGATATGATGTGCTCGTGCATTTGCCGATGGAGCCGCGCAAGGGCAAGCCGGAGTGGCTGGGACCCGGTGCTGTACTGACCAGCATGAGTGATGCGGAGGTTCGCCAGCGGGTGGAAGCAGCCTTGGATAATGTCCCGTATGCAATCGGAATTAATAATCACATGGGCTCAAAGGTAACCGGAGATGAACGGGTTATGGGCATTGTGCTGGCAGTCTGTAAGGAACGCGGCCTGTTTTTTGTAGACAGCCATACGAATTACCGCTCTGTTGCCGGTAAGCTGGCCCGGGAGCTTGGGCTGCCGCCTGTGGAGAATCACATCTTCCTTGATGATGTTCACTCGGCCAGCCATGTGCTGAAGCAGATGCGGCTTGTGCAGGAGCGCGCTTTGGACCAGGATTTCTGTGTAACGATCGGGCATGTCGGCATTCAGGGTAAAGAGACCGCCGCGGGCATCCGCAGCGGCATTGCAGAACTGAAGGATCATGTGGATTTCGTCGGCATTTCGGAGCTGGTCAAGCAAGAATGGAAATGGAAGGCACAGCTCAAACTTCCATAAGATAAGCAGCGATGCCGCCGGCTATGGCCTCCGCAAGCTCTTCCTGGCCATGCGGTGTACAGAGCCGGCTGCGGTCTGCCGGACTGCTTATAAAGCCCGCCTCAACGATTACTGTTGTGGCGGTTATTTTGTTGAGCAGATAAAAGGGCTTGCCCGGTCTCGGGTCAGCCTGCATGCCATACAGCTTGTTCAGCTGATCCTGTATGGATCTCGCCAGCAGAAAGCTGCGCCCTTCCTGGCGGTACAGCACCAGCGGCCCGTGCTTAACCGGTGAAGGAGCCCAGTTGATGTGGACGCTGACCACCACATTTGCCGGAAGCGTCTCTGCCAGCTCCTTGCGCTGGGCCAGATCGCGCATATGACGGGAGGAGCTGCGCAGCCAGCGGTTCTCATCGCTAGGGGCATAATCCCCGGTACGGTTGAGGATGGCATCGAAGCCGTCGCTGCGCAGCAGCAGAAACAAGCGGCGGGAAATCGCCAGGGTGATATCCTTCTCCAGAATGTCACCATGAGAGGTTCCCCCGTCGATTCCCCCGTGTCCGGCATCAATCAGGATAATCCGCTGGTCGTGGCCCAGCACCTGCCGGCGTTCGTGCTGTGCGGCAGGCGGTGATGCGGCAGGGGCAACACCAGAGCGAGCAGCATCAGCGGGTCCGGCCAGTAGCGCCAGAAGTCCTGCTGAAGCGAGCAGAATCGACCATCTGCGCCATGTGCGTCTTACGGTTCTTTTGTTAAAAGCGGCAGTGCTCAAACTTGAATGTCTCATGTGCATGACCTCCTTGCACGTTATTCGTGTTCTTCCGGCGGATTCTTTGTTAGATTGTGCTGGAAAAGGCAAGTCTATACGGGTCGCTGCCGGTTTAGGGAGATAAGCTTTGGAGCACACTAGATCCATAGAGATCCGGCAGCGGCCGGATGAAGAAGGACAGCTGATTGTAGAACAAACAGAGGAGGTATGAAGGATGGCTTCCAGCGGAGATGATCTGGTAAAGTACATTACCGAGAAGGTTGTAGTCTATATGGAGGACCCGAAGGCGAGCAGGGAGCGGCGTAAAGCCGAGAAGCAGCCATGGGCGCAAAAATGGTTCGGCATGCTGCCGCTCGCGCTCTCGATCTGGCGGAGCAAATGGACCCGGGAGGAGCGCCGGTGAGCGGCGGATACCGGATATACTGCAGGTTTATACACAATGCAAACAACCTTCCCAGCCGCATGGCGGCACTATAACGGGAAGGTTGTTCGTGCTGAATACGGCGTTTCAAAATTGTAACGGACTTCATTTAACTATCGCAAGAGCGCAACCAACGGGTCACTGTCAGCCTTTGTTCCATAAGCCATGTCCTTGCCCTTCGCATCCGGCAGCTTATGCAGTGTTCCTGTCTGCTGCAGCAGGGTAAAGGGGAGATACCGCAGTCCCTTCGGGCCGGAGGCAGCATAGATAATTGTGCGGCTGTTCTTGCTATTCTCTCCAGCGGAGTTCCGCCAGCTCTGGTAGCCGGTTATCATAAACGGAGCCCCGGTCGTGTCATTGGCACCAGGAGACTGGTAAGCGAGGGCACGGCCGTTGCCGAGCAACACGGCAACATTGCCGCTATCCACAGCCTTCAGCCTGGAGCTGGCCAGCCAGCTTATATCTTTATACGGGTCATCGGTTCCTCCGCTGAAGCTTGCTGACAGCGGAGTCCAGCTGTTGTCCTTACTGGTTACGGCACCAGCCGCCGGGAATGCTGCTTTCATTGCTGCGTCTGCCTTGGCCGGATTCCACGGCAGAAGCTCAAGGGTTACAGCATTAATATAGTAGGTCTGCTTGTCCAGCGTCAGCTTCCATACCGGCAGCATTGGCGCATAAAGGGCTGTTAATTCGGCGTTACCGGAGTAGGATGAAGGGATAAGAGCCTCCTGCACCGCATACTGGCGCAGTTCGGTCAAGCTGTAAGGAAGGCCTGTTGTGCCCGCCCCGTATTCACTAAGGGAGTAGCCGCCGTCTTCCGTCGCGGAAATGACCATGTAGCCAATACGCTGATCGCCGCTGAGCACATTTACAAGCCAGCTGTGAGTGCCCGGGCCGAGCGGGTAATATTCGGTCTTGGCATTCTTCCAGGCTGTAAAAGGAGCAGACACAGATAATTTGCTGATGTTATCCGCAGTAAACTGCTGAAGGGACTTTGGCGAAGTCTGCGGTTTCAGGGTAAGGTCCGGCTGAAGCACCTGAGTGACGGCCTGTGACACCGTATTACGGCTGCCTTGAGCGGTAGCCTCACCTGCTCCCGCAAAAGCTGTCGTAATAGGCAATAGGGCCAATCCGAGACACAGCAGGGGGAAAAAACGGGTGTGCCGCTTAACCGCTGCAGGCGGTCTTGCCAATGATTTCATCTCATCATTCACCTTTCTTGGTCCATAATCATACGGGCTTGTCCTCTACAGCTATTGTAGAGGACAAGCCCTGAAAAGGCTGTTGCTTGCTGTCGCGCAGGTGCTTGGAAAGCGGCTTGTTTTTTTGCCTGCTTTTAGCAGACCTGGTCGTATTCTATGAGCTGCGCAGATGAAACAGACCATATGTGACAGCGGAAACTTCAACTTGCGGCTCGTACTGCCAAGACGTCTCAGTCCGCCGGGCATTATATTGCTCTTCGATTGCCTGCTTCTTCTCCTCGTCCTGCTCCTTCAGCAGCTCGGCATAATAGAGATCGACGATGCTTAGCTCCAGCTGCAGCCGTTCCCGCGCCTGCTCAGCCCAGCTGTAATCCAGCCCGGCAAGCTGTCCGGTCAGATAGCTCTCCAGCCTGTCTGCACCGCCGGATACACTTAAATCATAGGGCTGAATATGAATATTCTCCGGCAGCCGCGGAGTCAGCTCCAGCCGGTCCAGTCTGGAGCCGAAATCTGTAGCGATCTTCCCGGTGGTCAGGGAGATACCGAGAAAATGCAGCTCCTCCCGCTTCAGGTCGCAGGTCATCTCAACCTTGTAACAGACGCCCAGCCATGGCTCATAAGCTGCTGAGAATAAGGTCATCCGCTGCCTGCTGCCGGGGTCCTCGAACAATTGGAGGCATTTGCCTTCGTCCCGTGCCGCAGCCCAGATCTGGTTGAGCCGTTTGCTGCCGTAGATGACATCCTCGCGGCGGATCATGCCAGGACCCAGACGCGGCAGTGCCGGAACAACCCCGAAATAACGGGCGAGTATGCTGTCCTGCGGATCGGCCGACACTCCAGCCGGGGCACCGCCCGGGGCCGTTCCGGCGGCGGCTGGCTCGGCAGCAGCCTCTATGTTTAAGCTGACCTGCGGCTGATTCACGGCGCCGCGCGTCCGGGCAGGCGCTGCTGCCTGGGCAGCGGCATGATCATATTGCTCCGGATCGAATACGAAGGTGAATGAAAGCGTCTCCGGCGCTGCGCCTGTACGTTCTACAAATCCCCAATAATAAGGCCTGTCGGTCAGCATACGGTCAGCCCGGGGTGAGAGCTTAACGGTTACATGCAGCGGTGAAACTTCGATAACGGTACATTCTGTGGCCTCCAGATATTCCATTACATGCTTGCGGACTTCCTGTGCCGTCAGCGTCATGGCGTAGCCCCGCTTTCCTTCCGGGCTTCCTGGGAGAGCCCGCTCAGCGATTCGCCGATATGATCCAGGCTGCTGCGAAGCTCCTCGTCGCTGCGGGCTTCCAGCATGATTTTATAAAGGCTTTTTTCCAGTGATTCCTTCTGTTCAAAGCGTTCCAGGATTACATCCAGCCCCCCGATGACCATCTCGAACATGTTGATTTTTTCGTGCAGCAGGTGGAGAATATGCTCTTCAATGGTTCCCTGGGTAGACAGGTTATATATAACGACGTCATTCTGCTGGCCCAGCCGGTGCACCCGGCCAATCCGCTGCTCTACCCGCATCGGGTTCCAGGGCAGATCGAAATTGATCATATGGTGGCAGAACTGCAGGTTAATGCCCTCGCCGCCTGCTTCAGTGGCAATCATCACTTGGGCACGCCCGCGGAAGAGATCCATCATCCAGTCCTTTTTACCGCGGTTCATCCCGCCGGAATAAGGTACACACTGCAGCCCGTGATCACGGAAGTATTGCAGCAGATACTCTTGCGTGGCCCGGTATTCCGTGAACACAATGACCTTCTCGTTCATATCCCGGATCAGCTCCATCGTCTTCTCCGCCTTGGTGTTCGTCTTGACTGTACGGATGCTCTGCAGAAGCTCCATCATCCGGTCACGTTTGGGCGAATCGGCAGGCAGCTTTTTGATCAGATTAACGAGTGTGATGAAGACCGCATCGCGGCTGCTGCAAACCTCGCGCTGAAGCGTCACTAAGGAGAGCATACTGCTGAGATTGCCGCCGGATTCCTGATAAGTGTCCTTTACAAAAGCAGTCACCCCGTCATACAGCGCTTTTTCCTCCGGTGAGAGGATGAGCGGGATATTCCGCACTTTACGTTTCGTGAAGTTTACAGGTCCTTCGCCGCGGCGGTTGCGGATCATCACCTTGGAGAGCTCGCCGCGCAGCTGAACCTCGTTCTTCGGCTGCCGCTTATCAACGACGAAGTTGGCTGCAAAATCACCCTGATTCCCGAGCTGTCCCGGCTTCAGCAGCGTGATCAGATTGAACAGCTCACCGAGATCATTCTGGACAGGCGTTGCGGTGAGCAGCAGGCAGTATTTTTTGCGGAGCTGCTGTACGAACTGGTAATTGGTCGATTTCTTGTTCTTCAGCTTGTGGGCCTCGTCAATAATCAGCATGTCATATTCGGAACTTAACAGCAGCTCCTTATGCGGGTCTCGTTTGGCCGTATCAAGGGATGCGACGACGATGTCATTGCCCCAGGAGTAGGCTTTTTTCTGGGCGATGGCGGTAATTCCGAACTTGGCATTCAGCTCCCGGACCCATTGCAGCACAAGGGAAGCAGGGACCAGAATGAGTACCTTGCCCACCAGCCCGCGGACCAGATACTCTTTTAGGATAAGCCCGGCCTCAATTGTCTTCCCGAGACCGACCTCATCGGCGAGAATCGCGCGGCCGGACATTTCAAACAGCACTTTATGGGCGGTATCAAGCTGATGAGGGAGCGGAGACAGGCCGGACAGATGCTTGATGCACTGCAGCTCGTCAAAGCTTGTGACCAGTCCGCTTTGTTCACCCTGCACAGCAAGCCGGGATAATTTCCAGTCTCCCCAGGGGCCGCCTTTTTCCAGCCTCGATTCCAGATCATGCAGCCAGTTTCGCTCAAAGGTTAGAGGGACCGGCAGCAGCGGGGCAGCCTGGCCTTCCACCTGCGGTAAGGAATTGCGGGATAATTGCGTCATGTTGCAGCCTCCTCCGGCGCGGTATTATATCGGAATGCGTAGAAGTAGTATGCTCGTATTAAAGAGAATTCATAACAGAGACTAAAAAACCGCGAAATCGCCGAAAAAAGCGACCCAAAACTGTTTTTTTTGCGGAATCGCTTCTATTTTCAAAAAGGAACTCTGCTACAATATGTGGTATAGTGATGAAGCATGTTCATACAATATATTGTTACAAAAGCGTGAAATGTTGGTTTGCTGAATGCATTTGGCGGTTGTTTTTTATTGACAAGCCAGGGCATAGTGTAACTGTAATTCCTGTTTTACATATCACATACCGGGAGGTTTTTCTATTGAGTACAGAGGGACCCAAGCAGCGCCTCGAAGGACTGAGCGAGAAAATATTTTTGGACCGTTATGCCTGGAAGGATGCGGACACAAACAATGCCAAGGTGGGCGATGTTGTACTGGTGCTGACCAAGGATGACCCGAAATTTCCGACCAAGGAGGTCGGTGAAATTGTCGAGCGCAGCGGCCGGATTGTGAAGGTTAGAACCCGCAGCGGTGAGCTGGTGCAATCCGATGTGGAGAAGCTGACACTTAATATAGAAAAAACACCGGAGGAAATGTGGGACCGGCTGGCTGCAGCCATGGCCTCTGTCGAGAAGACGCCTGAGCTGCAGAAGGAGTGGACGGACAAGTTCCGTTCGATTCTCGATGACTGGAAGCTCGTACCGGGCGGCCGGATTGCCGCTGGTGCAGGTGCGAGCGAGGAGCTCACTTTGTTCAACTGCTATGTGGTTCCTTCGCCCAAAGACAGCCGCGGCGGCATCATGCAGACGCTCTCCGAAATGACCGAAATTATGGCCCGCGGCGGCGGTGTCGGCATCAATCTGTCCTCGCTTCGTCCGCGCCGGGCGATTGTCAGAGGCGTTAACGGCTCGTCCAGCGGCTCTGTATCCTGGGGCGGCTTGTTCAGCTACACTACCGGACTTATCGAGCAGGGCGGCAGTCGCCGCGGTGCTCTGATGCTGATGATCAACGACTGGCATCCGGATGTGCTGGATTTCATCACCGTGAAGCAGACTATGGGCCAGGTAACCAACGCCAACCTGTCGGTCTGTGTGAGCAACGGTTTTATGAAGGCAGTTAAAGAGGATCTGGACTGGGAACTGGTCTTCCCGGATACAACGGATTCAGATTACGATGAAATCTGGGACGGTGATCTGGATAAATGGAAAGCGGCCGGCCGCAAGGTCATCCCTTACCGGACCGTCAAGGCCCGCGATATCTGGCATACGATTATCGAATCGGCCTGGAAATCGGCGGAGCCTGGCGTTGTGTTCATGGAATACTATAACCAGATGTCGAACAGCTGGTATTTTAATCCGATAATTTGTACGAATCCTTGTTTCCACCCGGACACCCGCATTGCAACAGAATATGGACTCCTTACAATAGAGGAATTATATAAAAAGACAGCCGGAGAATCGTTCCTTGTCGGAACCGATTTAAGACTGGTCGAGCAGGCAAAAGTGGTCGGCGGCCGAAGCTATGAAATTCCCGGTCTGCAGATGAGAAGGGCGACGGTATTTCCTACCGGCACGAGAGAGACCTTGAAGATTTCCCTGCAAAATGGGGTTGAATTATCTGTGACACCTGAACACCGTCTGTTTACCGACTCCGGCTGGAAAGAGGCTCACGCCTTAACCGCTGAAGACCGT
This sequence comes from Paenibacillus sp. FSL R7-0331, assembly GCF_000758645.1. Lineage (NCBI taxonomy): Bacteria > Bacillati > Bacillota > Bacilli > Caryophanales > Paenibacillaceae > Paenibacillus > Paenibacillus sp. FSL R7-0331. Next base: position 2,716,509 of record NZ_CP009284.1, read on the forward strand.
GTATATCTGCAATCAGGTGAAGGCGGCTTCGCGGCTGAAGACACACTCGGGGAACAGTGGGGCTGGTTCCTTGGCTGGCTGACTGGAGATGGCTGGATTTCCAGTCGCGGCGACATCGGCATGGTATTTGGTGAGGCGGACAGCGAAGTCATCCCGGCACTGATTGCTGCTGGTGAAAGTATTACGGGCGTAACCGCCAAAGTGTTTAACCGGGACAACGGGACCAAGCAGGCATACTGGTGGCGCAAATCGTTCCGCGAGCAGCTTGAAGTCCTTGGAGTCAAGGCTGTCAAAGCGGCGCAAAAAGAGGTTCCAGCCGCACTGTATACCGCTTCGCGCGCGACAGTTGTAGCTTTCCTTCAGGGATTATTTTCGGCAGACGGAACGGTGTATGAGAATGACGAGATGCACCGGACTGTTAGGCTGACATCTGCATCGAAGAAGCTGCTGCAGGGCGTTCAGTTGCTGCTGCTTAACTTCGGGATTAACAGCTCCATTTATAATCGTCCCAAGAAAGCACAGGCTGTCTTTACTTACACAACTCTAGGTGGAGAAGAACGAACATACGAGGGTAGCGGATTCTATGAGCTGATTCTAAGCGGCAACAACATTGTGCAATTTAAGGAAAAAATCGGCTTTAAGCTGATTACCCGAAAACAAGAAGCGTTGGAACGGATCGCCAGACCATCGCGCAAATCAGAGAAGTTCATGTCCAGAGTCGTTGGAATTGAGACTGGGGAGCTTGTAACGGTCTATGATATCACCGAGCCTGTAACGCACTCGCTGATTGCCGGCGGAGTTGTTGCTCACAACTGCGGTGAACAAGGACTTCCAGGCTGGGGTGTCTGCAACCTGTCGGCGGTTAATCTCTCCAAGTTCTATGATGCGGAGAATCATGATGTGGACTGGGCAGATCTGGCGAGAACAACCCGTTATTCTGTCCGGTTCCTGGATAATGTTATCGACAAGACACCGTATCATTTCCCGGAAAATGAAGCGAATCAGAAACTGGAGCGCCGCGTAGGTATGGGCACGATGGGTCTAGCCGAGCTGATGATCAAGCTGAATATCCGTTACGGCAGCCCGGAATCGTTGGAATTCCTGGACAAGCTGTACGGCTTCATGGCAAGGGAGGCCTATCTGGCTTCGGCGGAGATTGCCGGGGAGAAGGGATCATTCAAGGCATTCGATGCTGAGAAATATCTGCAGAGCGGATTTATGCGCAATATCGCTGGGGTATATCCGGAAGTTGGTGAATCCATCCGCAAGCACGGCATGCGCAATGTTACCGTAATTACCCAGGCTCCAACAGGCAGCACAGGAACCATGGTCGGGACCTCGACCGGGATTGAGCCTTATTTCGCCTTCAAATATTTCCGACAGAGCCGGCTTGGTTATGATGAGCAATTCGTACCGATTGCCCAGGAATGGCTGGAAGCCCATCCGGGTGAGGAGCTGCCGGAGTATTTCGTTACATCAATGGACCTGTCCGCCAAAGACCATATCCGTGCGCAGGCGGCGATTCAGCGCTGGGTGGACAGCTCGATCTCCAAAACAGCGAACTGTCCGTCCGACTTCACCGTCGAAGAAACGGCCGAGCTGTATGAAATGGCCTTCGATCTTGGCTGTAAAGGCGTAACGATCTACCGTGACGGCAGCCGTGACGTGCAGGTACTGGAAACGTCGAAGAAGGATGACAAGAAGGACACACCTGCCGCAGCAGAACCTGCTGCCGAACCGGCCCCTGCTCCGGCGGCAACGCCAGCTCCGGCAGTAGCAGCTAGCCCGGCACCGCAGGCGGATGTGGTCGATAAACAATACAAGAAACGTCCGCAGGTGCTGCGCGGCGCTACCTATAAGATCAATACGCCGTTCGGCATGGCGTATATCACGATCAACGACCTGGACGGCATTCCGGGCGAAATCTTCCTGAATGTCGGCAAGGCCGGCTCGGACGTCTTCGCCATGGCCGAAGCCCTGGGCCGTGTCTGCTCGCTGTTCCTGCGCTACGGCGACCACGGAGAGAAGGTTGAGCTGCTGATCAAGCACCTCAAGGGCATCGGCGGCTCAGGCGCCATCGGCTTCGGCGCGAACCGCGTCGAGTCCATCGCCGACGCGGTAGCCAAAGCACTCGAAACGCATGTGCAGAACAATGCACATGATGACCACGTGGCCGCTCCGATCGCGGCCACCCTTGAGCTCGATTTCAATGAGGCGCTCAGCGCCGAGCTGAAATCAAGCGCGCCTGCCGCGGCTCCTGCAGATGCCGGGAACGGCGGACACGGCGCGCATAGCCACTCGGCGGCCTCGCGTGATCTCTGCCCTTCCTGCGGAGGTGCATCGCTTATAAATATTGAGGGATGTAAGACGTGCGGGAATTGCGGTTATAGCCGGTGCGGGTGAGAAATAAATTAATAAAAAATATTTATAGACCATGACATTTGACTTTAAAAGTATCATTTTAAGCTCAAACCTTATAATGGTTTGGGCTTTTTACTTTCCTAGGAGGAGACACATGGATATTATTGAATTTCAACAATGGGTTAAGGAATATTACAAGAATCGCAACTGGTCAGACTTAGATATATTTGTCCGCATTGGATTTCTTGCCGAGGAAACCGGGGAGGTAGCCCGTGCAATTCGTGCCTTGGAGATTGGCAGGGATCGTCCGGATGAGGCTGCAGGCACATTTCAAGAGAATAAATCTGCATTAACCGAAGAGCTTGGAGATGTTCTGGGAAATCTCATTGTAATTGCAAATACATATGATATATCACTTGAAGATATCCTCATATCGCATAAACAAAAGCTTCAGGCACGTTACGCAGAAAATTAAATAAACGGGGGATAGGTTATGAAATCAATCGCTGTATTTTGTGGTTCTAGTGAAGGAGCTCAGTCCATTTATAAAGAAAGCGCAGCTGAATTAGGCCAGGAACTTGCCAAACGCCATATTACTCTTATTTACGGCGGAGCTAATGTCGGACTAATGGGAATTGTTGCCGACGCTGTGCTGGAACAGGGAGGTTCTGTTATTGGAGTGCTTCCTCAATTTCTTCAAAATCGGGAGATAGCGCACATGGGCTTAACAGAGCTTATAATGGTGGAATCGATGCACGAGCGTAAAGCCAAGATGGCCGAATTGGCAGATGGATTTATTGCTCTTCCCGGTGGACCTGGAACATTAGAGGAGTATTTCGAGATCTTTACGTGGGGGCAGTTAGGATTGCATCAGAAGCCATGCGGATTGCTGAATATCAATCAATATTTTGATCCGCTGATCGCCATGTTTGATACTATGGAACGCGAGCATTTTATGCAGCCGAAGTATCGTTCAATGGTCATTAATGATGTTAACTCTGAGGGAATTCTAAATCAGTTCACGAATTATAAAGCTCCTTCCGTCAAATCATACCTCACAGAAAAACAGACTTGAGCTTCATTTATTCGAAAAATAATGAATTCCAATGAAGTAAAGCAGCCTAACTATGGCTGCTTTTTTCATACATGTTGCCGGTCTGTTATGTATGGTGTGAAATTCCATAATTAATTGGTTAGAACAGGGTAAGGGCGTTATTATTAATATAGTATCAACTGGGGGCTTCAGCGGTGCCCATGCCGGCGTTGCCTATACAGCTTCTAAACACGCAGTGGTTGGCATTACGAAGAATACTGGCTTTATGTACGCACAAAAGGGCATCCGCTGTAATGCGATAGCGCCTGGGGCCACAATGACCAATATCGTCAACACAATATCCAATGTGAATGAATTAGGTGCAGCACGCACAAAGGTGATTAAAGGTGTGATTCCCCGTCTTGGACAGCCGGAGGAAATTGCACAGGTTGCCTTATTCCTCGCATCGGATGAATCCAGCTTCGTCAACGGTGCTGTCATTACGGCAGACGCAGGCTGGACAGCAGGCGGTGGATCACCAAAGCTGCAAAAGTGACCATAAGTGATGATAAAAGTGGATCATGAAAGATGATAATTCATCTATGCATTCATTTTATTGCATAAATATTCATTGATGTTTTATTATGCATTTAAATGCATGGTTATCTAACTTTGAATGAGATACAATAAAAGTCCCGATTAGGAACTCCTATATCGGGACTTTTTAATGAAATAAATTGTGTTTATAAACTACCATACCAAGCGTCATCGACAGGCTCTAACCATTCTGTTTCGCCCGGTGTAATAGCCAGATGGACAAACCAACTGTCTTTGGTAGCTCCATGCAATGCTCCACATTTGGTGCGATTTTCACTACATCACCAGTTTTAAGCATCTGAGCGGTTTTTCCTTCTTCCTGATACCAACTCTCACCACCCGCAGCTAATAAAACCTGCCCGATTTTATGTGAATGCCAGTTATTACGAGCATCAGGGGCAAAGGTTACATTCCCAATTGGGGCATTTAGGGGAGTTGGGTCAGTAAATACAAATTGCAAATAAGCATCCCCGATAAAATTAGCATTAATCTTGTTACCTAACGGGAAAATGGTACTATTGCTCAATTGTTCATTTGACATCATGCACATCCCCTCTATTATTAATCCTTATAAATTTCCTTAGCGATGTTAAAAGCGGACCAAGCTTTCGGCCAGCCGGCATAGAACGAGAGGTGTGTAATGACCTCGGCAATTTCTTCCTGTGTGATTCCGTTTGCTTTTGCTTTATGAAGATGTGGAGTTAATTGCTCAAAGTTACCTCCTGAGATTAAAGCTGCTACTGTAATCATGCTGCGATCGCGGGGAGAAAGTTCTTCCTCCCTAGACCAAACCTCACCAAATAAAATATCATCGTTGAGTTCAGCGAATTTAGGTGCGAATTCTCCCAGCTTGTCTCTACCTGCAGTTTGTTTCTCTGCCATTATTACCATCCTCCATTAATGTATTTAGCTGCAACATCAGCTAGTGTATACCTTCAAGTGGACTTTAACGCAAGTAGGGGCAAATAATTAACGCTCTTTTCGTCTCGATATATTTGATTTCAAGTTAACTTTGCGGTGTAAGCTGGTTTGAGACAGGGGGGTAACAATGCAAACTATTGATCAACAAAAGCTAACAGGAGAACGCGTATTATTTAAGAGCAAGAATTTTTTAATTAAAAATTCTACTTTTGCGGAAGGTGAATCACCGCTGAAGGAAAGTAAAGATACTACCACCCGCAATAGTTTTTTCAAATGGAAGTATCCTCGATTTATATTTCTGATATCCTTATAAGTACCAAGCGATTGCATTGCTCCAACTCGGGAAATAAGAAGGGCAGGTAGATGTACTTGAAAGATAATAAAACTTAAGCTGCAGTACCAACAACACAACCATTGGAAAAGAAGCCTTTGCGAAAACGGAAAATACAATCATTCGCTGGTTAGGAAATTCAGGGGAGAAATGCTGCCGCTTTGCAAAGAGGAACAAATCGGTGTAATTCCCTACAGTCCGCTTGCAGGAGGAAGATTGACGAGAGATCCGCAGGAACAAACATACCGCTCGGAGACGGATCAGGCGCGCCTAACGAAATAAGCTCCTTGGAGGAACGGTATGTTCCACACCGGATCGTTGGTCATCAGTGAAACTGGGAGGAATTAAAATGAAAAAAAAGATTTCCGGAATTGAAATCTTCGGGAGTATGGAGGGTGAGTTCACCGTAACCATTGAAATTTTAAAATAAAGTCAACCAGGAGGAACAATGGAATTAAGAGTACTTCGGTATTTTCTGACCGTAGCCCGTGTAGAGAATATTACGCATGCAGCTACGATTCTGCATGTGACACAGCCTACGTTAAGCAGACAGCTGGCCGATCTGGAAAAAGACTTAGGGACTCAATTGTTTGCACGCGGAAAAAGTAAGATAACATTAACCGATGCGGGGATGCTTTTGCGTCAAAGAGCAGAAGAAATCCTTATCCTTGCGGATAAAACAGAGAAAGAGTTCAAAGATCAGAACAATCTGGTTGGAGGAACTATATCCATTGGAAGTGTTGAATCATTATCAACTAATGTTATTTTCGAGTTATTAAAGGCGTTTAATGTTGACTATCCGCAGGTCACTTATCATATTTTCAGCGGGACAGGCGATGACATAAAGGAAAAAATAGATAAGGGCTTACTCGAGATTGGCATTTTGTTAGAGCCTATTCATATTGAAAAATATGACTTTATCAGACTTCCGCAAAAGGAACGCTGGGGAATTCTTACGAAAACCTCGTCAACGCTGGCACAGAAAGATTATGTTACTTCTAAGGACCTGGCCGGAGTGCCCTTGCTTATACCCAGCCGATCGGTGTTACAGAATGAAATTTCCAGCTGGTTTGCCGACGAGCATTCACAATTACGTTTTGTAGCTACCTATAACTTAATATCCAATGTAGTTAATCTCGTGGAGCAGGGAATGGGCACGGCAATTTGTATTGAGGGGGCTTTTGCAATGAAGCATTCTGATCATTTATGCTTCAGGCCCTTTTATCCTGAGCTTCAATTCGGATGTGTGATTGTCTGGAAAAAACATAAAATTTTCAGTCAGACTGCGACCAGGTTTTTACAGTACATCAAGCATGCCTTGCAGGCATAATAAAGAATGAAATATAGGCATTGGCTATAGCTGTTTATATAGTGATATTTTAAAGGTGTAATGTGAATGAAGCCTTTACTTATCGCTTATAAATAGCTTTTTATGTTTGTAAAGCGCTTCCGTATTCGTTCATATTATGCAGCATTTATTAAGAGGGGGCATAATTGTATGAGCCAGAAGTATGAGAAATTAGCTCGGGAAATAGTAGAGAAAGTCGGCGGCAGTGAGAATGTATCTACATTAACTCATTGCATGACCAGACTCAGATTTGCGCTGAATGATACGAATAAGGCTGATCAACCAGCAGTGAAGGCATTGGAAGGCGTTCTTGATGTTATCGAAAGCGGCGGACAATTTCAGGTGGTTATTGGTACTCATGTTGAAGACGTTTACACAGAGGCTATCAAACATCTGAAGACTGTAGAAATCTCAGGCCGTGAATTAGCTAAAGAGAGAAAGGCAAGTATCATCGGCAAATTAATTGATTTTGTCTCCGGAACATTCAGTCCGATCGTTCCGGCTATTGCTGGCGCGGGTATGATAAAAGCACTGCTCGCTCTACTTGTTTTATTTGGTTGGGTTTCAAAAGCGTCCCAGACCTACTATGTATTAAGTTTCATGTCGGATGCCATTTTCTACTTCCTGCCGCTTCTATTGGCATACTCTGCTGCTAATAAATTAAAGTGTAGCCCCGTCTTGGCGTTGGTGCTGGGTGGTATTTTACTCCATCCAAACTTGACCCAATTACGGACAGACGGGAATGACGTTAGCGTATTTGGAATCCCGTTGACTCTGGTTGCTTACAGCTCTTCTGTCGTTCCAATCCTCTTAACCGTTTGGGCACAATCTTACATTGAAGCGATATTCAAAAAAATCATTCCAAACGCAGTCAAGGTTATTTTTGTTCCGATGTTTACAATTTTGGTAGTCGGGCTCCTCAGCTTAACGTTATTGGGACCTCTAGGTTCGTTTTTCGGAACGTATCTAGCTATGGGATTTGATTACCTGGGGGCACATGGTTCTTGGCTGATTATTTTCCTCATCGCAACCTTTTGGCCAATACTGGTTATGTTTGGATTACATCATAATATCGTTCCTTTATCGTTGGCTCAAATCACCACTTCGGGTTACGAGAACATTATCGGCCCTGGAGCGATGATAAATTGTATTTCTCAAGGCGTTGCTGCACTAGTGGTAGGGATGAGAACAAAGGATAAGGCGTTGAAGCAAATTTCAACTTCCGGTGGGATAACAGCTTTTATGGGAATTACGGAACCCGTCCTGTATGGCGTGAACTTGCCTAAAAAATATCCTCTCATAGCTGCGATGATAGGTGCTGCCAGCGGAGGACTGTATGCAGGACTAATGAATGTCTTTCGATATGCGACAGGTGCTTCAGGAATACCAGCTATTCCACTGTACATCGGAGAGAATATCTGGAATCTATATAATATCCTGATTGCACTAGTAATTACAGCTGTTGTAACGGCGGTTATTACCTACTTCTTAAGTCTGAAATATGAGAAGGAATCGACCACTCCGGAAACGATTGTTAGTGATATTGAAGTGATTACTATAAAAGACTCTGTGATTATGAGCCCGATTAAAGGGGCAATCATTCCATTACAAGATGTAAAGGATGCAGCCTTTGCTTCAGAAGCCATGGGAAAAGGAATTGCCATAGAGCCAAGTGAGGGGAAAGTGGTGGCACCTTTCGATGGGGTTGTCGTTACCCTCTTTCCTAAGAAACATGCCATGGGCTTATTATCCGATGACGGAGTAGAAATCCTCATTCATGTGGGTCTCAACACCGTTAAACTGAATGGGAAATATTTCGAAGCCCATATTGTACAAGGTCAAAGAGTTACTATGGGACAGACCTTACTGACCTTTGATCTGGAGAAAATCAAACAAGAGGGGTATATTACTCAGACTCCTGTTATTGTAACTAATACCTATAATTATTCTGATGTGGTATCAGAGTGTAGCCATAATTATATTGATTTCAGCAATGCGTTGCTGGTTGTAAAAGCATAACAACACTAAAACTTAGGAGTGTACTTAGATGACATTAAAAAAAGATTTTCTTTGGGGTGGAGCGGTTGCTGCAAACCAATGTGAAGGCGGATACGCAGAAGGTAATAAAGGGCTGTCTACGGTTGATGTAATTCCAGCAGGGAAGGATCGGGTTCCTGTTATGAAAGGGAAAGTCAGCATGCTGGAATGTGATGAAGAACATTTTTATCCAAGTCATGAAGCGGTTGATTTCTATCATCGCTATAAAGAAGACATTGCATTATTCGCAGAAATGGGATTTAAGTGCTTCCGCTTATCCTTGGCATGGACGCGGATCTACCCTAATGGAGATGACGAGCTCCCGAATGAAGAGGGATTGAAATTCTATGAGCGTATTTTTAATGAATGTCTGAAATATGGCATGGAGCCCTTAGTAACAATTACCCATTTTGATGTGCCTATCCATCTGGTGAGAACAATCGGCTCATGGAGAAGCCGCAAAATGGTTGGATATTATGAGAGATTATGTGAAACCATTTTCACCCGGTACAAGGATAAAGTGAAGTATTGGTTAACCTTTAATGAAATCAATATGCTATTGCACTTGCCCTTTGGGAGCTCTGGCCTAGTATTTGAAGAGGGTGAAAATGAAGAGGCTGTAAAATATCAGGCAGCACATCATCAATTAGTCGCAAGTGCAAAAGCAACTGAAATTGCGCGCAAAATCAATCCCGGATTTAAGATTGGCTGTATGTTAGCGGGTGCAAGCACATATCCGTATACCTGTGCACCAGATGACGTATGGAAAGCAATGACTAGAGATCGGGAGCACTACTTCTTTGTTGATGTACAGTCTCGTGGAGAGTATCCAAGCTATGCCGAGAAAATGCTTGAACGAATGGATATTCACTTGGTAATGGAAGACGGAGATGAGGAATGCTTAAGAAATAATACCGTCGACTTTATCTCCTTCAGTTACTATGGCTCGCGCTTAACCAGTGCTGACCCGGAAGTAAATACACAAACCGCCGCAAATTTGTTTCCGACACTGCGCAATCCTCATTTAATAACAAGTGAATGGGGATGGCAGATTGATCCACTGGGTCTAAGAATTACATTAAATGCATTATATGACCGCTATCAGAAGCCGTTATTCATTGTGGAAAATGGATTGGGGGCGCTGGATATACCAGATGAGACTGGATACATCGCAGATGATTACAGAATCGGGTATTTGCGTGAACATATCAAAGCGTTCATTACAGCTGTCGAAGAGGATGGGGTTGACTTGCTGGGCTATACAACCTGGGGCTGCATAGATCTGGTAAGCTCCAGTTCAGGAGAAATGAGCAAAAGATACGGCTTCATTTATGTGGATAAAGATGACGCTGGAAATGGCACATTGGAGCGTAGTAAGAAAAAATCTTTTGAGTGGTACAAAAAAGTAATTAACAGCAATGGTAAAGAATTGTGATCTGCTAGTTGGTAAAGAAGTAATAACGCATTGAGTCATAGACTCGGTGCGTTATTACTTTATAAATAAATGGATCAGCTCTCCTTGACTTAAAGTTAACTTTAAATGATAAATTAGAACCACAATTTGATATTGAGAGTAAATTGGCCGTTAAAATTAAGAACTACGACGGAAAATTGCTTGAACGAGAATTTGAGCTCAAAGGCACACTCGTAACAGAAGCAAAGCATGACTAAATCGAAACTTGGTTGCTAAAGGAGTGGAATTCATATTATACCTAAGGATAAACTGAAGACGTGCTCCTTATTGTCAGTAGCGTTATTAATTTCTTCAGGACCGATAATCGCCGCTAATATTCCGGCGATCGCGCAGGATTTTCCTGCTACTTCGCTGACACAGGTAGGGTTCCTGACTACAATACCTTCATTGTTTGTCATTCTTGGTGTTCTAATCGCGAACCTTCTGGAACTGCGGATTGGAAAGAAGAGAACCATTTTAACAGGATTAGGATTAGTATTCATTGCAGGGATCTTTCCGGCACTTAAGCACGACATTTTTTCATTATTATTCGCTTCCCGCTGTTTGTTTGGTTTGGGTATTGGTTTATTTAACAGGTTAATCATTCAGATGATCAGCGATATATACCATAATAGTCCCTCTAAACAGGCATCTGTCATTGGACTCGAGAGTGCTTTTGAGGGATTGGGAGGTATCTGTCTGACGCTATTCGTGGGCCAATTATTAAAAATCAACTGGTATACATCATTTTATGTTTATGCACTGGCGCTTCCCATATTTGCAGCCTTTCTTTTCTTTGTTCCGGCTGATAAAAGGGGGCTTAGAAAGGGCGGTGCGGAACAACTAACAACGACCTCAGACTATCCAAGTAATAATAGGTCCTTACGGGTGATGATTGGCTTTGGGATTTTATTGTTTGTAATTGTAACTATCTTTATCAACTATAATATCCAGATTACGCCTTTGATTATGGAGAAAAACATTGGGAATGCGACGAACGGCAGCAACATGATTGCCTTTATAGGTTTAGGGGCCTTTATTGCCGGCTTCTCTTTTGGAAAATTATATAAATATCTTAGACACTATATTGTTCCTTTGGCCATCCTTTTACTAGGAGTAGCCATGTTTGTGACGACGATCTCACAAAGTATTATTCTGACTACATTTTGTTCGATGGTTATCGGTTTTTCATTTCGGTGTATCATGCCTTATTTGCTGCATACATTTACGCAGCAAATTGCGAAAATGGCAAAATTGGGCACCACTATCGTATTGGTCGCTTATAACTTAGGAGCCACACTTTCACCTTATGAAGGGACATTAATTAGACAACTATTTCATGTCGATAGTATACAATCATTGGTTTCCACTAATGCAATGATCCTCTTATTGATTGCCATTACTGGTTTTGGTGTAGCTTATGTAAAAAACATAAAAGAGAAAGCAGGCGAACCTTTCAATGTTTGATTTTGATAAAATGACCAACCGTTTGGGCACGAACTCTTATAAATGAAATATTCATTCGAATGAGCTTGCGCTATGGGTGGCAGATATGGATTTCGAGACATCTCCGGCAGTATCAATTTCAGATACAACAGGAATGGATCATGTTCTGTACTGGCGTTGTCCCGGAGATTTCCTCTTAAGAAGACTATATTTTTTTCATTCATTTTGCGCTTGCATTGGAATCAGAAATACAAGCGCAAAAAATTTGTTACGCTTTAGTCATAAGACTTATTGCTTTGAAAATGGAATCTTTAGTTTCTTTTGGCGCTTTAATAGCATCCGGGTCAAACGATGGACCAAATGGATTTTCTTGTGCCCAAGCAGTCGCTAAAACCATGATTGTAGTCAGAAGGAAACCAGGACTAAAAGTAGACCCAATCAGTCCTGAGCTTTGTGCTTTCATAACCTCGTGTATTTTGCTCTGTTTTTCTACTTTATCCTCAGCTAGATCAATAGTACTTTTTTCCAATCCGTACCAAGTCATTAATCGAAATAATTCAGGATTCGCTATAGCATAATCAAAGACCTTTACCGAGTAACCGGGAAGATCATCAGGAGTGAAGGGGATTTCTTCATAGACACGTTTCAAGTTATTTTGTAGAACGGTTGTAAAGAGTGTCTCTTTATTGTCAAAGTAAATATAAATCATATTTTTATTACATTCAGCGTTTTTAGCAATACGAGCGACGCGTGCTCCTGCGATGCCATAGGTCGAGAACTCCTCCATAGCTGCTTCTAAAATCCGCTCTCTTGTTGCTTCAGCGTTTCCCAAAAGGAAGCCCTCCTTAGTAATTGAATTTCATTCATAAATGTATCATACGTTTAGGTTTTTTGACAAACTGGTTAGTTTATTCTAGAATATAACTAACCGGATGGTTTGTTTTCGGTAATTTAAATGGAAGAAGGCTATAAAGATGAAACTTTCTGGGAACACAATACTAATAACAGGCGGAGGCTCCGGTATTGGGCTGGCTTTTGCGGAACATTTTATAAATGAAGGAAATCAGGTTATAGTTTGCGGTCGTCGCGATGACGTACTTCTAAAAGCTAAAGAGAAATTTCCTGATATCATTACCCGAGTATGTGATTTGACGGTAGAATCGGATCGCATAGCACTGTTTGAATGGGTGACCACAAATTATCCAAAAGTAAATGTATTAGTCAACAATGCAGGAATTCAACTACGGTTTAATGTGTTAAAAGCGGATGCGAAGGATGGTTGGGATCAATTTAGTAAAGAAATAACAGCAAATGTAGAAGCACCTATCCATCTTTCCCTGCTATTTGCCCAATTTTTTGCACCAGCCGGGGAGGCAGCCATTATTAACGTGACATCAGGGTTGGCATTTGCGCCGCTCGCGATTGCTCCAATATATTCAGCCACTAAATCAGCTTTACATTCGTTTACAATGAGCCTTAGACATCAACTTTCAGCTACATCTATAGAAGTGATTGAAGTAGCTCCACCAGTTGTAAACACAGACTTAGGCGGAACAGGCTTGCATACGCAAGGAGAACCGGCTGATGCCTTTGTGGAGGGCATCTTCAAGGGATTAAAAGAAGGTAAGACGGAAATTGCATACGGAGATTCAGTCAATCGGCTACGCATGTCACGAGATGAAATTGATAAATTTACAGCACAGGTTTACAACGCAACAAAAACTGCCATTGAATAAAGAGCTCACATATCGAGTTTTTCATACTCTTATTTTTGAAGGTGAGATAAAATAATGATTCTTGTAACTGGAGCAAATGGGAAGACTGGTCGAGCAATAATTGAAGCTTTATTATCTAAAGGAGAAGAGGTAAGGGCTTTTGTTCATAGACCTGAACAAACTCAGGAAATTGAGTCCTTAGGTAAAGTGGAAGTAGCTGCCGGAGATCTCTTAGATCAAAAAGCTGTTGGGAAAGCATTTTCGGGAGTAAGTGCTGTATACCACATTTGTTCTGCCGTAAATCCGCATGAAATTGAAATCGGACAAATGGTAATACAAGCTGCCCGCTTGGCTAATATTGAACATTTCGTATACCATTCGGTATTGCATTCCGTACTTCAAGATATGCCGCATCATCAGAAAAAACTCAAAGTTGAGGAGCTATTGGTGAATTCGGGAATTCCATATACAATTATTCAGCCAGCGGTATTAATGCAAAATGTACTGGAATCTTGGGATCTGCTCAGTGAAAAAGGAATCCTTCGACAAAAGTATTTTACTACTCAAGACACTCAGATGTGTATGGTGGATTTAGAGGATGTAGCTGAAGCTGCCGCTATCATCCTCACGAGTCCAGGCCATAAGGGGGCTACATATGAGCTGTGTGGACCACAAAATTTAACATTGTCTGATATGGTTGCAGGTATAGTACAGCATTCAGGCCATGAGATCAAAGTTGAAACACCTCAGGACGAAATCTTCTCTGTACAATTAAAAAAGCATGGAGCTGGAGATTATCAAGTGAATACGCTATTAAAGATGTTCCAGCATTATAATGAACATGGCTTTGTCGGTAATCCAAATGTTCTAACATGGATTTTAGGCCGGAAGCCAAATGATTTTTCGAATTTCATTATTAGAACATTGAAAAGCAAAAACTGATACTGGAAGAAGAAGTTCTAAGGCATTAGTTTCTCCAATGGAGCCAGAGCTTTAAATTAAGAGATGGGAGTTCCTTTAGCGAGGCTCTTATCTCTTATTATTTTGGACTAATCAGACAAATGATTTGAGCTATACAGCAAAGTTTCTTTTCTTGTTGTCGGGTATTCTATAGGTAAAAGCTAAAAAAGGTGGAACTGCTCATGTCCATTAGCATCGGAAAAACAATCAAGGTACCGCAAGAACTGGTCAATGCCCCAGATAAAACAGGCAGCCTGCAGCAAAACGGATTATCTGTAATTACTTTCTGCCTACATACTCAAGGGAGGAAGGGATCATATTTTCTGAAGGATCATCTGTTGCTGTACGTGAAATCAGGCAATTATAAGGTTCGTTTCAGAGAGCGTGATTATACCGTGCGGAGTAACGAAATGATGTTTGTTCACAAATCAACTCTAATTGAGTATGACAAGTCGGGAGAACCCGATTCTGAATATGTGCTGGATTATATGATGTTCTTCCTAAACGATAATATACTGGAGGAATTTGTGCAGTTCGCCGGGGTGAAGCCGATTTATCCTGTGAGTGATGTTATTCCGGTATCCATTATTCCGATTAATGATCTTACACGAACTTATTTTGAGTCGCTGCAACCTTATTTTAATAAGCCTGAACAGGTCAGTGACAAGTTGGTTAAGATCAAACTGATGGAATTGCTGCTTCATCTGTCAGAATCAAATGAACGGTTTTTGTATCAGCTGCTGCAACCGGGTGTCAATGATAATAACAGTATCAGCAGAATTATGGAGGAGAATTTCACGAATCCTGTCTCCCTTCAGGATCTGGCTTATTTGTCAGGCCGAAGTCTGTCAACGTTCAAACGGGAGTTTCAGGCAACCTATCATACATCGCCCTTGAAGTGGATTCGCAACCGGAGATTGGATAAGGCTGAGAACATGCTATTAGAAACTTCGTTTTCCGTAACCGATATTTGCTACTCCACCGGATTCGAGAACATCGCCCATTTTTCCAAAGTGTTTAAGCTTCGGTTTGGACTCGCTCCTTCAGAGTTTAGAATGAAGTTTAAGCCAAAGGAGAATGAAGTAAAGAGTATATGATAAGTGTTATCATTTCACGGAAATTACCGTCGAACGTCTTTGTAGTAAATGAGCTAAATGAACAAACTGAATGAGCCTGTGAGCAAAGAAACTAATGATTTTTCTTGTTATTCTTATCTCATGCAGTAGAACCAAGAGATTACTAAACAGAAATAAGGAGAGATTTTAAATGAAAACACTGGTACTCGTATTCCATCCTAACCTAACGGCTTCCCGTCTTAACCGCCGCTGGGCGGAAGAAATGGACAAGCAAGCCGGTGTAACAGTACATCGTGTATATGAAGCTTATCCCCATGAAGAGATTGACGTTGCAGCGGAGCAAAAGCTATTAGAACAGCATGACCGCATCGTTCTGCAATTTCCGTTCTATTGGTACAGCACACCTTCATTGCTTAAGAAATGGGAAGATGCCGTTCTTACCTATGGCTGGGCCTATGGAAGCACCGGCAACAAGCTGCATGGAAAGGAATTGCTGCTGGCAGTCAGTGTAGGAGCTTCTGAAGATTCCTATACGCCTAATGGTGCCTTCAGATATACTCTTGCCGAGTTATTGCGGCCACTTCAGGCAACTAGCAACATGATAGGTACTAGCTTTCTAGCGCCTTACGCAGCCTACGGAGTTATGCAGCTATCCGACGATCAAATAGAGCAAACTGCGAAAGACTATCTCGGTTATGTACTCAATCCTGAAGCTGCACTGCTCGCCGTACGCTGATTGCATCATTGATGCTGAAGGATTGACTAAGCGGAAACTATTCATAATATTGAAAGGCGTGGAAATAATGAGAATGGTAAAAATGCAGAGTATCAATATTCCTTCCATCGCCCTTGGCACATGGTCATGGGGCACTGGTGCAAGTGGCGGAGATGCCATCTTTGGAAATCATCTTAGCCAAGAAGACTTGAAACCGGTGTTTGAAGCAGCGATGGATGCTGGGTTTAATCTATGGGATACAGCAGCTGTCTATGGAATGGGCGCCTCCGAAAGTATACTCGGAAGTTTCATAAATGACCGCAATGATGTATTGATCTCAGCGAAGTTCACACCCCAAATGGCTGGGGAAAACGACAATGCTATCGAGGAACTGCTTGAAGAAACGCTAAGCCGTCTTGGAGCAGATCAGGCAGACATTTACTGGATACACAACCCGGCTGATGTAACAAGATGGACATCAAAACTGATCCCGCTAATGAAAAGCGGGAAAATAAAATACGCAGGTGTCTCCAATCATAACTTGGAAGAGATTAAACTGGCAGCAAGTATTTTGGCAGAAGAAGGCCTGAAATTATCAGCGGTACAAAACCATTACAGTCTACTGTACCGTTCTTCCGAAGAAGCGGGAATTATTAATTACTGCAAAGAGAATGATATTGTGTTCTTTTCGTACATGGTATTGGAGCAAGGTGCATTAACTGACAAATACAATACGAAACAGCCTCTCCCTAGCGGTACTAGGAGAGGTGAAGCCTTTAATTCAGAAACACTTGGCAAGCTGGAAAGTTTAATCCACGTTATGAGAAGCATTGGAAGCAAGTACAATGCTTCTACTGCTCAAATTGCAACGGCTTGGTCCATGGCTAAAGGAACGGTACCGATTATCGGTGTTACAAAATCTAACCATATTGAGGATCTCATAAAGGCTGCTGAAGTAGAGCTGACTCTGGACGAAATCCGGGAGCTTGAAACGGCAGCGAAAGAAACCAAAGTTGAAGTCAGAGGCTCATGGGAAAACCCGATGCATTAATAAATGGCGTTCTAAATCTGAAGGAGGAATTATCATGCCGGTAATCACTATTGAAGCAGCCAAATTAAATAAAGAACAGAAACAGTTATTGGTCAGAGAACTCACCACATCAGCTGCAACTATCATGAATGTACCCGAGTCAGCGTTTATCGTATTGGTTAAGGAGAATGATCCAGAGAATATTGGGGTTGCCGGACAGCTAATTGCAGATCGGTAACGTTGAGAGCTGCAGAGAAGACAAAATTCTCGACTTACTGTTTGGGAAAGTAGAAAGTTAACTAAAAATAAGACGGGGAAATGCAGGTTGTCGGAACGATAAGACCACATGGAGATGTTGACACTATAAATAATCAGAGCCTTGGGCGATAAGCCTAAGGCTGTTTTCATGTTTACAATATCCTTGTATATTCGTGGTTGATTATATAATCAATTAATTATATAATTATGTAATTAAATGTTGAACTCAATATGATGAATGACAGGAGGTGCTACATATGGAACAAAAGATACAAAAAATGGCAGATACTTATAAATTATTAGCCGATAAAACGCGGCTGACAATTGTGGCACTGCTTAAAGAACAGGAGCTTTGTGTCTGCGACATCACCGATGTTATTGGTATGTCACAGCCCAATGCCAGCCAGCATCTGCGAAAATTAAAGTCAGCTGGTCTTCTCAACGAAAGGAAAAAAGGACAGTGGGTATATTATTCGTTAAATCCTGCAGCGGAGTCCTATGTACAGTGTATTTATGAACACTTGCCGTCAATGAAAAGCAAAATAGTCTGTCTTAATAACGATTGCTGTAGTCCACAGGAGGAAGGATGACAGTCATTGCAGTTTTGATTTTCTTACTGACACTCACCTTTGTGATCTGGCAACCAAAGGGGCTTAACATTGGTTGGTCTGCATCTGCAGGCGCTATTCTCGCTCTTCTCTTTGGAGTCGTTAGCTTCTCTGATGTAGGTACGGTTACAGGGATTGTATGGAATGCTACCCTTGCCTTTGTCGCCATTATCTTGATTTCGCTCATACTAGATGAAATCGGATTTTTTGAATGGGCAGCACTGCACATGGCAAGGCTCGCTAGAGGCAATGGCAAGCTGATGTTCGTTTACGTCGTTCTTCTTGGCGCCGCAGTAGCAGCTTTTTTTGCCAATGACGGTGCCGCGCTCATCTTAACGTCAATCGTGCTAGCCATGGTGCGAGCACTCAAGTTCGATCAGAAAATGATTCTGCCCTTTATTATGGCAAGTGGTTTTATTGCAGATACGACATCACTTCCGCTTGTCGTCAGTAACCTTGTAAATATCGTGTCTGCTGATTATTTCGGTATCGGCTTTGTCGAATATGCCAGCCGGATGATCATTCCGAACTTCTTTTCACTGCTGGCGAGCCTTATTGTCCTGTTTACCTTCTTCCGTAAAAGTATTCCGAGTAACTACGACTTAAAGCAGCTTAAAAAACCGGCAGAAGCGATTAAGGACAAGCGGCTGTTTCAAGTTTCGTGGATCATCTTAGCTGTCTTGCTTGTTGCCTACCTGGTCAGCCAGTTTATAAAGGTTCCGGTTTCTGTGATTGCTGGTGTGGTTGCCACCCTATTTATTTTGGCAGCACGTAAAAGTCCAGCCATTCAAACATGGAGGCTGGTTAAAGGGGCTCCATGGGCAGTTGTTATCTTCTCCATTGGTATGTATGTCGTTGTGTACGGTCTTCGTAATGTGGGGCTGACAGATGAGTTGGGCAGATTTATCGAGACTATTTCTGAACAAGGGCTGTATGTCTCAACGATGGGAATGGGCTTTTTAGCCGCTATATTGTCGTCGATTATGAACAATATGCCGACGGTTATGATTAATGCGCTTGCCATTCAAGGAACAGACGCGCAAGGGATAATACGGGAGTCTCTCGTGTATGCCAATGTGATCGGCAGTGACTTGGGTCCCAAAATCACGCCGATCGGATCGCTGGCTACCTTATTGTGGCTGCATGTATTGTCACGCAAGAATATTAAAATTACGTGGGGCAGTTACTTTAAAACCGGTATTTTACTTACGGTTCCGACATTGTTTATTACGTTAACAGGCTTGTATATCTGGCTATACGTTATCGATTCATTAATCATGAATGTTTGGGTTTTAATTGCTGTTGTAACTATCGTAATTACGGTAATCGCTTGGCTAATCAAAGCTCTGGTTAGCTCAAAAATGGGTAAGGCTGCTTACCAGAAGAGACGTTGAAAATTAACCAGAATGAAAATAAAGGAGATCGTTAATCATGAACAACAAACCACTCGTTTACTTCTTGTGTACCGGAAACTCTTGCAGGAGCCAAATTGCAGATGGATTTTTGAAAGCACTTGGAAGTGATAAGTATGAAGTGAAAAGTGCAGGTCTTGAGGCACACGGTTTAAATCCACGTGCTGTTCAAACGATGAAAGAAGCGGGAATTGATATTTCAAATCACACTTCTGATGTCATCGATCCTGAAATTTTAAAGGAAGCTGATTACATCATCACGCTTTGCGGTCATGCCAACGATAATTGTCCGGTCGTCCGTAACGACAAAGCAGAAAGATGGCACTGGGGCTTTGATGATCCAGCTAAAGTGACCGGTACTGAAGAAGCGATTACAGCAAAATTTGCTGAAGTTCGTGATTCGATTAAAAACCGAATTGAGCAATTTTTGAAAGAAGGCAAGTAAGATGCAAAATGGCGAAAATAAGTACCATGCACTCATTGCCGATAAAATCTTCATGGGCGGGGCTGCCGATGTAGAAGCAATGGTCATCAATGAAGGTGTTGAAATTATTGTGGACCTGAGAGAAGAAGCAACGGAGTGTGCGTATCCGTCGGATCACGTACGCTGGGTGAAGATTCCGCTTGATGATAACACCAAAGAAACGGAAGCGAATCTTTGCTGCTGGAACCTTATTAGAACTAGGACTTGCTGATACATTCGAGGAAGCTGAAGCGAAAGCGAAAGGTATTAGACAAGTCATTAACATTAAACCCATGCAAAAGGAATTATTGAAACAAATATACGCAAGATCATAACATGAAGAAACGAAAGAAAGGCATCCTTCAAAATGGAGGCCTTTCTTTTATTCGGCAACCTTTTCCAGATACTCAATTTTCAATACAAAGTCTTCATTTTTATAGGCGTGCCTATTTAAAACGATGAGCTATGCTTTTGCAAACTTTATAAAGTATTTCTCAACTCTGAAAGTATTGAATGAGACGTCATTGGATTAGTGAAAATCATAGTTACTTGATTTAAAAATAGTGAAGGGGCACCTAACGAGGGTGCTCTTTCGCTATTTTTTTGGTCAGGTTATAATGCCGGGGAATGTGCCCGGCGTCTTTCCTTGTTTGATGCAAATCCAGTATATCAACTTTGTTGCCCAAAAGGGCAAATCCCCACTGCCCATTCGGACGATGTGCCCTCTTCTTTCAAGCTATACGATAAGGACATGACAAACTATTATATGTCGGCGACCTTAGTCGTAGAGAACATTGGAGGAGAGAAAAGAATGGCAAAAATGTTATTCAGGTTAGGAAGCTGGGCAGGCTCCAACAGTAAAAAAGTGATCGTGGCGTTTGTATTGCTTATGGCTGTATTAGGCGGACTGATCTTCAGTATGGGAACAGCGTTCACAGAGGATGTATCGATCCCAGGTACAGAATCAGAAAAAGCGATGAAGATTTTAGCGGAGAAATTCACGGGCGGTGAACAGGACGGGCAGGTTAAAATCGTGTTTAAGGCGCCCGGTAATGAAGCCTTAGATTCAGCTGATAATAAAACGGTCATTAACGAATTGCTTACGAAGATTCAGGAAGACGGGGCAGTAACCTCGGTCTCGTCTCCATACGAGCTGGCGAATATCAATCCGGATACACAAACGGGCTATGCCGTTGTAACGTATAGTTCTCCTGCAAACAATGTTACTCAAGAGTCTAAGGATGAAGTGGAAGACAGTTTGGCAATAACACGGAATAAAGGAATTGAGACCGGACTTAGCGGGACCGTGAAATTTGAACAGACGGAAGCGGGCGGAGGCCCGGGCGAGATTATGGGCGTAATCTTAGCCTATGTTATTTTAGCTATTACCTTTGCTTCCTTGCTTGTAGCAGGAATGCCGATTCTTATGGCACTGATTGGTGTTGGTATCGGGGTATTGTTAATCCTGCTGGGAACTAACTTTTTCGATATCTCCTCGATCTCGCTCACTCTAGCAGGAATGCTCGGAATTGCCGTCGGAATCGATTACTCCCTGTTTATTTTCTCCCGGTTCAAACAGCAATTAAAGAAGGGATTTTCCGTTCAAGAATCGATTGCCATCGCCAACGGTACAGCCGGTAATGCGGTTATCTTTGCCGGATTAACGGTAATCATTGCGCTTCTGGGACTCATGGTTGTGGACATTCCTTTTATGACCACCATGGGAATCGCGACCGCTGTAGTCGTTTTGATGTCGATCATTGTAGCTGTATTGGTTGTACCCGCCGTTCTGGGAATTATGGGACATCGCATTAGACCCGAGAAAAGCAACCGGTTGATCGCCATGCTGACGCGGGCCAATAAGAAAAAAGAATCGGAAACCAATGCCTGGAGCAGATTTGTAACAAAAAATCCATTGATCGTGGCTGTAGTCGGCATAGCTTTATTAGCGGTAATGGCTATTCCGTTCTTTCATTTAAATCTTGGACTTCCTGACGACGGAAATAAACAATATGAAACATCGGAGAGACAAGGGTTCGATATGTTATCGGATGCTTATGGTCCAGGTTTCCATTCTACGTTAGTCGTTATTGCAGAGCCCGTTAATCAGGAGGCGGCTTCTGCGGATAACCTGAAAGCTTTGTCGGAAACCATAAACGGACTCAATCATGTGCAGAGCGCGAGCCCTGCAATGCCGAACCAGACTAATGAACTATTTCTAATGAGTGTCACACCGGAGGATGGGCCGAATGCACCGGAAACCAAAGAGCTGGTAAATGAGATCAGAGCTCTTTCTGACAGCGGGAATATGGAACTTCTGGTGACAGGAGCTACAGCCGTTAATATAGATATCTCTGACCAGATCATGAGTGCCATGCCAACCTTTGCTATTCTAATCGTGGCGTTTGCCTTTGTACTAATGATGGTAGTCTTTAGATCAATCCTTGTACCGTTAAAAGCAGTGCTCGGATTCGTGCTATCGATTGGCGCAACCTTAGGTTTTACCGTATTCATCGTCCAGGACGGCAACTTCCTTGATGTGTTCGGGTTCCCTGGCTCAAGTGCCATATTATTTTTGTTACCAGTCTTATGTATCGGTATTCTGTTCGGTCTATCCATGGATTACGAAGTATTTCTTGTCAGTAGAATGCGTGAAGAATTTGCCCACACTGGTGATGCCAAAAAAGCGATACATGCAGGTTTGAAGGAAAATGGGGCTGTCGTAACGGCGGCAGGACTGATTATGATATCGGTATTTTCAGGGTTTATCTTCTCGGATGATCCAACCATTAAGCAAATGGGCCTGGCATTAGCAGTGGGTGTTTTATTTGATGCCTTTGTAGTCCGGTTGGCTATTGTGCCTGCTGTAATGACATTATTGGGGAAATCCGCCTGGTACTTCCCTAAATGGCTGGATAGAATACTGCCGAACTTCGATATTGAAGGGGAGACCATCATGAAAGAGTATTCCACAAAAGGCGGAGAGAGCGACATGCTTGGTGCATCTAAGTTAAAAAGTAGAATAATGTAATCTGTTTTGTGTATTTAGAGAGGTCCTGCAAATGCAGGGCTTTTTTTAAAATATAAGAATTTATATGTTTTACGCTATCAATAATCCTTATATTTCTCGCAGGAACGGTTACCGCCTTCTCTGAAGGACGGCATAGCCGTTTCTACTTGTTTGATCTAAGGACTGCCCAAAAGGGCAGAGCGTAAGCTCCCTTTCGGACGATGTTGGCCGGATATCATTACTGTAAGATGAGATAAATGAGATAGATCGTAAAAGGAGCTTCGACTATATGAGACTAAAAATGATTATAAACCCGGTATCAGGTCATGTTAAAGCGCGGAGTGTCGTTGCAGAAGTAACGAGCCGTTTGACAAGAAAGCATGCTTTGCGCCAGGCGGATATTTTCTATACCTCTCTGACAAGTAGGCCACTGGAAAAAGCGTTTTTCGATCATTGCGATGTCATTATAGTAGCCGGTGGTGATGGAACACTTCATTATGCTGTTAATTCTATTAAGCGCCTGATCTCGGATTAGCCGGAGATGAGTATTTTCATTATGTTCTGGCAGGCGGGGCAATCAATACGATCAATTACACTACCAATCAGTATTTAAAAAATATATTCGGGGAAAAAGCTTACTATTTATCTGCTGTTCCTAAGCTTGCCAGGATCTTTCAAGGCACGCATATCAAGATCGAGAGTGATGAGCTGCGCAAAGAGCAGGAGGCATTACTTTACCTGGTTACTAATTCGTCTGTAATAGGAGGACTCGAAGGAATTGTTCCGGATGCAAAAATGGACGATGGTCATCTTCATGTGTATCACTCCATTCGATACGGATGCGGCCCAGATTGGAATGGATGGTGAGGTGCACAAAAGCTCAATAGAGAATATCGAGGTTGTTCCGCAGGGGCTTACGATAGTCGTTCCATCAACAAGGATTGCATAAGCACGAAGAGAAAATACTACGTTATAATGAAATAAGGTGGAATAAGTAAACTATTGAGGAAACTTTGTAGGGGGAGCAAGCTTGAACGAAAAAAACAAAATACAAAGTATCAGTGAGCTGTTTGCTTCAAGGATACCAACTCTAATCTGGGTATCGATTGTATATGCCGGGACCATCATATTGCAGTTTCTTAAGGAGCCTTTGATTTTAGAAAGCTCAGTATTTACTGCTTTATTTACACTTCATGTGTTGCTACATTGGAACTCCTACAGAATCACGCAAAAAACGTTCTGGATCTACTTCTCGATACAATCGGCATTAGTCTATCTTTGTGCTATTTTAATGCGGGACGGTTACCAGGCTGTATTAATTGGGCTGCTGCCTATACTCATTGCACAGAGTCTTGGATATTCATTCCGGGTGAAGAGAGCAGTCTTTATAGCGCTTATAAGCATTATTGTCTTTTTTGATTCAGCTCTGACTGTGGGGGATCGGGATGAACTGATTGTATTTCTTCCTATATTTGTCCTAATGCTCATCGTTGTTCTCGCTTATGCCATATTATTTTTTAAGCAAGTACAGGAGAGGCTTAAAGTTCAAAGCTTTCTGGAGGATTTGAGAGCAGCACATGACAAGGTAGAGGAGTTAACCCTTGCGAATGAGCGCCAGCGTATGGCGCGGGATTTGCATGATACCCTTGCGCAGGGTGTTGCCGGGCTTATTATGAGTCTTGAGGCTGCAGATGCGCACATGTCACAGAACCATATGGAGCGCGCACATGAAATTATCAGGCAGTCCATGCAGCAGGCACGCCGTACACTGGCCGAGGCCCGCAGAGCAATAGACAATTTACGTTCAAAGTCAGCTCCGGAGATAGACTTCAAAGAGGCGGTAGCAGATGAAATTGAACATTTTCATGGGGCTACGGGTATTATGGTTACCAAGGATTATCGTTTTAACAAAAAACTATCCAGGCTGCAGATGGAGCACAGTCTACACATTATTAAAGAGTGTCTTACCAATATTGCCCGTCATGCCAAGGCTGATAAAGTATACTTATCGGTTTCCTCACAGTACAATAATTTAATTGTTGAAATTAAAGACAACGGTATTGGCTTTAAAACAGATGATATTGGCAAGGATGCGGGGCATTATGGATTATTGGGACTAAAAGAACGGGTAAGGCTGGTCAGCGGAGAGGTTTACATGAACAGCACGTCTGAAGGTACCGCAATTAAATTTAAAGTGCCCTTAACTAAAGGAGAGCATATATGACGGTGTATAAAATTGTAATTGTTGATGACCACTTTGTGGTACGGGAAGGCCTGAAGCTGATTCTGGAGACCAATGAACAATTTCAGGTCATCGGCGAGGCTGAAAATGGCTCACAGGCGTTGCCAATGATTAAGGAACTGCAGCCTGATGTGATTCTAATGGACTTAAATATGCCGGTTATGGGCGGTCTGGAAACCATGCAGGAATTAAAAAGACAAGGATCTTCGGTTCCCGTAATTATTCTCACCACCTATAACGAAGACGAGCTAATGATAAGCGGACTGGCTATAGGAGCAAAGGGCTATTTGTTAAAGGATACCAGCCGCGATAATCTGTTCAGAAATCTTGAATCAGCAGTCCGGGGGGAAACCTTGCTGTCAGCAGATATTATGGAGCGTGTTATTGCAGCAAAGTCTAAGGAGAATATGGCAGCCCCTGCCTCCAAAGCAGTTTCTCCCTTATCAGAAAAAGAAACATCTATTCTGCAGGCTGTTGCCCAGGGGTACAAAAGTAAAGTCATTGCCTCCGATATGGGCATTTCAGAGAGGACAGTAAAAGCACATTTAACGGCTATTTACAACAAGCTTGGGGTGGAGTCACGTTCCCAGGCTGTAGCTGTTGCATTGGAGCGGGGGCTTATGGAAATTTGATGTCAGGCTAAAGAATAAGAAAGAGTTCACCATCAACATGTGAACTCTTTCGATTTAGCGATTATTTGCTATGATACCTTACCCTAACTCAGGCACGGCCGAATAGATCCGCACCGTAAGCCCCTCTGTATAGCCTTCCAGCGCTGCAGTTAAATCCTCCTGATTCAAGAAAGCCAGTGCCCTGCTGTCAGTTTCAATTGAAGGCTTCCACTCTCTGTTCACATTCTGGTTGACAATATGTATCCGGCACAGCTCACCCGTATAATCCGTTCCTTCCAGGGTGTAATCGGCCCTCATGCTCACTAATTGATCACCGGCATATTCCTGCACATCCTCAGCTCCTGGTATAATAGCTCCTTTGAAATAGCGGCTGTCACAGTTTCCCGTAAAGAGAACCGCAATCTGCCTGTGCGAGCCTTCCTCCTTGCGGCCCTCCGAGCCTGTAATCTGGACCTGGATGGTTAAAATCTCTTTTTTTTTCGAGCAAAAACTGCTGTATCGATACCAAGGCACTGGCATTCTGATTCTCGGTAAAGGAATGCCCTGCCTCCTGGATCAGCTGCAGGTGACATTGCTCCGGTGCATAGGATTCCTGGGCTTTAACAGCGTAAGTGTAAGGTACAACCTGATCATCCGTTCCGTGCATCAGCAAGACAGGGCCTTTGTAGGAGACGATCATTTCGAACGGGTCCATCTCAACTACAGCGTCATGGAACCGTTTACTGATCTGCATATGTCCGCAATCGATTACCTCAGGTACATCATTGATATCATAGGAGGCGCCGGCCAGAGCCCCCTCGCGGGCATGATCCGGTATGCAGAGCGCAGGGTAGATAAGAATCAGTGAGGCAACTTCACTTGGACGCCCGGCTGCCGCCAGCGCTGATACAAAACCGCCCTGGCTGAAACCCAATAATGTCATCTTACCTGCATCAACTGCTTCCAGACCTTTGACGTAATCCATAACGGCCACTAGATCTTCGCATTCAGTCAGAACGGTCATGTCCGTTGACGCACCGTCACTTGCACCTTGTCCAGGCGCACTGCCGCCGCAGAAATCAAAACAAAACGCTGCATAGCCCCAAGATGCCAGGGTCTGGCAGTATGTATAGAGATCCTTAGCATTGCCGCCGAATCCATGGCTGACAATGATGGCTGGAAGGTGATCTCCCTCCGGTATAAATGCTCTTCCGCGAATCGTTAACCCGTCACGGGTACAGCTGAAGTCATGTTCATTAATCGTTGTGTGCATTGTATAACTGGCCTCCTTACTTAATTTAGTATGCGCTTTCATTATAACTGAATATTTATCTGATTTCTCTGCTTTGTAAAGATATGTAATAGAGCTTTTGTTTTCTGTGATCAGGATAATATTGATTATCTTGTACGTTGCTTAAAATAGCAGAAGGGAGGAGATCTGTATGAGTCTGATTGTGAGTATAATTGCAAAGAGTGATGTACAGGTTGATACGGAGTTTATGGAAGCACAAGTACCTGAACCGCATAATGATTTGTTTGGTATTGAATCCTGTAGAAGAACACTATGGGGACATGATGTAATTCAAGAGCTTGGATGTGAGTTAATATATTCGTTAAAGAAAACGAACGTTTATGTATTTGATGAAGACATAGAAAAACTCAGAGCTGAGTTTATAATGATGATGGATCATTTAGATATTATTATGCAACGTACAGGCTTTGATAGAGACTATGTCGAATTTAGAGTTGGAAATGCCCTGGAAATGATCAAGCTAGCGCTTAGGGAAAAGGATAAGGTTGGAATCGCACTGTGGTAAGCGTATATTTTTATCTAATATTATAAAAGGAGCCCCCAATGAAACGAATAACCAAGCTATGGCCCGGCGGCAAACCGAAAGCCTTTACATTAAGTTATGACGATGGTGTGGAGCAGGATAGAAGGCTGGTAGAAATCTTTAATAAGTATAAGTTAAAAGCAACGTTTAATTTGAACTCCGGGATTCAGCATGAAGGCAGCTTCTGGGTGGATAAAGGGATTATGATCAGACGGATGAATCCGGAGGGACTGGAGGCCTTGTATGAAGGCCACGAAATTGCCGTCCACAGCCTGACTCATCCTGTACTTCCTGATCTGCCGCGTGAGCTTGCGCGGGCTGAGATATTAGAAGACAAGCGGAATCTGGAGCAGAAATTCGGTTATCTGGTAACGGGGATGGCTTATCCCTATGGCGCATATAATGCTGCGACTATCGGGCTGCTGAAGGCATGCGGGCTGGAATATGCCAGAACAGTTAATCAGCACTTGAAGTTTAATCTGCCGGAGAATCCGTATGAATGGCATCCGACCTGTCATCATAATGATCCAGAGCTGATGAATCTGACGGAGGCTTTTCTTGCTGACGGGTCCCCGTCCTTATCTTTGTTCTATGTATGGGGACACAGCTATGAGTTTGATGTGCAGAACAACTGGGAGCGGATCGAGGAATTCAGCCAAAGGATCAGCAGCCGTGATGAAGTCTGGTATGCAACAAACATTGAAATCATCCATTACTTGGAGGCTTGCGGCAAGCTGAGATTCTCGGTTGACTGCAACCTGGTGTATAACCCGAGCGCCTTAGCCGTGTGGATTATGGTTGATGATACAGTGGTTGAGGTTCCGCCCGGGAGTACGCTGCAAATGCAATAGCACATAAAACGTGCTGCTAGGCTCCCCAATTATGCAGTATGTTTATAATTCAGATTATTACCTTTCAGCAGTCTCAATTGTGAGACTGCTTTTTTGTTTCCTATAATTCTTGCTGATCCTATTTAATTGTAAATTATTATATAAAAGAGTGCTTTTGTGCACAATAAAAACAACGATTTGGTCAATAAAAAACTGTGTTTTTGATCTTATTTTGAACGTTCAATGGTGATAATCTAAGCTTGTAAACATTATGAAAGGGCTTCAATTAACAAATTTCTATAAGTTAAGTGAGGTTATACATCTGGTTTAAGTAAAGAAAGGCGGGGGAGTTATGGGAAAAGATTACACACAATTAGCGAAGCAAATTGAAGAAAAGGTTGGGGGTGCCGACAACGTTGAGAGCCTGGTGCATTGCATGACCCGGCTGCGTTTCAAATTACACGATAGCACCAAATTTGATAAATCCGGCTTAGAGCAAACCGAAGGCGTGATCAAAGTTCTGATAGCCAGCAATCAGCATCAGGTTGTCATTGGCCCTCATGTTGGGGAAGTGATGAAATCTTTTGAACAAGTGACAGGCCGGGTGTTCAAAGACGATGAAGAGCAAGAGGAAGGTACTGAACGGGTAGAAGCAACACCCCCTCCTGAGCAGAAGAAGAAAAATGTATTCACTAGAGCCGTTAATCTCTACATTGATGTAGTTTCAAGTATATTCATGCCAATAATGGGTGCGCTTGCAGGCGCTGCGCTGCTGAAAGCATTTGTTATTATGGCTACTACCTTCGGATGGTTGTCGACTGAAAGTACGACATACACCATTCTGCATGCTATCGGGGAAGCATTCTTCTACTTTCTGCCATTCTTCCTTGCCACCTCGGCAGCGGAGAAATTTAAAGCCAATAAATATGTAGCCGGTATCATTGCAGGAACCATGCTTTTCCCTTCCATCATGGCCCTTCAAGGCGGAGATGTAGATTTTTTCGGGATTCCAGTTGTCATGATTAACTATTCATCGTCTGTTCTCCCGATCTTGGTAGCTGTTTACGGTCAGAGTAAACTAGAAGCGCTATTAAAAAAGGTTGTACCCAAGTCCGTGCAGTTTTTCCTTAATCCTTTCTTTACTTTAGTCATTGTTGTACCTCTTTCATTGATTGTAATTGGACCTATTACGAGTGAGATCAGTAACATCATTGCAAAAGGCTTAGTGGGATTAATCGAGATCTCTCCGGCTCTTACAGCTTTTGTGTTCGGAACCTTATGGCAAGTAATGATTATGTTTGGCCTGCATTGGGGGCTTCTGCCAATCGTGATGAACAACATTTCGATTTATGGCGGCGACGTGCTTCTGCCGCTTGTTACCGGGGCGACCTTCTCTATGGCAGGGGCGGTATTAGCAGTATGGATGAAAACAAAAATACCTTCTGTAAAACAACTGGCAGGTCCGGCATTTGTTACAGCACTGGTAGGTGGCGTTACAGAGCCGGCGATATATGGGATTGCGCTGAAATATAAGAGACCCTTCGTTATCTCTTGTCTGTCTACTGGCATAAGCGGCATCGCGATGGCATTTGGATCGGTGATGTGGCCTTCCATTATGAGTATTAATATTCTGACCTTACCAGCCCTTTATGCTATTGGAGGAGTAGCTGTACTATTAAACGCCGTAATCGCTTTCGGCTTAGGCCTGATATTAACTTATCTGTTTGGATTTAACGATTCGATGGTAAAAGAATAATCACAATTCAGGGAGGAATATCCATGCTCGATGATTCCCAAAGTGCTTTGTTGCTGATGTGCAAAGAACAAGAAGAAAAATATAGGTTTGACGAGATCACACAACAGGATATTTGTCAGCTGGGTGAGTATTTGAAGGAAATCAGCCTTCAATTAGACAGGCCGGTAGCTATTGAAGCAGCTTTGGGCAATTTTGTTGTATACCGGTTTTATCCGGAGGGAAGAGGAATCCATGAAGAGACCTGGATTGCCGGAAAGAGAAACACGGTTATGGCATTCGGATTAAGCAGCAAGCATATGATGCTCAAAATGCTGGGCAAGGGGCTCACACAATCTCATACCTTTGCTGCTCTGGAGCCGGGAAAATTTGCGCTAAGCGGAGGCGGGTTTCCTTTGAAATTAAAGAATGGATTGCTGGTAGGCTCTATATGTGCATCCGGACTTAGGGATGATGATGATCATAACGTATTAGTACAAGCTTTAGATAGATTTTTTCAATCTAACTAGTACGTAAATTAAGTACATTTCTATATGAAAGAGCATCTATATTGTATAGCTGTTCTTTCATATATTAGCAGAGGAGATAGAGTTATGACTTCATTAAAAAAAGTAAAAACAGCTGTTATTGGCTGCGGAAAGATAAGCGGAATTTATTTGGAGAATATGATCAATAAGTTCGAGATTCTGGATGTAGTTGCTTGTGGTGAAATTGATGCTGCAAGAGCCCAAGCAAGAGCACAAGAATTTGGTATCAGAGGAATTTCGGTAGATGAGCTGTTGAAGGACCCCGAAATCGAAATAGTTGTGAACCTCACACCTGCGGCAGCTCACTATAGCGTTATCAAGCAGTCTTTAGAAGCAGGAAAACATGTGTACACCGAGAAGATTGTGACACCTCATCTAAATGAGGCACTTGAATTAAAAGAGCTGGCCCAGAAACAAAATTTGAGACTTGGATGTGCGCCGGACACCTTTCTCGGAGCTGCTATTCAAACTGCCCGCAAGGTAATTGACAGCGGTGGAATCGGGAAAGTGGTTTCAACTCATGCAGCCGTAAATCGTGATATGGGATTCCTGTATGCACCAGGCACATTCCAGACAAAGGTAGGCGGGGGTATTGGCTTTGATGTCGGAATCTATTATATTACAGCACTGCTAAGCATTCTCGGTCCTATTGATAAGATAAGCGGATTTGCTGACAATACAGCTCCACAATATACGGTTGAAAATCCGGCTTCACCTGACTTTGGCCAAACCTTTTCGGTTGAGAATGAGAATGTTATGGTAGCAAGCATGAAATATAAAAATGGCGTTTATGGAACGATGAATTTTAATGCGAATAGCATTTGGCCGCAGGTACCGGTGTTAACGATTTACGGTACAGAGGGCATTCTGCAATTGGCTGATCCGGATCGTTTCGGCGGCAAGGTTCTTTTACAGAAAAAAGGGATGTCAGAATGGATTGAAGTACCGAACAGCTTCGGATACAGTGAAAATTCCAGAGGGCTTGGCGTTGCAGAAATGGCCTGGGCAATGAGAAAAGGCAGACCACACCGTGCAAGTATTGAAATGGCCAGTCATGCTGTTGAAATCTTGAATGGTGTCGTTAAGTCTACAGAAACAGGCGCCGTACAGACAATGGAAACAGCATTTGAGCTTCTGCCTGCATTGCCGGAAGGTTACATTGATCATTATTTTGGAAAGAGTCAAGAGGGTGCTCTAATCTTGTAATCATAACTTAATTAAATGATGAAGGGATGAATCAGATATGAAAGTATTAAGCATTGCACATGCAGGGATGAAAGTGAAGGATATGGATAAGTCGTTAGCCTTTTATTGTGACGGTCTAGGCTTTAAGCGGAAATTTACGCTCTATAGGGATGAAGCGGATAAGCTGCCCTGGATCGAATACCTTGAGTTTGGGGATCAGCAGTTTGTTGAATTATTCTATAGCTACGAAGAAAGAAAAGAGCACCCTAATCTAAAGGAATATTACTCTCTGTATCATATTGCATTGGTCGTAGACGATATTCATGAGGCTGCCGCACAATTTAAAGAAAAAGGCATTCCTATGAAAACGGATCTGGTATTGGGACCTGATCATACCTGGCAGCTATGGATTGTTGATCCTGACGGCAATGAAATTGAGATTATGCAATATACCGGGAAGTCGTTCCAGCTGGTTGGGAAATAAAGTATACCATAAGGGAGAAGTTGCTTGTGTTATTTGGACGTAAGAAGAAAGAAACCATGGATGAAGTCGTTGTTGCTGCACCGCTTAAGGGGAAGGTTGTTCCACTAGAGCAAGTGGAAGACGAAGCTTTCTCCAGCGGGTCTATGGGGGAAGGCATAGCGATTCTGCCTGAAGAAGGTAAAGTATTCGCGCCATTTGACGGGACTGTAGCTTATATAATGGACAAGAGCAAGCATGCCATCGTATTGGAGCATAAGAGTGGTGCCCAAGTATTGATTCATATCGGTATGAACACCGTCTCCTTAAAGGGGAAGGGCTTTAGCCTTCATGTAGCTACTGGTGACCCAATCAAACAAGGCCAGCTCTTGATTCAGTTTGATACTCAGCTGATCGAGCAAGAGGGTTATCCCATTGTGACACCTGTCATAGTACCTGTCGGGCAGGACTTAGTAAAACAAGTAGACATTGTTGCCGAGAACGGTAAGCAGACAGGGCTGAAAAATGAAGTGTTTGTTATAAAGCTGAATACGTAGAATAAAACCGGACCGTATGAGGAACATTCCTTATACGGTCCGGTTTTTAACTAACTGCTCCTGTACTCTTTAGGTGAGCAGCCACAGATGGAGTTGAACTTCTTGTAGAAGAAGCTGACATTCTCATAGCCCACATAATTGGCGACCTCAATGACAGTCATCTTGCTGTTTATGAGCAATGTTTTGGCAAAGCGTATTTTCTGTTGATGCAGCAGCGTTATGAAGGACATGCCTGTATATTTTTTCAACTGTGAGGACAGGTAATTCGCGTTAATATTAAAGTGAAGGGCAGTAGAGTTCAATGTACAGGTCTGGTAATGATCTTCGATATATCGAAGAATGGGCACAATAGGGTTTTTCTTAAGCTGCGTGCTTTCCTTGGTGGTGTCACTCTCATACACATGGATAAGCTCCATCATAATTAACGAAAACATGGAGTCCAGCATGTCTGCAGAATGTGCAGAAGGGTCAAACCATTCACAGAAAAACTCATTCATAAATAGCGGCAATCTTCTGCTGTTTTCTGAACGGATACGGATAAAGCTGTCATGGTCGTTATCTTCGGTAATGGAGTTGATAAAGAAGCTTGAAAGCGGACTGTCTGAAGCGAGCCGGTTAAAAAAGTTGCTGTTAAAATACTCCTTGGTGATAATAATATTAATAAGAATATCAGATTCTCCAAGCGGCTCGATCGTATGCACTGTGTCTGAATCAACGAGCAGAACCTGCCCCTTTTGCAGAGAGTACGTGTTATTATTGATGATTTGGGTGCAGGAGCCATCGTACATATAATTAATTTCGATCCAGTCGTGAATATGCAGCGGATAGGATTGAAAGCGGGAATGCTTTTTAACTAAAATATTTGGAGAGCTTGTGAACAGATCAGAAAATTGTTTGAACAGTAATTTGCCGACCCGTTTTCTCTCCTTAAACATATAAATGAATTCAGGCGGATTAGGGGAAGGAATTCCTTGACGGTATAATTCTTCATGCTTAGTTATAGCACGCAGCTTCTTGTCCAATTGCTTCGGGTTCATGTCTGCTAATCTCCTTTCAGCAGATTTAACGTCCTTCATTATAACATGATTCATCGAGAGAAATGTCACAGTAGTAGAGTGTACCCCATAAAAAAATACGACTGTTGTCCAGCCGTACCGTGCAAATATTACTTCATGAATGTAAAAGAGGCTGTCAACACATCTTCGGAGCTACTTCCGATGTATACCTCAAAACGTCCTTCTTCCGCTTCATACGTCATGTCCTTGGTATAGAACTTTAGCATGTCCTCCGTGATTCTAAAATATACCTTTCTATGTTCACCTGCTTGCAAATGTATCTTTTGAAACCCGCGCAGCTCCTTTACAGGTCTAACTACGCTGCCAACGAGGTCACGAATGTAGAGCTGGATAACCTCATAACCGCTTCGGTCACTCCCGTTACGAATCTCAATCTCTGCCTCCAGGTGCTGTCCAGACTGCAGTACAGAGCTGCTCAGCAGCAGATTAGTGTAATCCGTCTTATGATAGGATAAGCCATAACCAAATGGATATAAGGGCTCATTCGGAATATCCAGATAACGTGAAGTGAACCGCATGCTATGGGCAGAGGTCCTTGACGGCCGCCCAGTGTTGAAATGATTATAATACACAGGAATCTGTCCAACAGCATAGGGAAAGCTCATCGTTAATCTGCCCGATGGATTGGCATCACCCAGTAACAGGTCTATAATTGCATGTCCACCTTCTGTACCGGGATACCAGCATTCCAGGATGGCATCGACCTTCTCTCTGATCTCTGTAAGCACTAAAGGGCGCCCGTTAAATAATAAGAGCACGGATGACTTCACATAAGGAAGTACCTTATCCATGAAGTCAGTCTGATTGGCAGGCAGACTCAGATCGCTTCGGCTTCCTGCTTCTCCGCTTTGCAGCGTATGCTCACCCATGGCGAAAATAACAGTGTCTGCCCATTCAGCAAGCTCAATCGCTCGCTGGAGACCCTGGTCCTTGGCTTTCTGAATTGTCAATGCAGCTTCATCCAGCTTAAAGAATCCAAAATCCCCTAAACCTTCATGGCTGTCCAGCAGGTTGCAGCCCTGCGTCATTCGGAACCGGTCAGGAGGAAGAGCCTCCTCAAATGCAGCTTTTAACGTAACGACCTGGCTTTTATCGCCATATACGGCCCAAAGTCCACTCAAATCCTGACTGTCCGCATACGGTCCAATGAGTGCAATTTTTTTGTTTTTGGATAACGGTAAAGCAGACTTATTATTTTGCAGTAAAACTAATGATTGGGTCGCTGCATTGCGGGCAAGAGCCGTTCGCTCAGGAGAGTGGCTTAGCTCTTGTTCCCTTGTAATGCTTGCACCCCGGTACGGATCTTCGAATAGGCCCAGTTTATTCTTCAGCTTCAACACACGAAGCACGGCATCGTCAATCTTCTTCATGCTTAACCGGCCTTCTTCAAGTAAAGGCTTAAGCTGATTGGAGTAGCATGCGGTTTTCATATCGATATCGACACTTGCTTCCATAGAAAGCCTTGCTGCTTCCCTATCGTCCTCTGCTACACCATGGGCAATCAGCTCTGAAATGGCTGCATAATCCGTAATCAGGACACCATTAAAGCCCCATTCCTTTCGCAGAACATCATCCATTAACCACTGATTTGCCGTTGCAGGAATTCCATCCACCGTATTAAAGGCTGTCATAACGAGCTCACAGCCTGCATCTACTGCTGCTTTGTAAGGGGCTAAATAGTCCTCACGCAGTCTTCGTTCTGACATATCGACCGTATTATATTCACGCCCGCCTTCAGGAGCACCATATGCTGCATAATGCTTCACACAAGAAGCAAGGCTTGCTCCCGGGGTGAAATCACCTTGAAAGCCTTCTACCATTGCTTTAGCAAAGATGCTGTTCAAATAAGTATCTTCACCTGTAGATTCCATACAGCGTCCCCACCTCGGATCGCGAACCACATCCACCATTGGTGCAAAGGTAACATGTGCTCCTGCCGCACACGACTCCTCCGCGGTCAGCTTATTACAGCTCTTCACCATCTCCGGGTCCCAGCTGCTTCCCAGCGCCAGCGGAATAGGGAATACCGTTTTATATCCATATACGATATCGGCCATAAACAACAATGGGATTTTATGTCTGCTTTTTTCAAGATAGTCGCTTTGAATTTGTATGACCTTTGCTGCGCCAAGCACATTTAAGACAGAGCCGGTATACTGCACCATGTTCCCGTCGATTCCAAGCTTCTGCATAGGCCCGACTGCCATTGCACCTGTGTTGAAAAATTCACCGGAAAGCTGAATGAGCTGCCCGATCTTTTCCTCAATTGAAAGCGTCCCTAGTAAGTGTAATATTTGTTGTTCTTCCATACTACTTACCTCGTATCTCTAGTTTTTTTATAGCATTTTATCGTATAGGTCGAAGTTTAATTGGACATAGTTAGATTTTAACTTCAATGATTGCGTTATCATAATAACCAAATCGCATCAATTAATTGACCGTTTCACAGTTTTATTTTTCAGCAATTTACGTTATTCTAGTTGAAAATATTCAAGGAGAATGAAATATGAATTTTAAAAACCCTATTATTTCAGGTTTTTATCCGGACCCTAGTATTTGCAGGGTAGGAGCAGATTATTATCTGGTAAACAGCTCCTTTCACTATTTTCCAGGAGTTCCTATTTTCCATAGTCAGGATTTGGTGAATTGGCGGCAGATTGGACATTGCTTAACGCGTCCTCAGCAGCTATCCATTCCTAAAGTGGGGAGCTCCATGGGTATCTTTGCCCCGACGATTCGATACTATAATGAATATTTTTATATGATTACAACCGTTATCACAGGCAGGGCGGATAGTGAAATTAGAAATTTTTATGTTCGTGCAAGCAATCCGGCAGGGCCTTGGTCTGATCCTGTTTTTCTGGATTGGCCGGGTATCGACCCATCCCTGTTCTTTGATGAAGACGGCTCTGTGTACATAACGGGAACCAATGCGTTATCCAGCCAGGAAGCAGGCATATATCAGGCGGAACTGGATATAGAGACAGGGAAGCTGAACTCGCAGCGTCAGTTGATCTGGACAGGGACAGGTGGGAAAGCTCCGGAAGGCCCGCATCTGTACCGGATTAACGGATATTATTATCTGCTGATTGCTGAAGGGGGGACGGAGTACGGGCATATGGTTACCATTGCGCGAAGCAGTTCTCCTTATGGCCCTTTTGAAAGTGCCCCGAACAATCCGATCTTAAGCCAACGCAGTACAGCATATCCCATACAGGCTGCAGGGCATGCCGATTTCGTCCAGGCACATGATGGAAGCTGGTGGGCAGTCATGCTGGGCATTCGCCCCTTTTCCAGAAGACATCATTTGGGCAGGGAGACTTACTTGTCCAAGGTTGAATGGTCGGAAGATGGCTGGCCGGTGATTGGTGACAATGGACATATACACCCTGAAATGGAAGGGCCGTCATTTTATACAGGAGCCTTACCAGATAAGAATGAACTAGATCATTTTAATTCTGCCGAATTAGATGATGTTTGGAATTTTGCACGTAATCCGCAACCGGAGGACTGGTCGCTTCAGACCCGCTCCGGCTGGCTAACTTTACATGGTTCAGCGGTTACCTTAGATGATGTTGATTCCCCTGCATTTGTAGCCCGCCGTCAGCAGCATTTTAATTGCAGTGCTTCTGCACGGCTGGAATTCGAGCCTGGTCACAAGGATGAAGCAGGACTCACTGTGTATATGAATGAGCTGCACCATTATGAAATCGCCCTTACCCGTGTGGATGGACAGCGTTCGGTTATTTTACGCAAAAGAGTGGGCTCTGTCTGGATGATCGCTGAACAGCATCCGTACAATGAGAATCATATTATTATGGATATTGTTGCCAATCCCAAGGAGTATTCATTTTATTACCGCAACCCTGAGCATGCTGACTCTAAGCTGCTTGGGTACGCAGAGAGCAGCTTGTTGGCTACCGAAGTGGCTGGAGGATTTACAGGTGTGTATATTGGCCTTTATGCTACAGGCAACGGGGATAAGGCTAGCAGCCCTGCCTATTTTGACTGGTTTCATTATCAGACCCCTGCGCTGGTTACTAATTAGCGTCTAATAAAATGACCACTAAGCCTGCTTAGCAGCAGATTTAGTGGTCATTTTATTTTGTGCAAAGGCCCGGCCCTCTGTACAGCTCTCCCTTATTCCGTTCTGAATTGCCGCCGGTAATCTCTCGGAGTTGATTCGTATAAATCATGAAATTTACGATAAAAGTAAGTCAGATTGCTGTAGCCGATCTCTTCAGAGATGCTCTCGATTGTCTGATCCGTCATCCGGAGAAGCCGGGCCGCATGCTTGAACTTCTGCTCATGAATTAGTGCGGAGAATGTTTTTCCGGTCACCTTTTTGATAATCCGGCCTAAATGCTCTGGAGAGTAACTGAACTGGTTAGCTGTATCCTCCAATGTCATATTCAGATAGTTAGCATCGATATAAGCAAGCAGGTTTACTATTGAGATGTTTGGAGACTTCACGACTTTCCGCAGAAACATTTCATAGTTTTCCGTTTCTAGAAGTCTGCTGAATAATATAGTCAGATAAGCTTTAATAATCTCGGAATTGGGCCGTCTGCGGTTGTCGAATGTTTCGCATAGAATATTCTGAATGGTCTGCTTGATTTGCCAATGCTCCGCAGTGTGAAACAGCAAAAATTGGTTCTCTCTTGTCTCGCTGGTAAGAATGGAGGCAATCGTTTTGCCCATGACATTATCACCGAGGACTTTATAAATAAAGGAGCTGTCAAAAAATTCGTTCTCGGCTAAAAAATTTATCAGTACGTCATCATTGCCTACCCGGTCGATCGAATGCTCCACATTTTTATTGAGAATAATGAGATCTCCTGCTGTTAATTTGAAGCGTTGCCCTTGAATCTCCTGGTAGAAGGTCCCGCTGTAAACGTAATTCATCTCAAACAGGTTGTGGGTATGGTTAATCATTCTAACAAACCGGGTGTGTCTGGAAATAACAAATGCCTCACCTGTAACGTTTAATTTGAGGATGCCATTCTCTACAGAATAGTTATACGCCGGCGGGTTGGTCAGCATATTCAGTTGATTGTCAGCGCTTACAGTTGTGCTGTGCCCAGTATGTAGGCTATCAGATATCTCAGGATTGAGAATTTGTTCGAGGATCATCTCATCCGTTAGCTCAGCGAACTGCAGTGATTGCTCAAGATCGGTCAATTCATATAGAAAAATGTCAAGTTGCCTGTAATCCATATATTTCCTCCCGGCTGATTTGATGATTAACATATCATATTTGGTTAGTCTAGACAACAGCTCCGGACATTGGTGGAAGTGCTTACATCATTTAATATAGCGATAAGGGTACCCCGGCAAGACGTTTTATTCCACTAATCGTTAATATGCGGAGGGAAACAAATGGGCAAAAGTTACGAGCAGTATTATGAGAATACTTCCAAAATCCCGTTTAGAAGAAAAGAGCTGGCAGGTTATCTGTTTGCGGGCATAGGGGATTCGGCATTGTCTGGTGTTGTAAATACATTCTTTATGATTTTTGCAACCGCTATCTTGAAAATATCACCAATAACCGTCGGGACGATCCTCCTGATTACTAAATTTCTTGATGCGTTCTGTGACCCGGTTGTCGGGTATCTCATAGATAATACACGTACGAGATATGGTAAGCTTCGCCCTTATATTTTGTTCGGCGGACTTTTCTGGGCTGGCTTGACCTTCCTGCTGTTTATAGATCCTGGATTTACGTCTGAGGCAATGAAAATCGCCTATGTGGCAACTGTCTATACCCTTTGGGGAATCGGCTTTTCGTTGCTGGATGTTCCTTATTGGAGTATGTCAGCTACCATGACGACAGATCCCCAGAAACGTAATTCCTTAGTAAGCTTAACGAAATCTGCAACGACAATGGGGACTATTATTGTTTCTCTAATCGGCGGACTCCTTATTTCTTATTTTTCCACTATGCCAAACAGCGGCGGGGGTTACTCCTATCTGGGCTGGTTAGTTTCATTGATTGCGGCAATCAGCTTTATCGTGTTGTTCATTGTATCGAAAGAGCGGGTCAAGCCTTCCTCCTCCAAAACAAGCCTTAAGAGTATGATTCATATCCTGAGAATAAATAAACCGCTGCAAGCCTATATCATCAGCCAATTATTCCAAGTGCTGACGATGGTCATTACGATGATTACCAGTTTCTACGCCATCTACAATCTGGGCAGTATTGCCTTGCTGTCCTTTATTATGATTCCAACAATGATCGGATTCTTGTTGACGCCTGTAGTCATTCCTAAGCTGCTAAAGAGAGTGGAAACGCCAACGTTATTCCTGTACAACGGGATCGCTTCTTTGATTGTAGGGGCTGTGTATTTCACCGTAGGATACAGTAACCTGATATTCGTGTTTCTCATTTCTATTCTTGCCGGATTCTTTATGTCTGCAAGCATGACCTTATCTACGATTTATGTAGTAGACTCTATTGATTACGCTGAATGGAAGACAGGAATGCGCGCGGAGGGTATTATGTTCGCCGTCCAGTCTTTAACAGCCAAAGTCATGTCGGCGTTCGGTTCCTTTATAACCGGTCTTTTGCTGACGTACATCGGGCTGAATACGGAGGCGGTAACCCAATCCTCATCGACACTGCAGGGTCTGTTCTTTATCTATGCTTTTGGTGTAGGCATCAGCTCTGTCCTGGGCTCCATTCCGCTCTTGATATGCAAATTTAAAGGCCGGGAGCGAACTCAGATTCTATCAGAGCTGGAGGCGAACAGAGCAGCAAGCCAATGATAGATATCCATAAAAAATCTACTCGCTGAAAAAAAGGGGAATTAGTTATGAAGGTAACCGATTTGAAAATAAATGGAATCTATAATCCGGTGGGGTATTCATTCGAAAGCCTGAAATGCTCATGGAAGGTCAGGGATTCTTATGCCGGCAGTGCAAAGAGAAGCAAAATTGAAGTAAGCACCAGTCCGGGTATGAGCCCTGTTCTGTATGGTAAAGAAGGAGCGGACTTAGATTCAACAGGAGAAGCCTTGGACCTGCAGTGTCAGCCCATGACCAGGTATTACTACAGAGTAGAGGTTGAAACCGATCAGGCTGAGCTGTCGGTAAGTGAAATTAGCTATTTTGAAACCGGGAAACTTGGTGAGGCGTGGATAGC
Source organism: Paenibacillus sp. FSL R7-0331 (assembly GCF_000758645.1). Taxonomy (NCBI): domain Bacteria; kingdom Bacillati; phylum Bacillota; class Bacilli; order Caryophanales; family Paenibacillaceae; genus Paenibacillus; species Paenibacillus sp. FSL R7-0331. The sequence continues at coordinate 2,757,500 of NZ_CP009284.1, forward strand.
TGACTGGATCGGTACACAAGAGGCAGATACGTTCCATCCGCTTTTCCGTAAAGGGTTTGGTCTGGCATCGGAATCTCCGGTAGCAACCGCAAGATTGTATATAACGGGCCTTGGTTTATACGAAGCTTATATTAACGGCCGAAAGGCAGGGAATGAGCTTCTGGCCCCGCTGTATAGTGATTACAATACGGAAATTCAGGTTCAGACCTATGATGTGACGGATTTACTCTCGGAGAATAACACTATTGAAATTATGCTGGGGAACGGATGGTACAAGGGCCGCTTTGGTTTAGGGAATCTGAAGGAGAACTTCGGAAGTGTCTTTGCTTGTATTGCCGAGCTGCATATTACACACCAAAGCGGCGAGAAGCACATTATACAGACAGATGAAAGCTGGCGGTATAAGGGCTCTGATATAGAATTAAGCGATATTTACGATGGCGAAATCTTAAACCGTCTGCTCTGGTCCGAAGAAGAAAATCCTGAAAAACCGGTACGTATCCTTAGCCTTGACAAAAAAAAGCTGGTGAGCCGTTATAGCATACCAGTCATAGTAAAAGAGGAGCGGTATCCGCAAAGTATAATCCATACACCGGCCAGAGAAACGGTACTGGACATGGGGCAGAATTTTTCAGGCCTCATTTCATTCCATAATACATTTCCGAAGGGAACAAAGCTGATTTTTGATTTCGGTGAAATTTTACAGAACGGCAGCTTTTACAACGATAATTACCGCAGTGCCAAAACTCAGTTTGTTTATATCTCGGACGGTACTTCTGAGTATGTGAGTCCCCGCTTCACCTTCTTCGGATTCCGGTACGTTAGGGTAACCGGCTGGCTTGGAGAATTGGCGGTAACCGATATTGCAGGTAAGGTAATCTTTTCTGATCTGGAGCAGAGCGGATTTATCCAGACATCGAATGAGAAGATTAACCGTCTCTTTGAAAATGCGCTGTGGGGACAAAAGTCCAACTTTATTGATTTTCCGACAGACTGCCCGCAGCGTGATGAGCGGCTGGCTTGGACCGGAGATGCACAGGTTTTTGCAAGAACCGCTTCCTATAATATGGATACACGGGCTTTTTATCATAAATTTATGCATGATTTAAGAACAGAGCAGCAAAAACATAACGGCATTATTTCGATATACATTCCAGTATTGGGTGAGCCTTTGGGCTGCAGCGTGTGGGGAGATATCGGAACCTTTTTGCCGATGGTATTATACAAGCAATACGGGGATAAGGAGATGCTGGCGCAATATTTTCCAATGATGAAAGACTGGGTGGATTATATTACCCGGGAGGACACCAAGCGCGGCCGGCAGCATCTGTACAATTTCGGTTCGCAAATAACAGACTGGCTGGCCCAGGACGGCAGATCTCCGCAGAGCTTTAAAGGCGGGACAGATGATTATTTCATCAGCTCCTGCTACTACTATGAATCGACCCGTCTGGTCGCCGAGGCTGCGGCGCTGCTAGGTAAGGATTTACTTACAGAAGAGTACAGCCAAATGGCGGAAAAGATCAGAGCAGCCATTCTTGCAGAATATTTCACTTCATCGGGCCGTTTAAGCATTGATACGCAGACCGGCTATCTGGTCGCTTTGAATTTCGGGATTTATCCTGATAAAACGAAGCTCCTGGAGGGGCTGCGGGAGAGATTCTACAAGGATTGCCACAAGCTGACAGGCGGATTTGTTGGTGCGCCGGTCATGTGCAGAGTACTGGCTGAGAACGGAATGGAGGAGGAAGCACTCGATTTTCTGCTCCAGGAAGAATATCCGAGCTGGCTGTATTGTGTGAATTTGGGGGCAACTACCATTTGGGAGCGCTGGAACTCAGTGTTGCCTGACGGTACAATCAGCGGCACGATGATGAATTCACTTAATCATTACGCGTATGGATCGGTGATTGAGTATTTATACCGGAACCTGGGGGGAATCGATCCGCTTGAGCCCGGATTTAAAAAGGTCCGCTTTGCACCTCAAATCAACCGGAAATTCAAATCGTTTCAAGTTGTTTATGATTCAGTCAGCGGAACGTATGCGTTGGAATGGAAGATTAAAGATGACGGGACCGTGCAGATCCGTTTTGAGGTTCCTTTTGCCTGTAGGGCCGAAGTAGTGTTGCCGCAGTATGATGGAGAAACGTTTAATCTGGAGCCGGGAGTTCATGAATTAACCTATCGGCCTTTAACGGATTACCGGAAGCTATTCACAATGAACAGCCGTCTGGAAGAGATGGTGAAGAATGAACAGGCACTAGAAGTATTACAGCGTAAATTACCGGGGATTTTTCATTTTCTCTCGCTGGATGATATCGACGGAAAAACGCATTCATTGAATACACTTGTAAAGATGGACTTCTTCGGTATTACGCAGCAGGATATTGAATCAGCCGCCGCAGAAATACTGGAAATCCAGGACTAGGAGAAGCGGATGATACATTACTATACTTCAGAGCAAATATCGCAGCACGTGATAAGGATAACGAGCCTGTCGCAGGAATTCATGTATCTAATTGAGGGGGAGCATGAAGCAGTACTTGTAGATACCTGTCTTGGTGTGGGTAACCTGAGGGCATTTGTTGAACATCTAACTTCTAAGCCGGTTACGGTTATCCTGACACACGGGCATGTTGATCATGCAATGGGCGCTCCGGCATTCGACAAGGTCTATATGAGCCCGTTAGATAACCTTATCTATACAGAGCACCAGGAGTTGAAGGTAAGGCAGGAGTATATGGAAATGACCCTGGGGCCGGCTATGCCTGACTTAAATGAGCTTGAATTTGTTCTGCCTCAGCCGCCGGACTTTCTGGAACTGAAGGAGGGGGACCGCTTCGATCTCGGAGGCATCCATCTTGGGATCTTTTCAGCTGGCGGTCATACCCCGGGTACGATGGCTATTCTGATTGAAGAGGAGCGGACGTTGATACTTGGTGATGCCTGCAACTACTCTACTTTTCTGTTTGATGAGCATTCTTATACTGTAGAGAAGTACAAGGAATCACTGGAAAATCTGGCCCGTAATGTTGACGGTAAGTTTGATCGGGTATACTTATGTCATCTAGCAGGTGAAGCTTCCGGCGATATGCTGGAGGGGGTTATCAAGCTGTGCGGTGATATTATGAACAGGCAAACGGATGATGTTCCGTTCACATTTATGGATTATACATGCTGTATAGCTAAGGCAGTAGATCAGCACTTTATGAGAGTTGACGGTGGCATTGGTAATATAATTTATAGTGTTAATCAAATATTTGAGCACCAGATGGGACGCTTAAACGGCTAGTGACAGTAATATAAGAAACCCGGGAGAACACGCCTCTCCCGGGTTTCTTTATAGGTTCAGTAATGCAATTTTCATCAGAAAAAGGTGTAGTCGTGCAAGCAGGAATAATTAGAAATTACGTAATGTTCAATTTGTACTACTGAAAATGATCTTTTTTACTAACTCTATTCTGTAATTCTCCTCTACAATGAGAGTATTATTTTACCGGGAGGTATTTACACAATGATTAATGGCACAGGAAGAAGCAAAGTACAGTTTGACGGGGAATGGAGCTTTTATAAAGGGGATATCCGGATTCCCTATGCAGTTAAGGCCGGAATGACAGGCGGTATTACGGATGCCAGCACCCGCAAGGATGGGGAATGGCTGGATATCGCATTCAACGATAAAGGAATGGGTGAGCAGCAGCTGGACTGGTCTTCTGTCAGCATCCCGCATGACTGGTGTGTGGAGCAGCAGTATGTCCAGGATGAGCATCTGGGAGCCAGGGACGGGAGCCACGGGTATTTGCCGGGCGGAATCGGGTTTTACCGCAAGGGGTTTGACCTGCCGGCAGAGGCTGCGGGCAGCAAATGGCTGATCCGTTTCGACGGCGTATCCGGCACCAGCACGGTATGGGTGAATGGCCATCTGATCGGCAGTCACCATGGGGGATACATCGGATTCAGCTATGATCTGTCGGACGTGCTCCGTTACGGGGATGAGGGCAGTAATGTCATTGTTGTCAAAGTGGATGCGACGGAATGCGAGGGCTGGTGGTACGAGGGCTGCGGCATCTACCGGCATGTCTGGCTGGAGAATATGGATCTGCTGCATGTGGCGGAATATGGGACGTACATAACCACACCTGAGGTTGCCAAAGAACAGGCGACGGTTAATATTAACACCCGTATCCGCAATAACTATACTGATGGACTGCAGGTATCGCTGCAGACCGTGATTTATGACGGCTCCGGGCAACAGGTCTGTGCCGGGACGGCAGATACCTATGCCGAGTGGTACGCCGAGACGGAGCTTGCGCAGAGCTTCGTGGTGGAGCAGCCTAATCTCTGGGGACCTGATTCGCCGTATTTATACAGGGCAGAATCGGTAATCATCCATGAAGGAAAAGAGCTGGACCGGTATGAGACAGTGTTCGGTATCCGCAGCATCCGTTTTGATGCGGAGGAGGGCTTCTTCCTGAACGGTGAGCCGCTGGTCATCAAAGGGACATGCAATCATCAGGATTTTGCCGGAGTTGGCGTAGCCTTGCCAGATAGCCTGATAGAATATAAGCTTAAGCTTCTGCAGGAGATGGGCTCCAATGCTTACCGCAGTGCACATCATCCGCCAACCCCGGAGCTGCTGGATATCTGCGACCGGATCGGAATGCTGGTGATGGATGAGAACCGCAAGCTGGACAGCAGCCCGAACGGGATTAGCCAGCTGGAACGGCTGCTCTACCGTGACCGCAACCATCCAAGCGTCATTATCTGGAGCATGGAGAATGAAGAGGTGCTGGAAGGCACCGTCACAGGCGCCCGGATACTCAAAACACTGGCGGACACAACCCGGCGCATTGATCCGACACGCCCGACCTGTGCGGCAATGAACCACGGCTGGAACGAGAACGGCTACAATGATGCGGTTGAAATTACCGGCTATAATTATGGACACCGCGATCATCTCGATATCCGTGACCATGAGCAATACCCGGGCCGCCTGATGATTGGCAGTGAATGTGCCAGCTTCACAGCAACCAGAGGCATTTATGAAGATGATCCGGTTAGAGGCTATTGCTCCGAATATGGTACGAACATTCCTTCATGGGGCTGCACACCGCAGCAGGCCTGGAGAGATTTGGTGAACAACCGCTTTTTGACCGGTGTCTTCATGTGGACCGGATTTGATTACCGTGGAGAACCGACTCCATACCTGTGGCCGTGTATTAACTCTCATTTCGGTCTGATGGATACTTGCGGATTCCCGAAAGACAGCTATTATTATATGCAGGCTGTGTGGACGGAGAAGCCGATGGTTCATCTGCTGCCGCACTGGAATTGGCCGGGCTCGGAGGGTAAGCCTGTCGAGGTTCGTGTGTTCTCCAATACCGGCACTGTAGAGCTGTATCTGAACGGCAGAAGCCTGGGAGAACAGCAGGTGGACAGAAACGGATATTTGACCTGGAACGTGATCTACGAGCCGGGACAGCTGGAAGCTGTCGGGAAACACGGCGGACAGGAAGTAGCGAGGAAGTCTGTCGTTACAGCCGGCCAGCCTTATCAGATTCAATTAATTCCTGACCGGCATGAAGCACGGGCGGACGGAACGGATACGATTCCGGTCCGCGTTGCTGTACTGGACAAGGATGGTAATATTGTGCCGGCAGCCGATAACGAAATTCGTTTTGAGGTTACTGGTGCAGGCTCCTTGCTGGGTGTTGGCAACGGTAATCCGAGCAGCCATGAGCCGGACAAGTCGTCCCTGCGCCGTGCCTTTAACGGATGGTGTCTGGCGCTGGTTCAGGCCTCCGGCGATGCAGGCTCTGTTATGCTGCGTGCTGAATCCTTAGGACTTGCTCCTGCAGAGCTGATGCTGCAGACCGTAACTGGAGATCATATAGAAGGTTAAAGAATTTCACACAGAGGATGGCCCCTAACAATGCGCAGGTTAACGAAATACATGCCTTTCACCTACAAAATGATGATTCCCTATTTGCTTCTGGTTCTAATGACGGATGTATTCATTGGTTATATCTCTTACTCCATGCTGACCGATTCGCGGACAGAGATGGCAGAGACCAATGTCAGAACCGGGATGGAGCAGGCCAGAAACAATATAAGGTATCAGATGGATGAGATACAGAGGATGTCCGATAACCTGTTCGCGAGCCAGCCCTTTCAGCGCGCCATTGAGCTGAAGGGGACTCCGTTCGAGAATTACCTGACGCTGATCGATGATATTCTGCCCCAGCTGACTGCACCGCTGCAGCTGTTCGGGAATCAGATCCGATTCATGCTCTATACACCAGACAATATTTACAATGTAGTCCCCGGAGATAACCTCGATGAGCCGATAGTAGACAGTGATTACTATATCCTCCCCTTGGAGGATATCACCGGCGAGGAATGGTTTCAGTCTCTCCAGGACTCCAAGCGGGATAATATATGGCTGCAGATTGATACGGATCAGAAGCTCAACAATATCTCGCATGTCCGCAGGCTGATCAGCTTCAGTGATAACAAAACGATGGTTGGCTTTATACGGATTACTGTTAAGCTGGAGGATTTATTCGGCGGCTTCGAGACCTTCCCTGTAGAAGAGGGAATTACGCTGCGCTTGATGGACAGGGCTGCCGGTACGGCTATATTTCAACGCGGAACAGCTGATTACGATGCCGGACGCGATAAATTTCTGAGTCTGCATGAGCAGATTCCGGGCAGTGATCTGGTTATTGAAACCCTTGTTCCGCAAAAGTATCTGACACAGGATGCCGGGAGGCTGCGGATGGTGATTCTGGCTGCCTGTACGCTCAGCTTTGTAGTCATGACCCTGATCGGATTTGTAGTAGCGCGTATTTCAGGCCGCAAGATGAGCCGGATCGTTGGACTGGTGCGTGCCTTCCAGGAGGGTAATTTTCAGAAACGGATCCGCTTCTCGGGAAACGATGAATTTGTACAGATTGCTGATTCCTTTAATGATATGGCGGCTAACATCCAGGAGCTTATAAACAGGGTTTATGTGCAGGAGGTTTCGAAAAAACAAGCCGAGCTCGAAGCCCTGCAGGCACAGATTAATCCGCATTTTCTGTATAACACGCTTTCCACTATAGGCAGTCTTGCTAATCTTGGGGAGATTGGAAAGGTTACGCAGATGGTTGAGGGCTTATCACATTTCTACCGGCTGACGCTGAACCAGGGCAATGTGTACATTGAATTAAAGAAGGAAATGGAGCAGGTGGAGACCTACCTTGACATCCAGCGGGTCAAATATGCCGATACATTCAACCTGTACGTTGATGTTGACGAAGAGATTATGCATATGCAGGTCATTAAGCTGCTGCTGCAGCCATTTGTAGAGAATGTATTCAAGCATGCCTGGTTTGGGAAAACGATCTCCATTCGTCTGACCGGCCGGCGGGTTGGCGATAATATTGAGCTGAAGGTTATCGACAACGGTGTTGGCATGCGGCCTGAAGACGTCAGGAAAATGATGGACGGGCACAGCCAGACAGGCGGTTACGGAGTCAAAAATGTGAATGAGCGCATTAAGCTCAGATACGGGGACGAATATGGTGTGACCATTGCAAGCATATACGGGGCGGGAACCACCGTTCAGCTCCTGCTTCCGGCAGGGCATACAGATCGTGCAGAGATTGAGGAGCAGTCCCGTCGATGAAAAGTGTGGTGAATTAGAAGCATCAGGAGGAATTCAAAGTGAGGAGTATCAGTGTACTGCTGGTTGACGATGAAGCCGTTGATCTGGAATGGCTGCGGCGCAGAGTCTTGTCCAGCGGATTTGATATTGAAGTAGCAGGTACAGCAAATAACGGCTTTGATGCCCTTGAAATGCTGGAGCAGGAGCGTGTTGACATCATTCTGTCGGATATCCGGATGCCGATTATGACCGGGACGGAATTTGCCAGAAGAGCCAAGACAATCCATCCTAAAGTGAAAATCGTATTTATCAGCGGCCATGAGGATTTCAGCTATGCCAAGGAAGCCATTCAGATCAGTGCCTCGGGTTATTTGCTTAAGCCTGTCAAGGATAAGGATTTGTATGAAATGCTGGGGGACTTGTGCCATTCTATTGAACAGGAGCGGGAGCAGAACCGGTCCTTAAACGAAGCCCTCTCACTTATTAACAAGGAGCTCATCCTGCGCTGGTTCGATGAAGATTCACCGGAGCCTGCTGAGCCGCAGCTGCATGCTGCCCTGATTCCGCTGTTAGTAAGCGGGGCAACGGCAGCTGTTATAGAAATCGATGATCTGGAATGGAAAATGCAGGATGTCTCCGAAGACAATGCTCGCATGATGATTCGTCAGACACAGCAGCTGATTAGAGCCGTGCTTGAGGAGAACAAGAGCGGAACGATGATTATCGGGTCCGGTCACAGATTCATTATTCTGTGCAGCCTTCCCCAGGAGGCATTTCTGCAATTAATGGAGGTGCTGATCCGGAGAACGGCAGAGTCCTCCATCTGTACAATAACAGTTGGCGCCGGCCGGTATGCCCGGAATGAAGCAGAGCTGCATGCATCCTATAAGCAGGCACAGGCTGCTCTTAGCGCCAAATGGCTGCTGGGCAAAAACCGGCTGATCCGCGATACAATGGAGCCTGTACCAAGCGGGACGCCTGGCGCTGATATGGACCAGACTTTGGACCTTCTGCTTGAGGCTATCATCCAGTATGATCTGGTGGCCATTGATGATCATCTACTCAAGCTCATGATGAACGCAGGTAAAAAGGATGTCTATGATCTGATTATCCGGATCACCTCGAAGCTCCATGCGGATCTGCAGCAGCAGAACGAGAATCTGTACGAGCTGCTGCAGTGGGAATCCCATCAGCCGGAGATTCTGTTCCAGTTCGAGACGATCCATGATATTCTGTCCTGGATGAGACGGAGATTCTTTGAATTGTCAGAACTGCTGTATGTCAAACGCCAGCGCCAGAAGCGCAAGCTGATTGATGAGATCATTAAGTATGTGGAAGATAATCTTGAGCAGAAAATCACCCTGAAGGAAGCGGCAGTCCAGTTTAACTTTACACCGAATTATTTAGGGTATTTATTCAAGGAAGACTATGGAATTCCGTTTATAGACTACGTAAAGGAACGGAAAATGAGCCGGGTATTCGAGCTGCTCAAGGATCCTACCCTTATGATCTATGAGATTGCCGAGCGGATGGGCTATAAAAACCTGATTTATTTTAACAGGCAATTTAAACAGACAACCGGTATGACGCCGGGAGAGTACCGCAAGAAGCATAAAGTATAGCCAATAAAACGTTGTTCCGGACCGATTATCGTCCTGGGCAGCGTTTTTTGTTTTTCGGGGTATACTTTTTCTAAATTATCGTTGGAAAAGTATTAGTATTTGTTGGCCTGCTCAATCCACAAGCAATGATTGCTTATTTATAATCAATACATAGAGATATTGAGTAGTGGAGAGGGGATTGGAGATGAAACAGAACAAATATGGATTCTGGCATAAGGTTAAAAAGAATAGAACCTTGCTGCTTATGCTAACTCCGGCAGTCTTGTTCTTCCTGGTATTCGCCTACGTGCCAATGGCCGGGATTGTACTTGCGTTCAAGCAGTACAACTATAGCGGAGGTATATTTCACAGCCCATGGAACGGGCTGGATAACTTCAGATTTTTCTTCGGGTCCGGTGACGCCTGGCGTGTAACCCGGAACACAGCACTGTATAATATTGCTTTTATTATCATCAATAATGTGCTGCAGATTTTTGCCGGTATTCTGCTGTTTGAGGTTGCGGGGAAATGGTTCCGCAAAATTACACAAACCATACTGTTCCTGCCATATTTCATTTCCTGGGTAGTGGTTGGAGCGATTGCCTATAATTTGTTTAACTTTGATGTGGGTACACTTAACGTACTGCTGAAAGGGCTTGGCATGCAGCCTATTGATATTTATAACACTGCATCCTACTGGCCGGTTATCCTGATTGTGGTCTCTGCCTGGAAGGCGCTGGGTTATGGTACGATCATGTATCTTGCCGCCATTACAAGCATTGATACTGAAATGTATGAAGCGGCACAGATTGACGGTGCGAACATCTTCCAGCGTATCATGAAAATTACCGTTCCGAATCTGATTCCTACTGTAATCATTCTGGTGCTTCTGGCGATAGGTAACATCTTCCGCGGGGACTTCGGTATGTTCTATAACATGGTGGGGAATAACGGTCTGCTCTTCTCCAATACGGATGTTATTGATACGTTCGTATTCCGCTCCCTGACCACATCCAATGAGATCGGGATGTCCGCTGCAGCCGGTTTCTATCAATCCCTGCTGGGCTTCGCGACAATTATGTTCGCCAATTACGCCGTTCGCAAATACGATAAAGACCGTGCTCTATTCTAAACAAAGGAGGCAGCTTAATGAGTTCAACTACTGTAAACGGCGATATGAAAAAAGTGCGCAAGCATGCTGATATCGATAAAATAACCCTCTCCATCATTGGATATGTTACACTAACCATTCTTGCAATATTCTGCATCGTGCCGTTCCTGCTCGTCATTTCCGCTTCGCTTAGTGATGAGAGTTCCATTATTGAGAAGGGATTCCAGATCATTCCGTCAACCTTCTCTACTGAAGCCTACAGGCTGCTCTTTGAATTCCCTGGTGAAATGCTCCGTGCATATGGCGTGACCATTTCCGTCACTTTGATTGGTACTATAATCGGATTATTCCTGACTGCCATGACTGCCTATGTGCTGTCCCGGAGAGATTTTGAATGGCGGAACCGCTTCTCATTCTATTTCTTCTTCACTACCCTGTTCAGCGGCGGCTTAGTTCCTTCTTACCTGCTGATCATCAACTTCCTGCAGCTCAAGGACACGCTGCTGGTCTTGATTCTGCCGATGCTGATGAATGTATTTTATATTATCGTCATGAAATCGTTCATGAGCAGCATCCCTGATGCGATCACGGAATCCGCTAAAATTGACGGAGCCGGCGACTTCCGCATTTTCATGCAGCTGATTATTCCTTTGTCTAAGCCTGCACTTGCTACAATTGGCCTTTTCATTGCCCTGGCTTACTGGAATGACTGGTATAACGCGCTGCTCTATATTTCCAAGTCCGAATTAATGCCGCTTCAGTACTATCTATATAAAATGCTGGGTAATATGGACGGTATGCGTAAAGCCATGATGTCTTCTGGTGCGGTTGTGAATTCGGATCTGCCAACGGAGAGCTTGAAGATGGCTATGACGATTGTAGCTACAGGCCCGATTCTGCTTGCTTATCCGTTCATCCAGAAATATTTTGTACAAGGCCTCACCATTGGTGCTGTCAAAGGATAATTCCGGGGTGACCCGGTTATCAATATATTTTTCAAATCACAACTTCCTGAGGGGGAATACATGTCATGATGAACAAGAAAAAGAAACTCACTGTCACATTGGCAACAATGATGACACTCGGAACAATACTAAGTGCATGTGGAGGCGGCAATAATGCCGCTAACACAGCTGGAGAAGCAACGAATGGCGGCGGAAATGCTGCTAATTCGGCTGCTGACTCCGGTGCTCCTGATACGTCCAAAGAAGTTAAGCTCAAAATGATTCTGGTCGGCGGCCAGCCGGGTGATTATGATAAGGTATTTGGTGAGCTGAATACTAAATTGAAAGAAAAAATCAATGCTACTGTAGAAACAGAGTTTCTTGACTGGTCCGACTGGACGCAGAAATACCCGCTGAAATTTGCCGCCAATGAGGATTTCGACCTCGTGTACACGGCTAACTGGGCTTTCTATAACGATCAGGCACTTAAAGGCGGCTTCCTGGAGCTGACAGAGGACATGCTGTCCAAGTATATGCCGCAGACCTGGGCAAACATGCCAAAGGTTAACTGGGAGCAGGCTAAGGTAGACGGTAAGATCTTTATGGTTCCAAACAACAATGTTGAGGTTACCGATAAAGTAGTGTTATACCGTGAAGATCTGCGCAAGAAATACAATCTTCCGGAAATCAACAGTCCTGAGACTTATGCTAATTACTTGAAAACGGTTGCTAAGGATGAACAAGCTGTAACGGCTTTCGGAGCAAAACCTGCTGATGGCTGGAAGTTCCATGAACTGGACCAGCTGCTGCTGGAACAGAACAACGACTTCAACCTGGTAGATGCCAACCTGATGCCTTTGGCTTACAAGCTTGACGATGCATCCGGCCAAATCTTTAACATCTATGATACGCCTGAGTTCACTGAATTGCTCAAATACTACAAAGATCTTGCTGACAATGGTGCATGGTCGAAAAACGTAGTCAGCAACAAAAACGATGTATGGCAGGATGTTAAGGCGGGTAAGATTTCCTCCTACGCCCACAATCTGGGTACTGTTGCCGCCAACCTTACTGAAATGCGCCGTGATAAACCTGATGTAGAGCTGGCAATTGCAGATCTGACACCTGACAAAAAGAAAATTGCTGCAATCGCAACACAGAACGGTATGTCCATTCATGCAACGGCGAAGAATCCGGAACGTGCCCTGATGCTGATTGATTTACTGCAGAATGATAAAGAAATTCATGACTTGACTATGTACGGTATCGCTGGTACCCACTACAATCCGGAAGGTGACGATAAGTTCACTGCAGGACCGGCAGCAGCTAACTACACAGGCTTCTCGAACTGGGGCTGGAATTCCCCGCTGAACCGTCAGGATGCAGCTTACCCTAAGGAAGCTGACGATATGTTCAATGACTGGCAGGCTAACGTCTTCCACTTCCCGCTGGAAACCTTTGTCTTCGATACGGCAAATGTAAAAAATGAAGTAGCTAATATCGGTAATGTAATGCTGCGTTATGCGATTCCATTGGAATACGGCTTGATCGAAGATCTTGAAAAAGGTCAGGCAGATCTGATCAAACAGCTGAAATCGGCTGGTATTGATAAGGTTCAGGCTGAAGTGCAGACGCAGGTAGATGCCTTCCTGGCTGCTCAAGGACAATAATCAGACTAATGTTAAAGGGCTGCTCCAAAGCTTGACTTTGGAACAGCCCTTACATACAAACAGGATCAGGCCCCGCTATCGTGTAGCCGGTCAGTCTGACTCTTGAACTGCTGCTTATCAAATTATCGGGAGGTTGTTGTGTGAAGAACAGCAAAAGGATTATGGCTATCATACTGCTCATCTCATTGGCACTATCAAGCATATTTACCGGCTTACCAGGGAAAGCAGAGGCTTCAGCTGCTCCGGGGTCCTTCTCCAAAGGCACTGACGTCAGCTGGCTGCCGCAATTAGAGGCGCTTGGGTATAAATTCTTTAACGACAACGGGGAAGAACAGGATCTGTTGCTTATTTTAAAGGATCATGGCATTGATTCCATCCGTATCAGAGCCTGGGTTAATCCTTCGGATGATCCGTCCAACGGGCATAATAGTACAGAAGAGGTTGTAGCTTTAGCTTCTCGTGTAAGCGCTCTCGGATTTCGGGTGATGATTGATTTCCACTATAGTGACAGCTGGGCGGACCCGGGGAAGCAGGTCACGCCTGCGGCATGGGCTGACGCAGATCTGGAGCAGCTGAAAATCCATGTATCCGAATATACTACCGGTGTTATGAAAGCGCTACAAGATGCGGGTGTTACCCCGGAGTGGGTGCAGATCGGCAACGAGATCAATAACGGTATGCTGCATCCGCTGGGCAGCTACAGTAATATAACCAATCTGGTTCAGCTGCTTCAGGCCGGCTCAAGTGCAGCCAAAGCCGTTTTTCCTGATATCAAAGTGATTATTCACCGGGCAAACGGAGCGGAGGCGGGTGTTGACTCTTATTATGCCGGTCTTGTAGCGGCCGGTCTTAAGGATAGCGATTACGATATCATCGGGTTATCTTATTATCCTGAAGCTACCTTTACCTCCTCCATAGATGAATTAAGCGAGAATATGAATAAGCTTGAACAGAATTACGGCAAGGAAGTTATGATTGTCGAAGTTGGAGGGAATGTCTCCGAGGATGTTGATAGCGTTCACAACATGCTTGTCGCTGTACAGGATAAACTGCATAATGTACCAAACCAGAGAGGAACCGGCATATTCTACTGGGAGCCTACAGGGATAATGTTCGATTATCCGTTATCCGCATGGAATAAAGACGGCAGCCCGACCATTGCTATGGATGCTTTTATTGAGGGAGCCGCTCCAATTAACCGTTATCCGCTTCAAACCATCACCTTTGATCAGCCTGAAACGGTGATAGAGGTCGGCGGGAATGGTGCTTTAACGCCAATCTTCACTCCAGAGAATGCAACCTACAAAGGCGTAAAATTCACCAGCTCTCAGCCTGACATTGTCAAAGTCGATCTTTACAAGGGAACACTCTCCGGGATTTCTGCCGGAACAGCAACAGTAACTGCGGTTACCTATGACGGCGGATTTACAGCTACAAGCGAGGTTAAGGTTATTCCAAGCACAAGCCTGATTCAGAACCCCGGGTTCGAGGACGGTCTGAACTCGTGGACCCTTACCGGAGATGAAAGTGCGGTAACCATCGAAAATGATGTGTATACCGGTTCTTCGGCCTTACACTATTACAGTCCAACACCGGCTGAATTCAAGATTTCCCAGACCCTCACCGGGCTGGAAAACGGAACGTATACTTTATCAGCCTGGGTCTCCGGCGGCGGCGGTGAAGCGATTTCGGAGATTTTTGCCGGAGATGTTGTGCAGAGCTTCACTAATACCGGATGGAAGGAATGGAGCAACCCCGCTATTAAGGATATTGAGGTTACAGATGGTACGCTGACTGTCGGAGCCCATTATAAGCTCGCCGACGGACAATGGGGCAACCTTGATCATTTTGAGCTGAAAGAGAAGGATAATACGGAGTACATTTCGATTACTAATCCAAGCTTTGAAATGGTTAAGGAAGACGGTACACCTGAAGGCTGGACCCTTCCTGATACTTCAGCGCTGACTGAAGGCACTGGTTATACGGGTGAAAAGTCGCTTGGGTTCTGGAAGGAAACTGCGTTTACCTTTGAAGCCTATCAGGAGCTCACTGGCTTAGCGAACGGGACCTACAAGCTGTCAGCCTGGTCGCAGGGTGCCGGAGATGAAATCAATAATGACCTGTACGCTGCGGCGGGCGGTCAGACTCCATTAACAGCCGGCTTCAAGAATAAGGGCTGGAACAAGTGGAACCAGGCGGTTGTAGACAACATTAAAGTCACCGATGGAACAATGAAAATAGGGGTTTCCTTGGAGGCAAAAGCCGGGAACTGGGGCTCTTATGATGACTTTGTTCTGATTAAAGTCAGTGATGAGCCGGGGACAGAGCCAGGAACGAATCCAGGAACAGATCCAGGTACAGATCCAGGAACGCAGCCAGGAACGAACCCAGGTACAGATCCAGGAACGCAGCCAGGCACATCGCCGGATGCTCAGGTTCCCCCAGTCAGCACTCCGGCAGCAGAGCCGGTTGCTTCTGTTGCAGACAATACTAATGTATACAGTCTCACTATCCAGGCGGCAGCGAATGCTGACAAAGAAGGACTAACAGCCAAGCTGGATACTAATGTAATAAACAGTCTGCTGCAAAAAGTTAAAGCGTCTCAGGCAGCCGGTCAAAAAACGGTAATTGAAATCAAGCTTGATGGCGCAGCGAACGGACAGATCGTTCAATTAGCTGTTCCAAAGGAAGCGCTCAAGCTGCTGGCGGATCATACGGAAACAGCATTCAGGCTGAATACCGGCGGAGCTGCAATTACCTTTGACCATCAATCAATTCTGGCTATGAGCAGTGCAGCAGCAGATACCGAGATCAGCGTTAACAGGCTCGCTGCATCAGGCTTCCCGCAAAATGTACGGAGCGTAATCGGGGACAATTCCGTATACGGCTTCACTGTAAAGTCAGCCAATACTGATATCACACAATTTAACGGGGGCAAGGTGACAATCAGTCTGCCATATGCTCCGCGAGCGGGTGAACAGACTAACGCAATTGTTGCCTACTATATTGATCAGGCAGGAAGCCTGACCCCTGTCAGAGGCGGTTATGAGGCTTCGGCAGGAATGGTGAAGCTTCAGACAAGCCATTTATCGCAATATGCTGCGGGATACAATGCAGTGACCTTCAGCGATGTCAGCTCCGGGCAATGGTACAGTGATGCAGTCGGTTATATGGCTGCGAGAGGCATTGCAAATGGGATAGGCGGACATGCGTTTGCCCCTGAGAGTGACGTAACACGTGCTGATTTCCTCATGATGATTATGAAAGCTTACGGGATCGAAGCAAACATGACTGGGACAGTTCCTTTTGCGGATGCGGCAAATAAATACTATTCCGGCTATGTAAGTACTGCGCGGCAGCTGGGATTGGTATCCGGTACCGGGGATAACCGGTTTGAACCGGAAGCAGCTATAACCCGGCAGGACATGTCCGTTATTTTCTACAACATTCTGAAGCAGCTTAATGAGCTGCCCGCCGGGGAGACCGGCCAGAGCTATGAAAGCTTTGCAGATACAGCCGCTGTATCCGGTTATGCACAAGCTGCCATGAAAGCATTGGTGGAAGCCGGATTGCTGAACGGCGATGGAGCCCAACTGGCTCCTGCCGGCTATGCTACCCGGGCGCAGGCGGCACAAATCGTATACAATGCGATTAAATAAGCGGCAGCATGGTTTAAGCCGTATATCAAATGTAAGCTGAATTATCCAGCCATCCGGGCCTAATGCGCCGGATGGTTCTTTTATGTGTAATTTTTCAGGGCTTCAAGAGTATAATCATAGATTCTGTTCAGTAAACAATAATCAAAGAAAATCATATCTTTTCAAAGTATCCACAGCAGCCCAAATGTAATATAATACTAGCCTAGCTCATAGTTTTGTGTGCTCAGGGAGGTCTATATGATCAGGCTGTTAATTGTAGAGGATGAAAATAGAACCCGGGAGCTGCTGCGGAATTACATCCCCTGGGAAGAGCTTGGGATCGGCGAGGCCCGGACAGCACGTAACGGCCTTGCCGCGCTTGAGCTGACGTCAACTTGGACGCCGGATATTATTCTTTGTGATGTGCGGATGCCTAAGCTTAACGGCATTGAATTCAGCAAGAGATACAGGGAGAAGAATCCGCGCTGTAAGATCATTTTTCTGAGCGGATTCTCGGATAAGGAATACTTAAAATCAGCCATATTTTTGAAAGCGTTAACATATCTGGAAAAGCCGATTATTCTTGAAGAGGTACAGGCGGCGGTTGAAGCAGCCGTCAAGCTGTGTGCAGAGGAGCAGAGGAAACATACGGAGGAGCTTCAGCTGCAGGCTGAAGTCGACAGAAGCCTGCCCTTTCTCAGACAGGAGATGGTCCGTAAGCTGATTACAAGCCCGGACTCTCCCCATGTCAGACCGGCGCTGGGCAGCAGTGAAACCTTCCTGCTACCGCTTCAAGGACCTTATACGGTGCTGGCCGCAGAGCTGTACTGGAATCCTGCAGACCTTCCGGAGGACCCGCTTCCGGTACAGGATTCGCTGCTGGATGCCATTAACCGGGAGCCGCAGATGCTGGCTTGGCGTGCCATAGCAGGCTTTGATTCCGGTAACCGTCTGGTGCTTATTGTCCCCGGGGAATACCGCAGCTCCTACCGGGAAGGAAGGGACACTGCGGAGAATCTGGGGGATGTGCTGCTGCGGCTTGCCGGACCGGCAATAGAACTGAAGATTGGCGTCGGCGAGCCGGCAGCTTCCCTATTGGATATTCCAGCTGCGTACAAGCTGGCTGCAGATGCCTGTATGCTGCAATACTACTATAATCAGACCAAGCTTGTCTTTGCGGATGCACTGGGCAGGCATGAGCCGCTTGATACGAACCGGGAAGAAGTCCGCCTGATGCGCGGGCAGGTGCAAAAAGGAGAGATCGAAGCTGCAAAGGTCACTTTGCGCCGGTGGACACAATATGCCGGCTCCCGGATGGATCTGGATATTCTGCGTTTAAAGGATTCATACTTTCAATTTCTGCTTACCATTCTGGAATGTGCTGCCCAGTTAGGGGTTGCCGAGCCGGCGGAGGACGCAGAGCGGAGATATATGTGGAAGGAGCTTGACCGCGTATCTAGTCTTACGGGACTGGAGCGATATGTACTGACTTTTTTGGAGCTGCTTCAGGAGCAGCCGGACGGTGAGCAGGCTGCAGGTGCGGGGAAGATGCGTGAGATTATCCGGTTTATCCACTCCCATCTTCACGAAAAAGGGTTTACAATCAGGTCAATTGCCGACCATGTTCAATTAAGCGAGACCTACTTATGCGCTTTCTTTAAGAAGCAGCGAGGTCAGACGGTCAAGGAATTCATCACCGAAACTAAAATGAACAAAGCAAGAGAACGGCTGCGTGAGCCTAATGTGAAGCTGCTTGAGATTGCGCTGGACCTCGGATTTACAGACGCCAATTATTTCACTACCTTTTTCAAGCGCTGTGAAGGCTGTACACCGAGTGAATACAGGGAGCGTGCTATGAAATGAAGAAGAGACTCCGGTTCACCAATCTCAGCATCCGCTACAAGCTTTTTACAACCTATCTGCTCGTTATTGCAATCCCGTTCCTGCTGCTCCTGTTCATTCATTTAAATCTCACCCAGCAGGAGAACAAGGAAGCGGCAGTTCATTCCTCGCGTAAAATGCTCGACGAAACCAAATCCTATCTCGAATACAAGTCACAGGCTATCAATGAGGTGCTTAATTTTATTGCCTTCAACCCGCTGCTGCAGACCAGTGTCTCGGCTGATTCCCGGCAGTTTGAAGATGTTAACCATTGGCATATGGAGGCGCTGCGGCTATCCCGGCTCGTCAATCAGTTCCGGTATAATGAAGACATTATCTCCATTCAGGTCTATATGAAAGACGGACTAGCCGGCGCCACAGAAAATTCAGATTTTCTGAATATGAGAAACTACATGCGGACGCCATGGCTTCTTCGTTTCGCAGCTGCGAATGCCGCTTTTACGTGGGTTCCATCAACTGAAATAGATGCAGATTCAGGCAGTGCCGAGCTGTCCATACTGCGCAAAATCCCTAATGCCAACAATATAAGAGAATTTGACGGCATTGTCCGTGCGAGAGTCCAGGGGGATGCGATGCAGTCTGTTTTGGATCATGCCATTTTAACCCCGGGGACCTCAGCGCTTTTGTTCAATGAACAGGGACAAATAATCAGCCGGGCTGATTCAGGCCGCAGTCTGGATTATCCGGTTCTGGAGATCGGTGAGCTGCTCTCAGCCGGAGAGGAAACGGGCTATTATGACGAAAATTATTCTTTTAACGGGCAACGCCATATCCTGGGGTTACAGCATATACCCAATACATCGATGACAGTCGCGCTGTTTGTGCCTTACAAGGATATTCTGGAATCCAGCATCAAAGCGCGCAACCGGATCATCTCGATCTTTCTGCTGGTCATTCCGCTGATGCTTCCGCTCTCTTTTTTTGTATCAGCTTCAGCAACCCGGCGGATCAGGCAGCTGATCCTGCATGTCCGTAAGGTTAAAAACGGCAAGTTTCAGCTGGCTCCGCTTCCGGCGAGTGAAGATGAAATCGGTGAGCTTACCCGTAATTTCAATATGATGGTTAACAATATGACCGGCTTGATTGAAGAGACGTATTCACTCGGCAGGGAAGTAAAGAACAAAGAATTAAACGCGCTGCAGGCGCAGATCAATCCACATTTCCTGTACAATACGCTTGATTTGATCAATGTAATGGCCATAGAATCAGGTTCCCGGGAGATCAAGCGTGTCGTAGATGAGCTTGCCGTATTTTATAAGCTCAGTCTAAGTAACGGTAAGGAGTATGTGACACTGGAAAGTGAGCTGCAGCATATTGAGGCTTATGTACGGATTCAGAATATGCGTTTTGGTAACGGAATTGTGCTGGAGCTTGAAGTACCGCGTGATCTGTTTGACTGCGAGCTGCCCAAAATCGTCCTCCAGCCGCTGGTGGAGAATGCCATTCTTCACGGAATTATGGAAAAGGAGGATGAAGCGGGTAAGATCAGAGTTACTGCAGCAGCCGACAAAGGTGATGTTATTATTGAATTAATAGATGATGGAATAGGTATGGACGCGTCAGCCCTGGCCACAATTTTCCTGGAGAAAAGCGGCGGTGTGAGTAAGGGCGGAGGCTACGGGGTGCGCAATATTGAAGAACGGCTGAAACTGTCTTACGGAATATCATACGGAATTACATTTGCGAGTACTCCGGGAATTGGGACCCGTGTGTCGATGCGTGTTCCAGACCGCAGAACAGGAACCTCTTCTGCATGAAATACAATACCAAGATTACAGTGTGTTACAGCATGGGGGGGGACATCATTGAGGAGGGTCATATTCGGCAGTATGTCGGTGCTGATACTGGCAGCCGTTGTACTGCTCTGGCAGTCTGTTGTATCCAGGCAGGTTAATATGCAGGCAGGGGAAAACATCCTGGATTCAGCTTCAGGCAATACGGACAAGAATGAGGTAAAGCTGACCGGATACCTGATCGGTGAAGCACCGGAAGGATTACCGGAGGTCCTGCGTGCACTTAATGACAAATTGAAGCAGGATATCAATGCCACACTGGAGCTGAATTACATCGCCTGGGACGAGCTTGCCTCCAAATATTCTTTGCTGCTTGAATCCGGAGAGAATATCGACTTCATATTTGCTGCCGACTGGTCCTTTTACACTACTGAAGCGGCAAGAGGAGCTTTTATGCCGCTTAGTAAGGAGCTTCTCCGCACCTATATGCCGCGTCATATGGCGCTAATGCCGGATGAGGCGTGGCAGGCGACTCTTGTGAACGGGCAGTCCTTTATTATTCCTACGGCTGTACAGGAACGAAAGATCAATCTGGCATTATTCCGCAAGGATGTAATGGCAAAAGCCGGGCTCAGTACAATCACAGCCTTTTCGGAGATTGAACCTTATCTGGCAGAAATTAAAAAAAGCTATCCGGACATGATCCCGCTTAACCTGGATTCGCAATTTGACCTGTCGACACCCTACGGCTATCTGCTGGCGGAGCAGATAGGCTGGCCGGGTGCTCCTTTTGATTCGGG
Source organism: Paenibacillus sp. FSL R7-0331 (assembly GCF_000758645.1). Classification (NCBI taxonomy): domain Bacteria; kingdom Bacillati; phylum Bacillota; class Bacilli; order Caryophanales; family Paenibacillaceae; genus Paenibacillus; species Paenibacillus sp. FSL R7-0331. The sequence continues at coordinate 2,778,547 of NZ_CP009284.1, forward strand.
AGATCCGTCCGCGCAAGGCATAGTGGGTGACATGGACCGTCCTTCATCCGAACTGTGGTCTATGGTCGAGGAGCCGATGCTCAGTATCCAAAAAAAGGCAGCGCATATTATGAAGGACTGGTACGACAAAGGGTACGTGAACCGAAATCCTTTTGCCAATCAGGTGCGGTCCAAACAGAATTTTTGTTACGGTAAATCAGGTATAGCCTTCGGCAACTCGAATGACCTTGCACAAGTATTTACGCTTTGTAAGGAGAAAGGAATTGAGGTGTATCCGTACCCGATGCTGTATCCCTCCGGTACAACCAGCCAATCCTCGTGGCTTAATAACGGGGTCTCCATAAGTGCGAACTCCAGGCATCCCGAGCGTGCGCTGCTGGCTCTTGATCTGATTATGCAGGAGCCCTCCTATGCTTATTTGGCTTACTATGGAATAGAAGGACGGAATTATATCATGCTGAGCGACGGCAGGATCGGTCTGCCGGAAGGGGTAAGCGCCGAGAGTAATACCTATCCGCCCGATGCATCCGGCTTCTGGTTCGTGAATAAGGAATTCCTCCCGCCGATGGCTGAATGGACAGATAGCTACACGGAGATGAGGGGTAGAATCGACAGCTATCTGAAGCCGGTGACTTATCTGGGCTTCCTGTTTAATTCAGGAAACGTTAAAACCGAAATTGCCAATCTGAAAAGCATCTCGATCGAGTACGCCCAGCCGATCTATATTGGAGCGGTGGAGGATGTGGATGCCGCCTTTACCAGACTCTCCGGACTGCTGAAGGCGGCAGGCATCGACAAGGTGAAGGCTGAGGTAGAGCAGCAGGCGGCGGCCTTTTTGCGGGGGGAACATTAGGTTTTAAAAGAAAATCATAGCTTTACTTACTACATCCGGGAGAACGATGCCTTATATAATGGTTGCGAATCAGCATAATCCATTTTGAGGAAGGATGTATGTACATGAAAAAGGGCAGGCTGTTCATCATGTTTCAATGGGCATTGGTTGTTCTGGTTACCGCATTTGCCTTCGGGCCGCTTCCGGCCAAGGCTGCAGCTGGAACGATTACCAACGACGTATTCTGGAAGGATACGGCGGGCAATCCGATTTATTCACAGGGAGGCAACATACTGAAGGTAGGCAATACGTATTACTGGTATGGCGTGAAATACAACGGGGCAGTTACTTACTACAACAATCCAAGCGGCAAAAATAGTGATACGGGCTTTGCCGCTGTTACCTGCTATTCCTCAACCGACTTGGTAAACTGGACGTTCCGCGGCAATGTTATTACAGCTGGTGCCGAAGGGACAACCTGGGACCCGGACTGGCTGGGCAGGCTGGGTGTCGTTTATAATACCAACACTCAAAAGTATGTATTAATTACCCAGTATGCCGGGCCTGAGGGTAGCGGTGTAGCCTTTGCCACCAGCAGCACCCCGACCGGAACGTTTGCCTTCCATCATGTCCAGACCTCTATCACCAATGTGGTTAACAATCTTCCCGGAGACCAGTCCACCTTTGTTGATGATAACGGAAAAGCGTACCTGGTCTTCAGTAATGCCAACGGGCGGTCGCGTACCTATGTGTCAGAGCTGCGGGCTTCCGACTATCTGAATATTGAACCGGCAACCCAGGTGTTTCAGAGCACGTCAGGGGGACGAGAAGGCAATGCAATGTTCAAATACAACGGCAGATATTACATCGCATCCTCGGACCTGCACGGCTGGAATGCCTCTCACGCGTATGTCATTTCGTCTACCAGTATAACCGGACCGTATTCGGCGGAGTCTATCATGACCAATTCAGAAAAGGATTATTCCCACGTGTCGCAGACCGGCTTTTTCATCCATGTACAAGGAAGCGCCGGTACGACCATTCTGTTCGCCGGTGACCGCTGGAGTGACTTTGCCGGCAACGGGCTTGGCTATAACCAGTGGATGCCGTTGTCCTTTAACGGTACGGAGCCAGTGCTAAACTCTCTGAGTAAATTCAATCTGGACGCAGCGGCCGGTACCTGGAGTGTTGCCGCAGGGAACAACTATATTATGAATCCTAGCTACGAAGCTGACCGGATTACGCTTAATACTTTAACAGGCTGGTCCAACTGGAAAAATACCACGGCTGATCCCAACTCCAATATCTCGCCCGGACGTACCGGACGTTATTCAATGACACAGTATAGTGATACTGCTTACAGTGCCAGCATGTACCAGAATGTATCCGGCCTGCCTAACGGAACTTATACCTTGAAGGCCTGGGTCAAGAGCGGCGGAGGCCAGCAGGTGGCCCAGATTTTCGTCAAAAATTATGGCGGGTCCGAGAAAAATGCGGCGGTTAACAGTGTGATGAACAACTGGACCGAGATTACAATTCCCAACATTGCAGTAACGAGCGGCAGCGCACAAATCGGCATATACAGTGTTGCGAATGCTGGCAACTGGCTGCGTGTGGATGACTGGTCATTAACGAAAAATTGAATATTCGAAGTGAAGCAGCCGGCGGAGCGTGATACCGCCGGCTGCTTTTTTGCGTGCGGAATGCTTCATCACCTTAAGATTTCGAAGGTTATCGTAGCTTTGGCCCGTTACTGGCGGAGGGGCTGCTCTTTTACAATAAAAGAGGAGAGAGGCTAACAGAAACTAGACGGAAGGTGATCAATGTGAACATGAAAACCCGGCCAAGAACAGGAGCGGGAACACTGGCGGGACAAAAGCCGGGAAGCATGCCAAAAGGGGGCTGGTTCAAGGATATCCGCTCCCATTGGGTGCTGTATCTGATGTTTGCTCCCATCGCAGTATATTTTATTATCTTTGCCTATATCCCGATGGCCGGCATTGTAATGGCGTTTCAGTCCTATACCGTGAAGGGCGGAATCTTTGGCAGTCCGTGGGTGGGCCTGGATAACTTCAGCTATTTTTTTCAGTCCGGCAAGGCCTGGCTTGTAACACGGAACACGATTATTTATAATTTGGCTTTTTTAACCTGCTACACGGTTTTCTCAATCCTTGCAGCAGTCGTCATCTCGGAAATCAGGCAGAAATGGTTCAAGAAGCTGTCCCAGACCTTAATGTTTCTGCCGTATTTTATATCGTGGGTAACCGTGTCTGCCTTCGTCTACAATTTCCTGAATTATGAATACGGCATCGTTAACCGGATCTTTGCCTCCTTTCAGCTGGATGCGATTGATATTTATTCGACGACCTGGTACTGGTATCTCATTCTTCCGTTCCTGTATGTATGGAAATGGGTCGGCTATGGCAGTGTGCTGTATCTGGCGGCCATTGTCGGAATCGACCAGGAAATCTATGAAGCAGCCACAATTGACGGTGCGACAAAATTCCAGAAAATAACGAGGATCACCCTGCCGCTGCTGAAGCCGACCATGATTATTCTTCTGCTGCTCGGACTGGGCCGGATCATGCGCGGTGAGTTCGATATGTTCTATCAGTTAATCGGTAACAACGGGCTGCTGATGGACGCTACAGATATTATTGACACGCTGGCCTTCCGCTCGCTGATGGGTACAGCTGATTTCGGAATGGCTTCCTCGGTCGGGTTCTACCAATCCGTGCTGACGCTGATCATTATCCTTGGTGCCAACTGGATGGTACGCAGATACGATAAAGACCAGGCCTTGTTCTAACCCTATTATCTTAAAAAGCAGGTGATTACCATAGACAGCAACTCTGTTAACCCGAAGCTGAACTCAGCACCCTTATTCACAGCCATTGCCTACACCATCGTAGGGCTCATTGCCTTAATCTGTGTCCTGCCGTTCATCGTGCTGGTCTCGGGAGCTTTTTCATCCGAAAGCGCAATTTTGCAGGAGGGCTACTGGTTCTGGCCCCGTGACTTCTCGCTTGAAGCATTCAGCTATATTTTCCGCTATCCCGCGGACCTGCTGAACGGTTATAAGGTCTCAATCATCGTTACGGTAGTTGGCACGGTGCTCTCATTGTTCATCTCCATGATGGCGGCTTATGTCCTGTCCCGCAAGGATCTGAAGCACCGCAACGCCTTATCCTTCTTCCTGTTCTTTACAACCCTGTTCAATGGGGGGCTGGCTCCATACTACATCTGGATCAGCCGCAATCTTGATTTGACCAATACCTATGCTGTGCTGATTCTGGCGCCGATGTTCAATGTGATGTACATCCTGATTCTTCGCAGCTTTATCCGCGGGTCTGTACCGGAGCCGCTGCTGGAGTCAGCCAAAATTGACGGAGCCGGAGACTTCCGGATTTTCCTGAAGATCGTGCTGCCGCTGACCAAGCCTGCGCTTGCTTCGATCGGAGTTTTTACAGCACTGGCTTACTGGAATGACTGGTGGACCGCGATGATGTTCACGAACAAAGACCACTTGATTCCGCTGCAGTATCTGCTGTACAAGATGCTGTCTTCCATCAATCTGTCGGCTGCGATGTCCCAGCATGTATCCAATCTGGATATGCCGAAGGAGACCTTCAAGTTGGCGATGACTGTGATCGCGACCGGTCCGATTGTGCTTATCTTTCCGTTTGTGCAGAAGTATTTCGTAAGCGGTATCACCATTGGTGCCGTCAAGGGCTGATATAGGTTCCGCCAGACTGCGGAATGTATATAGATTCATTTATCAGATACAAGGGAGGCCAGAATGATGAAAAGGGTTAAAAGAAAAGGGCTATTGGTATGGAGTGCAGCCATGCTGTTGACTTCCGTTCTTGCGGGTTGCGGCGGGAACAACAATAACAGTACGCAGAATGCGGCTACAAATGCTCCGGCGGGAGCGGCAACCCAGGCACCGGCGGCAGAAAGCGGCAAGCCGGATAACAGCAAGGAAGTGAAGCTGTCCGGCTTCTTGCTCGGTGAAGCGCCAAAGGGCATGCCTGAGGTGATGGAGGCGCTCAACGAGAAGCTGAAACAGGACATTAATGCTACGCTGGAGATCAACTATATCGGCTGGGGAGATGTGGCCTCCAAATATCCGCTGATCCTTGCTTCCGGCCAGGATGTAGACTTTGTATTCACAGCAGACTGGAACTTCTATGTCTCGGAGTCCAACAAGGGCTCGTTTCTTGAACTGAACGAAGACATGATCAAGACCAATATGCCGAAGTACTATGCCAATCAGGACCCGGCTGCCTATAAAGCGGCGGAGGTCAACGGTAAGCAGTATATGATCCCTACCACAACGCCAGACCGCAAGGTGAATGTGATTGTGCTGCGCAAGGATATTATGGACAAAGCCGGACTTACGAATCCGACCCGCATCTCCGAGCTTACTCCGTACTTTGAAGCGGTAAAACAGAATTATCCCGATATGATTCCGCTTAACCTGGATTCGCAATATGACCTGCCGACCCCATTCGGGGCGCTGGCCAGCGAGAAATTTGCTTACCCGGGTGCGCCGCTTGATTCCGGTGACCCTTCTTCAGTCGGCCTGTTCACCGACAATGAGGACCCGGAAGGCAATATTCTCAGCATTACAGACGAGCCTGTACAAAGCGCCTTCAAATATGCGGCGGATACGATGAAGCAATGGTACGACGCCGGCTATGTGAACAAGAACCCTTACTCCAATAAGGTCCGCTCCAAGGATAATTTCATTGAAGGCAAGGCAGGCGTTGCTTTCGGCAATTCCATCGACATCCAGGCTACCCTTGCCGCCAGCGCGGATAAAGGCATTGAAACCTACGTGATGCCGGTGCTGTCCCCGTCAGGCCATGCTCCTACCAGCAGCTGGCTGAACAATGGCGTCGCCATCGCCGCCAATTCGGCCAATCCGGAGCGTGCCCTGCAGGCACTGGATCTGATTATGCAGGATGAAGCCTATGTCTACCTGGCTTACTATGGAATTGACGGCAAGAACTACGCCGTAACCGCAGACGGCAAGCTTACCCTGCCGGAAGGCATTACACCGGAAACGAATACCTACCCTGCGGATGCGGCCGGATTCTGGTTCGTCAACAAGGATTATTTTAAACCAAGCGTCTCGTGGACGGATTCCTACATCGAGCTAAACAATAAAATTAAAGACCTGCTTGCACCGCCGACCTATCTTGGCTTCTCCTTCAATTCGGAGAAGGTAAAGTCGGAAATTGCCAACCTGAAAAATGTCTCCTCCCAGTACTATCTGCCGATTACAATCGGATCTGTTAAGGATGTTGATGCTGCATTTGCCACACTGAATGACAAGCTGAAGGCGGCGGGCATTGAAAAGGTAAAAGTGGAAGTGGAAGCTCAGACTAAAGCCTTTTTAGGGAAGTAAGGAAGCAGGATGATGTCATCAAGCAGTCCGGTTAAGATTACCGCCTCCACATATAAAGGCTTTCATTCTGTCGTACTTGACAGCGGGCTGATCAGGCTGGAAACCGTGCCGGAAATCGGCGGTAAGCTGGTTTCGATTCTATATAAACCGACAGGAAAGGAATGGATGCTGAACTCCGGCTTGCGCAGGCTGCGGAAGCCGGATTACGGCTCATCCTTTGCTGATGGGGATATGAGCGGCTGGGATGAGTGTTTTCCGACAATAAATAGCTGTCATTGGGTTATAGGGGCGAAGGGTGTTATCCCTGATCATGGGGAAATATGGCCGCTTCCCTGGGATTGCAGGCTCAGGGCAGATTCAATTATCAGCTCTGTACGCGGACCCGTGGTTCCGTATGTGTTCACCAGAACCATCTCCTGTCCTTCCGCAGACATCATCCGGTTTGATTACCATGTCGACAATCCAGGTGACGAAACCTTACCTTTTCTATGGGTTCCGCACCCGCAGTTTGCAGTTACTGAGCCGACACGGGTGGTTATACCAGAGAACATGAGAGAGCTCCTGTGTGTATATGGCGGACATGGGCTGAAGACCGGAGGGCTTTACAATTGGGATCAGCTGTCACTTATTATTCCGGCAATGACGGGAGACGGCAGAAAGCTGTATTACCCGGGGAACATTCCCCAGGGCTGCTCCGGTTTATATGGTGAGCATAGCGGTGACTTCCTGTGCCTGACGGTTCCGGCGGATAAAGTACCTTACTTGGGCATCTGGGTGGATGAAGGGATGTTTAATGACCGGGTAACCTGTGCGCTGGAGCCGGGCATCGGCTATTATGATTCACTGGATATGGCAATGCGCAACGGAACGGCCCGCCTGATCCCGCCCCGTTCGTTCTTTTCCTGGCATATGGAGCTGACTCTGGGAAACGGGATGGACAATATGATGAAGATCTATAAATAAATGCTGCTGTAAAGTCCCGGCCGGAGCCTTCTGGTCCGGGATTTTTGTGGTATTAAGCAAGCGCTTACGATAAGCTGTAAAGGAGATAGATCAGCTGTCTGAGAGCAGTTCCAAAAGGAGAAACCCAAGTGAGTGATTTAAGATTCAGCAACAACGATGCAACCTTTGAGCTGACGCACCGTCAGGCGGAGTCCCATAACATGCCGGTATTTCACCTCCATCCGACATATGAAATCTATTATTTGCTGTCCGGAAAAAGAGAGTTTTTCATCCGTGACCGGACAATGGAGATTCAGGAGGGGGATGTGATGATTGTATCGCCTAATGTGCTTCACCGCACGACGAATGCGGCTGAGCCCCAGCATGAGCGGCTGATCGTGAACATCCACAGGGACCTGATGCTGCCAAGCGGGGTGGGCGGCCAGGAGGTATTTGCTCCGCTGCTTGGGGCAGACTACCGGATCATCCGGTGCAGTATACAGGAGCGGCTGTATACCGATGAGCTGGCCAGAAGAATAATCGGCGAGGTTCAGCGCGGTGAGCCGGGGTTTGAGCTGTTTGTACTGACGCTGGTTCAGCAGCTGATCCTGTTTAGCTGCCGCAGAATGACAGAGGACAATGAGGAGCCGGCTGAATACCCCAGCCCGATGCATGAGCGGATATCCGGTATAGTCCGGTATATCAACGAGCATTACATGGAGAAGCTGTCGCTGCAGCTGCTGGCAGAGCGTTTTTTCATCAGTCCGTATTATTTAAGCGGGTTCTTCAAGAAGGCGACAGGGTTTACCTTTGTGGAATATGTGAACAGCGTACGGGTAAAGGAGTCCATCAGGCTTTTGGCTGACACCGGCTTGCCTGCTCATTTGATCGCGCGTAAGGTGGGGTTCGGCAGTGTGAGCCACTTCGGCAGGGTATTCCGGCAGGTGACCGGGAAGCCGCCGTTATTTTACCGCAAGATATAAGAAGGATTACGCCTTTTCCGCAAAAAATGCGCAGATCGCTGTGTTACTATCGGGTTGAGAATGAATTGAATCCGAGGAGGAGCACCGCTCATGACCGAGAAAACAGTACTAACCCCTATCGCCTGGGGAGAAAAAGCCTGTGAAGCGCTAATGCACAAATTTGAACCGGAGCAATTGCCGCCGCATTATTTTCACTATCATCAGGGCGTTTTCTTATCCGGAATGGAAAAGATCTGGCAGCAGACCGGCGAGGATAAATACTTTGACTATATTAAACGCTGGGTGGACTCTCAGGTACAGCCGGACGGCAGCATTAAGGAGTTCCACCGGGAACAGCTGGATGATATCCAGCCGGGTGTGCTGCTGTTCAACCTGTATAAGCAAACGGGGGATGAACGCTACAAGACAGCGCTGTTTACCCTGGTTCCTTTGCTGAAAAGCTGGAAGGTTAATGAAGAAGGCGGATTTTGGCATAAAGACCGTTACCCCAACCAGATGTGGCTGGACGGGCTTTATATGGCAGGGCCAATTGCGGCTATGTTTGCTGAGGCTTTCAGCCAGCCGGAGTACATCGACATGATGACGTTCCAGGCGCTGCTTGTGCATGAGCATACCTATGATGCCCGGACCGGCCTGCTGTTCCACGGCTGGGATGCCAGTAAGCAGGCACCGTGGGCTGATCCGGTTACCGGGCAGGCGCCGGAGTTCTGGGGGCGTGCTATCGGCTGGTACCCTGTGGCGCTGCTGGAAATGTTCGAATATATGCCGGAGGACCATAAAGACAAGGCCAGGCTGGCAGAAATTACGAAGGAGCTGCTGATTGCCCTGACAAGGTTCCAGGACCCGGCAACGGGGCTATGGTATCAGGTGACAGATAAGACTGATCATCCTGATAACTGGCTGGAGAATTCCTGTACTGCCCTGTATGTACATGCGATTGCCAAGGCTGTCCGCTTCGGTTATCTGGATGAACGTTATATGGAATATGCCTGGAAAGGATATCAGGGCGTAATTGACACCTTGATGGTTGATGATGAGGGTTATGTGGTTATCGGCAACATCTGTATCGGAACCGGCATCGGCGAATATGCCCATTACATCGCCCGTCCCACCTGTGAAAATGATCTGCATGGCGTAGGCGGCTTTCTGCTGATGTGCGCGGAGATGAGCCTGGCTAAAACTAAGAGTGCAATCTAATTTGTTCATAAAATAATAGTATAAAAAAAACTACTGATGCTCATCAGTAGTTTTTTTGTTATGCATCTTTTAGATAAAAAGATTATGATTCGCTGAAGCCGCCTCACCCAAATAATAACCGACTCCGCCGATTTTAATCCCGTCCATGAGCTCCTCCTTATGGATGCCCATAACATCCATAGACATTTGACAGGCAACCATGTCCACACCCTGTGCGGCTGCGCTTTGAATGAGCTCTTCAAGAGAGGCGACATTGTGGCCTGCCATGATGCGGCGGATCAGCTTCGGACCTGCACCGAGCATGTTCATTCTGGATAAGCCGAGCTTACGGCTGCTCGAAGGCAGCATCATGCTAAACATCCGTCCGAGCACGGTTTTCGATACAGACGGAGGCTGCGGCTTGCGTAATATGCTCAGACCCCAGAAGGTGAAGAACATTGTTACTTTGCGGCCGCTGGCAGCAGCCCCGTTGGCAATGATAAAAGAGGCTATCGCTTTATCCAGATCACCACTGAAGACAACCATGGTACTTGCCGGCTCCGCAGCAGAAATAACACCAGAAGAAGGTGAAGGGGACGGCTTCGTCTTGGCAATTACCGCTTCTATGATACCACCGGGGCTCCGATTCAGCTGAAGAAGCTGGGCACCGGACATAGACGCCCATGCCTTCACATCCTCATAAAATCCGGGATCAGAAGCTTTTACACGCAGGCTCTGGCCCTCAGCCAGCTGATCCATAGTCTGCTTGATCTGCATTAACGGGCCCGGACAGCTTAAGCCGCATACATCTAATTCGTTGTCCGCCTGAAAAGGAGGCTCGCTTATACCTGAGCCCTCATCACTGTTAAACAGGCCCGTTCCGTTACTGCTGTTCCATCCCGGGATGGGATCAGGCTTATACTGCGACTGCCGGTACGTTTTATAGCCGCCGCTGAGGTTTTTTACTTGATAGCCATGCTGTCTCAGTATTTGGGCAGCAGTATATCCGCGCAGGCCAACCTGACAATAGACCCAAATCTCCTTGGAAGCGTCCAGCTCATGCATCCGTTCGCGGAGCTCATCTACCGGTATGGATATTGAATCCGGGATGTGCCCGTTCTGATGCTCCAGTACGCTGCGTACGTCAAGCAGGATGGTTTGTTCAGGCTCGCGCAGATCGAGCTGGTCATAGTTGAAAAGCTGTACACGGCCGGCTAAATTATTTTCTGCTGCATATCCGGCCATGTTAACCGGATCTTTTGCAGACGAATATGGAGGGGCATACGCCAGTTCAAGCTCTGCCAGATCACTGATATGACCCCCGAAATGAATAGCTGCGGCTATCGCATCAATCCGTTTGTCCACCCCGTCATAGCCGACTGCCTGTGCGCCAAGAATTTTACCTTCCGGCGTATACAGCAGTTTAAGGGTTATCGGACTTGCGCCGGGATAGTAGGAGGCATGGGACCCGGGATGGACGATGACCGCCCTATAGCTGACTCCAAGGCGTTTCAATGTCTTCTCATTGCTGCCTGTCGATGCTCCGGTCAATCCGAATACCTTAATAATGGATGAGCCTTGGGTTCCTTTATATACGGAATTCAGTCCGGCAATCCGGTCGGCAATGATTCGGCCTTGCTTGTTGGCGGGGCCAGCCAGCGGAACCGCCGTCCTGGTGCCATGAATGAAGTCCATAACCTCAATTGCATCACCCGCAGCATAAATATTCGGGAGATTGGTTTCCAGCGCTTCATTAACAAGGATATGTCCGCGTTCGCCAAGCCCGATTCCGCTTCCGAGCAGAAAAGCTGTGTCCGGAGTAACCCCAATCGCCAGAATGACCAGATCTGCAGCCAGCAGGCGGCCGTCGGCAAGCTCTACGCCAATACCTCCGTTAATGGACCTGAAGCCCTGGACACGCTGTGAGAACAGCAGATTAACACCATGCTGTTCCATTTCCTGGGCTATAGAAGCGGACAGTTCGGGATCAAAGGGTGCCAGCAGCTGCTCGTTACCTTCAATCAGTGTTACATCTAATCCGGCCTCCCTTAAATTTTCAGCCATTTCGACACCAATAAATCCGCCGCCGATAACAATAGAATATTGGTTGTTATGAGAAGTAATAAGTGCTTTTATGCGATCAACATCCGGAATGTTGCGGACGGTATGGATGAGCGGATGATCCTTCCCCGGCAGATCCGGAATGACTGGACGGGCACCTGGTGATAAGATCAGCTCATCGTAGCCCTCTTCGTACAGCCCCCGTCCCTCGCTCTGGACTTGAACCGTACGTTTGACAGGATCTACGCCAACAACTTCGCTCTGTATCCGCACATCAATCCGGAAACGGTCAGCCATGCCTTTAGGGGTCTGTACCAGCAGGCGTTCGCGGTCCGAAATTGTACCGCCTATATAATAAGGTAAGCCGCAATTGGCAAATGAGATGTAAGGGCCTTTCTCAAAAAGAATAATTTCGGCATGCTCATCCAGACGGCGCAGACGGGCTGCTGCGGAAGCACCTCCGGCAACTCCGCCAACAATCAATACTTTCCTGCTCATGATTCACAATCTTCCTCTCCAAATAAAATAAGTATAATTTGCGCAATCCGTTGATCAGCAAGTACGTAGTTCACTTCCAGGCCATTGCGCTCGGTCGCAACAATGCCTGCACTGCGCAGCTTCTGCAGATGTTGGGAAACGGTTGATTGCGGAAGGTCCAGGCATTCCTGCATATAGGATACATTACATTTCTTCTTACGCATCAGACCGCGGACAATGCACAACCGGACAGGGTGAGACAAAGCCTTTAGTAATTCAGCCAGTTCGTTAAATTGCTTGGAATCACTGTCAAGAAAAGCGCTATTATTCATGGTGTACCTCCCGTTTGTTATATATCCTTATATTCGAATAATACGATATAGTTTCTGCAAAGTCAAATGCTGCGGGAAATAGAACTTTGCTCCGCAAACGAGGATCAGCCAGAAAAGCATAATGATCCGGGCTTACTTTTATCCAAAATGAATTTAACGTGTTATACTTTTAAGGTATGAACAGGAAAACGGCGCAATACGGGTACGGAGGTTTGTAATGAAAGCTCGGAATGAGGATCATCTTAACGTTTTAATGCAGTTGTTTATTATCTTTTTTAAGCTGGGACCTTCGACCTTTGGAGGCGGCTATGCCATGATCGCGGCGATTGAGCGGGAAATTGTGAATAAAAAGGCCTGGCTGGAGCCGGATGAGATCGGAGATATGGTATCGGTTGCCGGTTCCGCCCCGGGAGGGGTTGCCGTCAATTCGGCTGCTTTTGTGGGATATAAGCTAGCAGGTGTTGCTGGAGCGGCCGTTGCCGTTTTTGCAATTACGCTGCCCACCATTCTCATCGTACTCATCCTGAGCATACTAGGCATGCTGTTTAAGGATGTTCCCAAGGTAGAGGCTGCGCTGAAAGGAGTGCATGCTGCAGTTGTGGCACTAATTATTGTGGCTGCTGTAAAAATTGGCAAGGCATCTATTATGGATATTCCCACGCTGCTGATTGCATCTGGCTGTGTTGTTCTGCTGCTGTTCACACCGCTTCACTCCTTGTATCTGATTCTGGGGGGACCAGTCGCAGGAGTCTCTATTATAGCGGTCAAAAGGGTTTTGGGACTCTCGGCACAAACGGAGAAGAAGGTGAAGGATCAGCAGGCTGATTTGAATTACCTCGAATATTACATCTGAAGGTGCTGGTAACATGTTAGGTGAATTGTTTGTTTTGTTCCTTAAGGTTGGACTGATCTCATTTGGCGGCGGTTATGCCGTGATTGCACTTATCCAACGCGAGATTACGGAAAAGGGCTGGGTTACAGCAGGGCAGTTCCAGGAGCTGGTTGCATTGGCAGGGATGGCACCGGGCTCGATTGCAACAAATACAGCCACATTGATCGGCTACTCGCAAATGGGAGTGATAGGCGGAATCGTGTCTACAATAGGCATTATTCTGCCATCGCTCCTGATTGTCATTCTGTTTACCGCATTTTTTCTCCGGATGAAAAGCAATACCTGGGTACGTTCCTCTTTTTACGGATTACGTCCTATTATTACCGGGCTCATCATTTATGCAGCCATTCATTTTGGGATAGGGAGCACTAACGGATCTTGGGTAAGCTGGTCAGCTGCCGGAATGATTCTGATCTGTGCAGCAAGTCTGATAGCGGTACTTAAATATAAAATCCATCCATTTGCGGTCATTCTGTTATCGGCGGTAGGCGGGATTGTTTTGTTCTAAGCTGCATTATTGTCCATCTAAGTAGTTGCACATCATTAATTCAGTTCATCGGGCAGCCGGATAACCGGCTGCTCTTTTTTTGTACCTTACAGCCGGGCGCTTAAACCCTGCAACTATTTCATAGTCCGGGCGTCTAATAGATTGCATTCCATTATAATCCAATTAGAGAGGTTAACAGGAGGGGATTTCATATGCAGCGACATCGTTTGTTTATCAATAACCGCCGGCTGACGGTCATGCTGGCCGCTGGCTTGTTCACGCTGGCTGCTTTTTTCGGACTTGGGAACACCTATGCACATGCTGACCGCTGGGAGGTGTTTGACCAGGGTGAGCATTTATTTTTTCCGGAAGGTCCCATTGAGATAGACGGGGTTGTTATGGTGCCGCTGCGTCCGGTTGCAGAGCGTTTTGGCTATACTTTTGAATCTGTAGACAATAAAGAGATCGTTCTCAAGGATGCAAAGGGATACAAAGCTGTTATCCGGCTAGGGACCAAGACAGCGCTGCTGGGACATGAAGGCGGCACAAAAACCCAGCTGTCGGCCCAAGTTCCCCGCAACTTCAACGGTGCCTGGTTTATTGATCTTGCGCTGGCAGGCGCGATGGGCGGCCAAGGCCATTCTACAGTTCCCGGAACGAACCTGATTCAACTGCGACCTGTGACCGGTGATGCCAAAACAAAGCTGGAGAGTCAATATTGGTTCAATTTCAATGTCAAAGGTGAAACCGTGTCCGTCGATAATCAGGGGCAGGAGCAGCTGAAGACGTCCTATGCATCAGTGCTTGATTTTGGTTATGAGGAACTGATTCCGGTAAAAAAATCCGGTTACACCGCAGGCTTCATGAACCGTTCTGGAGAATTGGCTATCGAAGCGCCGCATTACCAGCTGGGCCAGTTCAGCGAGGGTCTAGCCTGGTTCAAGGATCTGGTCAAGACGGAGAGCGGCGGGATTACTGTGAAGATGGGCTATATTAACCGTGCAGGCAAGGTGGTCATTCCGGCCATTTACAACCGGGCCAATGATTTCTCGGATGGGCTTGCGAAGGTATCCGGAGCCAAAACATTCTACATCGACCATAACGGCAAAACGGTAATTCCAACCGTAACCGGGCTGCAGAGCAGTGAGTCATTCTCAAATGGCCTGGCTGCCGTTACCGTACGGACAATAATCGGCGGTAAAAGTGTGATCCGTACAGGCTTCATCAACACCAAAGGCAAGTGGGCAATCAAGCCAATTTATGACTACGCCGGTTCATTCTCTGAAGGGGTCGCTACAGCAGCACTGAACGGAAAAAGCGGTCTAATCGACATCAAAGGCAACTGGATCGTGAAGCCCAAATATAGCGGGGGGAGCACGTTCCTCGGACAGTTTCACGACGGATATATTTTGCTGGCCATTAGCGGCAAATACGATTATACGTACCGGCTCGTGGGTACCAAGGGTAATATTATTGCTGTTCCGGGTGCAGGGCAAATTGCCGGTTTTGGCGATGGGATCCTCTCTTACTATGGGGATAACGGAATGGGCTTCATGAATCTGGCAGGCAAAGTAATTGTAAATCCTGCCTACAGCTTTGGGGGGAATTTTACTGCCGGAGCTGGTAAAGCCTTCAAGGGTTTAATGAACAACGAATATTCTGCATTTCTGATTAATAAAGTCGGTGAAGTTGTGTGGAGTGAGGAGTAGATTCGAAATGAACATGTGGTGCAGGCTTATGAGGTGCATAAGGAGCGGGCAGGCTTAGCATACCGGACTTTAAAGGGCTGATGATCCATTACTGGCAGAACCTCCGCTGAATTGTATGGGACTCCATTCAATCCAACGGAGGTCTTTGCTGTATCAGTACTTCCGGCGGTTGCCCTTCTTCACAAAATCCCAATCCACCTCGACATTCTTTCTGACCCTGTGCAGCAGCTGGTGCAGGGTCTCTGACTCTTCCTTAGTGAGCCCGTCCAGGGCAACGAGGTCCGTGTGATCTGCTTCTCTTTTCAGAAAGGCATACACCTGATCTCCTTGCTCTGTAGTATACAGTCTGTTCCATTTCTTGTTGAACTCATCGTCCTTTTTTAGGATAAACCCCTGGCGTTCAAGCTTTTGAACTGCGCGGGCTACGGTTGTCCGGTCTACCTTAAGCATCTCGGCCAGCTTCTCTTGAATGATTCCCGGATGCTCATATATGCGTACCAAATATAAATATTGCCCTTTTGTAAGATGAATTTCTTTAAATTCTATATTACTTATTGAGTCCAGGGCTCTGGCTATCATTCCGACTTCACGAAGGATCTCTCTCATAGGATCACCTTTCAATATTTGATGGATGCTACAGGTATAACTTGCATTTGCATGTTGTATTTACAACAAAGATGATATCATATATAATCGTCCTTGTCGTTGAACTCATTGTGACGGAGGAGTGGAAGGAATGGATATCAGGATTGATGATCTGACCGGTAAGGAAATTGTTGCACTCATAACCGAGCATCTGCAAAGTATGTTTGATCAATCTCCGCCGGAGAGTGTACATGCTTTGGGCATAGACAAGCTTAAAGGACCGGGTATTACCTTCTGGAGTGCCTGGGAGGAGGGGGAGCTACTAGGCTGCGGCGCGCTTAAAGATCTTGGGAATCAGCACGGGGAACTCAAATCTATGCGCACTTCCAGGCAGCACCTCAGAAAAGGCGTTGCCTCCAAGCTGCTGGCTCATATTCTTGAAGAAGCGGACAAGCTGGGATACCAGCGGTTGAGTCTGGAAACAGGGTCTACAGACGGCTTTGAAGCCGCCAGAAAATTATACGAACGATTCGGATTTGAATACTGCGCCCCGTTCGCAGATTATGAGGAAGATCCCTATAGTGTGTTTATGACAAGAGTGACTGCTTCCTGAACTCAATTAACAGACATTAATACCAATGAACCTGATAAAGGATCATTGGTTATTTCTGTTCTACGCCGTGTGCCGGGCATTCAAGGCTCATTGGATTATGAAAAAAATTTCATTTTGCGTTAAGCGCCGTGTTATTTTAACAGGTTATAATGATAGCTATAAGTAATGTCACTATTGGAGGCATAAAGGATGCGCATCCTGGTAATAGAAGATGAGGAAGGCTTGTCTGATTTTATTACACTGGAACTCAAGCATGAAGGTTACGAGGCCAGGCCCGTCTATGACGGAAGGGAAGGCTTGGAAGCCGCGCTCGGCGAGGAGTGGGACATTATCCTGCTGGACCTGATGCTGCCCAAGCTGAACGGTATTGAAATTTGCCGGCGCGTCAAGGCCGTAAAGGATACGCCGATCATCATGATTACAGCGAGAGACAGTGTGATGGACAGAGTTACCGGCCTGGATAGCGGAGCTGATGACTATATTCCGAAGCCTTTTGCCATTGAAGAGCTGCTGGCCAGAATCAGGGTAATCGTGAGAAGGAATGAGAAGCTCAGCAGCCAGCCCTCCATGTTCCTTGTATTTAAGGATTTAGAGCTGCATATTGACTCCAGAATGCTGAAAAAGGGCGACCGCTGGATTGAGCTGACTAAGAAGGAATACGAGCTGCTGTTTATTTTAATGAAAAATATCAACCGGGTACTGACACGGGAAATGCTGGTCGAGCAGGTCTGGGACTACGATGTGGGGATTGAAACCAATGTCGTAGACGTGTACATCAGGCATCTCCGCAACAAGCTGGAGACCGCCGACAAGGAAGAATATATACAAACCATCCGAGGAATAGGATATATAATGCGGGATGAGAAATAAAAGAAAGCTTTCCTTAAGAAATATAAATATTAAGTGGAAACTTACTCTATGGGCTGCTTTTCTGCTGCTCTTTCTGTTTCTGTCCTATAATCTGCTGCAATATACTGTGATCCAAAACTGGGTGAACAATCACGAAAAGGAAATTATCCGCAATAACATGGCAGAGATTGTTGCCTTTATCCAGGATTACGGGGACAGAAGCGATCTGGCAGAGGCCAAGGAATATCTAGAGATTCTTAATGAGCGCTACCAGCTGATCCGGATTGTCGGCGCCGATCACACCCCGATTCTAAGCTTGTCTGACCATGTGCCTGAAGATTGGGTTCAGCCGAGAAATGTCAGCTCAGAGGAGCTGCTTGAGGTATCTCCCGGGGGAGATGCGCTGTTAATCTACAGAAAGCCTGTGGAATTTGACGGCTTCAGCGGTACGGTTGAAATCGTTCGGAATCTTGAGAATTTTGAAAGCTTAATCAATCTCAGCACCACGCTGTTCATCATCACCGGCTTGGCAGCGCTTGTGCTGAGTCTGGTGGGAGGCCGGCTGATCTCGTTCCAGCTGCTTAATCCGATCAATTCGATGATTCGAACGATGAAGCGGATCAGGGAAAACGGGCTGAATGAACGTGTCCAAATCAGCAATCATCAGGATGAAATGACCGAGCTGTCACTGATGTTCAACGAGCTGATGGACAGTCTGGAGAAGTCCTTCAAGCAGCAGCAGCAGTTTATTGAGGATGCCTCACATGAATTAAAGACGCCGCTGTCCATCATCCACGGGCATCTGTCCATGATCAAACGCTGGGGCAAGGATGACCCGGAGGTTCTGGGCAGATCGATTCAGCTCAGCTTGAATGAAACGAACCGGCTGATTCAAATGGTCTCCGAGCTGCTGATTTTGACAAGGGTTGATGATTCCGGCGCTGCCGCCAAGGAGTTCCAGGAGACGATTAGAGTAAAGCAGGTTATCGGGGAGATTGTTGAGAATTTTCAGACACTGAACCGGGAATTCCTTATCAGCACCCGGCAGGAGATCAGCGATGATTATATTCTGCGTGTGCAAAAAAGCCATTTTCAGCAGCTGATGATCATCATTCTGGATAATGCGATTAAATACTCCGGCCCCGCCAAAGAGATCCGCATAAATACAGCGCTGACAAACGGCAATCTGGAAATAGCAGTGACGGATTACGGAATGGGCATACCGGAGGATGAACTGCATCTGATCACTAACCGGTTCTATCGCGTGGACAAGGCGCGAAGCCGCAAGCATGGAGGTAACGGGCTGGGACTTGCCATTGCAACCAGATTAATGGGCAGCTACGCAGGTAAGCTGGAGATAACCAGCGTATATGGGGAATGGACCAGAGTCACCTTACAGTTTCCCTTATCAAATGAACAATCAGCAGGCAGTGACAAGGAGGTGTAATCATGATCCAGAGCAGGTCTTCACAGATAAACGAGTCTTTTCTGCAGGTATTGAATGCACGGCATCAGGCAATTGCCGAGAACATTGCCAACGCGGATACGCCTAATTACAAGAAGAAGACGGTGGAATTCGAGGAGCAGCTCAGGCGTGTCATCAACAGCGGCTCGCAGCAGGAGCTGGATGTCAGAAGGACCCATGATAAGCATATCTCCATCAGGGATACCGGAGCCCCCGTCATTCCGTACAAGATTTCCAGAACAAGCGATACAGCGATGAATAACAACGGGAACAATGTGGATGTGGATCAGGAAATGGCTATTCTGGCGCAAAATCAGCTGATGTACAATTACATGGCCGATAAGGTCAGCGGGCATTACACGAAGATAAGAGATATGCTGCAAAATTTGAAATAGTATTGATGAAAGAGTGCAGACCGCGATGTGCGGCTGGGCTCTTTTTTGCATGTTCAGTAGGAAAAACGGTTATAGCTCCAATGTCTTGCATCCTAAAAATATTTTTCCGACAACAAGCGACACACTGTCAGGCGAGATTATATTACTATGTAAAAAGACCCAGATTAATAGTTGAAGGAGCAATCTAACATGTTAAACAGCTCATTAAAGAAAGAAGCAGTTGTGAAGCTGAAAGCTGCAATGCACAAATATGAGGTTTCTACTGAAGCGGTAAAGGGTAATGCCATCAAATTACATAATGCCAGGACTTATGGCGCCGATGTTATCAAAAAAGTGGAGGCTTATATAAATACACTTGCTAATACCCCGAAGGAGTTTGCCAAGAGTATTGAACAGGTTCGTATTAATCTGGCCAGCTTTAAGGCGTTGAGTGAAATTTCATATGATGAAAAAGCAATGATTAAGCTGGCTGGAGGCGGCGCAGCAGCGGGTGTAGCAGCAGGTGTGGCTACGGCTGCACTTGCCCCAACGGCAGCAATGGCGATCGCTACTACATTCGGCACAGCTTCGACCGGCGCTGCTATTTCCGGACTGACGGGAGCTGCGGCTACAAATGCGGCATTGGCTTGGCTGGGCGGCGGTGCACTTGCAGCCGGCGGCAGCGGTATGGCAGGGGGCAGTGCCCTGCTCGCCCTGGCAGGACCAATCGGCTGGGGCATTGGTGCTGCGAGTCTTGCAGCCGGTGGTTTTCTTGCCAACAAGAAGAACAAGGAGGCAGCGATCAAAGCAGACAATGAGCGGGTGGAAATTGTTAAAGCGACCAGGGTGCTGGAAGCTACTAATACCGAGATTGTGCACCTGAAGGAATCCACGCAGAAGCTTGCAACCGGCCTAGAGCAGAGTCTGCTGACCTTTACCGGGGCTGTCAGATCGATTCGGTCCTTTACGGAGTTCAGCCAGGATCAGCGGGATGTTCTGCGGGCGATAATTAACAATACGGAAAGCCTGTCGGCGTTGTTTATGAAGGAAGTCGGCAAATAAGATGGCTTCACAGGTGTGGAAGGACCAGATTACTGCTGCCGGTATTGGCGCGTTTAATGACTGGAAACAGGAGGCTGCTGCCCGTAATATTGACCAGACTGTAAGGGACATGCTGGCCGCTCAAGGACAACAAGAGTCGTATTTCGAAAATGCCCTGGGCCAGATGCAAAAAATGCGCCAGTTCCTTGCTAAGCCGGATAATATCCTGGGTTCCCAGCAGACGAAGCATGGAGAAGTGGCGGAGCAAATGGAAGTGCATGTGCGCAATGCCCGGGCAGCACTGCACGGCATGCCGGAGGTAGCTACCTTTGAAGGTGTCGGAAGAACGGCACCGGAGGATTTTATACTAAACGGCATTAAGGTTCAGTCGAAGTTTATCAACGGTACCAATAATACACTCAAGCATGTGCTGGAGCATTTTGAGAAATATGAAAGTTTATCGATGGACTACACAATTCCAAAGGATCAATACGAGATCGTTCAGACTATCCGCGCTGGTGGTACACCGGCCGGTTTAAGCGAAAAATCTGTCCGGGCCATTCTTCATAAGGTGGAGGATCTTGAACAGCGTACCGGACGGAGCTTCCAGGATGTAGTCAAGCCTTCTATCTCAGAATATAAGGAAGTCCAGCTGGGTACAGCAGGCGGGACAGTTACCAAAGTTCAGGATCAGCTTGTGGATGAAAACCAGCGAATCCAAAAAGACATCCGTCAGGATGGAAAAGAAAAAGTGAAACAGATTGAAGCGCAAAAGGCTCCTTCCATTCGGGAAGGAGTCAAAGCAGCGGGGACGGCTGCAGCTGTTACAGCTTCGTTAACCGCAATTACCGTCATTTACCGTAAGGTGAAGGAGGGGAAAAGGCTTCAGGACTTTGAACGGGCGGATTGGCAGGAGATCGGGCTTGATGGTGCAAAGGCCGGAGCGAAGGCGGGTGTTACAGCCGGAACTATTTATGCGCTGACTAATCTGACCTCACTATCCGCTCCATTTGCCGGAGCAGCAGCCAGTGCGATGATGGGGTTATCCTCCTTGATGGCAGATTTAAAGCGCGAGCAAATCTCCATGGATGAATTTGTTACACAAGGACAGGTGCTCTGCATCGAAGCGGGAATCGCGGCGACAGGGGGAGCCATTGGCCAGATGCTGATTCCGGTTCCTGTACTGGGCTCCATTATAGGGACAGTAACAGCTAACCTGATTTGGGGTTTTGCCAAGGGGAAGCTTGAGGCAAGAGAGCTGGAATTAAAGCGTATGCTTGATGCTTACACAGATTCCATACTGGCAAAAGTGGACCAGGTCTATCAAGAGATCATTACCCGGATAAACCAGACATACAGCCGGTATCATTCACTGATGGAAGCAGCCTTTGATGTGAAGGCGAATTCGGCCGTGCTGGCTGCAGCTTCCGTTGAGCTGGCAGTGGAGATGGGGGTGGAGGAGTCCAGAATCTTGCGGACCGACGACGATTTGTTTGACTTTTTTATGGGATAACCATTTAAATATGATAAAAGATTGAGCATAAGTAAGGAGGCGGCGCATTGTGCCGTCTCCTTTTAGATTTGAAAACATGAATAAAGATGAATATTTACCCCATTCCCTGCAAATACCAACAATGGGGGGATGTCTAATGGAACAGCAGACAACATTTAGTAAGCGCGAAGAGCCGGAAATGCTGTCTTCAGATCTGGCGTTCAATATTGAGCGGATGCAGCTGGAATTTCTGAATTGTTCAGATGTGTTGTACCGGCACTGCAGTATCGGGGGAATAAACCGGGCAACGCTGATTCATGTGGACGGGATGTGTAATGTCCAGGCGGTGGATGAGTTTGTGCTGCAGCCGCTGATAGAGCATTTCCGCAGCAGTTCGCGGGTGGATGAGGTCCGGAAGGTTGAGCTGAAGGAGATTTTTATACCCTCGATAAAGATCAGCATCGTCTATGAAACACAGAAGGTTATTAAGGCGATCCTGCGCGGGGAAACAGCTATTTTCACAGAGGGAAATGCGTTTGTAATGCTGGCCGATCTGGTCAAAATGGAGCAGCGTTCCATTGAAGAGGCTACTTCGGAAAAGGTTGTGCGCGGGCCGCGGGATGCGTTCATAGAATCGCTTCGTACCAATACCTCTCTGCTCCGGCGGCGGATCCGCTCCTCCAAGCTGAAGCTGGAATGCATGACGCTGGGCAGGCTGACGGAGACAGAGATTGTGATCGGCTATATGGAGGGTATCGTTAAGGAAGAACTGGTCAAGGAAGTGAGGAAGCGTCTGCAAACAATTGAGCTGGACGGTATTATTCATTCCAGCAATATCGAAGAATATATTGAGGACAATATGTTCTCGCCGTTTCCGCAAATTCAGAATACAGAGCGTCCGGATGTGGCAGTCTCCAGCCTGCTGGAGGGCAAAGTCGTTATCATCACGGATAATACGCCTTTCGTGCTGATTTTACCCATGACCTATTGGACTGGACTGCAGGCTGTGGACGATTATACTGACAGGTTTATCTACGCTACCTTTGTACGCTGGATCCGGTATACCTTTGTTCATGTTTCTCTTCTGCTGCCCTCACTGTACGTGGCCTTGACCACATACCATCTGCAGGTAATCCCGACACCGCTTGTGGTCAGCATCGCCTCTGCCCGGGAAGGCGTACCGCTGCCGGCTGTGATTGAGGCGCTGATCATGGAATTTATATTCGAAGGCCTGCGTGAAGCCGGCATTCGGCTGCCCCAGCAGGTTGGACCGGCGGTCAGTATTGCGGGAGCTCTGGTTATAGGGCAGGCGGTTGTGGCTGCGGGAATTATCTCAACTCCGATGGTCATTATTGTTTCCCTTACTGGGATTGCTTCTTTTGCCTTTCCGGTCTATAACCTGGGGACGGCTTACCGGATGCTCCGGTTTCCGCTGCTGTTCGCCTCGGGGGTACTGGGCTTCTACGGAATTGTATTGTTTCTCATTGTACTGTCTGTTCATATGGTAACGCTGGAGCCTTTTGGTGTGCCGTATATGTCACCCTATGCGCCGATGACAATCCGTAATCTGAATGATGTGCTTGTCCGGGCGCCCAAATCCAAGATGCGCTGGCTGCAGCCGTGGCTGGCCCAGAGCGGGGCTGCCCGGTTCCCCAAACGAAAGAAATAACAGGCGGAAAGGGGCGCGGAGGTATGTACAGAAAAATAACGGCGTTGATTCTGATACTGCCGCTGCTCCTCACTGGCTGCTGGGACAGGCAGGAGCTGAATGATCAGGCCATTGTGCTGGGCTGGGGAATGGATCTGGAGAAGGAGGGAGTCTACCTGGCGACCGCCAATCTGGTGCTCCCGCTCGCTTCGAAATCTGGCGGACAGCAGGGCGGGGAACAGGGCGGCCGTTCCGGCTTCATGACAGAAAGCGCATATGGCAAAAACAACCGGGACGCGGAACAGAACATGCAGAGAAAGCTGTCGAGGGTTATTTTTCCGGGGCACCGGCGTAATATCTTTATCGGGGAAAAGCTGGCGGAGCATGGCGTCTTCTCTATCCTTGATGAGTACGGACGAAGCCCAATGGTCCGGCCGCGGACGAATATTTTTGTCGTCAAAGAGGGGACGGCGCAGGATGCAATGAGCCTGGCATACCAGCTTGAGACTAATCCGGCGATAGCAGTGCAGAAAATCCAGGAGAAAAGCGGTGCGCCGATCAGCCGGTCGTTGCTCGACTTCTACATCATGGCTAATGGCACCGGCTGCGGAATTATGCCCGCGCTCATGATTTTGCCCCCCGAAGTGAAGATGGACAAAAAAAGTAAAAATGACAGTCCGCCGCAAACGACACTCAGTTTATACGGGGCGGCTATTTTTAACAGTCAGCTGAAGCTGGCGGGTTATCTGAATCATAATGAATATTGGGTCAGACTGTGGATTACGGATCAGCTGACCGGCTGGAATTTTACTACAATTGTCAATGCTATTGATGCTGATCAGCCGGGCGGGGCGGCCGCAGATGCATTATCCGGAGCGACAAGCAGCCAGGCTGTAACAGTGAACGTGGATACCTTCAAGAGTCAGATCACTCCTGTTTTTGACGGTGAGCTGCCTAGGTTCCGCATTCGGCTTCAGGGAAAGGGCTACATAGAGGAAAATGACTCGCCGCTGAATCTGTCCAAAACGGAGAATATAGAGAAAGTGGAGGCCCGGATGAATGAATACCTTGAAGAACGGGTCAAAGAGGTCGTCAAAAAGGTGCAGAAGGATTTCAAAAGTGATATTTTTGGGCTAGGAGACAAGCTTCACCAGTTTCATCCCTACCGCTGGAAGAAGCTTGCCGCTGACTGGGAGACTGTCTTTCCGGACATTGAGCTGGATATAAAGGTTAAGCTGAATCTCACGGGAACTGGAGTTACAGGCGAATCCCTGCTGCCTGACAGAGAGGGCGGTGATAAGTAATGAAGATCAGCAACCGTCAGCTGTTCTGGATGATTCTGATGATGGAGATCGGCATGAACCTGCTTATCTCGATGACAGCTACGATACACAATGCCAAGCAGGATGCCTGGATTTCCTACATTGTGGCTGGAGCAGCGGGGCTGATCATCACCTATGCCGCCGCCCGGCTCAGCTCCCGTTATCCGCACCAGACTCTAATACAGTACAGCACAGCCATTCTGGGAAAATGGGGCGGGAAACTGATCATCATCCCCTTTATCCTCCAGTGGTTCTGGGTGATGAGCCTGATCCTCAGAGATGAATATCTGTTCATCCGCCTAAGTGTTCTCTACAAAACACCGGACTGGGTTGTGATCGGTACGATGATTGGTGTGGTGCTGTATACCGTATACCATGGAGGGATAGAGGCGATTGGCAGAGTCAGCGAGCTCTGGGGACCGATAGTTATAGTTATTCTGGCGCTAACCTTAGGCCTGACCTTTAATAATCTTAACTGGACAATGGTGCTGCCTGTATATGCAGATACAGGGCTAATGACAATTGTAGAAGGAGCGCTTGCCCCTGTCTCGCTGCTGGGTGAAGCTGTGCTGCTTATGATGCTGTTTCCCTTTGTGGAGCATCCCGGACAAGAAACGCGCAAAGCCGTGCTGCTGGGAGTAGGGTTCTCATCATTCCTGCTGCTGCTCGGCGTTCTGTGGGTCATTATGACCTTTGGTCCGGCGGTTGGGAGCCGGCTGCAATTCCCGTTTTTTGAGATGGTCAAGCTGGTCTACCTGATGGAGTTCATTCAGAATATGGATGTTTTTGTGATGGCAATATGGCTGGTCTGCATCTTCGTGAAGCTGTCGATTTACATGTTCATTACCTGTTATGGATTGGCACAGTGGATTGGGAAAACGCGCAGCTGGAAAAAAATCACTTGGCTGGCAGCACCGGCAACCTTTATTCTCACGATGCTGGTCATCAAGCTGAATCCGCCAGCGGGCCTGCTGTTGAAGGGAGTCTGGGTCCGGTATGTGATGCCGGTGAATATGGTTGCGATTCCGTTGTTTTTACTGGCAGTTTCTTTTATCCGCCATGGAAGGCGTTCAGGAGGCTAGTCCGGGGTTGTTATGTTAATTATGAAAACACACGGAGCATGTAATATGCTGCCGTGTGTTTCGTGTGTGTTTGTATTAAATATTCGTCAGTGATGCAGCCGGGCGATGACCGCGTGGAGATGCCAGCCGGCTTCTCACCGGTGGTGGCACAGGAGCATCCGCTGGTGGGCTATGGCGACTGGCCGCGGCTGCTCGGCTACAATAAGCTTGCTGCCAAGCCGGAGGCCAATGAGCTGCTGAGCTATAATAGCGATGCCATTCTGACCGTAAGCACCTTCGGTGAAGGGAAAACCGCTGCTTTTGCCAGCGATTGCTCCCCGCATTGGGGCTCGACGGAATTTATGGACTGGCAGCCTTACTCTGCATTCTGGTCTAATTTCGTTAAGTCGCTGCAATAGATGAAGCTATACTGGACAGCTTTACGGATGAACCGCACCTTTTGAGGGCGGTTCATCTTTTTTTTACGGTAAATTAACTGTATTAATGAAGAATTATAAAGATATTAATACAGATAAATCATTATATTTTATAAAAAAGAAATTTACCTAAAAATAATTATAAATGGATATGATTGACAATTTGAAAGAGAGAAACTAATATAAGAACAACTCACATACTTACACATCGATTTTCTTTATGGATTATAGGGAAAGGAGGTGACAGATATGGCGGCAGTTGCTGTACAACAAACAGCAGGCTTATTCTCCGGCTTGCTCGAACGTATGGAGAATATTGATTTTGTTAAACAATTTGCTGATAGTCCTGAAGCTGCTTTGAGAGCATCTGGATTGGGGATCAGCCTTGCTGACTTTACGAAGCAATTAAGCGAGAATCCGCAATTATTTGAAGCGGTTGTAGGTAAGCTTTCCAAT
The DNA here is from genome assembly GCF_000758645.1 of Paenibacillus sp. FSL R7-0331. Taxonomy (NCBI): domain Bacteria; kingdom Bacillati; phylum Bacillota; class Bacilli; order Caryophanales; family Paenibacillaceae; genus Paenibacillus; species Paenibacillus sp. FSL R7-0331. Next base: position 2,805,194 of record NZ_CP009284.1, read on the forward strand.
AACGTGGAGTTTATCAACAAATCGAACATTGCAATGAGTTCATGTGATCAGCCAAAATAAATCGTTTACTTACTGTTGAGCTGAGTATGGGACCTTATCCATACTCAGCTTTTAATTAAGGAGAGCTGAATGTATGGATACAGAAATCTACAGTACAGCTACACTTTCCGATCTTGAGGAGATGTCCCGGTTACACATCCCGTTCATGAAAGAGCTGCCCGCTGAGCTTGAAGCATGGCATAGCAGACTAATCAGATGGGAAGTGCTCAAAAATAATGGCCTTATTATGGGATGCCACCGGACAGTGCTGCTTTCAGGATGGGGATTCTTATACGGGGTCTATGTCCGTCCTGAGAATCATAATATCTGGAGCTGTTATCAATTGGTTCAGCACACCGTAGACTCCCTTTCCGGATGTGTAACGGATGGCTTTATTACATGGATTGACGACATGCCCTCCTGGAAATCTGTGATGATGAAGCGGCTGAAATTCAGTTCATCCGTCAGACCGGTCTACCGGCTGTTTTTTAAGGATACCGGACTTCAGCGGCTGCGGCAGGCAGAGATTAAGGACAGCTGGCTACAGTGGCGGTACGCTGTGCCAGAAGACAGCACCGCTATTGAGAGTCTTGCAGAAGCACAAAGCTCTTTTATTGATAGTGTCAATCTGAGCGGTGATTTTACTAATCCGGAATCAGGCTGGTTTGTCGGAGAGGATGAACTGGGAATAGCCGCAGGCATCCGGTGGTGTATTTATGGAGATACATTGTTCGCAATGTTTACACTTTCTTCCAGACCTGAACTGGATATCACGGCAGCTATTGTTCAATTGCTGGCTGTGCTGAACCGTGACGGGCTAACTACATATAGAATAAACCTGGAGCATCAGCGGAAAATTACGCTCCTTCGTCTTTCGGGATTCTCGCCGTATACCAATGAGTGCGGTCATGAAACCCATTATCTTTTCAAATCCGTTAAAGGAAATGTGCTATGCGAAACTATAAGGTAATTCTGGTCAATCTTAATTCACTGCCGAATCTGGGATTCAGTCCGGTTTTCCCGGTAGGAGCCAATTATGTATGTTCACTGTTATCCGAAATGGGCGCAGAAGTTGATTTTATCGATTTTGTGCAGCGTCCGGACTTGCTGGAAACCTTGGATTTTTTGGAAAAAGAGTTCGACTGCATCGCATTCTCCATCAGAAACCTGGATTCCATGGAGCTGGATGGTGAATATCTGGTAGATTATTATCTGAAAATCACAACCTTTATTATAGAGCAGGGCAGGCAACGGAATCCCGATGTAAAAATTCTTCTGGGAGGAAGCGCCTTTACCGCCTACCCCAAAGGATTTGCTGAAGTATTTCCCTTTGATGCCGCTATAGACAGCGATACAGAGGAACGCTTATTTCAATTTATTACTGGCCATATCGAAGAAATGCAGGATGACCAGCTTGCGGGTATTGGCGGAACCTGCCCTGAACGGTTTGCATTCGAAATTAAGTATCAACCGGAGCTTGTGAAGGCTTATCTGGCACTTGGGGCGAAGCAGATCGGCATTCCGACCCGGTGCGGAGGCCGTTGTCCGATGCAGTGTATTTATTGCTCTTACGGTTTGCTCGACCAGAATACCCATTATACCCGTCCACTGAACCTTTTGCGTAATGAAATTATCCAACTCTATCAAATCGGCGTAAGAGAGCTGTTCTTTACTGATTCTTTAATCAATATTTCACCTGAGCATGCCCGGAATCTTTGTCTGTTGCTGATTGAACTTAATCTGCCGGAGCTTGAATGGACTGCATATGCCAGGCCGACCCGCAATGAAGAGTTTTTGAGGCTGGCGGCTCTCTCAGGCTGTAAGACCTTGAGTGTTTCGTTCGATACCTTTTCTCCCGCTATGCTGACAAACTTGAAAAAAGGCTTTTCTGTTCATACCATCAGCAGATTCATAGCCCTATGCGCCCAATATAAAGTAAATCTTGTAGGTCTGCTGTTATTCGGCGGTCCTGGAGAAACAGAGCTGACTATTAAAGAAACCTGTGAGTTTGCCAACCGGTTTCTAGAGCCGGGTCAGCTTTTCTTTTCCTTTGGGATAAGGATCTCACCGGGAAGCGGACTGGAAACGCTGCTTGGGCAAACGGGCAATGAGCTGCTTATTCCGCACTTTCTGGGCTTTGATGAACGGATCTTTGACTTTGTGCTGACTCACCTGGACGGCAGATTTATCTCAATGAACCTTCTGCTCAAAATCAGTAAATGGAGAGCAGCCTATAAGGCGATGTCTTGTAAACAAACAGCACACCCCCAGCTTTCTATGGTCTGCCCAGAGTGCTGAGCTCCTGAAAAGAGGTGCAATCCGGATGTACACATTTAATGACTACTTGGAGCAATGGGCCGGGCACATCGGCGGCAGTCCTGCGGTGGCCGATGCCGAGCAGGAGCTGACTTACAGTATGCTGCTGTGTAAGGTGCGCGAGCTGCAGGGCTATTTGCACTCACAGGGCTTGCGCGAGGGGGATGTTATAGGGATATCGGCTCCCCGCTGCGTTTCCCTTGTCCTCCTGTATGTGTCTGCATTGGGACTTGGACTGTCTGTCGTTCCGCTTCCCGAGCAGGCAGCGGAAATCCGGCTGCAGCAGATTTTATCCCTGATCCCGGTGAACGTTCTCATTCAATACGAAGGATACAGCCAGCCGGGCAGCAAGTCCTATGTAATGTGTAGGATCAGGCCTGCTAAGGACGGCTATATAAGAGAAACGGACAGTACTTTTATTCCATATGAATTGAGCGACAGCTATGCAGGCTATACGTACTCCCCGTCAGAGGCCAATGCCAGTTACTATAATCTCACCTCAGGCTCTACCGGCAGAGTTAAAGCGGTGAGAACAGGGAGCCGGGAGATTATTATGAATGCGCTGCTTGTCAGCGAGCGCCTCCCTCTTAACACAGAAGACTGTTACTGCTGTCTGTTTGCCCCGGATATGCACCCCCATGAACTATTTACCAGACCTCTGCTGTTTGGAGCCCGGTGTCTGTTGTTAGCCAATCACGAATTACGGAGCTTCGGGCATCACATGCGTGAGCACCGTCTGACACATTTGCTGGCTACTCCGCACACCTTGTCGTACCTGCTGAAAATATGCCAGAGCCGGGAAGACTGGCAGAGCATTAGATTCCTGCTGGGGACCGGGGAGAACGTTCCATACGACCTTAGGTTCAAATTCTATAACAGGACGGGAAAAAAGCTGATATCGGTTTGGGGATGTACGGAGACTACGGGTATCGTACTGGTGATGCCGGAAGCTTCTTTTCTGGAGGAAGGGACTATTCTGGGTCTTCCTGTGCCCGGATATGAGCTGATGATTGAACCGGTCAGCGGTGAATTGCTGATACGCGGGGATAGCGTAATGAAGGGTTATTGGAATTATGAGGAACAGCAGCCTGTTGATCAGAATGGCTACTATCATACGGGAGATACGGTTACCTGTAATTCCGATGGTGTGCTGACGTTTACCGGCAGAACAGATTCTTTCATTAAAGCGGCAGGGAGAAGGATTTCACTGCATGAGCTGGAACAGCAAATCGGGAGCCTGCCCGGCATAGCGGAGACAGCAGCGGTTTATTCGGATGTAAGCCATACGGTAGGCATCTTTTACTCGGCGAATTCGGAATCAAGCAGACTGTATCCTGATATTCTTCAGCTGCTAAATGATGCGCTTGCGCCTACTAAATTCCGTATTATGCAATGCGCCGGATTGCCAAAGCTTACTAGCGGTAAAATTAACAAAAAAGAATTGGAAGCAAAGCTTGAATAAGGAGGCGCCCGGTATGAAATCCCAGGAATTTATTTATGAGCTTTTAGAACGCAAATTTTCTGTACAAACGGCAGGAATTCATAAAGACTCGAAGCTGCGGGAATTGGGTCTCGACAGCTTTGATATATTCTTTTTCGTTACAGAACTGGAGAACAGGCTTGGTTGTAGTATTCCTGATCAGAATTTACTGTCTTTTCAGCGGATTGGTGATGTCATTGACTATATGGATCGTAATCAGGTGAAGGCGGGGGATAACGCTTGAATAAAGATGAAATCATTCAACTCTTAACGGCAGACGGAGAAGAGCAGCAGATGCTTTATGACACAGCGAAAGGGGTCAGAGATAAACAGTTTCCGGAAGGAGTCAGTATTAGAGGAGTCGTTGAGGTATGTAATCTCTGCCTGTGCAATTGCGATTATTGCCCGATGCGGCGGGATAACCTGAAAAACAACTCGCTGTTTACATTGAACGAGGTGGGAATCCTGGGGGCGGTTGAGCAAATGACAGATTGCGGAATCCGTACAGTGTTCCTGCAGGGCGGGGAAAATCCGGCAAATACCCGGATAGCAGGAGGTGCCATCCGCAAGATCCGCTCCATGTACCGGGATGAAGTGAATATTATTCTGAACCTGGGTGTGAAGACGGCTGCGGAGTATGCTTACTTATTCGAGCAGGGTGCGAACGGTTATATTCTGAAATTTGAAACAAGTGATCACATCAATCATGAGCGGCTCCGGCATGAGGCTTTGGATAAAAGGATTGAGGCGATTCAGATGCTGCTTGAGACCGGTTATGAGGTGGGCACCGGAATGATTATCGGTTTGCCCGGCCAGACCATCGACAGTATCGCTGACGATATTCTGTTGGCTAAATCACTGAATGTGCATATGTGCAGTGTGTCGCCTTTTTTGCCGGCTCCGCACACTCCCCTTGAGCATTACAGCAGCGGTTCGATTGATTTGTCGCTGAATGCTATATCTATTATGCGGATTTTACAACCTGAATGGTTGATCCCTTCCGTAAGCGCTCTGGAAAAAGTCAGGGCGGGAGGACAAATTGCCGGACTGAATGCCGGAGCGAATGTAATCACGGTTAACTACACACCCAAACAGGAATCCGGGAAATATCATATCTACGGTGAAAATCGCTTTGTAGTCACCCTCGGACACGCTTTGCAGACCATCGCAGGCGCCGGACTTCAGGCCGCTGCTGATTTGCGCAAGCCAGCGGCAGGACCGAATGCTATTTCTAAGGAGACTAATCATGAGAGTATATCAAGCTAAGCCTTCACTGATTCTGGTCGATCAGGCGGTGCGGAATGCAGGAGCGCCTGCCGGGCTTCCGTTGAACCCATCTTACTATGTACGTGACACTGAGAATAGAAGGACAACGGTATTGGAAACGGAGGCCTTCAGCTTATTGACAGAGCTGATGCAGCCTCTGGAGTACGCTGAGCTGCTGAGCCGGTACGGGGGGGACGAAGAGGAGCTTCAGGCGGTTTTAGATTGGCTGACTGCCCAGGATTTATTATTGGGCGGGCCGGCTTCCGGGCAGGCCAGGCTGCTCACGGGCAGCTCCGAAGAGCGTCTAAAGGGAATACCGATGATTCCCCGGACCATTATGTTCAACTGTACCCCTAAATGTAATTTACGCTGCAAGCACTGCATTGTATCTGACAAGCACTATAAGCAGCAGGATATTCTGCGGTTCGAGGATATGCAAGCTTTTCTGGATGAGGCAGATGCCTGCGGTGTGGAGAATGTAGTTCTATCGGGCGGAGAGCCTTTGCTGTGGCAATCGATCTATACCGTTATTGAGGATTCTTTGAATAGAAGCTACACGGTAATTCTATATACCAACGGCATGCTCATCAATGAGAAGTGGCTAACCCTGTTCCGGAGCATACAGGAGCAGAAACCCGGCGGCTTAAAGCTGCATGTTTCCCTGGATGGAGGAACCCCGGAAACACATGACGGTGTCCGGGGCGTCACTGGAAGCTTTAACCGGATCATCGGGTCACTGGAGCAGCTTAACCGCCGGGGAATACCTGTTGCTGCCGTTGAAAGTATGGCTACAGCGGAGCTGTATTCTGAACTGGATTCGTTAATCGCCATTTGCCGCGAGAATGGCGTCGGGAGTCTGTATCTGCACCCCGTATTCAACTTTGACCGGAATCCGCAGATTCAAGAGCTTGAGCTGGAGTGGGACAGCCGGCTCCGTTACTTGCATAGAGTCAGTGAGCTTTCCGGCCTGGAGCTTGGAGTCGAGTTGTATTACAGCGACCCCTATTTTCCCACGGGACTCTTTCAGGAGAAGCCCTCCCTGGCCCGGAAGAACGCCGAAGCTTTCTTGAACGGTATTCTCAGCGGAAACCGCATGGAGGGCGGCAATTATGATGTTGTTAAAAGGGATAAGGATGTCTTAATGAATTGTGATGGCGGTGTGAGCCAGATGTTTGTTGATTATAACGGGGATGTGTATCCTTGCATGATTTATGCGAATTCGGCCCGTCCGGTTGATCACTGCGGAAATGTTACCCGAAATTCGCTGCTTGAAGTCTGGAATTCCGAGGGGATGAACCGGGTAAGAAAAGTAATGAGCCGCAATGAGCTGACGGTCTGCAGCCAATGTGAACATTTTGACCAATGCGGGCCGACTGTCAAGAAGTGCAGAATCGCATCTGAGATTGCTTTGGGTGATTTTTTCGGACCTTCCTATTTATGTGTAAGATATGCTGCGCAGCTGGGAATTGCCCCTGAATTGCTTGCTTCCTACCGGCAAGAGCTGCTTAATAAGTAGATGGGGCCGCCTATGAATGCTGCAAAAGGAAAGAAGAACCGGCGGCTGTGGAACGGATTCTCTTATCTGTTTATCAGAACGCCGATAGCGGCGTTGCTAATCATTGCAGGACTATGCGGAGGCTTATTCATTTGGGCGAACGGCCTCCTTCTGCAACATTATGTAACGGTCAGCGGCTCGGCATCTTTGTCGGAGGAATATATGCTTGTACGCTTAAAGGGGAATTATGACAGTTCCTATATTGAAATCAGCGATACTGCAAGCTGGTATTTAAGTGCGGACGGAAGGCGATATACGGGAACGGTCGTAGCGGTGCAGGCCGAACCGGGCCGGAGTACTGTCGAGCTTGAAATCAGCCGCAGCGAATGGACACGGGCCAATACAGAATCCGGCAAGGCACTTTCCGGACAGCAGGTCTATGTGGAAATTCCCCAGGGGCAACGAAGCTTGTGGTTCAAAATGATTCATAAGGGAGAACGCCTATGAGGAAAACAATTTATACGCAGATGAAACCGCTGTGGCCGATTATCCGCCGGTACAGGTGGAGTTTCATCAATTTGTTCATCTGCGTTGTGGTTACTTCTGTAATCGGCATGGTTTATCCCTATATCTTCGGAATGCTTATAGATGAAGTGTTCTATCAGAGGAATCTCCAGTTCTTGAAATATATCGTGATTTTGTATGGCGCTGTTTTTGCCGGAGAGCAATGTCTGCATATCTGCTTTAACAGTGCCTGGGCTTATCTGGCTACCCGGTTCTCGTTTGATATCCGTAAGACGCTTTATGATAAGCTGCTGTCACTGCGGCCGGCATTTTTCACTGCAAGCAAATCCGGTGATCTAATGACCATTATTAACCGGGATACCGAAGAAGTCTTGGCCTTCATCCATCTGAATGTTTTTTTTCTAGCAGCTAATATCCTCCGTTTGCTGACAGCAGTAGCTTTTGTGCTGTATGCAAGCTTTTATTTAGGGCTTCTGATGCTGGTGGCCGTTCCGGCGGTTGTTTTTGTAACGGTGCTGTTTAACCGGAGATTACGGACCAGACTGACGGAGCAGAGAGAGCAATATGGCTCACTGATGAGCTGGTGCTTTGAAATGCTGGCAGGCTTGCAGGATATCAGGCTGCTGGGGGCCGGAAAGTACAGCTCCAGAACATTTGTACATATGCTGATCCAATATATGCGTGTTAAGAACAGCTCAAGTAAGCTGGAATGGATCTCTGAAAGAACGGTAGGGTTAATCAGTCTTTGTTCTGACCTTGCTTTGTATATTACGGCATGCTATCTCATTATCCATCAGCAGCTGACGCTCGGCGTCTTTATTGCAAGTATGGAATACTTCTCCAAGGGTGGTGAGCTGCTGCAAAGAATTAGCGGCGCAAGCCGCAGTATTCAGCGCAATAAAGTGGCGATAGACCGGGTTATCTCTCTGCTTCAGGAGCCCGAAGAGAATAAGGGATCAGATTTACCCGGTCTGCGGGTGACAAAGGGAAATATCGAATTTGACAACGTTTCCTTCAGCTATACCCCCGAAACTCCGGTTTTACAGAACCTGAGCCTTGTTATGGAGGGCGGAACGACGGTGGCTCTTGTAGGCAAAAGCGGAAGCGGGAAGACCACATTGGCTTCTCTGCTGCTGGGTCTCTATAAGCCCGATTCGGGAGAAATCAGGGTTGACGGAACCCCCATCAGCCGATGCAGCCTGCGGTCCCTTCGTCAGGTAGTCAGCACCAGCGCACAGGAAACCTTTCTCTTTGCAGGCACACTGCGCGAAAATTTACTTTGGGGAAGCGTTTATCAGGAGGACAAGGCACTGTGGACTGCTTGTGAGCAGGCATTCATTTCAGAATACATACGGACACTGCCCGAGGGCTTGGACACCTTGATTGAAGGAGACCACGGACTGAGAATGTCGGAGGGACAAAAGCAGCGCATATCTCTGGCTCGCTCCTTTTTGCGGCCAGCTCCGATCATTATATACGATGAGGCCACCTCGGCACTCGACGGTGAAGCAGAGAAGGCTGTGCGGGCCCAATGGAATAACCTTGGCGGGAGCAGGACGGCTATTGTTATTGCCCACCGGCTGTCCACGATATTAAGCGCTGACAAGGTAGCGGTCCTGGATAACGGGCGGATCGTTGCTTATGATCATCACTTGCGGCTGTTGTCTGACAGTGAAATCTACCGCCGGCTTTTTTATGAGCAATATGCGGAAAACGGATTGGGGATGAATCATGAAGAAACTGCAGCACAATATCAGGCTTAAGCTACATTACATCAAGGCTTTCAAGGCTGAACTGCAGCCCCGCCGTAATGAGCTGGGTATGCTCGCCGGTTGTAAGATACTGCTGCTTGGTTTAGGGCTGGTCTCACCTTTACTGTTCAAGCTCCTGATTGACAGGGTTATAGTACAGCATGAAATAAAGGCGCTTTGGCTGATTTGTTCCGGTTATGTTGCTGTATATGTTATGCAGTCTATCGTTACGGGCGGACAAACCTTTGTGGGTAACAAATTTACGAACCGTGTAACGTTTGCTATACGCACAGCTTTATGGAACAGATATCTCAACATACCGCTCAGTACGTATAGCCAGCTGAACACAGGGGATCTGAAGGGGAGAATGGACCAGGATACGGATGCGGTGGACCGTTTGTTCAAGGTGCAGATCATGGAGTACGGCTATAGCTTTGCATACCTGCTGGCGGGTGCAGCCATGATGGCGGTCTTCAGCTGGAAGCTGGCACTGGTCGCTTTGCTTATGGTGCCGGTCTCCTTCTGGATTACGGGTAAGCTTGGCATCCGGGCAAGAGAGGTTTCCTCAAGCTACCGGCAGATTTACGGGGAGTACGAGGGGTGGCTTCAGCAATCCATCCAAAGCTGGCGGGAAATTAAGATCAACCGGATGGAGAAGCGGAGTTCGCTCAAATTCACAGGCTATTGGCATGCGATGAGCAAAGTTTTTTTTCAAAAAGAAATGTACTGGTTTCTCAACCGTGTCCTTCAGGAGTTCAAGGACCTTTTTATTACAAGAATGAATCTTTATTTTCTCGGCGGCCTGCTAATCTTTCACGGAGAAATGACGATCGGCGGCCTGCTGGTGTTTATGAAGTATTATGAAATGCTGTTTACGCAATTAAGAGCTATCAACGATTTTGATATGCAGTTTAACGGCGATGTGCCCGGTCTTGAAAAAATCTCCTCCATGCTGGCTGAAACGCCAGATACAAAAAATAAAACTAGAGTGAAGCCAACGGCAGATCAGAATCATCTTCCTGTCCTGCAATTTAAAAACGTTTCTTTCCGTTATAATGATGAAGGTTCCGCTGTGCTGAGGGATATTTCATTTGCTGTTCAACCTGGGGCAAGGATAGCACTTGTCGGCAGGAGCGGCTCCGGCAAAAGCACAATAATCAAATTGATGCTCAGAATCTGTCAGCCTTCTCATGGAAACATCCAAGTGGGCGGACGGGAGCTACAGCAGATTGGTGAAGCCGAATTGCGTAAATCTTTTGGTGTAGTCATGCAAAATCCGGCCATTTTTAACATGTCTATCCTGGAGAACGTCAAGCTGGCCAGGCCAGCCGCTTCAACAGCGGAAATCAAAGAAGCCTGCAGGCTGGCCGAGATGGAAGAGTATATCGGAAAGCTGACCCATGGCTATGATACAGTTATCGGAGAAAAGGGGGTACAGCTGTCCGGCGGACAAAAGCAGCGGCTTGCTTTGGCCAGAGTGCTGCTGTCGAATGCCAAAATCATTATTCTGGATGAAGCGACCTCTATGCTTGATCATATTACAGAGGCAGCCATTCATCAGACCTTTGCCAAGCTGCCGTCTGACCGTACCGTAATTATTATTGCCCACCGTCTTTCCTCAGTAATGTACGCGGATGAAATTCTGTTGCTGGACAACGGGCAGATCGCGGATCAGGGCAAGCATCAGAAACTATGGCTGGAGAATACCCTCTACCGGCTGCTGTTTGAGAATGGAATGGGATCAAGCGGTCCCGTTGTAACAGCTAATCGGACTTAGTGACAGGCAGCTCTGAAGGGCTGCTTTTTTTGTCGTGACAGTTTACTTAAAAAATGAAGGATTTAACAGCATTGCTGTCGAATATACGGTTCGGATATATGTAGCTGCATTTGTTAATAGTAAATCTGTAAATAAAATAATATAGAAGCGGGGAATAGACATGCCATATACCGTTGATTTCAATGAGGTGTCTGCAGTGGGGCTGGAATCGTCTCCTGTGGCAGAGGCGCTGGCCGGATTGCGGGCGAATGAAGCGCGTTATTTTATGAACAAGTACAAGCATGTGTTCACAACCGTACCGGCAGGTGAAAGCCAGGAAGACCTTGACTATGCGAACCGGATTCTGAAGAATGAGCGCAATATCGAGTTTGCCGCCAAGCCGCTGGAAACCTCAAGCTTTCAGGTGGAAAATATCCGGTTTACCTATGTCTTCTATGAGGACGGCCTTGCCATTAATGTAATGTACACCGTAGATGACCCGAAGAAGCGGGCTGTCGGCTTCAAGCTGTCCGAGGGAATGGACGTGCCCAAGGAACTGGAGGAGAAGTTCAAGTTCGCGCGGCAGAAATCGAAGCTGGCCGGAACGATCCGCGGGTCCTTTTTTGTGATCAAAGGAGAGTACTGAGCAGGGCAGCTTCCACGATTTAACACCCGCTTAACATGCTCCATATCTTCACGTGATATAACAGAAACATTCGGTTATAAAGAGGAGAAGATTAGATGAAGCTGAGCAAAGAGGAGAAATCATGGATTCTGTATGACTGCGGCAATTCGGCCTATTCGATGGCGGTGACGACGGCGCTGCTGCCGATTGTGTTCGGCATGTTCAACAATGTGGACAGCAGCATGGATTTGGGCTACTTTAATTCGATTGCCAGCATACTGGTGGCGATACTCAGCCCGATCCTGGGGACGATTGCCGATTATAAGGACCGGAAGAAGCGCTTTTTTATCTTTTTCGCGGCGGTCGGAATTTTGGCTACGGCTTCACTGGCGTTCGTCTCACCGGATAGCGGGCAGTGGCAGCTGCTGATTGCTTTTTACATTCTGTCAGCGATCGGGTTCGCCGGGGCTAATATTTTCTATGACTCCTTCCTGGTGGATGTTTCGGCTGATGAGCGGATGGATAAGGTTTCGACGAGGGGCTTTGCGTTCGGGTATATTTTCAGTGTCATTCCGTTCGGGATCAGCCTGCTGCTGATATTTGTGATGGGCATGGATAAAGCCTTCGGCTACCAGATCGGATTCATCATTACGGCGCTTTGGTGGGGACTGCTGACCGTGCCGATGATCCGCGATGTGAAGCAGCGCTATTATATCGAGCCGGAGCCTAAGCCTGTGGCCAAAAGCTTTAAAAGATTAGCGCTTACCTTCGCCAACATCCGTCAGCATAAGATTGTGTTCGTGTTCCTGCTGGCGTATTTCTTCTATATCGACGGAGTTGATACGATCATCAAAATGGTGGTACCGTATGCAACGTCGGTGCTTGGTGCGGACTCACTGGACACGTTTACCCTGCTCGGGATTCTGCTTATTATTCAGATTATTGCCTTTCCGTGTGCGATTATCTATGGCAATCTGGCCAAAAAGTACTCTGCGCGCAAAATGATCATCGCCGGCATTTTTACATACATCATCTCCTGTATTGCGGCCTTCTTCATTACTTCTGTCTGGCATATCTTCGTTCTGGGAGCGCTGATCGGTTCAGCCCAGGGAGGCATTCAAGCGCTCAGCCGGTCGTATTTCGCCAAAATCATTCCGAAGGAGAACTCCAATGAGTTCTTCGGGTTCTATAATATTTTCGGAAAATTTGCTGCGATACTCGGGCCTGCCCTGATGGCTCTAACCACTACGTTGACGGGCAATGCCAGCTACAGCATTTTGTCGATCATTCCGCTGTTTCTGATTGGTTTGTTTGTCTTTATCACCTTACCTAAGGGGAATTAATATGGAACCGAACACGGCGCTTACGCCAAAAGCGAAGCATCTGATCGTCATCTCCTACGATGCCTTTTCGGAGGACAACTGGGAGCTGGCGAGCCGTCTGCCCAATCTGGCAAAATTAATGCAGAACGGTGCTTACAGCAACCGTCTGCGCAGCGTGTATCCGACGCTTACCTATGTCGTTCATACGACCACTGCGACCGGTGTCTACCCTGATAAGCACGGCATTCATCACAACAATCCGCTGCAGCCGTTCGTGCCGGAGGAGGATCAGCACTGGTTCTGGTTCCGTGAGGCGATTAAGGCTCCGACGATCTATGATGCTGTGCGCAAGCAGGGGATGAGCACCGCAGGAATACTCTGGCCGGTGTCCGGCAAGTCCTCCATTCAATATAATATTCCGGAAATCCGGGCTCTGAAGGGTGAGAATCAGGCGCTCAAAGTGCTCCGCAGCGGCAGCCCGCTATACTCGATCCAGATGGAGCTGAGGCACGGAAAGATCAGGCAGGGGATTCAGCAGCCTTATCTGGATGACTTCACCACAAAGTGTGCTGCGGATACGATCAGGCGCAAAAAGCCCAACCTCCTTATGCTGCATCTGATCGATCTCGATGATGCCAAGCATCAGTACGGGACTGACAGCGAGGAAGTGAAGCAGGTCATCCTGCGGATGGATAACCGGCTTGGCCAGATTATGCAGGCTGTCGAGGATGCCGGGATCAGGGACGATACGGTAATTATGGTGCTCGGGGATCACGGGCAGTTCAATGTGCGGTACAAGGTGCATTTGAACAAACTTTTGCAGGATAAGGGCCTGATCTATGAAGAGAACGGCGAATGGAAATGGCGGGCATACTTCCAGTGCGGCGGCGGTTCGGCTTACCTGCATATCCGGCCGGGGGATGCTGAGGCGGAGCTGCTGGCCCTTGAAGCTGTAAAAGAGTACATGGAGGATGCTGCGTCAGGCGTTGAAGAGGTGTATACGAGAGATAAGCTGGACTCCCTGCATGCCAGTCCGGTAACCGGCGTTATGCTGGAAGCCAGGAAGGGCTACAGCTTCGACGAAAGCCTGGACCAGCCGTTCATTGTTGATCTGGCAGCACACGGCATCCGTTATGCCACACACGGCTATTCTCCTGATAAAAGCGGCTACCGCTGCAATATCGTTGTCTCCGGCAGGCAGATCCGGCAGGACTTTTCCTTCGGGGAACTCGAAATGGTCGACATTGCCCCGACAATGGGACGAATTCTTGGAGTAGCCTTCGGGCACGGGGACGGGCGGGTGCTGGAGGAGATTTTTGCGGAAGCAGAATAAGCAACAGGATAGGAAGGTCTGATGTTTACAGCCTGCCGGGATTATGCCGGCGGGCTGTTTGTGTGCGGAGTGCAGCAGGGCGCCTTATATACGCTAATACCGGAAATGTTCATTCTATACTAGTTTTTGAGTCTTATAATCCTAACGGCATAATTATTCTTTACGTTACAATGGCAATGCAGCCAGCTGAGCTTCAAGAAGAGGCCGCCAAGCAAGAATATAATCCATGAATAGCCGAATAAGATCGATTGGCTTATGTCAGGGACTGCGTTACATTAGGGATAGCTTGAATGAGCTTGCAGAGAGGAAGATTACAGATGTATACATTTAAAGAGTATAAGCAGCCGGAGATCCTGCACAATCACTTAAATCTCGGAGGAAGTAATCCTGCAGGAGAGAAGATTGAGGTATCAAGTTTATATATTACGCGTGGCGGCAAGCCGTTCATTCCGGTAATGGGTGAATTCCATTTCTCCCGATATGCCAGAGAAGACTGGTATGATGAGCTGTGCAAAATGAAAGCAGGCGGTATAACGCTTGTGTCTACGTATGTCTTCTGGATATACCATGAGGAGATTGAGGGAGTATTCGATTTCTCCGGCGACAATGATCTGCGTGCTTTTATACTGGAGAGCCAGAAGGCCGGCCTGGAAGTTGTTCTGCGCATCGGCCCATGGGCGCACGGCGAATGCAGAAACGGCGGATATCCGGATTGGCTGCTTGAGAAGCCCTACAAGCTGCGCGAGAATAATCCGGAGTATCTTGCCAAAGCCAAGATCCTGTATGAGAAAATTTCGGAGCAGGTTCAAGGCCTCTTTTATAAGGATGGGGGTAATATCATTGCCGTCCAGATCGAGAACGAGCTGACCAATGATGCAGAGCATCTGGCTAAATTGAAAGAGATGGCCATAGAGTGCGGAATGATTGCGCCTATTTATACTGTAACAGGCTGGAATGCGGTCTCCGGTGCCAAAATCCCTGTTGACGAGGTGGTTCCAGTATTCGGAGGCTACTGTGAAGCCCCATGGGAGGATCATCTGAATCCGCTTCCGCCGTCGCCGCATTATTTCTTTACCGGTATGCGTAACGATACAGGAATCGGGGCGGATCTGCTTCCGCGCGGGAGTGAAGAAGACGGTGATTGGCAGCTGCCGTATGAACGCTATCCTTTTGCAACCTGTGAACTGGGCGGCGGTGTGCAGGTGACCCATCACCGCAGACCTGTCATCAGAGAGATGGATATTTACGCGATTTCACTTGTGAAGCTCGGTGACGGCAACAACCTGATCGGTTATTACATGTACCATGGCGGGACGAATCAGATCGGTAAGCTGTCTACCTTCCAGGAATCGAAGGCTACGGGCTATCCGAATGATTTGCCGGTGCTCTCCTATGATTTTCAGACAGCGCTCTCAGAGTATGGGGAAGCACGGGGACAGTACCGGCTGCTGAATCTGCTGCATCTGTTTGTGCAGGACTTTGACCAGGCCCTTGCCCCGATGACCCGGGTAGAGGCTGAGCAAACCGTGAAACGGGATGATACGACATCCTTGCGGTATGTTATGCGTACGGATGGTAACAGCGGATTTGTTTTTATCAACCATTACCAGAGACTCTCGCAGCTCGAAGATGTTCGGGGTGCTGTAATCGACACGGGGACCGTTATCTTCCCGGCGATTGATGTGTGCGGAGAGGTCAGCTTCTTTATGCCTTTCCGGATGGATCTGTCCGGGAATGTGCTGAAGGTTGCGACAGCTCAGCCGCTATCCAGATTAGGTAATACCTATTTCTTCGCCCAGATCCCGGGGATTGCTGCGGAATATCAGTTTGAGGACGGACGGACATTCACCCCTGAAGCCGGAATAGAGTCAGCATTCCAGGTGAATGATGTCAGCGTTATTACACTCACTTGGGAGCAGGCCAAATATTTACGCAAGCTGGATGGGGAACTTTATGTCGGAGAGAAGTGTGACCTGTACAAGGCTGACGGCGAAATCCGTTCCATCGCCGATGGGTCATTCGGTTATTGGCACTGGCAGGGCAATGGCTTTGCATATAGCACTGTCGAGAAGCCTTTCTCTGAACCTGTCCTCTCTCTCGAAGGTGTTGAACAGGCTCCATTTGAACCTAAATATGCAGAGGAGCTTCATATCGGCGGCGAGCGTAAGGTCTCCTGGCAGAAAATAAAGGTTACAGGCTCTCAAGGCTTTGTAAATATTGATTATTACGGTGATGTTGCACAGCTATATGCAGACGGAGAGCTGGTTGCTGACAGTTACTATTACGGAGAAAGCTGGAGAGTGCCGGCAAAGCTGCTGGAGGGGAAAAGCTGTTATCTTGCCGTTTCTGAAATCCGTGATGATTTCTATAGGGAGTGAGTTCACACGATAAATGGAGGATGACAAATGTCCGTTGCAGCAGAGACCCAGATTCTTGATTTGTCAGGGCGTTGGCATTATGCGCTTGATCCTGAAGACCAGGGGGAGCCCGAAGAGTGGTTCGCTTCCCATATACCCGGCAGTCCTCAGCTGCTGAGTCTTCCCGGTACATTAACACTGAACGGAATTGGTGAGGTGCAGGAGTGGAACGGTGAAATGAACCGGGAAGCTGTACGCTCCCTGCGTCAGCGCTATATGTATCACGGTGCGGCATGGTATGAATTGGAGTGCAGCGTACCGGCCGAATGGGCGGGCAAGCGGTTCAAGGTGTTTCTGGAGCGGGTCATATTCCAGTCTGCGTTATGGGTGAACGGTCAGCCAGCCGGCAGGCAGGATAGTCTGTCCGTTCCGCATGAATATGACATAACCCCGTTAATAGAGCCTGGAGCGGTGAACCGGTTTACCATCCGGATCGATAACCGTGATGTTCAGAATATCGGTGCTTTTCCAAGTGCATATACTGAGGAGACCCAATCCATCTGGAATGGAATCGTCGGACGAATCGAACTGCAGGCCTCTGAGCGGTTCATGATTACAGATCTTCAGGTTTACCCTGAACCCGGCCTGCGTTCAGTGAAGGTGAAGGGCATCTGTCACAACGCTTCCGGCATTGAAGCATCCGCAGTGTTTAGGGTGGCTGCGAAGATCTGCCATGGTTCTGCAGGCCATGCCGCTCCTGCGGCAGAGCACCCATTGCAGATTGCTGCGAATGAAAACGTAAGCTTTGAATGGCTGTATGACATGGGGGAAGGGCCCTTGTTCTGGGACGAGTTCAATCCCAATGTATATGAGCTTAAGATTGAAGGGGACGTTGCACTCGGCACAGAAATGATGCGGACCGGATGCAGTTGCACCTTCGGCTTGCGCAGCTTTGAGCGAAACGGACGGCTGCTTGAAGTCAACGGAAGACCTGTCTTCCTAAGGGGCACGCTGGAATGCTGCATTTTCCCGCTGACAGGCCATCCTCCGATGGACATTGAGGCATGGTTTACCCTATTCGGGATAGCCAGAGATTACGGATTAAACCATATCCGTTTCCACTCCTGGTGCCCGCCGCAAGCCGCGTTCGAAGCGGCTGACCGGATGGGAATCTATCTGCAGGTTGAAAGCCCGATGTGGATGGATACCTGGAACTGGCCTGCCGGATCACATCCTGAGCATTATACTTACCTGCCTCTTGAGGCACAGCGGATTATCGGGGCGTACGGCAATCATCCTTCTTTCTGTATCTACAGCAACGGCAATGAGCTGAACGGTGATTTCGAGCTCCTTCACCGGATGGTGGCAGATTTGAAAGCTCAGGATAACAGAAGGCTGTACACACTGACGACGAACTGGGACCGGCCGCTTGACCCGGCTGATGATCTGTTCTGTGCCCAGACGGTGGATGAGGCCGGAGCACGCGGTCAGTACTTCCTGAACGAGATGGCTGCCTCCACCATGATTGATTTCCGTGAAGCTGTTTCCAGGAGGACGGTCCCTGTTGTTACCCATGAAGTGGGGCAATACACCGTATATCCTGATGTTGAGGAGATTGGCCTGTACACCGGTGCCCTGCGTCCGGTTAATCTGGAAGCTATCCGGTCAGATTTGGCTGCACACGGCTTACTCGGGGATATCCGCAAGCTTGTGCACGGCTCCGGAATGCTGGCGCTCCAGCTGTACCGTGAGGAGATTGAAGCGGCACTCCGTACGCCGGAGCTGGGCGGCTTCCAGCTGCTTGACCTGCATGATTTTCCGGGGCAAAGTACAGCTACGGTAGGTATCCTGAATGCATTCTGGCAGTCCAAGGGACTTATCGGTCCAGGGCAATTCCGGGAATTTTGTGCTCCGACAGTGCTGCTGCTCCGGATGCCGAAGCGTGTATACACGAATGAGGATATCTTTACAGCACAAGTGGATATAGCCCACTTTGGTGAAGCTGAGCTGCAGCCCTCCTGCATTAAGTGGACCATTAAGAATGGAGAGGGAACTGTTCTGCAGCATAGCTTCATAGAGACGGGGAAGATTTCCTTTGGTTCCGGGATAAGCCTGGGCCAATTTACATCAGAGGCGCTGAAGGAGGTCCGGTCAAGTGACCGGTTAACCGTAACGCTGGAGCTGGACGGTTCGGATATCCGGAATGAATGGCCAATCTGGGTATATCCGGGGAGCGGAATACAGACGGAGATTGGGCCCGGGATCACGCTTGCAGACTCACTGGATGATGAGCTTCTGCGTAAGCTGGCGGCCGGAGAGCGTGTTCTCTTTACAGTCCGGGCTGCAGAGCTGGAGCACACGGCTCCCGGCAAGTTCCATCCTGTATTCTGGAGTCCGGTGCACTTTGCCACTGAGAATCCATGCGGAATTTATGTGGATGCCGGACATCCGGCGCTGGGCGGGTTTCCTACCAGCGAGTACGCGGAATATCAGTGGAAAGACCTGCTGGACCACTCAGTATCCCTTGTCATCAGTGACAATATTCCGTTTAACCCGATTGTTCAGACAATTCCTAACTTCTATCACAACCGCAAGCTGACGAGTCTGACGGAATATGCGGTCGGTGCAGGCAGACTGCTGATCTGCGGCATCAGCATTGAAGAGAATCTGGCAGACAGGCCTGCAGCGGCACAGCTGCGGAACAGCCTGATTAGCTATATTTCCTCTGATGCCTTTAACCCGGTAATATCTCTGGAAACAGACCAGCTGCGCGAACTGCTGAAGAAGAAAGAGCCTTCTACCGGAACAGAAGCCATGCAGGCTCCACGGGGGAGTGAGCTGGCCTTGGGCAAGGCAGCCTCAAGTGACAGTGTGAAGGACAGTGCTCATGAAGCGCACAAAGGGAATGATGGCATCGGCCATACGAAATGGCTGGCGAAAGATGATCTTCAAGGCCACTGGTGGCAGGTCGATTTAGGTAAGGAATATTCGATTACCGGAATCCGTGTGAAGTTTCAGCAGGAGGGGAACTTCCTGTACGTTATTCAGACTTCACTTGACGGGGCGGAATGGAAAGTTGCCGCGAACCAGACCGGTCAAACCTCGACCGTCCAAATACGGACTGACCGATTTGAAACAGCCGGAAGATATGTGAGAATTCTCTACAACGGATTGCCGAAGGATTGTTGTGCAGGACACTATTCTTTTGAGGTTTTCGGTAATTAGCCGGGAGAGAAATGCAGTAAAATCCAGAAAGCTTGAAATAAGTCGCGAAATTTGCGACTTTTTTGTTTTATTCACGTATATGTATCTTAATATAGGCTTAAATACGCAAAAAGGAGCGATGCATCTTGAATTTCATGAATGGGGATGGCGAGAATCCGGTGCCGGGACGCAAGCTGCCGGGGATGAAACCGGGAAATTACAAAAAGATCGGAATATGGGGAGCCGCTGCCGCGGTGTTGATTTATCTGGGCTCAACCTCCTTTTATACCGTGCAGGAGCAGGAACGTGCAGCTATCCTGACTTTTGGGAAATATACGAATGAGTCCTCAGCAGGACTGCATTTCAAATGGCCTTATCCGATACAGGAAGTAATTACAGTGCCTGCGGAGCTGACCCAGAGGATACATATCGGGTACCGTCAGGAGGCTGAGGGTTCGGTAGCCGTTGAAGATGAAGCGATGATGATTACGGGCGATGAGAATATCGTCTCAGCCGATGCGGTAGTACAATGGAAAATCAGCAATATCCGTGATTATCTGTATAACATTGATGATCCGGAACAATTCCTGCGTAACTCA
Source organism: Paenibacillus sp. FSL R7-0331 (assembly GCF_000758645.1). NCBI lineage: Bacteria > Bacillati > Bacillota > Bacilli > Caryophanales > Paenibacillaceae > Paenibacillus > Paenibacillus sp. FSL R7-0331. The sequence continues at coordinate 2,825,262 of NZ_CP009284.1, forward strand.
GCCAGCTCATCCATTAGAGCAGTTATCGGTTCTGAGAAGCTGGATTATGCGATTACAGACGGTAAGACGGTTATTCAGGATAAAGTCCGTGAGCTGCTCATCGACCTGCAGAAAAAATATAACACCGGCATTCAGATCATTGATATCAAGTTCCAGGATATTGAGCCGCCGAGTGGCCAGGTAGAGGAAGCCTTCCGTGAGGTAACCAATGCCCGTGAAGAGAAGAACACGAAGATCAACAATGCCAAGAAATATGAGAACGATATCATCCCGAAAGCACGCGGTGAAGCGCAGGCGCTGCTCGAGAGAGCCGAAGGCGAGAAGAAATCTCGTATTCTTAATGCGCAGGGGGATGTAGCCCAGTTTAATGCGATTTTTGCCGAATACAGCAACAACCAGAGTGTAACCGAAAGCCGGCTGATTCTGGAGACGCTGGAGACCATTTTGCCTAGTGCCAAGATCTTCATAACCAACTCGAATAGTGACACTGTGAATTATTTGCCGCTGAATGAGCTGATGCGCAGTACTTCTGTCAGCCCGTCTGCTTCAGCCGCACCGCAAGGAGGAACAGCAGAATGAAAAAAAACCAGATCATCACACTGATATCAGCTGTAATTCTAGTCATACTGCTTGCCGGCTCTATGTATGTAGTGAAGGAAGGTGAATATAAGGTGGTTCTCCGTTTCGGTGAAGCGATGCGTGCCGTTGAGGAGCCCGGCCTGAAGCTGAAAATCCCTTTTATCGAGAATGTCTCAGCACTTCCTAAATATCAGATGACGTACGAAAGCTCGCCAACGAGCATTTTGACCAAGGATCAGAAGCCAATTGTGGTTGATAATTATACCGTATGGAGAATTACCAACGCCTCACAGTTCCTGAGAACCGTACAATCTGTAGGCGGCGGAATTCAGCGTATTGACGAAGCAGTCTATAACTCGGTGCGCCGGAAGCTGTCTGAGGTCAATTACGAAAATATTATCAGTGAAGACACCGGACGGGGCAATATTAACGATGAGATCACCAAAGACGTCATTTCCGCCCTTACCCGTGATAATTACGGGATTGAAGTTATTGATGTACGGATTAAACGCACAGATCTGCCTGAAGAGAACAAGCAAAGTGTATACAACCGGATGATTTCGGACCGCCAATCCATTGCTGCACGCTATCTGTCTGAAGGTGACGAGGAAAGTAAGAAAATAACCTCCAAGGCCGACCGTACCTCTACCGAGCTGATTGCCCAGGCCGAAGCAGACTCCAAGAAAATTATCGCTGAAGGCGAAGGGGAAGCTGCCAGAATCTATAATCAGGCTTACGGCAAGTCTCCTGAGTTCTACAGCTTCTACCGTACCCTGCAGAGTTATGTGACCACACTGAAGAATGAGCCGGTGATCATGATCCCGATTGATTCGCCATATGCCAAAATACTGCTTGGGCAGTAGCATTTCCCTAATAAACGCTTCATAGAATCAAAGCAGCGGTTCTCCTTTACTGGAGGGCCGCTGTTTTTTCGAAATATAAGAATTTATATGTTTTACGCTATCAATAATCCTTATATTTCTCGCAGGAACGGTTACCGCCTTCTCTGAAGGACGGCATAGCCGTTTCTACTTGTTAAAGGCGGCTCTTTCCGCAAAGCAACAAATGTCGATGCAAAAGCAACGTAAGACTATAGTTACCACGTGCCTGATATGTTTAAATACACTAAGATTCTATATTTGAGTTATATGAGAGGGTGCACAATAAAAATGAATAATCAACAGCTTGGCTTAAAGCCGCCATTGGGCTGGAACTCCTGGAACACCTTCACCTGGGACATTAATGAGCAGCTGATCCGGGAGGCCGCGGATACCTTTGTTGCAGAGGGATACAAGGCTGCAGGATATGAGTACATTGTAATTGATGACTGCTGGAGTCTGAAGGAAAGGGATGCAAAGGGCAATTTAGTCGCCGATCCCGAGAAATTCCCGAGTGGAATGAAGGCGCTTGCCGATTATATTCATTCCAAGGGGCTGAAATTCGGGATGTACTCCTGTGTAGGTACGCATACCTGCGCGGGGTATCCGGGGAGCTTTGAGCATGAATTCCAGGATGCGGCATTACTGGCAGAGTGGGGCGTAGACTTTCTGAAATATGATTATTGCTTTAAGCCCAGACATATTTCAGGAGAGCTGCTGTACAAGCGTATGAGCTTGGCGCTAAAAACCTGCGGCAGGGACATCCTGTTCTCGGCATGCAACTGGGGTGAGGATAACGTATATCACTGGATCCGCGAATCGGGAGCGCATATGTACCGGTCTACAGAGGATATTCAGGACAGCTGGGAATCGGTTAAAAAGCTGACGTTGTCGCAGCTGGATAAAGCGCGCTATACGGGGTCATTTTGTCATAATGATCTGGATATGCTGGTCGTCGGCATGTATGGAGGCAGCAACAGCAGCTTCATCGGTAATCAGATCGGCGGCTGCAGCGATGCGGAGTACAAGACCCATTTTTCGTTATGGTGCATGATGGGGTCTCCGCTCATGATCGGCAGTGATATCCGGACCGCTAATCAGGAAACCAAGGATATTCTTTTGAATAGGGATCTGCTCGCCATTAATCAGGATGTAGAGGGGCGCGGTGCCTACCGCATTAAGCCGGAACCGCAGTGGTTCCATACAGATGATGTCTTTATGCTGGTAAAAGTGTTAACAGACGGAGACCTTGCTATCGGCTTTTTCAATCTGAGTGACGGTCAAAGGGAGATCTCGCTGCAATTCTGGGATGTCGGAATCCCGTATGCTTCGGGCAAATCGTTGTCCTTATACGACTGCTGGGAGCACAAAGAGATCGGCGTATTCAAAGAAAGATATGCTCCCGTAGTTGCTGCTCACGATTGTCTGATTGTGCGTGCGAAACTGGTGTGACGGGCAGCATGAGTGTACACAGGACATGCAGAACCTGCGGGGTTCCCTTAATGACCGATGATGTGGCAATATACCTGAAGCTTGTTACACGAAATGCTAAAGACTTCCTGTGTATAGATTGTCTGGGCGAACAGCTGAAATGCGGACGAGAGCCCATTGAGCAGCTGATACAATATTTTCGGGAATCCGGGAACTGTGTGCTGTTTCGCTAAGGGCTGCGATGGGCCTGCCTGTACTCAGACGGAGTATGCAAAGTTGCTTTTTTGAATACTTTTGAAAAATATAACGGGTCCTGGTAGCCCACGGAATAAGCCAGCGACTTGACGGATAATTCAGAATGAACAAGTAATTCACAGGCACGCTGAATCCTGACGGCTGTCAGATAGCCGGAAATAGAGATGCCGTTCACTTGCTTGAACAGCCTGAACAAATAGCTGCGTTCAATCTTAACAAAATCCACGACATCAAGAACGGATAAGGAGGACCTCCAGTAGTTGCTTTCAATATAATCTCTGGCTGACAAGGCATAGTCTTTTTTCAGGACAGCCCGGGAGCTGGGATAGTATTCCATGTAATAGGATAAAAGCAGCTGTAATCCTGCATCCGCACGTTCCCGTTCAAACGGTGCTGTTCCGGCAGTTTTAACCATTTGAAACATTGGCTGAAAATCCTGCGGAGAGGCCTTCAGGACCGGATGGTCAGGTGTAATGCTAATCATCGGCAGCAGCCGGGAGGCCTCCGGCCCGCTAAACTCAATCCAGTAATATTCCCACGGGTCCAGGGGATCAGGATAATAATACACCTCCATGTGCGGGAAAATAATAAAGCTTTCTCCCGTCTGCACTGGAAAAGTAGTCTGACCGGTTTTTAAAAAGCCCTTGCCGCTGACAATGTAGTGAAGGGCATACACATCACGGACACCAGGCCCCCATTTATGTAAGTTTGCAGGCTTATATCCGTTTCCTTTACTCATTGAGCCCTCGGTGAAGCTGTAATACATAGCATCCATAGTCAGCACCCGTATCCTGTTGAGTTTTCAGTTCACTTTCGCCTTGATTAGCCACATTTAATTCTTTTCGGGAGCATCTGTTCAAAAAGAAGCTGCGCATAGTTGCGCAGCTTCTTTTACAGCTTGGTCTATTACATATCCAGCTCAGTAAAAGCGTAAGGCAGTAATTCCCTCAGCTTCAATTCGAGGATATCCCGTTTGTTATTAGTCAAATATACAGGCATATCAGGTGAACAGAATTCCGCCATTACCTGTCTGCAGATGCTGCAAGGAGGCAAGTAATTCTCCGTATCCCCTGCAATGGCAATTGCCTGGAGATCACCTTTGGTATAGCCGTTAGTAACAGCCGTGAAAATAGCGGTCCGCTCTGCGCAATTCGTTGCCCCAAACGATACATTTTCTACGTTAACTCCGTTAATGACAGTACCGTCTTTCAGCAATAATGCGGCACCGACCGGGAATTTGGAGTAAGGCATATAAGCGGATTTTTTAACGCTGCGTGCGCTTTCCATCAGTTGCTCTTTATTCATACAAACCACCCTTTTCAATAAGAATGAACCTCTATAATCAGGTTCCCTTATCGCCGGCAGACAGCCGGCAGGACTTCTAATATTATAGATTGAAGAACTTATTGTCAATGCGTAATTAAAAAAAGAAAAGTGCAAAGGCTGCAAAAAAGTCTGATTGCCGGAATTACAACGGATGGATTAAGCTGGACGAAAAAGATGGGGGCTTTGCTTATGAAGTTCGGTTATTCGTTCACACCGGCAGCTGACAGCTGCTATGACAGGGAACAAGGCTACGGTTATGCTGCAGCAGCGGGAGGCTCGAAAAATGAAGATTTGAGGGATTCGTGGCCCGGTGATTATTTTGCAGAAGGGGTACCGACGCTCCTGATGGATGTGCCTAACGGCAATTATAGGGTGACGCTGCAGATCGGCTCGGCGGATAGGTCCGCCGTTACGACAGTAAGAGAAGGGCTTGGCCGGATAAAGCTGCTTGATATGAATACAGGGGCTGGTGAGCTTATGACCAGAACATTCGCTGTCCATGTTGATGACGGTCAGTTAAAGCTGGCCTTTGGCGGAGCAGCGCCTGCTGTACAGCATGTGAAGGTAGAGCGGGCAGCCGGTATTCCTACCCTGTATCTTGCCGGAGATTCCACAGTGACGGATCAGCCGTCCGGCCAATTCCCTTATTCAGGCTGGGGCCAGATGATCGGGCTGTATCTGAATGAAGGGATAGCGGTAGCCAATCATGCGCGTTCCGGGAAAAGCGCCAAGACCTTTATCCAAGAGAGCCGGCTGCTGCGGATTGCTAAAAAAATCGGTAAAGGCGACTTCCTGCTCCTTCAATTTGCCCACAATGATGAGAAGGAAAAGGAGGAGGGCGAAGGACCGTTCACCACCTACCAGCAATACTTGAAGGAGCATGTTGAGCTTGCCCGCACCGCCGGGGCATATCCTGTGCTTGTAGCGCCCATGCACCGCCGGTTCTTCGAACCGGACGGCTCTATCCGCAATACCCATGGCGATTATATTGAAGCGATGCGGCAGCTTGCTGTACGTGAAGCCGTGCCGTTTGCGGATCTGGCAGGCTTAAGTAAAACGTACTTTGAGGAGCTTGGCGAAGAACGGACCAAGGACATATTCCTGTGGGCAGAGCCGGGCCGATATCCAAATCTTCCGGAGGGGGCACAGGATAACACTCACTTCTCGGAGACGGGCGCTATTCAGATAGCAAGGCTGGTGGCAGAAGCGATTCTTCAGAGCGGGGAGCAGAGACTGAGCCGGTATGTTGCACCACTGTGAGTATAGAACCTCTTGCAGCCGGGGATTTGCGGTGTGTTATCCGCATTCAATGGTAACACCAGCCTGCCGGTACTGCTCAGCAAGCTCCTGTGAAAGTCCCTTGTCTGTCAGGAGTACATCCACCTGATTCAGCGAGGCGACGGTCCGCAAGGCGATCTGGCCGAATTTGTGATGATCGGCTGCGGCGAATACCTTACGGGCGGTTTGCACCAGGGCTTGCTTGTAATCCAGGGAATCGCCGGTATAGACCGTAAGGCCGTGTGTTATATGTATGGCAGTAGCGGAGAGAAAGGCTTTTTGAATGTTCAGCTGCTGCACATAAGCTACAGCCTCCGGCCCGGCCAGTACATTGCGGACCCGGTAGCCCCCGGGCACTACGAGGCGGATCTGATCCTTGTGAACCAGCTCGCTGATAATATAGACATCATTAGTGATGACCGTAAGCGGCATATTGTCCAGCCGCCGGGCAATCTCCAGTGTTGTGCTGCCTCCGTCCAGGGCGATAATATCGTCCTGGGCGATGTGGGCCAGCGCCAGCAGGGCAATTTCCCTTTTCTCTGCGGCGTGCTTATCCAGCGGCTGCCTGGAGGCCAGAATGCCGAACTGATCGGTTTGCGCCAGCACCGCTCCCCCGTGGACGCGCTGAACCAGACCCTGCTCCTCCAGCCTGCTCAGATCCTCACGGATTGTTTTTCCCGTTACCTGCAGTTTATCGCTAAGCTCATTGACCGTTACATTTTTCCGGTTCAAGAGCACTTCCATAATCATTTCATGGCGCCGAACAAGATTCATACGTCTGCCTCAACCTTCCGTGTGTGTTTACTCTATTCTATAATTCTATATTCACTATTCTATATAAGCCCGCTCTATTAATAAAGCGTAGCGTGCTGCACTTGAATCAAGTGGATAGCTGATAGATGTTTATTTTCGTTTATTATTCTTCAAAAAAGTTCATTTATGAATTATAATGTTCATTATAGTTTATTTCCAAACCTACTATGTCTGGAGTGCTGAACAGTGATTAGAAAAGCTAGTGTTATGCGAGTTTACCCGGAGCATTATGAGGAGTATAAGCGCCGCCACGATGAGCTGTGGCCGGAGATGGCTGAAGAGCTGAGAAACCACGGCTCCCACAACTATTCCATTTTCCTCGACGAAGAGACAGGCAATCTGTTTGCTTACGTGGAGATTGAGGACGAAGCCAAGTGGGATCAGATGTCCCAGACAGAGATCTGCCGGAAATGGTGGGTCTATATGGAGCCGCTGATGGAGACTAATCCGGACAACAGCCCGGTATCGAAGAGCCTGAAGGAAGTATTTTACCTGAAATAGCCGTTATTCCTGAATAGTTAAAAGAGCCTGTCCTGGTAGTCATTGATGACTGCCGGGGCAGGCTCTTTTGGTATAACGCGGAAAAGAGAATTCGAAGAGCGGCAGCTGAGCTGTCCGGCTAGATTCAGAAGGTTTGGCACATCGTTTACAGGAGACAATAGGGACTGGGGCGTTTTTGTATAAATTTGAAGGGTCTCGATAAATTTCAACCTTCCTCACTTTTTCTCTACTGCCGGCCGTGGGCTGCTCTGATAATATGAGGTCAGAAAGAACGAACCACCACTAAGCGAAACAAACTAAACATACTCATCTTTGAGGGGGATTTATCATGAACAAAGGTTTACTCTCAGGCAGAAACGCACTCTTGGCCGGTGCACTTGCAGCAACGGCTGTACTCAGCGCATGCGGCAGCAATAACAGCAGCAATACAGCATCCGAAGGAAATAATACGCCGGCAGCAGGCGGAGAGCAGGTAACGCTGCGCGTCTTCTCTAACCTTCCGGACCGTAAATCAGGCCAGGGCCTGGCGGAGCAGATGGTCATCGACAATTACACGAAAGAGAATCCGAATGTCAAAATCGAGCTGGAAACACTGGCCGAGGAGCCGTTCAAAAACAAGCTGAAGGCCTACATGGCCTCCAATGAGCCGATAGATGTCACTATGGTGCACGGCGGCGCCGAGCTCAACACACTGGTACAAGCCGGTTATGTAAAAGAGCTCGATCCTGCGGAATATGAAGGCGAAGCATTCAGCTTCCTGCCGGGTGTATACACCTCCTTCACGTTCAACGATAAGCTGTACGGCCTTCCGCGCAACAGTGACTATGAAGTGATCTACTATAACAAGCGGCTGTTCGAAGAAAATAACATTAAAGTACCAGCTACCTACGCTGAGCTGATCGAAGCAGGTAAGCAGTTCCGGGAAAAGGGCATCGAGCCGATGTCGATCAACGGTAAGGATCTGTGGAGCTTCGGCGCATTCTTCCAGGATCTTGTGATCCGGGTTGGCGGAGACCAGAACCTGATGCTGGATGCCGTAGCCAAGAAGAAGGACTTCACCACGGACGAAACCTTTAAGAAAGCGGCTGAGCTGCTGGGCGAGGCCAGAGACAGCGGACTGTTCCAGGCATCGTACATGACCTCTGACTACGGCGCATCCCAGAACCTGTTCACTCAGGAGCGGGCAGCCATGTGGTACATGGGCTCATGGGAAGCAGGGATGGCGACTAACGAAAATCTTCCGCAGACCTTCCGCGATAATGTAGCGGTGCTTAAGTTCCCGGTAGTGGAAGGCGGTAAAGGCAAAAATACGGATCTGCTGGCGTGGAACGGCGGCGGCTACTCCCTGGTGAACAGCTCCAAGCATCCGGAAGAAGCCAAAAAGTTCTTCGACTATCTGATGAGTGCTAACCAATGGGCCAAAACGGTATGGGATATCGGTGCTGCTGTTCCTGCACAGACCTATCAGCTGAACGGTAATGAAAGCAGTCTTCAGAAGGAACTGACAGAAGTGCTGACCGGTGCGACTACTACTGCGGGCTCGCTGGGTCTTGACTATGGAACACCAAAATTCAAGGATGATTCCCAGAATGCGTTCGGCAAATTCTTTGCCGGCGGCTCCACGGCGGAGCAGATGCTGAGCGATCTGCAGTCTGCGGCGGCTTCCCAGTAAGGCAACCCCTTTTACAACTATAAAGATAACGGTACGAACAAGGGCGGGGAACTTAAGTGAACTCCCTGCCCTTTGTCCGTCCGGAGGATGGAGGAAACGCCCATGCATAAAGTGCTTAACAACAAGCTTGCCATCTTTCTGTTTGTTTTTCCCGGCATTTTACTATTCGCCCTAACCTTTCTGGCTCCGATTGTTCTGAGCGGTTACTACTCATTCCGTGATACACTCGCACCTGGCACGAATTCGACGTTTGTCGGGCTTGGCAATTATACCGAGCTGCTGTTCCATGACAGCCGGTTCTGGCTTTCCTTACGCAATGCGGTTCTGCTGGGCTTGGGCTTTATTATCATCCAGCATCCGATCGCCATTTTCTTCGCCATTATGCTGGACCGGATCGGCGGCAAAGCCGAGAAGTGGTTCCGGACCATTTTCTTCATTCCCAGTGTCATCTCCGTCGTGGTTATTTCAAAAATGTGGCTCTCGCTGCTTGATCCGACCTTCGGCGTATTGAATAAACTGCTCGATTCTGTAGGACTTGGTGCACTAAAACATGCCTGGCTAGGTGACAGCAGCACTGCGCTGGTCTCCATGCTGGTCATCCTGATCTGGGCCGGCTTCGGATGGGGCCTTCTGTTCTACTATGCGGGAGTCAAGGGTATCCCGGAAGACCTGTATGAAGCAGCATCGCTTGATGGCGCCTCCGGCTTCAAACTGCATCTTCGCATCACCGTTCCGCTGCTTATGCCGGTCATTACAGTTCAGATAACACTGGCAATGATTACTGCGCTGAAGCAGATGGAGATGGTGTTCCTGACAACCAACGGCGGTCCCGGCGACTCTACCCAGTTCCTCGCTGTCTATCTGTATAACAAAGCTTTTTCGGCCAGCCAGTACGGCTATGCCAATGCCATATCCATCCTGTTCATTGCCGTGTGTCTGCTGTTCACTTACCTGAGCAACAAGCTGACCCGCAGCGATGCTACCGAATACTAAGGGGGAAGCACCATGAAGAAAAATACAAAAATCATGCTCTGGCTGTTCTTCCTGATCATCGCCGCAGTTCAGCTGTTCCCGTTCATCTGGCTGGTGAACTTCTCGTTTACAAGCAGCAGCGAGTTCTATTCCTCCAGCATATTGAAATGGCCGGATGCTCCGCAGTGGCAGAACTATATTAACGCGTGGGTGGACGGCAAGTTTGCCCGATATTTCTTCAACAGCTTTTTCGTAACGGCGGTCACGATTGTGTTGACGGTTGTTCTATCCCTAACGCTGGGTTATGCGTTCACACGGATGCAGTGGAAGCTGCGCTCCCTGTTCTTTACGGTGATCCTGCTCGGCATTATGATTCCGATTCATGCGACGCTGCTGCCTAACTTTGCTATTTTTAAATCGCTGGGCTTAACGGATTCCTATCTTGGACTGATTCTTCCTTATACTGCAGTATCTGTACCGCTCGGAACTTTTATGCTGACAGGCTTTCTGCGCTCCATTCCTAAGGCTATGGAAGAATCGGCAGTAATCGACGGCGCGAACATTTACCGGATCGTATTCGGCATTATTGCGCCGCTGACGGCTCCGGCACTGGTGACCATTGTGGTAACAACCTTCCTGAACTGCTGGAACGAATTCATTATGGCTTCCACCTTCCTGAGTAGGGATTCGCTCAAAACGCTGCCGTTCTCGGTCATGAACTTTACCGGCCAGTATTCCTCGGATTACGGTTCACAGTTTGCGGTTATGGTACTGACCTCGGTACCGGCGATCATTATTTATGCCATCTTTAACGAGCAGATTACCAAAGGGGTTACTGCAGGCGCGGTGAAGGGCTAAGGATACCTTACTTTAGGTCAAAAGGAGAATGAAGCAATGGATAAGCTGCTATACGGTGTTGCCTATTACGATGAATACATGCCTTATGAGAGGCTTGCTGAAGATATCCGCATGATGAAGGAGGCAGGCATCAACACCGTCCGGATTGCCGAATCTACCTGGAGCACGCATGAGCCGCAAAACGGGGTATTCGACTTCACATCCGTGGACCGCGTACTTGACGCCATGCACGAGGCTGGCATTCATGTCATTGTCGGAACGCCGACCTATGCCATTCCAGCCTGGATGGTCAAGGAGCACCCGGATGTGCTGGCGGTCACATCGGCGGGACGAGGTAAATACGGAGCACGGCAGATTATGGACATCACGCATCCGGTCTACCTGTTCTATGCCGAGCGGATCATCCGCAAGCTGCTGGAGCGGGTCCATAAGCATCCGGCAGTCATCGGTTACCAGACCGATAATGAAACCAAGCATTACGAGACAGCAGGGGATAATGTCCAGCTGAAGTTCGTGAAATATATGCGCAAGACCTACGGAACGCTGGAAAAAATCAACCATCAATTCGGTCTCGACTACTGGAGCAACCGGATCGACAGCTGGGAGGATTTCCCGTCTGTAGCGGGTACGATTAACGGCAGTCTGGGTGCTGAGTTTGCCCGCTTCCAGCGCGGGCTGGTGAATGATTTTCTGGCGTGGCAAGTAGCAATTGTCAACGAATACAAGCAGCCGGGACAGTTCGTAACCCAGAATTTCGACTATGAGTGGAGAGGGTATTCCTTCGGCGTTCAGCCTTCGGTGGATCATTTTGCAGCGGCTGAGCCGTTCGATATTGCCGGTGTGGATATTTATCATCCTTCGCAGTCCGAGCTGACCGGGGCCGAGATCGCTTTTGGCGGGGACATTTCACGCTCCGTGAAGCGCAGCAATTATCTAGTATTGGAGACACAGGCCCAGGCTTTTCCGCAGTGGACTCCTTACCCTGGACAGCTCCGGCTGCTGGCATTCAGTCATATCGGCTCTGGAGCGAACATGGTGGCTTACTGGCACTGGCACTCGATCCACAATTCCTTTGAAACCTATTGGAAGGGGCTGCTCAGCCATGATTTTCTGCCAAATCCGGTGTATAAGGAAGCTTGTACGATCGGGGCAGATTTCAAGCGGCTCAGCCCGCAGCTGACCGGACTCGTAAAGAAGAACAAAATCGCCTTCATGATCAGCAACGAGGCGCTGTCGGCAATGGAATGGTTCAAGCTGCCGGACGGCAAGAACTACAATGACGTGGTGCGCTGGCTGTATGATGAATTCTACCGTATGAATGCGGAATGTGACTTCATCCAGCCTTCCAGCCCGTATCTTCATGAATATGATCTGGTGGTTGTGCCGGCTCTGTACGCCGTTTCGGATGAGGCGCTGCTGGCGCTTAATGAATATGTGAAGGGCTGCGGTCATGTCCTGTATTCCTTCAAAAGCGGCTTTGCCGACGAGCAGGTCAAGGTACGGACTGTGCAGCAGCCGGGTATCCTCAGCGAAGCCTGCGGGATTGGCTACAGCATGTTCGTAACGCCGGATGCAGAGACCGGCCTTACCGGGGGATTGTTCCCGGAAGGCGGTGCCGGTACAGTTAACAGCTGGATGGAGCTGCTGGTTCCGGGAACCGCTGAAGTACTCGCCTTCTATGACCATCCGGAATGGGGCAATTACGCTGCCGCTACGCGGAATACCTTCGGCGAAGGTACAGCAACCTATGTCGGCTGTATGATGGACGCCTCCGATCTGGCAGTAATCGTACGCGATACACTGCAGACAGCCGGCTTGTGGACGGAGCAGCAAGAATATGCCTTCCCGCTAATCGTCAAATCCGCAACAACCCGTGAAGGGACTCCGGTTAGATTCTATTATAATTACTCCGGCAAGCAGCTGGCGGGAGTACGGCCGGTCAAGGGCGGAACCGAACTGCTCTCCGGCAGCGCGGTGTCTGTTGACGGTGAGCTTGAGCTTGCGCCTTGGGGTGTGCAGATTATTTTGGAGCAGGAATAGCTGATAGAGAGGAGGAGAGAGCAAATTGACTAGACTACAGATTCAAAATCCGGTACTGAGGGGCTTTAATCCCGATCCGTCGATTCTCCGTGTTGGTGACGATTATTATATGGCGACATCTACCTTTGAATGGTTCCCCGGTGTGCAGATTCATCATTCCAGGGACATGGTGAACTGGCAGACGCTCAGCTATGCGCTGGACCGGCCGGATCAGCTGGACATGAAGGGAATCGAGGCCTCCGGCGGTGTCTGGGCACCGTGTCTGACCTATGACGAGCGGGAGCAGACCTTTTACCTGATCTACACGATCATGAGAAGCACGAACGGCAATGCGTTTGATCTGGACAACTATGTAGTTACGGCCAAGAATATTCTTGGCCCTTGGTCGGAGCGCATCTATCTCAACAGCTCCGGCTTCGATCCTTCACTGTTCCATGATGATGACGGGCGCAAATGGCTGGTTAACCTGGAGTGGGAGACGCGCAAAGGGTACGAGCATCCCGGCTCAATAGTTATTCAGGAGTATGATCCGGTGCGGCAGGAGCTGACGGGTAGCACCCGGAGCATCTTCAGCGGGGCAACAAATATGGGCTGTATGGAGGCTCCGCATATCTATAAGCGGAACGGCTATTACTACATGATGACCGCTGAAGGCGGCACCGGCTTCGGACACGGTGTTACGATGGCAAGATCGCGCGAACTGTTCGGACCCTACGAGTCCGACCCGTGTAATCCGATTATTACATCCGCCAAGCTGGTTAATCTGGACCGGCGGAATGTGGATGATTACCTCAAGCCGTACCAATATAACCCGGATTCCCTGCTGCAAAAAAGCGGACACGGCTCGCTGGTGGAAACGCAGAACGGGGAGTGGTACATCGCCCATTTATGCGCCCGGCCGCTGCTGCCGGAAATCCGCAGTATGCTGGGCAGAGAAACGGCCCTGCAGGCATGTGAATGGACCGAGGACGGCTGGCTGCGCATGATTGGCGGCGGGCAAGCGGCCCTGACCGAGGCTCCGGCTCCTGTGCTCACGCCTTATCCGTTCGCACCGGAACCGGCCAGAGAGGACTTTGCCAGCGGCAAGTGGAACCTTCACCTGAACTCCCTGCGGGTTCCGATTGACGAGTCTTGGGCCTCCCTGTCGGCCCGGCCGGGCTACCTGCGGCTGCGCGGGCGGCAATCGCTATTCTCGCTGCATGAGCAGAGTCTGGTGGCACGCCGGCTGCAGTCCGTTAATGCAACGGTAGAGACCTGTGTGGAGTTTGAACCGGAGAACTATCATCAGTCAGCCGGACTTACGCTCTTCTATGACCAGAACATGTTCTACTATCTGCGGATTTACTACAGTGAGAGCCTTGGAGGGAAGTGTCTGGGTATTCTGTACGCCGACAACGGTACCAAGGTGGAGCTGACAGAATCCCGGCTGCCGGTCACGGATTGGGAGAGAGTCTATCTCCGCGCCGAGCTGCGTGAGGGGATGCTGACCTTCTCCGCCTCACCAGACGGGGAGCAGTGGCAGCAGGTCGGCCCGGAGCTGGACGGCACCAAATGCTCAGATGAATACTCCAACTCCGGCCATTTCACCGGCGCCTTCGCCGGGATCAACTGCCAGGATTCCTACCGCAGGCAGATCACAGCCGATTTCGATTACTTCGAGTACCGGGAGCATAATTAGCATACTGATGCAGAAGAAGACCAGCCGTATTATCAGGCTGGTCTTCTTTGTGCAGCAGGCCAGGCGGCAAGCATGCTATGTTCACCGCACCATTCACACTTAACTGCACTCTGTACAGCTAAAACGCCTGTTTTTGCTCCAAACAGCGTTATAACTGCAGTTCGTGCAACTAAAATGCTGCGTACAGCCGATTTCAGCTGATTTACGTAACTTTAGTTGCACAGAATGCATTTATACGGCGCTGTTGCTCTTTTCAGCTGCTTTTAATTGCACAAAGTACATCTATACCACTCCATCATGCTCACCGCAGATGGCCGGAACAACTCCCTGCCAACTAGCTAATAATCCTCCGCTGCAGTGAAATTCCCCAACACAGACGTCAAAGGTAATGATGCCCTGGAACGAAGCCGGGCAAATAACGATAACGAAAGAGGAGCCAAGTATGAACAAGCCTGTGAGCACAATTGTAAAAACAGTCCTGTTTTTCGCCGGCTGGGCGGCGGCAATTTCTTTTACACCCGATGGACCTTTTAGCAATCCTGCAATCCGTCGGCTGTGGTGGGAGTTCGCGCCTTTGGCGGCAGCTGTATTGTTTACTGTTCTTTTTGTAAGATTCGTCGAGCGGGGGAGGATAAGTGTTCCATTAGCGCCTCATTTCTTCAAGAATACGTTACTGGGGATAGCGGCAGGTACTTTATGGCTGGGGAGTACAGTGGCCGTCCTCTTGCTGACAGACACGATGGCGATACATGGCCGGAATGAGGTTGATTACATATGGATCTGGATATTGGCGTCACTGTTAAATGTGGCTATGCAGGAGCTGCTGGTGAGAGGTTATTTGTATCAGCTATGGAAACGCAGCAGCAGCAGGCTGGCGGCCGGCGCGGTAACCACACTATTGTTTGTTTTAATGCATGGCGGAGCCTTTGAAGCGGGGATTATCCCGGTTCTGAATGTAGTAACGATGAGTATATTTATGACATTACTGCTGGAATACACAGGCAGCTTAATAGCACCGGTTCTGGCTCATTTCGTCTGGAACACGGCGGGGGCGGTTATTTTAGGCGGAGTATCCTTAGCAGGAGATTATCCGAAGCTCTATAACAGCAGCTTTCAAGGTTCAGCCCTGCTGTCAGGCGGCGGCTATGCCATAGAGGGCAGCGTTGTCGTCCTTATCATCAACATAGCACTAATAACCGGTGTGCTAGTGCTGAACAGGACTGCTGCCCGTTATATAAAAGCTACATAGCTCGCACTTGAATACATAGCTTAAGGGAATAGCGGCGGAGCCCCAGATTAAGAGGGTTATAAGTTTAATCCCGTCTCATCCAGATTATTGCGATACTGGTTGGGCGTGAAGCCCGTGTATTTCTTGAACACCTGGAAAAAGTATTTCTCATCGTTGTAGCCGACCTTCATCGCGATATCGCCGATTTTGCGGCTGCGGTCCTTGAGCAGGAGGCAGGCCTGGTCGATGCGGATTTTGTGCAGATAGTCGAGGAAATTGGTCTTGATCTGCTGCTTGAACAGCAGGCTCAGATAGCCCGGGGTGATAAACACCTCATTGGCGACTGTCTCCCGGCTGATGTCCTTGTAGTAATTTTCTTCAATGTAGGCAAGGATGGACTCGAACAGCTTGTTTTTGTTCTTTTTGGCATTCAGCAGCTCGTTGACCTTGACGGCAGCGGTAAGCAGCTCACCTTTGATGCCTTCGGGGTCTTCTTTAGAGATGTTGTGGATGCTGTCCTGCAGGCTCAGGCCGAAATCGTCCATCCCGCCGGCATTTTTCTCAATATACAGCTTGTACAGGGCAAAATACAGCGAAAGCGAGCAGCTGACAATCTGTTCCTTGGAGGAGGGGAGAGCCGACATGAACGTGGCGAGACTCTCGCGGATGCTGTTCGCGTCACCATTCATTACACTCAGCAGCACGGTCTTTTCCTGCAAAATAGGGTAAGACCAGCTCCCGTGCTCAGCCGCCCGGCTATCCTGGGCATTCACAATTTTGCCCGGGCCCAGGGCGTAGTGGTCATCCAGTGCACTGATGGCTGAGCTGTAGGACAGGTTGAGACTGGGCAGCTGGGTGCCGGTGACGCCGATGCCGACGGAAACGCCGAGCTTGATATAATTTTTGGCATTAGACTGGAATTCCCCGGCCAGTGCTAACAGCTCACTGCTGTCCAGCTCAACAGGCATGTTAAGGATGGCGATGATATCATCCTGATGCTCGAAGCTGAGGCCGATATTCGGCTGGCGGACGGTTTCCTCGCTGATATTTTTGAGCCCGTACTTCAGCAGCTCCAGCTCAAACGCCGTATAGCTCTTCTGCAGCGTATGGAGATTGTCCAGCTGCATGACAAAGACGGCGAAATAGTCGTTGGGAAAATAAATCCGGTTAAGCTCCAGACTATCCCGGATCTTATCGTAGGCTACCTCCTCGGACAGCACCAGCTGGCTGAGGGTCCGCTCCTTCAGCAGCGGCAGGCTCTCGCGGAAGCCTTCAGTCAGCCGCTTCAGATGTGCGGTCTGCCGCTTCTCCTCAAGAATCTCCCCCACCACATTGACAATAGTGTCGGTAATCTCCTGGCGTCTGCTCGGCTTCAGCAGGTAGTCGGATGCGCCGAGTGCGATCGCTTTTTTGACATAATGGAAATCGTTATAGCCGCTCATAATGACCGATTTAATATGCGGGAAGTCGCGCTTTACCTGCTCAATCAGGGCCAGACCGTCCATCTCCGGCATCCTTATGTCGGCCAGCAGAATATCCACATGGTGCTTGTGCATGAGCTCAAGAGCTTCCGCTCCGTCTCCCGCCTCGGCAATAATCTCCACATCATGGCTGGCCCAGTCGATCAGCGTTCTGATCCCGGTTCTGGCCCGCTCTTCATCATCGACGATCATTAAGTTAATCATGGTTCTCCTCCAATGGTTCTGATGTGACTGGAATGATAAGCTCTACCCGGGTACCTGACCCGGGCCTGCTGGAATACCGGATATTGAACTGATCCTTATAATACAGGCGGAAGCGCTGGATCACATTGGCTACCGCATACCCCCCGGTGTTCGCACCGGTGTGAATATCATCTTCCTCTTGGACATCGGTAATCTTCGCAATCGTCGCCTCATCCATCCCGATGCCATTGTCTTCAATGACAAAACGCAGGGCCCCGCCGTCCATTTCTCCGGTTATGCTGACTGTCCCGCCTTCACGCTTGCGCTCAATGCCATGGACCAGGGCATTCTCGATAAAGGGCTGCAAACTCAGCTTAAGAATGACATAGCTGTCCAAATATTCCGGGATGTCGATTGAATAACGGAGCTTGTCGCGGAAACGCATCTGCTGCAGGGACAGGTAGAGCTGGATCAGCTCTTTTTCTTTGGCTACGCTGGTGAAGCTTTTGCCGCGGTTCAGACTGAGCCGGAACAGCCGGGACAGATTGATGACCATCTCGCTGATCTTGTCCTGGCCGGCGCTTTCCGCTTCCCAAAAAATCGTATCCAGCATGTTATAGAGAAAATGCGGGTTAATCTGCGACTGCAGCGCCTTGAGCTCCGCTTCCTGCTCCTTCAGCTTCAGGACATACACTTCATCCACCAGTGTCTTGATATTGCCGACCATCGTATTGTAGCCGCGGCTTAACAGGCCAATTTCATCCCGGTAGCGCACCTCCACCTTTTCGTCGAAATGTCCGTTCTGGAACCGCCGCATGGAATACAGCAGCTGCTTGATCGGCGCAGTCAGAAAATTGGACATAACCAGCATCAGGGGTATACTCAGCAGCAGGCTCACCAGAATGGCAATAAAGACAAACAGCTTGATGGAGTTGAGCTCCTTGGTCAGGGTGTCGAGCGGAACCGCATAGAGGATCTGCCAGCCGGCGTTGCTCTGAGTGTAGGTAAGCAGCAGCTCTTCACCATTCAGATTCATAATTTGTGAGCCGTCTTCTGTACCGTTCTTGGCCTTGGGAAGCTGAAGCGGCTCCTGTTCATTGTAAAAGGGCTTTCCGGCTGTGAGGAACGGCACCCCGTTCTGATCCAGAATCACGATTCCATGGGACTCGTCATACAGATCCTTCAGATACCGCTTGCGGATCGTTTCGGTGTTAATGCCGACGAAGATCAGCCCGATATTCCGCCCGTTCAGCGTGCTGCGGACAATCCGGCTCATGGCGATTTTCTCATTGCGGTTCACGTCGATGAATACATTATTGCTGCTGTTAAGCGGATACCAGTAGGAGGCCCCGTTAAATTCAAGCGTCTGCTTATATACTTCACTAGCTGTAATCCGGCTGTAGCTGCCCGGTCCGCTGCTGTCATCGGTGGCTACCTGATAGAGCGGCAGCTCATCCTGGCCGTAAAGGGAGAGGTAATCGAAATTGCCGGTAACCAGCATCTGGTTCATAATGGCCGACATCGTCCCCGAATAGATCTGCGATTCCAGGTCCACGTTGCCGACCGGTTCATTCTGCAGCGCATCCTGTACAACCGGGGAGAGGCTGAAGACGGTCACCCAGTCCTTAATGCTCTTTTGCATCTCTACAATATTGTTATCAATCAGCCGGATGACCGACAGATTGGTCGTGCTGACCTTGTTAACAATCTGTTTTTTGGAGGTGTGAAATGAGTACAGCCCGAGAGCCGACGTAATCAGGGTAATCATCACAATAAAGACAAGGACGATTTTTGTTTTCAGGCTTGTGTTAAAAAAAGTGTCAACCATGTCAGGCCCCCTCTATCTTCATTCCAGTATATCGTTCACCAATAGGCAGAACAATCATCCCCGGTTAACATTCGACAATCTTCAACTTTATGCACTTTTTCTCTACTGACAGGCATGAAGGTGCGCAGCAGGGAGGAGCTTCACCGGTGTTTCCATTGTATTGAGAATGATTATCAACTATAATGGAGCCTATATCTTTACCAAGCAGGTTCAGGAGGAGTATATGAATGTTCACAGTCTTATCCAGTATTGGGCCGGTTCATCCTTCCATTTATTCGATATCCGCCATGTTGTGCTGAGGCCAGGTGAGACATTGCCGGCTTATCCGCTTCCGGCGGATGCCTTTGTACTGCTGTGCCGCGGTGAGGGGACTGCGGGGATCGGCGGCCATTCGTTTACACTGCCACGGAGCTGTTTGCTGCATGGCGGTAAAGGGCTGGAGCTGCAGATTACGAGCCTTCAGCAACTGGAATTCTATCTGATTTTATATAAAAGCGAGCCCGGATCTGCATCCGCACCGCTCCATTCGCTGGCAGGTACAGCAGAGCCGTTCCGTTTCGTCCCGGAGTTCCCCGCGCTGCTGCACCAGCATGCCCGTGACATCTACGACACTTGGCTTAGGGGCGGGGAGCTGGCCCGGTTTAAAGCGAAAACGGTCTTTTACATGTTCATGCACGAGGTAATGAGCCAGCTGGACCAAGCGCCGGCTGAAGCGGCACAGGCAGACGTAGTGGATCAGGCGATCCGCTACATTGAGAAGCATCTGCAGGAGCCGGTGACCCTTGATGCTATCGCACAGGAGCTGAATTACAGCGTCCGCTATCTGTCCCGGAAGTTCAAAGCCAAGACAGGGCGCAGCCCGATTGATTACCATATCCATATCCGCATGGAGAAGGCGGCCAGGCTCCTGCAGGAAACGGACCACACGGTTCAGCATATTGCCGAAAGCGTCGGCTATCATGATTTGTTTTATTTTATCAAACGGTTCAAAAAGCATACCGGCGCCGTTCCCGGACAATTCCGCAAGCTGGCAGTGGAGCTGCAGCAGGTGCCGGATGTTCCATCTAAAAGGCTCAGATCGTCCATGTGGAGCCCGCCGTCTCTCCGTTATACTAAAACCCGAATGAGCCCTGATCGTATACGGGTGGAGAGAGGAGATTCTGCTATGTCAAAAGAAACCAAAACGCCGCTGGCGGTAGCCCTGCTGCTGTGCATGATGATTCTGCTCAGTGCCTGCGGCGCAGAGCCGTCATCGTCCGCATCGCCGCAGCGTATGCAGATTGAGCATGCTATGGGCGTTACCGAGGTAAGCGGCATTCCGGATAGAATCGCTGCGGCTGACTACCGCATTCTGGATACGTTATATGCACTGGGCGTCAAGCCTTACGCAACGACTACCTACAGCGGATCAGTGGAGCTGCCGTATATGGACAAGGAGGACCAGAATGAAGCGATTGTGCCGCTCGGGGATAAAATCAACCTTGAAGCAGCCGTGGAGACTGAGCCGGATATGATAATCGCCCGCCACATTGAGCCGGACGTGTACGAGCAGCTAAGCAAGGTCGCTCCGGTGCTCGTCTTCCGCGGAGACGGGGATTGGCGTGAGGAGCTGCAGGAGATCGGCAGTGTGGTCGGCAGGGAAGACGAAGCAGCAAAGTGGCTTGCGGACTACGACAAGCAGGCGGCTGAGGTAAAGCAGCGGATTGCCGGGTACGTTGAACCGGGTGAAACGTTCCTGTTCATCCGGCTGCAGAAGGAGATGCAGGCAGCAAGCCCCAATGTGCATCTGGCGGCTACATTGACCAAGGATTTGGGCTTGTCTTATGTATCCGGGCTGGAGAAGCAGGAGGAGAGCTATGCGGCATTATCCCTTGAGGTGCTGCCGGAGCTGAATCCAGACCATATCTTCATGACGGTCGGCAAATCCACAGTCAGCCAGGATGAGGATGCCGAGAAGCTGCTGGCTGACATGCAGCAAACGGCAGTGTGGCAGAAGGTCAGCGCCATTCAAAAGGGCAATCTGCATATTATGCCGCAATGGGTATTCGGAGATTATCCCAATATCAAAAGCAAGTCGCTTGAGCTGGTAGAAGCTGCGCTTACTCAGCCTGAATAGCCAGTCTGCCGCCTGTCCGGCTAATATTTAGCTAATCTTTAGGTTCAGCTTAGGCAGCATTAAGATTGCTGGGGTACAGTTGTAACAAAACCAGCAATCGGCGTGCTCCGGCTGCCGGGTTGTCAACGGGCCAGGGGGTGGCAGATGAAGCAGCTGAACAAATTTCTAACGATAGGTAAGGCAATACTGCTGGTTCTGCTTATTGTATATGTGGGGTCATTGGTCGATTTTATTTTTGAGCCGTTCAAGTCACTGACGGGCGTTATTCTTATTCCGGTGCTGCTGGCGGTGTTCTTCTACTATTTATTGCGGCCGCTGCTGCCGCTGATGGAGCGCTGGAAGATCAAGCGCTGGACGCTGAAGCGCATGCAGGCTATTCTGCTGATCTATCTCGTGCTTGGCGTGCTGTTAATCGGATTTTTTGGCGGGGTATGGCCTCCGCTGAAATCGCAGCTGCTGACACTGGTGCAGAATGCCCCGCAGCTGTTCGACATCGTTAACGATAAAATATCCGAGCTGGAGCAGTCAGGCTTTTTCGCCAAGCTGTTTCCCGAGGATTTCAGTTTGCTGTCCCAGTTAAATGAATATTTAAGCCAAGGCTTTACCCTGCTGACCAGCTATGTCACCGGCTTATTCTCAGCGGTGTCCAATCTGGCAATCATTCTGTTCACCTTTCCGATCCTGCTGTTCTATATGCTTAAGGAAGGGGACAAGTTCGGCAAAGCCTTTGTCCGGATGGTACCCCGGCGTTTCCGGGAGCGGGCAGGAACGATTACAGGAGAAATTGACGGCGCATTAAGCAACTACATTGTAAGCAGAGTCGTCGTGAATCTGGCACTGGGCGTGCTGATGTATCTTGGATTCCTGATGATCGGGCTGCCGTATGCCCTTGTGCTGACCCTGATTGCCTTCATTATGAACTTTATTCCGTTTTTCGGAGCGATCATTTCCTCTGTTCCGATTGTGATCATCGGCCTGACTGTTTCGCCAATGGTTGGCTTGTGGTCACTCATCATTATTTTGCTTGCCCAGCAGATTCAGGATAATATAATATCACCGCTGGTTTTTGGCAAAAGCCTCGACATTCATCCGATTACGACAACGGTGCTTGTGCTGGGAGTGGGGAATTTCTTCGGAATTATCGGTATGCTGATTATTATCCCTGTGTACATGGTAATCAAGATTGTATCCAAGCATACATACCAGCTGTTTCTCAAGGAGAAGTGGGAGGGACTGTAGGCATATGAGAGCTGAAGGAGGAAGCAGAATGAATCAACCGGAAAAGGGAATAAGTTGTGTTGGAAAGCTGACGGTGTCACAGCAGGTCATATCCAAAATTGCCGGAATGGCTGTCCAGGAGGCTGAAGCAGTTCAGGCGCTTGTGGAAGGCAGCACCAAGCGGAAGAAGCGGGAGGAGTTCTACAAGGCGATCAAGGTGAAAATCAGCGGCAGTGAGCTGTCGGTCCAGCTCTTCCCGATTATCACCCTGGGCACACCGCTTCACCAGCTGGCCCAGCTTCTGCAGCAGAGTATCAAGAGCCAGGTTGAAAAGCTGACCGGGCTGCAAGTGACCGATGTGAATGTAACAGTGGTCGGTGTTGTTGCAGCACGCTAAAGGTACTGTTCATGAAGCAGCGCAAAAAAGCGGCAGTTCAAGGGAATGAGCATTCTCCTTGGCTGCCGCTTTGCTGTGTCTTCTGTTTAATCAGGAATCGTAATGGTAAACACCGTAGCTTCCTGCCTGGTGCCGGACAGCTCAAGTGTTCCACCCATCCGTTCTGTATTCTTCCGGGCAATAGCCAGCCCCAGGCCTGTCCCGCCGGATGCGGTTCTGGCTTCATCGCCCCGTACAAAAGGATCGAAGATGGTCGGCCGCAGCTCTTTAGCGATGCCCACACCATTATCGGCGATTTCAATGACCACCGCATCCGGCCTTGGAGCCAGCCCGATCCGCAGCGTTGTTCCCGGCGGGTTGTAAGCCAGTGCATTGGTGACCAGGTTCTGGACCACCCGTGACAGCAGCTCCGGATCGAACTGGGCATAGACATCTTGATCGGGCACCTCAAGCCGCAGCGTGAACTGCTTCTGTTCAATCTCCCCGTAAGCCCCGGCGATAATCTCCCGCAGGAAATCACCGAGCTCGTGACGCCCCATTTTCAGCAGAAAATCCGGAGAGTCGGTCTTAAGCAGCTCCATCATATTCTGGATCAGCCTGGTGACCTGAAAGGACTTGTTGTAAATGTAGAGTAAATATTTCCGCTGCCTTTCCGCATCCTCCACCCGGCCTTCATATAGGGCCTGAGCGTACCCCTGAATACTGGTAATCGGCGTCTTGAGGTCA
Source organism: Paenibacillus sp. FSL R7-0331 (assembly GCF_000758645.1). Classification (NCBI taxonomy): domain Bacteria; kingdom Bacillati; phylum Bacillota; class Bacilli; order Caryophanales; family Paenibacillaceae; genus Paenibacillus; species Paenibacillus sp. FSL R7-0331. The sequence continues at coordinate 2,848,720 of NZ_CP009284.1, forward strand.
TGGGACAGATCCATAATCATCCGCTGCTTGCTGTCCTCGGCCCGCTGCTTGGCGATAGTGGTACGTTCAATCATATCCGCCATATAATTGAAGGTCTCAGCCATCTGCTCAAATTCCTTCTCGGCATGAACGGTAAGACGGGTGTTGTAGTTACCCTGGATCATTTCCTTAAGTCCTTGGACTATAGTCTTCAGCGGCTTCAGGATACGCCGGGCTACAGAATAGCTGTACGTTACAACCAGCAGCAGCAGCAGCATGGCGCCAAGCATAATGTAGAAGGTAACCGACCTGTTAAAATAAGACATGAACGGATAGCTGTTAATCGTGATGTCGATACGGTCCCGGGGAATCTTCAGCAGCAGCCAGCCTGCAGCGCCGTTCTGAGGATAAGCCGCCAGGGACGTGTAGTAAGCCTGATCCGGATCATTCTCGAGCAGTTGATAGATCTGTTCTTCCGAGTAGCTGTGAGGAGCATCCCGTTTGCTTCCGACGACCTCGCGGACCGTCTTGCTGCTGTCCAGCACCTCCAGCCAGCCTTCACTGCGCAGCAGCTTCTCTGTCTCCGGTCCGCTCTGCGGATTGTCCAGATACAGACTGGCCTGCGTCTTGAGGTCAGGGTCAGCCAGCTGGTAATCCTGGAGCTTCTGTGCGACATCCAGCTGCATAAAGGCATAGGTGCCGAAGATAATAATCGTCACGGTTAACAGCACGATAAGCAGAAACCGCAGGAAATCAATGGCCAGCGATGCCTGCAGCGGCCGCTGCTGTCTATTTTTCCACAGGCGCATTGATTTTGTACCCCAGTCCGCGGATTGTTTTCAGATACTCCGGCTTTTTGGAATCCCGTTCAATCTTCTCGCGGATGTTGCTGATATGCACCATGATGCTGTTATCCTCGTACATATAGAAATCCTCCCACACGGCTTCATAGATCCGCTTACGGGTAAAGACCCGGCCCGGCTCCTCCATCATCAGCTTGAGAATTTTGTATTCGGTCGATGTCAGCATAACAGGCTCACCGGACACATACAGCACGCATTCATTCAAATCCAGGGTAAGCGCACCCAGTACAAGCTGATTCACCTCGGGCTCCGGCGGAAGGGTTGGCACATCAAAATGATGAACCCTGCGCAGCAGGGCATTCGCTCTCGCCACAACCTCCAGCGGATTAAAGGGCTTCGCTATGTAGTCGTCAGCGCCCAGCTCAAGTCCAAGAATTTTGTCATGATCCTGGCTCTTGGCCGATAAGAACAGGACGGGAAAGCGGTGTGAGCCGCGGATGCTCTTCAGCAGCTGCAGCCCGTCCATCCCCGGCATCATAATATCAAGAATAGCCAGATCAACCGTCTGCTCCCGGATCAGAAGCTGAGCCTCTAATCCGGATGAAGCGCTTAGAATATGGTAGTCTTTTTCAAGATAAAGCTGTAGCAGTTCAACAATTTCAGGCTCGTCATCAGCAATCAGTATCGTATATATAATCCATCACCCCTGGCCAGTATAGCGGTCTAATCTTTATCTATTCTAAACCAAATCTAAGGTTTGGATAAAGTTTTGGCCGGCGGCTATGCGCCAAGCACCTTTTTTCTCAGGTCCAGCAGCCACAAGGCAGACTCCTTCATGTACGCAAGCTGATCCTGAGCGCCGAAATGCTCGATGACAAAGGTGTCATCATAGCCGCTCTTGAGCAGATCCGCTACAAGCTCTTTCATCGGAATGCAGCCGTTCCCGGCAGGGACCGCATACATGGCGCGGCCGTCCACTGTCAGCTTAGGCTCCTCCTTAGGGTGAACCTCAAACGTCCGGTCCTTACAGTGGACATAGCCGATATGAGGTCTGCAGCGTTTGTAGGCATCAAGAGCATCTTCTCCGCTGTACAGAAAATTCCCGGTATCAAAGAAGCAGGACAGCTCCGGTATTTCCTCTACAAAGGACAGCAGCTGCGCTGTTGTGGCGAACGGCGCCCTACTGTCATCAAAGTCTTCCATACCGACCGTAATGCCCAGCGGCTTGGCATACGCGCACATGGCGGCAACGGCCTCCTTCATGGACTGCACACATTGCTGATACTCCACGGAAGCAGGGTCCTGCTCATGCTCCTCCAGAAAGCCCGGAATAACCAGTACACGCGAGGCACCTGCCCGGCCGGCCATGGACAGAAAGGAAATAATCTGTTCCTTCCATTCAACGCTGCCGGTAATGTGGCCGAAATCAAAAAATCCGTACATGCAGCTTACCCTTAGTCCTGTCTTCTCCAGCAGTGTCAGAATCGCGTCTTCCTCTGTTTTAAAGCGGTCTGCGTCCATTTCCAGTGCGTCAATGCCGAAGCTTCTGACAAGCGTGCAGATTTCCTCCAGGCTCCGGCCGCTCTGTCCGGCTGCCTCAAGAATATGTTCATAGAATACAGATAGTTTCATCGCTGCTTCTCCTTGTGTATATGGATTATTTCGTGCCGTGCGGATTAATCGCTTTCATGATTTGTGTCAGCGGCTCTTCGCCAATCTCCTTAAATCTATGCTCCTGCCACAGCATTGTCAACAAGCCGGGTGGACAGCCTTGCCCGGATTCCTGTCATATTGTCGCCGGAAAGGATATAGAATGCAAAGGGGTGGAAATAAAGCGGTTTCGTTAACGCTGATCCTGCTGTTCCAACGATTTCAAAGGCACGTTACGCGCGGCGTGTATTGAAATAAGCAGCTATCCGAAAAATTTTAGGAGGAATACGATGCGTAGAAGGAAATGGGCAGCGCTGTTTTTGACTCTTGCACTTCTGATTACATTATTCCCGGCAGGAAAAGCGGCCAATGCCGCAACCAGCTGGAACCTGGTGTGGAGCGACGAATTCAACGGAACCTCGCTGAATACGGCAGACTGGACTGCGGAGAATGGAACCGGCAGCAGCGGCTGGGGGAATAACGAGCTGCAGTATTATACGAACCGTTCGCAGAACCTGCAGGTAACTGGCGGCAATCTGGTCATAACAGCCCAGAAGGAATCGTATAACGGCAGCAGCTACACTTCGGCCCGGATCAAGACGCAGGGTAAAAAGAGCTTCACCTACGGTAAGATTGAAGCCCGGATGAAGCTGCCTTCGGGTCAGGGCATCTGGCCGGCCTTCTGGATGCTCGGCTCCAATATGGATACCGTCGGCTGGCCGAAAAGCGGCGAGATCGACATTATGGAGCGGGTAAATAATAACGCTTATGTAAACGGCACCGTTCATTGGGATGCCAACGGCCACGCCGAGTACGGCAAGGTATCCGGCAATCTCGATTTCTCGCAGTTTCATGTGTACAGCATCGAGTGGGATGCGAAGTACATCAGATGGTATGTGGACGGCAACCTGTTTAATGAGTTTTATATTGAGAATAACACCGGTAACACAGAAGAATTCCAGAAGCCGTTCTTTCTGCTGCTGAACCTCGCGGTGGGCGGTAACTGGCCGGGCAGCCCGAATACTTCGACTGCCTTCCCGGCGCAGATGCTGGTGGATTATGTGCGGGTCTATCAGGCTGCTTCACCGGCAAGCATTGTCAGCGGTGGTGTATACACCTTTGCCTCCAAGGCAAGCGGTAAAGTAATGGATGTGGTGGATATATCCACGGCAGCCGGCGCCAAAATCCACCAATGGACCAATTACACGGCTGCTAACCAGCAGTTCCGGGTAGATAGCACTGGTGACGGCTACTATAAGCTTACAGCTGTACACAGCGGCAAGGTGCTTGATGTTCCGAATTCCTCCACAGCTACAGGCGTTCAGCTGCAGCAGTGGAACGATAACGGGACGGATGCGCAGAGATGGCGGATTGTTGATGCCGGCGGCGGCTACTACAAGCTGATCTCCAAGGTGAGCGGTCTGGCAGTGGATGTATCCGGCTCCTCAACAGCTGATGGTGCGGCAGTGCAGCAGTGGACTGACAACGGAACCGATGCGCAGAAATGGGCTCTGACCAAGGTGAACTGAGACTCACCGGGGGGGGGAGGCTGGTGATGCATACCGCTAATACTAAATACTAATTCAGCAAAAAAATGCTGCTGTCCGAAAGTTTTCGGGGGACCGAAGCTGCAATAGGCTTGGATACGAAAAAACACACCGGAGGGTGTGTTTTTTGCTGCGGTTATAGTGGTGCTGTGGAATACGAGCTGTTTAGGATACGTATTTCTTGGATACGTGTTGCTTGAAATACGAGCTGCTCAGGATGCGTGCTGCTTGGAATACGAGCTGCTTGGGATACGTGTTGCTTGGTATGAGAGCTGCAGTTTCTGCTGCTACGCGGATGTTTTTGCTTTTTCTTTTCGCGGCCACAGGAAATATGAGCCTGCAATCAGCAGATCGATACCGACAACAATTGTCCATATGCTGAGAACACCCTGCAAGGCTTCGGTGCGGATAGGCTCATCGATCCAGCGGATCAGACCGTAGAGAATGCCGGCTCCCAGCAGAAAGGACAGCAGATGCAATAGCCAGCTCCTGAAATAATGCCGGGCATGGTCCATTCCGCTGCGCTTGAGCGGCGGGGTTCCTTGCTTCGTTACATAATAACGGAAGCGTTCGTCTGCCCAGCGGATCATGCTTTTGCCAAAAACGATGGATACCGAGATGTAAACAGCTGCGATGGCATGGGCGGTAGTAGCGGTGGCACCCCTGGACAGATCAGTCCCTGCAATGACCAGCAGGATAAGGTCCAGCACCGGAGTTAGCGCGAGAAAGAACAGCCCCAGCTTAGGGTGCTTAAATATATAACGTATAGTAAGACCTGCAATAATTACGACCCAGAACAGGATTTCAACAGTGACAATAGCCCAGGCTACAGTGTTCATCATGCACTCCTCATCAGAAAATGTATTAGTTAAGAGGGATTATAGCAGCAGGATTTAAATAATACAAGTGTATTATTTAAATTGCAGCCTAATCCGATGGTATGCTACAATACGGACATGCCAAAAATAGTCGATCACGAAGAACGGAAATCACATATTGCCGAAGCCACCTGGCGCGTCATTCTGAATCAGGGAATGAAAGGGGCTACGGTACGCAAAATAGCCCAGGAGGCCGGAGTGTCACTGGGCGCTTTGCGTCATTATTTTGCAACCCAGCAGGAGCTGCTCGGCTTTGCCATGAAGCTGGTCAGTGATCGGGCTAACGCCAGAATTAAAGACATTGCCGGACTTGGCTTACCGCCGAAGGAGCTGGTAACGAGGGTGCTGATGGAGCTGCTGCCTTTAAATGATAATAATATGGCGGAGATGGAGGTGTGGTTCGCGTTTGTGTTTCACCTTAAGTATGCAGAGGAGGACTACGGCGGTTTAAATGACGGAATTTATCCGGGGATTGTCAATCTGCTGGGCCATTTGGAGGAGAGTGGGCTGCTGCGGGAGGGGCTGGATATGAGCATCGAAGCGGAGCGGCTGTACGCACTGCTTGACGGGGTGGCGATTCATGCGCTGCTTGAACCCCAGCGGCTGGACAGAGAGCGGATCCTTCGCGTGCTGCACAGCCACATGGATTCGATTTGCAGGGAATAGGGGAGTGGAATCAAAGGGAAAAATCCCTTTGATTAGGCTGGAAACGGTCGGGGGAGTGGAATCAAAGGGAAAAATCCCTTTGATCGGGCTGGAAATGGTCGGAGGAGTGGAATCAAAGGGAAAAATCCCTTTGATCGGGCTGGAAATGGTCGGAGGAGTGGAATCAAAGGGAAAAATCCCTTTGGTGGGGCTGGCAACGGTCGCAGGAGGGGAAATTAAAGGGAAAAATCCCTTTGATTAGGCTGGAAACGGTCGGGGGAGTGGAATCAAAGGGAAAAATCCCTTTGATCGGGCTGGAAACGGTCGGAGGAGTGGAATCAAAGGGAAAAATCCCTTTAATCGGGCTGGAAACGGTCGGAAGAGTGGAATCAAAGGGAAAAATCCCTTTGGTGGGGCTGGAAACGGTCGGGCGGAAGGAATCAAAGGGAAAAATCCCTTTGATTAGGCTGGCAACGGTCGGGGGAGTGGAATCAAAGGGAAAAATCCCTTTGGTGGGGCTGGAAACGGTCGGAGGAGTGGAATCAAAGGGAAAAATCCCTTTGGTGGGGCTGGAAACGGTCGGAGGAGTGGAATCAAAGGGAAAAATCCCTTTGGTGGGGCTGGCAACGGTCGCAGGAGGGGAAATCAAAGGGAAAAATCCCTTTGATCGGGCTGGAAACGGTCGGAGGAGTGGAATCAAAGGGAAAAATCCCTTTGATCGGGCCCGAAACAGTCGTACGGAGGTGAATTTACATATTAGTTAGTTAACTAACGCCCGCCCATATAACTACGTACAAATTACACACTTATCTAGCTCCCTGCCTACGCACCCTCCAAGTCTCTCAATATCCCGCTTTTATCCGCACTCCCGACGCTGTCAGCAATATCCAAACCCCAGTATCGTAAAGCATTTGTCCTGGTCGCCGTCAGCCATGGTAATTTCCACCGTATGTTCACCGCTCGTCTCCTGATGGTACACAATGACTGCGTTGCAGTGGGTCCAGTTGTTCACATGGGGATCAGCGGTGAGCACGGGCTTGCCGTCCACACGGACATCAGCGCTGCCGAAGCCGGTGCTGCCGGAATCCTTGTATACCAGGATGAGGCTTCTGCTGGTGAGCGTTAATCTGAAGGGCTCGTCTCCAGCCTCCGCCGGGCGCATCCAGTTATACGGGAACTCGGGCGTCCCGGACGGATTATCGTCCAGCTCCACCATCTGCAGGTCCATATCAGTTCCTGTGAAGCTGCCCGGCTCAATCTGCACATTTCTTAATGAGCTTGAACGGTCCAGCAGCCGGATATTCCTGAAATCATTCCCAATTACCGGAGGCTGATGCAAATCAATATCCTCAGCGTCTGCCTGAGCTGCTGCGGCCTGCTGGAACAGATGAATCAGGCAGTCTGCCATGACCCGGTGTCCATCGTTAGCAGGATGATAGATGTCGTAGAAAAACTGTCTTTTGGAGATCACATTCCCCTCTGCCTTGGTCAGCTTGAATTGTGGGGTCACGGCGTCTTTTACACTAACCATAGGGAGATTATAGCGAATCCCGACAGGGGAGAGCCGCTCCTGAAGATTCCAGTCATTAATGAATACGCTGAACAGCAGTACGACTGCAGGCTGATTGTCAGCGGACAAAATGTTCAGGCACAGGCTCTCATAGCAGTTGCCCTTGGTTTCGTCCCCCTCGTCGTTGACGGCAAACTCCACAATCACAATATCCGGCTTAGCAGCTCCATCCCTGAGCACATCTCTTTCGTAGCGGATAATGCCTAATTCTGACGGCGTACCGCCAACTCCCGCTTTTATAAAATGAACATTCCCGCCTCCGTCCTTACCGAACAGCGCTTTGAAGCCCAGATATGACTGATAGGCATAACATTCCGTATGAATCGGCTTCGCTCCCGCACCCTGGGTGATGGAACCCCCGATATAGGCAATGGTGACGTCTTCACCCCGGGAAGCCTTAGCTATAGCAGCCTTTAGCCGCACATTGTTACCCGGATGGAGCAGGGAATGCGGGATCATCTCATGGTACGGCTCTGAACGGAAGGCAACCGGCGTTTCGGGTGACAGCTCAGGCGCAGCATACCCTTCATTCAGATAAAAAATAATACTCGCCACCGCAAGTCCGCCCGCCTGATCGAACTCAAAGGCAAATTTACCGGGAACATCATCGTCTGCAGACCCGCTTATTTGATCCAGCTGGATGAGCAGCTCCGAGCCGTCTGCCGGACAGGGAAGCCGCAGCGCTGTGCCGGAGGTATATTTGTCCGTTTTCCCCCAGTTTTGCAGCAGAAAAGTAATGTCTCCCTGATTATGCTCCGCTTTTACCGACACTCCGATGCTATGGACTAATGTACGGAAGCCCTCACAAGTCCGCAGCAGCTCCAGTATCTGCATATCCTCAACTCCGCCGATATATCTGGCCTTGTCGATCAGGTAGCTGCCCTCCAGGTAGACCTCCTGTGACGGCTTGCCTGAAGGCCGGGCGGTTGCTTCAATATGGGTTTCGAACAGCACAAAAAATCCGTTTCTGCGCTCAGCAGGATCTTTAGGAGCTCTGGGCCCGCTGCCAGCGGTGCGGCTGTCTGCTGAGCTTAATGGATCTGACATATATCAATCATCCTTATGGCTGAAATTTTGAAGGCGCTTACGAATGATAGTGAACAAAGAAAACGGATGCGCCATACAATGCCTACACTTTAGCAGAAATCCATGCTGTACGAAATGCAGTTCCGTGTGAAAAGTATGCTTTTGCGGAAATTCATATCGGTTTATTACAAGAAGTATCTGGTTTACACATGGATGTTGAAACCGCTTAACTTATATAATGTGCCTGAGCAGCGTAAACAGCCGATACGGAAGGATGGGAACAAATGATACTAGTGGAACAGGAAACGGCAGTAAAGCTCTATCTGGATCCGGCAGCAGCCGATTATGATGGCTTGCGGAGGGTCGCGGATTCTTTTGCCGCAGATATAGAGTTAGTCACCGGCACAAGGCCGGAAATCGTCACTGAACCCGGACAGCTGGGGAGTACCGCTATCGTTATTGGAACTATAGGCAGCAGCGGGCTGATCGATGAATGGGCTGCCGCAGGCAAACTGGATGTGCCGGCTATTAGCGGCAAACGGGAGTGCTACAGCATTCAGCGGATCGGGCATCCCTGTGACGGTGTTGAACAGGCGCTGGTCATTGCGGGCAGCGATAAAAGAGGAACAATCTACGGGGTATACGCGGTATCTGAGCTGATGGGAGTGAGCCCGTGGGTTTATTTTGCCGATGTAATGCCGGAGCGAAGAGCCCTGCTTGATCTGCCGGACCATAAGCTGAATGTTATCTCCAAAGAGCCGTCAGTGAAGTACCGGGGGATTTTTCTGAATGATGACTGGCCTTCACTCGGCTCATGGGTAACCGGAGCATTCGGGGATTTCAACGAAGCATTCTATGAAAAGGTCTTTGAGCTGATTCTCAGGCTGAAGGGGAATTATCTCTGGCCGGCGATGTGGAGCGCAGAGTTCAGTGTTAACGGCAAACGTCATCCGCTTGCCAATGCTGAGCTTGCCAGGGAATACGGGATCATTATAGGCACCTCGCATCACGAGCCCCTGTTCCGAGCGGGAAGTGAATGGCAGAAGGTGTATAAGGATTACGGGACAAGCAATCTGTGGGATTTTGCCCGGAACCGGGAGGCGATCACCGCTTTCTGGGAGGACGGAATTAAGCGTAATAAAGAGTATCCGAACCTGATTACGCTGGGCATGCGCGGAGAAAGTGATTCAGAGCTGGAAGGCAGCGACCACTACAATATTGAACTGCTGAAAGACATCATTCTCACGCAAAAAGAATTGCTTAAGTGTTATGGGCTAGAGCAGGCACCGCAGGTTCTGGCTGTCTACAAAGAGGTGGAGAAGTATTGGTATGGAACGGCTGAAGTGGCGGGACTGAAGGACTGGGAGGTGCTGAATGATGTGACGATTCTGCTGTCAGATGATAACTTCGGCAACCTCCGCAAAATCCCGTCCGGCCTTGAGCAGCAGCGCAGCGCGGGTTGGGGGATGTATTATCATCTGGACTATCACGGCGGCCCGCATTCCTATGAATGGGTCAATACGACGCCGCTGGAGAAGGTCTGGGAGCAGATGAGTATGGCTTATGATTACGGCATCCGGGATGTGTGGATTGTTAATGTCGGAGATTTGAAGCCGATGGAGCTGCCCATCTCTTATTTTCTGGATTTAGCTTATGATTTCGGGGCCTGGGGAACCGGTGCCCCTAACAAAACTGCAGAATACACAGAACAGTGGGTGCGTCAGCAATTCGGCCATGCAGCGGACGAAGCCGCCGTAAGCGGAATTGCCGGTGTGCTGGCGGATTATACGAGAATGAACGGGCGGCGCAAGCCGGAAATTATCAGGCCGGAGACCTTCAGTCCCGTGCATTACAATGAGGCGCAGCAGGTGCTGAAGCAGGCAGGTAAGCTTGTTGAGACCGCTGAGTATTACAGAAGCCGGATTCCGGAACAGCTCCAGGCTGCTTACTTCCAGCTCGTTTATTTTCCGGCTGCTGCTTCGGCCAATGTCCTGCAAATGCAAGTGTATACCAGGCTTAGTAAGCTCTACGCAGAACGCGGCAGCGTCCTTGCAAATACGTATGCTGAGCTTACAGCAGCAGCGATTGAACGGGATAAACAGCTGGAGCAGGCGTACAACAACGATCTTTCCGGCGGGAAATGGCGGGGGATGATGAGCTCGGCACATGTAGGCTATGTGAACTGGGACGCGGCAGGGTGGAGTTATCCGCAGGCGGCTTCCGTTATTCCGGTAAAAGGCCCGCTTATGATCGTCGATGTGCAGGGCACGGAGCAAGGGTATACCTCGGGAACGGCGGCTCTGCCGGCTTTTACAAATCTGCATAAAGAGAGCTATTCCGTTACGGTCAGCAGCGGCGGGGACACGGGCTTTGCCTATGAAGCAGCCGGGAGTGCCGACTGGATCAGACTGGAGCGGAGCGGCGGCTGGACTGACACAGGAGAGAGCATCACAGTATCGGTTGACTGGGAAAAGGTGCAGGGGTCATGCAGCGGTAATATCGTTATCAGCGGAGCTGGCGGAACGGTGACCGTCTGTGCTGAGGTAGACTGGAGCAGCCTGAGTGAGCTGCCGCCAGTGACTTTTATTGAAGCGCATAACGTTGTATCGATAGAGGCTGAGCATACCCTTAACCACTGTGCGGCGGACGGAGTAGAATGGACAACAATCAGCCATTATGGCAGGACTCTATCCTCCGTCAAAATGTACCCGGACACTGTATCCTTCAGTGAACCGGAGCAAGCGCCCTATCTGGAGTACAGGCTGCTGATTAAGCGGGACGGCGAATATAGCCTGACTGCTTATATTGCACCGACAAATCACCTTTCGCCGGTCAGCGGCTTGAAGTATGCAGCAGGCTTTGACGGAGGTGAGCCTATCGTTGCCGACGCTCTGCCTCCCGGCTATGAAGGCGGTAACCATAGTAATGAGCCCTGGTGCCGGGCGGTAATGAATAACATCCATGTTAGCTCTACCAGTCACACCTTAACAAAAGGTGTCCATACGCTGCGGTTCTATGGACTGGATGCCGGGCTGGTGCTGCAGAAGCTGGTGCTGTCCGCCGGGCCGCTGCCGTATTCCTATCTTGGGCCGGAGGAGAGCTATCTCACTTCAGCAGAGCTGACGGAGGATAGCCCTTGATCTGCTTGAACACATTGCTGAAATAGGCGGCATCCCGGTATCCGCAATGGGCGGCGACTTCAGAGACATTGAAGCCGCCGGCCGACAGCAGCATCTCGGCATTGTTGACCCGTACCCTGTTGATGTATTCCTTCAATGCTACCCCTGTGTTCTGCTTGAACAGCTTACCCATGTATTCGGGATTCAGCCCGGCAGGTAGAGCAAGCTCGCCGATCGTAATCTCTTCTGCATAATGATCCATGATATAGGCTGTTGCTTTATGTATTCTCGGATCAACATACGGTGCCTGCTGATGATGGGCAATAATGAGCAGACGGTAGATGATCTGCTGAAAGACGGCTCTGGCCTTCATTCTGTATAGAGGCTGCTTGCTCATCCATATATGCGAGAATTCCCGGATATCATCGAGAATTTCCTTGGTCCGCCAGTTGCGGGTTACCGTCTGAAAGGGAAGCCGTATTTCATTGCCCCCGCCCAGCCAGAAGAAATTAAATGCAAAGGAATGCATCGGCGCATCGCTGAAGGTATGAGCTTCACGGATGCTGCCTGCCGGGGCATACAGCATGTCTCCGGCTTCTACCGTATAGTTCACCCCGTTGATCGAATAGACGGCTCTGCCGCCGACAACAAAGGTTAGATCATGAAAGTCGATGGTGCTCCGGCCGATTCCCCAGCCTTCAAAGCACTTCCGGTCAACAAACAAAAACACATCCGGCACCAGCCGCTCGTATTGATTGATTTCCATGCTTGACTGAGCCTCCTCCGGTTCAATCATAGCTCCTCATGAACCCCGGGACAAGACTTTCCGTACCTTATTGACGCTAAGCATGATTACCGGAAGGACGAAGGCATAGGTGAAATTCCAGTCTACCCAGTAGGCTGGAATTTCTTTTACATAGAAGATAATATTTTTGGCGATCAGCTGGGAGAGCCCGTAGAGCAGAAAGGCAGTAGGAAAGATCAGCGGGCGGTAGCTTTTCAGCTTTAAGAACTGGGCAGTCCCCAGTACAAAGGCATAAAAAAACAGTACGGTTTTAAAATAGGTGCTGATAATCCAGGCTGTAGCCATAAGGGCTTCAATCCGCTGAAGGAAGTTGGCAATGTTGATTTTCCGGGCCAGAAGATAGGCGGCGTAGAAGTCATGCTCGGAGAAATATACACCCAGCACAGTGAGTGAAAGGATCAGGATAATGTTGAGGCCTAATGCTCCAACACAGATGGAGAGGAAGATGTCGCGGTTAATTTTATCCGATTTAGTGACATAAGGGTAGATCATCAAGAATACACACATCTCCCCGAACGGATAAAAGACACCGTACATTACCGAATGAACCATATCGGGAACCGGTGTATTAAACATAGGTAACAGGCGCTCAACACGCACCTGCGGAAGCAGCAGGACAATCAGGCAGATCAGGAAGAAAGCAAACAGCGGGAAAAAAATCTGTGATGCCCTCCCCAGTGTCTCTAATCCCAGCCGCAGGCCGTATACCAGTATAAATATTCCCATAACTCTGATTACTCCGCCGGGAGTCCCCTCATAGATCTGTGTACAGAGGAAATCTTCAATCTCACGGATGTAGGTAGAACCGGCCAGCAGATAAAAAATCAAATAGTAAAGCCCCACGGCTCCGCCAAGCCATTTGCCCAGAATCTGCCGGCTGAGCTCGATAATCGTTTTATTAGGATCAATATTACATAAGGTTACCAACAGAAAAATGGTCCCGATCCCCAGCGGCAGGCTGATCAGTCCGGTAATCCAGGCATCCTGATGGGCAGTAGAAGCCATAACAGCAGGGTAGACCAGCGCCATATCCCCGATATAAGCAAACAGACCGAGTATAACCATCTGTGCTGAGCTAATCCTGTCTTTTTCAAGCATCCTATTGTCTCCCTTGTCTCCGCTGCGATCGGATATTCTTGTATGTATTGGCATAGTATGGCTTGTTTAGCCCATTTTATGTTAGTGCAGGAGATTCTCAGCCAAGGAATAATTATCAAGATCTGAATCAAACTATGGGACAGAAGGGTGGAAAGGGAGGCAGCACGATGGAAAAGAGACACGATGAGGCCCTATCGGGCCGCCTGGAGGACACTCACGAACAGCTCAAGCAACTGCTTGGCTCCAGCACGGATCTGGTAAGTAAAGAGCTTCTGCTTGGAGATAACACGCATATATCCCTATTTTATATAGACGGACTGGTGGATACCGGGCTGCTGCATAATTCAATTCTGTACTCCCTGCAGGGAAGCCGGGTGCCGGATATGCTGGCAGGGCTAAGTCCTGACGCTACTGTCGAGCTGCTGAGACAGCGCATTCTGATGGCAGGCGATCTGACGGTTATTAATAAAACAAGTCAATTTGTCCATGATCTGATGTCCGGCAGCGTCATGCTTGTAGTGGACGGCACTGCAAATGCGCTGAGGATCGGCCTGCCCGGCTGGGAGGACAGGGCGGTAAGTGAGCCGAACTCGCAATCGGTGGTACGCGGTCCGATGGAAGGCTTCACTGAGAACCTGCGGACCAACACGGCACTGCTACGCCGCAAAATCAAGGACAGTCATTTATGGCTGGAAACCATTCAGATTGGCAGGGTAACCCAGACCAGCGTATCACTAATGTACTTAAGCAATATTGCCAATGACGAGCTCGTACAGGAGGTAAAGCGGCGGCTGAACACAATCGACACCGATAGCATACTCGAGAGCGGTTATATTGAGGAGTTCATCCAGGATACCGCTAAGACGCCTTTTCCGACTATATATAACAGTGACCGGCCGGATACCATTGCCGCAGGCATCCTTGAGGGTAAAGTGGCTATTCTAATTGATGGAACACCGTTTGTGCTGCTCGCTCCGACGATATTCGTCGCTTTTTTTCAATCGGCTGAGGACTATTACCAGCGGGCTGATATTTCAACACTGCTGCGGTTTATCCGGTTTCTTGCCTTCTTTCTTACGCTGCTTGCTCCGGCTTTTTACGTGGCGATTACGACCTATCACCAGGAGATGATCCCGACCAACCTGGTCATCAGCCTTGCTGCCCAGCGTGAGACGGTACCGTTTCCCGCTTTTATTGAGGCGCTGGTGATGGAGCTGACTTATGAAATCCTGCGTGAGGCCGGAGTGAGAATCCCCAAGAATATCGGCCAGGCGATCTCAATCGTAGGCACGCTGGTAATCGGCCAGGCGGCGGTTGCTGCAGGCTTCGTCTCTGCTGCAATGGTCATTATCGTATCTATAACTGCCATCTCAAGCTTCGTTATTCCAGAGGCGGGAATGTCCATTGCTGCACGGATCATCCGGTTTGCCCTGATCGGCCTTGCCGGATTTATCGGCTTATACGGAATTCTCTGCGGCGTATTCGTTATTGTGCTGCATTTAGCGAGCCTGCGATCCTTCGGCATTCCCTATATGAGTCCGCTCGGTCCGTACCGGGCAGAGGATATGAAGGATACCATCTTCCGGTTTCCATGGCCTTACCTCAGGACCCGGCCGAAAGAGAATCTTACCAAAAACTTTTACCGCCAAGGGACAGCGCGCCGCAGGGAGAAAAAATGATGATGAGACAACTTCGCAGAGCGCTATGCTCCTTGCTGCCATTAGTGCTGTTGCCCATGCTGCTGAGCGGCTGCTGGGAGAGAAAGGAGCTGAACGAGCTGGCATTTGTTCTTGCTCTGGGAATAGATAAGGCAGAGGAGGGGTTCAAGGTAACCATGCAGGTTGTGATCCCCTCAGCAATAACATCCCAGGGTGGCGGCGGGTTAAGCAGCGGAGTACCCGTGGCTTCCTATACCTTTCCTTCGCCCACCATTTATGAATCGTTACGCCTATTTAATATGACCGTCTCTCGTTCAGCCTATATGGGGCACATCCGGGTACTGGTCCTTGGAGAATCACTTGCCCGCGAAGGGCTTGGCCCGACACTGGATGTGCTGAAGCGCAGCCGTGAGCCGCGGATGGATTTCTATGTCATGGTGGCAAAGGGAGGGACTGCGGAGGAGGCGCTGAATGTGCTGACGGCTCTGGATAAGCTTCCGGCAAATAAACTGTTCAATGCTTTGGATAAGTCCTACAAGGTATCAGCCAGGACAGTCGCAGTTACATTGGACAGATTCATTGAAGATCTGCTCTATGAGGGAAAGAATCCGGTATTGACTGGGGTAGAGGTTAAGGGTAATCCTGAAGCCGGCGGTGAAAAAAGGAATACAGAGCGTACTAATCCAAAGACCAAGCTGCGTTACGAGAGTGTTGCAGTATTCAGAAAGGATAAGATGCTCGGCTGGCTGAGTGGCGATGAGGTAGCCGGTTATAACTATATTACGGATAATGTGAAAAAAAATACAGGTCATGTTGAAGGGGATGATGACGGTTTAATCGTAATTGAAGCGCTAAAGTCCAGAACAAAAAGAAAGGTCAGATTTATTGAAGGAAAACCGCATATCTATCTCGATATTGAAGCCATTTGCAATGTCGAGGAGGTCACGGGTATGAACCGGCTGGATGCGGATCAGGATATTCTTGAACTGGAAAGAAAGGCAGAGGAGCGGATCATTAAAAGGATGGAGGAATCTGTCCAACAAATTAATGACCGCTTTGACGTTGATATTTTCGGATTCGGACAATCCATTTACCAGAAAGACCCCAAAGCCTGGACGAGACTGCTGGAGCAGAGCGGCGGTGATTACCTGAAAACCCTGCCGATCCATTACAAGGCTACAGTTATCATTAACCGGATCGGGGCAATCGATAATTCATTTATAGATCAGATTAAGGAGTGAACAGGATATGCTGCTTGTTCTTTTGTGCCTGGTCATCGCCTCAGCCTGTATTGCCGCCGACCTGCCTTTACTTAAGGGCAAGCGGAAGCGCCGGGACCGGGTTGTTTATATGCTGTTCTGGGCGGCTGGAATCGCTTCGGCTGTATGTGCGCTGCTGCGTGTGAACGTTCCGAGTCCGCTTTTGCTCCTTATCATGATCTATAAGCCGTTTAATACCATCGTAGGGTCATGGTTTCAGTGAACTAGCAGCCGACTGGACCGTATGGTTAAGCAGGGCAGCTGTTCCCGGAGTGGGAGGGCTGCCCTGCTGCTTGTATAATGAACAGGATGTTCTGTACCTTTCAGGCAAAAGGAGCATCAGCAAGCTGAATGCACTGGGTCGGGCAGCTGTCAATAGCGTCCTGAAGCTCTTCTTGCAGCTCTTCGGCGATAGCCGTAATGCCGCGGTTGTTGTCCCCTGCAAAAATAACTGCCGCAATTCCTTCATCATCCAGATCAAAAATATCGGGAGCAGCAGAATTGCAGGCTCCGCAGGCGATGCATTCCTCCTGATTAACGCTGGCAAATGTGAACATTTTCTCAATCCTCCTCGTGACGTACACAAACAAATATTATTTCATGTCTGGTGTCTAGTGGGATATATATGTGTTAAAGCGCTTTATATACCTGTGATTGCAGTGAAGCACTGCTATTTACACAGTTTTTGTGACAGCCCGTTGACGGATGAAATGAAGATGCTATACAGTAGCCTCATTGTAAAATAGTGATAGCTGAGCCCAAACCGGGCGAAACTGGAGTATTGGGACTAAAATCTGCTAAAATAAGATTATCTGCATTTGTGAAGTTGGCATCATACATACCAAAGGAGAAATGAATGTGAATGAGAAGCTGAAGCAGGCCTATGAAAAATTAGGCTTATCTGAAAACGTATCCAGGGAAGAGATTAATAAACGCTTTGACCTGCTGATTAAACGGCGGAAGTCCAAGGCTTCGGAGGAGGAGCGCTCAGCGCCCGAGGAGGATTTTCAGGCATTCAAGTTTATTCTTGATACGCTGGACAAGCAGGAGATCGAGGAAGCGGAGCAGGAGCGTCTGGCTAAGTACGGGAAATTCTCCGGAGCGGCAAGCAAATGGGAACGGTTCTTCCGCCTGTACCGGACGCATGTTATTGTATCGGTCATTGCGGTCATTGTGCTCGCTGTTGCCGGAAATGCTATTTATAACAACTGGCAGCATCGTAAATATCTGGCTTCCCTGCCTCCGCTGGATGCCAAAATTATGTTCCTGGGCAATTTCGGTGTGCAGGACCCGGACGGACAGACAGCCGATTTGGATGCCGCTATTATTGCGCAGTATCCGGAGTGGAAGCGGGTAGAAAGTAACATGATATACCTGCCGAGAACCGGGCAGGGCGGGGATTCCTTCGATATGAACTATATGCAAAAAGCGGTGGTGGAGCTGGCGGCGAACCATCCTGATATTATTATTCTGGATGATGCAACACTGGAATGGATCGGCGGGCAGGACGGCTTTCAGGATCTGAGCGCTATTGTTGCAAGCGGAAGCCTGGATAAGGATGACCCGCGGCTGAAGTGGGGGACTAATCCGCAGAGCGGAAAGGAAGAGCTGTATGGCGTAGATATTACGGATTCAGCCTTTGTTGCCGCATTGCCGGTTAATAAGGCTGAGGACGAGAATATGATTATTGGGGTCCTCGGAGTGGACGAAGTCAAGGACAAGGCTATTTCTTTTATTAAGCATATTGCCGGAGGATCAGCTGCACAGTAAGCAGACGCAGGACATCATAATATTCTGATAAAAACCGTGTGCCCACGAATGGGTACACGGTTTTTTAGCAGAGCAGGAAGCTGTTGTCACAGGCCGGGCTTGTCCTATTTCTCCAGACGGTAGCCGCCGTGGAATACAGGTCCGACATACTGATTAAAGGCATATCCGCTGCGGATTGCGGCAGATACGAAGTCCTTGGCCTTGGCTACAGCTTCGTGGACGCTCAAGCCGTTTGCCAGACCGCCGGTAATAGCTGCAGCAAATGTGCAGCCAGCACCATGGTTGTAAGCCGGCTCAATCTTTGCAGTCTCCAGCACGGTAAAGTCTGTACCGTCAAAGAAGACATCAATCGCCAGATCGCCGCCCAGTGCCTTTCCGCCTTTTACGACAACATTTTTGGTGCCGAGCTTGTGGATCAGGCGTGCTGCTTCTTTCATATCTTCAAGGGTTGTAAGCTTGCCCAGGCCGGACAATACCCCTGCTTCGAACAGGTTAGGCGTAACTACTGTTGCCAGCGGCAGCAGCAGATCGCGGATTGCATTGGCGCTTTCCGGATTGAGGACTTCATCCTCGCCCTTGCAGACCATAACAGGGTCGATAACTACATTGGTCTGAAGGTTGTCTTTAATCGCTTTTTCAGCGACATGGACAATTTCGACACTGCCCAGCATGCCTGTCTTCATGGCATCTACAGGACCGCCGGCAAAGATTGTTTTGAGCTGCTCGGCTACGATAGCAGCATCCACCGGGTAAACGTTATGATGCCATCCGTTATCCGGGTCCATTGTAACAATAGTAGTTAATGCGCTGAAGCCGTAAGTGCCGTATTCCTCAAAGGTTTTGAGGTCAGCCTGGATGCCTGCGCCACCGCTGGAGTCACTACCGGCTATAGTTAGGGTTTTAACGATTTTTGACAAGGCGAACGTCTCCTTCTTGTACATAAAGTTCTTTCTAATTGCACTACGACATTATAACAAAAAACACCGCAACCGTCGCCAAAAAAAGCGCAACACCATTTTTTCAGTGCTGCGCTGCCTGTAGTTCACGGTCTATTCATTACTGCTGAAACCGGCAAGGGCGGTCTTTATTGCCTTGTCATATTTGAAGCCGCCGTCACCGCCGGGGCCCATCCAATACACCACCAGAAAGTTACCTCCCCTGAATACATGGGGATACGTCCGGGCTCCACCGTCATAGGTGGTGCGGTTAATCTCCAGCTTCAGCGCTTCAAGTCCGTCAGCACAGGCCTCCGCACTATCATAAGTATAGATGGATAAGCGGTCTGTGATTGTCAGCGGACCTTCATAGTCGATCAGCAGCTCATCCGGCCACACGCCTGCAAGCTCTTTATTGAACATATGCTCTTCTCCGGCGTTCACTGCAGCCAGTCTGAGACCCTGCTGCTCCAGCGCACCTGTCAGGGCGCTAGCGGGGAACGGGACAGCGTCTGCTGCTGTGGAATCTGCTTCCGGTTCTACGAGCCTGAGCGCCCCTTGATTAGCAGCAAAAAAGCCCATTATGCTCTCCATTGCTTCCTGCCCGGAATTACCGGAGGCATGCTTCAGCTCGAGCCGGCGGATCAGATAACCCCAGCTGCCTTCTTCGTAATAAGCCGCTCCGTCAGCAGCAAGGCTCTCCGTATCCGGTTCGAGTGTATAGCGGAGGGTGCGGGCAGCCGCATCACCGGCACTCCCCAGCTGCCGCTTCGTGAATTCCAGCGGCACATAGACCGGAAAGCCTTGATCCGCTGCCCATTCCTCCTTATCCGGGAAATAGAGCCCAATATCCCCGATGGCACAGCCCTGACAGCTCCAGTTGGTATCGGTGTAGATCAGTGTCTGTGCCGGATCAGCCGGGTTACGGTAAGTCACGCCATAGGACCCGTTTACGCCAATAACGGCAGAGGCTTCCCAGCCGGCTGGAGCGAGCAGCACGTAGCTGTCTTGCGCATCTGTGCGGTAGACCAGTGTAGCCTGCAGCTGATCTGCCACTCTGCCGGTGAGCGGAAAGGTCATCTCCGGCAGGGCGGGAATCGGATTCTTCACCGCCGGGAGCCCGTTCTCTGCGCTGGGGAGGGCAGGGATGGCACGGAGCGGCAGCTGCACCTTCTCCCCCGCGGAGTCTGCTGAAGGAAAGGACAGCATAGCCGGCAGGCTGTCTGCGGCAGCATCGTCCGGAGAATTGCCGGCTCCGTTAACAGGTGTGACTTTATCCGGACCGCCGCCGGGAGCGGCAGCCCCAGTAATCCCGGAACTGCTTGGTGTGCTGCTGAATCCGCCGGCGCTGTAGCCGATCAGCAGCACAAGTACAAGCAGCGGGAGCACCAGCGCAGCATACGTCCGGGCACGGAGCTTCCTGGGAAGCGGACCCGGCAGACGGTCATGAACCTTCTGCTGCAGCTGTTTACTGAAGCGGCTCCCTGCAAAAGGCTTCTCCTGCAGCATCTTCTCCCAGTCCTGCGGTAACTTACTCATTGCGGTCCAGCTCCTTTTCCCAGTATTCGTTAGCTTTCTGCCGTGCCCGGTGCAGCCTTGACTTAGCCGCCGGCAGGCTGATGTTCAGTGTATGTGCGAGCTCCTCCATCGACATATTATAGTGAGCATGCAGCATTAGAATTTCCCGGTACTTGCGGGGAAGGCGCAGGACAAGCTGCCAGATTTCGCTGCTGAGTGATTCATTCATATAGACAGCCTCTGCTGATTGCTCCGTGCGTGTGTTGTCCGGCGCGGCCTGCAAGGTCACCCGTTTCATAAAGCTGCTGCTGCGGTAGGTATACCAGCGGTTGCGGGTAATCCGCAGCAGCCATGTTTTGACCGAGGCCTCTCCCCGGAATGCGTGCATATATTTAAATGCCCGGATGAAGGTCTCCTGGGCAATGTCGTCAGCAGCACTGCTGCTGCTCGACAGAAAGTAGGCGTAATTCCATACATCCTCGCCATAGGTTTCCATCAGTGTTTTTAATGCGCCTGCGCTCATCGTGGCGACTTCATTCCGCTCCATTGACATGCTTTGCCTCCAGTCTCTATAACATTGACCCTTCTGCATCCGGATAAGTTGCTTTTTTTGCGGAAAAACTTTTTTACAGTGTACCTTCGGGAAGGATATTGGCGGAATGAAGCAGCCGCATGGGTAGGAACAGGGTTGCAAATCTGCAGGGCTGCATATCCATATAGAGCACAAATACGGTTTGGTGTTCAACCGGTCAGGAGGATCTAATGATAGAAATCAGCTTATGCATGATTGTCCGCAATGAGGAAGCCAGCCTGCCCCGCTGCCTGTCTACGGTTGCATCTATTGCCGATGAGATTATTATTGTGGATACAGGCTCCACAGACGGTACCAAAGCAGCAGCTTCTGCTTTCGGGGCAGTCATTTATGATTTTGCGTGGATTGATGACTTTTCCGCTGCACGTAATTTTGCGTTTAGCAAAGCCACCAAAGAATACATCCTCTGGCTGGACGCAGATGATTACCTGAAGGAGGAGGACAGGCAGCGGTTTATCCGGCTGAAGCGGGAGATGCCCGAGGGGATTGACAGTGTGAATATGCAGTACAATCTGGGTTTTGACGCGGACGGAAATGTGACAGTATCACTCCGGCGCAACCGTCTGGTCCGGCGCAGCCGCAATTTCAGATGGATCGGGCCGGTGCATGAGTATCTGGAGGTGTATGGAGCTTCACTCAGCAGTGAGGTCTGTATCACTCATGAAAAAGACAAGGCATATACTGACCGTAATCTGCGCATCTACCAGAAGCGGGCGGCAGCGGGAGAGAAGTTCTCACCGCGCGATCAGTATTACTTCGCTAATGAGCTTCGTGACCACAGGATGCATGAGGAGGCATCCAGATACTATGAGCAGTTTCTGGATGGGGGACGGGGGTGGATTGAGGATAATATTCAGGCCTGCCTGAAGCTGGCAGAATGCAGGGAGCAGCTGGGTGATCCGGGAGCCGCCTTTGCTGCGCTGTGCAGAACACTGCAATATGACCAGCCGCGCGCAGAATTCTGCTGCAGGCTGGGAGCCTGGCACCTGGACAAAGGACAGCTGCAAGCTGCAGTATACTGGTATGAGCTGGCTGTCATGCTGCCCCGGGACGGAGAATCCATGGCGTTCAGGAATGAAGCATATTCGACCTGGCTTCCGCATCTTCAGCTCGCTTTGTGTTATGACCGGCTGGGACAGCATGAGAAAGCCAATCAGTATAATGAAACAGCGCTGCTGTTCCATCCGGCCCATCCGAGCATGCTGTATAACCGCAGTTATTTTCAGAATCTGCTCGGGGACCGGTACATCCGCCTGCAATCGCCCGATAGACCCGATGCAGGTGAGGACCATCCTGAATAGCTGTAATGCCGGAAATAGAGTTGATACAATGTTCCGCTAATAATAAACGGGCAGCAGTACACCGACGGTATCCGTTGATGTACTGCTGCCCGTTTATTATGTGTATCCGTCCCGGAAGCTGTCTGCTGTGCGGAAATGGCTGCCGGTTCCCCGCAATCAGTGTGTGTGATTTCCTTGCATGAAATTCTGAATAGTCTGTTCCATAATCCGGACACTGCTCTCCCAGGTCCAGCGGTTTGATTCCACTTCTCCCTGTGACGCCAGCCTGATCCTGAGCGCATGATCCTGCACCAGCCGGATTACATCGCCAGTCAGCCTGTTTTCATACCGGAAGGAGAGCAGGCAGTTCGTTTCGTGCCTTGCATACTCCATATTTCCCCCGGAATAGACGGTAGCCAGTGCCGCACCACAGCGCATCGCTTCCAGCCCCGGCAGAGAGCCGCTGTCAAATATGCTCGAACTGACAAAAATATCTGCACAATTATAATGGTAATTCAGCTCTTCGTCGTTCAGTGGAGTGAAAAAGCGGTATTTGCCGCCGGCTTTCAGCTTCTGAAGAGATTCCGAGGTGTAAAACTCGTCCGGCGGGCTGATAAAATTGATATTCACATGCGGGAGATTTTGCTTTACGATGTCGAGCTGTGAGATGAGATACTCCTGTTCGCGGTGCCAGGAGAAGCCGTTCTCGACCTTGCGGAGAATGGCGGTAATGTTCACCGGCTCCTGCAGGTTGTGACGGATATGCCGGTTTCGGAAAACGGTGCTGATGCCGACCGGGACAATACTGCCGGTAATGCCGTGGTTAAGGGCGATGATATCACGCTGCCATTCTGATAACACGAGCAGTCTCGGTGTGGTATTATAGCTGGGAAAAGACACATGATTCTCCGGCAGAAACAGCGGTTCATAGCATAATGAAAGACGGACATGCAGCCCTTTGCCGCTCCGGCTGGCCTCTTCTGAAACAGGTACGGTGGTATAGAAATTAGAGACAATGATATCGCTAGCCGGGAAGTCAGATTCGCGGAGTACGGTATGATCTGTACGGTGCAGCGTAGAATGGATGTCATAGGAGATATCGCCGTGGACCGGCATGACAATGATCACCTGATGGCCAAGAGCTGTAAGACCATTGGTGAGTTCCACCAGCATCCGTTGCGCTCCGCCATGGCATAGGGTGAGAATGGGAAATGTGAACCTCATCGCTGATCTCTTCCCTTCCTTTATCGCGCTGAATTGGCATTATAGATCTGTATAGCATTTTATTCAGCGAAGAGGGAAAAGGAACGAATTTTGGTTAAACGTCTATGGGGATGCTGGGGGCTGTCAGAGGATTCTGGCCGGAGCGGCAGAGCATTGCTCATACCGCAACGGCCAGTGAAAGAAAAGCGTCAGAGGATTAGCTGCGCAGACTGTGCAGCAGGGCAACCGTATCATTCATAACAGGCAGTGTAATCTCTTCGAGTGACACATCAAGCATCGGCTTACGTGCCTGGAGCTTCCTGAAGAATTCAGCCGTATGGAACAGCCCGCCTCCCGGGACTCCGTGACGGTAACCCGAGCCTTCAGCGTAGATGTCCTTCAGATGGGCGAGAATGATCCGGTCGCCGAACAGGTCGAGCGAGCTGTCTACAATCTCATCCTGGCGCCCGACATCTTGTCCGATCAGATTGCAGGGATCGAACACGACACCAATGTTGCTGGAAGGTACTTCATCCAGAATCCGGCGCATGTGCTGAGGCGAGGCGAGAGTATGGCTGCTTACACCTTCGATGCCTACAAATACGCCCCATTTCTCCGCTTCCTCAGCCAGTTCTTCCAGCGTAGCTCTGAAGGTCTGCCAGCCGAGCTCTTCATAACGCTCCGGATCAGCCGACTGATAAGTGGTTAAGCCTCCGCTTTCAGTGGCTACCATCGGCGCCCCGAATTGCTTGGCAAAGCGCAAGTGCTCCTTGAAGCGGTTGATTTCTGCCCTGCGTACTGCCGGGTCCGGGTTGATCGGGTCAATATAGCAGCCGAGCACGCCGATACGGACACCCGCCTTGTCGAACTTCTCACCGATATAATTAGCCAGCGCAGGGCTGAACTTGCCTGGAGAAAGATCAATATCCTGAATAGCTTTGGTTAAGGCAAGCTGCACAAAATCAATGTCGTGTGCCTGCAGAGTGGAAACCAGTGTGTCGAGTGGCAGGCAACCTGCCGTGTGTGCTAAAGTTCCGAATCGAATGGGTAACATCTCCTTTTAATATAATAATTACGTATTCCTATTAATAATAAATACGCTTTCACCTAGATGCAACTTCTAACTGGCGACAGATGCGCCAGAAGTCCGAAGCATTTTTGGGATAACGGAGAAGAGAAATCAGGAGGGCAGCTTTAGGACTGCACCCCTGAGGCAGCTTCCGGCCGGCCGCGGCTCTCTGCAGAAAGCTGCTTGGTCTGGTAGGCCACGCCCCAATCCCTCATTAAATGGATGATCGGCACAAGAGTCATACCGAATTCGGTCAGCGAATATTCAACCTTTGGCGGAACCTGATGATACACCTCGCGGTGAACAACGCCGTCTTCCTCCAGTTCACGCAGCTGGAGCGTAAGCATACGCTGGGTTATACCCGGGCAGATTCTGCGGAACTCATTAAAGCGTTTTGTTCCGTCAATCAGATGGTACAGCAGCACGCCCTTCCATTTTCCGCCGATTACATCCAGGGTGAATTCAACGGGACAGGCCTGTGCGCCATCCGGGCATTCGCCAAAGCCCCCTTTTCTGTTACGCATGTCTGGTCACCTCACAGTATCATTTTGTATACTACATATCAAAAATGTGCGTACTTCAAAGTTCGCTGTATATATCTTAATATTAAGCATGTGAACAGGATAACGTCAAAATAATATTTTTGCAGGACAGGAAAGGGTGTAGCGGTTATGGAAACTTTGGAAAAGAAATCGGCGTTAAAGGAAGACATTCTGGAAGCCTATGCGTTCAGGCATGCCACTAAGGAATTTGACAGCAGCCGTACAATCAGCAGTGAGGATTTCAGCTTCATTCTGGAAACAGGGCGTCTGTCGCCGAGCTCCTTCGGGTTTGAGCCTTGGAAATTTGTCGTCGTTCAGAATCCGGAGCTGCGCGAAAAGCTGCGGGTAAATGCCTGGGGTGCCCAGAAGCAGCTTCCGACTGCCAGTCATTTTCTGCTGATTCTGTCCAGACAGCCGGCCGATCTGGCGGCGGATTCGGCTTATATCAGCGGGATGATGAGTGAAGTGCAGCAGCTGCCGCCGCAGGTGGCTGAAGGCAAAACCAAAATGTTTGACACCTTCCTTAACGTTGATTTCGGATTAAGGGGCAATGACCGGGCCAAGTTCGAGTGGGGAGCACGCCAGACGTATCTCGCACTCGGCAACATGATGACCGCCGCGGCAATGATCGGTATCGATTCCTGTCCGATTGAAGGCTTCAATAAGGAGCTGATTGAGCAGACGCTGGAAGCTGAAGGTATATTGGACCGCGGACACTTCGGCCTTGCCTGCATGGCTGCCTTCGGTTACCGGAAAGCCGAACCCCGGGCCAAAACAAGACAAACCGCCGAACAAGTCGTTCAGTGGGTCTGAGTCTTTGCTACACAAACAACCTCTCTGCAAAAGCGGTGCTGCATGCGCCGGTTTGCAGAGAGGTTGTTTCTTTTTGTGAAAATATTGAGAAGGTGCGAAAAACGATTGAAAATTTGCTGAAAGGCCGCTAGTCTAAGAAGGGAAGGTATCATCCGTGAAATAATCATTTTAGACTGAAGGGATTCCTGCAACATGAAAATGATCCGTGTCATAGCTGAGGTCGGAATATTGTACGTATTCTATCTGGCTGGCGATGCTCTGCAGAAGCTGCTGCATTTGCCGGTTCCCGGCAGTATTGTCGGCCTGCTGCTGCTCTTTGCGTTATTATTGCTAAAGATTGTACCCGTTAAGCTGATTGAGAACGGCTCGTCGTTTATTCTGGCATATCTGCCGATGTTCTTCATTCCGGCAACTGCAGGCATTATGAACCATCTTGATATTTTTAGCGGCCGAGGGCTGCTGCTCATAGCTATTCTGATAATCAGCAGTGTGCTGACGATGGTTGTCACTGCACATTCCAGCCAGTGGATAACCGGCTTAGGGTCCAGACAGGCCGGCGGCAGACAGAGCTTCCCGGCAGACGGCCTGGGCGAAAAGAGGAAGGGCGCATGAGAATACTGCTGGCAGCCGGATTTGTAGTGTTCAATGTTGCGATCTACCTGTTCATGGCTATGCTGTATAAGCGCTACCGTCTCCCTGTTCTTTTGCCGGCGCTGACTGCGACTTTCACCGTAGTGGTTTTGCTGCTCGGATTCAATATTTCATATGATACATATATGATCGGCGGCGAATGGATAAACCGTCTGCTTGGTCCGGCGGTCGTCTCCCTTGCTTATCCGCTGTATAAACAGCGGCACGTGCTGCGGGAGAATCTGCCGGCTGTTCTCGGGGGAACAGTCACCGGCCTGCTGGTAGGAATGCTCAGCGGGCTCTTGATGGCGGCAAGTCTCGGTTTTTCCAAAATCTACGTCCTCTCAGTTCTGCCTAAATCCATTACAACAGCGGTAGCCATTCAAATCTCGGATAATCTCGGCGGAGATTCTTCCCTGACCTCCGTGTTCGTGATGATTGCCGGGTTCACCGGAGCCATCGGCGGCCCTTACATTATTAAGCTGTTCAGAATCCGCAGTGAGGCGGGAATCGGAATCGGGCTTGGCACAGCATCACATGCGCTTGGCACAGCCAAAGCGCTGGAATACGGCGAGCAGTCCGTCTCCATGAGCTCGGTGGCGATGACAGTCTGTGCCATCGTGGGCTCTATAATCGGACCGCTCGTCGCATGGATCATGTATCATTAGCCGGAAGCGGGTTTATTCCGCTTTGACCTTCAGGCGGATCACGTTCCAGGAAGCCTTAGGCAGCAGGGCGCTCACACGTCCGCCGTCAGCAGCAGCGTTTCCGCGGTCATGCGGAAGCACATTGCCGGGATTCTGGCGGGTGTTGGCAGCATAGAGATCCTCATTCTCAAGCACCGTGTGCTGGATAACCGAGGCCTCACCGAAGCTGCGCAAGTCAACCGAGAATTCCATTCCTTCAGTCAAATGGCGGTTTACAGCGAATACTGTAACCTCACCCAGCTCCTCGTTGTAGACACTGACTGCCTCAAGATAAGGGACATCGGTGAAGTCCTTGGAATCATATTTCGGGCTGGTAATCAGCGGGTGCAGCACGGTGCCCCGGCCGAACTGTGAAGCATGCATATAAGGATAGAAAGTCGTCTGCAGCCAGAGCGGACCGCCGTTTTCGGTCATGATCGGTGCGATAACATTGATCAGCTGGGCGATACAGGCCATTTTTACCCGGTCCGCATGCTTGAGGAGGCTGATCAGGCAGCAGCCCACAACCAGGGCATCCTCCAGATTATATACATCCTCGAATTCAGGCGGTGCAACCTCCCAGAAGGTTTCAGCCCGGCTGGACCCTTGTGATTTCCATACGTTCCATTCATCAAGCGAGAGGTATATTTTCTTCTTGCTTTTCTTTTTGGCCTTGATATAGTCGCACACAGCGGCTACACTGTCGATGAACTGGTCCAGATCCAGCGAGCTGGCCAGGAAATTCGGCGAATCGCCTTCATTATTATTGTAGTAGGTATGCAGGGACAGGAAGTCTACATTATCATAGCTGAGGTCAAGCACCGTAGCTTCCCATTCGGCAAAGGTAGCCATGCTTCTGCCCGAGCTGCCGCAGGCAACGAGTTCAAGCGACGGATCGACCCAGCGCATCGCTTTGGCAGTTTCATTAGCAAGTCTGCCGTACTCTACCGCCGTTTTGGCACCGATCTGCCAAGGGCCGTCCATTTCATTGCCCAGGCACCAGGTTTTGAATTTATGCGGCTCTTTTACTCCGTGGGAGATACGCATATCACTGTAATACGAGCCGGATGGATGATTACAGTATTCGACCAGGTTACGGGCGGCATCGATTCCGCGTGTACCCAGGTTGACCGCCATCATGACTTCCGAGCCGACCAGCTTCGCCCATTTGGCGAATTCATTGGTGCCTACCTGATTGGTTTCAGTAACCCACCACGCCAATTCAAGAGAGCGCTTACGTTCGGACTGGGGTCCCACGCCGTCTTCCCAGTTATAGCCGGAGACGAAGTTTCCGCCCGGATAGCGGATAATAGGTACGTTCAGTGAACGGATAGCCTGCAGGGCATCTCCGCGGAAGCCGTCTTCATCTGCTGTAGCGTGTCCGGGTTCATAGATTCCGCCGTATACAGCCCGGCCCAGGTGTTCGATGAAAGATCCGTATACCCGCGGGTCAACCTCACCTAGTCTGAAATCCTTGTCAACGATCATTGTTGATTTTATTGTCATCTGTGCAACTCCTTTAATTAGAATTAATGAATTTGTTAATTAATTAATCATTTTATGATTACATCATACGTATTTTACGCTAAAATAGGCAATATAAATCTTTAGGATTAATATAATTACTAATCCAAACGGAGTGGAGGATAACGATGTACTTAACTACAGATTCAGAGTCACTTAAGGTGTATGAAGCGCTGGCAAGTGAAGTCAGGCTCAGAATCATTGACCTGCTGGGCACGGAAGAGATGCATATTAAGGAGCTGGCCTCGAAGCTGTACCTAAGCAGCGCGATAGTCAGCTCCCATGTAGCCAAGCTGCAGAAAGCCGGGATAGTCAGCTCGCAAATGAAAAGAATTGATGGCGGAACCTACAAATACTGCTCGCTGTCAGCAAACTTTCTGCAGATTAAATTGTCCGGAGCAAAGGGGATCGCCCGTAAGGTAGTGGAGGTGTCGGTTCCGGTTGGACATTATACCGATCTGCAGGCTTCTCCGACCTGCGGAATTGCCACGACTGAGAAGCTGATCGGGTATTATGATGATCCGCGCTATTTTCTTGATCCTGAGCGGGTGGATGCGGGAATTCTATGGTTCGCAAAAGGATATGCAGAATACAAAGTGCCGAACTATCTGTTCATGGATCAGAAGGTTCAGGAGATTGAAATCTCCATGGAGCTTGGCTCGGAGGCTCCGAATGTCAATGAGAAGTGGCCGTCTGAAATTCACTTCGCGCTGAACGGGCACGAGCTGGGCAAATGGACAAGTCCCGGTGATTTCGGGGTAATGCGCGGACGCCTTACCCCTTCATGGTGGAATTCCGATGTGAACCAGTATGGCCTGCTTAAGGTGCTGCGGGTGAACCGGGGCGGGACCTATATCGACGGCCAGCAGATCTCGGCGTTAACGCTGGATGATGTATGCTGGCAGAAGGATCAGTGGACATTCAGGCTGACGGCCGAAGACTCAACCCGAAGGCGGGGCGGACTGACGCTCTACGGGCGCGGCTTCGGCAATTATGAGCAGGATATTGTATTTAGAGTTTATTATGAATAGGACATCTTGAACCATTCTTTCAATCAGGGTTTTATGTTTGCAAAGCAGGTCATCGGGTAACTATAACTAAGTGTCCCAAAAAACTGTTAAGCTCAAGGAGGAAATCAAGTGACAGATCACATTCAGAATGAAGCGGACATCCGCAATAAAGAGAACAAGGACGGCGACTCTCTGGCAGAACGCAAAAAAATGGAGAACGGCGTAGATATTGAACCGGAGGCTGATGACTGGGTAGCCAAACCGGCGGAATCCGCTCATCCGGACCCGCTTCCCAAAAACTAAACGATGCTAACAAAGACAGGCTGTCCTATCCGGGCAGCCTGTCTTTGTATATTACGGCACACCGGCGTATTGAGTATGATAAGCGGCTGTTGTATACTCAGTTCAAGTACAGCCGCTTTTCCCGTAATAGAACAGCAGCGCAGATTTCCCGGAACTCATTCTAATGAACTTGAGGGAGGCAAGAGGATGCGTAGTCGTAACGATAACGGCCGGTACAGGCAAAAGCGCGGTGAGGCGCTGGCAGGAAATCTTGAAAAAAAGTATGGCTCGGATTTTGGTGCGCGCAGCGAGCTTACACTGGAGGCAATAAGGAAGCAATATGATAATCTGCCGGCAGCGCAGCTGATGAAGGAACAGCAGCAGAAGGAGTGAACATAAGGTGTTCAGTATGCAGACCAGCATTACAAGGTGATGTCCCGGGAGCCGTAATCAACAGGCTTTGGGACATCTTTTTTATTGTCCGCATAATTACAGCGGCGTATTGACATACTACCTCCCGGAAGAACCTTTATTAATAATTAACAATAGGGGAGGCGGGGCTGGTGAAGCTTTTTCCGCTGCTGCCGCCGGGCGGTTATACGGCAATATCCGTGGCGGGCGAATATATCTTTTACTTTGCGGTCTACTCCTTTTTGGGCTGGATGCTTGAAGGGACATACAATCTTTATAGTCAGGGAAGCTTCCGTAAGGAGGGCTTTCTAAAAGGGCCGGTTAAGCCGATGTACGGCTTTGCGCCGCTGCTGCTGCTTACACTACAAAGGCTGGAGCTGCCGCTGCCGCTCTTTCTAGCACTGGTGCTGATTATTCCTTCGCTGGTCGAATACATCAGCGGCTGGCTGCTAAAAGGCTTTTTCCATAAGCAATGGTGGGATTATTCGGACATGCCCCGCCAGCTTCACGGTCACATCTGCCTGAAATTTTCGCTGTACTGGTGGGTGCTGGCAGCAGGCTGCATTTATGTGCTGCATCCGCTGATCAGGCTGATCTATTCATCGGTCCGCCTTCTGTGGATACCGCTGCTGCCGCTGGTTACGCTGCTGTTCGTTTTGGATCTGCTCTGGACGTGGCGGGTACGCCGGCGCAGTCTGAACGTGCTGGATCCTGAAGAAGGATGACGTCTGCCTGAAGTCGAGCTTATATATAGGGCCAATTCTTTGCTAATCCGGCAAAGAATTGGCCCTTTTTTGGCATCCCAGAATGTAATGGTTTAGGGATTTATTTGGGATGGGGAATCCGGTGTCAAATATAGGTAGTGGCGTAATGCCTTCTTTGATAAACTCATATAGTAGTACAAGGAAGTGAGGAGGAGTGAAGATGCCGATTTCTGAATATTACCGCGGACTGCGCAGCAGTGTAGGAACAGGTCTTCTGATGGTTCCGTCCGTGGCTGCGGTTATCCGTAACGATGCAGGAGGAATTCTCTTCATCCGCAAAGGCGGGGAGCAGCTGTGGGGCCTGCCGGCCGGTGCTGTTGAACCGGGGGAGACACCTTCCAGAGCAATACGCCGTGAGGTGTTCGAGGAGACGGGATTAATGGTAACACCACTTGGGATCAGCGGTGTCTTCGGCGGAGAAAAGTACACATATGAGTACAGCAACGGCGACCGTGTTGAGTATACCGTAACGGTGTTTGAGTGCGCTATCGTGAAGGGGATACCGAGAAATATGGACGGGGAGTGTGAGGAGCTCAGATTCTTCGGAGAGGAAGAGCTGCCGCAGATTGCCGTTCCATATCCGGCAGAGCTGTTCCGGAGGTATTCCGGTGAAGCATCGCCAGCTATTTTTGAGTAGATTCTTCCTTAATAGAGACAGGAGCTATAAGCATGCAAAGATTCCCGGTGAACCGCCGCCGCAGGATTATCTATGGCTGTGCCATTCTCATTACTGTAGTGTCAGGACTATGTTCCAGGGCATATGCAGAACATCTGCCTTCTTTCGCAGCAGCTCATCTGGGAGATGCATTATGGGCGGCAATGGTCTATTTCGGATTCCGCCTGCTGCTTCCCGGGCGACCATTGGCTTTGGCACTCGCGTTAAGCGTGCTGTTCAGCTTCAGCATCGAGTTCAGCCAGCTGTACCAGGCAGCATGGATTAACGGATGGCGAGCCACGCTGCCCGGCAGACTGATTCTGGGCAGAGGTTTTCTCTGGATCGACCTGGTGCGCTATACCGCTGGAATCTGTACAGCCTGTGCATTGGACCGGGTCTTCCTGAACAGAGCATGAACTTGATAAATAAGTATGATGGAGATGACATTCCCTAATGACAATGACGAACAGCCTGATTGTCGTATGCCTGCTGACACTGATCATTAATACGGCAGAAACGTTATCGTATTCGGTCCGTTTTGCCGGTGTGAAGCTGAACAAGATTGCTATTGCTTTATCCCTGACCGGTATTATCGTGCTGATCTCAAGAACAGCGAATATGATTCAGGCCCCGCTGACGGCTAAATTTGTCGATTACTCCAACAATGATGATCCGGGCTTTCCGCTGGGCAATTATCTGCGGATTATTATGCTCGCTTCCACCCTGGGTACCCTGCTCGCTATTGCACTTTTCCCCACCTTTGTCGGCCTGTTCAGCAGAGTGATTTCCAAGCTGGAGGTAGAGGGCTCTATTCCCAAGCTGCTCAGCAGCGTGACAGTGCAGCAGCTCAAGAACACCCGCAAGTATTTCAAAAGACCCGGCCTGCGCCTGCCCAGCTTCCGGTATCTTGGCATCCCCAAGCGCTTTATCATTATGAACATCTTCGTCACAGGATTCTATACGGTCGGGGTGCTGTCTTCGCTGTATGCCGGACATTTGTCTCCCCAGCTGCTTGCCACTGCCTCTAACGCTTCGGGGCTAATTAACGGCTTGGCTACCATTCTGCTGACAGTCTTTATTGACCCTCAGCTTGGGATTATCACCCACAAGGCTACGGAGAGTGCAGAGTACCGTGACCAGCTCGGTAAAATCTATATTCTGTTGATGTTCTCAAGGGTTCTGGGCACACTGCTGGGCCAGCTTGTGTTCGAGCCGGCGGCTTATTTTATCAGCTGGATGGTCCAGCTGATCTGACAAGTCCACTTAAGGAAGTTTAGCCTCAGCCAGCCGCAGGGCTGCAGTTATCTTTTGCTCCAGTACATAAACCTGCTGCAGAGAGGTGCGGATTTCCGTCATCCGGGCACAGGAACGCTTCATTCCGGCCGCAGCTGCTACAGCGTCTCCGGCCTTTACTGCTGTCTTGTATTGCTTGTCCGCTTCTGAGCGGAGAGCTTGCGCTTCGCTGATCAGCTTGTTGCCGGCAGTGATCTGCTTTCTGAGGCCGGCTACCGGCGAAAGCGCATCTTTGGCAGGCTTGTTCTTGGCTGCGGCAGCTGCCTTGGCTTCCGTCAGCGCAGTGTTCTTCGCTTTGATCTCAGCGTTAGCTGCTGTAGCAGCAGCCTTCAATTTATTGCGCTTCAGATCGAAGGCAGTAGCACTCTTAAGATTGCCTGCTTTGCGGGCTGCAGCAGCCTGCTTGCCCAGCGACGAATACTGCTCCAGCAGCGGAGCATGCTTCTTCCTGGCAGTATCGGCGTCTGACTTGAGGCGGCTCAGCAGACTCTTGTCCGTTGCTTGAAGCCTGGCATTAACGGCAGCAAGACCGGCCGTGTTCTGCTTGCGAAGCTCCTGATTACGCTTGCTGTCAGTCTTAACGGATTCCTGCAGGGCGGTGTAGCTACTGTAGAGGTCATTGATCTGGTCGAGTGCCTCATCCCAGTCTGAGGCTGCAGCAGCCCGTGGTGTGTTCCCGGACAAAACTGCCAGAAGGATGAGCAGTACAGTAAACCTGCGCCATCTGCGTGTAATTACAGCATTGTTCACTTAGATCATCTCCATTTCTGCATGTTATTATTGGACGCAAAAAAGCACCCCCAAGAAAGGCATGAATGCCAATCCTGCGAGGTGCTTCGCCCGCTTAACATGTATAATTTATACTTAATATAGCTTGAATGATATGGGAAGTCAAGGAATAAAGGAACGTTAGTTCGCAATAATTCAGATTGCAGAATTGCGGTGTGCTACATAACAGGAGGTATATATGAAACAAACACAAGAAGAAGTCCGGGACCGGATCGCGCTGATTACGGGAACCTCCAGCGGTTTTGGGCTGCTGACGGCGGTAAAGCTGGCATCCCGGGGATATCAGGTGGTTGCAGCGATGCGTGATCTGCAGCGCAAGGACGAGCTGCTCCTCCAGGCGGAAGCGGCCGGTGTAACCAAGAGAATTCATCTGATGACGATGGATGTTACGCGCTCAGACTCCATTGAAGCTGCTGTATCCGCGGTTAACGAGCGTTTCGGAGCCATTGATGTACTTGTGAATAATGCGGGCTTTGCTGTTGGCGGCTTCACGGAAGAGGTGAGCATGGAGGAGTGGCGGCGGCAGATGGATACGAATTTTTTCGGTCTCGTGGAGGTTACTAAGGCAGTGCTGCCTGTTATGCGCGGACAGCGTGAAGGCTGCATTATTAATGTCAGCAGCGTGAGCGGCCTGTTCGGCTTTCCCGGCTATGCGCCGTATGCGGCATCCAAATTTGCGGTAGAGGGCTTTAGCGAAAGTCTGCGCCAGGAGCTGCTGCCTTTCGGGATTAAGGTCATTCTGGTCGAACCGGGCTCCTTCCGCACACCGATCTGGGGCAAAGGAATGGACAGCATCCGCACCAGTGACACTTCTCCTTACAAAAAGCAGCTGGAGCAGGTGCTGCGCTACTCCCGGCGCACTGCAGAAGCTGCGCCGGATCCTGCACAGGTAGCCGAACTGATTGGAAGGCTTGTACAGAAGCGCTCTCCCAAGCTGCGCTATCCGGTTGGCAAAGGCATTCACAGCCTGATTTTCGGCAAAAGCCTGCTGCCCTGGAAAACGCTTGAACGCTTCATCGCCAAATCACTGGCAGGGATGAAGTAAGCTGTGTGACTTCTTTTAGAGAGTAGGGAATTGCTTGAAAAGAAACGTTTTGTACATTGAAGATAATGAGAAAATAGGCAGCTGGGTTAAGGAAGAACTGGAGCAGCGGGGGTTTTCGGTCCAGTGGCTGCTTTCCGGTGAAGGGGCTGAGCAGGAGGTAAGCCGGCATGAAATGGTTATTCTGGATATCATGTTACCCGGTTTAGACGGATTCACTGTGGGGAGACGCTTAAAAAAGGCCGCTCCTGCTGTTCCTATTTTGCTTTTGTCTGCCCGGACATCCATAAATGATAAGGTGGACGGTTTGCAGTTTGCGGATGACTATTTAACAAAACCGTTTCATACGGATGAATTAGTGGCGAGAATGGAAGTGTTGATCCGCCGGAGCGGGGGAGCACACTCCAGGCGTATTTTATTAGGCACCCATATCGAAGTAGACCGCGAAGGACAAATGATTTTTGACAACCGAACAGGGAATGAAATTATTTTAACAGGAAAACAGCATCAAATTCTAATGTACTTCTTACGCCACCCCAATCAGGTTCTGCCCAAGGAACAGATTTATGAAGCCGTCTGGGAGGAAGCTTATATTACAGGGGACAAAACGTTAATGGTTCATATCCGCAGGCTGCGCCAAAAGCTGGAGCGTAATCCGGATTCGCCGGAGATTATTGAAACGCTGAAGGGAATCGGCTACCGGGTGAAGCTATGAAACAGGGCAAGTCGTTATTCCGCCGTTATCTGAAGGTGCATTTTATGTTTATCTTCTTTCCTCCCATGGTGCTTATTATTCTCTCTGCTTTTGTCGGGGTTTCTGTCAATGAAGTAACTCTGAATACGTTAAATCAATTTTACGCCACCCTGTTTTTGTTTGGTTTTATTATTGTTGCGTTTGTTCTGATATCCTGGCGGTTCTTCTTGAAGCTTCGCACACGGCTCACCAGCTTACAGGAAGCCATGGCATTTTCAGCTGAACATAACCCGTTCCCGCAGCCTGTATCTGTTCAAAGTAACCGGATGGATGAGATAGACCAGTTAGGCAGCTCCTTCAATTGGATGATTCAGCAGCTTGAAGACAGCCGTACGCGGGAGCACGAAGAGGAATTATTGCGGCACCGGCTAATTGCGGGCTTATCTCACGATTTACGGACACCGCTAACCATTTTACGGGGACATGTCATCAGATTAAATAAAGAATCAGTCAGTTCAGACGGACAAAGCTCATTAGCAGAGATGGACCTTACGATCACAAGAGCCGGAGAACTGATGGATGATTTGTTTTCCTATACCTTGCTTACATCAGGAAAACAGCCATTTGTACCTGCTTCAACAGATATTGGACGCCTGGTAAGAGCCTCTGTTGCAGCATGGTATCCTATATTTGAAGAACAGGACATTCAGATCGATGCTGATATACGGGCAGAGGATACTTTTTACTGGGAAGCAGATCCTAAATGGCTGGCACGGGTGCTGGATAATTTATTTCAGAATATCATCCGGCATGCGGCTGAGGGCAAATATATAAGCATTACAGTTGATGTAGAAAAAGAAAGGGTCATAGTTGGCGACAGAGGTCCGGGTATGGACAACTCATCCTATGAGCACGGGGCGGGGATCGGTTTATCTGCTGTGAGCTATATGCTGGAAAAAATGAGGCTGAAGGCTGAATTTACAACGGATGAAACCGGCACAAGTGTAACGGTTAGCAGAGCTTAACCTAAAAGTAACCCGGAATTAAACAAGCGGATACCCGGCATGTAACCTTGCTTCTTTATAATGAGAACCATAACCGAAAGGAAGTGTTATGGTTGATTACAATTAATAGTCTGGTCAAACACCGCGGGAAGCAAAGATATTTTAGGCCGTTCGCAGAATTACAGGCTGTCGGATTTTACCCGTAGACGGGATGCCTGAGCTCAGGCCTTCCCTATGCCGGCCGGTTATGTATGCATAACGTCCAATGATCACGCTCATTGCCAAACTTTGAAAGTTTGAATACAATGAAGATTCATGGATTTGCATAGAGAATCGGGGTGTACAATGCCGGAAACAGTGGGACTGCATATCTGCTTTGATGAGTCGGGACGAGAGATTGAGGTGCTCGATGTGACTCCAGTAGCGCAGGATAAATACAGAATTGAAGAGACGCCGATATTTAACCCGGGCATCGCGCTCGGAGATGTCATCCGCGTCAAAGTGAAGCAGGGGATCTCTTATTATGTCGAGACCGTGCAGAAGTCGGACTACCGGAGGTTTGCGTGGCTGCTCAGCAAGGAAGCGGCAGCTTCAAGAGAGATTTCAGCGCTGAAGCAGGCGGTCAAGGACAATGGCGGGCGTTCTGAACAAATTTTTGGAGGTTTTTTTGTCATACATATCCATGACGGGGCTGCCGTCGATGTTGAGGCTGAAATGTCACGGATATCGGCCAAGTTTGAGCTTTAATTTAATTCCTATTCGGACAAAAGAGGTGCCAGCATGAAAAAATTTCTGAAGCAATGGCTGCCCAGTATCGCACTGGGTATAGTTCTGTCCTTATTTATACGTTCTTATGTTGCCGAAGCCATGAGAGTCCCGACTGACTCCATGGTTCCCACGATCGACGTGAATGACAGGCTGTTCGTTGAAAAAATGCTCTGGATGACTAAGCTGAAACACGGTGACATCGTAGTGTTCCATCCGCCGGTGCCCGGGGAGGAGCAGAAGCGTTATGTGAAACGGCTGATCGGCCTTCCGGGGGACACAGTCGAAATTAAAGACGGGGCGCTGTACAGAAACGGTGAGCAAATAGCCGAACCGTACTTGCAGAAACCGATGGATTATACTTTCGGGCCGGTTACTGTGCCGGAGGAGCATTACTTTTTCCTTGGCGATAACCGGAATGTCAGCTATGATGCCCATTTGTGGGCAACTCCGTTTGTCGCCAAGGATCAGCTGGTCGGCAAAATGCTTGCTAATGTAAATGATATGTTTTAGCCCTGAACAGGATAGTCTACAACTACAACACTTTCAATAATCCCCTCAAGCATCGCTACAAAATGCTGATGGGCCGGATGCGGTCCGTATGCACGCAGGGCTTCCTGATCTGAAAAGGTCACGCGGAGCCCCAGTGTATAGCCGTGGATATTCCCCGTCTCCTCAGTTACATTCACTCCTGCTGTTAACCCGATAATTCCCGGAATCTGATCCCTCAGCCCCAGAAGCGTCTGGACCAGCTGCTGCTCCTGCTGCGGCTGATAGCTGCTGTTGAACTTAAATACTACCAAATGCTCGTACATACCCAACCTCCTAATCAATTGATCCGGGACTGATTATACTCTATCTTTTACTAAATCAACAATTTCAATTAAAAAAGGCGGCTAAAGTCGGGTTACATTAGAACTAGACCGGGTAGATGAATGTGACTTTTACCATATTGTTGCTAAGCTAATATTTAGCTATGATCAAGTAACATAAGAAGATTATATTTACATGTAAAAGGAGTGCTGCTACTTGAAGGTTCATGTCACTGATCTTAAACCCGGCGACCGCCTCTTGACTGATACTTTCAACAGTGTGGGCTTGCATATTCTGCCCGGCGGAACCGTTGTACAGCGTGATGAAATTTCACTGCTGATCAGGCACAGAGTAGGCCATGTCTCCATTCAGGCCGGCGGGCTGCTGCAGTATGGCGAGGAGTTAGGCCACGGGCTGGATATAGAATTTGACGAGGTCATTATGAATTATGAAGCGACCTTTCTGGAGGCCTTGTCCCAAGGGTGTTTCACTCCGGCTCTGGTGGATGCCACGCTTCAGCCGCTGCTGGAAACGCTGGACAAGCAGAAGGACGTTGTATCACTGCTGCTCCTGCTTGACCGTGAAGATATTGATACGTATCAGCACTCGCTTCAGGTGGGTCTGCTGTCTTACTATATTGCCACATGGCTGGGACATTCCAAGGAAGAATGTTACCGGATCAGCCGTGCGGGTTATCTGCATGACATCGGCAAAAGCCAGATTTCCTTGTCGATTCTGAACAATCCCGGACTGTTGAGCCCGGCGGAGGATGCTGAGCTGAGACGCCACACCGACTACGGCTATGATATCATCCGCGGGTCGATGAAGGATGAAGCCGCAGCGCTGGTTGCGCTGCAGCATCATGAATATGAGGATGGTTCCGGTTATCCGGCCGGTCTGGGCAAGTCAGAGCTTCATCCGTATACCGAAATTGTTACAGTTGCGGATATATACATGAAGCTGACCACATCCAGACTGAGCCGTCCCAAGCAAGGTCTGGTGAGCGTACTCCGTCAGGTGCATGAATGGGGCTTCGGCAGACTGAACGGCAACGTGGTTCAAGCCTTGACCGGACATCTGCTGCCGGGCTTTGTCGGAAAGACGGTGCAGCTCAGCAACGGGGAGACCGGGACGATTGTGATGAACAATGCCCTTGATATTTTTAAACCGCTGATCAAAGTGAATGAAGGATATAGGGATTTGTCGCGTGAACGTACATTGACGGTCGAAGAGGTTTTGGTCTAGACTGCCGGAGTTTCATATCTTTATCCATAAAAGCCATCCTGAAATGCTCCTTGTCTGAGCACTTGGGGTGGCTTTTGTTATTCTTTGGGCATATTTGAATTCCTCGGGCTTAGTAGCTATGATTAAAAGAGAACCTGCCGAGCCTATCGGCAGCAGAAAGAGGAGAAATGAAGATGAACGCTGGCAACCAGATTGAGAATTTTAAGCAGATTAAGTATGAGCTGACCCGGTTTATGATGATTTACAAGTTTGCCCTGGAAGAAATAGAGACCAAAATCGAAATTCTGAAGCAGGAATTCCAGATGCTCCATGACTATAGTCCAATTGAACATACCAAGTCCCGTATCAAATCCCCTGAGAGTATTATGAATAAAATGCTGCGCAAAAATAAACCGTTCTCTCTGGATGCAGTAAGATCCAGCATCAAGGATATTGCCGGTCTCCGTATAACGTGTTCCTTTATCTCGGATATTTATCAGGTCAGCGAGATGCTGCAGAAGCAGGATGACCTGAAAGTGCTGCAGGTAAAGGATTACATTAAAGACCCGAAGCCAAACGGCTATCAGAGCCTTCACCTGCTGGTGGAAGTGCCGGTGTTTCTGTCAGACTGCACGGAGCTGGTATGTGTAGAGGTGCAGATCCGCACAATCGCCATGGACTTCTGGGCTAGTCTTGAACATAAAATCTTCTATAAGTACAGCCAGTCTGTCCCTGAGCATCTGACCCGCGAGCTGAAGAATGCAGCGGTAAAAGCGAATGAGCTGGATCTGCAGATGGAGCGACTGCACCGTGAGATACAGGAAATCAAGGATGCCCAGGCAGATGATGATTCCATCGAATTCCAGCGGATCATGATTAATAACCAGCAGTTCAATCTGCCGGCAGGCTTTATGAAGCTTCTGGGCGAATAAAATACATTAAGGAGGTTCATTTATGCCGGCAGAGGCCTTTATTACGGATCTGGACGGAACACTGCTCACCTCAGAACAGAAGCTTACTGACTATACAGTGCAGGTGATTACGGAAGCGCTGGATCAGGGTGCGCTAATCAGCTATGCAACAGCCAGAGGGTATGTCAGCGCAGCCCGCGCCGTTTCACAGATAGTCTGGAAACATCCCCTGATTCTTTACAACGGGGCACTGATCTACGACGGAATCAACGGAAAGGTAATTGACGGTTATTGGCTGGACCCCGTTATTTCCGGGGAAATCATTGCTCTCGGGCGGGAGGTTGGCGGCGTAAGCCCGTTTTATTTTTCACTCGATGAAGCGGATTGTGAACGAGTGCTGCATGAACCGCTTAAAAGGAGCGGAGAGGTGCAGTTCTATAACAGCCGGCCGGGCGACAAACGGTTCCGTGAGGTAGATAGGCTGGAGTGCCCGGACCGGTACCGGACACTTATTATCAGCTACATCGGCCTATTCGAGGAGCTTCAGCCCATCCGGCAGGCGGCGCTGGAGCGGTTCGGGGATAAGCTGCAAATTCATTTCATGAAGGACATATACATAGAAGAGCATTATTTCCTGGAATTCAGCCATCCCCGGGGCAACAAGAGCGATGGGCTGAAATTGTGGGCACAGCATATGGGTGTGGAGACAGGCAATATCACTGTATTCGGTGATCATGTTAATGATATGGGCCTCTTCACGGCAGCTGGCCGGGGAATAGCGGTGCAGAATGCCCAGTCTGAGCTCAAAGCACTGGCGTATGAGGTGATTGCCTCCAATAATGAAGATGGTGTCGCAACGTATCTGAAACATACACTGAAAATGAAAAGGGAGAGTGTATCAGGTGAGTGAGCACAATGTCAGAACAATTACAGTGAATCAGATCGGTTATCCGGTTAGCAGCAGGAAGACCGCCCACTTTACGGGCCAGACGCATCAATACAGAGTGTTGGAGGCAACAACCGGCACAGCCGTGTTCAGCGGGGAGACATCAGCGGCAGTTAAAGACGGGAGCAGCGGAGCTGTAGTACATTCCGCAGACTTCTCTGCGGTTACAGCTGCAGGCCGTTACCTTATCGAAGCAGAGGATGGCGCGAGATCTGCTGTATTTGCTATTGGGGAGCGGCCCTATAATGAGCTGCAGAAGGGGTTATTGAAAGCCTTTTATTATTACCGCTGCGGGACAGAGCTGGGCGGAGAATACGCCGGTCCATGGGGGCACGCTGCCTGTCATTTGGCTGAGGGCAGTGTAATCGGACAGGCTGGTGTGAAGCTGGACAGCAGCGGAGGCTGGCATGACGCCGGAGACTACGGTAAATATTCAGGTCCGGGAGCCAAGGCGGTTGCCGATCTGCTGCTTGCCTTTGAATGGTACCCTGCTGCCTTTTTGGATGCGCTCACACTTCCGGAAAGTGACGGCAGTACACCTGATGTGCTTCTGGAATGCAGGGTCGAGCTGGACTGGCTGTTCAAAATGCAGGAAGCAGGCAGCGGCGGTGTGTATCACAAGCTGACGACTGCGGGCTTTCCGGGCCTGGAGGTGATGCCGGAGGATGACACTACGGAGCTGTTTTTCTCACCGGTATCCGCGGCAGCTACAGGCGACTTTGCCGGGGTGATGGCTATGGCAGCCAGAGTCTATGAGCCATGGGATAAGGATTATGCAGCCCGCTGTCTGGACGCAGCGGAGGCTGCCTGGCGTTGGCTGGACCAGCATCCGGATGAGCCGGGCTTTACTAACCCTCCGGGAATAACAACCGGCGAGTACGGTGACGATACGGACCGGGATGAACGCTTCTGGGCAGCGGCGGAGCTGTACCGGGCTACCGGTAAACAGGCATATCACGAAGCTGCTAATGAACTGATCCCGCTATCGTTCCCGAAATACAGCCTGGGCTGGGCGGATATGGGCGGTTACGGCACACTTGCTTATCTGCTGACCGGTAAGGAGCAGACCGATGAGGTCCTGTACCGGACACTGCAGGAAGGCCTGCTGGCTGAGGCAGCCCGGCTGGTTGCAGTCAGCCAACAAGACGGATACGGCATTTCCCTGCGGGAAGAGGATTACATCTGGGGCAGCAATATGCTCGTGATGAATAATGCGATGCTGCTGCTGGCAGCAGAGCGCTTCAGCGGGGATACCTCCTATGC
This sequence comes from Paenibacillus sp. FSL R7-0331, assembly GCF_000758645.1. Classification (NCBI taxonomy): domain Bacteria; kingdom Bacillati; phylum Bacillota; class Bacilli; order Caryophanales; family Paenibacillaceae; genus Paenibacillus; species Paenibacillus sp. FSL R7-0331. The sequence goes on from NZ_CP009284.1 coordinate 2,891,185, forward strand.
GGAACATGCACTGGACCATCTGCATTATCTGCTCGGGCGGAATGTATTGGACGTCAGCTATGTAACCGGATACGGTGACCATCCGGTCCGCTATCCGCATCACCGGCCGTCAGTGGGAGACGGGGTGGCGGAGCCGGTTCCCGGGCTTGTGTCCGGCGGACCGGACAGCGGTCTGCATGATGAATATGTCAGAGAGCATCTGCAGGGCAAGCCTGCCGCGCAGTGCTTTGCAGATCATGAGGCAAGCTATTCCACCAATGAGGTTACGATTTACTGGAACTCACCGGCTGTATTTGTTGCAGCGCGGTTTAACGCAGGGGACAGCCGGGGATGAGCCGCTACAAAGTAATCAGTCTTGATATGTTTCAGACGCTGGTGAATATTGAAGGACGGAGAGAACATGTATGGAGGCCTATCCTGAAGCAGGACTACAGTGAAGAACGGGCTTTGGAGCTAGGCAGCCTGCTGCTGCGAAGCTATTATGAAACGGCGGCAGAGGTTAGGGAAACGGGAAGCTTTTGGACCAGTAAAGAGATATACTCACACGGCTTCCAGCGGGTTTTCGGACAGCATAAGGTGGATTTTGATTACATGCAGGCTGTTGATATTCTGTTCGCACAGCATCGGCTGTCTGCGTTGTATGATGACACGGAACGGTTTCTGGAACAGGTATGCCGGGAATATCAGGTCTGCATTGTCAGTGATACAGATATTCTGATGCTTCCGGAGTTCTACCTGAACTATCCTGTTACCCTGTTTACTTCTGAACAGTACAAATCCTACAAAAACGACAGCCGCAATTATATGTTTAATGAGGTCCTTACCCATTATGGAACAGCACCGAAGCAGATTATTCATATCGGAGACACACCGTCAGATATTCTGGGAGCAGCAAGGGCAGGTATGACTTCATGCTGGATTAACCGGACCGGAGCATGCTGGAAGCATACGGTGAAGCCGGATTATACAGTGGTGTCTCTGGAGGAATGCTACGGGCTCTTATAACATGCCATTTAAGAGAGGAGAACAATATGAGCGGAATTTCACCGGAGGAGCTTGAGCGGTTACGTTACCCTATCGGCAGATTTGAAGCAAGAATCTATCTGAATGCGGAGGAGCGGAAACAGGATATCCAGACAACGGGCCGGCTGGCAGACGATCTGGGCAGAGCTGTTCTGCCACTGACATTGTTACAGCTTGATACTCCCTACCGTGAAGGAGGATGGAGTGTCAGGCAGGTCGTTCACCATCTGGCTGATACCGGGATGTATGCCTATCTCCGTTTCAAAAAAGGGCTGACCGAGGAAACGCCTCAGATTCCGTCTTACCGGCAGGATCTGTGGGCTGAGCAAAGCGACTACTTGGAAGAACCGTTAGAATCCTCGCTGCAGCTTATGGACAGCCTTAACCGGCGGTTCGTGACCTTGCTGAATTCAATGGCGGAGCCGGACTTTGAAAGATGCTTCGTGAGCGCCGGCCTGGGCGAGCTGAGCCTGGATGCCGCTCTGCAAAGATATATCTGGCACAACAAGCATCATATTGCCCAGATTGCCTCACTTATTCAGCGAAACGGATGGTAAGACACATTAAAAGAGCAGGCTGCCGGCGGCTTTTGCCGGTGCCTGCTCTTTATTTATCAGCTGGACAAGATTAACAGGTACTAATCTCTGCTGGCCTGAACGATTTGGGCCGCGATCGCTTCCGGTTCTGTGTGAACGGTAGTCAAATGATCTCCTCGGCCCTCAATATATCTGAACATTCCCAAGCGGCTTGACTGCCCGGGATGCCAGCCTGAGGCACCTTGGGGCAATACGGCATCCTCGGTCAGATACAGGTAGCTTTTGGGAAGCTCCAGACTGTAGAACTTCTTCAAATCAAGCTTCTCATAAGCCGGGCCGGCGGGTTCGGGAATAGCCTGTTGGAACAATGCCTGTGCCTGTTCAAGTGTAGCGGTATTCACAAATACGTCACGGAACAGCGGGAAAGGCAGCATGATAGTGTTGTTGCCAGAGGCTTTTAGCAGATTGCCGAACAGCTGCTGTATAGGAGCCGGGAACTGGTCGACAACGCTCTGTCCATCCGGCAGCACAAAGGCATCAAAAAAGACGAGACGTTTAATCCGCTCAGGCACCTGCTCGGCAGTTTTCTGTACAACCGTTCCGCCGAAGCTGTGGCCAAGCAGAATGATGTCATGCAGGTCTTTATCCTTTATGAAATCTACTACAGACTGTGTGACCTGCTGATGCGTAACCATAGTGTTCTTGCTGTCACTGCCGTGTCCGGCATATTCCGGAGTGTACACGGTATGGCCCATTTTCCGTAGCGCTGCTGCCGTTTCATCCCAAAAGGATGCATCTACCCATGCTCCGTGGACAAGCACGAAGGTCAGGCTCTGCTCTGCTGCCGCCTTGCTCCTTTTGCCTGCAGCAGCTGTTACAGGATTAGCCGGCAGTCCTGCTATCAGGATCAGTAAGGCAGCTGCCAGAATGATTATAATCCGGTTTGTTGTCCGCTTCATTATGCTTGGCCTCCATTTTTTTCTATAATCTTTTGAATGATGCCCTGAATGCAACTGAAAGATGTATAGAGCACTATCCAACTGGAAAAGAAATCTGGATGTGGATTCTCCAATCCAATCGTTTATAATTAAAGCAAATATACCTGGCCGATCAGGGGGTTGAGAGAAATGTCCAGACCAGTTGCAGCAGAACCCAAACCCGGGAAGAAACTCAGCCTCACTTTGCTGCTCATGGCACTGGTGACCCTGGTGTTTCTGTTAACCACAACGATCCTGCTGATAGGTTCATACCAGTCCAAGAAGAAATCCCTTATAGAGACAACGCTTAATCTCAACTATGCGAATGCCGCAAGAATGAGTAAAACGGTGGATTCGTTATTCCGTTCGATGCGCAGCAGCCTGCTGTTTAGTGCGGATCAGATTGCCAATCTGAGAGACGTATCTCCTGACAGCATTGATGCCTACCTGGATTTGACACGTAACAGCAGCAATTATTTTAATTCGATTATCCTGGTTAATGCTAACGGTACCGTTCTTAATAATTCACCGGCAGAGCTAGGCATGGTAGGCAGGCAGATTACTTCCCTTCAAGTCAAGGAAGCGCTCCGCCAGAAGAATTCTTACCTGTCCTCACCGTATATTGCGTCATCAACCGGCAGAATGCTGTTTTTTATGAGCGAGCCGTTATATAACAAGGACGGGCATTATCTCGGACAATTAGGAGGTACGGTCTATCTGGAGGATTACAACATTCTGAATATGATATTCGGGAACAATGTTATTGACGAGTCAGGCTCGTATTATTACATTGTCAGTGCGGAAGGACATTTGCTGTATCATCCGGAAACCGGCAGGCTGAATGAGGATGTTAGTGCTAACGAGGTTGTCCGCAATCTAAGGGCCGGCCTTAGCGGCAGAATGGAGGCTGTAAATACAAAGGGAATATCCATGCTTGCCGGCTATTCTGCAGTTCCCTCCAACGGCTGGGGTGTGGTTGTTGTCTCACCGGCGCATAACATTCAGGAGCAGCTGATGGTACATCTGCGCAAAATTGTGGCATATACAATCATTCCGTTTGTCGTTCTGCTGTTCTGTGTATTTGTTCTTGCGCACAGGCTAGCCAAGCCTTTCGTGGTTCTTGCGGACCTGGTGCACCGGATCGGCAAAGAAAAGCTCGAACTGCCTGAGCTGAAGCCTCATTGGAACCGTGAAGTGGATCTGCTTACGACTGCAGTAGTGCTTGCCTGGAAAGACATACAGGAGCAGACTGACCAGCTTACCCAGGATGCAATGACGGATCTGCTGACCGGCTTGACCAACCGCAGATCGCTTGATATCAGCATCAGCCAGTCTATCGCCGCCCGTGTGCCGTTTTCGGTCATTGTGCTGGATGTGGATAAGTTCAAATTTGTAAATGATACTTACGGCCATCTGGCCGGTGATGAGGTGCTGCGCCAGGTGGCCGGGATTCTTGCGGAGAGCATCCGCCCCGGAGATATTTGCGCCCGATACGGCGGAGAGGAGTTTGTGCTGCTGCTTCCGCGGACTAAGCCGGAGCAAGCGTATACCGTTGCTGAACGGATCCGCAAAACACTGGAAGCGACAGAGGTTCCGCTGCCGATGAAGGTGACGTCCTCGCAGGGCATAGCACATTACCCTACGCATGGACGTACCAGGGAGGAGCTGCTGGGCCGGGCCGATGAGGCGCTGTACACAGCTAAGCAGAGCGGAAGAAACCGGACTGTCATATACAGTGAATAGACTGAAGAGCATCTTCCAGCCGGAAGATGCTTTTTTTTTTGTTGATTACAGGAAGCAGAGCAAATAAATCGTCACCCGGGCATAGGCAGATACATATTCTACCCCAGAAAGAAAAAACCGGGCTCAAAGAGAGGAAGAAGCGAAAATGACTTCATACATGGATTACAAGTCTCCGAACACACAATTTACTGCAGATATGAACTGCAATCTGCTGTTTAAGAAGGATGACTGTAACTACATTAACGTACTGGGTATCAAACAGCTGAACACGCTGGATAACATCTCGCTGCTTGATATTTTTCTCAGCAAATCCAATGTGGTTGAACCGCATTACCATCAGAATGCCGCAGAGCTTGTATACTGTATATCCGGTGCAGCCGTGGTATCCCTGATTAACCCTTTTACGAATGAGCTGCTCCATTTCCCGATTACTCCTGGCCAGGTGGCGAATGTGCCGCAGGGCTGGTGGCATTATGAGATTGCAACAACGGACTGTACGCATCTGCTGGCGATCTTTAACGCGCCTACGCCTGAGGTTATTCTGGGATCGGATATCTTAAGTAAAACACCGGCCAATGTGCTGGCACATACTTATTGCCTGAATGAGGCTATGGTAAAAGAAACACTGGCTCCGGTGAAGCCGATGACGTTCATCGGACCGCCTGCGGACTGTTGTGAACCGCAGAAGGCTGCTGCCGAAAATGTTCAGGCTGCCGCCAATATGGCCCCTAATATGGCCCCTAACATGGCTCCGGTAATGGCAACAGCAAATATGTCTTATTACATGCCTCAGCCGTCGTCTGTTCAGGGCTTTGGATTCCAGCCGATGAATACTCAAGCCTACTACCAGCCATATGTGCAGCAGCCTTACCGCCAGCTTTCGTATTCGCAGGGAACTCCGGCTTATGCTAATGCCGGAACAGATAACGAATAGCAGCTGCTTACCCAAGAAAGCCTCCCGTGCTTGCGAAGACCCGGGAGGCTTTGGTGCTAGGACAGGCGGACAAGCACCCTGCCTCTTGTATTTGATTTAAGGATATCTGCCAGGGCAGCCGGAAGCTCAGCCAATGTGATCTCCCGGTCAACCAGCGAATCCAGATTGTCCGGCTTCAGGTCACTTGCCATCCGCTGCCAGATGAGGGTCCGCTTGCCGGCAGGGCAGGAGACAGAATCAATGCCCAGCAGGCTCACCCCGCGCAGAATAAACGGCATTACCGTTGTCGGTACTGCGGTCCCTGCGGTTAATCCGCTGGCGGCTACCGCCCCGCCGTAAGCGATCTTGCTCAGCACGGCTGCAAGAGGGCTTCCGCCGACGGAGTCTACAGCAGCCTGCCAGAGCTGCTTGTCCAGCGGCTTCATGGCCGCGCCGGCTACGTCCTCGCGGGAGATCACTTCAGCTGCGCCCAGCTGCTGCAGATAACCGGCTTCTTCCGTTCTGCCGGTGCTGGCAGTCACCTGATAGCCCAGCTTGGCAAGCATGGCAACCGCGGTCCCGCCAACACCGCCGGTTGCACCGGTCACCAGCACTTTGCCTTTATCAGGAGCTGCCCCGTGATCTTCCAGCGCCTGGATGGACATCGCAGCAGTGAAGCCGGCTGTCCCGAAGATCATCGCTTCACGCAGGCTTAGCCCGTCAGGCAGGGGAATGACCCATTCAGCGGGAATGCGGGCATATTCACTGAAGCCTCCATAATGCGAGACGCCGATCCCGTAGCTCGTGGCAATTACCGGCTGGCCCGGCTGAAAGCGGCTGTCCTCTGAGGACACGACGGTTCCGGATAGGTCAATACCGGGGATGAACGGGTAATTGCGGATAATATTTCCGTTTGGAATACTGGCAAGTCCGTCCTTGTAATTAACACTGGAGTAAGCAACCTTGATCAGCACTTCTCCGGCCGGCAGTTCATTCATCGTGAGCTGCTTGACCTCAACGCTGAAGTCTTCCTTTTTATCTACAACTAAAGCTGTAAAAGTCTCAGTCATGTTATTTTCGCTCCTTATCCGCAATCAGTATACTTAATATTTATTCTGACCGGTCAACTTTTTTATGGCTATGATATAATATACATTAAATTAAGCGGACAATCACGCTACACAGCGGAGGTCGTATGGTAAAGTACAAGAAATCCGATGAAAAACGCAAACAGATTCTTTCGGCCGCTTTCCGGTCTCTGTCAGAGCACGGTTATGATTCGGTAACCCTGCAGACAATTGCAGATTACGCAGAAGTTAGCAAGGGAGTAGTCCACTATTATTTTGCGAGCAAGGAAGCCGTACTGGTGGAGCTGCTGGAATGGCTGACCGGCAAAATATCCGCGAGGGAGAGGGCAGCGGTAGCGGAGCAGCATACAGCGGAAGGCAAGCTTGCCGCATATATTGATTCAGCGTTTGCCGGTCCGGCGCAGAACCGTTCGTTTTACCGTGTCTATCTGGACTTTCTATCACGGGCAAGCCGCAGCCCGGTCTACCGGGAGATTAACCAGCGGTTCTATGACAGCTGTGCGGGTATCAGTACGGAGGTGCTGCTGCTTGGCCAGCAGGAGGGGGTTTTTAATAAAGAGCTGGCACCTGGCAGGGCCGCCCCGGTCATCCGGGCGATTATTGACGGCTGCCTGATCCAGTGGCTGATGACCGGCCGGGATGAGCTGCATGCCGATTTTAAGGATTCGTGTTATGCGGCGGTAATGAAAGTTCTTAGCGTGTAGCTAATGGTTACATTTTTGCAGAATCTGATCACTTATAGTGTGTTAAATTATGGATAGTTAAGACACTCAGGAGGTACTGATGAAGCACAGAATACATATCATGGGGGCCTCAGGAGCCGGAACGAGTACACTCGGGCAGGCACTTGCCAGCCGGCTCCCGCACAGGCATCTCGACAGCGACGACTATTTCTGGGAGCACAAGTATACGAAGCAGCGCGATACCACGGAGCGGCTAAGCAGGATAAAATATGATCTGGACCAGCCGGAGCCCTGGGTTCTGTCCGGGGCGGTGTGCGGCTGGGGAGACGGGTTGCGGCCTTATTTTGACCTGGTAATCTTCCTGTGGATACCTCCTGAGCTTAGGCTGGAGCGGCTGAGGGCCAGGGAATATGAACGTTACGGGACGGAGAGTCTGCCGGGCGGAAGCAGATATGAAGATGTGCAGACCTTTCTGGAATGGGCAAGCCTGTATGACACAGCAGGGCCGGAGGTACGGAGCCGGAAGCTGCACGAGTCGTGGATGCTGGAGCTGGACTGTCCTGTTCTACGGCTGGAGGGCGACTTGCCGGTTGTGGAACGGGTGGAGACTGTATTAGGCTACTTATCCTGTGGAAAGGAGGGCTGAGGCTATGAGACGGACTACGGCGGTACGAATCTTTTTACTGAACGGGTTTATCGCGGTGCTACTGCTCCTGACCGCATGCAACAGCGGCACACTTCATCAGACTTACACTTATTCTGGAGAAGGGGAACACTGGTCGGCCATCTATAGCGAGACAAATACGGAGAAGCCTGTTATCTCAGAAGGAAAAGCAACGTATTATCAAGCTTCCAGTGACTACAGCTTTCAACTGGCCTACAAAGGGGAAGCCAAGGATCTTAAGGAGATTAAGCAGTTCACTTACGGATTTGAGGCGCTTGGCCACAGCTCCAGGCAGTCGATGGAAGGGCCGGTAAGAATGGAATCTCTGCACATGTACGGCTCAAGCAGCGGTTCATTGAACCGGGGGCAGGCGGTCATTACGGTAAGTGTAGAGTGGGATGGACAGAAGGAGCAGTTCGTGCTGCAGACAGACGGGGATGAGCCGGAGTGAGGATTGGACTGGTCAGGCACTTTAAGGTGGTGCATCCGCCGCTGCGGGGCTGGGTGACAGGAGGTCAGTTTAACCGGTGGGCCACGGAGTATGATGAAGCCGGAATTCTCCCGGGGGATTGTAAAGGGTATGCACACAGCTGGGATTACTGCATAAGCAGTGATCTTTCCAGAGCTGTACATACTGCCCGAAGTATATTCTCCGGTGATGTTAAGTATAGTCCAGAGCTTAGGGAAATTGGCGTAGCGGCTGCTTATGGAAGCGTGTCCGGCTTCAGGCTGCCTTCCGTGTGCTGGATGGTGCTCGGCCGACTGCTGTGGCTGTCCGGTCATGCTTCACAGCCTGAGAGCAGGCGGGAAGCTTCACAGCGTGCTAAGACAGTGTTGGATAACATGGAGTCGATGCCAGAGCACACAAGTGTGCTGCTTATAACGCATGGCGCATTCATGAAGCTGCTGGAAAAAGAGCTGCGGCGCAGAGCCTATACGGGCCAACGAATGAACCATCCGCGAAATGGACAGCTTTATGTATATGAGAAATAAACATCTGCCTTCGTAAGGGAGAGTCATACCTATCATGGTAACGATCAAAGAAATTGAGACGGATTCACTAGCGGAATTAAATGAGCTGTACCGGGAGCTGACCGGTGAGCTGACAGACCCGGCCAGGCTCAAGGAGACGTTTGCATCTGTTAAGGCTGACAGCAGATACATCCTGTTAGGCGCCTATGTGGACGGGGAACTGCTGGGCTCGCTGATGGGCATCCTCTGCCAGGATCTGGTCGGGGAGTGCCGGCCGTTTATGGTTATTGAAAATGTCGTCGTCTCCGCCCGTGCCCGCCGCCAGGGCCTCGCCAGGCAGCTGATGACCGCGATTGAACAGCTCGCCCGTGAGCGTAATTGCTACTACATCATTCTCGTCTCCGGGGAGAAACGCAAGGAAGCCCACGTCTTCTATGAGAAGATGGGCTACCGGGAGGAGCAGGTGGAGGGGTACCGCAAGCATCTGAGCTCTCATTGAGCCGGCAGGCGGAGTGGTGCTCTCCCCAAATATCCATTTAATAGTGAAGCTGATCACCGCATACCGGGGGTCAGCTTCCTGTGCTTTTGTAGTGCCTTACGCCAATGCGCCAGACCAGCAGCGAGAGTCCGAGAAAAGCCGCCCCGGCGGGAAGTGACAGGTAGCCCAGCCACGCTGGATAATCCCAGCCGCATACTGCCGCAGCCGGATAAAAGCTGATGAACAGCATTGGCAGCATAAAGCTGAACACCGATTTCAGCACCCTTGGCATATAGGGCTCCGGGCAGCGGGTAATCTGGTAACTTGCATTGGTCAGCAGATAGATCCAATCCAGTCCCTTTATTGTGAAAAAAGCGAGCCCCGAGGTCAGCACGAACACTCCGCAATACATGACACAGCCGCCCGCGAGCGCCATTATGAGAATTACGGTTTTGCCGGGCGTCAGCTGCACTCCAAGCTCATGGAGCGCCCAGCCTGCTGCGCAGATTCCTGTGATTGGACGGACGAGCCGGTGCAGATGGAAGCGGGAAGCGGCAACCTGTACGAACAGGGAGCGCGGACGCAGCAGCAGCCGGTCGAAGTCACCGGATCGCAGCAGATGCCAAGGAAAGTAGTCAAAGCCCCGGCAAAAGCTCTCCGCAAGACCGAAGGAAGCCACCGCCAGCGAGTAGACAAGAATAATATGGGCAACGCTCCACTCTCCGATATTGCCAAAGCGGGAGAACAGCAGGACTGTAGCAATCGGGTCAGAGACCACGACAACCAGCACCTGGATCAGCATCAGCCACCAGCCTTTATACTCCATGCCGGACAGCAGATGCATGCGCAAATATTTGAAATAGATTTTGCTTTCGGCAATCATATTCTTACTCACCCTCCCTGAACAATAATGTTCTTCAGTTTACGGTTCATGATCAGCCGGCCTGCCGTGATAAAAACAGTACTCCAGATACACTGCAGTCCAATTGCAGGCAATGCTGCAGCCGTCGGCATACTGCCGATATACAGCTGGCCCGGAATGTCGGCGAAGCCGCCGAACGGCTGAAGGTAAAGAAAGGTCTGCATAAAGTCAGGCCACAGCCGCAGCGGAAGATACGTCCCGGACAGAATTCCGCTCAGCAGCAGAAGCATATGGCTCGGACCGTCACCCCAGGTAACATTTAGCCGGATTGCCGTCACAAGCATCGCAAAGGAGGAGCAGAGCACAAAAGCCATAACGACCGAGAGCAGGAAAAAGAGCAGTCCTGCAAAGGACTCAGGAGCACTCAGCGCATAAGCGGCGGGCATCAGAAGACCGGTTAGCACGGTAGCGACACTGCGTATCCAGGAATTGCCTAGCTTGCCGGCCGAGCTTTTGACGAACCAGTGGGTGTACAGATTCATTGGCCGGCACAGCTCGATCCCGACGTCGCCGTTGTTGATCTTGCCCATAATTTCACCGTCAATACTCATCGTCTGCAGCACGAACAGCCCCTGGGCGATCCACACATAAGAGATCGTCTGCGGCAGGCTCATCCCGTTGTTGTTCCACGAGCCATGCTCGCTATATGTATAAAAAACAGTAAACAGCACGCACTCCAGCAGCGCCCAGAACACGCCGACCACCGTTCCGGAGATCGCAGATACGCGGTACTGCAGGCCTTCGGCCATCCGGATGCGGAAGAGGGAGGCTGAGGCCCGGCAGGTATTTTTAATGTCCATTGCAATTGCACACCTCCACAATTAGTTGAAAAGCAACAGCACCCTTACGAGGTTATGCGCGCCAGGTTATGTCAGTGCCAGATCGTTGTACATGGCGGCAATCATTGCATCGGTGTTGACCTTCATCACTACCTCAGGAGCGTATTTCTCCTGCAGTCCGGCCAGTTTGCCGTCATAGAGCAGTGTACCGTGCCCGATTACCATCACCCGCTCACACAGTGCTTCAATATCATCCATATCATGGGTAGTCAGAAGCATAGTGACTCCATGCTTACGATTTTCTTCCTTCAAAAAATTGCGCAGGGCCAGCTTCGATACCGCATCAAGGCCGATTGTCGGCTCATCGAGAAACAGAATTTTCGGCCGGTGCAGCAGCGCTGCCACCAGCTCACAGCGCATCCGCTGTCCCAGTGAGAGCTGGCGGACCGGGGTTCGCAATAGCGCTTCCACACCGAGTGTTGCCGTTAGCTCGTTCAGCCTGATTGTGTAATCACCGGGGGGAATCGCATATATATCCTTCAGCACATCAAAAGAATCTGCCACCGGCACATCCCACCACAGCTGCGACCGCTGCCCGAACACGACACCGATTTTTGATACATGCTCCACACGGTTTTTCCATGGCACTTTGCCAAGGATAGTACATTCGCCGCTGTCCGGCGTCAGAATTCCGCTCATTACCTTGACCGAGGTTGATTTGCCGGCGCCGTTCGGGCCGATATATCCCACCAGTTCACCTTCAGCAATATCAAAGCCGATTCCGCCGAGCGCCTCCACCTCCGTCACATTCCGCATAAAGGCTCCCTTCAAGAGCCCCCATTTTCCTTCCGGCCGTTTGTACACCTTGAAGCTTTTCTTAATATCCCTGAGTGTAATTTGCATTCGATCCGCCTCCTTAGCGCAGATGATCATACCATTATGAAGATGGATGAGACAGCGGCGCATAACACCCTGTAGTGCCATCACTGTTAACAGCGGGGGAGTAAAGGAGCTTTTTTCTCTGTTTTCCATAAAAATGCTTGCCAGGTTGACATTTCCGTGCTATATTAATTTTATAGTTAACGCAGGAAAACTAGATGTTTTTTTGTATCGTATACATATAAATTATCGTACCGGTGACCTTGGTTGCCGGTATTTTTGCGTTGTCCGGGGATAGCGGCAGCTGCCTGGTATTCTCGTTATTGTCACCGGGCACGAACTCCGGCTGTGATAGACTGGAGTTACTGGGGAGAATCAAATTATGAATATCGGAGGGTTAAGATGCAGACATTGTTCCGCTATAACTGGATGGTCCGTGAAGAGTGGTATAAATGGTGTGAAACGCTGAGTGAGGACGCGCTGCTGCAGCCGAGAACCGGCGGGGCCGGCGGGATTCTGAAGACGCTGTTCCATATCGCGGATGTGGAGTGGAGCTGGATCATGGCGATGCAGGGCAAGCCTGATTTTGAAGAGGATTTTGCGGAATACAGCACTTTGGGTAAGGTAAAAGAGCTGGATGCCCGCCTTCGGCCGGAGGTTGAAGCGTTTGTGCTGGGCTGGCATGAGGGGCTGGAGCGGAATGTTTTTGTGGATAAGCGTTATGAAGGAGAGCGTGTTACCGATGCCTGGGGTGAGATTATGCGCCATATTATCGCTCACGAGATCCATCATACCGGGCAGCTGTCGGTCTGGGCGAGGGAGCTGGGGGATAAGCCGGTGTCGGCCAATGTGATTGGACGCGGGCTGCGGGAAACGTTGCCGGGTAAGGAATAGCGGGGAATTCAGCCTTCTTTCAGGTTCATATTTTAAGCTTTTACACAGGCTTTACAAAATATGAATCTGCATAAGAGGAGGAATACACGTTTTGAGACTGAAAAGGTTGTTCAAAAAAATGATGCTGACGACACTGTCACTTGCGGTGGTAGCATCGGTTGGAGGCGTTACCGGCAGCCCGTCTGCCGCTTTTGCCGCTGAAGCAGGGGTAAGCCAAGCCTATGAATCCCTGTTCACCCCGGATAAAGTGATTAATGTAAAGGTGACGGTTGCCGATGAGGACTGGGAGAGCATTCTGGCAAAGCCCCTGGAGAAGGAGTATAAAAGTGTAACGGTGGATGTGGACGGCACGGTGCTGGAGAATGTCGGCTTTTCAACTAAGGGTAACCTGACACTGAAATCAGTTGCAGCGATGACGGATTCCGACCGGTACAGCTTCCGGCTGAAGTTCGATAAATATGACAAGACACAGACGCTCTTGGGCCTTGATAAAATGGTGCTGAATAACAGCTATTCCGACCCGTCGTTCCTGCGCGAGTATCTGCATTATGAAGCACTGCGGGCGATCGGTGAGGATGCGCCGCTGACTGTGTTCACGAATCTGTATATCAACGGTGAATTATATGGCTTCTATATCGGTGTTGAATCTGTGGATGACAGCTATCTGGAGCGTAACTTCGGTGAAGATGCAGACAGCGGTGTTCTGTACGATACAGAAGAGAAAAGCTATCTCCAATATGAGGAGGATGGCGATTATGAAACTTTGACCTATGACACCGGGACGAAAGATGACAAGGCTTCGCTCAAAAAATTCATCAGCGTGCTGAACGCTATGCCTGACGGCCAAAAAGGCGATATCGAGAGTGTGCTGGACGTGGATTCCGCACTGAAATATATAGCCGCTAATGCTGTGCTGGGCAACTATGACAGCTATAACGGCGATAAAGGCCATAACTATCTGCTGTACGGGGATGCAGCCGGTAAATATACCGTCATTCCCTGGGATATGAATATGAGCTTTAACGGTTATTCCACCGGAGGCGGCGGGGGGAGAATGCAGGACGCGGCCGGAACTGCCGCTGCCGGAACGACAGGGACAACAGCTGGAACCGCAGCATTAAGCGGAACATCCGGCACAACGGGTACAGCTGCAGCATCATCGGCAACCAATGCGGTGAACGCTTCGATCGACACGCCAACACTCGGCATCAATGTGGATCAGGTGCCGCTGATCGGCAATCTGCTTGAGGTGCCGGAGTACAAAACCAGGTATAACGGCTATGTCTCTGAACTGGTTACGTATCTGGAAGGTATCCAGGACCGCATAACAGGACTTACCACACTGATCAGACCCTACGTTCAGGCAGATCCGACCAAGTTCTATACAATGGATCAGTTCGAGAACAATGTAGCCTATACAGCCGATGCGGGAGGCAGTGGCGGCATGATGGGCGGCGGAGGCGATATGACCCCTCCGGACGGTACGAATGGAACACCGCCGGCGCGGCCAGATGCAGCAGCCGGACAAGCCGGAACCGTTGGCGGAGCAGCAACAGCCGGACAAACTGGAGCGGCTAACGGGACAGCAACAGCCGGGACGGCGGCGGCAGGAAGTGCGGCGGGAGCGACCGCTACTGCTCCGGCAGCCGGTGGTAACACAGGCATGCCCGGCGCAGGCGGCGGACAAGGCATGGGCACCATGGCCGCAGGGTCGCTGATGACCTTTGCCCTGAACCGGCTGGCCAATCTGCAGGAGCAGCTGGGTCTGGAAGTTACACCGCTGCCGGAGGTGGTTGCAACTAAAGGCATCACGGCAGCAGCGGGTGCAGCCGGATCAACAGCAGCGTCTTCTTCCGGCAGCAAGGCGATTACTGTTACGTTGAACGGTACAGCAGTAAGCTTCCAGGATCAGCTCCCGCTGAACAAGGACGGCCGGGTGCTGGTGCCGGTCAGTGCGATTTTTAGCGCGCTTGGCGCTGAAGTGACCTGGGATCAGGCCGCGAAGAAGATCACTGCCGTTAAAGGCAGTACGACCATTATGATGACTATCGGCAGCAAAACGGCTTACGTCAACGGAACAGCTGTCACACTCGATGTCCCTGCCCAGATCATTAACAACCGGACTTTAGTACCAGTGCGCTTTATCTCCGAGGGCTTGAATATGAATGTGAAATGGGACGCTGCGGCTCAAACGGTTACATCCGCGGATAAAGCTGCTGAATAGTACGGACCAGTTAGTAGAAACGGGGCTGGAGTCGCCAAGCTAAGCTTGAAGTGGTGGAGTGCTGAATTAAGCTGGAAGTGGTGGAGTCACCGAGCTGAGCTGGAACTGGTGGATTCGCCGAACTGAGCTGAAGTGATAGAGTTGCCGCGATGAGCTGGAACTAGTGGAGTCGCCGAATTAAGCTGGAAGTGGTGGAGTTGCCGCGATGAGCTGGAGGTGGTGGATTCGCCGAACTGAGCTGGAAGTGGTAGAGTTGCTGAATTAAGCTGGAAGTGGTGGAGTCCCCGAGCTGAGCTGGAGGTAGTGCGTTAGTTCATCTGGTGCTGTTGCATCAGTCGATGAGAATTAGCTGGAAATAAGTCATCTAATTCGGGCTAGCATCCCTTGAAAATGAGATTAGTTGGAAAAACGTCAGCTAATATTGCCCTTTTCGGCTCCAATGGGGGGATTATCCATAATTAGGTGAACAAAATCCAATTAATCACTCGAAATGTTGATAAATGGCAGAAATAGGTGAACAAAATCCAACTAATTGTTGGGAGCGACGCACGGCCCCATACAAAAAGGCAAGGAGCGGCGCACCGCCTCACAAACATGCTGGGAGCGACAAACCGCCTCACACAAACGTGCTGGGAGCCGCGCAACCCGCCCCGCACAAAAGCGGCAGCCGGAAGGAACGCTTCCAGGCTGCCGCTATTTTCGTACAATTTAAAGCTAACAAGTCCCCGAACCCGCCCTCACCGGAATCATACATCAGCACATGGTAGTTAACATTAAAAAAAATTCAGCCTGGTTACATGCTACGCGCACTCTTGTTACATTATTGGGCTAAGCATTAAGTTGTGCAGATATGGCCCGGCATCTGCTTCAAGGTCCAACTTACCCAGTTGGCGGGTTGTGCTCACCTGTATGTGTCCGGCTACCAACTTGCTATACAGTCTAACATCCTTCACTATTCCAGCAGATCAGTGCTCCAGTTCTTCTCCTGAATGCGGAAATCCAGCTCACGGTACTGCTTGGACAATTCATCGACATCCTTCTGCAGGGAGGTCACCTCAATAGTTGTATAGAACTTTACTTCCTGCCGGCCGTAACGCTCCTGCTTAATCGAAGCCTCATTAAGCAGCTCGTTCAATATATTGCGGTGCTGCATGATCCTTTCCCGTTCCGCCAGCGCTTCCGACAGTGTCAGGTCTGCATTAAACGGACTCAGGGAGTTCGTCTTGTTGATCTTCTTGATCCAGACGGCCAGCTCATCCAGTGTATGCTTCAATTCCTGAAGCAGCTCAGCAGGCGGCTCTGAAGGCTGATCGCCTTCCTGAACCTTGATGACTCTTCCCAGGCGCTGCTTCAGCTGCGCCACCTTCCGCTGGCAGTCTGCCCGCAGCACAAGTGCTTCCGCTAGTCTCATTCTAAATCCCCTCCGCTATAAACATAGTAACCCTAATATACCAAACTGGAGTTATATTTACCAATTTACTATTGACGTTGACAGATTCTGAAATCACAGCTCAGGCGGAAACCACAGATGCCGCAGATCCACCCAGCCCTGGCTGTTAAAGGTAACCCCGCGGACAGAGGGGAGATAGGCGGTTTCGGCAGGCTTTTCGTACAGGATATGCAGCTGATGCTTCTGCCGCAGCCTGTTTTCAATCTCCTGAAAGCCAGCTCCCCTTGCCCGGCTGTCCGGCTCCCGGGCGATTAATCGCAGCCGTCCTTCTATATCTGCCCGCACCGGCAGCTCCAGATGCTGTACCATAGTTGCGTAGAGATCGAATAGCCGCAGCTGCTCATCCTGATCTCGCAGAAGCGAGAAGACGATCAGGTCTGCCTGCATGCGGACAGGGCCTTTGAATTCTTCCGGTGAGACGGATAATACATGGCAGGTGTAGCCGCAGCTGTTCAGCTTGGCAGCCACTGCTTCTGCATCTCCGGCATACTGCGGGATAGTCGCAATCTGCAGCATTGGTGCAGTCACGGTTGACATAGTAACAGCTGCTGGTTGAGCAGAAACCGTATTAACAGTGCCATCCATACCAACCCCCGCAGCCGCATTACCGGCATTACTCGCCTCACCGCCCGCAGCCGCATTACTCGTCTCTACCGTATAATCGGCACCCGCTGTATCATCCACAACGGCCTCATTACCCGGCTGAACTGTCTCAACCTGCGGTCTTCCCGCTACTTCGCTACCTGCGGATGTTGAGCCGCCGAGACACGACAGCACGTCTGCACGGACCAGCGGATCACTGAGCGGACCTTTTCTCTTCGTATTGCAGGTCACGAATTTGCGCACTGAATACTCAGAGTGAATCCGGCTCCAGGCAGCTGAACCGCCGGAGGACGGATTATGGATGATATGAAAGGCGGAGCTTGTCTCTGGTGCAGCCTCTGCAATATTCCACGGGACATGAAGAATTTCTACCCGGTCCAGATGCGCCCGGCCCTGAAAATAGTAAGGGAACACCTCCAGCGTACATAAATCCTCGCTCATCTCCACCAGCTTGAACGGTCCTGTACCTGCCGGCCTGCGACCGAAGCTGCCGGCAAAGACGGTCTCCAGATCACGCGGAACAATCGCTGCCCGGCTGGTGCAGAGAAAGGGAAGAAACAGCTCATTCGGCTGCTTGAGCACGAAGCGCACAGTAACCGGATTAAGCGCCTTCACTTCCCGGATGTCCTTAAAAATATTGCTGTACAGCATCCGCTGCGAGGTATTCATCATCCGCTGAAACGAATAAACGACGTCCTCGGCGGCCAGCACCTTACCGTGATGGAACAATACATCCTTACGCAGATGAAAGGTCCAGACGCTGCGCTGTCCGTCTGCGTCCCAGGCATGCGCAAGGCCGGGGTTAATCCGTTCCTGTCCTCCGGTGCGGGTGACCAGCCCGTCAAAAACATGGCTGGATACAAAGGATTCAGCCAGCAGATTCATATACAGGGGGTCCAGATTATGCAGCTGCTGCCTGACCGGAAGCCGTAAAGTATCGATCCGCTTGTCACTGCGCAGCTCCGAATGATGTCCGAAATAGGCCAGCAGCCAGCCCTGCAGCGCATCCTGCAGGGAGGAGGAGCGCGCGTGCCCGCGGATGCCTTCAATAGAGCTGCGGATATCACTGCTGCTGATAGCCTGCTTCATGGAGCTTAATGCTATTTCTTCGGCGTCCGCAAGGAATCTCAGGGAAGAACGGCGTCCGCGGCCCCGGCTCGGGGTCCAGCAGATCCAGCCCTGCTCTGTCAGCTTGTTGATGACATGCAGTGCGTTACGGTGGGTGCAGCTTAAGGTATGGGCAAGCTCATCCAGTGTAACGGAGGCTTCTTCTGCTCCTCCATGCTGTGAATGCAGCTTCAGAAATTGGCCGTGCAGCTTCATTACAGAAAGCTCCCTTCAATAAAATAGGAAATGAGTAAAATATTTTTTCTCTTTTTCTTCTTATTTTACCAGCTAGAATTAGTATAAGAAAGTGAAAAACTGGAGGGTATTCCCATGAATGAGAAAGTCCCCGTTATTCCGAGGTCTGCGCTTTCCGCGCTGGCTGCGGCATTGCTGCTGGCAATCGTGCACCAGTATTTATTTTATGGACATATGCCTGGAGTTTCGTATCCGATCTTTGTTGTGTTGTTCTATGGTTTTATGCTGTACTACGCCAAGGAACAGCTCCGTCCGCTGAAATGGTTCGATTATGTATGGCTGGCGGCCATCTTTCTGCTGGCAATGACGTTTATGCTGTTCTCGAACTGGTTTTTCTACGGACTTAATTTGCTTGCGCTTCCAGTGCTGATTCTTTTACATACGACCTATCTGCTCAGCTACCGCCGGCCTTCATGGAGCGGAATTCAGCTGATTGGCGCTGCGCTGGAGCATTTTTTTGCCCAGGGTCCGCGCCACTGGCCTACAGTGTTTACCGCAATCCGCAGAACGGGCGGAGAAGGCATGAAAAGCGAACATAAACAGATATACCTCAAAGTGCTGGCCGGGCTGCTGCTGTCCTGTCCGCTGCTGCTGATTGTCGTTTCACTGCTCTCGTCGGCGGATGGTGTATTTAATGAGCTTCTGAATACATTTCCTGATCTGCTGGAACGGATCTCATTCGGTGAAGGCTTTGGCCGGACGCTCTGGAGTGTGGTGCTGGGAATCGGCCTGTTCAGTTATTTAATGGGTTTTGTTGCTTATAAACGTACGGAGCGGCAGGTTATTGTGCTGAAGGAAGGTGAGCCGCAGCTGGAGCCCTTCGAATTGTCCGTTGACCCGGTAATTATTACTACTGTCCTGACAGCGGTGAATGCAGTCTATGTGCTGTTTGTGAGTGTGCAGTTTTCCTACCTGTTCGGAGCTTGGGAGGGGGATTTGCCGCAGGGAAGCACGTATGCCGATTATGCACGGAGCGGATTTTTTGAGCTGATTATGGTGACGTCGATTAACTTCTGCCTGCTGCTGCTGTCTCTGCTTGCCCTGCCCCGGGCCAAAGCCAGACTGCTGTCCGTCATCCGTATCCTGCTGTACATTCTGGTTATGTGCTCGGTAGTGATGCTCTATTCGGCGTATTCCCGGCTCACGTTATATGAAGAAGCTTACGGCTATACAGAGATACGCTTTCTGGTGCATGCCTTTATGATTTTTTTGGGTTTGCTGCTGATTCTCGCTGCCGTACGGATAAGCAAGACGGATTTTCCGCTGATGAAATGGGTTGTGGCACTCGGCCTGCTGTCCTATGTATTCATGAATTACATCGGGATGGACCGGATTATTGCTTTCCAGAACATTGCCCGGTATGAGGCGACAGGGGATATCGATAAGTACCATCTGACCGGACTGTCCTGGCAGGCGGTTCCGCTGCTGATCAGCTTCAGTAAAGACAATGATGATCTGCTCAAGCAGGAGCTTGGCGAGAAATGGACTAATCAGTCTGCGGAAGCGAAGCAGGAGTGGCCGTCCTTCAACCTGTCCAAACACCAGGGACAGCAGGCGCTGCGGGATTATATACATTCGTTAAAATAACCTTGAGGCAGGCGCTCTTACGATATTGTGCGGGATTGTGTTACAGTAAGGGCATCATGTTGGTGCTCCTGCGCGGAGCATGACCTTGTACAATTGCAGGTTCTCAAGGAGGAAATACAATGCAGTCCATGATTGATCCTGAAGCTGTCCAGCGGCTGGCGGATAGAAACGGCCTTGGTAAAATATTCAGCAGCACTGACATTGCCGCGATGGAGCTTCGGCGCTACGGGGACGGTGAAGTGATCTGCTCGGTCGGCGACCGGCTGGAGAGCATGTTCATTCTGATGGAGGGCAAGCTGAAGATTCACACGCTGCTGCCGAACGGAAAGTCAATGCTGGTGCGGTTCGCCCGGCCGATGTCGGTGATCGGGGATGTGGAGCTGCTGCGGCAGTATCCGGTTAAAAATGAAGTCGTGTCCGTCGGCAGCAGTCTGCTGCTTGTGGCCTCACGGAAGATGCTCCTGCGGGAGCTGGAGGAGAATACGGCGTTGCTGCGTTTTCTGATGGGGGAGCTGAGCCACAAAATGTACACTCTCGGCCAGACCTCGGCGCTGAATCTGCTCTACCCGGTGGAGAACCGGTTTGCCAGCTATCTGATGTCCCTGTTCGAGGAGACGGTCGGCGGCCAGCGGGTTGAGGAGATCCGTACCTCAAGCTTAACTGAGACGGCTGATCTGCTCGGCACAAGCTACCGGCACCTTAACCGGATCGTCCGGCGCTTCATCGACGAAGGCATTATCGAACGCAAGCGCGGCAGGCTGAGTGTGCTGGATCAGACCCGGCTGGCTCAGCTGGCTAACGGAAATCTGTATGAATAATTAAGGGTTAAGAGAAAGACCGCTGTACCGGTATTTGACCGGGGCAGCGGTCTTTTTTAGTTAAGCATTGGTATATTTGAGGCTTCCAGCAAAGGAATTGAGCCCATTTTCCATGTAAAGGCCTCACTTGGTGCAGGGATTTTGCCTACGGTACAGCTGGACGCTATACATTTTCAGTTTACGTTCAGTTTATGCTCAGGCGGATTTAAGGCTGATTTAAGGCTGACAGCGTAGGATGACAATATAGAAGGAAGCAACACCATCTGATAGACAGGAGGACATGCACTGGGGCTGAAGTGGGAGATACATATGGAACAAGAAACTACCGGTAATACAGACCACATCACAGGGAGGCAACATTTATGCTAAAAGGAATCCGGGCTAGAATCCTCATGGGGTTCGCTGCCGTCATCCTCGTCTTTATATTGGCAATCGCCGGAAATACACTCTTCCAGGGCAAAGCAACGATGCAGACAGACCAGATTAACCGGAATTACAGCAAGCTGACACGGGTTCAGGAGCTGACAGATAAGATCCGCACGGCAGACGGTTTGGCAGCCAGATACGTGATGAGCAACACTGACGACGAGCGGACCAAGTATCTGACAACGTATGAAGCCGTGATTCCGGAAATCACAGCTGCAATCACAGAGCTGAAAAACGCCGGATTGAATGAAGCAGAGCTGTCCGGAATCACCAATCTGGAGAGTGAGTGGAGCAACTATCTGACAGTGCTGGAGAGTGCCTTCGCAATGGCGAAGGAAGGGAATTTCCCGGGTGCGCAAAAGGAGTTCACCAACCTGTCTCTGGATACCATTATTGAATCGCAAATCGTATTTGAGGAGGTACTGACCAAAGAAATAACGGCTGCACAGAGCCAGGCGGCTTCACACCGCGGTTCAGCAATGGGCTTCAGCTTTGGTGTAACGGGACTATCGGTGCTGCTGGCGGTGCTGATTGCGCTCCTGCTGTCAGGGCGGATTCTGAAGCCGATCCGTGATGTAAATAAACAGCTGCAGGAAATTGCCGAAGGCAGGGCTGACCTGACCCGTAAGCTGACTGTCCGCAGCAGGGATGAGATCGGTCAGCTGGCGCATACCTTTAACCAGATGACAGGCAATCTTGGCAGCATTATCGGCCAGGTTAGCCAGTCGGCTGACAGTCTGGCTGCATCCTCCTCCAGGCTGACCGCGGACAGCGGAATGACGGCTGCAGTGACTGAGAAGATCGCCGGTATTATGGGCAGTGTAGCCTCCGGTACGGACAAGCAGATGAACGATCTGCAGACCAATATGACGACCATTGTGGAGATGTCTGCTGCAATCCAGCAGATTGCCGCAAGCGTTCAGGATATTTCCGACGCCTCAGTGCGCTCCGCCGAGTACGCCGCTTCAGGCGACGAATCGCTGCAGGCAGCAGCCCGCCAGATGGACTCTATTAATGCCTCCATCGCCTCGTTATCGCAGCAGGTTATGGGCTTTGTAAACCGCTCGCAAGAGATCGGCAGTCTGGTGGGAGTCATCAAAGGCATTGCCGCGGAGACGAACATACTGGCGCTGAATGCGGCTATCGAGGCGGCACGGGCCGGCGAGCAGGGCAGAGGGTTTGCGGTAGTCGCGGATCAGGTCCGCAGGCTTGCGGAGCAGTCAGGTGAATCCGCGAATCTGATTGCCGAGATGGCGGCAAGCATCCAGACGGAAGCTTCCGGCGCAGTAGCAACCATGAAGCTCAGCATGAGCGAAGTGGAGGATGGCACGGGTATTATCGGGGATGCCGGACATGCCTTCGGGGAGATCCGGATTTCCATTGACTCACTGGCCGGACAGGTGCAGGAGGTCTCCGGAGCAGTCGAGGAGATTACGGCTGCCACTGATGAGATTGTCGAGTCCATCCGTAAGGTCACACAGATCTCGGAGACAACCGCTTCCAGCACCCAGCATGTCTCCGCCGCTTCCCAGGAGCAGATGGCTTCCGTGGAACAGATCGCTTCCTCCGCCAGCACGCTCAGCACAATGGCCCAGGGTCTGCAAGGGCTGGTGGCCCGGTTCAATATTGCCTGAAGCAGCCCGGAGAATAAAGAACGGAAGACCCTGCCTGATAAGCAGGGTTTTTTCTATTTTTGCTCTTTTGCAGCACGCAGGAACCTTAGGTCTTTAATCAGGCCGATGGTGAAAAAGACGGCAGTCAGTAACAGAGAGACCGGTCCCGTAATAAAAATCAGCCAGAAGACCGTACCGCCGTTGAAGGCGGACAGGCATATCAAAGAGATGAAGTTAACAATGAAGATGATAACCGGGTAATTCAGCCAGCGCAGAAACTGGATTCTTTTGACCCATTTAAATATGATGATCAGGTATACAATTAATGCGGGCGTTGTCATTAAAAAATATGGCCACACTTCATTGCCCTCAGGTACGCTTGCCTCACTGAAAAAGTTATGTGAATCACCGTACGGAATAACGACGAAGATAAAATACAGGATAACTGCAGCAGACACCGGCAGCATGTAGAAATCCGTATTTTTGTGTTTAGCTGTCATAGTTTGTCCTCCAAATCTTGATTACTCTAAATATTCTGGACAGTAGAAGGAACTTCTTCCAGAGAGTTGTTTTGCACATACTCCAGATAGGATCGGTCATCGACTGCAACCCTCCCATAACATATATTATTACCATAATCAGTTAGTTGATAGTCTAATCATAAGTTCGGTCTGCTGATCCTGCGATTGCGGCTTTTGTTCTGCATGTATACGCAAAGGACGGGCCGTTCTTTTTGTTGTGTACGCGGAAGCCGGAAGGTGGACGCAGCGTACAGGGGATAACGGACTTACAGCTGACCCGGGAGGGGATAAGGTAAGGAAGATTTTGTAAGCGCATTCTTTGGTGAAGTGGATTCACACATTCTTAGGAGGTGTCTGAACGTGTCAACGGGAACCGGAGCTTCTTTTAAAAAATCATTATGGATGTACAGCCTCATTGCTCTGCTGCTTATTGGACAATTCGGGATTGTTCCGGCTGTAAGCGCCGCTGCGGGAAATCTGGCTCAGGGGAAAAGCATTACAGCAAGCTCAGTCGGTGATGTATATGCGGCTGGGAATGCCAATGACGGCAATCAGGGGACGTACTGGGAGAGCGCGGGCAATGCTTTTCCGCAATGGATTAAGGTTGATCTTGCAGCTGACAGCAGTGTTAACCAGGTTGTACTCAAGCTCCCCGCAGGCTGGGAGGCAAGAACGCAGACGTTGTCCGTCCAGGGGAGCGTTAATGATACCTCATACAGCAATCTGGCAACATCCTCAAGCTATGTATTCAATCCGGCGGCGGGCGGAAACAGCGTGACGATTAATTTCACCCCGGCTACAGCCAGATATATTAAAATCAATTTCACTGCCAATACCGGCTGGCCGGCTGCCCAGGTATCCGAGCTGGAGGTTTACGGTACAGCCGCTGCAACACCGGGAACGTATGAGGCAGAAGCGGCTGCTTTAAGCGGCGGTGCCAAGTCCAATACTGATCACAGCGGGTATACGGGCAGCGCTTTTGTAGACGGTTACCTGACACAGGGAGCAGCTACTACTTTTACGGTAACAACAGCCGGGGCAGGGAATGTTGATGCGGCACTAAGGTATGCGAACGCGACCGGAAGCGCAAAGACCATCAGCATCTACGTCAATGGTACAAAAATCAGACAGACAGTGCTCCCCAGCATGGCTAACTGGGATACCTGGGGAGTCAAAAATGAAACTTTAGCACTGAATGCCGGGTCCAATACGATTGCTTATAAATATGACCCGTCCGACACCGGGAATGTGAATCTGGACCAGCTGGTGCTTACAGCCTCAACTTCTCCTACAGCAGCTCCTACAGCCAGTCCGACAGTGGCGCCCACTATTGCTCCAACACCAGCCCCGACAGTGCCGCCAACCATTGCTCCAACGCCTTCTCCAACTGCAGTGCCTACACCGACAACAACACCGGTTTCCACACCTACAGCTACCGTTACTCCGGCACCAACGGCTACGCCGACTACAGGCCCCTCTTCAAATCTGGCGGCCGGAAAAACCGTCAGCGCATCATCGTCTGTCTTCACCTTTATCCCGGCTAATGCCACTGACGGCGATATATCTACTTACTGGGAAGGCGCAGGCGGAAGCTATCCGAATACCCTCAGCGTGAACCTTGGTGCCGATGCCAATATTACCTCTGTCGTTGTGAAGCTGAATCCGGCTTCTGCCTGGGCAACCCGCACGCAAACAATTGAGGTATTGGGCCATAATCAGAATAATGCGGCATTCTCTACCCTCGTACCTTCAGCAGCCTATACTTTTAATCCGGCCAGCGGCAATTCAGTGACCATTCCGGTTACTGCTACGGCCAGTGAGCTGCAGCTGAAGTTTACAGCCAATACCGGCTCCGGCGCCGGCCAGGTGGCCGAGTTCCAAATCTTCGGCACACCTGCTGCTAATCCGGATCTGACAATAACGGCATTGGCCTGGAATCCGTCCGCTCCGGTTGAGACTGACAATATTACACTACATGCCACAGTCAAAAACGCGGGAACTGCAGTGTCCCCGGCGACGAATGTAAACTTCTATCTGGGAACAGCGCTTGCAGGCACGGCTCAGGCGGGGACACTTGCCGCCGGTGCTTCAAGCACTGTATCGCTGAACATCGGAGCGAAGGATGCAGGCACTTATGCAGTAAGCGCCAAGGTTGACGAAGGCAACACGGTTATCGAGCTTAACGAAGCCAATAACAGCTATACAAATCCGTCTGCCCTGACAGTTATACCGGTCTCAAGCTCTGATCTGATTGCCGGGGCAGTCAGCTGGTCTCCGGGAAATCCGGCCGGCGGCAATATCGTAACCTTCACTGCAGCAATTAAAAATCAGGGAACAGCCGCATCGTCCGGAGGAGCACATAATATAACACTGACCCTGACAGATGCTGCGACGAATGCAGTCATTAAGACATTGACCGGCTCTTACAGCGGTGTTATCAGCAGCGGTGCTACCACAGCACCGGTTACCTTGGGCACATGGACTGCTGTGAACGGAAAATACAACGTAAAAACGCAAATTGCCGTAGACGGAAATGAGCTGCCGGTCAAGCAGGCCAACAACACCGAGACGCGCCCGCTGTTCATCGGCCGCGGAGCCAACATGCCGTATGATATGTATGAAGCAGAGGATGGTGTTACCGGCGGCGGAGCAGTCAAGCTGGCGGCAAACCGCAATATCGGCGACCTGGCCGGTGAAGCGTCCGGCAGAAGAGCGGTAACGCTCAATACAACCGGCAGCTATGTGGAATTTACAACCAGAGCCAGTACCAATACACTGGTAACCCGGTTCTCCATTCCCGATGCAGCCGGAGGTGACGGCATCAGCTCAACCTTGAATATTTATGTCAACGGGATTTTTACCAAAGCGATTAACCTGACCTCCAAATACGCCTGGCTGTACGGCTCCGAGACCAGTCCGGGCAACTTGCCAAGTGCAGGCTCCCCGCGTCATATTTACGATGAGGCCAACATTATGTTTAACAGTACCATTCCGGCCGGCAGTACCATCCGTCTGCAAAAGGATGCTGCCAACACCTCACAGTATGCCATCGACTTCATCAGTCTGGAGCAGGTGGCACCGGTAGCAAATCCTGATCCTGCTAAATATGCCGTGCCAGCCGGCTTCACCCACCAGGATGTACAGAATGCCCTGGACAAAGTGCGGATGGATACAACCGGCAAGCTTGAAGGGGTGTACCTGCCTGCAGGCCATTATGAGACGTCGAGCAAATTCCAGGTATACGGCAAAGCGATGAAAGTTATCGGAGCCGGTCCGTGGTACACCCGGTTTTATGCTCCAGCCAGCCAGTCCAATACGGATGTCGGCTTCCGGGCGACTGACTCCGCCAATGGATCAACGTTCTCAGGCTTTGCATATTTCGGCAACTATACCTCGCGGATCGATGGCCCGGGTAAAGTCTTCGACTTCGCTAATGTTGCGAATATGACAATCGACAATATCTGGACCGAGCACATGATCTGCATGTACTGGGGAGCGAATACCGATTATATGACCATCCGCAATTCCAGAATCCGCAACACCTTTGCCGACGGTATCAATATGACCAACGGCAGTACGAATAATCTGGTATCGAATAACGAGGCACGGGCAACCGGAGATGACAGCTTTGCACTGTTCTCGGCAATTGATTCCGGCGGTGCTGACATGAAGGACAATGTGTATGAGAATCTGACTTCAATCCTGACCTGGCGTGCGGCGGGAGTTGCGGTATACGGCGGTTATGCAAATACTTTCCGCAATATATATATTGCAGACACTCTGTGCTACTCGGGTATCACGATCAGCTCGCTTGATTTCGGATACCCGATGAACGGCTTCGGCGCTTCACCGGCGACCAACCTGCAGAACATTACGGTTGTCCGGGCGGGCGGCCACTTCTGGGGCTCGCAGACCTTCCCGGCAATCTGGGTATTCTCGGCGTCCAAGGTGTTCCAGGGCATCCGCGTCAGTGATGTGGATATCATTGATCCCACCTACCATGGCATCATGTTCCAGACCAACTATGTCGGCTCAGCACCGCAGTTTCCGGTAGCGGACACGGTCTTTACCAACATCACCATCTCAGGGGCCCTGAAAAGCGGCGATGCCTTCGATGCCAAATCCGGGGTCGGCATTTGGGTCAACGAAGCGGCAGAGGCCGGCCAGGGTCCGGCAGTCGGCTCGGTTGTATTTAACAACCTGAAGATTACCAATACGGTGACTCCGATCAAAAATAACACGTCCACGTTTACGATTACAGTCAATCCGTAAGCTGCTGTTCCAATTCAGGGCCGTTTCCCGGATCTTCCGGGGAGCGGCTTTTTGAATCCGGGTGTAAGCACACCTGAACCGGTGATTCGTTCATTGCATGAACCAGCAGCTGCTTGCTATGCTTGATAGCAGAAGACAGAAGATGAGGGGATACCGGATGAACAACGATTACAAGCAGCGTATCGGGGCAGTTCTGCAATTTATCGAAGAACATATTGGAGAGGACATCAGGCTGGACACGCTCGCAGAGGTTTCCAACTTTTCCAAATATCATTTTTCCAGAGTGTTCTCCGCCATTATACATAAGAGTCCGGTGAACTATCTGACGGAAAGAAGACTGCATCATGCAGCAGCCTATCTGACTGCAACGGACAAAACAATGCTGGATATATCCGCGCTGTGCGGATTCAATTCGCTCTCGAGCTTCAATGCCGCATTCAAAAAGGCTTATAACACCACGCCCAGCGCCATGCGTAAATCCTTACTCAATCCTAGCAACATTCCGTCAGTCACCGGCAATAAACCGGAAGAATTGTCACCCTCCAAAGATTATGATTTGAAGAGTACCAGCAATAATTTTCTAAGGAGAGTGTGGGGAATGAACATTGAGCTAAAGGAGCTTCCAGGCTATAAGGTTGCCTATGTAAGGCATGCCGGCAGCTATCTCGATACGTATAAGGTGTGGGAAACACTCGGTACTTGGGTGCGGAGCAGCGGTCTGCCGGCTACAGAAACTTATATCGGCATATCGCTGGATGATCCCGGTGTAACCGACGAGAGCTCATGCAGGTATGATGCCTGTATAACGGTTCCAGAAGGATTTACGGCGTCGGATGATGCGGGCATTGCGTTCAGATACCTGCCCGGGGGTACGTATGCACTCTATAAGTTCTATGACACCATCGACAAGCTGGCAATTGCGTATCAGAGTGTGTACGGCGGGTGGCTGCCTTCAAGCGGATATGAGCCTGATGACCGTGATGCCCTTGAGTTCTGTATGAATGATCCCTATTCTGATCCCGAGGGCATGGCCAAGGTTGACCTGTATGTCCCTATCAAACTGACCCTGTCCTAAACTATGGCTTTCGTGTAAAATGTAATGAAATTATGCTTTTGAAAGCGAGTTGAACAGTAATGATGGCTGCACCGCGGTTTGAGTATGATGTACCTGCAGTTCTTCTTCCTTAACGGCAGAAAACTGCAACTCCGTTAAGGACAAACAAGGACTTGTCTAACAAACGGAGGGTACACAAATGAAGAAGTCAAAGGTATTGGGATCACTATTTTTATCACTGGCTGCCAGCATCTGGGGCGGCATGTATGTTGTTGTAAAGCATGTGGTGGAGGTTGTGCCGCCGCTCGAAATCGTGTGGCTCCGCTATATGATTGCCATTGTTGCCCTGCTGATCATCGGCATTGTGACCAAGCAGTCGTGGCGTATTGCCAAACGGGATATGCTGCTGATTCTCATGATAGGCTTGATTGGCAACACGGTCTCCATCCTGACCCAGGAAGCGGGCACGATGCTCTCTACTGCACAGATGGGCGCTATCATTACTTCAACGACACCGGCGTTTATGGTGCTGTTTGCCCGGATCATCCTTAAAGAGCGGATTACGCTTAAAAAAGCATTGTCGATCATTTTGGCAACTACAGGCGTAGGCGTTATTGTAGGAACTGGGAGTATTGATCCTTCGCTGCGGCTTGGGGGCATTTCTCTGCTTGTTGCGGCACTTACCTGGGCACTAATGTCTGTCCTCGTAAAAAAAGTGCCGGGACAATACTCACAGATTGTTGTCACGTTATACAGTATCCTCGTAGCGTTTGCTGGGATTACTCCGTTTACGGTAAGCCGGCTGCCAAGGCTCGATCTCCAGGCGATGCTGCACCCGTCGATCTGGGGCGGTCTGCTGTATCTGGGGATTATTTCGACAGCCTGCGGCTTTCTGCTGTGGAACCGCGGTCTGCAGATGCTGAATGCATCCAGCGGCGGACTGTTTTTCTTCCTGCAGCCGGTCGTCGGTACACTGCTGGGGTGGCTGCTGCTTGGTGAACAGATTGGTTTGACTTTTTGGACAGGCACCGCATTCATTTTTATAGGTGTACTATTGGTTGTCCGGGAGAAATGAGTGACCGGGAAGTGTAACAGTTAAGCAAAAGGCGGCGGTCAGGGACTTGTTCATACAGGTCCTTGACCGCCGTTAATTGTATAATGTATATCAAGAAGGATAAGGGAGGACGAAAGTATGAAATCAAAAGTAGTGAATAATATCGCCGAATTGATCGGGGACACACCGGCTGTGCGGCTTAATAGGCTGACTGGTCCTGATGATGCGGAAGTATACGTAAAGCTGGAAATGTTCAATCCCAGCGGCAGTGTAAAAGACCGTGCGGCCTATAATCTGATCCTTCAGGCGGAGCTGGACGGACGGCTGCAGCCGGGCGGAACGATCATTGAGCCGACCAGCGGGAATACAGGCATTGGCCTTGCGATGAATGCTGCGGCAAAGGGCTATAAGGCCATTCTCGTCATGCCTGACAACATGACGAAGGAGCGGATCAACATCCTGAAGGCTTATGGCGCTGAAGTGATGCTGACTCCGGCAGCAGAGCGGATGCCTGGCGCAATTGCCAAAGCGCTGGAGCTGGGTGCAGCCACTCCGGGCAGCTTCATCCCGCAGCAGTTCGAGAATGCTGCCAACCCGGATATTCACCGCACGACGACCGCGCCGGAAATACTGGAGCAGATGGAGGGACGGCTTGACGTGTTTGTAGCCACCTCGGGAACCGGAGGAACCATCACCGGGACTGGCGAGGTGCTGCGCCGGGAGCTGCCGGGCATCCGGGTGGTCGTTGTTGAGCCGTACGGTTCACCGGTGCTGTCCGGCGGACAGCCCGGCCCGCATAAGCTGGTCGGCACAAGCCCCGGCTTCATCCCGGCAATCCTAAACACAGAGGTGTATGATGAAATCGTTCAGGTGGAGGACGAAGCTGCACTGGAGACTGTCCGTGCGCTCGCCGGTAAGGAAGGAATTCTGATCGGTCCTTCCGGTGGTGCAGCCGTCTGGACCGCACTGCAGGAAGCGCGCCGGCTTGGCCCCGGCAAGCGGGTGCTGTGTATTGCACCGGATACAGGGGAACGCTATCTGAGTATGGGAATATTCTAATTCCCGGACGGAGGGAATAAGATGCGAGGTTACCATAGCTTCAAGACACTCAGCATGCCTAAGCGATTGAAGCCGGCTGCTGTACTAGCGGCTGTTATGGCATTTACACTATGCCTTGCAGGCTGCACAGATGCTAACGGCGGGCAGAATGCCAGCCAGGGAGATAGTCCGGTTGCGTCAGCAACTGCCGCTGCCGGAGCACCGACGGCTGCTCCGGCGGCAACACAAACACCGGGTCCGGCGTACACGCCTGCTAATCAGGCTGTGCTTGATCCGGCTGAGCTGCAGCCGGTGTTCGGGTTTGCCGGGGAAGCCGGCAGGCAAATCCTTGTCACCCGGGAGGCAGATGGCGAGGAAGGGAAGATGCAGGCACTTGATACCGCTATAGGCAGCAGCGGACAGGTGCTTAAGGTACGGTTCGCGGAGTGGCAGAGAGGCAATGACCAGAACAACGGCCGGGAGCTGGCCGTTAATCTGCCGAATATATCCGGCTATGTATTTACGGCCGATGGTGATGCTGCGGTTCCAGATGAAACCTATTATCTTGTGAATTCCTCGGCCTTCAATCTGGAGGCCCTGATCCCGGTTGAACCTGAACCTGCTGAGAGTGAGCAGCTGCCTGAAGCTGATCCGGTGCGCAAGAGCATAACGGATGCCAAGCACCGGGAGATCTATTCTGCCTGGAAGCTGGCCTCTCTGCAGCCGGGCCGGGAGCTGTATCTTATCCAGTTCGTCAGACAGAACAAGGATATGCTGTTCAGCCTGGTGCTCGAAGAAGCCGGCAAGCTTAGCTTCATGGATTACCCGGCCGAGATCACCGACAACGAGTACTCGGTCTGGCGTGTCGATGACGGAGGCGAGGTCATCCCGCAGATGTTCTCACTGCTGTTTGCAGCCAGAACAGCCGATGGTCTGCTGCTTGGTGTGAATTGGCTCGGGGCAGAGGGGATCAACAGCTTTTTCCTTGAGCAGACCGGAGATGCGTTTAAGGAGCTGGATATCCAGTACGGCCGGTATACTTCGCCGCTGTGATGGAGCTGAGCTGTATCTACAGATGGAGTTGGAGTTGGATTGTAGTAGTAGTGGAGCTGGAGTGTAGTAGTAGATGAAGTTGGAGTGTAGCAGTAGATGGAGTTTGAGTGTAGTAGTAGATGGAGCTGTAGCTGTAGCGTATAGTTCTCCGCCGTCACGACTAAACTTCAAAGTTGCTATTTTAAGGGACACTTCATCATTAGTTTGATTTTCGCCAACTAATTTCCTCAAATTCGGGTTTTTTCGTTCATTAGGTGGAAAAAAGTCACTTATTTCAGCCTAAAACCCTGTTTAGCGCAGATCGAGTGAAATTAAGTGTCCTTTTTCCAGCTAATCGTCCCGTTCCAGCATTTGCTAGAGAATTAGGTGACATATTTCCACTTAATTTGTTTAGCGACAGCCTGGAATACCCGATTCCACTAAATAAAAGCCCAAAGCCCAAAAGCCTGCCGGCACTTTTGCCGGTACATAAGCGCGCCAGCCCTTACATTGCCAGCCATCACTTTACTGTGTCGGCTGGGCTTTTTGGCCTGCCCGCCACAGCCGGAGGAGGCCATAGCCGAGCAGACCGCCTATGGTGTTGAGCAGCAGATCGTCGACATCGAACGTTCCGATCGAGAACAGCCCTTGCGCACATTCAAGCACAGTGCTGAGTCCGAAGGAGCGTATCATTACGCCGAACCAGGAGAGCTGCCGGTTAGAGGACAGCAGGGCAATGAAGATGCCAAAAGGGATAAACAAGGCGATATTCCCTGCGAAGTTCACCAGCTTGGTTACGGTAACCGGATCAAACGTATTGAAGACCGTTTCGAGCGGAGTGAAGTTGCCCAGCCGCAGCTGGCGCAGAATCGTATCCGGACTGCGCTGCAGCTGGTGCCACAGAAACCGGAAATCAATCGGACTGAACTTGAACAGGATGATTTTGAACAATACATAAATATAGACGGCAAACAAGGCTTGCAGACCGGCCGAACGGAGCTTGGCTAAAGAGACAGACTGCCGGTCGCCGCTTTTCACAGGAGCAGCCTTTTTTCGCATTACTCTGGTCTGGTTCATAATGGACTCTCCTTTCTAAGGTGAAGGATGCTGCGGTGAGCACGGTATTATAGATGAGACGTGACGATTACACCGTCCATGTTGTTGCCGGATATGTCATATTGCTGCCCGGCAGGTATGGGGATGAAGGCGCTGCTGCCGTCAACAGGATGGTAAGAAATCTGGTATAGAGTTCCTTTAACCTTTACTGTAAAAGACTGCTGCTCCTTCAGGAATGTAAGATATTCCTCCAGTGTAAAGTGCTTGTCGCGCATGATGATGCTGTGCGGCAAGCCAACATAACGGAAATGCCAGGGCTCGTACTGGATGCCCGTGATGTCCGACTTGTCCTTGGGATAACGGAGGATGAACCCGTAATCCCAGGCGTTAGCCTCCAGCCATTGCCCCTCTGGCGCACGGCTCATCTCCATCTGCGAGGACCCGATATCCAGGGACAGCCCGAGGTTATGCTCGCTGTGGCCGGGCGGAAGGGCATAATCGGCTCCTTTTTCCTCATAAAGCTGCTTCTGTTTGTCCGTATCCCGGTAGCCGCTGCTGATCAGAAACTGGCTGACACCTTCTCCGGCTGCTGCTTCTACCATTCTGGAAAATTGTAAAGCCACTGTTTTGGAGAGGCGTGTGCCGTTATCTAGCAGCGCGTAGCCTGTGGTCAGCTCACCGTGCTCTGCCAGATTAATGATGTCGGACGTGACACCCTCCGGGTACACAGGATAATCCTTGTTAACCAGCAGCAGATTACCCTTGTGCACACGGTTTGCCGAAACGGCAGTCAGATCAGACTGCTTTCCCTCCCCGCTAATGATCTGCACCGTCTGCAGACCGTCAGCCGGAGCACTGGTTCCGTTCATTTGCTGCAGAGCCTCCCAGCCCAGTAATGCCGCCAAAACCGCGCAAAAAACCCGCTTCTTCATTCCGGCTTCCTCCTTGTCCTGATAACTCAAGATTAAGGGGCAGCGCTTAAAAAGAAGCGGGGTAAAAATAAATTTTTTCTTAAAATCCGGATGGAGGCGAGAAGGCAGACTGACTGCTGCTTACATACCCAGCGGCAGCTTTACTACAAAGCTTGTGCGGACCGGATCGCTGGCTACCGAAATCACGCCTTTGTGCTGCTCGACAATGTTTTTGGCGATGAACAGGCCAAGCCCGGTGCTGCCCTCCTGATGGCTCCGCACCCGGTCGCCTGTGTAAAACATATCAAACACATACGGTAAATCCGCAGGCAGGATACTGCCGCCGTAATTCGTTACCCGGACGACTGCCTGCCCCTCTTCTTCGTTGCAGGTGATATCAACATACTGGCCGTCCTTGCCGTAACGGACCGCATTGGTCAGGAGGTTCTCGAATACGCGGGCCAGCAGCTCCCCGTCGCCCTGAATCTCCATCACCGGAGCAAGCTCCAGCCGGGCGGTCAGCCCGTTGTTGTCCAGCAGCGGGTACAGCTCTTCATGCAGCTGGATGAGTAGCTCGCTCAAATCGAGCGGCCTGCTGTCAATCTTGAGCATGCCATAATTCATCCGGGTGAGCTCAAACAGCTCGTCGATCAGCCGCTCCAGACGCCTTGATTTGGTGTAGGCAATAGAGGTGTAGTGCCTTACCTGCTCGGCAGATAACGCTTCATCCTTCAGCACATAATCGAGATAACCCAGCACAGAGGTCAGCGGGGTACGCAGGTCATGTGCCAGATTGAGTACCAGTTGGTCCTTACTGTTCTCGGCAAAATCCCCGCGTTCCACCGCCTGCTGCAGCTTGCCGCTGGTCACATTAAGATCGGCGGCAATGTCCCCGAATTCATCCTTAGAGGGGATGGTGATCCTGCTGGTGAAGTTACCTTCCGCCAGCTGGCGGATCTGTTGGGAGATCTCGCGGAAATAACGTGCATAAGGTTTCGTAAACAGATAGAAGAAGACTAGGGCCAACGGTACAAAAAAGATCAGGAAAAAATTCAGGTCACCGATGTTGCTGACCATATAACGGAACCGGGCAAGCGGGTCTTCGGCCAATACAGTGGAGGTATAATACAGCTGCAGGATCTTGTACAGCGCATAGGTGATAACACCGGAGCAGAGCATGCTAAGCATGAGCAGGAAGATCATCTGGAAGCGGAAGCTGCGGAACCTTTTAGCCATTGAACGTATAACCTACTCCCCATATGGTTTTGATCAGTTTGTTCTTGTTCTGCTCTTCGCCAAGCTTCTTACGCAGGGTGCGAATGTGGACCATAACCGTATTTCCGCTTTCAAAATAAGCCTCGCCCCACACCTGCTGGAACAGGTTCTCCGCGCTGAACACCTTTTTGGGATAGCTGGCCAGCAGATATAAGATATCGAATTCCTTGGGTGTCAGCTCCACATTAGTCCCGAACAGCTCGACCGTCCGCCGGTCAGGGTCAATGACCAGTCCGCCGGATTCCAGCACCGGCCTGCGCTCTGCCTGCGGCTGGTTAAGCTGCATAAAGCGCCGCAGCTGCGCATTCACCCGGGCAACCAGCTCCATCGGGTTAAATGGCTTAGTCATATAGTCGTCAGCGCCGATAACCAGCCCGGTGATTTTGTCGAGGTCCGAGGTTTTTGCACTCAGAAAAATAATCGGCAGCTGATGCTGCTCCCGGATCTGCCGGGTCACCTCATGCCCGTCGAGGCCGGGCATCATAATATCAAGTACCGCCAGATCAATATGGCGGGATTGGACCGCTTGGACTGCAGCTTTACCGTCGGTCACCTTGACCGTGTGATAGCCCTCTTTTTCCAGATGCAGAGCTACCAGCCCGGCAATTTCGGCATCGTCGTCGGCTATAAGGATTGTTATCCGTTTCATTTCGTGTTCGCTCCTGTAACAATAAACTTGGCTACGCGCATACATAGCGCTTTGCTCCTAGTGTACCTTATCGGAAGTTGTTTCGCGAACAGGAATGTTGAATAATAGAATAGGCTGTACATAATAAGTGCGGTTTATCAGGATGTGCTGCGTTTTGCGGCAGGCATCTGACAAGATTTAAAATACTTAATTTTGTAACATTTAAAGTGGAGGCATAGCCCGAAAGAGTCATGCCTGGGGCAGGCTGGCAGTGATAAATTTAATTAAGGATTGGGAGGGGACGGCAACGTATACGACAATTAAGCTGCTGATTCTGCTGATTCCCACATTAATGGTCGGGATCTGGGAGTTCGTGCGCCACCAGTTTCTGATGCCGTACATCTCGATGGATATGGGGAATTACTTGACACCGGTGCTTGTGTTCGTGTTCAGTGTTATTTTGCTGCTGCCGCTGTTCCGGATTATGGAGCGTAATCAGCGGGAGCTGGAACAGAAGCGTGCGGCAACAACGGCTATGAAAGCACGGGAGGGGTTGGCGAAGGAGCTGCATGACGGGATGGCACAGTCGCTGTTTCTGTTATCTGTACGGATTGACCGGCTGGAGCAGAACCAGAAGAAGGGCGCAGTCAGCGCAGAAAATGTGGATCAGCTGAAAAAAACCGTGCATGAAGTGAACCGCTATGTACGCCAGGCGATCGCCAGCCTCAAGGTGCCGGTCTCGGGTGAAGATGATTTTTCCCTGGAACGGTCGGTGCAGGAGCAGCTGAAGCAAATTGCCGGTGAGGTGATGATCGGGGTCTCGCTTGATTGGCAGCTGCAGGCGGATGCCCTGACCAGTAAAGAGCAGGCCGAGCTGCTGTCGTGCATCCGTGAGGCGGTTATTAATGTGCGGAAGCATACACGTGCCGGCCGGGTAACGATTACGGGCACAGGTGACAAGCAGAGCTGGAAGGTAAGCATAGCCGATAACGGTGCCGGGTTTGTGCATGAGGACCCTTTTAAGGTAAATGGAAGCTACGGACTGCAGATCATGAGAGAGCGGACGGAAAGTATGGGCTGGCAGCTTAGCCTGAGCTCCGGTCCGGACGGAACAACTGTTGAGATAGGGAAAGGAGGAACCGCAGATGAACCGCTTCCGGGTGCTGATCGTCGATGACCATGCGCATGCGCGTGAAGCGATGACCGAGATTGTGTCGCTGGATGAACGTTTTGAAGTAATCGGGGCAGTCGGCAGCGGTGCAGAGGCGATTGTTATGACCGGGCAATGGATGCCGGACCTGATCCTGATTGACATCGAGATGCCGGGAATGGACGGGCTCGAAACAACGCGGCGCATCAAGCTTGAATACCCGTATGTCCGGATTGTTATCGTCACCGTCTCGGATGAAATCTCCTATTTGTTTGAAGCACTGAAGCAGGGGGCACAGGGGTATCTGCTAAAAAACCTTGCTCCGTCAACCTGGATTGAGTATTTACTGGCGATTGTGAGTGAGGAGGTTCCGCTGAGCCGGGAGCTGGCTTTTCAGATTCTGAAGGAATTTGCTGTAACCTCAGGCAAAGAGGAGCGGGAAGCATTAACGGCGCGCGAGAAGGAAATACTGGGCTGTGTATCCTCCGGCTCCACAAATAAGGAGATTGCGGCAACCCTCGGGATCTCAGAGCATACGGTCAAAAACCACCTTAAGAACATTTTGCAAAAGCTTCAGCTCCAGAACCGTACGCAGCTGACCCGTTATGCCCTTGAGCAGGGACTGGCAACGAAGGACCGGGATTTTCCGCGGAAAAGATAAATCGGTATAGAAGATAAAGAACATCCATTGAGGGGGAACTAACTTGAATAAACTGCTTCGTAAACTACTCACACTCGCTGCCCCGATGGCAGCTGCACTATCCTTATTCGCTGCTGTAGCCAGCGCCCATGTGACTGTATCACCGGCCGAATCGACCACAGGTGCCTGGGAGACCTATACCCTAAAAGTCCCGTCAGAAAAAGAGGCGGCTACCACACAGATTGATCTGCGTATGCCGGAAGGTGCCGAGTTCAAGCAATATGAAACGGTGCCGGGCTGGACAGTAACCGTCGAGGGCAACAAAATCAGCTGGATCTCCACCGGAGAAGGCATATTGGCCGGCCAGTTCCAACGCTTCTACTTCACAGCCAAGAACCCGGATGCCGCTGGCGATATCGCCTGGGATGCCTACCAGCATTATGCGGACGGGAGTCTGGTGCAGTGGTCCGGTGAAGAAGGCAGCGACACGCCGCATTCCATTACTGAGATTGTAGCAGCGGCGGCAGGCAGCGACAGCCATTCCCACGGGGCAACAGGTTCGGCACACTCCGGCTCGATGACGATGGATGAACACGAGGCCATTATGGAGAATGCGGAATCCGGCAGCACTTCACCGATGGTGTACATTACGCTAGGGATTTCGCTGCTGGCCTTCCTGCTGTCAGCGATCGCGTTGCTGCGGGGGAAGAAGGAGTAGAAGGGTTAGGGATGAACCAAGAGACGGTCTAACAGACTTTTGGAAAAGATAACGGAATAGCATGTAATGTTAATGACTGCGGAATGCTTTATCCTTTACTGGGATGAGGGCTCCGCAGTTTTTTTGTTGTCTAATGAGCCGCGATTGGATACATTGGTAATATGTGGACGGAGAACATCGACAAAATGATTGTGCTGATATTGGCATCTTGATATAGAAAAGAATAATGTTTGTAGCAAAAGTTGAGGTGGAGCAGTAAGGAATATCATATGGGATGACATCAATAAGCTTTACACCCCTCCGGAGGCGGTTGTCAAAAAGGGTGATCGAATCGCAATTACTCTTATTTTTGATCAGCCGATAGGAGAGATAAATGAGGGTATTATGGAACAGTTCTTTTCAGCAAGCTGGACGTATCCTTTTCAAGGCCGGTATGTAAGACCCTTTATCCAATCTGATTTTGTCTGCAAAGAACATAGCGTCTACACGAAATTTATTATGAAAAAGAAGAATACTGAAATTGATGAGATCAAATTAGTACTGCAAGATGTATTGCATTTTATCAATACTGATTACATCTCTGTTAAGGGAATTAAATTTGAGATATGTTCTGGTAAAGGAGAAGGGACTAAGTTTGAAGGAGCGTTTGAATGAATTCCATAATTTTTCGATGCAGGTATGTCGGGATTCTAATTCTGTTGATTTTATCTTTTAGATTACTCTCTGTTACGCAAACTGGGCCAGGGTGGGAAGTTCCCACTATTGTCTTTGATGAAATTAGAAAGATTCAGAACAAAATGAGCTTTCTATTTATAGTGGAGATTGTTCTAATCATTTACGATGCCTTTAATAAAAATAAACCGGGCACCTTGAGCCTTGTCCTGTACATCACGGCTGTTCTGCTATCTTTTATTATTTACTCCTATGGTTCGGAGCAGGTGATCTTTAATTTGCAAGGGAATGCCCCTCTTTTATCGGCACTAATATCTAATTCTCTATTTATTGGCGTCCCGATAGCATGTTTGTTGGTAGGTACACTTACATATCTTCGCTGGAAGCATAATTAGGAGTATAGAACGGGAGATTGAATATGAGTGAGATTAAAGTATATTTTCTAGAGGATACTGAGCTTGCGGAGTATGAGGCTGTGAACAAGGGATTCCGATTAGATGTCTATGTAAAAATAGCGGATGATATTTTTAATGTAGCAGTTTACGATATTGTGCGCCTTCAGCAGGATTTTGAATTAGAAGCTGAGAATTATGGATACCATTCCGTTGATCCTAATTTGATTTTGGTAAGAAAAGTAAAAAAAAGATGAGATAGTGCATACAATTGAAAATCTATATAAACAGAAGTATTTTGAGAAAATAAAACCTGTTTGTGATAAGGAGTTACTTGAATATTTTGACTGGTGAAAACTGAGTGGGAGGGTCAGCGTGTCCATATCCGCATGGATTGATATTCATTTAAGTGAACCAAGCAGCAACAATTTATCAGTTCCTGAACTAATTAAGCAGTTTGCAAAAGAAGGTTGGGATTACGCCGACCGTAACGGAGAAGTCACATTTCTGCCCTTAGGGGACGGAGATCATTTTAGCTGGTACTTGGAAAGAATATTGCCGGTTTTTAAAAATGCAGGATTGCAGGTTGAGCGGGTACAGTGTGAGCAAATCGTCTAACAAATCGCGATTATTTTGAAAGGGGAGTCAAATGCCAAAATATTATTTGGATAATATTTTCCAGATGCGAAGTAACGGCATGGATTTTCTGTTGGACGTTGTATACAGCTTCCTGGAAGGCGAAGATAAGTTGTATTTTGAGTACGGGTATTCGTATATAAATACATTCCCATATAGGAACGTTGAGAACTTCGAAGACGCAGTAAACCGGATCTGGTATTGTCCTAAAGACAGAGAAGAAGCAAATTCAATTATAGATAGTTTTATGATTAATTGTATCGTGCTGGAAAAAGAGGGGGTCATGGAATCATGCAAATACAGACTTCTGGTAGTGGAAGATATGGAATCAATTGAATTACTGGTTACTGAGTATGAAGAGGGTAGCTTTCAGAAGCTGCTAAATACAAAGCTCAAACCGTTTCTCGAACAGGGTGTTAAGGTTTTGATTAAATGAATGTAGGAGTGACAGGAGTTACTAAGGAGAATTGCATATGAACATTCATAACATCAATTCTCGACATATTAAAGCTGAGAGCTATAGGTCAAGCTGTTTTCAAGTCATTTTAAACTATATACATACATATCAGGTGCATCCAAGTGAAGAGGATTTAACATTATTTTTGCTGGGGACGGCAGGCAGATTATTAGCTGAATTTCTATATGAACAAGGGGTGGTTGAATATTCCCGTGAAAAGTATGGTTATGAGTTGACCTTCAACAACAGTCAGATAGCAAATGATTATTTCATAATGGAGCTGGCTGAATTGATCAGCCAATTAGGTTTTGCATGCCAAGCGTTGGCGCTTGATTACATGTAAGTACCAGGATAAAGGGGTTTGAGAATGAAGGTTCATTATCTTTTATGAATCTGATCCTCGGTATTCGAACACTATAGAAAAATTAACAGGGAGATTCCGGGATGGAGAA
The DNA here is from genome assembly GCF_000758645.1 of Paenibacillus sp. FSL R7-0331. Taxonomy (NCBI): domain Bacteria; kingdom Bacillati; phylum Bacillota; class Bacilli; order Caryophanales; family Paenibacillaceae; genus Paenibacillus; species Paenibacillus sp. FSL R7-0331. The sequence continues at coordinate 2,931,777 of NZ_CP009284.1, forward strand.
AATGGTACAGTGAGTAGAATTTTACTTTGATAAAAATAATTGAGTTCATGCGGTCGAATTAGGTTTAACGAGATAGAATTTATAAAGGAAAGAAGGGAATCAAATTAATAAAAGATGGAAGTATTACATACCTGTTTACCTTGTCGGGTACATAATTTCATTAAATGGGACTGGTGTTCCACACTGGTATTATCTGATTCCCTTAAAATTAGTATCTTTTTGTTTATTGCTAATTGGTGGTAACGGGATCTACTATATTGCACAAGAAAAACAACCTTTATCCCTGGCCTCGTTTAGATCGCTGAAGTACGTATTGTTTTCTGTTTTGCTTTTATTTTTATTTGCAGTTTTGCAAGAAACATTACAACAAATATTCTCATTTGAACTTTCAGCATTGATAGGAATGTAATGGGATTATCACCCAGCATCATTCAACAGCCTACGTAGCAATCGTAAAAGAATTTATGTTCGTTTATTACTTTCAACCAATCAAACTCCCCGGCTTGCTGCCCATTCCATCAGCTCAGTACGTACACGGTCCGTCAGCTCATCCACCACACTGAAATTCATGGCGGCAACATAAATTTTCTCTAATTGATCCCGGTGTACCTTTGCTTCGGCCAGAGCGGCTATCGCATCCTTCATCTGGGCTTTGTATTGGGTGCTTACTTCAGCAAGCGCTGTGGCATAACGCTCATCTGTTCCAGGTGCGACAAGGATCTCATAGGTATCAATGATCACATCCCGTTCACGATCCGGAAAATATTCATGCGGACTCGTGCTGTCAAAGATCGCAAAACCAAGCTCACGTACAATGACCATATCCAGACTATGGGGATCAAAGCCGCAATGGTAGATTTCCGTATCGAGGCCCCGCTTCTCCGCTTCAGCAGCAATTTTTTTGAGCATGGTGGATTTGCCTGTTCCTGCCCGGCCTTTGATGAAGAACCGGTTTGACAGCCCTTCTGTCAAATTAGGCACAAAGTCAACTGCCCCCGCAGGAGTCGCCGCTCCCAGAAACCGGTGTTTAACGATGGCACTTTTAGTAAGATGCGTATCACCAAAAAGCTGCTCCAGCATTCCGGCTGTTAATTGATCCGCTTTGTTAAAGTCCATATGCTCAAAGTAAATCTTTTCCCATGCATCATGAATCTTCAGAGCCTTAGCAAATCCGTTGTACGCTGCCATATATAAATCCGCAACCCGTTGATTGATCTCACCGATGATTTCCCGTTGATTGATTAGTGCTCCCGAGTCCCAGGCCGCGCCTAAATTTACATATTCCTCAACTGCTCCCGGAGCCTTGGGTTCAATTACGTGAGGTGCAGTGCCGTCAACGATGCCCACGCTTAGCGCCGGAATAATGACCGCGTCGATAGAATCCTTATCTGATGAACAATGGATCAGCTCTATATCGTACCCCCGTTCTGCCCATTCCGAGCCGATGGCTTTCATTAAAGACGATTTTCCGGTACCAGGACCGCCTTTTAAAATAAATATCCGCTGGAGCCCCTGAAGATTCGATTCAAACAAATTATAGAAGCCAAGAGCTGTATTACCGCCTGCAAAATATCTTAAAATCCGCGCAGCCATACATCCACTTCCTTTCACCTTGTCGCCGTTTAGGCTATACCCTACAGTATGCGTTAGGTATTTGTAAGGTGCCTAGAGACTAAGCGGGTATCAGGGGCGCCTTCTGGAGGTTGTCAGGCTTTAGGGTGGACCCGAACATTGTGCTACCTTGCATCAACTCTTCTTTGTTATCATTGGGGAATACAACACTTAACGTGCATCAACAACAAGGACCTCGGAACAGTTTGGTAATGTGATTATTTGTAATTGGAGTAGGAGAGCGAAAGGGATTTTTCCTGAGAGAATCATAATTGGGATCGATGCCTCTGATATAAACGGTAATTAAGGAGGTTTTATGAATACTACAAGATTAGAAGAGATTGTTAACTCACTTGACACAGTTAGCACAGAAATCGTTGTACCGCTGAGAGGGAAGGTTATTGACGAAGCAGCATTCAGTCGGCTTTTTGAATTAATGGATGAATTGCAGGATTTGCTTTGTGACGAAAAGCTTATGCCGAAAAAACTGGTTCGGATTTTATTTCACATATACACACAGCTTGATATGCAAGCTGGCTATGTCAGGAAAGACGAAACGAAAATAGTATTCACTTTGTATCTTGCTAAAATGAGAAGCAGAATGCGAGGGGTTTTTGGGGAGAATATACACCAGAACACTGGTGTGAAGGAGCTCTCAGCTAAAGATATTATGGAAAATTCGGGATTCACTGACTTGCAAGAAGTAATGGATGAATTAAAATAAATTATATGATTAGTAAAGTAGCTATGGTTCAAGCACCGAAATATAATGAGATAAACGTAAATATTCGTTATTTTGTACGGATTGTACATCATTCAAAGATATTATTGCCGGTTGATGGATGCGGTAGCGCAAATTAATTAAATGGAAAAACGCCATCTATTTTTCATTAAAGACCCTATTAATAATATTAGTTGGAAAAAGAGCGCTTAATTTCACTATTTTCGTGATTAAAGGGATTTTGGAGCTAAATAGGTGGTGATTTTCCAACTAATCGTCAAAAATATTTAGAAATGGTGGATTTAAATGGAGAATATCCAACTAATTCTTTAGAATCTGCACAGTGTAGAGCTGTTAGCTGCTATAGCCTGCTGTGCACATTTCAAAAGCGAAGGATAAACCTCGGACGGTTTGTCGTCTGAGGTTTATTTTGTACTAATTAAGTTTTATGTCCAAATCGCGCAAGCCTATAGCCGTTTCCGTTTATAAAACGTAATGAATGCCGCGGCCAGGAGGAGGACAACAATCGCTACGCCGGTAGTGATGGCTTCGCTGGCGCTGCCTTGCTGCTGGGTACTGCCTGGTGCACCGCCGAAGTCGCCGCCACCAAAGCCGCCGCCCATACCGCCGCCGAAGCCGCCACCCACGCCGCCGCCGAATTCGCGGCCGCCGGCCATGTCTCCGCCGGGGCCGTTGCCGCCCTCAGGCATGGCTGGTCCGCCCATGGCACCCGGCTCTCCGCCATACTGGCCGGCCGGCCAGCCTTGCCCTTGCTGCGCCTGGCCCAGAGCCGCGCCGCCACCGCCTTGCGCGGCCTGCCCGTCCGCAGCGCCTTGCCCTTGCAGCGCCTGGCCCAGAGCCGGGCCGCCATCGCTTTGCGCAGCCTGCCCGTCCGCAGCGCCTTGCCCTTGCTGCGCCAGGCCATGAGCCGCGGCGCCATCGCCTTGCGCAGCCTGCCCGTCCGCAGCGCCTTGCCCTTGCTGCGCCTGGCCCGGAGCCGCGCCGCCACCGCCTTGCGCGGCCAGCCCATCCGCAGCGCTCTGCCCTTGCTGCGCCTCGCCCAGAGCCGCGCCGCCACCGCCTTGCGCAGCCTGCCCGTCCGCAGCGCCTTGCCCTTGCTGCGCCTCGCCCAGAGCCGCGCCGCCATCGCCTTGCGCGGCCTGCCCGTCCGCGGCGCTCTGCCCTGGTGCGCCACCGCCCGGCGCGCCACCAAAGCCGCCGCCACCCATGCCGCCGCCGAAGCCGCCCATGCTATCGCCGCTGCCGGAGCCGTCGCCGCTCGCGGCGATGGTGCCGTCCAGCTGGCCGGAGACGCTGGCGGCCATGGTTGACATGAAGGTCTTCACAGACTGGGTGCCGCTCTCATATTGCTCAAACGTATAGAAGGCAGAAGGGTCAGCCTTCACATAGCTTGAGATCATGGTATCGAGCTCGTCCATCCGGGCCTGGAAGGTATCATCCTGCAGGTATCCGTCGATCATCTGCTGGATGATGGCGTGATATTTCGCTTTGTACTCGTCATTAGCAAGTAGCTTCGCTATCAGCGGACGCTCGGAGAGGGCGCCTTGGGTCGGCTCATCAATCATAACGTCGGAGCCGCCCATACCGCCGAAGGCCATATTGTAGTCCCACGGCAGAATTGAGAAAACACCGTCATCCTCATACAGGTAATAGTTCTGCTTGTTGCTGCCGAGATAACTGTCCATATTGCCGGTAACGGCATTAAGGGCAATATAACCGAGTGCATCATCGACGTTGATGTATTTCTCATAGTCAGTGCCGTTGTTCAGCTCATCCAGCATGTCGAGGAGAATATCATTGTTCGATTTATCGGACTTCATCTCAAGGCCGGTATAGAGGGAGGTATCGTCGCCGAGCCAGGTCAGATCGCTGCCTTGGCCGGTCATTACTCCCTTATACAGCGCGCCGTAGGCGTTGCCGAAGTTGCGTTCCAGATAAGCATCGCCGATCTGCTCTACCGCGAGATAGAAGCCTTTTAGCTCATCGTTGACATAAATGTTAACGAAGGAGTATTTTGGCGTCGGCAGGCCCATAGTCTCCGCGAGTTCATAGGTGAGAAACTCACGCATATAGGAAGCGTCACTGTAGTTGTTGTTAAGATTGATTTTGCTAATCCCGAACAGGCTCTGATTTATGTACTCGTCAAAAGAAATTTTGAAGCTGTAACGGTCCGAATCACTCATCTGCACAACGCTGCGCAGGCTTAAATTCCCTTTGGTCCGGATACCGACATTGTCCATCTTTATACCGTTGTATTCAACAGAAGCTGCTTTGTATTCCTCGGCGCTGGCATTGTCCAGCATGTCCTGATAATCATCCGGATTTATCGTGATCCGCACATCAACAACCTTATCCTTCGGGAACACGTCAGTATCCAGACTCTGCTCCTCATTCGAAGCCGCCCGGTCCTGTGTATTTCCGTTAGCATTATTATCCGGCTGACATCCGGCCAGAGCGGCAGCCAGCAGCAGGCAGCACAGCATCAGCAGAAACGGCTTACCTCTTGCTTTCATCTCGGCACCGCCCTTCCTTAAGATACGTAGTCGCCGCTGTAGCTGATCAGCAGGACATTTTTGACACCGGTAATGTCGGAGACAGTGTTAACGAAACCGCCTTCCTTGTCGTCCAGACGTAGCTCCAGCGTCAGCTCAACATTGCCCTTTGTTACGGTTTTTTGCTTCACATTATAGCGCTTCACGGATTTATTCAGATGGCTGTGGACCTCACGTTCGCTGTCATCGCCCTCGCAGTTAACAACCAGCAGATAGGGGGTTTCCACTGACGAACGTTTAATGAACAGGAACAGGATCAGGCCGATAATAACCGAGCCGACAATAGCCAGTGTGAAAAAGCCTGCCCCGGTCACAATACCCGCTACCGCTGCCCAGAACAGGAAGATCAGATCCGTCGGATCTTTAATCGGCGTTCTGAACCGGACGATAGACAGGGCGCCGACCATCCCGAGTGACAACACCAGATTGGAGTTAATTGCAATAATGACAGTAGCGGTGATCAGGGTCATGCCCATCAGAGAGACGTTGAAGCTTTTGGAATAGAGAACTCCGCTAAATACACGTTTATAGAGCAGGTAAATAAAGAAGCCGATCAGAAAAGCGACCCCGAGTGTAATCAGGATTTTGGAGATGCTGATGTCGGATACAAAGTTGTCGAGCACCGAATTTTTAATCATATCGGAAAAGGTTGTTGCTGTGTCATTGGCTTGAGCCGCAGTTGTTCCCGCAGCAGCCAGAGTAGATACAAAGCTCATTATTAATAGTCCTCCCAAGTGTTGGTCTTCAAAAATTTCCGGCAGATTACATATTTTGACGCCGATTGCCGGTTCAAGCCTTCCAGCTGCAGCGCGATCCGGATGTACTCCGGAATGTATTCGTCAAATTTGACCTCGAAAATAATAAAGTTCTCTTCCAGCGCCCGCACAGGCTGCAGCCCCTGGTCAAAAATATCAGTAGCATGCAGACCGGTCCGCAGCTCCTTGTCAAAGGTAATCCGCACATTGCCGTTATGGCAGACGTAAGGCTCGCGCACATAATCGACGATTACTTTAGGACGCAGCAGGTTATGGCGCATTTGATTGTAGAGCTCCATGAACAGCGGACTGCCGGGTACATTCAGCACCTCATAGTTGCCGGCCATAATCTGGTCGTACATCTCACGGGTTAACGGCTCTTTGACTTTGGCAATATAATCGTCCATTTTGATTTTTTTCTCAAAGTGGATGACATTATCCTGAACATTGTAGATCCGGATGCGGTATTTGGCCCGTTCCCTGAGACCCCCGAGCTTTTCAGCCAGGGCTGTATTGTGCATATCATCAAAATAAAGGCTCCGGATATGATACTCCCCGACTTCATCGGCATTCTGATCGGCATCCATCAGGCTGTGCAGGCGCTGACGCAGAATCAGATATTGATGATAGTTGATGAAAAATTTCAGCTCATGCCGGAATTGCAGCTTGTTACTCATTTCACACCTCGTTTCTCACCCTTAATAAATATCATTAACTGAACCTATCGTACGGGACAGACCTTATGATTGTCTTAAATCCAGCTGAGCGTTAGCTGAAAGTTTTTACACTGCGTTAACAAAAGTCGCGAATTGCGAGCACATTAGACGGGTTCCGGTTGACTTTGGAGCTTAATGGAGGCTATCTTTGTTAACAAAGTACACAGCATCAGGAGGGACCCGTGTGAAGGATTTGAAAATGGTGTTTATCATCGGAATTATTCTCATAGTGTTAATTGTAGCTGCCGTGGCACTGGAAAAACTGAAGGCGGAGCGGCCGGAGACTGTATTGTCACCGGGAACCCCGTATAACTTGGTTACTACGTTCAAAGAGGATACGGATACCAGCAGAGCGTTCACCTGGTATACGGAGGATGCTGCCGCAGCGGGGAGGCTGGAGGTTGTAAAGGGAGTCGAGGCCTCTTTTGACGGTGCTTCAGTAATCAGGATAAAGGCGGAAGATGCCGCAATTAAGACGGATAAAGGAAAAAGAGGCGTGCATAAAGCGGAGGTTAGCGGGCTTGAGCCGGGTACCGTGTACACTTACAGGGCGGGTTCAGGCAAGGACGGGGAGTGGGGGGCTGCTGCCAGCTTCACCACTGCGGAAGCAGACACTGACCAGGTAACCTTTATTAATGTGACCGATTCGCAAGGAATAACGCCGGCGGATTTTGCGGTGTGGGGAAGGACGCTGAACAAGGCAGCAGAGACCTTTCCGGCGGCACAATTTATTGTGCATAACGGGGACTTTACGGAGGAAGCCGAAGATTCAGCAGCGTGGAACAGCTTTTTCAGCAATGTGGACAGCCTCGTGTCCCGTATCCCGCTGATGCCGGTGACAGGAAACCACGATGAGGTGGAGGAACAAGCAGCCGAATTCACCTCTCACTTCAACGTCCCGGATAACGGGGCCAAAGGCTCAATCGCCGGAACATCGTACTCCTTCGACTATGGACCGGTGCATATTACGGTGCTGAACACGGAGGGTAACTTGAAAAAACAGGCTGAATGGCTGAAAAAGGATCTTGCCGGTACGGACAAAGCCTGGAAAATCGTTGCTTTTCACCGTCCGGCATATGGCGGTAATACCTATAAGAAGCTGGACGACTGGGCTCTGCTTTTTGACAAATATGAGGTTGATCTGGTGCTGCAGGGGCATAATCATGAGTATTCGCGGTCTTATCCGCTGCTGGACGGGGAAATTGTAGCTGAGGGTGAAGGAGCGGCTGGGGCGTCCAGAGGAACGGTCTATGTCGTTACGAACGCTTCCGGCAACAAGTTCAATGAGAAAAAAGAAGACCAGTTCTATCATGCTGTACATTTTCAGAACAACAAGGCGATGTTTGCGGGCATTTCCATTAGCGGTAGAGTACTGACTTATCAGGCTTACGATGTGGATGGCAACCTGCTGGATGAATTTACACTTACCCACTAAACACACGTAAACCTCTATCATTGATTGTCATCAACGATAGAGGCTTACGATGTTTGCACTATACCCATGTTATGCTCAGACTCCTTATCCTATCCTTTGAACTCAGCCGGGTAGAAATCGTCCGAGGCGGCAGTGAATTTGCCTATCCTGCACGATAAATCTTCTCTAATTCATCCTCTGCCACGAGTGGACTGCGATGTAACATTTGAGCTTTAAGAAGCTCCTACCATTTCGTTCGGGGATGAATTGAAAGCTTTAACGCCAGGATCAAAGATATAGTCTCAAGCTCAGGGATTACAGCTGCTCAGGATTGCTGCGGAATAGTTACTGCTGTCTGTCAGACGTTCCTGCTAGCGGTGTAAGGTTCCCTTGAGTTGATGTCTTAAGTATACCTGCAGACGGCCGGGCTGTAAAAAGCGCTAATCTTAAGAAATGGAACTATTTTTCAGCTCATCCTCTTGTAAGCGCTATTATTCTGTCTGGTTCTCAGTTTTTCGGTATTCGCGGCCTGTACCCGGGTAATGCCTGGTTAGATCAATCATGTATAATGAAGCCAACAGAGGAGGAGTATCAATGAAGCTGTTTCGGATAACAACATCACCTATGGGTGTAGAGCGGATCGGGGAGTTTCTGGAGAATAACTATATCTGTATCGGTTATCCCGGCACCGGAGATTTGGAACATGCCGGTCCGGAGGAGATGCTGGCCAGATTGCTGAAGAGCGGGGCATATAAGGGACCGGAGCTTGAAGAAGCCGTGGTTAACCTTAACCTGTTCGTGCATGAAATGCAGGACGGGGATTATGTGCTGATTGCCGACGGGCAGTGGGTGCATCTGGGCGATCTGGGTGACTATTTCTATGACGAAACCGGCGATACACCGGAGGACGGCCGCTGTCACCGGCGCGGTGTAACCTGGCTGAGAAGCATTCCGCAAAGCGCGCTGAATCCGGAAGCTGCAGAACTGCTGGCAGATGAGAGCCTGATCTCCAGGTATCGCGGGACGCTGCCGGCGGCACGGCTGGAGCTGTGGATCGAGGGGAAGAGCCTGGCTGATTCCGTAGCTGACGGTAAGCGCAATTTGGTGGATGAAATAACCGTCGCCAAAGCCGTTTCCGTCCTTAAAGAAGCTCTCCACAGCGATGATGCGGACCGGCGTGAACGGGCAGCAATAGCAATCCTGCAATACGCAAAATAGAACGGTAAATTTTTGTGTCCAATTCACTGATTACACCTCACCTCGGTTTCCAGGTAGGGTGTCCACTTTTACATAGTAATAATGGGCTGTTTGCAGCCTGAAGCAACAAAAAAGCCTTCCGCCTAATGATGACGGAGGGCCTTTTTGCGCATTCTATAGCTGTTCTTCGTGCAAGGATCAGATGAAATCCACGAATTCGTTAACCGGCTTACGGTAGCCGCGCGGTCTGATCTTATGCTTGTTGTCTTTGCCGATTGTGATCATCAGGGCAGGGACAAGATTATCCGGTGCATTGAGGGTTGCATTCACAGCCTCGGGCACAAAACCGATCATCGGGCATGTATCCCAGCCCTTGTCCTTGGCGATCAGCATGAACTGCATGGCTGAAAGGGAGGCGTTACGGATGGCTTCATCGCGCTGGAAGGCTTCATTGCCGGCATAGGCATCATTAATGGACTGGATGGTGTTATCGTATTCCTCCTGGCTCATAGCGCCAAGCAGCTTAAGGCCGCTGTAAATCTCCGGCGCCTGCAGGTAAGCATTCTTATCACCATATACGATAATGACGGCTGAAGCAGTATGAACCTTGTACTGGTTGTATGCATCCTTGCGGAGCTGCTCCTTGACTGCCGGATCGGTAATTACCTTGTAGTGGGCATGCTGCAGATTGTTGCTGGAAGGGGCGAGACGGGCAAGCGAGAACATCTCCTCCAGCTCAGCCTTGGAAATAGAAACACCTTCTACGAAATTCATGGCGGATCTGCGGGCTTGGACTAATTCTGAAAAATTGCTCATTATTATGCCTCCGTTAGTTTATGTATTGGTTAATAAAAATCAATAACTGATGTTTTATAATAAACTTACATTAAGTTACTTGCTTAAGATAGCATGGTGTTTGAGGATCGTCAATGATTTTAGGCGGTAATTCATAAATATTTTTATAAAAAAGAAGGAAATACGCGAAAATGCCATTAAATAAGTGATTAATATCACAAAATAAGGCTAAATGGGTAAAAACTTTGTGACATAATTAACAATAACGGTGGTATAATAGGCACACTGACTTTGTGAGTTAGATATGATTAAGCAGGTATGTCAACGCGAAGGAGAGGCTAATATGTCTGAAACAATTACACAATCACTGCCTGAACAGGAAGAAACAGCTGCCGCAGCAAAGGTATCCAAGGAGGACTTGCTCGAACAGCTGCTGAAGCCTGAGGTTCAGGAGTCGCTTGCATTACTGGTGGAGGAGCTGCCTAAGCTGACTAAGCTGGCCGGAGTATTAACGAAATCGTTTGATTTTGTCCAGGCGGTTGCAACGGATGATGTGCTAAAGAATGACACTGTAGGTGCGATCAAAGAAATTGCCGAGCCTGTTGTAGGGTCGGTTAAAAACATGGCTGCTACCGTAATCGAAGCTAAGGACCGCGCTGAGGCCAGTACGGACAATATCAGCCTGTTCGGCATGATGAAAATGATCAAGGATCCCCAGGTTCAGAAAATGCTCCGCTTCGTGAACGCCTATCTGGAGGTCAGCGGCGAACGCAGTCCGCAGAAGTAAGTAACCTGTACTTTATTGATTTAGAATGTATACACACGTATGGACGGAGGAAATAGAATGTCAAAACATATTGTTATCCTGGGTGCAGGTTACGGCGGCTTGCTGAGCGCGCTGACTGTGCGTAAATATATGAGCAAAGCTGAAGCAAGAGTTACGGTAGTCAACCAGTATTCGACTCACCAGATTATTACAGAGCTTCACCGTCTGGCAGCCGGAAGCATCTCGGAAAAGGCGATTGCGATGCCGCTGGCGAAGCTGTTTGCCGGTAAAGATATCGATCTGAAGATCGCCAAGGTAAAATCCTTCTCCGTGGACAGCAAGCAGATCAGCCTGTCTGACGGTTCAACCCTTTCTTATGACGCACTTGTTGTCGGACTTGGCAGTACAACGGCTTACTTTGGTATCCCGGGTCTGGAGCAGTACAGCATGGTACTGAAGTCGGCAGAGGATGCCAAAAACATTCACGCCCACATTGAAAGTAAAATCGCCGCATACGCGCAAAGCAAAAACCCTGCGGATGCAACCATTCTGATCGGCGGCGGCGGATTAACCGGCGTTGAGCTGGTTGGTGAAATTGCCGATGTTCTGCCTAACCTGACCAAGCGTTATGGCGTAGATCCGAAAGAGATCAAGCTGCTGCTCGTCGAAGCAGGGCCAAAGATTCTGCCTGTATTGCCGGATCACCTGATTCAGCGGGCAACCGCAAGCCTTGAAGCGCGCGGTGTACAGTTCCTGACCGGACTGCCTGTAACCAATGTTGAAGGCAACACCATTGATCTGAAGGATGGTCAAAAGATCGTTGCCAACACCTTTGTATGGACCGGAGGCGTGCAGGGGAATCCGCTGGTCGGGGAATCCGGACTTGAGGTTAACCGCGGCCGTGCTACAGTCAATGATTTCCTGCAGTCCGCTTCGCATAAGGATGTGTTCGTTGCCGGAGACAGCGCCGTTCACTTCGCGCCGGACGGCCGTCCAAATCCGCCGACGGCACAGATTGCCTGGCAGATGGGCGAGCTGATCGGATACAACCTCTATGCTTTGTTGAATAACAAAGCGATGGAAAGCTTCAGCCCGATTAATTCCGGAACACTTGCCAGCCTCGGCCGCAAGGACGGCGTTGCCATTATCGGCGGCAGCTCGACTCCGCTTAAGGGCCTTCCGGCAACTATGATGAAGGAAGCCAGCAATATCCGCTACCTGACTCATATTAAAGGCCTGTTCAGTCTGGCTTACTAGACGACTATCCCCTCCAATCCTGAAATGAGCCTTACAGAGGCCGGGATAATGGAGGGGATTTTTGCCTCTATTTGCCTCTATTGAAAAAATCCGCTGTACTATTCGTTGCCCTTTGCTATAATATCCTTGTTTGTATTAATCTGGTTTGTCATGGGAGGATTTATAGAATGGGATTCAAGGATAATGATGTGATCGTATTTATCGGCGACAGCATCACAGACTGCGGACGTAATTATAGTGATGCTGCATCACTGGGTTGCGGCTATGCCCTGATGGCTGCTGCCAGATTAGGACTGCTGTACCCGGAGAAAAAGCTGACCGTATTTAACCGGGGGATCAACGGCAACAGGATAACGGATTTGCAGCAACGCTGGGACAGTGACTGTCTGGAGCTGAAGCCGGACTGGGTATCCATCTATATTGGAATTAATGATACCTGGCGCTGGTATGACTCAGGCTTTGAAACTACGGCAGACGAATTTGAATCCGCTTACCGTGATCTGATTGAGCGTACACTGGCGGTAACGGATGCTAAGTTCGTTCTGGTTGAGCCTTTTGTGCTGCCCGTGCCGGAAGACCGGAAGGGCTGGCGTACAGATCTTGATCCGAAAATCCATGTCGTGCGCTCACTGGCGCGCGAATACGGTGCAGCGCTTGTTCCGTTAGACGGCTTGTTTGCAGCTGCTGCGGTGCAGGCGGAGCCTGCATACTGGGCAGGTGACGGGGTACATCCTTCACCGGCCGGGCATGCACTGATTGCTGAAGCCTGGCTTAAAGCAGCCGGCGCCATCAGCTAGCCCAAACAACAGCGCTAGACGAAGACTGATCCGTAAGTGTGTGCGGACCGGTCTTTTTTGATTCTGAAGCATGGTTTTTCCTGTGTATATTTCATTCTGCTGCCCCGGACTGTTATAATGGATGGATATATACGGTTATGGAGAACAGGGAATTACTTTCACCGTTGAGCGATCAATATGCAGAAGGAAGTGGACAGATGACCAGCGATAACGCACAGGATTTGCAGGGCCTGCAGGCAGCAGGGAAAGTGGTTGGCTATACCATCGCAGAGATGAAGCGCAGTGTGGTTCCGGGTATGACAACGGCAGAGTTGGATAAGATTGGGGAAGAGCTGCTGGAGCGTTTCGGGGCCAGATCAGCACCCCGGGTAACCTATGATTTTCCGGGAAGCACCTGTATCAGTATCAATGATGAGGTTGCGCACGGTATTCCCGGCCCGAAGGTGATTCAGCCTGGAGACCTCATTAACATTGATGTATCGGCTGAGCTGAACGGATATTATGCAGATGCCGGGGTTTCTTTTCAGCTGCCTCCTTATAATGAAAAGCTGATTCACCTGTGCCGCAGTACAGAAGAGACCATGATGAGTGTAATTAATCATTTGCGTGCGGGGATGAAGGTCAATGAGATCGGCCGGGTGATGGAGCGCGAAGCCGGCAAACGCGGCTATAAAGTAATCCGTAACCTGTGCAGCCATGGAATCGGCAAGGCGCTGCATGAGAAGCCGTTTGAAATCCTGCCGTTTTATAATCCGCGCGTACAGACGGTGCTTAAGGAAGGCCAGGTCATCACTGTTGAGCCTTTCCTGAGTACCGGAGCGGATTTTGCAGAGCAGCAGAGTGACGGATGGACCTTAAGTGTCGGTGACGGCAGCCGGGTTGCCCAGTTTGAGCATACCATTATCGTGACCAAGGGCAAGCCGATTATCCTCACGAGCGCTTAAGAAATAACAGACAGCAGGAAAACGCGATGTAATCAGGGCTGCACCGGTAATAGTCAGGCAATGGCTGTCCGGGGCAGCCTTTATTATTGGTCGCCGTACTGCTCCAACGTTGTAAAAGCGCGGATCGTCCAAGACGGAAATGTTATCACAGGCGGCGGTGTCTCCACCTCTATTGACCTGGGGCTGTACATGCTGTCACTGCTGGCTGGTGAAGAGGCTATGCTGGAAGTGAAGAAGCAGATTGATTATCCATATATTCTACAAGGGATCGTGCAGCGGCAGTGAAATTTGCTAGTTAAAGGGGCCTTTATGTATGAGCGGAAAAAAGGATCAATTTGAACCGTTGCAGGAGCTGCTTGACAGCAGCGGGTGCTGGCCGCAGCTTGAGGAATATATGCTGCGCAATAGCGGCCTGCCTGGGCCGAGAGCTAATCTTGCGCTGGCAGCACAGTTTGCCAAATATTATGCTGAGAAGGAAATTACAGATACAGCATGGTCTTTGCTTATACAATGGACCGGAGATCCCGGTGAATACCTCCCGTTCTGTGCCGTTCAAGCTTGTGCTGCCCACTACAGCTACGCGGATAACGAACGCCGCAGACGGATCGGGGCCATACTCAGAACGGCCATGAACGATCCAAGGTGGAGAGTCCGTGAAGCGGCTGCAATCGGATTACAGTACATAGGGGAAGATGATTTCCGGCTGCTGCAGGAGCTTCTGGACGGCTGGAGGCCCAATGCTTCTGTTTTGGAGCAGCGTGCTTTTCTGGCCGGCCTGGCTCATCCGCCCCTGCTCAAAACCAGCCGTCAAGTGCTGTATTGTCTGGAGCTGGCAGGTGAAATGACGGATGGCATTATTCAAGGGAAGACGCAAGGCTGTGATCCTGAACATTTCCGCGTATTGTCCAAGGGTCTTGAATATAGTCTCAGCCTGTTTGCAGCCGGCGAACCGGAGGCCGGATTCGCTCTGCTGCGCAGGCTGGGAGAGAGCGGCGATGCCAGGATGATCCGGGTCGTGAAGGAGAATCTGGGCAAGGCGCGGCTCAGTAAAAAATATCCGGAGCAGGTTCAGGAGCTGCTTGCGGGATTGACAACAGTTTAAAATGTAACTATTATAGTTGCATCTATAGCTTTTGTCTGAAGGCCCTAAAGGAGAGATACTCATGAACATCAGCACCCGCTTTGCGGTCGCTATTCATATTTTGACGCTAATTGACAGTAATAAGGAAGGAAAAAGCACCTCCGAGTGGATTGCCGGCAGCGTAAATACCAATCCGGTCGTGATCCGGCGGCTTACCGGTATGCTTAACAAGGCAGGGCTGGTGGAGGTCCGTCCCGGTGTAGCCGGTGCCAAGCTTACGCGCAGCGCAGCAGAAATTACCCTTTTGGAAATATACCGTGCTGTGAACGCTGTAGAGGAAGACAGCTTGTTCTCGGTGCATGATCATCCGAATCCTGAGTGTCCTGTCGGCAAGAACATTGCAGGTGCGATTGTTCCAGTCTTTTCTATGGCCCAGAAAGCGATGGAGAAGGTGCTGCAGGAGGTTACGCTTGATCTGATTGTGGACCAGATTCCCGTCGGTTAATGTAGCAAAAATGTGTATTTTTTAGAATTTTAAGTTAGCTTTCAGCAGGATTTTATCTTATTTTAAGGTTTGGGGAGTATAGTTGAGGTCTCCACCCCCCAGTGGATGCATTTTGATAGATCCTGTCGTGCCTCGGCAGGGTCTTTTTATTTGCCTTTTTTATTTGAATTCATTTCATAAAACCTTTATGCGCGGTTCATCCGTTTTTAAGGTTCAGCCGTTATAGTAATCACATGACCCCCTTATAATAGACCTTGGCCCTGCCGGACACCGGCGGGGCTACTTTTTTGCGGGCAGAAGCATTCCTTTACAGAATATTCCATAACCTTTAGACTTACATGAAGAGAGCCGCTGTGGCAGGGAAAGAAGAGGCCGGGCATACCGGAAATATGAAATAAGGGAGACAGAATACATATGAAGAATCATTATCTAGCCATGCTTGGATCAAGTCTGATATTGGGCATTTCCTTTATCATAGGCTGCCTGATTATCAGCAGTGAACGTGCAGAGAGCAGTGATAAGGCCGTGCAGGCGGCGGTAGCGCAGACACAGATTGAAGCTGAGGCTCAGTCTGAGCTGCTGGTGAAGATAAAGTCAGAGGGTAAAGAAGTGTTGAATATCCAGGAAGCAGCGCAGCTGTTGGGTCTGGAAGAGGATCAGATCATTAACGTTATAAAAGCGGAGAATGCAATCCTCAGTAATAATGGAATCTTTACCGGGCATATGCTGCCATTTTTTAAAGTGGATAATGAGTTTAAATTTAGCAGGGAAGAATTGATGGAATGGGTCTACGTTGTCACAGAGCAAAACCGGATCTATAGGGCAGACAAGATTATTAAATAGAGATTGTTAAAGTAATTGACAAACTTATGGAGTGCAACTATAATAAAGTTAGTTTAAATGTAACTGAGTAAGTTACAAGTGAATGATAATAGTAGCAGAAGCTAAGACTAAGCTGCAATTTAAGGTTCAGCGGAGGCAGCTACCTTCAGGAGGGATTCCATATGACGGCAACAGCGGTATTACACGAGACAACGGCGATTGGTTTTGTAAAGATTAGAGTAAGCAACCTTGAACGCTCGCTCGCCTTTTATCAGAATGTTGTGGGGCTGCAGGTTCTGCGCCGGCATGGCCGGGAGGCGGAAATGACGGCAGACGGGCAGCGGGTACTGCTGAACCTGCGTGAAATTGAACATCCGCAGGTGTTAAGCCGTAAAGGTGCGGGATTATTCCACTTCGCAATTCTGTTGCCCGACCGGCCAAGTCTGGGGCTGGTGCTGCGCAATCTGATTGACTCAGAGATGGAGATCGGACAAGGCGACCATCTGGTCAGTGAAGCTCTATATATTCAGGACCCGGACAACAACGGGATTGAACTCTACCGTGACCGTCCGCGTGATACCTGGCAGCGGGACTCTGCCGGGGATTACGTGATGACCACTGATCCGGTGGATGTGGACGGACTGCTGGCTGCTTCAGAAGGACTTGCCTGGAAGGGCCTGCCTGCAGGTACAGTGATTGGGCATGTGCATTTTCATGTCGGAGATTTAGCAGAGGCCAAGAAGTTCTATGTGGATGCACTCGGTTTTGAGCCGACGACCCATTATGGTAATTCAGCGTTGTTTATATCGGCCGGCGGCTACCATCACCATATGGGGCTGAATATCTGGGCAGGCCAAGGTGCGCCTGCAACTCCGGATAATGCTCCGGGCATTGATTATTTCACGCTGCAGCTGCCCGGCGTACATGAGGTTGAAGCAGTTGCACTGCGGGTGAGGGAGGCCGGTTATCCGGTGACGGATACAGCAGACGGGGTTATTTTAACAGACCCGTGGAATGTCGGCATTCACCTGACTGTGCAACATCAGAAGCAATAATAGACCTGGAGGGATAAACGATGAAAATTGCAGTTATAGGAGCAGGCGGCAAAGCCGGAAGCGAGATTGTAAAGGAGGCGCTGGACAGGGGCCATGAGGTTACCGCCATTGTACGCAGCGCTGCAAAAGTAACAGATAGCCGGGCAGCCGTTTTGGAAAAGGATGTTTTTGAGCTGTCTGCCGCTGATTTGCAGATTTTTGATGCCGTAGTCAATGCTTTCGGCGCGCCGTTCGGCCAGGAGCATCTGCATGTGGATGCCGGAAATGTGCTGATTAATGCACTTAAGGATGCTAAGGGAACACGGCTGATCGTCGTCGGCGGAGCGGGCAGCCTGTTTGTGGATGAAGCCAAAACAACCAGAGTAGTAGAGACACCGGGCTTCCCGGACTTCGTTAAGCCCACGGCGCTGAACCAAGGGAAAAATCTTGAAATTCTGCAGGGCACGGAAGGTCTGAAATGGACCTTTGTCAGCCCGTCCGCAAACTTTGCTGTTGGGGCTAGAACCGGTTCCTATACCAAGGGTAAGGATCATCTGCTGGCCAACTCCAAGGGTGAAAGCTACGTCAGCTATGCAGATTACGCTATTGCTATTGTAGATGAGCTCGAACAGCCGCAGCATATCGGGGAACGGTTCACGGTTGTTTCCGAGTCCTGAGCCACAAGTGAATGGTGGATGATTAATTAGTGTGCAGGAGGCATAGCCGGATGATGCGGCCATGCCTCTTTTTGGGATATAATAAAGGGAAATTGTATGGAATGGAGCTGAGGCAGCTTGGAAACTTTTCTTGCGGTACTGTTAATGCTGGGGCTCATTGCGGCATCCAATGTTGTGAACAGGTTCATTCCTTTTGTGCCGGTTCCCCTGATCCAGATCGGTCTTGGAGTTATCGCCGCACTGGTTCCTACGGGAATACATATGCATTTTGAGCCTGAGCTTTTCTTTGTGTTATTCATTGCTCCGCTGCTCTTCAACGACGGCAGGCGGACACCCCGCGGGGAGCTGTGGAATCTGCGGGCACCGATTCTGCTGCTGGCGCTGGGGCTGGTGTTTGTCACTGTGGTTGTTGCGGGATATGCCATCAACTGGATGATTCCGTCCATTCCGCTGGCTGCAGCTTTTGCGCTGGCGGCAATCCTCTCGCCGACTGATGCAGTCGCGGTAGGCTCGCTGGCCGGAAGAGTGCATCTGCCTGGCAGCATCCACCGGATTCTCGAGGGGGAGTCGCTGATGAATGATGCCTCCGGCCTGGTTGCCTTCAAGTTTGCGATTGCCGCTGCGGTTACCGGTGTATTTTCGCTGCCGAAGGCGGGTCTAAGCTTTGTTATCATTGCTGCCGGGGGTCTGCTGCTGGGGGCAATACTTTCTTTTTTGCTGATCCGCCTAAGTGTGTTCCTGCGCCGGTTTGGCATGGAGGATGTTACTATGCACGTCCTGCTGCAGATCCTTACTCCGTTCATTATCTATCTGGTTAGTGAGGAGATCGGGGTCTCCGGCATTCTTGCCGTTGTCGCAGGCGGGGTTGTATATGCGATTGAGAAGGACCGGGCCGCTTCTCCGCAATACAAGCTGCAGCTGGTATCGGCGAGCACCTGGTCAGTCCTGCTGTTTGTGCTGAACGGCCTGGTCTTTCTGATTCTTGGAGTGTCAGTGCCGGATGTCGTTGAGGTCATTTACCGGGATGAGTCGATTAACAACTTTATGGTGTTCGGGTATGTGCTGGTCATTACCGCCCTTCTGATTGTGCTGCGCTTTGTCTGGGTGTATCTGTATTCCCTGATTGAAAATCTGAGGTTTAAGGACAAGCGGACCCCGCTCAAATCGCTGGTGATTACCTCAGTCTCAGGTGTCCGGGGAGCCGTTACACTGGCCGGTGCGTTCTCTATACCTCTGGCATTGGGAGACGGAACCCCGTTTCCTGAGCGCGACTTAATCATTGCGCTTGCGGCCGGTGTTATTCTGATGTCTCTGGTAATCGCAAGTATTCTGCTGCCGCTGCTGGCAGGCAACCCGGAAGAGACGGTTCTCCAGGCAGCAGGCGGAGGCAGTACAGAGCTGGCGGCAAGATCGGTGGTTATAGATGCAGGAATGAGCATGCTGCGGAGCCTTGTCACAGAGACCGGGGAACGCGCGAACCAGCCTGCGCTGCTGGAGTTCACCGACAAGATTGACCGCATCTGTGCGCTCAGGCAGGATAATGATCCGGCAGCAGAACGAATGCGCCGCCTGGGCGTTGAAGCGAGGCTGAACGGTCTTGAGGCGGAACGCACCGAGCTGAGGCGGATGACGGAGACCGGAACGATTCCAGCCCCTGTTGCAGTGAAAATGGAGGAAATGCTGGATCATACTGAATCCATCCTGTGCCAGCGGTTTGATACGCATGTGAAGTTCTCGCTGACCGAGCTTCAGCGGCTGTTCTCGGGGCTTTTTACCGGCAGGCTCGGCGGTGAAGAAGGCAGGCAGGCGATCCAGAATGCGGAAGAGGCCCGCAAAGCCAAAATCGCTATGTGCCAGGCTGCCGTCAGTGCAGTCACCAGCGGGATCAATGATGAGAACCGTGCGGCGGCCGAGCGGGTTATCGATAAATATGAACGAATCGAATCAAGGCTGGAGCAGGGGGAAGGCTGGAGCAAAGACGGGATTGTTGACGATCAGAAGCTTGAGCTTAAGCTTAAGGCGATTCAGGAGCAGCGGGATACGGTACAGCAGATGTATCAGACCGGGGCGATCAATCTCAAGATTGCCGGCAGGCTGCGCCGGTTCGTCGATCAGCTGGAAACATCAATCTGGGAGGATTAACTATGGGGGAAAGCGAAACAATCGGGGTTGGCCTGCTTTTTGAGGAGATGACAGAAGAGCATCTGGCCGGTGTGCTGGACATTTATAATTATTACGTGCTGAATACGACCGTATCATTCCATACGGAGCCTTTGACTCTGGACGAAATGAGACAATCCGTATTAAACGGCGATCCGCGCTTCAAATCCTATGCCGTTATGCAGGCAGGCAGTTTAGCGGGTTATGTCCTTATAACCAGGCATAAGAATAAGCAGGCTTATGATACTTCCGGTGAAATCAGTATTTATCTGAGTCCCGACAGCGGCGGGCGGGGGATTGGCGGGCAGGCATTGATGTTCATAGAGCAAAAAGCAGCTGCCCTCCGCTTCCATGCTCTGGTTGCCACCGTCTGTGCAGACAATGAACACAGCCGCCGTCTGTTCACCAGACACGGCTACGAGCAGAGTGCCCTGTTCAGGCAGATTGGCCGTAAGTTTGGAAGATGGCTGGATATCGCCAGCTACCAGAAAATAATCGGACCGGCTGATCAATCAAACAGCTGATCCTGTTCATAGATAAGGCCGGCTGCGGTAAGGGGGTTCCCTTGACCGCAGCCGGCCTTTTTCTGTGTACACTTGCGTCTATTCACAGACCGCAGCCGTCAGGCCTTTTTCCGGCGGAACATCTGGCCGAGAACCTCGCTTAAAACAAGACCTGTTGCAATGGCCCCGGATAACAGCAATGCCTGGACGCCGTATTGGATCGCCTGATTATTGTCATTCTCGACAAATTTGCGCATGGCATCATACGCCAGCCCTCCGGGAACCAGCGGAATGATCCCGCCGACACTGAAGATGATAACCGGCATTTTGTAGGAGCGGGCAAACAGCTGGCTTATCACACCGACCACAACTGTAGCCAGGAAGGTCGCGACTACCGTGTCCAGCTGTTTATCAAGCTCCAAGTAAAGAACCCAGCCGACCATTCCGGCAATCCCGCACTGCAGCAGCGCACGTGCCGGAGCATTGAACAGGATACAGAAGGCGGCGGCGGCAATGAAGCTGGTAACTAATTGCAAAATCATGAACGACAGACCTCTTTCGCACCGTATATTTTAGAAGAGTGACAGCACAAGCCCGATGCCTGTCCCGATAGCAAATGCGGTCAGGAAAGCATCTGCTCCCTTGGACAGGCCGGATACGAGATGGCCGGCCATCAGATCGCGGACTGCGTTGGTAATGAGAAGTCCCGGAACGAGCGGCATGACCGAGCCGATAATAATCTTGTCCATCTCCTGGCCGATTCCTGCCTTGACTGAGAGAAAAGCAGTCAGGCCGATCAGAAACGAGGCAGAGAATTCTGCGAAAAACCGGACCTGGACAAGCCGGTGCAGATAAGTTGCAGCTGCGAAGCCCAGCGCGGATACCAGCAGGGCCGGAAGTGCGTCCCAAATGCTGCCCTTGAACATGATTGTGAAGCATGCCCCGGTCAAGGCAGCTGCAGCAATCTGCAGCCAGGCCGGGTAAGCATGAGCGGCATCATCCACTTCCCCCAGGCGCTTGCGGGCTTCAGCTGCCGTTAGCTGGCGTTCGCTCAGCCGGCGGGAAATATCATTAACCTCAGACACCTTTTTCAGATCCGTTGTCCGTTCCGCAATCCGGAACAGCTTGACCGGCTCGAGCCGGCTCGTAGTGAACATAATAACTGTCGGGGTCACATAGCTGTGTGCTCCGGGAAACCCGAGCGCTGCCGCCATGCGCGACATGGTGTCCTCCACACGGTAGGTTTCTGCACCGCTTTGAAGCATGATTTTGCCGGCCAAAAGACACACATCAATAATATCATGCGTGGAAGTCATACTGTTGTTGCTTGTACTGTCCAACTTCGTTAGATCCTCCCCTGGAATGTTATATATCCGATTGTCGCCGCAATTCCGCAAAAGATCAACTATTATTCATTTGAAACGCCAGAAAGTTAAAAATTAATCGAAAAAATGAATTAAATATCAACTTTTCACTTTTATCTTACGATATAAAGATGAAGAAAATCACAAAATGTTACAGGACTAACCCTTTTTTTGCTTGAACTGAAAGGAGAATTTTATGCCAGGCGCTTTTCCGGAGGATTCCCTGCTTGAACTCTTTATCTTTGAAACGATGCAATCACTGCAGCAGCTGGAGGATTCCGTACTTGCCGGAGAGCAGCAGGATTCACTTCATCCCGAGGATATCAACCTCATATTCAGGATTATGCATACGATTAAAGGCTCGGCAGCTGTGATGGGATATGTGAACATCTCTGCACTGGCCCATGTAATGGAGGATTTGTTTTTTTATCTGCGTGACCGGCCTGAAGCAGCTTATGACAGCTCTGATCTGTCGGATCTGATGCTGCAGGGCATAGATTTCATTAAGCTGGAGACTGTCAAAATCCGCAGCGGAGATCCGGCAGACGGGGATGCTGCTGCTTTGGCTGAAGAACTGTCAGCTTATCTGCAGCTGCTGAAGATCAGCACGGAGACATCAGAGGAGACGGCCTGCCGTCAGCACCCGGTAGCGCAACCGGCTAAGGAGGTTAAGGCCGGATCAGCGGAGCCCGGGCGCTACAGGGCACTTCTGCGGTTCGAGGAAGCCTGCCAGATGGAGAATATCCGCGCCTTTGCTGTGATTCATCAGCTGGATGAAACGATAAGCTGTACTTTTACTTACCATCCTGATGATATTATTGAGAATCCCGACAGTGCAGATGTAATCCGCAGGGACGGATTTATTATTATGCTGGAAACCGCTGCCAGCGGGGATTCTGTTGCTGATTTTTTACGGAATGCCCCTTATGTCTGTGAACTGGAATTCGACAAGCTCCATACAGCCGGAGACGCAATAGAGACGTCCGGTATGGATGCGGAAATACTGTCTTTGGCGGATACACTGCCGGTTCATACTGACCGCAAGCCTGCAGGGCCGGCGGTCCGGGATAAGAAGTCCAGGGAAGCCGTCTCTCCGCCTGCACAGCAGACTATGATTAATGTGCATGTGTCCAAAATGGATAAGCTGATGGATCTGATCGGTGAACTGGTTATCGCCGAAGCCATGGTAACCCAGAATCCCGATCTGGCAGCCGTACACGGCCCGCTGGATAATTTCGCCAAGGCTGCCCGGCATTTACGCAAAATATCGGGAGAAATGCAGGATGTGGTTATGTCGCTGCGCATGGTTCCTATCTCAGCCACTTTTCATAAAATGGGCCGGATTGTCAGGGATATGACCCGTAAGCTGGATAAAGAAGCCAGCCTCGTAATTGTGGGAGAAGAGACAGAGGTCGATAAGCACATTATTGAGCATTTGTCCGATCCTTTAATGCATATCGTCCGCAATGCGCTCGACCACGGTATTGAGCTGCCTGAGGAAAGGCTGGCTGCAGGCAAGCCGCGCAGCGGAACAGTGACGCTGGAAGCCAGGCATTCCGGCGGAGAGGTGATTGTCATGATCCGTGATGACGGAAAGGGGCTGCACCGGGATAAGATTATCCGCCGCGCAGCGGAGAACGGCCTCCTGAGCCGGGATGAACGTGAGCTTAGCGACCGTGAGGTGTACAGGCTGATCTTTCATCCGGGCTTCTCGACAAAGGACAGCATCAGTGAGTTCAGCGGCAGAGGAGTGGGCATGGATGTAGTGGTAAAAGATCTGGAAAAGGTGGGCGGCACAGCAACTGTAGACAGTGTGCCGGGTGCCGGCTCGACCGTCACTTTAAGAATTCCGCTTACCCTTGCCATTATTGACGGGATGAATGTCGGTGTAGGCAGTGCGAGGTTCACCTTGCCGACAAATTCCATTGTACGCTCCTTCAGGCCGGAACAGCAGGATCTGCTTACCGACCCGGAAGGAAACGAGTGGATTATGGTGCGCGGCAGCTGTTATCCGGTAATCCGCCTGCATAACCTTACAGCCGCTGCCGGAAGCGCCTCCCCCGTTGAGCAGGGCATTCTGATCATGGTCGAGGATGACGGGCGCAGCCTGTGTCTGCTGGCAGATGAACTGCTGGGACAGCAGCAGGTTGTTGTTAAAGCACTTCCGGACTATATTCTGAACAGTGCGGGAAGCAGGCCTTTTAGCGGATGTACCCTGCTGGGCGACGGCAGCATCAGCCTGATTCTCGATATCATCCGGCTGACGTCGTCCGTGAACGCTGTTTCGGGTCAATAACTTTCAGGAGGTGATCACTTTGTCAGGTAACAACGTATATGAAAACACGCCGGAGGAGGATACACAGAGGGATAAATATCTGGTTTTTTCACTGGGGAGCCAGGACTACGGTATTGAAATTCAATATGTTACAGAAATCATCGGCATTCAGCCGATTGCCGGGATACCGGATCTTCCGGAATATATTAAGGGAATTATCAATCTGCGCGGGACTATGATCCCGGTAATGGATGTCAGGGTGAGGTTCAGAATGGAGCCGCTGCCCTATCATGACCGTACCTGTGTCATTGTCATTAACATCATGGATGAGGTGCTGGGTCTTATTGTTGAGAGTGTGTCTGAAGTATTGACCATACTTCCGGGAGATACGGTTCCGGCTCCGGATATAACAGCAGGCGGCGGCTTTGTTACACGGATCGGTAAGACGGTGCAGGGAGTGAAGCTGCTGCTGGACTGCGGAAGGCTCCTCCGGGATGCTGAATTGGAAATATCAGGCGGAAGCAGACAGCCAAACGAATAAGGAGTAGATGATGATGAGATGGTTCAGTAACATGAAAATCAGTGCCAAACTGATAACTTCGTTCATTATTGTCGCCATAATGGCCGGCATTGTAGGAGTTGTGGGGATTGTAAACCTTAACCGGATCGACCGTGACTATTCGGAATTGTACGTTAATTATGGTATAGGTGTGGCTGATATCGGTAAGGCCGGAATTGAATTTCACAAAATCCGTGCGCTTACGCGTGATGCGCTGATCGATGACAGCACCGTGGACAGAGAAGAGATTCTGAATGAGATTAACGAGCTGGACATCCAGCTTATGGACAGTCTGAATGCCTTTGAAAAGAGCATCCAGAGCGAAGAGGCACAGGTAATCTTTAATGAGCTGAAAGCCGGTATACTTAAGTATGACGAAATTCGTGACCGGGTAATCGCTATGTCTGCCGGCGGACGTAATGAACAGGCGCTTACTTTGTTTTATGATAGCACATCTGGAATTGCTGCCAGTGCTAACGAAGCTATCGACAGCTTGTTTGCCAGCAAGGAGACTAACGGCTTAACCAAATCGGCGGAGTACACACAAGCCGCAGGCCGCACCACCATTATCATGATTGTTGTTGTAATTGTTGCTGTGCTGCTCGCTGTGCTGCTCGGGCTGATGATCTCCCGCATCATTAGCAGGCCGGTGGTCAAGCTGGTGCATGCGGCAGACCGAATTGCTGACGGTGACCTGAATGTGGAGATACAAACGGATTCCAGAGATGAAATCGGCCAGCTTGCAGCAGCTTTCAGACGCATGTCGGGCACGCTGAGCGAGGTGATGGGCAGTATCCGCGCCGCTTCCGAGCAGGTTGCTTCCGGAGCCAAGCAGATGTCCGAGTCCAGTATGGCATTGTCCCAGGGGGCAACGGAGCAGGCGAGCTCGATTGAAGAGCTTACAGCATCCATCGAAGAAATTGCTGCACAGACCTCCCGCAATGCACTGAGTGCAGAACAGGTGAACACCCTCGCCCGCGGGACCATGAACAATGCGGTGGACGGCAACGCCCGGATGAAGGAAATGCTGGGTGCTATGGAGCAGATCAATGAATCCTCCGGCAGCATATCAAAGATCATCAAAGTGATCGACGAGATCGCATTCCAGACGAATATTCTGGCACTGAATGCGGCTGTAGAAGCGGCGAGAGCCGGCCAGCATGGTAAAGGCTTCGCGGTTGTTGCCGAGGAAGTCCGCAATCTGGCGGCACGTTCTGCAGGTGCTGCCAAGGAAACTACAGTAATGATAGAGAGCTCCATCAAAAAAGTGGAGGGCGGCACCAGGCTTGCTGCTGCAACCGCTACAGCGCTTGAGCATATTGTCGGAGACGTCTCAAAGGTAGCCGAGATCATCGCTGAGATTACAGCTGCTTCGACAGAGCAGGCTGCCGGTATCAGCCAGATTAATCAAGGGGTAATCCAGCTGTCACAGGTGGTACAGAACAACTCCGCCACTTCGGAGGAGACGGCTGCCGCCAGCGAGCAGCTTGCCGGCCAGGCAGAGCTAATGCGTGATCAGGTATCCCGATTTAAGCTAAAGGAGCAGGGACATTACGCTTATGCCGGGCTCGATGAGCTTAATCCGGAGGTACGGCGCATGCTGGAGCAGATGTCACTGGGCAGACAGGGTTCAGGCAGCGGGGCCGGCCAATGGCCGAAGGAACATTCCCACGCAGCTCCTGTGTCTATTGCGCTCAGTGATAAAGAATTCGGCAAATACAGCTTATGATTCCAATGACGGACCTTGAGTTTACCCAGCTTGCAGAGCTTATCAAGCGCAGGGCAGGCATTCATCTCAAAGCGGAGAAAAGAGCCCTGCTGGCCGGCAGGCTCCAGAAGCTGGTTCAGGATAAGGGGTTGGAAAGCTTCAGTGAATATTATAATCTCCTTCAAGGCAGGAACCATACTTCAGCAGCGGAGCTGACGCAGCTCGTGGACCGGATCAGCACGAATCATACTTTCTTTATGCGGGAGCAAGGACACTTCACTTACTTCCGCCAGCAGGTGCTTCCAGAGCTGCTGCAGCGGCAGGGGGAGCGTGATCTGCGGATCTGGAGTGCCGGCTGCTCCAGCGGGGAAGAGCCGTATACGCTGGCAATGCTCATTGATGAGGCGTTCAGCGGGGACGGCAGAAGGGGCTGGGACACTCAATTGCTCGCTACGGATATCAGCAATTCTGCCCTGGAAGCTGCACGCAGAGGCAGATATAGCGCAGAGGCGCTGGGTGCTTTGCCGGAGCGCTGGGCCAGGCGTTATTTTGAACCGGAGGAAAAAGGGTATTATACTGTAAAGCCGGCTATCCGCAGCCAGGTGCTGTTCCGCAGGTTTAATCTTATGGATGAGAAATTTCCGTTTACCCGGCGGTTTCATGCTATATTCTGCCGGAATGTGATGATTTATTTCGATCAGGCTACCCGTATCAGGCTGGTGCACAAATTTTATGAGATGACGGAGCCTGGAGGATATTTGTTTATCGGTCATTCAGAATCGCTTGACCGCGAGCGTACGGCATACCGCTATGTAATGCCGGCTGTCTACCGCAAATAATAACAACGGCCACAGGGAAAGAAGGTTGGCTTTATGAAGAATACCCGGGCTATTCGGGTATTGGTAGTGGATGATTCTGTGCTGTTCCGGGAGGTTATCTCCCGGGGCATTTCGTCGGATCCGCAGATTGAGGTTGCAGCCCGGGCCGGTGATCCGTTTGAAGCCCGGGACGAGCTGCTGCGTGTACGGCCGGATGTGATGATCTGCGATGTTCAGATGCCGAGAATGAACGGAATTGAGTTCATCCGCCGGCTGCTGCCCCAGTATGCTATTCCGGTAATCGTCGTCAGCGGGGTTTCGGAGCTGGTATTTGAAGCGCTAAGCGCCGGTGCGGTTGATTTTGCAGCCAAGCCGGATATCCATTCTGCGGGAAGCGTCCAGCATTTTCTGGAGCAGCTTATTGTAAAAATCAAAAATGCCGTGCTGGCTAAAATTGTCACTCCGCTTCCGCAGGTCCAGACTGGCGTTGCCGGCTATGTGGCTGACAAAAGTGGTGCAGGCACACCGGTTCCGTTCAAAGAAAGGCTCATTGTCATCGGTGCTTCAACCGGCGGAACAGAAGCCATAGCCAGTGTACTTAACGCATTGCCGGCAGAAATGCCGGGAATTGTTGTTGTGCAGCATATTCCGCCGTTATTCTCGCGGATGTTCTCCGAGCGGCTGAATCTCAGCTCTGCGCTGACAGTGAAGGAAGCAGAGGACGGTGAGCTGGTCGTTCCGGGAAAGGTGCTGGTAGCTCCGGGTGACAGGCAGGTTAGCGTGCGCAGCCTGGGAGGCCAATACCGGCTTGAGTGTACAGCAGGAGAGAAGGTGAACGGCCACTGCCCGTCGGTGGACGTGCTGTTTGCTTCAGCGGCCAAAGCGGCAGGCCCGAAGGCGGTAGGGATTCTGCTGACCGGAATGGGGTATGACGGGGCAAAAGGGCTGCTGGCGATGCGCCGCAAAGGCGCACACACGATAGGACAGGACGAAGCCTCATCCGTCGTTTACGGAATGCCGAAAGCGGCTTATGAGCTTGGTGCTGTAGAGAAACAGGCAGCACTTGCTGCTATTCCCCGGTTACTGCTGGCTATGCTGCAGTAGCCGGTTTTTTTATTTATCAATCGTACATAACCCCGTAGCTACACCCCCGGAGAAGATCGTCAGGATAGAATGGAAAAAGGTTTCTTTGGAGATCAGCACACCGCCTGCCCCGATAATTACAATATCGCTCAAAAAAATAATAATCCCTACGTTCAGCGGAATGTACCGCTTGATAAACTTGGCCAGCAGATCGGTCCCGCCTGTGCTTGCCTTGAAGCGCAGCATCAGACCGAGTCCGGTGCCCATAAGAAAGCCGCCGATGATCGCGCTTGAAATGGAGCCGATTTCAATATAATACAAAAAGTAATATTGCAGCGGCCCCAGCAGCTCGATCAGGAAAGAAGAGGTAAGCAGCCCAAGAATGCTGTTGTAAAAAATATCCCGTTCCTTCATCCAGGCTAACAGGAAAATAGGCAGGCTGCAGCAGATCACAGCCAGTCCGATTTTGATGCCGCTCATATAATTGATAATAAGGGCGATGCCGATGATTCCGCCGTCGAGTATTTTGTAGGGGACGAGAAAAAAGTTAGTTCCGGCTGCGATAAGCAGGCTCCCCAGCAGGATAATTACAAACCGTGACAATGGACGCATATTCAACATCTCCACTAGTAAGGCATGTCTTAATGAATATGCGGTAAACTGGAAAAAAATAGCCGAAACACAAAAAATCCTGCTTGCGCAGGATGAATGGGCGATATGCCCTATACTTATACAAGCGCCGGCTCCGGCGATTTGAGCTGAAGCGGCGGCGGTACCAGCCAGCCCTTTTTCTTGTTTAATTTGAGTAATTCTAGTCCAAGCGCAGCCATCTGATTATGGAATTTCTTATACATGGCGCCAAGATCCTCACGAATTGACATTCCCATGGCCTGGCTGCATATAACAAGGCCTGCTGCAGATGAGGTGCTTAAAGCTGCAGCGATTTCCGGGTCGGAGAATCTGGCTCCGGCCGGGATTTCCTCAAGCTTCACCGAGGGGCGGTCAGGCAATACCGGCGGTGGAGTGAAGCCGTGCAGCTTCAACAGCTTATCGCATTCTTTGATTTCCAGATATACCTGGTCTATGCATTCGTCGATGATCTTTTTCAGATCACGGTCACCGGCATGATAGTGAAATGCCTGATATGTGGACAATGCCATTTTGGCTGAGGCGGAAAACTGCCATAAATCATAAATTTCCCCGTAATGAAGAGGCTCATCCTTCGGGTTCCCGTTAAGTACTCCAGACATATCCATATCTCCTTCGAAAAAATATAATTAAGAACGTGAAGTTAGATTGTCCGGCAGAGCTTATTTTATACGGATACATCCTGAAGCCAAGCCAATAAGACTTGCTGCCCCCACGCCGGAATCTGCTTGTACACAGGATGCCGATTACCAGAGGGGTTTATACGCTTGCTTTACCGTGAATACCGCTTGCGGTAACGGAGCGGGGAGATGCCCACCTTGCCGGTGAACCTTCGTGAAAAGTAAGCCGCACTCTCAAAGCCCGCCCGTTCGGCAATTCCGCCCACAGATAATTCTGTCTTCAGCAGCAGCAGCTTGGCCTGCTCCAGCCGGTAATCAGTCAAATATTCCATCGGTGTCAGCCCGTAGACTCGCTTCATGCAGCGGGCAAGGTAATTATAATGAAAATGAAGCTCCTCCGACAGAAGGGCATTCGTAAGCGGTTCCGCATAATGATTGCGGATATAAGCCTCCGTCTGCTCGGCAATCTCGACAGCATGGCTGCCGGCAGTATCCTGCTGGACCTGATCCATCATCCGCAGCATTTCCTCGAATATCCGCTGCTGCTGCCATACCGCTCCTGAGCGCCGGACACGGTTCAGCTGCAGCAGCAGCTCAGCCTGGCCGCTGCGCTCAAACGGGTCCGGCAGCGGACCAAACTGCGGCATCCTGATGGTATAAGGATAGGTTAGAAATTGCCGGAAGTGGGCATCCCGGTCAGCATAGACCGGCTCGCCCTCCGCTTCGGCCCACTCCCCAACAGTGTGAAAATGAACCCATATAAAGGAGGTAGTCACCTCGCAGGGCCTAGCCGGGTAATGATACCTGTCAGGCAGCAGCAGCAGGCTGTGACCAGCAGGCACGGCCCACTGCTTATGCTCCTCTCCGAGATAAAGGCAGCCCTGTTCAACGAGAATCAGATCAAACTTGCCCATCGCTTTGCGGCTGGGATGCTGGTCTCCGGGCTGGTAGACGGTACGGTCACATTCCAGAAAGTAAGGGAAGGGCGGCGCCGCCAAGTGAATATATGAAGGTGGGAAAATCATTTTCAGGCTCCTCTCCGGCTGTGTGAAATAGTGCAAAAACAGGGTTGCTTCTGCTCCTGTTTTTGTTTCATTTTACCGCCTATAATAGCAATTAGCGAGGAGAAATATATAGCGGAGGGAATATAAATATGAACAAAATTACACAGCCAGCAACAACGCTTCCTGGCACTACCGAGATTAAAGATGAATTCTGGGGCCGTTATATCAAGCTTGTACAGGATGTTGTGATCCCTTATCAATATGAAGCGCTGCATGACCGTGTACCGGAAGCCGAGCCGAGCCATGCTATTGCCAATTTTGAAATCGCTGCCGGAAGAAAAAGCGGTGAATTCAAGGGCTGGGTGTTCCAGGACAGTGACGTGGCCAAATGGCTGGAAGCGGTCGGCTACTCTCTGAGCATTAGACGTGACCCGGAGCTGGAGCGCCAGGCGGATGAGGTTATCGATCTGGTCGGCGAAGCGCAGCAGCCTGACGGGTATCTGGATACTTATTTTATCGTTAAAGAACCGGGGAAACGCTGGACTAATCTTCAGGATTGCCACGAGCTCTATTGCGCCGGACACTTCATCGAAGCAGCAGTTGCCTATTATGAAGCGACCGGAAAAGACAAGCTGCTGAATATTGTCCGGCGGCTGGTTGATCATATCGCAGACGTCTTTGGACCTGAAGAGGGTAAGCTTAAAGGTTACGACGGACACCAGGAGATTGAATTGGCGCTGGTGAAGCTGTACCGGCTGACCGGAGAAAAGAAACACCTTGAGCTTAGCAGCTTTTTCATCGACCAGCGCGGACAAGAGCCTAATTTTCTCCGTAAAGAGTGGGAAGAACGGGGTCAGGTTACACATTGGAGCGGCAAAACAGACAAGACGGATCTGGCTTATCTCCAGGCGCATCTGCCGGTCCGTGAGCAGAGCGTAGCAGTAGGACACTCTGTCCGTGCAGTTTATATGTATACGGCAATGGCGGATTTAGCCGCTCATACCGGGGACCAATCACTGCGCGAAGCCTGCGAGCGATTGTGGCACAATATGACCCGCAAGCAGATGTATATAACGGGAGGGATCGGTTCGACCCATCACGGTGAAGCGTTCACCTTTGATTATGACCTGCCTAATGACACTGTATATGCTGAGACCTGCGCTTCAATCGGGCTGATCTTTTTTGCAAAGCGCATGCTGGAGCTGATTCCCGATGCGAAGTATGCGGATGTGATGGAACGTGCGCTGTACAATAATGTGCTTGGCTCTATGGCACAGGACGGCAAGCATTACTTCTATGTGAATCCGCTGGAAGTGTGGCCGCAGGCCTGCAGCTGTAATCCGGGCAAGCATCATGTAAAAGCAGAGCGTCAGGGCTGGTTCGGGTGTGCCTGCTGCCCTCCGAATGTGGCGCGTCTGCTTACTTCACTGAACCAGTACATTTATTCGGTGCACGGCGATACGTTATATACGAACCTGTACATCGGCAGTGAGTCCAGCTTCAAGCTTGGCGGGCAGGAGGTTGCGGTCAGCCAGCAGAGCAGCTATCCGTGGGAAGGCAAGGTGCAGCTGAAGATAGACCCGGCTGCGGCTGCAAAATTCGGTATTGCGGTGCGTATTCCAGCCTGGAGCGCAAGTGCAGAGCTCACTGTTAACGGAGAGTCAGTTGATATTACTTCTGTTCTGGAGCAGGGCTATGCCGTTATCCGCCGCACCTGGACAGCTGGTGATGTCATTGAATTAAGCCTCCCTATGACAGCAACCCGTATCTACGCCCACCCGCAGCTGCGGGCGGATGCCGGCCTGACAGCCATTCAGCGGGGACCGCTCGTCTATTGTCTGGAGGAAGCAGATAACGGGGCAACGCTCAGCTCCATTTCGCTGGATGGAGCAGGAGCATTCACTGAGCGCTTTGAAGAGTCGCTGCTCGGCGGAGCCGTCGTAGTGAAGACAGATGGCTTCCGGATCGATGAGGGAAGCTGGAACGGAGGCTTGTACGGCAGTATGAAGGCCGGGGTTACGCCTGTTGAGGTTACGGCCGTCCCTTATTACCTGTGGGGCAACCGCGGCAGCGGCGAGATGAAGGTATGGGTCCGGGGTTAGCTTTTGACATACCGGCTCTCGACAAAAGCTGTAAGACAGCTGATTGAGTAATCAGTCTCGGGGCTAAGCGTCGTTAACAGCAACTTTTAGACCGGCATTGGCGTCTCATAAGTATCCGGGAATAAGGAGGATACTTATGAGACGTTTTTGGATGATGCTGTCTATACTGGCAGTGCTGCTGCTGGCAGGCTGTGGAGACAACGGTCCGCTGAACGGGGCAGGCGGACAAGCTTCAGAAGCAACAGCGCAGAGATTGGCAGAAGCAACGCAGCCCGTATCTGAAGCATCCGGAAGTCCTGTGTCTGTGCCGTCAAGCGCACAGGAAACCGCTACACCGCAGATGGCGGAAGCCGTGGCATATATGCGTGAAATAGCTTTTGATATCGATGCCATTGCTGATCCTATCGTTAATGATGAGATCAAAGCCAGCTTGAAGGACGCGCTGGAGGGAATCGTCAACGAGGATCAGGAACAGTTCAACGGAGCTTTTACAACACAGGAGCTGGCTCAGGCGAATGAGTACGGATTTAAGACCGGAGGCGGAATTATTTTCACCGGAGTGGATTACATCTCCAACCAGCCGGAGGGAAGAGTAGTAATGAACGTGAATTACAACTGGATAACCGCAGACGGTGAAGAGAGGGAGGACAGCCCGAATTACTGGTTCATGCAGAGCAAGGAAGGCAAGTGGGGACTGGTTACTATCGACTGAGGCGACGTAGAGCGTACGATTTCTTAGCCAACATAGGAGACTGTAGTATCTCGCTCAGAGCATGCTTTAATTTCAGTAGCTTCTTATCCTTACAACCAGACAGACGGAAGCGGAGGCGGCTCTCAGCTACCATGACTAAGGTGTTTAACTGTACTTTGTACAATTAAAACACCTATTTTTTTGCGGAAATGGATTATAGTTGCACTTTGTACACTTAAAAGTACTCAAAAACTCCGAATTAGGCTATCCGGCCTGTTTTAGTTGCACAGAATACACTTAAAGCGCATAAAGGCAACTATTTACCAGATTTAGTTGTATAAACTGCAGTTAAGCCGGCTTACTCGAACCTGCATGTAGAAAGATATGACTATGGGAGCAGGCGGATGTGCGGTGGATGTAGTTTGTATAATAGACTGTTTAACGAATCCATTGTTCATCCGAATTTTCAGCATCTAGTGTACAACATACAAAAGATTCAGCATACAGAGTAAATTGAGCCAAGCAGGAGCATCCAGCAACGCCATTAGCACGCACATTAGCGCAGAAGCTCCCGATAGCATTTAGCTCCCGACAGTAACTCTCCGCAGCATATAGCTTCCGGCAACATTGAGCTCCCACAGCACGTTACTCCCGGCAACATAAAATTCCCCGTAGCACTGAACCCGGCAGCCGTACACACAAAGAACCCGGTTACGCCGCATCAGCGGATAACCGGGTTCTTTTACATATAACAGATTTAAGCTTACGCCCGCCTCAGCGGCCTCAGCAGCCTCAGCAGCTAATTAACCAAGCGTGACAACAACCTGGTGCACAGCGCCGTCGCCGACTGGAGTAATGATATTGCCTTCAACAGCAGCGCCGTCGAGGGTCAGGCTGGCAACGCCCTTGGATACATGGTTCGGGTTCTTAATGTTGATGACATAAGTGTCGCCGCGGAAGACGCGGGTGATTTCGAAGCCATCCCACTCGGAAGGGATACAAGGATCAACCTTCAGACCGGCAAAATCAGCCTGGATACCAAGGATCGACTGGGTAATCGCTACATAGTTCCATGCAGCTGTACCTGTCAGCCAGGAGTTCTTCGCTTCACCGTGACGCACAGCGTCTTTACCGGCGATCATCTGCGAATACACATAAGGCTCCATACGGTGCACTTCACTGATATCCTCCAGGTAGGCCGGAGCGATTTTTTTGTAGATTTCAAACGCTCTGTCCCCGTGTCCAAGCACGGTTTCGGCGATCATGATCCACGGGTTGTTGTGGCAGAAAATACCGGCATTTTCTTTGTAGCCCGGAGGGTACGTGGAAATTTCACCAAGGTTCAGATAGTACTTGGAGTAAGCAGGCTGCTGCAATACGATACCGTATTCAGTATCCAGGTGCTCCTCTACAGAAGTCAGGGCCTTGGCTGCCTCGCCTCCTTCTACACCGATACCTGCCATAACGCAGATACCCTGCGGCTCGATGAAGATTTTGCCTTCTTCGTTCTCGTTGCTGCCGATTTTATCGCCGTAGTGGTCGTAAGCGCGCAGGAACCAATCTCCGTCGAAGCCGTGAGTCAGCGTAATTTCACGCATGTTGTCGATCTTCGCTACAGCGTCTGCAGCTACATCATCAAGTCCGCGCAAGCGGCAGATTTCTGCATAGTCCGGTCCGACGAAGACGAATAGTCCGGCGATGAACACGGATTCTGCTGTACCGCCTGCGATATTCTCAGTGGTCTGGAACGATTCGCCCGGAACGGTGGAGAAGCAGTTCAGGTTGAGGCAGTCATTCCAGTCCGCGCGGCCGATCAGCGGCAGGCCGTGAGGCCCGAGATTGTTGGTAACATGCTCAAAGGACAGCTTCAAGTGCTCAAACAGGGTAGCGGTATGGTCCGGATTGCTGTCAAAAGGAACCTGCTCATCAAGAATCGAATAATCGCCGGTTTCCTTAATGTAGGCAGCAGTTCCCGAGATCAGCCAGAGCGGATCATCATTAAAGCCGGAGCCGACTTCGTTGTTGCCCTTTTTGGTAAGCGGCTGGTACTGGTGATACGCGCTGCCGTCAGGGAACTGGGTAGCAGCGATGTCGAGAATACGTTCTCTGGCACGCTCAGGAATCTGGTGTACGAAGCCGAGCAGATCCTGGTTGGAATCGCGGAAGCCCATACCGCGGCCGATACCGGATTCGAAGTAGGAAGCGGAACGGGACATGTTGAACGTAACCATACACTGATACGGATTCCAGATGTTGACCATCCGGTTCAGCTTGTCGTCACCGCTCTGGATCTGGTATTTGGACAGCAGGTTATCCCAGTGTGCAGCCAGGACAGCAAGTGCAGCGTCAACCTGCTCGTCTGTTGCGAACTGGTCGATAACAGCCTGTGCCGGTTTTTTGTTGATGACATTCAGCTCTTCCCATTTCTCGTCTTCCGGGTTCTCGATATAGCCGAGTACGAAGATGAAGGACTGCTGTTCGCCCGGTTCGAGCGTAATATCCAGAGCATGGGAGCCGATTGGCGACCAGCCGGAGGCTACAGAGTTCTTTGCCTGTCCGGAAGCGACCACCTCAGGGTTGTCCAGTCCGTTGAACATGCCGAGGAAGGATTCACGGTCAGTGTCGAAGCCGGCCAGCGGTTTATTTACAGAATAGAAAGCGTAGTGGTCTCTGCGCTCACGGTATTCGGTTTTGTGATAGATAACAGAATCCTTGACTTCAACCTCACCAATGCTCAGGTTGCGCTGGAAGTTGGTCATATCATCATGGGCATTCCACAGACAGAACTCGGCAAAGGAGAACAGCTTAACTGTTTTCTTAACATCGCCAGTGTTCTTAACGATGAGGCGGTGTACTTCGGCATTATGGCCCATCGGTACAAAAGCAAGCTGGTTAACGGAGATACCATTGCGCTCACCAGTGATGGAAGTGTAGCCAAGACCGTGGCGGCACTCGTAGAAATCGAGGTCACGCTTAACCGGCATCCAGCCCGGAGTCCAGAAATCACCATCGTCATGCAGGTAGTAGTAGCGGCCGCCATTGTCCAGCGGAATATTGTTATACCGGTAACGGGTAAGTCTTCTCATGCGTGCATCACGGTAGAAGGTGTAACCGCCGGCAGTATTAGAAATAAGACCGAAAAATTGCTCGTTACCGAGGTAGTTGATCCATGGATAAGGTGTTTTTGGGGTGTTAATTACGTACTCTTTGCGAGTGTCGTCAAAAGTTCCGAATTTCATTTAGGAGAGTCTCCTTTCGATTGTGAACGCGCGTTTACGGGAGTCAGAAAAAATTCCCTCGGGGCAAAGGGAGTTTCCCGCAGAAACGGAATCCCTCCTGTTAGGGATGGATGAACCGTTGCTGCTTGCTTATTCAGGTTGCCTTCGGCGGCTGACAGGAATCTCTTTCGACCAGCCGGGCCGGAAAGCTGATGGTGCTGAAGGTCGGCTGCTGCGAATCGCAGAGCTCGATGACCTTCTCGACGGCAGCCTTGGACATTTCATAAATCGGCAGGCGCACAGAGGTCAGCTTGGGATGAATGCGGGCAGCGAGCTGCACATCATCAAATCCGGCAATCGAGATGTCCTCAGGCACGGAGATGCCGTGCTCGGCGAGCGCTTCCATGGCCGAAATCGCCATATCGTCATTGGAGGAGAAGATAGCGGTCGGCAGCGGATTGCCTGAAGCAATCAGCTGTTTAACCTCTTCATAAGCCTTTTCCTTCAAAAAATCGCCCTGCAGGACAAACTGTTCATTGGGAATAAGCCCGTGGCGCTTCAGCGTATCCGCATAGGCCATGTAGCGTTCCCTGCCGGAATAAGTGTTCATCCGTCCGCAGATCATGCCGATTTCCTTGTGGCCAAGTCCGATCAGATGCTCTATGGCTTCGACCGTGCCCTCATAATCCTTGGAGTTAACAATAGCCAGATGATTGCGGTCCAGATGCTCTGCCATGATCTCCGAAATATCATAATCGATCAGCACAAGCGGGGAGTCAAGCCCCACCATTTCCCGCACGATATCAATATCCTTCTGGGTGCCGACGATGATGCCGCCGTCGATCCGTTTCTGCAAAAAAGCCTGCTTGACCTTCAGGAAATCATCGGGGGAGTATACGGTGTGGATCAGCACATAACAGCCTCTGGCATTCGCCGTGTCAACTACGGCATCGACGAACGGTGCAAAGTAGTTATTCTGGTAGATCCGGGTCGTGTTCTCCTTCTCGTTCATGCTGATGGCAAAAAGCCCAATCGTATCGGTCTTCTTGCCGGCCAGAGCCCTGGCAAAGCTGTTGGGCTCATACTGATGCTGCTCAATAACCTTCAGTACCTTGGCCCGCGTCTCTTCAGGGACATTGGAATAATTGTTGATCACGCGGGACACCGTGCTTCGGGACACCCCTGCGAGCCTCGCTATATCTTCGCTGCGCATATTGCCCCCTTTTTGCTTGTAAACGCGCGTTTATGAGTTCATTGTAAAATATAATGTCCCGGAAATCAATCCTCTTTTTACAATTCTCTTTATGAAAAACTGGTGAACAGAAGCTGCTATAATAGAATAGATTCATTATAAAGAGAAATAGAAGCAGAACTAAAAACAAACGGGTCAGGTGATGAAGTGTCAGTGCTGTCTATAAAACAACTGGAAAGCTATACCGAACACTCTGTTGTATTTCCCGCGTTTACAATGGAGGTTTCCCGGCATGAAGCGGTTGCGCTGCATACGGGCATGAACGCACGGACTGTGCTCCTCGGCATTCTTACAGGCAAATTGCCTGTGGCCGAAGGAGAAATCACAATTAATGGCCATATATATACCGGACGTATCCGGCAGGCGGTGCCTGAGATTGGTTTTTTGCTGCTGGAGGAAGGGGAATACACCAGATTAACGGTAAAAGAGAACCTGCGCTTTTACAGTAAGCTGTATGGCTACGGCCGTCCGGTCGAGGAGGTAATGCGGATGGTCAGGCTTGATACCAAAGCGGGTGTGCGTTTATCCTCTCTGAGCCATTCCGAGAGAAAACGTGTACAGTATGCCCGGCTGATTATCCAGGATCTTCAGCTGCTCGTCTGTGAGGAGCCGGACCAGAATGTCGATAACGAAACAAAGCTTGTGTTCAGGCGGCTTGTGCAGCAGCTGTGCGACAGCGGGAAAGCAGTGCTTATTCTGACTGGCAACATGGAGACTGCGCTCAGTGTGACCAACCGAATATACCGGCTGGATGAAAAGGGACTCCAGAGTTTTGATATACAGGATCAGGAGGAGCAGACTGCCGGGGCAGCCGAAGCTGAGCCGGATCTTTTAGATATAGCAGGGGAAGCTGCAGCTGAGGGGATAGAGCAGACGCTCCAGCTGTTCCGTTTTGAGAAAATACCAACCCGGATGAACGACAAAATCATTTTGTTTAATCCGCCGGAAATTGACTATGTCGAGAGCAGTGACGGACAGACCCAGCTCTCAATCGGAGGGGAGCTCTATCCGACTGCTTTTAAAATTAATGAGCTGGAGGAGCGGCTGCATTCGTACGGATTTTTCCGCTGCCACCGTTCCTATCTCGTTAATCTGCAGAAGGTCCGCGAAGTCATCACGTTCACCCGGAACAGCTACAGTCTCGTGCTCGATGATGCGGCGAAGACCTCGGTCCCGTTGTCCAAGACCAAGATGGCCGAATTAAAGGAAATGATGGGCCTCAAATAGCTCCATTCAGGGATACATATGCTCCATTCACGCTCTTTTGTGCTCCATTCGCGGTGATTTTAATGCGCTGCTGCGGCATTTGCCGTACGATTTGGACATAGACAGCACAAGACGGAGGATGAGCAGGAGATGGAGAATATTATTGAAGTCACTTCATTACAGAAGGCATTCGGGTCTTCCCGGGCGCTGAAGGATGTCACGTTCAGTGTGAAAAAAGGAGAGATATTCGGGTTCCTCGGTCCCAGCGGTTCAGGCAAGACGACGACTATTAAAATCCTGACAGCCCAGCTGAGGCCGACATCCGGAAGCGCGTATGCCTTTGGTGTAAGCACCGAACAGCTGAAGTCTGAGGCCTACCGGCAAAAGGTCGGCATCGTCACAGACAACACGGCCCTGTACGGCAGGCTGAATGTCTACGATAATCTGAAGCTGTATTGTGATCTTTACAGCGTGCCTTATCAAAGAATTGCTGAGGTGCTCCAGATGGTCAACCTGGCAGGTGAAGAGAAGAAGCCTGTATCCAAGCTGTCAAAAGGGATGCTGCAGCGGGTTATTCTGGCAAGGGCATTCCTGCACGAGCCTGAGCTGCTGTTCCTGGACGAGCCGACTTCGGCGCTGGATCCGGTCAATACAAAGCATATTCATGAAGGGCTGCTTCTATTAAAGGAGAAGGGCACGACGATTTTTCTGACGACACATGACATGAATGAGGCAGAGGCGTTATGCGACCGGGTTGCGTTCCTGAACAACGGGGAAATCCGGCTCCTGGACAGCCCCAAAAAGCTGCGCCAGCAGCGGGGGGAGCCTACTCTGACGGTCGAGCTAGCCGACGGCAGCATGGTCATTGTGCCGAAAGGGCCTGAAGGTGCGGACCAGATGTTCCGTTATATGAGCACGAACCAGCTTGTATCCGTGCAATCGAATCATCCGACACTAGGCGATATCTTTGTAGAAGTGACAGGGAGGAAGCTGGCATGACATTTTCAACGAGAAGAATATTTGCTATTTTACAAAAGGATTATAAGGACTTGTCCCGCAATTTGTTCGTATCCACCACATTAATTCTGCCGCTCCTGATGGCTGTTTTATTCGGCCGCATGGGGATTGAAGGCATTGCTTCTCATTATATAATCATTAATTTGGGTTTTATCCTTGTCGCTACCTACGTCCAATCCGCACTGATTGCTGAGGAGAAGGAGAAGAATACGCTGCGCGGACTGATGCTGTCTCCGGCCAGCACGATGGAAATCTTTTGCGGAAAAAGTCTGCTGAGCTTTATCGCCACAGCTGTTATTGTTGCCGGATCGATCTGGCTTAGCGGCTATAATCCCCGGAATATGGCTGTAATTGCTATTGCGCTCGTGTTATCCGCTGTGTTCTATGTTGGACTAGGTACGCTGATTGGATTGTTTACCAAATCGGTTATGGAGGCCTCTGTAGTTATCGTTCCGGTAATGTTCATCTTCAGCTCCGGCTCCTTCCTCACCTCGTTTATCGAGAAATATCCGGTACTGGCTGTGGTAGGATATATGCCGAACCTTCAATTGCTGGAGCTGGCGAACCGTGTAGAGGCTGGTGCCGGCCTGGGTGATGTTATGCTGCATCTCCTTGTTATTCTGGCATGGGTACTGGTGATACATGCTGTTGCTGCCTATGTATATAAGAAGCGGTTGGTGGATGAATAAGGCCCCCTAAAGATTAAGAGAGGGACAGTCTGTGACCCGTTGTAATGGTTACGGCTGTCTCTGTTTGTTCCTGTATGCTGTTAAAACAGATGAGTTTGTATAAAAAATCCGCTGAGAAAGTGCATTGAAACTTCGCTCAGGCATGCTAGTATTGAGCATATGATTATTGAGAATGATAATCAATTACATCGATGTCGGGAGTGGAGATTTCAATGGTAAAATGGGGCAGAAAATATATCTGGGCGGCTATGCTTATCATGGTAATGACCGTGCTGGCCGCTTGCGGAACAAATAATGATGCAGCCAGCGGAAATGCCGCGCAGACAGAGAATGCGGCAGAGGCGGCAGCAAGCAGTGCACCTGACGGCAATACAGCGGCAGAGACGGACAATTCAGGTGCCGCAGAAGGCGAAATGCGCACCGTAACCGGAGAATTCGGCGATGTTGAAATTCCGGCTAACCCGCAGCGGATCGCGGGTATTTATGTAGAGGATTATCTGAAGGCGCTGGGGGTTACACCAGTGGTGCAATGGTATCACCCGAACTGGGGCAAGCAGGATTATCTCGGGCTGGATGTTCCGGAGTTTGATATAACCGGCAGTATGGAGGCGCTTCTGGACCAGAATCCGGATCTGATCATTGTGGACGGCGGTGCGGATGCAGCGGCTTACGAGAACTACTCCAAGGTGGCACCGACCTACCGGCTGCCGGAGAACGTGCTTCAGGACTCCAGGCTGATGCTCGCTGCAATTGCTGATGCCCTGGGCATTCCGGAAAAAGCGGAGAGTGTGCTGGCAGAATATGATACAAAACTGGCAGAGGGCAAAGCCAAGCTGGAGCAGGCGATCGGCCAGGAGAAGGTGGCAGTAATCCGGCTCAATGTAGCAGATAAGTCATTTGCCTTATTCGGCGTCAAAAACCGTTACACCGGGGTGATTTATGACCAGTTCGGGCTTACGCCTGTCGATATGGCTGCAGAGATGACGGAGTTCCAATCTATTATCTCTGAAGAGGTGATTCCGGAGCTGGGCGCTGAGCATATTATTGTGTTCCTGGATAACGGGGACTGGGATACACCTGAGAATCAGGAGGCCCTGAGCATTTTGGACGGGCCGCTCTGGAAGAACATACCGGCTGTGAAGAACGGGCATATCTACAAAATGGAACGGTCACACTGGCAGTCCGGTGCCATTACCGCTAATTCCATGAAGCTTAATGATCTGCTTGAGGCGATAGTTAAATAGTCCATTCCCTTGGCAGCAAATATTGAAGAAGGTCTATCAGCATGGTTGATAGGCCTTCTTTTTTGTTTTACACTGGATTAATGAAAATGATTCTCAGTCAGGAGGCGGAGCAATGGAAGAAAGGGCATATGAAGGTACATACCCTTACAGACTGTTATACAGTCTAAATAGCATAGAGACATTGGCGCAGTCCATGTCTGATAACAGGCAAACCGGCTATTTTCCGGTTCCGGCTCTTATTATAGTAACAGACGGGCAGGGTTGGATTGAAGCAGACGGGCAGCGTTACCAGCTGGACAAGGGCGCCGGATTCCTGTTTGAATGCGGAGCAGTGGGCCGGATCAGTGCGGGGGAGCAGGGGCTGAGCTTTTACCGGCTGAATTTTGAAGTTATTGCTTCCGGTGAGAACGGGATGTACGCAATGCATAATTTTCCTGAGGATGGGCTGCTGCAGTCTGGTCCGATACAGTGCCGTCCATTCCCGCAAATCAATATGCTGCTGGAATCGATTCATCAGAGCCTTAGAAGCTTAGAGCATATAGAGCACTTTGCCGCCCAGAGCCGGTTCCAGGAACTGCTGCTGCTGCTTATGCGTGCCAATCCCTGTGCAGCTGTGCCAGAGGATGAGCGGGCGGCGGTTCAGCGTTCTATTCAATATATGCAGGAGCATTTCAATGAAACGGTAACGGTTGACGGTCTGGCTGAAATTGCCGGCCTGGGACGCAGCCGCTTTACGAGACTGTTCAAGGAACAGACCGGCCAGATTCCGCTGGAGTACCTTAACGGACTGCGGATTGAACGGGCACAGCAGCAGCTGCTGATGAGTAAAGACCGGCTGCATGAGATTGCTCTGGCAGTGGGCTATAGCAATGAGTACTATTTCAGCCGCCGTTTTAAGGGGAGCGTCGGGGTTACACCGGGCAAGTACAGAAGCCTCTATCAGGAGGGGACACGGATATTCGCCCCGTTTCTGGAGGATTATCTGCTGGCCCTGGGCATCATGCCTGTTGCGCAGTACTGTCACGCGGATTGGGGCAAGCAGGATTACCTTGGGCTTCACCAGATTCCGGCATTTGATATTTCCACCGGTGACTGGCAGGGACTGTCCCGTTATACGCCGGAGCTGATTATGCTAGATGACGGCTTTCAGCGCTGGCATCTCGAGGAATGCCGTCAGGTAGCGCCATTGTTCAAGCTTCCGTTTCATCAGGAGAACTGGCGTGCTACCCTGCGTTCAGCGGCAGCGATTTTTGGCCGGTCAGGAAGCGTTCAGGAGGTTATTGGAAGTTATGAGGACAAGGCGCGTGCAGCCAGAGAACGGCTCAGCCGCTTAGCA
Organism: Paenibacillus sp. FSL R7-0331; assembly: GCF_000758645.1. Classification (NCBI taxonomy): domain Bacteria; kingdom Bacillati; phylum Bacillota; class Bacilli; order Caryophanales; family Paenibacillaceae; genus Paenibacillus; species Paenibacillus sp. FSL R7-0331. Next base: position 2,974,939 of record NZ_CP009284.1, read on the forward strand.
GGCATGCAGACTGTAGCGGTGCTCCGGATCTCTTCCGCGGGCATTATGCTGTATGGATGTGACGGTCTGGGCTATACGGGAGGTGTGCTGCATAGCGACCTCGGGCTGCAGCCGCATCCCTTAGTCCGTCAGCTGTCCCGGGGGCAGAAGCAGGTGAATCTCAGCCTGGAGGCACTTGCACAGCTGACGGCAGATCATCTGTTCATTACCTTTGACCGCCAGATGGGGGAGGGCCGTGAGCTGCTTGAAAGTCCGCTCTGGCGCAGCTTGCCGGCTGCACGCAGCGGCTGTGTCTACGAGATGGATTTTATGGCCTGGATGAATTATGGCGTGATGTCGCACCACCGCAAAATTGCCGATGTACTGCAGGTGCTGGCGTAAGGCTGATTTTCGCAGGGATACCTGATATAGCAAATAACAATTACTAGGAATATGACTAATGATAATGCTTTCATAGAAAATGAAGGGTATTCTTTATTTGGAACTAATAGGTAATCATCTGGAGGTTTCATAATAACCATTCTATGGAGGTATGTATGAAAAAGATCATTTCCGTTCTTATGGCAGGCCTCATGTTAACAGCGAACACCGCAGCAGTCTCGGCAGAGGAGCAGCCGGACCCGGCTCCGCTGGTAACGCAAGCAGATGCAGAGGCCAAAATGCAAAGTATTTTATTTACTGAGGGAGAGCTTCAGGACACTTCGGTTGACAAGGCAGCAGCAACAGCCGTTCAGGAATTTCTTAGTCAAATATCTGTCTTTGAACAAAGCGGCCTGCAGAGAAGAGCCGGAGCGGAGCGTCAGGAAATAACGCCATTGAAGGGGATTGATGAACGGACTTATTACAATATCGACCTTTATCAGGGTGACAGCTATACAGGCTACATCATTCTCGGAGATCTTGAAGGTAACGGTAAGCTTGCCGTTATGGAGCATGGAACATCGCCCTCACCCGTCCAAAGAACGAACGCTGATCCCGCATTGGACAATACAGAGATCCTCTATGGCGGACCGCTGTTGTCCTATAGTGTAGAGGTTGATAAAGAGCAGCAAGCCTTTGATAAAACAGCGCTTAATGTTATAACCGGCGAGAGAATTTCAACAGAAGCCCTGGCCTTTCAAATGCCTGAGTTCAGTGTGGCAGCAGCCCAGCCTTCTCCGCCCAGCAGCGGCTATACTCAGATTACTTTCCCGTCCCAAAGTGTCTTTCTTTCAAATGTTCAGGGCTCCTTGGGATTAGCTGAGAATTTTGGCTGCGGTCCTGCTGCCGGCACTAACCTTTTATATTCGCTGGGGCAGCGCAATTCATCCTATAATGATATGCTCTGGTGGAAGGCTGATCCGGCAAGGGCTATGGATATGTATACTATGGGCAGTATTTTAGTGAACAGTATGTCTGCGATTTGGGGCACTACTTTTCCTGAATTCAAAGACGGTCTTAATTCATATTTGAGCAATTATAATCATAGTCCTTACTTAGCGTCGCAATTAAGAAGTGATAACACCAATCTCGGCACTCCCACAACGACCTCTAATACATTGGTATGGGAGAATATCAAAACAGGCATCAACGGGAATAAACCGGTTGCTGTCCTCGCCGGCAAAAAAACGTCCACAGGCAGTACCACCTATCCTGATACGGGAAGTACCTCCAGCATGGTGTTTCACTGGTTTACAGCATTAGGCTACATTCAGGACAGCAATGCTAATATGTACATGAAGATAAGCAGCTGGGGCAATATCTATTATGTGAGCTACAATGCTTTATGCTATTGGAGAGATACGCTAGGTTCGGTGTATATCTATGCCAGCTATTAGAATCAGCTAACGGGGAGGGTTAACGTGGGTGTAGTATTAGTGCTCGCAGCTTCTATACTGTATCCGGCTCTACTATACAGGATATTCCGGCTCATCCATGACAAAAGCCGCCTGCGGATGTATTGGATTATTGTGCCTTTATGCCTCATTATCAGCTTGTCCATCCCGTTGCTGTATTCCTATATTAAGGATTCGTCCATCTTATTGTCCCTGGAAACCATGGTTGATTATTCGCTAAAATCGGGACTGCTGACTTTTCTGGTCATCCCTTCTGTTACAGCGGGCTTAATCTGTACATTGTATGGTTACCTGAGAATCAGCAGAGTGTCCGTCGCCCTTATGTCTGCAGTATGTATTGCAGGTGTGGCAGGAGTCGGGCTGGGGGGCAGCATGGCGGACCGTCTGCTTAATGAACCGGCTATCCGTTGGGAGCAGCTTGGGACAAATGAAGTTAGCGGGGCTGTATTTTGGATTTTTGGTGACGGGCAAAATACGGAGAACCGTTACATAAAGCTGAATGAACAGGAGACGGATCGGGTTAGAACAATGCTTAACTCTATTCCGGAGTCTGCGATTAATGAAATTCCGTATGCTGAACGTACATTGACTGCGGAGATTGGACTCAGCCTGAAAAAGAATGATCAGCGATCGATCCGGATTCATTATGACAAACATGAAATGTACGCTGCTATAACGGATAAGCGGAGTCAAAAGTATTTCTCTGTCCAATCCGGCGAGCTAAAAGCCTTCTTTGATCAAAAGCTGCTGGAGTAAGGGTAAGCAGACGTAGAAAAGCCACTGTCAGCAGTTATTTGCGGCTGTGGCTTTTTTTGTCCGCCGAAAGGATTTATAAGGTTAACAAGGCAAGCCGGCAATGGCTTAACGGGGTACCGTTTACCTCAGGCGTATCCCGCTCAATACATAATCCCAGTTCGCATAATCATTCATATCATTTGGAACCTCCAGCGCACAGACCTGCTCCATGCCCCAGGGAAGCTCCCGGCTGACAGTCAGATGCTCCGCAGGGTTGAGGATCAGGATGGTGAAGCTTCTTCCGCCAAGCAGTGCAGATATAATAGACCGCAGCTCATACACCTGCTCGTAGCTGGCAGACCACCTGATGAACAAAGAGCTGCTGCTAGCCATCATACTTGACCAGAAGCGGGCAAGCCGCCGGTCAAGCTTTTGCCGGTAGGCCGGATAGAAGGCACGCCAATCTACATTCGGAATGACCGGGAAATCATGGGCGGAAATGATATTGTACAAAGAATCCCTGATAAAATAGGACTGCGATAAGCTGCCCCGGGCAGGATCGTCATACACCGGATTCCCGTCATTGAGAAAAAAGTGCGTCTCCTCCAGCCTGCTTAGATTCTCAAGTGCCATAAAGCGGTTAAAACGGCTGCTGATAAGCCGGTTCACATCACTCAGCGAGGCCGAGATCATCCAGTCCAGTGGCATAGCGAACCTGCGCAGCCCGTATCGCCTCATATTAATGGCGGGTGAGCAGGAGGAGCCCAGGCTGATAATCAAATCGTATTCTTTTTGAATTTCCTGAAGGTTCATGTAATGTGTCACCTGCTTCTGTCCGGAATCATTCCATTAATAAAGTGTATACGCTGACAGATGGAATGGATTGGACTAAGCGGCGGATATTTGTAATGAATACTTCTTCATCTATATCTCCTCGAAAACTCTATGCCGCACTAAATCATCTAAGACAAAAGAAGACTATCGAGACATTCTCGACAGTCTTCAGCTGTTATAAGAAGCTTATTCCTAAATTAGTAAACTACCACGGAATTATACATGGACCATTGGGACCTGAAGGGCAATAGCCTGGTGGTCTAGGAGGTACACCAGGTTCATTTCCTCCGGGTTGGCCCGGGTTGAGAATTCCTCCTGCCAGAGCAATACTAGAAGATAAGGATACAACCATAACAATTGCAAAAGTGACAGCCAGTAATCTTTTTTTCATGTTTAACCTCCTAATATTTATGTGGTTTATACATCTCAACAATACCACATAAATACAATAAATGACAACATTTTACTTATAGATGAGGGAGTGGGAATATTGCAATGTTCACCTAAAGAATTAGATTTAGCACAGAAGAATGAAGTTAATTGGAGATATTATCATCAGGAGAAATGTAAAATGAGGTAATAAAAAAAGCAAACAAAAAACCCTTATACAATAAGGGCTTTTTGCTGAGATATGATGTTAAACCTATATAGGACGGATGGGGTTCGAACCCATGACCCCTACCCTGTCAAGATAGTGCTCTCCCGCTGAGCTACCGTCCTGCAACGAAATTTATAATACCATAGGATGTGAGATAATAGCAACCTTTATTTTTTCGTGAATCCTAGGATAAGAACCAGCCGGAATTTATTCAATGTAATCACTATGAACTAAGTTGCAGATCAGGTAAAATATAGGAGTCTGTATAAATGAAAAGGAGTGAGCACATGGCAACTATTTTCAATACTGCAAACACTGCTTTTACGCAAAAACAGTCTCCTATACCCGAGTTTGCCTGGCATACCAGTGAGAAGCTGGCAAGTATGGCGGGCTCGAAGCATCTGATCTTTGATATACGCTCGCTGGACCCCGGGAAATATTCTTACCCTTATCATTTTCATAGAAATGCGGAAGAGATCTTTGTAATCATGGAGGGGAAATCCTTACTGAGAACCCCAGTGGGAATTCAGGAGCTGAGTGCAGGAGATATTGTGTTTTTTGAGACCGGGCCGGAAGGAGCGCATCAGCTGTATAATCATACCGGAACTCCCTGCAGGTACTTGGATCTGCGGACCAACAACGGGCTGGATGTAGCAGAGTACCCGGATTCCGGTAAAATCAATATTTTACCGTATGAAGAGCTGTATCAGGCGGCGGATCAGGTTGATTATTACAAGGGTGAGGATACCATCAGAGAGAAGTGGGAGCAATTATATAGTAGAGATAGAGGGGATAACCGGTGAAAGTAACTATACATACTGATGCTGTAGAAGAAGAGGTTTCATTAGAATATGTAGTCATTGCTGTCAGGCAGGATAATCAGTGGGTCTTGGCCAGGCACAAGGAGCGGAGTACATGGGAGTTCGCCGGAGGACATATTGATTCTGGTGAAGCGGCAGATGCTGCTGCGGCCAGGGAACTATATGAAGAGACTGGTGCAGAGGAATTCTCGATAATCCCAGTCTGTATCTATTCAGTAGCCATAGAGGGGGTGCCCGAGAGTTACGGAAAATTCTATCTTGCAGATGTAATCAGGTTCGGGCAGATCCCCCAGTATGAGATGGCTGAGATAAGGGGGTTTACGGATTTGCCGGAGGATCTGACCTATCCCCTGATTGTCCCGGTACTCTTGGCAGAAGCTAAAGCTTTTATGCTGCAAGGCGGGCGGTCGTAGCGGCCGGAGTGCCCTACTTCCTTTGACAGGTATTCTCTGGCCTAAGATCCTACCTTAAATTCAAATTCAGCCGCTCCGTCTCTTCTTCAATCTGCTTCAGGTCAATCCGCTCAAACAGCAGGGTCAGACCTTGAATAGTCTGGCCTTCTGGTACGGAGATGCTGTGCCAGCCTGGCTGCCCAAGTGACAGGAAGGAGCGTATCCGGTCACAGGAAAAAGGAATAAACGGGTTCAGCAGGTTAGCAAGGTTAGCAATAATCTGAACACAGTTATAAAGGGTGTTGGCGCAGGCAGCAGGGTTTTCCTTCAGCTCTATCCAGGGCTTTTGTTCGTCAAAATATTTGTTGGCCCGGCGGATGCCGGAAAAGATTAGCTCCAGCGCATCTTTAAACCGGCCTGCTTCAATCAGCCTTCCGGCATCCCCATACAAAGCGTTAATAGCATTGTCCCATAACGGATCGGTTTCTCCACCCGGAACCTTACCGCCGAATGCTTTATTGATAAATGCCAGGCTGCGGTTGACGAAATTACCGAAGGCGCCAAGCAGCTCACCGTTATGGCTGTGGATAAATTCCCGCCAGGAGAAATCCGTATCACGCTTTTCAGGGCCGTTCGCTACCAGAAAGTAGCGGACCGAGTCCGGCTGATAGCGGCTGAGAATATCCGGCACCCAGACGGCCCAGTTGCGGCTGGTGGAGAACTTCTGCCCCTCCAGCGTCATATATTCACAGGCGAGCAGCCGGTCCGGCAGGTGCAGCCCGCCGGCGCCTGTCAGGATGGCAGGCCAGATCAGGCTGTGGAAGGGCACATTGTCTTTGCCGTGCACATAGTAAGCACAGATATCCGGTTGCTCTCCGGTGCTGTCTTCACGGCTCGCCAGCCAGAAGTCTTCCCAGCTTCCGCCGCTTTCCAGAGCCCATTGTTTACTCGCGGATAAATAACCGCTGACCGCCTCGATCCACACATAGATTTTTTTGCCGGCGAAGCCGTCGGCAGGCACATCCACACCCCAGTCCAGGTCCCGTGTTGCTGCGCGGTCCTGCAGCCCTTCCTGCAAATAACGCTGGGTTAGCCGCACGGCGTTATCCCTCCATCCATGCTCCGCCTCCGCATAAGCGGTCAGCTCCTCCTGCAGCTTCGATAGCGCAAGGTAATAATGCTCCGTTGGCCGCAGTACAGGCGGGGTACCGCAGATTTTACAGACCCGCTCCAGCAGGTCGGACGGATCAAGCAGGGCTGAGCAGTAATCGCACTGGTCACCTCTGGCCGGCTGCCCGCAGCGGGGACAGATGCCCTCTACATAACGGTCCGGCAGAAAACGCTGATCCTGCTCGCAATAACACTGTAAGGTTGACTTTTTGTACAAATAGCCGTGATCCAGCAGCTGCACAAAAAGCTCCTGAACTACCTTGTGATGCTGAGGCTGATCCGTGCGTGTGTACAGATCATAGGTGAAGCCAAGCCTCCTGAAGCATTCTGTGAATTCCTGATGGTACCTGCCGGCAAAATCTCCAGGAGTTACACCCTCCTTGGCAGCCTGCACAGCCACCGGTGTCCCGTGACAGTCACTGCCTGATACATACAGCACCCGGTCGCCCTTGGCACGGTGGTAGCGGGCAAGGATGTCTCCCGGCAGAATGCTTGCCAGCCTGCCCAGATGCAGCGAGCCGTTGGCATAAGGCCAGGCTCCGCCGATAAAAATATTTGTCATTAATCATACGCCTCCCGTTGCTTCAATTGTCTGTCTGAACAACAAAAAGACTCCTGTCCCCAAAAGGGACGGGAGCCTGTGCTCACGTGTTACCACCCAACTTCATCAATGCCTCGCAGCATTCATCTCTTCAGGTACGCCGCAGATTAAGCGGTTATACCCTAGCATGTTAACGGATGCGGGTTCCGGCGCAGCCTACAGCCCTGTAAGGGATTCGGTGCACAGCTCAGAGACCATATTCCCTTGGGTTTTCCCTGCTCCTTTTCAGCGGACGGAGCTCTCTGTGAGAGAATTGCCAAAGTACTCTTTCTCTTCTTAGCTTTTGTTGTATCCTAATTACTGGATATCTTACGGCTGGCTGCGGCTTAAGTCAAGTGGAAGTTTAAGTTTTGCCTAAGCCGTCAAAGCTGAAAGCAGCAGATAAGATTAGGAGGAACTGTATCATGCGCAAATTATGTGCTATTACAACTGCAGGCATTTTTCTTCTTCTGTCTGCAGGACTGACCGGCTGTACTGCAGAGTATAAGGCACCCGAAGCAGTGGAAATCCGTCCGATGACACAGCTGAACAGCAGACCGGACAGCATGTACGGCCCGGTATCACCGGTAATGCAGGATGTATATGACCGTTCCATATCCGCAGAAGTATATTCAACCGAATAAGCGCTGAATTTCCTGCGGTATGCCTCCCTGTACAGAATATCAAAAATTCTGTATAATAATTCAACTATTGCTTTGAGATGAAGAGGAGTGGGCAGGAACCATGGCAGCGGAAATTGTACATGTAACGACAGAGGAACAGCTTCAGATGGGGTTGGATATCCGCAAAAAAGTATTTGTGGAAGAGCAGCAGGTACCGGTTGAAGAGGAAATTGATGAATATGATGTGATAGGCGATCAGGTGCATCATCTGCTGGTTGTGGACGACGGGCTTCCGGTAGCCGCCGGCAGACTGATCTATTATAAGGCAGGATCTGCCAAAATGCAGCGGATTGCGGTGCACAAGGAATACCGCAGCAAAGGCTATGGCCGTGTCCTGTTAATGGCGCTTGAAGAACGGGCCAAGGAGCTGGGGCTTATATTCTCGGTGCTGGATGCGCAGTGCCAGGCTGAAGATTTTTATGCCAAGCAAGGCTATGAGGTCATTTCGGATGAGCCGTTTTATGACGCCGGAATTCTGCATGTGAGAATGCAGAAGAAGCTCTAGGATTGCAGGATACATACTTTTTCGCGGACCGGGGACTCTATTAGTATCCCATAGGGCGAATCCATACGCGAAGGAGCGGAATCTGAATGATTAACAATGAACGCGAACGTTTTATAGCAGCACAGAGGAACGGGGACGGCGACCTGCTGATGTTCCAGACCTCTTCCGGCCGTGTTCTTGATTACCAGCAGGCGCTGCAGGAGGTACAGGCAGGAAGCATTGCCGGAGTGAATGTTTTTAAGGGAAAAGACGGTGAAATGTACATCCGCGGAGACGCCGACGGAGACCCGACGAATAACCTGGATCAGCTGCCGCAGTTTTAGCACCATACATTGCATATGAAGACCGGACAAGCGTTATATAACGCATATGTCCGGTCTTTTTTATGCTTATATCCCCGCAGCATATCTGAGTAACCACCGAAGCTAAGGCCCTTGAAGGGTTATTTTTCCGTATAGTTCAGTGGGAAATGGCGGATAATGTGGTTACCAAGATTAGACTGGCGGAGGGATGCAGATGTTCTCATTATTCCGTAAACCAAAAGCGAACATCGGCAAGGCCGCGAAAATAGCTGAAAGCACGGCACAGCCGGCTCCGGGAAAAGAGCTTGGGCAGCGGCTCCAGTGGTTTCAGGAAAAGCTGGACAAATGCGTGGATGCGGTATTCCGGACCTTTACAGGCGCAGGCGGGCGGCAATATGCTCTGGTGTTCCTCGGCGGCATTGCCGATCTGGAGCTGCTGCAGGAGGATCTGATAAATCCGCTGACCAGTGAAGACTCCGGGGACAAGACTTCAGCCGGGCCTGCTGCAGACTTCAGCCGTCTGCTGATTACTTCATGCAATGTTAGTGTGGATTACGCAGAAGTGCTGCAGTATGTACTCGAAGGTGCGGTGCTGCTGATTATTGACGGTGAAGACCGGATGATCTGTTACCCTTATGCCCGGTTTGAGAAACGCAGTATCGGTGAGGCGCAGAATGAGGTGGTTATCCGCGGCTCCCGTGAAGCCTTTGTGGAGGAGATCCGGACAAATGTAACGATGCTGCGCCGCCGGATCAAGAGCCCGGAGCTTAAAATTCAGAGCAGCTATATCGGGAGACATACCCGGACTGAGGTGCTTGTCATTTACATGGAAGGGATCTGCCGCCCCGAGCTTATAGAGGAGGTGCATCACCGGCTATCCAAGATTGAGATTGACGGCGTTCTGGAAAGCAGCTATCTCGAAGAGTTCATTGAGGATCATCCGTACTCACCCTTTCCGCAGATCCAGAATACAGAACGCCCGGATACAGCGGCAGCTGCCCTTTTGGAAGGCCGGATCGTAATCTTTACCGACGGTACTCCGATTGCGCTGATCGCGCCGGTAACCTTTCCTGTCTTTTTTCAATCCCCGGAGGATTATTATCAGCGATCCTATGCCTCGACCTGGATCCGCTGGATCAGATTGCTTTTTATGTTCGTTTCCCTGCTGGCACCCTCCTTTTATATTGCACTGACCACTTATCACCCTGAGATGATTCCGGCCAGCCTGCTCTTTAGTATTGCTGCTGCACGTGAGCCTGTTCCATTCCCGGCTCTGTTTGAAGCGTTCATTATGGAGATTGTCTTTGAAGGCCTGAGGGAAGCCAGTATCCGCATACCGTCGGCAATCGGGCAGGCTGTCTCTATTCTGGGTACGCTGGTGATCGGCGAGGCGGCAGTCCGTGCAGGCATTGTCTCTTCACCGATGGTCATAATCGTCTCTCTGACTGGTATTTCATCGTTTATTGTACCCAGCTACAGTCTGGGGCTGACACTGCGGCTGATCCGTTTTCCGATTATGATCCTGTCAGGGAGCTTCGGGCTGCTGGGCCTGTCGGTCGGAATCTATCTGGTGCTGCTCCATCTGGTCGTGCTTTCGTCCTTTGGTGTGCCTTATCTGGCCCCGATTGCACCGCTTAAATGGAAGGATATTAAAGATACTGTAATTCGCGTGCCCTGGAGGCTGATGAAGAACAGACCTTCTGTCTATGGAATTGAGCCCACAAGGCGGTTAAAAACCATACTTCACAATGATGGGGATGACCGGGATTGAGCGGATTGCCTATGCACAAAAGAATAGCCGTAATAATACTGCTCCTGACTCTGCAGTCCCTGGTGCTTACCGGCTGCTGGTCAAGAATTGAGATTAATGACCGCCTGCTGGTGGTGGCCATGTTCCTGGATGAGCTGGAGGACGACAAGGTTCTGCTGACGCTGGGCTATGCTAAGCCTAACCAGATTGCCTCGGGAGCAGGCGGTGAGTCATCGGGGGCATCGATGCCCTATGCTACTGTCCAAGGGGAAGGACGCAATATTTCAGAGGCTTACCGTAATATCCAGACCAACATTTCACGCGAGATTTTTTGGGGACAGGTAAAAATCATTGTCATGGGCGAGCAGTATGCCCGTACAGGAGTTCAACCGCTGCTTGATTTTGTCAACCGCAAATCGGCAATCCCGCTGAAGACCTATATTCTGGTGGCAAAAGAAGCCGCAGAGGCTATTTCCATGTTCCCCACCCAGATTGAAAAATTTCCAAGTGAAATATTCCGTGAGCTGGTTGCCCGCAAAAAGATCATCACCGGCAGTGTAAAGCATTTCATGATTGCCCAGGAGTATGGCAGAGGCATGATTGTGTCTTACCTTAGTCCTAACCCCGACAAGTCACAGGGGAATCAGATCCGGGTGCTCGGTGCAGCGCTGTTTCAGGATAACCGGATGGTTGATACTATTGATATTTACAAGACGAGAGGGGCCATGTGGCTGCGCGGCAACATTAAGGATGCGATTATTACGTTTCCTTCACCGTCTGACGGAGAGCTAATCAGTCTGCTGATTATCAATGCGAAGTCCAAAATCAGCCTGAGCCGGAAGGACGAAAAGTTTGTTTACACCTTCAAGCTTGAAATTGAGAGCATTGTGGACTCCTCCAATTCCTCCATTGAAATGGCTGACCCCGATACTATGAGGCATCTGGAGAAAATACTTGACGGTGAGGTTGAGTCGAGGATTATGCAGGCATTTGACGCTTCAATTAAGGCGGGAAGTGACGCCTTTCAGCTCGGCTCCCATATCGCCTGGAATTATCCGGAAGAATGGAAGGCGGTTAAGGAGGATTGGAGCCATATGTACAAGGAGCAGGTTAGGCTTGAAGTGGAGACAAAAGCAGTGATCCGGCTGCTGGGCACACAGAAAAAATAATCTATATAATCCTGCGGGGAGATGTGACTATGGCTCTAGTATTTGTACTGTTCCTGCTCATATTCCTGTTTGAATATTCCTATTTGAGATCTAATAAAAGGAAACTTCGCACGCATCTCATCGTTTACGGGATCATGCTGCTGTCATTGACCTATAATCTGGCTGCAGCCTGGCTTCCAAAGCAGCTGAACCCTAATCTGATCATTGAAGCGGTTCTGCAAAAATAACCGGTAAGGAGAATGCTGCATGAAGCATATATCGGCCTCCCAGCTCGTTATGCTGCTGACAATCTATATCTATTCAGAGAATGCCGGTTTTCTGATCTCGCCGATCATCAAAACCGCTTCATATAATGCCGTGCTTGCCGTCATCCTCGGAGGCGTGCTGGGACTGGTGATTGTGCTGGCCGGCGCAGCTGTTGCCCGGATGAATGAACGCGAGTATTTTGCCGTATTCGGTAAATATATTGTAGGCAAATGGGTGCATATCCCGCTGATTCTGCTGCTTGCCGGATATATGCTCCACCGGGCATCCATGAGTATGCGTAATGTTGAGGATTTTTTGATGGTCAACCATTTGCCGACTACGCCGGAGACGGTGATTGCAATTCTGCTGGGATTAACCGTTGCGCTGACGGTCCGGGCCGGGATACAGGCGATTGCCAGAATGGCTGAAGTGATTTTTTTTGTGAATCTGCTTCTGTTAATTATTTTGACACCGCTGCTGCTGGGGATTGAGCTCCAGACTCCGATGCTCAGGGCATTCGTAACCAACTTTGATCTGAACCGTACAGCAGCCGGAACGCTGCAGGCAACCCCCTGGTTTGGAGATGCATTTGTGGTTCTCTTTATCTACCCCCACCTGAAGCAGCAGATCAAGATCAGGCGGGTGGCGGTCTGGGGGGCTGTTTTTTCCATGATTCTCATACTGTCCTATCTGGTTCCAAGCCTTTTGGCCTTTGGTCCGGAGCTGGGCGGCAAAATGACCTATCCGGTAATGGAATATGTCAGAAGCATGCGGATTGCCGATTTCATCGAGACGCTTGACCCGTTTCTGACGATCCTGTATATTCCTGCACTGATGCTGAAGATCAGCCTGCTGGTCTATGCCGCGGTAATCAGTCTGGCCAGAATACTGTCGCTGCATGATTATAAGCCGCTGGCCTTCTCCGTTTCAGCTGCCGTTGTGGGGTACTCTGTCCATTTTGCCGATAACACAGCAGAGCTGCTCTACTTCATGACGGCCTACTGGCCTTCGTACGCCCTCTGTATGCAGCTGATACCTATACTGTACTGGCTTGTGGCCAAAATCAGAGGAAAAGGCGCTGCGCATCCTAAAGCTCCTTGATATTTATAACGGATAAACCGTCTGCTGTTCGAGAAAGGTCATCTCGGCCGTTTTTCCTTCGTACATTGGCTTCTCGTCGCTGTAATGCATCAGGCTGATCATCTCCCGGATATCCGGCGGCAGGGAGAGTAACTGATGGAGTGATGTATGGATTACACCCTTGCCCGTGAGCTGGCATTCGTGGAAGATTCTGCGGACCCCATGCTTGCGGACGAGCTTCAGGAGTAGTTCAGGCTGAAAGATGATATCAGCGCTGTAAAAAATAGTGCTGTTCAGCAAAAGAGAGTAGCTGTCTTTCCCGCGGATATGCGGCGTGCGGATTAGCTTGATTGTTATTTCAGCAGAAAGAACATGCGCTATGTCCGGCTTCAGCAGCTTCACGTCGAAGGCTTCATCAAGGGAACGGGGGTAGCGGGAGTCATCCGGACGGTTTTTCAGAAAGCTCTCGCGGAGCGGTTCATCTAAAGCTTCAGCCGCCAAAAGGGCCATCCGGCTGCCAGTCTGGGTAAATTGCAGGCTTAACTCTGGCAATCCGCCGGCATGATCATCATGAAGGTGGGTAATCAGAACAGCATCCACCTCTAAGGATGAGCGGCCTGCCGCCTTTATTGCAGCCGGTGCCGTTGTGCCGCAGTCAATCAGCAGCGTAAAGTCCGGACTGAGCAGCAGCCCGTTATTATTATAGTAGTGTTTGGCATGGGCATCCCCTGTGCCGAGCATTTGCAGCTGTACAGCCATTGCCGAATTCCTCCAATAGTTTTCCGGAAATAGTATCCTGCCGAAGCGAATATGTCCTTACTCTAAATATAGTATTATTTTAACCGGAATGATGAAATTTTTACCTGGACCTCCGCAACTTGTAGCCATACATGTAGTATACATTAACAGCATGAATTACTTGGAGGGTCTCGGTTATGAGATGGAAAAAAATTGCTCTCTGCGTGGCTGTGTTTTCCCTGTTGGGAGGCTCAATGTTATTCGCGGATTCTGTAAATCAAAAGATTAGAGTATGGAGCAACGGAAAGGAAATCGCTGATGGCGGTTATCTGATCGACGGTAAAACGTACATTCCGGCGAGGGAAGCAGGAGGTGTCGTCAGCTGGGACGGTTCGGGTAAAGTGACGATTCTGAAACCGAATGTTCACATCGTCCTGTTTAAAGGGGATACTGTATTCGGTAATACGTATACAGGAAAGCTGAAGATGAAGGTTCTGGCCCAGGTGGACAGTCTAAAGGACAGTGTGTCGGCTGTAAAAGTAGCGATTACGGATCCATCCGGGAATGTGAAGGATATACTGGAGGACGCTGGCGGCTCAAAGAATGAGGATTTCTGGTTCTCAACGCCGGAATTCACCTATGATTTCAAGGATTCGGGCAAATACAGCGTGGGCTTCTATATCAAGGCTTCCAAAAATGCAGATTACGTTCTTGTGTCAGAAAAGGTAGTTACAGCTACAACGAAGAATTAAACGCCTTCTGCAAATTGACCTGAACTCAGCATACGTGTTACGATACGTAAGGCAGGATAATTCAATTAAAGTGAGGTATTTCAATGAGCGATCACAAACATGAGCATGGCCATGAACATGGTGAAGCATGCGGTTGCGGACATGATCACGACCATGAGCACGAGGAGTTTGTGCTGACCTTGACGAACGAGCAGGGCGAAGATGTAGAGATGGTGCTGGTTGAAACGTTCGATGTAGGCGAGAAGCTGTACGCACTGCTGCTGGAACGCGAAAACCCTGAAGCAGACGGCATCATTCTGCGTATGGAAGAAGAGAACGAGGAAATGGTTCTTTACAACATTGAAGACGAAGCTGAATGGAAAGCTGTTGAAGAAGCATACAACGAGCTGCTTGCCCAGCAAGAATAGATTTCAATGCAGCTGAGAGCGTGCCTGCCGGACAGGCAGCAGCGCTCCATGCACAAAACCCCGATACTGGTTCAGTATCGGGGTTTTGTTTAGGTTGCAGAGGCTGCTGCCGATCAGGAGATCGGGTCAGCCTCTACAATGACTTTGACAAAGTTGATGCTGCGGTCTTCCGGTCCTTTGACCGGGAGGCCGATTTCGACGTGGTCGATGATATAGTCGATGTTGTCTTGGGTAATAACTTCACCAGGCAGTAAAATTGGAATTCCCGGCGGATAGACATAGATAAATTCAGCAATAATGTATCCGGCAGATTCGCGGAACGGAACCAGCTGCGTATCAGCGTAGAAGGCATCCCGCGGAATCAGGGCGAGCTGCGGAATTTCCGGCACCTGCACCTTAAGCTCGTAGATTTCACCCTTGCTGTAGTGAACAGCTGACAGCACCCGCAGTGCGGATATCAGCTTGTCCACAGATTCACGGGTATCTCCCGGGGTAATCAGGCAAAGAATATTATACATGTCACTAAGCTCAACTTCGATATTGTACTTCTGGCGCAGCCAGTTCTCGGTTTCATAGCCGGTGATGCCCAGGTGGCGGACATGGATATTCAGCTTGGTCGGATCGAGATTAAAGGTTGCTTCTGTGCCGAGAATTTCTTTCCCGAAGCTGTACAAGCCGTCAATGCTGTTAATAGCTTCACGGGCGTAATTGGACAGGGCAATCGTCCGCTCAGCCATATCATGGCCGTTCAGTGCCAGATTGCGTCTGGAGGTATCCAAAGAGGCCAGCAATATATAAGAAGTAGATGTTGTTGTAAGCATGCTGATGATCGTCTGGACCCGCTGCGGGTTAACCAGGCCGGTCTTCGCATTGAGATTCAGCACCGAGCTCTGCGTCATGGAGCCGCCCAGCTTGTGTACGCTGGTTGCTGCCATATCCGCACCGGCCTGCATGGCCGACACCGGCAGATCTTCATGAAAATGAATCAATACTCCATGCGCCTCGTCCACCAGTACGGGAACCCCATAGCTGTGAGCAAGGTCTACAATCGAACGAAGGTCGGCCACTACACCGAAATACGTCGGATTGATGACCAGAACGCCTTTGGCATCCGGATGGCGCTTTAATGCCTTTTCCAGCGAACTGGTAGTAATACCGTGGTCTATCCCAAGATTCTCATCCTGAACAGGTGAGATGAATACAGGCTTGGCTCCAGAGAAAATAATGGCCGACATCACGGATTTGTGAATGTTGCGGGGCACAATTATTTTGTCTCCTTCCGAGCAGACAGAGAGGATCATAGTCATGATGGCATTGCTCGTGCCTTGTACGCTAAAATACGTATAATCGGCGCCGAAGGCCTGCGCAGCCAGCTTCTGAGCTTCTAAAATCACGCCGGTAGGCTGATGAAGGTCATCAAGCGGTGCGATGTTGATCAAATCTATGGATAGCGCGTTATCGCCGATAAACTCACGGAATTCGGCATCGGTTCCTAGCCCCTTCTTATGCCCGGGAATATGAAATTGTACAGGGTTTCCGGCGGCATGCTTTTTAAGAGCGGTGAAGAGGGGAGTATCGTGTTGATTCATTTAATGCTGTCACAACCTTTCGCCAAGATTTATTATTTTACGGCAAGCATCAGTATAACAAATCAATCACCATAATACTAGGATGTGATAAAATGACTGGCAAAGCTGCAGGACGTATGCATATCAATCTGGCCTCACCGTTTATCGTGGAGATGTGGGTTATCATCTTTCTGGTCGAGTTTGTAAAAGGCTCCTTACTGGTTGCACTGCTGCCGGTGTACATGGAGAATATCCTCGGATTGTCTGTTACTGTGGTAGGCTTCTCCTTTGCCCTGCAGTATTTAGGCGATAATCTCTTCCGGAGTCCGTTCGGCTGGGTGATGGAGCGGATCGGATACCGCTGGACAATGACCGGGGCGCTGGTATTGATTGTACTGGCCGTCGGGATGATTATTTATGCCAAGGATGCAGCTACACTGTCGGTTGCCTGCCTGATCCTGGGCATCGGGACCTCTCCTCTTTGGCCGTGCACCATGACCGGAATTACCGAGCTGGCCGGCTCTACAGAAAGCGGCAGCAGCGGGGCGGCTATGGGCGCTGTAGAAATGGCCTCGCTGGCCGGTACGGGCATCGGGCCCATCGTCGTCAATTTTATGATGGACCACGGCGGACAGAGCTACCGGGCGGTATTCCTTGTGCTAATGGGCTGCGCCGCGGCGGTATCTGCTGTAGCGCTCTTCCTCCCGTCACGGATTGCGGGCCATGCGCCGCGTGCGGCACAGGACATGCATGGTGATGCCCAGGCAGACCAGCACAGACCATTTCAGCCGTTGCAAAGCCTGAAGCGGACCTTCCGGCAAGTGAGAACTTCGCTGAAGGTCAGCAGGCTGCTGTTCCCGGCGCTGTTCCTGCAGGCCTTTGCCATCGGGCTGATGACACCTGTAGTCACCTTATTTGCACGTTCCGAACTGCATGTCACACCTAACCAGTTCAGTCTGCTGCTGATTGCCGGAGGCGGGATTACGGTGCTTACACTCATTCCGGCCGGCAAGCTGGTTGACCGGATCGGAACGACGGTATTCCTGAACATCGGCTTCCTGCTTGCAGCTGGTTCGCTGGCCTTTTTTTCACAGGTGCGGCGGCTGCCTCTGGCATTCATGGCTGTGGCACTTGTCGGCATCAGCTATGCGCTTATTCTTCCGGCCTGGAATGCGTTCGTTGCCAAGCAGGTGCCAAAAGGAGAGCGCGGAACGGTCTGGGGCTTGTTCCTGACTCTTCAGGGCTCGGGCATGGTTGCCGGTCCGGTGCTGTCGGGGCGGTTATGGGATTCGGTCAGCCACAGCGCGCCGTTTCTGGCAAGTGCCGTTGTAATGGTACTGCTTGCCGGACTGCATCTGCTGATCGTGCACCGTACTAAGCTCAAGCATTTTAACAGCTGAAACAGCTGTCTATCACTGCTGGCGTTTGGGAATGGCGGGAAGCGGGTAAAAATAGTCAATAAACCAAGTTACCGCTACATAAGATGAAGTATAAAATATCAGTAAGACGAACGAAAAGAGATTGACATCAGGTGGAGGTCCGGCAGTCCGTTTTATTCTAAGGTTCAGATCAAGCTGCTTTAACAAAGCTGTTAGGAGGGAGTGCCGTGAATAAAAACGACGAGGTGGAGTACTGCAACCTGGAGCTGCGCTTTGACAGGCAGCACATCCAGAACCTGATCAAGGATCTGATCAAGGAAGGCTATTCCCTGTACTGGAGTGAGAATGAAAATGTATTCCTGATCTCGGTACGTACCGGCCGTAAGCTGGTTAAGCTGCGTTTTCAGCAGATAAAGGGCGGATATAAGCTGGTTGGCGATTATATGATCCGGGACGCACGCCTGTCAGAATGGATGGAGAAGCTGATTGGTGATATGCGCGGGCATGCGGTCGTCAAGCGCTTCCGCGACCGTCAGATTATAATTGAGAACATTATGTTCGGCGAAGTGATCCGGCTGGTGGAAATTTCCGGGTACCAGCAGCGTGTGCTGTACCAGAAAGGGCCGCTGCTTACCGACCAGGAGCTGAGCAAGCTTTTTTATTCGGTGGAAGGCGAGGAACGGATCCGGCAGCGCAGAGTGGAAGTAGATGAGGAGCTTGACCGGTTAAACGAAGCGCTGCGCAGCAAGGATGATTCGCTTATCACAGCATGCAGATCGAAGCTGGCCTTGTTATCCCGTGAGCTTGATCAGCTGGAATGGTGAATGCTGTACAGTTGTTCAGGGCATCCCGTTGTACGGGATGTCCTGATTTTGCATGCGGGAGCTGTTTGTATTGAACGGGCTGATGCCTGCAGAGTTGTATACCGCCTTGGATATCACTTGCGGACAGGGGTTCACTTATGCTGCTAAAAACGTTAAAATAGTCATTGTGAGCAATTTCCTGATAGGCCGTGGCTTTGTCAATGAAATTGATCTCTAATTCGCAGGCGGAACTTTGCTGTATCTGACAAAGGGTGGTATTCTTATACTGCGAGAAATGGATTTCACAAAAATATAGGGTGCAAAGGGTGGAGAACCAGATGGCAAAACAACAAATCGGCGTTATTGGCTTGGCAGTAATGGGTAAAAATTTGGCTCTTAACATCGAGAGCAGAGGCTTTTCCGTATCGGTATTTAACCGTTCCCCGGAGAAGACCAATGACCTGATTGCCGAAGCTGAAGGTAAAAACTTGATAGGTACTTTCTCTGTTGAAGAGTTTGTTCAATCCCTTGAAGTGCCGCGCAAAATCCTGATCATGGTACAGGCCGGTAAAGCAACGGACGCTACTATTGAGCAGCTTCTGCCGTATCTGGACCAGGGTGATATCATCATCGACGGAGGTAACGCATACTTCCCTGATACTGTACGCCGCAGTAAAGAGCTTGAAGACAAAGGCTTCCGCTTCATCGGCACCGGTGTATCCGGCGGCGAAGAGGGCGCACTTAAAGGACCTTCCATCATGCCTGGCGGACAGGAAAGCGCCTATAAGCTGGTTGAACCGATTCTTACGGCAATCTCGGCCAAAGTGGACGGAGAGCCTTGCTGTACATATATTGGACCTGACGGTGCCGGACACTATGTTAAAATGGTGCATAACGGTATCGAGTACGGCGACATGCAGCTGATCTGTGAAGCTTACCAGCTCCTGAAGGATGTTCTTGGCCTGGATGCCAAGGAACTGCACAGCATCTTCAAGGAGTGGAACAGCGGAGAGCTGGACAGCTATCTGATCGAGATCACTACAGATATCTTTGCACAGTATGATGAAGAAACCGGCAAACCGATGGTTGACGTGATCCTCGATTCCGCCGGCCAAAAGGGAACCGGTAAATGGACAAGCCAGAGCTCGCTCGACCTGGGTGTACCGCTGTCCATGATCACCGAGTCTGTATTCTCCCGCTTCCTGTCTGCTATGAAGGATGAGCGCGTAGAAGCCAGTAAAGTTCTGAGCGGACCGGAAGTGGAGCCGTTCCAGGGTGACAAGGCTGAGTTCATCGAGAATGTGCGCAAAGCACTGTTTGCCAGCAAAATCGTATCCTACGCACAAGGCTTCGCACAGCTTCGCGTAGCTTCCGACGAATATAACTGGGATCTGAAGTACGGCAGCCTGGCTAAAATCTGGCGCGGCGGCTGCATTATCCGTTCCCGCTTCCTGCAGAACATCACCGATGCCTACGAGACTAATCCGGAGCTGAAGAACCTGCTGCTTGATCCGTTCTTCAAGGACATCATGAGCTCATACCAGGCTGCATGGCGTAAAGTGGTATCCGCGGCTGTTGCCCAAGGAGTGCCTGTGCCAGGCTTCTCCAGCGCGCTTGCATACTACGACAGCTACCGTACAGAGCGTCTGCCTGCGAACCTGCTTCAGGCACAGCGCGACTACTTCGGCGCCCACACCTTCCAGCGTGTGGACAAAGAAGGCGTCTTCCACCACAACTGGATTAACGAATAGGTTTTACAGTACATCTGTAAGACTGGCGGTCCGAAGGTTTCCCGGCTGCGGGAAGCCTTCGGGCTTTTTTATCATGTGAGATAGAGCCGGCAGCCAGGAAGTGGATTGTGCAACCTTTTGGGCTTGTGTTATGATATGACAAATGTCGCGGTTGGAGGGTAGTTATGTCGGGGGAAATTGCAGGGCAAAGTGCTGCTGAAACAGAGCGGCGCAGGAATATTATTCTGGTCGGGATGATGGGTACAGGCAAATCAACTGTAGGCGCGCTGCTGGCAGAGGAGCTTGGCTATGAGCTCATTGATCTGGATCATATTATAGTAGAGAATGAAGGACGGAGCATCGCGGATATTTTTGCCGCAGACGGTGAGGCGTACTTCCGGAAGGCTGAGTCTGCTGCACTGGCGCAGGTGCTTGAAGGAGAAGCCAGGATCATATCAACCGGAGGCGGAGCTGTACTTGCACCGGGGAACCCGGAAATTATGCTGGATAAAGGGCTTGTAGTAGCTTTAACAGCAACAGAAGAGGCTATTATTGCGCGTGTAAGCGGGGATTTGAACCGACCGCTGCTCGCCGGCAACGCACAGGATAAGGTCCGCGCCATTATGAAGCAGCGGCGAGAGGCTTACCGGTTTGCGCATTGCACGGTCGATACATCGGAGCTGAATGCGGCAGAAGTGTCGCAGTATATTTTAATGCATTACCGCGTTTGAGCTTTTAAGTGTATTGGCGAAAGCTGCTTAGCTTTCCGCAGTTTCGTTCCATTCAATCATTCCGCCGCTCAGGTTGGACGATTGGATGCCGAACTGCTGCAGATATTCGCAGACACGCTGGCTGCGTGCGCCGGACCGGCAAATGAAGATGATGCCGGAATCAGCCGGTAAGTCTCCGCTGCGCTGCGGAATCTGTCCCATAGGAATGTGCTGCGCGCCCGGAATCATACCGGCTGCCACCTCATCCTCCTCACGGACATCAATCAGAAGCAGGTCTTCGCCTGCCGCAAGGCGCTGCCGCAGCTCGTCCGGTGTAACTTGTGGAATATCGTTCATGAGTAAGTAAGACCCCTTTCAACTGCAGAATAATGTTATGATACCTAGCTTTGGACAGGCATGTCAAACAGTGCACTGCCTATACACATTACATAATATAAGGAGCGTATAAATAATGGACGTTATCGTTAGGCCGACACCTACCCTGCAAGGAGAATTTGGAGCGTTGTCCTCCAAAAATTACACGACCCGCTATCTGCTGGTTGCGGCGCTGTCTGAAGGTGTGAGCACAATCTATCATCCGGCCCACAGTGAAGACAGTGATGCCATCCGCAGATGTATCGCCGATCTTGGCGCTGTCCTGACGGAGGATGACGAGAAGATCGTAGTGCAGGGCTTCGGCCGGAATCCGCGTGATGTGAAGGAGCTGAATGTCGGCAATGCGGGGGCGGTGCTGCGGTTCCTTATGGCTGTGGCTGCGCTGAGCCCTGAAGTGACTTTTGTGAATACCTATCCCGATTCGCTCGGTAAGCGTCCGCATGACGATCTGATTACAGCGCTCGGGCAGCTGGGTGTGGAAGTTGAGCATAATAACGGAAGACTGCCGATTACGATCCGCGGCGGCAAGCCGGCCGGCGGACGGATTACGGTCTCCGGTGCTGTAAGCTCACAGTTTCTAAGCGCACTGCTGTTCCTGACACCGCTGCTGGAGGAAGACAGTGAGATTATCGTGCTGGACGACCTGAAATCCAAGGTTGTGGTCGGCCAGACTCTTGAGGTGCTTGAGCAGGCGGGAATCGTTGTCCACGCTGCAGATGATTATATGTCATTCCAGGTGCCGGGCCGCCAGGCTTACGCTGCCAAGTCCTATACAGTGCAGGGTGACTATCCGGGTTCTGCGGCTGTGCTTGCGGCAGCGGCTGTAACGAAGTCAGATGTGAAGATTCACCGTCTGGCTGAGAGAAGCAAGCAGGGGGAACGTGCTATTGTGGATGTGCTGCGGATGATGGAAGTTCCGCTGACCCATGAGAACGGTACGGTGCATGTGCAGGGCAACGGCGTACTCAAGGCTGTGGAATTTGACGGTGATGCAGCTACAGATGCTGTACTGGCAATGGTGGCGGCAGCTGTCTTCGCAGAAGGAACTTCGCGCTTCTATAATGTAGAGAATCTGCGTTATAAGGAATGCGACCGGATCACAGATTATTTGGCTGAGCTGACGCGTGCAGGAGCCAAGGTAGAGGAACGGCGTGACGAGATTATCGTACATGGAATGCCGGAAGGGGTTGAAGGCGGCGTTACGATCAACGCGCATTATGACCACCGGGTTATTATGGCACTGACCGTTGTCGGACTGCGCGCCTGCCAGCCGCTGCTGATTAAGGACGCCCATCATGTTGCCAAATCGTACCCGCAGTACTTTGATCACCTGCGTGAGCTTGGCGCTGATGTAGAGTGGGTAAAATAGGGTAGAGAACATATAATAACACTCTGCCGTGCGGGCGGCACCGTCTTGAGTTATCCTCTGACGGTCTCTGTGTAGACTGCCCTTACTGAGGCTCCGGCTCCTTAGATGACCGGTTCAAAGCGTGTTCTGCTGATGAATACTTCCCCCTGCTGTGTCTTATAACGCAGCAGGCTGCGGTTTCGTTGTGATACTCTTGTGACATTCTTAGTAATATGAATGAATTTTGACAACAATCATTGACAGGAGGGACATTGCGATGAGTTTTGAGAACCCTAGCCGTGAACAGATTGGAGATATCCTCGCATCAGCAGGTAATATTGCTGTTGTGGGCCTGTCCGACAAATCGGACCGCACCTCATACATGGTGGCTTATGCCATGCAGAGCCGGGGATACCGGATCATACCGGTGAATCCTATGGTAGACGGCGACATTCTCGGAGAGAAGTGCTATCACACACTGGCTGAAATTCCGGAGCCGGTTGATATTGTCAACGTGTTCCGGCGTAGTGAATACTGTGCTGAGGTGGCACAGGAGGCTGCTGACATCGGTGCCAAGGTGCTGTGGCTGCAGCAGGGTATTATCAGCCAGGAAGCGGCAGATATTGCTGCTGAGCATGGCATGACCGCAATCATGGACCGCTGCATCAAGGTTGAGGAGGCCATTACGATGCACGGGCGCAGCCGGGGCTAGTAATCAGGCTGGAAATAAACGAAGTGCATTGCTATACTGGCTTTAGACGAAGAACGTCCATTACCCGTTAGGTTACATCCGGGCTGTGGGCGTTCTTTTTTTATTTTTCCGGAGGGGGCTATTTATGGATTTCGAAGAAGCACATGGATTGTGGATTGGCCGTCATTCGGCTGAGCGGAGCGGTGAGCGCAGAGGCAGGCTTTTACGGGGGCATAACTTTGCGGAGAAGCTGTTCGTGCAGAATGTATGGTGGCCGCTGTTTGGATCGCTGGGGCATTTGCATCCCGAGTACGAGGTGTACGACTGGAACCGTAAATCACAGTTTCTGGATTTTGCCTTTTTGCCGGAGAGCGGCCCGCAGATTGGGATTGAATGCGACGGGTTTCAGACACATATTAAGGACATGGACCGGGAGAAATTCAGCTACGCGCTGAACCGGGACAATTTTCTCACCGGCATGGGCTGGCGGATGCTGCATTTTTCGTTTGATGATATCCAGCAGCGTCCTGAAGTGTGCAGAATGCTGCTGCAGCTGGCGCTGGCTCCATATTTGACAAGAACAGCCAGTGCTGCCGACCTGCTGTCCGCAGAAAAAGAGGTGCTGCGTTTAGCCTGGCGTCTTGGCAGGCCGGTGCGTCCGAAGGATGTTGTGAACCATTTTAAGGTTAATTTCCGTACGGCGCAGAAGCTGCTGATCTCTTTGAGCGATAAGGGCCTATTAAAGCCAGTGTGTTCCAAAGAACGGGTGCGGTACTACGAGGTGAAGAGTCTACAGCCCGGCCAATTGTGGTAATATAGTCGCCGGTGAGTGCCGAATGTCACTAAATGCAGAGGCCCCGTCGAATAACTGTATTCCGTACAATTAAAGTAGCCATTTTGGCGCATTTTTTAAGAATAACTGCATTCTGTGCAACTAAAATCTGCGAAATTGCTGATTAAGCCAAAAAACGTGAGGAATAGTTGCACAAAGTGCAGTTAAAATTAATTTTTGGGCTGAAGTAGTATTTTTAGATGTACAAAGTACACTTATTCAGGCTGGTGGCTGGTGGCTGGTGGCTGGTGGCTGGTGGCTGGTGGCTGGTGGCTGGTGGCTGGTGGCTGGTGGCTGGTGGCTGGTGGCTGGTGGCTGGTGGCTGGTGGCTGGTGGCTGGTGGCTGGTGGCTGGTGGCTGGTGGCCAGAATAAACTTCCCATCCTCCTGCCGTACGTGGTATTCTAGGAGTTGCGTATTCTTTTGACAAAAAATGCTGGAGCACTTACCATTTAGGATAGAATGAAAGGAGAGGGTCACCTTGAATTGGCTCGGATCACTGCAGCAGTTGGGCAGAGCCATTATGCTTCCTACCATGGTGTTGCCGGCTGCAGCTATTCTGCTGAGTCTGGGCAGCTTGCCGTGGTCTGCATGGGGACTTTCTTCGGTATCTGAAGTGACTACATACGCGGGGCAGGGAATATTTTATTTCATGCCTTATTTGTTTGCTGTCGGAGTAGCCTGGGGGCTGTCCAATCAGGCCGGACCGGCCGGACTTGCAGCATTAGCGGGAATGTTCACCTATGACCGGATTGTTTCCAATATGGGCGACGGAACGGTTCAGCCTGCCACACTCATCGGGATTATTCTCGGAATTGTCGCCGGTGTGGCACATAATAAATTTAAAAATATCAAGCTGCCGGAGGCGATCCAGTTTTTTGGCGGGTCGCGTTTCGTGCTTCTGTTCATGGGACTGTTCTCGGCCTTGTTTGCCTGGGTGATGCTCGGCGTTTCGCCGCTGCTTCAGAATGTGCTGGATCACCTGTTCCGGGATATCCAATCTGCCGGAGGCTACGGTGTCTTCGTGTACGGGGTGCTGTACAGGGTGCTTACCGCCTTCGGGCTCCATCATATCCTGAACAATGTATTCTGGTTCCAGCTTGGCAGCTTTACCTCTCCTGACGGCAGTGCGGTTGTACAGGGGGATTTGCCGCGGTTTTTTGCCGGAGACCCTACTGCCGGTATCTTTATGGCCGGATTGTTTCCGATTATGATGTTTGCCCTGCCGGCGATTGCACTGGCAATTATCCAGGAGGCGCGCGAGGACCTGAAGCCAAAGATCAAGAAGACCTTTTTGCGGGCTGCGCTGGTCTGCTTTTTGACAGGGGTGTCGGAGCAGATTGAGTTTGCCTTTCTGTTCGCGTCCCCGTATCTGTTTGCGGTGCATGTGGTAATGTCAGGTCTGGCAATGGTGATAACCTATTTGCTGGGCATCCATCACGGGTTCTCGTATTCGGCGGGAGCGATTGATTTTTTCCTGAATATGCATCTTTCACAGCGTGCCTGGCTGCTGATTCCGATCGGCATCGGCTATGCTGTGGTTTATTATAATCTGTTCCGCTGGGCAATCCGCCGTTTCCAGATTCCGACACCGGGCCGTGAGGAAGGCTCGGAGCTCGGCGACTGGGCGGGGAATATCCCTTATCAGGCTCCGCTGATTCTGGAGGCGCTGGGCGGCAAAGAAAACATTGTCCAGGTTCAGGCCTGCATCACAAGGCTAAGATTAACGGTGCATAACGACCGATATATAGATACAGCAGCACTTAAGGGCCTTGGCTCTGCGGGTATCATTAAGCTTGGCGGGGGCAATGTGCAGGTTGTATTCGGTACATACTCTGAGCTGATCCGCGAGGAAATTGACAAGCTGATGCTGCGCGATCTGCCGCAGGTGCTGTTCTGTGCCCCGATTCAGGGCAAAATGATGCCGATTGAGGAAGTGCCGGATCATATATTTGCCGCGAAGCTGGTTGGCGACGGAGTTGCTTTTTTTCCGGAAAAAGGAGAGCTGGTCTCGCCCGTCTTCGGCAAGGTCATGCACGTGTACCCTACAATGCATGCTGTAGGCATTTCTACGCCTGAAGGGCTGGAGGTGCTGATGCACATCGGGATTGATACCTCTCAGCTTAAGGGACCGTTTGAGGCCCTTGTACAGGAAGGTGACAGTGTGGAGCCGGGGCAGCTGCTGGTCCGGTTTGATCTGGCTTACCTGCAGGAGCATGCCGCGTCACTTGCAACACCAATGGTTATCACCAATCCTGACCGTGTCAAATCCTGGAGCTATGCTCCATTCAAAAATGTTAAAAAGGGGCAATCCTCAGTAATGTCCGTGGTATTACATGAAAGTGTTGGAGGGGTGGAAGCATGATTCAAGGCATAGGCGCTGCAGCAGGTGTAGCTATCGGGAAGGCCTTTGTCCTGCCGAGCTGGGAATGGAGCCTGCCGGATACGCAAGTGAATCCTGTAGATCTGGCTCAGGAGTTTGAGCGGTTATATGAAGGAATCCGCACCTCTAAAGATGAGATTGAATTCATTAAAAAAGAGTTCCGTGAGGTCGTAGGGCCTGAAGAGTCCAGCATCTTTGACGCACATCTGGCAATCCTTGATGATCCGGTGTTCATGAGTGAGATCCGCGGTATTATTGAACGCCAATATAAGGCGGCTGAGGTTGCCGTAAAAGAAGCCATAGATCATTTTGTAGCGATGTTCGATCTGCTGGACGATGAATATATGAAGGAACGGGCCGTTGATATCAAGGATGTCGGCAACCGGCTGCTTAAGCATCTGCTGGGCGCGCCGGAGGTCACGCTGCCGTCCGATACTCAGCCATATATTCTGGTGGCAAAAGAGCTGTCTCCATCCCAGCTGGCTCACCTCAACCCGGTCTACGTACTGGGGATTGTCACCATGATGGGCGGCAAGACCTCGCATTCCTCAATCATGGCCCGGGCGCTCGGCATACCGCTGGTGGCCGGACTTGAGAATAAAATTACCAATCCGATACAGACCGGAGACATGCTGGCAATGGACGGGGATACCGGAATTGTCCAGCTTCATCCGGATGAGGCGGCGATTCAGTTATATGCCTCAAGACGTGAAAAGCAGCAGCGCAAAAAAGAGCAGCTTGAGCTGCTCGCTACGGTGGAGGCAGTTACCAAGGATGGGGTGAATCTGCATCTGGCCGGCAATATCAGCTCGGTCAAGGAGCTGGATATGGCCCTGAAATACGGTGCAGAGGGTGTAGGGTTATTCCGTACAGAGTTTCTGTATATGGACCGGCATTCTTTCCCGACAGAAGATGAGCAGTTTGAAGTATACAAGCTGGTCGCCGAGAAGGTGGGCGGCAGCACTGTAGTTATCCGTACGCTGGATATCGGAGGAGATAAGCACCTCGACTACTTCCAGCTTCCGGAAGAGCAGAACCCGTTCCTGGGCTACCGTGCAATCCGCATCAGTCTGGACCGAAAGGATCTGTTCAAAACCCAGCTGAGTGCCATTCTGCGGGCCAGCCATTACGGTAATGTCAAAATAATGTTCCCGATGATCTCTTCCGTAGAAGAGGTTCAGGCGGCCAACGCTGTATTAAATGAAGTGAAGCAGGAGCTGGATGAGCGGGGCATCCCTTATAACCGCAGCATTCCGGTCGGCATCATGATTGAAGTTCCCGCCGCTGTAATGATTGCTGACCTGCTGGCTGAGGAGGTTGACTTCTTCAGCATCGGCACCAATGATCTGGTCCAGTATGTGCTGGCAGTAGACCGGATGAATGAGCAGATTGCCCATATGTACCATCCGTATCATCCTGCGGTGCTGCGCATGATCCGGATGACCGTACAGGCGGCCCGCAGTGCAGGCATCGATGTCAGCGTCTGCGGCGAGCTGGCGGCGGATGAACGCTCCCTGCCGCTTTGGCTGGAGCTTGGCATCAGCAACCTCAGCATGTCACCGCAGGCGCTGCTGCGGGTGAAGCACCGCACGCTTAATACCCTGGCTTCCGATGCCAGGGAGACAGCAAAGGCCTGCTTCCGCTACAAGACAAGCCTGGAGACAGAAGAGGTGCTTGGCGCCTTTGCCGGATTAAGCAGTGCGGCGAAGACAGTGCCGACTGAGCAGCTCCCGTATTCT
This sequence comes from Paenibacillus sp. FSL R7-0331, assembly GCF_000758645.1. NCBI lineage: Bacteria > Bacillati > Bacillota > Bacilli > Caryophanales > Paenibacillaceae > Paenibacillus > Paenibacillus sp. FSL R7-0331. Next base: position 3,003,114 of record NZ_CP009284.1, read on the forward strand.
GCAAAATGATGTGCCAAAAGGTCCGGCTGCTGCCGGGCCTTTTCAAATGGAATGAGAAAAAAAGTAAAACCTTTTGACGTTCAGCGAAGTAATTATAGAGTAAGACGTTTTTTTAAGAGGACAGGGGTGGGAATAGACAAGTGGCAGAGAAGAGTAGGGATGGAGCGAAAGCGGAAGAGGACGAGAAAGAGCAATTGTATAAGCTGGTATCCCGGGAGAAGCATAAGCTGTACGGGATTGCCTTCAGCTATTTTCGTAATGAAGCTAGTGCCTTGGAGGTGCTGCAGGAAACGGCCTGCCGGGCTTGGATGAAGCGTGATAGCCTGAAGGATACCGGAGAATTCCCGTCCTGGCTGATACGGACCCTGATGGATTGCTGCAATGACGAGCTGAAGAAAGGGAGGGCTGGACTGCAGCCGGACTATTCCGAAGACAGGATGACAGTGATGAAAAGCGGCTTCAGACTGGACCTGGAGCAGGCGCTGGACAGTGTGAAGGACAACTGCCGCCAGGTGCTTGTGCTTAAATATTATCAGGAGCTTAGCTTTTCAGAGATTGCCGAAGTACTGGATAAACCGGAGAGTACCATTAAAGCCTGGCTGGACAACGGCCTGAAGCAGCTCGGGGATAAAATGCGGAGGAAGGCGGAGCCGCATAATAACATGGCAGAGACTGAAGATAAGCTGCTGAGAGGTTATTTTCAGAAGATGGCCGGGATAACGGCGGATGTGCCTGAATTAAAGCTGGATACGGCTATACATAACGGAATCGCAGAGGGCAGGCACCGCAGTCCTGTACGACGCAAAAGAAACAATAGAGTGATTGTTGCGGTATTAGCTGTTGTCCTGTTAGCAAGTCTGGCTTGGATCTACGGGCAGTTAATACGGGAACCCGAAGCGCTGCCTCCCCAAAGCTGGGGTGAGCTTGAGGATTACCGTGAGGCCATTGGTGACAATATGACGGTTACCTCTGCGCTGGATGCCGGATATGTGCAGCATGTCAATATTGTGTCTCCGGAAGTGGGAGGATTTCAATTTACTATCGATGGTGTCATCGCCGACAGACGGGGAGTAATCCTTCTATATAGGGTAGAGAATAGTACAAATCAGCAATATTTAAATATGAAATTCAATTTTAAAGCAGATGAACATTCGTCAGCCAATTTGACTGCAGAGGGCACATATTTTTATAGCGGTTATCATAATTACAAACCTGGCATGTATACTGGAATTGTCCGTGATGTAATGATCATTCCCTGGAATAATCTGCAGACTGCGTTGCCGGATCGTGTGTTTGCCACACTGACGCTGCTGCCGATGGATGATGATCAATATATATTTCAGGATGCTAACGGTGAAGTCATCATGCATAAGCTGGGTGCGGTTATAGACTTAGACGAAACAGCAGAATATTCAGCGGGGGATGAGGTTGTTTTAGAGGAGGGCTTTAATATTGCCGGCTACACCTATAATATAAAGGACCTCTATCTCGGACCTACTGGGATCTACATGAATCCCGGGTATGAAGGAAAGGATCTGGACGTATACGGTGAGTATGGCTTCGGCATAGTCATGGGTACCGGGAAACATGAGAAAGAGCTGTCCAAAGCCGGGGAGTTTTCATCGGACAGTAAAAGCTATTACCTTTTTCATAATGATAGTATACGCCCAAAAGACCCGGTCAGGATGGATATCGGAGGCTTGTATGCAATTGACAAAGCGAGGCTTAATCTGATCATTAACAGCGATACCCGGGAAATCATACAAGCTCCTGACGAACGTCTGACCTTATCAGATCAGATGGTCAATGCGGAGCCTGATGAACTGATATTGGATATGACAATGCAAGTGCCGGAGGAAGAGGAGTATGCCAATATTAGGGGCTTTTCTCTGGATTCCACTTTCATGGATGGTGAAGGAACTTGGCATTGGCTGGTTAACCCGGAGGCTCAGAACGCTACACTCGACTGGAATCAAAGAACTGAAGGCACGAACGCAATTACTACAGTCCGATTCAGACTTGGTACAGAGAAGCTGCCGCAGCCGCTGACCTTTAAGCTATCTGCGTATCCGGGTATGATCATCGGGGATGACCGTATTAGAATCAGATAGTTCATATTGTCTAACACAGCATTAAAGATTAAAGGGTCTGGCGGGTACGCCGGCCTTTTTGCATTACCTGCCCACTTATGAGTTGACGTGAAAATAACTAAAACCGTTTCCGGGCTCCGGTAGTCAGTATAGATAGAAGTACAAAAAGATGCTTTTAGTAATGGAGCATGAAGGAGGGAGACCAGTCAGAGAATGGAAAGTTTAATGGAAGTTGAACGGGTCCAGCTGGCTAAAGAGGAAGCACAGACCTTTATCAGTCTCGTATCAGCACAGAGGAAAATACTTTACGGTATTGCCTACAGCTATTTCAGGAGTGAGCCGGATGCGCTGGAAATGCTGCAGGAAGCTACATACAGGGCCTGGAGCAAGCGTACAAGCCTGAAGGACCCGCAACGGTTCGCTCCTTGGATAACACGCATTTTGATTAACTGCTGTAACGATGAAATGAAGCGGAGGAAGCGTCTTATTTCCGTAAAGACTGCAGGTGTCCCCAGCGGTGAGGTGATGGTAATGACTAGTGACCGTAAGCTGGATATGGAGCAGGCACTCGACAGCGTTAAGCTGAAATACCGCCAGGTGATTGTGCTTAAATATTACCGTGATATGACGCTGGCAGAAATTGCGGAAGTACTGGGCAAGCCGGAGGGGACAGTCAAGACCTGGCTCAACAAAGGCCTTAAACAGCTCCGGAACAAGATGAAAGGGGGTCGGCACATGGCTGGCAATGAGGATAAGCTGTTAAAAGAGTATTTTGCCGAAATCACGGGACAGGCGGGTGAGGTATCGGATATTAAATTGAATACAGCAATCCGCAGCGGAGTTTCCAGACCGGTCCGTTACCGTTTCCCGGCAGGCAGGCAGTATTTGCTGGGGGTAGCGGTTGTGGCAGCTGCCTTGCTGCTGTTTGCATTCCCCTGGATTGGCAATCAGATAGAGCCGCATAATGCCCGCGGGCCATCTGCAGCATCTCAGGCAAATGCTTTATTTATACCCTATTTGGAAAAAGCCAACAATACAGTAGCTTCGGCCATTGAAGCGGGGCTGGTACAGCCTGTCAGCGGTGTTACGGCGGAGCAGAACGGTTTTGAACTCACAGTAGACGCAATTGCCGCAGACCGCAAAGGGATTATTCTATTGTTTTCACTTCACAATAATACCGGCCAGAAAGCACAGATAAATGTGCTGCAGCTTGCAGGGAAAGGCTATTCTCCGGTGAACTATCCGTATGGCATATCTTTAAACACCGGGGAAGTACCAACAGGTACGACGTATAGTTATGAAATATTGCAATGGGCCGGAGGCTTTGGCTCGCTCCCGGACAATATCACGTTTGAGCTTAATATTGGTGAGCTTGAACGGCATCCTTCAGCTCCAGTCGTCGTAGATAAGCCGTTGGCAAAACTGTCCGTTCCCATCACGCTGGATAAGAAAAAGATGGCCCAAGCGGGTGAAATCATGAGTGAAAATAAAACCCTCACCGTAGATGGACAAGAAATTCATATTGATGAAGTGTATGCTGCTGCCAGCGGTATCTATCTGCAGTATACCTACAGCCAGCAGAACAGCAAACAAATCTTTTCTATAATTAATCCGCGGTTTCATTTAGGCGGTAACGATGAGTATTCAAGCTTCAGCCCGGTTCGCACCTTGGTGGCTGAGGGCAAGGAAATTCTGGTGTTCGGCAATGACAGCCGGTCCGGGCAGCCGCTCAAAATGCAGCTAGACGGTATTCTGGCGCTGGATAAGGATGCACTAAATGTGGTTATTGATACGGAAAAGCAGCAGGTCCTCAAAGCGCCTGACGATAATTTAACCGTGTCCATGTACGCAACAGATAGTGGAACAACAATGGTTATGGAGCATAATACGGAGCCGGGAAAGAAAAAATTTTATAACTCCTTAATACTAAAAAGTGAGTTTACCGATGCAAAAGGTCAGGTTCATTCGTTCCCGGGCCTGTATGCTATTCCGCCGACTCAGGCATCTAAGGACCTGAAATCCGTGCCTGTGAAGAATTACCTGGGAATAGGCAGCAATAAGTACGCCCAGCCGCTGACCTTTACTATATACAGCTATCCGGCTCCTATTAACCAGAAGATATCCCTTGATATCCGTCAGTAGCTGCTGTACAGAACGAGAACAAGCCCTTAACCTCAACAGCAGAAGATGAGGAAGGGCTTGTTTGTCCTTTGAAAATATACCTGCAGCCTATTCTCCGGCCAGCGCATCGCAGAATGCTTTGCCGTAAGGCGGAAGATCCGGCGGACGGCGGGCGGAGATAATATGTCCGTCTGTCACGACAGCCTCGTCCTTCCAGATGGCTCCGGCATTCTCCATATCATCGCGGATACCCGGTGTGGAGGTTACAGTAACGCCGTCGAGAATTTTGGCGGAGATGAGCACCCAGCCGGCATGGCAGATCTGGCCGATCGGCTTCTTGGCTGCGTTGAAGTCCTGAACAAGCTTCAGAACAGCGCTGTAACGGCGGATTTTATCAGGGGCCCAGCCGCCCGGAACAAGAATGCCGTCATAATCGGCAGCATTCAGGTCGTCCCAGGAATATTCGGCTGTAGCCGGCACGCCGTATTTGCCGGTGTAGGTTTTGCCTTTCTCCAGACCGGCGAGATGAACCTCGGCACCCTCTTCCCGGACACGGTATACCGGATACCATAACTCCAGATCCTCGAACTCCTCATCAACCAGCGCAATAACCTTTTTACCGGATAATCTCATTGTCAGCAGCTCCCTTCAGATCACAATATTCTATCCATTCTATCAAATTTAAAATATGAAGTCATCTTTGAGTAAGTAATAATTTGCTTTGTTGCCAAATAAAACATTTTATGCAAATGGGAAGGAGTTTAGGCGAATGAAGTCGAATATAGCATATTGAAAAGGCGGGTTCTGTGTTTTTCAATATTTCAGCCTGAGGTGTAGGAGATGTTAAAAGATAACCTATTCAAAAAGTCATGCGGCTGCGGCGGCGCCATGACCATACATATGCACACGCTGGTCTACAGCGCCAAGACCAAAATCACTCATGTTCCGGTATATACCTGCGGAGTCTGCTCCCGTTATGAACCGTTGCCGTCCATTAAGAAGGAACTGGGCAAGCTGATCGGTGAGCTGGAGCCTACGATGTCACGGCGGCGGCTGTCTTTTGCCGAACGTAATGAGTGGGCAAATGTGCTAAAGGAGGTTTTCAGCGCTGGCGTATTTCCCGGCGGGTTCACTGAACTGGAAGAAGACATAGGCAAGGCTGTCCAGGCCCGGATTGATGTGCTGCTTGATGTGTACAGGCTGGCTGTAGAGCTTGCTGATCTGCAATGGATGGAAGAAACAGGCTCCAGACTGTCGCAATTGGCAATTCAGTCGGCAGAAAACGCGAAATGAAAAGATTTTTCTGCAAAATCAATGAAAACTTTTCACGAATGTTGGATTTTTCACGGACTTTTTGTTACGATAGAAGCAGGTTCATTATTTGTGCAGGGATGAACGGGCTGAAATGCCGATTATAGACAAATATCATCATAATCTTCAGCGGCTTTTTTTTACCTTTGAAAGAAATTTGAAAGGAAAATGAAGCGTTATCATTGCACAATTGTACAAAGTATCGTATCATAATTTTAATTAGTCGAACGATAAAATTTATCGCAATGGAGAGAGTAATTTGACGGTAACCATTTACGATGTAGCTCGCGAAGCAGGCGTATCTATGGCTACGGTATCACGGGTTGTGAATAATAACCCTAACGTGAAGCCGCAGACCCGGAAGAAGGTATTTGAAGCAATTGAACGTTTGGGCTATCGTCCTAACGCCGTGGCGAGAGGTCTTGCCAGCAAGAAAACAACAACTGTCGGTGTAGTCATCCCCGATATCTCCAACTCGATTTTTGCAGAAATTGCCCGCGGGATTGAGGATATCGCGAACATGTATCATTACAACATTATTTTGTGTAATGCGGACAAACGCAAAGAAAAGGAAATCCGTGTAATTAACACGCTTCTGGAGAAGCAGGTCGACGGGCTGCTCTTCATGGGCGGAACGGTAACAGATGAGCATATCCAGGCTTTCCAGACCTCTGCGGTTCCGATTGTGCTCTGCGCAACACGCGATGAGAAGGGAACGTATCCTTCAGTTGATATCGACCATGAGACTGCGGCTTTTGATGCTGTGAATACGCTTATCCGCCACGGACACCGTGAGATAGCAATGATCAGCGGAACTCTGCAGGACCCTGCCAACGGCTACGCCCGGTTCCACGGCTACAAGAAAGCATTGGAAGCGGCAGGAATTGAGTACCAGGAGGATCTGGTACGAATCGGCAACTACCGTTACGAATCCGGTGTCGAAGCAATGAAGTATTTCCTCGGCCTTAAGAAGAAGCCGACAGCAATCTTTGCTGCAACGGATGAAATGGCGATTGGTGCTATCCACAGCATTCAGGATGAGGGTCTGAAGGTCCCTGATGATTTCTCAATCATCAGCGTAGACAACATCCGCATGGCTTCCATGGTTCGTCCTCTGCTGACAACTGTAGCTCAGCCGATGTACGATCTGGGTGCGGTGGCAATGAGACTTTTGACCAAGCTGATGAAGAAGGAGACCGTTGAGAACCCGCGGGTTATTTTACCGCATGAGACGATTCTCCGCCTGTCTGTTAATCACGTCAACAAATAAGTTTTTTTATAGTGGTATATGGAAAGCTCCTTCGGGAGCTTTTTATGTTGCCTGAGCATAATGGAGGGATACATAGTGAATGAGATTATCGGATTAATCGGTGCGATGGATGAGGAGATTGAGCTGCTGCTTAGCAGCATGGAGAACAAGCAGACCACGGTCAAGGCGGGAGTAAGCTACTATACCGGTGATATTTTCGGAAAAAGGGCGGTTCTCTGCAAGTCGGGTGTCGGCAAGGTGAATGCGGCAGTAACCACACAAATTCTAATCGGTCAGTTTGGAGTGTCGAAGGTACTGTTCACAGGGGTTGCGGGAGCGGTTCATCCCGGTCTGAATATCGGTGATATTGTAATCTCCCTGGAATGTATCCAGCATGATATGGATGCAACTGCACTGGGTTACTCAAGAGGTGTCATTCCTTATCAGGAGGTATCTGTCTTCAATGCGGACTCGGTGCTGGTGAAGCTTGCAGAAAAAGCATGTATCGAGCTAGAACAGCATTTTGTTACGGGAACTGTGCTTTCCGGAGATCAGTTCATTGCCAGCAGCAGCGTGGTAGAAAGCTTATATAAAGAGCTGAACGGCGCCTGCGCGGAGATGGAAGGGGCGGCTGTTGCCCAGGTGTGCTATATGAACGCTGTTCCGTTCGTCATTATCCGTTCAATGTCCGATAAGGCCGACGGGTCGGCCCATGTGAACTACCGTGAATTTACAGTAACGGCCTCCCGGCGCTCCCATGCCATTCTTGAATATATGCTGCAGGCGCTCTAGATTCATACCCTGAAGCCTAATACATAAAGCGCTGCCTGAACCGGACTCTGTCAAAGGTCTCCTGTGAAGACAAAGGGACTTCCCGTCCGATCCTGACCATCAGGCAGTTGGCCGGATGTGAGCAGATCTCCGGATCATCGGTGGCATACCAGACCATACCAGCCGGTTTCATTAGCCTCTCCATCATACTCCTGTATGCCCACACATCCAGTCCGCTGCCTTTTAGATCCCAGTGCCAGTAGTATTCAGTAGTGAACACAATGCAGTTCTCCAGCTGTCCTTCTTCAAAAGCGGCGGCAAGCATCTGCTTGCCGAGACCGCCTCCCCTATAGGCGTCAGCTACCTCTATCGCCCCGAGCTCAATCAGATCTGCCATATTCCCCTGAGACCAGAGCTCCATTTCATCCGGATAATGAAAAGTGATGTAACCGAGCAGCAGACTATTAGAGACCGCGGCAATAACTCTGCCTTCGGGCAATGCTGCGATTTCTATCAGCGCTTCCAGCTGTTCATGCGGTCTGCGGAAGGCATCGAGATCGGGATGAATCGCAAGATCCTGTAAGAACGCGGAAGTTACAGGGCCGCAGACGCTGATGTTAGTATTGTTATGTACAATCAGTTGTGAAACAGGGATTTTGCGGTGCTCCATGAATAGGCTCCTCCCCTTCAACTAAATTATGGAATGTAACCGTTTGCTGTGCTATACTGATTCCGACACAAAATATTCATAATTGTTACGTTGACAGTCATGGCGAACTTGAAATCCCGCCCTTAAAGCTTAAATCAATCCAGCAGGGGAGGCAAGAGTAATGGGGCAAGTCCACAATGAAATTTTGCCGGGCCGTGTGCAGCAGGCGAATATGAATGATTATTCCCTGGCTGTCGAACAATTCCGGTGGGAGGATGTAGAGCAGACCTTTTCCTGGCATCATACGGGAAAAGTCAATATGGCTCACGAGGCGGTAGACCGTCATGTAGCGGAAGGGCGGGGTGCTGTCACTGCTCTGATCTATAGTGATTCTTCCCGGGAGGAGCGGTATACCTTTGCCGGCTTGCAGGAGCAATCTGGCAAGTTCGGAAATATTCTGCGCAAATACGGCATCGGCAAAGGTGACCGGGTGTTTATCTTTATGCCGCGTTGCCCGGAACTGTATTTCAGTCTGGTCGGAATTCTAAAAGTTGGAGCGGTTGCGGGACCGCTGTTCGAGGCATTCATGGAAACTGCCGTCAAAGACCGGCTGGAGGACAGCGGGGCAGTTGCGCTTGTCACCACACCAGAGCTGCTGCAGCGTGTGCGCCGTGATGAACTGCCTGAGCTGAAGCATATTATCGTTGTAGGCCGGAACAGTGCGGCCGATAAGGGGGTAATCAGCTATGAGGAAGAGATGGCTGTGTCCTCAGCAGAGCTGGAGCCGGAATGGCTGACGCTGGAGGATGGCCTGATCATGCATTATACATCAGGGTCAACCGGGAAGCCCAAAGGTGTCTATCACTTGCAGAGGGCAATGATCCAGCATTATTACACGGGGAGAATCGTGCTCGATCTGCGTCCTGAGGATATCTATTGGTGTACTGCAGATCCAGGATGGGTTACAGGCACCTCATACGGCATATTCGCGCCTTGGCTGAACGGTGTTACCAACATAGTCCGGGGCGGGCGCTTCAGCCCCAGGGACTGGTATAGGACGATTGAGCGGTTTGCTGTCACAGTCTGGTACAGTGCACCTACGGCATTCCGTATGCTGATGGGAGCAGGTGAGAACAGCCTGCAGGGTGCCGATCTGGGCAGCCTCAGACATGTGCTGTCGGTTGGGGAACCGCTGAATCCGGAGGTGGTCCGCTGGGGGGATAAGGTGTACGGCCAGCGTATCCACGATACGTGGTGGATGACGGAGACCGGTGCCCAGCTTATCTGCAACTACCCGGGGATGGATATAAAACCGGGGTCCATGGGACGCCCGCTGCCCGGTATTGAGGCAGCCATTCTCGATGACAGGGGCAATGTGCTGCCGCCCTATTCCATGGGCAACCTGGCGATCCGTACACCCTGGCCGTCCATGATGGGGATGATCTGGAACAATAAAGCTAAATTTGATGAATATTTTCGCATTCCAGGCTGGTATATCTCGGGAGATTCCGCTTATGTGGATAATGAGGGATATTTCTGGTTTCAGGGCAGGATTGATGATGTGATTAACTCCTCCGGAGAGCGGATCGGCCCGTTTGAGGTTGAGAGCAAGCTTGTAGAGCATCCCGCGGTTGCAGAAGCAGGGGTTATTGGCAAACCAGATGTGCTGCGCGGAGAGATTATTAAGGCCTTTATTTCACTGAGAGAAGGGTATAGGGCTACACCTGAGCTAAAGGAGGAAATTGCTGCCTTTGTTAAAGCAGGGCTGTCTGCACATGCGGCGCCCCGTGAAATTGAGTTCAGGGAGAAGCTGCCCAAGACCCGCTCCGGCAAAATTATGCGCCGGGTGCTGAAGGCCTGGGAGCTGGAGCTTCCTGCCGGTGATTTATCCACGATTGAAGACTAATAGCCAGAGCCACGACCAATAGTCAGTAAAAACACCGGTACCCGTTATTGCGGGTTACCGGTGTTTTATGTGTTCTATAGATTACGGCGTGTTGCTGCTGCCGGCATTATTGGCACCGCCGGCCGGCACTTCTTCGCTGCCCGGCGGATGCACGATAATCATTCCCGGATCCTCTTCCGTCCCGCCAGGCAGAATTCCGCCCTCCGGCGTCGCTTCTGCTCCAGGCAGTTCTTCCGGCGTAGGGGTTGGCTCAGGTGTAGGGACCGTGCCGCCGGCAATACTGCCTGAAGCTGTCTCATGCCCGGCGACATCCACAGCGGTCACATAGAAGGTGGCGTTGACACTTTGCGGAGTACCCGGGGTAAAGACCGTGTTCTCCCCTGCAGAGATCACAGACTGCTTCTGGAATGCACCGCCGTTCAAGGAACGGTAGAGGCGGTAACCCACTACATCAGAAGAGCTGCTTGGAGCAAAGCTGATAACCGCTTTGCCTGTGCTGTACGACACGCTGAGGCTACCTGGCGCTGCCGGAGCATTTCCGTCGTCTACACGTGGATCTACCTCGGTCGGGAAGTCGGTTTTGGCATCAGCCGGCATATAGTAGGCCAGAGATTCATGCTCCTTCATCCCGTCGAATGCCGCCAGCAGCTCCTTGATAAGATCCTGAATCGGCTTCTCCCGCTTGACGACAATCTTTTCTTTGAGGAAGTCGTCCGGCGTGCCTTCCAGAGGCAGATAATTCACACCGCTGTAAGTAATATATTTGGCTTTGGAGATGCCGTCATCACTGTCGGTCGGCACATATTTAGCATTGAACAGATCAGTGGTGAACTTGTCAGTCAGCTTTGTCGGCAGCTTGCCGCTGTAGGCAGAGACAGTCTTCTTGACAATCCCTTCAGGCTGGGCAAACTCCTTGGTCACGAACAGCTCCGGCTGCCTTTCAATTACGGCATTCAAAACCTTTGTCCAGAGCGTCTGCGCCTGGCGTTTCTGGGTATCGCCCTGAAGCGTATTAATCTGCTCCTTGTAGCCGACCCACATGCCAAGCGTCACGTCCGGCGTATAGCCCATGAACCAGACGTCCCCGTAGTTCTGGGTAGAGCCTGTTTTACCGACGATCGGCACGTCCTTGAAGTGCTCGTAATTGTTTTTTACAGTGCTGGCTGTACCTTCTGTGATAACTGTACGCAGCATATCTGTCATCAGATAGGCGGTCTGCTCAGAGAATACCTGCTCCGGATTCACTTTATGCTGATAAATAATTTTACCTTGGAAATCCACGATCTTCTCGATCATATAGGCATCATTAAATGCACCGTTGTTGCCGATGGAAGCATAGGCATTGGTTAGTTCCTCGACGGACACACCATAACGCAAGCCGCCGATAACCCCGGTCTGTGCGCTGTAATCATTATCCTGTATTGTCGTGATTCCTAGCTTCTTGGTAAAAGCCCAGGATTCCTCGATGCCGACCTTATCGTTGAACAGCTTCAGTGCCGGCAGGTTAAGCGATTTGTTAAGCGCATAACGTGCAGTAACCAGTCCCTGATAGCGGTTATTGGCATTCTTGGGAATATGGAAGCCTTTGGAGCCGTCTTTCAGGATAATAGGCGCATCGTCCAGGATGCTGGCAGGCTGAATCAGTCCGCTGTCGAGCGCAGGCAGATAGGCGGCAATCGGCTTCATGGTAGACCCCGGCTGGCGTATCATCTGTGTAGCATAGTTCATCTGCTCGATATTGAAGTCGCGGCCTTCGATCATACCGAGAATTGCCCCGGTCTTGTTGTCGATCAGCATACCGGCCGTCTGCTCTTTGCCTCTTGATTCACTGTCCTTCGTGAAATTGTCACTGTTCTCTGAAACGCTGTGCATGGCGCTGTACACTTTTTTGTCAATTGTTGTGTAGACGCGGTAGCCGCCCGTCATCAGCTGCTGGCGTGCTTCCTCTAGCAGCACAGTATCGTTTCCGGAGACCGCGGTGCTCTCCGTGCCCTCGGTACCGTTCTTGCCCTCGTTGAGGGACAATAGGATAGCTGCAGCCTTGCGTTCCGTTTCCATCATCAGATAAGGGAAGGTAGCATAGGCTTTCTTCGTATACGGAGCCAGTGAGGCCTTGATGTCAAACTGCAGGGCTTCATTGTACTGTGTTGTAGTAATCTTGTTCTCTTCAAGCATCCGGCGCAGCACCAGCTTCTGGCGGTCCATGGCCCGGCCGAAGGCGGTTTCGTTAAACTCGCCGATACCACTAAAGGCGGAATACTTGGAGGGAAGCTGAGGGAGCCCGGCCAGATAAGCGGCTTGGGCGATATTAAGCTTATCAAGATCATCCAGCCCGAATATGCCTTTGGCTGCCGCCTTGATGCCAAATACATTGTAGCCGTTGGAGCCGTTACCAAACGGCACCTTGTTGAGATAGGCCGTTAGAATTTCGTTTTTGGACAAAAAACGCTCCAGCCGCAGCGACAGCAGAATTTCCTTGACCTTGCGGTCCTCTGTACGGTCCAGGCTTAGGAACACGCGTCTGGCCAGCTGCTGGGTCAGTGTACTGCCTCCTGTCTGGACAGACTCGTTAAGCAGCTTCTGCTTGACGGCACGCAGGGTACCGCTGAAATCTATTCCTACATGGTCGTAGAAACTATTGTCCTCAATGGCGAGGACGGCATCAATTACCAGCTGCGGGATATCATTAAATTCAATAAGCCGGCGGTCTTCTTCGGTGCGGAGCTGACCAATCGGCTGGCCGTCACGGAAATAAGCAAAGCCGGTGATGGCGTTCTGGCTGACTTGCTGCTGAATCAATTCTTCGGAGCGTACAGGATCTTCCTTCACTATGGAAGTGACGTAACCTGCCACTGCGCCGCCGGCAAACAGAAGGCCCAGGATGCCAAGTATGAACATCCACTTTACGACTGAACCGAACCTGCGGAGCCAGGATCTGCGCGGGGGACGCTGTTTTGCGGTCTTCTTCTTTTTCTCCTCAACCATCGACGATAATCCTCCTTTTAACGGAACTATTATAGCACAATTTGCCGGTTTTGAATGCGCTTCTGGCGGAAAGTCGGTTTACGGCACGGTTGACTTTCCAAAACCAGACGTGGTATAAAATAACTTAATTGGATATCAGAAAAGCATTGAAGGACATCAGTAGAAGGCAAGCCATGTGTTTCAGAGAGCCGGTGGGTGGTGCGAACCGGCAGCAGGCCCCTTTGAATTACAGTCCGGAGCTGGACGGAGGAACATCAGGTGTGTAAGCAGCGCCTGTCAGTAGTCCGGAACCGGGGCATCCCCGTTATAACAATGGAGCGAAGAATCTGCTGCCGTATACGCTGCAGAGATTCTTAATTAGGGTGGTACCGCGAGTCTTTTGCTCGTCCCTTGAGGGATGAGTGAAAGGCTCTTTTTGCGTTGTGCACAGAAGTATTTATAAGGAGGATACGGGATGGAATGGGGAGAATTGACCCCTGCGCAGCAGCAGGAGGTGGAGCGCCAGCTGGAAACGGCAGTACGGGGGGCGGCAGAAATCATACCAGTGGAAGAATTGAGAAGGAAGCTGATGAAGTCAGTGACGGCAGGAGTACCTTTGAATATCAAGCTGGGACTGGACCCGTCGGCGCCGGATATTCACATAGGGCATACGGTTGTACTGCACAAGCTGCGGCAGTTCCAGGAGTCTGGACATCAGGTGCAGCTGATTATCGGGGATTTTACGGGCCGGATCGGCGACCCGACAGGCAAATCGGAAACACGCAGACAGCTTAGTGAGGAGGATGTTCAGCGTAATGCCGCAACCTACAGTAAGCAGATTTTCAAGATTCTAGACCCTCTCAAAACAAAGCTTCTCTACAATTCAGACTGGCTCAGCCCGATGGATTTTGCGGAGGTAGTCAATCTGGCGGCGAAAGTCACGGTGGCGCGGATGATGGAGCGTGATGACTTCACCAAACGCTTTCAGAGCGGTCAGGCCATCAGTGTCCATGAGTTCTTCTACCCGCTGATGCAGGGTATGGATTCTGTTGCCAACGGAACGGATATCGAAATTGGCGGAACAGACCAGAATTTCAATATTCTGATGGGCCGTACACTGCAGAAAGAGTATGGTGCTGAGCCGCAGGCCGTTGTGCTGATGCCGCTGCTTGAAGGACTGGACGGAGTCAAGAAGATGAGTAAAAGCCTCGGTAATTACATAGGCATTGATGAAGCGCCAAACGATATATACGGAAAAACGATGTCCGTGCCTGATGAGCTGATGCTAAAATACTATGAAATGGCGACGGACCTCAGCAATGATGAGCTGGTTTCGCTCAGGCAGGCTGTGGATGCAGGGGCAGTCCACCCGCGGGATGTAAAAATGCGTCTTGCTCATACCCTGGTACGGCTGTACCACGGTGCAGAAGCCGCGGATGCCGCTCAGCTGCACTTTATAACAGTCTTTCAGCAGCGTGCCCTGCCGGAGGATATCGCAACCTGCAGAGTTGCTGCCGAAGAGCTGGAGGACGGAGGGCTCAAGCTGGTCAGACTGCTGGCAGTGGCGGGTTTTGCCGAATCGAATAGCGAGGCCCGGCGTCTGATCGTGCAGGGGGCTGTTAAGCTTAACGGGGTGAAGCAGACGGATACAGGCGGATCGGTACAGCTGCAGGAGGGTGATATAATCCAGGTTGGCAAAAGAAAGCTCGCCAGGCTGAGTCTTGGTTAGGGCAGCCCGCCTGCAAAATATATATACTAGATGACGCAAAAAAGCCTCCGGGGAACCGGAGGCTTTGATGTATGAATCTTAACGGTTGTAGAACTCGACGATTTGCTTCTCGTCAACTTCTTGGGTCAGCTCAGCGCGTTCTGGCAAACGAACATATTTGCCTTCGAATGCTGCATCAGCATATTCCAGGTAAGCTGGAAGGTGATTGCGGTTTTCCAGAGCTTCCTTGATGGATTTCATGGAACGGCTTCTTTCACGAAGACCGATTACATCGCCAACGCTTACGCGGTAAGAAGCGATATCGACTTTCTTGCCGTTAACGGTTACGTGGCCGTGGGATACCAGCTGACGTGCGCCTGCACGGGAGTTAGCAAATCCAAGACGGTAAACCAGGTTGTCCAGACGGCTTTCGAGCAGGAACATGAAGTTTTCGCCCGCGATACCCTGGATCTTTTGAGCTTTAGTGAAGAGAGTTTTAAACTGCTTTTCACCCAAGCCGTACATGTGACGGAGTTTTTGTTTTTCCAAAAGCTGCATTCCGTAGTTACTTACTTTTCTGCGTTGGTTAGCGCCGTGCTGTCCTGGAGGGAAAGGGCGTTTCAGGTCTTTGCCTGTACCGCTAAGGGAAATGCCCAGACGGCGGCTGAGTTTGAATTTAGGTCCGGTGTAACGTGCCATGTTATAGTAGACTCCTTTATAATTGAAATTTCATGGTAGGGCCTATTTGTGCCGCAACCGTATTCGTGAAAGCGTGTATTTGGTTTCACTCTGTCAGGGAAGTTCAGCCGCTGCCCTGACAGTAACGGGATGCGTGAGGGTGACACAACGTTACGCCCAAGTAAGACTTATTATCAGTCTTGTTCAACAATAAATATTATATGAAAAGAACAGGTAAAGTCAAGCTCTTATTTAATAAGATTTTGTCTATCTTTGTCGTTAGTTCTTTGGTCCTAAAAAAAATCCCGGGTTTTAGGAAAATATAATGCATTACAGCCAGAAAGAGAGTAAAATATAGCTAATTAGATGTTATCGGATAATATTATTTTTAATTTGATGTAAAGGGGATCCAAGTTATGCCGGAACAGGAAGCATACGGTCATAGAGACACACGTATGCTGTTGCAGGACACTATGCAAGCAAGCGGAGAGCCAGGTGATCCCGCCGCATGGCTAAGGGAGACGGATATTGTATCCTATGATTTCCCTTACGCAGGCCAGTTGCTTGCAGAGAGCTTCAGGGAATGGTGCGGGCTGGCTGTACTGCCGTTTGCCCGCTCTTGGGAATGGTGCGTACTGAATTCTAATGGTAAATGGGTTGAAACGGCAGACACAGCTGGTGAACAGGGCAGCCAATGGAAGAAGGAGTGGGAGGCGGCGGCTGCCGGAAGTATGCGCACACGGGAAATCTCCGTGCTCACGGCGGAGAATCCGGAGGGGAATTCCGGTCTCATACTGCTGATGATTCCTGTCTTCACCAGAAGTAAAGGTGAAATATTTGCCCTGCTGGGCTGTGTTATGCCGGAAGAACAATACATACAGGGCGGGCGGCATACGGCAGAAGCAATGGCACTTCATTACCAGACCTGTTTTTACCGCAGGTTTGAATATGTGTTTGTGTCCGATCTGGCAGGGGTCCATCAGCATGCCGAGCGCGAAAGTAACCGGAGGTCGCTGCTGTTCCAGATTGTCCAGCGGATGCACGACAACATCGATGTCAATGCTGTGCTGACAGAGGTCATTGACAGTATTTCGGCAATGTATCCGGGTGCGCGGCTGGAGCTGTTCATGTCGCAGGACCACCGCAGTACCCACCCGCAGGTGAAGCCGCTGCCGCTGTACTGGGATGCGGATAATGTCTGCGCCAAGGCTTTTAAGGACGGGCGTGTGGCACTCCATGCCGGACGGGATACCAATTCTGTGGAAATCGGCTTGCCGCTTGGCGGGAAGCAGGGTGTGTACGGTGTGTTTCATATGATGCTGGACAAGCCTGCTTTTCCCGATGTCGATCTGCGCTTCCTCACGATGGTGGCGGATACTGCAGGGACGGCCTTTGAGAACGCCAAGCTGTACGAGCGTTCCAATCAGCTGATCCGTGAACTGCGGATGATGAGTGAGCTGACCCAGCGGCTGAATCAGAGCCTGCGCCTGGGGGATATTTTTCAGTATGCCAATGAAGAGCTGCTGGAGATGTTTGATGCTGATTACTGCTGTATTCTGCACTTGAATGAAGAAAAAGGGGGGCTTGAGGCAATTGCCTGCAACTACCCTCCGCTGTGCGGGGAGATTATTGATACGGGCAAGGGATTGGGCGGGAAAGTGTATGGTACAGGAGAACCGCTTATTTTATCGGAGTACAGCAGTGCGGAAGGCATCCATTCAAGGCTAATGTCAGCAACGCAGTCGCAATCGGCGATTGCAACACCGCTTAATGTGGGCGGCGAGATACGGGGAGCCATAATGCTGACCCACCGGGAGCCGCATTTCTTCTCTTATGACAGCTTCCGTCTGCTGCAGGCTATGGCCGGCCATATCGGGCTGGCTGTCGGCAATGCACGCCTGCATGCAGAGGTGCGTTATCTGGCGAACCGGGACAGTCTGACCGGGCTGTATGCCCGCCATTATCTCGACGAGGAGATTAAAGAGCGGCAGACCAAGGACTTCTGCGGATCGCTTGTTGTAGTCGATATCGACCAGTTCAAGATGGTTAACGACACCTACGGCCACCAGAAGGGCGAC
This sequence comes from Paenibacillus sp. FSL R7-0331, assembly GCF_000758645.1. Classification (NCBI taxonomy): domain Bacteria; kingdom Bacillati; phylum Bacillota; class Bacilli; order Caryophanales; family Paenibacillaceae; genus Paenibacillus; species Paenibacillus sp. FSL R7-0331. Next base: position 3,020,639 of record NZ_CP009284.1, read on the forward strand.
AAAATTTTAAAGCAGGTCAGTGAGATCGTGAAGTCTTCCATCCGCCAAGGTGATATTGCGGCAAGATGGGGCGGAGAGGAGCTGGCAGTCTATCTTCCGCAGCTTGGCGTCCAGCAGGCCCTATACGTGGCAGAACGGATACGCAAACGGGTTATGGGTGAGACGGAGCCTCGTGTAACGGTATCCTGCGGGATTGCTGAATGGAGCTGGACAGATGACCGGGTTAGCGTCGAATCCCTTTTTTACAGGGCTGATATGGCACTGTACGAAGCAAAGAACAACGGCCGTAACCAGGTCATCATTGACAGTAAAAATACGGATATCAGTGTAAAGAATCCTTAGGCGCAGGCCGAGCGGATTCTTTTTTTGTTTGCATGAAACATACGTATAAGCGCACGGGTAAAGGAGAACCTATATAGATTGAAATTGAAAATATAACAAAAGGGATGTCTTTCATATATGAAGATGATTAAAACGGCTCTGTTAACAGCTATCTTGCTGCTCAGCGGCTGCAGTCTTGGAGACGGCAGGCCGGCAGCGGAGGATCTCGATCTGGCTCTGGCCGGTATGGACGGCAGGGATGCTGTATCCTTTGAAGGTTCCGCTGCGCTTCTCGTTGCCGGCAAGCCGGTGGAAGAATCCGCGTTATATTACGGAGGCAAGCTGCAGGATCATAACCGGGTCAGTCTGTATTCCCTGCTGCCAGACGGGAAGGGAGGGCCGGAGGCTGCAGCAGGACAGAGGCTGCAGCAGCTTGAACAGAGCGGGACGGCAGGCTCCACCTATTATACCAGCCTGGTGAAAAAGGACGGAGAATGGAAGCCGCATCAGCCGGCCGCTCTGCAGGAAGGCGCCGGAACGCTCGCGGCACTAAATCCTCTTCGCCAGCTGGAAGAGCTGCAGGAGAAGGATAAGGAGGTAACCGAGGAGGCGGGCTCTGCCGGAGGCAGCCGGGTGCTGCGGGTCAGACTCAGCTCGGCAGCCGCCAAACAGCAGCTGGTGCAGCAGCTGGAGCAGGAAATGCAAGCCGTCCGCCCCGGGACTTCAGATGCGGGTTATGCGGCACAGCCGGCTGAGGTCAGGTCAGCGATGAATAATTTATGGCTGCGGAAGAGCGGGGAGCTTAAGCAGAAGCTGGACAAGGCTGAAGTGACGTCTGTCTATTTTTTGAAGGTGGACACAAGACGGAATTTGCCCAAGCGTTTAACCTGGACGCGTACTGTCCGTTATCCGGGAGCGTCCGGTACTTCTGCCGAGGAGGCCTTTGTGACCAAGGTTGATTTTTACGGGTATCAATAAAAGGGTGAAGAACGACCTGACATAAAGCCTTGCGCTGGGTAGAGGGCGTGCTACAATAGAACGGTATGCCAATTTTTATGTAAGAGGAAGGAAGAGAGCAGGATGAAGGATCCAAGAATTCAAAAGCTGGCGGCAAACCTTGTGGGTTATTCCGTAGACGTGCAGCCGGGCGAAAATGTGCTGGTCGAAATGATCGGCAGCGAAAGAGATTTGATTAAGGCGGTTGTGGAGGAGGTCGGTAAAGCCGGAGGTAACGCTTTTGTCCAGCTGACAGACCGTACCGTCCTGCGCAGTATGCTTAAATATGCAACCCCGGAAGGGATTAAGACCTGGGCTGAGATTGACCTGAACCGCATGAAGCAGATGGATTGCTATATCGGCATCCGTGCCGGCGAGAATGTCAACGATCTGGCTGATGTGCCGGAAGAAAATATGAAGCTCTACAACTCCCTGTATTCACATCCGGTACATAGCGAGCAGCGGGTTAAGCACACCAAATGGGTAGTTCTCCGTTATCCTAACGCGAGCATGGCTCAGCTGGCCAACACTACTACCGAAGCTTTTGAAGATTTCTACTTTGAGGTATGTAACCTGGATTACGCCAAAATGGACAAGGCCCAGGATGCGCTTGCCGGTCTTATGCGGAAAACAGACAAGGTGCGCATCACAGGTCCCGGAACAGAGCTTTCCTTCTCCATTAAGGGAATCGGTGCAGAGAAATGCTCAGGCCAGAAAAATATTCCTGACGGCGAAGTTTACAGTGCTCCTGTCCGTGATTCCGTCAATGGTACAATTAGCTATAATGCAGCGACTCTGTATAATGGAATCACTTTTGAAAATGTGAAATTCCGCTTCGAAAACGGCAAAATTGTCGAGGCAACCAGCAATGATACCGCACGTCTTAACGAAATTCTTGACTCTGATGATGGTGCGCGCCATATCGGAGAATTTGCTATTGGCTTCAACCCTTATATTCTGCATCCGATGAAGGACATCCTGTTCGATGAAAAAATTGCAGGCAGCCTGCATTTCACACCGGGTCAGGCGTACGATGTGACCGATAACGGCAACCGTTCTTCAATTCACTGGGACCTCGTGCTGATTCAGCGTCCGGAATACGGCGGCGGCGAGATTTATTTTGATGATGTGCTGATCCGCAAGGACGGTATTTTTGTGATTCCGGAACTTACAGGTCTGAACCCGGAAAATCTGAAATAAAATGTAATCAAAAGAAAACATCTTGCGTGAGTAAGCGGATTCAAGGTATCATGGAATTGGTTACAAATGAACAAGCGTACTAAGTTTTTCTAATCAAGTTGCGGAGGGATTCCTATGTCCAGTACCAATGCGGCAATCGTGGATATTGCCCAAACGGCAAGCCAGTTCAACTCATCTATCGTTCTTCAGGCGGACAACAAGTACATTGACGTTAAGAGCATCCTCGGGTTGTTTACAACTCTGGTTTCCAGTCAAAGCTACGAACTTCATGTACATGGCACCGATGCCGAAGAAGCAAAAAAAGCGATGAGCGAAGTATTTTCCAAACATGGTCTGAATTTTACTGTTGTTGCTGAGTAATCGGGCAACCTCAAAGACGTCCTGCCGGGAACGGCGGGGCGTTTTTTTGCTTGCTGCAAACTGAATTCTTGTATTGGCTCTCAATTTCGACTAATATTAAATTAAATAGCATTAATAGCTGTAACTTTTGGACATGGGGGGGATAATGCATGACTTCATCGGATTTGCAGGAACAGCTTAATCTCAAAGCAATTACTCTTCTACACGAAGATGCCGATAAAATTCAGAAGCTCATCGAAGTGCAGATGGAGAATCTGGCGACTCGTTACTGCCCTCTCTATGAGGAAGTGCTGGATACCCAGATGTACGGCTTTTCAAGAGAGGTCGATTTTGCGGTCAGAGCAGGGCTTGTGCCTGAGTTCACGGGCAAGCAGGTACTGAGTGAGCTGGAACGCAATTTGGCTGTGCTGTACGAGGCGTTGAATAAGAAAGCCAACGAACGCGAGAACTAAGCGACCGCCTGTACTGATCATAAAAACGCACATGAGGGACTAAAGACCGCTCATGTGCGTTTTTTGTTGCGGTGAGAGAGTGGAGAAACAAGTCTATACCAGATAGAAGGACACGCCCAGTATTAAATACACCGCCAGCAGCAGTAAGCCTTCATACCAGTTGGTTGCACCATCCTGTATAATAGACTTGGCAATAAACACAGAGACGGCGATCGCAACAATTTCTATGGTCGTAAAGACAATATCCATTGTATTACCCATGAAATAGCTGGCGAAAATCAGGACAGGCGCCACGAACAGGGCGATCTGCAGACTGCTGCCGACGGCGATCTCCACTGCGGCGCCCATTTTGTTCTTCATCGCCAGCATGATCGCCGCGCTATGCTCGGCTGCATTACCGATGATCGCGACAAGGAAGGCGCCGACGAACAGCTCGCTGAAGCCGAAGCGCTCAGTCAGGGTCTCAAGTGTGCCTACCAGCCACTCACTGACAAAAGCGACCATGACTGTTGCCAGAATCAGATAAAAGATGGACTTGCCCTTGGACCAGACAGGCGCATGCTCGTTAGGCAGTTCCTCGGCGGAGTCATCCGTTACATCAGCCAGATATTTTTTGTGCGTAATCATGGAGAAGACCAGCCAGGCCATATAAGCGGCAATCAGCAGTCCGGCCACAACGAGGCTGAGCACATCGGTGTCCCGCTCGGTGATGGAATGGGTGTTGAAGAACATGGCCGGGACAAACAGGGCGATGACCGCCACGATCATCAGCGAGCCGTTGAGCCCTGCGAGGGTAACATTGAAATTCTGGATTTTGAACTTCATTCCGCCTGCAAAAATACTTAGGCCCAGTACCAGCAGCAGGTTGCCGATAATGGATCCGGTCAGGCTTGCCTTGACCATGTCGAACAGACCTTCCTTTACGAGGAAAAAGGCGATGATCAGTTCAGCGGCATTTCCGAAGGTGGCATTAAGAAAGCCCCCCAGCCGCTGTCCGGCATAGTGGGCCACACTTTCGGTTGCCCTGCCGAGAAAGCCGGCCACAAAAACAACCGCAATCGCGGATAATACGAACTGCAGTGTGTGGTCCCAGTTCGCGTAGTGTCCGATCGCGCTTAAGATAAAGGTGATTATCAGCAGCGCCGGAGAAATCCATTTTTTCAAGGTAAACGCACCCCGGTTTCTGTATGTAGGTTAAATTCATATTCAATATACCCAACTTGATCCGGTGTGTAAACGGGTGTTGCAGAAGTCATTTGCTTTTTAGCCTGTTTTCGAATTACAATAATTGATAATGAGTGTAGGGGGGATATGGCATGGCGGAACAACTTCAACTTGAAATGGGAAACATACGGATATCGAATGACGTCGTCTCTAAAATTGCCGGTTTGGCGGCATTGGAGACTCCGGGCATAGCAGCCATGTCGGGCGGCTTGTCTGAAGGCTGGGCGAAGCGCCTAAGCGGCAAGAATGTGCAGAAGGGTGTTACCGTAGAAGTCGGGCAGCTTGAAGCCGCAGTGGATCTGCGCATTATCGTACTGTACGAGACGCCGATCCATGAGGTCTGCCGGATGCTTCAGCAGAATGTACGCGAGGCTGTAGAGAGTATGACCGGTCTTCATATTGTGGAAGTGAATGTTAAGGTTGAAGGCGTTGCCTTCAAAAACGACGAAATTTCATAAGCGTAATCAAAAAGGCAGTCCGGAATTATTTCCGGACTGCCTTTTTATAGCTGGTGCGTACATCTGCCCGTTAGCGGCTGGCGCGTACCTGCCGCACGGTAGTGACTGATTTGGTGACCTCTTCTTTGGCCGGGCGGTTCGTTTCTCGGGAGATGCTGAGCATAATGCCCATACAGAACATCGTAACGACCAGAGAGGAGCCGCCGTAACTGATAAAGGGCAGTGTAACCCCTGTAAGCGGGATCGTCTTGGTAACCCCGCCAATGTTGACAAAGGCCTGTATGGCAATCAGGCCCATGACCCCGACGCCGACGAGTGTACCAAAAGGATCGGTGCACCTGAGGGCTATCATGATTCCCCTCCAGATAAAGTACAGATAGACCAGCAGGAAGATGGCTGTGCCGATAAAGCCGAGCTCCTCACCGATAACGGCGAAGATAAAGTCCGTATAAGGATAGGGCAGATAATGAAGTTTTTGGATACTCTGTCCGAAGCCTGCCCCGCTGGTCCCGCCTTCTCCCAATGCCATCAGCGACTGGATCATATTATAGCCTCCGTCCTGGGCATCCTGGAACGGGTCAAGAAATGCTGAAATGCGGTCCATTTTGTAATTATTATCGGCAGCCACAGTAGCTGTCTGCGGTGACAGGGAGTCGATGGCAGTCTTGGCACCCATGACAATACCCACGCCGAGCACGAGCAGTGCGATCGAGGCGATAATATGCTTCATGCTGGCGCCGCCGGCATAAATGACAAGTCCGCTTGTTGCTACAAGGATAAGGCAGGAGCCCAAATCCGGCTGCATCATGATAAGACCGGCGACAATACCTACGATTATCATTACCGGGATATAGCCTGTGCGTAAATCCCGCAGCCGCTCGCCCTTTTTGGTAATCAGTGCAGACAGATAGAGAATGATCGAGATTTTGGCCAGCTCCGTGGGCTGGATGCCGAGCCCGCCGATATTGAACCAGCTCTTAGCGCCGTTGGTGCGCTCAGCGAAGGCGACGAGCAGCAACAGAACGAGCGTAAGTAAAAAGATCGGGGCATACCATTTCTTGAATTTGCTGTAGTGAATGTTCATCACAGTGAACATGACGATACTGCCGACCACTACCCATTGAATCTGTTTTTTAATGAAGTATAAAGGATCATTGCCGAATAATGAACTGGCCAGTGTCAGGCTGGAGCTGGAGCTGAACACCATGACGAGCCCGAATCCGACCAGGACCAGAGTCAGAATGAGCAGCTGGAAATCTGGTGTTCCTCTTTTAGGGAGACTGGCTTTTTGTTTGGGTTTTCCTTTTACGGTATTCAAGCTTCAAGCAGTCCTTTCAGCTCAAGAATGCGCTGTGCTGCGGTGTCGAGTACAGGCTGGGGGACCGGTGAGTCATACTCCAGGCCATGGGGAAAGGTGGCCTTGCCCAGGTAGACGGCTTCAATAGCCAGCACGGCATCGGGCTTCTCCAGCTTGCCTTCGACAGCGCGTGTGTTGACCCGCAGGAAGTATTCGCCGCCGCTCTGCCGGTCCTCGATCTTGCAGTCGTAAGTGGCGCGGGAGTACTCCCACTGCCAGCGGATAAACCCGGCCTTGGCCGCACTTTCGTCCAGATACTGAAGATCGCTTTGCAGTCCTACGAGGCCAGTGTTCTCAAATATCATAGCGCACATATCCCCCTTATGAAGTATAATGATCATTTCGCTAGTGTCATTATAGATGTTCTACCTCATGATAGTATGTTTCCGGGGGTTGCGCAAGGTAAGCGGGGCTTAGCCATACACAGTTTTTTGCGTTTCTGCTACAATGTAAAAATACGTGAGAAGGGAATGGAACCGTAATGGACAAAAGAGAGATTGACCGGCTGCTTCCGGAGATGGTGGAATGGCGCCGCCATTTGCACCGTCACCCGGAGCCGTCCTATCAGGAGAAGGAAACCTCCGCATTTGTAGCCGCGAAGCTGGAGTCATTCGGTATTGAAGTGAAGCGCAGCAAGGCCGGCTACGGACTGACCGGAGTTATAAAAGGCAGCCGGCCGGGGAAGACGGTAGTGCTGCGTGCTGATATGGATGCACTGCATATCACCGAGGAAAGCGGCAGCGAATATGCTTCGCAGAATCCGGGAATCATGCATGCCTGCGGGCATGACGGGCATACGGCGATGCTGCTTGGAGCTGCGGCCTATTACAGTGCCCGCCGGGACGGGCTGCAGGGTGAGCTGCGCTTTCTGTTCCAGCCGGCGGAGGAGATCTGTCCGGGCGGAGCGAAGGATATGATTGCAGAAGGCGTGCTGGAAGGCGCCGATGCCGTCTACGGCCTGCATCTGTGGACACCGCTGCCGGTGGGTACCGTTGGGAGTGCACCGGGGCCGCTTATGGCCTCGGCGGACGAGTTCTTCATTGATATTACCGGCAAGGGCGGGCACGGCGGGATGCCGCACCGTACTGTGGACAGCATTGTTGCCGCAGCCGCGCTGGTTACGCAGCTGCAGACTATTGTCAGCCGGAGCGTTGATCCGCTGCAGCCTGCTGTTCTGAGTATCGGAACGATTCAGGGCGGGACAGCACAGAACATTATCGCGGAGCGCTGCCGGATAACGGGGACTGTGCGGGCTTTTGATGAGGAGACGCGTTATGCAATCCGCAGAAGAATCGAAGAGATGGCGGCAGCGGTTGCTGCGGTCTACGGGGCGGAAGCGCAGGTGGATTACCTGATGGGCTATCCGCCGCTGGTTAATGATGAGGCGGAATTCCGCCGGTTTTTCCGGGTTGCTCCCGAAGCGCTTGGAGATATGGTGCAGGTCATTCAGATGGAGAAGATTATGCCCGCTGAAGACTTTGCTTATTACGTGAAGGAGATTCCCGGCTGCTTTATCTTTGTAGGCGCCGGAAATGCGGACAAGAATGCCGTGTATCCGCATCATCACAGCAAGTTTGATTTTGACGAGGATGCCATGCTGCACGGTGCCACGCTGCTGGTGGCGCTCGCTGACTCCTGTTTGAATGAATAATTGCACTTATGATGCATAATTAGCCAGGATTGGGGGAACCTACTTCCGTATATTACGGAGGACAGGAGGTTCCGACTTGAAGACAGTAAGAGAAGTGATGACAGAGCAGCCTGCAGCGGTTACGCTGCTGGATAACGTCTATGAGGTTGCCGTCAAAATGAGAGACTATGACACCGGGTTCATTCCGGTGATTGATTCAGAGTCAGGCAACAGGCTCATCGGTGTAATTACGGACCGGGACCTTGTGCTGAGAGGGTATGCGCAGAAGCATCCGGGCTCCACTGCTGTGGAGACTGTGATGAGCAAGCAGGTTGTTTCCGTTGAGCAGTCTGCGACTGTAGATGAAGCAGCTGAGCTTATGGCTTCACGTCAGATCCGCCGCCTGCCGGTAACCCGCAACGGGCAGCTGATTGGCGTTGTGTCGCTGGGTGATCTGGCAGCAAAGGATCTTTTTGCGGACGAAGCTGGAGAGGCGCTGAGTGAGATATCCCAGCACCGGCTGCATTGAATACGTTACAGGATGAGCTCATAGCCGCTGAATTGCGGGCATGGGCTTTTTCCTGTTGGGCCTGTGCTTGCAATCAGGCACGACAGGCAGCTGATCCGTTATAAACAGACAGGAGGAGAGCAAATGAACGGAACAGGGGCATGTATAGCCCGTAAAGACAAGACTGTGCTGCTGGAATGCGGACACCCGGGATTCGGGGCTGCGGGAATGGAGCTTGCAGATTACGCCGAGCTTGTAAAAAGCCTCCCGGCCTATCACACCTACCGGATCACTCCGCTGTCATTGTGGAACGCCGCTGCCGGAGGGATGACCGCTGAAGAGATTATTGCCAGTCTGCAGCGCCTGGCGCGCTGGGGGGTTCCAGCCGGGCTGGAAGAAGAAATCCGCAAGCTGGTCATGCGGTACGGAAGACTTACGCTGCATGCTCATACAGCTGACAGCCGGCTGGTGGTGCTGCGCGCCGACAGCCCGGCGCTGCTTGATGAGCTGGAGGGCCTTTCCGGGCTGGACAGGCTGAAGCTGAGCAGAGCAGGAGAGCTGGAATGCGCTTGTCCGGCAGTCTCCCGAGGGCTATTAAAACAGGAGCTGACCCGGCTAGGTTACCCGGTCCTTGATTACGCTGGCTACCGCGAGGGTCAGGGACTGAGTCTTGCATGGATTAGCGGGGAGCCGGAGGGTGACGGCGGAAATGCTGCCTCCTTCGGGCTGCGGGCATACCAGCAGGAAGCGGTCCGCTTATTTTACGGGACGGGCGGCAGCGGAGTTGTTGTTCTTCCTTGCGGGGCAGGTAAGACAGTCGTAGGGCTCGCTGCAATGGAGAAGCTGCAGTGTGAAACGCTGATCCTTACCTCCAATACAACCTCTGTGGTGCAATGGCGGGAGGAGCTGCTGCAGCGGACCACCCTGCAGAACGGGCAAATCGGGGAATACACCGGTGAACGCCGGGAGGTCCGGCCCGTTACGCTGACAACCTATCAAATGCTGACACACCGGCGGTCGAAGGAAGAAGAGTTTGTCCACATGGATCTGTTCAATGAGCGGAACTGGGGGCTGATTATCTATGACGAGGTTCATCTGCTCCCGGCACCGGTCTTCCGGGCTACCGCCGATATCCAGGCGACGCGGCGCCTGGGGCTGACTGCAACGCTAATCCGGGAGGACGGCCGCGAGGGGGATGTCTTCTCGCTGATCGGGCCGCGCTGCTATGAGCTGCCCTGGAGATCGCTGGAAAGGCAGGGGTGGATCGCCGCTGTGGAATGCGTGGAGCTGGTCGTGCCGATGGATAACGCTCTGCGCAGCAGATATCTGTATGCCGGGGGCAAAGAGCAGTTCCGGCTGGCTGCCGGTAATCCGTCCAAGGCAGAGGCGGCAGCAAAGATTATCAAGGAGCATAACGGGGCAAAGGTGCTGGTGATCGGCCAATACCTGGATCAGCTGGAGGCGCTGGCTGGCTGCCTGAATGCACCGCTAATCACCGGAAAAACACCGCAGCGTGAGCGCAACGCGCTGTATGAGGCCTTTAATGAGGGGGAGCTAAAGGTGCTGGTGGTATCCAAGGTGGCCAACTTTGCCGTCAATCTGCCGGACGCTTCCGTTGCGATTGAAGTATCGGGTGCATATGGCTCCCGGCAGGAGGAGGCGCAGCGGCTGGGGCGGATTCTCCGGCCCAAGCAAGGAGAGAACAGGGCGTATTTCTATACGCTTGTCACCGGAGACAGCCGTGAACAGGAGTTTGCCCTGCGCCGGCGCCTGTTCCTGACGGAGCAGGGCTATGAATATGCGGTCAGGACAGCCGGCCCGCCGGAGGAGGCTTGGCGATGATGAATAAGCTTAGTCCTTATTCCATTGAGGTGCTGCAGCGCATCTGCGCGGCATATGCGGACAGGGCGTTTCCCGTAGAGAAGGCGGAACAGCTGCGGCCTGAAGCGCTTTGCCGTGCTGAGCTTCAACTGGTTGTACAGGAGCTGCGCCGGGCCGGGCTGCTGGAGCTGCGCCAGAGAATCTGGGGCGAGCAGCTGTACCAGATTCCCCCGCAGCAGCTGGCAGCTATACAGCAGGAATGCTTCAGCTTCCGGCCTGAACCGCTATTTGGCAGCAGTGTATCGGCAACAGGGCCGGCTGAGGCCGGACTGGCTGCACAACTGTTTCGCGCGCTGGTATTTATGCGGGAGGAAGGGCTTCCGTTAACAGCCAAAGGAGGCATTCACAAAAAGCATGCAGGCAGACTGGCAGGCCTGCTGCCGGTGCAGGATAAGCATCTGTACTGCCTCGTCCCGAAAGCTTCTGCAGATGAGACGGGTTCGATTAAGGTTACTGTGCTGCTGGATATAATGCTTGCGCTGGGTCTGGCAGAACGCGGGGAGACTGCTTACCGGCTGGCAGAAGAGAAGGTGAAGAGCTGGCTTGACCATAGCGAACTGCAGATGACAGGAATTCTGTACAATATGATTCTCAGCCGTTATGCTGCTGCTGAGCCGGCGCAGCAGCATTTCCGGTATCTGCTCACTTCCGGCGCTTTCATTCGGGGCAGCTGGTATGTTCTCGATGATATTCTGGAGTTATTGCAGCAGTCGGGCCTGTCCGCAGACCATAATGCCGAATCGCTGAAGCCGGGCTGTCTGGCCTGGCTTCATTGCATGGCCGGCTTCGGCTGGTGTGAAACGGGAACGGCTGATAACGGAGAAGACTGCTTCCGCTGGATGATGGACAAGCCGGTGCTGCCGGCCAGGCAGCAGGACACGGATGCAAGACACAGTGCCGCCGCAGACCTGCCCGAAGACGGGCATGACACCGGCAGAGCCGGGGGCGGCTTTATTGTACAGCCGGATTTGGAGGTGCTGGTCCCGCCGGATGTCTCCTACAGGCTGCGCTGGGGGCTCGCAGGCTGCGCTGAGCTGCTGAGCACCGATGACGGGCTGTGGAGCTTCCGTCTTAGCCGCGGGAAGCTGGAGGCGGCGGCTGAGCGCGGCTTGCCGCCGGAAGCAGTGACGGGCTGGCTTGCCGGCCATGCCGCAGGCGGGCTGCCTGATCAGGTCAGGCAGTCTCTTGTACAGTGGTCACGCACCATTGGCCGGACCTCTTGGTCAGAGGTTCTTCTGTTAACCTGCCAGGGTAACAGAGACGCTGACGACATTGCCGCACATCCGCGGCTGGGGGACAGCCTGACCCGGATCGGGCCGCTGCATTTCATTGTGCAGCAAGGCAGCGCGGATCTGGTGCGCAGGGAGCTGACCGCAGCGGGTCTGGCGCCGCCCAGGCTGTCCGGCGGAAGCGTGCCGGGAGATGCACTGCAGCCGTTTGAGCTTCCGGATGATGACGTCCCGGCTCAGAGTGAGGCCTACGACCTTCCAGCACTGGAAATGACGCGAGGCCTGCTTGGCAACACCGCTGTGCTCCGGACCGTTCCTCTTGCGGCTGCTGAAGCAGTTGAAGCGCTGCTCCCCGGAGCAGACGGTGTACCGCAGATGTGGCTGCGGGAATCGAGGGAATACCATATCACTACAGCGCAAAAGGTAATGGAGCAGGCTTACCGGTGGGGTATTAAGGTCCGCTTATCAGTAGAGGGGCAAAGCTGTGATTTCATCCCGGAGCAGCTGCGCGGTAATCCGTGGAGGGCAGCCGGCTGGCTGATGACTGCCGGAACTAACCAGTATGAGGCAGCGGAGCTGGCACCGGGCGACTGGAAGGAAATGAAGCTGCTTCTTCCGGAACAGCACAGAAATTCCTCTTCTGCTTAGGTGACCGGTTATGTTATGATAGGGTAGTCTACATTTTGCTGTAGAATATTAGTATAGAAAAGAGTTGAAGTTCATGAGCGTAGCGGAATTGAATACGGTTGATATGGCCGAAGTGCTGACATACGCCTATGAATTAGGCGACATGATTAATCAATCCGCCGAAGTGTCGGATTATTTATACTGGAAGGGGCGCGTCAGCGCCAATCCGGAAATTCAGATTATAGTCAGACGGCTGCAGAGCAAGAAGGAGCTGTTCGAAGAGACACAGCGGTTCGGGCATTTTCATCCCAACTACCATATGGCCAAGGATGAAGTAACAGCAGTAGAGATGGAGCTTGAGCAGTTCGAGGAGGTCGCCCGCTTCAAGCAGGCGGAGGCGACGCTGGACGATATTTTGCATTCCATGTCTGAAGCGATTGCATTCTCGGTATCGGAGAGCATCAAGGTTCCGAGTAATGACCCGTCGCCAAAGGGCGGCTGCGGCAGCGGAGGCAAATGCTCCTGCGGATAAGGTGCCGCTTGCAGGGGAGAGAACGAAAGGGCGGATGAGCTTATGTTTGCAGAACGGACAGGATATATCGTATGGGTCAGCGATGTCAAAGCGGCACGCAACCTGGAGAAATACGGAACACTGCATTATGTATCGCGCAGGATGCATTATGCGGTAATGTACGTCAATGCGGAACGTGCCGAAGAAGTAATGAAGAACGTCCGCAGGCTCTCATATGTGCGTAAGATTGAAAGATCCTACCGCAATGAGCTGAAGACGGAATATACCAGTAACGGGCAGGACAAGTCCCGTTATTACGGATTGTAGAATGAATAGCAGATTTGAAGCAGGCGCTCAGGCGCCTGTTTTTTTGTCATAGAGGATTTATATGTTTTGCGGTTCCGCGTTGTAGATTTATTGTGATCCGGTTGAAAAAAAGCAGCCGGTTGTCGATATTTGGCAGGAGATTTAATCGCCTCTTAATATTTGGCGTATATGCTTGTGCTAAGAGTGATAAAATTCACGAAGACAGGCATACAGGTGATCAAATGAGCAAAGAGTGGGCACTGGCCCAAAAAATAAAACAAATTCCCCGGTATCTTCAGCATTTAAATGTCAGATTAAAAGGGGAACTGCAGGAGCTCGGCCAATTATCAGCATTACTGGATATTATGAATAATGAACGTCTCGATACCTATTTTCAGCCGATTCTGCAGCTGCGCTCCGGGATTACCGTTGCACATGAGGTGCTTAACCGTCCCCCGTCCTCTGTACACTTTCCCACGACCGAGCAATTCTACGAATTTGCCGGGCGGACGGATCAGATGTTCCGCTTTGAGCAGAACTGCCGGCGGATGTCGCTGCAGCGGTATATGGAACGGCTGTCTGCGGAGGGACGTGCAAGCGGTACGCTGGTTTTTGTCAACGTCCATCCCGGGATGCTGAATGACTCCCGCCATAAGAGCGGGGAGACGCTGGCCCTGCTGCAGTCACTGGGGCTGTCACCGGAGCGTGTCGTGTTCGAGCTGACTGAACGTCAGGCGGTCCAGGATTATGTCGGATTTGAAAAGGTGCTCTCCCACTATCGGGAGCAGGGCTTCCGCATTGCGGTTGACGATGCAGGGTCCGGCTACAACAGCCTCAAAACGCTCGTCTACCTGAAGCCTGAATTTATCAAGCTGGATAAGTCGCTGATCCGCGGTATTGAGTGCTGCCGGGAGCAGCAGGAGCTGCTGGAGCTGATCCGGGAATATGCTGCAAGGTCATCTACCAAGGTAATCGCTGAGGGAATCGAAACTGCGGAGGAACTGAAATATTTACAGAGAGCAGGCATCGAGTTCGGCCAGGGGTATGCGCTGGGCAGGCCGGAGCAGCTTCCGGTCCAGGGGCGTTGTCCGGTTGAGCCCATCAAAGCTGCTGGAAGGGGAGTCTATGGCTATGTTTCTTCAAATCGGTGAAATTGCGGAGCAAATCCCGGAGATTTCCCCGCAGCATAAATGCGAGTATGTGGATCAGATTTTTAAAGGCAATCCCAGGCTGCAGGGGGTATGTGTAACAGAGAACGGGCAGGCGGTGGCCCTGATCATGCGTATCCGCTTTTATCAGCAGATCGGGACGCTGTACGGCTACACGCTGTATATGGGCAGGGCTGTGGAGCTGGTTATGGACCGCAATCCGCTTGTGGTCGATTATAAGACACAGATTACAGAGGTCAGCCGGCTGGCGATGGACCGCAGCGAGGAGAACCTGTACGATTATGTGCTGGTCCTGCATGAGGGGCATTTGTTCGGAGCGGTGAGCGTGCGTGATCTGTTGCTTAATTTTGCCGAAATCCAGGCGGTGGCTGCCAGCTTTCTCAACCCGCTTACCGGCCTTCCGGGGAATCTGAGTATTAATGAATGGATGGTAAAATCACTGCTGCAGGAGCAGTTCAGTGTGTTATACATAGATCTTGATCATTTCAAGGCTTACAACGATACGTACGGATTTAAAGAAGGCGACCGGCTGATTCAGGCGGCTGCGGAAATATTGAAGCATTGCGCTCTGCAGCTGGAGGGCTTTTTAGGGCATATTGGCGGGGACGACTTCATTATTTTCATTAGCGATTATCAGTTTGAGGACTGCTGCCGGGCAATAATCGGTGAATTTGATAAGGTTATAAAAGAGTTCTATCATCCGGGCCATCTGGCGCAGCAATTTGTACTGGCGGAGAGCCGGTCGGGCGGTATGGAAAAAATCCCGCTGGTCTCTATTTCCGTTGCGGTAGTGACTAACCGTTTCCGCCAGTTCGTTACGATTGAGGCATTGTCCGAAGAAGCGGCGCGGCTCAAAAAGAAATGCAAGAAGATCAAAGGCAGCAGCTATGTAGATGATTCAGACCTGGCGGTTAGCCAAGGACAGGCAGCTCAGCCGGAGCGGTATGCTTGAACAAGCTGCGTCAATGCGGTAAGATTGACAACAATAAGATCGTGCCCTAGACCCTTCCGGTGGAGAGTGATGATGATGCATGGCAAAGGGCTTGACTGGTGGGGGGCGTACGAGCCTTTCCACATCATGCTGAATGACTACAGGGTCGCAGATATCGTTGTAACCAGCCATGCGCAGAGCCGGTATGCAGACCGGGTCAGCAGGGAAGGGGAGGCCGGTGGTGAGGTCGCCGCCTTCCTCTGGCAGAGCCTGAAGCAGAACCGGATTAAGCCTTATCAACAGAGTAAATACAACGCCTATCTGATTGATGAGGATACCGTGGTGATTGCAGAGTTCAAGGAGCTTGAAGGCGTCACCAGCCTGTCCGGCCGGCCGCTCTATATCATGGTGATTGTATCCTTTCTGGGGCGGATCTCGGCGACCCCGCAGCTGCGTGATCTGCAGGGCTACTATTCCCGATTGCGGAATACCCGCCGCATGAAGCTGATGAAGAAGCGCCGCAGACGCAAATAAGGTACAGCAGTTTATCCAGGGAAGGCATGCGGCTTAGGCTGCATGCCTTTTTTGGAATTAGAATGAAGGAGTCCTGAATACATGAATTTTCATCAGCTGCATATTTTTTATACGGTATCCGAACAAGGGAGCTTCTCTGCTGCAGCCCAGCGGCTGCATATGACCCAGCCGGCGGTTACGATGCAGGTGCAGTCGCTGGAGGATTATTTCGGCACCAAGCTGTTCGACCGCTCCAGTAAAAAGATCGTGCTTTCGGAAGCCGGCCAGGTATTGCTGCCGTATGCGAGGCGGAGTATCCAGCTGATCCGCGAGGCGGATCAGGCTATGACGGCTTTTACGCACATGCTTGAGGGGCGGCTGCAGCTCGGGGCAAGCCTGACGATCGGTGAATATGTGCTGCCGCGCATGCTCGGACCCTTCGGCAAAGAGTATCCGAACATTTCTATTACCATGAAAGTTATGAATACTTCGCAGATTATAGAGGAGATTCATAAGCATCAGCTGGATTTCGGGCTGGTTGAAGCACAGGTAACCCACCCGGCAATGGTGCTGGAGCCGGTGATGGGCGACGAGCTGAAGCTGATTGTACCTTGGGAGCACCCGCTTGCTGAACAGGAAGAGGTTACTTTGGAGGAAGCGCTGCAATACCCGTTCGTCCTGAGGGAGCAGGGGTCGGGTACACGGATTGTAATGGAGGAGCAGCTGCTCAACAAAGGACTAGACCCGGGAGCCATGAGAATCGTCATGGAGCTGGGCAGCACCGGTGCTGTAAAATCGGCAGTGGAAGCCGGATTGGGCATCACGATCATCTCAACCTCATCGGTCAAGCATGAAGTAGCACTGGGTCTGCTGAAGGTTATTGATATCGCTGATGCATCTTTTAAAAGACAGTTCTACGCCATTCATCTGAAGTCAACGCTGCTGCCGATCCCGGCAGTCACCTTCCTGAATTATCTGCGTGAGCATAAGGATGACCGTTAGGGCCGGTACCGGCTTCTAGATAAGACATAGAGAGCGGGGGATTAGGGCATGGCTGTACGGATACAAGGGAACAGAGTGAATCTGCGTGATCTGGCTGAAGATGATCTCCGGATCATCTATTATCACTACTTTGAAGCGGAGGACCGGGAGTTTCAGAAATGGGACGGTCCTTATTACCCTACAGAAGTTGAGAGCTATGATCAATTTGCCAAAGGTTACTTGGGAGTGCTGGCGGTTACCCGTACGGACAATCCGCGGTCCCGGCTGGTTATTGAGATAGACGGTGAGCTTAAAGGTACGGTGAACTGGTACTGGGTATCGGAAGAAACGAACTGGCTCGAAATCGGAATTACCATCTTCGATTCCCGTTATTGGTCAGGCGGCTACGGAACCGAAGCCCTCAAAATGTGGATGCAATATCTGTTTGACTCGCTGAGTACTGTCCGCCTTGGCATTGCCACCTGGTCGGGCAACACCCGGATGATGGGGCTGGCTGCCAAATGCGGCATGACACTGGAGGGGCAGATCCGCAGAGCACGGATTGTCTGCGGCGAATATTACGATGCAATCAAGATGGGTATTCTCCGTGAAGAATGGGAGAGTAGGGTCTCATCGCAACAATTGAACAGCGGGGTGGCAGAGATAAACAGCCAGCAGAATGATAACACGGTTAAAGAAACCGGCAGTACCGGGCTGCAGGGGCGTGCCGACCTGCATACGCATACCCAGGCTTCGGACGGCATGCAGCCGCCGGCCGAGAATGTGCGGATCGCCTTTGATAAAGGGCTGGCGGCTGTAGCTATAACGGATCATGATACCGTAAGCGGCGTCGCGGCAGCTTTGGAGGCCGGACGGACATACGGCATTACCGTCGTACCCGGCGTAGAGATCAGTACCCGGGCGGAAGGAAAAGAGATTCATGTGCTTGGCTATTATATTGACTTTGAAGAGGAGAGGTTCCTCTCCAGGCTTGCAGCCCAGCGGGATACCCGGGCTGCCCGGAACGAGGCGATCCTGGCCCGGCTGCGTGAGCTTGGTATCGATATTACACTGGAACAGGTCGTTAAGAACCTTGGCCGTGATTTGAAGCCGGATGAGAGCATCGGCCGGCCGCACATTGCTGATGAGCTGGTCCGGCTCGGGGCAGCTTCCGATATGCGCGATGCGTTTGACAAATACCTTGCCGACGGAGCGGCTGCTTACGTATCGCCGCCGCGGATTACGCCGGAGGAGGCTTGTGAATGGATTCTTGAAGCAGGAGGAGCTCCGGTGCTGGCCCATCCCGGCATCTACGGCGATGATAAGCTGGTACGGGGAATTATTGCCCGCAGCGGACTGCGCGGCATTGAAGCGTATCACTCAGATCACAGCCCGGCAGATGCTGCGCGGTATCTTGCGATGGCAGAAGAATACGGCCTGCTGGTTACCGGCGGTTCCGACTTTCACGGTGCGCGCCAGGGGGTTGTTTTCCATGGTGATCTGGGCAGTGTGAACGTGTCTGCTGATATACTCGAACAGCTGCGTGATGCTGCACTCGGGAACCAGTAATACCAGAACAGCAGGCGGTAAGGCATGAAGGCAAGGCTTCTCTATGAATCTGGCAGCGCTCTAGTATCCAGGGAGACGGAATAACATATAAACGCCGTACTGCAGGACAGGGAATCACGTCTGCGGTACGGCGTTTTTTGTGGTTTCTAACTGCGAAGCGTATTCGGCAATGCTTTAATCCGTTCCTCATCCGGTGTGACGAACAGCGTTTTCTGATGATCATAGATGACGAAGCCGGGCTTCGCGCCGCTTGGCTTACGCACATGGCGGATCAGTGTGCAGTCAACCGGAACACTGCTGGATTGCTTGGCCTGGCTGTAAAAAGCCGCCAGTTGAGCAGCTTCCTCCAAAGTGGCATCCCCGAACGCTTCGCTGCGGATAACGACATGCGAGCCGGGAATATCCTTGGTATGCAGCCAGGTGTCATTGGGTGAGGCCAAGCGGTTTGTAACATATTCGTTTTGCAGGTTGTTTTTGCCGACGTAAATATCAATGCCCTCTGATGAGGTGTAGACCTGGATAGTCGGCCGGGCAGACTTCTTTTTCTTTTTACCCTTCTTGCTTCGGTCGCGCAGGTAGCCCTGGCTGACCAGCTCATCGCGGATCTCCTCAATATCGTTAAGCGAGGCGTGTGCAAGCTGCTGCAGGAGTGTCTCCATATAGGTGATTTCCTCGCGCGTCTTACCCCGCTGCTCTTCTATGACAAGCAGGCTGTTCTTGTACTTATTATATTTCTTGAAATAACGCTGCGCATTGTCCGATGGTGTTATCAGCGGATCCAGCGGAATCGTAATTTCCGCCTGGTTGTCATCGTAATAATTCACCAGTCTGGCTTCCTTATCGCCTTTGGAAAGAGTATGCAGGGAAGCAAACAGCAGCTCTCCCCAGATCCGGTACTGGTCGGCATCGTCCGCTTCCTCCAGATCCTTCTGAAGCTTGGCCAGCTTCTTCACATTTTTACTGCGCTCGTTAGTGAGGAAGCGGATCAGGTCAGAGACCCGTTGCTTGACTGTATCGCGCTCCGCTTTGTCTCCATAGTACTCCTCAAGGCAGCTGCTGATAGAGCCGTAGTTCCGCACCTCTCCGCCCAGTACAGTCAGCGCAATGGCAGAGAAAACCGGCTTGCCTTTGGCGTTGTTCCCGGAAACCGGAGCGAACGCAAACTCCCCGACTGGCGTCATTACAGATTCAAAAGCTGCCCACAGCTGTGCCGGCGCCTCCGTGCTCTGCGGATTATACTCCTTGCCTGCCCTATGCAGAATTTCTCCGGCGATCAGCGGGCTTAAGCCGCTGAAGGCATGTACCATCCAGCCCATGGGATCTGCTGAGGGTGCAGGGCCGCCGCTTCCGTCTTTCACCGGTTCTTCCAGCGAGCGCAGCAGATTGGCAAGCTCCCCTTCGATCATGTCTTCAGGCTCCTGCTCTTCTTCGCTTCCGTCCAGCAGAGCTGATTCCTCGGCAGCGGCCATCAGGGCAATGAATGCCTCCTGATCCACGGCCAGCGGATTCAGCTTGTGCTGCTGCGGCGGCTCGGTGTAGGCGGCTCCGGGCATGACAACCCGGTAGCTGCTGATCGACGGGGTGACATGATGAATCCCGTCAATAATCGTCCCGGCGGTAAGATCAGTTAGAATAATGTTGCTATGACGGCCCATCAGCTCGATAATCAGCTGCTTCGCTGATACATCGCCAAGCTCGTCGCGGGTCCGGATATTGATGTGGATGATCCGTTCCATGCCGACCTGGGTAATGCTCTCAATCATACCGCCCTCACAGTGCTTGCGCATCAGCATACAGAACATCGGCGCTTCCGCCGGATTGATGCTGCTCCGCTCGCTCAGATGCAGGCGGGGATAGGTCGGATTGGCCGATAGCAGCAGCTTGCCGCCGCCTCCGGCCCCGCGCAGGATAAATATAAGATCGTGGGTGCTGGGCTGATATATTTTGCCGATGCGCGCACCTATAAAGGCTTGAAGCTCGTGCACGATCGCTCTGGTAACAATTCCGTCTAATGCCATGATAAAAGCTCTCCTGTCGCTAAATGATAATGTTCTTCTTCCTATGATGCCATACTTTAACACATTCACGCAAAAGGAGAAGCAGACAGGCAGTGATATTTTGGGACGACCATGAATACACTTGGTCATGAACAGGTGGAAAAGCTGTGTGCCGCCGGAAGTCAAGAAACGACCGGGAGGGGAAAGTAACGATATGGAACAAAAAAGCTGGCACCGGCTCGGTGCAGAGGAACTGCAAAAGCTGTTCGGCGTTCAACCGGGTAAGGGCCTGAGCGCAGAGGCAGCGGAGGAAAGACGCAAGGAGAGCGGGTTCAACGAACTGTCGGAGGGTAAAAAGGTCTCGCCGCTGACCCTGCTGCTTAACCAGTTCAAGGATTTTATGGTGCTGGTGCTGATGGGGGCGACACTGGTATCCGGTCTTCTGGGCGAATACCTGGATGCTATTACGATTGTTGCCATTATTCTGCTTAACGGCGTGCTGGGTTTTGTACAGGAGTTCCGTGCCGAACGTTCACTGCGGGCGCTAAAGCAGCTATCTGCCCCACATGCTAAGGTGCTGCGGGAAGGCAGGCAGGAGACCATAGCAGCCAGACTGCTCGTTCCAGGTGACATTGTGCTGCTGGAAAGCGGCGACCGGGTGCCGGCCGATGTACGCTGGCTGGAGTGCAGCGCGTTGTATGCAGAGGAGTCGGCGCTGACCGGCGAATCACTGCCTGTATCAAAGCATGCAGAGTCTATTCATGCAGCCGAGCTACCGCTGGGTGACCAGAAAAATATCGGCTTCATGGGCACGATGATTACACGCGGCACCGGCAAAGCTGTGGTTGTCCGGACCGGCATGGATACGGAGATGGGCAAAATAGCCGATCTGATCCAGAATACCGAATCCCAGGAAACCCCGCTGCAGCACCGTCTGGAGCAGCTCGGAAAGATTCTGATCTACGTATCGCTGGGACTGACTATTGTTGTGGTGCTGGCCGGTATTCTGCACGGACAGCCTGCACCGGCGATGTTCCTCGCGGGAGTAAGCCTTGCAGTAGCGGCCATACCTGAAGGGCTGCCGGCGATTGTGACAATTGCTCTCGCGCTTGGCGTACAGCGGATGATCAAACGCAAGGCAATTGTCCGCAAGCTGCCATCGGTAGAAACGCTCGGCTGCGCATCGGTCATCTGCTCTGACAAGACAGGGACACTGACCCAGAACAAGATGACGGTGACACGGGTGTGGAACGCCGGCCGGATTCTTGAGGTGACAGGTGAAGGCTATGCCCCGTCTGGACAGGTTCTGCAGAAGGGCAAGCCGGCTGATCTGAAGAATGACCAGAATCTGCGGCGGATGCTGCAGATCGGGGCACTCTGCAGTAATGCCGAGATTGTGGAGACCTTTCCGTCTGAGCTGCGCGGCAAACGCAAGGGGAAGGATAAGGCCGAAGCCGGTGAGAATCCGCTCAGCAGCCAGCCGGTATGGGAGCTGAAGGGAGATCCGACCGAAGGTGCCCTGGTAGCCTTATCCGCTAAAATGGGCCTTACCGCACAGTCACTGGCAGTTACGTATACAAGGGAGCAGGAATTCCCGTTTGACTCGGAACGCAAGCTGATGTCCGTTGTCGTCAGCCATCCCGGCGGAAAGATGATCTGCACCAAGGGTGCACCGGACGTGCTGCTGAACTGCTGCACATATATGCTGTGGGAAGGCGCAGTTGTACCCTGCACGCCGACGCTGCGCCAGAAGGTGCTGGAAGCGAACGAGGAGATGGCCTCCGGGGCCCTGCGGGTGCTGGGCATGGCCTACCGCGACCTGCGCTCCGGCGAGAGTGCCGGCAGCGAGAAGGAAGCAGAAAGCCAGCTCGTTTTTGCCGGCCTGGCCGGCATGATTGACCCTCCGCGGCGTGAGGTGCGTGATGCAATCAGCGTAACCCGTCGTGCAGGCATCAAAACCGTGATGATTACCGGCGACCACGGGACAACCGCAGAAGCAATTGCCAATCAGCTTGGCATCCTGCAGCGCGGCGGAACCGTGCTGACCGGAACACAGCTGAGCCGGATGGACGATGATGAGCTGGATAAAGTATCCGATACCGTGAATGTATATGCCCGCGTATCTCCGGAGCACAAGCTGCGGATCGTTAAGTCGCTGCAGCGGCGCGGCCATGTGGTTGCGATGACCGGCGACGGTGTCAATGATGCCCCGGCGATCAAAGCGGCAGACATCGGCATCTCCATGGGTATAACCGGCACCGATGTTACCAAAGAGGCTTCATCGCTGGTGCTGGGTGATGATAATTTCTCTACCATTGTCGCCGCCATCGAGGAAGGCCGGAATATTTACGAGAATATCCGGAAATTCATCCGCTACCTTCTGGCTTCCAATGTCGGCGAGATTCTGACCATGTTCTTTGCAATGATGCTGGGGCTTCCGCTGCCGCTGGTGCCGATTCAGATTCTATGGGTTAACCTGGTAACGGACGGGCTGCCTGCTATGGCACTCGGGGTTGACCAGCCGGAGAAGGATCTGATGGAGCACAAGCCGCGCGGGGCGAAAGAGAATATCTTTGCCCGCCGCCTGGGCTGGAAGATTATCAGCCGGGGACTGCTGATCGGGCTCTGCACATTAGGAGCCTTCTGGCTGACGCTGCGCACAGCCCCCGGCAGTGCAGAGCAGCTGGTCCGTGCACAGTCTGTAGCCTTTGCTACACTGGTCATGGCCCAACTGATCCATGTGTTTGACTGCCGCAGCTCGCGCTCGATATTCCACCGCAATCCGCTCCAGAATAAGGCGCTGGTGCTGGCTGTTCTTTCATCCGTGCTGCTGATGCTGCTCGTTATGTACCTGCCGGTACTGCAGCCGGTCTTCAAGACCGTACCGCTGAATTTCCGGGAGTGGTGCCTGGTATTCGTAAGCGCTGGTATTCCAACCTTCGTGATGGGGGCAGGCAGCGTATGGGGCGGCAAAAAGAACCGCAGCAAGAACAGCGGGCGGCCGATGATGAAAAGTACAAAAATTTCAGCATAAAATCAATAGCAATGTCCCCGCTCCTTAAGGTATGCTTGGTTCACATATGATTGCTAACAAACAACCTTTTAGGAGTGGACCCAATAATGGAATTTACAAAAATGCACGGTCTTGGCAATGACTTTATTATCGTATTCGGCGAGCAGGAGCTGCCTGCCAATGCTGCAGAGCTGGCAGTTAAGCTGTGCAACCGGTTCTTCGGAATCGGTGCCGACGGGCTTGTATACATTCTGCCGTCCGAACGCGGAGACTATATGATGCGTATTATGAATTCGGACGGCTCGGAGGCCGAGCAGTGCGGGAACGCGATCCGCTGTGTATCCAAGTATGTGTATGAGCATGGTCTGGTTGAGTCGGAGGAGATCGTAATCGAAACGATTGGCGCCGGCCAGCAGAAGGTATCGCTGAAGGTAAAGGACGGCGTGGTAGAGACAGTAACCGTGGATATGGGCGAGCCTGTGTTGTCCGGAATGAAGATTCCGGTTGCTATTGATGCCGAGCCGGTGCTGAACCAGCCGATTGAGGCCGACGGAACCGAATTTAAATTTACTGCTGTATCGATGGGTAACCCGCACTGTGTTATTTATGTAGATGATGCTGTCAGCTTTGATCTGGCAACCTGGGGACCTCAGCTTGAAGTACATCCGCTCTTCCCGAGAAAAGTTAACGTTGAATTTGCAACGGTGCTGGACCGCGGACATGTGGACATGCGCGTCTGGGAACGTGGTGCAGGGCCAACTCTGGCCTGCGGTACAGGCGCCTGCGCAACGCTGGTATCCTCTGTCCTGAATGGTCTGACTGACCGTTCGGCTGTTATCAGCCTTAAAGGCGGAGATCTGTTCATCGAATGGAATGAGCAGGATAATCATGTATATATGAGTGGCCCGGCTCAGGTAGTCTATACGGGATCTGTAGAAGTATAATAAGGCCGGGACTGTCCCGTCCATTAGCCTTCTGCAGCAAATAGAAGGGTGTCTGATAAGCCTTACGGCTTGCGGACACCCTTTTTTGTGCAAAGATAAGACTTTATATGTTTTGCGCAATAAATGCTGCTTATCTTTCTCGCTGAAACGGATACCGTCCTCATAAGGACGGCGTAGCCGTTTCCACTTGTTTATACCGGCATGATCAGCCGAATAATGGCAGGAAGATCCGCGAATAATAGGAAACATTGTGATTGAAAAAGGGGGAGTCCGATGAACAGCAGACGGCAGACTCTGAGAAGCAAGAGTAAAGAGCAAGGCTTGCCCGGCTCTGAAACGGGGACTCCCGGATTAACAGGGACTCTTGACGAGGACATCCGCAGTATCAGGATGGCGCTTGGAGGAAGCCCTGATCTGAAGGTGCGGAAAATACAGGTTGGAAAAGAGTATCCATTACAGGCAGCGGCGGTTCATATCAGCGGTCTGGCGGATACGACTGCCGTCAATGAGTTCGTAATCGGCTCGCTCTTGTCTGACCCGCCTGGACAGCAGCCGGAAGAAGCGGGCAGCCCGGAGCCGTTCCCTGCATGGCTGGTTCAACGAGTATTAGAGCTTGGCTCGGCTGAAGTTACAGAGGAATGGAATGATCTGCTGCTGGCCGTGCTATCAGGTGACACGGCTGTTCTCGCTGACGGATATATAAGTGCGGTCATCTGCGATACTAGAGGCGGTGAAGCGCGCTCTGTAGAAGAGTCTTCTTCACAGATGGTTGTCCGCGGGCCGAAGGACGGGTTCGTAGAATCCGTGGCCACTAATATTTCACTGATCCGCCGGCGGATCAAATCGCCTAAGCTGCGGCTTGAGTATACCAAAATCGGTACAGAAACCCAGACCCATGTAGCGATGCTGTATATGAAAGAGATAGCCGGGGGAGATCTGGTGGATGAGGCCAGGCGCCGCTTGAACAAGATTTCAATTGATGAGGTACTGGAATCCGGATTCATTGAAGAGCTGATTCAGGACAAGACGATAACGCCCTTTCCGACGATCTATAATTCAGAGCGCCCGGATGTAGCGGCAGGCAATCTGCTGGAAGGGCGTGTTGTCATCATCGTTGACGGTACACCGTTCGTGCTGATTCTTCCGGCGGTGTTCACCCAATTTTTTCAGTCTGCTGAAGACTACTCGCAACGGTTTGATATTGCAATCCTGATGCGTATTGTCCGGTACGTCAGCTTCATCGTCCTGCTGCTCGGGCCGTCAGTATACATTGCACTTACAACCTATCATTACGAAATGATACCGACTACCCTGCTTATTAATCTGCTCTCACAGCGTGAAACGGTGCCGTTCCCTGCCTTTGTGGAAGCTCTTCTGATGGAAGGGGCCTTCGAAATCCTGCGTGAGGCCGGGGTGCGGATGCCGCGTGTCATCGGACAGACGGTATCGGTGGTCGGGGCGCTTATTCTCGGTTCGGCAGTTGTGGAGGCCGGTATTATTACTCCCATTATGGTCATTGTGATCGCCCTGACCGGAATTGCCAGCTTCGCGATTCCCGCTTACAACATGGCAATAGCCGGCCGGATTATCCGGTTTGCCTTCTTGCTGCTGGGAGGAATGTTCGGATTTTATGGTATTACGCTCGGGCTTATCATGCTGGTTGCACATATGAACAGCTTGCGCTCATTCGGGATTCCATATTTGTCCCCTTTTGTCCCGTTATCTGTGAAAGGACAGAAGGATACCATTCTCCGGCTTCCGCTCTGGCTGATGGGCCGGGGCAAAACAGCGGCACAGCTCAGGGAGGAACAGCCGGAATACAAACGTGTAACAACCGGGCATGAAGCAGGACTAGCCCCGCTTATCCGGAATAATGCAGCTGCAGGCAGGTCTGAAGAAAAGGTGGAGCACCATGAAGAAGAATAAACCGGTACTGTGCCTGCTCCTCATCCTGCTGCTGGTGCTTCCACTTCTGTTAACCGGCTGCTGGGATAGTGTGGAGCTTAACCGGCGGGCGATTGTGTCCGGTGTCGCCATTGACCGCGGAGAAGGGGAGACCGAAAAATATGTGCTGTCCTTTCAGGTCATTGTCGCCGACGAAATTTCCGGACAAAATGCGCGCGGAATCTCGCCGGTCGCCTTATATACAGGAAAAGGCCGCACAATGTTTGAGGCGCTGGCCAATGCGTCCCGTCAGACCGCCCGTTTCCTCTCCCTTGCCCATGTCCGCGTCCTGGTTGTTTCGGAAAAGCTGGCGCGGGAGGGGATCAAGGACATGATGGATGTGCTCGAGCGGGAAAGTGATACCCGGCTGACCAGTCTGGTGTTTGTTGCCAAGGGTCAGCCGGCCCGGGACATTCTGTCAACCATGACTGTGTTCAGCAAAATACCGGCAAATGACCTGGTTGAGAAGCTGGATACGACCTCAAAACAGTTCGGCTATAACTTCCGTTTGGAGGTAGATGATGTCATCAGGGGCATTCAGCTCAGAGGGGGAGGTCCGGTTATTAACGGCGTTACTATCGACGGTAACCGGGAAGGGGCAGATACGAATGATAATATGAAAACGATCGCACCGCTTGCTGTCATTAAGGTGACAGAACTTGCCGCCTTTAAGGACGACCGGCTGAAGGGCTGGCTGACAGGGGATGCGGCGCTGGGGACTGCGCTTTTGCATAATAAAATTAAAGGCTATCCGGCAGTCATCCGGCATCCCCATGAAGGTTATATTACCTTCGATGTGTATCAGTCACAGGTAAAGCTTAGTGTCGAGGGCTCAGATCCGGAGCATCCGGTATTCATAGTAAAAATCAGCCAGCAGGCAGCGATTAAGGAGAGTCCCAATTCTCTGAATCTGACCTCCCCGAAGACGCTTCAGAATCTGTCGCAAATTCTTATTGATGATACCGTACAGAAGATGAGGACTGCCGTAGAATCCGCTAAGAAATACAACAGTGATTACATCGGATTTGGGCAATTAATGGAGCGGAGTAATCCGCGGGGCTGGAAAAAGGTCAAGGATCACTGGGAGGATATTTTTGACAAATGTGAATACAGAATTGATGCGGATGCCGTTATCCGGCACACCGATATGCGCAATAACTCTTTTCAGGTAAATCCTTAGAAACGGGGGGAGGTCTATTATGGGAAAAGTAAAGATAGGGCTGCTGCAGTTTTTCAGTATTACGCTGCTCTTTGAGCTGGGGACCTCGCTGGTGGTCAATCTGGGCATGGCTTCCGGGAGAGATGCCTGGCTATCCATACTCATTGGCTGTATGGCCGGCCTGCTGATGTTCTGGGGCTATGCCTATCTATACAGAAAGCATCCGGAAATGCCGTTTACGGCGTATGCCCGCAAGCTGCTTGGCCCTGTAATCGGCACACCGGTGGCGGTGATGTACATCATTCTGTACATGAATCTTTCAGGCCGGGGACTGCGTGACGGCAGTACGATGCTTGCAATGGCAACGATGCATAACACCCCCCTCTTTATTCTCAGTATGCTGATGATCCTGTCCAGCTCCTATGTGCTCCATAAGGGGACGGAGGTACTAACCCGGACCTCACTGGTCTTTACTATGATTGTTCTGATGATCGGATTGTTCAGTATGGTACTGCTGATGCTGTCAGGCTCCATTAATCTGCAGCAGCTGCTGCCTGTTCTGGGGGATGGACTCTGGCCGGTAATAGATTCAGTGGTGCGCCAGAATTATATGTTCCCGTTCGGTGAAATGGTCGTTTTTACAATGCTGATGCCTTATCTGTCCGATATGCGCAAGGGTCCTTGGGTAATTGCAGCGGCCATGCTGGCTTCAGCCATGCTGTTAAGCGTAACGATTGCGCTTAACATATCGGTGCTCGGAGCAGATATTGCAGAGCGCTCCCCGCTGCCGCTGATGCCGACGATCAGCAAGATTTCCATTTCGGATTTTATCCAGCGGGTCGATATATTTGTGGTAATGGTGCTGATTATCGGGGTGTTTTTCAAAATGTCCGTCTTCTTCACTGCTGCGCTAATCGGAATCTCGGAGCTCTTTAATCTGCCGTACCGGAGAATGCTCTATCCCTGCAGTCTGATAATCCTGTTTACCTCCATGCTGGATGCCCGCAGCTTTACCGAACATCTGGATGAGGGGGCACGGCTGCTGTATACCGTCTATCCGGTGTTTATGATAGTGATCCCGGTGATTCTGATTATTATCACAGCTGTACGCAGTTATTTTTCGGCCCCGCGCCCGGGCTGAGAGCCGCGTATCCAGTAGATGACATCCAGCACAATAAGCGCAAGCAGCATGACGGCGGCAGCCAGCTTCTCAGAGGCGGTATAGAGCAGGTAGTTGAGAATGTAACCTATGTTTCCGAGGCCATAACCGAACATCCAGTCAAGCAGATACAGATAGGATAATGAGAGTACGGATAGAATAAAGAGTACAGCATACTTGCGGATCAGAAGCCTGCGCACTTTTCGTTTCAACTGGAACAGTCCTTTACTGGTTAATAAAAGTAGTATGGGCATTTTCTGTAATGCCATGCAGAACAATAGCAGGGCAGGCTGAGAATTGGGGCTGTTGAATGCTTATCATCCATCCCGATTTATGTTACATTAGTATGAAACTAATGACAGTATAGGGGAGGTTCTTGCGGTGAAGCCGGATTTGCGCTCTGCATGGAAGAATAACGTATTGGTCGGAGACGGAGCGATGGGAACCTTTTTGTATCAGAAGGGCTTCCCCGTCGGTATCTCCTATGAAGAATTGAATCTGACCTCGCCTGAGGTCATTGAAGATGTGCACCGCAGCTATATTGAAGCCGGAGCGGTGCTGCTGGAGAGCAACACGTATTCTGCCAACTATGACAAGCTGGCCAAATTCGGGCTGGAGGGCAAGGTTGAAGAGATTAACCGCGCGGGTGTAAGAATTGCCCGCAAGGCAGCGGGAGAAGCAGGCTACGTAGTCGGCGCTGTCGGCTCCATCCGGGCCGGTAAACGGGCAAATCTGTCTGCCGCGGAGCTGAAACGCTTCTATGCCCAGCAGTTTTCGGCCCTGCTGGAAGAGCAGCCGGACGGTATCATGCTGGAAACCTTCTATGATGTGGAGGAGCTTCATCTGGCCCTGAAGTCGGTACGCAAGCTTAGCAGCCTGCCTGTTATCTGCCAGCTGGCAGTGGATGAGACCGCGCGTACGCTGGACGGATTAACGCTGCCGGAGGCGTTTCGCATTCTGGAGCAGGACGGGGCAGACGTAATCGGCTTTAACTGCCGGACCGGACCTAACGGTATCAAGCGTGCCCTTAGAACCCTGCAGGGAAGCCTTGCACTGCCGGTGTCGGTCTATCCGAATGCGGGGATCGCTGACTATGTCGACGGGCAGTACCGCTATGGTGCCACTCCGGAGTATTTCGGGCAAATGGCCCCCGTATTTGCTGATATGGGCAGCCGGATCATCGGCGGCTGCTGCGGTACTACACCGCAGCATATCGCTGAAATCTCGGCTGCACTGCGCGGATATACTGCCCAGCCGCTCGCTGAGCCGGCAGTGACACGGAAGGCAGAGCAGATTGTGGTGCACGAGCATCTCGATGAGGGCGCAGATCAGAACGGACGTGAACCAAACCTGGTCGATCTGGTTAAGGAACGCCACACGGTAATAGTAGAGCTGGACCCACCGCGTGATCTGGATATTACGAAATTCATGAAAGGCGCGGAGGCGCTGAGAAGAGCGGGGGCTGATGCATTAACGCTGGCCGACAATTCTCTGGCGGTAACCCGCATGAGCAATATGGCGCTTGGTTCGCTGGTACAGGCCCGCACCGGACTCCGCCCGCTGGTCCATGTGGCCTGCCGGGACCGCAACCTGATCGGTACCCAGTCCCATCTGATGGGCTTCGATGCGCTCGGTATTGACCATGTACTGGCTGTGACCGGCGATCCGGCGCGGTTCGGTGACCTGCCGGGCTCAAGTTCGATCTACGATCTGACCTCCTTCGAGATCATCCGGATGATTAGACAGCTTAACGACGGCATCGCCTTCTCCGGCAAGCCACTCAAGCAGAAGGCCAAGTTCGTTATCGGAGCCGCGTTCAACCCGAATGTGAAGCATCTCGACAAGGCTGTGCAGCGTCTGGAGAAAAAGATCGCCTCCGGTGCCGATTATATTATGACTCAGCCTGTCTATGATCCGAAGCTTATCTCGGAGATTGCGGCAGCGACCAGGCATCTTGAGATTCCGATCTTTATCGGCGTTATGCCGCTTGCCAGCGGCCGCAACGCCGAGTATCTGCATAATGAGGTGCCGGGCATCCAGCTGTCGGACGAGGTTCGCAGACGGATGCAGGGACTGGAGGGCGAAGCCGGCCGTGCGGAAGGCGTAGCCATCGCCAAAGAGCTGCTGGATGCGGCTACTGCGCATTTTAACGGTATCTATCTGATGACTCCGTTTATGTTCTACGAGATGAGCGTACAGCTGCTGGACTACATTTGGGCTAAGCAGGGGCGTAAATTGTCCCCCTTGTTTCGCTAGTAAGAATCAATTACAATAGTGTAATGGATGTGATTCCGTTGTCATTTAGCATGACCGGATACGGTCAATCCTCCCTGCAATTCGGCGGTTACAAGATTACGTTCGAAGTCAAATCGGTGAATAACCGTTACTGCGAAGTTGTGCTGCGGATGCCCCGGGATTGGATGATTTATGAGGATATGCTGCGCAAGCTTGTGCAGGATCATATCAGACGGGGACGGGTAGATGTTATCATTAACAGAGAAGTCACGGAAGATGCAGCCTCCCTGCAGGTTCTGAACCGTCCGGCGGTGAAGGCCTACCTTGAGGCGGCGGAAGCGCTCAGGAACGAGTTCGGAGTGGACGGGGAGTTGACTTTGCGTGATATACTCTCTATACCCGGTATTATGGAACTGAAGGAGGAGCCGGCTCCCATAAAGGCCGGTTCAGCCGAGGAGTGCTCCGGAATGCTTGAGCGGGGATTGACGCAGAGTCTGCAATCGCTGCTTCAGATGCGTGCCCGCGAAGGGAATCATCTGGCTGATGATTTGTCAAGACGGCTTGTCCATCTTGAAGAGCTGCACACCGCGATGGTTAAGCTTGCCCCCGCAGTTGTAAGTGAATACCGCGATAAGCTGCGGCAGCGGCTGAGCGAACTGAATGACGGAACGTTCCCTTTTGAAGAGCATAAATTCGGAATGGAAATGGCTATCTTTGCTGACCGCTGTAATATCGATGAAGAGCTTACCCGGCTGTACAGTCATTTTGAACAATGCAGGGCCCTGCTTAACGGAAGCGGGCCGGCAGGACGCAAGCTGGACTTTCTCATCCAGGAAATGAACAGGGAGACGAATACAATCGGGTCGAAATGCAATCATCTGACTCTGGTGAACCTTACGCTTGAGATGAAGGCTGAGCTGGAGAAGATTCGTGAGCAAGCAGCGAATATGGAGTAACAGGGATTTCGGTAAGCGAAGATGTAACTATGGGGGGAACAACCGGAACATGGCAATCAAATTAATTAACATCGGCTTTGGGAATATCGTATCGGCCAACCGTATTATTTCCATTGTCAGCCCGGAATCTGCACCGATCAAGCGTATTATACAGGAAGCAAGAGACCGGCATATGCTGATCGACGCAACCTACGGCCGCCGGACGCGTGCTGTTATTATTACTGACAGTGACCATGTCATTCTGTCGGCTGTCCAGCCGGAGACTGTGGCACACCGCTTGTCCAGTAAAGATGACGATAACGACGAATAACAACAATTGGAGTGTACTATGTCAAAAGGATTGCTGATTATTTTATCCGGACCTTCCGGCGTTGGCAAAGGCACGGTCTGTACTGCACTGAGACCCAAAATGCCTGAGCTTGTCTATTCCGTATCTGCCACCACCCGGAGTCCGCGTGAAGGCGAAGAGAACGGAGTCAACTATTTTTTCAAGACCAGAGATGAGTTTGCAGCTATGATAGAAGCAGACCAGCTGCTGGAGCATGCAGAGTATGTAGGGAACTATTACGGAACTCCGCGTGATTTTGTGGACCGGACGCTGGAGAGCGGCAAGGATATCATCCTCGAGATTGAGGTGCAGGGAGCACTTAAGGTGAAGGAAAAGTTCCCTGAGGGAATCTTTGTGTTCCTGCTTCCGCCGTCGATGGATGAGCTTAAGGACCGTATCCGCGGACGCGGGACGGAGCATCCTGATGTAATCAGCCACCGCATGTCTGTAGCTGAAGATGAGATTGGGCTGATCCGGCACTATGACTATGCCGTAGTGAATGATGAGATCGACCTCGCCTGCAAGCGTATTGAGAGCATTATTATCGCCGAGCACTGCAAAGTAAGATAATATGCGCTACAAGTTTGGTTCGTTTTTACAGTAAATGAAGAAGAGGTGTCTTACGTGCTATATCCGTCTATTGATGAAATGATGAACAAGGTTGACAGCAAGTATTCGCTGGTTGTTGCTGCAGCCCGCCGGGCCAGATCGCTCCGTGAAGGCGGAAAAACAGATATTAAGGCTCCGAAATCACACAAGTATGTCGGTGTCGCGCTGGAAGAGATTTACGAAGACCGCATCATTGTAACCCGCGGCGAAGAGTAGTAAGCACGGCTTGCTATACCGGCAATATGAAACGGCTCCGCCATGTTTAACAGCGGCGCAGCCGTTTTTTTTCTTCGGATAGCCGGAATTGTGTTGTATAATGTCATATGTAGCCCGGACGGGGCTGTTCCTGACAACCGGAAGGTTGTTATTTTTTTAAAGCATAAGAATCTGTATGTACTACACTATAAATTATCCTTATATTTCCGCAGAAACGGATAGCGTCCTTTAAGGACGACGAAGCCGTCTCTACCTGACAACGAAACGGGTGCCAACCTTGACTGAAGGCGGCGCAGCCGTTTCTTCTTGCCGGTACAGGAGATTCAGACTATCATCCGGTTATTGATTATAATATCCGGTTCATTTGAGCCTGATGACAGGCTTGGAACAGGGGGGATTATGTTGAACAGCTTAACAGGCAAAACTATTATCCTTGGTGTTACAGGGGGCATTGCTGCCTACAAAGCAGCAGCCTTGACCAGCAAGCTGGCCCAAAAGGGGGCGGAGGTTCATGTTATTATGACAGCTTCGGCTAAGCAGTTTATAACCGAGCTGACTTTTCAGTCGCTGTCCAAGCAGCGGGTTTACAGTGACACCTTTCAGGAGCGTGACCCCGCTTCTATCTCTCATATTGATCTGGCCGGTTCAGCGGATCTGGTGCTGATTGCCCCGGCAACAGCCAATATTATCGCCAAAATGGCACACGGTATGGCAGATGATATGCTGTCCACTACCCTGCTTGCGACGACTGCGCCTGTCATGGTTGCTCCGGCAATGAATGTCCACATGTACCAGCATCCGGCTGTGATCAGTAATATGAATACTCTTGCTTCACGCGGCGTGCAGTTTATTGAACCCGGTGAGGGGCTGCTGGCCTGCGGATATGTGGGCAAAGGCAGACTGGAAGAGCCCGAATCTATCATCCGTGTGGTCGAGAATTACTTCAACATTCAGGCTGTTAAAGCTAAAGGTCCCCTAAGCGGCAAGAAAGTGATAGTTACGGCAGGCGGCACGGTCGAACGTATTGATCCGGTCCGGTACATTTCCAATGATTCTTCCGGGAAAATGGGTTTTGCCATCGCCCGGGCCGCCCGGGCGATGGGGGCTGAAGTTACCCTGATTGCCGCCCGGACGGATGAAGCGCCGCCGCAGGACCCGGACATCAGCTTGGTCCGGGTTGAGTCTGCCCAGTCAATGCTGGATGCGGTTGTCAGCCGCTGGAACAGCTGCGACATTCTTGTTAAAGCGGCAGCTGTAGCAGATTACCGTCCCAAGCACAGTGCAGAGGCAAAGATTAAAAAAAGCGGGGATACCATGACGCTTGAGCTGGTTAAGACAACCGACATCCTGGAGAGTCTGGGTAAAGTGAAGGACAGACAGTTCCTCATCGGCTTTGCCGCCGAAACAGGCAATGCTGAATTCTATGCCAAGGACAAGCTGGTCCGCAAAAATCTCGATTTGATCGTTGCTAATGATGTATCCAAGGACGGAGCCGGCTTCGGTACGGACACCAATATCGTA
The DNA here is from genome assembly GCF_000758645.1 of Paenibacillus sp. FSL R7-0331. Lineage (NCBI taxonomy): Bacteria > Bacillati > Bacillota > Bacilli > Caryophanales > Paenibacillaceae > Paenibacillus > Paenibacillus sp. FSL R7-0331. The sequence goes on from NZ_CP009284.1 coordinate 3,054,943, forward strand.
TCCATCTATGATGCGGACGGGCTGGTGCTGGATATTCCGCTTAGCTCCAAGGATGAGGTGGCACGCCGGCTGCTGAGTCTTGCGGCTGAGCGGATATCGGGAGTCCCGTTATAATGGAAATAGCGAAGGTCATTGTCGATGTTCCTGTGCGCAGCACCGACCGGCCGTTCGATTATCTGATTCCTGACGCGCTTAAGCTGTGGATTGAAGTGGGCAGCCGGGTAGCTGTTCCCTTCGGCCACCGGACGGTTCAGGGCTTTGTAGTATCCCTGGAATCCGGCGAGACCGGAGCTGGCTCCAGACTCAAGCCTATCCAGGAAGTGCTGGATCTGCTGCCGCCTTTGTCGCCTGAGCTCGTTGAGCTTGGCGACTGGATGAGCCAGCGGTATGCCTGCAGGCGTATTTCGGCTCTGCAGGCTATGCTGCCTACCGCGCTGAAGGGCAAGGCTGAACGTCTCATCTCGTTAGGTGAGGGGGCTGAAGCTGCGGTTAACGCGGAGGATGAGCTGTTTCCGCTGTTTCTGGAGGAGGATCTGGAGGAGCGGACAATTATTGATTTTGTCAGACAGGCTGGCGAAGTGACCATGAAGCAGCTGACCCGCAGCTTCCCCGGAGCAGCGGAGACGGTAAAATTCATGCTGCGCCGTGGCGTACTTACCGAAAGCCAGTCAATCAAGGACAAAATGGGCAAGAAAAAGCTGAAGGCGGTTGACCTGGCGATCGGGCTGTCTGCAGCCCGGGAATCTCTAAACAGCTTCCCGGCTCGTTCAGTCCGTCAGAAAGACGTCCTGTCTTATCTGATCGAAATGGAGCAGACACTGCCGATGCCGCTCAAGGATTTACTGGCGGTTTTGCAGGTTACCGCAGGCACGGTCAAGGCACTTGAAGAAAAGGGCTACATTGAAATAAGTGAAATTGAAGTTTACCGCGATCCCTACCAGGGCCGCGACTTCAAGCCGAGCGCGCCTCTGCCGCTTACACCGGAGCAGCAGCAGGTTTTCACACGGATAGCCCGGACGGTGGATGAGCAGCAGCATGAGGTCTTTCTGCTGCACGGCGTAACCGGAAGCGGCAAGACGGAGATTTATCTGCAGTGCATCCAGCGGGCAGTGGACCAGGGCAGACAGGCGGTGGTGCTGGTGCCTGAAATTGCACTCACCCCGCAGATGGTGGAACGGTTCAAGGGCCGGTTCGGCAGCGGTGTCGCTGTCATGCACAGCCGTCTCTCCGTCGGTGAACGCTACGACGAATGGCGCAAGATCCGTGAAGGAAAAGCGACGGTAGCGGTGGGTGCGCGCTCTGCGGTATTTGCCCCATTTGCCAGCCTTGGCCTGATTATCATGGATGAAGAGCATGAATCCTCTTATAAGCAGGAGGAGAATCCAAAGTACCATGCCCGTGATGTAGCGGTCCGCAGGGCTGAGCAAGCCGGTGCGGCGGTAATACTGGGCTCGGCCACTCCTTCGCTGGAGAGCTATCATGCGGCCAGGTCGCAGAGTGACATCCACTTCTCACCGGTGCTGCTGGAGATGCCGACCAGGGCGCTGGGCAATGCCTTGCCGAAGGTGCATGTCGTCGATATGCGCGATGAGCTGAAGGAAGGGAACCGCTCTATGTTCAGCCGCAGGCTGCATGCTGCACTGGAGAGCAGGCTGGAGAAGGGGGAGCAGACGGTTTTGCTACTGAACCGCCGGGGCTTCTCCACCTTTGTCATGTGCCGGAGCTGCGGTTACGTTGCTACGTGTCCGGAATGCGACATTTCACTCACCTATCACAGCCGCAGCGACAATCTGCGCTGTCACTACTGCGGCCATGCAGAGCCCTCGCCGAAGGTCTGTCCCGATTGCGGCAGTGAGCATATCCGCTTCTTCGGTACCGGAACCCAGCGGGTAGAGGAAGAGCTGGGCAAGCTTTTCCCAGGTATTCGAGTCATACGAATGGACGTGGATACAACTACAGAGAAGGGCTCGCATGAAAAGCTCCTCAACCAGTTCAGGGACAAAAAAGCCGACGTCCTGCTGGGTACGCAGATGGTAGCCAAGGGGCTTGATTTCCCGGATGTTACCCTTGTGGGTGTTATCACTGCCGACTCTGCCCTGAATCTGCCTGATTTCCGGGCCGGAGAGAAGACATTTCAGCTGCTGACACAGGTAGCCGGGCGTGCCGGAAGACATCAGCTTCCAGGGGAAGTGGTGGTGCAGTCGTATACGCCGGAGCATTACTCGATCGTACATGCCAGCGGACATGACTATGCTTCCTTTGTCCGCGATGAGCTGAAGCACCGCAGGACCCTGCATTATCCGCCGTACTGCAGGCTGATTCTTGTCACTCTCTCGCATGAGCAGCTTCCGCTGCTGCTGAAGATGGCAGAGAACTATGCGCTGAATCTGCAGGGGCGGGCCAGACAGCTGCGCTGGTTCGCCAGCCTGGACAAGCTGTCTGCGGATGCGCTTGACCTGCTTGGTCCGGTCGCTTCCCCGCTGCCCAAGCTGAAGAGCAGATACCGGTTCCAGTGTATTATTAAATGGCGCGGAGCCATCGATGCCATCGGACTGGCCCGCCAGATTGCCGAGGAGCTTGAAGATTCGGTAAGAGATAACAATCTGCAGATCAGTATTGACGTGGATCCGCAGATGTTGATGTAGCTCTAAGGCGTGATACAATATAGAGAATTATAGAACGTTCAGAACAAGGATGGTGTACGTGTAATGGCAATCAGATTAATTGTTAAAGAACCGGATGAGGTATTGCACAAAACAGCAAAAGAAGTAACCAAAGTAACCCCGAATGTCCAGAAGCTGCTGGATGATATGGCGGATACCATGTACGATGCAGAGGGCGTTGGCCTTGCCGCGCCGCAGGTGGGAATCCTCAAGCGCCTGATCGTTGTAGATGCTGATGAAGAGCACGGGCTAATCAAAATGATCAATCCGGAAATCGTAAGCACGGAAGGTGAACAGTTTGGTCCGGAAGGCTGCCTGAGCATTCCCGGCTTGAACGGAGATGTCCGCAGAGCCGAGACAGTAACCGTGCGCGGGCTTGACCGCGAAGGCAATGAGATCACGATTACTGGAAGCGGGTTGCTGGCTCGTGCGTTCCTCCATGAAATCGATCATCTCAACGGGGTTCTTTTTACTGATATCGCAGAGAAGGTCTATGAATATACAGCTGAGCACAGCGAGTCCGGGGAGTGAGCGGAATGAAGATTGTTTTTATGGGTACTCCGGCATTCGCTGTCCCTTCGCTGAAAATGCTGGTTGAGGAAGGTTATGAAGTGGTTGCTGTTGTTACTCAGCCGGACCGGCCTCAGGGCCGCAAGAAGACACTCATGCCTACTCCGGTAAAAGAAGCGGCACTGGCGCTGGGGCTTCCAGTACTGCAGCCGGAACGGCTTCGCCGTCCGGAGGCGGTGGCAGAGCTGGCGGGGTATGCGCCGGATCTTATCGTTACCGCTGCCTACGGGCAGATTCTGCCGAAGAGTGTCCTTGATTTGCCGCCAAACGGCTGCGTCAATGTCCATGGCTCTCTGCTGCCGAAATACCGGGGCGGCGCACCGATTCAGCGCTGCATTATCAACGGTGAAAAGGTTACCGGCGTAACCCTGATGTACATGGCTGAAGGGCTGGATACCGGTGACATGATATCACGCGTCGAGGTGCCGATCGGTGATGAGGATACAGCAGGCGATCTGTTTGACAAGCTCAGTACAGCCGGACGTGATCTGCTGAAGTCGGAAATGCCGCGGCTGGCTGAAGGCCGTGTAGACGCAGTGAAGCAGGATGACAATGAAGCGACCTACGCTCCGAACCTTAGCCGTGACGACGAACGGATCGACTGGACTGCCGGCTCACTTGACATATTCAACCGGATCCGGGGGCTGGTGCCTTTCTCCGGCGCATTTACGCTCTGGAACGGTGAAACCTTCAAGGTGTGGGCAGCCGTTAAACCGGAGGCCGCTAAACAGGCGGCATCCAAAGCGCCGGGGACCGTGCTGGCCGTCAATGAGCGTGGTGTGGAGGTGAGCACCGGTGACGGTTCACTGCTGCTGACCTCTGTGCAGCCTGCCGGTAAAAAAGCAATGAGTGCCGCTGATTTCAGCCGCGGTGCGGTTATGAGCCCGGGGACGGTGCTCGGTTGAGCGCGGGCATGAACGGCTCCGGCCGCAACGGACAGCGCCCCGGTTCCAAATCAGGAGCTGCCAAGCCGCAGAATTATGGTGCTGCACAAGGCCGGACAGCTGACGGCAGAGGGGCAGACAGAAACAGCCGCCCGCCGGCTTCAGCCCGCGTTGTGGCACTGGATGTGCTGGTCAGGGTCGAGCAGGAAGGGGCATACAGCAACCTGCTGCTGAACAGCAGCCTGCAGAAGTCCGGTCTCAGCCGCGAAGACACCGGACTGGCAACGGAGCTGGTATACGGTACCCTTTCCCGTCTTATTACCCTGGATTACGTTCTGGATGATTTCGTTAGCAAAGGTATTGCCAAGCTGACCCCATGGGTGCGCAGCCTGCTGCGTCTGAGCTTGTATCAGATCATGTATCTGGACCGTATTCCGCCGCATGCCGCTGTTAACGAGGCTGTCAATATTGCCAAGAAGCGCGGCCATCAGGGGATTTCCGGAATGGTGAATGGAGTGCTGCGGAGCGTGCTGCGTGCCGGTGAGCTGCCGGTGCTGAAGAAGGGTCTCAGCGAAGCGCAGCGGATCTCGATTCTCTATTCGCACCCGCTCTGGATGGTTGAACGCTGGGAGGCTGAGTACGGGATTGCTGCTGCTGAGGCGATGTGTTCTGCCAATAATGAACCCCCGGCTGTCAGCGTCCGGGTGAATACGACAATGATCAGCAGAGACAAGCTGCTGGAGCAGATGCTGGAAGCCGGACTGAATGCGTCTCCCTCCAGCCTGAGCCCCTACGGCATTGTCGTCAAGGGAGCAGGCAATCTTGCATTATCCAGCTGGTACAAGGACGGATATCTGTCAGTGCAGGATGAGAGCTCCATGCTGGTTGCCGAAGCTGTTGCTCCGGAGCCTGGCATGAGAGTGCTTGACTGCTGTGCTGCCCCGGGAGGTAAAAGCGCCCATATGGGTGAGCTGATGAAGGATGACGGCTATATCTACGCCAATGATCTGCACGCCCACAAGGCAAGGCTGATCTCGGAGCAGGCTGGCCGTCTTGGCTTGGACTGCATTACAACAGGACATGCGGATGCGCTGAAGCTTGCAGATGAACTGACTGCTGAATCCTTTGACCGCGTGCTGCTGGATGCCCCCTGCTCGGGGCTCGGCGTTATCCGCCGCAAGCCGGATCTGAAGTGGCGTAAGCAGCCTGAGGATGTGGATAGCATTGCCGGTCTGCAGAGTGAACTGCTGCAGGCCGTCTCCGCCCTGGTGAAGCCTGGCGGAGTGCTGGTTTACAGTACTTGCACAACTGAACAGGCTGAGAACAGCGCGATTGTCGCTGCTTTTCTGGAGCGTAATCCGGACTTCGTACCGGTCAGCTTCAGCTCGCCGGTCTGGGAACGGACGAAGGATACGGCACTGGCTGCAGGAGAAGGAATTCAGCTGCTGCCGCAGCATTACGGCAGCGACGGATTTTATATCGCACGGCTGCAGAGACTCTTGTAAATAGCGGATTTCCGGAAGATTGACAGAGGTCCCGCCCGCAGATTCTGGTGCGTGGCGGGCTTTTCTTTTACCGTCTCTGAATTTTGTGTTAAAATAGGAAGAATGAGAAATAATACGCATATTCTCTGGTAGACCGTTCATATCGTCCTTGTAAGGGGCGGTATTCGTTTTGCGTTAAAACCTCAGCTTGTTGACAGCCGTACATTCAAAAGTGTTTTATAATTTTATGAAAGAACAGGTGCTAATTACAATGAAACCTTTAATATATGATTTTACTCTCGAAGAGTTGCAGCAGTGGGCCAAAGACAACGGAGAGCCGGCTTTCCGCGGGGGACAGATTTTTGACTGGCTGTATGTAAAGCGGGTTAATGATTTTGAGGCGATGAGCAATCTGTCCAAGGGGCTGCGCGCCAAACTGGACGAACAGTTCAGAATGAATGCCCTGACCGAAATCACCAAGCTGGAATCCAAAGACGGCACAGTGAAATTCCTGTTTGGACTGCATGACGATCATGCAATCGAAACAGTTATTATGAAACACAACTACGGCAACAGCGTATGTGTAACAACACAGGTAGGCTGCCGGATCGGCTGTACCTTCTGCGCCTCTACACTGGGCGGGCTGAAGCGCGATCTGACTGCGGGTGAAATTGTGGCCCAGGTCGTGCGTTCCCAGCAGATTCTGGATGGCCGCGGTGAACGTGTCAGCAGTATTGTAATCATGGGTACCGGTGAGCCGTTCGAGAATTACGATGCGACCATGAGATTCCTTCGTCTGATGATTCATGAGAAGGGCCTGAACATCGGCCAGCGTCATATCACTGTCTCGACCAGCGGAATTGTGCCTAATATCTATAAGTTTGCCGATGAGGACACCCAGATTAATCTGGCGATATCGATCCATGCGCCTAATGACACACTGCGTTCCAAGCTGATGCCGGTTAACCGCCGTTACCCGTTTGACGATGTGATTGAATCCCTTCGTTACTACCAGGCTAAGACAGGCCGCCGCATCAGTTTTGAATATGCGCTTATCGGAGGGGTCAATGACCAGCCGGAGCATGCCAAGGAGCTGGCCGGTGTCCTCAAGACGATGCTCTGCCATGTGAATCTTATTCCGGTTAACCATGTTCCTGAGCGTAAGTATGTAAGAACTTCCCGCAATGATATCTTTGAATTTCAGCGTATTCTGGCTGACCAGGGCGTGAACGTAACGATCCGCCGTGAGCAGGGCCATGATATTGCGGCCGCATGCGGACAACTGCGTGCCAAACATATGGAGTTGGGGTGAGGATATTTGATCAGAACAGTTCATGCCAGTGATGTCGGACGGGTCCGCAGCGTTAATGAGGACTCGGTCTGGATCGGCGCTACGCGCCACGGTTATACTCTGGGCATCATTGCCGATGGTATGGGGGGGCATTTGGCAGGGGATACGGCAAGTAAGCTTGCGCTAGAGACTATGCGCAGCAAGCTGGACAGCCTGCCTCCTGACCGGAAGGACGGGGAGCTGTGTGAAGCTCTGTCCGACGCGATTATTGAAGCCAACCGTACGGTATTTATTGAGTCTTCCCGTGATGAGAAATACCATAACATGGGGACTACTGTCGTTGCGGCATTGCTTAACGGCCCTGAAGGCTACATCGGCCATATCGGAGACAGCAGAGCCTATTTAATCAAAGATAATGCCGCAATTCAGTTAACCGAGGATCATACACTGGTCAATGAGCTGTTCAAGAATGGTCAGATCAGCCTGGAGGAGCTAGGCAGCCATCCCCGCCGCAATGTACTGATCAGGGCGCTGGGAACCGATGCCGAGGTAAAGGCGGATATGGCTCCGGTCAGTCTTGCTCCCGGAGAGCTGCTGCTGCTGTGCAGCGACGGACTGAGCAATTTTGTCAGCCAGGAGCATCTGGGCAAGGTTGCCGGTATTCATGAGATTCCTTTAGAGGAAAGAGCGGACCGCTTACTTCAGCTGGCTTTGCTTGCCGGTGGCGGTGATAATATCAGCGTCGCTATGCTAGAACATCAAGGAGAGGCCGCTGTGCCCGAGACAAAGGAGTGGAACAGATGATCGGTCACGAATTGGGCGGCCGTTACCAAGTCATCGAACGGGTCGGGGCAGGCGGCATGGCGCTCGTATACAGAGCCCATGATATCCTGCTTAACCGGAACGTCGCCATTAAAGTATTGAGAAACCAGTTTGTGCATGATGAGGAGTTCATCCGCCGTTTCCGGCGAGAGGCGCAGTCAGCCGCTTCCCTATCGCACCCTAACGTAGTCAGCATCTATGATGTGGGCCAGGAAGAAGATGTCCATTATATCGTAATGGAGTATATAGAGGGCAAGAATCTCAACGAGATTATTAAGGAACGGGCACCGCTTCAGGTCGATGAAGCCATTCGGATTGCTTCTCAGATCTGCGATGCGCTGGATCATGCCCATCAGAGCCAGATTATTCACCGTGATATCAAGCCTCATAATATTCTGATCGGGCGTAACGGGCGGGTCAAGGTTACAGATTTCGGGATTGCCCGTGCGGTAACCTCAACTACCATTACCCAGACCGGCTCAGTAGTCGGCTCAGTGCATTATTTTTCACCGGAGCATGCCAAAGGGGTAACAACCGGAGAGAAATCTGACCTGTACTCCCTGGGCATTGTGCTCTACCAGATGTTAACCGGTGTGCTGCCTTTTTTGGGTGAAAGCCCGATCAGCGTAGCGCTTAAGCATCTGCAGGAGGAATTTGAAGAGCCGCGTGTACTGAACCCGCTGATTCCGCAAAGTGTAGAAAATGTAATTCTGCGTTCCATGCGCAAGAATCCGGATGAGCGTTATCAGTCCGCCAAGCAGATGCTCCAGGATCTGGAGACCTGCCTGCTGCCTGAACGGCGCAGCGAGACCAAAGCATCTTTCCATGACGACGATGACGAGGACAGGACACGTATTATACCTGCAATCAAGCCAATCCAGCATACCTTAAGCAGCCGCAGCAGCGGCGGAGGTGATGAACGGATGCGCCGGATCGAGGATGAGGAGGATGTTCCGCCTGTGGCCTCGGGCTCCAAGAAGCGGAAATGGGGTATGCCGGCACTGTGGATCGGCTTAACGCTGCTCCTGCTGATTGCAATGGGCAGTGTGGCCTGGTATGTGAGGTCCCAGCTCGTAGTGCCTGAAGTTACAGTACCTAATGTAACGAATCAGTCCCTTGAAATTGCTACGGCTATGCTGGATGAAATCGGCCTTGTCGTGGAGGAGCCGGTTGTGCAGCAGTACAACCCTAACTATGATGAAAATGTCGTCTGGGAACAGAGTAAGAAGGAAGGCACCGTGGTTAAAGAGGGGACGCATATCATCCTTACAGTAAGCACGGCCAAGCCAACCTCCAATATTCCCAAGCTGACCGGAGGAACCTATGATGATGCCGTAAAAGCACTGATTGCACAAGGTGTGGAGCAAAGCCGGATCAGCCAGGACCCGCGGTTCAGCGAGGAGTTTGCGGAAGGCCAGGTTATCGGCTCTGATCCGGCAGAAGGCAGTGAGTATGATCCGGAAACAGCGTCGATTGTCATATTTGTCAGCAAAGGCAAAGAAAGCAAGCCGATGCCTGATCTGACAGGCAAAACACAAAATGAAGCCAAAGCCATGCTTGAAGACATCGGACTCGTGCTGGACGAGGTCAATGAAGATACGAGCTATTCCGTTGAAGCAGGGAAAATCACCAAACAGTGGCCTTATGAACAGGGTGATCTGGTATCACCGGGAGATAAGATCTCTGTCTCGGTAAGCACCGGATACCCGCCGGAAGCATTGAATTATACGTTTAATGTACCGGTGGCACCGTCCAGTGACGGCAAGCAGACCAAGATCCGCATCGTATATTCTGATGCCCGAAATGAAGGAGAACCCCAGGAATGGGGGACTCGTACTATTGCCAAAAGCCAGGTGCTGTCTGTGAATCTGGTACTAGCCCCTAATAAGGATGGTGCAGTCTCCATCTATCAGGACGGGGAATACATTGAAGCCTTTGAGGTGCGCTATTCGGATGCGAAGAACGGAACGGTACAGCAGCCTGAACCGCCGGCTACACAGACACCGGAGCCGACACCAGTGCCTACACAGGCACCGCCGGAGCCGACTATTGAGCCGGAAATTCTGCCGCCGGATTCCGAGGGCGGAGAGAATGCGGGTGATGTTGACCAGACCGGATTTCTGACGGAAGAAGCGGTCCAGGCTAAGTCTAACGGTAACGGTAATGGTAAAGGCAACGGCAACGGCAACGGCAACGGCAACGGCAATAATAAAGACAAGAGCAAAGTCCATTAACAGAGATAAGCTGCCCCATTCCGTGTACTTATACGGGATGGCGGGTACAGCGGCGCGATGACCCGGCTCGAACCTGAGCTTGGGTCTTTTGCGCAAAATCAGGAGAGGAAGGCTCAACATGTATGCCAGAAGGAATAATTGTTAAAGCACTGAGCGGTTATTATTATGTCAAGCCGCTGCGGGACGGATTCATTGCTACAGAAGAAGAGGCAGTACAGTGCCGTGGACGGGGAATTCTCAAGAAAAAAGGAACATCGCCGCTGGTAGGCGACCGCATTATGTACATTCTGACCGAAAATGGTGAGGGCATGGTTGATGAAGTCCTCCCCCGTGAATCGGAGCTGATCCGTCCGCCGGTTGCCAATGTCAAACTGGCTGTGCTGCTGTTCTCTGTGCGTGAGCCGGATATGAACCTCAATTTACTGGATAAATTTCTGGTACATATCGAGCACTCCGGCCTGGAGCCGCTGATTGTGCTGACCAAGCAGGACCTGGCTGATGATGAAGGCGAGGCTACCGCTCAGGTCAAAGAAATGTATGAGAAGATCGGTTACGAGGTGATGGTTACCAGTTCTCTTAACGGCTCGGGCAGTGAAGAGCTGCGGGCAAGGCTGGCCGGTTCAATCAGTGTGTTCTCCGGACAGTCAGGTGTAGGCAAATCCACCCTGCTCAACCGGCTTGTGCCCAGCCTTGAACTGGAGACGGGTGAAATCAGCATGCGGCTGGGCCGCGGCCGCCATACAACCCGTCATGTTGAGCTGATCGATATCGGGGGCGGGGGCTTTGTAGCGGATACGCCGGGCTTCAGCCAGCTGGATTTTCTTCAGCTCGGGGTAGAGGAGCTGTCGGTCTGCTTCCGTGAATTCGCCTCCTATGCGGAGAACTGTAAATTCCGCGGCTGCAGCCACCTGCACGAGCCGGGCTGCAAGGTTAAGGAGGCCTGGGAGGCAGGAGAGATCGCTGACAGCCGGTATGAGCATTACAAGCTTTTCTTTAATGAGATGAAGGACAAGAAACGGAGGTACTAACTTATGATCTTACTAGCCCCATCCATCTTATCAGCTGATTTCGCTGCGCTTGGCGCTGAGGTTGCCATTGCTGAAGCAAGCGGCGGAGACTGGATACATGTAGATGTAATGGACGGACACTTTGTACCGAATATTACACTCGGCCCTCCGATTGTCAAAGCTGTAAAGGCTCATACATCATTACCGCTTGATGTTCATTTGATGATTGAGAACCCCGAACGTTACATTGCTGATTTTGCCGCTGCGGGCGCAGCTGTAATTACTGTACATGCCGAGGCGTGTGTACATCTTCACCGTGTCATTCATCAGATTAAAGAGCTGGGTCTGATGGCCGGAGTCGCCATTAATCCGGGGACTCCGGCTTCTGCAGTACGTGAGGTTCTGGAGGATGTGGATATGGTACTGGTAATGACGGTGAATCCCGGCTTTGGCGGACAGGCCTTTATTCCGAATACCCTGCGTAAAATCAGGCAGATCCGTGAATGGGCGGCTGAAATCAACCACCATAAACTTCGGATCGAGGTAGACGGCGGGATAGCAGAGAATACGGCCGGACTGGTGGCTGAGGCAGGCGCAGATGTGCTGGTTGCCGGTAACGCTGTATTTGGGCGTACTGACCGTGCAGCCGCCATACAGGCTATCAGAGAAGCTGCAGAAGCAGGTATCCGTTAAAAGGCCTTGGCGAACAGGCATTAAGGGGATTAACGGATTAAGGTTATAGGCCAAGTTGTGGCCGCATAAATATGGTTACATGAGCAGAAATCTCATGTAGCCTTTTTTTGTACTTCAAGGGAGGTCTGCAACTCGACAGGGTTATATGAGGGTTACGAAATCCGGGTAGTCTCCTACCGTACGGCAACAATTGATGGGAGGGTTAATGATGAAATTTTACACGTTTAAACTGCCAAGATTTTTGGGAGGCTTTGTTAAGGCGATCTTGAACACGTTTCAGAAGAGCTGAGTCTATAACAGAACAGAAAACATGAAAAAAAGCACCTTACAAATGTAAAGGGTGCTTTTTGCTTCATTCATATGAAATATCGCCAAATCCCGGAAAAATTCCAAGACTAAACGCGTTCAACTTTACCGGCTTTCAAAGCACGGGTGCTGACGTACACGCGTTTCGGTTTGCCGTTCACAAGAATGCGGACCTTCTGAACGTTAACTCCCCAAGAACGACGGTTGCGGTTGTTTGCGTGAGACACGTGGTTACCGCTGCCTGGCTTCTTGCCTGTTACAGTACATGTGCGGGACATAGATTACACCTCCTTGTTACTTACACCTGCATAAAACAATACTTAAATATAATATCACAGCAAAATTTGCTACGTCAACTGATTCAAAAACATTTATTTCTTTTAGCTCTTATAGTACAATATAAATTAGTGCATTATGTCCAGTTGATCATAGAATTGATTAGGCATGAAGTTAGGAAGGGGAATTCTCATTGAGTAAGCGTTCTATAAACGGAGCAGATTTTACCGCAATGGTTCTGGCCGGCGCGGAAAAGCTGCAGCAGCATGCAGAGCACGTCAATTCGTTAAATGTATTTCCGGTACCGGATGGAGATACAGGAACCAATATGAATCTGACGATGACCGCAGGTGCGAACGAATTGAAAAAGAATAATACCGCCTCAGTCGGTCAATGTGCAGGAGTACTCTCCAAAGGCCTGTTGATGGGCGCACGGGGGAACTCCGGCGTTATTTTGTCACAGCTGTTCAGAGGTCTTGGACGCTACGCCGCCCAATATGATGAGCTGAACACGCAGCAGTTCGCAGCAGCGCTGCAGACCGGTGTGGATACAGCCTACAAAGCAGTGGTCAAGCCTGTAGAAGGCACCATTCTTACCGTTGCCAAAGAAGCAGCCAGACATGCCGTATATTTTGCACGCCGTACTACTGATGTTACGGAGCTGATGACGGAAGTACTGGCCAAAGCCAAGGAAGCGCTCGCGAATACGCCTGAGCTGCTGCCGGTCCTGAAGCAGGTTGGAGTGGTAGATTCCGGCGGCCAGGGTCTCGTCTACATCTATGAAGGCTTCTATGAATATCTGACAAGCGGCAGTACCTCTGTACAGAGCGCTGTGCAGGGACAAGCTCCTGCGTCTGCTGCAGTGCAGGCGCCTGTGCTGACCAAGCCTGTCAATCCGCCTTCATCTGTGCAGTCTTCTGCCCAATCCCAGCTTCATACGGAAGATATTGAATTTTTATATGATATGGAGTTCTTCATTAACCGCCAGCTTGGCGGCACCGGAGCAAAATTTGATGAAGAAAAATTCCGGAAAGCGTTATCAGTGAACGGTGATTCAATCATTGTCATTTCTGATGATGAGACCATCAAGGTTCATGTACATTCGAAGACACCTGGTGATGTGCTTAATCTGGCACTTCTCTATGGGGAAATCACCCAGATTCACATCCTGAACATGCGTGAGCAGCACCGTGATCTGCTGACGGCGGGAATGGATATTGCGCCTATGCCTGAGCTGTTTGCCGAGATTCCGAAGGAACACAGTTCCGTGCAGGCACCGGCGGTACCTCCGGCCGATGATCTGGCGCCTTACGGCTTCATTGCAGTATCATCGGGAGACGGCATTTCCGAAATCTTCAAAAGCCTTGGCGTCGATGTCGTGCTTGCCGGCGGACAGACGATGAATCCGAGCACTGAGGATTTTGTCAACGCAATTTCTTCGATTTCTGCAAAACATGTATATCTGCTACCAAATAACTCTAACATTGTGCTTGCGGCACAGCAGGCCAAAGAGCTGCTTGAAGGTGAGCGCGAGGTTACAGTCATTCCAAGCAAGAGCATCCCGCAGGGAATTGCCGCAGCTTTTGCCTTCCAGGAAGAGGATGCGGTGGAGTCCAATACGGAAAGTATGCTGGGAGCTATCTCGCAGGTGAAGTCCGGCCAGGTGACCAATGCAGTCCGCGATACCGTTATTGAAGAGCTGGAGATCAAATCCGGACAATATATCGGGATTTCCAACTCTAAGATTGTAGCGGCATCCGACGACCTGCTGGCTGCCAGCCAGGCATTGCTGGATACGATGCTGGAGAACGGCGATGAGATTGTTACCATTTTGACCGGCTCTGAAGCTGATGCAGGCATTACTGAGTCGCTTGGCAGCTGGCTGGAGGAGACTTATCCGCAGGTGGAAGTAGAAGTGCACGAAGGCGGGCAGCCGCTATACTACTATCTCTTCTCTGTTGAGCCTTAGGTAAAATTATAGTTTGGGGAGGAAATCCATGAATCGTACGGTTATTGTCACAGACAGCACATCAGATATCCCGCCGGCACTGGCGGAGAAGTACGGCATTGAGGTCGTGCCGCTCACGCTAATGTTCGGCGAACAAGCTTTCCGGGATAATCTGGATATGACACCGGAGCAATTCTATGAGCGTCTTCCCCGCTCACAGCAGTTGCCAACAACCTCACAGCCTTCACCGGTTGAATATATGAACGTGTACCGCAGCATTCTGGAGCGTTATCCGGACAGTCCGATTCTTTCCTTCCATATTTCTTCCGGGCTGAGCGGAACCTATCAGTCTGCTGTACTGGCTAAGTCCATGCTCGAAGAAGAAGGGGAAGCTATTACTGTAGTGGACTCCTTATCCGCTTCTTACGGCTTCGGGTTCATGGTTGTAGCTGCAGGCCGGATGGCTGCTGAAGGTAAAGGGCCTGCGGAGATACTGGAAGCGGCAGAGAAGCTGCGTCAGTCCCGCAAGCTGTACTTCCTGGTCGATACGCTGGAATACCTGCAAAAGGGCGGCAGAATTGGCAAAGCGTCCGCTATTCTGGGGACGCTCCTGAATATTAAACCGATTCTTTCTATTGACGCCGAAGGGATCATCTACGCTGTAGAAAAGGTCAGAGGCCGTAAAAAAGCGGTAGCCCGCATGATCGAGCTGTTCAAAAACGATCTGCCGGGTGTGAATAAAATCAACGTGGCCGTGGGTCATACGGCAGAACCGGCTTACGGCGAAGAATTTCTGAATGAATTGGCCGGTCACTTTACTCTTGAGGAGAAGGTGTTGACCAACATCGGTCCGGTCGTAGGCAGCCATGTCGGCAACGGAACTTTAGCCGTGTTCATTTGGCCCGCGTAAATAGGGGATGAATAAGCTGCTATCACTTGATCAAATTGAAGTCAAACAAATAACTGGCGTGAGCGCTCAAAAGCAAGGCGAGCTTCACGCCTTTGGCGTCTTTACAGTTAAGGATTTATTGGAATATTATCCGTTCCGCTATGAGGATTTTCGGCCCAAGTCGCTGAGTGAGGTTAAGCATGGCGAAAAAGCAACCCTAATAGCCAAAGTAATCGGGATTCCGGTGCTGCAGCGGTTCGGGGGCAAATCCCGTATAAGCTGTAAGCTGGTAGCAGAACCCTGGATGTTCACGGCCACATGGTTTAATCAGCCTTATGTCCGTGATCAGCTGACCGCAGGCCGTGAGGTTATGATCTCCGGTAAATGGGACCAGAAGCGCAGTCAGATCACAGTGTCGAATTATGAATTTCCGGACCGTGGTGAGGGCAAGACAGGCACTCTGCAGCCGGTCTATTCGGTTGGGGGTAAGATCACCCAGACCTGGCTGCGTAAGGTCATCAATCAGGGTCTGCAGCAGTTCGGCGAGCTGATTCCGGAGATTCTGCCGCAGGTTATTATGCGGAAATATGATTTTATGCCGCGCAAAAAAGCCATCGCGACGATTCACCAGCCGGAGGACACCCGTGAAGGCCAGCAGGGAAGGCGCCGTATGGTGTATGAGGAGCTGTTTTTGTTCCAGCTTAAGGTGCAGGCGTTCCGGGTGCTTAATCAGGGAAGAATGGATGGAGTCCGGCATACTGTTGACAATGCGACTGTACGCCAGTTCGTACGGAGTCTGCCGTTTGAGCTCACAGATGCCCAGAAGCATGTGGAGCTGGAGATTCTGCAGGATATGCGTTCATCCTCCTGCATGAACCGGCTGCTGCAGGGGGATGTGGGCTCGGGCAAGACAGTGCTCGCCGCCATTGCCCTCTATGCCTCCGTTAAATCAGGATTTCAAGGTGCGCTGATGGTGCCGACCGAAATCCTTGCCGAGCAGCATATGCGCTCTCTGACCAGGATGCTTGAGCCTTTCGGCATTACCGTCGGGCTCCTGACCGGCAGTGTCAACGGCCGTAAACGCAAGGAACTGCTGGCCTCAGTGCAGATGGGAATGATTGATATTGTGGTGGGTACGCATGCCCTGATCCAGGAGGATGTATTCTTTCGTGCGCTGGGCATGGTCGTAACGGATGAGCAGCACCGCTTCGGCGTCAACCAGCGCAGCATACTGCGCCGTAAAGGCTATAATCCGGATGTGCTGACCATGACGGCTACACCGATCCCGCGTACGCTGGCCATAACAGTATTCGGGGATATGGATGTATCCACACTGTCAGAGCGCCCTAAAGGCCGTGTGCCGATTACGACTTATTGGGTTAAGCATGATCTGATGGAGCGGGTACTTAAGCTGGTGAACCGTGAGGTTGATCAGGGCAGACAGGCTTATCTGATCTGTCCGCTGATTGAGGAGTCGGAAAAGCTTGATGTACAGAATGCCATTGATCTGCATGTACAGATGTCCCAGGCATTCCCTGATTATGCAGTAGGTCTGCTGCACGGCAGGATGACACCGGCGGAGAAGGACGAAGTGATGCGCGCCTTTTACAGCAACGAAATCCAGCTGCTGATCTCAACAACCGTTGTCGAGGTTGGCGTGGACGTTCCCAATGCAACGCTCATGATTATTATGGATGCTGACCGGTTCGGCTTGTCCCAGCTGCACCAGCTGCGCGGCCGGGTTGGACGCGGCCAGCATGCCTCTTATTGTGTACTGGTGGCCGATCCAAAATCCGAAATCGGCCGGGAACGGATGACGGCAATGACGGATACCGATGACGGGTTCGAGATATCGCGCCGTGATCTAGAGCTGCGCGGGCCAGGTGATTTCTTTGGAACCAAGCAGAGCGGGCTGCCTGAATTCCGGCTGGCGGATATGACCGCTGATTTCGAGGTGCTGGAGCAGGCCCGCGATGATGCGGCTATGCTGCTGAAGGACACCACCTTCTGGACTTCAGCAGATTATGCGCCGCTGCGCAGTTATCTCCAGGCCGAACAGATATTCCAGGGGGAAGTCATCGATTAATAGGCACATGCGGCAGTCTGCCAACATATACTGTGAATGATTGGATATGACGGGAGGTGCTGCAATTGGGATATCAGCAATACGGAATCAGTCCCCAGCTGGTGGACCGCATCAAGCTGAAGATGAAGAATACGGCAGTGAAGGACCGGATCAAGAACTTGATTACCGGCGTTTCCAAGCAGGAGCTGCAGGATACCGCTGTGGTGCGCAGGCTTGTACGGAATGCCGCCGCAGTGCTGAACGAGAAGCTGACCGGTGCGCAGGAGGATCAGATCGTTAAATTCGTCATTGCCCAGAAGATTGATCCGAACAATACCTTTCACCTTATCCGCCTGTGGGGAATGTTCCGCTGAGCCGGGAGGGAGCCGGGATATCCAGGGACAACAAAAAGACGTTTCCGCAAACTACTGCGGGAACGTCTTTTTGTCAATTCAAAACCAAACCTGGCTTAGGACTTAGCTGATTTTGCGGCGCACCCAATCAGCCAGGCTGTCCGGCTGATTGCTGGCTACGGTAATCTTGCTGTCCTGGTCGCAGGAACGGACGATGGAGGTAAGCGCATCTTCCTCCAGCCTGCTGGCCAGACAGAACAGCACACCGGGCTGACCTTCCTTAGTGCCGGGCTGGATCAGCTTGACATCCCGCTTAAGGGATAGCTGCAGAGCTTTGCGGATTTCCTCATAGCGGCTGCTGGTAATCCAGACCGCCCTGGAGCGCGAAAGACCGCGAAGGGAGAAGCGGACACCCTCAAAGGCAAGCAGATAAGCAATAATACTATACATCGCCTGATCCCAGCCGAACAGCATGCCTCCGGCAAGCAGGATGCCGCAGTTGAACAGCATGATGACAACTTCGGCTGATTTGGGCGGCCCCCCGTCAGATAACAGGAAACCCTGCTCTCTAACATTTCCGGAAAGTCCGCCTGTACGGATCATGATCCCGATTCCCAGACCAAGGCAGAGTCCTCCGGCAATTGCCGCAATTAACGGATCTGTGGATACTGCCGGGAAATGATGTAATGCCAGCGATCCGGCTGTGAGGCAGAACAGGCCGAGTAAGGTATAAAGTGCAAAACGCAGGTTAATCTGCCGCCGGGAGAGCAGAATAAACGGCAGATTAAATAAGAAGAGAAACAGGCCGAGCCGCATTTCAGTAAGGTGGGCCAAGAGTGCTGACAAGCCGGCGATACCGCCAAGCACGAGCTTATGAGGCATCAGGAACAGCTCAAGTCCGACTGCTGCCAGCAAGCCGCCGCATATCACACAGAGAATACGGATAAGCTTAGTCCGACCGGAAGCAGAAATTTTGTGTTCTATAGGTTGATTCATCCAGGGGTTCCTCCTTCGGCAGGGAAACTGTATTGTATGCCGCCGGGGCGGCGGGAGCAGTAAAGTTAGTGTTAAGAGGCTGTCTGACTGTTGGATGAACTGTATTGTTTTATGAAATTAGACGTATATTTAAGCGGCCGGAGCAGCAGGCGTTTCAAACGGTTATAGAAGAGCGGATACAGCAGGACGAAGCATACAGCCGGCTCAGTCTCCTGAGTGACAGACAAAGGGTTTCCATGATGAACACTACGCAGAATCGGTACAGACTTCGGAACAGGCGCATGCATCCAGGCAGGCTGTGTCACTTTGTGCTCATAGCGTTCTATGTGCGGATACTGCTCAGGCTCGGCATTACTGAATGCGCCTATGGAGGCTGTGAGCGTCATGAGCAGCAGAAGCGGAACAAGTGCTGCACGCAACCAGAATGTAAGCGGTTTATCCGCCGGATATGCCATTATGAAAACACCTCCTTACTGTATCTTATAATGTAAGCATAGCATATGTTTCGCGGCAGAACCAATTAATGAACCCGCTGCACAGCCGAAAATATGCCGGAATAAAGAAAAACGAAGAGGAAGGAGGAGGATTTTAAAGAAATGTAGGCTTTATAATAATTTTTTTAACCCAGACGTGCTTAATTGGCGTAAGATTGAATGATTACAGGCTTGTTACCGCTGGGAAAAATATGGCTTACGGATAACGATACGGACGGCCATATTACTGTTAAGAAGGTCAAAAAGAGCGGAACAGCCGACAACCCGGCTAACCGCTCTTTCTTTTTGAGGCGATGGGTACGGTTAATCAGGTGCTTAAAGGACTCGCTGCATGTGCAATATAACATTATGCCAATAACCGGAATCTAGCTCGCTGATCTGCACACCGGGCTCTCCCCAGGTATGGATGAACTTGCCGCTGCCGATATAGATGCCCACATGTCCAGGGATAGCGTCGCTCTCAAAACGTCCGGGAACGGTAAAGAAGATCAAATCACCTGTCTTAAGGTCATCACGGTTAACTCGCCGTCCGATATTATCCTGGTCACGGGCCAGGCGGGGCAGGTCCACGCCGAATTTTTTAAATACATGGCGGGTAAAGGAGGAGCAGTCAAATTTTTTGGTCTCCTCATAGGAGCCGGCTCCGAAGTCGTAAGGGACACCAAGGAATTTTTTGGCGTATGATACAAGCTCACCTGTGTCTACATCAGATGCGCTTTGGATCCGAAGTGTATTCGGAGTACCCTGGCCGGATGCGATGCCATTCACGGCACCCTTGTCCTTATCAGTCGGAGGTGCGATATTGATCTCGCCGGATGCCGGATTCCAGCCCACCTCAGTCTGCAGCAGCTTGGATAAAGCTGTAGGTGTAATGTAGATCTGGCCGTTACGGCGGATAGGGGCATCGGGAAGAGTTACTTTGTCTCCAAGTGAAAATACCTGAGCGGAATCCGGCTTCAGCATGTACATCACATCGGTATAACCGATTTTGGCATATCCCCCGCTTGTGCTGTCATCCTTCACCCGGTAACCGAGGGCGGCTGCAGCCGGTTTGAGCGGTATCCAGAACTTGCCCTGGTTGTCGGTAACGTAGGATTTCTCATAGTAGCTGCCGGCAAAGGAGCCGGATGGGGTAATGGAGTTTGCTTTTGGCTTTTGGTCCTGCTGGTAATATCCACAGGCGCTGCTGGTTAAGGTTAGGGCAAGGATCGCTGCTGCTGCCGCTGATTTTTTGTGTAAAGTTATCTTCATATGTCACGCTCCATCTATTCGAACTGTAGCTTCATTTTGTGCAAAATGCCGCTTTTTATAAGGGTGAACTTGCTGGATGCACTTCCTGTTCCTGTATGGTACCGGACATGTGCCGCAGAGCCTGTCGACATTGTGCGTATATTGTAATATCTGGATTGCTGATTTACGATTGACGGATAAAGAACCTCCATATAATATAAGTTTAATAGAAATGCTGTATCCGATGAGAGATTTGTGTAAGGTTTCGCTTTAATGCTTTTAAAGATGAAAGCGATAATGCTGAGTCGCTCACTTTGATACACGCGCTGATACCGTAAACAGAAAAGGGGTTATCTGATGAAAAAGTCGAAACTTTGGGCCGGTCTGGGCCTGTGCCTGATGCTGGTTGCTGCAGGCTGCGGAAACAACAATGCGGTTAACACGGGGACAGCGAATTCCGGAAACACACCGGCTGCATCAACCAATGCGCCTGCAAATGCAGGAACAGATGAAGCCAAATCCTACAAAATTGCTATTTCGCAATATGTTGAGCACCCGTCGCTTGATGCGACGCGTGACGGTTTTCTGGCTGCCCTGAAGGATGCAGGGATTGTTGAAGGCGAGAATCTGACTGTTGATCTGCAGAACGCCCAGGCAGACCAGGCTAATAATCTTTCTATTGCACAGAAAATTGCCGGAGACAAAAATGACCTGGTACTCGGAATCGCAACACCGTCAGCTCAGGCGGTCGTGCAGAATGTTAAGGATACGCCTATTCTGTTCGCAGCTGTAACGGACCCGCTGGATGCGAAGATTGTCAGCGATCTTGATCATCCGGGCGGCAATGTTTCCGGCGCTTCTGATACTAACCCAGAAGCCATTACAAGGCTGATGAACTTCATTGCTACACAGTTCCCTAATGTGAAGAAGGTTGGTCTGGTCATTAACGAGGGCGAACCGAATGCGGTTGTTATGGCGGGTATCGCTAAGGAAGAGCTGGACAAGCACGGAATCGAGCTGGTGAAGGCGGCAATTACCAATACTTCCGAGGTGAAGCAAGCCGCAGAATCTCTTGTAGGCCGTGTAGATGCATTCTACATCACACTGGATAACTCGGTCGTAAGCGGTGTGGATGCGATCATCCAGACAGCCAATAACAATAAGCTGCCGTTCTTCTCCGCTGACCGCGATACTGTTGAGAAGGGTGCTTTTGCTACCGTTGGCTTCAAGTATTATGACCACGGCTACCAGGTTGGGGAAATGGCTGTTGATGTACTGAAGAACGGCACAAGCCCTGGTGATATGAAGGTTACTATGCAGGAGAAGCTGGACCTTATTATTAATCTGAAGGCTGCTGCAGCCCAAGGAATTGAAGTTACCGATGCCATCAAGGCTGAAATAACCGATCAGGAGAACAATATCATTCAATAAAAGCCAGACATCATAATGGGGCGATCCCGTAAGGGACGCCTCTTGCCGCTTGAAGGGGGAAGTCACCAATGTATAATTCAATGCTCGGAGCCGTGGAAATGGGCCTCCTGTATGCGTTTATGGCTTTAGGGGTTTACATTACGTTCCGGATTCTCGATTTTCCTGATTTGACTGTGGATGGAAGCTTCACAACCGGCGGGGCTATTGCCGCTGTAATGATTACGAACGGAGCAGCGCCTTGGCTGGCTACGCTCTGTGCGCTTGCTGGCGGAATGCTGGCAGGGATGTGTACAGGATTGCTGCACACTAAGGGTAAGATCAACGGGCTGCTGTCCGGGATTCTCATGATGATTGCGCTTTATTCAATCAATCTGCGGATTCTCGGCAAACCCAACGTTTCACTGATGGGCGAGAACACGCTGTTCAGCTCCATCAATCCGCTGCTTGTTATGCCTTTTGTTGTCATTCTGGTCAAAATCCTGATGGATCTGTTCCTGCGGACTGACCTGGGACTTGCCCTGCGGGCTACCGGTGACAATTCACGTATGATCCGCAGCTTCGGGGTCAACACGGATACTACGACTATTCTCGGCATCAGTCTGTCGAACGGCATGGTTGCACTCTCGGGTGCGCTTATCGCCCAGTACTCTACTTTTGCCGATTCATCTATGGGTATTGGTATGATCGTTATCGGTTTAGCTTCTGTTATCATCGGGGAAGCGATCTTTGGAGCAGGCAGCGTCTTCCGTGCTACACTGGCAGCAGTGCTCGGCTCGATCGTGTACCGGATCGTTGTGGCACTCGCCCTGCGTGTGCCTTGGCTCGAAGCCTCTGATCTGAAGCTGATCACAGCCATTATCGTTATTGTTGCCCTGCTGTTCCCGTCGGTTCAGCGGTATCTGAAGACGAAGAGCACCGCACGCAGACGTACAGCTGAGCTGGCGGAGCAGGCCTTGCGCAGCAAGAAAGGGGGAGCAGCCAATGCTAAAGCTTGATAATGTATCTAAGCTGTTCAATCCCGGTTCACCCGATGAGAAAATAGCCCTGCTGGGCATCGACCTGGAGCTGAAGGCCGGTGATTTCGTAACCATCATCGGCAGTAACGGCGCAGGCAAATCTACACTGATGAATGTGATCTCCGGTGTGATGAAGCCGGATTTAGGCGAAGCGCGGATTGAAGGGAATTCAATCAGCCATTTGTCTGAGTTCCAGCGGGCCCGCTGGATCGGCCGGGTCTTCCAGGACCCGATGGCCGGTACAGCACCGCATATGACGATTGAAGAGAATCTTGCGATGGCCTACAAGCGCGGACAGACCCGCGGCCTGGCCTTTGGTGTGAATGCAGCCAGACGTACCGTATTCCGTGAGCAATTGAGCCGTCTGGGCATTGGTCTTGAGAACCGGCTGCGGGCTAAAGTCGGGCTTTTGTCCGGAGGAGAGCGGCAGGCGCTGAGTCTGCTGATGGCAACCTTCACCCAGCCGCAGATTCTGCTGCTGGATGAGCATACGGCGGCGCTTGACCCTGCCCGTGCAGACCTGATTACGAAGCTGACGGAATCCATTGTCCGTGAAATGAAGCTGACCACGCTGATGGTTACACATAACATGGAGCAGGCCATCCGTCTGGGCAACCGTCTGATTATGATGGACAAAGGGTCCATAATTCTAGATATCGACGAGACCCGCAAGCAGGATCTGACCGTTGAACGCCTGCTGGGCGAATTTGAAGCGATCAGCGGCCAGAAGCTGGCAGATGACCGGATGATGCTGGGATAAGGAAGGTCCCCGGTAACCAGGTTACAGACTTGGACACAGTTAAGCAACAGACTGTGTTCAAGTCTTTTTCTGTTGTAGCTGTATTGACAGCTGCGGCGATTGAAATACGATAGGGAAGTGCCTGGAGGCACGGCCTTTTATTCCGGAAGTCAAAATTCCCCGGTCCCGGTTCACTTTCATGCACATGAGGTAAAGTAATGAAAGAACAACAACTGGAGGGGACATAATAATGGCAGAGCATAAATTAGCAGGCAAAGTAGCGGTCGTAACCGGCGGCGGTTCCGGAATCGGTAAGGCCTCGGTTCTCGAATTTGCCAGAAACGGCGCGAAGGTGGTTATGCTTGACCGGACGCCCGATAATGCCGAAAAGGTAAAACGGCAGGTAGAGCAAGCGGGCGGAGAGGCCATTGTAATCGAGTGTGATATTGAACAGCCGGAGCAGGTAAAAGAGGCTATAGATCAGGCTGCAGCCAAATGGGGCTGTCTGGATATCGTATTTGCGAATGCGGGAATTAACGGAGCGATGGCACCGATCGAAACGATGGAAATGGATGACTGGGATCAGACCCTTCATATTAATCTGCGGGGAACCTTTGCAACTGTGAAATATGCAATCCCTCACTTGAAAAATAACGGCGGCAGCATTCTGATCAACAGCTCCATTAACGGAAACCGGGTTTTCTCCAACATCGGCTTCTCGGCTTACAGCACCACTAAGGCAGGACAGGTCGCATTTATGAAAATGGCAGCGCTTGAACTGGCCCAGTACAAGATCAGAGTCAACGCTATCTGTCCCGGAGCCATCACAACTAATATTGATGACAATACTTATCCGTCTGAGGACCTGAGGGAAGTGCAGATTCCCGTGGATTTCCCTGAGGGTGATCAGCCGCTGGAGGAAGGGCCGGGTCGGCCGGATCAGGTAGCCAAGCTGGCGGTATTTCTGGCCTCTGACGATTCCGACCACATTACGGGTACAGAAATCTATTGTGACGGGGCTGAGTCACTGCTGCATGGTTAGATCATGAACATCTGCATTCTAATCAGCAAATGCCCGGCATATAATAGAAAGAATAGTTCCTCCTTCCGAAGAAACGGATTCCATCCGCGGCAGTGCTGCACGAGCCTTTAGGGGTTAATGCGGCCTGCAGCAGAGCGGCGTGCGTTTCTTCTTTATTTTTTATTTTAAATTGGGTAAAACCTGGACGCTATTTTCAGGTATACTGATTCTATCTGTTTTCTTAGAGGAGGAGCCATGAGTATTGATCTGCATACTGAATCAATTATAAAACTGCTAGTAGCCATGCTGTTCGGGCTGTTCATCGGCATTGACCGGCAATTGAAGCAGAAACCGCTGGGGATCCGGACCAGCATGGTTATCAGCATTGCAAGCTGCCTTGTGACACTTGTCTCCATCCATGCCTACGACAAGTTTGGCGGGGCGGAGCACCCTACAATGGACCCGATGCGTCTGGCGGCACAGATTGTCAGCGGGATCGGTTTCATGGGGGCCGGTGTGATTTTGCGCAGGGGCGGAGATGCCATATCGGGCTTGACCTCAGCGGCACTTATCTGGACTGCCTCGGGGATCGGAATCGCGGTAGGCGCAGGCTTTTATCTGGAGGCGGGTTACGCGGTGGTACTGCTGATGTTCGCGGTTAACGCAGTTCCACTGCTGATCAAGGCGATTGGCCCCGAGGTGCTTAACAAGCATGAAATCTCCGTCAAAATCATCATGGAGCCCAACTATGTGCTGACTGAGGTCATTCAGAAAATTGAAGGACGTCCTATGACGGAACAGCGTAAATCACGGAAACCGGGCCGGACCATCCGCCGGATGAAAATCAAGGATCTGGACGACGGCAGACAGCTGATCGATATGGTTTTGTCGGCACCTGACCATGATTATGCGACAGAAATTTATTATGATGTGAAAAAAATCGAACATGTCATGAGCGTTGAAGTGGAACAATTGTAAAAATGCCGTGTTACCGCTTCCCAAGATGTGTTAATCTATCTAAGAGAGTCATTTTGAGGATATGGAAGGGAGAACAAATTTACAATGTCGATTACAGCCTATGAAGGACAATTTGAAGGGGAAGCTGCGGTCTGGCTGAAGGCCGGACGTTATGAAGCTGCGATTCTGCCGGGAATCGGAGGCAACCTGATCTGCTACCGCGATACAGAGAACGGATACCGTTTCCTGCATGAGCCCGGTGCTGAAGAAATGGAGGCGTTCAAGGCCAGTCCGGGGATTCACGGCATTCCGGTGCTGTTCCCTCCGAACCGTTATGAGGACGGGGAGTTCCCGTTTAACGGAAAGACCTATCAGCTTCCGGTAAATGAGACGGCTACCGGTAACCATCTGCACGGTTTTTTACATACGGCAGCTTGGGAGGTTGAGGAATTCGGCAGCGGCAAAAGCGAAAGCTTCGTCACAGTAGCCATCAAGGTGGATGAGAATCATCCTTCCTATCAATATCTGCCGTTCAAATACACGGTTAAGCTGCGCTATACGCTTGGTGAGGGCGGATTGTCCCAGCAGCTGCTGGTGCACAATGACGGTGAAGAGCTGATGCCGTGTCTGCTGGCGTTCCATACCGCCATTAATGCACCGTTTGCGCCGGGCAGCACTCCGCAGGATTACAAGGTGAAGCTGACGATCGGCGAACGCTGGGAGCTTAATGAGCGCATGCTGCCTACAGGAGCTTTCCAGGAGCTGACCGCTGACGAAATTGCTCTGCGGGATGAGGGCCTGTATCCGTTTTATGCGGCAATGGACAACCACTATACCGCAGTTGCACAAAACGGCCGGAACCGGATGGAGCTTACTGACAGTAAGGCCGGAGTAACACTGGTTTATGATGTAGGCACTTCGTATAAGCAGTGGATGATCTGGAACAACGGGGCGACCGAGGGCTTCTTCTGTCCTGAACCGCAGATTAACCTGGTTAACGCGCCGAAGGTTGACTTGCCTGCTGATGAAATCGGCCTGTTCAGTCTTGCGCCGGGAGAGTTCTGGGAAGAAACCAGCCGTCTTTATGTAAGATAAACAGCTTGAACCGGACTCTGCTGTGCAGATCCATCAGAGCGGGTTGCAGCATAATGGCTGCAGCCCGCTTTTTGCTGTCTTCTAAAAGGGGGAAGTATACGCCCGTGTGGAGGCTGTGAAGAATAGGGGCAGCAGAAATTGCAGCAAAAGGCCGTTTTTTAATGGGAAATTAAGCTTGATGGCGTATACTACACGTTCAGTATAGATAGGGGTGGTTTGATTGCGTTACAAGCTGTTGCAAAAGCGTTACTGGATGCTGACGGTATTTCTGCTGTTGAGCGGTTTTTTGCTGAATTTCTATCTGCAGGCAACCTCACTTGGACTGGAGCCGGTAAAGGTGCTGAACTGGATCAGTGAATATCCGCTGCTGTATATAACCGGCAGCCTGTTTTTCTGTTTCCTGCTGCTGGCTGCAGCAGTTCTTCTGCCCAATATGTATATCGGGCCAGGACTTATCCTATTGCTGGGTGCAGCTCTGGGAGCTGCAGATTATAACAAGCTGGCGACAACCGGGGAGCCGCTGTTCCCCTGGGATCTGCTGCTGCTCAAAAATGCCGGGGAGATGGGGAAAATTACAAAAGGCATGATCTCGCCGCTGATGCTTGCGTCAGCTGTACTGATCGTTGCTGCGCTTATATGGATACTGCATAGGATGCCTGAGGTGAAGATGTGCCTGCCGCTTAGGCTGTTGCTCGGCACTGTATCTGTAATTATGCTTGCGGGTTTTATCACAATGGTCAGCAGACAGAACTCATTTGCATCTGCGCTGAAGTATCAGAACATCTTCTGGAATCAGAAGGTGAACTATACACAGAACGGTTTTCTATACGCCTTTACAGGTAATCTCCGGCAGAATCTGATGGAGCAGCCGGAAGGGTACAGCCGGCAGGCGATCGGAACGATTGCAGCCAAATACAGCCAGTTGCCGGATACTACGGCTGCTCTTCCTGCTGAAGGACAGCCTAATATTCTGTTCATGATGGACGAAGCCTTTTTCGACCCGACAAGGCTAGACGGGCTGACCTTTAGCAGGGACCCGCTCAGCTTTATCCACTCGCAGGAATCCAGGTCACCCTCAGGCTATCTGCTCTCGCCTGAATTCGGCGGAAATACGGCCAATGTCGAATTTGAAGCACTGACCGGGCTATCCATGTACTTCCTGAAGGACGGGGCCATTCCATACCAGCAGAGGCTTGTCAAAATGAACACTCTGCCGTCTATTGTCAGCATATTGAAGGAGCGGGGATACAAGGCATCTGCGGTTCATCCGTTTGATGAAACGTTCTATAACCGGAACCGGGTCTATCCGGTGCTGGGCTTTGATTCCTTTACCAGCGAAAAGGATTTCGGACCGGCAGGGCGGATTACACCGGATGGTTATATTTCGGATAAGTCTGCCGTGCTGGAGGCTGTAAGGCAGATACAATCTTCAGCAGAGCCGGTATTTCTGCATCTGGTAACAATGCAGAACCACTTTCCGTTCACCAAAGGGCTGAACGGGCCAAATACCATTACGGTCAGCGGTGTTCAGCCGGAGTATAAGGATGAAATAGAAACCTATGTCCAGAACACCCGGCTTACAGACGAGGCGCTGGCCCTCCTGCAGCAGGAGCTGCTGACAATCGGCAAGCCGACCATTGCCGTATTCTGGGGCGATCATCTGCCGGCCTTAAGCGCCGGCATCTACACAGAGAGCGGCTGGGACAATCAGCCGCGGCTTAAGCATGAAACCAAGCTGATGATACTGGCGAACTTTGATATTGGTGCAGAGCCGCTAGGGACAATAAGCCCCGCATTTCTGGGGCCGGCGGTCTTCCGGCTGTCCGGATTGTCCTTGCCTCCCTATTATAAGCTGCTCGAACAGGTTCAGGCTGAGATCCCGGGATTAAGCAAATCTGCTCTGATCGGCGCTGATGGTCCGCTCACCGCCTTGTCCTCCGGGCAGCAGCAGCTGCTGGATGATTACCGCATGGTTGAGTATGATCTGCTGGAGGGTGAAGGCTACTCATCAGACCTGTTATTCTGATGCAGGAAAACGGTTGCATTCTATGGAAATAGTATAGGAGCTTGCACTGCCTGACAAAGCATTGGATAATAACACTCATAAAGCTCGTATAACAGGAGGCCAGAGATGCAGATTATCGCAATGCTCACTATGCTGATCGACCACACCGGCTACATTTTTTTTCCTTATGAAATGGGCTGGAGAATCGTAGGAAGAATCGCCTTTCCGATCTACTGCTACGCGCTGGTTCAGGGGCATATACATACTAAATCAACACCTAAATATCTGCTGCGGCTGCTGCTGATTGCAGTCATCTCTCAGGTGCCGTACAATTTAGCGCTGGATCCGGGCGGCTGGAATGTCGTCTTTACACTGCTGCTCTCCGCAATTGTGCTTGTGATTCTGGATAAGCTGCCGTCCCTTTGGCTAAGCATCCCGGTTGTTCTGATTGCTGTCTATGTGATGGATATGCTGCCGCTGGATTACAACGCCTATGGTCTGCTTTTGGTGCTGATCTTCCGTTATGCACGTTCCTATTATCTGATTCTTGCCCATTTTCTGCTGAACGGCTTCTATCTGTTCTACAGCGGCTGGCTTGTCCAGATGTACAGTATTGTCCCGACCCTTATTATTGCCGTATTTCCGGTTGCGTGGACCTACATTGAACGAAAACGGCTGCCCCGCTGGGTGTGGTGGTCCTTTTATCCGGCCCATCTCGCCATTTTGGCTGCGATAAAGATTCTCAATAGCCAGGAATGGGTAAATATTCAATGGAAAACTCTGTTTATGCTCTGATAAGTCCCGTGATCCGGGATACATTGCGTATGGATGCGAATCCTTCCTCTTATGAGTTGATGGATAGATGTACAAATAACCGATGAAGGAGTCATGCTATGAGAAGAATGAAGAAGGGTACCAAATGGCTGCTGCCGGTATTGGCCATGCTGCTTATTCTGGCAGGATGCCAAACTGTAGGCGGGCTGGATGTAAATAAGGCGCTGCTGGGGGATTTGAATGTAAAATCAGTGGAATCAAGTACCACACTGTCCTTAAATGCTGTTCCGGCTGACGGAATCAGTGCCGAGGATCTGGAAATGATCGAACTTATTAATTCTTTTTCCGTAAATATTGCCCATGTAAAGCTGCAGGATAACGGTAATGTATCTGCTGCCGGAACCGTTACCTACAAGCAGGCGACAGTACCTTTCAATCTGTCTATGGACAAGGAAGCAGTTGTGCTCAATGCTGAAGGAGCTAAGCAGCCATTCTACTTCCCGCTTGATAGCTACGAAGCTTCACTCGGTGTAGAGGGGCTGGATGAGAGCAAGCTGATGGATATTTCCAAGCTTGTCAGTGAATTTGTGGTTAAGAATTTGCCGAATCCGGCAGCAATCAGCGCTACATCGGTAAGTGAATCTGTGTATGGACAGCAGCTGAACCTGACAAAGCTACATACCGAAATTACAGGTGATGAGCTGCCAGCGCTGGTGAAGAGTTTCCTGAAATCTGTGTCTAAGGATACAGAAGGCTTTACGGCGCTGATTGGCGGTTTATATGATTATCTGTACCCGATTTTGATTGCTTCAGGAGCAGATGACGAGCTGGATTACCTTGGATTCGGTGAGATTCCGCTGGAGGACAAGGAAGGCGTAGTAACTGTGGCACATGATGCAGCCAAGCTTGCTGTGGATGCGCTGCTGCTTGTCTATGATAAACAGCTCGAAAATCTTTATGAGACAACACCTGAACTGGCTACTGTGCTGAGCAAGGATACAAAGCTCCAGGTGGATCTGTTTGTTGATAGCGGGTTCCATGTACGCAAGCAGAATATTGACCTTACAGTAGCCCTGCCGGCCAGTGAGGATCTGCCGTTGAAGAGCATCTCCGTGAAATCGGAGAGCCAGACCTGGAATGTAAACGGGCCAGTTACAGCGGATCTGATCAGCAAGGAGGGTGCGGTGGATCTGTCCGGCACTGAGCTTACACCGGGGGAAACGCTGCGTAACTTTGAGCAGGGCTCGACCGTGTACAACGTGCTGAAAGATGATCTCAAGATTACAGCCAGGACCCTAATCATTGAACCGGATGATGATTACTACTATTATCCTGTAAACATTGGAGGTACGACCTGGGTTCCGCTGCGTTATGTAGCAGAGGATCTGGATGCCGGGATTACCTGGAACGGTGCAGATAAGTCGATTACGGTAACCGATGACGTATACGGTGATACAATCGTTTTCAAAATCGGTTCGGATCGGGCGCTCGTTAACGGGGCCTCTGTGAAGCTGCAGCAGCCTGTATTCGTAGACGAATACGGTGATGCTAATGTTCCTTTACGGGTGCTTGCCGAAGCACTGCATGCAACAGTCGAGAAGGACGAGGATGGCTATATCTGGATTGAGCGGCCATAATTCACAGCCTTAATAAGAAAAGCCGGAGTTCCCTACTAGCGGGGCTCCGGCTTTTTGCTGATGACTGCTGTTATTTGGAAAAATCAAGCCCCCTGGCGTCAAGTGCCTCTTTCAGCATGGCAATTCCGCTGGGACCCATGCCGTGCAGCTTGGCCAGCTCACTTTTCTTGACCTGAGTAAGCTGCTCCAGCCTGTCGTAGCCGGCATTCTCCAGCGCCCTCAGCGCCGGCTGGGACAGCTTGAGCGGAAAGCCGCTCTCAGGCAGCGGTACGATTCGTGATGTCATCCATAGCCCCCTTTCTGCAGTGACAGCAGCCTACTGCGTGGTAAGAGTCAATTCCAGTTCTGTATTGCTGAGCTCCTTAGGCTTCAGCATACTGCTGATGTAGCCTGACATGAAGCCTTCCTTCTGGTTCTGCCAGAGCTGATACCCCGGCATTGCCTTAATAGCTTCTGCGTTACTACCGGCTGTTCCGGCAAAATAGTTGACATTTAAAGCAGACATCATCTCTGCCATCGACTGCTTTTCTGCTTCACTTAAGCCGCTTTCTGCCAGATTCTTCATCGCTTTATTATAGGAGCCCTCTGCGAACGACTTTTCGGCATATGCTGTAAAGTTTACCAGGTTGGGGTCCTTTATTCCATTGTCAGCAGCCCAGCCCCCGACGTCTACGGAGGCTGTTGTATAAGTGACTTTCCGGGACGACGGGTCAAAGGTCATTGCACCATATTGATGCGGGTTGACTGCAAAGGCGCTGGTGGCGATATCAAAGACCGGCGTAACCTCTGAGCCGTCTGCTGCAGTCTGACCGGCCAAAGGGTCCTGCTGGATATCCTGCATGTGAATATGACCGGACAATACGAGATTAAGGTTGTCCTTACGTAATGCGGTCATCGTTTCCTGGCTGTTATTAAGCTTGAAGCCGGAGACAGGCATGGAGGTGTGGCTGAGCAGATTGTGATGCATGACGGTTATGATGGAGGCGTGCTGTTCAGCAGCGAGCTTCACACAGTCGTTCATCCAGGCTAAGGTTGCCGGGAGTACCCGGCCGTCGGTCTGCGGAAAGCCATACTTAAGATTATTCATGTACTGGCTGCTGTCAATCATCAGCAGCCATAAGCCAGGTGCGGCATTAACCGCATAGCTAAGGCTGTTCTTATCCCTTGAAATGGCTTCATTGTACCCGAAATCGGCATACAGCTCTGTGAAATCTGCATCCGTAATATGCTCAGCTATAATTTGCTTATCATCCTTGAAGGATCTGGACCACGGGTTGAACAGATCATGATTGCCCGGGATAACATAGACAGAGGTGCCTTGTTCTTCGATGCGCTTCAGCTTTGCCGCAAGCTCTGTATGACTGCTTGCTTCACCGTTATTGGTCAGATCGCCGCTCAGGATCAGAAACTGCGGCTTAGCCTTTTCTGCGTCATGGATTAGTGCCTCCATCAGCTCATCACTGTAAGGCAGCATTTTACCGTCTCCGCCGCTTACATAGCTCTGAAAAGCCGGACCGCCGTCCTGCAGTGCTTTGTCCAGATAATGTGTATCCGTTGCTACCCAGAAGGATACAGGCTGTACCCCGGTCCGGAAACTTTCGGAGTTCCTGGAAGCAGCTTCAGAAGCATTAGATGACAATTTTGTGTCCTTGCAGCCGGAAAGAAGAGAAGCAGCTGCAAGCAATAAGGTAAGGGCTATTATGGGTGTATTTTTGAACAAAAACCGGTTTCTAAGAGCGGGAAATATCATTGTTAGGACCTTCCTTCAGCAAATTTGCTGAATAATTGTAGCTCATCCGGGGCTGATTTGTATACCTGAATGCGGCAGATGTTTCGAAACAGCCTGAAGTGATTATAGAAAATAGTGGAAGGCGTATAAATAGCATGAATCTAGCGAGAATAAGAGTTGCCGCAGAGCTCCGGTTCTGGATTTTTTATGAAATAGGTGTTGTTTTATCGGAATAGAAGTGTTAAGATATACAAAAGTTAGTTACTAAAATAAATGGAGGTAGTTATTTTATGTCTAAGACTTTTCTGGAAGCGGTAGAAGCAAGACGGTCGGTGTATGCAATCAGCAAGGAATCCCCGATTTCTGATGATAAAATTAAAGAAATTGTTGAAGCAGCTGTATTGCACAGCCCGACTTCATTCAACTCCCAGAGCTCCAGAGCAGTAGTTCTGCTTGGCGAACAGCATGATAAGCTGTGGGATATCACGGCTGAAACACTCCGTAAAATTGTGCCGACTGAGCAATTCGAGGGCACTGCCCAAAAGCTGGCTTCGTTTAAAGCCGGTTACGGCTCGGTATTGTTTTTCGAGGATCAGACAGTTGTGAAAAATCTGCAGGAGAACTTTGCCCTGTACGCCGAGAATTTCCCGGTCTGGTCCAATCAGTCTTCCGGTATTCTGCAGTTTGTAGTGTGGACTGCCTTCTCAGAAGCCGGTCTGGGCGCTTCGCTTCAGCACTATAACCCGCTGATCGATGATGAAGTGAAGGAAACCTTCGGCATTCCGGCAGAATGGAAGCTGATTGCACAGCTGCCGTTCGGTAAGACTGTAACGGCTCCGGGACCTAAAGAATTCCAGCCGATCGAAGACCGTGTAAAGGTGCATAAATAAGCTTACCCCTATTGTTTAGACCCTCCTTAATCAGGATAAGTAGTACTATGACAAGTTCATGGACTATAGCCTGGTTAAGGAGGTTTTTGTTATGCCTTGGCACAAAGAGAATTACCCGGATTCCCTGAAAAATTTCATGGCGCCGGTGCGCAATAAGGCGATTGAAATTGCCAATGCATTGCTGGAGGACGGATACGGGGAGGGGCGGGCTATTGCTATAGCCACAGCGCAGGCTAAAGAGTGGGGAGAGAACCGCGACAAGCAGATCCGCAAGAAAACTGCTGAGTAGAAGTCACCATTCAGTTCGGCCAATAGCATAGCAAAAGGACCAGACGGTTAAACCGCCGGTCCTTTTGCTGTAAAGCGCGTTTATTCAGCTGCTGGTGCTTCTGTAGCTTCTGCGCTTGCAGCCGGGGAAGCAGAGGCTTCAGGCTCATCTGTAAGCGTGTTAGTAATAGTAGCGTTTGTAGTCAGATCCTGCAGCCAGGTGGAGGACATCTCGGACACCTTCTGGGAAGTCAGCGTTTTCTTGATTTCTTCCTTCTTTTCTTCCAGCGTGTATTCCTTAGCTTCCTTACGGTCTGTTACCTTAATAATATGGTAGCCGTAATCGCTCTTCACAGCACCGCTGGTTTCGCCTACCTTAAGGGCAAAGGCAGCGTCGGAAAATTCAGTAACCATGTCGCCTTTTTTGAAGAATCCAAGATCGCCGCCGTTCTCTTTCGAGCCTGTATCAGAAGATTTCTCTTTAGCCAGGGTTGCGAAATCAGCACCGTCTTTAAGCTGCTTCACAATGGCATCAGCTTCTTCCTTGGTAGCAACCAGGATGTGGGAAGCCTGAACTTCTTCTTCCTGATTAAAGGAGGCTTTATTCTCATCGAAATAGGCCGAAATATCTTCATCGGTTACAGTTATCTTAGGCTCAAGCAGCTTGCGGATCTCTACCTGCAGCGGCATCTGAGCTTTCAGGTCATCAAGCGTCATTGAGCTCTGGGCCAGAGCGGCATTTAACGCTTCTTCTCCGCCAAACTGGGTTTTCAGATCTTCAATCTCTGCATTGATATCCTCATCGGTAACCGTAATGTTGGCTTTTTTGGCTTCCTGCTCCACAAGTGTAGTGGTGATCAGATTCTGCAGGGTTGTCTCACCGCCGGCCTCAACCAGCTTGTCATACAGCTGCGCTTTAGTAATATCTGCCCCGTTAACGGTAGCGACTGCAGTGCTGTTGTCACTCTTTTGGAAAGGCGGTTTAATTAATACTATAATCAGTGCTGCTGCAAGTACGATCGAAGCGATCATCCAGCCCTTGCCGCCTTTTGGGGAGGAAGGAGGTATGTTGCCGCCGCCAACCTTGCTCATCACAGGAACAGTCTCAGGTGCTGCATCTGCTGCAGCTTTATTAGCAGGTGTAACCGTTTCTTGCGCCGCAGGAACCGTTGCTTCTGCAGCTGCAGGAACCTGTTCTGCTTCAACTGAAGCTTCATTGTTGTTTACGGAAGCAGATGCTTCTTCCGGTGTACCGTTGTTGTTCAATTGCTCATTACCTTCAAATTCTTTTTTGTCCATTAGAATTAATGACTCCCTTCAATATAGGTGATGCCTGTCTTTCTACAACTTTACCAGAAATCAGGATTCCAAACCTTAAGAAAGTATAAAAAAGCATAAAAGCTTTTTAAGATTTCATTAAGATAAAGGAAAAAGCCGGAAGCACATGGGATTCCCGTGCGCTTCCGGCTTATAAGCAGGGAGTAAAAGAACGCATAAGGCCAGCTTTTTTCTGCATTCTTATACTCTCAGAGTATTCACGCTCTCAAGAAGTAAGCCCTTTCAGCAGATGGCGGATGCTTTCCTGTTTCCGTCTGGGAACACGGACGTTTTTGGCGTAGAGGCCCTTTTCTCCGAAATAGATGCAGTCGTCTTCGATGGCGCTGATCTTATTCAGATTTACATAGCAGCTTCCGTAAACATGATAATAGCTGGAGTTCGATAACAAACGGTTCAATTGCTCGGCAGACATTCTCTTTTTAATATTATAGTTTCTGCCGTGAAAAATGACCAGATCATGGTCCCCGACCTTAAAGAACAGAATGTCTGTTTCCACCTCGAAGTCCTCATATACATTTCTGGCTTCCAGCAGGCTGCTCATTCGTGTTCCCCCTTTATACAATTTTAACGACGCGTGTTAGCGCTTTCATTATAACATAATCTTTTTTCTTTGAGAAGTCTTATTTTTGAAATGTTTTTTGTCATTTTTTCCGTTGCATTTGTCATAGACGCTGAAAAATTGTAAATTATAAAGATGGCTGTTGTTTGAACGAGAGCCAGGCTGTATATAAAACCGGATGGACTAATGGAGGGGGAAAACCGAGATGAAAGAAAATTCCAGATTATTGCTGTTTACCGGCTCCTATGCTAGTACAACGGATAACGGGGTACAGGTGTATGAATTTGACGGAGGGGCTGGCGGTAAGCTGAAGCTGCTGGACAGTGTTCAGGGAATTGCCAATCCTACCTTTGTAAATGTGGATACTGCCAAGAACCGGCTGTATGCCATTAGTGAGAAGCTTAACGGTGAAGGGGTAAAAGAGGGAGAGGTTGTTACCCTGTCTATCGACCCGCAGACCGGCAAGCTTACCGAACTGAGCCGGATCTCAACGATGCCTGCTTCTGATGCAGGACAGACGACTACCTGCCATATCAACAGGGATTCAGACGGTGCCTATCTGGTTGTATGCAGCTATCACGGCGGCCTTGTAGGCCTGCTAAGTGTAGATGCTGACGGAAATCCGGTGCGGCTGACAGATACTGCTGTACATACCGGCAAAGGAACGGTACCCGGCCAGGAGAAGCCGCATCCCCATTCGGCTGTTTTCAGCCCGGACGAGCGCTTCCTGTTTGTCTCTGACCTTGGCCTTGACCTGATCCGTACTTACCATATTAACAGGGATGCCGGTACGCTTGAGGTTCAGGGCGAGATCAAGGTGGCTGAA
Source organism: Paenibacillus sp. FSL R7-0331 (assembly GCF_000758645.1). Taxonomy (NCBI): domain Bacteria; kingdom Bacillati; phylum Bacillota; class Bacilli; order Caryophanales; family Paenibacillaceae; genus Paenibacillus; species Paenibacillus sp. FSL R7-0331. The sequence continues at coordinate 3,091,432 of NZ_CP009284.1, forward strand.
GGTGCAGGACCGCGTCATTTTGTATTTCATCCGGACGGAAAGTCCGCTTATGTGATTAATGAATTGAACAGTACGGTTACTTCTTTCCTGTATGACAGTGAGTCCGGTGTCTTAAAGACATCTGTTACGGTGCCGACACTGCCTGATGATTATTCCTATACTAATAACGGCTGCGCGGAGATCGCCTTCTCCAAAGACGGGCGTTACCTCTACGGTTCCAACCGCGGTCATGACAGCATCGTTGTCTATGCCGTGAATGCTGAGACAGCAGAGCTTACACTGGCCCAGCATGTGTCTACACGGGGAGGCCATCCGCGGCACTTCACAGTGACACCGGATGGTGGGTATCTGATTGTGGCGAACCGGGACGGCAATAACCTGGTTGTGTTCTCTCTTGATACAGCAACCGGACGGCTGAGCTTTACCGGGAATGAAGCAGAGACATCTAAGCCGGTCTGCGTGAAGCCGGCAGTATTTCCGGTCTGAGCCAGGAACGGCCGTATAGCTGACTGACAGCAAGAAAAAAGGAACACCGGAAGGGAAAGCTCCGGTGTTCCTTTTGATCTTACTTGAGTGAGACAGGCTTTAGCGGTACAACAGTGGAGACTGCGGATTTGAATAGTACATTCTGTCTGCCGTCGCCCTGTCCTGTCAGGGTAATGGTATAGGCGTCGTAAGAAGTAACGAGTCCCTGCATTTTAACTCCGTTCGTCGTAAAAATGGTAACGGGCACCTTTGTTGAGATGCACTGATTCAACAAACGTTCCTGCAGCTTTAGGCTTTCCACTTTGGCAGCACTCCATCTTTATATAAATTGTTTTCCGGTTCATTATATCACGGGAGGGCGGTTCTCAGGCAACGGGTTCACAGAATACCTATCAGATAAGGGGTAAGTTATGCTTCACTACCGGCAGTGGTCCAGGGGATTTCGTTCCTCTTTATGGTTTGCATTAATGTTTATCGTCATTGCCCTGCTTGTGGCAATGAACAAAACAGCTTATTTTGACAATTCAATTATCCATGCCGTACAATCAGCGGAGTCACCCGGATTAACCTCTTTGGCCAAAAGCCTGTCCCTGGTCGGCTCATCCAAGCTTGCTGTTATCATTTCGCTCGTTACAATAGCGCTGCTGTTCTTCCTGCTCAAGCACCGGATGGAGCTGGTGCTGTTCCTCTGGGTTGGAATTGGCTCGCAGCTCATTAATATTCTGCTCAAGCAATGGTTTCACCGGGAACGCCCTGATATTCACCGGCTGATCCAGCAGGCAGGCTACAGCTTTCCAAGCGGTCATTCCATGGCAGCCTTTTCTCTGTACGGGGCGGTGGCGTATTTGCTGTGGCGGCATATGCGTAAGAAAAGAGAACGGTTAATACTGATTCTATTCACCGTCTTTATGACAATCGGCATAGGCTGGAGCCGCATCTATCTGGGGGTTCATTACCCCAGTGATGTCATCGGCGGATATGCGGCAAGCGGAGCCTGGCTGATGCTGTCTATAGCCTGCTTTGAGGCTTACCGTAATTCCCGGCGCGGAATGTAGAGCCAATCATTCTTAATGACAAAAAAACGGACATCTGCAGCCTGCCAAGGCTGAGATGCCCGTATCCCGGGTTTACCGGTTAGGGGTAGGCGCCCTTCCGGGCGCTCCTGCATGGTTACCGGCTGAAGCGGAGATGCTCAGCTTCAGCAGCGCCGGCAGGCCGGCTTTCAGCTTCTTGACCTCATCCTTGGTGAGCTGTCCGTCCTTTAAGGACTCGTCCAGCTTAAGGCTGGCTGCCTCGCTCAGCTTACGGATATATTCCTCTTCGCTCCAGCCCTTTTGTTCCTTGGCCAGACTGTAGAGGGTTTTGCCGCTCCGCAGGCTGTCCATCAGCTCTTTGCGGTCCATATCCAGGAGCTTTGCCGTTTCACTCAGAATAAAATGCCCGCCGGCCCGGAACCCTTTATTGTGATGCTGGCGGGCCGGCTGTTTTGTTCCGGAAACGTTGCTGCCAGCTGACGAAACAGGAGCATTTTCTGTAACGTTCAGGGCATAAGCGGCTGCCGGAGTCAGACACAGCATGGCGGCTGCGGCAAATACAGTTATTTTTTTAATCTTGTTACTCATGCGTTCACCTCTACATATGGAATGGTTACTGCCGTATACAGTATTACCGTTAAGCTGCTTGCCCGCTAAAGCGCTAAAATTCGCCGGGCTGCATCATGGGTAATTAGATCTGTACCCTTATAGAGATTGACGTAACACAAAAAGGATATACATAAGAGGCATTATTTAACTTCAGTATTCACATCAAAACGGATGCTTACGATACGAGTTTTGCCGTAGAAAATACAAAGCAGCCTATGCTATACAAAACTTTAGGAGGGATGGATTTGGCTTTTGGCGCCCGCATTTTAAAAACAGGCATGGCAGTTACATTGTCCCTTTATTTGTCCGCACTGCTGCAGTTTTCTTCTCCTGTCGGTGCGGCGATTGCAGCAATTTTTGCCATGCAGCCGTCCATATACCGTTCGTGGCGGTATTTTCTGGACCAGATCCAGACGAGTACTATGGGAGCTGTTCTTGCGCTGCTTGGCGGGATGCTCCTATCCAATGAGCCGATTGCAGTCGGGCTTGTATGTATTCTGGTCATTATGATCAGTATGAAAATGAACCGGGCCGACACGATCGGCCTGACTCTGGTTACCGTTATCTCCGTGATGGAGGCTTCCGGACAGTGGGAGTTTGCGCTGACCCGCTTCCTGCTCACACTGACCGGGATTGTCTCTGCTTTTATTATTAATATCAGCGTCTTTCCGCCCAAGCCCCGCAAGCAGTACATTCAGCAGATTGAGAGTGTGTTTACCAGCCTTTCGCTGCTGCTGCGGACCGCGGTATCTCACGAAATGAAGGAAAGCGTGTTCCGCGATGAAAAAAATGCGCTCGGAGGCTCAATCAAGGCGCTTGCTGATAAATACGCCCTGTTCGAGGAGGAGCAGAAACAGCTGCGCAGGGCAAAATACAGTCAGACCCGTCAGATGGTGGTTTACAAAAACCTGCTGCAGACGCTGCAAAAGGGGTTTGAGGTGCTGGAGGCGATTGACAGGCACTATTTCCAGGCAGAGCGGACGGAGCGGACCGACGAGCTGTTTGACCGTCACCTGGAGCAGCTGATTAAATATCATGAATATATTCTGCTTAAATTCGAAGACAAGCTGAAGCGGGGGGCCAACGATTCGGAGCCGCTCAATGAAGACAATGACAGATTCCTGGAAGCGGCGATCCAAGGCTATAATCCGGAAAAAGCAGGACAGCTGCGCTTGTCAGTGGTGGCGGCGGCAATCTATGATTATGGTTACCAGCTTGACCGGCTTGACCGGCTGGCCGATCAGATAAACCGGGCAAACCATGATGAGAAGGAATAAGACAGAAATATACTCGAAGCACAGCCTTTTAAAGGGGATGAAATACATTGGAAAAGCAAGATCATGAATGGAAAGAGGAACAGGCACGGGTAACGGGGATTACGAGACTGCTGTCAGCCCATATCCGGCGGCTGTCTGAGGAGCTGGGATTGCACCGTTCCGATGTTGTTGATATGCGCAAGGACTTCTGGGAAGAGGTTACGGTTAACTTCAGCAGCCCGGATGATCTGGGGGAAACCTCAACCAGCCTCCGGCAGCAGGCGCAAATTCTGAATGAACGCGAGCGTCATCATCTGCAATCAAGCAAAGCGCTTAAGAAATACAGGAAGCTGGTGAATTCACCTTATTTCGGCCGGATTGATTTCTCAGAGCAGCCGGACGGGGAAGCAGAGCAGATCTACCTCGGCATCGGCTCATTAATGGAGGACGACGGCACGTTCCTGATATACGACTGGCGGGCGCCAATATCAAGCCTGTACTACGATGGAGCACCCGGTCCGGCCGCCTATGAAACTCCGGGGGGGCTGGTAAGCGGAACGATGAAGCTTAAGCGCCAGTTCGTAATTGATAGCGGACTAATCGAAGTAATGTTTGATACCGGAATGACAATCGGCGATGAGCTGCTGCAGCAGGTGCTCAGCCATAGTGCGGATGACCGCATGAAAAGCATAGTAGCAACAATCCAGAAGGAGCAGAATGCCGTAATCCGCAATGACCGCAGCCGTATGCTGGTGGTCCAGGGGGCGGCTGGCAGCGGCAAAACCTCAGCGGCGCTTCAGCGCGTAGCTTACCTGCTCTATAAATACCGCCAGGTGCTGCAGGCTGACCAGATGCTGCTATTCTCGCCGAATCCGTTGTTTAACAGTTATGTTTCGACCGTTCTGCCCGAGCTGGGTGAAGAAAACATGCAGCAGACCACCTTTCAGATGTACCTGGAACACAGGCTCGGCCAGGAATTTCAGCTGGAGGATGTGTTCAGCCAGACAGAAAGCCTGCTGGCAGCGCCGGATGACCCTGCGGCATCTATACGCCGTGAAGGAATCGGTTATAAATCCTCCGTTGCATTTCTGGATGCTATCCGGCGCTATGTCAATCTGCTGGAGCATGAAGGCATGCTGTTTAAGCCGCTTACGTTCCAGGGAAAAGCCATCGTCAGCAAGGAAGAGATGCAGCGGCAGTTCTATTCCTATGACCCGGCGATCAAGCTTGCTAACCGGATTGATCTGATGACCGGCTGGCTGCTAAAAAAAATCGCTGCCTTCAGTGTGGAAGAACGCGGGGCGTCGTGGGTGGAAGAGCAGATGGAGCTGCTGGATACCAGCGATTATCAGCGGGCGTATCATATGACCCGCCGCAAGGGCGGCGGGCACAAAGAAAGCTTTGATGATTTTGATACGGAGAAAAGCATGCTGGCACGCTATATTGTCAGCCAGAAGCTGAAGCCGCTGCGCGGCTGGACCAAACGCGGCCGGTTCGTAGATGTCAAAGGACTGTACAGCCGGCTGTTTACGGACCTCAGGCTGATGGAGGACCTGAATGCCGGCGCCGGTTTGCCGGCCAGCTGGGTCCAGATCTGTGAGCATACACTTGATGCCGTTAGCTCAGGGGAGCTGGCTTATGAAGATGCTACACCGTTCCTGTATCTGAAGGAGCTGAGCCAGGGCTTCCGGACGAATACGCTGATCCGCCATGTCATTGTCGATGAGGTTCAGGATTACTCGCCGTTCCAGCTGGAATTCATGCGCCGCCTGTTCCCGCGGGCCAAAATGACTGTGCTGGGTGATCTGAATCAGGCTATATATGCCCAAGGTGAGGTGCTCGGTGACCTGTCCAGCCTCGTCAGTGTATACGGCGAGGAGAATACAGAGGTGATTTCCCTGACCAGAAGCTACCGCTCCACATATGAAATTGTGGAGTTCACCCGGGCAATGATTCCAGGCGGAGAGCGGATTGTTCCCTTTAACCGCCGGGGCGAAGCCCCGTCAGTAACGGTAGCCCGTACGGAATCAGAGCTGCTTGCCGCGGTTCAGCAGGATGTGCTGAGTCTGCATGCGGCAGGCTATCATTATGTGGCAGTCATCTGCAAAACTGCCGGAGAAAGCGCCGAGGTGCATGCCAAGCTGCAGAGCAGTCTGCCGGTGCGGCTGGTGACCAAGGAGACTCCGAATTTCCAGAAGGGGACACTGGTGCTGCCCGCTTATCTGGCCAAAGGCGTAGAGTTTGATGCGGTTATCATCTATGACGGCTCTGATGAAAAATACGGCAGGGAAAATGAACGCAAGCTGTTCTATACAGCCTGCACCAGAGCGATGCATCTGCTGCATATTTACAGCCTGGGCAAACCCAGCTCTTTTCTGCCTGATGGGGCAGAACAGTCAGAAGAAGGAGATTCGATTTTAGGTTAGTACTTACGATGTTTCTTTCCAGCAATACAGCCCAAGCCCTTCATCATTTAGAGAAGGGCTTGGGTCTTTTTTAAAATATAAGAATTTATATGTTTTACGCTATCAATAATCCTTATATTTCTCGCAGGAACGGTTACCGCCTTCTCTGAAGGACGGCATACCCGTTTCTACTTGTATGAATACATCAGTACGCAACCAAGCACACTAATCTGGATTGTCAACGACAGCAAAGGTGGTCAATCCATGAAGGACAAAAAATGGGATCTTGCGGCACTGGCATCCATCCCCCTAATTATGACATTAGGCAACTCTATGCTGATTCCGGTGCTTCCGCAGATCTCCCGTGAGCTGCACATCAGTTCCTTTCAGGTCAGTCTGCTGATCACGCTTTACGGCCTGATGGCGATTCTGATGATACCGGTTGCGGGCTATCTTTCTGACCGGTTCGGGCGCAAAAAAATTATTATGCCCAGCCTGATTATTGCCGCTGCAGGCGGAGCCGTATGTATCGCTGCTGCCTGGTTCACAAAGGGGATTACCGCTTACTGGATTATAATGGGCGGGCGTGTGCTGCAGGGTATCGGTGCGGCAGGGGCTTTTCCCATTGTACTGCCATTTGTAGGGGATTTGTTCAAGGATGAAAAGCAGGTAAGCAAAGGTCTCGGCCTGATTGAAACCTCTAATACCTTCGGGAAGGTGCTCAGTCCGATACTCGGTGCTTATTTGGGGCTGCTACTGTGGTATGCACCGTTTATTTCCATTCCGGTATTATGTATTATTTCTTTTTTGCTTGTGCTGTTTCTGGTTAAAGAGCCGAAGCGGGATAGGGAAAAGCAGGGCCTAAAAGATTTTATGTCAGGCATTGTTGCAATTCTGCGGGAACACGGCCGTTGGCTGTATGCTATTTTTGCCATCGGCGGAATTTGTATGTTCGTAACTTTTGGTGTGCTTTTTTATTTATCGGAAACACTCGAAGGCAAATATAACATCCACGGGGTCATGAAAGGTCTTGTACTGGCCATTCCTCTAGCCCTCTTGTGTCTTGCCTCTTACGGAAGCGGTAAAATAATCGGCCAGAATAAGCCGCGGATGAAGTGGATCGGCTGCGGAGGAATGTTCCTGGTGACTGCGGCTATGGTTATTACAGTCTTCGGCTCGGGACTTTACTGGCTGGTGGGGCTGCTGAGTGCAGGGGGGATCGGTATCGGCATAGCACTGCCTTGTATGGATGCGCTGATTACGGAAGGAATTGACCAGAAGAACCGCGGTACCATCACCTCCTTGTACAGCAGCATGCGGTTCATCGGTGTGGCTCTGGGGCCGCCGGTTGTTTCGCTGCTGATGTCAAGGGGGCCTTGGCTGCTGTTTGGCACAATGGCCGCAGTCAGTGCGGCAGGCGGAGTGCTTATACTGCTCGCAGTAAAGCCGGGCAAAAAGAATCAGGGCGGCAGCGGGCAGAGTGAGAAAAAGCAATTCAAGCTGCCGCTCAGCATGCCGCAGAGGGCACGTTAGCCTGTATACGGATTACTTGCCAGTCTGCAGCGGACCGGAAGCAGAGCGTCTGCGACGCTGTACAAGGAACACGCCGGTGTAAAGGAGCAGCAGGAGCAAAGGCGCCAGTGCGGAATAACGGTACATTACTGCATACGAGTTATATAAGGCTACGGAGCCGAGAATCATGGTGCCGATGGCGACTCCTAAATCCAGCGAATTAAAAAACATCCCGTTAGCCATCCCGCGTTGTCTAGGGTCAACAGACTGGATCATCCAGGTCTGGAGCGCAGGCTGCATGGAGCCGAAGCCGATGCCGTAGCAGATGGCTGCCGGAAATAGTGCAGCGGTTGAGGAAGCAAAGGATAGCAGCAGCAGTCCGCCGATAATGAACAGGCTGCCGGGTATCAGCAGAGCTGCGGGACCAAAGCGGTCATAGATTTTACCTGATAACGGACGAATGATGACGATAGCCACAGCATTGAACAGGAAAAAGTAAGCGATATGTTCCAGCTGCGCCTCCTGTCCGTATAGAGCGAGGAAACCAAGCAGTCCGCCATAAGATATGGACAGCAGAAGATTGAGCAGGCAGGGAATGAGCAGCTTGCGGAAAAGGTTGCTTTTAGGCCCTGGCAGAGCTTCCGGTGCCGGCTCCTTGTGATTAGCCGGCAGCCCCTTGGTCAGGCGGTAGCCCAGCGGCAAAAGAATGATGAAGGATAAGCCGGTTCCCAGGAGCAGTGAGCCGAATCCGGGGCCTTGCAGCAGGCTGAGTCCGATCAGCGGGCCTGCGGACATAGCGAGGCTGGTGGACAAGCCGAAATAACCCATGCCCTCACCCATACGGCGGATGGGAATAATATCAGATGCCATTGTGGGAAAAGCCGTGCTGGCCATGCCGAAGCCGATGCCAAACAGCACGCGCATCAGCAGCAGGACGGTTATAGTACCGGACCAGTAATAGCCTGTAACAGCTGCAAGGCAAAGGGAGACACCGAGGAAGATCAGCAGATTCCGTCCACCCTTTTCCATTGCTTTGGCGGCAAACAGCCGGGATGCGATCGCGCTTAAAGCAAACAGGCTGGTAACCAGGCTGATCTGCACAGAGGTAGCTGCAAGGCTGCTTTTTGCATAGACCGGCAGGGTAGATAACGTCATCTGCAGGCCGGTGAACAGCAGCAGATTGCATAGGGTAAGCGTTACGAAGGATTGGGTCCATAAGCGTTCAAGAGGTTTATTCAAGTTCAAGACTCCTGTTCCTGTTGTGTAATTGCAGTGTTGTGATAGATATGCTCCAGCATCCCGCGGAGCACTTCAAGCTCAGCGTCCGATAGTCCGGTTACAGCTGTACTGATGACCTGCCGTTCAAGGGCAACGGTATCTTCAATGAGCTGCTTGCCCAGGTCAGTCGGATACAGCAGGAAAGCACGGCGGTCACTCTGGTTCAGCGATTTCGTAATAAAGCCCTTCTTTAGCAGCAGTTCTACAATCCTGGCGGTTGTCGGCTGGTCTTTGGCTGCTGCCGCCGCAACCTCCTTCTGGTTAATCCCGCTGCGGTCAACAATCATGAGCAGAACAGACCATTGCTCAGGAGTGATATCATACGGCTTGAGCGCACGGGCAAAAGCAGTTGAAATTCTCCGGTAGGTGGAACCGAGCAGAAATCCGAGGAATTGGCGGGGGGAGGAACCGGACATATGGAATCTTCCTTTCTTAATTAGTTGTTATGACAATTATAATTATGACAAGTAATGATGTCAATAACGGAAAAACAGAACAAAAAAGCACCTCCCTTCAACAGGTGAGGTGCTCCATTTATAATCGGAATCCGTTATTTTGCTTCCTGAGGCACGGTCTCCCAGTCCTTCAGGAAACGCTCAATTCCGTTGTCTGTCAACGGATGCTTCCACAGGGACGGCAGGAGGGAGCCGGGAATGGTCGCAATGTGCGCACCGGCAATCGCCGCTTCTTCCACATGGGCAATATTGCGGATGCTGGCTGCAATAATCTCCGAGGTCAGCCCGTAATTGGTAAGAATCGTCTTAAGATCCTTAATCAGCTTCATGCCGTCTACTCCGATATCATCGAGGCGGCCTACAAAAGGACTGATATAAGTAGCTCCGGCTTTGGCGGCCATCAGGCCTTGTGCAGCAGAGAAGATCAGGGTGACATTGGTTTTGATGCCGCGCTTGGTCAGCTCGTAGCAGGCAGCTAGACCGTCTTCGGTCATAGGAAGCTTAATTACAACATTCGGTGCCCATTCAGCGATTTCCAGTGCCTCGCTCAGCATTTCATCCGTCGTCAGGCCGATTACTTCGGCGCTTACAGGTCCGGGTACAATCTCGACGATTTCCTTAATGACTTCCTTAAACAATCTGCCTTCCTTGGCAATGAGCGACGGGTTGGTCGTCACGCCGTCCACTAATCCGAGCCGGGTAATCCGTTTGATTTCTTCAATATTTCCGGTATCCAAGAAAAATTTCATTGAAGCTATTCCTCCTTGATATCTCTTATGAATTGACAAACAGCATGTACAACCTCATTATGGATCATGCTGCCGGAAGATTCAACTGTTAATATGAATATTTCAAAGTAACTTTTAAGAAAGACGTACTTTTTTGAGCATTCTGCTCTTAAGAACCATTCCCCGGCATCCTCCTCCGTGATAATATAGTAACGTTGTTGGTAAAAAGAATGCGAATGGCAGGTGAGCATGATGATCTCGGCAATTGCCGGCGCCGCCCTGTTCCTGCTGCTTGCCGCAGCGCTGATAGCCTTTCAGAACAGCAGGCTGATCAGGCAGCAGGAGGCTGAAGATGCTGCGGCCCCGGCCGGAAAACTAATGTATTCTGTATTTCATGAGCAGTTCCGTGAGGACGAGGAGAGGCCGGAGGCTGTGCCTTTATTTCAGTATACGGTGCTTTCAACACCCGGGGAGCGGCTTGATAAAGGAGAAACCGGGACAGCCTATGCTCTATGCCGTGTGCCGGCAGGCACCGGAGAAATGACTATGGATGCTGCCATGCACTGGATGGTGACACGTATCCGAGGCGCCTCTATTCAAGGTGTGCTGTCCGGATATGCTTCTTTCCCCGGAAAGGCCGGCCGCAAAGGTGAAAAAGAGCTGGTTATGAGTCTGGAAGCTGCGGCGAAGGAGGAGGCCGGATATGCAAGTCCGTATAAATGATGTAGTGATCTCGGTAAATACGGGAGATATTACTGCCTGGGCAGGCGATTTTATCGTAAACGCCTCCAACTCCGGTCTTTACGGTGGCGGAGGGGTGGACGGGGCGATTCACCGTGCGGGCGGACCTCAGATATCAGCGGAGTGTGCAGTTATCCGCCAGAAGCAAGGCGGCGTTATGCCGGGGCAAGCTGCACTTACCACTGCAGGCAGGCTGCCTAATCTGGGAATAATACATACAGTCGGGCCGATATGGAAGGGCGGAGGTGCAGGGGAGGCGGCAACGCTGGCCAAATGCTACATCAGCAGCCTTGAACTGGCCTGCGCCCGCGGAGCACGCAGCATTGCTTATCCGAATATCAGCACCGGAGTTTACGGCTTTCCCAGAAGGCTGGCCTGTGAGACTGCTCTTGCTGCCGTGGTTGATTATGTGCAGAGCACTGATCCCGGCAAGCTGCCGCTGAACTTAATAGCTTTTGTCTGCTTCGAGCAGGATAATACTCAGCTCTATGAGGAAATGCTCAGAACTTATGTTACAGTCTGATGCTGCCTGAACTGCAGTATTCATGCATGGTATTTGCCGGTTGGCGCGTCCAGTACCCATTCAAGCATCAGAATCATATCCTCAAGCCTGGTCAGCTGGGCGTTCAAGCCCGCACGCTGGGGGCTGTCCTGGGGCAGCGGAGCCAGCCGGGTCTCGAGGGACCTGCGCTGGATCGTCAGCTCATTGATTTTGGATTGGATCTGATTTGCGGTTCTCATCGTGAGTCCTCCCGGAAAGTATATAGTTTTAAGTTGTTAGACCATTATAACGGATAACATGGGGGTATAAAAATGAGTGTCAATGTTAAGCAGCTGGCTGCGGAGAAAGCCGTAGAATACGTACAGGACGGGATGAAGGTGGGCCTGGGCACAGGCTCAACCGCCTATTGGGCAATACGCAAGCTTGGTGAGCGGGTCCGGGAAGGCTTGAGCATCATTGCTGTAGCCACTTCGCAGGCTTCCGAGGATCAGGCGCGTGAGCTCGGTATTCCTCTGGCAGCCTTCGGCGATATTGACAGCCTGGATCTGACTATTGACGGTGCTGACGAACTGGACGGAAGCCTGCAGCTGATCAAAGGCGGCGGCGGGGCCCTGCTGCGTGAGAAGATTGTGGCAACGGGCAGCACGCGGATGATCGTTGTTGCTGATGAGAGCAAAGCTGTAACGACGCTCGGCAAATTCCCTTTGCCGGTTGAAATTGTGCCCTTTGCCTGGGAATGGACAGTAGCTAAGCTTGGTAAGCTGGGCTGCAAGCCGGAGCTGCGCCGCAGCGGAGATGGGCTCTACCGGACGGACAACGGAAATTACATCGCTGACTGCCATTTCGGAGCCATAACTTCAGCGCCAGAGCTGGCAGAACAGCTTCAGGGTATTTCAGGTGTGGTAGATCACGGTCTGTTCATAGGTATTGCAAGTATGGCGATTATCGGCAAGCAGGATGGCAGCATTGAGATTATCGAAGGTGAGAGCCATAGCTGATAAGCGAAGCAGGGGCCGGGCCGGCCGGCGACCCTCCCGCAGGGCGCAGCTCCGTCCGGGATTGCGGATTTTAGCGGGGGTACTGTTGTTTTTTTATAGCGCTGCTGTGTTATACTGGATGTTTCTCGGATTCGGCCGGACCGTGCGTACAGAAGGGGCAATGCAATATAACCTGGAGCCGCTGCGAACAGTTAAGCTGTACTTCGACATGGACAACGGTGTGCCTTTCACGGGCAGGCTGATCAATCTGGCGGGGAATATTATCGTATTCATTCCATTTGGCGTATTGATTCCGCTAGTGCAGGCCAGGCTCCGGAATGTATTTACGCTTACGCTGTGGGCGGTTCCCTCTATTCTTTTGCTCGAAACCCTGCAGATGCTGCTGCGCGTGGGCAGCTTTGATGTAGATGATCTGCTGCTGAACCTCACCGGTGTGTGGGCCGGTTTGATTATTCTTTACAGATTTACATGAAAACGGAGGAAGTGTTATGTTTACAGATCTGAAGCAGCATTTAGGAACACCTGAAGTAGATGAACTGCTGAGTTATGCGGTTATTGATGAACCAGATGCCCTGTGGCGTGCTTCTGTTGAATACAAGAAGTTGCCGGGACTTAAGCTGTACGGCTGGGAAGAGGAGGGTCTGCTCCTTGGGCTTACCGGCTTTGAGGTAACGGAGGACGGTTCGCTTGAGATCCGCCACATTGCCGTGCTGCCTGAGAACAGAGGCAAGGGGTATGCCCGGGGGATGATTCTGGAGCTGCTGGCTGAGCTGCAGCCCCGGTATGTGCTTGCAGAAACCGAGGACGAGGTTGCTGCAGACTTTTATCGTGCCCTGGGCTTCATGGTGTATAGCCTTGGCGAGAACCCGGCAGGCATCGAAATGTACCGCTGTGTGTACGAAGTTGAAGAAACAGAGGAGGACGAGTAACGGGTTCGTTGCTGCTTCCCCTATTATAATTCTGAAGCTATCCGCTTTAAGCGGGTAGCTTTTTTTGCTTCTTAACGGACGCTCCTTAGCCATTGGGAATATACCGTTGACTTTTTTTAAAGCGGGTAATATAGTTTCATTATAAAACAGTTCGACACATGAACTATTATCCCGAAATGAAGGAGGCCTGAACGTTGAATGAAGAGGCGCAGCATTGGATTAACCGCTATATAGATGCCTATCTTGTAGTGACAAGACAGATAAGTGTACGGATCAAGGAGCGGATTCCTGAAGGAGTCACGAATGACCAGTTTCTGATTCTGCGGCTGATCAAGTCGCAGAAGCTGTGTACGGCCACTTACCTGGCTGAAGCTGTATGTGTTGGCAAAAGCTCGATCACCGCCATTATTAACCGGCTTGACGAGGCAGGGATGATTGAACGGACCCGTGACGGGAATGACCGGCGTCTGGTGTATTTATCACTTACGAAGCAAGGGGAAGAAATATTTCAGCTGGCGGAGAAGCAGGTGCAGGATGTAATCTCCCCATATCTATTCCACTTTGAGGAAGCGGATATCGAGAAGTTTGTAACAATGTTTGAAAAGCTGGCGTTTATTATGCAGGAAACAGGAGGGAACAGCGAGTGAAGACCATTCTTAAAGCCAGATGGGCTATCATTGCCCTTTGGCTGGCTGCTGCGGTTGTTTTATTTATGACAGCACCTTCAATGTCTGATCTTGTCCGGGAAAAGGGGCAGATTTCGGTCCCTGGCGGTTACACCTCATCACGGGCGGCAGAGATTATGAAGGAGGCTGCTGCTGCCAAGGGAGGAGAGGCGCTCCATCAGGTGGCGCTGGTGTTCAACAAGCCGGGCGGGCTAAGTGCCGCGGATACGGAGAGCATCAAGCACGGTGTAGAGAAGCTGATTGCGGCAAAGGAGGTACTGAAGCTTGATTCAGTAACCGAACCGTTCTCACAGGCAGAGCTCGCAGACACCCTGATTGCCAAGGATGGTAAGACGGTTATGGTCGCCCTGTCGGTCAAAGGCGGGGATGAGGCGGTCAAGGAACTGCCGGATAAAGTGGATGGGCTGCTCGTGAATGTGACGGCGGATCATTATCTGACCAGCGAAGGATTAATTACCGAGGATACGATTGCAAGCTCGGAAGCGGGACTCAAAAAGTCAGAGTACATCACTGTAGTTTTTATCCTGCTTATTCTGTTCGTCGTGTTCCGTTCGTTTGTAGCGCCGCTTGTGCCGCTGCTGACCGTGGGCCTAAGCTATGTTGTTTCCCAGTCGGTGGTGTCTTTTCTGGTGGACCGGTTTGATTTCCCCCTATCGACCTTTACGCAAATCTTTATGGTGGCGGTTATGTTCGGAATCGGTACGGATTATTGTATTCTGCTGATCAGCCGTTTCAAGGAAGAGCTGGCATCTGCTGAAGATACGAAAAGTGCCATTATTTCTACATACCGCAAGGCTGGAGGAACGGTGTTTTATTCCGGGCTTGCCGTGTTCGTAGGATTCGTAGCGATCGGCCTGTCGAAATTTATGCTGTACCGCTCGGCGGTGGCTGTAGCTGTGGGAATTGCGGTGATGCTGCTTGCGCTGGTTACAGTAGTTCCGTTCTTTATGGCGCTATTGGGGCAAAAGCTGTTCTGGCCGTCACGCGGCAGACTGGAGCACAGTGAGAGCCGGATCTGGGGGGCGGCAGGCTCGTTTTCGCTGAAAAGGCCATGGGCAGCGTTGTTAATTGTGGCTGCTATCGTTGTGCCGTTTCTGGTTACCTATGACGGGAAGCTATCCTTCAACAGCATGGATGAGATAGGTGCCGATTATGCCTCGGTTAAAGGCTTCAACATCATATCCGAAAGCTTTGGTCCGGGCGAATCCATGCCGGGTAAAATTGTAATTAAAAATGATGACCGGATGGACAGCTCAGAATATATGGGGCTGGCTGAAAAAATCAGCCGGGAGCTGGAAAAGGTGGACGGCGTCAAAGCGGTACGCAGCATGTCCCGGCCGACCGGCGAGCGAATCAATGATTTTCTGATTCCTGTACAGGTGGCAACACTATCAGATGGACTTAATCAGAGCAATAACGGTCTGAGCCAAATCCAGTCCGGACTTGCTGAAGCGAGCAAGCAACTCAGCGCGAACGAGCCTAAGCTTCAGGAAGCGGCGGCAGGCAGCGCGAAGCTCATAGAAGGAACAACAACGCTTAAAGAGGGTATTGCCGCACTAGGAGAGGGTCTTGCTCAGGTTGAGGACGGAATCAGGAGCGGTGCTGCCGGAGCCGGTGAGATCAAAGCCGGACTGTCTAAGGCGGCAGCCAGTGCACAGCAGCTTGCTGATGCCAATATGGCGCTGCTTGCAGGCTACAAGCAGGTCGGTGCCGGGCTGACGGCACTCGGCGGCGGGCTAGACGGGCTGCAGGCGCAGCTGGATGGCGTAGCGGCTGCACTTACCGGACTGGATGCTTCCTTTAGCCAGCTCGAGAGCAGCCATCCTGAACTGTTACAGGATCAGGATTACCAGACTGTTAAAGTCACTGTAAGCCAGACCGGCTCTGGAGCTGTTCAGCTTGCAGCAGGCCTTGGCCAGATCTCGGGCCAGCTTGGAGAGGCTGCAGCAGGGCTGAATGAAGCCAACAACGGCTATGCCAAAGCCGCAGCAGGTCAGACTGCCCTGGCTCAAGGCCTGGAGCGGCTGGTTGCCGGTATCGGACAGCTGCAGAACGGGCTGAATCAGGCGGCTGACGGCCAGGGACAAATCAGCGGTAAGCTTCCGGATATCACCGGCGGACTTGATCAGCTGCAGGGCGGACAGCAACAGCTTGCCGACGGCTTCGGGCAGCTGACCGGGCAGATTGGTGAACTGACCGGGGGACTTAGCGACAGTGCGGAAGGACTGCAGCAGATCACCAGCGGACTAAGCTCTGCGCAGGGTTACTTGCAGCAGATCCGGGATGCCGGTGACGATGAGCTGAGCGGCTTCTTTGTTCCAGAGGAAGCGCTTGAAGCGGATGACATGCAGCAGGTATTCAATACTTACCTGTCAGATGACCGCAAGGTGATGACACTGGATGTCGTATTCGCCGGAAATCCGTACAGCGCGGAAGCGATTGACAGCATCCCTGATATTCAGGCAGCCGTTGAACGGGCTGTGAAGGGGACGAAGCTTGAAAATGCCGAAACGGCGATCAGCGGCGTCACCAGTACCTACAGCGATCTGCAGACTATTTCCAATGAAGACTATACACGGACGGTTGTGCTGATGCTGGCCGGCATATTCATCATACTGGTTCTGCTGCTTCGCTCGGTAATTATGCCGCTGTATCTGATAGGATCTTTGCTGGTTACTTATATTACAGCACTCGGTATTACGGAAACGATTTTCGTTAACCTGCTGGATTATTCCGGCATCACCTGGACAACACCATTCTTCAGCTTTGTGATGCTGATTGCCCTTGGTGTCGATTACAGCATCTTCCTCATGGCCCGCTTCAATGAGAACAAAACCTGGGATGTGCGTGAAGCGATATTGCATGCCATGCGCAACATGGGGACTGTCATCCTGTCAGCGGTGGTGATCCTGGGCGGAACCTTTGCCTCGATGTATCCTTCAGGAGTCCTGTCGATGATGCAGATTGCGACGGTAGTGTTGTCAGGGCTCGCTCTCTATGCACTAGTGTTCCTGCCGTTCTTTGTGCCGGTTATGGTACGCATGTTCGGCCGGGCGAACTGGTGGCCGTTCGGCGTCAAGGAGAGCGGAGAGCCTGCGAAGCATGATCTGCATATGTAACATATCAGCAGGTATGCTGCAGTCAGGGTAGGCAAAAGAACCTCTGTGCATTACTGGCAGCCCAGTCATACACAGAGGTTCTTTAATACTCACATTTGCATACCGTTATGTACAGGCGCAGATTAGCGCATCTTTGCAAAATAGCTGCGCAGCGCCCAGCCGCGTTCCTGCCGCTTCTTATATTTTGGCAGGGAGCGGTAAATCGCGATGGATTCTTCAAAAGCCCGTTTGGCCTCATCATTTCTGCTGAGCACCTTGTACATGGAACCGGCCAGGTAATAGGCTTCGCTGGAGGAGGTCTGGATCTCCTGGAACTCCGTAACGTAATGCAGCGCCTTATCCTGATCTACATTGCGGAACATCTCTGCCAGACGGAGAAACGGCTGGCCGTACTTGGCCCTGCGGTTAATCTCCAGCCCTTGAAGCATCTGGGCTTCACCTTCCGGCAGCATTCCCAGCTTGAGGTTCGCATATCCGAGCTCGACCCAATATTCGGCAGATTGCTCATAACGGTCTGAAATCTGCAGCAGAAGGTCCTTGGCATCACTATAACGCTTGCGTTCAATCAGCAGGCGGGCCAGCTCGAACTTGGCAGACACATCGTTAGGATTCAGGCTGATGGTCGTCCGCAGCCTGGACATCTGGCGGCTCCTGCGGAAAGGCTTGCCGATGCTGGGCAAGATGCCGACATAACGGCGGTCCAGGAAATACAGGATGAGGAACAGTACAATCAGGGCAAGAAACGGATTGCCCAGTAATTGTGCCAGAAATAAAAAGCCCACGAATTTTAACATGAAGTCCCTCCGATAAAGTTGTAACTCCGGTCAGCGTTCACTGTAACTTGGAACATGCAGAGCAGGGTAATTATACCATATTATTCAGTTATACTAACTCTAATTTTCACTGAAAGAAGGATGAGAGATGAATACAGGTACAACCGCAGCCGGACGCCGTCCGCTGGGACAATCAGAGCTGTCTGTATCACCGCTGGGCCTGGGCTGCTGGCAGTTCAGCCGGGGCAGCGGAGTAGTGGGGAAATACTGGAGCAACCTTGAGGATTCCGATATCCTGGGCATCGTAAAGATTAGCCTGGAAGGCGGCATGAACTGGGTGGATACGGCAGAAATCTACGGAGGAGGCAAGTCCGAGCAGGCGCTTGCCGCCGTCCTGGATCAGCTCAGGCTTGAAGGAAGCTCTCATGCGAACCCGCTGATTGCGACTAAATGGTGGCCGATGCTCCGTACGGCAGGCTCTATCACCTCCACCATTGATGAGCGTATCCGCTGTCTGGGCGGGCGGCAGATTGATTTATATCAAATTCACCAGCCCTTCTCTTTGTCGTCAATCGAAAGTGAAATGAAAGCTATGGCCGGACTGGTCAAAGCCGGAAAAATCCGCTATGCCGGGGTCAGCAATTATTCGGCTGCCCAGATGGTAAAGGCACACCGTCTGCTGCAGCAGCACGGACTGAAGCTTGTTTCCAACCAGGTAAAGTATAATCTGCTGCACCGCACTATCGACCGTAACGGCACTATGGCTGCCGCGAAGGAGCTGGGCATCTCCATCATAGCCTACTCACCGCTGCAGCAGGGCGTTCTGACCGGGCGTTTTCACAGTGATCCGGCGCAGATCAGCGGGCTGTCCACGATCCGACGGATGCAGTCAGGGCTGAATGAGAAGGGATTGGCCCGCAGCAGACCGCTGATTGAGCTTTTGTCGGCTCTTGCCGGGAAGTACGGGGTTACACCGGGGCAGGTTGCCCTGAACTGGCTGATTCATTTTCACGGAGAGACAGTTGTTGCCATTCCCGGAGCCTCTAAGGTCCGGCATGCGCGGGAGAATATCGGGGCAATGGGGTTCAGGCTCGACAGCCATGAGCTGGAGCAGCTGGACGGGGCTTCCTGGGCTGCGCTGAAATAGCATTCATGAATAGCTTTAGGCTGATTCAGGGCTTAAAGCTATTTCATTTAATAGAAATGCAAAATTGTGCAAAATAATTGTTTAGGATTGGAAGCGGAAGGTTATATAAGGGATAAGTACATTCGCATCCGCGCAAAAGGGTGTAGATTTCGGAAGGAGGCTGAATCGTTATGAACATGGCAGTACATAAACTTATGGCTTTCAATCATCAATATTTTAGACCTCAACCGGTCAACGACCCCAAGCCATCCAGAACAAATGAACAGACGCAGAGCTTTCAGGATATACTTAACGAGAAGCTGAGTAACAGCAGCAGGATCAAACGGTAGCCTGAAGAACGATGAAGCAGCAATTACATCACAAATGATAAACTTAAATAGAAGCCGGATGCTGACCCGTAGGTGCAGCATCCGGCTTCTTTGTGTTATCTGGTTAATGTATTCCGGCAGCCTTCTGCAGCCGGGCAGCAATGGCCAGAAAGTCCTCCTCGGAAATGCCGGGTGCAAATTCTTCCGGAACCTCAGGAGCTTCAGCAATCGGATGTCCTTTAGGAGAGCCCTCCACCACCTCAAGCGGCTGTCCGTCTTCCGGGTGGGGCCCCTTCCAGATTTGCTTAATCGCCGTGAAATCACCTTCGCTGTTGGTGTACAGCTTGGTATGAAGCCCTTTTGACTCATATTTATGCGTTTCCGAGAATGCCTTGTTGTTAAGGGAAGGAATAGGTATGAGCTTGCTTACATCCACACCGGTCGCCATTTCCAGTGCCTTCGCATAAGCCACCACGTGAACGCCTCCGCGTACTAACAGATAACCGACAACCTCGCGGGCAGCCGGAT
Source organism: Paenibacillus sp. FSL R7-0331 (assembly GCF_000758645.1). Lineage (NCBI taxonomy): Bacteria > Bacillati > Bacillota > Bacilli > Caryophanales > Paenibacillaceae > Paenibacillus > Paenibacillus sp. FSL R7-0331. The sequence continues at coordinate 3,110,926 of NZ_CP009284.1, forward strand.
GATCGGTCAGTTCATACACCTTCATCTTATGGGCTCTCGCACCGCATTCGAGAAAGAAGTTATGCAGCAGATCCAGAATCAGGTTGCCGCTGTTAAACACATATTCGCCGCTCCAGGGCCGGCCCATCGAATCAACCGGCAGGGCTGACTGGGCGCCGGCGAGCGCAAAATAAGTATTACGCATATCCTTAAACGGATTAAGCGGCGTCTGGTCGGGCTCTTTATATGAAGTGGAGCCGCAGAGGCACTTATTTACTGCATGTGCAACCAGCTCCACATGCCCAAGCTCTTCTGCCGTGATACTGGTAACCAGATCATAGAACGGCTTCAGCTTTTTTTTGCCGCGAAAATTAAAGGATTGGAACAGGTAGTTGTTAAGGGTGGACATTTCACCAAATTTTCCGCCCATAAGCTCCTGTACCGCAGCCGCAGCATTAGGGTCCGGACGCTCAACCTGAGGGATTTCGATCAGAATTTCATCAAAACGCTTGAACATTAGAGCACCTCACTATAGATTGGTATCGGCTGTCAGCCGTTATTCGCTCTATAGTGTCTCCCTGCTGCATAAAACCTACTCCTGATGATACAAGTTTTCAATTCGGGTTAACGTTTTCCCCGGACACGCTGTGATTTGCGGAGCTTGGGCTCTGAACCCGGAGCCTGCTTGCTTATCCACTTCAGATAGGAAGCAATCTGCGGGTCATGCTGCAGGGCTTCCACCGTTGTAAGCTCCAGGATCACGAGATCATCATTGGTATACAGGGCATGAATCTGCCGGTGGCAGGCCTTGCACAGCAGAGCGGTCGGCTGGAGGGTGCCGCCTTTTTCCTTGGGAACCAGATGGTGGACCGTTGTAACGAGTGGAGAGCGTCCGCATAATTCACAGGTATCTGAGGCGTGTCCCTTCATAATCTAGCCTCTGACCTCAAAAAACTGGCAGGTCCGGCGGGAATAATAGGTTAAATCGCTAACCCGCGACTGGATGATTACATCTGAATCGGTGAATCGGACAATGGTTGCCCCCGAGTTCACGAGATGATCATTTTCAAAGACCCGTACCGGCAGCTTGCGGTCAATGGCTTCCTGCAGGTCGCTGTCGGTAAATAGCGGGCGGTTGATAGGCATGGGAACATTCTCCTTTTTGTGCTGTGAATATAAAGATGAAATACAACCAGTATAACTTTGAAGGGGACAGAAATCCAATCCCCGGAACGGGCGCAGGAGCGGGCTTGCAGTGGAAACGCAATCACTTTTATACTAGGGCAAATATATGGAGAGGACTGAAGCAGAATGAAACTGGATAACAAATTTGTGTATGTACCGCTGGTTCTGCAGTGGGTCCTGAATTGCTCTCTGATTGTGCTGGCGCTGATCCTGACTGTTTTTTTGGGTAAGGAAACGCTGGAAATTTTTCATTTTATTAATGATGACGGGGCTTTATCGAAGCTGGAGCTGCTGGAGGGCATTCTGGTCTACTTCATGTACTTTGAGTTTATAGCGCTGATTATTAAATATTTTGAGGCGAAATATCATTTTCCGCTTCGTTATTTCATCTATATAGGCATTACCGCAATTACCCGCCTGATTATTATTGATCATGAGAGTCCTATGGATACACTGCTCTATTCAGGGGCCATTCTTGTCCTTGTAATCACCCTGTTTATTGCCAACTCCAATCAAATGAAACGGGAATCGTAAATATTTCCACCTTAAATCGGAAGTTTGCCTCCTCACCAAAAGGTTTCTCCTACGGTACACTAAGTCTTGTAAGAGAAACCTTTGAGAGGGGTACAGAGGAATGAAAAAAGCAAAGCACCTGGCGTTGACACTTGCGTCCATTATGCTCGTAGGATCACTGGCAGCATGCGGAGGCAATAACAATGCCGGAAACAACGGCGGCAAAGAAAATGCGGGTAACAACGCATCAAGCACAAATACGCCTGCTGCAGAAGAAACCTCGAAACCGGCAGAAAAAGTTGAACTATCCTTTTGGACACTGGGTAACGTCAACTATGAAGAGCTGGCGAATGAGTATACCAAGGAGCATCCGAACGTAACGATTAAAATTCAGAACACCGGTGACCAGACAGCGCACCATAATAACCTGACTACTGCACTGTCGGCAGGCTCCGGCGCTCCGGACATTTTCCAACTTGAAATCGGTTTCATGGAGCGCTTCATCAGTGCCCAGGACAAATTCTATAACCTGAACGATCTCGGTGCCAAAGATATTCAGGCTAATTATCTGGATTGGAAATGGAAGCAGGCTTCTTCAATCGACGGCAGCTTCCAGCTGGGACTTCCGACGGATATCGGGCCGACTGTAGTCTACTACCGCACAGACCTGGCTGAAGCAGCCGGACTGCCAAGCGATCCGGAAGGCTTCAGTGCAGCAATCGATACATGGGACAAATTTGCAGCTGTAGCCAAGGCCTACAAGGACAAGACGGGCAAATACTTCTCCGACTTGACAGACCTGACCTACAACGCACTGCGCGACCAGTCTGCGGATGAAATCTACTTCAGCAAGGCTGACGGCAAATTCATCGGCGATACCAACCCGCAGGTGAAGAAGGCCTATGATTTCACCGTAAAAGGTATCCAGGAGGGCTGGATCAGCAACTATCTGCTGTGGTCTCCTGAGTGGGGTCAAGGCATGAGCGACGGTTCGTTCGCCGTTGTAATGGGTCCTGCATGGATGGCTGGTAATATCAAGAGCAATGCGCCGGATTCAGCCGGTAAATGGAAAATTGCACAGCTTCCTGAAGGCGCCGGCAACTGGGGCGGTTCCTTTATCTCCCTGCCTAAGGAAGGCAAGCATCCGCAAGAAGCCTATGATTTCATCCAATGGATGGTTAACAAAGATAATCAGCTTGAATCGTTCAAGACAAAAGGTCTGATGCCTTCGATTCCTGCACTGTATGAAGATCCTGCATTCGTAGATTTCAAGGATGATTTCTTCGCCGGACAGCAGACAGCTGTAGAATTCGGTAAAGCGGCTAACCGCGTTAAACCGGTGTACTACGGACCGCTGCATGACCAGACTGACACCTTCTTCAAGAATGCGCTCAAGAACGTAATCGAGAAGAAAGCGGACCCTGCAAAAGAGTGGGATGACGCCGTTAAACAGGCAAAGACACTGGCAGACCGCAGCTAGGCGAAAACGCCAAGCGTGATATGAACCGGACATCCGGATTCCTGGAGGGCAGGCAGCCCCCGGGAATCCGGATTCTTCGGAAATGGAGCTTTCTTAATTATCCTGGAGGTGTGACATGGCAGAACCCGTAATTACGAGTCCGCATGCCGAGAGCAAACGCCCTTTTTTAACTGAACAAAGACGGAGCCGGATTACGGCCTATACCTTTATCTCACCGTTCTTTATTCTGTTCTCGATATTCGGACTATACCCGATCTTTTTTACCTTCTATTTATCCTTCTTTAAATGGGACGCACTCAATCCGATGAAATTTGTCGGCTTCAAAAACTATGATCTGGTCACCAGTGACCCGACCTTCTGGATTTCCTTCAGCAATACGCTCATTATGGGCCTCATGGGAACTGTCCCGCAGGTGATGCTGGCATTGCTGCTGGCTGTACTGCTGCATTCGGGGATGACCAAATTCAAAAAAACGTTCCGTATTCTTTACTTCATGCCGAATATTACGTCCATAGTGGCCGTTACGCTTGTATTCAGTACCTTGTTCGGTAATAACGGAATGATCAACTGGATGCTGAACGGTCTGGGGCTTGAGAATGTCGCCTTCAACTCCGGCTGGTGGGGAGTCAAAATTGCTATCTCAACAATGGTAATGTGGCGCTGGACAGGGTATAACGCGATCATCTTCCTGTCCGGTCTGCAAAGTATTCCGATGGATCTGTATGAATCAGCGCGTATTGACGGTGCCAACCGCAGACAGCAGCTGTTCTCCATTACACTGCCGCTGCTCAAGCCGTTCATTATCTTTGTATCCCTGCAGTCGACGATTGGTGCCCTGCAGCTGTTTACAGAACCATATGTATTCCTGGGTCAGGCCGGAACCGGCTCTACTCGCCAGGAAGGAATCACAATGGTTACCTATCTGTACAGTGAAGCCTTCCGCAACGGATTCTTCGGTACAGCAGCGGCAACGGCGGTTATGCTGTTCCTCGTAACCATTCTGTTCTCCATCCTTAATATGCTGATTTCAAGAGGTTCAGGCGGAGCGACTGGAGGCAAAAAAGCATGAGTACACTGCGTATATTCAGAAAAAAACCGGATGATCTCGGATTTTTCGGCAAGCTTGGTTTCTATTTCCTGCTTATTCTCGGGGCACTGGTCTCGGTCTTCCCGTTCTACTGGATGTTTGTAGTTGGAACCAACGATAAAGGCGCAGTATTCCATGTACCTCCACTGCTGACCGTAGGTGACCAATTCTTCATCAATTTCAAGCGGGTTTTGGAAAAATCAGACTTTTTCCAGGCGCTCGGCAACTCATTGTTCGTCTCTTCCATGGTAACGGTGTCGGTCGTATTCTTCTGTACATTGGCCGGGTATGCGTTTGCCAAGTACGAATTTCCGTTTAAAAACGCACTGTTTGTGTTCGTTATCGCTACCCTTATTGTTCCTCAGCAGCTGGGTGTACTGCCAACCTATGTCATTATGGCCAAGCTGCACTGGATCGACAGCTACAAGGCGCTGATTGTACCGGCGATGGTCAACGCATTCGGCATCTTCTGGATGCGCCAATACATTTCCTCGGCAGTGCCGACCGAGCTGATCGAAGCCGGACGGATTGACGGCGGCGGACATTTCCGGATTTTCTGGAATATTGCCGTGCCGGTCATTACACCGGCAATGGCAACTCTGGGTATTCTTAACTTCATGACGGTATGGAATGACTTCTTCTGGCCGCTCGTCGTGCTGAAGAACAAAGAGCATTACACGATTCAGATTGCGCTGCAGCAGCTCTTTACAACCCGTGATGGTCTTGACTACGGCATGATCATGTCCGCGACCTTTACTGCGACGCTGCCGCTGCTGATTGTATTCCTGCTGTTCAGCCGCTGGGTTATTGCCGGCTTGACCTCAGGCGCAATCAAGAGCTAATCCTGTTTTACAAAAACTGCAAACAGGAAACAGGAACCAGGAACCTGCGTGAAGAATAGTAGATGAGGCAGGAACGGCAGCCCCCTTACCTTGAAAGGAAGGCATCCGTTTCTGCCGAGTTCTGCCAAGACAACAGGGGGAAGGTAGACGGCAATGAAGCTTAGACGCAAAATCCTGTTCGCTATTATTCTTCTCGTATTCATTCCCGTAATCGTAATGGGGATCGTTACGTATGTTAACTTTTCAAAAACAATGGAGAAGAAATCGAGCAGCTTCTACTGGATTTCATTACTTGAGACTGACCGCAAGCTAAAATTCGCGCTCAGTGAAATATCGTCCATCACCAATTCGGCCATTACGCAGCCTGCTATCCAGCAGTCGCTGAAGCAGCCGAATTTTGTGCTGACCTATGACCGGAAGCAGGAGATTAACAACCTGCTGATCAATCATCCGATGATTACCTCTTTCAGCCTGTACGGCAAGGACCGGCTGCTGTACCAGTACAATGCACCGATGTCTTTTGCCGATATGCGGAGGCAGGTATGGTACGGGGCGATGGAGAATGCCGAAGGCCGTCCTGTCTGGTCGGGGCCTGGTGAGAATGGCTCAGAGACTTCCGGAAATCCTGTACTGGTCCAGGCCAGGGTCGTCAAGGACTACTACTCGCTTGAGGATATCGGCTATCTGGTTGTTTATGTCAAGCCGGATCTGCTGGACCAGATTTTCTGGGAGGCGGCAACGCTGAAGAAGGGCGACATTCTGCTGGTCAACAAGCAGGGGAATATAGTCTTTAACAAATCCGGGGAGCATATCGGACAGCGGACAGAGTTTCCTTTTTTGGAGGCGGACTATACCCAGAGCCAGGATTATTATATTGACAACTATCAGGGGGAGAAATCACTTATTACTTTCCTGCCTTCACATAATACAGACTGGTATCTGGCGGCGATCACCCCGATGAATCTGATCTCCTCCGAGTCGGATTCCATTCGTAATCTGGCCATTATTCTGGGAACGGTTTCACTCATGTCTGCTTTTTTATTTGACCGCTATTTCATCAGGCGGCTGGTGCGCAGCATCAACAGTGCGGTCAACGGAATGAAGAGGGTCAAGCAGGGGATTTTTATGCCGATTACGACGCCGCTGCGTTCAGACGATGAAAGCGACCTGTTGATTGACGGCTTTAACCGGATGAGTGCACAGATCAGTGAACTGATCCAGCAGGTACAAACCGAGCAGGGACGCAAGAAGGAAGCGGAAATGCAGGCACTGATGGCTCAGATTAACCCGCATTTTATCTATAACTCGCTCGAATCAATCAACTCAATGGCTGTGCTGGCCGGCAACCGTGATATCAGCAAAATGGTCATCTCACTCGGCAAGCTGCTGCGCATCAGCATCAGCCAGAATCAGGAGCTGATTCCGCTGCAGATGGAGCTTGAGCATGTCCGGCATTATCTGGACATCCAGAAATTCCGGTTTGAGGATAAATTCAGCTACCGCATTGACCTGCCGGATACACTCAGACACGTGATGACCCAGAAGCTGATCGTCCAGCCGATTGTTGAGAATGCGCTCTATCATGCCATTGAACAGATGGAGGAGCATGGTGAGATCACAATCAGTGCACAGCACAGCGGCAAGGATATTATCATTATTGTAAAGGATAACGGCCCCGGCTTTGACCTTTCTACAATGATGAGCCTGTGGGACACCGAACACAGCAACCCCAAAAAATACGCGGACAGCGGCGTCGGGCTGCGGAACGTGCATGAGCGCCTGCATATCCGCTTCGGCAATCCTTACGGCATTGTGGTCTGTTCCTCACCGGGATTCGGTTCAACGATCGGGATCCGGATTCCGACTATACAGCCATGAAGCGACTAAACGGGATGAAAGCGGGGAGTAATGCTGTGAGATGGTTAACCAAATGGGGCTGGATTCTGCTCTATATAGCACTGATGGCCGGAGCGGTATTGTTTATTTCGTTCGGCAATAAGGAGCCGATTGAAGATAATTCTCCCGAGAAAATCACGCTGACCTTCCGCCATTTCTGGCAGAAGGAGCATGACCGGCCGCTGCTGGCGATCTTTGAGGAGGTCGTTAAGGAATACCAGCAGGATCACCCGAATGTAAAGGTGAATTTTGAAGGGCTGGACCAGACCATTCACCGTGAGCAGAAGTTAAAAAGCGAGATGGTCACCGGTACCCCGCCTGATATGTTCGTGCTCTTCGGCGGTGCAGAGATTGAGCCTTACGTGAGATCTAACCGTCTGATGGACCTGACCGGCTTCGTACAGGAGAACGGGCTGAGCAACCAGTTCAGCGACCTGCATCTGTGGACCTTTGACCAGCATGTTTACGGTCTGCCGATCGAAGGAAATGCCGAGCCGCTGTATTACAATAAAACGCTATTCAAGAAGCTCGGCATCAAGCCGCCTGAAACGGTTGGAGAGCTGGATAAAGCGATCCGTCAGCTGAAGGCAGCGGGAATAACCCCGTTTGCGCTTGGCAATGAGGACCGCTGGCCGGCCGGAATCTTCGCCCATTATCTGATGGACCGCTATGCCGGACCGGAGCTGATTCAGAAGCTGGTTGCGGGCAAAGACGGTGCGACCTTTGTTAACAATAAATATCTTGAGGCGTTCAACCATCTGGAGCAGTGGATCAGCGAGGAGGCATTCAGCACAGCCTCAAATGATACTTCACCGGAAAATGCGGTGCGCATGTTCACCGGCGGCGAGGCCGGGATGTATCTGAACGGAAACTGGGATATCAACCTGTTCACCGGGGAAACGGCTCCGTCAGGGTTTCAGAACGAGGTCGGGGTTATTCCGTTCCCGCCGCTGGTTAAAGGTGCTGAGCCTTCCATCGCAGGCGGTTATACCATCGGAATCGGCTTGTCTTCAAGCCTTACCGGGGCCAAGCGGGAAGCGGCACTGGAGCTGATGAAGGCTTTTTACACGAAGGAAATCCAGACGCGGATTGTATATGAGGGTCTGAGAATACCCTCCATGCGGATTGATTTTGATCCGGAGACAACCGGTCCGGTTTTTGCTCAGGTGATGAACATCATGGATAAGGAGCGCCAGAGCTTCGTGCCTTATGACAATCTGCTGTCACCGGAAGTGAAGAAGACCTTTCTCAGTGTGATCGAAGAGATGATCGACGGCGGCCTGTCGGCGGAAGACGCGCTGAAGCAGCTGCAGTCCGCGTCTGAGCAGTACTGGGATCTTATACAGAGCTCGGCTGTACAATAAATCTGGGAGGTGCGGACTGTGGGGGCACGGCAAGAACAATACAAAGTACTGCTTGTAGATGATGAGCCGATTATTCTGCGAAGCTTAAAGGTGGCTATTCCCTGGGAGGAGCTGGGGCTGAGTATCGCCGGTGAAGCCCGTAACGGGGAGGTCGCGCTGCGGCTGATTGAAGAGTCGGCTCCGCAGATCGTCATCAGCGACATAAGAATGCCGGTGATTGACGGGATAGCTCTAATGAAGGAAGTGCTTCCGCGCAATCCAAAGCTGCTGTTCATCTTTATCAGCGGGTATGGGGAATTTGAATATGCGCGTGATGCGCTGAGGCTTGGCGCCTTTGATTACCTGCTCAAGCCGATAGACCATGACGAGCTGACGGAAATGCTGACAAGGGCACGGGTCAAGCTGGACCGCCAGAAGGAGAATGAGCAGCTGATGCATTCGGTGCAGATGCTGTCCATGCTCGCGCGGGAGAGAATGTTTACCGAGTTCACACTCGGGAATCCGCGGCCGCTGCAGCATCTGAAGTGGCTGGAGAACAGCGAGCTGGAGCGTGAGTATTTCATGGCTGTGGTCCGGCTGGACGATTACGCGGCGCTCACGTCTAAATGGAGCCCTGAGGAGAAGCATTTGTGGCTGTTTGCAATCCGCAACATTTTAGAAGAATGGTCACTGGAGAACGGGGCATTATCGATCTTTCCTTTCTATAACGGAGAGTGGGTGCTGCTCTTTCCCGGAAATCTCAGCACAGTCAGGAAGGAGCTCGGTGAGCGGCTGGTCGCGGATATCAAGCGCTATTCCAAGCTGCACTGCTCGGTTGGGATCAGCCGGAGCACCCATGGAATTGATCAGCTGAGCACCATTTATCCGCTTGCCGCTAAAGCGCTGTACCGCCGTTTTTATACCGGTGAGGCGGGCGTGTTCATTGAGGAGGATACGCCGGACAGCAGCGGGCGGGAGGTTCAGTATCCTAAAGAGCTGGAGCTGTCCCTTATCGAAAGTATCCGTACTTTGAATCTGGAGCGGATGCTGCTGCTGTTCGATGAGATGGCCTGCTTCATTGAAAGCCAGTCGCTGCCGAAGGAGCTGGCCCAGCGGGTGATCATTGAACTTGTAGTGGTTTTGTACAGACAATTCGAGCAGCTGAATCTGCAGGCAGAATGGTCACTAGAGGCGCTTCTAGGCAAGCTGCAGGGACAGAGTACGCTGGGCGCAGTCATTAATGTGCTGAAGCAGGACTTCCGGAACTGGATGCTGGAAGGCAGCAGGCAGGCGGCGCGTGATGACGGCCGCAGTGTGGTCGACAAGGCCAGACGGTACATTGAGGACAACTACCATAAGGATCTGAGCATTGAGGAGGTTGCGGAGGTTGCGGATCTGAGCATCAGCCATTTCTGTACCTTGTTCAAGCAGATGTCCGGCTACACTTTCCTGGAGTTTGTAACGCACTGCCGGATGGAGAAAGCAAAAGATATCCTGCAGAACAGCAGCGTCAAGGTCTATCAGGTAGCACCGCTTGTGGGCTATCAGGACCCGAAATATTTTACCCAGGTATTCAAGAAGGCCACAGGCAAGACGCCGACGGAATACCGTGAAGAGGGAATGAGGCTGGAGGGTGAAGGCTGAGTATGGCCTTGAGAAGGTTGGTTATTTAGCGGAGTACGCATTTACACGAGCCGCAGTTAACGGGATGGATGCCCGGCAGCTGCGGTTTTTTGTGCTGATGTATGATAAATGTCATACCTGTTCCTTGATGTTTATGTCTTACAGCCATGACACTCCTGTTACTATAATAAAGGTAAATAAATGTAACCGTGAGCCTGCACCTACAAGGAGGAACCGACAGATGTCCAAGAGCAGCACTTCATCCCAGCTCTCCAGCCTGAAGAAAAGCGTGGCCCCGTTTGAGAAAAATGACCGTAATACAAGTATAAAGCAGCTTGTGAATACGCTGGGTCCCCTTTTCCTGTTATGGGCGGCAGCCTATTTCAGCTTATCCGTATCATACTGGCTTACATTGCTGTTTGCCGTACCGGCAGCGGGGTTTGTCATCCGGACCTTTATCATTTTTCATGACTGCTGTCACGGCTCGTTCTTCCGGAACCGCAAAGCCAACGATATTCTCGGAACAATCACCGGTGTACTGACCCTTGTGCCTTACCGCCAGTGGAAAAGAAGCCACTCGATCCACCACGCCGGCAGCAGCAACCTCGACAAACGGGGGATCGGCGACATCTGGATTATGACAGTCGATGAATACATTGCGGCTAAGCCGCTGCAGCGCCTCTGGTACCGGATCTACCGCAATCCGCTGGTTATGTTCGGCGCAGGTCCGATTGCCGTGTTCCTGATTCAATACCGCTTTAACGTAAAGAGCGCAAGACGCCAGGAGCGGATGAACACGTATCTGACGAATGTGCTGCTCGTAGCGCTATATTCGGGGATGATCTGGGCTGTCGGCTGGCAGGCATTTCTGCTGGTACAGCTGCCGATAGTGTTCGTCTCAGGTTTTCTGGGCATCTGGCTGTTCTATGTGCAGCATCAGTTCGAGGATACTTTCTTTGAGCATGAAGAAGAGTGGAGCTATGTTATGGCAGCCGTTGAAGGAAGCTCCTATTACAAGCTGCCTAAGCTGCTGCAGTGGATCACCGGTAATATAGGCTTTCACCATGTGCACCATCTGGCACCCAAAGTGCCTAACTATAATCTGGAGCTGGCCCATAATGCCACGCCGCCGCTGCAGAAAGCAACGACGATTACAATCGGCACAAGCCTGAAGGCGCTCCGTTTCCGTCTGTGGGATGAGGAGAATAAAGGCTTTGTCAGCTTTAGAGAGATTAAAGACCGTCTGCGGCAGCCGTTGCCTGCTGTGGAAGGGCTGAAGATACAGAAAACCGGACTGCAGGCCGAATAGCAGGCTTCCGGAGGAATGACCAGGAGAGGAAGCAGACACGCTAGAATGGCGGCGGGTGCGCTTCTTCTCTTTTTTTGCCGCGGATTATGCTAAAATGGGGGTACAAACTTGTTGGCAAAAAGGATGGCGGATATGCAGAAGTGGCATCATATTTTTCATAAAAGCACGGGTCTGAGCCCTTATGTATGGGTTGTGTTCTATATTCTCCCGTTCTACTCGATCTTCCGGATGTCCTCGGTGGACCGGTGGGTATACGGCATTGTTATGATTATTTTATTTTTTGCCTGTTATGTGCTTGCCTTCAAATCACGGGGCTGGCTGGTCTACTTCTGGACGAGTGTGCAGATTATAGTCTCAATCACGATGACGCTGATGTTTGGTTATATGTACTTTGCACTGTTCCTGGCTTTTTTTATCGGAAATATACAGAGCCGGGCCGGATTCTTCACCATGTATACGATTCATCTGCTGACGACGATTGTGGCAATCAATTACGAGCTGATTACGCGCAATCCCGTGTTTCTGTCGCAGCTGCCCTTTGTCCTGGTCAGTATCATTGCAGTAGTACTGCTGCCGGCTACAACGTACAACCGTAACAATCAGGATAAGCTGCAGGGACAGCTGGAGGATGCCAATAAACGTATCTCTGAGCTGGTTATTATGGAGGAGCGTCAGCGGATCTCGCGGGATCTGCATGATACACTCGGTCAAAAGCTGTCTCTGATCGGGCTTAAGAGCGACCTGGCCGGTAAGCTGATCAACAAAAACCCGGCGCAGGCAATTGTCGAAATTAAAGATGTCAGTCAGACCGCCAGAAGCGCGCTCAAAGAGGTCCGGGAGATGATTACTCAGATGAGAGGCATCCGGCTGGAGGATGAGCTGGTGCGGATCAGGCAGTTTTTGCAAGCGGCTGAGATTGAATTTGAGCTGGAAGGCTGCCCGAAGCTGGAAAACACTTCATTAATTACAGAAAATGTGCTCAGCATGTGCATAAAAGAAGCGGTTACGAATGTAGTGAAGCACAGCGGAGCTTCAAAGTGTCTCATTCAGATCGAACCTTCCCGTACGGATCTGTCCATAAAGATATCTGATAACGGCGCAGGCACCAGCTCTGCTAACCAGAACAACAAAGGTCATGGTATACAGGGTATGAGGGAGCGTCTGGAATTCGTCAATGGATGTATGGAAATCACACATAACGGGGGAACAACGATTACCATTAAAGTTCCGACAGTAATCCGTCAAATGGAAATGGAGGCGAAATAAAGATGATTCATATCGTGATAGCCGAGGACCAGCGTATGCTGCTCGGTGCACTGGCTTCGCTGCTGGACCTTGAGGAGGATATGAAGGTGGTGGGCCGGGCCGGTAACGGTGAGGAAGCGGTCAAGCTGGTGCAGCAGCACAAGCCGCATATCTGCATCATGGACATAGAAATGCCGGCAATGACTGGCCTTGAGGCGGCGGAAGCGCTGAAGGGCTCCGGATGTAAGATCATGATTCTGACCACCTTTGCCCGGGCCGGTTATTTTGAGCGTGCTGTAAAAGCCGGCGTTGATGCCTATCTGCTGAAGGACAGCCCCAGCGAGGAGCTAGCCCTCTCGATCCGCAGTGTTATGGCCGGCAGGCGGATTTATGCCCCCGAGCTGATGGATGAGGCTTACAGCAGTGAAGCCAATCCCCTGACCCAGCGGGAGAAGGAAGTGCTCGGCCTGATTGCGGACGGCAAAAATACAAAGGAAATCGCCAGCCAGCTCTATATTACGACGGGGACCGTGCGCAACTACATTTCAGTAATCCTGGATAAGCTGGATGTCGGCAACCGGATTGAGGCGATTACACGCTTTAAGGAAAAGGGCTGGTTTAAATAAATGCTCCAGGCAGGATTGTGCTGGCAGAAGACAGGCGCTTTAGAGGGAGGGACTGTATAGGTCCGTCCTATTTTTTTTGGGCAGAACTGTGCGGATAGCTGCTTTACATAGTTCCTATTGCCCAATTTTTCCATAACAGGTCCAGTTAGATTGGAAGCACAGCTTATTTTTGCTAAGATAAATGCAAACATGTGATCCTATTGCGGGATTTTGGGTAATAGAGGTTAAATGTCTTTTTCTGCAATTCTGCGTGCTTCTTATTTCAGTATACAAGTCGGGAGGAATCTGATTTGCCTGAACTCACATCATCCTATGTCGATTCGTTAGCACCGAACACCGCCGCCATCAAGAACGGCCAGGGACTGGTGCGCAAAAAGAGCTTCATCCAGCTGCACATTACCGAGAACGGGGAGCTGCTGTTCGGCCAATGTGCGGGAAGCGGAAAGACCCCGTATGAATGTTCTGCGGATTTTGTTGCCCCGGATAGTCCCGTCTTCCGCTGCTCCTGTCCCAGCCGCCAGTTTCCCTGCAAGCATGCCCTGGGGCTGCTGTACGCTTATGTAGAAGGCCAGACCTTCACAGTTGCGCCTGTACCGGAGGACATCGCAGCCAAACGGGAGAAGGCTGAGAAACGTGAAGAGAACAAGGTGAAACAGGCTGCCGAAGGCAGTACGGCCAAACCTAAGAAGGTAAATAAAGCTGCACTTAAGAAAAAAATCACCGCCCAGCTGGAAGGGCTTGATCTGCTGGAGAAGCTGGTGCTCTCCCTCATCCGCGGCGGTTTGTCGGTTATTGATGCCAAGACGCTGAAGACAGTGCAGGAGCATGTGAAGCAGCTTGGGAACTATTATCTGTCCGGTGCCCAGATTGAGCTCCGCCGTTTCGCGCTGCAGCTCGGCAAAGGAGAAGACCGGGAACAGGGTTATACATATGCGGTCCAGCAGCTGACCCGGCTGCATGCTTTTATCAAGAAAGGCCGCAGCTACCTCACTGCCAGAAGTGAAGATCCGGAGCTTGCACTGGATCATGAATCAACAATAGATGAATGGCTGGGCCATGCCTGGCAGCTGACCGAGCTTAAGGATTACGGGCTGACAGCAGACAATACGGAGCTGCTTCAATTGTCTTTCTACAGCTATGACGATCAGGCCCGCCAGGAATTTGTTGATCTGGGATACTGGCTGGAGCTGTCATCGGGAGCGGTTCATAAGACGTTGCAGTACCGTCCTTACAAGGCCGCTAAGTTAATGCGTGAAGAGGACAGCTTCTTTGATGTGGCCCGTGTACCGCTGCTATACAAATATCCCGGAGAGTTGAATGCCCGGGTCAGATATGAGGAAATGTCACCCAGACCGGCCACTGCAGATGATCTGACGCAGGTTCATGCCTACGCACACCGGTCGTTTGCCGATGCAGTCAAGCTGGTCAAAAATCAGCTGAAGAATCCGCTGGGTGACAAGCAGCCTATACTGCTGCTTCATGCGGCAAGTATCGGAGTGAACGATCAGGGAGAGTATGTCCTTACAGATGAATCCGGTGTTCAGCTGGTGCTGGAGGATATTGCCTCCCTGTCACAGGGAACGGTTGCACTGCTGCCTTTCCTTCCGCCGGTCTGCTTTGGAGAGTGCTCCCTGCTGGTCATGTTTGAACATGAAATGGACCGGGGCAGGCTTGCAGCCCAGCCGCTTAGCATCATCCATGCTGAAGGCATTACACGTCTGCTGTAATCAACAGGATATCTGAAACATAACCTTTGCATCATATCATCGGTAGGGGGACCGCGCATGAGTACAGCATTATTGCAAGAGCTTCATCAGGAGGTCAGAAGACTATACATTGCCGGAAGTGATCTGGCTGCGGAGGATTTCCGCCTGAAACGGCTGCTGCCGCAGTTCGAGCAGCTCGGTGAGCGGGCTGCTGTGTTCAAAAAACTGGGAGAAGGCGTTGCCGCCTTAATCCGCCCGTCTGCTGCCGGAGATGCTCTGCCTGCAGTGAAGCTTCAGGATTTAACCCTGCTGCTGGAATCCGTGCTGTATACCCAAGGCAGCACCGCGCCCTCAGGAGGTGCACCTGTTCAGCTGCAGGGCAGCTCTTTCGGGCTGGAGACAAAGATCTCTTCGAGAAAGATTGCCGGAGTCCGCGTGGCATTGACGACAACCGGAAGCGGCAGATATGAGACGGTGCTTGAAGCATTCAAGGACGGTGTATTCCAGGATTTGCGGCTGCTTCCGCTGGCTGTCCTGGCCCTGAACGATCCTTATGCGGAGCTTGCCGACTACGCTATGAGAAAGATTCTGCCGGCCTACGGCCCTGCAGCAGCAGAATACCTCATCAGGAATTTTAATCCGGCCGGGGGCAAGAGTGAGGTCCGCAAGCTGCACGTTATCGGTGATGTTGGGCGGCCTGAGCTGCTGGAGACAGTATATAACGCTGCTGTAGACGGAAGCGATGAGGTGCGGGTTGCAGCTATTGCCGTGCTGGGCAGCCATGAGGAATATACAGCTTCGCTGCTGGAGTGGACGGCTGATAAGAAGAAGCCGATCCGCGAAGCGGCTTATGCAGCATTGGCAGCCGGCGGCTCAGTTGAGGGGCAGGAGCGGCTTTATGAGGCCTTTTTCAGCAAAAAAGACCGGCCGCTGGCGGCGGATGCGCTGGCGCAGTGGCCTTCGGCTCCGCTTGCTGAGCGCCTGGCTGTGCGCTTCATGGAGGAGCTTCGTGAAGCGGCTGCCGGTGACAGCAACGATAAGAACAAAAATGATGCACTTTACAGCAGTATCGAACCTTATCTAAGAGCGCTTGCTGATGCACGTAATCCGCAGCTTGATGAAATATACCGTTTTGTTATTGAAGGATACGAACGGTTTACAGCTCTTGGCTGGCTTCAGCTGACAGACCGGGCAGCCCGGTATCAGGAAACGGGGGCAACGGAGGAGGGACTGGAGCTGCTCCGGAAGCTGGATAAGCGGAGTATCCGCTATCTGCCATACTACTTCCGTACAGCGCAGGAGCTGCTGAGTGCCAAGGAGCTTTACAATGAGTTCGGCGGAACGCTGCTCAATAAGCTGAAGGTACAGCTGACGGCCAAGGAATCTGCGCAGCGTCTGCGTGTCATTCTAGATACATTGAAGGAGCAGATCCTAAATGCGGAGAGAGTTTTATACGAGGTGTCATGGGGTTATGCAACTGACCGCCAGCAATATGTGTGGGAGATGCAGTCTGCCGACGTAATTGCCGCCAGTTGGGATACCCGCTGGCTGGATTGGCTGATTGAACAGGATGCGATGGAGCTGGTATGTGCTTTTGCCCGTCCCGGTCACACCGGTGTGCAGAATTATCTGTTGGGTAAGCTTGATGAGCAGGGCAAGCAGCGGAAGGACTATGATTTTGTATCCAATCTGTTCAAAGGCCTGGAACGTTCCGGGATGCCTGAAGCAAAGCGGCATGAGCATCTTATAGTTTTATTAGAACAGCAAAAAATTTATAATCCGTACACATTCCATTTAAATTTATTCAAGCTGATGCTGGACTTCCCGGCAAGCTATGCGGATCGGATCGATGCCATTCTGCCTAAATACCGCTACGAGTGCAGGACGCAGCTGGAGTATCTGGTGAGCCATCTGCGCAGCAGGCAGTAATCCGGGGCGGGTCAAAGAATCTAGTGGGTATATAGCATGATTAATGAGATTGCACAAAGGAGAGGTGTACATGTCAACGGGACAAGAGCAGCTTCAGGATTACATGAGGCTGCCGGCGGAGGTATTGTATCGGGAGGAGCTTGAGGCGCTGCGCAAGGAGGATACCGGGAAAATTCCGGCCGGCTGGCAGATGTCGCCGCGTGCCGTTCTGACCTTTATCGCCGGAGGGAAGGCCGGCAAGAAAGTAATCACTCCCAAGTACATCGGCAATACACGGCTGATCGAGATGGCTGTAGCGACACTGGTGACGGACCGGGCTTTGCTGCTGATCGGCGAGCCGGGTACCGCGAAATCCTGGCTGTCCGAGAATCTGGCAGCGGCTATTTACGGCAATTCCGGCCTTGTGGTTCAGGGGACAGCCGGTACGAGTGAGGAGCATGTGCGTTATTCCTGGAACTACGCGATGCTGCTTGCCAACGGGCCGACGCCGGAGGCACTGGTCAAGAGTCCGATCATGCGGGCGATGGAGGATGGCGGAATAGCGCGTTTCGAGGAGATTTCACGCTGCGCTTCTGAGGTGCAGGATGCGCTAATCTCTATTTTGTCCGAGAAGACGATCTCTGTACCGGAGCTGGGCAAGGAAGCAGGTGCGCGCAAAGGCTTCTCCATCATCGCCACGGCAAATACAAGAGACCGCGGGGTCAATGAAATGTCTGCCGCCCTAAAGCGCCGCTTCAACATCATTGTGCTGCCGGCACCGTCGGATATCGAGACCGAGCTCTCCATTGTGAAAAAACGGGTTGCCGAGATTGCTTCCTCATATGAGCTGCAGGCTGCGGTTCCGGCAGATGATGCGCTGCTGAAGGTAGTCACTATTTTCCGGGAGCTGCGCAGCGGCATGACACTCGACAAGAAGGAGAAGGTGAAGACTCCGGCCGGGGTCATCTCCACAGCTGAAGCCATTTCACTGCTTACGAACAGTATGGCGCTGGCGGCAAGCTTCGGCACCGGTGAGCTGACTGACGGAGATCTGGCTGCCGGGCTTCAGGGAGCCATTGTAAAGGATGACGATAAGGACAAGCTGGTCTGGAGGGAATATCTCGATAACGTTATGAAGAAAAAGGGGACGGAGTGGCGCGGTTTGTATCAGGCCTGCAAGGAGATGAACGAGTGAACGCGCCGGCCGCAGCCGGAGTACGCATATTCGGGGTGCGCCATCTGTCCCCCGGCGGAGCCCGTCATCTGCTGGACTATCTCGATGAGCACCGCCCGACGGCAGTGCTGATTGAAGGTCCAAGTGATGCATCGGGCGAGATCCCCCACCTGACCAAAGGGAAGGCCAGGCCGCCGGTGGCGATACTGGCGTTTACCGATCAGCTGCCCGTACGTACTGTTCTCTGGCCGTTTGCCGTCTATTCCCCTGAATTTCAGGCAATGAAATGGTCTAAGGATCATGGGGCAGCGGTTTCCTTTATTGATCTGCCTTCCTCGGTCACACTCGGATTACAGGATGTCATGAACCGCGGCAAAGCTGGCGGACCGGCAGCGGTGCCTGAAACCGGGCTTCAGGATGAGCCTGATTCTGCGGAGCTTATGGATGAAGAATCTATCTACAGCCGGATCGCCCGGGCTGCCGGCGAACATGATTATGATATGTACTGGGAGCGCAACTACGAGCATAATACCAGCACAGGAGCCTATCAGGCGGCTATTCTTGCTTTTTCCTCGCAGATGCGTGAGCTGGGTGAAGACAAGGAGTTGAGGGAACAGCCATCGGAATACGCTTATAATGCGCTGCGGGAAGCCTATATGAGGCGCCAGATCCTTAAGGCTATTGCGGACGGGCATGAGCCGGACAGAATTGTTGTGGTCTGCGGAGCCTATCATGCGTCAGCCCTCGCTGCGCCGCTTGCGCCGATGAGTGACGATGAGCTTGCCGCGCTGCCTTCGCGCAGTACAAAGCTGACCCTGATGCCATATTCCTATTACAAGCTATCCACCATGTCCGGCTATGGTGCAGGGAATGCCGCGCCGCATTACTTCCAGATGATGTGGGAGGCTATGTCGGCCGGTAAGCCTGAGGAGCTGCCGCACCGTTACCTGGCGGCGGTGGCAGGCCATGTGCGCAGCGGCGGAACATACCGCTCAACAGCTGAAGTGATTGAAGCCGTCAGGCTGGCAGAATCGCTGGCAGCGCTGCACGGCGGGAGCGCACCGACGCTGCGTGACCTGCGTGATGCAGCCCAGACGCTGCTCGGCCATGGTGATCTGGCGGCAATCGCTGAACCGCTGGCCCGGGTCGATGTCGGGACCGCTATCGGTTACCTGCCGGAGGGGGTGAGCCAGACCCCGATTCAGGATGACCTGAACCGGCTGCTCAAGCAATACAAGCTGGAGAAGTATAAGACGGCTGTTGCAACCGATCTGCAGCTTGACCTGCGTGAGAACCGCAGAGTATCAAGCACTGAGGCGGCCTTTCTGGATCTTAACCGCTCTGTGCTGTTCCACCGCCTGAGTCTGCTTGGCATTGCTTTTGCCCAGAGCCGCCCGAGCGGCCAAAGCAGCGCAACCTGGGCAGAGCATTGGGTGATCCGCTGGTCACCGGAGATCGAGATCCAAGTGGTTGAATCCACGCTTCTCGGCGAGACAGTCGAGGTGGCGGCAGCCTATGTACTGCGTGAGAAGCTGCAGGAATGCAAGTCGATTGCTGACGCTTCAGTGCTGATCCGGATCGCCTGTGAATGTGCAATGACCGCCCAGATGGAGGAAGGCACCCGGGTGCTGCAGAATCTGGCGGCACTCAGCCGGGATGTGGCTGGCATGGCAGCAGCAGCCCGCGAGCTGTCCTTAATCATAAGCTTCGGTGATATCCGCAAGGTTGACACGGCACCGCTGATTCCGCTGCTGGAGGAGCTGTTCCGCAGGGGCTGCCTGTTCCTGCTGGATGCCAGCGGCTGCAACGACGAAGCAGCAAATGCTATGCTCACAGCAATGAATGAGCTCAACGTAATTTCACTTGAGCACAGCGGCAATCTGGATGACGGACTGTGGCTGCAGGAGCTGCAGCAGCTTGCCGAACGAGATGACCGCAATCCGCGCCTGTCCGGTTATGCCTGTGCCATTCTGCTGGAGCGCGGCACGATCTCTTCCGCAGAGCTTGCAGCCGAAGTATCGCGGCGCCTGTCACCCGGCATTCCCGCAGATCTTGGTGCCGGCTGGTTCGAAGGCCTGTCGATGCGCGGGCATTACGGTCTGCTGTCTCGGATGAGCCTGTGGGAGCAGCTGAATGATTATATCAATGCACTGGATGACGAACAATTTAAGCGGGCACTGGTCTTTCTCCGCAGGGCGTTCGGCACATTCTCGCCGCGTGAGAAGACGATGATCTCCGAGCTGCTTGGCGAGCTGTGGGGTGTGAACAGCGAGCAGGCGGCTGAGGTGCTTACCGGTGAGCTGAAGGAGGAGGAGTCCAAAATGCTGGATGAGCTGAATGATTTTGACTTCGGTGATTTTTAGATGACAAATGAACATAAGCAGGAGAATACGCTGTCCCGCTGGCGGCTGATTCTCGGCCAGGAGGCGGATGCCGCGCTGTCCGGGTACGGGGAAGGCGGGCAGCTGCCGCTGACGGAAGAAGAGCAGGTAATGGACGCAGCACTGGCGGCTATATATGATGATACCACTCCCGGAGGAGCTCCAGGTACAGCACACGGCAGCAACAAGGGCAGAGGCGCCGGCACCGGGCATGCTGCCTTGAACCTGTCCAAATGGCTGGGAGATGTACGAAATTTTTTCCCGGAGGATGTTGTGTCCATCATTCAGAGTGATGCAATGGAACGCAGAGGCTGGAAGCAGCTGCTGTTCGAGCCCGAGCTGCTGGCTGCGGTCAAGCCGGATATCCAGCTGGTAGGTACGCTGCTCTCGCTGAAGGGCAAGATCCCGGAGAAAACCAAGGATACGGCAAGACTGCTGGTCAAGGCGCTGGTCGATGATCTGGTCAAGCTGCTGGAGACGGACATCCGGCGCGCGGTTACGGGTGCGCTGAACAAGCGGCAGCACTCGCCGCTTCCTTCACTCAGCGGGCTGGACTGGAAGCTGACGATCCAGCGCAACCTCAAGCATTATGATCAGGAGCGGCGGATTATTATTCCGGAGAGGTTTTATTATTTTGACCGGGCCCGCCGCAGCAAGGAGTGGACCGTCATCGTTGATATTGACCAGAGCGGCTCGATGGCGGATTCCGTAATATGGGCATCGGTGATCGGGTCGATCTTTGCCAGTATTCCTGCACTGAATACCAGGGTAGTTGTCTTTGACACTGAGGTGGTCGATCTGACTGAGCAATGTGCCAATGATCCGGTTGATATGCTGTTTGGTATCCAGCTTGGCGGCGGCACGGATATTAACAAGTCGGTGAAATACTGCGAGCAATTTATTGAGGAGCCGAAGAAGACGCTCTTTATCCTAGTCTCCGACCTCTACGAGAACGGGAATCAGTCTGCACTCGTCCGGCGGATGCGGGAGCTCCGGGAGGCCGGGGTCCGCACAATGACCTTGCTGGCCTTATCCGATTCCGGCAAGCCCTTCTATGATGAGCGTCTGGCGCGGCAGCTGTCCCGGGACGGCACCCCTTGCTTCTCCTGCACCCCGGCGCTGCTGCCGGCACTGGTTGAAGGGGCGCTGAAGGGCCAGGATCTTGGGGAACTGGCAAAGCGGCTGGGAACTAACTAACGGATAGCCGAAGCCGCGGCTGTAATGGGATATTTTATCAAATCCGACACATACTTTTCATTCACATATTGTGTAAGCTGCGTATATCATTTATAATCGGTTATTAAAAAGCCACCTAACAATAGGAGCAGCTTGAAAGGAAATGAATCCCTTATGGCAAGTAAATTAAGAGCGGGTATCGTTGGCGGTACCGGTATGGTCGGTCAGCGTTTTATTGCACTCCTTGAGAATCATCCATGGTTTCAGGTAACAGTCATTGCGGCAAGCCGGAATTCGGCCGGCAAAACGTATGAGGAATCGGTAAAAGGCAGATGGAAGCTGACTACCCCTATGCCGGATGCAGTAAAGGGCATTATGGTCCAGGATGCCGCCAATGTGGATGAAGTGGCTGCAGATGTCGATCTGATCTTCTGTGCTGTTGATATGAAAAAAGAAGAAATCAAGGCGCTGGAGGAGGCTTATGCCAAGACCGGCACGCCTGTTATTTCCAATAACTCGGCACACCGCTGGACGCCGGACGTTCCGATGGTTATTCCTGAGATCAACCCGGAGCATCTGGCTGTGATCGCCCAGCAGCGCAAACGCCTGGGTACAGAAACGGGCTTCATTGCGGTTAAGCCGAACTGCTCGATCCAGAGCTTTATGCCGGCGCTGAATGCCCTGAGTGAGTTCAAGCCATCCAAAGTGGTAGTAACAACATATCAGGCTATATCCGGAGCAGGTAAAACCTTTACCGACTGGCCGGAAATGCTGGACAACGTCATTCCGTACATCGGCGGCGAGGAAGAGAAGAGCGAGCAGGAGCCGCTGCGGATCTGGGGCCAGGTGACAGAGGAAGGTATCGTCAAAAGCGAGCAGCCTGTCATCACCAGCCAGTGTATCCGCGTGCCGGTAGCTGACGGCCATATGGCTGCGGTGTTTGCTTCCTTTGAGCAGAAGCCTTCCAAGGAAGAAATCCTGGAGCGCTGGAACAGCTTCAAGGGACGCCCGCAGGAGCTGGAGCTGCCAAGCGCACCGAAGCAGTTCATAACCTATTTTGAAGAAGAGAACCGTCCTCAGACCAAGCTTGACCGCGACATTGAGAACGGCATGGGCGTATCCGCAGGCAGACTGCGTGAAGATGCGCTGTATGATTACAAATTTGTCAGCCTGTCACACAACACGGTCCGCGGCGCTGCCGGCGGTGCTGTGCTGATTGCAGAGCTGCTGAAGGCTGAAGGCTATATCCAGCCGAAATAATATCGTTCTGTGCAGCCCGCCGGACCTCATCCGGCGGGCTGTTTGCGTATTGACCTGACAGGCCATGCTTAATAATGGTAAGATAGATAGGATTAGTACGAAAACTTAGTATAGACGGAGTGATATTGTGGCAAAAAGTAAAGGCGGCGGCACAGGCAGAGGAACAGGCAGTAAAGGCTGGACCCGCTGGAACAAAACAGCAAAGCCGGTGAAGCCGAAAAGTGGAGCAGCAGGCGGCCCGGGGCCGAAAGGCGCTGTGAAAGGGAGCACTACTGCCAAAAAGGGCGGCAGCCATTAGCCAGGCCCATCGTTTATAGATGAATGCAGCATCTGATTTGTACAAACGGTTACCGCCTTCTCTGAAGGACGGCTAGCCGTTTCTACTTGACTGAAATCAGATGTTTTTATTTTCCGGCGGAAGGGACCTGGAGATGAGAATTGATAAATACATGAGCATGACCGGCCTTTATCCGCGGCGTGAGACTGCCAGGCTGCTGGCAGCCGGCCGAATTACAGTGAACGGTGAGGTCTGCGGTAAACATACGGTTGTGGAGGCGGAGGATCTGGTGGCTGTTGACGGCAACCCGGTCAGCCTGAGCGGGCAGGAAAAGGTCTATCTGGCCCTGAACAAGCCGGTTGGCATTACCTGTACAGCTGCGCCGGGGGTAGAAGGCAACATTATAGATTACATAAACTATCCTTCCCGCATCTTTGCTGTAGGACGGCTGGACAAGCATTCGGAGGGTCTGATTCTGCTCACTAACGACGGAGATATCGTTAATAAGATGATGCGTTCTGAAAATCAGCATGATAAGGAATATCAAGTAACCGTGGACAAGCCGGTGACCGGAGCATTCCTGGAGGCCATGTCCGCCGGTGTCCCCATTCTCGGTACCGTCACCAAACCTTGCGTTACCTATCCGATCGCAGACCGGCAGTTCGGTATCATACTCACACAGGGGCTTAACCTGCAGATCCGCCGGATGTGCAAGGAGCTGGGCCAAAGAGTGCTCCGGCTTGAGCGGACGCGGATTATGAATATTACCCTGGACGGCCTGGAGCGGGGAGCTTGGCGTCATCTGAGCGAACAGGAGCTGGAGACGCTGATGCAGTCCCTGAACGGATGACATCCGGGAGGGCTCTTTAGCGCATTATATAAAATCCGTATCTGGCCGTTACAGCGGCAGGATACGGATTTTTTTATACATATACTGTTTAATCGGCGACAGGAGAGTCAGAGAACAATTTAGGCTCAAACTGCTTGTCGTACAGAGCTTTATACACCCCGTTATATTGCAGGAGCTTGTCATGCGTACCTTTTTCAACGATCGTTCCATCCTTAACCACCAGAATCTGATCGGCAGCAATAATTGTAGACAGCCTGTGCGCAATGATAATCCCGGTTTTGTTCGCCAAAAGGGAGTGCATCGCCTGCTGAATATAGTATTCAGAGACGGTATCGAGGGAAGAGGTTGCTTCATCCATAATAATGATTGGCGGATTCTTCAATAGCACCCGGGCAATCGAAATCCGCTGCTGCTCCCCGCCTGACAGCTTGATCCCGCGGTTGCCGACGATGGTCTCATATTGCTCCGGCAGCCCCATAATAAAATCATGGATATAGGCGGAACGGCAGGCTTCAATCATCTCGGCTTCAGCGGCACCGGGACGGGCGTACAGCAGATTGTCCCGGATTGTACCGTTGAACAGGTAAGTGTCCTGGGTAACCAGTCCAATCTGGGAGCGCAGCGACTCCAGTGTGAATTCGCGTATGCTTGTGCCGCCGATGCTAATCGTGCCTGAATCTGTCTCATAGAGCCGCGGAAGCAGACTGGTAATGGTGGTTTTGCCGGCTCCGCTTGGTCCGACCAGGGCAGTCACTGTACCGGCATCTGCAGTAAAGCTGATCCCGCGCAGCGCGGGCTTATCCGGCTGATAGGAGAAATAGACATTGCCAAACAGGATGCTGTTTCCGGCTGCACTGACCGGCCTTGCATCAGGCTGATCTGTAATAACCGGCTCCATATCAAAATAATCAAAAATCCGCTCAAACAGCGCTACCGACCGCTTGATGTCCACATACAAATTAGTCATCTGCATTACAGGACCGTAGAGTCTGCCAAGGAGTGCGACGAAGGTGATGATGATACCGATAGACAGCTCCCCTTGGATAAAAAGAATCCCGCCGTACAGGTAGATCAGCATCGGGCCGATGCTTGTAAAGGTGGAGAGGAACATAATGAACCAGCGGCCGGCCATGGATTCGCGGATTTGCAGGCCTGTGGCTTCCGCATTAATCGCGGAGAAGCTTTTATATTCGGCAGACTCTCTCGTAAAAAGCTTCATCAGAAGATAGCCGCTGACGCTCATTGTCTCCTGGATGATCCGGTTCTGCTCCGACACCTTTTCCTGCGTCTGCTTCGCGAGCTTCCAGCGGACATTGCCCATTTTGCGGGTAGGCACGATAAACAGCGGCACGACAAGAATGCCAAGCAGAGCCAGCTTCCAGTTCATAATGAACAGCGCAGCTGCAGTGGACACAAGAATAAACAGGTTGCTCGCAAAATTGACAATCGTGTTGTTGAATACGCTCTGCACGCCGGTGATGTCACTGGTCATTCTCGTAATGACCTCTCCCTGCTTCACTTCCGAGAAAAATTGCAGCGGCATCCGCTGAAGGTGGCGGTACATCTGGTTTTTCATATCATGCACAATATTTAAGGAGATAAAAGAATTCAAATAATTCTGCAGTACGCCCAGCAGGCCGGAAATAACCGTTGTGCCAAGCGAGGCCAGTACGAGCAGAATAAGCAGCCGCAGGTTTTTATCCGGCAGCGCCTGGTCGATAATCTGCTGGATCAGAATCGGGGGCAGCAGTCCCAGCACTGCAGATACGCCCAGTACAAGCATCACAATGAGCGTCTGCTTCCAATAGGAGATAAAATATTTGCTGATCCGCAGCAGCAGTGTCCGGGATAGCTCCGGCCTGCCCCCGGCCTCATCGAATTTAAACCTTCCGTGTCCCGGTCCTCCGCCGAACCCGCCGGAACTGAAATCTCTAGCCATTAATGCTCACCAGCTTTGCTTGAATTTAATAGAGTGGTCCCGGGTAATTTTACACCTGATGTCGAGCGGGGGAAATGCTTTAATTAACACTCATCACTGCAACATCCCCGTTATTGCAAAACTTATCAGTATGCAAAAGAACGGACAGCCTGCGTTGGCTGTCCGTTCTTTTTTCTGTTTAGCAGGCCGGCTGCAGCCAGCTGCTAGAGCCGTACAGCATTCAGCAGCCGGCTTGCGGCTGCTTTAACATCTGCGGCTGCGGAAATGGCTGAGATGACCGAGATGCCATCTGCACCTGCGCGGATTACGGGGGCGGCATTGCCGGCAGTGATGCCGCCGATTCCGACCAGCGGAATGCCGAGTCCGCTGAGCCTTAGCTGCTCAATGATCTGCGTGCCCTGCACAGCTCTGGCATCGTCTTTGGAGGAGGTCGGGTAGACAGGCCCCACGCCGAGGTAATCAGCACCGTCAGCGATGGCCTGACGGGCTTCTTCTGGCGTGTGCGCCGACACGCCGACGATTTTGTCTGCCCCAAGCCGGAGCCGGATCGAGCCGGCCGGCTCGTCCTCCTGGCCGACATGCACACCGTCGGCATCCAGTGTCTCGGCAAGCCCGATATCGTCGTTGACGATGAAGGGGATGCCATGTGCCCGGCAGACAGCCTGAAGCTGACGGCCCAGCTGGACGGCTGCGGCGCCGGTCAGGGCGCCGGGACCCTTTTCACGGAACTGGAATAGTGTGATGCCTCCGTTGATAGCCTGCGTCAGCGTCTCGGCAGGAGAGAGCCGGCAGTTGGCGCTGCCCATAATAAAATACAGCTTCAGTACACGCCGGATATACTCATCGCGGTCCTGCATCACCGGGCATCCCCCTTTTGGACGCGGCGGTACGCAAAATGGTTAGTCGGCCCATGTCCGTTACCGATCCCGAGACTGTGTTCGATTGCCGCCTGAATAAAGGCTTTCGCTGTGTGTATGGCCTCATTTACACTGTCTCCGGCCGCAAGCCCGGCCGTTATTGCTGCCGAGAAGGTACAGCCGGTGCCGTGTGTATGTCTGGTAGCGATCCGCGGGCTGTCCAGATATGCAAACGCCTGCCCGTCATAGATCAGATCCCGCACATGGTCAGACCCTTCATCATGACCGCCTTTGAGCACAACATATTTGGGGCCCATCGTGTGAATCAGCCTGGCGGCCTGCTCACGCTCCTTAAGGCTTGTGATGGTCATGCCGGTCAACATTTCCGCTTCGGGTATATTTGGCGTCACAACAAGTGTCAGCGGCAGCAGCTCGCTGATCAATGCAGCTACTGCCTCCTGCTGAAGAAGGGGGGAACCGCCCTTGGCAACCATAACCGGATCGACTATAAGTCTGCTCCAGCCGTAGTCCCGCACTTTGGCGGCGACAATGCCAATAATTCCGCTGCTGAACAGCATGCCGGTTTTCACTGCATCCGGAGGCAAATCTGTGCCGACAGAGTCAAGCTGGGCTGCTACCGCCTCCCCGGTGAGCGGATAAACGGCCTGAACGCCAAGCGAATTTTGTGCGGTTACGGCTGTTAATGCGGACATGCCGTAGACACCCAGCTCCTGGAAGGTTTTGAGGTCAGCCTGAATTCCGGCACCGCCGCCGCTGTCAGAGCCGGCAATGGTGAGGGCTTTAAAAGTATGGGTCATGAGGTGTGCTCCTTTGCTGCAGATTAATTATGGGTTGAACCGTTCTATCCGTGCTCTCTGTCTGTACAGCTCCGGTGTAACTGCTGACAGCTGGTTCAGGAACGCAATCTGGAAGGCTCCCGTCCCCTGGCCTTCAGTCTGCTCTGCGGCAATTTCTGCTGCGACACCGTAGAAGGAGAGGGCTTCAGCGGCCGCCTCCAGCCAGTTTCCTTCACTGGCAGCCAGAAATGCGCCGACAACGGCGCTCAGCAGGCAGCCGGTACCGGTAACCTTGGTCAGAATAGAATGGCCGTTACTTACGACAAAGGTGCGGCTGCCGTCAGTAATGACATCTTCCCGGCCCGTAATGATGACCACACAGCCGAGCTTGCCGGCGGCTTTGTTGGCCAGTGCAATAACATCACCGTCGCCTGCACCGGCATCTACCCCTTTGCTGGCCCAGTGCTCGCCTGCCACGTTGGCTACTTCAGCGACATTACCGCGCAGTGCGGTAAGCTGCATGGCCTGTACCAGCTTTTGCGTGACTTCGCTGCGGTAAGCAGTCGCCCCGGCTCCCACCGGGTCAAGCACCAGCGGAATACTGTGCTTGTTGGCTGATTGTCCGGCGAGAATCATGGAGGCAATAGCCTGTTCATTTAAAGTGCCGATATTCAGCACTACTGCACCAGACATGGCGGCTACATCCTCTACCTCTTCACGCGCATCTGCCATAAAAGGGGAGGCACCGAGCGCCAGCAGCCCGTTAGCAGAAAAGTTGGCAACAACGATATTCGTAATATTGTGAACGAGAGGATTGAGCTCGCGCACTTTGGCTAAGTAGGACATGATGATTCCTCCTAATGATTGTTATTGAAAGTTTAGGCTCATTCCA
The DNA here is from genome assembly GCF_000758645.1 of Paenibacillus sp. FSL R7-0331. Classification (NCBI taxonomy): domain Bacteria; kingdom Bacillati; phylum Bacillota; class Bacilli; order Caryophanales; family Paenibacillaceae; genus Paenibacillus; species Paenibacillus sp. FSL R7-0331. The sequence goes on from NZ_CP009284.1 coordinate 3,139,271, forward strand.
GAAAGCTGATGTTTTACATAGTTGTATTCTGTGCAGTTAAAAGTTTAGATGGAGCCCGTTCGGCTGCAATAACTGCACTCTGTGCAGCTAAAAATAGAGAAATGAAGGAAAATCGTGAAAATCCATGATTTTAAGTGTACGAAGTGCAGTTATATCTAAAAAATAGTGAATTTGCCCGGATATAAGTGTACAAAGTGCAGCTAAAAGTTAAACAGCAGGGGGCGTGAGTGGAGATTAGATTAATTGGGCGAATAGCGCAGCTATGCCCGATATTCTATGGAAGGGCGGCCACCGTTCCGGGCACTGGTATGATTACCGCCACAGTTCTTCTCCCGCATAATGGATACCCCCGTTTAGACTCCGCCATAATTGGAGCTGACTCCATCACAACCGCAGCTTGCCTTACAGATTACAAATTCACAAAAGCCTCATCACTGTTCGTTTCACCTGACAGCAGCCCGTTCCCGGACAGCCAGTCCGCCACCCGGCTCCACGATTCCGGAGTCTGGTGCCCGAAGGGCTGGTCTCCGGCATCCATCAGCGGCAGCAGAATATCAAGGCTCTGCTCCTCGATCTGCGGGTCGAGCGGGGCGGTGCTGTCCTCATGGTCCAGCAGAATCTGCAGAGCCTCCTCAGGGTGCTCCTGCACGAACTGCTGTCCTTTACGGGCGGCGTTCATGAATCTAATGTAATACTCTTTGGAGTTCTCTAGGCTCTGCTCCCCGGTTACCAGCACCAGCTCATAGTAGTCGGGTACACCGAACGCTGTGGGATCAATGGAAGTAACAGGATGCTGCTCCTTGGCCAGAATCAGCTGCTCATGATTAATGAACCCGCCGATAATGGCATCGACCCGGCCGGTTGATATGGCCGGAATCAGGTCAAACCCGACATCTATCAAAGTCAGGGACTGCGGATCGCCGCCGTCATGCTCCACCATAGTCTTGAGCATCGCTTCATAGAGCGGGATAGAGGAATAGCCGGCGGTTTTACCGGTCAGATCCTTTGGACTCAGAATCCCGCTGTCTGCCGGGACAAGCAGATGATTAAGCGGATGCTGGACGAGTGCAGCAATCGAAACGACCGGAATCTGCGCTGACCGGGCCATCAGGACCTGGGGCTGATAGCTGAGCGCCAGATCTGCCTTGCCTGCGGCAGCAAGCTTCAGGGCATCATTGCTGTCAGCAGGCATCTGCAGCTCAACCTCCAGCCCTTCATCCGCGAAATACCCCTTCTCCTGTGCGGCATACAGAAAAGAGTGCACCGCGTTAGGATACCAGTCAAGCATGACTGTCAGCTTGTGCGGCTGGTCGTTGTCAATGCCGGAAGCTGCCGTTTTTGCTTCACCTGTACTACTATCAGCTGCCCCGCTGCAGCCGCTGGCAACAGCAAGCAGGCTGATAAGCAGCATGAGCAGATAGGTATTACGCTGGTGTTTTGGTGATAATCTGGAATAATTGCGTATTGTGTTCATCTTCGTAGTCCTCTTTTCTTCAGAATAATGATTTCAGCAGCACAGACACAGAGAAACAGCAGAATCCCCAGGACAGACAGCAGGCCCACAGCGGCGAACAGCTCTGCACTGTGCAGATTGCCGGCCATGCGGCGGCTGTAATAGCCCAGTCCCCGGCTGCCTCCAAGCCATTCGCCGATTGTTGCGCCAATAACACAGTAGACGACAGACAGTTTCAGTCCAGAGAAATAAGCGGGGAGCGCCAGCGGAATTTGCGTCTTGAGAAGCAGCTGCCAGCGGCTGGCTCCAAGTGTCAGAAGCAGCTCCCTGTATTGCCCGCCGCTCTTAAACAGACCGTCATAAGTACCTACAACGACCGGAAAAAAGGCTGTGAGAAAAACAACGGCTACTTTGCCCCCGAGCGTATAGCCGAACCACATTATAAAAACCGGGGATAGGGCAATCAGGGGAATGGTCTGGCTGACAATCAGCAGGGGATAGACAGCCTTGGCCAGGGCTGGAAGCAGATGCATGCCGATCCCCAGCAGCGTACCGCAGCTTATAGATAGGGCGAAGCCGAGCAGGATTTCCTCCAGCGTTGCCGGCAGATGGAGGCCGAACAGCAGCTCACGCTGCGCTATCACTGCATTCCATACAGAGGATGGTGCAGGAAGGATAAAGGCAGGCACGCGGCCGTAACGAACGCCTGCCTCCCAGCCGGCCAACAGGACCAGTACCAGCAGGACTGAAGGGGTGTAGGCGGTAAGCAGCCGCTTAATATGCACAGTTCCCATGCAGCCTCCGCTCCAGCTCCATCCGCAGGGCAATGAACTGCGGCTGATAGATCATCTGCCCGCTTCTTGGCCGCGGCAGCCGGACTGCCATTTCCTCCAGCCCGCCGCCGCTGTGCATCAGATAGATCCGGTCACTAAGCAGCAGCGCTTCCTCCAGGTCATGGGTGATGAACAATACGGTCCGCTCAAGTCCGGACCACAGCTCCAGCAGCCATTGCTGCAGCCCGCGCTTGGTCAATGCATCCAGGGCACCAAAGGGCTCATCCAGCAAAAGCAGTTCAGAGCCGGAGGACAGGGTCCGGGCCAGTGCAGCCCGCTGGCGCATGCCGCCGGACAGCTCATGGGGATAGGCAGCCTCCGTACCGGACAGGCCGAGGCTGTGCAGCAGGCTGCGAATCTGCTGCACGGCGTCTGCTTTGGTACCGGATTGCTTAAGCTCCCAGGGCAGCAGGCAGTTGCCTTGGACCGTCCTCCATGGCAGCAGCAGATCCTGCTGGGGCATATAACCAACCCTGCCAAGCCGTGAAGCAGCTTTGAGGGAGGGCTCGCCGGCCAAGCTGACGGCTCCGCCGGAAGGCTCAAGCAGTCCGGCAATAATTTTAAAGAGAGTACTTTTGCCGCAGCCGCTGGCACCAGCAACCGAAATGAATTCTCCGCGCCGGATTTTCATTGACAGCTCTGCGAATACCGGCGGCTGATCAGCTGTATAGGAGTAAGATAAATTAGAAACAGATAACATGAGAGCAGGCAGACCTCCTAGTCATACAAAAGACATTACACGCAAAAAGACCCCACTATTTCCGGAGGAAATAATGGGGTCTGAAAGATACAGTTGAGCCGGCCTGATAGCAGCCGTTCTGTTCATTTCTGCTCCACTTCCCTCCGCTGGTATAATCCAGATCAGGTTCCAAGGGTCCGGAGCTTAAGCTCCGTCTCAGTCGGCCGACTCCCCTAGTGAAATAACAGGTCGATATGCAATTCGTAATTGCTAATTAATATACCATAACTTGGAGGTTTGTAAAGGGAGGGTTATAGATTCTTCCGGATTCCGGCCACGAACAAAGCCAGAATCCCTTCAGTAATCTGCTCCTTCGAAGAGCTGTGCTGCTTCTGCTGATACAGATAAAGATCCGGGCTGAGCACAGCAATCAGCGCTGTGGCCGTGAACTGAGGATCAACCGCACTGATCTCACCGGCAGAGGCGGCGCGCTTTAACAGCTCGGCCAGAAATCCGTTCAGCCTGCGGAAAAAAGGATGCTCAAACTGGGTAAGCTGCTTTTTGCCGGTGAACTCTGACTTAATGAACAGCAGGAGCTCGGCAAACTGTTCGATAAAGCTGACAATCCGGCTTATACTGCTGTGCAGGTGATCGAGTGCACTATTTTCAGTTCCGGGGAGCTTAAGCTCATGCTCCAGGCCGGACAAAAATGTCTCTGTGCTGTCCCTAAGCAGCATGGAACAGATTTCACCCTTGTCTTTGAATCTGCGGTACAGCGAGCCCTGGCCGATGCCGGCCCGTTTGGCGATGGCGTGCATACTGACCGCCTCCAGTCCGTTTGCTGTAAACAGCTCGCGGGCAGCCTCAAGAATACGCTCTTTATATGGATCTGCAGCGTTAGCATTCATAATGATATAAGCCTTCCTTTCTTTAAAAAGAGGTTAGAACGCAGCGGAATAAGATATATTTGACACAGCGGACAATTGTCCGTAGACTGTTAATGAACTTACGGACAACTGTCCGCATCATAGATATTATATCCAGAGAACGGGACTGCGGTCAATGAAGCCTGCACCCCGTACAGGTACAGGGGGATAAGAATTATGGAGGGTGTAATGAAGGAAGAGGCTGATTTTCGTCTGTCGGCCATACTGGTGCCGCTACTGGCAATCATTCTGGGTGTATTTATGGTCGTGCTCGACAGCACGGCAATGAATGTGGCGCTGTCCACTCTGGTGGAGGATTTTCATACCGATTTAACGACATTGCAGTGGATTGTAACCGGCTATATGCTGGCACAGGCCTCGGTTATTCCGTTGTCCGGCTGGCTGTCAGACCGGTTTGGGGCCAAGACGGTCTTCCTGACTGCGGTTGTCGTGTTCACTATAGGGTCCATTCTGTGCGCAACGCCTAACAGTGCCGAGTGGCTGATTGCCTTCCGGGTGCTGCAGGGAATCGGCGGCGGATGTGTCCTGCCGGTAGGCATGGCTTATGTGTACAGGCTTGCACCGAAGAGCAAGGTTGGTATCGTAATGGGTATCATGGGCATACCGGTGCTGTTTGCTCCGGCAATCGGACCGGTCATGTCAGGCTGGCTGGTTCAGTACCATTCCTGGAGATGGATTTTTCTGATCAACATTCCGATCGGTATCCTCTGTCTGCTGATCGGCCTGCGGAAGCTGCCGAACGCAAGGCGCAGCCAGGTTCCAGGAATGGACAAGCTGGGCATGGTTCTGGGTCCTCTTGCCTTTGCTTCCCTTACCTATGGGGTAAGCCAGGGGGCAGAGAGCTGGACGTCTGGCAAGACACTGGTTGGCTTGGCGCTGGGGCTGACTGCCCTGATTGCTTTTGTTATTGCTGAGCTGCGTTCAAGAACCCCGCTGCTGGAGCTGCGCATCCTGCGTTCGGTAGATTTCAGTACAGGGATTCTCGTCCAGTGGATTGCCCAGTTCGGGCTGTACGGCGCGTTATTTCTGCTTCCGCAGTTTCTGCAGCAGGCCCGCGGGTTCGGAGCCTTTGATACCGGGCTGACCCTGCTGCCGCAGGCCATTGCCTCCGGGCTGATGATGCCGCTCGCCGGGATTCTTTTTGACAGAATCGGTGTGCGCTGGCTGGTGGTCTGCGGACTTAGCCTTGTCTCCGGCGCATTGTATCAGTATTCCCATGTGGATCTGACTACACAGAGCCGCGACCTGATCGTGCCGCTCATTATGTGCGGGGCCGGGATGGGCCTGATGATGATGCCGATGAACACCCATCTGCTCAATAAAGCACCGATACAGCTGGTCAACAGGGTAACATCGCTGACCAACTCCATGCAGCAGGTTATTAATTCGCTTGCAGTATCTGCGCTGGTTACCATTCTTACCTCCAGAGCAGCGGCGCGCGGTGCAGAAATGCAGGCGGAGGCGTTAGCATCTGGAATTGATCCCGCTTCCGTTTCACCCGACGTGCTGAAGCAGGCTACACAGACTGTGATGGCCCAGGGCTTCGCTGATACCTTCCGTATTATGATTTTTGTCGCGCTGGGCGGTGCTGTCCTCGGGCTGCTGCTGCGGCGGGGCCGCAAAGGCGGAGAAGACGGTTCCAGACCGCAGGCGGAAATGATGCACGGCTAGTTTGAATCAAAGCTCCCTATGTTTATATCCCCGGCGGCACCACTACAGGTGCACGGGGATTTTTTGTGCTGATGCTGAATGAAAGGGAAAGGAATAGCCTCCATTGGGCATGATAAATCTAATCTGTAACAGCTAAACAGAGGATAAGGAGGAGTATCCAATGAAAAAATGGGCGCTTGCACCGGTGCTGCTGCTGGGCATTGTCCTTGCGGCATGCGGCAGCAATGAAAACAATAATGCGGCTGAAGGGACAACCGGCGGCGCGGATGTAACAGCTGCTCCAGCAGAGCAGAACAGTCTGGAAACGGTAAAAGCTTCCGGCAAGCTTAGAGTAGGCAGCGAAGGCACATACTCTCCGTTCACCTACCATGATGCAGACGGAACGCTAACCGGTTTTGACGTGGACATTGCCAGGGAGATAGCCAAGCGGCTCGGCGTGGAAGCGGAGTTTATTGAAACCCAGTGGGACGGTATTTTTGCCGGGATGGATGCAGGGCGCTTTGATGCTATTTTTAATGAGGTGTCCATTACGGATGAGCGGAAGGTGAAATATGATTTCTCTGAACCTTATGTAGTGTCCAAAGCGGTGCTGATTGTAGGGGAGAAGAACGAGGATATCAAAAGCTTTGCTGACCTCAAGGGTAAAAAAGCCGGCCAGTCGCTGACCAGCAACCTGTCTGACATTGCACGCGAGAACGGCGCGGAAATTGTGGCGATAGAAGGCTTTAATCAGGCCATTGACCTCCTGATCTCCGGACGGATAGATGCTACAGTTAACGACGGATTATCCTTTCTGGATCTGAAAAAGCAGAAGCCGGATGTGCAGATCAAGCAGGTTGATGAAATGGCCGAAGGCTCGCGCAGCGCTGCCGTGTTCCTGAAGGGCAATGAGGAGCTGGTGCAGGCGGTGGACGGGGCGCTCGCAGCAATGAAGGAGGACGGAACCTATCTTGCCATTTCCGAGAAATACTTCGGGGCGGATGTCTCAAAATAATGGCTGAAGGAGCTCCCTGCGATGGATGACCGCAAGCTGCAAATATTTTTGGATTCGCTGCTGCCTCTGCTCAAGGCGGGAGTGGCATATAGTATTCCGCTGGCGCTGATCTCCTTTATTCTGGGACTGCTGCTTGCAGTGGCGACTGCGCTGGTGCGGATCTCGGCATGGCGGATACCCGGGCTGATAGCCAGGTTTTATGTGTGGCTTATCCGGGGAACTCCGCTGCTGGTCCAGCTGTTTATTATTTTCTACGGGCTGCCTGCCGCCGGGATTGTACTGGACCCGTTTACCGCTGCGGTGATCGGATTCACGCTGAGTGTCGGAGCCTATTCATCAGAGATAATCAGGGCCGCCGTTTTGTCGGTTCCCAAAGGGCAGTGGGAGGCAGCTTATTCCGTCGGGATGACCCGCGTGCAGGCGCTGCGCCGGATTATATTGCCCCAGGCGGTGCGGGTATCCGTTCCCCCGTTGTCCAATTCCTTCATCAGCCTTGTAAAAGACACCTCGCTCGCCGCCGGCATTACCTATGTGGAGATGTTCAGGACAGCCCAGCAAATTACTGCGACCACCTATGAGCCGCTGCTGCTCTATTGTGAAGCTGCCCTGTATTATCTGCTCTTCTGTTCCGTGCTGTCGGTGGTGCAAAGCAGGCTGGAGAAACGGTTTGACCGTTACTCGGCCGGATAAGGAGGCGTTATATGATTGAGGTTCGCGGTCTGCATAAATCCTTTGGGCAGCTGCAGGTGCTGAAGGGAGTGAGTCTCCGGCTTGAACATGGAAAGGTACTGGTCATCATAGGCCCCTCGGGCTCCGGCAAAACAACGCTGCTGCGCTGCTTCAATCTGCTTGAGATCCCGGATGGGGGGAGTTTGTCCATTGCCGGTCTTGAGCTCAGCTTCGCGGATAACGTAAAGCTTGCCAGGAAGGATATACTAAGCCTGCGCCAGAAGTCGGGGATGGTATTCCAGTCCTATAACCTCTTTCCGCATATGACCGCGCTCGGCAATGTAGCCGAGGGGCAGATTACGGTGCAAAAGCGTTCACGCAAGGAAGCGGAGAAGCGGGGAGAGTTGCTTCTGGCTAAAGTAGGTTTGTCTGACAAAACCGGCGCATACCCGCACCAGCTGTCCGGCGGCCAGCAGCAGCGGGTTGCTATTGCCCGGGCAATGGCGGCGGAGCCGGAGGTGCTGCTGTTTGACGAGCCTACCTCGGCGCTGGACCCTGAGCTGGTCGGAGAGGTACTGAAGGTCATCCGTCAGCTGGCTGCCGAAGGCAGGACGATGATCATTGTGACCCATGAGATGCGGTTTGCCGCAGATGTCGCGGATACCATTATCCTAATGGATCAAGGCATCATTCTGGAGCAGGGCACTCCGCAGCAGGTGCTGGAGCAGTCAGAGAATCCGCGTGTCCGGCAGTTTTTGAACAGAATAAAAGGGGAATGAGTATAAGCAAAAAGGCAGCCCGGATAAACCGGTCTGCCTTTTACGCTGCTGAAGGACTCAGCGATGCTGTGCGGGGGAGCACAAAATAGATGTCCGAATATGAGCTTATACTATATGCTTAGCTGCCAGGTGTGTTATCAAGGGATTTGAGGTACTCCAGCGCATTGTAGAGCATGACTGCTGCCTCTGCACGGGTTATCTCACTTTTCGGATTAAATTTGCCGTTTGCGTCAAGCGTATTAATCTTGTACTTCAAGGAACGCTGGATGCTGCCCTGATACGACGGGTTCAACGATGCTTCATCCGCAATATCCGCAGGCACCAGGTTAATCAGCGGCAGGTTGCCGGCTTTTTCAACGCCCTGGACCAGCAGGCTGGTGAACAGCTCCTTCGTGATCGGCTTCGACGGGTCAATGTCCGCAGGGATCTCTACACCATTAAAGTGAGCATTAATAAAGGCCTCCGCATACCATGCGGTATCCTTTACCTTGCTGAATATGCCGCTCGCAACAGGCGCTTTGTTAAAACTGATGGCTGCGAGGCTAAGCTGAAGTCCGCCTGAGATAAACTGGACGCCTTGTGCTGTAGTCACTGTGGAGCCGGGCAGGAACTGGGTATCGGAGATTCCTTTAATCAGACCCTGCGCTTTCAGCGCGTTGATCTTGTCTTTGCCTGTCACATTGTCGATATCCTTGAAGGTGCCGCCGGCTGCAAACATGGAAGTTCCCAGCGAAAAGGTTAGGATTGAGACCGTTGTAATCACTGCAAATACACGTTTTTTCATGTTCATCACCATTTCACCTCTATACTTAAGTTGTGCCGCTTGGCCGTTATCAACTATAGTAACGCAGCAGCAGAGGGAAATGTTGCGCAAGTCCGTCTTAAACATAATGAATTTTCTACATATTCTCCTGAAACAGCAGGTTACGGTAAGGATATTTGCTGAACCGGGTCTTGAACCGCAGCGCCACCCCGAGGTTTTCTATGGTTATAGTCTGTAAAGCCTTTGTCTTAATCTGATCCCTGATCAGCGTGCGGACACGCCGCGTATCATTCCGGTTGATCGCTGCCGCAAGAGCCTCTGCATAAGAAGGGGAAGCTGAGAGCTTACGGTAAAAGGGGATGACAGCAAGCGCAACCGTGCGGTGAACCCTGGTGTTAAAGGTGAACTGTACCGTACCCGGCGGAATTGTAGTTCCGTTAGTATAAAAAGCCACAGGAAGCGGATATGGAAAGGAAATAAAATAACCGATACCGTTCGTTCCATAATTCTCCACGCCGGCAAGGGTAGGGATTTGGGATAACAGGGAGCCCATCAAACTAAGGTCTGCATTGACAACTGCGGCTGACCATTGTGCGGCAAAGGTCCGGTTTCCGGCAATTTTCCGGTAGAACGGCAGCATGGCCTTTGCGGTCTGGCGTAGAATGCGGGCAGTTACCCGGGGCTGGGCAAGCTGTCTCCGGTTTGGCTCGGCCATTATGACCATCCTCACTTATAGTAGATTTGTATTCCCTATAAGATATGGCCGGATAGCTCTTTGCGGATGGGCAGCAGCTTAGCCAGGCGGAATATAAATTGAAATTACGCGTGTGCGAACATTACCATATTAATGTTATAATAATGTCAGGTGCTTTTCATTTTTAGTACAATTTGCTATGCTTATATCGTAATAATTACTGATAAATGACAGGCGTTTTTGTTTAACGGAAAGGTGGTGGGGTAATTGAACCCGATTGCAAATATCAGCCAGCAGTTTGCCGCGCATAATTATAAATTAACCCCTCAGCGTGAAGCGATCGTGAAGGTCCTGCTTGATAATGAAGAGGAGCATCTGAGCGTAGAAGAAGTGTATATGAGGGTGAAGAACAGTTATCCCCATCTTGGGCTGGCTACAGTATACCGGACCCTTGAGCTGCTGTGTGAACTGCATATCGTTGAAAAAATGAATTTCGGCGACGGTGTAGCCCGCTATGATCTTAGAGACGACAGCCACGCCCATATGCACCATCATCTGATCTGCAGCGTATGTGGCAGGCTGGAGGAGATTAAAGACGACTGGCTGCTTGAGCTGGAACAGCGGCTGGAGCGGGAATACGGCTTCAGCGTAACGGATCACCGGCTTGATTTTAAAGGAACTTATAATAACTGCAGGCAGACTGGGTGTAAAGGGGAAAAGCACCGACAGGCGGTGTCCTGACGGCAGATAGGCAGAACAGGCAGGTTCGTCAGCTCATACAAAAAAGCAAGGCTGCTTTGATAGCGGCCCTGCTTTTTTGTGGTATATGCCGGGGCTTAGGATCTGGAGGGGATAAACGACTTGATCCAGGTGCCGAAGCTTCCGGGATTGCGGGACTGTACAAGGATGACGCCCTCACCGCGGAAACGGCAGACGATCGCTTCACCGCTGGTCAGGCTGTTCAGCCAGCCGGAGGCGGCTTTTTCAATTTTGTAATCCATATAGCTTGGCCATGCTACCAGATGCCCGTTGTCGATAATCATCTCTTCACCCGGGCCGAGGTTAATGGCGTGAATCGCACCGAATGACGACAGGAAGACTGTCCCTCTGCCGCTGATCTCCACAATGAAGAATCCTTCACCGGAGAAAATACCGCGTGCGAGATTCTGCATCTTCGTATTGACCTGAATGCCGCTTGTGCCGGCGAGGAAGCCATCCTTCTGTACATACAGTTTATAAGAGCCGTCGAGCTCGATAGCCTGAACGTCACCGATGGCTCCCGGGGCGAGCAGTACTTCACATTGTCCACGCGTTGCAGTGAGCTCCTGGAAGAAGAATTTCTCGCCGCTCAGCATCCGGCCCAGACCGCGCATCAGGCCGCCGTCAACCGTGCCCCTCAGCTCGATGCCTGGTGACATAGCCACCATTGCGCCCATTTCCGCCTTCACGCTCTCACCCGGGTTCAGCTCTACCTTGAGCATCGCAAATGCCCCGTCATACAGCACATCGTACTTCATCAAAATATCCTCCGATTCAATTGGGATGTAAAAAATGTTTTCCAGTCAACTATACCGTGTAGATCCTGTGCAATTATGTTAAAATTATAACAGTTCAAATAAAGGAGTGTTGCTTAAATGGCACGTACAAAAACGCAGAAGGCGCTGCGGCAGGCAGAGCGTACAGGAACCTGGTGCGCTGAGAAGAACCGGAGAGCCGCCTCGGATTACGGCGCAATTTCACAGCATGTGAGGGTTATACCGGACAAACGGGAGAAACTGAATAAGATCAAACACAAGGAGCGGATCTTTCAGGATGGCGCTCCTTTTGATTTGTATAGAGGCAGGGCCGTCTGACCAGCCCGTTACATCTGCTCCCTGCTGTAGATCCGGTACTGCTTGGGTGACATCCCGAATCTTCCCCGGAACAGCCGGTGGAAATAGGTATAATTGGCGAACCCGCAGGTTTCGGAGACATGCTCCAGCGGCATCGGGCTGAAGGTGATGCGCTCACGGGCCATTTCAAGCCGTACATCATTTACGTACTTAACTATGGTAGTGCCAAATGCTTCTTTGAACAGATGCACAGCACGGGAAACTGAAATATCCGCGTAGTCTGCCACATCTTCAAGCCGGAAGGGGATTGCGGCATGCTCTTCCACATACTGCTTCATCCGGTATGCAAGATAACCCTTGGGTGAAATGGCCCGCTGCTCTGTCATCAGTCTGTCAATTTCCATACATAAAATCTGCAGATAACAAGCTGTAATCTCCGGTGATGACTCCGACAGGCGGCGCTGTTCCAGGACAAGCTGGCGGAACAGGCCGAGGAAATGCTCGGTCAGCGGCAGGCGCAGCACAGCCGGACGCTGCTTCCGGCTCCACCATGCCTCAATCCAAGGCCCGCCGCAAAAAATATGATAATCCCCGCTTTCTACCCGCGGTTTACCTGCTGCATAGATTTCCTTGTCGATGCTTAGGTAGTAGGGATCGTGAGGGGCAAACAGCATTAAATCGCCAGCTTCAACAGGAGAGAGAACACCGTCAATACGGGTCCGGCTGCGTCCTTCGGTCTGCAGGCGCAGCAGATAATTCTGCACTCCGTCCGCCCTGGACATGTGAAACGGCTTGCGGTGGAAGGAAAATCCCGCTGTAAAAACGTGGCAAGGTGCGGTGTAAGTCATGGGTCCTCCTGAGTGGCAGAAATGATAGCAAGATTGTTCATGTTTGAATCATATTATTCATTTTATTATATACGCTTTCATATTACCATGTAGCTATGCAAAAACATAGACATAAGGAAAAGGAGGCTGTGTTGCGGCTCCAGGAGCTACATAAGCAGTTAGGGATAGTGGAGAGTACAAATACAGAGGAAGCAGGGCAATATATATGAACAGCCCTTTTGTTCAGGTGGCCGTGCCGGTCTGCCTGAGCTTGTCTGATATAGTAGGACAACATGAATGATGCGCAAATGAACTCTAATTTGAACGGGAGTGGGAACGATGTTGAAGGTGGGTCTGCAGCTGTATACGCTTAGAGAAGAACTGGAACAGGATTTCGAAGAAACGCTGCGTAAGGTTGCGGCACTGGGATACAGCGGCGTGGAGTTTTTTCATTATTTTGGCCGGACCGCCGAGCAGGTAAAAAGCCTGCTGGATGAAACCGGACTTGCCGTGCTTGGGGCACATCGTCCGTATGATGCCATGCTGAATGATACAGCGGAAGAAATCCGCTTCAATCTGGCGATCGGCAACCGCAATCTGATTATCCCTTTTCTGACCGAAGAGCAGCGCAACTGGGAAGAGGTAGCTGCCAACCTGCGTATAATCGGTGAAAAATGCCGGGAGCAGGGTGCAGTGCTGTATTACCACAATCATGATTTTGAATTTACAGAATCATACGGAGAGCGGACTGCTTTTGACGGGATATTCGAAGCGGTGCCTGCAGACGTGCTGCAGGTCGAAATGGATACCGCCTGGGTTCATTTCGCCGGATATGATCCTGTAGCTTATATTCAGAAATATGCGGGCCGCCTGCCGATCATCCATCTTAAGGATGTTAAGAAACAGGAAGACGGATCACCGGAGACGGTTGTGCTGGGTGAAGGGGAAGTGAACCTTCCGGCGATTCTCGAAGCGGCTGCTGAAGCTGGTGTTGAATGGGCTGTTGTTGAGCAGGATTTCTGCAGCCGTTCACCGCTGGCAAGTGTAGAGGATAGTTTAAACTGGGTAAAAGCTTATGCTAATCAAGGGGGAAAAGTTCATGTCTAACAATAAACATAAAATCGCTATCATCGGCTGCGGAGGGATCGCCAGCGGCAAGCATATGCCAAGCCTGTCCCGACAGGCGGATGCTGAAATGGTAGCCTTCTGCGATATCGTTGCAGAACGCGCACAGGAAGCAGCTGATAAATACGGCGCTGAAGGCGCTGCAGTGTACACAGATTTCCGCGAGATGCTGGCAGCAGGCGGATTTGACATCGTCCACGTATGTACACCAAATGACAGCCATTCCGAAATTACAGTAGCAGCTCTTGAAGCCGGTAACCATGTTATGTGCGAAAAGCCGATGGCTAAGACTACTGCCCAGGCCCAGGAAATGCTTGATGCTGCGCGCCGTACCGGCAAGAAGCTTTCGATAGCCTACCAGAACCGCTTCCGTTCAGACAGCGAATATCTGAAGGGAATGTGCGAAGCCGGTGAGCTGGGCGACATCTATTACGGTAAAGCGATTGCCCTGCGTCGCCGTGCTGTTCCTACCTGGGGCGTATTCCTGGATGAAGAGAAGCAGGGCGGAGGCCCGCTGATCGATATCGGTACGCATGCTCTTGACCTGACGCTGTGGCTGATGGACAATTACAAGCCGCGCATGGTGGTCGGATCGACCTTCCACAAGCTGGGACAGCGCAAGAATGCCGCTAACGCCTTCGGTCCGTGGGACCCGGAGCAATTCAAGGTTGAAGATTCCGCATTCGGATTCATTACAATGGAGAATGGAGCAACCATCTCGCTGGAATCCAGCTGGGCGCTTAATGTGTCCGAGTTCGGCGAAGCGAAGACACTGCTGGCGGGTACCGAGGGCGGTGCCGATATGAAGGACGGCCTGCGTATTAACGGCGAACGTGCCGGACGTTTGTTCGAAACAAAGGTTGATCTCTCCTCGGGCGGTGTAGCCTTCTATAGCGGCTCTGCCGAAACAGAAGCGGACCGTGAAGCCCGCCTGTGGCTGGAAGCGGTAAGAGAAGACAAGGACCCGGTAGTCAAGCCTGAGCAGGCGCTGGTCGTAACCCAGATTCTTGAGGCTGTATATGAGTCCGCCCGTACCGGCCGGGCCGTATATTTTGACGGCAGCTCGGACAACTAATAATGGAAGCCGGACAGAACCCTGAATATGGAGCACAGGGTTCTGTCTGCAATAAGGATACATTAGACAAACAGGAGTGGAATCCATGGGTTATAGTAAACATACTGTAGTAATCGTCGGTTATGGCGGCATGGGCAGTTATCACGGCCAATTAATCAGCAGTAATGATAATCTTGAGGTGGCAGGCACATATGACCTGCTGGACACTCGGCGCCAGGCTTCTGTTGAAGCCGGCTATAAAGCATACGGCAGCTATGAGGAAGTATTGGCAGATCCCGCTGTAGAGGTAGTGCTGATTGCTACGCCTAATGATGTGCACAAAGATATTGCTGTGCGTGCACTGCAGGCCGGCAAGCATGTTGTCTGCGAGAAGCCTGTAGCTATGTCCTCTGCTGAACTTAAGGAAATGATTGCGGTTGCGGAAGAGGCCGGACAGGTGCTGATGGTTCACCAGAACAGACGCTGGGATGAGGATTTCCGGATTATCAAGCAGATGTATGAGGCAGAGACAATCGGGACGCTGTTTCAGATTGAATCCCGTGTGCACGGGGCGAACGGTATTCCGGGCGACTGGCGGCATGTCAAGGCCCAAGGCGGCGGTATGCTGCTGGACTGGGGCGTACATCTGCTGGATCAGCTGCTGTTCATGATCGACAGCAAGGTGGTTAGTGTCAGCAGCACCTTGAGCTATATCCTGGGCAATGACGTAGATGACGGCTTTGAGGCAGTGCTGCAGTTCGAGAACGGCATCAAGGCTATTGTCGAGGTGGGAACGACCAACTTCATTACGCTGCCGAGATGGTATGTGAAGGGGCTGGAAGGATCAGCTGTTATTGAAGACTGGTCACTTACAGGTAAGATTATCACCCGCAACAACGAAGCCGAGCACCGCGAACCGACTCCGATCCGTGCCGGCGTCGGCTTAACGAAGACAATGGCACCACCTTCTGAAGGCTCTACCCTAACAGGCGCGCTGCCTCCGGCATTTGAGCTCCCGGACGGGTTCTACAGCAATTTCGTTGCTGTAATTGAGGGTACGGCTGAACCGATCGTGAAGAATACGGAAGTGCTGCGTGTGCAAAACCTGATTGAAGCCATTTTTGCATCAGCTGAGCAAAACGAGGTTATTAAGAATTTTGATACCCACGGGGCTTAATAATTAACCACATATAACGAGGAGAGGCGGCAGGTCAATGAAACTTGGCGTATTTATGGTGCTTTTCGGCGGTCGCAAGCTGGAGGACGCGCTGGACTATGTAGTATCCAAAGGGCTCAAGGCAGTTGAGATCGGAACAGGAGGTTATCCGGGTAACAGTCACTGTGACCCTAAGCTGCTGCTGGAGGACGAAGCTGCGCTTAACGAGTTCAAGCAGCAGATTGAATCCCGCGGACTGATTATCAGTGCGCTGAGCTGCCACGGTAACCCGCTGCATCCGCAGAAGGAGCTCGCGCAGAAGGACCACGAGGATCTGGTGAATTCCATCAAGCTGGCACAGAAGCTCGGTGTACCGGTAGTGAACACGTTCTCCGGCTGCCCGGGAGACCATGAGGGTGCCAAGTATCCGAACTGGCCGGTTGCGCCGTGGCCCAATGATTATCAGGAGATTCTGACCTGGCAATGGGAGCAGAAGGTCATTCCTTATTGGAAGGAAATGGCGGACTTCGCGACAGAGCACGGAGTTAAGATCGGTCTGGAGCTGCACGGCGGTTTCTCTGTTCATACACCGGCTACCCTGCTGCGCCTGAGAGAGGCTGCAGGCGATGCCATCGGAGCTAACCTTGATCCAAGCCATATGTGGTGGCAGGGCATCGATCCTGTGCAGGCCATTCAGATTCTCGGCAGAGCAGGAGCAATCCATCATTTCCACGCCAAGGATACCGTTATTGATCCGGTTAATGTCAACAAGCATGGTCTGACTGACATGCAGCCTTACACCAATATGCTGGACCGCGCGTGGCAGTTCCGATCCGTGGGCTACGGTCATGATGTGAAGACCTGGGCTGATATTATCAGCGCACTGCGTCTTGTCGGCTATGATTATGTAGTAAGCATTGAGCATGAGGACGGTCTCATGTCGATTGAAGAGGGTTTCTCCAAAGCAGTGGATAATCTCCGTCAGGTGCTGATCGAAGAGCCGCTTGGAGAGATGTGGTGGGTGTAACAGGCGATGGAGAGCTTTACTAAGGTCAAGCTGAACGACAGCGAGCTGAAGTCTGCGGTGCAGGCAGCTTTTGGTGAAGAGGCTGTACTCGTCTCAGCTATTGAGCTGACCGGCGGATTTTTTAACACGGCTTATGATCTGGAGCTTGAGGACGGAAGACAGCTTATTCTGAAGGTTGCCCCCTCTGATGGAACCGTTACTCTCAGCTACGAGAAGAATATTATGGCTGCTGAAGTAGAAGCGCTCCGCCTTGTTGCAGCGGACGGACGGATTCCGGTTCCCGCTGTGTACAGCTATGATGACAGCCGCAGCATTATCCCCAGCCCTTATTTTTTT
Source organism: Paenibacillus sp. FSL R7-0331 (assembly GCF_000758645.1). Lineage (NCBI taxonomy): Bacteria > Bacillati > Bacillota > Bacilli > Caryophanales > Paenibacillaceae > Paenibacillus > Paenibacillus sp. FSL R7-0331. Next base: position 3,156,110 of record NZ_CP009284.1, read on the forward strand.
ATGGAAAAGATTTCTGGACAGCCATACAATGAGGTGAAAGAAGACTACTCACCTGTTGAACAGGCTGAGATTGAAAGAGAGCTGGGCCGGTACCAGCGCCTGATAAACGGGATTACTGGACCAAGGTTCGGACTGTTCGTGCAGGAGGAGCCGCAAGCTGCGGAGAGCTGGCGGGAGTCGTTCACCCGGATGCTCCGTACTCTGCTGGAGGACGCCAGGGAGCTTGGCGTGGTTTTGCCGGCAGGGGATGAAGAGATCTGGCAGCTGCTGGAGCATTATCTTCCCGCCCTGGATGAGGTAACGGAGCCGCGGCTGATCCATTGGGATCTGTGGAACGGTAACTTGTTTGTGCAAAGCGGACAGATTGTCTCGATCATTGACTGGGAGCGGGCGCTATGGGGCGATGTACTGATGGAATATTATTTCAGGCATTTTGAGCAGTCCGAGCCCTTTCATGAAGGCTACGGACAACACTTCGGCAGTCGGGGAGAGCGTCTGCGCATTAAGCTCTACGATTTCTACCTTGACCTGATCATGAGGATTGAATGTGACTCACGCCAGTATAAAGACGGGAATCACATACGCTGGGCTTCGGAGAATCTGAAAGAGAGCTGGAAATCCTTTAGCGCTCTGGACAGCATTCCTGAAGCGTGATAGCAGAAAGGCCGGTCCGTCATCCGCGGAGCCCGGCCTTCTTGTGTGGAGATATGCGGCAGGTTATCCGCCTAGTATTGGTTAGGCACAGTGACCACAGGGTTCGTGTCAGCCTCATAATCTATCCCTTCGGTCTCAAAGCCGAACAGCTGAAAGAACGCTTCACGGTATCCGCGCAGATCGGACAGCTCATTAACAGTCCCTGTAGCCAGCTGCGGCCACAGCCGGTCTACTTCTGCCTGAACGGAAGGCTCAAGCTCCCGGTCGTCAATCCGGATACGGCCAGTCTCATCAACCGGAGTGCCTCCGGCTGCATACAGGCGTTCATTGAACAGCCGGTAAGCCTGCTCTATGCATCCTTCATGGGTACCCTGTTCCTTCATGATTTTGTATAGGAGAGAGATGTAGAGCGGGACCACCGGCAAGGCTGAGCTGGATTGTGTAACCAGACCTTTACTGACTGCCACATACGCCCTGCCGCCTCCGGGAGCAAGCTGGCTGTCCAGCATACGGGCGGTAGCCTCCAGATGGTCTTTAGCCCGGCCTATAGTGCCCTTGCGGTAAATTTCCTGGGTCAGCTCGGGTCCGATATACGAGAATGCCAGTGTTATGGCATTGTCAGCGAGAACCCCGGCTGCTTTTAGGCTGTCTATCCATAGCTGCCAGTCCTCACCGCCCATAACCTGAACGGTAGCTTCTATTTCCGGCTCAGTGGCAGCTTCTACAGTAACCTGCGAGACTTCTCCCGTATGGAAATTGACAGTTTTGTTAGTATAGGGTTCGCCGATAGGCTTCAGGACGGAATTGTGAACCTGCCCGGTCACCGGGTCTGTCCGGCGGCCGGTGGCAACGCTGTAAATTACCAGGTCCACCTGTCCCAGCTCGCGCCTGATCAGATCAGCTGTGCGCTCCTTGGTTTCATGTGTGAAGGCATCCCCGCAGACGCTATAGGAGCTCAGGCCCGCCTCTAAGGCTGCCTGTTCAAAGGCTGCGGAGTTATACCATCCGGCGGAAGCAGTACGGACAGCAGTAGCTGTGCTAGGGCGGTAGACCCCTACAGTTGCTGCTCCGGCACCGAAGGCAGCGGTAATTCTGGAGGCGAGCCCATATCCCGTAGAGGCGCCGATGACCAGCACGCGCTGCGGACCTTTAACTGACGGTTGGGTGCGGATATACCCGATCTGCTCCAGCACCTGTTGTGCGCAGCCTGCGGGATGGGCGGTCGTACATATAAATCCTCTGGTTCTTGGCTTAATGATCAACTGGGAATCATTCCTCTCATGAAGCTGTTAAATATAATTTAGTATGACATAACCGGCGGTAGTATTATAGTCAGTATACGATCTGACGGACCCGCGTGTACAAGGCGGTGTTCTCGTCCCTTTGACAATGTATACTGACTTAACAATGAGGGTGTTACTCTGTATGTTTTTAACCGTTTGGGACAAAGTATGTATTCGAATCCGGATAACACAGGCAGAAACGGATGCAGCGTTCAAGGCTTTGTCATAAATGCTGTTTGCTGTTCATTAGCTTGTGAATGACAAGTCTGCAAGGCTTCAGGGCGTTGATTCCGCGTCATTAAAGGGCATAGCTGACATGTTTTGTAGGATTCATTTTCAGAAAAGCACTTGACTAAGAGGTATGATGATAGATAAAATATTACTTATTGCCTATTCTATAGGATGAGAACTATTTTGTACTTTTGAAAAGAGCAGAGAGGGTGACAGGATGGAGCGCCTTTTAGAGGTAAAGGACCTAGCAATTTCATTCAAAACACGCGGCGGAGAAGTGCAAGCAATCCGTGGTGTTAACTTTCATGTAAATAAAGGTGAAACACTGGCGATTGTTGGCGAATCCGGTTCCGGTAAAAGCGTAACCTCCCAGGCTGTTATGAAGCTCGTACCACAGCCGGCGGGAGAATACAAACGCGGACAGATCTTGTTCGATGGACAAGACCTGATTAAGAAGACAGAAAAGCAGATGCAAAAAATCCGCGGCAAGGAAATCGGGATGATTTTCCAGGACCCGATGACCTCCCTGAATCCGATGATGAAGGTCGGTAAGCAGATTACTGAAGTACTGTTCAAACACGAAAAAATGAGCAAAGATGCTGCCTACAAACGGGGTGTGGAGCTGCTCGGCCTCGTGGGAATTCCTTCCCCTGAACGCCGGTTCCAGCAGTACCCGCATGAGTTCTCCGGCGGTATGCGCCAGCGTGTTGTAATCGCAATGGCGCTTGCGGCTAACCCGAAGCTGCTGATTGCCGATGAGCCGACGACAGCGCTTGACGTAACCATTCAGGCACAAATTCTGGATCTCATGAAGGATCTGCAGAAGAAGATTAATACTGCGATTATTTTCATTACCCATGACCTCGGTGTTGTAGCGAGAATGGCTGACCGGGTAGCTGTTATGTATGCCGGACAGATTGTGGAAATGGGAACAGCGGAAGAAATCTTCTACGATCCTAGACATCCGTACACTTGGGGACTGCTTGCTTCCATGCCAAGCCTGGACAGCAAGGGCTCTATGCTGACTGCTATTCCGGGAACTCCTCCCGATCTGATCAAGCCGCCTAAGGGTGATGCCTTTGCCCTGCGCAGCACATATGCTATGGCGATTGATATGGAAAAGGAACCTCCGATGTATAAAGTTTCTGACTCTCACCTGGTGAAGTCCTGGCTGATGCATCCGATGGCTCCGGCTGTTGAGCCGCCGGCGGTTGTGAAGAAAAGACAGCGTGTTATGCCAAATGCATATCCGCAGCCTGTTCTGTTTGAAGCCGGAGCTGTGCATTAATTATCTGCTTTTGGTTTATATTAATAAGACTAGCGTCAGGCCGATTATACGGCTTGGCGCTTTTTTGCGCCCTGTTTTATGTTTATACTTTAGATATATATGAAATAGTATTAATTAATATAAATAAAACTATTGACTATTATATCTTTCAGCAGCAAAATGTAAGGGTATACATAGGAGGGTTGTCGATGAAGAAGCGTTCCATAGCAACACTATTAATGCTCACCCTATTATCAGGCTGCAGCGGAGGAGGAGATCATGTGCCACAATTCGAGAATGTTTCAGTGCATGACCCGTCTGTCATTAAGGCTGACGGTATGTATTATGTATTCGGCTCACACCTTGCATCAGCCAAATCTGAGGATCTGATGGCGTGGGAACAGATTTCTTCTGTAGTCGAGGACGGAAATGTGCTTATCCCTAACGTTACAGAGGAGCTTAGTGAGACCTTTAGCTGGGCGCAGTCAGATACCTTATGGGCACCCGATGTCATTCAGCTTGCTGACGGAAAGTTCTATATGTATTACAATGCCTGCCGAGGGGATTCTCCCTTATCGGCCATGGGAATCGCCGTCTCAGACAAGATTGAAGGTCCCTACAAGGACCTGGGGATTATTCTGAAATCCGGAATGTCCGGTGTCGGCGATGACGGTGAGATCTATGATGCCACCCAAAAGCCGAATGTAGTAGATCCGGATGTTTTTTTTGATAAGGAAGGCAGGCTGTGGATGGTATACGGATCGTACTCCGGCGGAATATTTATACTGGAGCTTGATCCTGCTAGCGGCTTCCCGCTTCCGGACCAAGGGTACGGCAAGAAGTTGCTCGGTGCAAATCATGCGCGGATTGAAGGTCCGTATATGCTGTATAGCCCGGAGACTGAATACTATTATTTGTTCCTCTCCTTTGGAGGGCTTGATGCAAACGGCGGGTATAATATCCGGGTAGCCCGCTCCAAGAATCCCGACGGCCCGTTTGAGGATTCTGCCGGACAATCCATGCTTGACGCAATCGGGAATCCGGACAAGCTGTTTGACGATCCGTTCTATTCGCCTTACGGCGTTAAGCTGATGGGGAATTTTGAGTTCATGAACAGCGCGTCAGAGCCTGAGGCTGCCGGAGAGGGTTATGTATCACCAGGGCATAATTCAGCCTATTACGATGAAGAAAGCGGCCGGTATTTTCTGATCTTCCATACGCGGTTCCCATATCGCGGTGAGGCACATGAAGTGCGGGTCCATCAGATGTTCATGAATGAACAGGGCTGGCCGGTTGTAGCACCGCACCGCTACGGCGGTGAGAAGATCGGCAGCTACACTGCAAAGGATATTGCCGGAGAGTATAAATATATAAATCACGGCAGAGATATTTCCGCCGGGCTGGTGCAGTCAGAAGCTATCAAACTGACAGCTGACGGTACAATAACCGGAGCTGTATCCGGTACATGGAGTCTGGACGGGGATCATACTGCAACTATTACAGTAGAAGGCGTGAAATACAGCGGTGTATTCCTGCGGGAATGGAGTGAGGCAGCTGAAGGGAATGTCATGACCTTTACCGCTCTTTCTGATGATGGAACAGCCGTTTGGGGAAGTCATATCTCTGGCGGAAGTAAGGAAGAATAGAAGCTAACCTGATTATAACAATAACCTTCCGCTCACCGCAGATAACGGGTGAGCGGAAGGTTATTTGTATTACCGGTACTTCCGCAGCACAATAACCGCGTTATGACCGCCGAAGCCGAATGAATTGGATATCCCGATGTCAAGTCCGGCCTTCCGGGCGGTGTTCGGCACATAATCCAGGTCACAGTCCGGATCAGGAGTTTCCTGGTTGATTGTAGGCGGGATAATACCTTGTTGAATGCTCTTAATTATAGCAACAGCTTCCAGGCCTCCTGCTGCCCCAAGGGTATGTCCTGTCATCGATTTGTTTGCTGTAACCGGAATGCGGTAGGCTGCTTCCCCAAATAGCTTCTTAATTGCAGCTGTCTCCGAACGGTCGCCTATCAGCGTGCTGGTTGCATGTGCGCTGATCAGGTCTACATCCTCAGGCTGTACTCCGGCTTCGCGCAAGGCTGACTTCATTGCCAGGTAGGCGCCTGTCCCTTCAGGATGAGTCGCGACCATATGATAGGCGTCAGAGCTTGCGCCGTAGCCGGTAACCTCAGCATAGATGACTGCATTCCGGCGCAGGGCATGTGACAGCGACTCCAGAATCAGGATGGCGCCTCCTTCTCCGATAACGAAGCCGTCCCGGCCGCCGTCAAACGGCCGGCTGGACTTGCCTGGATCGTCATTGCGGGCAGACAGGGAAGTGGCATTGCCGAAGCTGGCCAGCGAGATTTCAGTGATGGCTGCTTCGGCACCGCCGGCAATTACACAATCTGCGCCGCCGTAGCGGATCAGCCGGAAGGCTTCGCCGATCGCGGTATTTCCGATGGAGCAGGCGGTAACCGGTGAAAGTGCCGGGCCGAGTGCCCCGAACCGGATGCTGATCATCGCCGCAGCCATGTTGGAGATCAGCATCGGAATCAGGGTGGGGCTGACTCTTTCCGGCCCGCGCGTTCTGAGCAGGTCTGTCTGCTCCATGAGTGTCTGAATGCCGCCAACGCCCGAGCCTACATACACACCTAGTCTTTCCCGGTCCATGTCCTCCAGGTGCAGGCCGGAATCGGCCCAGGCATCTTCAGCCGCCGCCAGGGCAAACTGGACGAACCGGTCCATTCGGCGGGCTTCCTTGCGTCCAAAGCGTCCTTCCGGATCAAAGTCTCTGACTTGTCCGGCGATTTTGCTTTTGTAACGGGCTGTATCAAATGAAGTGATCGGAGATATACCTGACTTACCTGAGCTTAAACGATCCCAGAATTGTTCTACAGTGTTGCCAAGCGGCGAAATGACTCCCATTCCGGTTATAACTACTCGTTCCATATTGAATGAATCCTCCCAGAATCCGTTTTTTATTTTCTAATAGGGGTAATAACTGTATTTTTTCATGTTCCTTATCCTATTACAAGTTGTAGGTTATACTAGTATAATTACTACTATTGTAAATGTTAACAGGAAAGGCGGGGACAACAACCATGTCCAATGAGACAAGACTGCAGGCGCTGTCAGGCTTTTTGAAATCGCGCCGTGCGGCTATAACTCCAGCCTCCGCCGGACTGCCGGAAGGCACACGGAGGAGAACACCGGGGCTTAGGCGGGAAGAGGTGGCACAGCTGGCCGGTGTGAGCAGCACATGGTATACCTGGCTTGAACAGGGAAGAGATATCAAGGTATCCCCCTCTGTGCTGGACTGCATTGCCGTTGCACTTAAGCTGACCAAGGATGAGCGGAATTATCTGTTTGCGCTGGCACTCGATAACGGCCCGGGTCCGGCCGCTTATCAGCAGGAGGAGACGACGGTAATCAGCCCCTCTCTACACAAAATTGTGCAGGAGCTTACCACCTGCCCGACCATTATTTCCGACCGTCATTGCAATATTGTGGGCTGGAACGAGGCGGCGGGACATGTTTTTCTGGACTTTGGCGCTCTTCCGCCGGAAGGGCGGAACATGATCTCCCTTCTGTTCGTCCGCAAGGAATTTCAGCGGCTGGCCGTGAACTGGGAGCAGTTCGTCCGCGGATATCTCTCTATTTTCCGGGCATATTACGGCCAATATGTGGAGGACCGCTGGTATGATGACTTTATCGCGGAAATGAAAGTGCAGCATCCCAGGTTTCAGGAGCTGTGGGAGGAGAGCAGAGTCAGCAGTGCGCCGGATGTGGTGCTTGAATTCCGCCATGCCAAAGCAGGTAAAATGCTGTTCCAGCTTACCTCGCTGCAGGTTCATGGTACCGTAGATTTACGCTGCAGCATCTACACTCCGGCCGCGGATTCCAATACAGAATCCAAGCTGCGGCAGCTGATGAAATGAGCTTTTGCTGTAAATGATAAAAAAAATTTATGTATTCATAAAAAACAATAAATATGCAATATCGTAATTCCGGCATATACTTCTTATATGATGTTAACTTTAGTACGACCGGAAAAGGAGTATGTAACAATGGCAAAGGTAACCGGATTGGAAGGCGTAGTAGCAGGAGAAACAGATATCGGGCTGGTGGACGGCGAGAAGGGATATTTAGTTTACCGCGGGTATTGGGCAAAGGAGCTTGCCGTAAGCAGGAGCTATGAGGAGGTTGCATATCTGCTGTGGAACAGCCGCCTGCCGGATGCGGATGAACTGGTTCAGCTTAAGCAGGAGATGTCAGCAGCCAGAGCGATTCCTGAGTATTTGAAAAGGATGATTGATCTGCTTCCGCCGTCGGTTCCGATGATGCTCGTCCTGCAGAGTGCAGTGGCAGCTCTGGGGGATAAGGACAATGCGACGTGGCCGCCGACACTCAAGCAGGCAATCCGCCTAACCTCGGTCCTGCCGGCGATTATTGCCTACAGATACCGCAGCTTAAATAACCTGCCTGAAGTGGAACCGTCAGCAGAGCTGGGGCATGCGGCAAATTACCTGTATATGCTCAGCGGCAGTGTTCCTGAGCAAGCGCATGTTCAGGCGCTCAGTGCCTACCAGATTCTCTGCATGGAGCACGGAATGAACGCCTCAACCTTTGCATCCCGGGTTGTTCTGTCAACCGAATCGGATATGTGTGCAGCTGTCTGCGGGGCGATCGGTGCAATGAAGGGGCCGCTGCATGGTGGTGCACCATCAGAGGTCATCTCTATGCTGGAGGAGATCGGCACGATGGACCGGGCTGAACCGTGGATCCGCAGTGTTCTTGACAACCGCGGCAAGATTATGGGCTTCGGCCACCGGATCTATAAGACCAAAGATCCGCGTGCAGAAGCGCTGATGATAGCAACCAGAGAGATGATCGGCAAGGATCCGTCCTTCGATCTGGCTATTCATGTGGAGCATACAGCGATCCGGCTGCTGGAGGAATACAAGCCGGGCCGCCGGCTGTTTACCAATGTTGAGTTCTATGCTGCGGCTATTCTCAAAGCGCTGCAGCTGGACCCGGACATTTTTACACCGACGTTTACGGCAGGAAGAATTGTCGGCTGGACCTCGCATATTCTGGAGCAGTCTGCAAACAACCGGATTTTCCGTCCGCAATCGGTATATACAGGTCCTATGCCGGAGACAGAAGCCGAAGTTGTATAACGGATTAAGCTGCTGTACGATACGAAACCCCTGGCCGCTCAAGCGGCCAGGGGTCTTTTATTGAAGGAGGAGGAATATGAGCGAGTATGGCGGATACTCTGGTCACATTATTGTAACGCTGATAGTTCAGTTAGAAATCTGATGTTGCAATCTGGATATAGCCGAAGGTTGCGCCGGCAGCGGTGCTTCGCAGTGCAGCAACAAGCAGAAGCGCCAGCTGGACGGTGAGACTGTCAAACGGCGGGATCGTGTAGGTTACTACAGGAGCATTGACAGCGTACAGTACCAGATCTACCGGAAATGCGGAGTTATTCTGGACAGTGACAGCAGCATTTGCTCCGCCGTTCAGATTTTCATAGTACGATTTGCCGACTCCGGCCGGCAGGCTGAAATATTGCTGCGGTAACAAGATAGCCATAGGATGACCTCCTTTTGCATTTGATAGATTATCATATTCAATTAATCTATTAATGCTGATACGGATGACTTAGGAGGTTCGCACATTCTTATAATATAGTACAAATCCGAAAAGGGTACCGATTAGGGACATTGCCGATACACTCAGGAAAAAGACCTTGCCGCCAAAGGTCCCGTAAAGCGCACCGCCTGCATATGAGGCCAGTATGCCTGAGACGCCAAAGAACAGAAGTGCCAGTACAGTCTGTCCTGTAGCCCGCCATTCCTCGGGTACGATGCTATACAGATATTGAATGGCTGCCGAATAAAATACCGGAAAGGTCAGCACCTGCAAAACCTGCAGATAAGCCAGCAGGTGAGGGTCTGATATCCAGGCTGAAAGGAAAAAGCGGACAAAGTAAAAGAAACCGGCAAATGTAATAATAATCAGCTCTTTACCTTGGCGCAGCCACCGGAAGCTGAGGGCGAACACCACGATTTCACTGATAGCCGCCAGAAAAAACGATTGGCCGACGAGAGCAGAGCTGCCCCCGAGCGCTAGAATATGTACACCCAAAAAGGTATCATTCATTCTGGCCGGTACAGAGCAGATGAAGATTAGCAGGAGAAACAGCAGGGTTTCCCGGTTCTTAAGAAATAGCTTAAGGCTGCCAAGCGTAACGGGCTTACCCGATACAGGCGCGTCCGGCATTCTCCAGCTGATTACAAAACCTGCGATACAGCTGCCGGCAAACAGCAGTCCCAGGCCGTGTGCGCCAAAGGAATTCAAGACATAGCCGGTAAGAAGCGCCATGACTCCGTAGCCGAGAGCACCATAGGTTCGGATGGAGCCGTAGCTTATACCGTTTGCCTCAGCGATCCGGAAATTCAGGCTTTCGGTCAGCGGATCAATGGGCATCAGGAAGAAATACAGCAGCATCGCAAACAGCACCAGCAGGATGTAACTGCCGGAAGTGTATAAAAAGTAACCGGTCACCGCTGAGCACAAGAGAAGCAGCAGCAGTACCTTGCGGATTGTCCGGGTTCTGTCACTGATCATTCCCCAGAGCGGCTGGGCGATAATGGTAATGAAGCCGCCTGTGCCGATAACGAGGCCGGTCTACCCCGGACTCAGTCCCTGCATATCCAGAAAGACGGGCAGGAATGGAATAAACATTGCCAGCAGGGCAAAGTACAAAAAGTTAAAGCTCCTGAGCAGTGCGGGAGTATTCATAGTCTGGCGATCCTCACATTTTCTTTGAATTGAAAAGCAATAGCCCAGTTATTGTATCATGCTGCCGTAATCACGGACAGTTGATAATATGGTACACTATATTAGTTCAACTATTTATATTAAATTCTTAATAAATGATCTGACTATAAGGAGAATGAGCATGATTAAGCTGGTATCCTGGAACGTCAACGGCCTGAGAGCCTGTGTGGGCAAGGGCTTTAATGAATATTTTAAGGAAAGTGCAGCCGATATTTTCTGTGTACAGGAGACAAAGCTGCAGGCAGGACAGATTACCCTGGATCAGGGAGAGGAATACTATCAGTTCTGGAATTATGCGCAGAAAAAAGGATACTCGGGAACAGCGGTTTTTACCAGAATCAAGCCGCTTTCGGTCAGATACGGGTTGGAGGAGGACTCAGAGCCTGAAGGCCGTGTCATTACGCTGGAATTCGACAGCTTTTATCTGGTTAATGTCTACACGCCTAACGCCAAACGTGATCTGACACGCCTCGATTACCGGATGGAATGGGAGGACCGCTTCCGCGGCTATCTTCTGGAGCTGGATAAGCTGAAGCCGGTGCTGGTCTGCGGAGACCTCAATGTTGCCCATGCTGATATTGACCTGAAAAATGCCAAGTCCAACCGCGGAAATTCAGGCTTCACCGATGAAGAGCGCGCCAAAATGACCACACTGCTGGAGGCTGGGTTCATTGATACGTTCCGGTTCTTTTATCCGGAGACGGAGGGGGCGTATACATGGTGGTCCTATATGCCGAAAGTGAGGGAGCGGAATGTCGGCTGGCGGATTGATTATTTTCTGGCTTCCTCCCGTCTTGGCCCCCAGCTGATTGATGCCTCTATTGATTGTAATGTGCTGGGCAGTGATCATTGTCCGGTTGTGCTCAAGATAAATGAGTTTGTCAAATAGTCTGTTGCGTGTACAAGCGGCCATGCATCCCGGTAAGGGTGTCATGGCCGCTTGTTTGTAAACTTATAGATCTGGCTGATTACGGCTGGAGCATGCCTTGAATCTGTACCGGAGGCTCTAATGGCCCCATTGTCACATTTACCGTCATTGTCAGCAGGATGGCTTGTTCTTTCACCGCAATCTCTAGCGTGTAACAAAAGGGCGTCTCTACAAGCAGCATGGTCAGCTGCAGGACATCCCCGGCCGCCCAGGTGAAGCTTGACATGACCGCATCTGCTGATGCGGAGTCCGGCGTAAGCCTTGCGCTGCTAAACATCCATTCGCTGCGCCCCAGTATGACTTCATGAATGCCGGCAGGCACAGAGTTGAGAGTGAGTCTGGCTTCATTGCTGATGAAGGTAACGGACAATGTTTCGAGCTGATATTCGTTGGGTTCCATATGATAGATAAGACCATTCATTCCGGCTTCCGCATCTGAAACGGTCATCACCGCCGGGGGATCAAACCGCAGTGAGCTTAGCTGTTCTGACAACAGATCCGCTGCTGCCGGATGCAGCGCGGCAGGCTCTTCCTCCCCGGACATGCCCGGAAGCAGCAGTTCCCATACCGCATTCATTACCTCCTGCAGCTTATTTGTACCGCTGGTAATCGCGATGACGGCATCCTGCTCCGGCATAATGATACAGAACTGGCCAAAAGCCCCGTCGCCCCGGTAAATGTTATGCCGGCATCTCCAGAACTGGTAACCATAGCCTTGTGACCAGTCCCCGCTATCCGGCTGTCCGTCGCCATTCGCGATCTGCTTCGAGCTTGCAGACTCTATCCACTCCTGCGGGAGGAGCTGATTGCCGTTCCATATGCCTTTTTGCAGATAAAGCTGGCCGAATCTGGAAATGTCCTCTGTAGTTACGCTCAGCCCGTAGCCACCGGTGTTGATACCGCGCGGACAGGATTGCCACACCGGATTGTTGATACCGAGAGGAGCGAAGAGCCGCGGGGTGAGATATTCGAGCAGAGTCTGACCGGATACCTTCTGCAGGATAGCAGACAGCATATAAGTTGCCCCGGTGTTGTACAGGAAAAAAGTACCCGGCTCCCGGTCAACAGGCTGCCGCAAAAAGGCTTTGACCCAGTTGCCTTCCGCATCATTCAGCAATTCAGTCATCGTATCCTCAGTGTGCCCTGTACCCATCATAAGCAGATGGCTGATATTCATCTGTGCCAGGTTGCTGCCGGGCTGATCCGGAGCCTCTTCAGGGAAGAAGGAGACCACTTTATCCTCCAGTGACAACAGCTGCTCTGCAGCGGCAAGCCCGACAGCTGTGGCTGTGAAGCTTTTGCTGAGCGAGAACAACATATGCTGCCGCTCAGGAGTATAGGGCGACCATGAGCCTTCAGCTACAACATGGCCGTGACGCAGCAGCATGAAGTTGTGGAGGGCGAGATCGGATTCCTTAATCCGGTTCAGGAAGGCAGATACAGCGCTTGACCGGATACCTTGTTCTTCAGGCAGACTTCTGGGCAGTTGCGGAATAACATGGGTCTTGTTCATGTTAACAGCTCCTCAATCTAAAATGGATAGGGCATTATTATGTAAACAGGCGGGGCGGATAACGCCGTTGTGCGGCCTGTTCAAAACTATAAGCGATACAGATCAGGACGGGCTCACTGAAAGCGGTACCGCAAAAGGTCACCCCGTGAGGGCCTTTTGTAGTATAGCCTCCGGGTGTCACGCTTCCGTCTTCTGCATACCCGGCAGGTACGGTAATGAGCGGATAACCCGCCCTTGCTGCAACATCTGTTCCATGGAAACCTGGGAACATCAAAGCGTCAAGCTGATACTTGGACAAAGCGTAATCTATTCCCTGTTCCCTTGCCGATTCGCGGGATAGCTGAAGCTCCTTCCGGTACTGCGCCTCTGTAATCCCGTCCCCGGATTGTTCGAGCCATTCCAGCGTTCCCTGGCCGTATTTCAGCGCTTTGTCACTGTGTTCCAGATTATATTGGATCAGTTCACTTAAGCTGTGTACGGGAATATGACCGGCAAGCTTGGCCAGGTAGTGGTTCAAGCCTCTTTTGAACTCATATTGCAGCATCACAGGACTCCAGTCGGCCGCGAGGCAAGGCAGCTCTACAGGATCTATAATTACAGCGCCGTTGTCAGCCATTATGGCAATGGCATCATTCATAATCGCCAGAACATCCGGATGCAGATCCTGATAGACGGTTGCCGGAATGCCGATCCGCTTGCCTTGCAGACCTTGCGGGTCAAGAAAAGCTGTATAATCCCCTGGTATTAGACCTGTGTCCCGGCCTGCTGCCCGGGAAGCGGCAGGCCCGGCCATAGCTCCCAGCAGCAAGGCGGCATCAGCTACGGTTCTGGCCAGCGGACCGGCTGTATCCTGACTGCTGATGCCGGGGATGATTCCGGCCATGCTGACCAATCCGGCTGTCGGCTTAATGCCGACTACACTGTTCTGGCTGGCCGGACCGATTATAGAACCCGAGGTCTCGGTTCCAACGGCTGCGGCTGCCAGATTAGCTGCTACGGATGCCGCACTGCCTGAACTGGAACCGCCTACGAACAGCTCACCGGGTCCATAAGGGTTCAGGACGAGTCCGCCGCGGGAGCTATAGCCTGCCCACATGCCTGGAGCCATGAAGTTAGCCCATTCCGTCATGTTCGCTTTGCCGAGAATAACCGCACCTGCTGCACGTAAATGACTTATGAGTTCAGCATCAGCCGAGGCAAATGAATCTGCCAGAGCGATTGAGCCTGCGCTTGTATGAAGCTTGTCAGCGGTATCAATGTTATCCTTGATAAGCAGAGGAATTCCATGCAGGCCCCCGCGGGGGCCTGTAACCAGCCGCTCCTGATCCAGCTGCGAGGCAATTTCCAGTGCATCTGGATTCAGCTCAAGCACAGCATTAATGACATTGTCATGTCTGCCGATCCGCTCAAGGTATAGCTGCACCAGCTGTACCGAAGTCAACGAACCACGGGTCATTTCGGCCTGCATCGAGGTAATATCGGCTTCTATAATCCATGTACTCGAGTCCGGGACCGGGTTATTAATAGGGGAATTCTTTTGTTCCAAAAGGCATCTGCTCCTTACTATTCAATGGTATACGGCCGGAGCCCCGGTTCCGTTAACGGCTGTTTTTCCGGCCATAGGATTACATTCCGGGTTCCGCTCAGGCGCTCGTAGAACAGCTCTTTTTTCCGGAATACGCTAATGATGATATGGATGAGAAACAGGAGATCCGCCAAGAGTACAATACCCCGGGCGGTAGCAGCCAGCTCCTGATGAAGGGCGGCAGCAAACACAGAGTCGAACAGGATGATATTCATGCCCGGCAGAACTCCATACAGAAGTCCGTATCTTACAGTCAGCCTCCACAGCCGCGGCGCATCCGATTTGCTCTGCACGGCAATGCGCACCACCCATTTGCCGGGAGTCCGGCCTTTGGTCAGGCATGGAATCAGCAAAAAGTAAGCAGTAAGTGTAATCCAAAACGGAGCCGGTACAGGAAGCAGGCTGAGCAGCCCGGCAGCGGGCATCCATACACAGGCATCCAGTAAAAAAGCGATAGTCCGGCGTGTAAAGGTAACCCGTTTTGCATTTAAATTTTCCCTGGCATCCAGCTGTTCAATCTGCGGAAGCAGCCCGGAGATCCAGAGGGCGATACGGTACCCGATAATCCCGCCAAGTGTGTTGGTAATCAGGTCATCTACATCAAATACCCGGTAAGGATGATCGAAGAAGCCGTATATTCCGGTAATCTGTGTCATCTCGAACGCCAGAGACAGGCTGAAGGAGAGTAGGATGCACACTACCCATCTCGTGCGGAAATAATAACCGAGAAACATGCCGAACGGGACGGTCAGCAGCACATTAAACACAGCCTGATAAAAAGCGGGCTCCTTCAGTAAAGACAGATAGGTAGAGGGAGTATCCGCAGTAAAGCTGCTGCTGTGCAGAATCTCCTCGATGAACTGAAGGGGGACAAGCTGCAGACTCCCGCCGGTTGGAGGCAAATTGTGTCTGGTTGCCGGAAACGGCAGCATAATCAGGAATAAGGCATTCAATAAATACAGCAGCAGAAGATACAGAATGAGCGCCCGGAGCTTGTGGATATACCCGTGCCGCCGGTACTGGACAATCAGAAAAGGCAAGGTAAACAGCAGTGCTGCAACCGGGAAGGCCAGGAATGCATAAGAGATCGGAAAAAGATAGGATTGAAACATAGTCCACCTGCCGTCAGTAAATTTGCTTCGCGCATACGTTATACTTACCAGTCTTCCGGCTGGAATAATCAGATTAGGATTATTAATATAGACGTTGCCGCAGATGGGAATCCCTGCAGATTGCTTTTTTATTATAAAATGTATTGAAAGCGGATTCTATGGATTTATTCATTATAATGATTCTCTCCGGCATACATATGTCTGGAGAGGAGTGTGAGCTGAATGGATAAGAAGGTGCAGCAATACTACAAGCTCAAAATGAAGCAAAAGGAGATTGAGAAGGAGCTTACAGAGCTCAGGCAGGAGATTATCGCCCACTGTGCCGCTTTGGGGGAGACTGAGGTGCTGGCCGGCAGCTATAAGGTGAAGCTGGTTACGCAGAACCGCAAGGAATATGACGATGAAAAGCTGTATAATACACTGGCTGATCCCCAGGTGTGGCGTCTGCTGTCCAAGGCGGATTCTGCCAAGGTGGCAAGCCTTGCCAAGCTGAAGGTTATTGATGAAGCGAAGCTCACTGGCACGTTTACTGTAAAAGAAATTACTTTGCTGCAGGTGGATAAGCAATAAGGCGGCAGCGGGCAGTTTGGATGAAGGCGGTTCCTGCCCGGGAACCGTTTTTTGTATATATAGAATTAATCATTTGCAGCTTATCTTGGATGAAGCAAAGTATTGGCTTGTGAAATTCATGCAGCAAAAATCGCCATCCTGTGTGTTTTGCGTTAAAATAACTACTGGAGCTTTTATCGAGATAAGAATGGCAGAACAGACAGAGATGGAGGAGATGGGAGAATGAAGGATTTCGGAATCATGCTTGAGAAATATGCCGATCTGGTGGTGAAGGTCGGAGTGAATGTGCAGCCCGGTCAGGTGCTGATGGTGCATGCACCGCTTGAAACAGCAGAGCTTACCCGTCTAATCGTAGGCAAAGCGTACGAAGCCGGCGCAAAATATGTAATGGTGGACTGGGATGACGAGGCGGTTACGCGCATCCGGTATGAGAAGGCGCCTGAGGATTCGTTCAGCTATTATCCCCAGTGGCATGCCGATATGCTGGAGGGATTCGCCGAAGAGGGCGGAGCGATTTTACATATCAAAGTACCAAATCCTGAGCTGTTCAACGGTATTGAGTCTGCCAAGGTCTCTACGGCTGTCAAAGCAGCTGCGATTGCCCGCAGGAACTATCAGAATTACACCCGCAGCAGCAAAATCAGCTGGTCGCTGATCAAAGCGCCGACCCGTGCGTGGGCGGACAAGGTGTTCGCCGATCTGCCGCAGGAGCAGCGGATTGACGCTATGTGGGAAGCGGTATTCCAGATGAACCGTGTGGGCAGCGAGGACCCGGTAGCGGCGTGGCGCGAGCATATTGCAGAGCTGAAGCTAAGCCAGGACCGGATGAATGCCAAGCGCTACAAAAGCCTGCACTACCGCGCACCCGGCACGGATCTGCATGTAGAGCTGCCAGAAGGACATCTGTGGCGCGGCGGCGGCGGCGAGAACGGCAGCGGTGTATATTTTGTAGCGAATATGCCTACTGAAGAGATCTATACGATGCCGCTGCGGACAGGTGTGAACGGGACGGTTGCCAGTACGCTTCCGCTCAACCTCAACGGCCGTCTGGTCGACGGTATTTCATTCACCTTTACTGACGGAAAGGTAACCGCCTATGATGCGGCTTCCGGCCGTGAGCATCTGACCACCCTGCTGGAAACGGATGAAGGTGCTTCCTATCTGGGCGAGGTCGCTCTGGTGCAGCATGATTCGCCGATTTCCCGCCTGAACAGAGTGTTCTATAACACCGGTATCGACGAAAATGCCTCCTGTCATTTTGCGCTGGGCAGCGCCTATCCGGTAAATATCGAAGGCGGCGTGGGCCTCAGCAGCGAGGAGCTGATCAAACGCGGCGCCAATGTCAGCTTGACCCATGTTGACTTTATGATCGGCTCCGCCGAGCTTGAGATTGACGGTGAGCTTGCTGACGGTACGCTCGAGCCGGTGTTCCGCCAAGGTAACTGGGTGCTGTAATTAAGGTTTGGAATATGAAATTGTTATAATTAAGAAGAGCCTCCAAGCCGGAGGCTCTTTTGAATTTGCCCACAGGGAAAACTGTTTACGGGTGCTCTCCGTCTTATACTTTGTAGGGCTGGAGAGAGGAGGGGGCTGGATGACAATGTCTGGCATAGAGATGAAAAGGTTGACCGGCACAGCTTCAAGTGAAGAGGCGAGGTTCTATGAATCGGTGATGGAGCACAGCGCCCGGCTGTATCAGATCGCTTACAGTTACCTGGGCAACCGGAATGATGCACTGGAAGCGGTGCAGGAGAGCACCTGCCGGGCCTGGATCAAGCGGAAAACGCTGAAGGACCCGGGCGCTTTTAAAGCATGGATCATCCGTATTCTGATCTACGTCTGTATCGATGAGCAGCGCAGAAGGAAAAGAAGTGTTCCGACACCGGACGAGCGTATGCAGGAGCGGGTCATGGTGCAGAACAACGGACGGCTGGAGATGCGCTGGGCGCTTGATCAGGTCAAGCCGAAATACCGTCATGTGCTGCTGCTCAAATACTATAACGACATGACGCTCGGGGAGATAGCGGTGCTGCTGAATAAGCCTGAGGGTACGGTAAAAACCTGGCAGCATAAAGGGCTTAAGCAGCTTCGGGCGATTATGAAGGATCGGGGGGAGTGGAATGATTAACAGCAGGGAAGAGCAGATTATGCTGGAGGAAGCGGCCAGGCTGCAGCTGCAGCTTCAAGGAGAGACGGACAACCATCAGATCAGGCTGGCGGTTCAAAACGGTATGGAGCGCGGAAAAAGCGGCAGTAAGCGGATTGCGCTGATGAAAGGGAGCTTTTACGGGCTGGCCGCCGCTGCGGTGGTTGCATTCGTGCTGTTCATCATACCGGTATGGCATGCCGGCCAGCAGACTCCTGTAGATACAGGGCCGGTGGACTGGGGAGTCCTTGAACCGTTCAGGGAATTCAACAGCTATGACATTAACGCGCCCACCTTCGAATCAGCGGTACGTAATGATTATGTTCAGCTGCTGGACAACGGGGTGGAAGTGGACGGATATCTCATTACCCTGAATGCAGTAACGGCAGACGAGAACCGGATTGTTCTGTTATACACGGCAGAAACGTCGAACGATCAGGAAATTTACGGCTTTAGCAGCAGCAGAATGCTGGATGTGCAGACGGAGAGCTGGCTAAACCGTACTGGAGGGATCGGGGCACACGCCAAGATAAACGGTGAGGACAATTATCACAAATATTACGGAAAAAGCGAGTTCGAGCTGGACCGCAGCAGGCCGTTTCCGGAGCAGCTGGAGGCAGACTTCCTGATTGCTTCGGTCGATCCGGGAAAAATGGATGATCCTAAGACCGGCACCATTATGGCGGATATTCACTACTCTCCAAGAATCAAGCTTGCAATTAAACTGGATCAGAGATTCAAGGAAATGAAGACGGAGGTTATCTATCCGAATAAAGAATTTCAGATAGAAGGACATGAGGTTGTGCTGAGCCGTGTTGAAATGTCACCCTTGATGATCAAGGTCAGGTATGAATTAAAAAACGAAGAGGATTATGAGTGGGAGGTTCGGCAGAAGGTCTTTGAATACTTCTCTGGAATGGTAACAGCCCGCTCCGGTGCCGGAACAGTGCAGCTGCCTATGGGTATAGGAGCAGGACTGGCGGACGGCTATGAGCATATATTTTCCAGTAACCAGCTTGATGATCCTGATTCCCTCGTACTGGAGATCAAAGCAGGCCAAGGAATCGGTGTGTCGGTTAACCAGTTTGAGCTGCTAGAATAGTCAAAAGCCTAGACCCCCGCTTAGCTGTAAGCGGGGGGTCTTATTCATGGAGCGGTGAGTGGTAATTAGCACGAAAAGCTACGTTAGCCTGTTTTCAACGGGTGAAGTGCCGTTGATTTGATGGAAAGCGGGCTGGAAGGTGAAATCAACGGTAAAAGTGCCGTTGATTTGATGGAAAGCGGGCTGGAAGGTGAAATCAACGGTAAAAGTGCCGTTGATTTGATGGAAAGCGGGCTGGAAGGTGAAATCAACGGTAAAAGTGCCGTTGATTTGATGGAAAGCGGGCTGGATGGGGAAATCAACGGTAAAAGTGCCGTTGATTGCTGGAAAATGGACGGCGCGGCGTAATCAACAGGACTAGTCCTGCTGATTCCCCGGCTCCTTAGTCCACTCCTTCTCGAGAACAGAGTAGATCAGCTCATCACACCACTCCTGGTTGCAGTATCTGGTTTCACGCAGGACTCCATCCCTGGTCATACCGGCCCGCTGCATAAGACGCTCCGAGCGCTGGTTAGCGGCATTTGCATAGGCGACGATCCGGTGCGCGTTCAGCCGGGCAAAAGCATACCCTATAAGCAGCTTGACGGCCTCAGTTGCATATCCCTGTCCCCAATACTGCGGATGAAGCGCCCAGCCGATTTCCCACTCTCTAATATCCTCCCAATTCAGCTTGATGCTGATGACTCCAATCGGAGTCTGATCTTCAATAAGGCAGACAGCCAGCTTGAAGGATTCACGGGGAATAGCGGCGGCATACGCTAATGCCTTACCGAAATCCTCCGCAATCTGCGCAGCATCCGGGCGGCTGTTTTCGTATTTGGACGTCAGCTCATGGCCCTCCAGCTCAGCCCAAAATTCCCGGTCAGACTCAGATAAATCTCTTAATATGATTCGTTCACCGGTAATCTCCATCACACTGCCCCCTAATTCTAAATGTTGTTGTTAAACCGGAAGACCAGCTTACTTCCGTTAAACGTATCTTCAAGCGCTTCACGGTAATTTTGGCCCGTATAGCCCGCTACCGTCTTGTGCCAGAATTTCTGCCCGGTGATATTTTTGGTGGCCTGGTTGGTATGCAGCTCCCATACTCCTTTGAATTGTTCGAACACTTGGATGGCAGCCTGTCCGGCAATGCCCGTTCCGCGGAAAGGCTGAAGCACAAAAAATTCATTTACAAAATAATCAACCCCCGGTGCACAATGCGGCGGCGTTGCTATCAAGGTAAAGCCGGCAGGGATGGAGCCTGCTCTAAATAGAAAAGGGTACAGGCAGCCCGGCTTCTCCCACCAGATATTCTGGACATCATATTGCTGCACCAGCGTCTGAATCTCCGGATCGTCCTCATAGATACCATGCTCATTAAGGACCAGGCCGTCGTTCAGCCCGTAATGTCCTGATAGATCATGCAGATACAGGGGATACAGATTTTTGATAATATGCGCTTCATGAGGTTCGGCGAGCTTCACTGTCAGATTCATATTAAGCCTGCTTTCATAAAAGGATAGAGTGTCGTTAATTGGTTCCAGAATAAACATCTTATCAATTCCGGGGCAAGGTAAAGTTTGTTTTAGAATAAACGCTACTGGACAAAAGCAGACTGGAAATGATAACGATTATCAATTAGAATGAAAGATAGTTGCGTATCCAACTAAAATAGCAGGGACGCGCTGTGCAGAGCCTGCCAGCACACCCTATACACAGGAGGAATCATTGATGCTAATTCAGACAAGATCCATCGTAGTTGAAAAAGGATACAGCGCCCAGATCATTGAAAAATTCAGCGCACCAGGCGCACTTGAGGAAATGCCGGGGCTGATTGATATCAGTGTCGCCCTGAACAAAAAGGGAAAGGATAACGAAGAGGTTCTGCTGCTGATCCGCTGGGAATCCGAGGATGCCTGGAAGAACTGGGAGAAAAGTGATGCCCACCTCCAGGGCCACCGGAACAGCAGAGGGCAGGAGAAGCCTGCTTATATCCTGAGTACGACGGTCAATATGTATGAGGTGCAGAAGGTGAAGGAAGGCAAAGCAGGCGTAGAATAAGCAAAGATTGAGCAGTAAGGGTCCAGGCAGCTTGCCGGGACTCTTTTTGTGATGGGGATCAGACATTTAGCACTGAAGTTCGGCTCCGCCAGAATATTTTGTCCAAAACACTTGAAATCGCTAACACAACGTTTTATAATAAATCTATCGAAACGATTCGAATTATTAATTTCTATTTTATAAACACTTGGTAAGATCGTATTCTTGTTCTGTAGTGAAAGCGTTATGAATTTCGTTTCAAGTGTAATAAAAGAGGTTAATAAGAGGTTGATAGTACCTTGAAGCACCATTTTGGGCGTGGATCTATGTGTTGCAACTCAATTTTTTTTCGAAATAAATCGAAACGTTTCGATGTAAGGGCTTTATTTCATAGCAAAAACAAGTTTGGCACACACTACAACAGGGGTGAAAGAACAATGACAAAGAAAAAAGGGTTAACAGCAGCAGCACTTATACTGAGCTTCTCCATGGTTGCGGCAGGCTGCGGTAATTCAAACAATGCAGCTTCCGGAGATAACAAGACGCTGAAGGTCTGGTTCATGGGAACTGCAGAAACGGTAAAGCCGATTGCTGAAATGTATGAAGCCGCGAATCCCGGAATTAAAGTAGATGTACAAGCTATTCCCTGGGATACCGCACATGACAAGCTGCTGACTGCTGTTGCCTCCAAAAGCGGCCCGGACGTTGTGCAGATGGGTACAACCTGGATTCCTGAATTTGCCGCTGCCGGAGCTCTAAAGGACTTGTCCCCGTATATTGAGCAGTATCCGAGCATGGCGCCGGAGAACTTTTTTGACGGTGCTGTTGAAACCACTAAATATGAAGATACAACGGTAGGAATTCCATTCTATGTTGAGACCCGCGCGATGTTCTACCGGACGGATTTGCTAGGCGAGGTAGGTTATCCTGAGGGTCCGAAGACATGGGATGAGCTGAAGGATGCCAGCCGTAAGCTGGTTGAGAAGGGCGGCGCCGGTCATTACGCCCTGCCGATTGAAGGTAAAGACTCGATCTATCCTGTTATCTTTGCCTGGCAGAACGGCAGTGACATCATTGACGCGAACCGCCAGCCGCAGTTCAATCAGCCCGCCTATGTAGAAACCGTTGATTTCCTGAAAAGCTTCTATGATGAAGGGCTGTCGCCAAAAGGCACCGATCTTGATACTGTAGCAGCATTTAAAGAAGGTACAATGGCTATGTTCATCAGCGGACCTTGGATGATCCAGACTGTAAAAGATAAAGCGCCGGAGATCGACGGCAAGTGGGCGGTAACTACCCTGCCGGCCAAAGTAACGAACACCTCCTCAATCGGCGGTGCGGATCTGTCGATTTTTAATTACAGCAAAAACCCTGACGAAGCGGCCAAGTTCATCGCTTTTATGGCGGAGCAGGAAGCACAGCTGAAATACTATGAAACTTCGAATTCCATGCCTGCAGTGAAGGCAGTCTGGTCTAATGAGGCGCTGAGCGATCCGATGATTGCCGCTTTCGGTAAGCAGCTGGAGAATTCCCGTCCTGCGCCGACTGTCAGAGAATATGAAGAAATTGCCAAGGCCGCTATGGCAGCCTTCGAACAGATCACGATCGGCGGTGCTGATACGCAGACTGAGCTGGACAAGCTGAACGATAAAGCGAATCAGCTGCTTGGCAATAAATAAATAAGACTTCACCTTCAGGCGGGCTGCCGGGATCTCTCTAGAGGCTGAGGTTCCGGCAGTCAGCTTGTTTCTCTTCCGCACGGAAGAGGGGGAAGAAAGGAAAGGGTGTGTGGCAAGTGAGCTCATTGGTAAAGCAGCTGAACAAGCATAAGGTTCCATATCTGTTTATCGCTCCGGCAGTCATTCTGCTGACGCTGTTTTCGATCATTCCGATCATAATTGCACTGGTAATCAGCTTTACAGATATGGACCTGGTCGGCCTTGCGGATTATTCGAACATCAGCGGGGTCGGCATCAGTAACTATATCGATATTTTTAAAGATCCTATTTTCCTCAAAGCGATGTATAATACCCTCATTTATGTAGTGGTCGGTGTTCCGATGGTCGTGCTTGCCTCAATGGGAGTGGCCCTTCTGCTAAACTACGGTACCGGCTGGCTGTTCAAAAGCTTCCGGGTCATCTACTATATGCCTTCCATTACCAACATTGTGGCGGTAGCGGTCGTATGGGGTTATTTATATAACGGATCTTACGGGTTATTCAACTATGTCCTTTCCTGGTTCGGTTTACCGGCGCAGCAGTGGCTTCAGGACCCGGTCCTGGCGAAGTTCTCTCTGATCCTGCTGGCCTTCTGGAAATCGCTCGGTTTGAATATGATTATTTTCCTGGCGGCATTGCAGGGTATTCCCCGTTCTTATTATGAAGCTGCTGAAATAGACGGGGCCACAGGCTGGAAAAAGCTGCGCTATATCACAGTGCCTCTGCTTGGATTCGCTACTTTCTTTGTGACCATTACGACCTTGATCGGCTGGATTCAATTCTTCGAGGAACCGCTGGTAATGACCAAGGGCGGACCGCTGAATGCGACGATGTCGATGGCGCTCTTTATATACAATAACGGGTTCCAGCTCAGCAAATTCGGATATGCGGCCTCCGGCTCATTCGTGCTGTTCATCATCATTATCATAGCGACACTGATTCAATTCGCGGTCAAAAAGAAAGAAGTGGAATATTAAGCACCGGCTGAAACCGCATGCTTATGAAGGAGGATACGGGCATGGCTCTCAGAATGAAGAGACTGGAAAAAACGATTATGATTACGCTGCTCGTCGTCGGGGGACTTCTGATGATGGTGCCGTTTATCTGGATGATCGGTTCATCCTTTAAACCGGAGAATGAGTTCACGGTGATTCCGCCGTCGCTGTTTCCGAGCAACCCTACATTTAACAACTACCGGGATCTGTTTGTGAAAATGGACTTTCTCATCTATTTGAAAAATACGCTGATTATTGTTCTATGCTCCTTTGCCGGGCTGTTCCTTAACGCGATGGCCGGATATGCGTTCGCCAAATTCGAATTTCCGGGCAGAAATAAATTTTTCTATATAATACTGGCAACGATGATGATACCCGGACAGGTTACCATGATTCCGACTTATCTGATTATCAATGAGATGGGGCTGGTCAACACGATGGCGGGTATCGTCCTGCCGGGTCTGGTCGGAGCCTTCGCAATCTTCCTGTTCCGCCAGTTCATGACGACCATTCCGATGGATCTGCTGGAAGCGGCAAGACTGGACGGGGCGGGTGAGCTGCGAATCTTTTTCCAGCTGATTGTGCCGATTGTTAAGCCTGTGTTTGCTGTTCAGGGGATTCTGACCTTTATCGGGGCGTGGAACAGCTTCCTTTGGCCGCTGATTATTGCCAATGATGAACGCCTTTATACGCTTTCTGTGGGATTATCGCTGCTCAAGGGGCAGTACGGAACCGAGTTTGGGCTGCAGATGGCGGGCGCTGCCTTCATGGTCATTCCGATTATCATCATTTTTGTCTTCTTCCAGAAACATATCATAGAAGGATATACGATATCCGGCATGAAATAGTATAATTAACCAATTGCAGCGCTCAGGAAGGATTGAACAAAGATGGCAACAATCAAGGACGTGGCTAAGCTGGCAGGGGTTGCACTCTCTACAGCCTCCTATGCCATGAGCGGTGACAGCAGGGTCAGCGCCAAAACAAGAGAAAAGGTGCTGGAAGCAGCACGGCAGCTCAATTATCAGAAAAACGGCTTTGCCATGGATTTGAAACGGAGCCGGACCAATACGATTGCCCTTATTCTACGGGATTTATCCGGACCTTATTATTCGGAGCTGATCCGCAGTATTCAGGACGTGGCCTTATCGAATTCCTATGATCTGATTGCCTGCAGCTCCATGGGCGGGAAAGGCTCGACAGCTGTCCGTTATATGATGGAAAAGCGGGTGGACGGCGCCATTGTGCTGGCCCACAACATTACAGATGAGATTCTGCATGCCGCTGCCGGACCGCGGTTTCCGATTATCGTTATGGACCGGCTGATTGCCGGCGAAGGGCTGATTAATGTTGTTGTTGACGGCGAGCAGGGGGGCTACAGTGCTACCCGGCACCTGATAGACAACGGCCATAGCTCGATTGCCTACATCAGCGGGCCGGCAGATTCCTATGATAATGCGCTGCGGTACCAGGGGTATCTGCGGGCAATGAATGAAGCCGGACTGACGGAAAAAGCCAAATGGAAGCTCAGCGGCAATTTTATCCGGGAAGGCGGCTATAAAGCGACCAAAATGATGTTAATGCAGGGGGAGCTGCCGACGGCAGTCTTTTATGCAAACGATGAGATGGCTGTCGGGGGAATGAAGGCCTTTGAGGAGGCGAAGGTAACGGTACCCGGGGATATTTCGGTCATCGGATTCGATGATATCCAGCTGGCAGAATATATCCAGCCTCCGCTGACGACGATCCGCCAGCCGATGTATGAATCAGGCTCTCTGGCAGGCCATTTACTGTTCCAGATGCTGAACGGGGATGCGGTGAATGATTTCTATAAGCTTAAGATCGAGCTGATGGAACGGAGATCGGTACAAATACAGGAATAACCGGAATGTCTACAGAAGCGGGAGTTACGCTTCCGCTTCAAGTTCTACCGTCTGCCGGGCAGACATGAATGCAAATATTGGGAATCGCATTTAACAAGAATGCTGGACTGGTGTCCCCTCGAATAATCAGCGTGCAGTTCCTGAGTTGTAGAGCAGGATGCCCAGCTGTATCGAAATAAATAGAAACGTTTATGATTTTGTTAAATTGAAAGTTAGTTTAGATCTATAAATAAAGGATTTAGGAGAAAGAAACGATTCGAATTAGGTCGTTTTTATGGAGGGATTACAGCAATGTCTGAGCATTTATACAACAAATACGTGAAGCAAATGACCCTTGACGAAAAAATAGCCCAGCTGCTGCAGCTGGCAGCTCCGTTCTATGATGAGCCGGGTGACGAATCGGAGATTACGGGTCCGATGGATGAGCTTGGTATCAGCAGTGAGGCTGTCCGTAATGCCGGTTCTGTGCTGGGCATAGCGGGTGCGGATAGAATGATGGCGGTGCAGAAGACACATCTGGAGCATAACAGGCTGGGTATTCCGCTGCTGTTCATGGCAGATATTGTCCATGGCTTTAAGACTATTTTCCCGATTCCGCTCGCGATCGGCAGCTCCTGGAATCCGGAGCTTGCTGAGCAGAGCGCTGAGATTGCAGCAAGGGAAGCCGCAGTCTCCGGCCTGCACGTAACCTTTGCGCCGATGGTCGATCTGACCCGTGATCCGCGCTGGGGCCGGGTGATGGAATCGACCGGCGAAGATCCGTACCTGAATGGTGTGTTCGCGGAAGCCTTCGTTAAGGGCTTTCAGGGAGAAGACCTTGCAGATTACTCCCGTGTGGCCGCATGTGTTAAGCACTTTGCCGCTTACGGCGCTGCTGAAGGCGGAAGGGACTATAACACGGTAGACCTGTCCGAACGGCAGCTGCGTGAATATTATCTCCCTGCGTATAAAGCGGCAATTGATGCCGGAGCAGAGATGGTCATGACCTCGTTCAACATCGTGGACGGCATTCCGGCAACCGGCAACAGCAAGCTGCTTCGTGACCTGCTGCGTACAGAATGGGGCTTTGACGGGGTTATTATTTCCGACTGGGCATCCATCAAGGAGATGGTCGCGCACGGCGCGGCTGAAGATGATAAAGAAGCGGCATTTAAGGCAATCCGGGCCGGAGTGGATATCGACATGATGACAACCAGTTATCTGCATCAGCTGCCTAAGCTGGTGGATGAAGGGCTTGTTGATGAAGCCCTGATTGATGAAGCGGTGCTGCGCATCCTGCAGCTCAAAGAGAAGCTCGGCTTGTTCGACAACCCGATGCGCGGGGCTGATCCTGTGCTGGAGAAGGAGATCGTATTCTCCGCCGAACACCGTCAGGCGGCGCGGCAGCTGGCTGAGAAATCAAGTGTGCTGCTGAAGAATAGCGGCGTATTACCGCTCCGGCCGGAGCAGCTGGTAGCCTTAATCGGACCTTTTGCGGACAGCGGCGATATTCTGGGCTGGTGGTCCTGGACCGGCTCAACAGAACATGCGGTGAAGCTCAGTGATGCCATGCGCTCAGTAATTGGCAATCCTGATCGTATAATAGTAGCTGAAGGCTCAGGCATAGAGACCATTACTGCAGAGCAGAAGGCGGCCGCGCTGAGTGCGGCTGAGGCGGCCGATGTGATTGTGCTGGCCGTCGGCGAAGCATCCGACATGAGCGGCGAAGGCGGCAGCCGCACCAATATCAGGCTGCCGGAGGCGCAGCTGGAATTGATCTCGCTGATGAAGGAGCTCGGTAAGCCTGTGGTCGCTGTTCTGTTCAACGGCCGTCCGCTTGATCTGTACGGTGTATACGACCAGGCTGACGCAGTGCTGGAAGCATGGTTCCCGGGAAGTGAAGGCGGATCCGCCCTGGCAGACCTGCTGTACGGCAGGGTGAATCCCTCCGGCCGGCTGACAATGTCGTTCCCTGCTTCAGCAGGCCAGATTCCAGTCTATTATAACCATTTCAATACGGGGCGGCCCAAGCCGGAGGTAGAAGACGGCAACCGGTATATCTCCAAATATATTGATGCCCCTAACGAACCGCTGCTGCCGTTCGGATATGGACTTAGCTACACTACCTTTAGTTATGAAGGGCTGACGCTCTCCGCTGATACGCTGGCAGCGGATCAGACGCTTGAGGTGAAGGTGACCCTGACCAATACCGGCAATGTATCAGGAACCGAAACGGTTCAGCTGTATGTGCGCGACATCTCCGGTGAGGTTGTCCGTCCGGTCAAGGAGCTGAAGGCATTCCGGCAGGTCGGGCTGGCTCCCGGCGAAAGTACGGAAGTAGTCTTTATTATCGGAGAGGGACAGCTGCGTTATCATCACAGCGATCTCAGTGTCGCCAGCGACAGCGGCAGGTTTGATGTATATGTAGGCGCGAACAGCCGTGATGTGCTGTCTGCCGGATTCACTTTACTGAAGTAACCTAACAGACATAATAGCGGTGTAAAGCCGTATCAGATAAGGAAGTGAAGAGAAATGACAACTGTAACCGGTACTAAGCTGAACCTGCAAAAAGGAGGCCTTACCTTTACTTTTCTGGAGAGCGGAGACCTGTACCAGGCATCAGGCGGCCAGATGATGATTAACCAGCTGCTGGCCAACAGTATCGACGGGGCTGCGGGCAATCTGTATATCCGCCTGTATCAGCCGGACGGCATCCAGGCTTATCCATTGCTTGGCGTAAAGTCAGGCAGCACCTTCAGCCGGGATGGGGAGCGGCTGATATGGCAGGGAGAAGTTCCTGCGGACACCGGAGCCCATGGCAGCGCAGAGAAGCTTGCCTATCAGGTGACCTTTACCCTGACAGAAGCGGATATATGGTTCTGGGATATCCGGGTTGAGGGCAAGGCGGCCATGCTGGACGTTATTTATGCCCAGGATGTCGGTATTGCCGCGCCGGGGGCAGTGACCAGCAATGAAGCTTATTTGTCCCAATATATCGATCATGCCGTTTTCACAGATCAGGCGGGCGGATATGTCGTCTGTTCAAGGCAGAACCAGCCGCAGGGCGGGAAGTTCCCTTATCTGCAGCAGGGCCTGATCGGCGGAGCCGCCGGTTACTCCACTGACGGCTTCCAGTTCTTCGGCTTGTCCTATAAGGAAACCGACAGGCCGGAAGCACTGTATCAGGAGAGTCTCGCTAATAAGGTGTATCAATATGAATTTGCCTATACAGCATTGCAGTCGCCAAAGACTGAGCTGGACGGTGAAGCTGCATTTACGTTCTACGGCTTGTTCCGCGAGGATCATCCTGCGGCAGTGACCGGGCTGGAATATGCCGGTGAGCTGCAGACTGCCTGGAGCAGTGTGCAAAAGCTGGCGCCGGTGAAGCCGGAAGGCAATAAGCAGATCCCGGAACCAGCAGCTGCCCGGATAGGAACTCCGCTACAGACGCTGGCGTTGTCCATTGCCGAGCTGGACACCCTGTTCCCGCAGCGGTTCCAGGAGGAAAGGCAGGATGGGGAGCTGTTAGCTTTCTTTACCGGCACCTATGAGCATATTGTCCTGAAGAGCAAGGAGCTGCTTGTGGAACGTCCGCACGGACATATTCTGATGAGCGGAGACAATGCCCGGCTGGATGCAGAGGTAATGACTACTACTTCATATATGTATGGAATTTTTAATTCCCAGGTGGTGGTGGGCAATACCAATTTTAATAAAATGCTGTCCAATGCCCGCAATGCGCTAAATGTTAATAAAACATCAGGACAGCGGATCTATGTAGAGCTGGATGGGCAGTTCCGTCTGCTGACGATGCCGTCATTGTTCGAAATCGGCTTCAACTATGCCCGGTGGCATTATAAATCGGCCGGAGACACCTTTATAATTACGAACTACACAGCGGTAAAAGCTCCCGAAATCCGTCTGCATGTCGCTTCGGCAAGCGGTAAAGCATACCGCTTCCTCGTCAGCAACCAGATTACCATGAATGTGGCTGAATATGAGCTTCCTTATCAGATGGAACCGGCCGCTGACGGCGGGCTGGTCTTCCGGGCCGGTGACAAGGGATTTAGTACAGCTGTATATCCTGAGCTGGCCTACAAAATCACTATAGAGGGGGCGGCCTTCAGAACCGGGGATGAATCCCTGCTGGCAGCAGGAGCAGAGCCCGGCAGCGCCTCCCTGACCGTGCTTGAGCTTGATTCAAGCAGTGAATGGACGCTTACGTTCCAAGGAATGCTTGACGGAGAGTCCCGTCCAGCGGCGGCGGCCGGATTTGAAGCGGAGACGAAGAATTACCGTGAATTCCTGGCAGGTGTCATGAACGGCTTCCAATTGAAGAAGGAAAGCGGAGAGCAGGCAGAGCTGTTTAAGGTAAATGCACTGGCCTGGTGGTACACCCATAATATGCTGGTCCACTATTCTGTTCCTCACGGACTGGAGCAGTATGGCGGCGCAGCCTGGGGGACGAGGGATGTATGCCAGGGACCTGTTGAATACTTCCTGGCCACCCACAAATACGGGCAGGTACGTGAGATCCTGCTGACCGTCTTTGCCCATCAGTATGAGGATGACGGCAATTGGCCGCAATGGTTCATGTTCGACAGGTATACCTCGGTCCAGCAGGAAGAGAGCCATGGCGACATTATTGTCTGGCCGCTCAAAGTACTGGGCGATTATCTGCGCGCAACCCGTGATTATGCAGTGCTGGACGAGCGGATTCCGTATACTCGCAAGCACAGCTTTGACTTCACAGAGACTGCCTTCACCTTGAGGGAACATGCACTTAAGGAGCTGGAATATATCAAATCCCACTTCCTGCATGACACCTGCCTGTCTTCATACGGGGACGGAGACTGGGATGATACGCTGCAGCCGGCAAATGCCCAGCTGAAACAGTATATGGTCAGCAGCTGGACAGTGGCCTTGACTTACCAGACGGTTCGGGGCCTCTCCAATGTTCTAAGGGATACAGATGCGGGCTGGTCGGATGAGCTGATGCAAATGGCTGAAGGCATCAAAGCCGACTTCAACCGATATATGCTGGGCACTGAGGTGATCCCGGGCTTCCTGTACTTCGAAGATCCTGAGCAGGCTAAGCTGATGCTGCATCCGGAGGACAAGGAGACCGGTATTCAGTACCGCCTGCTGCCGATGACCCGCAGCATGATCGGCGAGCTGCTTACCCCTGAGCAGATGGAGGCGCACTACACGCTGATTCAGGACCAGTTCCTGTGCCCGGACGGCGTGCGGCTGATGAACCACCCGGCACAGTATGCCGGCGGTGTCAGCACGCATTTCAAACGTGCCGAGCAGGCGGCTAATTTCGGACGGGAAATCGGACTGCAGTATGTGCACGCCCATATCCGTTTTGTTGAGGCGATGGCGAAGACCGGCAAGACCGACCAGGTCTGGAAGGGCCTCGCGACCATTAATCCGGTCGGAATCCGCGATGCTGTGCCGAATGCCGAGCTGCGCCAGAGCAATGCCTACTTCAGCAGCTCCGACGGCAAATTTGACAACCGGTATGAAGCACAGGAGTGTTTCCAGGAGCTGCGTGACGGCTCCGTTCCGGTCAAAGGCGGCTGGAGAATCTATTCCAGCGGTCCGGGAATCTACATGAACCAGCTCATCTCTAATGTACTGGGCATCCGCGAAGAGGGCGGAGACCTGATTCTGGACCCGGTACTGCCTGCTGAGCTGGATGGTACACGCTTTGAATTTGAATACGGAGGCTCACCTGTGACCTTTATATATCACTGCAAAGAGGGCGGATTGCGCTCGGCAGCTGTGAACGGCCAGGAGGTACAGGCTATGCGGCTCGCTAATCCTTACCGGCTTGGCGGCCTCCAGATTGCGCGTGAAGAGATTCAGCGCCTTGCAGATCCTGAGAGAACAGTCATTGATATTTATATGTAACATATAGAATAAGCGGCGCAGTCGGCTTGTATCCGGATTACGGTACAAGCGGAATGCGCCGCTTTTTTATAGAGCTGCCTGATTGCCGGGCCTGTTACGCTATGGAGCTAGAGCGTTTATGAGCGGCCGGAAGGCTCAGTTTCTTGTGAACACAATATGATCCATTCTGCTGTTCACGAGCACCATCAATTGCCCGGCCATGTATTCCGCAGAATACTTGAAATTGCTCTCCGCCCAATAATCAATGACACCTACAGTGGCTGACAGCTGGTAGCTCAGCAGAATTTCATAATCGAGCGGGGAGCTGCTTCCCTCCATCTCAATATGCATATCCTCACGCATGGACCTGCGCAATGTATCGTAGAGCTCAACCGAGGTTTTACCGCGCTGGGCGGAGCTTAATGCCAGGAAGTCTCTTTTGTGCTGCTCTATATGCTGAAAAAGCTGCAGCAGGGAGGGGTAAATCCCGGCAGCCGAAATCTGTTCCATTCCTTCATAAGGCTGCAGCAGCAGCTCAGAAATATTCCGCAGAAAATCATCATGGATGTCCAGCAGCAGATCCTCCTTACTTACAAAATGCTTATAAAAGGTGCCGCGGTTGTAGTCCGCCCGCCCGGCAATATCCATAATGGTTACTGTCTCATATCCCTTTTCCAAAATCAGATCAACAAACGCTGTCTTCAGTGCCTGCCGGGTACGTCTGACCCCTCTGCTTAAATCCTCTTCGTGTTCCAATGCCATCTGCCTCCACCGTGTTGATATCGTTTTATTATAACCATCAGAGGTTATACAGCAAAAAAACGGATTTTTGAATGTAGAAACAACAATTATAGCTGAAATGTTCAAAATGCTCAGCAGAGCGCTACATTTGATATTAAAATGTCGCCAAGTCAACATTATCTTATATTATGATTATTGTCACGACAAGTATATTGGGTGTAAGCTTGTTTCAAGAGATAAGGCGATTTTGTTACAAAATCCACTTACTCCCCTACTATAAAACAAAGGAAGCGAATAATAATGAGTCAATCACAGGTTAAAACAGCTGTCATCACAGGTGCCGCAGGCGGTATCGGAAAAGAGCTTGCCCGCCGCCTGGCCGAGCGTAAGCTGAATCTGGTACTGGTCGATTTGAATGAGGAAGCGATTCACACAGTCATTCAGGAGCTGGGCTTGGACGATACGAACTCACTGGCTGTCCCAGCCGATGTATCAAAGGAAGAAGATGTGCAGAATTATGTGAATCAGGCTGTGGCGAAATTCGGGACGATCGATTATTTTGCCAACAATGCGGGTATTGAAGGCCCGTCCGGGCTGGTGGAAGAGCTGAGTGTGAAGTCGCTGGACCTGGTATATAACGTCAACGTCCGCGGGGTATTCCTTGGGCTGCAATATGTCATTCCTGTTATGAAAAAGCAAAAATCCGGCGCTATCCTCAATACCTCCTCGCTGGCAGGCCTGATGGGTGCTCCGGGGATGTCTCCATACATTATGTCCAAGCATGCTGTGATTGGTCTGACCCGGGTAACCGCTAACGAGCTGGCACCGTTCGGTATCCGCGTCAACGCTGTGCTGCCGGGAACCATCAACACCCAAATGATGCGTAAGATCGAGAAGAATTCAGGCAGCGCCGATGACTTCAAGGCTGCCAATGAGGCGGCTACACCGATGGGACGTTACGGAGAACCGCAGGAGGTGGCGGCCGTAATGAACTTCCTGCTATCCGATGAGGCTTCATTCGTAACCGCATCGCTCTATACCGTTGACGGCGGGATGATCGGCCAATAATTGGCTGGCTGACAGTAAACGTTATTAATAAAAGTAGAGATGCTATTTACAAAAGTGCCCCTTAGCGGGCACTTTTGTTATGCCGCCGCCGGCAAAAGAAGGAATGTGCCGCTTTATGTCGAATTATAAATAGTGCTAGACACTAAATACCAAATATGTTTGTAATTCTGAGGCGCCAGCTGATGAACAAAGGCAACTCCGCCGAAAGGCGGAAGACGCAAAGCCACCGGTCTAACCCGCTTTTACAGCGGTATGATAGCGGGGACGCTCATATAGTTTGGTTTTTTTGCTGTCTAAATAGGCCAAAGGAGAGTTGCAGACATGCTCTAATACATAAAATAAGCCATTTTGCCTGGAGAATTTGCCGTGTGAAATGAAAACCGATGATTGTATTCTGAAACTTCTGATTGCTCGTCAGCAAATCTATTAAACAGAACTGGAGTTGTACTAACATGATCGCAGAAACTACAATGCACCCTGAATCCAATACCATCTTTATCAGCCTCCACGGGTTTGCCGACCTGGATGAGACGATCAAAGAGGTTGATACTTTCGAAGCCCAAATGCCGCATTTGCCGCTTAAAGAGATGTCGCTGATTATTGACTGCTCGGATATGGCGCCCTTTAAGCCGGAAATTCTGCCGGTGCTGGAACGCTGCTATGTGCTTTATAACAGCTTTAAGCATGCCGTACTGGTTAACCCGGGCAAGATTGTGGCAAAGGGACAATTACAGCGTGTAGCTCCGAAAGCCGGATTTGAAGGACAGTTCGTAGATACGGTTGATGAAGCGTGGGCTATTGTAAAAGGGTAGCCAATATGCGCAGAGTGCGGACGGTGTGACCTGAAACGCTGAGAAAAAGACAAATACACTAACAAAGGTGGGCCGTTATGGTTAACGTAAGAATTGCAGGAACTGAAGTGTACCATCCGCCATTCAAAGTTAGCAATGAAGAATTGGCTGAACAGGCTGGCGAAGCTGCAGACAAGCTTATCGGTATTTGGGAGTATTTTGGCCGTAAGGATCGTTACTATGCAACAACCTATGAAGAAAATACGCTTTACATGGCGATTGAAGCCTCCAAAGCATTGCTGCAGAGCAGCGGGCTTAGACCCGAAGACCTCGACATGATCGTTGTCTCCTCCGGGACACATGAGTATAGTGCTCCGACAGACGCTGCGCTCTTGCACCAGGCGATTGGCGGCAAGCACTCATGTATCGTCTATGACAGCAATGCGAATTGTGTGGGGATGGTGGTTGCTGCCGATCAGGCGGCACGTGCGATGATGACCAATCCGCGGGTGAAATATGCGCTGGTTGTCGGATCGGAGCAGATTGCCCGCTTTTATAAAGAAGGTGATTTAGCTTCAAAAGGCTTATGCGGAGATGCAGCCTGCGCAGTTCTGCTGGAACGGGTGGAGGATGGAGGTTCCGGCCTGATTGATTCCTTGTACTATACCAACACGCATAAGGCGGAAGACATGCTATTCCCGTCAGGCGGATTAACCCGGATGTTCAATGACCGCCAGACGCTTGAGGAGAAGAAGATTTATCTGCATCCGGAGTATAACGTCAACGTGGCGTTTCCGACTGCGGTTACCGGAATTGAGAGGCTGCTGGAAGAGCAGGGTTTTGCCAAAAGCGAGGTTAAGCATTATATTCTGAGCCAGCTGAACCTTACTGTGATCAGAGAAATTGCCGGAATCCTGGAGGAGGATACCGCCAAATTTCCATACATCGGGGATAGATACGGCTACACCGGAACCAGCAGCCCGTTCATCACTCTCCATCATGCGGTGAAGAACGGGACTCTTGAGCCGGGAGACCTGTTCTTCTTATGGTCGGTAGGCGCCGGAATTACCAGTTGTGCGACATTGTGGAGACTTTAGAGGAGCCGCCATTATAACGCATTAATAATTGAACAGCATAAAGGGGGTGACTCAAAAGCTTTGAAAAAGCTGCCGGGTCACCCCCTTTTTGAAAATATAAAAATTTATATGTTTTACGCTATCAATAATCCTTATATTTCTCGCAGGAACGGTTACCGCCTTCTCTGAAGGACGGCATAGCCGTTTCTACTTGTATTCAGGAATGTATGATGGCTAATCTGCAGTTCCGATCGCGATAGCAGGCGACAAGGAAGCGTCAAGCAGCTTCATCAGCTTCAGCAGATTGCTCTCCGACATGGCGATGCAGCCGGCAGTCGGCTGGCCTGCGCCCTTCCACACATGCAGAAATATGGCACTGCCTTTGCCGGGAATGATGGGATCTTCGTTATATTTAAGGACAATTGCATACTTATACAGCGGATGAAGGAGACGTTCATAAGAGCTCCAGCGCTTGTTGGGGTCACCTGTATAGGTTACCCGCTGGTTATATTCGGCTGAGGCGGAATCATCAATCCAATAGTCACTGCTGCCGGTTGTGGTATAAGGAATATTCAGGCCGTCCGGGCTTGCCGCAGAACCGAATGCTTCGCCAAGCGGATATACGCCCGAGGGGGTTCGCTTGTCGCCTTCTTTGGTTTTGCCGATGCCGCCTGAACCGAGGGTTACCGGTATGCCGGACAGGATGGTAATCCATTTCCCGTCACGCTTCTCCCTCAGGGACAATACGCCTTTCTGTGAACGGGCGGAGGCTGTCGTTACAACAACCATCTGACTGGACTCCAGGCGGTCAGCTTTGTAGGGCCATGAAGCCATGAACCCGGCAGCCGATGCCCGTGGGGGATTATGGGAGAACACGGCAACCGGAAGCAGCATAAGGATCAGGAAAGCGTGCAGCATGTGTTTACGGGTACTCAGAGATAGGTGCATATGTATAACCTCCCTTAGCACTTATTACCTCAGGGAGGGCGGAAGGAATCCGCAAAATCTGTGCTAAAGGCAGAAAAAAAGAGTCCTTGCGTTATGAACGCAGGACCCCCTTTATTTTATAGGCCGAGAGAAGAGCCTTTTTCCAGCTTCTTGATCTGCTGCTCACCCTGATCGGCAAGCTCACGGAACTGGGTGATGGTGTCGCGCATTTTGGGCAGGGCTTCCTGCTTGTAGCTGCTGATCGAGTCCAGCGCCGATAACACATCGGAGAATGCCTGCTTCAGCGTATCAGCAGAAATACTGGTTTCCAGCGACTGCTTGTGTATGGCAGCACCCTGCTCCTTAAGCATTCTTGATGTACCGCTGATCAGGTTATCGGTCGTCTGGTTCAGCAGCTCAATTTTTTTCAGGACAATCTTCTGGTTGTATAAAGCACTCGCGACCGTGACTGAGATTTTAAGCGCAGAGACAGTCACGTTTCTGGCTCTGTCCACGCCCCGGATCAGCTCTTTGTTATTGCGGATAACAACCTCAATCGCCATGATACCCTGCTGGTTCACGACCAGCATCTGCTGCAGATCCATTACCCGCTGACGGAGCGGGAAGAGCACCTCCTCGGTAATAAACCGGACCTTGTCTTCATCTTCCCCGCGCACCTTGGCTGCTTCAATCTGTGTCTCGATCTCCTGGTCCATGAGCAGCCCGAGCTGGATTTCCTTTTGCAGCCGTTTCGTCAGCTCACGCAGGGTCTGCTGCTCAATTTCAAGTGTTGTATTATCGTTCCGAAGAACCGTCTTGCCTTTGTCCAATGATACGATGATATCGGAGATAACGGCATCAGCCTTCTGGTATTTGGCGAAATACTGGCGCAGCGGATTAAAAAATTTGCCGAGAAGCCCGCTTTTGGCAAAATCAACGGCACTGGGGTCAAGGTCCTTCAGCTGCATATGCAGCTCCGTCAAGCCCTTGGCGACCTGGCCGCCTTCATCCCCGGTTTTGGATAGATTGCCCACAGAGACCTGCAGCAGGGCGTTTTTGTCTGAAGAGGAGCGCATCGTGCCCATACCGAAGCTGTCAATGGATTGCAGAACTGCCTTGCGTTTCTCAAGTGATTCCAGGTCAAGCTCCAGAATACTGGAGACATTGCTCCTGGCCAGCTCCTTTAGCTTAGTAACCTCTTCAGGCTCCGGCTTTACCTCCTCGGCAATGACAGATCGCAGCTTCTCGGTACTCGGGATTTCCATTGTAAATGACATGACAGACCTCCTTATTTAAGTTGAGTTCCTTACATCTGTACGTTCAGCAGATTGCTGATTTTGTAGACCACATCGTCTGTATCTGCATTAATGCTCGCTGCCTCGTTGATGCCGGAAATACTCTCCAGCGCTTTGATGTTGGCGTTGTAGCCGATAGTATAGACCGGAATTTTATAAGTTTCGATCAAGCTGCGGATATCATCAAGAGAATGGCCCTCATTGGTCTCCCCGTCGCTGAGCAGGAAAATTACAGGCTTCGCTCCGGGATTGGCAGCCAGCTCATCCTGCAGCATTTTCATCGCAACCACCATCCCGTCAAACGTAGCCGTCCCTCCGGCAGCCTGCAGGCTGTTAACCGCCCCGACAAACATAGACTGCTGATTCGTATCGTATTTGCCGATCGGCAGGTTGATCGTAACGTCACTGGAGTAGGAGACAAAGCCGATGCTGTTGTCCTTCCCGAGATTCTTCTGGCCCTTCAAAAGCGACTCCTTAAGCCGGTTAAGCGGCTCTCCGGCCATACTGCCCGAGACGTCGGCCACAAATACCGCTGCAAGCGGTGTGCTGCCGTTTTTCTTTTCCTTCCATAGCTTCTGGGCAGAGGTGAGCAGGGGGCCGTCAACCGGAGCCAGCTCGGAAATATATTCATTCAAGCCGTTAAAGCCCCTATCGGATGCCAGCTTCTGATAGCTGTCCTGTGCAGCGAATGCTGCGAACTTCTCAAGAATCTCCCGCTTCTGCTCCGGCAGATCCCCGAGTGCATAAAGCGGACTGTCATGCCTTACGCCGAACGGTGTGAACACATAGCCGCTTTTGAGGTCGGCAGCATTAACAAAGGTCTGATATTCCAGCACAAAGGCATCCAGCATGCCGGTCTTGGCCGCATCCCGCATTTGCAGAGTAGTTGAAGCGGTGAACGGCACGTTGGCCTGAAATTTCTCAAAACCCTGTACAGCCTGATCGCCCAGCAGATCCGAGCTGTCGAACGTCCCGAGTGCAGTAATCAGAAAGTTAAGGCCGGTCGAGCTGGCAAAAGGGTCTGTATAGCCCATCGCCAGTTCATTTGCAGAGATAGCGTCCGTAATCGTTTTGATATTCAAGGAACCGTACTTTTCTATAAGCTCATCATATTTCTTCCGGGCTGTCACTACGCCTGCAACATTCCCGGTAATCCGGTCCGAGATAAGCTCAGTCTGGACTCCGCCTGCTTTTACCATTTCGCCCCACAGTTCATTGGACGGGGTGTAGGCATCCGGGATGTACTTGCCGGATCTTATGTAGTCGGCAGCGGTACCGGAGGCGATATTGCGGATTTTTACCGATGCAGGGGTTCCTTCCACCAGAATATTAGCTTCATTAAAAGCAGATGCTACTTCATTAAGCCAGCCGTCATTGCCTGTGCCGGATTTTTCAGTGGAGGAGAAGATTTCAACATAATTGCTGGTTGTATTCTCAACAGAAACCGCAAATTTGGAGATATCCGGCAACGCCTCTCCGACATCTGCAGGGTCAAGATCAATCTGTCCCTTTAAAGGCTCGGCCTGGTTGACTCTAATATCCTTGTAAAGCTTGCCCAGCTTCT
The DNA here is from genome assembly GCF_000758645.1 of Paenibacillus sp. FSL R7-0331. Taxonomy (NCBI): domain Bacteria; kingdom Bacillati; phylum Bacillota; class Bacilli; order Caryophanales; family Paenibacillaceae; genus Paenibacillus; species Paenibacillus sp. FSL R7-0331. Next base: position 3,195,306 of record NZ_CP009284.1, read on the forward strand.
TATTTGCGTCCTCCGCCGTAATTTCTCCGGTGGATTTACCCAGATTAGTGGTCAGGGTAATGCCAAAATACACTAAAGCAAACACAGCAGCGGCAATAACCGCCAGTATCATAAACGTTCTGCCTTTCCTGGCCATATGCATCTTCCTCCTTTATTGATAGAGCTTGGTCTGCGCGATCAGAGCATTCAGCTCCTGCATGCAGGGGATATCTTCAATGCTCTGGACGTTAGTGCTGTCGAGCTCAGAGATTTCGAGCAGCAGCTGATCAAGCTTCAGCAGAATCTCTTCATTAGCGCCAAGGTAGCCCTTTACCGAAGCAAAAAAGTCATTGTAGTGCGCAGTTTTCTTTTGAATAAGCTTCTCGGAGAACTGGGATGGCTTGCGGGAGCCGGTGAAAAGGGAAAATTCTTCCGAATCGAATAAACTCAGCTTATTAAGAAGTCCCCTGATATTAAGGAACAGAAGCTTCTCCACTTCGGTAATGACATTGCTAAATTTCCTGTAGCTTAGCTCTTCCGGATCGAATCTTTGGCCAAGCACACGGGACAGGACGGCTTTCTTCTTCTCCATCCGCTCCAGCTGGTCAAGGGCAAGGGCAGAGTCGCTTTTTAGTAATTTCACCTTTTGGTATTGCTCCAGCCGGGCTGCATAATCGTCAGGAGTAGCTAAGGGACGGGCAGTCCGGGCGGAAGGAGGCTTAAGCAGTAAAGTATAACTGGCATAAAGGACAATAAGCAGACTGATGAACAGCAGAGTGACGCCTGCGGCTGTTTGTAAAGCGCTATCCCCGCCGATTTCAACTGCGAGCAGTCCCGGGGACAGGACAGCAATGTTAAGAATGACAACGCCTGCTATAACGCCGAGGAGCTTCAAAGGCCTATTTGGATTCAGTAGTTACACCTCCCTCGTATGAGTATATTTAGCTATCGCACCTTTTGATTCATTTTACCAAAGAACAATCCGGAAGGCTCCATAATATTACCAAAACCGCCAAATACGTACGGTAAAACATAGAAACTTTAGTTTTCATTACGTTAGCAGAGGAGCAGATGTTTCGTAATATTTACTTCTAATTAGGCAAGCATATAAAAAAAGGAGCTTAACAGGCTGCGTTCTGCAACCGGAAATGCTCCTGAAGCGGTCATGTCAAAAACGGGTCGAAGCAGGCATAGAACTCCGCGGGATTTGACAGATGAACATTATGGTTAGGGTGAGACATCTCAAAGTCAGAGCATTTGGCCAGGAGCTTCTTCATTTTGAAGAGAGCTTTATCAGGGACTGCTTCGCTATTCTTTGCCCTAATTATCAGGGTTCTGCACTTAATATCCGGCAGCAGATGGTACCAATCCATGTTATATGCAATATTAGCGCCCATTGCCTGCGGAGAGAATAACATTTGATAGCCCTCCGCCGTTTCAGTCAGACTGTTCATAAAATACTGGTAGCTCAAGTCCGAATCTGTTGCCTGCCTGATGCAGAACATAGCCTCCTTAAGGCTGGAAAAGGGCAGGGGCCAGTCTCTGGTTACCGGATCTGACAGGTCCATCTGTTCGAGCTGCAGATTGCTGCGCTGTTCAGGTCCTGCAGGAGACTTATCGAGGATGGCTAATGCCTGTATGTATGAAGGATATCTTGCAGCTGTATATCCTGCCACTTGTCCGCCCATGGAGTGACCTACCAGGATGACCTTTGTGATATTTAAATAATCAAGCAGTGCCGCAACATCGGCTGCCATTTCTTCCGCGGTATATTTGGACACCGGTTTGCCGCTCAGCCCGTGTCCCCGCTGATCTGGGGCGATTATCCGGTATTGGTTCCCATAATGCTCCATAAAGTCAATCCAAGTCTCTGCCCGTCCCCATCTGCCGTGCAGACATACAATAACAGGTCCAGGTGTCTGTGTATCGAGATAAAACATATCTAGCTCCGGGAGCCGTGCAATATTTCTGTGAATCCTTGGAACGGGATTGTCTTGAATATCTTGAAATTTCATTTTTGTGTATGACCTCCAATTTTTAAAAAGTGATCCTGTAGAATAATATACCACCAAACAACTGCCGGGAACATATGTTTCCTTTGTGCGAATATGAACAAAACGGCTCATTTTATCGTGCGAATAGTTTGGTAGGTGTTTATTAAAAAAAATGTTTACATTTCATGTTATGTATATATACTTGTAATTTAAGACATCACAAATTCACCGGAAGCTTCCGGCAGGGGAGGAACAACATGAACAGACGTATTAGAGTAGGAATTGCAGGCTACGGGAACTTGGGTAAGGGTGTAGTGCAGGCAATCAAACAGAATCCGGATATGGAGCTGGCTGCTGTGTTTACACGCAGAGATCCGGAGGGTCTTGCCAAGGAGACAGGCCTTAAGGTGGAGCGCCTAGCAGACGCAAAGGAGTACATAGATAAAATCGATGTAATGATTCTGTGCGGCGGCTCAGCGACAGATCTGCCGGAGCAGACTCCGCAGCTGGCCAAGCTGTTCAATACTGTAGACAGCTTTGATACCCATGCCAAGATTCCAGAGTTTTATGAAAAAGTAAATGCAGCCGCTCTGGAGGGGGGAAAGGTCGGCGTTATCTCAACCGGCTGGGACCCTGGCTTGTTCTCCATGAACCGTCTGCTGATGCAGTCCGTACTGGCGGAAGGACATGACTACACCTTCTGGGGTAAAGGCGTCAGCCAGGGCCACTCCGATGCAATCCGCCGGGTACCGGGAGTCAAAGCAGGCGTCCAGTATACGGTTCCGGTTGAGGAAGTCATTGAGCGTATCCGTTCGGGAGAAACGCCTGAGCTGGCAACCCGGGACAAGCACAACCGTAATTGCTATGTTGTAGCAGAAGCCGGAGCTGATCAGGCTGCCATCCGCGAGACCATTGTTAATATGCCGGATTATTTTGCTGATTACAATACTACGGTGACATTTATTACCGAAGAAGAGCTTGCCAGTGAGCATTCCGGAATGCCGCATGGCGGCTTCGTGATCCGCAGCGGAGTAACCGGTAACGGTAACAGACAGATCGCTGAGTTCGGGCTGAAGCTGGACAGCAATCCTGAATTCACCGCCAGCGTGCTGATCGCCTATACGAGAGCGGCTGCCCGTCTGAGTGCGGAAGGGGCTTCCGGAGCCAAAACGGTATTCGATATTCCACTCGGCTACCTCTCGCCGAAATCGCCGGAAGAGCTGCGCCGTGAGCTGCTGTAGACGCTGCTGAGTTAAACGGATATACAATATAAAAAAAACGCGCCGCTGATTTCTAAACGGCGCGTTTTTTTATATTGGGGCTCAGCTGGATGGGGCAGAGGCGTGGCCAGGGCATGTAGATGGATTTTGTCCATCTAGATCCGGGAAAATCCATATAATCAGATGATTAGTTGGATAATCGCCACCTGTTTTGGACGTTTGGCCCCTTATGTGCGGAAACAGCGGAATTAGGTTGCTTTTTTCCAACTGATTGCTTTACCGGGTATTTAACATTAACAATAGCTGGAGAATTTCCACATCATTTATCCTGCGGTGACAGTGCAGCTAACAAACCAGTGACTGCACTGGTTAGAGAAGCCAGTTCCCCTAGACCACACCCTGAGCCAGCATGGAATCCGCAACCTTCAGGAAGCCGGCGATATTCGCGCCAGCCACCAGGTTGCCCGGCAGGGCATACTCCTCGGCAGCCCGCACGCTGCTGCGGTAGATGTTCTTCATAATCTGCCGCAGCCGTTCATCCACTTCTTCAAAGGACCAGGAGAGCCGCATGCCGTTCTGGCTCATCTCAAGACCGGAGACAGCAACACCGCCCGCATTAGCAGCTTTGGCCGGTGCGAAGAGGGTTCCCTGCTGCAGGAAGTAATTGATCGCCGGCAGAGTGGAGGGCATATTAGCGCCTTCGCCGACAGCAAGTACGCCATTGGCCACAAGCTTGCGAGCCGCAACCTCATCGAGCTCATTTTGCGTAGCACACGGAAGGGCAATCTGGCAGGGGATTGTCCAGATACCCGTGCTGCCTTCCGAATACTGAGCATGCGGATGCTCGTTAACATATTCGCTGATCCGGGCGCGCTCCTGCTCCTTCAGCCGCTTGACCGTATCCAGATTGATGCCCTGCGGATCATAGATGTATCCGCCGGAGTCGCTGCAGGCTACGACAACTGCTCCAAGCTGCTGAAGCTTCTCAATGGCGTAGATGGAAACATTGCCTGAGCCGGAGACGACCACTGTCTGCCCCTCAAAATCATGCCCCTCAGCCGCCAGCATCTCCTGAACAAAATAGACAAGGCCGTAGCCGGTGGCTTCCTTACGGGCCAGGCTTCCGCCGTAGAGCAGGCCTTTTCCGGTCAGCACGCCGCCCTCATGGCCGCCGCGGATACGCTTGTATTGACCGAACATATAGCCGATCTCGCGAGCACCTACGCCGATATCGCCGGCAGGGATGTCCGTGTCGGGGCCGATGTGCCGGTACAGCTCGGTCATGAAGCTCTGGGTGAATGCCATCACCTCACGGTCCGTTTTTCCCTTGGGATCAAAATCTGAGCCGCCCTTGCCGCCGCCGATCGGCAGGCCGGTCAGGGAGTTTTTGAATATCTGTTCAAAGCCCAGAAATTTAATAATGCCCGAGTATACGGAAGGGTGGAAGCGTATGCCGCCTTTATATGGGCCGATTGCGCTGTTGAACTGTACCCGGTACCCGCGGTTAACCTGTACCTTGCCGGATTCATCTATCCAAGGGACCCGGAAGGAGATGGTGCGTTCCGGTTCAACAAGCCGCTCCAGAACAGCATTCGCCTCATATTGCGGATGGCGTGACAGCACAGGGACCAGACATTCCAGAATTTCTTTTACGGCCTGATGGAATTCCTGCTCCAGCGGATCACGGCGGACAACCTCACTGTAAACTCTTTGTACATATTCCTCGGCTGAAGCCGACGCTGTTGTTGATATAGTGGACACTTGAACGAACACTCCCTGTCTATGTATGTTGTAAAGCTAGGTTGCTGCGGGTGAACCGATATTATTAAGAATTTAAAAGAATTTTACTAAAACCTAACATGGAATTACCAATCAATTCTTTTTTGATGGGCAATCAATAAATTCTATAAAACTTACAATCAGTGTTATATTTATGCATGATTTTTAGCATGAGTCACACTGATTATGCCGAAATAAATACATAATTACGCTTGTTAGAAGAATAAAAAGCATAATCCGTAGAGCTAGGTCTGCATATCGAATCCCATGGCCTGATATAAAAAAATATCCCATGACGCCCGCTCAGGCACATGGGATATTGTCTTGAATCCGGCTGCAGCTTATCACTTTTCAGCGCTGATGACTGTACCGCCGGCCGCCTTGCGCAGCCGGTTCATGATTGCTGAGCCCAGGCCGGATTCCGGACAGGCTTCGGCGATAATGTAGCCGGCTTCGACCTCATCGAAGTAGCGCAGCGCACTGTAAAGTGCACGTGCAGCTTCTTCCAGCGCGTGCAGCGAGCCAAGTGAAACCATGTGGTCAGCTGCATCTTCCGGATAGAAAGCGCGGTGCTCCTCGAACAGCAGCAGGCCGGTCTGTTCGCTGCGCCCGCGCGCTTCCAGCAGCAGCGCGGAAGCCTTGTCCGCCACGCACTGAGGCGACATGCCGCTCACGATCGAGAGCGAGCCCTGCGGCGCATAGTGCGTGTACTTCATGCCCGGCGAGCGCGGCGCCGGGTTGCCGCCGCCGGCGGCATGACCGGCTCCGCCAGCCTCCGGCGGCGGCGGAGCCACGGCAGTGCCGGTTACTGCCGACAGCTGCTCGGCAGTAATCCCGCCCGGACGGAGCACGGCGACCGTCCCGTCCGGCAGTACCTGGACAACCGTCGACTCTACGCCGACTCCGGTTGGCCCGTCATCGAGGACCCCGCCGATGTATCCGGCGAGGTCCTCGATCACATGGGCGGCCGTCGTCGGACTCGGCCGCCCGGAGCGGTTCGCGCTCGGTGCTGCCACCGGGCAGCCGGAGCGCTCCAGCAGAGCCAGCGCCGCCGGATGATCCGGCATGCGCACGGCAACGGTGTCCAGTCCCGCGGTTACACGCGGAGACAGTACACCGGGGCGCACCGGCAGCACGATGGACAGCGGGCCGGGCCAAAAGGCCTTCATCAGCAGGCCGGCGGTTTCACTTACGCCGGCGGCAAATTCCTCAAGCTGTCCCGGTGCGGCAATATGCACGATCAGCGGGTTGTCGGAAGGCCGTCCCTTGGCGGCGAACACAGCCTCTACAGCGGCTGTGTTCCGTGCATCCGCGCCGAGGCCGTAGACCGTCTCGGTTGGAAAGGCGACTGTACCGCCGCCCGCCAGAATAGCGGCAGCTTCGTCAATCGAGCGCTGGTCTTCAGGGGAGTAACGCTGCCCCGGGAAGCTTCCGGCGGCTGAATTCAGCTGCCAGCAGCGGGTCTCGCTGTATGGTTGTGTCCTTTTCTGGACAGCAAAAGAGTGGGGATCGGGCTTCATTGGTGACATCACGAACTTTCTGTTGGGTTTTATCCTGTAAATAGTAACATATCTGATTTTGATATTACAGGGATATTCGGATCAGAGCCGCAGGGGAGGTCTGGAGCTGGAACAAGGCTTCAGCCGAAGCCGGACTAATTAATTAAAAATTTGAACAAAAAAGGGTTGACACCACCTGACTTGCCGTGTAACATATGAAAGGTCGTCATGCTAATAACACTAATATTTTCTCGTATAACCCCGCAGCCGTTAAGGCATGGATAGGGCGGGGGTTTCTACAGGAAGCCTATTCTTCCTAACTACGATGATAAAGACCCGCCTAAGCGGTCCTTATCCCGGAGTTAGGATTTTTTGCGTGTTCCGGCGTTTTATCAGACATAAAGCATTCAGGAGGCATATACAACATGAAAGACATGAAATACTTATTATCTGTTCTTATCGGAGCGATGAGCTACGGCATTTTATCAACGATAGTGGTGCTGGCTTACGGCCAGGGCTACAAGCTGGGGGAGGTTGTGGGCACTCAGCTGCTGACCGGCTGTATTCTTGCCTGGCTGCTGGCTGCGTTCACAAAGGCTAGAGCCGGCCGTAAGCTGCGCAGCGGCAGCACACCTGCTGACGGCGGCAAACCTGCCTTCCAGGCCTTAACCTGGAAGCACCGGGGCCTGCTGATGATGGCCGGAGCGCCGACTGTAGTTACAGGGCTGCTGTATTATCAGTCTCTGCGTTACATTCCGGCATCACTGGCTATTATTCTGCTGTTCCAGTTTACCTGGATCAGTGTCCTGATTCAGGCTGTCAGCAAGCGGCAGCGTCCGGATAAAATCACTGTACTGACCCTGCTGATGCTGTTCGGCGGCACGCTGCTGGCTGCAGGTGTCCTGGGCCAGAGCAGCCCGCAATTTAACCTGCTGGGCATTGCACTGGGGCTGCTGTCAGCTGTCAGCTACTCCATGTTCATTATTTTCAGCGGCAAAGCTGTTCCGGCAGCGCACCCGGCCTACCGCAGCGCATGGATGGTAACCGGCGGTATGGTGCTGCTGTTCATCCTGTTCCCGCCGCATTTCCTCTTTAACGGTCTGCTGTGGGGACCGCTGCTGCTGTTCGGATTTCTGCTTGGACTGTTCGGCGCGTTCATCCCGCCGGTTATGTTCGCAATCGGTGTACCGCATATCGGCGGGGGCATGGCCGGTATTCTTGGGGCTGCAGAGCTTCCGGTAGCTGTCCTGATGTCCTCGTTTGTACTGAATGAGCATGTGAGCGGCCTGCAGTGGATCGGGGTTGTGCTTGTCCTGCTCGGCGTAGTGCTGCCTGAGCTGTATAAGCTGCGCTGGAGAAGCGCGGAGGCTGTAGCTTAATATAACCAACTCAAAAAAGGTGTTTCAGCGGCCGTGGAAACGGCAGCTGAAGACACCCTTTTTTTGTATCCGGACCCCGCCCGGAAATAGCGATTATTGCTTGCTGCTGCACACAGCGATATAGTTCAGATCTTTACCTGTAGTATTAAAGAAGCTGTACATCTTCTTGAACTGTTCACGGTTTTCCTTTTTCATGGCATTCCTGAAGATACGCAGGGTACCCGCCAGGCCTTCATCGCGGAGCATGCCTTTTATGCTCATCAGAGACATCCGGCCGCTTGAATGATCAACCTTATGAAAGCCGGCAGCATTGAACAGGCCTTCCCAGCTGGAGACGGGCAGCGGCTCTACGTTGACATTAATCGTTCTGCGCAGCTCAGCGAGCTCATCCGCCATATTGTCTTTGGCAAATGTGATATCATGTGTCAGCAGTACACCGCCTGGCTTAAGCACGCGGAAGTACTCGGCAACCGCCTTTTCCTTGGCGTTCTGGTTAAGCATGGTCAGCATTGCTTCATTAATGACTACGTCAAAGCTGTTGTCTGCAAAAGGCAGCTTCATCGCGTTTCCCTGCTTCACCTGGATGTAACCCTCAAGCCCGGCTGCCTGGATATTGCTTCTGGCTTTGTCCAGAGCCCGGTTATCCATATCGATTCCTGTGATCTGGCAATGATACTGCTGCGCCAGCTGAATGGAGGTTGTGCACATATTGCAGGCAACCTCAAGCACCTTGCTGTTACTGCTCAGCCCGGAATGTCCGATCAGCCAGTTGGTTGCAGCCACGCCGCCGGGGCGCAGCCTTTTTTTGCCCAGCTTGGCCAGAAAATTATGCCCGACTTCCTTTTTCACTGAGACGGACCTCCTTCTTCTCCGGCTTTACAACTGTGAGCAGCATCTGGAAGGCTTCCTCTGCATACAGGGCATGCGGAATATTGGCCGGAAGAATAATAGTCTCCCCGGCTTTTACGTTATACTCTTTGTCAGCTATAGTGATGCGGGCCAGCCCTGAGAGGATATTGACCATGGCATCGCCCGGAGAGGAATGTCCCCCGATAGAAGAGCCTTTGTCCAGTGACAGGAGCGTCATAGCCAGGCTGGGGCGCTGCACCAGTGTCAGGCTGGATACCTGCTGCTCTTCAACAGTGATGATTTCGCGCAGATCAATAACCTCTGCCTGCGGCAGTTTTTTGATATAGAATTCTTGTTCCATGTATGATAAGCCCCCTGTTTAAAGTCTGATTTGCAGAAATTTGGCGCCTGCCGGAGCGGCGAACTCATGCCAGGTATCTGCCTGCACCCATAAAGAGCTTCCTTCTGTCAGGCAGCAGGCACTGCCGTCCACCAGCATGTGAAGCTCACCTTCAAGCACATAAATGAGCTTTGGGAAGGGCGAGGTCTCAGAGCTGATGGTCTCATCCTGAGCCATGGCATAGAGAACCCACCCTGGAGCTGCTGCATCACCGCCGGGCAAGCCCTCAAAACTGAGCGGCCTGCTGGCAATCCGGTATGGCCTGATGTCGATCATATCTTTTAGCGAGATTACGGTACCCGCACTGATTCCGCTCATGTCGGCCTCCTGTATTGGTTGATAGTTTTGCTGCTTTTGATATAATGGAGCTTAATATGAGAATCGTTCTCATTTATTGAATTGTAGCAGAGTTTTCTCTTTAACTCTGTTGCCATGGCAACAGGAGGAAGATAAATATGCAGGAATATATGGATAAAATCCGCAGCACCGTATTGTTCAAAGGATTTCTGGAGCATGAGGTGCTGGCAGCGCTGCATTGTCTGCAGGGTACGGTTAAGGATTACGCCAGGAAGGATGTTATATTTGAGCAGGAAGCACTCCTGGATTCTGCCGGAATCATCTTGTACGGCAATGTACTGCTGTGCAAGGAGAATATTTCAGGCACCCGGCTTATTTTTTCGGAGCTGGAGAGCGGGGACATATTGGGAGAGACGGCGCTGCGGCTTGCGCAGGAGCCCAGCGGCTATGAAGCTGTAGCAGGCTCGGACTGCAGAATCCTGTTCATCCAGATCAGCAAAATCATCCGGCCGGGACGCCAGACCTGCCAGCTCCGGGCGCGGATTATTGAGAACATGATGGCGCTGCTGCTGGAGAACAACCGTGCGGTCTACCAGAAGCTGGATCTGGTCTCCCACAAATCCCTGCGGGAAAGAGTGCTGCATTATTTAAGCCTGCAGGCACAGAAGAACAATTCACTCAGCTTCGAGATCCCGTTCAGCCGCAGCGACCTGGCCGACTATCTGACGGTTGACCGCAGCGCTTTATCCAGAGAGCTTCAGCGGATGGCCCAGGACGGGCTGATTACGATCTCGCGCAACCGGTTTGAGCTGCTGGCTGAAGATGTGCTTATGCGTACGAACTAGACAAGCCCTTCCCCGGCGCATGACCGGGGGAGGGCTTGTCTGTAAACCGTTATTGCAGCCTGGTCTGTCCGCTGGCCAGGCGCTCGGCAATATCCTCTGCCTGCAGAATCGAGGTGTACGGGTCTGAGCTGAGGTACTGGTGAATATCCAGCTCATACAGCCGGCCGTTCTTCACCGCGTCAAGCCCGTTCCATACTTCAGGAATGGTTTCGTTAGCAGCTCCTTCCGTCTTCATAATCAGCAGATAATCACCGGCGTACTGGTCAAATACCTCTGAGCTGACATCGGCACTTTCTTCGCCTCTGGCTATGAGAGCTTCCTGAACCTTGGGTGCAGGAGTCAGGCCAAGCAGCTCGTAGACGGCTTTGCCGCCGCGGTTTGAGCTGTTACCGACAATACCTACATTTGTTAACCAGTTGAAGTCCGCTATAGTAAAGGTTGCGCCTGGGGGAACGGCGGCAAGCGCCTTACTGCTTGCTGCGGCGGCCCGCTGGCCAAAGGATTCATTCCACTGCTCCGCTTCTTTTTCACGGTTCAGGATAGTGCCCATTGCACTTACTTCCTCCTGCATGCTTTCGTAGTCTGCGGTATTGAAGACAACCGTTGGAGCGATTTTGGCATAAGCCTCATAAGCATCCTGATTCCAGGTGATGATCAGATCCGGATTCAATCCGATGATTTTTTCAAGTGAAACTTCATTGTGATTGCCGATATCCTCCACACCCTGCAGCGGCTCACGCAGAAATTCACCGTACTCCAGCAGACTTCCCGGAACGCCGACCGGTGTAACACCGACCGCCAGCACATGGCCGATGTTCCAGTCCACGATCACCCGCTCAGGAGTCAGAGGGACATCAATTTCACCTTTAACTGTAGAAATCATCCGGGTTTGCGGTGTTGCTTCAGCTGCAGCAGCCTGTTCGTTGCCTGTATTCTGCTTCGTGCAGCCTGCTAATAATACAGCTGTGATCATCATGATCATGACAGCCAATTGAACCGTTCTATTCCTGGTAAACATATTCGACCTTCTTTCTTATTGAGAACTATTATCACTATAGTATCCGGGAGCGGGTTGTGCCATATCCATTCAGGAACCGGCAGCATATCCGTTTCGGAACTGTCAGCCTCATCAGCATAATCAAAATGAATAAGCAAACGGAGAACCGTCATGAACATTGAGCGTTATATTGAACTTTGGGATAACCGCCCTGCGCGGCTGCTGGACATCAGATGTTGCCGACTGGCAGAGGGCTCGGAATACAAGGAACAACCGGTTCCTTCAAATACATTCCTGCTGGTGCGGGGCTGCGGCCGGCTCTGGCTGAACGAGAAGCTCCATACAGCCGAAGGCTGGTACGTGCTGCATTCAAGTAAAGGGGCATTTTTGCGTGCAGAAGCAGATTCAGCAATGGAGCTGTACCGGATTGCTTACCTGCTGCCAGAGCCTTTGATGGAGAAGGGGCCAGACCGGAAGACGGCTACAGATAGGTCTGAGCTGCATTGCGAATATGGACTGAAGCCGGCTTACCCGCTTGCGCTGCTGGAAATGATGGAGGAGCTGATTGAAACATGGCAGGAGACAGCAAGGCTTGAGCGGCTGCGTGTCACCTCTGTCTTTTATCAATGGCTATATGAGCTGTTCAAACAGATGCTGCATCAGCAGGCAGATTTCCCCGGTGCGGACCGGGTAAATAAAGCACTTCGTTATATGCTGGAGAATTGCAATGAGCCTCTTACTATAGAACATGTAGCTGCTGTTGCGGACTGCAGCACACGGTTTCTGAATACATTGTTCAAAAAGCGGTTTTCAGCAAGTCCGGGACAGGTCCTTGCCCGGCTGCGGCTGGAACGTGCCGGCGGGCTGCTTCTCCAGACAGAGGCCACACTGCAGGAGATCGGCGAGCAGGTAGGCTATGCCAATGCTTTTACGTTCAGCCGTTTTTTTAAGAAGCACAGCGGGATAGCACCGGAGCTGTACAGAAAAGAGGCGCAGGCCGGCAGGCATGCTCCGGATAACCGCTTAAGAAGCCTGCTGCTTGAGGAAGCGGCTGCTGAGACAGCAGCTCATAAAGTAAGGGTGCAGGAGCGTGGCCGGAATGGACAAGAACCATTGGGCAGCAGAAAAATAAATACCCCGCTGGGCGAAATAATCGTTCCATTCAAGCCGCAGCGGGTTGTAGTAGACTGGAGTATCGGTGAAGTTCTGGCGCTGGGACTGACTCCGCTGGGGGCGCCTCATACCCTGCTCGACAGTAACCGGCTGCTCGGGCAGTATATTAGCACAGGTATAGAGGATATAGGTAACCACAACCTTATCTCTCACGAAAAAGTTCTTGAACTTGAGCCTGACCTGATTATTACTTGGAATAGAGCGGCGTATGCTTCTTATTCACGGATTGCTCCTACTATTGTATATGAGGCTGATGAGTTCCGGAATATAAGGGACGGCATAGCGGAGATGGGACGAATTCTTAACCGGAGTGAGCAGGCTGAGCGGTGGATTGCAGAGTACAGGCGGCGGGTCAGCCGTCTGCGTGGTGTTATGCTCCGTCAGCGCAGAGACCGGCACACCTTCACAGTAATGGACCCGAACTGGAGCGAGGACATACAGGTAGTAGGCAATACTGCCACACGCGGCGGAAGGGCGGCTTACGGGCTGCTGGGCCTGCAGCCGGCCCGGAGGGTATGGAACGAGCTGTTCGTACAGCGGCGGGACTCTATCTGGATCAGCCGGGAGGACGTTAACAAGTATGCAGGGGATTATACGCTGGTTCTGAAGAGTGAACAGGATATGCTGGACAGCAGAAAGCTGAATCCGTCAACAATTGATCATACAGGCCGGCGTAAGTGGATTGAATTACCGTGGGAGCATTATTTTTTATCCGATCCGGTGTCAGCGCTCTTGCAGGCAGAAGAAATGATTCGGCTGATTGCTGAAGCAGATTTATAGGGGGTTATAGTGTTGTAAAGGCGGGCAGTAACTGCTGAGAAGTTTCATTTATTCCAGATGTGTCCAATAGGCAGAATAGGCCAAACATTACATAACAGGAGGCTATGACATGACACGATTCCAGAAATCTATGGCGAAAACAGGCAGAGCAATACTGCTGGGCACTGCGCTGACTATCGCGGGCGGTACAGCTGCAGTTGGTGTACAGCCGGCCTCTGCGGCTTCAGCATCTGAAGCCCAGACCGTCTATAACCAGTTCAGTAAATATGTAAGCAATCCGTCAAGCCTTGCCCAGGCTCGCAAATATCTGATCAATCATATTGGCAAAGCCGGATCCTGGTACGCAACCTTGATGACGCTGCAGCTGGAGAATGCCCAGAAGGCGGAGCTGGACCGCTTCTCGGAGAAAATCTACCCGGAGCATGTGCAGAAGGTGCTGATGGATGCTGAGGTTACCAATGAGCTCACCTATACAGAACTTTTGAAGCGGGTTAAGGACTCGGGTGTACGCAAGCTTATAGAAGAGACCTGGGATAAGGGCTACAAGCTGGAAACCAGCGAGGGAATGTATTATCCGGTAATGCATTATGAGGGCTACAAGGTGTTTAAGCTGCATATCGGCAAGGACATTGCCGCCTACATTGATATTATGGCTACCGAGACCAACAAACCTTCTGATTTCGACGCTGCTATTATCATTACATGGGATGAGCTAATCGGCAGAGCGGCCATCATGAGTGATTTTGTTGACCAATATCCGAAATCGAACCGTGCAGCTGCTGTGCGTGAGGAGCTTTCCTATATTGTTCCTAAACTCCTGATGGGGGCAGACAACACACCTGCTTACGATTATGATACTAACGTGCTCGACCCTGAGCTCCGCAGAGCCTATGATGATGTTCTGCTGGAGGGGCCGGGAGACAATACGGTGCTGAATATCATTACCAGGCTGATCCCGCTGCTGGATGCCTCCGGAAATAAGCATACAGAAGAAGTATCAGCTTATCTGGAGCAGGTGATAGACGGCTACACTGAACGCTGATGCTTTAAACGGCTAGAAAGAGCAGCCTGTTAACGGGCTGCCCTTTTGAATGTAGCAGGCGGAAGCAGGGTTCCGCTTCTTGCCTACTTGTATACGGAATTGTTTCAGCCAGCCGTGACGAGGGTATAAAATTACTTATTGTCTTCAGAAGATTTAGAATAACAGCAATAGGAGGTATTGGTCTGTGTCAGTACATACTTCTTTACGGAGAGCAGCACAACCGCTTCTCGCCGGAGTTCTGATTTTGACACTTACTGCCTGCGGTTCCGCCGCTAATGAACAGGGGCAGTCCAGTTTAGACAGCCTGCAGAAACGCACGGCTGTCCTGGAACAGGAGCTTGCCATGCAAAAGCAGCAGATAACGGAGCTGGAGCAGCGGATTGCTGCGCTGCAGGCAGAGGGCAGTGCAGCCCCGCAGCCTTCTCCTGCAAACAGTCCATCCGCCGGAAATGGGCCGGCAGGTCAAGGGGATGGCGTAATTATTACTTTTGCGCAATATCAGCAGCTCAACATAGGCATGACCTATGATGAGGTGAAGGCAATTATCGGCGGAGACGGCCAGGCGCTGAGTGAATCAGAAGGAATGATTGTATACACTTACACGGGTGCAGCGGATACGGGAGGCAATGCCGTGCTCACCTTTTCTGACGGCAAGCTGCTGAATAAAGCGCAGAGCGGCCTGAAATAAACAGAAGGGTAGCGGTATTATTTATTAGGATGAAATCACAGGAAAAAGGACTGAACCGCATGCCCTGAGGAGCATGCGGTTCAGTCCTTTTTATATAAAAAACATCTTAATATATGACGGAAATGTGAAACCAACAAATTTCATAGCTTTATTATACCATATATTAACATAAAAATCAAGTATTGTTTGTTCGGCTGGCCGGATGTTACAACTGAATTGAGGTGAATATTAATGGAAAATAAAAGTTTTACTGCACTCGTCAGCGCGTTTGCAAGAGCCTATCACGCAGAGCATAACCGGCAGCCCGTATTTGATGACAGCCTGGCACGCGCTATGCTGAGCGATGAGGAATACTTCAGCATCGGTCAGCATATGTCGCAGGGAGCCGGGTTCTTTCTGCCGGATTTCAGCGGGACACAGGAGGAGTCATTGCGCGCTGTAGTCGATTACCAGCTGTCCCCGACTCCGCTTGGCCGGGCAGCCTTCACTGAGCAGGCGCTTTACGTGGCTGTGATGCAGGGAGCCGGCCAATATCTTATCCTGGCAGCCGGCTATGACAGCTTTGCCTTCCGCCAGCCCCGGTGGGCCCGCCAGCTGCAGATCTATGAGATTGATCATCCGGCAACAGCGGCTGACAAGCAGCGGCGGATTGCCGCAATGCTCCCGGTCAAGCCGGACAATGTACATTATATTCCGGCTGATCTGGCTGAATCCGACTGGCTGCAGCTTCTTCAGGCGGCTCCGGGGTTTAACCGGGAAGTTATCAGCTTCATCAGTCTGCTTGGCATCAGCTATTATCTGCCTAAGGCTGTCTTCAGGCAATTGCTGTCCGGCCTTGCAGCCCTGCTTCCGGCCGGAAGCAGCTTTGTGTTTGACTATCCTGATGAGCATACCTTTACCCCCTCGGCGGGAGAACGGACGCAGAAGCTTGTGGTACTGGCTGCGCAGTCGGGCGAGCCGATGCAGGCAAGCTATGCTTATAGCGAGCTGGAGCAGCTGCTGGAAGCATGCGGACTCTTAATCTACCGCCATCTCAATCCGGCAGAGATAAACAGCGAGCTTTTCAAAGCTTATAATGACAGCCACCCTGGACATCATATTAGCGCGTTTGACAACGTGAATTATTGCCTTGCTGTTAAAAGATAGCACCGCCCATGCTATCTTTAGCAGTTCGTCCATGCTATTTGCCCGAATAATCCATGTTCAAAGGCTGCAGATTTCTCTATCATAACTACTATGATAATGATTCTCATTATTAACAAAATACAGTTTGGAGAGTGGTAGTAGGCTATGAAAAAGAGAATGATGGGTTTGGTGCTTGCCGGGGTTATGGCACTGAGTATCGGTTCGGCAGCAAGTGTGAATGCGGCTCCAGTCAACGTTGCAAAAGCCACAACGGCCACGCAAAAGATTACTTATAAAGGTAAGGTGTATACTGTTCCGGCCAAGACTGACAATATTGTTATCGCCGGCGCGCTGGAAGCAATGGAAGATGCGCTGGTGCTGAACTTTAAGCCAAAGGGCATGATTACAGTGGGGGGGAAATTCCCTTCATTGTTCTCTAAAATTTCAACCGGAGTAAAGGGGATCGGCGAAAAAACTGAGCCTGACTTTGAAGCCATTCTGAAGCTCAAGCCTGATGTTATTCTGGGTACCACCAAGTTCCCGGCTGAAACGACCGAGAAGCTGTCAAAGATTGCAACTACTATTCCTGTATCCCATATCGCCACAGACTGGATGGACAACCTGAAGCTGCTTGCGAAGCTGACCGGTAAAGAAAAGGAATCAACCGCAGCAATCGTGAAATACCAGAATGAATTGAAGGTGGCCAAGGCTAAGCTTGCACCTAAATTCAAAGACAAGACAGTAGTTGCGGTTCGCATCCGCAGCGGCAGCCTGTTCCTGTATCCGAAGGATGTCTTCTTCAACCGTTCCATTTATGCTGATCTTGGTGCATCCGTACCAAAAGAAATCCAGTCCGTGAAAGCCCAGCAGAACATTTCACTGGAAGCCTTCGCCGCAATTAATCCGGATTACCTGTTTGTCCAATTCTCGGCAGATGAGAACAAGGACAATCCTAAGGCACTGGAAGACCTGCAGAAGAATGCGATCTGGAAGAGCCTGAAGGCTGTAAAGAGCGGCAACGTGTATGTGAACCTGGTAGATCCGCTGGCTCAGGGCGGAACTGCCTTCAGTAAATTTTCATTCCTTGAAGCTTTGATGAAGACCAAGCTGTACACAGCCAAATAAAGAGAATTCACATATAAATTTCATAAAAATGCAGGGAGCCGCTAACCGGCTCTCTTTTTTTACGCTTTTTAATAAAAAAATCTGATAACAGTGCATTATTTTATAAAAAACAGTATTCGATAAGCAGAATCTATGGTACAATTTAACTAATTTGTCGAAAAAGCTCGCATGAGGGCGAATTGTAAGAGAGCGGGGATGCTGCCGCTCCATTACCGAATCATCCGGGATTGCCCGGCAAGCCCTTTTTATGCTTGTCATTCCGGGGATTCAAACGGCAAAGCCAGCAAATTACATCCAGAAAGCGGTGTTTAGATGAGTAGCAGATTTAGTGGGAAAGTAGCAGTCGTAACCGGAGCAGGAAGCGGTATAGGACGGGCTACAGCTCTCAAGCTTGCCAGTGAAGGTGCATCAGTAGTCTGTGTGACCATTTCCGAATCGGGAAAAGCTACTGTCCGTGAAATCACTGAACAGGGTGGAGAAGCGCTCTTTATCCAGGGCGACGTTTCTAAGGAGCCTGTTGTACAGGGCATTATCAAGGAAACCATCGAACGCTACGGTAAAATTGACTGCCTGTATAACAACGCAGCCATCACCGGTGACAACACGCTTGTAGTTGACTACCCTGTCGAAACGTTTGAACGGGTTATCGCTACTAATCTCAACAGCCAGTTTATGATGATGAAATATGCGCTTCCGCATATGACGTCAGGTTCATCCATTCTGAACTGTGCCTCCCTGCACGGCACAATCGGTATGGCAGGCGATGCAGCTTACTCTGCAAGCAAGCATGCAATTATCGGTTTGACCAAGTCCGTTGCGGCTGAGGTAGGTCCGCTTAACATCCGTGCTAACGTACTGGCCCCGGGACCGGTTCCGACAGTAATGATGGGCCGCTATGAGCGCCTGCTGTCGGATGATGTGGAAGGCCTGCAGTCGGCTATCGCCTCCGGCACAGCCCTTAAGCGCTACGGGACTCCTGAAGAGGTGGCGAATTTCGTCTGCTTCCTGCTGAGTGACGAGGCCGCATTCATTACAGGTACTGTTCATCTGATTGATGGTGGCTATTCAGCTACCAAATAATAGCGTTTCCTGACAGGGAACTGTATATTATTAAATACATTAATTATATTCCTTTTTCTCTCAACAAACCGTAAATCAAAACCGATATAAATCATATGTACATATGATTTAATATTATACTTGGAGGAATCAACATGCCGTTCACAATGGAAGTTAACTCTCAGAAAAATCAAGTGGTTGTAAAAGCAATGGGCCTGACTGAAGCAGACGTACCTTCTTACATCTCTGAGTTCGAAAAAGCTATGAAGCAGCTGAAGCCGGGCTTCACCGGGATTACAGATGTAACAGGCTCCCCGACGATCCTGTCTCCTGAGGTTGCTGCAATGCTTGCGCCTACAGGCGAAATGGCAGTTGCCAACGGCCTTGGCGGCTGGGTATATGTAGCTAACTCTCCAATCTGGAAGATGCAGATGAAGAGACTCTTCGGAAGCTTTGCTGTACACTACCCGACTTATGAGGAAGCAGATGCTTACCTGCAGAGCTTGAAGAAATAAATAAAGCATAAAAAAGAAGATCCCCCGGGATCTTCTTTTTTTGTGACTAATACTAATCATATACTAACCTATGTAACTAATAGATCGCTATCGGCCCGTAGGGACCGGCGATGATTTCGATTTTCGTTTCAAAAATATCTGTTAAAATCTCCGGCTGCATAACCTCATCCACCGGTCCAAATGCGGCAATCTGCCCGTCCTTCATAGCACATATCCGGTCCGAATATTTGGCGGCGAAATTAATATCATGCATAACGGTCAGAATGGTTCTTCCGAATTCATGGGCGGCGTACTTTAGATGCTCCATCATCTGTACAGAGCGGGCAACATCAAGATTGTTCAGGGGCTCGTCCAACAGCACGTATTCCGTCTCCTGGCACAGAACCATTGCTACATAGGCTCTCTGTCTTTGACCGCCGGAAAGCTCATCCAGGTATCTGTTCTCAAGATCAGTCAGGTTCAGAAAATCAATATATTTAGTAATGATTGCTTCATCCTCCTGAGTTAATCTCCCCTTGGAATGAGGGAAACGCCCAAATCCTGCAAGCTGTCTGACTGTAAGCCTCGTAACAAAATGATTTTCCTGCCGGAGAACAGTCACGATTTTGGCAAGGTGGCTTGATTTGGATTTAGTAACATCCAGATTGGCAACCTTAATAAGGCCTTCGTCCATATCCAAAAGTCTTCCGATCATCAGCAGTGTCGTAGATTTACCGGCACCGTTGGGGCCAATTAAGGAAGTGAGGCCGGCTTTTGGAATGGTAATATTCAAAGGGCCGATTTCAACTTCATCCCCATAGGACTTTTTGACATTGTCTATCTGTATCATAAAGAACCCTTTCTTAAAATCAGAATTAAAAAGGTCAGTCCGCCAACCATCTCTATAATAATAGAGACAACCCCTTGGGCATTAAAAATATGGTTCATGACAAAGTATGCACTGGTCAGGATCGCAAAGCCGATGGCAAGAGCCATGGGGAATACATATCTGTGATCATAGGTTTGTGCGGCCTGATAGGTCAAAGTGGCAACCAGAAAGCCATAGAAGGTCAGTGGTCCGACCAAAGCCGTTGATATGGCCATCAGAATGGAGATCAGGACGAGTGTATAAATTACACTGCTCTGATGTCTGGTGCCCAGAGAAGTAGAGACATCCTTGCCCAGCGCAAGCACATTCAGCCTCTTGGCATTAGCAAGCAGCAGGGCGGCAGCAATGATGACAATCGGGATGGCAACCGGGAAATAGGCGGAATCCGCATTATTGACTGAAGCAAACAATTTCGCCTGTAAAATATCAAACTCGGACGGGGCAAGCAGCCTTCTCATAAAGGAGGATACACTTCTCAGTCCGGTCCCGATAATAATACCGACTAACAGCAGGAGCTGTAAATTGCCGTATTTTCCGGATAGGAGCCACCCGTAGAGAATCAGACACATCACAACCATAGCGGCAACCTGATATAAAAAGGAATCAACCCCGCTGAAATTAACAAATATCGTCGCACCAAGGAAAAAGATGGTACTTGAATGAATGGTTGAATAAATAGCTTCAAAGCCTAAAAGTGACGGGGTGATAATCCTGTTATTCGTAATCGACTGAAAAGCAACTGTAGATAAGCTTTGGCAAATGGCAGCGATCAGCATGGAGACGAGGGCAACAACTCTTCTTGTAACAACAGGGATGAAGGAAGGAGAGGTTACCGGAACCGGATTGTTATATAGGAGCAGCCCACACGAAGAAATAACGCCAAAAACAATCAAGGCGGTGAGTAAAATCCAGTATTGCTTTTCTTCTTTTCTGGTGCGGAAGGCTCTGGCAGATCTTACTTTGGGTGCCCGGCTAGCATCAAGTTTAACATTGAGGGGATTTCTGCTGGCTAGTTCGCTCATCTTATTCTCCTTTTTGACCTCCTTTGTCTTAGCAATATGACGATAAATACAATTGCCCCCACTGTACCCAGTATCATCGAGACAGGTATTTCAAAAGGCATAATAAGGACCCGGGACAGAATATCACATGCGGTAATGGTGGCCATCCCTAACACGCACACCCAGGGCAGATTGCTCCGCAGATCGTCACCCCGGAACATGGAAACAATGTTGGGTACGATTAATCCTAAAAACGGCAGGCTGCCGATTACAGCAGCAACAATACCAACGGCTAAAGAAATGAGACCAGTGCCCAAGAGCACAATCCGGTTATAATTTGCACCGAGAGTAGTAGCTACATCTTCCCCCAGTCCTGCCAGCGTCAGCCGGTCAGCAAAAATAAAAATCAGCGCAGTAATCAATACAATAATCCATAGGTACTCATACCTGCCGATTTGCACCGGCGAGAAGGAGCCTACAAACCAGCTTTCAATATTTTGCGTCATTTGGAATACCAGACCGACGAACGTTGAGAATGCCGAAATGACGGCCCCAAGCATCATGCCGATGATAGGAACAACCAGAGACGAACGGAGCTTAACTTTTCTGAGAAACATAAAGAAGATCATCGTCCCCAGAAAAGAAAAAATAATGGCACCAGTCATTCTCAGCACCAGTGTCGGGGCGGGAAAGAGCAGATAAACTAACATTAGCCCTAAGCCTGACCATTCCATAGTACCTGTTGTGGTAGGTTCGACTAAACGATTCTGTGTAATAAGCTGCATGACCAGTCCTGACAATGCCATTGCTGCGCCGGTAAGCATTAATGCAAGGGTTCTCGGGACACGGGTGATGAAGAACATCTCCATTCCGTCCGCTTGTCCCTTTATGTCATATACTCCGGTAAACAGTGAGATGATACTTAGAATGAGGGTTGCTGTAATCGCAAGGATAAAGGGCAGGGTCCATAGCTTCTTGTAATGATGACGCCGGGGTTGAGCATGCTCAACCCCGGACAAATTAGGTGATAAATTATTTTGCACTACGCTGTACTCCTTTTTACTGCTTAGCTAGAGCAGCCGCAAGGTTGTCAAACAGCTCCATAAACGTCTCGATGGATTCATTAGTATAGGTGTCGTTTGGAGCGTAAACAATCTGCCCTTTAGTGATAGCCGTTGTGTTTTTAAGAGCAGGTGCATTATCAATTACGTCCTGTGCAGGCACAGAATCAGATTCAGCGGATACGGCCGCATCACGATCCAGTACAAAGATCCAGTCAGGATTGCTTTGGGCGATAGCTTCAACAGAGATATCATCACCCTGATGATCAGAGGAGGCATTGTTAACCTCTAATGCGGATGTCCAGCCGAATACTTCATACAGAGGGCCCCAGACACGTCCGGAATGAGGAGCCGAGAAGCCGATTTCACCGGCAGATACGACAACGCTCATAATTTTATCAGTTCCGTTATAGGCGGATTTAGCCGCTTCAATCGCTTTATCAAAATCAGCAGTCAGCTTGACAGCTTCATCTTCCTTGTCAAAAATTTTACCCAGATTTGTTGTTGCATCCTTAAGACCGTTTACCAGATTTGCTCCAGGTGTTCCTGCCTCTGCGGAAACATCAAAATTGAGGTCAATGACGGCTGCGTTGGGAACCAGCTTTTTGATATCCTCATAGAAGCCGGCGAACCGTTGGCCGACAATGACGAGGTCAGGCTCGATAGAGGCCAGCAGCTCCAGATTGGGCTCACGGTGATTTCCGATATTTTGAACAGCTTCATCCGCTACATAGGGTGAATCCGCAGGCATTACATCCTTCGGTACAGCCGCCAATTCAATGTCCCAGGAGCTCAGTGTCTCAAAGGTTCTGTTATCAAGCGCAACGACCTTCTTCGGATTTACAGGAACCGTAACCGTTCCGTGGGCATCCGTAATTTCTACCGTCGCAGGAGCGCTGGTATTAGCAGTATTTGAATTAGCTGCTCCGGCATTGGCTGGTTCATTGCTTGTATTGGAGCATGCTGTTAATGCCAGACTTCCTGCCAGAATAGCCGTTAATGCTGTGAATTTGAATGGTTTCATATTTATCCCCCTAGTCAGATATGCTTGAGTCACAAGCAGAATATTGTATTGAGGAGATCATTATCGTGATATGTCCCCAAGCGCAATATGTAGATTAATCGTCAGCTCCTTTTTGAGTAATAGCGCTGCGGAAATATCAACAAGTGATATTGATTCTCAATCTCATTGATTTGTATTATATCAAATGATTTAGAAAGTTCAAACTCTCACATACTATAGCTGCTAGTGTAACCGGATACATAGATATGAAATATTGAAGCTTCAATGTGATTGCGTAACCATCCTGCACATTGCCCGTATAAGGATAAAAGCCGGAGCTGTATCTGTTCCGCAGCAAAAAATGCAGCTGAGTATTAACAAATAAGATCCAGGGGTTGTGCATCGTATGAAAGAAAACTTTGAGAATACAGCTGCAAGGGAGTACCGGAAAGCGGAGCTGAAGGCAGTGAGCTACTATACTGCACTCTATAACCAGGTTATAGACAAATCGTATATATCAAATCTGACCCATGACATTCAGTTGTGGAAAAAAAACCATTTAAAGCGCTGGAACGGGCTGTCCCTATTCTCACGCAGCAGCCGGAAGCAGGAACACCGGGATTTCTACCGGTATATCCAGTGGCTCAACGTTACAGGCAAGCTGGAGGGGTATCTGGACCGCAGCATTTCATATATTTACATGCGGGATTTGGGGAAGGATCTGCAGTCAGATGAAACACAAAAGCGGATCAGGAGAACTGCAGATGATGTCAGCCGCCTTCTGCTTAAGCCGCCAAGCCGTAACCAGGCGGTCCAGCCGGAATTTATGAATCTGGCAGGAGCCTACCGGTGGGCTCAAAAGGAAGGCATAGAAGCGGCAATCATCTGGCTGTTCAAAAAATTGCGGGCTGTAGCCGGCCATATTCCTGAAGGAATGAGTGCCGAGCACGCACAGCGCAAGCTGATTAAGATCATCGTTGGAGTTGTCCTGCATGTCACAGAGGAGCTGGGAGAGGATACTGCGCCTGAGGAGCGGTCCCGCAGGCTGGATGCTGCAGTCCGGCTTGGTTATTCCTACGGGCTGACCTATCCGTTCGTAGATGATCTGCTGGATTCACAAATCCTGACCTCTGCTGAAAAGGAGCAGTATTCCGCATTGATCCGTACTGCGCTGCTAAGCGGGGAGGTTCCTGAGCTGGGCGTATGGTCCGGGGAGAACACGGAGCTTATCCGGTATATCCATGCCGAGCTGTCAGAGGCCTTCCTCTATATCAGCGGGTACCGGGAGACGGACATCAGACAGCGATTTTTTGCGCAGTCGTATGTTTTTTTTCAGGCACAGGATATTGACCGGGTGAAGGCGCTTGATTACGGCGGATATACGAATGAAGAGCTGTATGTGCCTGTTATTCTGAAATCCTCCTCATCCCGGCTGATTGCCAGATCGGTTATCGGTGCGCCTGAGGATGAGGGCTTTGAAGAGCGTACCTTTTATTTCGGCATTTACAATCAGCTGGCTGATGATTTTGCCGATATGGAGCAGGATCTTAAGGACGGTGCAGTAACACCCTATACCTACTATTTACAACATCACTTGCAAAGGCCTGATCTGATTAATCCCTTTGAGGTCTACTGGGCGGTGATATCGAATTTAATCCACACTGTATATCATTCGGACCCCAGAGCGCGTGAGGTTATACTGGACCGGGCGGTTAACGGGCTTAAGCGTTACAAGGAACGTGCCGGGGCAGTCAAATATAAGGAGACGATGATGATTTTTGCCGGGGGTATTCCGGAGTTTAACCGTGTATTGCAGAAAATGGTGCGAAAGGCAGATGATGTGGACTTTTTTGATAAGCTGCTGCGCGACGGAATGATCGAACAGCTAAGGAAGGATGCGGCAGATCAGGAGGCATTCTCGCAAAGCTTCCAACATGTCCGCACGCTGATCAACAATGAACTTCTGTTCTCCGCAGAGGCTGGGATTCCGGCCATACAGGACCGGCTGATCCATGCAGCCAATTACAGCCTGGAGGGGGACGGGAAAAGGGTCAGGCCGATCCTGACCTGGGTTATGGGCGTAAATGAATACGGTCTGGACGGACAGGATATCTTGCCGCTGCTGCGGTCGCTGGAGTATATGCATACAGCTTCACTGATCTTTGACGATCTGCCCTCGCAGGATAATGCCGCGAAGCGCAGAGGGAGGGAAACGCTGCACCAGGTACACAGCAGCGCGGTTGCCGAGCTGACCGGTCTGTACATGATCCAGCAGGCCACCTTCCAGCAGGCCTCCCTGAACCGGTTCAAGCCGGAAACCGTGCTTGCATTGATCCGCTACTCGGCCGAAAAGGCGGCGGATATGTGTATGGGCCAGATGATGGATCTGGACGCCAAGGGTCAGGCGCTCACGCTGGAGCAGCTGGACCGGATCAGCTTTTACAAAACAGGGATTGCCTTTGAAGCTTGTCTGGTGATGCCTGCGATGCTGGCTGAGGTGGAGGAAGAGGAGATTGCTGCGCTCAAACGATATGCCTATCACATGGGGATCGCTTTTCAAATCCGAGATGATCTGCTTGATGTGGAAGGTGATACAGAGGTGCTCGGGAAGCCTGCCGGTAATGATGCCGCCAATAACCAGTCCAATTTCGTCTCGATTCTGGGCGTGGAGGGTGCCGGTAAGGAGATGTGGAGGCATTATTGCCAGGCGAGTGATGCGCTGCAGGAGATACCCCGTGACATCCCTTTTCTGAAGCATCTGCTCCATTATGTGGTGAACCGGGAACGTTAATAACCATAGCTATTGTAAAAGCGAAAGCCCGCACCGGATGCGGGCTTTTGCATGCGCATTTGGATCAGTGCCCCGTTACGGAAGCATCCGCTTAATCTCATCCACAATCAGCTGCGGCTCGGTGTACATGATCATGTGACCGGACTGCGGAGCCTCAACAAGGCGGCTGTCCGGATGAGCCTCTGCCGTCTTCCGGTGGGCAGCATGCAGCACGGGTCTGGTCTTCTTCTCCATCCGTGAGAGCTGGGTGCCGGAGATAAGGGTCAAAGGTATGGTGCCAAGCTGAACCGGCCGGTCATGTAGTGTCTTCAGGTCCTGCAGGAAATTTCTTCCCTCGGCAAGCATTGTTTTAGCAGCCTGCATCGTAAAGTCCTCACGCTTATGATCGGCATAGACATCAGCAGGCTGGACCTTACCCGGTCTGCTCCCGATCAGCTTGTAGAGGCCGGTTCTCATCATGAACGGAATGATATAATCCATTCTGCCGTAATGCTTCGCAGTCGCCTCCTCAAAATACAGATTACAGTTCTCGTCGGTCGGATCGACCAGAAGGATTCCGCGGATCTGTGAAGAGCCCAGCAGGGCTGCGACAGTCCGAACGATGGGCCCTCCCCAGCTGTGGCCGACAAGGATGAACGGTCCGCTGCCAAGCTGCCGGATCAGGAAGACTAGGTCCCCGGCGATCCGGGCCAGCGTCCGGGGAGCAGAATCCGGCTCACTCTTGCCGCTGCCCGCCCGGTCGTAGACAACGGAGCGGGTATGCTCTGCGGCCGGCGGCTGCACCAGCCCCCAGCAGGAGCGTGACATGCCCATGCCGGATTCAAACACTACGGTCACCGGCCCGTCCCCCTTCACCATGTAATGAAGCTTGCGGCCGTCAGGAGTCTGTATGTAATGGCTGTTTCCGAAAGTATGTTCATGAGTAGCAGGCATGTTCATCTCTCCAGTCAATTAAGAATAATTATCAATTGATTCAATTGTAAGCGACAGGAAGGAATTGGACAAGCTGATCTCTTTACATAAGAAATAGAGCAGGCGCTAATATGCAGCCGGCTCCGTGAAAAAGCAATATTAAAAAATGGAGATTAGTTCCTTCGTATATGGATGCCTGTCCTCAGCAAACATCCCCTGCCTGCTGAAGCTGTCGACAAACGTTCCCTCGCGCATAACAAGCATTCTGCTGCACATCCGGCTGACCGCTGCCAGGTCATGGGATATGAACAGATACGCCAGCTTCAGATTGCGCTGCAGCTGCTCCAGCAGAGTAAGGATCGCGCCCTGGGACAGAACATCCAGGCTCGCCGTCGGCTCATCCAGTACGATTAAAGCCGGCTCAATGCTGACAGCCCTGGCAATCGTTACCCGCTGCTTTTGCCCGCCGCTCAGCTCATGAGGATAGCAGCCGGAGAGCGAAGGAGACAGCTCTACCGCTTCCAGCAGCTCGGTTACAAAGGCGGAGCGGGAAGTGCAGCCGAAATAGGAATGCTGCATTTGGCTGCCGTATTGATTGTAAGGGTCCAGAAGAGAATCTCTGATGCGCAGCCGCGGGTTCAGTGCTGCTGCGGGATTCTGAAAAACCATCTGCATATCCCGGCGGTACGGGTTCAGCTGCTTCTCGGTAAGCCGCTGAACCGGCTGGCCTTTGAAGATAATGCTACCGCTGCTTACCGGCTCAAGGCGCAGCAGGCAGCGTGCCAGCGTGCTTTTTCCGCAGCCGCTCTCCCCGACCAGACCCAGGCTCTCGCCCCGCTCTAATTGAAAGCTAACCTCATTTATGGCAAGTTTGCCGTTGGCATAACGCTTGGACAGCTGTTCTACGGACAGTAAAGGATTACTCATGGCTGCACCTCCTGCAGACCGGAAGGAAGATGTGAGAGCACTGGAGCGGCTGCGATGAGCCGGCGTGTGTACTCATGTCTCGGGTGGTCAAGGACACGGTGTGTGCCGCCGGATTCGACAATCCTGCCGTCCTTCATGACCGCTATCCGGTCAGTATAACGTCTGACATGCCGCCAGTCATGGGTGATAAACAGAATAGAACAGCCGGTTTCAAGCCGCAGCCGGTTCAGCAGGCTCAGCACACGATGGCCGCTGACACTGTCAAGTGCTGTCGTTACTTCATCAGCAATCAGCACATCCGGCGAGAACAGCAGGGCGAGGGCGATGGAGGCCCGCTGCAGCTGGCCCCCGCTTAGCTGAAACGGATAGCGTGATGCTAGACTGCCTTCAAGGCCGACGGATTCCAGCGCTGCTGAAGTACGGCCCGGGGCTTCCCGCAGGCGCTGCTTGTCATGGGTCGCAATCGCCTCCCTGAAATGCTGCCCGATGGTACGGAAGGGAGCGAAGGCAGCCTGATAATCCTGGAAAATGTAAGACATCCGGCGGCCGAGCAGACTTCGGAGGCTGCTGCGTTTCAGCCCGAGCAGCTCAGTACCTTCCAGCATAATGCTGCCTTCGGCAGACAGGCCGGGCGGCAGGAGCTGGCCTGCGCTGCGGGAGAGCAGGCTTTTTCCGCTGCCGCTCTGTCCGACAAGGGCATGCCATTCACCAGGCTGGACGCTCAGCGATACCTTGTCAACCAAGGTCCGGGAAGAGGTGCGAATAGTAATGTCATTGAACTCCAGCATTAGACGCGCACCTCCTTCTTGACATCAAAATGGTCTCTGAGATGATCGCCCAGCATATTCACTGTCAGCACAAGCAGCACAATCGCCAGGCCCGGATATAACATCAGCTGCGGTGCAAGCTGGAAGTAGGGGCGTGAGTCATTGAGCATGGCTCCCCATTCCGGGGTCGGGGGCTGTACACCAAGCCCGATGTAGGATAGAGAGGAGATCAGCAGAATGACCTTGCCCAGGTCAAGGCTGGCCAGGACCAGCACCTGTCCGGCAACATGTGGCAGCAGATGTCTGCTGAGCATTTTGGCCGGAGACAAACCATTAATCCGGGCTGCCAGCATGTAATCCTGCCGGGACTCGGTTATTACAGTTGTACGTACTACCCGGGCATAGCTGACCCATTTGACCATGACAATAGCAATAATCATGCTGTGCAGGCCGGGACCCAGCAGTCCGCTGAGCACGATAACAACGATCATATCGGGAAAAGCCAGGAAGCCGTCGGCAATGCGCATAAAGATGCGGTCCAGCCAGCCGCCCTTGAAGCCTGCAATCATACCGGACGCCGTACCGATAAGCAGAGCGGCTGCCAGGGCGAGCAGGCTGTAGCCGACAGTCTGCTGTCCGCCGAGCACAAGCCTGGTCAGCACGTCACGGCCCAGATGATCTGTTCCCAGCGGATGCATAAGACTTGATCCCTGCAGGCGGATACTCAGGTCAGTCAGGGTGGAGTCATGGCGGAGAATAAAGGCTGTATAAACGTACATGAGCAGCAGGAGAACAGCGGTAAGAACCGCCGTGCCAAGCTGAAGTTTGTAGCGCATAGCGGTCTGCGGCTGCTTGAATAAGCGTATCATATCGCGGTCTCCTTCCCTTTTAATCTGATTTCAGGCTTCAAGTAACGGTTAAGCAAATCGACTCCCGTATTGACGGCAAATACAGTAAGTGCCATTACGAGTATGTAGCCCTGGATAACCGGATAATCACGCTGGCGGATGGAGTCTACAATCAGTTTGCCGATGCCGGGATACGCGAACAGCACCTCAATGACCACGACTCCGCCGATTAGGCTTCCAAGGCTCACTCCGAACACTGTAATAACCGGCGGCAGGCTGTGACGGAAGGCATAGGCCCAGAAGATCCGCCGCTCCGGAATGCCGCGGGCCCTCCCGGAGATGATAAATTCCTCGCCTAGCGAATCCAGCAGACTGGAGCGGAGCAGACGGAGATATACGCTGGAGATGGCCAGTCCCAGTGTGAGCGAAGGCAGGACTATCGACAGAATGCCGTCCCGTCCCATTGTTGGAAGCCAGCCCAGCTGGACAGCGAACAGATCAATCAATATCAGCCCCAGCCAGAAGCTGGGTACGGCAGCACCGATCACAGACAAGGCACGGCTGAGCTTATCCAGCCAGCTGTCACGGTAAAGTGCAGACAAGGAGGCTAATGGCAGTGTAACAATCAGCATGACTGCGAGTGAGCCTAGTGTCAGCTCCAGTGTAGCCGGCAGGCTGGAAGCAATCAGCCTTACGGCCGGTTCACCGGTGGCATAGGAATTTCCGAAATCCAGCCGTACAAACCTGGCCAGCCATTGTCCATACTGGACGATAAGCGGATCATTAAAGCCCATCTCCTCGCGCAGCGCCTCAATCTGCTCCTGGCTGACCGAGAGCTCGTCAACATTCAGGATGGTCAGCGCGGGATCACCGGGAGCCAGCCGGATGAACAGAAAGCTGATAAAGGTAATAAACAGCACAAACAGGACGACCTCAAGAAACTTGCGGGTGATAAGCCGCAGCATTATTCCAGAATATCCAGTTCATTGGTAATCATGTAGTACTCACTCCGGGTAGTCACCCAGTTCTTAACCTTATCCTTGTTATAAGCGACAATGGTGGATGGATGCAGTATAAAGGAATTGATCATCTGCTCGTGCACATAGCCAGCGGCTTGTTCCGCTAAGACAGCACGTTCATCAGCGCCTACAGTCCGGTTAAGCTTATCAATAATGGCAGTCAGCTCCGGCTGTTCGGCACCGCTAAAGTTCAGCGCCCCATCCGGATGATAGGTAGCATTCAGATAATAGCCGGCATCCCCGCGCGGTGCAGTCAGGTTGCTGTAGGTAGCCAGATCCCAATCCCGGTTAGAGGCCATGTAATCTTCCGGCGTATCAATCTGGCGGATTTCCACCTGTATTCCGATCCGCTTCGCATCGGACTGGAACACCTGGGCGATCAGCGGGAGGTCAGCGCGGGCGCTGTATGTAAGCAGGACAAGCTGAAGTGGTTCACCGTTTTTTTGCATAACTCCATCCTGCAGCGTATAGCCCGCTTCATTCAGGTATTGAACGGCTGCGGCTTCACCGCCTGGACGCGTTTCAAAGGAAGGAGCGAACGGCAGGGAGGGCAGGAACGGGCCTTTGGCCGCTTCTCCGTAGCCGAGCAGAATGGTATCGACAATCTCCTGCCGGTTAATCAGCGCGTCTACCGCCCGGCGGACCCGGACATCCTGCATACTGGCACGCTGCATATTCATCGTCATCTGATGTACACGGAAGGTCGAGGTTGCTTCCACTTCTATTCCTTCCTGGGCACGCAGCACCTCCAGGCTCTCTACCTCCGGACGGTAGACGATATCCACCTGGCCCGACTGCAGGGCGAGTGTCCGGGCGTTGGCATCCTCATTGAAGGAGAAGGTGACAGAATCAAGCCTGGAAGCGCCGTCCCAGTATGCATCATAGCGCTCAAGCTCCAGCTTGCTGCCAGGAGCGAAGGAGGTAAGCTTGAACGGTCCGGTTCCGGTCAGCTTCGAGTTGAAATCACCTTCTGTTACATCAATGATGGATACGTTCGGATTGACCAGCTCGCTGATGAACTCCGGGAAAGGCCGGGTTGTCGTGATCTGCAGCTGCTGTCCATCTGCTGTAATCTCTCCAATGTTGAGTGCATTTCGGATGGCCACATTTTCGGTCATTGCCCGCTCCAGGGATGCTTTTACAGCCGGGCCGTCCATTGCTTTGCCGTTGTGGAAGGTGATACCTTCACGCAGATTAAGGGTCCAGTGGACACCGTCCTCGCCTTCCCATGATTCAGCAAGCCAAGGAACCACCTTTAACTGCTCCTCATCCAGCTTGACCAGTGTTTCAGTAATACCGGCGCGCAGCGGGACATAGCTGGAATCGACATGCGGGTCGAGTGAGCGGGTTGAGAAATTATACAGGAAGTGAATATGCTTGTTATCTTCACTCTGGTTAGACGCACGCTGTGAAGTCTCTGAACAGGCGCTTAATAGAGCCAATACAATAAGCATCGGCAGAGTCAGGCAGAGCCGCAGGGCTGTACGGGAGGAGAAAAAACGCGGGGATGAGGGTTGAGTACTCTTTTTCATAATGCACCTTCTTAATTAGTAATAGTTACGATTAAAAATATTATCGTAAAGATTACGAATAATCAAGGGTTTATTTTCAAATTGCAAGTATTTACAAATTTCAATAAATCAGATATATTGTACTGGTACAATAAGTACACTTGTCCGCCAGGAGGAGGAGCCGTTTGGAAATTATTATTAGCAATAACCGCAGTAAGCCCATTTATGAACAGATTAACTCACAGATCAAAGCTATGATTATGAGCGGTGAGCTGCAGGCGGGAGCCGGTATTCCTTCAATGCGGGCGTTAGCCAAGTCCATCCAGGTCAGTGTCATTACAGTGCAGAAGGCTTATGAGGATCTACAGCGTGAGGGCTTCATTGAGACAACGGTCGGACGAGGGAGCTTCGTATCGGCATTGAATAAAGCTCTTGTCCAGGAGGAGCAGCAGAAGAAGATCGAAGAGCATCTGATCACGGCTGTTGATATTGCCAGAAGCAGCGGAATAGCGCGGGAGAAGCTGGTGGATTTGCTTAATCTTTTTTACGGGGAGGAGACTTAATGATGCACAGTTTAGAGATAGACGGCCTGACCAAAACGTATGCAGGTTCCGGATTCAGCCTGGATAAGGTTACCTTCTCGATTCCAAGAGGAACGATCATGGGCTTTGTTGGAGAGAACGGCGCAGGTAAGACGACCACCATCAAATCTATTTTGAACACGGTGAAAATTGACAGCGGTACAATAAAGCTGCTGGGCACAATCATGACAGACAAGGATACTGCAATCCGTGAAGATATTGGAGTTGTACTGGATGCGGCGAATTTCTCAGGTGTGCTTACGCCGGCCAGACTGTCAAAGGTTATGAACGGGATTTACAGGCAATGGGATCAGCAGGAGTACATAAGGCTTACGGAAAAGTTTGGCCTGCCGATGAACCGGAAGCTGAAGGATTTTTCAAGGGGGATGTCGATGAAGCTGGCAATTGCCGCGGCGCTGTCCCACCGTCCCAAGCTGCTGATTCTGGATGAAGCCACTTCCGGCCTTGACCCGGTTACCCGGGAGGAGATCCTGGAGGTGTTTCAGGAATTTGTGGAGGATGAGAGCCGCTCCATTCTGATGTCCTCGCATATTACAAGTGATCTGGAAAAAATCGCTGATTTCATCACCTTCATTCACCAGGGGAAAATCATCCTCACTGCGCAGAAGGACGAGCTGATCTATGACTACGGTATTGCCCGCTGCAGACAGGAGCAGTTTGCTCGGATTGAGACATCGGACCGGCTGGCATACAGGAAGAAGGATTTTCAGACCGATGTACTGGTGAAGGACAGGCAGGCTTTTGCGCAAAAATATGACGGGATCATTATTGACAATGTATCAATAGATGAGATTCTGCTGTTTCTGGTGAAGGGGGAGAACTAAATGAAGGGTCTGCTCTTGAACAATTTCTATTCCATGCAAAGCAATTTAAAGGTCTCTCTGGGTATATCGTTATGTCTGCTGCTTGTATCTCTTTTCTCTAGTGATATTACAGCTCTTAATGCCGTGATAGCCGGTCAGATAATGGTGTTTTCGGTCAGCATCGGTGCTTCACAGCAGGTTGATGAGGCGGCTAACTGGAACAGAATGGAGATTACCCTTCCGGTAAAACGCAGTACGGTGATCCATGCCAAATATCTTTCTTTTATCATGCTGATGGTTATGGGGCTTGCAGTCAGCCTCTGTACTCCCTTGCTTAACATGTTTAAAGCGGCAGAGCCGGCCGGATATATGCAGCTGTGGAGCGGGTATACCTTCGGTCTTTCCCTCTCTATCTCTACCATTTCGCTTTGTTTTCCGGCTATCTTGAAATTCGGTGTTGAAAAAAATGAAATGATGCTGTTTCTGTCGGCGGGGATATCGGTAGGCCTGCGGATCGGGGTATGGGCGCTTATGAATCTTTCCGGGGAAAGTGTTAATTTTAACGGCAGCGAGGTCGGCGCGGGCTTCCTGATGCTCTCACTGGTAATGTTTGCTGTATCCTATCTTGTAGCAGTGCGGATTCAGCAGAACAAAGAGTTTTAACCCGCTCTGGCAGATAAAATCTTCTTCCTTGTCTTGTAATTGATAATGATTATCAATTATACTTCGGTAGAAGGAGGCGGTAGCAGATGGAGAATGCTGATGACCACTTGCTGCTGTGGGATTACGCGCATATCCGGCTGGCGGACATCCGCCATCTGAGACTCGAGGCAGGCGGGAGACTGGATTCCTACAGCTTTCCGGCGGCGGGATTTGTGTATATGTCAGGAGCAGCGGCTGCTTTCCGGCTTAACGGGCAGATGCATACTGCGAAACGGTTTCACATTCTGCACAGCGGAAAGGGCGCAAGGCTGGCCATCGACTGGGTGAAGGATGAGCTGGACTGCTATTTTATATTTTACAAAAGCTCACTGGCACTGTCCGCTGGTCCGGGTATCCGCCGGCTGCTGGAACGCAGTAGCCCCTTTCAAAAGGATTATGATTTTGTCCCGGATGCTCCGGTTACGCTGCTGCTGCAGGTCAGGGAGATGCACCGGAAGTGGCAGGGAGCGGGCAGGCTGGAACGGATTCAGATAAAAGGCCTGCTGTATCAGTTCATTTATGAGGCTGAACGGCAGAGACAGCTGACCGGCGCCGGTGCCGGCAGACCGGATCTTGTGGAGCAGGCTGTCCATTACATACGGGAATGCTACGGCCAGCCTATTACGTTGTCATCAATCTCAGAGCACCTTAACTACAGTGCAGTGTATGTGGCCAAGCAGTTTAAAAAGAAAACAGGCAGCAGCCTGATTGATTATCTGATCCGTACCCGGATTGAAAAAGCCAAGGAGCTGCTGCACACGGAAGCATCGCTGCAGGAGGTTGCTGCGGGCGTGGGTTATCCGGATCTGTCCTATTTCATCCGTATCTTCAAAAAAACAACCGGCTTGACGCCGGGAGGCTATAAGGCATTAGCACTGGAGAATGCCCAAGGATCAGATCATCCTACAATCAGGCTAAGATTGTCTAATGCGGCGATGGCTGTACCGGGTTATATTGTTGATGAGAATCATTATCAATATAACAGAAAAGGGGATTCATCCATGTACAGAAACACCAAGATCTCTATGGGCGCGGCGATGTTGCTGTGTCTGGTCATCATGCTCAGCGCCTGTTCCGGCGCAAACAGCCCGGTCAATTCGGCAGGTACAGGAGCAACTCCGGCGGCGCCTGCATCGCAGACGCAGACTGCTAAACCGGCGGCGGAGTCCAATGCAGCATCAACGAGAATATACACTGACAGCCAAGGTCATGAGGTAGAAATTCCGGCGAATCCGCAGCGGATTGTCCTACAGGGTAATTCCATTGGCGATCTGCTTGCGCTTGGCGTACAGCCGGTAGGTGTGGACCGCCGGTTCATCGAGGGCTCGGTTTACTTGAACAAGGAGCAGAACCCGGCAGAGGACATCGGATTTCCGACGAATCTTGAAAAGCTCATTTCGCTGGAGCCGGACCTGACAATGATGGGGTATGCGCTGGATAAGCAATATGAAGAAATTTCCAAGGTTTCGCCGACCATTACTTTTGACCAGAACATGCCGCTGACCGAACGTCTGCCGCTGATCGGTGACATTGTCGGCAAGAAGGCAGAGGCGGAAGCGCTGCTGGCCGGATATAAGACAAAGGCTGAAGCGATGTGGGCCGGACTGCATGCGCAGGGAAAGCTGGCTGAGGGCGAAACCGCAGTAGTGATGATTTATTACTGGGACAAGACGATGTATCTGATGAAAACAGGCGGTATTTCTGATCTTGTGTATCAGGCGCAGGGCTACAATATGACTGACGAAGTGAAGGCGATTGAACCTCCCGAAGGAGCGCCGTTCATTGAGATTTCTCCGGAGCTGATGCATGAAATGCTGATCGGTGACCACCTGTTCGTGCTGTATCCAACGAATTCAGATGCTGAGAATTCCTTTAACGAGCTGCTGCAAACGGCACTCTGGAGCTCACTCCCGGCTGTCAAAAGCGGCAAGGTTACCTTTATCGATTCCATGTGGAATTATGACGATATGCTGACCAGCGGTATGCTGCTGGAGGAATTTCCGAAAATGCTTGAAAAATAACAGTGAAAATGAGCAGCGGCGGATGATCCCGCTGCTTTTTTGTGTGAGTTTGTGTATCGACAAAACGGTCTACAAGTTGTAAACTGGTAAAAACAGGAGGTCTACAGATTGTAAACCATAAGGGGCTGAATATATTGAAAGCAGTAAAGCTGACGGAAACAGAGGCCAGGCTGGCAGAGCTGATCTGGAAAGGTGAGCCGCTTCCCTCCGGGGAGCTTGTGAAGCTGTGCGAAGCTGCGCTGGGCTGGAAGAAATCGACGACCTATACCATGCTGAAGCGGCTGGAGGCTAAAGGTCTGTTTCATAATGGAGACGGCACGGTAGTGTCACTAATCAGTAAGGAGGACTTTCACGCTGAGCAGAGCAAACAGTTCGTGGAAGAGACATTCGGGGGATCGCTGCCGCGCTTCCTGGCAGCGTTCACGCGCAGCCGCAAGCTGGAGGACAAGGAGATTAACGAGCTGCTGAAGCTGATTAATGAGAAGGAGGAGGAGGAATAGGCATGTCAGCCTTTTTTCAAACCGTTCTGCAAATGAGCCTTACAGGCAGCTATGTCATTATCGTTGTACTGCTTGCCCGGCTGCTGCTCAGAAAAGCACCTAAGCTGCTGTCTTATCTATTATGGTTCGCAGTGCTGCTCCGGTTGCTGCTCCCGCTGAACTTTGAAAGTCCCTATAGTGTGATTCCGGCGCTGATGCCGGGTGGAGGAGTTTTGCAGTCAGGCGGGCAGCTGCAGACAGCGGATAGCGGAGGGCTTGCGGGAAGTGAGCCCCAAGTATATCCCGAATCAAATACGGCTGCTCCGTCAGAAAATAACCCGGTAAACATTACAGATACAGGTCTTGCAGGCGGAGGGATGGCGGGAACGGTGTCAGGTTATCCGGTTAAAGATGAGGAGGCTTCAGCAGCTCCACCATCACCGGCAGAACAGCGAATGAGTATGGCTGCATACCTCTGGCTTGCGGGAACGGCCCTTATGCTGGGCTGGGGAATGATCTCAGCTCTGCTGTTGAACCGGCGCTTAAGCAAGGCGCGGCATGAAGACCCGGGCATCTATGAATGGAGCGGGGCGCAGACACCGTTTGTGTACGGTCTGCTGAGACCGCGTATCATTCTGCCGGCCGGGCTTGGCACACATGAACGGGGATACATCATCCGGCATGAACCGATTCATATCAGACGGCTTGACCATCTGGTGAAGCTGGCGGCTTATGCCGCGCTCTGCCTGCACTGGTTCAATCCATTGGTCTGGCTTGCAGTCTATCTGATGGATGAGGATATGGAGAAGTCCTGTGATGAGGCAGTGATCCGGGAGCTGGGCAGCGGCATCAAGAAGGAGTATTCCACCTCGCTGCTCTCGCTTTCCACCGGCAGAAAGTTCACAGGCCGCACTCCGCTAGCTTTTGGCGAGAGCAGCACAAAGGGGAGGATTAAGAACATTCTAAAGTATAAAAAGCCGTCTTTGCGGGTGGTCACCTCAGCCATAACGTTAGTGATTATAGCCGTTGCTGCTGCCGGGCTTACCGGAAATCTCCGTTCACACAAGGTGACTGAAGAGGACTACGCCAAGCAATATATAGCGGAGCAGATTGCCAGGATTGAAGACGGGGCAAGCGGTGTGAAGATTGTAGACAGTGACCTGACTGTTTTCGAGCAGGCAGGCAGGGTCGAAGGACTGCTGCCTGAGCCGCTGGAGCTGTGGCGGCTGGAATACAGGCTGGAGCCGGATGACCTCAGCAAGCTGGCGCTGGCAGGCGAAATGAATGCGGTTGACGGTAAAATTACTGAGGACAGCGGTATGGGGAAGCCGGTGCTGGTGTTTGCTTATGAAGGAAATACGCCCCGTTACGAAGGGGTGATCTGGAGCGCGGAATATGACCTTGGTACAGCGGCTGGACGGGAGACGGCCCTGCAGGTGTTTTTTGAGGGCAAAGGATTGCTGGAACCTGAGACGTACCGCGGTAATCATGCAATTGCGAAGTTCGTGATGTCGGACGGAATGACGGCCCATCTGCTGCTGTCCCAGCCGGCTGTGCAGGGCAGTTCCGGCATCTGGGTTGTCGAGCGCTGGAAGGATGGCAACGGGTATGAATATTACGAAACGCCGGATACATCCTCTCCTTCCGCAGTGTATTTTGCCGGGCTGCAGGCGGAGGCAGACCAAGGGCTGCAGCCAGCAGAGCTGCTGGACCCTCTGCAGGCAGCAACTGCATTCGTAAGAGGGGAGCTTGGCTGGAACCTTACCAAAGAGCAGATTGACCTGCAGATTCCTGCAGCCGCAGCAGATTTTGATATATCTCCCGTAAGCGAGCTCTTGGGCTACGTTAGCGGTATGACTCTGGCGGAGCCCGGATTCAAATTCGATAATGCGGAGTGGCTGACAGATGACGAAGATCCGGCCCGGCTGCGGAGGCTTGGCATAGTACCCGAGCGTGATATGCCCGGAGGCTTCTACGTCCTGAATAAGCTTGCAATCAAGGATCCGCTGGAGCTTGCGGATGCAGCGGAATATGGCATTATTGAAGGTGCTGCATTAAAAGAAGGCAGCAAGGCAGAGTTTGTGCAGCGGCTGGATATCATGG
Organism: Paenibacillus sp. FSL R7-0331; assembly: GCF_000758645.1. Lineage (NCBI taxonomy): Bacteria > Bacillati > Bacillota > Bacilli > Caryophanales > Paenibacillaceae > Paenibacillus > Paenibacillus sp. FSL R7-0331. Next base: position 3,233,469 of record NZ_CP009284.1, read on the forward strand.
CTGAAGCCGGGATGCTCAGCACAGTAACAATGCAGGACGGCAAGGTGATCCGTATCCAGGAGAGGTATCTTCCGTAGATAAAAAAAGCCGCACATGGAAGCTTGTAATTCTAAGCTTCCATGTGCGGCTTTGCTGCTTCACACCAGCCGGTACCCTGCCGGCAAGCTTCCGGTACGCTGAATGGCGCGGACCTGTGCAGGTGTCAGCCGCTGATTAGTTGCGATCAGCGATTCGGCATCCCCGCGCCGCAGAATGTCATCCAGCTCCCGGATACTGCGGTTTCCGCGCAGAATGACGAAGTTGTCCCGAAACGCAGAGCGGTCAAACAGCACCAGCGTTGCACCAGGATTAGTGGAGAAGAAGCGCAGGCTTTCTATTCCGGTAATAACAGTGTCTACATCGGCAAAGCCGAGGTTTCCGCGGTAGATACGGCGCAGCCCGCGGAAGTTCTCCTCACTGTACACCGTTAACCGGGGATACACTGCAGTTATTTTCTTTTGCTGCATAACGTACTCCTCCTGTCTGAATGATGCATGTTACTTGGAATATCCATCCATCATATGCAGCGGAGCAGTAACCCGGCAGGGAGCAAAGTCTACTCTGAGGAATTACGATAGTCGCGGGGGGCTTCACCCATCACTTTTTTGAACATGCGTGAGAACTGGAACGGGTCATTGTAGCCGACGCTGCAGGCAATTTCACTCATGGAAAGCGCAGACTTGCGGATTAGCTCGCCGGCCCGGTTCATCCGGTACATTATGATATATTGCTGAGGTGTAATACCTGTGGCGTCCTTGAATATTTTGGACAAATATTTACGGTTAATCTTCAGACGTTCAGCCAGCTGCCCGACTGTCAGATCCGTTGCATATTCCTGCTCGATGAAGGCAATCGTCTGCTCCACGTATTGGCCTTTGGCTCCGGTAGAGCCAGCCGGTACAGACGCAGGGTCCAGTATGACGGAGAGGAAGGAATAGAGCGCACCGAGCAGCCGCAGCTCATCCGTCAGCGTATGCTGTGTTGCTTTGAACATCTCAAGAAAGCAGGCCTGAATGTATTCATCCCGGTCCGAGCTGAAGACCGGCTGTTCATCCGATAAAAGCGACCGTTTGAGATAGTATTCCACCTGCATGCCGTTGAAAGCCACCCAGGAGTAGGTCCATGGGTCATCCCCGTCAGCCCGGTAGTAGGACAGATTCTCCGGAGTTATCAGAAATCCTTGCCCTTTTCCCAGCCTGTACGATTTGCCTCCGGTCCGGAACTCTCCTTTTCCGCTATGGATGTAATGGATTTTGTAGTAATTACGCACCATCGGACCTACCTCATGACCGGACTGGCATTGCTCGGTTCCGCAATAGTATAGTTTCAGATCGACATTATGAATGCTGGAAAAATTAGAGAACTGGTATTGTACAATATCCACTTAAGCTGCACCTTCACTCTCTCCGGGACGACATGCATGGTGACATGATGTCATGAATTGGCGTTATTATGACATTCAGATGTAGCGCTTACAAGCCTATAATGATGATAGACTCTTAGCTATTATACCAGGAGGCTGCCTTCCCTGAGAATGGGGACGGCCAGCTGTGAGGAGGCATTGTGTTGGACAACTGCTTATTGCCGGACGGTGTGTGGCCGGTTATGCTAACCCCGTTCACGAAGGATAATGAGATAGACTATACGGCATTGGAAGAGCTGATTGAATGGTATCTGGACAAAGGTGTCCATGGTTTATTCGCAGTCTGTCTTTCGAGTGAGATGCTCTATCTGTCACTTGATGAGAGAACAGAGCTGGCCCGCTTTGTTGCTGAAAAGACCGCCGGCAGAGTTCCGGTTGTTGCTTCCGGACACAATTCGGATGATCTGGAGGAGCAGATCACTGAATTGTCGGCAATGGCCAAGACCGGAGTGGATGCTGTTGTACTGGTAACCAGCCGGATCGCCGGACCAGAGGATGATGATGAAGTATGGAAGCGCAATCTGAGCACGATCATGGAACAGGTTCCGGGTGTAAAGCTGGGATTGTATGAATGTCCGGTTCCTTACCACAGGCTGCTATCCCCGGAGCTTCTGCAATGGTGCGCTCAGACCGGGCGCTTCTTCTTCCTCAAGGAGACGAGCTGTGATCTGGAACAGATCAGGCAGAAGGCAGCTGCTGTTCAAGGAACAACGCTCAAAATCTATAATGCTAACGGCACCTCCTACCTGGGCTCACTGCAGGCCGGCGCGCATGGCTACAGCGGGATATTGACCAATTTCCATCTTGATTTATATGTATGGATTGCCCGCAACTGGAAGCAGGACCCTGTGCGTGCAGAGCAGCTGCAGACCTTGCTCGGCCCGCTTCATTTATTTGAGGGCCGCCATTATCCGGTCAATGCCAAATATCTGCTGCAGCAGGAAGGCCTCAAGCTGACCCTTCATTCAAGGGCTAGAAGCAGTGAAGAGCTCAAGCCGGTTCACCGGCTGGAGATTGAGCAGTTCCTGAAGCTTAGCCGCCTGTTCCGGCAAACCTTTCTTGCTGACGGATAGGCTGCAGAGGGTGAAAGGTCGAGCTGTACCGCGAACAGCCAGAGCCTGCTCTTACTGCAGGCTCTGGCTTCTTTATGCAAGCTGCGCTTCTGCCGCCAGCATAAGCTGGTAAATCTTGCGGGTGGTATTCACATTACGGACGGTCATGAGCTTATACACACTGCTGCCGATCAGCTTGGCCATTCCGCTTCTGGTGACATTCTCACGCTCCACAGAATACAGCACTGCACCGGGAATATACAGAAGCGTGCCGATACCGGGCTTAAGCGGAAGCTTGTCCAGGACGGATTCCGTATCCGTCTCCTGCCACAGGAACATGACATCACTTCTCAGCCGGTCGTCATTGGTCCATGTATCCGGCAACGCATCATTAACAGTTCGGATATCCTCCATGCTGCGGATCAGAACCTTTATGCTCAGGCTGAAGTCTTTTAATATGGCCTGTTCGAGCCGTTCAGACAAATTCTCCTGCAAAGGATCAGCTGCAGAAAAGATAATATTTCCGGAATTAATATAGGTGGTTACAGAGGTCATTCCGGCATGCTCAAATGTCTGTTTAAGCAGCTTCATGCTAATAATATTGTTCCCGCCTACATTGATTCCCCGCAGTAATGCAACATAGATCATAAAAATTCCTGCTTTCTTTGTTTGTCTTTTTCGTGTCCGTAAACTTTACAAACAGCACCTGAATAGATATACTTTAAATATAACATTTAAGGGTTTAGAACAACAGAAAGGGGCCTTACGCCAGTAGGCTCCTTTTGTATTTCTTACCCATTTCACACAGGAGGGCGAAGGTCATTCATAAGGAAAAGATTATGGTATGTGTTCATTACGGTCCGCACGGAGAGCGGTTAATCCGGCGCGGTGTCCAGCTGTCTGAGCTTATCGGGGCACCGCTATATGTGCTTAACGTCGATAGTTCGGACAGTGATGAATATAATCAGAGCAAGGAAATGTTTATGGCTGTCTGGAAACGTCTGGCTGAAGAGGCCGGAGCAGAGTTTATGGTCCGCAAGCGGCGGGGCCGTAAGACTACAGATGTTATCGTTGAAGCAGCAGAAGAAAAAGAAGTAACCCAGATCATTATCGGCCAGTCTGCGCAGACACTCTGGCAGGAGCTCACCAAACGTAATTTTGTCAATGAGCTGATCAGCAAGATGAAAATGATGGATTTGCATGTGGTTGCTGTCCAGCGGATGCGTGCAGGTCTGGAAGAGACACATGAGGAAGGCGTCATCTCTTATCTGGTGAAGAATGGCGGCGTGTATCAGCTCAGTGATGAGCCGGAAGGAACGGACTTCATCAAGGGTAAATATTTTCATGAGCTGCATACCGAATTTGAGAATGGCTTGTTCAGAATTGAGCAAGATGGTAAAGCAAGGTATTTGCATATCTGTGAAGGAACTTTGACTGATCCGCTGTAGCCTGCTTTTTCTTCTGGGAGTAAGTACCAATGTTCACAACCTAAATAAATAAGGTGGAAAAGGAGGCTTGCCTTTGCTGCATATAACCGTTCTTGTTCCGTTTCTGCTGGCCCTAATGATAGCGCTTCTACGCGGGAAGCTGCCCGGACTCCATAGAGGATGGCTCGTGTTTGCCGGACCGCTGGCGTTGTTCGTTTATTTTTTGACCCGCATACCGGTCATCAAGGGAGGGGATTCCGGATATGATATTATCTCATGGATTCCATCCCTTGGCATTGATCTGGTGTTCCACCTGGACGGTTTAAGTCTGCTGTTCACATTGTTAATTACAGGAATGGGTACGCTTGTCGTCCTCTATTCCATTTACTATCTGGACAAACGCAAGGAAGAGCTTACCCCATTTTATGTATATCTGCTGTTGTTTATGGGGGCCATGCTGGGAGTAGTGCTGTCCGATAACCTGATGGTACTGTACGGTTTCTGGGAGCTTACCAGTGTATCGTCATTCCTCCTGATTGCCTTCTGGCACCGCAGACAAAAGTCGCGGTACGGCGCGCTGAAGTCAATGTTGATTACGGTATTTGGCGGTTTGGCAATGTTTGCCGGCTTCCTGATGCTGTATGTCATGACCGGCACGTTCAGTATCCGTGAAATCTGGAGCCAGGCCGAATCTATCAGCGGCCAGGCGCTGTTTATTCCTGCCATGCTGCTGATTCTGCTGGGTGCCTTCACCAAATCGGCCCAGTTTCCGTTTCATATCTGGCTGCCTGATGCGATGGAAGCACCGACTCCGGTCAGTGCCTATCTGCACTCGGCAACTATGGTCAAAGCCGGCCTGTATCTGGTCGCACGCTTCAGCCCGGTGTTTGCGGGGCAATATGAGTGGTTTTGGATTGTGTCGGGTGTCGGCCTGATCACCTTGATCTATGGATCGATCCAGGCGATGAAGCAGACGGACCTGAAGGCTCTGTTAGCCTATTCTACAATCAGTCAGCTTGGACTGATTATGGGATTACTCGGTATGGGATCAGCAGCTTCATTCTACACGGGTGAAGAGGCTGTGTTCTTTACCGCCGCAACAACGGCAGCGTTGTTCCATTTGTTCAATCACGCCATATTCAAAGGCTCCCTGTTTATGGTTGTCGGGATTGTCGACCATGAGACGAACACCCGTGACCTGCGCAAGCTGGGCGGTCTGGTCTCGCTGATGCCGGTGACCTTTACAGTCGCGCTGATCGGCAGCTTCTCAATGGCAGGCCTGCCGCCGTTTGCCGGCTTCCTGAGCAAGGAGATGTTCTTTACTGCGGTTCTGAATATCCGGGAGCTGGATTTTCTGAGTATGCAATCCCTGTTTACGATTGTTCCGGTTGTAGCCTGGATAGCAAGTATATTTACCTTTGCATACAGCATGATTATGGTCTTCCATACCTTTTTCGGCAAATATCAGCCGGAGAAGCTGGATAAGAAACCGCATGAGGCACCGTTCGGGCTGCTGCTGTCACCCATTTTGCTGGCGCTGCTTGCGGTTGTCACCGGATTCTTCCCCAATATGCTGTCGAAGACGCTCATTGTGCCGGGGATGAATGCAATTCATCCGCAAATTGCGGCTAGCTCCCCTTTTTACGTCAATATCTATTTCTGGCACGGCTTTAACACTGAAGTATGGATGACGCTTGGTGTAATTATTCTGGGTGTTGTTGTGTACCGGGTTTACGGCCGGTTCAGTCTCGTTGACAGAGAATGGGGCAGGGGCAGAGGCATTACGCTGAACCAGGTCTATGACGGCAGTATCCGGCTGGTTGAACGGGCGTCCCGTTCGTTAACCGGGCTGTATATGACGGGCTCCATGCGGCATTATCTGATGTATATCTTTACTTTAATCATTGTAATTGTTGGCGGTACCATGCTGTACACAGACGGCATTACGCTCGGGCAAGGCGAGTATGCGCCGATTTCCTTCTTTGAAGTCGTTGCCGTGCTGGTTATGCTGACCGGCGCGCTGGCTATTCCGTTCGCCAAATCGAGAGTATCGGCGATTTTGCTGACGGGAATGGTTGGCTACATGGTGACGCTGCTGTTCGTCCTGTTCCGGGCACCTGATCTGGCGCTTACCCAGATGATTGTTGAAGTGGTGTCGGTTACCCTGTTCCTGCTCTGCTTCCGCCATCTTCCCCGGCTGGGGCGTGAGAAGGTCAAATTCCGGCTGAAGCTTCCGAAGCTGATCATTTCTATCGGATTTGGCGCTACTATGACAATGGTGGCACTGGCAGCTCTTGACAGCAGCCCGTTTGAATCGATCTCAAGCTTCTATACCGAGAACAGCTATAAGCTGGGCGGCGGCAAAAATATTGTCAACGTGCTGCTTGTAGATTTCCGCGGGTTCGATACCATGTTTGAAATCACGGTGCTGGGGCTTGCCTCGCTGGCAATCTACTCCATGATCAAGCTGAAGATTGAGCCGGACAACAAGCCTGCAGCCGTAAAAAGCATGTTCGACGATGAAAAGCCACGCTATTCCCGCAGCAACGATGTGCTGCTGCAGTCCGTAGCCAAGGTGGCCTTCGTCATTATTATTACCTTCTCCCTGTACCTGTTCTTTGCGGGCCATAACAATCCGGGCGGGGGCTTTATCGGAGCCCTGATGGCTGCAGCGGCGCTTGTGCTGCTGGCTATTGCATTCGGGATGGATTTTGTAGAGAAGGTGCTGCCTGTCAATTACCGCATATTAATTGCGGTGGGCATTCTGATGGCGTTCCTCACCGGGATAGGCTCCTTTATCTTTGATGTGCCTTTCCTCAGCCAGGCCTTTGCTTACTTCGAGCTGCCGGTGATGGGCAAGACCGAGCTGACTACGGCGATGCTGTTCGATCTGGGCGTATATCTGTCGGTCATCGGTGTCACCATGAATATTATCTTTACGATCGGGAGGGATGACTGATGGAACTCCTTATTGCCCTGGCGATCGGTGTCCTGTTTACTGTTGGTGTGTACCTTGTCCTGTCTAAAAGCCTGCTCCGCATCCTGCTGGGCACAACATTGATTACGCACGGCGTCCATCTGCTGCTGCTGACTATGGCCGGACTGAAGACAGGTGCGTCCCCGCTGCTTGGCGAGAACGCCGATTCCTATGTCGATCCTTTGCCTCAGGCGCTTATCTTAACCTCGATTGTCATCAGCTTCGGGGTATCCGCGTTCTTCATCGTGCTGGCTTACCGGGCTTACCGCTCAGCCGGCATGGATGATGTAGAAGGAAGCAGGGGGGAGAGAGAATGAATAATCTGCTTGTAATGCCTCTGCTGATCCCGGCCTTAACGGCGGTAATCCTTATTTTTCTGAAGGATAGAATCGGCCTGCAGCGCATAATCAGTGCTGTAAGCGGGTTTATAAATATTGCAGTAGCTGCCTTAATCGTCTACCAGGTTCATACAGATGGCATTCAGACGCTGTATATGGGCGGCTGGATGCCGCCATACGGGATCGTCTTTGTCGCTGACATGTTTGCAGCGCTGCTGGTTCTGACGACTTCAATAGTCGGAGCAGCCTGCCTGTTCTTTTCCTTTGCCAGCATCGGTGAAGAGCGGGAGCGTTATTACTACTATGTGTTCTTTCATTTTCTGCTGACCGGCGTATCCGGGTCTTTCCTTACCGGTGACCTGTTTAACCTGTTTGTATGCTTCGAGGTGCTGCTGGTCGCCTCCTATTCCATGATTGTGCTGGGGGGCACCAGGGTTCAGCTGCGTGAGACGTTAAAATACATTCTGGTTAATGTTCTGTCGTCCAGCTTGTTTGTAGCCGCCATTGCCTATCTTTATGCGGCGACCGGCACGCTTAATATGGCTCATCTGGCTATGCGTGTGGCGGAAGCAGGTCAGGGCGGCATAATGAATGTTATCGCCGTTCTGCTGCTGCTGGTATTCTCACTCAAAGCCGGGCTGCTGCTATTCTTCTGGCTTCCGGATTCCTACAGTGCCCCTCCGCTGGCAGTAAGGGCGTTGTTCGGAGCTTTGCTTACCAAAGTAGGGCTTTACGCCATTACACGCACGTTCACGCTTATCTTTATCCATGATACGGGGCTTACCCATTCCCTGATGGGCTGGATGGCCGGAGCAACGATGATTCTCGGGGCGGTTGGAGCGCTGGCATACAGCGATCTAAGCCGGATTTTCAACTATAACATTATTATCAGTGTAGGCTTCCTTGCTTTTGGCATATCTGTCCTGACCCAGGATTCGCTTAACGGGGTTGTGTTCTATCTGATGCATGACATGATTGCCAAGGCACTGCTGTTCTTCCTTGGAGGCATGATCCTTGCAGCCTCGGGAACCGAGCAGCTTAAGCTGATGGGCGGTCTGATCCGCAGGTATCCATGGACAGGGTGGATGTTCTTTATTCTGACGCTTGCACTGGTCGGCGTACCGCCGCTTAGCGGCTTTGCCGGCAAGGTTATGATGATCCGCAGCGGTTTCGGCGGGATGCATGTAGCGCTGGCTCTTATCGCACTGGCGTCAAGCTTTGTGGTCCTGTATTCGCTGATTAAAGTGTTCCAGGGAGTGTTCTGGGGCGGTGAACGAAGCGAAGAAGAGATTCGTCCGCTGCATTATAAGGCTATGATGGCGCCGGCTGCGGTGCTGTTTGTACTCGTAATTCTGATGGGGGTCGGTGCCGAGACGGTGAACGGATTTGTAATGCAGGCTGGAGCCGTGCTGGCTGATCCGGCACAATACATTAACGCTGTCATGAAAGGAGTAGATCCAGATGGCCTTTCAAATATTATTGAATTTCATGATAGCGTTTCTGTGGATGTTCCTCAATAATGACTGGGCAGCTTCCGGCTTCATCGTCGGTTATGTACTCGGCATTCTTGTCCTGTTCGGACTGCGGCGCTTCTTCGACGGACGGTTGTATCTCGGCAAAGGCTGGGCTATCATTAAGCTGGCAGCCCTGCTTCTGCGGGAACTGGTCGTATCCAGTTATATCGTGGTTAAGGCGGTACTGAGGCCGAATCTGGATATCCGTCCGGCCATTCTGATGTACACTACAGAGCTGAAGTCGGACTGGGAGGTCGCTGTACTCATTACACTGCTCTGTCTGACTCCCGGCTCGGTTGTGCTGGAGGTTTCCAAGGACAACCGTACCCTGTACATTCATGCAATGGACATTAAGGATGCAGAGCAGTTCAGAGACAACATCCGCAACACGTTCGAACGCGCGATTCTGGAGGTGTCCCGCTCATGATTCACTCTATACTCATGCTGTCTGTTTCGATTATGGTTATCTCCATCGGCATTTGTGCCTGGAGGCTGGTCAAGGGACCGTCACTGCCTGACCGGGTTGCCGCACTGGACACCATCGGCATCAATCTGCTGGCTATGGTTGCCGTTCTGTCGGTGCTGTTCAGAACACAGTCCTTTATAGAATATATTCTGCTGATCGGGATTCTCTCTTTTATCGGAACCATGGCTTTTGCCAGATATATCGAAAGGAGAGTGGTGTTCGAGCATGGAGACAATCAAGACCGTGATTGAGCTGTTGTTTGCCCTGCTTATTCTGACCGGGGCGCTGCTAAGCGCCGTCAGCTCGTTTGGACTGATCCGTCTGCCTGACGTTTATCTGAGATCACATGCGGCAGCCAAAAGCGCTACGCTGGGTGTCCTGTGTGTGCTAAGCGGCGCATTTCTCTACTTTGCTGTGTTTCTCGATTTCATCAGCGCGAAGCTGCTGCTTGGGATTGTCTTCGTCTTTATGACTTCACCGTTGTCAGCCCATCTGACCGGGCGGGCGGCTTACCGGACCGGAGTTCCGCTGTGGAACAAGCGCATTCAAGATGATCTGAAAGAGGTGCTGGAGAAGGAACGTCTCAAATCTGATCCTACTTCCTAGCTTCCTGAACAAAACAGGGATGTCTTCACGCCATGATCTGGCTGAGAAGCATCCCTGTTTTGTTGCGGAGAATGTTTGTGCAATTGGTGCTGCCAGCGAATTTGTTTTCAGACCGCAGAAACGTTGCTTTTGCTCCCGGTACGTTTCAGGTATAGGTGCAGCAGCATGTAGGAAACGATAAAGGCTGCGGTTACGAGCCACAGGGGGATCCGCGGGTCGAGCTTGTAAGCCCAGCCGCCGATGATGCCCGCAGGTGCGGTGAACAGCAGAATCAGCACGGACAGCATGGAGAATACCTTGGCCCGCTTGTCATCTTCTATGGCGTTCTGCACCGCAGCCTCCAGATAAGGAGAGCTAATCATCAGTCCTACAGCAGCCAGAACAGTGCTGAGCCCGATCCACAGCAGGCTGGAGGAAGGATAGAGTGCCAGCATTACATTGGATGCTGCAGAAAGTCCAAAGCCGGCCATCATCGCGCGGTGAGCGGCCTGATCCGGAATTTTGGGCATAAGGAGCCAGAGCGTCACCAGCATAATGATGGAGGAAACCGCCGGGAACAGGGAGATAATGCCGCTGTTAAGCCGTAAATAGTCTGCCATATAGAGTGAGAGATACGTCGTCTTCAATGTTGCCTGGAAGTTAAACAGGATGTACACACCAAAGATAAGCAGCAGGTTGCGGTCCGTTCCCAGCTCCCGGAAAGCGCCGCCATATTCGATCATGCTCTCTCTAAGCCCCAGTTCACGGGTCTCCTGCCGTTTACGGATACCTGCCTCAGTCTCACGTGTTGTCAGATGACGGCCGGCAAACTGAAAGGTCATGAATAGAAAGGCGATTACATACATAATCCGCATGCCTGTAACCATACCGTACTGATTCACCAGCAGGCCGCCGAGCGGGGCGAACAGTCCTCCGATAACCCCGATGATCTGCAGCAGGGTGAATACATAAGTCCGGTCAGACGGCTTGGTGTCCTCTACAATAAGGCAGTAAAAGGCAATATGCGGCACACGCTGAAAGCCGTTGATGATGGCTGCGGCAACGAAAAACCACAGGTTTTGTGAAAAAGCCCACAGTAAGGTAGCCAGACTCCAGCTGAGCAAATCAAAATACAGGATGGCCCGTTTGCGTCCCATGCGGTCGGTTAAATATCCGCTTAGCAGGGAAGAGAATACCTGCACGATCAGTCCGATGGTCGTAATCCAGCCGATGTTCAGCTCGGTCAGTCCCAGCTCGTACATATATAGGGTAGCGTAGGTGGAGAACATGCTGAACGGGATCAGAAAAAACGGTTCAAAGGTCAGGCAGCCCCGGCTGTTGCCCTGCAGCCGCGGAAAAATAGTCTTTGCCATGAAGAAGTCCTCCGGATAATAGTAAGAGAGTAAGGTCCAAACTAGTAAACGATAATTAAAGAATAATGTCAACAGAGCAGCGGTTAGAATGTAGGGCTGTATCCGCGGAAGTTGCAGGAGGGCTTGCAGTTACTGTAGACTTGATGAGGACGGTTGTTAAGTATGCTTTTAACGCAGATATCACTCCAATTAGTAAGGTGGTTAACATGTTTATTATTCTCGGAATCGTATTCATTCTTTTGTACGCCGCAATCGTATTCTACATCGGGTGGAGCGGCTGGAGCTGGATTAAGCCCGTCGTATCAGCCAGATTCCGCCTGGTCTATATCATTCTGCTCGTCTTTCTGGCCAGCTCACTTATTCTATCCAGAGTAGTAGCCGGTTCAGCGGTGTTAAGTGTAATCGGCAGCTATTGGCTGGCCTTGTTCAGCTTGTCGGTTCTGCTGCTGCCGATTATCCACCTTATTGTCTGGCTAACCAAGCTGTCACGGCTGCCGCGCCATACGGTCCAGAAATGGTCGGGGATAATCACTTTGCTGCTGCTGGTAGTATTGATAGGCTTCGGCAGCTTTAACGCCTTCAGTCCGGTTACGCGCTCCTATGATATCAAGATTGACAAGCCTGGTCCGGAGAGCGGCCAGCTGCATATTGTAATGGCTTCTGATATGCATTTCGGTTATCTGTCCGGAGCAGGACATGCCCGGCGGATGGTTAAAGAAATTAACGCGTTGAAGCCCGATATTGTATTGCTGCCCGGTGATATTATAGATGATGATATCGTACCGTATAAGAATAAGGGGATAGGTGATATTCTATCGGGGATTAGTGCACCGCTGGGAGTCTATGCCTCGCTGGGGAATCATGACAGGTTCAATGGGGAGATTCAGGAGCTGATCAGCCTGCTTGAGGAGAGCGGGATGAAGGTGCTCTATGACGAGGCAGTACAGGTTGGAGACTGGCTGACGCTGGTTGGCCGGAAGGATTACAGTGATGATGAGCGGGCAGACCTGGCTGCTCTGACGCAGGAAATCGACCGGTCGCAGCCGGTAGTCATGCTGGAGCACCAGCCGGTCGAATTGGGTACCGCAGAGGAGCAGGGCATTGATCTGATGCTGTCGGGCCACACCCACCGCGGGCAGATCGCACCGGCTAACCTGATAACCTCACGGATATTTGAAAATGACTGGGGTTATCTGCAGAAGGGGCAGATGCACTCCGTCGTATCTTCAGGATATGGGTTCTGGGGACCTCCGATCCGGATTGGGTCACGCTCAGAGGTTGTATCCATACATGTGACGTTTGCTGAATAATAAGAACAGGAGGCAGCCTGAGAGCTGCCTCCTGTTGTTTTTTCACTGTCCATCATTTGTAGTAGGGTGTTTCAATCACATTGAGCTCATACTCTGATGTCAATCCTCCAGCGAGCGCATTGTGACGCAAATCCAGATACAGCTCTGCTTTGGTCGCATTGATATAGGGCTGCACAAACAAGACGCCGACCCCCAGTGCCAATAATCCCAGCAGAACCCAGCCAAGGAAGCTTAAATCAAGGACAAACATGCGGAACTTATGCCCGTGAGTCATTTGTCTGCTTAAGTCGACTGCACGGCTGTACCCGATATGCGGATTGTCCGCGAGAATGTACGGTACCTGACTGTACGAATATGATTTTATGATACCCGGAATGATCAGCAGGAGGAACCACAGGAATAGTAAAAAGTTTCTCCAGAGCATCGTGACCACAACCGCCCAGTAGCGGTCTTTGTTAAATGCGTAACCAACATTCCGCATGCTGACTTCACCTTCGGCTGACCGCTTAAAGTAGCGCTGTGCACCGACTATCAGGGGAGAACTGATCAGGATGCCAAAGGCGATGCCGACCAGAACAATGATTATAATAAAGAACAGCGCGACTAGCAGGAAGGGGGCGAGAAACCCCCAATCAATGCTGTTAACAGAGTTATGCCATTCATACCGGTCTGATGATCTCAGATTTTGGCTGGCACTTGGAATACCTGAACCTTCCCCGAGAACAATCAGGATTAAGCTCACTACAAAAGCCTTCCAATAAGAGGTCCGGAGGACATTCTTGGCCCTTCGTTTTAAATCTGCACGTTCCCACATAATAAAACCTCACTTTGTATGTATAATATTCTTCGTCTTACAATTGATAACATAAGTTATGCTTTATTACAAACCTAAATGACAAAATACAGCCGCTTTAACACCTCTAAAAGATCTTGATTTAGCGGTTCTACTCTGGAAAAATAAGGCTTTTGCCATTTCTGAGTGTGTGCTGCCTGCTTGCTGTATACGGTATCCCAATCCGGATAGACGCGCATCGCCATTTTCCCTTTTGCCGTTTCTGTTGCCAGGACCCCATTCTGCTTCAGAACATCCTTTGGAAACACAAACTGTCCCAATTCCGCGGTATCGGGATGGAAGGCATTAATCACCAATAGTTGAGGCGCTTCCGCATATGAAAATGCCCGGTTTTTGCTCTCGCTGTCCTTCTCCCAAAAGACGACAAACTGACCGGCCTTGGACGGAGTAGTCTTTGCAACACGAAATCGCACCGATATTCCATTTAACTGAAAAATTCCCGCTCCATACTCAGCATTCAACGGTTCTTCGCGCACGGATTCAACGATCAAACCTGCCTGTGTGTAAAAGGTATCATCAACGTAAGCTAACGTGCTGTGAAATATAGTCATGAGAGGCCTTCTTTCTGCTGATTAACTGAATGATACTAATCTAATTATGTATTCTTCAAATGAAAAAAGTAATGAAACAGTCAGAAAAACCGATATATTAAGTGATGAAAAAGATTGTAAAAGGGGAATGTACGTGAATCTGAAGACAAAAGTGATCATCCTTGTAACATCCATCTGTATTATTCTGGCGGTGCCGCTAAGCTACTTTTCACTGTTTCTGATCCAGAAGCAGACACATGATTCTATTGATGAACAGCTGAAGGGCACCGTCCAAAAAGCTGTTGCTGAAATTGACGGCTGGGCGCAGACTAATGCTAAAGTAATCGAAACCCTCGGTACGGTTATTGAACAGACAGTACCGCTGGAGGAAATCGGCATGGAGCATTTGCAGGCCTTTCAGCTGCCGGAGAACAAACAAGATATCGCTACCATTTATTTTGGCCTGGAGGACGGAACCTATATGGATGGTGCGGGATTTATTCCTGACGCCTCCTTTGATGCGCGCGAGCGTCCCTGGTATTTGGCCATTAAGGCAGCTGACAAGCTGACCATAAGCGATGCTTATACAACAAAAGCCGGAATTCAGTCTATATACATAGGGGTTCCGCTCCATGATCAGAACGGCGGGTTTAAAGGGGCAATGGCGGAGAATATCTCCCTTGATTCCATTAAGACGCGGATCAGCTCCATCGAGACGGACAATGGCTTTACTTTTTTGCTGGACCGTACGGGAGTCGTTCTTTCCCACCCGGAGCAGGAGCTGCTAAATAAGCCGCTGGCTGAACAGCCCGGTTATGCCGGCCTTGCCGAGCAAATGCTCAAGCAGCCTTCAGGCCATTCTGAATATGTGTATAACAAGGATGACCAATTAGTCTATTATGAGCAAATTCCGAGCACCGGCTGGGTTGTAGGAACCTCTATTTCCGAAAAAGAGGCATTTGCCGAGCTTATATTCACCCGGAAGCTTCTGATTAGTTTAGTCGTCCTGTTCAGTGTGGTATTAGCTGCGGGCGCCTATTTGTTCGCCCTAAAAGCGTTAAAGCCGTTGCTTAATATGAAAAAAAGTGCTGAGCAGCTTGCGGCCGGTGATCTGACTGTAAGTGTACCGGTGAAGGGGAAGGATGAGATCGCCCAGCTGGGATTATCCTTTAATGCAATGGCAGGCTCCCTGCGGAATCTGATTGCACAAGTGAATCAATCTGCGCAGGTTGTCCAGGATTCTTCCAGAATCATGTATAAGGATGCTCTGGGCAGTAATGAAATTGCCGGACAAATCTCGGCAGTTATTGACGATATTGCAAATGGGGCTTCAGAGCAAGCCGAGTCGATCCAGTCCGGTGCAGAAATGGTAGCGGATATCAACGAGGTTATTGATCAGATTGTGGAAGAGGCCAGACATGCTACATCTAATATTATGGATGTAAATCAGGCGATGGAGAGCGGTGTCGGAGCAATATCCCGGCAGAATGATCTGGTACAAGCCGGACAGCAGAACACCGGACGGGTTGAAGCCGCTAACGGGCTGCTCTTGGACAAAATAAATGAAATATCCTTCATCACGAATAGCATTCAGGCGATTGCAGCCCAGACGAATTTGCTTGCGCTGAATGCTTCCATAGAAGCAGCACGGGCCGGAGAGCATGGCAGAGGCTTTGCAGTCGTCGCCGGTGAAGTCCGCAAGCTGGCTGAACAGTCCTCCCATTCGGTGACCGGCATTGATCAGCTGCTTAAGGATCTCAATGAGGCCGGGCGGCAAAGCGCCGGCGAGCTGGAACAGCTCCGCGTAAATAGCGAGTCTCAGCTGAGCTCAATGGAAGAGACATCAGAATCATTTGACCGCATACGCAAATCAGTTGAGGACATCATTGCCAAGCTGGGCTTTATAGCGGACGGCATGACCGAGCTGAAATCCGGATCAGGCCAGGTATCCGACGTGATTACAGGTCTGGCCGCTGTTGCCGAGCAGAGTGCAGCCTCAACAGAAGAGGCAGCTTCCTCAACAACAGAACAGACTGCAACAATCAGCGCCATATCCGATACCGCTAAGGAGCTGACCGTAAGTGCGGAGCAGCTAATTCAGGAAATAAATAAGTTTAAGACACAATAATAGATGAGAAATTTGTAAAGCAGCTGACCCCGGTTAACGGGATCAGCTGCTTTTGTTGTTTATTAGGTTTATTATCAGGAACTGCGGTCGAGGTCATTATTTATAGCAGAGCAGGCTGTAAATTTCATCTTTACTAACTAACGCCCGTTAGTTATACTGGGGATATCAGGATTAATTTAACAATTTATAGAAAAGGAGGATCTGCTTATGAACACGGTTAGTGTATCGGGGATATTTGTTGATACAACAGGAGTTTTGATCGGGAATCAGAATAAAAATTTGATTCTAAAAGTTGCTATAGATCTCTTTTCTCAAAAGGGATATAATGCCGTTTCGATTCGTGATATTACCAGAGAGGTCGGGATTAAGGAAAGCTCTCTGTACAACCATTTTAAGAGTAAAGCATTCATTCTGGAGACGATTTACTACAACTTTAGGATGGAAATAGCAAAAATTATACCGCCGCAGGATAGGCTTGATGACATTACGGCTGCTATGAATATAGAGTTATTTTTGACACAAGGGTTTCAGAATTTTCTGGAGCATATTCAAAATCCGGAGACGGAGAAAATATGGCGGATTATCTATCTGGAACAAGTCAGGGATGATGTTGCGAGGGCAATCTATCTTAACAATATTGTTGCAGGTATAACGGATAGTATGACAGTGGTGTTTGAAAAATATATCGCTCTTGGTCAAGTCAAGCCGTACGACCCCCGAATGCTCTCCATTCAGTATCAGTATCCCTTGCTTCAAATGGTTAACTCCTTTATTTTAAGCAGAATTGACGGACAGGAAACTGCTGGAGTTGAACAAATGATGGTGAAGCACATTCATTTTTTTCTAAGCATGTTCCGCAAGGATATAGAAGAGGGAGGATTGCTGAATGTATGAAGATCATCAAGTAATTTCAATCTACAGGAAGGCGGGCAAGCCTGACAGTGTTATGGAGGCTTACAATAATACGCTGCAGTTGTGGAAAGTTCAAGTTGAGTCTAAATATATTGCCACCTCTTTTGGTGATATCCATGTTCTTGTGGCGGGACCGGAAGATGCCGAACCAATGGTCCTTCTGCACGGTTTTGGATTCAGTTCGACAGTCTGGCTGGATAATATTGAAGCAGTAAGCACTTGTTACCGGGTGTATGCAATTGATTTTCCCGGTGATATTAACAAAAGCATTTCAACCCGGCCGATTAAGAGCAAAGAGGAATGTGCAGCGTGGTTTGCTGAGGTACTCGATGGGCTGGACATAGATAGGGTTCATGTATGCGGACATTCTTTTGGCGGATTTATAGCTTTGGTGCTTGCAGCCCGATTATCCTCACGTATTCAAAAGATAATTGCCTTAGCTCCGGGAGCAAGCCTGCAGCCGCAGAGTAAAGCATTCTTCATACGCTCCTTATTTGCAGGATTAATGCCCACAACAACAAGGTTAACGAAATTAATGGATTATATGACGGGCAAAGGGAACAGCGTAAATGAGACAATCAAAAACCAGTTCATAACAGGTATGCAGCATGCGCTGCCCCGGACCAGATTATTTGTATCCTGCCTTAACGATGATGAATTACAGCTAATAAGCAATCCTGTCTTGCTGATAATAGGGGATCAGGATATCCAGTATAATGTAAATAGAGCCGTTGAACGGGCCAACAAGCTAATACATAACATTGAAGCCTCGATTATTCCCCGTACCGGGCATGGGCTTCCGCTAGAAAGACCTGAACTAGTGAATGGTCTAATACTGGATTTCCTGGGGCGGAAGCCGTAATGCAACAGTACTATTTCGAATTATATGATGCTATTGCACATCCAACAGCTGATCCAGAATATCAGTCCGGGTCAGCATCAGCTCCTGATCCTTCAGGGAGCGGCTGCGCTGCGGCGTGTTAATCTCAATCCGTTTTACAATTCTGCCGGGATGCCGGGACAGAATCAGAATTTCATCGCCGAGCAGCAGGGCTTCGTCGATGTCGTGAGTTACAAATACGATGGCGCATTGCCTTCGTTCCCACAGCACAATCAGCTTGTGCACCAGATCAAACCGCAGATGATAGTCCAGGGAATGAAACGGTTCATCCATCAGCAGTGCATTGCCTCCATGATAAAAGGCGCGGGCAATTGAGCAGCGCTGGCGCATCCCGCCGGACAGCTGATGGGGATAATGATCCTTGTAGCCGGAAAGTCCGACCTCATCCAAAAAACTGCTGATTTCCGCCCGGGCAGCGGCGGGCTCGTTATCCCTCACAAAACCAATATTCTCGCTTACCGTAGACCATGGCAGCAAACAATCCTCCTGAAAAACATAGGAGAGCTTCAGCTTGGGGCTGGTAATGACACTGCCGGAATCGGCGGCTTCCGTCTGTGAGAGGATATTTAGCAGTGTTGATTTACCTGCCCCTGACGGACCGAGCAGGCATATTATTTTGGACGGCTGCAGGGAAAGGTTAATCTTCTCAAGGACCGGTACTCCGGAATAGCATTTGGATACATCTTGCAGTGTTATAAGCATAAGACCCATCCTTATTTGTTCAAATGAGCGGGCAGACTTACTCTGCTGCGGAACAGATACATAATGCACAGCTTGATTACATTCCAGAAAACAGCCATGAACAACGCCAGGGCAAACACACGGCTCGTTTCCAGATTCGTTCTGGCATCGGACAGCAGGCTGCCTATGCCGTCGGTGGAGGTCAGCAGCTCAGCCATCACGGCCAGCTTCCAGCCCAGACCGGCTGCTGTTATCATCCCGGACTTCAGATGGCTGCTGAGTGAAGGCAGAATGATATGCCGCAAGACCTTCTGACGGGGAATGTGGTATACCTGGGCCATCCGCAATAATTTGCTGTCGATGGATGCAAAACCTTCGTGCAGATTAACAACCAGAACAGGTGTAGTAGACAGTACAATAATAAAAATAGACGGGACATCCGTAAGACCGAACCAGATAATTGCGATACCCAGCCAGGCGATTGGCGGGATGGACTGCATCATATCGATTACAGGCTCCAAATAGGGCTTACAGCTCTTACGGAGTCCAATCAGCAGACCCAGGCTCCCGCCCAGCAGCAGCACACAAATCATTCCGATTATCAGTTTGTTAAGAGTCCGGTAAACAGCGTAATAGAATTCCGGGTCACCCAAATAATGTAGGAAGGTCCGGATGGTCTCCAGCGGTCCAGGCAGGACAAACGGGTCCATCTGGAGAGCGGCTATTTGCCACAGCAGGCAGATGGCCAGCAGGGACAGTCCTTTTTTGCTAAGGCTGGTAATAGAACTGTTCATCGGGAAGCTTGCCTCCAATGCTGTCCTTGCTGTAATTCATAAGGGTCTGATAATAAGTGGCCAGAACCTCCTTGCTGTCAGAAGCGGAAGCGAAGGCCAGGGCCATGTGAGGGATTGCCTGTTCAACAACTGCAGCATCCAGCTTGAAGGTTTTGTTGGCTAGTGCACCTGCTTCTTTGGGATTCTCGAGCGTCCATTCCAGCGCTTTCTGATATTCCTCCTGGAATCGGGCAACCAGCTCAGGCTGGCTTGTAAGGACGGATCGTTTTGTGGCAAGGCCGGCGTTAGGCAGATCCGTGCTTAAACCGGTGACCTGCTGCCATTCTTTTTTATAATCCACGATGGAGCGCACCTGGTCATTTTTCATCTGAATCGCGGTAATCTGCGGCTGGATACTAACGATTGTAGAGGCTTTTCCAGACAGCAATAATTGGGCACCTTCGGCAAGCTGAGTATACTGCAGGTCTACATCTATACCTGGTTCAAGACCGTTCTGCTTCAAAAAGGTCTGTGTAATATAATCAACCGGTGAGGATTTCATCGGCACATAGAGCGTTGTTCCTTTGAGGTCAGCCCAGCCCTGCACAGCAGGATCTGTCGTAACCATGTCCATTACAGACCATGTGTTAATATTCATCAGAGACAGGTCCATCCCTTTATTGTACATAACCACGGCATTATTCAGCGGCAGGGCGAGGAAGCTGACTTTCGCATCGTTTGCCAGAGCCGTAAGCGTATCGATAGATTCCCAGGACTGAAAATTGATGCTTACGGAATCGCCCAGAGCTTTGGATTCAATCATTCGGAGTATCGGTAAGGAAGGGGGAGACGGCGGGCCGGCGACTGTAATGCTTATTTGTTCTATAGGAGCGGCCGTAGGCACGGCAGCGGATTCGGCTGTTTGAGGTTCCTTTTGCCCGGCACAGGCACTCAAAATAAAAGATAAGCTTAACAGGAGACTGAAAATAATAGTGCATGAAGATTTACGGTTCATAGTGGAGTTCCTTTCAAATCATTATTTTGGCTGAAAAGGGGTTGTTGTCCCTTTCGGATTATGCGCATGGTAGAGCAACTATAGCCCCCTTGTTTCATTAATATGATAATGAGAATCAATATCATTTGTATTAGTATAGCAGAGTGAGTATTGTGACTCCGTTGCTATGGCAACAAAAGGCTGGAAATATTGTGAACACAAAAAAGCCGCCGTGAACGATCCCGGACAGCTTCGTCAAATAATTACAACATTTTTTGCGATAATTCGACATCACATAATATTTGGATCATAAATCTCCGTTACAATTTCAATAAGGTTGAATTCAAAGCTGTGGGGGAGAGATTACGATGGGAGAAAAGTTCTTAGAGAAAAAAAGACATAAAGGGTTTAAAAGTATCCGAACAAGAACCTTTGCAATTATTTTGCCTGCCTTTTTGGTTACATTGCTCATTGTTGGTGTTGTTGCTTATAGTTACTCGAGATCCATTATCCAGCAGCAGATTCAAAATAAAATGGACATTCAGCTGTCTGAAGTAACCAGTCAAATTAATGCCAATTTAACGGCGCACGGTAAGGTGCCTGAGGTGCTGGCACGTACGCTGGAAACGGCTGCCTCCGGCTTTTCGCTGGAGCAGTACCGGACCATGCTGAGTCACGCTCTGGAGAGTAATGAGGATACGTTCGGGCTTGGTATTTATTTTGAACCCGGCCAATATGCGCCTGATACGCAGCTATTCTCTACCTATGCTTACCGGGACGGGGAACAGATTGTAACGACTGAACAATACAGCGATCCTTCCTATTATTATCCTGGTCAGGCCTGGTACATAATCGGCAAAGACAAGACCGGGATTACCGATCCGTATTACGATCCGGGAACGGAGATTACGATGACTACGTTTGCGGTGCCATTTTTTCAGGGTGACCGATCGCTTCAGGGTGTTATTACAGGAGATATCAATCTGACAACCATGCAGCAGCAGATTGAGGCTACACGAGTAGGAGACTCCGGGTTTGCAGTGCTGCTGGACACCCAGGGGAGTTATATCGCCGGTCCTGACGCGGACAAGCTTATGAAGCTGAGAATAACGGAGGAAAGCAATGAATCCCTTGCGCAGGCAGGAACGGAATTGATAGCCGGGGAAAGGGGGATGGTCAAGTATACAAGTGATAACGGCATAGAGCAGCTGTATTATCAAAAGCTTCCGGCAACCGGCTGGACGCTTGGCTTGACGATTTCTGAAGCGGAGCTTTACGCGCCCCTGCAATCTCTGCTGCTCACCATTATCCTGGTCGGCGCAGCAGGGCTGCTCATCACGATAGTTGCGGTACACCTTTACAGCAGAGCGATTGCCAAACAGCTTGATGAGGTGAATTCATTAGCGGAAGCGATGGCAGAGGGCGATTTCACGCGGACACTGCCAATCAGCGGTGCCGACGAATTCGCCCGTATGGCAGGACACATTAACCGGATGCTGTCACGGATCCGTGAGCTGCTGATTCAGGTGAGTGATAATACGCTTCAGGTAGCTTCCACCTCGGAGCAGCTGATGAGCAGCTCAATCCAGACAGAGGAAACAACAGGGGAAGTAGTGCGGGCGATAAAAGGGGTGGCGTCTGGTGCAGACACCCAGCTTCAAGCAACCGGTGAATCAGCGCGGGCAATGGAAGAAATGTCGGCAGGTGTTCAGCGGATTGCTGAGTCAGCGGTACACACCGCCGAAATGACAGAGCTGGTGTCAGAACAGGCGAACAGCGGGAATGACAAAATAGCCGAAATTAAAGCCCAGATGCAGATGATTGAGCGCACGGTGACAGAGACTTCCGGGCATATGGCTAAGCTGGCCGGCTGGACCGGGCAAATTGGCAGCTTTGCAGGGATTATTGCCGAAATCAGCAGCCAGACCAACATGCTGGCTCTTAATGCTTCGATCGAAGCGGCACGTGCAGGCGTCTATGGCCGAGGTTTTGCCGTCGTAGCAGCCGAGGTCAAAAAGCTCTCAGAGCATACGGCTGACGCCGCCGGCAGGATTGGCGGTCTGATTGTCGAGATTCAGGCGGGGAGCAGCCGGGCTGTGGAGTCCACAAGTCATAACAGCCGGCTTGTGAACACCGGTATGCAAAGAATCAGTGAAGCGGGGGAGATGTTCAGCGGTATACTGCATGGGATTCGTGAGATTAATTCCCAGATTCATGAGGTGTCCTCCTCATCCGAGGAGCTGCTGGCCGGAACAGAGCAACTGACTGCCACTGTTGACCAGCTTGCTGAAATTGCCCGCAAGGCCGCCGGTCATACACAGAATGCGGCATCGTCATCCGAGGAGCAGCTGGTCTCCGTACAGGAGGTGGCTTCTGCTTCTAAAGCGCTGGCTTCAAGGGCAGATGGACTGCAGCTGCTGATTGCGCAGTTTAAGGTGAGCTGACAGCAGCTGCTAACCAATAATGGATTCGTCTCGTCAATAGAAGCCAGGCCAACTCAATACTTAGGCAGCTTAATAACCGGTGACAATATCCACTTTAAAGGCTTGCGGAGCCAATAGGACAGTACGGTAGCAGCGGTCCATGAGCTACGTTTATCCTGGATGTATTGGTCATTGATAATATAAGTCCGGGTGGAGGGCGGACTCATCAAGCCAAGCTTTTCCCAATCTGCCGGGTCATTCGAGCCTCCAAGTTTAGCAAGCATTTTGGCTGAAGCCTTATCGATTTTGGCATGAAGCTGCTCGAAGGCTTGGCTGGTCTGGTGATGAAATTCGTCAATCGGATTGCGGCTGGCAAGGCTCTCCAGGTGAATGCTTTCGCGCAGGTAAGAGATGTAGGCCAAATGCTCAGCCCAAAACTCGTCAATATAAAAGAGCCGGACCCGCTGCTCCGAAGGGCTCAGCCCTTGTCTGCCTCTCAGAATATCCAGCCGTTCACTGTACAGAATCCGTCTCTGATCCTCTACCATATCAGAATAACCGTTCAGCTCCTGGTGAATTTCAAAGTTCTGGCCCATAATAACGCGCTGTATATGTGTGATTGTGCTGCGGAGTGCCGGATCTTCGAGAGCGTCATCCTGCCGTGGCGTATGAACGGCCTTTTCATTGCCGAAGCGCAGCATCAGCTCATCCTCTAGGCTTACAAAAAATACAGATGAACCCGGGTCGCCCTGGCGCCCGGAACGCCCGCGCAGCTGATTGTCGATCCGCACACTTTCGTTCACATGTGTACCGATTACATATAGCCCTCCCAGCATGGCAACAGCGTCGGCCTGCCGGGGATCGCCGCCGCCGAGCCGGATATCGACACCGCGTCCTGCCATATTCGTTGATACGGTCACGGCACCGAGCACACCCGCTTTGGCGATAATTCCGGCTTCCTCTGCGTCGTTCTTGGCATTCAGAACATGGCAGGGTACACCGGCGGCTGTCAGTGCCCCGGCCAGCAGGTCTGATTCCTCAACGCTTGAAGTCCCTATGAGAATTGGGCGCCCTGTGGCATGGACTGAGGAAATATCCTTAACAAGCGCATGAAGTTTGGCTGCTTTATCGGTATAGATCCGGTACGGATGGTCTATCCGATTGTTGGGACGGTTAGGCGGGATTTGTACGACCTGCAGGCTATAGGTCTTATCGAATTCCATAGCTGATGCACGGGCTGTTGCCGTCATGCCGCAAATTTTCGGATACAGGCTGATAAAGTGCTGGACGGTGATCGTTCCCAGGATTTTACCGCCGGCTAAGGAAGTTAGTCCTTCTTTGGCAACAAGCGCAGCCTGCAGTCCTTCCGGCAAATACCGGTTCTCCGCGACGCGCCCGGTGTATTCCTCGATTAGCTCGATTTTACCGTCCCGGACGATGTAATCGATGTCTTTTTTCATCAATGCTTCCACATGCAGTGCACAATTCAGAGACGTCAGCAAATGGCTGTTATGGCTGTCATACAAATTGCCGCATCCCAGCAGCAGCTCTGCTTGTACAGCACCTGCTTCATTCAGATAGACATTGCGCTTAAAGTCGTCAAAGTCGTAATGCTCAGCCGCTTGAAGCTGCCGGGCCACCTCTGAGAACCGCAGGTCCTCATTTGTTGAAGTGCTTGTGTCACCGCTGATGACGAGCGGCACCCTGGCTTCGTCAAGAAGCAGTGAATCCGCTTCGTCTACAATGACATAGTGGAAGGGACGGTGTACGGTATCGGCTTCGTTTAAGACGATGGAGTCGCGCAAATAATCGAATCCCGCCTCTTTTGCCGTAACATAAGTTATATCACTGGCATACGCTTCCCTTTTCATAGGCAGACTCATGCCTGCTTGAACCGCATTGACGGATAACCCCAGGAAACGATAGACCGGTCCCATCCACTGTGCATCCCGATTAGCCAGATAATCATTGAAGGTCAGCACATGCACACCTTGTCCGGTCAACGCGTTCAGATAAGCGGGCATAACGGCAGACAAAGTTTTACCTTCGCCGGTGTGCTGTTCGATCAAACAACGCTCGTGCAGGGCAATGGCGGCCATAATCTGGACCTTGTAAGGCTGTAACCCGAGGGTCCGCTTCGCCGCTTCACAGACTACAGCATAAGCATCCACCAGCAGCTCATCCACAGCCGTGCCGGATTGTGCAGCCATCTGCAGCCGGAGAGATTCCTTCTGAAGCTGTTCATCGTCCCAAGCTGCCAGATTTCTGGCTCTGATAAGCTCTGCTTTGTGCTGAAGGCTTTTTAATTTATTCTGATTATCATAGTCTTTAAAAGAACGGAGTAATCGGCCGGCTATATTCATTGGATTAAATCCCCTCTCGATCGAATACCGCTAGATTTTATTCAGCTTCTTCTTTCAGATAAAATACATCTTCGACATTCAGATGGAAGGCGGCGGCGATTTTTAGAGCAAGGGTAACAGAAGGGGAGTAGTCTCCTTTTTCTATCAGCCCTATGGTCTGGCGTGTGGCTCCAATTGCATCAGCCAGGTCCTGCTGTGACCATCTGAAGCGTGCCCTGAGTTCACGGACGTTGTTAGCAAGCATACTGCAGTTCCTTTCCAGATAATGTATTAGGGGTAATTGTAGCCTTTCGAGAGAGAAATGTAAATGATGTATTGCATTTTGGAAGGTTTATTAGACATTTTTGAATAGATGCTGAATATACTTTTTGTCAAACATACTCCTAAATATGCAAAGAAATAGGGGTAGAAGAACTGTCGGAAGCATAATACTAAGAGGATGTCATAATCGTTTAGGAGGCCAATATGATTTTTAAAACAAAACGTAATCTCATTATTTTCAGCTTTGTGGTATTAGCCAGTGGATGGGGTGGCGTGCTGCTGGACGGTTTGCTTAAGGAGCAGACTGAAGGGGATACGCTTGGCATGGGTGTGTGGCTCGTTATTCCGCTGGTGACAGTTCTACTATTGCGACTCTTTGCCGGAGATGGCTGGAAGGATGCCGGATTTCATCCACGGTTAAAAAGCAAGCTTAAGTGGTATGTGGTTGCCTTATTCATTTTTCCTATGGTGACAGCGATTGTTCTCTTGGCAGGCAGCTTAGCAGGTTGGATCGACTTGTCCGGTTTTCGGGCGAAGCCTTCTTTTTCGGGCGTGTTTCTGGGGTTGCTGTTTGGTCAATTTATAAAAAATATCTTTGAGGAGGCTGTGTGGCGGGGTTACTTGACCTCAAAGCTTGTACAGCTGCAGCTTAAGGACTGGCTGATTTACGGAATTGCCGGTTTTATATGGGGAGCATGGCATATTCCATACTACCTGGTTTTTCTGCCGGCCTCTGATATGTACAGTATCTTACCCGTTGATAAGGTTACTTTTGCCGCGATTGCCATTGTAAATATGATGTGCTGGTCCATTCTGTTTGTTGAACTTTTTAGAGTGGCGGGATCTATCTGGCCGTGCATCATTATGCACTCGGTGGAGGATGCGCTAATCAACCCATTAGTAATTGACGGATACATAGCTGTTGCTGCTGGAAAAGAGTGGATCATCTCTCCCATTGCGGGTATGCTAGCGAGTTTGTTATATGTAGGGGCCGGACTTATCATTCGAAAGATAAGAGTTCGGAAGTCCAGTCCGGCCGGCCTTGATCTAATTGTCTGATTATCTATTATCTAGTATCTATTCTCTTTATCTGTTGAACCGGATTCCTGACGCTTAATGGCTTCCTCATCGCGTACCGCGTTCAATTCATACTCGTTCTGGTGGAATTCCTTCAGCATATTACGGTAAATATGAGCTTCCTGAAGGTTTAGGCCATCACGGTTTTCTTTTAAGACCCAATTCTCAACGGTTTTTTTTAAAAGCTCGCTTTTTCGCTCCAGCAGTTCTGTATAACTCAATTTACTTCATCCTTTCCGGTATAGGTGATCGGTAGGTTTAACGTTACACCCGGCGTAATGTTTAAAATTATACAGGAAAGCCTGAACGTTCCCAATTCGCGTCAGCCGTCCTTATATAGACTGAGCACGGCGCTGACAGGAACAGCAGGCCTCAGCAGGCTTCTTCGTAAAAGTCCGGCCGGATGCTCCGGTATGCTGGCTGATGCGTGATCGGTTCTATTTTATATTATTAGGTTGCATGGAAGGTATTTTGGTAGAATAGGGGGTGACAGCAGTAATTTACCCGACAACAAGGAGAGGTTTCATTGTTAAGAAGAGGAATGATACTTGTATTTTCGGTCCTATTGCTATTATCCGGCAGTATGACAGTATTTGCAGCCGGGAAGACAGGAGAGGGAGCGACACCTTCCGGTATTCCGCTGGCCGGCCTGGAAGCTTTTGTCGACAATTATGTAAAAGAGTACATAGGACAAAAGACGGTAGGCGCATCCGTTGTTATGGTGAAGGATGGCCAGGTCGTTCTGTCCAAGGGTTACGGCTTCGCCGATGTAGAACAGCAGATCCCTGTCTCCCCGGATACGGTGATGGAGTGGGGCTCCATCAGCAAGCTGGCCGTATGGACTTCAGTGATTCAGCTGGCGGAACAAGGGAAGCTTGATCTGAATCAGGATATCCGCAGCTATCTGCCGCCGGATTTTCTGACCAGGCTGAAATACAGCGAGCCGGTTACGATGCTCAATCTGATGAACCATAATGCGGGTTTTGAAGAGTATATGTTCGATATGGCCTATCAGTCCCCTGAGGAGGTGCAGTCACTGGAAGCCGGGCTGCGGCTTGCCCAGCCGGCACAGATTTTCAGACCCGGGGAGGTGGTGGCTTACTCGAACTACGGGAATTCACTTGCTGCTTATATTGTGGAGTTAATCAGCGGCCAGCCCTATCATGATTATGTGCAGGAGCATATTTTTGAGCCGCTGGGTATGCAGGATTCCATTGCGTATTCCGTTGTAGAAGACCGTCCTGAGCTGCTTGAGCATAAGGCTAAGGGATATTTCTTCGAAGAAGAGGGCTCCTTCACGCAAGGATCATGGAATTATATGTCCATGTATCCTAACGGCGGCAATAACGGGACTGCAGAGGATCTAGCTAAGTTTGCAATGGCATTTATGCCTGCGGCAGGAGAACAATCCCCACTGTTTGAGAAGCCGGAGACGCTGGAGAACATGCTGGCCCGCAGCTATTCCACCGCTGAAGGGATGCCAGGCATTGCCCATGGCTTCTGGGAGTATCCGGGTACGCTGCGGACGCTGGGGCATGGCGGAAATACGATTGCTTTTGCTACTAATCTGCAGATTGTGCCTGAAGACCGGTTTGCAGTTATTATTATGACCAATCAGGCTGGTGAATCCAATATCGTGCATGGCCTGACCAAAGAGATCGTAGGCATGCGCGAGCTGACAGAGACTGTGGATCTGCCCGATACCTCTGAGGTGCAGGGCGAGTTCATGGCTGCGCGGCGTCCGGGGTATGGCTTCATGAAGCTATTTCCTTATCTGACGCTGATGAAGCTTAAGCCGCAGGGTGAGAATCAGCTTCAGGTATCTCTTGCAGGCATGACTGGAAGCTATCAGCAGGTTGAGCCGTACCTTTACCAGAAGGTGGGCGGAGATTCGGCACTCGATGTCTGGCCGATGCTGTACGCTAAGATGGGGGATGGCAAGGTGGAGGCAATCTCAGTCTACACCTCCGATTATTTACCGCTGCCGGCCGGCAGAACAATGCCTGTGCTTATTATCAATGCCGTACTTGCAGTGCTGGCTGTCGCCTATTTCATTATCTCCCCGTTTGTATTGCTGGTGCAGGCTGTTTTGAAAAAACGCAGAGCCAGTAGACACTCTGTGTCAGGCGCCGGGAGCCGCAGACTGGTGACCTGCCTTTCCCTCACAGGTACAGGCATTGTGGCGAACAATCTGATTTTGGCTCTAAGGATGCTCAGCAACAATGAGCGTGCATATTCCGAAGTCTATCCGCAGCTTGTAATTAACTACGTCCTGACCGGACTGGCGGTGCTATTTGTCGCGGCGCTGCTAATATCCTGGACATCTAAACGTTCTGCATTAACCGTCCGTGATAAGCGGGCAGCCATTCTGCCCATCGTAATGATTGCTGTACTGGCAGGGTTGCTGGTTTTCTGGCAATTCTACAGTTAAGCAAGCTTATGGTAATGCCCATACAAAAGGCCTGCGCTTAGCGCAGGCCTTTTGTATTCATTAGCTTGACTGTTCGGGCAGTCCCTATAATTGCCCCGTCACTCAACCTTAAATTGTTTTAATTCTTCCTCCAGCCTTTGGGAGATTTGGCTCAACTGTCTGGATAATTCGGCGACCTGCTCAATACTGCTTAATTGCTCCTGTGTATTGGCGCTCACCTCTTGTGTGGAGGCGGAATTCTCCTCGGTTGTGGAAGAGATGATCTCAATTGCCTGTAAAATCTCATCCTTGTGCTTATGGACAATGGAGGTATTATTGCTGATCTGAATCATCCGTAGCTTCAATTCCCCCAGATCCCTGTTCAGATCAAAGAAGACCTGCTTCGCATTCTCTACGGACCGGGCATTTTCCCCGGCAATCTTCAAGCCATTATTAGTGTGCTCTACGGAGATTACTGTTTTTTCTTCAATGGCGCTGACTTTTTTGTAGATTTCCTGAGTGGCTAACGCCGTTTGTTCAGCGAGCTTCCGGACTTCTCCGGCCACCACCGCAAATCCCCGGCCATGTTCACCTGCACGTGCAGCCTCTATAGAAGCGTTGAGCGCCAATAGGTTGGTCTGGGTGGCGATCTGATTAACGGTGCCCACAATGCCTGTAATCTCGTGCCGGCTGGTATCAATTTCCTCTATAATAGACGATACTGCCTGAGTTGATCTGTGATTGTCTTCAGCGGATTGGGATAGCTGCTCTACCAAGGCAAGACCTGTTTCGCTCAGCTGCACAGATATTTGCGCCATCGATTCCACAGCCTGCGCATCACTGGTGATTTCGTTAATCTGATCCGACAGAGCCCCTGTCTTGCGCAGAATACTTTCTGATTCCGTTGACTGGTAATTTGTGGCGTTGGCAATCTCATTGATGGCTGTCGCCGTTTCGTTCATCGTTATGGCAGTGCCGGCAGAAATACTTTGCAGGTTATGGGAAGACTGGCTCAACACCTGGGTAGTATTGCTGATGACTTGGATCATGCCCTGAATCTTCTGGACCATGCTGGAAATACCTTGGGCAATCTGTCCGATTTCGTTGTCTGAATGTTCTTTGAACTGAACCGTCAGATCACCGTCTTCAATCCGTTTGATTGCAGTAAGCAGCCTTGGTATAGCTCTCAGCAGGTACCGGAGTGTGACATAACAGATTACCACCAAAAGAAGGGCAGCTGCTGAAAAACCGGCGATTGTGCTGCGGGTAAAGGATTTTAATTCGCTTAGCGCTTCTTGCTGAGTAATGGTCAAGCCGACAGACCACCCTGTATCCTTGCTGGTAGCGTAACCGATATAACGAGATTCACCATTATCATTTATCAGCTCTACGCCGGAATCGCCATTGACCATTTTTTTGCCGATTAAGCCGAGGTCACCAGAGCTCTCATTAATTTTTTCATTCATGACTTTGTCTTTGTCGGGGTGATACAGCAGGTCGCCGGAGCGGGTGGCCAGGATGGAATAACCGGTGCTTCCCAGAGAGTAGCTCTGCATGATGGCCGGAATGTCATCGAAGGCAATGTCTGCGGCAATAAAGCCGATCAGCTGATTGCTGTCATTTTTAATCGGATAAAAGATACCCATCAGCAAAGTGCCGGTGTTGACATCAGCATAGGGCTCAGAATAATACAGGCCGTCGGCGTCGGATGCAGGCTTGAAGTAGGGACGTGAACGGATATCAAAATCAGACTTGGAGCCAACACCGTCATTTTGCAGGAAATAGCCCTTCCCGGATAATCCGGCAACCCAGGCATCGGCAAAGGACGGCTCTGCTTTTACAATTTCCGCCAAGGTCGCTATGGTGTCAGCAGCATGTGGGGATGTGGTCACTTGTTCTGGTGTTGTACTCTCAATATATTGCCTGAAAAGATCGTTCGTGGACATTTGTTTGACGAGTGAGCCCTTTTCCTTAAACAAGGCATCGAATTGGCTGACAATCCCCTGTGTTTGGGTCATGAGTATAGACTCCTGCTGGTCAACCAGAATGCTTTTGGTGTTCGAAAAGAAGAAGGTACCGAGAATCGAGAAGACGACAACGATGATGACTAGCAGGATGAGGGCCAAAGTGTTTGCAATGCTCGATGAACGAAAAGCCCGTTTTTTGATAAGCTGTGACATAAGTCATCCCCCGAAAGTATTATTGAGCGAAAGCTCTTAAATAATATGTCGGAATATGGGCGATAATCTTTTAGATTTATGAAAAAACCGGTTTGGAGCACTGCTCCAAACCGGTTTTGCACAAGAATGCAGGCATCAGGCACTATTTCAAAATGTATTTTGTCACAGTATTACTGAACCAGTAGTCTGTAAGATAGAGCTCGCCTTTTCCTGCATAGATATATTGGTGTCCGGCGTTATAGTCGGTCCACAGTGTCGAGAGATGGTATTTAATCTGCAAATTCCCCGGATCAAGCACGTAGAAATCTTCTCTGGCTACATCCCCTTCAAAAGTCTCCGGGTCAATTACTGCCGGACGCTCCTGCCACTGGTACTGCTTCTCTACAGTAATTTCGCCCGAAGGCGTAATAAAAGAAATCCAGCGGGTGTCACCAAGTTCTCCGATTTGCTGCTTGCCGAGCAGCTGGTTGTCTTTGCTGTACAGCCGGTACACTGCATTGTTGCTCTGGACCAGATAGTTATTGCCGGTAATGCCGAGGACACGGTCTTTAGGGTTAAGCGTGTGAACCCAGTTCTTTTTGCCATCCGTACCGAATCCGATTAGTTTGTAGTCAGTCTTGCTGTATAAGGAGACTAATACGGACCCGCCGCTGAAGGATTGTACCCCCACATTGACTTCAGCCAAATCTTTGGGGGCTGTGTATCTGACGAAAGGCGTCTTTAGTGCATCCAGACTCCGGTAGACATTCACGCTGGACTGGCCGGGATTATGCACAATATAGCCGTTCGGGAGCATCTCCAATGTTCCTGTGATTAACGCACCCTTGGTAATTGCCAGCTTTCGGACCTGCTTTCCGTCACTATTGAACTCCTCAAAATAGCGGTTAGAGGTGTTGGTCGAAGCGTTATAGGCGTTGAAATACAGCAGAAGATTTCCGGTATCCAGCATAACCAGTTCGAACGGATTATTAAATTTTTTGGTCCATTTCAGTTTGCCGTTCGCATTGACTGCGGTGAGGAGAACTTCCGATCCGCTGTCATTCCTTTTATAAAAATAGCTGTTGCCATCCTTGCTGTAATAGGGGTCCGAGCCGCTAAACGGTTTGTCATTAGCGATGTCGTAGTAATCATAGACCCAGTTGGCTGTACCTTTGTTGCGGTCTGCGGCCGCATAGGTAAAAGTGGTGGTTTTGGTCTTGGCGGATGAAACCGCCACTTTCTTGCGAAGCTGGAAAAATACACGATCCTTGCTCTGTAAGCTGTAGATAGAATTAAACATGGTGTAGCCCTCGGGCAGCTTGTAGCTCCATTCCGGCTCCGGCAGCTGCTGGGTTTTGTAAGCTGCGGAAGTTTTGCCCGGCGCCAGCAGCTGGGCGGCAAGCAAAATAGCCAGCGCAGCTGCAGATAATTTGAATCGTTTTGTACTCATGCTCCTATACCTCTTTTTCTATGTATTGGACTTTCCTTTCATTCCGTTTCCTATTGTAATAGCTCGGACCCGGAATGAACAAGGAAAGCAATGTCAGAAATAGAGCCGGGAGGAGGCTTGCTATTACGTTCAAGCGCAAGACAGCGTATCTTTTCTTTAGTTTCGGGCGGCTTTAACCTTCATCTTTTGCTGCAGCCCTTCGGATGTTCCCTGTGACGGTTGACCGGTTTGCTTGATAAACAAGGATAATAGTAAGCCAATGATGCTGATGCCAACAATTACGAGGTAGGCGTCATTGATGCCCTGGATAGAAGCTTCGAGCATCATTTGCTCCGGGGTTCCGCCTGCAGCGATCATGTCCTGCATATGAGTCTTAGTGCTGCTGGCCATAACGGTGACAAGCAGAGAAGTACCAACAGCGCCGGCTACCTGCTTAACCGTATTAGAGATAGCTGTGCCATGCGCATTAAGCTTCGCTGGCAGCTGATTTAGACCTGCAGTTTGTATTGGCATAAGAATCATGGCTAATCCAATCCGCCGGCCGGTTGACATGAGAGCCATATACAGGTAGCCAGTAGAGTCTGTCAAGTTAGTAAAGCTAATGGTTGTAGCAATCAGAATCAGTAAACCGATGATAGCCAGCCATTTAGCCCCGTACTTGTCGAAAAGCTTGCCGGTAACCGGCATAAGGATACCCATCACAAGTGAGCCGGGCAGTAACAGAAATCCTGACTCCATTGCCGTGTACCCACGGGCATTCTGCAGATAGAGCGGCAGCAGGATCATATCGGCATACATCACAATAGTTACGGCCATATTTATAACGGTTGTTAAGGAGAACATCTTGTACTGGAACGCCCGGAGATCAAGAAGCGGGCTCTTGGACACCAGCTGCCGCCAAGTGAATAATCCAAGTGAAAGGATACCGACACCGAGAGATATGAGCACTTCGGTACTTAACCAGCCTGCACTGCCTGCCCGGCTGAAGCCATACAATAAAGTCCCGAAGCCAATCGTGGAGATTGTGACACTTAGCAGGTCAAGCCGGGAAGAGGAACGTGCCGATACATTCTTCAGATAGATAAAGCCGCTGATGATGATAAGGGAAACCAAAGGGATCATGCCGTAGAACATGGTCTCCCAGCGGTAATGTTCCAGAATGTATCCGGCCAGGGTAGGTCCGACCGCAGGAGCAAAAATGACTGCTAACCCGACCATGCCCATAGCCGCCCCTCTTTTGTCCGGAGGATAGAGGGTTAGAATTACATTCATGAGCAACGGCATGATAATGCCTGAGCCAACGGCCTGAATCAGTCGTCCCGTTAAGAGCACCGGGAAGCCTGTTGCGATAGCTGAAATGACCGTTCCTGCTAAAAAGATGATCATCGAAGTCTGAAAAAGCTCACGTGTCGTAAATCTTTGCATTAAATAGCCTGTAATCGGAATCAGTACACCGCTAACTAGCATATAGCCCGTTGTTAACCACTGGGCGGTTGAAGCCGTTATACTGAAATCAACCATTAATTCCGGCAGAACCACACTCATAATCGTCTGATTCAGTGTCGCAAGAAAAGCTCCCAAAATCATAATGATAACAATGGGTCCCTTTCTGACGGAACGGATATCTGCTGCTACATCTTTACTCATTATTCTTCATCCTTTCAAAGTGTACAATTGTTTGTCGAGTTTATCTTGCCAGCAGGGTGTTAGCCGTTTGACACAACTCATAGATTTCGTCATATTTCTGATCGATAAGAGGTGCTACCATGCCTGTCTTCTTCTTGCTGATATTAGAGTAGAGGAAGTAGGGGATGATCCAGCCTGCGAAACCCGGGATGGCCAGAAGGATAGAAAGGGCCTGCCGGTCATCCTGGTTAGCGAACACAGAGGCAGCCACAAAAGCAGTTCCAATAACACCGACAACATAGGCAATAGTAGAAGCACGGATGACCTTGGAGTTTTCCAGTGTTTCGATTTCTGCAACGGTGGCGTCAAACTGGCGCTGAAGACGGGTCAGTTCGGCTTTGTTGCGGATCTTGCGGTCCCGCTTGAACTTCATCGTTACGGAGTTCACATTCTGTACGGAGTTCGAAGTGCTGTCCAGTGCCCAGCCGAAATTATGATATCCGTCGATATACACCGACTCCACTTTGCGCTTTACCGTAACGTCTTTGTACTCATAACCCACAAAATCAGCTTTGTTTCCTGTAATCTCATTCATCATTTATGCTCCTTTATCTGATAAAGTTTATTTGGTGAACCGTCTGCTTCACCTGATAGGATCATTGTAGCGGCAAGATATTTAAGAATTGCTTACGCCATGTTTGAGATATATTAATTGAAATATCATTGCGGGGCTGCTCTTTAGTATAAAAAAACAGCCCGAATTCGTTGTTGAATTCGGACTGCTTCTATAATCTGCCGTATCTATATTAGATGGAACTAATCAGCTGAGCCTGTAGTTTGAAGTAACCCTTGCAGCTGGACACTTGAATGGCTAATCCTCTCAATCGAGGTATAGATAATATCAATGCTGTCATCCTGCACTTTATTAGCACTGAGCAGCTCATTTGTAGCTATCAGATTCTTACTGGCAATAGCAGAACTTGTCTCAGATTGCTCACGGATCTGCGAGAACACTTCGCTAACATGATAGATTTTATCGAGCTCAGCTTCGATGTAACGGTCAATAGTTTCAAAAGCAGAGCTGATTTGTTCAAAGCTGCCAATGACTTGCTTCGTAATCACTTCTCCTTTTTTCACAGCTGCGTCCTCATCGGTCGCTTTCTGCAAAACAGCATTTGTTTTCGCTTTGATGTCCTGTACAATATCATTAATATCCTCGACGGTTCCGGCGCTTTGTTCTGCAAGCTTCTTAATCTGCAGCGCGACAACACTAAATCCTGCCCCGGATTCTCCTGCCCTTGCCGCTTCAATTCTTGCATTAAGCGCCAGCAGGTTGGTTTCACCGGCTATTTGGCTTATGGCAGCAAGAAAACCGTTTACCTGCTCTATGCTCTTGTTGAGGGCGCCAACAGTAGAGAAGGATTCCTGCACGGCTAACTTAATAATGCTCATCTGCTCGTCCATTTGACGGAACTGCTCCGCGCTTTGCGCCAGGGTATGGCTGGCGTCCTCAGAGGTTTTTGACAAGGCGGTTGACATCCTATTGATTTCCGTCATCTCAGTATCCGCACGGTTCATCATCCTATTCATTTGGACCAGGCTGTCCGTTTGCTGTGCAACATCCTCTGAAACCTCATTCATTTTGGCGGACATCGTGCTGCTGATGTTTCGGAGTACATGAATATCCTTGTTGCAATGATCAATATTTCTATGGAGCTGAACCGTATTTTCACCAATTACACGAACCATATTTTGGGCTTCCGCCGCATTGCTCTGAGCTTCCGCCTCATTATAATTAGAGAGCTCTATTAAATCTGCACTCCGCTTGCATACAAAATACAGGACCATAACAAGAAGCACCAAAAACCCCATGTTTATAAAGTAGTAATTGAAATCTCTGCTATTCTGGTCTACAAAGTGCATTACCGTAAAGGTAATGGTGTATAAGCCGCCAAAGCTGAATAGCAGGGCTTTATTCAAATATAAAGAAACCAGGCACAGAACGGTTGCAATAATCATACCTGTATAAGCCCCGCCCACATAGTTAACAGTACAAGTAAGAATCGCCATAAATAAAACAGCCATCGTTAATGTATGCTTTTTTGTTTTCAGGATTAACATAGTAGCCGTACATAGCTCAATTAAGAGCGAACCCACAATGGCGCCGGGTACATTGTCCGTATAATACAAGAAGGCTGCCCCGATCAGGATGACCCATAATATAACGGTTAAAATCTTATTTACCTTGGCCCTGTTTGTAACTATAAAATGACTCTCCATATCCATTCCTCCAGCGGTTCAACTGTTTATTTTCTTGTGATGTGAGTGATTGTATTACCGGAATGTTTATGTTGTGCTTGTGAAATGTTTCTATTGTATTAATCCTGGGCTCTATCACGAAATCAATGTCATTTAATTAACAATTTATAAACAAAACGCAAACAAACTATAAATGCGAAGACAGTAATATAGGACAAGATGAGGAAATAGGGGAGGATAAGAGTATGATTCATATTTTGGTGGTTGAGGATGATATTAAGCTGAATCAGATCGTCTGCACCTATTTAAACGATAGCGGCTACAAGGCCAAGGGATGTCTGAATCCGCGCGAGGCTTACGATTTAATGTATAACCATTTGTACGATATGATTATTTCAGATATTATGATGCCGGAAATCGACGGATTTGAGTTTGCAGATAACGTTCGCCAATTGAACAAAACCATTCCCATTCTTTTTATGACAGCCAAGGATGACATCATTTCTAAGCAAAAGGGCTTTAAGATCGGTATTGATGATTATATGGTTAAGCCAATTAACCTGGATGAGCTGATTATGCGGGTGGGGGCTTTGCTGCGCCGGGCTAACATTATGGAGGAACGTAAGATGACCGTCGGTAACCTTAAGCTGGATGCAGATGCAATGACCGCGTCAATCGACGATGAAGAGGTTCCCTTCACCCTGAGAGAGTTCAATATTCTGTATAAGCTGCTCTCTTACCCCAAAAAAACCTTTACACGCGCACAGCTCATGGATGAGTTTTGGGGTGTGGAATCAGAGACCAGCCTGCGGGCTGTAGATGTCTATGTAACAAAGCTGCGGGATAAGCTGTCTTCCTGTACCGGCTTTCAAATCGTGACTGTGCGCGGATTGGGGTATAAGGCGGTGCTGCTGTGAGCGTAAAGGACCCTAGAGTTAAAGCGCCAATATTTCCCCTTTACAGCTTTGTCCTTTCTTTTTTGGTGCTCGGAGCACTCACTACAGGCCAGATGCTGATTCTACAGAACTATCTTGATTTTCAAAATGTATCCCGGGGTTATGTCGTTTCTGTTCTAATATACTGGGTATTGGTCGCTGCCGCGTTCACCCTGTTAACCCGATACCAGTTCATCCGGCGCTACCACAAACCAATGGAAGAGTTTGCAGCGGCCACCAGAAAAGTGGCAAGAGGTGATTTCTCGGTCTACGTTTCTCCAAGGCATCTTAAAGACAAAATGGATTATCTGGATGCCATATGCATCGACTTCAATGTAATGGTAGAGGAGCTAGGCAGTATCGAAACACTGAAAACTGATTTTTTCTCCAATGTATCCCACGAGATTAAAACTCCTCTATCGGTTATTCAAAATTATGCGCAGGCGCTAAAAAATGAAAAGCTGACTCCCGAGCAAAGAGCAGGCTACATTGATACCATCCTTGACTCTTCCTCCAGGCTAAGCGGACTTATTACCAATATTCTTAAGCTGAATAAGCTGGAAAAACAAAATTTGCCGCAGATTTCGGAATCCTATGATCTGTGTGCACAGCTATGCGAATGCGCTCTGGGGTTTGAGGAGCTGTGGATGAGCAAGAACATTGAATTTATCGCAGATATCGAGGACCGTGCCGTGATAGAGGCTGATGCCAGCCTTGTAGAGCTTATATGGAACAATCTTCTATCCAATGCCATCAAGTTTACTGAGCCTGGCGGCACCGTAATTCTCCAGCAGAGCTCAACAGATACAGAGGTGATTGTCTCTATAACCGATACCGGCTGCGGGATGAGCGAGGAAACCATGAAGTACATTTTCGATAAATTTTATCAGGGCGATACCTCCCACTCCACAGAAGGAAACGGATTAGGGCTCGCTCTTGTTCTCCGTATTTTACAGCTGATAGGCGGAAGTATCACCGTTGCAAGCATACCCTCGGACAAGACTTCCTTCACCGTCCGTCTTCCTGTCCGTCCCGCAGCTGCAGCTGAGTATTAATGCAATGTGAACATATCTTAAGCAATCCTGCAATATTCGCTTGTTATTCTTAGGCTAGTAAAGGAGTTGATCTTATGAATGAAATCACAAGAAGCGGAAGCAGCTATGTCGGCTATGATTATAAAGAAGTATTAATAGACCCGGAAAGAACCTCTATGTATGTTGACGGCTATGTGAATTTCGGATGGGTTCTGGAGGAAAAAATCCAGCCTGCAAGCTATACAGGTAAAGGCCCTATGGGCAAAGTGAAGCTTAAACTCAAGCGGGACCGCAAAATTTTGAACAAAACGGAACTGACCCGTCTGGAGCGTCATTTTGAAGCCTGCATGAGAGAATTAGAAAGGATTAATAATGCTAAAACCTCCTTCGCTATGATGTGGGCGCTGATTATTGGGATGATTGGTACGGCTTTTATGGCAGGCTCTGTATTTGCAGTTACGCATAATCCGCCGAGAATTCTTCTATGCATCGTGCTGGCAATACCGGCATTTACGGGCTGGATTGTGCCGCCGGTTATCTTTAAAAGGCTGGTGCATAAAAGAGCAAAAAAGACCGAGCCGCTAATGGAGCAGAAGTACGATGAGCTTTATGAAATCTGTGAAAAAGGGAATAAATTGCTGATCTAGTGACACTAAGAAAAGGCTGGAACGGGTGGAGCCCCGAATCCGGCCTTTTTTATTTTAATTGCATCAGTCTGCTGGAAGCTTTCATATTCATTCTGTGGCTGCCTGTTTTTTATGGACCATATATACACCTAAGATAATGAATAAAAGACTACAGCCCATCCCGAGTAAAGCGCTGCTCTCTAAGGCGCCTGGGGATTGCTGCATGGTCAGGAGTGTATACTGGGTTACTACAATCGACACCAATGCGTCGGTAAAACTGAATATTTTCAGCGTGGATACAATGGGGCCTTTACGCTCCCGGTTGCCCAGTATCCCATACAGGGCCAGTCCCAGCTTGGTGAAAGAGATAGTGGCGACAAGAAGAACAAGGGTTCCTTCAATGATTACAGCGTCGCCTAACAGATACATGCGCACAGAAATAAGCAGATAAGAGAGACCCAGCAGACAAAGGAAGAAGCCGCTGCGTCTGAACACAGTATGTTCCATCCGGGTTCTTTCGGCGGGCTGCTCTATTTGTCGGGCTGCAGCATATTTGTGAAGCGCCTGGCCTCTTGCTGCGCTGAGAAGCAGATAATAGATAGCATTGGTCATAAACCAGCCTGACAGAAGATACACACCAAGGATCAGCTTACCTGCGCCAATCAGCACATTGATTAGAAGTGAACCGGTGTTGACCAGTGCAGCCCGGTCCTGATAATCACTGCGGTAAAGCTTCAGTAACTCCTTAATGAATATCCATCCTTTCGGCCAGCCAGCGATTTGTTTTTCGGCGTATTATGATGAAGCTATCCTATCAGCGAAATGTTAAAGAGATGCTTCTGAATGGTTAAAGAATTATTAATTCGGCAGCTGCACACAGGCAGATAATCTATAATGGAGTCCTTTGACGCTCACAGTAACAGCAGGTAGACTGGTAGAATGACATCGCAGAAAGGGTGACAGCATGGCAAGTAAAGAATGGGTAGCGGAATGGATTTCAACGAAGCCGTTAACGAGGCGATGGATGGTTGCCGGGGAGGTTCATCACTTTCAGAATCCGGCTTTGTTATTTATTACGGATGGACAATCTGCCTGGGACATTAACGGTCAGAAGGTTCAGATCTCCTGCGGCCAGCTGATCGCTGTGGAGACAGGTACGGTCATTAAGCTTACTGAAGGCGGGACACCGGACTTATCGGGCTGGGAGCTTCAGTTCAATTTATATACGTTGTTTAGCGGAGAGGAAAGAAAAGAAGTGGACTGGAAAGTTCCCGCCGGCAATTCCTTTCAGCAGGTACAGTTATCGGGGCTGACCTTGGCAGGCCTGGGACATTATTTCAGAGAAGAGAATGCGCAGGATCTGATTCAGATCCGGATTAGTAATCAATCGCTTCTATACGAATTGCTGAAACATATTTACCGGAAGCAGCCGCGTGTCGTGCAGACCATCGAGGAAGGATTGCAGCGGTCAGTTTCTTTTATGCATGAATACTATGGAGAAGTGATTACCCGCAATCAGCTGGCGCAGATTACCGGAGTCAGCCCATGGCATTATTCAAGAAAATTTAGTGAGCGGTATGGAGTATCGCCTCTGAGTTATCTGTCACAATACCGGGTGTTCCGGGCGCAGGAGCAGCTATTGCTGACTGAATACACCTCCCAGGAAATTTCCAGACAAGCAGGCTTTGAGGATGCCCATTATTTCAGCCGCCGCTTCAAGCAGCTCACAGGCGTATCGCCGCGGAATTATGTACAGTCACTGGGCCAGCGCAAAATCATGGTATTATCACCCCTTATCGCAGAAACGATGATCATGCTGGACATAATCCCCCATAGTGTGGCAGTGTCTCCCATTCTTCTGGCAGACCATCAACACAAGCTATTTGCAAGCCATCATATAGAGATTATAGAAACAGCCCAATTCGATCTGGATGTTGAACGGATTGCCGTTGTACAGCCTGAGTTGATTATAGGACCTTATATTTCGGAGGAGAAGAAGCAGAAGCTGCGTAACGTTGCCCCAGTCATTGGTGATCTGCAGCTGGACCTGGAGGAGCTTCTTCTGTCTTTAGGAGCGTTGTTGGAGAAAGATGCGGAAGTGCGGAGTATTCTAATGCATCTGGAGAACAAGCGGGCAGAGGCAAGGAATCAGCTGGAAAGCATAATACGGAGCGGGGCAACGGTGATGGTGCTAAGAATTGAACCCTTCGGCTACCGCTATTTGGGCGGCCGCTCTACCAAGTTATCCAGATTACTGTACGGACAACTTCAGCTGACTCTGCCTGAGCCGTTAAAGTCTGGTGAAGGCTGGTTTAATCCCTGCTCTGTCGAGCTTCTGGAGCTGGCGAATCCCGATTATTTGTTTGTTGAGCCGCGTGTAATGGAGCATTTTGATGCCGGAGAACGCTGGAGAGAACTAATGGAGAGCCGGCAGTGGGGGCGCCTGAAGGCCGTTCAAAACAATAAGGTGTTCAGTGTTGACACTCGTCTTTGGGTGGACGGATTCGGCGGCGCAGGTTTTCCCCTGATACTGAATCAGATTACCAGCTGTATAAGTGATCATGAAGAATACTGCGCACAATAATCCAAGTAAATACGCACAATTCACTATGGAAAGGCTGCCCCTTATTTGATAACCTTTGATAATGATTATCATTAACAATACAAGGGGCGAAATAACATGTCTAAAATACGTTTTAAAATGTCCGGATTTCTGCTGCTGGCGCTAATGCTGGTGCTTGGGGCCTGCTCGAATGCTTCAAATACAGCAGATATGTCAAATACTTCAAATACATCTGCTGAAGTGAAGGAAACCGGGAATAACGCTGCTGGTGCTAATACTGCTAAGATAATAAAAGATATCTTTGGCGAAGTAGAAATCCCTGCCGAGCCCCAAAACCTGCTTGTAACAAATTCAAGCTATGCAGAGTATCTGATCGAGATCGGAATTGTGCCGCAAATGGTGCTTTTAACTGCAGAGATAGAACCGGATTACCGTAAGCCTTATTTTGAGCAGCATGGGGTTAAGATGATTGAAACCGTACAGTATCAGTATAATTATGAGCAGCTGCTGGCACTTTCACCGGATCTGATTATATCCCAGGGGACAGGAATGGAGCAGACCGTGTATGACGATTTGAACAAAGTAGCTCCAACAGTAGCGTTGGATACCACCGGCGATATGGAGGATGCGATACCGAAATTTGGAGAGCTATTCGGTAAAACAGCTGAAGCTACACAGGTGCTTGAGGTCTTCAACGGCAAGGTCGATCAGGCTAGAACTGAAATTGCCCAGGCCATTGGTGATAAGACGGTGCTGGTCCTGCGTGTAGAGAGTGACAGATACCGCTATATGGGGGCACAGGCAGCGAACAGCAGCAGCAGATTCTTTTATGAGAAGCTCGGATTACATATTCCTGAGATCTTTAAGGATTCCAAGGACTGGTTTACGCCGTTCTCATTAGAAATTCTGCCGGAGATTAAGCCGGATTACATTTTTCTGGAGCAACGGATGCTGCAGGGGTCAGATGCTTCACAATCGATGAAGGACCTGGAAGCCAATCCGTTATGGAAAAGCATGGAGGCGGTTAAAAACGGACAGGTCTTCCCGCTGAAAACCAGTGATTTTGTTCAGGGATCGGGTCCGGTCGGATCTGCCCTGCTGATTGATTACATCGTTGAAAAGCTGGTGCCCTGATGAACCCTGAGCAGCAGGATATATACGACGTAACGATTGTGGGGGGCGGGCCTGCGGGGATGTATGCAGCTTTTTATAGCGGGCTGCGGGCTATGCGTACCAAGCTTGTTGAGGCTAAAATGGAACTGGGCGGATTCATGCGTACCTATCCGGAAAAGCTGATCTGGGATGTCGGCGGAATTGAGCCAGTGCGCTGTGAGAAATTGATAGAATCCCTGGAACGGCAAGCACGTACATTCGATCCGGCCCTTGTATTCGGACAGGAAATTGCAGATATGGAACGCCGCGAGGATAATATCCTTGTATTGACCTCCAAGACAGGGGAGCTTCATTACACCCGTACGGTACTGCTGTGTGCCGGAAGAGGGATGACGCACATTCAGAAACTGGATATACAAGGGGCCAGCCGTTATGAATTAACGAACCTGCATTATACAATAACGGATTATTCCCGGTTTAGGGATAAGCATGTGCTGATCTCCGGCGGGGGGAATGCTGCCGTTGACTGGGCCAATGAATTAGCTGATGTGGCCAGGCAGGTCACGGTGGTTCACAGACGTCATGAATTTGGCGGACATGAGCAGCCGGTAGAACAGATGAAGGCTGTCTGTAAAGTGATGACTCCTTATAGTCTTACCAGGTTATACGGGGCCGGTGAACGAATCGAACACGTCGGGCTTGTTCATACCGGAACAGGGGAAGCCCTGCAAGTCGATATGGATGAAGTCGTGGTAAGTCATGGCTATGACCGTGATTTCGGTAACCTTACAAGCTGGGAACTTCACGCCGGTGAGTACGGGGTAACGGTTGATGCGCAGATGCGGACGAGTGAGCCGGGGGTTTTTGGAGCAGGTGATTTCATCACCTATGACAGTAAGGTTCGTCTGATCGCAGGGGCCTTTAATGATGCCGTACTGGCTGTCAACAGCGCGAAAAAGTATCTTGATCCGGGAGCGGCAAAAATGGCGGGTGTATCCTCCCACAATCCCCGGTTCTTGGAGAAAAATAAAAGGATAAACCAGCGCAGCAAGAGCTAAGATAATAAAATCTGTTGTAATAAACATACAATGGACTGAAACGGGCGTGTTGCTTAAATCCCGGCTCAGTCCATTATGCTGTTTATTAAAGCGGTTGTGATTCTTACTCAGCGCCTGTTACCACAGAGTTCCCCTCATAGCTGATCCAGTAGCTCCAGCTTGCATCGCTGTTTGAAACTGATATCGCTTGCTCAGCCTCCGTATTTTGAAAGAACGTATACTGCATCCGGGCAGTGACGCCAAGTGCCGGTGGACATAATATTAGCTTGTGCCGGCAAGCCATAGTATGTAGATTTATGTGTTGAACTAGCTGAATAATAGTAGCACACTAAGTATAGATACCAGCAAACGCGGCAAAGCATGCCCCGTCTCCTAATCCATTTGGAAGGAGGCGGGGCTTTGTGCATTCAGAAACTGATTTTGTTGAAAGTGAGGGATGGGAATGGGCTTTACGAGAGAGCATGATCAATGGT
This sequence comes from Paenibacillus sp. FSL R7-0331, assembly GCF_000758645.1. Taxonomy (NCBI): domain Bacteria; kingdom Bacillati; phylum Bacillota; class Bacilli; order Caryophanales; family Paenibacillaceae; genus Paenibacillus; species Paenibacillus sp. FSL R7-0331. Next base: position 3,277,575 of record NZ_CP009284.1, read on the forward strand.
TGTCCAATCATTTGAAGCAAAGAAGGGGGGAGCGGCTTGATGCCCTAAAGCGGGGGCACGGGTACGGTAACCGCTTGTTTGTTGAACAGGTGTGGTGGCCGCTTGCCGGACATTTTCAGGGACTACACCCGGAATATGAAGTGAAGGACTGGCGCGGCAGATCCTATTTTATCGATATCTTATGGGAGGTCGGATCGACGCGGATTGCATTTGAGGTTATGGATTTTGGCTCGCACGGCAAGGAGCGCAGCAAATACCGGATGGACCTGAACCGCGGGCTTTTTCTGCAGTCACAGGACTGTACGGTGCTCTATATCTCGTTAGATGAGCTGAAGGAAAATCCTTCGTTCATCCAATCCGCGCTGCGGAACATTCTGTATCCTTATTTATCGGCGGGAAAGTCTGCAAATGCACGGGCTGAGCGTTCCTATTCAAAAATCGAACGTAATTTGATGCGGTCGGCCATCCGTCACCATCGCGTTCTTCGTCCGGTTGATGCCGCAAGAGAGCTGGAGCTGCATACAATGACGGTCATAAAATATTGCCGCATACTGGTGGAAAAGGGGAAATTCCGTCCTGTGGCAAGAGGGGCATCCCAGCGGATTATTTGCTATGAGTATATAGGTACACTCCAAAGTCCAGATTTGGTCTGAGGATTAATGCGCCCGCGAATATGTGCGAAAAAGCGAATACAATGAGCTGCTGTGGGGGGCAAATAAGGCGAATGTATGCGGAAAAGCGAACACATGGGTGCTTGTGTGAGGGGAATGAGCCGAATGTATGTGAAAAAGCGAATACATTGTGCTGGAGTGGGGGGAAACGAGGCGAATGTATGCGGAAAATCGAATACATGGCACTGGTGTGAGGGAAAACGAGCCGAATGTGTATGAAAAAGCGAATACAATGTGTGTTTGCGGAGGTGAACAGCTCCTTTAATTGTTGGCTATGTTAGATTCTATGTTGATATTTGAGCATAAGAAAACCGCCTTAGTTGATAAGGCGGTTTATTGCTTTCGTGTCCCGTTAGCGCAACGACTTACTCTGTTGAATTTCGTGTTCCCCAACATAAAGCGGCATCAGAGAAGGCGGATCGTACCTTATCGCGGACTATAAACGACAAAATGATGCCGATAGCCATAGCCCCATAGCCGAAATGAAATAATGAGCCTAATCCGACAGTGCACGCATGATGTTGGATTTCGCCTCTGACGCAATCGCTTCATTCCGGTCATCGACCGCTTGCATTAAGATCAGCATGGGGATGTATACCGCGATCAGCCGCGCCAGCAGCTTCGTTTCCTCGTCCGCTCCTCCGTACGTTTCGAAAAACAAGCCGCGAGCATAAGGTGGTAAGAAGCTATAAGCAACGCTCAAATCGCAAGCAGGATGGCCTACGTTCAGATCGCCCCAATCAATGATGCCGGAAACGATCCCGTTCTCATTCACAAGCATATTTTTGAAATGAAGATCGCCATGCAGCAGTGCATTCACCGCCTCGACACGGTCCTTTTGCAGCGTGCTAATATACGCTTCGATCACACCGGACTCCTCCGGCGACAAGTGTTCAACCACCTTCGTTAGAAAGCCCTCCATTTTCACTTTGCGCGATGTTATGTCCGTCAAGTTTCGATGATCTTGCTGAACTCCGCACTTCAGCGCCGCCTGCACCGGAAACTCATGCAATCTCCGCAAAAATTTCGCCAGCGTCTCTGCTGATAAAGCCCGGCGTTCTTCCGTCAAACCGATTGGGAAATCTCCTGGCACGTGGGCATAGCCAAGAAATGGTGCCGGGTATTCATCACTTGCTTCGCCATAAAACAACGGTTTCGGATAAGGGATGGTCATATATGCCTCCAGCTTCGGCAGCAGCTTCCCTTCCATACGAATAGAGCCAACTGCAATCGTTCTTCTTGGAAACCGGAACACGTACTCGTCACCGATCAGAAAAACCGTATTGTCCCAGCCCCAGCCCATTCGCTTCACTTGCTTCGATGACAGCTGAGGGAATTGTCTGCCGATCAGCATCCGCGCCTCCTCTTCGTTAACCTCCCACTCCGCATCCCATACATTTGTTCCTCCCATGAAATGTCTGCCTCCTCGTTCCTTACGTTATTTAGATGTTATCTTTATGCTTCTGCTCTTGAATTTCATCATTCGCTCGAACTGGAAGGGCCACTCTCTTGGCTCGGGACTGCAAAAAGTAGATAAGTTCTCGCTTACCATTATCGTCCAGCGTATCAGCAAGCTATTTCAGTTCCTTTAATCTATGGGCAGATCATCTCCAAACAGTTATATTGCCCTTATTATAGAACGATGGTTCTTAATTATCGTATATCAACAACAAAGTTTAACATAGCCTAATTGTTAGAAAGTAACATTAGCCCGCGCTAGACGCGGGCTAATCATATAACTAATCATATAACTAATCATCTAGCTATTCTCTCGTAGCCACCGGATTCTCCTCATAGCTAATCCAGTCACTCCAGCTCCCTGCATACAGCCGCACATTCTTGTACCCAGCCTTTTCCAGCGCCAGCACATTCGGGCAGGCGGTTACACCGGAGCCGCAGTAGACGATGACCTCGCGGTCTTTATCGAGTCCGGCAAAATGCTCCTCAAGCTGCTCCACGCTCTTGTAGCTGCCGTCTGCATTCTGCGTGTTCTTCCAGAAGTAGTTAAGCGCGCCGGGGATATGGCCAGCTTTCTTGTCCAAGGTCTCGTTCTTTCCCTGGTAGCGGTCACCAGCCCGGGAGTCGATCAGAATAGGGCCGGCTGAGGAGATAGCGGAAACTTCGCTTTCAGTACAAGCATTAGTCTCAGCCTCAGTATCCGCGCCATCACCAGCAGCGGCACCAACCAGCTTTTCCGATACCGCCCGAACCTTATCCACACCAGCCAGCATCAGCGGCTGTATATTTGCAATGAAGGTGCTCGGCACCCGCACAGGCTGGTGATCGGTCACCGGATATTTAGCCTCTTTCCATGTACTGAAGCTGTCCTCCAGAATAAAGACCTGCTCATGCCCCAGGTAACGGAGCAGCCACCAGAGACGGGCCGCGTTCATACCGCTCTCGTCATCATAGGCAACAATGCGTGTATCATTGCTGATGCCCAGCTTGGAGAGACGGGCTGCAAGCACCTGCGGGTCGGGCAGCGGATGGCGTCCGCCGTGCTCTGTGACCGGGCCGGACAGGTCCAGCTCCAGGTCGAGATAGACCGCTCCCGGAATATGCTCTTGCTCATAGCTTTCCCGGCCGGCCTGGGGCTTGCCTAGTGTGAACCGGCAATCCACAATCGTCTGCTCCGGGTCATACAATCTGGCCAGCAGCCAGCGTTTGGATACAGTTGCTTCCATTCATGATCCCATCCTTTGCATGATTCAATATGAAACTTATTATAGCGGAAAAACCGGGAATCCGCAGGTGTTCTGCAGTGAACGCTGCACATTGGGTAATTTGACAGAGCCGTGTGCTGATTTTACAATTGCTGATGAACGGTTGATTATTCACACTGTTTTGACGAAAGTAACCTGTGTAATTATCACCATACATATTTGAACATCTAGGAAAGGGGGGTATGCCTATGGAAACTATTGTAAGTAAGATCTGGCCGAAATGGGACGGAACCCTGGAGAAACGCAGCGGAGGCTGGAATAACACGACCTATATTGTGAGCGGAAACGGCCGGAAGGGCGTATTGCGCATTTATGATACACACCGTGACAGGGGTAAAATCGAATTTGAGCATGCTGTTCTGCTGGAGCTGCGTAAGCTGTCATTACCGTTTGGCACACCGCTGCCGGTTCAGGCGGTGGACGGAGCTACACTGGTACAGCTTGAGGAGCGCGGCGGCAAATTTGCCTGTCTGTTCCGTTATATGGAGGGGGATTCGCCAACTGAGCAAGATACCGGTTACTATGAATCCTTCGGTATGGCGGCTGGACAGCTCTCAGCCGTATTGGCCGGAATTGATCCAGTGCTTAAGCCGGTTTACCGTCCCTACTATGAGCTGTGTCAGGCCTATCCGCTTTGTACCGAAGAGACGGTCCGGGAGCTATGCCATAACCCGCCCGAGGCGCTGGGAGATCTGAAAGCAGAGCTTAACAGCCTGTATCAGGCTTATGTAAATATCGCAGATTCGCTAAAAGAACTGGAAACGCTGCCGCATCAGCTGGTCCACGGCGATCTCAATGCCTCTAATCTGCTGGTGGATACGGAGGATCACAGCAGGGTAGCCGCGCTGCTTGATTTTGAATTTTGTACATATGATCTGCGCGCAATGGACGCTGCGGTAATCCTGTCGGGTCTGCTGGGCCTTCAAGAAGAGCAGCGGATCGTCCGTGAATTCTGCCTGGGGTTCAGCCGCAGCGTGACGTTGACTGAAGACGAGCTGACAGCAATTCCGACTCTGATGCTGCTGCGCAAGGTGGATGTATTTCTGCATTTTGCCTCACGTTATCTGGAAGGAACGGACGGGGCAGAAGTGTTGCAGGAGCAGACGAGAATGCTGGCTGCTGATCTGATTCAGCTGTCGGCGGGCACAGCGGATATTCTGGATATTTTGCGGGAGGAGCAGAATAAGGTTGGACGTGGATAGTAAGCTAGGTGGATAACTGTATTCTGTGCAACTAAAAGCAGGATAAACGAACTCCAGTCGCAAATAGCTGCACTCGGTACAGCTAAAACTGCCTCAAATCGCTAAATCCGGATTTTAACAGACTTTTAAGTGTACAGAGTGCAGCTAAAGGCGTAATCCACCATAAATCCGGAGTTTTAGTTGTATCAAGTACACTTATACCCAATATTCATCCTTCACATCAAAACAGCTGCAGCATCAATCCCTGAAAAAGCTTCTTCAGGCGCTTTGATGCTGCAGCTGTTCACATTTCTGCTTCTTTAAGTCGCCGCACGCTCACCGTCTAAGTCTCATCGCTGCCACAATTTTTTCAACTGCTCAACTGCTCAACCGCTGTTCACAGCCTGCTTGCTTCTTAATATCTCCTTATAGACATCAATCGCAAGCGCCCGTGAGCGCTTCAAATCGACGATAGCCTCCGGGCGTGGCAGGTGAATCTCCTTGTCGGACAGCTTGGACAGCTCTGGCATCCAGGTGCGGATGTAGGTGCCGTCCGGATCATGAGTCTGCGACTGCGTGACCGGATTCATTACCCTGAAATAAGGGGAGGCATCATATCCGAGCGAGGAGCTCCACAGCCAGCCTCCGCGGTTCAGCACGTTATCGTAATCCGTAAGCTTCAGCCGGAAGTAGCGTTCCCCGTAGATAAACGGGCAGCCCAGGTTTTTGGTCAGGAACATGGCGGTAATCATCCGCAGCCGGTTCGGCATCCAGCCGGTCTCATTCAGCTGGCGCATAGCGGCGTCGATGATGGGGATGCCGGTAGCGCCGCTGGACCACGCTGCAAAGTGGTCTGTGCTGAGCAGCGACAGGTCATAGGCCTTTTCATAGCTGAAAAAATCGGGGTTCAGCCGGGCCTGATACAGATAGAAATCCCTCCAGGCCAGCTGCCTCAGCCAATCCTCACTGCTCCTGCCGTCCTCCGTCAGCCGGCTATAGATGGTCCGTACCGATACAGCTCCGGTATTCAGGTGCCTGCTTACCATGCTTGTCCCCTGCAGGGCGTATTGGTCACGTGTCCGTATATACTGCAGCAGCCCATCCTCAAAAAAATCATCCAGTATGCGGTCAGGGCTTATACTGCGGGCTGATAGGGCCAGCAAATCAAGCTGCCGGACAATCTCCACAGGCAAACTGAATTCCCGGGCCGTCTCCTCGTCTATCGCGGCTGTATCCAGCTGCTGCAAGGATGCTGCGTAAGGAGGGCGGAAACGTTCTGCCAGAAAGCTGCGCCAGCGGCGGTAAAACGGTGTGAATACCTTATACGGTTCGCTCCGGCCGCTCCATTCCATGAAATCATTCAGGTCACAGAGCATGCTGTCCTGACAGGAGAGCAGCCGTATGCCAAGACGTTCTGCAGTCCTGCTTAGCTGAGCGTCTCTTTTTAGCGCATAGGGGGTGTAGTCGGTATGTGTCAGCACGAGATCTACCGGATGAACCTGCGCCAGCTTGGCAACTATAGCATCAGGCTGGCCATACAGGATATGCAGCAGCTTGCCGTACCGCGCATATTCTTCTTTTAATCTGGCTACATGAGTAAGGAAGTTGATTCCGCTGTGTTCAAGCTGCCGTCCGTTACGCAGCAAAAAAGGCTCAAGGATCAGCACATGCAGTGAACGTTCCCCGGCAGCCTGGATAAGATCAAAGGCCGGGAGATCATGGGTCCGCAGATCCTTACGGTGAATGAATAGAATCATAGAGTCGGGTTCCTTTCCTGTGAAAAAAGAGATGAACAAGGTTTATTATCTATTAAACCATGATCTCAAAAATGAACAAGAGGCAGATCAGCGCAACCTTCTGCGCGATCTGCCTCAGCTTTTTGAATCTGTTTAAATTAAACGGTAGCCCGAGGGCAGATCTCCGGTTCTGCGGATATCACGGATCTGCTGGAGAGTCAGCCGCTGGTTGGTCGAGATGAGTGATTCGACATCGTTGCCGCGGATATAATCGTCCAGGTCACGGATGTTGCGGTTGCCGCGGATTACCAGGAAGCTGCCTCTGAATCTTGTTCTGCTGAACAGGACGAGCGTGGCGTTGCTGCTGGTGGAGAAGAAACGCAGGCTCTCGATACCGTCAAGGATATTGTCCGTATTGCGGATGCCGAGGTTACCGGTGTAAGTTCTTCTGCGGCCCAGGTAGTTCTCTTCCTCATAGACTCTCAGCCGCGGATAGGTTTGGGAAATATGGACTGCTGGCTTCATTGTCATTCCTCCTAAGGTTATCGTGTGTTGATGCAATTCTATTCTATGTACCGCTGGCTTATCGGTGTGGTTGATAGACTACAGGGCGGACAATTAGGTGGATTGGCGGAAAGTAACACAACCAGGTCTGGTCATTTTTTTATTTATAGGCTTTACTTGGCTAACTACCTAGTGTACTATGTAACTAACACACCGATACATTGATTAAGAATTCAAGCGTTATAGGATAAAGGGAGGAAATTATGGAGCGGATAACAGCTAATCAAGGACAGTCGGAGATAAAAGGCGGCGTACCAGTTCTGCAGATGAACAAGGTCACGAAGATGATCAAAGGGAAGGCGATTGTGAATCAGCTGTCCTTTGAGATCGGAAGAGGGGAAATTGTCGGGCTGCTCGGACCTAACGGCGCCGGTAAGACAACAACCATCCGCATGATGACCGGATTAATCAAAATGACTGAAGGGGATGTGCTGGTTCACGGCCATAGCATCCGTAATGATTTTAAGCAGGCGATTGCCCATATTGGAGCCATTATCGAGAACCCGGAATTTTATTCCCATATGACCGGGCTGGATAATCTGCTGCAGTACGTGCGGATGAGTGACGGTATCTCCAAATCACGGATAACAGAGGTTGTGGAGCTGGTGGGGCTTCAGGAAGCAATGAACAAGAAGGTAAAAGCCTATTCGCTGGGTATGCGCCAGCGGCTGGGGATTGCCCAGGCATTGCTGCATTCACCGAAGCTGCTCATTCTGGATGAGCCGACCAATGGCCTCGATCCGGCAGGCATCCGTGAGATGCGTGATTATATGCGGAAGATTGCTGAAGTGGAAGGAATCTCAATCCTGATCTCCAGCCATATGCTGGGCGAAATTGAGCAGATTTGCCACCGGGCGGTTGTAATCCAGAACGGTACGCTGGTCAGAGTTACCCGGCTGGGAGCAGAGGCGCAGACTGAAGGCGAAGTGGCACTGACCGTTCGGGTTGATAACATTGCGGCTGCACAGGCCGTAATACAGGCAGAAGACGGAGTAAAGCTTACAGGTGCGGACGAACTTCACTCTGAGCTGAACATCAGGCTGTATGACCATAAGGTACCGGAGCTGGTTGCTGCACTTGGTGCAGCCAAGGTCGGGGTATACCGCATCACAGAGCATAAGCAAAGTCTCGAGGAAGATTTCCTAAACTGGACGGGAGGAAACCGAATTGCGTAAATTTAATCTGCTGGTACTCAACGAATGGCTGAAAATATTCAAAAAGCGCTCCTTTTTTATCCCCTACCTGATTGCTGTGCTGTTCCAGGCAATGATCGCGTATATCAGCCATTCTTTTTCACCGGATTCATTCCCTTCTGCTGCTGCCTTCATCAAGGAAATGCTGCTGCCCACCGGATTGGGCCAGATCATAGCCATACTCGCGATCATTGGAACAGCGGGAATCGTAAGTAAGGAGCATAGTCAGGGTACAGTGAAATTTCTGCTGATCCGCGCCCGCAGCCGCACGGCCATTTTGGCCTCCAAATATGTAACGGTTCTGCTGTACGCCCTTAGTCTGACAGTTGTCACTGCTGCTTCAATCGTCATCTCAGGTATGCTGTTGTTTCAAACAGGCGGCGGGGATACGGGCATAGCTGATATTCTGCAGTCATTGCTGTACGGCTATGTATATACAATGGTGTATGTAACCTTTGTCTTTATGGTTGGTGTACTGACCAATTCCACAGGTGTTACCATCGGGATCTCGATGTTTGCAGTTATGATGGACAAAGTTGTAATCTACCGCGATTTCTATAAGTACTTTTTGTTTCCCAACCTTGATTTGTCCATCTATCGGGGCGGGACTCCGCCGTTGCCCGGCATGACACTTGGCTTCTCCATTCTCATGCTGGCGGTTTACATGGCTGTCTTTCTGCTGGCAGGCTTCATGGTGTTCAGACGAAGGGACGTTGCTTGATGACGATTGAATTTGACAACAATCAGCCGATATATCTACAGATCATGAACTACCTCAAAGGCGAGATTATTACTGGCAAGCTGAAGCCCGGCGACAAAATCCCCTCTGTACGTGAGCTTGCCACTGAACTGCAGATTAATCCAAACACGGTGCAAAGAACCTTTCAGGAACTGGAGCGTGAAGAGATTGTGGAGACAAGGCGCGGCATGGGCAGATATGTAACCGGGAGGGAAGAGACGATTATGAAGATTAAACGGGAAATGGCCCAGGATATTCTGGACCGGTTCGTCCGCGGCATGCAGGAGCTAGGCTTCCAGAGTGAAGAGATTGTAAAGGCCGTTGCTGATAATATCGCTGCCAAAGAAAGCAGAGGGATGTAAGGGTGGACAGCATACTTCAGGTACAGCAGGTTTCGAAAAAATACGGCTTCAAGCAGGCGCTGAATCAGGTTTCCTTTGAGCTCGGTGCCGGTAAAATTGTCGGACTGCTCGGCAGCAACGGCAGCGGTAAAAGCACAATCATGAAGCTGATTGCCGGACTTCTCCGCCCGGGCTCAGGCAGCATTTCTGTGCTGGGACTTCCGGTTGGCGAAGCGAGTAAGGCCCTTGTTTCCTTCATGCCGGACCGGCCGCTGACAGAGAAATGGATGAAGGTAGGCGATGCGCTGAAGTTCATGGAGGATTTCTACCCGGATTTTGACCGGATCAAGGCACGCCGGATGCTGGAGTTCATGAAGCTCAGTGAAAAGGAGCGGGTGACCTCCCTGTCTAAAGGAATGAGCGAGCGCCTGCAGCTTACTCTTGCCCTTTCGCGGAAAGCCCGGCTGTATATGCTCGATGAACCGATTGGCGGCGTGGACCCGGTAGCCCGGACCAAAATCCTCAATGCCCTGATGGAGTTTTATGAAGAAGACAGCACAATCCTGCTCTCGACCCACCTGGTTTCGGATATCGAACGGATTTTTGATGAGGTAATCTTTATAAAAGAAGGAGAAATTGTCTTGCACAGTGATGCTGAGAAATTACGGCTGCAGCGCGGCATAAGCATTGATGAGCTGTTTAAAGAGGTGTATGCGGAATGCTAAAGCTGATTCGTTATGATTTTCGTCGCAGCCGTGACAGGATATTGGCGGCATTGGTAATCTTGGTGCTGTTTCATATCGGGATCTGGTTATCCTCAGATTCTTCAGTTAGTGACACTGTATCCGCACACCTGGTTGCCTATTTCGCTATCGGCGCAGTTTTTCTGTTCTTCGCATCATTCAATTATAACCGTAATCTGAAATCCTATCAGCGGCAGCTCCTTCCGGTAAAAGCCTTGTACACCGTGCTTTCTCCGCTGTTGCTATACTGGCTGCTTCTTGTCTGCCTGCTGATCATCGGGCTGCTTCAGCTCGGCCTATATATCCTGTTTTATTCGGCGGATTTCCTGCCGGCGAATTTTTGGACGGTGGCAGCGCGCAGTGTGCTGCAATGCACATGGTCAGCCGGATTCGTTCTGCTTATGATTATGTTTGCCAGTACAGTGGCCAGAAGTATTCCGCTTAATAAAAAGATATGGGTTACCCTTATCATCGTGTTTGGTCTGCAGAGCGCAGTCGGCTATCTTGAGGAGCTGCTGTTCAGCAATTATTTTATGGGCATTGATAGTGCCTTCCGGTTCGAGATAGTAAAAGCTTCGGATATTCCGAGCGGGCTTGAAATGCTTTATGCAGGTTCCGGTCCGTGGCCCTTTTTCTTTGAAGCCGGTATTGCATTGCTGCTGATCTATGGGATGACCGTGCTTGTTCAGAAAAAAACAGAGGTCTAATTATAGCAGGAACAGAAAAGAGAGCAGGACTTATAACAGCGCTGCTCTCTTTTTTACACACAAATATTATTGAGCTTTCAGCCTGTTCGTCCATAGCTCCAGCTCACGTGCCAGCTGTTCATCCTCGGTCTCGCTGAGCTCAAGCCGCACCCCGTATTGAAACTGTCCGATCCCGAACATCCAGCCCCAGCGTACACTGCCTTCAAACTGCAGATTCTCTTCTGCCAGCCGGAAATGAATGATCAGCTTGGTATCGCCTGAAGTAAAGCGGAGGTTCAGCGAGGTGCGAACCTTGCAGCCTGAGCGGCTGAGATCTAGCAGCACACCTTCGGTTAATTTGCCGGCGCCCGGACCGTTATTTCCTGCCGGAACCTCAAGCCAGCACTGGATCGGCTGGTTCATCACATATCGGAATGGTTCTTTTCTGCTGGAGTCGTCCATCATTTACCTCCGCCTGTTTTTTTGCTATTATAGCGGAATGGCAGATTGAGAACAATCTACTATAGTGCCATTTTTAAAAGATTCTTTCTAAATTTATTTTAACGGGAACAAAAGGGGCGTACGGATCATGTATCAGTATGACAATGAAAGCTTCCTGGAGCACAAATTTGATTATGCTGCTTTGCAGGACGGGGAGCTGAACAGCTGTACCTTTGAGCGCTGTTCATTCAAGGGGGCATCGATGGAGGAAATGACCTCGAACGGCTGCAGATTCATCGATTGTGATTTCTCGGGGGCGCAGCTGAATGCTTCGCTGCATAAGGGGGCGGCTTTTACAAACTGCAAATTTACAGGGGCTAATCTGTTCGTTGCCCGGTTTGTGGACTGTAAAATGACCGGCTCCGACTTTGCCAATGCTTCCATGGACGGCATTACGCTGGACGGCGGGGACTGGTCATATACCAACCTTCGTCACGTTAATCTGACACGGCAGGACCTGCGGGGCATCCGGTTCACAGAGGCGGATATGATGGGCTGTAATCTGCAGAAAAGCGATCTGCGCGGCGCTGATCTGAGCAGGGTACGGCTGAGCCAGTGTAAGCTTGACGGGGCAGATCTGCGGGATGCCAAGCTCGAGGGCATTGATCTTAAGAGCCTGGATCTCAAAAACGTGCGGATCGACGTGGAGCAGGCTGTGCTGCTGGCCCGTTCTTTAGGGGCTAAGGTAGACTGAGAAGGTTAAGCGGAATAAGGCAGCAGCCCCGCTCTTTAAGGAGAGGACGGAGCTGCTTTTTTTGTGATTAGAATTAGTAAAGGGATGCCATGCAGTCAACGAACATCCGGTTGTAGCCGGAGCGGCTGAGATCATGGGTCGAGGAAACTAGCTTAAGAAGAAGTCAGGATAATATGGATACAACCTGTGAGCTTAGTCAAGAAAAATACATAATAGTACGCTTACTGCCATACCTGTTTTATCCGATATATAATTAACGACTCATTTCGACAAGGGGACATGTCTATGTCATTTAACCTGCGGACTTTTTTTTCAGGCGCCTTCGCCGTCATTATTATTCTCCTTACAGCGCTGCTTATCTGGATTATCGGTAGCCAATCTACAAAATCTGTAGAACGGGGCATTGGCGGATCGCTCGCAGAAGAAGCTTATCAGATGGCTGAGAAGCTGGATCATTTCATGTGGTCACGCTCCGGTGAGGTGCAGGTGCTCAGCATGCTTAACGCTTTTCAGGAGCCGTATGACAAGGAAGAAATCAGCGGCCTGCTTAACCAGCTGAAGAGCAGTCTGCCCGTATTCACCTGGGTGGGCTTTCTGGATACAGAAGGAAATGTGCTATCATCCACAGATGATATTCTGGCCGGACAGAATATCAGCCAGAGGCCTGTATTTCAGGAAGGAATCAAAGACTTGTTCGTGGGGGATGTCCACGATGCTGTACTGCTGTCGAAGCTGCTGCCCAATCCCGGCGGTGAAGACTTGCAGTTCGTCGATGTCAGTGTTCCGGTATATAACAAACAGAATCAAACGACCGGTGTTCTGGCGGCACATCTCAGCTGGGAATGGTCACGTGAAGTCGAGAAATCTATCATGGCTCCGCTTAAGGACAGGCTGAGCAATGTTGAGGTGCTTGTAGTCAGCCGCAAGGATGACACTGTGCTGCTGGGTCCGGACAGTCTGATCGGGACAAGGCTGTCAGATGCAGCACTGCAAAGAGCACGTGAGGGTGAGAACTCATGGATAGTAGAGCAGACGAAGGGCAGAGATACTTATCTGACAGGATATGCCGTCGGTGACGGATATCTTAACTACCCCGGCCTTGGCTGGACGGTCATTATCCGGCAACCGGCAGAAATTGCCTTCGCTTCAGTGCATCAATTTGAACGGTTTATTATATTAATCGGCCTGGCGGCGGCTGTGGTCTTCGGGATAATCGGATGGCTCCTGGCCGGCTGGATTTCCCGGCCGCTCCATGACATTTCCCGCACAGCAGATATACTGAGCTCGGGCGCCTGTGTGGAGATTCCTACCTCGGCCAGAATTAAAGATGTGGCTGTCCTCTCCGCATCTCTGCAGAATCTGGTTGATAATTTGACCAAAACAGAGAGCAAGCTCAGCTATATGTCTAATAAGGGTATGCATGATTCGTTGACCGGACTGCCTAACCGTACAGCGCTGAATGAATTTATGTCTCATGCGGTCAGCAAGGCTAAGCAGAACCAGTCTACGCTAAGTATCCTGTATCTTGATCTGGACGGCTTCAAGAAGGTGAATGACACCTTCGGTCATGCTACAGGTGATGTTCTGCTGCAGCAGGTGGCGGGGAGGCTGCTCGAATCTACCCGTGATCATGAGATTGTAGCACGGCTTGGCGGAGATGAGTTCGTTGTCATCCTGCATACTTCGGCAGGCAAGCCGATGCAGGAAGCGGAGGTTGTTGCTACCCGCATAATTAAGAAGCTCAATCAGCCGTTCCTGATCGGTGGCGAGAACCTTCATATCGGCTGCAGTGTTGGAGCCGCCGTATGGTCACCGGATGCCGGGGAGCCTGACGACACGATGCGCCTGGCGGACGAAGCGCTGTATATCTCCAAGCGCAGCGGCAAAAACCGGATTACCTTTGAGGCGGCGAGCTGATTCTATGCACGAATTCGCCTGAACAGTAGAAAGCTCTTTTGGCCTGCGGCATTCTAGACCTGCTGCAGCCAAAAGAGCTTTTATATTTGTGCAAAAGAGTATATAGGACGATTAGCGCAGCTTTTTACGCGGGTTAGACCACCATTTAATCCATAGATTCTCCTCATCGTCATGAAAGAACTTGATTCCAATCCATTTTAGAGGTGTCCACACCTCTTTAAAATAATATGAAGGCATAGTCTTTTATACCCTCCTTATAGTTAATTTTTACTATATATTACGCCTGAATTTATAGATTAACAAGACATGTCAAAAATAAAAATAAAAATTTATATTAAATCAGAGTATTCGCTATAAGCACAAGCCATCTTTTAAAAAGTGCATTTAATATAGGGAAAGGATGTGAGAGTATGACTAATGCCGAGTTTATTGCCAGGATTGTTCCTTTTGCGGTAGCAGATATGCAGCGCAGCCACATTGCCGCTTCGCTTACCATAGCCCAGGCTGCACTGGAATCCGGCTGGGGCAAGAGCGGACTGACGGAGAAGGCCAACAACCTGTTCGGCATAAAGGGCAGCGGACCGGCAGGAAGCGTAGCTGTCAGGACGACGGAATACATGAACGGCAAGCCGGTACAGGTTACTGCAGCCTTCCGTGCTTATAACAACTGGGGAGAGTCGGTAGCTGACCATTCTGCGCTTATTATCGGCGGTGTGTCATGGAACCGTAATCTTTACAGCAGAGTAATCGGTGTGGACGGTCGGGCAGCCGCCAGGGAAATAGCTGCTGCGGGTTATGCCACTGACCCGAACTATTCGGCTAAGCTGATTCAGATAATGAATACCTACAATTTGTACCAATATGACGAAATCAAGGAGGATGATGAGATGTCGGCTGAAGACAGACAAAAGCTTGCCAGCCTGGAAACGGAGCTTAAAGACCTGCGTGTGTTGCTTGCCGCGCTTACAGTCAGCCGGGATACACTCAAAACCGGTGTGCAGGAGCAGGGGCAGTCGATTAAAAATGCAGCGGACCGGCTTACCGTGATCGAAGGGCGGGCGGTAATGAATGTACCGGCCTGGGCAGAGCCGGCAGTTAATGCTGCAGTTGCTGCTGGGCTGCTGGATACGCCTACTGGCGGAAGCTACGACTTCTACCGTCTGCTCACCGTACTTCACAGAGCGGGACTGCTGGTGACCGGGAGGTGAATGACATGGTTAATGAGGCGCTTAACAATGTGTTAGCTTTCGCATCCGTACTGGCTGTGTTTGTTATGGCGCTTGTCCAGCTGGTGAAGAACAGTGTCAATCTTCCCAAGCAGCTTGTTCCGGCCGTTGGCCTGGCGGTCGGTCTTATTGTCGGAGCTGTTTCTTACCCGTTTACCGATATGACGCTGGTGCTCCGGCTGTGGGCCGGCGGGCTGGCTGGCCTGTCGGCTACCGGATTGTTTGAGCTTGCTTTTAACAAAAGAGACGGAACAACAAAGGACAAGTGACTTATCCTTGGAGTCGCCTGTGGCAGTAAGGTTGTACTTTTGCCTGCTGGTGATAAGACCAGGCCATCAATGGCTGACGTTAATATGATAAATTATGCCTGAAAAAAAGGAGGTGCTATTGATGGGAACTTATCTTGATGCCAGAACATCACAAAATGCCAGTACGGCGAACTCTATTGCCATTCCGATCCTGGTTATTAATACACCGCAGCTATTCGGTCAAATTGGCCTGCTGAGTGCAGGAGTTACCACGAATCCGCGTGTATTGCTGAAAGGCACAATCTCGGTGCAGCTGCCGCTCGCTTTGGTCGGAATCACCATTACAATCGTCAGAGGAACATTGGCTACTGACCCCGTTGTTTACTCTGCCACTTCCACCTTCAGCCTGAGTCTGCTGGCTCCGCAGGTTATCACATTTTCAGCTGCTGACTTTAATCCTCCGGTGACGCCGCAGCTGACTTATACTGCTTTCGTTACTTCTAACCTGCTTGGAACAGTTCGTGTAGGTCCGGAGAGCTTTGACGGAATCCTGGTTTCTGACTAACTGCTGACAGCGCAGCTTGCCATGCTTATCCGGTATGGCAGGCTGCTTCCCTAAAAAAAGTCCGTTCTGCCCAGTCTGCGCAGATCCATCATACATACTCTATCCTGTAGTCATCATTTTGAAGGAGGTTATCTCATGGGTGCAGATTGCGGATACGGCGGTAATGTTGGTGGCGCTAATGTAGGTCCTGTAGGTCCTTGGACATCTACTGGTGCGATTCTGGTTCTTTATATCCTGCTTGTTATTATCTTGAGTGCCTGCTTCATTTAAAGGGGGTCCCCTATGCATGTTCCCGTTAGAGCGGGAGCATGCTTTTTTTTGTTGCGGCGGGCAGGTGCAGTTAGGGTATACTGGAGAAAAATGGCTGGAGGTATTGCAGTAAGATGATTATAAGAAGACTGGCTGAGCATGAGCTTCCTCCGATGGAGCTGCTGCTGTCAGCAGATCCTTGCCGTAAGAAAGTCGAGGCCTACCTGACAAGAGGAGAGTGTTTCACAGGATTTATAAATGATGAGCTTGCAGGTGTATATGTGCTCCTTCCGACAAGACCGGATACAATTGAGCTGGTGAATGTGGCTGTGGAGGAAAGACATCAGGGGAGAGGAACGGGTAAACAACTGATTTTACATGCGGTTCAATCCGCTGCGCAGCTTGGATACCGGACAATGGAGTTAGGAACCGGTAATTCGAGCGTGAATCAGCTGGCTTTATATCAAAAATGCGGTTTTCGTATTGTCGGCGTTGATCTGGATTTCTTTACTAGACATTATCCGGAGGTTATTTACGAGAACGGAATAATCTGCAGAGATATGCTGCGTCTGTCTAAGGATCTTTTAACTTACAAACAACTATTTAAATAAAACGAACGATTATTGACAGTTAAACGTATTACAAGAATAAAACTCAAAGCAGGGAGAGGTTGTTTATGAGAAAAAAAGCTGTGTTGATATCGGTCTGCGGTCTGCTGCTGCTTGGGACAGGAGGAGTAACGCCGCCGGCATATGGTGCTAATAATCGGGCAGGAATTACCCTTAATAATGAGCCGTTCAGTCTTCCGGAGGGGATGGACACCTTCTTGCAAGGTTCAGAAATCATGGTTCCGGTTCGTCCTCTGGGAGAAGCTTTTGGTTATGAGGTCAAGTACATAAAAGTACAGAACAGTCTGGAGCTGAACGGAAATAACCATACTTTTGTTATTAAGCTTGATGAGACCACAGTTTACGTGGATGGAGAGGCTGGGCAGGATATTTTCGTTCAGCCGGAACTGAGAAACAACCGGATTTATGTTCCAGTCTCCTTTTTCAGAGTGTTAGGGCTGATTATAACCAACAATGCAGGTTCAGCCCAGGCCGCTGTTACTACTCCGTACAAGTATGCTGAGAACATTACAGCATTGCTTAGCGGCGGCAAGTATATGGAGCTGTGGCAGCAGACCTTCAGCAAAGACGTCCAGCTGGCGCTTCCCGTATTAAAGCTGCAAGCATTCTGGGAAACGCTTACGGGTACTCACGGTTCCTTTGTCCGGCTGGATTCTGTTGGAGCGACTCAGGAAGCGGATTATACCGTCATTCAGGCACCCCTTGTGTTTGCAGAAGCACGGCTGACTATGAACCTGAAGGTGGACAGCTCAGGCCGCCTGGCCGGTATTCTATTCGGACCTGCATCAACAGCAGTGGAGCTTTCGCTCCCTGCAGGACTCATTGAAGAGGAGACCATTGTTGGTGCCGGAACTGCTTATCCGCTGGAAGGTGTGCTGACTTTGCCGGAGCATTCATCGGGTCCGCTTCCGTCAGTTGTACTGGTGCACGGCTCCGGCTCCACTGACCGTGACGAAACGGCTCTAGGCTACAAGGCTTTCCGTGATCTTGCCTGGGGACTTGCCCGCCAGGGGATTGCAGTCCTCCGTTATGACAAACGGACATTTACTTATGGACAGCAATATGCAGGCGACAAGGCGGCAAGCCTGACTGTGAAAGAAGAAACCGTGGAGGATGCCGTACTGGCAGCCAAGCTGCTCAGACAAGACAAACGTTTGAATCCGGATCAGGTATACATCGCCGGACATAGCCTGGGCGGTATGCTGGCCCCGCGGATCGACGCTGATGGCGGCGATTTTGCCGGACTGATTCTGCTGGCAGGCTCGCCACGTAAGCTTTGGGAGATCGTCTATGACCAGAACATGGCGTTAATCCGTTCTATGAATGAAAGTGATCCGCTTAAAGCCCAGTCTGCTGCACTTATTGATGCTGAGGCTCAGAAAGTCAAGGCACTGGCCTCCATGACCGCAGAGCAGGCGAAGCAGGCACCGCCGGTGTTCGGGATGCCGGCGAATTATCTGCTTGAAATGCAGCACCATGATACGGCAGAGCTTGCCCGCAAGCTGACCAAGCCGGTACTCGTGCTGCAGGGGGCGGATGATTTTCAGGTATATGCGGATAAGGATTATCTGCTATGGAAAGAGGTGCTCAGCAATAATCCGTCGGCCGAGTTCAAGCTGTATCCCGGTCTGAACCATTTCTTTGTGAATTATGACGGGGCTGGTGCTGGAACAACCGATGAATATAATGTGCCGGGGGTTGTGGATGAGCAGGTCATTTCGGATATTGGAGGGTGGATCAGCAAATATAACAATAAAAATTAGAAGGAGTCCAATTTTTATTGTCATTCTTCTTGCGTCATTCTTTATTATCCTATTTTTTGTGTACCATTTTTATAATTTAAGTAGATTTTTTACAAATTTCATCTATACGAATATAGGTCTAAAGTTATATTATAGAGTTAAAAATTGTTACTAATTGATTTTCAGGCCGGGCGGTGTATGTGTTGTTGTGGGAAGTTGCAGGATTCATGTTTTTTTCAACGGTTGAAGGTTTGGCTTTGTATTACTTAATCATGTGTTTATTCCGGTTTAAATGGAAAGGGCATATCTGGCCCGCGATGTTCGTGATGCTGCTCAATAATCTTCAAAGCTATCTGGTGCGCAACGAGCTGAACATGGACAATATTTCACCGCTGATTACCATTATTGTTTTTATTTTGTTTTTTTCCGCTGTTGTACGGATGCCGGTTATTCTGTCGGTTATAGCGACGGTTTCCGGGTATGTTATTTTTGCGGCGGTTCAGACGGCACTGGTCTTTCTCCTGTTTGGATCACTTGCTGCCGTTAATGAAAGCTTGTATAACGGGTATCTGCTGCAGACAGCAACCGCCATTGTGGTTGTGTCAAGCTTCTGGCTGCTGTACCGCCAAGGCAAAGGCTTCACGTTTGATCTCGCTAAGCTCAGGCTCAAGCTGGAGGATATTGTGCTTACGGTGCTGATCGTCGTCTTTTTGCTGGCAATTTCGGTGCTCCTGCTATTTAATAATCTGCTGGTTAATATCGTGTTCTTCCTGGTCATGTCGGCATTTCTGCTGTATTACTCTACTAAGAAGGAGCAAGAGGATGCTTGAACAGATGTCCGGAAGGATCGCAGCCCAAATCAAACAAATCGTTCCGGAACATCCGGCATCCTATGCTGTTCTTAAATTTGCGCTTGCTGTTATTCTCAATATAGTATCTGTAATCGGCTTGACATTATTGATATCGCTGGCTACAGGACGAACTTTGGAAGCTGTTCAGATCCTGATAGCCTTTGCATTACTGCGGCAGGTCTCGGGCGGTATACATCTGAAGTCCGGAATGGCGTGCATCCTGTTTACGACGGTTTTGTTTACCATTCTATCCTATGTGCAAGCCGGGCAGCCCGGTGTCCATCTCATGAACGGACTAAGCCTGCTGCTCGTCCTGCTGCTTGCGCCTGTAGGCATCGACAAACAGACCCGTATTCCGAGTCAATACTGGTCCAGGCTTAAATGGATCGGCGCTGTGCTCGTAGCTGTTAATTTCATTATTGCATCTCCGGTTATTGCGGCCGCTTATACGGCCCAGTCCTTAAGCTTAATCCTTGCATGGAGAAAGGGGAGCCGAAAGCATGAGAACATTTCAGCGCAAAGCCGTCTATAAACTGGCGTCGGCACTGTTTGCCGTTGCTGCGTTTGTAGCAGATGCTGTACCGAGTATACTTTACATCCACCAGCCGGAGATTCCGGAAGAATTACTGAAATAGCATTGGAGCTGGTTTTATTGAGCAGTATATCTGTAACCCGTGATCCCAAGGGCAACACCGGACTGTCCGCACTCGACATCACTGAAATCACATACATGGAATTTGAACAGAGCCTGTACCGAATCATGGTCCACACGAAGGACGAGGTGTTCTACACGGTCGGGACGCTGAAATATTGGGCAACCACCCTCAAGAGCTCCGGCTATAACTTTGTACTGGCAGACCGCAATACCCTGATTAACGTAAAAAATATCATTCAGCTGGACAAAACCTTCCACGTTGCCTATTTTGGAGAGAACCGCAAGGGCATAGAGCAGAAGTGCTTCCTGTCGGAAAAGGGATACAAGGAAGTCGTCAAGGACGTCAAAATCTCGCAGCCGAATATTGCGTTTATTGAGCTGCCGCTTTGGTAGTTCTTTTTTTTGTTATTGGGATTGATCAGCTAGTGTATGTATTCTTGACCCGCTTCGACAGCAAGAAATAAGGGATCCATACCACCGTATAGAGGGTGGATTTTAAAACACCTTCGTAGATGTTTGTTCCTTCGAAGACCTCATCTGCAAAGCCGCTGGTTATGCGCAACACGAGAGCAAGATCAAGGTATGTGAATACTGCGGAAACAATAATGACAGCTATAGCGAGATATTTGAATTGTTTTCTGTGCTTTATACACATGAAGACCATAATTATAATGAATACAGCGATTAAGGCTTCAATAATTGTTTCAAAATATACAGTTGGCAGCCATAGAGGGCTGTAATAGTCGTTAGTAGAATCAACCAGTAACTGAAAGTCTGCCATTCTAAGTGTTATATAGTTGTCGTAAACACTTGTGATGTGCAGATACAATTGTCTGATCATTCCGAGTGCAAATAAAATAAGCCAGCCGCCAAAGCCATAAGGCCCTGTTCTCTGTGGATATGTAAAAGGAACAGATTCTGTTGCCGCTGCCGATTCTATATTTCCGGAAATCTGATTGTCTAACCTCTCAGCGCGGAGCTGTCTGCGCACCTTATCGAAGGAGTGGCCCACCAGTCCGAAGCAAAAGGCAAAGATTATGCCGTTCAACAACATGCCCGGGAACCCGAAATCATAACGGATCAGAGCCAAATAATAAAAAACAAAGCTGAAAACAAACCTGCTATAGAAAAAACGCCTGTCACAATATTCACCTACATCATATCTGCATCGGATACAGTATTTGCTAGATCGTATGCAGGGTTAAGAATACAATATATGCGGATGTTATGAAATAACATAATTCTCAGATTTAGCAAAAGTTTGTGAAAGGGCCTTGGAGGACTGTTTACCAGGCGGATAGGGTATGTGTTTTGACAATATCCTTACTTTTATTGTTGATGAGTACGTAGTCGATGGAAAATAGACCGTAGTTATAAAGAACCCGCCGGGCTTAAGCTGGTGGGCTTTTTTTATTTACATAATTTAGCTATGGAGATACACTCTCGATATTAAGCCTATTTCTAAAGGCATTCATGATGAGAGTTCAAAAGAGATTTTGCAATAATTAACCGCGCTTTCGCCGCTTTTATAAGGTTTTCAAAGGCGGCTGTAGCAGCGTATTTGGGCAAGCGCATTAACAATATAAAGTGCTGGAAAGTGATACAGACCTCCTGGCTGCAGCTCTAAATCAATCAAAGGTTATCGGTCTGGTACCGGGAAGAATCGGCTCCAAATGGTCACCTAATTGATTAGGGTTGGATTAGTGGAGAAATGTATGCCTGAATCCGTTAAACTATCCGGGTCGTTTTTCATGCGACAACGTTTTGAATTTAGAGCATACATAAAATAACCCGCCGATTGTTGGCGGTTTTTCTTTTGTTAATCCATATATTTGCTCTATAACTCTTAATTGTATTGTAAATAAATGCCGAAAAACAGACTGTTTGTTCGCCTTTTTTTAGTGTAGGCTTAATGCATACATATTAAGGGAGTTGGATTTTTTGAAGAAGAAAATAGCTGGATTTTTAGTTTTGTGCACATTATTCTTTATCCTGATGCCAGGAGCAACAAAAGCCGCAGAACAACCTGTTGGGTTATTGAATGGAGTAAAAATGTTAACCGGGACCAGCGTTACCAATGAACTGGGGTCAACATTAAAGGTAACAGATAATGATGTTTCAACTGTTTTTAGTCTGCCTTATGAAAGATCTGGTAATGTAGAAGATACAATTTTTTATAATTTCCCAAAAGCAGTGACTATTAATGCATATAAAATGCATATTACTAATTATGATAACGGACCTGTTTACTTGGCATATTGGAACAGTTCTGGTACATTGGTGTCACGTATTCCATTACAGCCGAATGCTGGAACAGATCAAATATATTATTTCCCCGAAGCTATAACTGGTGTAACGAGAATATCAGTTTATCAGACTAGCACAATTACATATAAACTTGCTGAGATGAACGTTTATAATATTTTACCAGAACCAACATCTTCACCCACTGCAGAGCCAACACCGGAAATCACTGCTACTCCAGAACCAACTGTAGAACCAACACCAACTGCATTGCCGTCACCAACCCCGGAAATTCCAGCGGGAAATCGTGCTATTTTGGTTGTAACGATGAACACTGGACTGGAAAAAGAATTTGATTTGAGTATGCAAGAAGTAAATGCTTTTATTGTTTGGTATGAGAATAAGCAGGCGGGTTCAGGTACAGCATCCTATGCGATTAATAAGCATGATAATAATAAGGGGCCATTCACCAGTCGGAAAGACTACGTGATCTTTGATAAAATCCTAACCTTTAGTGTTGACGAATATTCTGCTGAGTAAAGATTATTAAAATAACCCGCCGGGCTTATGCCTGACGGGTTTGTTTTTTTATTATGCGTTTGGTAGGTAATCTGGATTGATCAGGATTTGATCCACAATATAAAGTAAATCATCGTCATTGATGTATTCATCGCCAGCTTGCTGCGCGTTGTACTTAATTGGATCAACATCAGCTGCGAGATACTTGAAGTATCTGGCATCAATTGCAAGATCCACAAGAGTGAAGGCACCTGATTTGTTGACGTCTGTCGCCTCTATTATGATACTGTCATCTAAGCAATTCTCTGTTTCCAGATCATACTCATCTTCGGTATCAGCGATTCTCGCCTTAGTGGAATCGACCACTGCGGTACCTATAGCTCGAGCTTTAAATTTAAGTTTAAGGATAACAGTATCCTCATTGATTCCGTATTCTTCACCTTGGCTAGCTACGACAAAGCGAACGGCACCATTTAGATCGACCGGCTTATTGTATACTTTATAGCCGGTGACTTCTTGAAACCCGAGATACTCCAGGTGCGTTTTGTCATACTTTACTTCGAAGTCCTCAGCATAGATATCTTTCACGTTTTTGAGAGGAATTTCTGCTGTAAACTCTTTGCCAACACCGATTTTTACTGGAGCAATAGCTACATCAAGAGTAGGCTCTAGCACTGGTGTTGGAGTAGGGCTTGGCGTAGGCTCCGGTGTTGGTGTTGGTGTTGGTGTTGGTGTTGGTGTTGGTGTTGGTGTTGGTGTTGGTGTTGGTGTTGGTGTTGGTGTTGGTGTTGCTGGATTAGCATCATAATCAATAATTATGCTCAATAATTGATTGGTATAATAGTTACTGTTTACTATATTTCCAGATATTTTAAAATTAATCTTTGTGAGGTCGCGAGCT
Source organism: Paenibacillus sp. FSL R7-0331 (assembly GCF_000758645.1). Lineage (NCBI taxonomy): Bacteria > Bacillati > Bacillota > Bacilli > Caryophanales > Paenibacillaceae > Paenibacillus > Paenibacillus sp. FSL R7-0331. The sequence goes on from NZ_CP009284.1 coordinate 3,301,093, forward strand.
GTAGGAAACGTAATAGTTTTTTTCCAGTTCGATCCATCATCGGTTGAGGAAGTCAAATAAATAACCACTAGAATTATTTATTACAGACGCTCCACTATAAAACTGTAAATTGTATGAGGGGTCGCATCCTTCTACATAACTACTCCAACTTCCCGTAATAGTAATTTTGCTAACGTTTTTATAATCAACCGTAGTGCTCTGCTGTACACCGTTCATTGTTGGATTTAATCTACCCAAAAGTATGGTTCCCGATGATGTGGGAGCACCATACACAGTTGCCGGCAAAATTAATAAAAATAATGTGATAATAAATAATACTTTTTTCAAATTACACACCTCGCAATGTTTTTTATTAAGTTAATACAAATGAAAATTTATGTAATTAAGCAGTTTATACATTTCCTCCTTTCTATGTTAAATAACTACTTGATGCCTGACTACCCTATGACAATAACTGTAATGTGTCTAAACAAAAATTCTTAAATATGGGATAATTAGAATAAAATCGCTTTAACAGAAAATATATCTATATTTAGATTTGAAATGTGTATGCCCATTAACCTTAACTGGGTCGGCGGGCTTATTTTATTTCATGGCAATCAAACCACTGCTAAATATTGAGCAGCGAGCATATAATGCAAACGAACGTTAGTTACGTGTTTGACGACACCTCACGCAAACTGCTGCGGATTATTGCTCATTTTAGGGCTAAAAATAAGCGGATGCTGACGATCCGAGAACAGGGGCGATTAAGCGGGCGCTGGCCGGCGGATATTATTAAGGGGTTCAAATCCCTTGCCGCCGATAATTACATAACATGGATGCAGCCAAGACAATCCAGACAGCTGTATTACTGGAGGGGCGGGAACGGAATGCACCATAAGATACAACGCTGCAGGGAGTTACACAGACTGCGAGGTACAGCGGTACTATTGATTACTGGCTTTACCATTAGGAGGACTTAGATATGACGAAACTGGAAGGCAATGACCTGTGGCAGCAAAAGATGCTCCTGATCGATAATGTAGAGCAGTATAAGGCGCAGCAGGAGCTTAAGGATAAGCCGACCAAAGGGTTGCTTATAGTTGAGGAACGGTCAATGGTCTGAGACTTAATCTTGCTGCCACATATTAATAAGATGCTCAGCAAAAAGCATGAAAGAGAGCGAGAGGTCTAATAGAATATCAAAGGACACTTGCCAAGCTCAAGCCAGCCAGCAGCTTTACATTGATGAGTAACTCCAACTGGGTATATTGACGTTGAGGTGTTTGGAGATGGGGTTTCTATGTCGTGATTTAAACGGCTGGATTTGGCAAAAAGAAATTTGCAGGAATTTTCTCCCATTTGCCGAATTATGGTTGTGGAGGTGATTTCATGGCAAAGGTAAAGTTGTTCGTGGCAGACAGCGTGGAAACTTTAGAAGAAAAAATTAATTATTTTCTGGAGTCTGAAGTTGAGCAGGTCATTGGTATTAATTACAGTACAAGTGCTGCTGCTATTCCAGACGGGTACGGTAGAGCAGAGGCTTATTGCAATTTCTCAGCACTAGTTCATTATGAAGCTAAGAAAGCAGATGACAATGAAAAAACTGGTGTTGCAGTAGGACATGTATTTCCTTAAATCTTCAAAAAAAATAATAGCAGAAGTAGCCATCCACTTAGGGTGGCTTTTTCATGCCACTTCATTTTGAGTATTCGCACAAGATATACAGCGTATATGAATCCTGAGGGAGAGAATTAGCCCCCAAAGCAAGAACTAAAATCTTTAAGAAATATGTTTTTCATCTGCATAAACTATCGAATAAATCCATGCATACAGGCTGCTCATAAAAGAGTGGCCTATTTGCTTTTCAGAGAAAGAAAATGATTCGTTTGAGAAAATGGTACCCAATAACAAGATTTTGACACCCTAGGAACACGAGTTACGAACCGAAAGACCATATACATCAAGGCTCCGGGCAAAAAAAATCGGAGCCCTATTTCTAGGGCTCCTTTCATGGGAGAGGAGAAACCGGACGAAGAGCTTATGGGGAAACGTAAGCCTGCTCCGCGGTTGTCTACGACATTTTGTGATGTCGATAATTACATGATGTCCGGAAATGAATGGTTCTATACATAGTTGCAGAAACTTTTCTGCTTCATTTTAAAGTGACACAGACAGACAATCTTTTTATTTCACCTGGCAATTGTGGTACTATAGGCTTGGACTTATGCCCTATGCGGCATAACAAACAGAGACATAGAGCAGGTGAATCGGTGAGAGTTGTATCGGGAAGTGCCAAGGGGAGACCCTTGAAGAGTGTGCCGGGTAACGGGACGCGTCCAACGACCGACAAGGTGAAGGAAGCGCTGTTCAGTATGATCGGCCCATATTTTGACGGCGGCATTGCGCTGGATTTGTTCGCAGGCACCGGCGGTCTTGGGATTGAAGCGCTGAGCAGAGGGATGGAACATGCCGTGTTTGTGGACATGGAGCAGAAAAGCATTGATACAGTCCGTGCAAATCTGAAGGCGGCCAGGCTGGAGGATAAGGCGGAGGTGTACCGTAATGATGCGGGAAGAGCGATTGGTGCGCTCGAGAAACGGGGGCGTGCTTTTGATCTTGTGTTCCTGGACCCGCCGTACCGGCTGAAGCACGGGGATGAGCTGATGCTGACCCTAGCCGGTAAAGGATTGCTGAAACCGGATGCGGTGATTGTACTGGAGCATGAGTCAGGTTACGCCTATCCCGAAGAGATTACGGGTTTTTTTCGGACACGGCAGGCTATATACGGGGAGACGGCAATCTCCATTTATCAGTATGAAGCTGCTTCAGAAGAAGCCGGCTTGAGCAGTGAGGAGGGTAACGATGAGTCTGCAAATTAGAAAAGAACGAGTTGCCATCTATCCGGGGAGCTTTGATCCGGTCACGATGGGGCATATCGATATTATCCGGCGCGCTGCCAAACAGTTCGACAGGCTGATTGTTACCGTGCTTAATAACCTCAGCAAAAAGCCGATGTTCAGCGTGGAAGAGCGCACTGAGCTGCTGCGGCAGGCAACGGCGGATCTTCCTAACGTCGAGATAGACAGCTTCAGGGATCTTCTGGTGAATTACCTCCGCCAGAAAAATGCCCAGGTTATTGTTCGCGGTATCCGTACGGTTACCGATTTTGAATATGAGCTGCAGACCGCTTCGATTAATCACAGCCTGGACCCTGAGGTGGAAACCATCTTCATGATGACCAATCCGAAATATTCGTACCTCAGTTCGAGTGTAGTGAAGGAGCTGGCGCATTTTGGCGGTAATGTATCGGAATTCGTTACTCCTGAAGTCGAGCAGGCAATGAAGCTTAAATTCAGCCAGCTGGACGCCTGACCCAGGCTAAGAAACCGATCAATCCGGACAATACGGCCAAAAACAGCATTATAACGGCCTGTAAGCTAAGGAGCTGGGGCACCATATTCCAGACTACAGGCAGAGCGGCTGCATCGTCTGAGCCCGCCGGATCTATGCTGCTGATTGCCGGCAGGGCAGCAGCAACATGCCGCAGCGGCTGCCACATGATTAAGGTCAGGCCAAAAGCGTAGAAACCGTGCAGCAGCCTTCCGGCGGCAAACGGGAGAAAACGGGCCTTGGCCTGTTTCAGTGCGGTTAACGCCTGAAGCTGTCCGCAAATTCCGCTCCATCCCAGCAATGCAGAGAGCAGAGCAAGACTGGTTACACCCATTGCGCCAAAAGAAAACGGCTCTGAAACCTGTGAAGTCACAGCACTGGCACCCAGATGGATCTCGAGGATACCGGCAGCCAAGGCTGGAGACAGATGCGGGAGCCGGGCGGCAATAATGTTGATGACAACAGAGAACATAATCATATATCCCCCGATGACCATCAGGCTCTGCACTGCGGTTGACACGGATTCGCCCAGCAGCCTGCCGAAGCTGCGGCCGTCCTGTTCTCGGGCTTCTGTTACGGCTTGCCGGACTCTTGACAGGAGTGAGCCCGGCTTAACCTGCTGAAGCTTTACGGGGCCGTTAGCCCGGCTGCCTGTGGCAGAGAACAAAGCGGCAGTTAAGCCAGCGGCGAGACCCGACAGCCAGTGAATGGCAAGCAGAATGTACCCTGCGGACGGACTGTGCAGAAAAGCCGCCCCGACAACGATAATTATAGTGACCGGGCTAGCAAAATGGGCCAGCGAAGCGAGTCTGCCGGCATCCTTGTCCGAAATCCCGCCCTGCTTATGAAGCTGCTGTACGCCTCCGGCGCCTGCCGGAAATCCTGCTGTCATACCAAGGGCGAGTGTCCAGCCTGCGGCTCCGGGCAGCCGGAATACCCTGGTCATCAGCGGTCCCAGCAGCACGCCGAACCCGTGCACGAAGCCTGAGGCAGTCAGCATTTCCGAGAGGATCAGAAAGGGCAGCAGCGCCGGGAAAATCAGTGTCCACCAGAGCTTGAGGCCCTGCAGCGAAGCCGCGAACGAGGATTCAGGCGCAGCGATAATCGCCGCTGCCAGCAGAATGGCTGCTGCCCCGGACAGAAAAGGTGCGGAAGCTGAGGTCATTCTCCGTATTTTAACGTTATTCATTTTAAGCATCACCTCTTCATAGGTTAAGACAAGGCTTACGGGCTGTTATCAATTTATGCACAGCAGACAATCATCATGCCACAGCAGGAGAAGGCGCAGCAGTGGGCAGGCTGCCTGATCCGTTATAGAGCCCCAAGAAAGAAGGGAATCGCATTGAGGCAACAGAAACGCCGGGTAGGATTCCGCACAATCGCCTACCTGTTTACTTTTGTGGTCATACTCTATGTTACTGTTTTTATGAATACGCCTTATATTGTGTACCAGCCTGGCAGAGCCTCTGAGGTCGCGCCGATGATCAAGGTGGAGAACGCCGACAAGGATGAAAAAGGCACCTTCATGATGACAACTGTATCAGCCAGCTATGCTAACGTGGCCCTGCTGATTGCTTCTATTTTTAATTCGAACAGTGAGGTTGTCCTGAAGGAGACACGGCTGGGTGATAAAACAGAGCAGGAATATGCGGCCGAGCAGGTCTACTACATGAACAGCTCACAGTCGTTCGCAGTTCAGGCTGCTTATCATGCGGCAGATATCCCTTATGAGGACGTTGTGGATTATCTGTATGTGTTCTCTGTTCCTGATACAAGCAATCCGGGACAGTTCCGTCCGGGAGACCGGATTATTACGGTTGAGGGACAGCATATCCCCGATCCGCAGGCTTTGTCGGCGCTGCTGTCTTCCAGAAAGATCGGCGACCGTGTAGAGGCTGTGCTTCAGCGCGGAGGCAAGGAGATCAAGGAAGAAGTCACACTGGTTGAGGTGAAAAATGCAGATACCGGTGCGGTTAAGCCGGGGTTCGGGGTTGTCATAGGGGCGGTCCAGAAGGTGGAGCCCAAGGTTGCCGGCAAAGCAGTCAGCTTTACTGACACGGATGTCGGCGGACCGTCAGCCGGGCTGATGTTTACGATGGAGATCTATAACCAGCTGACTCCGGGGGACCTGACTGCAGGCCACCGGATAGCCGGTACGGGTACCATTACTGCAGATGGAACCGTTGGTGCGATTGGCGGAGTGAAACATAAAATTGTCGCTGCAGACCGCGAGGGGGCAGAAGTATTTTTTGTTCCTGTCAAAAATTATGACGAAGCCAAAGCGAAGGCAGACCAGATAGGCACCGCCATGAAGCTGGTGCCTGTGTCAACGCTGGATGAGGCGCTGGAGTATATGGAGAAGCTGCCGGCTACAGCATCACCGGCGGCATGAGATAGTCTGCATAGAGATCCTTGTTCTGCGGGGCTGTGAAGGCGCCGGCATATGCGGCAGCGGCCCGTAGATCACGCTCAAGTCCGGGATGGCTGAACTGTGCCGGGGAGAGTACCACAGGCCATGCAGCAGTCTGCTTCATCTGCTTAAGCAGTCTGCGTCCGCTCTCACGGAAGCCGAGCACCCGGATGTAACCGGGTCCTTGGGCTAACGCAGAGGGGGCCAGCTCTGCTTTGCTGTGATTCAGTAAGGTGTGCACAAGCAGGCGCTGCAGACGGGTCTGCGTGTAGCGCTTGCTTTTTAGTGCTCCCAGGAGTCCGCCGACAGTGAACTGTTCCAGCTGCGGAAGCACCTTGAGCAGCCGGTTCTCCAGCCCTTCATTCATATCCTGGAGCAACCGCAGCTCGTCCGGTGTCCGGGTAACAAGGACGTGACGCAGCTGGCTGCGGAAGTCCTCCAGACTTACCGGACCCCTGCCTGCCGCATGCTCCCGTTCCAGAATGGATATGCTATATTCCGGCATGTATGCCGCCGGAGAGCCGCCCTCCTGCAGCAGCCGGCGGATTGCCGTCGCGCTGGCAATGGACGACCCGCGCTGCAGCGGGTCGTGGAACCCCGCGCCGGTGCGCGGCACGGTGAGGGGCCTGATCGCGCTGCCGAGCCGGCGCAGCGCGATCAGGTAGTGCAGGCCGAGGCTGTTGTTGGGCTGCCGCAGCAGCGCCTCGGCCTTTAGGGGACTCCCAGGCCCGCCGGGAGTCCCGGACCAGACGGCCGCCGCAGCAGCGCTGAAGGCGGCCGGGAAGCTCGCTCCGAGCGCCAGGCGGCGGCGGAGCTCATCCTGCAGCTCGCTGCTCTCATCGGCCAGGAACTCCGCCAGTCCGAGCAGCCCGCCAAGACTGCCAGCCTCGGAGCCGAAGCACAGGCTGTCCGCTACTCCGGTTGCTTCCAGCAGGGAAACCGCTCCGAAGGCGAACCATTCCGCCGGCTGCAGCGCATAGCCGGCCGGCAGCTCAAGCACGAGATCAGCGCCCATATGCAGCGCCATCTCCGTGCGGGCCTGCTTGCTCACCGCCGCCGGCTCGCCGCGCTGGGTGAACGGACCGCTCATTACGACGATGCAGGTGTCCGCACCGGACAATCTTTTGGCCTCATTAAAATGATGGACATGGCCGTTATGCAAAGGATTATATTCAGCGATTATGCCGACTGTAGTCACTGCTCGTGTCACTCCAAATCGTATTTGATATATTGGGCTAATAGTTATATCATAAGTTGTCCCGGTTATCGAAACAATATAAAGGAATAATGGTTGACAAACTTCGGTAATTCTAGGTATAATAATTTTTGTTTGTTTGGAGTGATGAATATGAAGATTCACTTTCGCAAATTGGCAAATGCCGACGAGCCACTGCTTATCCATGAAACACTGGATATCAGCGAGCTTGTCAAAGGGCGGAAGGATATACTTTCTGTTGCACCGCTTACAGTGAACCTTAAAGCGCTGCCCGCGGGAACCGATAGTGTGAACGTGGTGGGAACATTGGAAGGGAATGTGGACATGTTATGTGCACGTTGCCTCAGCGAGGTTAACAGCAAATTGAACATTCCTTTTGCTGAGACTTTCAAATGGCTTAAGCAGCCGCTTCTTCCTGAAGACGAAGATGACGAACTCATCTACGCCCCGGACGAGATTGTGGATCTTGTTCCTTATGCGGAAGAAAACTTCGTACTGCACTTACCGGATTCGGTATTGTGCAAGGCAGACTGTCTTGGTCTTTGTCAGACATGTGGACAAAATTTGAACGAAGGCACCTGCAGTTGCGACAACACAGTAGTCGATCCCCGGCTAGCTGCGTTGAAAGGATTCTTTACCAAGCAAGATGATTAAGAACAAATCCCGGGTTACACCGGGTCAACAACAAATTCCGGAGGTTGATAATCATGGCAGTACCACAACGCAGAACGTCTAAGACCCGCCGCGACAAACGTCGCACTCACTTCAAATTGGCAGTACCAGGTATGGTGAAATGTGAACAATGCGGAGAGCTGAAACTGGCTCACCACGTATGCAAAGTTTGCGGAACTTACAAAGCTAGAGAAATCATCAAACAATAGTTTGTGATAAGAGATAGCACTTCATCTTAGGGTGGGGTGCTATTTTTTTTGTGGCCAAAACTGCAGGCGCCTTCTAAACCGTTAAGGCCGAATTAACATTCGTACCTGCTTTAAGTGAAATTTCCTGTGTGAACCGGATTAGTGTAAATTAGACTATACTTAGATTGAAAGAAGCAGACACTACCTGAGCGTACAAGCTTTGTTGACGTAACTTTCATGTCAATGCTTTATTTTTGACGGCTGATGCTTTATACTACATATTAGTACCTGGTTCTAAAATGAAATTTTAACCATAAAAGTTATGATGACAGCGGCCTTCCGCGGCCGGATGCTTTGATCAGATATAAGAATACTACAGGCATATTGCCAAATCTCATCCTTATATTAACCGTTGGAGCGGTAACCCGGCTATTATGCAGGGCTCAGCCGTTTCACACCCGGAGCATATGCCAGGAGGTGAGCCGCCATAGAGCGGATGTCCAAGAAAGAGCGTCAGCAGAAGCTGCTTCAGATTATAGACGGCAACCCTTTTGTGACCGACCGGGAGCTGACCCGGCAGCTTAAGGTGAGCATCCAGACCATCCGGCTGGACAGGCTGGAGCTGGGGATCCCTGAGCTCCGTGAACGGATGAAGCAGATGGCGGAGCATTCCTACGATCAGGTCCGCTCATTGCCGCCTGATGAAATCATTGGTGACATTGTCGATCTGCAGCTGGATAAGAGCGGTATTTCCATATTTGAAATCCGTGAGGAGCATGTCTTCTCCCGGAACGGAATCGCACGCGGCCATTATGTGTTTGCCCAGGCCAATTCGCTGGCGGTTGCCGTTATCAATGACGAGATTGCCCTGACGGCGTCTGCTGATATCCGCTTTGTGCGGATGGTGCGGCTCGGAGAGAAATGTATTGCCAAAGCGCAGGTGCGTTCGCTTGCCGGCCGGGGCGGAAAGGCCGAAGTGGACGTGTTTACTTATGTCGGGGAAGAATTAGTGTTCCAGGGACATTTCGTAGTGTACCGCTCTGCAGTTGAAGAATACGGCGAAGGGGGAAACCGCAATGCTGATCGCCATTGATGCGATGGGCGGAGATAATGCACCTGAATGTAATGTGGAAGGTGCATTAGCTGCGGCCGCAGAATGGAGCGATACCCAGCTGGTGCTGGTCGGCGATGAAGCCAGACTCGCACCGCTGCTAAAGAATAAGCCGTCTAACCTGACGGTGCGTCATGCCGGAGAGGTTATCAGCTCCGATGAGGAGCCTGTGAAGGCGGTCCGCCGCAAAAAGGATTCATCGATGGTTGTGGCCGGACGGATGGTACGTGAAGGCGAAGCCGATGCCATGATTTCTTCGGGAAATACGGGAGCCCTGATGACTACCGGGCTGCTGGTTGTGGGAAGAATGAACGGTATTGAACGTCCCGCGCTCGCCCCGATGATTCCGACCCTGGATGATGTCGGTGTGCTGGCTCTGGACCTCGGAGCGAACATGGATGCGAAGCCGCAGCATCTGGCGCAGTACGCGCTGATGGGCAGCATCTACCGCAGCAAGGTGCACGGGATTGCGAAGCCCCGGGTGGGTCTTTTGAATGTCGGAACAGAACCCGGTAAAGGCAATGAGCTGACCAAGGAAGCATATCCGCTGCTGGAAGCACAGCCTGGCATTCATTTTGTCGGCAATGTGGAAGCACGCGATGTACTCACAGGAGCCTGTGATGTTCTCGTCTGCGACGGCTTTGCCGGAAATATTCTGCTTAAGACGCTGGAGGGAACGGCAGGCGCAATGTTCTCTCTGCTTAAGGAGCAGTTCAGCAAGTCCCTAAAAACCAAGCTCGGCGCAGCAATCCTGATGCCTGAGCTGAGAAGCCTCAAGGGTAAAATGGATTATAAAGAGCATGGCGGCGCGCCGCTGCTGGGCCTCAGCGGCCTGGTAGTAAAGGGCCACGGCTCATCGGACGGCAATGCGGTCAAGAATGCGGTCAGACAGGCGCGGATCGCGCTGCAGGCAGGGCTTGTGCCCGGCATATCCAAGGAAATTAGCGGGAAGTGAGTGACGATATGAATCAGATGCGTTCGGTAGGGGTTATCGGTACAGGGAAATATGTGCCTGAGAAAATATTGACTAACAGCGATCTTGAAAAGATCGTAGAAACCAATGATGAATGGATTGTCAGCCGTACAGGTATCCGTGAGCGGCATATTGCGGCACCGCATGAGGCGACTTCGGATCTGGCCTATGAGGCTGCACTGAAGGCGCTGGCATCCGCTGGGATGAAGGCAGAGGATCTTGACCTCATTATTGTTGCCACTATAACACCTGACACCTCGTTCCCTTCCACTGCCTGCATCCTGCAGGATAAGCTGGGAGCAAAAGGTGCAGCGGCGTTTGACTTGTCGGCTGCATGCTCGGGTTTTGTCTACAGTCTGGCAACAGCAACAAGCTTCATCAAGACAGGAATGTATAATAATGCGCTCGTTATCGGGGCGGATACGCTTTCCCGCATCACCGACTACACAGACCGTAATACCTGTGTGTTGTTCGGCGACGGGGCTGGCGCCGTAATAATAGGTGAGGTTCCGGAAGGACGCGGATTTCAGTCGTTTGACCTGGGCGCAGAAGGGGCGGGCGGCAGCCTGCTGAAGCTGGAAGCAGGCGGCTCGCGCCTGCCGGCCTCTAACCAGACGATTGAAGACAAGAAGCACTTTATTTACATGAACGGCCGTGAGGTATTCAAATTTGCAGTGCGCGTGATGGGTACAGCTACAGAACGCGTGCTCACCAAAGCAGGACTAACTAAGGAAAATATTGATCTGTTTGTACCGCATCAGGCGAACATCCGGATCATTCAGTCAGCAATGCAGCGTCTTGATCTGCCCGAAGAAAAATGCGTGATTAATGTAGACCGTTACGCTAATACTTCCGCAGCTTCCATTCCGCTTGCGCTGGTGGAAGCGGCAGAGGAAGGCCGGATGAAGGAAGGCGACACGGTACTTATGGTCGGCTTCGGCGGCGGACTTACCTGGGGCGCTTCCGTATTGATCTGGTAAACGAATAATGAATCCTGTGTATCAGCCGGCTGACCCGCTTATACACAGGTACTTGAAGGAGTTTCTACAATGGGTAAAATTGCATTTGTCTTTCCCGGACAGGGTGCGCAGGCTGTCGGGATGGGTAAGGATATTTATGACGCACTGCCGCAGAGCCGTGCGGTGTTTGAACAAGGTAACAAGGCACTCGGATTTGACCTGAGCCAGCTTGTGTTTGAAGGACCGGACAGTGAGCTTAAGCAGACGGTGAACACCCAGCCTGCACTTCTAACAACAAGTGTTGCCTATCTTGCAGCGCTTAGCGATAGAAACATCAAGCCTGATTTTGTAGCCGGCCATAGTCTGGGTGAGTACAGCGCGCTTGTAGCCGCAGGCGTACTTTCCTATGAGGATGCTGTGCGGCTGGTACGGCTGCGCGGTCGCTTCATGGAAGAAGCGGTGCCGGGCGGACAAGGCGCAATGGCTGCTGTGCTGGGCGCAGAGCGCGGGGCGCTTGCTGAATTGTGCCGCAGTATCTCTGAAGAAGGCAGTATAGTAGAACTTGCTAACGTCAATTGCCCCGGCCAGATTGTAGTCTCCGGCTCACAGACAGGTGTTGCAGCTGTAGTGGAGCGGGTTAAGGAAGCCGGCGGGAAACGGGCAATTCCGCTGGAGGTCAGCGGACCGTTTCATTCGTCTATGATGAAAGCAGCAGCTGATCGCCTGTCCGCAGAGCTTGCACGTGTAACCTTTAATGCTCCGGCTGTGCCGGTGGTTGTTAATGTCACTGCCCAGCCGGTAAGTAATCCGGAAGAAATCCGGGAACTGCTGGTGCAGCAGGTATATTCACCTGTACTCTGGCAGGACAGCGTGGAATGGCTGATTGCAGCTGGTGTAGATACCTTTGTTGAGATTGGCTCTGGCAGCGTACTGGCCGGGCTGATCCGCAAAATCGACAAATCGGTCAAGGTTGTCGGCATTAACAGTCTGGAAAGTGTTCAGGCTGAGCTGTAGCTGCCTGGAAATATTACCGGTCATATGATGGAAAGGGGATATACAATGTTCTCAGCATTAAAAGGCCAGACGGCTCTGGTTACCGGCGGATCGCGCGGAATCGGCCGCAGTATTGCACTTGCTCTCGCAGAGCAGGGCGTTAAGGTAGCCGTTAACTATTCCGGCAGTGAAGCTGCAGCCCAGGAGACAGTTGCGCGTATTGCCGAGCTGGGCTCTGAGGGCATTGCCCTCAAGGGGAATGTCGGCAGCAGTGAGCAGGCAGAGAACCTCGTCAAGGAGGTAATCAACACCTGGGGCAGAATCGACATTCTGGTTAACAATGCCGGTATTACACGGGATAATCTGATTATGCGCATGAAGGAAGAAGAGTTCGATCAGGTCATTGAGACAAATCTCAAGGGCGTGTTCAACTGCCTGAAGGCTGTTACCCGCCCTATGATGAAGCAGCGCTACGGCCGGATCATCAATATTTCTTCTGTGGTGGGTGTAACAGGTAATCCGGGTCAGATCAACTATACCGCCGCCAAGGCGGGGGTAATCGGGATGACCAAATCAGCGGCACGGGAGCTAGCTTCCCGAGGAATTACGGTGAACTGTATTGCACCGGGTTTCATTGATACTGACATGACCCGTGAGCTGTCCGATGAAGTCCGCAGCGAGCTGGTGAAGGGGATTCCCCTTGCCCAGCTCGGTCGGCCGGAGGACATTGCTAACACGGCTGTATTTTTGGTCTCGCAAGGGGCAGCTTATATGACAGGCCAGACACTTCACGTGGACGGCGGCATGTACATGTAAGGCTAAAGCAAGCTTTAAACAGCTATGGAGGGAACGGGAAGAGGCAGCCGGAAAGCGTTTTTTATGCTCTATGGTATTTTGACTTCATATCTCGTATAATACCAAAAGAGGAGGTGAACCGGATGTCCGATGTATTGGAGCGTGTAAAACGCATTGTCATCGACCGCTTAGGTGCCGATGAAGCAGAGGTAACATTAGAAGCGTCTTTCAAAGATGATTTGGGTGCTGATTCTCTTGATGTAGTAGAATTGGTTATGGAATTGGAAGATGAATTCGATATGGAAATCTCTGATGAAGATGCAGAGAAGATTACGACCGTGGGTGAAGTTGTGAAGTACATACAATCTCATACCTAGAGTCATATGATTGAGGGTCCCGTCCCCAGGGGGCGGGACTTCTCCTCATTTTACACGTATACAGCATTACAACAGGCCGTTGGCCGTCTTAATATGGGGAAAATAACAGAACCGCGGGCAGAAAGCCTTGGCGGACTGAAGTTTATATATAGTTCAGAAAGCACAGCTTCATAACAATGAAGTATACAGCTTACAGATGGGGTGATTGCGTTTGAGTCATAGAGTGGTTATTACAGGAATGGGCGTAATAACGTCCCTGGGCAAGGATCTGGATACCTTCTGGGAGAGCCTGATGAGCGGCAAATCCGGAGTTTCTACAGTCGATGCCTTTGATGTCAGTGATTACACTACGAAAATTGCAGCTTCGGTTAAGGATTTTGATGCGGAGGAGCGTTTTGGCCGCAAGGAAGCCCGCAAGATGGACCGTTTTGTGCAGTTTGCAGTAGCCGCCGGCGAGGAAGCGCTGAAAGACAGCGGACTTAAGATCGGTGAAGATATTGATGCAGAACGGATCGGCGTATCAGTCGGCTCCGGCATTGGTGGACTGGGAACATGGGAAGACAATCACAACCTGCTGCTCGAAAAGGGTCCAAAGCGCGTGAGCCCGTTCTTCATCCCGATGATGATTGCCAATATGGGCTCCGGCCAGCTGTCGATTAACCTCGGCGCTAAAGGACCTAACACTACTACAGTTACTGCCTGTGCGACAGGAAGCCACTCCATTGGAGAATCCTTCCGTCTGATCCAGCGCGGTGACGCGGATGCAATGATCTGCGGCGGTTCGGAAGCGACAATCCGTCCGACAGGTATGGCCGGCTTCTGCGCGATGAGAGCCATGTCAACGCGTAATGATGAGCCTGAAAAGGCAAGCCGCCCGTTTGATGTTGACCGTGACGGTTTCGTTATGGGTGAAGGAGCCGGTATTCTGATTCTGGAATCACTGGAGCATGCCGAGAAGCGCGGGGCAAAGATCTATGCCGAGGTTATCGGCTACGGCCTGAGTGCGGATGCACATCACATGACTGATCCGGACCCTGACGGCGCAGCACGCTGCATAAAGATGGCGATCCGTGATGCCGGAATTAATCCGGAAGATATTGATTATATCAATGCGCACGGAACCTCCACACCTGCCGGCGACAAGTCGGAAACGACTGCCGTGAAGAAGGCGCTTGGAGACCACGCTTATAAGGTAGCTATCAGCTCGACAAAGTCGATGACCGGCCATTTGCTTGGTGCAGCCGGCGGTGTTGAAGCGATCATCTGCGGGCTTTCCCTGCAGAAGAACAGAATTGCGCCTACAATTAACCTGGACAACCAGGACCCGGAATGTGATCTGGATTATGTTCCGAATGTACCGCGTGATGCCGATCTTAACATTGTTATGTCCAACTCATTCGGATTCGGAGGACATAACGCTACCGTTATTCTCAAAAAATATAAACAGTAAGGGGAGAACAGTGCAGTGAAAGGAGACCTGAAGCAGTTACAGAGCCAACTTCAAATCCAATTTCACGATCCTGTACTTCTGAAGCAGGCCTTTACCCATGCATCTTATGTGAACGAACACCGATTCAACCAGCATCAGGATAATGAGCGTCTGGAATTTCTGGGCGATGCTGTGCTGGAGCTGACGGTTTCTGAATATTTGTACAACCTGCTGCCCGACAGGCCAGAAGGTGAGCTGACCAAGCTGAGAGCAGCAATTGTATGTGAGCCTTCACTGGTCAAGTTTGCCGAAAGTCTCGGCTTCGGGCGGTTTGTATTGCTGGGCAAAGGGGAAGAGCTTACGGGCGGGCGAACCCGCCCGGCCTTGCTGGCTGATGTGTTTGAATCCTTCGTGGGAGCGCTCTATCTTGATCAGGGGCTGGAGACTGTACGCCGCTTCCTGGATAATCACGTATTTCCGCTGGTGGAGACGGACGGCAAGCTGCAAATGCAGATGAGCGATTTCAAGACTGAGCTTCAGGAGCTGATCCAGCACCACGGATTAGGTACATTGGAATACCGGATTATTGAAGAGCGGGGACCGGCGCATGAGCGCGAATTTGTGTCTGAGGTCTATATGTCCAGCCAATCACTTGGCAGAGGTAACGGCCGTTCCAAGAAGGAAGCGGAACAGCAGGCTGCAGCAGCAGCACTTTTGCGGCTCAAGGAAGATGGCGCTTGAATACAGCAATTGTAAATGTACAAGCTAAGGCTACCCGAGGCAATTAGCGGAGGAGAGCAGCAATGGTCTGAATGCCGGCGTTAAGGCGGAGGTCAGACTTTTGCTGCTCTTTTTCGTCTCAGGGTCCCCGCAAAGTACCTGATTCATCATCGATGGAGAGAGCCACTTTGTGGGGTTATTTCGAGAACGCTATGTTATAATAGTTCAGAGGTGATAGGCGAGTTATGTTTTTGAAACGGATCGAATTGGCTGGCTTTAAATCTTTTGCCGACAAAACAGAAATGGAATTTGTGCGCGGCATTACGGCTGTAGTAGGGCCGAACGGCAGCGGCAAAAGTAATATTTCTGACGGTATCCGCTGGGTGCTTGGTGAACAGAGCGCCAAGTCGCTGCGCGGCGGCAAGATGGAGGATATTATCTTCGCGGGCAGTGATGCGCGGAAAGCAGTTAACTATGGCGAGGTTTCGCTTACTCTGGATAATGAAGATCATGTACTGCCGCTGGATTTCAGCGAAGTAACTGTAACCCGGAGGGTACACCGCAGCGGAGACAGTGAATATCTGATCAACAAGCAATCCTGCCGGCTGAAGGACATCACAGAGCTGTTCATGGATACCGGTATCGGCCGTGAGGCTTACTCCATTATCGGGCAGGGACGGATTGAGGAAATTTTAAGCACCCGTTCCGAGGACCGGAGGGGGATATTTGAAGAAGCATCCGGTATTGTTAAATATAAATCGCGCAAAAAGGAAGCCGGACGCAAGCTGGACGATACGGAGCAGAACTTGCTGCGCATCCACGATCTGCTCAGCGAGCTGGAGGATCAGATTGGTCCGCTGAAGGAGCAGTCTGAGAAGGCGATCCGGTATAAAGAGCTGCGTGAGCAGCTGAAGCAGCTGGAAATTTCGGTCTACGTTCATCAGATCGAAGGGATTCATACCGCATGGAAGGAAGGCAATGCACGTCTTGAGGTGCTGGGCAAGGAACAGCTGGAGCTATCGACCGTTGTATCCGCCCATGATGCCAAGCTTGAAAGCGGACGTGCTGAGCTGCGGTCACTGGAAGAGCAGGTAGAGAAGCTGCAGGAGCAGCTGCTCCGCTACAGTGAGGCGTATGAGAAGAATGAGGGCTATGGTGAGGTCCTGAAGGAACGCAAAAAAAACCTTGAAGCCAACCGGGAGCAGCTGCTGGCTAATCTTGGGTCTGTTGGTGAACGCTCTGCAGACCGGCAGCGGGAGCTGGCTGAGCTGGAGCTGAAGTTGGAGAAGGCCCGTCAGGCGCTTGAGGATTTACGCAGTCAGCTTTCCGCTGAAGAGACCCGGCTGGAGGGCGTTGCCGTCGGTATCAGCCAGAGCAAGGAAGAGCAGCTGAAGAGCGCTTTGCTTGAGCTGATGAATCTGATGGCCCAGGCCAGGAATGAGATCCGTTATGCGGACCAGCAGAAGGAGAGTCTGGAGCGGCGGATGAGCCGCAGCGCTGAAGAAAGCGGCAAATGGACTGCCCGGCTGGAGGAGCTGTCCGTTTCGCAGAAGACGCTTAAGGACCGGATTAGCGCACTCGGCAAAGAGATCGGGAATCTGCGGAACAGCTATATTACCGAGAGTGAGCAGACAAACAAACGGCATAAGCTGATTGAAGAGACGCAGTCAGGACTCCGTAAATGGGAGCAGAAGCGCGAAGCGCAGGTGTCCAGGCATGAGACGATGAAGGAGATGCAGGATGACTTCGACGGCTTTATGCTCGGAGTCAAGGAAGTGCTCAAGGGAGCCCGTAAAGGACAGCTAAACGGTGTGCACGGTGCGGTCGCTGAGCTGATTTCTGTGCCTGAGCGCCTGGAAATGGCTGTGGAAACAGCACTTGGCGCTTCGCTTCAGCACGTGGTTATGGACAATGAAGCAGTCTCCCGTCAGGCGATAGCCTTTCTGAAGCAGCGCCAATTAGGCCGGGCGACTTTTCTGCCGCTGGATGTTATCCGCCCGCGCCAGATAACCGGAAGTGACCGCAGCATGGTAGAGGGTGCTGAAGGATTTGTTGGTATCGGCTCTGAGCTGGTGAGCTTTGAAGACAAATACAGCAGTATTATAGGCAGTCTGCTGGGTAATGTGGTCATTGCCGAGAATCTGGAGCAGGCTAATAAGATTGCGGCCAGATGCCAGTACCGCTACAGGGTTGTGACGCTTGAAGGTGATGTTGTAAACGCCGGGGGTTCAATGACCGGGGGGAGCCAGCATAAAAAAAATAACAGTCTGCTGAGCCGCAAGCGGCAGCTGGACCAGCTGTTCAGCGAGATTGAAGAAAGTGAGCGCCAGATCGCCAAGCTGAAGCAGGGCATCGGCCGGCTCAGGGATGAACAGGAGAATGCCTCGCGTAAGCTGGAGCAGCTGCGTCACGACGGAGACGAGAAACGGCTGGAAGAGCAGCGCGTAGCCGGCGACCTGAAACAGCTGGAGCAGGAGCTGCGCCATGTGCAGGAGCAGGTAGAAGGTGCCGGTGCAGAGCGCAGCGGCTTCGAGGCAGAGGTCAAGGGGCTGGAGGAAAGCCGGGTACAGGCGGTAACTGAGCTTGCCCGCCTGGAGCAGGAGGAAAAGGCTGCCCATGAGGCGATCCGAAATGCCGAGTCTGAGCGTAAAGCGAGCGAATCCGCCAAGGAAGAGCTTCAGGGCAAACTGACCGGTATGAAGGTGTCAGAAGGCAAGCTGGACCAGGAGATTTTCTCACTGGAAGAACAGCTGCGCCGGATGCGCCAGGATGCCGGATCTCAGGATAAAGAGCTGAAGCAGAGCCGCGGCCTTCTTATGACGATTGAGCAGGATCTGGAAGAGAATGTCCGTGAAGCGGTGAAGCAGCAGGAGAACCTGAACAGCTACCGGCTGAAGCGGGACGAAAGTGCGGCAGCGCTTGATCTTGCCCGTGCAGACCGTGCAGCCCTGACCCGCAAGCTGGAGCTGGCTGAAGGCGAGACCAAAGATCAGCGGCAGGCACTCCGGGCTGTGGAGGACAAGCTCCGCACGACCGAGGTGTCAGTCGGCCGGCTTGATGTGGAGCTGGACAACATACTGCGCAAGCTGAGTGAGGATTATGAGCTGAGTTATGAGCTGGCTAAGCAGCGTTACCCGGTTCCCGAGGATGTTCCGGCAGCCCAGATGGAAGTACAGCGGCTGAAGCGCAGTATTTCTGCCCTCGGAGAAGTCAGCCTGGGAGCTATTGAGGAGTATCAGCGTGTGCATGAACGTTATACCTTCCTCAGCAGCCAGAAGGATGATCTGGTAGAGGCTAAGACAACGTTGTATCATGTGATACATGAAATGGAAGAGGAAATGTCCAAACGCTTCAAACAGACCTTTGATGCCATCCGCCGGGAATTCGGAACGGTGTTCTCGAAGCTGTTCGGCGGCGGCCGGGCCGATCTGCAGCTGCTCAACCCGGAGAATATGCTGGAGACCGGCATTGATATCGTAGCCCAGCCGCCCGGTAAAAAGCTGCAGAACCTGCAGCTCCTCTCCGGCGGTGAACGCGCGCTGACGGCGATGGCTCTCCTGTTTGCCATTCTGCAGGTTAAGCCGGTTCCGTTCTGCGTGCTGGATGAGGTCGAGGCGGCGCTGGATGAAGCCAACGTCGTCCGCTTCGCCCAGTACCTGCGTGAGTTCTCGGAGCAGACCCAGTTCATCGTCGTAACCCACCGCAAGGGCACAATGGAGGAAGCAGATGTGCTCTACGGCGTCACAATGGAGGAGGGCGGCGTATCCAAGCTCGTCTCCGTGAAGCTGGAGGATGAAGAAGCGATTATTGCATAGTTAATTGAAAACAACAAAGGGAAAAGTGACGGCTGGAAATTCTGTCAAGGCTAATCCCGTAATTGAGGGGGACCACAATGAGCTTTTTTAAGAAACTGAAGGACAGTATTTCCGGTAAAACAGAAAGTGTAACAAAAAGCTTCCGCGACGGGCTGGAGAAAACACGCAAGGGCTTCGTCGAGAAGGTCTCCGACCTGATCATCCGCCGCAAAAAGATTGATGAGGAGTTCTATGAAGAGCTCGAAGAGATTCTGATCGGTGCAGACGTAGGTGTTAACACGGTAATGACACTTGTAGAAGAGCTGCGTGCAGAGGTTAAGCAAAAGCGTATTGAGGATGCCTCGGAGCTGCAGCCGATTCTTTCCCGCAAGCTGATGGAGCTGCTGCGCGGTGATGATGACAACAGCCTTAAGGAAAATCCGGACGGCATCACCGTGATCCTGTTTGTCGGCGTTAACGGTGTCGGCAAAACAACAACGATCGGCAAGCTGGCCCACCGTTACAAGCAAGAGGGCAAAAAAGTTCTCCTGGCAGCAGGCGATACATTCCGCGCTGGAGCCATAGAGCAGCTTGAGGTGTGGGGCCAGCGTGCCGGAGTGGACGTAATCAAGCAGCAGGCGGGCTCTGATCCGGCTGCGGTTATGTTCGATGCCGTGCAGGCTGCCAAGCAGCGGAATGTGGATGTGCTGATCTGTGATACGGCCGGCCGTCTGCAGAACAAATCGAATCTGATGGAAGAGCTGAACAAGATTTTCCGGGTTATCCAGCGTGAGATTCCAAGTGCTCCCCACGAAGTACTGATGGTGCTTGATGCGACAACCGGACAGAATGCGCTCAGCCAGGCTAAGCTGTTTGGTGAAAAAAGCGGAGTCACGGGTCTCGTGCTGACCAAGCTGGACGGCACAGCTAAGGGCGGTATCGTTGTGGCCATCCGCCAGGAAATGAACCTGCCGGTGAAGCTGGTCGGGCTTGGCGAGAAGATGGACGATCTGCAGGCCTTTGACTCCACGCAGTTTGTACATGCCTTGTTTGCCGGCTTGATCAGCGAGGAAGAGGCTGACCCGGACGAAGAGAACGAATAACAAATCTAAGAGAATCGGCTTCACTCTGATAGGATCCGTTTACCGGCAATGGCTGGTGAGCGGGTCTTTTTGTATGAAGAGCAGCAGTCATTTTAACGGTACTTTCAAATCGCACCATATACATAATAATTTCAACACATGAAAAATTCATAATAGTACTGCTTGTCAGCCCTCCCGCATACAATTCATTGTATCCTCAGCATTACAGCACCCGGAAAATACGCTCAGGAGAAAGGAAGCGATTCCAAGAATGCGAAATGGTTCATAAACTCCATTTTGCTGTTATATATATTGACATCAAGATTATCATTTACGTATTATGAGAGTAGAATTAAAGTTTTTCGTGATTAAATCTATAAATTTAAATTAATTTGTAAACAAACTTAACACATTTGAACATCCGAAAGGAGTCGGGCTCATGTCCAAATTAGATCCTTTGCCCGGTATCTCTCCGTATCCGCTGGAGCATTTTTACGACGAAATGTATGCCGATGAACGGAGTATCCGGCCTCATTACAAGCATGTGAGCCGCATGTTTAACGGGATGAGCCCCGAAGAGCTGCAAGCTAAGCAGAAATTGATGCAGCGGCGGATGATGGAAGAAGGAATTACATTTACACTGTACAACCCGGCGCAGGATCAGCCGATGGAACGGACGATTCCCTTCGATATGATCCCCCGGATTATCCCCAAGGGTGAATGGGAGCGGCTTGAGGCTGGAATCATCCAGCGGATTACAGCACTTAATTTATTTATTCACGACATTTATCATGAGCAATACATTGTCAAGGATGGAATTGTACCGCGACGGATGATCATCAGCAACGTGTACTTCCGTCCCGAAATGGCGGGCCTCAGAGTACCCGGAGGGGCTTATGTGACGACTTCGGGCATTGATCTGATCCGCCATCATGACGGCGAGTATTATGTGCTTGAGGATAATCTGCGTACGCCGTCAGGCTTCTCTTACCTTTTTAAAGGCAGATCACTAATGAACCAGTTATTTCCTGAATTGGCCTTCGCCAGCTCCATCCGGGATGTGGATCACAGCCTTAACCGGTTTCTGTCAGTGCTTCGGAGCCTGTCTCCGTCCAGAACCAAAGATCCGGTAATTGCCCTGTTAACGCCGGGTGAATATAATTCAGCTTATTACGAGCATGCTTTTCTGGCCCAGCAGATGGGCATTCATCTGGTTGAAGGGCGCGATCTGGTCGCTCAGGATCACAAGATTTATTTAAAGGAAATGAACAGCCTGCGCAGAGTAGATGTGCTCTACCGCCGCCTGGACGATGATTATATCGATCCGCTGGCGTTTCAGCCGAATTCGCTGCTGGGCGTGGCCGGACTTATGAATGCATACCGGGCAGGCAATATCGCAATCGCCAACGCTCCTGGCACAGGGGTCGCAGATGATAAGGCCATGTACGTCTATGTTCCGGATATGATCCGCTATTACCTGAACGAGGAGCCGATACTGGGCAATGTACCGACGTACTTGCTCTCACGGCCGCAGGAGCGCCAATATGTGCTGGATAACCTCTCTGAAATGGTGGTCAAAGAGACATCACTCTCCGGCGGGTACGGTATGTTGATCGGCAGTGAAGCGACAAAGGATGAGCTGATAGATTTCCGGCTGAAGATTCTGGCTGACCCGGCCCGTTATATTGCCCAGCCGATCATGTCGCTGTCACGGGCGCCTGTCTTATCCGGTGCATCCATGGTACCGCGCCATATCGATTTGCGGGCTTTTGTACTGATGGGTGCGGACCGCAAGCCTCATGTCATCCCCGGCGGCCTGACCCGGGTGGCAATGAAGGAAAATTCACTGGTCGTGAACTCTTCCCAGGGAGGCGGAGTGAAGGATACCTGGGTTATGGCCTGATGCCGGCGGCTTAAGCCGGATAGGAGGAACAAAGTGCAGCATCAAAATGTGGAAGCGGAGGAGTGGTGACGATGCTGAATCGCAACGCGGAAGCTTTGTTTTGGATCGGACGGTACATTGAACGGGCGGAGAATCATGCGCGGCTGATCGATGTCCATTATCATATTCAGCAGGAAGAGGATTTTCAGTCAGAGGGCCATAAGTGGTCTAGGCTAATTGATGCGTTAGGGGTCAGAAATGAGTATCTTAAGCAGTTTGACAGCTTTTGTGAGCAGGATGTGCTGTCTTTCATTACCCTCGACTTAGGCAATGCCAATTCCTTATTCTCCTGTGTGCATCAGGCGCGGAATAATCTGCGTACCTTGCGTCAGCATCTGCCGAGCGAGCTGTGGGATATTGTCAACGGCTTTAATCTCTGGCTCGGTGAGCAGTCAGTAGCGGATATTATGAGCGGCCCGCATCAATTCTATCAACAGATTAAAGAGCGTGCAGCCATGTTCCTGGGTGCAGAGCAGTCAGTGATGCTGCGCGGCAACGAATGGCATTTTATAGAAAGCGGACGGTTTCTGGAGCGTGCCGAGAACACGACGCGGATTCTGCAGGCTGTTACCGTATCATGCAAATCTAAGGAGAACAGTACCATCTATACCCAGCTGCAGGCTGTGCTGAAATCTGTGAGCGGCTATCAGTCTTTCAGACGTTATTATGCGGATGATATGACGCCGGAGTGCATTCTGGAATTTCTGATTGTGAATGCACGGTTCCCGCGTTCGGTTCGTTTCTCCTTCCATAAGCTGGAGGAGCATCTGGCCAGGCTGGAGCTGGATTCCTCCGAGAAGGGCTCAGGACATGAGAAGGTTATCCGTCAGGCCGGCAAGATTAAGGCTGAACTGGATTACATGGAAAAAGAAGAGATGGCCGGTGATCACGTCGATGATGTTCTGGATTCCCTGATGATTTCCTGCCAGCGTTTAGGAAAGACGATGGAAGGCGCCTTTTTTCGCCGCGAAGGAGCCTATGTATGAAGATACAGATCAACCACACGACAACCTATTCCTATCCCGAGCCGGTTACGGACAGTGTCAATGAAATCAGGCTGACTCCGCGCACGAACTACCGGCAGTCCTGCTATCATCACGAGGTGGAGGTTACTCCGGCTGCCAATCTGCTGACCTATGAGGATTTTTTCGGCAACCGGGTACATGCCTATTCGGTGAATAAGCCGCATACAGAGATGGTGATTCATACAAAGGCGACTGTAGTAACGCTGGATAAATCGCAGGGTGCGGACCTTCCGCATATCCCGCTCGAAGATCAGGTTAAGCTGCTGAATGATGAAAAGTTCCAGAACCGGTACATTGAATTCGTTCTGCCGACCCGTTACACGGAGGTTACACCGGAGCTGGTGGAGTTCGCGTCGCTGCATCCTTTTGATGAAGCCGATGATATGTATGCCTGGACGAAAAAGCTGTCTTCGACCATCTATGAACAGTTTACCTATGATCCCGAAGCGACGAGTGTGAATACTACGGTCAAAAAAGCGCTCAAGCTTAAGCGCGGCGTCTGCCAGGACTATGCCCATCTGATGATTGCCGTCTGCCGGAGTGTCGGGTTACCTTCGCGTTACGTCAGCGGATACCATTTTGTCGGTGATCTGCAGGGCGGAAATGCCGATTTCGAACAGGCCTCCCATGCCTGGGTCGAAACGCATATCCCCGGAACGGGCTGGCTCGGCTTCGATCCGACTAATAATGCAGAAGTGAACTGGCGATACATCAAGCTGGGCCACGGCCGGGATTACAAGGATATTGTTCCGGTAAAAGGCGTATACCGCGGCGGAGCCGGAACACTCAGCGTCAAGGTGGATGTCCGTAAGCTGGACAATTGAGCGGAAGAGGATGATCATCTTTTACAGAAGGACATAATAGTAAAAAGTTATTGAGCAGACAGGAAGATAGTGCTGGTGAGTTAATGTACCAAATAAAGCTGCTGTGGAGCGGCTGAAGAAGAAACTGAAGAGCGACTATAGAGCTGCTTTAGAAGCCACTGTAGAGCTGCTAACCTTGTAAGGCCCCACGCTGTGGGGCTTTTATAGTTCATGCAGGCGGAAGGAATGAAAGGAAGGAGGCAATGAGCCGGATTTTAGTGCCTTCCTTAGTAAAGTTGCACAAATCTTGCACATAAATTTGCACAAGGTGATTATAATCGAGGGGCATTTGGGTAATCTTGAAACAGAGTCACGAATATGGATGATGTGGAAGGAGAGTGTACATATGAGCCCCAATATAGCGAAAAAACAACGGTTTATCGGTAAAACGGCGATTATAACAGGTGCGGGCTCGGGAATCGGCCGGGCAGCGGCGATCCAGATGGCGCGGGAAGGCGCCAATGTAGCTCTTTTTGACCTGGTCAATGAACGCACCTCGGTGCTGGAGCAGAAGCTGAACAAGCTGCGCAAGGATTGCGCACTGGCTATTGATGTCGATACCTCTGATGCTGAACGGATGGAGGAGGCGGTGCGCAGAACGATTGAGCATTTTGGAAGCCTCGATATTGTGTTTGCCAATGCGGGCATTAACGGTGTGGTCGGGCCGATCGAAGAGCTGAGCCTCAGTGATTGGGAGCATACGATCAATGTCAATCTGACGGGGACGTTCCTGACACTCAAATATACTATTCCACATCTTAAGGCAAAAGGAAAAGGCAGCATCATTATCACCAGTTCGATTAACGGCAATACCCGGTTTACGAGCTTTGGCTGGTCGCCATACAGCACGACCAAAGCAGGACAGGTCGCATTTGCCAAAATGGCTGCGCTGGAGCTTGCTAAGTTCAAAATTCGCGTAAACGTAATCTGTCCGGGGGCTATCTCCACGAATATTGACGAGTCCACAGAGTTTAATGAGGATGTAGAGGAAATCGTTATCCCGATCGAGTTCCCGGAAGGAGCCCAGCCGCTGGCGGACGGACCGGGTAAGCCTGAGAATGTTGCTGATCTGGTGTCATTCCTTGCTTCAGATGAATCGATTCATATCACCGGGGCGCAAATTGTAATTGACGGTGCAGAGTCGCTGTTAAGTTAATATTGAATCCTAGTTTGTAAAGATAGAAATAACGGCCTTACTCCTGGTTTATAAACGGGGTAGGGCTGTTTGCCGTCTGCAGGTTTTGTAAAGTAAGCAGGTTATGGTAAAATCTGTGCATATACAGCAGCACATTTTAGCAGAAAAAGGTGATTGTGTGAATCAGGAAGTTACAGATTTTATCAACAGTGTCAAGCAGCCGTGGCAAATTGAGATCTGCAATGCACTACGCCAGATGATTCATGACTCGGTTCCGGATGTGCAGGAGCGGATACAATACGGCAAGCCCCATTTTCTCAAAAACGGCAAGTATGCCGCTGTTATCACTACTGCGAAGGGCTGGGTGACCTTTACGATTTTTAATGCGGCCGGACTTGAGGTGCCTGAGGGAGTATTTGAGCCCGGTAAGCCGGAACGGATTACAGCAAAGCTGCTGGAAGGAAAGGCTGTCCGGTACGATCTGTTCGCAGACCTGCTGAAGCAGGCTTCTGCCGGATTATAAGGTTAGCGGAAGGGGAGGATACAATGCTGGCATGGCTCGCGGAGCAACGGATTCAGGAAGCAATGAGAAACGGTGAGTTTGCAGATCTTCCGGGACACGGCAAGCCGCTGGAGCTGGAGGATTTGTCCGGCGTACCGGAGGAGCTGCGGATGTCGTTCAAGATCATGAAGAATGCCGGGGTTGTGCCGGAAGAGCTGACCCTGCGTGCGGAATGCATCACCTTGGAAGAATTACTTGCAGCCTGCCTGAGCAGCGGGAATTCCGATCCTGCCGGGCGGAAGTCGCTTGAGTCCCGGTTAACTGTAAAAAGAATGCGGCTGGAGCAGCTTTTACGGGAACGGGGAATCGGGGGCAGCAGTGCCTTTACTCAGTACGGGGATGAAATCCGCCGGCGGCTGGCGGGCCAAGAGAAATAAGGATAAATCATGCGGAGGTAAGCTAATGTTAGAGCGAAAATCTACGTACAGCATCGGAAATGTGCCTGCAGGCTTTCAGTCAGAGGTTGAGCGGTTAAAGGCTCAGGCTGTCATGGGATGGGACAAGGAGTTCCGCAATCTGAAGTGGTATGGCTTGCACAACGGAATGCGTGTGCTTGAAGTGGGGAGCGGCCCGGGGTTTATTACCGAACAACTGGTCAACAGTCTGCCTGATAGCCAGATTACCGCACTGGAATATGATAAAAGCTTATTGGATGAAGCAGAGCGGCGGATTGCTGCTCCTCCTTCATCAAGGCTGGAATTGGTGCACGGCTCGGTCTATGAGACTGGGCTGGCGGATAATACATATGATTTTGTAATAGCGAGGCTGCTGTTTCTTCATCTGCATAACCCGTCAGATGCGGCAAAAGAGATCTACAGAGTGCTCAAGCCGGGCGGAAAGCTGGTTATTATTGACATTGATGACGGGATATTTGGAGCGGTTAATCCGGATAGTGCAGTTCTGCCTTCTGTAATTCGCAAGCTGGCTGCCCATCAGGCGGCCAAAGGCGGTAACCGCTATGTCGGAAGGTCGCTGCCGCTGACGGAGTCCGGCTACTGTGATGTGGATATGGATGCCGTCGTTCAGCACAGTGATCTGCATGGCATTGAAGGCTTCCGGCAGCAGTTTAACATAAACAGATACACCCCCTTCTATAAAAAGGGAATGATCAGCGAAGAAGAATACGGGCAGATTAGCCGGGTATCCGAGGCGCTTAACAGCTCTCCGGAAGCCTATGCAATGATGACATTTCTGATAGCCTGCGGCCGCAAGCCCGGAGAAATTTGAACGTGCCGCTTGAAATAATGTGTTGTATCGTCCAAGATAAAGTGAACTATAAACAGTAACAGTAATGGAGAACAACGATGAGACAGCTTCCGATTATGCAGGTGCTTCCTGACCTGACAAGAATACTCCGCAGCCGCACAGCCGCTGTGCTGATTGCCGAGCCCGGCGCCGGAAAGACGACGGGAACGCCGCCGGCTTTTCTGGACGAGCCGTGGATGACAGGTAAAACGATACTGATGCTGGAGCCGAGAAGGCTGGCTGCCCGCTCAGCAGCTGTCTATATGGCGGCTTGCCTGGGTGAACAGGTGGGACAGACGGTCGGCTACCGGATGAGAATGGATAGCAAGGTAAGCAGGCAGACACGGATTACCGTGGTTACTGAGGGTGTTCTGACACGGATGCTGCAAAGTGACCCGTCGCTCGGTGACGTCGGGCTGGTGATTTTTGACGAGTTCCATGAGCGGAGCCTGCATGCTGATCTGGGTCTGGCCCTGGCGCTTGAGGCGCAGTCTGTGCTGCGGGATGATCTGCGTATCCTGATCATGTCTGCGACGCTGGATGCGGAGCGGGTATCTGCGCTGCTTGGCGGAGCGGCGGTAGTGAATTGCCCGGGACGGATATATCCGGTAGAGACCATCTATGCCCCCTCTGCTAATAATGCAGTGCTTGAACAATCCGCCGCCGCTGCTGTCCGCCGCGCGCTGGCGGAGCAGCCGGGAGATTGCCTGGTATTTCTCCCCGGAGAACGGGAGATCCGCCGGACGCAGCGCGAGCTGGAAGGCGGCAGCCTGCCGGCTGACACCGTGATCCGGCCACTGTACGGCCAGCTCCCGCAGGCGATGCAGGATGCTGCGGTAGCTGCCGCAGTACCGGGACAGCGCAAGGTTGTGCTGGCTACCTCCATTGCCGAGACCAGCCTGACGATCGAAGGCGTGCGTACCGTGATTGATACAGGCCTCCGGCGCACACAGGTATTCTCGCCGCGGACCGGCATGCCGCGGCTCACAACGGTGCCTGTATCCAAGGCATCCGCCGACCAGCGGCGCGGACGGGCAGGCCGGACGGCACCCGGGGTCTGCTACAGGCTCTGGAGCAGCGAGGAGCATACCCGGCTTCCGGACGACAATGTGCCGGAAATGCTGGAAGCCGACCTGGCGCAGCTATCCCTGGAGCTGGCGCTGTGGGGCGTGCGCGAGCCCGCCGCGCTGCCCTGGCTGGACCCGCCGCCCGCTGCGCCCTACGCGCAGGGCACGGCGCTGTTGCGCCAGCTCGGCGCGCTAGACGCCGGCGGCGCCATAACGCCGCACGGCCGCAGCATGGCCGCGCTTGGCGCACACCCGCGCGCCGCGCATATGCTGCTGCGCGCGGCTCTGCTTGGCGAAGCGCCGTTGGCCTGCCGGCTGGCGGCGCTGCTGCAGGAGCGGGACCTGTTCAAGGGTCCCGCGGATCAGGGCAGCGACATCACGCTCCGCGTGGAGGCGCTGCTTGCATTTGAGCGCTCCGGCAGCAGCGGGAGCGCGGACCCGGCAGTCTTGCGCGCGGTGCAGCGCGAGAGCCGCAGTCTCCTGGCGCAGCTGCAGCTGGCGCCGGGGGCAGGGCCGGAAGACAGCAGCGCCACCGGCCTGCTGCTGTCTTTTGCCTACCCCGACCGGGTAGGGCAGAAACGCGGCGACGGCGCGTTTCTGCTGTCCGGAGGCCGGGGGGCGGCCATGCGCGAGGGGCAGCCGCTGGCCCGCTCGCCTTACATCGTTGCCGCCGGCGTGGATGACCGTGCCGGCCAGGGCAGGATTCTGCTGGCTGCGGAGCTCGCTGAAGCAGAGCTGCTGCAGCACCATGCAGACAGCCTCACCGAGGAGAGGGCCGTCTTTTGGGACAAAGAAAGCGGAGGCGTCAAGGCCTCCCGCCGGACGATGCTCGGCGCACTGGTCCTGAAGGAAACAACGCATGAACGGCCTTCCTCTGAGGAGATTGAGGACGTGCTGCTGTCCGTTATTGCTTCGGAAGGGCTGGAACTCCTGCCCTGGGACAAAGGCACAATTCAGCTCCGGCAGCGGATGGCCTTCATGCAGGCAGTCCGCAGTGACTGGCCGGATGTATCAGATGCGGCTTTGCTTGGAACACTGGACAGCTGGCTTCGTCCTTTTCTGCAGGGAATACGCAATCTGCGGGAGCTGCAGCGGCTTCCGCTGGCCAGGGCGCTGGAAGGAATGCTGGACTGGAACAGCCGTCAGACGCTGGACCGGGAAGCGCCGACGCATCTTACAGTGCCCAGCGGGTCGCGCGTACCGCTTGACTACGGTAGCTCAGGAGCCCCTGTTCTTGCGGTGAGGCTGCAGGAAATGTTCGGGCAGGCGGATACACCGCGGATCGGAATGGGGAAGGTTCCTGTGCTGCTGCATCTGCTGTCTCCGGCCAGAAGACCGGTGCAAGTGACCGCCGATTTGGGCAGCTTCTGGCGGAGTACCTATTTCGAGGTCAAGAAGGATCTTAAAGGACGTTATCCGAAGCATTATTGGCCGGATGATCCGCTGCAGGCAATACCTACCAGCCGTACACGTCCACACAATAAATAATCGGTATACACGGCAATCCAGAGTATGAATAATCCCTGCCCTAAAGATAATCTGATAGCCCGGCCGCTGTTTGACAAAGCTTTATTGGGGTAATAATACTGCGAACGACAATTACTAAGGAGGGCTTCAAGTGACTACCAAAAAAATTATAGGAATCTTTGATACGGAACAAGAAGCAACCAGAGCAATTGAAGATCTGCAGAACCGGGGAATCAGCAATGACGAAATCTCCATTATTACCAGAGACCGTGATGAATTACAGAGCATTTCTGAAGATACAGGAACAATGGCGCCGGAAGGTGTAGCAACCGGGGCGGCGACAGGCGGTGTAGTCGGCGGGGTAGCCGGACTGCTTGCCGGAATAGGAGCTCTGGCTATACCGGGTATCGGACCGATTCTGGCTGCAGGACCAATCGTGGCAACGCTGACTGGTGCAGCTATCGGTGCGGGTGCAGGCGGACTGGTCGGCGGTCTGATCGGCCTTGGTATTCCGGAAGAAGAGGCCCGTGAATATGAGGGTTATGTCGACAACGGTAAGATTCTTGTCCTGGTCGATGACAACGGCAGAGGGAATTCCATTCACGATGTCTTCCGCGGCAACCATTCTTTGAACGCCAGCCGTTACGGCACCCTCAATAATGCCGATACAGCCGGCGACAGTCTGGCAGACAGGGGAGCCACCAATCCTGACCTTACTCTTGAAGACACTACAGTAGGGAACGCTAGAGGTAACAGAGGATCACTGAATACCGACCGCGATCCGGATCTTTATAAACGTGACCGGATGTAAATAACATCAGGACCTGCAGAATGCGGCAATCCGATTCTGCAGCATTTAATACCGGCTAGTATCAAGACTGCATTTCCGGCTTTACAACCGGAGATGCAGTTTTTTTGTGGCGTTACAACCTAAATCTTGCCTGCGCAGGATCAATGGAACTAATTCCGTTATTTATACATGTGAAAAATTCACATTAATAAAGACAAAGAAATCATCGCGCAGCTCAGATACCCGGCTCAGATCCGCACAATTCAGCTCCCTAAAACATCCGAAATAAGGTATCAAGGATTGCAGAATAAAGGCGGTCGTCAAGGCTGCACTGGTTTCGAATTGTGAAATATGGTAAATAGGCATTATACTAGAGTTACAAGTTTAATCATCAGGAGGGATACTATGGCATTCATGATTGCCCAGCGGGCTTTTATCAAGGTATATCTGATTACATTAGTAGAACAGCATAAGGGTTACGGTTATCAGATGCTTGAGGATTTGCGCAGGGATTTCAAAGCCTACGGGTATTCTCCTCCCCAGAGTGAGGTGTACCGTGCTTTGCATGAGCTTGTGCAGCAGGGGATACTGTACCGTACTAAGCAGCTTAAGGGGAACGATCCTAAGGTGGATTTTCAGGAGATTGTTCTTTATCATTTCACGGCTGACGGTGAAGAGAAAGCCAGGCTATACAAAAAACAGGTAAAAACAGATCTGGACCGCTGCTTAGGTATCCTAAACAAAGCGGTCGCAGATAATTACTAGATCAATCTGGCTGATTCATAACCAGGCTTAACTCAGGAATCCTGTTCCTTCTTGTCCTGGCCCGGCGGGGTTACCGGAGAGCTTGCGCTGCCGTAGTCCTCAACAGCATCCCAGGCATCAGCATCGTCGAATCTGCCGCTATGCTCCCGGCGGCCCTCGCCGGCACCGGCAGGAGGCGGAGTCATTACCTGTTCTTCAACAGGGCGTTCATCCGCAGATCCGCGTCCGGGAACATGATTTACCGCATATGGGGTATAGGGGATCGCTTCCAGCCGCTCATACGGAATTTCTTCATTGCTGAGTATACAAATCCCGTAGGTGCCGTCTTTCATCCGCTGCAGGGCGGCATCAATATCATCCAGCTCATCTCTGAGCGCGTTGTTGATTCCGAGATCACGGCTTCGTTCAAAGGTTTCGGTGCCTGCGTCCGCAGGATGGTTATCGGCGGTGGATAGTTCACCGGTTGATTCCCGGAGTGAGTCGCCAAGCAGGCTGTTTTCTTCGTTATTATCAGTGAAATGCTGCTCCAGCTCCTGTCTGCGCTCCTCAAGGGAGGCTTTAAGTGAAGTGAGCTGTGCACCCGTTAAGTGGCTCATCGTTCCATCTTCCTTTCTGCAAGTAGAGTGGTTGTATTGTCGTAATCATCCTTACCCTTTTCGTCCGAAAGGCAATCAGAGGGACTGCGCAACCAGAAACTGCAACTTTAGTGATATTTTCATACCGCTTTCAGCCTGATATAATGATTACTGCTAACAAAACATAGACAGAACTTAGACAAAGCTTGGAGGTCACAACAATGGATGAGCATATGAAACGCAGATTGGATAAACAAAGAAAGCTGTTTAGCCAGCTCGGAATTACACTGGATGCACTCACGATACACGAGAAGGAATTCGGCATGAAGCTCCGCGGTTATGATGCTGAAGAGGTGGACACCTTTCTGGATAGTGTAATCAAAGACTATGAACGGTTTTACGCAACTATAGCTGATTTGATGGATAAATGGCAGGAGCAGCAGCTTGAGCTGCGTGAGCTCAAAGAACAGGTTAAGACAGCAGCAGCTCCGGCACCGGTAATCCGGGGAATTGATCCGCAGGAGCTTGAGGAAATTGTGGTCAGACTGGAGGCTAATCTGCGCCAGCTGAAGGACAGGATTCCCCGCACCGAAAAATACCTTTAAATCCAGGCGTTCCATACAGAATGACTGTAATTCGACACCGGCGTCAGCAGGTCCGGGCTTGTTTGGCGCTGTTTCCATCAATTACAATATATTAGAACTGATAATATTAGACAGATGGAGGTTGAACCCTTGTCTACTAAGCGGCCTAGAAGCTTGAATATACGCGGCAAAATTGCGCTCGGCTATGTCGTAATTCTTGTTATGCTGGGTCTGTTTCTTGTTATCGTTTCCAGCAGAATCACTGATCTGGAGAAGGAAACAGTCTATTTAAGCGATCATGATATTGAAGTACACGAGCTTACATACCGGATTGAAAAAAACGTATTGGATATGGAAACCGGACAAAGAGGGTTTTCACTTACCGGGGACACGAGCTATTTGGAGCCGTACAACAACGGGCTGTCCGAGTGGGGTGTGAATTATTCTAAGCTAAAAGTTCTTATAGCTGATAATCCATACCAGATTGAGAACCTAGAAAGCATCAAACGGGATATTGAAAAATGGATCGAGGAAGCCGGAAATTATGTAGTGCAGCTGAAGCAGCGCGGATATGATGATGAGGTTGCACTGTATTTTCAGAACGATTCCGGCAAGTCGGTTGTCGACTCTATCCGTGCCCAGTCGGATTATTTCCGTGATAATGAGCGTCAGCTGACGAATGACCGTATTGCCAAGCTTAAAGAAAGCAATGAGAAGCTGATCCTTACCATGTATATTCTGTGGGCTCTGGTGGCGCTGTTGACTCTGCTTATCAGCTACCTGCTCTCCGTGAGTATAGTGAAGCCGCTGCAGCATGTGATTCAGGCAATTAACAGTATTGCTAACGGCGGTAATATGTCCGAGCGGATCAAGGTCAAAACCATGGATGAAGTCTATGAACTGGGGGAAGCGACGAACGGTCTGCTGGACAAGGTGCAGGTGGACCAGTGGTGTGCGGAGCAGCTTGCATCTACCTCTATTGTTCTGCAGGAGACCACCGATCTTTCTGTTATGAGCCGGACCTTTATGAATAAGCTGGCAACAACATTTGAGATCCAGTACGGAGCGGTTTATATTCTGGATAATGAGGATGAGAACAACAAGGGAAGCTACAAACGGAGGTACTCCTACGCCGGGAGCATAGATGCGGATACTCCTTACGGGGCTGCAACAATCCGGATTGGTGAGGGGCTTGTCGGACAGTGCGCTTTGGACAGGGTGGTTATGTTTGCCGGAGATCTGCCGGAGGATTATATCAGCATCAATTCAGGACTTGGACGGACTGCGCCGAGATTTGCGATTATTGCCCCGGTAGTTTTTGAGAACAAGACACTGGCTGTAATAGAGGTAGCTTCTTTAACCAAATGGGCGTCCCATCATGTGGAATTATTGTACGAGCTGCTGAAGACATTCGGAGTATCCCTGAATTCTCTTATCACCCGCATGGAAATACAGTCACTGTATCAGGATTCGCAGGCAATGAATGAGGAGCTTCAGGTGCAGTCAGAGGAGCTTCAGGTGCAGTCCGAAGAGCTGCAGGTGCAGACGGAAGAGCTCCAGAATCATACAAGTGAACTGATGGATCTGAACAGAGAGCTGGAGAATCAGAAATCGGTAGCTGAAAGTGCGGCGGTTGAGCTGGATAAGTACAACAAGCAACTGGAACTGAGCTCGCGTTATAAAAGCGAATTTCTCGCCAATATGTCACATGAGCTGCGTACACCGCTTAACAGCATGCTGATCCTGTCGCAGCTGCTGGTTGAGAACCGCAGCAACCGGCTTAACGATGAAGAGCTTGAATATGCTTCCGTAATTCATTCTTCCGGGAGTGATCTGCTGGCGATGATCAATGATATTCTCGATCTTTCCAAGGTGGAAGCGGGAAAAATGATGGTCGAGATGGACGCGGTTAACCTGACCGAGCTGCCTTCGCTGCTTACCGGTTATTTTGACAAGACGGCGGATCAGCAGAACCTGGACTTTTCAGTACATCTTGGCGATAATGTTCCAGATCTATTCTTCACAGATGAGATGCGTATGCATCAGATTCTGCGTAATCTGCTGTCCAACGCTTTCAAGTTCACAGAAGAAGGATATGTCCGTGTAGAAATTAACTGCACTGCTGTTGAGCCTTCTGGGCCGGGAAGTAAGCCGGAGCAGTTGCTGTCCTTCGCCGTCACCGACAGCGGAATCGGCATTTCGGAAGCTAACCGTGAGCTCATCTTTGAAGCTTTCAGGCAGGCGGACGGGACAAC
Organism: Paenibacillus sp. FSL R7-0331; assembly: GCF_000758645.1. Classification (NCBI taxonomy): domain Bacteria; kingdom Bacillati; phylum Bacillota; class Bacilli; order Caryophanales; family Paenibacillaceae; genus Paenibacillus; species Paenibacillus sp. FSL R7-0331. Next base: position 3,335,462 of record NZ_CP009284.1, read on the forward strand.
GGCACGTAAATTCGGGGGGACTGGACTCGGCTTGTCGATCTCGCTCCAGCTGTCCAAGCTGCTTGGCGGATATATTACTCTGCAAAGTGAAGAAGGGAAGGGCAGCACATTTACCTTGTACCTTCCCTACCTGCAGGAGGAGTCTGATCTTAACCAGATTCCGCTTGGGTCATGGTATCCGGCAGCTGCAGCAATCGAGCGCAGCGATCCTGAATTCCTTCAGGAGACGCAGATTCTGAATGACAGCATGTTGTTCCAAAAGGAACGTGACAGGCTAAAGGGCCGGACGGTTCTAATTGTTGATGATGACCTGCGTAATATTTATGCTCTTGAAAATGGCCTGATTCCTTATGAGATGAACATTCTAACAGCGCAGAACGGTTATGAATGCCTGCAAATCGTCAGAGAGCAGCCTGAAGTCGATATGGTCCTGCTGGATATTATGATGCCGAACCTGGACGGCTATGATACCTTATCAATCATCCGTGAGGAGCTGCTGCTGCGGGAGCTGCCTATCATAGCAATCTCAGCCAAGACCATGAAGGAAGACCGGGAGAAATGTCTTGCTGCCGGTGCTACCGATTTCATAAGCAAGCCGGTCATTATGCAGGATGTTGTTACACGTATGTGCAGGCTAATCATACCGCAGAACCTGTAGCCTGGCAGCTGGCTTGACTTTTCTAATATTACCATTGACGGAATTATAGGTTTGCTTTATGATTAGCTCATAAATGATCATTTATAACAAACGGCGTGTTACCTATTAAGGGCATGAGCCAAGGATTGTCTTCATTTTATATGAGACGGTTCTTGGCTTTTTTTGTTGCCAAATTTCTGAAGCTTAAGGGAAGGAGGGAGAACTTGTCGAGGGAAATCGAATGTTTTCAAGTACTGCGGGTGATCGGAAACAATGTAGTTATGGTTCAGGGAAGCAGGAACGGCAAGGAATATGTCATCATCGGCAAAGGCATTGGCTTTGCGGTTAAGGACACCGGAGTTATAGAAGTGGATGACCAGCGGATTGAGAAGCTGTTTCGCCTGGAAGACCGGGAGGAATGGAGCCAGTATCAGATTCTGCTGGAGGATATTGATCCAAAAGTAATGAAGATTACCGATGAGATTATTGGAGATATCACACAACAGTTTCCCGGTAAGCTAAACGACAAAATCTATCTGGCCCTCCCGAGCCATATCCAATTCACCATTTACCGTCTGCGCAGCGGTATGGATATTATCAATCCCTTTTTGCAGGAAACCAAAATGACGCTCCCTAAGGAATATGAGATCGCTTTCAGGGCAGCAGATAAGATCAGTGCCGAATTCAATGTACAAATTCCTGAGGATGAAGTCGGTTTTCTGACCTATCATGTCTATTCTGCAGTCAGCAATGTGCCGGTCGGACAGCTCGTGAAAGTATCCAACATGGTCAATGAGCTGCTGGAGCAGATCCGGACAGAGCAAAAGATTATCTTTGAGCACGGCAGCATGAATCATGTGCGGCTGATGATCCACCTGCGGTTTTCACTGGAACGGATTCTGCAGGGCTCGCTGATTGATAATCCGTTCGTAAAGCATATCAAGAAGGAATATAAAGCGGAATACAAGCTGGCCCAGAAGCTGGGGAAAGTCATCCAGAGCAGGCTGGAGGTTCAGGTTCCGGAGGAGGAGCTATGCTTCCTGGCGATGCATTTGCACCGTCTGTTCCAGACTATAGAGAAAAACAAATAGCAGCATGAGAGGAGTGGAGCGGATGTTCTCCAGATGGAAATCCAAAAAAGAAGAGCAGCGTACTGTGCAAATAATAGAAATTAAATCACCGCTTAGCGGGCAGGCAATTGCCCTGAGTAAGGTGCCGGATGATACCTTTGCAGGCGGACATATGGGAAGCGGAATTGCAATTGAACCTGTAGAAGGCAGGCTGTATGCACCTTTTGACGGAAAGATTGCCCATATTGTGAAAACCGGACACGCGCTGATTATTGAACACGCTTCCGGGCTGCAGCTGCTGCTACATATCGGCATTGATACGGTCAGCCTGAAGGGCAGCGGTTTTCAGAGTCATGCTGCTGCAGGCGATATTGTAAAAGCCGGTCAATTATTGATTGAATTTGATCTTGAAGCAATCCGTACAGCCGGCCTTGCTGCGATTTCTCCCATGATTGTCACCAGTATGGAAGAAACGCAGCCGGCAGTTGAATGCATGTACGGACAGGTTACAGCGGGAAAAGACCTGATCCTGAAAGTTACAGCGCAGTAACCACACATAGAGCGGTAACAATAACGAACTGAGGGGATGATTGTATTATGTTGGCTTTTCTACAGAAGTTGGGCAAGTCTTTAATGCTTCCGGTTGCGACAATGCCGGCTGCGGCGATTCTGCAGGGTTTCGGGCTGATTGATTATGAGAAAGATCTGCATCTGGGCAATGCGGTCGGAGGATTTTTGAACCAGTATGTAGCTCCTTTTCTGAATGCAGGCGCGGGTGCGATCTTCGGAAATCTGGCATTAATTTTTGCTATCGGGGTCGCGATCGGTTTTGCCGGAGATGCCGTTGCTGCATTGTCTGCGCTGATTGCCTACATGGTGCTGAAAAATGTACTGGAAATTGTTCCGCTGCAATTTTCCTTCATTAATGATGACGTTGTGCTGAATATGGGTGTGCTTGGCGGGATTTTTGCCGGTGCATGGGCGGCGTTCCTGTACAAGAAATATCACAATATCAAAATGCCTGAATGGCTCGGCTTCTTCGCCGGCAAACGTTTTGTGCCGATTATTACAGCCGCATCGACCATGGTGCTTGCGATCTTCATCGGAATGATCTGGAGTCCTGTACAGGACGTAATCAGTGATTTTGGCAACTGGGTGGTCAGCCTCGGAGCAATCGGTGCCTTCGTGTTTGGTACGGCCAACCGGCTGCTGATACCCATCGGGCTTCACCATGTTATTAACACGATTGCCTGGTTCCAGATCGGTGACTTCACCAATGTAGCCGGCGAAATTGTGCACGGTGACCTTACCCGCTTTTTTGCCGGGGATAAAACAGCCGGAATGTTCATGACAGGCTTTTTCCCTATTATGATGTTCGCCCTCCCGGGTGCGGCCTTAGCCTTTATCCATACAGCCAAGCCTGAAAAACGTAAGGTTGTTGCTTCCATCTTTATAGGTTCGGCAATCGCATCTTTCCTGACAGGGATTACTGAGCCGCTTGAATTTTCATTTATGTTCGTTGCTCCGCTGCTGTATGTAGTGCATGCTGTACTGACCGGAGTTGCCGGACTTCTGATGTATGTGCTCGACGTTAAGCTCGGTTTTGGCTTCTCCGCCGGTCTGATCGATTATCTGGTGAATATGAAGCAGTCTACTAACGCCTGGATTCTGATTCCGGTGGGGCTTGTCTTCTTTGCACTGTACTATGTACTGTTCCGCTTCATTATCGTGAAGTTCAACCTGAAGACTCCGGGACGCGAGGATGATATTGAAGATGATCTGCAGGAGGTTGCTGTTGGAAAAGGTACAGTGTCGGCATCTTCCAGAGCAGCAAAGATTCTGGAAAATATCGGCGGACCTTCTAACATCCGTACTATTGATGCCTGCATCACGCGGCTGCGGCTGAATGTGGCCGATGATAAAGCCGTTAAGGATGCTGCGCTGAAGCAGCTGGGAGCTTCCGGGGTTATGCGGCTCGGCCAGGGTGCCGTCCAAATTGTATTCGGCCCGCAATCCGAGCAGATTAAGGATGATATTAAGAAGCTGATGTAAAAAATAGAACATATTGTTGAACGGTATCAACACAGAGGCGGGGCGGACTTATTGTCTGCCTCTGTTTTTTTTAATACAAGTATTGCAATATCCATAATACCGAGTATAATACTTGGTATATAAGGATTAAGGAGTCGGTACACATGTCAGTCGATGATTATCTGGATTTACTAAATTACGCCAAGGCAATTAACGATGGACAGTGGCAGGCTGACATCATTGAGCGTTTGAAGCAGGTTAGTACAGTTCGTGAGCCATACGCGGCAGATGAGAACGTTCATGAGCTATGGAGCCGGTTTGATGATATTAATCTTAAGCTGCTGGAATTGTTCGATAAGCTCAGAGAGAATGAGACTGCGGGGGACAGCTACCGCTGGAAGGAACAGATCTGGGAGCTGAAGCTGGAGCGGATTACACTGGCTAAGCAGATTCAGGGACGTTATATCAAGATTAGATAAATAGGTTAGAAGACATAAAAAAAGGCATGCAGTTAGTCTGCTCTGCCAAGACGTACGAATATTCCGGGTAAAGTGAATGTAGAGGATTCACTCAGCCGTGTAAACCATGTTCAATGCTTACTTTGACATTTGCATACCTTCACGCATCATTGTCATGCACATTGTCATCATTTCATCGCAGTCCTGCATTTTCTTCATCATCATGTCCATATCCATGTCCATCATGTTCATTTCAGACATCTTTTCCATACACATCTTCATTGTGTTCATTTTGGCCATCATGTCTTCCATACACATGTTCATCATCATTTCCATACACATCTTTTCCATTGCGGGTTCCACCTTTCATAGTTTAATAGTTTGCTTACGCTTACTAAATTACTATATTTTCCTGCTTAGTTCAACACTTTTGTCTGAAAATGCAGTGAAAAGTTATTATTTTTGTCACAAATATGTATATTCAGACCTTGCAGATTGTATTTATGGGTATACTTAACATCAGAATGTACAGTTTGCTAGCTTCGCGGAAGCAGCTTCCTTGCGTTTAGGGGCTGCTTTTTTGCGTTGTAAAATACTGATAAAATATTTTTGATATAAGTGATATAAAATGGCCCCAGGCACCGTCTTACTTATAGCTGCAGCTGATAAGGAGGAACAACAATAATGAACATTCCGGAATCAACAGATACATTTAAGCAGGTATTCTATACGCATTATCCTGTAGTACGGCGTAAGCTGGCCGCACTGGTCCGTGATGAAACCGCAGCAGACGATCTCGCGCAGGAGGTATTTCTCAAGCTGTACCGTAACCCGCCGGATGATCCGCAGGCGCTAGGTGCATGGCTGCATAGGGTGCTTACCCGGACTGGCTACGATTATTTAAATAAAAAAGCCAGGGAACGGCTGCTGCAGACAAGGCAGGAGATTTTCTTCAATGCAGAGGCTTCTCCGCCGTCTGGTGAAGAAGCGGTGCTCAGTAAGATGGAGCAGGAGGACGTCCGCCAGTGGCTCGAGGAGCTGCCAGACCGGGATCGCCAAGCCTTACTGCTGCGCCACTCGGGATACAGCTATGCGGAAATTGCCGGAAAGCTGGGAGTAAAGCCGCCGGTGGTCGGCACGCTTTTAAACCGGGCCACCCAGAAGCTGAAGCAGCAGGCGGCAGAAACGCTCCCCTAATCAGAAGTATAGCCGGCATCCATAAGTTATCAGTTATTTACTAGGAGGAGAAGATTAATGAAGAACCCTGATATTAAGGCTTCAAATACAACCGCTACAGAATCTGTATATACGGCTTGGATAAAGATGCAGCAGCAGCTGGCAGACGAACCGGTAAATCCGGTATGGGACAGCTGGGGTCTTAGCACCGGGCCTGACCCTGTTCAGGAAGATGCAGGCCGATTAAAGAATTATGCTCCGGACTTAAATGCTGCCGACGGACAAAAAGCGCTTCCTGTACAGGCTTCTGCAGATGAAAAGCCAGTAATAACATCAACCCGCAGGAAATTACGGATGACCCGCGGCCGTAGATGGGCTGCCGCCGCATCTGCAGCAGCCCTCCTAGCTGTAGTATTGGCCACACCGGTCGGCAATACGGCAATGGCGGCAATCCTCAATCAGATCAGAATGCAGGAGGTAACAATTGTAAAAGAGACCGATATCCGTGACCTGTTCAATCTGATGAATGATGGCGGAACTTTCAGTGAAGCTCAAAACAAGTTCGGAAGCTTTACGACTACATCAGGAACCTTCTACGATGAGGTCCCGATAGATCAGCTGCAATCGTTCGTGGGGTATTCTGCAATGAATGCAGGCATTAAGGATGTAATTCAGTCTGTTCAAGTGTCATCTGCCCGTGATGCCACAATGACACTCAAGGTAGATGTACTCAATCAGACACTGAAACGACTTGGAGCGGAGCAGCTTTTGCCTTCTTCTCTGGACGGTAAGCAGATTACCCTACACTTGCCAGAGACGGTAAACTATGATCTGACTACACCCGACGGCAAATGGGCCAGTCTGTCACAGATGAATACTCCAACGATTATCGTAGACCAGTCTATCGATGTGAACGAAGCTCTGCAGTCAATACTTAACTTACCTTTTCTGCCGCATCAATGGAAGACAACCCTGCAGCAGAGCCAGGTGCTTGCCGGGGAGATCCCCCTGCCGCTGATCAAAGGGCAGCAGGCAGAGGAAATAACAATCGCAGATACACAAGTTATTCTGCAGCAGTTCGATTACAGCCAGGGAGCAGTGTTTACCGCAACATGGGCACGGGATGGACAGCTGTTTGAATTGCATGGAGGGAGTCACTATCCGAATAAAGAGGAATTTATACAGAAGCTGCAGGAGTTGATCGAAGAGTGAGAGAAACAGCGCTTGAGACACACTCACTATCCAAGGAGTATGACAACGGTCGCGGCTGCAGGGATGTAACGATCTCTATAGGGAAAGGGGAAGCCTTCGGCTTCCTTGGCCCCAACGGGGCAGGCAAAAGCACCTTTGTGAAAATGCTGGTTGGTCTGATCGCTCCAACAAGCGGGCAGGCCAGCATCTTCGGCCATAGAATCGGGTCTCTGGAGGCAAAAGCTAGCATTGGATATTTACCGGAGCTGTACCGTTATCAGGAATGGCTGACCGGAGCAGAGGTGCTGCAGCTTCATGCTAAGCTGTGTCGGATGGATGCAGCAGCCGCCCGGCGGCGGATTCCGGAGCTGCTGGAGGAAGTCGGACTCGGGCTGCGCGGCAAGGACCGCGTCAAGCATTACTCCAAGGGCATGCAGCAGCGGCTTGGACTTGCCTGTGCACTGGTACATGAGCCGCAGCTTGTTTTTCTCGATGAGCCTTCATCGGCGCTGGATCCTGTCGGGCGGGCAGAGGTACGCGGAATACTGGAACGGCTCAAGACACAGGGAGTTACCATTTTTCTTAATTCTCATCTGCTTGGGGATGTGGAGGCGCTCTGCGACAGGATGGCTCTGCTGAACGACGGCGTTATTCTGCGGCATGGCACAGTATCAGAATTACTCAGTATACGAAGTACCTGGCTGTTTAAAGTAGGGGGCTGCTCGCCTTATTTGCTGTCCTGGCTGCAGGAAGCAACCGGTCTGGTAATCCGGCATGCAGCAGCACAGGATGAGGGGAGTAAGGCTGAGTTAAAGCTCGGAACTTCTGCAGACAACAGCATTGTCTGGCTGGAAGCAGAGCTGGATAACGAAGAGCAGGCTGGCTGGCTGAATGCGCTGATAATGGAGCAGGGTATGATTTTGTATGAGGCTATCCGGCGTAAGGAACGCCTGGAAGGATGGTTTATGGATGCGGTGTCAGGACTGAGCCATAGGGGGGAGGGAAAATGAGGACTATAGCAGGCATGACTTGGAAGGAATTACTCCGTAAAAAAGTAATGCTGCTTACCCTGCTAATGACTGCTGTATTCCTGTTAGCCTTCTGGTTTGTTGCTCAGACCATTGGCAGCAATAATATTTTTGAAGGTAACGGATTAAATAGCTATACAACCCTGATATACCGTTTCACCAACGGGGCCTTCATTTTGATGCTCGGCTTTTTCTTTGGTTCCTTTGTCATTGCTTTCCTGGCAATATTCAGCTCCTTTTCAGCGATATCAGGTGAAGCGGAGCAAGGGATTATGCAGGCGATGATTCCCCGTCCGCAGCCGCGCTGGAAATGGTATCTGGGCCGCTGGCTGGGATATGTCTCACTGGGAGTTATCTATGCAGGTGTATTGTTTGCAGCAATTCTGTCCATTACCCTGTTCCACGCGGCAATTCCCCAGGACCCTGCGGCGCTTCTCAGAGCCTTTCTGCTGTTTGTATCCGTTGTTCCCTTATTGGTCAGCCTGACAATGCTGGGGTCGGGTATTTTCTCTGCACTTGGTACAGGGGTATTCATGACAATGCTATATGGGGCCGGCTGGCTTGGAGGGATGCTGGATAAGCTGAGCGGATCTCTCCGGCTTGAACCTGAAGGACTGTCAATGCTGAATAATCTGACCGGGCTTATCTCCATGATCATGCCTGCTGATGGACTGCAGCGAAGAATGATAGCAGAGCTGCTTAGCATTAAGGAGCTCAGCGGTATGGTAGATATAACAAGCGGCGGCTTTAGTATGCTCAGCGGGGGATCGCAGCCGTCTGATGCATTTATTGTTTACACAATAGCCTATACCCTAGTCGCGCTGTTGATTGGACTTCTGCGCTTTAAGCGCAGGGATCTCTAGAAATGGCCAGGTTTTTAATAGAACGCACAAATAAGCGCCCTTTTGAGCCGGAATCCGGTTCAAAAAGGGCGCTTATCTGCTAATAGAGCGGGGCTCACTGCTTCACTCCAAGCTCGATCCACTCAGAAGACCAGCTGCTGATCTCTCCCAGAATCGGGGCGAGGGCTGTACCTTTGGTGGTTAATGAATATTCAATCCGTACTGGCATTTCAGGATATACCGTCCGCTGGATAATACCTTCGTTCTCCATTTCCTTCAGGCGGTCGGATAATACCTTACCGCTGAGATTGGACAGACAGCCCTCAATTTCACCAAATCGGCGCGGACCTTTCATTAACACAAAGACGATCAGTGCGACCCAGCGTTTGCTCAGCACATCTACCGCTTTTTCAAAGCGCGGACACATCTCGAATTCATTCATTTTGCTCACCTCTGCATTCATTATATCATAAACTTACAATAAGTAATTATAAATATTTAAATATATATTATAACTTGACGAAGTTATATTACAATGATAAACTAACTTACAAATAGTTACTACAAAGAATTTTAATAATTAAATTTTAGGACGGTGCAATGATGATCAAACCGGATATCATTTCTATATTGCAGAATAAGATCAAGTGGATCACTAACGGAGATAATACAAACATACTGGTTGGACCGATAACCTTGCCTGTTAATCTGGATGGGGAGACAGTCACCTTTAAATGGTACAGCTGGCTGAATGCCGCTGATGAAGATTTGCAGCAGGGCGATAGCAAGGAAGCAACGGAGCTGCTGATTTCCCGTCTGTCCTCGCTGAAGCTGGCCGATGCGCAGCAGTCGAGCGTGCTGGTATACGGTGATTTTGATCAAGCGGACGAGGCTCTGATCCGGATGCACAGCATCTGCCACACCGGAGATATCTTCGGCAGCAAACGCTGTGATTGCGGCTTCCAGCTCCACCAGTCGATGAAGATGATTGCCCAGCACGGCTCCGGGGCACTGTTCTACCTGGCTAACCATGAGGGAAGAGGCATTGGCCTGTTCAGCAAAGCAATGGCCTATATCCTTCAGGAAGAAGGCTATGACACTGTTGAAGCTAACCTTGAGCTGGGTTTTGCAGATGATTCCAGAGACTACAGCGACGCGATCAGTGTTCTGCAGCACCTGCGCAGCAAACCAGTCACTCTCATTACCAACAATCCGAAAAAGCTGGAGGCGCTGAAGGCTGCCGGAATGAACACCGGGAAACGGATTCCGCTGTGGGGCGATGTCTCCGTATTTAATGAAAAATACCTGCGGACTAAGGTAGCCCGTTCCGGCCATCTGGAGGCAGTGAAGACAGCCGATTTTTTTGACGGCAGAGTCGCTAAATAATGAGGGGTAGTTCTTTTCCGCTCTGTACATTATAATGGAGAACTGAACACAACTTATAGCTTAGCGAGGTACTCTATGAATGCAATTGAAGTGCAGGACTTGCGCAAAACCTTCAAAGTCCAAAAAAACCGCGAGGGCCTCAAAGGGGCCTTCGCTGATTTGTTTAAACGGCAGTATTCCGAGGTTACCGCTGTAAAGGATATTTCGTTCACGATTCCCGAAGGCGAAATCTGCGGCTACATCGGGGAGAACGGAGCAGGCAAATCTACAACAATCAAGATGCTCACAGGCATTCTGGTTCCAACCTCGGGCAATGTGTCTGTAGGCGGATTTGTTCCGTATATGGAGCGGGAAAAGTTCGTGCAGAACATCGGCGTTGTATTCGGCCAGCGCAGCCAGCTGTGGTGGGATATCGGGGTTATTGAGTCCTTTCAGCTGCTTCGTAAGGTGTACAGAGTATCCGAGCAAGATTTCAAAAAGCGGCTGGATGAGCTTGTCGAGCGGCTGGAGCTGCAGGAGCTGCTGAACCGTCCGGTCCGCAAGCTAAGTCTCGGACAGCGGATGCGCTGTGAGCTTGTGGCTGCACTGCTGCATAATCCGTCCATTCTGTTTCTGGACGAGCCGACTATCGGCCTTGATATTGTTGTGAAATCGGAAATCCGCCAGTTCCTCAAGGATATGAACCGTGAGCATGGAACTACTATTCTGCTGACTACCCATGATCTGCAGGATATCGAAGCCCTGTGTTCGCGGGTTATTATGCTGGATGACGGGCGGATCATTTATGACGGCGGGCTTGAAGAACTGAAGCAGCGCTGGGGAACCGGGCGCGAGGTGCAGTTCCAGTTCGGCGCAGCTACCAAGCTGGCTCAGCTGATGCAGTGGACAGAAGGGATGCCGGTTTCCTGGACTGCGGAGAATGATCTGGCAGCGAAAGTGTGGATACCGCTGGAGCTGAATGTGTCCGATGTACTGGCCCGTGTGGTGGGGCAGGCGGATATTACCGATATCAAAATTATCGAGACCAACACGGATGAGATTGTGCGCAGCATCTATCAGTCCGGCTCTGCAGACAAACCGGAGGACAAAATCGCGGCATTGCAGGAAGAGAAAGAGGCTGCTCATGTCTAATTCTTTAGAAGCTTCTGCTCCTAACGGAAGCGGCGGCTCTTCTCCGGGCGGTGCCCGGGAGAACGGGCGTTGGCTGCTGCTGGGTGCTTATTTTGATTTTATCCGCATCCGTTTCCTGACGATGCTGGCTTACCGTGTTAATTATTATTCAGGTATTCTGATCTATACATTAAACATTGGAGTCAACTATTTCACCTGGAAGGCTATTTATGGCGGCGGAGAATCATTAGGCGGCTTTACCAGCGCGCAGATGACCACCTATGTTGCCGTCTCATGGATGGCGAGAGCCTTTTATTTCAACAATCTGGACCGGGAGATTTCTTCAGACATCCGTGACGGGAGCATTGCAATTCAGTTCATCCGGCCATATAACTATGTGCTGGTCAAAATGATGCAGGGTCTCGGCGAAGGCCTGTTCCGCTTCCTGATGCTGATGATTCCGGGGATGGTCGTGGCGATCCTGCTGTTTCCTGTACAGCTGCCGACGGAGCCGTCCGCTTGGGCAGGGTTCCTGGTTATGCTCTTTTTCAGCTTCCTGATCAGTTCGCAGATTAATGTGATCACCGGGCTGAGCGCTTTTTTTGTGGAAAATAATGAAGGTGTGATGCGGATGAAGCGGGTTATTGTTGACCTGTTCTCCGGCTTGATTGTTCCAATCAGCCTGTTTCCGGGCTGGCTGTCGTCTGTGCTGAATGTATTGCCGTTTCAGGCGATTACATACCTTCCGGGCTCCGTCTTTACGGGCCGTGTTCAAGGGGTAGGCATTTGGAATGTGCTGGGCATCCAGGTCTTCTGGTTCGCGGTGCTGCTGATTCCGATTGTCTGGCTTTATCATGCGGCGCGCAAGCGGCTGTTCGTGCAGGGGGGCTAAGCAGATGTATCATTTAGGATTGTTATGGGAATATCTCAAAAATTACATGAAGACCCGGTTAACCTACCGTGCTGACTTTTGGGTGGAGGTTATCTCGGATCTCCTGTTCCAGGCGACGAACTTTATCTTTATCATGGTTATCTTTATGCATACGGAAAGTCTTGGCGGGTGGAATCAGAACGAGGTGGTCTTTGTCTATGGCTTCTTTATGGTTCCTTTCGGCGTGTTCAGCTGCTTCGTGAATATGTGGAACTTCAGTGAGCGATACATCGTCAAAGGCGAGATGGACCGCGTGCTGACCCGTCCGGCGCATAACCTGTTTCAGATCCTGCTAGAAAATGTTGATCCGCCGTCATTGATCGGCTCCTTCATCGGACTGGTTATTATGGCGATCAGCGGGGGGAATCTCGGTTTGCCTTTCGAATGGTGGACCCTTCCGGCGCTGCTGGTGCTTACGCTGAGTGCGGTAGCGATTTATACCGGGATTTATACGGCTCTGACGTCCTTGTCGTTCTATTCCGATGCACCAACCGGTATTCTTCCGCTGATGTACAACATCCAGAATTATGGGCGTTATCCGGTAACGATCTATAACCGGGCGATTCAGGTACTGCTTACGTGGATTATTCCATTTGCTTTTGTCGGGATCTATCCGGCCGCCCTGTTCCTGCAGCGCGATGAGATGAGAAGTATGGCTATCTTGACGCCGGTTGTCGGCGCCGTGTTCCTCGCTATCGGTCTTGTGAGCTGGAATTACGGGGTAAGACGCTATAAAGGTGCAGGCTCCTAAATATGAAGGTTAATCATGGCAGGCGGATGAGCAATCATCCGTCTGTTTTTTTGCGTGGACGGAGCCGGTAACTTCATCAGAAAATGCTATCTCTATGCGATAAAAATACTAACCGCCGTTTATGTTAAAGTCCATAATAATGAGGTATGATACATAATTCTAATAAAGCTAATAAATTCCTTAAAAGGACGGGCTGAGCTGAGATGAACAGTTATATCATAGGTATTGATTTGGGCGGGACGAACATAAAGGCTGGCTTATATGATGCTGACTTTGCGCCGGTTAATGAATGTTCAATCCATACAGAGGCGGCAGACGGGCCGGCGCATGTGCTTGAGCGGATCAGGCTGGCAGTGGACATGCTGACAGTTGAGAAGGGCATCGGGCTTGGGCAGGTCAGAGGTATGGGAATGGGAATTCCCGGCCTGCTGGACCCGGAAGAAGGGCTATCGGTCTTCTCCCCGAACTTCCTGGGCTGGGAGCAGGTTCATGTTGTACGTGAAATGAAACAGCATTACAGCTTCCCTGTCTATATTGATAATGATGTGCGGGTCAACCTGTACGGGGAATGGCTGCATGGAGCGGGGAGGAGCTGCAGTAATCTGGTGCTGCTGACGCTGGGGACTGGTCTTGGCTCGGGGATCGTGCATGACGGAAAAGTGCTGTACGGCACAACCTTCAGCGCTGGTGAAATCGGGCATATGAATATGTACAGACAAGGCCGTCCCTGCCGGTGCGGCAGCTCTGGCTGTCTGGGTCGTTACGTCTCCGCGGTGGGCATGGTAAACACCTTCAAGGAAAAGCTGGCTGCCGGCAGAGACAGCATTATCCGGGAATGGACGGGAGGTGACGAAGCGGCTATTACGGCAAAAATGATCTCAGAGGCTTATGATCTTCATGATCCGCTGGCAGTGGAGGTTATGCATGAGACGGGTGAGCTGCTGGGCTTCGGGCTGGCTAACGTCATTAATCTGCTTAATCCGCAGCGGATCATTGTCGGGGGAGGCATGGCTGCTGCCGGAGAGCGGCTGCTTGGGGCGGTCCGGCAGACTGTGAAGTCACACGCCCTGAAGCTGCCCCGCGGCAGCTGCGAGATCGTTCAGGCTGAACTGGGCAGCCGTGCGGGGACTTTAGGGGCAGCGGCGTATGCGCAGCAGCGTATGAGCAGACAATATAGCAATGATGGCTCAGCTAAATGAAATTTGTTTTTATAGTTTGAACTTTAAATCTATATTGAAGGAAAGAGTGGCGGAGGGGAATTTTGGAACTGTAGGAGCGGTAGCGACCGCCTTTGTCTGCGGATTTCAACCGCGAGAGGCGGATAAAATCAAGAAATCTGCAGACAACAGCGGCTGGAAGTCCAAATATTCTCTGGAGTCACGGCGAAGCCCTGATTAAATATACCTTCAGTTAAAATACACAGTCATTTTTTGAATCAACGCCCCGGCATGTTATGCTATAGGCAACGAATATGCAGGAGGGTTACCATGAAACGGGATATTCAGCATGTGACTTACGGCTACGAGCCGCCGGCCAAGGAACGTAAGGGGACTTTGATTTTCTACGATTCGTTTGAGCATATCTCTGATCAGGAGCTTGAAGAAGCTGCCAACACAGCAGCAGAACGCAAGTTCACTAAGCTGGTGCTGTATCCGCTGCATGAAGAAACGGTTAGGCGGATGAGCAAGGAGCCTGTACTATCCTACTACAAGCGTGAAGACCGGCTGCATGAGTGGAAAAGAGGCCAGGGCCGCTCATTCATCACTATCGAGACACTCGAAGGCAAACGGAAAAAATATACACCGCTTGATACAGCGCTCCGCCATATCAGTGATGTGTATCCTCCTCCGTACTTTTTGTACCTGACTCCTGAAACGGCCAATCAGTTCGCTTCGTATTCATCATTTGAAGAATGGATTGTCAGGCTGCGCCTGATCCTGTCGGCTGAACCCCGGCAGCTTCATCCGCGTCTGCTGAAATTCAGCCACCGCTGGGATGTTTCAGGGACCGTGCGGGAGGAGTAGCCATGTTAAGCAGTCCATGAACAGATTACTTCGGGGAGAGTGATCACAAGTGGCGGATAAATATCAGTTAAATGTAAAGGTCAATCCTGCTGTCGCAATGGCGCTGATCAAAGATGGAATGAGTTCAAATGCCGAACTCCTGCATGAAGAGCTGAATAACCTTGGGGACGGGCGGATGATAGGAACACTGGTCTATGAACGTTATTATCTCCGCTCCGGTAATCAAGGTGCGCTTGTAATCATAGCGGATAATCTGCAGGGAGTATGCAATATCCGGCTTATATCCGCGGGAAGCTCAAACAGTATGATATTTAAGGTTGACTGGGGCGCAGGCAAAAGCTTCGCAGCATCAGTGGCAAAAATTCTGGCTGATTACACAATTGAATAACAAAAGACAGGCAGCATGGGCACAGGATTATTTGTGCGATGCTGCCTGTCTGCGTCTGTAGGTATACATTTTCCACTGATAATGAATAAAGCAGCCGATGCAAAATCCGAGAAGGGCAACCGTTGCGGCAATTGCTACCATTGCGGTGAAAATAGTAGAAGCGATAGTCCAGCCGGCCAGATAACTGATAAGTCCGCCTGCGAGACAGACTACTGCAATGCTCTGATTAAACTGCTGCTGATCCCAGTCCTCCTGCAGATAAGAAGAGCGTTCTTGGCGGAGGAACAGTCCGGCCAGCTTAATGACAGGATTGTAGCTGAACACAAGGCCGGAAATACCGGCAGCCAAGGGCAATGCCAGAATCCAATGAGCACCTGTAAACCAGGAGAGCAGAACAGATATAACAATAAAAGCCTGATTGGTTTTGACTAAAGGTCTGGGGATACTCTTCGGCTTGAGACGGTCTGCCACTCAATAACACACCTTTCGGATTGGAATAATAAAATTATACTGGATCTCCTTTTGGCTGGCAATAAAAACATCCGGGAATAGGCCGTAAGGTTGTAAAAGGCAGGTTTAAATCTTAAAATTGAATTATTTTACTGTTGACATATTATGAACGGTTATGGTTTTATTATATAGACCGATCGTTATAAAAGGTAAAGGAAGTGTTGAGCTTGTCGAACAAGCACAATACGCGTGAGGCGATTGTAGACACCGCTTCAAGATTGTTCTTCACACAGGGCTATCACGCGACCGGATTGAATCAGATTATTAAGGACAGTGACTCACCGAAGGGCTCGCTCTATTATTATTTCCCCCGCGGTAAAGAGGAGCTGGCTTTGACCTGTATTAACCGGACAAGTGAATTTGTTGCAGAGCTGCTCCGGCATTATGCAGGAACACAGTCGAGTACATCCGCCATGATACAGGATTTTATACTGGAATTAGCCAGGAAGGCTGAGGAGACTTCATTTGAAGGATTTGTTCCCTTCAGCTTCTGGGTCGCGGTTGAAACCTCCTGTGTCAGTGACGAGCTGCGCTCAGCCTGCCAATCTGTCTTTAAAGAATGGCGGGATGTTATCATGCACCGACTGCTTGAAGAAGGCGTCGATGAACAGATTGCCTCGGACAAGGCCTCTGTTGTCGTATCGCTGTATGAAGGCGCGCTGCTTCAGGCACTGACCTGCAAGAGCACGCAGCCGCTGCTTGCAGCGGTACAGGTTATTCCAGCCATACTGGATTAACACAGAAGGTAAGAAAAACAGAGAGAGAAAACTTTTTCAAAATCAGGAGGATACGAGAGTGGAAGCATCAATGCAAGGCAAGCAACAACCAGAAGTAAAGAAATTTAAAACGATTCCGATTCTTGTCTCCTTACTGCTCGCCGGATTTATCGGCATGTTCAGTGAAACGGCGCTTAATGTCGCCTTGTCAGATCTGATGAATATTCTGCAGATTACAGCATCAACTGCTCAGTGGCTGACAACAGCCTATCTGCTGACGCTGGGCATCCTCGTTCCGATTTCGGGTATGCTGCTGCAATGGTTTACAACGAGACAGCTATTTGTAGCTGCGGTAAGCTTCTCGATCGTGGGAACCTTTATTGCAGCGATGGCACCGTCCTTTGAAATTTTGCTGCTTGCGCGCGTGGTGCAGGCGATGGGTACAGCCCTGCTGCTGCCGCTGATGTTCAATACCATCCTGGTCATTATCCCGCCTGAAAAAAGAGGAGGAGCGATGGGGCTCATCGGTCTCGTCATCATGGTTGCACCTGCAATTGGCCCTACGATTGCCGGTCTGCTGATCTCCAACCTGACCTGGCACTGGATCTTCTGGCTGTCCCTTCCGTTCCTTGTAATGTCTTTGATCAGCGGAATTCTCTTCATGCAAAACGTCTCTGAGGTTACCAAGCCGAAGATGGATATACTGTCCATTATTCTTTCCTCCGCCGGTTTCGGCGGTATCGTGTTTGGCTTCAGCAGCGCCGGTGAGGAAGGAGGCTGGGGAAGCACTAAGGTTATTGCAGCAATTGCCATCGGCGTGATTGCCCTAGTACTGTTCGTCATTCGCCAGCTGACAATGAAGCAGCCGATGATTAACCTGCGTGCTTTTAAATACCCGATGTTTACAGTAGCTGTATTGATGATCTTTATCTGTATGATGATCATTCTCTCCTCCATGCTGATTCTACCGATGTATCTTCAGCAGGGTCAGGGCTACTCGGCGTTCAAAGCAGGGCTCCTGCTCTTGCCGGGCGGTATTATCAATGGTCTGATGTCACCGATCATGGGTCGCTTGTTTGATAAATATGGTCCGAAATGGCTTGTTATTCCGGGTCTGGTAGTTGTGGCAGTATCACTGTGGTTCTTCTCCAGCATTACCGCTACATCGACCGTTATTTTCGTAATCGTTCTGCACAGCGCACTGATGATCGGGATTTCAATGATCATGATGCCTGCACAGACTAACGGCATCAATCAGCTGCCGCTGGAGTACTATCCTCACGGTACGGCAATCATGAACACACTGCAGCAGGTTGCCGGTGCGATCGGTACTGCGCTCGCTGTCAGCATCATGACTTCCGGTACCAAAAGCTACATGGAGACAGTTACCGATGCGTCCAACCCGCTTAATGCGCTGGCTGCTTTCACACATGGTGTGCAGAATGCCTTTGTATTCGGAATGGTGATGGCAGTTGTCGGCCTGATCGTGGCGTTCTTCATCAAACGTGTTATTGTACAGCATAAATCACAGGTATCGATGCACTAATTGATCCCAAAATCATTTTAATTCTTGTTGTAAGGGGCTGTCCCAAAAGCCATGTAATGGCTTCTGGGACAGCTCTTTTTTTGAGTAAGATCAACGTATGCACTTTGAGTGGACGCTCCGTGAACAGACCGTTGTTCCAATCGCTGTGCTCTCCAGATTTTTTTCATTCCCCTTAGCGGTGAAAATCCGGAGACCAAGGCGACCGCTATCGCTTTTCCACAATCAGTCCGTCCACTCCACTGCTTAAGCGGGGAAGGTTCCTATCAATCTTTCAAAAATCACAAAAAGAAATCGCTCTCTGATAAAATGGAAATGTCGAGCAACCATTTCAAAAAAGGAGCGATTTTTTTGTACATTTAATATATACCATGGACCAACTTTGTTTGCCAATGATGCTGGAAGAAGACATTCCAGAACATCACCTCGTTCGTTTCGTTAACGCCGCCGTCAATCGGCTGGACGACTCCATCTGAAAAGGCGCGGCAGATCCTGGGTGAACTTCCCAGAACGGAAACGTCATTACCGAAGTCAAAGCTGCGAAGGCTGTCCGCTAAAGGAACGCTGCACCAAGGCTGCAGGAAATCGGGAAGTGGTTGTCAGTCTGTAGAGGCTGCGGTACCAGAGCAAATACCTGATTAACCAGTAAAGGTGCATATTACCCGATCATTCATTATGAAGGCTGCAAGCTGTTTAAACCTTATATTAGCAGTGACATTGCAGACTACATAGATATCATGGCTGCCGAATCCAATAAAGGATCTATTTCAGATGCAGCACTTGTGATAAGCTGGAAGGAGCTGCTTAGCAGAGCCTTGGTAATGGAGAAGTTTACGGATGTTCATCAGGTATCTAACAGTCAGTTTGCTCCAAATGATTGAACAGCTTTTGAAGCTGCTTGATTACAATGGTAATCAATTGACTGGGGAAGTACAGGCATATATCGACGATTATTTAGATAGAGCATAGGGGAAGGGGCACCATGAGGCATGAAGCAGATTTTTCACTGGAATAAGCGCGGTTTATTATGTTCTGCTGTTATCGCTGGATTACTGTTTGTTTCGGCTAAGGATGAGGCATACGCACAGGCCGCAACCGGCCAGGATACAGCCTGGAGACCGGCCATTAACAATGTCGCTAAGAAAAATAAACTGCCTTCAGGTTTCGTCTACCTTGATGAGGTGATCCCGGAAGCACAATACCAGATCCGTTATTACAGCAAGTATAATTTTACCGGTGCGCCTGTCAGCGGCTATAAGTCTCCTCTGGCCATCTCTACCTCCAAAGCGGCATACGCCCTCAAAAAAGTAAATGATGAGCTGTCCGCGAACGGTTACATTCTCAGAATCTATGATGCCTACCGTCCGCAAAAAGCAGTCAACCGGTTTGTAGCATGGTCGCAGGATACATCGGACATTATCAACAAGCAGCTGTATTATCCTGAGCTGGATAAGCGGAACCTGTTCAAGCTGGGATTTATCTCGAAGAAGTCGGGGCATTCCCGGGGAAGTACCATAGATCTGACGCTGGCTGATAAAAAAACAGGCGCCCTGGTGGATATGGGCAGCCCGTATGATTTCTTTGGTGAAATATCTTATTATAATACTACACTGGTCAGCACCGTCCAGCATCAGAACCGCAAAATCCTGAAGGATGCGATGGTCAAGCAGGGCTTTAAGCCGTATGCCAAGGAATGGTGGCATTTTACGCTGATCAATGAGCCGTATCCGGCAAAATATTTCGATTTTAATGTAGAGTAGCCCTTATTGCAGATCTGTGGGCAGCGGAGATATTATTTAGACATCAATACCGGCAGCTCCTCAAGCAGGCGGGTCCTGGTTATCAGATCATCAAAGTTCCATTTGCTGTCTGTAACGTATACATGTCCACTCTTCACGGCAGGAATGGTATTCCAGATCGCACCTTCCATTAATTCATCTACGGCGGCGGAGGTTTCCGCCGTCTCATCACCGAGCACGAACACCTCGTCACCGGCATATTCAGCCAGAACCTCAGCCGATATTTCTGCAAACCGCTCGTCCTTGTCAATCATCTCCTGAACTTTAGAAGAGGGTTTAAAGCCCAGCATATCGTACAGAGATACTGAAATCCCCTGATGACCCATTACATAAAGCGTCTTGCCGAGCTGGAGATAGATTGTAGCTGTGTCTCCGGAGCCGAGATCCAGCTTGAGCTGATCTTTGACCGCCGCGGCTTTTGTTTCATATTCGGCAATTTTTTGATCAGCTATATCCTCCTTGCCCAGCACAGCAGCAATCATCTTAAGACGTTCATAAGTGCCGCCTTCACCAATCACGGCCGTAGGGGCAATCGCTGCTGCCGATTCAATTCCCGATTCATCCCAGTCATTAAACAGAATGAGATCAGGATCCAGAGCTACAATTTTCTCCAGTGACGGAGGATATCCGATATCCTCAATCCCTTCGAGCAGGTCCGGATAGGCTACCTGTGTCCCGATAACACTGAGACTGGCTCCGATTGGCTTTACATCCAGGGCGAGCAGATCACCGGGATCGCTGCCTATATAAACAATCCGCTGCGGATGAACGGGAATGTCAATTTGACGGCCTTTTCCATCTGTAAAGCTCCGGGTATCGCCCGCAGCAGCGGCTGGTTCAGCAGTCTGTGCCGGGGCAGCTGCAGAGGGTACGGCAGCAGCCTCCGTAGTGGTATTGGTGTTGCTGCCGCAGGCAGCCAGCAGAAGAACAATGAAGATCGTGCTGCATAGCAATGAAGTGTATCTTTTTAATGTGAACATAATAAACCCCTCTCTGTTTAATAATGATAATCATTATCATTAGATTTGAATTTATCATATCTGTTTCCGTTGTACAATACCACTCGTCCAAAAAGAATTTAATGTTGATGCCATTTTGAGCTTGTTTTTCATAGAACAGGTTAATACTGCCGGTAAATTGACCGGGCTGAAGCTTGAGCCGGCGGCTTAGAAGGCTATGGCCGTTCTGCAGTAAGACTGGCAGGTTACTTGTCCAAAGATCGGGTATCAAAAGTAACAGCCCCGGAAGTTTTCCTCCGGGGCTGTTGGTGTAAGTGTCTATAGATGATTCGCCCTGCGCCTCCTGAAGCTGCGCAGCGGATGGGGAGTCGCGGGCATTTTGCCCAGCAACTCTGAGGCGACAATGCCGAGCATAACAAGAGCTGCGCCCGCATATCCCTGCATTGACAGCTGCTCACCGGCGAACCAATAGCCGAAGAAGGCGGCGAAAACCGGCTCCAGTGAGAAGATCAGACCCGTACGGGTTGGTGTCGTAAATTGCTGGGCAACGGGCTGGAGGATAAACCCGCAGGCACTGCACAGAACGCCTAGTGCCGCAATGGCAATCCAGGCTGGCATGGTGGACGGCAGTGCCGGTGTCTCAAACATAGCAGACAGCACAAGGGCGTATCCGCCTGCGAAGCCGAGCTGGAGAATGCCGATATTCAGAGAATCGCAGCTTTTGACCGCTTTGCCTGTGACGAGAATCTGAACCGCATAGAATAAGGCAGATAGGATACAGAGGAAATCGCCGGGCTGAATCCGCAGTGAGCCGTTCAATGTGAGGAGTCCGATACCGGCAATGGCAAGCAGTGTGCCAAAAATCTGCGGCGGGGAAACTTTTTTGCGGAAAACAAGTACTTCAAGCAGCGGTACAAACACAACGGTCAGCGCGACCAGGAATCCGGCGTTGGATGTGGTGGTGGTCTGGAGGCCGAAGGTTATGCAGGTGAACACACCGAGCAGCAGGAAGCCTAACAACGCTCCGTATTTAACGGTTCTTAGATTGATCCGGCGCAGGCGTTTGTGGAATAGAACAGCCGCCAGTATAAACGCAAGACCGAAACGGAGGGCAATCAGGTTGAACTCTCCCAGAGAATTAAGGCCCATTTTCATGAAAATGTAGGAGGAGCCCCAGAACAGTGTAACCATTATGAGCAGCAGCTCAGCCTTAAGCGGCTTCATACGTATCATCAGCATCCTTTTTGTTATCTTGTGAATATAGTATAATACTGCCAAATACATAAGTAACCTGAATGTTTATTATGGAATACATGAGAGAAATTCATGGAAGAGATAGGAGCTGTCATTTTGAGTCTGAGTAAATATGAAGTGTTTCTGAGGGTCGTGGAGCTGGGCAGTTTAACAAGGGCGGCTGAAGTGCTGGGCTATACACAATCAGGGATTAGCCATACTATAAGCAGCCTGGAGAATGAATTCGGCTTCACACTGCTGGTGAGGAGCCGTTCTGGAGTCCGGCTGACGGTTAACGGTGAACAAGTGGTTCCGGCGATGCGGGAAATACTCAAATGGAATGAGCAGCTGAAGCAGCAGGTGGCTGATATTCACGGACTGGAGACAGGTACGATAACAATCGGTACCTTTACCAGTGTGTCTGTGCACTGGCTGCCGGGGATGATCAAGGAATTCCGCAAGGAATATCCGTATATTGAATTCAAGCTGATGGATGGCGGATATTACGAAATTGAGCAATGGATTGAATCAGGGCTGGTTGACTGCGGATTTATCTCCCTGCCGACACGCGATAAATTTGAGGTATTCCCGCTGAAGCAGGACAGAATGCTTACAGTGCTCTCCAGGGAACATCCGTTATCCGGGGCGCCATTTATGCCGCTTGCACAGATTGCCCATGAGGATTTCATAATCCAGAAGCCAGGTTCCGACTATGACGCACGGCGGGTACTGGATAAGGCGGGTATTAAAGCGAATATTAAATTTACAGCGGGGGACGATTCAGCGATTATTGCAATGGTAGAGAACGGGCTGGGCATCAGTATTTTGCCGGAGATGATCATTACCCGCCAGAATCACAATGTAGCCATGCTGGAGCTGGAGGAGCGCAGCTTCAGATCACTGGGGATAGCTGTCCATTCGCTGAAGGATGCTTCACCTGCCACACGGAGGTTTCTTAAGCATGTACAGGAATGGCTCAAATAATGTACGTACAGAATTCCTTATCAGGAGGCTGAAATGACTATTAATAAGGACACACTCCGTGCACAAGCATTGGAAATGTTCAATATTCCCGGACATTACAGGCTGGTTATGGAAGATGATATTCCCGCTGGACAACCAATGAATCGAGCTTTTGTCTGGGAAGACCCTGAGAATATGGCAACGGAATCGGAAATTTGGCTGGATTTGGCTACCGGAATTCTCGTCAACGCTGATGTAAGGACCCGTTTCTGTAAGGGACTTGTGATGTGCGATTCCACAAGCAGCTCAGAGCAAGCAAGAGAAATGGCAGACAGCTTTGTGGCTAATTATGTGCGGGAAGCAGGTCGCTTTACTTGGGCTGAGTCTATGCACAGCATAGGCTTCAAGTTTTTCTATAGAGAAGAAGCAGGCGGTCTGCCATTGCCTTATACAGGCTGCGAGGTAGTTCTGGATCAGCGATTGGAAAATATCCGTTACCGGTATTACCGTAGATCTGCTCCGGTGCCAGTATGGCCGGCTAAGCTTATAGAGGAGCAGTTAGTAATGGATCAGGTACTGGCCCATAGCCGAATGGAACTTCATATCGCATCCATTCCAACGCAAAGCGGAGAAATGAAGGGAACTGAAGCAGAATTCCGGCTAGTTTATCAGCTGGTTTCGCAGATGTGGCTAATGGATGCGGTGACCGGAGAAGACATATACGGTGCTGAACATTACGCCCTACCAACAAGCTGTTCCATTATTTTGGATCACAGACTAAGCGGAGCCAGGGAGAATAAAGGTGTCGTCCCTGAGTCTAACGTTCACCTTAGTATTTCTGAATGGGAGAATCTGCTCGGTATTGACCCGAATATACATATGCTTGAAAAATCATCGGAAGATGATGATTGTCTGTATTTAGCCTATTGCATTACGAATATGGAAGTAGCCGGCCTCGAAGCTTCAACACTCTCAATAGAAAGTTATATGAATAGTAAATGGGGAGAAGTGTTAAAACAGCGGGAAGCGCCATACAGACTGCAGATTGAAAAGACGACGGGCATGCTTCTGCGGTTTCACCGTAATGAACCGGAAATGCAACAGCCATCTAATGGCTTGAGCCGTAATGAATGCTGGCAAAAGGCAGAACAGTTTCTGGCCAGCGTGTTTGCTGAATATGCTGCCTGGCTGCGGCTGGAGGAACCGGCAGATGCCAACCATAGTGAGCAGCGAAGCTGTGAATTATTCTGTTTGCCTGTTTATAGGGGAGACATTCCTGTTCAAGGGGAACTAGTGATGGTCAGTGTCAACACCACAAACGGAAAAGTATGCCATTATAAAGGTATTTCAGGATTAATGCTTCAGCAGTTGAATCAAGTAAACTTGCGTCCGAAGCTCAGTCCGAATGAAGCACTAGAGGTCTGTAAACAATCCCTTGAGCTTGAGCTTAAATGGCATAGGAAGGCTGAGCGGGAAAATAAGCAGTTCCGGTACCAGCTCATTTATGGACTGAGTGCCCTCCAAGATAAAGATGAGCCTCAGTCTGCCGGTATCCGGAAACAACGGTATATTGATGCCTGCAGCGGATCCATTGTTTAGGGACAAATTCTATAGAATCAGAATGGTTATGGTACAATAATAGAAGGTTCACATGAAAGCGAATTCATTCAAGGAGGAGTAAGATGAAACAGCTTCGCATTGGAATGATCGGTTACAAGTTTATGGGCAAGGCGCACAGCAATGCATACCGGAGTCTGCCGATGTTTTTTCCGCAGGCGCTTAAGCCGGAGATGGCTGTCATCTGCGGCCGCAATGAAGAGGCGGTGTCTGCAGCAGCCGGCCAGCTGGGCTGGTCCGAAAGTGTAACGGACTGGCAGGAGCTGGTCACAAGAGAGGATATAGACCTGATAGACATCAATGCCCCGAGTAATGCCCATAAGGAAATCGCTCTGGCGGCAGCGAAGGCGGGCAAGCATATCTTTTGCGAAAAGCCGCTGGCGCTGAATCTGGCAGATTCCCGCGAGATGCTGGAAGCTGCGGAGGCAGCCGGTGTTAAACATATGATAGGCTTCAACTATCGCTTCTCACCTGCAGTAAGGCTGGCGAAAAGGCTGATCGAGAGCGGACGGCTCGGGCAAATCTATCATTTCCGTGCCTGGTTCCTGCAGGATTGGATTCTAGATCCGGAGTTCCCGTTAGTATGGAGGCTGCAGAAGGAGGTCGCCGGCTCGGGCTCACACGGGGATCTGGGTGCTCATCTGATCGATCTGGCACACTTCCTGGTCGGTGATGTGCAGGAGGTTATCGGCATGAGCGAAACGTTCGTCAAGGAGCGCCCTCTTGCCTCTGAGATGACCGGTCTTAGTGCGAGAGCCGGCAAGGATGCGCCGAGAGGCCCTGTCACTGTGGATGATGCCACGCTGTTTCTGGCCCGGTTCACCGGCGGTGCCATCGGGAGCTTTGAGGCAACCCGGTTTGCTGCCGGCCACCGCTCGACGAATGCCTTTGAAATCAACGGCAGTCTGGGCAGTGTGAAATTCGACTTCGAGCGGATGAATGAGCTTGAGGTATACCTGACTTCAGATGCAGAGGATGTACAGGGCTTCCGCCGCGTACTCGCAACGGACCCGGCCCATGATTATGCCGAAGCCTGGTGGCCGCCGGGGCATACAATCGGCTTCGAGCATACATTCATTCATGAAATGCTGGAGTTATCCTCCGCCATCGCCGGGAATCGTCAGCCTGAGCCTAATTTTAACGACGGTGTAAAATGTCAGGCTGTGCTGGAAGCAGTAGAGCGGTCCATTGAAGAACGCCGCTGGGTTCAGGTATCGGAGATGTAGCCAGCAGCCGGAGAGAAGCTGGCGAGTACGGGTGATCAGCAACTTTTCCCTGTTTCTGCGCGTTTAGAAAAGTAGAAACTACAGAAAGGCGGCTGATTATGTTCAACTGGAAATTTGCAGGAATCAGCTTGGGTCTGTTAAGCCTGCTGCTTACAGGCTGCGGGGCGGAGGAGGCTGTAAATGATAGCGGCACATCGCCTGCAGCAAGCCATACACCGGCTCCATCACAGGGAGCAGCAGAGCTGATAGCAGCTGATCCGGAGAAGGTACAGCTTATACTGGCTGATGAGAACATCATCAACGGGGATATTTTCCTGGAGAACAATCAGGTTCACATTAATATCGTCGGGCTGAACAGCGAAGTGGAGGCGCTTTTTGCCGGCAAGTTTGCTTCAGGCTCCTATCGTCTGCATGATGTGGGCTATTCTGCCGGAGAGCTTGAGGCTGCACAGAATATGCTGGCTAAGGAGAATCTGTACAAAGAGCTTAATCTCTACGGTTCCTGGATTGATGTCAGGCTGAACAAGATTAATGTCTCCGTACCGGATGATTATGCAGAGGCGGCAAGAGAAACGCTGGAGCAGCGGATAGATCCCGGAATGCTGACCTTAGAGGTTCAGGAGCTGGGAGAGCCTAGTGTGACAGGAACCATTGTTGAGGTGAGGTCCGAACCTGTAACAAGTATTCTGATTCTGGAGCCGGGTAAGCAGGACCCGACCTACTGGTTCTCTTTTAATGACCGCTCGGAGCTTTATGATGCTGCAGGCCAGAGGAGTAAGGCTTCCGGTTTGAAGCAGGGCCAGCAGGTACACATTTGGGGGACCGGAACCGTTCAGGATTCGATGCCGGCACAAGGAACCGTCCGCAGGGTTGAACTGATAGAGTAACTGGACATTAACAAGAGCACCGTTCAACAGCAGCTGAACGGTGCTCTTTTGCGCGGGGATAAGCGGTCATTTTCTGGCAGCAGAAGGTGTAACTCCCTTGTATTGCTTGTACAGCTTGGTGAAGTAATTGGGATTGTCACAGCCCACCCTACCGGCAATTTCGGTAACAGTATCATTTGTCTCCAGCAGCAGGCGTTCGGCCTCGTTCATCCGGCACAGATTCACATAATCGATAAAGGTGCGGCCGGTCAGGCGTTTGAAGGTTTTGCAGAAATGATAAGGGTTAAGACTGACGAATTTCGCTGCGAATTCAATGCTTATCTTCTCGTCATAATGGCTGTCCAAATACTCCAGCAGCGGCTTGAACCGTTCACGGTTAACTGAATACCGTTCATTCTGCTGTCTGCCGTCTACATGCTGTGACGGGAACGAGCGGGACATCAGAGTAAAGAATAAATGCAGCTGGTTCTTCACTACAAGCTGAAAGGCAGGACCCTTTAACTGTACTTCTGCAATGACCGATTCAAGCAGCGAGTAATAGGCGACGCAGGCAGGATTATCGTCTGCCGGCTTCACCGGCAGCTGATACCTGTTCTCCAGGTAAGGAGCTACAAATTGCTCATGCTGGGAATCCTGATTCCTGTCCTTGAACAGGGAGGCATGGAACACGATGGATACGAAATCAATATCCCCGCGGGACAGGCTGTAGCCGACATGAAGCCCGCCGGAAGGAACCATGATCACGTCGCCGGGTGAGACATGATAAGGCTTGCTGTCCACATGGAAGATAGCACTGCCTTTTCGCATGACAATAATTTCAAAGTGCTCATGCCAGTGCAGGAACAGAATGTTCTGCTCTGGTCTTGTATCCCTGCACCCGTTGAAGAATACGCGGAAGGGGTAGGTTTTTTCTTCAAGCTGGGGGTATTCCTTAAGCTCTTTCGGATAAGTCACGGCGGTATCAACTCCCACAAGATTCAGCTATATTAGCACAAGATAAGAAGAGATTTTGCTTAAAATGAGCTTTATACTTGGATTATTCAGTTAACTATAAACCAATATTGGAGTGGTAGACAAGATGCAGGACACATTGAGAATAGGCACACTCGTCGGTGGCGGAGATGCAGTAAGGGTTATTCCGCAAATAGCTAAGCATGGCTTTGAATCCTACAGCCTGACCTTCTGGCAGTCAACAGGGCAGACAGATCTGGCTGATACCGCAGCGCGCATCCGTGAGCTGGCTGAGGAGCATCAATTTGTGATTTCCGCAATCGGGGTCTTCGGCAATCCGTTGACCGGCACCGGTGACAATGCAGATACAGTGTCCAGCTGGGAACGGCTGATTGACAATGCCCATTTATTCGGTACAGATATCGTAAACGGTTTCACTGGGAGGCTGACCGGGCTTCCGATTGATGACTCGCTTTCTAAATTTAGCGAAGTGTTCGGGGAGCTGTCCAAAAGAGCGGCTGATAAAGGGGTAAGGATCGCTTTTGAGAACTGTTCTATGGATGGCAGCTGGATAAACGGGGATTGGAATATTGCCCATAATCCGACCGCCTGGGAAAAGATGTTCAATGCAGTTCCGGCTGACAACCTGGGTCTGGAATGGGAGCCCTGCCACCAGATGGTGCAGCTGATTGATCCGATTCCCCAGCTCCGTAAATGGACCGACAAGATCTTCCATGTACACGGGAAGGATGCCACGATAGCCTGGGATATTATTAAGGAATACGGTATTCACGGCCCAAGAGATTATGTGTGGCATCGCACTCCGGGCTTCGGAGATACCAGCTGGACCGATGTAATCAGTATCCTCCGCCAGGCCGGCTATAAGGGAACCATTGACATTGAAGGCTGGCATGATCCGGTCTACCGTGATCAGCTGGAAATGACGGGACAGGTGCATGCGCTGAACTATCTGAAATCTTGCAGGGGCGGCAGCTTTGTGCCTAATCCGCTCTGATCCGAAGCAGTACAGCTCTAATCTGTTGCACATTCAACAATCCAAACATAAGGGAGTTTTATCTATGACAGCAGAGTATCGCGTGGCTGTGGCCGGCTGCGGAGCGATGGCAAATGAGTGGATCGGCTATGCCCTGAAACGGCAGGATGTAGAAATCGTTGCCCTGGTCGACATCCGGCTGGAGGCGGCAGAAGCCATGGCCGGGAAATACGGCCTAAATGCTGCTACGTATACGGATATTAAACAGGCTATAGAGGAGACGGGGGCAAACCTGGTGTTTGATGTCACGATTCCGTCAAGCCATTATCATATTGCCGCTACCGCGCTTGAACTGGGCTGCAATGTGTTCAGCGAGAAACCGCTGGCAGAATCGCTGGAGCAATGCAGCCGGATTGCAGCGATTGCCAAGCGCACCGGGCGTTCGCATGCAGTCATGCAGAACCGCCGCTATGACCCGCGTATCCGTTCGCTTAAAGAGCTGATCGAAGCGGGGACCATCGGCCGTACCGGCTATACCGGGGCAAGCTTTTTCCTCGCTCCCCATTTCGGCGGATTCCGGGATGCGATGGATAGCCCGCTGCTGCTCGATATGGCCATCCATACCTTCGATCAGGCACGGTTTATCACCGGAGCAGACCCAGTAACTGTGTATTGTCAGGAGTTCAATCCTCCGGGCTCCTGGTACGCCGGCAATGCAGCGGCGGTCTGCATTTTTGAAATGTCCGACGGCTCCGTCTTCTGCTATCAAGGCTCATGGTGTGCCGAAGGGGCGCCTACCTCATGGGAAGCAGCATGGCGTGTCCAGGGGGAGAAAGGCGCAGTCCTGTGGGACGGCACCGGAATGCCTTATGCCGAGGTAATCCAAGACAGCGGGGATGATGTACAATTCCTGCGCAAGTATGAGCGGACTCAGGGAGCTGAGGTTCTGATGGAAGAGACCTTCCATCACGGCTGTCTCCGGGAAATGTTCCAAGCCGTCAGTGAGCAGCGCCCGGCTGAAACGGACTGCCGGGACAACATTTACAGTATGGCGATGGTGTTCGGGGCTCTGGAGAGTGCAAGGACCGGCCGCAAGCTGGAAATTGCTGACCTGCTAAGCCAATCCGGCGGAGAGCTGCGGCAGAAGCTGGAATCTGTATAGAATAGAATTTAAAGAGGCTGTTCCGTATTCTGCAGAGGTCTGCAGCGGAACAGCCTTTTTACTGTATCTGTCAACTAACGTCAAAATCCCCGGTACTGCGGCTCCTCCTTCTCAAGCTGGGCTACCCGGCCTTCAACCTGCTCCACGATCTGCTGGGTCTGCCCGGCAGCATTAGTGAACATTGTTTTGGCTTCTTCGTTCTGGGTCTCCATGGCGAACTGTTCTAGGCTGGCCTGAGCACTTTTGAGTGAAGAGAGGCAGGTCTTCACTTGTGATGCAACGGTCATATTGTAATCCTCCTTGTGATTAGAGTTGTACAGACTTATATACCTAGTATCGGCTGCGTAACGGAAGATAATTCAGGAAATGATCTAACCTATAGGGAGTAAATACCCCCTCTTTTGACAAATAATGAATAGGACACAGTACGACAAAGCTCTTATTCACAGGGGGAATCCAAATGCCGAATTGGTTAGAGGTTATGGTAAGAACTATATTTGCTGTAGTGGTCTTGTTCTTTTTGATTAAGCTGCTTGGTAAAAGACAGGTCTCTCAGCTTTCCTTCTTTGAGTATATAACAGGGATTACGATCGGGAATCTGGCTGCTTACATCTCGCTGGATACGGATAATACATGGCATCTGGGGTTTCTGGCGCTCTTTGTATGGGTTGCCTTTTCGCTGGGCATTGAGTTCCTGCAGATCAAGAGTAAAAAGGCCCGCGATTTCATCGACTTCAAGTCCACCGTGCTGATCAAGGACGGCAAGATTCTGGAGGATAACATGCGTAAAGAGAAGCTGACGACCGATGAGCTGCTTGAAGGACTGCGGAAAAAGGATGTTTTTACAGTTGCAGATGTGGAATTTGCCATTATGGAGTCGGATGGTGCCATTAATGTACTGCTTACAAGGGAGAATCAGCCGCTTACGCCAAAGCATCTTGGGATTAAGGTAGCTCCGGAGAAGGAGACGCAGGCTGTTATTATGGACGGCCAGATAATGGATGTGCCTTTGGATGATCTGAATCTGACACGCGGCTGGCTGAACCTGCAGCTGGAAAAGCTGGGGCTGACGGTGGAGAATGTTTTTCTCGGGCAGGTTGATTCCTACGGGGAACTGACAGTTGATTTGTATGCGGATAAGGTGCAGGTGACGCAGCCCCAGGAAAAGCCCCAGCTGTATGCCCTCCTGAAAAAATGCGAAGCGGACCTGGAGCTGTTCAGCCTGTCAACAGGTAATCCGGAGGCGAAGCAGCTGTATGAGGATTGCTCGGTAAAGCTGCAGCGTCTGATAAAAGAGCTTAAACCGTTTATTCAAAATTAGTCACCCTTGGACCGGCAGTGCTGCCGGTCTTGTTGGCTGTGTGCAGGTGGGCAGGAGGTGTATATTTCCAGTGAGGCTTGGCAAACTAAGTCAGATTCATCATTTATGTTAAAGGAGGCGGGAAAGCGATGGCGGCAAGCATTCTGGATGCGATTAAAGAGCAGCTGCACGGCAGCAGTGATGCGGTCTACCAGTCGATTAACATTCACGGGCAGCCGTGCATGCTGATCTACATCCCGTCCATTGTGGATACGCTCAGTCTGCAGGAATTCGTTGCTTCCCCGCTGAAGTCCGAGGCCAATGCCGAGCCGGACTGGCCCGGATTTCTGAAGCGGCTGGATCACGGGTCAGCCTTTGCTATCCCTTACATCAAGGTATATGACATTGACAGGGCGGTGGAGCTGGCGGTCAGCGGCAATGCTGTGCTGTGTATCGAGAGTATGCCTTTTCTCTATTATTTTGAAATTACCCATTATCAGAAGCGGGCCGTATCTGAATCACAGAACGAGCTGGTGGTTATCGGGCCGCAGGAAGCCTTCATTGAGGATGTGGCAACCAATCTGTCGCTGCTGCGCCATATCATTAAGCATGCCGATCTGAAGACCAAGCATTTCTCCATCGGAAAATATACTAAAACCGACGTGTACCTGGTTTACATAGAGGGTCTCTACAAGCCGGAAATCCTCGCTGAGATTGAGGAGGTTCTGGTTAATCTGAATATGGACGGGGCCCTGGGCATCAGCTATATCGCGGAGCATGTGAAGCAGGGCAAATTCTCTCCGTTTCCGGTATTCCAGTACACGGAGCGTCCCGATTCTGTAGCTGCCTCTCTGATGGAAGGCCGTGTCGGTATATTACAGGACGGTACACCCTCCGCACTGCTGACTCCGGTAACCTTTCTGTCGCTTCTGCAATCGTCAGAAGACTACTACCAGAGCTTTTATGCAGGCAGCTGGATCCGGATGGTCCGTTTATTATTTTCAATAATTGCCTTGCTGCTTCCTGCCTTTTACGTAGCGGTAACCACGTTTCACTCGCAGATTATTCCGTCAGATCTGCTGCTGACAATTGCGGCAGCGCGAGAAAATATTCCCTTCTCTGCCCTTACGGAAGCACTCATTATGGAGCTGACCTTTGAAGCGCTGAGGGAAGCGGGCACCCGGATACCAAAGCCCGTAGGACAGACTGTTTCCATCATCGGGGGTATCGTCATCGGCCAGGCGGCGGTCCAGGCAGGCATTGTATCTGCACCGATGGTTATTGTTGTATCCATTACCGGCATAGCCTCGTATATTATTCCGCATCTGGAGCTTGGACTTACATTCCGGCTGCTGCGGTTCGTGCTGCTTGTGCTTGGAGGCACTATGGGACTGCTCGGCGTTATCGTGGCCGTCTTTATCATTTACGGGCATCTGGTTCATCTGAAATCGTTCGGAACCCCTTATATGCAGCCTATAGCCCCGCTGATTCTGGAGGACTGGAAGGATACCCTGCTACGTGTACCTAATCCGTTCATGACCAAGCGGAGCACCACCTTTACCGGCACCAAAAATGACAGGAGGCAGAGACCGAAATGAAGCTGCTCAGGCTGGGGATGGCTCTGCTGCTGCTGTTTAGCCTGACCGGCTGCTGGTCCAAGCTTGAGCTGGATGAGCTTACTTTTATTTTTGGCATGTATGTTGACGCCGGGACAGAGCCCGGAACTGTGGAATTAACCATCAGCACACCGCTGCCGAACCGTCTTGTATCAGGTACTCAAGGCGGAACTGCACAGGGCAAAAGCTATTCGACCGTTACTAAAACGGCCCATAGCATTACCGATGCTATCATTATGATTCAAAAGGATCTGTCCCGGCGTCTGGAAATTTCACATATTAAGGCGATTGTCGTCGGTCAAGAGTATGCGGCAAATGGGATACATGAACTGCTTGAGTGGTGTAAGCGGCAGCCTGAGATTCCGCAGGGTACTTATATTATGGCGGCTCCGGGTAAGGCCAGTGAGGTCGCCAGACTGTCCGCGGTCTATGAGCAGCTTCCGGATCAGGTGCTGAGAAACATTTCCGAGCTGAATCTGACCTATGCTACAACGATCAGAGATTGTCTGCTGGCGGAGGCTAACAATATGGGATATGCCATGAACTATCTTTCCTTTGGCGTGAAGCCGGATGAGAAGGAGCAGGGGGAGCCGGTAAAATGGGCAGGTGTGCAGGGGGTGATGCTCTTCAAGGGTATGAAAATGACAGGAACGCTAAACAGTGACGAGAGCAGGGCCCTTTCCTGGGCCGCGGGAGATCTCTCCGGGCATCTAACCCTTCCAATGTACACTGTTGTCTGGAATGAGCAGGACAGCAAAGGCAAAGCCAGCGCTCTTTTTTATAGTGACACTGTATCCAGAAAGGTACAAATGACAGCAGACGGGCCTGTTTTTCATGTCAGGTTGAAGGGGAAGGCCAGCATTACTCTTTTTGACGACAATAATACAGATGAGGCAGTAGATCACAACAGCCTGATTCAATCCAAGCTTGAGGAGAAAATTAAGTCAGAAGTAAAAAAAGCGCTGGACCATACTCAGGAGGCGGGAACAGATGTCCTGCAGCTTGG
Organism: Paenibacillus sp. FSL R7-0331; assembly: GCF_000758645.1. Classification (NCBI taxonomy): domain Bacteria; kingdom Bacillati; phylum Bacillota; class Bacilli; order Caryophanales; family Paenibacillaceae; genus Paenibacillus; species Paenibacillus sp. FSL R7-0331. The sequence goes on from NZ_CP009284.1 coordinate 3,368,967, forward strand.
GATGCTGCTTGAATGGAACCACCCCAAGGAATGGAAGAAGCTGAAGGAACGCTGGAGTGACTATTATGCTGACAGGGCGAGAATTGTCGTGAAGACAGATATAAGCATTGTTGATTTTGGGGCAAGCAAATAAACGAACGGGAACAGGAGGGGGGGGCAATGCGTACAACGAACTGGCAGATTTTCCGCTTCAGTCTGGTTTATTTTAACTCGCGGACCTCTATATTTCTGATCCCCATCATTGTATCCGGTTCTGGCTATCAGGGCTGGATATCAATACTGTTCGGCAGTGCAATGTCGGTGGTCCTGCTGTTTTTTATGATTAAGGCCGGTAAGTTGAAGACAGGGGACTCCTGGATAGATTTTGGCAGCCAGTTTATGGGCAAATGGGGACATCGTGTGCTGGTGTTGTTACTGTTATGCTGGTGCGTATATTATACTTCTTACGATATAGAAAATTTTGTGCTGTTCTTCGGATCGAATTATATGCGGGGTACCCCTCCGCTGTTTATTCAGCTTGCAATCGGCATAGTCATTGCGTATACGGCGGCTAAGGGGGTGGCTACGATAATCTATATGGCAGACGGCGTTTTCCTGCTGTTAATTGCCACTACTTTTTTTTCGCTGTATCTGTTTTTGCCAAATGCCAATTTTCAGATGCTTCCGGCTTTTATCCATTACTTTGATCCGGGCATTACAATAAAGGATGCCGTCACAGTAACTTCATGGTTCGCGGAATGGGTGGTGCTCCTGTTTGTCGCGCCAGAGCTTAAGATCAACAATAACCTGCTGAAAAAGGTTCTGCTGGCTGAATTCGTATTGACGGTGCTCGTGCTGGCCGGTTGGGCGCTTACTATGCTGAACTTCGGACCGCATCTCGGAAAAGACGTTCAGTATCCTTATCTTGATATGGTGCGCAGTTCGTCGCATGACGATATTCTGGGTAATCTGGACCCTATTCTGATCGGCATTTGGTCCGCCTCCATGTTCATTCACAGCTCCTTTATGATCTATGTAGCCAGTAAGTGCGCCCTGTACCTGACGAAGCAGAAGGGGGAAAAGCTGATGGTACCGTTCCTGGTCTTCTGTTCAGTGCTCATCGCCTACCTGTATTCCCGCAGCATAACCAGATATTACAGTGATTTCAGCTCATCCCTGGTGGTTATACTCTGGCTGGTTGCGGAGTGTATTCCCGTCTATTACACTATGGCTGCGTTCATCAAATCCAGAATAAATAAGCCTGCCAGCTGATTGCAGCGACTTATTTATTATAAAATGGATGCGCTTTCTGGTATGATTAAGCTTTAGTACATACCTTATAGACGATAGGATGGTGGAATGCTTCATGAATATTCAAGAGGCTGGCAGGCTGATCAGCTCAATCCGCAGCAATCTCTCAAAGGTTATCGTAGGAAAAGAAGCCGGTGTGGACCTGCTGCTCACAGCGCTGCTGGCAAACGGCCACGTGCTGCTGGAGGATGTCCCGGGTACCGGCAAAACACTGCTGGCTAAGACACTGGCCCGGTCACTGGACTGCCCGTTTAAAAGAATTCAGTTCACCCCGGATTTATTGCCCTCTGATCTGAGCGGAATCAATTACTACAATCAGAAGACCGGTGAATTTGAATTCCGGCCCGGTCCGGTATTTGCCAGTATTCTGCTGGCGGATGAGATCAACCGTGCGACTCCGCGGACACAATCCAGCCTGCTGGAATGCATGGAGGAGCGCCAGATTACCATCGACGGCGTAACGCATGGGCTGGAAGCGCCTTTTCTCGTTATAGCAACCCAGAATCCGGTTGACAGCCAGGGAACCTTTCCTCTTCCGGAAGCGCAGCTGGACCGGTTCCTGCTGCGGATAACGACCGGATATCCTGCTTTTGAGGAGGGCGTGCAGATTCTTCAGCGGTTCCGCCTGAACAATCCGCTGGAGGACACCGGCGCTGTTGCGGATGCCCGTCAGATTCAGGAGGTCCAGCGCCTGACTGCTGAAGTCAACATCAGCGACGATCTGCTGGCTTATATGATACGGATTGTAGAAGCGACCCGCAAAGCTCAATCTGTCAAGCTCGGTGCCAGTCCGCGGGCAGGCTTTGCGCTGCTGCGCGCATCACAGGGCTATGCCTTGATCCAGGGCCGGAATTACGTCATTCCTGATGATATTAAGGCTGTGGCGGGACCTGTTCTCGCGCACCGTCTGGTCCTCCAGCGCGGTCCCGGATCACGGGAGGGGCAGGCTGCAGAGGTTGTGCAGCAGATCCTTCGCGAAGTGGAGGTTCCGGCCGAGCCTGTATCGGCAGCCAGAGGCGGAAGGGGGGAGTAGCCCGTGTCCCTTCCCTGGCTTATTATGAGCACACTGCTGCTGCTGGTGTTCGTGTCTGTGATTTACCAGCGCAGCGCACTCAAAAATCTTAGCTATACCCGTTATTTCTCTGCATCCACTGTCTATCAGGGCGAACAGATAGAGATGGTAGAGGAGATTGCCAACCGCAAGCTGCTGCCGCTCCCCTGGCTGCGTCTGGAATCCAGTATTGCCCGGGGGCTTGAATTCGGCAGCCAGGAGAACCTGGGGGTCAGCAGCGGTGAGATCTACCAGAATCATATCAGCCTGTTCTATCTGAGGTCTTACCGGCATATCAAGCGCCGGCATCAGATCCGGTGTGAACAGCGCGGCCTGTTCCGGCTGGAATCGGTAACGATGACGACCGGAGACTTCTTCGGCATGAGCCGCCGAAGCCAAATGTTTCCGCTGCAGCTGGAGCTGCTGGTATATCCGGCAATGATGGATGTCTACGAGCTGCCTTTGCCTGTCCACAGCTGGCTCGGTGAGCTGCCGGTCAAGCGCTGGATCGTAGAGGACCCGTTCCTGACGGCCGGAACCCGGGAGTACAGGCCGGGAGACTCACTCGGCGGGATGAACTGGAAGGCTACTGCCCGGACCGGCAGGATGCAGGTGCATCAGAAGGATCACACCGCCGATGCCAGGCTGATTATCTGTCTGAATGTGGAGATCAGCGACGCGATGTGGCGCAATATTACAGATAAAGAACGGATTGAGCTGGGTATCCGCTATGCGGCAACAGTAGCCGAGTATGCAGCCGGACACGGTCTTGAAGTCGGACTGATGTCTAATGGAAGGCTGGACGGAGAGAATGATCCTGTAAATGCCGGTCCGACGGGAAGCCTGCCGGAAATGCTGGGTCTGCTGGCCCGGCTGCAGCTGGACCGTACCATTCCGATGTCGCGGCTGCTGGAGCTTGAAGCTGAGGGCAGTCCGTCTGACAACGACTACCTCATCATCAGCTGCCACAGGGGGGCTGAGCTTGATCTTGCGGCAGAGGAGCTTAGGCTGCTCGGAAACGGCATTGCCTGGCTTGATATTCCCGGTGAAGGGAGGAATAGTGCATGAGCAGCAGGGTAGGGGAGCCGGTTATGGCTTCCTTAAGGTTATGGCTGGCCTGTCTGATTGAAGGATTACTGTTTCTCCCGCTCTGGATATTCCTTCAGGTATATCTGCAGTCCGGTCAGGCTTCGTTGCCGTGGTACTTTATTCTGCCGGTATTATCCTTGGCCGGCGTACTAATGCGGCATGTGTTCAAGCGCAGATGGATGCAGATTCTGGCCGCGCTTCCCCTTGGGGCAGCAGCAGGGTTTATAGTAGGGGGTATGGAGCCTGATGCAATTCCGTTTATGGTTGTCAGTGCACTATTTGCGTATCTGGGAATGAACGCGGCTAACCGGGAGCATGGGATCAAAACCTATGCGATCGGCCTCATGGTATATTTTGCAGCGGTCATTATTTATGCAAGGGTTCCTGAGCTTCAGCATAGTCTGACTCTGTTGACCTGGTGCGGCGGAGCTTGTCTTGTGCTGGCCCTGCTGAATTCTAATACCAGCTTCATGAACTATAATATATTCGCTGCAGGAACCAAACGTCTGCCTCCCGGAATGCGGCGGTATAACCAGATGTTCATGCTGTTATTTATTATTGCAGTGGTATTATTGGCTTCCGGGGCCGTTAAAGCAATCGCAACAGTAGCGTTAGGTGCCGTTTATACGCTGTTTGGTTTGCTCTCCAGGCTATTCTCCAAGTCAGAGGACGTCCCTTTAACCCGGCAGGATATGCCCTCTTCACAAGAATTTTTGCAAATCGAACAGAAAGAGCCCGGATTGCTGTCAGCAATTCTGGATGTGCTCTTTTATGGGCTTGCGGCTGTAATCGTTATCGCTGCCATATATTTCGGCCTGCGCTGGCTGTACAGGAACAGCACCGGTATTTTCCGCCGGGCGGTTGATGCACTGCTGTCCATGCTGCGCAGGGAAAATAAGCAGGAGCAGGCTGCTTATCAGGATGAAGAGGTGAGTACTTTTGCCTGGGAGAAAACGGTGCAGAATTTCCGTGAGTATTGGCGCAGCCGGCTGAAGAGCGGAAGCAGGAGTGACCGTTGGGAGGCTATGGAGGGCAGCCGTGAGCGTGTGCGCTGGCTGTACCGGCACTGGCTGACGGCCAGGGCGTCTGGAGGTTATGAGGTCAAAGCCTACCTGACTCCCAAGGAGACCGGTGACGATATTGCTGAATGGTCGGGAGGCAGGAAGCAGAACCGAAAGGGGGAGCGCAGCGGCAGCGAGGCTTCCCCTGCAGAGCTGCTGCAGCTGTACAATGAAGCGAGATATGGCCAGACAGCCGGTTCAGGCAAGGAGGATGTGCTACTGGAGCAGCTGAAAAAACAGCTGAAGCTGTGATCTCTAGCTGTGATCTCTAGTGGTAAGAAGGGTTACTGCAGCAGGCAACAGATTACGCTGGTCAGAATACCAGCCGCAGCAGCAGTAGTGATATCACACCCGTGATGACAGTCCCCAGCAGGCTGCGGGTTTTGACGGCAACCCAGAAGGTCGGGAGGGCAGCAATCAGCTCCACATTGGTGGAGAGCGCCGAGAACCGCCCGCCGTCAATGAACAGCTCCTGGGCGATGAGCGCGGACATTACAGCGATAGGCATGTAGTTCAGCCAGCGCATTCCCCATCCGGGAATGGTAATCCGGCTGAGCAGCATTAGCGGCAGCACCCGCGGGATAAAGGTGACCAGCGCGGCTCCGAGAATAATCAGAAAGATATCAAGCCTTACTTCCATTTTTCGATCACAGCTCCTATCGTTGAGGCTATTACCGCAGCAGCAATAACGCCAATGCTGGGGGACCACAGGATGGACAGGCCGACCGCTACAGCCATAGCAATGAGGCCGACTGTAATATCCAGCGCATATCTGCTTCTGCTGATCAGCGTAAGCACCAGCAGTCCGATGAACATGGCCGGCAGGGCGAAGTCCAGCCCCCATTCTTCCGGACTGGAGATCCACTGCCCGAGCACAGCACCGGCCAGATTGGCAATGATCCAGTTGAGATATGCGGTAATATTAAGGCCGTGCATCCATTTCTCGCTGATGGCCTTCCTGTTCGCGCTTCTCTGGATCGCCACGCCAAAGGTCTCATCTGTCAGCAGCGTGCCGATCAGCAGGTTGCGCAGCGGCGTCAGGTGGCGAAAGTAAGGCGAGAGAGCTGCACTCAGCAGCAGATGGCGGAGATTAACCAGCAGAATTGTAATAATGATGCTGGTCGCTGTGCTTCCGGCTGCGATCATCCCGGCTGCAATGAACTGGGCTGACCCGGCATATAGTATAGTCGAGATCAAGGCGATTTCGGCCAGGGAGAGGCCGGCGGTCTTCTCGACAACACCGGCGGCGAAGCCGATGCTCAGATAGCCGAGCAGAGTTGGAATACAATCCTTCACCCCCTGCAGGAAGCTGTCCTCGCTAACGGGTGCGGCAGCAGGAAGCTCCGCCTGTACAGATTCGGATTTCATGTTTACGGCCTCCTTTCGGGCTGTCATGATTTAACGTATTGCCGGAAAAACGCATTATCTTAATATCTTATACTTTCCGCAGCTTGGCAAGGGAAATCTTCACGCCCCTTCAGCGGGCAGCCGGAACAGAAAAGGTCCCGCCGCATGAAAATCATGCGGCGGGACCTTTTTTACGTATATGATGCCTAACCTGGCAGCTTCAGCGGCCCGAGACACCCGTTATTGCAGCACCAGAACGCCGAAGCCGTCCATAATAAATTTACCGTTCAGCGTTTGGCCTGTCAGCAAATCGGTGCGCGGCTCCTTGAGCAGAATTTCGACAGGCAGCTCATTATAGTTGAGCAGGAAGGTCAGGCTGGCAGACTCGCTGCTGCGGATCTGCAGCTCTACCTCAGACGGGAGCTCCAGCCAATCAGCAGCAGGGGAAGCCAGCTCCAGGCTGTCGATGATGCGCAGTGCCGATTCTTCATTGAATACTGCCCCGTAATACCATACCTCGCCAAGACCGCGTTTGTTACGGGTAACCGCAGGCTTGCCGGCATAATAATCACTGGCGTACGTACCCATTACCTCGACAGTGTCAGCTTCTACCTGCAAAATATCATTAAACGAATCAGCACCGGTCAGCTCTTCACTGCCTTGGGTCCATTTGATTGTTGTAGGGAGTCGTCTGCCTTTGACCATAGTGAACTCTTCAACGGTTATCCCGCACAGCTCCTTGGCAGCTCCCGGGAATGCGCGCATATAGCACTGCCCCCTGGAATCCTTGTATCCGGTCCGGCAGCCAAAGATGAGCTTACCGCCCTGCTGCACGTATTCATCCAGTACAGCAGCTGTGGCATCGGTCATGATGGCCGGATGCGGATAGACGAGTACATCATAACGGGACAGCTCCTTGGCGGTGGTTTTGCTGCGCATATACACTACATCCGCCGGGATATGCTTATGCTGCAATGCTTTGAACCACTCCTTATTGCTCTGCCACATGAACGGCCCGTGCCAGATATCATATTCGCCATCCCACTCATTATCGTAATCACGCACAATGGCAATTGAGGCTTGAGCCTTTGTGCCAATAATGGTGCTGCCTGCTGCAGCGAGCTCCTTGCCGACAGCAGAAGCTTCGCGGACCCGGCGGTTAGGCAGATTGTGATAGTCATTAATGCCGTGCCAGTAAATCTCATTGCCCATGGTAGCTGTACGCCAGCGGAAGTAGAGCACCATATCCGCGCCGTGGGCAATAGACTGGTAAGTCCACAGACGCATCTGCCCAGGCTTAGGTGAAGGCATGTCCATCCGGTTAACCCAGCCGCCCGGACCGGACTGCTGCTCCATAATGCAGTAGTTCGGGCTGATTGAACGGATGACCGACAAGGACAGGCTCCAGCTGCGGTCAGCAAGCGGATTCTGCTCATCCGGATCGGAATGGATGCTTGAGAACTGCGGATATGAATCGTAGCTGAAGAAATCCAGCTGTTCATCGTGAAGCTCATGGCTGTCAAGATGGCCAAACAAGCCGTTGGTTGTCACCCATTGGTCCGGCGCCTTAGCGCGGAGAATATCGGACTGTACCCTGGCAAAGGAAATCGTATTATCTGAGATGAAACGCTTCTCGTCCAGCGCCTGATGCGGGTTCGGCTGATGTGGAACAGGAGTAGGGCGGGGCAGGAAGACCTGTGACCAGTCCGAGTAAGTCTGATTCCAGAATATAGCTCCCCAGGCTTCATTCAGCTTATCCAGCGTATCGTATCTCTGCTTCAGCCATTCGCGGAAGGCGGTGTGATCGCTTTCAGAATAGAAAACATTGATCTCGCAATTCAGCTCATTATCAATCTGCCAGCCGGTAACACCCGGATGATTGGCATAATGCCCGGCCATCTCAGTTACAATCCGGGCACACAGCTCACGGTATTTGGGGCTGCTGTAATTATAGTGCCGCCGCATGCCGTGCTGAAGGGTTACACCTTCCTGGCTCACGTTCAGCACCTCAGGATATTTATAAGTAAGCCAGGCCGGCGGTGTGGCTGTCGGTGTACCCAGAATGACCTTAAGTCCATGGCTATGCGCCAGATCAATGGCCCGGTCGAACAGTCCGAATTGAAAGCTGCCTTCCTCCGGCTCAAAGATGGACCAGGCAAATTCGCCCATCCGGACAATTGTGAATCCGGTCTCCACCATACGGCGGTAATCATCATCCCACATTTCCTCCGGCCAGTGCTCCGGGTAATAACAGACGCCGAGCTCAAACTGCTTATCAGCAACGGGTTTCTTCATAATAACCTCCAAATGTAAAAAGATGCTTTATTATTGCTATGAATCTATTGTAATGGCAGCAGTGATATATCTTATATAACAGAATATTGCTATTATATGATTATATTGCGTGCCCGGTGTTAAGAGGCGGAAAGAGGTAATGTAATGATGAAGCAACGGGTACTCCCGGCTCCGGCCTATGCCCATTATGTCTGTTATCCGGATTTTATCGGACATTACAGCGAATTCCCGCAGCATGCTGTCCGCAGGAGTGAGGGGATGCTTAACAGCTACAATCTGCATCTGGTTTTTGACGGCTCCGGATACGTGTTTCAGGACGGGGAACGGATTCCAATGGGAAAAGGCAGCGGCTTCCTCTACTCCCGCGGAGCATATCAGCAGTACGGCTCAGACCCCATGCAGCCGTGGGAGATTCGCTGGGTTCACTTCAGCACCTCGGTTTCCCTGCCTTTGCTGGAGGAGGCAGACCAGTCACGGGGCTATTTCTTCACCTTTGATCTGAACGCCGGTCTTGAACAGCTGTTCGAGGAGATGTACGGCCTCAGTGCAGCCTATGAGACCAGGAGCGAGCCGCGCCTGTCAGCTGTCCTGTATGAAATTCTGGTTACCCTGCTGCAGAATTCCGAACCGCTGCACGGCTCAGTACCGCTGGAAATCCGTCATTCAATCCGCCGTACGGCCGATCTGATCCATAATGAATGTGAACGGCCCTGGACGCTTGAGAGCATGTCAAGGCTGGCAGGATACAGCAGCTATCATTTTCTGCGGCTGTTCCGTTCCACCATGGGGAAGACGCCCAACCGCTATTTAAGCGAATGCCGTCTGGCCAAGGCTAAGCTGCTGCTGGTTTCAACCGAGCTGCCTGTAGAGCAGATCGCTTTGCAAAGCGGATTTCAGCAATCCAGCTATTTTATTAAAGTATTTAGAGGGGCAGAAGGTCTGCCTCCAAGCCAGTACCGGCGCTCTTTCCGCTCATAATCTGTTGAAAGGGAAGATAAAGTTAACAAAGCCTGTGCAGAAAACAGCAACCATTATGCTGTTTTTGGCGTATTTAGGGGGAAAAGGTTACAACACAGCCGGAACAGTTACAAATTGGATACAAATCCCTGGTTGTCAGCAACTATAATAACCTTAGCAAATATTTCTGGGAGGATATCAATGAGAGAGTTCAGAAAAAGAACGGCCGTTCTGCTCTTAAGCAGCCTGGCCTTGGTTCAGGCTGCCGGGGGAATAGCGGTACCCGCAGCCCAGGCTGCAGGCACACAGGCTGCGGCCAGCACTGCAGCAGCAGTCAAAATTAATCCGGTTACGATGGCGGCTGGAGTTACAGCAGCAATTGAAGACATCAACATCTGGCCGCAGTCCGGCGGTAACATACTGGCTTACACCCTGAAGATTACGAATAACAGCAGTTCAACTGTGAATCTGCAGCGTTATTTCTCGCGCGTTGTCACTCCAGGAGGCTCGGTAATCCCGGGTAATCCGGTAACCGCAGACGCTACGAAGAAAAAGATTGCTGCCAAGAACAGTATGAGTATTACATACTATGTGAATATCGGACAGACAAAATCCCTATCAGGCGTCAAAATTGCCATGTATGTGTGGGATGCCAAAAGCAAGGGGTACCTGAAGCATGCCGGTTCCTTTGCCATTCCGGCTGCTTATTCCAACATGGTGGCAACGGGCAAGAGCCTCGATACTAAGATGAATGACATTCCGGTTACGGCAAGTGCAGCATCGCTGGAGCTATACAAATACGGCGGCAAGGTATATGCCAAAGCAGGCGTCAATATTACGAACAAAGGCGGTAAAGTGCTCGGCGATCCGGGTTACACAGCCTATCTGGTCACAGCCAGCGGAACAGCCTTTGAGCTTGCGCTCAGCAGCTCCCAGACCGGCTATAAGATCCAGCCGCAGGAAAAAAAGAGTATCTATTATCTGACCGAAATTCCGGCCTATCTGAATACCGCCAATATGAAGCTGCAGTTCACGCAGAAGGATGAGGCGCTTAAGCTTGAGCTTCCCAGGTCTTCCTTTAAGCTTCCGGCAGCGAGTACGCCTAACCTGGTCGTAGCCAGCGGTGCCGTCAAAAAAATCGTCGTAAACAACAACACGGTCGACACTAAGCTCACCGGAGCTTCTGTCTTTGCAGAGGATGCCACGGCGGTCTGGGCATTCCAGCTGCAGCTTAAGAATACCGGAAATACAGCAGTGACACTGCCTGCCTATGAGCTGGCTGTGAAGTCAGCCAAAGGAACGGCATTTCCGGTTAATGCCAAAGGCTTGAGCGGTCTTACCCTGAAGCCGATGGAGACAAAGGTGGTTCCGCTGACGGTGGAAATTCCGTTACAGGTGGAGCAGTCCTCGCTGCAGCTGCAGATGATTGAAGCTGTTACCGCTGCTGCCGGAACGGACGGCGGTACTTCCGGTACAGGTGATACAGGCGCTGCCTCCGGGAAGCTGATTTTCCCGGTTGCTTATTTCACTATTCCATACACCCTTAAGGCTGACGTACGAAGCGGCCAGGAATATGGAGCAACGAACCAATACGGCTCATTCGCCTACAGCCTGCAATCGCTGCAGCGTTATCCTTGGAAGAATGATGACATTGTCCTTGCCAAGGTAAGAATAACCAATTCGCAAGCTGTAAATCTGACGATTCCTGAGCTCAAAGGAGCGCTGAAGCTCGATACCGATAATCTGTCGGCAACAACAGACCTGCTTATGGATAAAGAGGCTGCGGTACTTGCTCCGGGCAAATATGCCGATATTTCGCTGATAACCAAAATTCCGTATACTGATGAGTTCAACAATGTGCGGGTAAACTTAAGCGTCAAATCGGAAACCGAAAGTATTCCGTTCCTCGACTTCAGTACAACCAGCTTTATAAGCAGTGTAGACCAGCTGAAGCGCGGGGACAGCTACTCTATTTCCGGCAAAGGCAAAAATGCTGCAGTACAGGAGAACAAAACTACCGTCTATGAAGGCAGCAACTATAATATTCTGTACACTGAGGTGCTGATGACCAGCGCCGAGAAGCGGCAGAGCAAGATGGCCCGGCTGCAGGCGTATTTCAAAACAGCGGACGGGCAATTTTATGAGGCCAAGGTGAACCAGTCTGACAGTCTGGCGATACCGGGCGGCAAGCAGCTGGTTACATTGTGGGCTAAGCTGCCTAAACCGGCAAGTACAACGGATGTGTCATTGTATGTGGGATCTGGCGTCACAGGCGGCAGGCTTAGCGAGAGCGGAGAGGAAGCAACCGGATTTATTAATGTAGCCTCACTGCCGCTTACACCAAGAGCTGTTGTTCCTGCTAACAATCTACAGAACGTCGTCCTTTATCCTTATACTTTAAATGTCCTTACCTCAGATGCGAGCCATGTGGAAGCCAGTGATACAGTAACGTTGAACATTACCTACAATCTGACGCGGGAAAACAGCTATGATGCCGGAGAATCAGAGCATAAGCTGGTTCTGCGGATTACAGATCCATTCGGCCAATCTCAGGACAAGGTACTGGCAATCGGTACGGAGCTGACAGAAGGGACTAATCATAATTTTGCCGTGTCTTTTACCAAGAATCTCTACCGGCAGATCACAGGCGGTTCTTATAAACTGACGGTATATGATGAATTCCAGGGTGAACGCCAGGAGCTGGGCGGCCAGACCTTCACTATGCGCTTTATCCCGCTGCCGAAGGTTGAAGATGAGGAGAAAGAGACAGGAAAATAACGTTCTATTCTAAGTCCGTAAAGGAGCAGCACCCATGTTGCGAGTTGAAAATATCAAGCATTCGTTCAAAACCGGCAACGAATGGACGACAGTTTTGCACAATATTAATTTTACAGTTAACAAAGGTGAGATGGTCGCGCTGCTCGGAAGCTCCGGCTCAGGCAAGTCCACCATGCTGAATCTGATGGCCGGGCTGATGAAGCCGACGGAAGGCCATATCTACATTGCCGACCATGATATCGTCCAGATGGGGGAGAATAAGCTGGCGGAATTCCGCCGTAAGCATATCGGCTTTATCTTTCAGGCTTACGAGCTGATTACAAGCCTTACGGTACGTGAAAATGTTGAGCTGCCGCTCGTATTCCAGTCCGTATCGCCCTCGGTCCGCAAGCAAAAAGCGCTGGCGCTCCTGGAGCAGGTCGGCATCCCGGACAAGGCGGATCTGTTCCCGTCCCAGCTGTCAGGCGGCCAGCAGCAGCGGGTCAGTATCGCCCGTTCGCTGATTACGGAGCCCTCCGTTATCTTCGCGGATGAGCCGACCGGGAATCTGGATACCAAGACTGAGGAAGAGATTATTGCAATTCTGCTGAAGCTGAATCAGTCGCTGAAGACAACCTTTATTGTTGTCACACATGAACTGGAGGTTGCAGAGCAGATGCAGCGTACATTCTCCCTGCGTGACGGCTATCTGATCAATAATCAACAGCCGCCAGCAGATGCGGAGTCTGCGGAAGGAGGCGCCGGATGAAGATCAGGGATATTTCCCGGATGGCCTGGGATCAGGTGAAACGGCGCAAGGTCGTTACCGGACTGTGTATGACAGGAATTTCGATTGGCTGTGCCGCCATTATCGTGGCGCTCAGCATCGGGCAATCCGCCCAGACCTATGTAACCGATCAGGTTAACCAGAATTTCAAAATGGATGAAATCACCGTAACTCCCGGCGGGGGCATTCCTTCACGAGGAGGAGGCGGAGGAGGTTCTGGAGAAAGCAATGAGAACCTGGACCCGGGCAAGCTGACTGCCCAGAAGCTGGAGATCATCAAGAGCCTGAATCATGTAGTAGCCGCTGCACCTTTTGAAGATGCCGGCTATATGCAGATGCTGACTGTCGATAACAAAATAGCCGATGTTCAGGTCAAAGCGACGGACCTGCGGATGTTAACCGAGTTTGGCTTTAAGTTCAAGCAGGGCGGTGTTACGGATCTGCCGGGCATGGTCGTGCTGAATTATGGTGCTACCCTCGGACTGATAGACAACGAGACCCGGCAGAAGCTGTATGAGCAGATGGGAGCAGATCCGTTCAGCTCCGATCTGATGGACCAATATAACAGAATGTCAACCCTTCCTTCCGAGATGTACAGGCAGCAGGTACAGCTGCAGGCCACAGATTACTCCACTTCCGAAGGGAACATCAGGCTCAGCTCAGCGCTGCAGGTCGGCGGTATACTGGCTACAGCGGAGGGAACCGATGATCTGCGTGCCTCCTACGAAAAAATTATGTATGTGTCGCTTGAAACGGCGGCCCAGCTGACCCAGCAATTATCTTTCGGCACTAATAACGGTATGACTCCGAATGTGGAAGAAAACAGCTATAAAACGGTTACAGTCAAGGTTGACAGCACAGATAATATCAAATCGGTTGAAGCCATGATTCAGAAGCTCAATCTGAATGCCATGGACAATCTGTATCAGCAGGAGATGCTTAAAGAGCAGTTCGATATGATAAAAATGGCTGCGCTAGGTATAGGGGTATTCATTCTGATTATTGCCTCGATCTCCATCATTGTAGCCATGACCATGTCCACACACCAGCGCAGGCGGCAGATTGGGATCATGAAGGTGCTTGGCGCCAACATGGGGCAGATCCGCAATATGTTTATTACGGAAGCTGCTCTGCTGGGCCTGCTTGGGGGCCTGCTTGGTGTACTGTTCTCGTATCTGATTATCATGGGTCTTAATAAGCTGGTGGGCACTGCAGGGGACAGCCTGAACTTCGTTATCCCGTTAACGACCATTCCGGTCGGACTGGCCTTTGCAATTATGACAGGCGTTCTGTCCGGTATATATCCGGCAATCAGTGCCTCCAGAACCGATGCGCTTACAGCAATTAAACGGGATTAATGCCTGACCGATTTTGTATTTCAAGCTGAAAGGAAGCAGGGGAATGAAAAGGATATTAAAGCGCAGCCTGAAATGGATTATTATCGCGGTGATCATTATAGGCGCAGGGTACATGCTCTACGGAAAAATATTCAAAGGTGAAGAGGCGGAGGTTGTGATGGAGCCGCCGCAGGTAATCAGTTTTCCTGTGACCGAGGAGACCATGACAAGCACCGTTCAGGTTAAAGGAAAATCACAATATCAGGAAGAGACACTCGTATATGCACCTTTTGCTTCCAAGGTAACCGGCTGGAAGGTGGAGAACGGCGGGCAGGTGAAGAAGGGGGATGTGCTCTTTACGCTTGACCAATCCACGCTTAAGAACGAGATTGCCCAGACGGAGGCTGCAATCCGCAAGGCTGAGCTGGAAGCAGAGCTTAACGACTTTGTCAGCCAGCAGGAGGATGAAAATGCGGCTCCGATCGGCACTGAGGCAGAGCGCCTGAAGGCACTGGCAGCCGAAGAGGCAGCAAGGCTGAATGAAGAGCTGAACCAGGTGAATGCGGAAATCCAGCAGAAGGATCTGGCGGATAAAAAAACCAAGCTGAACACTGCTATCTATCATGCACCGGCAACAGGAATATTCCTGTATGACAGCAGTACGGAACGGCCCCAGACGGTGTCTGACAACCAGTATATCGGCAAAATTGTCGACCTGAACAAGCTGGAATTCATCGCCTCTGTCGGAGAGCAGGATATATTCAAAATCAAGCAGGGGATGAAGGTTAACGTCAAAATGACCGCGATGAAGGATTTGATCCTGAGCGGTGAAGTGACCGAGGTTTCGAAATTTGCGACTAATACTACAGGGCAAAATTCAGCCAGTCAAATTCCGCAATTCGAGGTTGTAATCTCACTGCAGCCGGACGAACGCCTGATCGGCGGCCTTAGCCTAAGCGGGGATATTGAAACCCTGCGCAGGGAGAATGCGGTGGTCGTTTCCAGTATGGCTGTTATTCATGAAGGAGAACAGGCCTTTGTTATGCTGGATAAAGGGGACGGGCAGTATGAACGCCAGGAGATTACAATTGGTCTAGAGACCTCTGATAAGACAGAGGTTCTGACCGGCTTAAAGGCAGGAGATACGGTTGTTCTGCAATAGCAGGTGATAATATAAAGGGAGCTCCGGCAGATGATGCCGGAGCTCCCTTTTTCCATAGACAGTCCTTATTCGGCTAAGGCTCTGCGCCATTTCTTAATGTCTTGATTCAGTATCGTCAGGTCAGGTATTGCGGCGGGCTTGTCCGTAAGCTGATACTTTTCTTTCAGCTCCAGAATCCGCTGGACGCTCTGATCGATACGCGCTTCAGAGATGACTCCGTTATGAACACTATCCAGAAGAGCTGCCCGTACCTTCTGCTCGTTGGAATAGCCGTGGGCAATCAGCAGAATGTCGCTGCCTGCCAGCACAGTATCTACTGCTGCGGCAGGCAATGTATAGTGATCAGTGATGGCGCCCATAGTCATATCGTCGGTAATAACAACCCCGCCGAAACCCATCTGTTCCCGGAGCAGGCCGCTAATGATGTCTGCAGAGAGGGAAGCGGGCTTGTCCGGGTCAAGCTGCGGATACAGAATATGGGCAATCATCACGGCATCCGCACCGTCCTTGACCGCCGACTGGAATGGCAGCCATTCCAGCCGTGCTAGCTGGGCAGCGCTTTTATTCACCACAGGCAGCTCAAGATGAGAGTCAACGGAAGTGTCACCGTGACCCGGGAAATGCTTGATAACCGGAATAACGCCTTCCCCGGCGATTCCCTGCATTTCGGCTATACCAAGCCGGGTTACAAGCTCAGCAGTATTCCCGAAGGAGCGGTCTCCGATAACCGGATTATCAGGGTTACTGTTAATGTCCAGCACAGGGGCAAAGTTCATATTGAAGCCGGCGGACTGTACTTGTCTGGCCAGCAGGCTGCCCATCATCCGGGCACTTTCCGGACTATCTGCTGCCCCCACCCTGCTGTTACCGGGCATTACTGCATACGCCTCAGGCATCCTGCTGACTTTGCCGCCTTCCTGGTCAACGCTCATGAACAGCGGTATATCATTACTGCTGTTGCTTTCTTTAAGATCATTGATAAGACTGACCATGCTTTTGAGGCTGCTTATATTATCCTTGTACAGAATAATTCCGCCGATCTGATCTTCAGCAATCATCCGTCTGGCTTCACTCCCCTGTTCCCTGCCGTCAATACCAGCCAGCAGCATCTGTCCGATCTTCTGCTCCAGCGTCATTCCGGCGATTTGACGGGTAATGGCATCATTGCTGCCGTCTGGTGCGGAAGAGGGTGAGGCTGGCAATGAAGAAATTAACGGTGTAGCCTGCGGCTGCGGAGTATTAGCCTGCAAGGCTCCTGCACTTGACGGTGCTGAAGTGCCGGTGGCATCCGGTACCTGCGGAGATATCCCGACAGCGGTAGTATTGCTGCCGCAGCCAGAGATAAGCAGTGCAGAGAGAAAAACGGTTAAAGGTATATTTTTCCGGCAGAGATGAATCATTTCAGTTGTCCTTTCTCTCATTTGCAGATTAACCTGCCATGATGATAAGATGTATAAGATTAAGTGGTACATAGGTTTATAAGGTAACTAATTTTACAAGGATGAGGTGGCGTGTTAATGAAGGAAGATTTAATGAAGACACTCAATGAACAGATGAACTTTGAGTTTTATTCCGCTCATGTCTATCTGGCTATGGCTGCTTATTGTTCCGGTGAAAGCCTGGACGGCTTCGCTAACTTTTTCCTGGTACAGGCCGAGGAAGAGCGGTTCCATGCGATGAAGATTTACAGATTCCTCAATGACCGTGACTACCGCGCCACTCTGGCTGCACTGCCTGAGCCGAACAACACTTACACTTCCATGCTGGATGCATTCGAGCATGCCTATGCCCACGAGCAGCAGAACACCAAGAAATTCTATCACCTGGCTGATCTGGCGCTGGATGCGCGTGAGCATGCCACGATCTATTTCCTTAAATGGTTTATTGATGAGCAGGTGGAGGAAGAGGCACTGTTCAGCAATATTATCGCCAAGCTCAGACGGATTGAGACGGACAGCAATGCTTTCTATATGCTGGATAGTGAATTTGCAGCCCGTTCCTTTACACCGCCGGCTGAATAACCGCGCTCAGACAGACACGGAGATTATCCCCGTCAGGGATAGTACCCGTGTCTTTTTTTTGTAAGCATAATGGATTATTTAATTGACGCCGGAAGCTTGATGCCCATCAGCTTGCCTCCGCTCCGCACGATCAGCGTGCTGCCTGTTTTGAGGGTAGGCGCAAAATCGCGTGAACCGGTATTAACGGTGAACAGCGGTTTGAAGCTGATAAAATCGTAGGCATGAAACAGCCCGTCGGATTGCCCTGTGTATATGGTGGAGCCGAAGATATCAAGCTGAACCGCCGGATTTTCTCCAGCCGGGAGCCGCATTACCTGTCCGTTGGCTAATTTGAGTGCAGCAAGGGACTGGTCCCTGTAATTGATAAACAACATCCGCTGCTGGTGGACTTTGTAGAGTGGAGCTTCACTTTCAAGGATAGCCTGCTCCCATACCTGCTGCGGTTTGCCGTCTGCCGAATACTTCCAGAAGTCATACCTGGCCAGTGTATCTCCTTGGAAAATGTAGAGGCTGTCACCTTCGAGAAAAGCGGAGCCGTATGCACCTCCAGAACGGAACCCGATGTCCGGGTCGGCTGTTTCTGTCCAGCGGTATTGCCGCTCGCCTTTGATCTCGCCGGTTTTCACATTGATCACGGATACGGGGATTTTGCGGTTCACCGGATCTTCATCCAGCATTGCCAGATTCTTCACGGAGTATAGAAGGCCGTCCTTTATAGCCAGCGGCAGTTCGTGGCGGTACTGCTCCCACAGCTTTTTGCCGGATTCTGCATCGTAGGCAACGAGCGATGAAAGGGCTAAGACGCTTTCACCAATATAGGTGCGTAAGACTACTCCGTCTGCTTGGGCAAGCTGATCAAGGCCGAAGTAGCCGCTGTTTTCGTTGATCTTCCATTTGAGCTTACCGCTTACTGCATCAACTGCCGCAAGGTAGATTCCCTGGGTGACATAAACGGTATTGCCGATTTTTTGGATACTGGAGGCATTGGGCAACGCAAGATCTGTTGACCACAGCTTTGTACCGTTCTCCTTGACGGCATAGAGTGAGCCCTTTTGTGTAAGCCCGTAAATATTTCCGCTGTTATAGATGAAAAGCGGGGCAAGGGCACTGCCGAACTCCCACATTTTTTTGCCGGTAGCAGCCTTTAGTGCAATCAATTTGTAGTTATTCTGAAGGGCAAATACGGTGCCGTTTTCGGCGAGAGCTGTCACGGTCTGTGTGCTTTGCGGATTTTTTACAGCAGCAATAGTGAAGCTCCATAGCGGTTTGAGGACTGGTGCAGAAACTTTCGTGTAATAGGGATTGCCTGAAGTGATGATTGCGGATTCAGCAGAAGCATTAGGGGCAAGCCAGCCCGCAGCAAGCGGCAGTATTATAGCACCGATGGCTAATATCGTAGCTGCTTTGTACTTTTTTGTATATCCCATTATAACAACTCTCCCTTTGAGCGGAATGTATACATTGGAAATTTCTCTCTCTTTATAGACTCTTTTTTTTGAAAAAAGTTACATTTACGGTCAAAGTTATGATTGTGCTGACAGCTTATGGTATGAAAGTTGAACGGATGCAAACTATATTGCGTGCGGCAACACACTTCCGGCTGCCCAACTCTATTTAGGAGGGTTAACTATTACGCCGCCCGGCAACACTGTTTCTCTAGACCCACCCGGATGCCAGCGTGTAGTATGGAACAATACTAACTGTTTTGGAGGTTCTTTTGTTTTGGATAACTACAGCGACATCAAACAAAGTGAAAAAGGAGCCTGGCTAAGCCTGCTAGCGTACATAGTGTTATCTGCGGTCAAGCTGCTGATCGGGACCCACTCGGGCTCCCAGGCGCTGCTTGCGGACGGACTTAACAACAGCACCGATATCATTGCATCTATCGCCATTCTGATCGGTCTTAGAATATCGAGAAGGCCTCCGGATTCCAATCACAGCTACGGGCATTTCAGGGCAGAGACGGTTGCCGCACTGATTGCCTCATTCATCATGGTTGCTGTAGGTTTTCAAGTTCTGTACCAGGGTGTGAACAAGTTCATTCAGCCGGTGCTGGAGACGCCTGACCTGATTGCCGCATGGACGGCTGCAGGCAGCGCAGCGGTTATGGTGATCGTATACAGGTACAATATTAGACTGGCCCGCAGGCTGAACAGTAACGCAATGCAGGCGGTGGCGCAGGATAACCGTTCGGATGCGCTGGTCAGCATGGGTGCTTTTACCGGTATTCTCGGCTCGCAATTTGGCCTGCCATGGCTTGACCCCGTAACGGCGGTTATTGTCGGCCTGCTGATCTGCAAAACGGCCTGGGACATTTTCAGCAAGGCTACTCATGACCTGACCGACGGCTTTGATGCCGGACAGCTGGAGCTGATGAAGCAGACGGTCGCGGGAATTGCCGGTGTGGAATCCATCAAAGATATTAAAGCGAGAGTCCACGGCAACAATGTGCTGGTCGATACAACGGTGCTAGTCAAGCCCAGCCTGAATGTGGTGCAAAGCCATGATATAACTGAAGAGATCGAGGAACAGTTAAAGGGACAGTATAAGGTTTCTAATGTGCTGGTACATATTGAGCCGGTGTGAATTATGAATTGTGAATTGAATAGCGGTATGAGCGGAAAGTCTGAGCAATCAGGCTTTTTTCGTGTTGTTCCATCCATACTTAACCAATATATACTTGACTTCCGCATAGCTTATATGTATATAATGACAATATGATAATAACAATGTAGTAATAAGGTGAGATACTATTTACAAGCAGAAAAGGAGCGTTGTATGAATAAGCAACCGATAACCGATGCCCAGGGACTGACGGAAGGGCAGTTTCTGCAAAGCTATGATGCCGGGGCGTATGAGCGCCCGTCCGTAACGGTTGATATGCTGATTTTTACCGTAATGGAGCAGGAGCAGAATAACTACCGCAAGCTGTCTGAGAAGTCACTTCAGCTTCTGCTGATTAAGAGAGGCCAGCATCCTTACCTTGGACAATGGGCATTGCCGGGAGGCTTTGTTTCTGTAGAGGAGAGCATTGAGGATGCCGCGAGAAGAGAGCTTTATACTGAGACGAATATTGATAACATTTACATGGAGCAGCTCTATACCTGGGGGGATGTAGGACGTGATCCGCGTATGCGTGTCATCAGCTGCTCATATATGGCGCTGGTTGACCGGACGACGCTGAATGTACAGGCAGGCGATGATGCGGATGATGCCGTGTGGTTTGAGGTAACGCATCAATTACTCGATACGGTCCGCACGGAGCTTAATCAGGGATTCGAGCTGGAGACAATGATCCGAATTACGCTGCAAAATGAGCAGACAACACTTACCGGTGTGGTTAAGCATACAGTGACTGTCCAAGGGCATGTCCGCAAATCGCATAGCCGGATCATCGAGAGCGACGGCTTGGCCTTTGATCACCTGCTGATGGTTCAGTACGCGATTGAACGCCTGCGCGGCAAGGTTGAGTATACAGACATTATTTTTAATCTGATGCCTCCGCTGTTCACCCTGTCTGAGCTACAGCGGGTCTATGAGATTATTCTGGGCAAAGAGCTACTGGCCGCAGCCTTCCGCAGGAAGATCGCCGACAGTGTGACTGAGACGGATGAATACACAAAAGACGCCGGACACCGGCCTTCAAGATTGTACCGGTATAACATGAATAAAGAATAAACAGGACGGGACAGAGGTGTTATGTAAGATGGAAAAGTTCACCTATTTCTATAAAAGTCATTCTCCCTTTTCACAATGGTATCCGTGCTCGTTCACAGTAGGTGATAACCATTTTAACAGTGCGGAGCAATATATGATGTACGGGAAGGCTATTTTATTCGGGGATGAGGAACGGAGCCGGAAGATTCTGCTGGCCCGCATCCCCAGAGAACAAAAGGAATTAGGCAGACAGGTTAAGGGCTTCGAACAAAGCGTGTGGGTGCAGCATTGTAAAGCTATCGTCTACGAAGGGAACAAAGAGAAATTTATTCAGAACGAAGAGCTGCTTCAGCAGCTGCTTGACACCCAAGGCACTACACTCGTGGAAGCAAGTCCGACAGACCGGATCTGGGGTGTAGGCTTGACGGAGGATAATCCGGCGATCCGCAGCAGAAGTACATGGCGCGGCTCGAACTGGCTAGGAGAGGTTCTGACCAGGCTGCGGGATGATCTGATCAAGGGGTAGCGTGTGTTCCGGTATTCCGTGACACACGGGATCTGCTGCTGGAGGAGCCGTATACGGTATCGGTGATTACAGCCTCAGCCGTCAATGCGGGTGTAGTCAGGGAACGGGACCCGCAGGAGGTACCGCTGATTGCCGGAGTGATGCTGGAGCGGATCCGATATATCCTTGCGGTTGCTGCGGATCAGGGGCACCGGGCCATTGTGCTTGGAGCGTTCGGCTGCGGTGTATTCCGCAACGACCCGGTAGAGGTTGCCGGATTCTTCCGGAAGGTGCTGCTGGAAGAGGGCTATCAGGCGCTTTTTGACAAGATTGTATTTGCGATTCTTGACCGTTCACCGGGGCAGGCCGCAATCAACGCCTTCCGGTGCGAGCTTCAGAACTCCAGCCTATAAGATTTCATAAGGGGAAGGATTGACCAGCCCAATATTGATCAACAGCAGCTTAACTGCAGTGACAAATTACGCAAGAGCATATCTTGCGTTTTTTTGCATTAAAATGTAAAAGAATGTCTAATTGTTGTGATGTTGTTCACAGAACATGCGCATGGAAACGGCGAAAATAAAGGAGGTTGTATCTGTATACTAGTGAAATATGGAAAAGGGCAAGGTGAGCTATGATCCACTGGAAGGAATCGTACGACATCGGTGTGGAGCAAATTGATTGCCAGCACAGACAGCTGCTTGTGAAGCTGAACGAATTTTTTGACGCGTGCACCAATCAGAAGGGCAAGGAGCAAATCGAAGAAACACTGAGATTCCTTAAAGAGTATACGCTTGAGCATTTCAGCAGTGAAGAGCAGCTGATGAAGGACATTGATTTTCCAGAGCTGGCTGAGCATCAGAAGACGCATGCTGAATTTGTAAAGACAGTACTTGAGCTGGAAGAAACGGTTAAGACCAAGGGAGTATCCGTACTTTCGACCATTAAGCTGAACCGTACACTCACAGACTGGCTGCTCCAGCATATCAGCAAATGCGACCAGCTGATCGGCGATTGTATCGCTAACAAGGGTAAGGCAGTATAACTACATAAAGATGGATTCGAAGATGCCGCAGGGCATTTTCTTTTTTTTATTTTGTAGTATACACCGGGCAGAATTTATACCTGGCAAATACTTTGTGATATGATTTGAACTAGACCGTAAAGATAGGCTCTATGCTAAAGGAGTGGGATCATGAAAAACCTGCGCATGCTGCTGTCAGGAACTGTAATGCTGCTGGTGCTGGGACTTGTTAACTTCTATATCGGGTATCATCTCTGGGTTTTGCTGGAGGAATTCGTGCCGGGTCTTTCTGCAGGCTTTTACTGGACGGTGTTCATGGTCATTGCTTTTGCATATATGATTGGAATGGTGCCGTGGCCGAAAAGCTTGAAGCCTGCAGCCAGATTGTTCAAGGTGGTCGGCTCTTATTATCTTGCCTGTATGGAGTTTGCCGTTATTATGCTGCCGCTGACCGATTTACTCTATTGGATACTGGGTCTGACGGGTGTCGAACGCAGTCTATTTACTGCTGAAGCAGGGGCGACCCTGTTGCTGCTGCTTGCCGTATTCCTGATCTGGGGCTCACGCAATGCCTGGAGTACTATTGTACGCTCCCATCCGATCCGGATTGATAAGTCCACCGGAACGAGCAGCCCGCTTACTGTCGCTGTGGCATCCGACCTGCATCTGGGAAATATCGTCGGCAACCGCCATCTGCGCAAAATGGTAGCTGAAATCAACCGGATGAACCCGGATATCGTCCTGCTGGCAGGTGATGTGCTGGATGACAGCATTGAGCCGTTCATCCGCAACCGGATGAGCGAGCAGCTGAAGCAGCTGAAAGCCCGCCACGGCGTGTATGCCGTTCTCGGCAACCATGAATATTACGGCGGTTCTATCGCACAATACACCCGGGTAATGGCGGACATTGGTATTAAGGTGCTGCAGGATGAGGTTGTTGAGACCGGAGGCGTATACATTGTCGGGCGTAAGGACAAAACGGCGGAGTCCATGGAAGGCGGCAGAAAAAGTGTCGCTGCGCTGCTTGAAGGACTTGACCATTCACGGCCAATCCTGATGATGGATCATCAGCCTACCGGATTTGATATTGCCGCCAAGGCGGGAGTGGATGTTCTGCTGTCAGGACATACCCACCGCGGCCAGATCGCACCCAACCACTGGATTACGAGACGTCTGTTCGAACTGGACTGGGGTTATCTGCTTAAAGAGAAGCTGCATGTCATTGTCTCCTCGGGATATGGAACCTGGGGACCGCCGATCCGGCTCGCCAGCCGCTCTGAGCTGATCAGGCTGGAGGTGCTGCCGGAAGGCAGCAGGAGCTATAACGAAGAACCGCTGTCTGCGAAGACTGTGCTGGCCTAAGCGCTATTTGATTTGATGTTATTCGCCCCCTGTCTGTATTCTCAGCAGATAAGCAGGGGGCTATTACTATTCGGAGGGAAGCTCATGAAATATGTTGAGATTGGACTGGGCAACCGCTGGCTGGTGCGCACAGAAACGGAGCTGGCGGATGGCAGCGAATATGAGCAAAAAGGAATGGTGAGGCCGATTAAGCTGCATTCAGTATACATAAGATGCTGGGCCGGGCACACCGTATATGTGTTTGACATCAGATCAGGCTTCAAAAGAACCCGCAAGAGCAGGAAAGCAGTTAAGCTCATCTTCGGCATCAGCAGTTACCTGTAATCATATTCTTTGACAGCGGTGGATGGAAAAGGTACATTAAAATAGTTAAGCTATTAACTAATTGGAGCTGAACTGTAATGAAGGATGATTTACACAAGCTGGTGCTGGAGCAGCCGCCGGCAACCGAAGCTTTTTTCACACTGGTAGAGACTACGGCAAATGCGGTTGCTGTATCGGAAAAATATTGGCAGGCGCATGGACTAAACGGGGCGCGGATACGGATTCTGGTCGAAATCGCCAAGCATGGCGGCAGTATTCTGCCTTCGGCGCTGGCTGAAAAGATCGGCGTGAGCAAGGCCAATATCAGCCTGCTGCTGTCACCGCTGGAAAAGGAAGCGTATATTGCCCGGGCGGGTCACGCCGAGGATGGCCGGAAGACTGTAATCTCCATTACGGAACAAGGGCAGTCGCTGCTGCTTGAGCATTTACCGGAGAACCGGCAGGCTGTTGCAGAAGTGATGAACCGGCTGGATGAACAGGAGCTGCGTCAGCTGATGCGCTTGCTGGGGAAGCTGAACCGACCTTAGTTCACAGTAAATAGGCTTATGGAAGCGAAAGAGTTTAATGTGTTTCCCCGTCCATTTAGTTAAGGGCTTAACTATAATGCCTTTAAGAAAGGGAGTATCACTTTGCGAATCATGATTACAGGAGCAACCGGTCAGCTTGGAGGCTTAATTATTGAAAATCTATTGCAAAAGCTACCTGCCGGTAACTTAGTTGCCGGTGTACGCAATTTAAGTAAAGCTGCCTGGCTCCGGCAGTCAGGCATTGAAATCCGCCACACGGATTATGACCTTCCGGAGTCGCTGGAAACGTCATTTGCAGGCATCTCACGCCTGCTCTTCATATCCAGCCCGCATCAGGAGGATACCGTCAGGCTTTTACAGCACAAGCGGGTAATTGAAGCGGCTAGGAGAGCAGGTGTGGGGCATACGCTCTATACAGGCTTTGCCTTTTCACACCAGGGGAGTATAGACAACATCCATACGCTCACTGAACAGGCAATTCTGGACAGCGGGATGAAGTATACTTTCCTCAGAAACGCGCTTTACATGGATTTTGTGAATGTACTTGATTTGAACGAGGCGATCAGCAGCTCTGTGCTGAACACACCTCCGGGAAATTGGCGGTTTAACGCTGTCCCGCGCAGTGATCTGGCCTTAGCGGCAGCGGAAATTGTTGCATCTGACGGACATGTGAATAAAAGCTATGATTTAACTGCCCCGCACGCCTGGACATTTGCAGATCTGGCCCATGCCCTGACAGAGTTATCCGGGAAGCCGGTTATCCACCGGGAAGACCCAAAGATACAGCACTGGATCTACAATTGGCTGTCGGCAATAAACACCGCTTCAACCTCGCGTGATCTGGAGCGATGGATGGGGCGGCCTGCTGCTTCGCTGAAGGAGAGTGTTGCGCCTTTTATCAGCCGTCAGCAGGCTTAGTCATTGTTAACATAAGTGAATAGATATGTATGATAAGCTGTCCGGTTGTCATCCTCAAGTATTGTTGCTACCATATAGAACAGCTAGATTTGATAACGGGAGTGGACGATAATGAAAAAAATTCTGGTTGCCGACGATGATGCGAATATCCGCACTCTGCTGCGGCATGTATTGACCCGGGAGGGTTATCTTGTGGTTGAAGCGGGGGACGGACGGGAGGCGCTCGGGCTGCTCAAGGAGCACACAGTCGATCTGGCGGTTGTGGATGTAATGATGCCGCTGATGGATGGACTGGAGCTGTGCCAACATATACGGGAGACCTATGATATACCGATTATTCTGTTAACCGCGCGCCAGCAGCTTAGTGATAAGGAGCAGGGTTATCTGCACGGGACGGATGATTATGTGACAAAGCCGTTCGAGCCCGAGGAGCTGCTGTTCAGAATGAAGGCTTTGTTCCGCCGGTATTTAGTGGCATCGGATGACCGGATCCGTCTTAATTCCCTCGTCATTGACCGCAAGAATTATGAGATCAGTGACGGAAATGATGTACTGCTGCTGCCGGTAAAAGAATTCGAGCTGCTGGCCCAGCTGGCGCAGTACCCGGGGAGATTATTTTCGCGCAGTGAGCTGATTGAGCTGGTGTGGGGAGCGGATTATGAAGGGGATGAGCGGACGGTGGATGTGCATATCAAGCGGCTGCGCCAGCGGTTCGCGGATTACCAGAATGATTTCCTGATCCGGACCGTGCGCGGAATCGGCTATAAAGTGGAAATGGTGAATTCATGAAATCAATGTATGTAAGAATGTGCCTGCTGTTCTGTTCAATGATTGTCATGAGCAGTGTGCTAGGCTTCCTGGTGTCCAATCTGTATTATCAGGCCCGTATCAAACCGCAAAACGACGCCAAGCTTACCAAAATGGCCATCGGGATGCAGCAGTTCATCCAGGATCATCCGGACAGTGCAGGAGAATACCTGCTAAGTACGGCATCAGTAGGCTACAAGCTGTATCTCACCAACGGGGAAGGGGAGGAGCGGTTCTACGGATTGCCTTTCCGGAGTAATGATCTCCCTGCAGATAAGCTTCAGCTGGTACTGGACGGTAACGTTTATCACGGCGTGGCAGACTTTCCGGGCAGTGCGTTTATTACCGGATTTTTTGATAATCAGCTCAGCAATTCAATCGGCGTTCCGGTTCTGCTGGACGGACAGACCTACGCGCTGTTTATGCGGCCGGATGCGCAAGTACAGTTCGGCGAGCTGCGGCTGTTTTTTGCCATGCTGATCGGGTTCAGTATTCTGTTCAGTCTATGGTTTGTGGTGGTTGCCGTGCTGCATGTGGTCAAACCGATTACCCGGCTTACAGCTGCCACACAGCGTATCTCCATGGGCAGATACGATATCAGGCTGAACACAAGACGTCGGGATGAGATCGGCCAGCTGGCCTCCCATTTCATGATCATGAGCCGGGAGCTGGAGCGGACGAACCGGGCACGCCAGGAATTTGTTGCCAATGTCTCGCATGAGATTGAGTCGCCGCTGACCTCCATTCAGGGATTTACACATGCGCTAAAAGATTCTGCGTTACCGGAAGGCCAGCGTCTGGAGTATCTCTCCATTATTGACCAGGAGAGCCGGCGACTGTCCAAGCTGAGCAAGCAGCTTCTTACGCTGTCTACACTCGATTATGACGAGAACGCGCTGCAGAGAGAGAGGGTAGGTCTGCGGGCCCAGCTCCGCCAGGTCATCCAGACTATGGAATGGCGGCTAACCGAAAAAGAACTGGCGGTCCGTCTGCACGCTGAGGAGATTACCGTTATGGCAGACGCGAATCTGCTTCATCAGGTATGGATGAATCTAGTATCGAACGCAATCAAATATACACCCGCCGGGGGACAATCACCCTGTCAGCTTCAGCAGCCAACGGCATTTGTACCGTTACGGTAGCGGACACCGGTGAAGGTATTTCTGCTGCCGAGCTGCCGATGATTTTTGACCGGTTCTATAAGGTGGATAAAGCACGTACTGCGGGCAGCAACAGCAGCGGTCTGGGGCTTTCCATCGCCCAAAAGATTGTCATGGCGCATAACGGCACCATTGAGGCTGCCAGCACCGTTGGGGAGGGCACTTCTTTTACTGTCACGCTGCCGCATCTGTAATCGTTTATTCATACTCCGTTCATTTTCACCCTTTACACTGTTGCCATACAGAGATGAGGGAGTGGTAGTATGTTTTTGGCATTAAGGGAAATGAGGCACTCCAAGGCAAGATACAGCCTTATTATGGTGATCATGCTGCTGGTTTCGTTCCTGGTGCTGTTCGTGACCGGGCTGGCCCGCGGGCTGGCATATGCTAATATTTCTGCTGTGGAAAATATGCCGGCGAGCTATTTTGCAGTCCAGGATGATGCGGAGCATGCCTTTAGACGTTCACAGTTAAGTGAAGCGGAGCTGGCTGCAGCCATGTCCGTTGTCGGTGCCGGTAACGCTGCAACACTTGCTGTGCAGACAAGCACAGTAACGGCTGAGGCTGCAGAGGTAAAAGCGGATATCACCTTTTTTGCGGTAGATATGGACGGGATGCTGGCACCTAAGGTAGTACAGGGTGAGGCTTTAACCAATGCTTCTCAGGGAAGTGCTATTGTGGACTCCAAGCTGGAGAAATCCGGCATTGCAGTCGGGAGTACAATAGTTGACCAGGCATCCGGGATGAGCTTCAAGGTGGCAGGCACTGTTGAGGACAGCTCCTACAGCCACATGCCGGTCGTGTATATTACCAAATCGGATTGGCAGGTCATGAAGGGAGGAGCAGTGCAGGAAGGCTCAGCCCAGCTGTCTGCCCCATACAATGTAATCGCGCTAAAGGCAACTTCCGCAGAGGCTGATCAGGTCGCTGGCAAGCTGGATCATGTTGAAGTGATTACGCAAAAGCAGGCCATTTCGAGCATTCCGGGCTACGCTTCTGAACAGAATTCCCTGCTCATGATGATCGCATTTCTGTTTGTCATTGCAGCGTTTGTGCTGGCCGTGTTCTTCTACGTTATCACGATCCAGAAGACAAGCCAGTTCGGCATCCTGAAAGCGATGGGCACAAAAATGTCCTACCTTGCCTGGAGTGTAGTGGGCCAAGTGCTTATCCTCTCTGTGGCGAGCCTGGCGGTCAGCCTGCTGCTGACCTTCGGTATGAATATGGGACTGCCGGATACGATGCCGTTTCAGCTGGAGCGTTCGACCATCCTTTTGACCTGTGTATTGTTTATCGGCATGTCTCTGCTCGGTGCATTGATTTCTGTTGTGAGAGTAGCCAAAGTGGATGCTTTGGAAGCGATAGGGAGGGCTGGGGCATGAGTGCAATGCTGATGATGAAACAGGTTACCAAAAATTACGGGGACGGCGGCCGGACGATGTCGGTGCTCAACAAGCTGGACCTGACAGTGAATGCGGGAGAATTCATCGCTGTGCTGGGACCTTCCGGTTCAGGCAAGAGTACCTTTCTCTCTGCGGCAGGAGCGCTTTTGACACCGACCAGCGGGGAAATCTGGATTGACGGCGAATCATTGACTAATAAAGATAAGCGGGAGCTGACAGAACTGCGGCTGCAAAAAATCGGCTTTATGTTCCAGAATGCACAGCTCCTGCCCTACCTGAAAGTAGAGGAACAGCTGCTGTACGTCGCCAGACTGGCTAAGCTGGGGACCAAAGAGTCCAAGGAACGGGCTGCCGGCTTGATGAAGCGGCTCGGAATCTGGGAACGCCGGAGCCATTATCCCGAGAAGCTGTCCGGGGGCGAGAAGCAGCGGGTGGCGATTGCCCGGGCCTGGATGAACAAGCCTGCCATTCTGTTTGCCGATGAGCCGACGGCCAGCCTGGATTTCGAGCGCGGGAGAGAGGTCGTCCGGATGATAGCTGACGAGGTGCGCAGCGAGGGCAAGGCCGCTGTCATGGTGACCCATGACGAGCGGATGCTGGACTGGTGTGACCGTGTGCTGCATCTGGAGAATGGAATGCTGGCGGAGCATCAGAACACAGGAGCTGTCACTGTTCAAGTATAATCATTTATAATGATAAGCCTGATTTCTCTCGATGAGATGGAATCAGGCTTTTTCGGCTGTAAGCAGCTTCTCCAGGAATACCCGGCTAGCCATTCCTATCTGGTTTTCTTTCCGGCGGATAATCAGGAACTCTCTTTCCGGCAGCTTCTGCCGGGTTCTGAGCTCGCTGATCTCTCCGCTGCCCAGCTCCTTGCGTACAATCCAGCGGGACAGCAGAGAGATGCCGAGACCGGCGGCAACAGCCTCCTTCACGCCCTGGCTGCTGTTGAACACATAGGAGCGCTTGGCGGAGAGCTGTGCTTCCTGCAGAAAATGATCGCTGTAAGCACGCGTGCCGGACCCGGGTTCCCGCAGGACCCAGACTTGATTCTGCAGCATCTCATTATCTACAGCGAGTGCTGCGGTGAGCGGGTGTCCGGCGGCAGCGGTAACGATCATCTCATCCTTCATATAGGGGATAATATCCAGCTCAAAGTCGCGGGTTTCACCTTCTATGAAACCAATGTCCAACTGGTTTGACTTCACCGCCGCAATGATTTCCTCGGTATTCCCTATCGTAACCTGCACTTCGACCTGCGGATACTGTCTGGCAAAGCCGGCTAATTGGCCCGGCAAAATGTACTCACCGATAGTAAAGCTCGCCCCAAGATTAAGGCTGCCCGTGACTTCATCCCTCAGCAGCCGGATCTCCTGTGCAGCTTCCTCATAATGGGCGAGAATTTGCTTCGCATGCTTAAACAGCACGGCGCCAGCCTCTGTAAGCCGGACCGACTTTGGGGAACGGTGCAGCAGCTTGCTGCCCAGCTCATTCTCCAGGTTGCGGATGTGCAGACTGACTCCGGGCTGTGACAGGTTCAGCAGCTCCCCGGCTCTGGAGAAGTGCCGCTGCTCAGCAACGGTTACAAATACCCGCAGTGCATCAACGATCATTATAATCCCTCACTTGTAGCTTGCTTAGATATTAACTTATTCATAATAGCATACTGCCCAGGTCAATCATAAGTAATTGTTATGATTGAAATAGCAAACCGGTATTTCACATTCCATCCGCGCATCCGTATAGTTAAGGCAGAGCAGCCGCCAGAGATGCGGCAGACAGGGAGAGGAAGTTATGCACATCCAATTCTTTCAGCACTTTAACCGGCTTGGGGCGGAAAGTAAATATGAGTGGGTTATTAACCGGACCCGCAGGCTTGGCAGAGGGCTGCTGATTACCGCAGTGTTGGCGGCAGCGGCCAAGTATTTGGCTCAGCTGCCTTTTCTGAATATAATGGGCCAGCTTGTATTGGCAATCCTGCTTGGAATTCTGTTCCGCGCCGCGGCAGGCTTGCCGGAAAAAGCAGCGGAAGGCATTCAATTTTCCGCGAAGAAAGGGCTTAGAGCAGGAATTATCCTGCTGGGATTCAGGCTAAATCTGCATGATATCGTCCAGGCAGGCCCTAAAGTGCTGGCTTTGGCAGTAATGAACATAGTATTTACGCTTGTTACCGTATATCTATTATGCAGAGTCATGAAAATCGACCGGAGGCTCGGTATTCTGACCGCCTGCGGAACCGCAATCTGCGGAGCCGCGGCAGTAGCGGCAGTCTCCCCGCAGATTAAGGCTACCGATAATGAAACAGCTGTGATTGCCGCGACAGTTGCCGTTTTGGGTACTATTTTTACGCTTATTTATATTACAGCTTATCCGTTCCTCGGACTGGGCGAATCAGGATATGGTATTTTTGCCGGAGCAACGCTTCACGAGGTTGCGCATGTCATCGCAGCGTCAGTACCGGTTGGACAGCAGGCCTCCGATCTGGCGGTTATCGTCAAGCTCACCCGGGTAGCGCTGCTTGCACCGGTAGCACTGGGATTAGGCTTATGGGAAAACCGCCGTCAGCGCACTAAAAACGAAAATGCCCAGAGTAAAAAGGGGGAACACAGCAAAGAAGAAATTAACTGCCAGCCCAATAAGCTCCCTGTTCCCTGGTTTATCGGAGGATTTCTGCTGATGAGCGGTGTGAATACCTTAGGTATTCTTCCCGATGAGCTGACTGCCGGGCTACTTGTTCTGGCGTATCTGCTGCTTGCAATGGCTATGGCCGGACTTGGTCTTGGCATTGATCTAAAGACCTTTGGCCGTTTAGGGGGTAAGCCATTTGTAGCCGGTTTAGCCGGGTCCCTGCTGCTTTCCCTGCTTGGATATTTTCTTATTCAGCATATGGGCTTGATGTAGCTTTTCAATATGTGTGAAGCACTCTTAAACGGCTTCATTATCGCGTACTGCTGCGGTAGGCTGACGGCGATACGCCTGTTGTCTTCTTAAATACTTTGGAGAAGTGAGCCAGATCCATACCGACCTGCTCGGCGATGTCACCGATACTGAACTGGGAGCCGGACAGCTGCCGTTTGGCCTGCTCCATTCGTTTGTACTGCACATAATGCATCGGAGGCATTCCCATGAACTTCTTGAAATAAGGGATAAAATAATTCGGATGCAGATGTACAAGCGCAGCCAGCGCATCCACCTCCATGGGCTCATGAAGATGCTCCTCGATATATCCCAGGACACTGGCCAGCTTGCCGTGATCCCCCGTATGCGCTACATCATCCAGAAAGTTCGCATACCCGCCGCCCTCAAGGCACATAGCCAGCAGCTGCAGCAGGCTGGCCTGCCTGCGTAACGTGGACAGGAAGCTGTCATCCTGGAACAGATCAATCAGCTCATTAAAAATCGCCCGGACCGCGTCCGGATCAGCAACCTCACAAATATAGAGCTTACCTGCATTGTGGAACAATGGCCATTCCCCAATCTGCGCGTCAAAATGGCAATAATAACGCACATACCAATTATGCGCATACGTTACGGAGGTCTGAGTTGTCCCGGCCGGCATAATCATCAGATGACCGGCATGCGGGTAATGAGTCTCTCCGTTAATAATCACCTTACCTTCTCCGCTGTCAATGAAATACAGCCGGTTAAACGAGGGAGTCTCATTGCTGCGGTCCCAGCCCGGATATTTGCTGCTTAACTGGGCGTGAGTCACTCTCACCGTCAGATTCTGAAGCAGCCGTCCGGTCAGATTGCCTGTCTGGGTGCCGCTATGCCTATCAAATGTTCTACCTTGCACCCCCGTATTCGTCTTGTCCTTCTGCTTATCTTTAGTTGTATCATTCAACTCTTTCTTCCTCATCTTTTCATTCTTCAGCTTTTCATTCTTCATCTTTTCATTCTTCAGCGTTCCGTTCATCATGCCGGAAGCGTTCATTTCTGCTTTCCCTCCTTAATGGTTAAATATATATTTTGAACTTCAAATTAATCTATTTAGGGGAAAGTGGCGGAGGGGAATTTTGGAACTGTAGGAGCGGTAGCGACCGCCTTTGTCTGCGGATTTCAACCGCGTGCAGCGGTACAAATCAAGAAATCTGCAGACAACAGCGGCCGGAAGTCCAAACATTCTCTGGAGTCACGGCAGATCCATAAATGGTTACTTAGAAGTTAAATCTAGAGATTGAATCCATTATACCGCTTTCATTTGTACATTACATCTTAATAATATACAAAAACACCTTAATTCCGCTCATGTTCATTAAACGGATTTAGGGTTATTCTCATTTCATAAACATTTACAGGAGTGATCTTTCAGATGGATAAGGTCAGGTTTGGAATTATTGGTGTAGGCAACATGGGCAGGTCGCATGCCTTCAGTCTGTTGAATGAAGTGAAAGGCGCCGAATTGACAGCAGTCTGCGATATCAGCCCGCAGCGGCTGGAGTGGGCGGCGGAGCAGCTGCCGGAGCATGTCCTGCGGTTCAGCTCAAGTGAAGAGCTGTTCAAGTCTGGCAGCGTGGATGCAGTCCTGATCTCCACGCCGCATTACGACCATCCGCCGCTTGCGATTGAAGCGCTGAAGCATCATTTACATGTGCTGATCGAAAAGCCGGCAGGCGTATTTACCAAGGCTGTACAGGAAATGAACGATGTGGCTGCACAGAGCGACCGAAAGTTCGGCATCATGTACAATCAGCGCACAAATCCGCTGTACAGGAAGCTGAGAGATTTGATCACATCCGGTGAGCTTGGTGAGATCCGCCGCACTAATTGGATCATAACGGACTGGTACCGTTCGCAGAGCTATTATAATTCAGGCGGCTGGCGCGCGACCTGGGCCGGTGAAGGCGGAGGGGTGCTGCTGAACCAGGACCCGCATCAGCTCGATCTGTGGCAGTGGACAACCGGGATGATGCCGAAGCGGGTACGCGCCTTCTGCCAGTTCGGCAAATACCGTGATATTGAGGTTGAGGATGATGTAACGGCTTATGTAGAGTACGAGAATGGTGCGACCGGCCTGTTCATCACGACGACTGGCGAAGCACCGGGAACGAACCGCTTTGAAATTACCGGAGATAACGGCAAAATTGTTGTCGAAGACGGCAGCCTGACCTTCTGGCGGCTGCGTACACCGGAGCCTGAATTTAATGCCACCTATACCGGAGGCTTCGGGCAGCCGGAATGCTGGAAATGTGAAATCCCCGTAAATAAAAGTAACGGAGGCAGTCATCAGGGCATTCTGCGCAACTTCACGAATGCAATCCTGAACGATGAGCCTTTGATAGCTCCCGGAGAAGAGGGCATACGCGGCTTGACGCTGTCTAATGCGATGTATTTATCCGCCTGGACAGACAACTGGGTGGAGCTGCCGATTGATGCGGATCTGTTCCATGAACACCTGATGGAGAAAGTAAGAACCTCCACTTTTAAGAAGGAAACAAGCCAAGGGAAAGCGCTGGATGTATCAGGAACCCACTAAACCACAATAAGGAGCGATCCTGCATTATGAACTTATCTTCCATTGCTGCGCAAATGTACACACTCCGTGAATTTACCAAAACGCCGGAGGGCTTGAGAGAATCCTTTCAGAAGCTAAAAGAAATCGGCTACAAGGCTGTTCAGATTTCTGGCATCGGGCCGATTGATCCGCAATTGGTTAAGGAATATGCCGATGAAGCAGGGCTTGCCATCTGTGCGACCCATGTTCCCTGGAAGCGGCTGGTGAATGATCTGGAAGCGCTTGCGGCTGAACATAAGCTGTGGAACTGCAAATACATCGGGTTAGGCTCCCTTCCGGCGGAGTATCAGACCAGTCAGGAGGGCTACCGCAGCTTTGTCAGCCTAGCCTCTGAAATTGCCCGCATTTTGAAGGAGAAGCACGGCCTGCAGTTCATTTATCATAATCATGATTTCGAATTTGAACGCTTTGACGGTGTAACCGGAATGGATGTACTGATTAACGAAGGTGATGCTGATGTTCTGGGCTTCGAGCTTGATCTGTACTGGGTCCAGGCTGGAGGGGGGAGCCCGGTCAGCTGGGTTCGCAGGGTAGAAGGAAGAATGCAGGTTGTGCATCTTAAGGATATGGCAATTGTTGAACGGAAGACGGCTTTTGCTGAAATCGGGGAAGGGAATATGAATTATCCCGATATCATTGAAGCCTGCCGCGAGACCGGTGTGGAATGGTATGTGGTTGAACAGGATGTCTGCCGCCGTGATCCGTTCGAGAGTCTTGCCATCAGCCTGAATTATCTGAAAAAGCTTTTGTAGCCGGGAGGAGACCAGAGGATGAACCGCAAAGACGGAATGATGTACGCACCCAAAAATGAAGCACGTCCGGTAGTACAGCCTGGCGAATTCACATTTGCTGTTATTGCACTGGATCACGGACATATTTATGGCATGTGCAACGGGCTGATTGAGGCTGGAGCGGAGCTCAAATGGGTGTATGACCCGGATGAGGCCAAGGTTAACGCGTTTATCAGCACCTATCCGGGGGTTAAAGCGGCAAGCAGTGCAGAAGAAATCCTGGAGGACCCGGAGATCAGGCTTGTTGCAGCAGCAGCGGTTCCCTCAGAACGTGCGACGTTAGGAATCAAGGTTATGGAGTACGGTAAAGATTATTTTACGGACAAAGCACCGTTCACCTCGCTGGAGCAGCTTGCTGCGGCAAAGCTGCAGGTTCAGAAGACAGGCCGTAAATACATGAGCTATTTCAGTGAACGGCTGCATGTGGAGAGCGCAGTATATGCCGGACAGCTGGTGAAGCAGGGCGCTATCGGCCGTGTAATCCAGGTCATGGGTACCGGACCGCACCGCCTGAATGCGCCAAGCCGGCCGGAATGGTTCTTTCAGCGTGACAAATACGGCGGTATTATCTGCGATATCGGCAGTCATCAGATAGAGCAGTTTCTATATTATGCCGGCTGCAGCGATGCAAAGGTGCTGCACAGCAAAGTCGCTAATTACAACAACCCGGAGTATCCGGAGCTGGAGGATTTCGGGGATGTTACACTGGCCGGGGATAACGGGGCTACTCAATATTTCCGGGTGGACTGGTTTACGCCTGAAGGCCTGGGAACCTGGGGGGATGGCCGGACGGTAATTCTCGGAACCGAAGGGTACATCGAGCTTCGCAAGTATATTGATATCGGACGTTCCACGGAATCAGATCATGTCTATTGGGTTGACAGCGAGGGGGAGCATTACGAGCATGTGGCAGGTAAAGTGGGTTATCCGTTCTTCGGTGAGCTGATTCTCGATTGTCTGCACCGGACTGAAAAGGCAATGTCCCAGGAGCATGTATTCAAAGCTGCGGAGCTGTGCCTGATCGCCCAAGCCTCGGCATTGAATCTTACCCCGGAAACACTGAAGTAGGCTGAAAGTCAAACAGATGTGTAAAAAGAACGGATGGTGTTAACATGACTGCACTCGGAGCAGCAATCATCGGCTGCGGGGCAATAGCTCCGCTTCATGCCAATGCAATTGCTGCTATGGAAGGGGCACGGCTAGTCGCTGCAGCGGATAGTAATGACGCACAGGCGGCAGCCTTCAGCACACTGTACGGCTGTGAGACCGTGCCGGACTATCATGAGCTTTTGGAGCGGAAGGATATTGATGTTGTTCATTTGTGTACCCCTCATTATCTGCATGCGCAGATGGCGATCGACTGTCTGAATGCCGGCAAGCATGTCCTGACCGAAAAACCGCTGGCTGTTGATGTAGCTGCCGCCCGGCGGATTACTGAAGCAGCGGACCGCAGTAAGGGGCAGTTAGGGGTTGTATTTCAGAACCGTTATAATGAGCCCTCACAGAAGATAAGGCAGATTATAGTTAGCGGTGAGCTTGGACCGCTGTTGTGCATGAAGGCGGTTGTGACCTGGCACCGCAGTGAGCAGTATTACACAGAAAGCGGCTGGAGGGGCAAATGGGCTACCGAAGGCGGCGGGGTGCTGATTAACCAGACAATTCATACACTGGATCTGCTGCAATGGTTCGGCGGCGAAATAACATCCGTCAAAGGTAAGGTGAGCACAGATGTGCTGGATGACGTTATTGAGGTTGAAGACAGCGCGCACGCCTGCATTACTTTTGCTGATGGAGTCAAAGGGCTTTTCTACGGTACGAATGCTTATCCGGTAAATTCGCCTGTTGAGCTTGAGCTGGTGTTTGAGCAGGGGACGCTGCTGCAGCGCCGGGACTGTCTGTACCTGTGGCAAGACGGCCGTGAGAAGCTGCTGTGTGAGCCCGGTACCGTAACGAACGGCGGTAAATCTTACTGGGGTACGGGACATCAGCTGCTGATCAAGGATTTCTACCAGCATCTCCGGGATGGGCGTAAGTTCTGGCTGGATGGGCGGGAAGGCATCAAGGCGCTGGAGATCATTGCAGATATATACCGTTCATCGGACAGCAGAAAGCTTCCCGTAACCGCAGCTGCCATTCTCTCAAATTGACTTTACGGATAATTAGCCTTATCTTCATAACATGTGCTTTTATGATCTGCAGATGAGAGATAGGGAGAGGGAATGGGAGAATGGAACAGGCAATGTTTGCAGGAGGCTGCTTCTGGTGCATGGTTACTCCGTTTGAGGAGCTGCCGGGAATTCACGGAATCGTATCAGGCTATGCCGGCGGTACGGTGAAGAATCCGAGCTACGAGCAGGTTAAGACAGGAACAACCGGACATTATGAGGTCGTACAGATTACCTTTGATCCGCAGCTTTTCCCGTACGAGACTCTGCTGGAGCTGTTCTGGCCGCAGATTGATCCTACGGATGACGGCGGGCAATTTCAGGACCGGGGAAGCCAGTACCGGACAGCGGTATTCTACTATAATGACAGCCAGCGGCAGGCGGCAGAGGCCTCCAAGGAGCAGGTTGCGTTAAGCGGGAGATTTGAGGGGTCGGTCGTAACTGAAATTTTGCCGGCGCCGGTATTCTACCGTGCTGAGGAATATCACCAGGATTATCATAAAAAGAATCCCAAGCATTATAAAGAGGACCGCGAGCAATCGGGACGCGATACGTTTATATCAAAGCACTGGTAATGTTACGCTAATGTGAAGCCTTATTTCTTCTGACTTCTGGAGAAATAAGGCTTTTTGATTTTTTTGCAGCAAACCGTTTCACCCCAAATTTTGGGTGCGAAAACCGAAAATCTGCGCCTATAAAATAGGCCGAACCAAGCTTATAATCAGTGTTGAAAACGTAACCATAATTGGTTCGTGATTGATTATAAACCATAAAATGGAGGAAAAATGCGATGAGGAAAAAATGGCTTATGTCTGTGCTCATGCTTGTGCTCCTGCTCTCCTGTCTACCGTTGTCTGGTTCCAAAGCTTCCGCTGCCGATTATACTCAAGGTGCCAGTCTGTCAGGAGCAACGGCAACAATCTGGTTCAAATCTGCAGTCAGCACCTCATGGGTCGATGTACATTATAAAGTTAACAACGGTACACAGTTTAACTACCGTATGACCTACAACAGCAGTACAGCACGTTATGAGCAGGCAGTGAGCGGAATTCCAGCCGGAACAGCGATCAGCTATTTTTTCACATACAACAATGGCACTCCGGCATACGATACAGGCTGGTTTACCTGGACGGCCTCAGGCACAACACCAACCACACCGCCTAATTCTTCGAATTCCATCTATTCCATCACCGCAGCCTCCATACCTACAGCTCCAAACGGCTCGATGTCCCTCAAAGTAATGAACGGAACAGGTGGCACTTATCCCGATAACCAGATTTACTGGGGAGTTATCGGAATCAATCCGGCAAACGGTAAATGGAGCTATCTGGATCTAAGCGGCAATCTGCTGCCGATTTCAACTGCGCTTAATGATGCTTCCGGGCACCTGACTAAAAACGGGGTTAACTATGCCAACATTTATCACACCGTAAGCCAGGCCTCCTGGGTCAACCTGCCCAAAATCACCTCCGGGCGGATGTTCCTCAGTGTCGGCACCCCGCTCTATATCAAAACCTATGATGACGGCTTTGCCGGTCCGGATATCAACAATCCGACTGATCCGAACCGCAATATCTACTTTGATTTCATAGAGTTTACCGTTGATGCAACCGGCTACCATGGCAATACTACCCGCGTGGATGCCTTTGGATTCCCGATCCAGCACCGGCTGGTCAATACCAGCGGCTCCTTCGACCAGACTGTCGGTGAGCTGGAGTCAGAGACACGGGCTGGAATCTTCACGAAATACTCAAATGAAGTGCCTGCGGCATTTAAACCGCTTGCTACCCTCCAGGCTCCATACCGGATTGTTGCACCGATTTACGGGTCTTTTGCAGCCGGTGGTGCGAACGCCAATTATTTTGCCGGATATTCCAGCTACAGCACGCAGGATATTCTCCGCTGTGACGGTGCTCTCACCGATGCCGCTACCGCTGCTGCAATCAACCGCCATGTCTATACCACCAGCAACTGGAACAATGTAGCGAATTACTATAATGCAGCTCCAGCTAATTACTATGCGAAATTCTGGCATGACCATAGTATAAACGGTCTGGCTTACGGCTTTCCTTATGATGATGTCAACGGCCAGGCGGCATACCTGGAGTCCGGCAATCCCAAAGGCCTGATTATCCGCGTAGCCTGGTAAACTTAGCTCAAGTCTTGCTTCATTCTATCACCTTGATCTAATATAGTTACATACACAGACAACCAAGAGGTGGAAGAATGAAGTTTCATGAATTTAGCACCGGCCAGACCTTTAGAACGAATTCATTAAGTATAACTCCTGAGAATGTTAAGAGCTTTGCTGCAGAATTTGATCCGCAGTATATGCATCTGGACGAAGAACGGGCGAAGCAGGGGAGATTCGGCGGTATCATCGCATCGGGCATTCAGACCCTGGCCGTTTCCTTCAAGCTTTGGGTCGAAACCGGCACCTATGGTGAGGATATTGTAGCGGGGACAGCGATGAATAACATCCGGTTTATCAAACCCGTATTACCGGGAGATGAATTATATTGCATTGTGGAAGTAATAGATCTGGCCGAAAAGAAGAATGAGACAGGTCTTGTCACGGTAAGGCTGTCAACGTTCAATCAGACAGAGGTTAAGGTGTTTGAGGGCGAATTGACGGTGCTGGTGCAGAAGTAGAAGAATATCTGAAATGAAAAAACGGCAGTCCGGATCTTTAGAATCCGGCTGCCGTTTTTTGTCACATCATGTTAACTAATTTGCAGCAGACGTATGATTTCACCGTCTATTCCTTCTTCACTGACTTTATTAAACCCCAAGGATTCGTACAGCCTCCCCGCAGCCAGATTGTCCGGCCGGTGTCCGATCATGATCCGGGTACAATTGGAACTGCTCATAAGCTGAATCAATGCGTTCATTGCCGCTTTGCCCAAACCGTTACCCTGATGTTGTTCGTCGATCATAACGGCGGGAATCCAACAGTTACCGTCTTGATCCGGCTTCATACAAAATACGAGAAATCCGACCAAGGCCCCTTCTAAGTAAACGGCACGCAGTTCAAAGTCAGCAACATATTTCGATTCCGCGATCCAATAAACCACAGGTGCAGGAAAGATGTCCAACTGTCCGGGTTTGACTTTAAGCTTGGTGCATGCGTACCAGTTATCAGCCGTTACAGGCTTCAATTCAACGTTCATTTGATTGACCTCCCGAATGTAAATTCGCAGAGGAGCCCGTCCTCCGCAATTATGGTGCAATTCCTCTCGTATCAACAACTACATGGATATTCTTCATACCACATCACTCCTCTCGAAATGGAACCTACTGGTTATAGTATTCGCTTGTTAGGATTAAACCTCCTCTTACGGTTTGATTCCACATGCTTTCTACATATTTATGGGCTAAACTGCAGCTAGTGAACTACACAATGGAGCTGCTGCCGGCTTGTGCTTTTATTAAGGTATAATAAAAGAAAAGTGTAGTTCAGTACAATCACAAAGGGTGAATAGCTTGACGAAGCAGCAAGTACTGATCGTTGACGATGAATGGAATATGCGGAATCTGCTGCGGATTTATTTGCGCAGGGCAGGTTTTGACACAGAGGAAGCAGCCACAGGCCATGAAGCACTGCAGAAGATAGAACAGCAGGCGTTCAGTTTAGTGCTGCTGGATGTCATGATGCCGGATATGGACGGGTGGCAGGTCTGCAAGTCGGTCCGGGCCCGAAGTGATGTGCCCATCATTATGCTTACAGCACGATCAGAGACTAGAGATAAAGTGCTCGGGCTCGGGATTGGCGCTGATGATTATTTGTCCAAGCCGTTCGAGCCGGAGGAGCTGCTGGCCCGGATTCATTCTTTGCTGAGGCGTTCTATGTTAAATCGTACGGCTGTGCCGCAGAAGGAGGTTCTGAGCTTCCCGGAGCTGAATATTTATCCGGAAGCCCGCGAGGTGGAAATTAAGGGGGAGAAGGTTGTTTTTACGCTGAAGGAGTTTGATTTGCTTGCTGCGCTTGCCCGCGGCGGACAGCGTGTATATACCAGAGAGGAACTGGTTGAGCAGCTGTGGGGGAATGATTACGGAGGAGAAACACGGGTGGTGGATACCCATATCAAGAATATCAGAGAAAAGCTGCAAAAAGCGGAGCTTCCCTATCATCCGGTGCAGACGGTATGGGGTCTGGGCTATAAATTTCAGGCACCGGAGCATGCGGAATGAGGGGCAACAGAATTGGTTTTAAGCTTGGTCTGGCGATTATGTCCCTCTTTCTAGTCGTACTCCTGTCGCTGGGTGTGATGATCGACCGGATGTTCAGCAGCTTTTATTACCGGGAAATGCGGACTCAGGCCATGGAGCTGGCCTCACATTTTACAGCCATGGCTGAATCCGGCGATACGACCAATGAGCTGATGATGGGGTCTTTTGCAGAATTCACGGATGTCAGTATCTTTAATATTTCCCGGGACGGCAATGTAGAGCTTCACTCTGGTCTACATGATGCTGCGGACCGTACGTTTATACAAGACGAGGACCTTGAGCATATTTTTGCCGGAGCGGATAGCAGCTTTGTCTATTCTGATCCCGTCGGTCACCGTTATTTCGTTACGGCCCAGCCTATTAAACAGGGAACCAGCATCATTTCTGCGTTATATGTTATGTCCTCGATGGAGAATATGGATCAGACCCTTGCGGCTGTAAGGGATATTCTGCTGCTGGCAGGCGTTAGTGCCTTTGTGCTTGCATTGCTGATTACGCTGGTTATCGCCAGGATTTTGTCGCGTCCGCTTGTGCAAATG
The DNA here is from genome assembly GCF_000758645.1 of Paenibacillus sp. FSL R7-0331. Classification (NCBI taxonomy): domain Bacteria; kingdom Bacillati; phylum Bacillota; class Bacilli; order Caryophanales; family Paenibacillaceae; genus Paenibacillus; species Paenibacillus sp. FSL R7-0331. Next base: position 3,411,048 of record NZ_CP009284.1, read on the forward strand.
CAAAAGGCTACCCGCAAAATTGCAGCAGGTGAGCTGGAGACGAGGCTTACGATCAGCAGTAACGATGAAATTGGATCGCTGGCAGGAGCAATCAATGATCTTGCTGTCGATCTGCAGCGGTTCAGGGATACACGCCAGGAGTTTCTCGCTAACATTTCACATGAATTACGCACTCCTGTCACCTATCTGCAAGGCTATGCGAAGGTGGTACGGGATGGACTGTACGAAACCGAAGAGGAGCAGCAGCTGTACCTGAATATCATTCATCAGGAGGCGCACCGTATCCAGCATCTGGTGGACGATTTGTTCGAGCTGGCCAAAATGGAAGAGGGACAGATTCCGCTGCATATCGGACCGGTGGATTTTTCCGGCATAGCCGGACAGGCAGTCCGCAAGCTGGAGCTTACAGCCAGAGATAAGGGGATCAGGCTTCTTTTTAACGTAAGCGGAGCGGCTGCTCCTATACCCGGGGATGCGAAACGGATGGAACAAATTGTAATGAATATACTGGAAAATGCTGTCCGCTACACGGACGAGGGAGAGGTCCGGGTCCTGCTGCAGTATGATAGTGATAAGGTTAGTTTCATTGTGGAGGATACCGGGATTGGTATTCCTGAGGAAGAGCTTCCCTTTGTGTTTGAGAGATTCTACCGGGTGGAGAAATCTCGCTCACGGCAGTACGGCGGAACCGGGCTCGGTTTGTCCATTGTGCATAAGCTGGCGGGGCTATTAGGAGGAACGGTGAGTATATCCAGCAAGCCGGGGGCGGGCACGAAATGTGAGGTTGTATTTGAAAAAACAGATAAAACTCAAAAAGCAGAGCTTGTCCGGTAACCGGAGCTCTGCTTATTTGAGTGTTGTCAGGTCAGGCCATCAGTGGTTCATCCCGGCCATCCCGCTGATAATTTCCGGATTGATCATACCAAAGATCATCGCAATATGCGCTACCACCAGGAAACCGCTGACCAGCAGAAAATGGAGCTTCAGCTTGTCCTCTTCCGTACGCTTGCGGGCAATCAGGCCGAGATCGAGCAGCGCCAGCGGCAGGAGGAACAGAACTCCGCTCAGGTAGAAGCCTACAGCAACAACATCAACCCAGGTATGCCATTCACCGTTAACAGTAAGCGGTACAAAGGCGGTCGGGAACAAATAGAGAAAGATTCCGGTGAAATAAAGACCGGCGAGAATACTGCATACCCGGTTAAAGGCTCTCAGCGGGCCGTTCAGTTTTTTGGTGAACAGAATAAAGAATTCGGTTACAGTAATCGTCTCTGCGAAAATAACCGGAATCGCCATAAAAAATATCAGGTTCCATGGCTGATTGTCCGCCAGCAGCGACATGTAGTGTGTCATTGTCATGTTACATCCTCCAATAGCAAAATAACTTACTCCGAAATATTAATAGATAAGTGTGTGGAAAGTATGTAGAAACAGGGGTATGATGGAACGAGCTGTGCGGTTAAGCACCGGTGAGTAACAATACATATTGCGGGAGGAGCAGCAAGATGAATGGAGAGCTGAAGCATATTTTATTTGACCTGGACGGTACACTGACTGATCCGAAAGAGGGGATTACCCGGTGTGTGGAATATGCACTGAACAAGTTCGGAATAACGGTGGAGCACCTGGACCTGCTGCTGCCGTATATCGGGCCGCCGCTGTATGACTCTTTTGTGCAGATTCAGGGGTTAACGGAGGAGCAGGCCGCGCAGGCGGTAATCTATTACCGTGAACGCTACAGCACTGTCGGGATGTTCGAGAATGCCGTCATTCCCGGAATTCCTGAGCTGCTGGAGGCTCTGCAAGCCAAGGGTTACACCTTGTATGTGGCTACGTCCAAGCCTACGGTATTCGCAGAACAGATTCTTAAGCATTACGGGCTGGATAAGTATTTCCGGCATGTAGGCGGCAGCAATCTCGATGGCACCCGCTCCAAAAAGGCTGAGGTGATCCGCTACGTGCTGGAGCAGGGAGGTATTACACCTGAGGAGGCTGTAATGATCGGCGACCGGGAGCATGACATTATCGGGGCAAAAGCCTGCGGCGTAGCCTCTATCGGCGTACTGGTCGGCTATGGCTCAGAAGCGGAGTTGTCCGCCAGCGGCGCGGATTATATAGCAGCAACCGTTGAGGAAATCGGACAGATTATTACACGGATCGGTGTGCCGGCTGCCGGTTGACCTTACCGGGTGTTTGAATTATTTTTTATAATGGCTATTGACTTATCAGATTGTCATTGAGTAATATGTAACCATCAACACCAAGCAACATCATAACCAAGGCATTGACCAAAGACAGGATATCCTCCAAGGACTGACCAGAGAGAGAAGTGAGTGGTGAGAGCTTCTTACAGAGACCGGCCGGATGTTACCCCTTTGCAGCCGTGGCACTGAACCCTCCCTGCTGTCAGGGCGGCTGTAAATGCCACCGACTTATCCCCGATACCGGATACCATGAGGATTATGCGACTTAGCTTCCGCCTGACAGCAGGGGGTTGTTACAGCGCAGGTCAAACTAGGGTGGAACCACGAGCTTAAGCGCACTCGTCCCTTTTCGGGAGAGATGCGTTTTTTTGCGTTCAAATGTTCAATTACCTTAAAGAGACGGAGGCTATAATCATGGAGATCAAAGTAAAACTGCCGGATGGACAAATAAAAGGGTATTCGTATAACACTGATATTAGTGCAGTAGCAGAATCTATTAGTCCCAGTCTGAAGAAAAATGCAGTGGCAGGCAAAGTAGACGGAAAGCTCGTTGACCTGCATCATCCGCTTGTTAAGGACAGCCGGGTTGAGATTGTGACACTGGACAGCAAGGAAGGCCAGGACGTACACCGGCACAGCACTGCACATCTGATGGCCCAGGCCATTAAACGGATCTACGGCGGCAAAAAGGTGAAGCTGGGCATCGGTCCGGTCATCGAAGACGGCTTCTACTACGATGTTGATATCGAGCAGCCGTTGTCGAGCGAGGATCTGGCGGCAATTGAGCAGGAGATGAATGCCATCGTTAAGGAAAATCTGCCGATCGTCCGCCGGGAAGTCAGCCGTGATGAGGCGGTTAACCTATTCGCAGATTTGGAGGAGCCGCTCAAGCTGGAGCTTATCCGTGATCTGCCGGAGGAGGCCGTAATCAGCATTTATGATCAAGGGGAATTCTCCGATCTGTGCCGCGGCCCACACTTGGCTTCAACTGGCCAAATCAAGGTGTTCAAGCTCATGAGCGTGGCGGGAGCCTACTGGCGCGGGGATTCGAATAATAAGATGCTGCAGCGGATTTATGGTGTGGCTTTCCTGAAAAAAAACCAGCTCGATGAGCATCTGCACATGCTGGAGGAAGCCAAGAAACGGGATCACCGCAAGCTCGGCAAGGAGCTGGAGCTGTTCATGTTCTCCGAGGAATCACCAGGCATGCCGTTCTATTTGCCCAAAGGGATGATTATCCGCACAGAACTGGAGGATTTCAGCCGCGGACTACAGCGCGAGCGGGATTACAGTGAGGTCCGTACACCTCTGATGATGAACAACCGGCTGTGGGAGCAATCCGGTCACTATGATCACTACAAGGACGATATGTATTTCACTCAGGCGGACGAAGCAAAGTTTGCGCTGAAGCCGATGAACTGTCCCGGGCATATGCTGATCTTCAAAAATAGCCTGCACTCCTACCGGGAGCTGCCGATCAGGCTGGCCGAATTCGGGCAGGTGCACCGCAACGAGTCCTCCGGCTCGCTGAACGGGATGATGCGTGTCCGCACTTTTTGCCAGGATGATGCCCACCTGTTCGTGCTGCCTGAGCAAATTGAAGCTGAGATCGGCCATGTGCTGGACTTGATCGACCATATCTATAATGTGTTCGGCTTCGAATACAAGGTGGAGCTGTCCACTCGTCCGGCAGATTATATGGGTGAGGAGTCACTCTGGGATCAGGCGGAGGCTGCGCTGGAAAAAGTGCTGCAAAACCGCGGCCTGCCGTACCGGATCAATGCGGGAGACGGCGCTTTTTACGGGCCGAAAATTGACTTTCATATCCTCGATGCGCTAAAAAGGAGCTGGCAGTGCGGCACAGTGCAGCTTGATTTCCAGATGCCGCAAAAATTCGACCTGACTTATGTCGGCGAAGACGGCCAGAAGCACCGTCCGGTAGTCATTCACCGCGCGGTATACGGCTCGATCGACCGTTTTATCGGGATTCTGACTGAGCATTTCAGCGGCGCTTTTCCGGTATGGCTGTCTCCGGTCCAGGTGAAGCTGCTTCCAGTATCGGTGAATCATGCAGACTATGCCTTCGAGGTGAAGCAGGCGCTGGCAGCTGCCGGAATCCGGGTAGAAGCGGATGTGCGTAATGAGAAGCTTGGACTGAAGATCCGGGAAGCCCAGCTGGAAAAGGTGCCTTATATGCTCGTGCTTGGTGACAATGAGCGTAATTCCGGCACAATCTCTGTGCGGAAGCGGGACGGTGGAGATGCCGGTTCAATGAGTATTGATGAGCTGGCCCGGCTGATTGCCGCAGAGATTGCCGAGCGGAAATAAAAAGTTTCTTCATTAATATGTAACAGCTCCGTTTTTACACAAACGGGGCTGTTTTTTTATCAAAACCATACAGACAGAGGACAGGCAGATCGTTTACAATTTAAGGGCAGCTGATCTTTTAAGTGGAGATCGGCGTTTAGTTATGCAGCGTGCTTTGAACTCATCCGCATCTTAGGAGGCAATTGTGTGATCTCGGAGAACATCAGACCTTTAAACGGCACGTACATTCAAATGGTTCCCATGGAGGCAGCGCATAGGGCGGAGCTTACAGCGATTCTAAGCAACCCGCAAATCTGGGAATTTACCTGGAGAAAAATCACCTCCGCCGCACAGGTAGAGCAGCTTATCGATACGGCGCTTATGAACAAAGACAAGGGTCACGATCTGCCGTTTGTTATGCTGGACCGTTCTACCGGACGGATTGCCGGGACCTCGCGGATTATGCATATTGATCATGCCCACCGCAACGCGGAAATCGGCTGTACCTGGATTGCCCCTGAATACTGGAGAACACCGGTGAATACAGAAGGCAAAGCGCTGCTGCTGAAGCACTGCTTCGAGGAGCTTGGACTGCTCCGGGTGAATTTTACAATTGTCCGCGGCAACCTGCGGTCACAACGAGCGATTGAACGCATAGGTGCCACAAAAGAAGGTATCCTCCGCAAGCACCGGATCAGCTCTGATGGTAGTGTAGTCGATAATGTGCTGTACAGCATCATTGATGAGGAGTGGCCGGGGGTAAAGGCGAATTTGCATTATCTTTTGCAGGAGAAATATATCTAAAGTCATTAATGTAGTATTGATTGCAACGGGCTCTGCTTCCAGCGGAGTCCTTTTTAACGTCATCGCGGAATCCTCCACAAGGATCATAGCCAACTCTTTATTTCATTGTTATAATAGAAACATATATTCGTAAGGAAAATGTTAGTTATCTGTGATTGCTAACCCATATTTCCCTCTTTGGGCTGATATGGGTTATGTTTTTTTGTCACCAATTATGAAGTGATGGCGGGGTTGGCTTATACATTATGAACTGGTCTGATTTTGGGGAACGGAACAAGCGGCTTAATCCGCTGTGGAGCCTTGGCGCGGGGATGAATCTCGGTGAGCTTCAGCCGTACAAGGAAATGATCGCACTCAGTGTGCTCCTGCAGGTCTACTATCTGGAGCTGGAATCGAATGAGCAGCGGTCCAAGGAGGATATCGTCGGTCTGGCCTGGAGCTCACTGGAGCGCTTTAAGATCACCGGGCTGGGAACCGCAGAATCGGTGGAACGCCTGGTGGACGGATTACTCTGGAGCGGCAACGGCGGCGATTTTGAGGCGGTATATTACGATGACCACACGCGGCAGATGACCATGCAGAAATATAAGTATTTTACCGTGGACGAGGATGCCACACGCAGCAGCTGGGAAGAGAGCGGAACCACTATCTACCGGCTCTCCGAGCATGCGATGGAGCTGATCTTCATGAGCCACGAGATTATTGAGGAATTCCAGATCAGCATCAAGCTGCTGGAGATTCAGATGCATATCAAGCATGGCCGGGTAACGCGTGCGCTGCAGGATGTGAATGAGCTGATCTCACGTGTACGCAAAATGACCCAGCAGCAGCAGGAGTACCGGAACGCGCTGCGCCGTAATCCAAAGCATATGTTCAGCGAATACGGGGTGATGCGCCATCAGCGGCTGGAGGAAATCCACCAGCAGTTTGACGAGGAACGCAGGCACTTTGACAGTATTCACCGCTCGCTGGCGCGGCTGGTTAATGACGAGAAGGATCTGATCGATTTCAACGAGCTGCGGCTGCTGTCTGAACGGGTGGAGCTGTCACGGAAAGTCCATGATGAGCTGGCCGAGGTGGTGCTGGGCATTTTTGAGGCTGAAACGAATCTGCGGCTGAACTTCCCTGAGCTGTTCTGGGGGGCGGCCGGCTTTAACTTCCGGATCAATGTATGGGAGGAATGGGTCAAAAGTGACGGGCTTCCTTCCGGGGACAGTCTTGAGCTGCTTGTAGGCGGCTTGTTCGCACCGCAGCAGGATTTCATTTATCCGCTCGCCTGGGCATGGGAGGAGCAGGAAACCGGATTCTTGCCTGAAGAATGGCTGGAGGAGCCGGAGGATACCGGTGAAGAGCCGGAAGAAAGCTATATTCCCAAAACGATACCCTGGCCGGAGATTGCCGGGCTGTGGCTTCCCGTATTTGCGGGGCTTGCAGCAGAAGGCAGGTTCACCTTTGCTGCAGAGGCTTTTACTGAAGAAGAAAAGCTTGGCTGGACGAATAACCCTAATGCGGTTGATTTATGGGCACAGTTTTTTCATGCTGAGGTGAAGGTACAGGAAGCCGGTGAAGAGAATACGGCTGGAACAGATGAATGCCAGAGACTCATTCAATACCTGCTGGACAAGCACCCTGAGCTGGAGGTTCTGCGGGGCAAGGTGCTAAGAACAAAAATTAGCGGTACCGGGCAGCAGCCGGCAGTTAAGTGGCCGGGGCTAGAGATGAGTCCGTACACTATTACTATAGAAGAAAGATGAGTGGTCCGAACATGAGTTATACATTGGAACAACTGCAGCAGGCGTCACGGCTGTTCTTTGACCTGCTGCGGCGGAAGGTCATTTCGCTGGATGATCCGGCGGCAGCGGAGTGTCTGCAGGACACTGGCGCTTATGATGCACTGCAATATCTGGCTAAAGAGGGAGGCTGCCGGATCATGAACTCCGGTCACCGCCTGCATCTGCTGGTCAATCCGTTAGGGTCGGGCTTTGCGACTAACTTCACCCAGCTGCGCAATAAATATTCGCGGATTGAGCGCAAGACGCATTTACATATCATCAACGTCATCATCCTGGTGTTTTTGGCAGAAATGGATCAGGACGAGCAGCATTTCAAACCCGGGCAGGATAGTATGTCTTACATCCAGCTGGCTGATCAGGTGTCGGCTGTTTTGAAGGCCTGGTATGAAATGGATGAAGAGGGCAGGTTCAGCAAGCAGTGGCGTCTCGACATTCAGGCAATGTACAAGGTGTGGGCCAGCCTGTATATGCAGACCAAAAGCCAGGAGGATGCCGACACACTGTCCAGAGGCTCCGGTTCACGGATCGGGCTGATCCATGAAGGGATGAAGCTGCTGGAGGATGAGCATCTGGTATTCATTTCCGAGAATGAAAAACGGATTTTCCCGCGGGAGGAATTGTACGAACGGATGCGCTACCTGTATCACGATGTAGAACGCTACAAAGAGCTGAAGGCGCTCATCGGCAGCACACTGGCGGAGAAGGAGGGGGACGCCCATGCCGCGCATTGAACGGATCCGGATCGCCGGACTGAAGTATGAGAAAATGCTCAAGAAATACGACGATATGGTGCTTGACCTGTGTAATGAGGAGGGGCCGGCAAATACCCTGATTACCCTGATGAACGGCGGCGGGAAAGGGGTGCTGCTGCAGTCGATTTTTCAGCTCCTGATTCCAAAGACTTCATGGGGGAAGGATAACGAGAATCAGGTTGAGGCCTTTTTCCATAATCATAAAAAACAGCTGAAGCCCTACACCTTCCACGTCGCCATTGAATGGAAGCTGGACTCCGGTGACCGTAATGAATATATTACGACCGGGATTGCCATGACAGCCCATAGCTCGGCAGATCAGCTTGAGATTAAGGTCGATTATCTGCTGTACACACTGACCGATTACGATGAGCATGCGGACCTAACGTTATCTACGCTGCCTCTCTACAATGCTGAGGAGGGCGGTCCGGCAAGCTTTGAGGCGATTCAGCAGTTTGTTCGGGAACGGCGCAGTGAGATCATCTACTACGGAAGCAGCCAAGCGGAGCTGAAGAAATATTATGCGTTCCTGGCCGGACGGGATATCCATATCGGCGAATGGCGTAATATGAAGAAGATTAACGGTGAAGAGGGCGGGATCAAGGGCTATTTTCAGAAAAATGATGCCTTCACGAACCACAATCTGTTCGAAAAGCTTATCATTCCGGAAATCGGCTCCAGCCTGAATGACGGGTCGCGTGAGGAGGACGGTTCACTTCAGCGGATGTTCACCGATACGGCAACGGTAGCCCAGCGGCTTCCGATGCTGGAGCAGCGGGAGAAGGCTTTTGCCGAGTTCACGGCGCTTGCTGCTCCGCTGCATGAGCTGGTCAAGCAGGGCGCGGAAGCGGAGCGGAGCTTTCAGGAGACGGAGCTGCTCGGCCGGCAGATTTATACGGTCATTTATGACGAGCTAAGATCAGCCGAAGACAACCGGGGCAGACAAGCAGACGAGCTGGTCCGGCTGCAGTCTGAGGCGCGGCAGCTGCGCTTTGAGGCGGATAACCTCAGCTATCTGCGCGGCAAAGAGGAGCATGATCAGAAGCAGGAAGAGTTCAAGTCCATCAGTGATAATCAGGGGCGGGCGCGTTCGCGGCTTGATGAGTCCAAAGAGCAGGAGAAACGGCTGGAAGTGGCGCAATATCTGGCCAAACGCCAGGTGCATCAGCGGGAAATCGGCCAATGGCAGAAGGAGATCGAAGCGATCGAAGGCTCACTTGAAATGAAGGAGCGCCAGGAGGTTATCCAGAGTGCCAAGGTGGAGCTGCGCTCTCAGTGGGATCAGGTTTTCCGGCTGTGGCAGCAGGAGCTTGCCGGCTTCGCAGGACGCCAGCAGACACTCTCAGCTGAAGAAGCCGGGCTGCGTAAAGAACGGGAAAGTTATGTTCTGGAGCTGGGCGGACTGGAGAGCCGGATTAATGAGCTTACCGGCTCCATTCGTCAGTTTACCGAGGAAGCAGGCGTGTTCGGCTCCCGGCATGGACAGGAAGCAGCCAGTGCGCCTGGGCCGGCGCTGCAGCGGACGCTACTTGCCGCCAACTCTATTGCAGATTCCATTGCAGACCGCGCCTGTCTGCGTAGCCAGGGGGAAGCGCGCAGGCTTAGCCTGCGCACAAACCTGGCGGAGCTTCAGGCTAAGCTTGCCGCTGAACGGCGCCAAAAGGGTGAACTGAACAATCAGCTGGAAGCGCAGATAGGCCGGGAATCGCAGCTGTGGTCACAGCTTGTTGTGCTGCTTGAGCTATACGAAGAGCATCAGATCCTGGGGGCAACAGCGCTGTTTGAAGCAAAAGCTTTGATTCAGGAGCGGTTCATCCGTAGACTGGATGATACAGAGCAGCAGACCAAGCGGCTGCGCAGAGAGTATTATCATCAGCAGCTGGACGTAGAGCTGCAGCAGGAAGCTTATTGGCTGCCTAATGCGGATGTGCTTGCCGTTAAGGACAGGCTGGATGCACTTAAGATCAGCTCCATGCCCGGCAGCTCCTATCTGAATGATCTTAGTTATCTGCAGCGTGAGGAAGAGCTCGGACGTCATCCGCTGCTCCCTTACGGACTAATCGTCACACAGCGTGAGGCGGACAAAATCCCGCCGGATGCACTGAAGAATGTCATTCTCAAATCGGCGGTTCCGGTCTTTATCCGTGAGGAGATGGGGGCAACAGCGGTGGAGCCGTTCCTCCTGCTGGCCAATCAGGGGCCGCAGATGGTTCTGCAGCCGGAGCAATTCCACGACTGGAAGCGCGGGATTGCCTCCCGGCTGAAGGAGCAAGAAGAAGAGCTGCAGGATGCTGAGAATTACATGTCCAAGCTGAAAACAGCCCGGCAGGAGTTTGAGCGGCTGTTCCAGACTGAGCATACGGTAATTTTGAAAGCCAAGTCCCGTGAGCTGGAGCTGGTTGTGAACGAGCTGGATGGAGCCGTTGCCGGTCTAAAGACAGAGATCAGTGAGAATGAAGAGCTGCTTGCTTCCATTCAGAAGGAGCTTAATGAATATGAGCAGGAAAAGACCGGACTGGAGCAAAGAGCCCAGGCCCTGCGGCTGTGGGAAGAGCGGACCCGGAAGCAGGAGCAGGATTACAAGGATAAGCAGAGAGCGGTAGACCGCAGACAGGCGCTGGTTAAGGAAATCTCTGTTAAAGACCAGGGGCTGGTTCAGCTGAAGTCGGAGATGGAAAGCGCAGCACAACTGCGGGAGCAGTGGATCGGGGATACCCGTTATTCTCTGTTCCCAAGGCTGCAGAGCTGGTTCCCGGAGCTTCTATTTCCAAATGACCGTCAGAGTGAAATTGGCGCGGCAGAGGAAGAACTGAACCTGGATGCCCAGAATAAAATGCTGCAGCTGCTCAGTACAGTGGAGAGTCTGCAGCAATCGCTGACCCATAATGAGCTGGAAATCCGTACTCGTCAGGGTAACATCAAGCGTGCAGGTGAACAGCTGAGAGAGCTTGAGGCTGCTGTCTATCAGGTTGACCGTGACTGGCATGGCGCGCCTGAGCCGCAGGATTCACCTGAAGCAATAACGGCAGCGCGGGCACGGCAGAAGAATGAGACGGTATATCTGGAGGAGGATTACCAGAGCGTACGCGAATCGTACATCCGCTGCCAGACGATCCTTGAGAATCTGCAGAAGGATCTGCGCAAAACCGAAAAGTCAATCAAAGAGAAGCATGAACGGCCTGTGGAATTATGGACCGACGCGCTCTCTGTCAAAGAGCAGGAGATCTCGGAAGATACCCGTGAGAACGAACGGCAATTAAGCCTATGTAAACAACGTCTCACTGCGGTAGATCAATGGCTCCAGACGCTGGGCAATCAGAGACAGATTCTCGACACGCATGTCGAAGGCCGGGTTCAGCTCCGTGATGTGCCGGAGGAAGTGCAGCAGCAGGTGAGAGAAAGCTGTGAGCGTACAGTCTCTGACTGGCTGCTGCAGAGTAAAGAAAGCCGTGCACAGCGTACGGAGCTTACCCGTAAAGTGAAGGAAGAGAAAAATGACTTGAGTGCCAAGCTGGCCAAGTGCGGCTGGAGCAGCGAGCTGGAGACCAAAATCCAGGAGCGGCTGAATACCGTGCACTGGGAGGACTTCTCCATTGCCGGGCAGGTGCTGGATTCGATGCTGCAGAGCTCGCGCGATCAGATTGAGAGCATCCGCAGCGACAAAGAGAGCATGGAGCTCTCGCGTAAGCTGTGGGTCGGACGTGCGGCCAAGCGGGTCGTGCAGATTACGGATATCCTGAAGCGCATGGAACGGCGGATGATTATTCACAACGAGAACGGTCATGCTTTTCCGCTGGTGAAGCTGAATTACAAGCATATTACTGTTCCCAAGACGACGGATGATATCGAGCCACTGGTCAGCGACTATTTCAACCGCTGCATCAGCAGCCTGCTGGAGAAATATCCGAAGATTGAGCAGGTGCCGGCGGCAGCGGTCAAAGATCTGATCAATGACGGCAAACTCGTGTACGCAGCCATGCAGAACCGCTTCCCTGTGCTTCAGGTGTACAAGCCGGTTACAGAGAATTATTTCCTGTATGCGGCACCTGAGGAATTCCACTACTCCGATTGGGAGGTCATCAACCGGGGTGCGCTTGACGAAGCTGTCGGCAGCGGCGGCCAGCGCCAGTCGGTGCAGCTGCTTGTGGCAATGATGATCATGACCCATAAGCGGGTTAACCGTGAGAACAAGGGCTGGACCGTCTTCCTCTACGACAACCCGTTCGGTGAGATGGTCTCCAACAACGTGCTTGATCCCGTCTTCGAAATCTCCAAGGCGCTAAGGTTCCAGTGGCTGATCGTGACTCCGCCGGAGCTGGTAAAGAATGATGTCAGTGTGCGCTTCGGCGTCTACTGGCAGCTGTACTTTGGCGGGGACAAAGGTGAGATGCTGGAGTCTACGCTGGTAAAAGGCGGCAGAAAGATGATCCCGGCATCGTTATTCTAGTTGTAACTTAAAAAGGACCCGTCTGGCAGATGCCTGGCGGGTTTGTTTTGAGTTAGGGTGAGCGGGAGAAGGAGATCATAGGGATTAATATTAGTAATGAGTAATAGAATACAGCATATAATTAGTAGCAGATAGTCTCGCAGAATTCATCAGCCCACTAGAAATTGTAGAATTTTAACAATGACCGCAGGCAAAGCCGATATTAAGACTAGAATAGACAAGCAGGGGGATTTATATGAAGCACAAAGGTATCATAGTTATGCTGGTTGCGATGCTGCTGAGTGTTATGCTGCTGCCGGAGGTAAGCCGGGCCAAGCCGGCCGTGCCGGAGCATACGGATGCTTTTTATGTGAATGACTTTGCCGGGGTTATTGACTTGAAAGCAGAGAATTATATGGTTAACTACGGTGTTAAGCTGCATCAGGAGACGGGAGCACAGGTAGTGCTGGTTACGGTAGATTCCACCGGTGGAGCTACCATGGAGGAGTATGCGAAGACGCTGTTTAACAGCTGGGGAATCGGCTCGGCGGATAAGGATAATGGTGTGCTGCTGCTGCTCTCCATCAAGGATGATGATTACTGGGTGCTGCAGGGAGACGGTTTAAAAAGCTCGCTAACCGACAGCATGCTGTCGCAGATTCTCGCCCAGTCGCTGGAGCCGGATTTTGCCCGTAAGGAATATGCAGCCGGGGCACGCAAGACCTACGGTGCATTGATTGAAAGCCTGGGCGGGGTATGGACGGAGCCGCTCGGGACGCGGAATTTTGTAGCCGACAATGCCGGTGTGCTTCCGCAGGTTACCCGACTCTATCTCAACCAGTCCAGCAACCGCTACAAAACAACGACCGGCAGCGGCGTTTACTTCGTAACGGTTAAGAATTCCGGCAGCAGGACGCTGCAGGATTATACCTATGCCAAATACGCCTCGGTCGGTGCAGGACCCAGGGATGTTATGCTGGTGCTCGATATTGAAGGCGACAATTATCATGTGCTGCAAGGCAAGGATGTAGATACTACCCTGACGAATGAAGTGATCGGAGATATACTCAGCAGGGCATTAGAGCCTCAATTCGCAGCCCAAAAATATGCAGCAGGCGTTACGGCAGCAGCCAATGAGATATTCAGCTTCTTTTTGGCCAGAGCCGATCACAGTCCGGCAGCTATTGCGCCTCAGGAGGCAGCTGGCACTGCAGCGGCCGGAGTTGCAGGAGGTGTTACGAATAAAGCTGTTGAGTCTGGTGAAGCCGTTGTGAAGGTACCGGAGCGCATTTCCAGAGGCAAGGGCTTTGCGGTAATAGGTATTTTTCTGGGCATTGTTGGCTTGATCAGCCTGGCAGCATCCCGGCGCAACAGTTACATCGCCCGCTATGGATTGCCTGTTAATCCTTATAGCCGGCGTAACATCCGCCGCTACGGGGTATGGCAGGGCCAGCCTGGATACGGCTACGGCAGCCGCTGGTACAACCGCCGGCATCGCCCACGCCGCAGCTCAGCCTCTCATCGGCGTAGCAGCTTCTGGGAGACTAATCACGGAGGCGGAGGTTCGAGCAGTGGAGGCGGAGCCGGACGCTACACCGGGAGTGAAACGAATCATGGAGGCGGAGGCTACAGCAGCGGCGGCGGAAGCGGACGGCATTCGTCACGAAGCAGCAATGAGGACCGATCCTCAAGCTCTTCCAGTGGAAGCTCCTCCGGCGGCGGAGGAAATGCGAGCCGCGGAGGCGGAGTTGGAAGGCACAGCTAGGCTGATGCTTTTCATCCCGTAATTAAGCCCTCTTTTTTTAAGAGGGTTTTCTTTTTTTTGTTACATATTATGGATAATAAAATGAAAATACTGAAACCTTTGCCTTTGGAAGATCGTCTATCATGGGAGAATATGAGACTATTACATTTTGCATGAGATGCATGACCAGGGAGGAACTTAGCAGTGAGCACTTCATCATATCCCCAGCGCAACGGCGCTCGCAAGAAGAAGCCTGTCAAAAAGAAACGCAAGAAAGTAAGCTTTCTGCGCAGACTCACCAGAGTGTTTATGTTCTGCTTATTCATGCTGACTATTGGAATGGGCTGGCTGTATTTTGCACCGTCTGCTAATAACTTTCGTTATCTGATTGCAGATACATTAATTACGACACAGCATCGCTATATGGCCAAGTATATTATCGGCGAAGATGAACTGAAGAACAGGGTTGCAGAATATAACCAGCGTTTTGATAATATGGGGGACGAGCTGGATACCCATACTATTGCAGCACCTAACCCTGAAGCTGATGCGGACTCGGACGCAGAAGCTGCAGCAGTGAAACCCCTTGTGGAGATTGAAAAAGTCACCGGAACCGGCTATTCGGGTTACATAATGATCGTCAATGATCCGACCAAAGTACGGCTCGGCATCCCGGATAAAGTAGGCTCAGGCGAAAAGGTATCCAGCATGGTAAAGCGTACCGGAGCAATTGCCGGAGTGAACGGCGGAGGCTTCGCAGATCCGGAATGGAAGGGTAACGGATTTAAGCCGATCGGACTGGTCATTTCCCAAGGAAAGCTTTTTTACAACGGGCTTGGGGGAAAGGATTCAACACAAATTGTCGGGCTTGATAAGCATGGCAAAATGATTGCAGGCAACTATACGCTGGGAGAGCTGAGCAAGCTCGGGGTACAGGAAGCCGTTTCCTTTCAGCCGCGGATTATCGTTAACGGCAAGGGGCTGATCAAAAATGCAGCCGAAGGCTGGGGAATCGCCCCAAGAACGGCTATGGGCCAGCGCGCAGACGGCGCTCTGCTGTTCGTAGTGATTGACGGGAGACAGCCGGGCTATAGCATCGGTGCCAATCTGTATGATGTCCAGCAGATTATGCTTAAGCATGGTGCGGTGATCGCTGCCAATCTGGACGGAGGCTCATCCACGGTGCTTGTAAAGGACAATGAGATCGTCAACAAACCGTCTTCGCAATACGGCGAACGTTATTTGCCGACAGCCTTTCTGGTGTTCGAGCATCCGGAAGAGGCACAGATCATGAATATCTGGGAAGGGCTTGACCCCTCACAGATCGACGCCGCAAAAAAGCGGACGCAGTAGACACCGGACCGGAATTAAAGGTATTCTACTAACTAGAAGCCAGAAACGTAGAGGGCGGCAGCCTTTGGTAAGAGGAGGAACAGGTTTGACATTGCAGCAGCTCCGCTATGCCATTGAGATTGCGAACAGCGGCTCGATGAATGAGGCGGCAAAACGGCTTTTTGTGTCACAGCCCAGTCTCTCCAATGCGATTAAGGAGCTGGAGAACGAGCTGGGAATTACTATTTTTGAACGGACCAACCGCGGAATCAGCATATCAGCCGAAGGCGTTGAGTTTCTCGGCTATGCCCGGCAGATCATCGAGCAGACCGAGTTCATGGAGAACCGGTATACCGGGAAGAAGCGCAGTCCGGTTTATTTTTCCGTGTCTACCCAGCACTATGCCTTTGTTGTAGATGCCTTTGTACACCTGATGAAGGAGCGGCAGCTTGCCGAATATAATTTCAGTCTGCGGGAGACCCAAACGTATGAGATCATTGAGGATGTGCGTACCCTGCGCAGTGATCTGGGCATCCTGTATATTAATGAGAGCAATTACAAGGTTATGAATAAGCTGTTCAGTGACGGAAATCTGAAATTCACACCGCTGTTCAACACGAACCCGCATGTCTATGTCAGAGCCGCCCATCCACTGGCTGCAAAAGAAATCATTGTGCTGGAAGACATCCTGCCGTTTCCGTACATTACATTTGAGCAGGGGGATAACAACTCACTGCATTTCTCGGAAGAGATGCTTAGCTTCACGCAGATTGAGAAAAATATAAAGGTAACGGACCGGGCAACGCTTACTAACCTGCTGCTCGGCAGTGATGCTTATACGATCGGGACCGGCATAATGGCTTCCGAACTGAACGGCAACGGTATGCTGACCATTCCTTATGAGAGCAACGAAGTGTTTACCGTCGGCTGGATTGCCCATAAGGACCGTAAGCCGAGTGAAATTATGTCCGCTTTTATCGATCTGCTGAACGATCTGGTTGCCAGCAGCTATTTTGATATGAACCAATTCTTACTATAACAGCAGGAGGGTCGTATGATCAGTCCAATTACCGGTTCCGCCAGAAACGCCCCGCCCTTTCGTTATGATATTGTAGGCAGTTTTTTGCGCAGTGAGGGTATTAAGGCAGCGCGCAGTCAGTTTGAACAAGGTGAATTAACCTCAGCACAGCTGGGTGAGATTGAGAATAAAGAGATTGCTGAGCTGGTGAAGCACGAGAAGGCTCTGGGGCTGAAGGCTATTACCGACGGCGAATTCCGCCGCTCCTGGTGGCATCTTGATTTCTTTCTTGGTATAACGGGTACACAGAAAATCATTCTAAACCAGGGAAGCGGCTCAGCCAAGGAAAATACGCAGCGGGCGGAGAGCTTTAAGATTACGGGGAAAATATCGTTCGGGGATCACCCGATGTTAGCTGATTATATGAAGCTGCAGCAGCTGGCCGGTGACACGTTGGCTAAAATGACGATTCCCGCCCCGTCGTTGTTCCACTTTGTGCAGGATTATAACGGAAATGAGATCTATCCTGACCGGGATCAGCTGTTCCAGGATATTATTGCGGTGTACCGTTCAGCTATCCAGGCATTTTATGATGCGGGCTGCCGCTATCTGCAGCTGGATGATACGACCTGGGGGACCCTGTCGAGCGGCAGGCACCGGGCACATCTCCGGAGCAGAGGCGTTGATCCGGATCAGCTGGCCCGGGACTATGTTCGGCTGATTAACGAAAGTATCGCTGACAAGCCTGGGGATATGACGATAGCACTGCATGTATGCCGGGGGAATCTGCGTTCTACCTGGTTTGCTGCGGGCGGATATGAGCCTGTTGCCGAGGCGCTGTTCGGCGGGGCCCGGGTGGATGCTTTTTTCCTGGAATACGACAATGAGCGCTCCGGTGACTTTGCTCCGCTGCGGTTCATTCAAGACCAGTTCGTGGTGCTGGGTCTGGTAACCACTAAGCATGGCGGGCTGGAGAATAAAGAGCAGCTAAAGCTGCGGATTGCTGAAGCTGCGCAGTATGTGGATATTGACAAACTGTGCCTGAGTCCGCAATGCGGCTTTGCCTCGTCGGAGGAAGGCAATATTCTGACCGAGGAAGAGCAGTGGGACAAAATCCGGCTTGTGATCGAGACTGCAAACGAGGTATGGGTGTAATAAGTAAGGTATGGTTTACAAAGGTACAGGGATGTCTTAAGCAGCCGGAAGGGCTGCGGGACATCCCTGTTTTTTGTTTTGCTGATACCGTGTAACTTTGCCGTTGCCGGAAACACTGCTGTAAAGAATAGCTGCACTCTGTACACTTAAAAAGCGCGAAAGTTTGCTCCGGCTCCATTTAAATGTATTTTGTGCAACTATTCCTGCCCGAAATAACCAAAATGAGCATTTTGCGGATTTTTAATTGTACAGAATACACTTATATGTGTAATCCGGGGAGAAACAGGCATTTTAGTTGTATAATGTGCAGTTATCCCTGGTATGTGCAAAGTGTAAGTTACCCGCCAGCACCTTGATACAGCCTGCTAACCAAGCTAAGCGGACAATCGCCATCTGAATCTCTATCAGTCCGTTAATCGGTATCATTCGCCTACTACTGGCCTGAAGCAGCCGCATTTGTATTAAATCCCCTGTTAGTCACGTAGTTGTCGATACTCCAGATCCTGAGCCCGGATTCCCGTGCCCTCGATTCAATCATCCTAAAGTCATCTAAGTACAAGGTATCCGGCGGAAAAACAGCGACTCTGGCCAGCCCTTTCTCCAGCAGCAGCTGATTAACCATCTGATCATTCACGTATACGTAGGCTAGCAGTCTTCCGTATTGATCTCGCTCTGATTCGTCAAATTCCAGATGTACGGTTTGTCCGTCGAGCAGTTCTTTAGTATAGTCACGTGCTTCCAGCGCATAGGGCTCTGGCTGTTCTCCTATCTCCGGCGTGTCGATCAGCAGCAGACGAACCTTCTCGGTATCACCTTCGTTTGTACGGATTCGGAAGGTATCGCCGTCGATGACAGAGGTAACTTCGGCGTCCATTGTTTTCGAAGTGTATATAAATGTGCCAGCTACTTCATAATCTCTTAATATGAAAAAATTCTGTATTGAAATAGCCTTCTCAAGCATTGTGGTTCCCGGTGCAGTAATAATAGAGAGAACTAAACTTACAGCCACTGTAAGTAGAGAGATTTTTTTAACACGTTTACGGGATTTCCGGGCAGAAACATTCCTGCGGCTAAGCATCGACGGTTTGATGAAGCTGATCGCCCAGACGATGATTGCCAGTATGGTTAGTAATAGAAATAATACTGCCGTATAAGATTCAGTGAATAACATCCATCAGAGCTCCTCTAGTAACAATAATGATGCCAGTGTAGCAGAAAATAGCAGCATTGAATACCCGATTGCAGCATTCAGCTGTGCTAAACCCACACAATCATCATTTACATATATCCCCAAATGCTTTATTGTTTTAGCGGGAGGGATAATATGGATCCATATGTTGAACGGCAATATGAACGGCGCGCAAAGCCGGGAAGAATCAGGAACCTGCTCATTGTACTGGTGATTTTAGTAGGAGTGCTTGCGCTGCTTAATCCTGCTATTGAGGATTTTGCTGAATATGCCGTTGATGACCTGCAGGATACGCTGGGCGCTTCGCTGCCGGAAGGTCTTGGTCAGGCAATGATCAAACCGCTGGTGCAGAGTCTTGCAGACAGGGAGAATTACATAATCTTTTCTGTTTTCAGTCTGCCGGATATTCAGGACAGCAGCACCTTTATTGGCGATATCACTGCGAAGAAGCGTTACCTTGGTTTGTTCAAAATCTTTTTTATCGAATTGTAGCTTGAAATTTAAGCTTGAAAAAGCACAGCAAATCATGTTTAAATGGTTTTAATCGGATATGAAAAGCGATGATGAGAAGAGTAGTTAAGCAAACGTTGTTCCCAGAGAGCTCCAGCCGGTGAAATGGAGCAGCAATGTGCCTGACGAAAAAAGTCTCTGAGCTGCATACGGAATTATGCGTACTGAACGCCTAAGGATGGTATGACGGGAGCTCCCGTTACAGAGCTAGGGTATAAGCGTTATGGCCGTACCCGAAGAGGCGGGCCTGGCAACATGTCCGCGAACAGAGGTGGTACCACGGTGCTTATGACAGCTCCCGTCCTCAAGATGACAATCTTGAGGCGGGGGCTTTTTTGTTTTTATTTCAAAATAGAGGAGATTATTAACATGCATTGGGCACAAAAAATCGCAAACGACTTGATCAGCAGCCATCCTGAGCGTCAGACTTTTGTATGCGCATCGGGAATTAGCCCGTCGGGCTCGGTTCATATCGGCAATTTCCGCGAGATTGTCACTACTTATTTCGTCACTCAGGCGCTTCAGAGAGCCGGGAAAGAGGTCCGCTTTATTTTCTCATGGGATGATTTCGACCGGTTCCGTAAGGTTCCCGCGCAGCTGGACGCTTCATATGAGCAGTATATCGGCCTGCCGTACACTAGGGTTCCATGTCCATGCGGTGACCATACTTCCTATGCTGAGCACTACGAGCAGGAGTTTGAACAAGCGCTGAGCGCTTTTGGCATCCTACCTGAATTTATCTATCAGAGCCGTGAATATCAGTCAGGCAGATATAATAAGGCCATACTCCACGCCCTGCGAAGCAGAGGGGAAATTTACGATATCCTGATGATGTTCAAAACAGGCAAAGCCACAGAGGAGGCCAGGGCAGCCTTTTACCCGGTTCAGATCTATTGCGAGCGCTGCGGAAAAGATTCGACCAGCGTTCATGCATTCGATGAGGAATCAGAGAATATTATCTACAGCTGCAAATGCGGCTGTTATAACACGCTTCATGTTCCTCAAGCCTCAAACATCAAGCTGCACTGGAAAATAGACTGGCCGATGCGCTGGGGAATGGAGCAGGTTGTGTTCGAGCCCGGCGGACGAGATCATTCGTCTGAGACGGGGAGCTATAATGTTGCCAAGGTCATGGCGGAAAAAATATTCGGAAATCAGCCGCCGTATTACGTTCCCTATGAGTTCATCAGCATTAAGGGCAGCCATGCCAAAATGTCCAGCTCGTCTGGCCATAACTATACGCCTGAGGACCTGCTGAAGGTATACGGGCCGGAGCCGATCCTGTTCATGTTCGCCAAATACCAGCCGGATGCGGCCTTCAGTATCGGCCTGGATGAGGATGTGCTGCGGAACTACACGGAATTCGAGCGCTTGCGTAAAGCTTATGCCGCAGGGTTGCTGGAGAGTGAAGACATGCGTGCGGCTCTTGAGCTGGTCCGGAGAAATCCTGAAGAGCTGGAAGCGCCGGGCTTCAGCCAGGCTGCGGCCCTGCTGCCGCTGATCAACTGGGACAGCGGGCTGCTGCAAAAGCTGCTGGACCAGGATAGCGGCGCTGCCGGTCAAGCCGAATTATTCCGGCAGACCGCAGAACGGGCCGAGCACTGGATCAGACATTATGCCCCGCATAAGCTGGTTACTGTGAACATCAGTCCGGACCGGGTGCGGTTTCAGTCACTGCAGGCTGCTGAACAGGAGCGCGTAATGGCATTCTGCAGCTTGCTCCGTACCGGCTTTTCCGATGAAACGGAGTTTATGCAGCAGGTGTACGCTATTTGTCACGATGCTGACAAAAAGACGATGAGGAGCAATCAGAAGGCGCTATTTTCCATCCTTTATCAGCTGATTCTGCAGCAGCCGGAGGGTCCAAGGGTTCCTGTACTTGTGCAGGCACTGGGCAAAGAGCGCGTGCTGGCGCTGCTGGAGTTCTAAACAGAGCGCCTATGCCCTTTACGGGATCGTCCCAAGAGAGGTATAATATAACGGACTGTTTATAACTTATGTTGGAAAGTGAGTCGAACACTATGGGCCGTAAATGGAATAATATTAAAGAGAAGAAAGCATCGAAGGATGCCAATACAAGTAAGGTCTACGCCAAATTCGGCGTTGAGATTTATGTAGCAGCTAAGAAAGGCGAACCGGACCCGGAATCGAACCGTGCACTCAAGGTCGTTCTGGAACGCGCCAAAACTTATAATGTACCGAAGGCCATTATCGACCGCGCTTTGGAAAAAGCTAAAGGAAGCGGCGACGAAAGCTATGTGGAGCTGCGCTATGAAGGCTTCGGACCAAGCGGCTCGATGATTATCATCGATGCATTGACCAATAACGTGAACCGTACGGCTCCGCTTGTCCGTTCTGCATTCAGCAAAAACGGCGGCAACATGGGTGTCAGCGGATCCGTAACGTATATGTTTGATCCGACAGCTGTTATCGGCCTGGAGGGTAAATCTGCTGAAGAAGTAATGGAGCTGCTGATTGAAGCCGATGTGGATGTACGTGATGTGCTGGAAGAGGACGAGGCGGTCATCGTATACGCTGAGCCTGACCAGTTCCATGCTGTACAGGAGACGCTTCGCGGGGCCGGTATTACAGAATTCACCGTAGCCGAGCTTACAATGCTTCCGCAGAACTATGTGGAGATCCCGGAAGATGCTGAAGCACAGTTCGAGAAGCTGATCGACGCACTGGAAGAGCTCGACGATGTACAGCAGGTCTATCACAACGTTGACTCCGAATAATCAGGGCTGCCGGTTGCCATAATAAGGTGAATCATTTTAGTAACCTTAAGGAGGCAGCGCAGTGACAGATCACGCCAAACCGGATAAGAACCTGATGAACACTGTGGATGAGCTGGACCATGCGGCAGTAACCAGCCAGCAGGCACAGCAGATGGAGCAGAAGAAGCTCGACATCCGCAAGGAGTCCCTTAGCGATGACAAGACAACTTATAAGAAGAACGAACAGAATTCTTATAAGTGACTACTGCATCAAGACGGGCTTTAGGGAGCGGCAGGAGATGATCCTGCTGCTCTTTTTTTATTCCACAGGGAAGGGAGAGATTCAATATGCCGGACTTCCGGGTGCTTAGTGTTGTACATATCATGCTGTTCAAGGGCGGCCAGGTGCTGCTGCTTAGACGCTGCAATACAGGACATATGGACGGTTATTACGGTTTTCCTGGCGGGAAGCTGGACGGAGGGGAGACGCTGCAGATGGCAGCGATCCGCGAAGCGCGGGAGGAAACAGGTGTCAGGATTGACCCGGCATGTCTGCATATGCTGGGGACAATGCATATCAGGACTCCGGGCGGGGAACGGATTGATTTTTTCTTCCGGGCTGAGGGGTGGTCGGGAGAAGTGAGTAACCTGGAGCCTAATAAATGTGATGACCTGAGCTGGTTTGACGCGGATAAGCTCCCGGACAATACCCTTCCCTTCATGAAAAAAGCTATGGATACATTCGGCCGTGGGGAATGGTTTATGGAGCATGGCTGGGATTAAGCTGTCACAAGCCTTTCGGATTACAGTTTAATATATTCATTGTAAATATAGCAGGAGGCCGGGGATGGATCATATAAGTACTGGAATGATCATTGTTTTGGTGGTGTGCGGCTTTCTGGCCGGATTTATTGATTCTGTAGTGGGCGGCGGCGGACTGATCTCGATTCCGGCGCTGCTGTCGGCGGGCATACCGCTGCATCTGCTGCTTGGAACGAACAAGCTGGCAGGCACCATGTGCTCTTTTACCAGTACGGCTTCCTTCATTAAGTCCGGTAAAATCAACTTTCAGCTGATCAGGCTGCTTATTCCCTTCTCCATTGCCGGTGCGGTTGCAGGCTCATTTACCGTCCGGCAGGTGCCGTCGGAATTTCTGAAGCCGCTGGTCATCGTGATGCTGGTGGTGATTACGGTCTATACCTTGTTCAAAAAATCGTGGGGTGATGTGTCCACCTTCTCCGGCAGCAGCAAAAAAACACGGCTGACCGGCATGCTGGTCGCCCTGATCATCGGGTTCTATGACGGTTTTTTCGGTCCGGGCACGGGATCGTTCCTGATCTTTGCTTTTCTGATGCTGGGCTTTGAGTTCGTGACAGCAGCCGGCAATGCCAAGGTGCTGAATTTTGCCAGCAATATCTCTAGTCTGCTTACATTCATTGCACTGGGCTCGGTCAGCTATTCTTACGGGCTGCTGCTGGGCGTTCCTATGGTTGCCGGTGCAATCATCGGTTCCAAATTCGCGATCCGCAAGGGGGCCGGGTATATCCGCCCGCTGTTCATTGCCGTAACGGTGATCTTGATCGGCAAGCAGATCTGGGATACGATGCATTAAACAGAAGTAATCGAGGTGGAAATATGGATATCAGGCTCATTTCTAAAGAACAGGCATGGCAATTGAGGCATGAGGTGATGTGGCCGGAGCGTGAGCTGGATTATGTAAAGCTGGACGATGACGATGCGGGAGAGCATTACGGGCTGCTTGAGCAGGAGCGGCTGATCTCCGCAGTGTCTTTGTTTATTGAAGGCGATGAAGCGCAGTTCCGCAAGTTCGCCACTCTTGAGCCGGAGCAGGGCAAAGGATTTGGCAGCAGGCTGCTGCAGTATGTGCTGGAGGAGGCGGAGGCGCGCGGAGTCCGGAGAATCTTTTGTAATGCACGGAGCAATAAAGCCCCCTTCTATCAAAAGTTTGGACTGGCTGCAACCGGTCAGTCATTTAGTAAGGGCGGCAAAGACTATATCATCATGGAGCGGTTCTTCAGACCAGCAGGAGCCGGTGCCCTAGACAGAAATGGAGTGGAACAGACTAATGACTGATAAATTATATTATGAATCAGCTTATATACAGGATTGGGAGACAAAGGTAAGCCGGATTGAGGAAAAAGATGACGGGCTGTATCTTGTCCTGGAGCAGACAGCCTTTTATCCGCATGGCGGCGGGCAGCCATGTGATACCGGAACGATCGGCGGCATTCCGGTGCTGGATGTCATCCTTGAAGGAAACGAAGTGTTCCATAAGGTGGAGAGTCTTCCCGGAAGCGCTGAAGTCAGCTGCAGAATCGACTGGGAGCGGAGATTCGATCATATGCAGCAGCACAGCGGCCAGCATCTGCTGTCAGCGGTGTTCCGTGAGCTATGCGGAGCAATGACGTTAAGCTTCCACCTCGGAACTGATTATGCTACGATCGATGTGGAACTGACTGAGCTGTCACCTGCCCGGATGCTGGAAGTGGAGGCCGGGGTTAACCGGCAGATTGTTCTGAACCGCAGCATCACCAGCTATTTCGTGAACGGGGAAGAGCTTGCCCGCCTGCCGCTGGTGAAGCAGCCTACAGTAACCGGGAATATACGGATCGTGGAGATCGAGGGCATTGAATATAATGCCTGCGGCGGCACGCACGTCCCTTCAACCGGAGCGATCGGCATGATCAAGCTGCTGAGAGCGGAGAAGCAGAAGGGCAACATCCGGGTGACCTTCAAATGCGGCGGCCGCGCACTGGCCGAGTTCAATGACAATGTACGGATTCTGGGCGCCTTGTCCGCCAAATTCAATACCGGCAAGGACGAGATTATGGACCGGATTGAAAAAATGGAGCAGGAGCAAAAGCAGCTTCAGACCGAGCTTACAGCGCTTAAAGAGCTGAATGACGGCTATGCAGCACATGAGCTGCTGGCCGCGCAGGCACAGGACAGCCGTATCATCGCCCGGAGCTACGAACAGAAATCGCTTAAGGATCTGCAAAGCCTTGCGGCCAAGCTGACTGCCCTGAGTGATCTGCCGGTGCTGCTGCTGTCAGCGGCTGAGAATAAACTGGTGTTCGCCCAGAGCGGAAATGCCGGGCTGTCCTGCGGAGCGTTCTTTAAGGAGCACCTGGGCAGCTTCGGCGGCAAAGGCGGCGGCAGCGATAAGCTGGCCCAGGCCGGCTTTACGGACTATGAGCAGGCACAGGCTTTTTACGAATTTGTACAACAGCAATAACACATATAGCCTGCCATGGGGAAAGGGACAGACGGAGTGTCCTTTTCCCCTGGCAGGCTTTTTTTAAATATAAGAATTTATATGTTTTACGCTATCAATAATCCTTATATTTCTCGCAGAAACGGTTACCGCCTTCTCTGAAGGACGGCATACCCGTTTCTACTTGGAAATACATAATCAGCTAAGTTAAATTCCAACTTGTGGGGTTGTTTTACCAGCCCATCCGGCTGCATAACGAGGTAATATGGGCAAGATGATGCTTGCCGTGCCAGGCATAAATGCCGATATTCCTGCCTAATGAAACTACACCCGATTCCGGATGGATGAAGGTCTTGCCCAGCTCAGCAGGCGTTAACTCACGTAAAACGGTAACCCAGCGCTGGTGCAAGGTTTCAATGAGCAGAAGTGAAGGCTCAACCGGCAAAGCATAATCCGGCAGCTCAGCCCATTTCGCCTCGTCGTAAGGCTTAATAACCGGCTTGTCTTCAGTAAGAGCCAGTTTAAACCGTACATAGGCGTTCATATGACTATCTGCAACATGATGGACAACCTGACGTACCGACCATCCGCCCGGACGATAGGCAGTATCCAGCTGTTCATTATCCAGACTTTTAACAGCTTCCCTCAGTAACTCCGGTAATGCTGCAATCTCATTGATCCATGCAGCTGTAACACTGCCGGTAATGTCCCCGGAATGGTTAAAAGTGCCAATCGGATATTTCAAATCAGCCTCCATACTAATTCCCCCCAGTTAAGGATTATTTAATAACTTCCCCATTATAATCACTTCAGAGGATATGAGAAAGGGGAACGAAGCGTGTTTCTGAACATTCTGAAAAAGGATCTGCGCCGTAAAAAAACGATGAATATCGTACTGCTCGTGCTGATCACACTGGCAACAGCCCTGGTGGCAAGCGGAACAAACCTGATGTATACCACCACGTCAGCCATCGGGTATTTCATCGACAAGAGTAAGGTGGCAGACCATAATGTCACTATTCCTGATACTCCGGAGAACAGGCAGAAGATCAGTGACTGGGCTTCCGGCCAGCCTATTATTGCAGAAGTAGTCCCGGAACTTCAGATCGGTGTAACCAGCAGGGAGATTACACTGCCGGCAGGCCGCAACGGTTTTTCAAGCAGTCTGGTGCTTACACTGGCGACGGTTCCTGACAAGGTGAATCTTATTTATGACCAGGAAAATCAGCGTTTTACATTGGAGAAGGGCGAAATCGGCATACCGGCAAGCATCAAAATTGCAACCGGAATGGAACTGGGTGACAGCATCAAGGTTGATTTTGATGGTATTTCCAAAAGCTTCAAGCTTACACAAATCTTTAAGGATGCCTATATGGGCGCCGATCTGCTGGGACTGAAGCGGCTGGTCATTTCACAGCAGGATTTTGACGATATTCAAGATGCATTACCAGAAGAGGCCCTATTGGTGCAGTATAGTTTTGTGGCTGCTGCAGGAGTGGAGTCTGCGGCGGTGACGGCAGCTTTTGCCAAACAGGATTTGCCCGCTAACGTCCAGATTGACAAAGGCGTGGTGCGGATGGCATTCATGACAGATCAGATTATTTCCGCTATGTTGTTTGTAATCAGCCTGTTTCTGATCTTCATCGCCTTTATGACGCTGAGATTTACCATTGTGTCTACGCTGCAGGATGAATACCGGGAGATTGGCGTTATGAAGGCCATCGGCTTCAAGAACGGATCGATCAAGGGACTGTACCTGGCCAAATATTCAGGCCTTGCAGCTATAGGCGGAGCCATTGGGTTGCTTGCCAGCTTTCCGCTGAGTGCCCTCATGTCCCGCAAAACGGCAGAATATATTATTCTGCCCGGCGGTTTTACCAACATTATTATTTCCATAATCAGTGCAATAGCTATTGTCCTGCTGACCTTGCTGTTCTGTGTCCTGTGCATGCGCAAAATTAATAAAGCCTCGGCGATTGACGCGATCAGACAGGGGCATAACGGTGAAAGGTTCAAGCCTTCACGCAGTATCCATCTTCACCGCAGTAAGAGACTTCATCCTATGCTGTTTCTGGCCATAAGCGATGTTGTAAGCCGGCTGAAAAGCTATACCACGCTAATTTTTACCTTTATTTTGAGCGCAGCTATCATCATCATTCCTATTAATCTGACAAATACGATTCTGACCCCGAAATTCATAAGCTATCTGGGAACAACAGAAGCGGACTTCTATACGAAAGCTGTCGTAGCCGATAAACCGCTGAATGAGATCCATGAGGAGCTGTCGAAGGTAGAGCAGCAGTTTAAGGAGCAGCAGTTCGATGTACAGCTTTCACTGGAGTATACAGCATTGACAAAGTATATCTCCGATGACGGGGAGAGCAACCGAAGTATTACAGGAACCAAAAATGAGCCTGCGGCCAGTCTTGAATATTTACAGGGAACTGCTCCCGAATTGGCTAATGAAATAGCGATCACCAGCATTATGTCAGAGGTCTACCATAAAAATCTTGGTGATAATATTGTATTTGAAATAGACGGGCGGCAGCAGACCTTCCTGATCACCGGTATTTTTCAGGCCATCTCGAATGAAGGCTATATGGTCCGGCTGGCCGAAGAATTCTACCCGCAGATGACAACGTCCTATATGATTACCGGCATGATTAATGCATCGGATCAGGACAAGGCTGCTATAACAGCAGAAATGAAGGAGTTATTCAGCCAGTATGAAATCAAGACTGCTGATGAAATGCTGAAAGACGTAATCGGCGGTTTTATCGGTCAGCTGAAAGGCGTCATCAGCCTGCTTACGGTCATTGTGTGTCTGATTATCTTTTTTATTACAAGCTTGTTTGTACGGCTGCTCATCAGCAAAGAGATCCAGGGCATTGCAGTTATGAAAAGTCTTGGCTTTACAGACGGGCTGATCCGGCTGTGGCAGGTGCTGCGGATTATGATTCTGCTGACAGGTTCGCTGATCATAGGGGTGCTGGGAGCCAATATTCTTGGTGAACGGCTGTTCGGTTTTGTCTTCCGGATGTTCGGGCTTACCAAGCTTCATTTTCAGATTATGCCGCTGCAGGTTTACGTGCTGTATCCGCTGATCATTCTTGCTGTAGTTGTAATAGCGGTATATACGAGCTGCGGACAAATCAAAAAAATCCATGTTTGGAATATGAATAAAGAATAATCAGGGGGAATGAAGGATGAGTACTGTGCTTGAAGTTACGAATCTGTGTAAAACGTATATCGTGAACAAAAGCCAGCATAATGTGCTGCGGAATATTAATTTTACCTTGCATGAGGGGGAGTTCGTATCCGTTATGGGCCCGTCCGGTTCCGGCAAATCGACACTGCTCTATACGGTCAGCGGAATGGACCGTCTCACGGCGGGAGAGGTGCTGTTTAACCGGAAGAAGCTGTCCGTGCTCTCACAGAATGAGATGGCCGAGGTCAGGCTGCAGGAGATGGGTTTTATTTTTCAGCAAATGTATATGCTTGGGAATCTGTCGGTCTATGATAATATCATATTATCGGGCTATCAGGCGATTAAGGACAAAAAGGATAACCGCAGCCGCAGTGATATCAACGAGTATGCTGACAAGCTGATGCGGAAGCTGGGAATTATCGAAATAGCCGGATATGATATTGCCGAGGTGTCGGGCGGACAGCTGCAGCGGGCCTGTATCTGCCGGGCTCTGATCAACGCTCCCAGGATGCTGTTCGCCGATGAGCCGACCGGAGCACTGAACTCCAAAGCCGCTAAGGAAGTGATGGAGGAGCTGTGCCGGATTAACAGGGAAGGTACGACGATCATGATCGTTACCCATGATGTAAAGGTTGCCGCTCAGACCGACAAGGTTCTCTATATGGTGGACGGCAACATCCAGGGCGAGCTGAAGCTTGGTAAATTCGCTGAGGCGGAAGGTGTCAGGGAACGCGAGCGCCGGCTAAATGAGTGGCTGATGGAGCAGGGCTGGTAGGCGGCGGAAGGGATAAAGGCTGATAGCCGCCCTGCCCTATAAAGTGAAGGATACAGGAGGGATGGCATTGGCTGATATTTTGGTCATTGAGGATAATCTGGAGCTGTCTGCGGTTATACGGGATTTTCTGGAGGCGGAGGGTTACTCTGTAGCATCGGTTTCCAGTGCCGAAGAGGGACTGGAGCTTCTGAACAGCAAGGCGGTAAAGCTGCTGCTGCTCGATATTATGCTGCCAGGGATTGACGGCTTTGCTGTGTGCAGGCTGGCAAGGGAAACATACAATCTGCCGATTCTGATCATGAGTGCCCGCCACGGGGATGACAACAAGATCATCGGGCTGGAGCTGGGAGCGGACGACTATCTGGAAAAGCCGTTTACCATTCAGCTGCTGATTGCCAAAGTAAAAGCGCATATGCGCCGGAGCTATGAGATGAATGACAACAGGCAGCTGCTGACGGACGGCGATCTGCTGGTCAACCGCTCCTCCATGCAGGTATTTTTGGCGGAAGCGCAGGTGTCTATGACGATGAAGGAATATGAGCTGCTGGTGCTGCTGCTGAATAACCGGGGCAAGGCGCTGCGTAAGGAATGGCTGTTCCAGCAGGTGTGGGGTGCGGACAGCTTCAGTGAGCCGTCGACCCTTACAGTACATATTAACAAGCTGCGGGAAAAGATTGAGCTTAATCCGAAGCAGCCGAAACGGATCGTAACGGTGTGGGGAGTGGGCTACAAGTATGAGGCGGTTTGACCGGCTGATTCTCTGGACGATTAGTATCGGAATTGCGGTAATTTGCCTGTTTGCCGCCTATGGCTTCAAGCTTGCAGTTGACTCAGGAGACAAAACATACCGGATCGAGGTTAACCGGATTACCCGTGAGATCAGTGACGGACGTAAGCCGGATGAGCTTAAGCTGGAGGAATACAATCGGGTGCGCAATCTCGCCTGGCTGGAATGGAATGCGGAGCCGGAGGCAGTTCGCAGCTTTTTTGACGGTACAGGTGTGCAGAACAATGCTGAGTATACAGTTAAGCCTATATATCGCGGCGATGAGCCGGCAGGTTATTTGAGGCTGGAGTATGTGTCCGGCACAAGCCGTTCGCCGCTGCTGCTGCTGACGGTCATTCTGCTTGGTGCAGTGCTTGCGGCCATATCCAGTCTGCTTCTGTACATCCGCCAGCAGATCATCAGGCCGTTCCATACGATCGAGGAGCTTCCTTACGCATTGTCCAAAGGTAATCTGACCCAGGATATGAAGGAGAGTAAAAGCAGGTTTTTCGGCAAGTTTATATGGGGACTGAATCTGCTGCGCGAGACATTGGACCGGCAGAAGCAGACCAACCTGCGGCTGGAAAAAGACCGGCAGACTCTGATCGCCTCCCTGTCGCATGAGCTCAAAACACCGGTCGCTGCGATTAAGCTGTACTCCAGTGCACTGGCGGAGGGACTCTACGACAACGAAGACAAGCGCAGGGCATCCGCCGGTCTGATCGGGCAAAAGGCCGCACAGATTGAAGCGATGATCATCAGCATCATTTCTGCTTCCGTATCCTCCTTGCAGGAGACAGAGGTGCATGTAACGGAATTTTACCTGAAAGAATGGATCAGGCAGGTGGTGGAGCATTATAAGGAACGCCTTGCTTTGCTGAAAATTCCATTTGAAGTGGCGGTACCTGATGACAAGCTGCTGCTGGGTGATCCGGATAAGCTGCTTGAGGTTATGGACAACCTGCTGGAGAATGCGATCAAGTACGGCGACGGCTCCCTGATCAGAATCAGCTTCCGGGAAGAGGATTACCGCCAGCTAATCATCATTGAGAACACCGGCAACCCAGTTCCGGCTACAGAGCTGCCGCATATCTTCACCAGCTTCTGGCGCGGCTCGAACAGCGCCGGCAAGCAGGGCAACGGCCTGGGCCTGTTCATCTGCCGCCAGTTGATGCGCAAGATGGACGGGGATATTTATGGCGAGGCTTATGCGGAGGGAATGCGGTTTGTGCTGGTGCTGCGGTATTGAGTGATAATATTATCAAGGCAGAGGATGAAGTTAAAGACAACGGAGGACGTTTCTTGTTTCCGTCTGCGGACGGAGATAGGAAGCAGGCCGTGGACGGATGTTCAGCCCTTGTATCAGAAGTATACTGGGTACATATGGAATTCGCATGCTGCACTGAAGGGCTGCGCAAGAAGGAGACAATACATATGCTGCAGGATACAATGCTTAAGGCCCCGTGCACTCAGGATAGGCTTCAGCTGACGCCTGCCGGAGCTGTTAACCAAGTGAGTGGACAACTATATCCGTGGCAGCACGGATATTTTGTGTTTTCAGCAGAATCAGACGCAGAAGGCAGCAACAAAAAATATCTTGAGTTATACAACAGAATTGCCCGTTTCTACCGACTGTCCAATAAACTATACTTCGCGCTGAAATTCGGCGGGGAACGCCGTTACAGACAGCAGTTTCTGTCTTCATTGGAGCTGCACGACGGGGACTTGATCCTGGAGACCTCGGTAGGCAGCGCAGATAATTTTCCCTATCTGGGTGTAAAGGCTGAGCTGTACGGGCTGGATATCTCCAGCGGAATGCTGAAGCAAGCGGTACGCAATCTGCGGCGCTGGAAGCTGCAGGCCAAGCTGTTTCAGGGACAGGCGGAGCAGCTGCCTTTTGCGAGCGATGTCTTTGACTGCGTCTATCATGTGGGGGGGATCAATTATTTCAGCGATCCGGCCGCTGCGGTTCTGGAGATGATTCGGGTAGCGAAGCCGGGCTCGAAGCTGATGATTGCCGATGAGACGGAGCAACTGGTCAAAGGGACGTATGAGAATACGCCTCTGGTTAAGGAGTATTTTCAGCAAGACAGAAAGTTACCGGAGATTGCCGGACTTATTCCGCAGGAGATGCTGGAGCTGGAATATAAGGAAGTGTGTAAAGGCTTGATGTACTGTATTACTTTCAGGAAGCCATAAGGATATTTGCCCCCGCAAGGGCTTAAGAACGCAATGCCGGATCTTAGGAGGTGCAAGATGAAAGAAATAAATGCTGAAGAGTTTAATCAGGCAGAGGCATTTTTCAATAAGAAAAAACAGCACATTCCTGCGCTATCAGTCTTGCGGGGACATTATCCGGGACGTGTGTTTGTAGATCAGCTGCATAATCTGGAGCTGGCAATCGTATGGGCTACCGGCAGATGGATGTATGCGGCTGGAGCGCCGCTTGGTTTGAGATTTATGCTGATGACTCGGAAGCCTGGGATAGGCTGTTGCTTGGCGGGATGCCGGGTGTGAGAGCGGATAAGCATTTTGAAACCGTCTACGAGCTGCAGACCGGTCTTTTTAGAAGCTTGCAGGAGCTCCTTCGGGCAGATCAAGGTGAATTTGAGATTGAGATTGCTGCGTACCCGATTGTCGGTGAGTGCGACAGTCTTCCGCCGGGTGCGGATCGTCATTTTATGGAAGAGAAAACGGTTGGAGCGCTGGTGAAAGTAGGCGGACATCCTGTTTCGTTGTGCAGAAATAACGGCTTTACAGTGGACAATGAATATTTCATTGATGCAGATACATACGCGACGGCTGAGCGGAACAAGGGATACGGGACTCAGGCAGCTGCGGCTTTGATCGGATATTATCTTGAACAGAACATGCTTCCTTTATGGGAGACAACGCAGGACAATCTGGCTTCACAACGTCTCGCCTTAAAGCTGGGTTTCCTCCCGGCAGAACAGTACCCGGTCTATACTTTTGAATTGCAGAAATAACAGCTACAATACATAACGTCCGTCTTTTAGAGTGAATTTCATAACTGTACTGCTTCTGATTTCGTTTGTAATCGGTGGCACGGTAACGCTTCCCTGGTTTATTTTTATTCCTTTGTTTGTGCTGGTCTGGGCGCTGGCTGTTTATCATGAGGGCCGTAACCGGTCTGGACAGGGATAGACAAGCAGGCAGATTCAGCTTCATAGGATTGATCATACACGGCAAACCGCCCATAATGAGAAGGGATGGTTTGCCGTGTATTTTGTATGAGGTACATAATGGAACCTATTTCAAGCGAGAACGCTCTCAACCATAGACTATTAAGCTTATAAGGAATAGTTAGTTTGCAGGCGTAACGAAAGAGCGAACACTATATTTGATTAGTTTAGTCGTTACTAAAATGTGGAAGGCGTAACCAATTAATAATTAGGAACGAGGTAGTGAAATACCAAAGTTTAAACATATTTAAAAATTGTTCATCATTGGGTAGTGTATGATTGTTCTTCCATTTATCAATCGTCGTTTTTAAATCAATATCTACCAGTGTATTTACACCTGAAATACCGGCAATTTCATTGCTACTATGCCGGGAGTAGGCACCTAATAAATCCGAAGCATTGAATATACCGAAGAAGTATTTTCTCCAGGACCCTTTATCTACTTGACGAATAATTGAATTAACAAGTTGATTTACCTTCTGGTTTTTAGATTTTTTAGTATATTCTTCTGTATTTCTATATACATCATTAATTATTACTTCTAAAATATTACTCAGTCTTTTAATAAAATCAGATTGAACAAAACTATTTATGTTAGCCCACTCATATAATACTACGCTGATTTCCTTCTTGACGATGGCTCCTTTAAATATATAGCTTGACTT
This sequence comes from Paenibacillus sp. FSL R7-0331, assembly GCF_000758645.1. Classification (NCBI taxonomy): domain Bacteria; kingdom Bacillati; phylum Bacillota; class Bacilli; order Caryophanales; family Paenibacillaceae; genus Paenibacillus; species Paenibacillus sp. FSL R7-0331. The sequence goes on from NZ_CP009284.1 coordinate 3,444,851, forward strand.
CAAAATGCTCTTTTCTGCTATTTCCACTCTATCAAAGGGAGATATATTATAAGATTCTAAGAGTTCACTCATTTGTATGGACCATAAATATTCTTGAAAAGGATTTGTCTCGATATATTTTTTCACGCCATCATTAGATATATAATTTGCATATTTTAAAATCTTTGAATCATTAATAGAGACATTATAAGAATTTAACATAGTTTCTATATCGCTAATTAACAATGTATCCTCTTTGTCGAATATTTGCTGGGGAATCCCAAAGTTCCAAAAATCTCTTAGCTTATTGAATGCTTCGTAATAACTTAGAAAAACACGATGTATAGAAAAGAAGTTGCTTTCTCCCATTTTAGATATGAATTCATTTAGTTGTTTATGATTTATCCAAAAATAACGTTCGGACTTAGTGTCATAGCCACCTTCAATATTTTCTGAATCTTCATCCTCGTATTCCAGATAAAAACTATTCAGTGAGGGTAACGTACGACTTTTTGTAGCAACAATAAGACCGTATTCATACATTTAAAAAGCCTCCCAACCATTATTTTTACTATACAATCTTAACAGTTTAAGTAGCTTATATTAAGCTAAGTGTGAATTCTTATGTCCTTTGGTTAATTAATTTTTTATTTTGAAGTTTTAATTGGAGGTGTACTAATAACAAGAATGACAAAGAATATAACAATCGGTCTGCTTGCCCACGTCGATGCCGGGAAGACGACCTTCGCCGAGCAGCTGCTCTACCATACAGAAGCGATCCGCAGCAGGGGGAGAGTGGATCATAAGGATACTTTTTTGGATACCCATGAGATTGAAAAAGCGCGCGGCATCACTGTATTTGCTGATCAGGCAGAATTCAGCTACGGCGGCTCACACTACTTTCTACTGGATACGCCCGGCCACGTCGATTTTTCACCTGAGATGGAGCGGGTGCTGCAAATTCTCGATTATGCCGTTGTAATTGTCAGTGCAGTTGAAGGAGTGGAGGGTCATACGGAGACGGTATGGCAGCTGCTGCGTAGTCACTGCGTCCCTACCTTCTTTTTTATTAATAAAACAGACCGTACCGGCGCTGACCCGCTGCGTGTGCTAAATGAGATCCGCCAGCTGCTCAGCAGTGATGCCGTTATGCTGCCTGAGGCTGAGGCTGAGGCTGGTGTTGTGGGTGAGGAGCTTCGTTCTTTTTTGGCGGAACGGGATGAAACGCTCTTCGAGGCTTATCTGGATGGAAGCTTGGACGGGCCTGCATGGACCGGTGCCTTAATCAGGCTGGTGGGGCAGGGTAGAATCTTTCCGTGTATGACAGGCTCCGCCCTGCTGGATGAAGGAATCGGCAGCTTCCTGCGCAATCTGGATACGCTTGCGGTAACGGAGTATGATTACCGTCTGCCTTTTGCCGGAAGGGTCTATAAAGTCCGTTATGATGAAAAGGGTACCAGAATTACTTATATTAAAGCGCTGCAGGGTGTGCTTAAAGCACGGGAAGAATTGACCTATGGCCTGGAGGAAAAACGGATTTCAGAGCGGATCACCGGTATCCGCCGGATTAACGGGGCAAAGACGGCAGCAGCTGACTGGGGTGCGGCGGGTGAATTATTTGCAGTTACCGGGATAACGGCTGCCGGACCGGGCGAAGGTGTGGGAGAGCTTAAGGATACTGTAGGCAGCCGACTCATTCCCGCCCTGAGATCCAAAGCCTGCTTCGAACCGCCGGTTCATCTGAAAGAGGTGATTCAGGCGTTTCAGCAGCTTGGGGCAGAAGACCCGTCATTGAATGTAAGTTGGGATGAAACGCTTCAGGAGCTGCAGATCCAGGTTATGGGGCAGATCCAGCTGGAGGTGCTGGAGCAGGTGCTGCGCGAGCGGTTCCGTCTTCCGGTAACCTTTGGTGACCCGGAGATATTATATATGGAGAGTATAGAATCGGTAGCCTATGGCTGTGGACATTTTGAACCGCTCGGCCATTATGCCGAGGTCCATCTGAAGCTTGAACCGGGTGAAGGCGGCAGCGGCGTAACGGTACATAACAAGTGTCATCCTGATCATCTGGCAGTGGGTTATCAGAATCAGGTTCTTCAGGTGCTGCTGGAAAAAGGGCATCACGGCCTGCTGACCGGCTCTCCGCTGACCGATGTACAGATTACGCTGCTTAGCGGCAGGGCCCATAACAAGCATACCTCCGGCGGGGATTTCCGGGAAGCCGCACTGCGGGCCTTGCGTCAGGGTCTGGAGCAGGCGGAGAATGTGCTGCTGGAGCCGTTTTATGATTTTAAAATACGAATTCATGCGGATCATGTGGGCAAGGTGATGTCGGATATTCAGCAGGCCAGCGGCAGCTTTGCTGCACCGGAAATAAACGGGGAAACAGCCATCCTTACCGGAACGGTGCCGGTTGCCACCTTCATGAATTATCCGGTCAGGCTGGCCTCTATGACCCAAGGCAAAGGAGCCCTGTCTCTGCGGGCCGGCGGATACCAGACCTGTCATCAGACTGAGCATATCATCAGCATGAAGCAGTATGATAAAAATGCCGATCCGGCGTACCAGTTGGCTTCGATCTTTTGCTCGAAAGGACAGGCCTATCCGGTTCCCTGGGATCAGGCAGCCGGGCATATGCATGTGAAGATAGAGTACTGAGACATTGGCCGGACAAACTGTGTAGGACATCTGTCCTTTAAGGAGCGGCAGAGATCGCTTTTAATAAATAAAAGCGAAGGCCAGAATTTCAAGGAGGATAATGATGACCACAGTGATAGACAAGATTGCCTGGATTCATATTGTAGATGGTAAGGTGCTGGGGGCACGTTCTCACGGTAAAGACACCTACTACTTCCCCGGCGGTAAACGGGAAGCGGGCGAGACGGATAACGAAACGCTGATCCGTGAAATTGAAGAGGAACTGACTGTTCAGATTATACCGGAGAGCATCGCACAGTTTGGGACATTTGCAGCTGAGGCGCATGGTAAAGAAAGCGGTGTGCAGGTGCAGATGACCTGCATGACAGCAGAATATAACGGCACACTTGCACCGGCAGCGGAAATTGCTGAGCTGGCCTGGCTTACGTTTGCTGACAGGGAGCAGGTATCGGCGGTCAGCAGGCTGATTTTTGACCGGCTGCATGAGCTGAAGCTGTTAGTTTAATGGAGTGTGCGTGTATACTCGGCCCGTTTCAGCCTCTTAAGAAGAGGCTTGAAGCGGGCCTTTTCATATAGTGCAGAACAGTAAATTTTATTTTAGGACATATGTCCTTCACGGATAACGCCGGATGTCATTTAATTAAGTCAGAGATCACATAGAGGAGAGAGACGAGATGAAGGGGATTATTTTTGCCTTTATAGGCGGGGCATGCATTACGCTGCAGGGGGTTGCCAACGCAAGGATCAGCCAGGATATTGGCACATGGCAGGCAGCAACGATTACACAATTAACCGGTTTTATTATGGCCTTTGCTATTCTGATGTTTGTCCGGGACGGGAAGAAGCAGGGCTTCAAAAAAGTAAATCCGCTGTACCTGACCGGAGGCGCGCTGGCAGCGTTCATAATTTTCAGTGAGGTTACCGCTATTCAGCATATCGGGGTTACGCTGACTATATCTGCACTTTTGATAGCACAGCTGTTCATGACCTTCATGATCGACAGCAACGGCTGGTTCGGGGTCATGAAGCAAAAAATGCGCCTGCCGCAGTTCATCGGCATCGGGATGATGATTGCCGGCGTGCTGATTCTTAAACTTTAATGTACAGCGAAGGAGATAACATTTTATGATAATTGGAATTATATTGGCACTAGTGGCCGGGGCGCTTGTGGGCCTGCAGAACATTTTTAACATTAAAGTCAACGAACATACAGGCTCATGGTCAACAACGACGCTAGTACTTGGCATGGGCTTTATCGCTTCACTGGTTATGGGGCTGATTACTCAGGGGACAGGGATGTTTACACTCCAGCATATGCAGCTGTGGTACTGGTTCAGCGGTGTGATCGGCGTCGGCGTGGTTATCTGCCTGGTGCAGGCCACGAAGCTGCTGGGAGCAACCTTTGCGATTTCGATTGTGCTAACCTCACAGCTTGGGTTCGCGCTATTGTGGGATTCTCTAGGATGGATGGGTCTGGAAAAGGTTCCGTTTAGCTTCAACCAGCTGCTTGGCGTTCTGGTTATCGTCGGCGGGATTCTGGTCTTTAAACTGGGCGGAAGAGGAGAGAAGGGCGGGCAGGAAACTGTTGCGGCGGATAAAAAGCGTCAGACTGCGCTGGGTACGAAATAAATAGAGGCCGGAGCTTCCTGGGATGGGGGCTCCGGCCTTTTGTTGTCTGTTTAGTTGGCTGTCTAAGGAGGGTGGAGGTATGTGTGAGGTGGGAGGAGTTGGCTAGAAGGCGGGGGAGAGTGATTTGAATAAAGGGGGAAATTCCTTTGATTGGGCAGTCGGCGTGCGAAAGGGGTTCATCAAAGGGAAAAATCCCTTTGATTAGGCAGTCGGCGCGCGAAAGGGGGCCAATCAAAGGGAAAAATCCCTTTGATTGGGCTGTCGGCGTGCGAAAGAGGACCAATCAAAGGGAAAAATCCCTTTGATTAGTCTGTCAGCGCGCGAAAGAGGGCCAATCAAAGGGAAAAATCCCTTTGATCTGGCGTCGGCGTACGAAAGAGGACCAATCAAAGGGAAAAATCCCTTTGATTAGGCTGTCGGCGTGCGAAAGTGGCTAATCAAAGGGAAAAATCCCTTTGATCTGGCGTCGGCGTGCGAAAGAAGGCCAATCAAAGGGAAAAATCCCTTTGATTAGGCAGTCGGCGTGCGAAAGAGGACCAATCAAAGGGAAAAGTCCCTTTGATCTGGCGTCGGCGTGCGAAAGAGGACCAATCAAAGGGAAAAATCCCTTTGATTAGGCAGTCGGTGTGCGAAAGAGGGCCAATCAAAGGGAAAAATCCCTTTGATTAGGCAGTCAGCGTGCGAAAGAGGACCAATCAAAGGGAAAAATCCCTTTGATTAGGCTGTCGGCGTACGAAAGAGGACCAATCAAAGGGAAAAATCCCTTTGATCTGGCGTCAGCGCGCGAAAAGCGCCCCTTCCCGCGCCTAGCGGCCTGCCGTCCGCCAAAAGCCGGCTTACACCTGGCCGACCCGGCCCACAAATGGCGCTTTGCTGCCAAGCAGCGCACTCCGCCATTGCTCGTACACCGCCCAGGCCTTACCGTTGTCGAGCAGATGCTTGCAGGTGTATACGCCTTCCTCCAGCGAACCGGCTTTGCCGGCCAGATGCAGCCTGGCCCCGCCGTTCAGCAGGGTCTGGTTATAGAAGGCCATATGGCCGCCGCCCTGCAGCACCGCTTCCGCGGTCCGCAGCTGAAGCTCCGGCGTCCAGTCCAGCTCCGGCACCTCTGTTTCAAGCCCCAGCAGCTCAGGGTCAATAATATCGAGCTGAGCCTGGCCATCAGCTACTGTGTACACACGGTTTGGCCGGTCAATGTACAGATCCTCGGACCCTTCAACCCCCTGGACAACAAGCCCCTTTTGGTAACCAAGCTTGATGATCAGCCTGGAAATACGGTCGAAGACGGTATTATGGTAGATACCGAATACAATGAAGGGAGAGCAGGAGTAGTCGATCAGCTTCTCGGCGGTATTCAGAATCGTCCGCATGCCAATATCCTCTCTTAACGGCCGCAATGCTCCGAGCGGCGGACACCACTGATCCGCTTGGGCGAACAGCACACCGCTCTCTGCTGCCGCTGCAATGGCGTCATCCCGGGAGAGCCCGGCAACACGGACGCCCGCTGCCTCAATAATATCCTGCAGCGTAATGCCCCATTTCGGGGGAAGCGGCGCTGCACCGTGCAGCGTAACAGGAACGCCTGCCGCAGCCAGCAGGAAAGCAGTCGGGAAGGTAGCAATGAAGGAGTTCCTCCGGCCGTCATACGGTCCGGCACAATCCAGTCCCTGCTGCACAGGCTCACGGCTGGCATACTTGCGGCATACTGCGACAAAAGCCTCCAGCTCCTCAATACTCTCCAGCTTAATCCGCTCGGCGATCAGAAAAGCGCCGATCTGCACCGGAGATGCTGTCTGGCAGAGAATGGCTTCAGCCGCTGCCAGCGCTTCGTCATAGCTCAAATCCCGGGCGCCGCGCTTACCCCTGGCTACTTCTTTTAACAGGTTGATCATATCGGATTCTCCTTAAGTTTGATCCTGGAGCAGCTGGTAGACCTTGACGATCGAGGTGGCTACATCCACCATCCGTTTGCGTTCATTCATCGCCTGCTTGCGCAGGAGGTCGTAGGCTTCGGATTCACTGATGTTTTTGGCTTTGGACAGAATGCCCTTAGCCATATCAATCCATTTGCGTTCCTCTATCCGTGCGAGCAGCTGCTCCTTCTCCTTATGCCACTGCTGGCGCTCGAAGCACTGCCTGGAGCTGAAATGAAGAATCCAGTGAATCTCCTGCTCATGCATCCAGGGGGATAGAATACCGTCCACAATAATATTGTCGCCGCAGGCGGAGACAGACAGATTAGCGGTAGCTTGAGTGCACCACCAGAGGAGCGGGGCGATTTTGTGCCGGAGCAGTTTTTTTCTCCATCCATTAATTTCGGTTATCGGCATACATAAGAGGGTGGCATCGGCATCCTGTATCATAATAGAAGCCTGCTCCTCGTCAGTTGCCGTCCAGATCACGTACCCGCAAGCCTCAAGAATACTTCCGGGACTGTGCTCGGAGCGCGCCTCTGTGTCGTTCTCTGTTCTGCCGTTCTGAATCAAGAGCAGGGAATGCATAGCCAGACGCTCCTTTATAGGATCTTCAAGATCTCATTCTTACTACATTTCCATACTGTCCTTTTAAACTATATGTAATAATATATAACACGGAGATGGCCCTTTTGTCGATGAATTAAATTATTCAAAATTTATATGTCATAATTGTTGACGTTTTGGGATGTGCTGTAGTATAGTCGATTTAACAAATTCATCAAATCTACGGATACAACGGTGTATCCGGCTCTAGCGGCAACGGCGCCTGCTATCACTTTTATCGCAACGGGAGATGTATGTTTCCGGGCGGAGTGTAGCGGGCTATTTCTGTTGATTTCTGTTGTTTACATGGAGAGGAGAGAGACATATGTCAGCTGTACGCAAAAAACTGGTGTTAGTCGGAAACGGAATGGCGGGGGTTAGGGCGATTGAGCATTTGCTCAAGCTTGCACCGGAGGCTTACGAAATCACGATTTTCGGTACAGAGCCGCATCCCAACTACAACCGGATCATGCTGTCATCTGTCCTGGCGGGCGGAGCGGATCTGAACGATATCATCATTAACGACCTGGAATGGTACCGCAGTAACGGCATCCGGCTCTATACCGGACATACGGTAACTTCTATTGATACGGTGAACCGGAAAGTACACACCGATAAGGGAGTGGAGGCCGGCTACGATGAGCTGATTCTGGCAACCGGGTCCAACCCGTTCATGCTTCCGCTGCCCGGAGCGGATAAAGAGGGCGTTATCGCCTTCCGGGACATCAAGGACACGCAGATTATGCAGGAAACAGCCAAGACCCACCGCAAAGCGCTGGTCATCGGCGGCGGACTGCTGGGTCTGGAGGCGGCCAGGGGGCTACTGCATCTGGGTATGGAAGTGTCGGTCGTTCACATCAACGAATATATAATGGAACGCCAATTGGACGAAGCCGCTGCGGTCATGCTGCAGAAGGAGCTCGAAGCGCAAGGCATGAAGTTCCTGCTAAAGAAGCAATCCGAAGCCATTCTCGGCAAAAAAAGAGTCAAGGGCCTGCTGTTCGCAGACGGCGAGGTAGCAGAGACGGACTTAATCGTCATGGCGGTCGGCATCAAGCCGAATGTGGAGCTGGCCCGGGGGAGCGGCATCAATGTGAACCGGGGAATCATGGTCAATGATTACATGGAGACGAATATTCCTGGCATCTATGCTGTCGGGGAATGTGCCGAGCACCGTGGAATTGCCTACGGGCTGGTCGCCCCGCTGTATGAGCAGGGAGCCGTTCTTGCCAAAAGACTGGCCGGAGCACAGACCGAAGGCTACGCCGGTTCCGTTACATCAACCAAGCTGAAGGTATCCGGGGTCGATGTGTTCTCAGCAGGCCAGTTCATTGAACAGCCAGGTACACGATCACTGCGGTATCAGGATGAAATCGAAGGTGTCTATAAGAAGCTGGTAATACAGGAAGATAAGCTGATCGGTGCAGTTTTGTTCGGGGATACCAGTGACGGAGCGCCGCTGTTCTCCATCATCAAGAACGGTGAGAATATCAAAGGCAAGGAAAAAGAGCTGCTGCTCGGCATCTCTGCTGATGCACTGGGTTCAACCAAAGGGAATAACCGCCTCGAAGTAATGGCTGATGATGAGATTATCTGCGGCTGTAACGGGGTCTCCAAGGGAGCGATTGCCGAGGCGATAGAGTCCGGCGGCTGCACCAGTGTGGGTGATATAAAAGCCTGCACGAAAGCTTCTGCCTCCTGCGGCGGATGTAAGCCTATGGTAGAAGGTCTGCTCCAGCTGTATGCCGGAGATAAGGCCGTTAAGGTAAAAGAAGGGATCTGCGGCTGCACCACACTTGGGCGCGACGAGATTGTGGCCGAGATCAAACGAATGAAGCTGATGACCGTCAAGGAAGTTATGAACGTGCTGGACTGGAATAACGAGGAGGGCTGCACCAAATGCCGTCCTTCCCTGAACTATTATCTGGGCATGCTGTGGCCGGAGGAATATATCGATGAAAAAGAGTCCCGGTTTACGAACGAGCGCTATCACGCCAACATCCAGAAGGATGGGACCTATTCGGTTGTGCCGCGTATTTACGGCGGAATTACAACCCCGGCTGATTTGATCAAAATTGCCGAGGTTGCCGTTAAATTCGATGTTCCGATGGTGAAGTTTACCGGGGGCCAGAGACTGGACCTGCTGGGTGTCAAAAAAGAGGATCTGCCGAAGATGTGGGAGGAGCTGGATATGCCTTCTGGCCATGCTTACGGCAAGACGCTGCGTACGGTTAAGACCTGTGTCGGCTCGACCTTCTGCCGCTTTGGTACACAGGATGCGATCGGAATGGGAATCCGGCTGGAAAAAGCTTTTGAGCGGCTGAACGCACCGTCCAAGGTAAAGCTGGCTGTATCCGGCTGCCCGCGTAACTGTGCGGAAGCGACAATCAAGGATTTCGGCGTTGTGGCGATTGACGGAGGCTGGGAGCTGCATATCGGCGGCAACGGCGGGGTTCATGTCCGCGCAACGGATTTGCTCTGCGTAGTGAAAACCGATGATGAGGTGCTGGAATGGGCAAGTGCTTTCCTGCAATATTACCGGGAGAATGCGGTCTGGAACGAGCGGACATCAACATGGGTCGAGCGCGTAGGTCTGGAGAGCATCAAGCAGGCACTTGAGAACCGCGAGGAGCGGCTTGCCCTCAAGGAACGGATTGAAGCAACACTGGCCCTGACCACCGACCCGTGGAAGCAGATTGTCAATGAGCCGGAGCTGCGCAAAAACTTCACCCCGATCACAGAACCCGAAACGGTATAAGGAGGCCCTATCCATGACAATGACCAAAGTGCTGGTAGGCAATGTAAAGGATATCGATATTAAAGGCTCACGCAAGCTGCAAATGGCGGGCACAGAGATTGCACTGTTTCGTCTAACAAGCGGAGAAGTTCTCGCTATTGAGAATAAATGCCCTCATAAAGGCGGCGCCTTATCGGAAGGGATGGTGTGCGGCTCAAAGGTTCACTGTCCGCTTCATGACTCCCGGATTGATCTGCACAGCGGAGAAGTTATGGCTCCCGATACTGGACATGTAAGGACCTATGAAGTGGAAGTTGACCAGGCCAGCGGACAAATTTATCTGACGATCTGATAAAGAATGATATTATACAGGGGGAACCGTTATGGATTATGTGAAACCGAATGAAGTGCTGTCTTCCATGATTGAAGCCGGAAAAACAAAAGCAGAGCTGTCCATTATGCAGCTGATTGTTCGCGGCGGCCTCGGCGGGGCAATCCTTGCCTGTGCGACCACACTTGCCTTTACTGCTGCTGCGCAGACGAAGCTGCCTATGATCGGAGCGCTTCTATTCCCTGTAGGCTTTGTGATGATTATTCTGCTCGGCTTCGAGCTGGTTACCGGCAGCTTTGCCCTGATCCCTCTGGCGGTTCTGGAGAAAAAGACGACTACGGCACGGATGCTGAACAATTTCTTCTGGGTTATCATCGGACATCTGATCGGCTGCGCAGCTTATGCTGCACTATATGGACTTACTATTACTAAGATGGGCACGGACATGTCAAATCCGATGATCCAGACCCTTATCTCAACAAGTGAAGCCAAGACGACTGCTTATAAAAGCATGGGGGCAGACGGATTGGGCCTGGCCTTCATTAAGGCGATCCTCTGCAACTGGATGGTTACCCTTGGTGCGGTGCTGGCGATGACCTCCAAATCCACTGCCGGCAAAATAACCGCAATGTGGCTGCCGATCCTGACCTTTTTTGCCCAGGGCTTCGAGCATACGGTTGTCAATATGTTCGTCATCCCGGCCGGAATGATGCTTGGAGCGAATGTCAGCTTCGCTGACTGGTGGATCTGGAACGGCATTCCTGTACTGCTCGGCAATCTGCTTGGCGGCGTGCTGTTCACCGGCCTGATGATCTATCTCTCCCAGAACGGCTTCCGTGCCAGACGCTCCGTAACATCAGTCACAGTGCCGTCGGGTCATGGCGAAGGCGCGATTGCCAAGACAGCGACACTGGAGAAAAGCCTATGAAACAAGGTCATATCTCTATAGTTGGCGCAGGCCCGGGAGACCCGGAGCTGATCACGGTTAAGGCTATGCGCCGCATTCAGACGGCGGACGTTATTCTCTATGACCGGCTGGTGAACGAGGAGCTGCTGAATTATGCACCAGAGAAGGCTCTCCGCATCTATTGCGGCAAAGCGCCAGGCCAGCATTCCATGCCGCAGGAGTCCATCGAGCGGCTGTTGATTATGCACGCTGCCGCAGGAAACAGGGTGGTCCGCCTGAAGGGCGGAGATCCGTTCGTCTTTGGCAGAGGCGGGGAAGAGCTGCTTGCTGCCGCAGACGCCGGAATTCCCTTTGAGGTCATTCCGGGAATTACTTCAGCGGTCGGTGCGGCTGCTTCAGCCGGGATTCCGCTGACTCACCGCGGTGTAGCTACTTCGTTCGCTGTTGTCACCGGAAGCCGCTGCAATGACGCCGCTCAGCCTGTCCGCTGGGATATCCTGGCTCACAGTGTCGATACCTTAGCCGTCTACATGGGGATGAGCCAGCTGGCTGAGATCACGGAGCAGCTGATCAGGCACGGCAAGGATGCACAGACGCCAGTGGCTCTGATTGAAAAAGGCACTACGGCGGAAGAGCGGACCGTTACAGGGACGCTTGCTAACATCGTTAAGCTGGCAGCTGTAATGAAGATCAGCAATCCGGCGATGATTATCATCGGTGAAGTGGTTAATATAAGGGAACAGGTATTCAGTCTGCAGCAGCATGCAGCCCGTTACCGGACTGGCTGAACTCGCAGAAGTGAGTGCCGTCACACGGCAGGTAGCCTCGATAGGACTATACTTGTTATAAAAGAATGTATATGTGCTTTGTGATATACTCTATATACATTTTGTACAGCGCCAAGGAGGTAATTACCTATGCAGGTTCAACTGGATTCACTTACTACTGAGCGGCTTCAAGCAAGCCTGGCCGGACAGTCCGGCGCCTTTAAGCTATTTTATGACACCGAGGATTGCGGCTGTAACGGTGTTCTCGTTGTGCAGATCGTAGACGGGCCGAACGCCACTGACATTGTTTATGAGCAGGAGCCGTTCACTTTTATCGTAGACCGCCAGCAGGAATCGTTATTCGACAAGGTTATGCGGATTCAGGCGGAGGAGAACTACCCTTCTTATAAGGTGACCAGTGATTCCACGCTGTTCGGCAGTAATGTCAGATTACGGGATACGCGTCAGCAAGCGGTACAATAAAAGAAACACTAAGACAGCAGCCCTCAATTGAAGAGGAGCTGCTGTTTTTTTGTTGCAATGAGTTGTGCTTGTATCGACGCACCCTAATAAAGCCTAATAAGCCGTCCACCCGCCGTCGGCCGTAACGACCGCCGCGTTCACAAAGCTGGCTTCGTCGGATGCCAGGAACAGGGCAAGTACCGCGATTTCCTCAGGCTTGCCGTTGCGCGGATTAAGCGCGAGTCCTGCTTGTATGCGGCCCATCCCGAATTCGTTAATATGCGTCATGGTCGAGCCGATATTCGTTTCGACTCCGCCGGGCGCAATGGCATTACAGCGGATGCCTTCCTTGGCATACATGAACCCGGTGTTCTTGGTGAAGCCGACAACTGCGTGTTTGGAAGCCGTATAAGCAGCGCCTGCGCGGGCACCGAACAGTCCGCCTGCGGATGCGATATTGATAATCACGCCAGCTTTCTTTTCCAGAAAAATAGGCAGTACCTTGCGGGTGGCACGCATGACCGAAGTGGTATTAACAGCGAAAATCTTATCCCACTGATCATCCTGTATGTCACCTGCCGGCTCAAAATTGTCCATTATACCAGCATTGTTCACCAGAATGTCCACGGTACCATAGGTGCTGACTGCGGTATTAATCAAGGTTTGAATGTCTGCCTCATCAGCAACGTTGGTTTTTACGGCGATGGCATCGCCGCCCCCGGCCTTGATCTCCTCAGCCGTTCCCTGAGCTGCTGCCTCATTAATATCCGAGACTACGACCTTTGCGCCTTCTGTGGCAAACAGAATAGCAATTGCCTTGCCCATTCCTGAGGCGGCTCCGGTTACTACTGCTGTTTTGTCTTGAAGTCTCATGCTCATCAAGCCCCCGTATTTTATTTGCGCATCAATCAGATAGTATTCATTACTTCAGCAGAAAATATTCAGCAGCTAACCAGGAAATTGAACCATGCTGCATGTGTTGTATATACTAGAGTTACTTATGAGGAGAAGAGGATCGCTGATGAAGTTTGTCGGATTGGATATCGGGACTACATCTATTACGGGACTGGTGTATTCCCTTGAGCACAAAATGGTGCTGTGCAGTATTACGGAAGAATGTGATACAAGGATCTCCGGACATCTGGAGGCTTGGGAAAAGCTGCAGGACCCTGAGGTTATCTGGGCAAGTATCAGCCGTATTATTGAGGAGCTTATTCTGACGGAAGAGGACATTATAGGGATCGGACTTTCCGGCCAGATGCACGGCATTCTCTATACCAATAACAGCGGACAGCATGTCAGCCCGCTGTATACCTGGCAGGATGGCAGGGCGGGACAGATTAATGGGGACGGCCTATCCTATTCCCGTAAGCTTAGCGCTTTGACGGGCTATTCTGTTCCTGCCGGCTACGGGCTTGCTACCCATTACTATAATCTGCAGCATGGGCTGGTCCCGGACACTGCCGTCAGCTTATGCACCATTGCCGATTATGTTGCCCTCCGGCTGACCGGCAGCACAATACCTGTTGCTGATGCTACCCAGGCTGCAGCGATCGGGTGCTATAGCTTTTCAAAGGAGGATTTCGATTACACTGCTATTAGACAGGCTGGGATCGAACCGGGAATGCTCCCCAAGATCGTACCTTCCAGCACGCTTGCCGGATATACTCAGGGCGGAATCCCGGTTTACAGCTCGCTCGGGGATAACCAGGCCAGCTTTCTAGGAAGTGTACCGTTTCCGGGGCAATCGGTTCTGGTTAACATCGGTACGGGAAGCCAGCTGTCCGCGCTGCTGCCGGATGGAGAGCCTAACACCTCTGAGATGGAGACGCGGCCCTTTCCCGGCGGCGGCAGACTGGTTGTCGGAGCAGCGCTGAGCGGGGGGAAATCGTATGCGCTGCTGGAGCAATTTTACCGGGATGTGATCCGCAGTTATACCGGGGAGGAGCCGGGTGAAATATACAGCTTCATGGAGCAGCTGCTTAATAGCGGCAGCCCGCCTGCGCAAGGAGTGGCAGTGAATACCCAATTCTTAGGAACACGAAGTGATCCGGAGATGCGCGGGAGTATCGGACAGATTACGCTGGACAATTTCACACCGGCTAATCTGGCACATGGATTCCTTCAGGGGATGGCGGATGAGCTGTATGCTTTTTATGAGGCATTAATCCGGGCAGGTAATATTTCGTACAGTTCCATCATCGGCTCAGGCAATGCGCTGAGGCTTAATGATACTTTGCGCGAGAAGGTGAGCATGACCTTTGGGCTGCCGTTTGCGTTCAGCCTGTCCCTTGAGGAAGCGGCAGTTGGAGCAGCATTATGTGCTGCTGTAGGCAGCGGCAGCATTCTCAGCTTCCGTGAGGCCGGTCAATATATAGAACTGGCTCACCCGGAAGTATCAGCGACAAGAGTACCGGAAGCAGACAGACAGCGGCTGATGGACATTTACGGGTTGTCTGCACAGCCGGAAGAACCGTTACCTGCATTGACTAAGCAGATCAGCACTTTAAAGGTGAGTTATTCAGCATCGGAAGACATACAGGACGAAGAGGAAGCTTCCGCAGCCTCTTACCGGATTATGTTACAGCCGGGGGTGTCGATCGGACCGCTGTTTCTGGGAATGACGCAGAGTGAGCTGGAACGGGCCGGGGCAGATTTTCCGGTTTATTTTAGAGCAGAGTATGACCATGCCGGCTTCGCTGCCTTCATTGAGATTGCGAATCCATGGGAACACGGGTATTGTATATATGCTTCGGAGGATCTGTTCCGCACACCTGCTGCAGAGCTCACCGCCAGACTTGATCTGACAATACCTTACGAGCGGAGCCATACAGACAATAACACTCTGTATACAGTTCCTGAGCTTGGATTTACACTCTGGAGATCCGGCACACTGACAGAAGCAGACCTGCTGACAGAGGAGTACTTAGCACTTCCTGCGGATATTTATGAGGATGAGAAACGGTATTTATTTTTTGAATCCCTCGCTGTTTTTCCGGCTGTCCGGCCTGAAACATAAATAAATAGCCGGGTGACCCGCGGACTATTTTAAGGAGCAGAACAATGCGATGAATGCACATTTTTATGACAACATGCCTGATCTGAAGGAACACTGGGAACAAATCAAAGGGATGTTTACCGAAATTCAAGTCCCTGCCAAGACCACCCTGCTCAGATAAGGTGATGTGGCTAATGATTTATATTTTATAAATCAGGGCTGCTTGAGATTATGGTTTAATGACGATGGAAAGGATATTACCTTTCAGTTTTTTGTCGAACAGCAAGGGGTTTCTTCTTTTGAAAGTTTTCACAATAATGAGCCCAGCCTGTTTAATCTGGAGACTATTGAGTTTTCACATCTTATGGTGATTAAAAAAGAAGACTATAAAAAATTGCTTGATAGGTTTCCTGATTTAAAAGAATATTCTATTCAAATGCTGCAAGAGAGATTTGTTTTTTATACTAAATTATTTTTGTCCAGAATAAAAAATTCACCGCAAGAGAGATATATGGAACTGTGTTCACTTAATCCTGCGATTCTAAATCGGGTCCCTAATCATTACATTGCTTCATATCTAGGAATTACCCCTGTTTCTCTAAGCAGAATTCGCAAAAGAATCTCAAACATTAACAATGGTTAATGCCTCAATGTAGGATAAGGAATACACTCATAACGAAAGATCAAATGGAAACATTGGAGGGTTCGGTTATGAGAATTGCAATTGTTTTTAATCATCCGTATAAGGGGAGTTATTGCAGCGCGATCCTGGATTCAGTTAAGAGCGGACTGGAAAAGGGCGGGCATGAGATAGATATCATGCATCTAGATAATGACGGGTTTAACCCGGTTATGACGGCAGACGATTTATTAGCATTTAGAAATAAAAAAGCTATTGATCCCCAGGCTTCGGAGTATGTGCAGCGCATAAAGACAGCGGATCATCTGGTGTTGATATTTCCTATCTGGTGGGAGCTGATGCCGGCGTTAATGAAGGGCTTTATAGATAAAGTGATTTTTCCTGGGGAGCTCTATGACTATACAAAGTCAGGGTTGGGTATGGTTTCACTGATGGATAATATTAAGTCAACAACTATAATTACCACCATGAATACACCTTCAATAATGTATAAGCTAATATTCGGTGATGCCATTAAAAAGGCATTAATCACAGGCACCTTTAAGAAAACAGGCTGTAAAAATGTAAAGTGGCTGAGCTTAAACATGGTAAAAGCCAGTTCTAAAGCCAAAAGAGAAAAGTGGCTTAAACAAATAGAGAACAGGTTCGCGACTGTATAGTATTTTATTGGCTACCGTTGAGCTGACGAATTTCAGGGATTCGATCCTGATCTCCGTTCAGCTCTTCTTTTGTTTTGCCTACATATGCACTTCCCATGTGTTGAAGTATGCGGAAGGAAGGAGCACCTTTACTCGCCAGCATCGTCTTAAATGATTGACACTTTTGCCCGATCTGTCGAGTAATAGACGAATACGCGGAAATTAACGATTGTATCTGCCGGAGATTATTTTATTATAGACATATGTCGAATAGACGAACAATATCGATTAATTATTAAGGCATCTGAAGGAGGCATCCCTTTGAACCGAGTAGAAAAGAGTAAAGAGAAATACAAGCAGCTGTTCGGCGGCACTGCACCCGCAGTCTACGCGACGGACCCGGATTTTCAGGATATTCTGAACGGTTTTATCTTCGGTGAAGTCTTTTACCAGGGGGATCTGGATGATAAACAACGTGAGCTTATCACGCTTGTGGTGCTTACTACGAACCAAACCATGCCGCAGCTAAAAGCCCATATTCAAGCCGCCCTGAACATTGGGATTACGCCAGTCGAAATTAAAGAGGCGGTTTATCAATGCGCACCGTACCTGGGATTCCCCAAAACGCTCAATGCAATAAATGAGATCAATGAGGTTTTCGAAGACAAGAATATTGCACTGCCGCTGGAGAGTCAGTCGCAGACTGAAGACAATACCCGCTTCGACCATGGACTTGCCGTGCAAATGAAGATTTTTGGCGATACTATTTCTACAATGCGTGAGACTGCTCCGTCTAACCAAGTGCACATCCAGGACTATCTCTCATCATTCTGCTTCGGTGATGTTTATACCCGGGGCGGGCTTGATTTGACAACAAGAGAGCTGCTGACCTTCTGTATCTTAAGTGCACTGGGGGGTGCTGATAGCCAGGTCAAGGCTCATGTGCAGGGCAATGTAAACGTTGGTAATGACAAAGACACCCTGATCGCCGCGATTACCCATTGCCTTCCCTATATTGGCTTTCCGCGGACGCTGAACGCATTGGCTGCTATAAATGAAGTAATACCGGAAGCATAGGGATACTATGAACCCATTTTAATCATAAAGGAGACACCAATATGTTTACCGAAGCTTTTAAATTAGCAAATGGTATAGAAATTCCAAAGTTAGGCTTGGGCACCTGGCTGCTTAATGACGAGCAGGCTGCACAGGCAGTACGTGATGCGGTATCGCTCGGCTATCGCCATATTGATACTGCTCAGGCCTATATGAATGAAGCCGGCATTGGCGAAGGAGTCCGTTCCAGCGGCGTCTACAGAGAAGAGCTTTTTATCACGACTAAGGTTGCGGCAGAAGCAAAAAGCTATGATGCTGTAATGCAATCCATTCATGAATCTTTAGCAAAAATGGGGCTGGACTACATCGATCTTCTGATTATTCACAGCCCGCAGCCCTGGAGTGAATTCCGCGGGGAGAAGCGTTATTTTGCGGAAAACAAAGAAGCATGGAGAGCCATGGAGGATGCTTATAAGGCAGGCAAGGTTAAGGCCATCGGACTTTCTAACTTCCTGCAGGATGATTTGGAGAATATTCTTGAGAGCTGTGAGATTAAGCCGATGGTCAATCAAATTCTGGCTCATGTGAGCAATACTCCATTCCAATTGATTGAGTTCTGCCAGAAAAAGGACATCCTGGTCGAGGCCTATTCACCGATCGCGCACGGGGCTATTCTTGATCATCCAGAGGTTAAGGAAATCGCGGCGAAGTATGGGGTATCTGTAGCCCAGCTCAGCCTGCGGTACGATATTGAGCTTGGTCTTGTGGTCATTCCTAAGACGGCGAATCCGGAGCATATGCGAATCAATGCCGAGCTTGATTTTGTCATCAGCGATACGGATATGGAGACTTTGAAGAATGTTGAGACCATTCAGCATTATGGTGAGCACAACTTCTTCCCGGTGTTCGGCGACAAGAATAAAGTGAATTAATTGGAGGGTGCAAAATGGCAAAGCATGAAGAAGTCGCAAACGGCGTGATTTTCCCTGTTGGCGAGAAGAATGAAGCATTTGCAAAATACTTTATCGGACAAAGCTATCTCAAAATGCTGGTTGCCGATCCTGAAATTAATGTAGGGGTAGGGAACGTGACCTTTGAACCGGGTTGCCGGAACAATTGGCACATTCATAGAAGCGGGTATCAGCTGCTGCTTGTAACTGGCGGCGAAGGCTGGTATCAGGAAGAAGGGCAAGCGGCCCAGCTGCTGAAAGCAGGCGATGTTATTGTTACCCGTGATGGTGTAAAACACTGGCACGGCGCAACAAAGGACAGCTGGTTTGAGCACATTGCCATCACTGCAGGCACACCAGAATGGCTGGAGCCAGTCTCTGATGGGCACTATAACGAACTTTAAGCTATACCAATTCCAGAGTATTGCAAAGACAGCCGGTCTAAATGATCGGCTGTCTTTGCCTATGTACCTTGTGATATTCTAATGGATAGAATGAACCGACAGATCCAGGAAAGGCAGGAATATGTTATGAAACTCATGTTCACACACGTGAATACAGCGGAAGAAACCGCCGAGATAGCCCGGTTGGCAGCAGAAATATGGCACGAGTATTATGTATCCATTATTTCAGTTGATCAGATTAATTACATGATTGGAAAGTTTCAATCGGTTCAAGCGGTTACGGATCAGATCCATCTGCAGGGCTATGAATATTATCTGATCCATGACCATGACTCCGCAGTGGGATATGTCTCGGCCAGAAAAGAAGAGGGAAAGCTCTTCTTAAGCAAGTTTTATATCGTCAAGGAATACCGGGGCCGCGGCTATGCCAGCCAAGCAATGGAATTCCTGGAGCAGCTGTGCCAAGAACGAAATCTAAGTCATATTTGGCTAACGGTCAATCGTCATAACAGCTCAAGCATTGCGGTCTATGAGAAAAAAGGTTTTCGGACCGTGCGGGAGCAAGTTTCGGACATTGGCAACGGATTCGTTATGGATGATTGTGTTATGGAGAAAGAAATCCTTATTGGGGCTGAAACGATTTGAAGTTAACTGAGTCAAAAAAATTACCTGATGTGAGGGGGCAGGATATGCAAGAAAGAGAATTCTATGCTTATCACCTTGTAACCAGGAAGAAAATGAGCTTAGGGCAAGTAATCAGCTTTGAAAAAAATCAAAAAAACACGCTATATCATTTCTTTTTTGATAAAGAACAGCTAAATTCCAAGGGTGAAGACTTTATTCAAATCTTGGAGGGGAATTTTACTAATAAGGGATTAAAGCTGGATAAAGAGGATGCAGATGTAGCTATTAGGTATGTAGGACAAACGATCAGAGCTGTTAGAGAAGTAATCGTTGAAATGGTAAGACTGCAAGAGTACCCCGAATATCCTTCACGTTTGTCTTGTTTATATGCAGCGAAAAGCTATCAGGATGCTCTGAAGTGGAAAGAACTATTTGATTCTTACGATCGAAGGGTTTTGCAGATAGTGAAGCTTAGGGTTATCGGGACTTGCTTTGAGGGTGACGGAGGTCTTTTACCAAAGGAAGACGGTGCTCCTTTTTCCCTGAAAATTGAACAAGCCAGAGAATATTGGCAAGGTAATAAAAGCAATGAACTACCAGAGTTACTGATTAATGGACGAATCGAAATAACAGAAATTATTAATGAATTCTACTCTTAATAGAAAAATCTGAATGTAAACCTAAGGAGGCTGCACATGGGGCGTGTAATCCTGCAGATGAATGTGACGCTGGACGGCTGCGTTGACCATACACAGGTAGTTGCGGACGAGGAGCTTCACCAATATACGGTGGACTTGATGGAGCAGTCTGACGGACTGCTTTTGGGACGCAAAGTTTATCAGCTTATGGAAAGTGCCTGGCCGGCTATTGCCGCCAGCGGAGATGGACCATCATATATGGTCGACTTTGCACGCAAGCTTGACCGAAAACCAAAGTATGTCTTTTCGCGGACGCTGGAGCACGTGTCATGGCAGAACTCCTTTTTGCTGAAGGGGCCAGTCTTGGAAGAAGTGCAGCAGCTTACAGCAGAAGGAAAGAGTCTTATCGTTAACGGCGGTCCCGGCCTTGGCTCCACATTGGCCCAGTCTGGCTTGGTGGATGAATATCACTTTCTGGTACAGCCGATCGTTGCCGGACACGGTCCTCAATTATTGGGAGGAATCCGTGATCGGTTAAAGCTGAAGCTGAGCGGAACCCAAACTTTCGGCTCCGGCGTTGTGGTGCTTCGCTACACATCGACAGTTTAGGACGTTGCTTTCTCACCGCCGGCTGCCGCTGTTGGACTTTGCCAAAGGCCCGTAAAATTGCTTATGCTGCCCGCAGAAGGCTATAATAGCTACTATATCTGTTCTAACCTGCATCAGAAAGTAGGATTACTATGAAAGCCTTAATGCTGTTTCTTTGGGGAATTGTCCTGTTTATTTTCACCTGCGCCGCTGATTCCAGCTTCTGGAGCAAAGGGGCAATGCCGTATTTTCACCTGACGCCGTCCCCGGATTTCCGCAACCTGCTCCAGATGGACATAAGGTATACCGAAATCTTCATCACCCGCAAAATCGGCCATTTTGTAGGGTTTGCAATCTTCGGAATGCTGCTCTACCGGATTAATAAAAGCTACATACAAAGTATTGTCTGGTCTATTCTGTTTGCTGTTTCCACAGAGATTTTCCAGCTTTATTTCGGGCGGGACGGAAGAATATACGATATGGTCAATGACTCCGCAGGTATTGTTACCGGAATAATCCTTATTGCCGTGGTGAAAAGATGGAATAGAGCTGCCGGATTGCAAAGCAGACGCAGGTGAATTTGAAGCTATCACAGAACCATAGCCGAATAATTAGCAGGTACAAAACGACGTCCATTCAAAGAAACAGAATGGACGTCGTTTTTACGTATTCATTTTAACTGGATTCGCGCTGTCTCCACAGCGGACTTAACAGGCAACCGCTGAAAATCAGCAGATTAGCCGTAATGGTGATCAGGAACACGGTACGGGGACCTGACAGCTCAGAGATCCAGCCGGATGCGATGATCGCAAACGGCATACCCAGCTTAAAGATAGAACCGGTAATCCCGCTTACCCGGCCAATCAGATGATACGGTGTTGTCTCCTGGCGGAACGTCCAGATGCTGACTGTACTTACGGTCTCGAAGCAGCCATACAGGAACAGGCCTCCGGCGAGCAGATACACGGAATGCGACATATAGAACAGGATGCCTGTCAGCCCGGTAAATAAGCACGATAGCGTGATTAAGCGCCCAACCGGAAACAGCGTCCGTAACTTAACAATCAGCAGGCTTCCGGCCAGTCCGCCGAGCCCTGCAGCCGAGAATACGATTCCCAGCTCAAGGTTGCTCAGCATGAGTTCATCCTTGGCGAAGAAAATAATAGTGGTATCCACCATACCTGATGTACTGTTCAGGAATACCACGGCAATGCTCATCGACAGCAGCAGGCGATTGCTTCGCAGCTCGGCCCAGCCTGCCCGCAGCTCCTTCCAGAAGCCCTCTCTGCTGCCAGCCGCAGATTGTTCGGGCTCATTGGTTCTGATAAAGCTTAAGGTTACGAACGCCAGACTGAAGGCAACTGCAGTAAGCAGCAGGGCTTCATGCATTTTCGGCAGCATCAGCAGTAATCCGCTCAATACCGGACCGGCAATGCTGATAAAGGTTGTGACGAAATTATAGGATGCATTCGCAGGTGTTAACAACGCCAGGGGAAGGGAATTCTTGACCATCGCTACCCGGGCATTGGAATAAGCATAGCCGAAAGTCATTAGCAAAAAGCCGGCCGCATAGAACATAGAGGCAGACTGGTGCCCGCGTTCAATAGCCACATATAAGGCAGCCAGAATAACAATCTGCAGTAGAATCGCAGTTAAAGACCATCTTTTCTTATGTACCCTGTCGACGATTACACCGATGAACATCGCCAGCAGCAGGTTCGGCAAGAACTCAATTCCGCGCATCGCAGACATGATTACCGAGGATTTCGTGAATTCGTAGAGGATCAGGGGGAGCGCAAGCTCGTAAATTTTGTTTCCCAATGCCATAACGGCCCCGGTGCCAAGCAGAATCATAAAGGCCGGGCTGCGCCAGATTGAAGGGGCTGGTGATTCTGTCTGTATTGTTGCTTTGATCATTATAATGTCACACTCCTCTTTACTAACGGGTTGCCTCAAATTATACTTTTACAAAAGTGGAACAAAAATAGAAAGATTATTTTCACCCTTTCGCCTTTTAGAGGAGGAGTAGATTTGGATATAGAGGAATATTATCTGCAGCTAAAAAAGCGTTTCGAAGCACAAGCTGACGGCGAATGGTTTCCGGTTACGATAGATGAACTTGCGTTAGTCTTTGACTGTACCCGCCGTAATGCGCAATTTCTGATTCAAAAGCTGAGAGAGCAGCACTTCATTGGCTGGAAATCCGGGCTGGGAAGGGGCAATTCCTCACAACTGGCCTTGCTGCGCAATAAAGAGGAGCTGATTCTGGCGAGGGCACAAAGCCTAAGTCAAAAAGGGCAGTTAAGTGAAGCTTTTGCATGCATACAGACGAGTGAACGGGAATCAGTTCATGCTGAATTCCATACATGGCTGGGGAACAGGTTCGGTGTGCAGAAGGAGCGGAGTGAGCAGGATATTCTGCGTTATCCGTTTTACAGGCCTGTCCCGGATCTGGACCCGATGAAGGTAATTCGGCGTACAGAAGCGCATATAATCAGCCAGCTGTTCGACACCTTGACACAGTATGATCCGTCCGGCAAAAGGCTGAAGCCTGGCCTGGCTCATCACTGGGAGCATGATGGAGCATTCACACGATGGACCTTTTATCTGCGTAAAGGTGTGCTGTTTCATCACGGTAAACCGTTTAAGGCGGAGGATGTACAGTATACCTTTGACAGGATTCGGGAGTGGAACGGAGAGGACTGGCTGATTAACAGTCTACAGTCTGTAGAGGTAACCAGTTCGTACAGTGTCAGCTTTGAGCTGCGGGAAAGGAATGCGCTTTTTGCATATTTTATTGCTGCTGAACGGTTCTCCATTGTACCGGCTGATCTGGAGCAGCTCGAAGCCAGACATGACTATGCACGGCTGCCGGTAGGCACCGGACCGTTTAGTATGCGGATCAATACAGAGTCGATGCTGATCATGGAAGCCAATGAGCATTATTTTGCCGGCCGTCCGTTTTTGGATGCCGTTGAAATGTGGGTCTGGCCTGATTATGAGGAGGAGCTGCGGCATACCCAGCCTTCCGGACAACCGCAGCTGCTGTATTTTGAAGCGATGGATAAGGGGGAAGCCAAACAAACATTGAATCAGCTGGAAGCGGGCAGCACAGTACTTACCTTCAACCTCTCTAAGCCGGGAATTCTTCAGGACTATAGTCTGCGTAATGCTATACATCTGGCTCTTAGCCGTGAGCAAATGATCCGTGAGCTGAAAGGAAGAAGAAATAAGCCCTCATCAGGATTTCATCCCGGCTATTATGAGGCTGTCTATGGAAGCGATGCATCAATTGCAGCAGCAAGAATAAGCCTAGAACATTCCACTTATAACGGAGAAGCGCTGCAGCTCTATACCTATGAATATTTCAGTAATGAGGAGGATGCCCGCTGGATTATGGCAGCATGCAGCCAAATTGGTGTGCAGATAGAACTGACCGTCCTGACGATCAGGGAGCTGTCACAGGCCGAGATGATCCTCCAGGCGGATATGATCTATGCCGGAGAAGTGCTGGGAGACCAGCCCGTGATCACCTTAATAGAAATGTATCGCTCTCAGCACGGGTATATCCGCAATCATCTGCACGCCCCGCTCAGGGCTAAAGTGGATGCCATGCTCGCTGATGCTTTGACTGAAACAGGCGAGGACAAGCAGCTGAATGTGCTTAGAGCAGTTGAGGAGGAGCTGAAGCAGCAGCTGAATGTACTGTTTTTATACCACAGTGTCCAGGAAGTCGGTTACGACCTCTCTCTTCATGGCATCTCTCTCAATGCTTGGGGGAAGATCAACTATAAGGATGTCTGGGTAAAATAATACCGGAAAAACCTCCCTGGAATATGAATCCGGGAGGTTTTTTGCTTGCGGTACATGGTATATCAGCACACGTACAGATATCTCCACAGGATATCCGCCATCATCAACGCTTCCTGTTCAATCCGGTCGTACAGCCGGATGCTGGCAGCATAGTCTTTATTCAGCATCGTAACAGCTTCCTCTTTGGTCATTGCAAGATGCTCATAGAACATTTTCCGGAATTGCTCTTTCGGAAAATAAGGGTTCAGCTGAGTGAGGAAATCTATAATTTGGTCAGCATTCTCATACCAGCGTTTTTCTGCTGCTGCTGCGGCTGCGGAGTCGCCTGCTTTGGCTGCTTTTACCAGGTCGGAGGCGATCACCAGATGATCTTTGATCAGCGCGCTGTAAGTATTGGCTGCAGCATCTCCGTGAAAGGGCCGTATCGCGTTGCCCATATCGGTTGCATTCCGAAGAAGCCGGGCCAGCACGGCATCTGTATCCGGTAAGCCGAACACGAGACTTGTGATCGCCATGCGGGTCCAGGCCACATGCTGCTCCCACAGGGTGCGTGTCAGGTTCTTGAAGGCTACCTGTGCATGGGTCAGGCAGACAAGCTGCGGCCCGTAATAAGCCGGAAAACAGTGTGAATTACCATGAGCAGTAGAAGCGGCATAAGGGCTGACGCCCCTGTAAGCATACATTAAAAATCCCCCTCGGACATTGATACCCTATCCTATGGTACATCCGCCTAATTGGTTCTAAGCGTCTGCTGTGCGGACAGCAAAAAGGAGAGCCTGCGTAATGCAGGCTCTCCTGTAACTAACGATACAGCTTATTTAGGTGCAATAGTAAAGCGGAAGAAGTACGGGCGGTTAGCCGGCAGCATAAATTCTTTGTGAATCGGTGCTCCCCAGCTGTCATCGCCGCCGACACCCATCTGCTTGTAATTCACTCGCAGTACAGTTTTGTCTGAGGCAGGCAGCTTATAGACATGGTCGCTGGCTTCAAGCTCATCCGGGGTCCAAGGCATTGCATTAAGCTCGAACAGGGAAGGAGCATCAATCTTGAAGCCCTTGCCGTCTGCACCACTGGTTAGCGAGGCGAATCTGACATCGGTTTTGTTGCCTGATTCCTGCGGACGCAGGTAAGGGGTGAACTGGTCACTCACCTTGCCGCTATAGCTGCCGACAGCTGCACTGGTGTTACGGTCCCAATGGTTCTCATGCGGGCCGCGGCCGTACCAGGAGATCGTATCAAGTCCGCTGTCCAGCACAAACATCATACCGAATTCCGGAAGCTCAGGCAGGCTGCTGCTGCCCGGGTTCAGCTCCTGGCTGATTTCTACAGAGCCGTCACTGCGGACATCGTATTTCACGCGCAGAATGGAATCCGGACCAGTGAACAGCACGTAGTCTGCAGAGATGGTGCAGCGGTTGTCCTGAGCCTCAAAGCTGAAGCTGATCAGGCTTTGGCTGCTTGAAGCCTCTTTCCATACAGCACTGCGCTTGTCGAGACCGTTACCCAGGTCGTTGTCGGTTACCGCTCTCCAGAAGTTGGTTCTGGCCGGCTGCAGAAGCTGCTCCTTACCGTTTGCAACATAGGAGTAAAGCTCTCCGCTTGTTGTATTAAAGGAAACAGAGAAGGCTTCCCCGGATACCGTAACATTATCATCCTGCTCAGTCACCTGAAGGGACCCGCCGGCATTAGTCCGGCTGGAGGCAATCCATGGCACCAGGACGAACTGCTCCCAGGCAATTTCATGACCTGCTTCCGACCAGGCTGTAGCTTCAGCCTGTGTGAAGGAGAGGGTTAGTACAGCTTCCTTATCGTTCAGCAGATCGCTGGCTTCATAAGGAACAGATACTTCGATAGTTTCACCTGGAGCAGCAGATACCTGCAGAGTGCCTTGCTGAGCCGTTTCACCGTTCAGGGATACATTCCACTGCAGCTGATATTCACTCAGATTGCTGAACAGGTAGTTGTTCTTGATCTGGAAGCTGCCTTTTTGCAGGTCAAGGGCAGTGAGCTTGATGTACTGATAGCATTTTTTGACCTCAAGCAATTTCGGGGTTACCGCGCGGTCAGCGAACAGCAGTCCGTTACCGCTAAAGTTGCCGTCATGCGGGCTTTCGCCGAAATCACCGCCGTAGGCCAGATACTCGACTCCATCCGCCGTTTTGGTCCGGATCGCCTGATCCACCCAGTCCCAGATGAATCCGCCCTGGATGATGTCGAATTGATCGAACAGCTCGGTGTAGAGGTGCAGCCCGCCGCAGGAATTACCCATTGCATGGCTGTACTCGCAGAGAATGTACGGCTTTTTCGGATTGTTTTTGGCATAGTGCTCAACTTCATTGGGTCTGATATACATAGTGGATTCGATGTCGCTGGCCGCTTCGGAAGGTCTGTAGTGGAAAATCCCTTCATAATGCACCGGACGGGTCGGATCTGCTTCTCTCAGGTAATCGTGCATGGCAATGAAATTGTCTCCGCCAAAGGACTCGTTGCCGAGTGACCAGATGATGACCGACGGATGGTTCTTGTCGCGCTGCATCATGGCATTACAACGGTCGATAACATTTGCCCGCCATTCCGGTCTGCTTGCCGGTACGTTGGTTTCTACCAGCTCTTCCTGGCCGTATTTCCAGGAGCCGTGAGTCTCCAGGTTGGTCTCATCGATGACATATAGGCCGTATTCATCGCACAGCTCATACCAGATGGACTGGTTCGGATAGTGGGAAGTACGCACAGAGTTGATATTATGGGATTTCATCAGCTGGACATCGCGGATCATATCCTCTTTGGAGAGGGCGCGTCCGGTGTCACAGGAGAATTCATGGCGGTTGGTGCCCTTCATGACAATGCGCTTGCCGTTGATTTTCATCAGGCCGTCTTTGATTTCAAAGGTACGGAAGCCGACCCTGCTGCTGACCAGTTCCTGCACCTGCTGCTGATCGTCAATAACGCTGATGACTGCAGTGTACAGGTAAGGCTTCTCGGCGCTCCATTTCTCAGGGTTTACGATATGCCGGCTAAGCTGAATCTCCTGCACATCTGTTCCGTTAAAAGTAACAGCGGCAGACAGCGGCTGCTCCCAAAGCGCCTGCTTTTGTGCGTCATAGAGCTGTACTTCAACCGAATAAGGATTTAATTCACTGTTAAAATAATTCTCCAGCTGGAGCTTCACTTTTAGTTCAGCATCTGTAAATGCTGTATCAAGCTGTGTTACTACAGAGAAGTCGGTAAGATGAACCTGCGGAGTAGTATACAGGTAGACATCGCGGAAAATCCCGCTCAGCCGCCAGAAATCCTGATCCTCCAGCCAGCTTGCATCACACCAGCGGTATACTTCTACAGCCAGCTTGTTTTCGCCTTCCCGCAGGTAAGGGGTAAGATCATATTCCGATGGAGTAAAGGTATCTTCGCCGTAACCGACCAGTTCACCGTTCACCCAAACATAGAAAGCGGCTTCCACCCCTTGGAAGCTGATGAATACGGGCTGACCAGCCCAGCCTTCAGGTACTGTAAACGTACGTGTGTAAGAGCCGACCGGATTGTATTTGGTTGGTGCAAACGGCGGCTTCAGATCCGGTTCGGATTCAGCCCACGGGTAACGGACATTGGTATATTGCGGGTAGTCAAAGCCCTGGAACTGCCAATGTGAAGGCACAGGGATCTCGGCCCAGCTGCTGTTATCGTATTCCAAGGTATAGAAATCCTTAATGCGCTGCTCCGGAGTCTCTGCAAAAGCAAACTTCCAGCTGCCGTTAAGGGAATGATAGTTAGGTGATGCTGCAAACTCGCCTTGAAGTGCCTGCTCTACAGTTGTATAGGAGATCATAGAGGCATGAGCCGGCAGGCGGTTCAGCTGAAAAATTTCGGGATTGTTATTCCATTCGGGATAACCGTTGGCTGGTGGTTGGTAGTCTAGCTTCTTGCGCACATTAACATCTCCTTGTATTGTTATATTCATATTATAGAGCGCCAAAAGGATATAGGATATAAAAGGATATTAGTGTCTTATAATAAAATATGAAACAGGAGGACAACTATGGAGAGCATGATGGTGTTCTGCGCGGCGGATGATACGCTTCAGCTGCCGCTGTACGCTACAACGATCGGATACTGGGAGCATCAGGAAGAAACGGCCCGTCCTGCCGGGTTTCCAGATTACCAGCTGCACCAGGTTCTGAGCGGCAAAGGTGAGCTGACAGTCGGGGAGAGGAGGTATGTGGTCGGACCCGGTGAGGTGTTCTTCACCTTCCCTGATATTTCTCATTCCTACACCCCGATTACCCGGGAGTGGGAGCTGGCCTGGATTTCGTTTAACGGAAGGGAGGCTGGAAGCATGCTGTCATATGCGGGAGTCCGTGAAACGGGAGTCCGCAGATTGAGGGATTCAGAGCTGATGGTTCCGTTTCATGAGCTGCTTCAGCTGCCGGATGCCAACGATCTGGAGAATAATCTGGAGCGCTCCAAGCTGCTGTACGCGATGCTGCTCGACCTGAAAAGGAATCTGCCGCCAGCAAGCGAGGAAGATGAGCTGGTGCGGATAAAACCGGTGCTGGAGCATATTGAGCTTCATCTGCACCGGGCGCTGTCTCTAAAGGAGCTTGCAGAGGTCATTTCTGTTTCCCCGCAATACCTGTGCCGGCTGTTTCAGCGGACGGTTCATGACCGGCCGGTAACCTATATCAACAAGCAGCGCATCAATCGCAGCAAGCAGCTGATGTTTCAGCAGCGGGAGAAGAAGCTGTATGAGATTGCCCAGCTGACCGGCTTCGAGAATGCCAGCTATTTCTGTGCTGTATTCAAACGGTTGACGGGGATGCAGCCGGAGCAGTTCAAGCAGCTGCACGGGCTGGATTGAGTGAAACGGGAAAAAGGCACGTTCCGCATTGTCCGGGATGGACAGCAGAACGTGCCTAAGCGTGTTAAAGAAACTGAATAAGGCCAAATACTATGAATAGTGGGCCTATACAGATACAAACTGTGCCTCTAAAGGTCATGAGACTAATATATGTACCGCTGGGCTCTGAATCCCCCTGCACCTTCCAGCCCTCATTCGTTTTCCAGGCAAAGTCAGGGTGCTTGCGGATGTATAAGCCAAATGCGATCAATCCGATACCAAGTATAAGCAAAAATATCCCGAGTATCATACCATCAGCTCCTTTCAACGGTTATACGTCATGGAGCGGGGATTGTTGCTGTTTATTTTAAAATATACCGGGATGGCCAGACTAAGACTTGCTAAAAGGGACATCATGGAGTATCGTAGACATAAAGAGTCTGTAATAGCTTTTTTTAATATTGCGGACATTATAACTCTGGAAAAGGCGGGATATTATGAGTGGGAAAGTAGATGTCGTTATTATCGGAGGAGGACCTGCAGGTCTAAATGCGGCATTGGTTCTGGGACGGGCCCGGAAATCTGTTATTGTGATTGACGATCTGCAGCCAAGGAATATCGTTACCCGCGAGACGCACGGATTTCTTACAAGAGACGGAGCAAGTCCGCGGGAATTCAGGAAGGCGGCGCATAAGGAGCTGGCGGCATATCCGTCAGTAAACCGTGCCAGTGATACTGCTTCTGCCGTTACAGGGAAGGATGGGGCTTTTGAAATTACAACAGTCTCAGGTGCTGTGTATTCTTGTAAGAAGCTGCTTTTTGCTGTTGGAAAAAAGGATCTTCCGTTGTCCATTAACGGACTCGCTGAGGTCTATGGCAAAAGCGCCTTTGTCTGCCCGTATTGTGACGGCTGGGAGCTCCGGGACAAGAAGCTTATTCTCCTTGTGAACGGAACTCACGCCCTGCACTTGGCTAAAGTAATCTCCGGCTGGACGAAGGATTACAGTATTTGTACTAACGGACCGGCGGAATTATCGGATGAAGAACGCGGAGAGCTGTCGCGGCATGGGGTGCTTGTGCATGAAGCAGCAATAGAAACGATAGAATCGGAGGAGGGAATGGTACAGCAGGTTCTATTGGAGGATGGAGCGCGGCTAGCGTGTGACGGTATTTTTTTCGCTCCCAAGCTGACAAGAGGCTCGGATCTTCCTCAAGCTTTGGGCTGCGAGATGAATGAAGCGGGCAGCGTTCTCACAGATGATTACGGCAAAACAAACATTCCCGGGGTTTTCTCTGCCGGCGATGCCGCCTCTGAGAAGTATCAGGCAATTGCCGCAGCTGCATCCGGCGCACTGACCGCTATAATGATTAACAGTGAGCTGAACGGGGAGGCCTGGGATGCGAGTGTGTCGGTGGAATAGAACAGTATGGAAGTCTAAATATACTGCAGGTTAGTGCATGGCCGCTTATATAATCTGCCGGTAAACTGGATGTATCTGCAGAAGAATCATGTGAAGCTGGAGGGAAATCATTGCGGGCGGCAACTGAAAATATAGATACCGTAAGGCTTATGCTAAGACCATTTACATTGCAAGATGCCCTGAGTATGCATGCTAACTGGATCAACGACAGGGATGTCCAGAGAAACTATGGTGAACCAGTTTATAGTAGTATACCTTTAGTAGAAGAGTTACTGCGTGAGTGGCTGCTGTCCTATAATAGAGAGGATTTTTACCGGTGGGCAATCATACTTAAGGATGATGAGGAATGCATTGGACAAATCGCCTTTTGTAAGGTTGACGCGGATCATCGTTTTGCAGAGATCGAATACTGTATCGGCCGGCCGTATCAGAATAAAGGGTATGCCACTGAGGCTTTAACAGCAGTAATACAGTATACCTTTACCCGTACTTCACTGCAGCGGCTGCAGGCATATCACCGCGGGCAGAATGCGGTATCTGGAAAGGTGATGCAGAAAGCTCACATGCAGTATGAAGGTACACATAAAGAAAGTTACTATTATAGCGATACTGGAGAATACGATGATAGGCATTACTATGGAATCGTAAAAAGGAACGATATGATTATCATTAAGAGAAGAGCAGCCCCCGGCTGCTCTTTGTCTTATTCACCGTAAATAAATAGCTCCACCCTTTCTGGAGCAAATTTGAACAGTATGTAAGGATACTGTACTATTTAATGTAATGATTAATAGAGTAGACTTGACACCCTCACTTCCGATATTGCTGTGTAAAGGAGCAGGTAATGCTATGGATTATTCACTGCAACCGATTATTGAGGAAATGAAGCAGGAAATAGACAAGTGGATCGCATATATCAACGATAAGGATGCTGAGAAAATTGTAAAACGAACTACGCTTCAGGCGGGCATTCACGGGTACGCGCTCCTTAAATATGAGGGTGGCAGAGTGGATGTGACGGATTACCCGCTGGATTTATCTATGCCGGGCAAAAGCCGGCTGAGTACCAGCGGCGGGCTTACAGAGGAGCAGGTGCGGGAGCTTATCGTTCCTGAGCTTGCTCACTATATGCAGCATAAATTAAAGGCACTCCCTCCGGCAGTACTGGACTACCGGTTTAATTTTGAAGGGAACTTCGAAGTCGTAAGCGGCGGCACTGTCAAAGTGCTTATTCTCAAATATGTGGACGAGGCGAAGAAGCAGCAGCTGCTGGACCGGATCAGCTCCTATATCTCGAGCAAGCTCGAAGCCGGCAAATATCCGACCAAACCGTTAGAAACGTTTTTCTTAGCCCGGCATCTGCTGGATGAAGAATTGTTTCCTGTCTTAGATTCCGGAAGAATCGTGGGTCTGTATGAGCGGATACAAGAGCTAAATAAAGGAAGTAAGCTTCTTGCAGAGCACCGCAATACACTAACCGTGGCCCTAAGGAACTGGGTTGAGGAGCAGTGGCTGCCAAGATACTTTGAGCTCACCGGCAGTGAATGGCAGAAAGAATATAAGAAGAAGAGCGGTATTGTGCTGGAGGAGAGCGGGAGCGAACAAGAAGCGGAGAAGCTGGTGATCTACGGTGCAGTAAGCATCATCAGATATGAGCCTTCTTACAGCAGAATTACGGGGCTCACCTTCCTGAATTGCCTGACTGCCCTCGGCAGCACCCGGGCTGAACAGCTGATCCGCGAGGGCAGCGGAGCCTTCGCTGAGGAGGTTACCAGATTGAGGGCTGAACTGGTGGATTGTACTGCTAATGATGTGTTTGCTGAGGTAAGCATCCATATGAAGCAGGAATCAGGGGAGAGCTATGGTCAGGCACTCCGGTTCCTGACTAAGCTGCTTAAGCTGGGCTTTCCCATAAGCTATCAGATTAAGCTGAAATCCGCAGTTAAGCGCTGGCTGCCGCTCAAGGGACTGGCCAAATCGGGCACGCACCGTTTTTTTGCAAATGCGCTTGAGTATCCGGAGGTCCACCCGTTGCTTGAAGAGTACGCCAGGGCAGCCATGGAAACCTTCGAATGGTATACGGATACGGAAGGGGAGAAGTGCTGCATGCCTGGCAGCTATGCGGTCTTTGGTCTTGGTCTCACAGACCGGGCATATTTCCCTTTGGTCAGAGAATACATGGAGAAGGTAGACGTTGAACATCAGTCGGTCCAGAATGGGTTCACAGCAGCATTATATGGGCATTACGGAATTAACACGGAGACGCTTCCTATACTCGTGACGTGTATGCTGTATAGTACAGATTCATTAAAGCTAAAGATGATGAAAGAGATGGAGGATGAACGGCTGCTCAGACTGATGCTCAATCAGGTCCGTAGCCTCCAGTACTACCAGGTGGAGCATCTTGTGTACCTTATTTGGGGCGGAAAGGACAAGCTGAAGAAGCTTGCTGACAAGGCTGAAGGGGAAAAGAAGCCGGTTTTTGAAGAGCTGATGCAAGCTGCCGGACGCGGCTAACTAAAGATCCTTCAGATTGTGATGCAGCCTGGTGAGCATGTCTGTCAGCAGATTCGTCTCCTGTTCACTGAAGCCGTTAAGCAGCTGCTGGATAAATTGGGTCCGTTCCTTGTTAAAGTTTATAATAAGGCTACGGCATTCCTCAGTCAGCCGTACAAAAGTCACCCGCTGATCTTCCGGGTTGCGTCTTCTGGTCACCATGCCTTCCGCCTCAAGCTGCTTTAGATGACGGGTAATTGCAGCACTGTCGATGTGAATGGCCTTTTGCAGATCACTCTGGGTAACCTCATCCGCAAGATATAGCTGATAGAGCAGATCGTACCTCGAAGAGCCGATCCCGGTGCAGCGCTCGAACTTCGGGCTAAGCTCATTACCCATTTTTTTGAGCAGGTACAATACAGCTTCTTGTTCCATTGAACAATTCATAGTGTTCCCTCCTTGATGATATGTTAAAAGAAGACGGAGCTGTTCTCCGTCTTCTGCAATAGCTGTTCAAGTAAGCAGATAATGTTTAACTTAAGCCCAAACCGTTGTTTGGTCAACTGGCAGACGGTAAGAATTGAAGCCCTCACTGGCAGCCTTACCGATAGTCAACAGCATAACCGGCAGATAGCGCTCTTTGTCCATACCGAAGGCATCAGCGATCTGGTCCTTTTCATAGCCGCCGATCGGATTCGTGTCATATCCGTGGGCACGCGCAACCAGCATCAGCTGCATGGATACCAGGCCGGCATCGAGCAGAATAATATCGCGCATATCTTTATCGCTGATCTGCGAATACAGCGGCTTAAAGGCATTCAGCTGATATTCTTTTACATCTTGCGGCATATAGCCGAGCTCCACGGCCTTGCCATAAATTTCTTCGGAGTAATCGAAATTGTTCATGTCTCCAAAGACTGCAATGACAGCAGAAGCCTGAAGTACTTTATCCTTATTGAAACGTGAGAGGGGAGCAAGCTTTTGCTTGCCTTCTTCACTGTCAATCACCAGGAAGCGCCATGGCTGCATATTGATAGACGAAGGAGCCGTACTTGCTTCCTTCAGAATTTCCGTCATTTCTTCTCTGCTGATTTTCACAGAAGGATCATAGGTTTTGATGGAACGGCGTCCATAAACAATCTCATTGAAATCATTGGTTTGCTGGAATTCTTTCATGCTGGTTCTCTCCTTGATGTTATATTTTATTTATTTGATCCGTCAATAATTGAGGGGTCAACTATTTATGTGTTCAATATATTTCAAATTCATTGCGATTGCAATAGTCTAATTAAAATGAATCACAAAAGAAAGTTACCTGTTCAGGAACAATATTACATCTGTGCTATTCTCATCAACTTAATTTGTGCCTGTCGGGTTAGCCTTTCCGCACATTTCATCCCTTATTCATCCCGGCGGCACTTCGTTAATCCAGGTTCATTCCCCGTAGATAAAATGCTCCACTTTGCCCGCAGTCACATCCAGCTCAGGTCTCGAATTGTCGATTACCGTTACACTTCCTTCCGGCAGCGGCCAGGCGACTGTGCGGGGGCTGAAGGCTGAGCGGAACTGCTCCCAGTTACGGAATTTCCAGCCGTCCAGCGGGGAGTTGCGGCTGGTAATCCGCTCGCGGAACAGCGATTCATCCGCCAAGGTGACCAGCACAACCTTTACATCAACCTCCTCCAACGTTCTGCCGATCCGGCGCAGCTCAGCTCCGATCCATTCCGGGTCGGCGGCTTCCTTGGTAAAGGGTCCGACCACATAAATATCAGCGGCCAGGCCGATGTTATCAAGTGCGGCATCCATCGTGATCCGGTAGCCCAAATCGCGGCATAAGCTTTTATATTCATCCGAATCGCGGTCATTGGGGTCAAGCCCGTGCATGGTCAGGATGGCGGTAGCCGCAGGCCTTAACAGGATATCCATATCCACAACGGCCGCTTTGCGGCGGGCAGCAACTGCTTTGGCCAGTGTAGTTTTGCCTGCGCCGCCCGGACCGAAGAAAAACACAAGTTTGTTCATGAAAGACACTCCTTTATGTAAGTCAGACTGTATATATCCTAGCATTTTTTGCAGGTTAAGTTCACTCTGCAGATTTCATGTATAATAGACAAAAGAAAATAGAAGCTTACTTTGGAGGCAGTGCAGATGAACATAAGACCGATTGAACCTTCAGACAACAGTGCAATTGAACAGGTCATCAGGGAATGCCTGATTGAATTTGGAGGCAACCGGGAGGGGCTGGCCTGGGCAGACGACAGTATGCGGGATCTCTATAGCTATTACAACGAAGCGGATAACCGGGCATACTGGATCGTAGAAGAAGGCGGAACTGTTCTGGGAGGCTGCGGAATTGCACCCTTTACTGGGTCGGAGCAGGTCTGTGAGCTGCAGAAAATGTATCTCGCCAGCACCACGAGAGGGACCGGCATCGCTGCTGAGCTATTGCAGACTGCGCTTGCTTTTGCCGGACAGCACTACAAGCAATGTTATCTGGAAACCCTGCAGACAATGGGAGCAGCGAACCGCTTCTATCAAAAGCACGGCTTCACTGCGCTTGCTGAGCCAATGGGGGGTTCAGAGCATTTTGCCTGCGATGCCTGGTATATTAAGGATTTAAGCTAACTAAAGGACAGGAGATACATATGAAGAAACCGATCATCGCCGTTGATATGGACGATACCATCTGCCATCTCGTTAAACGGGCCATATACCATAATAACAATGAATTTCCGACGCATCTCCTGCGCTATGAGGATATGATCGACTGGAACACAGACCATCTGCGTCATCCGGACAGCACGCTGGATATTTTTTTCGGGCGGCCGGGGCTGTATGAGGAGCTTGAGCTGTTCGATGAGCATGTGGTGGAAGAGATGGAGAAGCTGCACAATGCCTATGATGTCATTATCGTTACTGCTGCTGTCCCCAAAACCGTAGCCGAAAAATGGAATTGGCTGCAAAAGCATATGCCGTACATCCCTGCCGAGAACTTCTTCACCTGCAAACGGAAGCATCTGATCAATTTCGATCTGCTGATTGACGACGGTCCGCATAATCTGCTGCCTGCAGTGCAGGAGGGCAAGAAGGTGCTTTGCATCCCGCATCCGTGGAATCTCAGAGCACGTGAGGAATATGCGTTTCCGCTGATGACCTCCTGGAAGGGTGCGAAGGAGCGGATTGATGAAATCCTGCAGACTGGTCAATCGTAATTAAGGTTTTGAAAAAAAAGGACGCCTCCGGCACACTGCCCGCTACTTGATGGCAGCTGTGCATGGAGGCGTTTTTGTCATTGACAGTGAATTAGCCGTTCACCAGCTGCGGCCGTGAAACCGTTTCTGTCCTTTGGGCAAAACGGCCGAAGGCGTCTTCGCGCTCCAGTAATTCCCTGAAGCTCCCGGCTTCGGCAATCCTTCCATCTTCCATATACAGGATTTCATCATACTGTTCCAGCAGTTCATCATTAATGTTATGGGTGATGGTAATCAGGGTGAGGTCCGGCATGGCTAACAGGCTGCTCTCAATCTCATGGGCGGCCCTGTTGTCTACAGCTGAGGTAGCTTCATCCAGAATCAGGACCGGCTTGCTGCGGATGAGCGCCCGGGCAACCGCTACCCGCTGGCGTTGACCGCCTGAGAGCAGGGTGCCATTTTCCCCGACTGCGGTAGAGAGTCCTTCTCCAAGGTGCTGCACATAGGCGTACAGGCTGCTGCCGCGGAGCGCTGATTCCAGCACGGGTTCCGGGAATTCCTCGCCTAGACAGATGTTGTGCTTAATATCTGAATCAAACAGATATACATTCTGATGAATTATAGAGGTTAGCTGAAGTAGGGATTCGTGATCCTGCCTGCTGACCTCCCTTCCGTCCACTGATATGGAACCCTTGTAATCATCGTAATATCCGCTAAGCAGCTTGATAAATGTTGATTTTCCGCAGCCGCTGGGTCCCAGCAGGGCGTACTTTTTTCCTTTTTCAAAGGTGAAATGGATATCTCGGAGGACAGGCTGCTCCTGCTGATAAGCAAACTGTAGCTGGCGCACCTCCAATGATTGTTTGAATATTGTTGGCTCCTGCTGCTGAGCGTCTGATGATGCTTTGCTCTCACCGGCCAGTGCCTCAAAGCGTTCCAGAATGGGCTTGACGCTTGTAATTCGGGGAATATTCTGCATAATGACAAGCACAGGGCCGACCAGTCCGCCGCTCAGCTGAACCAGTGCAACCAGACTTCCGGCAGAAAGGTTTCCGGTAATGATCAGGTAAGCAGCGACAAACATTACAGAGAACTGGCTGAGCATAGCCAGTGCTTCAGAGATACTCTCGTTAGCGGCGAACAGCCGGTCTGCTGTAAATCTGACATTGGCGGCCGTACGGTTGGCGTGCTGAAAGCCCTGCTCGGTTTGCTTTTTAAGTCCAAAAGAACGGATAACTTCAAAGCCTGCCAAGAGATCCTTAGCGTATGCGGTGAACCGGGACATCTGGACGGACACGGCATTCAGCCTGCTTTGCAGCAGCTTGCCAAACAGGGAGGGTACAAGAAACATAAGAACCATGCCTATGACCAGAACAAGCGTAATCAGCGGACTAATCGAGAGTAGAACAAGCAGGGAGGCAGTAAAAATAATTGCATTTTGGAACGTGCTGAGGAGTGGCTGAAGGGCATTTTCTTCAATCAGCTTGATGTCATTGGTCAGCGCCGACAGGTAATCAGCGGTATTGGCTGCTTTGAATTCAGCTGTTCTTTTATGAAGTACACCGCGGAATAGCCTCTCCCTGACCGATATTGTAACATTGCGGATCAGAACCTTGCTGCATAGGGAATACACAAAGCTGACCAGGCAGAGCCCCAGCAGATAAACAGCCGACAGAAACAGAATACGCTGGAAAAGCTGCATATTCCCCTGAAGCGCAGCATCTATAACCTTCTGCAGAATAATAGCAATCAGTACCCCGGCAGCGGCAGCAACAATACTGAATAGCAGTGTGACAGAGAGAACCAGCTTGTTCCGGGCTAAGGCATGTTTCACTTTTCATCATCTCCATAATTAGATTGAGGTATAATTTGTAAGATGAAGATAACACATAAATTCAATAGACGTCAAACAAATAAGATGATTATCAAACTTTAGTTGTGAAAAAGCTCCCCACAGGATAACGTTACGGGAAGCTAAGGGAGATCTATAAAAGAAACTGCTGCAGGTCAGAAATCAGCTCCTGCAGATTCTCTGAATCCAGATGATAATAGACTCTGCCGTTATTCTTTTCCACACGTACCATCTTGCAGGCAAGCAAAACATTCATATGATGAGAAATGGTTGCTGCCGTAAGTCCCAGCTGGTCGGCAATTTCCAAATTGTACTTTGGGCTGACCTTAAGTGAAGCTAAGATCTGTAGCTTACTGTTGTCGGCAAGCGCCTTCATCCGCAGCAGCATCAGCTCCCTGGAGTCCTCCTGATTCTTACTGGCATTAGGCATCAGATGTATTAATAAGCCATAATAACATCGCGTGGACAGCATAATCAGTGCCAGCGGGGTAATAAGCGCAGGATGTACGATCACCTGCTTATCACTTAACTGCCTGACAAGCTTGATATAATGCTCGTCCTGTTGCTTGTCAAAGGCTTGAACGTAATTGGCTAACAGGTTGTTTAATGGCTTTTCTACCGCTTGGCGGGCCATTTCAAATGCCGGAAGATTCAAGGATACAACTTCTGTCAGGGTGATCAGATGCCGGTGCGGATGCTGCAGCAGAGTCATCAGCTTCCATTTGGCTGCTTCTTTCAGAGGACTTTCATTAAGAAAGCCAACAATCTCATCAAGTGACTGGAAGGAGGCTGGTGCGGATTCACTACAAGAATGATTCTGCATCGTCTCCATCTCATTCACTGCTTTTATAATCGTATCCCGCAAAGCCTTCTCGGTGATGCTTTCCAGTGAAGTAAGCCACTCCGGATTTTGACTCAGCAGCTCATGCAGGAGATTGAAAAACACACTGTCCTCGTCATTGAAAAAGAATTCAGCATGCTTATCAACAATCCGGTGTCTGCTGAAGGTTGTAGTGTATTTTTCCATGAATTTCAGATGCTTGTTGTAAAAAGCTTCTCCATTCAGACCGAATGTGTCCAGTTCCCCGATACTCTTCTGCAAATAGGACTCAGGCTGATAGCTTACGTACAACAGCCCCATCGTTTCAAACACCGGGTCCAGCTGTTCATTTATCTCCAGGTTCATAATGCCTCCGTCAGCTAAATAGTTTGGTCATCATCTAATTTATTATAGTTTGGTCATCATCTAATTTATTATATTTTGGTTGAATTGTATTGGCAAGCCTGCAGCACTTTTATTCAGGAAAAGGCAATTGACAGAGCTTCGGAGGAAACGATATACTTACATCACTTAAACGTATAAGTTAATATTCTATGAGGAGTGTGCTGCTGTGGATTTGGCCTGTTTTGTACATGAACCCAAGAGCCCTTTATCCTATGCCTTTGATGCTGAAACCCTGCATATCCGTGTAAAAACCAAAAAAGATGACCTGAAGTCGGTCACTGTGCTGGCGATGGACCCTTTTAACTGGAAGCCGGTGCCTGGAGATTCGCATGTCTATGAATTTGCTGTTGATATGATGCAGCGGGTTGAGATGAAAAAGGAATATGTCACCCGTTACCACGACTGCTGGTTTGCCGAGCTGACCGGCTTTAACTGGAGAAGAATCAAATACGGCTTTGTGCTGGATGACGGGGAGGAATGCTGCTTTGCCGGCTGTCAGCGGGTGACTCCGCTTGCTCAGGACTGGACAGCGCCCAAGGATTATACGAACTATTATAATTATCCGTACATCCTTGAAGAGGATTTATATGAGGCGCCTGAATGGGTAAAGGAGACCGTCTGGTACCAGATTTTCCCGGACCGGTTCAACCGCAGCAGCTCGTCCGCGCCTTCGGACCATATTCTGGAGTGGGGCAGCGATCAGCTTGACGGTAATGGTAAAATATTCGGCGGCAACCTGCAGGGTGTCACCGAAAAGCTGGACTATATCCAGGGGCTGGGCTGCACCGGGATCTATTTTACCCCTATATTTGATTCGCCCAGCTCTCATAAATACGATACAAAGGATTATTTTAATATTGATCCCGTCTTCGGTGATAACGAAATCCTCGGCAAGCTGGTGGAGGAAGCGCATAAACGGGGGATTCGGGTCATGCTGGATGCGGTTTTTAATCACTGCGGGTATGAGCATCCGTTCTGGCAGGATGTGCTGAAGCAGGGACGTAACTCGCCATATTTTGACTATTTTTATATACTGAATGGAGATAAGGAGGTTGTACCGGACACGGAGCTGGCTGCGAGGGAAGGCTATTATTTCGGGGAGCATCTAAATTACCGGACGTTTGCCTACACTGAAATGATGCCCAAGTGGAACACGGGAAATCCGGCAGCGCGTGAATACCTGATCAGTGCGGCAGTCTACTGGACAGAACGCTATAATATCGACGGCTGGCGGCTGGATGTGGCCAACGAGGTATCCCATGATTTCTGGCGGGTGTTCCGCAAAAGGCTGAAAAGCATCCGCAGTGACATTTACATTCTCGGGGAAAACTGGCTTTATTCCAATCCGTGGCTGCAGGGCGACCAGTTCGATGCGGTGATGAACTATGAGTTCACGTGGCCGGTTACCCGGTTCTTCGGTACAAGAATGCCTCTGGAGGAAAAATACAGTGCCGAGGATTTCAGGTATGCCATCAACCAGCTGCTGGTCAGCTATCCCAAGCATGTGGCCCTGAACATGTTCAATCTGCTCGACAGCCACGATACGGCGCGGATTCTGCATCTTTGCGGAGATAACCCGGAGCTTGTCAAGCTGACTTATGTCTTCCTGCTTACTTACGGAGGATCGCCGAGCATTTATTATGGCGGTGAGGTAGGCGTTGGCGGCGATGAGCATCATAACCGGCAGTGTATGCCGTGGAAGCCGGAGGAGCAGAATCAGAATCTGTATGAGACGGTCCGCAGGCTGATCTCGCTCCGGCGGGAGCATCCGCAGTTCAAAGAGATTGACCTGGAATGGCTGTCTGCAAAGGGCCAAGAAGAAACATTGATTTATAAAAAATCCAGCGCAGATAAAGCACTATACGTGCTGCTTCATAACGCTTCTGTTGCTGAGGCAGTAGCGCTGCCTGAACAGTTGCGTAACCGGAAATTAAGTGATTTGTATACTAACTTGGAGCTGGAAACGGGCGAGGAGATTACGCTTCAGCCGTATTCTTTCCTGCTGCTGGCAGATAGCTGACAGGGAACTGACATTAATAGAGCAGGAGGATTTTGCGAAAATGACAGACGGGTACGTATCTGATTCTTTGGAGCAAATGAAGATTAAGGTAAGCCGTGAGGCCAACCGTGCGGTTTCCTTTACCAATAAAGAGGCCTGTTTTTATTACACGCAGACCCATGTGAATGATCATCCTGAGCATGCTTACTTTGAAGGGATGAATGTGGCGAAGAACCGGATTTTTGGCGGATATACGCTTTATGCTGACCATCAGGAGCTGGATAATGAGCTGGCTGAGGTCCAGGTCAGTCCTTATTCACTGGTTCGTATCCACGGGAGCATTACGGAAGAGCTGTGCCTGTTCGATTACCGGAATGTGCTTGAGGTCAGTCTGACGGGGGGTGTCGGCAGCATCGGCATTTCCTTTAAAGGCGAGGAACTGGAGTTCCTGGAGCTTACTAAAGATACGGTTTACTTCAAGGCAATGGAAGGGGACTGGATCATTGCTCTGCGCGCCAAGGGCAACGGGCCGTTAATGATGGACAGGGAAGTCTTCCAGACCAACGGTGCAGCAGGAGGATTCTTTATTTCTGCCGCCGCCACCGCGGAAGAAGCTGCGCTGCTGATTGAGGATACGGAGCGGCAGGCGGCTGCGCTGAAGGCTGAGCGTATACGCCGGATGGACGACTTTCTGCAAAATAATGTGTATCTGGACAGCAGTAACGAGGAGCTGAAGCTTGCGCTGAACTGGATCAGCCTGACCATGGATCAGCTGGTAACGCGGCAGCAGGGGGAGGGGATCTACGCCGGACTGCCGTGGTTCAATGAATATTGGGGACGGGACCAGTTCATTGCAATGCCGGGAGCGGTGCTGGTCAGCGGCCAGTTTGAGACGGCGAAGCAGATTC
This sequence comes from Paenibacillus sp. FSL R7-0331, assembly GCF_000758645.1. Lineage (NCBI taxonomy): Bacteria > Bacillati > Bacillota > Bacilli > Caryophanales > Paenibacillaceae > Paenibacillus > Paenibacillus sp. FSL R7-0331. The sequence goes on from NZ_CP009284.1 coordinate 3,487,112, forward strand.
TGCTGTCTTTTGCGGAATACCAGAACACGGACGAATCGTCGAAATATTACGGCAGGGTTCCGAATATACTGGCTCCTGAAAACATTGACTATCACACTACAGACGGTACGCCCCGGTTCATTATGCAGCTGCAGGATTATGTGAAATACTCCGGGGATACGGGCATCATCAAGCAGCTGTATCCGGCAGTGTGCAGCAGTATCGAGGGCTCCATCCGTCACTGGGTGGACGGCAAGGGTTACCTGACCCATGACGATAATGAGACTTGGATGGATGCGCGGGATGCAGAGCTTAACTCCTATTCCCCGCGTGATACACGGGCCAATGATATACAGGCATTATGGTATGGCCAGCTGCGGGCGGGTGTTTATTTTGCTGAATATATGGGTGACCGGGAGAAGGCTGAGCAATGGGGCAGTCTGGCTGACGCTTTAAAAGAGCATTTTGCCGCCGATTTCCGTGCTCCGGCTTACCCTTATCTGGCAGACAGGCTTGATGCGGACGGTGCTCCGGAGTTCTCGCTGCGTCCGAACCAGCTGTTTGCCTTTGACCTGTTCGATGACCGGGAATTCAAGAATAAAGCAGTCCGCACAGCCTGGGAGGAGCTGGTTTATCCATGGGGCACTGCGTCCCTGGACAGACGGCATCCGTTCTTTCACCCGTTCCATCTGACGGAGGATTATCACAAGGACGAGGCTTACCATAACGGTACGGTATGGACCTGGCTCAACGGGATTGCTATGCAGCGGATGATCGAAGCCGGGCAGGAAGAGACTGCTTACGGGCTGTTCAGGAACATGAACCGGCAGGCACTGGAGCTTGGCGTAGTGGGCGGACTAAGCGAAAATCTGGACGCATACCCGCAGGAAGGAGCTGACCGGGCGAAGCTGACCGGCGCTTATCTGCAAGCCTGGTCGAATGCCGAGCAGCTGCGGGTCTGGTATCAGTATTTCCTGGGCATCCGCCCGGATATGATTGCAGGCAAGGTTCTGCTTGCCCCGCGTATGCCGCAGGAGCTGACCGATGTGCGGTTCCGGGTAAAAACGGGAGAGGGTCTGATAGATGCTGTGTATTCCTCCTCCGGCGGTGAGCAGCTGTATACTTACCGTTTCACAGGAGTGACACTGACCGCTATCGTTGATATATCGGTGTTTGAGCTTGTGGAAATTCCGGTCTCGGACGGCAATGAGCTGCGCATCCGCATTAGCGGGGATCGGCTGACAGCTGAACTGCTGGATGGTAGCGGTGAGCGGATGGGTCAATGGGTATTGGAAAGATCTGCTGACAGAGCCTTACAGCAGCGGCAAAGTGACCTGATGATTGGCGGGGTGCAGTTTGCTGAGCCGCTGGCTTTATCAGAGCATCCGGTGATGGAGCGGCAGGCAGCTGCGGTGGGCGGAGAGACAGAAGAGTAAAATTGAATCAGCTTTAGCACACCTGCTGGTGCGGCGGAATTAGAGCTGGTAGAGACCGTGTGGGACGCCGACGATGCGGGAAGTGAGTACTTTGAAGTGATAGGGCTCCATCAAAGGGAAAAATCCCTTTGGTGGAGCCCGTTTTGGGTTGAGAGAGTGGAATCAAAGGGAAAAATCCCTTTGGTGGAGCCCGCTTTGGGTTGAACGAGTGGAATCAACGGGAAAAATCCCTTTGGTGGAGCCCGTTTTGGGTTGAGAGAGTGGAATGAAAGGGAAAAATCCCTTTGGTGGAGCCCGTTTTGGGTTGAGGGAGTGGAATGAAAGGGAAAAATCCCTTTGATGGGGCGCGCATTGGGTTGAACGAGTGGAATGAAAGGGAAAAATCCCTTTGGTGGAGCCCGTTTTGGGTTGAGGGAGTGGAATGAAAGGGAAAAATCCCTTTGGTGGGGCGCGCATTGGGTTGAACGAGTGGAATCAAAAGGAAAAATCCCCTTGATGGCGATCAGGCTGATGGACAGCGCAGCCGTCAGCATGCAGGCGAGGATAATCACCAACATTTTGAAGCGGATTTTATGCATAAAAAGCAGTAGCTTTCTCATAGCCGTCGTTCTTCCGCATTTTTGACCTGTAGGTCCAGTCTAACGACCCATTTTCGCCGCTGTTAATGTGTGATGGAAAGTGGATAGATTTCTCCACCTTTTTGTATCTGTGTAGGATATACCCCGGACTTAGACAAATTATGACATGCATACGTTCTTGATCGTGGTATCATCTATTAGTCTATTATTATAGTTTCGGGTGCTGCTTGGATTGTGGCAGATATTGCTTCATTTACTGATCCGACAGGGGCAGCTCCACTGCTGCACATGGTACTAGAGCTGTTTCTGCTGTTACCAAGGGAGCACGTGTTGCGGAGCGTGTTGAAGAAGCTGCAAAAGTTGTAAGTAAGGTAAAGGGTGGGAGCTTTAAGGCCGTGGATGCAACGAAGAGTGGAAATGAGGTCGGCCACCATATAGCTCAAAATACATTTAATAAAAAAATTGGTATAAGTAGAGATAGAGGGCCAGCAGTGTTAATGAGCAAGACTGATCATGCGAAAACACGAACTTTTGCAGGTAAGGGTAATAAATCAATGAGAGATGATACCTTACTTGCCTCAGTACTAGACAGAGAATGGAAAAAATGTATGGTGCGTAAAAAGAAATTTTGGACGAAAGTATAACGAAAGACTTAAGGAAGCTACACGATATGGGCAAACGCTTTATAGTAGCCGCCTTAAAAAATAATAATGGATGAGAGGATGGTAAAAGTGAAAACAAAAGGGTTTAGAGCTTTGAAAGGAAAGAGTGATTTTTCTCATCGCTTTGGTGGGGAAAGGTGGAAAACCCCGGTTTGTCCTAACTGCAAAACACATATTCATTTATTACTAACATTTGACTTGCTTGATGAGAATTTGAGTGAGTTGTCGAATGAGAAATCGATGGAACTTCCTCTCATATCTTGTCTGAATTGCTCTTCATACTGGTCACCGCAGCAATTCAAATTGAATGTTGTGGAACATAACGTCTCTATCATTACGATGGAGGATGAGGAACATTGGATTGCAGAGGAGGAAGACATTGTTGTGTACCCTCTGCCTGAAGTAGCGATGAAATTAATAGAGCTGCAAAAAAAGGATAACCCTGATCCAAATGATGATCATGCAATGGATTTAGCCTTTAATGCTTTTGGTTCAGAATACATTTGTAGAGTACTAGATAATCCGTTAATTCCTCTTGAGTCAACAGAAACTAATTGTCCTAGTTGTGCAAGTGAAATGAGGTATGTTGCAACTATATGCAGCGAAGATTATGGTTCCGAGGGACTAATATATGAAGAACTTGTCTTCCGTTTAGGGGAGGCTTATCTTAACTTCTATTTTTGTAAAGAATGTTTGATTGTACGGACTAGTATGCAGAGTACCTAACATTATATAAATGATAGCACTTGAATACTGCCATTATGGCAGGTTCAGGTGCTTTATTCACGTGAAAAGATTTATCCAAAATTCTGCGAATGTAGTTACCTGGGGGCTAATATACGGGAGATCAGCAACAGGTTGAATTTTGTTCCGTGCGGATTTTCTATTTAAGTAGAAGCAATCCACCCCGATTCTCAATTAGACTGAGAATGACACATCTCCGACAAACCCTGTCGGCATACCCGTTATGCATAAACTTTTCAACAATTCCCAAAAAGATCATAAGCAGCAGTCAAAACCCGGCATTTAAAATTCGGGTGCGGCATAGTCTAAAGTATTCTTACCGAGTAAACTTTTTTAGTATTTATCGAGGAGCAGACATCACTATGGATTTAGCCTGCCGCAAGGGACGGTGGCCACTGAATGATGGAAGCATTGCTTAGCAAATTATCAGAGCAGCAGGAGCTGACAGCAGAAGAAATCGTCTGGTTTCTCAAGAACCTTACTCCTGAACTGAAGCAGCAGCTGTATGGCCGGGCTTCAGAGGTTCGTAAGCAGTATTATGATGTAAGCGTTTACTCTCGCGGATTGATTGAATTCTCCAGCTATTGCAGACAGGATTGCCTCTATTGCGGACTGCGCAGGTCCAATCTGAATGCGGAGCGGTACCGGCTCACAGAGGAAGAAATTCTCGAATGTGCGGTGGAAGGCTACAAGCTTGGTTATAGGTCAATTGTGCTTCAGAGCGGGGAGGATGCTTTTTACACTGAAAAAGTAATGACCTCCATCGTCCGCAAGCTTAAGCTGTTCTTCCCGGATACTGCGATAACACTGTCGGTTGGTGAACGGAGTGAGGCTTTTTACCAAGCATTATATAATGCCGGGGCGGACCGCTATCTGCTACGTCATGAAACGGCATCACGCACACTGTACGAATCGCTGCATCCGGGCATGTCGTTCGATAACCGCATGGAGTGCCTGCGCATCCTCAGGGAGATCGGCTATCAGGTGGGGGCGGGCTTCATGGTCGGGCTTCCCGGCCAGACACACCGGCATCTTGCCGAGGATCTGCTGTTTCTAAAAGAATTCCATCCCGAGATGATCGGCATCGGCCCGTTTATCCCGCACAGCGCAACACCGCTTAACGGAGCGGCGGGCGGGACGGTGGAAGATACGCTGGTGATGATCGCGATGGCCAGACTTATGGTGCCGGATGCTCTAATGCCTGCAACGACTGCTATGGGCACACTGGACCCGTCCGGCCGTGAAAAAGCGATCCAAGCAGGAGCAAATGTCGTCATGCCCATCCTGTCACCGCTACAGATCCGCAGCAAATATGCCCTGTATGAGCAAAAAATCTGCATGGGCGATGAACCGGAGCATTGCCGCAGCTGCCTTGAAATGCGGATCGCCGTCTCCGGCTACCGGATGGAATTTAGCCGGGGGATCACTACAGATTTAACGTACAACTATAAAACAGTAAGTGAATATTTTCACTATTAAGGAGGAAACCCGTTGTCTACCTTGACCAAGAAAAATGCACTCGGCTTCTATGAAATCCGCCTGGAATCCATCGGCGGACTTGGCGCCAACCTGGCCGGCAAAATGCTGGCCGAGACCGGAGCGCTGGAGCTGGGCTTCAATGCCGCGAACTTCTCGTCCTACGGCTCGGAGAAAAAAGGCTCACCCGTCAAAACCTTTGTCCGGTTCTGTGATCCTGAAATGGAAATACGGGATCACAGTCCGATTGAGCAGCCGCATCTGATTGCTGTTTTTCATGAAGCGCTCTACAAGATTGTGAATGTTGCCAGCGGCCTGCAGCCGGACGGGGTGATTCTGGTCAATACCACCCGCGGCTTTGCTGAGGTGCGGGCCAGTCTGACGGTGGAGTCCGGCACAGTTGCGCTGATTGATGCGATGGGAATTGCAGTGGAGGAGAAGACCAAGATTAACACAGCCATGCTCGGGGCCATGTTCCGTATCTGTGATTTTCTTGATCCCGAAGCGATGCGCACCGTTATCCGCCGGACCTTTGAGAAGAAATATCCGCAGCTCGTGGAGCCTAACCTCCGCACGTTCGACCGGGGCTACAATGAGGTGCAGTTCATGACCTATGAAGTACCGGAGGGTTCACAGATCAAGCCCTTTAAGCGGGTGCAGTCCTTGCTCGGATATAAAACACAGCTGCCTGGCGGCGTAATTACGGCACAGGGAAACAGCATATTGAAGGATCTGGGCGGCTCACGGGCCGGACTGCTGCCGGAGTTCCATGCTGATACATGCATCAGCTGCGCAGCCTGCGATAATGTGTGTCCGGATTACTGCTTCGTGTGGGAAGCGGAAGCCGATAAACGCGGGCGGATGCAGCAGGTATTGAAGGGTATCGATTACCAGTACTGTAAGGGCTGTCTGAAATGTATTGAAGCCTGCCCGACCGATGCGCTGACCAGCCTGCGTGAAGAGCCTGGATATGCCGAGCAGCACCGTGTTGCCCAAGTGTTCTGTTAATTGAAGAGGGAGGAACTCACCAATGGCTGTTAGTGAAAATCAATTATCCGGAGCATTGCCGGCTGAGCAGGTCACCTGCTTCGAATCCGGCAATGAAATGGCGGCTACCGCTGCTGCACAGATTAACTATCATATGATGGGCTATTTTCCGATTACCCCCTCGACCGAGGTTGCCCAATATCTTGACCAGATGAAAGCCCGCGGCCAGCATGATATTCAGCTCGTTGCCGCAGACGGTGAGCATGGCTCGGCGGGAATCTGCTATGGGGCTGCGATGGCAGGGGCGCGGGTGATAAACGCAACCAGCTCGCAAGGCTTCCTGTACATGCTGGAGCAGCTGCCCACCCAGTCGGGCACCCGGTTTCCGATGGTGCTTAACCTTGTAACCCGTGCGGTCAGCGGACCGCTGGATATCCGCGGCGACCACTCAGACCTCTATTACGGATTGAACACGGGCTGGGTCATTCTGACGGCAAGCACACCGCAGGCGGTCTATGACATGAACATTATGGCGCTGAAAATAGCGGAGCATTCAGAGGTAAGGCTGCCGGTAATGGTCGCGTATGACGGATTTTTCACCTCGCATCAGAAGCGTAAGGTGAAATATTTTAAGGACAATAGCGTCGTTCAGAGCTTTGTCGGGCCGAACCCGAACCACAGCTATCCGAATGTGTCCGACCCGGCCCGTCCGGTAACCATCGGCGCCCATATGGGCGGGGATGATCTGCTGAACAACCACTATCAGCTGTCTGAAGCCTTGGAGAAAGCGGGCGACGTGTACAGCGAGATTGCCAGAGACTATGCGCTGTTGTCCGGCCGTGAATATAAGGTGCTCGATCTGTACCGGATGGAAGATGCTGAATACGCTGTATTTCTGCTCAATTCTGCCGGAGAGACAGCGAAGGATACCGTTGACCAGCTGCGTGACCAAGGAATAAAGGCCGGGCTGATCCGTCCTAACATCATCCGTCCATTCCCGGCTGAACAGCTGCGTGCCGCACTGAAAAATGTCAAAGCGCTGCTGGTAGGCGAGCGGGCTGATTCCTACGGCGCCCAAGGCGGCAATCTCACCCATGAGATCCGTTCCGCGCTGCAGGCTGATCCCGATAACAGCACGGTTGTCCTCTCCCGGATCTTTGGACTGGGCGGCAAGGATTTTTATGCCGACGATGCAGCAGCCTTTTTCCAGCTGGCAATCGATGCGGCCGCAAAGGGCTATGCAGAGAAGCCTTTTGACTACTACGGCTACTATCCGGGCGAAGAAAAGGATGCACTTGCTCCGGTAATGGAGCCTCTGCACGGGAATGCCTACAAAACGGGGCTGATCCAGGTCACACAGAATGAAGAAACGGGACTGCTCAAGGTGAAGCTGCCGCCGCTGCGGCAATTGACCGTAAAGCCGCACCGGCTTGCTCCCGGACATGGCGCTTGTCCCGGCTGTGGTGCGCTGTCAGCGCTGGAGCTCTTTTTTAAAGGAATAGAAGGGGATATGGTTGTGCTCTTCCAGACCGGCTGCGCTTATGTAGTTACTGCAAGCTACCCGTATTCCTCGCATAAGCAGACCTTCGTGCACAATCTATTCCAGAACGGGGCAGCAACGCTGGCCGGCATGGTGGATGCGTTCTATGAACTGAAACGGCGCGGCGAAATTAAGGTTGCGGATGATGTCACCTTTGTCATGGTCTCCGGGGACGGCGGCATGGATATCGGGATGGGGGCAACCGTAGGTGCAGCGCTGCGCAATCATAAAATGATCATTCTGGAATATGACAACGAAGGCTATATGAATACCGGATCGCAGCTGTCTTACAGCACCCCGGTGGGGCATATGACCAGTACATCTGGCGTCGGTGTTGCGCAAAAGGGCAAAAAAGGCCATCACAAGGATACCGCCCAAATTCTCGCTGCCTGCAACATTCCTTATGTGTTCACCGGAGCGGAGAGCAATCCCCAGGACCTGCTGCAAAAAGCGGCCAAAGCCCAGTGGTACGCCAACAACGTCGGAACCGCCTACGGTAAAATACTCTGTGCTTGTCCGCTCAACTGGAAAACGCCGGATGATCAGGGCAATGAGCTGGTGAAGGCAGCGGTGGATTCCTGCTTTTTCCCGCTGTATGAGATTGAACAGGGTATCACCCGCATCACCTATAATCCGGAGGACAAAGGCAAACGTATCCCTGCGGTCGACTGGCTGAAGCGTATGGGCAAAACGAAGCATCTGGTGAATGACGCGGAGCAGCTGCAGGATTTTGAGAATGAAATCGAGCGCCGCTGGAGCCGCCTTAAGCTTAGACATGAGCATGAGCTGCTCTAAATCGGATCGAAGGGAGCCGTCTGAGTGGAACAACATCAACCTTGCAGCAACAGCACCATAGCCGAAGCCGACCGGAAGCTGGAGCAGATCAAGCTGGCAATCGGCCAGTTTAAGCAGATGAAGGGTGCTTTAATTCCTGTATTGCATGAGGTTCAGGATGTATACGGATTTTTGCCTGAGCCCGTGCTTCAGGTGGTGTCCGCAGAGCTTGATTTGCCCATGAGTGAAATCTACGGCGTTGCGTCGTTCTATCATTTTTTTTCGCTTACTCCGAAGGGGGAGCATGTTATCCATGTCTGCATGGGCACCGCCTGCTACATTAAAGGGGCTCAAGGCATACTGGACCGGCTCAGCACAGAGCTGAAGGTTCCGGTTCAGGGGACAACAGAGGACGATAAATTTACGCTGGAAGCAACACGCTGCCTGGGAGCCTGCGGGCTGGCCCCTGTTCTGACCATTGGGGAAAAGGTGCATGGACGCCTGACGCCGAACGCCGTGCCTAAAATGCTTAAGGAATATAACTAGTTCCGGCAGTACACGCAAAATGTTAACGGGAGGTATCGGCATGAAGCTGTTAACGGATCTTGATGCCATCCGCACGCTTACCCAGGGACGGCTGGATAACCGGAGGATTAGCGGGGCATCAGGAGAATCGGTTTCGTTCAGATCAGTGATGGTATGCGGAGGCACAGGCTGCACATCGTCGGATTCCAATAAAATCATTGCTGCGCTGGAGCAGGAAGTCACCGGCCGCGGCATCCAGACTGAGGTGGAGATCGTCCGCACCGGCTGTTTTGGGCTGTGTGAGCTGGGCCCGGTTGTGATCGTCTATCCTGAGGGGATTTTTTACAGCCGGGTGGAGATCAAGGATATTCCGGCGCTGGTCGAGCAGCATCTGGTAAACGGCAAGCCGTATGACAAGAAGATTTATGAGAAGACCCGCCAGGGCGATGAACTGCTGAATTTCGAAGAAACCGATTTCTATAAAAAACAGGTGCGGATTGCGCTGCACAACTGCGGTGTAATCGACCCTGAAGTGATAGATGAGTATATCGCGAGTGACGGCTACCGTGCGCTGGCCCAAGTGCTTACAACAATGAGCACCGAGCAGGTTATTGACATCGTAAAAAGGTCCGGCCTGCGCGGCCGGGGCGGCGGCGGCTTCCTGACCGGACTGAAGTGGGAGTTCGCTGCCCGGCAGAACAAACCACAGAAGTATGTCATCTGCAATGCTGATGAGGGCGATCCGGGGGCGTTCATGGACCGTTCGATTCTGGAGGGTAATCCGCATTCCGTTATTGAGGCGATGGCGATAGCAGGTTATGCCATAGGTGCGAACCAGGGGTTCATCTATGTACGGGCAGAATATCCGATTGCTGTCCAGCGGTTCTCGAAAGCGCTGGATCAGGCCAGGGAATATGGACTACTGGGCGATGATATTTTTGGCACGGGGTTTGCTTTTAACATTGAGGTGCGTCTTGGCGCAGGCGCATTTGTCTGCGGGGAAGAAACTGCGCTGATCCACTCGATTGAAGGACATCGTGGGATGCCGACGCCGAAGCCGCCGTTCCCGGCCGTTGAAGGGCTGTGGGGCCAGCCGACCATTATCAACAATGTGGAGACGCTCGCCAACATCGGACAGATTATTCTGAACGGCGCAGATTGGTATGCCGCAATCGGCACGGAAAAGTCGAAGGGCACCAAAGTATTCGCGCTTGGCGGCAAGGTGGTGAATACAGGCCTGGTTGAGGTCCCGATGGGTATTACGCTGCGTGAGGTTATTTTTGAGATTGGCGGCGGTATTCCCGGAGGCAAAAAATTCAAGGCTGTCCAGACCGGCGGCCCGTCCGGCGGCTGTCTGACTGAGGAGCATCTGGACTGTACGATTGATTTTGATACCTTGACCAGCCTTGGCTCGATGATGGGCTCAGGCGGAATGATCATTATGGATGAGGATACCTGCATGGTCGATGTTGCAAGGTTCTACCTGGATTTCACCAGAGATGAATCGTGCGGCAAATGTACCCCGTGCCGGATCGGAACCAAACGTCTGCTGGAGATGCTGGATAAAATCACTTCCGGTAAAGGTACCCTGGAGGATCTTGAACATATGGAGCAGCTGTCCCTGCAGATCAAGAATGCTTCCCTGTGTGCACTGGGGCAGACGGCTCCGAACCCGGTACTGTCCACTTTAAAATATTTCCGTGAGGAATATCTCGCTCACATAACGGACAGCAAATGCCCGGCAGGTGTCTGTAAAGCGCTGATCTCCTATGAGATTGATGCGCAGCTGTGCCGCGGCTGCAGCCTGTGTGCCCGGAAATGCCCGAGCGACGCGATTTCCGGCAAGATGAAGGAGCCGTATGTGATTGATAAGGCGGCCTGCATCAAATGCGGAGTCTGCTTCGATGTATGCAAGTTCAAGGCGGTAGCGATAGTCTGACGATAGGAGTGATCAGCTTGAACACGGTCAAAATCATGATCGACGGGATCGAGACGGAAATCGTCAAAGGCACCACTGTGCTGGAAGCCGCCCGGGATCAAGGTATAAATATCCCTTCCCTCTGTTATCTGCAGGGAGTTAATCATTCCTCCAGCTGCCGGGTCTGTGTGGTCGAGGTCGGACCGCGGCTAATTGCCTCCTGTACGCTGATCGCCGAGGAAGGCATGAAGATTCAGACGAATACCAAGAAGGTCCGCGATGCCCGGAGGACATCAGTCAAGCTGCTGCTCTCCGATCATGACCGGGAATGCCTCAGCTGCTCACGCGGCGGCAATTGCGAGCTGCAGAGTGTATCGAATTCGCTTAACATCCGCAAAGTGACGTATACCGGTGAGCATTCCAGCCGGGAAAAGGATTATTCGTCCCCGGCAATTGTACGGGATGCCTCCAAATGCATCCTCTGCGGACGGTGTGTCGGCGCCTGCGGTACAGTGCAGACCGTTGGCGCTATCGGTTTTGCCAAGCGCGGCTTTGACACTGTAATCTCTACAGCCTTCGGCCGTCCGCTGGCAGAGTCAACCTGTGTCAACTGCGGCCAGTGTATTATGGCCTGTCCGGTCGGCGCTTTGACCGAGCATGAGAATATCCGCGATGTATGGGATGCTATCGCTGACACCGGTCAGTATGTCGTTGTGCAGACGGCCCCGGCTGTAAGAGTAGCCCTTGGAGAAGAGTTCGGACTGCAGGTCGGTACCCGCACAACCGGCAAAATGGTTGCCGCGCTGCGCCGGCTCGGCTTCGATAAGGTATTCGACACCGTCTTCGGGGCGGATCTGACCATTATGGAGGAAGGCACCGAGCTGCTCTCCCGGCTGGCCAGCGGACAGAAACTGCCGCTGATGACCTCCTGCTGCCCGGGCTGGGTGAAGTTCATGGAGCATAACTTCCCTGATATGCTGGATAACCTGTCCACTTGCAAATCGCCGCATGAGATGGAAGGGGCGATGGTTAAATCTTATTTTGCCGGCAAGCTTGGACTAGATCCGCAGAAGATCACCGTTGTCTCCATCATGCCCTGCACGGCCAAGAAGTTTGAAGGTGCACGTGAGGAGCTGTCTAATCATGACATGCAGGATGTGGACTGGGTGCTTACGACCCGCGAGCTGGCCGCGATGATTAAGGAGGCGGGGATTGATTTTGTAAATCTGAAGGATGAGGAATTTGATAATCCGCTCGGTGTAGGCTCTGGAGCAGGTACAATCTTCGGGGCGACAGGCGGAGTATCCGAAGCGGCGCTGCGTACCGTCTTTGAGCTGGTCTCCGGCCAGCCGCTCGATTCTATTGAGTATACCGCTGTACGCGGGATGGACGGCATTAAGGAAAATACGGTTGAGCTGCCGGACGGCCGCAAAATCCGGACAGCTGTAGTCCACGGGCTTGGCAATGCCCGTAAATTAATGGAGGCCATGCAGCGCGGAGAGAAGAGTTATGACTTCATGGAAGTCATGGCCTGCGCCGGCGGCTGTATTACAGGCGGAGGACAGCCAATTCTAAACGCTGCGGACAGCAGCCGGATCGATGTCAAAGCGCTGCGCGCCAAAGCGATCTATTCCGAGGACGAAGCCCAGACTGTCCGCAAATCCCACCACAATCCGTTCATTAAGCAGCTGTACGCCGAGTTCCTCGGCGAGCCGAACAGCCATCTGGCCCATGAGCTGCTGCATACGCATTATACGGTGCGGACGAAATACTGAGCAATTATATGCTAAGGAGGATGGCACATTTGCGCAAGGATTGGGAACCGGCGGACTTCATCGACGACGCGGAGATTACAGCCAGCCTGCAGGAAGCGGGGCGGACGGCCGGAAACCGGAGCGTTGTCCAGTCTATTTTGGATAAAGCAAGAGCCTGCAAGGGGTTAAGCCACCGGGAAGCGGCAGTGCTGCTGGAGGTCAGGGATGAGGATATTCTGCAGGACATTTACAAGTCAGCGAAAGTCATTAAGGAGAAAATCTACGGTAACCGCATCGTCCTGTTTGCGCCGCTGTATATCAGCAACTATTGTGTCAATAACTGCGAATACTGCGGGTATAAGCACTCTAACCAGGATTTTGTGCGCCGGAAGCTGAACAGGGATGAGCTTGCAGGTGAGGTGCGTGTGCTTCAGGAGCTAGGCCATAAACGTCTGGTCATTGAAGCGGGTGAAGATCCCGTCCACTGTGATATTGATTATGTAACCGATTCCATTAAAACGGTGTATTCCGTCAAGGTCAACAACGGCAGTATCCGCCGGGTTAATATCAATATTGCGGCAACTACAGTCGAGGATTACCAGAAGCTGCGGGATGCGGAGATCGGGACCTATATTCTTTTTCAGGAGACCTATCACAGGCCGACTTATGCTGCGCTGCACAAGAACGGGCCGAAGCATGACTATGACTGGCACACAACAGCGATGGACCGGGCACAGCTGGGCGGTATTGATGATGTTGGTGTAGGCGTATTGTACGGACTGTATGACTACAAATACGATACGGTCGCTATGCTGATGCATGCCGAGCACCTGGAAGAGCGGTTCGGCGTTGGGCCGCATACTGTTTCTGTACCGCGTCTGAGGGAAGCGGCCAATGTAAGTCTTGAAATGTATCCTTATCTGGTTAAGGATGAGGAGTTCAAGCAGCTGGTTGCCGTTCTGCGGCTGGCGGTGCCTTATGCGGGCATGATCCTGTCCACCCGGGAGGAGCCGGCCTTCCGGGATGAGGTTATCCAGCTCGGGATTTCCCAGGTCAGTGCCGGATCAAGCACCGGGGTCGGCGGCTATATGGAGGCGAAGCAGGGCACAGCGGGGGCGTCAAAAGAAAAGCCGCAATTCGAGGTGGGCGACCACCGTTCACCGGAGGAGATTATCCGGGGGCTGTGCAGGGACGGCTATGTTCCCAGCTATTGTACAGCCTGCTACCGGGAGGGGCGGACGGGCGACCGGTTTATGCGGCTGGCCAAGTCAGGGCAGATCCATAATGTCTGCCAGCCGAATTCGCTGTTGACCTTCAAGGAGTATCTGCTTGATTATGCCGATGCAGAAACCCAGGCGCTGGGAGAAGAAATTATCCGCAAGGGGCTTGATGACATTCCGAAGGAAGCAGCACGAAAAATTACCCGTGAACGGCTGCAGCGGCTGGAGAACGGCGAACGGGACCTGCGCTTTTAATAGAACCATAAGGAGAGATTGGCCATGCAAACCACACCGCAGCCGGGCAAGATGCACATCGCAGTCTTCGGCCGGCGCAATTCCGGGAAGTCCAGTCTGATCAATGCGCTGACCGGCATCCCCTATCAGGTTGTCGGCGATCAGCCGGGCACAACGTCAGAACCGGTGTTTCAGGCATATGAGCTGCCCAAAATCGGCTCCGTCATCATTATTGATACGGCAGGCATCGATGGGGATCACGATACAGGGCCTTTTCGGGTCCAGAAGACCCGCGAGGTTATGGATCTGACCGATCTCAGTCTCCTGATCTTCTCCGGGGAAGAGGATGATTACAAGCTGGAGAAGGAATGGTACCAGGAGCTTGCCAAGCGCAACATTCCGGTGATCGGCGTTATTGCCAAGGTAGATGATCATTATGTGGATCTCGATCAGTTGAAAAGCGAGCTGAACATTCCGTTTGTCAAGGTCAGCTCGCGCAGAAACATTAACTTTGGCAGTCTGCGCCATGCGATCCGTGAATATGCCCCGGCAGAATTTGAGCGTCCTACCATTCTAGGCGATCTGGTCCATCCGGGGGAAGTGGTCGTAATGGTCATGCCGGATACGATTCCGGCACCCAAGTACAGGCTGGTTGCTTCCCAGCAGCAGATCCTGCGGGATTTGCTCGATCATCATGTAATGGCTCTGTCCGTTACAGAGGTTGAGCTGCCTACACTGCTGATGAATCTAAAGGGTATGCCGGATCTGGTCATTACGGACTCCCAGGTGTATGACAGTGTGAACGAGATCCTGCCGTCCAATGTGCCGCTGACCACCTTCGCGATCCTGATGGCAAGGTTTAAGGGGGATCTCACCACCTTCGTCACAGGGGCAGAAGCTATTTCGAGACTACAGCCAGGGGATAAGGTGCTGTTGTCGGAAGCTTGTATCCATCATCCGCATAATGGTGAGATTGACCGCGAGCTGGTGAAAAGAAAGCTGCAGGATACAGCCGGCGGAGGTCTGGAAATCCGCTCTAGCGTCGGTCCTGACTTTCCCTCAGATCTGTCTGAATATAAGCTGGTTGTCCACTGCGGCGGCTGCATCTTCAACCGTAAGCAGCTGATGAACCGGCTGACAGACTCCGGTGCCCAGGGTGTGCCGATTACGAATTACGGTATTGCCTTTGCTTACTTCAAAGGCATCCTGCCGCGCGTGCTGGAGATTATGCACGTTAATTCATAAGGGGCGATCTTCGTGGAAACAAGCGGCGGATTTCGTCTGGAACAGGATGCGCTAGGAACATTGGAGGTACCGGTGTCTGCCTATTACGGGATTCATACTCTACGTGCGCTGGAGAATTTTGCAGTAAGCGGAAGGCTGGTTAATCCTCATCAGATTAGAGCAATGGTAACGGTGAAAAAAGCGGCAGCATTAGCTCACTTGAAGCTGAACAGTTATCCGCCTGAGATCGCAATAGCGATTGTGCAGACTTGTAATGAGATTCACGCAGGCGGACTTGCCGGCCAATTCGTTGTAGATGCACTGCAGGGCGGGGCGGGTACGTCCACTAATATGAATGTCAATGAAGTTGTGGCGAACCGGGCGGTTGAGCTGCTTGGCGGAGTACGGGGTGATTATACGGTGGTGCATCCGCTGGATCACGTGAACTGCTGCCAGTCTACCAATGATGTCTATCCAACCGCCCTTAGAATTGCCGCAATCGGTCTGCTCCGCAAGCTTAGCGAAGCCTGTGCTTCCCTGCAGGAAGCGCTCCAGGAGAAGGAACTGAAGTATGCGGAGGTGCTTAAGCTCGGACGAACCGAGCTGATGGATGCGCTGCCAGTGACTGCAGGCCAGAGCTTCGGTGCATATGCCAGGGCTGTTCAGCGTGACCGCTGGCGTCTTTATAAGGCAGAAGAAAGGCTTCGGGAGATCAACATCGGCGGGACGGCGGTCGGTACCGGAATGAATGCTCCCGTCAAATATACATTTTATATGACAGAACTGCTGCAGGAGCTGACCGGATTCGGATTAGCCCGGAGTGACTTCCCTATGGATGGTACACAGAATATGGATGTGTTCACCGAAGTATCCGGTTTACTGAAGGCAGCAGCAGTGAATCTGCTGAAGATATCGGGCGACCTGCGCCTACTGGCAAGCGGTCCCGCCGGAGGTCTGGGGGAGCTGAAGCTTCCTCCGGTACAGGCCGGATCTTCAATTATGCCCGGTAAGGTCAATCCGGTGATGGCAGAAATGCTCGGAACAGCAGCGATGCGGGTGATCGCCAATGATACTGCTGTAACAATGGCCTCAGGCAGCGGACAGCTGGAGCTGAATGCCTTCCTGCCTTTAATTGCAGATGCACTGCTTGATTCTCTAGAGCTGCTGCAGCGTGCGGTTACCCATTTTACTGAGCGCTGTGTACGGGGCATTATTGTTAATGGTGACAGGTGCACCGAGCTGCTGGAGCGCTCCGGCGTATATGCCGCCGCATTCATTAGCCATATCGGCTATGACAAAAGCGCGGAAGCTGCAACAAGGGCAATGGAGGAAGGGAAGACGATCAGGCAGGTGCTGCTGGATTCCGGACTTTTGCCCGGGGAGAAGGTGGAACAGATTCTGAATCCGAATCAGCTCACAAAACCCGGTATTCCCGGAAAAGGGAGAGATCAGTAATGAGCTTGAATGATTCCCCGCGGGCAAGCCGTCTGCATATTGCTGTCTTTGGGAAGCGGAATGCCGGTAAATCCAGTCTCATCAATGCTCTGGCCAGACAGGAAATCTCTGTTGTGTCACCTGTACAAGGAACAACAACAGACCCGGTATATAAATCGATGGAGCTGCTTCCGCTCGGGCCGGTGGTGCTGATTGATACCGCAGGGCTGGATGATGAAGGCGAGCTGGGCGAGCAGCGGAAGAAGAAAACGATGGAGGTATTGTACAAAACCGATGTGGCGCTCCTAGTAATTGACGCACTTGAAGGAGCTACGGCGCATGATGAGCAGATTGCCGGCTTGCTTAAGAGCCGGAATATTCCTGTCATCGGGGTTTTAAATAAAACGGATCTGCTGCCAGCGGAACATGCAGACCGGAATGCTGCTCAGCAGGCTGATACATGCCGGGAGCGATTCGGATTCCGGTTCATGCCTGTTTCTGCTGCGACGCAGAAGGGAATTCATCCGCTCCGGCAGGTGCTGTCTGCCGCTGTGCCTGCTGAAGAGGACAAATTCCGGATTATCGGCGATCTGCTCTCGCCGGGAGACCTTGTTGTCCTGGTTACTCCAATCGACAAGGCGGCACCCAAAGGCAGGCTGATCCTGCCACAGCAGCAGACCATCCGGGATATTCTTGAAAGCGACGCCATTGCTCTTGTTACCAAAGAGCATGAGCTGAGGCTGACACTGGAGAGCCTCGGGCGTAAGCCGCGTATGGTTGTGACGGATTCTCAGGTGTTCCTGAAGGCAGCCGCTGATACGCCGCCGGAAGTTCCGCTTACCTCATTCTCGATCCTGTTTGCCCGTCACAAGGGCAATCTGGAGGAGCTGGTCCGGAGCGCCAGGACTATTGACCGGCTGCAGGACGGTGACAAGGTGCTGATAGCCGAGCCGTGCACTCACCATACCCAGCCGGATGACATCGGCAGCGTCAAGCTGCCCCGCTGGATCAGGCAGGCGACCGGCCGGACGCTTGAGTTCCATCATGCGAACGGGATGAGTTTTCCCGGCAATGTGCAGGATTATGCACTCATTGTTCATTGCGGCGGCTGCATGATCAACCGCCGGCAGATGCTCTGGCGGATGGAGCAGGCAGCAGCAAGCGGAGTGCCCATAGTCAATTATGGTGTAGCCATTGCCCATGTCCAGGGGATACTGGAAAGGGCGATCTCTCCGTTTCCGCTTGCCCGGCTTGCCTGGGAGGAGGAACAGGCTACGTATAGCCGGTTAATTGTTGAGGGATAGGTAGTTATGACGACTAGTTAATTCAATAAATAAGGCCAGCCCGTCAATCCGGGTCTGGTCTTGTTTATTTCGGATCAAAGTGAACGCATTCAACGGTAAAAGTGCCTTTGATTTCGGCGGAAGCGGCTGGATGGGCGAAATAAGCGGTAAAAGTGCCGTTGATTTCAGCGAAAGCGGCTGGATGGGCGAAATAAGCGGTAAAAGTGCCGTTGATTGGCTCGGGTGTGGCCGAGGTAGACGCATTCAGCGCTAAATATCTCGTGGTTGTATGCTGAGACCTAACGTGCCCCAAACCAGGAACTCTTTTAACCATACCAGCTAACTATTTACCTGACACCAGCATCATCCAGCCGGATCTCCGCCACCTCGCCGCTGCCGTTTACACACCAGAACTCCAGAGTCAGCTTTTGTTCCCGGTCAATATAGCCGATGATGTCTGCTCCCTGTTCACCTGATTTGTAATATTTATTTCCGTAGAGCGCCAGTACTTTTTCTTTGGAGTCACCGGTATGTATGCCTTTCGCAGTCTGCAGAGGGTTATCCGGGCCGGAGATGATCAGCCGCAGGATGGTACCCTTTTGTGAACCACTGTTAATAGAAGCAGTACTTAAGCCGCCTTCCCATCCATAGTAGTCGTACATCTCATTATTTTGTTTGTCCAGCGGCTGCTGATACATGTCTGTAAAAGAACTGCTGCTGATGTTATCCCGTACCTTTACGCCGCCGATTGACTCCGCTGAAAGGTCAGTAGAGCGCGCCAGCAGCTGTGGCCGGATCAAGAAGCAACTAATCAATAGTACTGCAATCAGTCCGGTAGCCGCACTCCACATCATTTTTTTAGTATGCATAATCCCTCCGTCTTCAGAAATGTACATATAATGGAATAGCTTATAATGTCTATGTCAGCTTATCATAGATAAATAATATGAAAAAGTTTACAGAAATCAATCGTTTTGCACACGCACGGCGTCTTACATATAGATACACAATATAGGGGGCCCCTATATAGAAGCTGTATTCCTAAAGGAGAGGGGGAGCAGAATAGGATGGAGCATACAATGCATGAGATCCGTCAGGCGGATATTGCCTTATTAGATGAAGAGGCTTTTTTCAAACGGCTGTATGTCGAGCACCGCAAATTGTATGCCATTGCCTACAGTTATATGCGGAATGAAGCGGACGCGCTGGAAGTGGTGCAGGAGGCATCCTGCCGGGCATGGATCAAGCGCAAAAAGCTAAAGGACGGGCAGTCCTTCACACCCTGGCTGATCCGGATTACCATCAACTGCTGTATGGACGAGCTGAGGCGCAAAAAACGGGTATTCCCGGCGGAAAAGCTGTCAGAGGAAGCGGCTCAGGAGATGCAGAGCAACGAGCGGATTGATCTGGAGCGGGCGATACACCGGCTCAAGCCGAAATACCGGCATACGATTGTGCTTAAGTATTACCAGGACATGACGGTGCCGCAAATTGCAGAGGTGCTGAAGAAGCCGGAGGGTACGGTCAAAACCTGGCTCCGCGACGGACTGAAGCAAATGCGTGCCTATCTGCAGAAATAAAGGAGGCGAAACGATGAAGGAATTAGAAGAGCAGCTGCTGCAGCAGAATGCAGATGAAGTGAAGCAGCTGACGGAGGCTATGCCGGAGATGAAGATTTATCAGGCTATGCAAAGCGGCGTCAGGACTGGAAAGCAGTTATCCCGGAGAAAAAGGATGATGTCGGGTCTGAAAATCACAGTGGCCGCTGCTGCGGTTGTTGTACTGTTGTTTACTTTTTTGAAAATCCCCGATGAAGCTGTGGAATATACGGTCCAAACGGAAAATACGGCTAACACCGGTATGAATTTCAGCCAAATTGATACTTCACTTATCAGGAGTAAGCCACTGCTTAATGCACTCAATCAGAATCTGCTCCAGCCGGTAAATAAAGGAGTGGAAAAAGCAGGATTCAAGGTGGAAATTACAGGTGCAGTAAGTGACGGAAGGCAGGTATACATTTTGTACAGTGTGCAGAATCAAACGAAACAGACGGTTACCCATGCCGAGTTCGGGCTGGAGTTTGGTGCCTTAAAGGCGGCTAACATCGGTGCAAGCCTTGAGATGCTGGGTAATGACAGCCAGATCCGCGCAGGAGAAACCCTGTACTTTGTCTATTCCAATATTCTTTCACCTGAAACGGATTATCCGGAGGAGGCAAAATACAACGTCGTCCTAACCCAAACCTCGGATATAGCATTAAGCTCCAGCAGCAATAAATACCGTACAAGTCTGGAGGTCTCCTTTAAGCTGGATACGGATATGATGCAGGACCGCAACCGGTCATGGACTGCCAGGCAGGATCTGACTGTTGCCGGACAAAAGCTTACAGTCAACCAGGTGCTGTTTACCCCATTAAGCACTTACGTGGATATTAAGGTGGATGAGCGTAATACCAGTCAGGTTTTTGGACTGATTAATCCTGTTCTAATAGGCAGAAGCGGAGAAAAGATTATTAAGTCGTATTATCCAACCGCTATTACAGCAGACAATTCAGAGCTCTGGAATGACCGGTCCAGGTTCACGCTTGTGTATACCAGTAAAGAGTACCTTGCGCTGGATAGCCTGTCTCTGAAAACCTTCGGCATCGCAGCGGCTGATAAGAATAAGCTGAAGCTCGTAATTGATCTGAACAGGGGTGAGTTGATTGAGGCACCAGACGGCCTTTCAGTAAAAAGTCAGTCTGAATCAGCAAAATCAGGTGTGATTACCTTCCAGAACAAACGGGAATCCGTTGAGACGCAAGGCAGTTTCATAATGCGACTGGCAGAGAATTATACGGATGCAGACGGAAAAGTGTACACAAGACCGGGAGGGGAAGGGTTCTTTTCACAATCAATGTCCCGGGGGGCTAAAACATTTGACGAGGAGTATGATTACAACTTTGGATTGCAGGCTATTGATTATCCGCAGCCGTTGACTGTAGAAATCGAGCGCTACTGGAATCCGGTGATGGATACCCAGTCAGTAAACCTGGTTCCTGAACATAAATAAATGTACTTTGCTTCAAGATACAAACAAGCCGATCCTGTTAATAACAGAATCGGCTTGTTTGCTGTAACGGTATTGTTACGCCTGACGGCTTAACGGAAATTGCTGAACCATCCCCAGCCGAAACCGGAGGCTTGATCCTGCGAAGAACTGCCGGATGAATCTGATGCTGTGTCAGCTGCAGTATCCGTAGCAGGAGCAGTCTGTGGTGCGGTTTCTGTTTCGGTTTGTGGTTTGTCCGTGCCTGATGTATTCTTCTCTGAACCGGCAGCTGAACCGCTGTTGGTGTCTGTTTTTGATCCGGCGTCTGCTTTACTGATGTCTTGACTATCTGACGGCAGCACTCTCCGTGCAGTGGTGTAGTGCTCATCCCACCAGCCGCTGTCCAGATCCGTAACCGTTACGCCGCCTTCTCCATAAGTGTGCAGGATTTTACCGTCTCCGATATAAACGGCTACATGATGAATGGGTGAATAAAAGAATACCAGGTCACCCGGCTGCAGCTGATTTCTGGCGATATAGGTTCCGTCTGTTGACTGCTGCTTGGAAGAGCGGGAAAGCGAAATGTCATGCTGCCCGAAAATGTACTGGGTGAACGAGGAACAGTCAAAGCTGCTCGTATTCCCTGCCTCAGCACCGTATTCATACTTGACTCCTTTGTACTTCATGCCGGTTGCAATAATTTGCTCAGCAAGGCTGGTATTGGAAGTTGTACTTACAGTACTTTTAGCAGTAGCGGTTGCTGCATAGGCTGTGCTGCTGTTATCAATAAAGCCTGTCCCGGCTGTCAAAAGAGCCGTACCCAAGCTTACGCCAACGACGAGAATGCGGAACCGGTTATTACGTTTAGTTGTATACATGTGTTACCTCCTGTGTGAGTCTGTCTGGGAATCTTCTGAACCCACTCTAACACAGATAGAAATAACAGAAATTGCTAGAGAATGTAACTTCTCAGTAATGGCAAGGGGTTAACTGCATTTATTAAGAAATGATGACAAAATTTTAAACGAATTATTCTTGACTAAAGGCGTATAATATGTTAATAACGAGAAGCGAATGACAAAAAATATATATTGAGGAGGGGTAAAGCGAATTTAAGCAAATGATAATTAATACGAGTTTTGAAAGGAGCTACAATGTTAAAAAAATTTTACGTATCATTTCTAATACTAATTTTTTGTCTGAATTTATTTTCATTTCAAGCTTTAGCTCAAGTAAATACAATTACAAGCAATGGGAAATTGACTATTGATAGTATCAACACTACAAAAAATTATTTTGAAGTATCAGTGAGTGACCTTTGGTATATGGGTTGGTATAAAGCAGATAGTTCTAATGACAGCAGTCCTTATTTTGCTGTATATAAGAAATCAGAAGGGCCTGAATCGGCAATATGGTACTCGATGCAGAAAGATCTTACTAATTCTAATCGGTGGGCCTCTAAAGTGTATTTTAGCGATTTTAATAATGAAATTGGGGAGTATTTGATAACTGTTTACCAAAATGGGATTACTAATTATCAAGGGCAAACTAGCACTAGGTCAGAGTACTTTCTTGGCGAACTTAAGGTTAACTATTTAGATGTTACAACAAGTGAAACCAATACAACAAAATCTAATGTTAACTTGTATGCACGAAATATAAATAATGTTAAAGGGATGTTTTATGCAGTTTGGAGAAGTGAAGATGGTATTGATACAGCAAAATGGTTTGGAATGATAAAAGATTCTAACGAACAGTATGTGAGTAATATTGATATTCAAAACTTTGATTTTAAAGTAGGTGAATATCAAATAAATGTATTTAAAACCAATGCAGATGATTCAAGCACATTCGTTTCAAACGTTAAAGTTACTATAAATCCTGTAACCTCTAGCAATGAAATTCATGAAAAGTCATTTCCTGTTTACGCGTACAAATTAAACCCGGATTTAACAAGTGCTTATATGGCGGTATGGAAAGAGGAGGATGGAATTGATGCTGCTAAGTGGTTTGGGATGAGATACGATGCCATACATAACAGATGGGACTACGATATCAATATTTCAGATTTTAATAACCGTGATGGTGTCTATTATGTAAATGTTTTCGGTAAAATAAAAAATGAATCTGATGTATTTTTAGGTCAGACTAAAATTAATGTCCATGCAAAAAAAGTACCAGTATTAATGTACCATGAAATTGGTGACCCCCAGACAGGTGCTGTTTCAAAAGAAGATTTTCAACAACAAATGGAGTATCTTAAAGATAACGGCTTTACAATGTTAACTTTTGATCAATTAGCATCATATGAAAACTATGAGAAGCCAATCATAGTTACATTTGATGATGGATATTCAAACAATATACAAGCATATCAAGTACTCAAGGAGCTCCAAACAAGCTCGTTCCACCCAAGAGCAACTATCTTTATGATCGGTGCGTATATCGATAATCCACACCCCAACTATTTATCTGTTAGTCAAATAAAAAGTATGAGCGATAGTGGGATTATTTCGTTCCAAAATCACACATACACTCATATCGATCTACGGCGAACAAATTTCGATGAAAATGCTGAGTACATTGTGTCAGCACAAAAAATCAATTCAATAACTAATAAACCCGTTAATGTAATGGCATTTCCAGTAGGGGGATATAATTCAAAAGTAATTAGCATTATTAAGAATAGTGGGTATATATATGCGGTTACAACTGATGATGGTAAGTATGTAAATACTGATGATTCTGATGAAAATTACCAAATTAAACGAATCGGAATTTATGGAAAGCTATCGATTAGCGAATTTGCTAAAAAAATTGAGTAAAATATAAAATCTTAAACGCTAATTTAAAGAAAGTCCGGATAATTAAGAATCCGGACTTTTTTAATTGAGCATAAATAATCAGAGCTTTGTTAATTCAATGTAATATTTAACGTAATAAGAAAAATGATTCCATCAGTTCTCAAACATATCACGCTGATTACTTTCCCGGAATTTCCGGGGAGAGATGCCGATGACTCTGGTGAATAGGATAGAGAAATAGTTGGCATTGTCATATCCGACCAGCTTGGCGATTTCCCAGATTTTTTTATCGGTGACAGCCATCAGACGCATCGCTTCGCCCATCCGGCGCTGAATTAAATAGCTGATGGGAGAGATGCCGAAATTATTTTTGTACATATGGACCAGGTAATAGGAGTCGATGTGAAAAAGCTGGGCCAGATCGGCGAGCGTCAGCTTGCGCCGGTAATGAGTGTCCAGATAAACCTTGATCTGATTGGCGAGCGAAGCCTTTTCTTCCTTGGCAGTACGGTTCTGTAAAAGAATCATCCGTTCCAGTAACAGCAGGATGGTCTCCAGCAGATGCTGGGAGATCCGCTCATATCCTTTATTGCGCAGTGAAAATTCACTGTACAGAACCTGAATCAGCATAGCTAGCTCCCCTGTATAATGATTGGCGCGGATTACCGGCTCCCAGCCGGGCGGAACGACCCAATCCCGCAGTCCGTCTACCGGATGAAGAAACCGGAAATTGAAGTAATAGGTAGACAGCGGCTGATCAGGGTGGGATTGTTCCTGATGCAGCGTACCCCGGTTATAGATAAGCACATCCCCTTTTTGTGCCGTATAGGCTTTACCGTCAATAACATAGGAGCCGGCACCATCCACGATATAGATTACCTCATGCAAATCCTCATGCTTGTGCAGCGCAAACTTCCATTCCGGATTGGCACTCATCTTACCTGCATAGATCAGCTCGCTGTTAAAAGCTCCGGTGTTCATGTTCATCAGCAATCCAGCGTTATCGTCCATACCGTATCCTGCTTTCATTAAGGGTTGTAATGACAAGATATATCATCTTTTGGGGAAAGACAACAATAACGTTTATTGTTCCGGTAACGGTTCGTTTGTACAATGAAGCTCAGAATCAAAAAGCGCTGGCAGCTCCAGAATGATCTATTTCCCGTGAAAGCGGAAACAAATAGGGCGGAGCCTGTGTTGAAAGCGTGAAACAATATATATAACATTTTTGCGTGAGGATTGAAGTGGATCTGATCAGCATCCGGGGGGAACTATGAAAAAAGGAAATGAACGCGGCCTGGTATTCTCTTTTACCTTTATGGCCTTTCTGCTTGGAACCACAGAGTACATTATTGTCGGCCTGCTGTCTGAGATTGCCGCTTCGCTGCAGATTACGTTAGCTGTTGCCGGCAGCCTGGTATCCGGCTTCGCCATCGCCTATGCCCTGGGGACACCCGTATTAATGACGCTGGTCAGCCGGCTGCCGAAGAAGCAGACTATACTTGCCGCTATAGCCCTGATTGTTGTGTTTAACCT
Source organism: Paenibacillus sp. FSL R7-0331 (assembly GCF_000758645.1). Classification (NCBI taxonomy): domain Bacteria; kingdom Bacillati; phylum Bacillota; class Bacilli; order Caryophanales; family Paenibacillaceae; genus Paenibacillus; species Paenibacillus sp. FSL R7-0331. Next base: position 3,512,250 of record NZ_CP009284.1, read on the forward strand.
GTTCAGTGCAGTATCAGGCACCTATGGACTGATGTTATTCACAAGAGTTGCGACAGCGGTGCTGTGCGGTCTGGCAATATCACTGTCCCTGTCGGCGGTCAGTGAAGTTGTTACTCCGGCCAAGCAGGGGAAATCCGTCTCATATATTCTGGGCGGGTTTGGTATTGCGAATGTGCTGGGCGTGCCGATCGGCACCTTTGTAGGCCAGCATTTCGAGTGGCAGGCGGCGTTTATTCTGACCGCAGTGATGGGCGTTGCCGCTTTTGTGCTGAATCTAATGGTTATTCCATCTAATCTGACTAACACCAAGGCCTCGCTGAAGGAACAGCTCAGGCTGCTTGCTGACAGACGCATTATTCTGGCCTTTCTGATTCCGGTATTCGGGACCGGTGCGGTCTTCAGTATCTACACTTATATCAGACCGCTCATGGATCAGGTAATGAATATATCTGCAGCATCGGTAAGCTGGGTGCTGCTCGCTTACGGGCTTGCTACCATTTTCAGCACATGGCTCGGCGGGCTTGTCGCTTCCGGCAATGCACTCGGCAGATTAAGAATTGTGTTTCTGGTGCAGGCGGCGATCTATGTGCTCTTTTTCTTTGCAGCCCCTATTCCGGTTCTCGGACTTGTTTTTCTGATTCTAAGTGCATGTGTATCCAATATCCTGAATGTTACGGCACAGCTGTATCTGATCGAGCTGGCTGTTGAGCATTCTCCGGGCTCGCGGGACTTCGCTGCTTCGCTGAATCCGGTCGCGGCCAACACCGGCATCGCCGGCGGATCAGCCTTAGGCGGGGTGGTGGTGGGAACGAGCGGTCTGGCTGCCTTGTCCTGGACGGCTGCAGGCATTGCGCTCGCCGCTTTTGCGGTAACGGCAATCAGCTACCGTCTGAAGCAACGGTCTGTCCATCGTAAAGCGCAGGCAGCCGCTGCATAATACTGACGGATTACAAGTTTCCAGAATGTTCTCTTGAAAATACCCTCCCAAGTGTCGATAACATAATTGGTAGACACAGAATATACACTTTTAGGAGAGAGCCATGGATAACCTTACTGCACTTGTATTAGCAGCACCGATGTTCAAACAGATTCATGCCCAGGATATTATGATTGGCATTACAGACAGAGAGATTTTTCATTACTATGCACCGAGCAAGGTGCTGGACTTTGGCCTGACTAAGGGCAGTCCTGTTTCGCCGGATGACCCCTCACTTGGCAATGCCCTTGCAGGACGTGCTACAACCAACCGTTTATCAGCCGAGCTCTATGGAGCTACAGTGATCTCCTCGGCCGTTCCGGTTTATGGAGCGGAAGGTGAAGTCATCGGCGCCTTTGCAATTGCCTATACCTTGGAAAATGAGGACAAAATGGAGCAGCTGACCGGGAATATCAATCTGATCAGCGGCCAGCTGGTAGATATGGTGCAGAATGTGGCTGCCCAGTCTGAGGAATTATCGGCAACAACAGCCCAGATTCTTGATAATTCACGGCAAACGGTTGAAGAATCGAAGCAGGTGAATAAGGTGGCCGGCTTCATCAGGGAGATCTCGGAACAGACCAATCTGCTGGGATTAAATGCGGCAATTGAGGCGGCCCGGGTCGGCGAGCAGGGAGCAGGCTTTGGTGTCGTAGCATCGGAAGTCCGTAAGCTGTCTGTCAACACCAAGGAAGCGACAAAGACAATTGAGGATTCACTGGCGCTGGTCCAGCGTTCCATCCGCCAGATGGAGCAGGAAATCGAAGCCATTGCCGCTTCTTCCGCTGCACAGGCAGAGCTCGTTACCCAGTTCAGTGATGTCATTGAACGGCTGAACGAAACCAGCGGCGAAATGACCCGGTTCATTTCCTCGATCATTCAGTAAATAAGGATACTCAAAGATGCTCCAGGGCTGTTAAACGGCTGGTCTGGAGCATCTTTTTTGTGTGCGGTAATCTTAATGCAATCTTAATGCGGTGACTGAAGTTGTAATACAATGCTGATTTTGAGCATGATATACTAGCTAACAGCAACCATAATGCCGGAAAGGGAAGTAACATGGCACAACACAGCATACAAACGAAAAAACGCGGCAGATTGAAAATCTTTTTCGGATATGCCGAAGGCGTCGGCAAAACCAGCGCCATGCTGAATGCCGCACATGACGAGCTGCGGGATGGAACAGACGTCGTTGCCGGATTCATTGAAAGTCACGGCCGTCCGGAAACGGGAGTCCTTCTGAATGGGCTGGAGCAGCTGCCTGTGCTGGAGCTCCGCTCTAATCCGTCAAGCCGTCAAGAGCTTGAGTTCAATCTGGATCAGGCGCTGCGCAGGCGTCCGGAGCTGATTCTGGTAGATGAGCTTGCACATTATAATGCTGCCGGCTGCCGCCACAAAAAACGGTATCAGGATATCGAGGAGCTGCTGCGCGCGGGGATTAATGTATATACAACAATTAATGTGCAGCATATCGAAAGCCTGCATGATGTTGTTACTGCCATCACCGGCATAACCGTTCATGAGCGGATTCCGGACAGTGTATTTGACGGAGCTGACCAGATTGAGCTTGTGGACCTTCCGCCTGACGATCTGCTGGAACGTCTGAACAAGGGGAAGCTGGCATCAGAAGGATTAGCGGAACCGGGCGGGCCGGCGGCGTACCTTCCGGTTTTTGTCCGAACCAAATTAATCGCCCTGCGGGAAATTGCCTTGCGTTATACCGCCGATCAGCAGGAGCGGATCACCCGTGAATCCGGCAGCAGATCAGGCAAAGACACCTATTCGACAGCAGACCACATTCTTGTCTGTCTATCCTCTGCGGCCTCCAGCAAAAAGGTCATCCGCACAGCGGCCAGAATGGCGGAAGCGTTCCGCGGGTCTTTTACCGCATTATATGTGGAAACGCCGAAGAGCAAAGAGCTGACGGCCAAAAGTAAAGCCGAGCTCCGCGACAATCTGCGCCTTGCTGAGCAGCTCGGAGCCCAGCCGGCTACCGTGTACGGAGATGATGTAGCTGGACAAATTGCAGAATACGCCGTCTCCAGCAGGGTAACCAAGATCGTGATCGGCCGTTCCCGCAGCGGTAAAAAAAGATGGATTGCCAAAGGTAATCTTATTGATAAGCTGACAGAGCTGGCTCCGAATATTGACATACATATCATTCCGGATAATCAGCCTGCGCGGCATAAGCGTCCGTTCCTCTTTGTCAGACCGCAGCGCTTTTCGCTGCCGGACACACTGAAGACGCTTGGGATATTGGCAGTATGTACGCTGATCGGACTATGGTTTCAATATCTGGGCTTCCGTGAAGCGAATATGATCATCGTGTACATCCTTGGCGTTCTGCTCAATGCCATCGTTACAAGCGGAAGACTCTACAGCGCGGCCAATTCGGTCCTCAGTGTACTTGTGTTTAATTATCTTTTTACAGAACCCTATTACTCTCTGTGGGCAGCGGATTCCGGTTATCCGGTAACGTTTCTGGTCATGCTGACCGCCTCCTTCATCAGCAGTACGCTGACAACACGGATCAAGGAACAGGCCCGCCAGAACGCACAAAAGGCTTACCGGACAGAGGTACTTCTGGAAACGAGCCGGATCTTACAGCAGGCTGAGGATGCAGAGGCCATTATCAATGAAACGGCAGTCCAGATGGTCAAGCTGGTGGACCGGACTGTTATTTTTTACCCTGCCGGGCAGGAGGGGCTGGCTGATCCGCTGGTTTATCCGAAGCCGGAAGCTGACCTGGATCCGTCTAAGTATACTGGTATGAACGAATGGGCTGTTGCCGACTGGGTATACAAGAATAATAAACGTGCAGGTGCGACAACGGATACTTTTTCAGCCGCCAGCTGTCTGTATCATGCAGTAAGGGCCGGAGAGACTGTATTCGCTGTAGCTGCCGTCGTTATGGATCAGGAAGAGCCGCTAGGGATTTTTGAGAAAAGCTTGCTGATTGCGATGCTTGGTGAATGTGCCCTTGCACTTGAGAAGGAGCAGCTAAGCAACACGCAAAAGGAAATTTCCATCCAGATCAGACAGGAGCAGCTCCGCGCCAACCTGCTGCGGGGGATATCGCATGATCTGCGCACACCGCTGACCAGCATTTCCGGCAATGCCGGTATACTGATGGCTAACTCAAATGTACTTAGCGATGCACAGCTAAGGGGGCTGTACACAGACATTTATGATGATTCGATGTGGCTGATTAACCTGGTCGAGAATCTGCTCTCCATCACCCGGATCGACAACGGCAGCCTGAACCTTAATTTCCAGGCAGAGCTGCTGGACGAGGTGATAGCCGAAGCGCTGCTTCATGTGAACCGCAGCAGTGTTGAGCATAACATTCAGGTAAAGCTGGAGGATGAGCTGCTGATGGCCCGGATGGATTCACGGCTGATCATACAGGTGCTGATCAATCTGGTGGATAATGCCATCAAATATACCCAGACCCGTTCCACGATAACCATCACTGCGGGACAGGAACAGCAGACGGTAAGGGTTAGTGTTGCCGACGACGGTCCGGGCATATCGGAAGAAGCTAAGGCCAAGCTGTTCGAAATGTTCTATACAGCAGATAATCTGCGGGGGGACGGCCGCCGCGGGTTAGGGCTCGGACTCTCGCTGTGCAAATCCATTGTGCATGCCCACGGAGGAACGATAGAGGTTATGGATAATAATCCGCAGGGAGCGGTATTTACCTTTACCCTGCAGGCTGAAGAGGTGAACGTACTTGAATAAACCTTTGATTCTGGTTGTAGAGGATGATAAGCCGATCCGCAAGCTGATCACAACTACCCTTGAGACACAGGGCTATAAATACCATACGGCTGAGACCGGGGAAGCGTCCATTCTGGAGGCGGTATCCAGCCAGCCGGACCTGATGATTCTGGATCTGGGACTGCCGGATATGGACGGGGTGGAGATTATCCGCAAAGTGCGGGCCTGGTCGAATCTCCCGATTATCGTCGTCAGTGCGCGCAGCGAGGACCGGGATAAGATAGATGCGCTGGACGCCGGGGCGGATGATTATCTGACCAAGCCGTTCAGCGTGGAGGAGCTGCTCGCCCGCCTGCGTGTCAGCCTGCGCCGTATCCGCTATGACAGTGAGAAGCTGCAGAAGGATTCGTCCGTTTTTATCAACGGAAATCTGCGGATTGATTATGCTGCCGGCTGTGTGTACATGGGCGAGGAAGAAATCCATCTGACCCCGATTGAATACAAGCTGCTCTGCCTGCTGGCCAAAAATGCCGGGAAGGTGCTGACCCATAATTATATTTTGCGGGAAATCTGGGGAAGCCTTACGTATGACGTACCTGCGCTGCGCGTTTTCATGGCAACCCTGCGCAAAAAAATTGAAAAGCCCCCTGTACAGTCCAAAATTATTCAGACTCACATCGGTGTGGGTTACCGGATGCTGCAGAGCGGTGAGGAGAGCAAGATAACGCAATAACAGGATTAATGCCGAATCAACAAGGCCATACTCTTTTGAGTATGGTTTTTTTTGTTGTATAGGAAATTATACAATGCAAAAAAATGTGGATAACTCTTATGAAAAATAAAGGAGGGGTGGACGTGAAGAATCAGGAGACATGGAAGAAACGACCTGATACCAACCCCCACATTGTAATTGTTTTTTCGCATACATTTGGCCAGTTTACCCTTATGGTGGCAGAATGTAATCGTTTTTTCGCATACATTAGGCCAGGGTATGTGCCTATATCCGCTATTTCAATACAGCTGCCAGCTGCCAAGAACAATGAACTCCTTAAGTGGGTAAGACCAAATTAAAGTTAAGCAGCTGCTAGAAGTCAGCAAATTAGGTTCTTAAGTACTCTATATATAGATCCACCCTTCGGGTGGATTTGTTCTTCTTGTGAAGGCTTTATTAATGCAATCCCAATTGTCCGGGTTAAACTCTAATCCTGAACTAACGGCAGAAGTAGTACAATTGTTACATGAAGCTTAATACACAGTGCTAAGGCAAAGGGAGTCCTTACTATGGAAAAAGGTTTACAATTAGCAGGTCTGGCTGCTGTTATGCTGGTGCTGCTCTATTCTGCCAAAAGTTTCTTTTACCGCCGTGATTTAAGGATGTTGGGGCATTTGGAGGATGAGGCAGCTGTCAGGAAAGCAGAGGAGGTTGTGCAGGAGCTGATCGGGCACAAGGGTTGATTTTTAATGTCTGCCAAGCGATGTTTTTACTTCCGATTATGTGTATAATAAACAAGACTATACTTATGACAGGAGCTGACAGGATAATGTAGGATTTCTTGCGCTTATATAAAACGATAAAACAGAGTTCCGCGAGGCGTCTTTTGCTTTGCGTGTTTTATGCTTTATATGCAGGAAGGTCCTTTATCCTCTCACTCATAATAATAGCCTGAGCCGCCTTTTTACCATGAGGACGGGTTAGCTGTATTTATTTGAGCTGTGAGAAGCTGGCCTTCTTGCAGCTCATTTTATTTGTACAGGAGGTTATTGTATGTCTTTGATTAATGTGACTAATCTGACTTTTGCCTATGAGGGCAGCTACGATAATATATTTGAGCAGGTGAGCTTTCAGCTGGATACGGACTGGAAGCTTGGCTTCACAGGCCGAAACGGAAGAGGGAAGACGACCTTTCTGAATCTGCTGCTCGGCAAATACGAATACAGCGGAACCATTTCAGCAAAGGTTGGCTTTGACTATTTCCCGTTCCCGGTGGAGCATCCGGAGTACCTGGTATCGGATATCTTTGATGAAATCTGCCCGGATGCGGAGCGGTGGCAGTTCGCCCGGGAGCTCTCATTACTGCAGGTTGAAGCGGACGATGTGCTGTACCGGCCGTTTGAAACACTGTCTAACGGGGAGCAGACCAAAGTGCTGCTGGCGGCGCTTTTTCTGAAGGAAGACCGGTTTCTGCTGATCGATGAGCCTACCAACCATCTCGATATGGAGGCAAGGCAGCTGGTAAGCCATTATCTCGGGAGTAAAAAAGGCTTCATCCTGGTATCCCATGACCGCGCTTTTCTGGATAACTGTGTGGATCATATTCTGTCCATTAACAAAACCGGAATTGAGATTCAAAAGGGCAGCTTCTCCGACTGGTGGGACAATAAACAGCTTCAGGATGCCTATGAGCTGGCGGAAAACGACAAGCTGAAATCAGACATCAGGCGTTTATCCGATGCGGCGAGACGAACCGGCGGTTGGTCGGATGAGGTGGAAAAAAGCAAAAACGGCACCCGTAACTCCGGCTCCAAGCTGGATAAGGGCTACGTTGGGCATAAGGCAGCCAAAATGATGAAGCGCTCCAAATCAATTGAACAGCGCCAGCAGAGCGCAATAGAAGATAAATCTAAGCTGCTCAGAAACATTGAAACCTCTGACAGACTGAAAATCACACAGCTGCCCTATCACAAAAAACAGCTGGCCGAATTCGATCGGGTCTCGGTCTCTTTCGGGGAGCGGACGGTGTGCAGCGGCATCAGCTTTTCGGTTGAGCAAGGGGAGCGGATTGCTGTCTCCGGTAAAAACGGCTCTGGTAAATCCAGTGTGCTCAAGCTGCTTACCGGTGAACTTAACGGCTACTCCGGCACACTCCGGACGGGCAGCCAGCTGAAAATTTCATATGTCTCCCAGGATACCTCCTGTCTGAAAGGCAGCTTAACCGAATACGCCCGGAAGCATGAAGTTGATGAAAGCCTGTTTAAAGCGATTTTGCGCAAGCTTGATTTTTCCAGGGTCCAGTTTGAGAAGGATATGGCGTCCTTCAGCGGAGGCCAGAAGAAAAAGGTGCTGATTGCCCGGAGCCTTAGCGAACAGGCACATCTGTACATCTGGGATGAACCGCTGAATTTTATTGACGTTATTTCACGTATGCAGATTGAAGAGCTGCTGCTTGAGTCAGCGCCGACGCTGCTGTTTGTGGAGCATGACCAGGAGTTCTGCAGGAATGTTGCAACTAAAGTTATAGAGCTCTGAACCCTTTTGTATGAAATCCGTCTCTGTAAAATAGCACTTGACCTGTAACCCGTTACACCATTTAAAGTGCAGTTAGACGAGTACAAGGAGATGGAATGCCGATGCTGCCAAATAAGCGGAGAATTGTTTTTATAGATGTTGATGGGACATTAGTTGATGATAATGGGAACGTGCCTGAATCCGCGCAAAAGGCCTGTAAGCAGGCCAGAGAGAACGGACACCTGCTCTACCTGTGCACTGGACGCTCTAAGGCGGAAATTTATGATGATATCTGGACTATCGGCTTCGACGGGCTGATCGGGGCAGGTGGCGGTTATGTCGAGTCAGGCGGCGAAGTCCTGTATCACAAAAAGGTGACAAAAGAGGATGTACGCCACATGGTCGAGTTCTTTGACGCCGCCGGCGTTGATTATTATCTGGAGTCCAATTCAGCGTTATATGGAAGCCGGAATCTGAAGGCTCATCTGGAACGGCGAATTTATGGCGATATTGAAAATGACCCTGCAGCCAGAGCGAGAATGGAGCTAACACCGCATCCTTTCATAACCGGCCTTACCTACGGCGAGGCTGATTTAGTTAAGGATGACGTAAATAAGGTATGTTTTCTGGAGAGCGACCTGCCCTTCGAACAGATCAGTCAGCAGTTTAAAGGGAAATTTGAGGTTATCCGGTGTACCGTTCCCCTCTTTGGAGAAGGCAGCGGGGAGCTAATGATACCTGGTATTCACAAAGCGGTTGCCATAGCTGATCTGCTTGTGCATCTGCAGCTAAAACAGGCAGACAGTCTGGCTATCGGAGACGGCATGAATGATGCGGAAATGCTGGAGTATTGTGCAGTGGGTATTGCAATGGGCAATGCCAAGCCGGGGCTAAAGCAGATTGCCGACGATATTACGGGGACGGTTGAAGAGGATGGACTGTATTACAGCTTTGTAAAATACGGATTAATTAACACTTGATCTCTAATGTTAATAAGAATATTGTCCATCACAAACCGTTTATCCTCAATTGCCAGTCCAGCGGATATCCTGTAGACTTCTACTGGATAATCACCGGGAAGGCATCCCGTCCCTGTGATTCAATTTCGCAATAGGGAAGGATTCGTAAATGACCTATAATCCGGATAATCAGCTTCCAGCTAAACTGACCATAACCATGTGGGATTTCTCCTGGTATACCATGACGCTCCCCGGGGAGCCTTATCATGATCTGGCGCCCCGGTTCGCCGAAGCGGTGGAGCGTGGTTACAACACTATCCGCATCTGCGCCATGCCGTTCCTGCTGTTTACCGCAGACGGCCCGCGGCCTGGTCCGCTGAAGTTCGGCAGTCTGGGCAAGGTTGGCCAGCGTACCAGATGGTACAACTGTCTCGGCGGAGCCGAGCTTGATGGACATGCCCATCTGCTTGAGCTGTTTAAGCAAGCCGAGGCACATAACTGCTACATCATGCTGTCTTCGTGGGAATATCAGCAGAGCCCGAGCTTCTTAGCCCATCCGCAGCTGCGTGACGAGCTGGCGGCAATTGCACCTGAGGACCGGTTCATGGCGATTGCCAAGTCCATGAGCCAGCTGATCCATTATGTAAAAGAGGCCGGCTACGGTAAACAGATTGTATATGCGGAGCTGCATAACGAGGTGGAGTTCGGACAGCTGACCGCTGTAGGAGCTGCCCAGGGCATCGCGTTCGAGAATGTGCCGGCTAACCTGAGAATTATGCAGCCATACATTGAGGAAGCGGTAGGGTACCTGCGGGAGAGTCATCCCGATACACTGATGACTGCAAGCTACACTGTAAATGAAGAATATCCAAAGGCTTATGTTGCCCGCAATATGCAGGTCGGACATTATCACCTGTATATCAAGGGTGTGCTGAATGAGCTCATGCTGACTGCGGGTCTGGATGATCACAGCATTCCTTTCCCGGGTCCCTTTGTACAGTCACTGCTACGTGAAGATGCTCCGCCTTTTGAAGAGTGGACCCTGCCTGCCGGACAGGAGTGGCGGATGGAAGGAAATCCGGTCGGTATGCGGCTGATCTATCTGCATGACTGGGCTGATCCGGACAAATGGGACCTGTTCCTGTATGACAGATACGGTGCCCACAAGATTGCGATGCTGCAGAAGGCAGACAAAGCCTTTGATGAAATTCATGAGTGGGCGGGACAGGCAGGTGTGCCGCTTGTAATCGGAGAAGGGTATGTCGGCTACACGCCGCTTATGGCCGGGTTTGAAGAAGGGCCTGTAGGCAAATTTATTGCTGAATATGCTATAAGCAAGGGGATGGCGCTGGGCTTCTGGGGGATGACGCTCTGCTCCAACTGTGCGCCGCATCACCCGTTCTGGGACGACATCGCCTGGCAGCAGAAATGGAACCGTTATATTATGGAAAGCTAAGTTAGACAGCGAGAATATAGGGCGGCTGCGCATGTTCAAGAATGGATGAACATGTGCAGCCGTCCTTTTTGAAAATATAAGAATTATATGTTTTACGCTATCAATAATCCTTATATTTCTCGCAGGAACGGTTACCGCCTTCTCTGAAGGACGGCATAGCCGTTTCTACTTGTCGCATTAAGCTTAATTTGCGTGTTATGAAGTATAATTCCGGCCCAGACCCAGCTCGGTTAACAGCTGTCTATAAGCGATGGAGGTGCGGTCAGCCGGAATATGGGCTTCAGCAGTCAGATCCAGCGGCAGATCCTCTGGTGTCTGGGCTTCAACCATGTCCCTGTCTTCCGAGAAGATCTGCAGATTGAATTTTATCGTATCCTCAACAGGCACGGTCTTATCGAAATTCCGGGAGATCGGGCAGAACAGCCGTGTATAACGGGCAGATACCGGAGAGGCGCAGTTCAGGATCATCAGCTTCCCGTCCTCCGGAAAATGTACCGTAAGCGAGGCGGCGAAGGGTGGGAATACCCGGAAGGCACGCAGCCACATGAAGCCTTCCGGCGCCGGATTCTCCTGGCCTTTGCCGTAGTTGCTGACGGTGCTCCAGTAATCCGCGAACAGCTCATTATCTTCCCGTCTTACCTTGTACTGCGGAACCTCGGTGTTGTCGGGATCAGCGAATGAATTGGAATGGACGTAAGCGAAATGGGAAACATCCAGAAAACCTTCCATCTGGCGGCCGGAAGAACCCGCGATGTCAAAGCTGGGCGGCAAAATATTAATGAAATCAGGGTCATCCCAGCCGGGAAACTCAGGGATTTGCTCTTCAGTACCGGCCAGCGACGTCCAGATTAACCCGTAACGTTCAATCGCTGGGTACGTGATTAGTTTAAGCTTAGGAGATATTTTGGCGTTAGGATGGGCTGGTACAGAGGTACAGGCTCCTTCGCAGTTATAGCGGAACCCGTGATACGGGCAGACGATTTCATCATTCTCGACCCAGCCCAGGCTTAGCGGAGCTCCTCGGTGAAAGCAGAGGTCACGGGCGATTACAACCTTGCCGTGGCTGCGGTAACAGACAAGCTTGACATCAAGCAGCTTCACGGATACCGGCTTATCCTGAATCTCATCAGCAATGGCTACCGGGTACCAGTACTCAGACAGAACCTGCCAGTCACTTGGTGTAAACGTACAGTCACGGGGAAGCTGCATTTGGAATTCGGCAAGCGCATTAGTTTTTGTCATGTAAGGTTCTCTCCTTTGAAATGAAGGTATGATGATGCAAGAAACCCCAGGCAGAAGAGGCGCAGTGCGATATAGATCCGTATTCAGGAAGTGCGAATACAGCTCTAACAGCCTATGCATCCTCTTGTAGCCTGGGGCAATTTACGGTTGCCTGGTCGAGACGCCCACTCCGATTAATGGGCTTATACAAGATGACATATGTTATTTAATGTGACATTTATCATATAAATCATAATAATTCAGCATGCTTGTTCTTGTCAATGTTAAATTTAATAACATATCATTCGCTGATTTTAATGAATGACAGTATAGGAATACAAAAAAATGCCCGCAGATTCTTACTGTTAGCTGTGCTGCTAAATAAGCTAATCAGAATAATCCGGGGCAATGCTATAGCTGTTTACCTGCTAGTTAACCCGTGGTGCAGCAAGCAGACTTTCTACAATATAATCGAGCTGTGCATTCAGCGAATAGATATCACTGTAATAGGACAAGCCGAAGTCGATGTTGATTAACCGGCCCGCTTTCACCGCAGGAATGCTGTTCCAGATCGGGTCCTGGGTGAGATCAGCCATTCCTTCATAGGAAGAGCGGAACATATAATCCCCGCTGTAGTCAGCAAGCACCTCGAAGGATACATCTTCACCAACAGCCTCCGTAGACGTTTCAACCTTCTCCTGAATGATTGCCGGAGCTTTCATGCCCAGATATTCATAGATAACCTGCGAGCCGCGTCCAAACTGCTTGCTTGTAACAACAGCCATGCTTCGCTTGCTGCCGCCCTCCATGATGGAGACGGTATGGTCTAGAATGCCTGCTTCCTGCAGCTTCTGCTTGCTCTCCGCAACCTTGGCATGGAATCCTTCGAACAATGTTTTTGCCTCGTTCTCTTTACCCAATGCTTCTCCGATAAAAGCTACCCGTTCTTCAGCTGACATTGTCTCATAAGGGACCATTACAGTAGGCGCGATATCCTTAAGAACCTCATAGGTTTCGTCTGAAGGAACGATGATCAGGTCCGGGTTAAGCGACAGTACTGCTTCGGGACTGGCTTCAAACCAGGTGCCCAGCTTTTGCACATCATTTAACTCCTTTTCAAAGGCGGCACCCTCCGAGACATCGGATACGCCGATCGGCTTAACTCCGAGGGCCAGCACATCGCCCAGAAGATAGAGAACTACTACACGTTGCGGATCAGCGGGAACCTCAATATCTCCTTTTACCGTAGTGATGGTACGGGTCTGTGCCTCAGATGAAGGCGTATCGGTGGCCGCAGGGGCGGTGCTTGCTGAAGGTGACGGGGACGTGCTGTTACTGCCGGATGCTGTATTGGTGTTCCCTGCCGCACAGGCGCTGAGTACAATGCTGAAGCATAACAGTAGGGTAATAAGTAATGACGGTCTCGCAGATTTAGACATGAATGACGCTCCTTCTGATTTGTATTGATAATGATTATCAACACTATACCCAAGAGAAGACGTGCGGACAATGTCAAAACCGGACGCCTCCGATGTCATTTCCGGCCAGGAGGCATCGGCTTTTACTGAGTTTTTATACCGTACAGGCGAAATCCCGAAATGCTTTTTAAACATCCGCCCGAAATAATAGGCATCCGGATGACCGATGGCTGTGGCGATATCCTGCAGGCTGGCGTCTGTACGGAGGAGCAGCTCACGGGCTTTTTCCATACGCAGGCTGATCAGATACTGGTTGGGACTGGTATGAAGCTTCATCCGGAATAGTCTGGACAAGCTCCGCGGGCTGCTTCCGGCAGCTTCGGCCAGCTTGTCCAGGCTCACAGGAAGGCTGAGATTATTCTCCATATAACGGATTGCCGTCTCCAGCACATCCGGTTTCAGCGGCTGAACACCCTGCACATGCAGCTGTCTTAACAGCTCATACACCCATTGATACAGCATTGTTTTTACATATAACTGCTCCAGCCTGCCGCCATTAAGCCAGTACTCATGCATAATCCTGAGCTTGTCGAGCAGCGGAAGCGGAGCATCCGGGCTGCACAGGTATTGGAGCTCGAACGGATTCTCACGGTCCATGATTGACAGCAAATGTTTCCGAGCAGGAAGGGCGAGCCTGGCCCTGTAAAGGATCAGATAATATTCAATAATCTCCTCAGCTTGCATCAGCTCAAAGGTTAAACCCTTACCGCCGTGGATTACATTTCCTTCGCTTATTTGATGACGGAAACCGTCCAGCGAAATCACTGCTTTCCCGCGGACTATGCATATAAAGGCGCTGCAAGGCAGGCGGTATCGGATCGTTTGCTCACCGGGGCTGTATGTACTTAGGCGGATATCCATAATTTCTACCGCAGCATGAGTCCAGAGTACAATATGTTCCTTCAGATTCATATAATTGTTGAGCCCCCTTGCTTTGTATAGAAAGTATAACTGATAATGATTATCAGCGACAACGGGCACAGGCATAATCTTTTTAAAAAAGAAATATCCTTAGTTCATTCCAAATAAATAGTTTATACTGGAGTGGCATTACCCAAGATTATCCATACCTTGTCTGAAAAGTAAGATTCCAATCGAATTTAAGGAGGTACAACTGTACATGCTGCTAGCCCCGGAAGTCGTAATTGAAGAATATGAACCCTTAAGACACGCCAAATCAATCGCCGAGATGTGGAACAGAAGCTATGAAAGCTGGGGAGGCGACAACTCCTACCAGACTGAACAAAGTGTCATTGAAGAGCACGAGAACGGGACCCATCTGAAGCTCTTTCTTGCCGTAGCCGGCGGCGAGGTTATCGGTTACTGCAGCTTTTCCCACTACAAGGAAGATTCTGGAGCGATGTATATCCCGCTCTTGAATGTACGGCCGGATTATCACGGGCGCAAAGTCGGCAAACGGCTTGTCCTCCGTGCCCTTGAGGAGACGATCTCCCTGGGCTGGCCCCGGCTTGACTTGTACACCTGGCCAGGCAATACGAAGGCAGTGCCGACGTATAAGAAAAGCGGGTTCTTCTGGGAAAAACGGGATGATTCCACCCATTTGATGAACTTTATCCCCTCTGTCCTGCAGACTGCAGCCGTAAAGCCGTTCTTTGAAAAGCTTGACTGGTATGCGGACAGCGTGCGTGAAATATCTGTTATGCCTGATGGACGTAAAGAAAACGGGTTTGACTACTTTACATATGAATGGCAAAAGGATGACCTGAAGCTAGTAATGGAATATGAACGGACCGGACGCGGCTTACGCCTGATTGAAACGGAGGATTACCGGATTCAGGCTTCTATTCCGCTGCAGCATCAGCTTCCCTTTGGCTGCAGCTATCCGGTAATCTATGAGGCTGTGAACAAAAGCGGCAAACCGTTAACCCTGCAGATCAAAGGAATCAGCAATCCGAAAATCAGCTTTGAGCTGGAGGACACACGGAGCGTAGAAGCAACGGAAAAGATCGAAGGGCAATTCTTCGTTCATCCGTTAGAAGAAGAACAGAATCCGTACCAGACACATCCGGTTATCGAGGCAGAGCTGCTGATCAACGGCTTGCCAGCGGTATTCAAGCTGGGAATTGAGCCGAAGTATCCGGTTAAGCTAAAGCTTGCTCTGCCTGACCGGTCCATGCTCTATAAAGGCGAAGCCTTTGAGCTGGATGTAACGGCGGAAAATGAGTACGCTGCAGAGACACAATTCACCTTCACCCTTCCGCAGGACTCTATTCTGGCCTTCAGCAGGCCTGATGTACAGATCACAGTTCCGGCGAAAAGCCGCACAACCGTGGCGGTTCCGGCGGTTCTTAAGGAATATGGCATCTGGAATCATAAGGCGGAAATCACCGCTGCTGCAGACCACAGGGAGCCTGCGGTTATTGAGCAGGAGGTCAGTCTGGTATTTGCCGGTACACATTCAGCCTTTGGCGGCAGAACGGAAAAAGGATGGATAGTTAACAGCGGGCGCTACTCGGTAAGACTGGATAAATTCAGCAATACACTGGAGCTTTTTGAAGAAAGCCAAAAGGCCATCAGCCTGCCGTTTCCGAAATTCGGCCACCCGTATACGAATGAGTTCAACAAGCTGACCGCTGAGCAGGTCACTCATTGTATGGAAGGTGAAGCTATTGTGCTGGAAGCCCGTTACAGGCTGGATGCTTTACGCAAGGGGCTACAGTTAACGATGCTGGTCAGACTGTACAAAAACGGGATTATAGAGCGTGTTCTTCAGATCCGTAATTCAGCTCAGACGGATTGGGCGGAGCCGCTCTATCTCAAGGAAAGCTTCGGCTTCAGTCTGGAAGGAGGCGTCATTCCTTACCGCGGCCGGTTCATTGATCTGAAGCACGGTGTGGATGCATCCAGTCCTGATTACTGGGATGTTCACGGACTCACAGAGAATTGGCTGTATGCGGATGACGGTTCGCTGCCGAGGGGTATCACCTGGCCGGCTGAACGCAGCTTGATCAAGGACAGCTGGCTGTATGCTGTTGAGCACCCGCTCGGCAACCTTCCTTCAGGCAGTACCATCCGGACCGAACCGCTGCGGATTGCACTGGGCACCTGGAGCAGCTGGAAGGATTTCCGGTCGTTTGCCCAGCTTCGCGGTTTGCCCCGTACTGAACAGCCCGGTACCGAACGGCAGCTCCGGCTAAGCCTGAACGGCGGGAACCCGTTCATAAGCGGGTCTGCCGAGCTGGCGCTGCATGAGCAGAAGATGAGTTTCTTAGAGGGGGAGATCATCCTGTCTTCCAAGGTGGACACTGCCTTCAAACAGAGTCTCACGGTCACCGCAGAGCAGCAGCTGGCTGAAGCCGTCCTTACATTCACACCCGCAGAGAATGTACAAGCGGATCTGCTTCAGGTACAGCTTGATATGGAAACCTTTGAGTCTTCGGAGAGCTATCTGATGTTACCTGTTAAGGGCAATGGCGTCGGGCAGAACAGCAGTCTGACAGAGCACGGCGAGGTGCTCACAGCAGATAACGGAATCATACAGATTCAGGTTAACAGCAGCTTTGCGCCTGCGCTGTATTCCTTGCAGGTTCAGGGAGAAGAATGGCTTGACTCCGCTTACCCGGTACCTCAGCCCAAGTCCTGGTGGAATCCTTGGACCGGCGGCGTGTTAGCCGGAGTAGAGGGGCTGTCACCGCGCAGTCTGCTGGAGGAGCCGCGGGAAGCTGCTTTTGCCGGGTTGACTGACAGCAAGGGCAATGCTTGGTCAGGTGTACGGGTTAGCATCAAGATTACTCATAACCGCAAGTTCCAAGGGCTTACACTCAATCATTACTTTTTGCTGCTGCCGGGTGTACCGGTGCTTGCTTCTGTAGTTCAAATCGTGCAGAATACAGGTGCACCGCTTCAACCCCTGACACTGCAAACAGCAGGCTTCTATAAAACCGGCAGCGTGCTGAAGAGCAGCAGGGGGACGGTGAAGAATGAGGCTGGTGAAACCATCACATACAAGGCCGGGAGAGTTCAAAATGAAACAAAAAGCTCGGGCGGCATCATTCATTACAGCTCTAATGAGCGGAGGCAGCGGCTGAGTCTGGCTTCCGGTCCGGACAAGGCAGCACCCGAGCTTCTGGTTAATACGCATGTTATTTCCTCTTTTATAACAGAAAAGCTGTTCATGAGAGACGGGGATACGTTATTCAGCACACCGCAGTTTTATATGATCTCTGATCTGGATATTCCGGATGAAGCCTTCCGGGATCTGTTATCCATCAAATTTAATCTGTAGCTATAAGAAAGGGACTATTCTATGAAAATCATCGACGCGCATGTCCATTATTCCAATATTGCGTCTTTTCACGAAACAGCACAGGAGCTGGCGAATATTGATTACTCGGAAAAGGGGCTGCTGGAGGAATTCCGGCGCTCCGGCGTTATCGCAGGTGTGGGAATGGGGGTTACGGAGACAGTAGCTGGAGCTTTTCCCGATAATGAGGCCTTGAGCCCGATGCTGCTGGATCTGACCGGACAGCTTCCGGGTAATCTGTACACCTGTGTCGGTATTAATCCGCTAACCCTGCATCAGAACGGGCAGCTGGAAGCGCTGGAGCAATCGCTGCGCCAAGATAATGTAGTAGGGATCAAGCTCTACGCCGGATACTACCACTTTAATGTCGGTGATGAGATTTATGCTCCGGTCTACAGGCTGGCGTCTGAATATCAGATGCCGGTAGTGATTCATGGCGGCCTTACGTATTCGGACAGAGGGCTGTTAAAGTACTCTCATCCGCTGTCGATGGAGGAGACATTCCTGAAGCAC
Organism: Paenibacillus sp. FSL R7-0331; assembly: GCF_000758645.1. NCBI lineage: Bacteria > Bacillati > Bacillota > Bacilli > Caryophanales > Paenibacillaceae > Paenibacillus > Paenibacillus sp. FSL R7-0331. The sequence continues at coordinate 3,530,063 of NZ_CP009284.1, forward strand.
CGGGACATCACCTTTATGCTATGTCATCTGGGTGATCCCTGGGTAATGGATACTGCAGCACTGCTGGAGAAAAATCCGAATCTGTACAGTGATCTGTCCGGCTGGATTGTTGGCGACTCCGCCAAGGTAGACCGGCTGCTGGCCGAACAGACCTATACCGATCATTTCCGCAGGGCGATTGTATTCGCCGAGAAGTATGACCGGCTGGTGTTCGGCACCGACTGGCCGCTTGTGCCGCTGGAGGCGTACATCAAATTTGTGAAGCACCTGATCCCGGAAGCACACTGGGAGGATGTCTTTTACAACAATGCCTTGCAGGTGTTCCCTAAGCTGGAGCAGCTGATCGGCAATCTGAAATAATTCCGGCATATGCAGCCATACATGCCTGTTAAGAGAGGAAATCATCATGAAGAAGGTCATCATTATCGGAGCAGGTATTCTGGGAGCTTCAACCGCCTATCAGTTGGCTAAGCTCGGTGCAAAGGTGCTGATTATCGACCGCAAGGACAAGGGGCAGGCTACGGATGCCGCTGCCGGGATCATTTGCCCCTGGCTGTCTCAGCGGCGTAATCAGGTATGGTACCGGCTGGCTAAGGCGGGGGCGCGCTTTTACCCCGGACTGATCAGTGAGCTTAAGCTGGAGGGTGAAACCGAGACCGGATATGCCCGGGTTGGTGCGCTTAGTGTCCATAGGGACACGGACAAGCTTAAGCAGCAGGAGGAACGGGCAAGAAAGCGGCTGGAGGATGCGCCGGAGATTGGCGAATTAACCTGGCGGACGGAGCAAGAGACTCTTGAACAGGTTCCGCTGCTGGCTGAGGGCTATCATTCTCTGCAGGTCAGCGGTGCTGCGCGGGTGGACGGCCGTGCGCTGCGCGATGCGCTGCTGCGGTCAGCCCGGCGAAGCGGAGCCCGGCAGATAGATGGGGATGCTGGCCTGCAATTTGCCGGAAACTGCGTTACCGGAGCGGTGGTTGACGGGGAGATTTTCGCCGCAGATACTGTAATCGTCTGTGCCGGTGCGTGGGCAGCTCCATTGTTGCAGCCGCTCGGTATTAAGCTTAAGGTCAGCTATCAGAAGGGCCAGATCATGCACGTAAAGGTAGCAGAGCATACGGACACCGGCTCATGGCCTGTAGTTATCCCGCCTACGGATCAATACCTCCTGTCCTTTGATGGAGGCAGAATCGTCATCGGAGCAACACATGAGAACGATATTGAAGGCTATGATGCCAGTGTGACAGCCGGCGGGATTCAGGAGGTTCTGAACAAAGGGCTGGAGCTGGCACCCGGACTGGCAAAGAGCTCTGTTCAAGAGGTTCGGGTGGGCTTCCGGCCTTTTACCCCCGGATTTCTTCCCGTGATCGGTGCAGTACCGGGCTGGGAAGGCCTGCTTGCTGCCAACGGGCTGGGGGCCTCCGGATTAACGATGGGGCCGTTTATCGGAAGCCAGCTGGCGAAGCTGGCACTGGGACTGATCCCGGACATAGAGCTTCAGGATTATGATCTAAGCAAAGCCATAGAACAGCAGGGTTAGTATAAACAACAAGGAGGGCGATTCAGTAATGAGCATCGTGGATATCATCAAAACCCGGAGAAGTGTCAAGCAGTTCAATCCAGATCCGATCGGAGAAGCGGACCTTCTATCCTGGTTAGAGACTGCAAGCTATGCGCCCAACCACCGGATGAATGAGCCGTGGGAAATTGTGATGGTTGGAGCCGAAACAAGAGCGGAGCTGAAGCATAAGACGGACTTCGGCGGTGCGCCGGTTGTTCTTGCACTGTTGTCCAAGGCTGCGGCAACCCCGTTTGAGCGTGACGAGAACGTAATGGCGGTTTCTTGTTTTGCCCAGAATTTTCTGCTTGCCGCACATGAAGCCGGAGCAGGTGCTTATTGGGCTTCGTTAGGTGCACTTCCTCATAATCGGAGTATTCTCGGTGTGCCGGAGGATTATGATGTGATCGGGGTCTTTGGAGTCGGTTATCCGGCTGACATTCCGCCGCTCAAGCCGAGAACACCGGTATCCGTCAAAATGACCACCCTTCCTTAGATTTAAAAGCCGTGCTCAGCGCGGCTTTTGTGTTATTTGCCGGTTGTGGGGAGTTTTCTTTTTCTCCTACAGGATAACAATTGTTTTCATGAATTCGAACCTTCACGGGAACTCTAAAGATTGAGGAAACGCTCAAATTCTAAAGAGAATGAGGACGGTATTCATGAATCAGGCTTCAGGTAATAGTGATGCACAGGAAAAGAAACTGAAATGGTGGCAGTTAAGCTTATTGGGCGTTGCCGGCACAATCGGTACTGGTTATTTTCTGGGCTCAGGACTGGCCATTTCCATTGGAGGCCCGGCAGTGCTGCTTGTGTATCTGCTGGCGGCTGCCGGTACATATGTTGTTTTTGATGCGCTGGCCCAGATGACCGCACAGCATCCCGAACAGGGCTCCTTCCGCTCCTATGCCAAAAAAGCATTCGGGAGCTGGGCCGGCTTCGGCAGCGGGTGGGTATACTGGTTCTCCGAGCTGCTGATTATGGGCAGCCAGCTTACCGCTCTGTCGATTTTCTCACGGTTCTGGTTTCCAGCAGTGCCGATGTGGACCTTTGCAGCGGGTTATGCCGTGCTGAGCCTGGTCATCGTCTTTTTTGGAAACAAGGGGTTTGACCGGGTGGAAAATGTGCTGGCTGTGATCAAGGTGTCAGCGATCCTGATGTTTCTTGTGCTGGCTGCAGCGTTTCTTGCCGGCTGGATTGGCGGCGCTAAGTATACGCCGGACATGCCTAACGGCTTTAAGGGCTGGCTTCCTGCTGGAGGCATCGGCCTGTGGTCGGCCTTTATTTTTGCCTTCTATGCTTATGGGGGAATAGAAGTGCTTGGCATTATGGCGAACAGGCTGGAGAACCCCGAAGAAGCACCCAAGGCTGGAAAGGTAATGCTTCTCTCGCTTGCTGCAGTATATGTACTGTCTATTGGTCTTGCCGTCATTATGGTTCCTCTTAGCGCCTTTAATCCTAAAGAAAGCCCGTTTATGCTGGCGCTGAGCAGCGACCGGCTGGCTTTTGTGCCGCATCTGTTCAACGGCGTGCTGATTATTGCCGGCTTCTCGACAATGACCGCTTCACTGTATGCGATTACTTCAATGATGATTACACTGTCGCAGGAAGGGGATGCCCCCCGGATATTCGCCAAGAAATGGAAGGATAAATATCCGTTTCTTGCCCTTTGTCTGATTGCAGCCGGATTAACCGGTGCCATTATGATGTCGCTGTGGCTGCCTGACAGGGTATATGAATATATCACAACAGCTGCCGGGCTGATGATTCTCTATAACTGGTCATGGATTCTGCTGTCTTCCGGAAGGCTGCTTAAAGGAGGCAAGCTAAGCGGACTGAAACGCTGGAGCGGACTTGTCCTGATCGCTGCTGCGGTTGCGGGAACCCTGTTCCATAAAGTCAGCCGTCCGGGTTTCTACATCAGCCTGCTGATTGTAGCTGTAATTGCGCTCAGTGACTTTATTGTCCAGCGGGTGAAGCGCAAGCATGCGGTTTCCTCTGCGCAGAAGGATACAGAACATCTGGATGTTGAAATAGCCGGACATCACAGTCTCCCGGGCTCTGAATTCAGGATAAAAGGGATCAGGCTGCGTAAAAGCAAGGTCTAGTGGAAGAACAGCAGCCGGGCAGCCTGTACCCCGAAGTACAGGCCGAAACCGATGAGCGACAGGCCGGATAATACGGAAATAGCCCGCAGCACACGCGGAGTCAGTAGTCTGCGGAACATGCTGGATGCGGCAGCCATCGAAAAATCCCACAGCAGGATGCCCAGCACAATTCCTCCGCTATATATCAGCAGCTGCTGCATTGGGAACTCGCTGGCTGCTCTTGCCAGCACAGAACCGTAAATACCCAGCCAGAACAGGATGGAGAGCGGATTGAACAGGGACATCAGGAAGCCGGACAGAAAGGATCTGAACAGCGAAGTATCGCTGCTGTCTCTTAGACTGGCTGTCGATACCTCACCTGAGCTCCGGATGCCGTCGAATCCCGTGTAGACAAGCACGAAGAAGCCGAACAGCCACAGAAACGCTTTGACATACGGCGCATCCAGCAGATGAATCATGCCGAAATAAACGAGCAGCATATAAATGATGTCTGCACATACAGCGCCAAGCCCGAGTATCCAGGCGTGCAGGAATCCGCCGCGCAGGCCTTTATCCAGCTGGGCTGCATTTATAGGTCCGAGGGGTGCGGAAAGGGATAAGCCAAGCAGCATATACGAGACGAATGAATGAATATTGTCCTCCTCCTTTACTAGTACTAGCCTATTCGGAAAAAGATAATAATTGACAGAATCTTTTCCTCTATTATCGATTGCTGTTCAGAACGTTAGTTCGTATAATAAGGATTAATACGAACTAGCTGAAGAAGAGGTGTTTGGATGAAAAGGAGTATTATGGCTTATTGCCAGGGCAAGCAAGGGGCGGTCAAGGAGTATCCCTTCGGTCCGGAACCGGAGGTTTATAAGGTGGGCGGTAAAATGTTCGCGTTTATTTATGAAGGAGAGGGGGATACATTCAGGATTAATCTGAAGTGTGATCCGGTTATAGCCGGGAATCTGCGGGAGCAGCTTGAGTCCGTCAAGCCGGGCTACCATATGAACAAAAAGCACTGGAATACCGTTATCGTTGACGGCTCCCTGTCCCTCACAGAAATTCATGATATGATCGACCACTCGTATAGTCTTGTAGTCAGTAAGCTTCCAAGAAGCCAGCGGGATCTGCTGCAGGAATAGCAGTAATGGCGCCTGTCTCTGCTCAAGTGCTGAGTAAGGCTGAACGTATCCGTTTATATGTACATATACAGAAGGCGGATGACAGGAAGTCCGACAACAAGAGAGCCGAGGTGCATTCGATTGAAAAAGAGAACCGCTGTATCCCTGCTGGCAGTCTTGTTGACAGCAGGCTGCTCGGCTGCGGCAGACGAGCAGCAGCATTCGTCAGAAGCCCGGCAGGAGAGCCCGGCTGATCAGCATACCTCTGCACAATCCGCAGCACCTGTCACTCCTGAGACATCGGACAATGCGGGAGCAGCGGTTAATGAGCCTGAGGTTGTGGCCGCAAATCTTGAAGTGCCGTGGTCCATTGCCAAAGCCGGCGATATCTTCTATCTGACCGAGCGTCCCGGAAATATTGTCAAAATAGACAACGGGCACGTTGAACGGCAGGAGGTGCAGCTGGTTAAAGAAATCGCGGCTGCCTCAGAGGCAGGGCTGCTGGGGCTGGTGCTTGATCCGGATTTTACCGGCTCGGGACTGGCGTATGCCTATTACACCTATACTGACAGCTCAGGTCAGTTCAACCGGATTGTGACGCTTAGACAGGATAATGGAATCTGGAAGGAGGAGGAGCTGCTTCTCGATAAGCTTCCAAGCGGCTCTGTTCACCATGGGGGAAGGCTTGCCCTTGGGCCGGACGGCAAGCTGTATGCTACAGCAGGAGATGCCGGTGACAGAGATAGTGCCCAGGACACCGGTTCATTAGGCGGCAAAATCCTTCGGCTGAATACCGACGGTTCGGTGCCGGAGGATAATCCGTTTGCGGGTTCCTATGTCTACAGCTATGGGCACAGGAATGCCCAGGGGCTTGTCTGGACCGGAGCCGGCGTGCTGTATGCAAGTGAGCATGGCCAAAGCAGCCATGACGAGGTGAATGAGATAGAGGCCGGGCTGAATTATGGCTGGCCTGTGATAGAGGGCGATGAAGCGCGTGAAGGCATGGTCACTCCGTTGTTCACATCAGGCAGTGACCATACATGGGCTCCATCCGGGATGGCTTATGCAGAAGGCGTTTTATATACAGCAGCGTTGAGAGGGACTGCCGTTCTTGCATTCGACCTCGAAACGGGCGAAGAACGTGAGGCCATAACCGGATACGGCCGGATCCGCGACGTGATGATCGACGGTGATATGCTCTATTTTATTAGCAATAATACCGACGGGCGGGGAAGTCCCGCGGATGAGGATGATAAGCTGTACCGCGTGCCGCTGCCGGCATTGTGAGTGGCTGATTGAGCTGATCGGGGCATGTGCGCTATTCATGAATAACAGCCGCCCGGATGCTCAGATTACCGGAATAACCAAGGTCATGAATTGACCTTGGTTTCTTTTTTGAATATAAAAGGCTCAGCATCAAAAGTTGCACTCCGTTAGCGCACATCGCAACCTACTCCTCCATCATTCCGGTTATATAGCTATCCTTCAGCGACCTGTCCGCAGATTCCTTGTTCTGACTATAGGAGCGCTTGTAAATGCAGGAGTAGATCACATTTAATACATATTCGAAGGCCATTTGCGAAGAAAAGGTGCCGATCTTCGCATGCTTTACTTCATCTCCGGGAACATATATACAGGCTGTGCTGAGCTTCGCCAGCTCACTTTGATCAGAGGCTGTAATGGTGATAATGGGAACCTTCTGCCCGGCGAGATGCCTGGCTGCTTTTAAATAAATCGGCGAATTCCCGTGATAGGTCAGAAAAACCGCACAATCCTCCTCCGTCAAATTAACGGTGTGGTAGGCCCATTCGTACAGCTCGGTGGCAATCACAACGTATTTATTGATTTTGATCAGCTTATTCTGCAGGCTTCTGGCCCGGATCTGCGAATCCCCCAGCGCATAAATGAAAATCCGCTTCGCCTGATCCAGCATTTCTGCTGTCTGCGCCAGCACAGCATCATCCATATACGCGAAGGTTTTGCTGATGGTCTCCTTCATTAATTCGGCGATTTCCCCGGCTACCTGGAGCGGTGATTCCTCATGGCCAAAGGGATAGTTGGGATCGACCGTCGACGGGAGCTGATTCTCCTGCTGGAATTCACGGGCAAGCTTCAGGCTGAATGCCTTGAACCCGGACAAGCCGAGCTTGTGTGTCAGGCGGGTGATCGCCGAGTGGGAGGTATAGGTAGCTTTTGCAAGCTCCTGAATGCTTAGCTGCAGCATATTTTCCTTGTGCAAAAGGATGTAGGCTGCAATGCTCTGTTCGTTAGGTGTAAAATCCGGCATATCTGATAATTGCTTCAGCAGCTTCAACAAAGATCACCTCATTAAACATTTTGTTCAATCCTGGACGGGGCTGGATGCACCGTTTTGGTCGTTTGTACCGTTTTGACCGGAGAAGCTTCACACCTGTACAAGTTCCTTTATAATAAACGAAAAAGAACCCAGGGGGAATCAACATGCTAACCATCGGCTACATCGGCAACGGTAAAAGCACCAACCGCTATCATCTGCCTTTTGCCCTGAACCGGGATCACCTGAAGGTAAAAACCATATATGCCCGCAATCCGCACAAAGCCGAGTGGGACAAGGTTCCCGGTGTACTGTATACAGATGAGCTGGCTGCAGTGATGAACGATCCGGACATTCAATTGGTGGTTGTATGTACACATCTTGATACGCACTACGAATATGCCAAAATGGCGCTGGATCACGGCAAGCATGTGCTGGTCGAGAAGCCGTTCATGATGAGTGCAGAGGATGCGAGGTCTATTTTTGAATATGCCCGTGACAAGAAGCTGATTATCCAGTGTTACCAGAACCGGCGGTATGATTCCGATTTTCTGACAACGAAGCAGGTTATGGAATCGGGCAAGCTTGGTGAGCTTCTGGAGGTAGAGATGAATTACGACTACTACCGCCCGCAGACGCCGGAGTCGGTTACCAGTTTCTCCAAATACAGCAGCTTCTTATACGGGCATGGCGTACACACGGTAGATCAGGTCGTTTCAACCTTCGGGACGCCGGACCGGGTGCAGTATGATGTACGGCAGCTGCTCGGCAACGGCAGAATGAATGATTATTTCGATCTGGATTTCTACTACTCTTCGCTCAAGGTATCGGTCAAATCGAGCTTTTTCCGCCTCAAGCCGCGTCCGAGCTTTGTTGTATACGGGAAGAAGGGGGTGTTCGTCAAGCAGACGATAGACCGTCAGGAGGAGCATCTGAAGCTGTTTTATCTGCCAAAAGGGCATGACGACTTCGGGCTGGATACGCCGGAGCATTACGGTACGCTCACCTATCAGGATGATGAAGGCCATTATCACGAAGAAAAAGTAGTGTCGGCAAAAGGGGATTACGCCCGGCTCTATGATGATATTTATGAGACGATTGTGAACGGCGCTGATAAGTCGGTCGCTGACGATGAAACCATCGCCGTCATGGAATTGCTTGAGCAGGGGATTGAGGGGTGCAGCTGAGATGAAGCTTGGAATTGCAGGTGCGGGAAATATTGTTCAGGATTTGCTAAGTTTTGTGCAGGAAATACCCGGAATCAGTCTGGAGGCCATTTGCTCAAAGCCGGAGCATGAGGACAAATTATTAATGCTGCAAAAGAAACACGGTATCTCACGCATCTATCACAGCTATAACGGTATGCTGGCGGATGACGACGTGGACACTGTCTACATTGGTCTGCCGAACCACCTCCATTACACCTATGCCAAAGAAGCGCTGCTAAGCGGCAAGCATGTAATCTGTGAAAAGCCGTTCACCTCCAATCTCGAGGAGTTTCTGGAGCTTGAGAAGCTTGCCGTGCGCAGCGGGCTGATTCTGCTTGAAGCGATCTCCAACCAATATCTGGGCAGTTACCTGCTAATGAAGGAATATCTGCCCAAGCTGGGTCCGGTCAAAATAGTAGAATGCAATTACTCGCAGTATTCCTCAAGATACGATGCCTTCCGGGCTGGAGAGGTGCTGCCGGCCTTTGACCCCGGGATGTCCGGCGGAGCGCTGATGGATATTAATATTTACAATATACACTTCGTGGTCGGCTGCTTCGGCAGTCCGCAAAAGGTGCAATACTCCGCCAACATGGACCGCGGAATAGATACTTCAGGTGTCCTGCTGCTGGACTACGGCGGATTCAAATGTGTCTGCATCGGAGCCAAGGACAGCACTGCACGTAATGCTGTGAACATTCAGGGAACAGACGGGTATATTCACCTTTCGGGCTCGGCGAACAGTGTGGACGGTTTTGAATATGCTGCGAACAGGCAGCAGCCGGTCAAGGTAAACAGGAAAAACCATGAGCACCGGATGTACGATGAATTTATGGCGTTTGAAGCGATGATCCAGGGTAATGACAGGGAATCAGCGAACCGGATGCTGGAGCACAGCCGCAGGGTTATGCAGGTTGTGGAGCAGGCGAAGCAGTCGGCAGGCCTGGTGTTCGGGTCAGATCAGAGCAAATAGAGATGTAAGCCGTGCGGGCAACCGTACGGCTTTTGGCTGTAATGCTAAGATTGTATCTTTGTTAGTGTTGTTATTGTTATTATTATATAAATTGATAACGACACAGTGACAGGCTATAATGATACCCAGGACTATATATGATTAGGAGTGGGATTCTTGCATACTATGATCAATCTTGAAGGCAAGTGGAAGCTGCAGCTGGATGCAGACAAACAAGGGCTGGTATTGCCGTTCTCCGATACCATTGATTTACCGGGAACGACGTCATATGCGCGTAAAGGGCCGAAGAATGAGAAGACTCTGATCAGTGCCCTGACGGATGAATATCTGTTCGAGGGGCAAGCCTGGTTCTCCAGGGAAATTGAAATACCGGAAGAGCTGGCCGGCAAAAGCTGCAGGCTGTATTTGGAGCGGACCCGGATGACAACGCTTTATCTGGACGGTACGGAAATCGGCAGCCGGGATAGCCTGAACACCGCCCATATCTATGATTTGGGCAAGCTGGCGGCGGGCAGTCATACCGTGACTGTCTGCGTCAGCAACACAGGATATCCCACCAAAGGCGGGCATTTAACCTCAGAGGATACCCAGACCAACTGGAATGGCATTACCGGGCGGCTGGAGCTGCAATTTTTCGGGGAATCTTACTTAAGTGATATCCGGCTTACTCCTGATGTAGCTAACCGTTCAGTCCGGATTACAGCCATACTTGATGGAAGCGCTGAGACTGAGCTGAATATTTCTGCTGCAAGCTTTAATGGGGCTGAGGGAGCCGGTCATTCGGCCGCCAGCCAGTCCTACACCGTTGAACCGGGACCATTCAGCATTGAATATAGCCTGGGAGCAGATGCGCTGCTCTGGAGTGAGTTTGCGCCGAATCTCTACAAGGTGAATCTTACATTGAACAGCGGGGATAGCGCTCCGGAGGACCGTAATGAGCTGATCTTCGGCTTACGGGAGTTCAAGGCGGACGGCGATAAGTTTGCAATTAACGGACAGAAGACCTTTCTGCGCGGCAAGCATGACGGCCTGATCTTTCCGCTGACCGGCTATGCGCCGACTGATGTGGAGGAATGGGTGAGAATTCTTGGGATTTCCAAATCTTATGGAATCAATCATTACCGGTTCCACACCTGCTGTCCGCCGGAAGCGGCCTTTACGGCAGCAGACCTGCTCGGAATCTACATGGAGCCTGAGCTGCCGTTCTGGGGCACCATTACGGAACCGTCTGACGATAACCACAATCAGGCTGAGCAGGATTATCTGGTAAGTGAAGGTTATGCCATTCTGCAGGCATTCGGAAACCATCCGTCCTTTGTAATGATGTCTCTGGGTAATGAGCTGTGGGGCAGCAGAGCCAAGATCGACTCCATTTTGAAGGAATATAAAGCCTTTGACAGCAGACCGCTTTACACGCAGGGCTCGAATAATCACCAGTGGGTGCCGGAAATTCTGGAGCATGAGGACTTTTTCTGCGGAGTCCGGTTCTCCAGAAGCCGCTTGTTCAGAGGCTCGTATGCGATGTGTGATGCGCCGCTGGGTCATGTTCAGACCGCTGTTCCAAGTACGATGAAGGATTACGACGACCAGTTCGTTCCGCCGGCGCAGGTTAAGGGTGGAGACGAAGGCGCAGGAGCCGGCGGTGAGATCCAGATCCAATACGGCACTGAAGCCAAAACCGTCCAGGCGGACGACACCTCAGGTGAATGGATTCCGCATATTCCGGTTATCTCGCATGAGATCGGCCAATATGCGACCTTCCCGGATTTTGAGGAAATCGCTAAATACAGCGGACCGCTTAAAGCTAAGAACTTTGAAATCTTCCGGGAACGGCTGGAGAAGAACGGCCTTGGCCATCTTGCGGCCCAATACTTTGCAGCTTCAGGGAAGCTTGCGGCAGCCTGCTACAAGGAAGAGCTGGAGGCAGCCTTCCGGACCAGACGGCTTGCCGGCTTCCAGCTGCTGGATCTGCAGGATTTCAGCGGACAGGGTACCGCACTAGTCGGTATACTGGATGCTTTTATGGACTCCAAAGGGATGATCACGGCGGAGGAATGGCGGACCTTCTGCAATGATGCAGTCCTGCTGGCGAGATTCACGAAATTCAATTATGTGAGCGGAGAGCTGTTCCATGCGGATGTTGAGCTCAGCTGGTTCCGCAGCGCTGCGCCTGACAGACTGGAGCTGAACTGGGAGCTTGGCGGAGACAATGGAATTTTGGGAAGCGGCACTGTTGTAGCGGATAGTGCAGCTGAAGCCAATTATTATCAGATTGGTGTGGTTAAGTTGATGCTGCCTGCTGTTGCTGCAATGACAGCCGTTAAGCTGAACCTGCAGATTGCCGGTACAGACATCCATAAGAGCTATGACCTGTGGATCTATCCGGAACTGAACAGTACCGGACTGGACGGAGTGCATGTATTCAAGGAACTGGGAGCTGAAGCACAGGCGCTGCTGGAGCAGGGCGGAAATGTACTGCTGATGCCTAACCCGGATTCTCTGAACAATGCCGTTCAAGGCTTTTATAGTACGGATTTCTGGTGCTACCCGATGTTCCGCTCCATCTCTGAGAGTATGAACCGGCCGGTGCCGGTCGGCACGATGGGACTGCTGATTGATAACAGCCATCCCGTGCTCCGCAGCTTCCCGAGTGAAGAGCATTCAACCTACCCGTGGTGGAGCATCATCGAGCATTCGAAATCACTGATATTGGACGGCACGGATCAAAGCTGGAGTCCGGTTGTCCGGACGATCGACAATTTTGAACGCAATCATAAGCTTGGCTTCCTGCTGGAATGCCGTGTAGGTACCGGAAAGCTGCTAATCTGCCCGCTTGATGCCGATAAGGCAGCAGAAACACCTGAAGGCAGACAATTCCTGTCCAGCCTGACCGGTTATATGGGCTCTGAGGAGTTTAATCCTGCATATGTGTCAACGATAGAGGAGCTGCAGCGGATTATTCAATAAACGGATAGTGTCGGCTGAGGGTGCAGGAATTATTCCAGATCCTTGCCGCATAGTCCGGCCTGGTGCCATTTACCAGTTCTATGCCTGCGAAATAGTGTTAAGGTAGAGGACAGCAATGGATACGAGGTGATAGGTTTATGATTAAGAAACACTGTTTGTTCTGTGATGCGATTGTTCCCATTGAACGTGAAGGGGAATACGACCGCTATCTGGATTGCTCCTGCTCGCCTGGCGGGTACTATGATCTGCGTAAGGACAGCTATGATGAGATCAACGCACTGCCGCATTCCGCCAAGCGGGATTTGCTGCACATCATATCGGCTTACATTAGAGAGAAGACGGATCGCGGCGAGGCAGTATATTTGTCGGCCGGTGATCTGGAGCCAATCGCAGGCAGCCCCCGAACCCCTGTGACTATTGAGGATAAGGGGAGCCGGCTGCTGCAGTTTCTCTACAGGCATTCGGATGCTCCCGGTGATCCGGTTATGATTCATCCGCTGTCGTCCAGCTATAACCTGACCTATTCCCCTAATCTGCAGGAATTGGTCTATATCATAGACAAGCTTGGTACTGAACAGCTGCTCGTCCGCGAAGGGATGAATTTTCAGCTTACACAGCAGGGCTGGAATGAAGCCGCTGCAAGTGCAGGCGGGAAGAAGCTGAAGCCCTGCTGTGTGCTGCTGGGCGGAGATGAAGAGCATTACAGCCTGTGGCAGGATAATCTGCTGCCCGTAATCAGCCAATATGGTTATCTGCCGGATATTCTCAGGCATCCGGCCCCGACGGAGAACGGACAGTATACGCTGGGACAGCTTGCAGAGAGCCGGCTGATTGTTGCGGATCTGACCGGACGGCCTGCCGGTGTCTACTTCGCCGCCGGCTATGGGCTGGGGCTTGGTATTCCGGTAATCTGGACTGTGCACAGCAGCAGTGCCGCACAGCTGGATGTCCTGCTGCAGGACATCCGTCCGCTGGTATGGGATACAGCGGAAGAGCTAATTGTGCTCATCCGGCAGAAGCTTACTAAGTAACAATGGAACCGGTAAGATAGCCGGCTTAAACGTAGAACAGCCAGTATCGAATCTAAGAAGATTCGATACTGGCTGTTCCTCTATATCTTGAGTAGAACAAGTCAATAATTGAAGGAGGCGGAGGGGGGCGCAGTTATTAATTCAATTGCCATTCATGAAGCAGCATGATTGCAGCACCAGTCGCCACGGCTTCATCCCTTAGAGCGCCTTGCGTGAATACGGGACTGTATTCAGGATAACGGTACGTATTCTTTTTGGCTACTTCTACGGCTGTGGTGAACACCAGCGGATCTGCATTGACCAGCGGACCGCCGAGAATGACATATTCCGGATGGAAGGTATTAATCAGATTGGCCAGTCCGATGCCCAGATAATGCGCCGTTTCGGTAAACTGCTCCTTAACAAGGATATCGCCCTGTGCAAGCGCCTCAGCCAGTACAGGGAACGTAAGCCGCTCAGGAGCAAGGCCGGAGAGCAGGCTGCTGCGGCCTCCGGCAAGCTGGCTGCGGATGCGCTCCTCAAGTGAGGGGATGGATACATAGGCTTCCAAAGCACCGTAGTTTCCCTTCTCCCGCAGCCGCGGGCCTTCCGTACGGATAATCATTTGTCCGACAGCCCCCTCGGTGTCAACAGCACCACGGATAATTTGGCCGCCGGACATCAGGCCGGAACGGATATTAACCCCGGCATGGACATAGAGCGCATGCTCCACCTTCTCTTCACGGAAGGCCCAGTGCTCGCCAATCAGAGCCGTATTCGCACCATTGTCGAGTCTGGCCGGAACACCCAGCCGTGCAGTAAGCAGCTCACATACCGGAACATTCTTCCAGGAGGGGGAAGGAAACAGCTCGGGTTCCAGAATGACTCCGTTTTTTTGGTCAAGCGGGCCAACGGCACCAACACCGATCCCCAATAGCTGATCTGGTGTAATGCCTTCTCTGTCCAGAAACGTCTCAGCCGCCTCTCCGACAAGCTCTACCAGCCGCCCGGGCGTCATATGGGTATCCATTTCCCAGCGTGTCAGCGACAGTGTCTTCAGATGCAGATCGTATAGCCCAAGCTTGGAGTAGAGCCGTGATATTTCAAGCCCCAGCAGGTAGCGGTGCTTAGGGTTGGTCTGGAACAGAATCGGCTTTCTTCCGCCGGTAGAGCTGCCAAATCCCGAGACAATGATCAGCCCCTGGGAGATCATATCTTCAAGCAGCCGGGTCAGGCTGCTGCTGGCTACTGCGAAATGCTGGAGCAGATCGGCCTTCGAAACGGTACCATGCTCGAATATCCGCTCATATACCTGTTTTTTGATTGAAGGAGCAGTGTGCGTAATCATATGTATTCATTCTCCATTTCCAAGTCAAATAGTCGGGTTATTTCAAGTATAGCCGGGGACATCCGTTTTTTCTAGTCAATCCGCTGAAAGCTGTAAAATTTGCTTATTAAAAAAAGGATTTTCAGAAAATTTGTCGAAATTTTTCGGGTAGAGGGACATTTGTCATTGCAAACTCTGCCATTCCCTACTACATAATACGCATTTGCGCTGCGCGAAAGGAACGTCTCCATGTTTGCTTTTATCCGTACAAGTCTGATTGCCCGGATTCTCTGTGTCACAGCAGCCGTTATTCTGTGTATTACAGCCGGGAACATCGCCATTCAACGGGCGAACACCGGGTCTGCCGTTCAAGGGACCATCAGCAGCTACAACATGAGCATTGCCGGCAGTTATGCCGCACAGCTCGATGCCGAAAGGTACAGCAGCTTTCTGGCAGATCCGCAGGAGACGGACCTCTATTGGTCGCTGCGGAACGAGCTGGACCAATTCCGTGAATCCATCGGAGCCCGCTATGTATACTTTGTCAGGTTTGATGAAGCCGGCCAGCCGCTGCTCATGATTGACGGCAGGCCGGAAGGAGATCCGCTGGCCTCACCGATCAATGAGCAGACAGACATGCCTGCATCTGCGGTAGAGGCTGTACAGGCTGGAGAGAATGCCAGCTCAGAGCTGATCAAAAATCCGGAATACGGGGATTATATTTCAGCCTTTGTTCCGGTCAAAAATGATCAGGGTGAGCTGATCGGCGCACTGGGGATCGATACAGATGTGTCTGTCCTCAGCACTTTAACCGGAGATGTGCTGCTCCAGAGTCTTCCGCTCTACGGTATTATTCTGGCTGTTTCCCTCACTGCGCTGGCCGTTCTCGCCTGGTTCGTGACCCGGTCGCTGCGCCCGCTGCATACGATAACTGCAGGTGCAGAAGCGATGGCTGCCGGGGATCTGGCAGAAGCCTCCCTGATCCTGCACGGCCGGCCAGTCACCTCCAGGGATGAGATCGGTACTGCTTATCAGGCAATGCTCAAGATGTCGGAGGAACTGAATACAAGGGTAAGCGGTATGGTCTCCAACGTGTCCACAGCCTCGGATTACCTGTACGGGACATCGGAGACCTTCAGCAGAAATGCTGATGATGTGCTGCGGATGAGTGAGACGATCAACGGTAAGATCAGCGATATATTTGCCGGAGCCAATACCCAGACAGAAGGTGCGGAGAGCAGCGCACTTGCGATGGATGAGATGGCACAAGGCATTGCCAGGATATCGTCTGCGGCTGCTTTTGTATCCGGCTCTGCTGTAGAAGCGCTGGATAAGGTCAATACTTCTCAGGCAGCGGTGTCAGAGATGAACCGGCAGATGAAGTCCATCGCTGAATCTGCGGATGAGACACTGAATATGGCCGGCTTGCTCCAGAGCTATGCAGCAGAGATTGAAGGAGCGCTTGCTGCTATCAGGCAGTTCGCTGACCAGACCAAGCTGCTGGCGCTTAATGCATCCATTGAGGCTGCCAGGGCCGGCGAGCATGGGCGCGGCTTCACCGTCGTTGCCGGTGAAGTGCGTAAGCTGGCGGAGGGCTCCTCGGCTGCAGTGGAGCGTGTTGCGGATCTGCTGACCCAGATAGGCAACGCCTCTTCGGGTATCGGTACACGGATGGCTGAAGCCTCCAGGGAAGTAACGGAAGGTGTACATATGTCAGCCGGGGCGGAGGCTGCGCTGCTTAAGGCCTCCGATGCATTCCGTGAAGTGGCGGAGCAGATCATTGATGTCTCTGCTACAGCCCAGCAGCTTTCTGCGGGCTCAGAGGAGGTTGCCGCCGCAGTGGGAAGCATGGCTATGATTGCCGGAGGTGTATCAGAGCAGACCCGTCAGATCCGTGAGTTGACGGATCTGCAGCTTGAGAAGATTAGAGAGGTATATGAGGCCTCAATGGTAATTAGTACGAACACCAGCGATATGCGGGAAGCAATCCGCCAGGTCCGGGTGTAAGTACCGGAATCTGTCTATTGCTCTACGGCTGCAGCCTCCCGAACAGGAAGGTGCAGCCGTTTTTATATACCTGCCCGGCGCGTTTGTGTGCGTCCAGTCCGGTATTCACTTCAGGCTGAGCATGTTATAGTAAACTTTGGGAAACGGCAAACCTATCATTGCCGATAACAATAACAGGAGTGGATTCCATTTATGATCTCTCGCAAAATTTACCGGGGAATATGGAAAGAGGGACAAGCGGCGGACGGCCTTGCAGCCCTGCAGGAAGATTCTGCAGCCAAACAGCTGGTTGAGGAAGGCAAGCTGATGACAGTAGCTGCGTTTTCCTGGCAGAACAACGTTTTTCTCTATTATGAATGCACCGGAACAGAGATAGAGCCTGCCTTGGTGGCTGGTACAGCCGGACCCTATCTGATTGACTGGGAAGGAGAGGCGGCTCCCCGGAAGTGGATTGAAATGATTGATGTCTTTCACTTCAATGAACCGGCCGGCTATGAGCATTGGCTGCGTAAGGCGGCAGTGGAGCGTCGCGGGGGCAGAGTTGCCCATCTGAAGCGTGAAAAGGCAGCCAGCTATATTTATTATCATTACCAGCTGCAGGAGGAGCGGGCATTCCACGGTAATAAATACGATATCATCGCTATGCATGAGAATCTGCTGTTCGGCTATCAGGAATTTCCGTCAGTAGTGGAAGAGCCTGTAGTCCCGGGAAGACTGAATACCACAGGAACCCCGGTACCGTGGGAAGACTCCCGGATGGATCTGCATTTCCAGCCCTGGGAGGACGACGGCTATTTGTATTTTAAACCGGTTGAGACCGTATTCGCCTACTACATAGAAGGCTAAGCCTCGAATAGAAGAGTTGTAACCGCTTCATATATTGCTGCAGGAGGTCGATCGGACAGATGAATGAGAAGATGAGCAGCTCCAGAGTCACAGGTTTTCTTAGGGCAGAGGGCAGAACGGTTGTGAACGGCAAGGGCGAAGAGGTGCTTCTCACCGGCTGGGGGCTTGGCAACTGGCTGCTTCCGGAAGGCTATATGTGGACTACTGATGGCAACAGCAGATTTGACCGTCCGGCACGGATTGAAGCTGTAATTCGTGAACTGACGGGGACGAAATATGCAGAGCAGTTCTGGACAGTATTCCGTAACCGTTACATCACTAGAGATGACATCAGGCTGATGGCAGAGCAGGGCTATAATTCTGTGCGTATTCCGTTCAACTGGCGAGTTCTAATGGAAGAGGAGCCGGGAATCACCTGGAAAGAGGAGGGGTTTCGGCTCATTGACCGTTGCCTGGACTGGTGCGAGGAATATAAGCTCTATGCCTTTCTGGACCTGCACGGGGCTCCGGGCGGCCAGACCGGTGCGAATATCGACGACTCCGTTGATGATGTGCCGAGACTGTTCACGGATACGGACAGCTGGAACAAGGGGATCGCTCTGTGGGGACAGCTGGCAGAACGGTACAAGGACCGCTGGATTGTCGGCGGCTATGACCTGCTGAATGAACCGATCAAAACGCCGTCTGCCGGACAAGATTTCGATTATCTGGTTCCACGGCTTGTCCAGTTCTATGAGGAGGCTGTTGCCGTTATCCGGGCAGTGGATGATAAGCACATGCTGTCTATCGAAGGGCATCACTGGGCGACGGACACAAGTATTTTCCATAAAAAGTATGATGACAATATGATCATTCATTTTCACCGGTATGCCTGCTACCCGGATCTCAGCTCCTTCACGGAATTCCTTGAAGTGTCTGAGAGATTGAATGCGCCGTTATGGCTGGGGGAGAGCGGTGAGAATCTGAACGAGTGGTATACCGCCATCTATCCGCTGGCTGCGGAACTGAATATCGGCTACAACTTATGGCCGTGGAAAAAGATGGACAACACCAGCTCGCCATATTCCGTGCATCTGCCTGAGGGATGGAACTTGCTGATCGATTACACGAGAGGCGGTGCCCATCCCGGTTACGAGCAAGCCCATGCCATTCTGGATCAGTATCTTGAGCATATCCGGGTTGAACACTGCCGGTATAATGCCGATGTAACCTATGCTGTGTTCAGAACGCCGGGCTGTACCGTCCGGGCAACCGATTTTGACCAGCTGCCGGGCAAAGGGGAGGCGTTCAGCGGGCTGCGAATAGAAGGAAATCCCTTTAAATACCGGACAGGGACCGGGATGCAGATTGTCGAGGAAATCGGGCGGAAGGATTTGACTAAACGTTTCTTCTTCGACATTTTGTGGGACCGGTTCGCTCTTGAGCTTGAAGGCGGAGAATTCGCCGTCTACACAATCAATGATACCCGGGAAGAAAGCAGCGTCTCCTTCACCTATAGCAGTGATGAGCCTGCGGATGTAGCTCTTTTTCAGGATGATCGGGAAATAGCTTCATTGACACTTCAGCCCGGGGAGAATAAGCAGACCATACCGGCGGTAGGGTTAACGGCTGCGGGAAGCTCAAAGGTCATGATTCAGGTCATATCAGGAACTATGCGGCTCGACCGGATTATTTTTGCATAAAAAATAAGCAGCGCTTCTCCGTCATCAGGGGAAGCGCTGCTGTGCGCTGGAATGTTACGTAGTAGTATGTTGCCGCCGCTGAAAGTACAGTCTGATAGGCAGCCTATTGCATAAAGCGGAAGCTTTTTTGACGGCCGTCTCCGAAATAGAGGATGTTATCCAGCTCTGAAGCCTGAAGTCCGCCTTCCTCATTCAGTACATCTCCGGCAACATACCGGCCCTTAATTTTAGCGAGAATGTTAGTAATTCCCTTGAACTGGTCATGCTCTATAACATCGATCAAAGTGCATTCAATCGCAACCGGGCATTCCCGGATAACAGGTGCGTTGACGGTATTAGCCTGCTCATGTGTCAGATCAACATGGTCAAATTTGCTGATGTCCTGTCCGGAATGCGCACCAACGTAGCTGACAGCGTCCATAAGTGTACGGCCTGGGATATTAATGACGAAATCACGAACCGCTTTGATCTGGTTAACGGCAAACCCTTTGCTGCTGAAGCCCAGCATCATCATGTCCTTAAGTGAATAAGAAGAGGAGATCGGCGTCACATTCGGCTTACCGTCCGCATCATAAAAGCTTACAAGGATAACCGGGAACCCATAGTACATTTTCTCATAATCAACAGCTACCTTTTCCATTTATACAATCCTCCTGAATATGTATACCGCGTAGAGCGGCTTCTATACAAAAGGATAGCGCAAGCCGGAAAGAAGCAAGGGTGACCAGACGCACAGGTCTAATTGTTCTCCAATTGCAAAGCCGGACCAAAGAACTCGTAATGAATCTGCTCTTCCTTCATCCCGAGCGTAATCAGCTCCCGGATCATGGCTTCCATGAATGGAACAGGTCCGCACACATAAGCGTCTCCGGTAACATCCACATAGCTTTTCAGGATTTCGCCTGTAATCACACCGTCAGGTCCGCCGGACAGGAAGGTCTTGGTCTTGGCGTTGCTCATAGCGGCTGCGTACTTCTCAACGTCATCTCGGAAAGCGGCGAGGGCTTCGTTGCGTGCAGAATGCAGGAAAACAACCGGACGGTCAGGTGTAGCTGTGGCAACCGTTTCGAACATACTCATCATCGGGGTAATGCCTACGCCGCCGGAGATGAACGCTACAGGTGTGGTTTTGGAGACATCGAGCATGAATTCACCGGCAGGGGCGCTGACTTCTACAGTATCGCCTTCGTTGACCTGACTGTGCAGGAAGACAGACACGACTCCATTTGGATCGTTTGCTTCCTCACGTTTTACGGAAATGCGGAATTCATCCGCTTTTGGCGCCTGGGACAGACTGTACTGACGGATCATCGTATATTTCTCGCCGGGAATTAGCACACGCACAGAAATGTACTGGCCTGGCTTGTAATCCGGAACATTGGAGCCATCCGCAGGCTTCAGATAAAAGGAAGTGATATTGCCGCTCTCCTGCACTTTACGGGCAACCTTGAACGGTTTGAAGAAATTCCAGCCGTTTTCCTGCTCACGGGCTTCTTTATACATGCTGTCCTCAACCCCGATAAAAGCGCCGGCGATAACGCCGTAAGCTTCTTCCCAGGCCTGCAGAATCTCAGGTGTGGCAGCTTCGCCGAGTACTTCCTTAATCGCTTTCAGCAAAAATTCACCGACGATCGGATAATGCTCCGGCTTGATGCCGAGGCTGACATGCTTGTGGGCAATCTGGACTACCGCAGGCAGAATGTTCTCCAGGTTATCAATGTGTACGGCTGCAGCATACACTGCGTTCGCAAGTGCGGCCTGCTGACGGCCCTGGGCCTGGTTGGCGTGGTTAAATACATTTAACAATTCCGGGTGGGCTTCGAACAAATTACGGTAAAAGACAGTTGTGATGGTTGTTCCGTGTTCTGCCAGTACCGGCGCTGTCGACTTAACAATGTCACGTGTGTGCTGTGATAAAATAATGTTCATCCCCTCTCAATTCATGCAGGATTAATATATACTGAATTTTAATTAAAAGATATATTTAAAATACCACTTTAACAAAATAGACAAATTTATTAATATTGTTTGTAACATATATCACTTACTAAACACGCGGATCGGAGGCAGGACATGAGGCTGACTTTATATACAGACTACTCCTTGCGGATTCTTCTGTATCTTGGAGCGAAGGAGCGGGAGGAGCTGTCAACGGTACAGGGTATTTCGGATGCGTATCAAATCTCTAAGAATCATCTGATGAAGGTTTCCCATGAACTGGGTAAGGCGGGATTTATCGAAACGGTAAGGGGAAGGGGAGGCGGAATACGTCTGGCGAAGGACCCCTGCCGCATAAATATCGGGGAGGTCGTCCGGCGGATGGAAGATGATCTGTATCTCGTCGAATGCTTCCAGCCTTCAGGCGGGCATTGTCCGATCTCCCCGGTGTGCGGTCTTAAAGGCGTACTGGGCAAGGCGCTCCAGGCCTATCTGCAGGTGCTTGATGAATATACACTGCAGGATTTACTGATAAACAAAGATGACTTGCGGGCTCTTCTTGTGCAGCCGGATCAGGCTACTTCTCCCCGAACAACAGACGCTCCTCATCCCGGCTATGAACAGCATTAACAACCAGCAGGGCGTGGAGCTGTTGAAGCACTTCCGGTGTGAGTCCTTCCTGCGCAAGAAGGGCTTTGGTATCACTGACAATAATCCGCATTAATTCATGATCACGGGCAAGCCGGATAACCGCGTCCTTAAGGCTCGGCTGCTTCTCTTCCATCTCCTGATAAAAGCCGTCCTCCTCCGCATCAGCGTGGCTGAGAATCCGAGTCTCCCAGTATTCCAGCAGATGCTCAGCCGCCTGGCGGGCCACCTCGAATTCTTTTGCCTCAAGCAGCTCCTCTACTTCCTCGGTTTTACTTATTGCACCGGCCAGACCGCCCTCATGAATGGCATGATGGGCATGCTGCTGGCGTAATGAAGGTCCTCCCATGTCGTTCATCCTCTCCTTATTTTTGAATCAGTATAGCATATTCGCGGGTAGTGAAATCCCCGGTAAGGTATTCCCCGTACAACAAAGAGGGAACTCCCTATGCGGGCTTCCCGCAGTGAAGAAATAGGCTTGCAGCGGCGCATTTCCCGGCTTTGGGAGAGGCGTATTTGATGTTTCAGCAGATCAAGGGAATTCCCGTGGCGCAATAGGTGTTTCCCTAATGGGAACTGCCGGCCTGCAGATCCATAATGGTATTAATTGAATGATTGACTAGATTCGCTTCATTCGCAAAGGAGTGTTCGTAACCGATGAAGAAGAAATTCGGCCTTAACTTTTTTAAACCGATCGAGAGCTATTCCGGGAAATGGTCCATTCTTGAAGAGAAAAATAGAGATTGGGAAGATATGTACCGCCAGCGCTGGTCTCACGATAAAGTCGTCCGTACCACACACGGAGTAAACTGTACCGGCTCCTGCAGCTGGAAGGTGTTCGTGAAGAACGGAATTATCACCTGGGAAAATCAGCAGATCGACTATCCTTCCTGCGGTCCGGATATGCCGGAGTTCGAACCCCGCGGCTGTCCGCGCGGAGCCACCTTCTCGTGGTATGAGTACAGCCCGCTGCGTGTGAAATATCCTTATGTACGCGGTAAGCTGTGGCGGCTGTGGCAGGCTGCCCTTCAGGAGCACGGTAACTATATTGATGCCTGGGCAAGTATTGTCGAAGATCCGGAGAAAGCCAGCCAGTATAAAAAAGCGCGCGGCAAAGGCGGACATATCCGCGTAGCCTGGGACGATGTGCTGCATCTGATCTCGGCACAGCTGATCTACACGATCCGCAAGTACGGACCGGACCGGATCGCCGGCTTTACGCCGATTCCGGCCATGTCGATGGTCAGCTATGCTTCAGGCGCCCGCTTTATCTCGCTGCTCGGCGGCCAGATGCTGAGCTTCTACGACTGGTATGCCGATCTGCCGCCGGCTTCCCCGCAAATCTGGGGAGAGCAGACGGATGTGCCGGAGTCCTCAGACTGGTACAATTCCGGCTATCTGATCATGTGGGGCTCGAATGTCCCGCTGACACGCACACCGGATGCCCACTTTATGACTGAGGTCCGCTACAAGGGAACCAAGGTTGTCTCGGTTGCACCTGACCTGGCGGAGAATGTGAAATTCGCCGACAACTGGCTGGCACCGAATCCGGGCACGGATGCGGCAGTAGCCCAGGCCATGACGCATGTCATTCTGAGTGAATTCTACCAGGAGCGGCAAGAGCCGATGTTCCTGAATTATGCCAAGCAATATACGGATATGCCGTTCCTGATTCTGCTTGATCCGCATGAAGATGCCTGGAAGGGCGGACGCTTCCTGCGGGCAAGCGACCTCGGAGACAGCACGCCGCATTCTGACTGGAAGCCGGTCATCTATGATGAGGCAGCCGGTAAAGTGATTGTCCCTAACGGCACGATGGGCCAGCGCTGGGAAGAAGGCAAGAAGTGGAACCTGATTCTTGAGAATGAAGACGGCAGTAAGGTTGAGCCGGCCCTCAGTATTGAAGGCCATGGCGAGGAATGGACAGAAATCGTATTCCCGTTCTTCGACAATGCCGGCAACGGCACGTTCCGCCGGGTGATTCCAGCCCGCAAATTGCGGCTTGCTGACGGAACTGAACGTTATGTAGCGACTGTCTATGATCTGATGCTTAGCCAGTACGGGATTGCCCGCACGGACAGCCCGCTTAACGCCAAAGACTATTATGATGAAGCGTCCCATTATACTCCGGCGTGGCAGGAGAGTATTACGACGGTGAAAGCAAGCGTCGTAGTGCAGATCGCCCGCGAATTTGCACAGAACGCAATTGATACAGGCGGCCGATCCATGATTATCATGGGCGCAGGTATTAATCACTGGTTCAACAGTGATACCATCTACCGTTCCATTCTGAATCTGGTGGTCCTGACCGCTTCGCAGGGCGTTAACGGCGGCGGCTGGGCGCATTATGTCGGGCAGGAGAAATGCCGGCCGATTGAAGGCTGGTCGACTGTAGCTTTTGCGAAAGACTGGCAGGGTCCGGCACGGCAGCAGAATGCGACCTCATTCTTCTACTTTGCAACCGAGCAGTGGCGTTATGAAGAGAGCGGCACCGATTCGCTGAAATCTCCGACCGGCGGTGAGCTTGCCTACCAGCATCCGGCTGATTACAACGTACTGGCAGCACGTCTTGGCTGGCTGCCCTCCTTCCCTCAGTTCAACAAGAACAGCCTGCTGTTCGCGGAGGAAGCTGCACAGGAAGGCAAAACGTCCAACAGTGAGATCATCGGCCATGCGCTGGAGGAGATCAAATCACGGAAAACCCGCTTTGCAGTGGAAGATCCCGGCGCACCGGAGAACTTCCCGCGTTCGCTCTTTATCTGGCGTTCCAATCTGATCTCAAGCTCCGCCAAAGGCCAGGAGTACTTCATGAAGCATCTGCTGGGCGCTTCAGACGGACTGCTTGCCGAGCCGAATGAAGAGCAGAAGCCGGAGGAAATTATCTGGCGTGAGGATGTAGAAGGCAAGCTGGATCTGATGGTTGCGATGGACTTCCGGATGACGACCACTCCGCTCTATGCAGATATTGTGCTGCCGGCGGCAACCTGGTACGAGAAAACGGATCTTTCGTCCACGGACATGCATCCGTTCGTTCATCCGTTCAACCCGGCGGTCAATCCGCTGTGGGAATCGCGTTCGGACTGGGATATTTACCGCCAGCTATCTGAGGTGTTCTCCGAAATGGCGAAAACCCATCTGCCGGGCGTATACAAGGACCTTGTCTCATCGCCGCTCGGACATGACTCGATCAGTGAAATTTCCCAGCCGATGGGTCTGGTTAAAGACTGGGCTAAGGGTGAAGTTGAGGCTATTCCGGGCAAAACGATGCCTAACCTGAGTATTGTGGAGCGTGACTATACCAAAATTCACGATAAATATATATCGCTTGGACCAAATCTGGCTGTCGGAAAGGCCGGCGCGCACGGCGTCAGCTTCTCGGTTGCTGAAGAATATGAGGAATTAAAGAAGCTTAGCGGCGTTTACTTTGATGAATCGATCAAAAACGGCCTGCCGAAGCTGCAAACGGCCCGCCAGGCGGCAGATACGATTCTGCATCTGTCCTCGGCAACCAACGGACGTGTATCCCAGAAGGCCTACGAATCGGCCGAGAAGGATCACGGGGTTCCGCTGAAAGATATTTCAGCAGACCGTGCAGCGGAGAAGATTACCTTCCAGAGCATTACTGCACAGCCGCGTGAGGTCATTCCGACACCGGTGTTCAGCGGCTCGAACAAGCAGGGCCGCCGCTATTCGCCGTTTACTACGAATATCGAACGTCTTGTGCCGTTCCGTACACTGACCGGAAGACAGCATTTCTATATTGATCATGAAATTTTCCTGCAGTACGGGGAATCCCTGCCTGTATTCAAGCCGACACTGCCGCCGATGGTTTTCGGACCGCGTGACAAGGCAGTCAAGGGCGGCCAGGATTCACTGGTGCTGAGATATTTGACACCGCACGGTAAATGGAATATTCACTCCACCTACCAGGATAACCAGCATATGCTGACCCTGTTCCGCGGAGGCCCGACGGTATGGATCAACAATGACGATGCGGCAGCCCATAACATTGCCGATAATGACTGGCTGGAAGTATACAACCGTAACGGGGTCGTTACTGCACGGGCGGTGGTCAGCCACCGGATGCCAAGAGGCACCATGTTCATGTACCATGCCCAGGACAAGCATATTCAAGTGCCGGGGTCGGAGATTACCGATACCCGCGGCGGAAGCCATAATGCGCCAACCCGGATTCACCTGAAGCCTACCCAGATGGTCGGCGGATACGCACAGCTCAGCTACGGTTTCAACTACTATGGTCCGATCGGCAACCAGCGGGATGTCTACGTAGCCGTACGCAAAATGAAGGAGGTTAACTGGCTTGAAAATTAAAGCGCAAGTTGCAATGGTAATGAATCTGGATAAATGCATCGGCTGTCATACCTGCAGTGTTACCTGTAAAACGACCTGGACCAACCGCAAGGGTGCGGAATACATGTGGTTCAACAACGTGGAGACGAAGCCCGGGATCGGCTATCCGAAGCGCTGGGAGGACCAGGAGCTCTACAAGGGCGGCTGGCAGCTGCGCAAAGGCAAGCTTGAGCTAAAGTCCGGTAACAAGCTGTCCAAGATTGCCCTCGGTAAAATCTTTTATAACCCGGATATGCCGGAAATGAAGGATTACTATGAGCCATGGACCTATAACTACGAGCATCTGACTAACGCGGGGGAACAGAAGCACTCACCTGTAGCACGGGCGCATTCGGCTGTAACCGGCGAGAAGATGGATCTGGAGTGGGGCCCGAACTGGGAGGATGATCTGGCAGGGGCGCATGTTACCGGTCCGCTTGACCCGAACATCCAGAAGATTGAGGAAGAGATCAAGTTCAACTTCGAGAAGTCGTTCATGATCTACCTGCCCCGCCTCTGTGAGCATTGCCTGAATCCGAGCTGCGTCGCTTCCTGTCCTTCAGGAGCGATGTACAAACGGGACGAGGACGGCATTGTCCTGGTTGACCAGGAAGCCTGCCGCGGCTGGAGATACTGCATGACCGGCTGTCCTTACAAGAAGGTATACTTCAACTGGCAGACCAATAAGGCCGAGAAATGCACCTTCTGCTTCCCGCGTGTGGAGGCAGGGCTGCCGACGGTATGCTCTGAGACCTGTACCGGACGTATCCGCTATCTGGGCGTGCTGCTCTATGATGCTGATAAAGTGCTTGATGCGGCTTCTACGCCAAATGAGCAGGATCTGTACAAGGCGCAATGTGACCTGTTCATGAATCCGCATGATCCGGAAGTGATTGCCCAGGCGAGAAAAGACGGTATCTCCGAGGATTGGCTGGAAGCTGCCCAGAATTCTCCGGTCTACAAGCTGGCGATCGAGCACAAGCTGGCCTTCCCGCTGCATCCGGAATACCGGACACTGCCGATGGTCTGGTATGTACCGCCGCTTAGCCCGATCATGAACTACTTTGAAGGCAAGGATTCACTGAAGAATCCGGATATGATTTTCCCGGCGATTGAAGAAATGCGCACGCCGATTCAATATCTGGCTAATATGCTGACTGCAGGTGATACGGAGACGGTAAAAGAAGCCTTGCAGCGGATGGCAATGATGCGCTCGTACATGCGCGCCCAGTCGTCAGGCCAGGAGTTCGATCTGAGCCGTCTCGACCGTGTCGGCATGACTGCTCAGCAGACAGAGGAAATGTACCGGCTGCTGGCGATTGCCAAATATGAGGACCGGTTCGTCATCCCGACCTCACACAAAGAGCAGCATATGAATCCTTACCGTGCACAGGGTTCTGCGGGCTACGGCAACGGAATGGGCGATATGGGCACAGGCTCCGGCTGTGACGGCTGCGGTGCTGCCAGCTCCATCGGCGAAAGCCTGAAGACCGGCAAAGACATGTATGAGGAGAATTTCTACGGGGGGATTTGGCGTGATTGATCTGACCCAATTGTACAGCTACAAGGAATCCTTCGGTTATTTCGCCCTGCAGCTCATGTATCCCGAGAAGCTGGATTTTCATCCGGCTTTTCTGGAGGAGGCGTTCAGCCAGGATCATCCCGGCTACGCCCATGTGCACACGTACTGGACACTTATGCAGGACTACAGCCTGGAGGAGATTCAGGAGAGCTATGCAGCCACCTTTGATTTTCAGAAGGACTGCGCTTTGTATATGACATATTTCAAGTTTGAGGATGCCAAGGAACGGGGACAGATGCTGGCTAAGCTGAAGCTGCTCTATGAAATGTTCGGACTGGAGATGCCTGAAGGGGAGCTGCCCGACTTCCTGCCGCTGATGTGCGAGTTCCTGTATGCCGCAGAATGGCTGGACAATCCGGATGCACCGGAAAACTTCCGGATGCTGATAGCGATCCTGGAGGATGGCACGTTCCATCTGCTCAAGGCGCTTGAGAAAAGCAACAGTCCCTATTTCCATCTGGTGAAGGGGCTGCGCGTAACATTTAAAGCTTGTGCAGAACAGGAGGCCCTGAGCCAATGAATATGTACGGTCAGTTTTTATGGGTCATTTTCCCTTATATGTGCCTGGTGGTTTTTATATTCGGGCATATCTTCCGCTACCGCAAGGACCAGTTCAACTGGACGGCCAAATCCAGTGAGTTTATTGAGAAAAAGCAGCTGAAGTTCGGCAGCATCCTGTTCCACCTCGGGATTATGCCGGTTATTCTCGGCCATATCGGCGGTCTTGCCGTTCCTAAGTCATGGCTGGAGGCTGTCGGCGTCAGTGATCATATGTATCATATCGGAGCTGTGTATATCGGCGGAATCTTCGGTTTTGCTACACTGGCAGGCATGCTGATTCTGACCTCGCGGCGCTTTACGATTAAGAACGTCCGCAGGCTCAGCTCCGCATCTGACCTGATTGTCAATTCGTTGCTTCTATTTATAGTGTTTATGGGGATGTACTCCACCATTGTTACGAATGCCGTACAGCCGGAATTTGATTACCGTGACACGATTTCCGTCTGGTTCCGCGGACTGTTTATGTTCCGTCCGGACCCGTCCCTGATGACGGATGTACCGTTCTCCTTCAAGCTGCATATCCTATCCGGCTTTGCCATCTTTGCCTTTTGGCCGTTCACCCGGCTGGTCCATGTCTGGAGTGTTCCGTTGAATTATATAGGCAGAAGTTATATTCTATACAGAAGAAATAAAACGAATTAAAGGAAAGAATAACGGTAGTTCTTTCCCTGTTCAAATAGGAGTGGAAACGATGAGTAACAAGGTGGATTACCAGGGGGAGCTTGACGAGATCCGCATGGCGCTGGGGTATGACTTCATATCCCTGGCGCTTGCTGAACCGGCTGAATACGATTATGTGATCCGTTGGAAATACGCCTCCGGGAACACGAATGAACGTTACAAACGGATCGTTCTGCAATCAGGCAGAGGGATAGCGGGAATTGTGTTCAAGACCGGAAAACCGTTTCTGCTGCCTTCTGTAGAGAAAGATGTACAGCCGGACTCCTTATTTACTTTTCCCATTACCAAAATGGAGAATTTAAGCAGTATAGCCGCTGTACCCGTCTGGAGTGATGCCCGTGTAGCCGGTGTGCTGCTGGGCGGATTCCGAGGGGAGCGGCAGGTTACCCCGGAGATGGTGCAGGCACTGGAATTTACGGCACGCAGAGGAATCGGAGACTTGAACGGGAAGGAATTGTTGCTGAGTTGATTACACCCGGTAAAGATCTGACAAACCAGCTGATGAGCAGGCTCTTCGAGAACAGCACTGAAGCCATGTTCTTTTTTGACCGGGAAGGCAAGGCGCTCGCGATGAATCCGGCTGCTGAGAAAATTGTCGACCAGGATATTCTGAACCAGCTCAATCAGGGAAATCCCCTGGCTTTATGCGGTACCTGCCGGGGCTATACAAGCGAGACGGAGCTGCGTACCTGTCTGAACTGTTATTTTAATACACCGGATACGGATAACTTCACCTCTTATCAGGTTTATCTTGAGACGAGGGATAAGGGGATCGTCCCATACGCTGCCAGTTTTCATACCATTGATGCCGAGCAGGGAATTCGCGTTTTTATGCTCAGGGATTTAACGAGACAGTTCAAGACCCAGGAGAAGTTCTACCAGAACAAAATGATGAAGCATGTAATCGAAGCCCAGGAGAATGAGCGCAAACGGATCTCCCGGGAGCTGCATGACAGTGTAGCCCAGGAATTAATGAGTGCGGTCATTGACCTGCGGGTGCTTAAGTATATGACTGCTGACGAGCAGCTCCTGCGGAAGGTGAAGCAGACCGAGGTATCCATGACCCGGCTGCTCAGCGATATCCGCAATCTGTCTGTTGAGCTGCGGCCGGCGGCGCTCGATGATTTCGGGCTGGAGGCAGCCTTCCGTTCCCATTTCAAGCGGATGGAGCAGAGCTACGGGCTGATGATTGAGTTCGAATCCCGGCTGTCCGAGAAGCGCTATGGCAGTGAGATTGAAACCGTCGTCTACCGGGTATGTCAGGAGGCCGTGCTCAATGCGCTTAAGTATGCCCAGGTGGATAGTGTTAAGGTTACATTATCTGAACGGGACAGCTTCCTCCGGCTCCAGGTGGAAGACCAGGGCATCGGCTTTCATCCCGGCGACGAGCCCGCCGGAACCGGACTTGGCCTCTTTGGCATGCAGGAGCGTGCAGAGCTGGTCGGCGGAACGTTCAGCGTAGAATCGCAGCGGGGCCGGGGGACGAGGATTCTGCTGCTGGTTCCTGCAGGAAAGCTACAAGGGAAGGAAGGTGCGGCTGAATGAAGATCGTTATTGCTGATGACCATGCCATTGTCCGCAGCGGTTTCGCGATGATCCTAAATTTTCAGGATGATATCGAGGTGATCGGTACGGCGGCGGATGGCAGAGAGGCCTATGCACTGGTAGCCAAGCACCGGCCGGATATCCTGATTATGGATCTCAGCATGCCTCCGGGCGAGAGCGGGCTGATTGCAACCGGAAAGATCAAGGAGGATTATCCGGACACCCGGATTCTGATTCTGACCATGCATGATGACGAGGAATATCTGTTCCATGTGCTGAAGAACGGAGCATCAGGCTATGTGCTCAAAAGTGCTCCGGATGAGGAGCTGCTGCTGGCTATCCGGACCATTTATGAAGGCGGAACGTACATCCACCCGAAGATGGCTACCTCGCTGGTCCGTGAATTCATCAAAAAGGACAAGAATGTAACGACAGAGGATCTGTTCGAGCTGTTATCCAAACGGGAGCTGGAGATTCTGCCGCTGATCGCCAAGGGCTACGGCAACAAAGAAATTGC
Source organism: Paenibacillus sp. FSL R7-0331 (assembly GCF_000758645.1). Classification (NCBI taxonomy): domain Bacteria; kingdom Bacillati; phylum Bacillota; class Bacilli; order Caryophanales; family Paenibacillaceae; genus Paenibacillus; species Paenibacillus sp. FSL R7-0331. Next base: position 3,560,967 of record NZ_CP009284.1, read on the forward strand.
CGAGAAGCTGTTCATTTCGGTGAAGACAGTTGAAGCACATAAGGCGAAGATTATGGAGAAGCTGAACCTGAAGAGCCGGCCCGAGCTGGTTGAATATGCTTTGCGTAAAAAAATGCTGGATTTCTGACCGGCGAATGGAGGCGTAGCCGCATGTCTGAGATTGCAGGCCTGCAGTTTTCAACACCTGCCATGCGCATTCTTGAGAATGAACACCGCTATTTATCCTATCTGATGGGAGAATGGCATGCTGCCGTGCTCTGGTTCGAACAGGATAACATCAGTCTGGATGAAGGCAGGGTAAGACTACAAGAGCTGCGCGTGGCGATTATGGACTTTGTAATAACCCTAAAAAAGCATACCGAAAAGGAAGAAGAGCATTTCTTCCCGCTGCTGGGCCAATATATCGGCTTTGATCAGGGGCCGCTCGCCGGGATTCAGGAGGAGCACCGCGAGATTGACGGTTACATCGGGCATTTCCTCCATCATACCGGGAAAGAGGCTCAGCTGTTCTCAGTTGAGGATCTCCGGGCTGCCGTCAGAGATGCGGGGGAAGCGTTTGAGGTGCTGACCGTGCATTTTGTCAAAGAAGAAACGGTAGTGTTCCCGATGGCTGAGACCCTGCTGAGTCCCCGTGACCGTGAGCGGCTCTCCAGCAAACTGAATACACTGATTACTTGAGATAACAGCTGTTCCTTCCCGGAGCAGCTGTTTTACTGTACGAGTGCGGCAGAGATGCCGCCTTATTTTATTTTCAGGGATTACCCTGACAGGGACAGGGGACTCCCCTATATCTGATACGGGGGATCGGCAGATACAATGAGATCAGGAAAACTTCACTATATACAATCAGGAGAATAATTGGCGAAAAAGGTGAGAATGAAATGATCAAAAAAATGCAGTTGCCGCTTCAAACACTAAACCTGATAACCGGATTTATGGTATGGGTAATAATCTCTTCCCTCATGCCCTTTATTTCCGAGGATATCAGTATCCCGTCAGGCAAGCTGGCTATGGTTACTGCCATACCGGTGGTGCTCGGCTCAGTCCTGCGGATACCGCTGGGCTATTATGCCAACATTTTCGGGGCGCGCGTCATCTTTATGTGCAGCTTCATCCTGCTGCTGTTCCCGGTCTATTTCATCAGTGAGGCGACCACGATGGCACATCTGATTATCGGCGGAACCTTCCTTGGGATTGGAGGCGCGGTATTCTCAGTAGGGGTAACCTCGCTGCCCAAATATTATGCCAAGGAAAAGCACGGGCTGGTGAACGGGATCTACGGGATCGGAAATCTCGGGACTGCGGTTACCACTTTCTCAGCACCCATGGTCGCTGCACAGATCGGCTGGGGTCCTGCAGTGAAGCTGTATCTGATTCTGCTGCTTATCTTCATCGCCCTGAATTTTTTTATCGGGGACCGTCATGAGCCTAAGCTGAAGACGCCGATTATCGAACAGATTAAAGGGGTAGCCAAAAATGAGAAGCTCTGGCTGTTCTCGTTGTTCTATTTCATTACCTTTGGTTCCTTTGTGGCATTTACGATCTATCTTCCGGGCTTTCTGGTGTCCAGCTTTGGGCTGGAAAAGGTGGACGCGGGCATGCGTACAGCCGGATTTATTGCTGTAGCTACCTTCTTCCGTCCAGTCGGCGGCTGGCTGGCTGACAAGTTTCAGCCGCTGTTTCTGCTGATCGGCACCTTCAGTGTCTACACTGTTGCTGCAATTATATTGGCTTTTATGCCTTCCATGGGGCTCTATACCGCCGGGTGTCTGGCTATTGCCGTATGTGCAGGAATCGGAAACGGGGTTATCTTCAAGCTGGTTCCGCTGTATTTTAACAAGCAGGCGGGGATTGCCAACGGAATTGTATCGATGATGGGCGGTCTGGGCGGCTTTTTCCCGCCGATTATGCTGTCGATCATTTATGCGGCAACCGGCCAATATTCAATCGGCTTTATGCTGCTGTCCCAGGTTGCACTGGCCAGTCTGGTGCTCGTGGTATGGCTGTATTTTCAGGACAGGCTCGCGCTTACCTCGGAAGTGTTCAATTCAACCGGCCAGGGCATTATGGTTACAGATATAACAGGCCAGATTAAGTCCGTAAATCCTGCCTTTACGAGGCTTACAGGCTTTACAGAGGCTGAAGTGCTTGGCAGGCAGCCAAGCGTCCTGAAATCAGGCCGCCAGTCCAAGGATTTCTATAATCTGATGTGGAATGAGATCAGGGAGAAGGGCATGTGGCAGGGAGAAATCTGGAATAAGCGCAAGAATGGCCAGGAGTATCTGCAATGGCTCAATATCAGCGCTGTGAAGGATGAGACAGGCGAAGATGTGCGTTATGTAGGTACGTTCAGCGATATTACGAATAAATAACCGGCCGCAGGGCCGGGTTCCAGTATAGCGAGGTTAGGAGCAGATGAAGGTGGAGAAGACTAGAAATCCAGTCAGCGTGGCAGAAGCAGTAGCCAGAGTGATTGCCAAAGCCGGCCGCACCGGCACGGAAAGTGTACCGCTTGCCGAAAGCTATGGACGCATCCTTGCTGAGCCGCTGACCGCGACGCATGATGTGCCGCATTTCACACGCTCGCCGTATGATGGCTATGCCATCCGGTCAGGTGATTCTGCTGAAGCATCCGGCGGTAACCGTGTACCATTCACTGTGGTGGATCATATCGGCGCAGGCCAGGTATCAGAGGTACATGTAGGCGCATATGAAGCAGTCCGGCTGATGACAGGGGCTGCACTTCCTCCAGGTGCGGATGCGGTAGTTATGTTCGAGCAGACAGCCGAAGACGGTCCGAAGGGCTTTACGATCCGTAAAGCCTTTGCTGCCGGAGAGAACCTGTCCCTGCAAGGCGAGGATATGCAGGCAGGGGAGCAGATAATCCCGGCAGGCAGCTTCATCCAGCCCGGCACGATAGCACTGCTGGCCACGTTTGGTTACGCGCAGGTCAAGGTAGCCAGACGTCCGGTTGTCGGCATTCTGTCGACGGGAACAGAACTGCTGGATGTGACTTCTCCGCTGGAACCCGGTAAGATCCGTAACAGTAACGGCCCGATGATAGCCGCGCAGCTTGCCCGGATGGGTATCCCGTTCAAAATGTATAAAACAGCCGCCGATCAGATCGAGGAGTGTCTCCTGACAGTAGAAGAAGCGCTCTCGGAAACCGATTGCCTCATTACTACAGGCGGCGTATCTGTCGGAGATTATGATTTTTTGCCTGAAATCTATTCGCGGATCGGGGCAGAGGTGCTGTTCAACAAAGTGGCGATGCGTCCGGGAAGTGTAACTACAGTTGCTGTCTCGGCGGATAAATACCTGTTCGGACTGTCGGGTAATCCATCAGCCTGCTTTACCGGCTTCGAGCTGTTCGTCAGGCCTGCCCTGCTGCAAATGACAGGGGCGGAGAAAGTGTATCTGCCCTATACAAAGGCAGTGCTTGCTGAGGATTTCTGCAAAGCAAATCCGTTCACCCGGTTTATCCGGGCGGTGTACGACGGCTTCTCGGTGCGGCCAGCCGGATTCAATAAATCCAATGCTGTATCCTCGATTGCACGGGGGAATTCCCTGATTGTGCTTCCGGGAGGAACAAGAGGCTATGCCTCAGGAACTGCTGTGGATGTACTGCTGCTGGGTGTTGAAGAAGGAACTGATGAATGGCTTGTGTAAGCATGCAGGAAGGGAGAACCAGACAGATGAGAACATTACCCGTACAAGATCAATTGCGCCGTCCGATCCGCGACTTACGAATCTCCGTAACAGACCGGTGCAATTTCAGGTGCTCCTACTGCATGCCCAAAGAGCTATTCGGGGATGACTATGCCTTTCTTCCCGGCAGTGAGCTGTTGAGCTTTGACGAAATCCGCCGGCTGACCATGCTGTTCGTCTCCCTCGGTGTAACCAAAATCCGTCTAACCGGCGGTGAACCGCTTTTGCGGCGTGATCTTCCTGTGCTTGTTGAAGGCCTGCGAGCGATGGACGGGGTGGAGGACATGGGCTTGACCACTAACGGAGTACTGCTGGGACAGCAGGCAGAGCCGTTATACGCAGCAGGACTGCGCAGGCTCAATGTCAGCCTCGATGCACTTGACCCTGACTTGTTCGGGCAAATGAACGGTCGGGGCTTGAAATCCGGGGTTATTCTGAAGAACATCGAACATGCTGTAGATACCGGGTTCGAGGTTAAGGTGAATATGGTTGTGCAGCGGGGTGTCAACGAATCGCAGATCGAACCGATGGCGCGTTATTTCAAGGAAAAGAAGATTACACTGCGGTTCATTGAGTTCATGGATGTCGGCAATGACAACGGCTGGAGCTTTAAGAAGGTGGTCACCAAAAAGGAAATACTGGAGCGCCTCCAAACCAGCTTCGATATGGAGGCGCTTGGCCATAGTTACTTTGGTGAAGTTGCTGAACGTTACCGTTACAAGGACAGCGGGGCAGAGGTCGGCTTTATCACTTCAGTCTCGGAATCGTTCTGCTCCTCCTGCACACGGGCCAGATTGTCATCCGAAGGAAAATTCTACACCTGCCTCTTTGCTTCCAGCGGTCTGGATCTTAGAGCCATGCTCCGCAGCGGAGCAGATGACGACAGCCTGCTGAAGGCTATCCGGACAGTATGGGAGCAGCGGAGTGACCGTTACTCCGATGAACGGACAGAGCAGACTGCCCGCAGCAGAACTAAGATCGGTATGTCCTATATCGGAGGCTAGCTTAAACTGTCATCATCCTCTCAATATGATCTATCTATTACAACATGTTACCCGTAATCGCTTGTCCGTAAAACACATTCATAAGACTGGAGACGATTGTACCTATGAACGGAGCTAAGCTGCTGATTCAGATGCTGATCGAAAAAGATGTGGAGACGATATTCGGATACCCGGGCGGTGCGGTACTGCCGTTGTATGATGCGTTATATGATTGTGACAGGATTCAGCATGTTCTGGTCCGTCATGAGCAGGCGGCGGTCCATGCAGCGGACGGCTATGCCAGGGCAACCGGACTTACAGGTGTGGCGCTGGTTACCAGCGGGCCAGGTGCTACCAATGCAGTGACCGGTATTGCTACCGCGTTCATGGATTCAGTACCGCTGATTGTTTTTACCGGTCAGGTGTCAACAGAGCTTATCGGTCTCGACAGCTTTCAGGAAGTGGATATTTACGGGATGACGATGCCGATAACCAAACATAATTATATTGTCAGGGAGGTCGCTGACCTGCCGCGAATTATACATGAAGCCTTTTATGTGGCGGCAACCGGACGGCCCGGACCGGTACTGATTGACCTGCCCAAGAATGTGATGAATGCGGAAGTGCCGGACAGCCGTTATCCTGCTGAAACGATGAACCTGCCGTATATACGCGGTTATCAGCCGGACCATTCCATTGCCCAAGCTGATATTCTGCTGGCTGCGGAGCAGCTAAGTAGCGCGAAACGGCCGCTCATCCTGATCGGGGGCGGATGTATGACGGATAATACACCTGCGCTGGTCCGGACATTTGCGGAGCAGTATCATTTACCGGTGGCCAGTACACTGATGGGTCTGGGCGCATTCCCTTCCAGTCATCCGCTGCATCTGGGCATGGTCGGGATGCATGGCAGTGTGGCTGCTAACCGTGCGCTGCAGAGCGCTGATGTTGTGCTGTGCCTCGGCGTCCGGTTCAGCGACCGTGTTACCGGCAACCGTAAGGCCTTTTCACCGGATTCCTACAAAATCCAAGTGGATATTGATAGCTCCGAGCTGAACAAGAACATTGAGATTGACCTTGCCATTACCGGCTCATGCGGTGAAATGCTTGAACGGCTAACAGGTAACATACATACAGCAGTATTAATGGACTGGGAACGGCAGATTCAGGACTGGCGCAGCCGATCGGCGAAAGTGAAACGCAAGACAGAGCAGAAGCTTGCCCCTCAGGAAGTAATCACCTGTCTGCAGAATGCCTCAGCCGGCGACGCTATTATCGCAACCGATGTAGGCCAGCATCAGATTTGGACAGCAACGCATTATCAATTTACCCAGCCTCGGTCGTTCCTGACTTCAGGAGGACTGGGTACCATGGGGTACGGCCTTCCGGCGGCAATCGGAGCTGCAGTAGCTTATCCGGACCGGCCAGTCGTCTGCATTACAGGGGATGGAAGCATTCAGATGAACATGCAGGAGATGATGACAGCCGTTGATTTGGGCCTGAATGTCAAGGTAGCCATCTTCAAGAACGGCTATCTCGGAATGGTGAGACAGTGGCAGCAGCTGTTTCTTGGCAAGCGTTATTCCTCAGTGCGGATCAGCTCACCGGATTTCGTTGCACTGGCCAAATCCTTCGGCGCACATGGCTTCAGTGCCCGCACACTTGATGAGGCAGAGCAGATTATTGATCTGGCGCTTCATACGGACGGCCTTGTTATCATGGAGTTCGATATTACCGAAGAGACGAATGTGTACCCGATTGTCCCTCCGGGATCAAGCAATCAGGATATGATTGTGGAATAGTCTGGTAATGTGTACTTAAAGAAGGCTGCTTGTCTATCGAAACACCGATAGACAAGCAGCCTCTTCTTTGTTATCGTGCACGTTCTAGAAGTACAGGATCAGCACACCTGCATATAACATGGCCGAAAAGAAGATTTCGGTTATACCGGTACGTTTTGCGGTAATTCCTGTCTTGGGCAGTACAGCTGCCCGCAGCAGCAGAATAAGCAGAGGCACTAACAGCGAGGGGAAGAGCAGCAGGCCTGCCGCTGCAAGCAGCAGATGATAAGCAACAGACACATAATAATAACGGATATTGTTCCGTTCCCGGATAATCGTTTTGACATACAGGGCAGTCCCGGTAAAGTACAGAGCAGACAAGAGGAACAGCTCTGTTGCCGTACGCCAGCTCTCTCCCTGTCCGACATAGAAGACCGGATAAATAATCAGGGAAAAGGCTATAATCGCTGAGATGTCGTTCACAAGTGCGCGTTCATTTTTTCTTTTGGCAAAATAGAGATTGACCGCGAAGAGCGGCAGCAGCGGCAGCACAAACCAGATCAGCTCAGGCTCGGCGATAACCAGATAACCGGCAAAAGGGATCAGCAGAAGCCCGTACAGCTTAAGCGGCTTGGCATAGCGCTGGAATCTGCCGGTTTTGACCCCCTGGAGCAGCGGGAAGCTGAACAGATAGATCAGCAGCCAGCAGATGAACAGCGGGATATGTATGGCTTTTCCTGCAGATGAAGCAATGCCGAACAGAAAGGGAAGGATCAGCATCGCCCACGCGCCGTGCTGGTTAGGGATGTATTGTTTCATATAGAGTACTCCTCCGTTTACCGGATTTTCTTCTATTATATATTTGCCGGCAAAACGGCTTGAGTGACCCGGCACACAATACCGCGATCTCACTGATATTTGTTAGAAAATTATCCATTGACATAGATGCCGATCACTCCTTTATCGACGCAGTTCACATCATATGTTATTATGATACCCTGATAACGTGTTAACGAACTAAAGCGCGTATGGACATTTAATTTTACTAGGGGGATTAGAGAGATGAGACGCAAGGGAGTATGGGTTTTATTAACAGTAATGATTATAGCGGTGCTTGCAGGCTGCTCCGGTTCAGGGAAAGATGATAACAAGCTGGTTATCGGGATTGATGACAAGTTTGCGCCAATGGGCTTCCGTGATGAGAACAATGACATCGTAGGATTTGATATTGATTATGCCAAGGCTGCTGCCGAAAAGATGGGCAAAGAGGTTACCTTCCAGCCGATCGACTGGTCTGCCAAGGAATCCGAGCTTAACAGCGGACGCATCGACATGATCTGGAACGGCTACACCATTACGGATGAGCGTAAGGAAAAGGTGTTGTTCACCAGACCGTACCTTGAAAACAGCCAGGTGGTAGTCGTGCTTGCCGATTCAAAGCTGACAGCACTTGCGGATCTTGCCGGCAAGGAGCTTGGGCTCCAGAGCCTGTCGTCCGCCGCTGATGCACTGGGTGCCAGTCCGGTCAAAGCAGAGGTTGCCGGTGTATCTGAGTTCCCGGATAACGTGCTTGCCTTGACTGACCTGAAATCAGGACGTCTTGACGGTGTAGTTATTGATGAAGTTGTAGCCAGATATTACATGTCCATTGAGCAGAATACATATAAGCTGCTGGATGAATCCCTCTCCCCTGAACAATACGGTGTGGGCATTAAGAAGGACAATCAGGCTTTGCTGGATGAACTGCAGAAGGCGCTGGATGAGCTGAGCAGTGACGGTACAGCGGCTGAAATTTCTACTAAATGGTTTGGCGAAAATAAAGTATTGAACTAGACAGCTTCCTTAGGAGTCGGTAGACGAAATGAGTATCGATTATATTATCCAGATTGCCGGGCCGATGCTTGAGGGGGCACGCACAACCGTGCTGCTGTTCCTGATCGTCATCGTTCTGTCCATCCCGCTCGGGATGCTGGTTACACTGATGGCCAAAAGCCGGATTAAACCGCTGTCCTGGCTGGCCCACACTTATATTTATGTTATGCGCGGTACTCCGCTGCTGCTGCAGCTGCTGTTCTTCTGCTTTGGACTGCCGCAGATCCCGGTCATCGGCGAGTATCTGGTTATGGACCGTTTTGTCGCAGCTGCCCTCGGCTTTATCCTGAACTATGGAGCCTATTTCGCAGAAATATTCCGCGGAGGACTGCTGTCCATTGATAAAGGACAGCATGAGGCGGCCAAGGTGCTCGGACTCAGCAAATGGCAGACCTTGCGCAAGGTCATTCTGGCCCAAATGTTCCGGGTTGCCCTGCCGGCAGTGGCGAATGAGTCAATCACACTCGTTAAAGATACAGCGCTGCTCTACGCTGTAGCAGTACCGGAGCTGCTGAATTATGCCAAGACTGCAGTAAACCGGGATTTTACAGTGACTCCGTTTGTTGTAGCAGGTATCATCTATTTGCTGATGACACTCGTGCTGACGCTGTTCTTCAAGCTGCTTGAGAAACGTTTCAAATTTGAGTAGAAGGGCTGTCCGCTTATGAGCAGTATTATTGAAGTAAAAAAACTACAGAAATCCTTCGGCAGTCTGGATGTGCTGAAGCAGATTACCTTTGAAGTCAACCCCGGTGAAGTTGTAGCTGTAATCGGACCATCCGGCTCCGGTAAAAGCACCATGCTGCGCAGTCTTGTACACCTCGAAGAAATCACCGGGGGCAGTATCCTCATTCATGGCAAAACGCTGGCGGAAAACGGAAAATATGCCGGAAATGCAGTCATCAGAGACATTACCGCAACAATGGGCATGGTGTTCCAGCATTTCAATCTCTTTCCTCATCTGACGGTACGGGGAAATCTGGAGCTCGCGCCAAGAACGCTCAAGCGGGAGAGCAGCCAGATTATTGCTGCCAGAAGCATGGAGCTGCTCACCAAAGTTGGGCTTGCTGATAAGGCGGAGGTATACCCGTCCATGCTGTCAGGCGGACAGAAGCAGCGGGTAGCGATCGCCAGGGCACTGATGCTTAATCCGGATATCCTGCTATTTGACGAGCCGACATCGGCTCTTGACCCTGAGCTGACAGGCGAGGTGCTGCGGGTAATCCGGCAGCTGGCTGAGGAGAATATGACGATGATCATCGTGACCCATGAGATGAGCTTTGCCCGTGATGTGGCGGACCGGGTGTTCTTTATGGACAACGGGGAGATCGCCGAATCCGGCACACCGGAGCAGATCTTCGGCAGCCCGCGGCTGGAGCGGACACGGACCTTTTTGAATCAGGAGTAGCAATAAGCGGTTCTAAGAGAGTGCATAGCGCAGCTATGCACTTTTATTTGTCATTTTCTGCATGAATGAGCATGCATTGTTTTGACAGCGGGGACCGGGAGTGAGAAAATGTATTTTCGGGACAACGGTGACAGGACAGGAATACCGTAACTGAGCCGCTGCAGAAATTTGTTTTTGGAGGTATAACATGAATCAGCGTTTTCGTATTACCCGTTCAATGCAGGAGGACACTGTTGTACAGGCGATCACCCTGGAGGAATGCAAACAGTATTTCGCTGGAAGAGCTGACTTTTTTTATTCGCAGACCTTTAGTGTTAAAGGACCGGAGAGCACTATGACCATTGAGGGCGATTTCTTTATGTGGAAGCATGGTGAAGCAGAAATTCCTTTCCGGCTGTATTCAGGAGACCTTTATGTGGCGGTAGCTGCTGAGGCTGTCGTTCCTTTGATGATTGAGATTGCCACTGATCTTGAGGCGGATATAGTAGAAGGATAGACAGTGTAGTGCACCGTTAACATTTTAATACAACAGAAGGAGATTACTATGCAGCTGATTGAACCGCATCATATACAGTCGCGAATTAATGAGTTATCCGGACGGGATCTGTATCTTCATCTTGAGCTTACAACTGGAGCGTATGCTAACCATCTGGACAGCAGCCGCCATCCGGCATCCGCATTTATCAGTAATGCCGTTATCCGTTATACTCAGGGCTCCATCTCCGGCACCGGCCCGTACCGGATCGGGTTAAAGACCGGTCAGGGCTGGATTTATGCCGAAGGGCTTACTCATATAGATGAGCTGGATACGAAGCGTCTTATTCTGGCCGGACATGACAGCATGGGCAAGCTGGTTGTTGCACTGCAGCTGAGTCTGGAGGCGTTCTGATGAAAATGGAGGAGAAGACATTCATGAATACTAATCTAAGTGTTCAGCGCATTTTGGCTGTGCTCCCGCATCCGGATGATGAGTCCTTTGTTGCAGCGGGAACATTGGCTAAATACATAGCTGAAGGCGCACAGGTTACCTTTGCCTGCCTGACTCTTGGTGAAATGGGCCGTAATATGGGTATTCCGCCTTTTGCCAACCGGGTGACTCTGCCTGCTATCCGCAAAGTCGAATTAGAAGATTCCTGTCGGGCTATCGGTATCCAGGACCTCAGAATGCTCGGTTTCCATGACAAGATGATAGAATTCGAGGATCGGGAGCTGCTGGATGGGGCTATTATGGCATTGCTGCAGGAGCTGAAACCGGATATTGTGATTACATTCTACCCCGGCTACAGTGTACATCCCGACCATGATGCAACCGGGGCAGCTGTTGTCCGGACCATCGGCCAGCTTGCGGAGGGAGAACGGCCGGTTGTGCTCTGCAGCGCATTCTCCAGCAATCATGAGCAGATGATCGGCAGAGCAGATGTAACGGTGGATGTTACAGCGTTCCTGGTTCCTAAGATGGCTTCCATTCAGGCTCACCGTTCACAGTTCCAGGCAGCTGAGCTGGTGGGCAACCGGGTCCTGACTCAGGAAGAAATTATCAGCCGTTACGGTACTGAGCAGTTTTGGACTTACCGGTTTAGTTAAGCTTATCTGGACGCCGGCAGGCTGGGAGTCTTAGGCTCGAATTGGCTCCATGGAATAAGGTTCTCCATGACAATAGCCAGTATGACGCCAACGACCAGACCGTTGGAGGCGACCGGAGTCAGCAGCGGAGGGAAGTCAGCAAAGGCAGCTGCGGGAATATTCATGATTCCGATTCCGGTCAGTACCGGGAGTGCTACACGGTAAATCGTTTTGGAATTAAGTGCAGTGCGGCCCAGGGTATTCAGCGCCGTGCCGAACATCTGCAGGTAGGCGACAAACAGCACTGCGCTGCCGACAGACATCGGAAGCAGCGCCAGCCAGCTGCTCAAGGCCGGAATGAGGCCGACCAGCATAAGCAGGGCTGCCCCGATAATCAGAGCTGACCGGCGCAGCACCCTCGTATTCTCCAGGAATCCGATAGAGGAGGCGAATGTGCCGAACGGAATCAGTCCGAAGCAGGCACCGGCAACCGAAAACAGATTAGTGAACAGCAGCGAGCGGATATACTGCTTCTCAGTAGCTTGCTGCTGGTACAGCTTATCTGCGGCCAGCAGACTGGTTAATGTATTGGTCATGTTAACAAGCCCGGCAAGCAGGCCGACAATGACGATGCCAGGCTCAAAGGACGGCTTGCCCCAGGGCAGCCATTGCCAGACAGCCGCCGCACTTACTGCTTCGGCAGTTCCAGTGCTCCCGGAGCTGCCGAAGCAGATGACGTAGGCTATCCATCCGGCTATGATGCCAAGCAGCAGGGAGAATTGGCTAAGCTTGCCTTTGGCCTTCAAATGGATGAAGGAAACGAACAGAATGATGACGAGCGACAGTCCGGCGAGCTGCAAGTCCCATTTGCCGCCGGTGCTGTAGCCGATCATACCTTTAAAAAAGGTATTGGCCAGCTGAAAGGTAAGCAGCAGCAGATATATACCCATCACGACGGGGTTGAACAGTCGCTGCAGCAGTTTAAGAAAGCCCAGTAGTGCCAGCAGACTACCGGTTACGCCGGCCAGCAGAAAACCTCCGGTCAGGCTCGCTGCCACGGATGCAGGATTCATGCCCATCGCCGGAGCAGAAGAGATGATTCCCAATACCAGCCCCCACCAAATGCCTGCCGGACCATCCATCAGAGCATAGCGGTGCCCCCATAAAGCTTGGACCATACATAGCAGGCCGGTCAGAATAAAGGAACGCTGCATAGAAGAGGTAATGTCGCCTGCAGCCATTCCCAGCGCATGGCCCACTGACAGAGGGACCAGCACGGTATTGGTAAACAAAAAGAAAAGCCACTGCACGCCTGCGGGCAATAAGCTCAGGTGGTCTTTGTACTTGTTCCATTGCATGATTCTTTACCAGCTTTCTGCGTAAGTTTACATAAGCATGGTATCATGGAGTGAACTATATGAATAATATTATAAATATAGCAAAAGTATATGATAATCATATACTTTTCATTTTATTAAGGAGCTGAGCCTATGGATATCAGGCAGCTGCGGTATTTCATAGCCCTTGCGGAGGAACGTCAGGTCACCTCTGCGGCGCTGAAGCTGCACATGTCCCAGCCTCCGCTGAGCCAGCAGCTGAAGCTGATGGAGACGGAGCTTGGCGTGCAGCTGTTTCACCGGAACGGCCGTCAGCTGGAGCTGACTGCTTCCGGGAGAACGCTATATGAGCATGCCCTGACGATTACCCGTCTGATGGATGAAGCGAAGGCAGAAACGCGTGAAAGCGGACAGGGTATCCGCGGCAGGCTGGCAATCGGGGTGAATACCTTGTCCGATTCCCGTCTGCCCGGCGCGCTCAGCCGGTTCCGGGATAAGTTCCCGAAGGTAACGTTCAAAATCCAGCAAAATGAAACAAATACACTGATTCAGCTGGTCCGTGATAAGCTGCTTGATCTGGCAATTGTCCGTCTGCCAATTGATCTGGAGGATTTTGACTGCCTGATGCTTGGGGATGAACCCCTCTATTTTGTTACAGGTGGTACAGTCCCGGATGCGATGACCCGTTCGGACGAAAGGGTATCTTACGAGGACATTACCGGATACCCGCTGCTCCTTCCGAGTACTGAAGGATTAGGCCTGTATAACTTGATCCTGGAGCATTTCCGCTCCCGGGGACTGTCCCCGCGCATTATTGGAGAATGCTCTGACATCGGAATGCTTATCGGGCTGGTAGCTTCCGGGTTCGGTGCTTCCATTTTGCCGGAGACCTCACTAAGCAGACATGCCAGCCGGAGCATCCGCTATTACCGGATTGATGACCCGCATGCGGTATCAAGCTCTGCTGTCATCTGGCTGAAACGGCCGTTCCTGAGTAAGGCAGCTGTCAACTTTATCGGAATCCTGCGCGCAGGCGCTGCCGGTTCAGAAGGATCAGCAGAAATGCGATAGCTGTAAGAATAACGGCAAGCACCCGTAAGCCGCCGGAGCTGAGCTGCCCTCCCATGACCAGGCCTGTCAGCAGGGAAGACAGGATGGTCCCGAAATACCTTGAGGTATTGAATACACCGGATGCAACACCGATAATTTCTGGCGGTGAGCTTTGAAACAGAGCGGCCTGCAGTCCGACGCCGCTGAGCCCGCTGCTTAGGCCGAAAGCAGCCAGAGCTATGCATATGCTTGCAGCCGGGGAGCCTTCATTCATCATTACCAGCCATAGAGAACCGAACGTCATCAGAGAAGCAGACAGCATTAGAGCAGGTCCCGGCCCTGAGCGGTCTACCCAGCGTCCGGCAACCGGGGCAGCTAGAAGTGAGCATAGGCCGAGGCTTAGCATTAAAAGGCCTGTCTGGATGACACTGACTCCCCTTACCGTCTGCAGGTAAGAGGGAACTCCGAAGAACAGCGCATAGAACAGTACATTAACCAGCATGTACTCTATATTGACCCGGGTCATTGCGGGATAACGGGCAAAGGTGCGCAGGGGAATGAAGGGCGAAGCCGATTTTAGCTCATTCCATACAAAAACGGTAAGCAACCCCAGTCCGCCTATTACCGTAAGGATCTGCCATAACGCTGCGGTTCCGTAAGATTCAAAGGACAGCACACCGAGGAGCAGGGATGTCAGCCCGGCCATAAAAAGGATGATTCCCTTAACGTCCATGATTTCCAGCCATTTAGTAAACGGCAGGTCTTTAAGCAACGACGCCTCCGGATGATCCTCAGGAATACTCCTCCAGGCCAATACAAAGCCGGCAGCTGTAAAGGGAAGGTTGACCCAAAAAACGGCTTTCCAATCCCACCAGGCTATAATAACGCCTCCAACAAAAGGCCCGACTGCCGCAGCACCTGACAAAAAGACGGACAGCACAGACAAGGCAGCAGCCTGATTCTCCTTAATATGTACCCGCACAATGGCCATTCCGACTGCAACCATCATACTTGTCCCGACGGACTGGATAATACGGAAAACAATCAGCCAGCCAAATCCCGGCGAGAAGGGGGCCAGCATGGAGGCTGCAAATGCAACAACAAGTCCCGCGAGGAAAATGCGGCGGCGGCCAAACAGGTCGCTGGCTTTGCCCATAACCGGCTGGGCGATACTGCTGGCAATGTAAAAGGCAAACACTACCCAGGATACAGAAGTATAATCAAGCTGATAGACTTCCTGCAGTCTGATTAACGCAATTGAGATCATAGAAGAATTCAGCGGATTCAGCAGGACTCCCAGTCCAATTGCAATCAGTAACCACCTGCTGTTTACCTTCATATTAAAGCCCTCCCCTTAATTAATGTATAGTCATCGTATCTGAAAACCAATATTTACTCCAATGCATTTTATGTTATGATTTCAGTGACTGAAAGGAATGAAGGGAGGCGCTATGGAGCTTCTGCAACTGCAATATTTTGTAACGGTGGCCCGGTTAGAGCATGTTACCGAGGCTGCGCAGAGCCTGCATGTTACGCAATCCTCACTGAGCAGAACCATTGCCCGGCTGGAGGAGGATCTTGGTGTTCCGCTTTTCGACCGGAACGGCAGGCGGCTGAAGCTGAATGAATATGGCAGCAGATTTTTACAGCGTGCGGAGCGTGCTTTGTTTGAACTAACCCAGGGCAGGCAGGAGCTGCAATCCCTTGCAAGCCTTGAACCGGATACGCTCGAGCTCGCTGTGACCGCGGCGAGTGCGCTCCCTAATATTCTGCGGGTCTTTCGTCAAAAGCGCCCGGACATTCGTTTTCATGTCCAGATGCTGACAACCCGGGAGATGACCGACTGCCTGCAGAGGGGCGAAGTGGATTTCTGCCTGTCTTCACCAGCCTTTGAAGCGGAGGAGATTGAGACACGGATTGTATATATTGACCCGCTTCTGGTTGCAGTACCGAAGGGGCACCGGCTGGCAGAGAGGTCTGTTATCGGCCTGGCGGAACTGAAGGATGAATGTTTTGTCGGTGTCAAAAAGGGTTACGGAACCCGGGATCTGGCTGATTCCGTATGCAGCGCAGAGGGATTTACACCGCATTATGTGTATGAAGGAGATGAGCCGTCGAGGCTGATTCAGCTGGTGGAAGCGGAAATCGGCATTGCTTTTATTCCCGGAACGGCACAGGATGTACGCGGAGCGGTAAGTTATCTTCAGGTAGATAACGGCAGTCTCGTGAGAGAAATCGCTCTTCTGTGGAATAAAGGAAGATATCTTTCGCCGGCAGCCTGCGATTTCCGTGAAGTTGTAACCGGATATTTTGCCGGATTGCAGTAGGCGTATAATCTTGAGAGATTTATTATTAATATTTAGCAGGTGGTGCAGACAGTGGACAAGACAGTGGATCAGCAAATATATGTCCGTTTCCCCGAGGAAGCCGATGCTGCGGCTCTAACGGATATTTACAGGCGTAACCGGGCATTTTTCGAGAAATATTCTCCGAACGCCATTGATGAATTTTATACTGAGGAATATCAGCTTCAGCTTATTGTGAACAGCAAGTCAGACCGTGAGACAGACCGGAGGTATGACTTCGTGATTTGCCGGCGGGAGGATGGCAGTGTGATCGGCAGTGTCGGCCTGTCTTTTGTAGTGAGAGGCGCTTTACAGAGCTGCATGATCGGCTATAGCCTGGATCAGGATTACAACGGCAGGGGGTATATGACCGATGCGGTGAGCATTGTTGTGCAATACGCCTTTGAGGAGTTGAAATTTCACCGGATTACGGGGGAGGCTTCCCCTAAGAATCCCGGTTCAATCCGTGTCCTGGAGAAGGCTGGCTTCCACAAGGAAGGCATCGCTGTCCGTAATGTTAGGATTAACGGCGTGTGGGAGGACCATCAGGTGCTGGCGATACTCAATCCTGCAGATTAGATCAGAACCGGATTTCCTCCGGCAGTTAATGGTACAATACCTGTGTCTGCTGTAACTAACACCAACCGGAGGGATGCTTAATATGAGCGGGTCAAGTCAAGAGTATATCGTTATTTCAGGGGCGAGGGAAAATAACCTCAAAAATGTATCGCTAAGCATCCCCAAACGGAAAATTACAATCTTCACCGGTGTCTCCGGCTCCGGTAAGTCTTCGATTGTCTTTGATACGATTGCTGCGGAATCCTCACGGCTGCTGAATGAGAACTTCAGTATGTTCGTGCGTACCTTTCTGCCTAAATTTCCGCAGCCGGATACGGACGCTATCGAGAACCTCAGTATGGCAGTTATCGTGGATCAAAAGCGTCTGGGCGGAGGCTCCCATTCCACTATGGGGACGGTTACTGATATTTCTCCTATCCTGCGCCTGCTGTTCTCACGGGTCGGCCAGCCGCATATCGGCCCGGCCAATATGTTCTCCTTCAACGATCCGCAGGGCATGTGTCCTGAATGCAGCGGGATCGGCAGAAGATTAGGAGTCGATATGGACAAGGCGCTTGATCTGTCGAAGTCTTTGAACGATGGCGCAATACTGTTGCCCGACTATTCGGTAGGCGGCTGGGAGTTTAATATGATTGTCCAGGCCGGAGATTTTGACCTTGATAAGAAGCTAAGTGACTATACGGAAGCGGAGCTGGATCAGCTGCTCTACGCCAAGGCAAGAAAAGTAAAGATGGATTTTGCGGGTAAGGCCACCAATATTACTGTAGAGGGCGTCCTTGAAAAGTTCACCGGTAAATATATCAGGCAGGATGTCAAAATGAAGTCTGAACGAACCCAAAAGATGGTAGCCCCCTTCATTACGGAAGGAAAATGTCCGAGCTGTCATGGGGCAAGGCTCAGCCAGGCGGCACTCGGCTGCAGAATCAACGGCAGCAACATTGCGGAGCTGTCTGCAATGGAGGTTGGCCGTCTGAGCCGCGTTATTCAGGAGATCAGTGATCCGGCAGCAGCGCCTGCCGTCAAATCGCTGAACGAACGGCTGCAGCATCTGGTGGACATCGGGCTTGATTATCTGACACTGGACCGGGAGACGGACACCCTGTCCGGCGGAGAATCCCAGCGGGTCAAGATGGTGAAGCATCTCAGCGGAAGTCTGGTGGATGTTACTTATATCTTTGATGAGCCGAGTGTCGGACTGCATCCCCGGGATGTTCACCGCCTGAACGAGCTGCTGCAGAAGCTGCGCGATAAAGGGAACACGGTGATTGTGGTCGAGCATGATCCCGATGTCATCAGGGTGGCGGATCATATCGTGGATGTCGGTCCGCAGGCAGGGAGCCGAGGCGGAAATATTGTGTTCGAAGGCAGCTACGGGGGGCTGCTGGAGTCCGGAACTTTGACAGGTACACATCTGAAGCGCCCGCTGCAATTGAAGCAGCAATTCAGGCAGGCAAGCGGAAAGCTGCCGGTTAAGGATGCCTCGCTGCATAACCTGCAGAATGTCTCTGTCGATATACCTGCTGGAGTGTTAACGGTGGTTACCGGAGTTGCCGGGTCAGGTAAAAGCACATTGATTAACGATGTATTTCTAAGCCTGCATCCGGAGGCTATTGTGATTGACCAGTCATCTATCGGTGTATCCACCCGCTCCAATCCGGCAACCTATACCGGCATCATGGATGATGTGCGCAAAGCATTTGCCTCAGCCAATAAGGTCAGTCCCGGCTTGTTCAGCTTCAATTCCAAGGGGGCCTGCGAGAATTGCCAGGGACTCGGTGTGGTGTATGCCGACATGGGAATTCTGGATACAGTGAAGCTGCCTTGCGAGGTATGCGGGGGAAGACGGTTCAAAGAAGAGGTCCTTGCTTACACGCTGAACGGCCGGTCGATTGCTGAAGTGCTTGAGATGACTGTGGAGCAGGCACTGGAGTTCTTTGAACTGAAGGAGGTACGTCGGAAGCTGCAGGCACTTAGCGATGTCGGCCTGACCTATATTACGTTAGGCCAGCCGCTCAGCACTCTCTCAGGCGGTGAATGCCAGCGTATTAAGCTGGCCAGTGAATTGCATAAGCAGGGAAGCATCTATGTGATGGACGAGCCGACGACCGGGCTGCATATGTCTGACATCGGCCATCTGCAGGAGATGCTTGACCGGCTGGTGGATGCCGGCAATACTGTGATCGTGATTGAGCACAATCTGGAGGTTATCAGCCAGGCTGACTGGATTATCGACCTGGGGCCGGACGGCGGCAGCCGGGGCGGACAGATTGTGTACGAAGGTACACCTGACCGGATTGCGGAAGCCGCAGAGTCCATTACCGGTAAGTACTTGCATTAGATGAATTGGATAGCCCCATCTGAACCGCTTTTTTCCGCTGGCGGCTCAGATGGGGCCATTTTGCGCAGGAATAACATTGATCATGTCCGCTCCATCTTTGGACCACTCCAATTCATTGCAAGTCCGGTTAAAGATGTATTATGATGAATGCAGCATATTATGGAAATACATTTATAAAAGCCGGAGGATTTGTTATATGGCAGCACAGCGCTTGAATAGCATGGACGTAAAAAAAATGAACCGGAATGCCATATACCGTTACCTGTATTATAATCCTTCGACTTCCATTCAGGAGATTGCCTCGGCAGTGAACCTGAGTCTTCCAACGGTTACCCAGAATCTCAAAGAGCTGCAGGAACGTGAGCTGATTATGGAGACAGGGTTGTTCGAATCCACCGGGGGACGGAAGGCGAAGGCCATGGCCTGCAACAGTGAGGCTAAATTCAGCATCGGGCTGGATGTGACCCGGAACCATGTTGGAATTGTTGCTATTGATCTCAGCGGAAGGATCGTGAAGAATGTCCGTCACCAATATCCTTTTGCCAACAATGAGGTTTATTTTCAGGGAGTGGGCAGGCTGGTAGGAGATTTCATAGCCGAGTGCGCCATTGACCCTGGCAGAATCCTCGGTGTTGGCATTGCACTGCCTGCAATTCTCGAAGCAGACCGCCAGACGGTAAGCTATGCCACGGTCATTGATTTCGAAGGGGGGAATGTCCGGCAGTTCGCCGGGCATATTCCGTACCCATGTGTACTGAGCAACGATGCCAATGCAGCCGGATTCGCCGAATTGTGGGGGGAGCAGGACTTGAATAATGTTGTCTATCTCTCTCTGAACAACAGTGTGGGCGGCTCCATTATAGTTGATAACCAGATTTATGCCGGCCAGAATCACCGCAGCGGTGAATTCGGCCATATGACGATTGTACCTGGTGGACATACCTGCTACTGCGGGCAGAAGGGCTGTATGGATGCTTATTGCTCGGCCAAAATCCTATCAGACAGCACACAGGGCAGCATCTCTGAATTTTTCCGGCTGCTGCGCACAGGTCATGAGCCGCAGACGGCCCTTTGGGAAGAATATCTTGTCTATCTCGTGGTGGCAATCAACAATCTGCGGATGCTCTACGATTGCGATGTCATTCTGGGCGGCTACGCCGGGGCTTACATGGAAGAGTACATCGGTACCATTCAAGAATTGTTAGCTGGTAAGAACACCTTCGAAGCGGACGGCTCCTATCTGCGGGTCTGTAAATACAAGCTGGAGGCCACAGCAGTAGGTGCTGCACTGGAGCTTGTGTCCGGGTTTATTGATAATATCTGATCACTTAGGTCTCAGCAACAGCAGAAATGTACCGGAATAACGGTGCAGTCTGCTGCGCATGGGGCTTTTTTGTGTTTATTTTACAGCAGGAATTGAATCCGGTTACATCTATATTGGATTTTTGTT
Source organism: Paenibacillus sp. FSL R7-0331 (assembly GCF_000758645.1). Classification (NCBI taxonomy): domain Bacteria; kingdom Bacillati; phylum Bacillota; class Bacilli; order Caryophanales; family Paenibacillaceae; genus Paenibacillus; species Paenibacillus sp. FSL R7-0331. Next base: position 3,581,381 of record NZ_CP009284.1, read on the forward strand.
GACTTCAAAGTAATTCTGGATATAATCTTATTTAATATGTTTTATAAAAGTATATTAGTAAAGAACGCGGAATAGGTAATAGCTTATCTCAACATAGCGTATTGCTTGCGAAAGCCGAAGCGTTGGAAGTTATAGTCTAATATATGGAGGAGAAATCATAATGAAGAACAGAGCCTTTTATATGACCGGACTCAAGAAAATGGAAATGAGAGAAATAGAGATGCCGGTGCCAGCGGAGGGCGAGGTTATCGTCAAGCTGGAATATGTGGGCATTTGCGGCTCGGATGTGCATTATCTGGAGCATGGCCGGATTGGTGATTTTGTGGTTGAGGGGGATTTTATCCTGGGTCATGAATGCGCAGGCAGGGTGGTACAGCTTGGCTCCGGGGTCAGGCATCTGAAGGTCGGAGACCGGGTAGCCCTGGAGCCGGGAATTACCTGCGGCCAATGCGAGTTCTGCAAGAGCGGGAAGTATAATCTGTGTCCTGATGTCGAATTCCTGGCGACCCCGCCATATCACGGCTGTCTGGTGGACTATATCGCATTCCCGGAAAATATGGCGTTCAAGCTGCCGGACAACGTGTCCTCGGAAGAAGGAGCACTGGTGGAGCCACTGTCCGTAGGACTGCATGCCGCCTCCCAAGGGGGTATCAAGCTGGGTGACCATGTTGTGATTCTGGGTGCAGGCTGTATCGGGCTGGTTACGCTGCTGGCCTGCAAAGCCTTCGGGGCTACGGATATCGTCGTGGTCGACATAATCGGGAAACGGCTGGAAGCGGCCAAGCGCCTCGGCGCTACGCAGGTTATCAACGCCAAGCAGGAAGATGTACTCGAAGTAATCGCTGCTCTGACTGATGGACAGGGGATGGATAAAGTAATCGAAACGGCTGGCAGTGAGCATACGGTGAAACAGACACCATATCTGGTCAAACGGGGCGGCAGTATAGTACTTGTAGGCCTTGCGGCTAAGGATATCATAGACTTTGATTTCATGCAGATTATGTTCAAAGAGGCGGACATAAAGTCGGTCTTCCGCTACCGCAACCTGTATCCCGCCGCAATCGGCGCGATTTCAGGCGGAAAAATCAACGTTAAAGGCATCGTTACACACAAATTCAGCTTCGAAGAATCCCAGAAGGCGTTTGATTTTGTCATCGGCAACAAGGAAGAGGTTGTTAAGGCAGTCATTAAAATGGGATAATCCCGGACTTATTACTATTACTACTGTGCATCTGCAAGCCCAGCCGCCTGATCGACGGACTGGGTTTTTTTGAGCTGAAAAATCCAAAAAATTTAAAATAATGTTGACAAATTTCTTTGGGTTAAATATATTGTACCTAAGAATAAAAGTTTCCCGAAGGAAACAAAAGTTGTTCTATGAAAAAAAGTTAACAATAATGAAAATGTTTGTCCATCATAAACAAATGGATAGACGGGGCAGAAAACTACATAAAACCCTAATCTGGAGACAGGAGACGATACTGTGATTGAGATCAACAATTTGAACGTGGATTATTTCGGCAATCCGGTTCTGGAGAGCATAGATCTGAACATCCCTTTGGGTTATTCAGTCGGCATCATCGGGCCAAACGGCGCAGGTAAATCAACCTTTATCAAGGCGCTGCTGGAGGTTGTCAAAAAACGGAGCGGCTCCGTAAAGATTGAGGGGACGGATATATCCGGCTGGAAGCGGCGTATTGCCTATGTACCTCAAAAAAATGATATTGACCTGACCTTTCCGATCACGGTACGCAACACAGTGCTGACCGGTACTTACCCGGGCTTAAAGCTCTTCCGGCGTCCAGGCAAGAAAGAATTGGAGACCGCGGAACGTTGCATGGCTATGGTGGATATCAGTGATCTGGCGAACAGGCAGATCAGCAATCTGTCGGGGGGCCAGCTGCAGCGGGTCTTTATAGCCAGGGCGCTTGCCCAGCAGGCAGAGCTCTTTTTTCTGGATGAACCGTTCGTCGGGATTGATCTGGTCAGTGAGACCATCATCGTCAAGCTGCTGAAGCAGCTCCGCGAGGAAGGCAAGACAGTACTAGTTGTGCATCATGACCTTCATGAGGTCGAGGACTATTTTGACAAAATTATTATTCTCAACAAAAAGCTGATTGCCTTTGGAGATGTGAAAGACACCTTTACAACTGAAAATATCCGTAGTGCGTATGGGGCTTCCCTTGGCAATGTAATGATTAAAGGGGCAGGTGACGGCCATGATTAACGCTCTATCGGGCTGGCTGGATATTCCGGTCTATGCGCTTAATGCCGGATTGTCTGCGGTGATTCTGGGTATTGTGTCGGGGGTGCTGGGCAGCTTTATCGTACTCCGCAAAATGTCGCTGATGGGCGACGCCTTATCCCATGCTGTCCTTCCGGGAGTGGCACTGTCGTATATTCTGGGGATCAACATTCTGCTTGGTGCATCTCTGTTCGGACTGCTGGCAGCCATTCTGATTCAATTTATAACCAGCCGCAGCAATATCAAAAGCGATACCTCGATCGGCATCATTCTCAGCTCCTTTTTTGCACTCGGTATTGTCCTGATTACCTTTGCAAGAAGCGGCCTGGACCTGACTCATATTCTGTTCGGCAATATTCTTGCAGTTCCGCAGTCGGAGCTGACCCAGTCCTTTATCATCATGCTGGTGGTTATCGCAATGATTACCCTGCTGTACAAAGAGCTGCTGATCAGCTCCTTTGACCCGGTGGTCGCCAAGGCCTATGGACTGAGAACAGGCTTCTATCATTATCTGCTGATGACACTCCTGTCGGTAGTGACGGTATCCTCCTTATCACAGGTTGGGATTGTGCTGGTTATTGCGATGCTGGTCATACCGGCAGCCACCTCGTATTTATGGACGAAGACGCTGTTTCACATGATTCTGCTGGCTTCGGCAGCCGGGGCGGTATCCGGGATAGCCGGTGTAATCATTAGCTTCCGTTATAACCTGCCTACAAGCGCCACAATTGTTCTGACCGGAATGGCACTGTTTGTGATCTCCTTTATTTGTTCGCCTAAAAACAATTTCCTGGGGAAAGGATTGAAAACAAAATGAAAAAAATGCTTCTGCTTCCGCTGTCACTGTTGCTCCTGCTGCTTGCCGCCTGCTCTAATACAAATACTAATACTGCCACGGGGGGAGAGGGAGAGGATAAGCTGCAGATTGTAGCGACTTATTCGATCATCGCGGATATGGCAAGAAATATTGCCGGCGATAAAGCGGAGGTATACAGTCTTGTACCTGTCGGAACGGACCCTCACATGTATGATCCGCTGCCTGCTGACACCAGCAAGGTTTCGGGAGCAGACCTGATCTTCTATAACGGCTTGAATCTGGAGACAGGCAAGGGCTGGTTCCAGGATCTGCTTGATGTGACGAACAAAACAGATGTTTCGTTTGCCCTGACGGATGAGGTGGCACCAATCTATCTGACGGAAAAAGGCAAGGAAACGCAGGTTGATCCCCACGCCTGGCTGGATCTGCAGAACGGGGTCCGTTATGCTGATGTCCTGACTAAACGGCTGATCGCAGCCGACCCGGACAACGAAGAATACTATCTCAGTAATCAGGAGGCTTATGTACAAGAGCTGAACGAGCTGGATCAGTATGCAAAGGATGCAGTACAGCAGATTCCGCAGGATAAGCGTATTCTGGTGACAAGTGAAGGGGCGTTTAAATATTTTTCAAAGGCTTACGGGCTGGAATCCGCCTTCATCTGGGAGATCAACACCGACAGTCAGGGAACACCGGAGCAAATGAAGCGGATTATTGGAATCATTGAAGACAACAGTATTCCTGCACTGTTCCTGGAGACGAGTGTCAATCCAAAAACAATGGAGACGATTTCCGCGGAAACGGGAGTGCCGGTTCACTCCAAGATCTTCACGGATTCAGTTGCCAAGGAAGGTGAAGAAGGAGATACCTACCTGGGCATGATGAAGTGGAACATCGATAAGGTTGTTGAGGGCTTGTCAGGGAAGGAATAAATAACAATTCTTGTAAAACAAACAAGACCGCCGGGTGACCGGAAGGTCTTGTTTGTTTTTATGTGATTACTACGTCCGAATAGCCGGCAACAATGTTCAGCGAGCCTGTGCTGGTGTCAGCCCAGGCTCCGATGTAGCCGCCGGGCGGAACCGAGGTAATATCGATGTAATCACCGATGAGCGGTACCGGGGTCGGACTGACACCGTTGGGATTAAAGGATGAATTAGTGATTCGGGTGTTGGTAAACGTCTGGCCGCCGTTGATCGACCGGGCTACGTATACATCGAGCAGGAACCCGTTAACCTGGTTACTGTAGTAAATGATATTGACTACACCGAGCAGCGGATCAACATCAATAGCCGGGAAAAAATTCTGTGATCCGGCAGGTGCTCCTGTTACACTAAGCGGATTGGACCAGGTCGTTCCTGTATCATCGGAAAACGACATCAGGACATCGGAGTACCCTTGCCGGAAATCCTGCCATACAGCATAAGCACGGCCGCTGAATTGGCCGCTGGAGCGGTCGGTTGATACATTTGCAAAGGTCAATACCCGGAAAGCATAGCCAGGAACGGGAAGGACAGTCGGTACCGGAGTGATCAGTGAAACCAGTACAGGATCTGCAAAGGTTGTTCCCCCATCCTGTGATAATCTAATCAGGAAACGGGACGGTAAATTGGTTGTGATCCACGCACCGTATACATTGCCGACAAGATCAATTGCGACGTCCGGACGTTCTACCTGATCATCAATGCTTGAGAGCATGATCGGCTGGTTCCAGGTGGTCGCACCGGCCTGCAAACGGCTGAAGAAGGCGGTAGAATTTCCGCCGTTGGCAACATTAAACTGGTGGTTGTAAGATACATAAATGTTACCCAGATAAGGGCTGGACTGACCCGCGTCCATAACGACATTGGTCTCATCATTATTGATATAGGTGCCGAATCCCCAGTTGACAATGACAGGAGGGCTGAAGGTGGTCCCGTTATCAGTAGAGGTATAAATAACTGTTGTTCCATCCGAGGCACCCGGGAACACATGGGCCGTTACTACAAAGGTATTCGGAAACCCGTAAGCGACAAAGGGAGCTTCAGCTCCGGTGAACCCCGGAGGCAGCGGCAGTGTAGACGATGTCCAGTTAGCTCCTCCGTCAAGGGAGCGGTAAAGTCCGGTCTGGGGGGTTCCTGAAGTGGTGTCGACTGCCACTGCAATCATGACTTGCGGAAGCAGAAGATTAGCGGCAATCGAAGGCTCAAACTTTGCAAACACCCCTGATGTTACCGCAAAGTTAAAATTAGTCACGAAATCACTCCTTACTATACGTCTGATGTACTTGTTACATAATATGGTCATTTACAGGTTTAGAGTGTACACATGACCAGCTGGATAAAATCCCGCGAACACCCCCAGTCTTATGACTCAATCAACAGCCGTGAACAGGAATAGAATGATAGAAAACAGAAAGGGAGTGAATGAAGATGCCTTATTCAACAGGAATTATTACAAATACCCGGGTTACCGGAACAGCGGCCAGTTTTATTGCGGTCAGTACACGTAACCTGAGTAGTGCGTCGGCTACTATTTTGGTCGAGATTTTTGCAGTCCCGATGTCAACCCTTACGCTGACTCCGATTTATGTCTCAAGCTATAATGTTGCTCCGCTTTCCTCAGACATCAGAGAGTTCTTCATTGCGGGTAACGTTGCCTATGAAGTACAGATTGACAATACCGATCCATTGTCGGTGGTTGCCTTCTCTTCCTACGGTCTAGACGAGTCTGGGAACCTGGTCATTGAACAACGGGTACTGCAGTCAGAATTTACAGAAATACCTGCTTTCTCGCTGCCAATCTAGTGAATTCTATGGATTTCACATTCAGCGGATACTGTCCTGCATTCGGGACGTTTCCGCTTTTTGATATGTCTGTAAGGAAGTGAGGTCAATTCACACAGGCAATCCGCCAATTCCGCAATAAACTAATAACAAAGCTGTTCAAAAAGGGGGCGGAAGGATTGGCGGATGTTGGAGTTGTAATGCCTGTGTATATCCAGAAAACGGATTTCCTGCGGCAGGCGCTGGATTCTGTGCTGAAACAGACCTTCAGCGGATTCCGGCTGGTCATTGTTATTGACGGGGCACCGGAGATGGAAGCGCTGGTTAGCTGTTTTTCTGCCGGCGACCCTCGGGTATTAATTATCTCTTATCCTGATAATGCTGGAGTGGCGCACGCGCTGAATACCGGGTTTGATGTTCTGCTTGGAGATCCGGAAATCCGCTATTTGACTTGGGTATCCAGCGACAATGTCTATGATCCCGCCTTTCTGGAGGTGCTGCGGACAGCACTCGTTAAGGGTCCGTCTGAGCTTGGGCTTGTCTACAGCTCGTTCAGAAGCATTGATAATGACGGAATCCAGCTTGACGATGAGCACAAACTGGCGGCACTGCGGCAATATCAGGGACAGCCCAAGGCTAAGCTGCTCGATTCATCCATTATCGGAGTCTCATTCATGTATAAAGCAGAGGCTGCCCGAAAGGCAGGCGGATACCGCATGCAGCCGGTGGAGGATTATGATTACTGGCTGCGGCTGGAAGAATTCTGCGACATCCGGTTCCTGCCGGTGGAGCTGATGGATTACCGGGTTCAATCTTCACATAGCGTCTCTGCCCAGTTAACCAGTAAGGAGAATCACCGCAGATGGAGATATACTTATCATTTAACCCGGCTGCAGGCCCGCGGCCGCCGCGGGATTCCGCCTGCCTTGACTATACTGTACGTTGTGCAGGCGCCTGATCCGCATCATGACTATGCACTCGAGAATATATATGAACAGACTTTCAGCAATTATATATTCCGGATTATCGATGTGTCCGCTGATAATCAGGCATCGGCAGGATTAGCAGGTATAAGCCATCCTATAACCCAATTTGTATGGATGCCGGGCGCTTCGGTTCAGCATGCGTTATACCGGATGCTGCTGGGAGTTAGTACGCCCTATGTGCTGCTGTTCGGCCCAGAGCTCTTTACAGCTTACATGGATATTGAGTACCTGATGGCAGGTCTTATAAAAAATACGGAAACCTCTATCTCCAATTATTATACGCCGGACCACGCCAGGATCGGTTACCGCAGCAGGGGGGTATCTTCAGTGAAGCAGTCGCTGACCAATGAGCTGTTCAAAACTGACGCGCTGCAGGAGCTGTATCAGCTGAATATGCTGCATAATCCTGCGGGAAATGAGGGATAGCGATGAAGATTTTATTCACATTCTACAATCCCAGCGGGGGAATGGAGACGTTAAACAGGGTGCGCTGTGAAGCTCTGGCTGCGCAAGGAATTGAATGTCACCTGCTTTACACCCATCCTGGTGAAGGGCAGAGGAACATCCGGAATATCCCCGTCCATATTATCCGCAGTGATGAAGCGCTCGCTAATCTGCTGGCAGCCCATGCCTTCGATCTGATTGTTGTATGCACAGATATTGACCTGGCCGTAAGAATCCGCGGGCATGGGTATTCCGGCCTGCTTATATTTGAATTACAGGGGCTTGGAAGGATTCAGGAAGCCCGGGCAGTTATCGCTGATTTCTCAGGAAGAATCAGGAAATATACCGATGCTCTTCTATACCCGGAGACTGCCCATTTGCGGCAGCTGCTCCGGGAGCATCTGCCGGATATGCCGCATTACTGCTTCGATGACCCTGTGGGGCTTGTTAACTTTGAGTACACTGCCTACCCGCCGCGGAAGTATCCCGTGCTTGCCTGGGTAGGCCGGCTGCAGGCGAATAAGAACTGGAGGGAGTTTCTGCAGATCGGACTTGAGCTGTTGAAGATCCGGCCGGAATTGTATTTGTGGATGTTCCAGGATGATACGCTGTTTGACCCTGATGAAAAAGCAGCCTTCGAGCAATTTGTAGCAGAGACGGGAATAGCTTCCCGGCTGATTCTGTATTCTAACGTTGCGCATGAACATATGGCAGATTATTTAAGCATTATCGGAGATTCCGGAGGGCTGCTGTGCTCGACCTCGGTTCTGGAGGGCTTCGGTTATGCGGTAGCGGAAGCCATGCTATGCCGCTGCCCGGTTCTGTCTACAGACTCTGACGGGATACGCAGGCTGGTTATGCATAATCAGACAGGTAAAATATACAGGCTGGGCTTAATCTCCGAAGCGGCTACAGCCGCTGCCTCCCTGATGTTTGACCAGCCGCTGAGAGCTTCAATCCGGAGGAAGGGGGAGCAGCATATCCGCCGCAACCTGAACCCGGAGCTGTATATAACCCGGTTTTTGCAGATGTATTCCACGCTGTCCAAGCGGAACAAACTGTAGGACTCCTGAATATAAAGGCTCCAATTCCCCCTCCCTCCAGGCTGATGCTTAGAGCAGGGGGTTGTTTGGTTATAAATAGCTATCACATAATGTTATTGACCGGAGCCGCAAGGATATCTACAATTTAATATACCGGACAAGACAGGGCATCATATGCAGCAGAAAGGGGCTCTCAAGACAATGGACTGGAGCAGCATTATCACACTAATCGTTTCTATTATTACACTACTTAATATCCTTTTGGCCGGAGTTGTCGTTTTCATCGAGCGCAGGGATATCGGGTCCACCTGGGCCTGGCTGATGGTCCTGTTTTTCATCCCCGTAGGGGGATTTATCTTCTATGTGTTCTTCGGAAGACAGCTCAAGAAGCGGAACTTTTATGAGCTCAGCGCAGAAGAACGGATCTACCTGCAATCCGCCATTGATGAGCAGGTAATGACCGTTGATTATCAGGGAGGACTGACCGCCAAGTATGCGGATTTGCTTAAAATGAATTTGCGCTCCTCGAACGCGCTTATTACATCTGACAATGAAATTGAAATTTTCGATGACGGTGAAGCCAAATTCAATGCGATGTTTCAGGATATCCGTAATGCCAAGAAGGAAATCAACGTGCAGTATTATATTATTCAGCCGGATGACCTTGGCCGCAGGCTGAGGGAAGAGCTGACTGCCAAAGCAAAAGCAGGGGTCAAGGTGAGACTGCTCTATGATGAGATCGGCTCGCGCCAGACCTCACGGGCTTTTTTCAAGGATCTGATTGATCATGGGGGCAAGGTGGAGGTGTTCTTCCCGTCCCTGTTCCGGCTGATTAATCTGCGGATCAACAACCGGAATCACCGCAAGCTGTGTATTATTGACGGAGAAATCGCCTACATCGGCGGGTTTAATGTCGGGGACGAATACCTTGGACTGGACAAGAAAATGGGCTACTGGCGCGATACGCATTTCCGGATGAAGGGCAGCGCGGTGAATCAGATTCTTGGCAGGTTCCTGCTGGACTGGAATAAGGCTGCGCCCCGGGGCGAAGAGGAGTCTGAGCAGCTCCCTCTCCCGATGGAGAAGCATACAGGCAGCAGTGTGGTGCAGATCATCTCCAGCGGGCCCAATTCCCAGACAGAGCACCTGAAGAATATGTACCTGAAGCTGATCGCATCGGCCAAGAAAAGTGTGTATATTCAGACGCCGTACTTTATACCCGACGCCAGCTTTATGGATGCCTGCAAAATAGCGCTGCTCTCCGGGGTGGATGTGCGGATTATGATCCCGAACAAGCCTGACCATATGTTCGTCTATCCGGCTACACTGTCTCATGCCGGTGAGCTGCTGCCTTATGGAGTCAAAATCCTTCAGTATGAGAAGGGCTTCATGCATGCCAAAACCATAGTCGTAGACCAGGAAATCGCCTCAGTCGGCACTACGAACATTGATACCCGCAGCTTTCGCCTGAATTTTGAGGTCAATGCCCTCGTATGCGATGAAGGCATTGCCGGCGAGCTCCACGAGCTGTTTCTGAAGGACAGCATGTCCTGTACCGAGCTTACACTGGAACGCTATGAAGCACGGCCGAAGATGATGAAATTTAAAGAGGCTGTTGCCAGGCTGCTGTCTCCGATTCTATAAGCATAGCAAAAGGGTGTCCCGTCTCGGGACACCCTTTAAATTTGCGTACAGCTAACCCTTAAGAGGCTTGTTCAAACTGGCTGTTATAGAGCTCTGCATAGAAGCCGTTCTTCGCAAGCAGCTCATGATGATTGCCGCTTTCCAGAATGTCACCGTCCTTCAGCACCAGAATAACATCGGCGTTCTTGATGGTTGAGAGCCTGTGAGCGATGACGAACGAGGTTCGGCCTTCCATCAACTGATCCATCGCCTGCTGGATCAGCAGCTCAGTCCGCGTATCCACGGAGCTGGTTGCCTCATCGAGAATAAGCATCGGGGCATTCTTAAGCATTGCCCGGGCGATCGTAAGCTGCTGCTTCTGGCCTGCGGAGAGATTGACCTTGTCATTCAATACCGTATCATAGCCCATGCTCAAAGTCTGAATGAAATGATGCAGGCCGACAGAACGGCAGGCTTCTTCCATTTCAGCATCAGTCACGCCTGTTTTGTTATAGACGAGATTTTCTCTTACCGTGCCTTCAAACATCCAGGTATCCTGCAGCACCATACAGAAAAGATCGTGAAGGTTCTCTCTGGTCAAGCTGCTAATTGGAGTGCCGTCGATGTATATCTCCCCGCCGGTCAGCTCATTGAAGCGGATCAGGAGGTTAATCAGTGTCGTTTTACCGGCACCAGTCGGGCCTACAATGGCAATCTTCTGGCCCGGCTGAACCTCGGCGGAGAAGTCCTTGATTACCAGCTTATCGGTATCCTCATAGGCGAACTGCACATGTTCAAAGACTACATGGCCATCAGCAGCGGTGAGCCTGGTATCCTTGTGATCTTCATTATCCATTTCTGCGGCATCCAGAAATTCAAATACGCGTTTGCTGGCAGCAGAAGCTGCCTGCAGATTCTGTGCGGCCTGGGCCATTTGCGCCAGCGGCTGGGTGAAGAACCGGACATACATAATGAAGGCGACAATCACACCAAAGGAGATTGAGCCGTTGATCGCCAGGACAGCGCCGACGACACAGACAGCCACATATCCGAGATTCCCGATAAAGGTCATCAGCGGCATCATCAGGCCGGAAAGGAACTGCGCTTTGAAGGCGCTCTGCTTCAGTGACTGGTTCAGTGAATCAAAGGCTCCGCGCATCTGCGCCTCACCGTTGTAGGCTTTTACTACAGTATGGCCGGTATAGACCTCCTCGACATGCCCGTTGATCTTCCCGAGGAATTCCTGCTGGCTCTGGAAGTATTTCTGTGATTTCTTCATGATTACCGCCATCAGGCCAAAGCCGATTACAGTAGCAGCAATGGCGGTGAAGGTCATGAGCACATTCGTCTTGAACATCATGACCATCGAGCCGACGAACAGGGCGACAGCAGTAACCAGCGTGCCGACACTCTGGTTCAGCGCCTGCCCGATCGTATCCACGTCATTTGTAACCCGGGACAGAATATCACCGGTTGTCGATTTATTATAGTAGGAGATCGGCAGACGGTTCATTTTGTGTGACAGGTCTTTTCTCAGGCTCTTGGATACCTTTTGTGTAACCATTGACATGATAAGTCCTTGTCCCAGGGACAGAACGGCGCTGAGTGCATAGATGAATATCAGGAAAAATCCGATTGAGGCTATAGCATCCAGATCGATGCCGGCCGCGATACCTGCAGTGATCAAATCCGTCAGCTCAGAGAGCTGGTCCGGCCCGAGCAGTGTAAGAATCGTACCCGCTGCAGCGCTGATAACCGCGATAAGAATGACGGGAATATACGACCGGCAATATTGGAGCAGCCGGCTCCAGGTGCTTGGCTGGTCTGATTTCTTGTTCATTAGGCAAGCTCCTCCTTCGACAGCTGTGAATAAGCAATTTCCTGATAAATGCTGCAGGATTCCATCAGTTCATCATGGGTTCCCATGCCGGCGATTTGTCCGGCCTCCAGTACGATGATCTTGTCCGCATCCTTTATCGTGCCAATCCGCTGTGCAACAATCAGCATCGTGGTGCCGCTTGATTCCTTCTTCAGCTCACTGCGCAGCTTGCGGTCTGTCTTGTAATCAAGCGCTGAGAAGGAGTCGTCAAAAATCAGAATTTCCGGACGGCGGGCAATGGCCCGTGCAATGGATAAACGCTGCTTCTGTCCGCCAGAGAGGTTGGTTCCGCCCTGGGCAATATGCGCATCGTAGCTGCCGTCCATTTTCTCAACAAAATCAGCAGCCTGGGAAGTATAAACGGCATCAACGACATCAGAACCCAGATCACGCCCGTTATCGCCGAAGGCAATATTGGAGGTTACGGTTCCGCCGAACAGTACTGCTTTCTGTGATACATAGCCCATTTTGTTACGCAGTGCACTCTGTTCATATTGATTGACATTAATGCCGCCGACCAGGACTTCTCCTGAGGTAGCATCGAAGAAGCGCGGAATCAGATTGACGACGGTGCTCTTGCCGCAGCCTGTTGAACCGATAAACGCTACGGTTTCACCTTTGGCGGCTGTAAAGCTGATATCCTTCAACACATAATCCTCGGCATCCGGGTATTTAAAGCTGACATTGCGGAATTCCACTTCACCGGCATGTCTGGAAGGGGAGGAGGTAAGCTGGCCGTCTGTCAGGCTCGGGCGTGTATCCAGCACCTCATTAATCCGCTTGGCTGAGACATGTGCACGCGGCATAAGGATAAAGATGATGATCAGCATCATGAAGGCCATGACGACCTGCATGGCATAGGAGGAGAAGACGATCATGTCGGAGAACAGTCCCATTTTGGCGCCTGGACCGGCATTCTGGATCATCACTGCACCGATCCAGTATATCGCTAGGCTCAGACCGCTCATGATCAGAGTAATGCTCGGCATCATTGCTGATAACACATTGTTTGCGAATAGATTGGTCCTTGTCAGCTCGTTGTTCGCCGCGCCGAATTTGTCCTCCTGATATTTCTCGGCGTTGTAAGCGCGAATGACACGAAGTCCGGTCAGATTCTCTCTGGCTACCCGGTTCAAATTGTCTGTCAGCACCTGTAGCTTCTGGAATTTTGGCAGCACCAGCACTACACAAATACCGACGATGACAATCAGCACGCCGACAGCAGTGCCTGTGGCCAGCGACCACTCCCAGCTCTTTCCGGTAATCTTGAGAATCGCCCATACAGCAAGCAGCGGAGCCTTGATCAGCAGCTGCAGGCCGATGACAATCAGCATCTGTACCTGAGTGATATCATTCGTTGAACGGGTGATAAGGCTTGCGGTGGAGAAGCTGTTGATTTCCTCCATGGAGAAGGACTGGACCTTGTTAAAAAGCTTGGATCGGAGTCTGGCAGAGAAATTAGCGGCAATTTTGGCCGCGATTCCGGCAACAATAATGGAGGTGGCGAGACTGCCCAGCGCACAGAGCAGCATCCAGCCGCCGGTAGCCATTATTTCAGTCATTTCACTTCCGGGTGTTTGAATTAGCCGGGTAATATCGCTCATATAATCGGGCAGCTCCAGATCGAGCCATACCTGGGTAACGATGAACAGGACACTGACTATGAACAGGCCCCATTCTTTCGCTTCCAGGTTCTTAAGTAATTTAATCATAAGCGTTACTCCTTTATGTGATGTTGCTAGTAGCATAACGGAGGAAGATAAACTGAACATTAACTTTTCTGAAAACAAGCAGAAACGGCTTAACCTTCCTAAACAGGAGAGTATCCGTTTCTGCTTGAAATATAAAAAAAGCCCTGAAAAACCGTAGCGGTTCTTCAGGGCCTTAGTCAGGTTGCAGCAGGCAGGGTTACAGTAAATGCGGTGCCTTGGGATAATATGCTGTCACAGGTGATGGTGCCGCCATGCAGGTTAACGATAGTGCTGACAATCGTTAACCCGAGGCCGTTGCCGGCGGTAGAGTGAGAGGTATCCTGCTGGTAGAATTTATCGAATACCTTCGGCAGGGCCTCCCCGGATATTCCGGCTCCATTGTCCCGGAATATAACGATGATGCCTGCGGTCTGTTTTTTCATGTGAATCGAAATTTCTCCGCCCTCTGGAGTGAACTTTATCGCATTATCCAGCAGGTTGAGCCAGACCTGGTTCAGCAGCTCTTTATTGCCCTCCAGCTCATAATCATGAATATCCGCATTCAAGGTAAGCTGTTTTTTTTCAAACTTGGCGGCAAGCAGCAGGACGCACTGACGGATCTGTTCCCCGGCATTGAACCGCCTTTTGTCGGTCAGGATGCTCTGTGTCTCAATCTTGCTTAACTCCAGGACGTTCGAGGCAAGCGCGGCCAGCCGGGCTGATTCCTCAATGACGATATCGAGATATTCGTCCCGCTCCTCCTTGGGAAGGTCGTCGTGCTTAAGCATTTCGGCAAAGCCCTTTATGGATACAATCGGCGTTTTGAATTCATGAGAGAAGTTATTCACAAAGTCAGTACGCAGAATCTCAATCCCGCCCAGCTCCTCAGCCATCCGGTTGAAGTTCTCCGACAGAATCCGGAATTCAGGCGGGCTTGTAAGCTGGAGGCGCATGGAGAAGTCTCCGCTGGCCAGCCGGTCTGTAGCATCGATAAATGTACGGATGGACCGGACCATTTTACGGCTGCTGAACGCAGATATGGCTGTGCCGATAATGATGCAGGAAATCAATATCAATAGGGGAACAAGCGTCCCGTCCATAATAATCTGCTCATTGATCAGTCCAAAAACATCAGCAAGGTAGAATAGAAGTCCAGTTACAATGACTGTAACCAGGAAGATGAGGAAGACCGCAAAGGAGAAGATAAGCGGCAGACTGAGCCTGCTGCCCAGGCGTTTGCCTATTTTACTGCCTAACTTGCTCAAATCTTCTTCACCGCCTTGTATCCGAGACCGCGCACAGATATGAGCTCAAACTCGGGGTACGCTTCAAAACGCTTCCGCAGCCGGTTAATATGCACATTCACAGTCGTATCTGCACTCTCATTATCCATGCCCCAGATTTCATCCATCAGCTGGATGCGTGTGAAAATCCGGTCGGGATAGGACAGCAGCTTGTATAGCAGGTAAAATTCCTTTTGCGGCAGGGTCTGCCGTTCGTCATCGCGGGTTACGGTAAGCGCCTCATAATCCAGAATTACCTTACCGACCGTGAGCCTGCGGGCAGTGGCAATCTGAGAACGGCGCAGCAGTGCCTGAATCCGCAGCAGCATTTCTTCCGTATCGACCGGCTTGGTCATATAATCATCGGTGCCCAGCCGGAAGCCTTTTTTCTTATCCTCCGGAAGATGCTTGGCAGTCGCCATCAGAATCGGGATCTGGCTGTCCGCTGCCCTGACCTCTGAGGCAAAGGCATAGCCGTCCATATTGGGCATCATAATATCCAGAATGATCAGATCAATGTGCTGCTGCTCCAGTACATCCAGTGCTTTCTGGCCATCCTCGGCTGTAAAGACGTTGTAGCCTTCACGCTTCAATACTGCTTCAAGCAGTCTTCTGACATGCTTATCATCTTCCGCCACAAGTATGCTGATCATGTTCTCACTCCGCCTCCAGGTTTGATTGCTTCAGAGAAATAGTATCATCTTTGATTCGGACCTAACAAGCTGCTGCATAAAAATCAGCAATGCGCCTAAACCTATAGGGGTCAAATACTAGGCTCAAAGGAGATGCGCGCATTATGGTTAAACAGACCAAGGCTACACCGGTAACGAAGGATAAGCCGGGAAAAAAAGACTCAGATGTCCTGCGGGTAGGCAAGCGTGAGCCGGAGTTTGCAGAAGAGCTTACAAGCAGCGATATTGAGTCTGCCTTCAAAAATCCGGTAACCGGCGAAGAACGTATGTACTAGGAATGTTAAAAAACAGCTGCAGGCCAGGACGCTATTTAGATCCGGGGCTGTAGCTGTTTTGTATAAACCGGGATCAGCACAGGGTGTCACTGAATCTCTTCTGCACTCAGATGCTCAATCAGCATCCCTGCAAAGCGGCGGGCAATCCGGATGTCCTGCAGACCGGCTTTCTCTTCCTTTCCGGCAGTCAGGCATATTTTCTGCAGCAGGGCGATCATCGAGGTGAATATAAACTGGGCGATCTCCAGCGGAGCGGGGTCCTTCCGCAGCGAATGATCCTTCATACCGGTCTCCAGCGCGTGCAACAGAAAATGCTGCTCCTTCTCACGGCTAATAAATGCTTCATACTTAGCCTTAAGAGCCAGGTCTGTTTCATAGGCCTCATAATGCAGATCAAACAGCAGAATGAACCGGATGTAACCCGGATAAGCAGCAGCATATTCAATCCATGCATTCAGCATCAAGATAAGCTGTTCTTTGCCGCTCATGCCGGCAGAAGACGCTTTTTGAATAGATCCGGTCATATTCTCCAGAATTTCCACCTGTACCTCAAAGACCAGCTCATCCATTGTCTGAAAATGCTTATAAAAGGTCACCCTGCTTATCCCTGCAAGGCTGCATATATCTTTTACGTTAACTTTCAGGAAGCTTTCTTTGATAAAAAGCTCCTTTGCTGCTGCAATCAGGTCTTCACGGTTTTTGTTTTTGAGATTCATATGCCAGTTTTCAGTCATGGGCAGCCATCCGTTCCTGCTTAATTATTGGAGCGCGAGCGGTTAAGAAGAGTGCAGACATCAGAATTACTGCTCCTAAAAGGTAAGGCATATAGATGTGCCAGTCAAACAGCTGACCCGCAATTACCGGACCGAGAATACTTCCGATGCTTGTATAAGTCGTGGTCAAGCCGGCTGCATAGCCCTGGCGGTCCCCGGCAGAGTTGGCGATAAGAGTACTTAATGTCGGCCTCATAAAAGCGTTAAATGCAAAGAACAGGCCTGATACCAGCAGCAGGTACACCAGATTCACCTTGACAATCATAAGCAGCAGGGCGGCGGCTGTCATAATGAGTGAGATTCGGATGAGCTTCATTTCGCCGAGCTTCTTGATGAACCAGTCAAGCAGCCACACCTGGACTACAATGCCGATCACAGCACCGACAGTGATCAGAATTGATATTTGCGCAGCATCATAGCCGTATTTCTGTTCAACAAACAGCGCATATACCGTTTCATAGTTCATCAGGCCAAAGGTGATGATCAGGATGAGCAGCAGATACCCGAAATAAGAGGTACGGAAGGAGCTCATAAGCATGCCGCGGATAGAATCCCGGGAGCCAGCCGGCTTAGCTGCGGTCCGCAAGGATTTGGGCAGTGTTTCAGGCATAAAGAAGCTGAGCAGCATCGCTATAAAGCCCAATCCCCCGGCAAAAAAATATGGAATCCGAATCCCGAGCTCTGCAATCAGCCCGCCTAGACCCGGTCCAAGGACCATCCCCAGATTCATAGCAGCACCCAGATACCCCATTCCCTTGGCACGGGTGTCCGGAGTGGTGATGTCGGCAACATAAGCCATATTGGCCGGAACCATAATGCCGACTCCGATTCCGCCGATAAACCGGGCTATGTACAGAAGGGTCAGCGTGTCTCCGACAGCGAACATGAGGTCGGATACGACGGTCAGCAGCAGCCCGGCAATCAGCATCGGCTTGCGGCCAAGACGGTCAGAAAGCTGGCCTCCGATTGGGGAAAATATAAATTGTGCCGCTCCAAAGGCGGCGATGAGATATCCGGCAGCTGCTCCTGCAGCGTTGAACTGCTTCAGATATTCGGGAAGAATAGGGATGACCATGCCTTGGCCAAGCAGAGCGATAAAGAGATTCAGCATTAAAATAAATAGCGGAAATTTGGCAGACTTAGATAAGCTGCTCATGTAAGAGCCTCCCTTGGTTTACACCGTGATAATATTAACATAGTGTAAACCATAATAAGGCATTAACCGGGAACTTTCAAGATAGAATTTGGCGGTTGGATGAATGCGGATTATAAAGTGCCTGATCAGGGTAAACATTGTTAATTCATATGCTACCCAAAATACATGAACGGAGGCTGACAAATGACACAACCGAACAGTAACACCGGAGCAGCAATTCTCGGGATGGGTACG
This sequence comes from Paenibacillus sp. FSL R7-0331, assembly GCF_000758645.1. Taxonomy (NCBI): domain Bacteria; kingdom Bacillati; phylum Bacillota; class Bacilli; order Caryophanales; family Paenibacillaceae; genus Paenibacillus; species Paenibacillus sp. FSL R7-0331. The sequence continues at coordinate 3,599,287 of NZ_CP009284.1, forward strand.
GCTCTGCCGCTGTATTCGATTGCACAGGCAGATGTAGCCGAGCTGATTGCCTCGTCACTGCAGGACAAGCCGGAGCTGGCCCGCTTCGCCAGGAGGGTATTTAAAGCCTGTGGTGTGGAGAACCGGTATACCTGTGATGACAGTTATATCGGCACAGCGGAAACCTGCCGTTACTTGCCATCTGGAGACAGCACGGATATTCCTACAACGGAAGAGCGGATGAAAAAATATCAGCAGGAGGCGCCTCCGTTAGCTCTTGAAGCTGCCAAAAGATCGCTGCAGGATGCGGATCAGTCTCCGGGAGATATCACCCATCTGATTACTGTCAGCTGTACAGGACAATACCTGCCGGGGCTTGATGTGATGCTGATTAAAGAGCTGGGCCTGTCTCCGCGTGTGAACCGGCTTCCGTTACTGTTTCAGGGCTGTGCGGCCGGACTAAAGGCAATCCAGATGGCCCGTGATGTTGTACTTGGGGCTCCCGGCTCCAGAGTGCTTGTTGTCTGCGTTGAGCTGTGTACGCTTCATTTTCAGCCGGTGAAGGAACGGGAAGCATTGTTTGCCGCGTCTTTCTTCGGTGATGCTTCTGCTGCCTGTGTAATAGGTGAGCCGGAGGCGCGCCACAAGCATTGTCTCAGTCTAAGCAAGGGCTATTCTGTACTTCTCCCGGATTCCACAGCGGATATGACCTGGGAGGTAGGCAATACAGGCTTCGACCTCTACTTATCCCCGCGGATTCCGAAGCTGCTGGGAACCCATCTGGAAGCGGAGCTCGGTCTGCTCCTTGGGGGGAACCCGCTTCCGGATCTTTGGGCTATACATCCCGGCGGACGCGGGATCGTTGATTCTGTCCAGGAGGTTATGAGCCTTAGCGATGAACAGACCCGTTACAGCCGGGAGATCTTAAGAACAGCCGGTAACCTGTCCTCCGCCACCATTCTCTTTGTGCTTGAATCCATGCGCCGGGACATGCAGGCCCGTAATGAGACAGCGAAGGAAGGAGTTGCCATGGCCTTCGGACCGGGACTGACCGCTGAGCTTATGTCCTTCACCTATGTTCCGGCTTATTCACCGTCTTATCAGGAGGCAGGCCATGCCATTTTTTAGAGCTTTATCCGTCAGGGCCAAGGAAGATGAGCTGATGGATGATTTCTCCATGGGCGGAGAGGAGCTTCGCGAAGCCCTGAAGCATCTGCGGCGGCTAAACCGGATATTTGCAGCACCCGGTCCGACGAAGGACGGGGTGGAGAAGCTCTGGCAGGCCATCGGGCGTCCGGATGAGCTGACTATTCTGGATGTTGGCGCCGGCTCTGGTGATGTGAATGTGAAGCTGCTGCAATGGGCGGACAAGATGGGCATTAACCTGAGAATTACGCTGGTCGATATGACAGAGGAGGCCTGTGAGGAAGCCAGAAAGCTATTCCTTGACGAGCCGCGGGTAAATGTGATGCGGGCGGATCTGCAGGAGCTTAACGATGCCTCAGCGGATATTGTAACTGGCTCGCAGTTCGTGCATCATTTTGACGGGGAGCAGCTGGTGGATATGGTGGCTCACATGCGGAGAGCATCCAGATACGGTGTAGTTATCAATGATATTCACCGGCATGCTGTATCCTATACGGCAGTGTGGGTGATGACCCGGATAATCTCGCGTAACCGTTACATCCGGCACGACGGGCCGTTGTCGGTTGCCAAAGGCTTCAAAGGCGAAGACTGGCAGGAGCTGAAGCATAAGCTTCAGGCAGAAGCAATGACCTATACCTGGAAGCCGCTGTTCCGTTATTCAGTGGTAATCCCTAAGCAGGTGAGCAGCCAATGATACAGGAGATAGATGTTATTGTAGCCGGAGCGGGTATTGCCGGCAGCAGCAGTGCCCTTCAGCTGGCGCGTCAGGGGCATCGTACCCTTCTGCTGGACCGCCAGGCATTTCCCCGGCATAAAACCTGCGGGGAGTTCATGTCCCCGGAGACAAAGGAAATGCTTGAGGTGCTGGGCATTAATCTTGGAAGCCGTACACCTGTTCCGGGTATTATGCATAACGCCCGCATCATCCTCCCTCACGGCGGGGAGATCATTGCACCGCTGCCGGGAAATGCAACGGGGATCAGCCGTTATGAGCTAGACCGGATTCTCCATGAGAAAGCACAATCGGCAGGGGCCGAAATTGTAACTAAAGCTGTAGTTACCGGTATTCGTAAGCTGGACGCCACTCAGTACGAGGTAGATACACGGCAGGGGGACGGCAAGGTCACCTACCGGGCCCGCGCAGTTATTGGAGCCTATGGAACTAAGAAGCCGCGAGGTGTGGCCTCCGCCGCACAAGGAACCAGAGATGAGACGGTCTATATCGGAATCAAATCCCATTACAGCGGGATAACCATTCCTGAACAGGTAGAGCTGTACTTCTGTGAGGGCGGTTACATCGGATTATCGCCGATTGAGGAGGGGAAGGTGAATGTTGCGGCACTGCTGACCCTGGACTCCGTCCAGGGAAGCGGCAAATCGGTTCAGGAAATATTGCAGACTGCAGCCCGGTCGAACCGCCGGCTGCACGATAGGCTGGGGAAGGGAGCCCCTGTACCGGAAACTCAGGTCTCTATCGCCCCGTTACACTTGTCGGACACACCTGAACCTTGGTCGGAATTTCCTCATATCGGTGATGCCATGCTGATGATCCCGCCGCTATGCGGTGACGGAATGTCGATCGCCTTACGCTCCTCCCTTATCTGCTCAGGCTGGACGGACAGGTATCTCAAAGGTATGATCAGCTATGACGAATGGCAGACCGGGTATTCAGCAGAAGCGGATAAAGAGTTCACCCGGCTGCTGAAGCGGGCCCGGAGAATTCAAAAGCTGGCCTTTGCGAGAACCAATCGTCTCTATCCCGGACTGGCCCGGATGTTCCCGGGATTGGCCAGGTATGTTGTCACAGCGACACGGTTATCTGAAACCGGGATGATCCGGTAAAGAGTAGCCTTACAGGTTGATTTAGCCGCCCCAAGGGGCGGTTTTTTCATTGTCTAGGAAATGATACAATGCAAAAAAATGTGGATAACTCCGATGAAAAATAAAGGAGTGGTGGACGTGAAGAATCAGGAGACATGGAAGAAACGACCTGATACCAACCCCCACATTGTATTCGTTTTTTCGCATACATTTGGCCAGTTTGCCCTCATGGTGGCAGAATGTATTCGTTTTTTCGCATACATTTGGCCAGTTTGCCCTCATGGTGGCAGAATGTATTCGTTTTTTCGTATACAATGTGCCGTTTACCCTCATGGTGGCAAAATGTATTCGTTTTTTCGCATACATTTGGCTAGTTTGCCCTCTTAGTGGCCTATTGTATTCTGTTTTTCGTATACATTAGGCCAGGGTATGTGCCTATATTCGCTATTTCAATACAGCTGCCAGCTGCCAAGAACAATGAACTCCTTAAGTGGGTAAGACCAAATTAAAGATAAGCAGCTGCTAGAAGTCAGCAAATTAGGTTCTTAAGTACTCTATATATAGATCCACCCTTCGGGTGGATTTGTTCTTGTCTTTTATTCAACATACACAATAATAAATTATTATATATAAATACAAATATATTGAATAACGATAAAACACATGTTATTATACTGACAACAATAATGAAGTGAGGCGAACAGACTGCAATGTTCAGATCAGACAGGAATTCATACATACAGTTGCTGCATTTCGGCTATCATCAGGCCATGAGCTGTATTTTCCCTGTGGCGATTTTCGGAACCCTGGCGCTTTCCGGCACCATGGATCTCCCGTTTATCCACCGCTATGATGCCATTCTGCTCGTCCTGCTCACCGTCCAGTACCTGATGTACCGCAGCGGACTGGAGACCTTTGATGAGATTAAGGTCATCTGTGTATTTCACATCATCGGTCTGCTGCTGGAAATATATAAGGTAAGAATGGGGTCCTGGGCTTACCCTGAGCCGGCCTTCAGCAAAATATTCGGCGTGCCGCTGTACAGCGGATTTATGTATGCCAGTGTCGCAAGCTTCATGTGCCAGATCTGGCGCAGGCTGAGAATGGATATGACCGGCTGGCCGGGACTGATTCCGGCAGGGCTATTAGGCGGAGCGATTTATCTGAACTTCTTTACCCATCACTACATTGCAGATTTCCGCTGGTGGCTGACCGGGCTTGTGCTGATAGTCTTCTGGCGGACCTGGATCATTTACCATGTACGCAGTGTTACGTACCGCATGCCGCTGACACTTGCTTTTGTAATCGTGGGCTTTTTTATCTGGCTGGCTGAGAATATTGCAACGTTCTTTAACGCGTGGAAGTACCCGGATCAGCATCAGGTCTGGCAGATGGTCGGCTTTGGCAAAATCAGCTCCTGGTTTCTGCTGGTTATCATCAGCGTGATTATCGTTGCCCAGCTAAAACATGTGAAAGAAGGCAGGAACAGATAAAAGCCTGCACAATAAGTGCAGGCCGGTATAACCATGTTCAATTCATGTTAATTCAAAGTGACGTTCACGTTAAGGCTTTCATCCCGGATATCACCGACGATTTCTTCCAGCAGATCTTCCATGGTAACAATTCCGGTAATGGCACCTGAAGTGTCCGTTACAGCTGCCATGTGAACCCGGGTCGTCTGCATCCGCAGAAGCACATCCCGCAGGTTCTTGCTGGCCGGAAACTTCGGAATATCGTGAATGTAGGACTGCCAGTTCGTTGCTCTTCCGGCAGCAACACTGGTCAGCATCTCTTTGGTGTTCACATACCCTGTGAACCGCCCGGTTCCATCAGCAGCGACTACGGGATAACGGGTGTAATCATGTTCGCCCAGAACCTGAATCAGCTGCTCTACAGACATTCCGGCCTGAAGCGTAATTACGTTAGATACCGGAACAATAATTTCGCCGAGTGTCCGTTCATCAAAGGCAAAGATGTTGTTGAGATAGACCAGTTCCGTTTTGTTAATCTCGCCGCTTTCGTAGCTCTGGTCAACAATCCATTTCAGTTCCTCCTCGGAATGGACCGTTTCATGGCCGGCCGGCTTGACTCCGAAGATACGGAGCAGCAGCCGGGCGGAGCCGTTAAGAGCTGTAATGAACGGGTACGTGATTTTACCGAACCAGAACAACGGCGGAGCCAGCAGCAGTGTCATTCTCTCGGCATACTGGATGGCAAGGGTCTTGGGTGCAAGCTCGCCGATAACCACATGCAGGAAGGTGATGATCGACAATGCGATCAAATAGGAGAGCAGGGTGGATAATGCCGCCGGCACTCCCATCTGGTCGAACAGAGGATGAAGAATCCGTTCAACCGTCGGCTCACCCAATGCCCCGAGCACCAGTGCGGTAATAGTGATACCGAGCTGGCAGGCAGACAAATAGTAGTCGAGATCATGTGCCACTTTTTTGGCGGTTACTGCTTTTTTGTTGCCTTCACTGATTAGTTGGTCGATACGTGACATACGTACTTTTAGAATCGCAAACTCGGCTCCGACAAAAAAAGCGGTAAGGCCGATAAAGATCGCAACCATTATTAAATTTATCGTTATAACTCCGTCCAAAGTTTTCCCTCAGCGTGAGGGATTCACCTCCAAAGTAATAGATAAGTCAATTATTCTTAATGCTGTACCTGCGGCTGATTGTAGTGGAGAATGACTTGCTTGATCTGGAAATTATCCATTTCCATGATCGTCCAGCTCTGTCCGCCGGCTGTAAATTCATATCCCGCTTCAACAGACGTGCCTTCACGGAACTGAATCCAGCCTCCGATAGTATCGATTTCCTCACTATCATCAAACGTAAAGCCGAACTGCTCCTCAATATCCTCAAGCAGCACACGCCCGCTGATAACATAGGTCTGTTCATCCATCCGCTGAATTTCTGACACTTCGTCAGCATCGAATTCATCGCGGATCTCTCCGACCAGCTCCTCCAGGATATCCTCCAGTGTAAGAATCCCGGCAGTACCGCCGTATTCGTCTATGACCAGGGCCATATGCATCTGCTCCTGCTGCATTTTCAGCATCGCTTCCTTGATCGGCGTTACCGAGGATACGGTAGGAAGGCTGCGGACGAATTCCTTCAGATGAGGCTCGCGGCCGGCAATAATGTGCGGAAGCATCTTTTTCACATTGACCACACCAAGCACTTTGTCTTTGTTCCCGGTCTCAATAACCGGATAACGGGTATAGTTATTGGTGTCGAGAATGCTGATAATATCTTCATTTGACATGTCATATTCCAGCGCCACCATCCCGGTTCTCGGAATCATGATATCCTTGGCTATACGCTCATCGAAAGAAAATACGTTCTCCAGATACTCCAGCTTTTGTTCGTTAATTTCGCCGCCTTTGAAGCTCTGAGCCATAATAATCCGCAGCTCTTCCTCCGAATAATGGTCCTCATGGCCGGCGGGCTTAACGCCGAACATACGCAGAATGACCCGGGAGGTTCCGTTCAGCGCCACGATAAAGGGGTGCATAATTTTACCGAACCAGTAAAGCGGCGGAGAGAGCATCAGTGTAAGCTTTTCAGAAAACTGAATGGCCAGTGTCTTGGGCGCCATCTCTCCGACAACCACGTGGAGGAAGGTTACAAATATAAAGGCAATTGCATAAGACGCTATAGAAGACGAAGCTTCAGAGACATTTAAATAATCAAATACAGGATAAAGTATACGCTCTACCGCCGGTTTACCGATTGCACCAAGCCCCAGAGCCGTTACAGTGATACCGAGCTGGCAGGCGGACAGATAGTAGTCCAGATCACCGACCACTTTTTTTGCGATAATTGCTTTTTTGTTGCCTTCATCAATCAGCTGTTCAATCCGTGACATCCGCATTTTAACGGCTGCAAATTCAGAAGCTACAAAAAAAGCTGTCATTACAATTAAAACTGCAAGGATAATTAGGTTAGTTAAGGTTATTAAATCCAATCCTTTCCCTCAAAAGAGGGATTCACCTCCAAGTTGAATTAAGGACGTATTTGTGATTCGAACGTAAGCGCCGGGTTATTCATACAGCCGTGGAAGCGGATCAATGTAGGAGCACAATCCATTTGCAATATCGCCTTCCCATTATTGTTCGCCCCCCTTCATAAGATATACGAATGAGTATAACATAACTCAACCCTAACCATCCAGTTGCACGTCATGGTTTGGATTGAGTGAAGCCGTATTATGAAATGCGCGTAAGCTGGAGAGGATATAACTTGAAATAGATAAATGGGGTTTCCTGATTTATAACCTTTGAATACGGAAATAAATCAGGAAGGGGGTACAGCAGGGTAGGGGGAGTTTTTTTCGACACGGAAAATTCAATTGAACGAATCTATAAAGGAGCTATATGAGCACATAGGTAGCTCTTAATGGACCGTGCACACCGACTACCAGCTGCATTTCAATATCAGCGGAATTGGAAGGGCCGGAGATAAAGTTGATGGATGAGCCGACCGGCTCGCCTGCCTCAATGCGGCGGTTCAGGTCAGCGGCAGCTTGAGTAGAGCGCAGCACAATCCGTTCCTTTTCAATAACGGCAATATAATGCTCAGGTAAAAAATGCAGGGAGCGCCCCTGATCAGGCCTGCTCTCAATAACGACGGTGCCTGACTCGGCAAGTACATAGTCGGCAAAAATGATAGCCGTATTAGCGGCTTCAGCTATGCTGATATTTCCCTCCCGGCCTGCAGCCTCCGACCATACGGCTGAACCCGGAAAGCTGAGTCCATAGCGGCTAAAACGCAGGTCTCCCGAGGTCATCACGGTACCGCCGCCATTGGCTGCAATCAGATCACTCAGCGTCTGCTGCAGAAGCTCAGGTGTGGATTCAATAAGCTGGGTATGGATGAAGAAGCATTGCTCCTTTAGGATATCAATCAGATCGTCAGAAGTAAGGGTTCCATAGCTGTCGGGAATCATTCCCTTGATATCTGGACGCTTAACGCCGTACGCGCGCTCCCGGCCGAGACTGGAAGCCACTCTGTTCAGAAAGGACTCCCTGTTGTTGTTTTTGTTTATAGCAGTCATTGTTGTGTACCTCCCTGACGTTCCTTCATCCAGGTGCGGAAGCTGTCCGCCTGCTTAACGGGCTGATTCAGATCCCGGACACCGACCCAGCCCTGGATCAGCCCTGGTCCCCGGACGATTCTGCCGTGCTTACTCATCATCCGGCTGCCCGGATTAGCCAGACGCAGCACCTTGCCGAACATAGAGGGGGAGGAGAGCAGGCGTCCGGCTGCCTTCATCTGGAAGCGTTCGGCCGCCCCGGTCCGCTTCTCCTTGACGATATTTTGCCGGTGCATGATCAGCTGCTCGTGCAGAGGAATTTTGACCGGACAGACGTCGGTACAAGCCCCGCACAGACTGGAGGCAAAGGGCAGCTCCTTGTAATCATCATATCCGCCGAGCAGAGGTGTAATGACCGCTCCGATCGGGCCGGGATAGATGGAGCCATATGCATGCCCGCCGATATGCCGGTAGACCGGGCAGACGTTCAGGCAGGCGCCGCAGCGGATACATTGCAGAGCTTCGTTGAATTCGCTTCCGAGAATCTCAGAGCGTCCGTTATCGACGACAACCAGGTGGAATTCTTCCGGACCATCGCTTTCTCCGGCTCGCTTGGGACCCATGACGGTGATATAACTGGTCAGCTTTTGCCCGACAGCACTCCGGCACAGCAGATTGTCCAGCACCTCCATTTCCTCCATGGTCGGAACAATCCGCTCCATCCCCATAACAGCGATCTGGGTCTTGGGAATTGCTGCAGTCAGATCCCCGTTGCCTTCATTGGTTACCAGATTGATTGCACCCATATTGGCTACGGCAAAATTGCACCCGGTGATCCCTACATCTGCCTCCAGAAACTTCTGGCGCAGCACTTCCCGGGCATGGCGGGCCAGCTTCTCCGGGCTTTCATCTCCTGTATAACCAAGCTTTTCTGTGAATACCCGCTTAATCTGGTTGCGGTCCTTATGAAGGGCAGGGGCGACAATATGTGAAGGCGGGTCCCAATCATCAATCTGCAATATATATTCGCCAAGGTCGGTCTCGATCAGGTCACAGCCTGCTTCGAGCAGCACCTTATTCATTTCAATTTCCTCAGTCACCATGGACTTGGATTTGACGATTTTTTGGGCCTGCTTCGAGACAACAACGTCCCGGATATAGCTGCTGGCCTCTTCCTTGGTTGCGGCAAAATAGATATGACCGCCTTTGGCCTCAATATTATCTGCCAGCTGGTTCAGATAGAAATCCAGGTTCTGCAGGGTATGCTGACGGATGGTCTGGCCGATAAGCCGCCAGGCTTCCCAGTCCCCGAGAGCGGTAGCGGCAGTAAGCCGTCTGGTCTTAAGGCTGTCCTGAGCGGAGCCTACGGCACTGCGCATAAAAGCATTACCGATACCGTCCGCCGTCCGCTCGCCGAACTCCCGATTATCTGTTTTCAGGCTCATGAGGAGATGCCTCCTTTGGCTGCGGCTGGTTCGCCGGTATGGTTCAGTACCTCAGCAATATGCATGATTTTGATAGGCAACCCTTTGCGGGACAGCCGGCCGCCGATGTTCAGCAGGCAGCCCATGTCTGCGCTAATGAGGATATCCGCCCCCGTTTCAATCACACTATCACATTTTTCATCCACCATTTGTCCGGATATTTCCGGCATTTTTACTGAAAAAGTCCCGCCAAAGCCGCAGCAGTTATCGCTGTTCTTCAATGGTTCGAGCTGTAGTCCGCGGACCTGTTCAAGCAGCTGATACGGGGTTTCCTTTTCACCAAGCAGTCTTGTCATATGGCAGGACCGGTGATAGGTTGCTGTTCCGTCAAGCCTTGCCCCGACATCCGTGATTCCCAGCACTCTGACGATGAATTGGGTGAATTCGTACGATTTCTCTTTTAAGGCAACCGCTTTCAATTCCCAGTCCGGATCACCTTTAAAAATCTTCGGGTACTCATGGAACATGGCAATGCAGGAGCCGGAGGGGCCGACGACATACTCTGAATGCTCAAAGGCGAGCATCATATTCTTCATAGCCAGCTTGGAATCCTCCAGATACCCGCTGTTATACGTGGGCTGGCCGCAGCAGACCTGCGAAGCCGGATAATCAAGCTCACAGCCAAGCCTTTCAAGGACTTCAACCATTGCTTTTCCCGCTGCGGGGGTCATTAGGTCTACTAAACAAGTCGAAAAGATGCTTACTTTCATTCCTGTTCCTCCAATCGCGACGTTGGTAGTTATAGCTTAACTCAAGAAGTCAATGAAAAACAACATAAAAACACATATAAAATGTGTATGTTGTTGACATAAAATGTTGTTAGCGTTTACACTGGAGAGGAAGTGATGGAATAATTTATCTTGAGGGGGAGTACAAGTGGAAAAGCATTTGATGTATATCAACGGCCAATTTACCGAATCAGAAACCCAAGAGTGGATGGATGTTACCAACCCGTCAACCGATGAAGTTATTTCACAGGTACCCAAAGCGACCAAAAATGACGTCGTGCGTGCAATCGATGCTGCAGATGCAGCACAGTCAGCCTGGGAAGAAACCCCGGCAGTAGAAAGAGGAAGGTATCTGCACGCCATTGCGGACGGAATCCGGACTGAGGCGGACAGCATTGCCAGGCTTATTTCCGAGGAAGTAGGCAAGACGCTGGAATTGTCCACAGTGGAAGTGAATTTTACGGCGGACTACCTGGATTATATGGCTGAATGGGCACGCCGCTACGAGGGTGAGATTGTCCAGAGCGACCGCGATAACGAGAATATTTTTGTGTTCAAACGTGCCATCGGGGTAACTACAGGGATTCTGCCCTGGAATTTCCCGTTCTTCCTGATTGCCAGAAAAATGGCACCCGCGCTGATTACCGGTAATACGATTGTAGTTAAACCTAGTGTGGAGTCACCAAATAATGCTATAGCTTTTACCAAAATTGTAGATAAAGTAGGTCTGCCAAAAGGTGTATATAACCTGGTGACAGGCAGAGGCGGCGAGGTCGGTAATGAGCTGGCCAGCAACCCGAAGGTGGGCATGGTCAGCCTGACAGGCAGCGTTCCGGCCGGACAAAAGGTAATGGAGGCGGCAGCCGAGAACATTATCAAGGTTAGCCTTGAGCTTGGTGGTAAAGCGCCGGCCATTGTAATGGCTGATGCGGATCTGGATCTGGCGGTTAAAGCGATCGTTGATTCCCGCGTCATTAATACAGGCCAGGTGTGTAACTGTGCAGAGCGTGTGTATGTGCATGAATCCATTAAGGATGAATTTACCGCCCGGCTGGTTGAAGCCATGAAGGCCGTGAAGTACGGCAATCCGTTGGTCGATACCGGCATCCATATGGGGCCGCTGATCAACAAGGCTGCTCAGGATTCTGTTCAGCAGAAGGTTGACCGGGCTGTCGAAGAAGGTGCGAAGGTTCTGCTCGGCGGTAAAAAAGTCGAAGGCACAGGCAGCTTCTTTGAGCCGACGGTCATTGCAGATGCTACGAATAAGATGGAGATTGTGCAGGATGAGATTTTTGGTCCGGTTATTCCGATTGTTACGTTCGCGACACTGGATGAAGCGATTGAGCTGGCGAATGACAGCGAATTTGGCCTGACCTCTTCCCTGTATACGCAGAACCTGAACGTGGCGATGAAGGTAATCAAGCGGCTGAAGTACGGGGAAACCTACATCAACCGCGAGAACTTTGAAGCGATGCAGGGCTTCCACGCCGGCTGGCGCAAATCCGGTATCGGCGGCGCTGACGGCAAGCATGGCTTGAATGAGTATCTGCAGACTCAGGTGGTGTACCTGCAGTATGATAAGTCGGTTAACTGATGAATTTCAGAAGGAACATTGAAATGCACTAATTTAATTATAGCTACAGGCTCCCGGGCATTCCGGGGGCTTTTTTGAGTTTGGTGCTTGTGGAGGGAGAGGTGATAGGTGAGTAGGGAGTAGGGGGTAGGGAGAATGGAGGGAGGCAGTTAGGGAGAGAAAAGTAGATAGTGGAGTAGATAGTGTAATAAATAGTAGAGTAGATAGTATATAGGAGATAGGAGATAGGAGATAGGAGATAGGAGATAGTAGGTAGTAGGTAGTAGGTAGTATATAGAGTTAGAGTGTTGTATGAGTTTAGTATAAAAAGGTAAATGCGGCGGCTCAGTCGGAATCAAAGGGAAAAATCCCTTTGGTGAAGCCAAAAGCGGAGGTTCGGTCGGAATTAAAGGGAAAAGTCCCTTTGGTGAAGCCAAAAGCGGAGGTTCGGTCGGAATTAAAGGGAAAAATCCCTTTGGTGAAGCCAAAAGCGGCGGCTCAGACGGAATCAAAGGGAAAAATCCCTTTGGTGAAGCAGAAAACGGCGGCTCGGACGAAATCAAAGGGAAAAATCCCTTTGATTCACTCAATACCAGTCTGCCCCGCAGCGGCTCTCCTCCGAGCAGCAGCAGATCTCCCAAAAAACGGCGCTTAAAGCCGCTTCTTCAGATAATACTTCGTATGACCTTCATTCGGGCAGTCCTTGATCTCACCAAAAATTTCGTAGCCCTGCTTCTGATAGAAATGCGGCGCTTGCCAGCTCATGGTGGTAAGCTCACTCACTTTGCAGCCGAGCTGACGGGCACGGTTCTCAATCTCAGCGAGCAGGGCAGCCCCAAGGCCGGTCCCTCTGCAGGTAGGATCGACTGCGAGCAGGTTCACATTCAGAATGTTCCAGGCTACATCTCCTGTGACTCCGCCCACAAAGCTGTCATTCTCGTATGCGGCAAAAGAGAGCATTGTCCGCTCATAGGCCGGAATGCTGTTATCCGCACCATGGCGGTGCTCTTCCAGTAACCTCGTTATTTCCCTCTGATTGTGTGCTGCATCCAATTCTGTGATGTTCAAGCATCTCACTCCTTTTGGCTAACTATAACATACTGTAGCAGCATATCAGAGAAAGCAGGTCGCTAGCCCGCTAAGTCTGCTTTCACCACATTATGCATAAAAGTCCTTAAAAAAAAGCGGGAAAACCTAAAAAAGTCGCATACCAATCACAGCACAGGTATCCTACAATGAAGTCAAATCCGCATACTATACAGAGAAAGTAGGAAAGAGACATGCTACAGAGTAAAGACCGCAATTGGGTGGATTCCGTAATCGGAAAAATAACAGCCAAGCTGGATACTGTCAGTGAAAAATCAAAACACAAAATTCCTTATACTACCGTTAACGGAACACATGATGACAAGGCGGCACATAATGTAAGCGGCTTCGATGCCGATGGCATCTGCTGGTGGACTAACGGCTTCTGGGGCGGCATGCTGTGGCTGATGTACCATGAGACCGGCAATGAAAAATACAAGGAAATCGCAAATATCTCCGAGGAGCTGCTCGACAAGTGTTTTCAGGACTTCTACGGCCTGCATCACGATGTAGGCTTCATGTGGCTGCCTACCAGTGTTGCCAACTACAAGGTGACCAAGAATCCGGAATCCCGCAAAAGAGCACTGCATGCCGCCAATCTGCTGGCCGGCCGGTTTAATCTGGCAGGGGGCTTCATCCGTGCCTGGAATGACCTGGACGAAGGCGATACCAGAGGCTGGGCCATTATCGACTGCATGTTCAATATTCCTCTGCTGTACTGGGCGACTGAGGAGACCGGAGACCCGCGGTTTAAACAAATTGCCATGCGGCATGCCGACACGGTCATGTCCACCTTCGTACGGCCGGACGGCTCGGTCCACCATATTGTCGAGTTCGATCCGTTTAACGGCGGGGTAGTCCGTACATTTGGCGGACAAGGCTATGCGGACGGCTCCTCCTGGACCAGAGGACAGACCTGGGCGCTGTATGGCTTCATGATGAGTTATATCCATACCGGCAAAGAAGAATATCTCCAGACTGCGAAGCAGATTGCCCACTATTTCATGGCTAATATTCCGGAGGACGGGGTCATTCCGCTCGATTTCCGCCAGCCTGCTGAGCCTAAGCTCGAGGATGATACGGCTGCGGCCATTGCCGCCTGCGGATTGATTGAGATTGCCAAGGCTGTTGGTGAGCTGGAGCGTGAGCTGTATCTGAATGCTGCGCTTAAGCTGCTGCGGGCACTCGATGAACGTTCCGACTGGTCGGACGAGAATGACTGCATCATCCAGAAGGGCTCCGAGGCTTATCACAAGCCGCGCAACCAGCATCACCATGCGATTATTTACGGGGACTATTATTTCATGGAAGCCATGTTCAAGCTGAAGGGAAATGACCTGTATTTGTGGTAGAAAAGCAGACCAAGCGGGCTGCCCCGACTCCAATTCAAAGTGAGGATATCTATACTATGAGCCACATCATCAAGAACCCGGTCCTGCGGGGCTTCAATCCCGATCCGTCCATCCTCAGAGTTGGGGATGATTACTATATTGCCACCTCAACCTTCGAATGGTTCCCGGGCGTGCAGATTCATCATTCCCGGGATCTGGTCAACTGGGAGCTGATTACACGCCCGCTTAACCGGGTCTCCCAGCTGGACCTGCGCGGCATTGGTGCTTCACAGGGAATCTGGGCACCATGCCTGACCTATGATAACGGCACGTTCTATCTCATATACACTGTAGTGAATTCCTTTTATGTAAAAATGTACGATACACCTAATTATCTGGTTACCGCGGCGGATATCCGCGGTGAGTGGTCGGAGCCGGTCTACCTGAACAGCTACGGGTTCGATCCGTCCATGTTCCATGATGAGGACGGGCGTAAGTATATCGTAAGCATGGTAACCGATCACCGGGTAACGAAACGCTACAGAGGGCATCTAGTCATTCAAGAGTACTCAACTGCGGAGCAGATGATGATTGGTGAGCCTGTAACCATCTATGCGAGCCATGATACATATCTGGAGGGTCCGCATATTTATAAGCGGGGCGGCTATTATTACCTGTTCGCTGCGGATACCGGAACAGGGGAAGGTCACGGCCAGAGCATGCTGAGATCCAGAGAGCTGTTCGGGCCTTACGAAGCTTACGAGGGCAATTCCCTGATGACCTCCAGAGACAATCCCGGGCTGCCGCTGCAGAAGGCGGGCCACGGCGATCTGGTTGAAACCCAGAACGGGGAATGGTACATGGTGCATTTATGCGGCCGTCCCTTAGAGAACCGGACGGAAAAAGGAGAGCGGAAATATACACTCGGGCGTGAAACGGCGCTGCAGAAGGTAGAGTGGACCGAAGACGGCTGGCTGCGCCTGGCGAATGGCTCGGTGCTGCCTGATACCGAGGTAGAAGCTCCTGACCTGCCGCTGCACCCGTTCCCGGTGAAGCCGGCAAGGGATGATTTTGACGGTGCTGAGCTGGATATCAGCTTCCAGTCTCTGCGGGTTCCGCTTGACGCCTCATTCTATTCTCTTAGCGAGCGGCCAGGTTACTTGCGGCTGTACGGCCGCGAAGGGCTCGGTTCAAAATTCCGGCAGAGCCTGATTGCCAGACGCTGGGAGGAGCATCGCTTCACGGCAGCGGCAGCGCTTGAATTCGAGCCCTCCAGCTTTAAGCAAATGGCCGGCCTGATCCTAATGTATGATACCCAGAACTATTACTATCTCCATGTTACACATCATGAGGATCTGGGACGGTGCATTAGCATTCTCTCCGCCGTTAACAACAGCTATTCCGAGCCTGCCGGATATGTACCGCTGCCGGATAACGCAAAGCGGATTCAGCTGCGCGCTGAGGTCGATTATGACAGACTGCAGTTCTCCTATTCTGTAGATGGTGAAGACGGATATGAGGTTATCGGGCCAGTGCTTGATGCGAGTACTTTGTCTGACGAAGCCTGCCAGGAGGGCTGGTTCACCGGGTCCTTTGCCGGCATCTGCTGCCAGGATTTAACCGGCTTCCGCCAGCCGGCCGATTTCGATTATTTTGAGTACTATAACAGGGATCAGGCGGGCATTGCTGATGGCCATGAATGATGTTTTTGATGTGAAGCGGTACGGCGCTACTGGTGACGGGGTAACGGTGGATACCCGTGCAATCCAGCAGGCGGTTGATGAATGCCATAAATCCGGCGGCGGGGCTGTCGTGCTAAGCGGCGGAACGTTTGTTTCGGGGACGATTGTCCTCAAATCGAATGTGAACCTACAGCTTAATCCTTCCGCAGTGCTGCTTGCCAGCCCGGACATCCGCGATTTTGCGGAGGACACCCATTATAACCGCTATATTAATGAAAAGGATATGGACAGATGCTTCATCTATGCGGAGGATGCTGTCAATGTCAGCATTTCCGGACAGGGTGAGATTAACGGCAACGCTGAGAAATTCCCTAATGAGGGCAGTATCTTCCGGCCGATGATGATGCGTTTTCTGCGCTGCAGCAACATTCATGTCACCGGACTGAGACTTTATAACTCGACTGCCTGGACGACCGCCTTTCTGGATAGTGAAAACATCTGGTGTGAAAATCTCGATATCAGGAACGATAAAAAATACAACGGTGACGGACTGGACTATGACGGCTGCCGGAATGTGTTCATTTCGGGCTGTAAAATCCTCGGTACCGATGATAATCTCTGTCTTCAAGCCGGCAGTAAGGATTATCCGATGAAAAATGTGCATATCGTCAACTGCCATTTCACTTCAATCTGCGCCGGTATCCGGATCGGGCTGAAGTCCATCGGGGATATATCGAGTGTCACGATCCATAACTGTACCTTCGAAAATGTCTGGCGGGAAGGAATCAAGATTGAATGCACGGAGGGCGGCAGCATTAGCGATATCGTGGCTTCCGGGCTGGTCATGCGGAATGTATCCCGTCCCGTCTTTATTCTGCTGAATAACCGGCTGGAAGAGATCGGCTCCTCCATCGGCCTAGAGCGCATGCCGGAGATCGGCTCGCTTGAACGGATTATGCTGTCAGATATCATCGCCACTGACGATGAAGAGATGTACAAGACCCATTACCGGTTCACAGATGACATTATGGGCAGCCCGTCCTTTAACGGTATCCGTGTTGATGCGTGCAGGGAGCATCCGATCCGCGATCTGACCCTCAGAAATATCATGTATACTTGCGCCGGTGGCGTACAAAATGCTGTTATACCTGCTGCTTACCCGCAGGTTCATGATATGCGGCTGGAGCATCCTGAGGCAGTTGCAGAGAATTACTATCCTGACTGGAGCCGGACCACCTTCATGGATATCCGGAACGTAGAGCGGCTTACCGTGGACGGAATCAGATTCCATGCGCTGCGGGAGGATACACGGGAATCCTATATAATAGAAGGAAGTAATACGCTCAAGCTGGATATTATGGAATATTAGCTGCGTCAAGGGTGTGACCGGTAGCATAAGGACAGCTGATAGAGGATGATAATGTGAATGGATTATACGACAGATGCTTTTATAAAGACCTTGTATCAGGAGACTGAAACGGCTAGAAGCAGCCGGAATTCCTGCCTGACACAGGAAGAACAGCGGGATCGGCTGATGGGCAGACTAAAGCAGGCACTGGGAGAGCTCCCGGAGACTTCAGGTCCTCTTAATCCTGTACTGCTGGAGCGTGTTGAATATAAAGATTTTATTCTTGAGCGCATTACCTATTCTACGGAGGAAACTCTACATGTACCCGTTATCGTGCTGGTTCCCTTGACAGGCAACGGGCCGTGGCCGGCTGTAGTGGCCTGCCACGGACATGGCAACGGCCAGCTGGATGCTGCCGGACTGAATTCGGATTACAGGGAATTAGAGGAGACGGGTATACACAACCGGTTCGCTGTCCAGCTGGTCAAGCAGGGGATGATCGTCGTGATCCCTGAAATCCTGGGCTTTGGAGTGCGCCGGGTGGCAGAGGAGATGAAGAACGGTTCCAGTCCAAGCTCCTGCAGCACCCTGGTTTCACAGCTTATGTTATTTGGCAGGACACTTGCCGGAATGAGAGTCTATGAAGCGATGCGGGCGGTGGATTATCTTTCGATGCGCCCGGATACTGATTCTTCCCGTATCGGGGTATTCGGCTTCTCCGGAGGCAGTCTCATTGCGGCCTATGCAGCCGCGCTGGATGAACGGCTCAAAGCAGCTGTGCTGTGCGGCTGGACTAACACCTTTGTCGGCAGCATACTGGCTATGCATCACTGCATTGACAATTATCTGCCCGGGATATTGCAGGTTTCTGAGCAGCCGGAGTTGGTGGGTTTAATCGCCCCCAGAGCCTTGTTCATTGAATCGGGCGTCCATGATGCCATCTTTCCTGTGCCGCACGTACATTCTGCCCTTTCCCGGCTGCAACAGATATATTCCGGCTGCGACTCCGAATCCCGGCTGTCCTATGATCTTCACCCTGGCAGCCATGAGATTTCCGGAAAAGTCTCCGTGCCGTGGCTCTACCGGATGCTGACCACTAATGAAATAAATCTGAACTTTATAGATTGAACTTATGAGGAGTCACATGCAATCCCAAAACAGCAATATTATTAGTTAAATCTATATAGTTAGTTGATTTGCGCCACTGCTTCATTCCACATGAAATCACAAAAAGACTCAGCCTGAGCTGGCTGAGTCTTTTTTGAATTCCGCCGCAAGCTGCTCTAACGCTCAGACCGTCCCCGTAATCTCAATAAACTTGCTCGCCGCCGTAGTCAGCGGCATGTTGCGCATAGTCATAATACCCACTTGGGCGGGAGGCAGCTGAACATCCAGCTTAATCTCGAACAGCGAGCCTTCCTCCAGTTCCTTGGAGACAAACTCGCGGGTTACGAAGGAGATACCGAGTCCTTTGCGGGCAAATTCGATCAGCAGTCCGACGCTGCCAACCTCGATTTCCGGCTTTAGCTCATAGCCGTAGCCCCGGAAAAGGTCACTGACGGCTGTACGCGCACGGCTCCTGCGGGAGAACAGAATAATCGGATGGCGAAGCAGCTCTTCGATGGTAAGCACCTTATCCTTCAGCTCCGGATAATGGCTGCTGCCTGCCACGAAGCAGTCCTGCAGCTGCAGCCCCTGCCATACTTCGAGCTGGGGATCGGCGATCGGAATGCGGACGACGCCCAGATCGACCTGGCCCTCTTTTAGATATGAGATGACTTCCGGGGTGGTTCCGTGGATCAGGTGCAGCCGGATGCCGGGGTAACGCTGGTGAAAGGTTTCAATAAAGGGCAGCAGGTAATGCTTGAACAGGGAATCACTTCCGCCGATGCGCAGTTCTCCGTTATCGAGATTTTTGAGCTCGGCCATTTTTTTCTCAGCTTGGGTGATGAGAATATGCGACTGCTCAATGTAGGAGTAGAGCACGGCTCCCTCCGGGGTAAGAGTAACGCCTTTGGAATTGCGGTTGAACAGGGTAAGACCGAAGCTGTCCTCCAGCTGCTTGATGGCATGGCTGACGCTCGGCTGGGTGATAAACAGCACTTTGGCAGCCTGAGAGAGGCTTCCTGTTTTGGCAGCCCAATAAAAAACCTTGTATAATTCGAAATTGTTCATAGACACAGTCTATAGCTCCTGTACAATATATTAATTACTTGTATAGCTCGTATTTGTATTATAGTGGAACAAGGAAAGATAAACCATAGCAGAAGGAGAATCGAGATGGAGGCGACCACATTTGTTTTATTCGGAGCAACAGGAGATCTGGCCCGCAGAAAAATATACCCTGCACTCTACAACCTGTTTCTCGACCGCAAGCTTCATGATTCCTTCGCTGTAATAGGACTCGGCAGAAGAGAAGTTGCTGATGAAGCTTACCAGGCCATGGTGGAGCGCTCGCTCCGGGATTTCTCCCGGCGTGAAGTTAAGGACACAGCGTCCGTACGCAGCTTCCTGAAGGCCTTCCGATATAATGTGCTGGATGTCGGGCACACTGAAGATTATGTGAATTTGCTTGAACGGGTGGAGCAGCTGGAGGCAGGCATGGGCAGTGCTCCTAACCGGATGTTTTACTTATCGGTGGGGCCGGAGTTCTTTGAGCCGATTGCCCTCAACATTGAAGCCAGCGGTCTCGGTGCAGCCAAAGGCTGGAAACGTCTTGTCATCGAGAAGCCCTTCGGGCATGATCTGAAGTCTGCGCAGGAGCTGAATCAGACGCTCAGCAAAGCTTTTACCGAAGAAGAGATTTACCGGATTGACCATTACCTGGGCAAACCGATGGTGCAGGAGCTGGACGTATTCCAGCAGACCAACCCGGTGCTGCACGCGCTCTGGAACAACCGATATATTGCTAATGTTCAGATTACCGCTGCCGAAACGGTCGGAGTGGAGGAAAGAGCAGGTTATTATGATCATGTTGGCGCATTGCGGGACATGTTCCAGAACCATATGCTTCAGCTGCTGATGATGCTTGCGATCCGCCTGCCGAAGGACAGCTCTGCGGACGAGGTCCGCTTCAAGAAAAAAGAAGTGATGGAAGCCCTCGAACCGCTGGATGAAAATAATATCGAAGCCAGTGTTATCCGTGCCCAATACACCGCTGGTGCAATTAAAGGCTTAGCTGTTCCCGGCTATCGTTCTGAAGCAGGTATTTCCGCCGGTTCGGTGAACGATACGTTTATTGCCGCCAGACTGCAGATTGATGATCCGTTCTGGAAGGGCGTTCCCTTCTATATCCGGACAGGCAAGCGCATGAAGGAGAAGTCGACGCGGATTGTCATCGAATTTAAAGAGCCGCTGAAGCAGAGCTCAACCGTAGAAGAGGATGATATTCCCAATCTGCTGGTGTTCGAGATCAGCCCGAATGAAGGTATTACTTTGCAGCTGAAGGCCAGAGATCCGCGGAACAAAGGCAAATTCAAGGCCGTACACATTGACTTCCATACCAGCTCCATTGAGGTGCCGGAGGCGTATGAGAACCTGATCTATGATGCGCTGCAAGGCGACCCGTCGTTCTTTGCCCACTGGAATGAGGTTGAGCTGTCCTGGAAATGGGTGCAGCCGATCCTTAACGCTTTTGCCGGCAATTCTGTGCCGTTGTACTCTTATGCTGCAGGTTCACACGGACCGGCTGAGTCTGACCAGCTGCTGGCGCAGGACGGCCATCACTGGTGGCTGGATGCCCCGGTTGACGCGGAAAGCGAAATAGCTCTGCCGGATGCTTCAAATTTTTAAATCAAATATTGATAAAAATGAACTTGAAGTATACCAAATTAGGGAAGAATACTCCTTAAAGATTGCCAAAAGTTCATTTCATATAGTTCAACTACAAACTGGAGGTTACCACAATGAAATTTTTTATCGACACAGCAAATGTAGAAGACATCAAAAAAGCATACAAAATCGGAGTCCTGTCCGGGGTTACCACCAATCCGTCGCTCGTTGCCAAAGAGGGCGTGAAATTTGAAGACCGCATTGCCGAAATTCTCCAGACTGTACCTGAAGTGGAATCCGTATCCGCTGAAGTAACGCCTGACGCTGTAACTGCAGAGCAGATGATTGCCGAGGCCGATGAGCTGATCAAGATCAACAATTATGATAAAAATATTACGATCAAGCTGCCGATGACTCTCGCGGGTCTTGAAGCCTGCCGTTACCTGACCCAAAAAGGCGTAAAAACCAACGTAACGCTAATCTTCACCGTGAACCAGGCGCTGCTGGCCGCCCGTGCAGGTGCCACTTATGTATCTCCGTTCCTCGGCCGTCTGGATGATATTTCTGAGGATGGGGTTCAGCTGATTGTAAAGGTTGCCGAGCTGTTCCGCATTCATAAGCTGGACGCTCAGATTATCGCAGCTTCCGTCCGTCATCCGGATCACGTTACCCGTGTAGCCATGGCTGGTGCGCATATCGCCACTATTCCGTTCAGCGTAATTGAACAGATTTCCAAGCACCCGCTGACTGATCAGGGGATGGAGAAGTTCGCTGCCGACTGGAAGAAGGCTCCGCAGGTTTAATAATCCGGAATATGAAAGGAAGGTCTATTAAAGATGAGTAAACAGCAGATCGGAGTAGTCGGCTTAGCCGTTATGGGTAAGAACCTGGCTATGAATATGGAAAGCAAGGGCTTTTCGGTAGCCGTTTATAACCGTTCGAGTGAGAAAACGGATGAGCTGCTCGCTGAAGCAGCTGGCAAAAACTTCGTCGGTGCCTACAGCATTGAGGAATTCGTGCAGTCGCTTGCGCTGCCGCGCAAAATTATGATTATGGTCAAAGCCGGCAAGCCGACTGATGATACGATTCAGCAGCTGGTTCCGTTCCTTTCGCCGGGCGATATTCTGATTGACGGCGGTAATGCGTTCTTCCCTGACACACAGCGCCGCAACAAGGAGCTGCAGGCTCAGGGCTTCCGCTTCATCGGTGCCGGGGTATCCGGCGGTGAAGAGGGCGCACTGAAAGGGCCGGCGATTATGCCGGGCGGACAGCAGGATGCCTACGAGCTGGTAGAACCGATTCTGACGGCTATCTCCGCAAAAGTGGACGGCGACCCGTGCTCGACCTACATCGGACCGGACGGTGCGGGACACTATGTCAAAATGGTCCACAACGGCATTGAGTACGGCGATATGCAGCTGATCGGCGAAGCTTACCAGCTGCTGAAGGATGTGCTGGGGCTTGATACCGCTGAGCTGCATGAGATCTTTGCTGAATGGAACCGCGGCGAGCTGAGCAGTTATCTGATCGAGATCACAGCCGACATCTTTGCCAAGGCTGACCCTGAGACGGGCAAGCCGATGGTTGACGTTATCCTTGATTCCGCCGGCCAGAAGGGTACTGGCAAGTGGACCAGCCAGAACGCGCTGGATCTCGGCGTGCCGCTGTCTATTATCACAGAATCCGTCTTTGCCCGCTTCCTGTCTGCGATGAAGGAAGAGCGTGTGGCGGCCAGCAAGCGTCTGCAGGGTCCTGAAGTCAAGAGCTTTGACGGAGATGCCAAGGCATTTATCGAAGCTGTCCGCAAAGCGCTGTATGCCAGCAAAATCGCCTCCTACGCCCAGGGCTTCGCCCAGATGCGCGTAGCTTCAGACGAATACAACTGGAGCCTGAATTACGGAAGCATCGCTATGATCTTCCGCGGCGGCTGCATCATCCGTGCCGGCTTCCTGCAGAATATCAAGGATGCCTATGACCGTGATCCTGAACTGAAGAACCTGTTCCTCGATGAATACTTCAGTAATGTTGTCCATAACTATCAGGACGCATGGAGAGACGTAGTAGCACTTGCGGTGAAACGCGGGATTCCGGTTCCGGCCTTTGCATCCGGACTGGCTTATTATGACAGCTACCGTTCGGCAAGACTCCCGGCCAACCTGCTCCAGGCACAGCGTGATTACTTCGGTGCACATACCTTTGAACGTGTTGACAAGCCGGGCAGCTTCCACTTCCAGTGGATGAGCCAGGGCGAATAATCTGATCGTTGTAAGAAGCCCGGGTCTCTCGACCCTGGCTTTTCCTTTTGAAGGGATCAAGACTTGATATGCGCTTTTATGCTATGATCTTGTTACCACAGGCAGGAGAGAGGTTATTATGAAGAACGCAAATGCCAATCTGATGAAGGAAATCAATCTGAATAATGTGCGCCAGGTGATGAAGCGTGCAGGGACTGCTACCAAGCCGCAGCTGGCTGCGCTGACGAAGCTTAGTGTGGTAACGGTTAACTCGCTGGTTAAGGAGCTGCTGGAATCTAACGAAATTGTAGAGGACCAGACGATAGCATCCGGCAGCGGCCGGCCGGCTCTCACTTACCGGTTCAATTATGATCACAGCCAGGCGCTGGTTATTTATCTAAAGGAGAATCAGGGGCAGCGTGTCGCTTCTGCAGCTGTTATCAATCTGGAGAACCGGACTGTCAGTCAGCAGGAATATGTGCTGCCTGCCTTTGAACAGCACTATTTAGCTGAGATCATCTCCAGCTTTCTTATTGCCTGTCCGCAGGTAAAAGTAATCGGGATGGGGATTCCGGGACAGATTGTCAACGGCAGAATCGTCGTGGCCAGCCATCAGGAGCTGCAGGGAGCTGCGCTGATTGAAGTGCTGGAGCAGCAGTTTCAGCTGCCGGTTATGGTAGAGAATGATGTCAACGCTGCAGTGTTCGGCTACCAGGCTTGCCGGGGAGAAGCAGACGGGCAATGTATAACGGGGATCTATTTCCCGAAGAAGTATCCGCCTGGAATGGGCATTTATCTGAACGGCAATATCATCAGAGGCAAAAACGGGATGGCTGGAGAGATTAAATTCCTGCCTCACCGGATTGACTGGTACGCTGAAAGGAGAGAGGAAGTGCTGCTGGAGGCGGCCAGCCGGATTATCCAGAGTGTGAACGCCGTTCTTGCCCCGGATCTAATCGTGATCTACCAGGAGATAACGGCTGCAGAACACTGGCTTCATTTCTGGAACGGCTATCAGGCCCGGGAACCGGTGCCTCATGATCCTAAAGTGATCCTAAGCAATACTTTTCAGGCGGATTATGAAGCGGGAATGCGCAGACTAACCTTGCACAAGCTTGACCCGGAAGCCATTCAATTTTAGTAATGTATTGACAAAAGGAGGAGGGTAGCGCATATTAAATAAAGACACTTTATAAATTAGTTGTAATAACTATTATGTTGAAAGAGGGATGGTATGGCAACCTGGTTTCTTGTCATTATTTATTTGGCCTTTATCAGCCTGGGGCTTCCCGATTCTCTGCTAGGCTCAGCGTGGCCGGTCATGCAGCCTGAATTGAACACTTCATTTGATTCTGCGGGTGTTATCGCCATGATTATCGCTGCCGGCACCATTGTGTCCAGCCTGGCCAGCGGGAAGATGATCGAATGGCTGGGAACCGGTAAAGTCACGTTGATCAGCTGCTTAATGACGGCAGCAGCGCTGTTAGGTTTCTCGGCGGCTCCGTCGCTAATGTGGCTGCTGCTGCTGGCGATTCCCTTAGGTCTGGGAGCCGGGTCGGTTGATGCGGCGCTCAACAACTATGTAGCAGCCCACTACAAGGCGCATCACATGAACTGGCTGCACTGCTTCTGGGGAGTAGGGGCAACAATGGGACCTATCATTATGTCCTTCTATATGGCGGGTCAGGGCTCCTGGCGCGGCGGTTATGCAGCGGTTGCTGTAATCCAGTTTGCGCTGGTTGTTATTTTACTCGTAACGCTGCCGTTATGGTCCAAGATCGCTGCTGTTCATGAACACAACAAGGCTGGCGGGGAGCCGGAAGCGGAACATCACAGGGCTGAAGCTGGTACAGCTGGAGCATCCGCCAAGACCAAGATATTTAGGATTAAAGGGGTAAAAACAACTCTGATCGCATTTCTGTTCTATTGCGGGGTAGAGATGACCGTCGGCTTATGGGGAGCCAGCTTCCTGGTAGGAGCCCATGAGCTGGATGCACAGACTGCTGCGGCATGGATCTCCATGTATTATGGAGGGATTACTGCCGGACGTCTGATCTCGGGCTTCATCACGCTGAAGGTGAGCAATAAGCTGCTGATCCGGTCGGGACAGCTTGTTGCCCTGGCGGGCGGAGTGATTATGCTGTTGCCGCTCCCGGATTATTTTCTGCTGGTCGGCCTGATTCTGATCGGCCTTGGACTGGCTCCGATTTACCCGGGGCTGCTGCATGAGACGCCTGCACGCTTTGGCAAGGAAAATTCTACACGGCTCATGGGCTATCAGATGGCTGTAGCGTATACAGGAACTACTTTGCTGCCGCCGTTATTCGGTTTTATTGCAGCAAAGACTACCGTAGCCATTTTCCCGTTCACAGTCCTGCTGTTCCTGGGCCTGATGTTTATGAGTGCCGAAAATGTTAACCGGGTAATCTGTGCCAAACGGACCGGAATTTAATGAGGAGAGGAAGCTGAGAGCAATGAATCAAAAGGAGCGCATGCTGGCCGGACTGCCTTATAAAGCTTGGCTGGATGGTCTGACGGAAGAGCGTACTGAGAATAAGCGGAAGGTTCAGCAGTATAATCAGCTGCGCCCGGATGAAACCGCCAGACAGGAGGAGCTTATCCGCAGCATTCTGGGAAAGGCAGGCAAAGGAGTACACATCGAGCCGCCCTTTTATTGCGATTAAGGCTTGAATATTGAAGCTGGCGATCATTTCTATGCCAATTTTAATTGCACCATACTGGATGTAGGTAAGGTTAAGATCGGTAACAATGTAATGTTTGCGCCTAATGTATCGCTCTACACAGCAGGCCACCCGATTCACCCGGATTCGAGGAACTCCGGCTATGAGTATGGCATTGCTATCACAATTGGGGACAACGTCTGGATAGGCGGAAACGTAGTCGTCACTCCCGGTGTTACAATAGGGAGCAATGCTGTAATCGGGGCAGGCAGTGTGGTTACTAAGGATATTCCGAACAATGTGATTGCAGCAGGCAATCCTTGCAGAGTCATCCGTGAGATTACAGAAGACGACCGCAAATATTATTTCAAGGATAGAGAGTTTGATGTCGGGGATTACCGGTAACATAAATGAATTTTAAAGGCTATACTGAAGTGCATCTGTATTGTTGGCGGCAGGCTGACGGGCAGGTGCACTTTTTCATATGAATAATTGTTGTATTTACAACAAACAAAAGATATTATAAATACTATCACAAAGGATTGGAGCTGCAGCCATGAAGGAAATTCTGCGCGAAATCGGGATGATTGCCAGAGCCCTGGATTCGATCAGCAATATAGAATTTAAAGAATTCGACCTGACAAAAGGACAATACCTGTACCTTGTGCGCATCTGTGAGCACCCGGGAATTATTCAGGAGAAGGTAGCCGAAATGCTCAAGGTTGACCGTACAACGGCAGCCCGGGCAATTCAGAAGCTGGAGCGGAACGGACTTGTGGAGAAGAGAGATGATCCGCACAACAGGAAGATCAACCGGCTGTTTCCCACTGCCAAGGGTGAGCAGGTTTTCCCTTTTATCCTTAGGGAACACGCACATTCGGATAATGTTGCTCTGGCGGGATTATCCGAAACGGAGACAGATGCTTTATTTCAGCTTTTGCACCGGGTCAGAAAAAATGTGGAGATGGACTGGGAGTCAGTGAAAAAAGGCAATAAACGCGAATATTGATTAGACAAAGCAAAGGAGCCGCTAACGAAATGAATATTACGATAAAGAAATGTATCCTGGACGATCTGCATTTACTTCAAGCCCTTAGTATTGAAACCTTCGAAGAAACCTTCAAAGACCAGAATTCTCCGGAGGTCATGAAGGATTATCTGGACAAGGCTTTTTCTGTTGAGAAGCTGGAGCAGGAGCTGATGCGTCCGGGCTCAGCATTCTTTTTTAGTATGGTAAACGGGGAGCCTGCCGGCTATCTGAAGCTGAACATCAATGAAGCCCAGTCGGATGAAATGGGAGCGGATGCCCTCGAAATTGAGAGAATCTACATCAGCAGCAGGTATCATGGACAAGGGCTGGGCAAGCACTTAATAAACCATGCACTGGGTTACGCAGTTCGGCATAACAAAGGCCGGGTATGGCTGGGAGTATGGGAGAATAACGGGTCGGCGATCGGGTTTTATGAAAAAATGGGCTTTGTCCGCACGGGAACGCATATCTTCCAGCTGGGGGATGAGGCACAGACAGATCTGGTTATGGAAAAGGTAATGTGAAACCGGAATTACTGTAATGAAAGGGCTTGCGGAAAGGCTGACGATATGGTAAGTTTTAGGAGTCACAATAAATCTAAACGTTTAAATGGCTAAAGGACGATGGTTCGGATGCTTAGATAGGAGAAGCCTATGAGGAAAACCAGCATCAAAGACATTGCACTCAAGGCCAATGTTTCCATTGCTACCGTCTCCTATGTGCTCAACGGAACCCGGAATGTGCGTCCTGAGACTCACCGGAGGGTAACAGAGGCCATAGAAGAACTGAATTATAAGCCCAATGATATTGCCAAGAGCCTGAAACGCAACCGGACGAATACAATTGGGGTAATTGCCGAGGATATCACGGTGTTCAATGCACCGGAGATTATCGATGGTATCAATGATTACGGAGACCGGCACGATCTGCAAATCCTACTCGTCAATCTCCGGCTGGATAAACGGATTGGCCGTAATTTCGGTGATACAGAAGTTTACAGTAAGTATGCCGAGAATGCCGTCTCCGAGCTGCTCCGCAAACAAGTGGACGGAATCATTTATATCGGGGTACACACCCGCGATTTGACCGGTCTGATTGATGTTGAAGGCAAGCCCATTGTGTATACCTACGGGTATACGCAAGACAACTTATCCATCCAGTTTAATGATGAACAGGCTTCCTATGAAGCGATGGCTTATCTGGTCAGCAAGGGACACCGGCGGAT
This sequence comes from Paenibacillus sp. FSL R7-0331, assembly GCF_000758645.1. NCBI lineage: Bacteria > Bacillati > Bacillota > Bacilli > Caryophanales > Paenibacillaceae > Paenibacillus > Paenibacillus sp. FSL R7-0331. The sequence goes on from NZ_CP009284.1 coordinate 3,627,449, forward strand.
CGCGATTATCAGCGGTCTGATGGACTCTATTCCTTCCAGGCACCGGCTGAAGGGCTATTACCGGGCTGTCACTGAATTTGAGCTGCCGTTCGATCCCTTGCTGATTAAGATGGGAGATTGGGAGCGCGATTCAGGCTACCGGCTGACCGGAGAGCTGCTTGACCTGCCCGAGCCGCCTACGGCCATCCTGTCAATGAATGATGTTATGGTCGTCGGCGTACTCCAAATGGCGGGCGAACGCGGCGTCAGCATACCCGATGAGCTGTCGGTCATCGGCTTCGACAACCGCGAATTCAGCGACTATCTGCAGCCGAGCATTACGACGATGGGATTACCGCTGCACGAGATGGGCTTTCAGGCAATGGAATCGCTATATCAGCTGATCAATGGTAATCAGGTTCATGAGCTGAAGATGCCTGAATGCCGGCTGATTGAGCGCGGCTCCGTGAAAGACCTGCACAGTGATGTGAAACACAGCTAGAAACGGCAGTGCCGTCCTGAAGAGGACGGTGTCCGGTTCTGCGCGAAGGATAAGGATGAGTGATACGCGAATTCTGCAATTTCTTATCTTTTTAATACAGATGTGGTTTCACATCATTTCTTTTTTACACAATTTAAACGTTTAAATTGATGTCAGGATATGAAAGAGGTGATGGCGTGACTGCTGTACTGGGCAATGAAAAATATAAAATATCTTTAAACAGACGGGGAGCAGTGGAGTCTCTTGTCCTGCAGGATGACCCGTATGGTACGAACTGGGTCATTAACCCGCAATATCTGCAGCAGGCGGGATACGAGGATGAAGAAGATAAGCTGTTCGGGGAGTGGGAGCTGAAGCTGGACGGGAAGATGCTGCATAGCAGCAGCTATACTCCAAGCGTAAGTCAAGAAGGTTCCGGGCAGGCTGTTGTAGAATGTAATACTGGAAGCATTAAGCTTAGCATGGTATATACACTGGAAGATGAACAGCTGCACTGGGCGGTCCGGTTAAGTAATACCTCAGCTGCGACAACGCAAATTGAAGGGCTCCATCTCTGGTTCTCATTGGCTTATGTCATGTTCCGGGATGATAATGTTCTGCGCAATATGCATGAGTCCTGCGCTGTCTATCCGCACCTGGGTGGAGACTTCGCGAAGTTCGCTGCTGTGAGGCGCAGCAATGAAGGGCCGCATCTCGGAATCTATGGTGTAGATGGAAGAACTGTGGCGGCGGGTTCCTACTGCCGTTATAGTAACCGCTTTCTTGAGCAGGTATCACCTTCTCTGGACGGATTTCTCTACCACCGGCTGTCACTTGTCGAAGACGGAACCTCAATGAGCGGCTCTGCTGCTGCAGACTGGATCTACGGTGATGAATACAAGCAGCTCTGTCTCGCTCCGGGAGAGCTGAAGGAGTGGAAGTATACCTTCCAGCCATTTAATGACATGGAGGATTTCTACCTACAGGGTAAAGTACTTGGACATCCGCTCTGGAGCTACACGCCCGTGCTGCCTGCCGGAGGAGCATTTCAGGCGTCACTACATATACCGGATGGTCTGGCTGTTAAGGAGCTCCGCCTTTACAGCGCACCGGGAGATTCAGAAGATATTGTGCTGGAGGATGTTACAGCAGAGCTGCAGCTGACAGCCGCCGGTTCCGGCTCGTTCACCGGACCGGATTCAGGAGTCTTTTACACTTTGCTGCTTAAGGGCAATGTTCCGGGAGAGCACAAGCTGGAGCTGGTACTGGAGGACGGCCGCAGTGATATGCTCGTATGGAATGTGCTGGAGCCGGTAAGCACGCTGCTGGGGAAACGGGCGGAGTGGCTGTGCGCGAACAGCTATGCAGGCGCAGACGCGGCAGAACGTCCCCACGCTTTCCGGCCGCTGTCCAATCAGGGGGAATCCCTGGGGAAGCTTGCCTTTCTGCTGATGAACAACAGAATGACAGAACCGGTTCCACGACAAGTAGCAGTCGCTGAAAAAGCAGCAGCACTGGACATGCGCTTCCATTGGTTCGAGGATGGTGATTTCTCACGGCCCCGGGCGTTATACGGAGACTTTTACCGGATATACGACTTTGACTATATCGCACACGTTTTCTATCTGCTGTCCCAAATGGACGACGATCTGCTGGAGCTGCATCCTGCTCAGACATATCTGCAGTGGGCGGCCGAGGTTATGTGTATGCGGCTCGATCCGGACGCTCATCCCGGCAGCCGTGAGAAGGATGAATCCAGGTTAAACGGCGTGTTTATCCTCTATATAGAGGATCTGATCTCCGCACTGCGGGCAGCAGGACTTACAGTCTGGTATTCCCGGCTCCAGCAGCTGTGGGAAGCCTTCGGACGCTTCATGAACGTGGGGGTGCGCCATTACAGCGGGGCGGTTACAGAGCATTTTTATGATAATGCGGGTTTTGGCCCGACCTGCCAGGCCTTATGCCGGCTGGGAAATACGGCTGAAGCTGCGCGTTACGGCCAGCTGATTCTTGCCAACATCGGCTTCAGCAACGATTACCGGCTGCAGAACCCTGACCGGTGGTGGGAAGCCCTGTCTCCGATGATCCATTCCTTGTGGGGCGGGCTGGTAGCTTCGTCTGCGCTGGTGACTTATGAGCATTTGGGCGATCCGGCCTACCTGGAGGCCGCTTACCGGGCTACAATGGCTGTGTTCAACTGTTACGACTGGAATGTGCGGTCAACACCGCGCCGCCTGGCACCCGGCGAAGCCGCCTCAACCTACAGCGTTGCTGCTCCTAACCTGAATATGCCGGAGCTGTCGCGGAACCGCTTTGGACAGTCGGTGTTTGTAGGCGCAAGTGATCCGTTGTTCGCTGCCCTGTTCGCAGATGTGTCAGGTGACGACTGGGATATGGGGGAGGAGCTGGCGGCGTATCTGCTTGGCTTTGGAACCACCGCTTACCTGTACCGTGACAGCAACGGCAGGCTGAAGTGTGTCAACGGGTTCATTACTGTGGAGCAGGAAGGTTTGCTGATTACCAGCTACGCGGCCTATCCTTCCAGATATATGATGTTGGAGGATAACCTGGAATTCCGTGCGCCAGAAGGCACGCTGCAGCCGAGTATCCGGCTTAAACAGGGGCAATTTACTGTTTAGCAGAAAGAGTCCGGCTTGTTGAACTGCAGCAGCGCACGCTTTTGACGCTCTGCTGCATAAATCCAGTTTTTAAGTTAAACGATTAAACGCGTTTATCTTAAATTATATAGCTCTATCAAAAGGAGGAACAAAGATGAAGGTTGGCAAGCGTACACTGATGCTGTCCATGGCAGTGACAATGGCACTCACCGCGCTGACAGGCTGCACAGGTAATTCCGACAACCAGCAGGGCGGTACTAACAAGGCAGCGGAGGGAACCAAAGCACCGGCAAATGCCGGAGATAACAAGGACACCGCTGCAAAGGACATTACACTAGAGCTGCTGTATTGGGGGGATGATGTACAGAAAAAGCTGGTTGAAGCGGCGACAGAGAAATATACAGCCGATACCGGAATCAAGATCAACGCACAGGTGCTGCCGGCGGACGGTACCTTTGACACCTTTATCCAGACCCGGCTGCAATCCGGCGAGCTGCCGGACATCAGCTACATGGGGGAAGGGGATATCCAGAAATATAATGAAATGGGCATTCTGGCCGATATTTCAGATCTTTTGACGGACGGAAGCATTCCTGAGAAGCTGTCGGCCATAACCATTCATTCTCCTGAGCAAAAGGTAATCGGTGTGGGCCTGTCCAATCAGCTGGAGTTGCTCTTTTACAGCAAGTCCAAGTTCGATGAGGCGGGAGTTGCTTATCCTCCTACTAAAGTGGAAGAGGCGTGGGACTGGGATACCTTTGTGGCGAATGCCAAAAAGCTGACTAAAGATACCAAAGGCAAAACAGCAGCAGAGGAAGGCTTCAATGCGGATCTCACCGAGAATTACGGGCTGGGCTTCACCGCTGGCCGTGAATTCCATCATTTCTGGGCGGCAAATGCGAACGGCGGCGGTATTGTATCCCCGGACGGCAAGGAATTCCAGTGGGATTCCCCGGAAAGTGCAGAAGGCATTCAGAAGCTGGCTGACCTCGTCAACAAGGATAAGGTGGCATCTCCGTTCACGTACACCTGGAGCACTGGGATCGGTTCGGCGGTTGACGCACTCAGCGGCGGATATGCAATGGCAGTCAGCGGCTCCTGGGATCTTGCCAATATCAAGGGGAACGAAGACATCGGTGTTGGCGTCCTGCCGAAAATGAAGAAAGCGGCAACAATGAACGCCGGCGCTCCGCTTGTCGTATACAACACCTCTAAGAACATAGAAGAAGCCAAGAAATTCTACGCTTATATGGTTAATCCGGAGAACAGCCTGGAGCTGCTGAAAAGCGGGGCATGGCTGCCGAATCAGGCAGACTGGTATACCGATGCCGCACTGGTTGATAAATGGAGCTCTGAGCTTCCGGTAAGCGCCAAAGAAACCATTCTCAGCTACAGCACCACCAAGGATTCTATCGTACAATGGCCAGCCTATTACGTACCTGCTTATCTCAAGATGAACACGGAATACGAGAAGTCGATCGACCAGGCCCTATCCGGCAGCAAAAGCGTAAAGGAAATCTACGATTCCATCATGCCTGTCATCAAGTCTTTGTGGGAAAGCGGCAAAGTCTCCTAGCACTTATTATTCTCTTTATTTGAAAAGAGGGCTGTACAGATGAACCCAGAAAGCAAAACCAGTGCGACGCCCGTCCCTGTCCCCAAACAGGCCAAGGGTGCCGCCAAGGAAGCCGTTGCCGGTTATTTGTTCGCTGCGCCTGCCATCATCGGATTCCTCGTATTGACCTTGTACCCGATGCTGGCCAGCTTCATTTACAGTTTTCATAAAATAACGATTATGAGCGGTAGTCAGATCATGGAATGGATCGGGCTGGATAACTACATCTATATCTTCAGCAACCCCAGCTCCGAGTTTAAAAAATCTATAACGGTAACCCTCGTTTATGCTTTTGTGAATGTGGTGCTCGTTATTGTATTTTGCCTGATCGTTGCACTGCTGCTGAACCGCAGGTTCATTGGCAGGAATACACTGCGTGCGGTATTCTTCCTGCCTTCCGTAGTGCCGATGCTGGCGACAACCATTGTCTGGCAGATGCTGCTGCAAAATCAGGCCAAAGGCGGACTTGTCAACTGGATTCTGCTGCAGCTGGGGATAGCGCCCATTGAGTTTCTGACAGACCCGGTCCAGATTTTTAGTACCTTGTTCATTATGAGCCTGTGGACGTGCGGCGGGACCATCGTGGTCTTCATCGCAACACTGCAGGATGTTCCCGGCGAGCTGCTGGAGGCCATTGAAATGGACGGGGGCAATGCCTGGCACAAATTTCTGAAGGTTACTTATCCGACGATCAAGCCGGTGCTGTTCTTCCAGCTGATCATGTGCATGATGACCTCCATTCAGATCTATACCCAGAGTGTTGTGCTGTCCAGAAACGGAGCCCCTGACCGGATGACCTATTTCATTAACGTCATGATCTATGACCATTCCTTTGTGCAGGTCGGCATGCGCGGGCTGGCTTCAGCCGAAGCCTGGATCGTCTTCCTGATTACACTCGTTATTACAATTGTACTGTTCTACTTCCAGGGTGCATTGAAGCGGGACGATTCCATGGGCAAAAGGAGGAAGGTGAGACCATGACAACGGCTAATGCCTTGAAATATTCCAGCATTAAGCGGGCAAAAAGCAAGAGCAAAGCCATCCACCTGGCTTTAATAGCGCTCTCCTGCCTGCTTGGCATAGTCTTTGCATTTCCGCTCTATTGGCTGCTGCGCGGCGCTTTTGTCAGCCATACAGAGATTCTGGCCCGTCCGCCTGTTTTCTTCCCCAAAGAGCCCGGAATCGATAACTTCCGGCTGGGGCTGGAGCGGATTCAATTCCTGCGTCAGCTGTGGAACTCGGTATCCATTGTTGTCCCTTATGTCATCGGTACTGTGCTGACAACCAGCTTCGCCGGCTATGCCTTTGCCAAGCTGAGATTTCCGCTGCGCGGAATGTGGTTCGTGCTGGTCATCAGCAGCATGATGCTGCCAAGCGCGGTTACGCTGCTGCCGCAATTCTCGCTCTACACCTCGCTTGGACTGGCCGGTAAGCCCGCCCTGATTATCCCTGCCTTTTTCTGTGCCGGCGGTAATGCCTACTTCGTCTTTCTGCTGCGGCAATTCTTCATGACAATCCCTGTAGAATTAAGTGAAGCAGCCAAAATCGACGGTGCCGGCCATTTCCGCATCTACTCCAGAATTATGCTGCCGCTGATCCGTCCGGCGATGATCGTGGTCGCACTGTTCAGCTTTATCAATTGCTGGAACGAGTTTTTCTACACGATGATTTATCTGAAGACGGAGGCCGATTATACGCTGCCGATGGGGCTTTACATCGTTAACGGTATGCGGATTCCGAACTACGAGCAGGTCATGGCCCTTGCACTGGTCGTTACCGCTCCCTGCCTGGTGTTTTTCCTGATCGGCAACAAATATTTTGTTGAGGGCATTACGTTGACAGGAATTAAAGGTTAGAGAGGAGACTAAGCAATTATGGCAAAGAAGAAATGGTCACGCAAAATGTGGGTAGCAGCTTTATGTACAGCCGTTACTCTGAACGCGGGAATTGTCCCGGCATCGGCGAATTATACAACGGATTTTGTGCATGAAGGGGTAGGAACGGATTACGGTGAAGCTCAGTGGAAGCAAGGCAACCAGATCACCGCACAGCCGGTGGATTTCAGCCAAGAGACGATCGGGCAGATGATGCAGGCGATTGAGGACTTTGATTTTGCCAAGTTCGCTCAGGACAACAAGGATCTGCCGTGGATTGATTCCTTACTGGTTAATACAGGTGTTATTCCGGACGATGGCGGTGACGACGGGGGAGCGAACACGCTTTACAGCCGCGGCAGTGCGCTATATATGAAGACCCAGGATAATTCGAAGCTGGGATTCGTCGGTACAGTGCATTATGCGGATACGCTGAACAAAGATACCATGTACAGCATTTCACTCTCCACAGGCGGGCTATCCGAGGACAAAAGCAAGCGCAAAAATTATCCCAGCCACGGTGATCAGACCTACAGCAGCGGCGGGCTGGAGATCAATCAGCGCAAATTCATATCCGCGTACAACAGCGCTGTAACCCTTCTGAAGCTGACCAATAAGGGCAGCCAGCCGGTTACGGTTACAATGACGGTGAAATCCCCTTTTGTCAGCAAAGCGGAAGGCAATGAACTAATCGGCAACCGGGTTGCTGCCCCTTTAATGGTTGGACGAGCCGGTGAGCAGTATGTGGAAGCCATGTCTTATGTCGATGTGCATCTCAGCGGGGATGGTATGAGTGCTGCCGGCAGCGAGCTGGTTAAAGAAATTACCGTTCCGGCCGGCGGCTCGGTGGATGAGAAGGTGGTAATGGGCTGGCTGGCCGAAGAGATTCCCGCCTCCAAAACACAGTATGCCGCTTTCAAGGAAGCCGGTAACGAGCAGGCTTTTGCCGATCAGGTCACACAGTACAATGAGTGGTGGGCCCAGAATATCCCCTATATCGACATTCCGGATGAAAATGTGAAAAAGGTGCTTTACTACCGCTGGTGGTGTAACCGCTTTAATCTGCTCGAGGCTAACATTCCAGGAAATGACTGGCAGTTTCCGATGAACATGGAGGGCGTGCTCGGCTATAACAACGGCATCACAGTCAGCGTCCCTTGGGCGATGCAGGATCTGAAGTGGCTGCGTGATCCGTCCTATGCCTACGGTACCTGGCTGGCGCAGGGCGAATATTCCGAGAATGCCAACTATAAGAATAATCCCGGTCGGCCTAACATCTGGACCTGGGATATGATGCAGAACTCGTCGCAGGTCGGCTGGGAAGCTTACAAAATCTACGGCGGAGGCGATAAAGTGCTGAAGAAATTTGCTGACTTCTCCGCTAATGATGTGACGGGTACACTGGCCCATTTTAAAGGCAATGATCCGAATCTTGTCTATTACAATCACGGCCCGATTACCGGCAATGACGGCGATACCGTCTCCATGCACTGGAAAGGCAGCGGCAATTATGCCCGTCTGGACGGCTCGGCAACAGCATATGCCAACGCAGTGGCTGCGCAGCAGATGTACGAACAGCTCGGAGATACAGCGAAGGCTGCACAGATGAAGGAGATTGCCGGTAAAATCCGGCAGGCCGTGCTGACGGGCATGTGGTATGACGAGAGCGACTTTGACGGTGACGGCGTTGCCGATACGAACGGGGAGGGCAGCTTTTTACACAAAAAAATGGAAGGCAGCAACGATATATTCAACCCGTGGCGTGACAACAACATGTTCGTCTTCAACTTCGGCGTTGTCCCAAAAGCAGGCGAGAGCGGCTATGATCCCAAATACCTGACCCAGCTCTATGATTATGCCGATCCTGATTATTATCCGATCTTCCCGTTCTTCACGGCCGACCAGAACAGCATTATGAAGCGTGTAGAAGCGTTCAAAAACGGTGAAACCAGCGCCTTCGGCACAGACCAGTTCGCCTGGTGTAACTTCGGCAATTATATTAATACAATCCGCGCGTCCCTGCGCTATTATCCGGTCAATAATATTGACAGCAGCACTTATAAAACATTGTTTGACTGGGGCGCTTGGCTGCATACCGTCGAGCCGGGCAATACGGACCATCTGGATTCCAATGAGTTTTTCTGGCTGGAGGATTATTTCTTCGGTACACCGTGGACTAAGGACAATCCCCCGAACCCGAGCGGTAAAATGGTGCGTGCCTGGATTCACCACGATACGCTGGGCATGATGAACTACACCGTGCTGGAGGATATGGCCGGACTGCAGCCGAGAACCGACGGTATTATTGAGCTGTGGCCGGTCAATGTGGATTATGACCACTTCGCTGTAGACAATGTGCGCTACCATGATGCTGACCTGACGATTGTCTGGCAGGACCCGGCCAAATACAGCGACAGCAGCCCGTACTACGATGGTATTCCCGTTGGTTACTCCCTGTTCATTAACGGTGAGCGTGTGATGACCACCAATGAAATGTCGCATCTCCTCTTTGATACAGCTACCGGCAAAGTAACCAAACCGGCAGGAGATGTTCCGGGTGCAGTCGGGGATAACACGAATACACAGGTTCTGTTTGAAAAAGGCAGTGCAGTCACGCTGGCATCAGCTGATGAGACAACCCTCGCCGCTAATGCTAAAGCGGCAGACATGTTCAACAAAGCAGGTGTAGACGTTGTCCATAACGGCGATAACCTCGCGCTTGCAGCAGACACGAAGATTGAAGCAAGCTATATCAGAAGCGGTTCTGATGTGAAAAAGCTTGCCGACGGCTCGACCATTGCCTCCATTACACATACCTCCAATACGGCGCTGTTCGGCAGCTCGCCTAATCCCTCAGACATCGTAACCTTTGATCTGGGAAGCAGCAAGACGGTAGATAATGTAAAGGTCTACTTCTACAATGACCGCCGTCCTAATGGTTATAGTGCTCCGCAAACTTTTGGGGTGGAGTACTTGGATAAGGATGGAACGACCTGGAGACCTGTAGAGGGCCAGTTCCGGTATCCGGATTATGTTGCCGACAACTACAACAATGTAGAGTTTAAAGCGGTGGAGACTGCTGCCCTCCGGGTGAGCTTTACTCATGCTTCCGGTTACTCGACCGGAATTAAAGAAATTCAGATCTACAACAACAATTTAAATGTTACACCTGCGGCCAACCGTGCCCCGAAGGTCATTCTGGAGACACCGGTCAAGGTAGAGCAGGATGCTCCGCTGACCCTTGTACCTGTCATACAGGATGATGGACTGCCAAGCGGCAAGCTCACCTATGAGTGGAAGCTGATTTCCGGTGATGGTGTTGTTGAAGCGCCGGTGCTGGATCAGGCCGTCTTGAAGGCAAAATTCAAGGCAACGGGTGAGTACAAGTATGAGCTGACTGTGAGTGACGGAGAACTAGCGACGACAGTCGAAGTGCCGGTTACCGTATTCGTGGCAACGGCAGACCTGTCGGCCATGATTGCCCAGTTTGCAGCCAAAAATTCACCGCTCGGCCCGCTTGTGCGTAATCAGGATGACTATACGCCTGAATCCTGGCAACAGCTGCAAACGGTGCTGACTGATGCGAAAGCGCTGCTTGCTTCTGCAGAGTACAGCCTGCAGGAAATCCAGGACATGACAGGCCAACTGCGGACAGCTATTAACGGTCTGCGTTATAGAAATGCTGCGCTGCTGGCTGTGCCAAGCGCATCCTATACTTCCGCATGGGAGTCGGTCTATGCCATTAATGACGGTTATGTTCCGCGTAACTCAAATAACCTGAATGATAAGGCTGTTGAAACCCAGTACGGGAACTGGGGCGGGCCGGGTAACAGCCATTGGGTACAGTACACCTGGCAGCGTCCGGTAACCCTGTCCGGCAGCTCGCTGTATTTCTTCGATGACGGAGGCGGTGTAATGGTTCCGTCTGACTACCGCTTCGAATATTGGGACAGCACTACCAGCGCGTTCTTACCGGTCAGCGGTCTGAGCGAGAAGAAAATGGCTAAAAATGCATTCAACGAAGTGACGTTTAATGAAATCACAACCGACAGGCTGCGGTTGACCATGGATAAGCAGGGCGGTTCGTTCACAGGGCTTAAGGAGTGGCGGGCAATTTCCGCCAAAGCAGGCGGAGAGGAGCCGCTGCCGGCCGATCACGGAGCCATCACGGCGGTTGAACCGGTCTTCGTCAGCACCACCGTCAATGTTATGCCGGTTCTGCCCGGCAAAGTGGCGGTAACCTATGCAGACAATACCAATGGGCAGGCGGATGTGGACTGGGATGAAATCCCGGAGAACAAGCTGACGATTGCGACGGATTTTGTAATCTTTGGGAAGCTTGAGGGCAGTGATGTGCGGGCAAGCTGCCGGATTTATGTTAAATACGACAAGACACGGCTGAAGACAGCAATTGATACAGCTGCTGATCCGGCGGTCAATGAAGAGCATTACGACGGGACTGTAGCGCAGTGGGAGGCATTGGCAGCTGCTCTTACAGCAGCCCAAGCCGTTTACGGTAATGATGCTTCAACCGAAGGGGATATTGATTCAGCATACAATGCACTCAAAAATGCATATGAAGCGCTGACGCCAGTGGCAGATTATGGCGCAGCTATAACCGGCATCACGGTTCCAGGAGGGTCACTGGATCAGGTGACCAAAGAAATTGTTGTGCCTGAAACGACGACCCTTGATCAGCTGAAAGAAGGATTAACCGTACGGGCTGGAGTTACCTTTGCGGTCTATGAAAGTGATCTGAACACCTTGGCAACTGAACTGAAAACAGGCTATAAGGTAAAAGTAACAGGTACAGATCTGGTCACAACGTCGATTTATACGCTGGCGCTGACAGCTGTTCAGGCTCCGGTCAACACGGTTCAGCTCGAAGAGCAGCTGGTTGCGGCCAAAGCATTAAAGCAGGAGCTGTACACAGAAGCAAGCTGGAAGCCGCTTGCAGCAGCTGTCAGCCATGCTGCAATGCTGCTTGAGAGCGGGACTGCAGTCCAGTCGGAGATTGATGAGGCTCTGGGTAGGCTGAAGTCAGCTGTTGCCGGACTACAACTGCTGCCTAAGCCAACAGCTACACCGACTCCAACTCCAATACCTACACCATCTCCGACGCCATCGCCAACGGCTACACCACCGGTTGCTGTCCCAGGTGGTACGGGCACTAACACCGCCAGTCCTAAACCGTCGCCGAGTGCGGCACCTCCGGTGGATAAGGGCACTATCCGGCTGCAGCCTTCCGCAGCGGCGGATGGTAAGGCTGCTGTTAAGGTGACCGCGGGCGAGATCGAAGCTGCCGTGAAGGAGCTTACAGATGGTACGCTGACTGTGTTATTGAATTTAGGTGGGGCTGCTGCTAAGCAAGTGTCTGTAGAGCTACCTGTTAAGGCACTGGCAGAAGCTGCTGCGGTTACTAGAGTGAAGGTGGACACCGGTTCAGCTGTCGTAATCCTTCCGCAGAGCTTCTGGAAAACATCCGCAGGCAGCAGTCTGACACTGCTGGTTCAAGCCGGAGACAGCGCCGGGTCTACTACAACTGGAGCCGGGGTACTTAACACGGTCACGCTGAGTATTGACGGTAAGGCTGTTCCGCCAGAAGTGATGCAGGCCCAAGGTATCCGCTTGGCACTGCCATATTCGTTAAAAGCGGGGGATAAGGCACATCAGGTAGTAGCCTTCAGCTTGCAGGAAGATGGAACAACCAGATCTATCGCCGGCGGCAAATACAATGCGGCTTCGGGAGTGCTGGAATTCAGCATGAAGCAGAATGGAACGTATACTGTCCACAGCTCAAATATTGCCTTTACAGATTTGGTGAATACCGGCTGGGCTGTGGAGGGCATTGAAGCTCTTGCAGCGAGAGGGGCTATAACCGGAACGGCAGAAGGGACCTTTGAGCCTGGTGCCAATGTGACACGCGGGGAGTTTATCAAGATTCTGATGAATGCGTTTGATCTTCTGGATGAGACAGCAGTCGCTACATTCAAGGATGTTAGCCAAGATGCCTGGTACAATGAATCTGTAGCCAGCGCACAGAAGCTGGGAATCGTGAACGGCAAAGGAGACGGCAGCTTCGGGGCCAACGACCAGATCACCCGCCAGGAAATGGCTGTAATGATCTACCGTCTCGCGAATTTGTTGAAGGTTCCGTTAACTGCTGGGGCTGCTGATCTGCAAGCTTCGTTTACTGACACGAAGCAGCTTCAGCCGGATGCTCTGCAGGCTGTGGAAGCAGTACGCAGTGCAGGCCTGATCAACGGCTTGCCGGACGGCCGCTTTGATCCGCAAGGGAAGGCTACGCGCGCGCAGGCAGCAGCTGTGATTTACCGGCTGTTGGGTCTATCTGAATAAGCATAGAAAGCCTAAAAATGCTAAGCAGCCTGTTGAGAGACGCTCAACAGGCTGCTTTTTTGGCGAATATGCAAATAAATAACCATAAATCTGCTATGCAATATAAGCTAACGGACAAGTTTATTTTCAAATCAAATTACGACTAAGCAATTGTAAACCACGTCTGCTCTGGAAGCGTGTAGTCATGTTTAAATTAGAACATCAGCTTTGAAAATACTTGTGGAGAATTATATTTAAATTTGTTCGAAATATATGGTATCTATGATCCCTGATTAGTGAGCCTAATTTGACAACTCAAATTTTTTTATTTGTAGTAAACGGTTTGCTGCGATTACAACTATTATAATCATAGCAGCTGTTATCCCGATTAAAAGTTGGATATTGCCTAAAGGGTACAAAAAACTGCCAATTAGTGGAGCCGCAGCCATGCCAAGGTAACGAACAAAGTTATAGACACCCATTGCGGTAGCACGCTCTTCAACAAACTCTGAGGACAAGAGGGTTGGCATCACAGGTGTTGCAAGTCCCGTAACGAAGCCAGTAAGCATCAGCGAGATAAGCAAACCAATTAGAGAGTAATCAGCAGCAAAAATAAAAATCACAAGACTCACAATGGTTATTATACCGGCCCAGAAAAGTGTTCGAACTGATCCAAGCCGGGTTTGTAATTTTCCACTCGTTTTACTTCCAACTAGATTGAATATCATGAGGGCAAGGGAGAAAAAACCAATGTTTGCAGCACCTAAAGCATATTTATTTTGTAATATTGTAGGTAGAAATACAATGAATGTGTAAAAGACATCATACATGATAAAACCGCTTATAAGAACTACAACGCCGGTTTTGTTCTCTAGAATTTTCCTGAAAGCTTTTAAACCTAGCCTTTTTCCCGCTGGTGTTGTTTTGACTGGTTTTGTCTCAGGTAACATAAATATGGTTGCTATTAAAATTAGTAGAGCACTAACGGCTGCAAAACCAAAAGCACCTGTGTAACCTGATACACTACCAATAACACCACCGATGAGAGGACCAATAGCTGGTGAAATTCCAAGAATCATCTGATATGTAGCCATGCTTTCGGCACGTTCTTTACCCTCAAAAACATCTCCGATCATTGTGGCTGCTACTAAAGGAACAGATGAGGCACCTATTCCTTGGATTACTCTAAAAATTAATAGCATTTCTATTGAACCTGAAAACATGCATCCTATAGTAGCTGCTACATAAACAATAATGCCAGGAATTAAAATTTTCTTACGGCCATTACGATCAACGATGGGGCCAAGTATAATTTGCATGGTTGCCATGGCCACCGTGAATAAAGTAACCGTTAAATTAACTAAATGTAATGAGGTATTTAGATCTTGTTGCAGATCAGGCAGTAAAGGAATGTACAGGCTTTGAGCAAGTGATACAACAGCGGCAGAAGTCCCCAAGATTAAGAGCAATCGTCGTTTGTGCATAAAATCCCTCCGTTTGAAGTTGACTGACAGTCAGTCAATAATGTATATTGAGCTTATAACATTGACTGACAGTTAGTCAAGTTGTACATTTATACTAATATAAAGGAGTGACAAAGGAGATCTGACAATGGTACGAGTAAGCAAGAATCCCCAGGAACGAAAAAATGAAATACTGACTGTGGCTATGGAACTATTCAACTCGAAGGGCTACGAAGATACATCTGTCAGTGAGATTGTAAGAAAAGTTGGGGTTTCACAGGGAACGTTCTACAATTATTTTCAATCCAAAGAAGATGTACTTAATGCGGCTTGTGAACGAACATTAGCAACACGTTTGGAAGCTATAAATCATTTAGTTGATAATTGCGAGCTCAGCGCGAGAGAAAAACTCATTCGTATTTTTATGGATGCAACCCCTAACGAACAGGATGAAGATGTATTTGAATATCTCCATAAGGAAAGTAACAGTACATTGCATCAAAGATGGATTGTAATCGAAATTAATGCATTGATACCCTATATCAAAAAAATTGTTCAGCAGGGGGCGGAAGACGGAGAGTTTCTTGTTCAACAACCCGAGCTCAAGGCGGAGTTTCTATTGGTAGGGGTTGCATTTTGGCTTGATCGTGGTGTGTTTACCTGGAGTGAACAAGAATATCTGGAGAGAAAAAATGCTTTGAACGGGATCATTGATCAGCTACTTGCTGCTAATAAGCAATGATTTGCATAGCTTAAACAGACTATGGGAAGAAGGAATACGTGAATGAATTCATTAACAAAGAATTTTGGTGAGGTTTTACATGGCCGTCGTACGATAAAGAAATACGATCCAAATTTTAAAATTAGCCGGGAAGAAATCATTGAAATGCTTGAAGATGCTGCTTTGGCACCGTCAGCATTCAATTTACAGCCTTGGCGATTTATTGTTATTGAAAGTGACCAAGGTAAGGAAGACCTGCTCGAAATTGCGCCTTTCAACTTTTCACAAATTAATACTTCGTCAGCAGTTATCGCCGTCTTTGGTGATCTGAATTTTGTTGACAGCGCAGAAGAAATTTACAAGGAAACCGCTGATCTTGGCTATATAACGCAGGACATTAAAGATAAGATGCTTGCTATGGTTGTACCCATGTATAATCAATTTTCGATGGATAAGAAAAAAGAGTCTGTGTTGCTGGATGGCGGACTTGTCTCTATGCAGTTTATGCTTACGGCTCACGCTCACGGTTATGCAACAAATCCAATGTCAGGCTTCAACAAAGAGAAGATCGCAGCGGTATTGGGATTAGATCCGGAGCGATATTTTCCAATACTGATTATTTCACTCGGCAAGGCAGCTACAGAGGCGCGCCCGCCTGTTCGTCTTCCGATAAGCCAAATTACAGAATGGAAATAACGGAATTACAATTATGAAAAAGATGCCGCATTAGCTTTGGTTTTATGGCTAATGGCCATCTTTTTTAGAACTAATCAGCTATACCTCTATGTACCGGAATCACCGCCTTAACAAAAGCAACGGCAGTCAAAGACCTTATGGATCAAGTCTTTGGCTGCCGTTGCTTCTTCTAATAAATCTCTAAATTTACAAACCACTAAACACAATATTCCGCAGCTTGCGGGTGACGGGGAGGGTGCCGGCATCTTTTTTCTGGACCATAAACAGTACAGTAAGCGCGTCCTGCGGACTATTCGTGAAGTAGGCGCCAAGCCAGCCATCCCAGCCGTATTCGCCTTTACTGCCGATATGTCCGGCCTGGCCGGGCTCGGTCATAATGCGCATCTGGTTGCCGTAGCTGTGTCCGCACAGGGATTGCCACAGGGCGAAGCCCTTCTGCTGCAGAGGTGTTAAACCAGCCGAGGTCATGTACTCCACGGTTCTTGGCTTGAGCAGCTGAACGCCGTTCAGCCTGCCGTTGTTAATCAGCATTGTCGTAAACTTGGCCGCATCATCGATGGTCGATGCAAGTCCCGCACCGCCGGACTCGAAGGCCGGTACACGGTCAAACTGATGGTTAATACCCAGATGGCTGTCCGAATACAGCTTCAGTCCACTTTCACTGTCATCCTGATAAGTTTTGGCGAGCCGGCTTCTCTGCTCTTCAGTCAGCCAGAACCCGGTATCCTTCATACCCAGCGGCCCGAATATCTCTGTCTGTAGAAATTCCCCGTACCGCTTACCGCTTACGGCTTCTACAACTGCCCCGAGTACATCGCCCGAGGTTCCGTATTGCCAGGACGATCCCGGTTCGAAGGCGAGAGGACCCTGGCCCAGCCTGTCAGCGAATTCCAATGTGGTCATCGGATTCTCTCCGTGCAGCCGGCTGCCCAGCTCCTGAATCAGCGTTTCTGTATGTTGCCCGGCCAGTCCGGGTCCGCCGTACACAAGTCCCGATGTCATGTTGAGCAGGTCATTGAGGTTAACTTCGCGTTCCGGAGCTGCCAGCCCGCCGTCTTTTTCAACCATCTGATTGCGGAATCCGGGTATGTAACGGCTTACAGGATCGAACAGATCGATTTCTCCGCGTTCCAGCAGCAGCATAACGGCTGCAGCGGTTACCGGCTTGCTCATCGAGTACAGCCTGAAGATGGTATTCCGGGCAATAGGGCGTCCAGTCTCCATATCTGCCAGGCCGTCCTCATGATAAAATATTTCTTCACCGTTTTTAATAACCATAAAGTTAGCACCGGCAATCTCGTTGCTTACAATACTGGTGCTGAGCGTTTTGGTCAGCTGTGCGGTTGTGCCAGAATCGAGCATAGTGGTCTGTCTCCTTTTTAGTAGATTTCTATGAGTAAATTAAGCACTATAAAGAAACTTGTATAGTGATGGTACATATGTTTGTAGACATATAAGGGAAATAATAACTTTTTTACGACGCAGAATTCATTGTCACACATGTATGAAAAAAAATCTATACATATAAACCGCAATTGCCTTTTTAACCTCACATGGAGACACTCTATCATTTCCACAGCTAAAGTCCTTTATCAGCAGGGTTCCGATTTGAATTGTAAGGCGATAGAAAAACAAGCTGCAAATGCACATACTCCTTGTGAAACAGCTGTAATCCGGTAGCGTAATGAATCGGGCTGTTATCCAACATCAAAGCTATTTTTCTGCTGGGGGAAGCAGAGAGAAGATCCTGTAAAACCAAATAAAGGCGGCAGCGTCCGCCTCTCCTTCTTCTCGGTGATGCACTTGCCCTGTTTCTTAGGTAATGGCACAAAATCATGAATGAGCCGAGTTGAACTAACTGTACTTTCTGCAACTAAACTAGGCTAATTAGCTTCGCAGCAGGTTTTAACTGCACTCTATACATTTATATTTGCCAAAAACGCCCCAAACCGGCTTTTTCGCGAAAAATAGATGTATAGAATACAGTTATCTCCTTAAAATGACTGAATTCCCCTGTTTTAATTGCACAAACTACACTTAAACTCATTTGGCTCCGAACCGACTGACTAAGGTTAGCGCTTTGGCAAGGGAGATCCATCCGCTGCTCAATGCTTTACCTAAGGCAGGAACAGGAGACGGTTTGTTAGTCTCTTAATGACGTTCTATACAGATTGAACTTGAAATATCTTATAAGGGAAGAGGGGCGGAGGAGAGGTTTGGAACTGTAGTAGCGACAGCGTCCGCCTTGCGGCAGGAAGTCCAGACATTCACTGGAGTCTCGCTATTATCGATTTAATAAAAAAACGGCAGTCAAGACTTTCAAAAAAGTCTTTGACTGCCGTTTTCATATATCACAATCCTTACAAACCACTAAACACAATGTTACGCAGCTTGCGGGTGACGGGGAGGGTGCCGGCATCTTTTTTCTGGACCATAAACAGTACAGTAAGCGCGTCCTGCGGACTATTCGTGAAGTAGGCGCCAAGCCAGCCATCCCAGCCGTATTCGCCTTTACTGCCGATATGTCCGGCCTGGCCGGGCTCGGTCATAATGCGCATCTGGTTGCCGTAGCTGTGTCCGCACAGGGATTGCCACAGGGCGAAGCCCTTCTGCTGCGGAGGTGTTAAACCAGCCGAGGTCATGTACTCCACGGTTCTTGGCTTGAGCAGCTGAACGCCGTTCAGCCTGCCGTTGTTAATCAGCATTGTCGTAAACTTGGCCGCATCATCGATGGTCGATGCAAGTCCCGCACCGCCGGACTCGAAGGCCGGTACACGGTCAAACTGATGGTTAATACCCAGATGGCTGTCCGAATACAGCTTCAGTCCACTTTCACTGTCATCCTGATAAGTTTTGGCGAGCCGGCTTCTCTGCTCTTCAGTCAGCCAGAACCCGGTATCCTTCATACCCAGCGGCCCGAATATCTCTGTCTGTAGAAATTCCCCGTACCGCTTACCGCTTACGGCTTCTACAACTGCCCCGAGTACATCGCCCGAGGTTCCGTATTGCCAGGACGATCCCGGTTCGAAGGCGAGAGGACCCTGGCCCAGCCTGTCAGCGAATTCCAATGTGGTCATCGGATTCTCTCCGTGCAGCCGGCTGCCCAGCTCCTGAATCAGCGTTTCTGTATGTTGCCCGGCCAGTCCGGGTCCGCCGTACACAAGTCCCGATGTCATGTTGAGCAGGTCATTGAGGTTAACTTCGCGTTCCGGAGCTGCCAGCCCGCCGTCTTTTTCAACCATCTGATTGCGGAATCCGGGTATGTAACGGCTTACAGGATCGAACAGATCGATTTCTCCGCGTTCCAGCAGCAGCATAACGGCTGCAGCGGTTACCGGCTTGCTCATCGAGTACAGTCTGAAAATGGAATCCCGGGCAATCGGGCGTCCCGTCTCGAGATCAGCCAGCCCGTCCTCGTGATAAAAGACCTCCTCACCGTTTTTAATCACCATAAAGTTAGCGCCTGCAATTTCTCTGTTTGCAATGCTGGCGCTGAGAATTTTTGTGAGCTGTCCGGTTGTGCTTGAATCCAGCATGGGTTGTCTGTCTCCTTTGTTATCGTTTTCTATGAGTATATTAAGCGCTTTTATGAAGCTTGTATAGTAGTTTTGCTGTGACAAGTCTCTATGAGACTCTGCCTATATTTTTATTCGCATACGGTTCCGCCTGGAATATAATAAAAAATACCGCTGCCGCCAATGAAAAGATAACGATAAACCCGTCCGGCATGTTAATATATTATTTATGCTGTTAAGGATCAGAAAAAAGAGGGTAGATGAATGAAGAACATTTTTAGGCATAAGGCTTATTTTATTGGTGTACATGTTTTAATGTTTGTCTTTTTGTTTTCAGCATTGTATGCCTATTTTCCATGGATACGGGTGAAGGTCAAGGAGATCATCGATCCGGCGGATAAGGTTATAACGATTGCCCACCGCGGTGCTTCCGGATATGCCCCTGAGAATACCATCCCGGCTATAGAGCTGGCGATTGAAATGCAGGCCGATTACATTGAGCTCGACATCCATCTAACGAAGGACCAGATTCCGGTTGTTATCCATGATGAGACGGTGAACCGGACTACAGGCAGCAGGGGATATGTGAAAAATATGACGCTGGAGCAGATCAGGCAGCTTGATGCAGGAACCTGGTTTAATGAAGCTTATCCGATGTTCGCCAGGGAACAATATGCCGGAATCACCATCCCCACGCTGGATGAGGTGTTTGAGACATTCGGGGACAAGACCCGTTACATGATCGAAATTAAGCAGCCGACCGCGAACAGCCAGATTGAGACCTTGCTAAATGAAGCAGTCCAAAAATATAACTTGGAGGATGTTGTCTCCGTACATTCCTTCAGCAGTGCAAGTCTGCGCAAGCTTCATGCGATCAACCCGGAAATCCCGCTGTATCAGCTTGTATGGAATGACTATAGCGCGACGAGGGCTCCTGCATCTTATCTGGAGAATGTGAAGACGTATGCGGTTGGGATCAGTCCTAACTTCCAGGGAATCGGACCGGCTTATGTAGCTCAAGTGAAGAATGCCGGGCTTAAAGTGATGCCATATACGGTTAATTATCAGGTCAACATGGATAAAGCCTATCTGTGGGGCGTCGATGGAGTCTATACGAATTACCCGGACCGGTTCAAGGAGGTCATTGATACCAACAGGGAAAACGGGCAATGGTAGGTTGATTCTTCTGGACCTATGATATATTGAGAGAAACATAAGCCTGAAGGGCTGCAGGGAGAAGCTGGTATGGAGAAGCTGACGGAACTGATTACCGATGAATTAATGTTAAAAGCTGCTATTGAGAGTATTGATCCGCAGGAGCCTGTAAAAGTCAGCAATGTACCGTATCCCTGGAGGCTGCTGGGCTGCGGCAATTATGCCGCTGTTTTTTGTCATCCCGATTATGAAGCTTATGCGGTAAAAATCTATGCACCAGGAAGGCCCGGCCTGGAGGAGGAAGCGGAGGTTTACAAGCTTCTGGGACAGCATCCGGCATATGCGCAGTGCTATTATATCGGAAATACCTTTCTTATCCTGGACCGGCTGCGCGGCGTTACCTTTTACGACTCTATGAAGCAGGGAATACTGATCACTGAGCAGGCGATCCGCGATATAGACATCGCTTTGGATTATGCCCGTTCCCGCGGTCTTCATCCGCATGACGTCCACGCCAAAAATGTGATGGTCAATGATGGCCGCGGCCTGATTGTCGACGTGTCTGATTTTTTGAAGCAGGAAGACTGCAGCATGTGGGAGGATTTCAAGAAGGCTTACTACCGGCTGTACAAGCCTATTGCCTCACGTTGGATCTTTCCGGTTCCCCAAGCACTATTAGAGCTTGTCCGCAAAGCCTACAAATGGCGTAAAAAGAAGAGCTGAATGAAATAACAAGCAGGAAGCATGAAACCTTAAGGGGCTTCGTGCTTTTTTGTCTTTAAGCTGAAAGGCCAATCATGCATGAGTGAACGTCAGAATAATCCCCATCAAGCTATTTAAATGCAAATTTCAACATATGAAAAATTCACACTAGAGGAATCAAAAAATATATCCTCTCCACCAAACTTCATTACAAAACCAAACAACAGCACACCACACACCAATAAATCAGGAAAAAGTATAGATTTCCCTTAACCTAACATGTGATGATAGATATATTCTAGTAATATCCTCCGCCTCCGCTTATAATAAACGACAAGAAATAAGGGAGGTACAGCAATGAACAAACCAATGATAGGCGTCCTGCCTTTATACGACTCCGGCAAAGAGAGCTACTGGATGCTCCCGGCTTACATGAAAGCAATTGAGAACGAAGGCGGAATCCCTGTGATGCTGCCTCTTACAACGGATGAAGATATTATAGCTGCTCTGGCCGGCAAATTTGATGGCTTTCTGTTTACCGGCGGACATGATATCAATCCAGTATTATATGGGGAAAAAGCAGAAGCGGTCTGCGGGGAATGGTGTGATGAACGCGACAGAATGGAGAAGCTTCTGTTTGACCAAATAGTCGAATTGGACAAGCCTGCCTTCGGAATCTGCCGCGGATTACAATTGTTTAACGTTCTGTGCGGCGGAACCTTGTATCAGGACATTCCATCGCAGATGAATGCAGATATTACGGTTAGCCATAAGCAGAAGCCGCCTTATGCCGAGCCAGCCCATTCTGTACATATCCATACAGGTACTTTGCTTCATCACATTTTGCAGACAGATCAAATAGACGTTAACAGCTATCATCACCAGGGGATCAAAGCACTGCCTGCGGGTTTGACTGCTGCGGCAGCAGCGGAGGACGGCATGGTTGAAGCAGTATCTCTTCAGGACAAAAGATTTATTCTTGCTGTTCAGTGGCATCCGGAATTCAGTTACGGCGCGGACAGCAACAGCAGGAAGCTTTTTTCGGCATTTGTAAATGCTTGTATTCCTACAAATTAGCCTTCATTCCTTCTTCGGCGGCTTGATCAGCAGGGTTCCGCCCAGTAAAAAGAAGCTGCTGGCATAAAAGACGGTGATCAGTCCCAGCGACGCCCCGATCATCCCGAACAGCAGCGGAGCTGTGAACTGTGAGACTCTGTTTATTAATAGACGCAGCCCCAGTACCTCACCCGTTCTCGAAGCAGGGGAAGACTGATAAGCAACCGACATAGAAATAGGCTGCCCGCAGCCCAGGCCGAGTCCCATCAGTACACTCCAAACTCCAAGCCACACAGGATTAACAGTTAAGGAGACCAGCAAAAACGCAGTCCCCGACGCGGCAATAGAACCTATCAGGATTGCATCATTTGAATGCTTACGCTGCAGCCAGGGCATGAACAGGCGGACCAGCACCATGGACAATCCCTGAATGGAGAGAATCCAGCCGATTTCCGTTACAGAAATGCCTTTGCTTACTGCATATAGCGGAAAATAAGCGGCAAAGATTTCTCTAGAGTACAGTGCGAGCGCATTGCCGATCAGCGCCCTGCGAAGGGCGGGGAGCTTAAGCAGGCCCAGGGAGTCCGACAGTCCGGTTTTTGCGGCGGCGGCAGCAGGCTTGCCGGAGGAGAGCTTCCATGCAAATACAAAAGTAATCAGAAAAACAAAGAAGGCTGCGGCAAAAACCGCCGGATAGGACAGGTGACTGATAAGATAGCCGGCGGTCACCGGACCGAGCAGGGCACCAAGCGAATTAGCGGTGCTGAACCAGCCGTAATACTCGTTGCGCTTGCCTTCAGGAGCAGCGTGCCCAAGTACATTTTGCAGGGAAATAGCTATGAAAATACTGGAGAAGCCTGTAATCAGCTGGGACGCATAAAGCGCCCAGAGGGAGGGGAAACACCAGGGGAGGGCCATGGATAGGCCCAAACCCGTCATCCCGGCCAGAACCGGGATGCGGTCGCCGAACCGGTCGGCCATTTTGCCTGCGGAAATAGAGAAAAACATGGGGAGAAAAGCATAGCAGGCGGTTAAAACACCGATCTCGAGCGTGGACGCCCCCAAAGAGGAAGCGAACAAAGGCACTGCAGGTCTGGTCAAGTTAAGAATGAGCTGAAAAGCAATACCTAGAATCATGATATTAATAAACATACGCGGCTACCCTTCTGTCTGAGCTTTTCCTTCATTGTAGCTGCAGGTGCAGAAGCGGAAAAATCGTATTTTTCTATGGATTATCATAGAGTGAGGGTATGGAAGCCCGGTAATGCTGCTGTACAAATTGAACAAAGGCTGAGACTGCCGGGATGTCCAGCAGCTCCTCCCTGTATAATAACCAGGTGGACCAGGTAACGGCTTCGCTGTCTGCCCCGGTTAATGCTGTCCAGTACAACTGATTGTCATCTTCTGTCAGGACGATGGACGGAACAATGGCGTAGCCCAGTCCGTTTTGTACCATCCGTTTGGCGATTTCTGCATTGTCCACATGCATAAGTACATTGGCGGGCTTGCTGAACTGCTGCTTCCACCAGCCATCGATAATCCTGCTTAAGGAAGGGTCCGTTGTAAAGGTAATCCGGCGTAGCTGCGGAAGCTCCTCCACCTTTATCGGTACAGATGACAGAATGCATACCTGCTCCTGCTCAAGCATCTCCTTATGCTCCAGCCAGTGGGGAATGCCACGGATAATCCCGATCTGCTCCTTCTGTGTAGCTACTGAACCAAGCAATTCCTGGCTGATGGCAGTAGTAATATCATATTCAATCAGCGGATAGGATTCTGAAAATTGCCGGAGCACCGCCGGGAGACGATAAAGCGCCACAGACCGGGAGACGCCAAGCCGGAGTGTGCCGCTTAGATCACCGCGCTGGCTGACCAGCCTGCTTTTGACTTCGGACAGGCGCTCCAGCATTTCCCGGGCATAGATTACCATCGTCTCACCCTGCTCCGTGAACTCAATCCCGCGCCGTCCCCGGTAGACGAACAGGCTGATGCCGAGCTCTTTTTCCAGCTGCTGCAGGCGGTGGGTCAGCGTAGGCTGCGAGAGATAAATCTGCTCCGCGGTTCTCGTAATATTGCGTTCAGTGCCCAGTACGTCCAGTATGCGCCAATCCTTTTCATCCATCTACGATGACATCCTCTCAATCGCCCAGAAAAACAATGCTTCTGGCGGGATCATACATTTCCTTCAATTGCTTGACATCGGAGCGCGGCGGCGAGCCGAACATCCGGGAATATTCACGGCTGAACTGGGAAGCACTCTCGTAACCGACCCGGAACGCAACCTCGGCGGCCTCAGCCGACTCCGATAGCAGAATCCGGCGAGCTTCCTGCAGCCTGAGCTGCTTCTGAAACTGGATAGGACTCATGCCGGTCACCTCCTTAAAGTTACGGTGGAAGGTGGACAGGCTCATGCCTGCTGCTTCGGCAAGCTGTTCCACACGTATGGACTGGTCATAACGGGCGGTAAGCTGATCAATCGCCTCTCTGATCCGGTAAGTATTGCTGCCCTCCATGGCGATTTGTCCGAGTGCGGCACCGTAGGGACCTTTTAGCAGGGTATACAGGATTTCTTTTATGAATAAAGGCGCAAGAAAGTGGATATCATCCGGCCTGTCCAATAATTCCATCAGTCTTAGGGTGGCGTTCATCAGGGAAGGCTCAGTCTGGCCGACAAATAAGGCACGTTTTGCGTTCTCGCTCGGCACAATCCGTACATTTGCCCCGTTCATGACCTCCAGAATCTGTTCATAGCTAAACTCCAGTTTGAAGCTGAGATATGGCCTATCCGCTGCTGCTCTGATCACCTGGCCGACGACGGGCAGATTCATTGAAGCAACCAGATAATCAGCTGATCCGTACTCAAACCGCTCCCCGGCCAGGAATACCTCCTTAACTCCTTGGGCAATCATACAAAAAGACGGCTTATACACCCTGTATGCAGGCTCAGAGACCTCTGAATAGCGGATAACAGATAGATCAGGAACCGCTGTCTCAAACACCCCGTCTCTCGGTGTAAAGCGCTGAATGAGCTCTGCGAGCTCTATTTGCTGCTTCATGCTGCCGGCTGGCATAACGCTATCCCTCCCGTTCTTAATACTGATTCTAAACCTTATGAATTCCTATAGTAAGCTCCGTGACAGAAATAGGCAAGCATTCAGTACGATCGGGATAACGGTTTTAAGTGAAAATACGGCATAATAAATAAGACGAGTATGAGCTATAGGACAATAGAATGGGAGGAACACAGAGTGGAATATGTAAAATTCGGAAATACCGGTCTGGATGTCTCACGGATCTGTCTGGGCTGCATGAGCTTTGGGGAGGCGCTGCCGGAATGGCACCAGTGGGTGCTGAATGAGGAACGCAGCCGCGAAATCATCAAGCGGGCGCTGGAGCTGGGGATTAACTTTTTTGATACAGCCAACATCTATGCGAACGGCACCAGTGAGGAATTCACCGGCCGGGCACTCAAGGATTACGCAGACCGGGATGAGATCGTGCTGGCTACCAAGGTCTGGGGACGTATGCACAAGGGTCCTAACGGCGGTGGCTTGTCCCGGAAGGCTATTTTAAGCGAAATAGACAAAAGCCTGAAACGGCTCGGGACCGATTATGTCGATCTGTACATCATTCACCGCTGGGATTACGATACGCCGATCGAAGAGACCATGGGGGCACTGCATGATATAGTGAAGTCCGGCAAAGCCCGCTATATCGGTGCGTCAGCCATGTATGCCTGGCAGTTCCAGAAGGCGCAGCATACCGCAGAGAAGAATGGCTGGACCCGCTTTGTGTCCATGCAGAATCACCTGAATCTGATCTACCGGGAAGAGGAAAGAGAAATGCTTCCGCTCCTCAAGGACCAGCAAATAGCATCAACCCCATACAGTCCGCTGGCATCCGGAAGACTGATCCGCGACTGGTCCGAAACCACGCTGCGCTCAGAAACGGATCACATCCAGAAATCCAAATACGATGCGTCTGCTGAGGCTGACCGTCTGATTATCGAGCGGGTAGCTGCACTTGCCGAACAACGAGGTGTACCGCGTATTCATATTGCCCTTGCCTGGCTGCTGCAGAAGGAAACGGTAGCTGCTCCGATTATCGGGGCAACCAAGCTGGCCCAGCTAGAAGATGCTGTCGGAGCGCTGTCCGTAGAACTAACTGCAGAAGAGGTTGCTTTTCTCGAAGAATTATATGTACCGCACCGCGTAGTCGGAGCCCAATAAGGAGGAAATAGAATGGAATATGTAACACTTAATAATGGCGTTCAAATGCCGGTACTGGGATATGGAGTATACCAGATTCCAGATGCTGAGGAATGCGAAAGATGTGTATCGGACGCGATCAGCGCCGGTTACCGCTCGATAGATACTGCACAGGCATACCGCAACGAAGAGGCTGTCGGACACGCAATCAAGAAAAGCGGAGTAGCCAGGGAAGAGTTCTTCATTACCACCAAGGTCTGGATCTCCAATGCCGGCTATGAACGTGCCAAAGCATCTATTGAGGAATCCATGCGCAAGCTGCAGCTCGATTACCTCGATCTGGTGCTAATCCATCAGCCGTTTAACGATTATTACGGAACCTACCGGGCGATGGAGGAGCTCTACAAGGCAGGTAAGATCAGAGCCATCGGCGTAAGCAATTTCTATCCGGACAGATACATCGATCTGGTGAAATTCAGCGAAGTCGTTCCAGCTGTCAATCAGGTGGAGACTCATGTCTTCCATCAGCAGACTGCAGCCCATGAGATTATGAAAAAATACAACACACAGATTGAGTCCTGGGGTCCGTTTGCCGAAGGCAGAAATAATTTCTTCACCAATGCCACCCTTCAGGAGGTCGGTGATCAATATAACAAATCCGTAGCCCAGGTTGCTCTGCGTTATCTGATCCAGCGCGGCGTGGTTGTCATTCCAAAGACCGTCAGCAAGGACCGGATGGAGCAGAATATCAGCGTGTTTGATTTTGAACTGACAGCAGCTGATATGGAAAGAATAGCGGCGCTAGATACAGGAGAAAGCGCGTTTTTCTCCCATGCAGATCCGCAGACGGTAGAATTTATGACGGATTACGCTAAAAAAGGCCTGGAATAATGCAATATAAGTAAAGAAGCATAATCGTCGAAAGAGCCTGCCAGGTGCAGGCTCTTTGTTTTTCTTGCTATAATGGTACCTGATCAGATAAGCAGAAAGCGGATTGGGGAGATACAGTAGATGATGAAATTATACGGGGCAGAGCATCACCTGCTCGTCCTGTCCGATGCAATAGATGCAGATGAACATGCACATTCTTTTGTACAGGTAACCATTGCACTTGGGGGCGAGCTGGACATTGATCTGGACGGCAGCACTATTCGCTGCAATGGAATTGTGATGGATTCCAACGTCTTACATCGATTGAATGGAACGGGAAAGCCGTTAATGCTGTTGCTTATTGACGGGACATCGGATATAGCAGCCGGGTTCAGGCAGCAGATTAATGGCCATGGTTACAGTATCCTCCAGCCTGAGCTGGTGGATACAATAACTGCATTTGCTCTGGAGCAGTGTTCAGAGATCACGGACAGCAGCAGCTATAGCCTCTTTTTCCGGCAGCTCATGATGCTGTTCCAACTGGATCATGTACAGACAGGTGTAACAGACACCAGAATCCGGGATTTGATTAACCTCATTAGGGATTGCCGTGATTCTGAGCACTCTGTGGGTGAATATGCCAGCCAACTGGGACTCTCTAGCAGCAGATTATCACATCTGTTCAAGGACAATACGGGAACCTCCCTGAGCGGATATATAGTACTTCATAAGCTGCAAAAAGCAGTTTATTTGATTTTTAACGGAGCCCCAATTACGGAAGCGGCGATGGAAGCAGGCTTTGACAGCCCTTCACACTTTGCTGCTACAAGCAAACGGATGCTGGGAATGGCGGCGAGGGAAATCCGCAAGGATAGCGTTTTTTTGAAAGTTTCCTGTCTGCAATGACCGTACAATAGGTACAGGAGGTGTTACACCATGACTGTACACTTGGCGGAGACAACATTATTGGATTACTCGCATCCGCAGATTAAGCAGCTGATTCAGGAGCGAGGATGGATGCTGCTTCCGGTTAAACAGCAAATACTGCAAATCTACAACTATGTCCGTGATGATATTCAGTTCGGCTATAACCGTGCAGATGTCATTCCGGCTTCTGAGATCTTAAGGGACGGATACGGACAATGTAATACTAAAGGGATTCTATTCATGACCCTGCTCAGAGCAGCAGGAATTCCGTGCCGGATACATGGATTTACCATTCATAAGGAGCTGCAAAAGGGGGCGATGAAGGGTTGGTATTACCGGCTCTCCCCGCAGGAAATCGTCCATAGCTGGGTTGAAGTCCGGTATAAGGATAAGTGGCTTAATATCGAGGGCTTTATCCTTGATATTCCTTATTTAAGCAAGCTTCAGGAAAAATTTGCAGATTGCCCGGAAGGGTTTTGCGGCTACGGTGCTGCCACAGACAACCTGCGTAACCCTGCTGTATATTGGGATGAAAGCGATACGTATATTCAAAAGGAAGGTATTGTTCAGGATTTCGGAATATTTGACAGTCCTGACGATTTCTTCGCGGTACACCGGCAGAATTTGGGCCCTTTGCGTGAGGCTGTATTTATACATATTGTCCGGCATCTGATGAACCGCAACGTCCGGAAGATAAGGCAGGGAAGGGCCGAGTAACGAATGGCTCATCTCCATGACTGCACGATAGCCCCTCAATAATTGAGGGGCTTTTTTCTGCACGCTCCTTAAGCATGAGGTTGAACGCGCCGATTACCGGGAACAAGCAGCAAAAACTTCAAATTTTAAGAGGTTTATCAGTGTTTTATCATTGAATGTAAGTAAAATAAGTCTATAAAAATCACTACAAATCGTACATATTTGTTTGTTTCAGCTTCAAATGTAAAAGTCATACATTCAGAAAGAGGGTAGTACATGAATAACGCAGATAGCGCAGCAGGCGGAGAGATTTCTTTTCCCGGAAGGGCGGGAGAGAGGGTATCACTAGCAGAACGGATGCATTCCGGGCTCAGCTTGTGGAGGAATCTTTCAGTCAGGCTTAAGCTGTACCTTATGATCTCAATCAGCCTGATTTCTTTTGCCGTAGCGATGATTTATATGGTCGAGACCGGAAAACGGGATATAAACAATATAACTACCGTTCTGTACAGCGTAACCATCCGTTCAGCTACTGAATTATTTGATGCGGACAGAAACCTGCAGCAACTTATGCTTGAGCATAAAAAGTATATTTATACCGGTGACGCCTCAGGAACGCAAATAACACCCGCGGCAACAGCTGCAATTATCAATAAAATGGAGATAGCCAGGGCAGAGCTGGATCAGCTTGGCGTACTCGACAGCATTCTTTACAGGGATACCGCCACAACACTGAGCATGATATTCGCCGATCTGAACGCCAAGCTCCAGAGCTGGTCTGCGGACATCACACAGCCGGCGGGAGCTGCCCCGCAAGAAGACGTGCTGGATGCACAGCTGTCTGATATTGGCGCGGCTATTTCACGAATAACCTCCTCACTGGAGAATTACTCCAAGGTTAACATTGCGGCTGCCAAGAACGAGGCTCTGCGAAAAGAACGCTTCGGCTTCATCATGTTATTCCTGGTCGAGGCGGCTACGCTGATTCTGGCAGCTCTGACAATCCGCCATATCGCCAGCACACTGCACAGTGTCAATACTAAGCTGTCGAATCTTACTCAAGGAGATCTGACAGCAGTGCCTTCCGCCAGCTATCCGAAGGACGACCTCGGCCAGCTGTCCCGTTCAGTAGACACTACCATCAGTGACTTGAGAAAGCTGATCTCCAACATTGCAGCAAGTGCATCTGTTACAGAGCAGGCAATGCAGGAGGTACTGCTTGGATCACATACGGCATCGGCACAAACGGATAATGTGGTTGGTAATATGGAGGGGATGTCCATTCATGTGAAAATCCAGCTAACCGGTATTATAGAAACCGGCCGCGCAGTTGAAGAAATGGCACTGGGGGTCAACCGGATTGCAGCTACCGCTACACATATTGCTGATAATTCCTCTGTCATGCAGTCTTCCGCCGCACATGGCCTGGAGTCGATCACTTCTTTGACTGTTCAAATGTCTGATCTAACAAGGATCATTTCAACATTAGAAGCCGTTATTTCCTCACTGGACAATAAGACCATACATATGAATCAAATTGTCACAAGCATATCGGGGTTTGCGCAGGACGCAAACATGCTGTCTCTTAACGCCTCTATCGAAGCCGCACGGGCAGGTGAGCACGGCCGCGGATTCCTGGTTGTTGCCACTGAAATGAGACGCTTATCCGACCATTCCAGACAAGCCGCTGAGGAGGTAAGCCTGATTTTGCAGGATACCGTCACGGATATTACACAGGCTTCCTTATTGATGAACCAGACTACAGAAGAGATTAAGGCAGGCAAAGCTGGCGCGGGAGAGGTCCATGCCGTGTTCGGGGAGATCCTCTCATCGATTGCCTCCATAACAAATCAGCTGCACGAGGCGTCCGCTGTAACCGAGCAGCTGTCTGCTTCTTCTGAAGAGGTTGCGGCGACCATGGGCGAGCTGACTGGCGCAGCTGAATCCGTGTCGCAGATGGTGGGCTCGGTTAACGGCGAGGCTGCAGGGCAAAAGAATATCTTATCAGGAGTAGTCCATTCATCGGACAATTTGAAGCAGGTTGTAACAGAGCTTAGAGCATCGGTAGATTCCTTTAAGCTATAGCCCGAACATTCCCGTACATTCGACATGAAAGATCTAGGCATCTGATCAGACAGTTTAAAGTGTAATACCAGTTTTTGGTCACCGTTTAACTCTCCTTCTATACGGGTAAGTAGAGACAAATACCTCCTAAGGAGAAAGGCGGTACCTCTTATGCTATGGGGCTTAATCGGACTAGTAGTTATTGCATGGCTGTTCGGCTTTATCTTTGATGTTGTCGGCAATCTTATTCACCTGTTACTTTTTGTTGCCGTGATCCTATTCCTCGTCAACCTGTTCCGCGGACGGTCACGGGGTTAGCGATTTCACATTATTGCGGGGATAGAACCGCAGCAGAACCACAGCCTCCGGGTAAGCCGGGGCTGTGGTTTTTTGTATTCGATGAAGAGCAGCGATTCCTTCGGTATCATTAATAGATGCTTCCCGTATTTCTATATGTTGTTTTTTCAAACGGCAGGATGATAAGATGCATAGTATTAAAACTGTCCATACTGGAGAGGGAAGGGACCTGAGTCCAACCATGAACAGCATGTTTTTAATCGGCGAAATGGCCAAGCTCTTTCAGATCGATATCCGGACGCTACGCTATTATGATCAAATCGGCTTGTTCACACCGGCATCTGTGGATGAGCAGACAGGATACCGTTATTACTCTACTGAGCAGTTTGAGAGTCTGAATACGATTCTTTATCTAAAAGCACTGAACATTCCATTAAAGGAAATCGGGCAGTTTGTACATAACCGGAATCTGGATGACATTCTGTTCCTGTTAAAAGAGCAGAAGACCCGAACCGAAGAGAAAATCAGGGAATTCGAACAGATTCAGCGGAGATTAGAGCAGCGGATTCACCAGATTGAAGATGCGGCCCGGACAAAGGATCATTTTAGGATACGGCTGGCTGATTTTCCTGAACGGACGATCATCATGCTGAAGCAGCGAATCCACCATAGTGATAATCTGGAACTTTGGATCAGGCGGTTAGCGAACAGCAGCCCGCTCAAATCCAGTGTCTTCCTGGGGCAAGTCGGATTAATTCTTTCAGTCGCGAGTCTCGCCGAACACCGCTTCGATGAGTATGACGCCATATTCCTCTTCTTAGATGCGGATAAGCCATCCCGGCCAGATCAGATTGTAAAAACAATTCCCCGGCAGACCTGTCTGACGATCCGGTTTGTCGGTACCCATGCAGACGCAGCAGTCCATTATAAGAATTTGCTGAGCTACGCTGAGGAAGAGGGCTATACCCTAACTGATGATTCACTCGAAATTACGTATATCGATTATGGGCTTACACAGGATACCTCCAAATTCATCACCGAAATTCAATTGCCGGTAATCAAGCATTGACCCTCCAGCTACTGGAGGGTTTATTCTTGTAGCAAATGAATTGTAGGAGAGATATCTAATGATTGGAACGATTGTGAATACTGCTGCAATTGTTATCGGCAGCGTTGCTGGCAGTGTATTTAAAAAAGGGCTGAAAGAAGCCTATCAGGATATTCTTATGCAAGCTATGGGGCTGGCCGCTACCGCTCTTGGCATCAATGCCATCGCTCAGCACTTACCGGATAGTGAATACCCTGTATTGTTTATAGTCAGCCTGGCTCTTGGAGGTGTAATCGGGCAGATGCTTGATCTGGAGCAGCGCTTCAAAAATGTAGTTTCCAGATTTTCGGCAGGCAATCTGGCGGAGGGTCTGTCCACTGCGATCCTGCTATTTTGCGTCGGAACAATGTCAATCATTGGTCCCATAGAAAGTGCTCTGAACGGCAACAATACCTACCTGTACACGAATGCCATTCTTGATGGAATGACTTCTGTCGTGCTGGCCTCCACATTCGGAATCGGGATTATCTGGGCCGCTGCCGTGCTCTTCTGCTGGCAGGGTTCAATCTTTCTTCTGGCTAATGTGCTGATTGACTTTATATCACCTGCACTACTAACAGAAACCTCAATAGTAGGCGGGGTACTGATCTTATGTGCGGGTCTGAGTATTCTTAGAGTCCGAAGCTTTAAGACGATTAACCTGATTCCTGCACTGCTGATACCCGTCATCTTTATTGTTGTTACACGCGGGCTGGGACTGTAGTGTTTGTAAGGAGCTGTTTTAAATAATGTGCTGCATTTTTATCGCAATTTTGTATTTTTGCATAAAAAGTCCAGGAAATATGATATAGCTCACATACTAAAATAGGTAAAATAAGGAATAATAATCCCAAGAAATAGCATTTTATTATTTTACATGGGATTTACTAGTCGTTTGTATGTCATATTGGAGGGAAGGATGGATCATTTTGGAGCTGGATCTTAATGGGTTCAATTCAGACTCACTGGTACAAATGCTAAAAGCTTCGTTTACTTTAGAGAATTGGGACAGCATGCTCATTATCGCCGACAGACTATACACCGAGATTAATACTTTCTATAATATCATTCAGCAGGAGCGGCTTGCAGGAAAGCAAGTTAGCAACTTTGGCTTAAAACGAAACATAGTCTATTATTTTGGATTTAGTATGTGCCTTAAAGGGATTGCATTTGAAAAATTAGGACGTTACAAAGAGGCGAGAGATTGTATCGCAAGATATGAGGATTTAGGCTGGATTAATGGAATAGATGCTGAAGGGCAGGAAGAGGTTAACTATTATCGCGGAATAGCCGAAGCAAATCAGTACATCATTGAGCTTAATGAAGGAAATGTATCTGTTCTGCCCGATTATCTCATTTTTCTGCGAAATAACAGAGAAGAAATAATGCCTGGAGTACTCCACATTTTGAAGGCCGCTGTTAAGCATAGATTTAATGTCGATCATGTTTTAGAGGAGTTCGGGGAACAAATTACTTCTATGGATGAATACTATGAGACACAAAGAAATATACGGTATTACCTAGATTATTCCTACTTAAAAGCAAGATATTACTCCATAAATGGCAGCATTGACGATGCTCTAAATACAATTGCTCAGTCTTTAGCAACCTCAGTTAAACTTAAAGATGATACAGGATTTAAAAAATCCGCTGCTCTATTTGAGACACTCCGAGGGCAGGCTACTTCGCAGCAGCTGGATACGTATCTTCAAATAATGAAAT
Source organism: Paenibacillus sp. FSL R7-0331 (assembly GCF_000758645.1). Classification (NCBI taxonomy): domain Bacteria; kingdom Bacillati; phylum Bacillota; class Bacilli; order Caryophanales; family Paenibacillaceae; genus Paenibacillus; species Paenibacillus sp. FSL R7-0331. Next base: position 3,661,531 of record NZ_CP009284.1, read on the forward strand.
CTATACTAGACTAGGGAGGATTCATGTTATGAAAAAAACATTTATACTCATTGTCGCAGTAATCGCCTTGCTTAGTGTAAATGCTGCCGCAGTTAGTGCGGATAGCGGCACAACCGTTCCTTTAACGGGTAAAGGCGGCATTTTTGTACCGCTTGGCCATGGTGTTGATCATTAATTTACTTGAAATCCGGACAAGCCCTGCAATCCATGCAGGGCTTGTTTTTATTTTCACCTGTTAACTATATAGATTGAACTAAACATTTACTAAGGGAAAAGTGGCGGAGGGGAATTTTGGAACTGGAGGAGCGGTAGCGACCGCCTTTGTCTGCGGATTTCAACCGTTAAGAACGGTATAAATCAAGAAATCTGCAGACAACAGCGGCCGGAAGTCCAAATATTCTCTGGAGTCACGGCTAACCCGTAAGCATAAAAATCATTAGTTCAGTTTATATAAACAAAATAAAATATCAAAAAAGTAAAATAGTCGATTTTAAGCTTAATCTGCATTTTTTTGCTAAGAATGCGCTCCCAATCTTTGATACACTTGTGCATAATTAGTGGCGGGATCGAGTATTGCAGAATTTTTCCGGAATCTTACAGGAAAAACCCCGCTTATATAAAAGCTGCATGGGAAGGGAGTGATAATCCTAGCAAAGGTCTGATGTTTCCTGATTTTAGGATTAATGCTGCAATGCTTTCCAGTTTTATGTTTAGATTTCCCCTCATTTCTAAAATTGATTTTAGACAAATAGGAGGAGTTAAGCACATGGGTATAAACATTTCCGGCAGGAAATCAGCACTTGCATTCTGTATGTCAATTCTGATGATTATTTTGTTAGTGATTCCCCCGGCTCCGGCACATGCCGAGACATCCGGCAGCTCACCGGCGCGTCAGGCTGAATATCTGGACCGCGGACTAGTGGCCGTACTGACTAACGGCGGAGTGTATTTAAGCTGGAGATACTTAAATACGGATTCAAATGAAATCGCTTTCAATGTATATAAAAACGGATATAAGGTTAATAGTGCCCCAATTACAGATTCAACGAACTATGTTGACACTACAGGAGCGGACAGCTCCCAATACCAGATTTCTACTATAATAGCGGGAAAAGAGCAAATCCAGCCTGAGACGGTTTCGGTTTGGCATAACAACTATCTGCCGATTCCGCTGGATAAACCTGCGGATGGACGCACCAAAGACGGCGGGACCTATTCCTATTATGCCGGGGATGCATCTGTGGGGGATCTTGATGGCGACGGGGAATATGAAATCGTTTTCTTGTGGAGCCCAAGCAATTCCAAAGATAATTCTCAGGCCGGATATACCGGCAACGTCTATATTGATGCTATTAAGCTGGACGGCACCAAGCTCTGGCGGGTTGACCTTGGTGTCAACATCCGTGCCGGCGCTCACTATACCCAGCTGATGGTCTATGACCTGGACGGCAATGGCAAGGCTGAAGTTGTGGTCAAAACTGCCGACGGCACCAAAGATGGCCAAGGCACTGTCATTGGTGACGGCAGCAAGGATTACCGTAATGACGGCGGGTATATCCTGACCGGCCCGGAATTCCTCACTTTGTTCGACGGTGAAACAGGTGCTGCCGTATCCACTGTGGATTACATCCCGCCAAGAGGCGATGTAGCCGCATGGGGTGACGGTTACGGCAACCGCGTTGACCGGTTCCTGGGCGGCATTGCCTATCTGGACGGCGTGAAGCCAAGCGTAGTGATGGCCCGCGGTTATTACACACGCACTGTACTGACAGCATACGACTATATCGGCGGCCAGCTGGTACAGCGCTGGACCTTTGATACGAATCAAGCCGGGAAAGAGTATGAGGGACAGGGCAATCACAATTTAAGTGTGCTGGATGCAGACGGCGATGGCAAGGATGAAATTATGTACGGAGCCCTCGCTATTGACGACGACGGCACCCTGATGTACAGTACCGGACTCGGCCATGGTGATGCTATTCATGCCGGCAAGCTTGATCCGAACCGCGAAGGCTACCAGGTGTTCAGCGTACATGAGCATACGAATGCCGAATACGGGCTGGAGATGCGCGATGCTGCAACAGGAGAAATTATCTGGGGCCAGTATACAGGCAAGGATACCGGGCGCGGTATGTCAGCGGATATTGATCCGAACTACCCCGGATATGAATCGTGGGCTTCCAATATTGTTGACGGGCAAATGGACCCTTTGTCTAAAGGTTTTTCTGCAAACGGCGACGTCATCTATGAACAAAATGAGGTGCCAAAGAGCGCTAACTTTGCAATCTGGTGGGACGGGGATCTGCAGCGTGAGCTGTTTGATCATGACTGGAATAACACTACCGCAAAGGGAATTCCGCTCATATACAAATGGGATTATGACAACAAGCAGCTAAAAGAAATCTTCCGGGCTACTGGTACTCTGACTAATAACCATACCAAAGGAACTCCCGCTCTTCAGGCGGATATCCTCGGCGACTGGCGTGAAGAGCTGCTGCTGCGCAGTGAAGACAGCTCCGAGTACAGGCTCTACACTACTACGATTCCAACCGCTTACAAAATTCCAACATTGATGCAGGACCCGGTATACCGGCTCGGCATTGCCTGGCAGAATGTCAGCTATAACCAGCCGCCGCATACCGGATTCTACCTTGGAACAGAAGCCACTGAATTCCTGAAAGCGAATCTTGCGCTGACCGGATCGCAGCAATTGCCTGAGCAGGTCTATCACTTTGACTTTGGCACAGATGCAGCAGCGGGAGCTGTTTCGGTACAGGATAAGCTATACACACAGGATTCAGGCTATGGCTTTGAGAGCATTAACGGTATCACAGTAGGAGCAGGACAGGTGACCTTGCCTGAAAATGCTAAATTCGCAGTCGACCTGCCAGATGCCAATTATCAGGTGACGCTAAAGCTGGGAGATACGGACCGCGGCTCCAACGTGGGCGTAAAGTCAGAATTCGTCCAGAAGCTGGCCGTGACCAGCCTTAATGCCGGGGAAACCCGTGAATTCTCCTATGATGTTGCGCTGGTGGACGGCCAGCTGGAGTTTATTTTCACGGGAACGGCTATTGATGTACAGGATATTATCATTTCAAAATACCCTGACAAAACGCCGGGCGATGCTGTAACCCTCTATATGGCTGGCGATTCAACCATGCAGTCCTACAGCAGTATCCAGGCTCCGCAGGAAGGCTGGGGCCAGCAGTTTGGACGCTATTTTGCAAATGGCGTAGTCGTCCAGAATGATGCGATCGGCGGCAGAAGCAGCAAATCCTTCATGGTAGACGGCCGGCTGGATTCGATTCTGCAGCGGATTAAACCAGGCGATTATTTCTTCATTTCTTTCGGGCACAACGACGCCAGCGCCGGAATTCCAGACCGTTATGCTTCGCCGGAGGACTACAAAACCTATCTGGCCCGTTATATCAACGGTGCCAGACAGCGCGGTGCCGAGCCGGTGCTGCTCACCCCGGTAGGACGCAGAGACTTTAATACCGTAACCCAGGAATTCAACGTCAGCTTCCCTGAATATGTGAAGGCTGCCAAGGAAGTAGCCGAAGAGCTGAATGTGAAGCTGATTGATCTGAGCCAGTTGAGCATTGCTTTTTATGACAAAATCGGATTAAGCGCTTCTGAGAAGGTGTTCCTCTATGCTAATCCGGGGGAATTTCCAAAGTACCCTAACGGCGTAGGCGATAACACTCACTTCAGCAGCTACGGTGCACAGGTAATCGCCGCACTTGTTGCAGGAGCGGTTAAAGAAATGGAATTAGGCATATCCCCTTATGTGATTGATCCGGATATCACCGAGCCTGAACCGGAACCGGAAATTCAGGTATATGAAGAGGATTTTGAAGGCGATCCGGCTGCAGTGAAGTATGCGCTGGTTAATGCGACAGGTATCGCCGGTACGATGTCGGGAACCGTTGTAGACCAGAGCGGCAACAAGGTGCTGTCCGTTAACGGATCAGGCTCCGGTAACCGGGCAAAGACGTTCCGGCTGTTCGATGCCGTTAACGGTGACATCGTGAAGGTGAATTTTGACTGGAATTCCGGCAATGTCAGTGCCACTCCGTCAGAGGGCCATCTGTCGCTGCTGGATGGGAATGAGAACGTCATCTTAACACTGCTGACCAAGACGGGAACTACAAGTCCCGGTACAAAAATTCATTACTTTGTAGGCCCATATACACCGGATTACGGAACAGGAACTACAGCAGTACCGGACGGCGGAGTTGCTACCAATATACTGAAGAATCAATGGGTTAACGTAGATCTCACCATTAATTTTGCTGAGAAAACTATGGATCTGACGTTGACCAGCCTGGCAGATCCAAGCGTTACACAGACTATCGAGGATATTCCAATGAATCAGGGTGTTTACGCGGACAATGTAAGAGCACTCCGCTTCCTGGGAACGAGAAAAGGCGGGGGCGGTACACTGAACTGGACTACACAAATTGATAATGTGCATATCGAGGGTAAAGAACTGCCGCCGGTTACAGGTGACCAGCAGGCACTGGTCGCTCTGCATACTGAGGTAAAAGGATTGGATCTGGCAGCCTATACCGAAGCATCCAAGGCTGTTCTGAATAAAGCGATGGCGGCTGCAGAAGCCATCATCGGCACTGAAGCCACACAAGCGCAGGTCGATCATATCTTTAACATGCTGACCGTTGCGAAGGATTCACTGTCAACTGAACCTGCAGGTGAGATCAGCAGCTATAAGTTTGACTTTGGCTCCGGCAACGCGGCTGAAGGCTACACGAAAGTAGACAGCAAGAGAGCTTATGTCGAAGGTAACGGCTACGGCTTTACGGATACCGCTCTGGTGCAGGATGCGAACCGTGAGACAGGAAATGATCTCACCGGGGATTTCACTAATGTGAACGGCAGCACCTTCCTGGTTGAAATGGAACCTGCTAACTACCGGGTAACGCTTACCATCGGAGATGCGCAGGAATCGACGAATGCCGGCGTTACCGTCGAACAAATGCCAAAGCTGCCGGCTGCTGCCATAGCAAAAGGCGAATATAAAGAAGTCAGCTATGATATCGCGCTGATTGACGGCATCTTTACCTTTGAATTCACCGGTGCCACTCCAAAGATCAACGCGATGACGCTTGAACGTCTGCCTGATAACGGCGCAGGTACTAAGCCTGTTATCTATCTCGCCAGTGATTCAACAGTGGCCAACTATGCGGAAAGCTATCGTCCGCAGGCAGGCTGGGGCGAAAAGCTGGGCGGCTACTTCGACCTGGATCAGATTAGTGTCGATAACCGCGCAGTCAGCGGGCTCAGCAGTAAAACCTTCCTGGTTGGCGGTTATCTGAACAATATCCTGCTAAACCTTCATGAAGGCGATTATCTGTTCATGCAATGGTCGCACAACGACTCCACACCTTCCCGTCCGGAGCGTTATCTGACGCCGGAGCAATTCAAGGTGTATCTGAAGGATTATATTAACGGTACAGTGCAGAGAGGGGCAACCCCGGTTCTGGTGACACCGGTTAACCGCCGTGATTTTACAGGTGAAGTGCTTAATAAGAGCTTCCCTGAGTATGTGAAGGCAATGAAGGAAACTGCACTGGAGACCGGAACGCTGCTGATTGATCTGAATCAGGTGAGCTGGGAAACCTTCCAGGAGCTTGGTACAGAAGGCACCAAAGACATCTTTATGTGGGTAGGAACAACAGAAGATAACACGCATCTACAGGTAAATGGTGCAAATAAGGTAGCGGAGATGGTGGCACGGCTTGTACAGGAACTGAACATTCCGCTGTCTGCACTGGTAACTCTGGATGCTGAGCCGTCTGATCATGAAGCACCGCATACCACTGCGGCAGTGGAAGGACAGCTCTATAACGGCTGGTATACTTCGCCGGTTAAAGTAACCTTTACCGCGACAGATGAAGCTCCAGGTGTAGAAGCTACCTATTATCAGGTAGACGGCGGTGAAGCCGTGGCCGGAACGGAGCTGAGCCTGGAAGAAGAAGGCGTCCATCTCATCACCTACTGGAGCGTAGATCTGGAAGGCAACAAAGAGAACGCACAGACTCTGGAGGTACGAATCGACCTGGCACCGCCGGTTGTTGATATCCAGGGGCTGAGTGAATATACAATTGACCAGCAGGTTGTCATTGGCTATTCCGCTGCCGATGCAGTCTCCGGCGTGGAACAGCCTAACGGTGAAGTGTTGAATACGCAGGCTTATACCCTTGAGCCGGGCTTGAACACCGTAACAGCACTGGTATATGACCGTGCAGGCCAGGAGACCATAGTTGCTTTCAACTTTGGCGTTACGGCAACCTTCACAAGCCTGACAGAACTGACACACACGTTTGCTGCCGGTTCAGAGGACCCTGGTGCTGCTGCACTTGCCGGTCAGCTCGCTGCGAAGCTGCAGGAAGCAGAGCAGGCGGCAATTGCACGCAACGGCGCCAAAGCCCGCCAGCTGCTCGCAGCTTACATGAGCGATGTAGACGCGGCTGCCCATTCGGTATTTACCGGTGAGCAGGCAGCTGTACTGCACAAATGGGCTGCATGGCTCAGCCAGGCAACTCCGCTGGCGAACAGTGCACCGGGAACGCCTGTCCTGTCCGATAATAACGGTCATGACACTGGCCTCAGAGACGGGGATTACACCATCACGATGAATCTCTGGTGGGGAAATAACGGTACTAGGTTCAAGCTGTACGAGGACGGGAAGCTGGTTAAGGAAGTATCACTGTCTGACCAGTCCCCGGCTGCCCAGTCCGTGCAAATTGACATCTCCGGCAAGAAGAACGGAACTTATATTTATACCGGCGAACTGATTAATGCACTGGGCATTACGAAGAGTGCTCCGTTGACTGTGAATGTTACAGATGCCTCACCGGGCCAAGCGGTATTGTCTAATGACAACTGGGATGGAGACGGCAGCTTCAACGTCACTATGAATCTGTGGTGGGGAACCAACGCAACCGGATACAAGCTATATGAGAACGGCAAGCTGGTAGACACACAGGTCCTTCAGTCCCGTTCGCCTGGTGCCCAGTCAGCTGTAACAGCAATCTCAGGCAAAGCTGCCGGAACCTATGAATACGAGGCCGTATTAAGTAATGCAGGCGGGGAAACCCGGACGGTGAAGATGATTGTGACAGTTAAGAAATAAGGCTAGGCAACCCGTACATCATATCTGCACGAACGAAGCCCAATGGAACGGCCATACCGTTTCATTGGGCTTTTTATCTGCAACTAAAGGTTACTCACCGAATGAGCGAATACGGGATTGCATGCTCTCTCTAACTTCTCCGGGCATTTCCCGGACCTGCACATTTTCTCCGAGGAATAGCAGCCAGCTGGTCATTTCAGCCAATTCATCAGGTTGATTCACGTTAATAAAGAGCTTAAGCATAGCCGTTGTCTGATATGGATTCGTATAAGAAATCGAAGCTTGAACAGGATGATATTTTTTGAACTGGGCAATTGCTTTTGGACCAAGCTCAAGAACAAGATTGACGGCTTCTTCCTGTTTGCTCAGCTTATCAAGCATTTTTTTCCTGCTTAATCTTCGTTCCGGTACAAACGGCATGACGTTCTCAAGCAGGTCAACCGGATATATCTGCATTTTTTCACCCTGTAAATCAAAGCCTTTAATCATCCAGCGGCTCTTCTCCCTGTAAAGCTGTAAGAGAAATACGGGATAGGTTTTATCATAAATGGAAATTAATAAATAGCTGTCTGTAAGCAGGAGCTGAATCAGCTTGTCCAGCATGGGGTGGGGAAGATCTGTAAGCTCCAGAAGCTCCGGATTGTGGGGGTTTGTCCCTTCAAACAGCAGAAGCTGATTTAATAGAAACAGATCCTCCTGCTGATTCTCTGAGATCAGGCCGAGCAGCTTCTCGGTCAAGGACTGACGGCTCTTCAAATAAGGGAGCTGCTGGTTTCTTGTAGCCATAAAAGCAATAAAAAGCGCCTTGAGCTCATTATCAGTGAACCGGACCACCGGAAGGACTGAGTTACGCATGACAGAATAACCGCCGTCTCTTCCCACTTCTGCCACAAGCGGCATCCCTAAAGCTTCAATTTCCCGGACATCCCGGATTGCAGTCGAACGGGAGATATTGAATTCGCGCATCAGCTCCGCTATGGTAAAATGCGCCCGGTTGTTAATATAGCGCATGATAATGTTAATCCGTTCAACTTTTTTCATAGCCGCCCCTAAACAGTATCATTTTTTGACATGATTTAAGGTTATCATAGCCTTATCAGATGAGGAAGACAATCATTTGATAAATCCAAACAAAGAGGAGTTTTCCGGAATGTCAGATTATAACTTTGAGCAAAAAGAAAGCTTTATCGTCATAGGACTCGGCACCGAGCTGAAAAGCGATTACACCGATTACGCAGGCATCATTAAGGAAAAAACGGATTTTTGGCAGCAGGCCGGCCAGGATGGAAGACTCGCTCATTTAAAAAGTATAGCTTCAAATGACTATATTTTTGCTGTAAATGAAGCGGTTAACAACAAAATGATGCATTACGCCGGCGTTATGTCGGATCAGACAGCACCGGAGGAAGCCAGAGTCATTCAATTTCCTGCAGGGGAATACCTGGTAGTCAAAGGGGAAGACCAAACAGCGGATGCTTTGAACAATAAGCTCACCGGAATTGCTTTTGGCCAGGCTTTACCGGAATCAACAGAATTCGCTTATGTCGGCGGCCCTAATACAACAGTCGAGATGGGGAACAGGAACGGCCTCGTATATGGGGAGATGTGGATTCCTGTTGTCAAAAAATAAAACAGCCGATCGCACATAGAGTGCGCAATACCAAATAACTCAATAAAAAACAAGAAAGAACCTGATCAAGAGATCAGGTTCTTTCTTAATTGCATATGTACAGAAGCAGTGATATAATCAACACACCTCTATTTTTCAAGAAAATAGACATAAAAATGTTATCTTATACTTTAAATCTACTACACACAGCTGCTCTTGTCAAATCTTTTTTTTGCAAATTAATCATTAGGGGAGATATGACATGCAAAAACCGGTACTCAGCTTTAAAGAATTAGAGGCCTCACAGCTTATGCTTGCCGGCGGAAAAGCGTTGAATCTGGGCAGATTATCCCGGATTGACGGAATTCAGGTACCCGAAGGCTTTTGTGTGACTACAGCAGTTTACCGGCAAACGGTAGCAAAGAGCAAAGTGTACCAGTCTCTGGTCGGGCAGCTAAAGACACTATCAGCCGGTGACCGGGAGCAGATCGCTGCTATCAGCCGTCAGATCAGACAAATCATACTGGAAACAGCACTTCCTGTTGAAGTTACGCGAGCGGTGGTAGCTCAACTGTCCAGTCTTGGAGAGGAGCTTGCCTATGCCGTACGGTCCAGCGCAACTGCCGAAGATCTGCCGCATGCCTCTTTTGCCGGCCAACAAGACAGCTATCTAAATATAATCGGAAGCCATAATATTCTGGAGCATATCAGCAAATGCTGGGCTTCACTGTTCACGGACCGCGCAGTAATCTACCGGATAGAGAATGGCTTTGACCATGCTCAGGTGTATTTATCTGTTATTGTTCAGAAGATGATTAAACCGGAGGTCTCCGGTATCATGTTCACTGCGGATCCGGTTTCCGGCAGCCGGAAGGCGGTGTCCGTTGAGGCCGGTTTTGGGCTCGGCGAAGCACTGGTCTCCGGCCTGGTATCTCCCGACAGCTATAGAATCCGGGACGGGGTGATCACTAATAAGCAAATTGCCTCAAAACAGCTGGCGATGTATAGCTGTCAGGAGGGCGGAATTCAGACTCACAGGCTTGAACCGCATCAGCAGACTGTACCAGCGCTCAGCGATCCGCAGATTATTGAGCTGGCGCTGCTGGGCAGGCAGATTGAGGCTTATTTCGGCTGCCCGCAGGACATCGAGTGGTGCCTGGAGGACGGTGTCTTTTATATCGTACAGAGCCGGCCCATTACAACTTTATTTCCAATCCCGGAGGCGGCAGATCAGGCGAACCGTGTGTATCTGTCCGTCGGCCACCAGCAGATGATGACAGATGCCATGAAACCGCTGGGCTTGGCTTTTTATCTAATGACTACTCCAGCACCTATGCGTACCGCCGGCGGAAGACTTTTCGTGGATGTAACCCCTCATTTGGCATCACCGGACACAGGAGCAGCGGTCATTAATGCGCTCGGGAAGTCTGACCCGCTGATTAAAAACGCCCTTATGTCAATTGTAGAGCGCGGAGATTTCATTCAGGTCTCATCAGAGAACCATAAGTTACCTAATTCGCTTAAAAGCAACGAAAATACAGATCCCGGATTGTTTAATGCAAGAATTGAATATGATCCTGACATCGTACCTGGATTGATTCAGCGGAATCAGTCATCCGTTGAAGAGCTGAAACATAACATTTCTACTAAATCGGGAACGACTTTGTTTGATTTTATTCTGGAGGATATGCAGGAGTTGAAGAAGCTTCTGTTCGATCCGCAGAGCTCAGCAGTCATCATGACAGGTATGGACGCTTCCTCATGGATCAATGAACGGATGAACGAATGGTTAGGCGAAAAGAACGCAACAGATACGCTCTCCCAGTCGGTAGCAGACAATATCACTTCAGAAATGGGGCTGGCGCTGCTGGATGTTGCGGATGTAATCCGCCCTTATCCGGAGGTTATTGCTTATTTGCAGCAAGCCATAGCGGAAGACTTTCTGGATGAGCTGACTTCATTAGCAGGGGGCCGCGAGGCCAGTGACGCTATCCGATCCTACCTGGAGAAGTACGGCATGCGCTGCAGCGGTGAGATCGACCTGACCCGAACCCGCTGGAGCGAGCAGCCGCATACGCTGGTCCCGGTGATCCTGAATCATATCAAGCATTTCAGCCGGGGCGCCAGCAGGCAGAAGTTCGAGCAGGGCCGGCAGGAAGCCGTAAATAAGGAGCAGGAGCTCTTGAACCGCTTGAAGCAGCTGCCGGACGGCGGACAAAAGGCTGCTGAAACGAAACGGGTCATCCGCCTGCTCCGCGGCTTCAGCGGGTACCGGGAATATCCGAAATACGGCATGATCAGCCGTTATTTTATTTATAAGCAAGCTCTGCTGAGGGAGGCAGAACAACTGGTTGTGAAAGGTCTTATACAGGAGAAAGAGGACATCTTTTATCTGACCTTTGATGAGCTCCGCGAAGCTGTCAGTGCAAGCCGGCTGGACTATGAAATGATCGGGACACGAAAAGAAGAGTACAGATTGTATGACAAGCTGACACCGCCGCGTGTCCTGACCTCTGAGGGTGAGATGATTAACGGCAGCTATAAGCGTGCCAATCTTCCGGAGGACGCTATTATAGGGCTTCCTGTTTCTTCAGGCGTAATAGAAGGACGGGCACGAGTCATCTTTAACATGGAATATGCGGATCTGGAAGAGGGGGATATCCTCGTCACCCCGTTCACCGACCCCAGCTGGACACCTTTATTTGTATCCGTTAAAGGGCTTGTTACTGAAGTCGGCGGCCTGATGACACATGGGGCAGTGATTGCCCGGGAATACGGCTTACCGGCTATTGTCGGAGTGGAGCAGGCTACCCGCCGGATCAAAGACGGGCAAATGATCCGCATTAATGGAACGGAGGGGATTATTGAGATATTGTAGCTTTTTTCTTTTTGTGAATAGCTTCCGTGCCGCATTCCAGGGCGGTCTCATAATAGTGGCATTTATGCTCGATGACTTCCATGGTTTTCTTCAATTGTTCCATCTGCGCTTCTACGGACGCCTTGCGTTCCAGGAACATGTCATATCTGAGCTGCAGGGTAGAATCACCTTCGGAGCACCATTCAATGAAATGCTTGATTTCCTTGATCGGCATCCCCGAAGCCTTCAGGCATTCAATGACCTTGAGTGCATCAAGATCGGTATCCTTAAAAATTCGTTTGCCGCCCGCACTGCGTTCTAAGTTAGGCATAAGTCCTTCCTTGTCATAATACCGCAGGGTATGCGGAGTGAGATTGAAGTGCTTCGCAGCTTCGTTAATGGTATAGGTATTCATGCTCTATCTCCTATGTTCAAATTACTTCTTGACTTAGAGTTAACTTTAAGTAATAACATAGGTTTTGTAAAGGCCTGACAAGCCGGAAGCTTTATACAAACGATTAGAGCAAGACGACAACCTAAACATTTCAGGAGGGCTTACACTTATGATTCAAGTTAATGCACGAGCTACATTTAATCCGGAGGGCCCGTTTAAGCTGACTACCATCGAACGCCGGGAGCTTCAGCCGCACGATGTCCTTATTGAGATTAAATATGCAGGTATCTGCCACTCTGACATCCATACCGCCCGCGGTGAATGGGGACCTGTCAAATATCCGCTTGTTCCAGGGCATGAAATCGCCGGGATTGTCAGCCAGGTCGGAGCAGAGGTAACCAAGTACGCAGTTGGCGACCGTGTAGGGGTTGGCTGTATGGTGGACTCCTGCGGAGAGTGCAGCAGCTGCCATAAAGGGGAAGAGCAATATTGCCTTAATGGCAGCACAAACACCTACGGAGATACTGACCGCCATGGACACTATACCCAAGGCGGATATTCCACACACATCGTCGTTACAGAAAGCTTTGTAGTCCGCATTCCGGACAACATTCCGCTGGATGCCGCCGCACCGCTGCTGTGTGCCGGAATCACCACCTACTCACCGCTGCGCCACTGGGAAGCCGGTCCCGGCAAAAAGGTAGCCGTAGTTGGACTGGGCGGACTGGGCCATATGGCTGTGAAAATTGCACACGCTATGGGCGCCGAGGTTACCGTGCTCTCACAATCCCTGAAGAAAAAAGAAGACGGGCTGCAGCTGGGCGCTGACCACTATTACGCTACAAGCGATCAGGAGACCTTCAAGCAGCTCGCCGGCTCCTTCGACCTGATCATCAATACTGTAAGTGCACAGATCAACATTAATGCATATCTATCGCTTTTGGCGCTGGACGGTACACTGGTCAATGTCGGTGCGCCGGCAGATCCGCTGGCTGTTAACGTATTCTCGCTGATTGGACAGCGCCGCACGTTCGCCGGATCTATGATCGGCGGCATCCGCGAAACACAGGAAATGCTTGATTTCTGTGCTGAGCACAACATCGCCTCCGAGATCGAGGTCATTGCTGCAAGCCAGATTGACGAAGCATGGGAGCGTGTACTGGCTTCAGACGTCCGTTACCGGTTCGTAATTGACATCAGCACGATGGAGCAGGCTTAATTACGTATAGCAGGCTAACTGCTTGATAATCTTACGGTTCCACAAGCAAGCTTTAGAACACCCCCGGCAGCCTTCCGCTCTGTCTCAGAGCAGGGAGGCTGCCGGGGGTGTTCTTTTGGTGTTGACCGGACTGGCCCTACGGTGGTATGCAGAGCTATTCAGACTATGGATAATACGATGTAACTTTTATTGACACATAAATGGTGTTCTACTAGGATGAATATAAGTCTATTCAGGTTATTTACCAGCAAGATACAGTAAGTTTTCGCCGGTTCCATACCCATTTAGCACTTTTACAGAGGAGGGGCAGTCTATGCAGACACGCGGTCATAACAGCCTCAGGGAAAAGGTTGTATTTTCCAGGCAATATCCCGTTATTCTTGGTGATACGATTGGCGTCACCTCAACTTATCAAAGACTGCATGCCCATGATGCGCTGGAGATCAATATGATTAAGTCCGGTACAGGGTATTACATGATTAACGGGGAGCGGTATGATTTCCGGGAAGGGGACATTCTGCTGATTAACTCCAATGATCTGCACTGTGCCTATGAGACAGGGAATCTGATCATGCAGGTAATTACCTTCGATGCGTCCTGGTTTTTGGGGTTAGTGCGCTGTGATCCGGATATACTGGCTCCGTTCAAGGAAATGGGACTGCATTTCAGCAATCTGCTGGACCGCGGGAATGAGCATATCGGTATTCTTCGCACGCTGCTGCTGGATATGCAGGTGGAGCATGAAGCAGAGCATCAGTCCTACACCTCCATCGTATACGCCCAGCTGCTGCAATTCTTCGTATATATCAACCGGTATTTCCGCATGGACGACCTGCAGCCGAGCAAATCCACCGTGACCACCACCCAGCTTGAGAAAGTCTGGCACGTCACCCGCGTCATGGAGGAGCAGCCGGCTTATCCCTGGACGCTTGAAGAGCTATCCTCCCTCGTCTATTTAAGCCCTTCGCGCTTCAGCGATATCTTCCGCCGTACAGCAGGCATGTCCCCGCTGCTCTATCTGATTCAGCTGCGTCTGGAGAATGCCTACGCCCTGCTGCAGACCACGGACCGTAAAATCCTCGACATCGCCATGGAATGCGGATTTCGCACCTTATCCAATTTCAACCGGCTGTTCAAACGCCACATCGGTATGGAGCCGCGTAACGTCCGCACCCAAACAACCACCATCGACAGTAAGATAGTATCAGTATTCGAGCGATTAGGCGGAGTGCCTGAAACAGAATAGAGTTATGATGAGGTCAGTAAATATAACAACATAAGTTATTAGGATTAACAAGAAGTAAATGGAAAAGGAGGTTAAAATGCAGAAGATCGCCTATCACATTGAGACAAAGGAAGTGCTCCGGAAGCCAAATGCACTCAAACGCTTTGCCCGGCAGTGGGATCTTCAGCTGATGGTGCTGCCGGCCCTGTTCTTTATCCTCGTCTTCAGCTATATCCCGATGTACGGGGTGCTGATGGCTTTTCAGGATTACAATCTGTTCAAGGGGTTTGGGGGCAGTCCATGGGTGGGGCTCAAGCATTTTGAAATGTTTTTTGCCGCACCTGAATTCTGGACGATCATGCGCAATACGATTGTAATCAGCCTGCTCAAGCTGCTGGTCGGCTTTCCGGCACCGGTTCTGCTGGCGCTGATGCTGAATGAGGTACGCAGCCGGGTGTTCAAAAGAACCGTGCAGACGATCAGCTATCTGCCGCATTTCCTGTCCTGGGTCATTGTCTCCGGCTTCGTAATGTCCATGCTCTCCACAGAGAACGGCAGCGTGAACATGCTGCTCCAGCAGCTGAACCTGATCAAGGACCCGATTAACTTCCTGTCACTGCCGGAGTATTTCTGGACCATCCTCGTCACAACAGGAGTCTGGAAGGAAATCGGCTTTTCCTCCATCGTCTACCTCGCAGCCATTGCCGGAATTGATCCGAACATGCATGAGGCGGCTTCCATTGACGGTGCCGGCAAGCTGAGACAGATGTTTTCCATTACACTGCCGTCCATTTTGCCGGTCATTATGGTCTTTCTGATTCTTGCAATCGGCAATCTGCTCAGCGCAGGCTTTGAAGACATCCTGCTCCTCGGCTCCAATCCCGTGCTGCGCGATGTCGGCGATGTGCTGGACACCTATGTATACCGTATCGGTATCCAGAACAACCGTTATTCTTATGCTACGGCAGCCGGCCTGTTCAAATCACTGATTGGTGTGTTCCTCCTGGTCGGGGCCAACTATGCCGCACGCAAATCCGGAAACAGCCTATGGTGAAGCATGAAAGGGGGCAGATGTAGATGAAGCTGTCAGCCGGAGACCGGGTTCTTGTAACGGTCATATACATTTTACTGGCAATATTAGCCTTTCTGTCCTTTTATCCGTTCTGGAACGCCGGTGTTATTTCATTTAACAACGGAACTGATACTATGCGCGGCGGAATTACTTTTTGGCCGAGACAATTCTCACTGGAGAACTATTCGGTGGTATTCCAGGACAGCCGCCTGATTAACGGCTTCGTGATCTCTGTACTGCGGACTGTAATCGGTACCTTTGCTGCCATTGCCGCCACAGCGGTATTCGCTTACGGCATGAGTAAATCAGAGCTGATGGGGCGAAAGTTTTATATGGTTTTCTGCATCATCACCATGTATTTCAGCGGCGGTCTGATTCCGAGCTTTCTGCTGATCCGCGAGCTGGGCATGTTCAACTCCTTCTGGGTAATGGTCATCCCGGGTCTGATCAGCGTCTGGAACATGATTATTTTCCGGACCTTCTTCAAAGGCATACCGGCAGGACTGGAGGAATCCGCAAGAATCGACGGCTGCTCCAACTGGGGAGTGCTGCTGCGCATTGTGCTTCCGCTCTCAGGACCAGTCATTGCGACCTTATCCCTGTTCACCGCAGTCTATCACTGGAATGACTGGTTCACACCCAGCATCTACCTCAGCAATGTCGATTTGATGCCGATTCAGACCAAGCTGCAGCAGATCCTGAACTCCAACATCATGTCCGAGCAGATGGCCCAGCTGGATGCGGCTGCACAGGGGCGGATGAACAAAATGCGCGCCGTCACAACCAAATCCCTGTCCATGGCTACCATGATGGTGGCTACGATCCCGATTTTGTGCGTGTATCCTTTTCTGCAGAAGTATTTCGTTAAGGGCGTTATGGTTGGTTCACTAAAAGAATAAAGGAACTCAAGGGGGAATTAACCAATGATCTCAGGCAAAACAAAGGTGTCCGCTTTGGCGGCTGTTCTTAGTCTTATGATCGGTTTAACAGGCTGTACAGGCGGCAACAACAGTCCTTCTAATCCTGCAAATTCCGCAAACAATGCTAATACAGCAAACAGCAAAAGTCCGGATGCAGCTGAAGGCGGGGGATATGTGCTTGGTGAGCAGCCGCTGGAATTCTCCTTCTACGGCCATTATGACTGGTATACAATGCCTAACTGGGGCGAGGACCTCTCCTCCAAATGGATTAAGGATAATAAGCAGGTGAATGTCGTGCCGGTCAGCTCGGGAGGCAATGCCAAGCAAAAGCTCAGCACGATGATCGTATCCGGCGAGCTTCCCGATGTGATCTGGATGGAACGCGGTGCAGATGTTGAGCAGCTGCGGGCTGCCGGAGCACTCGTGCCGTTTGATGATTATCTCGACAAATACCCGAATCTGAAGGAATGGGCAGGCGAAGAGACGCTCGATATGCTGCGCTCCTCCGACGGCAAGCTTTATCAGTTCCCGAACTGGTATACGACTCAGCCAAACGGCAACTCCGGCTATCTGGTCAACAAAAAGATCTATAACGAGCTGGGCACTCCGCCGCTTGAGACTACCGACGATCTCTATGCTTACCTGAAGCTGGTTAAAGAGAAATACCCGGATGTGGTTCCGTTTGAGGTAGGACAAGGCGCGGAAGGCATCGATGTCCTGTCGTCCGCATTTGCCGAGAACCGTCCTTATGTATTCAGTGCCCTCAGCATGATGGCCATTCCGAACGGCAACGAAATGACCTCAGTCTTTAAGGATGATGCTTTCCGTTCGTCGCTGGTATATGCGAATCAGATGTACCGGGATAAGCTGATCAGCCAGGATGCATTCACCCAGAATCTTGAGCAGGTGGAGCAGAAGATTATTACAGGCAACATTGCGGTATACGCCGCTTCCAGTCCGACTGAATACGGCGCAATCGGCAACTCACTGCTGAAGGAGCAGGACCCGGAAGCCGGCTACATCATGGTCTGGCCTATTCATAAGGCGGGTCTGGATAAAAACAAGATTTTCCCCGGTGCGTACAATCAGCTTGGCTGGAATGTGAGTGTCATTACCTCAGCCGCCAAGGATCCGGAAGCCGTCTTCGCTTTTCTGGACTGGTTCACCGGACCTGAAGGCCAGCGGATTATTATGTGGGGACCTGAGGGCAAGTACTGGGACGGAACAGATGAAGAAGGGGCACCACTGTTCACAGAGGCCTTCACAACGGATACCAAGGGCCGTGATGAGCTGATGAACGCTACAGTCAATCTGCAATGGAACGGCAATACAGTATACGTGGACAATTCGAAGATGAAGTTTGAATCGACACTGCCGGAAGACCAGAAGAGCTGGGAAACCAAATGGCAGTCCGAGATTACCTGGAAGACACAGTTTGATACGACCGAATTCGTAAACCTGGCTCCGGCAGGCGACTCCCAGGAAGGGATCATCTCACAAAGCGTAGGCGAAATCTACGAGAAAGCCAGAGCGCAGGCCGTGCTCAACGCCAAAAGCGAAGCAGAAGTGCTGGCAATCCTGGATAAGGCTGAGGCAGATGCACAGAAGGTCGGATACAGTGAGCTGCTGAAATTCAAGACGGAGAAATGGCAGGAGAACCTGAGCAAGCTGGGCAAATGAAACTGACATACAGGAGCGGGAGACCTTGAACTATTACTTGGGCGTTGACGGCGGAGGCAGTAAAACACTGGCCGTCATATCCGACGCCGCGGGCCGGATTACCGGACGCGGCGCAAGCGGATGCGGCAACCATCAGACAGGAGCCGAAAGGGCCGAGATCAACATCAGGCAGGCGGTGGAAGAAGCTCTGCACCAGGCGGGGCTCGGCAAGGAGCAAATCACCTATTCGGTCTTTGGACTGGCGGGTGCTGACCGGGAAGCTGACTTCAGGATTCTGCGCCCGATGATTGCCCGGATAGGTATGGAGCCGCATAACATCGTATGTGATACAGTAATCGGCCTAAGGGCAGGGACCCGCAAATCTTATGGTGTGGTGGTCATCTGCGGTACCGGAACCAATTGCTACGGAATGAACCGCAGCGGGCAGGAGCTGCAGGTAGGCGGCTTTGGCTATACCTTCGGCGATTTCGGCGGAGGTGGGGATCTGGCTGTGGAAGCCTTCCGCTCTGTAATCCGTGCATGGGAGGGCAGGGGGCGGCCAACCCGGCTGACCCAGGCAATTCTCAGTAAGCTCGGGTACGCTTCCGAAGCTGAGATGTTTCACTATTACCTTGACCACGGCCTGCGTGTGCCGCACGAAATCGCCAAGCTGCTCTTTGAGGTTGCCGCCGAGGATGTAACAGCCCGTGAAATTCTGCAGCGGCAGGGCAGAGAGCTGGGTAATGCAGCCGGTGCAGTGATCCACAGGCTTGGCATGCAGCAGGATGTCTTCGATCTGGTGCTGGCCGGCAGTATTTTGACCCGTGGCGAAAGCCGGTATGTTGCCCCTTATATTTCAGAGGCGGTGTCAGCTGCCGCTCCGGGCTGCACCCTGCGAAAGCTTGAACAAGAGCCTGTAGCCGGAGCGCTGCTGCTGGCTATGGAGAAATCCGGAATTCAGGTGGCAGAAGACGTCTATGAACAATTACAACAAACCTTATCCGTAAAGGCGGCGAATGCAGTATGGATCAAAGACTGAAGGTAGCAGTTATCGGGGGCGGCTCCTCCTATACTCCGGAGCTGATTGAGGGGTTCATCCTGAACTACTCTACTTTTCCGGTAACAGAAATCGTACTCGTAGATATACAGGAAGGATTCCACAAGCTGTCCATCGTCGGACAGCTTGCCAAGCGGATGATTGCCAGATCCGGGCTGCCGATTAAGCTTAGCCTTACGCTTGACCGGCGCTCTGCACTGGCAGATGCCAGTTTTGTCACCACCCAGATGCGTGTCGGCAGGCTGGAAGCCCGCGGCTGGGATGAGACGATCCCGCTCAAGTACGGGATGATTGGTCAGGAAACTACAGGTCCGGGAGGCATGATGAAGGCACTGCGCACGATACCGGTGCTGCTGGAGGTCGCCAGGGATATGGAGGAGCTCTGCCCGGATGCGTGGCTGCTGAATTTCACAAATCCTGCGGGCATGGTAACCGAGGCTATTCATAAGCATTCAAGCATCAAATCCATCGGGCTGTGTAATTCTCCGATCGCCGCCTACAAATGGCTGTCTGAGCTGTATCAGGTGCCGGCCGAACGGATTTACTGTGAATTTGCCGGCCTGAATCATCTGCACTGGATCAGTACCATTACCATTGACGGTGAATCCAAGCTGCCAGAGCTGCTGGCGAACCGGGACGGCTATTCTGCCCGTAATGTTCCGCAGTATGACTGGAATGCGACGCTGCTGTCAGCGCTTAAGGCGATTCCTTCCTATTACCTGAAATATTTCTATCTGCACCGTGAGATTCTGGCGGAGCAGCAGGCAGCTGCAGCTAAAGGGGAAACGCGGGCTGAAACGGTGCAGCGCCTGGAGGATGAACTGTTCGAGCTGTATAAGGATGAAGAGCTGGCCGAAAAGCCGAAGCAGCTGGAGCAGCGCGGAGGAGCCTATTACTCCGAAGCCGCTGTCCGGCTGATGAATTCACTATATAATGATTCAGGCGATATTCAGACTCTGAATGTTCCTAATCAAGGCATTCTCAGGTTCCTTCCGGACGATGCCTGCATTGAGGTCAATTGCAAAGTGCACAAGGACGGACCTGCCGCCATGCCGGTGGCTGTTGTGCCGGAAGCGGCCAAAGGCCTGATTCATGCGGTCAAAACCTATGAAGGCCTGGCAATTGAAGCGGCTGTAACCGGCAGCCGCGCTACCGCCTTGCTCGCCCTTGCCCATCATCCGCTGGTTCCCTCAGCCAATGACGCAGAAGCGATGCTGGATGAGATGCTGGAGCAGAACAAAGCCTATCTGCCAGGATTCTCAATATGAACCTGGAACACAAAATTGCCCGGATGTGCGTAACCGGACTGCCTGCTAAGGCAGCGGACTCAGCATTCGAGGAGCGGCTTGGGGCCCTGCCTTCAGGCGGGCTCGGGTTGTTTCCGCACAATATGGACAACGAATATCAGCTTCGCAGGCTGGTCCACGGTGTAACGGCTGCGGCAGACCGGCTCGGCTTCACCTCACCGTACCTTCTCTCCATTGATGAAGAGGGAGGAAGCCTGGCTAATTTGAAGAGGATATTCCCGCATGTGCCGGGCAACCGGGCGGTTGGCCTAACCGGAGATCCCGCAGCCGCCTTTCTGCAGGGAAAGCTTATCGGCAGCCAGCTGGCTGCACTGGGCATCCCGATGAGCTGGGCACCGGTGCTGGATGTAAATACGAACATCTTGAATCCCGTTGTCGGTGTCCGGTCTTATGGTGAAGAGCCGGCTGTAGTAGCGAAGCTTGGCGCCGCTTTTATCAAGGGGATGCATGAAGCAGGCGTTGCCGTTACTGCCAAGCATTTTCCCGGCCACGGGCAGGTGGATGGTGATTCACATGTTGAGCTGCCTGTATGCGGCCTGACATTAGAGAAGCTGATGAGCGGACCTGTAATCCCGTTCGCAGCTGCCATAGCTGCCGGGTGTGATGCGATCATGATGGCGCATATCGTCTTCCCGGAAATCCCGGAAGCCGAAGGCCTCCCAGCCTCTCTAAGTCCTTACTTTGTTACAGACCTGCTGCGTAATGAGCTGGGTTACCAGGGTGTCATCTGCACGGATGACGTCGAAATGGGGGCTATCCGGAATACTTATGAGCCGGAGCTGATTGGTGAGCTGGCAGTGACTGCCGGCAATGACATGATTCTGATGTGTCATACACCTGAATTTCAGGACCGGGTCATCCGGGGGATAGCCGAAGCTGTCCGTGAAGGCCGGATTGCCGAGGCCAGAATTGATGAATCCCTGCAGCGGATTGACCGGCTTCAGGAGCGGATGCTGCTGCACAGCCGGCACGCGTCTCCGGTGCCGCGTGCTGAGTGGGATAGCAGGACAGCTGAGCTGACCCGCTCAACAGTGAAGCTGCAGCGAGATCCCCGGCAGCTGCTGCCGTTATCTGCGGAGCTGCGGTACCTGCTGCTGCTGCCGCAGCCGGAAAGGCTGACCCTGGCGGATAATACCGACAGCAAGGATCTTGAGCTAGGGGCGCTTCTGGGAGACCGGGGATTTAATCTTTCAGTACAGTATATTGCGAACAATCCTGCTTCCGGTATGATTAATGAGATCATAGCCGGGCTTGAGGAATGCGACGCAGTTATTCTGGGTACCTGGAACGCCCATATTTTCAGCGGACAGCTGGATTTGGCCGAAGCCATTAACCGCGAGAAGCCGCTGATTACCGCCGTTCTCCGTAATCCTTATGACGCTGAACGGCTGCCGTCCGCTGCGTCTGTCATCCTGGTCTGCGGAACCTCTGTTTATTCGCTGGAATCGCTGGCAGATGTGCTGACAACCGGAAGAACAACACTATAACTCAAAGATCAAAGGAGCTGTAGCTCAACAATGAATGCTGGAACAGACCACAACCTTCGTATCCGCCATAAGGTGGGACAGATGTTCATGTGCGGATTTATGGACAGATCACCGAACAGGGATATTTTGACACTGATTCAGGATTATCATATCGGCGGCATTATCTATTTCCGGCGCAATATCGGTACGGCTGAGCAGGTGTATGCCTGTTCAGCCGCGCTGCAGCGGGCTGCCGCCGAGCCCCTGCTGATCGCGATCGATCAGGAAGGGGGCATGGTTGCCCGGATTGAGGATGGGGTAACCCTGATGCCCGGCAACATGGCACTGGGGGCGACCCGCAATGCGGAAGGGGTCCGGCAGGCTGCGGCAATTGCCGGAGCCGAGCTGCGCCATCTGGGGATTAACATGAACTTTGCGCCATGTGTCGATGTGAACAACAATCCGGCCAACCCGGTTATAGGCGTGCGATCCTATGGTGAATCCCCGCTGCTGGTCAGTGAGATGGGCAGCGCAGCCGCTGCCGGCTATCAGGAAGCGGGCGTAGCGGCAACGATCAAGCATTTTCCGGGCCACGGAGATACGGATACAGATTCCCACCTGGCACTTCCGTCTATCAGACATAACCGCGAAAGACTGGCGGAGGTTGAATTACTGCCGTTTCAGCGGATTATAGAATCCGGGGTCGATGCAGTCATGACTGCGCATGTCGTATTTAAGGCCTATGAGGATGACGTTATCCCGGCAACCCTGTCTGAGAATATTCTGACCGGGCTGCTGCGCCGGGAGCTGAACTTTGACGGTGTCATCGTCACAGACTGTCTGGAGATGAACGCCATCTCGCAGACCGTCGGAGTGGGGCCGGGAGCTGTGCAGGCAGTGAAAGCCGGGGCCGATCTGATCCTCGTCAGCCATACGTATAGCTGGCAGGTTGAGGCGATAGAAGCTGTAATCGAGGCTGTTATCCGCGGAGAGATTTCTGAGGCCAGAATCGATGCATCCGTGCAGCGGCTGGCAAGCCTTAAGGCTAAACGCGGAATTACAGGAGCAGAGCCAGAGCCCTTCCCGGACATACAGCAGCAGCTGGCTTCCGAAGCATCGCTTGAAACCGCCCGTGCCCTCAGCGAACAGAGCATTACCTTATTATGTGAAGACGGGCAGCTTCCGCTGGCGGAACATGAAGGCATCTATGTCATCTGGCCGGAGGTCCGCATCAATCATGAGGTAGTTGAAGCACTACAGGAGGAAATGACACTTGGCAAGGCACTGAAGCCTTATTATGACGGGGTCACTGAACGGATTATCGGCGTTGATCCTACGGCTGAGGAGATCACGTTGGTGCTGGAGGAGAGCCGCTCTTTTACTCAGATTGTGGCAGCAACCTACAACGCCGATTTTTCGCCCGGTCAACGCCAGATTCTGCAGGAGCTTACTGCGCGGTCAGGATGCAGGCTTATCGTTGTGGCAGTGCGTAACCCTTATGATTTTACCGCTGTATCCGGTATACGAACCTATATTGCTTCTTATGAGAACAAACCTCTGGCGATGCAGTCAGTAGCCAAGGTTCTGGCTGGACAAAGCTTTACCCGCGGTGTACTTCCGGTAACGGTTGGAGCTTATGCATATGGATCGGGCATTATAAGTTAATATGCAGTTAGTCCGGTAGTGGTTACCACAAATGTTAGTAGATCAGTCAATGATTAAGTAAAACAAAAAGGAGCTATTGTCGAAAAACAATGGCTCCTTCTTTATGACTTACTATTTTGATAAACTTGATGGAATATCAGCATCAGTCGGGTTTTCATTTGTTTCATTTATGAGTAACGAATTTGGATAATTTTCCAAAAATGTTGATTCATCTACTTTCAAAAAAAACTCGCCTTCAAAAATTAGTTGATTCGTATTCGGACCGACTTGATCTAACTTTCTTGCGATCTCAGATTCCTTAAAGATACTTTGTTCATCTGCTCTTAAGAACATCCCATGAGGTGTATATAGTTGACTATAATACCCTTTTGCGAGTTTTGATTCAACGGATTCTTCGATTTTTACTGATTCTGCGGGTTTTACGTTATTTGTTGGAAAATTAGTGTTAACAGGATGTTCATCTGTCTTATGTACGGTTACCTTTTCTGGATAGGGGTCTGCTTTTAAATTGGATACTAATACCACTCCTGAAATAATAGTCACTGCACAGGCTATTAAGCCTATTTTTTTTATCATATTAACCCCACCCTTTCTTTACCAATAATTATTTCATGCTATAAATTGTTTTATTTTCCTTTTTTTATTATATCATTTTTTAAAGTGCATGTGAATATCCCCAAAACGGATGTCTTCCTTACTCAAGGGCAGATTATCCGTTTTTTCATTTGATTAAACTTTTAAATTTACAAAAATGAACTTTTATCAGATAATGATACGATACGTATCGTTTTCGGAAAGAAAGGGGGGAATGGAAGATGAACAAAAAACAGCATAAGGAAGCCCGGAATAAAAAAGAAATCCTGGAAGCAACGATAGTGTTATTGGAAACAAGCAGCTATTCCTCCTTAACGGTAGAGGCGGTTGCCGCACAAGCCGGAGTTGGCAAAGCAACGATATACAGATGGTGGAACAGTAAGGCCCAGCTGGTGCTGGATGCTTTTCTGATGACTGTCGAATCGGAGTTTGAGTTTGACCACAGCAAGCCTATTAAGGATAATTTCAAACTGCAGCTAGCCACCTTGACCCGTATACTCGGCAGCAGGATCGGGAAGTCAACACTTACAATTGTTACCGAGAATGAGGACATAGCTAAAGACTTTTACAGCTCATATATAATCATCAAAAGAAATAATGCAAAACAGGCGCTCCAAGCTGCAATCGACAAAGGCGAGATCCATTCTAACATTACCATGGATATCGTACTGGACTTGCTGTACGGATCTGTCTACTTTCAAATACTCATCTATAAAAAGCTTCCGGATGAGGCGTACATCGACGATTTGCTAAATCATGTTATGCAAGGCATTACCATCTCAAATTAACCAGTACCTGGAGGATTGTCTCAATATGAATCAGAACACAGACCTGCCGCGTGGCAACAAAAGCTATTCCTTAATGACCCTCATCTTATTCTGGTGCGGTCTGGTCATTATGACCAGTATGTATATTACCATTCCGCTCTCGGACGTGTTTGCACAGGCGTTTCAGATCAGTGTGAGTCAGGCTGCCTGGATCGGCAGCGCATTCTCACTCTGTTATGCTCTGGGATGTCTGTTATACGGACCTTTCTCAGATCGCTACGGACGTAAAATCTTCCTGGTTGCCAGTATTATCGGGCTTACTATCATTACAATAACGATCGGATTTGTAGACAGCTTTTTCTGGCTTATTGTCCTCAGAGGATTGCAGGGTCTTATCGCTGCCGCCTTTGCTCCGATTTCACTCGTATATGCCGGCGAGATGTTCCCTCCGCACAAAAGGCTGACTGCGGTCGGCTTCATCAGCTCGGGACTGTTAATGGCAGGGATTGTAGGCCAGGTCTTTAGCGGAATCGTTAATGAGGGGCTGGGCTGGCATGCTATTTTCTTTATTCAGGGGATTGTGTACGGAATTACGGCAATTATTGTTATCATGCTCCTGCCCAAAGACGAATTACACCGGCCGAAAGAGCATGTTCTTCTAAAATTCAAACAGATGACAGGCTTGCTGAAGCAACCGCAGCTGCTGCTGGCTTTTAGCGTAACCTTTGTCCTTCTATTATCATTAGTGGGTATGTACACTGTGCTGGGAAGCTACTTAAGCTCTCCAAAGTTCGGCCTTTCGCCGCAGCAAATCTTGTATATCCGTGCAGCCGGAATTGCCGGCATGCTGTTATCTCCGTTTGCCGGACGAATCGCTCAGAAACTGGGGGCAGCGGCTGTCCTGCGGGGCGGGTTAGCATTAGCGGCGACCGGACTGCTCGCTTTAGGGTTTAGTGCGAATCTGCCGGTTATTATCCTCATGAGCGTTGTATTTGTAGCGGGTATTGCCCTGGTCACTCCCGTAATCATTTCGATTGTCAGCCAGCTGGGCGGACAGGCCAGAGGCTCTGCGATTTCGTTCAACGCCTTCATCCTGTTTCTTGGCGCGAGTACTGGACCTATGATAGCATTGAAGCTGTTAAAGACAGGGAATTATCTGCTATCCTTTGAGATACTGGGTTCGATTCTTGTATTGGGCCTCCTGGCTTCACTGTTCCTTAGAACATCCTCCAGAGCAGCTGTTAAAAGTGGACCGATGTCTGCTGCGCCGGCAGAGTGATTCTATAATTATGTGGGCTGTCCCATTAGCCATGAAATGGCTGCTTGGGACAGCCATATTTTTTACGTAGGATATACTTAGGTTTTTTGACTGGACGCTCCGTGAACAGACCGTTGTTCCAATCGCTGTGCTCTCCAGATTTTTTTCATTCCCCTTATAGGTGAAAATCCGGAGACCAAGGCGACCGCTGCCGCTTTTCCACAATCAGTCCGTCCACTCCACTGTTTAAGCGGAGAACGCATCCTCAATCTATAAAAAACGTAAAAAAAGAAACCACTCTTTAGTAAAATGGAAGGCCTGGAAAGAGAATGTCGGAAAGATTGAAAATTGGACATACGACGAAGCCGAAGACAGGTGGAGCTGCCCCGCCGGACCAATGCTGCATTTTCGCAGAGAGAGCAAGGAGCTCTTAGAGAGTGGATATGGAAATTTGGAAACGTCATTACCGAAGCAACTCCTATGAGGGTTGCCTCCTGAAGGAGCGTTGGCTTGAGGTCGGATGGCTTTCGCTTGCTCTCAATCTACTGAAGCGAGCTGCAAATGGCCAAAATCAAAGAGCAGGCATTCTCTAGTGACGGGAGAATGTCTGCTCTTTGACTTTTTTGCGGTTTTGAAAAGGTGAAGCGTTTGTCTTTACTCGTAGAAAGACTACTTTTGGGACAGCCCCATTTAGGGCACGCCTGCTGATTATGCCCAGGTTGTAATAGTATCAACCGGCAAACGGTAGGACGGATAGCCAGCTTTGGCTGCTTTGCCAATTGAGATCAGCATTACCGGCTGATAGCGCGCCTTGTCCAGGCCAAACGCTTCAGCAATCTGCTCCTTGGCATAACCTGCCATAGCGTTCGTATCATAACCGTGAGCGCGGGCAACAAGCATCAGCTGCATCGAGATAAGTCCAGTATCTATGAGGTTCACATCACGCAGTTCGGCTGCAGACATATTAGCATAATAAGGCTTCACTTGCTGCAGCTGCATATCCATAACTTCCTGAGGCATATATCCAAGCTCAACGGATTTGCCAAAGATGTCATCAATGAATTCGGTATTATTAGCATCATAAAATACTGCAATTACCGCGGAGGAAGTCAGCGCTTGTGTCTGGTTAAATGAGGCCAGCGGTGCAAGCTTCTCTTTACCTTCAGGTGTGTCAATGACAAGAAAACGCCATGGCTGCATGTTTATTGCGGAAGGAGCACGGGATGCTTCTGCAAGTATTTCGCTCATTTCCTCCCGGCTGATTTTCACTTCGGTGTCATAGACTTTAACGGACCGGCGCTCCAGGACGATTTCATTGAAATCATTTGTTTTACGGTATTTCCCAGTGATTGTATTCATGTAAACAGGCTCCTTCAGGATAGTATTTGTGAGGGTTGTGAATGTTACTGCTGCTCACTAGAAGGATTGTAAACTATGAAGTATACTTTATAGCAAGAGTTTAACATGAGGTGATTTCATGAAAATCAGTGAAGTGGCAAAAAGGATTGACCTGCCCATATCCACTATCCGTTATTATGAGAAGATGGGTATCATCACGGAAGAGTACCTATTGCGGGAACAGAACAATTACCGGAATTATACTTCCGGAATTATTGACTATCTGCAGGTTGTGAAGAATTGTTTAGCGGTCGGATTTACGATCAGCGACATTAAATCTATGATCTCGTTAAAGGGAATAACCAAGGAAGAGCAAGCACGCATTATTAAAGAAAAAATAGCAGAGATAGAAGCAGCCCAGCTTAATCTGGAGAATGCCAAACAAACGCTCTACGGACTCCTTCAAACAGATATCACCTGTGAGAACGGGTTCGGAAAGCATGATAGGACCGTGAGCTGATTCAACATGCCAAAGGAGTGCACCCATGATCTATCTGAGGAGCTTCAAGCTATCTGATCATATCAGCCGAAATCCTAACATCTACCCCGATCATGTCTTTAAGCATAAGGCCGGGGAGGTCTTATTGTTTGACCGGATAACAGTACTGTACGGTAATAACGGCAGCGGTAAATCCACTCTGCTTAACATCATTGCGAACAAGCTGGGAATTTCGGGGGCGGAGCCGATGACAAGCTACGGCTTCAGCCTGTTTGTTAAGCAGTTCCTTGATTTGAGCAGCTGTCAGCTTGGTTCTGACAAGCAGGAGCGGGAATTGCAGCAGCTTCCGGAAGGAAGCCGGTACATGAAATCCGAGGATATTTTATATGAGATTAAGAAGATACAGCAAGCCTCTGTGCTACGCGAAGAATTAATACATGAGCAGAAGAAGAAGGGGATGAGCAAGACGGAGGCGGAGCAATATGAAGGTTCCTATGCGTTCCGGCAGAAGGTGAAGAACATCCAATTCTCCCAGGAAAAATACTCAAACGGCGAAACCTCCATGCAGTTTTTTGAGGAATATCTGCTGCCCGGTCAATTGTATCTGCTGGACGAGCCGGAAACTTCACTCTCTCCCGCCAATCAGATCAAGCTGGCCGAACAGATTAATGAGCTGGCACGTTATTTGGACAGTCAATTTATTATTGCCACACATTCTCCTTTTGTATTAGGCACGCTGCAGGCCAAAATCTATAACCTGGATGCTAATCCGCTGCAAACGGCCGAATGGTATGAGCTGGACAATGTACGGTTTTTCCAGCGTTTTTTCGACAAGCATAAGCAATGGTTTGATTGAATGAAGTTTGTTTGCTTGCAGTTTAAGCTAGGGTAAATGCCTGTGATGATTCACAAATCTGCCAAGAGCGCCAGCTGCTTCAAGAAGGTATCCTCTGTCACTATCTAGAATGTAGTCACAATTCCATATTATGCGAATGGAGCTGGTGAGGATGAGTGACAAGATGGTAGCTGTGTTAAGAAGACAGTTCGAGCCCTCGTTAGAAATGCTGCAGCAGCTGGTTGAAGCAGGACCGGATGAGCTTTGGCTGGATACGAAGCAGAAGTACTGGAAGCATATTTTTCATACGGCAACGAGCATGAAATTCTGGTTCAGGCTGCAGAAGGAGGAAGAATTCATTATACCTGACTTCGGCAGAGATATAACGGAAGCGTTGGATGAGGATTGCACGGACTATCCCACCAAAGAGGAAATGACAAACTACATACAGGACATAGCAGGTGTAGCCCGTACGTTTCTAGATCAGCTCACTGACGACAATGTATTGGACCCTTGCGTATTATTTGCAGAAATCACCAAAATGGATGTAGTCCTGATGCAGATCCGCCATGTGCAGCATCATGTAGGGTATTGCAATAGCATCCTGAATTCAAATGCTCTGGAAGCAGTTAAATGGGTATAACACAGCAGATATCTGTATAGACATGCCCGTTATCAACTATTGTTGATTGCGGGATTTTTTGTGTACATTCAGGAAAAAATAGGCTTTTCACCTTGACGAACAGGAAATGGGCAGAATATAATAAAACCATCATATGAACAGTTGATCATATATAATCGTGAGGTGAAAGGCCATGGAAGCAAGCTCATCCTTAGTCAAACGAAAAGTTCTTTTAAAAGGATTGGATTGTGCCAACTGTGCACTGAAGATTGAAGACGGCGTAAAGAAGATCGACGGTATTTCTTCCTGCTCTGTAAATTACGTGAATCAGTCATTAACGATGGAGTTCGAACCTGCCCGTGAAGCGGAAATTATGGATTCGGCCCGGAAGAAAGTGAAGTTACTTGAACCGGGTATTTCATTTATCAGCCAGATTAAACCCTCTGTACAAAGAAACGCGGACCATCACGGTAAAGAAGAGAACAGCGACACAGATCAGCATGAGCATAATCATGGCAGCAGCCACTCTCAACATGCTCATCAGCACGGAGAGGGCAAGGCTGAACATGATCACGATCACTCTCATGCCGAGGTTGACGGTCACGGCCACAGCCATGACCACGGTGCCGGCGGCGTCCGGACAATGGTCATTCGCCTGATTGCTGGCTCTGCCGTTGGCGCTGCAGCTATGCTGCTAAATCTCAACCCGACGGCGGAGCTGCTCCTGTTCCTTGTATCTTACCTTATTGTAGGCGGAGACATCGTCCTGAGAGCGCTCAGAAATATTATCCGGGGAAAAGTGTTCGACGAGCATTTTCTTATGTCCATAGCTACCATAGGCGCATTTGCAATCGGTGAATATCCTGAAGGTGTCGCGGTTATGCTGTTCTACCAGGTAGGAGAGCTGTTCCAGAGCATCGCCGTAAACCGCTCACGCAAATCCATCAGCTCCTTGCTCGATCTGCGGCCGGATTATGCCAATGTGAAGACCGGTGATGAAATCAAGCGGGTTAATCCCGAGGAGGTCAGAATCGGTGACCTGATTATTGTCCGGCCGGGTGAACGTGTGCCGCTGGATGGGTTTGTGCTGGAAGGCAGCTCGGCGATGGATACTTCAGCGCTGACAGGGGAATCGATGCCGCGTGAAGTAGCCGCAGGCGATGATGTCCTGAGCGGCTTTATCAACAAAAATGGAGTGCTGACGATAGAGGTAGCCAAAACCTTTGGAGACTCTACAGTCGCCAAGATTCTGGACCTGGTCGAAAATGCCAGCAGCAAAAAAGCGGAGACCGAGAAATTCATCACCAGATTTGCCCGTTATTACACTCCGGTTGTTGTCATCGTTGCTTTGCTTCTGGCTGTACTTCCGCCGCTGTTGTTCAGCGGTGAGACCTTCGCGGATTGGGTCTACCGAGCACTGGTCTTCCTGGTTATCTCATGCCCTTGTGCTTTGGTAATATCGATCCCGCTCGGATTCTTCGGCGGTATCGGGGCAGCTTCCAAGAACGGCGTGCTCGTCAAAGGAAGTAACTACTTAGAAGGGCTTAATGATGTTAAGTATGTGGTTTTTGACAAAACGGGTACATTAACAAAAGGCTCCTTTAAGGTGAATTCCATTGTAACTGCCGGGGAATGGACTAAAGACGATGTCCTGCAGTACGCAGCTTACGCGGAAATTCACTCCTCACATCCTATCGCACAGTCGATCAGAGAGGCTTACGGTGTTGCGCTGGATGAGCGCCGGATTTCGGATTACAACGAAATATCGGGCCACGGCATACAGGTTACCTTCGAAGGCCGCTCTGTTCTTGCAGGTAATGCCAAGCTAATGCTGGCAGAAGGAATCTCCTTCTCCAATCCGTCAGAAATCGGGACCCTTGTTCACCTTGCAATCGACAAACAGTATGCCGGCTACATTGTAATTGCGGATGAGGTGAAAGAGGATTCGGCCGCTGCCATCCGTTCACTCAAGCAGCTTGGTGTGAAGAAGGTCGTAATGCTGACCGGAGATAACAAAGCGGTGGGTGAAGAGATCGGCCGCAGACTGGGCGTTGATGAAGTCCATGCCGAGCTGCTGCCGCAGCACAAGGTAGAAGAGCTGGAGAAGCTGGATGCTGCGAAATCACCTAAAGAAAAGATCATTTTTGTCGGCGACGGCATCAACGATACACCGGTTTTGGCCAGAGCAGACATCGGTGTCGCTATGGGCGGGCTAGGCTCAGACGCTGCCATTGAAGCAGCAGACATTGTGATTATGACAGATGAACCCTCCAAGCTGTCCTCCGCTATTCAAATTGCCAAACGAACACGTGCCATTGTCTGGCAGAATATTGTGTTCGCCTTGCTTGTTAAAGGCATGTTCCTGCTGTTAGGGGCCTTCGGCATAGCTACCATGTGGGAGGCTGTAATTGCCGATGTGGGTGTAAGCGTGATTGCGGTTCTTAATGCAATGCGTGTGCTGAAAACAAAACCTGTCCTAGCCGAATAAGGCCACCGGATATCCCTGATTTATATCTCTTACCCTTCAACCCTTTCACTTTCTCTGAGGAATGTGGAAGGGTTTTTTGTATAATAGAAATCAGATAATGAACCTGATGAAAAATATTCAAGCAGAAAGGAATACCGAAATGTCTTTACAAACTCTGTGGCCTGCTAGTTTGCTCGGCTTAGTACTCCTGAGCGGGTGTACATACGCCCACAATGAGCCGTTACCGGAGACGGCAGATGCCTATTATGTTGCTGCGGGCGGGGATGATAGTAACCCCGGTACTATTGATTCCCCTTGGAAGACGCTTCAGCATGCTGCCGACAGTGCAGTGCCCGGGAGTTACATCTACATTCGCGGTGGTATATACCACCAGAAGCTATATATCACAAATGGGGGAACGGAGTCAGCCGGACCTGTCGTTTTCTCGGGTTATCCCGGCGAAACAGCCGTTCTGGACGGAGAAGGTCTGTCTGTTGACGGACTGGAGGGACTCGCTGAAATCGATCATGCCAGCTATGTGACGATTCAGGACCTGGAAATCCGCAACTACCAAACGGCGGCACAAGACGAAGTTCCCGCCGGTATTTATGTGCACGGGTCAGGACAAACCATCTCGCTGCTTAATAACCGGATTCACTCCATAGCTAATACAGCCACGCCAGCAGGCAAGGAGCTTTCCGGCAGAGATGCCCATGGCATTGCTGTGTATGGGACAGAAGCAGATGAAACACTCAGTAATCTGAAGATTGACGGCAATGAAGTATATGATCTGGTGCTCGGTTCAAGCGAGGCGCTGGTGGTGAACGGCAACGTGGACTCTTTTGAGATAACGAACAACAGAGTTCATGACACTGACAACATCGGGATCGACATTATCGGGTATGAGGGAACGGCAGGAGACCAGGCTGTGGATCAGGC
Organism: Paenibacillus sp. FSL R7-0331; assembly: GCF_000758645.1. Taxonomy (NCBI): domain Bacteria; kingdom Bacillati; phylum Bacillota; class Bacilli; order Caryophanales; family Paenibacillaceae; genus Paenibacillus; species Paenibacillus sp. FSL R7-0331. The sequence continues at coordinate 3,694,459 of NZ_CP009284.1, forward strand.
TCGTAACGGAACGGTTAGCGGAAATGTGGTGTATGGGATATCGTCCAATAATAATCCGTCATATGGGACTTCTCTTCCTAATGATAACTACTCCGCAGGGGGAATTTACATAGACGGGGGCAGAACGATCCTGGTTGAGCAGAACCGCCTGTACGATAATGATATTGGGATTGAGCTTGCATCCGAGCATAAGGGAAGGCTGACCAGTGATATAACTGTCCGGGATAATGTTGTCTACCGCAACCGGCTGACCGGCATTGCCATGGGCGGTTATGACGAAGAGCGTGGAGGCACGAGCGACAGCACTGTGGTGTCTAACACCCTGTATCAGAATGATCTGCTGGGCGGCGGCAATGGTCAGCTGTACCTGCAGGCTAACTTAAGCCGTAATATTATTACCGGTAATATCATCGTGGCCGGCGATACCGGTGTTCTAATTAGCAATGATTATACGAGTAATAAAGATAATACGGTTGATAGTAATCTTTATTATGCAGGAACAGAAGCGGACGAAGCTGTCTGGGTGTGGAACAAGAGGGAGTATAACGGCTTCAGTGCCTATCAGCGCGGAACGGGAAATGACCTGAGCTCACAGTTTGCCGATCCGCAGTTCAAGGATGTAAGCCGTGACGATTTCCGGCTGGAACCGGATTCGCCGGCATTGAAATGAAATCATTTGCAAATCGCTGATGTTCTGGCTATAATTCATTGATTGCAATTAAACGAAATTATTGAAGGAGTTGTACATGAATGAGTTCATCCCAATTTAAAGAAACCCCGCATATTAAGCCAAACGGAGCAGAAATTGCAGAGACCATTTTGCTGCCTGGAGATCCGCTCCGCGCAAAATTCATTGCTGAAACCTATCTGGAGAATCCGGTACAGTTCAACGAAGTACGGGGAATGCTCGGATATACCGGCACCTATAAAGGCAAGAAAATCTCTGTCATGGGTACAGGGATGGGCGTTCCGAGCATTGGTATTTATTCATGGGAGTTAATCAACGTATTCGGTGTAAAGAACTTAATCCGTATCGGCTCAGCCGGTGCGTTACAGGACAACCTGAATCTGTATGATATCGTCTTAGGGATCGGAGCTTCGACCAACTCGAATTACGCTTCCCAGTTCAATCTGCCGGGCCAATATGCCGTTACCGCTTCCTATGAATTGCTGGAAAAGGCCAAGAAAACAGCTGATGCCCAAGGGCAGAAGGTTCATATCGGTAACATCCTTACCAGTGACACTTTCTATAATGCGGACAAGTCTGCAGCAGCTAAGTGGAAGGATATGGGCGTCCTGTGTATCGAGATGGAAGCAGCAGCGCTGTATCTGAATGCAGCTCAAGCAGGTGTTAACGCCCTGTGCATCCTGACGATCAGTGACCACATTTTCCGGGCTGAGGAGACTACCTCTGAAGAACGCCAGACCTCCTTCACTAAAATGATGGAAATTGCTTTAGAGCTGGCTTAATTCCAGCTTGTGCCTGATTTCCCGCAATCTCTTCGATTGCGGGATTTTTTGTATGCAAAAAAAGCTAACCGGCTGTTCATGGCATGATATTCATATAATCGCAGGATTTTATTATTGAAGAGAGACAAGCCTGAATCTAATATAGAATGGTAACCCCATATATTAATATATTTGTTATTTGATTAATAAAAGGAGCGTTTAAATGTGCATGAATTATTGTATGGCGTAGCTTATTATGACGAGTACATGCCTTATGAACGGCTGGATGAGGATATCCGGATGATGAAGGCTGCCGGCATTAATCTGGTCCGGATAGCGGAGTCCACCTGGAGCACACATGAGCCCCAGAACGGTGTATTTGATTTTACCAGCGTAGACCGGGTACTGGATGCGATGCACAAGGCTGGAATTCATGTCATTATCGGAACACCGACCTATGCCGTGCCTACGTGGATGGTCAAGGAGCATCCTGAGGTGCTTGCTGAAACCTCCCGCGGACCCGGCCGTTACGGTGCACGTCAAATTATGGACATCACCAGTCCTGCATACCTCTTCTATTCGGAGCGCATCATCCGCCGGTTAATCAGCCGCGTCAGTAAGCATCCGGCTGTAATCGGCTATCAGGTCGATAATGAAACGAAGCATTACGGAACCTGCGGCCATAATGTACAGCTCAAATTCGTAAAATATATCAAAGACAAGTTCGGAACACCCGAACGGTTGAACGATGAGTTCGGACTCAGCTACTGGAGCAACCGGATCAACAGCTGGGAGGACTTCCCGTCCGTCGTGGGCACAATTAACGGCAGCCTCGGTGCAGAGTTTGCCAGGTTCCAGAGGCAGCTGGTTACTGATTTTCTGGCCTGGCAGGTTTCAATTGTGAATGAGTACAAGCAGGCTAACCAGTTTGTCACCCACAATTTCGATTTTTCCTGGAAAGGTCATTCCTTCGGTGTACAGCCGGATGTCGATCATTTTGCAGCTGCTGCGGCACTGGATATTGCCGGAGTGGATATTTACCATCCTTCGCGCGACGAGCTGACCGGTAAGGAAATTTCGTTCGGCGGAGACTTAACGCGTTCGCTTAAGCAGAGTAACTACTTCGTGCTTGAGACACAGGCGCAGGCCTTTCCGGAATGGACTCCCTACCCGGGACAGCTAAGGCTGCAGGCATTCAGCCATCTGGCATCTGGAGCGAATATGGTTGAATACTGGCACTGGCACTCCATTCACAATTCGATCGAGACCTATTGGAAGGGCTTGCTCAGCCACGACCTGGATACCAATCCAACCTATGAGGAAGCAATGAGCATCGGCCAGGATTTTGCCCGGCTGTCACCTGAATTAATCAGTCTCCAGATTACGAATGAAGCCGCAATTCTCGTAAGCAATGAAGCGTTGACCTCATTAGAATGGTTTAAACTTCCCGGTGGCCAGACTGACTACAACGTTATTGTCCGCTTGCTGTATGACCGGCTGTATGAGATGAATATCGGCTGTGATCTGGTGCACCCCGGTTCGGCGGACGATTTGGACCGGTACAAGCTGATTGTCGTCCCGGCTCTCTATGCAGCATCGGATGAGCTTCTGGAACGGTTGAACCGTTACGTGGACAATGGGGGCCATGTCGTTTATACCTTCAAAAGCGGGTTCGCCAACGAGCACATTCAAGTCAGAAACACAGTCCAGCCAGGTATAATCGGACAGGCGTGCGGCATTAAGTACAGCCAGTTTGTTACGCCAAGTGCAGTCAAGCTGAAGGATGATCCTTTTGGTGCCGGCGAAGAATATAATACTGTAAATACATGGATGGAGTTAATCACTCCGACTACTGCTAACGTTTTGGCCTGGTACGAGCATCCGCACTGGGGGGCATATGCTGCTATAACGGAGAACCGCTATGGTAAAGGGGTTGCCACTTATATCGGGTGTCTGACAACTCCGGAGGTTACAGGCAAGGTATTGGAACGGGCTTGCAGGGAGGCGGGACTATGGGGCCAGGATCAGCAAATCCGTTTCCCGCTGATTGTTAAGTCAGGGAAGAACCTGGCAGGACAGACGATCCGGTACTATTTCAACTATTCCGCAGGCAAACACTCATTCAGCTATCCGCACGGCAACGGCCTTGAACTAGTCAGCAGCCAGCCTATAGCATCAGGAGAAACCATTCTGCTTGAAGCATGGGGCTTTATTATTGTCTTAGAATAATGATCTCTAACGGGTAAACATCAGAAAGGCTATGCTCCCAGCGAAAGCGGAAGCATAGCCTTTATTGTACTGTTACAGCTTTCTTGCCTTCATTACAAACGTTACAGGCAGCACATTTGCTTTTTTGGCAAAGTCGCTGCTGTCGCCCTGAGCCTGCAGTAAATCATCATCTGACTCCTCGACCATCTGTTCGATTACAAATCCTGCTTTGGCGAGTGCATTTACGTAAGTAGACATTTTGCGGTCAGATAAGGATAATGTGTTGCCACCAAGCTCGACAGAATACCAGGATTCATCGAAATAGCTCTTTTTGAATACAAGCATGTCCTTTTCGGCTGCAACACATTTATGTATCGGGTGGGACCAGCTGAAGAGGAATACACCGTCTTTTTTCAGATAAGAAGCGATCCGGGCAAAAGTCCCCTCAAGATCAGTGGTCCAGCCAATAGCGTAAACGGAATAAACGATGTCAAAATAATCCTCAGGCAGGCCGCACTTGTCCTCCATAGGCGCACAGATCAATTCTGCTGACAAACCATGCGACTCCAGGAGCTGCCGGGTTTTGCCGATCTGGTTCTCTGATATATCCGTACCCCACAGCTCAGCTGCCTGGCGTTCACCGAGATACTGGAGGGACTGTCCGCTTCCGCAGCCGATCTCCAGAATCTTTTTACCGCTAACATCACCAAGAAGCCGGTGATTTTCTTCCGAGACAAAAGCGCCGTATAAGGGAAGGGCGGTTGCTCCTAAAACCTCGTTTCCTTTTGTATCCCAGAATAAGCTGTTTGTCTGGTGTATAACGTCCTTATCCATCTCTACAGTTACTGCGACACCAGCCTCGCCGCCGCCTATAATATTTGCCCTGAAATTAGCTTGTTTGCTCATACATAGCCTCCTCACAATAGTATACCTTTCCAGTATATAGAATTCTGATCCAGGAGGTTATGACATTAAGACTCATTTATCAGGCGCAGTGATGTTCCTTTCGCCCCAGGCTACGATTGACTGAATAAGCGGAACTAATTCCCGGCCGGACGGAGTAAGGGAGTATTCCACCCGCGGAGGGATTTCATTGTATTGCTGCCGGTGTACAATTCCGTTATCAATGAGGTCTTTAAGACAGTTTGTCAGTGTCGTACCTGTAATTCCGCTCAGCCTTCTTTTTAATTCGTTGTACCGTATATTTTCTTCCTCACTCAAACAAGCGAGGATGGGCAGATTCCACTTGCCGCCAATCACCTGAAAGGCAAAGGTTGCCGGACAGAGCTGGTCCATACTCATCTCATATTTCATTGTAGATCCTCCAATAGTATATATTTTATACTAGGTATTATTAATAATAGTACTTGTTAAAAATTTTATACAAAATATAATCATACTATAGAAAAGATAGTAAATCATATTCATTAAAATGTAAATGAAGGGTGGATGCAGTAATGAGTGATTCCAATATGATGTGCGACCTTGAGACCGGTATGTGCGGCGTTGCCGGTGAGGATACGATGCAGGTGGTTGATCTGAATGAAATCAAGAAAAAAATAACGCTCTATTATGTTACCGATCCGATTTGTTCCCATTGCTGGGCGTTAGAGCCTGTACTGAACCGCTTTATACAGGAATACGGCCATTATTTTGATGTAACAACTGTTATGGGCGGACTGCTGCCGAGCTGGAAAGGCTTTTCAGATGGAGGGAACGGTATCCACAAGCCTGTAGATGTTGCCGAGCACTGGAGAGAAGTGGGCGAGCATTCCCGCATGCCTATAGACGGTTCACTGTGGCACACCAATCCGATTCTTTCGTCATTCCCGCCTTCCAGAGTGTTTAAAGTTATACAGGATAAGCACACAGGCAGAGCGGAGGAATATCTGAGAAGCGCGCGGGAGGCGGTATTCGTATCCAATCTGAACATCGGTGAAGAGGAAGTGCTGATATCTATCGTTGACAGGCTGGGGCTGGACGGCAGACGTATCGTAGAAGAAGCTGCGCTTGATTCCGCACAGGAGCTGCTGGATGCGGATTTTCAGCTGGCAGCCCGTTTGGGAGTGCGGGGATTTCCATCCCTGATCATGGTGAATGAAGAGAATAAAGGGGTAAAGGTTGCCGGAGCAAGGCCGCTGGCTACTTATATAGAGGCTCTGCAGCAAATTACAGCACAAGAGATTACGCCCAAAGAGAAGCCGCATCTCTCACAGCTGATAAAGGACGGACACAAGCTTTTCTCAAAAGAGATTGAGGAGATGTACGGGCTTGCCGAAGATAAAGTGGAGGCATTTATTGACTCAGAATTACCTGCCGATGCTTACCGGGTCCAGCACATCATGAATGAATTGTATGTTGAGAAAATAGGTTAATGGAGATAAACCGGAATATGCAAGGCAACAGGTTTAATGACCTGTTGCCTTTTTTTATTAATCATTCACTTCTTTATATTCGTTCCCAGTACACCCGCAATAATAAGCAGAGCTCCAATGATGTGATAACCGCTGACCGGCTCATGCAGAATCCAGGCACCGCCGGCAATAGACACCAGTGTGGACAGGTTGCTGAATACGCTCATTTGAGAGGCTTCCAAATGGGTTAGCGCAAAGCTGGATAAGAGGGTCGTGAGCATAGTGGACGCAATTGCCAAGTAGGCCAGTGCCAGGATATAGGTTCCATTGCTCAAGGGCTGCACATATGCATCCAGCGTTCCGCTGTATGCATGCCGGATGAGTGCAGCAGCATTAAAGGAAATACAGCCGGTCATTAAGGTAACCCAGGTAAGCTCAAGCGGCTTGTATTTCCGGGTTAAGGGACGGGCCAGCACGCCATAACCGGCGAAAGAAAGAACCGAGAGCAGAAGCAGCAGGCTGCCTTTGATGCTAATGGAGGACGTAGAGACTAGCCCGCCCTTCATCGCAAAAATAAAAACAACTCCGGAGACAGAGAGCAGCATAAACAGCTTTTGAGCCAATGTCGTCCGTTCCTTCAGGAATATGGAGGCGAGAACCAGCGTGAATACCGGAACCAGTGCCTGGATTATACCGGCTTCTGAGGAATTAGAGGTGACAAGTCCAAAGGTCTGGAAGGCAAAGAACAGGACAGGGGACAGCAGGCCTAGCGGAAGAATCCGCCATATATCCTTTGCAGACAGCCGGATACGCACCAAGCCTAATAAAATGGGGATGCTGACAACGATTAGTGAAAGAGTAAAACGGTGAGCGAGGACATCCAGCGGATGGGTGATCGCCAACGTCATTTTAGCGAACATGAACGATAAACCGATAATCATGGCGTATAAAAGAGCTGCGCCGTAAGCATATGTTTTTACTGTCAAGTGTTTCATGATGTTTCCTCCATCCTGTTGTCTGTGAACATGGATTCAATATACACGCTGACATTTCGTGTTACAATCTAGAAAAACACGAATTGTACCGGTACAGTTGAGGAGGAACCGATATGAAAAAATTTGAAATCATTGCCCGTTCGCTGGAGCAATGGATGCAGGAGCAGACAGCGCTGCTCAGCCAGAACAGCCGGGAGGTGAAAGGCTTTAAGCTCCCGGCTGTCCGGACGCTGGCTAAACAGTATGAATGCAGTATCAGCACGGTTTTACGTGCCTATGAATGGCTCGAACAGCGGCATCTGGTGTACGTTGTTCCACAGTCCGGATACTATACAGTTCCTGCCGGCGGTTTGCCGGCGGAGGCGCAGTGGGAAGGCCCGCTCGATTTCACTTCGGCCGCGCCTGATCCGCGTGTGTTCCCCTATGCGGATTTCCGGCACTGTGTGGATCAGGCGATGAAGCAGAAGCAGGCTGAGCTGTTTCTCTACGGTACCGACCGCGGCTTACCCTCACTTATCGACTTGCTCCGAAAACAATTTGCGGATTATCAGGTGTTTGCCAAGAAAGAGCAGCTATTTATCACATCCGGTGTACAGCAGTCACTTGCCGTGCTGGCGCTGATGCCTTTTCCGAACGGTAAGCAGCAGGTATTGCTGGAGTTACCCGGCTATCACAACATGCCTCCGCTGTTAAAGGGGCTTCATGTGCCTTATGCCGGGGTACACAGAACAACAGAAGGCCTGGATTGGGACGGGCTGGAACGCAGCTTCAGGGAGGACAACATCAAATTTTTCTATGTAATGCCGCGCTTTCATAATCCCCTGGGAACCTCACTGTCAGCCCATGACAAGAAGCGGCTGATTCAGCTTGCTCATAAATATGATGTCTATCTCGTGGAGGATGATTATCTGGCTGATTTGGAAAGCGATTCGAAACAGGACCCGCTTTGGTCAGAAGATACGGAAGGCCGGGTCATTTATCTGAAAAGCTATTCCAAAATCCTCTTTCCCGGACTGCGTCTCGGCGTAGCTGTGCTGCCGCATTCACTCGTACCCTTGTTCGGCGCGCACAAAAGAATGCTCGATATCGACACTTCACTGTTATCACAGGCTGCTCTTGAAATCTATATCCGCAGCGGCATGTTTGCCCACCACGGCAAAGTGATCCGCAGCCGGTACGCCGAGCGTATGCGTAAGGTGCATGAACAGCTGGATGCATTTGCCGACCTGGCTCCGTTCGCTCGCGCACCGCGTACCGGAGGAGAACACACGGTGCTCCCTTTGCCTGACCGCCTGCCTGTGAGCGTATTGGTCTCCCGGCTTACGAAGCGCGGTGTCCTGGCAGACACAACCGAGCGCTATTATCCGCAAGAATACCCCTGGCAGGATAAGATGCTGCGGCTTAACATTTCCAATGTGCCAAGCCTGCGGGTCGCAGAGGGCATGAACATCATCCGGGAGGAAATACTGAAGCTGGCTGGTCCAAACGAGCGTCACCCGCAAGCTTAGTACGATTTATGGATAAAATACCTATAGTCATATAAAGATGTGAATCCCAGGAAGCGAGATAGCATCCGTAGCACGTTATGGCTAATCAAACAATAGCTCGAATGGGTAGTTTCGGTGTAATTCACTGAGTTGTAAAAAAGAGTTGATGCTTTCATGAACGTTTAAAGGCAAAGAGGTGACCGGAACCGTTTTAGTTAAAGATAAAGATATAATAATTTAAAATAACCAAAAGCTTATATAAGGAGGCACTAACGCAATGGGCATCGATACAGTGCTGTGGAGCAGACTGGTGACAGGCTTGACACTGGGCTTCCACGTTATTTTCGCAACGATTGGCGTAGGTGTTCCGCTAATGATTGCAATCGCCGAACTCATGGGAATACGCAAAAAAGATCCGCACTATACGCTGATGGCAAAGAGATGGGCCCGCGGGTTTGTCATTTCTGTTGCAGTTGGTGTTGTTACAGGCACTGCAATTTCACTACAGCTGGCCTTGGTATGGCCGAATTTCATGAAGCTTGCCGGTAATGTTATAGCGCTCCCGTTATTTATGGAAGTATTCGCTTTCTTTTTCGAAGCCATCTTCCTGGGTATTTACCTCTATACTTGGGACCGGTTCAAGAAACCGTACATACACTGGCTCCTTACGATCCCGATTGTCGCCGGTGCAGGGATGTCCGCAGTTTTTATCACGACAGTTAACGGTTTTATGAATCAGCCCGAAGGCTTTGCTATGTCAGGAGGACAATTTACCGCCGTTAATCCGGTACAGGCAATGCTGAATACAGCGACGTTCTCCAAGGTGTTCCATGTATTAAGCTCAGCCTATCTGACCGGAGCCGCACTGCTGGCAGGGATTGCCGCATTTGCACTCCTTAAGAAGGGCGCTTCGGAATACCATAAAAAAGCGCTGAAGCTGATGATGGCCGTTGTTATGGTGTTTGGACTGCTAAACGCATTGGCCGGAGATGTGTCCGCGAAATTTTTGGCTGAGCATCAGCCGGAAAAGCTGGCTGCGGCAGAGTGGCATTTTGAAACCGAAAGCGGAGCAGACCTGATTCTGTTAGGGTGGCTTAACGCAGAGCATGAGGTGCTGGGCGCACTCCATATTCCCAAGCTGCTCAGCTTCCTTGCCTTTGGAGACTTTAATGCAGAAGTGACAGGACTGAATGAATTCCCACTGGACGAGCAGCCGCCGCTTCTGGTGCATTATTTGTTTGACCTGATGGCAGGTGTCGGCTTCACGCTGTTAGGCATTTCATTCCTGTATTTCCTGTTTGTATTCTGGAAAAAGCGCAATGAGCATAACAAGTGGCTGCTGCGTGCGATCGCATTAGGTGCTCCGCTTGCATTTGTGGGAGTCGAGCTGGGCTGGTTTTACGCTGAACTCGGCCGGCAGCCCTGGATTTTACGGGGATATATGCGTGTAGAAGAGGCGGCAACGACCTCACCGAGCGTGAGAATCCTGTTCTTTGTTTTCCTGCTGCTGTACATCCTGTTAGGGACGGTTTGTGTTCTCGTGCTGCGGCGCATGTTCAAAAACAACCCGGCAGAAACCGAGATGGAGAAGTGGAATCAGCATCCCGGTGACAAAACAACAGTAAAGGGTGAGCACGCAAAATGAGTTATGAGTTGATTGGAATTTCCGTGCTCTGGTTGTTTTTATACGGATATTTAATTGTAGCCTCGATAGATTTCGGAGCCGGCTTCTTTGCCTTTTATGCCCGCCTGACAAAGCAGGATCATCTGATTAACCGTCTGATTTCCCGCTACTTATCACCCGTCTGGGAGATCACTAATGTATTTTTCGTCTTTTTTTACATTGGACTTATCGGCTTCTTCCCGGATACCGCTTATTACTACGGCTCAGCGCTGCTTGTTCCGGGAAGCATTGCGGTTATACTGATCGCGATCCGCGGCTCATTCTATGCGTTTGAGAATTACGGCTCCAAGAATAACATCGTATATCTTTTCCTGTACGGAGCTTCAGGGTTGCTTATTCCCGCATCATTGTCAGTGGCGCTCACTCTGTCGGAAGGCGGCTTTATATACAAGCAGGGGGAGACCGTCTCTCTGGATTACTGGGCATTGTTCACAAACCCGTTATCCTGGAGCATTGTAGGCTTGGCGATTGTATCCGTGTTGTTCATCAGCGGCTCCTTTCTGGCCTTTTATGCTTCCCGGGCAGAGGATCATTCCGCACTGAAGCTTATGCGGAGCTATGCGCTGTTCTGGAGCACCCCGACCATTGTTACCGCACTGACAGCCTTCATTTATCTGGGCCAGCACAATGAGCGGCATTTTCAAAATATGATGGATTTATGGTGGCTGCTCGCCCTTTCCGTTGCTTTCTTCATGCTCGCAATGTGGCTGTTGTACAGCGGACGCCGTTACGGATTGGCTTTCATAAGCATCATGCTGCAATTTTTATGCGCCTTTTTCGCTTATGGGATTGGGCAGTACCCTTATATTCTGGATCCGTTCATTACGATCGAGAACAGTATCACTTCACCGGCGATGGGCTTGGCACTGGTCATTGTGTTCATCGGTGGCATGTGTATGCTTGTTCCTTCCCTGATTTTGGTGTTCAAGCTGTTCCTCTTTGACGCAGATTATGTGAAAGGGAAGAAGTAGATGAAGAAGAAAACAAGCCTGATCGCTGAGCAGATGTCAGGGCAACGCAAACAACTTGTTATGCTGACAATCCTTTCGCTCTTGCTGGGCATTGCCATTGTAAGTCAGGCCGGGTTGCTGGCTGAAGCAGTCCAGCGGGTTTTTGTGGAAAAAGCCTCCTTATCATCCGTTGCCCTGCTGCTCGCTCTTCTGCTGTCCGTTATGGCTATCCGCACTTTGCTGTCATACGGAAACGGAAGGGTAGGCTTGCTTATGGCGGCTTCCGCCAAGGCCAATATGCGTTCAGCTGTACTGCAGAAGCTGACCCGTGCTTCCATGCCTTCAACCCTGCAGGGACAGACGGGAGGCAAGGTCAGTGTGGCCCTGGATGCAGTCGACGAGGCTGACAGCTATTTCAGCCATTACATGCCGCGTATGGTCGAAGCCGCGATCATCCCGGTGCTGATTCTGATTGTTACGTTTATCTTACATGCTAATACGGGCTTCATCCTGCTGTTCACAGCACCGTTCATTCCGCTGTTTATGATTCTGGTGGGACTGCAAACGAAAAACAAATCCGAAGAAAAGTATGCGCAGCTTGCAGAATTCTCTGCTACATTCCTTGATTCACTGCAAGGGCTGGTGACACTAAAAATATTCGGACAGGCACGCCGTCAGCAGCAGCGAATTGAGCGCAGCAGCCTGGGCTACCGTGACGCCACAATGGATATTCTGAAGGTTGCCTTTACAAATACCTTTATGCTGGAATCGATTGTGATGCTGAGCATCGGGATCGTTGCCCTCGAACTGGCTATTCAGCTGCTTGTATTTAAATCGATGCCGTTTCACACCGCCTTTCTTGTTCTGCTGCTCGTTCCCGAATTCTTTAACCTGCTTAAGAATACGGGTACCGCTTTTCACAGCGGGCGGACCAGTATGGGGGCGGTTCGTAAGGTTGAGCACATGCTAGCTGAGACGAATGACAGCTCCGGGACACAGCCTGCTGAGGTACAGAAGTCCGTTGCCAAGCTGCTCCCGGCACCTCCGTCCATGGAGCTGAATGATATCCATTTCCATTATGCACCCGGTTCGTTTGAGCTTAAGGCCGGGACGATTTCGATAAAGCCGGGAGAGAATGTCGCTATTGTCGGCAAAAGCGGCTCCGGCAAAACGACTCTGCTCCATCTCTTTGCCGGACTGCTGAAGCCGGTCTCAGGCACGGTCAGGGTGAACGGAAGCCCGCTTGGGCAATTGGACGAAAACGCATGGTTTGAGCAGGTTAGCTACATTACACAGCATCCTTATATTTTTGCAGGAACGCTCGCTGATAATATCACAATCGGTGCCGGACGTAACATCACCAGGGATGAAATCTGGCAGGCAGCAGAGGATGCGGGGCTTGCACCGCTTGTTGCCCAATTAGAACAGGGCTTGGATACCTTTGTCGGTGAAGGAGGCCGGGGACTGTCCGGCGGAGAGAAGCAGCGTCTTGCTTTAGCACGGGCTTTTTTGAAGCGGCCGGCCCTGATCTTGTTTGATGAGCCTACCGTTGGCCTCGATCTGCAGACCGAACAAATTCTGCAGAGCTCCATAACTGTATTAGCCAATAACGCAACGATGATTACAGTCGCACACCGGCTATATACGATCCGGCAGGCCGATCATATTTTGTTTATGGATCATGGGAAATTAGCGGCATCAGGAGTCCATGATGAGCTTCTTGAATGCATACCTCAATATGCCGAAATGGTTGATATTCAGCGAAAGGGAGGTTCAGCATGAATGAGCTGGCGATTTTGTCTAAGGCAATGATATCAGAGCGAAAGGATATTCTCCTTTCGATTCTGGGAGGATTTATTGCCGGCGCAGCCGGTGTGGCTCTCTTTTCTGCGAGCGGGTATCTGATTTCACAGACGGTCTTTATGCCGCCGCTCTACACCTTAATTATCCTTACCTCGCTGGTCAAGCTGCTTGGCCTGCTCCGTGCGGCAAGCCGTTACGGTGAACGTCTTTATTCGCACAGAGCAACGTTCTCCATGCTTAGCCGGCTGCGCACAGCCTTTTTTGACAGGCTGATTCCGTTAACGCCCGGGATATTGAACAAGAACCGCAGCGGCGATCTGCTTGCACGGATCGTCGGGGATGTGGAGAGCCTGCAGAATTATTTTTTGCGCGTCGCATATCCTCCGGTTATCGTTATTACGGTCTTTTTAGCAACCATGGTGTTCAGTGCTTCCTTTTCGTTCTGGATTGCCTGTCTGTTTGTAGCAGGAATGCTGTTAACAGCATTAGTTGTACCGGGCATCGTGCTGCTGGGCCAGCGGTCGATACACGGCCGTGTCCGTAAGCAGCGGGCTCTGCTGTCGACGGAAGTAACGGAGGCATTATACGGCTTCCGGGATCTGAAGGTGTACGGGCAATTACCACAGAGAGAACAGCAGCTCCAGCTTGCCTCTGCAGCATTGACCGCGAAGCAGCAGCGGGCCGCCGTCCATCTGCTGCGCGGCCAGGCTATGCATACCTTTGTTACCTTTTTTATCTCCTGGGGTGTACTGACGCTCGGCGCGTATCTAATTATGGAAGGCGCGCTGGCCGGCGTATTCTTAGCTATGCTTGTCATGGCCTCACAGACCGTCTTTGAAGAAGCCGCGGCAATGGCTACTTTACCTGCTTATAAGCAAGACAGCGAGCACGCGGCTAAACGGCTGACCGAAACCGTATTGACTGCCGGTGATCAGCCATTGCAGCCGGTCCGCACTTTGCCAGCTGAAGAGGCTGTTTCGGTGGAGCTGGCCGGCGTTACGTTCCAATATGAAGATGAATGGCGGCCGGCATTGACGGACCTGTCACTACAGCTCCCGGCTGGCTCCAGAACAGCGATTGTCGGACCGAGCGGGTCCGGCAAATCAACCCTGATCGATTTGCTGCTCAAACTGCGCACGCCTGTATCTGGTGACATACGTTTAAACGGTGTTTCTTTACAGGTGCTGGATGAGGCAAGCATTTGGGAGTCCTCTAATGTCGTGCTGCAGCAAAGTCATTTTTTCCGCGGAACCGTTAGGGACAACCTGCTGCTTAAGGGAGAAGAGCAATCTGACGAGGCATTACTGGATGTTCTCGCTAAAGCCCAGCTGCCGGATCTGGCATTAACCGATGCAATATTCGAAAAAGGAGAAAACCTGTCCGACGGTGAGAAGCAGCGGCTGGCTCTGGCAAGAGTCATGCTCCGCAAAGGGCGGTTATGGCTGCTGGATGAACCGACATCTTCGCTGGATTATGTAACGGAACAACGAGTGTTAACCCATCTCTACGAACAGTCTGCCGGAGATACATTACTGTTCATTTGCCACCGGCTTACTGGCCTGGAAAGTATGGACAGAATTATAGTAATCGAGCAAGGCAGGATAATCGAAGCAGGCTCCTATTCCGAGCTAATGGAACAAGAGGGCTATTTTTACCGGATGAAGCAAATTGAGCTGCAAATGGTTGGCGAGTAATAGGCAGACCAGAAGCCTAAGCAAAACGGAGGTGCAGAGACATGACTAATACCCATAAACGAATTCTGCTGGTAGACGACGAAACTCGAATCCGCACGCTGCTGAGGAAATACTTGGAGAAAGAAGGCTATGTTGTAGACGAAGCGGATAGCGGCGAACAAGCCATTCTGAATTGCTGTATGACCGGCGGAAAATATGATCTGATGGTGCTGGACTGGTTGTTACCCGACATAAGCGGCATAGAGATCTGCAAGCATGTGAAGCTGAACCACCAGGAGATTCCGATCCTGATGCTGTCCGGACGTTCAGAAGAAAAGGACCTGCTCGAAGGCTTTAAGGCAGGCGTTGACGATTATGTCGTCAAGCCGTTTAGTCCGAGGGAAGTTGTATTACGTATCCAAAGTATTTTGGCCCGTGCCCAGGAAGCTTACCCTTTCGACAAAACGGTCTCCGGCAGTCAAATCCTGATTGCAGAAATTGTAATCCAGCCGTCAGCCCGGCGAGTGCTTGTACAGCGCAATGAAATTCATCTGACTCCAAAAGAATATGATCTGCTCTATTTTCTCGTAACCAATCAGGAAACTGCCTTCTCCCGGGAAGCTTTACTCAAGGAAGTATGGAAATCATCCTACCAGGAGATCTATGACCGGCGCACCGTAGATAACCATATCAAACGATTACGGAAAAAGCTGTTTTACCGGTACCCGAAAGGGGATGAATACATTCAGACGATCTGGGGACAAGGCTACATCTTCCGCTCGCCCTAGCTCACTGCGATACCGCACAAGAATTTCCTCCTAAGCAGGATTGTTATAATAGGTGCAAATTCAGCTTGAACCGGTGAAAATCGCGTTGTCAATATACAAAGGAAGCTCCGCGAATTGCGGACTTCCTTTGTTTGTTTAGGACATATAAAAAACACAAGTATCTTTTATACTGGCCTAAACATTGAACCGGGAGTGAAGATTCATGAAAAAGCTGATTCCTTCGGCGTTGACACTGGCCAATCTGCTGGCCGGATTCCTCGCTATTTTATGCATTTACAAACAACACCTGCCCGCAGCCATGCTGTTGATCGGGCTTGGAATGATCTGTGATTTCTTCGACGGCTTCTGCGCGAGAAAGCTGGATGCCGCATCAGAGCTGGGCAAGGAACTGGACTCCCTGGCTGATCTGGTGACATTCGGTATAGCGCCAGCTGCTCTCATCTATGCTGCTTCACTTAATGAAATCCGCGTAGCCGGTGCCATGGGCTGCCTGATTTTTGTCTGCTGCAGTGCGCTGCGGCTGGCACGCTTCAATACCGGCCAGAGTCATGTGCCGGGCTTCGTCGGAATGCCGACCCCAATGGCAGCTATGGCGGTATTACTGCTCACAGTAATTCCGTCAGCATCTGCCGCTGTCATCGGAATGCCGGTAGTCGGCGCACTGATGATTAGCCGCCTGGCTTTTCCCAGCCTGAAAAAAATGAAGCCTGAGCCTGCCGAGGACTGCTGATGGAGAACGTGATGCTTTTCCTGACAGAGTATGGCTATACAGCGATTTACGGACTGCTGGCACTGGGAATTATCGGATTGCCCGTTCCCGATGAGCTGCTTATGACTGGCGTCGGTTATTTAACAGCCATCGGGACAATGAAGCTGCCTTATGCCCTGCTGTTCAGCTTCATGGGCGCTTTGAGCGGAATGATGATCAGCTATCTGATCGGACGTAAGGCAGGGCGGCCGCTGCTGGACCGCTATGGAAAATGGGTGGGGCTGAAGCCGCAGCGGATTGCCAAGGTAGAAGGCTGGATGAACCGCTATGGCCGGCTGTCCCTGATATTCGGCTATTTCATTCCGGGCTTTAGGCATGTCACCTGCTACATGTGCGGAATCAGCCGGATGCCGCTAAGGAAATACAGTTTATTTGCAGCAATCGGCGCCCTGGTGTGGTGTCTGTTTTTTATCATTGCGGGTAAAATATTGGGACATGCAAGTCTTTGAACTTGGGAGAAGGGAGGGTGGTTCTTTGTCAAAGAAAGTCCTGATTGTTGAAGACGAAGTACGGATCCGTGAGCTCATCACGGATTATTTTACCGCGAAGCAATGGCTTGTTGTCCAGGCTTCTGACGGCAGTGAAGGGATGCATGCCTTTGAAACAGAGATCCCGGATCTTGTGATTCTGGATCTGATGATGCCGGAGATGGACGGATGGGAGCTGTGCCGCAGAATCCGGCAGACCTCGGGCGTACCTATCATTATCCTGACCGCAGTGTCCGGTGCTGAACGGCAGATTGAAGGGTATGAGCTGGGAGCCGATGATTACGTGACCAAGCCGTTCAGCCCCAAGGTACTGGTATCCAAGGCGGAAGTGCTGATGCGCAGAGTAGACGGCAACCTTATATCAGCAACACATACGCCTATCAGCTCCGGCGTTCAGCTGAACAACCGCAGTCACGGACTGGAGCGTGAAGGCGAAACCTTTGACTTGACCCCCAAGGAATACGGTATACTGCAGCTGCTGCTGCGCAACCGGGGAATCATCATGTCACGCGATGCCATTCTGGCCTATATCTGGGGAGCTGAATATGAAGGAGATGTGCGCGTTGTCGATACGCATATCAAAAAGCTGAGAGGCAAAATGGGCCCGGCAGCAGACAGTATACGGACTGTATTCGGCATCGGCTACACCTATGAGGAAAAGCCATGAAAAGAGGCGGAATAACCGCTAAGCTCTTTATTGCCACAGCTGCCACCTTTATTCTATTTTATGTTGTTGTGCTGCTGGCCCAGCTGCTGGTCTTCCCGCAATTCTACGAGCACCGCAAAATGGCAAAGCTGGAGCGTGATGCAGCCTATCTCGCTTCTGTCTACCGGAAGAACCCGGAGGAGCTCCGCGCAACAGACTCAGCTGTCATGTTACGGATGCGCCGGGAGGATGTGAACTTTGTACTGACCGATTTTGAAGGAAGCAAGGTGGCCAACGACCCGTTCCGCATGCACATTATCCGTGCTGACGGTACAGCGCTCGATGTTTCACTGATCTATATCTATTTGACATACCGGTCCGAATTTGAACAGCTGAGGCTTGTGCCGGGAGAAGAGGTTACCCTGTACGGTGAACGCGGCGAGACAGGGGACAGCGAGGTTTTTTACCCCTACTATATTGCCAAAGCCGGCGGTGATGATACACCCGCACAATCTGCCGGAGATAAAGGGGAGCAGAATGAATACGATGCGATAAAGGGGACGATTGAAACCGTCAGCGTACCAGGGCTGAACAAGCCGGCGCGGCGCCTGGGGCTTCTGTTTCTGGCACTGGATGAATTTTTCCCCTTATCCGACACCTATACCCGGCAGCTGAAAAGAATGGAGCCGGTCGAGCTGGAATGGATTGATAACTTCGGAGGGAACCGGAGCGGTATTCTGATTCAGCCTGTGCCCGGTGATGACGGTGAAATTAATTTGCTGCTGCTGGTAACCTCCCTGCAGGAAATTAAAGAGACCAACAGCGCGTTACGCCTGTTTTTCGCTTATCTGGGAGCGGGCGGGCTCGTGCTGATTGTGCTGCTCTCCATGCTGTATTCCCGTCTGGTCACGCGTCCGCTTCTGATTCTGAATAAGCGGGCGGAGCAGATGAACAGTCTCGATTTTACCGGAGAGGAGCCTATTCAGCGTAAGGATGAGCTGGGCAATCTCGCAAATACGCTGTACGAGCTGTCAAGCAAGCTGGGATTGACCTTGGATGAGCTGAGTACGGCTAACATCCGGTTAACCAAAGAGATTGAGCAGAACAAGGAGCTGGAGCAGCTGCAGAAGGACTTTTTCGCCAATGCTTCCCATGAGCTAAAGACGCCGCTAAGCATTGTACGCGGGTTCGCGGAAGGCATGCAGGACGGCATCAGCGCGGGCAGACAGGAGCATTACATCAGTGTGATTGTGGAGGAAAGCGAGAAGATGGAGCGGCTTGTTCAGGATATGCTGGAGCTGCTCCGCTTGGATTCGCCGGCAGTTAAGCTGTATAAATCCACAGTATTACTCAGTGAGCTGACGGATGAAGTGCTTCAGAAGCTTGTCTATCAGATGCGGGAAAAAGAACTCACTGCCCAAGTCATCTTACACGAAGAGAGGGCAGTCCAGGTGGATGCCGGGAAAATGGAGCAGGTAATGGTGAATCT
This sequence comes from Paenibacillus sp. FSL R7-0331, assembly GCF_000758645.1. NCBI lineage: Bacteria > Bacillati > Bacillota > Bacilli > Caryophanales > Paenibacillaceae > Paenibacillus > Paenibacillus sp. FSL R7-0331. The sequence goes on from NZ_CP009284.1 coordinate 3,713,242, forward strand.
GCTGACCAACGCGATTCGTCATGCGGAAGCAGGCAGTACGATCGAAATCGGTATATCGGGTACGGAGGGCAGCTGCTGCTATTACATTCACAATAAGGGGGATAGTATCCCAGAGCCCTATTTGAAACGGATCTGGGAACGGTTTTTCCGTGCAGAAGCCGCAAGGGACCGTAAGAGCGGAGGAACCGGACTAGGCCTTGCTGTTGTAAAACGAATTCTGGAGCTGCACGAGTGCGGCTATACTGTAGAGAACAAAGACGGCGGCGTGACATTCACTTTAATTTTCCGGCTATAAATCTTGCAAACAAGGGGGTGTCTCAAAAGCCATGAAACGGCTGCTTGAGACACCCCTCGTTTTTGAGTTAGAGATACGTTAGCTCGTGGTGAGGACGCTCCGCGAACGGACCGTTGTTCCAATCGCTGTGCTCTCCAGATTTTTTCATTCCCCTTAGCGGTGAAAATCCGGAGACCAAGGCGACCGCTGCCGCTTTTCCACAATCAGTCCGTCCTCTCCGCTGTTTAAGCGAGAATTGATTCTATTTTCTTTTAAAAAGACAACAAAAAAATCGCCCTTTTAGTGAAATGGAGTTACCACACAACCATCTCAAAAAGGAGCGATTTCTTTGTACATTCAATAAACCATGGACCAACTTTACTTGCCAATGGACCTGGAATAAGATATTCCAGAACACCACCTCGTTCGTGTTGTAAAAGCTGCCATCAATCGGCTGGACGCCACCACCTTTGAAGCAAATTAAAACATTTATTGCCTGTAAGAAGGGAAGTCGGAATGGAATAATTACGTCGATAAATCAAATAATAACCTTCGTCAAATCATTTCAAAAATTACGGAGGTTTATCGAATGAAATTACCTGAAGATAATAAGCATAAGATAAGTGCGATGATGACAGAGCAATTAGAAGATTTACGTGATGAAGAACAGATCATAACCGTTTTTGTGGAGAAAGATACTAATATTAGTACTGCATCTTTTAATGAAGAAGTTGAGATGGCTGGGGCTAAAGTAATTGAGCGATTTGATGCAATAAACACAGACGTTGTACAAATAAAAGCAAGTCAACTTAAAAATATTCTTAAAAATTCAGGTGTTAAATCAGTGTCGATGGAGCAAACCTATCATTTAGCATTGGATGTCGCTCGAAAAGTTATAATCGATCCTCAAGGAACTCCTCCAATTGAGACCAATTTAAGTGGAAAAGGAGTGACGATTGCAATTATCGATAGTGGTATATACCCTCATCCAGATTTAAACCTACCTAATAGTCGTATAATTGGTTTTTATGATGTCTTTAAGCAACAAGAGGTTCAGCCTTTCGATGACGGTGGACATGGGACCCATTGTGCAGGGTGTGCCGCTGGCAATGGATACAGTAGTGATGGTAAATACAGGGGGTTAGCTTATCAGGCAAACCTTGTAGGAGTGCGCGTTTTTGAAGGTCGCTCCACAACGACTACGAACATCAGTCGCGGGGTTCAATGGTGTATAGATAATAAAGAAAAGTATGGAATTAAAATTATGTCATGTTCTCTTGGAGGTATGGCAATAAACCCGCCAGAAACTGATCCATTGTGTAAAATTTTGAGAGTGGCTCAAGACCAAGGCATTACAGTCGTGGTCGCAGCAGGCAATGAAGGATCAAGACCACAAACAGTAGGAAGTCCCGGAGTCGACCCCGAATTAATTACTGTTGGCGCCACCAATGATAACAGTACTGAGAATAGTTTAGATGATGTTATAGCTAATTTCTCAAGCCGAGGACCAACAAAGTTTGGTCATCAAAAACCAGACATTGTTGCACCAGGCACAAATATTATCTCACTCCGATCAAAAAACTCTGAGTATGACAATGACTACCCTCAATTTAGAGTTGGAGAATGGTACTGCACTATGGATGGAACTTCAATGGCTACCCCTATCGTTGCTGGATTGATAGCACTTCTATACGAAGCAAAACCAGATGCAACACCCCAAGAAATAAAGGTAGCCGTTCAAAATGGAGCATATGACTTGTTTCATGACGTGAATAGTGCGGGCAAAGGATATTCCAGTCTAAAAGGTGCTTTAGAACATTTAAATATTCCGGTAACTGTATAATATGATTAGTGTAGAAAGAAAATAGATTTTTCCGGCCTATACTTTATTATCTTCTTTCATCATGGAGACAGTGAAGCCTGGAGTCGGTTAGTTTTCGCTTGCCACAATTATATTAAAGCAAGCTGCAAATGACCAAAAAAAGAGCAATAATTCTCCAATGACAGGAGAATTGTTGCTCTTTTGGCTTTTTGGCGGTTTTACAAATGAGAAGGATTTGTCTACTCGTAGAAGACTAGTTTTGGGACAGCCTCTTGTTTGCGTTCAAATCAGGGAATTAAAGGTTTTCTCACGATAATCTAGAATATGTAAAAAAAGATGATAAATACATATCCACGGATGTGAGAAAATGTAGGGAGGTTATGAGAAAAACTATGAGCCATGCAACAAAATGGTTAAAGAGAATCGGCATACCCCTTGTAATAGCAGGTGCTGTCCTGACCGGCCTGCTGCAGATTAAAGCTCCAGCACCTGCAGATTTGAATGCATCTCCCGACTCGTTCTCGGCGGAACGTGCGATGGAGAAGCTCCAAGTAATTGCTAAGGAACCGCACCCGATTCAAACGCCTGAGCATGATAAGGTTCGGGATTATCTGCTGTCAGAGCTGGAAGGACTCGGCTTGCAGCCGGAAATCCAAAAGCCCTTTGTCTCGAACGTATGGAACGGGGAAAGAATTCTCGGATACATCGAAAATATCGTCACGAGAATTCCAGGCACCGATAACAGTAAAGCGGTTATGATTGCAGCCCACTATGATTCTGTAGCCACAGGTCCGGGAGCCGCAGACGATGGTGCAGCAATTGCTGCTATGCTGGAGACAGTGCGTGCATTACAAGTATCCGGTCCGCTGAAAAACGATCTGATCCTGCTGATGACAGATGCCGAGGAACCGGGTATGCTTGGAGCCGAAGCGTTCATGAATGAACATCCATGGGTGAAGGACGTTGGACTCGTGTTTAATTTCGAAGCGCGCGGAAACAAAGGCGCATCGTTTATGTTTGAGACAAGCGGGCAGAATGGCTGGATGGTTCAAGAGTTCTTAAAAGCAGCTCCACAGCCGCTGGCTTACTCTCTCCTCTATGATGTGTATAAACATATGCCTAACGATACTGACCTGACAAAGTTCCGTGAGGGCGGACTAGCCGGATTAAATTTTGCCTTTGCATCGGGTCTCGACACCTATCACCAGCCAACCGATACTCCGGACAATTTGGATCAGGCCAGCCTGCAGCACCACGGGGAATATATGCTTAGCCTAACCCGGCACTTTGGTAACCTCGATCTGACTCAAGTGGAACAAGAAGACCGTGTCTATTTTAACGTAATCGGCTGGAATGTGGTTAGTTATCCGGAGTCTTGGGCTACTGGGTTCACTTTATCAGCTGTATTGCTATTTGTTATAACCTTATGGCACGGGATGCGCAGAAGCCGTATTCGTATGACGGGAATGGCAGGCGGATTCCTGATTACACTGCTGTGTCTGGGAATTACATATGGTGTTATTACGCTTTTATGGAATGTAGTTAAGTCTAATTTGCCCCGAGATGAATACATCTCTTTACTGCTGGATTCTCAATTAAGTTTAACCTATCTCTTAGGATTATTGGTCTTGACGTTGTTTATTTCGTATATCCTAATACATGTGTTATCGCGCTATATCCGTACAGAAAATCTTTGGATGGGTGCATTGTTCCTTTGGCTGTTACTCTGCATTGCCAGCACTGTGTATCTGACTGGCGCCAGTTACTTATTCACGTGGCCTCTTATCTTTAGCCTGATCGGTATGAATTTGTCCTTCTTAAGCCGTGAGGGTGAATGGACATGGCTTTCGGCAGTGTTCGCGTCGGCCGGTTTTATACTGTTATCACCAATGATCCGGCTTGTGAATGATATGATGACGCTCGATTTAGCAGCATTACTTATGACAGCTTCAGCTTTAGGGCTCACTCTCATATATCCCGTGTTCAGTAAAAGGATTATTAGCCCTTAATCTTTTCAAAATTTGGAACATTAACGCTATTAATAACGTATTACCATTTAACAGATAAAGGAGGAATCATAATTATGGATGTTGCTGAAAAGAAATGTACTGCATGTGGCGGAAATTCCTTTGTACAAGCTACGGATTTTATCAATCTTCGCCCGCTGGATAAGAAGCTGGCCATCGGCTCTGAAAAGGTCTATACGATTTGCTCGGACTGCGGAGAGGTTGCTTCCATAAAAGTGAAGAACCCGGAAAAGCTGTTAAAATAATTGAATACCGAAGATGAAGCCAATGATGAATCAACTCATTTATAAATGGGTTGATTTTTTTATGGCCGATTTCCCGGTAACAATCTACTATATTTATTTTGGGGCAAGGAAGTCCAATCTATCATCGAAGCTTCTCAATATGATAACGTATAAACCCGAAATGGAGTGATGATAAATGTCGACCATTATAAGCTATGGCTCTCAGGCAAAAATCCCGTTAGACCCGCTTAACACAGCTGTATCGATTGCCGGAATTGTTGGAGCCGGGGCGGGGCTGGCTGCTGTACAAGTTAATCTAAGCCCCGCCAACCCTGCTTCTTTCTCCAGCAGAGTCGAACTAAATGGCAGCTTTAGTGTCACAGCCCTAGCTGACAGCGAATTTTACGTTATAATACGGCGTGCCGGAGTCGATATTTATCGGTCTTTTTTCCGCTTTACTACCATAACGGATATTCAATTAAATGTTCTGTGGGTAGACGGTCCTTATCTGGGAATCCATAACTATGAACTGGTTATTCAAAACGCCAGCACCCTGCCTATCAATCTGTTCGGACCGATAGCCTTCACAGCAACTGCTATTGGAGGAGAAGGCGTTATTTAGTTAATACAAGCTGAAAGGACCTGTCAGTAAATATACTGATAGGACCTTTCATGTTTAGAGGACCATGAGCTGTTGGTGATAAACAGATTACCATCTATATGTTGACAGAAGACCCATTGTAACTTATATTGTTACATGTAACTATAATAGTTACATTCGAGAAACAGGAGATGCTAATAATGACAACTGAACAGCTTTCATTAATCTATGTATGGGACGCCTATTGCGGATGGTGCTATGGATTCTCAAAAAGCCTGCGCACTTTTCACGAGAATAACCTGGAGCTTCCCGTAAGGATAGTATCCGGCGGTCTATTTACAGGTGAGCGAAGCCAGCCTCTAACCGCATATCCATATATGCCGGAGGCGAATAGCCGGATTAGCCAGCTTACAGGAGCAGTGTTTGGTACCGCCTATGAGCAACTTTTGAAGGAAGGGAGTCTGGTCCTTGACTCAGAAGCAGCCGCTATCGGCTTCTCCGCATTACGTGCGCTTGCTCCTGAACGAGCGCTGGATCTGGCTTCGGCAATGCAGCAGGCATTCTACTTCAATGGCAAAAGCCTAAGTGATGCCGCAACTTATCTGGAGCTTGCAAGCACGTACGGCTTGGATGAACAGCAGCTCATTGAAGGCCTTACTGCACCAGAGACTGTAGCGGAGGCACATGAAGATTTTGAGATAGCCCTTAAGCTTGGAGCAAGAAGCTACCCTACATTGTTATTGCAAAAAGGGGATGAGATATTCGAGCTGGGCGGAGGTGCCATGACAGCTGACAAGCTGGAAGCCCGATTCGCCGGGTTGATTGCACACCAGTAATCATTCTGGATGAACTAAAGCATGCTGCTAAGTACAATTATCTAATTACTTTGAACACCAGATAATTCGAGAATGCAATCGTTATTCTACGTCAATGGGATGATGCAGCTTATCCTTGTAATTATCAAAAAAAAGTTGGCCGTTACTTCCTTTTACAGCGTAGAATACATCCTCAATATGTTGGCCTCTTTCCTTCAGCTGAGAAGAAAGCCAAGATTCAGAAATATGATTAGCCTTGAGATTGACTATCAGCAGCTGCCCGTCAATTATTAGCTCAATTGGGAACTGCTCAGAATGACCGGGCTTTAACTTCAGGTCCTTTAATGTCACAGCTTGCAATTCCTTTTTCTTTTGAACCGATAGCTTGCCGTTAACCTCAAGCAGAGCATATTCTACTTCTTCAATATCAAAAATCTCTTTCTGCCGAAGCTGTTGATTTAATGAATCCATAGACATATTATTTTTCTTTAGATTGTCTTCTAAAATCAGTCCCCCTTCTATGAGAACTGTAGGCGTTCCTTCTGTCCACATCTTAAATCCTCTTAATTTTAAAAACAGCTTGGATAACGCATAAGAAGTACATGTGAAAACGGACAAAGCTATTAAAAGATGGGTAACTTCAATTTTCTCATTAAATGCAAAGTTGGCACCCGTAGCACCTAGAATGACTGCTGTTACAAATTCATGGAAGTTCATATTGGACAGAGTTTGTTTGCCCAATACTCTGGTGATAACCATTAGGATGAAAAAAGCCGATATACTTCTGATCAATATCACGAGATGCTCCATCATACACCAAAATCTCCTTAACAAAAAATAACACACCTGATGTTAAGGATAGCCGGTTTACCGGATAAATAAACTGCCGGCAGGACTACATATAAGTTAATTAGCCCGTGCCATGACTACGGCAAACAAGACGTTCATACCCGCGGGCCGCCGTGGAGGCTTGAACGTCTTTTTACATTTAATCGCACTTTTCTGGTAAGGGATTACGTTACCTTCGCCCCGCGAAGGAACAGGGTGATCAGCTTCTGACCCAGGATCAGAGGAGATTCATATTTATTAAGGACATTCTCACGGTTTCCCATCAGCATCAAGGTCGAGAAGGTCTCTGCCAGGAACATTGGATCTTCTTCACGAAGGAACTGCTGATCCATGGCAAGCCTGAAGTGAACAGCTAACAATTCATGAATATGCTGCTCAGCTTCCCGGATCGCTAGTATCTGCTCTTTTTCAAGAAAAGGCTCGGCTTCTCTCATCATCGTCTCAATCTCAGCATGGGGATTTGCTAATATGACTTCAGCCAGACGCACCAAGCCATGCTCCAGATGATCGGCTTCATCCAGCATTTGAGAAGTAACTGCCAAAATATTTTGGAGCATTGTTGTTATGGCAACCTTGAATAGTTCGGGTTTACTTGCGAAATGATAATAAATAGTCTGTTTGGATACGCCGCAGCGTTGTCCGATCTGCTGAAGCGACACCGTTTCGTAGCCGTATTCCTTAAACAAGGCAGAAGCTGTAGAAATAATAGCCTGGTGAATGGAAATGTTCATGTCAGCCTGCTTGGGCCTGCCCGGCAAACGTTTTGCTGATTTCTCTGGCATTGCACACTCTCCTTCATATTTATATTATGACATTCTCCAGGTATAAGTAAAATCCTCTTGTAATTTTACTCACCGGTAAATATAATTTAATTTGTAGTTAAAATATGAAGTAAAGGTGGTTAACCATTGAAAACGGCTAAGCGCATGAGCAGATGGAAGAAAATACTGATATGGATAAGCGTCGTAGCCGTTGTCCTTGTAGCCGGCGGGTTTATCTTTCTGGCGTCGGTTACTTACAGCCCTTCAGGGCAGGCTGAAGCCGCAATGCAAAGCGACGCTAAGGTTCTTGTCACTAAGATTAAGCAGGGGTACCGGTTTGAGCCGCAGGGAGCAGAAGCAGTTGAGCCGAATATCATTTTTTATCCCGGAGGACTGGTAGAACCGGAAAGCTACTCTCCCCTCGCCAGAACAATGGCCGAACATGGACACAGAGTATACATTGCCAAGATGCCGCTGAATTTAGCCATATTCGGTCTAAACAAGGCAGACTCATTCATTGCTGAGCATCCTGATGAAGCTTTTGTGATTGGCGGACACTCGCTGGGCGGCGCTTTTGCATCCCGTTACGCAGCAGATAACTCCGGTAAGCTCGAAGGAATCTTTTACTTTGCGGCTTATGCCGATGACGGCGGAAGCTTAAGTACAACCGGCTTATCCGCTTTGCAAATTACAGGAACGTCTGATGGTGTACTTAACAAGGAAGAATGGGAGAAGACCAAAACCAACCTTCCCGCAGACACGACATTCGTTAGTATAGAAGGCGGCAATCACGGACAATTCGGATCATACGGTATGCAAAAGGGTGACAATGTACCAGAAATCACCGAGGATGAGCAGCTTAAGGATGTTGTTCAGGCATTGGATGATTGGTTCAGCACGTTAAATAAGTAATTCCCCTATGGAATGTTGGACAGCACGCTCAGACAACGGTACTATTTAAATTGTGCATTACGTCTGATCTCATGCCGTTACATACAGGATTTCGTTAGGGAGGTAAGCATCACATGTCTGAAGTGCATAATCATGAGCATAAATACCGTAAAGATATTATTAATCGGCTGGCTAAGGTAGAGGGACATATCCGTTCTGTCAAAGAAATGACGATCAGCGGACGCCAGTGTCCCGACATTCTGCTGCAGATTGCTGCCGTGCAAAAGGCACTGGATGGAGCAGCTAAGCTGCTGTTGAAGGATCATTTGGAGAATTGTGTGGTAGATGCCGTTCATCATGGCAATGAAGCCCAAGTGATTGCTGAACTGAATGCTGCAATAAACAACTACATCCGATAATTTCGTCCGAGCCGGCTCAATAGGCGTCAGTTAGGCTCTAAAGTCCAGCAGGTATAATCTGCTGGACTTTTTTTGGATTAGCGAAGAGGCCGATTTGATCATTTGCTGAAATCTAAACTACAATGAGCTTAGAATATGAAGGAATACTGGCTGAAGGGGATGGCATTAACATATGATTAGATCTTTATATACAAGGGTGGTATTAATCTTCTTGGCCACAGTAATCGGCGGCACCTTTATTTCCTTTTTACTGGCAGCCTGGGTATTGAAAGATAAGCTGAATGAGAACCTGCAGATACCTATGATTTACTTTGGCCGGGATGTTGCCCGAATATTTGAAACACTCCCTTTGGACAAGGCAAATGCTTATGTGAACGGGATGAGCCTGCTGGAAATGTACAACGTCAGGTTTTTTGATGAAACCGGCCTGTACCAGTCCTTCGGAGGACCTGAGGGATATAAACCGGCTACAATTAAAGAGGCACTATGGAGCAAGGTTTTGGAGGGGAATACGGTTCAGGCAAACCGCGGGGTGGTCAGCACCACACTTGTCGGACTGCCCTTTACAAGTGAAGGGGAGATCAAGGCTATGTTCATAGAGCCCATAACACCAACCTCTAACACAGTGGCCGTAGAATTTTTGCTGATTTTCTCAATCTTTACCCTGGTAACAGGCAGTCTGGTTATTCTGGTTGCTACCAAGTTCCTCGTGAATCCGATTAAAAAGCTGACCGATGCAACCATGCATATCGCCAGCGGGAATTTTAATATCAGGCTAAACATTAAGCAAAAGGGAGAGCTGGGCACGCTGGCTCAGAGCTTTGAAAAGATGACACATGATCTGCAGCAGGTCGAACAGATGCGCAGGGATTTTGTATCCAACGTATCACACGAGGTTCAGTCCCCGCTTACTTCAATTACCGGATATGCCAAAGCGCTGAAACAGATGAACCTCCCGGTCAGCGAGCGGGGACGCTATCTTGATATTATTATCTCTGAAGCGGAACGGATGTCCAAAATGAGTGATAGCCTAATGAAGCTAAGCCTGCTTGAATCACAGTCACAGCAGCTGCAGCCCAGCACCTTCAGCCTCGATGAGCAGATCAGGCGGGTCATTGTGGCGCTTCAGCCGCAATGGTCAGCACGCAGCATCAGCTTTGAGCTTCAGTTAAAGACCTTTCGGATTGAGGCAGATCATGATCTTTTAAATCAGGTCTGGACGAACATTCTCGGCAACAGCATCAAATTCTCGAATGAAGGGGATACCGTCACCGTCAGCATCAGACAGGACGGCAGAAATGTTATCGTCCGTATAACCGACACGGGAATCGGTATATCTCAGGAGGACCAGCAGCGCATTTTCGAAAGGTTCTTTAAGGCGGATCGTTCTCATAGCCGCCAGTACGGCGGCAGCGGCATGGGATTAGCTATTGTGAAGCAGATTATTATGCTGCATTCCGGCGACATCCGGGCAGAAAGTGAGTCCGGCAGCGGGACAAGCATCATAGTTACCTTACCCATCCGGCAGCCGGCAGGGCAGGATCATTCAGCTTAAGCATAGTCATCCCATTCAGAGTAGGAGGAGATACATCTTTGAGGTGTATCTCCTCTTTTTTATGCCCGTTCATACTCCGTTCATATTGCCGTCACGATGGGGACACATTGTCTGGGTACACTTTATCTATGCCGTTATTATTATGGCTCTACAGATATCAGGACAGGAGAAGATGAACGTGACAGAAAAGGCAGACATCAAGAACGGGACGGGAATCCGCAAAAAACGGAGACTATGGTTAAAGATATTGGGAGGCATTGTCGGTGCGCTTGTATTGTTCATGGGCATTGTATTTGTTGTTCATGTGATCAGTAAGGGAATCGAAAAAAAGAAGATTGAGCCTTACGGCCAAACCGTATCTGTGGATGGCAAGCAAATGAACGTGTACATCCAAGGCAGCGGCGCACAGACCATTGTCCTTCTTCCCGGTCAGGGGACCCCGTCGCCAGTGCTTGACTTTAAATTATTGATCGACGAATTGTCTCCAGATTACCGGGTCGTAGCGATAGAACCCTTCGGATACGGACTTAGCGACACAACGGAGAAAGCGCGGACAACGGAGAATATCGTCAGCGAAATTCATGAAGCGGTACAGCAGCTGGATATCGACCGCTACATTCTTATGGGACATTCCATTACCGGACTGTACGGTGTGTCATATGTGAACAGCTACCCTGACGAGGTTCTTGCTTTTGTCGGTATCGACAGCAGTGTTCCGAATCAGCCCGGCATGGATGTCAAATTACCTCTGAAGACGATGCAGTTCATGCAGAAGTCAGGGCTGATGAGATTTCTGCAAAAGGTGAGCGGCGATTCCTATGCGTCGCTTGACTACGATGAGCATACCAAAGAACAGATCCGTCTCATTACAAATAAAGTCGGGAGCAATAAAACATTAATGAACGAGCTAAAGCATCTCGGTTCCAATTTCAAAAACGGAGAGAAGCTGACTTATCCAAACGATCTGCCGCTCCTTCTCTTTGTCCAGTCGAATAACGAACAGAATGACCAGTGGATTCCGCTGCATGAGGCACAAGTCAAACAATCAGCACTGGGCCTTATGATCCCGATGGAAGGCTCCCATTACCTACATCATACGAAATATAAGGAAATCGCCGCTGACTTTAAAGAATACATGAAGACAATCCAAACATCCAACTGATTCCAAAATCATCATGCATTCATTGCATACGCAAGTGCCTCAGAACGGGTTAATTCTGAGCCTTTACTCCAGTATTCATGGAATTTCTGTTATGTAAACACACGAAGAAGCTCATCCAGAGCTTCTTCGTGCTCTATGGAGAAGTTAGCCTGAGTATCCCCGCCAAAGACCGCACGGCCCTTTTCTGCTGCTCCTAAAAGGGTAGCCGCTGCTATATAATCATTTTTCGCACATAATGAGATAGCTAAGCCCTCTATTCCCCGGAAAAAAATCCAGGCTCCATGGTAAATCTGACTGGCAGCGATACATTTTTTGAAACAAGTGGTACCGATTCATTTCAACACGTTTCCGTTTATTTTCAAATGTTGTCCCCATCCTTGTTGGAGCTCCGTCTTCTACAGGGAGAGGGGGCTCTTTGGGTTCATAGGGTAGACAGGCCTGAGTACCCGGCGATGATTGGATGAAGTTTACTTGAATTTAGTTAAAAGTGTGCTACTATTTGGTGTGGAAGAGGCGCTTTATTTCTTTTCTGGAGAAAGTTCGGCTTAAGAGGAGATACGGTTATGATTTCGCAGGAGCATCCATTTCATAAGAAGAAAAAGATTAGCTTATCCGTCGTATTTATAAGTTTTATCAGTCTCTCGATGCTTTTGACGATGATAATTGCTCTTGTCTCCTCGACCGAGACCCAGAAGGAATCATTAATTAATAATACACTGGAACTTAATTACTCCACAGCGCAGCAGATGAGTCAGACTATGGACACGTTATTCGAATCCATGAGTTCCAGTCTTAGGAATGTCTCCCGGACGTTAGTACAGGACGACGGACTGCTGAGTAACACCGAGCTGGCAAATAATCTGAATCTTGTCCGGAGCAGCAGCAGTTCCTTTAACTCCATTATGGCTGTTGACGAAAAGGGGCAGATACGTGCTGTATCTCCTGAAACTGTAGGGGGAGTCGGCGGTTATATTTCATCGGAACAAGCGCTGCATGCCTTGGACTCCAAGAAGCCTTTCATTTCGGAAGTCTATACTACTCCCAGGACCAAACGGAGAATTATACTGGTGACAGAGCCGGTTTTTGATACAAAAGGGAACTACAGAGGTATGATTGGAGGAACAATCTATTTAGAGAACAAAAATATTCTGAATGATATTTTTGGCAGCCAAGTAAAAAAAGACAGAAGCACTTACTTCTATATTGTTGATTCCAGGGGTTTAATTGTATACCACCCTGATAAGGCCCGTATCGGCAAGGATCTCAGCCAGGTATCCGTTGTTCATCAGCTGAACAATGACAGGGAGGGAAAGCAGCAATACACTAACCTGAGTGGGGTCGATTTGCTGGCGGGTTATACCAAAATTTCTTCCACCGACTGGGGGCTGGTCGTTGTTTCGCCTGCCCAGACAATCTATAATCAGCTTTACCGGCATGTAAAGCTCATGCTTTTTTATATGGCCTTACCTCTGCTTATTCTGCTCTTGGTTGTGATATGGTCCGCGTACAGAATCGTTACTCCTTTCATCCTGCTGGCTAATCTCGTCCAGAGGTTTGATCAAGGGAATACAGAGATTCCAGAGATGCGTGCGCACTGGAACCGGGAGGCAGATTTGTTAACACGTACGGTACTGGGAGCACTGCGTAATATTCATAGACAGAATGAACAGCTGAGTCACGAAGCTAAGACGGATACGCTGACAGGCTTAGCAAACCGCAGAGTGTTTGAGGACACATTGAACAGCTGGACAGAACAGGATATTTCCTTTGCGGTTCTGGTCTTGGATATTGACCGTTTCAAAGCGGTTAACGATACTTACGGACATCAGGCGGGAGATGCTGTACTGAAGCATGTGGCGGACATCTTACAGGAGCACATTGCATCTCCTGATTTGAGTGTCCGTTTCGGCGGCGAAGAATTTGTAATCTTACTCAAGAATAAGAATAGTGCCCTGGCTTTCCAGACAGCTGAGCAGGTCCGTCTGGCTGTGGAGGGAACAGCTGTTTCTACACAGCTTCAAGTTACCATATCCGTTGGAATTGCCCTCTTTCCACAACACGCAACCAATCCATCCGAATTATTTCATCTTGCCGATAATGCCATGTACCAGGCAAAGACGGAGGGACGCAACCGTACCGTCGTCATTCAAAATCCACAATCCTAGCATTTTGCAACAGTTGCTAGAATCAAGTCTAGAGCAGATGAGAGTATTACATTCAAAAACCAGACTCCAACATTCGTAAGTAATCCGTTCACGAAGCAATGAAACGTAATGCCCTTTCGCTCCTTTGTGAGAAATGAAAGGGCATTCCTTTTTTTAACCGCCCGAGCTTCTGCAATTGCCGATCATAAAATAAATACATTAAATTGAGTTAAATTAGTGTTACTATGATTATACTCAATCCGTATACAGCCAAGAAGGGGACGACTTATGAAGGAACAAGGCAAATTCAACGGGTGGCCCTTTATTGGAGACATGAGCATGGAGCGCAAACTGCTGCTGGTCTTCCTGGTTATCGTTACACTGCCGCTTTCCATTATCGGCATTATCAGCTATAAGAGCTATTCAGAGTCAATTGAAGCCAATACCGTTGCTTATTCAGAGAAGCTGATTGATCAAATGATGGACGGAATCGACGACTACATAGAAGATATGAAACGGATTTCTTCCATGCCGGCTTATGTAAACGAAATCAAACAAAATCTGATTGCCTCCAACCGTTATCATGAGCAAAAGAGCCTGAGTGAAGGCGACACAGGCAGCAATTCAGTTGCACCGCGGGACTTTGACCTGCTGTTGTCCATCCAGCGGGGGATAGAAGGCAATATCTCTTTTATCAACAATATTAAACGGGGGACGAATTCTGTCTATATTTTTGACGCCTATGGAAACGGATACTATTCTGCCAAAGACGGGGGTGTCAGGCTGGATCTTGATCAGAGCTACAAATTCTGGAGCCTGCAGGCCAGGGATTCCAGCGGTGAGGCCCTGCTCTTTGGCACCCAGGCTTATACGACTAATCTTCAAAGTACACGTTATGCTTATACTGTTGTCCGGAAAATTGTTGACGGCCTCTGGAATCCAATCGGGCTGATCGCGGTAGAGGCTAATATAAGTAATATGGAAGCCCAGGTAGCTGAACTGGACAACGTAACCCGGGGTAAATCCCTGATCGTGGACCAGGATGGTAAGGTTGTTTATGATAGTGACCAGAAACTGCTGACTACGGATATTTCGCAAACCATGCTGTTCCGGAACGCTCAGGGAGCGGCAGGAAGCTTTTATGATACAGTGTCAGGCAAGCAGCGGCTTAATATTTATTCCAGTTCAGCCAAGACAAATTGGAAGGTGATTATATCCATTCCTGTTGATGAACTCACCCGTGACGTCAAGCTCACCCGCAACGCAACCTTATTAGCCACTCTGATTATTATTGTCTTAGCCTTAATCATTTCTATTGTACTGTCATTCGCATTGACCAAACCGCTGAAGCAAATGATTCAGCTGATGAAAAGGGTTCAAAACGGGGATCTTGATGTGAACTTTCTTGTGAAGCGGCGGGACGAAATCGGGCTGCTGGGTCATCAGTTTAACCGGATGCTAGCCCGCATCAGAGAGCTGATTCAGGATATCTACCGGATTGAGGAGCAGAAGAAAGAAGCGGAGCTTCATGCCCTGCAGAGCCAGATCAATCCGCACTTCATATATAATACATTAGAATCCATACGGATGACCGCTGAAATTAATGATGATGTGGAAGCTGCCGATATGATTTCGATTCTGGGTAAGCTGCTGCGTTACAGCACAGGCGAAGTAACCGGCCGCACAACAATGAAGCAGGAGCTTTTGTATGTCCGCAACTATGTTGAGCTGTTAAACAGCAGGTATCCCGGAAGATTTGTGCTGCAGATTGATGTTCCTGAAGAATTAAATGATTACAACATTATCAAGCTGGTGTTCCAGCCGATTATAGAGAATGCCGCCTATCACGGACTGGATGACAGCAAAGAGCACATGCATATCAGTATCAGATGTGAATTCACAGCACATAAACTGCTCTTCCATATCCGCGACGACGGCTGTGGAATGGATCAGCAGACCCTGGATAAACTGAAAGACGATTTGAAGCGGGAGACTCCCCACAAGAAGAGCATTAACGGCGGTATCGGCATGAAAAATGTTCATCAGCGGGTGCAGCTCCATTACGGGACGGCTTATGGTATTGAGCTGTTTAGTAAGCAAGGGGAGGGAACAGATGTAATCCTCACACTGCCGCTCCCCTCATACCGCAAGGAAAGCATGTCTGATACAGAAGGGGGCGATCAGGATTGAAAAGGGTTAAAGAGCATTGGCCGCTGCATACAGTACTGCTTCTCCTTATCCTATTCACAGCGGGCTGTTACAAAACGGGCAGCAAACAGGATCTCTCAGCTACTCCGGCTGCAGATAATGAACAAGCAAGTCTGTCCGGCAGCATTCTTATGCTTACAAACCGGATTGACCTTATAGAGAATGGCACAATGCAGGGTTTCGCTGATCAGTTTAATAAGAAGTATCCCGAGGCTACTGTTGAATTTGAAGGCTTATCCAACTATGCCACAGATATAATGGTCCGGCTCTCTACCAAGGATGCCGGAGATGTACTGCTGCTGCCGGTTAATCTGCCTGCGAAGGAGCTGAGCTATTTCTTCGAACCCCTGAGTGAGGAGATGTCCACTGATGAGAGGTTCAAAAGCTTTACGGCTTTTGACGGCAAGCGGTATGGTCTGTCCACCGGGACAACTACAAGCGGGATTATCTACAATAAGAAAGCATTTGAACAGGCGGGTATCACGGAAATTCCGCAGACTCTGGATGATTTCTACGCAATCTGTGCCCAACTGAAACAAGCCGGTATCATACCGCTATACATGAATTATGGCGCAGTCTGGCCGCTCCGGGAATGGGGCAACAATATGGTCAATTATATGACCGGTGATCCAGAATATCTAAATGAAATGGTTCATACCAACAATCCTTGGCAGCAACATAACGAATGGGGGCGCTCGCTCGGTATCGCCCGTACACTGGTTGCCCGGGGATATGTGGAGGATGAGTTGTTCTCGAATAACTGGGAGGTCTCCAAAACAAGGCTGGCCAAGGGGGAAGCAGGGATGTACCTGAGCGGGAACTGGACAATTCGCCAGGTCCTTGATGCCGGGGCAGCTTCGAAGGATATCGGGTTTTTCCCGTTTCCTTATGATAACGGCCGGACACATCATGCCCCATTGAATCCTGACTGGTTTATCGGCGTCAGCAAATTCAGTAAAAATAAGGAGCTGTCGATGGCTTGGGTGAACTTCCTGGTTAAGGAAACCACTTATTCGGCAGAGAGCTTCCTTCCAGTAGATGGTGCATCAGAGCCTTCGATGGAACAATATACTGAATTTAATTCGTATCATCCTGAACTGGTGGAAGCAGTGGTACAGACAGACGCATTTATTGAAATGGCTAACCGCTCGAAGCTTTCCTTTGCGACCGGGGACTACATACAGGAGCTGATCGCTGCACCTGATCTGCAGAAATCCTTCGATGAGCTCAATGACCGATGGAAGGAAGCCCGCGAAGGGCAGTCCGCTTCCTTTCAGCCTTAAACGGCACAGCAATTCAATCCAAAAAAGGCCAAGCAGCAAAAAGCGGCCCCGGACAGAAAGTTATTCTGCCGGGGCCGCCATTATTGATGCGCAAAAGTTACAGATTACAGCTGCAGATTACGGTCAATCAGTTCTATGCGCTGCTGAACAGAGGCGTAAGAGCGGAGCGGGTCTTCAGGAGTATTCAATACATAATCCAGCATCTGGTCAATGGTTGTAGTCGCAACATGAATACGGGTGTCCGAGGAAGCGTAATAGATATACACCTCTCCGTTATCACGGGCAATAACACCGTTACAGAATACTACATTGGATACATCCCCGACACGTTCTTCGCCATCAGGGGCAATGAAATGGCCGCCGGGCGCATGGGTAACCTTATTAGGCTCCTCCAGATCAGACAGAAAGGCGTATAGCACATAACGCAGACCCGCAGCCGTATTGCGGACGCCATGAGCAATATGGAGCCAGCCGCGAGCTGTCTTGATCGGAGCCGGACCTTGTCCGTTCTTTACTTCCTTGATTGTATGATAGTAACGCTGATCCATGATGGATTCGCTGGCGATGACAGCATTCTCGATGGTGTCAGACAGGCCCCAGCCGATACCGCCGCCGGAACCTGCGTCAATGAAGCCATCCTGAGGGCGTGTATAGAAGGCATATTTGCCCTCTACAAATTCAGGGTGCAGAACAACATTACGCTGCTGGGCAGAACCGGTCTTGAGATCCGGCAGCCGCTCCCAGGTCTTGAGATCTTTGGTGCGGGTGATGCCGCACTGGGCTACAGCGCTGGACAGATCACCGCGTGCAGCTTCCGGGTCTTTACGTTCAGTACAGAATAGCCCGTAAATCCAGCCGTCGGCGTGTTTGACCAGACGCATATCATAGACATTGGTATCAGGAATATCCGTTTCGGGCAGGATGACCGGATAATCCCAGAAGCGGAAGCCGTCTACCCCGCTGTTGCTCTCAGCCACAGCAAAGAAGGATTTGCGGTCGTTGCCTTCCACACGGGCTACTATATAGAATTTGCCGTCCAGTTCAATCGCACCAGGATTAAAAATACCATTCACGCCGATTCTTTCGGCAAAATAAGGATTGGTTACGGGATTAAAATCATAGCGCCAGACTAACGGTGCATGTTCTGCCGTCAGCAGCGGATATTGATAACGGTCATAAATCCCGTTGCCGAAAGGCATCTTTTCATTTTTGCGGTCAATCAGTGCCTCGTAACGTCCGGTTAACAGGGCTTTGCGCTCCTCGAATACTGTTGTCATTACACGGTCTCCTTTTCTCACTCTGCAAATTAAAAAATAACAAAAAAATAACGTTATTAATAAAATACGTATTAGCGATAACAAAACACAATTAAGTTATAACGTTTTTTTCACCGGATTACAAGAGTCTAATATGTAATGTAAAGACAAGACTATAAAAGAGCAATACAACACATTTTATATTGAAGGCATCAGGCCTATAATTAGAATGGTAGCGCCATCATTTTGCACGTGTATTACAACTGGAGGCGATTTTCTAGGTGATCAGAATCATGATTGCGGATGATGAGGAAGTTATCCGCCGCGGGCTTGAGAAAATAACTTCCAGAATGGATCTGGAAGTGAAGGTTATTGGCTCGCACGGCAATGGAATGGAGGCATGGAACCAGCTTTCGACTATAACAGCAGAGGATATTGATCTGTTGATAACGGATATCAAGATGCCCAGGATGGACGGCTTTATGCTGATTGAAAAGGCTAGAGACTGGATGAAGGATCTGCCGATAGCGGTGTTGAGCGGTTTTAGTGATTTTGACTATGCCCGGCGGGCGATACGTTTTGGTGTACTGGATTATCTGCTCAAGCCGATAGAGAAAGCACAGCTGTATGATCTGCTGAAACGTGTAGAGGAGAACAAACAAAGCATTTCTTCCGAACCGCAGCAGCTGGTTGTCCAGACATCTGAAGGTGGTGAGCATTACGTAGTCGAGCAGGCCAAAGGTATTCTTGAAAAGGAGTATGGACATATTTTCGAACTGGAGCGTCTGGCAGAGACAGTAGGAATGAATGCCAGTTATCTTAGCCGCCTGTTTAAGTATAAGACCGGTCAGACGATTACTGATTATCTGATCGGCATACGGATCGCCAAAGCCAAAGAGCTGCTGATCAGCCAGCCTGATCTTAAAAATTATGAAATAGCCGAAAAGGTCGGCTATAGTGATCCCGTATATTTCAACAAGCTGTTTAAGAAAGTATGCGGTGTAACTCCAAAGGATTATAAAAGCGGTTGCAGAGCTCCTAAAGCATAAGCTGCTAAAGCTGCAGCTTCATAGGGAAAATGGATCACTAGAGGGCGAAAAGCCCTCTTTTTCTATTTTATTTTCATAACAAATAATAATATATAAAACAAAAATAACAAATAGAAGACCAGAAAAAGCAATTCAGACCATCGTTTTCATGCTTTCAACGCATTATAATGTGTTTGTAAGCGATAACAACAAGCTTTATAAGACTGAAAAGGAAATATTATTCTTTTTAAGTTATTAATCGTTTGTTATCATATTAAACTTGTTAGTTTTTTGTTATTACAAAGGTTGAATGGAGAGAGGGGTTTTATCAATGAAAAAAACAAAAGCAATTACCGGTCTAGCAGCATTAACACTGATGGCAGGCTTATTCGCAGGCTGTTCATCGAACAATAATGCAGACAATGCCGCAGCAACCAACGCCGGAACGGAAGCAACGGCAGCTCCCGAAGGAGATGCCGCCAAGGACATTAAAGGCAATATCACAGTGATTACGCAAAGAACCGACATTGTTGATACCGTGTTCAAAGATTATGCAGCTAAATTCAATGAACAATATCCGAATGTTAAAGTGAACTTTGAAGCACTCTCGACTTACGAGGATCAGATCAAGATCCGTATGAGCACCGATGATTACGGTGATGTGCTCCTGCTGCCTACAAGCGTGGCTATCAAGGACCTTCCGGAGTTCTTTGAACCGCTGGGCCAAAAAGCGGAGCTTGAGCAGCAATATACCGGTCTTGAGGAACGCAGTGTGGACGGTATTGCTTACGGTATTCCGATTACCGTTAATTACTCAGGAATTATCTACAACAAACAAGTGTTCAAGGATGCAGGCATCACAGAAGTTCCAAGAACCATTGATCAGTTCATGACCTCACTGCAGAGCATTAAAGACAACACGGATGCTGTTCCGCTGTATACAAATTATGCAGCAGGATGGACGCTGACCCAGTGGGAAGCCGTTCTGGCAACAGTTGCCGGCAACCGTGACTATGTAAATATTACTCAGGTCGCTTCAGATGATAACTTTGTGCAGGGACAACCTCACTATGATTTGTACAAGGTAATGTATGATGCGGCAAAGAACGGACTGATTGAAGAAGACCCTACAACCACTGACTGGGAATCCTCCAAGGCTGATCTGGCCAACGGTAAAATCGGGACAATGGTGCTCGGCTCATGGGCGATTGGTCAAGTTAAAGGCTTGGCAACCAATCCTGATGATGTAGGCTTCATGCCGTTTCCTACTAATGCAGAGAAGGTACTTGTACCGCTTGCTGACGATTATAACCTCGGGATCAGCATCCACAGTAAAAACAAAGAAGCAGCCAGAGCATGGGTTGACTGGTTCATTAATGAATCCGGCTATCCGACAACTGAAGGCGGCGGCATGAGTCCTGTAAAAGGTGCTGAGCTTCCGGAAATTCTGAAGCAATTTGACGGTACAGAAGTTACGTTTGACACCCTTGCCCCTGCCAAAGAGGGTGAAGAAGGCTGGGTCGATGCGATTGACAAGGAAGCTGAAATCGGACTTTGGCAGCCTGACTTCAAGAAAGTTATTATTGAAGCAGCAATCGGCAACCGCAAAGATTCTTATGACGATATCATGAAGGACCTGAACGATAAATGGAAAGCAGCAAGAGCAAAAGTTACAGCTGCCCAATAAACCCTGGAAGCTGACGGTATTATCGCAGAGTGAAGACAGAATCAAGAGGTCGGGGGGATGCGCTTAGCGCATTGTCCCCTTCACTTTTGCAGCGTTCATTGAGGATCTGGAGTAAGTAGCATCATGTGTTCTTTCTTGGGAGGTGTGGAGAGCTTGTCTAACTTAAGTTATAAAAATCAGCGTATTTTAATCATCCTTTTATTCTCGCTAGTTCCGGTTGTCCTGCTGTTAACATTCTCATATCTGCCTGTATTAAAAATGTTCCAATACAGCTTCACAAGCTGGGACGGCTTCAGCAAAAAAATGGAGTACGTCGGATTCGACAATTATAAGACTATTTTTACAAGACCGGAGTACTTTGCGGTATTCAAGGTCAGTCTGTATTACTTCTTTGCCACGTTTGTGCAGATGGGGCTGGCTCTCTATTTCGCAACTATTCTGAGCTTTAATGTCAGGCTGAAGAACTGGTTCAAAGGTATTTTGTTCTTTCCAACCTTGCTTAACGGAGTGGCCATCGGTTTTATCTTCCTGTTCTTCTTCAAACCGGAAGGGACGTTGAACACGCTTCTTGATCTGATAGGCCTTGGGGCCTGGCAGCAGAAGTGGCTGCTGAATCCGCATTTAATTAACATTTCGCTTGCGTTCGCTTCAGTGTGGAGATACATGGGGATGAACTTTATTATCTTCCTGGGTGCCATTTCATCCATCGGCAGCGATATTTATGAAGCTTCGGAGATTGACGGCGCCAACCGCTGGCACCAGTTCAGACATATTATTCTTCCAAGCATCAAGCGTATTCTGCAGCTCAATCTGATTCTGGCGGTAAGCGGAGCCATCGGCGTATTCGAAATTCCTTACGTCATGACTGGCGGTTCAAACGGCAGCAGCACCTTTGTCATTCAGACCGTCGATGTGGCCTTTAAATACAGCAAGCTGGGCCTTGCTTCGGCAATGGCAGTAGTTCTGCTGGGTATCGTTGTCATCGTAACTATTCTGCAGCGTGTTCTAATAAAGGAGGAGAAGTAAGAGATGCATACGATTAAATACAGCGCAGCCTCCTTCTTTAAATATCTCACTTTGGTTTTAGGAGCTTTTGCCTCCCTCATTCCAATTATTGTTGTCTTTTTCGCATCACTCAAAACGAATACCGAGTACGCCAATACCGGTCCGCTAACTTTGCCTGAGAACTGGCTCAATTTCAGCAATTACACCAAGGCCTTTGTTGACGGCAACATGCTGCTGGGCTTTATGAATACTATTATCATTGTGCTTATTTCTATAGCGGGAGCGACATTGACCGGATCAATGATGGCCTATATCCTGGCCCGTTTCAAATTCAAAGGCAGCAAGCTGCTGATGGGCGCTTTTCTGCTGGCTACCCTGATTCCGGGAGTAACGACACAGGTTGCCACCTTTCAGATTATCAACTCGCTCGATTTGTTTAATACCCGCTGGGCGCCGATTCTGATGTATCTCGGTACGGATATTATAGCCGTATATATTTTCATGCAGTTCCTGGACTCGATCTCCGAGTCGCTGGATGAATCAGCAATGCTCGACGGCGCCTCATACTGGACGATCTACTGGAGAATTATTCTGCCGCTGCTGAGTCCTGCAATTGTTACGGTCATTATTGTGAAGGGTGTCAACATCTATAACGACTTCTATACCCCTTTTCTGTATATGCCCAAAAGCAGCCTCCAGGTTGTCTCCACCGCGCTTTTTAAATTCAAAGGTCCTTACGGCTCACAATGGGAGGTTATCTGTGCGGCGATTATGATTGCCATTATCCCTACGCTGATTGCCTTCATTTCCTTGCAAAAATATATTTACAACGGCTTTGCCCAAGGCTCGGTAAAATAATATTCGGTAGGCCAAACCAGATTTGAGAGGAGAATGAAAGATGAAACAAGTGAACATAATTGGGAATAATCTGCCGAATATCCCATGGCAGGACAGACCGGCCGGCAACGACAATCCGGTATGGAGACATAATGATAACCCGGTGATCAGACGGAATCCGGCCAAAGGTGTCGCACGGATTTTTAACAGTGCCGTAATTGCTTATGAAGGCAGCTTCCTCGGCGTGTTCCGTGTAGAAGACAATACAACCCGCCCTCACCTGCGGATGGGCTATAGTGCCGACGGCCTGGACTGGAAGATCGGGGATGAGCCGATTCCGTTCATTGATGAAGACGGCAACCCGTACGCACCGCGTTACGCTTACGATCCGCGTCTTGTCAAAGTGGAAGATACGTATTATATCATCTGGTGTACCGATTTTTACGGAGCAGCAATCGGGGTTGCGCGGACACAGGACTTCAAAACCTTTGTGAGCCTCGAAAATCCGTTCCTGCCGTTTAACCGCAACGGGGTACTATTCCCCAAAAAAATTAACGGTAATTTTGTAATGCTGTCCCGTCCTAGTGATAGCGGCCACACGCCGTTCGGTGATGTGTTCCTGAGTGAAAGCCCGGACTTTGTCTATTGGGGCAAGCATCGCCATGTCATGTCCAAGGGCGGACAAGGCTGGTGGCAAAGCACCAAAATCGGCGGCGGACCGGCGCCGATTGAGACAAGTGAAGGCTGGCTGATGTTCTACCATGGCGTAACTACAACCTGTAACGGCCTTGTGTATAGCATGGGCGCAGTAATCCTGGATAAGGATGAGCCATCCAGAGTCAAATTCCGCTCCAGAAACTTCGTCCTGACCCCAGAAGAATGGTATGAGGAGAGAGGCTTCGTTAATAATGTGCTATTCCCTTGCGCAGCTCTTACCGATGCTGAAACAGGCCGTATCGCCATTTACTATGGCGCTGCTGATACTTATGTTGGCGTAGCCTATACGACTGTTCAGGAAATCGTTAACTATGTTATTGAAACCCACGAAGAAGTCGGTGACGATGCCGGGCTTGGCAAAATCTGAGCCGGACATAAGGAGAATCATCCATGAACGAACGATCTTTGCCCCAATTACAAGCCTATGAAGGGATCAGCCCGAAGCCGGCTGATTTTGACCGGTACTGGGAACGCGCCTTAAGTGAATTGGATGCCCAGTCTTTGGAATATGAGCTGGAGCCTGCGGCATTTACAAGTGCGCTTGCGGAATGCTTCCATTTGTATTTTACCGGAGTAGGCGGAGCCAGAATTCACTGTAAATATGTAAGACCGAAGAACCAGACCGAAGCAAAAGGACCGGGTGTCGTCATGTTTCACGGATATGCCTGTGACAGCGGCGACTGGTTCGAGAAAGCGGGTTATGCGGCTCACGGAATCAGCGTACTGGCAATGGATTGCCGCGGTCAGGGCGGGGTGTCCGAGGATAACCTGACTGTTCAAGGCACTACGATACGCGGGCATATTATCCGCGGAATCGATGATCCTGATCCGGATAAGCTGTACTACCGCAATGTATTTCTTGATACAGCACAGGCGGCGCGCATCTTGATGGCCATGCCTGAGGTGGACCCGGAACGCGTCGGTGCATTCGGTCTATCCCAAGGCGGCGGTCTTACGGTTGCCTGTGCTTCGCTGGAGCCCCGAATCAAAATAGCGGTGCCTGTCTATCCGTTCCTCTCCGATTATAAGCGGGCATGGGAAGCAAACATAACGGCGTCCGCCTATGAGGAGCTTAATTACTATTTCCGTTTCTTCGATCCGCATCATCTGCGTGAACAAGATATTTTTAACCGGTTAGGTTATATTGATATTCAAAATCTGGCCGACCGGATAAAAGGAAACGTATTGTGGGTCACAGGACTAATGGACCCGGTTTGTCCGCCATCGACACAATTTGCTGCATATAACAAGATTAAGGCGCCAAAGGAATTACTGGTTTATCATGAATACGGCCATGAGTATCTGCCTTATCTCTCAGACCGGACTCTGCAAATCTTTTTAACTCTGTAAGCAAAATGGCACTTGTTAATGGCTGCAGCCCTTACGACTTGTAGGGGCTGCAGCCATTTCCGTGCGATTTTTAAAATAAATCGTGCATCACCCTCATATGAACTTTCATCTTTAATTGTTACTATAACGGTGTAGCAAGTGAATACAGATTATATTAGGAGGGTTAAAGATGTTGAAATGGAAGCGTTCTCTTACAGTACTGGCCATGACGGCCTTGCTGGGAACGATGGCAGCATGCGGCGGAAACAACGGAACGGAAATGGTGCCACGAACAAGGCAGAGCCTACTAGCGAGCCTGCCAGCACTACTGCAGCTGCGACAGCTGCACCAAGCAGTGAGCCAGTTAAACTGCGTATAATGTGGTGGGGATCACAGCCGCGCCACGAGGCGACCTTGGCTGCGCTGGACTTATACACTAAGAACAATCCTAATGTTACGTTTGAGCCGGAATATTCAGGCATGGATGGATACCTGGATAAATTATCGACACGGGCTGCAGCAAAAAATGCACCGGATATCGTTCAGCTTGACGGTAAGCAATTCGCTGTTCCTCTCGGCTCGGTAGCCTTCGGAATGGTATACGATCAGGCAGCTAACGTGTATCATGCCAGGCCGGTTCCAGATCCGCATGAAGGTGCCGGGGCAGGCGGATTACACGATCCATGCAGGCGAGAAGAATTGGCTCATCATCACAGAGAAGTCATTCTAACGGTAAAGATTATCTGACCTGTTGAAATATAATTACATTAGCTGAATAAGCACTTGGATAATATGGAAAACTTCAAACGTACACAAAGCTGTATGATTTGAATTTCCAGGAGGGTAATTTATGACAACGCAGGATCCAAAGGAGCTTCTAAAGAAAAAACACGAGCTGGATGAGCAAAAACAACAGTTCACAAATTTTGCACGCAGTGCCAGCGGGCATGGTGAGTCAGAAGCAGGCCAGGAATTTAGCCATGACCGGCTGCCTGATGATCAGAACCGTATGAAATCTGTTGAGAACAGACAAGATTGATTATAAGCCTCTTCACAATAAAGCCGATCCCTTCATGGGGTCGGCTTTATAAATGAGTGCAAACTGCGCAGTGTTTATGGACAGTGGCATCATACCGTTCCATATGATGCTCATTGTGAGCTGGGACGAATGGATTACGATACCTTTGGTGGAACAGCAGTCTCTGTACAGCATCATCATATCGATCCGTATGGTCTGGCTTTTGTCGAGGACTCGCTTAGGCTTGCGGAATTGACTGGTAATCCTTCATGGCAGGAAAGGGCAATTGCAGTCTGGGATAATGCAATGCTAGGAATTTTGGACGGCAATAAGAGTGTGATGAGGCTGCCTTTATCCTTCATCTGATTCAGGCTTCTCCCCGTATTCTTTACCGAAATTCTCCATCCCCTTAAGGACAGGCAGCAGCTTGATTCCCTTTTCTGTAAGTGAATATTCAACCCGCGGGGGAACTTCCGGGTACACATCGCGCTTGATAATACCATCTTCCTCGAGTTCCTTGAGCTGCTTTGTGAGCGAGCCTTGGGATAAGCCTCCAAGGAAATATTTAATCTCGGTGAACCGGCGTCTTTCACCTTCCAGATACCAGATAATGAAATATTTCCATCGCCCCGAAAGTATATTTTGAGTAAAGGCTATTGCGTACATATTACTCTTCTCATTAATAAAGTCCTGTTCAAATCCTTCATTACATACCCTCATGATCTCGCTCCCAGTCTAAAAGTACAAATAGATGTACTAAGTTCATCTAATTTGCCTTCTTTGCAAATGAAATATACGGATTTATGATAGTACCCAGGCGGCTTATGGATACAAACATTATTTAATCATTAGCAAGCTAAAGATTATTGTAACATATCCCCCCGCGAAGAGACCCTTTTAGCTCGACATTAATATGCCATTAGGGTGCGAAAGAGAGGATACTAATCATGAACAATCGTGTAACAGAGATTCTTGGTATTGAAAAGCCTATTTTACAAGGACCGATGAGCTGGATTACGAATGCTGAATTTGTTGCTGCCGTGAGTAATGCAGGTGGCTTAGGGATTCTTGGTCCCAATGCCGGTCAAACAACAATTACAGCCTCACCAGAGGAAACCGCAGAACGCATGCGCCGCGAGATTCGTAAGACCAAAGAACTGACGGATAAACCGTTTGGAACAACTTTGATTACTGATGCAGATATGAAGTTCACTTGGCCCATTTTAGAGGTTGTCATAGAAGAAGGGGTTCAAGTTATTCTGCTTAATGGTGTTGAAGGAACGTTAACAGATAAGATCATTACCCCATTGAAGGAAGCAGGCATTAGAATTGTCTACCGTCCTTTGACTCCAACGGTCGAAGACGCAAAAGCTGCTCAAGCCATGGGTGTGGATGTGTATGTGGTTACTGGATTTGATGAAGGCGGGACATTGCCGACAAGTATCATTGGTACGTTTACGATAACCCCGATGATTGTTGACGTGCTTGATATTCCAGTTATCGCTGCTGGTGGGATAGGGGATGCCCGCGGTGTTGCCAGTGCCTTTGCATTGGGGGCAGAGGGTGTCTTTTTAGGAAGCCGTTTTATACCGACTGTTGAAAACCCTGCAGCACAATCCGTAAAGCAACTGATCGTGGATTCATCTGCTGCGGATTTGTTATTGTACCGTACTTTACCAGCTTATTACCGTTCGTTGCCTACACCGTTTGCCGAAAAATTAGTAGCAATGGATAACCAGGGGGCATCTCGTGAAGACATCGCTAAGGCCGGGGGTGGTTCTAGTGTGATCCGCATTGGTATGCTTGAGGGTAACGGGGAAGGCGGCATTATCACGGTTGGTACTGGAATTACGACAATCAAGAAGATCCAAACGGTACAAGAAGTGGTTGACGAGCTGGCAGCTGGTATTAAGTAAATAGACATACAGGGATATACCAAGAAGTAAAGGCCATTAGGAATATGGACACCTCGATTTCACAATGTTATAGTTAGTTCGCTAAATATACTTTATAAGTTGAGGGTAGACTATGAACGATACAGTTGATTGTGATATTCGTCAGTCGTTAGACCGGATTTCTTCCCAAATGCGCCGGGATTACAGTGAATCTTTAAGGGAGCTTAACCTCTATGTGGGCCAGGATAATTTGATGTACCGGCTTTGGTTGGGTGATGGGATTACACAAATGCAAATAAGAGAACATTTGAAATGCGAACCGCCCACGGTTACCAATATGGTTAAGTCACTGGAGCAAAACGGATTTATATACCGCAAGCGTGATGAACAGGATGCACGGGTTATGCGGATTTTTCTGACAGACAGAGGAAAGGAGTTAGAAAAGCCGGTCGAAATTAAGTGGAAGCAGCAGCAGGAAAAATTATTGAAATCCGTTTCACCCGAAGATCGCTTACTGTTGAGGCAGCTTTTGAAGCAAATGGAGAGTAACTTATTATAGGTTCTCTCATTCCATTAAAGTTAGCCTGCTAACTAAACGGAAATGATATGGAGGAATTTAAATGAGATTTGGAATTATAGGTGCAGGACCAATCGCGTCGAATATCTCGAACAAACTGATTGAAAATGGACATGATGTCAAAATTGCAGATGCCCGCGGGATTGAACGGCTGGAAGGAAAAAACCTTTCGGGAACACCGGTGAGTGTAGAAGATGTCATTACAAATATCGAAGTTCTCATTATATCTATACCTTTCCAGGCACTGCGAACCCTTCGCAATGTTATAGAGAAAGTGGGGGAGGAGGTAATCGTGCTAGACACTTCAAATTATTATCCCTATAGAGACAACAAGATTGAAGAAATTGAGCATGGGTTGGTTGAAAGTATTTGGGTATCCAATCAGTTAGGAAGACCTATCATTAAAGCTTTTAACAATTTATTAGCCTATACATTAGAATATAAAGGAACTCCTGAAGGTACTAGCGGGCGTATAGCCATAGCGATTGCCGGTGATAACCAGTCACATAAACAAGTAACCATGAACGTAGTAAATGAGCTTGGCTTCGACCCAGTGGATAGCGGATCATTAAATGACTCGTGGAGACAACAGCCGGGAACCCCGGCTTACTGCACGGAGCTTACCAAAGCGGAACTGATCGAAGCATTACAAAAAGCTAATAAAGAAAAAGCCCCGATTCATCGGGATAAAGTGCTAGAAAAGCTATCGTCAGCTACTGGCGGATATTCGCACCAGGATATTGTGAATCTGAATAGAGAGATCTATAACTCCTGATTAGGATCATCCTATGCTCAAGCCAGGGCTGAAAATTGTGGCAGCAGTAAAAAATGAAATCAAAGCACTGAACGAAAAATAAAGACAAAGCCCCTGTTCTTAATGAACAGAGGCTTTGTCTATTTTATGCTAATAATAGTTGAAGCGCTTCTTTTACACCAGCCGGTTTGCGGCCAAGCAGCATCTCTAAATCAGACGGATTAATATCTAATCCGCCTTCGCGAATGCCTTGCTGAATCATAGTTAACATACCAATCATTTCTGCTGGTAAGTTAGCTTGCTCTAACATCCTACTATAAGTGGCATCATCTACGTTCATCACTGCAATTTCTTTACCCGTCACATCGTTTAAGGCTGTAACAAATTCAGCTTGTGTTAAGTTATCTCCACCTAGTTCATATATTTTGTTGTCGTGACCGCCAGTAGCCAGAACGTTTGCAGTTGCTTCAGCTAGATCAGCACGTAGTACCCAGCCCACTTTACCTTCACCAGCGGAAGTTACCCAAGGTGCACCGTTTAAACATTGTTGTATAGTGGCTAATTCGTTTTCTACATACCAGTTATTACGTACGAATACATATGGAATGCCTGATTCCTTTATGATATTTTCACGTACCAGGTGTGGACCTGCTAAAATAAATGGGCTTACGTCAGCACGCGGGGCAGAAGAATACACCAATTGTTGTACACCTGCTTGTTTTGCAGCTTCAACAGCATTTGTTTGTTGGCGTACGTATAATTCCAGATCACCAAAGGTTGAGACGATAAATACTTTATCGATACCCGTAAATGCTTCTACCAGAGAAGCTTGATCTTCAAAATCTGCTTTACGTACTTCAATTCCTTGAGCTGTTAAACGTAACGCCTTTTCAGAGCCGGGGTTTGTTGTCCCTGCGATAATATCCCCAGCTGGTAATTTTTTCGCTAAAAATTCAATGATTTTTCCACCTAAATGTCCAGTAGCGCCTGATACAAAAATTTTCATGTTAATGTGCCTCCAATAATAACTAGATTTATATTTGCTTAGCGCTATAATAAAGCATTATAAATATTAATATAAGTACGCACATTTTCATGACATAGTCACAAAAATGAGACCTTGGAGGAAGACCTATGGCTAGACATCTGTATGATCAAATAGACGTTTCAACAGACACCATCGAAAAAATCTGTCCGCTGACCTTAGCTCAAGATGTGATTGCAGGACGTTGGAAAATTATCATTTTATCGCATTTGCATGAGCATGGAGTGATTCGGTTTAACGAATTACTGCGTATGGTACCAGGCGTATCAAAAGGTATTCTGACGCGTCAACTGCGCGAACTTGAAGAGGATGGGCTTGTACACCGGGAAGTATATAAGGTTGTTCCCCCGAAAGTAGAGTATTCATTGACCGGGCAAGGCAAACAATTTCAGCCTGTACTAGAAGCTATGCATGTATGGGGGAAAATGATTTTACAAGATAAACAAACGCTAGTATAAACATGTAAAAAGTCACTGTGCCAGTTAGGAGTCGCTATTGTAGCGGCTTTTTTTGGTTGCATCCCGCATTTCCTTCCAGCACATCCGAATAAAATTACATTATTTATGTATTTTAAGACCGTCAAAGAGGATTGACACCGCACGGGAAGGGTATAGCTTGCTGTCTCCAGATGCCTGAAGAATACCGATAAAAATGATTTTAATATCTTCTATCTCAACGTCACTTCTCACATAACCTTCCTGTTGTGCACGGACAAGTAATTTTTCAATACCGCTCCAGTATTCTGATGCAAGCTCTGACCGTCCTATGTCTACATGAAGATTTCCAATAAGGGCATCCGTAATTGCTTTATTAGAAATGCCTTCACGAATAATTTTATCAAGGTAGGAAAAGAATGCTTCACCGGGTTCTTCATGATTGATTAACTGATTTGCCTCTTCAATAAGGCGGGATTTGTGGCTAATCATAACAGCCTCAAACAACTTTTGTTTATTTGGAAAATGACGATATACTGTTCCAACACCAACACCTGCATGCTTTGCAATTTCATCCATAGAAACGGAAATACCTTGGGTTGTGAAGACCTTTTGAGCAATTTCGAGTAAAATATCCCGGTTTCGCCGGGCATCTTTACGTATCCCCTTCTTTGAAGTCTCATTACCTTCATTAGAATTAGACATGTAGAATGAACACCTCACTTTATCCAATAGTATAGCATGTCAGGTGGGTTTGACAAACGGAGGGGTGGTTCCGTATAATCTTAAACGGAACCACCCCTCCGTTTATTCCAAAGGAATATGAATCTAGAGAGGGCTCAAAATTAATTGTATTCTAAGGAGGAAACTACTTATGTCTAATTCAAGCAACAAAAGCGCGCTGTTGGTAATGGATATGCAAAACAGTATTGTTTCACGTTATGTAGATAACGACAAGGTTCTATCCCCATTTCAGCAGTCTATTGCGTTTGCACGTGATCAAGGAATTCCTGTTATTTACGTAAAAGTGGCTTTCCGTGCTGGTTTTCCTGAAATTAATCCCAGTAACAAAATGTTTGGAAACACACGTAATCGGGCAGGATCAATGACAATACCAGAAGAGATGACACAGATTCACCAATCAGTTGAACCCAGAGCGGAAGAGATAATTGTGAACAAACTTCGAGTGAGTGCATTCACGGGTAGCGACCTTGATGTGATTCTCAGATCCAACCATATCGACACACTTATACTTAGCGGTATTGCCACTAGCGGAGTTATTCTGTCGACATTAAGAGAAGCAGCAGATAAGGATTATACTATTAAGGTTTTATCCGATGCTTGTATTGATCCGGATCCAGAGACTCACCGTGTTCTTATCGAGAAGGTATTCCCAGCTCAAGCTGAAGTAGTTACAGTTGATGAGTGGATTATCTCGCAAAGTCATAGTTAGAAAAAAAGGATGATACCACGCCCAAAATTACCGTGGTAAAAGGATTCAAAAGGATTCCTCTTCAGTATAGATGCGAAGAATTATGTGATGACAACATAGGTAACTCGTTATTAAATTGCTGATCGGTTATAATGAGATCGCAAGGCAAGAGACCAATCACATAAATTCTCTGATAAGGAGTTCGAAACATGAAGTTTCAGCGTGCACGATCCGAAGAACAGAAACAAGATCGCATTCAAGAAATCCTTAATGCATCATCTATTATCTACGATACTGCGGGTTATGAAGGATTAAATTTCACTGCTATTTCAGAATATACAAAATTCACGAGGCCCAATCTATATAAATATTTTAAAACAAAAGAAGAAATTATATTATTAATCTTAAATCAGGATCTCAAGTCTTGGATAGCTAAGCTAAGTAAATCTTTTGTAATCAACAAGCTGTATTCTATCCAAGAGATAGGTGAAATATGGACCGAAACTTTAATGGAGTATGAACGACTTATAGAATTGCATGCCATCCTATATACGACTATTGAAAAAAATGTCACTGTGGAAGCACTTGCTGAATTCGAGAAAGCTTCAATTGAAAATAATGAAATGATTAGCAGCTTAGTACGTCAGCTTTTTCCAAAGGCAGATATGGAGAACATAGCGAACTTTATCTATGCCGCTTTTACATTAGCTTTTGGCTTATATCCAATGTGTAAGTTAAGCGATTTACAGATAGAAGCAATCAAATTATCCGGTTCAATTTATACTCCGCCTGATTTCAAGAAAACCTATCTTGCATCCCTCTATCAATTAATGTACTGCCTGGAACATTCAATCCAAATAAAGTAACCTGAATGATAAATTGAATCCAATTGGCCAGTTAGAAGTCGCTATTGTAGCGGCTTTTTTTGGTTGTATTTCGCATTCACCTTCAGTACATCCGATAAAGAACACGAATTTAATTGACTTCGTGTAATTTAAAATGTATATTAAGTTACATGAAGTAATTTATAAATAGTGTTGACTGTTTCTAAAGACAGAATAGCATTGCAAGTTCAATTAAAGGAGTCGATGAAATATGAAAGTAACATAATTCGGCGCATTCATCCCAATGTGAAGATAATCAGAGCGATCTAACGATATTTCGTTGTTTATGTTTGATCAGATTTCAATTCGAGGCTTCGTACGTAAACTCAAGGAGGACAACTTTATGTCACTGCAAACAATTCAAGCAAAAATGGATTTGAAAGAACTGGTGGATATGTACGCAATATTAACGGATGAAAAGCGAATTTCCGATCAAATGCTATTATTTACACCAGACGCGAAATTCAAGGTCTATATGGGTGAGCAATTGGTATCTGATGTAACTGGAACGGTGCAATTGGAACAGGATTTTAATGGTCATGTTGGCTTTGTAAAACGTTATTTCTCCATGAACGGACAGCATGTTGTAAGCGTTGAGGGAGACAATGCGACAGGTATTCTTTTCTCTCAGATGAAAATGCTCCGGGATGAAGAGGGTAGGGAAGTTATAACCGATTACAGCGTTCAATATAATGATGTTTACGTACGTCAAAACGAGAAGTGGCTCATCAAAGAGCGCACCTCCAAATACATTTTCATTCAAGCTAAGGGATAAAGTAAAACGAAATCATTAAATAATAAAATGGGCTGCTGCAGTCTATGACAAATAGGACAGTATAGTACTTGTAATTCGAGTATTATACTGTTTTTTTATTAAGCTTATGGTTGACTTTGTACTTAGTCCTTACTTTATAATTTTGAAATATGATGCAAGACATTTCTTGACGAAATTATATCGCAGAGCGCTCGCATCTAGCAGAATCTCGAACCATTATCAGAGAAGAGGTTAAATATTATGGAATTTTATAATGAAAGCAGTTTTTTTGATCTTCCACATAAACGAATGGTAGATGATGTCATGGAGAGAAACGGACCTGCTACTGAAGAATCTTTCACTCCGTTCAATGGTTGTAATTTTATTATTGGGGAAATAATGAACGGTCCGAGATCCAGGTATCTAAGTTTAGATGAAATAAAGGAGAACATTGAGGAATTTCCAGTAGCTGACAAACCCGAGAACATAAACGAATCCGATCTTGTAAATTACTTGCGAAAAAAACTAACTGACTTAAAGAATAAAATAGATGCCTATCCTGTGGCAGACGAGGATGAAGAGATACAATCTCTAATGTACGATCCAGTTACTGGTGAGTCATTCACGCTATCAGATGTATACGTATCTCCTGAAATTGACAATGGTGATGAATAATGAGTGGGAAAATGAGTTTGAATAAACTTACTAAGCACTTGCTTTTAGAATATTGCATCTATTTTAGCCAAGGAAGTGGAATCCAAAAATCTTATTGCTATAAATATATCAAGAACGATTCCGATACCAATCGTGATAAATATACGGATAAAGATGCTCAAACCGTTGCAAAAGCTCAGTTAATGAAAGAAATATTCAGATTAGGTCAAGGTGGAAAGGGCGGAACAGGGAGAAAGCAAGATCCTGAGCTGGAAGAGAAAATCAATCATTTTGTACAGCATAATTCTAAAGACGCTTTGAGGAGTATATTGAATGTAGAGTTAAGGTTTGACAGGAGAAGAGATTATCTTTTTCAAATTCTGGACTCTTGTAATGAATACAATAGAGATCTTAGTCAAATAAACTGGGGTCTGGTACATAAGGAGTTAGCAATTCAACAAGAAATAATTAAGAAAGGACTGGAAGAAAAAGAAGAGCGCTATTATATGGTGTATATGCTTGAATTGGCCAAGCGACCCTACCCAGATCATTTAGTTGAACAGTTAATTGGATTCCATGCCACTATATTGTTGTCAATATTATTCGTAGATAGCTGTGATCCATTGCTAATGGATTGGCTACTCGATGATCCCGATGAACAAAACGATTATTCAGTTCTCCTGAGGAAGAAGAATTTCAGTGAGGAATCAATTGACTCTTTAAAAGAAGAGTACCGGCATGGGATTCCAGCAGATAAATACGCCGATTTATATTTCAGATATGTACAAAAAAACTATATGAAAATCCACATTTGCACTTCATATTTATTAGATAAATTCGGTTCTAACAAGCTGGATTTATGGGTTTCAGATACATCAGCTATCAAAAAAACAGCTACAGTGATGTTCGGACTAGAGCAACCAAAATTCGAACTGTTGTAAAAGCGATAACATAAGGATTATCGAGTTCTTCCGAATACTGTGATTTAACTTTAACATGCGGGGTTGTTCAATATGACAGATATTCTTTTTCAAGACAAACAGTTCGAGAAATCCGTCCTCACGCAAATAGACAGCTCTAAAGTACGATTAACGCTTGAAGACATTCAACAGATCAATGGAATTCTCATTACGCATAAAGATACATCAAAGGTGTATATCCCATGGTATGACGATACGTGGGAGCTGGATATTCCCATGCGTGATGATTCAAGCCTTCTTTCGGATGAGGATCATTATCCATGGAAGGTTCCGATGATTAGTCCGAATCTCAAGTTCAATGTCGCTATCACAGAGAACGGTCACTGGGAGCAAGATTTAAGACATTTTTCACATATAAAGGCACTGCATCTCTATGCGCCTACGTGTGATCTGAGGCTTCTCGGTGACTTCGCTAATCTTGAAGAGCTATACGTTGTGGATAGTCAAACTAGGGACTGGAGCTTCATCCAAAATTTAATAAATCTCCGTTTGCTCTTCCTCAGTACATGTGATGAAGATATTGACGCAAATCCAATTTGTGAACTATCAAAGAGCCATAATAGATTAAGCCATATAGGGGTGGAGTGCTGCATTGATGGTATTCCATTAGTTAATCCAGTAGCTGAATTCATAGAGCTTGGTGTAAACGCTTCGCTTTCAAATAGGAGCATGCGAGCGGAACTTTGCTGAAAGCTTGTCTATAGCCTTGAGCAATATAACGCAGGGTGTCT
Source organism: Paenibacillus sp. FSL R7-0331 (assembly GCF_000758645.1). Classification (NCBI taxonomy): domain Bacteria; kingdom Bacillati; phylum Bacillota; class Bacilli; order Caryophanales; family Paenibacillaceae; genus Paenibacillus; species Paenibacillus sp. FSL R7-0331. The sequence goes on from NZ_CP009284.1 coordinate 3,749,294, forward strand.
GATAAAATAATCTCTCAGGGAATGTACTATAGCACATACCCTGAGAGATTAAAGTGTTATTGCAACGTATTCAAGAGCGATGTTACTGGATCTATTCTTAAGAACCAAAAATAGTTTTTATATGCGGTTGTTGCAACCAATCCTTCAGCGAGGTCAGTTGGAGATCAGGGACAACCACGCGATCTTTCACGTCAAAATAGTTCAGAGAATGAATATTGGCTCCAATCCAACGATAAAAGCCTGCAATACCAGCTGCTTGATCTGCCCCCAGTACTGGAGAAAGTGCTGCTTCAAAATTATCATAGTTCAGGAAATTGAAGCTTATATCTTGTCCCAACGCTTGTGTAAAACGCTCGCCGAGTTCTGCACCAGTAAGTGCTTCTGAACCTGGAGCTAACAGCACTTGTCCTGCCAGCTCAGGATGGGTTAGCGCATAATAATGATATTGCGCTGCGTCTTCGGAGCTGATCCATGGGATCGGTTTATCTGCTGGTACAGGGTAGAAGAGCATCCCATTATTGATCAGACCCGGAATCAAGAAATTTTCCATATAAAGTGTGGGTTTTACCAAAATAGTTGGAATACCGCTTTGTTGTACGTACTCGATCAATTCTCGTTTAACATCCAACGTTTTGGTGTCGGTTGGCTGTTCTGGTAAAAATCCATTCGAATTCACAACGATCAATTTAACTTGAGCTTGTCGCGCAGCTTCAACGGCATTCGTAATTTGTTGCTTCATTAGAGCAGTGTCATACTCGATTGGCATATTCAAGAAGACTTTATCTACACCGTTGTTAACTTCATTCAACGTTTCTGGTACAGACAGATCACCAACAAATGCCTCTATACCTTGCTCTTTTAAAGCAGCTACATTTTTGTCATGACGTGTAATGGTGCGAACAGCTACCCCTTTTGAAGTCAACAATCTTGCTACGGCTCCACCTTGTACCCCTGACGCTCCATAGACTAATATCGTTTCCATATATACAACAGCTCCTTATAGTTACATTCATTTGTTCAGTATCAAACTAAATGTTATATTTATAATAACTAACCCACAAACTTTATGTAAGTACGCACATTCGGGATATCAGGTATCTCTTGTGATACTTTTGGAGGTAAACTTATGGAGATCGAACCATTGGAAAATTGCAGTACTTGTCCGGTTGAATTTGCAGTCAACGCAATCGGCGGCAAGTGGAAAATTCTGATTTTGTACCATTTATTGAATAAAGATATTATACGGTTTAACGAACTACAAAGATCGCTCTCCACGGTGACGCACCGCACACTTACGCGTCAATTGCGTGAGCTTGAAGAAGGTGGGCTAGTGAACCGCGTTGCTTATGCTGAAATGCCTCCTCGTGTCGAATACTCACTAACAGATAAAGGACATAGTCTCACCCCCATTTTGTTACAATTGCAAAACTGGGGTCTACAGCATATGTAAGCACCTTGAACACAGAAATACCATTAAAGTCGCTGTAATAGCGGCTTTTCCTATTATAAGAAGATTATTTACAATTAAGCCATGTTGTCTCCGTCGAATAGCTATTCATTCATAGTTAAAGTGTAAACCAAGTATAATAAGGCTTTAAGAAAAATGATCTAAAAGGGGATAAAAATGATAAAGGATCGATTTAAATTTATAGTCTTTATTTTAGTTATGCTGGTAATTGTAAGTGGTTGTAAAAATATTTCACAACAACAAGAGAGCAAAAGAGAGGAAGATGCTATTAAGACCTAGAGGAATGCTAATTAAGGCAGCGATCCATGGATCCTCGTGGGCTCCCGTAGACATGACTGAAGGACATACAAAGTGCCTATCATTGTTGATGGCTGTTCCTTAAACATCTTGACTTCTTCTAACGTAGGCAAGGCTGCAACAGCTCCGACACGATTTGCAAATGCTGCAAATTCCTGTAGCCGTTGTGCATCGGAGTTGAACTCTTTTGGCTGTCAACTGGGTTCCCCATAGGTTACTATTTTACCCGATTAGGCGGTTCTCAATATTACGAATTTTTTTGAGTATTCATTTGTTGAAACTCAATATAAGGTTTATAAGCCGACAAGCTCTATTGGCAGGGTTGTCGGCATTTTTTTATGGTGAATTTATATTAAAGAAGTTCTTTGTTGTTACAGGTGCACACATCATTTTGTATTCACCTATTGACAAAATGTAATCACTTAGTTACATTTAGAATGTAATCATATCATTACATAAAGAAAGGAGTAAGTTACTTTGATAAGAAATCGGATTAAAGTATTGAGAGCTGAGCGTGATTGGACACAAGCAGATTTAGCTGAAAAGGTTGCTATTTCCAGGCAAGCGGTTGTCTCAATCGAAAAGTATAAGTATACACCATCGCTTGAATTAGCTTTTAACATTGCAAATGCTTTTGGTCTTTCAGTGCATGATGTATTTGAACAGGAGGAGAAGGGTGATGAGTAAATTGATTGTGCTATTATTAATAATAATTGTAGGTGGTTCTCATTTGTATTTAAATATCTATAAGGCAAAAAAACAAATAGACTATAGAAATGACGAGCGCTGGCAAGCTATTCAAATTAAAACAAATGCGATCGGGTCAAGGTATAATGACTTTTTGGTGTTAGGTATTGCAGTCGGCTTAGTAGTATCACTATTCGTTGAGTATAAAATTAATATAAGCTTTGACGAGATACTTATTTATTCCTTTCTGGCCTTGTCGTTTCAAAAAGTAGTTGAGATGATAGCGATAAGCATCTACAATTCGAAAATGTAATTTTAAATTTATGGAGGAATAGAATAATATTATTATGAAACCTAAATAATCTTGAACGAAGGTGTTACCGAATTAATAGATTGGACCACCTGAAGACTATGATGGAGTCATGTGAACGAGCCTTTTCAACGGAATAATTTAGCGATCGGGGGGACGGATACTGAAAGCGTGTAGACCGGTTCCTCGATGGCATCATTTATTTGGATGGCGCAAGGCTAAATATTGTAATGACTCGGGGCTGTTATACTAGCACCGTGCTGGCAGCTTATGATTATGCTGGCATAAACTCGTAAGGCGTTAGACCTTGGATACAAACGAGGTAGCTGAACATTAGAAGGCAATAGGACCAAGTTCTTGTCCTCCGACAACAATTACGTAAAATAATGTTATGACAAATAAGTATCCAACCCAACTACATATGTACAAAATACGGGTTTTGTGAAGAAGTAGTAAGTAAACAATCCGGATCAGGCTGATTTAAGCTGATTTATAGCCTAATCCGGATATTTCAGCATTCTGCATATTATGTAATTTAAGTGCTCTATATCTTTCTTTTATGTATCGTTTATTTAGTTTTGATTATGTTGTTGTTTGTATGTTGTTACTTATGTTTCTACTTGTAATGAAATTTGAATCCATTAATGATCTTTGAATCCATATTTGCAAAACTACATCCAAATCCCAGATTGCCGGTTTAACTGACCGCTCAATTAAAATCCATCATCCAATATTAATTTGCACAATTTTACCATATATTATCCTTTACTGACTTTTAGTTCTCTTTAAGCTTCTTCATCAAAGCCAGAATCCGGTTGTTTTTCGTCTCATCCTTTTTGGCCAATTCGATGTGATTGAGCTGCTCCCGCTTGATATAATCAGGCTGACCCAGGAACTGCTCCAGAAGCTGGTGTTCCTCCAGAATTGTTAATAGGTTATCCGGTACGGTTAAACTACGCTTTTCCTCACATTTCGTTAAAATAACATGAAGCTGATCGCCAATCTCTTTACGCACTTCCCGGCGGATAAATTCATTATATACCAAATAATGCCCATTTTTTGACGGCAGCAAGGTATGCTCGAACTTGTGACCATCCACGGTGATGTGTACGGGCACCTTACCGCTGGTGCTGAAACATTCCTGAACGGAATATGGGAAATAAATCACTTTCCATTTCATTTTACCTTCGAGCATCTTAATCTCACTGTCAAATTCAAAGTTCATGATTAGCAGCACTCCTTATTATAAAAAAGCTGAATTTGATTCTTCGATCAGCAGTATATCCAAGTAATGGGATTACGACTATATTCTAGCCTCAAGAATAAAATCCCTGCTTGCACTCTACTCTGCTATTGGCAGATTTGTGAATCTCCAAGGCTGCAGGATAAACTTGGATCTCATTCTTCATAAACATGGATAAATATAACTTTATTATTTTATAGCCCCCGGGAAATCTTTCATTTTACATGGATAAATATGCTATTAGATAAACTACCCACCTTCTGATCTGTACAAAATATAAAGGCAGCCTCTGCTTATGAGCATCAGCTGCCTCCTCATCATATGAGCACTGTTAATTCATTCGCCTCTCCCTGCTTATCCGTCCAGTAATCTAAAATTACTCATCATCATCCGGAAGACTACCTTAATTATTCCGCCCATAGTAAAGCTTCAGATTGGTCACATCCACCAGATACAGGATATCAATTCCTTTGGGACTACGGTCCACTGCAAGCCGCTCAATCGGGATGCCCGGAGCAAGCGAGGTTTCAGCCCAGCTGCCGCCAGTATTTACTGCCATGAAGGCGCGGTCTGTTCCGCTGCTTTTTACATAATAGATTCTTGCCGCATTACCTGCCCAAGTTACATCTATAGCTGCATTGGTAGGGGCTGCGTTAAAGACCGTCTGCAGGTTCCAGCCGGAAGCATCGTAAGTGGCCAGTTTGACTGCAAAGCTTGCACTGCCCACTTCACGGTAACGGTAAGCGATTACTGGCCGATTGGCGGAATCAATAGTCATTTTTGCGCTTTGAACGCCTGGACCGCCCGGATCGCTGCCGCTCTGTACATAGGCTTCACCAGGAGCCAAAGGCTGCACAATGTCTGCCGTAGTCAGAGTTACCGGAGTTGTTACCACTGTTCCATCTGCTTTGGTAAATTCGTCCATAGCCGGACTATATTTTAAATAGGATAGCTGATGACGCAGCGGACTGGCGGCAAAATGTGCCCATTCAAACAAAATGTGCAAATCTCCATTTGAATCAAATACCAGGTCATCCGGATAGGCAGACCGGTTCAGATGTGTAGCAATCACTTTGACCTGAGTCCATACGGAATCGGCATTGTTCCAGCGGAAAAGCACTGTGTCTCTTTTGCCGGCCGGATCTTTATCTGCCCGTACCATTAAATACAAGTCCCCGTTTGGAGCGGTCGTCACCACCGGATAGGTTACGGTCATGCCCTGAGGCAGTTCATCCGAGTGATTCTGTGGAATGCCGCCGACCGTATCTGAGCGGTAATACCGCCAGGCATTGCTGTGCATGGAAGCAAACACATGAAACCGGCCGCTGCCGTCTCTGGCCATTGATGGCTGATTATGACCAAGATCGTCAAGGTACTCTGCAGGTGCAGCCCCGTCCATAAGCGGAAGCTTGCTCCAATTCCCGTCATTGTCCCGTCTCGCAATAGCTACCGTGTGCTTACCCGGAATAGATCCCGGAGCATTATAAGCCATATAAGCATATTCAAACCCCAGCCCGTACGTAGCAAGCGGTGACCACCACCCGGCCTGATTGCTCGAATCCATCGGAAAAGGAACCGCCTCCAGCACCGGAGCGGCATTACCCGCTCCCGCCGGCACCAGAGTCAGCATTGCCATTATAACGGCCGCCACCTTCCATTTTTTCATTTTGTTCAAAACTTCCGCCTCCCTCATTTAAATACATAGAAGACATTGCAGGTACGTCTTATTTACTCCCGCATAATGTAAACGCATTCAAAACAATTTGTCAACTCCTCCTTTTATCTGAATATTCAAATCCCGCAGCCCAAAGATAGCACGCCGCAAGCGGAAATGTTACTGTACTTTTGCAAGATTGCTGTACATACAGGAGCTTTTGGACAAAAAAAGAAAAGCCCGGAATCCGGACTTTGATTAATTATGAGTAGTATACCTTAGATGTTTCTAAAGGGGAGAAGCATACGTTTCTAAAGCATTAATCGTCATATCTAAAATATCCAGGTACTGTTTGCGGCTGCGGGCTCCGCGGATAAAAGAGGTATCCATCCCTGCTTTGCGCAGTTTCTCGATCCAATCCAGCGCTGCCTCACGTCCCATTCCTTGCTGCAGCATTCCATAATACATATACACCAGCTCATTACTTACATTTGTATTAAAAACCATTGGATCATCCGAGTTTACATTGACCAGCACATTCTCCAGTGCAGAATTACCGGCAGACTGCAGTTTAAAAAGTTGATTCCCAAACACGGAGTCAATTTCTCCGATCGCTTCATTCGATGAGGGATTAACCTCAATAACAATGCCGCTCACAGAGACCTTGTGAATCAGATAATTTTGCATATCGCTCATCATCATCTGTTCAATTTCATCGGTCATTACATAAATGGGCTCTTCCATTTTCAGCAAGGTTTCCTCCTGATGATAGGCTGCATACAGCTTGTCCTGCAGTTTCATTGTGCGCTCGTAATCCTCAGGATTCCTCTTCTTTTCTCTTTCCTGTTGAAGCTTCGTCACCTCTGCTGTGCGCCTTTTAAATCTGCGTTCATAAACGTCATATAATATTGAACTACGTAAATCGCCTGCAGACACAACTTGTTCAAACAACTTTAAAGCAATACGGTCAATCGTTCGCTCCAAATACACCAGGGTCTCTGTCTGCAGTTTGGCTGTATAACTATAAACTCCCCAAATCCAGAGCAAATTGTCCAAGTATTCTCCACGGGGCATAATGACCAGCGGGTTATGCCGTACCCACTCCGGAATATCTACACCTAGCGCGATACCGTGCCCGATCCGGTCTCCGGCATGAAGCTTGCAGTAGCGTATGACTTCATCAATACGGCGAAGACCGGAAATAAGGTGCCGAAAGTCCTCGCCCGCATGAAAAGTAAAGAACAAACTTTGCCGGGGTAAAATATTCCCTTCCGGATCGACGATGCGCAGAGCATCATATTTACTGTCCCGTGCTTCCTCAAACACTGGAGCAAACACCTGCACAGGTGTGTTGTTCTCAAGACTAGCCGCATCCAGACCGACAATAAAGTTTGTAGCCATCGGTATGACTCTGCGAAGCTCCTGCAAATGTTGTACCTGCTTAATATACTGCTCCTGTAAATCGCCGAAGTGCAGCGCTTTTTTCAGCGTATGGTCCCGTTCCCCATCATACTGCCATAAATCCTTATTTGAATTATCTGGCTGCTTAATAAGATGGTATACGATACCAAGCATGGGAAAGTCTACTTGCGGATCATCCTTGACCTTATAATCCTCCTGAAGTACCTCACGGTAAGAGCTTAATATTTCGTACAAAGTCTGCTTATTTGTCTGCAGCTTGTTTTTTATTGAGATACGCAGTTCTACTTTTTTCAGGTAACGGTTTTGGAATAAGGTTCGCAGCATTGTTTTAAAATAGTCCCTATTTTTGGTAATCCCGTCTGTCGCCCGGTCAAAATACCCCCGAAAGAAATCAAGCCCGTGCATAACGGTCGGCTGGGTAACCTGCTGGTAAAATTCGTTCTTAATGGATACGTAAATAAAAAAAGTACGGAAAAATTGTTCGAAATTCTCATTAAACAAAGGCGATTTCTCGATAAGCTGTTTATACGATATAACCAGATGCAAAAAAATATTTTCCCCGTAAGTTTTAATACCACCGTGACTTTTGAAAATATTGAAAATAAAATCTGACGGTTCCGGATCCCCTACATCTATATAAGCAATCCTGACTCGTTCTATGGCGCTTAACAATTCTTCCGGTTTCGCAAATTCACAGCTCTTATCTCTGATTAAGCTCCATAATAGCTCTAGGGTCTGAGTATCCTTATCAAAGCTATTTTTCAGCCAGCTAAAAAACGTTGGATGTTCATGTACCACCGCTTCCGTCTGGCAATTCTCAATATGGTTTCTGTAAACCTGTTCTTTCAGATAGATAGTCATCACTAACCGGAGAAGCCTGGCCGTCAGAATGTAGGACTCTACATTGTGTTTTGAGGTGGCAAGATGATTGGGCAGAAACTTCTGCAAATATCCCGCTCCAATACGGCCGTTCATAACCGTCTGCCACAGGATAGAGAAATTAAATGCAGCCGAAGCATGAATATGATTCTCTGCCACTCCCCGGCGCAAGATGTCATCCAGCGCTGCATCCGCCAGATTGACATGCTGATAGAACTCATGAAGCTGAATAGGATCGTGCAGCCCGTTTTTTATAAAATGCAGCATAATAATCAGGTCAAGCGGGATAAAGCGGCTTATTGCATGAAAAAAATGGACCTTATCCTGTCCCTTGTATTGATCCATAAAGTCAATGAACTTCCACTGCTTGTCTTGATTGATATCGTTCTTCCAATACTTGAACACCACATCTCCGTCACGGTAAGAGATAAGGGCATCACCGAATTCCTCCAGGATGTGAAAATAGTGCAGATATATCTTCTTCTCTATGGGAGGTGGATTCTTGGAGGCTTTAAACCGGAAACCTGATCGATCAGCTTCCTCATCGCTGCAAAGCATCGGGTAAAATTTTTGCATCAGCAAATTGATCTCATCCATACTTTTGGGACGTGCTTTCCGCAAAACCTCATTCTGAATCTCGATCCGAAGCTCCTTTTGAGCTTTTTGACGATCTGCTTTCCCCACTTCACTTTTCTCTTCTATGTAACCCAGAGCCGCCATTATTTTCTTCTGACCAAGGAAACTTAGATTCTGAAACGGGAAAAGGGAGATGTTTATGAGGAGATTGATTTTGTTAATCATTTGTAGGGTCTCCTGGATTCTCCTTTATCTCATTTCTTTTATCTTCCCACAGTATTTGATGCAAGCGCAATTTAGTATTATTTTGTTCAGCCAGTTCTTCAATTTCTAAATCTTCCAATTTCAAGTTATACCCTTTGATATCGGCCAGTGTCTTTGACTGGAATCTATTATGTGCTTCGTGTAGTTTTCGTTGAATAAATTTCTTTGCGTTTTCATAGGCATCCATCTTTGTCTCTACTTCATTGGCTCCTACATATTTAGCGTACTGATGTATTGTATAGCTTTCCTGTTCTGAAAATTCTTCATCTGAGAATCTGGACGCCTTTTTTAATTTAGGAAGAAAAGCAATAGCTTCTGGACGTCCATAGTAAACTTTATTATTTTGCGATAATTTTTCGATTGTTCTAAAGCCAAAGCTATATGTTGTAAAATTTATATGGCTTCTACTATAAAAAATCGGTTCAAATGCTGACTTAGCGTAATTGAATCGGGTATTGTTAATTCCTGCGGGAGCTTCCATAAAAATTCTTGCCTCTTTGTCATCAATGTCCTTCAGTTCAACTGACTTGTCATCACCAGAGAATTTAATTAGAATATCTTTTGCGAACTTTTTCATCCTATTCTCTAATGTTGAATAAATTGCATCAGGCACTTTGGCCGAATTACCACTATTTTTTTTATTACCATTAATTACACTTAGCGTATAACCAATATCAGTAGATTTCAGCTCGGACTTTTTAAGCACAACTGCTTTATTTTTAATAGCAATGGTGGAATTCAAAAACAATGACCGCTTTATTTGTAAATCAATGAACTCATTTAATCTGTTTTTTTGGTGCTCCATGTTAGTAGCAGGTTTTTTCAATTCATTTTGCTTTTTGTCAAGCACAGCGTCCCACTCGTTCATTAATAGTTTAAATTGACGTTCTGCAATAATAACTTCTGCTGTTTCCGCACATAATGAATCCAATAAGTTAAGACTAAAGTTTGCCAGCTTACTATTTATATCATCCTGATTTGAGTATGCTTGGTAATACAGTTTATCAAATATTGTTAACGCATTTTCCCCAGAGTTCCCTCGCTCCTGCCTTTTGAAACTCAACATCATTTCTTCTTGAAGTAAGAGTGTGTGAATCACACCAATAACATATTCGTCCTTTGCTTGAGCATCTTCAGAAGCCCATCTGCTTTTGTAATATAAATCTAGATTTATATTAGATATTAATTCGGATAACAATGCAGAAATTTCAGTATGAGCGAATATTGCCAGTGTCTCGACAAGAAAAAATAATCGGTAATCAGAATTCTGATTATATTTTAAATATCGTTCGTCTATAGCTTGACCTGAATTCCCTCTAATTTCGTTTGGCTTAAATAATAATTGATCCATTACTTCCTTTCGCCAAATAGAATAATGGATTTGATCATAATTTACCCTTGGTAATAAATATGTCACAAGTTCACCGATTACGTATAACGCTACTTTCAAATCATCAATTTCTTTAAACATTCCGTAAGGATAAATTAAATCATGCAACATAGCGTAATGAATAAACGAACTTTTCGCCTCACTCCCCCAAATTATAAATTTCCCGAAAACTAACTCTTGATGAAGCAGCAGTTTTGTATTTGATGAAATCAATGTATCGATAAATGCTTTGGCTAACTGAAAAAATTTGTCCGGATTATTTGCTTGTCCATTCTGCTTTGCCTTTATCAGTTGATTTAGATGATAATAAGCATTAACAATCCCTCTGGGCTTCTCATCAAAGATTATATAACTTCGCTTAATTGGCTTATTAATCGCTTTATTAGCTTCTTCATCCTGGTAACTGAATAAAGACCAATTACCAAACACGCATGTCAGCTGATCCAACAGTGTATTATTTCCAAAAGTAAAATAAGGGATTGTGTTCTCGTTCCACTTTACTAATTGATGACGACTCGCTGGTGGGATGATCTTCTTCAGATATTCATGAGCTAGATTTGTTTTCCGTTTTAGGATGGTCAGTTTCCCTTCTTTATCCGACTCCTGCTCACTATCCTTATCTAACACCTTCAACGATTCATAAGCGCCTAATCCAAGCTCTTTCAGCGGTTCATCCTGCAGCAAAGCCAATGTCAATGATTCAGTTAAAATCTCATAGTCGCCTGACAACACAGTTACAATATGCGGATGATTGGTATACTGTAAAAGCGCCTCCATAAGTTCACGGGTCTTGGAGGTTTTCAAGTCAATATCATCAATAAAAATATAAATCAATGCAACTTGGGATTTACATTCATCTATCCCTCTGTCACATTTATCACTTGGCTCATGAGTCATTAAAGCTTTTTTAACATGCACAATGGTATCTATAAGTATCATTAGCTTCTTTTTAAACTCGATATCAGGAATCAACAGCCGCTCTGACTTGCGGATATGGGTTGCAAGATCAGCATAATTCTGTCCTAACATGTCCCGATATTGCGGTTCAGTGTAAAGATGGTATTCAATAGTTTCATCTATAATCTGTTTGAGTGGATTATTAGGCTTCAATACACCGTTATTAAAATAGAAGCTCAAATCGTCAGGTACATTCATCTCATTCTTTAATAAATGTAGTTGTTTTAATAACTTCTTTCCCTCTTCACACAGCAGCCCGACAATCGACCCGATAATTTTCGTATTTTCACCAAAGTTATCCGGCTCAATTAGCGGAAGTAAGATATTCATGGTGTCTTTAGACAGATAATTCCGAAGCGTATAGAGCGCCGACGATTTACCAGTCCCCCGTGGACCAAAAATACCTACGGTATTATTGAAATCCTGTTTATCGTTTTCATAACAGCGACTTTGCTTTTTAAAAGCTTGCTTAGCAGCAGTCGACCGAATTTCCTTTAGCTGCTCCAATAAAAGATCGTAAGTTGGCATAATCTTATACACTTGCTCGCCTAGTGCTCTGGCACCGAGGATTACTTCCTCTTGACTCTCTGATATATTAGTATTCGAATTCATTTATTGATCTTTCCTTCCATTTTCAATTTATTTACCTTTACCGCAGGCTGCATCCATCTTTCTGTTCAACTCAACCAACTGCTCCAAAAAAGCAATGGTACCCTTGCGCGGATCCGGATCACGCGAAATAATCGGTGTGATCCCGCGGGCTCGCAAAAGTCGCTCCTGAATCGGATTAGGACTGGTCAGGAACATATATACAGGAGGACGTTCAACAGAGGAGTGAAAGGATTTCCATATCTTATCCAACTTATGAAGCAGCACCCGAATATTAATGTCGCTTAGACTGTGACCTAGGAACAGGATCGACTTGCCTAGAATGTCTGAACGAAACTTTATATCCAGCGGAGACTCAAAATCCAGCCGGTCAAAAAAGCTCGACTCGGTCAGGACGATCGTTGATTCATCTTTCGTCTCCATATCACCATGAAATTTAATAATTTGCGTATCGCATCCGCTGCTTTTGGCAATATCCTCTACGTTTGCAATTTTGTGATACTTAGTACATGGGGCATATTCTTCAAAAGCCATCTCTAATCCGTTGTCATAATTAGTCGTATAGATAATTGGGAATTTCAGCTGTACAAGCAATTCATGAACTTTAGAGGCTTTGACCATTTCCGAGCTGACCATCCACTTACTCTGGAATCTTTCCATCAGCGGAGTCATGGAACCTGTTTCTAATAGATAGTACTCAGCTAAAGCCAAGTAATCTTTGTTGCCCAGCTCCCAATAAATCTCTGGATCGAAGCTCAGCTCCTCGGCCAGCTGATTGATTAATTCTTCATATGTAGGAAGTGATAGATTACGGGATACCCCTGCTCCAGCGAACAAAATTGTATTTCCATTCTGAATACTTCGTGCAAGCTTATAGATATAACCATCACTCATCCTCAAATCGCTCCTTTTGACTGCAAATCTTTAAGAAACTTCTTTATCGCTTTTCTGCGCATTGAAGTTCTATTCTTATCCTCAGGTGACATCTCAGCAAAGGTTTCTTTATGACCTTTCGGAATAAACACTTGATCCCAGCCGAAGCCGTTATCTCCGCGCGTCTTTTTTGCCAGTTTTCCTTTGACTTCTCCCACAAACGTATGTATTTTCTTACCGTCGATGTAGCCTATATACGTTTTGGCAACTATTTTACGGTCATCTTCTACCAGCTTCATGAATTGTTCGGGTGTTAATTTACTCCAGATAATCTGTGTCAATCCGCCGGGAAGTTGTCCCCAATCTTTCAAGTGCAGACTCGTGTGCTCGACTAACAAAGGACGTTTAATTTTTTTGAAAGCCTCCATAGCTTTATGATGAATTAACTTGTCCATGTCCTCTGTTTGAATTTCGCTTGTCTCAACTATGTGATGTTTGAACTCAGGTTTAACTTTGCCGGAGAATTGTTGAGTAATCTCCACAAGTTCTCTATATTTATCCTCACTGCTGGTAACAAACCAAATTTCCTTCATGCATTTCCCGTCCCTCTCCTGATAAAAATTAACAATCTCACATTAGATTCTGTCTCGAATGTAATAATCCTGCTTTAGTTTGAAAAAAATGTCGTTTTCTGCCCGGATTTTCATCTAATCCCCCTACTTACGACCTATAAAACAAGACATGGGCATCATTACTGGCAGCCCATGTCTTGTTTTGAATAGATTAGATTAAATACTCAGAACATCTCCCCCACGCCCCAAAAGCTCCAGCGCCGTCTCCTCTGTCGTAACCAGCACATTCATATACCCGCCGCGCAGCGCACCCAGAATTCCAGGAACCTTCTCTTTGGATTCTGCAATACCGACAGACAGCCGCGCCTTCGCAATCTGCTCTAAAGTAATGGTAAGTGTTCTGCCATCCAGACTCGTGTTAACCGGAACCCCTTCACTGTTATAAAAGCGTGAGCAGATATCACCGGCTGCCAGGCCGCTTTCAAGCTCGCTAATAACAGCTTCGCCGTAAAACCCTCTCCAGGCTTCGCTCCCCTGAATTTCTGCGGACCCGATGCCAAATAGCGCGATGTCGATTGTGTCCCAATAGCCGGTGATTTGTTGAAAATATGGAGCCTGCATCAGCAGATCCTTAATCTCGCGATGCTCAGTAACCGCCGGTGCATCAATCATCAGGGAACGGGCACGCCACCTGGAGGCTGCCTGATAACAGAGCGTGTTCACATGGAACCGGCTTTCCAGCCGGCCTGAAGGGCCGCCCACCATCGGGAGAAACGTTATAAACGGCATATGGTCAGCTTGCATAGCCTCAACAACAGCGGCCAGACTGCTCCCCCAGGAGAAGCCGATAACATCCTTGGATTTAACCCTTTGCTGCAGCCAGCGGGCGCAGGCTTGACCCATTGCCTGTCTTTTCAGTTCCCCAGATTGACCGGGATCAACGGTAACTACAATCGCCTCCTGAAGCCCGAAACGCCGGCAAAGCTCCTGTTCCAAGGAGAACTGGTCTTCCGCCTCATCATGAATAGTAATGGTTACAATGCCTTCTTCCCGGACCCGCTTCAGCAGCCGGCTGATCGTAGTGCGGTAAATGCCCAGCACCTTTGAGATTTCACTCTGCGTCATATCCTGCTCATAATACATCCGGGCAATTCTAATTAGCAGCTTTCGCTCGTCCTTTAAGTTCATCGTATCGCCTCTACCCTTCTGAAATGCAATTGACAGATTCAAAGATCACTTATATAATCAACCCGCTCCATTTAGCACACTTTATATCATCCAGCACATATGTGCAACACTATTTTAACCTGGAGATGATTTCTTTGGACAAAGAACAGCTGCGTATGAAAGCGGCCCATGAGGCAATTAGCTACATACAAGAGAATACCGTTATTGGCCTTGGAGGCGGCAGTACGGTTGCCTGTTTGATCCGGCTCCTTCATCAATCCGGCAAGCAGGTTAAAGTAGTAACTCCCTCTGCTTCAACAACATCATTATGTATACAGTACGGCTTGCCTATACTACCATTAGCGTACGTGGAGCGGATCTCGGTTGCTTTTGACGGATGTGATGAGGTTGATGCCCGGTTCAGGGCCTTAAAAAGCGGTGGCGGCATACACACCAGAGAAAAACTGGTCGCGGGCATGGCGGAGCACTATATTTTACTAGTGGATGAGAGCAGGCTGGTGGAAAGTCTGACGTTCAGGCATCCGGTGGTGCTGGAGATTTTGCAGGAGGCATTAGGTTATGTACAGCATTCAGTTAGCTTGCTTGGAGGCACCGGTACAGTACGTACAAGTCCGGCAAAAGACGGCTATACGATTAGTGATAACGGACATCTGCTGCTTGATGTATCGTTCCCTGAATCAGACCGGCTGGACATTGAAGGGCTGCAGGACAATCTAAAAAGTATTAACGGCGTTATCGAAACCTCTCTCTTCATAAAGGAAGTAACCGGAGTGATTGTAGCAGGCGAGCACGGGGTCCGGACGATTTTTCGGGAAACATACGGCAAAATTAATTAAGAACGGAGGATTCAGATGAATCAGTTACAATGGGGAATCATCGGGCCGGGGGCTATTGCCGCAGAATTTGCAGAAGCACTTCTAAGTGTGGGTGGCTCTCTATATTCAGTATCATCTAGAACAACAGTTAAAGCAGAGGATTTTGCCAAACGCCATGGGGCTCTGAACGCTTACGGAGATCATCATGCAATGCTTGCGGACCCTGATCTCGATGTTGTCTACATTGCTACGCCACACAGCCATCATTACCAGTACATCAAGGACAGCCTTATAGCAGGAAAACATGTCTTCTGTGAAAAAGCGATCACCGTAAACAGCACGCAGCTGCGTGAACTGATGCATCTTGCTGAACAGAACCGGTTAATCCTGGCTGAAGCCATGACCATCTACCACATGCCGCTTTATCATAAGCTCCGTCAGCTGATCGATGAAGGTGTGATCGGCCGGCTGAAGATGATTCAGGTCTCGTTCGGGAGCCATAAGGAGTATGATGTGAACAACCGCTTTTTCAATAAAGAGCTTGCTGGAGGAGCACTGCTGGATATAGGTACCTATGCGCTTTCGTTTGCCCGGTATTTTCTCTCGGAGCAGCCGCAGGAGATTCTGACCACCGTTAAGACGTTTGAGACCGGAGTCGATGAGCAGTCAGGTATTCTTTTGCAGAATCATGCTGATGAAATGGCCGTTATATCGCTGACTATGCGGTCCAAAATGCCCAAGTGCGGAATTGTGGCCGGTGAGCTTGGCTTCATTACGGTAGACAATTTCCCCCGTGCCTCAAGTGCTGCCATTCAATATCTGGACGGGCGTCAGGAGCAGATTCAAGCCGGAGACAGCGCCAAAGCACTACAATATGAAATTACAGCAATGCATAGCCTTATTACAGGCAAGAGCAGCAATGAGACGCTCCCGCTCTCGCTGGATGTAATGGATATAATGACCTCGGTAAGAGCACAATGGGGCAATCAGTACAGCTTTGAATAATATGCACCACCCGGGTCATGCAAATGCAAGAAAGACGGTTGCCCCGCAAAGGGCAGCCGTCTCTTCATATCATCAGGATTTTCGCACAGACCGCACGAACCTCTCCAACGCTTCCGTGCTCGTAATGCTATGATTACAGGCAAGATTGTCCATGCAGACATACTGCCCCACAGAGGCGATGTTGTCCTGCGAGGCATGTACAGGCTTGGTTGACACCGAGAGAAAGGCAAGCTCCTGATGCCGGTTGCAGAACAGGCAGTATCCCTTCTTATTCACGGGTAGCAGCCTTCCTTCAATTCCAATGAACCGGCCTTCGTACGGATAGACAATGAACAGCTTATTGGCAGCGATATCTAACCAGCTCAGATAGGTGATGTACCGGAAATCTATAGTACTAAGATCAGGCACCTTCAGCTTCTTGGTCTTGGGAAAAAGCTTCTGGATCTGCTTAAGCGTAACGTCCGGATAAGGAACCATAAGCGGCTCCAGACTGTCAAGAAAACGCTGAAAGTCATAACCCGACTCAAAGACCGAAATCTGTTCCAGCAGCTGCCGCTGGTCCGCAGTCAATTCAGTAAAAGCATTAACCACCGTGTCAGCCGCAGTGTACCTCACCGTCTCCAGTACTCTACGGTCTGCAACTGTCCGCAGCGTGTTCTGCAGGAAATCCGCTTGCTTCTTAATGACGTTAAATTGATGGTTTCTAATAAATGGTGTATTCATAGGTTTTCGCCCCTTAGATATGATAGTTACTCTCATACCGGTGCAAAGCCTACTATTAGAAACGATAAAATCTAGTTTGGGCGACTGGCTTGTAACCTTTTATCGCACCCCACGCAAAGTATCGCCCCTGATCAGGCTTTGCATGAGGACAGCCTAGCTAATGAGCAATTCAATAATGCCATCGGGTTAACCCCCTATTCCGTTCACATGCCAAAAGTATAGCAGGAAAGCGGCATTCGCTCAATCACAGCAAACATGTCTACCGTTCATCCATCATTGCCAGCAGCTGCCCGTAGCGCTCCAAGGTAGCTGCATCCTCTACCCTGACTCCTGACTGATAAAAGACAATATCCCCGCTGGCGTTCTCCAGCAGCTCATTTTTGTCCAGTATCCGCTTCAGATTCCTCGCCGTGCCCAAGCTGCCTGAGATCAGATCAGTGCCTTCCGGGAACAGATCCCGTAGCACATCGGTGAAATAAGGGAAATGGGTGCAGCCTAGCACTACCGTACCATACTGGCATAGATCAAACCGCGACAATTCCTGCCGCAGATAGCTGCCGACTATCTCTTCATTAAACTGATGGCGCTCGGCGAACTCCACCAGACCCGGAAGCGCCAGACAATTAACGATATCCTGATGATCAAGCCGCTTGACCAGGTTATTGAACTTTTCTTCTTTTAACGTCAGATTGGTGGCCAGGACGAGCACCTTTTTGCGGTCAATCTCCCATTTCTGCACAGCCGGCTTCACCGCCGGTTCAATTCCGAGGATTGGAAAAGCATACCGCTCACGCAGCTCCTCAATAGCGACGCTGGTTGCTGTGTTGCAGGCGATGACAAGTGCCTTCACCTGCTGGTCGGCAATGAACTGAACGGCCTGAAATATATATTGTTTGACTTCTTCTTTTGTTTTCTCTCCGTAGGGGACATTCTGCGTATCTGCATAGAACAGGTAATCTTCATTCGGCAGAAGCTTCAAGGCCTGGTGCAGCACCGTAATTCCGCCGATTCCGGAGTCAAAAAAACCAATCCGCATAGTTTCACTCTTTTCGTGCTTGATAATTGCTTATCTATTTTACCACATGTGCCTTTGAATATTTGAAAAAAGACAGCCGTATTCGGCTGCCCCATAATTTATGCAAATTCGCGTAATATGTTCTGCTAAGGTGATAAAGTGTGCTGCTGTACCGCCCTGTTCTTATGTACAAGGATATTACACAGCACCAGGCTAAGGGCGACATATACAGCAATCATGCCGATAATCCCGATCCAGCCGAAATGCCCGTACAGCACACCGCCGCCGGTACCGCTTAGACTTGAGCCCACATAGTAGAAAAAGAGATACAGTGCATTAGCCTGCGATTTGTGTTCATCGGCAACAAGGCCAACCCAGCTGCTGGCAATGGAATGCCCGCCGAAGAAGCCGAAGGCGAACAGCGCCAGGCCGATGATTTTGACCCACAGATACGGATGCAATGTGCAGAGCGCACCGCTCAGAATGATCGCCAGCGCCAGGATGAGCACTCCGGTCCGTCCGTAGCGGTCAGCCAGCCTCCCCATCCAGGTGGAGCTGAAGGTCCCCATAAGATAGACGACAAAAATACTGCCGGCCAGCGACTGGCTCAAATTATACGGCGCACCCGTCAGCTCAAAGCCGATATAGTTGAACAGGGTGACAAAGCTGCCCATTAACAGGAATCCGAGGCCGTACAGACATAAAAGCCGCGGGTTACGGCATTGTGACCAGAGCAGCGGAATAACCCGGCTGAGCTTGCCGGGCTGCTTCACGAAATGGCGTGACGGAGGAATAACCATCCAGAATATGACGGCTGCTGCAAGTCCAAGCACACCGATTCCGCCGACGGCTGCACGCCAGCCGAACCAGTCGGTCAAGAGGCCGCTGATGATCCTCCCGGCCATGCCGCCGATCGAGTTGCCGCTGATATACAGCCCCATTGCATAGCCGAGGCTGGCCGGATCAATCTCTTCCACCAGATAAGTCATCGCAATAGCCGGAAGGCCGGCCAGCGCGATGCCCTGCACAATTCGCAGCAGCAGCAGCACCGGAAACTGCGGGCTGAAGGCAGAGAATACGGCGATTAGAGAAGCTGCAACCAGGGAAGCCGTCATGATGGCCCTGCGCCCTGCCGCATCGGAAACGGAGCCGATGAACAGCATGGTCAGCGCCATCGCGATGGTTGTAACCGACAGGGTAAGACTGGCTTTGGTAGGTGTAATGCCAAAGTCCCCGGTTATTTCCGGCATCAGCGGCTGCAGTGTATACAGCAGTGCAAAGGTAACAAAACCTCCGGCGAACAGGGCCAGGCTGATATTGCGGAATTGCGGTGAACCTTGCTGAATCTTCATGACGTCCAACCTTCTTCATGTTAAGAAGCTCCGGTTGCCTTGACAGGACCGGTTGACCGGAACCTTCTGTTTGTATTTGTGTTTACTTGCGGAACAGCTTGCGTTCCATCGAGGTCAGGAATTCATAGCCGTCTGCCGTAACAACAACCGTATCTTCAATCTGGAAGCCGCCCGCTCCCAGCTCATAGTATGGAACCTCGACACACAGTACCATTCCCGGCTCCAGCACACGGTGGTCACCGGGTGAGAGTGTAATATCATCGTAGAGCTCCAGACCGATGGCATGTCCTACATGCTGGCGGCGGTAATGAGGAATGCCTTCCTTTTGAACTCGCGCTACCGCTGCATTAAAGACTTCAGACGCTTTGACTCCGGGACGCACCGTTTCAAGCGCCTGCTCCCAGCCGCTGCGCACCGCGGCGAAATGCTGCTCCATCCACGGTGTGGGCTCACCAAGCACAACCGTTCTGCCGGTATCGCCCCAATAGCCGTCCAGCTGAAGGCAAAGGTCAAAGCGGACCTGATCCCCGTGCTCGATCTCGCGGAAATAGTTCTCGATCAGCGGCAGCGCACTGCGGGGACCTGCTCCGACAGCGGTCATCGCCGGAGTGCCTCCGGCCTTCATGACAGCAAGCCGGTAATGCTCGGCAATGTCCTTCTCATGCACGCCTGCAGCAATCATATCGATCAGCTGCTGCTCAATCGCTTCATTTAATTGGGCCGCTCTGCGAAGCCGCTCAATTTCAAACGGCGTCTTGATCTGGCGGATCTGACGGAACAGCTTATATGCAGGCATGGCTGTCCCGCCGGGGAGGCCTTCCGAGAATTTAGCCAGCATGTCCGGGGCAATTCTCATCTCATCCACCCCTACCGCCTGCCCTTCCAGGCCCAGATCCTTCAGTGCCGCGTTAAGTGCTTCTACAGGACCGGCATGGCTGGTTGTATTCTGCATCAGGGAATAGAACAAATCGATATCTGGTGTAGATGCTTTGCCAGCGATGGAGCCTTCCACAAAAAAGTCACTGTACACGTACAGATCCGCGCCGGAAATTCCCATCTGGGCGATAACGCCAAGCCGGTTAGTTGGAATGATGACCGCGGGACGGGCGTTAACATCCTGCGGCAGCACCGCATAAATCTGCATCGTCCAGTTGCTGGCCCGCAGCTGGGAGCCGAGGATGTAGTTTATATTTTCCGGCGTTGTCGCTACAAGTGCGGACAAGCCGTGCAGGGCCATATGTTCAGCCGCACGCGGCCGGTTCACTCCGGATACAGAAGATTGCTGCTGATTGTCCATATAGTTCAAGACCTCCTCTTATTCTGTCTGCCTCCGGCCAGTGTATCAAGGCCCGGAGCCGTGCGGATGACCAGTTTGATTGCAAAGAACAGCGCAAGCGCAAATGCAATAAGGACCACAGAAACGACGGCAACCGTCGGGTCCTGCCATTTCTCCATATACAGGAACAGCTGAATCGGCAGAGTATAGCTTCCCTGGCGCAGGATGAGCAGCGCTGTTTCCACCTGGTCAAAGGTAAAGACGAACGCAATCGAGCCTGCGAGCAGCAGAGACAGCTTCAGCTGCGGGAGAGTCACCGTGAAGAAGATCTTCAGCGGTCCTGCTCCTAAATCGGCAGCCGCTTCACGGTGCGCCGGATTAAGGTTAGCCAGCGCGCTGCCTACAATGGACAGCACAAACGGCAGAACAATTACCGCCTCGCCCAGTATCAGGGCAAATAGCCCGCCGGCGATGTGCATTTTGGAGAACAGGATCAGATAGGCAACGCCAAGCGTAATCTTCGGCATCACCATCGGTGACATGAAGAACGCCCGCAGCAGGCCTCTGCCCGGAAAAGAATAATTCACAATCGCCAGCGCAGCGAGCGTGCCGGTAACCAGCGCCAGCAGCACCGCTCCGGCAGATGCGATCATACTGTTGCGGAAAGCCTCCAGGAACTGCGTCTGCTCACCAAGCTTGCTGTACCATTCAAGCGTAAGCCCTTCCGGCGGAAACTTGCTGGCACTCCCGCTGCTTAGCGAGGTCAGCAGGATCATCAGCAGCGGCAGTAACAGATACAGGCCGATGAGTCCGGCAAATGTATAAAGTACCCATTTGTAATTACGGTTTCCTTTACGCATGCTTCTGTCCTCCCGTCCGGATGCGGCGGAACATCAGCCAATCAGCGCCCTTGTTCACAAATAGCGATACCAGAATCGACGAAGCGAACAGGAAAAGGCTGGCTACCGCAGCCATTGGCCAGTTCGTATCCAGCGTGCGCTGATAAATAAGTACGGGAAGTGTCATCACGCGTCCGCCGCCGATCAGCTGCGGTGTTGTAAAGGCCGTCAGGCAGAGCGTAAAGACGATCTGCACTCCGCTGGCAATTCCGCGGGCTGACAAGGGCAGCGTAATGGTGAAGAAGGTCCGCCATTTGCCGGCGCCGAGATCGTGTGCGGCCGCTTTCAGCGTGCCGTCCGTCTGGGTCAGCACATTAAGCAGCGGAAAGACCATAAACGGCAGAAAAATATGTACAAGTGCGACAACTACACCAGTCTCGTTGTACATCATCTCGAATCCGCTGTCTGTCAGTCCAAGCTGGATAAACAGCCAGTTGATGAATCCCTGGCGTGACAGCAGCAGCTGCCAGCCGTAGGATCTGACGACTGCACTGACCAGCAGCGGCAGGAACGTCAGTAGAAGCAGTGTCTGCTTAATCCCCGGCGACTTCAGGCCGGCAATAACATAAGCCAGCGGATAAGCAAGCAGTAGACTCCAAAAGGTGACTAAGGCTGCAACTCTAAACGTGGTGGCGATCAGCTTCCAGTAGTACGGATCGCCAAGAAAGGCACGGTACGTATCCAGATTCCAGTCGCGGACCATCCGTCCGTTCTCATACAGATCAAAGCTGTACCGGCCAAAAATCAGCAGGCCGCCCAGATAGACCACCCCCATCAGGGCAAGCGCCGGCAGCAGCAGCAGAAGCTGCGCCGCCCAGGAGCGGTTCCCTGAGGTGAACAGCCCTGTAAGCCTGCCGGCTGCGCGCATCATAGAGCACCTTCCCGGTCCGTCGACGGATCATCCGGCAGCAGGAGGCCATCCTCGGGATTGAAGCCGGCAGCGAGGGTATCGCCCGGCATATAACGGGCCTCCCCCCGCTGGAACAGGCTGCTCGCCTGCAGCTGGATGTGTCCGCCCAGATCCAGAGTATAGCGGATGCTTGCACCGCCGTATACACTGTCTGTCACCCGGCCCTCCAGCCGGTTTACACATTCTTTGGCTGCATCACCGGTCCGCAGATACTCATAGCGGACCGACAGGAAACCTGTGCTTCCAGCCGGCAGCACAGGTCCTGTTGCCGGCTCCCGGACAGCCAGCTTTAGCCCCCCGGCCTGAACCCATACATTCCCCTGCTCCGTGCCCAGTACTTTAACCTTCAGCAGGTTGGTATCCCCGATGAATTTGGCAACAAAGCTGTCCACCGGCTGCTCATAGATCTCATCCGGGGTGCCATATTGCAGCAGCCTGCCGCCACGCATGACGCCGATCCGGTCGGACATATTCATTGCTTCGTTCTGATCATGGGTAACGAAGATGAAGGTCCCCCCGAAGTCACGCTGAATGCGCTTCAGCTCACGCTGCATGTCCAGCCGCAGCTGCATATCGAGTGCGGAGAGCGGCTCGTCCAGCAGCAGCACCTCCGGCTTGTTGATCAGGGCGCGGGCAATCGCCACGCGCTGGGCCTGGCCGCCGGACAGCTGGGATACAGCGCGCTTGCTGTAATCCCCGAGCTGCACCAGCTCCAGCATGTCATGGACCCGCTTTCTGATCTCGGCCTTTGGTGTTTTTTTCACTTTTAAGCCATAGGCAATATTATTGAAAACATCCATATGGGGAAACAGCGCCAGCTGCTGAAAAATCATGTTGGAATTCCGCCCGTAAGCGGGAATACCGGAAACATCCTGTCCTGAGAGCAGCACTGTGCCCTCATCCGGCTGTTCCAGGCCGCCAAGCATCCGCAGCAGGGTCGTTTTGCCGCAGCCGCTCGGTCCGAGCAGAGAGACGAATTCTCCCCGTTTGACCTGCAGCGATACCCGGTTCACAGCTGTGTTACCCGCATAACGCTTAATGACATCCCGTGTCTCAATGGCAATGGGCCCCTGTCCGCCGCTCATGGTCTTCATCTCCTGTTCCTGCCGGCTGCCTGGAGCAGCCGGGTTATCATCTTACCGCTTTGTTCATTACAGTTCGGTCTTAACCATACGGTCCCACAGTTCCTTCCAGGCTGAGCTGTTCTTCGCAAGGGTATCCCAGTCCGGGTTAATGCCTTTGCTCTGCTCTTCTACGGAGAAGGAAGGGTCCGCCTTGTATTTATCGGGAACTACGGCAGTTGTGCTTGTTACCGGTGTTCCAGTAGCATCAGCATATCGGGACAATGCATCCGCACTCAGCAGCTCATTAATGATTTCATTAGCGACTTTCTGCTGCTCCGGTGTAGAGCCTTTTACGACCTGCAGGGAGTAAGGGAACGAAATAGCGCCTTCCTGCGGATAGGCTACTGCCAGCGGGGAGCCGCCGTCAATCCAGGTCTGCGCCACCTGTGCGCTGAACGGTGCGATCAGGGCATCGCCGGAATCCAGCAGCCCTTTAAGCTGGTCATTGGAGGTTACCAGTGTACCGATCTGGTCGCTGTTGTCAGCCCAGAACTGGAACGCCGGCTCAGGGTTCTCGTAGGACGCACCCAGCTCCTCGCCTTTTACAGCCAGCAGCGGGGACAGGTAGGAATAGAACATGTAATCCCAAAGCGCGGTTTTGCCCTTGAACTCCTCGCTGCTCCACAGGTCATTCCAGCTGGTCGGCGGGGTTTTCACCAGATCCTTGTTATAGACAAGCGCAAAGCTGGAGACGCCCCAGACGATGCCTTTATTGTCAGCGGTGTGGAACTGCTCGGGAATATCCTTCATATTCGTTACAATCGCAGTATCCAGTGGCTCCCACATATCGTCGTTAATACCCTTGGCCGAGGCATCCGCATTAAAGTAGCCGAAGTTTACAACCGGATTATTAGGGTCTGCCTGCTTGCCGGCCAGCATTTTCGGATACATTACGGAGTTAGACGACTCCTCAAAGGTAACCTCAACATTCGGATGATTCTTGACGTACTCTGCTACAACTTCCTTAGGCACCACGTCCTGGTTGGAACCGGCCCAGATGAACATCGTCAGCTTAACTTTTTCCCCGCTGCCTGCGGCACCAGAGCCGTCAGTAGCGGCTGCATTGGTAGGAGATGTATTGCCGGCTGCATTATTGGCGTTATTTCCGCCGCAGGCAGAGAGTGCCACCATCATGGCAAGCGATAATGCAGGTACAAGATAAGTCCGTTTTGTTTTAAACATAGTAGTCATTGGTTGTCTCTCCCTTAGGTTAGATTATTTATGTGGTCATGCTAACCAGCATCTCTGTTCATCAGCGCAGGCCGATTGCCATGCGGAGCTGTTCCATTACTTCAGGTACTGCCTGCGGAGTTACTGCTTCACCCGTACGGGTGAGCTTTTCCACTTCCGCCATCGTCTGACGCTTCAGATAATCACGGAGTGCCAGCGGATATTGGCTTAATGCATTGATAACAGCAAGCTGCATCTCGTCAGCCCACAGCGCCTCGAATGTCTCGCGTGCTTCTCCGAAGCTGAAGGCTTCTGAGCTGCCGGCTGTGCCGGAGCGCAGCAGACCGGTGGCTGCTTCATCGACAGTATTGCCGGCAATTTCTACACCGTAGCCGTCCCGGGCCTGTTCAGCCGACAATAGCCCTTTCAGCACATCCTCAAGCACAAGTTTCGGCTCCCGCTCATACGGATCACCATAACCGCCGCCACCCTGGGACAGGAAGGTTACCGTATCTCCCGGCTGCAGCAGCAGCTCGTCAATCCGGCCAAGGCTCCGTTCACCCGCACGCCCTTCATTCAGGATGGCCTCACCATGCCCCCCAACACCGCCGCCGACACGGCCCCAAGGCTGAAACTCCATCCGTTCCATATTTCTGGCTGTCATCACCGTGTCCGGACTGAGAATCCGCACGCGCAGATCAATGCCGCTGCCGCCTCTGAACCTGCCGGCCCCGGCTGAATCCTTACGCAGTCCGTATTGCTCAATCAGAATTGGCATTTCCGCCTCGACCGTTTCCGCCGGGATATTCCGCAGATGGCCTACTGCAAAGTCCATCCCGTCAATCCCGTCCTTCATCGGCCTTGCCCCTGAGCCGCCGCAGATCGGCTGGATCACGCCGACCTTGCTCTTGCCGTCCGCCGGATCGGTCATCGCCATCATCACGATACACGCCTGGCCGGCTCCCGCCGCAGGCACTTTATTCACCTGTGCCTGGCTGAGCGCGCCGGTAATCACATCCATCACCCGGATAAAGGTTGCAGCCCGTGCGCCGACTGCCGCATTCACCTGCGGATTGAGCAGCGAAGCCGGCGGCGCATAGTTGCTTACCATCCGCACCATTCCTGAATTCCAGGGAATGGTCGGATCCATCGTCCGGAAATAGCGGATCAGCGCCGGGACCAGCATGTAATGCCCCTGCTGGTTATGGGTCGGGATATTAAAGGAGGCTCTGACCTGCGGATCGGTTCCGGTGAAGTCCAGATGGATATCCGAACCGCTGATAGTCATCCGGCAGCGCAGCCGGATCGGGTAACCGCCCGGCCCCTTCTCCAGATAATCCCAGAAGTCATAGGACCCGTCGGGAATATCCTCAATGATTGTCCGGGCTTTCAGCTCGGCATATTCAAGCAGGTTCTCAATGCCCTGCTCCACCTGCTCCGCACCATAGCGTCTGATCAGCTCCTTCAGGCGGACCTCGCCTCTGTTCAGCGCAGCCATCAGGGCATTCAGATCACCCTGGTTCTGCTCCGGTATGCGGCTGTTATCCAGCAGCAGACGAAGGACCTGCCCGTTGAGCCGGCCAGCCTCATACAGCTTGACCGGAGCAATGCGGATTCCTTCCATATGAATGTCATAGGCGGTTGGCGACACGCTGCCGGGAACCTTTCCGCCGACATCGGAGGAATGCACGAAGCATAAGCCGAAGGCGATAATCCGGCCTTCATGGAAATAAGGCTTGATCAGGTGAATGTCCGGCAGATGGGTAACCATGCCTCCGGTGGTATAAGGATCATTGCAGATCACGATGTCGCCTTCCTGCCAGTCCTTAATCGCATTAATGGCAGTTGCTGCGGGAATGCCGAGTGACAGGTTATAACCGGTATCCAGCGGCGAGCCGAAGGTTTCCCCGGCAGGCGAGAGCAGGTATGTGCCGAAATCCCCGGTCTCCTTAACAAAGGCTGTGAAGCCGGTACGGAGGACGACATTAGCCATCTCTTCGACGGCAGCCTGAATCCGGTTATTGAAGATTTCGAGAAAGACTTTATCCGTAATCATAGCTCAGCCTCCCCGATGATGTTGCCGCCGGCGTCTCTGTAGATCGCAAAGCCCGGAGGGATAAAGACGGTCGTATCATATTCCTCAAGAATGACCGGACCGGAAATCCGGCGCTCCGGGCTTAGCTGCTCCCGGCTGAGCACCTTGGCCTGATGCTCCAGTCCGTCAAACCTGATGCTGCGCAGCTCGGCTGGCTTACTGCTGCCGGTTGCCTGCACCAGCTCTACCGTCGGCTTGCTCGGCAGCAGCCCGACAATGCTTGCCCGCAGATTGACGAACATAACCTCAGCATCCGGCTGGCTGATACCGAACACGGACTCATACTGCTGGTGGAACTTAAGCCTGGCTCCATCAGGATTGTTTATTTCCGTTTCTGATAAGGTGACCTCAAGGTCAAAGGCCTGTCCCTCATAACGCATATCCGCACTGTAAATCACATAGGTCCCTTCAAGCTCTACGCCGCCGCTGGCTTCTTCCTCAATCCAGCGCCGTCCCTTCCGCTCAAGCAGGGAGTACTGTGACAGCAGCTCGCCATCCTGCAGATGCCCGCTGCTCTTGTGGAAGGTAAATACGAAATCATTACGCAGGTTAGCGACCGTACAGCCCATGGCACACAGGGTACCCGGTGACGGAGGAATCAGCACCTTACGGATGCCGACTTCACGGGCCATCAGAAAAGCATGCATCGGACCTGCGCCTCCGTATGCCAGCAGGGTGAAGTCACGCGGATCGACACCCTTACGCGCCATCAGCGGCGAGAACTGGGCATACATATTCGCGGTTGCCACATCCAGAATTGCCTGGGCAGTCTGCGTGGCACTCAGTCCGAGCTGACTGCCAAGCCGCGTCAGCGCCTGCTCGGCCAGCTCCGGGTACAGCCGCATCTGGCCGCCAAGGAAGCGGTCAGCCTGAAGAATTCCCAGATGCAGATAGGCATCGGTGGTCGTAGCCTGCTCTCCGCCGCGGTTATAACAGGCCGGACCGGGTGTTGCACCGGCGCTGCGCGGGCCGACCTTCAGCACGCCTACCGAATCGACCCATGCGATGGAGCCGCCGCCCGCCCCAATGGCCGTTACATCGACAGCGGGAATGATAACCGGATAATCGCCGACCTGGTTCTCTGTGGAATAAGCCGGTTCCTTGTCGATCAAGGCGACATCCACGCTGGTTCCGCCCATATCGAAGGTGACAACCTGGCTGATTCCGGCCTGTCCGGCAATGTAAGTTGCCCCGATTACACCGGAGGCGGGACCGGACAGCAGTGTTCTGACCGGCTCGGCCGCAGCACGGGCTGCCGTCATCATGCCGCCGTTAGACATCGTGGACAGCAGTGTCGCCGATACCCCGTATTGACCGATTCCAGCCTGCAGACGTTTAAAATAGGAGCCCATCTGTTCGCCGACATACGCATTCATCACCGTCGCCAGCGTACGCTCGAATTCTCGCTGCTGCGGCCAGATGGCGCTGCTTCTGCAAATGAACAGCTGAGGATAACGCTCACGGATCAGCTGCTCCGCTTGTGCCTCATGAGTATCATTCGCGTAGGAATGCAGGAAGCTGACCGCCAGCGCTGTTACTCCCTGCTGAACCAGCTCCTCCACTGCTGCCAGCAGCTCCTGCTCATCCAGCGGTGTCAGCACAGTGCCGTCGGCAAGCTGGCGTTCATTGATTTCCTTCACCAGCTGCCGGGGAACCAGCGGCGGTGTCTTATCGCCATACAGATTGGTTGTATTCTCGAGGCGCAGCCGGCGGATTTCCAGGACATCCCGGAAGCCCCTGGTGACCAGCAGTCCGGTAACGGCGCCGCTGCGCTCAATCAGTGTGTTAACCCCGAGCGTCGTGCCATGCACAAAAAGATCAATCTGCTTCGTATCCACACCACGATCCTGCAGCTGTTTCAGCGCATTAAATATTGCCTGCTCAGGCGCATCAGCAACCGACGGTGTCTTGAGAGTGGTAACCACCCGGCCCTGATTGTCTGTTACGATGGCATCTGTAAACGTTCCGCCGATATCTATGCCTAAGCGGTACTTGCTGTCCACTGCTTCCACTCCTTTAACCGGAGCAGCCTAAGAACCCGGCTGCTCCTGATTCTGAATTGCATAATAACGTTTGACATCTTCAATCATCTGGTTGATATGCGTGACCATGGCTGCTTCCGCCTGCTCAGCTGAGCCTGCGATTACAGCATCGAGAATGTTGCGGTGATCCACGACGAGCGCACTGCCTACGGTGCGGCGGATATCTGCGGTCTCCAGGAAATCCCTTCCTGTCTGCCAGACCAGCTGAACCGCATGCAGCAGCACCTGGTTACGGGCTGCAAGCGCGAGCAGCATATGGAACTCGCGGTCTTGCTCGTACGGGATGATATCTCTGGACAGCAGCTCCAGCTGGCTGGCGATGGAGGCTTCAAGCAGCGTGATTTCTTCAGGCGTAGCCCGTATGGCCGCAAGCGAGGCTATCTCCCGCTCGAGCGCCCGCCTGGCAACCAGCACATCCAGCAGTGCTGACTCACCGGAATTGTTCAGCAGCCGGAGAAGCTGCGAGTTTACATTCTTTTGCTGCAGCTTTTTTTCCAGATAATGTACCCGGGCAACCCCCTTCTCTGTCAGCACCCGGCCCCTGCGGCCCTTAAGCACGGTATAACCTTCATAATCAAATTCCATCAGCTTGCGCCCGATCGTTGCCTGGCTTAGCGCATATTTCTTGCCGAGTGTATGTACAAGGGTACTGGCTCCCAGCGGAGCCCGGGCTTCCAGCAGTACCTGTAAGAATTCGTATTCCAGCTGTAAAGGTTGAATTTCCAGCGTCATTCAGCCCATCCTTTCCTGTTGTCCGATTAGTGAATGTATACGATGTTATATTGCATTTATCGTTGTTACTCATTGATGATTAATAGGATTATAACTGCAACTCTATAAATTATCAACTATCCGCACCTAATTAGTATGATTAAATTTTATGGAAAAAGCCTCCTGCTCCGGGAAGCAGAAGGCTGCAGGCTTTCACCTTATTTCATAACCCTATTTCATAACCTTATTTCAGATACGTTCCGCTTACACCAATTCCGCCGCTGCCGTTCAGCACATAGACTCTTGCATTGCCTTTGCCGGAGCAGTTCAGCGTAATAGTGCCGTTTGTTACATTTTTGATGTCCCCCGTTACTGCATCTACATAAGTTCCGTTAGGAATGCCTGTGAAGGTAGCATTGCCGGAAATTGTTACGAGCGCAAAGCTGTCGATGCCTTTGGACGCGTCGGTGTATCTTCTTTTAAAAGCCAGATTGCCGCTGACGTTCTCTGTGGAGTATTGTCCCTTTTGCAGGGCAGGCACAGCTCTTCTGATCAGATTCAGCTGACGGATGTGCTTGGCCAGCGGATGATCCAGAGATTCAGCGAGTGTACCTGTAGCGTTCGTATATCTTCCAAAATCCTGTACGGTGACGCTGCCTTCAATGTGATCGCCGAAATAAGCGCGTCCGGTCGTGCTGAGCGGCGCATTCGGGCCGACGTCGATTACTTTCCCCTTCTGGAACTCAATCTCGGAGCCGTAGTAGATAGCCGGGATGCCGCGGAAGGTGAACATCAGCGCCAGATTCTCGGCCCAGGTGTCCTGTGTTCCTGCAAACCGCTGATTTTCCGGTGCCTGGTCAGGGGCATAGTCGTGTGAATCAATATAGGTCACATTCCAGGTAGCATCATTATAGAACTGGTCGCCGCTGCGCATGCTGAACGCTTCCTGCGCTGTTTTGAATGCCCAGTGCATCGGGAAGTCGATGACATCCATCCCCGATTTCATCGAATAATCCGGTGTATGATAAGTATTGCCGATCAAGAAAGCATTGTTCGACGTCGGCTGGCCCGCGGTTGTAGCATTATCCGCCCATTCCTGCTCGACGGACAGCTTATTGGAAGCATAGTCATTTTGACCGTCTCCAGGGTAAGCTTTTGCTGATTTCCAGGTATAGAACGGTGTGGAGATTGCCGGTATGCCGCTGTTCCAGACATCTCTGTACCGGGTCGCCACCTCGCCGAAGATAAAGAAGTTCGAGCCCCCTCTTTCCTTCCACGCCGGAACAAAATACTTGTTAAAAATATACCGGCTGACATGCTTCACCGTATCCACCCGGAAAGCATCTACGCCCATATCAATATACTGGTTGTAGCTGTCAATCAGATACTGGTTGACCACAGGATTCTCCGTGTTAAGGTCCACACAATCCCCGGCGATCTGTCCGGTCTGGACGGTGTACGACTCCCAGGAGAGGCTTTTTTCCGTGTGATAGATATTGTTGTTGGTCTCGGCAGTCTTCATCAGGGCCAGTCTGGCCTGATACTGCTGGTCCGGGGTCATGGAATCGTAGTTGGCCGGCAGCTTGTCGGTTATTTTGAGCAGATTCGCAATCGTGTCCGGCTTGGTTTCGTCCTTCTTGAACATCGGGAACAGGTTCTCCTCGCCGAAGTTACCGGTATGATTAACAACGATATCCTGAATGACCTTAATGCCCTTGGCATGTGCGGCGTTAATCAGTTCCTGGTAGGAGGCGCCTGCGGACTCGTATCGCGGATCGATTTTGGCAAAATTAATCGCGTGATAGCCGTGATAATCATACCCGCTGGCATTCTGCACGACAGGTGTAATCCAGATGGCGCTGAAGCCGAGCGCTTTGATGTAGTCAAGCTTTTGGATCAGGCCCTTGAAATCTCCTCTCCAAGCTGGATCGGAATCCGGGTTGCCGGCCTTGGCATCGTCCCAGGAATGGGCATTGTTGCTGGTATCGCCGTCATAGAAACGTGAAGTGATTACAAAGTATATCGAATCCTCGCGGAAATCCCCCTTGCTGCCGATGCTGTAGACGAAGCTTTGGACCGTCCGGTTGCCAGCGGCGTCAATAACGAGGAATTTCAGTGTTGTCGTCTTGGCGATCAGGATCTGCGGACCGGTCAGCCCGGCCACAACATTACCCGTGAGGTATACTTTGGAGCTGGCAGTAGGCTCTGTGCCGTCCTCAGTATAATAGGCGGTTACCGTTCCAGTCTTATTGTCTTTGATGTTAAAAGAAACATTTACCGCTGTAGCGTTCTGCCCTACCGGCAGGTTCGGCGTAATCACCGGCGGCTGCAGATCGGCATTCAGGTCAATCACATAGGCAAATGAAGACACACTCCCTGCTACGCCGTCCGCATTAACACCAAACGCTTTGATCGTCATCGAGGACGAAACTTGGATTGGTGCGGTGTATAAAGCCGAGGCTGCCGTCGGTGTGGAGCCGTTGGTTGTATAGTAGATTTTGTCGCCGGTATTGCTGCTGGATAGTGCAACCGTTTGTGCAGAATCGTATGTTTTTGGAGCCGGGGAGACCGTGATGACCGGTGTCTTCAGCGCCTCAGGATTCGCGGTATACCAGACGTTGTCTGTGTAGTACCAGCTTTCTTTTACATTACGGGTTAAATCGCCTGTCTGTTTGACGCTGCTGTCGTTAAAAATCAGGCTGGTGCTTGCAGCGCCGGGAATGGTATAGCTGTACCAGTCGTTCCCGTCAGAATTCATCAGAATACCGGGCCAGGCTCCGCTGACAGGTACCGATACCGGGCTCAGGTTCCAGTAATGGATGCGCATTGCCGAATTCCAGCCGGACGGCTTTTTCACATGGACTGTAATGCCTGCTGCAGGTGTCGGGCTGACTGTAGGGCTTGGTGTAGGTGTTACTGCAGGTGTAGGAGTTGCTGTTGGTGTATTCGTAGGTGTGGGTATTGCTGTGGGTACAGGCGTTGGTGTTGGTGTAACCACTGGAGTTGGTGAAGGAGTAGCAGATGGAGTTGCTGTAGGCTGGACTGTCGGCACCGGAGTTGCCGTTGGTGTTGGTGTTGCTCCCGGCAGAACCGTTACATAATCGATATTAATATTTCCGCTGTCCGCCGAATCGTATTTGTAGGTGATGGTGTTGCTGCCTGCCTGCAGATTAAGGGACTCTGTCTGGTCAGCCCAGGAATCCCAGCTGCCCAGACTCGCGAAGGTGGATTGCTTGATTCGGGTCCCGTTCACATATACGGATACCGTCTTGCTGCTGCCTGTCGCGTTCGCATATCGCAAGGTTGTGTTGTAGGTGCCTGCAGCAGAAGCCTGCACTGTAAAAGCTGTAGCTGCCCCGCTGGCCGTATACCCGTCCACAAACCCAGCTCCAGAGTAGCCGGTATGATTGGTGTTTACTTTTGCCCCGCCAGTTAATGCTGCATTCTCCGCTTCATATCTGCCGGCAGAGGGGATCGTTACGGTCCAGTTTTTGCCGCCGTTACTGTCCCAGCTGTCGGTTGGAGCGGTGATGTGATAGCAATACGTCAGGGTAGCACCTTCAGCAACTGATAAGTTCGCCGTGAAGGTCGTTCCGTTTCTTGTCATTGCAGTGTCCGTAATACTCGACCAGTTGTTGGCCGTCCAGTGCAGGGTTACAGCCGTTGCAGTACTGTTGGTGTAAGTAACGGTATAGTTGGTGTTGCTGGCGGATGCACCGCCTGATACACCGAACAAGCTGAAGCAGAGCGCAAAAATGACTAACCAGGAAAGAAAACGCCTCGTTTTATGTTTTACCAAATAGACTACCTCCTGCTCAAATGGTTGAAAACAGAGCTAACCTCTTTAATGCGCAAACGTTTGCAAAAATAAAAATACGAGATTACCCGGCAATCGGCTAAAGCTACCTGCACTACACCATCCATCACCCCCGCGGACTGACGGAAAAGCTCCATTGTATGCGTTTGCAAGATTAGAGTGAAATAAAGCGGCCGTTGCCGCTTTTGCTCCAATGAATTTTTCCTGATTCTGATTATAGTATCCTGGAGCAAGCGCGGTCAATGGATCTTTTGAGCTAAAATTCATAATGATACCTGAGTAATACTCACGCATACTACTAATTTGACATTCAGAAACCGGTTTCCTGTTTTTGATAAAATATCTGCTGACGGAAGCAATGCTATTATTCATCCCGTTTATTATTAACCCTATTAATTATATATACAGGGAAAAAAGAGGGTTCAAAACCCCCTCCTCCCCTGCTGCCAAGCCAACTATTAATTGTTAATAGTCAGATTAAAACCGGACTGGATGTAGTTCAAATCCGGATAGGCAATATTGCTTGTAATGAGATTGTTGAAAGCTGCCGCACCGTTACCTGTATACGTATAAATGGCAGCCCCCTTGTGCGGTCCGGAGAAACGAGAGGTTGTGATTCCGTCAAGTCCCGTTCCGTTAATATTAATGTTATTAAATACGATATTCTCGAATCCGCCTCCATAACCGAGCTGGATTGCATCACGCTGAGTGTTGATGATATCTATATTGCTGAATGTAATATTTTTAACCGCATCATTGGAGGCTTCAAGGTCAATAGCCCCTCTCTCCCCGTTATAAAGGTCCTGGCTGGTGCCGCTGGTGATAATTGTTGTATCCGAGAATACAATGCCCGTGTTGTTCTGGAAATGATAACCCGGAAATACGGTGTTCAGCCGGATACCGGACCCGCCCACCGTATCAATGATGTAGTTATGATCGGCCTTATGGCCGCTTCCCCCGAAGAAGGCTATCGCTGCAGCGCGCCAGTTATTCTCGATCGTATTGTAGGAGAACGTATTATTAACTCCGGCCGGTGCTCCGTTCGTGTTGCTGGTCCATACGGCAAGCCCGTCGTCCCCATTATTGCGGATGCTGCTGTTGCGCACAGTGGAATTACTGGTTCCCTGCGCAAAATTGATGCCGTCGGCCAGATTGTTGCGGATCCGGCTGTTTTCCACTACCAGTCCGTTTGCATAAATCGCTGGTGTGTGCGCATAATCGCCCACCCACATCCCGCATTCAAAATGCTCCACCCACACATCATGGATGACGGAATTAGTACCGAAGTTGTCCATGAAGCCTTTATAAATGGCGTTCTGGCCATATCGTGAGCGTAAATTTGAATTCATGTAGACATTGCTGAAATCCAGCTTGCCGGTGATTCGCAGCGAAATGCCGCCGCCAGCCGCATTCGGATTGGTGAACTGAATATTGGTATGCCATAAGCCGGCGCCGGTTATGGTGATATTGCTGATTTTGCTGCTGACCGAGCCGATCTCCCACATGCCGCTTAGATGGAAGGTGCCCTCCGGAATATACAGCGTCTTGCCGGCAGCCACAGCTGCACTGACCGCAGCTTTGAAGGCGGCGAGATCATCTTTGCCGTCGTTTGCTATTGCCCCGTGGTCGGTAACGGACACTGCACCCGCCGGACGTGCGATAGCTGCAGGCACCGGTTCAATCTCCAGGAAATCTACACCGTATTCATAGGCATCCCCGTTCGTTTTCTGGATACGGATGGTATCTCCGGCCTTGAGCGCAGTGTCCAGCTTGAAGTGTACCTCATCGAAGCGGAACAGCGGGCGTCCTCCGCCCGGAGAATCAGACGGCATATCACCCGAGAAATACTGCCAGTTGAAGTAAGAGGTTAAGGCAACTGTCTTTGCCTTGGTCCCATTGACATAGACATCGAGCGAGCCGCTGAGACCCATTCCGTCTGAGGAATCCGGCATGGTGAAGCGCATGGTTACTCCTGCACCGCCCTGCCCGGATCTGACGGTCCATTCGGCATAGGAGCCATTGGAAGGAAGAGCAATATACTTTTGGCCGGAGGCTTCTGAGGCAGTCAGGGACTGATCGAACGTTGGAGCTGTCCGCAGTGCGGCAGTACCGCCTTTAACCGCATCCTCCGTATCGTACCTGCTATATGGTACGCTGGCTCCACGTTGGGCATAGACAACCAGATTAACCGAGCTTGTATTATTCGTCTGCTTCGCAGGCACCTCGTTTCCGTCTGCTGCTATTGATGTACTGACGGTATAATTTCCGTTTACAGCAGTCCAAGAGCCCGGGATAGCAACATTAACGGATGCCCCCGCAGCAATGACACCGTTATACGAGGTATTAAAGGTCTGAATCGTTGCTCCGGCGGCATTTTTAAGGACAAGCGTTACCGGATGGGCTCCGCCAGCCGAGGCAACAATCCCCTGATTCTTGATGCTGACGGAGAAAGCCACACTGCTGCCTGCTGACGGCATACCGGGAGTCCAGTCGGCCGTAACGGCCAGGTCAGAACTCGAGACAGGATTAACGGCGAGTGCTGCTGCATGGCTATAGCTGTTATTGGCTTCATTCTGCTCTATTACCAGATTGTCTTCATCGGCCTTCGCACTCACTGAATAGCTGCCCGCAGGCTTGCTTCCGGCATTCAGAGATACGGTGGATGAAGCACCTGGAGCCAGTATTCCTACGGCGGCTGACCCGGCAAGCTCATTGTTCAGGTAGAAGTTGACAGTCGTTGCTGCGGAAGCGGCAGTTCCGGCATTTTTTACCACGGCATTCAGCGTAACCGCACTTGCTTCATCCGGAGACCCCGGTGTCCATGACATTCCGGTGATGGTCAGATCCGGATTGGCAGCCGGCACACCGAACACCTGAAATTCGGCAATCTGTCCGGCCGGTGCTCCGCTGTTCGCCGTAATGGTAAGCTGCAGACGCATAACGGTGGCTGTTACCGGAATAGTGACAGTGTTCCCTGAGGCAGGATTAAAGGTATAGCTCTGTGCAGATACCAGATTGCTGAACGTTGTTGTGGTCTGATTATGTCCGAGGACTTGAATCGTCTGGGTCCGGGTCCCCCATTCGGCAGCCGGATTCAGCTTAAGGACGATAGATGTAATATTGTGATTAGCCCCCAGATCCAGAATCAGATGGCTTGGATTTCCGCCGCCTTCCCAGTAGGTTGCGGTATTATTATCGTTTGCATTGAGGGCAGCATAGCTTTGCGTAGAAGAAGAAGCAGTGACTGGTTTGCCGGCAGCGATATTGCTGCCCGGAGGTGTGGAAGGCGTCACAGTAGGTACAGGAGTTGCGGATGGGGACGGTGTAGCTGTAGGTATTGCTGTAGGTATTGCTGTAGGTGCTGTTGTCAGCATAGCTGTAGGTACAGGAGTCGGTGTAGCCGGTAATGGTGTTGGAACCGTTGTCGGGGACGGTGTAGCAGCGGCAGCAGCGTATATTTCAACCTCTGAGAACTGTGCCGCAGGCCAGCCTGTATTGGCCGTTACAGTGATCCGAACATACCGGGTACTGGCAGCATTAAAGTTAACGGATACCGTATTGCCCGATGCGGGATTGAAGACATAAGCAGCACTACCAGCAAGTGTAGTATAAACCGTTCCATTTGAGCTGCCCTGAACAGTCAGTGTCTGGGTGCGGGCTTCCCAAGCGGCCGGCAGCTTCAGCACAACCTGGTCGATGCTTGTACTTGTTCCGAGATCAACCTGAATCCATTGCGGAAATGAGCTGTTTGAACTTTCCCAGTAGGTGCCCGGGTTGCTGTCTTTTACATTACCCGGTGCATACTCCTGAGTGTGGCCGCTTGCCGTTACTGCTTTACCCGGTGTCAGATTCTGCCCGCCGGCGGCATAGGTGATGCCGAACGAACCGGCAGCCAGGTACAGGGTTGAGACCAGCAGCGCTGCTACAAGTGACCAGATGACATACTTATTGCGCATTTTACTCCTCCTCAGCTAAAAATAGTGGGTGTACACCCCCATTATAGTGACCCTTTTAGCCTGGTAATAAGAGGCAATTCTACGGGAAAGGTAGGCATTTCCACGCTCTTTTGCAATAAAACCCCGCACTTGTCTTTATGCAGAATTATGTAGTAGCAGTTACAACCGCAGACAAAAAGTAAGAGAGAGACATCACGGAACTCGGGGAATTTATGCTGCGGATTGCCGGTGTTCCGGCCCACCTGCGACAATCGGCCGCCCGGAACGAATACAATCGTTCCAGGCGGCCGTTATTCACACTACCAGATGCACCGATCCGTCCTCATAGATATCAACCCGCTGGGCGCACAGCAGCATTCCAAGCCCGCTGGCGGCCCCTTTTTCACGGATATCCCTTTGCCTGCGCTCCCAGATTTCCCGGTCATGTATAATATCATACTGGTAATACTGCTCCGCGCCTGCCGCTTCCATAACCTCCACGAAGATAAAATCTCCGCTGAAAAGGGAGCGGAACCATGCTGCCGCCTCCTGGTGGGAGCCAAACGCAGGCAGATCCTGTTCAAACTGTTCCGGCAGATAACGCTGCTTCAGCCTGCCTATTCTGACATAATACGTTTCAAGATTATCCGGAGTAATCACTTGTCTTCCCCCTTGGCATGAAATTTGCCTAAAAATATCATATTCCGGGGCTCGGCTCCTATGACATTGAGCATTCCATCTAATGGAAGGGTTACCCCCATTAACCCCGTTTTATCTCAGCAGACGGAGTCCGCTAAGAATAACTGCCAGCGTGCTCCCTTCATGGCTTACAACGCCCGACGGCAGATTCAGCCCGCCCCAAAAATTCGAGACAACCAGAATCACAATGACCGCCAGCGCAAAGGCAATATTCTGTCTGATCACCCGGCTCGTACGTCTGCCGAGCGTGATTGCATACGGAATTTTTGTAATATCATCATTCATGAGCACCACATTGGCTGTTTCCAGGGCGACATCGCTTCCGGCAGCTCCCATGGCTATACCGACAGAAGCTGCTGCCAGTGCCGGGCCGTCGTTGACCCCGTCACCTACCATGGCAACCTTACCGTATTTCCCGGTTAGCTCTTTAATCATCTCCAGCTTCCCGTCCGGCAGCATTTCAGCATAGACCTCATCAATTCCGCACTGGCGGGCGATGGCTTCAGCGGTATGACGGGCATCCCCGGTGAGCATGATGACCTTCTTGTTCATATTCTTAAGCTGCTTTACCGCCTCTGCCGAATGGCTGCGGACCCTATCCTGAACCGCAAGCATTCCGGCAATATGTCCCCCGGCTTCAACGTAAATCACCGTGTTGCCGTCTGCCTCCAGCTGTGCTGCTATCGCCTGGCTGCGTTCATCCAGCTTTTGAGTTTGGAGCAGGCTTCGTTTGCCGATCATACAGAGGGCACCGTTCACAATCCCGCTGACGCCGAATCCGGTCACATCCTGCATTGCAGTAACCGGCGCAAGCGCAATCCGCTTAGCCCCGGCGCATTCAACTACCGCCCGGGCAACCGGATGCCGGGAGAGCCGCTCCAGTGAAGCCGCAAGCCCTAGCAGCTCTGCTTCCGTCATCCCATCTGCCGGGTACACGGCGGTTATTACAGGCTTGCCTTCTGTGAGTGTTCCGGTTTTATCAAATACAACAGCCTGCACACCGGCCATAGCCTCAAGATGAATGCCTCCCTTAAAAAGAACCCCTTTACGCGCCGCATTGGAAATTCCGGAGAGAATAGCAGGCATGATGGATGACACCAGTGCACAAGGCGAAGCTACTACCAAAAAAATCATTGCCCGGTAGATGGTATCCTCCCATGTCCATTGCAGCAGGTAAGGCGGCAAAATCATCAGCAGCAGCGCTGCTCCCACTACAGTCTTCGCATAGATGCCTTCGAACCGTTCGACAAAAAGCTGGCTTGGCGGGGTCTCAT
This sequence comes from Paenibacillus sp. FSL R7-0331, assembly GCF_000758645.1. Lineage (NCBI taxonomy): Bacteria > Bacillati > Bacillota > Bacilli > Caryophanales > Paenibacillaceae > Paenibacillus > Paenibacillus sp. FSL R7-0331. The sequence continues at coordinate 3,788,545 of NZ_CP009284.1, forward strand.
TTTTGGCTTCCTGCACCATATGTATAATTCTTGATAACAGCGTATCTTCCGCCGGTTTTGTAACACGAAGCTTCAGCGCACCCTGTCCGTTGATCGAGCCTGCGTAGACACCGTCGTCCGGCATTTTATCGGCAGGGACGGATTCGCCGGTCAAGGTTGACTGGTCAACGGCAGATACCCCTTCGAGTACAATACCGTCACACGGAATACGCTCACCCGGCCGGACCCGTACGATATCTCCGGTTATAAGCTGAGAGGCTTGGACCGTTACTTCCGTTCCATTCTTCAGCAATACGGCTGTCTCCGGACGGTATTTCAGAATAGCCGCAATATCCTGATTCGTCTTCTCCATCGAATAATCCTCAAGTGCTCCGCTCAGGCAAAAAATAAAGATAAGCACAGCACCATCCAGCCAATATCCGATTGCAGCTGCTCCAATTGCGGCCACGACCATCAGAAGGTCTACATCAAGGTCCTTCTCCTTGATTAACGTCTCCATGCCCTCCCAGGCCTTACGGTATCCGCCCACTGCATAGGCCAGCACGAACAATGTAATGGCTCCTGCCTGCAGACCCTGCCTTTCCAGCAGCCAGGCCAGTGCAATCAGCACCAGACAGGCAGCAGCAATGAAGATCCCGCCGTTTTTCTCCCAGACTACTCGTACTGAACGTTCTTTTACAGCCACTTCTCCCATGATTATCACTCCTTATTTATTATAAATGAGAACTATTATCATGAAATATATCCCCCCGGGGGGCATACTGTATGTGATTTTTGTATCACAGAACTTTGCACATTAAAAAAGCTGAACCCGCATTTTCTGCGTGCCCAGCCTGCAATGTTCAGCCTATCATTCCTGCTCTTTTTAAAAAATGCGAAACTATTTGCTGCTGGTATTTGACCCGCAGGGCAAAATCTAAGCTCCAGCAGGTTTCAACCGTAACAGCCCGGGCGCCCAGCAGCTGCTGGACCGCCATCCGTGAGGTACCGGAGCGCTCCCGGTGCTTAATATTGAAACGGTGAGCGGTAATCCCGACCTTTCGGTTCATCTTATTAATAATCTGGCGGGCTGCAGCAGCTGCACTTGTGCCCTGACTTACCAGCAGGGTCTGGCCTACACGCTTGCGGTTAAGCTGGGACAGTCCGTTAGCTTCATGCAAATCCAGATACCAGGTGGGACGATGCTGCCGGGCTAGACGGAACAGGGCAGCAGACAGCGGATGACCCGCCCGGGAAGCTGAGACATGGGGAAATGTCCGGTTTAGATCCGGTACCCCCCGGCTCTTCTGCCGGTAAGCCCGCTGATTCACCAGCGGAACTATGATCAATCTGCCGCCGGCAAGCACCAGCTCCCTGCGCCGGAATTTCCCTGCCAGCGCCTGCGCTGCGCGGATGCTCGCCGGTTCATTGCCATGGATGCCTGATACCACCATAAAGACCGGACCCGGCCTATGGCCATTGATCACATAATACGGGGTCGCATAGGGCGTATTCGGTGCAAGGATATGCTTTGTAGCGGACACAGGCAGCTCCTCCTTTACGATACTCCGTAACCTGCGTTAAGCAGCATACTCTGCTAATTGCGTGTAAGGATAAGGATATCTTCCTATAATGTATGCAGCCTGCCGCCCCGGGTATGGACATTTGCTGTAAAGGGTTAAACAAAAAAAGCAGAACATCAAATAGATGTTCTGCTGGTTTAATCCCAAATCCATACCCATAATTTACCTTAAAAATAGCTGTTTGACAAGAAAAACAGGCTGATGTGCTGAAAAATCCCCTTTAGCTGCTAAGCTGTACTACCCTTAGCTCTACATGCGCTGATTCCGCCCCAGGCGTGCTTTGCTGTTCATTCAGCAGCCGATCTATACTGAGACTACTCTGCGCAGAGAATCCTTAATCACAAGGAGCCAAAATGTCAGTCAAAACAGCTGTATACCGGCACGTAGTCACTGAAGGTACTCATTATGAGGTCGGCCGCGCACTTGGAGCTTGTTTCAGCCAGAACCGGGAGTTAATAGACTTTCTGACCTCTCCCTTTATGGGAGCAGCACCGTTGAAGCCGGAAGCTGCAGAACGGGCTATGGAGCAATTCGAGCAGTATTGTCCAGGCCTCAATCAGGAAATCCGCGGCTTCGCCGATGAAACCGGCGTTCCGGCAGAGAATATTGTGTTCTACTATTCCTATGTCCAGCCTGCGGGATATTGCAGCCAGGCGGCAGTCAGCACCGGAACAGGCAGCGGGAGCCGTACCTACCATATGCGAACCTATGACTTTGGCTGGGAGGATGCTCCCTACAATCAACTACTGCTCAGTACAACCAGAGTTAAAGGCAAGCCGGCACATACCGGATTTGCGCTTCAATTGTTCGGACGGTATGACGGCATGAATGAAGAAGGATTATGTATAACAACAACGTCCGGGCGGATAAGACCGGCTCTGTCAGAGACTGGTTTTGTTTTTCCGGGGGTGGCACGGGCAGTGCTCGACAGCTGTGCTACAGCCCTCGAAGCTGCTTCTCTACTGCGCAGCATGCCCATCTCCGACTTCAGGAATTTTCTAATCTCTGACAGGCATGGCTGTATGGCACTGGTTGAAACTGCCGGAAGCAGTAAAGACATAGAATATCTTGGTGCAGCAACAGCAGACTCACACAAGCTGGCTGTCTCAGCCAATCACTATACCCTCTCTGCTATGCAGCCGCACAACCTGCAGATCATGCCTAATTCACTGGCCAGAGCCCGGCTTATGCAACATTCCCTGAGCCAGGTAACCGATCCGCAGGAGATAATTGCCGTTATGAAGCAATTAACCGGGAATTCCTTTCCGCAGGGCATCAGCTGTCATCATTACAGTGAAGGCCTGGGTACGCTATGGTCCATGATCTGTGATAATGCAGCCCGCGAGCTGCATGTTTGCTTCGGTTCACCGCAGCTGAATCCGTGGAGAACCTTCGGCTGCAGCAACCCTCCCGGGATCAGTGAATACTATGCCAAGCTGCCAGACGAACCATCCTGCCCTGACTTCTGGCGTGACTGAATACACTTACAATATCTTAGTGAATCGCTGGACCGGAATAAAGTGCCAGCAGCCGTCTCATACTATAGGTTAGCAAACGGAGGTGAAATTCATGCCCAAGAACAGTGCTGACCCAAAATATGACCGCGCAAATAACCGTGCCGACAAAAAACACAACCAGCAGAACCACGCTTCAATAACAGAGATTCCGCAAATGGTTGATCCGGACAAAGCAGCTGATTATGTGCCGAGTCTTAACGGAGTGACCAAAAACGAAACCTAGTTTACAGCCATAGGCTGCTCACAGTCACAATAATGACTTGAGCGGCTTTTTTTACATCTCCTTAAGGCCGCAATATCGCTGCATAGATTGACTTCTTCCGGCCGTGAATGATAGTCTTTTCTTCTAGGATTGTCCACTTTAAAGGAGAATACAGGATGAAAAAAGCAACGATGAAGGATATCGCGCGGCTGGCTAATGTATCAGTAGCTACGGTCAGCTATGTGCTGAATAATGTCAAAAACCAGACGATCCCTGACCCCACCCGCCATAGTATTCTTAGCATAGCCAAAGAGCTGAACTATGTCCCTAATCTGGCTGCACGCTCGCTTGTTGTCCAGCGGACGGGAATGGTAGGCATACTCATTAACAAAGCTCAGAACCTTCCCTATTGGAAGCGCCAGAGCCATATGTCCCTGACCGACACTCTCGAGTCAAAGCTAACTGCAGCAGGCTACCATACACTGGTAATCAGCCTTGATCCGCTCAATCCGGCGATGGATATAATCCGGGAGCGCAAGCTGGATGCTGTGTTTGTTGTGGATGTCATGGATGAGATGTTTTACCGGATCTCCGCTAATTTTGTGGACGGTGTCCCCCTGATTCTGATCGGCAGCCTAATCAACGACCGGATGTTTAATCAGGTTAATTATAATTACCCTCAGGCGCTGCAATCGGCGGTCTCCTCTGCTGCTGCTTCCTGCTGCCTGGTTATGGAGAGCTTTAACAATACAGCACTTGCAAGCTGGATTATGGACAACTCCGGAATTGCCCTGGAAGATATTTATGTATCGGCAGAAGCAGGTCAGGCGTACGAAGAGCTTGAAGCTTTTTTGCAGCGGAACCAGGGTAAGCATGTTATTGTCATGAATGAATTTCTGGCAAAAGCGGTTGGACGCACCGGGCTCGCCGCCTCGGTTACAGTGCTGTGCACATGCGGATTCCCGGAAATTGTGCAGCCGGATGCAAGGATTATCCGGTTTCAGAATGACCGGGCTCAGACTGCTTTTGAACTGATGGTGAAGCTGAATTCTGCACCGGATGATCCTGCTATCGCTGCGGGCAACCAATTTTTAGTTGATGTCGCTCCTTAATTTCTTTATAATAACTTAAACGTTTAAGTTATTATGGGAGGTCACGCTATGATTCCAACTGCCGCCGGAACCGGCCAACCGTTAACCGAGCCGCCCCGTATGTACCCGGCTCTGCACAAGAACAGGGTATTCCTTTTGCTTTTCTCAGCCAGCACCTTGTCTGTTCTGGGGAACGCTTTTCACGCCCTGGCGCTCAGCCTCTGGGTATTGCAGGAAACAGGCAGTGCGCGGATGATGAGCGTATTAACGATCAGTAACCTGCTTCTGTGCTCATTGCTGGGCAGTGTCACCGGTACACTTGCTGACCGCATGAACCGCAGAACGCTGATTTTGTGCTCATATCTTGTGCAGAGCCTAACCGTGCTGGCCATTGCATTCACGCTTACACTGCAATCACCGTCCTATATTCTTATTATCTGCCTAACCGGAATCGTGACAGCAGCCGGACAGTTTCAGGCGCCTGCCTTCCAGGCCTCACTCCTTCCCGTAGTCGGGAAAACTTATATTCAGCAGGCTGCAGGCTGGATGACGCTTTCAGAGAATATTTCGCGGACGACTGGTTATGCCCTGGGCGGTATATTTGTTGCCGCGTTTGGCGGAGCATGGGCGGTATTTGTAGACGGGATGACGTTCATGCTGGCTTTTCTGCTGGTTGCAGCTGCCGGCGCTTTTGCTGCCTATACTCCTGTCACTACTGCGTATCGTTCCTTTAAGCAGGATGTCGCCGGCGGCTTCCGCTATATCTGGAGTCATTCTTTTGCCCGGTCAATACTTATTCTGCTGCCTGTGCTTACCATGTTCTTCCTCTCCTGCCTGATGCTTACCCAGGTGATGGCTGTTCAGGTCTGGAAAGCGTCGCCTTTGTAGTTCGGTCTGCTGGAGAGCAGCATTCCGCTCGGGTACATGCTGGGCTCAGGACTGATCATTCTGGCGGGCAGCAAGCTGAAGCAGCGTGGTAAAGTCATTTCTGCCAGTCTGCTGCTGCTCGGACCGCTCTACCTTCTCCTCTCTTTCACCTCCTCCATGAACACGGCACTTCCCGTCATTCTACTGATCGGCTTCACCTTCTCCTTCAGTACTTTACTGATTAATATCATTCTTAGGCTGGAGGTGCCGGAAGAGCTGCAGGGCCGTATGTTCGGCGTATTGGGTTCGCTGATGAGTGTAGCTCCCCCGCTGGGCTTGGCCGTTTTCTCAGCAGGTGCGGATGTATTTGGCGTCTCACAGGTTTTGGCAGCTGCCGGAGCTCTGCTAAGCCTGTTCGGGACCGCAGCAGTGTTAACGCTTAAGCAGATCCGCAGATATAAGTAGAGCGAGGCAGGATGGTTTGTAGTAAAATATGTGAATTACAAGTACACGGAGGTGATGAAAAAATGAGTAATTATGATACGGTTATGCGTTACCTGCGCAGTAACCCGCTTAAGAACATTACCCCGTTAAAGATGCTGACAGCCTACCATCAGGTGATGGACAGCCATCTTTTGGAGCAAGGAAAAGAGTGGGGAGTGGTCCTGCTTTTGCCGGCAGATGCTTACTATTACGACAGGAAAATATACCCTGAAGCGAATTACGTCGTGCTTATGGATTATACCAGCCCTGAATTGCTTCCTGACCTTATAGGAAGAATTCCTGCTGATGCCAGGCTTGTATTCAAGCTTCAAGAGGAGGCCGGAGAAGCTATTGCTCCTTATTTCCCGCTCACGCCGGTCCGCCGCTTCTACTCTTACAGCTCTGTTCCCGGACACAGCTATATCCCGGACGGCCAGGCCATCGTTAGCAGCCGGTTGGATGAGCGGCTGCTGCCGCTGTGGATGGAGAACGGATATACTACGGTGGAGATAGAGGAATATTTTCAGGACGGCGCCTTCTCGGTGGCTCTTTACGGGGGAGTAACTCCGCTTAGCACCTGTATCGTCTTCCGCAACGAAGAGCAGATTTGGGAGATCGGGGCAGTACATACGGCAGCATCAGGCCGCCGGCAAGGACTTGCAGCACGCGTGCTACGGACAGCGTTACACCATACCCTGGAGAGGGGTTATATTCCCAGATATCAGGTGCAGGATACCAACACGCCATCCATCCGGCTGGCTGAAGCGTCTGGACTCAAGCTGGCAGTAAAACTTCAGCACTGGATAAATTACACACCGCAGCAGAAATAAATGAACCTGAGATCTCCTATAACGGGAACATATGTAATATAATGAACGTATGAGCTTTTTATAAGACGCATTAGCCATCATTTAATTAGAGGAGTTATATCATGAATTATCAACCGTATGGTCAACAACAGGATTACTACCCTCCCCCGCCGCCTCCGCCTGCCCAAACGAACGGCAAATCTATTGCCTCGCTGGTACTGGGGATTCTATCCATCGTCACCCCTTATATCGGCCTGCTGTTCGGAATCGTGGCCATTATTCTGTCTGCCCTCTCCCTGAAGGAGATCCGTAACCGTTACGAGGGAGGCAGAGGCCTGGCCATTGCCGGGCTGGTCTGCGGCATTGTCGGTACGATTATTTACGCGTTGCTTATCATCTTTTTTGTGGTTATTATTTTGTTTGCAGTAGGATCAAGCAATGCCACGTTCAGCAACTTCAATAATATTTAGACGCGAGGAATATAGATTACTAATTTTAATCTAATAGTACAGAAAGAAGCAGCAGACACCGGTTTAATACCGGAATCCGCTGCTTTTTGCTGGAATGGGGCATTACTTTGCACCGGATGTTAATTTACACCTGATGGCGGCTGAATCAGAGATTTAGTTCGATTTTCGCCAGTTAATAGGTGATAGCCTGAAAATAGCTAAAAAAATCGACTTCATTTGATTAGCAGCCTCTGCCGCTCCAATTTTGATAGATCCTGAGCAGCCAGCTTCTTCTCCTCTTACTCCCCGCGTTTCCACCTGTCCAGCACAGACAGCAGTCCGGGCACATCGAGCCCGTCCATGGAAAAAGCCTTGCGCAGCAGGTCATGAGGAATGAACTCATCATATTTGCCGAGATACGGAGCCTCATCCGGCCCAAGCAATGATAACGGATCGGCAGCTGCCGCGCTCTCTGCGATGATCTCTGCTTCCAGCGTCTCCGCATCCGCCTTGCCGGCTACGACCATGTAATAGGGCTCCATCGGCACAACGGAGCGCAGGCCGAGCCGGCCCTTGAGGTTGTTCTTCAGCAGTCGTTCCAGCGTACGGAACTGCCGGCTGCCCGCCCAGGGCAGAATAAAAATTGAATCACCGCCAGCCGGAAGCACCTCGCGGGTCAGCAGCCCGCTCTCCTTCGCCAGCCGTCGCGCCCGCTCCAGCCTGGCAGCCGCGCTTGGCGCAAGGTATGAGTATATTGCTGTTGAGCCGAGCACCTCACGGATCTTGGTCATGATGCGGGTATGCACATCACCGCCTGCGCCAAGCCATAGGGTATCCACCTTGCCGCGCGAGCTTTTGACATAGACCGCTTTGTGGCGGTTATCGACCTCTTCGATCTTCCACAGCTTGCCGGCAAGCGTGAAGCAATAACCCGGCGGCGGCACAGTGGTAATGGAACCGATCTCCTCGGTTCCGTTATATACAACATGCTCTTCATCATCCTTGAACACTGCGTAGAAACGGAAGTTATTGACGATCTTCTCACCGGCCAGGCCGATCAGCACCGTGCCCTCATCCATCCTCTCGATATGACCCATCGCAATCATATAGTCCATAAAAGCATCATAATCCGCAGGATCAATCCCGCGGAAGGAAGGCAGTGTTAATACGGCCTCCTTCAGCTCCTCCGGCTCGGCTTCGCCCATGCTCTTGAGGATGCTCATCGTCTGATGATAGAGCAGCCCTGCCGGCAGCTGCCGTACATTCAGCGGCTCCACCCATTTCTCGCGCACGTACAGCTCGATGACTGCAATTGCCCGCAGCAGCGTCCACGGCATCCGCGCAGGAAGCTGCGCCTCCTCGTCCTCCTCCTCGGGCGTGACGAAGATCATCTCGGACGCGGCATCGCCGCGCCGTCCGGACCGCCCCAGCCGCTGCACGAAGCTCGCGCAGCTGTAAGGCGCGCCGAGCTGCAGCACGCGCTCCAGCTCGCCAAGGTCAATGCCCAGCTCCAGCGTCAGCGTCGCTGCGGCAACAGCAGGGCCGGAGCCCTCGCGGAGCGCGGCCTCCGTCTCCTCGCGCAGCATCGACGAGATGCTGCCGTGGTGCACATGGAACACGTCGCGCTCCCCGCGCTTCGCGGCCACCCGCCGCATCTCGAGGATGGTCTCCTCCGCATCCGTGCGGCTGTTCGTGAAGACCAGCGCCTTCTTCAGATGCGTATGGTCGTAGATGAACCCGTAATAGCTTTGCCGCGCCTGCTCCAGCCGCTCGGCCTGTACCTCGTCCCGCGCATCCGGGAACGAGAAATGCTCCACGCTCAGCCGGAGCTTGCGTCCGCCATGCGGCGCGGATACCTCTACGCTCTCGCGCGTTCCGGCGGCCAGCCACTCCGTCACGGAGGCATAGTCGCTGAGCGTAGCGGAGAGCCCGATCCGCCGCGGATGGCAGCCGGCCATCCGCGAGATCCGCGCCAGCTGGCTGAGCACCTGGATGCCGCGGTCCGCGCCCATAAACGCATGCACTTCATCAACGATGATGAAGCGCAGATCATGGAACAGGGCCGGAATGGCATTCGGCCGGTTCATCAGCAGGCCTTCCAGCGACTCCGGAGTAATCTGGAGGACGCCGGAGGGCTTCTGCATCAGCCTGGTTTTGTCCGCCTGAGGCACGTCGCCGTGCCAGTGCCAGACCGGGATGTTGCCCTCGCGCAGCAGATCATTTAACCGTGTGAACTGATCGTTGATCAGTGCCTTAAGCGGCGCGATATAGAGGATGCCCACGGAATCGGACGGGCGTTCATACAGCTCGGTCAGCGCCGGAAAAAAAGCCGCCTCCGTCTTCCCCGAAGCCGTCCCGGAGGCGATCAGCAGATGATGCGGCGTATCGAACAGCACCCGGCAGGCATCCACCTGGGCCTCGCGCAGCGTCTCCCAGCGGTTCTTGTATATGAACTCTTTAATAAACGGGGCCAGCCTGTAGAACGGGTTGCTGCTCATAGGTCAAACTCCGCCAGCAGGCCGTCCAGATCATTCTCATCTGTTGCATCCGGTTTAATCATCCGCTCACCCACCAGCTTCTCAAAGGACAGCTCAGGATGCTGGCTCAGCGTATGCAGCAGATCCATGAAATCACGCACAATTTCACGCGGGGTCAGCAGCTCATCCGCGCCCAGCCTGCCCACGGCTTCCTCCATGAAATGCACCAGCTGCTCCTGGGTCAGCCTGGCTTCATAGCCGTAGTGCAGGGCGTGAATATCCCGCAGCTTTTGCAGCAGTACCAGAATCTCTTCATGCGAGAGCATCTCCAGCGCAATAATCGGCCCGGTAAAATTATTCAGCCCTGCCCCGCCGTAACGTCCTGCAACCAGCCGCGAACGCAGTGCCTCATAGCTGAACAGGCCGCGCCGTCCGTCTTCAACGAACTGCGGAGTGCCCCCGATAAAGATGCCCAGGCGCTCCGCCTTGCCCTGCATCGTGTCATTAAACATGGTCAGCAGCTTCTCATAGTTACTCTGCCGGGAAATGCTGTTGGTGATTTTGTAGAGATTCACGCCTTCGTCAATAAACAGCAGCAATCCCTTGTATCCGATCGCTCCGGTGAACTCCGCCCAGAGCTTCATATAATCGTACCAGTTATCGTCATCAATGATGACACCGACACCGAGTGCCTTACGTGCCTCTGTACGGGTGGCGAATTCGCCCCGCAGCCAGCGCAGCGCATCCTGCTTCAGCTCATCCTCTGCCAGCTTGTGGCCATTCCAGTAAGACGCCAGCACCTTGGCAAAATCAAAGCCGTGTACCAGTCCGCGCATACCCGAGGCGACCGTATAAATCCGCTGCTCCACTTCCTCCGCCAGCTGCGGGGCATCCGGAGAAATGCCTTTTTCCTGTATCACAGCCTGCTGAAGTCCCATGATCCATTTCTGCAGCATGATCTCCAGTGCTCCTCCATCCGGACGGGTGCGTGTTGACAGGTGGCTCATCAGCTCCCGGTAGGTCGCCAGCCCCTGTCCTTTCGTCCCCACCAGCCTGCGCTCAGGCGACAGGTCGGCATCCGCCACCACAAAGTCACGGTCCATCGCGTAGTTGCGGATAATCTGCAGCAGAAAGCTTTTACCGCTGCCGAACTTGCCGGTAATCAGCTTGAAGGCCGCGCCGCCGTCTGCGATATTCTCCATATCCCGGAGGATCGCTTCGACCTCAGGCCGGCGTCCTACAGCGATATGCTCCAGTCCGATCCGCGGCACGACCCCGGCAGTCAGGGAATTGACCAGTGCCGTTGTCATCCGTTTCGGTATTTTTAATTCACCCATTTAATCATTCACCTCATTAAATAAATACAGCATCGGCTTCCATTCCTCAGCCAGCTCCTCACCGTCGATCAGCAGATCACCGAGTATGTTCACCGCAAGCTCATTGATTTCATCATATACAAGCTCCGGCATCGTTCCGGCCGCAGCAGCAATTCTATTAACCTGTGAAGATCCGTTGTCTGCAGCAAGCGCCAGCAGCACCTTACGGTGCAGCGGAAGCAATTCACCGTTGAGCTCCGCCCATTCGGGAGGAACACCGTCAGATAATTGTACAGCAGGAGTTTCGCCATCAGCAGCAGTATTGACCTCAATCAGCTGGCCGTAATCCTGTTCCGGGCTGTTCTCTTCTTCTATTAAATTCTGTTCCGGTTCATACGCCTGCTCCGTCAACGGCTCATCATATGCCTCTACAGTCAGCAGGCTGCGGACAACCTCTGAATCGCTCTTCAGCTGCTCCAGCTTCGACTGGTCGATAACAACCGCCGGACCTTTAGCCTCCTGCTCCGCTTTGCGGAATTCCCGCTGCAGATATTTCGTGATCAGCTCGTCCATATCCGGGTCAATCCGGATATCCTTCAGCCGGCCGCGGAAGCCCGTCAGCTCTCTCAGCTTGTTCTCGGTCAGCCGGAACAAGCGGGTAATCAGGCTGCGCAGCGGCAGCAGTTTGCTGATCCGTACCACAGGCACAAGTACAGAATAGCCGTATCGCGAGATATCATATACGGCACTGCGGAACAAATAGCGCTCCCGCATAACCGGAGGACCCGGAGGGAATTTTTCAATCAGCCGTGCCCCGTGCTTTCTCGCGACATAGGCATCAATTAAGGCTACCACCTGCGGTATGTAGCGTTCAGCCGCTTCTTTTCCTTCGCCGGCATAGAACTTGGACTTGCTGATATCATAATCGGACATCACCGTCAGGACCTCAAAGGTCAGCTGCTCCGGGGTGGAGGTGAGACAGCGCAGCAGCTCGATCTCCGCCAGGTCGCCGGACAACCCGCGTGTGCGCGCAACAATCAGCGACAGGGGAACATCCAGCTTGTGCACAAACGAAAAATCCGCCATCCAGCTGCCGAGATACTGGTCCAGCCGTTTATATTGGGACCGGTAAGCTTCCCAGATCAGCCCCAGCTGCCGGTAACCCTCCTCCGGCTCTCTCCAGCCGATGCCGTTAATGAGTTCATATACATGCAGAAAGATATAAGACAAATCCGTCTTCGGGAATCTCCCCTGTCTAACCTCATTACGCCAGTAAAAATACCAGCGGCTCTGTTCAGCAGTCATGTGGCTGTAGCTGGGCCAGTAGCTTTTGAACGGAACAAGCTTTGCTTCATCTGCAGTCATATCCTCCAGCTCAGCCGCCTGCTGTACGAATTCGCTTTCCGTCTCCTTTTTGGCGGTGGAAGCGGCTGGCGCTGTACGCGGCAGCGGAGGAGCCGACTTCATCCGGGGTTCTTTTGGCGGAATATTCCACTCTTTCGGCTGATCCGCCTTCTGCACAGACCGTTCCGCGGAAGCGGACGGGCTGCCCTGCTCCAGATCCCACAGCTGCAGCTGCTGCGGAGCAGCTTCGTCAGACTGTCCGCTTTTGTCCGTCTTACTATTAACCTCGCCACTGTTCAGACTGTCTCCGGAACCCCGCGGGGGAACCGCCATATTCTGCTCGCTGCTCTCCCAGACCAGCTCCGAGAAATGCAGGCCCTGCTTATCTTTGGGCATCCGTAATCTCTCCACTCGTATACCATAGTCATTTCAACATTATATCATATACCGCGTCTGCCTGATGCAGCGGTTAAAGGCTTATGTGCTGAATATAAAACAAGACCCTGAGCGCCTCCCTCAAGATCTTGTGATGAGCCTCTGTCAACTCATATAGCCCGCAAACAAGAACATTTGTTTGTATATATTAAGATTGAATATACTATAGTATTCAATAACTCCGCAATAGCAGGACATCATACAAATAAAAAACCGCCGGATCGCTCCGGCGGCAAAGTCAGCTATATGGATGTATATGCCCTGCTTAACTCAGTTCCGTTCCCTTCGTTTCTTTACCAAGCACCAGAACTGCAAGAGCCCCGATAACTATGGTTACGAAGAATAGCATAAAAATCGCACTGATGCTGACATCCTTACCTACCATCACCCCTACCAGCAGCGGGGCAATAATGCCGCCGATCCGCCCGAAGGAGGTGGCCAGTCCTACACCGGTCGAACGGGCTGCTGTCGGATACAGCTCAGGACTATAGGCATACATGCCGCCCCAGGCGCCCAGATTGAAGAAGGACAGGCAGATCCCTGCAGCCATCAGCATGCCTTCAGTTGTGGCGTTGCCGAACCAGGCGGCACTGACAGCGGTCAGAAGGAGATAGATGACAAGCACGAATTTGCGGCCGAACTTTTCAATAAAGTATGCGGCGGTGAAATAGCCGGGCAGTTGGGCCAGCGTCATAATCAGGACATACTCAAAGCTCTTGACCAGGCTGAAGCCCTTCAGCACCATAACTGTAGGAAGCCAGAGAAACATTCCATAGTAGGAGAATACAACCGTAAACCAGAGAATCCACAGCATGATTGTCGATCGGCGGTATTCGGGTGACCAGACCGCTGCTATCCGCTTTCTGAGCGGGACAGGAGCCTGCTTCTTCATCTCTTTGAACCGCGGGGAATCATCAATGGCCTTGCGCAGGTACAGTGCATACAGCGCCGGAACCGCGCCTATGGCAAAAGCGACCCGCCAGCCGTAGTCCGGGATGATGAAGAAAGCGATTAAAGCCGAAGCAATCCAGCCGACCGCCCAAAAGCTCTCCAGCAGAACGACAGCCCGTCCCCTCTCAGCGGCAGGCATACTCTCAGATACCAGCGTCGAGGCTACCGGCAATTCACCGCCCAGCCCGAAGCCGGCAATGAACCGCAGCACGCACAGAATGGCGAACCCTGTAGCAAATGCAGACAAGCCGCTTGCTGCAGAGAAGATTACAAGTGTCCACAGCAGGACTGATTTGCGTCCGAAACGGTCAGCCAGCAATCCGGCCGCCGCTGCACCTACCGCCATTCCGACGGAATTTATACTGGTTAACAGCCCGATCTGCTCCGGACCCAGCTGCCATTCCTTGGCCAGCGCCGCTACGACAAAGGATATCATGCCGACATCCATCGCATCGAACATCCAGCTTAAGCCTGCGCTCAGCAGCAGCTTACGCTGCTTACGATTGCGCAATAGCGTCATTTGACCCATCTTTCCAAGCACCTCTTCCTTACTCCGGCTATGCGGTGCACCCGGAACCATTATATACTCCTACACATTCTAAATTTGCACGGGTCAAAAATCAAGGAATAAAGCGGCATTGCAGTATTGTCTTGCCAGCGACTGAAAATAACAGGTCTGTACAGAAATTGCCGCTATCATCAGCATGTTGCGCACTGCATCCTTCTCTGAAGGGTTAAGGTGCGTAAGCTTGTCCATCATTTTATCCATCGCACCCTTAAGCGTACTGTCGGTCTTCCAGGAATATTGCTTGCTGGCGCTGCGCTCGGCAATCCCCTGCGCCTGCAGCACAGGACTCCGCTTCATATCCTCGATAAGCTCTGCATAACCGAAGTACAGCTCCGCCGGCTCAACCAGATCATCATCATCACGTTCAGGCGCCAGGAACAGGATACGGAACAGCTGGCGTATGCTTTCAAAGTCCAGGGCTGATTTGAGATCATCTATTATAAATAGAAGAGCAGCCTGATTAACAGAGTATTTCCTGCCCAGCCTGGGTGAGCCGAGGTATTCCTTGAAATCGCGCTTGACCCAGTTCTGCATAGCGGTGGCTGATAGGGTGGAATATTCAATCAGCTGGCCCAGGGCCGCAATATCAGCGAGTGACAAACCGTTAATTTTCGTACCTTTAATCATTTTCTGCATAATCGGCGGGATATCAGTGGACAAAAAGGCAGTGAGTGACATCCCCTTACGCACTTCCTCCTGGTGAAACTTCGCCCATGCATCCTGCAGGATGCTCAGTGTATTGCGATCACTTTTTTCCGTCAGGGACAGCAGGAGTGCAGACATTTCCTTACGGCTTAATGAGAAAGCTTGCATTGATGGCATCCCTCCGCCATTTGATTTTTTAACCGAAAGTTCGTACAATGAGTTCATATGAACTCATAATATGAGTATAACCTATTTTAATGACGAGAGGGATGGTAAAGATTTTATGGGTATAGGACTTAGTTTGACGTTGGTGGCTATTTTGATTGTTTTAACCGCTTTTTTTGTAGCAACGGAATTTGCAGTGGTACGGCTTAGAGGCAGCCAGGTAAGCCAGATGGTGCTCGACGGCAAGAAGAATGCTTTGGCTGTGCAGCGTGTAGCGGCTAACCTCGACGGTTATCTCTCCGCGTGTCAGCTGGGGATTACCATCACAGCACTCGGGATCGGGGCACTTGCAGAACCGGCCTTTGAGCAGCTGCTTATGCCACTGTTCGATATGGCGGATATCAGCCACAGCATTAGTGAGCCTATTGCTTTTGCACTGGCATTTATCATCGCCACATTCCTGCACGTTGTCGTGGGTGAGCTTGCTCCGAAGACAGCAGCTATAAACATTCCGGAAAAAATCGGTCAATTTACCTCACCGCTGATCATTTGGTTCTACAAAATTCTTTACCCCTTAATCTGGCTGATGAACGGCTCGGCCAACATGCTTGTCCGCTTGTTCGGGATGAAGCCGGCCAGCGAGCACGGAGATGCGCACTCTGAAGAAGAGATTCGCCTGATCCTCTCCGAGAGCTATGAGAACGGGAAGATTAACAAGGCTGAGTACGGTTACGTGAACCGGATCTTTAATTTTGATGAGATGCTGGCAAAGGAAATTATGGTGCCGCGTACCGACATGATCTGCCTGTTTACTGAGAATAGCCTACAGGAGAATTTCGATATTATCCGCAGAGAGCAATACACCCGCTTCCCGGTGGCGGACGGCAGTAAAGACAATATTATCGGGATGATTAACACAAAGCAGTTGTATCTGCAATATGACAATAATAATGCTGACTTTGATTTCAAAAAACTGATCCAGCCGCTTCTGACTGTATCTGAGGTAACTCCGGTTAAGACCCTTCTGACCCGTATGCAGATGGAACGTGTACATATTGCCCTTCTGCTGGATGAATACGGCGGTACTTCCGGCCTTATCACGATTGAAGATATTCTGGAAGAGATTGTCGGCGAGATCCGAGACGAGTTCGACGGAGACGAGAGCAAAAATGTGGAGCAGCTGGATGATTCCCGTTACCTGTTCGACGGCAAGGTATCTCTAATGGAGCTTAAGCAGCGGGCCGGCATTGATCTTCATGATGATGAAGTAACTACCATCGGCGGCTGGCTGTACAGTCACATGGCGGAACCTGCCATCGGCAAAAGTATGGGACATGAACATATTACATTGACCGTACGTGAGATGAACAAGAACCGGATACGCAAAGTCGAAGTGTTTATCGGCGAGAAGGATGCAGATGGACAGCCAGCGGAATAATACTTATATACAATAGCAAGAGGCGCTCCTGTGACGGGAGCGCCTTTATTTGTGTCCAACAGCTATGCCAGGATTTTACCCATGTAATACTCGTCTATCCATTCACCGTCTATGTATAAGGACTTCTTCTTCAGCCCTTCAACCTCAAAGCCGCATTTCTTATATAGTGCGATTCCACGTTCGTTATGTGCCATAACCGTTAGCTCGAGCCGCACAAGCCCCTTAGCACGCGCCCGGTTCTCCATCTCCCTGAACAGCCCGCTGCCGATTCCAAGGCCCTGAAAGGCTTTCCTGATGCCGATAACAATGTAGGCGCTATGTCTGATCCGCTTTAATCCTTTGCCTTGGAGCGAAATATAGCCGGCCAGCTCACCAGCCACCTCAGCACAGATTAGAACGGAATTAGCTGACTTCCCGGCTGCCTCTATCATTTCCCTGACTTGCTGCACATTTGTCTGCCGTTCATCCGGCTCCAGCAGCATAAATGCCGTCTCCTCATCCAAGGAGTGCTGCAGGCTGAGCAGGCTGCCGGCATCCTCCGGAACAAGCTCTCTGTATACTATACTCATTATAAGATCCTCCGCGAAAATCCAGGTTATTTGTTTCTTAATCCAGATACTTCTTATACAGCCGGCTACCTCCGCCGTCATAGCCCAGACGTTCATAAAAACGGTGGGCGTCTTCCCTGCGGGCATTGCTGGAAAGCAGCAGCACAATTTAATCTACACTCTAGATTATTCGATAATATCTGCCGTTTCCCTGCCCCTCTTAGTGAAGCAGCAGCAACTTATGCTATAATCTTGAAGGATAATTACAAGACTTCGGGGGATTGATGGTTTGGCTAATATATCACTGGGGCATTTAAAACTGACACCGCCCAAAATACTGTCACTTGGCTTCATAGCGCTGATTGCAATCGGCACACTGCTGCTCTGCTTGCCGGCCGCTTCAACCAGTGGACAGATTTCTTTTATCGATGCCTTATTCATGGCTACCTCCGCAACCTGTGTAACCGGTCTTGCGGTAATCGATACCGGAACCCAGCTGACCGTGTTCGGCCAGATCGTCCTGCTGGTGCTTTTCCAGTTCGGCGGACTTGGCTTTGTTACCATGGCCACCTTGATTACGCTCGTCCTGAACAAAAAAATCTCCCTTAAGGAACGCCTTCTGCTGCAGGAATCGATGAATCAGAGCTCGATGCAGGGTATTGTAAAGCTGATCCGCCGGGTGCTTATTTACTCTCTGGTCATTCAGCTCATTGGAGCCTTGCTCTTTACTGTCAGATTCCTGATGGATATGCCTGCCGGGAAGGCCGTTTATTATGGACTCTTCCATAGTGTATCGATCTTCAACAATGCGGGCTTTGACCTGTTCGGCGATCTTCACGGGCCGTTCAGCGGGCTTACGCGTTATGCGGAGGACCCGATTGTCAATATCACCTCCATGCTGCTGATTTTTCTCGGCGGAATCGGCTTCATTGTCTTGTCCGATATCGTCGACTTTCCGAAGCGCAAGCGGCTGACCTTGCATTCCAAAGTCGTGCTCGCTGCCTCGGCAGCGCTGATTCTAATCGGTGCGGTAATCTTTTTTTGGCTGGAGCTGAATCAGTCGCTTAAGCCGCTGCATGCCGGCGGCAAAATCATGGCGTCCTTCCTGCAGGCCATAACACCGCGCTCCGGCGGGGTGACCACCATTGATATTCCGCTGCTGCGCGAATCCACCCAGTTTATGATGATCCTGCTCATGTTCATCGGTGCAGCTCCGGGTTCAACCGGGGGCGGGATCAAAATCACCACCTTTGCCATCCTGGTAGTCACCGCCTACAGCAAAATCAGAGGCAAAGAGGACATCGTCATGTTCCGTCACCGGATTTCCAAGGACAATGTCTATCGAGCCATTACGATGACGCTTCTCTCTCTGATGCTTGTCGTTATAGCTACTATGCTGCTGTCTGTTACGGAAAGTGCTGACTTCCTGACCGTCCTGTTCGAGGCCGTATCCGCCTTCGGTACCTCCGGTATTACGATGGGACTGACACCTGAGCTGACCACCCCGGGTAAAATCCTGGTCATCATCCTGATGTTTGTCGGCCGTACCGGCCCGCTAACGCTGGCGTATGCAATCAAGCCCAAAAAGAACAAAGAGCTCTTCCGTTACCCGGAGGGGAATATTACGATCGGATAACAAAATGCGACCCTTAGCAGGCAGCTGATGCCCTAAGCGGTCGCATTTTTGGATTATTCTACAGGTTCCTCCTGGGTGTCCAGAGCGGCATCCAGCAGCTGGTTAAAGAAATCATCATCATTCTCCAGCAGCCCGTCCACCTCAAGGAACTGCTCCTCACTGCCCGGTTCACCGGCAAAGCTGAGGCTGTAGTCCCATTCACTGCCTCTTTTGCTGAAGAAAGTGATCTCATAAGGAGAAGTGTGCTGCTCTACGGTGAACACGGTTCTCCCGATAAAGCTTCTGTCCTCCTCGCGTTTCAGCTCTGCCTTTACAATTTCCACGTTCATGCTTGTTTCCTGCCTTTCCTCTGATCAATCTCACATCCATAGTATAGCATTTATATACATCAAAATCCTTCCCTTTACGACGCAATTGACTTTTTTCATCCGGCGGTTAATAATTTAGTACAATGCTTTACAGAAGTAAAAATAGAATAAATATGGAGGAAAACCAATGACTGATTTTGCAGCAAAGCTCAGCAAGTATGCAGACCTCGCCGTAGAGATCGGAGTTAACGTCCAGCCGGGCCAGACTCTGGTCGTTAATGCACCGGTTGCCGGAGCCGAATTTGTCCGTCTGATTACAGCCAAAGCCTACAGCCTGGGAGCAAGCCTGGTCAAAGTGAACTGGAGTGATGAGTTTGTTACCCGCCAGCAGTTCGAGCACGCCGCCCCCGAGGTGTTCACCAAACCACCTACCTGGTTTGCCAGAGAAGTAACGGAATTTGCCGAGAACGGCGCAGTCTTCCTGAATGTAATCGCAGAGAACCCCGATGCCCTTAAGGGTATTGATCCCGAGCGGATTGCGGGCTTCCAGAAGACACGGGGAGCTGCACTTAAAAAATACCGTGAGCTGCAGATGTCTGATAAAGTCAGCTGGAGCATCGTTGCGATCCCGTCGCAGGCTTGGGCGGATAAGGTATTCCCTGATGTTCCGGCTGAGGAGCGCGTAGATAAGCTGTGGGAAGCAATCTTCCATACCGTACGCCTGGACCGTGAAGATCCTGTTGCCGCCTGGCAGGAGCATCTTGATAACCTGGAGCAGAAGGCAGATGTTCTTAACGCCAAGAAATACAAAAGCTTGCATTACATAGCACCGGGGACTGACCTTACGATTGAGCTGCCAAAAGGCCATTTGTGGGCACAGGGTGACAGCATTAACGCCCAAGGCCATTCTTTCGTCGCCAATATGCCGACTGAGGAGGTTTTTACAGCACCGCTGAAAACCGGAGTCAACGGAACGGTCAGAGCCACTAAGCCGCTCAGCTACGGCGGTAATATTATCGAAGGCTTCTCCATTACCTTTGAGAACGGCCGTATTATCAGCGTCAGCGCCGAGAAAGGCCAGGATTCACTGGAGTACCTGATCGGACTCGACGAAGGCGCCAAGTATCTGGGCGAGGTTGCGCTTGTGCCGCATAAGTCTCCTATCTCTGAATCGAACATTCTTTATTTCAACACCTTGTTTGACGAAAATGCCTCCAATCACCTTGCGATTGGCACAGCCTACGCTTTCTGTCTGGAAGGCGGCAAAGAAATGACTGAGGATGAGCTGGTTGCAAACGGCCTTAACACAAGTGTTACCCATGTTGACTTCATGATCGGCTCGTCCGAGATGGACATCTACGGAATCCATGAAGACGGCTCACAGGAACCTGTCTTCCTGCAGGGAAACTGGGCATTCTAAAATATACAGACACATTTGAGGGGAGCTGGACCAATGCTGGATTTCAAGCAAAAGCTGGAGAACTATGCACTGCTCGCGGTAAAAGTCGGGGTCAATATCCAACAGGGACAAATCTTGGTTATCAATGCAGATATCGAGTCTGCGGAATTAGTCCGCCTGATTGTGCGGCAGGCCTATGAAGCAGGAGCTAAGCAGGTTAAGGTTAACTATAGTGATGAACGGGTAACCCGGACTCGGTATGAGCTTGCACCGGCCGAAAGCTTTTTGGAGCCGCCGAAGTGGCAAGCGGATGAATTGGAGGATTTAGGTAAAAAGGGGGCTGCTTTCTTAAACGTGGTCTCCACTAACCCCGATCTGCTGAACGGGATCGAAGCCAGCCGGATTGCTGACAATCAGCGTACAGCCGGCACTGCTATGGCTCCTTATCGTGAAATGCTGATGTCCAACCAGATCAGCTGGAGCATCGTGGCCTACCCGTCCCCTACGTGGGCAGCAAAAGTATTTCCGGATGCCCCGGCTGAGGAGCAGGTAGGACTTCTCTGGGATGCAATTTTCAAGGCGGTACGTGCTGATCATGAAAACCCGGTTGAAGCCTGGAGCAAGCATCTTGACGGCTTGAAGCAGCGCTGCGATATCCTGAATGAGCGTAAATACCGCAAGCTGCATTATACAGCTCCAGGTACAGATCTGACTCTTGAGCTTCCGGAAGGACACATCTGGTGTCAAGCCGGTGCGGTTAACGGGCGCGGTGTACCTTTTCTCGCCAACATTCCGACGGAAGAGGTCTTCACTGCTCCGCTCAAGACAGGCGCGAACGGAACCGTCAGCAGCACCAAGCCGCTCAGCTACAGCGGTAATATTATCGACCGCTTTACTCTGACCCTGGAGAATGGTAAAGTAACAGATTTCACTGCAGAAGTGGGCTATGATGCTCTGGCTTCACTGTTAGCTATGGACGAAGGCGCGGCATACTTTGGTGAAGTTGCGCTTGTTCCTTACCATTCACCGATCTCCGAGAGCGGTATTCTTTACTTCACAACCCTGTATGATGAAAATGCTTCCTGTCACCTGGCGCTGGGCGCAGCATACGCCTTCACCCTGCAGGACGGCATTAATATGACGAAGGAACAGCTTGCCGGGCATGGGATGAATCATAGTCTCACGCATGTGGACTTTATGATGGGCTCAGCAGAGATGAACATTGACGGCATCACTGATGACGGTAAGACAGAACCTATTTTCCGCTCAGGAAACTGGGCATAAGGTAACCACCACCTATATTTAACGTATATAAGAAGCTAACAAAATGCCTCCTGTTCCCACTTTAGGAGAAATGGCGAGCATCGGATTGAGCTCCCCTGCCAAACGCTAACCTCAGTCAGTGGGTCCAGGGTCAACTCAGGTTAAGTGTACTTTGTACAATTAAAACAAAGGAAACGAACAATTATAAGGGATTAATTGTATTCTGTACATCTATTTTCCTCGAAAAAGCCGTTTTCGGGCATTTTTAGTTAAAATAAGTGTACAGAGTGCAGTTATAGCCTACAGTGGGGCTAATTAGTCAGGTTTAGCTGCAGAAAGTACAGTTATTTCGGCTCGGCTCACCATTATCCGGTGCCATTAACTATAAAACAGGTCAAGTGCATCACCGAAAAGAAGAAAAGGCGGATACTGCCGCCTTTGTTCGGTTTTATAGATCCCTTCTCTCTGCTTACCTTTAAACTCCATCGAAGGACTTTCGCTGTGGTAGCGATAGAGCGCCTCCTCGTCAGGTTATACGTTCTATATAGCCGAATAGACTGCAAATAGCAAGCCCCCTGCTGTGCTCAATGAGTTCAGCAGGGGGCTATTTGTTCAAATTTAAACTTTTGTTTCATTTACGTTCACAATATCGTTGAATTTTATTCACAAATATGTCACAATACAATCAAGGATTGTATTTCCATATATGATCCATGAATATTGGGAGGGAGCACTATGAAAGAATCGATGTCCCCGGAACAGGAGCAGCCCGAAACCGGGCGACCTAAGCTTCAGCCCCCGACGGATGCAAGCATCGTAGCCTCCAACGCAATCAAATACACAGCCTACATCATGCTTATATTCGGTTTCCTTTATTTTCTGATTGCCTACCTGGCACCCATGCTGTAAGGCTGATTTATGATATACACTTTCTAGTAAGCGCTTACCGGGATGTTGTGCAGGCCGTTTCCGGCCTGCACAACATCCCCCGTTTTTTATAGAGACAATACTTTATTGATCCAGGCTTTTGCCTCATTCGTCCACCGGGCTTCCATAGCCGCTTGCAGCCATTCTGCGGCTTCTTCACGTGATCCCCCGAAGCTATGCAGGTTATTCTCCTTCATCCAGCGGGCGGCTGTCTCAAAGGACGTGCTGTTCCAGCCGTTTACCTCACCCTCTGCATTCCGCCGGGCTTTGACCCCTGAAATGACGATATCTGCTGTGCCCTGCAGCTCGTTCAGCGCGTTATCAAATGCCGTCTTCTTCTCTTTGGCCTTCATCTCCGCCAGCGAACGCAGCTCCCGCGTCTCAATCCCTTCATTATCGCGGATGATCTGCAGCAGCTGTACAGCCTCTCTGCTGGCCAGTCCGTTGTTGTACCGCTCTTCCAGCTCCATTGAGCTCCCCACAGCCTTTACAAAGGCCGGAAACCACTCCCGCGAGACTAACACGGCCTTCTTGCGGATGAACTTGCCGTAGCCCGCCAGCCCTTCCCCGGGGAATCTGGCCCGCCAGGCCCAAGGATCAAGCTCTGAGCCGGTATGCCAATTCTCGGCCTTGGTCAGCCTGTTAAGCGACGGATGTCCGGGGATCAGCTGGGCCAGCGGCAGTATTCCCAGTCTGTTCACCACTTGAGACATTTCTTCAAAGGTGGTTACAATACCTTGCTCGTCCATTCTGAACATCTCTCCCTTAGGATTAATTATCAATCATCAATTCATTTGCGGCTTAATCCCCGGTCCGCATACAGCCGATTCCGGCAATGTAAGCATCGATTAACCGGGTCAGGCTCTCCTCCAGGTCCAGCGGCATCCCGAAGCCGCCCTTGTTCCTGAGAGCAGCGAAGCCGTGCAGAATGCTTCTTAACCCCCGGACTGCATGCAGCTCACCTGACTTGCCCAGCTCATAGCCGGACAGTACACTGATGATTAGCTGCAAGGGCTTTGCGCCTGCTTCCTCAAGGCCGGCATTCCCCTCTTCCGGAGCCTGCAGCGTGGTTTCGTAGAGGCCGGGACGCTGCTGCGCGAACTTTACATAGGCTCTGCTGATGGCGTGGACAGCGTCCCCTCCGCTGACCCCTTTTATTGAGGCTGACATGTCAGCATAAAGCAGCTGCAGTCCGTGTATTGCCAGCAGAATTCGCAGCTCCTTAAGCCCGTTAACATGATTATACAAGGAAGGAGAGCGGACGCCCAGCTTGGCCGCAAGCAAAGCCAGTGTCACTCCTTCCATACCATACTCATCAGCGAGCTCCGCTGCGGCAAGTACCAGTGTTTGTGTATCCAATCCGGCTCTGGGCGACATTTAGCTTCCTGCCTTTCTTAGTGTCTGTTCTGATCTAAGGATCGCTTGTTTCATTGCCTCCATAGGTTCTTTAAGTAAATTGCCATGGCCTACGGCCAGAACCGCCGGTGACAGCTCAGCAAGCTTAACGGCGCTTGCCAGCGCCAGCTCTTTATTCCAGGTAGCCATGGCCGGAAAAGGGAACAGCGGAACCACTGTGCCTGATACAGCTGTCCTGTGGAAAGCCTGAAAGGCATCACCAGCTATTATTGCCCTGGTGCGCGTATCTATAAAGGACATCGAGCCCGGAGTATGGCCCGGTGTGCTGATAGCCTGCAGTGAGCCGATAAGATCCCCTTCCTGCAATACAACATCAGGTCTGGTCTTCAGCTTCTTTGGCACTGATCCCTTAATCGGCATCTGGGGCTCACCCGCCCGCAGAGAACGGTCCCCCCTTAAAAGGGCAGCATCGCGTTCGGAGATGTATACCTTCGCTGCAGGAAGCCGTCTCTTCAGCTCATCCAACGCCCCCACATGGTCGCCGTGGGCATGAGTAAGAACGATCCTTGTAACCGGTTTGTTCAGCTTGGCTGCTGCGCTAATAATACCTTTTACACTAAACGGCAGCGCTGCATCAATCAGGGTCAGCTCATTCTCTTCAACAACAAGATAACAATTCACAGGAAAAAAATCCGGCAGCCAGGTAAGCTGTACCAAGTTCCCAATCTGAGTAGTTCTCATATCGTTCCCCCTAAAACTAATGTCATTAGTTATAATATAAACTAATACCATTAGTTTTACAAGATATAAAAAAGAAGCACCTCTAAGGATGCTTCCCTTCCCTCATGCCTGACACTATCAGCCGAAACGGCCCATGATGTATTCCTGTGTCATCTGGTTCTCCGGATTGCTGAATACCTTCTCAGTCTTGTCATATTCCACAAGCGAACCCAGGTAGAAGTAAGCTGTATAGTCCGAAATACGCGCTGCCTGCTGCATATTGTGTGTAACGATAACAATGCGCAGCTCTTCTTTCAGCTCCTTGATCAGCTCCTCCACCTTACCTGTCGATACAGGGTCAAGTGCGGAAGCAGGCTCATCGAGCAGGAGGATTTGCGGGTTAACCGACAAGGCACGGGCGATGCAGAGGCGCTGCTGCTGGCCGCCTGACAGGGCGAGTGCAGAATCCTTAAGCCGGTCCTTGACTTCATCCCACAGGGCGGCGCGGCGCAGGCTGCTCTCAACGATCTCATCCAGTGCAGCCTTGCCTTTGATGCCATGATATTTTGGACCAAAGGCAATATTGTCATAAATGGATTTGTAGAACGGATTCGGCTTCTGCCAGACCATTCCGATCTTCTGGCGCAGCTTGATAACATCCGTCCCCTGAGCGTTAATATCCACTCCGTCGATCCAGATACTGCCTTTGGTTGTTGAGCCGGAAATATCGTCATTCATCCGGTTCAGTGAACGGAGAAAGGTTGATTTACCGCAGCCTGAGGGTCCAATCAGCGCAGTAACCGTATTTTGGGCAAAAGGCAGGCTAATTCCCTTAACCGCTTCGTAAGTCCCGTAAAAAATGCTAAGATTCTCTGTTTGAAATGATTCGCGTACCGCTGCCGCTGTTCCCATCTCTTACTCCTCCTGTTTATCTCTAATGAATACCTGCTAGTTTATTCTTTTGGATGCTGTCAGCTTGCGGTAGATAAGTCTGCCGAAATACCGGGCCAGCAGGTTGAACAGCAACACTGTAATTACGAGTACCGCCGAGGCTCCGGCTGCAATTTGAATCGCATCAGGTGCAAGGCCCTCACTGTTGATTTTCCAGATATGAACCGCCAGCGTCTCTGCCGGACGGAACGGGTTCAGCGGAGAATTTGCATGCAGCGGATTCCAGTCTGAGAAATTCAGACGCGGGCTGCTCATTCCCGCAGTGAACATCAGCGCTGCCGCTTCACCAAATACACGTCCTGCGGATAGAATAGTTCCGGTAATGATTGTAGGCAAGGCTACCGGAAGCAGCACCGAGGTTACAATCTTCCACTTGGATAAACCGAGAGCGAATCCGGCTTCCTTCTGGGCTTTTGGTACAGTGCGGAAGGCCTGCTCTGTAATACGTACCATCAGCGGCAGATTGAAGAACGTAAGGGCTATAGCACCTGAAATCAATGAGAATCCGAGATCAAAATAGTTCACAATCAGCAAGAGGCCGAACAGTCCGACGATGATCGACGGGAAGGATGACAGTACTTCCACAATCAGACGGATGAAGTTCGTAAGCTTGCCGGGACGGGCATATTCCGCCATGAAGATACCGGCGCCAAGGCCGAGCGGAACGGTAATGAGCAAGGTCAGTACGAGCAGGTAGAGCGAGTTAAAGAGCTGCGGCCCTACCCCGCCGCCTGCGCGGATTTTTTGCGGTGCCGAGGTTAAGAAATCCCAGCTGATATGATTGAGTCCCCGTACCAGGATGTAACCCAAAAGGCCAATCAAGATGGCTACAATAAGCAATGCGAAAAAGACGATGAAGGTAGTGGCGATTTTGTCTGCTGTTTTCGGCTTCAAATCTTATTTCTCCTTTCGAGCATTCTTACGAGGAGGACGAATACGAACGTCATCAGCATAAGAACCAGCGCCATACTCCACAGCGCATTATTTAACGTCGAACCCATTGTTGTGTTCCCCATGCTGAGCGTAATGACACTCGTCAGCGTGGAGGCCGATTCAAAGAGTGAACGCGGCACGAAAGGCGCATTACCGATAACCATCTGGACAGCCAGCGCTTCACCGAATGCGCGGGCCATCCCCAATACTACCCCGGTCATGATGGCCGGCATTGTAGTCGGGAGAATAACCCGTGAGATTGTCTGCCAGCGGGTGGCACCAAGCGCAAATGAAGATTCTTTCAAATTTTGCGGCAAAGAAGCAAGCGCATCTGCAGCCACGCTTGTAATCGTCGGAAGGATCATGACCGACAGCACAAGCGCGCCTGCAGCAACCCCGATGCCCTGGCCGGGAAACGTATCCCGAAGGAACGGAACAATAACACTGAGGCCTACAAAGCCGTATACAACGGATGGAATACCGGAGAGCAGCTCAATGACTGGCTGCAGCAGCTTTTTCCCCCACCCCGGGACAATTTCAGTCATGAACAGTGCTGCACAAATACTCAGCGGGCTAGCAATCAACGCCGCAAGCAGTGTTACCAGGAATGAACCGGAGATGAAGGGCAGCGCCCCGAATGAAGGTGTATCTGCCTCAGGCGCCCATTTTGTTCCAAAGAGGAAATCTGACAGGCTCACTCTGCCGCTGATAAAGTTGGCTAAACCTTTGGACGCTACGAAATAGACCATTGAAACAATGATCACGATCAGAAGCAGCACGCAAAAGGACATATAAATACGTCCAACCAAGTCCTCAATATGATGTTTTTCGATCTTTTTTTTGTTTGTTTTTCCCCGCAAGATGCTCCCTCTTTCTAAAGTGAAAAGAGAGGCAGAAGAGTTCCGCCTCTAATTCACATGAAGTTCTACTGGATAATATCCTGTGTAAAGCCTGGTTTATTTCGCTGTTACGTTACCTTCTACATCACGGGAAACCTGCATTGCAGAAGCAGGAATGTATCCCAGCTCAACAACATCACCGTTCTGTACTTCATCAGTCAGCATGTAATCAAGGAATGCTTTTACAACTTCATTAGGTTCACCGTTAGTGTACATGTGCTGGTACGCCCATACCGGATAATCACCGCTCACTACGTTGTCTACGGAAGGCTCAACGCCGTCATAGTTAATAGTCTTAATAGTGTCATCGAGGTAGGACAATGCAAGGTAACCGATTGCTCCCGGTGTTTCGCCGATCATTTTCTTAACAGTACCGGAGGAATCCTCTTGTACGGAACCTTGAAGGTCTTCTGTCTTCGTTCCGAGTGCGAATGCTTCAAAGGTAGCACGTGTACCGGAGCTGCTTGGACGGTTGATGATCTGAATCGCCTGGTCGGCACCGCCAACTTCGCTCCAGTTAGTGATTTTACCGGTGAAAATATCAACCAGCTGCTGTTTGGTCAAGCTGTCAACACCTGCATCCGGGTTAGATACTGCTGCGATTGCAACAACCGCTACCTGATGGTCAACGAGTGCTTCCGCTTTTGCAGCATCGGCATCCTTCAATTTCTCTTCTGCGAATACGTCAGAGTTACCGATATCTACCTGGCCTTCAGAAACCTGAGTAAGACCGGTACCGCTGCCGCCGCCTTGAACCTGAATATCAACGCCGCTGTTAGCATCCATGAAGCTTTCAGCTGCCAGTTCAACCAATGGTTGTAATGCTGTAGAACCTGAAGCCAGGATCGATCCGCTCAAGTCTGCACCGCTGCTGCTCTCTGTAGGTGTGTTTGTCGCAGCTGCGTTGTTGCCCCCGTTATTAGTTGTCGCATTATTGCTGTTACCGCATGCCGAAAGTGCTACTACGCTTGTTAGTGCCAGAGCCATGATCCACGATTTTCTGAATTGCATTGATTTTGTTCCTCCTAAAGTTTGTGTTTTAGTGCACCATTGAATCTGCTTCTACAAAACTCACTTTGGAAGCTTCCTCTATGTTGTCTCTCCGCTTTACTCTTCTTATTCTAGAACCCGTTCGTTAGATAAAAGTCTGCGTTTTGTAAAGCGAAAGATAAAAATACTAATAGAAAATGTATATTGTTATAGATATAATCTATATTAGATAGATAAAGTAACATCTGTTCACCATTTAAGCGGAGGAAAGTCATGAACATAACGAAACTGCAAATCGTCGTCCTGATCGAAAAATATAAGAAAGTTACAGATGTAGCCGCCGAGCTCGGCCTAAAGCAGCCCACAGTTTCCTTCCATATGAAAAGCCTGGAGACAGAGCTCGGGACCTCCCTGTTCCAATACCGCAGCGGACGTGTTCTGTTGACGGATGCCGGCCGGGCGCTTTACCAGTATGCTGTGCGGATTGTATCGCTTGCGGTGGAAGCTGAACGGAGTCTAAAGCAGTTCTCGTCCCTTTCATCCGGTAATCTGGAGCTGGAAGCTTCCTATATACCTGGTACATATACTTTGCCAAAAATACTGTCCCGATTCATCCACCTTCACCCGGGCATCGATGTCACTCTGAACGTACACAATGACGCTTCGCTCAGAGAGCGGCTGCGCAGCCGGGATATTCAGCTGGCAGTGCTTCACATGACGGATAATGATAATGAAACCTTTCAGACACAGGACATCGCCCCGGATGAGACGGTGCTCATTTTCGCTCCCGAACATCCCCTATCCCAAGAATCAGAGCTGACTCCAGAGCTTGTTGCGCTTGAGCCGTGGATTCAGCACGAACAAGCCACTTATCTGGCTAATGCTGCTGACAGCTGGGCACAGGCCAACGCTGTACGGCTATGGAATCATGCTATTGTAAACTCCCCTGAAGCCTATAAAGGGATGGTCATGGAGGGCGGAGCGATTGGTATATTCGCTAAAGCAGGCATCGAAACCGAGCTGGCTCTGGGCAGGCTGCGTTGTTCTCCCTTGCCCGGAATAGTGCCGCCAGCAGCCCGTTTTGCTTACGCCTGGCGCAAGGATCATGCATTAACGCCGCTGCAGCAGGCTTTTATTGATATGGCCGCAGAAACAAATCACCAGATTAATAATTAACTATATTAAGTATATAAATAATAAAAACGGACTATCCCTTCAGCTTTTAGAAAAAGCGCTAAAGGTACAGTCCGTTTATTTATGTCTATCTCTTTTCGGCCACCAAAGTAAAGGTTTTGGGAATGCCTTTGTCATACACATCGGATGACAGGTTCGGCTCCTCCGCCAGCTCGCAGATAACAAGCCCGCTGCGTGCCGCTGCCGTCACCAGCTCGCCAAGTGTCCAGCGCCGCCAGTATACGACACTTTGCTTCACTTCGCTTCCGGGAACATGGGCGGAAGCCGGGAGGTATTTGGAGTATGAGACCCTCTTCTCCTCCAGTGAAGTATCGAAATAATCGCCGTCCACCTTATGCTTGCGCACCTTGGCGGTGGAGCCTTTTGAGGATATCAGCTTGGTTGTGACCGGGTGAAAATCACGCAGGACGAACCGTCCTCCGGAAGTAAGCAGCCGGCAGACCGTGGCCATGAACGGTGCAAGATCGGTGAAATAATGAATAATGCCCATCTCGGCAAATACAATATCGTAAGAACCGTCCAGCACCTCTTCCGGCAGCTTTAGAACATCTGAGACGATATAATCGAGACCGACTCCGGCTGCTTCTGCCAGCTCTGCCGCATACCTTGCATTAGCCTCGGAGAAATCAGCTACACTTACTTCTGCACCAAGCAGAGCGAGTGCAACTCCCTTCATCCCGTTGGAACCCATGAGATTCATAATCTTCTTGCCCTGAATTTCCCCCAGATAATGATGGAGCGGAAACAATCTGCCCTGCGGGTCTTTGTTCAGCTTGGCAGCCGCTTCTGCCGGTGTCCCGAACCTGCTCGTCCAGGCAGCATACGTATCCTCGTTCCATGTCTCTTCACTGGACGGGACCACAGCCTGCTGCTCCTGTCCCTCATTCAAATTCTGTTCATTCATTATATTAAATACCCCTTTATGTAATTAATGTGAAGCTTGTCCGAGCACTCTTATGATGCGGATGGCAGAGGCTCAGCAGTTTGTGCTGCTTTTTTACGGCCTGCATACAGATAGACAGCCAGTCCGCTCATGACAAGCAGCCCGCCTGTCCACTGCAGGCCGTTGAGCTTCTCACCAAGCAGCAGGAAGGCCAGAATACTGGCACCGACAGGCTCACCGAGAATATTCATGGAGACTGTCGTAGCTGATACGTACTGCAGCAGCCAATTGAACAGGATATGACCGAATACGGTTGGCACAATCGCCAGGAGTACAAAGATGCCCCACTCCTTAGGCGGATAGTCAAAGAACGGGATTCCGGCAACCAGATTGTAAACGGCAAAAACAACGGAAGCAGAGATGAATACAATCAGGCTGTACAAATAAGAAGGCATACGGGAGACCAGACGATGGCCAACCATCATATGTACGGAGACTGCGATTGTACCGCCAACCGACAGCAGGTCACCTTTTATATTATCTGCTGACAGCCCGATGTCGCCCCAACCGATGAATACCGTACCGAATATCGCAATCCCCAGGCCCAGAATCGCTGATTTGGTGCTTCTTTCCTTATACAGCATATACGAACCGATCATAATGAATACCGGCTCCAGCGCCATAATCATCGTTGAACTTGCTACAGAGGTGAACTTAAGCGAGCCCATCCACAGCAGGAAATGCAGTGCCAGCATGAAACCGGAGAATCCGAGCAGGAGCCAGTCTTTCTTCTTAAGTGCGAAGGCAGCTCCGCTGTATGGCCGGACAAAGGGCAGCATCAGCAGTGAGGTGAACAGCAGGCGGTACATGCCCTGTATGGAAGCAGGAGCAGAGGACCATTTTATAAAAATAGCAGAGAATGAGATGGCTACAATTCCGATCAGCATGAGCAGCGGAACCGGAACCGGCGGTTTTTTGAAATTCACAGAGCAGCTTCCTTTCAGATATAAAGAGCATAAATTAAACCTAACTTAGAGCTTATATCCTGGTTACCCTTTCAGTCAACCAAAAAACCCGCCGGATGATCCGGCAGGCTGTCTCTGCTCACTCGCTGTGTCTGCTATGGCTACAGTATAACCTTGATGCAGTCCTCTTCCTTCTCCCCTAACACCTTATAGGCATGCTCTCCCCGGCTGATCGGGAGACGGTGGGTGATAATATCGGTTGCATCGAAGTTGCCGTACGAATCGGAATAACCGAGCATACCGCCGGTATCCTTGGCGTCTAATGTTATAACCCCAAAATCCTGCAGATTATCCCCGATCCGGAAAGTTTAGCAACGATTATAAGGCCCCTTCTTCAGTGCCTGCAGGCGGATACAGCAGCGGCGAATACATCATCAGCGCATGATTCTCAGCCACTGCCTCATCACCGGCCAGCTCACCGCTGCGCGTCAGCACCCGGCGCCGGATCCGGTTGCTGCGGATATAACCGCCCCATGGCTCCAGGCTGATTACATGCTCCGCTTCATATATATCATATTGATACAGCTGCTCTGCATCGCATCTCCACTCCCCGTGCAGATGAGCGTCATCGAGGTAAAGCTTCAGCTGATAAGTATGCTCCGTATGATTGGTAAGCTGCAGATCCAGATAATTATAAGCACAGGTCGCACCGCTGCCAAAGGGCTGGGTGCGCTTCTCATCCGGGAACACATCATAGCTGTGGCGGTGACGCTCGGTCACCGTCAGCGGGGTATGGAGTGCCATCCAGTAGATCAGGTTCGACAGCTGGCATAGACCTCCGCCTGTTCCGGTGCGGAATCCGCCATAGAATAACACCATACCGTCCAGATAACCTTTACGGCGGGTCGGCTTACCGATGCTCTGCCAGTAGGAGAAGGTTTCACCCGGCCTGATCAGCAGTCCGTCAAGCTTCGCGGCAGCCAGTCTTAAGTTCGTAATTTTGTTGTACTGCAGCTGCATGTCCACGTTACGAAGCTTACGAAGCAGCGGGGTTGCATGAGCGGCGGCTGTATAAGCCAGCACCTCTGCACTGTGGGTCCTTGCCCGTGTACCTGAAGCAGTCAGCCACTGCCAGTATCTTGCCCAGGTGTAATACCGCTTGCCGGCAAACAGCCTCAGTCTTGAGCGGCGGATCGGCTTCATTTCCGCTTTGGCCTTTCTCATGCAAAGACGATTTCATCTGCCTTGCGAAGGCTGGCAAATCTTCCTCCAAGCACCCCGTTATGGTGGCGCACGATCTCTTCCCCGCTGAAATTCGCATTATCAAATGTACTATGTGCATCTTGTACCAGAATATTGCTGTACCCCATGCTGTAAGCGCGGCGGCAGGTTGTATCAAGACAGAATTCAGTCTGCATGCCGCAGATGACCAGCCCTGTAACACCTAATCGTTGAAGCTCCTCATGGAGCGTTGTCCGGTGAAATGCATCCCAGGTCGGCTTCTCCACAACAGACTCGCCATCCTGCGGGGTAATCCGGCTACTGATCTCCCAGGTCGGCAGGCCTTTGGTATATTCCTCATCTTCCGTATGCTGTATGTAGACAACAGGCACTCCCGCCGAGCGTGCTTTACCGAGCAGTGCAACAATACGGTCCATCACTTGCTCCCCGTCGTAAAGGCTCATCCCCGGATATGAAAACATCGCTTCCTGCACATCAATAATCAATAATGCTGTAGTCATTAAACATTCCCCCTTGAATTAGTCAGCTGTTCAGGAACTGAATTGATTTGCGGAGCGTTACATTCCATTCTGTTCCTCCCTTTCTGCAAACAATAAATCCAATTTTATACACTCCTAATAGTATAGTAGTAATTCATAGCGGACAACCTCAAAACAACAAAAAGAACATGTGCAAGCATCATCAGATGCTTGCACATGCCCTTAGTTATCATTCGTTTATTTGCCCCGTTTGTTATGCCAGATCAGTGCATGCAGCTGCGGCAGCACTCTGACCCGGTTCATGGCCGGGTCGGCAATGACCAGATTGAACAGCCACTCCAGCCGGCCCAGCAAGCGGGCGGAGATATCTCCCGGCTCCGTGACATCCTCGTTACCAGGCTGCAGATACATCGGAATCTCCGGATAACGCCGGTGAACATTCCGCGCGTAAGCAAAGTCTTCCTCGTTAAATACAACTACCTTCAGGCTATGGGCAGCTTTCCCTGCCAGCCTCAGCCTATTGATAATGTCATCCAGCTTCTCCCAGTCTGTCACCATACCCGAGCTGGGCGGCTTTGGACTGATGGTCAGCACATCAATATCATAGAACCAGTCCTGCCAGCGGCTGCCCTGGGTTTCGATGGCCGCCTGGATGCCGCGTTCATGAAGGAGCTTCACGAAATCAGCCATGCTCTCGCCGATCAGGGCCGGA
This sequence comes from Paenibacillus sp. FSL R7-0331, assembly GCF_000758645.1. Taxonomy (NCBI): domain Bacteria; kingdom Bacillati; phylum Bacillota; class Bacilli; order Caryophanales; family Paenibacillaceae; genus Paenibacillus; species Paenibacillus sp. FSL R7-0331. The sequence continues at coordinate 3,822,269 of NZ_CP009284.1, forward strand.
TTGCCCCCGGAGATGGTGACACAATCAAAGTTATCGCCGGCAAGATCCAGCAGCTCATTCAAGATCGCCTCCGGCTCCATCAGCTGCACCTTATCCTTGGCTGAGCCATCCCAGGTGAATGCGGAATCGCACCAGCCGCAGCGGTAATCACAGCCGTAGGTGCGGACGAACATCGTTTTGACGCCAATAACGGCCCCTTCCCCTTGGATCGTAGGGCCGAAGATTTCAATTACAGGAATTTTACTCACAGTCACAGCCCCCGTGCATCCGGTAGGCTGGCCCGTCCTGCGGAATATCCTCGGCCAGCACCTCTGCCCAGGAGGTCGGCGTCTCCCACAGCCTCACGGAGTAAAGCGGCAGCTCCGCCAGCTTCAGCCGGTAGGCGATATAGGCAGACATATTCTCGACGGTTGTGCGGAAGCCCAGCAGCGCCACCTTGGAGCCGGTCTGATTCAACGTCTCCAGCACAGGCTCATTGCCCATAGCCAGAAAAGCATGATCCAGCCGGTCCACCAGCTGCTGCTGTACGGTCGCTTTGATATCGCTGAAATCAATGACGAAGCCCTCATCCGAATGCCCGGCCTCCTCCAGCGGCTTGCCTTTAAGCATAACCTCCAGCTTATACGTATGCCCGTGCAGATTGCTGCATTTACCTTTGTGCCCGATCAGCTGATGCGCAGAATCAAAGGTGAATATTTTGCAGACTGTTACTTCGCCCGGCATTACAGCTCACCCGGCTTTCGTTCTGCCACATACTGCTCAAGCCCGCGCTGGCGCAGCAGACACGCGGGACATGTGCCGCAGCCGCTGCCGATAATGCCGTTATAGCAGGTCAGCGTATGCTCGCGGACATAATCGAAGTGGCCGAGCTCGTCGGCCAGCTTCCATGTTTCTTTTTTATCAAGCCACATCAGCGGAGTGTGAATGACGAACTCATAATCCATCGACAGATTAAGCGTAACATTCAGTGATTTTACGAACACATCCCGGCAGTCGGGATAACCGCTGAAGTCAGTCTGGCACACACCCGTAATAATATTCGCATAGCCCAGCTGCTTCGCCAGAATGGCGGCAAACGACAGGAACAGCAGGTTCCGTCCGTCCACGAATGTGCTCGGCAGCTCCCCGTCCTCTCCGGCTTCAATCGCAATATCATCCCGGGTGAGCGCGTTAGGCGCCAGCTGATTAAGCAGTCCCAGATCAAGAATGTGCTGCTTTACGCCGAATGTAGCGGCGATCTCTTTGGCTACCTCAATCTCTGCCGCATGACGCTGGTTATAGTTAAAAGTAACGACCTGCACCTCTTCAAATTGCTGAAGTGCCCATACGAGGCAGGTGGTGCTGTCTTGTCCGCCGCTGAAGACGACGAGTGCTTTTTTATTCATACGTTTACGCTCTCCTCCCATGCCTTCTGTCTACCGGTTATCCACTTTCTCAGGATACAGATCATGATTCATCAGCCGGTGCCCGGCCATGGCCTCATACTTGGTACCCGGACGCCCCCAGTTGCAGTAAGGATCAATGGAGATGCCGCCGCGCGGTGTGAACTTGCCCCACACTTCAATATAACGCGGATTCATCAGGGAGATCAGGTCATTCATAATAATGTTTACACAGTCCTCATGAAAATCGCCGTGATTGCGGAAGCTGAACAGGTACAGCTTAAGTGATTTCGATTCCACCATTTTGATGTCGGGTATGTACGAGATGTACATCACGCCGAAATCGGGCTGCCCGGTTACCGGACACAGGCTGGTGAACTCCGGACAATTGAATTTGACAAAATAATCGCGGCCGGGATGCTTGTTATCGAACGCTTCCAGCACTTCCGGATCGTATCCAAAATTATACTTGGTTCCCTGGTTACCCAGCTGGGTTACCTCCGGCATTTCCTCTTTCAGTCTGCCTTCTGACATGACAAAAAACCCCTCTCTTTTCCCCCGGCTTGCTACCGGAACAGGAAAGAAGAACGAGATTTCGAAAACCTGGCTCTACTAAATAGTTTTTTATAGAGGGAGTTCGCGAACCTCTCCTGCGTATGAATGCAGAATTCTTCTTATGCTTGTATATTAGCGTCTTGAACTATATCATGTTTCCCCTTCCGCTGGCAAGCGTTACAGGTGATCCAGAATCAGTGAGCACAGCATCCCCATTGCAGCAGCGAGCCCGGTCACCGGTCCGCCATCCTTGTAGGCTTCAGGCATCATACTGGATGACACCATAGCAATAATTCCTCCTCCGGCAAAAGAGGCAATCAGCGCTGTCGTATATCCGTCAGCATGATCCATAAACGCATAGCCTGCTCCGGAAGATGCAGTCGAAATAACCAGTACACTCAGCCAGAGCAATATCACTTTTCCTTTGCTGTATCCGTCCTGCTTGAGTCCTGCGGTACTGGACAGCCCTTCCAGTATACTGCTGAACCGGATTCAGCTCCCCATAATAATGCATCCCACATCAGTGTTCCCTCATTTCACGGAAATTGCGCCGAATACGCATAAACGTATTGTACACATCATCCGCTACCGGCAAACATCCGGAGCCGGATAACCCGGTGGATTCAATCCCGCCGAACGGGGTAACATAGAATATAATCTCCTGCATAAAGGATGGGATCGCTTATGGAACTAGCTGTACAGCAGCTTAAAGATTGGTTGAATTCAGAAGCAGGACAGACGGTAGTCATTACAAAGCAGGAGCTTGACGATGTCGATACCGTCCATTTCAGCCTGGAGTCGGTAGATTACCGCGGGGCTGAGGAGGTCATTGACGATTATCTTGGGGATGCCTTAATTCTCAGGGGAAGCGGAAATACGCTGAACGGGGACGGTGAGCTTGTACCGCTTCCGCAGCCGAGCTATGAAATAGCTGTAAGCGGCTTACAGCTGCATTCGGCGGAAGCCGACAGGGCGGAGCTGCAGACAGACCGGGCTAAATACACCCTCTCCTTCGGACAGGCTTAAAGCAGCATTGTTAATTGGGCAATAAAAAGGAGGCCGCAGCACTTGTCTGCGGCCTCCTGCTCAGTCTTCCCCGATAATTCTGACTTCCGGCTCCAGCTCAATGCCGAATTTATCCTTGACCGCAGCACGGACATGATGGATCAGCCCGATGTAATCATTGGCTGTGGCATTATCCGCATTCACAATAAACCCGGCATGCTTGAGGGATACCTCTGCTCCGCCTATTCTCACACCCTGAAGCCCGCTCTCCTGAATCAGCTGTCCGGCAAATCTGCCCGGCGGCCGTTTAAACACACTTCCGCAGGAAGGGTATTCCAGCGGCTGCTTCGACTCGCGCAGATCGGTCAGCTCATCCATCTTGGCTCTGATAACGGCCGGCTCTCCCGGCTGAAGGGCAAATCTCGCTTCCAGTACAATGTAATCCCCGCCTGCAAAAACACTGTGCCGGTAACCAAATTTCAGCTCCTCACCCAGCAGCGTAACAAGTTCACCGTCTTTATTCACGGCAAGTGCGCTGTGCAGCACATCCTTGATCTCACCGCCGTAAGCACCGGCGTTCATATACAGTGCACCGCCTACTGTTCCCGGGATGCCGCAGGCAAATTCCAGACCCGTCAGCTCCCGCTCAAGCGCATAGGAGGATGCGTCGATAATTTTGGCGCCGCACTGGGCAACCAGCAGACCGTTCTCTATAGTCATCTTATCCAAAATAGAAGTATACAGCACAATTCCGCGGATACCGCCGTCGCGGATAATAACGTTTGATCCGTTACCCAGCACGGTTAGAGGAATATCCTGCTCCTTGGCATAGGTAACCACACGTTGAATTTCTTCATAGCTCGCAGGCGTTGCCAGAATGTCGGCAATGCCGCCGATTTGTGTAAATACATAGGGCTTCAGCATTTCCCGGCTTCTTACCGTTCCGTCCGGAAGAAGCTGCTGCAAATCCTTTTCGGTTTGGCTTATGTTCATCTTTCATGCTCCTTTATAATCAATACATGATCCGGTGATCAGCCTGATTGATGGCATCCACAACTGTAACAACGAACAGGCTCCCTTGTCAATGACGGGAGCCTGTTGCTGCTGCTGTGCTTATAGAGTTTATGCGGACATTTTATGAAATATTATTTCTATGCCTGTCCTGCTGATGCCGGTTTCCTGAACTCCGTCCGGCGTACCGCCCGTTCCTCTTCTTTCAGCCGCGGGCAGGTATAGCAGTAGCTTCCTCCTTCGGTCCGGTAATAGAGGCAGCAGCGGTTGCGCATATTCACGGTCTTATCCGGATCAGCCAGCGATTCAAGCTTGCGCACCTGGACGCGGAACGGATTTTTCTTCAAACCGAATATTTCTGCCGGTATTTCTTCGCACAGGTACCTGTAATCGTCCTGCAGCGTATTCAACAAGCGCTCAGGAAGCCCCCCCGAGGTAAAGACCTCCAGGTAATAGTTAAATTTGGTAGGCAGCTGTCCCCAGATTTCTCCACCGGATAGTCCGGTGACCCGGGACAGCATGGACAGCATCGGAGCAGCCGTATCCCGGTAGAACCGTATCAGCTGCTCATTGCGCCATTCTCTCCGCTGCCCGGCTTCCGCCGGAGCAGGCTCAAATGACCATTCACCCAGAGAAAAGGCCGCACGCCAATATCCATCGGCAGGAATGAGATGTACAGACAACCTCTGCAGACTGACGACAGGGACAGCGGATGCTACGGTGAGCGCATACTGGACTGCAAGAGCAATATTTCCGAATGCTCCGGCAAAGTAGGTTGCTGCCACCTTATCATCCAGCCCTTTTATCAGCGGCCTGTAGCATTCGATAAAGGCTCTCATTCCGGCTTCATCAGCCATATCTCCGGCATTAAATGAATGCTTAGTGCCTTCGGGGATACCGGGATGAAGGTCAAATTTGCTGCCGAAATCCTTTATCTGTTCCTGCTCCTGTTCTTCTGTCATCTCATTTCCTCCTCCTGATGCTTCCCTTAAACTATTTATAATCCGGCTGCCTTGTACGCCGCCAGCTCATACGGCAGGCACAGCGGCACACCGGTCCGCGGATCAGCAACAATGTCACATTCAATCCCGAATACCTTACGAAGCACATCCGGAGTCATAACCTCAGCGGGAGCCCCTTCACTGATGACTGTGCCTGCCTTGATCGCCACCATATGCTGCGCGTAGCGGGAGGCATGGTTCAGGTCATGGACTACCATAATAATGGTCCGGCCTTCCTCCTGGTTCAGCTTCTGCAGCAGCTGCAGCACTTCCAGCTGGTGGGCCATATCGAGGAACGTAGTCGGCTCATCCAGAAACAGAATCTCCGTCTGCTGGGCCAGAGCCATAGCGATCCAGGCACGCTGGCGCTGTCCGCCGGAGAGGCGGTCGATCGGGCGGTCATGGAATTCCTCCATACCGGTCACTGTAATGGCATTAGCGATGATTTCACGGTCTTCCGGCGTCATTGTGCCGAAGCCCTTCTGATGCGGATAACGGCCATAGCTGACCAGCTCGGACACCGTCAACCCGTCCGGTGCCGTCGGGTTCTGCGGCAGGATCGCCAGCTGGCGGGCTACTTCTTTGGTAGACAAGGTATGAATAGATTTGCCGTCAAGCATAACGCTTCCGCTCTTGGGCTTCATGATCCGGGCCATTGTTTTAAGAATTGTAGATTTGCCGGAGCCGTTAGCTCCAACCAGTGCGGTGATTTTCCCGGTTGGAAGTGACAGGTTAAGCCCCTTCACTATTGTTGCTTCCGCGTACCCGATACTAAGCTGTTCTGTATTCAATCGTTCTGACATGTTCTCCACTCCTTAAATACTTATGTATAGTGATGCTTTGAAATTGGATTATCCAATTGAAATCGTTTATCAACCGACTGATATTGTTTCTCAATTACCATTATCGCAAATATATGAAAGTTGTACAAGAGTTCACACAAAAAGGCCGCCTCCGTCATCAACGGGAGCAGCCCTTTTCCTATTCCCCGACTATTTATGCAGATGGTACGGTACTGTTGCAACTACAATATCCTTCTGATTCATGAGGTAAGAGCGGATGAACAGACTGGTCTGATTATGGAGAACCGCCTGCCACCAATGCTTCGTAATAAACTGCGGAATCAGCACCGTAATATGGTCCGTTGAAGCGGTCTTCCACTCTACGGTTTCAATAAACTTGACCAGCGGGCGGATGATGCTGCGGTACCGGGAACGCAGAACGATCAGGCGCACACCCGGATTCCATTCCTCCCACTTCTGCTCCATCCGGTGAATCTCCTCTTCATCAAACCCTACATATACAGCCACCACATTATCCGTCAAGGACTTGGCATAGCTGATTGAATGAAGCACGGCGCGGGTTACACCGGCTACAGGCACGACAACGGTACTTCCTTTAATACACGGCTTATCGGTTGCCGGGCAAATGCGCAGCTGGTCTGCTGTGTTCATGTAATGGCGGTGAATCCGGTGGAACACGAACATGACGACCGGCAGGAAGATGAAGGCCATCCACACGCTGGAGAACTTCGTAATAATGAAGATCATAGTAATTGTGAGTGTAGTGAGCATGCCGACCGTGTTCACTGCAAACTTGTTCTGCCAGCCCTTGGGTCTTGTTTTGAACCAGTGCACCATCATCCCGAGCTGGGACAGTGTGAACGGGATAAATACGCCGACTGCATACAGCGGAATCAGACCTTCTGTATTTCCGTGAAAAGCAGCTACCAGCACCGCCGACAGGACGCCGAGAAAAATAATTCCGTTAGAGAAGCCCAGCCGGTCTCCGCGGACCATAAATGCATGCGGCAGATACTTGTCTTTGGCAAACATGAAGGCCAGCAGCGGGAACGCCGAGTAAGCCGTATTTGCAGCCAGGAAGAGGATGACAGCCGTAACCCCTTGAATGAAGAAGTACAAACCGCCGCGGCCAAAGGTTGACTCCGCAATTTGTGACACTACTGTTGCTTTTTCATCCGGGGTAACCCCATACCAGTAAGCCAGCAGGGTAATACCTGTGAACATCAGACCGAGGATAAGCCCCATCATCATCAGCGTTTTGGCGGCATTTTTTTCAGCCGGAGCCTTGAAGTTCGGGATCGCGTTGGAGACTGCTTCTACCCCGGTCAGTGCCGAACAGCCGGAGCTGAATGCTTTTAATAATAAGAACAGACTGACATTGGACACCGCCGAGCCGATTTCAGGAACACTGGCATGAGCGCCTACAGTCAAGTATTTGAACACCCCTGCACCGATCAGAAAGAAGATCGAAACGACGAATAAATATACCGGGATTGCGATAAAAGAGGCCGATTCCGTAACCCCGCGCAGATTGACGATCGTTAACAATAGAATAACAGAAACAGCAATAAGTACAGTATGATCATGCAAGCCTGGAAAAGCCGATGTGATCGCGTCCGTGCCCGCCGAGGCGCTAACGGCAACGGTAAGAATATAATCGACCAGCAGCGATCCGCCGGCTAACAGGCCAGTGGGTACACCGAGATTGCTTTTGGCTACGATATAGGCTCCTCCGCCCTGCGGATAGGCAAAAATCGTCTGCCGGTAGGATAGAATGAGTATGGCCAGCAGGCCCAATACGGCAAGCGCGATTGGCAGGGAGTACCAGATGGCAGTGAAGCCCGCAGCCACCAGCACCAATAGAATTTGTTCCGTTCCGTAGGCTACAGACGAGAGCGCATCAGAAGACAGGACAGCCAGTGCCTTTACCTTGGATAACTTTTCATGATCGTGTTCGTTCGACTTCATCGGACGTCCGATCAATAGTCGTTTTACCTTGCTTACCATTGTTGTAACAGTTCCTCTCTTTGTTAGTTGAACCGGTTATACCGTGCGCTGTTTTCATCGTTTTCATAGGGGGATTTTCATAAATGCAGGCACAAAAATAAGCATACGGAAATGATCCGCATGCTTCTGGCATGGTCATTATCCCACCTTTGCTTACGAGGTTAGCTGGCGGATTCGGACTGTGGAAAGCCCTACGGTTACAGCCTTTACGGCCTGCTTCCGATTCACCCCGTCGGCCTTTCAGCCGAGTTTGGTTCCCCCGATTTCCCTGCGGAAAATTCAGCGCATATTCAACTTCTCACAAGGCTTAATGATAGTCTACAAAGCATTCCCAGTAAAGCTGTGAAACAAATGAAAAGACATGAAAAAACATCCAAAACACGCAATTCCAAGATCGGGGATGAATGGCTCTTTCATTCTCTTGCATTATCCCTTTGTATCTTGGTTTTAACGTATTTCGGATGTTATTTGTGACAAAAAAATCATGGTTTATTATGTGCTGAAGCCTGCTGTCAGCGGTCTATTCCCCTGCCGTATCTTTGCGTCCTGTCCACAGTAAAATTGTAATCAGCGTGAAGGCGGTCAAGGCCATCAATGGGATGGTAATAAAGCCTAATAGATTCACATAATCAACATTGCAGGGAACGCCTACTGTACAAGGAAGCACCTTGCTCAGTGCAGGAATCTTCTGCTCTGCATAGTGATAGATGGAGATGCTTCCGCCGATGATGCTTAACGGCAAGACGTAAGGAATAATCTTTTTATCCCCGCGGTACGTGGCAATTCCCAGCAGAAACAGCTGCGGATACATGAAGATACGCTGGAACCAGCATAGCTTGCACGGCTCATATTTCAATACTTCGCTCAGATATAAGCTCCCTGCAACCGCAATAATGGATACGAACCAGGCCAGATACAGACAATGACGCCGGCAAAAGGCAGTGAACCTCATCACTGGGCAACCGCCGCTTCGGAAGCGGCCTGAATCTGGGCATCAATAGCCTCCATATTAAACGGCTCATTGACCATTACCCCGTTGACAAACAGCGTTGGTGTAGATGATACGCCGGATGCTGTAGCCAGCTGCACTTCACTCTGGATCTGGCTGTTATACGTTTTGTCTTCAATGTCTTTGCGGAGCAACTCGAAATCAATTGGCAGCTTCTCTTTCTGCGCCAGCTCGACCAGGAAGTCAGGCGTAGCCCATTCCTTATTCTCGTCGCCTTGATTCGCATAGAGAGCATCATAGTATGTCCAGAATGCATCGCTGTTCTGATTATAAACCGACAAGGCTGCAAGGGCTGCCGTTGTTGAGTCAGGACCAAGGAAGGCCAGATTTACAAAGTACAGGGCTGCCTTATCCTGATTTACATATTCCTGAACAATCTGCGGCTTGATTACACCTGCAAACTGGGCGCAAGCCGGGCATTTGTAATCGCCGAATTCCACGATTTTGACCGGTGCATCTTCACTGCCCAGTCTCGACATTTCACTGTAATTGAATTCAACCGGTGCAGCTGGTGTGCCTGCTGTTGAGCTGTCTCTGCCGGCCAGCATAAATAATCCTGCAAAAATAACAGCCACCACCACGATCGTCGAAACAATCACTATCAGTGTTTTCTTCTTTTGGTTCTCCATCTGCGCTACGAGCTTCTCATTTTTGCTCTTCTGGGGAAGTGCAGCGCTTTTGCGTTTGTTTTTGCTCAAGTGAGAGTTCCTTTCTGTCCCGCGGGACCCGTTGAATATGAATCATATAATTTAAAATTATATAATTAAACTTCTCACTTTGGCAAACCTAAGCTTATACAGCCTCCGTTTTCAGCTCCAGGGAGTCCGGCTCACTAAAGTCCCGGGACTCTTCGCCCTCCATCTGTCCTGAATCAAGCATCAGGCTGAAAACAGCCTCAGTCCCGGTACCGGGTTCTGAGTTAATTCTGATGTTCCCGTCCATCAGCTCCACCAGCTTCCTGCAGATCGCAAGCCCAAGCCCGGTGCCCGGATACTGCCGGTTATGTGAGGCATCCAGCTGGGTAAAGGGTTGAAATAACAGCGGCAGCTTATCCGCAGGGATGCCAATACCGGTATCCTTGATGCGAAAAGTATATTCTCCTTTTGTGCCCTCTACTGAGCTGAACCCAACCTCAATTGTCACCCCGCCGTCAGGCGTAAATTTGACGGCATTGCCGATCAGATTCACCAGAATTTGGCGGATTCTCAGGCTGTCCCCTTTTACATATTCAGGAATATCCCCGGTAACCTGCAGCTTCAGCTGCAGTCCCTTTTCCTTCGCAGCCGACTCGAACAGCTCGGAACATTCCGTAAGCAGTGCCTGAAGCGGAAAAGCTTCGCTGCGCAGCTGCAACCCGTCCGAATCCAGCCTGGAGAAGTCCAGCACATCATTCACGACACTCAGCAGCGCCTGACTGCTGTTATACTGCAGCCTCAGCAGCTCCTGCTGACCGGGTTCGGCAATGTCATCGGCAAGGAGCTGATTGATCCCGATTATACCGTTCAGCGGTGTGCGGATCTCGTGGCTCATCGTTGTCAGGAACTCGCTTTTCATCCGGTCTGCGCCTTCTGCGGCTTCCTTGGCTTCAATCAGCTGCTGCTGAAACTGTATAAAGGGCGTAATATCCTCAGCAACCAGATATACCAGCTTCTGGTTGCCGTGAAGAAGCGGGAAAACAGTCGTGCTGCAGATCATGGTTCCGCCGTTTTTTATTATTACTTCAAGTTCAATCTTGGAGGAATGACCCGAAACTGCACGCTCTACCGCTTGTTTCAGCATGGCTTCATCCTTTGGGGTACTGAAAATACTTTTGTAATCACCAAGCTCCTCCTTACGGTAGCCGGTTGTCTGCTGCAGGGAGGGGTTGGAGCTGATCACCTTCCGGCGTACCGGATCTATGCACAGCACCATATCAGGGCTGGAGTCAAACAAGGCTGTATACCGCTGTTCATTGAAGCTGGCCGAGAAAAGGATACGCTGCCGGTCCCTGTACAGCAGTATCAGTACCGCCATGACTATGAATAAAAAGGAAACAGCCAGTACAACTGCCAGCAGGGAATCAGGCAGAAGCGGGACTGTGCCGCTGTAATTAAAGGTCCCTGAAGCGGAGAATACCGCTCCGTCCATTGCAGCATAATGAGATCCGCTCAGGCAGGCAGTAAGTACGAGCACCAGCAGCACTTTTTTTAACGTTAACATATTGTACGGCCCTGCAATCCAGCGCGGATTATACAAGCAGACTACCGCCGGAACAATCAGTGCGAAGCCAAAGGAGTACAGGATGGAGAGCAGGCTCTGCTCATAATTCCCAAAAAATTTCATCGACAGAATGCCGCAATAATGCATAATCAGAATCCCGGCGCTAAAAAGAACACCACCGAACGCCAAAAACAGCCGATTGCGGGTGTACGGGCTGCTGAGCAGCAAAAATAACGCATATGAGGCCGCTACCGGTACGATCAGGGACAATAGCAGCAAAGGAAAATCGTAAGCGACGCTCATATCCGTCCGCATTGCCCGCATCCCGATAAAGTGCATGCTCCACATCCCTGTGCCAAGCAAACCGGACAGCAGCAGAATAAATTTATGTCCCCTATTCTCGCGAATCAGCCGTTCAGCAAGATCCAAAGCTGAAAAGCAGGACAGCAGCGCTATAATAACAGAAAAGAGCACCAGCAGGTCACGGTAATGATCCGGATGTTGCAGCATGCGCTCCTCCCCCTTCTTTTAAAAATGGTACAAATAATGTATTTACCCTACCTTTACCCTCCAAGAAACGTCACGAACCTGCTAAATATTAGATATTATATAATCTGATAATTGATCAAAAAAAAGGCACAGCGCATTTACCTGCGCCATGCCTTATTATACAACCGTTACGCTCCGGCTTCTTCAGCCAGTATCTGCAGCTTCAGCAGCTTGATCCGGGATATCCGTTTGTTTTCGGTTTCCTCTACCACGAACAGATGGCCGTCGAATTCGGCCGTCTGGCCTTTTTGCGGAGGACTTACCTCAAGCTTGGAATACAGCCAGCCTCCAATGGTATCATAATCATCCGTCTCCATATGAAGCCCCAGCATGTCATTGATTTCTTCTATCAGCATAAGACCGTCAATGGAGAACTCGTCTTCCCCCAGCCGCTCAACACCGGGGCGTTCATGGTCGAACTCATCCTGGATTTCGCCGACAATCTCTTCCATGATATCCTCCAGTGTAACCATGCCGGAAGTGCCGCCATACTCATCAATGAGGATAGCAATCTGTGTCTTGGCCCGCTGCATCACCTTTAGCAGAGCGCTGATCTGAATAGACTCAGGCACAGTCAGAATGGGACGAATCAGCTCCGTATACTTCGGCGTATTCTCACGGATCAGGTCCTTGATGTGAATGAAGCCTAGAATATGATCCTTATCGCCGTCGCAGACCGGATAACGTGTTCTCATGCCGTCATAAGCAATCTCAAGATTCTCTTCAGCCGGCAGATGGCTGTTCAGACAGATCATTTCGGTTCGGGGAATCATAATCTCCCGCGCCATTGTATCTGCAAATTCAAAAATGTTGTCTACCAGTGTCATTTCGGTATTGTCGATAAGACCGCTTTTGTTACTCTCCTGCATGATAATACGGATTTCTTCCTCGGTATGCGCAGTGGCCAGCTCCGAAGCAGGAGCCAGACGGAATATGCGCAGCAGCCCCCGGGCCAAACCGTTCACGATCCAGATAAACGGATACATGATCCGGTAAAAAACATTCATGGCTCCCGAGGTTAGCAGAAGCACCGCCTCAGCCTTGTTCACCGCAATTGTCTTCGGAGCAAGCTCACCAAGCACAATATGCAGAACCGTAATGAACATAAAAGCAATAATCAGCGAAATGACATAAACGGCAGTATCGCCAAAGCCCAAACTTGTTACAAGCGGCCCGACAATCGTGGCTACCGCCGGCTCTCCAAGCCAGCCGAGTGCGAGCGAGGCAAGCGTGATGCCAAGCTGGCAGGCGGACAGGTATGCGTCCAGGTTATGCACGATGTCTTTAGCTGCTAGCGCTCTTTTGCTGCCTTCCTCAATCAGTGATTCAATGCGGCCGCTGCGCACCTTGACCATTGCATACTCAACCGAAACAAAAAAGCCGTTAAACAGCACAAGCATGATAATAAGACCTACATGTAATATACCGGGTAAAGGGTCGCTCAAATTATACTCCTATCCACCGAGTCCTTGTTCGGCGGATAGGCCCACCTCCTTCGTTTATTCAGAGTGTCAGTCTGCGTCATAGCAGCCGTTCCTTTCATCGTCAATTTCCCAATGCCTTCATCTCCTGACTGTAATCACGAATGTTAAGATATACTGTATTATATTATTATCCGCGCCACAAAAACAGGTATTATTAGTGTAAAAATATGATTTCGCTGCCAATCTTATGGACATCCCATTCAAATGGATAGATTATGATCCCGTTTATCCGGCAAAAAAAGGACAGTTCCGCTAATTCGGGACTGTCCTTATCAAGGGAATAGCCTCTGTGCCTTACCGGCAGTTGCGGGTAGGCGGATTGCCGATTACGCCGGGATACTGGTAAGCCAGCGGCTCGTCAAAGGTGGCATAATCGAAGTAGATCATCAGCAGCACAGTGCGTTGTCCGGTAACCGGATCACTGATGATGATGTGGTCACGGCCTGCAGCCTCAAGCACGCCTTTATACACTTTTGCATTCCACTCTTTGTTATTTTCGTATGTGTAGTAGAACGTTCCGATCTTGCCGAGATTCAGCCGGAAAATATTTTCGATGTACGATTGTTCAAAAACGGGTGCGGTCGTAGGCACGACTGCTCCGCCCGGGGTCATCGGGCTTCCGCTGGTCACCTGGGGCGGCATGGTTCCCATGGGCATCATTGCCCCGCCGGGGTTGCTGCCGATCATATAAGTAACGGGACGGTAAGGTTGGCTGATCATTTTTGTAAAACCTCCTAAGTAAATGTTGGCTCAGGAGACAGCTCCGGCGGACGGATCCAGCCGCTCTGTCTCCTGCAGCCGGCGGTGCCTAGTATACAGCCGGGCAATCCTCAGCGGTCGGGGTAAAGAAGCAATGGGCCTTGTAACGTCCGGTATTCTGCTGGTTATACCACGTTGCCGGACAGGCTCCGACTGGACGGAAGAACCATAAGGCGTTGGAGGCCGGCCAGGTTCGTTCACCTGCGATAGCCCGTTTGGCCAGCCTGATGTCCGACTCTCTGGCCCGCTGGTAAAAGTAACTCTTCTGCGGGGCCTCAAAGCCGCCTGGACTCTGATACACCATATCGTTCACATTCCGGATGTTGTTGAAGTCCAGACAATTTCCGAGAATCCGGTTGACCCCGACATTGCCGACCATCAGCATGCCGGAAGCCCCATCCTCCTCGGCTTCCGCCCTCATCAGCCGTGCCAGCACCCTCACATCTTCCGAGTTCGTTTTGATAACGGCCATGTGTTCTCCTCCTTCTTTCCTGCTCGCTGTATTGTATGTGCATCCGCCTAAGAGGTGACTGTCCGTTATGAATTTCTCACCGCCTCAGCCTCCCGTTACAGAAGATCATGGCTCATAGATCATCTTGCGGGTCATGCCGCCGTCAATCACCAGCTGTGCCCCGGTAATGAAGTTGTTCTCAGGTGCTGTTAAATACAGGCAGGCCCGGGCTATATCGTCCGGCTTACCGACACGGCCGGCCGGATGCTGCTTATGATCAGCCTCATGCAGCCCGCTATAATCCCCGGTTTCAATCCATCCCGGACTGATACAGTTCACGGTTATACCATCCTTCCCCAAGGTTACAGCCATCGCATGCGTCAGGGCGGTTATCGCTCCCTTAGATGCTGCATAAGCCTCCGTATCAGGCTCGGACATAAGCGCGCGGGTAGAGGACAAGTTGACGACCGACCCGCCGCCCGGGTTACTCCGCATATGTTTTGCCGCCTCCCGGGTCGCAAGAAATACGCTACGGGCGTTTGTATTAAGCACCTTGTCCCAGACATCTGCAGACAGGTCGTACAGCGAAGCCGCATGCGGATTTGCGATCCCGGCATTATTGACCAGAATGTCGACGGTTCCATACTTCTCCGCTGTATGGGCAACAAGCGCTATAATCTGATCTTCCCGGCTGACATCACAGGACACATATTCAGCATGTCCGCCCGCTGCGGTAATCTCCGCTGCCGTCTTTTGGCCCAGGGCGGCTTCCAGCTCTGCCACAACTACCTTTGCCCCTTCCGCGGCGTAAGCAGCAGCTACCGCTCTGCCGATCCCGCGGCCTGCGCCTGTAACAATTACAATTTTATTGGCATATTCCACTATTCATTCTCCTCCTAAGCTGGCTGGTGATAGAGTCATAATATAAATATCCCCTTGTTCCGGTTATGGAATCAAGGGGATTGTACTGTAACCGTACTATATAGTAAATAAGCTGCAGCCGGTACTAACGTCTTGCTTCAACATCCTGTTATTCTGCAGTTGAGTAATGGGGATGCCGCTTGAAGCCATGGTATCTGGTTCCCTGATAGCTTAATATGCCCCTGTCCCCTTCTGCACTCATGCCAAATTCACTGCCGTCCACCTTGAACTCCATCCGGACGCCGTCCTGCAGCTCATAGGTCAGATAATAAGTGGTGCTGGTCCGGCTGGACTGGCTGTCATCCTGAAGCTGCTGCTGGCGGACTTCACTGCGTTTGCTGACAATACGGGCGGGGATAGTGAGCAGGGGAGAGCTGTTATTGCGGCTCCACTGAAACAAGCCTCTGCCTGCAGATACTGCTACAATACCAATCATCACTACAAGGAAGATCGGTATCACTGTTCCGGTAAGATCAAACATCCAAGAAGGATCCGAGCCCATTCCCATGCTTATTCCCCCTCATACCCCAAATACTTGCCGCCCCCTGCACATTCATGGGGATGCTTCTGTACATGTATATGCCTTATCCTTCTAATACAGCATCACTAATAATACAAATGGCCTGAGGCTGCAGAAGTTCCTGATTTACGTTTTGAATGCAAAAAAGACCACTCTGTTCTCAGTTACGAGAACGTATGTGGTCTTTAGCCGCTGCTTGCCGATCTATTATTCTATGCATGCACAAGATCAAGGAATTGTCTGGTTTCATTCTCTTCAGTCGGCATCATACCGTTGTCAGCCCAGCAGGCTCTGCATTGTTCTTCCGTTTCACACAGGTGGGCGTCATCGCAGTTATAGCACAATTGCAGAAGGTTTCTAGTCACATAATCCGTTTCGAAAGTTTTCATTATAATCTCTCCTATTCGTGGATGAAAGTTTGTGAAAAAATGAACTTGTTTTCTATGTGTTAAATATATCACAAGCTTTTTCGTTTGTCATGTGATTTTTTTCACATTTTTAAAGAAAATTTGAAATACGTTTTTTTGTTTAACTTTTGGACAAAGCTTGGATTAGTACAGCCTATTTGTATAGCTGTCGTTGAGTGAGGCTGCCACCTGTTCAGCACTGATCCCGGGCAGCTTCACATGATCTGCTATCATCTTCGGAATATCAGGTAAATGGTCCTTTGCCGGCCAGGATTCCGGATTCCACAGGCTTGAGCGTTTGAACGCTTTGGCACAATGAGTATAGCATTCTTCTACTTCTACCATAATTCCTACCAGCGGAGTCCGCCCGTAAGCCTCCATTTGCTGCAGCAGCTGCTCATCCCGGACAATTGCCGCCCGCCCGTTCACCCGCAACGTCTCTTCAAGCCCAGGTATCATAAAAATCATCCCCGCCCGCGGGTTAGATAAAAGATTAATCAGCGAGTCCATTCTGCGGTTGCCCGGGCGTTCAGGAATGACCAGCCGGCGCTCGTCCAGAATCTGCACAAAACCCGGTGAATCCCCTCTTGGTGAAACATCCACATGACCTTCATGATCTGAAGTAGCCAGCATCAGGATCGGGGACTGGGCGATAAAACGCCGGCAATGCTCATCAATTACACCAATCACCTTGTGCTGTACAAGCTTCCCCGGGAAACCCAGCAAATCACGCAGCTCTGCTTCCGTTTCAATTCTCTGATATTCAGACATAAGCATCCTCCGTATGTACTTATTTCATATGCAAGCTGTCTATTATTGTATCAAAAAAAAGAAGACTGCATAGAGCAGTCCTCCTTCACTCTTATAAATTATGCTACATGACGCGCCAGCTGACCCCGCCGTTCGTTGTCTGCAGCAATATGGACCTGCGGTCCTCTTCCTTCTGGATCAGCAGCCAGCCCACATCCTCTGAAATAAACTGTAGCTTCACGATCTCCGGATATTCAAGCAGCTTTGACTGGAGGACACTGCTGGCCGGCAGTGGCGCCCAAGTCTGGCCCTGATTCACGGTTTTGAAGATCATATTACCGCTCAGCATCCAGCCGGTCCCGGCACTAATAAAAGCAGGCGGAAGATAACGGTTGACTCCAGTCTGGCTGTTCAGCACAAAATCAACAAATTTCCAGTTGTCACCGCCGTTAGCTGTAAAGTAGCCGTTATAAGTGACGCTGTTTTGCTTGTCTGTCTGACAGGCTGCCGGGAGAAAGCCGGCGGCACTGTTTCCGAAAAACTCCGGTTCTCCGGTGATCACCTTGTCACAGCCTCCCCACTCTGCATTAACCAGGATCTCCTGGCCCGGATGCCAGGTAACCCCGCTGTCGCTGGTCATATAGATTTTGGGCAGCGCACCGGTCTGCAGGGTCACCAGTCCATGTGTGGTATTCTTAAAAATCATTCCGGTAACAATACCGGCCATAGGAATGGTGTTGTTCGGCAGGTTCGGATTATACTGTTCATTCTGCATAACCATGGCCCAGGTCGCTCCTCCATCCTTAGTGGCATAGAGCGCCTTGCTTGACTTGGTGGCATTTGCATCCCAGGAGGTCATCAGCCAGCCAGTCTGCGGAGAACTGAAGTAAATAGATGATACCGTGTTCGAATCGGGAAAAGAAGATACCTTCCAGCTCTGGCCGCCGTCTGTGGTCCGCAGAACAACCGTCTCCGTCATCCCGAACGAGCTGCGGATAATCCAGCCGTTATCGGGATCTGTGAAAAAAATTTCTTCACCGTACACCGGATTAGCTAAAAACTGAACATTCGTTGAAGGTGAAATATTAGCCCAGGTTCCGCCGTTATCCTTGGTCATATAGATCCGCAGTTCCTTTTTGGTGACACCCCATGCCAGACCGACCGATTCATTCAGCAGCCTGAAATCGGTCAGACGGGTCTGGATCTGATATTTCGGCGTGCTTTCATTGGTTACGTTTTTGGCATCGCCGGGGGTAATCAGCGTAATCGTCTGCCCTTCCTCCGGCGCTTCCGTCGGCTGAGGAGGCAGAGTCGGTGCTGGCGCCGGGGATGAGGAGCAGGCTGATACAATCAGCAGGATGAAAAGAACCACAGCGGATATTCCCAGCTTCCTGTAACCTGCAGTGTAAGGAAACAATGCTCTCCCCCCTTTCTTTTTGCCTTATTTCTTATTCAGTTTACTGTTTTTATAGCCATAGAGCCAGTAGATCAGTAATCCGAGGACCAGCCAGATGAAAAATCCGATCCAGGTTTCTCTGCCCAGATTATACATCAAATAACCGCAGGCTGCTGCACTCAACAGCGGAATAACCGGAACCCAGGGCACTCTGAACCCCCGTTTGAGCTCTGGATGCGAACGGCGCATGACGATAACACCAAGCGAGACCACGAGGAAGGCGAACAATGTCCCGATACTTGTCAGGTCGGCAAGCCGGTCCAGCGGCACAAAGCCGGTGAATACGGCAATAATACCGCCGACCATCCAGGTGCTGCGCACCGGAGTCTGTGTCTTCGTATTAATCTTCGCCAGGCTTTCGGGAAGCAGCCCGTCCCGGGAAATGGCGAACAGCAGACGGGTCTGTCCAAACAGCAGAACGAGCAGGACAGTCGTCATACCGGCTATGGCCCCGACGGAGATCAGGCCGGCAATCATATTCTGATCCACAAAACGCAGTGCGAAGGAAACCGGATCGCTGACATTAAGGTTCTGATAAGGCACAATTCCGGTCAGCACGAGCGAGACTGAAATATACAGGACAGTGCAGATGGCAAGTGAAGAAATAATTCCGATCGGCAGATCGCGCTGCGGGCGCTTGACCTCTTCAGCTGCCGTCGACAAGGCATCAAAGCCGATATAAGCGAAAAACACCGTCGCCGCCCCGTTAACGACCCCATGGAAGCCATACGGCAGAAACGGGGTCCAGTTCTCCGGCTTAACATAGAAGATACCGGTGAAGATAAACAGCAGGACCACTGCGAGCTTCACCACTACCATTATGGCGTTAAAGCGCGCTGTTTCTTTGACGCCTCTTGTAAGCAGATAAGAAATCAGCAGGATGATAATGACTGCAGGCAGATTAATAAAGGTACCTTTGTCCGCATTATATGCCCCGGACAGCGCAGTAGGCAAATGAATTCCGAAGCCCTCCAGCAGCCCCTGAAAATAGCCGGACCAGCCGCTGCTTACCGCCGCAGCCGCAACTCCGTATTCCAGCACCAGATCCCAGCCGAGAATCCAGGCGAGCAGTTCACCAAATGCAACGTAGCTGTAAGCATAAGCGCTGCCTGATACGGGAAGTGTTGAGGCAAACTCCGAATAGCAGAGTGCAGACAGCACGCAGGCAATTCCGGCAAGTACGAAGGACAGCACCAGGCCGGGTCCGGCATGCTCTGCAGCAGCAACCCCTGTCATTACAAAAATGCCGGTACCGATGATCGCACCCACGCCGAGTGCGGTAAGATCAAGGGCACCCAAGGTTTTGCTGAGCTTGCCGGCATTGTCGCTCACAGGGACAGCCAGCGGTTTCTTTCGGAATAAATCCATACTTCTTTTCTCTCCTGTCAATAATAGTGGTATATCGCTAATGACCATATGGTCAGCAAGCCAAAATAATGCCGGAACCAGGAACCGGCAGCCCTTCTGCCAAATGTTGTTGTTAGCATACCCGCATCCGGGGTAATGGATTAAAAACAGCATGCTTGAAAACACTACATTTAACGATTATGATGGTTAAGATTGGACACAAAAAATTCGAACTTCGGAGGAGATGTATTAATGGCCCCCCCATTTAAGCCCAATCGTGTCGTAGTCATTGGCACCGGTGCAGTAGGAACAACAACCGCTTATACCCTGCTGCTGCGCAGACGTATGCAAGAACTGGTACTTATAGATGTCAATCATCAGAAGGCCCTTGGAGAAGCGCTGGACATGAATCACGGCATGCCGTTTGTCGGCGGCGTGAAGCTATGGGCAGGAACCTATGAAGATTGCCGGGAAGCGGATATCATTATCGTAACCGCCGGTGCATCGCAGAAGCCGGGCGAAACCCGGATCGATCTGCTGCGCAAGAACATTGCCATCTTCAAAGACATCATCCAAAAAATCACCAAATACAACCATCACGCCATCCTGCTGATTGCTACGAATCCGGTGGATATTCTGGCTTATGCCACCCTGAAGATCAGCGGCTTTGACCGCAGACGGGTCATCGGTTCCGGTACTGTGCTCGATAGCGCACGTTTCCGTTACCTGATCGGGAAGCACAAGGAGATTGATCCGCGCAGTATTCATGGACAGATTATCGGGGAGCATGGTGATTCAGAGCTTCCGGTATGGAGTCTCGCCAATATTGCCGGAACTGACCTTGGCTTCGATGAAGCGGAGCGCAAGGATATCTTCGAAGACACCAAAAATGCCGCTTACGAAATTATTGACGCCAAAGGCTCTACGTCTTATGCCATTGCACTGGCACTGGACCGGATTGTTGTCTCAATCCTGGACAATGAAGGCGCTGTACTGAACGTCTCCACCCTGCTTAACAACTACAACGGTGTGTCCGATGTATTCCTCGGTGCGCCTTGTGTCGTTGACCGTTCCGGTGTGCGGGAAGTTCTGGATCTGCCTCTTAATGAGGAAGAGCAGGCCTTGTTCCAGAAATCGGCGGACAAGCTGAAATCAGAGATTTCCAAGCTGGAGCTGTAAAAATAACATTCTCCAATAACAAACAAGGGCTATCTCCCGGTCGCTTTGTCGGACCGGAAGATAGCCCTTGTTTGCGTACACCCGCACACAAAAGAATCCGTCCTTCAGCGTGTATCGCACACACCGCTGTAAAGGACGGAGTTAACTCACCATGTCATTTTGTTAATATAACATGAAACATTTTTATCTGACAATGAAATTAATATCCTGGATGTAATTTCCAGATTAACGAATCACCGGACGCTGGTAATATTCTTTTAACACCTGCTCTGCTTCCTTGCCGTAAATATCAAACCCGACGTTAGTCGCCGCTTCTTCAGCCGGATACAGCTTTGTACTCCAGTCCCACCAGAAGAAACCGGCGAACCAGGATTCATCCCAGAAGGTCTCCAGCGCCGAACGGTAAAAATTCGCCTGCTCCTGCTGGGAAGCCGGAAGCTCCTTGTGGGTGAAATCCCACGGCATCGTGGCACAGCCTAACGCGCTGCGGCAGCCAATTTCAATAAAGACGAGCTTTTTACCGAACCGGTCAGCCAGAGCCTTCAGCCGCGGCTTCTGCTCCTCCCAGGAGGACCGCATATTCTCCAGGGTATCGCCCGGAACGGAAGCTACCGGATAATAAGCGCTTGTTCCGATATAATCAACCTCGTCAAGCCACTCGATTCCTTCTTCTTTACCATGATTAGCATTGTACACAATCGGGCCGTTATACAGGCCTTTGACCTCACTGATCAGATTGCGCCACTCTGTCTCCCGCGATTCTGTAGCCACCATCTCACAGCCGATGCAGAACAGCTCACACTCCAGCTCCTCCGCCAGTTCTGCATAATGCTTAATGAAGTTTGTATAGGACTTGAACCAGGCAGCCCAGTAAACATCCCCGTCCTCAGGAAAACCGATCCGCGCTCTCCAAATTCCGTCTCTTGAGTTCACCACCGGTTTCAGGCACACCTTCAGTCCCAGCTCTTTAGCCAGCTTAACCGTATGCTCTATATCCCGGTCTGTCATTGTATATCCGTAGTCAAAATAAATCTCGGTGGAATGCACCGTGTCCTGCCACGTCCAAAAGGACAGGGCAATCCATTCACTTCCGGTTTCTGCCAGCTTCCGCAGCGATTCCTCCGCATAAGGCTGCCTGTACGCTCCTCTTGTTGATTCCCAGCCATAAGTCATTCCTTTAAAAAATCCTTCTTTCACCGCTGTATCCTCCCGTTGATTAAATTAGCAGCTTCTCTCCGCTTATAACATTTATAATTAATATCTATCTTTTGTTAGGATAATTGAAAAACAAAATAATAACAAGTTATTATTTAATGAATGTTCATCCTAACAAAACTCCGAGTCTATAAATATGAAAAAACCGGCGGACTTTTGGGTCCTCCGGCTGGTTTAAACAAGCATATGATTAGGTAATTCACTGGACTGAACTTAGCTGTTATCATTGGTTACTCCACAACCGCCGCTTCCTTCTCCGGCATGCTAATCTGCAGCCTGGCCATAGCCTCTTCCTTTTCACGGCTCGTAATATGTGTATACACGGTTGTAGTCTGAATCGAGGAGTGGCCAAGCAGCTCCTGTACCGTCCGCAGATCCGCTCCCTTGCGAAGAAGCATTGTAGCGAAGGAATGACGCAGCTTGTGGCTTGAATAAGCTCTACGGTGCGCCTCGGGCACACCCTGCTGGAACCGCTCAAACGTATCCGCAGCAATCCCCTGAATCCCTCGTATGGAGAGTCTCCGGCCTTTCTGCGAGATGAACATGGCTTCTTCTTTACTGCGCCACGGTGTCAGGCGCTCATTGATCGCTTCTTCCAAATAAGGGGCGACAGCTTCCGGGACCGGGACATTCCGCCATTTACGCCCTTTACCAAACACACGCAGCGATCTGCGGTCTGCACTGTAATCATTAAGATTAAGCGTGTGCACCTCCCCTACCCGCAGCCCCATATAGGACATAAGCAGGAAGACTGCGAGGTTACGGCTGCGGTATTTTCCGCTGACTGCTGACAGGAACTGCTGCAGATCACCTTCATCCAGGTAGACCGGCTCACGGTTCTTTTCAGTCTTGGATTTTTTGATGCCCGCAGCCGGATTAACAGTCAGCAGCTCAAGCTCAATCAGCGCCCGGAACAGGCAGTTGATGGAAGCATGCTTCCGGTTCCTGGTCGAGTCACTGACGCCCCGTTCACGCACAGTGGTCAGATAGGAGACTACATGCAGCTTTTTGACGGATTCCAGCCGCTTGCCGTTAAGTCCTTCCAAGAATTCACGCACATCAGCAAGATAAGACTTCTGCGTGTATGCAGTAAATCCGGCATCCTTCATCCAGATCAGAAATGCCTCCAGCTCTTCTTCGTAATCCGTTTCCAGCTCTCTCACCGCCGGTCCCCCCTGTTTGTGCGCCATTCTGCTGCGTGTATCTGAACGATTGCCAGAAATTCATCGAGTGCGGGTGAAACCCATTTTTTGTTATGGTAGGCCATTTGTGTAGCTACCCGCTGAGACTCATCATTCCAATTCAGGCGTGCCAGCTTGCCTTCAGACAGCTCATTTCTGACCGTAATCAGCGGCAGGAAGGAAATACCCAGCCCGGACATCACACACTGCTTAATGGCTTCAATGCTCCAGAATTCCAGATTAGGATCGGGAAATACGCCATGGCTGTTAAGATGGCGCTCAAACAGTGTGCGGTAGGTGCAGCCAGTCTCTGTATGCAGGATAGTCTCCTGCTTCAGATCGAGCGGCATAACGTCCTGTAAAGCGGTCAGCGGATGATCAAGCGGCGCCACCAGCGTCATTTCCTCCTGAATCAGCGTTTCGCAGGTTAAATCCTTGTATTCGGTCTCCGGCTGAAGCAGAAAGACCAGATCAAGCTCGCCGCTACGGACAAACTCCGTCAGCTCCCAGCAGGCTCCGGGCTTCAGCGTAATCCTGACCTGGGGATGAGACATGCGGAATTCCTTGATAATTCCCGGCAGACGGAACGCAGCCAGTGATTCAGGTGCACCGATGCGCAGCACCCCGGACAGCTCCGTTTCCGATCGGAGCGCATCCTCAGCCAGAGCATGCATCCGGGAAATTTCCTGTGCGTAAGGCAGCAGGCGGCGTCCGGCATCGGTCAGGATAATTTTTTTGCTGATCCGGTCAAATAAAGGCTGGCCCAGCTCCGTTTCGAGCGCCTGAATCTGCGCTGTAATGCTCGACTGGGCATAGTCCAGCTTCTGGGCAGCTCTTGTGAAGCTGCCTGCCTCGACTACAACCAGAAAGGTGAATAAATGCCGTGATTCCATAGCTTGCCAGCCAGCCTCCTTATGAATAAGTTATCATCGGTTTTTTGAATAGATAGTATTTAATAATTCCGTTTTTCCAATGGATCTATTATCTGATACTCTATTCATAAATACAAGGAAAGCGGGACAATCAAATATGAAGCAAAGCAATTCTCTGCAACGCAATATCGGCATGCCGCAGGCCATCGCCCTCTACATCGGGGCCGTGCTCGGATCGGGGGTGCTGATCGTTCCCGGCCTGGCGGCCGAAATGGCCGGACCGGCTTCCCTGCTGGCCTGGGGCTTTATGACACTGTTAATTCTTCCATTGGCGCTGTCGATGGGACTGCTGTCTGCCAAATATCCGAATGCCGGCGGCGTATCACACTTTGTAACACTGGCGTTCGGTCCGAGGGCCGGAGCGATGATCGGCTGGTTCTTCCTGATGTCCGTTCCGATCGGCGGACCCGTTGCCGCGCTAACCGGGGCAGGCTATATGACCGCAGCCATGGGCTGGGGCGACGGTGCGAGAATCGCGATTGCTGCCGGTATGCTGGCAGCGGGGCTGATTACGAACTGGATCGGGATGCAGGTGGCCGGCAAAGTGCAAATTGCCGTTGTGATCGCCATTGTCTCTGTGCTGGTCTTCTCCTTTGCCGCGGCGCTGCCACGGATGGAAAGCACTCATTTCACTCCGTTCCTTCCGCACGGCTGGACCAGCATCGGGCAGGCGGCGGCGATCCTCTTCTGGTGCTTCATCGGCTGGGAAGCCGTGTCTCACCTGTCAGAGGAATTTAAAGATCCGCAGCGGGCTGCCATTAAAGGCGTTACCATTGCCGCTGTCATTGTAGGCGTACTCTATTTCCTGTCCGCACTGGCAACAGTTGGCACACAGAGCTATCTCCGCGGCGGAGCGGATTCTTCCCTGGTCTGGATCATCAGCCAGCCGCTGGGAGCATGGGGCGGCTTCATCGCCGGACTCACCGGAATGTTCATTTGTACGGCCACCATCATCGCCTATACAAGTGCAGCTTCACGTGTAGCCTTCGCTTTAGCCCGTCAGGGCTACGCGCCCCGGTGGATGAGCCGGTTATCCTCCCGGTATCAGACACCGTCAGGTGCCACGATGTTCCTTATGGGCTGCTATGCAGTAATCCTGTTTCTGTATGGAAGCGGACTGCTGTCTATAACTACCCTAATCCAGTTTCCTAACGCAACCTTCATCCTGACCTACATCGGCGGCTGCGCGGCAGGCATAAGATTGCTTAAAGGCAGCCGGCTGGGCGTAACAATCAGCTGGATTTCTTTTACTGCGACTGTGGCAGTGTTTCCGTTTACCGGCTGGGCGATCGGGTATCCGCTCGTGATTGCGGCATGCTTTGCGGCCCTTGTCTGGTTCCGGAACAGCCGCCGCTCGCTGTCTGATCTGCCCGAGAAAGAGCTGCAGCAGAAAAAGTCCAATGTAATTTAATACAGATGAGTATGTGTACAACTGCTGTACGTAAACAGGCCGCGAAGCTCCTTAACCGATAAGGAATCGCGGCCTTTAATATTCAATCCATACTATTTAACTTCAACAGCAAACACCGCCGACGTCTGATTTAATGTATATATTCCGTCTTCTGTGGTCCAATTGGCAAAATACATATAGTAGTAAACACCCTTCTCATCCGGTGCTGTAAACCCGCCTTCTGTTAAGGGCACCGGAATATAAGGATTATCCTCCTCAACTGCTGTTACTAATACACTTGACGGCTGCGGCTCATAATTCAGGACAATATCGATTCTATCCCGGGCTGAACAACCGTCAGCGTCTGTCCGTGGTACAGCTGCTTTCCTATGGCAGTATCTAAACACCCCAGATAATCCCAACAGTAGCCGCTCTGCACTGCCGGCCGGAGTGAATCGTTTCAGACTGTTCGCAGCGGGTTATGGATGAAGAAGAGAATTTCTATCATTCATTACACGAAGGAGAGATAATAAATGTCGGATTATAACAAAATCGTACTGGAGCCAGCTGCCCTGCAATTTGCAAATGATAACTCAGAGCCTCCTTTTCTCCCTGACCTCGGGCCGGAAAAGGGCCGGGAAACGGTAAATAATGTTCAGTCCGGTGAAATAGATAAGCCTGCAGTCGACATTCAGGATCTTACCGTCTCTGGCGGTCCCGGCGGTAAAGTGCCTGTGCGGATTATCCGCCCGCTGAACAGAGTCGGTGACGACCTCCCGGTTATCCTCTATATTCATGGCGCAGGCTGGGTGTTCGGCAACAGCCACACCCATGACCGGCTGATCAGGGAGCTGGCGGCCGGTGCGGAAGCTGCGGTTGTTTTTCCAGAATATAGCCTGTCTCCGGAAGCCAAGTATCCTACTGCTATTGAAGAAATCTATGCTGTTCTGGAGTGGATTTCTAAGGAAGGCGGAAAAAACGGACTGGACAGCGGAAATATTACCGTGGCGGGTGACAGTGTCGGCGGTAATATGACAGCCGCCATTACTCTCATGGCCAAGGAGCGCAGCGGGCCGAAAATCGCCAAGCAGCTGCTGTTCTATCCGGTAACGGATGCCGCTTTCGATACTGAATCCTATCATCTGTTCGCAGAAGGCTACTTCCTGCAGCGTACAGGCATGCAATGGTTCTGGGATCAATATACGGCTGACCCGGAAGAACGGGCGCAGATCACCGCCTCTCCGCTCCGGGCCAGCCTCGAACAGCTTAGCGGTCTTCCGGAAGCGCTGATCATTACCGGAGAAGCGGATGTGCTGCGTGATGAAGGCGAAGCCTATGCCAATAAGCTGCGCGAAGCCGGTGTACCGGTTACAGCCGTACGATTCCAAGGCATCATCCATGACTTCGTGATGCTGAATGCAATGGCAGATACCGAAGCGAAAAAAGGCGCCCTGCTGCTGGCAACTGCCTGGTTAAAGCAGTAGATGCGATTCCTTTGACAGCTCAGCCCGCTTTAAACGTACAACAGGCCAGTCCCGATATTTCCGGGGCTGGCCTGTTTGTTATCCTTATATTCTATATAAATGTGCTCCGCTTATTTCCGCTGGGCATAGAATTCAGCCGCTTTCAGCAGCATATCCTTCAGCGAGCCGAACGAGGTCGTTTTGTTCACATGCTCGTCCAGCTGATCCTGGGGCAGCGACTTCAGGTCGTCAGCCGAGGAGCCGGAGAATCCGCCGCTTTGCAGGAGCTCCTTAAGCGACCCGAAGGAGGTAAACTTCTGCAGAAACGGGCTGGACAGCAGCTGCTCCAGCGGCAGCTTGTCCAATAGCTGATCTAACGGAAGCTTATCCAGCGGCAGCTTTTGCAGCAGTTCCCCTATATTCCCGTCTTTAACTGAATTCATAAGACCCTGGACCTTATCGCCCAGTCCGCCAAGATGAAACCCCATGATTGTTCCTCCTCTGAGTTGTAGTTGCTTTTTTATTACCCAAATCCGTTAACTGCGAATATAGGTAACATATACATTATTATGTTAACCTTATATTTTTATTAGGACCAAACAGCAACTAATCGCCTGATCCGGGGGTCAATAAAGTATAATAATATCTATCAAGGAGCTGATCCCCTTGTCCAGAACGACCCTTGGACTCGCTTTACTGCTGGCAGCCGGCCTGCTTACCTACGGTCTCGTCACCGCTTCACATGAAGCGAATTTCAGCCGTAAGGGCCAGGACCCGACGGAAGTTACAGAAGCTGCTTCAGCGAACATAACACCAAAACCGTCTCCGCAAGCTGTCACGCCGCTTAAGGTATTATGGCAGGCTAATACGGAAGGAAGCGGGATATATTCGGATGATCCCCCAGTCTCGGATGGCCGTTTCTACTACTCACACAATAATACCCTGCATGCCGCCAGCCTCAGCTCCGGTTCAATCGCCTGGACTTTTGAGAACGCCGGAACGCCGGAAATCATCAGTGGTAACACTATTTATACCATAAGCGGCAGCGACCACCTCGTTAAGCTGTCAGCGGACACCGGGGAGCAGCTCTGGAGCACGCCAGTTGCCAAGCAGTTTATGGAAATAGGCGGACACGCCCGCTTAATCGGCAAGACCATTATATTTGCCAATGAAAGCGGCGGTATAGCCGCCTACGACCCTGATACAGGCAAGCAGCTGTGGTCAAATCCGGATATCCCGATGTATGCCGGCACCATTCACGGCGGGCATAAAGGTGTACTGATCGTGTCCAGTACTATCGATAATATCCGCTCGCAATACTTTGGGCTGGAACCTGCGACCGGGAAGCAGCTGTGGCGCACAGAAGGTATCTTAAGCCCGGTTACAACATATGAAGATGACTTGGTGCTGCGCGAGACAGCTGCTGATCAGTACATTAACGGGGATTTACCGGCAGCCGGTCACCTCCTGACTCTTGTAAGATTGGATTCTGCGACAGGACAACTGACCGGGCAAGAAAATTATCAGCCTCTGGAAGATGTGCGCCTCACGGGAAGCAGCTTGACCCTAATTGAACAGCCCTATGTCTATACGCTTGACAGCAAGCCGGATCAGGCAGATCGCTCACTCATTCGTTTCACCCTTGGTCAAACGGATGGCTCAGGCGTCAAACGCTATGATGAATACGGTGTTTTGGCAGCCGGGCCTACAGATGGAATGGCTTTTTTCCGGAAAAATAATATGCTGACCGGGGTTCATCTGGCGGATGAGCGGGCCGTTACCTTCGCAGCCCCGGCCAATGGGATTACGCTGATTCAAAAGCAGGGGAATGCTGTATTCGCCAGCTATGATAACGGCAGCTTTTTCATCATGGATGCCCGCACAGGAGCCGCTGTAGGCATACTAGACACCGGTCTATCTTACACTTATTTCAGCAATATCATCATCTCCGGCACAACCGCACTGGTGCGTTTTGAGAACATAACCTTTGCACTGGAACTGCCCGAAGCCTTGTTACAAGACTAATCAAACCAGGAGCCTATAATCATGCCCTTAACCTTTGCACACCCGGCAATCCTACTACCATTTTCCCGCAAAAGCACTTACGTTCATTTTTCCGCGATGGTCCTGGGCAGCATGTCTCCGGATTTCGAGTATTTTGTCAGAGGCAGGCCGGTTGCGGAGATTGGACATTCTTTTACCGGATTCTTCGTATTTAATCTGCCGCTGGTTGCGGTCATTTATCTGATCTATCACTACTTTGTGCACAGGACTTTAATGAGCCATCTGCCGCATTATCTCCAGGACACTTACACACACCGTGCAGCTGCAAATCCTGTTATCCGGGTATTCGTATTCCTCTATTCGGCACTCTTCGGCATGCTCACGCATGTGGCCTGGGATGCTTTTACTCACAAGCAGGGGGTTATGGTGACAAAATTTCCTGGGTTCTTTAATCACATTTTCAGCGTGTACGGTCACAGCATTCCTTTATACAAATTCCTGCAGCATGGCAGTACAGCACTCGGACTCAGTCTGATCTTCGGATATCTGGTTTACAGGAGCCGTTCTAACAAGCAGGAGCCTTCCAGCATATCGGTTAAGCAAAAAGCGATTTTTTGGGCCCCCGTGTGTCTCTTAGCTATCGTCATTCTATTGGTTTGGTACGTTATAGCCCCGGTATCCTTACAAAGCTACGGCGTACATGTCGTGAGAATCGTTGATGCTGCATGCTTAGGACTGCTAGGAATCTGTCTGTTTCAAAAGCTTCGCCCCGCTCAGCCGCAATAAATTACTTCAACACAAAAAGGGCTTCCACCGCGGGAAGTCCTTTTTGTTTTTTCTATTGTAGAGCCTGTACGAAACCGCCGATTCTCTGCGCTGCCTGAACAAGCCGTGCTTCATCCTCCACCAGCGCAATCCGTACAAACCCTTCACCCTGTGCGCCAAAAGCATCCCCCGGGATTACCGCCACTCCGGTCTTAAGCAGCAGCTCCCTCGCAAACCGCCGTGACCGCCCGGTCTGGCCTGCGCAAAACACCTCCGGCAGCGGTGCCCAGATAAACATCGTAGCCTTCGGGCTCGGAACGCTCCAGCCTTCCTCAGCCAGCGCCTGCACGAATATATCCCGCCTGCGTTCATAGAGCGGGGCAACCTCCAGCCTTCCATCTCCCTGCATCGCCAGCTCCAAGGCCAGCACCGCCGCCTCCTGCACCGGATTAAACACGCCGTAATCGACATTACTCTTGAGTTCACGGAGCGCACCCACCGCTTCACGGTTGCCGGTCATGAATCCGATGCGGCAGCCGGCCATGTTGAAGCTTTTGGAAAAGGAATGAAACTCAACCGCTGTATGTATCGCTCCAGGTACCTGCAGGATGCTCAGCGGACGATAGCCGTCAAAGCCCATTTCCGAGTAGGCCAGATCATGGATGATCAGTACCTCCCATTTCAGTGCCAGTGCCACCAGCTTTTCCATGTATGCATAGTCGGCCGTTACCGAAATCGGATTCCCGGGAAAGGCAAGCAGGATGAAAGCAGCCTGCTGCCATACCTCATCCGGAATGCTGTCCAGATCAGGCAGGAAATCATTCTCCGCCAGCAGCGGCAGCGGCCATGCCTTCACCCCGGCGATAGCAAGTGATCCTGAATAAATGGGATACCCCGGATCGGGCACGATTGCCAGGTCACCGGGATTACATACCGCCAAAGCCAGATGGGCCAGCCCGTCCTGTGAACCCATCAGAGACACCAGCTCCTCTCCGGGATCAACCTCCACCCCAAACCGCCAGCTCATCCACTTGGCAGCCTGTTCACGGAATGCACTGCTGCCCTTGGAAGCCGGGTAAGAATAGCTGTCATCCCGGAGCACTGCTGCACTGAGCGCTTCACGAATTTCCCGGGCGGGCGCCTGATCCGGACTGCCTATACCCAGATCAATAATTTCAAGACCGGAGCGGATAGCCTCCTCCTTCCACTCTCCCACCTCAGCAAAAATGGAAGAGCCTAAATGTGAAAGCTTGTCCGATCTCCATTTTTGGACAGCACCTGATTTGCCCGTTGTCATAACTCTCCACCTGTTCGTTTTTGAATCATTATAGCATGACGGATGGAGTTACGGATGAAGTCTATTCATCCCTGGATTATAATGGTAAATCGAACGCTTTTTAAGCCGGATACTTGTCCGTGAGGTGTAATAAAAATCGTTTTAAAGCAAAACAGCGTATAATTTATGTTATACGCTGTTTTTTCGGGGGAAATAGGGGCTGTTTCCGACAGATTATCAACTATGATAAACTATCATATATTGGAAAGCGACTATTAAGGATGTTACTTAAACCATCCTGATTATGTACTACACTCTTATCGTGAAAAAGCATCAATTGGGCCTATTTAGATGAAGGAGGGCTTTATGAAAAAGCTAGTGATCATAAATGGAACCATGGGAGTCGGTAAAAGCACGATTGTCAGTAATCTATACAAACAATTAGAGAACTCAGTATGGCTTGATGGAGATTGGTGTTGGCTAATGAATCCATGGAATATTACAGAAGAAAATAAAACGATGGTGATGAACAATATCCATTATATTTTAAATCAATATCTTGAAAATTCCATGTTTGAGTATATCTTTTTTACTTGGGTAATTCATAGGGAAAGTATATTTGATGAAATTGTAGCAGGCATAAATAGACACGATTATAAGATTGTTAAGATCACATTAACGTGTTCAGAGGAAGAATTAATACATCGTATGCAGCAGGATAGAAGAAGTGAAAAGGAGATAGAAAATAGTCTCAATAGGTTAGGGTTTTACAAAACAATGAATACTCAGAAACTAAATACGGATGGCAAAGATGTAGGGGAGACTGTTAAAGCACTTCTAAAAATGATAGCCGATGAAAGATAAACGAGAGGCCTATGTGAAAAAGATCAATCGCTGATGAGTTTTTTGCTAGTATCTATTAGGTATCAAATTCTTAATTCAACAGAAAAGTACATCAGTGCAGCAAAAAGCCGGTAGAGCCCCTTCACTCTACCGGCTAATTATCTTTACAGCACTATTCTATAGGGCACGGAACTCCCCTGCACTTAACTATCGTCTTCGGCCGGAAATTTCCATATAACTGAAATCAACCTTTTAATCCCACAGCCTCACAACTTCAACCAGCTCAACCCCGTCGAACTCCAGTCTGTATACATCGGGTTTGGACAAGTTCAGCAGGAAATCCAGATCATACTTTGCATCATAAGCATTCATAATTAAGATCATCACAGCACCGTGAGTGCCTATAGCAATCTTTTTCCCCTTATGCTCCTGTAACAGCTCTTTGATCACGGACATAGCCCGGCCCTGACATTCCGCATTCGATTCTCCGCCCGGCAATGAATAATTGGGGTCTATAAAAGACTTCTCCAATAAAGGGACCAACACCTCATCAGGCAGGCGCTTGTCTTCATTCAGAAAAATCCTTTCCTTAAGCTCTTCATACAATAGCACTTCCTTGCCGCTGGCTTGAGCCAAATGCTCAATGGTTAGAATCGCTCTTTGATACGGGCTTGAGACAAAAACCTCTATCTCTTCCCGCTTCAGCAAATCAGTTACCCGGATTACATCCGCTTTTCCCTTCCCGGTCAGCCCTCTGGTTCTTTCGTTGCCTTCAGTCTTTGGTGAATCACCGTGCCTTACCATATAGATGAAAGTATGCATGGCTACCTCCTGTAATCGTTATACCGGATGATTATGAATATACAGGTTTCACACTATATTAGTAATAACTGGTATGTCAATATGAAAAGTACTAGTCAGATCAGGACAGGCATAGGATAGGGTATAACGAGTGAAGGTGGGAATACTCATGTCCAAGAACAAACGCGGTAAAGCACTCTGGCGGATGCCGTCCCGCAGCAGAGGAACCTGTCCAATCTGCGGCAGTACACGGATCAAGCTGCTCTATATCGGCAAAAAAGCGGACGGCGGCAAGCTGGATGTCTGCAAAAAGTGTGACGGCAAGCAGGCGGTCTAACTCGCTGTCCCGGCTTAACACAGTCTGTGTCTAGCACTCATAGTGAAGGGGAGCGCCGTTTTGTACGATACTCCCCTTTTTATTCACGACAGCTATGCAGGTATTGCCGATGGCTGCCGAGCCTGAAAACGTATTCCTTTTTTTAACTAAGCTAATCCAGCGTTCCGTCAGCCGAAACATGACAATATGCAAAATAAAGAGCCCACACCGTAAACGGCATGAGCCCCAGCCCGTTATCATCAAAAACGGTTTAGGTCTGGCCCACCCAATCTGCACCGGCAATACTCCGCCAAAGGCTGCGGATCTCCTCGTACTGCTCTGCAGGCAAAGCACCCCCGCTTAACAGTGCCGCATTCTGCTGCCAGCGTTCAGGCTTGGTAGTACCGACAATGGCTGTATGCACACCTGGTGTACTTAGCGTGAAGCGCAGCGCCGTTCCGACTGCATTTTGCGGGTCCGCTAAAAAACGGTAGGTCAATTCACGCAGCCGTTTCCAGTAAATAAAAGAATAATCACTTTCATCCACGCTTTCGAACATCCAGGCGGCATTGGCGATCGGGCGTTTTGCAGTTACGCCCATATTCCTTTTGACTGCTTCGCCTAATGTCAGGTCAATAGCCTCCTGATCTGCAATGTTGACCGAGATTTGCAGGCTGTCAAACACGCCGGTCTGCACTGCATACAGTGCGTCCTTGCGGTCACCGCTGTAGCCGATATAACGTGTTTTGCCTGCCTCTTTAGCCCGCTGCAGCACTTCAATAACGGCTCCGTCACGAAGCACCTCTTCCCGGCAGCTGTGCAAGTGGATCATATCTACGTAGTCAGTCTGCAGGCGCTTAAGGCTGCGGTCAATACTCTTTTCCAGCATAGCCAGATCCCAATCCGGATATTCCAGACCTGCGGAATGACCGCATTTGGTAAACAGATAATAGTCACTGCGGCGCGAGCCGAGTGCCTTACCGATAAGCTCCTCACTGTCTCCGTAACATTCAGCCGTATCAATCAGATTGAGCCCTGCATCCACTGCGCTTCCCAGCAGACGGTCTACCGTCTTTTGGTCCGAGCTGCCGATTTCTGAGCCGCCGAAGCCCAGCACACTGACTTCCATATCCGTATTCCCGTACTTGCGTTTTTCCATCCTGGCCGCCTCCTGTTATCCTTCGTTATGGTTTCGGGAACGCCTGTGAACTGGCATATCTTATACTTTATACCCTCTGCCGCAAAAAGAAAACGTTAGCCCTCCACGCTCCCCTCCGGAAAGCTTGATTTGATCCACAGCTTTGAAATATCGAGAAAACCAAACGAGCCGGTATGCAGACCGAACAGGCTCTGATTATGCTGGGCTCTCTTGTTCAGATGGCAGCCGTAAAGCACCCAGGCATTATCACGTAAGAGATCCTCCGTCTGCTGCAGCAGACCGCTTCTGCTCTTGTCATCCAGCTCCATGAATGAGCCGACCCTCTGTTTAATTACGGCCAGCTGGCTCTCCAGCAGGAGTCCATGCAGATGGTTAGACCTGTTAACAAAGTAATTGATCATCCCCCACTGCCAGTCATCCTCAAGCACCTCTTCAGAAAATACAAAATCCGCCCGGCTGATGATCTCGTCCAGCTGAAAATCCTTATATTCCAGCAGCTTGAAGGTTATACCTGCTGAAGCTCCGCGGCGCTGCAGCCATTCGGCCTCATCGCGTTCATCCTTTTTGTTGGTATACGCCAAGGTTATATATTCACCGTTATAGCCGCTTAGCTTAAGCTGCTTCTTAATATCATCTGGAGAAGGTTCGCTGAAGTTGGCCTGACGGCTCAGCCAGGGCAAAAAGCTCGCTGCCGGGGTAATCCGGTTCCCGCCGAGCTCCTTCTTTAAGGACAGCGGATGATATAAGAGGCTCATGGCCTGACGGAATTTCCGGTTGTGCTGAAGCCCTTTTTTGCGGAAATTGGTGAGAAGATACCTGCACCCCAGCGCCGGATAATCGATGCTGTTATTGATGCAAGCGGCTGAGGATGGGCGGACCTCCCCCGCTTCCGGCAGCTGATACTGGCGTACGCTGGCCCATTGATCCGGCAACGACCAGATTTCCACCCGGTCCAGCAGTGGACGTATACCGTAGTAATCGTCGAAGGCGGCAAGCTCAACCACATCACCGCTCAGCCTGGTTACCCGGTATGGACCAGTTCCGGTCGGGCTAAGAGGACTAAACTCCAGATCATATGGAACAATGGACATATAGACTGAGCTTAACGTATGCAGAAAAAAACGATTCGGGCGTGACAGGTCAAAACGGATACGATGATCACCAAGCAGCTCTATACCGGCAATATTCTGGAAATGCCATGTCGCCGGACTATTCTGTTCCTTGAGCCGCAGCA
This sequence comes from Paenibacillus sp. FSL R7-0331, assembly GCF_000758645.1. Lineage (NCBI taxonomy): Bacteria > Bacillati > Bacillota > Bacilli > Caryophanales > Paenibacillaceae > Paenibacillus > Paenibacillus sp. FSL R7-0331. Next base: position 3,857,643 of record NZ_CP009284.1, read on the forward strand.
GTGTGTGCTTAACATCTGTGGAGGTCATAACCCGGCCGTGATGGAAACGGACGCCTTTACGCAAATAGAACACGTAGCTGGTGCAAGCTTCGTTAACTTCCCACATATGAGCAAGCGCAGGCATAAAGCTATCGCTGGACGCTTCATAGGTTACAAGTGTGCTGTAAATTTGACCAAGTAAAAAAGCTTCAAAAGCGGTGTAGACAGAGGCCGTATCCAGTGCAAGCACGTGCCGGTTGCTGATAATCCGCAGAATATCAAGCCCCGTGGTGGTCTCTGCTTCACTATGGTAGCCCATTTGCTTATTCAGGACGGCCAGCAGCCTTTCCTTCAGCGGACCTTGAACTTCCGGAAGGCCGATTAGCTCTATCCCCTGCTTGACCTTTCCCTTGCCCATCAGTCCCTGCAGCTGCTCTTCCAGCACATCTTCCATGCTGCGCAGAAAAGTGATTGTAGAGAAATGGCCTCTGCCTCTGCCCGGCTGCCAGAGTATCAATTCCTCTTCTTCCAGCCGGCGCAGTATAAATTTGACGTTGCGCGGTGTGCAGCACAGCACCTCAGCCAGTGTATCAATACTTGCCGGAAGCGGCTCCAGCAGCCTGTAAGGACTGCCAGAACCGGCTGCTATCCGCAAATAATGCGAGATATGATTATCCATCCTGATCACTCCTATAAAGGTGAAAGGGAGCGTATAAACCTTACACTTTTATTTCCCCCTTTTTACATTACAATTATACATGACACCGCCTGGAAAGGCAGTCCCTCAAAATTCATACAGCAGATTAGGAGATTCACCGACTTATGAAACAGCGTCTACAGCATATCCATCCATTAGCCTGGACCATTATTATCGGGACCATGTTCGGCCGGCTGGTTACCTCGATGAGTATTCCTTTCTTATCCATCTATTTGACCCAGGTGCTTGGGGCTTCCCCGACCCAGACTGGGTTTACGGTAGCCGTCAGCTCTCTGGCCGGAGTGATGATCAGCTTCTACGGCGGTTATATCTCTGATGTAATCGGCCGCAAAATCGTCATGCTCGTCTCTGTCTTCGGCTGGGCCTGCGTCTTCTTCGGCTTTGCCGCCGCCCAGCATTTATGGGTATTTTTCCTCGTTAATACCTTGAACGGGATCTGCCGTGCGGTATTCGAGCCAACCTCCCGGGCTATGCTATCGGATATTACCCCGCCTGAGCATAAGCTGCTTGTGTTCAACCTCAGATATGCGGCAGTTAACCTCGGTGTCGTGTTCGGGCCTATTATCGGCCTTCAGCTTGGCTCTGCTGAATCGACCTTTCCCTTTGTTATCGCGGGGATTGTCTATATCGCTTACGGGCTGGTATTGTTCATGCAATTTCGGATTCACCATTCAACCCTGCCTGAACGTCCGGCGGCTAAGGCTCCTAAGCTCCGTGCCGCACTGGCTGTTACCAGTCGTGACCGCGTCTTTTTACCGGTGCTGCTGGGTACCATTTTCTGTGTGCTCGGCTACGGACATTTCAGCTCAACGCTGGCGCAATACCTGGCAATGAATCCGCATTTCACTGACGGCGGCAAGGTGTTCTCTTATATGCTGTCGCTGAATGCTGTTACGGTGCTGGTTGTCCAATATCCGATAGTCCGCACAGCAAGTCGTTTTTCGCCGATTGTGCCGCTGATTCTCGGTAATATCTGTGTTGCCCTCAGTATGCTACTGTTCGGTGCCGCAGGGGGGATCGGACTGATGATGGCCGGCGTTATTCTGTTCACCATCGGAGAGGTACTGCTGTTCACTATGATGGACATGCTGATAGACCGGATTGCCAAACCGGAATGGAAAGGAACCTATTTCGGAACAATCGGCTTCAACGGGCTCGGCGGTGTTATGGCCCCCATCCTTGGCGGCCTGCTGCTGGATCAGTTCGGCGCCTCAAGCGGTCCCGCTGTCTTTGTGCCGCTCGCGCTGACTACGGCCCTCGGTCTGCCGTTTCTCATTGTTGCCCATAGAAGGCTTAAAGCCAGAGACCTGACAGAAGCCAAAAGCTGCTCGTAGCGTAAGCAGTCAAAGCGGCTGTATATCATATAAACAGCGGCAGCCGTGGGCCATCAGGTCCTGAGCTGCCGCTGTTTTATTGTATATATTCATTCGATATCCGTTTAAGACTCCAATGCCTTGCCGCATTTCGGGCAGAACTGGTAAGCCGTATTCGTCACCTTACTGCCGCAATAAGGGCAGTAACTTGAGCCGTTCTCACTATTATGATCCTGGGATTCACGGCTGTGAGAAGCGGGACCTGCAGATTTTTGATAAAAACGGTCCAGAGGGTCCGGTTCTTCATTAGATTCTGTGATGTCCAGCAGCGACATCCGCTCCTTTCCAGTAGCGTTTTTAAAATGGTAAATCCCCTGTACAATTGCTAGCCCGACAAAAATGATGCCGAACGCAGCAAAAAATATCGGTGCCCCCATCTGTATAGCCATAATCGTCCAAAAGATTCCGAATATTCCTGCGGCAATGCTTCCTATAGCATTCATACCTGAAGGCCCGCGGCCTGGCTTAATACTCCTCACCGGAAATCACTCCTCTCGTCGGTTAACACACTCAATGTATAATTTTACCTATGCATGATAGGAGAATCAATCATTCTTTGAGAAAAGTCTAAACTCAGCAGTTTGGTTAACATAACATTTAATATGTTAATTCGTTATGAACACATGACACAATTACAAATCAAGTGTATAACTTCTGCAAAAGCAGACTCTTCTCCCTGATATATTCTCTCAGCACTACCGGCTGCAGAACCTCTATACCTATAGGCAAAGCCATCACTTTGTCACACGCCTGCTCATAGCTATACATGTTAACAGTCAGGATCTGAGCCTCCTGTTCAGCTGTAACACTCAACAACTCCAGCCTGCTAACGGCTTTAGGACAAGGCTGGTTCAACCGGATAACCACCGGATAGTATTCCGCTGCCCTGCTGTTATGCTTAAATATATTCTCACGGCCGCGCCAGTACGCCTCCAATGAAAAATCAGCAGGAATATCATAGTCCTCCTCAAGCAGCTCAGCCGCTGTAATCCGTTCACATTTAAAAGTACGCAGATCCTCAGCTGATTCACAAAAGCCGACCAGATACCATTCCCCTTGCTTTACAACAAGTCCATACGGCTGCAGCGTACGGCTGGACCCTGCTCCATTAACCTTACTATATTGGACTCTAATTTTGAGAGAACGCCACAGTGCTGACCGCAGCCTTTCCAGACAGGGAATTGCAGGACGTTCGTTCCACCAAGGCGTATGATCAAAATGAAAAACACTCTTCGCCTTGCGGATATCCGCCTGAAAGGCTTCGGGCAAGGTCTTCTCCAGTTTGAGCAGGGCATTCTTCAGCTGTAAGCCCGATTCTCCCTGCTGCCCTGAATGGAACCCCATTCCCGTTAAATATAAATGGACTACCTCATCGCCATTCAATTGACGCAGATTAAGCGTGTAACCCTCCATCAGGGAGATACCGCCGTTCGGACCGGTTGTAGTCACCATTGGAAGTCCGGCTTCCGCCAGAATATCTATATCCCGGTAAATAGAACGGGCTGACGTCTCCAGGGCGGCCGCGAGCTCACTGGCCTTCATTTTCCCGCGGGATTCAATCAGCAATAAAATTGCTATTAAACGGTGAACACGCATCGCTAACAGGCCTCCTTCATTTCTTTTTACGCCCACCGGATTATTCTTGCCAAACAGTTGTCAACAATTGTAGTTTATTATGAAATGTATCAGACATAAGGAGCTGTTGTAAATGAACATTGGTATATTAGGTACGGGATTCGGGGCTTACCACGCAGGTATTTTAAGAAAATTAGAGAAGGTTAACCGTGTGGTCCTCTTCGGACGGAATGAAGAAAAGCTGCTGAAGCTCAAAAAAGAATTAGACATTGAAATCTCTACTTCTCTGGATGAAGTAATCAACGATCCCGGAATAGATATAATTGATATCTGTCTTCCATCGGAACTACATAAGCAGTATACCCTGCTGGCCCTGCAAGCCGGAAAGCATGTATTCTGCGAAACGCCGGTCTGCCTCACCATGGAAGATGCTATCGCCATGAAACAAGCTGAAGCACAATCGGATAAAAGAGTATTCGTCAACCAGTTCATCAAGTTTGATCCTGCTTACCGGTACCTCTATGAGGCGTTGCAGCAGAAGAAATACGGCCGGCTTCTAAAGGTAAGTTTATCCCGGGAAACGCCGCCATTATGGGGGGATCTGGGCCTTGATAAGATTACCGTTAGCCTGATGATCCATGAGCTTGATTTTATAACCTGGACACTAAAGGATGCTGATTTAACAAGTCTCTGGGGTACAGTGGGTTCACACACCGGCCAATCTCTGGTTCAGGCAGCCTTTGATACACCGCAGATCAATGCTCAGGTTATCGCAGCCTCCTTAATGCCCTCAGCTTATCCCTTTAAGGTCGGTTATGAGGCTTACTTTGAGCAGGCCAAGCTTGAATTTCATGAGAAAGATGATATGCGGGGCGGCATAGATACAGCACTCTATGAATACAGCATCTCCGGGAGACAGGAGATCATTCTGGACAAGGTCAACCCATATGAGGAAAGTCTGCGTTATGCGCTGAACTGCTTCAGGGACGGTACAGAGTCTATTCTTTCGCTGGATCATGCGCTGTCTGCCCTTAACACTGCACTTGAGCTGAAAAAACGGCTGACGTTGGTTCATTAACCTCAGAGTGAATTCTATTTAGGCATCTGTTTGCATAATTAATTTGCTTGTTTCGCTTGTTCTTGAGGAGGGCTTGCCCCTCCTTTTTCGTGTTTTTTGTATCTAGGGAGGTTGTAAGTATGTTTTAGCAATGTGTATCAAGGGAGAATATATTTCGGGCTTTCTATTATGAATTTTTCATATGTTGAAATAATGTTAAAAGGATGTAGGGGGTGATATGATGACGTGAGGATAGAAATAGTTGACATATTTATTATTATGTTAACTATTGGTGATTAATTTTTTTGAGTTTTCAGCTTCCCGCTTCTAGTGCAAAAAAAGGTCAACATAACTATAGCTATGTTAACCTTTACCCTGTTATGGTTACTCCCCTCTTCTTTTCCCGAAAAATGAGCTTGAACAGAGGCGGTACGGCAAAAAAGATAAAGAAGGTCCGGAACAGCTGATAACCAGCCACCGTCGGCAAATCTGCCCCTACCTCATGGGCGATCAGACTCATCTGGTCCATTCCCCCCGGTGCCAGGCTAAGCATTGCCGTAGAAACGGAGACAGCATCAATATATGCAAACCCCAGACTCATCAGATAAGCACCGCCGATCAGCACAACGCTGCTGCCAATAGCCAGTGACAATGTTAGCAGCTTATTGTTAAGCTTACGCGGATCAAGCAGCATGCCAACAAACACTCCTATCATAAGCTGGGCAGCATTCAGCAGGATTGCGGGCAATACCGGTCCTGGCAGTCCGCTGATCTGCAGAATTGAGGTAATTAGCGCCGGACCAAGCAGATAGGCTGTCGGAAATCTTACCTTTTGTCCGGCAATTGCACAGAAGGTACAGGCGGCAGCGTAGATAAGAAAATTCGGATCTATACCCGTCCAGCCGGCCGTGATCTCCGTACCAACAGGGACTGCCGCCCCTATTCCTGAGCTGTGTCCAAAAAGCGGACTAAATATCAGCAGCGGTACCCCAATAATAATCATCATCAGGCGGACCACCTGGATCACAGTCACAACAGTCAGATTAACGTCCTCGGATTCTTCCGCCAGCACAATCATCTGTGTCAAGCCGCCTGGTATGCTTCCGAGCAGGATCGTCTTGTAATTCATACCGGATATTTTGCAGACAATGACGGCAATTCCTGCACAAAAAAGCAGCAGCAGCCCCGTCATCAGGAGCATTGACGGCAGCTGCCCCGCCATTTCTCTCAATGCCGGCGCGGTTAATGAAAGGCCGATGGTGTAGCCGACGATAATCATTCCCGTGTTCCTTAGCGGACTAGGCCAATTATAATATTGCTTGCGCAGATTAGATCCAATCAAGGTTGCAATCATCGGACCGAGCAGCCATGGAACCGGCAGGTTCAGGAGCATGAATATCCCCCCGCCTGCAAGTGCAGTCATCAGTGTTATTGCCAGCTTAAGCGGGCCTGGTACATCTGTTGCTGATTTCATCTAAACCTCATTTCCTGCTTCCGTTCAGAATTAACGCCTCAACGTTATTTTTTTGCTCCGGCTGCATTTACTGTGCTGAAGTACTGGCTTGGATTCCCCTGCCGCGGGTTAAAGCGCTCTTTGAAATCCCCATTGGTGTATTCTCCGATTACCCTGTGCCAGAAATTGCGGGCCGGTGTGTTAGCGCGGATCTGCGAGACCTTCCAGTCTCCGGGGAACATATCAAACAACCTGTGTGCTGCCCATGTTCCTACTCCGCTGCGGCGGTACTTCTGCATAACAAAAAATTCAGTCATATAAAATTGCCCTTCCGGGTCCCGCAGCAGACGGTCCACCAGCGCAAAGCCGGAGATATTCCCGTCTGCAGTAAACAGATAAGCAAATTTATTGTTACCGCTGCTCCAGTATGCTTCAAGGCCCGGATACGCCGGAAAATTGCCCTCATGGTCCACCTGAATGTCCAGATAGCGGGTAAAATCATAAAGATAAAACTGCATCAGCCTGCTGATCATTTCTTTCTGCTCCTTGGGAACCAGCTCGATTCCAAGTTCCATTGGGCTCACCTCTGTGCTTAACGTTTTAATACACATCATATAACTTTATGATAAAATAGACAAACCCACGTAACATACAGCCCTATTTCCTATAAAATTGCAAACTTAGAAAAAGGTGATTGTCATCAGCATTCAAAAAAACAGTGACCGCAAACATCTGGATCAGCGTGTAGTTCACATGCCCTGGTTTGTCCAGCAGTTCATTGACTTTAAACGTCCGGATCTGTCCCCCTCCACCCTGCTGGAATATATCCGGGATTATGAATCCTTTTTCGGCTGGCTCCGGGCAGAGGGGCTGTCCGCTGCGGACAGTAATGCAGGCATTACCCTACTGGAACTGGAAACGCTTCATATGGACAGCATTGTCGGCTACCGCCTGTATCTGACTACCCGCGCTGAGAGTGCCAACTCCAGGGTTACAGTCTCCCGCAAGCTGTCTGCCCTGCGCTCCCTATTCCATTATTTGAGCCAGATTGCCGAGGATGAGAATTTTTATCCGCTGCTGAAACGCAATATTATGGCCAAAGTCGAAATCAAACGCATCCATAAGCCTAAGGACACCGCCGCCAAGCTTAAAGGCAAAATCCTTGAGGAGGAGGAGCTGCTGGAGTTCGTCGGCTATATTTATGAAGGCTACGGTCAGGATGTGGAATCTAACAAGCAGGCCTATTATTCCTTCCAGCAAAACCGGGAACGGGATGGTTGTATTGCCAGCCTGATCCTTAATTCAGGACTGCGGGTATCAGAGGTTGTTAATCTGAATATCGACGATTTGGATGTAAACAACAAGCTGCTCTATGTATACCGTAAAGGTAATAACGATGAAACCTTCAAGACTCCGGTGTATTTCCGTGAGCAGGCCAAAGACGATCTGGCCCAGTATCTGAGCCTCCGCCAGGCCCGTTACAAAACGCCAAAACGTGAAAAAGCGCTTTTCATTGCACTCCCCAACGGCAGTAAGGAAGGTAAACGCATGACTAAGCGGGCGATTCAAGAGATGATTATCAAATACGCCAAACGTTTCGGCAAGCCTTATCTCACCGTCCATAAGCTGCGCCATTCCTTCGCTACCGACTACTATCTGCAGAATGATATTTACAAGACAAAGGAGCAGCTTGGACATGCCTCAACAGAAACGACTGAGGTCTATGCCCACCTGACAGACAAAACGATGTCTGAAGCGATCGAGCGTCGTCAGGACAGCTGAGCCGATCACTATAATGGCACTAATACCTATCTATTATTAATCATTAGTTATATTGCTGGAGGGAATTTCGTTGTTTGAAAAAGAAGAATTTACAAGCTGTTCTGCCGGAGAAAAGCGGCTCAGTCTGCGCACGGACTGTGAACAATGCTTCGGATTATGCTGTGCTGCCCTGCCCTTTGCCCTGTCATCCGATTTTGCAATGGATAAAGCGGCCGGTCAGCCCTGCCACAACCTGAAGGAGGATTTCCGCTGCGGGATTCATACCCGGCTGAGAGAGTCAGGCATGCGCGGCTGCACCGTATATGACTGCTTCGGCGCTGGACAAAAAGTATCGCTGACCACTTATGGCGGAGCTGACTGGCGTAAAGCCCCTTCGACTGCCGGCCAGATGTTCGAGGTCTTCCCGGTAATGCGCCAGCTTCACGAATTGCTGTGGTACATAGCTGAGGCGCTTGGCTGGCCGGCCGCAGAGCCCGTTCATGCCTCACTGGCTGCTGCATGGGACCGGACAGAGCAGCTTACCTTGCTTGACCCGGAATCACTGCTCTCACTTGATATCCCTGTACTCCGCCAGGAGGTTAATGAACTGCTGATTAAGGCAAGCGAGCTTACAAGAGAAGCTGCCCGGAGAGAGCTACAGCCGGCGCCTAAGCGCCAGAAAACCTACGGGCGCGGTGCTGACCTGATCGGAGCACGGCTCAAAGGAGCCGATCTGCGCGGGGTCAGCCTGCGCGGGGCCTGGCTTATCGCCGCCGACCTTAGCGGAGCAGACCTCCGGGCAGCGGATCTGATCGGAGCTGATTTCCGCGATGCCAATATCTGCGGCGCTGATCTTACCAGCAGTCTGTTCCTGACCCAGTTTCAGGTGAATGCCGCCAAGGGGGATGCGGCTACGAAGCTTCCCGGATCTTTGGTCCGGCCTGAGCATTGGACTGGTATGAAGGCACATTAGCCTCTGGTCCACAGTTATCACCTTTTATACTTACATTAATCTTACGTTTTGCGCGGGCGGTGCCGTTTCCCTAACCAGGGGTCTGGCGCCGCCCCTCCTTTATACAGGTGTTAAATAGCTGCTGATCAGCAGCATGCTAATTTTCTGTAAAACTATTGTGAATTTTTCATATGTTGAAATTTTAAAAATTTGAACGTTGATTGTATAAAAAATCAGCCATGCCCGCAATATCATTGATTTCAAAAATCTGTTCACACTGCTGTTGAGCTGTTGTACAGACATATGGGATCATTCGTTCCCATGCCGCTATTGCGGCAATATTACGGGTCTGCTGTAGTAATTCAAGGTCTTCATGCTGTCTTATCAGCACTATTTTCGGGTAAGCTTCCTGCTTGAAGCCTTCCACCAGAACGTAATCATAGCCGGAAAAACCCGCAATCAGCTCTTGCAGGCTGCTGCCCTGCTCTTCAATAACAGATGTGCGTGCTGCACTCGTAATGGCAACCGCCATTGCGCCGGCTTGTCTATGCTTCCAAGTATCTGTATCGGGATGATCCATGTCATAATCATGGCCGTCATGCTTAATGACAGCTACACGCTTACCCTCCTGACTTAGTAATGGGATAAGCCCACAGACCAAGGAGGTTTTTCCGCTGTTTTTGTAGCCGACAATTTGGCATACAGCCGGTTTATTCAAGCTCACTGTATCTCTGTTCCCCGCTGACTGCAAGAAAGTAGTTCTACTCACCTGTACTCCCCGAACGCGCCGTTTGTGCGTCTGCTGCAGGTACTGCCCTCCGCCATTAATGTTATTTTTCCTGCGCTGCAATCGTACTTCCCCCTCTCATTCCTGCCCGCGGAGCTCACCCGGAAGCTTCAATACCTTCACTTTATCCCCGGTCTTAAGTCCGCGTACTTCGGGCGGAACAACGATCAGACAGTCGCTGTCCTTAATGGTAACCATAACAGAGGACTCATCGATATTTGCCGGATAGGCCTGGACAACTCCGTCATGGACTGCCAGCCTGGCCCGTACAAACCGGGTATAATTGTTCACTCTGCTATAATCTGCACCCATAACGGCAGTCCATTCCGGAAGCAAAGGCTGGGTCATTCCCAGCATCAGCGAGATGACTGGCCGGGCAAACAGATGGAACCCTACAAAGCTTGCTCCGGGATTCCCGGACAGAGCGAGCAGCAGCTTCCCTCCGCGTACAGCTGCGGTCGTAACACTTCCGGGACGCATGGTAACCTTGTTGAACAGCATTTCACTGCTTTTTTCACGCACCAGGTCACCCATAATATCATAGTCGCCGACGGAGACTCCCCCGGTTGTGATAACCAAATCGTGGGTCTCAAGCGCCATCTGCACCCTGCTGCGTGCCAGCTCCAGATCATCAGCAATCGCCCCCAGCATAACCGCCTCTCCGCCGGCCTCTCTGACCAGCGCCTCCAGCATCGGCGAATTGCTGTTACGGATTTTACCGGGCTGCAGCGGTTCATCCACCTCCAGCAGTTCCGATCCCGTCGCAAAAACAGCCACTTTCGGACGCCTGTGAACTGTAACCATAGGCACGCCGAAGGCAGCAAGCACGGCGATATCCCCGGCCGAGATGCAACGTCCTGCCGGAAGCACCTGCTCGCTTTCTTTTAATTCAAAACCTTGAGGTGTAATATTGCTGCCCGCCTGCTGCGGTTTGCGGAGACCTACATACACTTGCCCGTCCATTTCTTTGGTTTCGGTGATCTCAACCATCACAACGGCATCTGCACCTTCCGGCACCTGAGCTCCCGTCATAATCCGCGCTGCTGTACCGGATGTTAGCTCTGCTGAAGGCACTGAGCCGCACGGGATGTTATCCACGACCGCAAGCCATACCGGCTGCTCCGTACTGCAGGCTGCAGTATCAGCAGCTATAACTGCATACCCGTCCATACCCGAACGGTTAAACGCCGGAAACGGATGAGGCGCAGTCAACGGCTCTGCCAGTACACGCCCGCAGCTCTGGCTTAGCGGTACTTCCTCTGAACCGAGGGGCTTGGCATATTGCATTACCCGTGCCTGGGCTTCCTGCACCTGCAGTGCTTTACGCTGGAACTTCTGATCCTTTTTATCCCGGTGTCTGTCCATGACTACCTCCGTTATTCCTGATGTTTTTCTCACACTATATTAACATGGGACGGTATAAAGTTAAATTTACAGCTATAAAAGCACAAAAAGGACGCCTTGCGGAACCGCACAGGCATCCTATCTTCTTTAATCGGCTGTGTAAGCTTAAGTTGCCCGGATGACCCGGACATCGGCCGGGATGATTTTCTCCCCGTCGTAGAGCATAAAACGTCCGTTCTGCCACTCCACCCGCAGCAGCCTGTAATCATCTGACTGGTACTGCCAGACATGCTGGGTTCCGCCGTTCATATAAGGAGTCTGGCCGGTAACCGCAGCGTAGCCTTCGTATTCTTCCTCCAGATGAAAGGTGTATCCGTCCAGCTCCAGCGTTGCCGGCACCTCTGCCGGATTGTCCAGACGCCCGTCAATCGGCTGATAGAGCGCGTATTGCAGCTGTTCCCGCTCTTCAACATGCAGATAGGCAATCCGGCTGCCGTCCCGCAGTGTCAGCACGACGGCATTACGTCCGGTGGTCTTCGTCCGCCCGGTTACCTCGTAGGTAACCAGAGATACTTCACAGATATCTCCGGGGGCGAGATTCAGCATGCTTTTGGGCGCTTCCGGTGCCGGAGGCTTGGAGAAGAGATTGCCGATTCTTTTCCAGATGCTCAAGTTCCATCATCCTTTAATAAGTGGTTTAATGATTGTGAAGCTTACGATTCCGTATTATCCGCGGATAAAAGCAGTTATGATCAGAGCCCCGTTCAGGTGAAGAAAGCCTGCCAGCAGACCGTATCCGATTTTACCCAGACGCGTTCCGTGATCGAGGTCGATTTTGCCCCATTTCCCGAGCAGCAGCTCAACGGCTTTTTCTACAATAAACAGCAGACAGAAGGATACGATGGATACGATAAGTGCATCTCCCAGGCTGCTCGATGAAGCGAGAGAGCAAGACAGAATATACCCCTGCGCCAGCAGCTTCAGCAGAAAACGGGCTGTAACTGCCATATTACCTGCTTTCATTTCTTCCAGATCGTTATAACGGGTAAACAGCGAATCCACGTACATCAGCACAAATAGCAGCACTGCGCCGCTCACCGTCCACACAACCATGGACACCAGCGTATGGAAATCCATTTCATTAGCCCCCGCTTGTTCATTTTACCTGTCCGCTACAGCAAGCATAGATAAGGCGAAGGAGATACTGCTTCCGTCTCTCCTCCGCCTGCTGTAACCGGCTCAGGACCGGCTTATCTTATGTTACTGCTTGTCGTACTGCTTCAACAGCGCTGCGAGCTCGTCTTCTACAGCCTGATCCTTGCCAAGCTTCTCGAACTCATCGTCCAGCGACTTCGTACCTGAGTTCATTTCGTTGCTGGCTTCAGCCTGCGCTTCAGCAGCGAGCATCTTCTCTTCCATCCGCTTCAGGCCGGCTGATGCCGAATCAGAGCTGAATCCGCTCATTGCCTTGTTAATTTCAGTCTGTGCCTTGGCTGCATTATAACGGGCAACCAGCGTCTCGCGTTTGTTCTTCATCTGGGTAAGCTGCTTGCGCATTTCATCCAGCTTGGCACGCAGGTTGTCCGCAGAAGCCTTATTCTGATCAAAGCTTGCCTTGTATTCGACCAGCTTCGCTTCAGCCGATTTCTTCTCTTCCAGCGCTCTGCGGGCCAGATCAACGTTACCGGCCTGGGCTGCGGTGTGAGCCTGCTGATTACGCTTGGCAACAAGGGCTTCCTGCTCTTCGTACAGCTGTTTGAATTTCTTCTCAATCGCGATCTGGGCGGCTACCGCCTTCTCCGCATCCTCAAGATCCTCCGTCATATCACGGATATATTGGTCGGTCATCTTGATTGGATCTTCTGCTTTGTCAATAATGGCATTCACATTGGACATGGTCAAATCACGCAAACGTTTAAATATAGACATGGTTCATTCCTCCAAAATAAAAGTTAACTGCTCACTTGGTATTCTTTTACGCAGGGAGTGCCAATATCGTTTCATTTTTGTTGCGCCAAATATTGATCCACTTTATTATTAACCGTCCTGACGACTTGCATGATGCCTTCTTTACTCAAATGATCATAGTGAATGCCCATCACAACCGTTACCGTGCAGTTCAGCGCAGCGGCAGCTCTGCGGGCGATGTCCTCACTGATCGTATGTTCCTTATGATGGGGAACGGCTGTTGTCCCCGCGCTCACTGCCCCCCCGTCGATGAAGGCTGTGCTTGCAGCGCCGATATGGCGGACACCGCCTGTAATGAGCAGCAGCAGGTCGGCTCCGGCTTGAATGGCTGACAGCTCAATATCATCAAACTCCTGTGTCTCCCGTGGCAACTGTGCTCCCCCTGTCTATAATATTAACCTTAGTTCCGGCGGTTGTCTCACTCAAGCAGGATTTAGACAATCCCGCGGATTTCATCCAGGGACGAAATGTTCTCCTCCAGCATGAACTGGTGCAGCTCCTCAACCAGCGTGCTGCCGGCCCGCATGTTCATGAAATTATAGGTTCCGACCTGGACAACCGTAGCGCCGGCCATAATGAATTCAATAATATCTGTCGCTGAAGTAATACCGCCCATTCCGATTACCGGGATGGTTACCCGGTTAGCAACCTGATGCACCATCCGCAAGGCAACCGGCTTAATCGCAGGGCCTGACAGGCCTGCATACAGGTTATTGAATACGCTCCGGCGGCGGCGCACGTCAATCTTCATCCCGGATATGGTATTAATCAGCGAAACAGCATCTGCGCCCTCCGCTTCACACATCTCGGCCATCTCGGCAATATCCTCAGCGTTCGGTGACAGCTTTACAGCAAGCGGCAGGCTTGTAGCGGCCCTCACTGCACGGACAACCTCCTTGGCGGCCGGTGTCTTGACACCGAACGCAATTCCGCCTTCCTTGACGTTAGGGCAGGAAATATTAAGCTCTATCATGTCTACAGCCTTCCTGCCCTCCAGCGCCCGCTGATTAGCATCCCGCTGGATCAGCTCTGCCCCGAGGACATAATCTGCCAGCGTATTGCCGCCAAGATTCACGATGCGTGCGGTGTCCAGTGTCTCCCAGTAAGGCAGCTCCTTGCTCAGGAAGGCCTCAACGCCCGGATTTTCAAGTCCTACACTGTTCAGCAGACCGGATGCTGTCTCATATACCCGGATGCCCGCATTACCGGCCTTGGCCTGCAGAGTAAGCCCCTTGCCGGAGATTCCCCCCAATATGTCAACATCATACAGCTTGCCATATTCCTTGCCGAAGCCAAAGGTCCCTGAAGCCATTACGACCGGGTTCTTAAAATGAACACCAGCAATTGTCGCTGTTGTATTAACCGAAGTACTAATCATGAAAAACAACCTCCTCAGCAAGGAATACAGGTCCGTCTGTGCAAGCCTTCCGCTGTCCGTCACGGCAGGATACGCTGCAGACAAGGCAGGCTCCTATTCCGCAGGCCATCCGGTTCTCCAGAGACAGATACACTTTAGGGTTTCTGCCGCCGGCTCCGGCTGCGGCACCCTTCATCTGAGCCGCCTTCAGCATCGGCTGAGGCCCGCAGACGAAGATATGGTCGTAGCTGTTAAAATCCACACTATTCAGAATAAGTCCGCCGACGTCAACGGTAAGTTCAGCCGCCAAAGGCCGGAAGGCCTCTGTACGGAAGGCTTCTCTGCTGAAGCCCAGATACACATCACTGTCAGGAAGCTGCCGTGCGCAATAATACAGCGGTGCGATCCCGATGCCTCCGCCGATCAGGGCAACCTTCCCTTCTACTTCAGGGAAGCCGTTACCAAAGGGTCCTTCAAGCTGAATGGCATCTCCGGGAGTCAGTTCGGCAAAAATTTCGGTTCCCTCACCAACAACATGATACAGAAATTCCACACCGTCATCATTCACCTGATGTATACTGAGAGGCCTCGACAGCAGCGGATAGGCTCCCCATGCCCGCAGCATGTAGAATTGACCCATTTTACCGCCGTGATCCCCTTCAACCCGAAGGTGATATACTCCATTAGCCAGCCGCTCGTTACTGATTACCGTCGCCACGTTATCAAGCTCCTTCAAATTTTATCTTATTAACCATGCCTTAGAAGAAGCTGAAAATCTGTGACTTACTTCACATTGTTAATAATCTATTTTCTTTTCCATACTCCGCGTTCATATGGCACCGGCACATTGGCTTTATCTACTCCGCCCAGCGCCTCTTCTGCATGCAGCGCCCAATAAGGATCACTCAGCATTGCTCTTCCGACTGCTACCAGCTCTGCCTTTTTCTCCTCAATAACCGCTTGTGCTTCACGGTAGTCATCCAGCTTGCCGACAGCAATAACCGGAATCTGCAGGCCGCTGCGGATATACTCTGCCAGATCTACCTGATATGCCGGTCCGGCATTCGGCACACCTGCCGAGCCAATCGGACCTTCACCGCCTGAAGAGACATGGAACATGTCCACACCGGCCGCTTTATAGCGGCGGCAGAATTCCAGCGCATAGGCTGCATCATAGCCGCCTTCAACATACTCTCTGGCGGAAATACGCATGATCAGCGGCATTTCCGGCGGCAGCACTTCCTTTACCGCCTGGACAACCTGTTCACCGAACAGAAACGGATCAGCCCCGTACTCATCGTCTCTGATATTTGTCAGGGGAGAATGGAACTGATGGATCAGATATCCGTGTGCACCGTGCAGCTCTACCGTGTCAAAGCCTGCCTCTACCGCTCTCCTCGCCCCGTCCCTGTAAGCGGCAATCATCTCGGTTATGCCCTCGGCGCTTAGCGCCTGCGGGGTTTTCGACCGATCATCAAAAGCAATTGCCGAAGGCGCCACTGGCGGATTGGCATCCTGCGCCTTGCGTCCGGCATGTCCCAGCTGAATGGCAATTTTGGTGCCGTAGGCGTGGACTGCATCTGTTATTTTACGGAAAGCAGGAATCTGACCGTCGTCCCAAATGCCTGTGTCCTTATTCGTAATCCGTCCATCCGGATGTATTCCGCTCATCTCTACAATAATAAAGCCGGTGCCGCCGACCGCACGGCTGACATAATGCACAAAATGCCAGTCATTAGGTACGCCATCCTCCATATCTACTGCATACTGGCACATCGGGGGCATAACCACCCGGTTTTTTAAAGTGAGCGCCTTTAACTCATACGGGGTGAACAATTCTGACATTTCCGTTCCCTTCCTTCATTCAGCTTTTTTCATTGCCGGGCTAAACTCCCGGATAACTTTAGTATACACGGAATAAAGACAGTGGTGAAACTTTGCATCCCGCTCAAAGTCCGGCATAAATACCGTGACGGCTGGGGATAACAATGGAATCAGCGATCCTGGAAGATAGAAGCTTTAAGAGGCGAATACAACGTTAAAAGGAGGCGAGGCTGTATGGAGCAGCTGCTAAAAAACCGGAAGCTACATATCCTGCTCTGTCTTCTGCTGCTGTTTGCCGGCAGCATTAGCTCCTCCGGTTATGCTGATGCCGTCTCCGGCTCTGCCTGCACTATGGCTCCGGAACCGGAACAGCTTCAAAAGGAGGAGAAGGATACACCGCAGTCTATCCCTGCAGACTCCCCCCTGAAAGCTGCTGCAGCCCGGCGCAGTAAGCGTAACAAAGGGCTGACCTTAAGCCAGCTGATCCGTAAATATCCGGAGACCCTATTGACCCAGGGCCCGCGGACCAGAATGATCGCGCTGACCTTCGATGATGTTCCAGACCCGCGGTTTACTCCTCAGCTGCTGGATGTCCTGCGTAAATATCAGGTGAAAGCCACTTTTTTTGTAGTCGGCAGCAGGGCTGAACGCCACCCGGAGCTCATTGCGCGGATTATACGTGAAGGACATGTCATTGGAAACCACTCCTATAATCATCCTGAGTTCGGCAAGCTGGGAATGAATGAATTCCGCACCCAGATTATCCGCACTGAAAATATCCTCTCGGCACTGGCCGGCTACAAGCCGAGGCTGATCCGGCCTCCCTACGGGGATATCAGCGAGCCGCAGCTGAAGTGGGCCAAAGCACACGGTTACAAGCTGGTGAACTGGAATGTGGATTCTCTGGACTGGCGGGGCCTGTCTAAAGCCCAGGTCAGGAACAATATTGTAGCCCATGCAGGCAAGGGGGCAATAATTCTGCAGCACGGGGGCGGCGGCAGGGGCAGCAATCTGCAGGGAACCATTCAGGCGCTGCCTGAGGTGATTACAATCATGCGTAAAAGGGGATATACATTTGTGACGGTGCCTCATATGCTGCAGGTCTCCAAGAATAAATAAACAAACAAAACGGATACCCCCTGTGTCAGGACGGTATCCGTTTTGTGCGGTAAAGAATGATGATGTTCATTATCTTTACCTCAAATGCTATTCAATAATGAACAAATTTACGTACTGATAACCAAATTCTGCAACTGAGCTCTGGCTGCCCGGAATAAATATATCAATCCGGTTGCCCTTAATAGCACTGCCTTTATCCGAAGCTATAGCCAGAAAAGCCATCTTCGGTAATCCGGGATGCGAGTGTCCTGTCACAAGCACCTTGGTTCCAAGCGGTATTACGCTCGGATCAACTGCAATGGTACCCAGCTTCAGCGGATTTCCAAAATAATCGACAGCCCCCCATTCACCGTTCTCACTGGCAGCGGAGGAATAAGCGGAGGCTTTGACCTGAATCACCTTGGCATAGCTGAATTCCTTGCCCCAGGCCTCGACAGTATTGGTAGCTGCTTCGACGTTCAGGCTGGCCGAGATAACCGAGGCCTGAGTGACGGCTGCTGTTTCAATTGTTGTTTTGAGCGCAGCTGTTGCTTTGGGAGAGGTAACTCCGGGAATCGTAAGGCTCAGGCCCGGATAGATATTACCCGCTGTAACACCCGGATTAGCATTCATAATTTCATCGACGCTTATGCCATAATAACCTGATAGAGTATAATAGGTAGTACTTCCTCCTGCGATATGTACGCTGTCTGCCTGTACGGGTGCTGAATGCAGCAGTGTGCTGATCCCTATAGCGGCAGCTAATAATGTAACGGCTCTGAATCTGGTCTTCATATGTGCCTCCTTCATTAATGGGGTGTGCAGGAATTTCCCTTTCTCACACCGAAGTAACTCTGGACTTACGTACCTTCATCTTATCCGGCATCTAAAGTGCAGTGCTTTGTTAACTGACAGTAACGAATATATCACAATTTTGTAACCAATGCCTATGAAAATGTTACCATTCTGTTAGAAATGCGTTAACCTTCGCGGTTTGGAGGACGATATTCATTACTTGATGATCATAAATTCTAATGAATTTATCAATATATTAGAAAGTCCGTCAGCCAGCCGTCAAAAATTTTACACAGAGTTAACATTTCTCGCTTTTGCAAATAGTAGAATAATAGAATAAGGTTTTTATTAGATACTGAAGCATACTTGGAGGGTCTATCAACGTGACTACAGATGAAAAAAAGAACATACAAAGCGGTCCTGCAACCGCATATCTTAACCGGGACCTGAGCTGGATTGAATTTAACCGCCGGGTACTGCAGGAAGCGCAGGATATTGAGAATCCGCTGATGGAGCGCGCTAAATTTCTGGCAATCGTATCAAGCAACCTGGATGAATTTATCAGCGTCCGTGTCGCGGGCATTCAGGATCAGATCCGGGCAGGCTACACCAAAAAGGATTTTACAGGATATACGCCCTCGGGCTTATACAAACGCCTGATTAAACGTGTTACTAAAATTATCGCCGACCAGTACCGCACCTTCCGTGATCTGTCCCGGAATCTGCATAAGGAAGGCATTGTATTCGTCAATTATGAGGATCTCACCCATGCGCAGGAGCAGTCTATTGAGCAGTATTACCGCGATATCATTTTCCCTGTTCTAACGCCGATGGCTGTTGACCAGAGCCGGCCGTTTCCGCTTGTTCACAGCCAGTTCATCTATCTGGCCGTTGTGCTTACCCGCAAGAGCACGCAGGATGAGGAGCCTTACTTTGCTATTTTGCAAATTCCGTCTAATCTGCCTAGATGTATTCCTCTGCCCCACCGTTCTAACAGTAAAAAACGCCAGTTCGTATTCATTGAAGATGTGATCCGCCATCATATCCAGACCCTGTTCAGCGGTTACGAGCCTGTAGCGGTCAATGAGTTCCGGCTGACCCGGAATTCCGATCTGACCATTGATGAGGAAGGCGCGGAGGATCTGCTGGAGGAGATTGAAAAGGAGCTGCGCAAACGCCGGCGCGGCGTACCGGCCCGTCTTGAAGTTCAAAAAGGCATCCATCCGTATGCCCTCGAACAGCTGCAGGCTGAATTCGAACTGGAGGATTTCGTATTTGAAATTGACGGTCCGCTGGATCTCGGGTTCCTGCGCGGCTTCGCTAATAGTCTGAAGGGCTTCAATTATTTGTTCGATTCCCCGATTGAGCCGCAGTATCCGGCAGAATTTGATGAGAATGAGGATTTCTTCGAGGTTTTGCGTGAGCGGGATGTACTTGTCTACCATCCTTATGAATCATTTGATGCCATGGTTGATTTTATCACCCAGGCTTCAGAGGACGAGTATGTAATGGCCATCAAAATGACACTGTACCGCGTAAGCGGCAACTCTCCGCTGATTGCTGCGCTTGCCCATGCTGCCGAGTCCGGCAAACAGGTAACTGTTGTGGTTGAGCTAAAAGCCAGGTTCGACGAGGAACGCAACATTGCCTGGGCGCGCAAGCTGGAGCAGTCAGGCTGTCATGTTGTCTATGGTCTTATGGGCCTCAAAACACATGCCAAAGTCACGCTTATCGTCCGCCAGGAAGGCAACGAGCTCCGCCGCTATGTCCACGTCGGCACGGGAAATTATAATGACAGCACCGCCAAGGCTTATACCGACCTCAGCCTGTTTACAGCGAATAGCGAAATCGGCCTTGATGCTTCCGAGCTGTTCAACCAGATGACCGGTTATTCGGCCAACTATAACTGGAACGCTTTTATCGTCGCCCCTACCAATATGAGCCTGTCGCTGCAGAAGCTGATTATGCGCGAAGCCGAGCATGCCGCTGCCGGACGGCCGGCACGGATTATCGCCAAGATGAATTCCCTGTCCAACCAGGAGGTCATAGACAGCCTGTACAGCGCGGCCCAGAGCGGAGTGTCCATCGACCTGATTGTACGCGGCGTCTGCTGCCTCCGTCCGGGCATTGAAGGCCTCAGTGAGCGGATTACAGTACGCAGCATAGTGGACCGGTTCCTGGAGCACTCCCGCATCTATTACTTTGAGAACGGCGGCGATCCTGAGATCTATCTGTCCAGCGCCGACTGGATGACCCGCAACCTCACCCGGCGGATAGAGCTGATGTGCCCGGTGAAGGACACCGTTATCAAGAAAGAGATTGTAAAGGTGCTGGATATGTCGCTCAAGGACAACATGAAAGCAAGCTTTCTCCAGCCGAACGGATACTATGAGCGTCCGGACGACAAAAAGGCCCCGTTCCGGAGCCAGTTCGCCGCTATGGATGTTAGACGCTGGAAAAGTAGCCGAGCTTTACCTTCACCGACCAAGCAGTCCTGAACGCCTTCAGGGCGTTCTCAATGTCCTCCTGGCCGATAAGCACAGTTGTCGTGCCATGCAGCTCCAGATCGAGTGTTCCGCCGTGCAGGCGGACACTTAGATCGCGGATGATACCGATCTCGGTACTATCCAGCGCGATGCTTAGCTGCACAAGTGTTCCCAGCTTATGAATCAGCTCTTCGTCGGAAGCCAGCAAAATGTCCTTATGCGCCAGGGACAATTTCTGCTTCCGGTTTTTTGTGCTGTACGAAGCAATCATTGCGCAGAGAATCAGCTGGCGGTGTGTCAGGCCGCGGATCGGTGAATTCATCAGCCAGTAACGGGTATGCCGCTTGGACTGATAATAGTTAATATTGGAGCCTGTACGATGCAGCATCACAGAGACATAGATGAGCATCTCCTGCTCTGCCTTGTCCCCTCCCGGTTCAAAAGCGCTGAACAAGCGCAATGCCAGCTTATGAATATGATCCAAATGCTGCTTGGAGGTGTGGATGTCAAAGCGGACAATAGTATCCAGGCTGAATTCCAGCGCACTGTCGCGCACGGGCTGCTCCGGCCGCAGGAGATCATGCAGCATCCCTTCACGCAGCCCCTCGCCGCTGATTACCGCCTGGCTTGCCCCGATGTAGTGATACACGGTATGGAAGATAATCAGCCCGGATACGATAATGTCTGCACGGCTCTTGGACAGCCCGTCCTGATCCTTGCGCTTATCAAAGGGCGTCGCCGGCAGAATCTCCATAAACCGGTTGACCGTTTCAGCAGATAAGGTGTAGCCGTGTGAATTCGGCAGCGAATAATCCCTGTTCCTCTGATCCAGCTTGCCAAGGGACCGGAGCGTACCTCCAAGGCCGTAGAGCGGGAGCCCGGCTCCTGTTCCCAGCCAGTCATGCTCAACCAGTCTTCCGGTTACATAGGCCTGAAGCTTCTTGATCTGCTCTGCATTCCAGTTCCCGTTGTGGCTGAACAGCAGATTCGTATTGACTGCACCAAAAGGGAAAGAGATGCTGTGCTGATACCGGCGTCCGCGGAACAGGGTAATCTCCGTGCTGCCACCGCCGATATCAATAACGAATCCGTCCTGCACGTCAGAGGCATTGATAACCCCCAGAAATCCGAAGTAGGCCTCCTGATAGCCGCTGATAATCTCAATTGTAATCGAGGAGTTTGACGATAAATACTCTATAATTTCAGAGGAGTTGGCAGCATTCCGGATTGCTGCTGTGGCTCCGGCGCGGATTTTTTCTACACCGAAGGCACTGCATATCTCCCTGAACTGGCGCAGAACCGGAATAACAGTATCCATATCCTTCCGCTCCAGTCTGCCTTCCTTGGTAATCTTTTCACTCAGACGGGCAGAGTACTTGCACTCCTTGATTATTTTGTAGCCTCCTTCCGGGGTTGTATCATAAATCACGAGTCGGATAGAGTTGGAACCAATATCAATGATGCCAATCCGGCATAGTTCATCTCTCATCTGTATGTACTCCTTTTCAAGTTGATTGGCCATTTGTTATACTATATCACCCAATAGCCCGCCCGCCAAAATAATAAGCCAAAAAAAACGGCTCCCGGATAATCCTCCAGAGGCCGTTATACCTTTATTACAGCACTTTACTCAAGAAATCCCGGGTCCGGACATGCTGCGGATTCCCGAATACCTCAGCCGGAGTCCCCTGCTCGACGATGAACCCGCCGTCCATAAACAGGATACGGTCGCCTACCTCACGCGCAAAGCCCATCTCATGGGTAACAATAACCATGGTCATACCCTGCTCGGCCAGCTTCTTCATTACTTCCAGAACCTCTCCGACCATTTCCGGGTCAAGTGCCGAGGTAGGCTCATCAAACAGCATCACATGCGGCTGCATCGCCAGAGCCCTGGCAATCGCAATGCGCTGCTTCTGACCGCCGGACAGCTGTGCCGGATAAGCATCGCGTTTGTCTTCAAGTCCTACCGTGCGCAGCAGATCAACGGCGATCTTCTGGGCTTCCGCGGTTTGCTGCTTCTTCACTTTTTGCGGGGCAAGCATAATGTTCTGCAGGACGGACATATGCGGGAACAGGTTGAACTGCTGGAACACCATGCCCATTTTTTCACGGGTCTGATTGATGTCATGCTTCTTGCCGGTAATGGATTGGCCTTCAAAGGTAATCTCGCCCCCGGTCGGCTCCTCCAGCAGGTTCAGACAGCGCAGGAAGGTGCTTTTGCCCGATCCGCTGGGACCGATAACAACAACAACCTCACCTTTCTTAATCTCCAGGTCAATTCCTTTGAGAATTTCCAGCTTGCCAAAATGCTTCTGCAGGTTCTTAACGGTGATCATCCGTATTCAGCCTCCGTTCGAGTATGCCCAGCAGCTTGGACAAGGTAAATGTCAGTACAAAATACATCACAGCAATGACAACCAGCGGCGTCAAGCCTTCATAGGTAATCGTCGTAATGGTTCTTGCCTGAAAGAGCAGATCCGCTACCCCGATCATCGACACAATGGAGGATTCCTTAATAATCGTAATGAATTCATTCCCGATCGCCGGAAGCACATTCTTGAGTGCCTGTGGAAGCACAATGTAGCGCATGGTCATCCCCTGCTTCATCCCAAGCGAACGCGCCGCCTCCACCTGGCCCCGGTCCACGCCCTGAATACCGGCGCGGAAGATTTCTGCCAGATAAGCCGAGCTGTTGATCGTTAGGGTAATCGCCCCCGATTGAATCGGAGAGAATTCCAGCCCGAATTCCGGCAGGCCATAATGGATCAGGAACAGCTGCACCAGCATTGGCGTACCGCGTAAAAATTCAACCCAGGCGGTTGCGATAAAACGCAGCACTCTCCATTTGGACATGCGCAGCAGCGAGACGATAATCCCCAGCACGAAGCCGAAGAATACGCCGAGCACAGCCAGCAGCAAGGTATACTTTAATCCTGCAAAGAAAAAATTGCGGTATTCATAAGCCATATTTAAAATATCCATTTGACGGCAAAACCTCCTCTTCCTATCCTTTTCAAAAAAATAGAAAACAGCGTGTTACCGCTATTTTCTACTTAAAGAGCAATGTTTACTTATATTAAAAACTTATTCGCTCTCAGCAAGCTCACTTGCTGCCGCTACATACTCGTCAATCTTGCCTTCGGAGTTCAGGCGGGTCAATGTAGTATTCACTTGGTCAAGCAGCTCTGTATTGCCCTTCTTCACGCCGATTACATAACCGTCATCTTCAACCTCAGGCTTGGCATCGGTAATAACCAGTCCATCAACATTTTTGACAAAGGATTTGGCTACCGGTCCTTCCATAATAGAAGCGTCAACACGGTTAGAGTTCAGCTGCAGGACGATTTCAGAGATTTTACCGAGAGAGGTCAGCTGTGCGCCTTCGATACCTTTGGCAATGTCCTCCTGGATGGAACCGGTCTGAACGCCGATTTTGACTCCCTTCAGGGAATCCATAGTGGCATATTTATCTTTATCGGCTTCACGTACAACTACCGCCTGCTCTGCTTTGTAGTAGATATCAGACAAATCAACAGCTTTTTTGCGTTCTTCTGTCGGGCTAAGGCCGGAAATAACCAGATCAATTCTGCCGCTTGACAGCTCGTTAAGCAGGGAATCGAACGGCAGATCCTTGATTACAAGCTCAGCGCCCATATCAGCTGCAATGTCCTTGGCAATATCAATATCAAAGCCTACGATTGTATCTTTACCGTCGATGACTTTGTGGAATTCGTAAGGCGGGAAGTCTGCACTGGTGCCCAGTGTCAGAGTCTTAGTAGCGGCAGCTCCGGTATTGCCTGCAGCGTTGTCAGTTGTAGCCGCATTATCATTATTGTTGCCGCAGCCTGCCAGAAGTGAAGCCGCAAGCAGCATACCCAGTGAAAGTGTACCCCATTTTTTCATCTTTATATCTCCCCTATTCTCTCATTATGTTATCTATGTTGTTCTTTGACCGATTTATTATAAATCACTGCGCATGAATATGCAAAGACATTTTTTATCATCAAATGCTTATTTGACAGGAAAACGCTATCAGTTTCGTGACGTCCCTACGCTTTTGCACATTCCAGGAAAAGAGGGGTATACTACTACTATCTCCAGCAGCTGACAAATTAACCGGGCTGGTTCACAGCCGGACTGCACGTGGTAATATTTACCTGAAGTTTGCGAAGCCAGTTCACCGATAACCGCATGCTTCCGAAGACAGTTTTGTACGACGTATCTCAGGTAGCCATGCTCACAAAACTAAGCCCATGCTTCCGAAGACAGTTTTGTACGACGTATCTCAGGTAGCCATGCTCACAAAACTTTTAGGAGGTGCTTTCATGCTTTTGGAAGCTATGTACCATGTGCCCCGCGATAAATGGGCCTATGCTTACGATGCAAAGACTATACATCTGCGTGTACGCACCAAAAGGGACGATGTGGACTGTGTTACAGCCCTTACCGGGGACAAATATGACTGGGAGCATACTTGTTACGAAATTATGATGGACAAAGCAGCTTCGGACGATAAATTCGATTATTGGGAGTGCGCCGTCAGGCCCAAATACAAGCGCCTCAGCTACACCTTTCGTGTCAGCAAAGGGACGGATAATGTGTACCTGCTGGACAACAGCATCCGTTCCGAATGTCCGCATCCGCCGGCCCATTTCTATGAGTTTCCTTATATTCATCAGATTGACCTGTTCCAGGTGCCCAAATGGGCCAAGGACGCTGTATTCTATCAGATTATGACGGAGCGTTTCGCAAATGGTGATGCCTCCAACGATCCGGAAAGAACGGAGATCTGGGGCGGCAAGCCGGCGTACCACAATTTTTTTGGCGGGGACCTGCAGGGTGTGCTGGACCATCTGGATGATCTGCACGAGCTCGGTATAAATGCCGTTTATTTCACGCCGCTGTTCGTCTCCCCCTCCAACCATAAATATGACATTGTCGATTATAAAAAAGTTGATCCGCATTTCGGCGACAATGAGCTGCTGAAGCGGGTCGTTGAAGAGTGCCACAGCCGCGGTATCCGTGTGATGCTCGACGCTGTGTTCAACCATTGCAGTGACCAGTTTCCGCCGTTCCAGGACGTTCTGGAAAAAGGAGAGTACTCTGTTTACAAAGACTGGTTCCATATGAACAGCTTCCCTGCTGAAATTGTCGACGGTATTCCGTCGTATGACACTTTCGGCTTTTTTGGCAATATGCCTAAGTTCAATACCGCAAACCGCGAAGTCAAAAACTATCTGCTTGAAGTAGCTGAATACTGGATTAAGGAGATTAAGGTGGACGGCTGGCGGCTGGACGTGGCGAATGAGGTGGATCATCATTTCTGGCGCGATTTCCGCAAGGTCGTAAAGGCTGCCAATCCGGATGCCTACATCGTAGGCGAGGTATGGAGCGACTCCCTCACCTGGCTGCTGGGCGACCAGTTCGACTCCGTTATGAATTATCCTTTTTCCGGTACCGTGCTGGAATTCTTCAACGGGGGCATGGACGGAATTACCTTCGGTCACCGGATCGGCAGCCTCCTTATGCGGTACCCGCAGCAGACGAACGAGGTTGTGTTCAATCTGCTTGGCAGCCATGACACGCCCCGCCTTCTGACGGTAGTCGGTGAAGATAAACGGCGGCTCAAGCTCGCGGTTGTGTTTCTTTTTACATTCATGGGGACACCCTGCATTTATTACGGTGACGAGATCGGCTTAACCGGCCATGAAGACCCTGACTGCCGTAAATGTATGGAATGGGATGTGGAGAAACAGGACCGGGAGCTGTATGATTTTTACCGGATGATGATTGCGCTGCGTAAGCAGCACAAAGCGCTGCGTGAGGGACGTTTCCGCATCCTTCAGGCCTGCGAGAACGATCCCTGCATTGTGTATGAACGGGCCGATGAGCTTATTCATTTTACAGTCTGGATGAACAATTCTCCTGTCCCCCGCATACTCAGCCATCCGATGGAGACCGACGACTGGCAGGATGCGCTGACCGGCGAGCAGGTTATCCCGGATAATGGAATGATGAATATCTCGCTTGATCCGTACGGATACCGCATCCTGAAAAGGAATCTGGAGCAGTATACAGTCTAAAATATAATTCATTTACCTTAGTATTATTTCATCGGGGGGAGCAGCTGTGTCACCTATTAGTGCAAACGATTTACATGAGCTATTCATACAAAAAGGCCAGCTGACCCAGGAGGAAGCATTCAGCTGGTTTGATCAGCTGGAGCCTGTAGAAATGGAGCGGTTATGGGGCAATTGGCGCGGTAGTGAGCTAACCTCAGGACATCCCATGGATGGTCTTCTTGGTTTGACGGGCTGGTACGGTAAAGAATTCCAGGATGCCGAGACGGTCCACCCGCTAATTTTCGAAAAGAAAAACGGCAGGCGGTTTACCGCAGATCCCGGGTTCATTCCGCTTAGCCTTCCCTTTCAGCTTATCCCGCAGCGGATAGTCAGGCCGCTCTTCGCTTTGGTCTCACCATTCATCCGAACCCGTTCCAGTAAAGCCCGGCTGCGGATGATTGAATACCGCGGTAGGATCAGTGCCTCCATGGTCTATGACCAGAAGGCGATCATTGACCATTTTCGGCGGATAGATGAAGACACGCTGCTGGGCGTGATGGATTTTAAAAACCAGCAGGAGCTGGGCTACTTTTTTATTTTGCGGAGGGTGACGAGTTAGGTGGTTAGTGGTGATGATGTACAGCGCCGGGTGGGCGGGTGTGTGTGTTGACAGGCTGATGGATGGATTGGAGCGGGCTGGTGGCGGTTGGTTACTGGCTAATGTTGGGTTGAGGCGGGCTGGTGGTTGGTTACAGGCTGATGGTGGGTTGGAGCGGGCTGGTGGCGGTTGGTTACTGGCTAATGTTGGGTTGAGGCGGGCTGGTGGTTGGTTACAGGCTGATGGTGGGTTGGAGCGGGCTGGTGGCGGTTGGTTACTGGCTAATGTTGGGTTGAGGCGGGCTGGTGGTTGGTTACAGGCTGATGGTGGGTTGGAGCGGGCTGGTGGCGGTTGGTTACTGGCTAATGTTGGTTACCCGCTTGGGCTAGATATTTAAAGGCAAAAATGCCTCTCATTTCGGCTATTCACTGTTCAGGCTGAAATCGAGGGCATTTTTGCCCTTGATTCGCCCGTCGATCATAAGGGATGCTAACAATAAAGGGACTTTTCCCATTAATGTGCTTATCCCCTCCTCAAATCGCCGCCATTAATGGGATTTTTCCGCTTAATCACCCGATTCACCCTGTAATTATCGTCATTAACGGGATTTATCCCCTTTATCACACCCAATTAACACTAAGACAACCGCCTATAAAGGACTTTCCATTTTAATCCCTCCATCAACTTCCCCTTCACTACCTCTATCACCCTTCTACTTTAATCCAGATGCTTCAACTCCTTACTCAAAAACCAAAACACTCCGCAAAGCTGCACGCTTTACGGAGTGTTTTGGGGTGCACAACCGGACAAAGAATGAACGGTCAGCTATTATTCACTTATTTTATTGTAAATATCAATGTACTGCTGCGCGGATACATTCCAGCTGTAATCTCCGGCGAAGGCGTTCTTAGTAACCTTTTTCCAGTGCTCCGGCTTGTGATAGAGTGAAACGGCCCGGCGGAGGGTGAACATCATATCATGGGCATTATAATCCTTAAAGGTGAAGCCGTTCCCCTGCCCCGTCTCTTCAATATAGGACTGGACGGTATCGTTCAGCCCGCCAGTCTCGCGCACAACCGGAATACTGCCGTAACGCAACGCCAGCAGCTGGCTGATGCCGCACGGCTCGAATTTGGACGGCATCAGGAAGATGTCGCTGGCCGCATATATTTTACGGGATAATGCATCATTGAACAGAATTTGCGAGGACAGCTTGGTCGGATAACGCCATGCCGCTTCCCGGAACCAGCGCTCATACGTTTCATCCCCTGTGCCCAGCAGAACGAACTGAATATCGTCGTAGTACAGGATTTCGTCAAGCACCCGGGTCAGCAAATCCAGGCCTTTGGAGTCCACCAGACGGGTAACCATTGCTACCATAGGGATGTAAGGTGCGACCGGCAAGCCCAGCTCCTGCTGCAGACCGAGCTTATTTTCCGCTTTTTTAGCCAGATTCGAACGGTATTTCGTAAAAATTTTATTGTCCGTATTAGGGTTATAGCTCTTAGTATCAATTCCGTTAACGATCCCGCTCAGACTCTCAGCCCGGTGGTTCAGCAGCCCGTCCAGCCCATAGCCGTAATACTGTGTGCGGATTTCCTCGGCATAGGTCGGACTGACAGTAGTGACATGATCACTGTGCACAATCCCGGCCTTCATATAGTTGATGTTACCGTAGTATTCAACACTGTCGTAATAGCTGTGATCGAGGCCGAGCAGTTCCCCGAGCACAGAATACGGAAACACTCCCTGGTACAGCAGGTTATGAATGGTGAAAACAGTACGCATTCCGCTATAGAATTCCAGGTGACGGTAATGTGCCTTCAGCAGCATTGGAATAACCGCCGCATGCCAGTCATGGCAGTGCAGCACATCCGGCTGAAAATCAATGGCCGGCAGGCATTCCAGCACAGCCCGGTTATAGAAAGCAAAGCGTTCGCCGTCATCCATATACCCGTAAATACCGTCCCTGCCGAAATAATACTCATTGTCGATAAAATAGACCGGGATCCCTTCGAATATTATGCGTTCAATCCCGCAATACTGGCTGCGCCAGCCAACCGGCACGTCCACTACGGCCACATGCTCCATCTGAGCTGTGTATGCTTCCGGAATTCCTTTATATTTGGGCAAAATCACCCGTACATCCACTCCCGCACCTTTCAGCGCTTTGGGCAAAGCTCCAATGACATCAGCCAGGCCTCCCGTTTTGACAAACGGATGGGCTTCAGCGGCAGCAAATAAACATTTCATGCAGATTTCCCCCTTTAAAATGTACGGATTTTCTATTCCAACACGGCTTTGGGCTTGCGTCCGGCCTTCTTTAACACCAAAAAGCTTAACGGCGGAATCGTCAGCTCCAGGCTGTTCACCTGGTTATGCCATTCCTTCTTCGAGCTCTTCAGCGGACCGTTATGATAACCTGAACCGCCGAAGTCAGCCGTCTCCGAGCTAAAAATCTCTTCATAAGTGCCAGGACGCGGAACGCCTATCCGATAATTTTTCCGTTCCACCGGCTGAAAATTAGCAATAACAACCAGCGTATCCACCGGCTTTTTGCCTCTGCGGATATATGAAAGCACGCCCTGGTCGTTATCGTCCGCATAAATCCACTGGTAGCCCTCCATGTCATGGTCCAGCTCCCACAGTGCTTTTTCGGTTACATAGAGCTTGTTAAGCCCAGCTGTATAGGCCAGCATCCGGCGGTGAGCCTCGTAATCCAGCAGCAGCCAGTCCAGCTGATCCTGATCCTTCCACTCGATAAACTGCCCGAATTCACCGCCCATGAACAGCAGCTTTTTGCCGGGATGGGAGATCTGATAGCCCAGCAGCAGCCGCAGGCCTGCGAACTTCTGCTCGTAGGTGCCTGGCATTTTGTCCAGCAGCGATTTTTTGCCGTGTACAACCTCGTCGTGGGATAAAGGCAGCGTGTAGTTCTCAGCATAGGCATAGGCAATCGGAAAGGTCAACAAATTATGATGATAGGGACGTACCCCGAAATCATGTTCTATGTAACCTAAGGTGTCATTCATCCAGCCCATATTCCATTTATAGTTGAATCCCAGCCCGCCTTCGTGCGCCGGAGCAGTAACTCCAGGCCAGGCGCTGGATTCCTCCGCCATCATCAGTGCTTTTGGATAGTAATGAAAAATCGTCTTGTTCAGCTGCTGAATAAACCGGATCGCCTCCAGATTCTCCAGCCCTCCGTTAACGTTGCGTCTGTACTGGTGGCTCTGCTTCTCGAAATCAAGACGCAGCATGCTGGTTACCGCATCCACTCTCATACCGTCAATGTGGTATACGTCGTACCAGAAGAGCGCATTAGAGATAAGGAAGGAGAAAATTTCCGGTTTGCTGAAATCAAAGGACAACGTGCCCCAGCCGGGCTTTTCGGCCAGCAGCGGATCGGCATATTCATACAGCGGCGAGCCGTCAAACATCCTTAGCCCGTGTGCATCCTTGGCAAAATGCGCCGGTACCCAGTCCAGAATGACGCTGATGCCGGCTTGGTGCAGCTGGTCAATCAGGTACATCAGCTCCTGCGGTTCACCGTAGCGGCTGGTGGCGGCAAAATAGCCCGTCCCCTGATAACCCCAGGACAAATCATAAGGATGCTCGGCAAGCGGCATAAATTCAACATGCGTATAGCTCATCTCCACTAAATAGGGGATCAGCAGATCAGCCATTTCCTTATACGTGTAGAATTCGCCGTCTTCCTTCTGCTTCCAGGTGCCGAAATGCATTTCATAAATGTTCATCGGTCCGTTATACGGAGCTTTGTTCCTGCGTCTCCACTGGCTGTCTCCCCACTGGTAGCCGCTAAGATCCGTAACCACCGACGCTGTAGCCGGCCTTACTTCGGATTTAAAGGCATAGGGATCTGCCTTTAGGAAGCTTTCGCCGTCAGCCGCGATAATCCTGTATTTGTAAAAAGTTCCCGGCTCCATTCCCGGAAAAAAACGACTCCAAAATCCCGAATCGGGTATCTTAATTAACGAGTCCTCTTCTAGTGTTCCGTCCCAGGCATTATGATTACCAGCCAGTCCTACATATGTCGCATGAGGAGCCCACACGGTAAAGCGTACGCCCTTCATCCCGTCTTCAGCGGCAATGTGCGCGCCCAGCATCGTATAGCTGCGGTAATTTGTGCCCTCATGGAACAGATAAATATCTTCAGTTGACGGGAGGTTTACTGTTTTTGGTATGTCAGGCAAATCATCACCACCTTTTTTATATAAGATGCACCTATAACATTACCCGAATGTCCGGCATTTGAAAATGTGTTTTAAGGAAAAAATAGGTTTTTTCTGAACTAAGAAAATAAAATTGTAATTTTTACAGCAGGACATCAATATATTTCACTTATGTCGTTTCAAGCGCTTGTTGGCAGTTTATATTACAAGCATTGACAAAAAAATGGGAGGGATAACAAATGAGTAAAAAAGAATGTGTCGCCATGCTGCTGGCTGGCGGGGAAGGCCGCAGACTGGCCCCCTTAACCACCACGATGGCTAAACCTGCAGTCCCTTTCGGAGGACAGTATAGAATCATTGACTTTCCCCTCAGCAACTGTGTAAATTCAAGTATTGATACTGTAGGTGTACTGACGCAGTATGAAGCTAACTCTTTGCATCAGCATATTGGTTCAGGGGAGCCATGGGGGCTGCACACTAAACCTGATCAGGGTGTCAGACTGCTGCCATCCGGTGTGGACGGACGCGACACTTATACCGGAACAGCAGATGCCATCTATAAGAACATCGATTTTATTGACAGCCAAAATCCGGAGCATGTGCTGATCCTCTCTGCCGATCATATCTACCATATGGATTACCGCAAAATGCTGGATTATCATATCAGCAAATCCGCCAAGGCGACGATTTCGGTCATGGAGGTGCCTTGGGATGAGGCGAGCCGTTTTGGCGTGATGAATGTTAACGACGAACTGAAAATTTCTGAGTTCGCCGAAAAACCTAAAGTGCCTGAGAGCAATCTGGCGTCGATGGGTATCTATCTGTTCGAATGGGCTTACCTGAAGGACCATTTGCTGCGTGATGCGGCAGCCCCTTCCTCCAGCCATGATTTCGGCAAGGATGTGATCCCGGCGATGCTCGGCAACAATGACGATCTGTTCGCGTACCGCTTCCAGGGCTACTGGAGAGATGTAGGTACGGTTGACAGCCTCTGGGAAGCGCACATGGATCTGCTGCAGGCAGACAACGGCTTCAAACTGGATAACGCTCAGTGGCCGATGTACAGCCGGGCACGCCGGAATAAGCCTTCGGCTGTAAAATCACGTATTCCTGCACATTCTGATGACTGCCTGGTTAATGAGACCTGCCTGCTCGAAGGCAGCCTGCAGCGTTCAGTAATCTTTGGAGGCGTAGAAATCGGCAAGCTCAGCAGAGTCCATCACAGCATTGTAATGCCGGGTGTACATATCGGGCGCGGTGTCCTGATTGAGAATGCCATTATCGGTGAAGGAGCTGTCATTAAGGATGGAGCTGTCATCAAAGGCAGCCCTGACAATATTGTTGTGGTCGGCCCTAATGAGATTGTGGCTGCTAAGCCGGTTATCCGGACCCAGCCTTCACGCCTGCTGCAGGAAGTTTATGAGAAAACCGGCAGACTGCGTGCTGAAGGTCTTCCCTCTTAAGCCTCATTGTCCATCATACACCCGGTAATATAAAAGGGCAGCAATAAGGGTCATCCAGACCCTGTTGCTGCCCTCTTTAAATGCTTTCATTAATATTTGCTGCCTGCATCCTATAATTCGTAATCATCTACGCTATGCGGCTGCGGCTGCTCAGGGGCCGGCGGACGCTCATCGGTCAGCGGCAGAATTACCGTTACCTGTGTGCCTTTACCGAGCTCGCTGTCCATCTCCAGCTTACCTTGATGCAGTTCAACAATCTGCTGGGAAATTGCCAGCCCCAGACCGGTTCCGCCGTTCAAGGCATCCACCTGGAAGAAACGGTCCCGCACTCTGGAGAGATGGGCTTCGCTGATGCCGATCCCGCTGTCTCTGACGATAACAGCCATCTCTGATCCCGATAAACGCTGTGCGGACAGGACGATGCTGGAATCCTCCGGAGAGAATTTGACGGCATTGTCCACAAGATTAAGGAACACCTGCTTGAGCCGGTTCGGATCACCCTTGATGTAGACGGAATCCTCACATTCCAGCACCAGGTGAATCCGCTTCTTCTCTGCCTTGGCCCAAATGTTCAGAATTGTCTCCTGCAGCACTACTCTGATGTCTGTCAATACAATGGACAGCTTCATTTCATTCTGCTGCAGCTTGGAGAAATCCAGGATTTCCTCCACCAGCCCGATCAGACGGTCACTTTCCTTGGAGATGATCCCCATGCCAAGCTTCGTCTCCTCCGGATCGTATCCGCCTGAAATCAGCGTCTCGCTCCAGCCTTTGATGCTGGTCAGCGGAGTCCGCAGCTCGTGGGAGATAGAGGAAATAAAGTCATCCTTGATCTGATTGCTGCGGATGATCTCATCTGCCATGTAATTGAGCGTAGTCGCCAGATCGCCGATTTCATATTTGTAATCTCCCTTGATCCGTGCGTTGAACCTGCCCTTCGCCATCTGCGCTGAGACCGCAGTAATATTGTTCAGCGGCTTGACGATCGAGTTCGCCAGACCGAAGCTGAACAGGACAACGATCACCATAACAGCTGCACCGATACCGATGGATACGAGGGTAAGGTTAAGCAGGTCCTTGTCTATCCGCTCCATGGAGGTGAGATAACGGATTACATACTTGTCACGGGTGTTCACCTGAATCAGCTTGGACACTGCCATAACGCTCTCATTCGTTCCAGCCTGCCTGCCTACCCATTTGCCGATGCTGCCGCCGACAGCCTCCGGAACATCACTCGTCGTGATTGTCCGGTCAGGCTGAAAGCCAGTTGAGCTGGCCAGAATATCTCCGCTGGTGGACAGCACCTCAAGCTCTGTATATTCCAATCCGAAAAGCTCAAGCACCTGCTGCATCTGGTTGGGCGACCGTTCACCTGAAAACTTGAATTTCACGAAGCCTTCAGCTGTGACGATATTGGTCGTAATTTTACTGTATACACTGTCATAATAATACGTCCGGATCGCCAGCAGAAAGATTACCTCTACAAGGAGAAGCGCCACAAAGACTACTAAAATATAATGCAGTACGATCTGTCTGCGCATCCCCTTCTTGATCATTGTACCTGACCTTTCCATTTGTAGCCGTGCCCCCATACAGTCTGCAGATATTCGGGCTCAGACGGGTTGTTTTCAATTTTTTGGCGCAGCCGGCGGATATTCACATCGACGATCTTCGGATCGCCCATATACTCCTTGCCCCAGACATGATCAAGCAGGGAGTCGCGGCTGAGCGGAGTATTCTCTTTCTCAAGGAAAAACTGCACCAGAGAAAATTCTGTCGGCGTCAGCTCAATGGCTTCCCCGCTGCGTTTGAACTGCTTGGAGATCAGATCCAGCGTAAACGGACCCGAGTGAAAGGACACCTTGGCCGACTGCTCCCGGTGGACATTCACCCGGCGCAGCAGCGATTGAATGCGCGCAATCAGCTCGGTAGGGCTGAACGGCTTGCTGACATGATCATCAGCTCCTACAGAAAGCGCATAGACCTTATCCTGCTCCTGCACCTTGGCAGTCAGAAAAATAATCCCGAGACGCTCATTGGTCTCACGGATGCGCCGGCAGACCTCAAAGCCGTCGATTCCCGGAACCATCACATCCAGCAATGCAATATCAATATCAGGCACGGTGGTCAGCTTGTGCAGCGCCTCATTACCGTCAGCTGCCTCCAGCACCTCGAAGCCGTTACGTTTCAGGTTGATTACAATAAAACTGCGGATGGATTCTTCATCCTCCAGTATCAGTACTTTACTCATCGATTCCCTTCCTTTCCATTGGAGCGGTTATTTTATCGCTGTCGCTCCCGCCCGTGCTCTGTACCAGTTCACCCCGGTAGCCGATAATTTTGTCCATGTCCCTGCTGAGCACCTTCCAGCCGCTGCTCTTGACACGGTCCCATTCCTGCTGTGTAAAGAACGTTACCTCTACGACCGTCTCGCCCGTGTCCGACATGATAAACTTCAGTGACTTATCCTGTACGGATTTGGTGTCCACCGTAATCTTGCCGTGCCACTCCGGCAGAAAATCAATCACGAAGCGGTCCGACGGATCGCGGTACTTCTGGGCTGTAAAGCTGAGGCCGTCCTTGCCGTCCCATTTATAATAAGAAGTAAAGTAAGGAATGGCTTCCGGGTCAAAATATTCCCAGCCTCCCGGCGGTTCAAGCATCCCGATCTCAATAATGCCGTCGCCGTCGATGTCCTCACTGACAATCTTGCGGTCCTTAAAGGTCTTGGCATCGCCCGGAATAACTACCCGAAGCTTATTGTTCTCCATCACAACCACAGTGGTATAAGCCGACCGTGAATCCACCGCCGCATCCAGTACAATACCTTCTTTGTGCTCTGCCACTTTACCTGAGACAATATTGTAATAATTATTAAAATAAGGGTCAAGGTCATCGAGCTGGTCCAGTACCTTGAAGCCGTCGTCAAACTGGTAGGTTGTTATTTTGTTCAGCTCATTGCGTTTGAAATAGACCACCGTAATGTCGGCAATATCATCCTCGTTCAGATCATCTATCATAAATCTGGTATAAGGCTGTGACAGCACCTCCTCCAGCTCACCGCCGGAATACGTATAGACGACCATTCCCTTCTCCACGCCGCGCGAATAGCCGGCAATGATATCCAGCTTCCCGTCACCGGTCACATCTCTCAACTCAACCGACTCCAGCTGATTGCCGTCACCGTCAAAATCAAGCTTCTTCACCCAGCCGTCCTCTGTCTTCTCCAGGATCATGCCGTGAATCAGAACCGATTCATTCTCGGTTAAATAGAACACCAGCGTCTCCAATGTGCCGTCCTTATCCAGATCCTCTGTAAAAATCGAGCTATCATCTTCCCCGGCCGGCCGGATTAGCGTAGCGCTGGCCGGCATCTGCGACTTTATCGCTGTCATCAGGGAAGCCTTATCGGCGGTCAACTCAGGCGCCTTCATCTTTGAAACAGGATCGCTGATGAAGGTACAGCCCGACAGTAAGGACAATGACAGAACAGCCGCCGCCAGACGTCTAGCAACACATAGATTCAAGCTTCATCACTCTTTCCTTGTTTCATGCTCATCTCAGCTACAGATTGATGCGCTCCTGGGAGGTCAGGCGGCGTCCCCGCACATCATGCTTAATTCTGCCGTTCTCCAGTACCCACAGCCTGGTTGCATAACGTTCTGCCAGCTCCAGCGGAAGTACGGTGATTACGATCAGCCCCGTTTCTTTGCAGAGCCTGCGCAGTGTCTCCAGAACGCCCTCTGCTGTCCGCGGGTCTAGTCCGGTTACCGGCTCATCGGCCAGGATAACCTTCGCACCATGCACAAGCGCCCGCGCAATGGCAACACGCTGCCGCTCTCCCCCGCTTAGCTGGTTTGTCTTTAGCTTAGCTTTGTCCAGCAGACCAAGTGTATCCAGCTCGTCCATTGCTCCCATATAATCATCCTGACGGACCATTCCTGTCACCATCCGCCATAGCGGCGTCTGCGAGGACTGTCCGATCAGTACATTCTTCAGTGCAGTCCGGTTCGGATTAAGCTCCGCATTCTGCTCCAGATACGCCCATTCCCGGCGGATTTTGCGTCTGCCGGCTAGCGGACTTTTCATGATATCTGTTCCGTCTACCCGGAAATTCCCTCTATCCCATTTCTCACGCAGCGCCAGACAGCGCAGCAGTGTGGACTTGCCGCTTCCGCTGGCTCCCACCAGCACTACGAGCTCCCCCGGCTCTAATTGAAAACCGATATCCTGCAGAACCGGCAGCTTATCTTCTCCGACTGCTTTGGCTAGATGTTCAACTGTAATCATAGTTCAGCCTCTCCCTGTTTTGGTCTCTACTCTATAGTGTACTCTGAAAACGGGACCAATTGCCATGCGTACATCCGTTCTTATCTTAACTCACTTCAGCTGTCTTGGCGAGAATATTAACCCGGTCAAGCCAAACAATATATACAAGCCGCCCAGCAGCGCGAATACACCGCTGCCCCAGCCGTACTCCAGCAGCAGACCTCCGACGCCGGGACCGATGATACTGCCGATACTGAAATGAAAAGAAGAAACAACATTAGCCGCGGGCAGCAGATTACGCGGCAGAATATCCGCTGCATAGCTTAAGCCCAGTGAAAAGAACGAGCCTACAAGGCCCCCCGCCACCAGCAGCACGAACAGTGTCAGCATGAAATGGCTGCCGGCAAGCGGCAGCAGCATAAAGGCTAACCCGCCGGATGTTCCGGCAAAGATCAGGATTTTTTTGCGTCCGTGGCGGTCGCTCCACAGCCCGAGCGGCAGCTGGAGCAGCAGGCCGCCAATGCCTGCAAACGGCAGGAGCGCGGCAATCTGGTCAGTGGTGAAGCCTGAGCGAAGGCCGTAAACCGGGAAGTTGCTGTTCAGGCTCGCCTCCATATACCCGTACAGCAGTGCCGGAATGAGCGCATACCAGGCCAGGCTGTAGCTGCGGCCGAACCGGCGGGCTTGACCTTCGTTCTGCTCTACCTTGTCCGGGCGGGAATTGGGGAGCTTGAATAACACAAGTAGCAGAGCCAGCAGGAATAAGCCGGCCAGAATCAGAAACGGTGCCGCCTGGCCGAAGCGGAGCAGGCTGATT
The DNA here is from genome assembly GCF_000758645.1 of Paenibacillus sp. FSL R7-0331. Lineage (NCBI taxonomy): Bacteria > Bacillati > Bacillota > Bacilli > Caryophanales > Paenibacillaceae > Paenibacillus > Paenibacillus sp. FSL R7-0331. The sequence goes on from NZ_CP009284.1 coordinate 3,895,575, forward strand.
CCTGCCGGACCCAGGCTGAATCCCAGGCCGTAGGACATTCCGTACAGCGAAAGGTTACGCCCCCGGTGCTCTGCCGGTGCCATAAGGAGTACCCATAGCTGGGCTGCATAATTAATGGCTGAATCACCGATGCCGACCAGCAGCCGCAGTACGAACCAGGCGGTAACACCCGGCACCAGCGGGAACAGCAGCAGCGTAACGAGGACCAGGCTTAATCCGGCAGCAATCAGCTTTTTGAAGCCGATAGCGCCGAGGACCCGCTCAGCAACAAGGGTCATAGCAAACGATCCGACATAGAGTGCCGCGGCGTTCAGGCCGTTGAGCGAGGAGGAAACCCCCTTTTGCTCCAGCAGGATAGACAGCACCGGCAGCAGCAGCCCCTGGCTCAGGCCTGCAGCAATGATAACGGTAATAAGAATGAAATAGTTAAGCTTGCTGTTTGAACGTGTAGCTAAAAGCCGGTCTGACACAGATGAATCCTCCTTGAACGGTTATCAGGTAATAGCGGATAAAACCTGCCCTTTAGGGCAAACATGGAACATTATAGTGGACAACCCTCTTCATAACAAGAGATAATATATAGAAGTGACCGATTTCCTGGGGGTGCAAGCTTCATGACTTATGAACTCAAAATTGATGTCTCGCCTGTCTATGAACTGATCGACAGCTTTATGTTATATGTAACGCGCAAATGGATCTCCAACCTGGATATGGGTCCAGACTGGATTCGTGATATTGACGGCCGCATTCCTCCGCAGCAGGTATCTATGCTTAGGCAGGCAGCCGAATGGCCGTTCACCGATTATGATGTCCTGTATGTGTGGGCTTACCGCCGCCGTCCGGCTTCGAAGGTATTGCAATTCCTCTCAGAACTGGAATCACAGTCACTGGAAGATTGCTTTGAGCAGACAGCGCCGCTGTTCCCGGATTTCACAATGGAAGAATGTGCACGGATCAAGCAGGACTATCCGCCGCTTCTGCGGCTCTGGTACGAGCAATATTTCCGCCATACCGAGCAGAAGCTCCTGCCGATTCTGATTGAGGATGCTTCCGAGAAAAAAATGCTGGAGAGCAAAATGGGCCCGGCAGCGCTGATTGAGTATGCCTCAGGCGGTGTGGTCATCGAGGATATTCCTGATCTGCAGACCGTGGTACTGATTCCTACGATTCATAACCGGCCGATTAATATGTATTGCTTCTATAATACTTTAATGATTATCCAGTACCCGGTAGATGTTCCTTCAGATAACGAGGATGAACCGCCGACCGTTCTGCTCCGCCTGACCAAAGCGCTGTCCGATCCTACCCGGCTGAGGCTGCTGCGTTATGCGGCCCATGAGCCCAAGACCTTATGGGAGCTTCAATCTGTACTGGGCCAGACCAGCGATACTATGATGCATCATCTGCTGATGCTGCGTGTTGCCGGACTGCTGCGCGTTCATCTGGGCAGTGAAGGTGAAGGCAATGAGCGTTACAGTGTCCGTCCGGACGGCGCTTCCGATCTGCAGATGTTCCTGGAGTCCTATATTCGTTTATAATAGCTGTACACAAGCAGTGATTGCTGAATAACATACAGGTTTAGGAGTGAGCGTTATGAAATATTTGCCGCAACAAGTTATTTTTGATCTGGACGACACCCTGGTGCATTGCAACAAATATTTTGACCTCATTTTGGGGCAGTATTTCGAGCTCATGTCCGGCTGGTTCGGGGAATACGGCCCGACAACCGGTGAATTCCGCACCAAACAGGTAGAAATAGATGTTGAAACGGTCAGCACCAGCGGACTTGCCAGCGACAATTTCCCCAAATCGCTGATCGCCACCTACCGCTTTTTCTGCGCCAAATATAACCGCCCAATTGATTCCTACCATGAGCAGCAGCTGATGAAGCTGGGACTCAGTGTGTATGATCAGGAGGTAGAAGCCTATCCCGGCATGGTGGAGACCCTGGATGCACTGAAGCATGACGGGCACGATCTGTACCTGTATACCGGCGGGGATGATACCATCCAGCAGCGCAAAATTGAGCAGATGAAGCTCGATGTCTATTTTGACGACCGGATCTTTATCCGCCAGCACAAAAATATTGAATCCCTTGAAAATATCCTGGTCGCCCATCCGTTTGAACGCCAGCGCACCTGGATGATCGGCAATTCCCTGCGTACTGACGTGCTTCCGGCCTTGACTGCCGGCATTAACAGCATCTATCTGAAGCAGCAGAATGAATGGCTGTATAACCTGATTGAGCTTCAGCGCGAGCTTCAGCAGTCGGTCATGACCATTTCCTCGATCAGTGAGGTTCCGCCGGTGATCCGCACCGCTTCCAAGTTCCAAAGTCACGGCTGACAATAACCGGCGTCCTGTTACAAATGCCATAGGCATACTGCACAGGTTACATTTATACTGTTTGAGTAGATTTTCAAACTCATTCAGGAGGTAGGAATGAACAAGCAAGCAAGTCCTAACCGCACACCGAATAAGCAGTCTGTCCGGAACAAAGCCGGCTCCCGTCTGCTGCCCATGCTGCTTGGCATCATCGCAGTCATTCTGGCAGTCGTACTTATCTACGTTATCACGGACGGCAGCTCCAAAGAGGCAGATGTACTCGAGGGTCTGCCTAACTATACGGATGTGAAGGGTACGATTGTGGTTGACGGCCTGAAATATGAGAAGCAGCCGCGTCTGGGCAGTCCTGAGGCCAAAGTCAAGGTCATTGAGTTCGCCGATTTCAAATGCCCCGCCTGCAAGAGATGGACAGAGGCTAATCTGGATAACTTCATCAAAGACTATGCAGATACCGGAAAGGCTGAGCTCTATTTCATGAACTTCGCTTTTATTGACCGTGACTCCTACCTGGCAGCCAGTGCCGGAGAAGCGATCTATAAGCAGAGCAACGAGAAGTTCTGGGAATATGTTCATAAGCTGTACGCCAATCAGGGCGACGAGAGCACCATCTGGGCCACCCAGAAATTTATCCTTAACTTCGTCAAAGAGAACATTGAAGGCATCGATTACGCCTTGTTCGAGCAGGATGTGAAGAACCACACCTACATGTTCGACGTTAAAGAGGATTTCAAAATCGCCGGGGCATACGGAGTTAACGGCACCCCTAAGTTTATGGTGAACGGTGTCCTCCTGCCTGATTCCTCCTATGAGGGACTGACGGCTGCGATCGAGAGCAGTCTGGCTGAGGCAGCGAAATAACGGTTTGTTCCTGTAAAAAAAGAGAATGCAACGTGCCGGATCTACTGCGGCATGGCTGCATCCTCTTTTTTTGCTTGTCTTCCCGTCGACCCTGGAAGGGCGGGATTATTCTACACTGAGCTGCCCGGTATCTGCATTAGCCAGTACCAGCTTGCCTTCAAGCGGCGCTCCGTCCTCGTCAGCCAGCTTGAGCTTACCGGTCTTCCCCTTCTCGATCAGCGCCTTAACCTGGGTGTCCGTCAGTATCCGGCCGTGAGTTTCCTTCCAAATCACGAACTTGCAGCCCTCTTTGTAATGGGAGCAGCCGTAGCCCTTGCGGCCCATGAAGATGGTGCCGCCGCAGCCGGGACGCGGGCAGCTGCCGATAATCTTCGGCCCGCCGCTCCCCTGCTCTGCAGGCTTGGCTGTTCTTGCAGCGGCTGGCTTGGCGCCGGCTCCACCGTCTCCGGCACTGCTGCGCTTGCGTGTAGCGGCCGGCTTGTCCGCGGCTTCCTTAGATGCTGCCCCGCTGCTCCGGCTTTTAGAGCCGGCCCGGACAGAAGGCGTTTCGCCTTCAAAGGAGGTTTTGGCCGCGCGGGACTGGACCTTCACCTTGTCGACGATCATGGAAGCGAAGCGCTTGACGTTCTCCATGAACTGCCCGTCCGCCGCCGTGCCCCGGGCAATTTCATTAAGCCGCCGCTCCCATTGCCCGGTCATCTCCGGTGAGGTCAGCAGCTCGATGCCCGCTCCGCGGATCAATTCGATCGCTGTCCGCCCCTTCTGGGTAATCGCTATCTTTTTGCCCTGCATTTCCACATAACCGACATTTTTCAGCCGCTCAATGGTTGCTGCACGGGTAGCCGGCGTGCCGAGCCCGGAATCCTTCATGACATCGCGCAGCTCCTCGTCCTCAATCTGCTTGCCCGCGCTTTCCATTGCTTTGAGCAGGGTGCCTTCGGTGTAATGCTTGGGCGGCTGCGTATCCTTCTCTTTGACCACCGCATCGCTGCACAGCACTTCATCCGCAGGGGAGACGGAGAACGGCTCATTCACCTCAATCTCCTCTTCCTCCTCCTCGTCCTTGCCTTTTCCTTTGGCCGGCTTCGCCTTATCCTTCTTCTGGTCGGCATAGATCACCTTCCAGCCCAGACTCAGCAGCTCCTTGACCGTAGTCTTAAAGGTCTCGCCCTCCACCTCCGTTAGAACGGTATGCACCTTATACTCGGCGGGCGGATAGAACTGCGACAGGAAACGGCGCACAATCAGATCGTACAGCTTTGCTTCATCTGCACTCAGCCCCGATGCCTTGCGGTTTGTCGGCAGAATCGCATGGTGATCCTCTACCTTTGACGGATTGCAGACAAATTTATTTCCTTTATGGACCAGGCTGCGGTTCGCACCTTTGACCAGCTCATCGTAGGAGGTGCCCTGCAGCGCGTTCAGCGTCTTGTGCATCTCCGGAATATTCTGCTCGGTAACATAGTTGGAGTTCGTCCGCGGATAGGATATAACCTTGTGCTTCTCATAGAGCGCCTGGGCGATATCCAGTGTTTTTTTAGCGGAGAAAGCGTACTTCCCGTTCGCCTCACGCTGCAGCAGAGTCAGATCATACAGCTTGTTCGGATACTCCTTCGTATCCTTAACCTCATAGGAGGCGATCCGGCCGGGTTTTCCCTTGACCTTAAGGGCCAGCGCGTCAGCCTTCTGCTTGTCGGTCAGGCGGTCCCCCTGCCACATGCCTTTATAGACAACCTCATTCTGGGCAAAATGACCCTCCACCTCAAAAAACTTCAGCGACGAAAACGCCTCAATCGTTTTTTGCCGGTCATAGATCAGCGCCAGCACAGGCGTCTGCACCCGTCCAACTGACAGCAGTACATTATGCTTCGTAGTAAAAGCGCGGGAGCCGTTCATCCCGATCAGCCAATCCGCCTCGCTGCGTGCCCGGGCCGCTTTGGTCAGATTCTCATATTCCGAGCCGTCCTTCAGCTCCTGAAAGCCTTTGCGGATCGTCTCCGGCGTCAGGTCTGATATCCACAGCCGCTTTACAGGCTGGTTTAGCTTTAGATGCCGCTGGATCAGTGAGAAAATATGCTGCCCCTCCCGCCCAGCGTCACAGGAATTGACCAGCAGATTGCTGCGTTTTGCCAGCTCGCCAATTACCTTCAGTTGGTCAATGGTACGGGCATTGGGCACCAGCTTGAATTGTTCAGGAATGATCGGCAGGTCGTTAATATTCCACTTTTTGTATTTGACATCATAAGCATCCGGCTCTGCGAGCCCGATAAGATGCCCGATTGCCCAGGTAATGATGTATTGATCCCCTTCCAGATAGGAACGGTGATTTTTGGCCTTCGGTTCTATTGCGGCGGCGATATTCCGCCCCATGTCCGGTTTTTCCGCAATAATGAGTGTTTTCAAAAAAAATCGCTCCTTACCCTTCATTGTTCCAAAATGCATCCAGATTTTTTATTATACCATTTTGCCAAAATAATTACCTGCTATTAATCTTGTATGATCATTGAATAGAAAGAAGTCTTTGGATTATAGTGGAGAAAGAGCTCAAAAACAGGAAGAAGGGAACGTACTATGATTATTAACCGGCAAGAATTTCAGGTAAAGGGTCTTCACTACACAATCCGCTCTGCAATCCCTGAGGATGCAAAGAAGCTGTCTGCCTTAAGACTGCAGGTTGACGGTGAAACAGAGCATATGGACCGGATTCCCGGGGAAGCTTTTATCGATGAGAACGGGTTTAAGGCGATTATTGAGAATGATACGAAGCATCCGCGCAATCTATGCCTGGTGGCGGAAATGAACGGCTCAATCCTGGGCTATTCCAGATGTGAGGGCAATGATCTGAAGCGGTTTATGCATAAGGTAGAATTCGGAGTTGGTGTCCTTAAGGAATACTGGGGATTCCGCATAGGGAGAAATCTGCTGAAAGCTTCTATAGATTGGGCTGACTCTAACGGTATTACCAAAATGATTCTAAGCGGTGTTCTGGAAACGAATGAGCCTGCCGTCCGGCTGTATAAAAGCCTTGGTTTTGAGATCGAAGGTCTGCTGAAGCAGGATCGCATTCTGTCAGACGGAAAATATTACAGTACCTATATAATGGCCAGATATAATAACCCTGCATGAGCATGCTGATCGATCCCTCCAAGTGATGCTGATAAGCAGCCCCCCGCTCATCGGCTGATGCTGATTGGCGGGGCTGCTTAGTCATACAGGAGGACATAACGAAAGTACCAGCTTATCCTTTACGGGGATCAAAGGTTGTTCAATTTACCCCGCACCCTGGATACAGCCTCTGCGCTGCTGACAATCTCTTTCGTACCGCTTTTCCGGTCCCAGAACTCTACCTTCCCTTCACCGGCAGCTTTGCCGATTACCAGCACAACCGGAATGCCGATCAGTCCGGCATCTTTGAACTTCACGCCAGCCCGTTCATCCCGGTCATCCAGCAAGGCTTCAATACCCAGCCCGCCCAGCTCCCCGTATAACGCTTCAGCAAGCAGAGACTGCTCCTGATCCTTGGCGGACAGCTGCAGAATATGCACCTGGTAGGGTGCCAGTGCAGACGGCCAGAGCAGACCTTCCTCATCATGGCTCTGTTCAGCTATTGCGGCCATCAGGCGGGAGACGCCGATACCGTAGCAGCCCATAATGATCGGCTTGCTGCTGCCGGAAGCATCCAGATAGACGGCGCCGAGCTTCTCGCTGTAACGGGTGCCCAGCTTGAAGACATGGCCGATTTCAATTCCTTTATGAAACTTGTATACGCCCGTTCCGCATTTTGGACAAGTCTCACCCTCGGAAGCATTTCTTATATCCGCTATATGCTTCAGCTCGAAATCACGCCCAGGCACAACATGCCGCAGGTGGTAATCCTTTTCCCCGGCACCGGCAACTCCGCCATTCATTGCTGCAACCGCCTTGTCAATAATTAACGGCAACTTTAGGCCGACAGGTCCGACATAACCGCTTTCTACACCTGCTCCTTCCTGAACCGCTTCATAATCAGCAAGGCTTATTTCATCAATGCCCGCTGCAGCAGCCAGCTTAAGTTCATTCACCTCATGGTCGCCGCGGACCAGCACGGCAAAAAGGCTGCCCCCGCCGCTGTAAATCAGCGTCTTGATAATACGGTGCGGTGCGATCTGCAGCTCCTGCTCCAGCTGGCCGATGGTCCGTATACCCGGTGTATGGAATCTTTCTGCTGCAGGCTGGTCTGTCTGATCCGAACCGGTAAGATTCCCTGCTGTGCCACCCTCGGCTTCCTCCAGATTAGCAGCATAATCACAGCTGGTGCACACAGCAAGCGTATCTTCACCTATGTCCGCTAAAGCCATAAACTCATGATTTCCGCCTTCACCGCCCATTGCCCCTGCATTCGCCTGTACAGACTTGAAATTCAGCCCGCAGCGGGTAAAGATGCGCTCATACGCTTTGAATATACGGCTGTAAGCATCATCAAGACCTGCCCAGTCTGCATCAAAGGAATAAGCATCCTTCATCAGGAACTCTCTTCCCCGCAGGAGACCTGAACGCGGACGGAGCTCATCACGGAACTTGGTCTGAATCTGGTACAGCGTAACCGGCAGCTTCCGGTAAGAGCTGATTTCTCCCCGGACCAGCGCGGTTATAGCCTCCTCATGAGTAGGTCCGAGTACAAATTGGCGGTCATGGCGGTCCAGCATGGTCATCAGGTCTTTACCGTAAGGCTCAAAGCGGCCGGACTCTTTCCAGAGCTCGGCAGGCAGCAGGGACGGAAGCAGGACCTCCTGGGCTCCGGCACCGTCCATTTCCTCACGGATAATATGCTCGATCCTGCGCAGCACCCTGCGGCCCAGCGGTAAATAGCTGTATATTCCTGAAGCGAGCATACGGATATATCCGGCACGCAGCAGCAGCCTGTGGCTGGCCGTTTCCGCTTCCGCCGGCGCATCTCGCAGTGTGGTAAGTAACAGTTGGCTTTGACGCATTAAGAATCATCTCCTCTGATAAGTTGCGACAACATTAATAATCCCGGAAATCTGCCGAAACACAAAAAAGACGCATTCGTCAGGGACGAATGCGTCGTGTTACCACCCTGTTTCGACTCCCCGCAAAAAGCCGGGAAATCCTCTATCCGGATAACGGCCGGAGCCGGCAGCAAATAAAGGTTAACCTTCACTGCTGCAGCTTTCAAGGCAGGGTGCGCTCCCGTCGCGGTTCGGAGGACCTTTCAGCCGGTGAATCCTCTCTCTGTTCTAGCGATATTCAGGAATGCAGATCCTTGGTCAACGCTGCTGCGTTATTGAATTGTTATTAACAGTATACTAAGCAACAAATTGCGTCAAGCCCGTCATGAAATGGCCATAATCTATAACGTTTCACGTCTTTTCTTGTATACGCTTACACCTTTTCATACGGTTTGTAAATTAAATGTTTCCTGTAAACGCACTTACATATGAATTTTTTTTGAAAATAAACCGAAATAATGAATAGAGCATTTCAAGAGGAAGCTGCCTGCTGGTCAAGCCTCTATGCATATGCATCCAAGGGGGAGTCATAGCCATGTTCACAAAAATCAAAAATGCTGTTTACAATCTCACATCCCGTTCACTGCAGAGGAAAATGCTGTTGATCTTTACCGTAATGCTGGTTATTCCAGTTGTGCTGGTAAGCTACTTTTCTTACACCAGCTCCAGTAAGCAGCTGGAGTTCAGAATGCAGGAATCCATGCACACTAGCGTAGACCTGCTGGCAGAAGGCATTAGCGAATCAGTTGCTGCCGCCAAACAGAATGTCTCACAGCTCAGCCAGCAGCTGACCTCTGCCAATCTGGATAATAAAACCCCTGCTACACGTACACTTATAGAATTATTTATAAAAGAGCATCCAGAGCTTGAACTCTTTGTCGCCGGCAACGAGAGCGGAGCCTGGATGAAAGCACCGGACCCGGGCCCGCAGGATTATGATCCCCGCACCCGCGACTGGTACACCGCAGCACTTGGTAATCCCGGTAAAGTTACCCTTACCGATCCGACAATATCCATGACAACCGGCAACTATACCCTGTTCATCTCCAAAACACTCCAGGACGGAAAGGGTGCCATCGCCACTACCTTTAATCTGAAGGCATTAAGCGACCGGATCAGTAAAAATAAGCTTGGCAAAGAAGGCTATTACTATGTTGTAGACCGGAATAATAAATTTGTATCCCATCCGCTTAAAAAAGCCGGTGAGGATATCGCTCCTTACGTCGCTGAGCTGCTGGCCAGCGGCAAGGGAAAACTGGCTTACACCAATCCTGATACCGGGCTTGATATGAGCGGCTATTATATGACTGATCCTGAAACAGGCTTCACTGTGGTAGGTGTCATCAAAACCAAAGAATTTTCTGACGCTTCACTCCCTGTATTATTTAACGGGTTAATCGTCCTGGGCTGTGCACTGGTAGTCGCACTCTTTCTGATGTACTTCGTGGTCAGAGCAATTTCGCGTCCTATCATCAGGCTCAACCGTTCTGCCCGCCGCGTCAGCGAAGGATATCTGAATGAACAGATTACCGTAGACCGTGCCGATGAGATCGGTGATCTGGCCAAAAATTATAACCTTATGGTAGAGTCACTGCGCAACATTGTCACTGATATCTCCGAAACCTCCGGACTATTAGCTGCATCCAGCCAGCAGCTGACCGCCACGACTGAAGAGAATGCTACAGCTACAGCTTATGTGGCCCGGATGGTCGAGGATTCATCTGCCGGAGCCGAGACACAGTCCGCGGCCATGGTTGAGACGTCGCGCGCGATGGAGGAAATGTCTTCCGGCATTCAAAAAATTGCCGAAGCAGCGTCTTCCATCGTCAGCTCCTCGGCAGATACGGAAGCAGATGTCCACAGCGGCAGTGAGAAGATTAATCAGGTCAGCCGGCAGATGGATGCAATCCGTGAGTCCACCCACCTCTCATCAGAGCTGATCGGCCAGTTGAACGGCCTGAATTCGCAGGTCTCCGCAATGAGCAGTGCGATTTCAAATATTGCCGCACAGACCAATCTGCTGTCGCTGAATGCCGGGATTGAGGCTGCCCGCGCCGGAGAGCATGGCCGTGGCTTCGCCGTAGTGGCAACTGAAGTGCGTAAGCTGGCTGACCAGTCTAAGACAACGGCCGGTAATATCCAAGATACCATTGAACAGATGACCGTCCTGATTGATCAGACCTATGAGACTATCCATACCCGGGTATCAGCCGATGTGGATCTGGGAATTCAGGTTACAGAAGAAGCAAAAGCGGCATTTGCGAATATTGAACAGTCTGCCGCCAAAATCAACGGCCAGATTCATGATATTTCCGCCGTTACGGAGCAGATGTCAGCCGGAGCTGAAGAGGTTGCCGCTTCGGTTGTTGAGATCTCCAATATTGCACGCAACACCTCAGATGCATTCCAGAGTGTGACGGCAGCTACAGAGGAGCAGCTTGCATCCATGGATGAGATAACTGCCTCCTCAGGCGAGCTGTCCAAGATGGCTTCAGCCCTGCAGGTTAAGATCGAGCGCTTCAAGCTGGAAGACTAAGCCTTACGCCCGTACGAAGGCTGCAATGGTAAAAGGATGCCTCACACTATGTGATGGCATCCTTTTTATACTGCAAAAACAAAAACCGCCCCACCAGCGAATGCCGGAAGGACGGATTGTATACTCAGAGCAAGAGAGGTTAGACGAGAACGGTGGATCCCATCAGATATTTATCAACTTCGCGGGCAGCTGCGCGGCCTTCATTGATCGCCCAGACTACCAGGCTCTGTCCGCGGCGCATATCGCCTGCAGCGAAGACTTTATCAACATTTGTATTGAATTTGCCGTAACGGGCCTTAACGTTACTGCGGCGGTCTGTGTCGAGGTTCAGCTCCTGAATGATATCCTGCTCAGGTCCGTCGAAGCCAATCGCGATCAGCGCAAGCTGAGCCGGATAAACTGCTTCTGTTCCCGGTACAGGCTGGTAAATCTTGCGGCCGGTTTCGTCCACCATACGGCGGATTTGCACCGTGTGCAGCTCCTTCAGGTTGCCCTCCTCATCACCGACAAACTTGGTTGTCATAATGGAGAATTCACGCGGATCGTCACCAAAGATAGCTTTGGCTTCCTGCTGTGCATAGTCAAGGGTATACACATTCGGGAACTGCGGCCAAGGATTGGCAATCGGATCACGCTCAAGCGGCGCTTTGTCATGCGTGCCGAACTGGGTAATGCTCTTACAGCCGTGGCGCAGGGAGGTTGCTACACAGTCGGAGCCGGTATCCCCGCCGCCGAGTACGACAACATCTTTACCTGCCGCTGAGACGTAGTTGCCATCCTCCAGATTCGAGTTCAAGTAGCTCTTGATTGTTCCGGTCAGGTAATCCATTGCGTACATTACACCGTTAAGTTCGCTGCCCTCGACATTGAACCGGCGTGCTTTGGTTGCTCCTCCGCACAGTACTACAGCATCATACTCATCAACGAGCTGCTGTGTGGGGATATCTTTGCCGATCTCGGTGTTCACAACAAAGGTGATGCCTTCAGCAGCCAGCAGATCCACCCGGCGTTGAACGACACGCTTATCCAGCTTCATTGTTGGAATGCCATATGTCAACAAACCGCCGACGCGGTCACTGCGTTCAAATACGGTTACTGTATGTCCGGCTTTGTTAAGCTGCGCTGCAGCGGCAAGCCCGGCAGGCCCGGAGCCGACAACAGCCACTCTTTTACCGGTACGCTTCTCAGGCGGATTAGGGACAACCCAGCCTTCTTCAAAGCCTTTATCGACGATAGCAAGCTCGATGGTCTTGATCGTAACCGGCTGGCCGATCAGACCAACGGTACAAGAGCCTTCGCAGGGTGCAGGACAGATGCTGCCTGTAAATTCCGGGAAATTGTTCGTCTTGTGCAGACGCTCCAGCGCTTCCTTCCACAGCCCGCGGTAGACCAGATTGTTCCACTCGGGAATCAGGTTGTGCACCGGGCAGCCAGATGTACCGCCGGTCATATCAATGCCGGTATGGCAATAGGGGGTTCCGCAGTCCATGCAGCGCGCACCCTGTGTGCGTAGCTCATCCTCGGTAAGGTGATGGTGAAATTCTTCCCAGTCTTTAATGCGCTGCTCAGGATCCCGGTCACCTGGGAGCTGCCGCTTATACTCCATAAATCCAGTAGGTGTAGACATATTTACGTTTCCCCCATCCGTTCTCTTCGTGTTGATGTATAGTACATTGTAGCATACTGCGGCAGATTCGTGTCGATTCAGCGCAATGAAGTACCTGCACATTCTATACTATTTTTAAGTTTAGCAATTCTAATTTTAACTATAGTAGCATTCAATACTTTCGCACTGTAATGGATTAATCTGCTGATTCTTTGTACTATTTCACATGTTGTGTCAGAGAAAACGCTTTTTCGTTAAAGCGTACGTTCATAGACGTAAAAACGGTAATCATACGGGTTCTGCTCATTACGAATTCCCTGAATGCATGAGATCTCTTTCCATTCTTCCCAGCCGACCTCCGGAAATTTCGTCTCTCCGGCAAATTGCTCATGAATCCGGGTCACTAGCAGCTTATCCGCATAGGGAAGCATCATCCCGTAGATTTCAGCTCCGCCGATAATCATCAGCTCACCGTCCTTGCGCCCTTCAGCGACTGCTTCCTCCAGTGAATGAATCACTTCTGCTCCCTCAGGGGCAAAGCCGGTATCCCTTGTTATTACGATGCTCGTTCTGCCCTTGAGCGGCTTGCTGCCGAGCGATTCCCAGGTTTTGCGGCCCATCAGCATCCTTTTGCCCAGCGTCTGTTCTTTAAAATAGGCAAAATCCAGCGGCAGATGCCAAGGCATTTCATTATCTTTGCCGATCACATCATTCTCCGCCATCGCCCAAATCATAGTGATACTCATATTTATGCCCTCCTTTTCCAAGAATCATCATGTCCCGGAAAGATTAAATGGCAACCGGTGCTTTAATCCCCGGGTGATACACATACCCTTCAAACTCAAAGTCTTCAAATGTATAATCAAAAATACTCTCCGGCTTTCTGAGGATGTTCAGCTTAGGCAGCGGATGCGGTTCTCTGGACAGCTGGGTGGCCACCTGCTCCAGATGATTTGTATAAATGTGCACATCGCCTCCGGACCAGATGAAGTCTCCCACCTCATAGCCCGTCTGCTGGGCAACCATATGGGTAAGCAGAGCATAACTTGCAATGTTAAAAGGCAGGCCCAAAAATGTATCCACTGAACGCATAGTCAGCATACAGCTCAGCTTGCCGTCAGCCACATAGAACTGGAACACAAAGTGGCAGGGCGGAAGCTTCATCTGCTCTATCTCCCCTACATTCCACGCGCTTACAATATGACGGCGGGAATCCGGATTGTTCTTAATGGAGTCAATAACCGCAGCGATCTGGTCAATATGCCGGCCGTCACTGCTCTCCCAGGCACGCCACTGCGAGCCGTAGACCGGTCCCAGTTCACCGTTCTCATCTGCCCATTCATCCCAGATCGACACACCGTTTTCTTTCAGATAAGAGATATTGGTATCTCCCTTCAAAAACCACAGGAGCTCATGAACAACGGATTTCAGATGAATGCGCTTGGTCGTAACCAGCGGAAAGCCCTCGGACAGATTGAAGCGGAGCTGACGCCCGAACACGGATATGGTGCCTGTTCCTGTACGGTCGCTTTTTGCCGTGCCGTGATCCAGTACATCCTGAAGTAAGTCTAAGTAGTTGCGCAAAAGTTAAACTCCTCTCCCCTTTTTTTCTTCTCCCAGTTTACCATGACCTGACCACCCTTGTAACTTACTTCAGCGCAGAAAATGCAATTTCCTGTCGTTCTCTATCCTTCTCCGCACAGTGATTTCCTTTGTACGAAAATAGTGGGAAGTCCGGCTGTATTGTTGTTCACCCCGCATACATTTGCTCTGCTGCTATTCCCAAATCAACAAATCTACAGTGTCCGCAGCTGCTGTCAGCTTAGCCTGGCCTCCAACAGGAAAAGTAAATATCGGTGAGGTGTGGCCGAAGTTCACGTCAGCGGCGACCGGAAGATGCAGCAGCTCCTTCTTGCTCTGAATGATTGTAATCAGCATGTCCCTTGTTACCCCGGATTCCCGCTGAAATCTGCCGATAACGAGCCCTCTAACCTGCTCAAAGCCCGGCTGATGAATCAGAGACTGAAGATCACGGTCAAAGACTTCCGGCCCCGATTCAAAATCATCCTCCACAAACAGAATGGCGTCCTTCAGGCTTGGCATGTATTCCGTGCCCTGCAGCAGGTTCAGCGTACACAGATTGCCGCCGATAATGATGCCCTCTGCTGAACCGGAACAGATCGTATATGGCCCTTCACTCGGCTCAAAGCACCTGTTCTCCTGATCCAGGAACCACGCATCATCACTCCAATGTGCCGAAGGCTGCACCAGGACAGGTTCATCCTCCATCATCATCCGGATAAAATGCCGGACCGTATATTCATTGCCGCGGCGCATGGCGAAGGTGGAGAAGTGGGGGCCTGAATAGGTAATCAGTCCAGTCTTCCGGTAAATGGCACCGCTAAGCGCGGTAATATCGGAGAAGCCGCAGAGACGCTTGGGATTGTCTGCAATCAGCCCGTAATCAAGCTCCCGCAGCAGCTGGTTGGCGTTATGCCCTCCCAGTGTGGTTAGTATGCCTTTGACCGCAGGATCACGGAAAGCCTCATGAATATCCTCTACCCTGGAGCGGACTGAAGACGAGGAGAACTGATCCATTTCATAAGCGTGCTCTGCAAATGACACCTTGAAGCCGTAGCCCTCCAGCAGTCTGAGAGAAGCCTCAATTTGTTCCGGTGCAATGATGCCGAGACTATTGGACGGGGAGATGATACGGATTTCGTCGCCGGCCTGCAGTTTAGGTGCTTTCATGGGATGACTCCTCTCCTATTTCATTCTTTATGTAAAAAGAAGAGACCCCCTCAGCCATTACCATGACATTGGGAGTCTCTTCTATGATGATTCTGCCTCACAGCAGACGGTAATGTATTATTTCACTACGTGAATTGGATGGCCTTCTACCAGCTCAGCCGCTTCCATGACAATTTCGCCAAGGGTTGGATGTGCGTGGATTGTCAGAGCGATATCTTCGAGCGTAGCGCCCATTTCAATTGCCAGACCCAGCTCAGCAATCAGGTTGGAAGCTTCCAGACCAACGATTTGCGCACCCAGCACGAGGTTGTT
The DNA here is from genome assembly GCF_000758645.1 of Paenibacillus sp. FSL R7-0331. Taxonomy (NCBI): domain Bacteria; kingdom Bacillati; phylum Bacillota; class Bacilli; order Caryophanales; family Paenibacillaceae; genus Paenibacillus; species Paenibacillus sp. FSL R7-0331. The sequence goes on from NZ_CP009284.1 coordinate 3,910,993, forward strand.
CTCGCTGTTAGCCACAATCTTGATGAAGCCTTCCGGAGCGTTCAGGGAAACCGCACGGCCGTTGCCCGCGAACGGGAATTTGCCGGCTTTTACCTTGTAGCCCTTGTCCTTAGCTTCTTTCTCAGTCAGGCCGACGCTGGAGCACTCAGGATCGGTGAACACAACAGCCGGGATGACTTTGTAGTCAACTATGGATTTGTGGCCGGAGATGGCTTCAGCAGCAATCTTACCTTCGTAGGAAGCTTTGTGTGCCAAAGCAAGTCCTGCAACGATATCGCCGATTGCGTAGATGTTAGGCACGTTAGTGCGGCCCTGATGGTCTACTTTGATCAGACCGCGCTCGTCTAGCTCAACGCCGATCAGGTCAAGACCCAGCTCGCCGTCTGTATTCGGACGACGGCCTACAGTCACAAGCAGGTAGTCCGCTGTAACTTCTTTGGTTTCGCCGCCTACAGAGTACTTAACGGTTACTTCCTTGTCGTTCTGAACTGCACTTTCCGCTTTGGCATTCGTTACGATCTCGATGCCGGTCTTCGCCATGTTCTTGGCAACCAGACGGGTCATATCTTTATCGAAGCCTGGCAGTACAGTATCCAGACCTTCGATGATCGTTACTTTAGTGCCGAATTTGGAGTACATTTGACCAAGCTCAGCGCCGATATAGCCGCCGCCGATTACGATCATGCTCTTAGGAATCTCTGGCAGATCCAGAGCTTCTGTCGAGGACAGGATACGTCCGCCGAACGGGAATGGCTTCAGCTCAATCGGACGGGAGCCTGTAGCGATGATGCAGTTATTGAATTTGTAGCGCGGGGATTCATGGTCATTGAACAAACGGGCTTCGTTTGTGCTGATGAACATTGCTTCGCCGCTGAATACTTCAATCTTGTTGCCCTTCATCAGGCTGGTTACACCGGTGGTCATTCTCTTAACTACACCGTTTTTGAACTCCTGGGTTTTAGCCCAGTCTACCTTTACGTTCTCGGCAGTCACACCGAAAACATCACCGTGCTGTGCAGCCTCATAGCTGTGAGCTGCAGAGATCAGCGCTTTGGAAGGGATACATCCGCGGTTCAGGCAGACACCGCCGAGCTCCGATTTATCTACAATGAGGACTTTTTGGCCGAGCTGGGCGGCACGAATTGCCGCCACATACCCGCCGGGACCTGCACCAATAACCAATGTGTCGATTTCAATTGAAGCGTCTCCGACTACCATTTATTACACCTCCATAACTAACATATCAGGATTTGCAAGCAGGGTCTTAATGTAATTCATGAAGTTCTGTGCAGTTGCACCGTCGATGATACGGTGGTCAAAGCTCAGGGACAGCGCCATAACTGGAGCTGCTACGATTTCACCGTTCTTCACAACAGGCTTCTCAGTGATACGGCCTGTACCCAGAATCGCAACTTCAGGGAAGTTGATGATCGGAGTAAAGAACATACCGCCGGCGGAACCGATATTGGAGATGGAGATCGTGCTGCCCTTCATTTCATTAGCAGTCAGCTTGCCGTCGCGTCCGCGAACAGCCAGATCTGTGATCGCACTTGCGATCATCCAGATGCTCTTACGGTCAGCATCCTTGATTACCGGCACGATCAGACCATTGTCTGTATCTGTAGCGATACCGATGTTGTAGTACTTTTTGTACACAATTTCATTAGTGGTTTCGTCAATCATTGCGTTAAGCGCAGGGAACTGACGGGATGCGGCAACCAGAGCCTTAACGATGAACGGCAGGTAAGTAACCTTAACGCCCTTCTTCTCAGCAACAGGCTTCATGCGGGTACGGAAAGCTACCAGCTCAGTAACATCTACTTCGTCCATGATGGTAACATGCGGCGCTGTGTATGCCGATTTAACCATAGCATTGGAGATTGCTTTGCGGATACCCTTGAATGGTACGCGCTCTTCTTCCAGGCTGGCATTGCCGGATGCAGCCGGTGCTGCCGCAGGCGCTTTAGCTTCTGCTTTTGGAGCAGCTGCTGCAGGTGCAGACGCCGCTGCTGGTGCTGCTGCAGCCGGAGCCGCGGAGCCGCCCTTCAGGAAGGCTGCAACATCGTCATGTGTAATCTTGCCGTTTTTGCCGCTGCCGTTCACCTTCGCAAGATCAACACCTTGCTCACGTGCGGCTTTGCGGACGCTAGGAGTAGCCAGAATATCACGGTTAGGTGCTGGAGCAGCAGCCTGTGCAGCGGCTGGTGCTGCTGCAGCTTCCTGTGCTGCCGGAGCTTCAGCGTGGCCGCCTTCCTGCTGCGGAACTTCACCTTCTGCAGCGATAATCGCTACAACTTCACCTACGCGGCATACCTGGCCGTCTTTAACACGAACTTCAATTACAGTTCCGTTAACCGGGCAAGGCACTTCCACTACAGCTTTGTCGTTCTGTACTTCCATGATGATATCGTCATCGGTAACCTTGTCGCCGACTTTGATGTGCATCTTGATGATTTCACCTTCATGCAGGCCTTCGCCCAGCTCAGGGAAACGGTATTCAAAGTTTACAGCGCCGCCAGCTGATGGAGCACTGGCTGCCGGAGAAGAAGTAGTATCTGCTCCGCCTTTAGCTGCATCTGCTTCCTGGGAAGCTGCTTCTGCCGGATGGCCGCCTTCCTGCTCAGGAACATCGCCTTCTGCATCAATGATTGCTACAACTTCACCAACGCGGCATACCTGGCCGTCTTTAGTGAATACTTCAAGCACTGTGCCGTTAACCGGACAAGGTACTTCTACCACTGCCTTGTCGTTTTGCACTTCCATTACGATATCGTCATCGGTTACTTTGTCGCCGGCTTTGATGTGCATTTTAATAATTTCGCCTTCATGCAAACCTTCGCCCAGCTCCGGGAACCGGTACTCAAATTTTGCCACCTTGATAACCTCCTAAAAGTTTTTAACTTCATTTTGGATAGCGAAAGCATTCGCTTAATGTATAAGTATATTGCAGAAAGTGGTGCCGCCCTTTGTGCAAGGACGGCAGAAATATTCTCTATTAGAATTCCAGAACTTTCTTCACAGCTGCTACTACGCGTGCCGGTGTAGGAATCCAGCTATCTTCGATCTGTGCGAACGGATAGATGGTATCCGGACCTGCCACACGAAGTACAGGTGCTTCAAGGTGCAGAATTGCTTTTTCATTGATTTGCGCGATAACCTCAGCGGCAACACCGGAGCTCTTCTGCGCTTCTTGTACAACAATTGCGCGGTTAGTCTTCTTAACAGAAGCTACGATTGTATCAATATCAATCGGGCTAACCGTCCGCAGGTCGATAATCTCAGCCTTAATGCCTTCCTTTTCCAGCTGATCAGCCGCTTTGGTAGCAGTATGTACCATCAGGCCGTAAGAGATGATTGTTACATCAGAACCTTCACGGACAATATTAGCCTTGCCCAGTTCAACAGTGTACTCACCTTCAGGTACTTCAGCGCGGAACGCATGGTACAGGTTAAGGTGCTCCATGAAGAATACAGGGTCATTATCGCGGATCGATGCGATCATCAGACCTTTGGCATCATAAGGATTGGAAGGAATAACAACCTTGATCCCCGGGCTCTGTGCAATCAGGCCCTCAAGGGAATCCGTATGAAGCTCAGCAGCCTTAACGCCGCCGCCAAATGGAGTACGGAATACGATTGGAGCGTTATATTTACCGCCGGAACGGTAACGAAGGCGTGCAGCCTGGATAACGATCTGGTCAAGTGCTTCATAGATGAAGCCGACAAACTGGATTTCAGCGATTGGACGGAAACCTTGTATTCCGAGGCCAAAAGCCAGACCGCCGATTGCGGACTCAGCGAGCGGTGTATCAAACACACGGTCTTCGCCAAAATCTTTCTGCAGCCCTTCTGTTACGCGGAAAACGCCGCCTACATTACCAACGTCTTCCCCAAAGATCATAACATTAGGGTCGCGATTCAGTTCAACGCGCAGTGCGTCACGAATTGCTTCTTTCATATTCATTTGTGCCATTGCCTGATATCCCCCTTATTCGAAATCGGCTTTTTGCTCTTCCAGATGTTTCGGAGTTACCTCGAACATGCTGTCGATCAAGCCTGAAACGGTCATTTTTTCGGTTTGCTCTGCTTTTTTGATCTGCTCGTTTACAGTCGCTTTCGCTTCTTCTCTTACGCGCAGTGTATCTTCTTCGGTCCACAGGCCTTTCTTCTCCAAATACTTGGCAAGACGGGCGATAGGATCCTTCTCGTTCCATTGGCCTTCTTCATCCTTGGAACGGTATTTGCTGGCGTCATCTGAAAGGGAATGCGGACGGAAACGGTAAGTTACAGCTTCAATCAGCGTAGCGCCTTCGCCTTTGCGTGCACGTTCTGCAGCTTCCTGAACCGCAGCGATTACAGCAAAGACGTCCATGCCGTCTACCTTGATTCCCGGAATACCTACAGCTACTGCTTTGTGGGCAATGGATTTGGATGCTGTCTGCTTAGCAAACGGAGTCGTAATCGCATAGCCGTTGTTCTGTACGAAGAAGATTACCGGCAATTTGAAGCGTCCGGCAAAGTTCAGTCCTTCATAGAAGTCGCCTTCGGAAGAACCGCCGTCACCAGTATAGGTGATTGCAACATTCTGCTGCTTCTTCAGCTTGAAGCCCATCGCAATTCCGGTAGCATGCAGAATCTGCGCGCCGATGATAATCTGCGGCATAAGTACGTTTACGCCGTCCGGAATCTGTCCGCCGTGCTGGTGACCGCGGGAATACAGGAAAGCCTGATATAATGGAAGTCCGTGCCATACCAGCTGTGGAATATCGCGGTAGCCCGGGCATACGAAATCTTCTTTCTGCAGTGCAAATTCACTGCCGATCATGGTTGCTTCCTGTCCGGATACCGGAGCGTAGAAGCCAAGGCGGCCCTGACGGCCAAGGTTAACGGCACGGTCATCCCAAGTACGGGTAAAGACCATACGGTACATAATTTCTTTCAGCTGATCATCGGTAAGTGCAGGCATTTTCTCTTTGTTGATAACCTCTCCATCCGGAGAAAGCACCGAAAGGGCCTCCACGTCCTCTGTATACACTTCATAAGGAACTCTAGTCATCATCTTCACCTCAATAAAAAAATTTGAACATCAGTGGTATCTGTTATAGAATTATTATACACCTGTTTTATCTGTTTCGTCAAAGAAATACGCATAAAATTTATGTTTCCATAAATTTTGTATGTATAACAGGATATTTAATATCATATAACAGATTTAAGTTTTTCAAGCATGTAAATGATTTTTTATACATTTACCGCTTGGGTAATTTTAACGCAAGCGCACGTGTAATGCAAAATTCGACAAGAAAGGCGACGATATAGTCATGAGCGAACCTGTTTTTCTGAAACGTACAATTGTTAAGCAAACCCTCTGGAGTGAACAGCTGCAGGAGGAACGCAAGCTCCGCATTTATCTTCCCCCGGGCTACAATGAAGTACTCAGCTATCCCGTGATCTATTGCCAGGACGGCGAGGAATTCTTCAACTTCGGCCGGATTGCCACTATCGCCGGACAGCTCATTATTGAAGAAGATGTTGAACCCTTCATTATTGTAGGCGTAGAGGTAAACGTTCCCTTCCGGACACAGGAGTATGCCCCCTTCGGCAGCCGGTTCAAGCAGTACCTTTCCTGCTTCGCCGAAGAAATTATTCCCTTCATTGAGCACAATTATCCGGTTCGCCGCACGCCTGATCAGCGTATCATCGCCGGTGACTCTCTGGGCGGCAGTGTTTCGCTGCATCTGGCGCTTGCCTATCCGGGCTTATTCAGCCGTGTGCTTAGCTTATCCGGCGCTTATTATCCTGAATCCCGCGATATCATCGCCCAGGAGGAAGATCTGTCCTGGCTTACAATTAATATGGTAGTAGGACTACAGGAGACGGATTATCAGACCGATACCGGCGTATACGATTTCGTGCAGATGAACCGAGATACCAAAGCCTTGCTTGAATCCCGCGGAGCCACCGTCTCCTACCGGGAGAAGGACGGGAAGCATCTTTGGGGATTTTGGCAAAAAGAACTCCCAGAATCATTACTCTATTTCTTAACCCCATGAAACAGCTTAAAATGACGAAACGGTGAACGAACAGCTAACTTATGTATAGATGCTGACTGTTTACGCTTCCAATATGAGACGGGCACACGGTGCCCGTCCTTTTTTTTCAAGGACGGTTACCGGATATATCTCTCCTTGGCTACAGCCTTTCCTCTGCTATTCTATCCAGCAGTACATCACAGCCGGCATCAATGAGGGCAAAGACTTGTTCAAAGTTACCTGTGAAGTAAGGGTCGGGCACCTCACGAAGTTCTTCATCCGGAAGCAGCTCCATAAAAGTCAGCAGCTCCGCCTTCTCTCCTCCGGGGAGCTTGCGGACATTCACCACGTTTGAATCATCCATACAGACGATATACTGGAAGCTGTCAAAATCATTGCTGCTTACAAGCCGTGCAGTCATATCCGCGTAGCTGATTCCTTTCTGATCGAGAATGCGCCGGGTCCCCTCATGGGGGACGTGCCCGATATGCCAGTCTCCTGTTCCCGCTGAATCCACCTTAATGGACTCCTGCAGGCCGCGCTGCGCAATTTTGCTGCGGAGAACTGCTTCCGCCATCGGCGAACGGCAAATATTGCCCAGACATACGAATAATACGTTTACGATTTCTCTCACCTCCCGGCAGGGTTCTGATGTTACATTTAAGAGCGGTATCTATTCTACCTACTATATATAGAAGGAACCCGCTATATCCATTTTAGCGTTACCGGCTGCAATTGTACAACTTTTAGGATTGCTTTATACTTTGTGGAGGATGACGAACCATAACAACAATAGAGGGAGGGAGATTGCTTTGCCATCCAATCGCGTGGTTATCTTCGCCGGGGGTGAGCTGTCTGCGGACTTTTTACGCCATATTGATGAAGAGGATTTTATTATAGGAGCGGATAGAGGGGCCTTGTTTCTTGTTGAGCATGGCATCACACCTGATATAGCGGTAGGTGATTTTGATTCTGTCAGTCTAGAGGCGCTAGACCGCATCAGGGCAGGCAGCAAAGAAACGGTCACCTGCGATCCGGTAGACAAGGATTTGACAGACAGCGAGCTGGCACTCGATCTGGCGCTGAATACCCGGCCTGAATCCATCCTGCTTATGGGGGTTACTGGTACAAGAATGGATCACACGCTGGCCAGCATCCAGATGATGACGAGAGCGCTGCAGCGCCAGGTATGCTGTTCTATAATGGACACTCATAACTATATTACTCTTACCGGTTCCCAGTCGCTGGTTCATGAACAGGGCTTTACCTATGTCTCCCTGCTTCCGCTGACACCAGAGGTAACAGGGATTACACTGCAGGGCTTCCAGTATCCGCTTGATAACGCGACCCTTAAGCTGGGCCAGTCCTTAGCTGTCAGCAACCGCCTGCTGGAAGAGACCGGTACGGTTACCATTGAAAGCGGACTGCTGCTGATCATTCAGAGCAAGGATTGATACATATCGGAGACATCGTTGTAACCTTTGTTTCAAAAGTGTAAAACCGGGAATCCCCTCTATTTACAAGGGATTTCCGGTTTTTTTGTGGGCCTTACCACCTTAAATATTAATTTTTTGTAACTTTTAATGTTTTTTTAATAAAACGCTTCCAATGTAAGCCCAGCCTGATTTTGAAGTGATACTGGAAAAATATAGGACGTATATAAACTGCTATACTACGAAACAGAGAAAGAAACATCCAAGAAAGATATAAACCTGGGAGGTATTACTACATGAAAAAGCACCAATGGTTTAAACAAGCGGTTGTCGTGGGAATGTGCACTACAATCGGCCTGAGTACTCTGATGGCTACCGGAGCCGGCACAGCACCTGTTGCTGCCGCTTCTGTGACAGCCTCAACCGGACAAAGCATCGTTAACCTGGGCAAAAAATACTTAGGTACCCGCTATCAATTCGGTGCTTCCACTTCGACTACCAAATATTTTGACTGCTCCTCATTTACTAAATATATCTTTGCCAAATATGGCGTTAACCTGCCGCGTACCTCTGTAGCACAATCCAAGGCCGGAAAAGCAGTATCCAAAGCCAATCTGCGCGTCGGCGATCTCGTTTTCTTCTCCAGCGGCAGCCGAGCCAACGGCAAAAACGTTACCCATGTAGCGGTCTACGCCGGCAACGGTAAAATTCTGCACACGTACGGCTCACCGGGCGTAACCGTATCAGACCTGAACTCAGGCAACTGGAAAAAAACGTATCTGAAGGCGCGCCGCGTACTGTAGACCTGCAGACCGGCTGCAGCTCAATGACCCGCAGGGCTGCTTTCCGGCGCCTTCAGCATATATCCCGTTCCGCGCACGGTCTGAATCAGCTTGCTCCGGTGTCCTTTATCCACTTTCATGCGGATGTGTCTGATGTAGACATCGACGACATTGGTATCTGCATGAAAATGGTATCCCCATACATGCTTCAGAATCTCATCCCGCGGACAGATTTCCCCATGACGTACAGCAAGGTAATGAAGCAGATCAAATTCTTTAGGCGTCAGACTGAGCTGAATTCCGTCACGGCTGACCAGCCGCCGGCTGGAGTCCAGCATCAGGCCGTCAATTTTGATCAGGGATTCGAGCCCCCGCCGGCGTCCGGTGAGCCAGAGCAGATTCATTACTCTGCACCTGAATTCTCCGGTGTGCAGCGGCCTCATCATGTATTCATTACCCCCAGCCTCAAATACGGCTACGGCTTCTTCTCCGTCGCCTTCGCCTGCAATCACCATCACCGGTATGAATATCCCCTGTGACCGGTACTCCGATATGATATTCCACCCCTGCCATGCTCCGGCATTGCTGATTTCCGCAAGCAGCAGCACAGGCCGCACCCTGTCCAGTAATAAGCGAAGATCCTCGGGATCTTCGCTTATTACCGTATGGAGCCCAAGCTCACTGAGCAGCTCCTCCATCTGACGGTGCGCCTCTGCCTGCGGCAGGAACCCTCCAGTGCTTCCGCCGGCGGCAGAAGATTGGTCTTCCGTAAACCAGGCGATTATCTCATTCATTCTTTGTACCCCGCATCCATTCAGCCTTGCAGTGCGGTATGACCGCCGCAGTTAGCCCTTAGCGTCCCCATAAAGCAAAAAGACCATTCCGCATGAATGGTCTTTCCGGCTGTTTATTCCGCTTGTCAGGCCTGAAGGATACCTTATCTGATTAATGCCGCAGATCGATCTCCTGAAACTTCACAACCTCAGTCTCCCAGCGCTCCGTAACAAAGGCCTTGTGGGCCGGATCATTGTTGTAGGCATCATACTCTGTCTGGCCTGCAAACTCCATCGAGAAGCAAAAATCATATTGACACTTGCTGCTGATCTGGCGCAGCGCCTCGAACCGGCGCACTACAGGAATTGCACTCAGAATCTCCTTCCCGTTCTTCAAGAAGGCCTCTGCCTCCTTTGAATCCGCCGGATACTTCAGGGTAAAGAGTGCCATATGCCTGATTGTTCCTGTGTCCATTGATATCCTCCCCTTCCTTAGCCAAAATACCTGTGATACACACTGCGCGCAGCAGCAATATCACTGGTTCCATGAATCAGCGCCCGTCCGTCAGCAAAAATCACCAGCCTGTAAGGCTCGTCCGTAAAAGAGACAAGGAACGGATTGCTATCCACTCTGCCGCTTCCCAGCTTACCGAGCCTTGCCGCTGTCTCCTGCAGATCAAGCTGCCTGCGCTGTGCCGGACGGATCTGCACAGTATCCCTGCCGCACAGCACATCGCTGCGCTCCGTATTCGCTGCAGTCAGATAAGGATAGACAGCATGGCTTCCGCAGGAAGGACAATCCGCTTTCTTCGCCGCCTTGACTCCGATCTCCTGATGCTCATTGCGCCATACATCAAAGCTTAGCAGTCTGCCGCGCAGCTGCCCGCGCCGGCCGCCCAGCAGCTTCAGCGCCTCCGCGGTCGCATTGGCAGTCACAAGCTGAACGGCCTGCGGGAGAATGCCGGCAGTATCACAGGTGTCCCCTCCCAGCGGAACCGTACCCAGCAGACAATTCAGGCACGGCGTCTCGCCGGGGATGATGGTATATGTAATTCCGTAGCTGCCGACACAGGCGCCGTAAATCCAGGGGATGTCATGCTTCTGGGCCATATCATTAATGATCAGGCGAGTATCAAAGTTATCTGTGCCGTCCATGATCAGATCCACTCCGGACAACAGGCTCTCCAGCTCTTCCGCCCGTACGTCCATTATATGGGCTTCAATGCGGATCTCCGAATTAATCTGCTCCAGCCTGGCCTTGGCGGCCTCTGCCTTAGGAATCCGCAGGCGTGCGTCTTCTTCGGTGTACAGCTGCTGCCGCTGAAGGTTGCTCCATTCCACATAATCCCGGTCTGCCAGAATCAGCCGCCCGACGCCGCAGCGGGCCAGCGTTTCGGCCATGCCGGTGCCCAGTGCACCCGCTCCCACAATCAGGACACTTGCCGCTGCAAGCCCTGCTTGTCCATCAGCACCGAACGGGGTGAAGCGTACCTGCCGGGAATAGCGGCCGTTCTGGCCGGTCGTTTGGATATTATCACTGTCACTCATTCCTGAACAGCCCCCTGTATTAAAAACCCGGGAAACAGCAGCCTGCATCGGCTGCCTGTACCCGGATTCTGAAATTATTCTATACCTTCTGCGCAGACCACTGCTCAACATTCCATGTTTTCGTTACCCAATCCTCATAGAACTCCGGTTCATGGGAGACCAGCAGAACGGTGCCTTTGTATTCCTGCAGGGCACGCTTCAGCTCAGCCTTGGCGATGATATCAAGGTGGTTAGTCGGCTCATCGAACAGAATCCAGTTGCTCTCACGCATCATCAGCTTGCACAGGCGTACCTTAGCCTGCTCTCCGCCGCTCAGCATGCTCAGCGGACGGGTAATATGCTCGTTTTTCAGCCCGCAGCGGGCCAGATGGCCGCGCACTTCATTCTGGGTAAGACTGGAGAATTCATTCCATACATCATCAATCGGCGTAACATTGGCAGCTTTAACCTCCTGCTGGAAATACGCGGAATTGAGGTAATCACCCAGATAGGTTTTGCCGCTGTACGGCGGAATTACACCCAAAATCGTCTTCAGCAGTGTGGATTTACCTACACCGTTGCTGCCGACAATCGCAATTTTATCACCGCGTTCAATCGTCATGTTCAGCTTCGGCACCAGCGGACGGTCATAGCCGATTTCGAAGTCAATGCCCTCGAATACCGTTTTGCCGCTGGAGCGGCTCTCCTTGAACGAGAAGCTTGGTTTGGCCGCCTCCTCCGGACGGTCGATCCGTTCTATGCGGTCGAGCTGCTTTTCACGGCTTTTCGCCCGGCCTGAGGTCGAGGCACGCGCTTTGTTTTTCTGAATAAACTCCTCTTGCTTCTTGATGAATTCACGCTGCTTCTCATAAGCTTCAATATGCTGGGTCTTATTCATTTCAGCCATATCCAGGAACTTCTCATAATTCGCTGTGTAACGTGTCAGCTTGCCGAATTCCAGATGATAAACCACATTAACAACCTTATTCATAAATTCAGTATCATGGGAGATCAGCATAAAAGCATACGGATACTGCTTCAGGTAGTTAGTCAGCCAGTCGATATGCTCAACGTCCAGGTAGTTGGTCGGCTCATCGAGCAGCAGTACGGTCGGTTTCTCCAGCAGCAGCTTCGCCAGCAGCACCTTGGTCCGTTGTCCCCCGCTCAGCGACGCAACATCACGATCCAGTCCGATTGCCGAGAGGCCGAGGCCGTTGCCCATTTCCTCCACTTTGACATCGATCAGATAAAAATCACCGATATCCAGCTGTTCCTGGATTTCTCCCATCTGCTCCAGCAGCTGCTCAAGCTCCTCAGGCGTGGCATCACCCATCTTATCGGTAATGGCCATCATTTCCTTCTCCAGCTCCAGCAGCGGCAGAAAAGCATCCTTAAGCACATCGCGCACCGTTTTGCCGGGGGAAAGCTTCGTATGCTGATCCAGATAACCATAACGGACCCGCGGTGTCCATTCCACTTTTCCGCTGTCCTTGAGCAGTGTTCCGGTCAAAATATTCATCAGCGTCGATTTGCCGGCGCCGTTCGCACCCACAAACCCGACATGCTCTCCGTCCAGCAGGCGGAAGGATACATCCTTGAACAGCTGCCGGTCACCAAAATTATGTGAAACATCTTCTACAGTAAGTAAACTCATAAATTCTCGTTAAGCTCCTATCTATCTTCTGTCTAATTCCTGTCTATGCTAAGCATGAGGAACAGTCTATTTATGCATATAACGACCATTTTAGCACATGTACATGCTGTGCCGGAATAGGTATTCTCCTGGGTTCAGTTTTTTTTCTGAAACCATCTTTTTCTTTTTGCAGAAACCACCAGCTTTCCGGTGCCATCGAGAAGCTGATCCAGCATCCCAATTAGCTTGCCGCTCCGCTGAAAAGGGTTCACTTGAAGCGGAAGGCTATACACCTGAATCTCTCCCCCCAGCACTGAGGTAAGCAGCGCTGCCGCAGAGCGGCTGGCCAGCGGCAGGCCAATACAGATCTCTGTAAGCGGCGTCAGTCCGCTGCGGCGCAGCCAGTGCAGCGTATCCTCCAGCCGCCAGTCTGCGCCTGAGGCCAGAAGCAGCGGAATATCACTGTCTGCAAACGCCTCAAGCGCTCCGTCATACCCGCCGGTGCCAAGGTCTGCAACGATATAATCATAGTTTTTTTCATACAGCTTGCTTAGGCCGTCCTGTGCCGAACATCGCCAGAAGTCGATGCCCCTCCAGCTTAAAGGTATCTCTGCGGCAGCGGTTTCTGCTGATTCGGGCGGATTATCCAGCAGGCTGCGAATCCGGTCAAAAACCAGTGAATCCGGACTCAGGCCAATCCATGCCGTTCCTCCCTTTCGGGCCAGACAGCTGCTGACAGCCAGTGAGGTGTGGGTAGTACCGAGGCCCGCAGCCACTCCAAGCGCAGCTATCACAACGGGCCGGTGTCTGGAGGGTACATCAGGGTGTACACCCTCTGCAAGACGGGATTTGCCAGGCAGCTCTATCAAGGGCTGAAGCGCCTCTAATACATCTTCTGCACATTGGAACCGCTCTTCGGGATGATACCGCAGCAGCCGGCGGATGACCGGAATAAGGCGTTCAGGCAGCCCGGGCAGCTTCGCCTCCATTCCCGGTTCCCAGCGGCTGAACATTCCGCCCGATGCCATATAGAGCAGCAGTGCGCCCAGACCGTACAGATCTGCCGCCGGCCCGCTCTGCCCGCCTCCGTACTGCTCCGGTGCCGCAAATCCGGCAGTACCAAGCTTCTCTGTATCTTCTCCGGCCCCGGTTCTGAAGCTGCGGGCAATGCCGAAGTCTATCAGCTTCAGTTCGCCGCTGCCTGTCAGCATGATGTTTCCCGGCTTCAGATCACGGTAGATAACCGGCGGCCGGTGTCCGTGCAAATACTGCAGCACCTCAAGCAGCTGACTGGCGCAGGAAATAATCCGCCCTGCAGCAAGCGGCCCCGGGTTCTCCTTCATGTACTCCGCCAGCGTCATCCCCTCGATGTAATCCATGACCAGATAGCAGCAGCCCTGACCATCCGGCGGAAAAAAATCGGCAACCCGCGGAAGCAGACGGTGGTTCAGCGATATCAGCAGCTCTGCTTCAGCTGCCACGGTAGTAGCGCTGCCCGGCAGACTCAAGCTCTCCTTCACCGCCCAGCGCTGCCCCGGCAGCCGCATATCCTCAGCCAGATATACTTGGCTCATTCCTCCGGAGCCGATCCGCCTTACAATCCGGTATCTGCCCCCCAGAACCTGTCCTTCAGCAAGCCTTGAAGCAAAATTCATACTGCTTCTCCCCCATTCTTGGTCACCGTACAAAAAAAAGAAAACCTGCCGCGCTGCGCACGGCGGCACAAGGCCGGCGGCGCAGACAACGGGAGGCTTTCCCTGTTCATCATGCTATTTCACCTGATTAATATTTAATCATATAAAGCGTTATTTCGTCCCGGTTATGGAACAACTGCTTTGCCCGCTGGAGCTGCATCCGCTCTCCCTCAAACATAGCGATGATCTCCTTGATTACAGCCATCGGCTTCTTGTGCATCAGCTTCACCGTTACTACAGCCGTTCCTCCCGGCGCCAGGCTGTGCAGCAGACCGGTAACGAGCTTAGCCATTAGCTTGGGACTCCAGCTCATGTCACAGACAAGCAGATCAAATTCATTCCCGCTGAATTTCACCTCGCCGGCGTTCTTGCGCAGAATCTTCAGGTTCGGCTGTTTCCGGAGCGACTCATGCATCAGCGCCGGATCGATTGCCGTGACCTTAAGGCCGCGCTCCAGCAGAAAGGAGGTCCATCCGCCCGGCGAAGCGCCGATATCCACCGCATTGCGGAAGCTTGAGAATGGAATGGCAAATTCCTTTTCCGCTTCCATCAGCTTGAACTTGGCCCGTGAGATCTGCCCGTCCTCCTTACGGAAGCGGATCATTCCGCCGTTCCAGCTGGACAGATTCTCCTCCGGCCGGGATACCCCGGCATACAGCGCATCACCGTCCGCATAAACGGAGATGACCCAGGAAGGCTCCTGTACAGTGAAATCGGCCTGCAGGCTCTCCAGACGCTCCTGCAGCCAGATCCGCAGTTCTCCGGGACTGTCAGGCCAGAAGGAAGTATTGCCCTTCCGGACATGCAGGGATACCTTCTCACCTTCCAGCTCGCTGCGGCGGCTCAAATATACAGCCAGCCGTTCCAGTGCAGACAGATCCCCCTGGTCCTGGAACTGGACAGGCTGGATATGCCGCAGGAATACCGGCGGATTGTCACTAAGCGCTTGTGACACCTCACCGGAACTTCCCTCCAGCGTGGCCAGAAAAATCTCGCCAGGCAGCAGCAGCGTGCTCTTGACCGCACCAAACAGGCGGCGCAGCTCCTCCTGGGCGTAGGGGGCAAAGCCGTGATTGGCGGTGCAGATATAGCGGGAAATTATTTTGTCTTCGGGAGCAGTTGCCTGCTCTTCGGGTTCTTGGGTTATTTCGTTCAAATCAATTGCCTCCAGGTCTGATTTTGATCCAGGGGCGGCCGCCATCCCATTCGACATTCACCGGAATATCAAATGTTGCCAGGATCATCTCTTTCGTTAATACTTGCTCCTTAGGGCCGGAGCCGGCCAGCTTGCCGTCACGGATCAGCGCCACATGGGTAAAGAGCGGCACGATCTCCTCAACATGATGGGTAACGTAGACAACAGAGACGTTGCGCTGCTTCAGCTTGTCGATCTCAGCAAGCATCTTCTCTCGTTCATACAGGTCAAGTCCGGCACAGGGCTCGTCCATAATGAGAAGCTTCGGCTCAGCCATCAGGCATCTGGCCAGCATCGCCTTTTTGCGTTCACCCTGGGACAGGGTGCCGAAAGGGTGATGCGCAAGACCCCCCAGGTTCATATCCTCAAGCAGCTTGATTGCCTGCTCCTTCACCTGCTGCGGAATCGCCTGATAGAAACGGAGGTAGGCATAGGCTCCGGTAGCCACCACTTCCCAGACCGGGTCGCTGAGTGACAGCTTTTCCATCAGGGAAGGGCCGATATACCCGATCTCCTTACGTACTTCACGGACATCACATTGCCCGAATTTGTAGCCGAGTACTTCCACCGAGCCGCTGCTCGGGAACAGGTAGCCGGTCATCATTTCCAGAATCGTTGTTTTGCCCGAGCCGTTCCGGCCAAGAATAACCCAGTTTTCACCCGGCTTCATTTCAAGCGATACATCATCAAGAATCAGGCTTTGCTCTCTCCGCAGGGTAAGATGTTGTAATGATATCATTTATGAGGTCACTCTCCTTATGTACTCCAGCATCTGCTCCACAGAGCCCATCGAATAATAAATTTCCGGCTCCAGAGTCCGGTCTGCTCCGGCTATCAGCAGAGCCGGCACACTTGATATGCGGTATTGGCCGACTATTCCGGGCAGCATGTTAACATTGGCTTCAGCAATCAGCAGCCCGGGGGGCAGCAGATGTGCTGCCACCTCCAGCATGCGCCTCGCGGCCTTGCATGTTCCGCACAGCGGTGTATGCAGAAAGACAACCAGCGGCTCACCGGCCTGCTCCAGTGCAAGCGTCAGCTCTTGTTCATTCATATGCTTAAATACTTTCATTGTCCGTATTCTCCTGAAGCTGCCGCGGCAATCTCTGCAAGCTGTTCATGACTAAGCGGCCTGTTGTACAGCACCGTTTCCCGGGGTACAGCAGCATAGAGCATTTCATACATTGCCCTGCGCCCCTGAGGGCTTGAGGTATGGAGATAAATTTCACGGGGATACAATTGTTCCAGTACAATCCTCCCGGCAACCTCATCCCCGTTGTAATCGTCCGGTCCCATATCATAATCGAGTGACAGAATATTCACCTCGCACTCCCGCAGGAGCAGCAGACACTCATCAGTTGTCCTCGCCAGCGTAAAGCCCTCAGGACGTCTGCGGCAGTCATCCATAAATATATTAATCACGGCTGTTCCTCCGCTTCATACCAATTCTGCACAGCTGCTATTTCCCGGCGGTGGCTGCCGTCGGTACCCTTGGCGGTCTCCATGGCTACCGCTGCACGGCGGAAAGGCTCTGAGAGCAGCAGCTCCCGCAGCTTCTCTTCACCGATACAGCCCTGCCCGATTCCCGCATGCCTGTCCCTTCGCTGCCCATAGGGGAACATAGAATCATTCAGGTGAACCGCAACGAGATGCGGCCAATATCCCAGCTCAGTCCCGCGTCCCAGCAGTTCCCCTGTCTGTTCAGGGTTCCAGATCCCGGAAGCGAAGGCATGACAGGTATCAAAACAGAATCCGATCTTATCCGGATGACGGCTGAGCTCGCGAACCTTAACCAGCTCTTCCAGCGTCATCCCTTCGCTTCCGTGATTGCCTGCCTGATTCTCGATCAGCAGTCTGGCCCGCCCGTTCCAGGATTCAAGCGTTTCATTCATACATTGTATAATATTTTGATAGCCTTGTAACGGCTCCATCCCGCCAAACGTTCCGAAATGAACCACAATGCCCAGTGAGCCGCATGCTTCGGCGATCTCCAGATCATTGCGCAGCGAGCCGACCATCACCTGTCTTGAGGCAGCACCGGCGGTGCCCGCCGCCATATTGGTCGGATACGGAGTATGCGCAATCGAGACCATTCCATGCTTGCGGCAAAAGGCGGCACAATCCTCGGCATCCCGCCCGTCAAGCGGCTTCAGCTTCAGACTGCGCGGATTCTTCGGAAAATATTGAAAGCATGCCGCACCGCTCTCCCAGGCGAACCGGGCCGCACGGCCGTATCCGCCGCGGATGCTGACATGAGCCCCTATTTTGGGGCTACCCTTCATGCTGGCAGTCCGGACAGTAAAACACTTTGCGCCCGGATTGCTCTACCTTAACAATGGTTCCCCCGCCGCGCAGGCAGGGTTCGCCCTCACGGTCATATACTTTGCACTGGTCATTATACGAGCCGGTCACCGTATCGCCGGTCATAAACGGCATTTCCATGTATCCGCCGATATCCGTCGCTTCTGTCAGCACTTTGCGCACACTGTCATACAGGCGTGTAACAGCTTCCGCTGACAGGTTCTGCACCAGCGTGGACGGCAGCAGTCTGGCTTCAAAGGCAATTTCATCCGCGTAGCAGTTACCGATGCCGGCCATCACCTTCTGATTCACCAGCAGGCTCTTAAGTGCTCCCCGGCGTCCCTTCAGCAGCGCAGCGAACCGCTCCGCCGTCATCCGCCGGTCCAACAATTCAGGTCCCAGCTTACCCATAGCCGCTTCGCCCTCCTTCACCGACAGCAGGTGCAGATAGCCAAGGCGCAGGCCCATGAAATACAGGATATTGTCCCCGAAAGCCAGTTCTACCTGGGTAGTTCGGTCCGGACGCTCCGCCTCGGTGCCATAATACAGCAGTCCGCCCAGCATCAGGTGAAGCAGCAGCCTGCGTCCGTCATGCAGATGGAACAGGATATGCTTGGCCCGGCGTTCAATAAAGACAATACGCGCACCCAGCAGCGCTTTTTGAAAAGCTTCGGTCTCCATATTGATTGTCTTCTCCCGGTTTACAGTCACACCCGTAATCGGCACATTTATAAGATGCTGGCTAAGCAGCCTTCTATAGTTCTCCATTTCCGGTAATTCCGGCATTGATCATCTTCCCTTCTAGGTTGGTCAAAACTCATACCTTTGCCATTATACACCGAGCATCGCCATAAGTTCAGCTAAATCGCCGCAAATTTCATCCGGAGTTACACCGGTAACGCTTTTATAATGCTCCAGATTGTCCGCTGTAGTCAGGCCTGTCAGAACTAATACAGTCCGGCAGCCCGCACTCACTCCAGCTGAAATATCCGTCCGCATGTTATCGCCCACCACAACAGCCTCTTCCGGCTTGATGTCCAGTATAGAAGCCGCATAGGTAATCAGATGGGCTTCCGGCTTGCCAATCACTACCGGTGCCACACCGCTTGCCGCTTCAATTGCAGCGCCTATCGTTCCTGCTCCGGGCATTACTCCGTCATCTGAGGGCAGCATCAGATCCGGATTGGTCAGCACGAACCTTGCACCGCCCATAATCCAGCGGGAAGCCTGGGCCAGTGAATCATATGTAAAAGCCCTGTAGATACCTTGTACCACAAATTGCGGGTCATCCTCAACAATGTTTAAACCCGCAGTCCGGCAGGCATCAATCAGCCCTTCTTCCCCAAGTATCGCCACCCGCGCCTCCGGTAATTCCCCGGCAATATAACGGGCTGCCGCCAGTGAGGAGGTGCATACTTCCTCTGCCTTTGCTTCAATCCCCATATTCCTAAGATGTGCAGCCACACCAGCGGCTGTACGCGAAGAGTTGTTTGTTACGAATAAAAAGGGAATTCCCGCCTTCCGCAGACCTTCAATCAGCATATCTGCACCGGGAATCATCCGCCCTCCATGGAACAGCGTCCCGTCCAGATCGATCAGCAAGCCTCCGATATTGTCCATCTTCGTCCTCCGTCTCCGCATATTTTATTAATACCATTAACCATTAATATTATTAAGTTTACAGAAAACCTTACAGCAAATGCTTCTGCAGGATGATCCTATTAGTCATAATGGACCACCGGGAACGGGCGGCACTGTCCCGGTTTCGTCATAATCTCTACTGCTTCGTGGAGCAAACGATGCCCTTTTACTTAAAATTTAACACACACAGTCGAACGCTAGCGAACTGCTGCGGTGCCGGGCTTTTTTTGACAGCACACTGTCATTTCCTGCGCTTTCCCGGAAAATAATTTTGAGTTCTACGCCTACTTTCTCCGGTGCACCGGGAAGGTGCAGAACTCCTCAGCCAGCAGGGTTTGCGGAAAAATCGCCTGCGCCTCCTCCAAAAGGGGCAGCAGCTCCTCCTGGGAAACATAACGCGAGCTGAAGTGGGTCAGCAGCAGTTCCCGCCCGCCGGCCTGGCTGGCCAGCTCTGCCGCCTGGGCAGCTGTGCTGTGATGATACTGATAAGCCATATCCGCCAGCTCATGGGCAAAGGTCGCCTCATGAATAATCAGATCCGCCCCCTGCGCCAGCGGCAGGCTGCCCGGACACGGCCGGGTATCGCCCAGTATGGTGACAATCCGCCCTTTTTTCGGTTCGCAGACCACATCAGCCGACCGGATAACGGTTCCGTCCTCAGCCGTTATATCCTCGCCTTTTTTCAGCCTGCCGTACACAGGTCCGGGCTTTAGCCCGTAGCTCAGCAGCAGCTCAGTATTCAGGCTGCCCGGACTGTCCTTCTCTGTTACCCGGTATCCGTAGCTGTCAATCCGGTGCTCCAGGAGACCGGCTTCCACCTTGAAGGTGTCATCCTCAAAAATCAGCCCGCCTGTATGCTCAACAATCTCCAGCTTATATGGAACACGCGACTGGCTGACGGATAAGGATACCTCCAGAAAAGCCTTCAATCCAGGCGGCCCGTATACGGTCAGCGGTGCTGTGCCTCCCTGGTAGCCGCGGCTGGACAGCAGTCCCGGCAGCCCGAACAGATGGTCACCATGTAAATGGGTGATGAACAGCTTTTCCAGCTTGCCCAGCCGCAGCGGCGATCGCAACACCTGATGCTGCGTCCCTTCTCCGCAATCGAACATCCAGAAGCTGCGCCGTTCCTCCATCAGCCTGAGGGCAATCGAGGTTACATTGCGCTGCAGTGTAGGTACCCCGGCATTGGTGCCGAGAAAATATATTTCCATTCCAGATCCTCCCTTCATCTATCTGCATCCTTAGGCAGCAATCATTGCTGCCCAGTCTCTGAACTGAATTTTACCCTTTTTGGGCGCTGAAAGCACCTTTCCTTTTGTCCTGCTCCTGTTCAGCTCATCAATACGGGTACAATAACCCCACAAAGCAGGGCCTTTAACCGGATGCTGACCCAGTTACTTTACGTGGCCCCCGTAAACCATAGGTCCGCAAAAAACCTCCCGGTTACGGGAGGTCCGCTTACGAAGGAGGAGCACCTCCCTCGCTTATTTTGGGTTCAGAGCGGGAGATTACTGCTTCTCCACATTGAAATACTGCGCTTCCGGATGGGCAAAGACCATCGCCGAGACTGAGGCCTCCGGCTCCATCATGAAGCCGTCTGTAAGCTCTACTCCGATATCCTCCGGCTTCAGCAGCTTGAACAGGGGACCTTGATCCTCCAGATCCGGGCAGGCCGGATATCCGAAGGATACGCGTATTCCCTGATAGCGTGCGCCGTGCCGCTGCTTCATTGTCATATCTGCCGGATCAGGGAAGCCCCAGGTATCCCGCATCATGTGATGGACGCGCTCGGCCAGCCCTTCGGCTACCTCAAGGGCTACAGCCTGCAGGGCGTGGGATCGCAGGTAGTCACCTTTTTCCTTCAGCTCGGTCGACATTTCGCGGACTCCGTGTCCGGCGGTCACGACCAGGAAGCCGACATAATCCATAACGCCGCTGTCTGCCGGCTTCAGGAAGTCGGCAAGGCACAGATGCGGCTCAACATTCTGCCTTGGGAAAGTAAAGGTATGCAGAATGCTTGACTGATCCTGCGGATCATAGATCAGAATATCGTTGCCGCGCGACTGCGCCGGGAAGAACTGATACAGTGCATGGGGAGCAATTGTCCCTTCGACCATTGCCTGATGCAGAATATCATCCACCGTCTCCTTGAGCTCAACCGTTCGCTGATCTCCGGCAGCAAGCTGGGCTTCCACCGAACCGCGCAGCCCGAGATGATGGCCGAGCAGCATCTGCATGTTCACATAAGGCACAATATGGCCAAGCGGATAATTCCGCAGCACATGACGCTCCAGATCCGGCGGCGTAAATACCGGCGCATCCGCTGAAATCTTCGAGCGTACGGCCCGGGTCAGTTCGGGAAGCTCCTGCTTCGGAGCTACTGCAACCGCAGCCTCAGCTTCCTGACGCACCTCTTCCTCCAGCTTAATCCGCTCCTGCGGATTCATCAGCTTGTTGGCGATATCCAGACCGTCCATGGCATCCTTCGCATACAGTACCAGACCGTCATATTCAGGACGGATACGTGTCTTGGTGAATTTGCGGGTCAACGCAGCGCCTCCTACCAGAATCGGCACATCAATACCCGCAGAGCGCAGATCCTGCGCAGTTGTGACCATCTGCTGCGCCGATTTGACCAGGAGGCCGGATAAACCGATGGCATCTGCTTTTTCGCGGCGGAAGGCTTCGATAATATTCTCAGGCGGCACCTTAATCCCCAGGTTGATGATCTCGTAACCGTTATTGGACAGAATGATCTCCACCAGGTTTTTACCGATGTCATGTACATCGCCCTTGACGGTCGCCAGCATAATCTTGCCTTTCACAGCTGTCTCATCCTTCTGCATGAACTGCTCCAGATGGCCCACCGAGGCCTTCATTACTTCAGCGCTTTGCAGCACCTCAGCAACGATCAGCTCATTGTTATTGAACAGCCGGCCTACTTCAGACATCCCTGCCATAAGCGGCCCGTTGATGATTTCCAGCGGACTGTTTTTACCCAGCGCCTCATTCAGGTCAGGAATAAGCCCCTCCTTGGTCCCTTCAACAACATAGGAAGCCAGCCGCTCTTCCAGGGACAGGTTAGAGATCTTCTCCTTCTTCTCCACTTTTTTCTCGCGGAAGGCGGCGACAAAGGCAGCCAGTGTCTCGTCATTCGTGTTGTAGATCAGCTCTTCAGCAAGCTTGCGTTCTTCATCCGGGATGGAGGCATAACGTTCCACCTTCTCGGTGTTCACAATCGCATAATCCAGCCCGGCCTTTGTGCATTCGTACAGGAACACAGAGTTCAGCACTTCACGTCCGGCCTCCGGCAGCCCGAAGGAGACGTTGCTGATCCCCAGGATGGTGTGCACCCCGGGAAGAGCTTCCTTAATCAGCCTGATACCGTCGATGGTTTCTTTGGCCGACCCGATATATTGCTCATCCCCTGTTCCGACAGGGAACACCAGTGTATCAAAGATCAGATCCTGCGCCTGGAGGCCGTACTTGTTCACCAGCAGATCATGGGAGCGCTTCGCAACTGCAAGCTTGGCATCCGCCTGGATTGCCTGTCCGGTTTCATCAATGGTACCGACTACAATTGCCGCCCCGTACTTATGGATCAGCGGTGTAACATGCTCGAATTTCTCCTCGCCGTCCTCAAGGTTAATGGAGTTAATGATCGCCTTACCCTGACAATACTGCAGTGCGAGATCAATGACCTTAGGGTCCGTGGTATCGATCATCAGTGGCACTTTAACCTTTTTAACTACCAGCTCCAGGAACTTCTTAATATCCTCGCTCTCATCTCGGTCCGGGTCCTGCACACAGACGTCGATGACCTGCGCGCCGCTCTTGACCTGTGCCCGCGCAATCTCTGAGGCTTCTTCATACTTGCCTTCGACAATCAGCCGCTTGAATTTCCGCGAGCCCAATACGTTCGTGCGCTCCCCGACCATATAAGGACGGTTGGCATCCTCTACGTACACCGGCTCAATCCCGGACAGCGCAGGCGGATGAGTCCCGTTCAGCGGACGGGGAGGATAGGTCGTAATCTGCTCTACCATAGCACGGATATGATCCGGTGTCGTTCCGCAGCAGCCGCCGGCGATATTCAGCCAGCCCTTCTCGGCAAAACCTGCCAGCTTACGGGCCAGCGAATCCGGTGACTCATGGTAATTCCCGTTCTCATCCGGAAGTCCGGCATTCGGATAGCAGCTTACAGCCGCCGAAGAAATCTCCGACAGCGACCGGATATGATCACGCATAAACTCAGGACCTGTAGCACAGTTCAGTCCAATCGAGATCGGATTCAGATGCTCAAGCGAGATGTAGAACGCCTCGATATTCTGGCCGGCCAGCGTTGTACCCATCGGCTCAATCGTTCCCGAGATCATTACAGGAAGCGTAATGCCTGTCTGTTCAAAAGCATTGCGGATTCCGATACTGCCCGCCTTCACATTCAGTGTATCCTGCGACGTTTCCAGCAGCAGGGCGTCTACTTTACCGTCGATAAGGGCAACCGCCTGCTCCTGGTAGCTGCCCACCAGCTCCTGGAAGGTCACGCCGCCGGTCACAGACAGTGTCTTGGTCGTCGGCCCCATCGCCCCCACTACATAACGCGGATGCTCAGGTGTATCGTATTTGTCTGCAGCATTGCGGGCCAGCCTTGCCGCCTCCAGGTTAATCTCACGCGCCCGCTGCGGGATATCGTATTCCGCCAGCACGACGGAAGTCGCGCCAAAGGTATTCGTCTCTATCAGATCCGCGCCAGCCTCCAGGTATTTTTCATGAATGCTTTGGATGACCTCCGGACGTGTAAGCACCAGCATTTCATTGCAGCCGTCCAGCTCTTCTCCGCCAAAATCCTCTCCGGTAAGGGGAACCTGTTGAATCATTGTACCCATTGCTCCGTCCAAAATCAGTATGCGCTGCTCCAAGCTCTCAGCAAGTGTATATTTAGCCACTTTTTTATCCCCCCCGAAAACATTAGAGTTAGTTTAGCAGAATAAAGAGAAATCGGAAAGCATTGCTTTCCACTCTGCATAATTGTTATTATTTGGCGGTTGATGCAGAAGGCAGTGCAGCTACGGCTGCACTGTCAGCATTTTGCCGGGCATGGAGTGCTGGGTGCGGGCAGTTACATGTGAAGTAACCTTATATTCGCCGTCCTCTTCAAAGGTCCATTCCGCCTCATACACGCCGTCTCCGGCAGAGACTCCCTTCACTTCAACCTTTACCGTCTCATCCTCACTGCTTACCACTTCAAAAAGAACTTCCCGTGCGTCCTCTACCGCCTCGCCGGCCTGGGTAACCGCCGCCTGAAAAGTTACCGGCTCGCCCGCTTTCGCCTGCTGCGGACTCCAGCTCAATTCCACCTGAATCGGTTCCATAGAAGCATTAGCGGCAGCATGCATATGATTATGCTCCATACGGTTTGACGAACAGCCTGCCAAAGATACCACAGCAATAACGGACAGTGCAGCTGCCAGCTGCTTAGGTCTGATCATCCGGCATCCTCCCGATTGAATAGTAAGGTTCCCTTCGAAGCTTACAACGCGAGTAATCCATTCTGTATCTATTATACATATAATTTTAACTATTGCTCCGGCATTAAATCGTTAACCGCATTAAATACGCATATTCCCGTATCTCCTCTGACTATATCCCCCTCCAATTCACCCTTCTTCCAGTCACTGCATAAGCTGTCGCCATAATGACTGTAGAAGGGTTGTTGAACAGATTGATTAGCAAAGATCCTGTGTATCACATCTTGAAGCTGCTGCAGGAACAGGGAGAGCCTAACTTCAGGCAAACCGGCATGGATGAAAGAGACTTTGCGGCTGCACTGAAGCACATTGTCGACGCGGGTTATACAGACAGCAGCGGAAGCGGTCTCACTCAGGCCGGGCTTGATTACATCACCGGTTACGAAAGAAGAATCAGCGACAGCCGGAACTAAGTGCCACAGCGGGGGGGTCCCATAAGCCATGAAATGGCTGGGACACCCCTTGTTTTGGAGTTGGATGGACGTTTGCGCTCGGTGAGGACGCTCCGCGAACGAAACGTTGTTACAATCGCTGTGCCCTCCAGATTTTTTTCATTCCCCTTAGCGGTGAAAATCCGGAGACCAAGGCGACCGCTATCGCTTTCCACAATTATTCCGTTCTCTCCGCTCTTTAAGCGGGAAATGGAAATGGACTACAATATTTATAAAAACGCAAAAAAAAAAGAAACCTCTCTTTTGGTAAAATGGAGTTGCCACACAACCATTTCAAAGGAGCGGTTTCTTTTGTACATTCAATATACCATGGACCAACTTTGCCTCCAATGAATCTTTTTTGAGTATTAAGCTTTTGAAGATAGAGGCCTGTCTCCGCTAGTATACTTTTGGGACAGCCTTAAATGTACCTGATTATCTCCAGCCTTTCCGGCGGCTGGTGTTATCGGCTTTAATTAGGGCCGGTGCAATTTGTTACGCCGCGCTTCCTTCCTTCGTCTCCGTTTCTTACGGTTAAGGACAAGCTCCAAAAAGAGCTCAACAATAACCCCTACCAGATCAGCCATCAGCTTCCCTCATATTTCGGTGCCAAGAGCACAGCGCTTAGAGATTGCCGTCCTTTTTGACCGTTTCATACCGTTCACGGATTTCCAGGTTTTTGGCATGATTGTATAAATCCAAGGCTGCAATCGCCCTGAGAGCAAGCTTAACGAACAGAACAAAGACAACGATCCCTGCCCCTATGCATGCCAGCCACACTAAAAAGAAAAACACACTGAATGCTCCGCTAACAAAAAATCCGGGTTGGCTTATCATCGTATATATCAGCTCCTTAACATAATGTATTTATTGAGTATACCTTATCTGGAATATTATGTATGTAATGAGCGGTAAATCACACGCTTAAAGGCATTCTAAGCCGCATAAAAACAATAAAAAAGCCGGCCTCCTATGCAGGAGACCGGCCCGGAAAGATTCTATAGTGATTGTACCAGCGGAAGCAGCTCAGAGAGATGACCGATTCTATAATCCGGCTGAATCTCAGGATCAGGCGCTTTCTCTGTCCGGTTGATCCAGACGGTCGTCAGGCCGGCAGACAAGCCGCCAAGAATATCCGTTGTAAGCTTGTCGCCTACCATAATTCCCTGTTCAGGAGCAATATCCAGCAATTCAAGCGCATGCCCGAAAATCGCCTTATCCGGCTTACCCTTGCCGAAGCTGCCTGAGATGACTACATGATCGAAATAAGGAATAAGCTCAGGTACGCCGTCCAGCTTCTCCTGCTGCAGGGCCGGGCAGCCGTTGGTGAGCAGCAGCAGCTTCACTTTACCGCGCAGCTCATCCAGCACCTGCAGTGTTTCTTCATACATATAAGGACGGCTGCGGCGCTCCTCACCGAACTTGGCCGCCAGCCGTTCAGCCAGCGCCTCATCATGTATACCGAGGGATGCCAGGCCGCGGCGCCAGGATTCCTTGCGGTATCCCGGGGCAAGCTGCTCCAGCTGGCGGAATTCCTGTTGCTCTCCGGCAGTAAAGTTTGCCCATAGCGCTTCGAACGGATTAATCCCGATCATCTTCGTGAACGGAAACGTCTCATACGATTCATAGAGGCCTCTGGCCTCCCTACGGACCGCAGCCTCCAGCTCCTGAGGGTCCACTGTCTCGCCCGCTGCTTCGCAGGCGGCACGGAAGGCTTCCTCAACACTCCGCTCATCCCAGAGCAGTGTATCGTCAAGATCAAACAATACGGCGGTAATCGGCATTATATCGCTCCCTCTCCCCATGCTGGTCTATCTTATCTTTCTATTCGTGCACTACTTCGATATTATTCGCTTTGGCGAACTGCTCCAGCCGTGCTCCCATAGCCGCTGTATCATAACGGTTCAGGAATCTGGAGAACACCCACTGCTTGCGCTTGCCTTTATATTTGAGGGAAACCATGCTGCGGGACAGAATAATCTTCTCAATCTCTGCCGCCTGCAGCCAGCGCTCACGATTAAATTTTATAGTGGAAACTCTGGCCCGCTCAACCTTCAGATAAGGACGGCGGAAGAAGATCAGGGCTGCCAGTAAGAAGTAGAGGACAACGCCCAGCCAGTTAGCCAATATCCCCTGGCCTCTCGCTTCGTCAATGGAACCCACTACCCAGAACATAACACCTAGCAGCAGCAGAACGATAGGAAATACAATGTTGCGTCCTTTGAAAATATCGCTGCTTCCTGCAGCTGTCGATGATTTTGAAGCATAAATCGTTTCCTTGCCTTGCTTCTTTCGTTGCATATTAACTTGCTTTGAGTTGCGTTGAACCATTCTTTCCCAAGAACGGGCCATGTGAGTTCCCCCTAGTCATCCTAAAATATCTATGACAAAGACACAGGACTAATGTGTAAGCCCTTTGTTGCCCTGATCATCGTTGTCCACGATCTCAATCGTATCCAGCTGTGCACGGAAGTTCTTGCGGATGTTGCCAAGATAAATCTCGCGGAGCTCGGCGCGTTCGGCCAGTTCCTCTTCACTCAGGCCGCTGCTCTTCTGCTTGCGTGCCAGTTCATTGATGCGTGCGACCAATTCGTCAATATTCAATGCGTTCCCCTCCCTTTAAATTCATTCTAACTTTGCCATGAGAAAAAGAGCTTGTCAAGGTCTCCTCCCTGAAAGCTCTTCCTGTCGTAACTATAATCTCTCTAACCATTAGTATGCAGGCAGCGTAAGCACATCTCCGGCCCGTATTGAGCTCCCCGAAAGCCCGCTTGCCTTCTTAATTCCTTCTATATATACAACCGTCCTCATCTCCGACGGTTTATGTTCAAGCGCAATGCTCCACAGTGAATCTCCGCGTTCTACGACTACACGTTCAGCCGGAGTTATCGGGGATACTGAACCTGCAAACACATTGCCTACCACAGTAAAGCCGGAAATCACCAGCATCAGAATCAGGGCAAGCTTCAACAGTTGGCCTCCGTTGAACAGGCTCATCAGCGACCCGTATAGGGATGCTGATGTATTCTTCAAGCGGGTTACATATTCTAAAACAGAGGCATCGGCAGTCTGAACCTCATGTGTCTCATCATAGATGCTGCGGTAAGTACTGTATTTTAACAATTTCATCGACCTCCAAACACTTGTTCTTAAATTTGAGATTACTATAACACGAACATGTGTTTTGATCAATAGATTTTTTCGAACAATTGTTCCCCTTTTTACTTTGGATCTATTATGCCTCCCTGCCAGTTGCATCCAAATGCTATTAAAAAATAGTTAGAACTTATGTTTGTACGAACGGAAGTTCTATGTTATAATTTTCCCAAACATACTATATGGGGTTGATTCCAATGTCAAAGATTTCGAGTCGTCAGCTGGCGATCCTGGAATTCATACGTAACGAAGTCCGCAGCAAGGGTTATCCTCCGTCCGTCCGTGAAATCGGGGAAGCCGTGGGCCTTGCCTCCAGCTCAACCGTACATGGTCATCTGGACCGTCTCGAGAAGAAGGGCCTGATCCGCCGTGACCCTACTAAGCCTCGCGCAATAGAGCTGCTTGGACAGGAAGATTCAGAGAATGTACATCAGTTCGTACAGACGGTTACCCGCATTCCTGTTGTAGGTAAAGTCACCGCCGGGGTGCCGATTACCGCTACCGAGAATATTGAAGATTATTTCCCGCTGCCTACCCATTATGTCGGTGACAACAAGGTGTTTATGCTCTCCGTATTAGGAGACAGCATGGTGGAAGCCGGAATTATGGACGGCGACTACGTTATTGTCCGCCAGCAGCAGACGGCAGACAACGGGGATATCGTTGTAGCGATGACTGAAGAAGATGAAGCTACTGTTAAGACCTTCTATAAAGAACGTGACCATATCCGCCTGCAGCCGGAGAATCCGGCTTATGAACCGCTCCGCTTGAACCGCGTTACCATTTTAGGCAGAGTCATCGGACTTTTCCGCGATATTCACTAATTCTTTCCACTTGAGGCTGCTCCGCATAATTGCGGAGCAGCCTTTTTCCTGCCTAATCATTTGGATTAACAGCTTGTCCGCCCCCGATACTCCTGCCCCCATCCGTCACTGGTAACCGCATCCGTACTCCGCACATATTCTGGTATGAGAAGGAGTGCTGATAACTATGCCCAATTACCGGATTATTGTTGATCTGTCGCAGCGTATGCTGTATCTCCTGGATAATGATATTGTGACGCGGGGTTTCCCTGTAGGGATTGGCACGATGCTGACTGCTTCACCTGAAGGCGAGTATACCATTATTAACAAGCAGCCTAATCCCGGCGGGCCGTTCGGTGCTTTTTGGATGGGATTGTCCAAACCCCATTACGGTATCCATGGCACGAATGACCCTGCCTCGATCGGCCATATGGTCTCACACGGCTGTATCCGGATGTATAACGAAGACGTACTCGCCCTATCCCGCCTTGTTTCCATCGGAACAAGGGTCACTATCAGGCAGTAATTGCACACAGCAAGGGGCATCCCGAGCAGCCATATTACGGCTTGCGGGATGCCCCTTATTCTTCTATATTCGCGATGTTCTACAGCACGCTGCGCAAAAGTCTGATGGCGATTCGGTTCAAGCGCAGGGCTTCCCGGATCGACACCCTTGCTGCCAGCAATTCACGTCTGGCCCGGCTGGGATTAGGCAATCTGCGCAGATTCTCGTTAATTTCTTCAAGCCGCTCCAGAAGGATAGACCGCTGCGCCAGCAGGACACGGATTGCTCTGCGGATTCTTAAGCGTTCTCTTTCTGCCATATTAACACCTCTTTTACTGTTTTATAGTATAAGAGATGCTGCAGTGGCTCTTCCTGCCTGTGTGAATTGGCAGCTGTTATTTTTCGGGTATACGCACACGGAACTCAAAATCCTTACGCCTGTAGGTCATACCGCCCAGCTCTATGTATTCGGGTGTCCATCTTTGCAGCGGACCGGCACAATCCGCAAAGACCGGCGGCTTCCCCTCCTGCACCTGCAATACATATATATCCGCCTCAGCAAGCGCTGCAGCAAATAAATCCGCATCACATACCAGTACCTTATAAGTCGTGTTCATCCGCTTCCTCCTTGCAGACAGATTCATCTACCTTACGGCCAGCATAAACAAATACTTTTTAAATATAACACAATTGGTAATGTATGTATGTGATAATTTCCTTAGCTTGCAGAAGAAAAAGCATCACCGCAAGCTCTCTGTTAGCGAAAGCCTGCTGATCATGCTTTTTCTACTCTTTATTTCCTAGCCCCAGGTGTAAAAAACCACCAGAACCACAATCATTAACGTCGAAGCAAAGGACAGCCAGGTAAACAGCCGGTCCCAAAAATTATTTTTCATCTGTCTTATATACCACCAATATTGTACTGCGCTGATGCTCAGCCCCGTCACGTGAAGATTTAACGACCGAGCCGTAGCAGATATTCACTACCTGCTCTTCCGCCAAGCCTTTGAGGAATTCATTCGCTTTGTTCTCCGCATAAAAATTATCCCCGTCCACAAACTCTTTTACCTGTATCATGGTATTCTCCTTTTTCGTTGTTCTCATACTTGCTATTGTATTGGTACACATGAATTAGATAGCAGCGAAATGCACATGGCGCATCACCCCTCCACTAACATTTAATGTAAAATAGCCCTAAATGAACAGTAAGACATTCCGCAGAGAGCTGCGAAATGTCTTACTGTCTGCCTAGCTTAACACCCGGTGTAAGAATGGTCAAATACTTTTTACACAATTATACAATGGCCTGTTCTGTCTCATCCCTCCGGTAATCCGGTTTCAGCTTCAACGCCAATAACAGCAAAAACCCGCCAGAATCATTATCCTGGCAGGTTACTCTAAACCTTATATATTTAAGTTTGAGTAAGAAGAAATTTCTGTAGCGCAAGTTCAGTCCTGGCTGCCTCCGCGGCCGCTTCAAGTGACGGAATCCACAGTATGGAATCTTGCCTGATATAATGGAGTACGGCTTCACTGCTCCGGTCAAAATCCATCAGATGCTCACTCCCGGCCCGCTCCATCCGTTGTCTTGCGAGTTCCAAGACCTTGACATAATCAAGCCTCAGCTGCGTCTGTATTTCTCTGTCTACGGACCTTAATTTTGCCCAGGCAAAGACTCCGCCCTCCACAATCTGCTCTGAATCTTTCATATACTCAACACCTGAATGATCCGTAATAAATCTGATAACCCTATCTTCAATCACCCGGTAACGATCTATTATTGTGTTGTCATATTGCATTTAACACTCCCTTCCAACCTAAAATATGCAAGAAGGACCTTTCTGTCGCTCGCGCAGTGAAAGGTCCCTTGGATAAGAATCACACGAATAAGTTAGTTTAACCATAACCTATCTCCGGCTTAATGTATACCTTATCTGCTAATTTCTTTCAAATTAAGGGGATAAGCTGCCGCCGGGCCGCTGACAGAATGCTTTATTTCAACTGCTCCTTAAGCACCGCTCCAAGCTCAGCCGTGTAGCGCGTAAGCCTCAGGCTGATCTCTGTCCGCATAATGTCGCGCGTAAGCCCGAACCGCTCCTGGTAGCCGCGGAAAAAGATTTTATAATACATCAGAAAGTCCTCCTGCTCATCGGCGAGCACCCTGATGTTGCGCTGTCTGAGCTCTTTTTGCAGCCTGTAGGTGTCCTGCATCACCCGGTTTTGGATAAAGCGGCCGCCCATTAAGTACATCTTGGTAAGCATGTTGCCCGACCGTTCGATCTCCTCGATGCTCTTGCTTACCATCGTATCTATGTAAGGCAGCAGAATCAGATCACGGACCATCGTGCGTTCGTCATTTGTGAGCATCGTCCTGCTGTTATTCCCCTTCTCTCCCTTTTCCTGCTGCTCATACTGGTCCACATGCTCGCTCATCAGCATTTTGGTCTTCCATCTCTCGTTTCCGTCTAGCTTGCTCATTTATAATGACCCCCAATCTGTTCGGCACGCTCCAAAGCAACCCCGGATTCAAGCAAGGAGGAGGCACGAATGAGCGCCCGGCTGCCGTATCTGGTTTTGATCTGGTCAATGGCCCGCTCTTTGTTGTAGGTGCGGATCCGGTCATCGAATAAGGTCAGCTGCATTACGCTGTCATCGGTCAGCTGAGAGACGGATATAGCCAGCCGGCTCAGCGGCATCCCGGTCCAGTGATCCACAAACAAACGGTAGGCCGCCGCTGCCACCTCATGTGTCAGAAATGAGGGCTCGGGAAGGGTCATCTGCCGGCTGTAGGAATGGGAAGTGTTGCCGTCCGTCTCGGACACCGCAATCGAAACCACCGAGCCCATATAACGGTACCGCCGCGCCCGCTGGCACACCTCGATCACAAGCTCCAGCAGCACCACCTCAATGTCACTCAGCCTCGTATACAGATTCCAGCGCAGCGCCTTGCCATGGCCCACAGATTTGATCTGGTGCCGGATTCCCGTAACGACAGGACTGGGATCGATGCCGCGGGCTGTCTGCCAGTAATATTCCGCCTGGATATCACTCTGTTTGCCCATGGTCATCCGCATTCTCCGCTTGAACTCCCCCAGCTCCATCCGGGCAATGTCGCCGATCGTGGTTATACCCATCCGGAAAAAGTTTTTGGTCATCCGTCCGCCCACCATAAACATGTCATGGACAGGAAGCGGCCAGAGCGCTTCATCCAGATTGTCGTATCCGAGCCGGAAAACACCGCCCGTCTGCTTCTTGGCCAGATTGTTGGCCATTTTGGCCAGGATTTTGGTCGGCCCGACACCCATCCGGGTCCATACGCCGGTGGATAACATCACATGCTGCTGTATAGCAGAAATGACCTTTTGCAATTCCCCGCCGAAAAAATTCAGCGAGCCCGTCACATCCAGAAACTGCTCATCAATGCTGAACGGCTCGACCATATCTGTATACCTCTCGTAGATCTGTGAGATCAGCAGGGACACCGTGATATACGTCCGCATCCGCGGCCGGATCACGACGAGTCCGGGACATTTGGTCATCGCTTCGCCTACACGCGAGGCGGTAGTAACCCCTTGGGCTTTGGCAAGCGGACAGGCAGCCAGCACAATCCCGTTCATCCGCGCCGGATCACCCACTGCCACCGGCAGATCTTTATATTCAGGATGAGCTGCCTTCTCCACGCTTGCGTAAAAGGACTGGCAGTCCGACAGTACAATAACCCGATCCTTAGGCATATTTCCGCCCCCGTACCGGGTGCCACGCCAGAATATTCGAGAGCAGAAATACCCGCGGCGCCCCCGCCGTTAAACAGGTTGCCCGGATGCGCCCGTCACGGATGGCGAGTACTTCGATCTTCCGCTGAGTGATCTTGCCGGATTTGTCCAGATATACAATTTCAATGATTTGACCCATAGCCATTCTCATGACCGATCGCCCCCAACAAATAAGAACATTTGTTTGTATTATAACCAAACATGTGTTCTCTAATCAATCATGAGTATATTCCTCCACTGTCATTATTATGTATATTAAAAAAATCCGTAAGAACTTGCCCGCTTACACAGGCTCATTCTTACGGATTTCATTCTGCAGCGGCTGCCGCTTCAGGGGCTTCAGAACTCTGCACGGAATGCCGTCTGCTACTTCTTTCGCAAGCATCGGGGAGCGGATTACTCCGCCTCAATAGTAGACAGGGATACTGTCGTCCAAGGACTAAACTGCTCTGCCGAATCTCCCCCCGGATTGTGTATCCGCAGCAGGTAGGCATCTCCGGCCTCATTCTTCCACACCATATAATCCTCCACACCCTTTTCGTTGCTTACCTGGAGGTACAGCTCCGCAAAGCGCAGGGGATGCTCGAACAGTTCCCCGCTGTAGTCTTTAGCGCCGGCAAGCTCGGTTTGTCCCTGCTGCTTCAGGGCAGCAAGATCATAGCCGGCCGGCAGCGGCTCAATCTCCGCATAATAGCTGGAGTCCGCAGTCAGCGACAGACGCCCGGTCTGCGCATCAAAGGTATAGCCGTCAAATATATACAGCGAGTAGCCGTCACCCTGCTCAAGCGTCCCGTCCTGTCCGGGAACACCGCCCTCCTGCTCACCAAAGCTCTGCGTCTGCGGCCGCTCGGCTGACGCAGGTGCGCTCGCCTCCGGACTGGCAGACGCTGCTGCAGGTGTAGCAGACGGCTCAGGACTGGCTGTAGCTTCGCTGACAGGCGTTGCAGCTGGAGCGGATGCTGTAGGCTCCGCCTCATTCACCGCCTCATTATTACTGCATGCGCCCAGAATTGAGGCTGACAAGAGAAGAACACTTGCTGCTGTAGCTAGCATCGATTTTTTCATGTTATACCTCCTCGTCTGATTAATACTTATTACCCACATAGCTGATACATTATCTGTCCCGATAAGGACCGTACTCTAACTAAACGCAAAAAACCGCCGGAATGTTACTCCTGACGGTTCGTTTGTTATGTATAAAAAATAATCCGGCCTGCGAACATTACAGTAAAAAAGGATAACCTGCTCAGATGATTATTTCCAGCAGACTGCCGAATACATAGCCGATCTTATAGGATTCCCTAACCAGCCGCTCCATAACACCTATTGCAAAGGTAGTCATATTAAGCACGGCTGTCAGGGCAAGAATAAAAATAAGGGGGAGCAACGCACGGAATGCTTTGTTTACGTCTTCTTTTTTCATACTAATGTTTCCGCCTTTCAGTAATTTCAGTTCATTCAACAGGGATGCCTGCGTGTGAAAGTATAGTCAGCCTTAGCTTTTCAAAATCAAGATTCTTAAAATCTTCTCTGGAACAATGTGTAAATACTATAGATTTAAGTGTAGATTCAACAGAAAAACTATTGCAAAATCATCTCAATTATTTATAATATTTACCAGATGAATGAAGGGAGACAACATGTGAGCTTGTCTGCTAGAGATACGCTCCCCCTCATGTCTTACTTTAATATTGACCGCAGCTTATATGCACAACCTATTCACAGCTTAAGGCAGAGAACGACCAGGAACCCAAAAAGCATTTCCCGTATTCTTAATTCATTACATGACAGCAACTACATCACCATTGGTGATTTGATGAAGGCTTCATTGACTGAATTGCTTTGCTTGAGGAATTTCGGCGTCACGGGGCAAACGATTGTTATTGAGTTGTTAGAGGCATATGTAAAGACATGTTAAGAGTACTGTCTGAGATGTACTAAGGAACCTTTATTTAAAGGTTCTTTTTTTTCTATAAGAATAATGAGAAAATCCAAACAGTATTGTGACATGGAGAAAAAATCAAGACTATTAACCAAAGCGTAGACAGATGCTAATAATCACGATTCCATAACAGCGGCTTATATTACATTAGATGTTACTTAATTAACGATCGTCCCTATAAAACGTGTGGATTAAATTCGACACAGATCTGTCGTATAGCCTTTTTGCTGTTTCCTCGTTTTGAATATGTCCCCCTAAATACAGGTGAATAACACCATGCAGCGATGCCCAAATAAGATTAACAACAAGCAGGGGTTCCTTCTCGGAAATAACCCCCTGCTCAATGCCATTTGTAATAATGTCGGTTAGTTGTTGCAATGCGGTTACCATAGCCTGTAAACTCTCCGCTTCCGGTTTGAATTCGCTAAAGGCCCCACCAAACATCACCATATAATAACTGGTATACTCCTTCGAAAAATTCCAGTAGGCTTGCCCAAGATTAAGAAGATATTGTTTAAGATCTGCTTGCATGGGAACAGCCTGAAAGGCATCCGCTAGTAATTTGCAACCTTCCATAAAAAGTTCTTTTGCAAGACCTTCCTTACTTCCGAACAAGTTATAAATTATTTTGGTGGGACATTCCATTTTTTCAGCCACTCTGCGAATGGTTACCGCCTCAGGACCGGATTTCTGCATAATCGATGCAGCAGTTTCAATAATATTGCGTCTCAATAGTTCATTATGCTGAATTTTGACTTTTGGGTAGGTTATACGTTGATGATTGTCTGTGGAAGGGAGATCTGATGAATTTTGCATATATTTTCACACCTTTGTGCCTTTAGTTTTATCGCCTTACCTATTTCTCCAGGGCTCATTCTACTGTTCTGGAGGATTAAATGCTGATTTATCATCAATATATTGTACATGTATCTAATTAAATAAGCCAGTTGTCCAACGCTATTAGGCTCTCTAATTGACAGCGTAGGTTCATTCGGATACAATGATTCAAAATGAAACATTGTTTCTAATGGTTAATTAAAAAGGAGAAGTGATCTAATAATGATTGCAATTACAAACAAATGGACGCTGATAACAGGTGCCTCTTCGGGTATAGGTGAAGCCTTTGCACATGAGTTTGCAGCAAGAGGAAGCCACTTGATTTTAGTTGCCCGCTCAGAAACTAAGCTCATTAATTTAGCGGAGAGACTACATAAAAAACACGGTATTCAAGCACAGGTAATGGTTTCTGACTTATCTCACAATGGTTCTGCAGCGGAACTCTATCAGCAATGTGTTCAACGCGGTCTGAATGTTGATTGTTTAATTAATAATGCGGGATTCGCTACCCATGGATTATTCGAACAACTGTCAGGACCAAGACAACATGATGAAGTGATGCTTAATGTAGCGGCTGTTGTAGATCTTACTCATTTATTTTTACCGGATATGTTGAATAAGAAAAGCGGAATGGTTATTAACGTGGCATCAACTGCAGCATTTCAGCCTACTCCTAGTATGGCGGTATATGGGGCTACAAAAGCATTCGTGTTATCATTTACAGAGGCGCTATGGGAAGAAAATCGAAAACGCGGCGTACAATTTCTTGCGTTATGTCCCGGGTCTACGGAAACAGAATTTTTTAACATTGTAGGGACGGATGAAGCCTCTGTCGGTAAGCGGGATACTCCAGAAAATGTGGTTCAGGTTGCACTTCGTGCGCTTCAAGCTAAAAAGGTATATGCAATCCCGGGGATTAAAAACTTTATTTCTGCGCAAATGCCTCGCTTCTTCACAAAAAAACAAATACTTTTTGTTGTCGGGAGAATGCTTCGGACACGTCATTAAACCACCTTATCGATAAGCAACCAACCAGCTCCGATGCACAACAAAAAAACCCCAACGCCAGCGGCGTCAGGGGTTAATTCATCCTAGTAAAGCGTCATGTACTGTGCTCTTTCCCACTCGTGAACCTGGGTCCGGTAGATGTCCCACTCGATTTCCTTCAGTTCATAGAAGTGAGCCAGCGCGTGTTCGCCGAGGGCTTCGGTGATGACATGGCTGCGGATCATTTCGTTCAGGGCTTCCTTCAGATCGGACGGCAAGCTTGGGATGCCTTCTTCGATCCGCTCTTCCTCAGACATCACATAGATGTTGCGGTCGATCGGTGCAGGAAGATCCAGCTGGCGCTTAATTCCGTCAAGACCTGCCTTAAGCATTACAGCCAGTGCGAGGTAAGGGTTAGCTGCCGGGTCCGGATTACGAACCTCAATGCGTGTGCTAAGACCTCTGGAAGCAGGGATACGGATCATAGGGCTGCGGTTGCTCGCAGACCACGCTACGTAGCAAGGCGCTTCGTAACCCGGAACCAGACGCTTGTAAGAGTTAACCGTAGGGTTAGTAATAGCGGCAAAAGCACGGGCATGCTTCAGAATACCTGCCATGTAATAGCGTGCGGTTTTGCTCAGACCCAGTGTATCGCTCTCATCGTAGAACATATTCTCGCTGCCTTTGAACAAGGATTGGTGTGCGTGCATACCGGATCCGTTCATGCCGAAAAGCGGCTTAGGCATAAAAGTAGCATGCAGGCCGTGCTGACGGGCTACCGTCTTCACAACGAGCTTGAAGGTCTGAATCTGGTCAGCGGCTTTGATGGCGTCCGCATATTTGAAGTCGATTTCGTGCTGGCCGGAAGCAACCTCATGGTGGGAAGCTTCAATTTCAAAGCCCATTTCCTCAAGTGTCAATACGATTTCGCGGCGGCAGTTCTCCCCAAGATCCATCGGCGCCAAATCGAAATATCCACCCTGGTCATTCAGTTCCTGTGTCGGGTTACCCTTCTCGTCGGTTCTGAACAGGAAGAATTCCGGCTCCGGTCCAACGTTCATCGCTGTATAGCCCATTTCTTCGGCTTCCTGGAGACAACGCTTCAGAATACCGCGCGGATCGCCGGCAAACGGTGTTCCGTCAGGCATGTACACATCACAAATCAGACGTGCAACCCGGCTGTCTGTCACCCAAGGGAAGATAACCCAAGTGCTAAGATCAGGATACAGGTACATATCGGATTCCTCAATACGTACATAACCTTCGATGGAAGATCCGTCGAACATCATTTTATTGTCGAGTGCTTTTTCAAGCTGACTCACGGGAATTTCAACGTTTTTGATCGTTCCCAGCAGGTCAGTGAACTGCAGACGAATAAAACGGACGTTTTCTTCTTTGGAAATGCGGATAATATCCTCTTTGGAAAAACTCACGATACCCTCTCCCTTTCAACCTCTAATTAGTTGTTTATTTATTAAAAAACCGGGATAGCTCGCCTTGAATAAGAGATACTTGTCCCGGTCTTTTACCGGAAACCAGTTCCTGCTTAAGCAAACGGTGAAGCTGTGAATCAGACAATTCTCTACGTCTAACCTCTGTGTCAGGGGTAATAACCGTAGCCTCTTCGGATTCCTTCGAGACCGGATTCATCACCTGCTTAATGCCGGCAATGTTAACTCCCTTCTCAATCAGTGCTTTGATTTCCAGAAGGCGCTCAACATCATTGAATGAGAACAAACGCTGGTTGCCGGAGGTACGCGCTGGTACGATCAGGCTGTGCTGCTCATAATAACGAATTTGTCTAGCAGATAAATCGGTTAACTTCATTACGATTCCTATAGGAAATAATGCCATATTTCTGCGGATTTCATCACCCATGACTCATCCAACCTTCCAATGATCTTTTTCTCATCTCATTGTACATTTCTTAATTTGGCGTGTCAATGGTATGTAAGTTTTCTTTACAACATTAGTAGACTACTGCGAAACAGAAGGTTACCTGGATGTAAGCTACAAAAGGATGAAGTCTACCGCAGTATATCACATCGGACAATCCGGAAGCAAAAATCGGCCATAGATCTGGCCTGGAAGCCTCCGTCAGTATTTTTCCCGTTTTTCCGGCACATATCCCAATCTGGACAACACCCTGACTTTCGGCGTTAATGTTCCGTGAACGTGAATACGGTAGTGTAAATAACCTATAGAGCTTTTTCCTGTTCAGCGGTAGTGCCTGCAGACAAAAAATATAACCCCGCTTAATAAGCAGGGTTATTACAACAACCCGGTCTCCCGCCGTTAAACGGCTGACCGCCAATATCATTCTCGTCCACGCTATAAAAGCTTCCGCTCCCGCATGCTCTGCAGCGCCATCAGAACGCCGAATTTCACGTGGGAGTATGTCAGTCCGCCCTGCATGTAGCCGATGTACGGCGCACGGATCGGCGCATCTGCAGAGAGCTCCAGGCTGCCGCCCTGGATGAAGGTACCGGCTGCCATAATGACCGGATGCTCATAGCCCGGCATGTCCCACGGCTCAGGAACGACATGGCTGTCCACCGCAGCTGCGCGCTGAATGCCCTGTACGAAGGCGATAAGATGCTCGGCACTGTCAAAAGAAACCGCCTGGATCAGATCCGTACGCGGCTCATCCCAGGCTGGCTTGGTCGTGAACCCGCAGCGCTGGAATACAGCAGCCGCGAAGATACTGCCCTTAACGGCCTGTCCGACCGTGTGAGGGGCCATGAACAGCCCCTGGTAGAGCCCGCGTGTCGTCCCGAGCATCGCACCCACTTCGCCGCCGATGCCCGGAGCTGTCAGCCGGTAGGCTGCCAGCTCTACGAGAT
This sequence comes from Paenibacillus sp. FSL R7-0331, assembly GCF_000758645.1. Lineage (NCBI taxonomy): Bacteria > Bacillati > Bacillota > Bacilli > Caryophanales > Paenibacillaceae > Paenibacillus > Paenibacillus sp. FSL R7-0331. Next base: position 3,950,812 of record NZ_CP009284.1, read on the forward strand.
CGCTGCGGCCGCAGATGTAGCCGCCGGTCTCGGCTATGCCGCCGCCGGGATTTTTGATCAGCGAGCCGGCGACCAGATCAGCGCCGACCTGCGGCGGCTCCAGCTTTTCGGTAAATTCACCATAGCAGTTGTCCACGAATACAATCACTTCCGGCTTCAGCTCTTTTACCCGGGCCACCATCTCCCCGATCTCAGCCACGGTAAAGGAAGAACGCCAGTCATAGCCGCGTGATCTTTGAATGCCGATTACCTTCGTCCGTTCATTAATAGACAGCTCTACCTCGTCCCAGTCAATCTTGCCGTCTGGTGTGAGCGCCGTCTCTCTATAAGTGATCCCGAAGTCAGCCAAGGAGCCGGTTCCGTCCCCCGGCTTGCCTACCACCTTATGCAGCGTGTCATAAGGACGGCCGGTAATGTACAGCAGCTCGTCTCCGGGCCGCAGCACACCGAACAGCGCCGTAGAGATGGTATGCGTCCCCGAAGCAAAGTGCGGGCGCACCAGCGCGCTTTCCGCACCGAACACCTCGGCGTACACCAGATCCAGCACCTCACGGCCCCGGTCATTATAGGCGTATCCGGTAGAACCGGCAAAATGGAAGTCGCTGACCTTCTGGCGCTGAAACGCCTCGATCACCTTCCATTGATTGTGATCCACAATTTTATCCAGTGCTTTTACCGCACCTTCTATTTCAAGCTCTGCGGCCTCTGCCGCCTGTAAGATATCCTCTGCAAAAACAGCCATTTCCCCTTATTCGCTCCTAACATTATTTACTGCACAACGAATGCTTCCAGCTTATAGCCCCATTTATCGTAATCCTCTTTGTTCAGGCGGACACTGTACAGCACATCGTTCTCTTCGTAATTGGTCTCCAGCACCTCTCCTACCCGGTACAGCAGCGAGGATAGATCCCCCCGGTCCCCGGGAATGCGGAATACCAGCGTATCTCCGGCCAGCTCATCGGCAATCAGATCGGTGACACGGGCCAGATCCTCAGCATTAAAAGCGCTGATCTTCAAATAACCCGGGCCGGCCGGCAGCATCTCCAGCTGCTCCGGCTGGCAGAGATCACACTTGTTGAACAGGACCACCCGCGGCTTGCCGGCAGCTCCAAGCTCCTGAAGAATGGTGTCTACAACCTCCATCTGCTCCTCCCGCATCGGGGAGGAAGCATCCACCACATGCAGCACCAGATTAGCCTCATTCACTTCCTCCAGCGTTGCGCGGAAGGAGGCGACCAGATCATGCGGCAGGTTCTGGATGAACCCGACGGTATCCGTCAGCACAACCTCTTTGCCCGCCGGCAGCTGGAGCACACGTGAGGTAGGGTCCAGCGTTGCGAACAATTGATTCTCAATATAGACGTCGGCATCGGTCAGCTGCTTGAGCAGCGTCGATTTGCCCGCATTGGTGTAGCCCACCAGCGCCACCTGCACTGCCCCGCTTTTGCGGCGGCGTTCACGGTGCAGCTCGCGCGTCTTGACGACCTCATCCAGCTGGCGCTTAAGCTCGGTAATCCGGCCGCGGATATGGCGGCGGTCTGTCTCCAGCTTGCTCTCACCCGGACCTCTGGTGCCGATACCGCCGCCGAGCCTGGACAAATTTTTACCGTGTCCGGACAGACGGGGCAGCAGGTAGGAATGCTGTGCAAGCTCTACCTGAATGATGCCCTCTCTGGTCTTGGCTCTGCCCGCGAATATATCCAGGATCAGCTGCGTACGGTCGATAATTTTCATATCGAGCGCTTCCTCCAGGTTACGAACCTGGGCTCCCGACAGCTCCTGGTCAAAGATCGCCGTATTGGCGCCTAGCCCGTCTGCAGCCATCCGCAGCTCCTCCACCTTACCTTTGCCGATGAACCACCTGGAGTCAGGGGTTTCCTTGTTCTGGCGGAGTACATCCAGCACTTCCACTCCGGCCGTTTCGGCCAGCTGAACCAGCTCCTGCAGGGAGAGCTCAGGATCAATGCCTGTGCGTTTAATTTGGTCCGTGACGAGACTGACGAGAATCGCCCGGTCCTGTACATCTGTCTGTGTATCATGTGTTAGCGACATTAATAGAATGCTCCTTCTTCTTTTACCTGTATCTTTTTGTTTGCCTGGGTTATATTACTGTCTGCCCTTATGCTCTCTTCGATAAACGTTATATCCCTGGGCAGCAGCGTCATCAGATCTTGCCGGGACAATTTGGTCTGCCTGCTCATCAGCCTGACTGCCTGCTGCCTGATTGCTCTTTCTATCACATTCCTGACAAACCGGGCATTGCTAAAAACCGTATCATCCAGCTTCTCATCCAGAATGATCTCCTTAAGCCTGGCTATAGTCTCGGTCATCAGCGTATAATCCCGTTCCCCTGCCATTTTGGCAGCGATCAGCACCAGTTCACTGATGCTGTAGTCATCAAACTCGATTTTTATCGGGAACCGGGACGGCAAGCCGGTATTGGCCTCCAGCAGCATATCCATCTCTTCCGGATAGCCGGCCAGAATGATAATGAGGTCGTTATGCTTATCCTCCATCATTTTTACCATGCAATCAATCGCTTCCTTGCCGAAATCCTTATCACCGCCGCGGGCCAGACTGTATGCCTCGTCAATGAACAGGATGCCGCCGAGTGCTTTTTTAACCAGATCGCGGGTCTTTTGTGCGGTATGCCCGATATATTCACCGACCAGATCCGCGCGCTCCACTTCAATCAGATGCCCTTTGCTGAGCACACCCATCCGCTGGAACAGCTTGGCGACAATTCTGGCGACAGTAGTCTTGCCGGTCCCGGGATTACCCTTAAATACCATATGGTACACATGATGATTAACCTTGAGACCCATTTCCTGTCTTACTTTCTCGATCTGTAAAAGAGCATAGATTTCATAAACCAGCTCCTTCACCCTCTCAAGACCAACCATATCGTCCAGTTCATGAAAAATCTCTTTAATGGAATCCGCATAACCCGGTGCCGGTGCAGCCGCATGTTCGGTAACAGCCACGGTTGCTTTAGCACTTTCCTCAATGCTCTTGAAGGTAATATTCATCCTGGATTCATTAATTGTAATCTGTCTTGCATCATCCAATTCGATCACCTCTATCCGGGGCTGGCTTGCTCTAACTCAAGTCTATTCCGGATAATGGGACGTTATTAGCAGATTCGGGAACTTTATCCTTACCCTGCAGGGTTACATAAACAGCTGCTGGATTTTCCACTTGGTATAGGCCAGAATCTCCCGTGATTTATATTTGAGCATAGACATCGTCTGCGACTCTGTTACGCCCAGCTGCGGAGAAGTGTAGCCGAATTCAGCTGCCATCTCGATCGCCCGCTGCCCGTGAAAGGTGTGGGTGATAATGACAGCGGTTGTCATGCCTTCGCGCTGCATGATCTCCCGGCTGAACTTCAGATTCTCGTAGGTGTTGGTAGATTCATTCTCCATCAGAATGGCTTCATCCGGCACGCCCTGCTCCACCAGATAATTGCGCATCCCCTGGCCTTCCGTGTACTGATAATCCGGATTGTCGAGTCCTCCAGAAACGATGAAGCGGCTGAACTTTCCTTCCTTATAGAGCTCCAGCCCGTAATCCAGGCGTTCCTTCAGGCCGGGGCTGGGCTCGTCCCCCCACATGGACATCCCGAGAATAACCCCCGCGTCAGCAGGTACCATCGGCGACGCCGTCACTGCACCATTCACACGATTGAACACAATTGCGCACCAAAGCAACCCGGCCGCCGCCAGAGTAACACAGGCGATCAGCAGATTGCGTTTGAGCCGGGAACGTCTTCTCCGCGATACTTTGCGTATCGGTGACGTGCCCTTTTGATAAGAATACCATTCCATTTCTATTTCCTCCTGAATTCTCCGTGATGAAACAATTCGGCACGATGCTTCAGAGAAAGGGAAAAATAAGGAAAGGCGTGTGCATCTATGCTGCGCAGGATTCCTTTGGCTGTTGTCCAGGCCAGCTTGTAATCACTGTCTGTAATATCATTGCGTTCCCGCGCCTCCTCAAGCTCATCCTCATCCAGCAAAAATACTTCCCCGTTCCACAGCACCACCACATCCAGATACAAATCATCGAACCATGGAACTCCCTGATCTGTAACCCCCTGGACCTTGCAGGTGTCGATATACCATTGTACGATATTCTGCCGCTCGTCAAACATGGCTGTAACAATATAATGGCTGTCTTTGGGAAAATACTGCAGCCAGGAGTATCCCTTGTCCGCGATACGGTATGTATGCCTGCCATAGCTCTTCCAGAGCGGTTCCTTCAGCCCGTAGATCGTATAAAGTGTAATGTAACCGCTGAATTCCCGGGTCTCCACATAGCGGCAGGCAAAATGGCGGCGCGTAATCCGGCGCCAGTTGGCCCGGTCTCCGAATTTACGTTTCATATGAATGACCCTCTCGAATAATGGTGTATCCAGCTTAACATATTTAGCAGGCACACTCAAAACAAGACTTTCCATAATACGACAACAGCCCTATATTCCCTGACAGCAAAAACAGGCAGGCTCCTTTTAAATAAGGAAGCCCGCCTGCCGGCATCGTTACTGTAACCAGAAAGCCTTCTGCAAAAAGCTATTGTATACTCCCGTCTCCTTCTGCCATTCCTGCAGCCGGGTCGACCGGATCAGCCGTCCCGTTATCCGGTCCGGCATTGCCGCCGCCAGGCACTGCTTCAGGCGGAGCGGTTGGCGCAGGTGTGGCCGGAGGCAGCGTCGGTAAAGCTTCCGGCGTATTTACCGGTACTCCGCCGCCATTACCGTTTCCGTTACCGCCGTTGCCATTACCATTTCCGTTGTTACCATTACCGTTTCCGTTACCATTGCCGTTATTGCCGCCATTGCCGTTGTTGCCGTTTTCTCCGCCGTTTCCGTTACCGTTTTCGCCGCCTGAGGGATCATCGGTCGGCTGATTCGGATCCAGTGTAGGTTCCGGCTCCATTGTCGGCATCTCGTCCTGAACGGATACGGTAACCCTATCGGAAGGCTCACTCTCCTGGTCAAGCTCCGGATAATAAGCTGTGACATAGTATTCGTACGTCAGTCCAGGCATGGCGCTGATATCTCCCACAGTGGCAGACATTGTATTCAAGAGCGCCGTAAATTCGCCCTCCGAGGTCTCGCGCCGGTAGATCCGGTATTCTACACCCTCAACCTGCGCCGGTTCCCAGCTCAGATTAACGGTCATTGTGGACGGATCATACGCGGCAGACAATCCGTTTACAGGCTGCACAGCCTCCGGAGTTACCGTCGGCTCGGGTTCATTCGAGCCTGATGGTGACGGGAAGGATTTGGCCGGAACCCCTTTGAGCGCCTCTTCCATTACCTTGCCCCAGAATGCCGCCGCCAGCGGACTGCTGTTCTTCAGCAGATGCGTCTTGCTTGGCTTGTCATAACCCATCCAGACCGCTGCCGTCCATTCCGGAGTATAGCCGACGAACCAGACATCACGGTTCGAGCTGATTCCGGAGTAACCGCTCTGTGTGGTACCGGTCTTGCCGGCTACCGGACGGCTGATCTTGGCTTTTTTACCCGTACCGTCTGTTACAACCTCCTGCAGCATTTCGGTCATCTGATAAGCGGTATCCTCGCTCATCACCCGCTCAGGATTTGTGTTGGCACGGTAGACCGTATCGCCGTCACTGTTCTCGATTGATTTGATGGAGTACGCCTCGCGCAGCTCACCGCCGTTCGCAAAGGCGCTGTAAGCCTGGGCCATCTCCAGCGTATTGGTGCCTTGCGATACCCCGCCCAGTGCGAGGGCCAGGTTCTTGTCATCGTCACTGAGATTGATACCGAGCTTCTTCGCAAACTGGAAGCCGGTATTTACACCGATTTCATTCAGCAGCCAGACTGCCGGAATATTCTCCGACTTCGTAATCGCCGTGCTCATGCTGATTGTTGAGGAGTACCCGTGCAGATTATTCGGGCAATAGGTGCCGAAGCACTGCTTCTCATTACTCAGCATCGATGAGGTTGTGAACTTACCGGATTCCAGAGCCGGTGCATAAGCCACGATCGGCTTAATGGACGAGCCCGGGGAACGGCGGCTGTCGTTCACACGGCTGAAGCCTTTTTTCTCATAATTACGTCCGCCCATCAGGGCAACAATGCTGCCGTTCTCCTGGTTGATGATCGTCATTGAGCCCTGAACAAGCTCATCGTCAACGCTTTTTTCAAAATTATCGCTGTCGGCAAAAGCATCCTCCACCGTCTGCTGGGCATGTTTATCCATGGTGGTGTAGATTTTGTATCCGCCGATGTTCAGATCATCTTCAGTCAGCCCGAACCGTTCCTCAGCCTCATCAATCGCAAAATCAATAAAGGCCTGATAACGCTGTTTGCTTTCCGGCGGCTTATAGCTATAATCCACCACCTTGGCCTCATCCATCTCTTCCTTGGTGATGTAGTTCTGATCATACATAAGCTGCAGCACGACTGTGCGCCGCTCTTTGGAAAGCTCAGGATTACGCAGCGGATTGTAACGGGAAGGCCCCTTCGGCATCGCTGCCAGCGTAGCCATTTCCCACAGCTCCAGATCGGCCAGGTTGCTCTTGCCGAAATAACGGATAGACGCTGCCTTAATACCGTAAATCGTTCCGCCGAACGGAATACGGTTAAGATACATCGTAATAATTTCATTTTTGGTCTTCGAGTTCTCCAGCGCAACCGCAATGGATACCTCAGTCGCCTTACGGAAGAACGTCTTGTCACGGGTCAAAAAGATATTTTTGGCGAGCTGCTGGGTGATGGTACTGCCGCCCTCCACCATGCTGCGTGCTGCAATATCCTTCACCGCTGCGCGGCCGATGGACCAGAAATCGACGCCCTTGTGATCGAAGAAGCGTTTATCCTCCGTGGCCACGAAGGCGTTGATCAGCTCCTCAGGAATATCTTCATATTCTACCGGATCGCTTTTTTCCAGTGACAGCTCGGCGATCAGATTGGCATTCCGGTCAAAAATCTGCGTCGGCGGATTGACCGTCAGCTTATCCTGGTTCGCGGTCAGCAGCTTCTGACCGTTCAGCATAATGAACATATAGCCGCCAAGCGCACAAAAAATGGCCAGAGCCATCGCAAAAAATAAACTCCACAGCACACGCTTCTTGGTTAGGAACTTTTTCTTTTTCTTGGGCTTAGGCTTTCCTGCGGATTTTGCAGAGCCTGTCTGTCTATTTCTGTTGTTTGTCCTGGATATTTCGTCTCTGGACATACTGCCTCCTGACTCCCTTTCGGAAATATCTTCAAATTTGCGGGCACGAATGAAAAGAACAACCTTCGCAGGTTGCTCTCGCGCACTCTATTCAAACGGTTTATAAACAAAAAAGTTTCGCTTTAAGGCTGTAAAATGTTACTCGTCGCTTCCGTTATCCTGCATCAGTGAGACACTGCGCTGCGGGGTGAAGGTCGAGATCGCATGCTTGTACACCATCTGCTGGCGCCCGTCACTGTCGATCACAATCGTGAAATTATCAAATGCCTTGATGATTCCCCGGATCTGAAAGCCGTTGGTCAAATATACTGTAGCAGGGATATTCTCTTTACGCAGCTGGTTCAAGAACGTATCTTGGATGTTAATGGACTTGTTCATATGACGTACCCCCAATGGTTCAATTAGATTGTTCAGAAGTATATTCAACACTTAAGAGAAACTTTCCTGCTATTATACCACGTAATTTGCGGTTACAGCAATTCGCGAAATAGAGTGAAGTTAAGGTACATAACATGAGCGTTGACACAGCCGGGGCGGCTCCGGCGCATGCAGCGTCCGTTCTCTCTAGAATACATGTTAAATCTTCCGCCCCCTTCCCGTCAATTCCCTACACTCCGGTTAGTGCTGAAGGCCCTCCATTCTTCTACCTCAAATCAGCGGGGATTGAATCAGCGTCGCAAAATTAAAAGCATGCACATGGCCGCTGTTTTCAGAGGTCTCCCCGCTTACAAAATGGACATGCTTGCCGTTTCCCACGGGAATGGCCGGTCCTGTGCGGATTTTTCGCAGCGTGTGGAAGTGGCCGGCGTAATCCGTTTTGCTGAAGTCAATTTCATGGATATGGCTGCTTCCAATCCATATTGACTGGCCTGTAAATCCGGCAAAACGGTGATTATGCCGGTCCGCCCCCTCCTCAGCCAGCTTGGTGCTGCCGGCAAATTCATGTACATGCCTTTGCGCATGTCTTGGATATCCCTTGTTCTGTTTAGATGTGTGCCTGTTATGCATCCTCTGTCCGCCTCCTGCCGATTATGGATTCACTAGCATCCTATTAATAACTTCAAATAGAAGTGCTAGGCTGACCCCGGCGAACAAGAAAGAATCTTAACAGGTTATAACGGCTTCCTTTTATGTAAAAAAAGAGGCCCCGAAGCATGTATGCACACACTTTCAGGACCCTAAAAAACGGCATAAAATATCTAAAGCAGGAAGTGCCGTTCAACTTATCTGCCAAGAGTGCGGGAGATAATCTCACGTACTTTAGCCAGATTATCAGCATAATTCTGTTCGTTAAAATCCTCGATCCACTGTATGTCCTTCATATGGCGGAACCAGGACAGCTGGCGCTTGGCGAAACGGCGGGTATCGCGCTTAAGCAGGGTCACAGCCTCATCATAGGTCAGCTCTCCCTCCAGGTAAGCAGCAATCTCCTTATAGCCGAGTCCCTGCATCGCTACCATGCTGCGGTGATAGCCCTTATCCAGCATTCCCTGCACCTCTGCGATCAGCCCTTGGTCCAGCATCTGGTCAATCCGGTCCTCGATCCGGCCGTAAAGGACCTTCCGGTCCATTGTCAGGCCGATCAGACACAGCTCGTAAGGAGATTCCCTGGTCTGCTCCGCTTTGGAAGCGGACAGGGTAGTATTAGTCTGGTGGTGAATTTCCAGCGCCCGGATAATCCGGCGGCGGTCATTTGGATGCAGCCGCTGCGCGCTGGACGGGTCTACCGCAGCAAGGCGGGCATGCAGCGCCTCAGCGCCGTGAGCCTCAGCATAGGCATCCTGTTCAGCGCGGAAGGCTTCGTCTGCAACCGCTTCGGAGAAGCGGAAGCCGTAGCAGAGTGATTCGATGTACAGCCCTGTTCCGCCTACAATAAAGGGCAGTCTGCCCCGTCCGCTGATCTCAGTGATCAGGCGCTTGCCCTGCTCCTGGAATTCAGCTGCAGAGTAGGCTTCTCCGGGATCATGGATATCTATCAGATGATGGGGAATGCCCTTCATCTCTTCTGCACTGATCTTCGCCGTACCGATATCCATCCCCCGGTAGACCTGCATGGAATCGCCGGAGATAATCTCGGCATTATAGGCCTCGGCCAGCTCCAGGCTCAGCCTTGTTTTGCCGGCGGCCGTCGGACCCAGCAGCACCAGTACCTTGGGTTTTGTCTCAGTTGTCAATGTGGATCACCCCGTACGATATTTTGGCGCTCCCGCGCAGCAGCTCCGTGAAGCCGAGCCGGGTAAATTCACCGCTCAGCGCCTTCTCCTTGAGCAGGACGGTTTTGCGGGCTACCCGGAGCGCTTCGGCTACCGTCTCCTCTGAAAGAGCTGCTGCGTTCGCGAACTGGCGCAGCGGCGAGATCGCCGATGAATCTATCAGCGGCACCCGGAACATCGGGTCAAAATAAACGATATCCACGCTCTTGTCCGGCAGAGCCCGCAGATACTCCAGATGCTCGCCATGCACTACCCGGATTCTTCGAAGCGCTTCATTAACCTTGACCTGGCCTGATGTATAATGCTTCATGCCTTCCGAGAGCAGCGCATACAGCGGGAGAGAGCTCTCAAGTGCGGTAACAGTTGAGTCTGCTCCTCCAAGCACCGAGAACAGAAGCGAGTCGCTGCCGAGTCCGGCCGTACAGTCCAGCACACTGTCACCGGGCTCCATCCGGGATGCTTCAAGCATCGCATCAGGCTCGCCCTTCAGAATCCGCTTAGCGCGGACAAAGCCCATGCTCGGATGGAATTCCATCGGGGGTGTGCCCGGGGTAATCAGCCGGACCGCCTCCTGGACGATGACCAGAATTTCCTCATCTCCGTAGCGCTCAACCAGCCGCGTTACAGATAATTTTCCCCGGGGTACAAATTGGGTTCCGGTATGCTCCGCCAGCGCTTTGGCCCGCTGAACGATTTCCGGTATCGGGTCAAAGCCCGTCGTTATAATCATGTTGCCTCCATTTCCGGTACTCACTTCATTCTTAATCTTACATGACCCGCTTGAACAGCTTCTCCAGGTCATACGCAGAGAACGATACGACGATCGGCCGGCCGTGCGGGCAGGTATAAGGCTGCTTGCAGGCTGCCAGCCGTGAGAGCAGCGCATCGACCTCCGGCTCGGTCAGCTTCTGGTTAGCCTTGATCGAGGCCTTGCAGGAGCAGAGAATCGACGATTTCTCGCGCAGCTTCGCCAGGTCGATCGAACGCTCGCTCAGCACCCATTCGGCCATCTCCTCCACCAATGCCTTCTCTTCCCCTTCCGGGAACCAGTAAGGCAGGGAGCGGACCAGGAACGTCTGGCCCCCGAAATGCTCCAGGTATACACCGGCCTTCTCGAACCAGTGCAGCCGTTCACTGAGCTGGCGGCTCTCCGACGGCGTGAACTCCATTGTGATCGGCAGGAGCAGCTCCTGCGAGGCATCCTCGGGACGCCCGAATTTCTCGTAATAATATTCATAATTAATCCGCTCATGCGCAGCGTGCTGGTCGATCAGATAGAGCCCGCCGTCGTTCTGGGCGATAATATAAGTGCCGTGATGCTGGCCGATATAGTTCAGCTCCGGAAACTGCGGAAGACCGGGATCGGCGCTGCCGCTCGGTGCATACAGCTCCTCGGCTGACGGCAGACTGCCGCGGGCCGGCATTGCTGCTGGCTGCGGGCGGTAGCTGCCTGCCCCCACCTCCGGCCGCGGCCGGGCCGGTGCCTGGGAGAAGCTTCCGCTGTAGGCGGCGGCACTCTCTCTGGCCTGCGGCTGGGTCTGGCCGGGCCGCAGGGCCGAACCGGCATTGCTGCTGAACAGGGGCGCGCTGCTTGCGCCGCCAGGGGACACTGCCGGCGGTGTGTAGCCGCTGGCAGCGGCCCCTGGCGGGCTCTGGGTGCTGCCGGACGGTGTCATCGGCTGCTGGGTGCTGCTGCCGGAGACACTACCAGGCAGCTTTGTATCTGCAGCAGCACTTGATGAGGCATCTGCACCGGGTGCTGCCGCTGAGGCGTTTAAGCCCGGGAGTGCTGCTGAGGCCTCTGCCCCAGGCACTGCTGCCGGGGCGTTGGCGCCGGATTCCTGCGGAGCCGGGACATTCCCTTTGGTGAAGGCAAACTGCTCCTGGATGAAGGAGCTGCTGCCCTTCCCGCCTACCAATTCCCTGCCCGGGCGGGGAATCAGATTCTGCCCGAGCAGCACCTTGCGGAGCTCCTGCTCCACAAAGGCATACAGCTCGGGCTCCTTGCTGAAGCGCACCTCCAGCTTCGCCGGATGCACGTTGACGTCTACTAGTGAGGGATGCATATCCAGCTCCAGTACGAGCAGCGGATAGCGGTTGATCGGCAGGAGCGTATGATACGCGCGCATAATAGCGGCGTTCAGCCCGTTGCTGCGGATGTAACGCCCGCCGACAATCGTAGTTACCGCATTGCGGTTGGACCGGGTCCATTCCGGCCGGCTGATATATCCCGAAATCTTATAATCCGGATCTTCCGCGCTGACCGGCAGCATCGCCTTCGCGGCGGAGGTACCGTAGACAGCAGCAATAACCTGCAGCAGATCGCCATTGCCGAGTGTACGCAGCAGCTGGTTGCCGTTATGCTGCAGTGTAAAAGAGATGTCCGGATGGGCCAGCGCCATCCGGTACATTGCATCCGAGATATGCCCGAGCTCGGTTTGGATGCTCTTCATATATTTCAGCCTTGCCGGTGTATTATAGAATAATTCACGCACAGCCATATCGCTGCCCTTACCGGACGGCTGATCCTCATTCCGGATCAGCTTTCCGCCTTCGATATCAATCTGCCGCCCTTTACCGTCATCGCCGCTGGCCGTCAGCAGCGTAAGCTTCGACACCGCCGCAATACTGGGCAGCGCCTCGCCCCGGAACCCGAGGCTTGTGATCTGGAACAGGTCACGGCCGGTCGCAATCTTGCTTGTCGCATGACGGTAGAACGCCGTCTCGCAGTCATCCGGCTCGATGCCCGAGCCGTTATCCTTGACCCGGATGCTTTGCAGGCCGCCTTCTTCCACGGTGACCTCAATGCGGGTGCTGCCGGCGTCAATTGCGTTCTCCACCAGCTCCTTTACAACAGAAGCCGGCCGCTCCACCACTTCACCGGCAGCAATCTGGTTGGCAATATGCTCGTCCAGCACATGAATTTTGGCCATGGTTCATTCACCTCGCGGTTATATAAATTGATTATAAAATTAGGTTACTTTTATAAAGCATGTTCTAAAGGAAGCCCGGGTAGGACGGGTAAGCAGTATAGCCGGAATGAATCCCGATGATGTGAGTCACGATGCGGTGAATCCCGATGCGGTGAAGTTCCAGCATGACTGTTCATCAGCATGATGAGCCTCCAGTGTGATGAATCATCAGTATGTTGACAAGTGACTGGTACGGAACCCCCGGCCCCCGGAATAACCGCTCCCCGGCATTTAGCTGGATTTCCGTCACCTAATTCTGCTATTTCGCAGCCATTATCAGCATTAGGTGGAAAATGTTCATCTAATTTAGCCAATATCCCGCTTAGGAGGTACACCCCCCGGGATTAAGTAGCGTTTATCAAACTATTATCCTCCTGGCACATGCCAGCCCGGAATTAGATGACAAATTTCCACTTAACTTGGCCAGTCATCCCTCATTCATCATCCGCAGCAGCAGTAATATCAAACGCAGTGAGCGTCTATATAGCTGATTCTAAGGTAGCTCTCTGCAAAGACAGCCCGCTGCTATGGGAGCCGCCGCTTAGCCGCTGCTACATTACAGGCCTTTAGCCTTCAGCTTCAGCTCGTTCAGCAGGCCCATCGCCTGCAGCGGCGTCATGTTCATCAGATCCGCGCCCTGTACGGCGGCGACCAGCTCCTTCAGGACAGGATTCTCCTTGGCCGGGGCCGCTGCAGCGTCCGCACCGCCCTTACGGCCCTTGCGCGGTTCTTCTTCCCCGAAGATGGAGAGCTGGACCACTTCCTGTCCGGCACTCTCCTCCACGGAAGCCAATGATACGGCAGCCTCCGCATAGGCAGAACCGCCGCCGAAGACAGCAGAAGCCGGATGCGCATGGCCTGCAGACTGGGCTTCAGGTTCTGCTAACGGTGACGACTGCGTATCCTGCGCAGCTGATGCCTGCGCACTGTGCAGCTCCCCGGAAGGCTGTGAAGCTTCCTTCACCAGACTGCCCAGGCCGCTGCCGGCACTGCCGCCGTATTTCAAAGCTGCACTCCCCGGAGGCGCCGCCTGCTCAATACTTTGCAGCAGCCCGTACGCACGGTCGATGATGCCCTCCGGCAGGCCGGCCAGCCGGGCACAGTATATCCCGTAGCTGCTGTCAGCTGCTCCCGGCACCAGCTTGCGGAGGAAGTTGACCTTGTCGCCGCTCTCCTGCACAGCCATGGAATAGTTGCGCAGCCCTCCAAGGCTCTGCTCCAGATGAGCCAGCTCATGAAAATGGGTGGATACAAGCGCTTTGCAGGCAATGGTATCATGCACATACTCGATGACCGCCTGGGCAATAGCCATCCCTTCACTCGTCGAGGTTCCCCGGCCAAGCTCATCAATGATAATCAGGCTGCGGGCGGTAGCCTTTTCGGTCATGACCTGTATGTCAGCCATCTCCACCATAAAGGTACTCTGCCCGCCGATCAGGTCATCCGCCGCTCCGATCCGGGTAAAAATCCGGTCAATCAGCGGTACTTCCGCACTGGATGCCGGAACGAAGCAGCCGATCTGCGCCAGAATGCAGATCAGGGCCACCTGGCGCATGTAAGTGCTCTTACCCGCCATATTCGGTCCGGTAATCAGCAGAATATTACCGTCATCTCTGGTCAGCGTGCTGCCGTTAGCCATAAAGCTGGAATCCTTCAGCACCGCCTCCACGACAGGATGGCGTCCGCCCTCCAGCCGCAGGTCGTAACCGTCAGACAGCTTCGGCTTAACGAACCGGTGCTCGGCGCTGACTGCAGCGAGGCACTGGTACACGTCAATTTCCGCCACCTTCTCGGCCAGCGCCTGCAGGCGTGGAATCTGGGCGGCAATCCGGTCTCGCAGCTCCGTGAAGAGGCTGTATTCGATGTCCGTCATTTTGTCCTCGGCTTCGAGAATCAGCGCTTCCTTCTCCTTCAGCTCCGGCGTAACAAAACGCTCGGCATTGGCCAGTGTCTGCTTGCGCTCATAGCGGCCTTCCGGCAAGGAGGACAGGTTGGAGCGGGTAACTTCTATATAGTATCCGAATACTTTGTTGAAGCCGATCTTCAGCGACTTAATGCCTGTAGCGGTACGCTCCTTCGCTTCAAGCTCCGCGAGCCACTGCTTGCCGCTGGTGCTGGCACCACGCAGCTCATCCAGACGTTCATGGTAGCCGGTCCGGATAATGTTGCCGTCCCGCACGGATACCGGCGGGTCCTCTACGATAGCTGAATCAATATCGTCACGCAGCTCGGCGCACACATCCATTGAAGCCGCAATATCCCGCAGTGTGGACGAGCCGGAGCTCAGGCACATCTCCTTCAACGCCGGAATCTGGTCCAGAGACAGCTTAAGAGCATTCATGTCACGGCCGTTGGCGCTGCCGAAGGCAATCCGTCCGACAAGCCGCTCCAGATCATAAATCTCCTTCAGGGCGCCGCGCAGGTCCTCGCGTTCAATGAACTGGTTATACAGATAATCGACGGCCTCCAGCCGCCGCTCAATCGGTGCACGCTGCAGCAGCGGCTTGTCAATCCGGCGGCGCAGCAGGCGTCCGCCCATTGAGGTTTCGGTACGGTCGAGCAGCCAGAGCAGCGAGCCCTTCTTCGAACGTTCGCGCACCGTTTCCGTCAGCTCCAGATTGCGGCGGGTGAACGGGTCAAGAATCATATAGTTGCCCGGCTCATACGGGGAAATCTGGCTAAGCTGTCCAAGCGAACGGCGCTGGGTTTCACTCAGATAGGAGATCAGCAGCGCCAGGCAGCTGCCCCGCTCCTTCTCCAGCCGGACCCAGGCGGCTTCACCGAACTGGCGGCGGGCCAGCTCTTCTTCTTTTTTATCCCAGGGAGTGTACACCACCGGCTTAGCCAGAAGTGAAGCTTCACTGCGCAGTTGTTCCAGCAATGCCGCATCCCCGATAATTTCTGCCGGCTCATAGATGCCGATCTCATCGCGCAGCCATTCTGAACCGGACAGGACAGAGGTCACATACAGCTCACCCGTTGTCAGATCGCAGGCTGCCAGCGCCATCATCCCGTCTTCCTCTGTGACACAGACAAGGTAGTTATTGCTTTTATCCGTAAGAATCTTCCCGTCCATGACAGTTCCGGGTGTAACCACGCGAACAATATCGCGCCGCACCATGCCCTTTGTTACCGCAGGATCGTCGAGCTGCTCGCAGATCGCGACCTTGTAGCCTTTTTCAATCAGACGCTGTATGTAACCTTCGGCCGCATGATAAGGCACTCCGCACATCGGAATTTTCTCATCGGTGCCGCCCTGGCGGCCGGTTAATGCTATCTCAAGCTCCTTCGAGGCAAGGATCGCATCCTCAAAGAACATTTCATAGAAATCGCCCAGCCGGAAAAAAAGGAACGCGTCCTTTGCCCCTTCCTTTACCTTCAAATACTGCTCCATCATCGGCGTATATTTAGCCATCGTTAACCTCCATGCCATTTCTTCAATACTCTCTATTATAGCAGAAAGTCACCGGGCAAAGTTACTCCCGCAGCTAATAGGAAGAAAGAGGTTCGCAGGTACAGAAAGATTACGGTGCAGACGCGCTGCACTTTGATGTAAGATTAGGGGCAGACGTTAAAATATACCATTGGGGAGGACTATGCATGATACGCAGACTGTATGAGGCAGACCGGGAACGGGTGATGGAGCTGGCAGGCCGTAATCCGTCGATCAACCTGTTTATAATCGGGGATGTGGAAAATTTCGGGTTCGAGCAGGAGTTTATGGAGCTGTGGGGCGAATGTGATTCACCGGACGGCCCGCTGCAAGCAGTATTGCTGCGCTTTTACGACAGTTACCTGCCTTATGCGGACGGTGCATTTGATGCAGAGGGTCTGGCGGAGCTGATACGCAGGAACAGTCGTGCTGAGATGATTTCGGGCGATGCCGGGGTTGTTGAGGCTTTTAAAGGCAAGGTTCCGGTACGGGAGGAAAAGCGGATGCTTTTCGCAGAGCTGAAGGAGATGAATGAGAGAATTAGTTCTTCAGCCGCTGTGCCGCTTGCGTTCAAAAAAGCAACCGTGAATGATGTCGAAGCCGTCTGCACACTCACTGACCAGATAGAGGAATTTGCCGGCAGCACTGAGAATTCGCGGAAAAGCCTGCGGACAGCGCTGGAAAGCGGCACCGGCCGTACTTTTTTTGCGGAGCAGGACGGTCAAGTAATCGCCGTGGCATCGACTACCGCTGAAAACTCCCTGTCAGCCATGATAGTAGGGGTCGCTACCCACCCGGATTACCGGGGCCGGGGTCTGGCAGGCAATATGGTGGCACAGCTGTGTGCAGACCTGCTCGCTGAGGGCAAATCGCTGTGCCTGTTCTATGACAATCCCCAGGCCGGCGTGATCTACGAAAGGCTCGGCTTCCAGACAATCGGCTCCTGGACCATGCTGTATATTGACAAGCAGCAGGGGTGAGAGGGGGGCAGCGCGGAAGGATCATGCAATAGCAGGCTGCTATAAGCCGCTTTGGCCTGGAGCCCGGAGGGACGGGGGCTTTTGCTGGGCGGTTTGACGCGCCCTCTGCCCTCTGCCCTCTATTGTCCGCGCTGCCTGTTCTCCCTGATTACCCGCGCGCGTTGTCTATCGCCCGTGCAATAGGGCTTTACGCTTATTAAGCCTGCACTATGCTTACACCTCTACAGAAGCTGCTGGAGCAGCTTCTTTGGTGCGCCACAGTCCGCGGATATCGCGTGACTCATCCCAGGTCCGCTCCGCGGCTATGTAGCCCAGGAGCGGTTCGATATAACGGGCGGCCTGCGTATAGCCGGGCAGCCCTCTCAGCTGCGCCTGCAGCGGGATGAACGCTGCGCGCAGCGGGGGTTTGACGCCGCTGTAATAAGCGGCGTGCAGCTCCTCCCGGTCGAGCGGGCGAAGCGCCAGGTCTTCGTAGCGGCTCACGATCAGGTGAGCCAGGAAGACCGCGCCTCTGGCGATGACCGGGGAGACGAGGAAGCTCGGCAGGGTCCGGTATTCAAAGCCGCCATGCGGCTGAATCCGGAAATCGCCGAGCACGCCGTAACGCGGACGCCGTCCGGCAGCCCCGGCGTCCTCCAACAGCATCAGCGGCAGCGCGAGGTAGTTGTCGAGCGCCCGCAGGAGCGGCGCCGTCAGCGTCACGCCGCTGAAGTGCAGGTGGCCGCCGAGGGCCCAGCCCGGCAGCGGCATGCCTCCCGCCCGCCAGCAGAGCTCGCGGTCGGCAATGAGCCGGTCCGCCGCGCGCACGGCGGACATCAGCTGCGCCAGCAGCGCGCGCGGTTCCCCGCGCGGCTGAGGGCGCAGCTCGGCAACCGGGAACGTGCCGCGCGTTCCCGGAGGTCCGGCGTCGCAGCCCGCGACGCCGTCCAGGGGCAGGTACCGCGACGCGGGCACGACGCGGCCGGTGGATTCCCGGAGCAGAATGAACTCCGGGTCCATGCCCATGAGCAGCCCCGGACGGCCGGACTGCTCAGAGCCAAGAGCAGCGCTCAGAGCCTGTGCAGCCGCCTGATAGAACCCCGGTATTTCACCCGTTGCAACAGAGAACGGGATAACCTCTTCTACCGCATACTGCCTGCCGCCAAGCGCGCTCAGACGGACCTCGCCGCTATCCAGCCCCAGGCTGTACAGCGCGCGTACTGCAGTCTCCCGCAGCTGTCCAGCCGTACCGCGGCGATTGTACCCGTTGCCCGGTCCCGGCACAGCTGCCGTAGCTCCCGCAACACTCCCCTCCTCCGGCCGCACGGCTTCCCCGGCAATTATTCCGCCAATAACTGCCGGCCCCTCCTCAACGCGGATACCTGCCTGCCGGCCCATAGCCTGTCCGGCTCCCAGCCCCTGAATATCCACCACCTGCAGATTAAAGATCCTGACGATGTACTGCTGTCTATGTATGCTGCTTAGTTCTGCGTAATAAGGCTGTGCCGAAGGTTCTCCCGGTGCGGAAATCCCTGACCGTTCCAGCCTTGTCCTGCCGGCAGGAGTCATAGCAGCCTTCAGTCCGCAGCGCCGCAATCTGGCTTCCCGCTGCCGGTCTGTTAACCGGAGAAACACATTCAGTCCCTCATTCATGGCCTGCCTCCTCTACCTTTCCTGCATACACACTATCGGTTATTCAGCAGTAAAATAAAATTAAAAAAGGAGGGCATTCGCCCTCTTCGCCGCCGCTCTCTCCACATATAATGGACTATAACCCACCTGGAAATCAGCGGCGGCGCCCTCCTTCTTTACAGCTCATCATCCAGGGCGTCAGGGTCGAGATCATCATAGTCGAAGCTCTCACCTTCGAAATCATAATCCTTGTCTTCCAGATCGTCGGCCTGATCGCTGACATACACGCGGACCTTGGTTTCAGCCACCAGCTCCGCCTCAAACTCGCGCTCCACACGGAGCGTTACGCTTCCCCCGCCCGGCGATACCCCTGCTTCCACACAGTTCGGCTCCTGCGTTGCCTCCGCAGAGACCTCAACCGTGGAAGCTCGGTGTCTCGGGTCCAGGTATGACAGCGGGATAAGCTCGACATAGGAGACCGTTTCTTTGGCTACCTCAGTCTGCTTGTTTTTGTCATACGAGTACCAGATGTTCACATCGTAAGTACCGATTACTTCAATTCCGTTTCCGGCGGCAACCGCTTCGTACTGGTGGTTAATGATCCAAGCCCCCAGAATACTAGTCGGATGATGTGGCGGAGTCACGGTATGGGTTGCGGTAGAGAACTTACGACCTTTGCCGCAAATTGCCTTCGTAATGATCTCCCTTGTTTGACGTTTATGGCTTAATGACATCTTTGAACCTCCTCCATACAATCATTCACTATCAAGTGTATGCACGTTCTGGGCATTTGTTGATTGTTAGAGTAGAAATAAATTTGGGTAAGCCCTCCACCCGTCCTGTAATAAGCTTTATAGTCCATTTTATTGCTGAAATCACGCCGTTATGATACATAGCCAGCTGCTTTTCCCCGCACAAAAAAACATCAGCGCCTCCGGAGCGGAGTGCGCTGATGTCTTTTATATTACGATGCTGTCTGCTTTTTTGTATGGAATCTCCGTTCCTCAGCCGGGGCTATTGCGGAATGACCTTTACAATGCCCAGATCCCGGTGTCTGCTGAGATCCAGGAACTCCTCGCCGATGTTCACGAGCGGACGCAGCGGATCATGGGCCAGAATGAGGATGATTTTACCGGTCCGTTCGTCGGACAGCACAACTTCATTGCCCAGCATAGACTGCATCAGCTTATTAATGAAGACTCTGCAGATATAAGGGTCCAGCTTGCCGAACACATCGCTCTCCATCTGCCGCAGAACCTCATACAGCGGCGCAGCGGGACGGTAAAACCGTTCCGAGGTCATCGCATGGAAAATATCCGCCACGGCAACGATTTTGCTGAAATCCGTGATGCGGTGCCCCAGTACGCCGAACGGATAACCGCTGCCGTCCATCCGCTCATGATGCTGCAGCGCCACAAGCGCCTGCATATGATTCGTACCCACAGTGTCTCTGATCATCTCATAGCCGTAGGTAGTGTGCTTGCGCATCAGGGCTGTTTCTTCCTCACTCAGCGGACCGGCCTTGGTCAGGATCTCCGAAGGGATCATGATTTTGCCGATATCGTGCAGTGTTGCAGCAATCGTCAGCATTCCAAGCTCCTCCGGCCTCAGCTTAAGCCACATGCCCAGCAGCGTGGATAAAATGCCGACCGCGACATTATGCCTGTATGTATAGTCGTCCTTCGGCTGGAGTGCAGCCAGTATTCCATAGAAATCGTTCTTCTCACTAACCTGCTGGATAAAAGGAATAACTTCATTTCTGAGCTCAATCATCGGTAACCGTTTGCTTTTGTTATAGCGCAGCTGTTCAAAGATATTCTCCATTGCAGCCGTACAATCATCAACCGCAATCTGGTAAAAGGCCGCACTGTCTACCTGAACCACGTCCTGAGGCTCAAGAATAATCTTATGCTGGCCGATCAGACGGATGTGCTCACTGTTCAGCAGTGTCATTGCGGGCAGAACGAACACGCCGGTGCGATTAAAAAGATTGGCTGCAAGCTGCTTGCCGAGAAATTGTTCATTATTAATGTTCATTATCCTCACCTGCCAGAGCAGAAATTCACATAAGCGAACGGTCTGCAGTAATTGAACTTCGTCTCTACATGAACGGCAAAAGGATTACCGGCTCACTTTTTGTGCTTACATTTCTTATCGTAATTTTACACGGCAATGTTAATAGTTGTGTCCATTTTCCTGTTATGTATGTCAGTTCCCCCGGCGGTTCAGCGCGCGCCTGATCGGTTTGACTTCAACCGGAACCTTATGCTGCTTGGCAATTTTCAGATAGAGCGCCAGTTCCCGGCATACCTGCAAAATCGCTGAGCGCACTTCAAATTCCTCACGTGTCGAAGGAAGCTCCATCTGCTGAAACTCCTGCTCGACGCCTTCCAGCAGCCGTTCCGTGCGCCCCGTATATTCTTCGGCCAGTACATCACCGCTCAGCTGGTCGAACAGCTCGGCCACCATATCCCCGTGCGGAAGCTGCCGGTAGACCTGGGAAAGGAGCTGCAGCATATTCTGGATCGATTCCAGCTGCTCCTTGCGCATATAAAAATAGACATTCCAGGCTTCATCCGGATGAATCACATGATTCTCCAGTTCTCTGGTTGCAGCCGTAAGGCCGCGCTGGACTGCAGCATTCGCCCCGATCAGCTCCTTGCCGTCCCATACATAGGAAGGCTCACGGAGCGTTGTCGCCATCTGCTTGAAAATAACCGAGAAATATCCGTCCACCTCCTTGCGGATGCCTGAGATCACGCCGGCGGTCTGCGGCATGTAGATCAGATTGACCAGACCGGCCGAGCCGAGTCCGATTATCAGCAGCTCAATCTGCTGCAGCAGCACATGAAGTGACAGCTCAGCTTGTCCAAACACACGAAACACAATGACGGAGCTGGTGACAATTCCTTCCTTGAAGCCGGATTTCACAATCAGCGGGAAGCCGAACAGCACGTACAGCCCGAGTACCCAGTAATGAAAGCCAAGCAATGCAAATAAGATGCACCCCATAAAAAGCCCTACCAGCGAGGCGGAAAAACGGGCGATAATTGTACGAAGGCTCCTTTTCCGCGTTGTTTCCACCCCGAGAATAGCCAGCAGGCCGGCACTTTGCGCATTGGGAATGCCCACAGCAGCTGCCAGCAGAATGGACAGCAGTGTGGCGGCCGCTGTTTTGATAACCCTGAATCCCATGTAAATACCTCTCCTTGACGATCTGCATCAGCTTGCTTGTAAAGATATAGACATGGTACAGGATTTTTCAGGCAGACACAATATGACATAAGTTTCAAAGCCGCGACAGGATCAGCTTTTCCACGTAGACCACCAGCTGATACATGGCAGTAGCTACGGCTGCTATAATAAGCAGGCTGGACATCACCAGCGTAAAGTTGAACACCTGAAAACCGTATATGATCAGATAGCCGAGCCCGGATTTTGCAACAAGGAATTCACCGACGATGACCCCGACCCACGACATCCCGACATTTACCTTTAATGTGGAGACTACAGCGGGAAAAGAGGCCGGCAGAATCACTTTGTTGAACTCCTGGACCCGCGACGCCCCGAACGAACGTACCACCTTGACCAGATTGGGGTCCACACTGCGGAAGCTGTTATAGACAACCAGTGTAGTGATAATGACGGTTATGGACAAGGTAGTAATAACGATGGCTGTAAAGCCCGCTCCGAACATCACGATAAATATCGGCCCAAGTGCGACCTTAGGCATACTGTTGAACACAACCATATAGGGATCAAGCACTGCCGATAAAAAGGGTGACCACCAGATGATGACCGCAAGCAGCGTGCCGAGCAGAGTGCCGAGTACAAAGCCGACTGCCGTCTCCCCTACCGTCATTCCGAGATGAGGCCACAGGCTTCCGCTGGCCATGTCATTCCAGATCTGCCGGAACACTTTGGTCGGATAGCTGAACAGCAGCTCATCGATCCAGCCCAGTCTGACCCCGGCTTCCCAGAAGAAGAAAAACAGCACCAGCAGACTGGCCCTTACGGCCATGACCCGGCTGTTCCAGCGGCGCTTTTGCTTTTTGTAATCCAGATGCTTTTGCTGCAGCCATGCTCCGCGGGAATCCGGTTCTTCGCCCAGCCCGTTTATTCTCACTGTCCTTCCCTCCCTGCCAGTTCCATTTCCTTCCACACTTCATGAAAAAGCTCGGCAAACCCCGGCAGGTCCCGTGCATAAAGCGGCGGAGTGCTGCGAATATCCTCCGGCACCTCAAAAATTTTGCGGATCCGTCCGGGGTTGCGCTGCAGCAGAATGACCCGGCTGCTGACTGCAATCGCTTCGGATAGGTCGTGGGTCACCAGCACCGCAGTCGTCCCGCGCCGGCGCAGCGTCTCCGACACCAGATCCTCCAGCTGCAGCTTGATCTGATAATCCAGCGCGGAGAACGGCTCATCCAGCAGCAGCAGGCTCGGATTCGTCGCGAGTGTGCGCACCAGGGCAACACGCTGGCGCATTCCGCCGGACAGCTGGGACGGATAAGCCTGTTCTTTGCCGGCCAGGCCCATATCTGCCAGCAGGTCCAGTGTCTTCTGTCTCGATTCCGGAGTCAGATTACCGGTCAGCTCCAGCCCGAGCAGTGCATTGTCCAGAATGGTGCGCCACGGGAAGAGATAATCCTGCTGGAGCATATATCCCACCTCAGGTGACGGCCCCTTAATGATTCGTCCGTTGACTGACACTTCACCAAGCGACGGCTGCAGCAGCCCGGCAATAATAGAGAGCAGCGTTGTTTTGCCGCAGCCGCTCGGTCCAACCAGACTTACAAACTCCCCCTGCTCTACCTCCAGGCTTAAGTCCCCGATGGCAAGAGAAGCCTCGCGGTCGCCCAGATAGGCATGCGTCACGCCCTTCAATTGCACAACTGGCAGCATAATTCAGCTCCTCATTTCCCGGATGAAGTTTTAACTCCGGCTTCCGCCTTTTCTGCGAAGCTGTTATCCACAATATCCTTCAGCGGAATCCGTTTCTGCAGCTCACCGGCATTGTCAATAACATCCAGCAGATTATTCCATTCTGTTTCCTCAATAATAGGATTGAGCGCGTACGTATCCTGCTCCTTGTAACGCTTGATCGCTGAGAGAACAATCCCCTGGTCAGTGTTCTCAAAATACGGCATGACTGCCTCAGCTATTTCCTCGGGGCTGTGCTCATTCACCCATAGCTGGGCCTGCTGGATGGCATTGGTGAATTTCTGCACCGTATCCCCGTTCTTGCTGATATAGCTTTGCTTGGACATGAAGACAGTGTATGGCAGGTAGCCGCTCTCCACCCCGAACGAGGCAACAACTGCACCGCGGCCTTCGCTTTCAAAGATCGAAGCCTGCGGCTCAAACAGCTGCACATAGTCCCCTGTCCCTGACGCGAACGCTCCTGCAATATTGGCAAAATCAATATTCTGAATCAGTGTAAGATCCTTTCCGGCATCGATTCCTTTATTATGGAGGGTAAACGCACCGGCCATTTGCGGCATCCCGCCGGCCCGCTGCCCGAGGAATGTCGAACCCTTGAGCTGATCCCAGCTGAATTCAACCTCTGCCTTGCGGGCAAACAGGAAGGTTCCGTCCCGCTGGGTAAGCTGGGCAAAATTAATAACAGGATCATCCGCCCCCTGCTGGGCTACATAAATTGAAGTCTCTGACCCCACAAGCGCTACATCTATCGCTCCTGAGAGAAGAGCCGTCATCGTCTTATCCCCGCCCGGAATCGTCTGCAGCTCTACATCCAGCCCTTCATCCTTGAAAAATCCCTGTGATAATGCCACATACTCAGGCGCATAAAAGACGGAACGGGTTACTTCGCCGATCTTTACCTTTACTCCCGCCTGTTCTCCGCCGCAGCCGGCGAGCAATGAGAAACACAAGACGAGCAGCATTAGCGGCAGCATCAGCTTTTTCTTGATTGTCATCCTTCATTCTCCTTTCTTCCCGGGTCCTTGGCCCTTACCTAAAGCATATGCACATGCCTACAGATTGGTTAAAAGCGGAAATGACCAGCGTTTGCACTTACTTTCACCCCCCTAATTCCAGGAGAAAGCATCCGCTTTCCTTAATTTCCTTTCTTCTTAAAGTCACAAGAAGCATAATTGGAAGAAATAACGAGAAAGTCAGCGTTTTAAAGAGTAAATTTATTCTTATTGTTCAAAATTGATCATTAATAGCCTAAAATGGTCTTTATAGCGTAGTGCAAACGTTTTACCAAATTCGTTTATTCCTCTACTATATTTAGTGAAGCGCTTACCGGATACATATTAATGTAGAAACCTGAATGGAAGGAGATTCACAGATGATATACGAACCCGGCTTACATAAAGGACGCCGCCTGCTGAACGCACTGGCCATCACCGGATTAGCTGCTGCTATGCTGGCCGGATGCACCGGTAACGGCAATACTGCCGGCATTAATAACAGAGGGAACCAGCCTGCCAATACAGCACAGCCTTCATCTTCACCTGTTAACATGCCTGCCCCTCAAGGATCACAGCAGCCGGGCGCTGAAATGGATGAGCAGCCTTCAACCGTATTTTACGAAGTTTTTGTACGGTCCTTTTATGACTCGGACGGCGACGGCACCGGTGATCTGCGCGGACTGACAGAGAAGCTGGACTATTTAAATGACGGAAACCCGGATACTTCCGGTGACCTGGGTGTCGGCGGCATCTGGCTTATGCCGGTTAACCCGTCCCCCAGCTACCATGGCTACGATGTTACTGACTACCGCAGCATTAATCCGGAATACGGTACACTTGAGGATATGCAGGAGCTGATCAGAGAGGCGCATAAGCGGGGAATCAAAGTTATTATGGATCTTGTCGTCAACCATACTTCGAAGGAGCATCCGTGGTTTGTGGAAGCCGCTGCACAGCAGGACAGCGGATACCGGGATTACTATGTCTGGGCGGAAGACCAGAGCCGCCCTGTCAGCGGAAGCAGCGCAGCGGGCAGCGGAAGCCCGTGGCATTCTGCACGGGGGAGCCACTATATGGGCATTTTCTGGGATGGTATGCCCGATCTCAACTTCGACAATCCGGAAGTCCGCATGGAGATGAAGGACATCGGAAGATTCTGGCTGGAGCAGGGCGTCGACGGCTTCCGGCTGGATGCAGCCAAGCATATTTATGAGGATCTTGTAACCGATAAAAGCGAAGAAACAACCGCTAAAAATGTAGCCTGGTGGCAGGAATTCCGCCAGGCCATGAACGAGGTCAACCCGCAGGCTTATATTGTCGGGGAGGTTTGGGAGAATTCAGCCGTATCGGTTGGTGCTTATCTCGATAAAGCCTTTGATTCCGGCTTTAATTTCGGGCTGGCCGAAACGCTGGTGAACGCCGCCAAAAGCGAAAAGGACAGCGGAGCCGCCTTTACGCTGGAGCGAACCTACAAGCTGTATTCACAGATTTCCGGGGGGAGCTTCACTGATGCCACATTTCTGACTAACCATGACCAGAACAGGGTTATGAGCCAGCTTGATAACAACCCGGACCATGCCAGAACGGCAGCCGCAATGCTGCTTACACTGCCGGGCAATCCTTTTATTTATTACGGGGAGGAAGTCGGCATGCTCGGCCGCAAGCCGGATGAAGGCATCCGGGAGCCGATACCGTGGTCTGCGGACAGAAGCAGTGCCGGCCAGACTGCCTGGGAACCGGACACTAACAATAAAGATAATTCCGGCGCAGATGTGGAGAGCCAGCTTAGCAGCAGCGGTTCGCTGCTTGACTGGTACCGCCAGCTTATAGCTCTGCGTAATGAGGTGCCCGCCCTAAGGGACGGGACTATCCGGGATTTTGCTTCCGGGAATGACGGGGTGATGACATTTGAACGGGTCACTGCAGGACAGCAGGTGCTTGTAGCACTTAACCTGACAGGAAGCAGCCAAACCGTCACCCTGAAGCAGGGAACGAATGGCTATTCCTATACCCGTGTAATCAGATCAATGCCAGAGGATGCCGGACTTACCGGAGCAGAATTGGCACTGCCTCCGTATTCAGCGGTTATTCTGGATTAGCCGCCTGCGGGGCATTCAGCATCCATTCATATAATGCATAGCACACCTCAGCTTTACTTGCAGGGACCGCAATGATCCAGTCCTCGGCGGATTCGCTGCTCATCCGCAGCAGCCAGCCGCCGGAGGCATCCCCGATGTAGCTGGCATGCTGGCTTGTCCAGCTGTCAGTGCCGCGGGAACAGAGTCTCAACTCGCCGTCAGCTGTCCGGTATTTCAATACTCTGGCCAGCTGGGCGGAATAGACAAGATCGCCTGTCTCGGCGGTCAGGGACTCGGCCAAAAAGTACAGGTTGGTGGTGGCCGCCTTGGCCTTAAGCTCATCGAACCTGCTTTTAGACATTTGAATTGCAGGTACCTCTGTACAGCCGGGCTCCGTTTCCATCTGATCAACGCAATTAAACAGATAGTAGCAGGCTCTTTTCACCTTTCCGGGCTCCGTTAGCTCGTAGCCAAAGGAGTCCTCATCATCTATGCTGGAAATAATAGTCCGTTCCTTATGTACTTGCAGACAAAGATCCTGTTTATGCTCCCCCTCACAGTATTTCAGCCGGCATATTCGTTCTGCGGTTACCGCCATTTGCAGCAAGCCGGATATCTCCTTTCCTGGCGTCGTTGCTTCAGGGAACAGAAAACGCGCTAAATATACCTTGTCATTATTATTCACAGTCCTATTTCCTTCCCGGATTCCCAGGAATTCAGGAATCGCCCAGCAATAAAAAAGCGCCAATCTATTAAACTAGCAATCTTTATGTTATCATAAGCTAATTTTAAGGTAAAATTAAGAAATGACGGGTATGATCATACCATGAAATACTTTTAGCGAGGTGATTTCAATTATGAGAATGCTCATCACATTTCAGAACAAGTCAGTCCCGGTATACTTCACTACAGAAAACAAACAGCCTACCCAAAAGGTACTTCGAATCCTGAACAATACACTGGAGCTTAAGATCCAGAAGGGCAAAAGCGCTCTGCAAAAATGTTTGAATTCACTTATTAGTATCGAAATTAAAGGCTCAGAAGCTATATTGCACAGTTACAGTGAAAATGATTCGCTCGCGCTATCCCTCTATTAAACAGAGGGGTAGTTTTTTTTGCCAAAAAAAAGCACGCTTCTCCGCCTGGAAAGAAGGTGCTCTGCTCTATATGCCGGCTGGGCTCTTGTACATCAGCGGCTGTCCTTCAGCTGATCCGGTGATTATTGTTCTCTTCCTTTTCCGCTTTCTGAATACGCAGCTTGAACAACTTCACTAAATTTTTCCGTGTCTGTTCTTCGTGACAGCTGTCCAGTTTTTTGATGATAAAACGGTCAATGGACATGTCAATCGCTCCTTTTTCAATATAGCTTACCGGCAGAGAATGCAGGAAATGATTTCCTGATTGCCTTGTATCACCTATATAACCGGGTCCCCGGAGCCTTAAACTTACTATGATTTAGTAAAATCTGGCTTGTCGCATTGCTTTTACTACATATTGATATTCTGTTCTGTTCTGCCTCCGTGCAGCCGGAGATATGGTGGTTTTGCAGATTATAGCTGTTTGCTGTCGCTGAAAATTATTTTTCTTTCGACGGATATTTACAAACTAAATATTAAATGCTATATTAATTATAGTAAGTATTAAATATATATTTAAGGAGAAATCATAATGTCTAATGTACTTTTCATCAAAGCAAACAACCGTCCAGCAGAGCAAGCAGTAAGTGTTCAACTTTACAACGCCTTCCTCGCAAGCTACAAAGAATCCCATCCTGAAGATCAAATTACCGAGCTGGATCTGTTCGCTGAAGGTCTTCCTTACTATGACAACACCCTGATCACTGGTATGTACAAAGCCGCACAGGGCTATGAAGCAACTCCTGAAGAAGCTGCCGGTGCAGCACTTGTTAAGAAATATCTTGATCAATTCGTAGCTGCTGATAAAGTCGTATTCGGCTTCCCGCTCTGGAACCTGACTGTTCCGGCTGTGCTGCACACCTATATCGACTACTTGAGCCAAGCAGGTACTACATTTAAATACACTGCTGAAGGCCCTGTTGGTCTTTTGACTGGTAAAAAAGCGGTTGTGCTGAACGCCAGAGGCGGAGTTTACTCCGAAGGTCCTGCCGCAAGTGCTGAAATGGCTGTTAACTTCGTAAGTGGCCTGCTGAGCTTCTGGGGTATCCAGGACATCACTAAGGTTATCATCGAAGGCCACAACCAGAACCCGCAGGAATCTGCTAACATCATTGCAAAAGGTCTGGAAGAAGCTAAGTCCGCTGCTGCATCGTTCTAATACAGCACCAGCGTTAAAGGTCCGGTACACGGTTTAGACATCAGGATTATTTATCAGGCATCTGTTATGCTCGCAATCCGGACTTTTATTTATATATAGCATAGGCGCTGCCCTAAGAGCAGCGCCTATGCAGCATAAGAAGGCCATCCTTTACCTGAGCAGCCAACTGCAGGGTATGGATGGCCTTCTTCATTGTTTAAGCAGAATCAGTACTCTTCAAGCTGCCGCTGCCACGATGGATGACGCTCTCTCGGGGCGCTTGTTTTGCCGGCGGAAGTAGCAGCCTTGCGCTTCTGCCTCTGCTCTTTGCTGTTCTGGAAGCGCAGCTCCTTCTGTGTCTTGCGGTAGTTAAGCAGCCGCTTCTCTTCCAGCAGGCCGCCGGCAACCGCCTCCAGCACCGCACAGCCTTCCTCCCGCTCATGGCTGCAGTCGCTATAGCGGCATTTCGCTGCCAGGCTGCTGATATCGCCGAAGGCGAGATCAAGCCCGCCTTCATCCTCCCACAGCTGCAGCTCACGCATCCCGGGGGTGTCCACAATTATTCCGCCTTCGGGCAGTACGAACATTTCCCGGTGCGTAGTTGTATGCCGCCCGCGGCTGTCCCCTTCTCTGATATCCTGGGTAAGCTGCAGGTTTTGGCCGCTGAGCCAGTTAACCATTGTAGACTTTCCGCAGCCTGAGGAACCGGTCAGTGCCACTGTCTGCCCGCTGCGGATATACGGCAGCAGCTCATCGCGGCCGTCGCCCAGCAGGGCACTGACTGCATGTACAGGCACGCCGGGGGCAGCCTGTTCCATCTCTGCGATTCTGTTATCTGCATCAGGACACAAGTCTGCCTTCGTCAGCAGAATGACCGGGTTCGCCCCGCTGTTCCAGGCCATAATCAGATACCGCTCCATCCGCCGCACATTGTAATCGTCGTTCAGGGCGCTGACCAAAAACAGAGTGTCTACATTTGCTGCAACAATCTGTTCAGCCTGTGTATTGCCTGCTGCCTTGCGGGAAATGACACTGTGGCGCGGAAGCACCCCGTGAATGACTGCATGCTCTCCCCCGTCCTGCATAGCGAGGATTACCCAGTCGCCTATGGCCGGATACTCCCCTGAATCTGTAAGGGTATGCCGGAGCTTCCCTGCCAACTCACCCCAGGCTTCCCCCGAATCGGTTATCACCCGGTATTTGCTGCCGAAGTCACCGGTTATTCGTCCTGGAATACGCATATTGCCGGCCTGCTCCTGATTGCTTGCACAGCCGTCCCATTTACCCTGCCACTTTGAATTCCATCCGTATTGTTCAATCCTCATTGTAGTATTATTTCCTCCTGAATGTTGTTTATTTCCATTTCTCCACACAAGTTATCCGGGAACACAAAAAGCCGCCGGAACCTAACGTTCCGGCGGCGGTTTCCAGGCACAGCAAATACGGAATGATCCGCATTTAATAACACCTGGCCACGCAAAAAAGCCGCCGGAACACATACGGTCCCGGACGGCTCTAAAAGGCACTCTAAGAGCTTACCTGCTAAGCTGCTTCACACTTACTGAGCAGTTGCTGTTCCCGGAAGACACGTATCTACAACAGTTGTTACCGATAATGAACGTGCTGTATAAACTGTCATATTACATCGTCTCCTTCCGGTTAATATGCTGTAACTATAAACGTCCCGGCTGTGCCTTGTCAACGCCGGGCCCCGGTAAAGAATTTTTTATAATCAAACGCTGCCTGAAACTTTATATGATGCCCTTCAGCTCATCCAGCTCGTTAATGGTTCTCCACGGCTGCACATCCAGGCCGTCGTCCCACGGATGGTTCCGCTTTAGCCAAACGGTGTCCATACCCGACTTGCCCGCACCCCAGATGTCATTAACCGGATGGTCCCCGATGAACAGCGTCTGCTCTGCAGAAGCACCCAGCTGCTCCAGCGCAAGCTTATAAATGGCCGGGTCCGGCTTGCGGATGCCGACTTCCCCCGAAATCACAATCGCCTTGAAGTAACCGCGCAAGCCAAGCAGATCAATTTTGCCGTCCTGCAGATCCTTATAGCCGTTCGTTACCAGGCCCAGGATGTAGCCCTTCTCCCGGCTGTATTGCAGTATTTCCGCTGCATGCCGCATCGCTGCACCATAGCCGGCATAATTTTTATCATAATAAGCCCGGATCTCCGCTGCACTTAACGGGGTCTGCCAGGGCAGCACCTCACTCAGCTCGGCAAAAAAACCGTTTTTGTCACGGTACCCGTCCGCATCCCGTACAATGATGTCCTCGATTACCTGCTGCGCCTCTTCCTCACTGAGATGCCCGAGAGCATCCTTTACGAACTGTGTGCTGAAGCTGCGAAAGGTTTGGTCACGGTCCATCAGGGTATTGTCCAGATCAAACAGCAAAGCCTCTTTTATCCTCATTCCATAACTCTCCTTATCCGCTTGGATTCCAGAGATTTATTGTACTATGCATGTCCGGTCAAAGAAAAGACTGTCCCGCAGAATAGAGTCACAGACTCACGTCCTGCTGAACAGTCTCCCGTTCCAGATAAAGATGTTCTCAGATCATTCAAAATGTTCCGCCCGGTGGGTCAGCATCATCTCTTCTTCGGTAATATACAGCGGAAACGGCGGTGTCTCCTTCAGATAACGTTCCGTATGAAGCAGCCGGTAGTGAACCTCCGGCAGCCAGGCGTCCTCGATTAACGGCAGCTTGCCGGTATCGCTGATATACAGATCCACCGCAGATTGAACGAGATCGAGATAATACGGCACCAGCCTGTCAGCTTCCTCAAAAATTTCATAGGTTTCACGCGACATATAAAATTTCTGCTCGGGAATCCCGCCCAGGTAGCGTTTCAGCCGGGACACATCAATGCTTTTATCCTCCAGTATCAGTGCGGTACGGTTGATCGGGGCAGGCATATCCTCTTCGAATTGCCTTACAGCCTGCTTGATCTGCGGCAAGGTAACAGTGATCGGCTCAGAGATTGTATTTTTTTTAGCGCGTTTGAATATCATACTGAAAGTCTCCTTTCGAAGTATATGTCAGATAACGCTTACAATTCCAGTTTATTCACTTTTCTAATCCTTTAATCAGCAGAAGCATCAATTGTCACAGAATCTCCTCAAGTATAAGAGCATTAAGTGACAAGAACCGTCTATCTTACATTTTCCCAGCGCGTCCACATTTCTGTCGGGTTCAGCTCATATTTGTCATGCTCGCGGTACATAAACTGATGCATGATGAATTCGCGGCGGATCGTGGCGTAGTCCTCATGATACTGCTTAATGAACTCATTCAATTCCTTCTCGCTGTAGACAGTTCCCGGAGCAAGCTTCTCGGCCATAAATTGCAGCGCAATCAGCTTCTTCTTGTATTGGGCGGGAATCTGGCGCAGCCTTCCGTCTTTGGCAAAAAAGTTGCGGAGCACCGATTCCTTCAAGTTATCATCCGGTGATTCCTGCTCCATCTCCTGCGTTCCTTTGGAGAAAATAAAATTAAGCGAAGCCTCAGAGCCTGCCCGGATAAACTCTGGATTAATTCTGAAATAGACGGTGTTCTTATCCCGGCGCTCTGTAATCATCGCGGCTTCCCGCAGCTTGGCGGCATGATGGGTTACTGTAGGCTGCGACAGGTTCAGACGTTCCGCCAGCGCCTGGCCGTGAATTTCTTCCCCTTTGCACAAGAGCAGCAATATGCGCAGTCTGGTCGGATCGGATAATGCCTTATGGTAATTGACTATTTTATCAAGCTGCACTGAGGGTCACACTCCTGTAACAGTTATAAACCGGAATGAATAGGATTAATAGTTAGATATACATCTAATTATATCAAATTTTAGATGATCCGGCAACCTGAGCAGCAAACTTTCTGGACGGCTTTCGTTAATTTCAAAATTGAGGTACATTTAAAGACAGAACTTATTTACCGGGAGGAGCGCAAGTATCATGAAAGACGTTATTATTATCGGCGCCGGTCCCTGCGGTCTGTCTGCAGCGATTGAATGTCAGCGCCAGGGGCTGTCCACTTTAATTATTGAGAAAAATTTCATCGTACATTCCATCTATCTCTACCCGACCAGCATGCAGTTCTTCAGCACTACCGCGCTGCTCGAAATCGGAGAGGTTCCGTTCACCTCGCCTAATGACAAGCCGTTCCGCCATGAAGCACTTGTCTATTACCGCCGGGCTGCTGAACAGCACGGTCTTGCAATTGCCGCGTATGAAGAAGCGCTTAGTGTGGAAAATAACGAGGATGGCAGCTTTACAGTACATACTGTCAACAAGCGCGGAGAGCGGCATAGCCGTCAGGCTGCCCATGTGGTCATCTCGACCGGATATTTCGACCAGCCGAATATGATCGGCATTCCCGGGGAGGAGCTGCCGAAGGTTACGCATTATTTTGGCGAGGCCCATCCGTATACCGGAATGAAGGTGACTGTCATCGGGGGCAGCAATTCCGCAGTGGATGCGGCGCTGGAGCTGACCCGTGTCGGCGCTTCCGTAGATATGGTCTACCGGGGTGCGAGCATTTCGGACAACATCAAGCCTTGGGTACGGCCTATATTCGAAAGTATGGTGGCAAAAGATAAAATAACCCTGCACCTTGAATCCAGGGTCACCGAAATCACACCGTCCTCGGTCATTGTGACAAAACACAGCGGAGAAACCAGCGAGCTGGACAATGACTTTGTCCTGGCCATGACCGGGTTCCGTCCAAGCAGAGCCTTGCTGTCATCGGCAGGCGTGCTTATGGACGATGAACTGGACAAACCTTCGTTTGATCCATCCACCATGGAGAGTAACATCCCGGGGCTGTATGTTGCGGGAGTTATTGCCTCCGGCCGTAACGCCAATGAGGTGTTCATCGAGACCGGACGCGGGCACGGCAAGCTGATTGCAGATCACATCGTTTCATCCCGGCTACAATAAAACAAGGAGTGCCTCTGCCCATGGATATCACCTCCCTGCTGCTGCTCGGCCTGGCTGCGCTCGGCATTATCAGCAGCAATTCACCGGTTACCATTGCTATGGTTGTATTACTGCTCCTCAGGGTGCTCGGTTTGCAGCAGGCGTTTCCCTGGCTGGAAAAGCACGGCCTGACGGTCGGCATCATCATCCTGACAATCGGAGTCATGACCCCGCTGGCCAGCGGCAAAATCTCGCTGAATACGGTCTGGCAGTCCTTTTTCCACTGGAAATCGCTTACTGCCATCGGCATCGGCATGCTGGTCGCTTACCTCGGCGGCCGCGGCGCCGTGCTGATGGGCAGCCAGCCGACCGTTGTCGCCGGTCTCCTGATCGGCACCGTTCTGGGCGTAGCCCTGTTCAAGGGCGTGCCGGTCGGACCGCTGATCGCCGCCGGCCTGTTGTCGCTGATTATCGGGAGAGGATAATCTCTTTGCCGTACTCCGCCGCATGAATAGGCTGGCCTAATCCGCATGAATCAGGCGTTTAGGCCAGCCTTTATATTTTGCCGGATGCTGGCGCTAGGCCCGTTCACTCCTCATCCTTCTCCTTAAGTGTTAACACTTCCGTCTACACGATACTGCTTCTCCAGTTCGGAACGGTAATGCGGATCAAAGGCTGTCTGCTTACACGGCGGTGTACAATCAACAGATCCGGTGCCGTCTGAGTAATTACGGGCTGTTTTTCCCGTAAGCCCTGCGAGTGCTTTAACTTTATTAACCACTTCCTCGTCAAGCTCAGGCTCCTCCGCTTCCGCGCTTTCAGCTTCCGCTATTCTAAGCGGCAGAGCAAGCTGCTCAGTCTCCTCATTCCCATGCAGATCTGTATACAAGACAACTACACCTAAACTTACTTCACCGCAGAAAACAGCTTCCCCAGTATAAATCTCCACCAGCAGCTCATTCATGCTGGCCAGAGTATACAGAAGCATATTGCCTGAGCCGTCTGTCTCAGACGCCCCGTATGCCTCCCCCATACTAATCCCCTCCGGCAGCAAAAACCGGACTACAGCATGCTCAGACCCTTCAGGCGGAATGATTTGAATAAGCACATGATTCAGCCCCTCCTCATGCTCTAGCACTGATTTGGCCAATCGCGCTGTTATCATCCTTATTGCCCCTCCTTCAGCATACGGGTAATCGTTTCTTGCAGCTCCAGCCTCAGCTCTGCTGAGATCCGCGGGCTGACCGTCAGCATAACATCCTCGCTGACTACAAGCGTATCACCGGACAGCAGCTGCTCCGGCTGCAGAAACTTCAGGCGTCCACCTATTTTGGCTATCTCTTCATCCGGCATGTCCGCCAGCTTGGACTGGATATCCGCCAGACTCTCCCCGCTTCTGGACAAAGTCAGAATTGCCAGCAGCTGCCTGTAATGGCGGTCGGTGTAGACCCGTTTATTACCGTAGAGCGCAAGCGGCGGAAGCAAGCCAATCTGCGTGTAATACCGCACCGTCCGCAGATTCATATCAGGAGCTTCCTGCTGTACCAGCTCAGCCAGCTGTTTGCCGGTATAGGTGTTCATCATACTCAGCCTCCAGATCATATAAAGTTACAGTTATATGTTACAGTTACATGTTTCGGTTACAGTATACTGTAACCGAAAAGATAATGCAATTAAAAACGGCTTCCCTGTTAAAGTTAAGGAAGCCGTCTATAAGATTCACCTACCCGTCCAGCCGCTGCACATTGAACAGCCGGGCATAGCTGCCGTCCAGCAGCATCAGCTCGTCATGTGTCCCGCGCTCCGTAATCTCCCCATTTTCCAGAACTATAATCTGGTCTGCATGGGTAATGGTCGACAGCCGGTGGGCGACGATCAGCGTGGTGCGCTCGGAAGCCAGGGACTGCAGCGACTGCTGGATCAGATGCTCAGATTCCAGATCAAGCGCCGAAGTGGCCTCATCCAGTATCAGCACCTTGGGGTCCTTGAGGAAGACTCTCGCAATCGCTACACGCTGCTTCTGTCCGCCGGACAGCTTCACCCCGCGCTCACCGACCTCGGTATCATAGCCTTCTGGCAGCTGCATGATGAAATCATGGGCATTGGCAGCCTGCGCAGCGGCAATAACCTCTGCCTCACCTGCCTCCGGGTTGCCGAACAGAATATTGTCGCGTACCGAGCCGCTGAACAGGAAATTATCCTGCAGCACCATGCCCACCGTCCGCCGCAGGCTCTCCTGGGTCAGGTCCCGGATATCCTCACCGTCCATCAGCAGCCGGCCTTCACTGATGTCATAGAAACGCGGAATCAGGCTGATCAGGGAGGATTTCCCGCCCCCGCTCATCCCGACAAACGCAACCGTCTGGCCCGGGCTGATACTGAGGCTGATCTCCTTCAGTACCCACTCATTCTCTTCCCTGTATTTGAACCATACCCGGTCGAACTCAATTGCACCGGTTGCATTCTTGAGCGGCTTGGCCCCTGGCCGGTCTGCAATATCATAAGGCTCATCCAGCAGCTCCAGCACCCGCTCCAGCGAAGCTGAGGCCTGGGTCAGTACGGTGGAGGAGTTGATCAGCCGCCGCAGCGGCGCATACATCCGGTCCAGGTAGCCAAAAAAAGCGACAAAGGTACCAATCGTCAGATTGCCGCGGATCACCTCGTAGCCCCCGTACCCGATAACAAGCAGCGGGGCGAGATCCGTCAGCGTATTGATAATGGCGAAGGTGACCGCATTCCAGCGGGTCTGGGCCATCGCTTTTTCCAGGAACCTGCCGTTGATGCCTTCGAACTGCTTCTGATCAGCCTTCTCCATCGTAAAGCTGCGGATGATTGCTATGCCCTGAATGCGTTCATGCAGATAGCCCTGAATGACCGCCAGCGCCTGAGACCGGTCCTTGGTCAGCACCTTCAGGCGTTTGTACAAGGTGTTAACGGCAATGCCGTACAGCGGCAGAACTGCAATCGAGACGAGCGCCAGCACCGGATTAAGATAGAACATGAACCCCAGCGCGAAGACCAGCGTGAACATATCGAGCCAGACGTTCATCATGCCGACCTCGACCAGGTTCTTGGACTGCTCCACATCGTTAATGAACCTGGAGATCGCTTCGCCCACCTTCGTATTCTGGTAATACCGCAGAGACAGACGCTGCAGATGGCTGTACAGCTTGTTGCGCATATCGAACAGCACTCTGCTTGTAATCAGCTGGGCAAAATACTGGCGGTAGTACTCCACCGGACCCCTGATCACAACAAACAGCACGAACGCGCCGCCAAGTACATAGAACAGTTTCGAGATCCGTTCCGCTGTAGTCAGACTTGATGGCGTCAGCAGATCATCGACCACATATTTCATAATCATCGGCAGGGTTAACGGAATGCTGAATTTGATCATGCCGATAATGAGCGTCAGCACAATCCATTTCATATACGGCCGGACAAAGGTGTAAAAAGCTTTCCATTGCTTCACAGAACGTTACGCCCTTTCTTTCTTCATGACCTGCTTGGGTAGTGTTGACATTTGCGGCCTACAGTGTTTTTATATTTTTAGGTCTATAAGTACGATTGCAGTACCGATCTTCAGGAGGATAAAGATGTCTAGACAATTTGTGACGGAAGCAGTCATGATCGCCATATACGGCCAGCTTCTCGTGCCGCAAAGCCCTGTGGAATATATTGTGCCCTACACAACGGTTATGGAGCTGTATGAGCTGCGGGACAGCGATGAGCCGCTGATGAACCGGGCCGACGATGATCTGCATGTCAAAAGCAAAATCCGTGAGCTGATCGCCTATTTCGAGGAGCCGCTTAATTCCAAGAAAATCAACCGCTGCCTGGCTGTTCCCTGGCAGAAGAGCTCCGGTATCCTGCTGGGTGAGCATGCACAGATTACGATCATCAACAGCGTGGATAACGCAGCCTATGGTGAGGCCTTCGACCCGATCGAGACCGAGCTGCTGCTGACTTCCGTGCGCGAGAAATTACCCGTGTTAACCGACCAGTTCGAGCTGATTCAGCGCATTATTGAGGGCGGTATTCCCGTCCAGGTGTATGATATTGACGATTTTGACTTTGCGATGGAGGAAGAAAGCTTCCGCAGCTCGCAGTGATGCTTCAATGTTGTATGCCCCGCTGCCCGCACAGCCGGCGTCCATTCTTAAGAATGGACGCCCTTTTTTTATATCCGTTTATATGCCTAATGAATCAGCTTGCCGTTACGGTTAAGGATAGCGTCTTCCAGTTCTTTGTATGCACCGGACTGGGGGTCAGCATTGCTGCCTGACAGCCTCAGCTTCTTCAACCGGGGAAGCTTAAGGAGCAGGCCCGGATCGGAAAAGGAGGTTTTACATAAATCCAGGACCTCCAGCCCCGTAAGTGTAGAGATGAAATCCCAGGATTCCGGCTTAAGCTTCGTCAGATCGAGGTTCTTTAAGCTGTGCATTCCGGTCAATGGTTCCAGATCCTTCATTGGGGTTTCCCATATCCAGAGTAACTCCAGCTGCGGAAACTGCTCCCGGATGCCATCGATTGATTTCAGTTTGCTTTTTTCCAGATACAGTGTCTTAAGATTAGGACATAACCCCATATCATGAACCTGTTCCACAGATGAGCCCCTAAGCCGTATTTCCTCAATGCGGTCATGCTGAAAAAAAGGGCTTAAATCCGCCGCGGCCGCAAAATTGGCGTCCAGGACCCTCAGCTTCCGGAGCTCGGCGGCATAGGAAAGATCCGCCAGCTTTTTGGGGGCGATCAGCCTGATCTCCTCTACCTCGGGGAAAACACGGAAGGAATCCAGATTCTCCAACTGGCAGGTTTGTCCGCCCAGAGACACCTGCTTCACTCCCTTATGGGGCGCAAAGGCCGGCAGATTCACAATTTCATCAAAGCTCATGCTGACTGTCTCCAGGCTGTCCGGCAGAACCGTCTGGCTGTCATAGTTATACTTCGAAAAGCTGACCGACTTTAATGATTTGAGCGGAGCCAGCAGCTGATCAGGCAGTGTATGCCGGACATAAAAGAGCTGGAGCGATTGCAGATTCTTAAGCTTTGACAAGGCTTCGATATTCTTCTTAATCGTCGATTTGCTTATGAAGCTCAGGTGCTCCAGACTTTCAGCGGCCTCAAGTCCGGCAAGATCGGGGATCGTCATGCTGGAGTCAGTGGTACCGAATTCCAGCTTCTTGAGGCTGGTAAATTCTTTTAACGGCTCAAAGGTTGTGATCTTTTTGACTTGGAGAAGCTTCAGGGTATCCAGCTCATAAAGGGAAGCAGGTTCATGAAACCAGGCGTACTTTTTATATTTCTGGGTGTATAAGTCAGCTTGCTCTGCAATAGCAGCTTTCGATTTGGAGTAATCCATTTCACGGCCTCCTAAGAATTAATATAAGGGCTTCAGCTAATGACACCTTAGCATACAGCCACCTTCATAACAAATACCCGGTTAACAGCTGCTCACAGCAAAAAAATGGCGTCCATTCTGTTAACCTTGAATGGGCGCCATCTTATTCCGGCAGTGATCCGGCTCTGTCTATTCAGCCTGGCCGGCCACGCTGAGCGGCTGGTACACATACTCGATATCATCTTCCCCTGCTATATAAACAATAGACAGGCTGTAGCCCTCCATATACCAGAGATCCTGCTCCTCCATATAAAATACAAGTCCTCCCTGCACCGTCTCAACAGCAGGACGTGCGGGCGGCTCCGTAGCAATTCCCAGCGAAAAACCGGGATGCAGCCCTCCGCCTGAGCTGTACCGCGGAAATAAACGAATGTAATCCCCGGCCTGAAGATTAAGCTCCTTCTTGAACCAGCCGGCAGCCTCCGGGCTAATGGTCATATCCATTTCTGTTTGCACCTCCGTTTTCTTTTATCATACTAAAAGCCGGCGATATTCCAAATCAGCCGTTCCTTCTCTATGATACTCCCTCTTCGCAATTTGTTCAAAATTCTATTTGACATGGCTCAGATACTGATGATAAACTCTGAACATACGAAGCGTCTTGAAGTAATTACCAAAAAATGAACGAAAGGGTGATCTCGGTGTTGACTATTGTACCAGTTGATTTTTATTTGTTTGTCGGCGGCTATACACAACCTCATACCGAAGCAGCCCGAATAGTGGAAACCTTCTGAAGCAAGTACATCCACCGTACTTGAGTTCACCAGGCAAGTCTCTTCCATGTCTTCTGTGCTGCACTAAAGCACCGTGGACATGATTATCACTGTATCTTACAGGCATATCATCCGGTTAACGGAGGGTATGCCTTTTTGTATGCCGTTAATGAGCTTCCGCTATTTCGAACATGCAGAGAGACATTCACCAATAAACCGACAATGACATTACATTCCAAACACGAAAGGAAGGGATTTCCCTTGTTCTCCGTACTCCGCGATCTCGGCTGGTTTTTCCGCCGGGAGAAAAGGCGCTATTCCATCGGCCTGATTTTGCTAATTGTAGTTGGTGTAATGGAGCTGCTGCCTCCGCGTCTGCTTGGCAATGCCATCGACGAAATTGTCCGCGGCTCCATCACCACCGGGTCACTGCTGAAGTACATCGGCGGTATCACCGGGATGATGCTCATTATTTACTGGATCACCTATGTCTGGATGCACAAGCTGTTCGGCGGCTCCAACCTGGTCGAGCGCCTGCTGCGTTCCCGGTTCATGAACCACCTGATGACGATGACCCCCTCTTTCTTTGAAAAAAACCGTACCGGCGACCTGATGGCCCGCGCCACCAATGACATCCGCGCCGTGGCGACCACCGTCGGCTTCGGGATGCTGACGCTTGTTGACTCCACTATCTATCTGAGTGTGGTCCTGCTGGCGATGGGCTTTCTGGTCAGCTGGAAGCTGACACTTGCCGCCGTGCTGCCGCTGCCGCTGATTGCGATCGCAATGATATTCTACGGCAAAGCAATCCACGACCGTTACAGCCTGGCCCAGGATGCCTTCGGGGATATGAATGACCAGGTGCTGGAGTCGGTATCCGGTGTGCGCGTTATCCGCGCTTATGTGCAGGAGCGGCTGGATGAGAAGCGTTTTGCAGATATTACTGAAGATGTGTACCGTAAAAATATGGCGGTTGCACGTGTAGATGCCTTTTTTGAGCCGACGATCCGCTTCTGTGTGGGTCTGAGCTATATCATCGCTCTTACATATGGCATCTATCTCGTATTCCGCAATCAGATCACACTGGGCGACCTAGTCTCGTTCAATATGTATCTGGGGATGATTGTCTGGCCAATGTTCGCGATCGGCGAGCTGATCAACATCATGCAGCGCGGCGGCGCTTCGCTTGAGCGGATCGACGAAACGACTAATACTCGCCCGGATGTGGCAGATGTGGCAAGTCCGGTAGCGGTTGCTCAGCCGACCCGGATCGATTTCGAGGATGTAACCTTCCGTTATCCTACCTCCACTGTCGATAATTTGAGCGGAGTCAGCTTCACCCTGTCCCAGGGCCAGACGCTTGGTGTGGTCGGACGCACAGGCAGCGGGAAATCCACCCTGCTGAAGCAGCTGCTCCATGAATATCCGGCCGGCAAGGGCGATATTAAGATTGCTAATGTTCCCATTGAAAAGATAGCGCTCGACCAGCTGCACGGCTGGATGGGCTATGTTCCGCAGGAGCA
Organism: Paenibacillus sp. FSL R7-0331; assembly: GCF_000758645.1. Lineage (NCBI taxonomy): Bacteria > Bacillati > Bacillota > Bacilli > Caryophanales > Paenibacillaceae > Paenibacillus > Paenibacillus sp. FSL R7-0331. The sequence continues at coordinate 3,992,070 of NZ_CP009284.1, forward strand.
GATTCTGTTCTCCAAATCCGTCCGTGAGAATATCCAGTTCGGCTATGACCAGGCCAGTGACGAGCGGATCATGCAGGCCATTACGGCTGCAGCCTTCCAGAACGACCTGGGCACCTTATCCGACGGCCTCGATACGATGGTCGGCGAACGCGGCGTCTCCCTCTCCGGGGGCCAGAAGCAGCGCGTCTCGATCTCCAGGGCTTTTATCGCGAACCCTGACATTCTGATTCTCGACGATGCCCTCTCCGCTGTTGACGCGCGGACCGAAGCCCGGATTATTGAGAACATCCGTGAGGAACGCGCCGGCAAAACGACGCTGATCTCCACCCACCGCCTTTCTGCCGTTGAGCATGCCGATTTGATTCTTGTGCTGGATAACGGGCATATTATTGAGCGCGGCACTCATCAGGAATTGCTGGACAGAAACGGCTGGTACCGTGAGCAGTTCGACCGCCAGCAGGTGGAGAATAACCTGACCGGTGAATAAGGACGGGAGCCGGATGTCTTGCCCGATATTTTATAACCAGAATTAGAACTTGGGACTTACAACCCTTTAGGAGGTGTCACCGTTGACACAGAGTACAGGCAAACGCCTGCTGCAGTATGCACTGACTGCCAAAAAAACCTTTATCGCAGCCCTTCTGCTGCTTACCATCGGCGTGGCCGCCGAGCTGGCGGGCCCTTTTATCGCCAAAAATATGATCGACAACCATCTGCTTGCCATTGAGCAGCCTTACTTCCAGACTGCCTCCCCTGAAGAGGCCGCAGTATATAACAATAACTATTACAAGCGCGGCGACCGCTTTGCCGAGGGTGAAGCCAAGGGCCAGGAGGTCCGGCTGCTGCAGTCAGGCAGAAGCTTCTATTTCATCAATGAAGCAGTTGCCCAGCCTGAAGGCGAACGGACATTTAAGGACGGGGTGCTGGAGGTCAAATACGGAGATCAGATTACCGTCTACCCTGCAGTGAAGCTGTCTGCGGATGAAGTGTTTGCTTTTTACAAGCCGGAATTTCCGGGGATTTATGAGCTGGTAGGGCTATATGCCATCTTCCTGGTCATCTCCATTCTGGCTGAGTTCGGCAAAACCTACTGGCTGCAGTCTTCGGCCAATCAGGTCATCCGCAAGCTGCGTACCGATGTGTATGCGCATATCCAGCGGCTGCCGGTGCACTTTTTTGACAATCTGCCTGCGGGCAAGGTCGTCTCCCGGGTCACCAATGATACAGAGGCCGTCAAGGATCTGTTCATTGCCGTGCTGTCCAACTTTTTTACAGGAATTATCAATATCACCGGTGTATATATCGCGCTCTTCCTGCTCGATGTGAAGCTTGGCCTGATCAGCTTGTTCATCGTGCCGATTATCGTGCTCTGGATCGTGCTCTACCGCAAAGTGGCGACCAAATACAATACGATCATCCGCTCGCGGCTGAGTGAGATCAATGCCATTATCAACGAATCAATCCAGGGCATGTCGATTATCCGGATTTTCCGCCGCCAGAAGCAGAGCCGCGCAGAATTCGAGCACCTGAACGATGATTATATGAAGTATCAGAACAAAATGCTTAACCTGAATGCCTTCACTTCACACAATCTGGTGAACACGCTGCGTAATCTTTCTTTTGTACTGGTCCTGTGGTACTTCGGCTTTGGCAGCTTAGGCGGCTCAACCTTTGTGTCACTGGGCGTGCTGTATGCCTTTGTCGATGTGCTTGGACGGATGTTCCAGCCGATTACCGGAATGGTGAACCAGCTTGCGAACCTGGATAGCTCAATGGTCTCTGCAGGCCGCGTCTTCACCCTGATGGATGAACCGGGAGAACCGGTCACCGACGGCTCGATGCCGAGATACAAAGGGAAGGTCGAATTCAATAACGTATCCTTTGCCTATAAAAAAGATTTCGTGCTGAAGGACATCTCCTTCGAGGCACATCCCGGCGAAACAGTAGCTCTGGTCGGACACACCGGCTCCGGTAAAAGCTCGATCATCAATCTGCTGTTCCGCTTCTATGATCCGCAGCGCGGAAGCATTACGATTGACGGACAAGAGGTTACTTCCATTCCCAAGCAGTGGCTGCGCAGCCATATGGGGATCGTGCTGCAGGACCCTTACCTCTTCACCGGCACCATCGCGTCCAATGTCAGCCTTGGCGATGAACGTATCAGCCGTGAACGGGTGGAACGCGCGCTGCGTGAGGTCGGGGCGGATAAGCTGCTGGCCCACCTGCCGAAGGGCTTTGATGAGCCGGTAGTGGAAAAAGGCAGCACGCTGTCTGCCGGACAGCGCCAGCTGATCTCCTTCGCCCGCGCGCTCTCATTCGATCCGGCGATTCTCATTCTGGATGAAGCAACCTCCAATATTGATACGGAGACGGAGAGCCTCATTCAGGAAGCGCTGGAGGTGCTGAAGAAAGGCCGGACCACCTTCATCATCGCGCACCGCCTGTCGACCATCCGCAGTGCGGACCAGATTCTGGTGCTGCACCACGGCGAGATTGTCGAGCGTGGCAGCCATGAGGAGCTGATGGCGCTGGAAGGCCGCTACTACCGGATGTACCAGCTGCAGCTTGGAGCCGGTGCTGGTACGGCACAGACCGCTGATACTGCGGCACCGGGTAAGCCGGCAGCTGTTCTGCAGCCGTCGCTGAAGCACAGCTAACATATTGGTTATGACCCCTGGGAGCCTAAACGGCTGCCAGGTTTTTTTGCACTTGAATACGGAACATCCGTTCGGATATAATGGGAAATAATACATAATATGCGGGGTGGCAAGAAGATGATTACCTATTCACTCAGCAAGCGGCAGGCCAGACAGTTCCTGCTGCTGCACCAGCGGCTGGTTCCCGGCATGCTGCCGGGCGGCAAGCAGAGCATCTATGATTATGTCCGCCATGTGGGCTGCATCCAGTATGATCCGCTCAGCATTGCGGGGCACAATCATGAGCTTGTGCTGCAGGCACGGGTTCCGGATTTTGTTCCTTCCATGGCGAATGAGCTGCTGTACAGAGACCGGCTGCTGATTGACGGCTGGGACAAGAACATGTCCATTTACTGCACGGAGGACTGGCCCTATTTCAGCCGCCGGCGGGAGGCGGCAGCAGCCAGGCATCAGGGGGATGAGCTTCTGCTCAGGACGATAGAGCAGGTACGGGAAGCGCTGGATGCCCGCGGTCCCCTCTCCTCACTTGATCTGGAAGGCAAAGAGAAGATGGACTGGGCCTGGGCTCCGGCCAGAGTCACCCGCGCCGCGCTGGAGACTCTGTATTTCCGGGGAGAGATATGCGTGCATCACCGGGTGCATACTCGCCGCTATTACGATTTCACTTCCAGGCTGCTGCCGGAATATCTGCTAAATGCAGAGGAGCCGAATCCGCTGCCTGAACAGCATCACGACTGGTACGTGCTGCGCCGGATCGGCAGTATCGGCCTCCAGTGGAACAGGTCCGGCGACGGCTGGCTGGGCATTTCCGGGTTAAAGAGTAAGGAAAGAACTGCTGCTGTGGAACGTCTGCTGCTGGCCGACAGCATACGTGAGGTGCGTGTGGAGGATGTGAAGCTGCCGCTGTATATGCGGACTGCGGATGTTCCCGTGCTTGAGACCATCCTGAACGGGAGCGCTGATGCCGGGGGTAATTCTGCAAATGCTGTTGAGGAAGACGGATTCGCCGCCGTGCTGGCTCCGCTTGATAATCTGCTGTGGGACAGAGAGCTGATTCGCCAGCTGTTCGGCTTCCAGTACCGCTGGGAGGTATACAAGCCGGCGGCAGAGCGGGAATACGGCTACTATGTGCTCCCTCTTCTGTACGGCGACCGGTTTATTGCCCGGTTAGAACCGGTTATGAACAAGAAAAGCGGAGTCCTGAGCATCGTCCGCTGGTGGTGGGAGCCGGGAGAATCCTTAACTGCCGAGCTAATCCCGGCAGCCGCTGCAGCCATCGCAGCACTGGCACGCTGTAACAGAGCGGTCAGCGTCACCTTTGCTCCGGAGGCTGTCCAGAGCTGCGAGTTATCCGGTCTGGAGGAGGCTGTTCAACTAAGATACAGCTCTATTCAATGAACCGTTCCTCTTCCAGCCCCAGCTTGGCGTACATTTCCGTGCAGTAGCCCTGCAGCTTGATTTCCAGTCTGCTGGCCTTGTTCTTGAACCGTTTCAGCTCACGGATCATGTGCGCCCTGCCTGCCGGAGTAAAGGTCTGCTGAATGCGTTCCTTGAAATAATCATGCACGATATGATTACGCTGCTTCCATACATCCTGCAGCTGATTAGTCTCTTCTTCCGAGAATGGAAAATGATGCTGGATTTCTTTGATGAGCTGGCCGAGTGAATTACTGAGCTTACGCTGATACAATTCAGTGAGATCTGCTTCTGTGGGTGTTTTTCCCTGAGACAGCTTCGTGAGCAGCAGCAGATTGGTAAGCTGCTGCTCCAAAGCTTGACAATAATAGACTGCCAGTCCGAAATAAGCAAATAGCTCCTTGGATTGTTCACTCTCCGGTACTTTTGTATCCTTCATCTTTCCTCCCGCCTGTTCACTCTTTATTGATCTATTGTCTCATAAATGCCTGCCATAATCCATGCGTCCGGAGCGGTACAGATAGAATGCGCTGAGCAGCAATATGTAGATTAGTGCATGGGCAAATGTCCCTAGCACCGCAGCCGGGGGCAGTTCATCCGCATGAGTAAGCACATCCATCAGCAATGCAGCCGGAGGCAGCAGCACCGGCACAAAAGGGCCGGGGATTAGCTCAGCCAGCTTAAAGCCGCTAATGGATACAATTAGGATAATCAGCAGCAAGCCTGTGGCATAGCTGGCTTTGGGTACCCAGGCAGCCTGCAGGTAGAGTGAAATAGACACTCCAAGCATGCCCAGCAGCAGATGTCCGGCAAAAGCCAGCGTCAACCGGTAGAGCCCCGCCGGCTCGGCAAAGTTCCCTGTCAGAACGGGATACAACACTACAAGCATAGACAGTACCGACGTTAGAACAGCCAGCGTCAGTATGCCGCCCAGATTGTATTTTACACTGCTGCGCAAATGGACGATTGTAATCTGCCGCTGCACCGCCTGTTCATGATTAAGGAAGCTTATCCCCATCCAGGCGCAGCCGATGAATAATAGAATGCCGGTAGCAGCATAACTGCTCATAACCGGGTTCGGCTTATATGTATATAGAAGTAATACGAATATAATTATCGCAGCTACAGGTGCAAAATAGCGCTGCGAGGTTGAATAGCTTTTCAGCATATAGGCAGTCAGCGGCCTCATCCGGCATTCTCCTCCACACTCTGTTTGGGATCCATCCACTCTTCAAGCAGGTTGCGGCTTCTCCCGTGCTCCACCGAAATGACTGAGCCTCCGCGCTGGAGGATATGCAGGAGAAACGTATCTGCGAAGGCTGTTTCAACAGTCCATTCTGTGCATCGCCCGATCATAGCCGTCTGAACAGAACGGACAGCAATATAACCGGGCATACCTGTGATGAGCTGCTGCTCATGTTGTGCCAGTTCGGTGCAGAGCAGACAAGAAGTGAGCGTTCCCCGCAGCTTGTCTGCACTTGTAACCATTAACGTCCGGCCGGCCTGAAGCACATGCACTCCGGCTTCCAGCGCTTCCACACATAAGGGCTCATGAACGGATAAGACCAGTGCTGTCCCTTTCCGCTTCAGCTCCTGCAGGCAGTCAATCAGGGTATGCTGCGCTGGTAGATCGAGACCGGACAACGGCTCGTCCAGCAGCAGCAGCTGCGGTTCACCCAGGAGGCTCTGAATCAGATTCACCTTTTGCAGCATTCCCTTGGAGAAGCTGATTACTGGCTCTTTCCGGAACGGCTGCAGCTGAAAGGCTTCAAGCAATCCAGTAATCTGGCGTTCCAGCTGAGCATCCGGGATGCCGCTGATCTGTCCCATATAGCGTAAGTATTGCTCAGCCGGCAGCTTCGTTCCTGTAAAGGCTTCCGGCGCATAACCGATTCTAAGCTTAGGCTTTGACTGCTGCAGAACCCCTGAGGAAAGCTTTAGCAGACCGGCCATAACTGCCAGCAGTGTGCTCTTACCGGAACCGTTACGGCCGATCAGAGCGGTGGCTGTACCTGCCTCAATGCTGAGGGAGACTTCATTCAGGACGGCTCTTCGTCCGTATATTTTGGAGGCACCGGTTAGTGTGATTAACGTATTGGATGAAGCCATTCTGATATCTTCCCTTCTGCCCAGACGCGGGAACAGGGCATCACCCTGCGGAGCTGTCTGTTATCTTCTATACAATATTCGCCGGATTCCTTCCTTCTTCCTGTCAGCTTTCAACAATTGCAGCAAGCCGGATATACACAAAAAAACCGGAACACAGCAGCAGAGCCGCAGCGTTCCGGTTTTATGTAGTTTTCATGTCATTAGGCGTATACTTCTACAGCTTCGCTGATCAGGCGGCAGGCCATTGCGGCATTGCGGCAGGCATCAATACATTCCTGGCAATGAGTCTGCCTGTGTCTGCTGCTCTCGTCGGCACAGCGTTCACATATATCCGCGCACAGACGCAGGATTTCAACCACGAACGGACTTTGCCGGGTCATCGCTTGTACGGCATAAGAACAGATATCCGCACATTCACGGTCAAGCCGGATGCTCTCGCGGAGCGAGGCAAGATCATATTCCTTCAGGCTGGAGACATAGCTGTAGTTACAGGCATTCATACATTTAATACATGCGTCGATGCATTCCTGATATTGAATTCGGGTCATAGCCTTAAACCTCCTGCAATTCGAATAGGGTATGCCTATGTATTAACCTGCAAGAAAAGGAACGAACCAATCTAAGAACGTATTACAGGCTTCTTTTGACCGCTGAGGGACGGTTTAAAAGACGATTCTCCAGCTGGAGCAGCTGTGTACGCAGCTCACCGGATGAAAAATGCTCCCCGATAAAGACAGCGACGTCCGGCACCTCTCCCTGGGGGGTGATTTTCATAAAATCAGCTTCCCTGTAGGCATATTGGAATAAAAACCGGCTGGCCGTATCGCTGAAAGTTACGATTCCCTTGGCCCGGTATACATCGCGCGGCAGCTCCTTCACGAAGCGTTCAAACGCCTCACTGTTCACAGCATTTTTAAAATAATGGGTATACGCCATAACGTGATCATGGGTCCGGTGGGCTTTGGCCGGTTGTACGGCAGGTTCATTGGCAGACGCAGCATCGCCGGAAGTTTCCTGGTCCTCACTTCCACCATCCAAATGTACGCCGCCCAGACCGCCAAGCAGGGACTCCGGATCAAGCGCACAGCGCACAGCCGGCAAAATCTCAGCATATGCGTTCCATTTACGCAGCACGCCGGAGATTTCTTCTGCTTCCTCTGCGTTGACTCGGTCTGTTTTGTTCAGAATCAGCACGGAGGCGCAGCGGATCTGCTCCTGCATCAGCCGGTAGGTTGCCCCTGCTGTGAGCGGTACAGCTCCAGCAGATGTGCTGTATCGACAACGGTAATCAGCCCTCTCAGCTCCACCTGCTGATACAGTGAGGTTTCCGTCACCGCATCGACGATTTCGAGCGGGTTCGCAGCGCCGGTAGCTTCAATCACAACGACATCCGGTGCTTCCTTTTTGACAAGTGTAGTCAGCTCTGTGCTGAGATCACCGCGGCTTGTGCAGCAGATGCATCCGCCCAGCAGCTCCGCCATCGGCACCTCCTGCTCCACCAGCAGACCGTCCAGATTAACCTCGCCCAGCTCGTTCATAATAACCGCCGGCCGCAGCCCCTGTCCCTTCCAGTAATCCAGCAGCCGCTGCAGCAGCGTTGTTTTGCCGCTTCCGAGAAATCCTGACAATATATAAACCGGTAAGGTCTCTTGTTCCATGCTTCATCGCTCCCCCAAAAATTCCGTATGGTAGCGAGTGTACTACAGTCTGACTGCACAAGCAAGGCACATAACGCCGCCTCTCTCTCAAGCAATAATATTATTGCATTTACAACAATATTGTTTTTGATTATACTTTGTAAATGATTCATACGCCCAGAAAGGATTGAGACTGAAATGAATATTCAAGCCATTACATCGCTAGAAGATCTAGAAGCTGCATTTTCTATAAGAAAGCAGGTATTTGTTGAGGAGCAGGGAGTCCCCCTTGCTGATGAATTTGATGAATTCGATTCGCTGGACAGCGGGTGCGTGCATATCTTGGCCGTCTTTGAGGGCAGCGGGTGGGCACAGGCAGAATCCGGGCTGCTGACGGAAAAGGAAAGCTGGAGCGTATATGTATTCTGCCTCCGTACCGGGCATTCGGGATCGGAAAGCAAATTATCGCCGGCCTGGAGGAACTCGCTGCCATGAAAGGTCTTTTGCAAGTTAAATTACACGGTCAGACACAGGCAAAAGGATTCTATGAAAAGCTTGGCTATCAGGCTTCATCGGCCGAATTTATGGAAGACGGGATTCCGCATTTTTTAATGACTAAAGAGCTGATTGCTTCACGGATATGAATAGATTACGATTAATGGCAGGCTCTTTGTTCGTCGGCGGACTGTTCATATTAACGCTGGGAATCTCCCTGACCATACAATCCGGCCTTGGCGCATCTCCGTTTGATGCAACCCTGGTCGGGCTTTCCGGCAATGTAGGGCTGACCGTCGGAAGCTGGGAGATCCTGATTGCCGTACTGCTGCTGATATGCAACACCTTCCTGTCCAGAACGAAACCGGAGGTTTTGGGCCTGGCTACTGCTTTTGTAACCGGCCTGGGGATCGATATGTGGCTGTATTTGCTGAATGGCCGGATTGAGCCTGAGCCGCTTGGCGGCAGAGTGGTTTGTTTTGTGTTAGGCTTAATCGTTACAGGGTTAGGGACTGCCGTATATCTGCACGCCAAATTTGCACCCTCCCCTTTAGACAGGTTAACGTTATTGTTACAAAAGCTGACGGGGCGCAGTATCCTTTTTTCCCGGACACTTATTTATTTCGTGTTTCTGATGGCAGCTTTTATATTTAACGGGCCTATCGGGATCGGAACACTGCTGACGGTTTGCCTGGGCGGCTTTATCCTTAATTTTTTCATGCCGGTTGTGCAGAAGGCCCTAGACAAAGATGCAATGAAACACCCCATATAAATTTGGAGATTATGGGTAAATAAGATAATAAGGAACTGACCTTGGACTTTAGGAGTGGATAATATGTCATCTGTCGATGAACACCGCAAGCAAGCCCCGCAGACTGTAGCCTGTTATGTCATTACGGTCTCCGATACCCGGACAATGGACACGGACACCGGAGGACAGCTTCTGGCATCTATGCTGGAAGAAGCCGGTTATCAGGTTATAGGGCGCACTATTGTTAAAGATGACTACGAGGAGATCCGCGAGCTGGTCTATAAAAGCTCTGTCCATTCCGGGATTGAAGCGGTGCTGCTGACCGGCGGTACGGGAATTTCGCCCCGGGATACCACCTATGAGGCGGTGGCATCGCTGCTCGATAAGTCGCTGCCGGGCTTCGGCGAGATTTTCCGGCTGCTCAGCTTCACGGAGGATATCGGCTCTGCCGCCATTCTAAGCCGGGCCATCGCCGGCACAATCGGCAGTACAGCGGTCTTCTCGATGCCCGGCTCCACCGGAGCAATCAAGCTGGCTATGAACCGCCTGATTATCCCGGAGCTGCGCCATGTGATGCGGGAGATTTACAAGAAGGAATAGCATGAAGCCCAAACAGGCCGGATACATGCATCTGCCGATGCATGTACCCGGCCTGTTTGTTATGGCTAATGTGAAGCGTGCAGACCGTCCAGCACTTGATTGAGCAGTGCTTTAACCTTTTCGGTATACTTCCCCTTCTCTTTGTTCATCGAGGTATACAGAAGAACGCGGCTGCTTGAGATGGACGGTTTCAGCATTATATTAGCTGTCCCAGAATGAATGTTAAATAGAATCCCCGCCGTTAATGCACTTACGAGCAGGAATACCATAGGGCTTTTCATAAGCTCCCTCCTCTAAAATAACCTGATCCTAAATCCTGTTATTCTAAGGATGGCTGAGAGATTAGAAAAGTATGCACAGCTTCGTAAACCAATTGCTTCAGTAACCGTTATCTGCCTGCAGCAGCTTTATTCCCCTGGCGGCTCATCGTGGACGTCCGTATCCGGAGCCGTGATTACCCAGCCTGTAAACTCGACTCTGAGTCCGGGTCTGGTCGGGGCACATAGCATCGGTCCGGCTTGTACCCCTGACGTGTAAGGGAATCGGGCGACCCGGATCGTCCGCCAGGGCTGTTCATCGGTTCTGGCTCTGATAATGACTGCATCCTTCAGGCGTGAGGCGCGGATCGTGATTGTACGGCCAGCCCATTCCGGTACCGGTGACAGGGACCAGTCTGAATATTGATCTGTCACCACAGCGCCGATATGCGGCACGCCGTCATTGATTTCGATCCCGGCCTTAATCCACTGCAGCGGGCTGTGCCACAGCATTATACCTGCCTGATCGTACAGCTCGGTAAGGCTTCCCGCCGCGAAGCTGACCTCCACTGCGGTCCCTTCTTCCCATGCCGAGAGCAGCGCATGACCGTTATCATGCTGGAATCCGTACATCGTTTTCTGCCAGTAATCACTGCCCTCCACTGCCTGAACAATCAGCTTACCGTTCTGGTCCGCTACAGAATGTGGTTCATTACTCCAGATGCCAGCCTGCCAGTCCACCTTTTTCATTACCTGCACGCTCCTTTACCGGATTTAATTGAATGAATGCTGAAGCTTAACTGTACCCATTATTAATGCTACTCTATCAAATTCGGCTGAAAACGCAGCTTTCCTTCATCTGCACAAGTGAAAACTTCTCTGCAGGCAAAAACACAGCCTGACAGAGCTCTGTCAGGCTGTGAATGATTATGCTAAAGGATTGCGTTACAGCTTACAAATCAGGGTGCTCATGCTTGGCCTTGAGCTTGCTCCAGCGGCGCTGGACCTCGCTCTCGAAGCTGCGCAGTGCAGGCTCATTCTCCGGCTTGAGCAGATGGCGGGTTTTGCCCATCGTTTTCAGCCAGGCGGATACTTCTACACGCTTGTTCTTGTCTTCAGGATTGTAGGTGATATTGGTAACACCCTGCTCCACCTCATACAACGGGAAGAAACAGGATTCGACAGCCAGGGATACAATGTTAGTCCCTTCCTTGTCATCGCTCATCCAGTTCAGCGGGCAGGCGATCAGAATCTTGCCGTAGACCAGACCTTCATTCTGTGCATACCACTGTGCCTTCGCTGCTTTCTTGAGCAGATCCTGCGGATAGGCTTCGCAGCCGGTGAACACATAAGGAATGTTGGTAGCCGCCATAATCTGGGCAGTATCCTTGTGCTGTGTAACCTTACCCTGCTGGGTTTTGCCGATGCTCGAAGTCGAAGTACGGTGACCTAGCGGAGTCGAATAGGACTGCTGGGCTCCGGTGTTCATATAGCCTTCGTTATCGTACTCGACGATAATCATTTTGTGTCCGCGCAGGGCGGCACCGATTGCAGGCCCCATACCGATATCCATACCGCCGTCGCCGGTAACCATTACGAAGGTAAAGTCCTCTTTCAGACCCAGTCCGTCTAGCTCGCCGCGGCGTTTGCGTTCCCAGAACATCTCTACTACACCGGACAGTGTAGCCGCACCGTTCTGGAACAGGTTGTGAATAAACGTCGATTTATGGGAGGAATACGGATAACCTGTCGTTGTAACCATGGCGCAGCCTGTATGGTACAGCGCAACAATATCCCCTTCAATGCCTCTGAAGAACAGTTCAAGACCGGAGAAAATACCGCAGCCCGGACACGCGCCGTGACCCGGTGACAGACGTCTCGGCTTCTTCATCAGACTGCGTACTGGCGGAACCTTAACGGCCAGCTTGCCGGTTTCTTCATTCTTGGTAACCGTAATCAGGCCGGATTTCAATGCATCGAAATCCATCGGCTTCAGCAGGCGCTTAGGCGCTTTGTCCGGCTCGCCCGGATTGTGGCCATAGTAATCGAACGGCACTTCCACACGGTCGGCAACAACTGCATCCATAGCCAGCTGGAAGAAGTGATGGCCGTCCTCAGCGTAGAAATCTTTACCGCCCAGGCCGTAAATCCGGCTGATGACCTTGGTTGTTGTATTGCCGTGAGTGAACAGGGCTGCCTTGATCTCATTGACCATGTTACCGCCGTGTCCGCCGACGGAGTCTGCACGGTCGCCGACAGTAATAGCTTTGACATTCTTCAATGCTTCGGCAATCTGCTTCTGCGGGAACGGGCGGATCATATTCGGTGAAATCGCTCCGGCCTTAATGCCCTGCAGACGCAGCTGGTCAACGACATCCTTGATGATCTCGGACGCCGAGTTCATCAGGAAGACGGCAACATCGGCATCATCCATCCGGTACTGCTCGATCATCTCATAACGGCGGCCGGTCAGCTCAGCAAATTCCTGGGCGATCTCTTCAAACACCTCACCGGCATTATACATCGCTACAGACTGCTGGTAACGGTTGTTAATATAATCCGGCTCATTCATGTAAGGACCGACGGTAACCGGGTTGTTGCGGTCAAGCGTATCTGTAAAGCCTGCCGGCGGCTGTTCGCCTACGAATTTGTGTACATCCTCACGGTGTGCAAAAGCCTGCACACGGCGCTTCTGGTGTGAGGTGAAATATCCGTCAGAAGCAACCATTACCGGAAGACGGACCTTCGCATGTTCTGCCAGCTTAAGTGCCATCAGATTCATGTCGTAGACCGATTGCGGGTCACGGCACATCAGAATCGGCCAGCCGGTATTGAGTGCAAAATACAAATCGGAGTGATCACCGTGAATATTCAGCGGGCCTGAGATCGAACGGCAGACCAGGTTCATAACCATAGGCATACGCGTACCTGCTTGTACGGGCAGCTGCTCCAGCATGAACATGTAGCCCTGTGCGCTAGTTGCATTGAATACGCGTCCGCCCGCAGTCGAGGCACCGTAACAGATCCCTGCCGAGCTGTGTTCACCGTCTGATGGCACGAGCATAATATCGTGCTGTCCGCTCGCCTTCATTGTATCGAGGAACTGGGCTACCTCGGTCGACGGCGAGATCGGGAAGTATCCCATAACATGATAATTGATCTGGTGCGCAGCATAAGCTGCCATTTCATTGCCTGATTCATAGAGGAACTTCTGCTCTACCTTGGCAGAGCCTATTTCTTTCTCATAATCAATAGCCATTGTTCATTCCGCCCTTCTTACCGAATTTATAATTGCGAGACCAAATCAAACGTATGATGCACCGTATGGCTGTCCGCATAGCCTTCCTGCTCACGGATGATGGACAGGGCCGAGGTCGGGCAGGCGCCGACGCATTTCAGGCAGCCTTTGCAGTACTGGTAATCGATACCCAGCAGGAACATCTGCGAACGCCCCTTGCGGTCAAGCCGTTCTTCCCAGACAAAGCACTGGTCCGGACAGACGGTATCGCACTGTGCACAGTTGATGCAGGACTCGTTCTCATAAGCCGGAATCATACCGGAACGGGAAATACTGAGATTCTTCAGGAAGCTGTTGCCTGGATTGACAATCGATCCGCCCATCGGCTGGGTTTCATAACCAAGCGGAGAGATATCAGAACGAACATATTCAGGCATGCTCTCTCCCTCAGGCAGCTCAAAGTGCATAAACTTCACTTCATTGAAGCCCCGATCGAAGGTTGTAATGGCAGACTGTACAGCCTGCGGATATTTCTTGCCGAGGGATTTCTCAATAACGCCCTTCATCGTTTCGGTGTCAAGGAACGGGCAGAGCCGGAACAGCGCGCCGAGCATCGCCATATTCACGCGGTTCTTCTCTTTCAGCGCAATGCTGGTCGCATCGATGACTGCAATCGTTCCGCCCTTCAGCTTCAGCAATTCTCTGAGTTCTTCCGGCGTCCTGGCCGAGTTCACAAGAACGGTGCTGTCCTCACTGATTCCGCTCGTAACGTTGACGGTCTTGGCAAGTGCTTCATGGAATACGCCAACCACATGCGGGCGCTCTACCGGCGAAGTATCACGGATGTGCGTGTTCAGATCGCAGAACCGGATATGGGCTTTTACAGCTGAACCTTTTTTCTCTGAGCCGTATGATGAGAAGCTCACGCCGTTCAGTCCCGCGCCGACTACACCTGCTTCTGCTAGCATCTTACCGGCCAGGTTCGCCCCTAGCCCTCCGATGGATTCCAGCCGGATTTCAAAGAATCCCAGGCTGTTGACTTTTGGTAGTTGTACCACCGACATAACCCCTTTCGAGTGTCAAATAAAACATTCCTTTTGACTTTTTCAATAATTGTAACGTGATAATGATGGTAACGAATGTGACAAATCTTGCATTTACACGGCTTCGGGAATCACATTAATTTATAGATTTCTAGCGATTTCTTTATATGCGACAGCACTGCGTTACCTCGAAAGAAGATAACCTGCCATAGAAATTGCAGAATGTGAAAATTGTGTGTAATCCGCTGTTTTTCAAAGCTCCGTGGATACAAGGGTCTTCTTAATTTAGCAATAAAATTAAAAATTAAGATGTTAAATTCATCACATTTTTCAATTGAGAATGCATATCAATGACATGGGCGTCAATGATTTTTATAGCTTTTGACAGAGGAATTTTTTACAATCCGCAGGTGCCTGAAGTGATGTCCGCGCAGTAAAAAACAAGGCAAAAAGCCCATCCGGAGATGGGCTGGCCTGCAGTATTATCCGTTTCTAGTACGTCCACCAGTTGCCCGACATTACGATCATCGAAAACAGCTTGATGCTGTCCTCATAATAATCCTCAGCCGCGCTGCCGGCTGTATGGCTCCATAGCGAGTTCAGCCAGCTCTGATTAGAAGAAGAAATCATCGCACTGACGCCGAAGGGGGCGTAAAAAGCTCCGCTGTTATAGCTTCCGAATGTTGTACCGTTCAGCTTATAGCCGTCCTTGATGCTTCCAGGCGAGCTGCTTACCTTTGTCTTGATCCAGCTGTTAAGCTGGGTAAGCTGGCTGATTGCACGGTTATCGCCGGTGATCAGATAGTCCGTCGCAATTCTCCAAGGTGTCCGGCAGGAATTATAATTGTAATTCCCGTCATTGGTATCCTCCAGGAACCCGGCTGCAGCCGGTTTATAGGCACCTCCCGAATAAATAACGAAATCCGGCAGCAGGCCCGTAGAAGCACTGTAGCCAGTATACAGGCTATTAATAATGGAATAGGTCTTGTCGGTCACATTTCCCCAGCGTGCGTCCCCGGAAGCCGTCTTGAAGGCCTTCAGATGACCCAGCATAAAGTCAGAAGGTCTAGTCGCTGTATTATAAGAGCCGCTATTGGCCCAGTCGCCCAAACGGATCGTCCACTGCGTCTGATTAATCTCATTGTCCATGATGGCTCCAATGATATTGCCGGCAGCCGCCAGATAGTTTACAGTGCCAGTGCTGCCCCACTGCCGGTCGGCAAGAAGAAGGGCAAAGGCAATATCCATATCGCCATCCGTAGCGGAGTCCTCCCCCTCAATATTCTGAAAGCTGCTGTTCTGCTTCCAGGACATCAGATACGGGTTAATGGAGCTGGGATGAGCGGTGTAATATTGATAGAGTCCATTGAAATAAGTCTGGGCGTTGGCATCATATCCCGCCATCAGCACAGTGAAGAGCATCCCGTAGCCATGTGCCTCGGATACGGTCTCCCCGTCCGAATTATATTTCACATAATATTTACCTGTGCCGGCCGGCTTCAGATAAGCAGCCTTCCACTCATTCCACTTTGTCTTAACAGCATTGTCCATACTTGCCTGCGTGACATGGTTCGGCTTGATCGTGCCGCTTGTATAGACGGTATGCTGCGGGAACGGTTTATTGACCGCAGCCAGTGCGGAGCCAGCCGGCAGCATAAACAGCGCCAGACAGAGGATTAGCCAGCTTTTCCACCCCAGTGTATGCTTGGTTGTCTTATTAATAACGCTTCACTCCTTAAAATGGGATCAGTCCTGCGGCCAATGCATACATTCACCGCCCTCATAGCGGACTGGCGAAGCTAACAGCTATGCTGAATCAGCATATTTACTATAATATTCCATTTTATCGCTGTCAATATGAAAAAAGCTGCCCTGCCCGCATAGCCTGATTGCGGAAGGACAGCCTGATTTATTCGCATTTAAAAGGGTACATCTGCTACTCGTTATCCAGCTGATCCAGCTGCATATGCTCGGCGATCAGCTGCTGCTTGCGGTTCCAGACCTGCTCGCTGAGGTTAACCCGGTACACCTCAGGATTCAGCTTACGCAGGTATTCCGGCCAGAACAGATCGAGCTGCTGCTCATGATAGCGGCGGATCTCTTCAAGCGGGGGTAAGGAATAGACCTGGAAGCCGTTCACGAAAATCGGCTCCAGCATCGGCAGCGCCTCATACTTGTCGACGTTTTTGCGCAGATAAGGATGCAGGGGGTTAAACAGCTTGATCCGGGCGCCGTTGCGCGGGGCAGCCTCATCAGGGAAGTTAATATAGTCGGCCATCGCTTTACCGTTCGTGCCGACAATGCGGAAGACTTCCTTTTTGCCCGGAGTAGAGACCTTCTCTGGATTGGAGGAGATCTTGATGGTCGGGATCATCTCGCCGGAAGCAGACTCAATCTCTACCAGCTTATACACCCCGCCCAGGGAAGGCTGGTCTGCAGCTGTAATCAGCTGTGTGCCGACACCCCAGGTATCGATTGCCGCACCCTGCAGCTTCAGGTCCATAATCGTATTCTCATCCAGATCGTTAGAGGCTACAATCTTCACGTAGTCCAGTCCCGCTTCGTCCAGCATCTTGCGGGCCTGCTGCGACAGATAGGCCAAATCGCCGCTGTCAAGCCGGATACCGTTCATTCTCTTTCCCTGGGCCTCCAGCTTCTTGGCCGTATTGATCGCATGCGGCACCCCGCTGCGCAGTGTATCAAAAGTATCCACCAGCAGTGTAACGCCGTCCGGCATTACCTTGGCATAAGCGTCGAATGCCTCTTGCTCGCTGCTGAAGCTCTGGACCCAGGAATGGGCATGCGTTCCCTTGGTCGGGATGCCGAACATCCGCCCGGCCAGCATGTTTGAGGTGGCATGGAATCCGCCGATGTAAGCTGCGCGTGCGCCCCACACCGCCGCATCCGCTTCCTGCGCCCTGCGGGTGCCGAACTCAAGCAGAATATCGTTAGGAGCTACCTGCTTAATCCGTGAAGCCTTGGTGGCGATCAGCGTCTGATAGTTCATGAAGTTCAGGATCGCCGTTTCGACGAGCTGAGCCTCCATAATGGTGCCTTCAACCCGAACCAGCGGCTCATCCGGAAAGACAATCGCGCCTTCCTTCATCGCATGAATATTCCCTTTAAAATGGAACTGCAGCAGCTCCTCTAGGAACGCCGGCGCATAGTTCTCTTCCTGTTCCGACAGGTAGCGGACATCTTCCTCCGTGAAACGGAGGTCACTGATATATTGGGTAATCCGCTCCAGTCCGGCGAATACGGCAAAGCCGTTGCCAAAGGGCAGCTTACGGAAGTACGCTTCGAATACCGCTTTACGCTTATGGGTGCCGTTGACCCAATGGGCGTACATCATATTAATCTGATACTTGTCTGTATGTAGAGCAAGCTCTCTCCTCAAATCCTCATCTCCTAGACCTGTCTTATTCTGCATCGGCACGTACCACCTGTGCACCCAGGCTTCCCCGGAAATGCCCCAGCGCCCACGTGTGGCCGTCCGGATTAAAGCTGGCCACCGCATCCTCATGCACGATGATTTCAAAGTTTTTGTTATAAGCATCCACCGCCGTATGCAGCACACAGATATCGGTGCAGACACCGATCAGATGCAGCTCCCTGATGCCCCGCTCACGCAGCTTCAGCTCCAGATCCGTGCCGCAGAAGGCGCTGTAACGCGTTTTGTCCATCCAGTAGATAGACTCACGGTTCTCTTCATAGACAGCCTTCAGACCGCCGTACAGTTCCCGTCCCGGTGTATCCCGCAGGTTGTGGGGCGGAAACAGTCTGGTCTCTGGATGATACGGATCGGCCGCCTCATGCAGGTCCACTGCCATAACCACATAATCCCCGCTCTTCACAAACTGCTCAGTCAATTCGCTCACCCTGGCTGCAATATCAATTCCCGGCTGCCCGACCGGCAGACTGCCGTCAATAAAATCATTGGTGAAATCTATCACGATCAATGCCTTCATTGTACATACCTCCTGGTAAATGGGTAGGTGGTGCATGATGCAGATTCAGTGTGCGCCCTAAGTATAAATAGATAATAACGGCTCATGGTCAGTGAACATATAGAGCTGCGCAGGCCGCTGGGAGTACTGATTCGAGCTGACAGGGTTGCCGGCTTCGTCACGTACTTCTTTTAATATACCCTGCCGGCTGCGGGTTGACGTAATTTTGCGGATAAAATTTGGCTCTTTGAATTCCGGAACTACTGTCTGGATAACCTGATACAGCTCACTCAGCGTAAAATGCCGGGGCAAAAACTGCCGGGCAATCGTCGTCTGCAGCATCTGCTGCTGAATCCGCAGATAAGCATCCGTAATAATATCATGGTGGTCAAAGGCCAGCTCCAGCTCCTCAAGCGCCTCCTGCAGTGTGAACAGCCCGACCTCACCGGCGTCATCCGAGGCTTGTCTCTGCTCAAGCATCCATTCCTCCACCAGCGCAAAAAAAGCATGGCTGATAATCCAGCCGCGCGGATCCCGTCCAGGGGTGCTGTATACGCCGAGGTATTCCAGATGACCGCCGTCAACACCGGTCTCTTCCTTTAATTCACGGGTTGCCGCATCATAGATGGACTCATCCTCCTGGCAGAACCCGCCCGGCAGGGCCCACATGCCGGCACACGGCCATTTCTTGCGCCGGATCAGCATCACCTTCAGCTCACGCAGGGGGAGCGTCTTGGTGACCGTCTTCCGTTCCCGCTTCGTTAAGGTGAACATCACAATGTCAGCCGGAACGCCGTCCGGAGTGCGGTATTTTTTGGCGTTATAGGTTTGTTCCACGTTCTCGCTCACTTTAGATCATCCTTTGCCGCTGGCTTTGTTAACCGTTCGTATCTTTTAATGTACCAAACCTGCTCTTCCAAAAGCAACAAATCTGCCACATTTTGATGATAATAAAGGGACGGATCTGCATCCGCCCCTCTAATAACAGGATTTAATCTCCGCAGGTGGACGGCGGCGCATCCGTGCCGGCCTCCACACTGATTTTATCGGAAACAGTATCCCGGATGACCGAAATCACCATCTGCAGCAGATAATTGATGTCACTCTGGCTCTGCTGGAATTCGTTCACAACCGGAATACCGTCAATCTCATCCTGGAGGTCTTCGATCTCCTGTTCAATCTTTGTTATCATTGCTTTATTGCCGAAGCTTTCAAAGGCGACGATCTCCTTCTGTTTCTTCTTAATAGTGGCAATCAGCCCCTGTACCCGGTCATGATTCTGGATTTTGAGCTCGGCCTGCTGAAAATGCCGCACTTCCTCACTGGTCGAGATCAGTGCTGCAAGCTCCTTTGCTTTGCCCATAATATCTTCTCGCACAATCAGATCACGGGTGTCGAAGCTCTGCATGCCGTATTTATTCACATTCGGACTGTCCTGGCTCACACTCATCGCCCCATTTCACTATAGTTAGAGGACTGCTGCAGCTTCCGCCACATAATCCCCTTTAATATACCAGGTTTTGGTATCTGTAATTCTGACCTGCACAAAGCTGCCGATCAGCTCCTTCGGACCTTCAAAATGAACCAGCTTATTGGCCCGGGAACGACCGGAGAGTACACTTGCATTATTCTTGCTCTCCCCTTCGACCAGCACCTCCACCAGCTCACCGAGCATCCGGTCGTTGCTGACCCGGCTCTGCTCCTTGATAAGGTCATTCAGGCGCTTCAGCCGCCCGTTCTTGACCGGGGTCGGAACATTATCCTCCATTGCTGCAGCCGGCGTACCCTCACGCGGCGAGTAAATGAAGGTATATGCCATATCATAACCTACTTCACGGACCAGGGACAGCGTCTCTTCAAACTGCTCCTCGGTTTCTCCGGGGAAGCCGACAATAATATCCGTGGTCAGCACCGCATCCGGCACACTGGCCTTCAGCTTATAGACCAGCTCAAGATAAGCTTCGCGCGTATATTTACGGCTCATTTTCTTAAGCACAGCTGAGCTTCCCGACTGCACCGGCAGATGGATATGCTCGGCCAGATTGCCGCCCTTGCCCAGTACTTCTATTAATCTATCGTCAAAATCGCGCGGATGCGATGTCATAAAACGGATGCGCGGAATATCGATCTTACGCATATCATCCATCAGATCCCCGAATGTATAGTCTATATCTGTAAAATCCTTGCCGTATGCATTCACATTCTGCCCGAGCAGCGTCACTTCCTTGAAGCCCAGACGGGCCAGCTCGCGCACTTCCGTGATAACGTCCTCCGGACGGCGGCTGCGCTCCTTGCCGCGGGTGAACGGGACGATACAGTAAGTACAGAACTTGTCGCAGCCGTACATAATGTTAACCCAGGCGCGCATGCCTTCCCGCTTCTTGGGAAGATTCTCAATGATGTCGCCTTCCTTGGACCACACCTCGACAACTAGCTCCTTGCTGAACAGCGATTCCTTGATGATCTGCGGCAGGCGGTGAATATTATGTGTACCAAAAATCATATCCACGAAGCCGTGCTTGGCCATGATCCGGTTCACGACGCCTTCCTCCTGGGACATACAGCCGCAGACGCCCAGCAGCAGGCCCGGCTTCTCCAGCTTCAGCGTTTTGAGGTGGCCCAGCTCACCGAATACTTTATCTTCGGCATTTTCACGGATTGCGCAGGTGTTAAGCAGAATAATATCTGCCTCATTCCGGTCTTCCACCGGCTGATAGCCCATTTCCTCCAGCATGCCCTTCATCGTCTCGGTGTCATGCTCATTCATCTGGCAGCCGTAGGTGGCTATAAAATAGTACTGCTGCTTAAGGCTGTTCATTTCACGGAATTGCTCCATAATACGGATCGTTTCAGCATCCTCAAAGTTAATGACCTCGATCTCCTGCTTGCCCCGGCGCTTGCCTTCCTTATAATCCGGGTTGGAGTTGATCTGTACGGTACGGCCTTTGATTCTGTAAGTGGTTTTGCCCTCTTCTTCACTGATGACTTTGGCATCAGAAAAATCAAAATACTTAGAGTAATCCTTCGAACCGCCCTGGCCGGATTTTAAGTCCGGTGAGTTATTCCCCATTGTCATGTTTTCACGTCCTTTATGAATGAAAGCTTCAGTAGTCAAATCGGTTAATTTTATTATCGCCAATAAAAAATTATAGCATAAATAATGGAGGCTAATCCATCTGCGGGCGGCAGGCTCACTCCTGCCTGCTCCAAAGCTAAACCCGTAATACAAATAAGCCTCCTGCCGGAGTCAGCAGAAAGGCTCTGAGTTATACATAGTATGTGGAACATCATTTCGGGCGGCGGATGTACATTCGTAAGTAAACCATTTCAAGCTTAGACTTTTTGACACAGATAAAAAACATCTTCATTTCCGCGAATCATCTCCCCATGAATATAGCTTTACTACAGTCTACCATTGTACCGTTACAGTAACGTTACACTTTTCTACATAAAACCGCATATTATGATAAAATAACAGACTTTATTGCTAGAGCGATTATGAAAATACATAGATTATATGGTCAGACAAAGGGGTACCGAAATGAAGCACATGCTCGAGAACGGTTTACACCTGCATTATGAATATCAAAAGGCCAGACAGGCACATGAAAATACCCGGACGCTTGTACTGATTCATGGTATGGGCTTCGATCACACCTGCTGGGACCGGATCATCCCTTATATGGAAGATGAGTTTCATCTGCTCAGATATGATTTTCGCGGACACGGGCTTAGCGGGACAGACAGCATTGATCCGGCTAGGCTGGCCATCAGCTACGTCGGGCATTTGAACAGTCTGGTGTGTCAGCTCGGCATTGAGGATTTTCATATCGTCTCCCATGGCGCCGGCTGCATCATCGGCCTGTACTACACTAAAGCGTATCCGTCTAAAGTCCGTAGCAATGTACTGCTGTCCCTGCCGCTGTTTAATTCTAACAGCACGGCAAACAAGTATGCGGATTACCGTAAAAATCTGATGAACCATCAGTCCATGCGCGCTTTGGCGGATCATGTTATCCCCAATGCCACCCTGTTTCAGCCGGGATCTCCGGAATTCGCCAGACTGTATGATGCGTTCAGCATGGTAACCATCGACCGTTATATCGAGCTGCTTGATTTCTTTGCCGGTGCGCATGCGGAAATAATGGAGATATTCAGGAAAACTACCGGACCGCTGCTGCTGCTGACAGGTGAACGTGACCCGATGTATCCACCGTACCTGTCCGGACTGATTGCTTCTGCAAATCCGGATTGCCGGTACACAACCATCTATAATGCATCAAATATGCTGTTCTATGACCAGCCTGAAGATACGTATAAGCAGATCAAGGTGTTTTTTGATGCTGAGACAGCCGGTTACCGCACGCCTCTTGATCCTTATCTGCTGGATCTGCATGCCGACTTTATTGGACTGGTCAATCAGGCTGTACAGCCTGAGCCTTCAGCTGTCCGGCTAACGGTAACGCTGCTCAGCTCATTTCAGGTCTTCATTGATGGTAAACCGGTTGTAAGCGGCTGGGGAAGAAGAAGCGCCAAAGATCTGCTGATCTACCTGCTGCTCAATCCGCTAGCCACAAGAGACCAGCTGTGCGAGGACCTGTGGAAGGATATGGGTAAGACTAAAGCCCGCAATCAGCTGCGTGTCTGCCTCAATCATCTTAAACAGCTGCTGAATAATGAAGAGACGAAGCTGATCAGCAGCGATAACCGGCAAATCTCGCTCCAGGCCGCAGTGGAGTGTGATCTGCTTACTTTGCAGGAGAATACCAGACTGGCGCTCAATGAAACGGACCCTGTACAACAGGAAATCCTGATTCAGGAGATTGTCTCGCATATCCGTGACGATCTGTTCCGGCATATTGACCAGGACTGGAATTTAAATCTGCGGATGCGTCTGGAAATACAGCTGGTTACTCTGGCCCACAATCAAGCTGATGTACTGGTGAAGCTCGGTAAGTATACAAGCGCTATTGCCTGCCTGAAATATGTAATCCTGTTTAATCCGGAAGAGTATGATGCCTATGAGCGGATTGCCTCCCTCTATGAACTGATCAATCAGAAGCGTGAAGCCAAAGCATGGCGCAACAAGCTTGTCAAGCTGCAGCCTGTCAAATGATCCCGCTTAGAGTTATTGCGATGAAGGCACGGCTGATATTCGGCTCATCAGGGTTAGTATGCATAGCAGTACTTCCCCCGTTGCTACTGTCTCGTTAAGTATACACAGGCATTGTTGCCGCCATATCCATGGCTGGTTATCAGCACCTCGGCAGACGGCTGCAGCAATGTCTCTGTAATCAGCGGGAGATGCTCATATCCTGACCTGTCCGTCCGGATCGTTCCCGGGATGAATTGATGCTGAAAGCCGAGCAGTGAGGCAATAATCTGTGCCGGACCGCTGACGCTGAACGGATGTCCGGTCAGTCCTTTGATGGAAGTGAGAGGAACACTGTGATCAAACAGCTCCCTTGATACGATCTCTTCAATCCGGTCATTGGCGGCATAGCCCATCGCCTGGCTGTTATAATAATCCGGATATCGTCCTCCTGCCACACGGCTGGCCGCCTGCTTCATCATCCTGCCCGACGGATCATGACCGTTGACTGATTCACCGTCATTATTAGTTGCTATAGCATCAATATACCCGTAGATCATTGCATGCCGCGCTTTTGCACGCTCTTCTGTTTCCAGAATGAGGCATGCTGCCCCTTCTGACAGAACGAATCCTTTGCTGTTTTTGCTGAATGGAGAGCCTGCCGCATCTGCCTGCTGTCCATAAGGCAACGCTCTCATTTTACCAAAACCATAGACCGTCGCTTTATTATTACTGCTGTCTGCTGCGCCGATTATCGCCGTATGGATTCTGCCGTTCTGCAGGTACATCATTGCATCCTCGATAGCCTCAATACCAGCAGTACAGCCGGTGGTTACTGTCTTGGTGATTCCATTCAGCCGATAGTAGCCTGAGACCGCCGATGCCAGACTGTGATAATGAACCAGCCCGCAGCAATATACCGGCATGTCTTTAAACCGGCCAGCTGCTGATAACGTGACCATCTCCTCAAGCGGTGTGATCCCGCCCATGGTTGTTCCCATAAAAACCCCTGTACCTATTGCCGCTTCCTTATCATTCAGGTCCAGTCCGGACATTTCCAGTGCTTCAGAAACAGTACAAATAGCCAGCTTCGCAATCCGCGGCAGCACCCTGTGCTGCTTATCGTCCAGATTACCGAGTCCGCCTGTGACCTCACCGATCACCAGTGTCTCTCCGTTTGGCGCAAGATCATCATTTACAGTAAATCTGTACTCGCCGCTGAGCAAATTCTGCAGCAGTTCACTGCAATTCCCGCCGTTAGGAACCTTTATTCCATACCCGGTAACCGCTATCCGTTCCTTCACCCTCATCCACCCTCTTATGCAAATTAAAAAGAGCAACTTTATAGACAAAAAAAAGAGCTTCCACCCTTGTCTATTTCGGATCTGCATGCCAGATTCCCAATCAAACGGTAGAAGCTCTCTTTGGTAAGACAGTTATGAACCGGAAAAGATTAACTCAATGTCTGGAGCGCAGCCGGAGTAAAGGGGATAATCTCTTCTTTGTGTCCGCTCTGCACCTTGGCCGGCCATGCAGGATCACTGATCAGCGCTCTGCCTACAGCCACCAGATCGAATTCAGACTTCTCCAATCTTTGCAGCAGACGTTCCAGGTTGTCCTCATCATGATGCTCAGCAGCCCCTCCGGTGAACTCGCTGTTCAAGCCAACTGAGCCTACCGTAATTACCGGCTTGCCGGTAATGCGCTTGGTCCAGCCGGCAAGGTTAAGCTCGGAGCCTTCGAATTCAGGCAGCCAGAAGCGGCGGGTGGAGCAGTGGAAGATGTCTACACCGGCATTGCTCAGCGGCGTCAGGAAACGGGTCAGCTCATCCGGTGTCCGGGCCAGCTTGGCCGAATAATCCCCGCTCTTCCACTGCGAGAAGCGCAGGATAATCGGGAAGTCCGGACCGACCGCACGGCGGCAGGCATCAATGATCTCTACGGCAAAGGTCGTACGTGCTTCCAGATCGCCGCCGTACTCATCTGTACGCTGGTTGGTCTTCTCCCAGAAGAACTGGTCAATCAGATAGCCATGGGCACCGTGCAGCTCAATTCCGTCAAAGCCGATTTTCTTGGCATCTGCTGCAGCCCGGGCGAAGGCCGCAACAATCCCGTCGATTTGCTGCTTCGTCATCGGCTCCGTCACCGGTTCTCCGGCGAGGCTAAGCCCGGACGGCCCGATTGGCAGTGCATCCGCATTCGGCAGATCACCAATGGAGCGGGCCATTCCGACATGCCACAGCTGCGGGATAATCTTACCGCCTGCAGCATGCACCTCCTGAACAACATTTGCCCAGCCTTCCAGCGCGGCCTCCCCATGAATATTGGGGATGCTCGGATGGCTGACGGCTGACGGGTGGTTGATTGCAGTGCCCTCGGTTACAATCAGCCCGACTCCGCCCTCCGCACGTCTGCGGTAATATGCAGCCACATCAGGGCCGGCCACTCCCTCCGGCGAATGAGCACGGGTCATCGGAGCCATAACAATTCGGTTAGCAAGCGACAGCGGTCCAGCCTGAAAAGGAGTAAACAATAATTCTGAGTTCATATCGGGCCTCCAATGCATAATATAATTACTTAAAGTAAGTATATTATGATGGCTGACGGGATCAAAAGCAAATAGTACAGCCTGAGCCGGGGCCGAAGTACTTTATAATAGAACGCCCGGAGCTGAGCACCGGGCCAGATTAGCCGATTCAGCCGCCTGGGCTGATATCAAGGGCATTTTTGCCCTTTAGCCGACCAGACAATCGGTCAAAAAAACCGGACATCCGCAAATGAGCTGCTGATGTCCGATTTTGATATTTTAATAAATTCTATTCTACAGATTCAGCACGCCGGCTTTTGGCGTTACGCGGAAGGCTGCAGCCAGATCAGCAAGCTGCTGGTCGGTAATCGACTGCTTGATTTCTCTGCCGCCGATCAGGTTGTAAATAATCGCTGCTTTTTCAATCGTTTCTACCAGACCGAAGGTAGCGTCCATAGTAGAGCCTGTTACGAAAATACCGTGCTGCGGCCAGATTACTACGCGGTAGTCCTTCATCTTGGCGGCTGTTGCCCGGCCGATATCACTGCTGCCCGGAACCATCCAAGGAATAACGCCGATGCCGTCAGGGAAGACAACCAGACATTCTGTGCACATTTCCCAGAGGGTTTTAGTGAATTTCAGCTCATCCAGGTCATGGGTGAACGTCATAGCGATAACATTGGTAGCGTGAGTGTGCAGAACAATACGGTGATTTGCATCAACCTTCAGACGTTCAATATGGCTCATGAAATGGGAAGCCAGCTCGCTTGTAGGTACAGCGTTGTTGCGCAGACCCCACAGCACTTCAACGCTCTCACCTGTAGCGGATACGCGCAGTACGCCCAGGTTAGCTTCCGGGTCTTTGATCACGTTGCGGAAGTATTTACCGGAACCTGTCACGATGAAGTATTTGCCTGCAAGCTCAGTTACAGGAAAAGTAAGCTGAATCGTGCGCAGCGGCTCACGGATATTAATGTACTTAGCCACTTCTTCTTCGTCCAGCAGGTAGCTGATGTTACCGCCGTTCAGCTCATCCCAGCCCAGGGACCACATGTGATGGGTGATTTCGGACATTTCCTGGATAAAAGGGGCTTCGGTTCCGGCAATATAGCCTTTAGTTTCAATAACGGACGTGCTCATATATTATCTCTCCTTTGAATGCAGATCTGTTGGTAGTAGAAATGATGACCATTCAAAAATACAAATTATTGTTTGTTATATAAATAGCCTTATCTGGCAGACAGAACTTCCTTCTCGTAAGCCTTCACATCAGCCAGCCAGCCTTCGCGGACCGGTGTGTTCTGGGAAGCACAGTAGTAATCCCAGATAGCGCCGAACGGATAGGACTTGAATTCCTCTACCAATGCCAGGCGTGAAGTATAGTCGCCTTCCAGCTCAATCTTCTTCAGCTCGGCAATCGGCTCAAGCATAGCACGCAGCAAAGCTTTGATTGTGTTGCGTGTTCCGATTACCCAGGCGGCAACGTGGTTGATACTGCCGTCGAAGAAGTCCAGGCCGATATTAGTGCGCGGCAGCAGATCTCCGCGGACCAGCTCACGGGCGATTTCCAGCAGCTCATCGTCCATTGTTACAACGTGGTCACTGTCCCAGCGTACCGGTCTGCTGACATGCAGCAGCAGCTGCTCGCTGAACATCAGGATCGAGGACAGCTTGTTCGAGATGACTTCGGTCGGGTGGAAATGTCCGGCATCAAGGCAGATGGCTTTGCCGCGGGTCATTCCATAGCCCATGTAGAATTCATGCGAACCGACAACGTAGCTCTCGGAGCCGATGCCGAACAGCTTGCTCTCAACAGCATCGATGTTGTACTGCGGGTCAATTTCTTCGCTGAATACTTCATCCAGTGCATCGCGCAGGCGTGCACGCGGAGCCAGGCGGTCTACCGGAGTATCCTTGTAGCCGTCCGGTACCCAGAAGTTAGTCACACAAGGCTGACCCAGCTCGCGGCCGAAGGACTCGGCGATTTTGCGGGAAGCTTTGCAGTGCTTGATCCAGAAGCTGCGGATCTCTTCGTCAGCATGGCTGAGAGTGAAGCCGTCAGCGGCTTTGGGATGTGAGAAGCAGGTCGGGTTGAAATCAAGGCCCAGCCCCTGTTCTTTAGCCCACTCTACCCAGTTAGAGAAATGGTGCGGCTCCAGCTCATCCAGATCCACCTTCTCATCTGTGTCAGCATAGATAGCGTGCAGATTGACTTTATGTTTACCCGGGATGAGCGACAATGCCTTCTCAAGATCCTTGCGAAGCTCATCAGGTGTTCCGGCGCGTCCAGGGTAGCTGCCGGTTACAGCGATTCCGCCGCTCAGCTCTTTGTCCTTGAACAGGAAGCCCTGTACATCGTCCCCCTGCCAGCAGTGAAGGGAAATCTTAATCTCTGCCAGCTTCTCCAATACTTCATCCACGTTGATGCCGTGGGCTGCGTACAATTTCTTTGCTTCGTTATAGCTGTTGATGATGCTCTGATCCATGTTGGGTTCCTCCTAAAAGTTTTGTGAGCATCTGCTCCACTTGGTTCTACTTCGTACAAAACTGGCTTCGGAAGCATTTGCTTCGTTTTGTGAGCATCTGCTCCATCTGGTTCTACTTCGTACAAAACTGACTTCGGAAGCATTTGCTTCGTTTTGTGAGCATCTGCTCCACCTGGTTCTACTTCGTACAAAACTGACTTCGGAAGCATTTGCTTCGTTTTGTGTGAGCATCTGCTCTATAAATCCTATCTATTGGCTGCCGCCTGCAGCAGACACTGCATGCAGCGCTTCCCAGCGGGCCAGCAGGGCCTCAAGCTGGGGAAGCGGGCGCGGCTGGTAAGACTGTATCTTAAAGGACTTGCCGATGATCGTACGGGCTTCCCTGATATCCGCAACAGCTCCGCTGTGAATCAGCTGAATGGCCAGATTGCCAAGCGCTGTCGATTCTGTAGGGCCAGCCAGCACTTCCCGGCCGATAATATCGGCTGTCAGCTTGCACAGCAGCGTGTTGTTCGCACCGCCGCCGACGATCTGCAGCACCTCTACCGGTCTGCCGGTCAGCTGTTCCAGCTCACCCAGATAACTGCGGTACGAGAGTGCCAGGCTGTCGAAGATGCAGCGGGCAAGCTCGCCCGGCGTTTGCGGGACAGGCTGGCCGCTCTCAGCACAGGCGAGGCGGATCTCTTCAATCATGTTGTCCGGATTCAGGAACCGCGGATCATTGCACGGAATCAGGCTGCGCCAGCCTTCAGCTTCAGCCGCAAGCTCAGCCAGTTCAGCGAAGCTGTAACGCTCCCCGTCCAGTCTGCGCACCTCCTGAATCAGCCAAAGTCCCATAATGTTCTTGAGGAAACGGTAGGTTCCAAAAGCGCCCCACTCATTTGTGTAATTCGCCTGCATTGCCGCCTCTGTATTGACCGGATGATCCAGCTCAACACCGAGCAGCGACCATGTTCCGCTGCTGATGTAAGCAGCGGCACGGTCATCCTGCACAGGCACGCCCAGTACAGCCGAGGCTGTATCGTGTGTAGCTGCGCAGATAAGCTCGCAGTCCGGCAGATCATACTGCTGCTTCAGGTCATCCCTGAGGCTGCCAAGCACTTCACCGGGCTCAGTAAGCGGAGCAAACTGTTCTCTCTTAAGATGAAGCAATGACAGCAGATCTGCATCATACTCACGATCAGCGAGATTAAGCAGCTGCGTCGTCGAAGCATTGGTGACTTCGTTAATCTTCCGGCCGGACAATTTATAGTAGAGATAGTCCGGAACAAGCAGAATCTGGTCGGCTGCCGCCAGCTCTTTAGCGTCATGGGCGTACAGCTGATATAACGTATTAAAGGTTAGCTGCTGAATCCCGGTCTTGGCATACACCTGTTCCGGCGAAATCAGCTTGGCTACTTTCTCCATTACGCCGTCTGTACGGCGGTCACGGTAGGCGTATACCTCCTGCAGCCGGTTGCCCTCAGCATCCAGCAGCACATAGTCTACAGCCCAGGTATCAATACCCAGGGTGCATTTGGTAATACCGGCTGTCTTGGCTTTTTGCAGGCCGCGCAGAATTTCTTCAAATAAATAATCAATATCCCAGAAGCAGGAACCGTCACGTTCGGTAAACCCGTTGCTGAAACGGTGAATTTCCTCCAGCGAGAGAATTCCGTCTGCGATGGTGCCGAGCACAAGCCGCCCGCTGGAGGCGCCGATATCGACGGCAATATGATAGTTCATAAGGAATCTCCTCATCTAAAATATAATAATTTAGAGAATTTTGCGGAACAATGCGATAACTTCTTCTTTGGTCGGAATGAACGGATTGCCAGGTGCGCAGGCATCCTTCATGGCATTCTCAGCCAGCAGATCAAGATCCACTTCGTCAACGCCGAGCTCAGACAGCTTAGCCGGAATGCCGACTTCCTTGGACAGCTCCTTAATCGACTCAATAACGAAGTCTGCACATTCTTTGTCCGACTTGCCTTCTACCTGAAGGCCGATTGCCTTGGCGATAGCCCGGAATTTCTCAGGCACATATTTGGCATTCTCTTCTTCTACATAAGGCAGAAGCATCGCGTTACACACGCCGTGCGGCAGATCATATACACCGCCGAGCTGATGCGCCATTGCATGCACATAGCCTAGTCCGGCGTTGTTGAACGCCAGTCCGCCCAGAAAAATCGCATATACCATCTGTTCACGCGCTTCAATATCATGGCCGTTCTTTACGGTTTTCGCCAGGTTGCCGAAGATTAGCTCAACAGCCGCCAATGCAGTAGCATCCGTAACAGGATAAGCGCCTGGAGTGACCAGTGCTTCAATCGCATGGGTCAATGCGTCCATACCGGTTGCCGCAGTCAGTGCAGCAGGCTTATCGACCATCAGCTCAGGATCATTTACGGAAATGGTGGCGATGCTGTTCTTATCGACCATTACCATCTTCACCTTGCGCTCTTCGTCAGTAATAACGTAGTTAATTGTAACTTCACTGGAGGTTCCGGCAGTTGTATTAACCGCAACAATCGGCAGTGATTTATTCTTGGATTTGTGTACACCTTCATACTCGGCAATATGTCCGCCATTGGTAGCCACGATTCCGATCGCTTTGGCTGTATCCTGCGGTGAACCTCCGCCGATCGAGATCAGATAATCACATTCATGCGATTTAAGGAAATCCACACCGTCATGAACATTCTTACAGGTCGGATTCGGTTTCACTTCATCATATACCACATACTCAATACCGGCTGCATCCAGCACGGACAGCAATTTGCCGGCAATTCCGCTCTTTACCAGGAACTTATCGGTAACTACCAGTGCTTTCTTCAGATTCAGCTCTTGAATGTAAGGAGCGATTTCCTGCAGACAGCCTTTGCCCATAATGTTAATAGAAGGAACATAATAAACACGAGTACTCATTGAATGACCAGCCTCCCGATAATGTTGTCTTGCATAGTGCCTAGTTTATCTTCTTCTCTGTAAGGGTTATCCCGGCTGCGGCACCTCAGGCTGGTCTCTGTAGGTTTCGCAGCGGACCTTTGCTCAGGCGCTTAGTCTAATGAAGCATGCGCTTTCAAAGAGAAAATGAACACTCTTATCGTAGCTCTATAAATCTGTGTTGTCAACAAATAAAATATTATTTGTGTTGTTTTTATTTGTTTACTGTTTGTAAAACGCAGATTATAATGAGTATTATAATAAAACTTGTGTGGTTTTCATCTAATTTATTGCAAAACACAGATATTCAGGTCTATATTTATAGATAATGCTTGGGATTCAGAGTATAGCTCCGGAAAGGTGATTACAAATGCTGGCTGCCGAACGACGCAACAGAATTATAGATCTTGTCCATCAGGATAAAAGAGTGCTGGTCTCCGACCTGAGCCGCATGTTCGAAGTAACGGAAGAAACGATCCGCAGGGATCTGGAGAAGCTTGAAAAGGACGGGATTGTAAGCCGGACTTACGGGGGAGCCATGCTCAACAGGCACACCAACGAGGATCTTCCTTTTGTAACCCGTAATGCGCTCAATACGGATATTAAACGCAACATCGCGCTGAAGGCGCTTGATCTGATTAATGACGGGGATACCCTGATGGTAGACCCCAGCTCGACCTCTTTTGAATTCCTGAAACTGCTGGGTAATAAAAACAATCTGACACTCATCACGAACTCAATCAATATTTTGCAGGAGTTCGCAAATTCCGGAATGAACATCATTTCCACCGGCGGTTCCCTGCGCCACCGTTCCCTCTCGCTGGTTGGCCCGGTTGCCCACGATACGATCCAGCGCTACAATGTGGATACGGCCGTAATCAGCTGTAAGGGGATTGATATGGAGAGGGGCATTACCGATTCCAATGAACCGGAGTGCGAGCTCAAGAAATATATGCTGCGGCAGGCGGAGAAGGTTGTTCTGCTGGCAGATCATACGAAGTTTGACAAGACCGCTTTTACGAAGCTGGTGGAGCTGAACCGGATTGATGTGCTGATCACCGACCGCAAGCCGTCGGAAGCCTGGCTCAAGCGGCTGGCCGAGGAGAATATTGAGGTTCTGTGCTAATGTAAGTGAACGTGTTTCTTCTATATAATATGTGTATCCAAAAAAAGGACATTTCCCTCTTCCCGGGAAATGTCCTTTTAAGTGTAGCTGCTATTAAGCTTTGGACAGCATAATATTGAGAATCGTCTCATCCGTGGCGGCAAGCCCTTCCTGGACAAGCCGTTCCATGTTGCGGATGGTATCCTCTACCTTTTCAAATATGACGCCGTCATTGTCTGTCGGTGATATATTATTCATCGCAAGTGTCGCCGCCTGGATTGCGGCATTGGTAGCAGTGGAGATTTTGAGCGCACAGGTGGATTTGGCCCCGTCACAGATCATGCCGGACAACGAAGCAATCGTATTCTGGATGCCATGCTTGATCTGCTCCAGGCTGCCGCCCATCAGATAGATGATTCCGCTGTTTGCTCCTACTCCGCCGGCAATTCCTGATCCGCACAGCGGCGAGAGCCGGCCGATGTAATGCTTGACATGAACGGTGACCAGATTACTGAGCGCAATGGCCCGGGCCAGCAGCTCATCACTTTTACCCATAAGCTCGGCCAGCTTAATAACAGGCAGTGTTGCAGCGATCCCCTGATTCCCGCTGCCCGCCGTCGTCATGACCGGCATCGCACTGCCGTCCATCCGCGCATCGGAAGCCGCAGCTGTTGCGGCGATTACGGAATTGGCCACATCGTTGCCGAACAGATTGACTGCCGAGCGCTGGCTCATTTTTTTGCCGACCTGAAGACCGTAATTCCCCCGCAGGCCCTCATCTGAAATCGCCTTATTCATTCTGGCGCCTTCCAGCAGAAATTCCAGCTCAGTGAAGTCTGTACCGCAGACAAACTCATAAATCCCTTCAATTGAAACAGCGTATGCTTCTGAACTTAGCTGCTCGTCCTCCCCGCAATCCCCCTTGTCCTTCTGGACATTAATAGGGACTCCATCCTTCTCCAGCAGAACGATATTAGTATGTTCTTTCGCCACCACCGCTGTTGCCCGGTGATTCGCGCTCTGTACCCTTGCTTCTATATACAACTTCTCCGGTGTATCCTTCAACTCCACGGAGAGCAGCTTACGGTCTATAATCGCATTAGCCTGACTAAGCTCATCAGCCGTCAGCCCTGAGAGAATCTCCAGCTTTCTGTGGGAGCGGTGGATTACAGCACCAAGCGCAGCTGCGATCGGCAGCCCGGTCTGTCCTGTCCCTGGAATACCGACCCCCATAGCGTTCTTAATAATATTGCCGCTGAGGAACAGCTGAATTCCTGTAATCTCCTCCTGAAGCAGCTCTGCCGCCAAAGAGACCGCATAGGCTACCGCAATCGGCTCCGTACAGCCTTCCGCCGGAACGATTTCCTTTTTCAATATATCAAGTAAGTTAACCATATATGATCCCCCCTTTTTCTCTGGTTCTCTGTCTGAGCTATCTCTATATACTACATCAGACTGAAGGCTGAGGGAACCGTTTATTCAGCTGCAGAAGGACTGGAAAATACTGTGTGATGCTCTGGTTACAGGCCCGTCTCAAGCCGGTATCCAAGCCCCCGGACAGTCTCAATGCGGAACCCGGCCGATTCGCCGAACCGCTCACGCAGGCGCTTAATATGTACATCCACTGTACGGTCATCCCCGGAGTAATCCATTCCCCAGATCTGCTCAATCAGCTGTCCGCGCGTGAACACCTGACCGGGAGTGGAGGCAAGCTTATAGAGCAGTTCGAACTCTTTTAACGGCAATGTCAGCGCTTCTGTACCCCTAATCACTTTATAGGTCAGCCGGTCAAGGACAATATCACCTAGTGAAACGGTCTGTGTGGTACCGATTTTATAACGCTTCAGCAATGCTCTCACCCGGACGGTCAGCTCTAGCGGATCAAAGGGCTTTGTCAGATAATCATCCGTGCCGAGCTCAAAGCCCTTCACCTTCTCCCAGGTCTCCCCTCTGGCCGTCAGCATCAGCAGCGGTAGGTCCGGGCTGGCCTTTCTCAGCTCTTTGCATAAGGTCCACCCGTCCATCACCGGCATCATAATGTCCAGGATGACCAGATCAACCGGCATTGAAGCGTATACGTCCAGCGCCTCCCTTCCATTAGCAGCCTCTATAGCCGTAAATCCGTCATTACGCAGAAACAGACAGACAAGCTCGCGAATGTTCGCATCGTCATCTGCAACCAATATGGCAGCCATATGATTCCTCCTCTTTTCCCGGCTTTTATCAAAGTAATCATTATACTATACGAAAGCACACCTTTCATGCATACTAACCGCCGGAAAACCAAAAAAGCGCCAAATCTCCCTGCCCGCTCAGGGCTTGGAGACTTGACGCATTTGCATCGTACAGGCCGGACCTGGATGCTTAATTCTTTTCAACTGCATGCCCGCCGAATTCATTACGCAGCGCAGCAACCACCTTGCCGGTAAAAGTGTCCGTCTCAAGCGACCGGTAGCGCATCAGCAGCGACATCGCAATGACCGGTGTGGCCGCCTGCAGGTCAAACGCTGTCTCCAGCGTCCATCTGCCCTCCCCGGAGGAATGCATAACGCCCTTAATGTCATCCAGCTTGGCATCCTTAGAAAAGGCGCGCTCTACCAGCTCCATCAGCCAGGACCGGATGACCGATCCGTTATTCCACACGCGGGCTACCTGCTCGAAATCGAAGTCATAGCCGCTTTTCTCCAGAACCTCAAAGCCCTCGCCGATGGCGGCCATCATGCCGTATTCGATCCCGTTATGGACCATCTTCAGAAAATGGCCGCTGCCCGACTTGCCCGCATACAGGTAGCCGTTCTCCACTGAAGTATCACGGAACAGCGGCTCGGCAACTGCCCAGGCCTCCTCGTCTCCGCCGATCATATAGCAGGCGCCGTTGCGGGCTCCCTCCATACCGCCCGAGGTTCCTGCATCCAGATAGTAGATCCCGGATTGTTCCAGCTCGCCGTGGCGGCGGATCGACTCCTTGTAGTGTGAATTGCCCGCTTCAATAATAATATCTCCCTTAGACAAAAGGGGAGTCAGCTCAGCGATTACAGAATCAACAAACTGGTGCGGTACCATAATCCAGGCAACCCGCGGTGCATCCAGTTTATTTACAAGCTCAGCCAGGCTTGCTGCTCCAGCTGCCCCTTTGGTGCCAAGCTCGGCTACCGCATCAGCGTTTACATCGTATGCCACAACCTCATGACCATGCTCCAGCAGGTTCTGGCCAAGATTGAAGCCCATTTTACCCAGTCCGATTAATCCGACTTTCATATGATATCCCTCCGGTTATATTCTTAATTGATTATTGTCAGTCCATGCTTAACTCCAGCTCTCTTACGCCCCGGCCCGGATAACCTGTTCATCCAGCCTGCCGGTTACTTCAACAATTCCGTCCGGTTTGCTCTCCGGCTCATCCAGCCACCAGTGGTCCTCGCCCAGCAGCACATCTGCTGCAGCCGGACCGTATGAACCCGCAGCATACGTATGGAGCGGAAGCGTACCTTCCTCCACGGCCTCAATAATCGGCTGCACCCACTGCCAGCTCAGCTCCACCTCTTCCCAGTGCGCAAAGAAAGTCGCATCGCCGAGCAGCGCATCATAGATCAGATTCTCATAGGCTTCCGGCAGATCGGGATTCGCTGAATCATGTCTGATGCTTACCGGCTCAAGCGCCCCGTGCTGGCGCGGATTTTTGGTATTTAGCTGCAGCGAAATGCCTTCACCGGGACCAATTTCAATAATCAGCAGATTCGGATCAAGCGGAAGCTTGCCTCTGTTAACGTTATGAGCATCATTAAACGGTTCCTTGAACTCAATAACAATTCTGGTCGATTTCTCCTTCAACCGTTTGCCGGTACGGATATAAAACGGTACATCGCGCCACATCGGATCATCAATCCACAGCCGCGCGGCAATGTACGTATCATTCTGTGAGGAGGACTCAATCCCAGGCTCATCAAGATATGATGATACCGGCTTGCCCTTAATTTCGCCTGCACCGTATTGCCCGCGCACCACATTCTGTCCCAGCTCGTCTTTCAGCAGCGGACGCACGGAGCGGATCACATGGCGTTTTTTGCTGCGGACATCGTCGGGACTGCTGTCTTTGGGCAGCTGCATGGCCATCATCATCAGCAGCTGCAGCATATGGTTCTGGAACATATCGCGCAGCGCACCTGATTTATCATAATAGCCTGCCCGCTCTTCCACTCCGACAGTCTCAGCAGCCGTAATCTGGACGTTAGCGATGTACCGGTTCTGCCAGAGCGCCCGGAGCACCGGGTTGGAGTACTTGAGCACTTCCAGGTTCTGCACCATCGGCTTGCCGAGGAAATGGTCGATCCGGAAGATCTCCTCCTCCCGGAAAGCCGCATTCAGACTCTCATTAAGCTCCCGTGCAGACTGCAGATCCCGGCCGAACGGCTTCTCGATAATCAGTCGCTTCCAGCCTGTGGTATCACCCAGACCGCTGTCATGAATATTAGCGGCAATCGGTCCGAAGAATTCCGGGCCAACGGACAAATAAAACATCCGGTTACCTGAAAGTCCAAGCTCTGCTTCCCGCCGCTGCACATGGGCCAGCAGCTTCGTGTAATCCTCAGGACGTCCAACGTCCAGCACGCTATATTCAAAAGCCAGCAAAAAACGCTGCAGCTCCGCTGAATCCTTCACAGGTCGGCGGGAAAAGGTACGCAGCGAATCCAGCACCTGCGCCTGGAACGTTTCCTTGCTGAGCTCTCTTCTGCCCAGGCCAATTACAGAGAGAGGACTAGAAAGCTTGCCATCGGCAAACAGGTTATATAGTGCCGGATAGATTTTGCGTTTCGCCAGATCTCCGGTAGCGCCAAACAGCACAAAGGTAGATGATTCCACTTTCATTCCTCCCGTTATTATATTAATTATATTAGGTTACTTTTAATTACTCATAAACGTAATAAAACTCATCATACGCCTGCAAATACCATCCGTCAACCTCATTTCGACATTTACGAAAAGTACTTATTTTCACGAAGTTTCTCACTATGGTATAGTAAGCAGGATATTATTAATAACTTCAAAGGGCGGATGTTCGATGGATCAGGAAATCAGGCCGTTACTAGCCAAAGTGGAGCATGCGTATCATATCGTCGGGAAAAAATGGGTCAATTTCATCCTTCATGTGCTGATGGAAGGCCCCAAACGGTTCAGCGAGCTGCACACCCTCATACCGGATCTGAGCAAACGTATCTTGAACGAACGGCTGAAGGAGCTGGAGGGCTGCGGCCTGCTAACCCGTACTGTAATTCCGGACCGGCCGGTCCGGACGGAATATTCGCTGACCGTCAAGGGACAGGAGCTTGGGGCTGCGCTCAGCCATGTGGAAAAGTGGGCGGTTAAATGGCTGTAAGAAGCCTGCTGCAGAGAATACGCACTGTATATAGACAAAAAAAGGAGCAGGACATCGCGTCCCGCTCCTTCTCTTTTCTTTTCACAAGCCTGCCTTCTAAAGACCAGCCGAATGGTAATCAGCCAGCACCGCTTCCGGTGTAAGCACATTGTTATACAGCTTCAGCTCGTCGATCAGACCTTTGAACGGCACATCCCAATAGTTAACCCCTAGCGTAAATACGCCGTTGCTGCTTTTAAAAATATCCGGAAATCCGCTGCCCGAGAACTTTTCCTCCCCGTTAATGTACAGCTTAACCGTCCCGTTGTCTACCGTGATAGTGAGATGCGTCCAGGTCTCCGCAGGAATGATGTAGCCTGCAGTTGCCTCGTAGACCGCATTTGACCATAGTATAGTGGCATCCGAAGGACCCTTCGGCACCAGGCTGATCCAGCTGCTGTTCGAGCTTGCCCCAAAGAAAGCCGTTGTGTATGTCGTTAGCTGGTCCGGATTTAGCCACAGCGAGACTGAATAAGTGTTGGTGTTAATTAGTCCGTCTGGCAGCCTGATCCCGGAAGCACCGTCAAATTGAGCAGCCTGGCCTATTACCCCGTTCCCGTAAGTAATACTGCCGACAGTAGCGCTGCCAATCAGCGCCCCCGTCACCCTGCCTTGACCCGCGAGCTGGAGCGAATCCTTCAGGTCTCCTTCAAAAGAATACACTGCCACCCGTCCGTCCGTAACCTTTACCGTATAACTCGCAGTTATATTGCCTCCGTCAGTGGAAACAGCTGTAATGACCGCTTCACCTGTTGACTTGGCTGTCACTGCTCCGCCAGTCGTATCAACCGCAGCGATCGCGGGTGCACTTGAGGTCCAGGACAAGGCCTGGTTGCCGGCGTTGAGCGGAAGAATAGAGACGGCCGGAGTAAAGGTATTTCCGACAGCGATAACTTTTTGCGCATCAGCAAAGGCAACTGTACTTACCTTCACGTTGGCATCCGGCTCCCCGTTCACGAGCCAGCCAACAGCTTCGGGCGTCAGTGCTTTTTCATAAATGCGAAGCTTATCGATCTGTCCTTTGTATGGGATATCCCAGTAGTTGACCCCAAGTGCAAAGACACTGTCTTCACCTGCAAACAGGTCAGTATAGTTCGTACCTGTATATTTCAGCATTCCGTTCAGGTAAAGCTTAACGGTTCCTGCATCATAGGTGAAGGCGATATGCGACCACTGGCCAACCGGAACCTGGAGCCCGGCATCAGCATCCAGCCAGGTTTCACTGCCGAACCAGACCCGGGTGGTCGCCCCGCCGTTGCCGTAAGGCAGCAGGCTCATCCAGCTGGCAGGGCTTTTGGCACCGAAGAACGCCGGTGTAAAAGCGGTCAGCTCCTGCGGATTCAGCCACAGGCTGAATGTATACGCGCTGCCGTTAATCAGCCCGTCCGGCAGCCGGACACCGGAATTGCCTTCAAGCTTGAGTGACTGCCCGTCCTGGCCGGCTGCATACGCAACCGTTCCATCTGTCGTGTTCAGCAGCTTGCCGGTTACGGTACCGTCAGCCTGCCGGCCGGCGCTCTCCGCCAGACTGTCTTCAAAATCATATGCAGCTACAAGCCCATCCTCCAGCAGCGTCCCGCCCAGCTGAATAACCACTGCAGTGAAGGTCTTCGTGACCGAAGCATCGCCTAGCTTAAGGGTTGCGGTCAGCTGCACCTCGGCATTGCCGCTGCCTGCCTGCGGCCGGGTAACCTTGCCGTCTGCCGCAACAACAGCGGGATTTGAGGATGTCCAGGTAATGACAGCCCCTTGCACACCGGACACCGGCAGCTTCAGGTCTTTATAGACCTTGCTGGTATCGCCAAGCGTCAGGCCGCGGGCAATATTGTCCACCAGCTCTTCATCGCTAAGCTGCCTGATGGCACTGCCCCAGACGGATACGCCCTGGCCGGACATCGCCGTAAAGACCATAACCTGTTCGTTCCGGGTGGAATCCCACTGCTTCACGAATACCCCTTTGTACAGGCGCTGCACCATACTGCCCTTCTCTGTTTCGTTAATCAGCAGATGGGCATAATAATCGCCTGTCAGCTCCCAGGTTCCGCTTACCGCCCCTGCCAGCGTGCCGTCCTCCAGCAGCTGGGCATTTACAGTCGGTTTAATTGTGCCTGAGGTATCCTTGCCGTGATTAACGAACTGGTACGCACCGACGACATCTGCCCGCTGAAGCCTGGCTAGTGTCTCGCCGGAATAACGGTGCGGAGCCACAACCGGCCAGGCATCCTCATTCATGAACATCTGGTGCACCCGGACCTCATGGGTCTCCCCGCGCAGCGGGAACCTGGTATGGAAGAAGTTGAACAGCTTGCCCAGCTCTTCATCATAAAAGACTGAATTATGGCCGGAGGACACGTAGCCGTATGCCGGGAAGTCCGCCTCGCCGTTCAGGTTGCTGAACAGGAAATTGCCGATCAGCTTGTTGCCGATATCCGAGTGATCCCCGTCCGTCGCCAGTACAGCATTCTGCCCCGCAGCATCCATGTAGGGCCCGTCCGGGTTCACTGAGCGGAAGAGACGCATATTGTAGCCGCCGTCAGCAGCCAGCCCCCCGTAGGTTACATACAGATAGTAATAGCCGGTTATGCTGTCATAGACGATATAAGGCCCTTCGCCGGATTTATAATTACCGCCGGATATCTTGGTTCCGAAATAACGGTCGATCATTCTGCCGTCTGCTGTAGCTCCGTCTTTGCCCGGGTATACCGGCTGTCCGGTAGCCGGATCAACCTCCAGCACGAATATCCCGCCCGACCAGGAGCCGTAGGTCATCCACAGCTTGCCTTCCTTGTCATAGAACAGCGTCGCGTCAATCGCATTGGTAAATTGCTTGTTGTTGTACGTGCCGTTTGCATTGAACCACGCCGGATTCATGCCTTCCAGCGTTCCATTGCCGATCAGTGCCTGAATGTTGGTATTAGTCCACTTTTTATTGACTGTGCTGTCGGCATCATACTGCTCATCGAGTGTGAAGCCGGAATAGATCACCGTCCCGCCGTAAACATACGGGCCTTCAATGTTCTGTGAGACAGCAAAGCCGATTGCAGAACGGATATAGGTGGAGGAGGCGCTGTAATAGATCATGTAGGCACCTTTGGTACCATCACCGTTGACATATTCCGCATTCCAGAACACATCCGGTGCCCAGACAGAGAATCCGCCCTTGCTGTCAGAATCGTCCTCCCCGGCCCAGGCGAAGGATTCCGCCAGATTGGCTGACAGATCACCATAAAGCGCATTATCCGGTGTCTTGTAGCCGTTAGTGAACGTACTCCAGTTCAGCAGATCCTGCGACTTGGCCGCTTCAATATGCGAGCCGAAAACATAATACGTCCCGCCCTCCTTCACTACCGAAGGATCATGTACGGATACGTTGCTGAACACCGGTGCAGTGGGTACCGGGGTTGGCGCCGGGGTAGCAACCGGAGTTGGTGCCGGTGTAGCCGCCGGAGTTACTGCCGGCGTTGGCGAAGCTTCGGGACTTGGCGACGACGCCGGCGATCCGGTGCTTCC
This sequence comes from Paenibacillus sp. FSL R7-0331, assembly GCF_000758645.1. Taxonomy (NCBI): domain Bacteria; kingdom Bacillati; phylum Bacillota; class Bacilli; order Caryophanales; family Paenibacillaceae; genus Paenibacillus; species Paenibacillus sp. FSL R7-0331. The sequence goes on from NZ_CP009284.1 coordinate 4,033,278, forward strand.
GCCGTTAATTACCGGAGCTGAAGTAGCTGTAGCTGTTGGCACCGGTGATTCCAGCTTGATTAACCCGCTGAATTTCGGATCATAGCTTACCTTACCGGTGCCCTGAACCGTGATCTGCCCGTTCAGATTAGGGATCAGATTCCTGATCTCGCTTCCGGCCTCCGCACGCAGCGCTGCCATGCGGTTAAGCGTCAATTCCGCGATTACGCCTCTCAGCAGCACAAGCTCCGGTCCTCCGTCAGCATTCACTGCAACAGAATCAAAGCTGCCGCTAAGCTGGATACGCGAACCCGCCGGCAAGGCAGTCTCAAGCTTTACCCGGCTGAAGCCGGCTCCGCTCAGCATCGTATCTTCTTCCAGTACGACGCCGGACTCAGCTGTTACATCCGGCACGGCGCTGCTGCCCTTGAGTACAATCCGCAGCTTACCGTCCGGCTTGTCTGCAATAAGCGACGCTGCTGAGGAATTATTCAGCACGACACTATTTTCCCCGCCGCCGCTGACGATTATTTTGCCGGCAACCTTCACATTATCAAGCAGGATATCGCCGGCCGCGATTCCTTCGGTAAGATACAAATTGCCTGTGATTTCAGCATCCTTAAGTGTCACACCAGCTGTACTTATCACCATATTCTTCGCCTGAGGCTGTGTATAGCTGCCGCTATGCAGAACAATCTCACCGGACAGCTTCCCGATCATCCTTATAGCTTCTGCCCTTGTTACCGGACGTCCTCCTTTAAAGCTGCCGTCCTCATAGCCGCTGAGGAATCCTCCACTCAGCAGCGTGTTAACGGCTTCCCTGCTCCATTCCGGCAGCGCTAAGGCATCCTGAGGCCCCGCTCCTGCTGCAGCGGCGTCAAGCCGGAACAGCCGGTACAGCATGACTGCCGCTTCCTGGCGGCTGACCGTCTGCTTCGGACGGAAGGTTCCGTCACTATAGCCCGATACATATCCTGCAGATAACGCCTTCATTATTTCGCTGTAATACGCCCCGCCCTGCTCCACATCACTAAAGCCGTTTACAGCTGCTGCACTCTGCAGATTAAACACCCGGTTAACAAGGGTAACCCATTCCGCCCGGGTGATGCTCTGATCGGGCTTAAACACACCATTGCCGTAGCCCGTCAGCAGCCCCTTGTCCACCCATGTCTGTAAATCCCCGGCAGCCCAATGTGCTGCATAATCGGGAATTGTTACCGCCTGCTGCTGTCCGGCGGAATTATCATCCTTCCCTGTTCCCGCTGCCCCTAATGCCGGGGAAGGAACGAGCAGCAGTAGTGCAAGAAGCGATGCTGTCAGCCTGCCAGTCCATTTTTTCAAAAGCATATCCCTCCATTTCTAAAAATCGGCCTTAATCAGCCGTCACGAATAAAACGCTTACAAGAGGTTTTTGAAAAAAAGTCTCCGTTAAGTTCTTCTTTTACTTTAGAATAACCTAAACAATAACTCACCAGAAACTCTGTAACCGCTTTTATTTTATAGTGTACACGCTATAAAAGTCAATTCAATATTTTAAATAATATGAATCTTTTTATGTTTTTATTTATTAATTATAAATCCAAGAAAAAGAGCAGCCGCTCGCCCGCATAAGCCGGAGAAGCGCTGCTCTGTTCGTCTTTTTATTCCGATTAACCTTTAGCCAAATGATGTATCGCTCCTTACTGCCTCTCCTGCTCCTGGATCACCTGCTCAATCCCCAGCAGAATTACCTTTAAGCCGAACTCAAATGCCTGATCGGTTCCCATCAGCTCGAACAGCCCGGTCGTAAACATCCTCCGGAACAGTCCCGCATCCTTATCAGTCATTGTGTCCAGCAGCTGAAGCATCTCCTCACCCGGGAGCGCTTCGTGATCCTTAATCATAGCGGAGACATTGCGCTCATGCTGATAGCTGTCCAGAACGAAAAAGAACACATAGTTCATCATCGTGGTAGCTACCTGCATTTTTTGCTCCGGCTCAAGCGGCGTCTCTTCGACGCAGAGCAGCATCCGGTTGGTAAACCGGATAAGATCCGGCTCGTGGGGCAGCGTCATCATCATCAGCTGGGTAGAGCAGGGATACCGGCTAAGCACGCTTCGTACCGTTACCGCCAGTCCCGCCAGCTGCACCTTCCAATCCCCTTCAGAGCGGTATTCCTCCAGAATGATTTTGGATATCTGATTAGCCAGGCTCTGGTACAGATTCTGTTTGCTCTTGAAGTACCAGTACAGGGAGGGCGCCTGAATTCCCACTCTGTCTGCCAACCGTCTCATGCTGAATTTCTCGATGCCATCTTCTCCAAGAAGCTCCCATGACGCCTCCAAAATCCGGTCCTCCGAAATCTGAGGCTGCTGCTTTTTCATTATTATCCGCCCTTTTATCTAACAGTGTAAGTTTATGCTTTACAAGTCTATAAGCCCATGATATCATCTAACACTGTAAGGTTCAATCTAACACTGTTAGACAAAATTAAAAAACAAGAAAGTAGTGATCCGCATGGATGCAGAAAACCTCCATTATTTCGAAAAAGCCCCTGTCGCAAAAGCCGTAGTCCACTTCGCCGTGCCCATGATGCTGGGTATGTCAATGAGTGTCATATACTCCATCCTGAATGCCTATTTTATTGGAACACTCCACAACACGGCAATGTTGACAGCACTCGCGCTAACCTTGCCGTTATTCGCAATCCTTATGGCACTTGGCAACTTTATCGGCATGGGCAGCGGTACCTTCATCTCGCGTCTACTTGGCGAAAAGAAATATGATGACGTAAAGCATGTGTCTTCATTTGCTTTTTACAGCAGCCTGGCACTTGGCCTTATCGTCATTGCTGCCGGTCTCCCGCTCATCCATTCCATTGTCCATAGCCTGGGGGCAACGCCAGAATCGTTCGGATTCACCAAGGACTATGTCACCGTTATGCTGATTGGTTCACCTTTCCTCGTACTATGCTTCACACTGGAAAATATGGTGCGCTCTGAAGGCGCAGCCGTTAAGTCAATGGTTGGTATGATTCTCAGTGTCGTTGTCAATATTATTCTCGATGCGCTGGTCATCTTCGTGTTCCACTGGGATATGATCGGCGTTGCTTCCGCTACAGTCATCTCCAACCTCGTTGCAAGTATATACTACGCTTACCATATGAGATTCAAGAGCCCCTTTTTAACAATCTCCATACGGTGGTTTAAGGCTTCCCGGGAAATTGTCGCCAATGTTACTAAAATCGGAGTTCCCGTCTTCATTATGAGTGTCTTCATGGGGGCAATGTCGCTTATTCTCAACCATTATCTTGTGGAATATGGCGATGCCGCCGTAGCCGCTTACGGCATTTCATCCCGTCTGCTGCAATTTCCGGAGTTTATTATTATGGGCTTATGTGAGGGAGTCGTGCCGCTGATCGCCTTTTCTTTTACAGCCAACAGATTGCGGATGAAGCAGACTATCGGGTTCACAGTCAAAAGCATTGCCATGCTCGCAGTCGCCTTCGGCCTTATCGTCTATCTGATCTCCGGGCATTTAATCGGCTTGTTCACCAATGACCCGCAGTTAATTGAGATGGGCAGCTATATTCTGCATGTGACCTTCTTATCTCTATTTATCTCAGGCACGACCGCATTGTTTACGGGGATCTTCCAGGCTACAGCGCAAGGGACTGCCGCATTTGTTATGTCCATTATTCAGGGCGCTACGCTGATTCCTGTGCTCTACATTGCCAACCGGATGAATGGCTTCCACGGAGTGGTCTGGTCACTCGTTATTGCAGATGCTGCCGCGTTCCTTGTCGGAGCCGGGATGCTATATGTTCTGCGGAATAAATTGCAGCCGGATCTGGAGAGCCTTGCGCATTGAGGGATGCTTGTTCAGAAAAAAGAAAGCCCGCTTCCGCCAACAGCTTGGCGAACACGGGCTTTCTTTTTTCAAATGGTAAGGTCCAGCTTCCTGGTAAGCAGGATTTCGAGCGGCTGTGAATCAAGGATCAGACAGCCTGCATCTGTATAGCCTAATTTTCTGTAAAAATGCTGGGCTCCTTCGTCCGCCTGGGTGGAGGTCATCACCATGTTGAAGCCCTTTTGCTTCATCTGTTCCTCCCAGAACCGGACAACCTGTGCTCCTGTCCCCTGGCCCCGAAAAGGCTCATCGATCCAAAGCAGGTTCATGAACGGGATGTTGTCCCAAAAGTAGCCATACCTCATCCATCCGATGTTACTCCCGTCCTCGTGCCGCAGGATATAGATTTCATTTTCATTCATTTTTGCCGGTATCAGGTCCGCAGGAATATGCCGGTCACGGTCTCTTATGTATTCATAGTCGCGAAAGCGATTTGCATTATTCCCCCCCCTTTTTTTTAGAAATAAGCTCCATAAAGTTAGACTATGATTACCAAAATTTGTTGCGGTGCTATTAGGCTTAAGAGTGTCCAAGCTTGGTCCAACCCATTGCCCTGGAGCACATAAAACATGGTTCACAGCTTGAATATAACGTGTACCCCTGTAAATCGGTTAGATGTGTTTCTGCACAGAAGTTCCGTAGCATATGGCGTTAGCCGTTGGAAGTTCTGGAAGCAGCCATTGCAGTTAAGGCGTTCTCAAAATAGCTATATACTTGATCTGCAATTCCCAGAAACTCTTCCACAAGTACATTACTATCCAAGTAACAAGCGTACAGATAATCAACCAAAGCGGAGTCAATCTCACAATAGTTTAATATGTCATTTTTCATCTTAATAATGTCATCGTGCCATGAACCTGTATCTTCTAAAACCAAAGAGTATAATGCACGAATTAATCTCTTAGAGTAACCTTTAATATATCTGGTTTTCATTGCGTTATCACTAGCATTAGAAAGTAAACTATGTATACGACCTACTTCCTCCTTAGTTTCTGTATTTAAGTCTAAAATGAACTCTGGAGAAATCATTATCGGTGGTACTTTTTCACCGACGTCTTGACCATATACGCAAACACAAATGATCTTTATCCAAAAACCCCACTCATTTGGTTTATTTAATACATCATTAATCGAGCAAACTATCGTATCAATCTTAATTACTACTGGAAATTCTTCCAAAAGCCTGTCTTTAATAGTTGACAATCTTTCGTAATCAATATCTTTGGGATTTACACATACAATAGTAAAGTCTGCATCTGACTTAAAAGGTGTAGCAGTTCCTTTGGGAATCGAGCCACACATATAAATGCTATGAATATTACCTTTGAATTCGGTAAGTATATTATCTATATACTTATCAACAAAATCCTTATATTCACTTTGTATTACAATTCTATTGATAACTTTTTCTAATATCATATAGACTCCTCCTAAACTAAGAACTTCTTTCTGCTATATAGATTGAACTCATAAAATTGAGAACCGCCTAATTGGGTAAAAGATAGTAATGAACCGAAAAGGGCGGGGATCAAAGTGACACATGAAGAAGAGATCGAAAAGCTGACAATGGCGATGAAAGAAACGGAAAGCACACGCATGTACGAAAGATATTTGGCTGTCCGGCTGCATTTGGAAGGCCGGACTTTAACCGAAATTGCAAACATTTTGGGTAGGTCATTTCCTGCTATTAGCGGGTATTGCAACGCTTATCGCAAGCAGGGACTAGAAGGTCTTGAATTTGGTGAGTATCCCGGAGGTATCCGAAAACTTTCTGACAAACAAGAAGAGCGGTTGAAAGAAACCATTGCCAAGCAAAGACCGGTAGATGTTGGATTTGAAGCGAAATACACTTGGACGTTAAGAATCATACGTGCATGGATTCTTCGCGAGTTCGGTGAGAACTATACCCTAAAAGGGATCTCTAAAATGCTAAATCGGCTTGGCTTTAGCTACACAAAAGCTACCTACACTCTGGTACGAGCCAACAAAGAGGAACAGAAACAATTTCGCGAGGTCACTTTACCGGAGCTCAAAGAGCAATTAAACCAAGGAGAAATCGACCATCTTTTATTTGAAGATGAATCCATGATAAGAGCCTATTTGGCTTTGCAGTACAACTGGTTTCCCAAAGGACAACAACGCAAAATTCTAACTCATGGCGAGCATAAAGGAGCAAAACTGTTTGCTGCTATCGACTACGAGACGGGCCACGTGACCCATCGAGAAGAGGAAAAGTTTGATACAGCCGCCTTCCAGCGATTTTTAGTAGATATTCTAGAGAACTACTCGAAAGGCAAACTTGTCATGGTGTTAGACAATGCCCGCACTCATCATGCGGATGCAATTCAGCCGTTCCTGCGAGAAAATCCAAGACTTCAGCTTGTTTTTCTACCCAAGTACAGCCCTGAACTTAATCCTGTCGAAGGATTGTGGAAATGGCTAAAACAAGATGTCGTAAACAATGTCTTTTTTCATAAGTTTTACGTCATCCGTACTCATGTCGCAGCTTTCATGAAACGAGTCAATGAGAGTCCTCTTGAATTGATTGATCGGCTACTGGTTCGGGCGTAAAGATTTTTAGTTCAATCTATATAACGTCTTTTTACAAACTTCGTAAATTCGCCATGACTTAGATTATTCGCGAAATCATTCAACTATCCTGCCCATTGTTAAATGCTGACAGATTCTAAAGCTGGTCTATCGCTACTACAAAAAAGTATCCGAGGTTTTAATGTGTCTGCTACATTAAAATAGCGTTTCCCACTATATAGGTAGCACTGGTGAATTTTTTAGTTTTGGGATTGGCCATGACTCCAGAAAATGTTTGGACTTCCGGCCGCTGCCCTTCTGCAGATTTCTTGATTTGATACCGCTGTTCGCGGTGGAAATCCGCAGACAGCTTATGCTTCCGATGCGAGCTTTTCTGCGAAAAGCTTTCAGGCGGACAATTCCGTTCCTCCAGTTCCAAAGTTCCCTTCCACCACTTTTCCCTTAACTTAAATTTTCAAGTTCAATCTATATAGTTCAATAAGCACACTTTCTTTTACTACACAATATCTTCGTACTGTGACATAAAGAAACGCTTAAGTTATACTAATGGTGAATTAAATATTGAAGGGACTGAACTATGCGCAGATATCGATATCTTAACCCCAAAACAAATAGATATTGGAGGTAATTATATTGATTAAAGAAATACAAACCGAAAGACTAATTTTAAGAAAAATGAAGTTATCGGACTCTGCCAGTTTGTTTAAGATTTGGTCCAATCCTGAGGTTACAGAGTTTATGAATATCAATACTTTTACTGATGAAAGCCAAGCAGTAGAAATGATCGAAATTCTTAATAACCTTTCTCTGGAAAACAGGGCCATTCGCTATTCCATAGTGGAGATGGAATCAAATCGCATCATTGGTTCCTGCGGTTATAATGCTATAGATTCATCAAACGCTAAAGCGGAGATTGGATACGATATTAGTAAAGATTATTGGGGCAAGGGATATGCACCTGAGGCTATCCAATCTCTCATGGATTATGCTTTTAATATATTAAAATTCAACAGGATTGAAGCAAAAGTCGAACCTGAAAATAATAATTCCATGAAAGTTTTACAAAAGTTAAACTTTACATTTGAAGGAACGATGAGAAAGTGCGAAAAGTCCAAAGGAAAGTTTATTGATTTAAGCATTTTCTCGAAATTAGCAACAGATTAACTTTAATGGGTGGGCCTACACTTTATGGTGTAGGCTTTTTATTTAATATATTTTCACGTTGATTCAATTAAAATGAATAGTATGTGTCTACTGCAGTGTATCTTCGTACTGCGCAGCATCTAACGGAACAATTCCTGTCAAAAGAAAAAAGCACTGGACTGTCGAGGGAATTAAGCAAACCGGCAGGATAACATGAAAATAAGTGGAATCATTAACTATCATCAATGAATGGAGTGATAGAATGATCGGGAGGTCTATAAGAGTTCTAGAACGGGACCCTAGCCTCGTCTTTAGTATTTTTTACCCAACTTTCAAGGGAGACCCCGTAAGTGGATTAGATTTATACGCACCTTGTCAAACGGAAGTAGCTACGGTATTAATGGAGATGGGTGTCAATCTTGAAAACCTAAACATTACCGATAATTTAACGACAAGTAAGTCGGCAACTGTAAAGAAAGGGATTTACCCCGTTATACTCTTATCACCTGGATTCGGTGTAGAACGCGATATGTATCTTGGCATTATCTCAAAGATTGTACCAAAGGGATACATGGTTGTTACTATTAGCGCTCCGCATGAATCTGTGTTTACCATATATCCTGACGGTAGCTATATTAAGCAGGCGCTAGAAATGGCGGAAATAGAAAGTACCGACTATTCTAGCTGGGACATTCTCCTAGAATGTCGCATTCAGTCAATAATTTCGATTATAGAGTATCTTGAAACTCTAAACCGAACCGACTCTGAGTTGGAAGGGCTGTTCAATCTAGATAAAGTTGCTGCGGTTGGGCACTCACTTGGTGGTGCAGCTGTCCTAGAAGTCGCCAAGATGGATAACTTAATCAAAGCCGCTATTCTTCTCGATCCAAGTTTTCATCTTATACGTCGAGATAACGAATTAGCATCTGTTCCAGTTTTACTGTTGCGGCAAGAGGCTTCAACTTATATAGAAATGGCAGCATCTATGAATGAGACAATCGCATTCGATTATATCGATGGACAACGTTATGCGTTTAAGTCCCTAAAGAGTGCCACTTTCTGTCGGGTAAATGGGGCTCAGCATATGTCATTTTCCGACGTGCCGCTCCATTACAGTGATCATCATGCATTACATATTCATGCTGTTACGGTAGAAGCTACAACTGCGTTCATTGAAGCTGTCTTTCATAGCGGTCATATGCCATCAGCATTACAACTTAGCGAAACCATCGTTCCAATTAACTCGGACGGTGATCTAATACTGATTAAAAGATAAACCTAATACAGGTCCACAGAGCATGTTGCGCTAACAGGAAACTTTAGTTTAATAAACTAACAGTAATCTAGACTCTTTTTCTCAGTTTAGGACAGCTGTTGGTTTTTATATTGGAGCCCTCAAAACGAGTTCTTTTGGTAGTCACATTGAGCAGTTTGTGTCTACTGCATTATATTTTCGTACAGCGTAGCATCTAACGAAACCATTTTTCTCAAAAGAGAACAAAGCACTAGACTTTCGAGGGTATTAAGCGAACGGCAGGAAAATTTAATAGTTAATCGAATTATTTATCTGTACATAACAACAAAAACCTTTTATCGGGGTGATATTATGGAATGTTTGGGATGTAGGATTGCAAATGGAATTGAACCTAATTTGAATATAATATTTCAAAACGAATTAATTACTTGTGTTCTTGATATTGCTCCATTTAATGAAGGGCACACGCTAATCCTTCCAAAAAAACACTACTTGGATATCGATGAAATCGACCAAGAAACTACTTACAGCATCATGGACGTCTCTAAAATGCTGTCCACTGTCTTAAAATGCTTATATAAACCAGACGGTATTAGAGTGAGTCAGGATAGCGGGATATTCAACGATTTGAATCATTATCACATGCATCTCATACCAAGATACGAAGGCGATGGTTTTACTTGGGGTGAACCGTCACATCCAGATGGTGCTGAATACCGTTTGACACAAACTAAGGAAAAAATAATTAAGGTTTTGAATGAACTATTAAATTCCGATGGAAGAACGCAAACGCCTCCATAATTTGTTAAGTAGGTAGATTAGATTCTTAAAGGTGATAATATTTTTCTTAGACCACTTATTCTCTCGAATGCTGAGGAACTACTATTTTTGCAAAATAAACAAAACGATATTGAATACTATTTTGGCATCTATGACAATAACGCTCATAAGCTCATTGGAACTATCAGTTTATTCCAGGTTGTGCGCGGAGATATTCAAAGTGCCTTCATCAGATACTTCTTAGATCAAGATCAAAAATGGCAAGGGTTTTGCCACAGAATCCGCTATGAGAGTTTTAGAAAAAGCAGGTTTTCATAAGGAAGGAATAGCAATAAAAAAAGTTAACATCAATGAGAATTGAGTAGATCATCTAACGCAAGCCCTTGCTTTATTTCTTGTATCATATACTCAACAAAGGCTAATAAGCTTTGTACATCAGGAGCACTATTGCTGTTTTCTCCGTCTGCAGCTTCGCTGTTGTATGAAGTCAGACAATGCCTGACTAACGGAAGGAAGCGTTGAGGCAGATATGTAATGCCCCATTTCCCGCCCTCCCGCTTTGAAGCTATTTTACCCTCTTTTACGTAATAAAGGACTCGGCAGAGATTCAAGGTCAGGTATGTAGGAGTAAGGTACGCAGGGGGATTGTCCACGATCTCAGCAGCACAGCCCTCCACATCGTTCAAAATGGAGTCAAGGTAATATTGACTATCAACCGGTTCATAAAGCTCACTTAACGGTTCCCCATATAGGGCTATTCCTCGTTCATAGGCAACAACAATCTGAGAGGCTAAATCCTTATCCTCAAAGCCCCCGCAGAGATAATTCTCATCTGCACGATACTTTTCCCTGTGATAATCAGAGTAATGAAACTCAAAAGGTGTGGGATATACAAAAGCGTTTAGATATGTTTCTAAGATGATAGTGAATTCCACTCCACGCTCATTGGAAGCATCCGACATTTCATCATGCAGAGATAACGCTATTTTTGCAATATTAGAATGATTTACCGCAGTAAGTTTGTCTTTTACAACAACTAAAAAATCGACGTCACTTTTCAAGGGATTAAAGCACCCCATTGCTAATGATCCATGCAAATAAATACCTGTCAGGTTTTCTTTAAGCTCTTCTTTAAATAGTGCTGCTATTTGGTCTAATAAAGCCCGGGTGTTCATATCAACACGCCTCCGTTCTTATCCGTTCACCTGAGACTCCCTATTCCTACAACCAAGCCATAATAGTCCCGCCCATCGCCCCCGTTAACACAACGATCCAAGGCGGCAGCTTCCAATAGACCAGCATACTGAACAATACTGCGGCAAAAGCAAAATCAGCAGGTGCCAGAATGGAGCTTGTCCAAATCGGCTGGTAAAAGGCAGAGATTAATATACCTACCACGGCTGCGTTCACGCCCATTAAGGCACCCTTGGCTTTTGGATTCCGGCGCACACTATCCCAAAAAGGCAGGGTTCCCAACACTAATAAAAAGGCCGGCAGGAAAATAGCCGCTGTCGCAAGCAGCCCTCCGTCCCATCCGTTCATTACAGCACCCAGATAGGAGGCAAAGGTAAACAACGGTCCCGGAACAGCTTGAGCTGCCCCGTATCCAGCAAGAAACGCCTCTTCGCTCACCAGGCCGGTTGCTACAAACTCCTGTTCAAGCAATGGCAGGACGACATGCCCACCGCCAAACACCAGAGAGCCTGAGCGGTAGAAGCTGTCAAACATGGCAATCCAGCGGACCGGGGTCGCTTCTCTTAAGACCGGAAGAAGAAGGAGCAGCCCGAAGAATACTGCCAAGCATACTGCTCCCAGGCTGCGCTTAACCGGAAAACGGACCCTGCTGTCTGAATCAGCCGCTTCTTTGCTGTAGATCAGGAATCCCACCAGTGCGGATATCATAATCATTCCAACCTGAGCATACACCGTTTGCCATAATAAGGTAATCGCCATTGCCAATAACGCGATCGCTTTTCTTTTTAGATCCGGGGTCAGCTTCTGAGCCATGCCGATAACCGCGTGGGCTACAACGGCGACAGCTACGATTTTTAAGCCGTGAATCCAGCCTGCGTTCCCTATATCCAAACCCTGAAGCATCAAGGCTAACAGCATTAATGCAAAGACAGAAGGCAGCGTAAAGCCGAGAAAGGAGACGATTCCTCCAAGTATGCCAGCCCGCATGACCCCCATTCCAATCCCCACCTGACTGCTGGCCGGACCGGGCAAGAATTGGCATAATGCTACTAAGTCAGCATAGCTTTTTTCGTCCATCCATTTTCTTTTGCGGATATATTCTTCATGAAAATAACTCAGGTGGGCTATTGGGCCGCCAAAGGAGGTAAACCCCAGCTTCCCGGATACTACTAAAATTTCGAGTAAGGATCTAAATAAACCTTGTTCATTCACTGCCGGCTTGTTCACCTTCATTCTCCCTCCGCAATCTGTCTATATAAACCGCAATTACGATTATAACCTCACATGGGGACAATCTATCGCTTCCACAGCTAAAGTCCTTTATCAGCAGGGTTCCGGTTTGGGATGTACGGTGATAGAAAAACAAGCTGCAAATGCGGATACTCCTTGGGAAACAGCTGTAACTCGGTAGCGTAATGAATCGAGCTGTTGTCCAACATCAAAGCTATTTTTCTGCTGGGGGAAGCAGAGAGAAGATCCTGTAAAACCAAATTAAGGCGGCAGCGTCCGCCTCTCCTTCTTCTCGGTGATGCACTTGCCCTGTTTCGTAGGTAATGGCACGGCATCATGAATGAGCCGGGTTGAAATAACTGTACTTTCGAGACAATTTCATAATTCAAAACCCTTGCTATACCTGGTTTTTTTGAGCATAGAAAAAGGAGTACCTCCCCAAGTTCTCGAAGTTATAGGCGACGAAACCAACACCCGAGAAGAAAAGAGGTAATCCCTATCTATTCTATTCGACAAGAAGAGCTGTTTTCCTTCGAGGAATTGCTCCAAATGCGCCCGGAAGATAAATACAGCCAAATCTTTGATCACTTAAACCTGGCTCCGGTCCTGCACGTCCTCCGGAAAAAGAACCACCGTGGGCGGCCACAGGAGCTAAACCTCCCTGCCATGATCTACTCGCTGCTCATCTCAAAAATGGAGGGCATTGAGTTTGTTTCTTCCTTGGTTAGGCGCCTTAAGCATAGCGAGGAATTTCGGGCGCAGTGCCGATTTACCGGCTCGAACCCTATTCCGAGCCTGGCTTCATACTCCCGTCTGATTTCTGCGCTTGAGCAAACGGGAATGCTTGAGCAACTGCAGGATACCTTGGTGCTGTCTGCCATGGAAGAGGGCTTTACTACGGGCACGCACCTTGCCGTTGACTCCTCCATTGTGGAGGCTTGGGATTGCCAATTCAGTGAATCTGCGTCGAAATGCCGAGCGGCCCGCCGTGCCAAAAAACCAAGCAAAGCTCCAGAAATCCAGCAACTGGAGTTCGAGAATGCCGAGCCAGAGCCTCAGCCAGCGAACGAACCGCTTAAAAAACCAGTCTACCGACGTGGGCGGGCTTCTGCGGAAGAAAAAGAGCGCCGGCGTCTGGAACGGGACGCTTATGAAGAGACCTTAGCGCCCTTTGAGAAAACGATTGAAGCGATGCTATCTTACACCTATAACGAGCTCCTGAGCACGATCCCCCGGCACGCTGCACGCTTTGACAAGAAAAATACAAAGGGCAGACTCACCAGTTACTACGGATTTAAGGCAAACGTACTGGTGGATGCGGATTCTCAGTATGTGCTAAGCGGTGTCTTTAGTTCGGCGAATCTGAATGACCAGCGGATGGCCGTCCTGCTCCTAAAGGGGCTACACCTGAAGTTTCCTGGGCTGAAGGTGAAGCATGTCTTGGGCGACAAAGGGTATGACAGTTCGGCCATTTACCGGTTGATTCATTCCTTAGGCGCTTTTCCTATTATTAAAATGATTCACCACAAAAAACCGCCTGAGGGGATGAACCAGGACTACACCCCTGTGTGCTCACAGGGACACGCCTACCGTTACGACAGTTTCGATGCTAAGTACGAAACGCTGCGTTACACCAAGCCTAACCAGTGCAAAGACTGTCCGTTTTCCGAATCCGGCTGCCAAAAAGTGTTTAAAATCCGAATCCAAACCGATTTGCGTAAGCATGCCAACCCAGCAAGAGGAAGCGAGAGCTTTACGCAACTGTACAAGAAACGAACGGCTGTAGAACGTGTTTTTGCCTATCTCAAAGAGTATTTTGGGATGAAACGCACGCGTCACCGCGGCGTCCGGGCAAGTGTCGATTTCCAGCTCAGCACATTGGCCTACAATTTGAGTAAGTTTGCGCTAGACAAGTTGAACAAGCAGTTAAGAAACTCCCAACAAGTGGCCTGATTTTTTTAAAAACAAACTCAGATTTTGGCCCAGTCTTGCTTTCCAGCAAACTGAATTATGAAATTGTCTCCTTTCTGCAACTAAACTAGGCTAATTAGCTTCGCTGCAGGTTTTAACTGCACTCTATACATTTATATTTGCCGAAAACGCCCCGAACCGGCTTTTTCGCGAAAAATAGATGTATAGAATACAGTTATCTCCTTAAAATGACTAAATTCCCCTGTTTTAATTGCACAAACTACACTTAAAACTCATTTGGCTCCGAACCGACTGACTAAGGTTAGAGCTTTGGCAAGGGAGATCCATCCGCTGCTCAACGCTTTCAGGAGACGGTTTGTTAGTCTATTAATGACGTTCTATATAGCTTTTGCTTATATAGGATGTTACCTGTACACAGGCGTTCCCACAACGGATTAACAGAAAAATGACACTGCCCTAACATTTCTCATACATTTGCAGCAAGTAGAAACGGCTTCGCCGTCCTTCAGGGAAGGCGGCAACCGTTTCTGCGAGAAATATAAGGATTATTGATAGTGTAGAACATATTAATTCTTATATTTCAAAAAAAAAGACCGTCGAACAGACGGCCCTCCCATTATAAGCTTTACAGTTACCTAAACCGTCTGCAGCAGCCAGGCCACCGCTTCCTCCTCATTACTAAACGCCCGGAAGGCAGTACCCTTATTCAGCTCCGTGAGCAGCTCCTTGAATCTGCCTTTATCCGCTTGAGTGCCGGTAATGACTGCCGCGCATCTCACATGGTAATTAATGAATTTTTGCAGTGCTGTTCCCGCAAGACCTGTACGCAGATTGTAAAATGCCTCCGGCAGGGCTGCTTCATGCAGCAGAACGTTGTAGACATCATGGCCCATGCAGGCACCGATCAGATCCAGAATATCCTGCTCTGTACCCAGCCTGCTGTCTGCGGACCGTAATTCTAGGTACCGTTGTCCTTCTTTGGTTATGACTTCAATGTTCATACCCTTCACTTCCGTTTCCCTGGTAATGGCCTGGCGCACCTCTCCGATCCATTTCAGTTCACTGGTATACGCCGACAGCTGGTTAGCCTCGATCAGTCTCCAGATCATTGCTTCACGCGGACTGCGGTCCGGGGCATACTGTCCCTTATCCGCGCGGCCCTGTTCGAGATGAATCAGACTTATGATCTCCTGCCCATAAGCATCCAGCATGGCTAGAATTTCAGCAGTTTCCAGCTGGTCGCTCCAGGCAAGCTGAATGAGAAAGGTTTTTCTGGATTCCGGCTGCTCAGGAGCCGACTGGACCCAGTACTTCAGCTCCGCCCGTCCTTCGGGAGTTATCGTGTACATTTTCTTGGAGGGAGAGCTTTCCTGATGCTGTACTTCGCTGGTGACATATCCATCCTTCAAAAGCTCAACCAGCGCTTTATAAATCTGATTGTTGTTGCCTGACCAGTACATGAACGAAGAATCTTGAATGATCTTCTTCATATCATATCCGGTCAGGGACTGGCTGCTTAGCAGTCCCAGAATGGCATAATTAATCGACATTTCACTCACTCCATATCAGTAACCTATGTTAATAGTAACATAGGTTACTTAAATCATACAAACACAAAATAAGCCATGCACCGGAAACGGCACATGGCTGTCGAGCTTTTAATGGCCGGGCAGCCGGATACCGTACCACCCGCTTACTTCACATTGTCCACATTCATTACTTCCTGCAGTAACCAGTGTTCCGTCTGACTTAAGGCCAAGGGTATGAGAACAGCCTGCTGCTACAGCAACTATATCGTACCAGCTGCCCACCTCGCACTCGCCATGCTTATTCCAGCCCGCAGCTGTTACCGTGCCGTCCTTCTTAAGACCGATTGTATGATGACTGCCTGCCGCTATTCCCACTACTCCGCTCCAGCCGTTCACCTCACATTGGCCCTCTTTATTCCGTCCTGCGGCCACCACCGTGCCGTCAGACAGAAGGCCTGCGGTATGAAGATAGCCTGCAGCTACTGAAATGACGCCGCTCCAGCTGCTTACATTACATTGACCATACCGGTTATTGCCTGTCATGATTAAGCTGCCGTCTGCCTTCAGTCCGGCTGAATGCCAGTCGCCTGCAGCTACAGCCACGATATCCTGCCAGCTGTCCACATTGCATTCGCCTTCCAGATTCCGGCCCGCAGCTACCACGGTGCCATCCGCCTTCAGGCCGATCGTACGGCGCCAGCCTGCGGCTACCGCAATGATTCCGCCCCAGCCGCTCACCTCGCACTCACCGTGCTTGTTCCAGCCTGCGGCCGTAACGGTGCCGTCTGCTCTCAGTCCGACTGTATGGGCATTACCGGTATGCGCATTGCCTGCCGCAACCGCCACAATATCGCGCCAGCCGCCCACATTACATTGGCCGTATTTATTATCTCCGGCAGCAATCACCGTTCCGTCAGCCTTCAGTCCGGCCGAATGACGATAACCCGCCGCCAGGGAAGGCCAGGCTTGCCTGATAATCATAAATCCCGCTCCTTCATCATGGTCAGATGCTTCCTCTCCATTTAACCACAATGAACAGTTATTTGCTGTAAGTCTGCCTGATCAGGAGCGGTTCCCTAAACGTCTTTACCCTTTGGTAGCCCCGGCAGCAATGCCCTTAACGAAGTATTTCTGCAGAGCAACAAACACGATTAGCACCGGTATAACCGACATCGCGGTTCCGGCAAAAATCATATCCCAGCGGGAGGAAAACTCACCGATATACCGGTAGATTTCGACCACCATCGTCTTCGGCTCGCCCGAAGGCAGCACCAGCATCGGCATCAGGAAGTCGTTCCAGATCCCGAGGCCGTTCAGCACGACCATACTGGCCGTAACCGGACCCATCAGCGGGAATACAATCCGCCAGAAGATTCCGTAGCGTGAGCAGCCGTCAATTTCCGCCGCCTCTTCAATTTCCTGCGGAATGCCTTTGACGAAGCTGGTATAGAGCAGACAGCCGAAGCCGACGGCACCGGCGACATAGACCAGAATCGGACCGGCGAGACTGCCGTACAAGCCGAACATTCTCAGCTCCTTGAACAGCGGGATCATGTAAGCCTGGAACGGAATCATCATCCCGGCCAGGAAGTACAGGAACATGAACCTTGTCCAGCGGGTGTTACGCCGTTCAATCGCGTAGCCGGCCATCGGAATGATCAGCACCTGGGCTACAATTGACACCAGCGTCAGGATCAGGCTGTTCAGAATGGCGCGCGGGAATTCCGTCTCGGTCAGCAGATATTTGAAGCTGTCCAGATAGAGACCCTTAGGGAAGGCGATAGCATCCCGCATGATCTCGGCATTGCTTTTGAAGGCTGACATCAGATTGAAGAAGATCGGAAAAAAGAAAAGGATAGCCAGCAGCAAGGTAATGATGAACATGGAGATTTCAGCAATTCTTCTTTTCGTTTGCAGTGTCATGCTACATCTGCACCTCCCGTTTCCGGAGGAACTTCACTTGTATGACCGTAATCAGCATAATGATCAGGAACAGCACCATTGCCAGCGCCGTACCAAAGCCCTGCCGCAGCTCTCCGAAGCCGACTTTATAAATAATATAGGTTAATGTCTCGGTCTCAAAGCCAGGCCCGCCGTCCGTCATGACGGCAATCTGGTCAAAAATCTTCAGCGCGCTGATCATCGCCAGTACCATACATACTGTCATTGAACCGGCCAGCAGCGGGAAGGTGATATGGCGGAACTGCTGGAAGCCGTTTGCCCCGTCTATGCTTGCCGCTTCATTCAGCTCAGGCGGAATGCCCTGCAGCCCGGCCAGATAAATAATCATATAGTACCCTGCGCCCTTCCAGACCGTGGACAAAATAATCGAAAGCATGGCGTACTTCGGATTGCCCAGCCAGTCAACCACCCAGCTGCCCAGTCCGATTGCATCAAGAATCTGATTGAATACGCCGAAGTTATAGTTCAGGATCATTGCCCAGACAAAGCCCATTACAATTCCGCTGAGCAGCGTCGGGAAATAAAAGATGCTTCTGAACAGGTTGCGGAACCACCGGACCTTATCGACAAGAATGGCCATGGCAATCGCCGCGATATTTTCCAGTATGACAAGGCTGATGGTCATCACCAGCGTATTCTTAAGCGCGTTGTGCACACGGGGGCTGTGCCAGATTTCCACGAAATTGGCAAACCCGATATACCGCATATCGTCACTGATTCCGTCCCATGAGGTGAAGCTGAGATAAATGCTGCCTGCCGTCGGCACGATGACAAACAGCGTATAGATCAGAAATGAAGGCAAAATAAACATTAGCGCATACGACTGGAACCGCTTCTTTTTCTTAGGCTTTAGCGCCGTTAGCGGCTTGTCTGCTTGCTGAATTGCTGTAGCCATGGATGCTCTCCCTCCCGGAGATGCTTCCCGGCAAGAGGGCTTGAACCTGCTGAGCAGCAGGACTTCCCTCCCCCGGGGAGCTGTTTCTTTTTGACAAAAACTAATACTGTTATTGCTGGTTTGCTTTTACCTGTGCATCATATTCGGTATCTGCCTGCTTCATGTAATCCGTGACGTTCTCATTCTTCACGACCAGATCCTGCAGCAGCTTGTAGAACCAGTTGCGGAACTGCGGAGGAATGAGATTGTCACCCCACCAGTTGTTGATCGCCAGTGATTTGGTAACATTCGCATCTGCAATCAGGTCAAGGGCAACCTGCATCTGCTCTCCGGTTTCATAGGTAACCTTCTCTTTGGTGGAAGGAATCGCGTTGATGCTGGACAGATATTTGGCGTATTGCTCAGGGGCGAAGAAGAAGCGGATAAAGTCCTTGATCGCCTCTGTTTTGTCCGCGTCCTTGGCTGCTTCGGCGGAGAGCGACCAGCCGGCAGGTGACGGCAGACCGATTACGTTCACTTTGCCCTCACGGTCAGGAATCGCATAGAAACCGAATTCGAAGGCTGGATCAGCCTCCTGAATCTGCGTGAACATCCAGGTACCGGAGAAGAGCTGGGCTGCTTTGCCAGCTACAAGAATGGACGCCGTCTGGTTATCCCCGGTGCTGAGCCAGCCTTTGTCCACATAGTTAGTGAACAGGTCTTTGAAGTCTGTAATGGCCTGTACAACGTTGGCATCGGTGAAGCTTACGGTCTTGGCCGTCCGCTTGGAGTTCCAGTCCGGGTCCTTCGAATACACATCATCGATCAGGAACTTGTTCACCCAGAAGCCCATGTGGAAAATATCCTTGCCGCCGACCACGAGCGGAGTAATCCCGCTGGACTTCAGCTTCTCCTGGATCGCAAGAAACTCGTCATAGGTTTTTGGAAGCTCGGTGATTCCGGCATCCGCATACGCTTTTTTACTGTAGATAATGCCCTGCGGCACGTTGACCGACATCGGTGCATTCCATACCTTGCCGTCTACCTGCGGCGGATTGTCGAACAGCTCCAGCAGGTCGGACGGCAGCTCGACGATTTTGCCGGCATCCGCAAACACCTGGGTGTCACGGATTTCTACGAGATCAGGGAATTCGCCGACCGCATCCTTCGTCTTAAGCCAGTCCAGATAGGCTGCAGAGGAGGTTTCGCTGATATCCTTGATTTTGACGTTTGGATTGGCTTCCATGAATGCTTTGACGGCCTCTGCAATCGCCGCTTTGGTCGCCGGGTCACCGGATGCATAGCCGATGGAGAACTGCACTTCCTTTTTCGCTTCAGTAGTTGCCGCCGGTGCATTGGATGAAGAAGCTGTATTTCCGTTGTTAGAAGCATCTGAAGCATTACTATTGCTGCCGCAGCCCGCCAGAATCGCTGTTGCTGCCAGCAGCGTTGCGGACAACGCGGTTACTGATTTTTTTAACATATGAACAAGACCCCCTATAATTCTCATGATTGAGTGAAAGAGCCGGAAACAGCACCCGATGTGCGCATCATCTTAGAAAGCGTTTCCTTGTGATTACAGAATAGCATTCTGCCCTCCAAGGTTGAATGCAGTTTTTTAAGCTCCGTATGCGGTAATTTTAAGTGAATCCGGGCAGCAAAAAAGGAGATCCGCAGATCTCCCCTTATGCCGTGCTATTTCCCCAAGCCTTCTTCCAGCGCCTGCCGGTCATATTCCCGGTCCGCCTCCTGCATTACGCTGAGCACATCGCCGTCCGTAACAACCAGCTCCTCCAGCAGCTTATAATACCAGTTACGGAATTGCTGGGGCAGGGTATTAGCCCCCCACCAGTTGTTCATCATCCTGGATTTCACAGTCTGCGGATCACTCAGGATGCGCAGCACTTCATTCATTGCCTCGCTTGCCGGATAAGCCGCCTTGGATTTGGTCGCCGGAATGCCGTTAATGGCTGACAGAAACCGGCTGTACTGGGCCGGCTCGAAAAAGTACTGCAAAAAATCAGTGATCGCCGCGCTCTTCAGCGGATCACGGGCGGCTTCCGCCGAGAAGGACCAGCCCGCGGGCGAAGGCAGGCCGGTCACATTCACCTGCCCTTTCCGGTCCGGCACCGCATAGAATCCGAATTCAAAGGCCGGATCAGCGGCTTCAATCGGAGAGAACATCCATGGCCCCGAATAGAGCTGCGCCGCCTTGCCGGTAACGAGATACGAGATCGTCTGGTTGTCCCCGATGTTCTGCCAGCCTTTGTCCACATACCGGGTAAACAACATTTTAAAATCACTTACTGCCTGAAGTACCCCGGCATCGGTAAAGCTCGCCGCTCCGGCTGTTTTACGGGCATTCCAGTCCGGGTCATCCGCATAGACATCATCAATCCAGAATTTGTTGATCCAGAAGCCCAGGTGAAAAAGATCCTTGCCTCCGGCTACCAGCGGTGTAATGCCGGAGGCCTCAAGCTTCTCTTGTACCGCCAGAAATTCCTCATACGTTGCGGGAAGCCTGGTAATTCCGGCTGCCGCATAAGCCTTTTTACTGTAGATGATGCCTTGCGGCGGGGTTTCATACAGCGGAGCGTTCCACACCTGGCCGAATACCTCCACCGGCTGGTCCAGCAGCTCTACCAGCTCAGGCGGGAGCGGGGCGATTTTACCTGCAGCGGCAAAGGCCTCGGTATCACGCATCTCCAGCAGATCGGGAAACTCACCGACCGCATCCTTTATTTTCAGCCAGTCCAGATAGGCATTGGAGGATATTTCACTAGTATCTTTAATCGTCACATGGGGATGTGTCTGCATATAAGCGGCAATGACCGCCTTCAGCGCCTGGGTAGTCGCCATATCCCCGGCTGCATAAGCAATGGAAAAGCTAACCGGCTGCAGCTTCGGCACCTCTTCGCCGCCATTGTCCTGTGAACGGCTGCTGCCGCAGGATACAAGGAGGGCCGCAATAACGAGCATACCGGCTGTTGTTTGAATTCTGCTATTCTTGTACATACATCGCTTGCGCTCCCTCACAGTAGACTAAGCTCCTTGTTCAAGCACGGGAAACAGCAGGGTAACAGAGGTTCCGATATGCTCCCGGCTGCTGACTGTAAGTCCGTACTCTTCCCCGAAGCTTGTACGGATGCGCTCATGGACATTTTTCAATCCGACATTTTTGCTCGGGGCACCCGGGTCCTCCAGGTTCCTCTGAATCTGCGACAGGATCTCCCGGCTCATACCGATTCCGTCATCATATACTGTTACTGCAAGCCCGTCCGCTCTCCGCTCTACCGTGATACCGACGGTCCCCCTGCCCTTCTGGCGCAGGCCGTGCTGTACGGCGTTCTCGACAATCGGCTGCAGCGACAGCTTCAGCACCGGCCAGCTCAGGTCAATCTCCGGCGGAATATCCTGCTGCAGCGTATATCGGTTCTCATAGCGTACGGAAATAATATAGAAGTAATTATGCAGATGCGCGAGCTCGCTGCCGAGGCTGACGCGGTCCTCCCCGTAATCAATGACATATTTCAGCTGATCGGAGAGGGCAAGAATCATATCCGCCACCTCCCCTGCCTCCTTGTCCACCGCATTCATCCGGATGACTTCAAGGGTGTTGTATAAGTAATGGGGCCTGATCTGGCTCTTCAGCGCATTCAGCTCGGTCTGCTTCTGCTTAATCTGGGCGACATAAGCCTCGTCGATATGGATTCGGAGGCGCTCCACCATCCGGTTGAAGCCGTGCGCCAGCCTGCCCATCTCGTCATTGCTGTTCACCGTAAGCTGGGTGTCCAGGTTGCCGGACTCCACAACGGTCATCTGCCTGATCAGCTCCCGGATCGGTGCGGCCAGCCGCCGGGAAAACCACGCACCCATCACAATCATTACGACTGCGCAGATGGCAATCGCAATATAAACGGTTGTCCTCGCCGACAGCAGCTGCTCGAACAGGCTGCCGCGGTGAATCCTGGCGATAACCTGCCCCTCCAGAAAAGGGATGTTCTGACTGAGTGTAATCCGCTCCTCGTCATCAAGGATGGGGTTCACCACTGTGCCTGGAGCCGCATCCTGATTGCTGAAATACACCCTGTTCTGGCCGTCGAGCAAATACAGCTCATCCTTGGGTCCGAGACTCAGCTCCTCGCTAAACTGCCGGAACAGCGACGTGTCGATGTCCAGAAACAGGGTGCCTACAACCTTGGGCTCACGCGTAACCCGGCCCGAGGTATCAATCAGGGTACGCCCGATGGTGAACACCGTTTTGCGGGAATCAAAAAAATAATCGTCTGTATGTGCCGGGAACACCGCCGCCTTGGCGGGATCTGCAGCCATAGCCGCCAGCCATTCCGGCCGGGCGAATGTATCTGCTACCAGCGAGCGGTTCTCCTTCTGCTGCGAGTAGACTCTGCCGTCCGAGCTGCGCACAAACTGCACTCCGGTAATATAAGAGTCGCTGAACAGCAGCGTTTTGAGGAAGCTGTCGATCGGGATGGCATTGATCTGGCCCTGGTCATTGACGTTTGCCGTCTGGTTGCGGCTGTAGCTGTCGATATATCCGTCATAACGGCCGGTATACATCAGCTTGGATATTTCATTGTATTGGTTAAACGCAGAATTCAGATTATAGCTCATATACAGCACCATCTGCTGCAGATTACTGGTCGTGTAGCGCTCCACATAGCCGGAAAAGGTCTGCACGGAAAAAAAACTGAGCGCCAGCAGCGGAATCAGCCCCACCAGCAGAAAAGACGCCGAAAATTTGACAAAAATGCTGCTGCTTCTCCGCCCCCGGTTCAGCACGGTTATTCCTCCTTATCATTAACAGGTGTAAGCAGTTACGGCTTCCATGACTGCTTGTACTCCTGCGGCAGCTTGCCGAATTTCTTCTTGAACATATCGCTGAAGTGGCGGGCATTGTTATAGCCGACCTGCTCGGCAATCTCATAGATCATGAGGCTGCTCTGGAGCAGCAGCCTGCGGGCGTGATTCATCCGGACCTCTGTTAAATAGTGCTTGAAGTTCTGGCCGGTATGCTTCTTGAAAAAGCTGCTGAAATAATACGGGTTCATATATAGCATGGCCGCCATGGATTCCAGCGTAATATTCTCGGAGTAATGCTCTTCTACATAGGCTTTCATCTGCAGCAGCTGGGGCATTTCCTTGCCGCTCAGCCGGCCGGCCAGCTGCCCGAACAGCTGCTGCACAGCAGTGCAGAAAGCAGAACCCAGAGCGGCATAGGTCGGAGCGGCGGTGAACTGCTCCAGCAGCAGCGGACTGGGTCCGTGCTGGGCCGCGGCATCTGCGCTGTATTCGGCAAGCTCCTGCTCAAGCTGCACCACCGTATTGTAAAGATGCGTTACCGCCTGAGCCGGGCTGCCGCCGGAGAGCCGCGCTACCGCCGCCAGCAGCTCTCCGGCGCGCAGCATGCATTCCTCCTTCTCAAGCATCTTCAGCGCTTCTATCAGCGACAGCTGAACTTCTGCAAGCCCGGCGGTCGATGACAGATCATATGCGGCCTGAGCCCCGCTATCATCAGCGATCACCCGGTTCAGTCCGGAGAAATACTTCGATTTGAGCGCTTTCAAAGCGCTGCGGTACGATTCATCCGCCTCCTCAATCCCGCCGGCAGGCCGTCCGACCCCAATGGTTACCTGCAGCTTAAGATAGCTGTTGACCTTCTGGTGCAGATCCTCCATCAGCTCCTGCGGCATGTCCGGCTGTTCATGCTGCAGAAGAATGCAGAGCCGCTCCCCCTTGCGGAATACATACCCGCCGCCGCTTTCCACCGTTTCCTTTATGATATTCGACAGAGCAAACTCCACCAGCTTGCGCTCATGCTCCTCCCAGCGGGAAGAGCCGCTGCTGTATTCATCGGTCTCAACTGCACATACCGTAGCATATCTGGTTATCGACGTATTCCCGATCCGGACCAGGGCAGCGGCTGCCCCTTTATTCCCGTCTGTCAGCTGCTCCAGCAGCTCTTCGATTGTGCCGGTGACATTTTTACGTTCGTAGGATTTGAGCATCTCCTTGTTCCGCTCCTCCTCCGACTCCTGGCGGATCAGTGCCGCAGCCTTGCCTGCCGCCTGCTCCAGCTGGCCGGTGTTGACCGGCTTAATCAGGTAATCCAGAGCGCCGTACTGCAGGGCCTCCCGGGCATAGGTGAATTCCTGGTATGCGCTGATAAACACTACCTTGATTGAACGCCCGGATTCATGTATGCCGCGTATAATATCAATGCCTGAATATCCCGGCATACTAATGTCACTGATAATCAGATCGGGAGCTGCACTGTCAATCAGCGCCTTCAACTCAATCCCGTCACTGGCTTCCCCGACAATTTCAAGACCGAGCGACTCCCAGGCAATCAGCTTTTTGAGACCGCGCAGAATAACCGGCTCATCATCGGCCAATACAACACGTATGCTTCTGTTCATTCTTGTCCCTCCGTGTATATGTCATGCAGCCGTTTCCGGGATTTCCCCACCACTAATGTACCATAGAAGCACGGTCCGGCAGATGCAGCTTTTTAATGGAAAACCGCAGTTTTTTAAGCCTCCTGCCGCTGAAGGGCCTTCCTGGATTTCCGCTGCAGCATGGCACAAACCCTGTACAGCTTGTATACTTGTACAAAAAAGGAAAGGCGGTTTTCCACCTGATCTATTTCATTAAATTCCTCTACAGCTTCGTTCTGCCGCCGGGCCTGTTCGTCCTGCTGTTCACTGCGGCTGCAATCTGGATATGGCGCAAGAACCGCCGTCCTGCCTTGATGCTGCTCATTATAACAGTACTCCTGTACCTGTCCATGACCCCGCTGACGGCTGAGCTGCTGATGGGCGGCCTGGAACGTAAATATGCACAGCCGTCCCGGATCGACGGTGATGTTATTGTTGTCCTGGGCGGCGGGGCGACGAGCGGCACGCCGGATATTGACGGCGAGGGCAATCTGTCCGGCGCTGCAGCCAACCGGCTGCTGACAGCAGCGCGGCTGTACAGGGAAACCGGACTGCCTCTGCTCTTCACCGGAGGCCAGGTATACACCGACAGCGGCAATGAAGCGGATATCGCCAAGCGCCAGCTGATTGGTCTCGGGATACCGGCAGAGGATATTCTGACCGAGAACCAGTCGCTCAATACCGGACAGAACGCTGAGTTTACCGCAGCGCTGATGAAGGAGCGCGGGCTCAGCCGGCCGGTGCTGGTCACCTCCGGCTTCCATATCGTGCGTGGGATGGAGGAATTCCGTAAGGCTGGGTTATCACCTCAGGCTTACCCGAGTGATTATACCGTCAGCCAAGGAGGCTCCTTCTACCTCTCCAAGCTGTTCCCTTCGCCCGGTGCCATGCAGTCCACCGGTGTTGCAATGAAGGAATACCTCGGCCTGCTGGCAGCCGGGCTGTAGACAGGCTTAGTCCCGATCAAATAAAAGCAGTGGTCCAGGGGGAACCCCCAGCCACTGCTTTCTGTAGCCGGCAGCTTATTTCACCAGCCCGCAGAACACGGCGCCGGTCATCCCGGCCAGCTCCTGCGGATCAAGCTCCATCTGCATGCCGATTTTGCCTGCGCTGACCGCAATGGTGTCATACAGCTGTGCGGTCTCCTCAATAAAGGTCGGATACAGCTTTTTCATCCCGACCGGAGAACAACCGCCCCGTACATACCCAGTCCATTTTAGCAGATCCTTCAGCGGCAGCATCTCGATTTTCTTTTCACCGGAGGCTTTGGCCGCACTTTTCAAATCCAGCTCTTCGCCTACCGGAATGACGAACACGTACAGGTTGGGTCCGCCGTGCGCCACCAGGGTCTTAAACACAGTATCCGGGTCAAGGCCGATTTTCTCAGCCACTGCGGTTCCGTGAATAGCCCCATCCTCATTGTCATACAAGTGCACCTCATAGCTGATGCCCTTGGCATCCAGCATGCGCAGTGCATTGGTTTTGCTGATCTGCATCCTGCTCCAACCTTTCCAGCCCGTTTATGTATTAAAAGCTATTATACACGCATTCTATTCCCGCTTGAAGGAAGGAGATTACATGCGCACTGCATTTGATGCCCATATGCATATCATTGACCCCCGTTTTCCGCTGATCGAGAATCAAGGCTATCTACCTGACCCTTTTACCTGCCGGAATTATCTGGACACTGTCCGGGAGCTCCAGCTGATCGGCGGCGCGGTTGTCTCCGGGTCCTTTCAGGGGTTTGACCAGACTTATTTAACAGACGCCCTGCAGTCACTGGGTTCCGGCTTTGTCGGCGTAACACAGCTTCCCCATGATACTACTGACGAAGAGCTGC
This sequence comes from Paenibacillus sp. FSL R7-0331, assembly GCF_000758645.1. Lineage (NCBI taxonomy): Bacteria > Bacillati > Bacillota > Bacilli > Caryophanales > Paenibacillaceae > Paenibacillus > Paenibacillus sp. FSL R7-0331. Next base: position 4,059,889 of record NZ_CP009284.1, read on the forward strand.
TTAGGCTGCACAGTTATGGCGTAAGGGCTGTCCGGTTCAATGTCAGGCGCGGCGGCTCGGAAGACTTGTCTCAGCTTGATTACGTGGCCAGGAGAGTCCATGAAATAGCCGGTTGGCATACGGAGCTCTACATCGACTCTGTGAATCTGCCTGGCATCGCCCCGGTGCTGGCTGCCCTTCCAGCTGTATCAGTAGATCATCTAGGCCTGTCGCAGAGCGGTTTTCACCATCTTCTTGACCTTATTGATAAAGGAGTCCGTGTAAAAGCCACTGGCTTCGGCCGCGTCGAGCTTGATGTACCGCAGGCGCTGCGTGCAATCGCTGCCGTTAATCCGGATGCGTTAATGTTCGGGACTGACCTGCCGTCCACCAGGGCACGCCGCCCTTACCATGCTTCAGATATTGAGCTTATTTACGACACACTGGGTGAGGAGCTGGCTGACAAAGTGCTTTATAGAAATGCGTCTGACTGGTACCTGAAATGAGCGATTGTACGGGCATAACAAAAACCCTTGGGTATCCCAAGGGTTCAGTTATTGTACCGCCATTAGACTGCGCCGTCCCGGCTATCTAATCGCGCGGATAATTAACAGCCATAATATCCATGAAAGGGACCTTGAGCAGCTCCTCATTAGAGCTTACATGCACCTTGCCGGTCCGTGAATCCATACCGGTAATCTGCCCGCGCACCTCTTCTTCCTTGCCCCATACGGTGAGCAGGATTACTGACTCCTCCTGCATCGCTTCAGTCAGCTGGTTGCCAAGCTCCTCCAGCACAAATTCATCTCTTGTCGGCCGTTTGGCCACCTTCGCTTTTGCCACGCTATTCCTCCAATAAGCCATCCTGAAAAATACGATCATGCCATCCTATGATTGCTCCTGAATAGTATAACATGTACATGCCCGGCATTAAACCGCACAGCAGGTTATTTTCCCTCCGGTAACTGTATAAATCTGGATTTCACTTACCCTATAATGGCGGGTCTCAGCGCACTGCACAGCAAAAAGGAACCGGACAGCTCCGGTTCCTTTCCTGCTCCAGAAACATACATTCATTTAATCCTCTTTGGTGTCTGTCAGGCTATCCTATAACTATTGAATCGTGGCGCCGATGTTAGTGCCGCTTGGGGTCCCGGACCCAATCAGATCACTGCCAGTGGCCAGTTTCAGGAAATTGCCAAGGCTGAACGAGCCGTCCGCATTCCGTACAACCGCAGGAGTCAGGCTCACGAAATCAGCACTGCTGACCACGAGTCCTTTCCCATTGGTGCTGGCTTTATTCTTCCACCATACATTTGTGCTGGAAACATCCGTTCCGCTAGTCTTGTCGCTTGATGCCCCGGCAAAGCTCAGGTTATTCGTGAAGACATGGGTGCCTGCATCAAAAGCATAGTTGCTTCCGCCATTGCTCCATGACGTATTGTTGGTCATTTTGATGGAGCCGGGGTTACTGTTATAGGTGAACCCGTGTTTTTTGTTCTGGAAGGCAATGCTGTTCGTCACAATATGGTTCACGGAAATGGATTCCCCGCCCAATTTGAAGCCGTTGCCGTCACTATTGGAAGTTGAATTGCCATCAGAAGTTTGGCCGTTCTTATAAGCAATACTGTTCTTAATGGTTACGACGCCGATCGGACCGGTATCCGTCTTGGTGTACAGATCCCAGCCGTCATCTGTATTCCAGGCCGCAATACATCTATCGAATACATTGCCGGGACCGATAGTCAGCTTCGCGGCAAATCCGTCTGCATCCTCCCCGTTGTCCGGGTCAAAATTGTCATGAGAGTATACACCGATAATCTGATTATAGCTCGGCCAGTCGCTCATGCTGGAGGCAGAAGAGGCATAACGGCTGATCTGCAGGCCGGAATCCCGGTTATGGTGCGTCTCCACATTCTCAATAATGTTGTAATTGCCGCCGATAAAGATGCCGTTGTCTCCGGCTCCTTTGACTTCCAGACCCTTCACATGCCAGTAATGGCCGAAGATCTGTAATCCCCGCTCAGTGGATGCAAAGGCTTGTGCAGAGAAATCAAAAACCGGCTTTTCACTGCCATAGGCAACAATGCTCTTGCGGGCACCGGAGGTGCCGCTGTTGTCACGCTCTATGGTTACCGGTGAAGAGAAGGAGTACGTACCGCCGCGTAAGTAAATCGTGCCGCCTGCAGCAACCCGGGTCAATGCAGATTGCAGCGTAGTCGGACTTCCAATGGTACCTGCATTGCCTGCCGCACCATTAGCCGCAACATAAAGTGCACCGGAGACCGGAGTTGCAGTCGGGGCAGCAGTCGGGGCAATTGTAGGAGCCGCAGTCGCTGTTGCTGCAGGAGTTGCAGTAGGCGTAGGTGCTGCTGTTGGCGCTACTGTCGGGGTTGCTGTCGGACTATTAGTAGGTGCTGCTGATGTGCCTGGTGTGGAAGTAGGGACAGCCGTGGCATCGCTTACAATAACGTTATCGAACTTGGCTGCCGTCTTGTATGCAATCAATCCAACTCCGCCGGATGCAATAATGTTATCGTGTGCATTTAATTGCAGCACATTATTTACATACATGCTGATAGAGTCTCCGCTCAATTCAAGCCGGATGTTATACACAGTTCCGGTAGTGATAGCGAAGCCGGTTTTCGATGCCAGTGTAGTGCTTTCGCCGCCCGATTTCTTGCGGATCTCCAATGTGCCTCCGTTCGAGTTGGATATGGAAGCGGCATAATAATTGTTCCCGTCCTGGTATCGGCCGCACACATACGTGCGGTTGTTGCCGTTGAAATTATCAATTTTTACGTCAGCCTTGACGCTATAGTCGGTCCAGGCGCTGCTTCCAGCCGAAGTGCGCCCCTCTGCGCTGCCGGATTGATAATATACATAACTGCCGCCGTCCTGTACTACAGACCAGGTTCCCGTCGTACTAGTCCAGTTACCGGCGCTTCCGGACTCAAAGTCTTCACTGAAGAGGCTTGCCGCATGGACTGACGGGATACCCCACTGCAGGCCTCCAAAGGCGAGCATAGCTGAAAGCGCAATACATGCAGTGAAAGAAAATCTCTTTTTTATTTTCACGTTAACATTTACCTCCAGAATAATATATTTTTTCAGAACCAGTTGCAGCTATTGCATTACACTGTCGTTCTTGGCTGTTTCTACTGATGGATGTACTTATATATTCATCGCATCTCCCCTTTACCACGCAATATGCAGATTGCTGCAAAAATGAATTTTTCGCAGTAACCAATCTAATCTCCACTATAAGTAAATTTTTGGAATTGTACAGATGATTTTTATGTACTTTATTACATATATGTGAAATGTATATATTTACATGGATTTTCAGTATTTCATTACATATCTCGCTCCCCAAAGCTTGTCACCAGTTAGGCCCTTTCCCTTGAACAGCGCAAAAAAAAGCCACCCAAACGGGCAGCTTATAAATGTTCAGCTATTGAGATACTGCTCAACCAGCGCTGTATACTTCCTGTACTGCTCTTCCCAAGCAAGCTTACGGTTAACCGGCACATTTTCGTCCAGCAGAGACTCTATAACTTCCAGACAGACATGCCAGCCGGCCAGATCTTTGGGGGTATGGTCAGTGAATGTGCCGATTGTTTCGATAAGCAGCATACGGCTGCCGCCGGGCACCTCTTCAAGCTCAAAGCGCACCTTATCTGCACCCCAGGCATATTCCAGCACAGAGGCCGGTACATAATCGGAGATTTCCATAAACTCAAAGGTGCCGTCTCCCATATCAAACGTCATACTTCCGCCTGTTCGCAGTTCCCCGGAACGAAGCTCAGGAAACCACTTGGGCAGCAGCTCGTTATCGGTCAGATATGCCCAGACTTGCTCTGCGGAATGCTTGTAATGCCGCTCAATGGTTGCTGTAGTGCCGGCATGCCCCTTCTGCAGTTTGGCGATCATATCCATACCTCCAGTCTCAGTGAAATTGCCCCATCTTACAGAATCGCTGTGTAGATTAAGTGGAATTTTGCAACCTAACTCATAAAGAACTTCCGGTAACAACAGCATTAGGTTGAAATAGGTATCTTAAATTTACTTACTTCCTCTCAAATGAGCCTTACGAATGAAATTAAGGTTCCTTTTTCCATCTAAACGTCCTAAAAGTTACGAAATTCGGAAATTAAGTGGCGAAAATCCAATTAGTACAGCTGGGCCATACTCATTATATGTTATCCAGACCGTCCTCCCGAAAAGAAAAGCAGCTGCACAGCACGTTATCAAGGAAGCTGCGGATACTATACCATATAATCCTCGAAGCTAACCGGACTGCCGTTAATTGCAGCAACAGTGCCGTGATCTGTGCCGGCTTCAAGCCGCAGCAAGTCACCGGTAAAGGCAGTGTGCGCTATTAAGAGTGCTGCTTCCGCTCCACCGGCCCCCACAGTAAATGCAGGCTTGCGTGCTGACATGGCAGCTGCGAACTCCGTCAGGCTGTTCATGCCTGCAGCCGCGGCCTCCCTTGCCGTAACCGCTTCAACCGTCACACCGCCGGGTATTCCTGCAGCCGCAATCTCAAGATATCCCTCTCGGCTCGCCAGCTGATACGCATGCGACAGCCAGACGGCAAAATAAACATCCTTCACCAGGCCGTACACGGCCTGTTCCTGCTGCTGCCACTCCCCTTCCGGGAGCACACCGATAATCGGATTATCCGTTCCTTCAGGTACAGGGAACAATGACAACACCGTCCCCTTATAGTACAGCACTTCCATATAAGGACTCTGGTGGCGGGGATCGCCTGCACGGTAGCCCTCGCCCGGATGGAAGAAAAACAGCCGGTTAACGTCCCTTTTCCCGCTGACCGGCAGGGAATAAGCCCAGCGGAGCTGTTCATTATCAAACTCTTCCACTCTTTCCCATAGGCCGCCTGCCGCATAGTCTTCTGTAATATAAGCATAGGAATGCAAGCGCGGCTGCGGCTGAATGTCGCCGGGAACCACCTTTTGCGTAAGCTTCTGTACTTCAATAGGGTTACGGCGGTCCAGCGCCAGCTCCCTTGCCTGTGCCGGAGCTTCATAGAACAGGAATCCGGCGTACTCTGTACGCGGCATGCTACTGCTAAGCGGGAAATTCCCGAACTGCACATAATCATGCAGCACGTTGCGGTCTGCCGGCACATCATGCGGCCATCCGCGGGAGTGTGCACCAACCCATGCTCCGCGCAGATAGAACGCAGCACGCTCATACCACAGATGGTCAAGCATCTCGCTTAGCGCTGCTTTTACTGCGCTGTCCTCCTCCAGCTCCCAGGCACAGGTGAACGCCTGCACCCAGTGCCAGAACCATGGCAGGCTGCCGTATTCAGGCATGCCATGGTTCTTAATGTAGTCCAGCGTCTGCTTAAGGCTGGCAAGCCCGTCCTGCCGCAGCTCCTCATCTTCAAACACCTGACCGAAGATCAGCTTGGCGGCTGTATACTTGGCTTCGTGGTGTCCGTAATGCACAACCTCTTTACGGAAAAAACCGCTGCGGTAAATATGTCCGGTGGCCGTATGTACAGCCACTCTAAGCGCCGCACTCAGCTGGCTGTTATAGTATTTGCAGAACCAGACCAGCAGACTGCCCATAATCTCCACAGGCAGCTCATGCGGAGCGGCTTCACGGGGCAGCAGACCAAGTCCGAGCGGCCAGTGGCCGTACAGGTGTGTTTCAGGCTGCCGGTTTTGCAGCAGCACGGTTTCCAGCAGCACCGCCTCCGCTTTTTGCTTAGCCGTCTCTCGTTCAGATTCCGGAAGCATTTCATCATCTACAGCAGCCGCGAAAAGATAGCATGCATAATAGAAGTTGTTGCGTACATCGTCATGAAACCACAGGCCGCTGTCCTGCAGCGGCAGCTCCAGTGCCTCAGATGCCGCATTTCGGATAATCTCCCGCTGTCTATATGCATAGGGATTGTCTAGTTTATAGTGTAACTGAGCCGTCATCTTTTCCCCTCCCAGGGTATTATTTCCATCCTATTGTGCACGCTTTCCGTTCATTTAGCAATCACAAAAACCAACAAATAAACTAAAATACACGTACTAAAAAAGATTATCTCTTGCCAAATGAACGTAAATGGATTAAATTGTACCTATACGAACGAAAATATGTTAGTGAAGGGGAATGAATACGAAATGGAAAGACGTTTTGCATCGCATCCGAATGAAGTGAAGCAGTTTGACACAGAGCGCTTGCGCAAGGAGTTCCATATCCCGGTTATTTTTGCTCCGGATGAATTGAAGCTTGTCCTGACCCACGAAGACCGCATGATCGTCGGCGGAGCTAATCCGGTAAACCAGGATGTTGTACTTACAACTGATCTTAAGGAGCTTGGGGTTACTTACTTCCTGGAGCGCCGCGAGCTGGGTATTATCAATGTCGGGGGCAAGGGAACTGTCGTTGTTGACGGTACTGACTATGAGATCGATTACAAAGAATGTCTGTATGTAGGACAAGGCGTCCAGGATGTTGTCTTCAAAAGCGCTGACAGTGCCAAACCAGCCAAATTCTATCTGAACTCGGCTCCTGCACACCAATCCTACCCTACTACTAAAACTACACTGGAAGAATCCGAATCCGGCGCACTCGGCGGACTGGAAAATTCCAATGAGCGTACGATTCACCGCTTCATCCATGCCAACGGCGTACAGAGTGCACAGCTTGTTATGGGTATGACCCAGCTGAAGCCGGGCAGCATGTGGAATACAATGCCATCCCACACTCACCCGCGCCGGATGGAAGCCTACTTCTACTTCGATCTGCCGGACGATTCGATCGCGTTCCACCTGATGGGTGAACCAAACGAAACCCGCCATATCGTTATGCACAACGAGCAGGCTGTTATTTCTCCAAGCTGGTCCATCCACAGCGGTGTAGGTACACACAACTATACCTTCATCTGGAGCATGGCCGGAGATAACAAGCGCTACGATGACATGGACCCTGTAAGCATGAAAGAACTGAAATAGAACATAACCAATTTCGGAAAGACGAGGCAGGCGGATGAACCCGATACGGCGGCACGAGATGATTATGGAAGTTATGCTGAACCAGAAGGATGTTACGGTAAATGAGCTTAGTGACAAACTCCAGGTTAGCGGCAAAACGATTCGCGAGGACCTCAGCAAGCTGGAGGAACAAGGACTGATAATGCGGGTACACGGCGGTGCTGTGCTTGCCCAAAGCGATCAGTTCGGCATCCTCCCGCTCAAGAATCCGCTGGATAAATATGCCGACGACAAAACGGAGATTGCCCTGCGCGCCATTACCCATATCGAGAAGGACGACATCATTGCCCTGGACGGCGGAAGCACGACGCTGGAAATTGCCCGGCGGCTGGACAATATGTCCCTGACGGTTGTTACCAATGATGTGTACATCATCAGCGAGCTCGTTCCAAAAGAAAACATCCGTCTTGTCGTTCCCGGGGGTTACCGTGTCCGCAACATGCTGGCCGGCCCTGAAGCCGTCGCCTACGTCAAAAAGCTAAATATACAGAAAGCTTTCCTGTCGGCTACAGCCGTGCACATCGAGCACGGACTGTCTATCTACACCGGTGATTTGATTGACTTCAAGCAGGCGCTGGTATCCACCGCCCGCAAGGTATTTGCTGCCTGTGATCATCACAAGTTCGGGCAGACTGCACTGCGCACCTTCGCTTCCCTCCGTGAAGTCGATGTGCTGCTTACAGACAGCGGTCTCCCGCCTGAAACGGCAGAGCAGTTCCGGAGTGCAGGCATCAATATTGAAGTCGGGTAATTTAAATAACAGCACATCTAAAGGAGCGAATATTATTATGTCATCACTATTCAGTCTTGCAGGCAAAACAGCAATCGTAACCGGAGCAGCACAAGGTCTTGGACAAGGCATTCTGCTTGCATTCGCTGAGGCAGGCGCAGATGTAGTCTCCATCTCCCTGAACAGCAGCGAAGAATCCGTAAAAGCTGCAGAAGCTTACGGCGTAAAAGCACTTAGCATCGAAGCTGACCTGAGCGATCACACCAAGCTGCAGGGCGCTTTTGACCAGGCACTGGAACTGACCGGCCACGTTGACATTCTTGTTAACTGTGCAGGTATGATCCGTCGCACTCCAGCCAAAGACCACAGTGAAAAAGACTGGTTTGATGTAATTAACCTTAACCAGAACACTGTGTTCCTGCTGTCCCAGATCGCCGGCCGTCACTTCATTGAAAGAGGCACAGGAAAAATCATCAACATCTGCTCCATGCTGTCCTACCAGGGCGGTATCAACGTTCCTGGTTATACTGCAAGTAAGCATGCTGTTGCCGGTCTGACTAAGGCATTCGCTAACGAGTGGGCTCAATTCGGCCTGAACGTTAACGCTATCGCTCCAGGGTACATGGCTACTGAGAACACTGCACCAATCCGTGCCGACCAGAGCCGTTCCGATTCAATCCTTGACCGTATCCCTGCAGGACGTTGGGGAACAGCTGAAGATGTTAAAGGCCCTGCTGTATTCCTGGCATCTGCCGCGTCCGACTACCTGAACGGTCACATTCTGGCTGTAGACGGCGGATGGTTAGCTAGATAATATCTCTTCATTCCTCCGAATGAAGGAGCTTTATCACATACACTTGCACCCGCAGGCCACTGGCCTGCGGGTGCTTTTTTTGCAAAGTATTGTATCAACCCGCTTGAGCATTTCTGCAACATATGGGTCCGGCGTTATTTAAGAGACAACAATTCTTTCCTCATCAGCTCTGCCGCCTGCTCGTTCAACGGATTCTGCGCGTCCAATGCTATATTGGCTGTGATGATGATTAATCCCTTATTGTAATAGGTCTGCTTTTTAAAAATATCCATTACAGCCCTAAGCGGGACAAAGGTCCGCCCGTTTCTGATCTCAACCTTCGGGACAACCGTCTTCTGATTCAGATATACAACAGTGGCCTCCAGCTTGTTCGTATTGACCTCGATGCGGGCACCGAACTTATCAGAAATAAATTTCAGCGGGACCATTGTTGTATTGTTGCGGATATACGGCACCACACTTGAGTTCGCACTGTCTATTGCTGCCGCATTGCCTTTAACCAGCACAGCCGATTGCCCGATGGACAGGACAACCGCATCCTGCAAAATATCATCTGCCAGTCTGTCTACTCCCGGCTGCTCTCCCGAGGACTGGCACGGGCTTCCCTTGTACAGCACCATGTACTCAGTAATAATATTTACCGCACCCTGCCTCAGATCCTTGGTCAGCTCCGTATCATCCAGCACCTGCTCCGTGATGACCCAGCTGCAATCCATATTTTGCTGTGAAGCCGCCAGTGCATGGATCAAGGCGACCGTCTGGCTGTCCGGCAGTGCCTTCTGTGCTGCAGTTATCCAGGTGATATCCGGGTCCAGATAATGATCCAGCACCTTCAAATATCCGATAACAAACAGCTGCTGGGCACTCAGAGCAGACTTATCCAGTGCAGCAGTGGATTTACCGTACACCAGCTGCGAATATTCCTCTGCATGCTCCCTGTCCGACCAGGCCAGGTCTGAATACAAGGCATTAATAGCTGCCGCCTTTACATCCAGCGGATTGCCTGATGAAGCCAGATAGTCGGCTACTGTGCGGTTTAGTCCGCTTTTCTCGGCTGCCGCAACGATATCCACATCCAGATAAGCCTTATAAATAGCGGTTGAAGTGACCGGGGAATCTGCATAGACCATCGTAGCGGCACTGCCGGCAAAAAATCCGGAGAACATAATGGCAGTAGCAAGAATCAGCTTGCTAAGACGGGAGTTTAATAGAGTATTCACTAACATACCTCCTTATTATTATTGAAAAGGCAAAGCATTGCCCGTGAATCAAAGGCTATGTTATATTTAGCCGATGAACAGCAGGCTGTCTACATTACTTAACCAAACACCCTCTAAGTAATCTTAATTACGGCTGCTCCATAACTACATAACAAAAGGGGAACACCCATGAACGATGAATGGCTCACTACATTTGATGAAGACGGGAATATAACCGGTTCTGCCCCCCGCAATGACGTGCACCGGCTCGGACTGTGGCATGAGACCTTTCACTGCTGGCTGGTGAGCCGGGAACCTGACGGGGAAATATCCATCTGGCTCCAGCTGCGCAGCCGGCAGAAACGGGATTATGCCGGCTTGCTGGACATCACAGCCGCAGGACATCTGCTCACCCATGAAACCCCGCAGGACGGCATCCGCGAGCTTGAAGAGGAGCTTGGGATTTCAGTCCCCTTTGCGGCACTGCATCCGCTGGGCATTATTCCATATACCATGGATACGTCGGGCTTCCTTGACCGTGAACGTGCTAACGTCTTTATACTTGAAACGGCCTTACCGATGGAGGCCTTTAACCTGCAGCCTGAAGAGGTCGCCGGCCTCGTCACCGCCAGCTTTACAGACTTTAGCAGTCTATGGGAAGGCAGCAGGAGCTCCATACGGGTCCGGGGCTTCCGTATGGAAGGTACGCTTCGTATACCGATTGACGAAGAAGCGGTTATCAGCTCCTTTGTTCCGCATGAACCATCCTATTACAGGAAGATCATTGCCGGCATTTCTGCCGTATTTGCTTAATTATACCAAATCATACCCGGGATAATGGAGACTTTAATGTAATGAATAAGATTCGGCTCAGCAAATCCTTTTACTACTTATGGGGCACTCAATCTGCGGCAAATGCTGCCGATGTCCTCTATATTATGGCTCTAACTGTGCTGGTACTGGACCATACCGGCAGCCTGATCTCAGCGACGCTGGTCCCTCTGTTCCGCTCACTCTCGCAGATGATCAGCGGCCTGCTCGCCCCCCTGCTGATCGAACGGTTTAAGCTGTCCCGCCTGCTCCTGCTGTCGCAGTCCGGGCAGTTCGTATTCTTTGCCGTGATGGCAGCTTATCTCGGCATACAGGGCGGCAATGCTTCACTGTTCATTGTGTTCCTGCTGATCTTTGCAATGTCCTTTCTGGACGGCTGGACGGTTCCTGCGCGCAATGCACTCGTCCCGAGGCTTACCGCATCACGTGAAGGATTGCTGCGGGCCAACGGCCTGTTATCCGTCAGCGACCAGGTTGTCCAGTTCGCCGGCTGGGGTCTCAGCGGCCTGATTATCATCTGGATCGGAACCTCCTCCACACTCCTGCTAACTGCTGTAATCTACGCCCTGGCTGCCCTGTTCACTCTGCAGATCAGGGAGCCGGAAGCCGGGAATACAGCCCCGGAACCGAGTGCCACCGGCAGTGAAAGCAATCTTCCCCGGAATTCGGGATGGTCGGTACTGAGTGAAGGCTGGAAAATCATCTGGCGCACCCCGGCATTAAGAGCCCTTACCGCTATAGATGCAATCGACATGCTTGGAGGCTCGGTCTGGGTCGGTGCGTTCACCCTGATTTTTGTCCAACAGGCTTTGGGACAGGGTGAAGAATGGTGGGGATTCATTAACGCTGCTTATTTTGCCGGCACCATCGGCGGAGGACTGCTGGTCATTTCGGCTGTACGCCGGATCGGCAGCAGACTGCTGCGCTTTATGCTGATCGGCATGGCCGGTTACGGCCTGCTTACTTTCCTGTACGCGGTCAATACGAACCTTATCCTTGCCCTTGTGCTCGTCCTTCTGATGGGGCCCTTTGCCGAGCTGAGTATCGTAACCCGCCGCACCCTTGTCCAGCACAGCGTGAACAGTGAGCAGCTGCCTAAGGTATTATCCGCACAGGCGACAGTACTCCACCTGTTCTTCTGCATCTCCCTGCTGGGGATGGCCTGGGCGGCAGAGACGTTTGGCATCGTCAGGCTGTATGTGTTTGCCGCTTGCCTGACCTGCTTTGCTGTAGCGGTTGGAATAGTGTACGCCAAATCGCTGCTGAAGGTTGAAGACACTGAGCTTCCCGGCCATTAAACCTGACGGTCAGTTGAGAACTGCCCAGGCCTGCCGGAGGTTTGACAAAAAGAACGGCAGCTCTTATGTTAAATGGAGTGTAAAGGGGGATGTCCTGTGGCATTAGAACAAAGCGAAAACAAAATCACTCCGGCAGCAATTCATACAGTCTCCTCTGTAGCAGAAGCAATCGCGTTACTGTCAAGCTACACTGAGCCTGATCAGCATTTATTTGCACAGCAGGAGCATGAGCTTTTGCAGCAAGCTTTGTCTGCTGAGTCTATTGCCTTTCTTACCGACTGGCGGACACGAAGCAACTGGGACTTCATGAACCTCTATGAATTTTTTATTCCATTCCCGCATTTCAATGAAATCACAACCTTCTCAGATGAATTGTCCAGATTGTCAGACGAGCAGTATCTGTATTATTTATTCGGCGGGGAGCTGACCTTCGGCCAGGTCACTGAAGCCTTACTCCATCCTGACAGAGCTGCGGTTATCGGGCAAAAGGCAGCTTACGTCTTTGGCGATAAACCGGAGTTTATGCAGGTAATGTTCACTGAAATTAAACTGATCCGCATCTCCATCAATCGTCTGATGACAGAGATCGCATTCTCAGCTGTTTTCCGGAAGCACCTGGAGACCAGACAAGGCTTATTTGAAGCCGCCATTCAGTCGGCTAAAGCTTTCGGGCTGGAACCGCTTCCGTTAGCGCAGAAGCTGATGGGCAAAACGTTTCGCAGAATCAGTGACTATCAGGCCTTTTACTATATACCTTCCTATTTCCTGAGCCCCCATCACATCCGGCTGTTTGATGATCATACATGTATCATTATTTACGGCTGCTACGATGCACAGATGGATGTTCTGGAGCAAAGCCAGCATCTGGAGAAGCAGATAAAAGCATTATCAGACCGGAACCGCATCATGATTCTGCGTATCCTTCATCAGCGCAAGGAATACGGGGCACGGCTTGCTAACACTCTCGATTTAACAACCGCGACGATCTCACATCATCTGGAAATATTGAAGCAAGCTGATTTAATTCTTGAAGAGAAGGTCGGCAACATCAAATATTTTGAGCTCAACCATGCCAAATTCAGCAAGCTGCTCAAAGGGCTCCGTTCATTTGTCCAGGCGGAAGAATAATAATACCAGACGATCGCCGGTTGTTTCGGCGGTCGTTTTTTTTCGGCATACATTTCTGCTTGTAATCTACAGGAAAATAATGTTATCTTAATATAAGACGATTATCTTACATATATAAGGAGGTTATCTTATTATGGATGCTGATATCATTCAGGTTCACAATTTAAAACGGACATACCACACAGATGAAGGATTGTTTAAGCGAAAACGGAAAACGGTTGAAGCGCTCCAGGGTATTTCTTTTACCGTTCGTGAAGGGGAGATACTGGGACTCTTAGGTCCAAACGGTGCGGGTAAAACCACAACCATCAAAATTCTGACAACGATGCTTACTCCTACCTCTGGTGAGGTCCGTATTCTCGGGCTTGATCCTGTGAGGGAGTTCAAGAAGCTTCGTTCACAAATCAACTTTATTCTCGGCGGCGAGCGCAATCTGTATTGGCGGCTGTCAGCGTATGATAATCTTGCCTATTTCGCTGATCTGTATAAAGTTCCCCTCCATGTGCAGAAGAGCAGAATTCCGCAATTGCTGAAGCTCGTTGGTCTGACTGAAGTCGCTCACCGCAGAGTGGAGACCTTCTCCAAAGGAATGAAGCAGAAGCTGCAAATTGCCCGCGGTCTAATCAATGAACCAAAAATCCTGTTCCTGGATGAACCGACGATCGGGCTTGACCCGGTGAGCGCGAGGCAGCTGCGTGATATTTTACGTGAGCTGAGGCAACAGGGAACAACAATTCTGTTAACAACGCATTATATGCCGGAAGCCGATGAGCTCTGTGACCGGATCGCTTTTATCAACAATGGGATGATTTCAATCCTGGATACTCCGGAGGTGCTTAAGGGAAGAATTGATCAAATTTCCGCTCTAACCTGCAGTATTTCTGGACTAACAGAGGAAGAACGCACTACAATATCAACTCATCCGGCAATCTATCATCTGCAGGCCGCAACGCCGGATCAGCTGCATCAGCTGCGTATTCAAACCCGCCTGCCGCAAGAGCTCATCATCGAGCTGTATCAGATTGCAGGTGCTGCCAGAATAACAAACATGTCGATCACTACTCCTACTCTAGAGGATGTCTATATTCAGATGTTAGGCGGGGATGTCTCTTGAGCTTCATAATTGCGCCTGACCTGAGATCCTGTTTCCATACCATTAAGGTCCATATGAAGCTGTCGCTCGCCCGTCCGATGTTCCAGTTTATTATTTTCCTGATGCCGCTTCTGTTCTCAACTATAGCCTTATTAGTCTATGGCGACTCCACTTCAGAGCATATTTTTCAGTATGTTGTGCTAGGCTCCGGTTTTATCACCCTGTGGTCCTCCATCGTCTTCTCCTCCGCCAGTGATGTTAACCGGGAGAAGTATTATGGGACGATAGAGCTGCTGTTCGCTGCCCCTGTTCCCTTCTGGCTTACGCTTGCCGGCAAGATTATTGCCAATACCCTGTGGGGATTGCTGTCGATGCTGATTTCTTATTTCTATATAATGGTCATCTACCGCGTTCAGGTAATCATTGAACATCCGCTGTATTTTATATCTGCCTATCTGTTTGCGTTATGTTCGCTGTCGGTGTTCTCCTTCTTTCTGGCAATGTCGTTTACATTATCCCGCCAGGCTTATGCCCTTATGAACATGCTGGAGTACCCTGTGTATCTTATATGCGGCTTTATGTTCCCAATTGCATTACTGCCGGACTGGGTGAAGCCTTTATCCTGGATACTGCCGCCAACTTGGGCAATTAAGCTGCTACGGATTATTAACAGTGAGGATATACATACGGAGGAGCTAATGAGAACTTGGGGGATATTGCTGCTGCTAACAGTTATTTATTTTATAATTTCACTTGCCTACTACCGGCTGGTTGAAAAAAAAGCCAGAATTCATGGGAATTTAGGGGTGTTTTAGATGGAACCGGTTGCCCGCTTTTATCGTCATGCGCATTTATCATTCAAAGCTTTATTCGGCTGGCTTAGCCCCAAAGTCTTTCTGATGGTTATGGTGATCAACCCGTTATGCCAGCTTCTCTTCTTCGCCATGCTTGCCAAATATGCTTTTAACGGAAGCAATCTTGCCGGATATGTCGTCTCTAATGCCCTGCTGTTATGCGTGCTTAATGCTGTATTCGGTATGATGACCGTCATCACCTCTGACCGCCAGATGGGTACGCTTCAGCTGGTAGTAGCAAGCCCGGCTAACAAAATAGCCGTCTTCTTTGCCAGATCGTTATTTCATATGTTCAGCGGCTTGTTTACGGCAGCGCTCGGACTCGCTTTTGGAACGCTGATCTTTGGGCTTTCCTTCTCCGGGGAGCAGCTGATCTGGCTGGGCCTCGTGTGGGCTGTGTCTATTTTTGCAGCCTGCGGGCTCGGGTTTGTAATCTCCAGCTTTGCCCTGTGGTCATCGTCAATGCACATCTGGACTAATCTGCTTGCAGGTCTATTGCTGCTGTTCAGCGGAGCCAGCTTCCCGCGTTCACTAATGCCGGCCTGGATGCACAGACTGTCTGAATTTTTCCCGCTGACAAGAGGGGTAGAAGTCACTAAATCACTCGTTACGCCGGGAGACATCAGCCATACATACCTGCTCAGCAGGATAGCCGAAGAATTCTTGCTTGGAAGTGTCTTCTATCTGGCCGGAATCCTGCTGTTCTTTTATGCCGAATATTTGGCGCGGGTTAAGGGTTCTATGGAGATGGAATAGGACATACAAAAGGTGCGGAGCATCCGGCTTATTACCGTCCGGACGCTTTCGCACCTGATGTATGTCATCTAAATTAAGGCATTAAAATGGCCATCCGGGTCTACTGTTGCCGTCCGCGGGTCCGTCATTCCGATCCCCCGGAGGCCTCCCTTCCATTCCGTGCGCCCGATTGTGCTCACGTTCTGTGCGGGTGAGGAGATCATATCAGCTGATGCAGTGCTCCCGACTTTTTGCGCGAGCTGTACCTCTATCAGCCGGATTTGCCGCTGCAGCTGCTCACGGCGGTTAACCGTATCTGCACCGCCCTGCGCGTTCATCCTTTCCAGCTCCATCATCAGCCGGTCTCGCTGCTTCTCCATGGAACTGACCTCGCTCTGTGTTCCGCCGTAGGCCATTATCACCTGCACCGAACTGATACCGGCTACGTTCTGCATCCCCATTATCTTCCCCTCCGTTTCCCCGGC
This sequence comes from Paenibacillus sp. FSL R7-0331, assembly GCF_000758645.1. Lineage (NCBI taxonomy): Bacteria > Bacillati > Bacillota > Bacilli > Caryophanales > Paenibacillaceae > Paenibacillus > Paenibacillus sp. FSL R7-0331. Next base: position 4,076,054 of record NZ_CP009284.1, read on the forward strand.
CGCCACTGGTGATCCAGCCTGTTTTGAATGTCTTGTTAATACCTATTACCCGGTAATACCTGCCATGACAACAATATTGTTAATCACAATTTTCATCTAGCGCCTCTGCTTTATCATCCTTTTGCAAAAAAAGAACACTCAGCCCGTTCACCGTATCCGCATGCTCCAGCGTCAGTGAATGGCTGGCCCCGGCAATGATATGAGTCTCCAGATCGGGAATTAACCCTTTGGCCTTAGCCATCGCCTTCCCGGCCGGGTATATAACCTCCTTATCGCCTATCAGAAGCAGGGTAGGAATATTAAAGCTGCTGAATTCCTTCCGGTCAAAGACAGAGGGCATCAACTGCAGAAGCGGCTTCGCATGGCTGTAGCCCGAGATCACCTGATCACGAAATACAGGGTGTAACGGCTCACCTTTGCCTGAAAACCATAAAAAGGCCTGATCGATCCACTTTTCGGTGTGAAACAATAATGCAGGATATATTTTCACAAAAAACTTCAGGCTCATGGGGTGGAATGTTCCGGCAGGGGCATACAGCAGCAGCTTTGACACACGATCGGGATGGGCGAGCGCAAAGTTCATAGACAGGAAGCCGCCCATCGAATGTCCTGCCAGATCTGCCTTTGAACACTGCAACTGATCCAAAACCTCAAGCAGCCACTCATTGGCAGCCTTCCTGCTTTTTATTGCAGCAGCCGGTTTGCTTTTCCCGAAATCGCCTATTATGTCAACCGCATATACGCAACGTTCTTGAAGCAAAGACTTGATGTTGGGATACCACATCGCGCTGCTCATTGTCATACCGTGGAGGAGAATCAGCGGCCTCTTGCCCGAATCGCCAAAGCAGGTCACATATGTATCTCCGTAAGCCGTCGCAATATAGCGTGACGTCCCCTCTAACTCAAAGTATTCTAGGCTTTTGTCATAGTAATGGTAGTATTCTACCTCGGCTGCTTTACTCCTAAAAATCGATCCCATAAGCCCCCCCGCATTTGACGAATTATATCGTTCTGTTTAATTTCACTTCAAAATCCGGCTTAGTAACATAGTCCATATAGTGTGTTTTCCCGTCAAAATCGAGATAAGCCTGATACCGCGCACGGATAGCCGGGGCTGTAATCAGCTCAAGCACCTGGTCCTTAGCGACCCAGCGGCAGTCTGATGTCTCATCGGAGGTGCATAGCTCCCCGCCAACAGGCTTACAGATAAAGTCCAGCATCACCTTCGTGGGGACCGCAGTCACGCCGTCATACCATTTATGTACACCTGTATTCGAGACTACCCCGTATAGCTGCGAGACGGTTACATCTATTCCGCTTTCCTCTTTTATTTCCCGGATGAGAGCATCCATTAGATTCTCACCGGTTTCTACCTGTCCTCCCGGGCATACCCAGCCACCATGATAAGTCTTCACCAGAAGGATGTACCCCTCTTCATTCTCCACAATCCCGCTGACAGCAACAATATGAGTCGGCCATACCATGAACATTCCTCCATTCCCGGCCCCGGATATGAACGATAGGAGCCGTAATCCAGCATTCCAAATTATACCATGTTTATCTTGTAGCAAAAAACAGGAATAATCACTCAGTAAAAAGAACAGCCCGCTGAGACTGTTCTCTTTCGCTTATCCGTTTCAGAAGCAGGTGAACGAGCTGATCCGGTTCAGATCAACGCCGAAGTATCCCCAGAAGAATCCGTACCATCTGAATCCAGCAATAGAATTACGCCCTACAAATACCGGATAAAACCAGAATTGCTCGCCGTTATTCATCCAGACATAGGTGTTGCGGAACATACAGCGTCTGATCCCGCCGGGATCGACGGCATATGCGGTAGCGGACATTTGCGGTACGAATTGCGGGGGCGGAGCCGTTGGCGGCTGAACGCCTCCCGGTGCACCGCCCGGCCCTCCTGGTCCTGGTCCTGGTCCTGGTCCTCCTGGACCTCCCGGCATACTTGGTCCCCCCGGAAATCCCGGAAACCCTCCGCCGGGTCCCGGCGCTGGAAAAAATCCCATATGTGATCGCTCCTTCCAATTGTTTAGGCATAATCATCATATGCATTCGCGGATATTGCGCTTGGGCGGATGCCAGGATAATAGCCCCGTGGCCTCCGGCGTTATACAGCTTAACCTGTTATAATCGCAGTAAAAAAACCAGCAGCCCGACTCCTCGGGGGACCGCTGGTTTCTTGTAAGCAGGGCATGTTACTGTACAGCCCTTAGCCTTAGTGTGCAGGCTCCATCTCTTTGTCCGGAGCTGTGATGCTGTTAACGGCAGTGCTGTTAATCCATGAAAGCGCAAGTGTTCCTTCGCCCATGTGAACGCCTACAACGGGAACAAAAGTCATGATTTCGGTACGGATAGAAGGTGACATTTCCTTAATGATCAACTCCACGCTCAGCGCCTCTTCAATATTGTTGGCATGCATAATGCAAATATCCTGTATCTGCCGGATATCCTTACGGAGGGTATCCAGCAAGACTTGTTTCGTCTTCTTGTAGGTGCGGATCTTGTCCACAACGACAATTTTACCCTCATCGAACTTCAGCAGCAGATGAATCCGCATCAGCTGGCCCAGCAGCAGCTGAGAGCCGGAGAGCCGCCCGCTGCGGTGCAGCTGGCTTAGGCTGGCAGGAATCAGATAGAAGGACATCTCTTTAATAATATCTTCAATTCTATCCTTGATCTCCAGCGCAGAGCAGCCTGCCTGCTGCCAGTGAACACCGCGGCGGATCATCTCCCTGATCGGATAAGCTCCTACCCTCGAATCAATGCCGATGACATTTACGCCGGCGATGTCTGCCGCCTGCATCGAGGTATGAAACGTACCGCTGAGCTCGGAGGAGCAATGGATCGCAATAATCTCGTCATACTCTTCCTTCAGGCGCTCGTATAGCTCCACGAATTCACCGATCGGCGGCTGGGAGCTGCCTGCCTTGTCGTTTTTGCGCATTTTTTCATAGAACTGATCGGCGCTGATGTCTATATTTTCTTTGTAGCATTCATTATTAACAATAAGACGCAAAGGAATAATATAAATGTGATTGTTCTTGGCGAATTCAGAATCAATGGTGCTCGTGCTGTCGGTTACCCAGGCGATGGATTTCATAGTCATTACTCTCTTTCGTGAGGGATTTGATGTCATTCGGAAGCGGCAGCCTTAAATGTCTGCTTATGCAATAAATTATACAGGAAGCCATGCATCCGTATAGCATTTACGTGAAGATCCCTGCACTTTTTTTCAACTAAATTCGACATATTTTCACATTATATATGATAGATATACCTGTTAATGAACAGGCTGTCTATGGTATGTAAATACAAAAAAATGGATAAACACCTGCTGTTATTAAAAGAAAAGAGCCGCACCATTTCTGTGCAACTCTTCCCCCAACATTCAATATTCAGCCTTCAAGCTCCGTATAGATTTGAAAGGTTACACCGAATTTATCTGTTACATCCCCAAATCCGGGACTGAAGGCTTCTTCGCTGAAAGGTAAATTGACTGTACCGTCTTCAGACAAAGCATCATATATTTTTCTTGATTGCTCTATAGCGTTTGTGGTAATGCAGAGGGTTACACGCTTTCCATCATTAACCGGTGCTCCGCCCGGAGCATCTGAGAACATGAGCTCCGAATTACCGATTTTCAGCTTGGCATGTGCTACGAGACTCTTCAGATCATCCGTGAACGTATCCGGCATACCCGGCATTTCGCCGTAAGTAGTAATGGAGAGAAGCTCTGCACCTATAGCCTGTTCATAAAAATGAATGGCTTCCTTTGAGCGCCCCTCCAGAGTAATATAGGGGGTAAGTTTTACTGTCATGATTGGTTCCTCCTCGAATTTGGATTAAATCGGATTTGTGATTCATTAGTATAGACGTTTCCGCAGCCGGAAAATCATCGGTATGATTCAAAATCCGTCATTCTTTCCGAGTTCAGGCGGCAAACCGAAGCGGTCAAACAATTCGGAATCTATGAAATGATGAATGTGGGCAATCTTACCCCGGCTGATTTCCAGGACATGAATGGCCCACGGCGTCAGCAGCCCCTCTGCTCCAGCCGGAGCATACTGGGCAAAAGCGGGGCTATTCCCGTTAGCACGGACCGGCAGCAGCCTTGATCCCAGACAATGACTGCGTGTTATGCTGTAGAACGATGATAGATCCGAGCTGCCGCGCACCCACATTGTAAACGGCGGCATGGACAGGCTGCCGTCTTCGTTAAACAAGGCGATTAGCGCTTCGATATTGTACTGCTCAAACGCCTCTACATAACTGTCAATCAGCTCCGCGTCTGCTTCGGCAGCTCCCTCCCGCAATTCCTCTGACCGGAGATCCGACCGGTTGACAGCCGCCCTAGCCCGCTGCAAGGCACTGTTGACGGCTGCCGTGCTCATCCCGAGCACTTCTGCGGATTCACCTGCCGACCAGCGGAAGACTTCATTCAGGATCAGCACAGCGCGCTGCCGGGGCGGCAATAGCTGAAGAATGGCGATAAAGGATAACCGGATGCTTTCCCTGCTGATCAGAATATTAGCCGGGTCCCCGCCATCACCGGGGGCCGGCCAAATCCAGGAATCGCGGGGCATGCTGTCCCGGGGCTCCGTTATAACGGCTGCCGGTTCCGACATATCCATCGGAAGTGCCCGGCGTTTGGCAGACCTCAGCCTGTCCAGACAGATGTTGGTGGCAATCCGGTATACCCAGGCTCTGCGCGAGGAATGATCTCTAAGCTGATCCCAGCCCTGCCAGGCGCGGAGCATCGTATCCTGGACCGCATCCTCTGCCTCAAATATCGACCCCATCATCCGGTAACAATATCCCGTTAATTCAGAACGCAATTCTTGGAGCGTGTCCAGTTGATCCTGCTTTTGGCTCATTTTGCGTATCTCCCCTCCAGGAAACTGTAAACGCTGACACCGTTAGAGACCACTCTAAGTGATTTTCCCAATAAATGGGCCATTCCTAATGCTCTCCCTGAAATCCGACTTTATAGGAATCATAGAAGGCAACCTTCAAATCAAGAATAGTCAGGCTCTTTTTTAATTCATCGATTTGGCGCAGCACCTCTTTACGGTGTCCGGTAATCATATCCCGCCGCGTATCCGCAGTATGTTCTCCTTCTATGGCCATTTCGATATACTTTCTGATCTCCTTGATCGGCATTCCTGTATTTTTAAGGCAGCAAATAAATTTCACAAGACCCAGATCACGTTCTGTAAATACCCGGTTTCCCGCCTCATTCCGCCCCACAAAAGGCAATAGCCCTTCCTTGTCATAAAAGCGGAGTGTGTGCGCCGTAACATCACATATCGCAGCTACTTCATTAATGCTGTACACCGTCCGTCACCTCAAACCTTCGTATTTTTATGGCCGCTTGACTTCGATAAATCTCTAAGTGATAGCATTAAGTATATAGAGCAGGCAAAGGTTTATCAATTTTGCAGCTCACTCATTCATAGGCTTTCATAAGAGAATAAAGGAGTGTTAAGAAACATGGAGAAATTCCCAAAGTGGACTGCAGCAGACATTCCCTCTCAGCGCGGCAGATCGGCTGTCGTTACCGGAACCGGGGGATTAGGCTATGAAACGGCACTGGAGCTGGCGAAGCACGGATCAGAGGTTATTCTCGCCGGACGCGATAAAGGTAAAGGAGACGAGGCTATCAATAAAATACGCAGCAGCATATCCTCAGCCAAGATCACCTTTGAAGAGCTGGATCTCGCCGATCTGGCTTCGGTACATGCATTCGGTGAACGGATGAATAAGCAGCGTAAAGATCTTGATCTGCTCATTAACAATGCGGGAGTAATGACGCCGCCGGTACGCAGGACTACAAAAGACGGGTTCGAGCTTCAGCTGGGTACGAATTACCTCGGACATTTCGCCTTGACCGCCCATCTGATGCCCTTGCTCATTAAAGGAGAACAGCCGCGTGTGATCCATCTGAGCAGCATTGCCCACCGCAATGGCACTATTTATTTTGACGATTTGCAATTCGAACGCCGCTATGATGCTTCCAAGGCTTATGCCCAGTCCAAAATTGCGATGATCATGTTCGCTCTGGAGCTTCAAAGACGCAGCGACGCATCCGGCTGGGGACTGCTTAGCATTCCGGTGCATCCGGGCATTTCACGGACGGAGCTGCTTCTTAACGGAGCCGGACCGAACAGTGCTGCAGGAATAACACGAAGGCTGCTGGGTCCGGTTTTATTCCAGCCGGCTGCCCAAGGCGCGCTTCCGGCACTTTTCGCGGCTACATCATCAGACGTAGCAAGCGGAACTTATTACGGACCCGGCGGATTCATGGAACTGAGAGGCCTGCCGCAACCGGGAAAGATGGCTCCGCAAGCATTGGACACTGCCGCCTCAGCCAGATTATGGGAGGTATCCAAGCAGCTTACGCGTGTGGATTTTGATAAGCTTGCTTCAATAAACGCATAGCCCGTACAAGCGATATCCGTCACTGAGTCTCCAATTAGATGAAGGCAACAGGGGGAGGAGTATAGATAATGGTCAGATATCAGTTTCTGTCTACGGCAAACGGGTAAACTCGAATATAATAAACGCGGAACATTAATAGGACCATCCCCTCATAAAAAATGTGGAGTATGGTCCTTTTAACGGCCTGCAGAGCAGACATTATTAAGCTAAAAATGATGTGAAGCCAATTGCAGCAAGCAGCAGCACGCCGATGCCCAGCAAGATGCCTCCGATCAGCGAATACCTGGCCTCCTGATGAAACGACGCAGTACCGGGCCCTCCGGGTGCAGGCGGACCCGGCTTTGCAACCACGCCTTCCTGACCGGTACGACGGCCGGTTCGCCGCCTTTTGTAACCGATTATCAGCAACACGATACCGAGCAGAGACAGGAAGCTGCCTGGATAAACGAATGCCATCCACAGACCACTCATGTTACCCCTCCTTGTTTGGCTGTCTTTCTTAATAGTAAACGCTGCTGCGTTTAGCCAAACAGAAAAAAACATTATTCCTGTTTATTGCGCAGCTTCATCGCATCAATTGCTGCCGGAGTCTGCAGAGGTACAGGGGAATAATGACACGTTAGCTCAAACAAAAGAACCACCTCGTATATAAGCAGGTGGTTCTTGCAAAGCTAGACAGCCGTTTATATTTCCCTGGTTTCTTCCTTCAGCCAAGCGCTCTCTTCCTCATTCAAATAAGGAGCCAGCTTCGTGTAGACCTCTTGGTGATAATGGTTTAACCATTGCTTTTCACTCTCTGTTAACAGTTCTATCTTGATACCAGCCAGATCAATTGGGCAATATGTAATCGTTTCGAATCTCATAAATTGGCCAAACTCTGTTTTCTCGTCCTCAATTACCAGCATCATATTTTCCGTTCGGATTCCATATTTGCCTTCAAGGTAAATACCCGGCTCATTTGTAAGGATCATACCCTTTTCAAGGATAACCGTATTATTTCTAGGGCTTATGCTTTGCGGTCCCTCATGAACATTCAAGAAAAATCCAACCCCATGCCCCGTTCCGCACTTGTAGTCGATTCCATATTGCCATATTGGCTGTCTTGCCAATACATCCAGGTTAGAGCCTGTCGCCCCATACAAAAATTTGACAGAGCTTAATGCAATAAATCCTTTTAATACCAATGTAAAATCTCTTTTTTGCTCATCTGTAAGTTGTCCTAAAACAATCGTCCGCGTAATATCCGTGGTTCCATCATAATACTGTCCGCCTGAGTCAACCAGAAAGAGGCCTTCATTTTTTAGTGTATACTGCGTTTCTGCAGTTGCCTTATAGTGCATGAGCGCAGCATGTTCCCCGTAACCTGCAATCGTATCAAAGCTGGTTCCTACGCATCCTTCCTGTGCCCTTCTGAAATCCTCTAGTTTCTCTTCAGCAGCAATCTCTGTAATTTCTTCCTGGCCCACAGCGGTTTTTAACCATTTAATAAATTTCACCATAGCTGCGCCGTCTTTTAATTCACACCACTTCATATTTTTGATCTCAACCTCATTTTTAACCGCTTTTAAATGGGTTGTGATATCAGGATTCTCCACTTTCTTTGTATTGCTGTTAATGGCGTTATAGACTCTGCTGTTTGTTTTATTGGTATCAAAAATAATAGTGTCTCCGCTTGAAAGATTTCCTAAAAAGCTATGTATTTCATCATACCCCAGTAATGCGATCCCTTCAGCCTCCAGTTCCAATCGGACCACAGGAGGAACCTTGCCGGAATCAATAAACAAATAACTTGTATGTTCTGCTACGATTACATTGGAGATAACAACCGGATTGTTGGGCACATCGGCCCCTCTTATATTTAAAAGCCATGCAATGTCATCCAGGGAGGTTAAACAATAGTAATTGGCTCCCAGCTTGTTCATTTCTGTTCTTACTTCATTTAATTTATCTGTACGCGATTTGCCTGCATATCGTACATCATGGGTAAAGACTGTTCCTTTAGGAATCTCCGGCCGGTTTTCCCACAGAGCACCAATAAAGTCTTGATTCACATTTAAAGTGATGCTCTTTGCCTGTAGATCTTTTTCCATCCTTCTGACCATTTGAATGGAGAAAACATTACCATCAAACCCTACTACGCTTCCTTCTTTAAGAACATCCGCCAGCCATTCCGAATAAAAAGGCACCCCTGGATCTGCCATTCTAAATAATCTGATTCCCGAGCCCGCAAGCTGCTCCTCTGCTTGAATATAGTATCTGCCATCTGTCCATAACCCGGCATCCTCTAATGTAATTACTACTGTGCCTGCTGATCCTGTAAATCCTGAGATCCATTCTCTGCCTTTCCAGTGCTCCGCTACATATTCACTCTGATGTGCATCATAGCTGGGAATGATATAAGCCTCCATCAGATTTGCTCTCATTAGCTGTCTTAGCTGTTCAACCCTATCCTTGATGTTCATTTCTAACCCCTCCACTTTCTTGTAGCCCAAAAGCATTCATATGATATAAAAATGACAAGCCCTTAATGATCTTACTCCTAAAATAAGGGTAAAACAAATACAAGTATCAAAGCGGCATCGGCTTCAAACAAAGGGATTGCTGCAAGTAGAAACGGCTATGCCGTCCTTCAAAGAAGGCGGTAACCGTTCCTGCGAGAAATATAAGGATTATTGATAGCGTAAAACATATAAATTCTTATATTTCAAAAAGAACCCGTACAGCCATCCACCGGCTGTACGGGTCCTTCTCTTACTACTTCGCCTGACGTTTCAGTATTGCCAATCCGTTCACCGGCAGCTCAAGCTCTGCAGGAGCCTCAGCGCCTGTTTCCAGATCGGTATAGCCGCGGCCGTCCAGCTTCACGGTCTGTGCTTCGCCGCTGAAGTTCTGTACGAAAACAAAATCGCTCTCGCCGTCTGTACGCAGCTGAGCAGTTACCCCTACTGGCAGCTCCGACTCCAGGGTGCGGGTAATTCCAGCCTTGGCAGTAATAGCAGCATACAGCTCCACATAGAACGCCAGGTCTTTAACACGGGTTGCCAGATGGTAGGCTTCACCTGCACCAAGCTTGTTAACGGTCAATGCCGGACGTCCGGCATAGAAGTCGGTGCGGTAGTGGCCGAGCGCCTCAGCACCCTCCAGATGAATCAGCTCGGCAATTTCATGCGCGTCATAATCGCCTGACAGGCCTAGAGCGTTGCCGCTATCCATTACCAGACCGTTCAGATCACGGCTGTGCAGGCCTTCTGTCTCTTCCGCCCAGATGCCCAGCGTTTTACGCAGCGGTCCAGGGAAGCCTCCAAGGTGGCACAGATCTGTCTCGCCGACAACACCTGACCAGTAGGTCGCCAGGAAAGTACCGCCCTGCTCTACATACTGCTCAATGTTCTGTCCATCTTTTTCGCTGATCAGGTACAGCATCGGTGCGATAACCAGCTTGTAGCGGGACAGATCATCACCGGAGCCGACGATGTCAACCGGAATGCCCTGCTCCCACAGCGCACGATAGTGCTGCAGTACAGTCTCTTCGAACTTCAGACCGGAATTGCGGATACCTTGGGCATCTTTGATTGCCCAGCGGTTGTCCCAGTCATACAGAATCGCTGTCTGAACCGGTGTGGAGGTACCAACCACATCCGTCAGGCCGGCCAGAACCTGGCCCACTTCGGCAACATCCTTGAATACACGGGTTTCACCATGTCCGCTGTGATCCAGCACGGCACCGTGGAACTTCTCACTGGAGCCGCGGCTCTTGCGCCACTGGAAGTACTGCACGGAATCCGAACCGTGAGCAACCGCCTGCAGGGAAGACAGCTTGTGCATGCCCGGACGCTTCAGCTTGCTGACCGACTGCCAGTTGGTGAGCGAAGGCGTGCTCTCCATCAGCAGGAACGGCTTGTGCTTGAAGGTGCGGAACATATCATGATGCATTGCTGTCCAAGCGGCCAGACGCGCATCATCGTTATCCTCAGTGTAGCCCCAGTCCGGATATGCATCCCAGGAGACGACATCGAGAATCTTAGCCATTTCACGGTAGTCAATACCGTCAATCATGTGCATATTAGTCGTGATAGGCAGCTCGGGATTGTAACTGCGCACAGCAGTCATTTCATGGCTGCAGAAATTAATTGTCTGCTCGCTGACAAACCGGCGCCAGTCCAGATTCAGGCCGTGAACCTGGGTCTCACCGTGCGGAGCCGGGGATTCGATCTGCTCCCATGAAGTATACGTATGACTCCAGAAGGTTGCCCACCAGGCATGGTTAACCTCTTCCAGACTGCCGTTATATTTCACTTTGAGCCAATCTCTGAATGCATTCTGACAATAATCACAGTGACATTCGCCGCCGAACTCATTGGAGATGTGCCAGCCGATAACTGCCGGATGATGAGCGTAACGCTCTGCCAGCTTGGAGTTGATCAGCGCTGTTTTTTCCCGGTAGACCGGGGAAGTGAAGCAGTGATTGTGCCGGACACCGTGCAGATTCCGCACACGGTTGCGCTCTATACGCAATACTTCAGGATATTTAGCTGACATCCATGCCGGGCGCGCACCGCTCGGAGTCGCCAGGAAAGCGAAAATACCATTCTCGGCAAAGGTATCCAGTACATGATCGAGCCATTCGAACGTGAACACGCCCTCTTCCGGCTCCAGGGACACCCAGGAGAAAATGCCGACGGACATTACATTACAGCCTGCCAGCTTCATCAGGCGGATATCCTCTTTAAAAATTTCAGGGTATTTCAGCCATTGCTCAGGATTATAATCGGCTCCATGCAGCATGACCGGGGCCTTGCTGCTGACTGCAGGGGATTTAAGACTCATAGTAGTAGATTCATCCTCTCATCATCTTCCGTGTTAGGATGGGACTTTTCTCTGATTATATTCACTCAGTATCCTTGTCCAAATCACGGATAATCATTTATACTATTTATAATATAGGATAAATACTGTCATACAGTAGGAATAAACTCGCGATTGCATAGTACAAAATGAATATGAGGTGTACACTTTGCTACCATTTTCCCTGGTCGAGCTGCCCCGTCAGCCTGATGAATTTCCGCTCTATCCCTACTCGGTAGGCCATCATATCCAGTATCATCATGTCCGCCCTTCCGGCTTCCCGGTACATCAGGTGTTCCTGATCCGCAGCGGCAGCGGGCTGTTCCGCGATCTTACGGACGGCACCGAAACGGTGCTTAGCCCGGGGATGATATTTGCTTTTCCGCCTGACCGGGGACATGAATATTATCCGCTGTCCCATGAACCGTGGCATTTGGCTTTTATCGGCTTTGACGGCAGCCAGTCTGCCGCAGTACTGGAGGGGCTGCGCCTGCTGCCCTCTGTGCCTGTAATGACCGAACGGTTTGAAGAATGCTGGGACATGATTGCCGGAATCTGGCATACCGTTGACCGGTATAACGCCGCCCGGCTGGATGAGCATACCATGCAGGAGCTGTCTGTCACCCTGTACAGGCTGCTGCTCATGCTGCGCCGGGGGGATTCCTCCCTTAGCCAGACTGAACGGCCGGAAACCGAAACCGTCCGCAATGAGGCGCTGCAAAAAGCGGTCAGCCTCATCAATGAGCACTTTACTGAACCGCTGCTGATTGCCAATCTGGCTTCTGCAGTCGGCTATTCGGTGCAGCATTTCCAGCGCCTGTTCCTGCAGGAGTATGGTGTTACGCCGCATAAATACCTGCAGAACCTGCGGCTGCAGCGTGCGCTCCAGATGATTAACGAGAGCCCGGAGCGGCCGGTACAGGATCTGGCGCTGAACGTCGGGATGGAGACGAATTATTTTATCCGGGTATTCCGCAAGACTTACGGCTGTACACCGGGTGTGATGCGCAGCAGGCTTGCGGCTGAACGCGACGTCCCTCCGGGATAGACTTATCCAGCATGTTGCAGGTGGAGAATCTTTTTATCCGAGAGGCTTGTTCCGAACTATTGAGCTGCTACCCAAAGAAGCCCTCTTATCGAGGGTCTTGGTGTGATATTGGCAGTTAGCTTCTATCAAATCTCGCAGCAGACAGATGCCTGCGTTTCCAGAGCGGTACCGATAATCTTGGCAACAGCCTGATGGGCCGGGTGTATAAGGTATTCCTCCATGTCTGCTAAGGAAGCAAACCTGGTGATTAGGATCAGATCATACGCAGCAGGCCCAGGGCGAACGTTAGTCTCAGCCTGAACATCAAGAAGAACATCTATTATTCCACCCATGCTAAGCAGAACGGTCTGAATGTGCTTGGTATGCTCCGGGCTCCGGTCCTTCAGCTTCAACAGCAGATGATTGACTATCATCTTAGGTCCATCCTGTAGACAGCCGTATTGCTAGCTGCTTAATCTTATCGTCGCGGAGCTGAAAATAAAAATCCAAATACAGAGGGTCCGGGAGTCCTGTTTTGTCAAAATCCCCGTCTACTTTAAAAGCCACTATAGTCTCACCCTCATGCTCTTTATGCTGTTCGGGTTCAAGCGTTATATGAACACTAAAGTGATGTCCGGCACTCCATTTGGATATTGCAGCTTTGCCGGCCCACTCTTTGCCCTCATCGTGAACTATTGCATCTTCTGAAAAGCAGTTCACATAAGCATCCGGATCAGGTTTATTGGCAGCCGTTATAAAATGTTGTATCACCTTCGGAAGCAAACTAGTCTCCATAAGCTCAGCTCCTTTGTAATTTCGTTACACGGTGCGGATGGTTCCGCCGTCAATGACATACTCACAGCCGGTAATATAAGAGGCTCTGTCTGAGGCAAGGAAGGCCGCCAGCTCAGCAACCTCCTCAGGTCTGGCCGGACGGCCGAGGGGAATGCCTCCAAGCTCATCCATTAGCTGCTGGCGGGCGGCTGTATAGTCCGATCCGGCTTGCTCAGCCATTCTCCCAATTAGGCGTTCCGCCGCTTCCGTCTCTGTAAATCCCGGTGCCAGTGTGTTAATTCTTATCCCTTTAGGTCCAAATTGAGTAGCCAGGTTCTTACTATAATTAACAAGTGCCGCTTTGGCAGCAGAATAAGGCATGGTCATGATGCCGGGAAGCTTACGTTGAATAGAGGAGATATGGACAATCACTCCGCTGTGCTGTTCAGCCATGTAAGGAAGAAACCCGCGATCAAGCCGGACGGAAGAAAACAGGTTGGTTGTGAATGTCGTATGCCAATCTTCATCCGTCAGAGCTAATGCTCCTGCTGTACTTGCCCCGGACCCGCCCACATTGTTAATCAAAATATCCAGACCGCCGAGCTGTTTAACCGTCTGCTGAACGATATGATCCACGCCTTCCGGAAGACTCACATCCGCCTGGATGAAATTCACTCCTTCCGGTAAGGTCTCGGGTATGGATCTAGCCGTAGCTATAACCTCAGCTCCCGCTGCATGCAGACGTTGTACGACCGCGAGACCAATTCCCCGGGTGCCGCCGGTCACCAGTGCTCTTTTACCTGCAAATTCTTTGCTCACATCGAGTATATCCGGGCTGTTATTCATTGTTCTGTTGAAGCCTCCTTGGTATGTTGTGACTACTAGGCTAGTGTAATCAACAGAACCTGACAGCTGCGTGTCCAGTTATCCTAAATATTTTCCGGCCATTTTGGCTGTGCGGGCTTTCATCTCCAGCCTGACAGACGCCGGCTCCATAACCTCCAGTAACTCTCCGTAAGAAAGAAGATTTTGAATAAGCCATTCTCCGGAAGGCATATTTGAAGTGACCCGGAAAGACCCATCCTCCTGTTTCACAATATCCTCTTCCCTAAAGTCATCCACGATGCGATAGGCTGCCGCCGGTTCTATTTTTAACACCAGAGCGATTCTCGGCATTTCATTACCCTTATCCTCTTCATGGGAAGTCCCGGCAGACTCCCTCTCCTCCTGTCCAACCCCTAAAAGCTCAGCCCCCTCCCCGTCTAAAATCTGTACATTCGACATTCTTGTAATCTTAAAGGTTCTTGGAGCATTTTTATCAAAACAGTAGGTCACCACGTACCAGGCCCTATCCTTAAATTGCAGCTTCAATGGTACTGCTCTTCGGCTTTGGTGTTCCCCGGCGGCGCCCAAATAAGTAAACGAAATGACTATACGCTCCAAAATAGCCTGCTTCAGCAGGGGATATAGCTCTTTTTGCTTTTGCCCGCTTCCCCATGGGGAAAAATCGACTTCGATCCAACTGGTGCTATTTTTTCTGAACAAGCTGCTCAGCTTTGAGAATACCTCTTCGGAATCAGGCAATCGAGCCGCGGACAAGCTCTGAAGGGCAAACAGGATCTCATCCTGCTCCTTATCAGTGAGCAAGGATTTGTTCAGGACAAATCTGTCCGTAAGTGAAATGCCGCCGCCTTTTCCTTGGCTCGTATAGACCGGAATTCCAGCCTGGCTCAAGGCTTCTACGTCCCTGTAGACTGTTCTGACCGATACCTCGAACCGCTCAGCCAGCTCAGGAGCTGTAACCGTCCCCTTTTCCAGTAAAATATAAGTCATCTGAAGCAGTCTGCTAATTTGCATTCACTCACCTCTTGGATTCAGTATAAACAAAAAAACTTGACAGACTTATGTCAAGTTAGGATTGAGCGTATGATTTCATTATTTCATATATTACGTATTATTCTTCACATGCACCAGGATTTTACAATGATAAGCTTATTATGTATGCCTTACGACAATTTAGGAGGTAATATAATGAGCAAATACGATGAAGCCATGAAGCTGCTGGAAGAACAAGCGGGTAACAAGGACGGCCTAATCACGCTGTCCACCATCGCACTGGAACCAGGGGCTAATGGCAGAAGCCGTCCCGCCTCACGCATTGTGGATGCCTATTATGAGGATGGCGCTTTCTACACCGTCACTTACGCGACCTCAGGAAAGATGCAGCAGATCGCCCAAAACCCCGAAGTCGCCGTTTGTATCATCGTTGAAAATTTCACTGCCGATGGGATCGGTGAAAACCTGGGCTGGGTATGTGACGAGAAGAACACAGAGATAATGACCAAGCTGCGCACCATTTTTGCCGGCTGGTATAACGAAGCCAATAATGACGAAGACCCTAACACCTGTCTGCTGCGCATTCGCCTGACAAGGGGACTGTGGAATGACGCCCATAAAGGGATCAGAAATGAGATCGATTTTGTGAATAAGACGACAAACTGACTGGATGGTGCTGGAGATAGATCAAAGGAAGGGTCCTTGTATTATCTATAACAATATGTCAAAGAGCCATCCCTTTCGGGATGGCTCTCGTATTTGTTTCTTGGGGGATATTGCCGTCATCCACTCGATCTATACTTTGAGCCTTTACCGGCTCGCTGCCTCGATGATCCAGTCGGTGAGTTCGTTGATTTGTCTTTTTACGGCAATCGGGTCACGGTACCAGGATTGGTTCTCCGTCCATAAAAACACCCGATTGTTGCGAATCGGCTCCAGTGATCCCCAGACCGGATCAGCCTGCAGCGATTCCAGACTGGATTCCGTTGTCAGAATCAGATAATCACCCATGTACTCCGAAAGCTTTTCCAGTGAAAATTCATAGTAAGATTCCTTTAGCATGTAGTCAGGAACCGCCACCGGCGGCTTCAGCCCCATGATTTCATACATCAGCCGTCCGCCCCGTCCCGACTTCGGACCAAACAGACTTACGATTCCATCGTACTCCTGCATAATCGAAAGTGTCTTACCTTCAGGAACAGCCTGCTGAACCTTCTCCCGGATGTTAGCAATCTCCTTCTCGAACTCTTCGTTCCATTTCTCCGCTTCCTCACTCCTATCCAGCAAGTCGCCGAAATACAGCATCTCATCCTGAATGGATGCAAACTGATTGTAAGGAACAGATACCGTAGGTGCGATCTTCTGGTATTTCTCGACTACCTCAGGCTGCGGATTATGCGTTATGATCAAATCCGGACCCAGCTCCAGCAGCTTCTCCAACGAGTCGCCTACATCCGTTACGACATCCAGCATGCCCTCGAGATAGGGACTCGACATCAGGAACGATTCCGCTGCGACCGGCTGAACATCCAGCGCAAGTACGGTACCGAGATAAGAAATGGCCGCTACGCGCTGAGGACGTGCAGGAACCTCGACATCACCGAATGCGGTCTTAACTATTTTGGTCTCTGCAGCTGCAGGAGCCTCTGCCTCTTGGGTAATCGCACTTGGAGAGGCGCTGGCGGCAGCTTGATTTGGTGCTGAGGCTCCATTGTTCACCGCCCCGCCGCACGCCGTTAACATCACAGTCAAGCATAACAGCATAACTGTATAGAAACTTCTTGTTGCTCTAGTCATTTTATTCGATCCTTCCCGATGAAATTGATAATCAATATCACTCATATAAAAAGGATAGCCCAATGACCGGCTTGGAACAACGGAGGATTGCGACCTGTTTCTTGCATAATCTGAAACGGGCTGGCCGTTTCGCTTACGATATTGCCCCGGCGTCATGCCGGCATACTTTTTGAACATCCGGTTGAAATACATAAGGTCGGGATAACCGACATGCGATGCGATTTCCTGTTGCGTTGCCCTCGTTCCGGCCAGCAGAGCCATCGCATCTTCCATCCGAAAACGAATGACGTAATCCAGCGGACTAAGTCCAGTCTGCTCCTTACATTTTCTCGAAATGTATTGTTGGCTGTAATTCAATTGCCGCGCAAGCTCCTCAAACGAGATCGTCTTGCGGTAATTTCTGGACAAATACCGAATAACCTGCTCCGACAAGGATAGCTCACCGGCGCCGAACAGGCGCTCTCTCAGAACAACATGGACGAAGCGGATAAAGTCTCCCTTGACCGACAGCCCGGTCAATCCATCATCCGATTCAAGAAAGCCGCCGCGTATTGTCTGAAGCAACTCAAGCATGGCCAGCGGCTCACCGGGCGGGAATCCCCAGCTGTCCAGAAACGGACTGGTTTCCTGAATGATCCTATGTAATTCTTGCGGGGCTGCAGCGGGGAGTGTCGCTTTGTAGAGTACGATATACATATTCAGCCCTTCTCTGCTCCGAACCGTCAGCTGGGAGCCTTTACCGGCATGAAGGACATAGAAACGATCGCACAGCCACACCTCATCATCAACCCACAGCTCGCCTTGTCCTTGGAAAGCAAATATGAACGCGCTTGACGGCAAGCGGTATTGCTGCAAATCACCGTCCACTCCGGCCAGCTTAAACCGCACGTCCAGCACGCGTATACTCACCTGATTCCACATTTGTATAAGTCTCAGAACGTCCATAGCTGATTGGCAAGCTCCCTCTACATTATCTAATAGATAATCATTCTCAATTGAATCATGTTTCTAAAAACAATAACGAATACGGCTAGTACTGTCAACAGGGCGATTACAAGTACCAGAATACGAAATCCTGCTCTCCCCTTGCAAAAACTGATCCACCGCCAGTGAATAACAGAATTCCGGCCTTAGTCAGCGGGATCATTGAAAATATAATTAGTATGAAATATCATACTAATGTGTAGATTGTCCATCAAAGGTGAGAGGCAGATAAAAAGAATGAGCGAATTCTTAAGATTGATGAAGGATCTCCGGTTCAGAAGAACCATGCGGATGATTTTTAAGTTTGCCTGGGCCTTCTGGTGGCTTGGCAAGCAGAAATATTTTATCCCGAGACGGCGCTTAGAAGCGAAAACCAAAGCATTATACCGAAAGCAGGCAACCTATTTCACGAA
The DNA here is from genome assembly GCF_000758645.1 of Paenibacillus sp. FSL R7-0331. Taxonomy (NCBI): domain Bacteria; kingdom Bacillati; phylum Bacillota; class Bacilli; order Caryophanales; family Paenibacillaceae; genus Paenibacillus; species Paenibacillus sp. FSL R7-0331. The sequence goes on from NZ_CP009284.1 coordinate 4,094,183, forward strand.
GACTGCAATGGACATGGGCGGATTAATTATCAAGCTTGGGCAGCATGTTAGTGCGCAAGCAGATATTTTACCGAAGGAAATTCTTGATGAATTATCAAAGCTGCAGGACTCTGTAGACCCAGTAGATTTTTCTGAGATAAAACTTAAGGTAGAGCGTGAACTCAGTGCATCGATCAACGAGATTTTTGCCGAGTTTAATACAACGCCTATTGCAGCGGCTTCCTTGGGTCAGGTACATCGGGCGATATTACGAACAGGTGAACAAGTCGCAGTGAAGGTTATGCGTCCCGGGGTCGAGGATATCATTGAAATTGATTCGAAATCCATACAAATTGCTGTCCGATTAATGAAACGCCAGACCAGGATTGCAGCCTTCATGGACCTCGATGCGGTATATGATGAGTTCTACGATACAGTGATGGACGAGCTCGATTATCAAAAAGAGGGGCGAAATGCAGAAGAATTCCAGCAGCAGTTCACCCATCGGGATGATATCGTTGTTCCAGACATTCATTGGTCCTATACAACCTCAAAGGTGCTAACCATGCAGTTTTTGGAGGGTGTAAAAATCAACAATTTTGCCCAGCTCGATGCCTGGGGTGTGGATCGGACTCAACTTGCGAAGTCATTGATGGAAATTTTAACAGAACAGATTCTGATCAACGGTTTCTTTCACGCAGACCCGCATCCGGGTAATGTTCTCGTGCAGCCCGACGGCACCATCGCATTAATTGATTTTGGAATGGTCGGACAAATAGCAGGTGATATGAAGAAGCAAATGATAGCACTATTAATGGCGGTGTATTTAAAAGATGCCCACGGCGCCATCAATGCCCTGAATCGTTTGAGATTTTTAAGGCGGAATACAGATTTAGAGGTGCTTTCGAGGAATCTTACGTTATTATTTGAACAAGTTAACGGGGATACGTTTGATCTTAGTTTTGTGACGTCAGGTGACAATGCTGAAGATTTACGTGATTTCCTTTATTCTCAGCCCTTTCAGTTACCCGCCAATACAACCTTTTTAGGCAAAGCAATCATTACGGTTTATGGACTGTGTCTGGGACTTGACCCTGAGCTTGATTTGATCGGGACCGCTAAGCCTTATGTTGAAAAGGTTGTGCGTAACGATCTGCGGGGAAGTGTCTTCTCTAACGTTGTAGATGAGGGAAAGAATCTTCTAAAAGGCATCCTTCCTACGACCAAAAAGATCGTTTCTGCAGTAGACAAAATAGATAGCGGAAATTTACGGGTAAAGCTATCCAGTTCTTTTGAGAAAAAATGGATTGATACGCAAAATAAGAACACAAGGCGGATTGTTGCAACGATCATTGGAGCGGTATTTCTTCTGATTGCTTCCAACATGTGGAATGAGGTGGATCATACCGTTTCTTATGTGCTCGGCACCTTGGGGCTGCTCATTATGCTAAGCCAGCTGATAACGGGAGGAAACCGGCGTGAAGTAAGACATGTCCAGCAGATGAACGCCATGCGCGAACATAGCAGACTAGAAAAGTCGAAGTCCGGATCCGATTAATCATAGCCAATCATCGAAGGACCGATATTTAATCGGTCTTTTTTCTATATTTAAGAGGTCAACTAATTATTTTTTCGTTTGTTAACTTCAATCGCAATGAACTCCGGCAAATAATTGGGCGTACAGCCCTTCGATACCATGTCATCTTTATAAAGCCCCGTTACCTCGCCAAGTTCAATACAACGTGCACGATTCTTTTCATCATAGACGCCTATCCAGCCTGCGGTGAAATTCATAGCCCATTGGACTTCCGGTTCTTCCAGCGTAATAGCAGCTTCTAATCTGGGTAGTAAGTCTGCGGTGTTATCCGGCGGTGTCTGTCCGGTCCATCTCAATCGCGCTTGATAATACCAGTAAGTCCGTCTTTGAAGAGCAGAAGGGCTATTGTCCCATGACTCTATCAACGCAATTGTCTTCTTATCTTTGGTGAGCTGATTGGCCATTAACCAATCCATTAAGTTATTTCGCTCAACCAAAGTATGAGTCTGCATATCCTTATCAAGCTTATTTAGCTCTTCCTCTGAAAGAAGCTTTTTATCCATAATTAAGATTGCTAACAGTCTGGGCAAAAACGCTCCGGTTGACCAAAGCTCCTTAGCCAATTCGTGATCTTTTTTAATGTCCTTAGCAATTTTCCGCAAGTCGCCTAGCTTAGTATTACTATTGATCTGTAGTAGAATGTTTTCTGCTTTTGAAGAGCGGTTCATTTCTGAGTTTTTATTCTGATTCATTTGGCACGACTCCTTTATTAAAGCACTGCTGCATAATATGCCCTTGGCTCAGCTCCGTATGAATTTGAAAGACTCTGCCGAACTTGTCCGCCCCATCCCCAAAGCCGGGACTGAACGAGTGTGCATAGAACTGAATAGCTGCCTGCGTGCGCCCGCTTGCCCTGACCCGTCTTCACCGGCGGGAAAAGTTCTCTCATATCTTATGGAATCTGTTCACAGCCCTTCGACAGGAGCCATTCCTGCATCCAGGCGGATACCTCCTCTGCCTCCTGCTCATAGAAGAGAGCCACCTCCTGACGGTTGGCCAGATTTAAGCGGATATAGCCGCCCAGCTGCCGGTAGAACAAAAAGCAGGCATACGGATTCGCGGTGAAGAGATCCGGCGGGAATTCTGCTTGGCACAGGCCTGCCAGCTCCTGAAGATTAAGCCGGCCCGGTCCTGGTGGCATCCGCAGGAAGAGGTGTTCGCGGGTTCCCGTCCAAGGCTCATAATAGACGCATTCTTCCAGTCTCGTCCCGTACCTCTGACGGTAGACTTCATCCAGCAGCGAGGTATACGTCCCGTCACTCTTCTCCTCCCATAACTCCAGCGGCACTGCTTCGATCCGCTCTGCATGCCGGGGCAGCCAGAGCAGCCCGTTGTGCCGGGGATGGACAGCCAGGAAATCACCGTCTACTGTCGTCCCTATGGCTATGCACTCGCCGATCTGTTGCTCTGTAATAGGGCTGTCTTCATCATGCTCCCATAACTCATATTCAGCAAACGGCTGCAGCACCTCAGGGTCAGGCAGCTGAATATTCATCCACCCCCGATACGTCCCTTCGCCGTATTGCTGCAAGAACTGGACATAGCCCGACGGATAAACGGCACCGTTCCCTGCTGCAAGCCGTTGTTGTTGGCAATCAGATAGCCCTTTGGGCTCAGATACGATGTACATGATGACCCCCTTCTCATACCTATTTTATACTTGGGCAGCCTTACTCTGCCGCTTCTGCCAGCCAGGCCTGCATCGCCGGAGACTCTGCCCGGTTCAGCCGCAGGGCCGTTCCGTATTCCCCTCATCCGGCGAGTGTACAGTAATAATAACGTTCCCCATTCGCAAAAAGCACACAAAATGAACTCCGGGCCGCCTCTGTAATCTCTACCGCCAGCAGCTCTGCTTCCTGTGTAGCAGAAGCCTTACTCCATTTCTCTGTTAGACGCTCATACATACGTGTGCCCCTTCTCCCTGCTAAGGGGTGATTATAAATGGTCAGGATGAACTGCGGCAGTCGCACCGTCATTCATGTGCAGCAGGATGTACTCAATCTTGAATCCCCAAAGCCTCACGCTGCTCATTCTTTGACAAGTGCTGGTACTGTTCATAGCTCAGGCTTATATCCAAATAAAGAGTATGATCCCGGCTATCGAACCGCCTTGACGTTCTTCTCTCAAAGCTTTCAGGTAACACGCGAAATACAACAAAGATTGCATAGGGAAAATCCCATGTAAAAGCCGATTCTTCTAGCGGCAGTAGTTCCTCCCTCAGTTCTCCCACACAGGTTCCACCGGTATCCAGCGTAAAAGCAAGTTCCATGCTTAACTACCTTCCTCTCCCGTACTTTACGCATATATTATCCTCACTATTTCCCGTTGAGCATCAGTCCGTATTTACTGAACATCCACGATTGGCTAAGGTCTTGAGCCGCACCCGGGCTGATGCGAACAAAAGGCTTCTGTTCCTTCATGGCCTCAGCGTCCTGCGCTGAGAAGCGGAGCGGCTTGGTTATTTTCCGGATAGCACCGGTGAATTCCTCAAAAAACGCATAGGTAATCGGCTTATGCTCCCGGATGTCCCCGTAGATGTAATACTTTCCGCGTTCGTCTTCCAGATCAATCTGGAACCCTTTGGGATAAGAGATCATTACACACGGCAATATGTCCTCAGCCCACTGTCCGTAACGGGGGAAAAAGATCTCTTCCGGCCTTATATGATATCCCGATTGTTCATCCCCCGGCTGCACAGTAACGGCGTATACGAACAGGGGACGATGGCCCTCCCTTTTCTCCGCTGTCATGAAATATTCATAGTAGCTGCGGTACGCATCCGCCACCTGATCCGAAGTATCTTCACTACGGGAGAAGTTGGTCTGGTAGAATTGTGCCGCCGCAGGCTCCAGCAGCTTCAGCACACTCTGGAACTCTTCCGGCGTAATGAGAAATTTGAGCTTATAGAATCCGCTGTTCTTCAGTCGGTCCATGTCCGTCCCCCATTTCTATGGCTTGTTCAGAATAAATAGGCCTGGAAACGTTCTCTAATGGTCTCTTCATAAGGCACCCACTCATAGTCGCACCACAAAGACATTCCTGCAATCTCTGACAGCCTCTCTACCGCTTGTTCCGGGCTCGTCATGCTGATGAATTCACCGGCCGCCTCATCGTTCATGCCCAGCACTTGCTGCAGGTAACTGTCATGGATACGCTCTTCCCGGAGCTGCTCATACTCCTCCCGGGTCCATGACTCACAAAAGATTCGTTCGGCCTGAATATCCCCTTGCTCAAAAAACGACAGCTCGAAGATTTCCTCATTCATATATCCCACCGTCATTACTGGCGCTTCAATCAGCCGTGACAACGTTCTGCCAACCTCCTTCACTGTACCCCAGACCATATATTCGTGCAGTACGCTGATCCAGCCCCCGGTGCTTTGGCTTACGTACATGACAGGCTTGCTCTCTGGAGTCTTACCCTTAGAGTAACCTAATACTTCACCATATCCGGTGCTTAGCTCTCTTAAAGCTTCAATTGTTTTCTCCAGGTCGTCCGATTTAATATGCAGATTTGCGAATGATCTCCCCATAAAATCCCTCCTCCGGCTAGTTTCTCAATAATATTTATCATATTATTATAGTAACTATATTTCATGCTTTTACCAAATGGATGGAGATAGTCAGGATTCTAAAGCGCATCTAAAAAACACTTCAAGGTAAATACTCCTTGAAGTGTTTTGTCATTTACTCTTTGATTCTGAATTCCGAATATTCAGCTCGCATAAACCTGTTTACAGATTGTTGGCCATAAAGAGCCATCTCCCCCTCCTATGGTGAACATGGTGTACATACAAGCTTCTGCGAGTTTTTGGTTATACGACTTGCCATTACTTATTTATGTTAACCCTTATTGAAAAATCACCTTTGTAATACTTTGCTTATTAAGGATGGAAGAGAAAGAAAACTCTGCAAGATGCTTTTCGCAATCTGTTCACATCATGCGAGTCTTTCTTCTGCTTCTTCTGTGTCCAGATATATCATTACTCTGTATCAAAAAATTTGCTCCTACTTATGATACGGTTCACCGCGATGGCTGTAACGGCAAGTTTTAAGGCCATCCTTTGCCGGATGACCTTGTTTCTGATCTCGCTTTATACAACTATCATTCTCCAATAGGTTAGTGTATATTTTATCCGATTTTCCTCAGATACGCTTCTTCGAGATATTCTTTTAATCCATCACATTGTCCTTTTATCAGTGTCATCCATAAGGTCTTTCCTTTTTCAGCAAGTTCTTCATCACTGTATTGTCCTTTGATAAAAGACCCCCAGTTACCATCCTCTGTGAGTTTGTCCCAGCCAATATAATCGGAATATCTCTTGTTTTCTTCCGGTATTTCAGATCCCATTGCTTCTAACTTTACAAGCTCAGGACATAACCACATTGCCGTACAAACACCAGTTAACCCGCCATGCAATTCATTTCGTCTATCTAGTCCTGCTGCTTTCACTGCATTTTCCCACGAACCGTTATACCCGGGGTATATAACAATGATATCTGGATATTTATAATTCATTTGTTTAATAAACGCGTTATACCAATATGCTCCACCATGCCCTGAACATAGGAGGTATTTCTTAAAACCTTGTCTTCTTAAACCCAATATTATATCTTCAAGCATAGCAGTCAAAATATTAGGACTAACAGTAACGGTTCCTTTGAACTCTGCATGTTCTTCCGAGGTATTGAAGGGTAAGGCAGGCAATACGTATGCATTCAGTGCTTTACCGTACTCATTGGCGTAGAGCTCAGCAATCAAAGTGTCAATATGCATTGGTAAATAAGGCCCAAATTGCTCTGTGGCCCCAACAGATATGACCACAGTGTCTATACTGCTAACTGATAATTCCGTGGTAGTATTCGTATAATTTAACATTTTTATCTCCTTCTATGTTGATCTGTGCTAACCGTTATTTAAGGTACGGTTCAGCGCACTGCTTGAAGCGGCAAGTAAAAAGCACCGTTTCACGGTGCTTTTTACTTACTTTATAAATTCTTTTGCGTATTCGACAAGGTTATCCGCTCGTTTTTCTAGGAATCTGTCATAATCGATATCAAAAGCATCCGGCGGACAAAATCCTGTTTCCAAGATTGCTGGTAAATTAATTGTATCAATTAACATTTTGTACACTGAAGGAGGCTTGTCCTTTATCTTTTGATTATCAGAATTATTTAAGAAGCACATATTTGCAAGTAAATTGATATCCTTCTTGTTGCTTAATTTCAAAGTATTCTCTAAATAATTCACAGGGAAAATATGATGGAATTCATTTTTGCTAACATTTTTTAAAACTTTACTCAAATCAACTTTTGCACCCGAAATGAATGATCTTGGGCCTCTATGAGCTAGCATAGTAATAAAGGTTTTAGTATTAACGGTGTTTACATTGAATTGATTGCTCAAGAAAAAGGACGCATTTACGCTACAATCAAAACTCGCAATGTCGTAATCCTGATTTTTTCGTAATTCATCCATGGCACGTAAATCTGCTTTATGTGCATCGGTAACTCCACTAGAATATCGACGTGAAAAACAAGACCTCCAAAACCATCTTACTAACTGTCTTCGTTGTTTTTCAGTATATAAAACTCCATTGTCTTTCTCTGTTGCAAAAAACCTTGTAAGTGCAACAATCATTGCTGGATATGGCATTGATTTGAGCGAGTAAATATTTAGTTCCTTCTGAAGAAAATCAATACTTGATTTAATACCATTCTTTATTTTAGTAAAGTTATTTCTAACCTCTTCCCCTTTTAAATTTATAATAGCAGCAGGGGCTGTGTCTCCGGAAATAACACCACTACAACATTTTAATTGTAAATCCTTATCGAAAGACAGATCCCCAAATCCAAAGGGTTCTATTTCTTCGGCAAGTTGTGAGAACTCATCTTGTAAGTCAAAATCTGTACTCCAACTCCAAGCTGATAATAACTGGAATGTATCCAACTGTGTACCAAATCTATTAATACGTTCGAAAACAATCGCAACATGATGCTTATCTTCTGTTTCCATTACTTGGATTGGAATATGTGTCTCTTTAAATCGCTCTTGAAGTTTATCAATAACTATTATTGTTTCAGCATCCAGACCTTCTGCCGCTTTCCGATACTTTACCGAATCAAATAAACAATTCATTGGGAAATAACGAGTGGGATCAAATTCTTGTGGCTTTAATGGTACAAATTTACTTTCTTGAATTACATCTCTACTTGTAAAATCAAAATAGATGTCCAACCATTCTTCATTCTGATTTGGGGTTAAATCTGTTTGAAAAACACTAAACAGTGATGTAAGTCTTTGCTGGCCATCAAGCACATAGTCTATAGGATAATCTTTTCGTGGGTCGGGAAGGGTATAATTGCCCAAATCCCTTTCAACCTTCAATCTCTCCCGTGTCCTCCACAATAATATAGTACCGATAGGAAACCCTTTATATATACTGTCAAGCAAATACGAAACTTGCTCAGATGACCATACATATCCCCTTTGAAATGCAGGAATTCTAATTTCACCTGATGTAATTTTTTCTATAACTTTTCTTATCGCAAGTGGCTCTGCCAAATTCCCATCTCCTAGTGTAAATGATTTTCACAAATATTTTATCACAGTATTCCTTAAATTAACAAATTAGTTTATTAAGAACTATCTCTGCTTATCTACTATAACGTATGCAACTTATTGCTTAAAACTATTTCATTCTGTGAAATCTATCCGTATCAATTCGATATTGTGCGTCATTTTTCATTACTAAATCAAGTAAATATATTTAAGTATCTCGAGGGAACATCTTATTTACGTAACATTTCAAATAGAGGTACCCCCTCTAGCTTATGTTAGCCATGACATAGATACAGGCTCCTGTGAGCTTTTCTCCAAAAAACTTGCCCCTACTTATGATACGGTTCACCGCAGTAAACCTTCAACGTATCCACCCAGCAAACACTCATCAAAAGCCTTTCATTTTTTGAGTTCTATTCGCCCACAAGCTCCTCTACCTTTGCTTCAAAAACCTCCCACTTCGTGTCGTACCCTACACCGTAATTCCACCCGCTGAAGCGCAGCTTCTCCCCTAAATCAATGTAATCAGCCCGCTGCTTATCCGTTAAGCTAACCGAGTAGGTAGGGTCATTTACGCTGAACTCCTTCAAGTAATCATGTAATGTCCAGAGAACAGCTTCTTTATCATCGTCTTGCTCCATTCCCATATGCAGGATAACTGAATCAATGGCATCATCTAACTTCTGAGGAACGAGAGGTTCGCTTACCCAGTTATTATCCATTTGATATTGGATAGTCATTTCCAGTTGGGCTAAATCCCGGTAAATGTATGCATTTAACAGCTCATATCTTAGTTCTTGTCTCTGATTGTCAAGCTTATGATGAATAAATATTGCCGCATGGCCGATTAGCGATAATGCTAAGAGTACTTTGATCCAATCTGTTTTCTTCATGCTTTACTTCCTCCAGACTCACGATACCCGCTCAACCGCCTGCGGTAACGTTCTTTCATATTCCTTATGTAACACATAACGTTGGACGCCTCCCGTTGCCTCCACTGCTTCCCTGGCGTGTTTGACTGCAGCTTCGATGTCTCCCGATTTGCGTTCCACTTCTGCGAGCAGTGCCGATCTCATCCACCGCTTTTTAATAGACTCCAGATGCTCCCGCGCCTCAGCATATTTGCCATCCTCCACCAGCAGCGCCGTTTCGTAGTATGCCCGGTAATCGGGATAACGGATATCCTGCACCGCTTCCTGAACAGCAGCCATATCTCTACGGTATAAACCGTAAGCCGCCTTAAAAGGTGCCTGGGCCGCTGGCCGTTTATATTTGTTCATAATCTGCTCCATAACGATTTCTACCTCGTCCTCAAGTTTGTTTGCAACAACATACTGGATGTACAAACCCGGATTGCTTTTTTGGCTGCGCAAAAAAGACTCCACACGATCCACTCGCTTGTCCAAAACCGCCGGATAATAGAATTGGATTGTAAAAGCAATAAGGACCGCTACGATAGTAACCCCTACAATCAGGATCGGTGAAGAGTCATTGAGTACCAGATATAAGACAACCACGAACAGCATGGAATAGATCAAAATGTTCCACTTAAGACGCATCATTATAAATCCCCTTTAACATTATACTTAACAACACATTTGGAAAAATTATACGTTGCTTCCTCCTGGCTAGTCAATGTGCTCACGAATTATATCCTATCAAGCAGCCCTGTTAAATCGTCAGCCTCAGCAACTTATCCGCTTTAACAACGTCCATATTAATATGGAAAACTCTAACTATTTCGGTATGGAGGTTTATATATGCGTTATTTGAAAGTTATTGTGCTGGCGTCTGTTATGCTCGCAGGATGTCAGAAGACCCCTTCAGCAGAACAAGCGGACATTTCTCCGCCGCCTAATTCGGCAACGACCCAGTCAGCTGCAGCTCCGGCGGCCACATCTTCAGCTACGGCATCCTTAAGCCCGGAGGAGCCTTTTCTCTATATCGAGCAGATGACAAGCCTGGAAGGATACGGACAAGTGGTGCAGGTAAAGTCCAATGCCGATATTGACCAAGCATCACTGGAGTCCGCACTGGAAAAAAGCCTGCAGACCAGCAATCCGCAGACAGCGTTCAGTTATACGCTGGAATGGGAGTCACCGAGGTTTGTGCAGATTCGTCTGCAGATGGAGGAGGATAACGCCTGGTCCGGGACCTTCAATCTGGATGAAGCCGCCACCTCAGATGGACGAAGCTATGCGAGCATAGAGCAGCCGTACCGCAATACTGTCGTTGTCAGATCCCTATCTGATCAGGGCAGTATACATTTCAAAGGCATCGTATCCGGCACTCAGCGGATGATTCCGGTCTGGAATACGGGCTGGATCAAAGCTGTCGATAACCAGGAATACTCGGTACCTTCCTTTTTGTTCTATGGACGTGAAGAGCATCATCTGGTTCAGGCTATGACAGGCCGGGAGCTTACAATCCCTTCTTTTCCCCCGGAGGAAGGAGCTTACGGCAACGACTATGGTTATCATGAAATGTATTCCGACCGTTTCTATCCCGGCTTCACTTATATGGTATCGGGCAACAAAACGCTGTACCGGGTAGACCTGAAGGATTTCACCCGCAAGAAGCTACATGTATTTGACAAACCGGTCTATGGAATGTCCTCATCACCAGACGGCACACGTATTGCTGTGTTATACGCACATGATGACTACATTGGCCCCGGAGCAGATTTGCTGGTATTGGATCAAAAGGGAACTACGCTGTTGTCCCGGGAGAACGCAGCCTTCCTCTCACACAGTGACGGCTTCCTGTTCGTATATCCGCTGGCCTGGGAGGACAATACGATCCTGATACTCCCTGCAGACAACGGGGAGGACAATCCGCTAGGCAAAATCCGTTTTGACACCGGCAGCGGAACTTCTAACGTCCTCATGGATGAGCAGATTACGAAGCAGGTTAAAGAGGACATATGGGAGCATGAGCGGCAGCAGGATTACTATCTTCTGTCTACGCTCAAGTGGTCGCCGGACGGCAGGTTCGCAGCTTACACGGCAGGTACAGGTACAATCCGGCTATATGACAAAAAGGAACGGACCATAACATTCGTGGCAGCAGGCGTTCTGCTTGGCTGGATGCCGGACGGGACGCTGGCCTGGGCAGATGTTGGGGGCCATGCTTATACTTTTTGAGCAAATGTGCAATTTAATTATAATCATTTAGTACATTGAATATTTTCCCAGAATAGGATAACTTAAAGAAAGCTTAGTGATAAGCAAGTTCCGTACACGAAAGGGGATGTGATTTTAGTGGCAACTACTTATATGGTGGTTTCGTCTTAGAATCGAATAGCAGGCATACACGAACAACACGGGAGAATGCCCGTATTCTTTGTGATGCCATCCAAAGTAACCTTTCGTGAAAATTGCTGTTTACAGGATACGATGAGGATCGTCTCTTTAGGTGCGTTCTTATGCCGTGTATCAGCAGCTTCTTTAGAGGCTGCTGGTCCGCGGCATTTTTGCGTCCAAAAAACAACATAAAAGGAGCTAACAACGCAACTATGACCGATTTAAAAGCCTATGGCTATATTGAAACAGAAGATATTCAAGAAGGATTAATACCCGGCAGAGTGACGGAGCTGCGGCGCGAGCGTTTTACTGTTATGACCGGATACGGTGAAGTTACAGCGGTGCTCAAAGGAGCCTTTTATCACAGTGCGGATACGCGTTCAGATTATCCGTGTGTCGGTGATTTCGTCCTGCTGCAGTACAACGGGAATGGAGATTCACTCATCGTTACGGTACTCCCCCGCCGGTCCAAGTTCTCACGCGCTGATTACTCCGGGCATGCCGCAGGCTACGCCAAGACCATCCGGGAGCAGGTTGTCGCGACCAACTTTGATTATGTATTTATTCTGACTTCGCTCAATCTGGATTTCAACGTTACCCGTATTATGCGGTATCTGACCCAGGTCAGGCAGAGCGGCGGCCAGCCGGTTATCATTTTGACCAAAGCTGATCTCGTTGATGATTATAATCCAATGCTCGCAGAAGTTATAAATAGCATCCCTGATGTGCCGGTTCACGCCATTTGCAGTCACACCAGCCTTGGGCTGAACGAACTCGCTCCTTACCTGCTGCCGGGCAAAACAGCCGTCTTCCTTGGCATGTCCGGTGTCGGCAAATCGTCTCTGCTAAATGCGCTGATGGAACAGGATGTAATGAAGGTCCAGGCAATCCGGGAAATTGACAGCAGAGGGCGGCATACTACAACACACCGTCAGCTGTTCATGCTCCCCTCCGGTACGATGGTTATTGATACGCCTGGCATGCGTGAGCTTGGGCTTTTTGAGGCCGGTGAAGGCATACATGCAAGCTTTGGCGATGTGGAGGAATGGTTTGGAAAATGCCGTTTTGCCGACTGCCGCCATCAGGCTGAGCCAGGCTGTGCCGTTCTCGCCGCGCTGGAAGACGGTTCGTTGCCGCGTGAACGCTGGGAGCATTATCTTACCCAGCAGCATGAGCACAAATATGTCCAGGACAGGACGGGTTACCTCTTCAGCAAACGGGCCCGTGACAAAATGACTGTCATGCAAGGCAAGCAAACTAAGAAAAATGGGGGATGGAAAAAATGAATATTACAAACGAAACACTGACCTATGCCTTAAGCCGACAGTTGAAGCAGGATATCATCACTGCCGACTACCAGACCCAATCTTTACAAGGCGGAACTGTGGGAAATGTGCAGTTGGTAACAGGAACCGCAGAAGCTGCCGGTGGAGCGAAACTGCCGTATCGTGTTGTGCTTAAAATCCAGAAGAAATGGGAGCGCTACAATGATCCGGGTTCATGGCGCCGGGAGTATGATCTTTATTCATCTGATTTGGGAGTGACTTTTTCGGATACCTTTCGCTGGCCGACTTGTTATTACGCGGAAATGAATGCCGAGCAGGATGAATTCCAGCTGTGGCTGGAATATATCGATGGCGTATCCGGTATAGACTTAACTGGTGATAGGTATGAGCAGGCCGCACTGGAGTTAGGGCGTTATCAGGGCAAGCTGTATGCGGAGCAGCCTGCTGTGCTGGAGAGTCTGACCAACCTGAGCCGGGCAGATCTTATGAAGAACACGTACCTGCATTACCGGTCTTGGCCGGTCGTCTACGACTATATCCGTTCGGAGAATTGTGAATTTCCGCAGCATGTTCGGCAAATGCTTATTGACCTTGACGAGCACGCAGAAGCGATATTCGCCCGTATTGAACAAATGCCTCTTGTGCTGTGCCACCGTGACTTCTGGATCACCAATATCATCAGTGACGGAGGAACAATTGCGCTCATCGACTGGGATACCTCCGGATGGGGCTATCTGGGCGAGGACATCGCCAGCCTGCTTGCCGACGAAGTGGATCTTGATCACATGATCGAATATTACCAGCGATGCATACCTGCGTATTATAGAGGATTTGCAGAGTATGCAGATGCTCCCCCTGTGGCAGATCATTGCGTCTGTGAGCTGATTCTGATTATGTTCGGGTACAGGCTTGTTGAAGGGTATCTCCATGCAAAGAACGATGACGGGAAGACGCTTAGTCTCCAGACACTCCAAAAAATCTATGAAATGAAGAACACCCCTGTCCTGAGCTGACTTTAAAAGCACTAAAAAAGAACTCCGGATACCCGCTTATGCAGCGGGTTTCGGAGTTTCTTTTTACTTAAATTGCTAAGAAAACAAACGTACGCTCACAGCTGCCCCTGAGGTGCTTTTTCCGGCTGATTAGATGAGTTGAGCAGCACCACACCGCCGATAATAGCCGCGATTCCGATGAAGGACACAAAGGTGAACGGATCGCCCCACACCAGCACACCAATTAAGGCTGTAATTGCCGTTCCGACGCCTGACCAGACTGCATAAGCGAAGCTGAGCGGGATAACCCGCAGACTCATGGATAAGCTGAAAAAGGATAACCCCATCCCCACAACTACCCCCATCCCCGGCAGCAGATTCGTGAACCCGTCCGATAACTTAAGCATCGTTGTCCCGAATATTTCAAAGCAGATGGCCATAGCCAGATATATGTAACTCTTCAATTTAATCCCATCCTCTTCATTCCCCGTAGAATCAATGTGTTCCGCCGGTTGCCAGCTTCAGTGTAATCACACCGCCGATGATCAGCAGCAGCCCCAGTATTTTTTTCCGGTTAAGCCGTTCTTTATAAAAGAATACTCCAACCATGGCCGTTAACGCCGTACCCGCCCCGGACCAGATCGCATAAGCCGTGCCGAGTGAGATCGACTGTAGGGCCAGCGACAAAAAGTAAAAGGCTGAGCCGAGTCCAATTACCACCCCAAGAGATGGAAACAGCCGTCTGAAGCCGTTGGATAATTTGAGCAGCGAGCTGCCGCAGACCTCTGACACAATGGCAAAGGCCAATAACACAAAGGGATTCACAATTCTTTTCCTCCTACACCGTCATTTTGAGCAGTTCCTGTATAACCTGTTCGCGCAGCTCTGCATCCAGCTTCCCTAAGCTGAACATTTCAGAGAACCACAGGCCGTCGGCAGCCAGCCGTACAATGGTTGAACGCACAGGGTCGATCCCGTCGTTTTCAATCTCTTTTTGCCATAGTGCATATTGCTCCTGCAGCTTCTCCAGCAGTTCCGGTTTGCTGAATAACGCCGCAGTCAGCGCCGTGCTGATCCCGTTCCCGTCCTTGATATCACAGGCCACAGATTCCGTGTATGCCCGGCTCCATTTCCCTTCATTAACAGCGGAGACCGCTGCCCGCTCCTGGACATCGGTTACGAATCCGTCCGTCAGCTCCTCCACCAGCCCCTGAATCAAAGCATTCTTATTCGGAAAATGGTGCAGCAGCCCCCCCTTACTGACGCCGGCCTCCCTGGCAACCGCCTCAAGGGTAAGCTTCTCTACCCCCTGGCTTCTGATCACGAAGGATGCAGCTGTCAAAATAACCCAGCGCCTCGAATTAACGTTCATATCGTTCACCTCTATATTTACTATACCGTCTGGACGGTTTTTTTGTCAAAACAAAAATGCATGACCTTTGATACAAAATCAGGCTATGTTACCATTATGTTTTATTGCAATTTTAATGACGCTAAATGATCGCAAAAGGAGATAAAGATATAAAAAGGCTGCACACAGTATTGTTATTACTGTGTGCAGCCTTATCTCATAACAATTCCTAGACCGCCGCAAACTGGCTGTTATACAGCTTCGCATAATGCCCGCCGCTGGCCAGCAGCCCCTCATGTGTGCCGCTCTCGACAATGTCCCCGTCCTTCATATAGAGGATAATATCCGACTCGCGGATCGTTGACAGCCTATGGGCGATGACAAAGCTGGTCCGGCCTGAGATCATCCTCAGAAATGCCTTCTGGATACGGATCTCGGTCAGCGTATCAATGCTGCTGGTTGCCTCATCTAGGATCAGCATCGGCGGATCAGCCAGCATGACGCGGGCAATCGTGAGCAGCTGCTTCTGGCCCTGGGACAGATTGTCCCCGGAACCGCTGATTTTGGTCGCATAGCCCTCTGGCAGCCGCTTGATGAAGCTGTGGGCGCTTGCCGCCTTGGCAGCGGTAATAACCTCTTCATCACTCGCCTCCGGCTTGCCGTAGGCGATATTATCGCGGATCGAGCCTCCGAATAGCCATGTATCCTGGAGCACCATTCCGAAGTTCTGCCGCAGGCTGTCACGGGTGATGTGATTGATATCCGCACCGTCAATCCGGATGCTGCCGCTGTCCACATCGTAGAAGCGCATCAGCAGGTTGACGAGCGTCGTCTTCCCTGCTCCTGTCTGGCCGACAATGGCTACACGGGTGCCCGGCTTGACTTCCAGGCTGAAATTACGGATTAGCGGCCGCTCCGGCGTGTACGCAAAGCTTACCTTGTCAAAAATAATCGTCCCTTTGCTTACCCCCAGCACATGAGCGTCAGGGGCATCTGGTATCTCCGGCACCATATCGAGAATCTTGAAGATCCGCTGTGCCGAGGCTGTTGCAGACTGCAGCTGGGTGATAACACCGGTAATTTCATTAAACGGCTTCGCGAACAGATTGGAGTAGATCAGGAAGCTGGACAGGTCCCCGACAGAGAGATGTCCGCCTATTACCAGCACACTGCCGATCATCGCAATGACTGAGAACGTAATATTGTTGACCAGCCGGGTTGTCGGATTGGCGAGAGAGCCGTAAAACTGTGATTTGACGCCAGTCTGATACAGCTCATTGTTGCGTTCAGAAAAGCGTGCAAAGGAACGGTCCTCATAATGGTAGGCCTGCACGACCTTTTGCCCGCCGACAATCTCCTCCACATAGCCGTTAAGTCCGCCAAGAATCTTGGCCTGCTCACGGAACAGCTTCTGGGAGCGGGTGGTAATGAATCTCGCGACATAATAGGTCACTGGCGCAGACAACAGCACCACCACGGTCATAACAGGACTAATGTAGAGCATAAAGCCGATTGCACCTGCAATGGTGACAATACCGGTCAGCAGCGTCGAGAAGCCCTGCAGCAGCCCGTCAGATACGGCATCCATATCGTTGACAAACCGGCTGATGCTGTCGCCCTGCGGGTGATTGTCATGGAATTTGAGCGGCAGGGTATCCAGCTTATCGAATAAGTCACTGCGCAGATCATAGACCGTTTTGTAGGCGATTTTATTGGTGTAATAGGTCAGGAGCCAGCCGAAAAAACTGCCTGTAACATAAACAGCGCCAAGAATCAGCAGCAGCCGGAGAATTTCCGGAAATTCAACATTGTCCGGCCCGATCATCCGGTCGATGGCCTGCCCGATCAGCAGCGGCCCGATCAGACTGGCAGCTACGCTCAGAATGGCACAGATTACAGCACCGATAGAGATGCCGCGGTATTGCCGGGTATAATTCAGCAGTCTTTTCCACGTGTTGTTCGTATTCATTGCGCCACCTCCTGGCTGGACAGCTGTGATTCACAAATCTCGCGGTAGACCGCGCAGGATACAAGCAGCTCCTCATGAGTGCCGGTTCCGGCAATACGTCCCTCATCAAAGACAATGATCTGGTCCGCATGCTGTACCGTGCTGACCCGCTGTGATACGAGCAGTACGGTCATCTCCCGCCCGTATTCCTTAAGCGCCTTGCGGAGCGCCGCATCTGTTGCAAAATCCAGGGCGCTTGAGGAATCATCCAGAATCATAATAGGAGGACGGCCGACCACGGCGCGTGCAATGGTCAGACGCTGCTTCTGTCCGCCTGACAGATTCAGGCCGCCCCGGGCTACCGGTGTTTCCAGTCCTTCCGGAAGCTTGCTGATGAACTCCTCCGCCTGAGCCACCGCAGCAGCCTGCATAAGCTCGTCACGGGTAGCCTCCTGCTTGCCCCAGCGGATGTTATCAGCGATGGTACCTGTGAACAGCAGCGCTTTTTGCGGTACGATGCCTATCAGGCTCCGCAGCTGCTCCAGCGGGTAATCCTTCACATTCACGCCTCTAATCCGGATATCCCCCTGAACGGTATCATAAAAACGCGGAATCAGGTTAACAAACGTCGACTTGCCGGAGCCGGTACTGCCGATCAGCCCGACTGTCTGGCCTTGGTTTATCTTTACCGTGATGTCCTCCAGTGCAAGCTCGCCGGTACGGTTATAACCGAAGGAAACATGCTCGAAGGAGATAAGCGGAACGTCAGAGGCTGCTGTCGCAGTAATCGCAGTATTCCCCTCATCCGGAACCGAGGTTACTGCGGCCAATACTTCATTGACCCGGTTAGCAGAGGATGAGGCCTTGGTGAACAGGATCACCAGATTCGATACGACAATCAGGGCCAGCAGAATCTGGGTCACGTAGTTGATAAAAGCGATAATCTCCCCCTGTGAGAGGCGTCCGGCGTCGATGTGCCAGCCGCCTGCCCAGAGGATGGCGATAATCGCTGCATTGACGACCAGTGTCGTCATCGGTCCGAGCCACGCGGCGATGCGTCCGACCCGGATCGCTGTCGCAGTCAGGTCATCCGATGCCGCAGCAAAACGCTGCTTCTCGCGGCGCGATTTCGCAAAAGCACGGATAACGCGGATACCGGACAGGTTCTCGCTCAGCACCAGCGCCAGGTGATCCAGCTTCTGCTGGTATTTGCGGTACAGCGGGCTGCTTCGGGTGATAATAAAGTACAGGATTACCCCGAATACCGGTGTTGCTGCCAGCAAAATCAGTGACAACTGGAAGTCAAGAATCATTGACATGATGATGGCCCCGATGCAGATGAACGGCGCACGGACAACCAGCCGGATCAGCATCGCTACCGCAAGCTGCAGCTGGTTCACGTCATTGGTAATCCGGTTGATTAAGGAGGGTGTTCCCAGCTTATCCAGCTCTGCATAAGAGAGCGAAGAGACATGCTTGAACATCTTGTTGCGCAGCGATGTGCCGAAGCCCTGCGAAGCACGGGCAGCATAATACTGGCAGACCATGGAGCAGCCGAAGCCAAGCAACGTCATCAGAAGCATTAGCCCGCCCATCCGGTACACATAGGCGCTATCCTGGTTGCCGATGCCGTTATTGACAATCAGCGCAACGATGGTCGGCAGCAGCAGCTCCAGAATGGCTTCCAGCAGCTTGAAAATCGGTCCGAGGATAACCTCTTTTTTGTACGGTTTTAGAAAAACAGCAATTTTAAACATAAATTCTCACCAGCCTATACAGTATGTATCTCTATGCAATTCCTAAAAGACCCGTTATGATTATGTCATATCTTCTACCATATTAATAATATTGGTTTCATATCTCTGCGATACGACAATCATATGTCAATACAATAATACGGAGGTTAGTTATGGATATCCGCCAACTTAAATACTTCCTGGCGATCGCTGAGGAAGGCCAGATTACTTCAGCTGCCAGGCGGCTGCAGATGGCCCAGCCGCCGCTCAGCCAGCAGCTCAAGCTGCTGGAGGAAGAACTGGGAGTCAAGCTCGTAGAGCGCGGTCCGCGCAGCGTACAGCTTACCGAAGCCGGAATAATCCTGCGGGTCCGCGCACAGCAGATTCTGGAGCTGGCAGATTCCACCACCCGCGAGCTGAAGGATTACGTGAAGGGTGTATCAGGCACACTCTCCATCGGTACCGTCTCCTCCTCTGCCGCCACGCTGCTTCAGGAGCGGCTGCTGGAGTTCCACCAGCTTTATTCCGGCGTGAAGTTTGAGATTCACGAAGGCAATACGTATCGTATTCTCGATCTGCTGAGTAAAGGCATCGTTGAGGTAGGCATCGTCCGTACCCCGTTCAGCAGCGCAGGGCTGGAGTGTATTTATACAGCATCAGAACCTATGATTGCCGTGATGTCGCCTGATTATGACTGGACCGGCGGAAGAACGTCCATTGAAACCGGTGAGCTGCAGGAACAGCCGCTCATTATCTACCGCAGGTTTGAACAGCTGATCCGTGAAACCTGCCTGGAGCATGGCTTTGATCCGCATTTTTTCTGCATGAATGACGATGCCCGGACGACCCTGCTGTGGGCCAACGCCGGGCTAGGCGTCGGCATTATCCCAAGATCGGCCTATAATCTTGCCGACAACAGTAACCTTGTCCACAAGGAGATTATTAGCGATTCTCTTAATACCCGGGTGGCGGCCGTCTGGATGAAAGACAAATATCTTTCCGCCTTGGCCGTGAAGTTTATTGAGAATTTCCGGGAGGGGTAAGTCAGGACATATGGAAGCCGTATCTACTTCTGTGGCGGAACCCTGCCCGTACGAAATGTGAAAAACCCGCTCCCGGCAGCGCCGGTAGCGGGTTTTGTCTTTTACAGCCAATCTACAGCAGCATACAGCTGCCGCTTCAGTATTAAACCATAATTTTGCAGATATCGTTAGTGAACTGTACCGGATCATTAACCTGCAGGCCTTCGATCAGCAGCGCCTGGTTGTACAGCAGATTCGTGTACAGGCCCAGCTTCTCCTTGTCACTGTCAGCCGCAGCCTTGAGTGATTTGAAGACGTCATGGTTGACGTTGATTTCCAGCACCTTGTCCGCCTGCACCTCTTGGCCGTTAGGCATTGCTTTGAGGATCTTCTCCATCTCGATGGTCAGCTCGCCTTCAGTGGACAGGCAGACCGGATGGGACTTCAGCCGCTTGGAGGCTTTGACTGCCTTCACCTTGCCGGACAGGATGCCCTGCATCGCTTCGAACAGGTCCTTATTCTCGTTCTGCTCCTCTTCCGACGGCTTGTCCGCAGCATCCTCTTCGATGCCAAGGTCGCCGCTCGAGACATTTCTGAATTCTTTTTCCTTATAGGACATGATCATCTTGATCGCGAACTCATCGATATCGTCGGTGAAGTAGAGAATTTCATAGCCCTTGTCCAGCACGATTTCGGTCTGCGGCAGCTTCTCGATCCGTTCCACCGACTCACCGGAAGCATAGTAGATATACTTCTGGTCTTCCGGCATTCTTTCCACGTATTCAGCCAGCGTAACCTGTTTCTTCTCCTTGGAGGAGTAGAACATCAGCAGGTCCTGGAGGGTTTCTTTTTCCATACCGTAATCATTATATACACCGAACTTCAGCTGTCTGCCAAAAGACTGGTAGAACGTCTCATACTTCTCCCTCTCATCCTTCAGCAGGCTGAGCAGCTGGCTCTTGATCTTGTTCTTGATGTTCTTCGCAATCAGCGTCAGCTGGCGGTCATGCTGCAGCAGTTCGCGGGAGATATTGAGCGACAGGTCCTCGGAATCCACCATCCCTTTGACAAAGCTGAAGTAGTCCGGCAGCAGGTCCGCACATTTGTTCATGATCAGCACGCCGTTGGAGTATAACTCCAGACCTTTTTCGTACTCCTTAGTGTAGTAGTCAAAAGGGGTGTTCTCCGGAATGAACAGAATCGCATTGTACACTACCGCACCGTCGGCGCTGATATGGATGTGCTTAAGCGGCTTGTCGAAGCCGTAGCGCTTCTCGTTGTAGAAGTTGGTGTAGTCCTCTTCAGTCAGCTCGCTTTTGTTCTTGCGCCAGATCGGCACCATGCTGTTGACGGTTTGCTCTTCCTTCGTTTCCTCGAACTCGCCTTCGCTGCCTTCCTTCGGCTTGCTGCCGGTGATGTCCATCTTGATCGGGAAGCGGATGAAGTCAGAATACTTCTTGATGATTGCTTTCAGGCGATACTCTTCCAGGAACTCGTCGTAGTTGTCGTCTTCAGTGTTGGCTTTGATTTTGAGGGTGATCTCAGTACCCACTGTATCCTTCTCCGCAGGCTCGATGGTATAACCGTCTGCCCCCTGGGATTCCCACTTGTACGCCTGCTCGCTGCCCAGCGCCTTACTGATGACCGTAACATCCTCTGCCACCATAAAAGCGGAATAGAAGCCGACCCCGAACTGTCCGATAATGTTATGGCCGTCCTTGGCTTCATTATCCTTCTTGAACGCAAAGGAGCCGCTGTTCGCGATAATCCCCAGATTGTTCTCAAGCTCTTCCTGTGTCATCCCGATCCCTGTATCGGAGATGGTCAGCGTGCGGCTGTCCTTATCGGCAGTCACTTTGATGTAGTAATCCTCTTTATTGAACACCAGGCTGTCGTCGGCCAGTGCTTTGTAATAGATTTTGTCGATAGCATCACTTGCGTTGGAGATCAGCTCCCGCAGGAAGATTTCCCGCTGTGTATAGATGGAGTTAATCATCATTTCCAGTAGTCGTTTGGATTCGGCTTTGAACTCTTTTTTAGACATGAATATAGAATCTCCTCTCAAAAATAGCCTGCTGATTGCTTCCGGATGATTAGCACTCCATAAGGATGAGTGCTAACACTTCCTTTTATATACCATATTGTCGTTTTTGATGTCAATATCTTGCTGTATTTCGGCGGCTAAAAAAGCTCCATCATATATGTAACGTTCCGCCATGGTAGCAGTAATAATGCTGCGCTTTGAGATCCTTCAGCAGCTTCAGGGATTTCTCCGCCTGAGGAAGGTCGAGGCAGTACTGTGGATTGGCTACCAGCAGGTCAGTGCCATTGTCCTCTATGTAGGCGGCATCCCCGGTAATTACGCTGTCCAGCTCCGGGAGGATCAGGGAGATATGGCCTGACGTGTGTCCAGGTGTTGCTATTACCTTGCAAGCCCCGTCAAACAGCCATTCCCCATCCTTGACTGTCTGATCAACCGGAATATGCTGCAGGCTTGTCAGCAGGTCAACGAACGACTGGCCGAAGGCCTTCTGCTCCTCAGGCATTTGCGTAAG
The DNA here is from genome assembly GCF_000758645.1 of Paenibacillus sp. FSL R7-0331. Classification (NCBI taxonomy): domain Bacteria; kingdom Bacillati; phylum Bacillota; class Bacilli; order Caryophanales; family Paenibacillaceae; genus Paenibacillus; species Paenibacillus sp. FSL R7-0331. Next base: position 4,116,512 of record NZ_CP009284.1, read on the forward strand.
CAAAGCCTCTGCCTGCACTAACCGCTCGGACTTAACCTCACCGCTGATATAGACGGCTTCCCGTTCGCTGGAGATCACCGTCACCCAAGGGTATTTTCCCTTAAAAGCATGCAGTGCCCCGATATGATCGTCGTCATAGTGGGTGATCACGATATGCTTGAGCTGTCTCAGGTCATACCCTTTGTGCTCAATTGCGTTCTCAATCAGGGGCAGGAACCCGGGATAGCCAGTGTCAACCAGAATGAGCTCATTATTAAGTTCAATTAGACTCGGATAAAGGTGATACTGGTATTCTTCATATGTGAATTCAACCGGAAGCTCGATAATGTTCATTGTGCCCTCCAAGCGTTGTCGTTTTATAATTTCATTTTGAGCCCGGTGTGAGTCGCTTTAAAGCCCAGACGCTCATAAAAGCGCAAAGCATCACCGCGTGCTGTATCCGTCGTCAGTTGAATCAAGTGACAGCCCCGCTCTTCAGCACGCTCAACCGCCCGCAGAACCAGCTTGCTTCCGATTCCTTTTCCCCTTACGGATGAAGCCGTGCGGACCCCTTCGATTGTCGCTCTCCAGCTGCCCTGATGGGTCAAATGAGGTGTAAAAGTAAGCTGGAGAACACCAACCGCCCGGTCATCCAGACAGGCCACAATTAATTCATTGTTCGGGTCAGTGTCTATCGCATGAAAGGCTCTAAAATAGCTTTCCGGAAGAGGGCTCTCGTAACGTTCTCTAGTTCTGCCTAATTCATCGTCGGCAAGCATCTGAACCATTGCACTGAGATCATCTAGTGTGGCAATCCTGAAATGGACCATAGTACCTCCTTCAAGTGTAAAAGCCTGCTGCAGCTTCGTAGTAGGCTCTCATATCATTATTACACCGCGGCTTTTTTGGCTTCGGCATCGGCAAGCAGCATTTGAATCAGCGACTGCAGCGGCAGCGACTTCCACTTTTTCGGATGGATCAGCAGCTGCAGGTCAAAGTGGATCTCCGGATGGGCAAAAGGCAGCTCAGCCAGATTCCCCCGCTCGATCTCCTCCTCAGCCACTATTCTCGGCAGCAGGGCAATGCCCAGACCGTTACGTACGCAGCGCTTGATCGCCTCCAGATTGGATAGCTCAAAGCCGATGCGGAACACAATACCGTGCTCACGGAGCAGATTCTCGAACATGCTGCGGTAGATACAGCTTTCTTCCGAGACTATCAGCTCACAGTTATTCAGATCCTGCAGCGATACCTCGGCGAGCTTCGCCAGCGGATGACTGGAGGGAGCGACCAGCACCAGCGGCTCATCCCGGATAATCGTCCGCTCCAGCATGGAATCGGTTGTACAGCGGTCCAGCATCAGTCCGATGTCTACCTCGCCGTCCCTGATTTTGGATACGAGATTCGCCTCCTGCTCAGTCTGCAGATGAATGTTTAGGCCGGGAAAGGTCGTCCGCAGCTGCTGCAGAAACGGCGGCAGATAGAACGCAGCCAGCGAGTCGATCGTCCCGATAGTCAGCGTACCGCCGATCTGCTGGGCAATCGTCTCCTTAGAACGGTCATACAGATCAAGAATCTCAACAAACAGCTTCAGCAGCTCTTCGCCCGGCGGAGTCAGGCGCAAAATGCGGCCGTGGCGCTCCATCAGAGTCACTCCGTATTCTTTTTCGATCTTTTGAATCTGCATCGTTACGCTCGACTGGGCATATCCCAGCTCCTCTGCCGCCCGGGTGAAACTCTGCCGCTTCGCCACCTCGCGAAAAGTTCTCATATATGTTAAATCCATTTCATCACCCTAACATCAATATTATTGATGACCCATATCATTTATTATAGCTAACGCCGATGAATAATTCCATGCTACAGTAGAATAAACGGTTATACAAATTTGGAGGACGATATTCATGTTAACAGAAGAGCAGATTTATGGAATCTATGTTCCCGTGGTAACACCGTTCGATGCAGCCGGCGAGATTGATCTGGCTTCGTATCAGCGGTATGTGCAGAACATCATCAAGAACAAAATTCATGGTCTGGTCGTAAATGGAACCACTGGAGAATCGCCGACAGTCAGTATACAAGAATTAGAATTGTTAATTGATGCCTCTAAACAGCTGCTGCAGGGCAGCGATATTCCGCTTGTCATCGGTACAGGCACCAACGACACGATGTCTACGGTCAAACGTACGGAGCTAGCTGCGAATGCCGGAGCTGATGCCGCACTCGTAGTTGTCCCCTATTACAGCCGTCCTTCACAGCAGGGCATTATCGAACACTTCCGCAAAGCCGCCGAGGTCGGGATTCCGGTCATGGCCTACGATATCCCGGGCCGCGCCGGAGTCGGCATGACTTTAGATACTGCGCGCACCATTCTGGAAATGAACAACGTTGTCGGCCTCAAGGACTGCTCCGGCTCGCAGCTGCTCGTCTCAGAGCTGTCGCGTCACGGCTCAAAGCCGATACTGTGCGGCGATGACCTTTCCTTCTTCGACATGCTGGGCTGCGGCGCCGCCGGCGGCATGCTTGCCTCCGCCAATGTGCACACTGCAAGCTTCCTTGGCATTTACGAACAGTATAGAGCCGGCCAGGTTGAGGCTGCCAGAGCCGATTACGACCGGCTGGTACCGCTGATGAAGCTGCTGTTCAAGGAATCCAATCCCGCACCAATTAAATGGCTGCTCAGCGCCACAGGCGAGATCGCATCAGACACTCTGCGCCTGCCAATGACTTCGATCAGTGAAGCGCTGCGCGAGGAGCTTGGTGCCCATCTCGCCGGCTAGTCCTTTGCCTGGGCTATAGCGGCTGGACGCTGTAGACGCAAAACCCCGTATTGTACTCTCAGCTGAGTGTGCAATACGGGGTTTTGTGTTTGTGTTTTGGTGTTTGCAACGCCGGTTACTCACGTCCGCTGCATTCCAGCTGGCTTTCGGACGGCTCTGGTGCCTACGCTTGGCGCGTAGATGCTGCCGTGTTTCCTCTTACTCGCAGCTTTAACTTACTATTATCTTCAACTTACTTGCAGCTCTAACTTACTTGTAGCTCTAACTTACTAACTTAATTGTAGCTCTAACTAACTAACTTACTCATAGCTACCTTACTCGCGGGTTTAACGAGCAACAGGGTTTCCCCTCTGCTGAGCGCCATTTCCATCACCCCAGACGGCTTAACTGCACTCTGTACAACTAAAACGCCTGTTTTCCGTCCAATTATCCGTTTAACTGTATTCCATACAACTAAAACGCCTGAAAGTAGCTGTTTTGAGCAATTTGGCGTTTTATAGTTGCACAAAATACACTTATCTCGCGTCTGCAGCCCATTTTACTGTTTTTAATTGTACGAAATACAGTTATCTTGATCAGCATGCTATAAAAAGTTACTTCAAAGAGTATTGGCAGACAGCGCGTAACGGGTTTGACATTTAACTGGGCAGCAACCGGGAAGAAAATCTGCATGTATGAAAACTCCGCTATGCTCTTCCTCCCGGGATGCTGCTAATGAACTTTGTTCGTCTAGCTCACGTTAAGACTCACACCATGCCTGAACTAATTTCTTCCGCTTCCGCCGGTCCGGCTTCCTGCCGATCTGTCCGCTCCAGCTGTTCGCGCTCCACCTGTTTGTCCTCTGCCTGCTCCTGCAGTCCGCGCTCCGCCAGCGTGCTCTCTGCCCGCTCCAGCAGCGCGTGCTCCGCCACCTTGTCCTCTGCCTGCTCCTGCAGTCCGCGCTCCGCCAGCGTGCTCTCTGCCCGCTCCAGCAGCGCGTGCTCCGCCACCTTGTCCTCTGCCTGCTCCAGCAGCCCGCGCTCCGCCAGCGTGCTCTCTGCCCGCTCCAGCAGCGCGTGCTCCGCCGGCACTGCCATTGTAGTTGCTGCTTGCGTTAGACTCTCCATGCTGTCTGCCACCTGCAGCACCACTCTTGCCGGCACTTTGTCCATTACGCGGGCGGCTGCCCTGCGTGAACCATTCTTCCTTCGGCTTACGGGCAGGGTTGGTTTTTGACTTTGGCTTGGCAGGTGCAGCAGCCTTTGCTGATCCCACACCCTTACTCGCTTTAGCAACCTCTGCCGCCAGCGCCGGATTCACCTTTATCATCGGATAAGGATGATTTTTCACTTCCGGAATGGTTTTGCCAATCAGCTTCTGAATATCTTTCAGGTAAGGCAGCTCCTCCGCTTCGCACAGCGAAATGGCAATGCCGCTCATGCCGGCACGGCCGGTCCGGCCAATCCGGTGCACATACGTCTCCGGAATGTTCGGCAGATTAAAGTTGATCACATGCGACAGCTCATCAATATCAATTCCCCGGGCAGCGATGTCGGTAGCCACCAGCACACGGGTTACCCCGCTTTTGAAATTCCGCAGCGCATTCTGCCGTTCATTCTGCGACTTGTTGCCGTGAATTGCCTGTGCGGTGATATTCACCTTGGCTAAATCACGCGCGACCCGGTCCGCTCCGCGTTTCGTACGGGTAAAGACAAGCGCAGACACTATGGATTTATCCTCCAGCAGCCGGTTCAGCAGCTTTTGCTTAAAGCCGTTTTCCAGCAGATAGACGCATTGCTCAATCCGGTCCACCGTTGAAGAAACCGGGGTGATTTCAATTTTTACCGGATTCACGAGCAGCGTCTTGATCAGCTGTGAAATCTCCTGCGGCATTGTCGCAGAGAAGAACAGCGTCTGCTTCTTGGCCGGCATTTTGGCAATGATCCGTTTTACATCATGGATAAAGCCCATATCGAGCATCCGGTCTGCTTCATCCAGCACCAGCACCTGCACATGCTGCAGATCGGCATGCTTTTGGGAGATCAGGTCAATCAGACGGCCTGGAGTCGCAATCAGGATATCCGCACCCAGCGCCAGCGCACGTTCCTGTGATCTTTGTGAGACACCGCCGACAACTGCTGTAGAACGGATACCGGTAAACTTGCTGTAGACCTGAATGTTTTCATAAATCTGCAGCGCCAGCTCACGGGTAGGAGTGAGAATCAGGGAACGAATTGGGCGTTTTCCGCTCCGGTTAACCGTCTGCTTGCTAAGCAGCTGAATAATCGGCAGGGAAAAAGCTGCCGTCTTGCCCGTTCCCGTCTGTGCACAACCCAGCACGTCTCTTCCGGTCAATGCTGCGGGAATAGCTTCTTTTTGAATCGGTGTAGGTGATGTATAGTTAGCAAGGTCCAGCGCCTTCAGAATTGCGGGGCTCAGACCCAAGTCATTAAAAGTCATAATTGTCTCCTTATATCAAACACATATTGTCAGATTACCCGGACTTGCGGGATTATGCTTATCCATACGATTCCACATGCGCAAAGCTAAGTCATAACACATAATGATACCATACTTCCGTATATAAAATAACCCTGTAATCTCAGCCCCTGCGATAACGCTGATTCAGTCCCATTGCCGCCTGGCGCTTCACCCTTCAAAAACAGCAAAAAGAGCGGAGAAATATTCCCCCGCCCTTCTAAGCTATAAAGATAAGACTAATCTACGATTTCAGCTGTGTCACCGTTGTTGGCACCTGCAGCATTCGCTTCGTCGGTGTCGATGTGCATATCAAGCTTAAAGCTGTCGGATACGCGCGCAAGCACGTTCTCCAGCACCAGGCCGCGTTCGCCGCCAAGGCGTACTTTGAGCAATTGCTTATCAGCGATGCCCCAAGCTTCAGCTTCGGATGTGTGGAAGTGAATGTGACGGCCTGCAATGATTACGCCAGTCTCCAGTTCAACTTCACCGGCTGGTCCTTTAAGTGTAATACCTGGTGTTCCATCGATATGTCCTGACTCACGGACAGGGGCTTTTACGCCAAGGCTGAAAGAGTCAGTGCGGGAAATTTCCAGCTGGGATGCCGGACGCGCAGGTCCGAGAATTCTTACCTTGTCGAACTTGCCTTTGCTGCCGATTACGGCTACTTGCTCGTTTGCTGCGAATTGTCCTGGCTGGGAGAGCGGTTTGAACTCAGTCAATTGGTAACCTGCGCCAAACAATGCTTCCACGTGCTCCTGCGTAAGGTGAATATGTCGGGCCGACACACCTACGGGTACAGTCTTGCTCATTTGTAAGTCACTCCTTGTATTTTCTCTAGTATCTGTACAAGCCACTGAACATTATACATCTTCTTACCCGAAAATAAAAAGGCTCCGCTCACATTCAGCATCCCTTTTTCGACATTTCTCCGACAATTCGCTGTATTATCGCCGTCTCAGTCACGTTTTCGCCATTTTATATTTTTCTCCGGATTTTCGTTCAAGGATTAGGCCGGGAAGGTAGATGAGAGCTCAAGAAGCTCATAGCATTGCCATACAGCCAGCCCCTCACCTGATTCTCAGGATAATGCTTCAGCAGCAGCTCAGCGAATGCCGTATATTTTCCCGGATGCTCTAGTCCCTCCACCCAGGCATCTATGCCGTCAAAATCCGAGCCGAACATCAGCTGCCGTGATCCGCCAAGCGCGCAGATATGATCAATATGCTTCAATACATCCTCAGCTTTTGCGCCTCCTCCATCACGGACAAACCAAGGGACAAAGGTCAGCCCGATCCGTCCGTCCATGGTAATCAGCGCTTTGATCTGCTCATCACTTAAATTCCGGGGATGCCTGCATACAGCTGCCGCATTTGAATGAGATGCAATATAGGGACGGGTACTCCGCTCTGCCAGTTCCCAAAAACCCGCCGGAGCAAGATGTGATACATCCAGCAGCATTCCGCTGGAATTACACCATTCAATAAGCGCCCTGCCCTTTTCCGTAAATCCGCCGTTTCGTGACTCCAGCACCCCGTCTGCCGCCCAATTGGCAACATTCCAGGTAACCCCCAGAAAACGCACACCCAGCTCAAACAGCAGCTCTGCATAAAATAAATTCCCCTCCAGAGCGTCCACACCCTCTAGCGACAGCATTCCCAGGGGCAGTTCAGCAGCAGCGGGTATGACCGCTTCTTCCTTCCAGCGCAGCCATCGCATCTCCCCGCTGCTGATCATACGCTTCCGGAATAGCTCCAGCTGTCCGAGCACCCTATTAAGTCCGGGTTTCCCTCTGGCTTCCGACAAATAAATCGCAAATACCTGCAGCCCTACATTCCCCGCCGCCAGCCGCTCCGCCGTCACATCCATTCTGCTGTCATTTTTGAAATCAATTTCCGGCTCCGCCTGCAGCTTGCTGAGAGCATCACAATGAAAATCCGCAACCTTAAGCATAATTGTTGTCTTCATCTGTTCCACCGCCTTATCTGCTTAGTGTATGTACTCCAGCTCCACTAACAGCTTATGCAGTCACTCCGCCGCTTTACAACGCACAGCAAAAAACCTGTTTACTGTAAGTAAACAGGCCCATCAAAAAAGGTTAATCCATAGAGTTATCTGGGTTCAACAATGAGTTTAATCGCCGTCCGGTCCTCCCCGTCAATTACAATGTCTGTAAAAGCAGGAATGCAGATCAGATCTACACCGCTTGGAGCGACAAATCCCCGGGCGATGGCAACAGCTTTGACTGCCTGGTTCAGTGCTCCGGCTCCAATAGCTTGCAGCTCGGCCGATCCACGTTCTCGAAGAACACCTGCTAATGCGCCGGCAACGGAATTCGGATTGGATTTAGCTGATACTTTTAATACATCCATAGTAAGTACCTCCCCTGGGAAAATGATGGTGTTCTTCCACTACTGTAGATGTTATTCGCGGGAGAAGAAATAATACCTTCTTTTTGCGGACTACGCTGGAGAAAATGGTACAAAAGATACTCTTTTTCGATATAAAAAAGATCACACTTTATCCGAAAACAGCGGATTTCCCCGAATATCCTGCTTTATACTATCCGGGTCTAGCTCATAACCCATTCATCTTCACGCAAACGAATCTTCTCCAGACGTGTCGCTTTACCTGTCGCCTCGTCAATCTCCGCGAATAACCCGTTCAACTGCCATTTACCTTCGTCTACCACAAATCTCGACGGGAGCTGGGTAGTGAATTTATAAAGGACTGCATCCTTTTCCATACCCAGAATTCCTTCTCTTGAACCAACCATGCCCGCATCAGTCAGATATGCCGTTCCGCCGGGCAGAATAACATCGTCGTTGCTCTGCACATGCGTGTGGGTTCCGACTACAATAGATGCCATGCCGTCCATAAAATAACCCATGGCAATCTTCTCCGAAGTCGCTTCGGCATGGAAATCAACGAGAATGCACTTATGACTGCGGCGCAGCTCCTCTACAATCTCTTCTCCGATCCGGAAGGGATCATCAATTGCCGGTAAAAAGGTACGGCCCTGCAGGTTCACAATAGCCAGCTCTTTGCCGTTTCCTTTAACAACGGTATACCCTCTGCCCGGGGTTCCCGGCGGAAAGTTGGCCGGACGGATCATCCGCGGCTCATCGTCGATAAATTCAAAAATATCCTTATTGTCCCACGTATGATTACCCAATGTAATGCCATGTACACCCCAATTAAAAAATTCATTGGCAATTGCCGAGGTAATCCCTCTGCCTGCGGCGGCATTTTCACCGTTGACGATTATAATATGCGGCTGGTATTTGCTCTTGAGCGTCGGCAGCATTTCACGTAGTGCCTTTCTGCCGGTATTGCCTACAATATCACCTATAAATAAAACTTTAATATCGTTCTCCTCCTAATTTAAAAAGAAAAAAGGCCCCGCAGGGGGGCCAATTTCCTTGCTTATTTTGCGTATTCTACAGCCCGTGTCTCGCGGATAACGGTAACCTTGATATGACCCGGATAATCCAGCTCACTCTCGATCATCTTCGTAATGTCGCGTGCCAGGCGGAAGCTTTCCGCATCATCAATCTTCTCAGGCTGCACCATTACGCGAACCTCGCGGCCCGCTTGGATGGCATAAGACTTCTCAACGCCCTCGAAGCTTTCGGAGATCTCTTCCAGCTTCTCCAGACGTTTGATGTAAGTTTCCAGTGTCTCACGGCGTGCGCCCGGACGTGCTGCCGACAATGCGTCAGCTGCTCCGACCAGCATCGCAATAACCGAAGTGGCTTCGCAATCTCCATGGTGAGAAGCGATACTGTTGATAACCACCGGATGCTCCTTGTACTTCTTCGCAAGCTCAACGCCAATTTCAACGTGCGAGCCTTCCACTTCATGATCCAGCGCTTTGCCGATATCATGGAGCAGCCCGGCACGTTTTGCCAGCACGATGTCTTCCCCAAGCTCACCGGCCATAAGTCCAGTCAAATAAGCAACCTCCATGGAGTGCTTAAGTACGTTCTGACCATAGCTCGTACGGAATTTCAGACGGCCCAGAATCTTGATCAGATCCGGGTGCAGACCGTGAACGCCAACCTCAAAGGTAGCTTGTTCACCGTACTCGCGAATCCGTTCATCCACTTCCTTACGGGATTTCTCAACCATTTCTTCAATCCGTGCCGGATGGATACGTCCATCAGCAACCAGCTTCTCAAGTGCCGTACGGGCCACTTCACGGCGGATCGGATCAAAGCCCGACAGAATAACAGCTTCCGGCGTATCATCGATAATGAGATCAATACCAGTAAGAGTTTCCAGTGCCCGGATATTACGGCCTTCACGGCCGATAATCCGGCCCTTCATCTCTTCATTCGGCAAGGTTACGACAGATACCGTAGTCTCTGCAACATGATCAGCTGCACAGCGCTGAATAGCCAGTGTAATGATTTCGCGGGCCTTCTTGTCCGCTTCCTCTTTGGCCTGCTGTTCAATTTCCTTGATCATCTGCGCGGTTTCATGGCGAACTTCCTGCTCTACATTGCTCAGAATGATACTTCTGGCATCATCGATACTCAGGTTGGAGATACGCTCAAGCTCAGTAACCTGCTTCTTGTAAATAACATCAATTTGCTGCTGCGTTTCGTCAATTCGTTTCTCTTTGTTAGCTACTTGTTCTTCTTTTCGTTCAAGCGATTCCATTTTTTTATCCAGTGATTCTTCCTTTTGCAGCAAACGTCTCTCTTGCCGTTGGATTTCATTCCGGCGTTCACGAGTTTCTTTCTCAGCTTCAGTACGGATTCTGTGGACTTCATCCTTAGCTTCGAGTACTGTTTCCTTCTTCAGCGCTTCAGCCTCTTTCTTCGCGTTCTCCACGATGACGAGGGCTTCCTTCTCGGCGCTTTGAATCTTAGCTTCTGCAAGGGATTTACGAATAAAATAACCGAATCCAAAGAATAATGCAGCTACAACGAGAACGATTATGACCCAGATTGCTGTTGGCATCTGTTCACCCCCTCGTTGGTTCCTCCAAGGAACAAGCCTTGGGAATTGTGTGCAGTTGTTAAACTATCCGTTCATCACCATACAAAAAACCGGTAATACACCGATTGCCATACTGCACATGCTGCACATGCACACTGCCCGCCTTATCCGGCGATTACATTTCATATGAGTTGTACGCGAACCGGTTCCTAAGATTCTGCTTTTTGGGAAGGAAAAAGGATTCTTAGTTTATGCCGATTCATGTTATATTTTATTATTTATAAAAAGACATTGTCAAGAGAGTCGATAATGGCATTAAAGTCAAGAGAATGTCAAACGGATCATTCATATTCGTAAAAATCATCATCTCCGCCCTCGGTGTCCTCTTCCTCACGCAGAGTATTAAGCACCTGGCGGACCATTTCACCTGAAAAACCGCGCCGCATCAGGAATGCCCCTGTCTTCCGGCGCTTATCATTAACATCCCCGCGGATCATATTCCACTTCTTGCGCCCGGTCTGCAGAGCGCTCTCCATTTCTTCTTCGGGAGAAATATTCTCCAGCGCTTCGGAGATAAGCGATTTATCGATGCCCTTTTCCCGCAGCTCCTGGCGGATCCACAGCTTGCCCTTGCGCTGATTATTAATACGCTGCTCTGCCCATTGCTTAGCATAGAGCGGATCATCGATTAAGCGCTCCTGCTGCAGACGCTCCAGCACCTCGGCAATAATAGTCTCTCCTATTTCCTTCTCCCTTAAACGGCGGGCCATCTCCTGGGCTGTCCGCGGCTTATGCCCCAGATACTTCAGCCCTTCTATATAGCCCCGCTGGCGCTCGTCGGCAACTACAATCTCCTCCAGGTCAGCCTTCATGAACGCATTGCCCGAGATCATGCGGTATTTAATCATGACATCCTCATGAACAGTCATGTTATAAGCACCAAAATGTATAATATAGCGGTGGTCCGCTTTCTTCTGCCGCTCGACCTTCGTAATCTCCAGCAGCTCCCCTTCCGGGAACCCGGCCAGCACCTGCACGTCCTGTTCTTCCGGTTCAGGATTAAGTTGAATAACCATGGTATTGACTTCACCTCGTGTTCTATCTGTATATAAAAGAATTTGATAAAATAACCCCACAAAGCGGGGTCTCTCATTGATACTGATTCAAGTGCTTCACGGGAACCGAAAAACTTATTATTTCTTCACTACTAAAAAAGCGCCCTGCTGCAGTCATACACAGGGCGCTCTATATTAGCGTAAAGTCTTATTCAATTTCAAGCAGCAGATTATCTTCTTCTTCTTTCTCTGCAGCAGCCTCAGCTTCCGTTGGTGCAGCAACGATGGTTGTCAGGTTGCTCGCTTCACGGATCTTATTCTCGATTACCAGGGCAATTTCCGGATGTTCCTTAAGGAATTGCTTAGCATTCTCACGTCCTTGTCCAAGACGTTCGCCTTCGTAGGAATACCAGGCTCCGCTCTTGTTAACAATATCCATTTCCGTTCCGATATCGACAAGGCTTCCTTCTTTGGAGATGCCTTCACCGTACATAATATCAACATCTGCCTGTTTGAACGGAGGAGCTACCTTGTTCTTCACGACTTTGATCTTGGTACGGTTACCGACAACATCATTACCCATTTTGATGCTCTCAACACGGCGTACGTCAAGACGTACGGAGGAGTAGAACTTCAATGCCCGTCCGCCCGGAGTTGTTTCGGGATTTCCGAACATAACACCGATCTTCTCACGCAGCTGGTTGATGAAGATTGCGATGGTGTTGGATTTGTTGATTGCGCCGGAGAGCTTACGCAGAGCCTGAGACATCAGACGGGCCTGCAGACCAACGTGGGAATCCCCCATGTCGCCTTCAATTTCAGCCTTAGGCACCAGAGCTGCTACAGAGTCAACAACGATGATATCTACCGCACCGCTGCGCACGAGCGCTTCAGCAATTTCCAGCGCCTGTTCGCCTGTGTCCGGCTGGGACAGCAGTAGCTCATCAATATTGACGCCAAGCGCGTTGGCATATTTAGGGTCGAGCGCATGCTCTGCATCGATGAAGGCGGCTTGTCCGCCAACTCTCTGTACTTCTGCAATAGCATGCAGGGCAACCGTTGTTTTACCGGAGGATTCCGGTCCATATACTTCTATGATACGTCCTTTTGGAAGTCCGCCTATGCCCAGGGCAATATCAAGTGCCAAGGAACCGCTAGGAACAACTTCCACTTTCATGTGATTGGACTCACCCAATTTCATGATCGAACCTTTACCAAATTGTTTTTCTATTTGACGAAGCGCCATATCCAGCGCAGCACGACGATCTGACAATCAGACCACTTCCTTCACTTGTTTATAGTAATATAATAGCGTGTTTTAGAGGTCTTGCCAAGCTTTTTTTCGAACATACATTCGTTTTTTTTGACTGCAGGCGCAATACTCCCTTTTATTGTAAGCCTCCTCTCCTGATTATGTACTGTACATAGTCATTAACCATCCGGGGAAGCAGACTCACATTTAGGAGAGCCGCCGGCAATAGAGCCGCGTTCACAAAAAAACAAAAAACCGCAGCAAAAGGTTCACTATGCCACGGTTCTTCCGTATTACCAATTATATAACGCCCTGACAGGCTATTGCAAGGCTGATCCTTCGAGGGGAGTGTCCACCTTACGTTCCTCAAGCCTGCGCCACAGCCGGTACAGCAGCGCTTTTACAGAGCGCAGCCGGATGTTCTCGCGGGTACCCTTGAGGTTAAGCTCAAAGACCTCTGTTGGACGTCCGCGCTCTGCCAGACCGACAAATACCAGACCGACCGGCTTACGCTCCGAATACCCCGGCCCGGCAACCCCGGTAACCGACAATCCGAAGTCGCTGTCGCCCAGCATTCTGACCTGATCAGCCAGCACTTCTGCAACCTCACGGCTGACAGCCCCTACAGCATCAGGCCCCTCCAGGTAGGAAGCAGGCACATTCAGCAGCTTCTTCTTTATTTCGTTGGAGTAGCAGACAATGCCGCCTTTGAACATCGATGCGCTGCCCGGAATGTTCGTAATGCTCTCCATTAATAAACCGCCGGTACAGCTTTCGGCAGCACTGAGTGTAAGTCCGGCATCTGCCATCCAGTCCACCAGCAGCTGTTCGAGCGGCATGTCAATATTGGCATACATGTTTTCAGGAAGAATTGCCTTAATTTTTGCCTCCAGCACGTCAAGCTTCTCCATAGCTTCACGTTCGGAAGGTGCTTTGGTAGAGATCCGGACCGTTACCTCGCCTTCTTTGGCATAAGGCGCAATAGTAGGGTCCGTCTGGCTGCGGATCAGATCAATCAGCTTGTCCTCCAGCAGCGACTCCCCGATACCGGCAAACTTAAGCATCTTGGAGTAGATCGGCATTTCAGTCGTAAGCGCGTGCTGCAGGAGCCAAGGCTTGGCCTTATCGGTAAACATCGGCTTCATCTCACGCGGAGGTCCGGGAAGGACAATATAATATTTGCTCTCATGGGCAAAAGCAAGACCCACGGCCAGCCCGGTTTCATTCGGAAGCGGCGTTGTTCCGTCAATAATGACAGCCTGCTTACGGTTGTTTTCGGTCATTACTATTTTGCGTTCATCAAAAAAGCGCTGAACATGGTCCATGGCCAGCTGGTCGATATGAAGAGTACGTCCCAGCGCCGCAGCCAGCGCATCTTTGGTTAGATCATCTTCAGTAGGCCCGATTCCTCCGGTGAACAGAATAATATCTGCCCGGCCCTGGGCAATTTCGATAGCCTCCTGAATCCGGCTCTTGTTGTCACCGACTACAGTCTGAAAATAGACATCTATCCCCATTGCGGCCAGTTCTACCGATAAAAACTGTCCGTTGCTGTTAACGATCTGTCCGAGCAATAGCTCTGTGCCGACAGCAATTATTTCTGCTTTCATAGCTGGCTCTCTCCTCCTGAGGCTAATGTGGATGAGTAATTACGGATTACGGCTAAGCGTTATGCAGCTCCAGCAGGTCTTTATTTTTGACAAAATAATCAACCCCGGAATAAATCGTAATCAGTGCTGCCGCCCAGATTGCAATATCATCCAGCGGAATGCTGACGAACTGGAACGGGAAGTTGTTAAGCAGCAGCAGGGAGATGGCAACGATCTGCGTTACTGTCTTTATCTTGCCCCATCTGCTGGCAGCCACTACTTTTCCTTCAAGCAGCGCAACCTGGCGCAGTCCGGTCACCGCAAACTCGCGGCTGATAATAACAATGGCAATCCACGAATCGCATCTTCCAAGTTCGACCAGAGAGATCAAAACAGCCGATACCAGCAGCTTGTCAGCAAGCGGATCAAGCAGCTTTCCAAGATTGGTGACCATGTTATACTTCCGGGCAATGTAGCCGTCAATACCGTCTGTGCTTGCGGCGAGCAGGAAGATTACAGCTGCGATCAGATGATTAACCGAGAGCTGGAATGAGCCCCAATGAATCGGCTCCGGATAGAACTTAAAGTCTACCAGCAGAAAGAACATCATAATCGGGATAAGACAAATACGTGCAAGTGTAATACGGTTGGGCAAATTCACTGAAGTTCCTCCCCTGATCCATCCTGATTCCAAAAATATGTAGTTAAAACACCCCGCCGAGGCAGTACGCAGACACTGCGGGGTGCATCAGCTTACTTTAAATTGTTAAACTGCAGATCCAGCGGCAAATCAGCTTTGCGCAGGATTTGGATGATCTGCTGCAGATCATCGCGGCTCTTGCCGGTTACACGGATCGTGTCGCCCTGAATCTGGCTCTTTACCTTCAGCTTGGAATCCCGGATGAGGATATTGATTTTTTTGGCGTTCTCCTGGTCGATGCCCTGCTTGAGGCCGAGACGCTGACGGACCGTACCAAGTGCTGCCGGCTCAATTTTGCCGAAATCGAGATTTTTGAGGGTAATTCCGCGCTTGACCATCTTGGACTGTAGAATATCAATGACAGCGTTCAGCTTATATTCGTCCTCGGAGGCAATAATAAGCGCATCCTTTTCCAGCTTGAGACTGCTCTTGCTGTTTTTAAAATCAAAGCGGTTATCAATTTCCTTCTCTGTCTGGTTAACCGCATTGGTTAATTCCTGCATATCCATCTTGGATACAATGTCAAATGAACTTTCCGAACTCATTCTGCCACGTCCTTTGCTTACAATTATTCTTTACTATTATATGAGAAAGGGCACTTGAAGTCTAATTATGGAAAGAAGCTGCCGGGCATCAAGAAGAAACGGTGCGCCGCCCGGTAAAGGACGGCACCCGTTTCTGCGAGAAAGAATAGATTATTGCCGTCCCCCGGAATTCTAAGGTCCCGGGAGACGTCTGTCTTGGCTTTATCTGCTGCGTGCGGGAGCCCGGAACATATCCAGAATCCCCAGCACAATATGCGCCAGTCCAAAACCCAGAATTCCATAGCCCCAGGCGCCCGGTGTCAAATAATACCCGAGAAGGCTGACAATAATGCCGAGCCCGGTGACAATCCAGCTGACAGTCATGAGATACACCTCACTTTGGCGTAAGAACTGTAAATCATTCTTAGGTTATCCAAAATGCCAAAGTCTATGCAGCTCTTTCCCTACTCGCCGGAATTACTCTCCGTCCCTTCAGCTCCATCCGTCCCTGCGGTGCCGCCCGAAGCGCTGTTATCCAGCTCAAGCAGCAGGCGTGAGGAAGTTTTGCCGTCTGTAATCTCCTGGCCGTTCACCGTAATCGTAGTTGCCGGAGAATAGCCGGATTTGATGTACATGCCCCCGGCACCCAGCGTAAAGCTCAGCGAATCACCCGCTGCCGTATTGCCGAAGCTGAGCTTCTCGCCTTGTGAATTCTCGCCGTTGTAAACCTCAAGCCAGCTTGTACCTGAAGCTGCAATCTTAACCTCAACGGCAGCGCCGGAAGGTGCAGATACTTTGAAAATGGTCGTTTTGCCTGATTTGCGGTCCTCAGTCACCGTAACAGGCGCGTTGGTCGGCGAAGGTGCCGGTGTTGCTGTAGGCGCTACTGTAGGCGAAGCTGAAGCTGTGGCGGTACTGTCACCGCCTGCCGGAGGATTGCTGACAAGCCCGCCGCCAACCGCCGTCGGCGAAGGCTGAATCTTCGACGGGTCCTGCTGCTCGTTCGTCACATTCGATGAATCGACCGTTTTGGGATCGGAATCGTTCATGTTCGATGAGGCATACCAATAAATGACTGCGATGATAAGTACCGGAAAGGTCCACATCAGCACTGTCGGCAGCCACTTTGCATTCCGCTCGGTTTCCGTCCTGCGGCTGCGCTTCTGGATCACCGTTTCCATCGTAGTATCGACAGGAGCTGCCGGAACATTGCCGTGTTCTTCCATCAGCTCGTCCGGATTTACCCCGACTGCCTCCGCATAGGTTTTAATAAAGGCCCGGACATAAAAACTTCCGGGGAGCACTTTGTAATCCCCCGCCTCGATGGCTTCCAAATATTTTTTGCGAATCTTCGTTACTTCCTGGACATCGTCAAGACTCATCCCTTTTTGCAGACGCGCCTCTTTCAAATGCCGGCCCAGTTCCGACATACCATCACCTCCTAAAAGTTTTGTAAGCGATACTTCCATGATTTAACTTCGTACAAAACTCGCTACGGAAGCATAAACTTTGTTTTGTAAGCGATACTTCCATGATTTAACTTCGTACAAAACTCGTTATGGAAGCATAAGCTTATTTACAGATCATCACTGTAGCTCGTTGTGAACGTTTCGTACAATATCTCTTCTGCAGGGTTGTTGCGCAGCTCGATAATGATATCAAAATCATCAAAGCTGTACTCGGATTCCCGCACAAAAATATCCGGATGCTCAATCACCTTGGTGCTTGGCATGCTCATGACCTGCTGAAGAAGATTGTAGTGCTTCTCGTTGGAACGGATCGTGCTTACAATGCCGTCAATAATAAAGACATTGTTCGGATTCATCTCATCCTCAGCCAGCTGGCTGCGTACCGTCTGCCGCAGCAGTGTGGAAGATACAAAGGTCCAGCGCTTCTGTGCACAGACGCTCCCTGCAATAATCGACTCGGTTTTTCCTACACGCGGCATACCTCTAAGTCCTATAACCTGATTGCCTTCCCGCTTAAACAGCTCGCCCAGAAAGTCAACGAGCAGCCCCAGCTCATCCCTGGTGAAGCGGAAGGTCTTACGGTCATCTGAATCCCGGTCTATATATCGTCCATGACGGACGGCGAGCTTATCCACAAGACGCGGTGAGCGCAGCGCCGTAACCGTAATATTATCCACCTTTTTGAGCATTTCGCCCATCAGCATAATTTTCTCATCATCGCTGGTTTCCAGCAGCATGCCGCGGGTTTTGCCTTCCACGCCGTTAATAGTAAGGATGTTCACTTCGAGCATACCGAGCATTGAAGCAATATCGCCGAGCAGACCGGGTCTGTTCTTATGTATCTTGTACTCCATGTACCACTGTTTATATTCCACTGATTTCGCACCTCATAGATTCCTTTTCCCTGCAGAACTGCCATAACCTCAAAAAAACCGGCTTCGGCAAAGCTTCTGAAACACGGGTCATGTTAATGATATATAAAATAAAAATGAAAGGCAAGGACACTGTTGTAATAATTGCAGAAAAGCTCCCGCGAGGGGAGCTTTTCCGCATGCCTATGCGTTTTTCTTCGCCAGCTTGACCATGAGTGAAGCAATGGTGTGCTTCTCATCGTCCGTACCGACATCCCACAGCTCTTTGATTGCCCGGTTGGAATAGTTGCCCGGATCGACTTTTTTATCGAGGAATTCCCCGATTTCAAAAGCCAGCTTGGTGATGGTTTCTTCACTCATCCCCATTTTTTCAGCCTGGATGACCCGTTCACCTAAAAAGCTCTTCCAAGTATCAAAGTTCTTCACTACGGATTCTGTTGACATCTTAAATCCTCCTTCATGTTTACGGTCCGCTGGCCTTTTGGGACCAACAGCCGCCTTACGTGATGATTTAAAAGCAACAGTACTAATATGTCACGTACACCCGCCTTTTATGCTGGAGCTTTTCTCCAAGCCGCCGTTCAAAGTACACAGGCAACACTAAGTAATCCATCCCCCGTTCGGACTAATTACCTGTCCGGTAATATATCCTGATTCAGGCAGGGCCAGAAAATAAACAAGCGAAGCCACCTCATCCGGTGAAGCAAGCCGGCCGGCAGGTATTTCTTCCTCCAGCATCCGCAGCTCTTCCTCCTGCAGATTGTTTAGCATAGCAGTGCTGACAGCTCCGGGTGCGACAGCATTAACTGTCACCCCTGAAGGGGCCAGCTCCTTGGCCAGTGCTTTTGTGAAGGCATTCACACCGCCCTTGCTGGCGGAATAGGCGACCTCACAAGAAGCGCCGGAGATTCCCCAGACCGACGATACATTTATGATACGCCCGTAGCGCTGGGACACCATATAAGGCATGAATATCTGGCTGCACAAAAAAGTGCCCTTGAGGTTGACCGCCATCACTTCGTCCCACTCTTCTTCCGTGACATCGGCCAGCATCCCGTAATGCGCTTTCCCGGCATTATTGACCAGAATGTCCGGAAGCATACCGCTGCTCTCCAGGCGTTCAGCCATACGCAGCAGCTGGCCGCGGTCCTTCATGTCCGCGGCCACTGTCAGCACTTTGGCCCCCAGCGCCAAACAGCGCCGGGCTACATCATTGGCCGCTTCATGCGAATTCATATAATGGATGACAATGTTCATGCCGACGGAAGCAAAACGTTCAGCGATTGCACCGCCGATTCCCCCGCTGCCCCCCGTAATAAGCACGGTCATCTCCTTAATCGGTTTACTGCTCTCTCCCGTTAACGCCATTAAGGACTCACCACAAGCGATACACTTAGCTGCTCCCAGTCTACATGGGCGCGCAGACGGGCATTGACCTCATCCAGTGTAATCGACTCATAAACCGGCAGCACCTCGAACAGATCACCGCCGCAGAACTGGTAGCGGGTGAATTCATGGGCAATACTCTCCGGCGAATTCAGCATGCGCAGATAGCCGCCGATTTTCTTTTTGCGGGCACGCTCAAAATCCTTCTCCGCAAAGCCGGAAGCTAGCACAGCATTGATCTCTTCCTTAATCCGTTTCAGCAGCAGATCCGGGTCTTTGGTATCTCCGCCAATCGCCGAGAACGCATATTGCGGGGAGCTGTTAAATTCATGGCCGAAGCTGTCAGAGATCAGCTCTTCGTCATAGAGCTTCTGATACAGTGCCGTGCTGCTTCCGAGCAGCAGGTCAAGCATAAGCTTCGTAGTCAGGTCACGGCGCACCGCCGCTGCTCCGGTCAGGCCATCCTGCTTTTCTTTGAATCCGAACAGGCATTTCGGCATGGAAACGGCAAGCCGGCTCTCCTTGTGCTTCTGGGCAACCTGAACAGGCTCTTCTGCAAAGATACGTGTAATCTCGCCCTGTTTATCGTAGGACTTGGCAGCCTGATTGCTGCGGACCAGCTCAAATACCTTTTCCGGCTCTACGCCGCCGACAACAAACAGCAGCATATTGCTCGGATGATAAAAGGAGTTGTAGCAGGTATACAGCGTTTCTTTGGTGATGGTGGCAATGGATTCAATCGTACCGGCAATATCAATGTGCACCGGATGCTTGGAGTACATTGCCTCAATTAATCCGAAATAGACGCGCCAGTCCGGATTGTCGGCATACATATTAATCTCCTGGCCGATGATTCCCTTTTCTTTCTCCACATTTTCATCAGTGAAATAAGGGCGCTGCACGAAATCCACCAGTGTGCTGAGGTTCGTCTCAATATTCTCGGTAGCAGAGAAAAGATAAACGGTCTGGTCAAAGCTGGTAAACGCATTGGCCGATGCCCCGTTGGAGGCAAACGTAGCAAAGATATCGCCTTCCGGCTCCTCAAACATTTTGTGCTCAAGAAAATGGGCAATCCCGTCCGGTACAGTAGTCTCATCACCGCCCGCTACTTTAAAGTGATTGTCTACAGATCCGTATTTGGTGGCAAAGGTGGCATAGGTTTTCTTAAAGGCGGGCTTTGGCAGTACATAAACCTTCAGCCCGTTGTCCATAACCTCATAATATAGTGTCTCCTGCAGCTTATCGTAATGGATTTGTTCCATCTGCTATTCCCCCTTCCCTGTCAGGAAATAAATCGTATCCAGCTGGAAGGTGCCGGCGGCCGCCTTAACATCTTCCGCGCCTGTGCTGTCCACTTGAGCCAGCAGCTCCTGGGCAGAGCGGTCTTTTCCGGAAAATTGACGGTTGAAATCGAATGAAATCAGCTCAAAGGCAGAATCCTGGATTTCAGACAAAAGATTGCGGATCATCGCCTTGGTCTGATTCAGCTCCAGATCACTGATATTGCCGGCCTTCAGCTCATCGAGCTGTTTGCGGATAATATCGACAGCCTTATCGTAATTCTGTGTTTCGATCCCTGACTGTATCGTTCCGATTCCCTTATGGCCGTCATAGCGGGATGACGCGTAGTAAGCAAGGCTTTCCTTCTCACGTACGTTAACAAACAGCTTGGAATGCGGGTAGCCGCCCAAAATACCGTTGTACATCAGTGCTGAGGCATATTTGTCGTCTGAATAAGTGATTGAGGTGCGTAAGCCCATATTAAGCTTACCCTGATTGACATCCAGTTTCTCCTCCACCGTGCGGACCTCTGATACGGTTACAGGCTTAAAGTTGGAGGTATAAGCTTCCACCTGCTTGTGGCTGCGGCCGAAATGACGGAGGACCAGCTTCTCGACTTCCTCCGGCGTGGTGTCGCCGACCACATACAGATCCAGAATAGCTCCATCCAGCCAGGCTGAATAGGATTCATATAAGCTGGCTGGAGTGATTCCGTCCAGATCGGATCTTTGCCCAAGCGGATGCAGGCGGTAAGGCTCCTGGCGGCACATCTCCTCAATACAACGCTCCGCGGCATAACGCATTTTATCGTTCACGATCGCTTCCAGCTTCTTGCGTACAGTCTCGCGTTCGGTCGCTACGTACGAAGCACGGAAACTTCCATCCTCCAGTAAAGGACGGGTCAATACCTCGCCGAGAAAAGAAAACGACTCGCCAAGCAGGCTTTCCTTGCTCTGGACAAAAGAATCGTTAATCGTATCCATCCGAAACTGGACAATCTGATAGTCGCCCCGCTTATAGATGTCGAAGCCGAACCCGGCTCCGTAAAGCTCTTCCAGCCGTTCGCGGAACTGTGTAGTTTCCGGGTAGGTGGCTGTGCCTCTGCGGAGGACAAAAGGAGCAAGTGCAGTTGAAGTCACCGTGCTCTCATCCAAAGGTACTCCGGCATAGAGGGAAATGGCGAACGTTTTAAACGCCTTGGTCGGCAGCACATGGATGCGCATGCCTGCGGCGTTGCCATGTTGAAATCCATTGTTTGTCAAGTCCAAAACTCCTTTACGGCGTGGATAGATGCTCTACAATTTAAGTTTATGAAGTATTATCCATTCTAAACCATTCCAAAGTAAGGAAGCAACCGGCAGAAGATTTACCGGTTGCTCTGAGTCAGTGTATAGAGGCGGATTGATGTTCCGCCGGCAGCGGTTGGGTGGTTTTTTACATACAGAAAATATGCTCTCCGATTGTAATCACCTGCGGCCGTGTCCAGATCCACTTGGAGGTCGCTGTCTTCGGATTAAAATAATACAAGCAGCCGCCGGAAGGATCCCAGCCGTTCAGAGCCTGCTGTACAGCCTTGCGGGCCTGTTCATTGGGCTCAAGGTAAATCTGTCCGTCAGCTACGGCCGTGAAAGCGCCGGGCTGGAAAATAACGCCTGACGGGGTGTTGGGAAAGCTCGGGGATTTGACCCGGTTCAATATTACGGCTGCTACCGCAACCTGGCCCTCAAACGGTTCGCCGCGCGATTCACCGTATACAGCATTGGCCATGATCTTCAGATCATTTTCAGAGAGGCCCATTGTATTGCCTGAGGACAGCTCGGCACCGCTGTTCTTTTTTGCGGCATTGCCGGTTTTTGCGGCTGTGTCAGTGTTGCCGGTGTTCTTTTTGGCTGTCGTGGTTGAAGGCTCCGTCGGTTTCCATGCCTTTGTTGCGTTGTACAGCTTCAGCTTTGTTTTTGCACCGACGACGCCGTCGGCCTTCATCCCGAATTTCCACTGGAACCAGGTCACTGCATTTTTCGTTTTTGTGCCAAACTGGCTGTCTATCTTGCCGCTGTAGTACCCGAGATGCTTCAGTCTGCCTTGGAGCTCGTATACATCTTGGCCTGATGAGCCCACCTTGAGCGGGGTAGTCCCGAAAGCAGGCAGTACCTCTTCAGTGTTGATTGGACTGGCAGCTTCCGTCTGCTGCGGATCAGCATAGGCCTCATGATCCTTAAAGAATAACCCTGCAAACGGTGCAGCAGCCAGCGCCAGCGTCATTAAGGCTAATATCCATTGCTTCTGTTTTTTCATTAGAGTCGCTCTACCTTTCTCTTGTAGGTTCAACATGGATGGCTAAAGTTATTATGACGACTGGCAGGACATCCTATGCATGGACAGAATGAGCAGCTAACAAACACAGCAAAAAGCACTCTTCCCGGTAAGGAAAGAGTGCCCTTGTCATTACGCTCAAAAAACCTGTCTAGGAGCTGATCCGGTTCTGCTGGTACTGCTCCAGTGACATCAGTACTTCACGCGGCTTGCTGCCCTCGTAAGGGCCGATAACCGACCGGGCTTCCATAGCATCGATTAGCCTGGCAGCACGGGTGTAGCCTACCCGCATCCGCCGCTGAAGCAGTGAGACGGAGGCCTGCTTCGCTTCCAGTACAATCTGTACAGCCTGTTCGTACAGCTCATCCTGCGGCTCCTGGTCTTCGTTGACCATATCGTCCACCTCGGGTACAAGCGTCTCATCATACTCAGCTTCACCCTGGCTACTTACGAACTGGACGATTGTCTCAACCTCCTGATCACTCATGAAGGCACCCTGGACGCGGACCGGCTTGGAAGCACCCATCGGGAGAAATAGCATGTCCCCCCGTCCGAGCAGCTTCTCTGCGCCGGGCATATCCAGAATGGTCCGGGAATCCACATTGGAGGATACACCGAAAGCAATCCGTGAAGGGATATTCGCCTTGATCAGACCGGTGATCACGTCAACGGAAGGCCGCTGGGTGGCGATAATCAGATGGATACCCGCTGCACGCGCCATTTGCGCCAGCCGGCAGATCGCATCCTCTACATCATTCGCAGCGACCATCATCAAGTCGGCAAGCTCGTCCACAATAACCACAATATACGGAAGAATAGCTGCCGGATTATCTTTCATCAGATTGTTGTATCCTTCCACATTCCGCGTTCCCGATTTGGAGAACAGCTCATAACGCTTCTCCATCTCCACTACGATCTTCTTAAGGGCTAAGCTGGCCCGTTTCGGATCTGTAACTACCGGAGCAAGCAAGTGGGGAATCCCGTTGTATACATTGAGCTCCACCATCTTAGGATCGACCATCAGGAACTTGACCTCGTCAGGCTTGGCTTTGTATAAAATACTGGTGATGATTCCGTTAATGCATACAGACTTCCCTGATCCCGTCGCTCCAGCCACAAGCAGATGGGGCATCTTAGCCAGATTACCGATGATGGTCTGTCCGGAAATGTCACGCCCGAAAGCTATCGACAGCCGCGATTCAGCATCCTGGAAAATCTGGGTTTCCATTACCTCACGCATCGTCACAACGGAAACTTCAGGGTTCGGAACTTCGATCCCTATTGCCGATTTGCCGGGAATCGGCGCTTCCATCCGTATGTCCTTGGCTGCCAGCGCCAATGCGATGTCATCGGTCAGATTAACGATCCGGCTGACCTTAACACCTATATCGGGCTGAATTTCATAGCGGGTTACGGCAGGTCCGCGTACCACCTCAAGCACTTTGGCCCGGACACCGAAGCTCTCCAGTGTTGCCTCCAGCTTACGTGCAGTCTGCATATAATCGTTCTGGTCTCCCGCCTTGCCGCTCCCGTTCGGCTTAGATAGCAGCCGGAACGGGGGAAGCTTATACGGCTTGGGCGGCGGAGGAAGCGGCGGAGCCGGAGCCGGCTCTCCGCCCTCAGCTGTGCCTAAAAGCCCGTCAAGCTCCACTGTAACATCTTCATCCGGCACGTCCGCTGCACCGGCCGGCCGGGCAGCTGCAGGACTGTCTGGAGCAGCCGGACCGCGTGTTCCTGCACTGCGTGCAGCCGGTGAAAAACCGCCCCACTCCTCCCGTTCTTCCTCACTTAACCCCTCTGAACGTATATGTTCAAAGAAATCCCGTATTATCGGTGTTACAGGCCCCTGATCTTCATCTGCATTTTCAGATGACGGATGTTCAGATGCACCACGCGCATTGTCGGCCTCCAGCCCGGAAATAACCGGAAGAGCCTGGGAGGTCAAGCCTGGCGGCGCTCCAGTTGCCTGCAAGCCCTGGTCTGGACCTTCATCAGGCGGAGATTTAGAGGCACCGCTGATCCAGTTGCCGATCCGGCTGATAAACAGAGGCTTGCTTCTTTGCGGCAGGGAAGACTCGTCCTCTTCTTCCTCTTCCTCCTCCTCAATACCCGGAGGCGCTGCCGCCACGGCTCTGTCCGCTCTGGTTTGGCGCGGGGTTACCGGAACCGCTGCCGGGCGGTTGGCCGCACGCTGCCGGAGGTTCTCAATAAGCTTCACCGACCGTAACCGCAGCAGCGAGAAGAGCTCCACATAGGAGAGATTAGTAACCAGCATAAAGCTGATTGCAAGCATGACGATCATAATCAGCTTGGCTCCTAATGTACCAAACAGCCACAACAGGGCTGAGAATACCAGCGCCCCCACATATCCTCCGCTGATATCCTTACCCAGCAGATAGACACTGCTGTCATTTGTACCGGGCTTAAGCGCACCGGAAAGATCATTATGTATTTGTGCCATCACATTGCCGGGATGCAGCATGTTTACAGGTCCCAGCTTCTGCTGCATGGCCGATATTGAACTCATTAGACATAAAGACACTACCAGTAAAACAGCCCCCGTATAACGGCTGTTCCAGCCGGACGGCCACTTTCTGTGTATCATTACCATCAGGCCGTAAATAATGCCGACAAGCGGCAGAACAAAATAAAATCTGCCCAGCAGATATCCGGCCATACTGGACAGGGAACGCCCTACAGCAGCTTCGCCGGACAGGGCAATTACCGAAATGGTAATAAGCATAATTCCGTAAATTTCATATTTAAGAACGCTGCCGATTGTCGCTTTTTTCTTTGACTTTCTTTTTCTCCGTTTAGCCACGCCAGCCACCCCCGGCAACATTATACCATATAATGGCGTGGCGTACCTATGTTCTGTTCTGTAAAAAAATGCAACTTCATGACATTAAATTATTTATCGTAATCAATAACTGCACCGGGAGCGAATGCCGGATTAAGATACTTGTCCAGCGGACACTGCAGCAGCCGGATAATCCGTGCCTGTCTGCCTTCCAGCGGCTCAACCTGCATCAGCATTCCGCAAATCATTACCTCCTCTGCCTGCTGTCCGGAGCTGTAAGCTCCCTCAAACATTTGCTCAATCGGCACCACTGTATAAAAGGTCATTGTGTCAGCCCCCCCTGCAGCAGCCCGCCTGATACAGCCGGTATAGCTGTACCGGCAATCATCCGGTTGAGATGGGACAGCGCGGCACCGATTCCGCCAACCTCATCCATCAGTCCGAATTTAACGGCATCATAGCCGCCGACAGCGGTGCCGATGTCACGGTTAAGCTCACCGGTCTTAAACATCAGATCCTTAAATTGCTGTTCACTGATCCGGGAATGGGAGGTAACGAACCGGACCATCCGCTCCTGCATCCGTTCCATATACTCAAAGGTCTGCGGCACGCCGATAACCAGACCGTTCATCCGGATCGGGTGAATCGTCATCGTTGCGCTCTCGGCAATAATGGAATAGGTTGACGCGACTGCAATCGGCACACCGATGCTGTGTCCCCCGCCGATAACGACCGTTACCGTCGGCTT
The DNA here is from genome assembly GCF_000758645.1 of Paenibacillus sp. FSL R7-0331. NCBI lineage: Bacteria > Bacillati > Bacillota > Bacilli > Caryophanales > Paenibacillaceae > Paenibacillus > Paenibacillus sp. FSL R7-0331. The sequence goes on from NZ_CP009284.1 coordinate 4,142,664, forward strand.
GGACAGGGAGGCAATCATCTCGGCAATAGCCAGTCCTGCTTCAACATCACCGCCTACCGTGTTGAGAATGATCAGAAGGCCTTTAATATTCTTGTTCTGCTCCGCTGCAACCAGCTGCGGAATGATATGCTCATATTTTGTTGTTTTGTTGTGCGGCGGAAGCACGAAATGCCCTTCGATCTGTCCGATAATGGTCATACAGAAGATATCCGGCTCCGCACTCGGTACCGCCGTCTGGCCCAGCTCTTTAATAATGCCTACAGCAGGCGGAGCGGCATCAGCAGCGGCGGGTTTCACCTCCTCCGGCTGGATTTCACCGTTATTCTCAGTTTCTGGTCCCTGCTTCATCTCCATTTGCAGCTCACCCTTTCCGCTTGCAGCTTATAGACACTGCAGCCGTACTAACTGTGCTTAGTATGACATTTACGGTGAGCCGCTTATGCAGAAACAGCCTTTTAAATTTAGTACTTGTCTACAACTGCCCCCAGAACTGCACCACGGATATAGCTCTGGCCCTGCAGTCTGCTCAGGCCGGAAGCCGTACCTGTAACCACTACACCAAGTATACGTACATCGCTTGCATCCGGCTCATGCTTATCTTTTTTCAGATTCTGATGGATCTCCTTATACTCCTCGTAGTAGATATCCTTACTCGCTAATCCATATTGAACATTACTGAGAAAGTCCTGCGGTGTCACCTTATAACCATCACGGCTGTTTCCGAATCCGTATACCCCATAGCCGGCCATTGGCAAAGGATAGCTTGTTCCGCCGTTCCCGTCATCCCGGGGTTCAAATTGAAATCCTTTACGTTCACCATACGTATCCACCCAATACCATATCTGTGTTATTCCTGCAGGCAGCATGTGCTGCACCTCCGCATATGAATAAGATTTATCAAATGACAACGCCATTTCTGCAAGCATATCAGGCTCCATTTCCCTGAGCAGCGGAAAATCATTAAAAATTCTCCCGTTATAGTCAACCTCCGGAATGTAGTAGAGCATCTCCCGCTGGCCATTGTACGGATTATACTGCCTGCCATAATCATATCCGGCCTGCTCCAGCTCCGAATTGCTGACTGTCAGAGGTGATGAACCGCCATACGCGCCTGTAGCAAATGGAAACCACCATTCATTGTAGTTAGTCCACTCTTGCTCCCAGGGAATAGGAACGCCTTCGATAATTTTATAGGTGTTCGTTTCCAGTACACCGGATAGAAAGCCCCTCGTATCTTTATATCCCGATTCATATTCGTTAGGGCTCGTAATCATCCTGTAACGCCACTCGCTCGTAAGCGTCTCGTATGACCTGTGGTTCACGATCTGGGCAGCACCAAAAAATATAGCGGTTAACGTCACAATCACTACGGCCAGTGAAATTACAATACTGCGCACCGTACTTTTGCGTTTAGCCCTTTTTAACACCTGTGACAGCTGTTTGTCTTCTCCATCATTCCATGGGGCAGTCAATGTGCCTCACCTCCGTAAAATTGTTGAAATTGTTGTCTGGCCCGGTATAGAGACGCTTTAACCGTTCCTTCATTGATCCCCAGCAGTGCTGCGATTTCTTTATACGTGAAGCCCATTTCGTATTTGAGCAGGATCAGCTGACGGTTTGCCGGAACCAGCCGGTTCAGCGTCTCCTCAATCTGTTCCTTCTGCTCACGCTGCAATAACTGTGACTCCGGTTGTTCCCTGTCAGGCGCCGCCTGCTCCTCTGCCTCCATGGTGTACTGAAACCGTTTATGTCTGCGGCACAAATCATAATAGCGGTTAATTGCAACCTTATAGAGCCAGGCGCTGAAATTGCGCTCTTCAATTCCGCTGATATACTGCAGTGCTTTGCAGACTGTATCCTGTACGATATCCTCTGCATCCTCAGGCGCTGCGCCCAGACGGATCAGGTATCTGCGGATCTCGGCCATCTTGGACCCCAGCAGCTGTTCCTTCAGCTTAGCCCCCATTATGCACCTCCCTGGCAGTATAACGATTGAACGGAGGAAATGTTGTCCCATTGTGTTATAAAAATAACAAAGACCCCTTCGTCCCCGGAAACCGTCCAATATTTCCGGGGGGAGAAGGGGCCTATAGGCCCTGCTTATTTAAACAGAAGTAACTGTCTTCTTAAACTTCCATAATGATCGGCAAAATCATCGGTCTGCGGCGTGTCTGTTCGTACAGGAAACGGCCGAGCGAATCTTTTACGCTTGTCTTGAGGGAAGCCCATTCGTTGACCTTCTCGCTCATCAGGCGCTGCAGGGTGCTGGCTACGATGCGGTTGGCTTCGTCCAGAAGTCCTTCGGACTCACGGACATACACAAAGCCGCGGGAAATAATATCCGGCCCGGAGACAATCGCTCCGTTCTGCTTGCTCAGAGTAACAACCACTACCAGGATACCATCCTGGGACAGCAGCTTACGGTCGCGGAGAACGATGTTACCCACATCGCCGACACCCAGACCGTCAATCAGAACGTTTCCTGCAGTAACCTTACCGGCTCTGCGGGCTCCGCCGCCTTGAATTTCAATGACTTCACCGATTTCAGTAATAAAGATGTTGCTTGGCTCCACGCCCACTGATTCTGCCAGAAGCGCATGTCTGCGCTGCATACGGAATTCACCGTGGATCGGAATGAAGTATTTCGGCTTCATGAGGTTCAGCATCAGCTTAAGCTCTTCCTGGCTGCCGTGACCGGATACGTGAACACCGGAGTTCGAGCCGCTGTAGATTACGTTGGCACCGAGACGGAACAGCTCATCAATGGTACGGCCGACATATTTCTCGTTACCAGGAACCGGAGTCGCCGCAATGATAACAGTATCTCCCGGCAGGATATCCACCTTGCGGTGGCTGGAGCGTGCCATGCGTGTAAGTGCAGACATCGGCTCGCCCTGGCTGCCTGTGCAGAGCACGACAACGCGGTTCGCTGCCATCCGGTTCATTTCCTCAGGCTCGATCAGCATACCGTCTGGTACATGCAGGTAACCCAGCTCGGAAGCAATAGCAACTACATTCACCATGCTGCGTCCGATAACAGTGATCTTGCGGCCTGTCGATTCTGCGGCATTCACTACCTGCTGGATACGGTGTACGTTAGAGGCGAAAGTCGCCACGACTACGCGCTGGTCAGCCTTACGGAAAATATCCTCCAGCACGATGCCGACATTTTTCTCCGAAGGGGTAAAGCCCGGCTTCTCGGCATTGGTACTGTCTGACATAAGGGCAAGTACACCCTTCTGGCCGATTTCCGCCATCCGGTGCAGGTTGGCATATTGGCCATTGACTGGTGTATGGTCAAATTTGAAGTCACCTGTATGCACGACATTACCTTCCGGTGTCTCAATGCATACGCCTACGGAATCCGGAATACTGTGGTTTGTTCTGAAGAAAGTCACCTGCAGGGAAGTTCCCAGGTCGATGACAGAATCCTCATTAATCAGAATACGCTTGGTTTCGCCAAGCAGGTTCGCTTCCTTGAGCTTGTTATCGACAAGTCCAAGGGTAAGTCTTGTTCCGTATACCGGAACATTCAAATTCTTGAGCACATAGGACAATCCGCCGATGTGATCTTCGTGTCCGTGAGTAAGGACAATTCCTCTTACCTTGTCACGGTTCTCCGTCAAGTACGAAATATCAGGAATAACGATATCAATACCGAGCATATCCTCTTCTGGGAACTTAAGTCCCGCATCCACGACTACGATGTCATTTCCGTATTGGACTACATACATGTTTTTTCCGATTTCTCCGACTCCGCCTAGTGCGAATATCAGCAGCTTATCATTGTTGTTGTTTTTTTTCGACAAATGAATCTAACCCTCCTATGATGTTGGACGTCATACTTTTTATTTGTAAATATTTAAGCTTCGTTATTTCAGCGGCACTGAACACATTGTTCAAAATTTCCGATAGCTTCCACAACTACAGCGATATTCCTTTATTTAAGTCTGAAAAATTGCGCAGTGCGAAAAATCCCGGATTCCAGGCAGAGAGCAGTTCTTGAAAGGGACAAAACCCGTCAAACTTCACTGCCGCGCCCCTCGCGCGAAAATCAGGCAGCAATAGCACAGACTTATACTAGGACCTATCCTGCATCACAATGTAAAAAAACATTGACGGAAGATTACCGCATATTTAATTAACCGCACCCAGTCACTTAAGAACATTATACATGATTTTTTTGGCAAAAGACAAGTCATCCACTATGTAACGTTATTCTATCCTTAGAATCGGGGCATTATTTGCGGAAATGTTTATGCATACAGCTGATATAATATACCGGAATGCATCAAAAAAACCGGCCCCTTTAATACGGGATACCGGTTTTTAGCAGACGCTTTGGAACACAGAAATGGCTAATTCAGCAGTGCTTCGATAAAAGCGGCCTCGGCTTTATCCGGTCCGACCAGCGGGAGCCGGACAGAGCCGGCGTCTATTCCGCGCAGAGAAAGCGCGTATTTGACTGCGGCCGGATTCGGCAGCGGCTGCGGACACTCGAACAGCCCCTTGAATACCGGGAACAGCTGACGGTGAAGCTCTCCTGCCCGCTTTACATTGCCCGCCAGGTAAGCCTGAATCATCTCAGACATCTGCGATCCGATAATATGGCCCGCCACACTGATGATCCCGTGCCCGCCTACAGCCAGTGTAGCAAGGCCGGCGGAATCATCGCCTGTGTAGACATGAAAATCCTCAGGACAGGCTGAAGCAATCAGCGTTATCTGATCTACGGAGGCGCATTCTTTAGTGGCCACTATATTAGGAACCTCCGCCAGCCGAAGTGTCGTTGCTGCACTCATACTGACGCCTGTACGCCCTGGAACATTATACAGAATGCACGGTAAGGAGGTACTGCCGGCAATTGCCGAAAAATGCTGAAACAGCCCTTCCTGATTAGGTTTGTTGTAATAGGGAACAACCAGCAGAACACCGTCTACGCCGATTTTTTCGGCTTCCCTGGTGAGATGTATGGAATGTCTGGTGCTGTTGGTGCCGGTGCCGGCGATGATTTTGCAGCGCCCGTCTGCCCTGTCCCGGACAAAAGAAAACAGCCGCAGCTTCTCCTCATCGGTTAGAGTAGGCGATTCCCCCGTCGTTCCGCAGACAACCAGCGCTTCGGATTTCTGTTCTTCGATCAAATAATCAACTAACCGGGAAGTAGCCTCCCAGTTGATTTCTCCATCCCCGTCAAAGGGGGTTACCATCGCAGTGATCAGTCTACCGAAATCCACTTTGAATTCCTCCTTGTCAGCGGTGCAATTCAAACTTGGTATGCAGCGCACGCAGCGACTGTACCATATCTTCCTTTTTCACTAGAACCCAGATGGTTGTATTCGAATCCGCCGATTGCAAAATCTGAATGTTCTGCGAGCTGAGCGCCTCAACGATCCGGGCCATAATCCCCGGTACACCGTTAATTCCGCCGCCGATGACCGACACCTTGGCACAGCCGGATAAGCTCTTCGGCCGCAGCCCCAGCTCCTGAAGCGCTGCTATAGCCCGCTCTGATTTGTCGTCATTTACGGTATACAGCGCCTCTGTAGGCGTTACATTGATAAAATCGACACTGATGCCGTTATCAGCCATGCTTTTGAAAATCTGCAGCTGAACGCCTGTACCGTTCCCGTCCGGGCATTCCACGGAAATCTGCGTGATATTGCTTACATAAGCAATTCCCGTAACAAACCGGTCAACAATGCCGTTAGAGACATCATTAAACCCTTCAGGATGGGTAACAAGTGTCCCTTCTAATTCAGAGAAGGTCGAGCGCACACGCACCGGAATATTGGCCTGCATAGCAATCTCCACGGCGCGCGGATGAATGACCTTCGCCCCCTGGTAAGCCATATTGCAGATTTCCGTATAGCTGACATAAGTCAGCGGCTTGGCATCCTCGACAATCCGCGGATCAGCGGTCAGAATCCCGTCAACATCAGTGTAAATGTCGACCATATCTGCACGGAGCGCCGCACCCAGCGCGGTCGCCGAGGTGTCACTGCCGCCTCTGCCAAGGGTCGTGAAATCACCGGCTTCGGTTTGACCCTGGAACCCGGTTACTATTACTACTTTATGCTCGCGGAGCTCGCGTAGAATCCGTTCGGTGCGCACATCAAGAATTCGTGCATTTCCGTAATTGCTGTCTGTCAAAAAGCCCGCCTGGGCTCCTGTTAACACAGTAGAACGGATGCCCTGCTCTTCCAGCAGTCCGCAAAGCGTGGTTGCCGAGATAATCTCACCGCAGCACATCAGCAGATCCTTTTCACGGTCAGGCAGCGCGTTGCCGTTCTGAACTGCCCAGTCCAGCAGCGTATCGGTAGCATAAGGCTCACCCTTGCGGCCCATTGCAGAAACCACCACCACAAGACTGAATCCGCTTGCCAGCTCCCGTCTGACATGACGGATAACATGCTCTCTTGCCGCCGGTGTCGAAAGTGAAGTGCCTCCGAATTTTTGCACTAAAATACCCATTGTATAATTCCTCCATAACTTCTCTAAACAAGCTTAAAAAGTGTTGAACCGCCCTCAAACTGAGGACGGCAAAAGTAGAACCTATGATAAGCCTGCTCCATGCAGACCTCCAAGCTATGCTGAATGAAACCGTTCGATAATCATCGGCTGCAGCTGTTTGCCCTGCAAAGCGGCGTAGCAGGCTTCTGGAATCAGTTCCATGCGTGCTACCAGCGAATTCGGCTTGCCCTCAGGGTTATCCTGGCCGAACGGCACAAAATAAATATGTTTGGCAACCAGAAGCTTCGCGATATTCGCTGCATTAAGGCCCAGCCCGTCATTAGTTGAGATGGCCAGCACAAGCGGACGGCCGTTACGCATCTGCGATTTGGCAGCCATCAGGACGGGACTGTCAGTCATGGCATTAGCCAGCTTACTCGTCGTATTACCTGTGCAGGGAGCTATTGTCAGCACATCGAGCAGCTTGGATGGACCCAGCGGTTCCGCATCAACAATTGTAGAAATGATATCATTCCCCGTTATATCTTTCAACTGTTTTAGCCAATTTTCCGATGTGCCGAACCGGGTATCCGTATTCAGCACAGAGGAGGATACAATCGGCACAACATTTGCGCCCCCGTCCATAAACCGCTGAATTTGCGGCATCACCTCAGCAAAGGTGCAGTGTGAGCCGGTAATCGCATAACCTACTGTTTTTCCGTGCCAATCCATTTATAGGTCCCCCTTGTTTAGAATCTCCTCCGAGATCGACTGCACCAGCGCATTGCCCATAATCATCCCGGCGCTTTTCGGGGCGACAATCCCGGGCAGCCCGGGGGCAAGCATCGCCTTGATGCCGCGCTTCTCCGCATACCGGAAGTCACAGCCGCCGGGAGCCGAGGCCAGATCGATAATGACGCATTGCTTGGGAACCCGGGTAAGAATCTGTGCCGTAATAATCATGCTGGGTATTGTATTAAAAATAAGATCTGTATCGCTCACCTGCTGCAGCAGCTCTCCGGTCATAAACGGCTTCCAGCCCATCTCCTCCGCCCGGGCAAAATGCTCCTGCTTCCGCACGCCCACCTTCACTGTGGAACCCAGGCCCTGCAGCGCCCTTGCCATAGTAAAACCGGTACGCCCCATCCCCAGCACCATCGAGGTAGAGCCATGGATGGTAAAATCAGTATTCTGAATAGCCATGACCAGAGCGCCTTCTGCTGTCGGAATCGAATTATAAATCGCTACATCATCACGGTTAAGCAGCTCAACAAGCTTCAGCTTATGCCTTGCACACAGGCTTCGCAGGTAGCTTTTGGCGATACCCGTATATACTGTGCAGCCCGGCGGCAGGGCCACAGCGTGCTCATCAAGCAGCTGCAGACGACCGTCAGAGAACAATGCATTGATGTTCCCTTCTTCGTCACACCCTACCGTTGGCAGCACCAGCACATCGGCACGGCCCAGCAGCTCCGGCGACAATAGTTCCAGGTTAACCCCCGGGCTAGGGGCATCCCATTTCTCGAACCCGGCGGCGCTTACCGCAGCATCCATTTCCACACATTTTCGAATGACTTCAAGCTGTCTCGCGTCCCCGCCCAGGAACACGATCCTGATGCCAGTAAGCATAGGGATGACGCTCCTTTCCACATACACTATCGACTATAAAGCATCTTATGCCGGGTCCTGCGGATGGGTGAAGAGCGGAGCATAAATACTGGGCGGTCCACATAAATCACAGAAAATTGCCCGGAATCATTCTATAGTTAGTTAAAAATGGAAAAGGAGTATTTATATAATGAAGCCGAAATGGAAGCAGGCTGCCCTGCTGCTGGTATCAGCAGCCGCAGTGGCAGCTGCCGCACTCTATATTAAATCTGCAGATTCCAGGGATAGTAGCGGTCAAGCCGCCGGGACGCCTCCCGCGGCATCAGCCCAAAGCCAGGGCGCTCCGGCCTCAGATGCCCCGGAGAAGCTTGTTAATCCGGAGCAGATGAAGCAGGATCTGGACTTCCTGACAGAAACGCTGGTTCAGGTTCATCCTGCTCTGATAAACGGCTGGAGCAGCGGACAGCAGCAGGTAATCAGCGAAGCATACGACACGATTCAAACGGCACGGACAGAGGAAGAGTTTTACTTCATCGTCAACACGATCACCTCACTGCTCCATGACGGGCACACGAATATGCACTGGGAGCTGCAGAACCAGAAACTGCTCAACCTTCCTCTTTTCTGGAGCCGTGAGGGGCTGATTGTAACGGAAGACCGGGGAACGCTTCATACCGGGGATATTGTTACTGCTATCAGCGGTCGTAGCATCGGTGATCTGGAACAGGAGCTGGCCGGGATTATTCCGGCTGAGAATAACCAGTGGGTCAGAGTACAGGGAACCGTCCTGCTGAGGGTGGAATTTATGCTTCGTCATCTGGGACTGGCTGCAGATAATCAGGTTGAAGTAACAGTAACTCGGGGGAGCGGCAGTATTACCGAAACATTAACACTGACAGATAAACCTCTACAAAAGGAGTACAGCCACTATCCTAAGGGCGAAGTACCCTTCTCCTATTCATTCGAGGACGAGCTGTCGTTAGGCATTTTTCAGTTGAACACATGTGAGAATACGCGGAAGTATCAGTTGACCGTCAAGCAGTTTTTTGACGAGGTGAAGAAGCGGGGTATTCAGCACATTGCGGTGGATCTGCGCAGCAACGGGGGCGGTGCATCATCGGTAATCGGTGAATTCCTATCTTACATGGATGTTAAGTCATACTACAGTTACGGTGCTATTGTCCGCTACTCTCCGCAGGTTAAGGAAGCTTATGGCGAAGATCAGGATAACGGAGTGGTGCAATCACCAAGCCAGCTTATCAAAAATGACCTGAAGACAGAATTTCCATACAAAGGTAAGCTGTATCTCCTGACCTCTGCCCATACCTTCAGCTCTGCCAACATGTTCGCAGTCATTGTCCAGGATAACGGCCTCGGCCAAATTATCGGTGAAGCAACGGGCAATCAGCCTTCATCGTACGGGGATGTTCTTACCTTCCAGCTCCCTGCCTCCGGCATCCATTTCCAGGCCTCTTTTAAACAGTTCACACGTTCCGCACCGGAGCGCGACCCTGCGGATTCCGTACAGCCTGATATTGAAGCCTACACTACAGCCAAAGATATCCTTGAACGCCGGGATGCCCAGCTGGATAAGCTCCGCGAAGTTGTGCGTGCAGACTTGAAATGAACAGTAGCCGCAAATAAAGACCTTACAACAAGAAAAAAGCTTGCAGACAGCGCCGCTAAAAGGCGGTTTGTCTGCAAGCTTTTAAATATGCAATAAATCCTTACTTCCCGGTGTGGCCGAAGCCGCCGGCGCCGCGCTGTGTCTCAGTCAGCTCATCTACCTCAACCAGTGTTACTGCCGGAACAGCCTGGAACACCATCTGGGCGATCCGCTCATTGCGCGCAATTGCAAACGGCTCCTGGCCCAGGTTGATCAGCAGCACCTTGATCTCGCCTCGGTAGTCGGCATCAATCGTTCCCGGTGTGTTGAGGCAGGTTATGCCGTGCTTAAAGGCAAGCCCGCTGCGCGGGCGGATCTGCGCCTCCAGCCCGTCCGGCATAGCCAGGGCAATCCCTGTCGGGATCAGTGCGCGCTCTCCGGGAGCAAGCACTACAGGCTCAGCTACAGAGGCATGCAGGTCAAAGCCAGAAGCCTGCTCCGACATTTTGCGCGGCAGCTGTACATCTTCATTTCCCGGAAGCTTGTTAATTTGAACGTGATAAGACAAGATCATCTCTCCTAACATTGGCAATCGCTTTATCTGTTGAGCCAACCATCGCCAGTGCGAGCGGTTCAGCAAACATATGGTCCAGCAGCAGGTTCACATCTTCCATCGTAACCTTGCTGATTTTGTCAATCATATCATCAAGGGTATCATGCCTGCCCAGCATCAGCTCGTTTTTGCCGATCCGGTTCATCCGGCTGCTGGTGCTCTCCAGGCTAAGAATCAGGCTGCCCTTGAGCTGTTCCTTACCTTTTCTCAATTCATCCTCAGTGATGCCCTTCACAGCGAGCTCCTGCATCATTTCCTTGACCAGCTCGGTTACCTCCTTGGTCTGCTTGGGTGCAGTTCCCGCATACACGGTGAACAGGCCGCTGTCCGCCTGGGAGCTGTGATACGAGTAGACTGAATAAGCCAGCCCGCGCTTCTCACGGATCTCCTGGAACAGGCGCGAGCTCATTCCGCCTCCGACTGCATTGTTCAGCAGCACCATCGGATACTGCAGCGGCCCGCCGCTCCGAACGCCCGGCAGCGAGATACAAATGTGGTTCTGCTCTGTCTTTTTGCGGTGGAACAGCAGGCTGCCCTGGTAATCAGGTGCTGTCAGCTCCGGAGCCTGGCCGTGATTGTCAAAGCCGCCGAAATGGCGCTCCAGCAGATCCACGAGACCCTCGTCGAAGTTACCGGCGACGCTGATCACGGTATTTTCAATCGTATACTGCTCTTTCATATATGCGCGCAGGTCATCCGGGGTCATCTCCTGCAGCCGTTCCTTGAGGCCAAGGATCGAATAGGCGAGCGGATGCTCACCGTAAGCGGCAGCACACATCAGATCATGCACCAGATCATCCGGTGTATCCTCGCACATGGCGATTTCTTCAAGAATGACGTTCTTTTCCTTAGCCAGCTCTTCAGCGTCCATCTTCGAGCGGAAAAACATATCAGAAAGTACATCCACCGCGATTGGCAGATGCTCATCAAGCACTTTTGCATAATAGCATGTGTATTCCTTCGAGGTAAAGGCATTGACGTTGCCGCCGATCGCATCGAACTCCTCCGCAATATCCTTAGCGCTGAAGCGGTCGGTGCCCTTAAACAGCATATGTTCGATGAAGTGGGAGATCCCGTTGTTCAACGGATTCTCATTACGGGAACCGGTTCTGACCCAGATTCCAAAGGAAACGGAACGGCCGGTAGCAATCTTTTCTGTAACCACCCGCAGGCCGTTTGATAGTATGATTTTCTCCAATTCTGCGTCCTCCTGGCATAGCCCTGTGTCTGTACTGCCTATTTATCAAGCGAGTTTAATCCTACCAGAAAATAACGGCTCACTCAACATCATCGGGCATAATCCTATCCGGCGACAACGTCTGGCTGACAGTTCCAAGCCTCAGTCCCTTCGCCTTAACCGCCCGGATCATCCCTCTTAACGCTTTTGAGGTGGAAGCTGTAGGATGCATCAGAACCAGTGTCCCCGGCTCTGCTTTGGCACTGATTTTGGCTACAACGGATTCAGGCGAAGGCTTGCGCCAGTCTACCGTATCCAGCGTCCATAGCACCGTCTTCAGCCCAAGCGCCGCAGCAATCTCCACCGTCTCCTGATCGAAATCCCCTGAAGGCGGGGCAAACCACTGATTGGTGACTCCCAGGCTTTCTTTTAACAGCATCTGCGTCTTCTGTATTTCGGCAGTTGCCCTTGCCCGGCTCAAGGTACTCATATTCGGATGCGTGTAGGCATGGTTCTCCATTTCATGCCCGCGCTTCAGCATTTCTGCGGCAAGCTCCCTGTTCTTGCTCAGCCAGCTTCCATCCAGAAAAAAGGTCACCTTCACCTGCTCTTCATCCAGAATATCCAGCATCGGCTTAATGTACTCGTTCCCCCAGGCTACATTAATCATGAAGGCTACCATAGGCTTGGCCGGATTGCCCCGATAGATCGGGTTGGCTCCCAGGTCGTTTAAAGATATCTTAGGCTTCGTCTGGCGGTAGACCAGCTTCAGCCCTTCCCCCGGAACCTGCTGCAGAGAATTCCGGTAAGTTGCTTCTACATCTACTTCGAGACCGTTATAACCCGGAATTGCCTTCCAGACCCGGTCTACAGCGGCATCCACCGGCGGCACGTTCAGCTCCGCTGCTTTTTGCTCCACCTGGGCCCGCAGATCCTTACTGCTATGTTCTGCCGCCAGGGCAGCCTTTACCGCCAAGGCATCCTGCGGCTTTAGCTGTGCCAGCATCTCCTTTACCGGTCCGCTGGTACTGCCTATTCCGATTACAACAGCCATACAGGCCAGCACAAGCGCTGCCTTGTCCGTCTTCATGCTTAGTCCTCCCCGGCTACATACGGTCTTCACCGTCCCGCACAGCAGGCATAGCATGCACAGGACCCTTTGTCCCAGCCTATGAGGAAGATCAGCAGAATATGATGCTACAACAACAAAAAAGAGCCAGAATGCAAAAGCTTCTGCCTCTTCTTCATATCTATTTCAGACCGCCATTCAGGCTTATGCCTTCGCTCCGCTCTCTGCAGTCAATACAGCCTTGCGGGACAGATTGACACGGCCCTGCTGGTCGATTTCAGTTACTTTTACGGTAATGGTATCCCCGATGGCAACAACATCTTCAACCTTGGCTACGCGCTCAGTCGACAGCTGGGAGATGTGAACCAGACCGTCTTTGCCTGGAATCAGCTCAACGAATGCGCCGAACTTCTCAATGCGGCGAACGGTACCGACATAAATCTCACCGACCTGGACTTCCTTCACGATGCCTTCGATGATACCGCGGGCCTTCTGAATCATCGCTTCGTCGGAAGAACCGATGAATACGCGTCCGTCCTGCTCGATGTCGATCTTCACGCCGGTTTCTTCGATGATCTTGTTGATAATCTTGCCGCCGGCACCGATAACATCACGGATTTTGTCCGGATTGATGTTAATGATGATGATCTTAGGCGCATATTGGGACAGGCTAGGTCTTGGTGCAGAGATAGCTTCCATCATTTTGCCGAGGATGAACAGCCGTCCTTCTCTGGCTTGCTCCAAGGCTTCCTTCAGGATCTTGCGGTCAATGCCGGCAATCTTGATATCCATCTGGATTGCAGTTACGCCTTCTGCAGTTCCTGCTACCTTAAAGTCCATATCTCCGAGGTGATCCTCCATACCCTGGATGTCTGTCAGGATGGAGACATGCTCTCCGTCTTTAATCAGACCCATAGCTACGCCGGCCACAGGGGCCTTGATCGGTACACCCGCATCCATCATTGCCAGAATACTGGCACAGATGCTTGCCTGGGAAGTCGAACCGTTAGATTCAATAGCTTCCGATACCAGACGAATGGTGTACGGGAATTCTGTTTCACTAGGGATAACCTTCGACAAGGCGCGTTCACCCAGTGCCCCGTGACCGATTTCGCGGCGGCCCGGTGCTCTCAGCGGACGTGCTTCCCCTACGCTGAACGGCGGGAAGTTGTAATGATGCATGAAGCGTTTGGTTTCAGTTGGATCGATTCCGTCAAGAATCTGCACATCACCAAGCGCACCAAGTGTACATACGCTGAGGATTTGTGTCTGTCCGCGGGTAAAGAGCCCGGAACCGTGTGTGCGCGGCAGCAGTGCCGTATCACATTCAATCGGACGGATTTCATCCAGCTTACGGCCATCAGGACGTACTTTATCATGCGTGATCAGGCGGCGCACTTCATCCTTGACGATATCATGCAGCACTTCTTTTACATCCTTCAACAGCTCTGGTGTCTCTATGTATTTCTCAACGAAATACTCCACTGTCTCGCTATTGACCAGATCGATAGCATCCTGGCGCGCATGCTTCTCAGCAATCTTAACAGCCTCAACCAGACGGTCTCCGGCAAAAGCACGAACCTCAGTATTCACGTCTGCGTTAACCGCATGAAGCTTCACAGCCATCTTTTCTTTACCGGCTACAGCAACAAGCTCCTCAATCACAGCTACAATCTTGCGGATTTCTTCATGCCCGAACATAATGGCTTCAAGCATCACGTCTTCCGGCACTTCGTTTGCTTCCGCTTCAACCATCATAATGGCATCCTTGGTTCCGGCAACCACAACATAGATGTCACTGGCTTCCTGCTGGGCGAGATCAGGGTTAATGATGAATTGGCCATTAATCCGGCCAACCGCTACTCCGCCGATCGGTCCGTCAAACGGCACATCGGAAATACTCAGGGCTGCAGAAGTACCGATCATCGCAGCAATGTCAGGTGCGCAGTTCTGATCCACACTCATAACCATGTTCAATACTTGAACATCATTACGGAATCCTTCAGGGAACAGAGGGCGGATCGGTCGGTCAGTCAGACGGCTGGACAGAATCGCTTTTTCGCTAGGTCTGCCTTCACGTTTGATGAATCCGCCCGGAATTTTACCTACTGCGTATAGTCTTTCTTCATAGTTCACGGTAAGCGGGAAAAAATCCAGATCTTTAGGCTCACTGGAGGCTGTAACCGTACATAATACTGCGGTATCTCCGTAGCGGACCATAACAGCGGCATTTGCCTGTTTGGCCAGACGCCCGGTTTCCAGCACAAGGCGTCTTCCGCCAAGCTGCATTTCTACACGTTGTTCCATAAAATCCCTCCTTGATTGGTAATATTTCTGTATTCATTCTACAAGCAAAAACGGCTTGTCCTCCTATAGAAGGTAAAGTAGCCGTTTTTGATCATTATATCCTTTTGAAAGCTGGAAAAATCTCCGTAAATTTTCAAAAAGCAACCCGGCTGTCCCGCTGTCGATCGTAAGAAGGACATACGGTATACAACCAGGCTGCTTTAAGGGTACTCTTATGGAAATTAGCGACGCAATCCCAGTCTTTCGATCAGGGCGCTGTAACGTCTGATGTCTTTGTTCTTCAAATACGCCAGCAGTTTACGACGTTGTCCAACCATCTTCAGCAGTCCGCGACGGGAATGATGATCCTTCTTGTGCGTACGCAGGTGGTCAGTCAAATTAACGATGTTCTCCGTAAGGATAGCAACTTGCACCTCAGGGGATCCAGTATCGGATTCGTGAGTTTTGTGCTCGTCAATCAATTGGTGTTTACGTTCTTGAGTCAATGCCATCCTGTTCACCTCCTTCATTATAATCGCCAGTAGCCTCGTCACCGTCGGTGAGAACGTGCAACCAAGCTAAGGTTATGATGCTGTCATTCCAGCAACGTTAATCAGTATAGCATCTTCGCAGACAAAAGTAAACGCATGTCCGGCAGAAGTTTATGAAGAATATCCCAACAGCTCTTTAGCCGTTCCGGCATCCTTCGCTATCTGCGAAATCAGGGCATCGATGGACTCAAACTTCCGTTCCGGACGGATGAAGGCCTGAAGCTCAACCTTCAGCTCCTGTCCATAGATGTCGGAGGCGAAATCAAACAAATGCACTTCAAAGCTGGGTGCCGACATCCCGTCATGAAAAGTAGGCTTAACGCCGACATTCATGACTCCGTACAGAATCTCCTCTTTATAAAAGACCTTTACGGCGTAGACTCCCTTGGCAGGGATCACATAATGGTCTTCAAGCTGAAGATTGGCTGTCGGAAATCCAATGGTGCGTCCGCGCTTCTCGCCATGACCGACAATCCCGCGCAGATGATAACAACGCCCGAACCAGCTGTTCGCCAGGGTAAGATCACCGCTGTGCAGACTTCTGCGGATCCCAGAGCTGCTTACCTTCTCCCCTTCAAGCAGGAATGGAGGCACTGTCTCTACGCTCATTATTCCCTGCCCCAGTTCGCGCAGCATATCCGCATCGCCTTCACCCAGATATCCGAAGCGGAAGTCAAATCCGACCACGGCGGTTACAATCTGCAGCGGCAAAAGCATCACAGACACGAAATCCTGCGGGCTGACCCTGGAAAGCTGCTCATTAAATTCTATTATATACAAAATATCGACGCCCAAACCGGCAAGTATCTCCTGCTTGTCCTTCGGCGGGGTCAAATATCCATCATAATCGCCTTTGCCCATAACATCCTTGGGATGAGGATGAAAGGTCATTACTGCAGCCGGCACGCCTTGCCTCCGGGCCAGAGCAACAGCGGATGTAATGACGCTGGCATGTCCGCGGTGCAGTCCGTCGAACTGTCCCAGGGCGGCTACTTGAGGCTGTGCCCATAAAGCTGCAGTCTCCGGCGGTATTGGATAGCTTAAGGTTACGGTTCTCACGCTGTTTCTCACCTACAATTCACAGATAAAATTAATGATTAGCGCTGGGCGAACACTTTGACCGGTGCAATAGCACCCGTATCGTCCAGCTTGTATATGCCGAGGAACTCACCTGCAGTGTCGTACAGCCGGAAATCTCCGCTGTCCGTTACGGTTGGAGTAACATACCGGACTGAAAGACGCTGTCCCTGCAGGGCAGCCTTCTTCTTCTCCTCGCTCACCGTATGGCGGGAGAGATGAGAAATAGCTTCATCTGCTGCAATCAGATGATGATCCAGTGTCCCGGCTTCCTTGTATTCAGCAATCTGTTCAAGGGTCAGGCAATGGCTGGCAGAAATTCCTGCGGACATTGTCCGGGTAAGCTCTACCATGACACCCGGAAGCCCAAGCGCACGGCCTATATCCACACACAGTGTACGGATATAGGTTCCTTTGGAGCAGAGCACGCGGAAAGTAATATCAGGATAATTGCCGTTCCAGACCATACCCGTCATTTCTATCTCATAGATTTCCACTTCACGGCTCTTGCGCTCAACCGTTTTTCCTTCTCTGGCCAGCTCATAGAGACGCTTGCCGTCAACTTTAACGGCTGAGTACATCGGCGGCACCTGTGAGATAACACCCTTGAATGTATTCAGCACAGCGAGCACTTCAGCTTCTGTCACCTTGACCTCATCCACTGATTCTGTGATCGTCCCCGTCATATCCTCGGTATCACTCGACAGCCCCAGGCGCAGTGTGGCTACATACTCCTTAGGAAGCTCCTGTATGTATTCCACGACCCGTGTAGCCCGTCCAAGACACAGCGGCAGCACCCCGGTCACTTGAGGATCAAGTGTTCCGGTGTGCCCAATCCGCTTCATGCCAAGAATGCGCCGGGCCTTGGCGACTACGTCATGCGATGTAAAACCGGCAGGCTTAAAGACTGCCAACACACCCGTAAGCTCACTCATAGATGGCGTCTAACCTCCTGAAGCACCAGAGCTACCGCTTCATCCAGTGTACCGTCGATACGCGCCCCGGCTGCCCGGGTATGTCCGCCTCCGCCGAATACCTGGGCCAGTGCAGCTACGTCAACCTTGCCGGCTGAGCGCAGGCTCGCTTTGACCGCATGCTCATTGATAACTTTAAACAGGATGCCTACCTCTACACCGCGGATATTACGGGGATAATTCACAATGCCTTCCAGATCTTCATTCGCCGCTCCGCAATCCATCATATCCTGAGGAGTAACATGCAGCCAGGCGATATCCCCTTCGGGGGATAGCTGCAGGGTATTCAGTGCGCGGTTCAGCACCTTCACCTGAGCCAGCGTCATTTCCTCCAGCAGATTCTCAGCCAGCTCCGGACCGTTGACGCCCATCGCCAGAAGCTCCGAAACCGCCGCCATCACCTTAGGTGATGTATTGGTGTAACGGAAACCGCCGGTATCCGTCAGCAGTCCGGTATAGATTGCTGTAGCAATATCAAGGTCCCATTCCACCTGAAACGTCTTCAGCAGGTCGAACAAAATTTCTGCAGTCGCAGCAGCATCCGGCTTAATCAGCGTTATGAATCCGTAACCGTTATTGGTTGGATGATGATCAATATTCACGATAACCGCATCGCTGGAGAAATGGCGCTGGGTCAGTCCCACACGCTGAAAATCCGCACAGTCGACGCAAATGATATTGCTGTACTGACGGGGCAGTTCACCTTCCGCCAGGTTCACGATTTCACCGGCATGCCATAAATATTCCATCCGCTTCGGGATCGGACCTTCATTCAGCATAGTATATTTTTTGCCCAGACATGAGAGAAGCCAGCCCACCGCAAGGGTGGAGCTGACTGCATCTCCGTCCGGCTGAACATGCGACACTACAAGATAATCGTCGTGTTCCAGCAGAAACTCACGGGTCTGCCGGAGACTTTGTTCATAGCTCTGCATTCGCCGTCTCCTTTATGCTTCCTAGCTTTCTTCATGCTTAATTTCGCCCAGCAGCTTCTCAATATGACTTCCGTAAGCTACAGATTCGTCGAACTTGAAGATCAGCTCCGGCGTATGGCGCAGGCGGATAGCCTTACCAAGCTCAGAGCGGAGAAAGCCGTTAGCTTTCTCAATCGCTTTGAGCGAAGCATTCTGCTGCTCCGCATCACCGAACACGCTCAGATACACTTTGGCCTGCGACAGATCGTTCGTCACGTCTACGCCGGTTACGGTAACAAACCCTACACGCGGGTCTTTCAGTCCGCCCTGGATAAGCTGGCTCAGCTCTTTTTTGATCTGTTCGCCAACCCGTCCTGCTCTGATTTTAGACATCTATATCACCTCTTCGCTTAGCGCTCTACCTTTTCCATGATGAACGCTTCGATAACGTCCCCCTCTTGGAGGTCATTATAGCGTTCCAAAGTTATGCCGCATTCATAACCCTGCGCCACTTCTTTTGCATCATCCTTGAAGCGCTTCAAGGTATCGACCTTGCCTTCGAAGACTACAATACCGCCGCGGACCAGACGCATTTCGGCATTGCGGGTGATTTTGCCGTCTGTAACCATACAGCCTGCAACACTGCCCACTTTGCTGATTTTGAAGACGTTGCGCACTTCAGCGTGGCCGATAATATTTTCTTTGAAGATCGGATCAAGCATACCCTTCATGGCACTTTCGATCTCTTCAATTACGTTATAGATGATGTTGTGCAGGCGCACATCAACCTTCTCCTGCTCAGCAGCAGCTTTGGTCTGGGTATCCGGACGAACGTTGAAGCCGATTACGATGGCATTGGATGCTGCAGCCAGTGTAATATCGGATTCCGTGATTGCGCCGGCACCGCTGTGAATAATTTTCACGCGTACGCCTTCTACCTCGATCTTCGCCAGAGAGCCCTTAAGCGCCTCTACCGAACCCTGTACGTCTGCCTTGATGATAACGTTCAGGTCTTTGATCTCGCCGTCCTTGATATGCTTGAACAGATCGTCCAGTGTTACACGGGTGTTCGTGTTCAGCTCAGATTGGCGCTGGGTGATGGAACGTCTGTCGGCAATCGCACGTGCTTTACGCTCGTCTTCGAAGGCCATGAACGGATCGCCCGCCTGCGGCACTTCAGTCAGACCGGTAATTTCCACCGGAGTGGAAGGTCCCGCTTCCTTGATTTTGCGTCCCTTGTCATTTACCATGGCACGGACACGTCCGAAGCAGTTACCTGCTACAAATGCGTCTCCGACCTTCAGCGTACCGTTCTGTACAAGAATACGTGCAACCGGTCCGCGGTTTTTGTCAAGCTCCGCTTCTATTACTGTACCGCGTGCCCGTTTGTCAGGGTTCGCTTTATACTCGTTAACTTCAGCCACGAGCAGAATCATTTCCAGCAGCTCTTCCAGGTTAATGCGCTGCTTGGCTGACAGGTTAACGAAGATAGTGTCTCCGCCCCACTCTTCAGGCACCAGCTCATAGTTAGTAAGCTCCTGCTTAACACGGTCAGGATCTGCGCCCGGCTTGTCGATCTTGTTAACTGCGACAATAATCGGAAGTCCGGCAGCCTTCGCATGGTTGATCGCTTCTACCGTCTGCGGCATAACACCGTCATCAGCAGCTACGACGATAATAGTCATATCCGTTACTTGAGCACCGCGGGCACGCATGGCGGTAAACGCTTCGTGACCCGGAGTATCCAGGAACGTAATTTTCTTGTGATTGATTTCAGCCTGGTACGCGCCGATGTGCTGTGTAATCCCGCCGGCTTCGCCGCCGGTTACGTTCGTTGAACGGATAGCATCCAGCAATGTTGTTTTACCATGGTCAACGTGACCCATGATCGTAACAACAGGCGGACGTGTCATCAATTCCTCATCGGAATCGTTCTCTTCCACCGTTTCGAAGCTATCTTCATCAACAGGGATCTTCACTTCTACTTCTACGCCGAATTCACCGGACAAGAGCAGAATGGTGTCGATATCAAGCTCCTGGTTGATAGTTGCCATTACACCCATCAGGATCAGCTTCTTAATAACTTCTGAAGCATCCTTATGCAGCAGTTTGGCAGTTTCGCCGACGGTCATGCTGCCGCGGACAATAATCTTCTTAGGGGTGTTGTCAATCTTCTCACGCTGTACCATTGGCTGGTTCCGTCCGCCACGGCCGTTCTTGCCGTTGCCGCGGCCGCGATAATTGCCGCCTCTGCCGTCTTCGAACCGTTTTTGACCGCTGTTATTGTTCGGTCTGTTACCCGTAGTGTTCTTCTTCGGTCCTCTGTCGCCGCCGCGGGAGAAATCTCCGCCGCCTTGTCCTTGCGGACGGCTGTCTGTGCGCGGAGCGCTGCTCTGCGGACGGTCTCCGGTACGCGGAGCACCGCCGCCTTGTCCTTGCGGACGGCTGCCTGTACTGCCTCCTTGTGGACGGTTACCTCCGGTAGAGCCGCCTTGCGGACGGTTGCCGCCGGTGGAGCCGCCCTGCGGACGGTTGCCGCCGGTGGAACTGCCCTGCGGACGGTTGCCGCCAGTGGAGCTTCCCTGCGGACGGTTGCCGCCGGTAGAGCTGCCTTGAGGACGGCTACCGCCAGTGGAACTGCCCTGCGGGCGGTTGCCGCCGGTAGAGCTGCCCTGCGGGCGGGAATTCTGGGTGGAGCCTGAGTTCGTTCTGCGGGAATCTTGTCCGCTTTGGGGCCTGGACGACGTTGTCGATTGGTTGTTGTTTTGGTTACTGTTCATACCTACCTGCTTTTCCGGTTGATTTTTGTTGGCATTCTGAGCACTATGGGGTTCGGCGGTTACCGTACCGGCTCCTGCCGGACGGCTGCTGGTGCCGGTGTCCCGTTTGGCTGCAGCGTTTGATTTGATGTCCTTAAAGAACTGCTCCACTTTGTTTACGGAGCCGTCCTCCATCACACTCATATGATTATTCACAGGAACATTCAAACGCTTCAGAATTGTAATAATTTCTTTACTGCTCATATTCAGAGATTTCGCGTATTCATACACGCGCAGTTTATCCTTATTATCTTCTTTAGTCAATAACTCCACCTCCGACAGTATCTCCAAGCGTTCTGGAGATCATTTCCGCGAATCCTTTATCCGTAACGGCCAGCACAACGCGCTGGTCCTTACCAATACTTGCACCGAGTTCATCCCGGTGAAATGCGATTACTAGTGGAATATCGTAGGTTCCGCACTTATCACGGAACTTTTTTTGGGTATTATCTGAAGCGTCACCTGCCAGGACGACCAGCTTCGCCTCTGAAGACCGCACTGCTTTGAGCACAGCCTCATCTCCGGTGACAATCTTGCCTGCTCTCATCGCAAGCCCTAAATAAGAAAGGGTTTTACTCATTGTCCTCACTGTCCTTTGCTGCTAGAAATTCTTCCTCGACGGATGCAAAATCCCTTGCCAGCTGGGCATAGATTTCAGGACTCACCTGACATTTTAATGCACGGTCAAGCGCTTTGTTCTTTTGTGCCAGTTTAAAGCATTCCAGTTTGCCGCAGATGTAAGCGCCCCGGCCTGACTTTTTGCCCGTCAGATCGATCATCACTTCGCCGTCCGGCGTACGGACCACACGGATCAGCTCTTTCTTCGGCATCATCTCCTGGCTGGCAACGCATTTGCGCAGCGGAACCTTCTTTTGCTTCATTTTAATCGCCTCCCGTCAGTCAACAGCCAAATTAATCGATGGAGACGGAATCCTGATGCATTTCATCGCTAAACGTTTTCGGTCTGCCGTACTCCTGCTCCGCCTGCGTCTCGCTCTTGATATCAATTTTCCAGCCGGTCAGCTTAGCGGCAAGACGGGCGTTCTGCCCCTTGATACCAATTGCCAGCGACAGCTGGTAGTCAGGCACGATGACACGGGCCATTTTCTCAGCTTCAAAGACCTGAACCTCAAGTACCTTGGACGGGCTGAGTGCATTGGCTACATATTCCTGCACCGCTTCGGAATAACGCACGATGTCGATCTTCTCGCCGCGCAGCTCGGTTACGATAGTCTGCACGCGTGTACCTCTAGGGCCTACGCATGAGCCGACCGGATCAACCTCCTCATTGCGGGAGAACACGGCAATCTTTGAACGGAAGCCCGCTTCACGGGCCACGGAACGAATCTCAACGACCCCGTCAAAGATTTCAGGAACCTCAAGCTCGAACAGACGCTTCAAAAGGCCCGGATGGCTGCGGGACAGCATAATCTGCGGTCCTTTAGTTGTATTTTCCACCTTGGTAATATAAGCCTTGATCCGCTCGCTCTGCTTGAACTTCTCTCCAGGCATGAGCTCGCTGAGCGGAAGCACAGCTTCGATTTTGCCAAGGTCGACGTAAATATTGCGCATATCCTGGCGCTGCACCAGACCGGTCACAATATCGTCTTCCTTATCAATAAAAGCGTTATAGATAAGTCCGCGCTCCGCTTCACGGATGCGCTGGGTTACGACCTGCTTGGCGGTTTGTGCGGCAATACGTCCGAAATCGCGCGGTGTTACTTCCAGCTCGGCAACATCTTCCAGCTGGAAATGCGGGTTGATTTCTCTTGCGGCAGGCAAGGAAATTTCAGTTCTGGCGTCGAGAACCTCCTCGACAACCAGCTTGCGGGCAAATACCTTAATCACGCCTGTGTTGCGGTTCATATCCACACGCACGTTCTGCGCCGCATTGAAATTGCGTTTATAGCTGGAGATCAGCGCAGCTTCGATGGCTTCAAACAGCACATCCTTGCTGATGCCTTTCTCCCTTTCCAGTTCATTCATAGCTTCAATAAAATCCATACTCATGAAATTCCGGTCCCCCTTTCAAAACATTAAAAAATAATGGCCAATCTCGCGCTGGCGACTTTGGCATACGGCACAACATGTTCTTTTTTTCCCGCGGAGATGAGCAGTTCCTCATTCTCGAACGAGAGCAAACGGCCCTCAAATTCCTTAAGACCCTGAATCGGCTCATAAACCGTTACATATACGTCTTTACCCACAGCTTTGGCTACATCCGCCGCTTTTTTGAGCGGGCGTTCAGCTCCAGGTGAGGAAACCTCCAGGAAATAAGCCTCGGGAATCGGATCGTTCTCATCCAGCTTTGAGCTGAAATATTCGCTGATGGCACCGCAGTCATCAATATCAATGCCGCCTTCTTTATCTACGAATATGCGCAAAAACCAGTTTGAACCTTCCTTAACGTACTCAACGTCCACCAGTTCGAAACCATTGTCCTCAAGATAGGACCCGAGCATCTGCTCTACCGTTTGTTTGATTTTGGATTTCGGTGTGCTCAAAAGAAAATTACCTCCACGAACTTGTCTTTTGCTATATACCAAAGATAAAGAGTGGGTTTCCCCACTCTTTACACAACGGACTTATCTCATTATTACCAAGAAAAATTATACCATAGTGCATCTGCACTGACAAGTACCAGCCCTTGACTGCCTGTCCGGCGCAGCTTTGCGCGGTCCATATTGAGGCGGTCTCCGAAGATCATCCGGTGATTCTCCAGAGCCATCCCTTCACTTTGTTAGGGTCTTAGAATAACGACAGCTGGTTGCTCTCCGGCAATCCGCGGAAGCAGCCCATACCGGTCAGCAGCTCTATTACGGTCTTACTTGCTTTGGATTTCTGCTGGAAATCCTCAATCGACAGGAACTCGCCGGCGTCCTTGGCGGCAGCAATATTAATTGCCGCATTCTCACCGATTCCGGCAAGCGCAGAGAACGGAGGAATCAGGCTTTTGCCGTCAACGGTAAAGCGGTTGGCATCGGAATGGTACAGATCGATATTCTTAAAGCTGAAGCCGCGGGCCGTCATTTCCAGTGCCATCTCGAGCACCGGCAGCATTGCTTTTTCTTTTGGCAGCGCCTGGAAGCCCTTGCCTTCAATCTCGCCGATCTGGCGGTTAATCGCTTCATAGCCCTGGCAGCAGAGCTCGATGTCAAAATCAGCCGCACGTACCGAGAAGTATGTTGCATAATATTCAATCGGATGATAAAGCTTGAAGTAGGCGGTCCGTACTGCAGAGATTACATAAGCGGCGGCATGCGCCTTCGGGAACATGTACTGGATCTTCAGGCAGGAGTCAATGTACCATTGCGGCACCTTGCACTTCTTCATCTCTTCAATCCATTCGGGAGGCAGCCCTTTCCCTTTACGCACGCTTTCCGTAATTTTAAAGGCCAGACTGGCATCCATACCCGCCTTATAGATCAGATACAGCATGATGTCGTCACGGCAGCCGATTACGGTCTTAATGTTACAGGTGTTGTTCTTGATGAGCTCCTGCGCATTACCCAGCCATACCCCCGTACCGTGAGAAAGTCCAGAAATCTGCAGCAAGTCAGCGAAGCTGGACGGCTTCGACTCAATCAGCATCTGGCGGACGAATTTGGTCCCCATTTCCGGTACCCCATAGGTAGCCACAGGCGTCCGGATCTGTTCCGGCCGAACGCCAAGCGCCTCAGTCGAGTTGAACATGCTCATAACCTTCGGGTCATTCATCGGTATGGTGGTCGGGTCAACCCCGGTCAGATCCTGCAGCATACGCATCATGGTCGGATCATCATGGCCCAGAATATCAAGCTTCAGCAGATTGGCATCGAAGGCGTGATAGTCAAAGTGTGTTGTTTTCCACTCTGCCGTAACATCATCCGCAGGGAACTGGACGGGTGTAATATCTTCGATCTCCATATAGTCCGGCAGAACCACGATCCCGCCGGGATGCTGTCCGGTGCTGCGCTTAACGCCAGTACAGCCGGCGGCCAGACGGTTAACCTCGGCACCCCGCCAGCGCTTCTGGTGGTGCTCCTCATATTTCTTGGTGAACCCGAAGGCGGTCTTCTCCGCTACTGTACCAATCGTTCCTGCACGGAAGACGTTATCCGGCCCGAACATTGTTTTGGTGAAGTTATGGGCATTAGGCTGATACTCCCCGGAGAAGTTAAGGTCGATATCGGGAACCTTATCCCCTTTGAAGCCCAGGAAAGTCTCAAACGGTATATCCTGCCCTTCGCCCTTCAGCCGGCCACCGCAATCAGGGCAGGTCTTGTCCGGCAGGTCAAAGCCGCTCGGTATACTGCCGTCCAGAAACCATTCATTGTGCTTGCATTCCGGATTCAGGCAAATATAATGGGCCGGCAGCGGATTAACCTCGGAGATGCCGAGGAAGGTCGCAACGACTGATGAACCGACCGAGCCGCGGGAGCCTACAAGATATCCGTCCTGGTTAGACTTTTTAACAAGCCGCTCCGAGATCAGGTAGTTGGCAGAGAAACCGAATTTGATAATCGGCGCAAGCTCTTTTTCCAGGCGGGCCACTACGACCTCAGGAAGATCCTCACCGTAAATGGACTTGGCCGTGTTATAGCAGGTGCTGCGGATTTCGTCGTCTGCCCCTTCAATATTCGGCGTAAACAGCTCGCTGGGGAACAGATCATATTCCTCAAACCGTTCAGCGAGTGCTACAGTGTTAGTAACAACTACCTCCATCGCTTTTTCCGCGCCCAGGAATTCGAATTCCGTCAGCATTTCATCCGTTGTCCGGAAATGAGCGTCCGGCTTAACCTGATCCTTCAGTGGACTGAATCCGGTAATCCCGTGAATGGTGATGTCACGGAACAGCTTTTGGCGCGGCTCCAGATAATGAACGTTTCCAGTCGCAATGACCGGTTTGTTCATCTGTTCGCCTATTTCGCAGATTTTGCGCACCACATCCCTTAAATCTTCAGCCGTTGCCACAAAGCCCTTATCAACAAGATGCATATACATCGTCAGCGGCTGGATCTCCAGAACATCATAGAACTGGGCAACCTCCATCGCTTCCTCCACCGTCTTGTTGAGCACCGTCTCAAAGAATTCCCCGCGCTCACAGCCGGAAATAACGATCAGCCCGTCGCGGTACTGCTCAAGCTTCGATTTCGGGATACACGGAACGCGCTTGAAGTGCTCTGTATGGCTCATCGAAATTAGCTTATACAGATTCTTTTTACCGGCCGGATTAAGAGCATAGATTCCGCAGTGGAACGGCCGGACATTGGACAGATCATTACCGACATAGTCATTCAGCCGCTCCAGCCGGGTCAGATTCTTCAGCTTCTCGGCATCGTTCAAGAGGCCTGTCAGGATCCCGCCAAGCGCGATGGTATCATCGACCGCCCGGTGATGGCTTTCCAGCAGTACTTTATATTTATCCGCCAGAGTGTTCAGCCGGTGGTTCTTCATGCTGGGATACAGCAGCCGCGCCAGCTCCAGCGTATCCAGAGAAGGATTCGTCAGCTCAGGCCGGCCCAGCTTCAGCAGGGAAGCCTGAATAAAGCCCATATCAAACCGCGCATTGTGCGCAACCAAGATTGCATCGCCAACAAATTCCACAAAGTCCGTCAGCACGGGTGCAAGGTCTGGAGCATCCTTGACCATTTCGTCGGTAATGTTGGTCAGCTGCTGGATATGGTACGGAATTTTTTCATGCGGATTAACGAAAGTTGTATACCGGCCGATCTCCTTGCCTTCGCACATTTTGATAGCAGCAAGCTCGGTAATATTATTACGTGTGATGGACAAACCGGTGGTCTCGATATCGAACACGACATAGGTTGCTGTCTTGAGATCCATCGGCTGTGCATTTTCCACAATATTAACGGCATCGTTGACAACATTGGCCTCCACGCCGTAGAGCATTTTGATTTTATGCTTATGGACAGCATGGTTGGCTTCCGGAAAACTCTGCACGTTCCCGTGATCGGTAACAGCAATGGCCGGATGGCCCCATTTGGCGGCAGTTTTAATGTACTCACCGATCGGAGTAACGGCATCCATTGTGCTCATCGTCGTGTGCAGGTGGAATTCGACCCGTTTTTGCTTGGCATTATCCTTGCGGGCCGGCGGTGCGTTTACCTCGGACAGATCCGATGGAATCATTACCAGCTCAGGAATCTGCATGAACCGGTCGTATTCAACCTTGCCGCGTGCTCTAACCCACTTGCCGTTAGCCAGCTGGCTCATAATTTTCAGGTCTTCCTTGGTTTTGGCGAACATTTTTATCTGCAGGGAATCCGTAAAATCCGTTATAAAGTAGGTGAACAGCGTATTGCCGTTGCGCAGCTCTTTGCTCTCCAGGCCAAAAATCGTACCCTGAATCGTAATTTTCTTCTCCTCATCCTGAATCTGCAGAATTGGCGTAGCCTGCTCCTTGATTTCATAGCCAACCTGGAGCTTGATCACTTCATTTGGATCGGTTTCGTCCTCAGGCTCCTCCGGTTCACTATTCATCATCATTAATTCAACGATTTCACGCTGCTCCTGCTGTAGCTTCTGCTGGAATTCCTCATAGGCATCCGCTTTGCTGGTCTCATTCTCGGCAATCTGCAGCTTGACCTTCAGTTCCATTCCGAAATATTTATTATAAAATTTAATAATGGCGGCTTCGATTCCCTTTTTGCGGGCCAGCTCCAGTGACATCTTATCGTTCAGGCTAAGCACAAGCGTACTGTCCTGAAGCTCCTGTGCAGACCGGGTCAGCCAGCCGTTAACCGAAGGAATTTCCCGCTGTGCCCATTCCAGGAACAGTCCCCAATACTCCTGTACAACCTCTTGCCTGCCAACCTTCTCTACATCATATAAAAACAGGAAGCTGACTTTGGCGATATGCTGCAGCTTCTCACGCATTCTCAAACAAAATGTCCGGTACATCTGCGCCGGAACAAGACTGCTCTTGGTGATGACAATATGCCAGTCCTTATTGCCCCGGCTGATCTCTACCCGCTCAATCTGTCCGTCCAAAAAATAGGGATCAATCAGTGCAGGCGGAATTTCGCCCTGCTTCATCAGGAGCTCGAACCTTCTTCTTCTCTCCGCGTTCTGTTCCATGCTTCCCCCACCCGCTTACGCAATAATAAATTATAAAAAGCTTCCGGGTCGACAAAGTGTTGGGTTCTTTCGGACCGCCGACTCCTCTCGCCAGAAGCTGCATTCAGATACTGTCTATTATACTTATTTCTTGCTTAATAGGCTTTGGCAAAAACAACCGTATGCTTAGCTGGCTTACCGCAGCAGATACAGGTGGTCTTCTGCTCTGCCGGATTAAACGGAATATTGCGGCTGCCTGCACCCGTTACTTCTTTTACCTTATCCTCGCACTCCTCGGTTCCGCACCAGCCTGCAAGAGCAAAGCCGCGCTTCTCCTCCATCGAGGCCTTCATCTCTTCAAGTGTGTCCGAAGAATAGAAGTGATCCTCGCGGAACTTCAGTGCACGCTCGAACATTTCATTATGCACCTGCTCGAGCATGGCCTGCACTTCTTCCACCAGGTTGTCCTGCTGGACAACTTTCTTTTCACCGGTTATACGGGACACGAGCACACAAACGCCGTTCTCCATATCACGCGGACCCAGTTCCAGACGGACAGGCACACCGCGCATTTCATATTCATTGAACTTCCAGCCAGGAGTCAGATCGGCCCGGTCATCTACACGCACACGTACTCCGGCATCCTTCAGCTGCTTGAACAGCTCGTCCGTCCGGCCGATTACCGCTTCGCGGGTCTTAGGCGGTCCGATGGGAATCATGATAACCTGAGTCGGAGCAACCTTCGGCGGAAGCGCAAGTCCGCGGTCATCCCCGTGAACCATAATCAGCGATCCGATCAGGCGGGTTGTAGATCCCCACGAAGTAGTATGCACGTGCTCCAGTACATTTTCGCGGCTCAGATACTGAATTTCAAATGCTTCAGCAAATTTGGTTCCAAGATAATGGGAAGTAGCGGCCTGAACAGCCCGTCCATCCTTCATCATCGCTTCAATCGAGTAAGTGTCCACTGCACCGGCAAAACGCTCTGAAGGCGTCTTCTGGCCGGTAACAACCGGAATTGCCAGGAAGGTCTCGACGAAATCACGGTAGTTCTCCAGCATCCGCATGGTTTCTTCCCGTGCCTCGGTTTCATTCTCATGCGCTGTATGGCCTTCCTGCCACAGGAACTCTGTAGTCCGGATAAAAGGCAGGGTGCGTTTTTCCCAGCGTACCACATTCGCCCACTGGTTGATCAGCACCGGCAGGTCGCGGTAGGACTGAATCCATTTGGAATACATGTGCCCGAACATGGTTTCCGAGGTCGGACGGACAGCCAGACGCTCCTCAAGCACATCTCCGCCGGCCTCTGTTACCCAAGGAAGCTCCGGATTGAAGCCTTCGATGTGATCCTTTTCCTTCTGGAAAAAGCTCTCCGGAATAAACACCGGGAAATAGGCGTTGCGGTGACCGGTAGCCTTCAGGCGGCGGTTCATTTCCTCCTGAATGTGCTCCCAGATTTCGTAGCCCTCCGGTTTGAATACGATACAGCCGCGGACCGGCGAATAATCCATCAGATCTGCTTTTTTGATTACATCAATATACCAGCGCGAGAAATCCTCGCTTTGCGGCGTTATTTCCGTAACGAACTGCTTATCTTTAGCCATGTCATGAAATCCTCCTAAATTGTCAGGCAAATTACAGCCGGCTCCTTAGCCGTCCGGCCTTCATTTGCGGTTCCGCCATAAATCAGCCTGTAATCAGGCGCAATATATCATTATAGGTTACAACGATTACAACCAGGAACAGCAGGGCAAAGCCGACAAAATGGACCATCCCCTCACGGTTCGGATCAACCGGCTTCCCGCGCAGCGCTTCGACACCCAGGAAGACCAGACGGCTTCCGTCCAGCGCCGGAACCGGCAGCAGATTAAAGATCCCTAAGTACAGACTGAGAATGGCAGCCCAGTAAGTGAGATATTCAATACCCTGCTGGGCAATTCTCCCTGTCATCTGCGCTGTCCCTACAGGACCGGAAACATCATCCAGGTTAAAGTTGTTGATCAGCTGCTTGAATCCTGTAAAGATGAGCTCGGTTGTAGTAACCATGGCTGTGCCTGATTTGGTAATCGTCTCGCCAAAGCCGGCTTTTCGTGTCTCTACATCCCGCGTGACCCCAACTTTACCGCCTTCCTGCCCCTCCATCGTCCGGGGAATCATCGTCACTTCATACGTTTCATTCCCGCGCTTCAGCACCCAGTTCATTTCTTCACCTTTGGAAGCAGAGGTCAGGTTGATCATTTTCATATAATCTCCGCCGATTTGTTCACCGTTAACAGAGACTACGATATCCCCCACCTGCAATCCGGCCTCTTCTGCAGGCATGCCAGCAGAAATTTCACCGATTCTGACCACGGTTGGATTCTCGATAGGAATGCCGGCAAGCTGCAGATGCAGCGCAAACAGCACGAAAGCAAGAATGAAGTTCATTACCGGTCCCGCTACAATTGCGAGCGCACGCTGTCCGACAGTTTTACTGCCGAATTGACGGTCCTTAGGCGCGATCTGGGTCTGCTGTCCACCCTTAATCATCATCGCCTGCGGATGCACATCGTAGGTTGTGACCTCACCGTCTACGTCAAGACGGATTTTCAGTTCATCCTCAAGATCGGTAAACTGCGCTTCACCGCGGATTACATTTCTGCGGGTGTCCAGCGAGTCGAGATAAATATTCTTAACCTTGTTGTCCTGACCGAGCCTGACAGCAATCGTCTGCCCCTGGCCGATCTCAACAATTTCGGGATCCTCCCCGGCCATCCGTGCATAACCGCCGAACGGCAGCAGACGGAGCGTGAACTGGGTTTCACCGCGTCTATAAGAAAACAGTTTCGGGCCGAAACCGATAGCAAATTCACGTACAAGTATACCGGCGCGTCTGGCAAAGTAATAATGTCCCCATTCATGGACAGTCACCAGAACAAAAAACATAAGCACCGTTAAAAACACGACCCTTACCATTTCCATCCGTAACATTCCCCCTTTAGGTGTAAGACCGAAGTATGTCCTCTTAATTTATCATTATTCCAAGGTTCGGCACAAGAGAATCAACTGTCTCCGCCTATTTTTACAGGGCAACGTAAATCCACCGCCCCGCTTAAGCCTTCCGCCTGATCAGCGCTTAGAGCTTAGCGGCAATTTCCCGGGTTACTGTATCACAATGCTTAATCTGCTGCAGATCAGGACTGTTAACATTTTGATGCTGCTGCAGCACCTTATCCACGATCTCTTCAATGTGCAAAAACGAAATTTCACGGTTCAGGAAGCGCGCAACCGCAACCTCATTCGCCGCGTTATATGCGGTGCTTGCCGTCCCGCCGGCTTTGCCGCACTCTATCGCCAGCTTAAGCAGCGGATACCGCACAAAGTCCATTTCACGGAAGGTCAGGCGGCCTGTCTCAGCCAGCGACAGCCGGGCTGCCGGTGAAGGCCAGCGGTCCGGATAAGTCAGGGCGTATTGAATCGGAACACGCATGTCCGGGCTGCCGAGCTGGGCAATGATGCTGCTGTCGCAAAATTCCACATAAGAATGAATAATGCTCTCCGGATGCAGCAATACATTAATTTTTTCGTATGGAAGATTGAACAGCCAATGCGCCTCAATGACCTCCAGTCCCTTGTTAACCATCGTAGCCGAGTCAATAGTAATTTTGGCTCCCATGGTCCAATTCGGGTGGCGCAGTGCATCTTCAACAGTAACATTTACCAGCTGGTCACGAGTGTAATCCCGGAATGAGCCGCCGGATGCTGTCACTGTTATAGAGGCAATATCTGCACGGTTCTCACCGTTCAGGCATTGGAAGATAGCGGAATGCTCGCTGTCAACCGGAAGGAGCTTCACTCCCTTACGGCCGGCAAGCTCTGTTACCAGATGGCCTGCAGTGACGAGCGTTTCTTTGTTGGCCAGCCCGATATGGCGGCCGGCTTCTATTGCAGCAAGCGTAGACTCAAGGCCGATGCTGCCCACCAGCGCTGTTACAACCGTCTGGGCATCTCCTCCGGCTGCTATCTCCACCAGACCCTCATTGCCGTAGTAAAGCTCTACACCGGACGGCAGGCTGGACCGTAGTTGATCTGCATGCTGCTTTGTTGAGACCGATACACGGCGCGGGTTAAAGCGGCGGACCTGCTCAAGCAGCAGATCCGTGTTGCTTCCTGCGGCTAACCCCTCCACTGTAAACTGCTCTGGATGCATGGCAACCACATCCAGAGTCTGGGTGCCGATTGAACCGGTGGAGCCGAGTATACTTATTTTTTTCACAGTTATATCTTCTCCCTGTCGTTTAATAGTAAGGCATCAGCATTACGATATGTACGAAAGGAAATACGATAATCCAGCTGTCGCAGCGGTCAAGAATACCACCATGACCAGGCAGCAGCGAGCCTGAATCCTTAATACCGTACACCCGTTTATAGGCAGACTGCACCAGATCACCAAGCTGGCCTAAAACAGCAGCAGACAAGCCGATCAGCAGTGCCCGTCCAATAGTCAGCAGATCAGGAGCGAATAAAGCAAACAGAACAGAAATGATCACAGAAATTGCTACACCGCCGAGCGCGCCCTCGACCGTTTTATTGGGGCTTATAGCCGGCCACAGCTTGTTTTTCCCGAAGCTTCTGCCTACAAAGTAAGCACCGGCATCACTGCCCCAGATGCAGCACAGCAGCATCAGTGTCCAGAACAGCCCGTGGCCGTCGCCTGCAGCGCGGGCGGTACCCATATAGGAAAAACCCGTTCCTATGTATACAATTCCGGTAAACAACAGTGCAATGAGCTTAATATCGAGTTTATTTTTACTAAATACCGTTACAAGCAGAAGAACTAGCAATAATAGCCATACTCCCTGTTCCCATGACAGCCAGGCAGGGACATCCAGCAACTCCCAGGGGATCATGAAGCCGACAATCGAAGCATAACCAAGCAGGGCAGTGCCGCTAAACGGAGTGAGCCCTGTCATTTTGACAAATTCATATAACCCGACAAGCGCCATGGCGGTCAGCAAGAGGTGATAGGACCAGCCTCCAATTGCACAAAGGCCCAAAAACAGCGCCCCGGCCACAATTCCGGTAATGAGTCGTTGCTTCAAAGGTTCTCATCTCCCATCAGGCTACTTCAATCCGCCATAACGGCGTGTACGGCGCTGATATTCTGCCACAGCCTGCGTCAAGTGCTTCTTGTCAAACTCAGGCCAGTAGGCATCAGTAAACCAAAACTCACTGTAGGCAACCTGCCACAGCATGAAATTGCTCAGCCGCATCTCTCCGCTTGTACGGATCAGCAGATCCGGATCAGGCAAGCCGCCGGACAGCAGTCTGCTGTCAATCAGCTCTGAGGTAATGTCCTCCGGTGTTAGCCGGCCGGCCTTGATATCATTACCAAGCTCACGCATACAGTCTTCAAGCTCTTTGCGTCCGCCGTAATTCAGCGCGAAATTCAAAACAAGTCCGTTATTGTGCCGGGTCCGCTCAACGGCTTCTTCCATTGCTTTGCGGGTATGGGAAGGCAGCGCTTCACTGTCGCCCATAACACGTACCTGCACATTTTTTTCGATCAGCTCATCCAGTTCAAGGGCAAGGAATTCTACAGGCAGCTTCATCAGGAAATCAACCTCATCCTTGGGCCGCTTCCAGTTCTCTGTTGAAAAAGCATACATCGTCAGGAACTCTACTCCCAGATCATTAGCTGCGATGGTAGCACGTTTTACAGCCTTCATCCCGTTTTGATGACCGACAATGCGAGGAAGGCCGCGCCGTTTTGCCCAGCGTCCGTTCCCGTCCATAATAATCGCTATATGCCGGGGAATATTGTCCGGTGAGATCTCAGCGGGCTGTTCTTCCTGCCTGTCGTTACGGCTAAGCCATGCTTGAATCCGTTTGATCATTTCCGTTTCCTCCAAGCTCTTATCAGAAAGAGACAAACCCCACCATATGCGGAGGGGCTTTGAGGTCTCTTGATTATCATTATACTTCCATAATCTCTTTTTCTTTGGACAAGAGCACCTTATCAACTTCAGCTATGAACTTATCCGTTGATTTTTGAATATCTTCCTGATGCCCGCGTGACTCATCTTCCGAAATGCCGTTTTTCTCCATCTTCTTGATGTCATCATTGGCATCGCGGCGGATGTTGCGGATAGCAACCTTTGCTTCCTCACCGAACTTTTTGGTGAATTTCACCAGCTCGGTGCGGCGCTCTTCGGTAAGAGCAGGAATGCTGAGGCGGATAATCGTACCGTCATTGGCTGGTGTAAGGCCCAGATCGGATTTCATAATCGCCCGTTCAATATCTGCTACAGAGGATCTGTCCCAAGGCTGGATTAGCAGGGTACGGGAATCCGGGGTACTGATATTGGCCAGTTGGTTAACCGGTGTAGGCGCACCGTAATATTCAACCTGGATCCGATCCAGAAGCGCTGTAGATGCACGACCTGCACGCAAGGTTGCCAGATCACGCTTCAGGGAAGCAATCGCTTTTTCCATACGTTCTTCGGCATTTTTCTTAACCGTCTGTGGCATTAATCTACACTCCCTTTAACAATCGTTCCGATCTTCTCACCGAGAACGACACGTTTGATATTGCCTTGCTCTGTAATAGCAAACACAATGAGCGGTATATTATTATCCATGCACAGAGAGGAGGCTGTGGAATCCATTACTCCCAGATTTTTGTTCAGCACATCCATATAAGTCAGCTGTTCAAATTTCTCGGCTGTAGGATCTTTGAACGGATCTGCTGAGTAGACACCGTCCACCTTGTTCTTCGCCATCAAAATCACTTCTGCTTCAATCTCAGCTGCTCTAAGCGCCGCAGTTGTATCTGTCGAGAAGAAAGGATTTCCTGTTCCGGCGGCAAAAATAACCACACGGCCCTTCTCCAGATGGCGGATGGCCCGGCGGCGGATGTACGGTTCAGCAATCTGCTGCATGGAAATAGAGGTCTGCACCCGGGTAGGAACATCAATCTGCTCCAAAGCATCCTGTAGAGCGAGCGAGTTCATAACAGTAGCAAGCATCCCCATATAGTCGGCAGTTGCACGGTCAATACCGCTTGCACTGCCGGCGATTCCGCGCCAGATGTTGCCGCCTCCGCAGACGATGGCTACTTGAACGCCAAGCTCAACCACTTCCTTAACCTGCTGGGCAATGGAATTGATTGTCTCCGCATCAATACCATATCCGTTTTGTCCCGACAGAGATTCACCACTTACTTTAAGAACGACTCTCTTAAATACCGGCTGTCCCAATTGTATACCCTCACTTTCTTACAAAAGACGGAACACTAGGTGTACGTGTTCCGTTCTTTTGATGCTTGCCTTTATTCAATTCTAACGATGCTTCAATACAGTTTATTGATTATTGTTTAACTTGCGCCATTACTTCATCAACGAAGTTATCAACTTTTTTCTCAAGGCCTTCACCCAGCTCGTAACGAACGAAACGACGGATGGAGATATTTTCGCCGATAGTGCTGATTTTTTCATTCAGCAGCTGAGCGATTGTTTTGTCTGGATCTTTAACGAAAGGCTGCTCAAGCAGGCAGTATTCTTCGTAGAACTTGCTGATGCGGCCTTCAACCATTTTTTCAACGATTTTCTCTGGCTTACCTTCGTTCAGAGCCTGAGCTTTCAGAATTTCTTTTTCTTTCTCAACAGCATCAGCCGGAACTTCTTCACGGCGTACATACTGCGGGCTTGCTGCAGCGATTTGCATAGCGATATCGCGTGCGAACTCTTTGAAGGAATCTGTTTTCCCAACGAAGTCGGTTTCGCAGTTGATTTCTACCAGTACGCCGATACGTCCGCCAGCGTGGATGTAAGATTCTACAGTACCTTCAGTAGCAATACGTCCAGCTTTGTTGGCTGCTGCGGAAAGACCTTTTTCGCGAAGAAGTTCAGCCGCTTTAGTGATATCGCCGTTTGCTTCTTCAAGCGCCTT
Source organism: Paenibacillus sp. FSL R7-0331 (assembly GCF_000758645.1). NCBI lineage: Bacteria > Bacillati > Bacillota > Bacilli > Caryophanales > Paenibacillaceae > Paenibacillus > Paenibacillus sp. FSL R7-0331. The sequence continues at coordinate 4,178,796 of NZ_CP009284.1, forward strand.
TTTACAATCAAGCATACCTGCGCCTGTTCTTTCACGAAGTTCTTTTACGGATTTTGCATCTACTGCCATTGTTATTCCCTCCAGGTAATTGTCGTTTTATTCCATTCAAGGCCTTTATCCTAAAAAAAGGGCAGTGAGAGGTTATCCACCTGCCAACCACCCTTTTCATTTAAGTTCTTGTTTATATCCCGGCTGACTATTAAGCAGTAGTTGTATCTTCGCCCTGGTGAGCTTCTACAACAGCATCTGCCATTTTACCAGTCAACAATTTAACGGCGCGGATAGCGTCATCGTTACCTGGAATTACATAGTCAATTTCGTCCGGATCGCAGTTAGTATCAACGATAGCTACGATAGGGATACCCAATTTGCGAGCTTCCGCAACAGCGATACGCTCTTTACGCGGGTCAATAATGAACAACGCGCTTGGCAGGCCCTTCATGTTCTTGATACCGCCCAGGAATTTTTCAAGACGATCTTTCTCTTTGCGGAGAAGGATAACTTCTTTCTTAGGCAGAACTTGGAAGGTACCGTCTTCTTCCCAAGCTTCCAGTTTCTTCAGGCGGTCAATACGCTTCTGAATAGTCTGGAAGTTAGTCAGGGTACCACCCAGCCAACGCTGGTTGATGAAGAACATTCCGGAACGCTCAGCTTCTTCCTTAACGGAATCCTGAGCTTGTTTCTTGGTTCCTACGAAGAGGATTGTGCCGTTGTCGGCAGCTACACTTTTAACAAAGTTGTAAGCTTCCTCTACCTTTTTAACCGTTTTTTGCAGGTCAATAATGTAAATTCCGTTTCTTTCAGTGAAGATATAACGATCCATCTTCGGGTTCCAACGACGGGTCTGGTGACCGAAGTGTACCCCAGCTTCGAGAAGCTGTTTCATGGAGATTACTGCCATCTTCACACACCTCCTAGATTGGTTTATTGTGTGTCTCCTCCGCCGTGCGTCATTTTCCTACAAGACTTTCTTCAGAAGAAAGCACCTCTTGTCGAAATCAACCGGCGTGTGTTTTAACACCGTCAATTACTATACCATATTAAAATACGGGATGCAATGATTAAAGAAATATTTTGTGATTTCTGATGTTCCCTGCGTTATTTCACTGTAATCAGCTTTTCAATAATCGAATCTACACTTTCATTTTTCACAAAATTGTAGCTCCCATATTGAATTTTAGTATTGATTTTACGGCTGACAGCAGTCTGCAAAAACTCGTTTTGATCACTGATGACGCCGGAAGCTGCAAGAATCCGTGCTGTTTCAGTAAGTGTGCTGCCTGCTGGAATACGCACAGCAATGCCTCCGGGCGCCGCAGCCTGCGGTGTAGCCGGAGCAGCCGGAGCATCAGCCTTTCCGCTGCTCGGGGCAGGCTGGGACGGAGAGGCCGGCATGCTAGGCTTGACTGCGGCACTGGGCTTGACCGCAGCGGCCGCTGTAGCTGCGGGAGTAGATGTAGGCACTGGTGTAGCGCCGTTGCCTGCCTGCCCTTCAGGAGCAGGATCAGCTTCCTCTGGCTCTACAGTAGCCAGCGGTGCGGCAGCCGGGTCTGTAACAGTCAGATTAAGCAGTGCAGCCTGCCTGACAAGCTCCTCCCGGGTCAGCGGCGCTGCGCCCCCGGAAATCATCAGCTGCAGGAGCAGCGCTCCTGCAATTAGTCCCGTACCCAGGCCTAGCATGAATGAACGGTTCTTAATCATACCGATTCCTCCTGCTTGGCCAGCTGCAGGATAAGCTGAACTTCACCCCGCTGCAGGCCGGCTGTCTTGGCGATGGAGTCGATAGACTTGCCTTGCTCATGCAGCTCGAACAGACGCGGATAACGCAGCTTAATTGAGCTTACCGGCTTTGCTTTGGGCTCAGGAGCGGCTTCCAGACTTACGGAAGTATCAGCAGCGGCCGGCCGGCCGGCATTTTCTTTGGCGATGGCAGTCAGATGAAGCAGCCCCTTTTCTTCGGCTGTCAGACGGGCATCAAGCAGTGCAGTGCTCTTATGCAGATCTGCAATCTGATCACGCAGTACGCTAATCTCCTCCTGCAAAGCTGCCTTAGTGCTCTGTGACTGCGTTTTGATGCTGCTGACCAGCTGCAGCATCTCACTGTTCTCGCGCTCCAAATCCGCCATGTACAGTTCAAGTGCAGCCTCAGTATCTTTCAGGCTCTGCTTCTCGGCCCCTTCTTCTTTGCGCCGTGCCGGCAGGATAAGCGCGTAGACAATAGCAACTGCTCCTACCAGCACAATGTATATCCATGGTTGCAAATGCGTGTTCTCCTTTACGGTATCATTTGGACAGCTCAGAGGCTCAGGTCAAGCCGCCGCCCTTTATAAGGGTGCTCTGCATCATTAGGGGCTTCGCTTTTGCGCTGCCCTTGTCCTGATGGATGGTTGTCCTGGTCATTCCCCCGTTCTCCGTCATTACGGAGCTTCGCTTCCGAGGACTCATCAATTTCGCCCGTACGCTGGGCCAGTTCTGCAGAATGCTTTACGTTCTGCACGGCCAACTGCTGCTGGTCAAGCATAGGACGGTGAAGCAGCTCGTTCTGGACTTTGCCTGCATCCGTGGTCCGGGGCAGTGCAATTTGCAATTCAACTGGTCTCAGGCTCACAACAGTCCCCTCCCCATAAACCCAATGTACTGTCCCAGCATAAAGGAATGGCCGGCCGCTTGTGCTGCCCGCCTGTTAAATATATGGCGCCAGGGTAATATCGCCGTCGGAATAATGAAAAACAACCCGCTCCGTCGGATCCTTGACAAACCTCGTATATCTGCCGATTACAATCTTGGAGCCGCCATAGATGGTTTTTACAACCTCGACCCTGGCTCTTGCAGTATCCTCCAGCATTTTCTCAATTTCCAGCACACGCTCTTTAATCCGTCTTTCATCACGTATATGGGCCTGTTTGGTCGCATTCAGCTTCACACGCAGCGCTACTTTATCTGAAGACAGCTGTCCGTTGTTAGCCAGCTGATTCAGCAGGTAGAGTGCCTTGTTCGTCTTATCCTCATTCTCCAGCAGCTGACGCAACTCCTGGCGGAGCTCGTTGATTTCGTTACGCAGCTCGGGAACCACACCTACTTCAATTGCAGTAGCAGTTGACATTGTATTCCCGATTGTCCGGGCAACCACTCTTTCTCCCGCCTGAACAATTCCGCCGACAATGAGCCCTTTGGTGCCGTTGCACAAAACATCCCGCCCTGCACGGATATTGGAATGCATAATACTCTGGGATACGATTACATCTTCAGCGGCAAGCACATTGCCGTCCTGAATGAAGCTAACCTTGACATTTTTACCGGCGCTGATAAGGCCTTTATTGTAGCCTATTATGCCGCCCGTTATTTCCACAGAACCGCCGGCAGTCAGCTCAGCGCCCTCTACTCCGCCAACAATGCGGATATCTCCTGCAGATTTTACAGAAAAGCCAGTCAGCACATTGCCACGGATAACCACAGTACCTACAAAGTCGATATTGCCGGTGCTGTAATCCACATCGCCGTTTACCTCATATACGGGAAAGACATTAATTTTACCATTGTCTGTCAGCGTAACTAACCCGTCGATTGCCGCATACATTGCCGTCTCACTCTGGTCAAGCAGCACATTTTTACCAATCTTAAACCGCGCTTCTCTTCCGGGTCTGCAGGGTATCTCTTCACCGGTAACAGCTCTGCCCTTATGGCCGGGCACCGGCGGAATGGCTTCACAGATTAATTGCCCCTTGAGCACATTGTTAAGCCGTACCAGATCCTTGTAATCCACCTTGCCGTCTTCTCTTTCGAGCGGCTTTCGGTCTTCATCCAGATCCATGGCCATAACAACAAGCCCGTCAACGCCATGGACCGGCTCATAGCCGATAGCTACCGGCACTCTGCTGAAAAAATACTCCTCCGGATTGCTGCTGATCCGTTTGACGATGTCGTTCTGAATACCGAACCGAATATCATGACCGTTAAGGAAGCCTTCCAGATCTTCGGCTGAGCAGGAGAAATCCTCATCCTTCTTAGTGAATTCCAGATAAGCAATTCCTTTATCCTCCGAAAACGTAATACTTACGTACTGGTTCAAAGCATGCTGACCGATCAATTACTGCTCCCCCTTGTCACCGTCGTCCGGTTAATCATTTTGCATAAGCAGGTCACGGTTTTTCTCAAGCGTTCCGCGCAGACGCAAAATAGCTTTTGAATGAAGCTGTGAAATCCGCGAAGGTGATAAAGACATGACCTCGGCGATTTCGCTTAAAGATAGATCCTCATAATATAAAAGGGACACTACGGTCCGTTCTTTCACCGTTAATTTTTCGATACCTTTGGTGAGTGTGTCGCGCAAATAAAACTCATTTACTTTACGGTCCGGATTTTTGGCTTTATCGTCCACCAGTATGGACATCCGTGTTTCCGATTCTTCTTCGCGGATCGGGTCTTCCAGAGAGCAGAGCGACATAACGGCCACGTCCTGCAGCATGTTTTGAAACTCGATCTCTGAAATGTTCAGATGCTGGCTCATTTCCTCATCACTGACTGATCTTAAGTATTTCTGCTCCAGCTGCTGATAGGCATCCTCGATTTTTTTGGCTTTTTCCCGGACGGATCTGGGAACCCAGTCGCTCTGGCGCAATGAGTCCAGAATAGCCCCGCGCACACGCCAGGATGCATAAGTCTGAAACTGCAAGCCGCGTTTGTAGTCGAACTTTTCAATGGCATCTATAAGCCCCATTACGCCATTGCTGGCTAAATCATCCTTGGAGACATTTTTGGGCAGTCCGACAGCCAGTCGGCTTGACACATAATCAACAATATGGAGGTAGTTCTCAATCAGTCTTTTTTTGGCCTCAGGGTCACCGTGCTCTTTCCACTGCTCCCATAAACCGTCTGTTACTGCTTGAGAAGCTTTTTGCTCGTTCAATGGCTTTCACCCTTCCCAAAGTTTAGTCAGCGGATATCTGCGCGCTGGAAAGCCGTTAATGCGCGCAAGGACTCCGCTTATTCTTCTTTCAGGTGACGAACGGCCTTGGCCAATTCTTCAGGATCTTTCATGGATACCAGCTTAGGCGGCTGCAGGGGAGTAAAGCCTTCACTGCCCCCGTTATCCTCTTCAGGCTTCTGCTTAAGCAGATTGATTAAATCTTCGTCTTCATCAGGCGTGCTCAGATCAAGATTGCCGCCCAATGCTTCATCAGTATCGGTAAACTCATTGTCCCTGCCTGATACAGATTGTTTAACAATAAAACCCAATACCCATCTCAGGAAGAAAGCAAGCACAAACCAAAGAATAAATCCATAAATCCCCCGAATCAGACTCGTCCCAAGTAAATTATGCCCGTAATTTGATAAAAAGGTAAATAAAAAACCAATCAAACCGGATAAAAGGCTAATTATAATTTTCCCCATCGCTATATTTCCTTAGTGCCTTTTTGGACACTGCGGATATGAAGCAACCCTGAGCTGCAGGCAATTTCGATCGTACGTCCGAAATTCCCGCCCGTATCCTCAGCGATCAGAGGAATACGAAGCGACTCCAGGGCAAGCTTGCAGGATTCGACGTTACGAGGCCCGATCCTCATGGTGTCATTCCCTCCGGCAAAAGCAAACATTTGTGAACCGCCGGCCATTTTGGCTACGATCCGGCTGCGGACCGCACCAAGAGCCAGTAGGCGGGATAGCAGCTCAGGTACTGCAGTATCCGCAAACTTCGCTATGTTAAGCTGGCCCTCACGGGCAATCTCTGACGAAGGAAGCATGACATGTGCCATCCCCGCCAGTTTTTTACCCGGATCAAATAAGGTAAGACCCACGCAGGAACCAAGGCCGGTCGTACGGATCAGACTATCCTGGCTGCCTACGTTAAGATCTGCCATTCCGACTTTAATAATGCTTTGCTCCTCAATCATTATCAAACGGTACTCCTAAAGCTTTGAAGATTTTCGGGAATGACTCGGGATCCGGAATCAGGAAAAATTGGCCTTCAATTTCATTTTGCCCTTCCAAGAAGGTAGTATCAATAAGCAGCGCATCATCACCCATCTGGCCGAATTGCAGCAGCCCGTAGCCGAGAATGGCCCCCGCCATATCCATGGCCAGCGCAGGTACAGTCGGAAACATGGACAGTGAAGTGAAGTCCGCAAGCGATGAAAGATAAGAGCCAGCCAGAATGTTGCCGATCTCACTCAGCGCGGAGAATTCCATCTCCCCCAGCTCCTGATCCGGAAGAATTTCAATTCCGGCAATGCGGTTCAGAAGACTGATGGCCGCATCCGGAGTAAGAATAAAGAAAAGATTACCCGGCGCTTCTCCTTCAACGCGCAGAAACACGGCATAGACCAGTTCCTCTGCTCCGCCAACCTTGTCGGTGATTTCTTCAAAGTTCAGCAGCTGAACCTTGGGTACAGCCATATCAATCGGCTTATTCAAAAGCTGGGATAATGCGGTGGCGGCGTTACCCGCTCCAATATTCCCCACTTCCTTCAAAACATCCATTTTGAAATCCTTGAAATTCTTGAACAGCTCCATAACCTATCCCTCTAGGCTTTCCAATTGCACGATTTCACTCTTGTTCAGCACTTCAGACAGATTAAGCATGATCAACAGACGGTCTTCTCCGATTTTGGCCACTCCGTCCAGATATTTCGCCTTGATCCCGCCCACAACCTCTGGCGGTGTGTCGATAGAATCACGGTTCAGGTCAATAACATCATTAGCCGAATCCACGATGAAGCCGACTTCCATCTCATTGACATTAACGATTATTACACGGGTCTGATCCGTATGCTCAGCCTCTTCAATTGCGAAACGGCCGCGCAGGTTAATTACCGGAATAACGACACCGCGCAGATTAATAACGCCTTTGATGAAGGAATACGTCTTCGGAACGCGTGTAATCGGCATCATGCGCTCGATAGTCTGTACCTTGTCCACTTCAATGCCGTATTCTTCAGATCCAAGCTTAAACACAATTACTTTAATATCCTCAGCCATGGAATGAACCTCCCTGTTCTATCCTGATTATTTTATAAATGCGTTAGGATCAATAATAAGAGCAACCTGCCCGTCACCAAGAATAGTCGCACCGGAGATACCTTGAATCTCCGGCAGATATTTACCGAGATTCTTGATAACAATTTCATTTTGCCCGATGAAATCCTGGACAGCCAAAGCCGCCATCCGGTCACTTTTACGGACAACGATAATCTCTGTTTCCTCTTCTGCGCTATCATCAAAATCAGGAATGGCGTAGAACTTACTGAGCGAGAGCAGCGGAATATGGCTGTTGCGGAACTCGATCATTCTCGTGCCGTGAATGGTACGGATCTGGTTTTTCTTCACAATTCCAGTCTCAACAATCGATGAGAGCGGGATTGCATATTTCTCAGACCCGATCTTTACAAGCATGGCTGCAATGATGGACAGGGTCAGCGGAAGCTGTACCGAGAAGTTCGTACCCTTACCTGGTGTGGAATAGACCACCACGTTACCGCCAAGTGAAGTGATCTTCGATTTGACAACATCCAGTCCGACTCCGCGGCCTGATACGTCAGAGATTACCTCGGCAGTGCTGAAGCCCGCTGCGAACAGCAGCTGAATAGCTTCATCATCTGAATAGCCTGCTGCCTGCTCCTGTGTAATAATTCCTTTTTTGATGGCAGATTGCAGAATTTTCTGGGGCTTAATGCCGGCGCCGTCATCCTCGATTTCAATAAATACATGGTTGCCGCTGTGGAAGGCACGAAGATTAACGGTACCCGTATCGGACTTGCCGGAGGCAACACGGTCTTGAACCGACTCAACACCGTGGTCAACCGCATTACGCAGCAGATGCACCAGCGGATCGCCGATCTCATCAATAACCGTACGGTCAAGCTCAGTCTCAGCACCGGTAACAATAAGATCGATTTTTTTGTCCAGAGATTTAGCAAGGTCACGGACCATCCGCGGGAACCGGTTGAACACAGTGTCCACGGGCACCATTCTCAGCTTCATAACAATGTTCTGCAGATCACCGCTGACACGGCCCATGTGCTCGACTGTCTCAGTTAGATCAGTGTTTTGTACCTCTGAAGCCAGCTGCTCCAGGCGTACCCGGTCAATCAGCAGCTCGCTGAACAGGTTCATCAGCACGTCCAGCCGCTCGATATCAACGCGGATTGTCCGGGAAGGTGCTGCTCCTGTCCGGGAAGGCGCTGCCTTAGCAGCATTTTCTTCTCTGGCTGCTGGAGCTGCCGGAGAAGCCGCCGGGGTGGCAGCTGGGGCTGTCTCTGCCGGAGCAGGCGCTTCAGCAGTAGCAGCGGTCTCCAGCGCCATCTGGGCAAGTGACTCCTGATCAAGTGCTACCGCTGTCACCGTGTCGATTTCCGATACGTTCATTATCATCGACTTCATTTCGTCGGCACCCTTTTGGGTTATGTAATAGAGTGAGAAGCCGTAATCGAATTTCTCCTGCTCTATATCCTGAACCGAAGGGAAGGATTTGATCACTTCTCCTGAACGCTCCAGGAGATCAAAAACCATGTAAGCCCGTACCGCTTTTAGCTGGCAATCCTTTCGGATAGCTACATCGATATACAGCACCTGATGCCCTTCCTGAAGCGACTGCTCCAGGACAGAGTACTGGAATTCATCCAGGGTGATCTGGAGATCACCAGAGGCTTCAGCAGCGGGCACAGCCGCAGCTACGCCCGCCGCAGGAATCTCACCGCGGACAATAGCCTGCAGAGCAGTGACAATCGAGGTTACATCTGCCTTGCCCTCGCCTCCTGCCGTAATATCCTGCACCATGGATTCAAGGGCATCCAGGCTTTTGAACAGGGTGTCAAAAATAAAATCCTGCATCCGCAGTTTATTATTGCGCACCAGGTCGAGCACATTTTCCATCTGGTGGGTAAGAGATGCAAGATCCTCAAACCCCATTGTAGCCGCCATACCCTTTAGGGTGTGCGCAGAGCGGAAAATCACCTGCACTATACTAATATCTTCAGGATTTGCTTCCAGCCCCATCATGCTCTCATTCAATGACTGCAGATGATCATTTGACTCATCAATAAACATGGATAAATATTGATTCATGTCCACTAACGAGCACCTCCCCTTCGAGTTCGCTTTTCCTTTATTTAACAGCCTGTACCAGCCGGGGTGCAATTTCCTGCAGCGGCAGTACATATTTAACACAGTGCAGTTCAACCGCTGAGCGCGGCATTCCATAGACAACGCAGGTCTCTTCGTTCTCGGCGAACGTTGAGGTTACACCAGAATCGTACAGGGCTTTCATCATTCTGGCACCGTCGCTGCCCATTCCGGTCATGATGACCGCATGGCGCTCCAGCCCGGTCAGCGGCAGCAGGGATTCATAGAGCGTATCAACGGATGGACGATGGCCGTTGCGGGCATCTTCACTCGTAAGCTCAATGGCATATTGTCCGCCCGCTGCCGGAACAACCTTCACATGATACCCTCCGGGAGCGATGTAAGCAGCTCCCTGGCGAAGTATCATGCCGTGCTCAGCCTCTGACACTTCAAGCGGACTAAAGGTGTTCAGCCGCTGGGCCAGTGACTTTGTGAAGTTCGGCGGCATATGCTGCACAATTACAATCGGTGCCGGAAAATCCGCCGGAATGTTCTCAAGAAATGTTTTTAGTGCCCGCGGGCCTCCTGTAGAGCAGCCAACCGCAACCAGCTTGCGCAGCCCCTTGGTTCCGGACTTACGGTCACCGGCTGCAGCAGGCGGCCCGGCAGGATAGGAAGCAGTCAGCTCCGGCACTGCAGTAACCTCAAGCGGCGCAGGCGTGACTGCATCAAGCTGACGGCGGCTCTTAAACCTTTCGGTTGCAGCGGGCTTAGGAGGAGATGCCGGAGGTTTAGGCAGCTTCCGGATTGAATCTATTCCTGATTTGGCAGAGCCAGGCAGCTTAGTACCTGATTCCGTGACAGGCGGCTTAGGCTTATCCGCCTCTTGTTTTGCCGGATTCCCTGCTGCTCTCTTCGGAAGATCCGGCATCCGCACCGGCAGCTCAGTTACAGCAGGCTTACTGGTACCCGGCGGACGGAGAGGCTCGGTAAGTGTACTATCAGACGGCTTCTGGGAAGATATCCGTGCCTCACGCTGCTCACGGGCCAGCATTGCCCCTTTCATCTGTTCGATAAGGGAAACACCAACCGCCATTATATCCTGTGAATTGGTTATCGACGGCTTGCGGATAAAATCAAAGGCTCCAGATTCTAGCGCCATGATGGTTTCCCTCATGCCCTCTTCATTAATGCCTGAGAGCATAATAACCGGCAGCGTGTGATTGGCCATAATCACTTTCAACGCTTCCAGACCGTTCATCACAGGCATTTCCACATCCATTGTCACCAGATCAGGCTGAAGCTCGGTCACCTTCGAAATCGCATCACGGCCGTTTACAGCCGTATCGATCACCTTGAAATCAGGATCTTTTTCAATCAAATCAGATATGATCTTACGCATAAATGCGGAATCATCCACAACCAAAACTTTATATGGCCTCATAGCACTTCCACCTCTGTCCATCTAATTCTGAACAATTACTGTTTACGCTTCAACCATTTGTTGATAAATCCCTTGATGCCCTGTACCTTTGTTGTATCCGCCGGTTCGGCAGACAGGTAATTCAGAGCAAGCCGTTGCACGTCTTTGGCTGCTGCACTGTTCGGAAAAGCCACTGAGAATGGAACTTGTTTCTTGACTGCCTGAACCACATGCGCATCACTGCTGATAAAGCCGAGAAAGGGGATATCCAGCTGCAGGAAGCGGCTTGCCGCCATGCGGATTTTGTCGCTGGTGCCCCTTGCTTCCTTTTCATCCCCTGCCTGGTTAACAATGAGCTTGAAAGATACGTCAGGATGAGAATTGTGTACAACCTTCATCAGTGCATATGCATCCGTTATTGCGGTTGGCTCCGGTGTTGTAACCACCAGACAATCATCTGCCGAGGTTATAAATTTTAGCGTTTCCTTCGAAAGACCGGCGCCTGTATCAAACAGGATGAAATCCATGGTGTCAGCAATTTGGGCAATCTGTGCCGTGAAATAATTCAGGTCACTCTCAGACAGTGAGAAAAGCTCATCCATTCCTGAGCCACCTGCAATAAACGGCAGGTCTCCGGGCCCCTTCTGGATAATCTGTGCGATATCCGCTTCTCTTTTCAACAGATGGTACAGGTTATATTTAGCCGTTACGCCCATAAGCACGTCGATGTTCGCCATTCCGATATCCGCATCGAACAAAAGCACACGTCTGCCCATCGCCTTTAGTGTCAATGCGAAATTAAGCGTGAAGTTCGATTTGCCGACACCGCCCTTCCCGCTGCACACAGTAATTATCCGTGCAGTGGGACCGGCTCCTGGCTCGCGTTTGGGGTCACGGCTGGATACCAGCTGCCGTAAAGATTGAGCCTGATCCATCAGTGGCCTCCTGTTCCCAGCAGCATTTCACTGAGTAATTCTTTGGAGGCCATCAGCAGGTCATCCGGAACATTCTGACCGTTCGTCAGGTAAGACAGCTTGAGCGGAAAATCATTCAATACATTGAATAGAGGCCCGTAGCTCCCGGTCTCATCCATTTTGGTAAAAATAACCTTGTCGAGCTGGTAGCGGCCGAAATGCTCGGCTATCAGCTTCATATCCCGGCTTTTCGAGGTCATACTCAGTACCAGGAAGGTTTCGCTCTTCAGTTCCTTAGCGAGCAGGCTCTGAAGCTCGGCAACAAACATTTCATTGCGGTAATTGCGCCCGGCGGTATCCATTAACACCAGGTCACAGCTCTCCAAGCGGAACATTGCTCTCTGCAGATCACCCGGTGACTGTACAACCTCAAGCGGTATATTCAAAATAGCAGCGTAGGTACGCAGCTGCTCCACTGCTGAAATGCGGTATGTGTCAGAGGTAATCAGTCCGACCTTTCGGCCATGCTTGAACAGCTGTTCTGCCGCCAGCTTGGCAATGGAGGTGGTTTTGCCTACGCCAGTTGGCCCGGCAATATAAACAATACTGGTATCTGCAGCAATCCCTCCGGCAATTCTTCCAGCCAGAAACCCGTTTATCTGCTCCTGCAGCATTTCCGGAAAACGCTCAGCGGACCAGGTCCGTCCCTCCTCATTCCAGCGGTCATAAATAGCACTGATCCATTCCTCTACAAGCACTGCGTCGGTATCCTGATCAATCAGCAGACGCTTCAGCTCATCCAGCATCTGCGGCAGCTCAATACCGCTTGAGGAATAACGGGCTATCCGTTCCATCCATTGCTTCATATCCCTTATTTCACGGAGCACGTCACTTTCAGGCTCCGGGGAAACAGCAGGCTCCAGCTCTGCATCCAAGCGTTCATATCGTTCTGATAACGAACACTTGCTCTGTTGGGCAGGAGGATTCAGGATAGGCTGAGCAGGTTTACGCTCCGGCGGCCGGGGAGACTCCTCCTGAGCAACAGCGGGCATTACCGCCACACCACCGCCGGCTTCTCTGGCCTCTGACAGCGCCGCCGCTATTTCAGCAGCAAACGTCTCGGCGGCCGGCCTCTGCTCTTTAGGCGGTGCCTGGGTGGCTGCCACAGCCTTCTGATACGCCTGCGGCACTGCGCTGCGCGGTATACTCGCCGGTGCTGCCGGAGCACTGCCGGCACCAGACGGTTTACGCGCCTCCTCCACTGCAGCTACAACCTCTATCTTTTTTTTCTGGAACATTCCCATAAATCCGCCGATCTTAATCTCCTTGGTACTGAGGATAACGGCATCGCTCCCCAGCTCGCTGCGGATGGAATGCATCGCGTCTGGCATCGTATCGACCACATAACGCTTCACTCTCATAAGTTCACCACCCCAACGCTTTGAATTTCAATATTAGGCTCCAGCTCACTGTAGGATAGCACTGGGATATCTTGCATCGTCCGCTCAATCACCTGGCGCAGATACATCCGGATGGTTGGGGATGTAAGCACAATCGGCTGCTGGCCGGACTGCAGGAGACGGTTAATCTGTTCGGTAAGTCTTTGGTACACCGTTTGAGTTGAGACCGGATCAAGTGCCAGATAACTGCCCTGCTCGGTCTGCTGAACGCTTTCCGAAATTTTCTTTTCCAGATTAGGACCAACCGTAATGACCCGTAAGGTTTCTCCAGTCTGGGAGAACTGCTGGGTAATCTGCCTTGAAAGCGACTGCCGCACATATTCCGTCAGAATATCTGGATCTTTGGTATAAGTGCCGTAATCAGCAAGCGTCTCGAAAATGGTAACCAGATCCCGGATAGAGATTTTCTCCCGCAGCAGCTTGCCCAGCACCTTCTGCACATCACCGATAGCCAGTACAGAAGGAATAAGTTCATCAACCAGCACAGGATAGTTCTCACGCAGATTGTCGACCAGCTGTTTCGTTTCCTGGCGTCCGAGCAGCTCGTGTCCGTGGCGTTTGATAAGCTCTGTCAGATGTGTCGCTACAACAGAAGGCGGATCTACCACAGTATACCCGGACAGCTCTGCCCGGTCTTTAACCGACTCATCGATCCATAAAGCCGGAAGGCCAAAGGACGGTTCGACAGTTTCTATGCCGTTAATCGACTCATCATCATACCCGGGACTCATGGCGAGATAGTGATTAAGTAGTAATTCACCACCGCCGACAGTATTTCCTTTAATTTTTATGACATATTCATTCGGTTTTAGTTGAATATTGTCGCGAATCCGGATAACCGGCACAACTAGTCCCATCTCTAGTGCACATTGCCGCCTGATCATAATTATCCGGTCAAGCAAATCACCGCCCTGCCCGGTATCTGCCAGCGGAATCAGCCCATAGCCAAACTCGAATTCAATCGGATCAACCGTAAGCAGATTAATAACACTTTCCGGACTGCGGACTTCTTCTATTTGCTTTTCTTCAACCAGCTGTTCATCGGCAATCAGTTGTTTATTAGCCTTTTGACCCATACTGTAGGCCGCAAATGCCATAAGTCCTGCCAGTGGTAAAGTGGACATTACGGTAATAGGAGTGAAGAATCCCAGAAAAGCAATCGTTACCGCTACAATATACAACAGCTTCGGATAAGACAGTAGCTGTCCAGTGAGATCCTCAGCCAGGTTGCCTTCAGATGCGGCACGGGTAACAATCAAACCTGACGCTGTCGAAATTAACAGTGCCGGAATCTGGCTGACCAGACCATCCCCGATGGTCAGGACAGAATATGTTGCAAGCGCCTCCTGAAACGAATCCCCGTGAACCGTCATTCCGATAATAAACCCGCCGATGAGGTTAATAAAGAGGATGATGATACTGGCGATTGCGTCACCTTTTACGAATTTGCTGGCACCGTCCATCGCTCCGAAGAAATCAGCTTCCCGTTCTACTTTCCGGCGGCGTTCACGGGCCTGCTGCTCATTGATCATTCCTGCATTCAAGTCGGCATCAATACTCATCTGTTTACCAGGCATCGCATCCAGTGTAAACCGGGCGCCTACCTCGGCAACACGTTCCGAGCCTTTGGTAATTACAATAAACTGTACAACAACCAGAATCAGGAACACGATAAATCCAATGGCAATCTGTCCTCTGGCAATCCAGGCGCCAAACGTTGCTACAACCTCACCCGCATGACCTTCGGAAAGAATCAGCTTGGTCGTTGAGATATTCAGCGCAAGCCGGAACAAGGTCGTAATCAGCAGTAATGACGGGAAAATTGAAAATTGCAACGGATCCCTTGTATTCATCGCTACCAGAATAATAGTTAGTGCTATTGATATATTGACAATTAGCAATACATCCAAAAGCCATTCCGGGATGGGCAGAATCATCATAAGCACTATGCCGATAACACCCAGCAGAACTGTTAGATCTTTACCTTTCACTGCCCTTTTCCTCCCCCGGCTTATCTCCTCTTGCCCTTAAGCTTATATACATAGGCCAGCACTTCGGCAACCGCCTGGAACAAGTCCTGAGGAACGACATCCCCAATCTCTGCCCTTTGGAATAATGCCCGTGCCAGCGGCTTATTCTCGATAGTCATAACGCCGTGCTCCTTAGCCAGTTCCCTCATGCGGAGCGCTACATAATCCTGGCCCTTGGCAATGATCTCCGGAGCTTCCATTTTGGAACCATCATATTTCAGGGCTACGGCAAAATGCGTAGGATTTGTAATAATTACATCTGCATTCGGTACTTCCTGCATCATCCGCTGCATAGCCATTTTGCGTTGGGCAGCCTTTATCTTCCCTTTAATTAAAGGGTCGCCCTCCTGATTTTTATATTCATCCTTTATTTCCTGCTTGGACATACGCAAGCTTTTTTCATGCTCAAACTTTTGATACATATAGTCGAAGGCGGCCATTATAAACAGCGCAGATCCTATTTTAATGCCTAAGTTCATAGTTAATTTTGCGGCAAAATTAAAAGTTCCCTCCGCATCGATTCGTGACAGGGAGGCAAAGCTCTCTTTTTCACCCCATAGTGTGCTATACACCAGGTAGGCAATAATCACTAGTTTAAAAATCGATTTAAGGAACTCTACAAAAGAACGCATAGAGAAGATATTTTTGAATCCTTTAATCGGGTTGATCTTGCTGAATTTTGGGGTTATCCCTTCGCCTGTCGCCATAAATCCAACCTGGGCATAATTAACAATCAATGCAAGCACAAACGTAATGCCGAATAAAGGAGCAAGCAGAATCAGAATCTGCAGCCCATACTCGTTAAACATGAGGGATACATTCTCAGCGGTTACATCCATTTGCATCCGGTTTTGAAAAACATCCATAAACAGCGTAAGCACTTGTTCTTTCATGAATCCGCCAAATATAGTCAGGCTAAGTATCGCTGCCAACAGCACAACTGCCCCTGAAACCTCCGGGCTTTTAGCTATTTGCCCCTTTTTACGGGCATCTTGACGTTTCTTTGGGGTTGCCTTTTCTGTCTTGTCGCCTCCGAAAAGCTGAAGATCAAGCTTATAGCGCCTAAGGCCTGGCATATTCCGTTCACTCCCAACAATCAGCTAAGGACTGCTGCCCAGAAGCTTTAGAAGGTTTTGCATAGACTCAAACATGATTTCAAAAAGATTTTGAAACAAGAACCCTAAGCTTGGCATTAAAATAAGGAACAATGTGAGACCTAAAATAATTTTAAGCGGAACTCCAATTACAAACACATTATATTGCGGGGCGGTTCGTGCCAGAAATGCCAGACCGACATCAGTTAGAAACAATGCAGTAACTAAAGGTGCCGCCATTTGAAAAGCCAGCATAAAGGACTGCGCAAAGCTTCGCACCAGGAAATCTGACAGGCTCCCGTCTAACATTTTTAAAAATATGGTGTTATCTATCGGTACCCAGTTGTAGCTGTAAATGATGGCATCAAGCAAATAGTGATGACCATTCATAATGACAAACATGGTCAGTGCTATCATAAATTTGAAGTTACCAAAAATCGGGGCTGAGGAGCCTGTCATCGGATCTATTACGTTAGCGATACCAAAACCGATTTGAATATCAATAAAAGAACCGGCTGCCTGTATGGTCATGAACATCAGATAACCAAGAAAACCCAGCAGCAGTCCGATTAATACTTCTCTGATAATAAGGATTATATAGGTCAGATCCTGCGGAACCGTAATACTCATCACATTTGAGCTAAATACCACCATAGCTACAAAAAATGACAATCCGATTTTGAACTGCATTGGCACGCTCCGTGAAGAAAACACCGGAACTACAACAAAAAAGGAGGTAATTCGACAAAAAATCAGCAGAAAGACAGGGAAATTTTGCAGCAGGGTGTCCATATCCATATTCTTAACCGATATACATATAGAGACTGCCCAAAATTTGACGGGTAAAATCTACAAGCTTAGTTATTATCCAAGGGCCAAAAACCAGTAAGGCCAGTAGTACAGCAACAATTTTCGGAACAAATGCCAAGGTCTGCTCCTGAATCTGTGTTGTTGCCTGAAAGATACTGACGATAAGTCCCACCACCAAACCAAGAATTAGCATGGGGGCACTTGTTTCAAGTATCAAATATACGGCTTGGCCTGCCAGACCGATGATAAACTCCGCATTCATCCCACACGCCTCCTCTTATTGTCAGGTGTTGAAACTTAGCAGCAGGGACTGAACGACCAGATACCAGCCGTCGACCAGTACAAAGAGCATTATTTTGAAAGGCAATGAGATCATCACCGGGGGAAGCATCATCATCCCCATAGCCATCAAAGTACTTGAAACTACAACATCAATAATCAAAAAGGGGATAAAGATCATGAACCCCATCATAAATGCCTTTTTCATTTCACCGATGGCAAAAGCAGGCACCATAACAGTAAGCGGAATATCGCTGTAGGTTTCAGGCTTAACCGTAGCGTTGCCGCCGGTGTAATTCATAAACAGCAGCAGATCTTTGGTGTTCGTCTGCTTAAACATAAATTCCTTCATCGGATCAGCTGCTCTGGTGAGCGCTTCGGATTGATTAAGCGTCCCGTTCATATAGGGCTGCAAAGCCTGTTCATTCACCTGTGAGAGCGTAGGCGACATTATAAACAGGGTGAGGAACAACGCAAGCCCCACCAGCACCTGGTTCGGGGGCATCTGCTGAGTGCCCAGAGAGGTTCTGACAAAACCAAGCACGATGACAATTCGTGTAAAGCTGGTCATAAGAACTAGAAAAGCAGGGGCCACACTCAAAACTGTCACAAGGAGCAGAATCGAGATGGAGCTGGTACCCCCGCCTGCTGCACTGTCACTGCCTCCGACCTGAATGTTAATATTCGGAATAGGATCTGCGTGAATCGGATGCAAGAGCAGCATACTGAATACACCGAGCAACAGAAAAGAAAGAATCAGCTTTTTGTTCATAAATTCCTCGACTCATCCTTAAGACTATCATCCCGGAGAAGCTCTTCCATTTTCTCTTTACGCTCAGGCGATTGCGCAAGCTTGGATTGCAAGGTCTCATAAAAAGAGGATGTTTCATTCAATTCAATTTCCTGGGAGGGCACCTCTCTGCGTACCTTTGCCTTGATCCTGGACAGGAGCGGTACCAGAAGATTATTCTGTCCTGCCGCCTGATCCTCGAATCTTGAAATGATAATCGCCACTTCGGCAGGATCAGTGATTTTATCCAGCATGGAAATATTCTCACCGACCCCGATTAAGTAGAGGCTGCCCCCGATTTCCAGTATCTGCACTGACTTGTTGGGCCCCATGCCGACCGCTCCAAGCGTCCGGATGGATTGCCCGCTCATTAAAGTCTGATTGCGGTGACCGAGAAAACGGATCAGCAGCACTATAAGTACAACAATGATGGCAAGCACAAAAATAACCTTAATTAAACTCAGCAGGGGATTGCTGTCTCCGAGCATTTCGGAATTGGCTAACATGCCTTATTCCTGCCTATACGCCCAGCGTTTTGTTGATCGCTTCAACAACACGGTCTGCCTGGAAAGGCTTCACAATAAAGTCCTTTGCACCGGCTTGAATAGCATCAATAACCATAGCCTGCTGACCCATGGCTGAGCACATGATGACTTTGGCGTTGGCATCCACTTTTTTAATTTCCTTAAGGGCGGCAATGCCGTCCATTTCAGGCATTGTAATGTCCATTGTAATCAGATCCGGGCGCAGCTCTTTGAACTTCTCGATTGCCTGCGAGCCGTCTTGGGCTTCCCCCACTACTTCAAATCCGTTTTTCGACAAAATGTCACGGATCATCATTCTCATAAATGCTGCATCGTCCACGATTAGAATTCGGTTAGCCATTTTTAAAAAATCCTCCCTAAGTATGTTTATTGTAATTTTTGGATTCGGTCCCACTGGCTGACGATATCCGTAACGCGAACCCCGAAGTTTTCGTCAATAACTACGACTTCCCCTTTGGCGATCAGCTTGTTGTTTACCAGAATGTCAACAGGCTCACCGGCCAGCTTGTCCAGCTCGATAATCGAGCCTTGCGACATTTCCAGAATATCTTTGATCTGCTTTTGGGTCCTTCCTAATTCTACGGTTACTCTCAGTGGTATGTCCATCAATAAATTTAAATTATTTTCATCAACATTGCCAAAAGCTCCTGCACTCAGGTTAGCAAACTGTACAGGCTGTACGTTTACGTTGCGGTTTGGCTGCGGTGTCTGCGGCGGAGCCTGCTCATAAGGCATGCCCTGCTGCGGCATTCCGTACGGAGGCATGCCATATGGCGGCATTCCCGGCATTCCGTAAGCCGGCATTCCTGCTGGAGGATAATAATAGCCCCCCTCCATTCCCGGATACGGCGGCACTCCCTGTGGAGGATACTGCGGCGGAATTCCGCCCTGCTGCGGCGGAGCTTGCTGTGCCGGCGGCATTTGCGGTGCCGGCTCAGAGGCAGGCGGTGCAGAGGCCGCTGGCGCCGGCGGCGCTTCAGTCCGTGCTGCTGCGGTTTCCTGCTCAGGCTGGCCGACATCACCCAGCAGCATGGTTACCATATCCTTAGCGAACTGCACAGGCAGGAGCTGCATGATCGTTGAGTCAATCAAATCCCCGATCTTTAAGCGGAAGGAGATTTGAATGAGCGTTTCATCATCGGGCAGGCTGCCTACACCTTCACCGCTAGACATATTTAGAATATCAATACCCGGAGGAGAAATATTGACGAACCTGTTGAAGATGGTTGACATGGATGTCGCTGAAGAACCCATCATCTGGTTCATGGCTTCCTGCACCGCACTGATGTGAATCTCGTTCAGCTCTTCATCCTTGGGTTCACCTTCACCGCCGAGCATGAGATCTGCGATAACCTGGGCATCACGGATTTTGATAACCAGGGAGTTAATTCCCTGGAATCCATCCACATACTGTACATGAACGGCTACATGCGGCTTCGGAAATGCTTCTTCAAATTCGCTGCGGGTAATAATGGATACCTTCGGAGTAGTAATATCAACCTTTTTGCCAAGCAGGGTAGAGAGTGCAGTTGCTGCACTGCCGAATGTAATATTTCCGATTTCTCCCAAGGCATCCTGCTCAAACGGGGTCAGAAAGTCATCAACTGTCTTAACCTCGGGTGCCAGAGAGCCTTCCGCAGATTGCCTGAGAAGAGCATCGATCTCTTCCTGGGATAAATAATCTTTACTCGTCAAACTCTTCAACTCCTTCACTGACAATCTCGTCTATTTGTACAGCTACTCGATCCTTTATCATCCCGGGACTTCCGATGAATTTTAGCCTGTCCCCTACTTTAATGGACAAGCCTGCATCCACTGTCTTGTTCAGAGAGATAACGTCGCCTACACTAAGCCCGAGAAATTCAGCAATGGATAACCTCGATTCGCCTAGCTCTGCTACAATTGGCAGCTGCGCCATGTTAACTCTCGACCTTATCGCCTCTAATTCAACTTCGTCCCGAACCTTCTTCTCTGATACAAACCATTGATGGACGGAAAGCCTTGACATAATCGGTTCAAGAACGACGTGAGGGATACATAGATTGATCATCCCGGTAGTATCGCCAATTTTGGTACTTAGGGAGATCAGGGCGATCGTTTCATTCGGCGAGACAATCTGCATGAACTGCGGATTGGTCTCGAGCCCTTCCATCCGGGGATTAATGTCAAGCACGGTTTTCCAGGCCTCCTGCAGACTCTCAAAGCACCTGCTAAAGATCCTTTCCATAATGGTTGTTTCGATTTCGGTCAATGTGGTAATTTTGGTGGGAGCTGTGCCGAACCCGCCGAGCATTCTGTCCAGCATTGCAAACGCAATATTCGGATGCACTTCCATCACCATACGGCCTTCCAGCGGCTCCGCTTCAAAAATGTTCAAAATCGTCATTTTGGGAATGGAGCGGATAAACTCATCATAAGGGAGCTGCTCTACTTGAACGACATTGATCTGTACGAAGGTGCGTAATTGGGCCGAGAAATAGGTAGTAAGATAGCGGGCGAAATTGTCATGGATACGCGTAAGACTGCGGATATGATCCTTTGAAAAGCGTACAGCCCGTTTGAAATCGTAAGAACGGATTCTTTTCTGGGTTTCTTCTTTTTTCAGCTCATCGGCATCCATTTCACCCGAAGATAGTGCGGCAAGCAGAGCATCAATTTCATTTTGTGATAGTACATCAACCAATTTATTCACCCCCCTATCAAGGAATTATCCTGTCAGCAGCTAAATGGAAGTCATAATGAAGTTTGTTACTTCAACCTGGGTCAGCTTGCCTTCAGTTAAGGTCTTGTTTATCAGATTTACCAGTTTGCTGCTCAATTGATCCTTGCCGTTCGCCCCGTTTAGTTCCTCAGGCTTTGTATCGGCAAGTGTTTTGATCAGCAGCGGTTTGATCTTGAGGTCCTTGATCTTTTCAAAATCTTCCTTGGCCTTGACGGTATCCAGCTGAAATGCAAAATTTATTAAAACGATATAATCGGTGTCGGCAAGATTAGTTTTGATGTCTGTGATTTCTGATGACAGCTCAACGATTTCGTCAGCGCTTAATCTTTCGACTTCCATATTCTGGACAGCTGCATTTACATCGTTGACATCACTTGGAAAAATCCTATCCATCAGTAAAAATGCGGCAACCAGAATAAGCGTAATTGCCAGTAAAATCGTAATGAGCCACGGCAGCATCTTTTTCATGAAAGCTCCTCCATTGATTGGACTTTAATGGTGGCAGCATATGTGCCTATGTCCCTGTTATAATCCCGAATTTTAGTTATTACCTCTTCTGCCTTCTCAAGCACGATCAATCTTTTACCTGTTACAAGCGTAATGTACGTATCCGGACTTTCTTCTACCATTTCTACAAGCAGGGCATTCAGCCACATGGGCGCCCCGTTCAATCTTGTTACCGAGATCATAACAGGCCTCCTAACAAAAAATAGGGGGAGGAGTTCCCCCCCGCGACTTCGCAATAACAGCTGCGCCAAAAGGCGAAACGTTATTATTATACAGCAAGTTTGTGATGATGGCTAAAAAATTAGCGTTTCAGGTTTACAACTTCCTGAAGGATTTCATCGGAGGTAGTGATGATCCGGGAATTCGCCTGGAAACCGCGCTGAGTTACGATCATCTCCGTAAATTCACCGGTCAGGTCGACGTTGGACATTTCCAGCTGGCCTGCCACGATTGAGCCTGTTCCCACCTCAGCATTATTTGCTGTCGTCGGGGCAAGCTCGCCTTCCGCATTGGCGTTCAATGTCATCCGGAACAGATTACCGCCGATTTTTTCCAGACCCTGCGGGTTGCTTACTTTAGCAACACCGATCTGTACACCAGCCTCCGTAGTGCCGTCAGCCATTGTCTGCACAATGGTACCGTCGCTTGAGATTGAGAATGCAGTTACATCCTCACCGAGCTGAATCGCTTCCCCGTCAGAATCCAGTACATGCATGCCGTCAGAAGTGATCAGGTTACGGCTCGCATCCACATGGAAATCACCGGCCCGCGTCAGGAAAGGGGTCTCCTGGTCATCAGACAGCCGTACCAGGAAGAAGCCGTCTCCGTCAATCCGCAGATCGGTCGGATTGTTGGTGGTCATCGCACTGCCTTGCAGATGAAGAGTATCGACCGAGCCGATGCTTACCCCAAGTCCAACCTGTTTGGCATTTACACCGCCCTGTCCGCCGTCTACAGGTGCAGAGACACCGGAGATCGTCTGGCTCATGATGTCTTTGAACATAACGCGGCCGGATTTGAAGCCGATTGTATTCACGTTGGCAATGTTGTTACCGATAACATCCAGCTTCGTCTGAAATCCGCGCATACCCGAAACGCCTGAATACATAGATCTTAACATTGTTATTGTCCTCCTAGATTGAGAGTCAGCAGACTCTTCATATATTAATGAAATAGGTTCATTCTGACATGGCCGCGTCAGTCGGTCGGCGGCCATTCCGGCTCTCCGGTTAGGACCGGCCGGTTATGAAATGATCACTGCACTGTCAATTTGCGTAAATACATTATCCTTCATTGAATTACCATCCATCGCTGTTACCACTGTACGGTTCGGCACACTTACAATAAGCGCCATGTCCTTCATCAATATCAGAGATTCTTTGCTGCCTTTGGCAGCAGCCTTCTCTACGGCATTCGAAATCTGGTCCAGCTGGCGGCTGCCAAGCTCAATTCCCCGCTGCTCAAGCCGTTTGGCGGCATGGTTGCTGAACTTAAGCATATTCTTCTGCAGCACACTCTCAAAGCTGGCTTCACTGCCGGCGGTTTTAGCCGTGTGTGATCTTTGGAGCACCTGCGGATGAACTGCGCTAGGGTACAGCTGGCCTATAGTCAGCCGCTCACTCATATGCTCTCCCCGCTCTCCCCGCCGCTTTCCTGTGCTTCATTTCCGCTGACAGTTTCGGCTTTTGCAGCTGCATTCATTATTTGGGTAATATTAGTCAGAGCAATACGCTCACTGCCTACAACCGCGTATTGTACACCGCTGCTGACTACAATAGATTCTACATTACCTGACTTCGGCAGCTCTGTAGATACATCAGTCCAGGTAATATCCTTGCCGATCAGCCCGGAAACGGAGCCCAGAGACTGATTCATGGCGGTGAGCTGAGTTGAAATATTCATTAATTGTTCCACTGATGAGAATTGTGCCATCTGAGCGATAAATTCCTTATCCTCCATCGGCTGCATCGGATCCTGGTTCTGCAGCTGAGTGATCAGTATTTTCAAAAACTGGTCTTTGCCCAGCGTAGAGCTACCGGTTGTTTTGGTTGTTTGAGAATTATTTGCTACATAATTCCACTGATTATTATTAGAGACAGGTGTAGTTGATGCCATTTATAATTCACCTCGCAATTCATTTAAGCTATGCCTTGGCCGAAAAGCCTCCGCTCTGGTTCCACATTTCCTGCCGGTTGTTCGCAGCCCATTCCTTAAACTCGCCATTCAGCTCAGCAGCGAGCACTGCATCCTCGATATCCTCACGCCGGTCTCTGGAATTTCTGTTCTGCTGGCCCCCTGAATTTTGCTGGCGCCCCTGCTGATCATTAAACTGCGAGAAAAGCGCTGTGCTCTGTGTTACTTCGAGCTTTTCCACTTGAATTCCCTGAGCTTGAAGAGCTGTTCGAAGCTGGCTCATCTGCTGCTCCAGCATTTCTTTAGCTCCGGAGTGTACCGTTGCAAACTGGGCAATCAAATTCCCGTTCTGCATTGTAATCTTCACATCGACCTGCCCCAGATTTTCAGGGAACAGTGTAATCGTCGCCTCAGCTATTCCGCCTTTGCTTACAATTTCCAGTTTACCACTGATAAATGTATCCATCTGCTGGGCAAATTGACTGACCGGCACCTTGGCTAATTCAGCCTTTAGCGGTGCTGCAAGGCCTTCTCTAATTAGTAATTGGCCGGCTGTCACTACATCACTACTGTCCTCAGTCACTTCTACTTCTGGCATAGAATCTTCTGCTTTAGCGGTAGTGCCATTGTTCGCAGCATGAGCTGTTTTAGACAATACTGTAAGGTTTTTTTCTTCTCCTGCATTTGCTGAAAGTGCCAGGGGAGATACATCAGATTGTTCAGCTGTACCCGCCGGAATTGCAGTTGTAGTTGTAGCAGCTGTTGCGGCAGTTGACGGATTAACAAGGACCGGAACAACTTTTTCAGCAGTCTGTGGCTTGCCTCCGCTTTCTGCTGCGGCATTGTTTTTAACTGGCAGCAGAGCAGTTGGATCTGAATGACTCAATCCCTTACTCTTAGCTTTACTCTCTGGAGCAGCAGCTTCAGTCATGATAGCGGAAAACTGATTTAACAGTTCAGCACCTGAACCTGCCAGCGCCTTATCACCCTCCACAGCTGCCTTCTGCAGCATAGTAACCAGACCGTTAAGCTCATCCTGCACTGCGAAACGGATTGTTTCGGGATTCTGGGCGAGCGGTGATAGCATCACACTTTCTGCTGCTTCGTCAGCTGCTCCCTGACCGGATACTTGTGCTCCGGAAAGCAACTGTGCCGCTTGCAGCAGCCAGCCCTGAAGAGCTGCCAGCAGCGCCGGGTCGGCATCAAGACTTTCATCAAGCTGTTCCATATCGTTTTCAAGACTCTTCATTAAATCAGCATGTCCTGTGCTGTCTGCTCCGCTTGCCTCTTCCCCGCCGGACTGTACGGCAGCCAGCAGACCTTGCAGCAATGAAACAAGGCTTCCGGTTTGAGGTACTGTTACAGCTGTACCGGTTGTTCCGTTCATCGTCTGAACAAGTCTCTGGGCAAAAGGCTGGACTGTTGAAGCAGTACCGGCGGAAGTAGCTTCGGCAGCTGGGGCTGTTCCGCCACTTCCGCTTGCCTGCAGCAGATTGCCGCCTGAAAATGATGGTACAACTAGACTCATATTTGATTTCACCTCCTTTCAAAGCAATTATTTACCGCCCATCAGACGGTTTAGAATTTTCGCTGTAAGCGCACTGTCATTCTTGGTCATCTCACCCAGGATTGAAGATCTTACAGAGTCTCCTACTGTATTCAGCACTGTGATAACCTTGTCCGGACTGACACTGTACATTGAGCCCAGCAATGTCGCCGCTTCAGCAGCCGGCATTGTTGCGAACGTCTGGCTCAGCTTTTCCTGATCCAGATTACCTGATGATGCAGGTGTTGCAGTAGTGCTTGCCTGGTCCTGTTTGAGTCTTGATTGAAGGGCTGCAATAGCCATATCGGTTGAATTGGTTGTTTCCTTTAGCTTTATTGACACTTCTGCAGCTTTTTGGGGATCCATTTTTTCCAGGATTGCCGTTTTACTGGCTGTATTCATGGCACTCATAATCTGTACCTGCTCTTCAGTAGTCAGGTTCTCCATAATCGGTGCTGCCTTGGATGCCTTCATTCCTGAATACAGTTTAGCAAGCTCGGTCACCTTGTCCTGGTAAGGGTCCTCTTCCGCCACGGCAGCCTCAGCAGCCGCAGCTTCTGCTGTCATTGTGTCAATCTGCTTCTGCAGCGCTTCAACCTGTGTAGTCTGCGCAGTCTTTTCATCATTAATCTGCTTCAGCTGGGC
The DNA here is from genome assembly GCF_000758645.1 of Paenibacillus sp. FSL R7-0331. Lineage (NCBI taxonomy): Bacteria > Bacillati > Bacillota > Bacilli > Caryophanales > Paenibacillaceae > Paenibacillus > Paenibacillus sp. FSL R7-0331. The sequence continues at coordinate 4,204,751 of NZ_CP009284.1, forward strand.
ATCCTTTTCAGCAACCTGGGCTTTCAGCTCTTTAATTGTTGATTCCGAGCTTTCCGCCTGCTCCTCGCCTGAGGCTGCTTCTTCCTCTGCCGCTTCACTTCCCGGCTCCACAACCGGGTCAGGAATCCATTGATTCACTACCGGAATCTTGTTAGCCACCTCCAGCGCCTTGTTGCGGATGTCCATATTAAAAAGAGTCAGCAGCACTCCAAGCAGCACGAGCGTAAAAATAATCGGTATCATCAGAAACAAAAACCGCTCGAATTTGCTTGCCGACTCTTCGTTTTCAAGTTCCATATCGTTATTAGCCACTGGCGGAAACCTCCCGGGTTAGAGGGATTTCATCGCGAAGCGGACGGTAGCCATCTCATCCAGTTCGTTTTGTTCCCGTAAAATCATATCCTGCTGAAAAATAGTTTTCGCCTTGTCCCTGGCTTTCAGCCAGACCTTCTCGTCCAGCACCTTTGTGCTGAGATGATCCTGCTTATGCTGAACCTCCTGATGGGCACGTCTGATGTCTGTGTGCTTGCGGGCAATACAGGAATCGAGGTACTGCACATAATGCTGCATTTCAATAATTTTGGCCATGGGTGTTTTTTGTTCAGCTGCGTTCTGCAGCGACAGCATCAGTGAACTGCGCTGGGCCATTAATTCATCTAGGCTTTTTTCCTGTGCCTGCAGTTCTCCGAGTGCAGTTGAGAGCATCCACTCTGCCTGTGTTTTCTCGTTGCCCTTCAAATCCACCACTTTTTGAAAAGTATAATGGAACCTCATTGCATATCAACTCCTTGAGAACTGTGAAATTAAAGACTGCTGAACTTCGGACAAGGTTACCTTCTCATTCACCTTCTGTTTGGTGAACTCCCAGATGCTGTCGATATAATGCATGGACTCGTCAATCTGGGCGTTGGAGCCTCTCTGGTAGGCACCGATATTGATTAAGTCTTCAGAATCCTTATACACGGCCATCAGCCGCTTTACATTCTCAGCCGCGGCAATTTGTTCCTCAGGAGCGATATCCTTCATCACTCGGCTTATGCTTGACAGAACGTCGATAGCCGGAAAATGTCCTTTATTGGCAATGCTGCGGTTTAGGACAATGTGTCCGTCCAGAATCCCCCGCACGGCATCAGCAATCGGCTCATTCATGTCATCACCGTCAACGAGCACGGTGTAGAAGGCGGTTATCGAGCCTGTAGGACCGGTTCCTGCCCGTTCCAGAAGCTTAGGTAGACTAGCAAATACAGAAGGTGTATAGCCTCTCATAGCCGGCGGTTCGCCGACCGCAAGTCCAACTTCACGCTGGGCCATCGCATAACGTGTAACCGAGTCCATCATCAGCATGACGTTGAGACCCCGGTCCCGGAAATATTCAGCGATGGTAGTAGCAATCAGTGCCCCCTTGATCCGGATCAGCGCGGGCTGATCAGATGTAGCAACCACGACAACCGACCGCTGCAGTCCTTCAGGACCTAGATCACGTTCAATAAAATCAAGCACTTCTCTTCCGCGTTCCCCTACTAATGCAATAACATTGACATCGGCTGCGGTATTACGGGCAATCATTCCCATCAGCGTACTCTTACCTACCCCTGAGCCTGCGAAAATGCCTACCCGCTGACCCTTACCGATTGTCAGCAAACCGTCAATTGCTCTGACGCCGATGCTGATCGGTTCATGCACACGAGGACGTGTCAGCGGATTGGACGGAATATTAAAGGTAGAGCTGTGCGGCATCCGTGCCGGAATCAATGAGCCGTCAAGCGGCTGTCCAAGTCCGTCTAGCACTTTGCCCAGCAGCTCAGAGCCTACCTGGACGCTCAGCGGTTTGCCGGTCCCAACCACGTCACAGCCAGGCCCGATTGCCTGAAGCTCACCAAGCGGCATTAGCAGCACCTTGTTGTCCCGAAACCCCACCACCTCAGCCTGAAGAGGTTTGTTGCCTTTGGCAGGGTAGATATAGCATACATCACCGATACTGGCATCAGGACCTTCGGATTCCACCATCAATCCTATAACCTGGGTAACCTTACCATTAATCCTAACCGGGTCAAAATTCCGCAAATGTTCTTTATACCGTCCACTGTCAAGCATCGGCTTCCCCATTTCTGTGCTCCTCAGTGTCCAGTGCGATTCTCACCAGTGATTTTTTAATTTCTGAAAGCTGGGTATCAATCCGAGCATCGATACTGCCGAAGGAGGAACGGATGACACATCCCATATCCTTTACTGTTGAATCAGGCAGAATCTGAAGTTCGGCCTGTGAATCCACCGCAAGTGCAAGCTCTTCCCTTGCCGCATTAACAAAGGAGAATTGCGAAGGGGAGACACACAGGGAGATCAATCCCTGCTCCCGTTTGCGCGCCAGATTTTTGCGGATCAGATCCATGGCGAACTGCGGCTCAACCGTCAGCTGCTTGTCCACTATCTTTTCAGCAATAGAGCAGCTCAGCTCCACCAGGAAAGGTTCCGCTTCCTGAATAATGACATCGCGCGCCTTGTAAGCTTCCTGCAGCACCATACGCGCTTCTTCCATCATCTCATTCATTCGTTTGGCCATTTCATGTTCAGCCTGAGTCAGCCCCTCCTGATACCCCTGCTGAAACGCTTCGGATTTGACTGCTTCTATCAGATGCTCGTCCTGCTCCCGTCGCTGGCGCCACCATTCTTCCGCTTCTGTCTTTGCCGATTCCACAATATTTTCAGCTTCCAGCGATGCGCCCCGCACCTGTTCTTCAGCAAATTCCTGAGCATCCTTCAGCATTTGCCGGCGGCTCTGCTCTGCCTCTTCACGGGCCGGGTCATGATAATGGACCTCACCTGCCGAGTCCGACACTGCGGGTTCTTCGGCAATTCCGGCATTCTGTCTGGCTTGTTCCAGCCGTTTGAGCACATCTACCGGAACATATTGGGAGTGTTTTATCAGCTTAGACAATTATGTCATCTCCTCCGCCACGGGCGATGATAATTTCACCGGATTCTTCCAGTCTGCGGATCGTGCCTACGATGCGTGTCTGGGCTTCCTCAACATCACGCAGCCGCACAGGACCCATATACTCCATTTCCTCGCGGAAGGTTTCTGCCATCCGTTTGGACATATTGCGGAAAATAACATCCCGCACCTCTTCGCTTGCCACCTTGAGAGCCAGCTGCAGGTCTGCATTTTCGATATCCTTGATAATCCGCTGGATGGAGCGGTTGTCCACATTGACAATGTCCTCGAATACGAACATCCGCTTTTTGATCTCTTCGGCCAGCTCAGGGTCCTGAATTTCCAGCGAGTCGAGAATGGTACGCTCTGTCCCACGGTCAACCCCGTTCAGGATCTGTACGATCGATTCAATACCGCCGGCATTAGTATAATCCTGAGTCACTGTAGCCGAAAGCTTCTGTTCCAGCACCCGCTCAATTTGGGTAACGACCTCCGGCGAGGTGCTGTCCATAATGGCAATTCTTCTCGCCACCTCAGCCTGCTTCTCCTGAGGCAGGGAAGACAGAATGCTGGCAGCCTGCTCAAACTGCAGATAAGACAGAACAAGGGCGATAGTCTGGACATTCTCATTCTGAATGAAATTCAGAATCTGGTTAGGGTCAGCCTTACGGGCAAAATCGAAAGGCCTGACCTGCAGCGTTGCAGTCAACCGGTTAATAACCTCAAGTGCTTTCGTGGAGCCCAGCGCCTTCTCCAGAATCTCCTTGGCGTAATTGATACCGCCTTGAGAAATATATTCCTGGGCAAGACAGATCTGATGGAATTCAGACATAATCGACTCTTTCTCTCCGCTGTCCACCTTGCGGACATTGGCTATTTCCAGAGTCAGCTGTTCGATTTCTTCGTCACGTAGATGTTTGAATATTTGCGCCGATACCTCGGGCCCTAGTGTGATAAGCAGGATCGCCGCCTTTTGGCGGCCGCTGAGACCCTGCTGGCTAGCTTTTGCCATTAGTTCACCTCTGTTCATCTGCAAGCCATGTACGCAGCAGGTTTACGAATTCATCCGGCTTCTTCTTCGCCAGGCTCTCCAACTGCTTGCGAACCTGACTTTCATTCGTCACGCTCTCCAAGTTAATGGACGGGAATTCGGTAGGTACCTGCAGCGGAATATCTTCTTCCACTTCTTCTTCCAATTGTTTGTTTTTGCGGCTCCGGTAGATCAGGAAACCGCCTCCTGCGCCAACCAGCAGCGCTGCTGCTCCAATCGCCCAGATCATCCAGGTAGCCAGACCGCCTGTGGCTGCTTCAGCTGTACTGCTCCCGAACTGCTGGGAATAAACCGAAACTTTTTTAGTCAAATCAGCGTCTGTATAAGTGACTCCTGAATCTGCCAGTGACGCGCGTACGATGTTAACTAAAATATTCTGGATTGCACCTGAAGTTGCCTCATCCAAATTTGTTTGCCCTGCAGGTGGTTCAACTGCAACATTAATGGTTAAATCTTTAACAGTATATGGGCTTGCGATTATATCCTTTGTAATTCGGTTGACCTCATAGTTTCTCGTTTCCGAAGATTCTTCAGAAGTAGAGGTGCCTGTGTCAGCCCCCGAAGGATAACCCGAGACATCTTCCGATCCCGTACCCGCAACCCCCCCGGTAGTGTTACTCTGACCCGAAAAGGTATTGCTGATAATCTGCGAGCTTATCTCAATCCCCCGCATATTCTCTATATCCACAGGTGTAACAATATCTTCCGTCCGGCTTTCCTTATCGAAATTCAGCTTGGAAAAAACCAGAACATCCACTTTATCAGGACCTGTTAAGGTACTGAGAAATTGCTTTACATTCTTTTTGACTTCCTCTTCAAATTTCTTTTGAAGGGCAAAGTTCTCTTCGACCTGGCTGGATATTCCCGTTTGCCCGCCTCTGGCAGAAGGCATTAATTCAGTTTCGTTACTCGTGATCGTAATGTTGTCAACCGGTAAATTAGGAACGGCAGTCTTCACTAAATTGAAGTATCCGTCGATATTATCCTGTGATGCCCTGAATCCCGGATCAAACGTAAGCACAATTGATGCATAAGCCTGCTCCTGACCCGCCTGAGAAGCAAAAACAGTCTCTTTCGGGAGAGTAATCAGCACTTTGACATCCTTAATCCCCTGCATCCGCCTCATCAGCTGTTCAACTTCCCCATTCAGCGCGTTGTTATATTTAACATTGAACTCGCTGTCTGTCGTGCCGATCATAGATGATGACTCATCAAAAACTTTGTATCCGATGGAGCCCTCCTGCACAATCCCCTGGGAACCAATATCTATTTTAATGCGGTTGGCTTGGGTGCTTGGCACTGAAATGCTTCTGCCGTCTGGACTTAGCCGGTAAGGAATGCCCGCGCCATCCAGGTAGGTCATGACTCCGGCGGAGTCTGTATTGTCCAAATCCCGAAAAGCCACTTCGTATTCCGTCTTCGAAAGCTGCATTGTCAAAACAATAATAATTACAATGATGATAAAGAGTGTAGAAAAGAATAATATTTTTTGCTTACCGCTAAATCTGTTCCAATACTCGGTTGCCTTCTCCCTGTATTGGGCAAATCTTTCATTCACAGTGTCACCCCATCCGAAACTAAGCTAGGATCATTTAGATTTGAGTTCTCATAATTTCCTGATAGGCTTCAATCACTTTGTTCCGGACTTGTGTAGTCAGCTGCAAACTCAGCAATGCCTGTTGTGAAGAAATCATCGCCTCATCGATATTGACTTCTCCCAAAACAAATTTGTTGTTCATATCCTTGGCCTGCTGCTCCTGGGCAGCCACCTGATTCAATGCGTCTTCCAGATAAGTTCCAAAGCTTTGACCGGAACCGGCCGCTCCCCCCGTCTGTGCTGTTGCAGATTTCATGGCAAGAGGCTGGATTGTTTGTGTTCCTATCAAAAGATTCTGTATCAATGATTACCCTCCTAAAGTTCACTCAAGCTATTATTTTCCAATTTCGAGTGCCTTGCTTACCATTGCTTTAGATGCATTCAGCATCGTAATGTTGGCTTCATAAGAACGTGAAGCAGACAGCATATCCACCATCTCTTTAGTCAGATCGATGTTAGGCATGTATACATACCCCTCAGCGTCAGCATCCGGATGGGTCGGATTATAAACCGGCTTCAAGGGTGAATCGTCCTCTATAATTGACTTTACCTTTACCCCTTCAGCACTGTTGCCACTGTTCATTTTGGCATTAAGAATGTTTGAAAAACTGTTGTTCTGCTCGGTTCCAAGCACGACAAGCTTGCGCTTGTACGGAACAGCCTTACCGTCTACTACTGAGGCTCTGGTCGTTTCGGCATTGGCAATGTTGGAGGAAATCACGTCCATCCTGAGCCGCTGGGCGGTTAACGCGGATGCGCTGATTCCAAAGCTGCTACCAAAGTTCACTATATATTACCCTCCCTGCACAACTGTACGCATCATAGTAATCTGACTGTTTAACTGTTCGACATAAGAGTTGTATCTGAGCTGATTCTCAGCACTGAGCGCCATCTCCCTGTCCATATCCACATTGTTGTCGTTGTTATTCATCGAAGTAGAAGCTTCTGTGCTGACAACAGCAGCCGGTGCGGCAGAAACATAACCGAATTGGAAGTGGCGGGAATCCGTTACCTTCGCCCCGAGCGTCGGCTTCAATCCGCTATCCTGCCCGGCGAGTATGCTCTCAAACGAAACGTCGGAGCGTTTAAAGCCCGGTGTATCCGCATTGGCAATGTTGTTGGCCAGAACACTTTGTCGTTTAGTGGCGGCCTCAAGGCCTCCCTGCAATCTCTGAAAACTGACACTATTCAGCAAACCCATCGAAATCCCCCTTCCAAAGCTATCATAATGAAAAGAATTCCACAACTTCTTGCGAATACCTGCTTGATTCGACAAAAAAAGCTAAAAATCTTACTATTTTCTTGAATGAGCAGTCGAAAGGTGTCGATGGATGATTCTATTGGCAATCTCATATACATTGATTTTCGTAGAATTTGTATATTATTACAATAAGAAATAAGCCCTATCTTTTCAGAAAAGAGAGGGCTTAAAGCATGTTTTTTCAAATTGCTACCAGTTATATGCCATAATATGCTTTTATTTAGCATTTTATTACACGTTTTAGCTGTTTCTCAGGACTTTTATGCAAGTCACTAATTCAATATACCTAAATTTAAAGTAAATCCAAATCTTCCATCATTACAGGATATATTGGCTTAAATCGCGGTCCTGCGCGATTCCTGACAGTTTTTCGCGAACATACTCCGGTGTGATCACCATAGTCTCCAGCGTCAGCTCCGGCGCCTCAAACGAAAGGTCTTCTAACAGCTTTTCAAGGATAGTATGCAGACGACGAGCTCCGATGTTCTCCATATTCTGGTTGACAGAGGCAGCAATTCTGGCAATTTCCTGAATCGCATCCGCTTGGAATTGAATTTCAATGTTCTCTGTTTTAAGCAGATTCACATACTGCTTGGTGAGCGCATTCTGCGGCTCAGTCAGAATGGACACAAAGTCCTCCAGCGTCAGACTGCTCAGCTCAACACGAATCGGAAAACGGCCTTGAAGCTCCGGAATAAGATCGGAAGGCTTGGCGATATGGAAAGCCCCTGCCGCAATGAACAGCACGTAGTCAGTCTTCACAGGCCCGTACTTGGTCATAACCGTAGAACCTTCTACGATAGGCAGAATATCACGCTGTACGCCTTCACGCGAGACATCAGGCCCCGATCCTTTCCCCTGGCTGGCTACCTTATCAATTTCATCAATAAAAATAATGCCGGACTGCTCTGCACGGGCAACGGACTCCTGAATCACATCATCCATATCAATCAGCTTGGCAGCCTCATCCTGAATAAGCACCTTGCGCGCTTCCTTGATCGGCAGCTTGCGTTTCTTGGTCCGTTTAGGCAGCAGATTGCCGAACATTTCCTGCATATTCATACCCATCTGGTCATTTCCCTGGCCGGCAAACATATCGAGCATCGTCGGTGCGGTATCCTCCACATCAATCTCAATGATGTCTTCCTCCAGCTGTCCTGCCAGCAGCTTGAATTTGATGCCGCGGCGGCGTTCACTAAGGCTTCCATCCTCCGGCTCCTCCTTAACATCATCGGAAGCACCGGCATTCCCGCCAAAGATCATTTCAAACGGATTGCGCTGGGATTTACTTTTGGAGGAGGATGGTGCCAGAATCGAAACGATCCGTTCATTAGCGAGCTCCTCGGCGCGGTCTTTTACCTTTTCCGTCCGTTCAAGCTTAACCATCCGGATCGAGGTCTCGACCAGATCCCGGACCATCGATTCCACATCTCGGCCAACATAACCGACTTCGGTAAATTTAGTAGCTTCAACTTTAATAAACGGGGCATTAACCAGCTTGGCCAGTCTGCGGGCAATTTCAGTTTTCCCGACGCCTGTAGGCCCGATCATCAAAATGTTTTTTGGAACTATTTCATCACGCAGCTCTTCACTAAGCTGGCTGCGGCGGTAACGGTTACGCAGGGCTACTGCCACTGACTTCTTAGCCTGCTTCTGGCCTACGATATATTTATCAAGTTCAGCGACGATCTGGCGGGGTGTTAGCGATTGATTCACCATTACGACTTCCTCCCTCTTTCTGTGGCACCGTGCCTACAATTGTTCAACTATGATATTGGAATTGGTATACACGCAAATCTCCGAAGCAATCTGCAATGCTTCCTTGGCAATCTCGGCTGCGCTCAGGTCCGGAGCATGACGTTTGAGAGCCCGTCCCGAGGCTAAGGCAAAGTTACCGCCGGAGCCGATAGCAAGCACGTCATCATCCGGCTCAATGATCTCTCCATTACCGGAGATGAGCAACATGCCTTCCTTATTCATCACAATCATTAGAGCCTCAAGCTTACGCAGGATACGGTCCTGCCGCCAGTCTTTAGCAAGCTCGACTGCTGAACGCTGCAGGTTACCGTGGTGCTCCTCCAGCTTACCCTCAAACTTTTCAAACAGAGTGATGGCATCGGCTACGGAACCCGCAAAGCCGGCAATTACTTGTCCTCTGTACAGCCGGCGCACCTTTTTGGCAGTCGTCTTCATAATGACACTTTCTCCGAAAGTAACCTGTCCGTCGCCGGCAATCGCGGCCTGGCCGTTATGTCTTACGGCACAAATAGTAGTTGCATGAAAGCTGGGTAACATAATTTGGCAACCTCCTAGAATAAACTCACTTCAAAACGCAAATGAACTTAAGAATGAAAATTCCGGCATTCTTAAGTTCATCCTCTATAAATCATAAGCTTATGCTGTGCAAACTTCAAATTATGCCTGATCCTGCTCCACAGCCGCTACCGGTTCCTTATAGTCAAGGCCTGTCCGCCTAGCAAATGCAGCCAGGCTATCCAGTGCACGGTGGGCAAGCAGCTCATTTTTCTCTTTTTTGTTGCGGATTTTATTCGGCAGCTTCGGCAGCAGTCCGAAATTGGCGTTCATCGGCTGGAAATGCTTCGGATCTGCAGAAGTAATGTAAGCAGGCATACTGCCCAGGACGCTTTCCTCAGGAAATACTAGGCCTTCTTGGCCCAGCGCTGCTTTGGCTGCATTAATACCTGCAATCATTCCGGAAGCTGCGGATTCCACATAGCCTTCAACACCTGTCATCTGGCCGGCAAAAAACAGTCTTTCATGCCCCTTCATCTGATAGGTTGGATGCAGCAGTTTCGGAGAATTAATGAACGTGTTGCGGTGCATTACACCATAGCGGACGTACTCGGCATTCTCGAGACCCGGAATCATGGAGAACACCCGCTTCTGCTCTCCCCACTTCAGATGAGTCTGGAAGCCTACCAGGTTGTACAGCGTGCCTGCCGCATTATCCTGGCGCAGCTGAACAACTGCGAATGGCAGCTTGCCGGTATGGGGATTCAGCAGACCTACCGGTTTCATAGGTCCAAACAGGGCAGTCTGTTTACCGCGCTTCATCATGATTTCAATCGGCATGCAGCCTTCGAAATAGATTTCCTTCTCAAAATCCTTTAGTGCTGCAGTCTCAGCTGTAATAAGTGCATCATAAAACCGGTCAAACTCCTCTTCATTCATTGGACAGTTCAAATAGGCTGCCTCTCCCTTATCGTACCGGGAAGCCAGATATACCTTACTCATATCAATGCTGTCCTTCTCAACAATCGGAGCCGCAGCATCATAGAAGTAGAAGTACTCTTCGCCAAGCAGTGCCTTGATTTCGGCAGACAGAGCCGGGGAAGTCAAGGGACCGGTGGCAATTACGACAATCCCGTCCTCCGGTAGCTGCGTCAGTTCTTCATTAATAACCTCTACGAGCGGATGGTCGTGCAGCGTGCGGGTGATTTCTCCCGAGAACCCGTCACGGTCAACTGCCAGCGCACCGCCGGCCGGGACCGCATGGCGGTCGGCTGCCCCGAGCACCAGCGAGTTGAGGCGCCGCATTTCCTCCTTCAGTACACCTACTGCATTGCCAAGCCCGTTCGCCCGCAGTGAATTGCTGCACACCAGCTCGGCAAACTGGTCGGTATGGTGGGCCGGTGTTTTAACCACTGGTCTCATTTCATATAGTCTGACCGGAACCCCGTTTGAGGCAATCTGCCATGCAGCCTCGCTGCCTGCGAGGCCCGCTCCGATCACTGTAACTTTTGCTGAGTCTTTCAATTTCTGTTCCTCCTGCTAACGGTCTTTTATTCTGCTAATTCATCGCTCTCAAGCACTGCCTCTGTGTGATCACAGGAAGTACATTGGAGCTTGGTGCCTTGCTTGTTGCGCTTTTCCACCATCCAGGCTCCGCAGGCCGGGCATGGTTTAATGGACGGACGGTCCCAGGACACAAAGTCACAGCCCGGATACTGGTCGCAGCCGTAGAACACCCGCCCTTTTTTACTGCGCCGCTCTACAACCTTGCCTTCGTTACACTTCGGACAGGTGACCCCGATATCCTTCACAATCGGCTTGGTGTTACGGCAGTCCGGGAATCCGGAGCAGGCCAGAAACTTTCCGAACCGGCCAAGCTTATAAACCATCGGCTTGCCGCATTTCTCACAGAGCTCATCCGATACTTCATCCTCAATCTCAATTTCCTTCATTTCTTCTTCCGCGAATTCCAGCCGTTTTTCAAAGGACTCGTAGAATCCGGCCAACACTTTAACCCAGTCCTCCGCCCCTTCCTCCACATGGTCAAGGTCACCTTCCATATGTGCGGTAAATTCCACATCAAGGATTTCCGGGAAGAACTGTTCCATTTGCTCTATAATCAGTTCACCAAGCTCTGTCGGCATGAATTTTTTTTCTTCAATCGCCACATAGCCGCGTTTCTGGATTGTTTCCAGTGTTGGGGCATAAGTACTCGGGCGTCCAATACCCAGCTCCTCCAGCGTTTTAACGAGACGGGCCTCCGTGTAACGCGGCGGCGGCTGGGTAAAATGCTGCTTAGGTTCAATCGCCTGCTTGTCGAGCTCGTCGCCAGCCTTCAGCGGGGGCAGGAATTTCTCCTCATCCGTCGTTCCGTCATCATTGCCTTCCACATAAACCTTCATAAATCCGGGGAAGGACACTTTAGAGCCTACAGCCCGGAAAATAGCAGTTCCTGCAGTGATGTCAACCGAGAGAGTATCAAGAACGGCGGAGGACATCTGACTGGATACAAACCGCTCCCAGACCAGTTTATACAGGCGGAACTGATCCCGGCTCATGTATTCCTTAACAAGCTCAGGCTCGCGCAGGGCAGAGGTAGGACGGATCGCTTCGTGCGCATCCTGTGCTCCTGCCGCTTTTTTGGAATACTGGCGCGGAGCCTCCGGAATGAATTTCTCTCCGTATTTAGCCTGTATCAGTTCCTTTGCCTCATCCTGGGCCGTTGTGGAAATACGGGTAGAGTCGGTACGCATGTATGTGATCAGACCCACTGTACCTTCCTTGCCGAGTTCCACGCCTTCGTACAGCTGCTGGGCTACAGACATAGTTTTGGCGGCGCGGAAGCCAAGCTTACGGGCAGCCTCCTGCTGCAAGGAGCTTGTCGTAAAAGGTGCTGACGGATGACGCTGTCTTTCCTTCTCTTTTACTTCAGCTACCTTAAAGTCAGCATTCTTAATCGCTTCCAGAACTTCCTGGACGTCACTTTCCTTACCCAGCTCTTTCTTCTCACCGTTCAGCCTGTGAAATTTAGCTTCAAAATCCGTACCCTTTACACCAAGCTTTGCAGTAATGCTCCAGTATTCAGTCGGTACAAAAGCAGAAATCTCATTCTCCCGGTCCATAATAATCTTTACCGCTACCGATTGCACCCGGCCGGCCGACAGGCCCTTTTTGACTTTCTTCCATAATAACGGGCTGATCTTATAGCCTACCAGCCGGTCCAGAATACGCCGCGCCTGCTGTGCATTCACCAGATCCATATTGATTTTTCGCGGAGTCTTGAATGCATCCTTTACTGCCTGCTTCGTAATTTCGTTAAAAACAACCCGGCATTCCTGAGTATTGTCCAGATCCAGCGCATGTGCCAGATGCCAGGCAATAGCTTCACCTTCGCGGTCCGGGTCAGCCGCCAGATATACTTTTTTTACTTTTTTACTGGCGTCTTTCAGTTCCTTAAGAATAGATCCTTTACCCCGGATCGTAATATATTTGGGACTAAAATCATTTTCTACTTCAACGCCGATCTGGCTCTTCGGCAAATCTCTGATATGTCCCATAGACGCCTTTACGATATATTTACTGCCTAAATATTTGCCGATTGTCTTCGCTTTGGCAGGCGATTCGACAATGACCAATGTATCCGCCATAGGTTAATCCTCCTAAAAGTATTGTGAGCACGGCCGTCATTCCGGTTATACGGACTGATAGAATGCACTCGATTCTGTTCCTTCTATATTAAATGACCTTATAAATTGCACCCGGCAATTGTGTTACCGCTTTTTTTATGATTAAAGATAACAGAACTGAATGCAAATGTCCAAAATCCCAGCTTGTTCTGGAGAGAAGCTCATCCAGTGTAAACGGGCCTTGATGCAGTATATGGTAAAGGTGCGACTCCTCACTTGTCAATTTCTTTTCGGCAAGCCTGTCACCGTCGCCGGCATCCGAGCGTCTGCTTTGTCCCGAATTTTCAGCCTTTGCCGGCAGATATGCTATATATTCTTCAATAATATCTTCGCCGCAGGTTACAAGTTTTGCCCCTTGCTTAATCAGGTCCAGCGCCCCCCGGCTTTTCGGGGAAGTAACCGGTCCGGGAACAGCAAATACGTCCCTTCCGGCTTCAAGGGCAGCATCAGCAGTAATAAGTGAGCCGCTGCGGGAATCCGCCTCAACAACTACTGTCCCAAGCGTCAGCCCCGCAATAATCCGGTTGCGCTGCGGAAAAAGGCCCGGATGGCTTGGGGTTCCCAGCGGATATTCGCTGAGCACAAGCCCTTTACGGGAAATCTTCCGTTCCAGCTCACGGTTCTCAGGCGGATATACAGTGTCAAGCCCTGTGGCTACAACAGCAATTGTGCTTCCGCCGCAGGCCAGTGCAGCTTCATGGCACACACTGTCAATACCGCGGGCCAAGCCGCTGACAACTGCAAGACCGGAACGGCTGAGCTGCTCCGCCAGCATCTCCCCGATCTTACGGCCATAAGCAGTCGGCACACGGGTTCCCACCATAGCGATTGCCGGCCGGGAAGCAAGCTTCAACAGCCCGCGGTAATAGAGTATCCAAGGCGGCTCGGCTATTTCTTTCAGCATAGCGGGATATTCTTCATCCAGAACGGTTACCATCGCTATTCCGCTTTCTTCCATTAAAAGACGGCGCTCCTTGATCCAGCCTGCATGAAATTCCTCTTCCAGCCGCTGCGACATTTTCGCGCTTAATCCGACCTGAAGCCAATCATCTGCGCGGCAACTAAACGCACGATCCGACAAAAGTCCCGCACGGCGGATTTTGTCGATGCTCTTCCAGCCGATACCCTCCACTTCATTCAGCCCGAATATCAAGTCACGTGTATCCATATGTATACTCTCCCTTTGATTGGAAGGGTCAACCTTCCCTATTTTGTGATAATGCGGATAAAAATGCAAGCTGCCGAAGCAAAGAGCTGATTAAACGCAAAAAAGCAACCTTTTACCCTGCGCACAGGAATAAAAGGTTGCTTACCTTTAACAAATCATACTACTTGGCTGAAGAGAGCACAATCATTATTTAATGAGTGGTAAAAGCGTTGAGTACACCGCGCTCTTCCAGCACACTTACCAGCGTTGATCCCATTTCAGCCGGAGTCGGAGCCACTCTGATTCCACAGGACTCAAGTACTGCAATTTTTTCGCTGGCGGTACCCTTACCTCCGGAAATAATAGCGCCGGCATGGCCCATCCGTTTACCCGGAGGTGCAGTTACACCGCCGATAAATCCGACTACAGGCTTCGTCATGTTCTCTTTAATCCAAAGTGCTGCTTCTTCCTCAGCAGTACCGCCAATCTCGCCGATCATAATGACTGCTTTTGTGCCCGGATCTTCGTTGAAAAGCTTCAAAATATCAATAAACTCTGAGCCTTTTACCGGATCACCGCCGATCCCGACAGCGGAGGACTGCCCGATTCCGCGTTCTGTCAGCTGATGCACCGCCTCATAGGTGAGGGTTCCGCTGCGGGATACTACGCCGACATACCCCGGGGTATGAATATAACCCGGCATGATGCCGATTTTGCATTCCCCTGGTGTAATGACGCCCGGACAGTTAGGACCGATCAGAACCGTCGAACGCCCTTCCATATAACGTGATACCTTGACCATATCCAGCACCGGTATACCTTCCGTGATACAGATAACCAGCTCCAGCTCAGCATCCACAGCCTCCATAATGGAATCTGCGGCAAACGCCGGCGGCACATAAATGACACTTGCTGTTGCGCCGGTCGCAGCCTTGGCCTGGGCTACAGTATCAAATACGGGCAGACTGACCTCGCTTCCATTTTCTAGCGTAATGTTAACAGAGGTTCCTCCTTTACCGGGAGTCACTCCGCCCACCATCTGGGTACCGTAATCCAGCGCGCCTTTGGTATGGAATAAGCCCGTCGAGCCGGTGATTCCCTGTGTGATGACTTTCGTATTTTTATCTACAAGAATGCTCATGATTTAAGTCACATCCCTACTTAGTTTGTCGAATACGAGTACGGCGTTACACCAGAGAAACAATCTTACGGGCACCGTCTGCCATAGAATCTGCTGCCACGATATTCAGTCCGGAGCCGGCCAGAATCTGCTTGCCCAGCGCTACATTGGTGCCTTCAAGCCGCACAACTAGCGGTTTGGTAAGCCCGAGCTGCCGTGCCGCTTCTACTACACCTTCAGCGATGACATCGCAGCGCATAATACCGCCGAATATATTCACAAAGATGCCGTTTACCTTGTCGTCAGACAAAATTATTTTAAATGCTTCAGTAACCTTTTCGGTCGTCGCACCGCCCCCTACATCCAGGAAGTTGGCCGGTTCGCCGCCGTAATATTTGATAATATCCATTGTTGCCATGGCCAGGCCCGCACCATTGACCATACAGCCAATATTACCGTCCAGGGCGATGTAGCTGAGATCAAATTTGGAAGCCTCAATCTCCTTCTCGTCCTCTTCATCAAGGTCACGGAGCTCTTGAATATCCTTATGACGGAACAAGGCATTGGAGTCAAAATTCAGTTTGGCATCAAGCGCCATTACATCTCCGTCATCAGTGACGACCAGCGGATTAATCTCGGCAATGGAGCAATCTTTATCCACAAAAGCCAAATAGAGCGCTTGCATGAACTTGACTGCTTTATTGACCAGCTGATTCGGGATAGCGATGCTGTAAGCCAGCTTACGCGCCTGAAAGGTCTGCAGTCCAACAGCAGGATCAATAATTTCCTTGAAAATCTTCTCGGGATGGGTTGCCGCCACCTCTTCAATTTCTGTTCCGCCTTCTTCGGAGGCCATCATGACCACCCGTCCGGAACTGCGGTCCACGACAATACCGATGTAATATTCCTTTGCAATCCGGCAGCCCTCTTCGATGAGCAGCCTCTTCACTTCCTTGCCTTCCGGTCCGGTCTGATGGGTCACCAGTGTCTTACCAAGGATTTCTCCCGCAAAGGTGCGGACTTCATCCAATGACTTGGCAACCTTAACCCCTCCGGCTTTCCCGCGTCCGCCAGCATGAATCTGAGCCTTCACAACCACCACCGGCGTGCCGAGTGATGCTGCAGCTTCTACTGCTTCCTCCACTGTATAAGCTACTTTTCCGTTCGGTACGGCTACGCCGTACTTCTTAAGTACTTCTTTTCCCTGATACTCGTGGATATTCATACCGGAAGCCTCCTAAAGTGTTGCGGCGGCTTATACAGGCAGCCTGCAGCCATACCGCATTCCGTTTTGATCAGCGGGGTACAGATTTGCACCTACTTATATTATATAAAGTGAAACCCAGAATATTGTAACACGATTTAATCGGGCTTTCCTCAAAAACTTTCACTATTTATACATATTTTTTCGCTTGATTTCATGCCGGAATGCGAACGATTGCATTGACACTGCCCTGGCAATACTATTTAGACGCACTTTTATTTGCTTCATGAATCCGGGAGAGCAGGCCTTTGAACTGGCCCAGCAGATGAACAAACTCCTCAGCCGAGAGCATCGAACCCTCCGCCATCTTTGCTGGAATACAAACGGCCTCACTTTGCAGTTCCCAGCCCTTTTCGGTCAGTGAAATAAGCACCTTCCGCTCATCCTGCAGGGAACGTTCACGGAGAATCAGTCCTGCAGCCTGCAGCCGCTTCAGCAGAGGAGTCAGCGTCCCGGAATCCAGGAAGAGGGCTTCGCCAAGCTCTTTAACGGTGCACTGCTGCTTCTCCCACAGCACGATCATGACCAGGTATTGTGAATAGGTAAGGCCGATTTTGTCCAGATGAGGCTGGTATAGCTTCGTGAATTCACGCGAGCATGCGTAAATGGTGAAGCACAGCTGATTGTCCAGCATTAATTCAGGGGTTGTTGTTTGATTTTGCATTTTCTTCACCTGCCTTTGTGTCATTATTTTAACACAATTCACTTGCAATATCATGATAATAGCAAAAAATTTATTGACTATTATCTTAATTGTGTTAAATTATATTGTGTACAATGTTTATTACAACACGAAACGGAGCGATTAATAATGATGACTATTCAGCAAAAAATGTATGAAACAACTGTAAAGGCCGTCGGCGGAAGAAACGGGTATATTGAGTCCGAAAGTCCTAAGCTGAACCTTACAATCAGCACTCCACGCGAAATGGGCGGTGCCGGCGGCGAAGGCACGAACCCCGAGCAATTATTTGCAGCCGGATATTCAGCTTGCTTTGACAGCGCACTGAACATGGTGGCCCGTCTGGGTAAGGTAAAGATTGAAGGCAGCGAAGTTACAGCTACCGTTAGTTTCGGCAAGGTTGAAGACGGCGGGTTCGGCATCGCTGTGAAGCTTGATGTGCTGGTAAAGGGCGTCGATCAGGAAACAGCCAAGCAGCTTGTAGAAGCAGCTCATGGCGCCTGCCCTTATTCCCGCGCAACCCGCGGTAACATTGAAGTTGAGCTTAATGTCCTATAATCACCGCTCTTGCCGGTGAAACATCGGTCAGGAAACAGAGCAAGCCGTCCGGAGTATTTCCGGACGGCTTGTTTTGCTGCGGGCTGCTAATGCGCAGATTCGCTGAGGAGTTAACGCTGCGAAGAGACATATATAATGAAGGAAAAGATTCAGAACGATTCCTCAGCCAGAACCTTCCTATCCAGATTCCGGTACTGCACAGCCTCAGCCAGATGGGCGGAGCTGATGGAAGCCTCCCCGTCCAGGTCGGCAATCGTCCGGGCGAGCTTAATAATCCGGTCATGTGCCCGCATGCTCAGTCCAAGACTCTCCAATATTCCGTGCAGCAGCACGCTGCTCTCCTTATTCAGGGCCGCGTAATGACGGAGTGCTGCTCCAGACAGCTCGCTGTTCCAGGAAATGGGCAGCTTACTGTAGCGCTCTGCCTGCAGCTGCTGGGCTCTCATTACATCATCACGCATCTCGGCCGTAGAGCGCGAGGGAGCCTGGCCGCTCCATTCCAGCGGACGGGGTACATCCACCTGCATATCGATACGGTCCAGCAGCGGCCCGGAGATTCTGGACCGGTATTGGGCAATCTTGGCCGGACTGCAGGTGCACCGCTGCTGGTTGCCGCTGTTGCCGAGATACCCGCAACTGCACGGATTCATGGAGCATGCAAGTAAAAATCGGGCAGGAAAGGTGAATGCCGCACGCGCACGGCTTATAGTTACTACAGTATCTTCGAGCGGCTGCCGCAGCACCTCTAGCACATTCCGTGAGAATTCCGGCAGCTCATCCAGAAAAAGAATGCCCCTGTGTGCCAGGCTAACCTCACCCGGCTTAGGGATACTCCCTCCACCGATCAGGCCTGCTGCAGATATGGTATGATGCGGGGACCTGAACGGCCTTCCGCGCAAAAGACCGCTGCGGGTATCCGTGAGCTTACCGGCTGCACTGAATATTTTGGTTACCTCCAGTGATTCACTGTCATTCAACGGCGGCAGGATCCCGGGAAGCCGTTTGATCAGCATCGTTTTCCCCGTCCCGGGCGGTCCGATCAGAATAATGTTATGCATACCGGCCGCCGCTATAGTGAGCGCCCGCTTCACATGGCTCTGGCCAATCACATCACTGTAATCCTCTCTCATCAGGGCTTCTGCTGATTGAGTGAAACCGGGGATATCGTATTGCGGGACATACCGCAGGTGTTCAAGATTACACGCAATTACCGGCGGTTTGTCCCGCGCAGGTGTGCCGGGACCATCAATCACGACAACCGGAAAGGGAAGCGGCTGTTCGGATCCGCAAGCAGGCACTGCTGGAATTACAGGCTGAGCATTGCTGCCAGCAGAATCTGGCGGTGGCAGCTCCTGCAGATGGCCGGCTGCATAGACGGCCATCCCGCTGATCAGCGCAGCCTCAGCCGCATTACCGCGCGGCACCAGTACAGCCCCGAAACCAGACCGCCGTGCCGCTTCAACCATTGGCAGCACCCCGGTGACCGGCCTTAAGCTTCCGTCAAGCGCCAGCTCGCCGATCAGGAGCATCTTCTCCGCCGCCGGCATCACCAGCTGGCCGCTGGTCGCCAGAATTCCCAGCGCTATGGCCAGATCGAAGGCAGTCCCCTCCTTGCGCAGATCGGCCGGAGCCAGATTGACTGTGACCCGCTGCTGGGGATAGCGGTAGCCGCAGTTTTTGACAGCTGCCCGAACCCTTTCCACCGCTTCACGGATCGCAGAATCCGGCAGGCCGATAATATGAGTCTGCGGCAAGCCGTTGGCCAGATCAATTTCGACTCCGATCATCACGCCTTCAATACCGTAAAGGCAGGCACTATGCATTTTTCCGTACATAACAAAAAGCACCTCTTCTCCTGAAATACGCCCGCACAGGACGTTATCACATAAGAAAAAGGGTGCTTCCTCATTTTCTGCATTATAGCTGTCTAGTAATAGTATACAGAGACGGTTACGCTTGATCAAGCACTGTAAGGAACATCAGCACACAATACGTTTTTGCACAATTATGAAACCCCCGCCTTTCGGCAGCATAATCTGCGCTTATGTGCATTATCCCTCCTCACTAACTACAACCGTATCTCTAATGGATTCAAAAGACAGCGGTCTATACCCGGTATGCTCTACACAAATATTAAAGTGATTTTTGCCTTCATATTTCTGTCCGTGAATATGACCATGCACATTTACGTAGGGCATATGCTTGTTCATATACATCGGTTCATGGGAGAGAAAGAAAAAATCCTTATACACCAGCGGATATTCACTGACCTCATCAAAACCTGCCTCCAGCCACCAGCTCCGGCCCCGCCCGCGGTCATGATTACCGAGAATCAGTATCTTATAGCCGTTCAAACGGCTGACAATGTCCCGGGTTGCCTCAAGACCTAGAAATGAGAAGTCCCCCAGATGAAAAACGGTATCTCCCGCTGCGACCGCAGCATTCCAGTTCTCAATCATCGCCTCATCCATCTCCTGCACATTTGCGAAGGGCCTTGATTCAAAATCTATAATCAGCTTATGTCCAAAATGATGATCCGATGTAAAAAAGACATCCGGCAACTTATAACCCCCTGTTATGTAACGAATTCTTATACTGTATTGAGAATACACCAAGTTGAAACGGCTTCGCTGTCCAAGACAGAGGGCGGAGTCCGTATCTGCAGGAAAAATAAGGATCTTATAAACTCTTACATTTAAAAACAACCCCACAAAGTGGGGCTTAAGCTTCAATGATCACTCAGGTCCCCCATAAGAAGCGGCTGCCGGCATCAGCATAATCTTTAATTCAGGCTGATACGGCTATGATTTGGGCCAATCCCGTCTGCCGGAGCGCTGGTTGGAATCCAAATGAATTAATTCCGCTAATGACGGTATCTCTTCATGCTCCACCAGCCATTTGCGCATTTCCTTAATCGCCTCAACCTGGCCGTTGCCCCTGTCGCGCCAGGTCAGCAGCTCGATCACCCGGATGACCAGAGACATAAGACTGCTATGGCTGCTCAGGCTCTTTTCGGCTCTGATCTTCTGAATCAGTGCCTCATTCTCCCAGTCGATCAGGATTTCCTCGGCGATAGCCGGACGCATGATGGTAAAGCTCTTGCCGCACTTGCTGCAGCAGATCACCGCTGAAGGCCGCTCTCCCATCTCCACTTCTATTTTGTGATCACAATATTGGCAAGCAAAGCTTACCTGTATATTAACCGGTTGGTTATTCACGGGAACAGCCTCCTCATGGTAGCATTAAAAGTCACAATAATGTTTACCCACTTCCTTGGAGGAATGACCCAATCTGTGCGTCCGCACCAGGTTTGGCCGCTTCGGCAGGCGCAGAAAGAAAGGGCTGAACAGCTCTTTATTCAAAAAGCTTCACGGATATGCCGGAGTGCTGAAACACTTAAGTCCGGATTCAGCTGTACACTGATTACATCAAATGAAACAGCCTGCTCCTGCAGACTCTGCATGTGCAGATATACCTCGGCAGTGCTGCGCACCTGGCGGATTTTGCGGGCATTCACCGATTCCTCAGGCGTTCCCGGCAGCGGACTTCCGCTGCGGCTCCGCACCTCGATAAACACCAGCCCGCCCTGATATTCTGCTATAAGGTCCAGTTCACCGCTGCGGCAGCGCCAATTGGTCTCTAGTACAGTATAGCCCCGTGAGGCCACATAGAGTGCCGCCGCCGCTTCAGCTGCAGCCCCCTTTTGCTTCCGGCTGTACCGTCCGCTTGCCGGAGGTCTGCTCATTGCAGGTTCCGCTTTCCAGCCTGCCGGTCGCTCTGATAGACATAGCTTAAAATTTCTGCCACCAGATTGTAGAGCTCGGACGGAATCTGCTGATCCAGATCGAGCTTAGAGAGCACCTCAACAAGGGCAGCATCCTCCTGTACCGCTACCCCGCTTTCCTTCGCCTTCTGCAGAATGGTATCGGCGATAACACCCTGTCCTTTGGCTACAACGACCGGGGCATCACTTTGGCCGGGGCTATACTTCAGGGCAACTGCCTTTTTCATCCGTGGTGACATTTCCTGCTTCTCCTGCTTGCTCATATGCGGAAATCGACTCCTTTATAGGAATCAGGGGTAAAATCAGAAAGCTTGGCTGACGCTGACAACCCCGATGCCGCCTTTAATTCCGGCAGCGGCTCAGTCCGCAAGCTTAACAGCTGATATCCAATCGATTCAACGGCCGCCGCTACGTCCTCCCGTCTGCCCTCAAGCAGTTCCAGTACCCACGGATCGTTATTATGCAGCTTCAGGCTGACAATCCGGTCTACAACCTGCACGTCCACCAGGGTCTGGCCCAGCTGCTTCATGTCCAGATCAAACCAGAGGCGGCAATTCGCCGCATCCAGCTCGCCCTTTCGGCCCCGCCGCGACTGGATATGCACCGAGGCCGTCTCCTCGCCGTCCGGTCCGCGCAGCGGCAGGAACAGCGTGACCTGCGCGAACGGCGCGGTGCGGTCCGTATTCAGCAGCAGCTGCTGGCCGGTCAGCTGCGCCACAAGCTGGCCCGCGGCATCCTTGACCGCGGGCGGGGCCTCGCTGCTGCCCATAACCTGCAGCAGCACGCCCTTCAGCGTATCGGCGGCGGCATCCGCCCCGCCGCCGGCCGCTGCCTGCAGCGCCGCCGGCGGCAGCGCTGCTTCGCGCCCTCCCGCGGCTGCCATGCCGCCGCGGACCGCCTGCTGCTCGTGCTCCGCACCGAGCAGCTTCAGCACCCGCCCGACCCAAGACTCCGCGTCTTGGGCAGGGGCGGGTGCCTGGCCCGGCTGCTGCGCAGCAGCCGGGCTGTCCCCGCGCGGCGCAGCAGCCGCGCGGGCCGTGTCTTGCCCCGCCGCAGCAGGCGGGGCGTCTCCCTCAGGCTGGGCGGCAGCGCCAGCCTGGTCTGTGAGCTGCGGCAGTGTGCCGCGCAGCTCGGTGAGCACGCCCTGCAGCTTGGTGAGCAGGGCGCCTGCGTTCTTCACTGCGCCTTCCGCATTCCCTGTGCTTTTCGCACTCCCTGCGCCCTCTGCATTCCCTGTGCTTTTCGCACTCTCTGCGCCTTCCGCATTCCCTGTGCTTTTCGCACTCTCTGCGCCTTCCGCATTTCCTGTGCTTTTTGCACTCCCTGCGCCTTCCGCATTCCCTGTGCTTTTTGCACTTCCTGCGCCTTCCGCATTCCCTGTGCTTTTTGCACTTCCTGCAGCTTCCGTATTTCCTGTGCTTTTCGCACTTCCTGCGCCTTCCGCATTCACTGTGCTTTTCGCACTTCCTGCGTCATCCGCATTCCCGGCGCCTGCAGCGGCTGCTGCTCCCTCGGCAGCTCCGCCGGATTTCACTGGCCTGCCGCTTGCCCCGGCAGACTCCGCTGCTTCTGCAGACTGCGGATCAACAGCTGTGGCTGCCGTTTCTGCTGCGGTACGAGCCGCATTGTTATTTTGTGTTCCGGCAGCCCCTTTTACAGCAGCAGTTTCCCCGGCTTCATTCTCTGCCGGCAGCACAGCATCTTCTGCCAGACCGTTAGCCGCCCCTTGCGTGCCCCCCAGTGCCGTCCGCGGCCCGGTTACCGAACGCCCGGATGCATTCTCATTTACCGCACCCTCCAACCCGGCACGGCCAGCTGCAGCCGGTCCACCGGCCTTTCCGTTGCCCGTTTCCTCTTCCTGCTGCACCCATGCTCCAAGCTCTGTTTCCAGCTTGGCCAGCAGCTCATGCAGCTTCGGCCCGAAAACCGCCTGCTGAAGCCCTCTCACGCTCTCAGCTGTAACCGGCAGCCCGCGTTTTACCGAAAGAACTGCCGACTCCAGCCATTCCGATGTCGGAACTCCCTGTGGTTTAGCGTTCATGATAGCATCCAGCTTGGCAGCGTTCTCTTTGGTCAACGGCAGCCCACCGGACTGCATTGCCTGAATAATCTCCTTGCCGGCCTTTGATTCCTTAAGACCCAGCGTTTCCAGCGCTTCGCCCATGCTTTGCGGCGAGAGTAAAGCAGCTTCACCGAGCGACACCGGCTTAAGCACCGGCAGCCCGCCTTCTCCGGGAGGCGCAACCTGCAGGGTCAGCGACTGGCCGGGCTGCAGGGGAGTCTCGAGCTCAGCCCGGACAGGGGTTCCTTGAATTTGTACAACCGCCTCTTTACCGGATTCCGATACACTCTGAACTACACCGCGGACAACCTGCCCTTCCTTCAGCTCAAGTGATTTAGCTTCACCCGGCCTGCTGTCGCCCAGCAGTCCGCGGAACAACGACCCGATGTTCATGCCGCACCTCCCCCTCTCTATAACTCTTCTCTTCTTTTATATCGACATTTGCCGGCCATTTCATAAAAGCCTGGCGCTTCAAAATAGGGTTTGCTGCTCTGCCAGAATTTTCCCGATAAAGCTGCGCCGGTGCATCGGGGTTGGTCCAAGCGAAACAATCTGTTCCCGGTGCAGCTTGGTCGCATAGCCTTTATGTATTTTGATGCCGTAGTCAGGATATAATTCCTCCCACAGCCCTTCACACAGCCGGTCCCTGGTCACTTTGGCGACAATCGACGCTGCAGCGATAGACTGGCTGTTGGCATCCCCCTTTATAATAGACTGCTGCGGCAGCGGCAAGTCCACCTTTTCCGCATCAATAAGCAGATAATCTGCAGCCTCACTTAAGCCCTCGACCGCCTTTTTCATCGCCAATCGAGAGGCCTGCTTAATATTAATTTCATCAATAATTGCAGACTCCACATGACCCACGCAGACAGCGAGCGCCTGTTCCATAATGATCTCGTACAAGGCATCACGCTTCTTAGCCGTCAATTTTTTTGAATCATCCACTCCGTCTATAATCAGGCCCTCCGGCAAAATAACCGCCGCAGCCACTACATCCCCAAACAAACAGCCCCTGCCCACTTCATCCACTCCGGCTATCCGGCGGTACGACTGCTCCCAGCCTGCTTTTTCAAAACTCAACATATCAATACTGCTCATTTTCTCCCCACCGCCATGTCCATTTATCTTACTTTGTTCATCCAGCTTATCATACGAGGACTTCCGGGGTCATCCTTCTTTATCCTTATAATCAGACCGGCCGGCTCTCCCGCCAACAAAAAAAGCCACCCGGTAATCCGGATGGCCCTCATCTCTAATTAACCTTACGGTGTCTCCAGCGTAAATGTACCCAGCTTGCCGGCACGCAGCTCGTGCAGCAGCGTCCGGGACGCCTTCTCCAGGTCGACGCGGCCGCCGCTGATCAGACAGCCGCGCTTACGGCCGACAGCCTCCATAACAGCCACAATTTCGTCCGGATTTTCCACATCCTCAGGAAGCTTATCAATGCCGAAGCGCTCCTGGAACCGTGAACCGTAATCCTTGATCAGATATTTTACCGCATAATAGGCGATATCTTCAACGTTAAGAACCTCTTCTTTGATCGCTCCCGTAATTGCCAGACGGTAACCCACTTCCTGGTCCTCAAACTTCGGCCATAGAATCCCTGGAGTGTCAAGCAGCTCCAGGGTGCCGTCCGTCTTAATCCACTGCTGGCCTTTGGTCACACCCGGGCGGTCGCCGGTCAAGGCGATACTGCGTCCCGCCATCTTATTGATCAGCGTCGATTTGCCGACATTCGGGATGCCGACAATGAGTGCACGGTTCGCCCGCGGGTTCATTCCCTTGGCAATCTGCCGGTCGATCTTCTCCTTCAGCAGCAGCTTAACCTGTTCAGGAATCCCCTTAATGCCTGTTCCTGTGGAAGCATCCACCGGATGGGCTACATGACCTTCAGCTCTGAAATGAGCCAGCCACTTGCGTGTCGCTTCAGGATCGGCCAGATCGCTCTTATTCAGAATGATTAGTCTGGGTTTATCGCGTAAAATATCATCAATCATCGGATTGCGGCTTGAAAGCGGCAGGCGGGAATCGAGCAGCTCAATTGCAACGTCAATCAGCTTCAGCTTGTCCTCAATTTGCCGTCTAGCCCTTGTCATATGACCGGGAAACCATTGAATGGCCATTGCCGTCACCTCCTCTGACTTACTGTCAGCTTAATTTAGTGGTTAATAATTGAAATATCCTGGATCGGCCAGAAAATCAGATCTGCACGGCCGACAATATCGCCCAGCGGCACGTAGCCGATCATCCGGCTGTCCGTACTGTCAGAACGGTTATCTCCCATTACAAATATATGCCCTTCCGGTACAGTACCGTCGGGAACCTCTTCATTCGGGAAGTCTTTGT
This sequence comes from Paenibacillus sp. FSL R7-0331, assembly GCF_000758645.1. Taxonomy (NCBI): domain Bacteria; kingdom Bacillati; phylum Bacillota; class Bacilli; order Caryophanales; family Paenibacillaceae; genus Paenibacillus; species Paenibacillus sp. FSL R7-0331. Next base: position 4,230,494 of record NZ_CP009284.1, read on the forward strand.
TATTATAAAGGGAGTTATTGGCGTGTCTGGCATCAATAGCTTCCTGGATATACGTTTCGTCAACAGGCTCGCCGTTAACCGTAACAACATCCCCTTCAACCTTCACCGTATCTCCGGCTACCGCAATAACCCGCTTAATAAAGTCTCTGCCTTCAGAAGGCACATGGAACACAATGACCTCACCGCGATGCGGGGAGCGGATATCATACAGAATTTCATTTACAATAACCCGTTCACCTGTATGAAAATTCGGCTGCATTGAAGGTCCGTCGACTATAAACGGCTTGAACAAAAGCCATCTGATCAGAAACACCAGAACCAATGCAATTGCAATCGCCTTTATCCATTCCAGTACTTCATTTTTCTGTTTCTGGGGGGGCTGGCTGCTCTCGTCCAGTACGTCCCCTTGTCCCTGCTGCAAATCCTGCTGCATAGTTCACCGTCCTCTCTTTATGCTACTCTCACGATACATCCACTATACAACAAAAAAACTCCTGCCAAAAACTCCTCCACGAATACTCCTTCAGGAGGCCTTTTCGGAAGAAGCTGATCCTAAGGCATATATGTTCAAGTCTGGCTTTGTATAAAGGGACCGGGGATGCCGGTAAGAATAAAGAAAGGGGCTTGAATTCAAGCCCCTTTCCTTGCCGCTAATTCTAGCGACGGATTTCTTTAATTCTTGCTGCTTTACCGCGAAGATCACGCAGATAGTACAGTTTCGCACGGCGAACTTTACCACGGCGGGCAACTTCAAGTTTCTCGATCTTAGGCGAGTTGATTGGGAATGTTCTTTCCACACCAACACCGTAAGAGATTTTACGAACTGTAAAAGTCTCACTGATTCCACCGCCGCGGCGTTTGATTACAACGCCTTCGAACAACTGGATCCGTTCACGAGTTCCTTCGATAACTTTTACATGCACCTTCAAAGTATCACCTGGACGAAAACTAGGGATATCTTTACGAAGTTGCTCTTGTGTAATAGCTTGTAGGATATTCATTTAGGACTTCCTCCTTCCGTACAGGTGTTCTTGCCTCTTCCGGAGAGACCCATTGCTCTCCCTCATTATCCGCAGCGGACCACCGTATTCCACACAACAGAAATAATAATATCACAAATAATAGGCAAGTGCAATATAATTATTTGCAGTTTATAGCGGCAGCATATCCCTCTTCTTGGCCTTCATTTTGCAGTCTTTACACAGCCCTACTACACTTCCGTCATCCTGGGCATAAAAAATCAGCTTGCCGTTCTTTTTCTTACAGGAAGAGCACGGCTGCTCTACCGCACTTTGCTTCGCTTTGCGGTGTCTGTCCATGGATATAACATTACTGGCTGTACCCTCTTTCGGCCCCTCCGGCTTGCTGCTGCGGCTCCGGGATCTGAAAGAAACAGCAACAACAACAAGCAACACTACAATTAAGGCTGCATATAGCATTCGCTCATCCGCTCCCTTGACCTTTAATGGCCGCGTGACTGACGGTCTTCTGCCGGCAAGCTCCGCTGCTCATGACAGATAATCTTTAGGCTATTTTACCATAAAAAAGGTTCAATATACAGTTATCCGCCCGCCCCCGACTTTAGTCCAGTGAACAACCCGCCTACAGCCTGTTATTCAATTATTTACCATAATATATACTAATGGTATACATAAGCATTTTAGAAAATATATTTTCCGGAGGGACTATACATTGAGAAAAAAACATAACACTGCAATTGTTGCGGCCGTCACCGTATTTTCGCTTATTCTGCTTACCGGCTGCCGTGAGCTTCCCGGAAAGGAAGCGGCTGATCAGCAGCTTGAAGAAAGCTTATCCAGTAACAGCAGCACAGGCTTTATCGACTCATTAAGTATGGATCTGGGCGGGGCTGCGGAGGATATCGGCAAGGAAATTGCTGATGCAGCAGACGTCGTGCAGGAAGCCGTCCAGGACACTGCCGCAGAGCTCGCAGAACAGATAGACGAAAACACCCTGCAGCAGGAGCTTACAACCTCTCTTCCCGCAGGAAATTCTACTAAGGTTCATCTGGATAATGCGGTAGGCAGGGTAGAGCTCATCTCCGCACAGGGGGATAGCATCAATGTTTCTGCCACAATAGTTGCCCATAACCCGGTGACGCGCAAAACAGACCTGAAGATCATTGATAACGCGGAGGTTTCTATTGAGAATGAAGCCGGCAGGCTGACTGTCTCCACCCATTCCAAGGATAATCCGGATAAGGACCTTTGGACATGGGCTCAAAAGGAATACGGACATTCCGAGTTTAGCATCAACTATGTAATTGAAATTCCCGCCACTATCACTACCTATGACATTACCAGCAATGTTGGTTCAATAGAGCTTAACGGACTCGAGGGCAGCTTCGATGTTACCAGTGATGTCGGCACCATCACACTGAAGGATGCAGTCATTACCGGCAAATCGAAGGTTCAGACCGATACAGGAAGCATCGTCCTCAGCCTTGAAGGAATGGAGACAGGCAGCAGCCTGAAGGCCAGCAGCGACATCGGTGCTATCAAGGCCAGTCTCGCCGCCGGGCTTAAGTGTACCGTGAAGGCGTCGAGCGAGTTAGGCTCCGTTAGCGGAGCAGCAGAGGGCAAACAGGATTACAATGGAGGCGGGCCGCTGCTCTCACTTTCTACGGAGATCGGTGCTATATCAGTCGTACAATAATACAGTCAATAAATAAAAGCGGACTGCCGGAGATTTCCGGACAGTCCGCTTTTTTGTCAGATCAGTGCTATAGCCAGCAGTGTAAACAAGCTTAAGGTTAAAATCTCGCTGCCATAGCCGTAATATCCGCCGTATACGCTGCCGGGATAAAAAGCCGAGGTTTGCATCCGCCCGTTGCCTTTTGTTTTCAGATATACATTATTCCGGTCAACATCGACAATAATACCTTCATGCTTTTTTCCGTCATTAGTCATGATCCGCACCCTTTTGTTTTTGCAATGCAGACAGTTGTAATAAGCTTCCATCAGAATAACCCTCCCCATTCGTTTGCTGTAGTTTATGAGAGACGTGATATTGCGGCAACGGCAGGGGTACAGGTATACGGCAGCAGCCATAATTTTTTTGATTTCAGTGAAGAATGTGAATTTAATGTGAAATAAAGTACTTGTGAACAAAGTGTGTCTTTTCCGGTGAAAAAGGTTTATAATGAATACAAATAGTAAAACGCTTTCGGACTCGTACATCTACTATTACAACTACTATGAGGAGGCAGGAATCATGAGCGCAGCAAGCAGAAAATTTATGAATGAAGGGGTCCTCCGGATCGCTATTTTCATCATGTTCGCGTCCCTCACCTATAGCGTGCGCAATTACACCTGGGCCATTGTTGCCCTGCTGGCAGTGGGAACCTATTCCCTGGTTACCGGCATCATTCAGCTGAAACGCAGCCGGAGAACTATAGAATAGCCGGACAGTTCACACAACAAAAACCGCTTCCTCAGGACTTCCCCTCCTGCAGAAAGCGGTTTTTTATCGGAGTAACAGGGCAAAAATATTATTACAAATTATTATTTAAATTTTATAGATTTTTAAAATGGGCTATGCTATACTCTTGGCACAAGGAAAGGAGGTGCGTTCACATCAATCATGATATGCTGAACGTATCCCTTACCCGGACCAACGGCTGATAGCTCAAGCCTTGGTGGCGCGGGATACGGATCACAGTTTTACAAAGCGCCTCGGGTAAAGAGACCGTCTTCGGACGGTCTCTTTTTATGTTATTTTTATTCGTCAACCGGCGGCACAGCCTCACCAAAAAAGCTTTAAAGCTGCACCCGGCCGGGAACAGCTTTAAAGCTTTTGGTGTTAACCTCTACCTTATTGAATCCGTTACCGGGTCATTCATATGGAGAATTTGGATTTACGGTTTGTGTAGAACTCAATAATATCATTAACGGTGCGGAGCGGCTCCGCTTCCTTGTGGACAGTGTCCACGTCAGGCTTGAGCGGTTCATGCGTATTCGTAGTCACTTGTGTTCATTCCTTTCGATAGTTAAGCTGCTTATGCGGGAGTAGTATTATTACGGCACCTCTATTTATTACCCCAAAATAAGGATACTGACGCACATTTGCTCGCATTTTTTCGTGAAGCTTCTGTGTCTCTTATCTCTGCTTTCGCAGCGCCTGAATTTGCTCCACTGAGATTTATATAACCATTTGAACATAACAAAAAACGCCTCCTCAACGTAATATACGTTAAACAGACGTCTGATATGACTATTATTATAAAAATATGCTCAAGCCTGCTCCTGCTGTTTCAGTGCCTCCAGCGTCTTCTGATCCTTTGCCGTCAGCTCAGCTGTCTCCAGCAGATCAGGTCTGCGTTCCAGAGTACGCTGCAGCGCCTGCTCACGCCGCCATAGCTCGATATTGGCATGATGGCCGCTCAGCAGCATATCCGGCACCTTCCAGCCGCGAAATTCCGCAGGACGTGTATAATGCGGGTATTCCAGCAGCCCCGTGCTGAACGAGTCTGTAATGGCTGAGGTCTCATTGCCAAGTGCTCCAGGCTGCAGCCGCACTACAGAGTCAATAACCGTCAAGGCCGGCAATTCTCCGCCAGTAAGCACATAATCTCCGATCGACAGCTCGTCAGTTACCAGATGCTCTCTGATCCGCTCGTCATAGCCTTCGTAGTGGCCGCATATAAAGATCAGATGCTGCTCCTTAGCCAGCTCTTCCGCTATTTTCTGATTATACGTCTTCCCTTGGGGGCACATAAGGATAATCCGCGGCTTCACCTGGGCCTCTGCTTCCACAACAGAGTTGTCCTCTTTAAGAGACTCTGCCGTAACCGGAGGAATCCCCAATACATGCTCTACCGCTGCAAAAATCGGGTCCGGCTTCAGCACCATCCCCCCGCCTCCGCCATATGGCGTGTCATCTACGGTATTATGCTTATTACCGGAAAAGTCACGGAAATTGACCGCGTTCAGCGAGACGATCCCTTTATCACGGGCTTTGCCCAGAATACTTGTGCTGAATACCCCTTCACACATTTCCGGGAAAAGAGTCAGCACATCGATCCGCATCATGGCAGCAGCCCTTCCATCAGATGCACCGTGATTTTTTTGGCGGCAGTATCTACATCCAGCACGACATCGTCAATGACAGGAATCAGAATATCCTGTCCCTTGGCAGGTTTTACTACCCAGACATCATTAGCACCCGGCTGCAAAATATCTGTAATGGTTCCCAGCGGCTTGTCCGCATCCTGATCGGTATATACTTCGCAGCCCACGATATCATGGAAATAGTATTCGTTCTCCGGAAGTTCGACCAGATCATCCCCTGGAACCTTCAGCATACTGCCTTTATACTTTTCAATTTCGTTAATGTTGGTGTAGCCCTTAAGCTTGGCGATATACATCCCCTTATGTTCTCTTGCCGACTCCACAATAACCTCGAATCTAGGACTGCCGTCTGCCGGAATAACTATCATTTTTTTGCCGGGCGCAAATCTTACTTCCGGAAAATCCGTATGGGACAAAATTTTAATTTCCCCGCGGATGCCATGTGTGTTGACCAGCCTGCCTACCGTTAATTCTTCTGCCATTATATCCACTCCTTTAATATCATTTATCTATATTTGAACAAAAAAGAGCCGGGATATACTATCCCTAGCCCCTTCTTGTGCGTATCAGTTAAGATAAAATATCTACGGTTACGCGTTTATCGCTCTTGACTGCTGCCGATGTGACTACTGTACGGAGCGCTTTGGCGATCCGGCCCTGCTTGCCGATAACCTTACCGACATCATCAGGATGTACGGAGAGCTCATATACAATCAGGTGGTCCTTCTCCACAGTCCGCACCGTCACATCCTCTGGATGATCCACTAAAGCCTTAGCAATAACTCCAACTAATTCTTCCATAGAGGACCCTCGCAATCAGTCATTATTTCTGTTGCTTCAGCTCATGGAACTTCTTCATCACGCCTGCTTTGGAAAGCAAGTTGCGAACGGTATCAGATGCTTGTGCACCTGTCTGAAGCCATTTAAGAGCTTTTTCCTCATCGATCTTAACTACTGCCGGTTGTTCAATCGGATTATAGTAACCGATTTCCTCGATAAAACGACCGTCACGAGGGGACCGGGAATCGGAAACCACTACACGGTAGAAAGGCGCTTTATGTGCACCCATTCTTTTCAAACGAATACGTACTGCCACGAAATTCACCTCCTTAAAAGAATATCGAAAATTGTTCAAGATGTTTGGGAAACCTTTTTCGATCCCTCCCAAACCCTCCCTTCCAAGGGAGGGCCCCAAGGGCTCTGCCCTCTGGACACCCGCTAAGTGCAACTGGCGTGGGTGTTCAGACTGGCGGGATCTTGGAATGATGGATCGGGCATCGCTTTTCGTCCCTGACGGGACCCGCTTGACTACGGCGGTACTGAGCGACAGGTTTAAAGCAAACTAAATATCTTGATCATCTGATGTTGTACTATGTCTGATCTATGGGTAAACCCTTAAAGGGCAATCATTAAAGATTAAGATCAAAAGCTTTAGATCAACGGAACGGGAACTTCATCCCGGCCTTACCGCCAAGACTCTTGAGCTGCTTCATGGCGTTTTTCTTGCCGCCCTTGCCGCTCATTCCGCCCATCATACCGGAGAACTGCTTCATCATCTTGCGCATCTCATCGAACTGCTTGATAAGCCGGTTGACCTCGGCCACGTTCGTTCCGCTGCCGGCGGCAATCCGCTTGCGGCGGTTATGGTTAATGATTTCAGGCTGGGCTTTCTCGGCTTTGGTCATGGAATGAACTATCGCCTCGACGCGGCCCATCTGCTTGTCATCAACCTTCAGGTCCTTCATGCCCTTGGCCTTGTTCATGCCCGGCAGCATATCGAGAATCTGGTCGATCGGGCCAAGCTTCTTGACCTGGTCCATCTGCTCCAGGAAGTCATCGAACGTAAATTCCGCATTGCGCATCTTACGTTCCATTTCCTTCGCTTTCTCGGTGTCGATATTGGCCTGCGCCTTCTCGATCAGGGAGAGCATGTCACCCATACCAAGGATACGGGAAGCCATACGTTCCGGATGGAACGGCTCCAGCGCGTCGATCTTCTCGCCTAGAGCAGCGAATTTGATCGGGCAGCCGGTTACAGCCTTGACGGACAGCGCAGCACCACCGCGTGTGTCGCCGTCAAGCTTGGTCAGTACGACGCCGGTAAGCTCAAGCTGCTTGTTGAAGCTCTCAGCTACGTTGACGGCATCCTGACCGGTCATCGCATCGACTACAAGCAGTACTTCGTCAGGATTTACTACACTGTGGATCTGCTTCAGCTCATCCATCAGCGCTTCATCAATATGCAGGCGGCCTGCGGTATCAATGATCACATAATCCAGATTATTATCCTTCGCATGCTGGATAGCCTGTCTGGCAATCTCTACCGGACTGACCTGATCCCCTAATGCAAATACCGGAACTTTAATCTGTTCACCGAGCACCTGCAGCTGCTTGATCGCTGCCGGGCGGTAAATATCGCCTGCTACGAGCAGCGGGCGGTGATTGCCCTTCTGCAGCAGCTTAGCCAGCTTGCCTGAGGTCGTCGTCTTACCGGCCCCCTGCAGACCCGCCATCATGATTACAGTCGGCGGCTTATTCGACTTAGCCAGCTTCGCCTGGCTTCCGCCCATCAGCTCGGTCAGTTCTTTGTTAACGATGTCGATGATGACCATGCCGGGAGTAAAGCTGTCCATTACTTCCTTGCCGACTGACTTCTCCTTCACCTTGGACACGAAGTCCTTAACGACTTTGAAGTTAACATCGGCTTCGAGAAGCGCCAGACGCACTTCGCGCATGGCTTCGTTTACGTCATCCTCGGATACCTTCCCTTTGCCGCGCAGCTTGCTGAACACATTCTGCAATCTTCCGGTTAAACCTTCAAATGCCATAGGCGGCTTGCTCCCTTCATGCTACTCTAACCTCTGCAAACGATCCACAAGCTCTGTGAACCGCAGTTTATATTGCTCAGGCAGCATCCCATTATCAGGCAGTCTGCGCAGTTCTTCTAAATACCGGTTACGGTCGTCATGTTTGGCCAGCAGGCCAAGCTTCTCTTCATAATTCTCCAGCACCTGCTCGGCACGCTTGATATGCTCATACACGGCCTGGCGGCTGATCTCAAATTCCGCTGCAATCTCTCCCAGGGAGAAATCATCGTGGAAATAATATTTCAGAAACGTTTGCTGTTTATCGGTAAGCAGACGTTCATAGAATGCGAATAACAGGTTAATCCGGTTCGTCTTCTCGAGCCTATTCTCCTGACTCATCAAGGGCACTCCCTTCGTCAAGGAAAAACACTTTACAGCTTCACAACGTCCCTTATGATACCGAAAACAAAGAAAGATGTCAAGCTTTTTTGCTTGTCATCTTTTTTTGTATACAAAATGCATCCGCTCCCTGTTATTTTACGGCTTTTAACGGATCGGCAGCAGGTAGATCAGAACGGCAAAGAAGTGTGTCACACTGCCGGCCAGGACAAAAATATGCCAGACCGCATGGTGGAACGGAAATCCTCTCCACACATAAAAGATCGTTCCCAGCGTATACAGGATACCACCGGTCATCAAGAGCGCCATTCCGCCGCCGGCAACAGCCGCAGATAACGGGCTCCAGGCAATTACGATCAGCCAGCCCATGGCGATGTAAAAGATCGTCGACATAAACAGAAACTTCTTAACGAAGAAGGCCTTGAAGGCTACGCCGAACAACGCTACTCCCCAGACGATACCGAACAGGCTCCAGCCCAGCGGTCCGCGGATCGCAACGAGCAGGAACGGCGTATAGGTACCGGCAATGAACAGATAGATGGAGGAATGATCGAAGAATTCAAAGAGATCCTTCGCTTTGCCTTCCCTCAGACTGTGCACCAGCGTTGAATTGAGATACAGCAGCAGCATTGTTGTCCCGTAGATTGAGAAGCTGACCACATGCCAGGCCGTTCCTTCCAGGCTGGCATAAACAACGAGCAGAACAAGCGCAGCTACACTCAGCACCGTACCGATACCGTGCGTAATTGCATTTGCCACCTCTTCCCTGCGGCTGTAAGTATAAGTATTTGCCATAACAAAATCCTTCCGTGTGCGGTTTTCTTCTATTATATCCTGTTAAGGGCTGTCATTCCAGCCTATACCGGGCACACCCGGCTGCAGCAGAATTACAGATTATAGAGCTCTCTATACTTCGTTTCCAGATAATCCGCCAAATAATCCGGGTTCAGCGGCTCGCCGGTTACCTGCTCAATAATTTGCGACGGAGTCAGGCTTTTGCCGAAGCGGTAGATTTTATCAGTCAGCCACTCCTTAATTGGAACCAGGTTACCTTCAGCAATCAGGCTGTCGAATTCAGGCAGCTCTTTGCGGAGCGTATTCAGGATTTGTGCGGCATACATATTCCCAAGCGAATAGGAGGCAAAATAACCGAAATCTCCCCCTGACCAGTGTACATCCTGCAGCACGCCCAGCGCATCGGATGGCGGAGTAATACCCAGATATTCCTGATATTTGGCATTCCAGGTCTTAGGCAGATCTTTAACCTCCAGCCCTTCATTAAAGATCAGCTTCTCGATTTCATAGCGGATGATGATATGCAGGTTATAGGTCAGCTCGTCTGCTTCAATCCGGATGAAAGAGTTCCCAACACTGTTGATTGCACGGTAGAAGTGCTCCACTTCAATATCGGTGAGCTGTTCCGGGAAATGCTGCTGCAGATCACTGTAGTAACGCTGCCAGAAGGCGCGGCTGCGGCCGATCATATTTTCCCAAAGTCTCGATTGTGATTCATGAATGCCCATCGAGGTCCCTCCGGACAGCGGTGTACCAACCAGATCCTTGCTGATATTCTGCTCATATAGAGCATGCCCGCCTTCATGCAGGGAGCTGAAAATCGCACTGGTCACATTATCCAGCAGATAATTGGTCGTAATCCGCACATCCCCAGGGTTGAGCCCGGTAGCGAACGGATGCACACTCTCGTCAAGCCGCCCTGCATCAAAGTCATAGCCCATCTGCTCCAGAACGAACAGGCCGAACTTCTCCTGCTGCTCTTTAGCGTAGATTTGACTCAGGAACTCTGTATCCGGCTTATCTGGGGCTGCGCTGATCGCTTCCACCAGCGGCACCAGGCGGCTGCGCAGACGGCCGAACAGCTCGTCTACCTTGGCGACAGTCAGATCAGGCTCATACATATCCAGCAGTGTGTCGTAGCGGGTATCCTTAACGCCCCAATAATCGATGAACTCCTGCTTGTAGGCGACGATTTTGCTTAAGAAGGGCTCAAAGGAGGCAAAATCATCATTCGCCTTAGCTTCCTCCCAGATGCTCTGGGAACGGGCAGCCAGCGCGGCATACTCCTCGAATGTTTTGGACGGAATACTTTTGCTGCGTTCATACTCCTTGCGGCAGTCCTTGACGATTTTGTTCTGGATATCGCTCAACTGGCCCGCTACCCCGGGACTGCTGAAAAAAGCTGTAAATTCGCCCATCTCCTCAGACGTTTCCAGCCGGAACAGCTCCCCTGTGAGCATGCCGATCGTTCCTGAGCGGACCTCTACGCCTTTACGGGGCGCACCAGTCTGCATATCCCAGTGCAGAAGTCCAATGGCTTCGCCGTAGCTGCTGATTTTAGATAATAATTCCTGAAATGCTTCCCATCTGTCCTGAACTGCCTGTTCCATTTCCATCCACCAGCTTTCTCTATTTTCCTTATTCTTCTTGATGATACTTTTTTGAATGGGGATAAGCAACTATGCCTGTCACCTGCAAAAAATGAACATCTGCCGTCAGCTGCAATCACATCCGGTTATTGACGACCATCATTTATAATCCTTATAATCATCTCAGAGCTTTCAGCTTCAAATTTGAAATAGTTCATTCATTACCAAATTGGTGAATAGACATTACGTACATACGTAAAGCCTACATTACACAATACTACTTTTAGGAGGAAGCATGGTCATGACACACGTATCGGAGATTTTGGATTTTAATAAGAAGTTTGTTGAGGAAAAAGAATACGAAAGCTATCTGACCAGCCGCTTCCCGGATAAAAAAATGCTGATCATCACCTGTATGGATACGCGGCTGGTTGAGCTTTTGCCAAAAGCGATGAATTTCAAAAACGGTGATGTCAAAATTATCAAAAACGCCGGTGCCGTCATCTCCCAGCCCTTCGGTTCCGTTATGCGAAGCGTCATGGTCGCGCTTTATGAGCTGGATGCGGATGAGGTAATTGTCGTCGGACATTATGAATGCGGTATGGCTTCCCTGAATGCGGACAAGATGATCAACTCCATCAAAGAGCGCGGCATATCCGAAGAAGTATTGTCCACGCTTGAGAATTCGGGAATTAAGCTGACCAAGTGGCTGCGCGGGTTTGACAATGTGAAGGACGGGGTAATTCAGACTGTGGAGCTGATTAAGCGCCATCCCTTACTCCCCCCAAACGTACCTGTTCACGGCATGATCATCGATCCGGCTACCGGAGCGCTTGAGCTTGTATCGGAAGGTTACGTGGAGAACAAGGCAACTCTCTGACAAATGTTTTTGGCGTGGACGATATGTCCACGCACTTTTTTTGTCCGTACATCATCCGGATAAAATAATTTGAAATTATTTTATTTAAAATTGAAACCTCCAAGGACATACTACGTATTACCGGGCAGAACTACAAATCTTGAGACAACCTTAGGAGGGTACTCGTACTAAATGAAATCGATGAAACGTGTAATGATGATCGTAATGGCCTTTACCCTGTTCTTTGCTGTAACCGCTCCCGATTTTGCGGATGCGCGGCGCGGCGGAGGGTTTAAATCCGGCAGCCGCGGCTTTACCACGACTCCGAAGAAATCAACTACGGATAATGTTAAGAAAAGCGATAGCACTACTGGTACGACAGCCGGAACCGCCGGCACGGCAAACCGAGGATTCTTTAGCGGCGGCAGCCTGATGAAAGGCATGATGATCGGCGGTCTTGCCGGTTTCCTGTTCGGCAGCATGTTTGCCGGAATGGGCGCCTTCGGTAATATTCTCGGCTTCCTGGTCAATATGCTTGCCATCTACCTTGTGGTGGTGCTCGTAATGTCCTTCTTCCGCCGCAGAAGAGAAAGACGCAGACTTGAAGAAAGAGACGGCCGCTACTAATGTCTACGACTGTTCTCAGCATGGATGAAATCATTAATTCGATCTGCCTCCACATGGCTGAACGCAAGGGCGTCCGTGTCCAGGACGTCCAGGTCGAGCTCAGCTGGGATGAAGATACCGGCTATTCTGCCGAAGTCTGGATTCAGGGACGCAGCCAATACCTGGTGGAATCCAATATGATTGAAGCCATTCTCCGTTATCTGCACAGCGAGTACGGCATCCGCGCTTACCGCGAGAATGTTCGGCTGGATCTGGATGAGGAAATCACCGCAATTGTGAATATGTAATAAGGAATAAAGAGGCAGCCCGCCGGGCTGCCTCTTTATTCGCGTGTATGCATGTATGTTACTTCTATACTATTCATAGAAATATTGTTTAACCGTCCCCCGGCCGTTAATGACCTCTACCTCAGCATAAGCGCCGTTAACCAGCGTCATTTGCGGCGGAACATGTCCGAAATCAAGGTCATAAAGGACCGGGAGCTGCAACTCTTCCGCCAAATCACGGTATACGTCTTCTGCAGTATAGCCGAGCACCGGCTGGTTCCCCCCGCTCCGTCCGAACAGAATCCCCGAGCAATTGTCAAACCAGCCGGCATATTTCATGTGAACAAGCGAGCGGCGGAGATCTGCCGTATTCAGCTCACAATTTTCCAGATACCAGATAATGGGCTCTCCGCCTGCAAACTGGCTGCTGAAGTGCTGCACATCGCCGTACGGCGTTCCAATGATATGCCGGATGACATCAATGCAGCCGCCGAGCAGGCGGCCTTTTAGCGAGACATCCTGACCGGATACTGTCTTCCACAGCGTCAGCGTATTCTGGCCGAACAGGTATGATGACACTTCAGCTGATGGTTCCCCAGTCCCTTCATGCATTAGTGAGGATTGCTGGACAATACTGCCTCCGGGCGGCGTTGAGAGCACCTTTTGCCACATGGCCGTTGTCTCATCAGTCTTCAGCCCGCGCAAATCCCCGAGACTTGGCCCGTGTGCTGTGGCAATCCCGGTCCGCAAGGTGATAGCAAGCAGCAGCAGGCTGATGTCGGAGAATCCCATCACCCATTTGGGCCGGATCCGGTCAAAATCGATAAACTCCAGCATTTCAATCAGCAGCTCTCCGCCCCATGGCGGAATGATCAGGTCTATATCCTCATCCTGCATCATCTGATTATATTCAGTTCCACGTTCTCTGCCCGGAGCAGACCTTGCTTTGTCATATTTGTAGACGGTCTCACCGAGGGTTACCCGGTAGCCTCTTTGCCTCATACGCTCGACAGCCTCGTCAAAAACATCCCGGTGCGCTTCATCCGCACCAAGTGACGAAGCAGTCACACCCAGTACCGCCCCTGGTTTTAAAATGGGGTATGTAATCATAATATTTCCTCCCTTGGCAGGCAGCACGTGCCCGCAGCATAGCTCAGACAATGCAGCTTTAGCAGGTTCTACGAACCTCCTTTCCATTTTATCACTCAATCGTCAAAAAAAGACATGACCGATTAAGCTGCACCGCTGCAGCCAAAACGGACCATGCCTTTTTTAATACCAATTCTGCGGTTAGATCAAAGAGATGGCAAGCAGCTCGAACAGCACCAGCGGCAGAATGACATTGTTGTTCACAGGTCCCGGATAAGGATAGCCCGGTCCCGGATACGGCTTGTAGTAGGGGTTATAGAATCCGCGCGGTGACTCAACGGTGACAGTAATCATCAGATATATATTTTTGCTGTCCATTCCGGCAATAATGCCTTCGTGTGTCATTCCGTCAAGCGTCTGCACCTTTACCTTGTGGTTTAAGTATGGCTTACAGGACTGATGCAGCGACTCGCGGACCCCGTGTAAATGCTGCACAACCGCCGGATCTGCCTGATAAATGACCGCAGCCGTCTGGCTGGTATTATATGTCGACATAGCGTATGACCTCCGTTAATGGATTTGCTCCATTCTATGCAGATGCCTATACGATGGTGTCATTCAGGCGGCCGCCCGTTGGTCTCTATACAATACTGCCTGAGTATTTTAGAGTCATTCACGCCAAAAAACCGTACATCGGCTGACAGCCAGGTACGGTTCTACGGGCTCTAATTACTATGCGGATGAAACCAGGCACAGCTTAAAATGCTACACCAATTCCGCCTTCACCGGCATATGTCCCCATAACCGGACCCATACTGGAGAATACGACTTCCTTGAAGGGATGCTTTTCGAGAATACGCGATTTGATCTCAAGTGCCAGCTTCTCACAGTTGCTGTGAACGATGGCAATCGCTGCTTTCTCATAATCATACTGCTTCTCGTCCAGCTTGCTCAGCAGCAGATTCAGTGCTTTAGGCAGGCCGCGGGTTTTCTCCACTACCTCAACTTTGCCCTCGTCCTCACTGATCTTCAGCAGCAGCTTAATATTCAGAACCGATGCTACAGCGCCTGACAGACGGTTTAAGCGTCCGCCCTTTATAACGTTTTCTAAAGTGTCGAGTGTGAAATAGGCTGTTGTTTCCCCTACTTGCTTAAGCACCTTTTCCTTTAGTTCGGCCAGGCTGCAAGTGAGTGATAATCTCGCAGCTGTTGCCACAATGAGCGACAGGCCTCCGGAAAATCTTTTGGTATCTATAACTTCAATCGCGTTCGGATGTCCTTCTTCCTCATACATCTCCTTGGCAATCGTGGCTGTCTGATAAGTACTGCTGATATTGGATGACATGCAGAGGACCATAATATCTGTACCAGGTTCCACCTCCTTGAATGCTTCGAGGAAACTTTGCGGGCTTGGACTGGCCGTTGTCGGCAGCTCCTTGGATTCACGCATCATTTCATAAAAGACTTTGGTCTCTGTGTGCTCAGGCATCAGATCATGCCCGAAATGAACCGGCAGATGAACAATCGTCACATTATACTTCTCAACATACTCAAGGGGCAGATCGGAACCGCTGTCCGTAATTATCTTGATGGCCATCAGGGTGCTCTCCTTTCAAATTCTATATCATTATAGACAGGAGTGTAGATTATCAATAGTACATTTTGTAACTTGTCAAAACAACACTTTTATGCTTAGGGCTTGCATTATGGAATTATTCCTTTTATTACCCCATCAGCAGATGAAAATACACAGGCGCTTCTATAGCTCCGGTGCTTTCTAACCTTTTCCTGATGTGATATGGTGTATTAATAAGCAGAATGAAGGAGTGTAACGAGTGAGAAAGAACAATGCATGGAACCGGGGCAAGCACAACGGCGGAGGTCTGCCTAAACGGCAGCACCCGGAAGCAATAGCGGCAAGGACACAGACACCTGATGAAAATACCCAGGAACCCGTTAATCCGCGGATTGACGCCGTTAAGCCGATGAACCGCAGCAACTGGGTCAGCCGTCCGGCGCGGGTGGTTCCAAAGGATAATGGACGTAAAGAGAAATAATAGGGTACAGGAACGGGGCAGCCTGCTTGAATATAGCTAATTTGCCGACAGATAAACATGATTTCAAGAGTATTGAACGGTTGTCCTGCCTGGAGGAATCTGAGGTAATTTCTCTGATTCCTAAGCTTCTGGAGTGGCTGCAGGATATGAACTGGCCGATCGCAACCGCTGTTGCTGATCTGCTGCAAACGTATAAGACGCAGACTGCCCCACATGTGCAAGCAGTGTTTTTACTGCGTGAAGATACGGAATGGATATCCAATATCTTGAATCACTTAATGGATGAATGGGATAGCGGAATTATTTCGACCTTATCTTCAGGTCTTCACAGCCTGGCACAGGCATCGGATATTTATGCGGATAGTGATTTACTGGCCGTTGAATTGCTTTGGAAGCATCGTTTGATTGAAAAGGATGCTGTCAGCATTCTGCTGGAGACAAAGATGAGCGATACGGAAGGCTTAATAAACCCTTTTACAGCTGAACAGAAGGCCTTGTATCAGACAATGGAAAATGAACGGCTGCATATTCTCGATACTGATATTACACAAATTAAGAATCATCTCCTCAATTATAGTGATGAAACACATGGGCAGAAATGGGAGCTGGAAAATTTGCTGCGCCGTCACGAAGAAATAGCAGCAACGATAACCAGAATGATGGAATAGGCTTATCCGACTTCAAGTTCCAACTATCTAGTTGGATTTTCGCCACTTAGTTTCTGTATTTCTCGTCCTCCACAACGATTAGTTGGAAATTCACCACCTATTTCGGGCTATTTTCCGGCTTGAAGGTAATTTCGACATAATTAAGTGGCCTTTTTCCAACTAGATTTTCGATAGCGGGGTTTAGCGGGGAATTAGATGGCGTTTTTCCACTTAGATAAGTTTATTGTGGCCTTCTATTCGGGATAGCCGTAGCATTTGGCCATAGTTCGCGTTATCCAGACATGTACATGACTTCTCGGCAAAAAAAGATGACTCCGTAATACCGGAATCATCTTTTTTCGTTGTTCCTATACGTTTTAGAGCCATTCCTGCTCCTCCAGATGCGTTACAGGCTTACGCTTCTCATCCCCTGCTCCGGATAACGTGTGCCGGCGGCGGTTCCCTTAGGTGCAGCCTCATTGATCCGCTCAAGCTCACCTTCGCTCAGCCGGATCGCCAGTGCGCCCGCATTCTCCTCCAGATACTTGATCCGTTTGGTGCCGGGGATCGGCACAATGTCTTCGCCCTGGGCAAGCAGCCAGGCCAAGGCGAGCTGGGACGGCTGAACCTCATGTGCAGCTGCAATTTCTTTAATACGCTCCACAAGCTCAAGGTTCTTGTTGAAGTTCTCCCCCTGGAAACGAGGGGAATTGCGGCGGTAATCATCCTCAGCCAGATCCTCGAAGGCACGGATCTGCCCGGTCAGAAAGCCTCTGCCGAGCGGGCTGTACGGTACAAAGCCAATGCCAAGCTCACGGCAGACGGGCAGGATCTCATCCTCAACATCCCGGCTCCACAGTGAATATTCTGTCTGCAGCGCTGATATGGGATGTACCTGGTGAGCCCGGCGGATTGTGCCTGCTCCGGCCTCGGACAGGCCGAGGAAACGGACTTTACCAGCCTGAACCAGGTCCGCCATCGCGCCTACGGTCTCTTCTATCGGCGTATCCGGATCTACCCGGTGCTGGTAGTACAGGTCGATATGATCGGCGCCCAGCCGGCGCAGGCTGGCGTCACAGGCCGCTTTTACATATTCCGGCCGGCCGTTGATGCCAAGCATCCTTCCGTCGCTGCTGCGCACATTGCCGAACTTGGTAGCGATAATGACCTCGTTGCGGCGGCCTTTGACGGCCTGGCCTACCAGCTCCTCATTCCGGCCGACTCCATACATATCAGCGGTATCCAGAAAATTAATGCCCAGATCGAACGCCCGGTAAAGGGTCCGGACCGACTCCTGATCATCCCTCCCGCTGTAGAAATCAGACATTCCCATGCAGCCGAGTCCAAGCGCTGATACGTTCAGCCCTTCACGTCCCAGTGTTCTGGTGTTCATTACGTATTCCGCCTCTCCTAAGGATTGGTTGTACAAACAGATTCTCAGATAATCACATTACTCCGCTCAGGAGTAAAAAGCAAAAAAAGGATGCGCGGCTGTAATGGCCGTTCATCCTTTTGCCGTTCTCTCTTAACCCTGCTTTACAGATCCTTGCCCTCATAGCGGAAATGTGCAAAATCCGCGTAGCTGCCTTCGAACTGGTTCATGTCATGGGCAGCAATGCCGACGAAATTACCGGTGAAGCCGCCGGAGAGAAATCCGAGCTCTTGGGTCCCGTAAAGGGCTGCCCATTCTTCCGTATCACCGCTGCGGTAGAAGAATTGCCCCGTTGCACCATCGACGGATACCGCGAGCTGTACAGGCGACTGATCGTCTAACACAACAGCCGCAGGCTCATAGCTGAAGCTGTCCGCCTCGCATTTCATCAGCCGCAGCACACGGCCCTGACCCTGCTCCTTCGTGATGTAAGCATACAGGTAGTTATCCTCATTCAGATAGAGCAGCAGGCCAGCCATCTGCAGATAGCACTGCGGCTGATATTCAAGCTTCGTTTCTGCACGGAAGCTTATATCACTCTGCCGGACCGCCAGGATATGGTGCTTGAACAGGCTCTGCACCGATTCGCCGGCAGTCAGCCGCAGATAACCGGGACGCGCTGTCAGCGAACACCAGCTGTCGTCAGCCAGAATCCGCAGCGTATTCCATGTCTTCTTCAGCTGCGGACCTTCGAAGCTGTCTTCAAACACGCTGCTGCGGGGAGTTCCGTTCACGGTTACACCCTCAGGTGCAGCAAGTGTAAGCTGCGGTTCATTCCCGCCTGCGCTGAGGCGCAGCCAGCCTGCTTCGTCCCAGTACACCTGCTGCAGCGCTGTCTCGCGCCCAAGAATGGCATACTCGCCGTCCACCGGACGGGTGCAGAGATGAGCCATGTACCATTGTCCGCCCGGTGTCTGCACCAGGCTGCCGTGTCCGGCACACTGCAGCGGCAGGTCCGGGTTGTTCCGCGAGGTAAGCATCGGATTGAGCGGGTCCACCTCATAAGGACCTGCAAGCTCCAGGGAGCGGGCTACTGTAACGGCATGCCCTGTGCCTGTTCCGCCTTCGGCGGTAATCAGGTAATAGTAGCCGTTCTGCTTATAAATATGCGGCGCTTCCGTCTTCTTGAGCGGCGTACAGTCGAACAGCTTGGCGGGCTCTCCGATCAGCCGCTGTGCGGCAGCGTCATACTCCTGGATCACAATGCCGCTGGACTTGTTGCCCTCCAGTATGCGGTAATCCCATAGCGCATTGAGCAGCCATTTCCGGCCGTCACTGTCGTGGAACAGGGACGGATCGAAGCCGCTGCTGTTCAGATAGACCGGCTCTGACCAAGGGCCTTCGATGGAGGCTGCCGTCATCAGGTAATTATGGCAGTCCTTGAACGGCCGTTTGGTGCTCTTAACATCGGTGTACAGCAGATAAAACAGATTATCATGATAACTCAGCTGCGGTGCCCAGATGCTGCAGTTCTTGGGATTCCCGCGCAGCTCCACCTGCGAGGTGAGAATGTCGGTGCAATGCTCCCAGTCCGCCAGATTGGCAGATGAATAGATCCGCACCCCCGGCAGCCATTCAAATGATGAAACAGCGATATAATAAGTCTCTCCGACACGCAGAATACACGGGTCCGGATTGAAGCCGGGCAGTATCGGATTACGGATGATTGCAGTCATAAGCCTGTTAAACCACCTTTCAAGTATCTTCTATCACTAATTAACTCGTGCGCTAACCTATTTAAGTGGAAATTCGACACCTGATATTTCATCAAACAACGCCAAAACAATGTTAGTGGTAAAAAAGCCACCTAATGCTGCCGAATCTCCCGTAAGGCTAGATTTTGCCCGAATTAGGTGGCAGATTTCCAACTAATGCCTTTAGTTTCGGCGAAATTGGCAATTTAGATGGCGAAAATCGACCTGATTGCCGGAGCAGTCACACGGTAGCCATTGGCACGCACTCAGCAGGCTAGGGCGCCGGTTATCAGTTTTCACCTCAGCAACTTTCAGCCACCTTCAGTCACCTTCAGCAAACCTTGTAGCACTGTACTCTATAGCCTTCAGCTACTACTCATCCCTACAGATGCTCCGCCAAAAAGGCCTGCCAGGCCACCCGCATTTCCAGCGTCTCCATGTGCCCGCCCGTTGCCGTGACATTCTGCCAGTGCTCCGGCTTGCCGGCGGCCTCATAGGCTGCAGACAGGCCCTCGTCCAGCAGCTTTATTCCTTCGGCCGGGCACATCCGGTCGCTGCGGCCGTTCAGGCTCATCCGCGGCCGCGGCACGATCCGCTGCTGAATCGCAAGCGTCGTGTAGTGCTTGAGCAGGCCTGGAACGTAGGAGTAGAAGCCGTGATAGTCAAGGCCTCTTTTGTCGATCAGGGTCTGGGCATCCACCTGTCCGCAAATATCGACGGTTACCCTGACCCGCTCATCCAGCGCCGCCAGCCACCAGGCCATCAGTCCGCCCATAGACATGCCGATGGTGCCGATCCGCTTAGCGTCAATGTCTTCACGCGAGCACAGATAATCGAGTGCGCGGCGGCTGTCGTACAGCATCATGCCCCACAGTACCTTACCCGTCCAGAGCATTTCTTTTACCAGCTCACTCTCAGCCTTGCCGCTGCGCTCATTGAAGCCCCACATGTCTATGCAGCAGACGGCATAGCCCATATCTGTCAGCGTCCTGGCAAAGGAAGGCGACTGCAGATAAGGGCTGCTGCTAAGCAGCTCCTTACGGCCATTCGTATAATTCCCGCCATGTGAGTGGTTGAACAGCACCAGCGGGAAGGGCCCGTCGCCTTCAAGCGGCTTCACAAGCGTGGCCGGCACCTTTTCCAGCCCGTTCAGCTCCAGCAGCAGAGATTCCAGCCGGAAGCCGTCATGAATTTCCTGCTTCAGCAGCACCGCTTCTACCGGTCCCGGACCGTGCTCCGGCAGATCACCCAGCAGCGACTCTAAAGGAACCTTATGATCACTCATCTGAAGCACCGTCCTAGCTCTTAATATTCAGATCAGCCCCGGCAAGCGTTACCCGCTCTTCCAGCTGCTCCGGCTTGCGTGTGTTCCGCGACTCGCAGCCGATAAGCTCAACCCGGTCACCGTTCTCGATGTAGAAGGCCGGGCCTTCGTGATTCTCAACCGTCACCTGATGGAACCGCACATTCCGCACATTGCCGAGGTAGAACCCGCGGTTATTCATATCCTCCATGCCGGTCATCATATCGGGATGGCCCGGCACCGCATTCTCCGCCATCGAAATATCAACATTGCTGAACGTTACCTCAGACACATACTGCTCGGCCAAGCCGTACAGGAATCCCGCAGCAGCATGCACATTGCGCGCCGTAATATTCGCAAAATGAACGCGGCGGAAGCATGGCGTCTCGTCCGTAATTGGATAAGGATTTTTGTCCCAGACATATTTTTCCTTGCCGCGCGGGCCGCAGAAGTAATATAGATTCATTGTGAACGGACACAGCACATGGTCCATTACAATGTTGGAGATGCGGATATCCTCAACGATTCCGCCCCGGCCGCGCCGTGACTTCATGCGGATACCGCGGTCTGTCTCCTTAAAGATACAGTTACTGATGACGACATTGCGGATGTCTCCGCTCATCTCACTGCCAAGCACTACAGCGCCGTGGCCGTGGGCCATCGTGCAGTTCGTGATCGTAATATTTTCACATGGAATCCGTTCTGCCGTATCCTCGGTACCTGCCTTAATCGCGATACAGTCGTCCCCGACATCTATGCTGCAGTTGCTGATTCGCACACCGTTACATGACTCGGGATCAATGCCGTCCGTATTCGGGGAATCGGCCGGATTGATAATCGACACATTATCCACAGTGACATTGCTGCACTCGATCGGATTAACCGTCCAGCTTGGGGAGTTGAGCAGCGTTACATCCTTGATCGTTACCCGGCTGCAGCGGTCAAAGCTGATCAGCTTCGGACGCGGATAGGCAAGCTCGCCGCGGCGGTTACGGAATACATCCCACCACGGTCCGCCGTTGCCGTCAAGCGTCCCGCTGCCTGTAATCGAGATATTAACGAGGTCGCTGCCGTAGATACAGGAGGCATAGACCTGCTGCCGGACGCCTTCCCACCGGGATTCTACCACCGGATAATCTCCCTGATCCGTACTGAAGGACAGAACAGCCCCAGGGCTTAGATGAAGCTCGATATTGCTTTTCAGAACAATGGCACCGCTAAGAAAACGTCCGGCCGGAACATATACCGTCCCGCCTCCGGCTTCACTTGCTGCTGCAATCGCCTCATTAATCGCGGATGTCGCGAGGATTCCGCTGTCCCGCTGTGCGCCGTAATCGGCAATATTATACTGCAGCATGGGAACCTCCTTGTCCGGAAGCCCCAGAGCCTGCTCTTAGCTGCTCATATTCCGCACAGGCCTGCAGGAATGCCCCAAGACCCTTCTGGTCATTCGTAATGATTGGCTCACTGATATAGTAGGCATACGTTCCATCACGTTTATCCGCGCCGCCGAGCCCGGCAACCTGGCAGTTTTTGTTCAGATTAACCAGGCCTTCCTTCGTAACAAGCACAAATTCGGTGATCAGTCCGGCGTAGCCGCGGTCCAGCATCTCACTCCAGCTGTCATCCAGCACACCGAGACGGATGCCTTTGCCCAGTGCATAGACGATCATGCTCGAAGCCGATGCCTCCAGATAGTTGCCTTTGCGCTCTGCCAGATTAACCACCTGGTACCACACGCCGGTTTCAGCATCCTGATAGTTCTTCAACGCGCCGAGGGTATCCTGCAGAATGCGCACCAGCTCATTATAGTCAGCGTGATCCGCAGGCAGCAGCTCCAGCACATCCACCAGCGCCATCAGGTACCAGCCCATCGAACGGCCCCAGAAATTCTCGGACAGGCCGGTCTGCGGATCGCACCACGGCTGAACCTTTTTTTCATCCCAGGCATGGAACAGCAGGCCGGTTACCGGGTCCTTGGTATGCTTTTCGCACAGAATAAACTGCTTTGTTACATCCCCCAGATCCGCCCCCTCTTCAAAAGCCAGCAGATACTGCAGATAGAACGGCGAACCCATATAAAGGCCGTCGAGCCAAATCTGATACGGATAAATATTTTTGTGCCAGAAGGCGCCCTCAGAAGTCCGGGGATGGGTCCGCAGCTGATCCCGCAGGTGACCCGCCGCCAGCTTGTATTTCTCAAGTCCTGTCTCTTCGTAAAGAGTGAACAGCAGCTTGCCGTTGTTGATATGATCAATATTATTCTCATCCTGGCGGTATCCGCGGATGCTTCCGTCCTCCTGAATGAAGTAATCCATATTATCAGCGATATAGCTGAAATATTTACGGTCGCCGGTCTGCTTCCAGAGCAGTTCATACCCTTTCAATACCACTCCGTAATCGTATGACCATTTACCGTTGTAACCCTTATCCTCATAGAGTCTTGGCAGACGCTCCATTAGCGTATCCGCCATCTTTACAGCCCACTTCTCTCCCACTTTGCATCCTCCTCTTATAGTTATAATAGCGCCTTCAGCATTATCCTTTAACTTCAGCGAATCCAGTCCGTTTCCCCGCCAAAAATGGCCTCAGGCGTAAGCTGCTCCAGCTCACTCTCACTCAGCTGCTTGGACCAGCCAACCCGCTTGTCCGCATGCGCCCCCGGTCCCTCAGAACCGGCTTCAACGTAATGCACGGTATGCCAGACAGCAGCCTTGTCCCAGTCATTCCAGCCCTCACGGCAGATATGCGCCCCCATCCAGCAATCTATAAAGGCCGTACGGGCATAGTCACGCCAGGGTCTCCCCAAATACACACTGCCCCCGGCTGCATCGCTGACCAGCCGGCATTTATGAAACACAAAGCCTGTCTGCTTATCCTCAGGGGTAGCGGCAGCCGTAACGAAGCCGTTAATCTCCTTGCCAAGATTCAGGCTGGTAATTTCGCATTCATGAAAATAAGCCGTCGCCGAGCCGAAAATAAAATCGATATCCCCGGTTATCCGGCAATGCTCAAAATAATTACGTCCGCTCCGGTTCAGCTTCTCTTCCTTCGGCCTGGCCAGATAAAGTGTATCCTGCGCCGCCAGAAAGGTGCAGTTCCGGAAAACAACCCGGTCCGCATCCACATACATGGCAACCGCCTGGCCCACCTCATCGCTGCTGCCGGCCGTATTCTCAAAAATGATATTTACTGCCGTAATGTTATCACCGGTAATGTAAGTGCTGCATGAGCCAAAGGTGCCGATTGGCGTCCCTTCATTCCCCGGCTTACGCGCATAATCGTCATAAGACAATCTGACTTCACCTTGACCAATCAACCGCAAATTAGGTCTATTGATGCGCAGCTTTTCATAATAAATTCCTGCTTCTATGTGCAAGACTGTAATCTCCGCACACTCTTCGGGTATGCTGTCCACCGCCGCCTGAACAGAGCTGAAGTCGCCCCCGCCTGTCCTGCTGATCACTATATGCTTCATCATCTCTCACCTCAGCCCCTGCTAATCCTGCACAACGAACCCACCCGGTGGGGGTGGGCTCGCCGATTGTAACGCAGATTTTGTATCTTACTTCTGGGTCAGCTTGTAGGCTGCTTCATATTCTTCAGTGATCTTGGTACCGCCGGAATCCTTCCAGGTCTGTACCGCCTTTTTGAAGTCAGCTTCATTCGATTGTCCCATGATGTACTTGAAGGTCGCATCAGTAATGATCTTAGCCAGCTCTGTACCCTGCTCGTTGTTTGTTGCGGAATCGAGCGGCACAGTCGGATCAAACACGGCATACTGGTCGTTTTCACGGATCAGTTCATTAGCCAGCTGCTTCTCCGGATTGGCATCCTTCAGCGTATAAGCAATTTCACTTGGTCTGCTGGAGGAGAAAGGCTGTACATCTGCCTGCCAAAGCTCTTTATCAAGAATTTTATAAGCGCCGTTTTCGTCGTACTCGTAATGTGTACCTTCGATACCGCCTGTCATGAGCATGAATGCTTCTTCGTCGATCAGGTCATTAACGAACTGCAGCAGTCTTTTCAGCTGTGCTTCGGTTTTAACCTCGGATTTCGGGAATGCCATCAGACCGCCGACGCCGCTGCCTTCGGACCAGATGTGGTACTTGCCGTCACCGTTCGAGATTTTGTTAATCGGCACGAGCTCAAGGCCTTCCTGGAGATCCTGGGACAGTGTTCTCAGGCTGGAGATATCAACCATACCTGTGTAAATACCGGTTTTACCCTGGGCGAACTGCTGCTGCTGGTCTGTTTTGGCTGTAACTGCGAAGTCCTGGGCCAGGTATCCGTTTTCATACAGCTTCTTGGAGAAATTCAAAGTATCCAAGTATTCCTGGGTATCGAATTCCGGTGTGAATTTGCCGCTCTCATCCACTTTCCAGCCGTTCGGCGTACCGAAGTAGGAGCTCAGTGTTTTAAAGCTGCTGTAACGCAGATCGGAACGGTCACCGAAGCCGGTAGTATCTTTTACACCGTTGCCGTCCGGATCATCCTCTGTAAAAGCTCTTGCCACTTCATATACTTCATCAAGGGTAGTCGGAACCGGCAGGCCCAGCTTATCCAGCCAGTCCTTACGCATGATCAGGCCGGAGCGGGCCAGGTTCTTCTGGAACGGAACACCGTACAGTACGCCTTCAATGGAAGCAGCCTCACGGATTTCCGGAGCAATCTTGGACAGATTGTCATAGTCATCGAGATACGGGCCTACGTCCCAGAACAATCCGGATTTCAGTGAGCTTCTCACTGAAGAGTTGGTCATCATCGTCAAGGTCACGATATCAGCCAGCTCGCCGGAAGCAAGCGCTGTAGTGATACGTTCTTCCTTGGAAGCATCCGGTACCCAGTTGAAGGTAAGCTTAGTGTTGGTATACTCCTCCAGCAGCTTTTTAATTGTTTCTGTGGGAGGTGAAGCGGTGTGCAGGATATTCAGCCAGGTAATCTCCAGCGGTTTACTTTCATCGGCTACGGCGGCATTTTTCTCTGCTTCTTTATCTCCTCCGCAAGCTGACAGTAAGGTGGAAAGCACGGTAACACAGGCAAGCATACTGACCCATCTTTTTTTCATAATTCTTCTCCTTTAAAAGTAGATTAATTGACACTGCCTTAGTAAACGCCGTCTTCGCCCATCTTTTTGGCCAGCTTGTTGGAGGCCATTACGAGGATTAAGCCGACTACACCCTTGAACATACCTACCGTGGTACTGAAGCTGAGCTGACCGTTCTTCAAGCCCGCTGTATAGATGTAGGTGTCAAAAATTTCGGCCACTTCGCGGTTGAGCGAGTTGAGCAGCAAATACATATGTTCAAAGCCAAGATCCAGCGTGCTGCCGATTTTGAGGATCAGCAGGGTGATGATGACTGGACGGATGGCCGGCAGTGTCACATGCCAGGTTTTGCGAAGACGGGCAGCGCCGTCCATTTCTGCAGCTTCATACAGCTGAGGGTCCACCACAGTGATGGCAGCCAGATAGATAATAGTTGACCAGCCGATTTCTTTCCAGATGATCTGGCCGATGTAAATCGTGCGCAGCCATTCCGGGGAAGTCAGGAAGCTGATTTTTTTGAAGCCCATGCTGGCAATCACTTCGTTAATTAACCCGCCGTCCAGAGTCATGAATACGTAGGTAATCGATACAATAATAACCCATGACATGAAGTGGGGGATGTAAATAATGGTTTGAATCCAGCTTTTGAGATGGCGGTTCTTAAGCTCATTTAACATTAAAGCGACAATAATCGGCAACGGGAAGAAAATCACGATATTCAGCGCGAACAGGACGAGCGTGTTGCGCAGCAGCATCATAAAGGTAGGCTCCGTGAACAGCCGGATGAAATGCTTGAACCCTACCCATTCGCTGCCCGTGATTCCAAGGAACGGCTGATAATCCTGAAACGCTATTACAAGTCCGCCCATCGGCAGGTACTTAAATATGATGAAGTACACCAGGCCGGGGAATATCATCAGATATAAGAGCTTGTATTTCTTTGCTGCGGTCAGGAATGCGCTTCCTTTTTTCTTGTCCAGATTCAGATTTGATGGTGCGGTGATACTTGGAACTTTCACTTGTCAGCCTCCTTTGGTCATTCGGGGATTACGCTCCCTAGACTAAAGAATTTCCGGCGTTACGTATATAATCATTATGTGATTGCGTGGCCCGGACCCTTGCGGCTGCGGCGTTTACGCTTTCCTGACCTCCTGTGATGATTACAGAATAAGATAATGATTATGTCATGCTTGTATGGCATATCACGGCCTTTAACCCAATACCTCATGCCCGGATTATATACGTAATTTGTCCCTCTTGTTACAGTTGAAAGGTAACCGAATACGAGGAGGATATGAAATGAACCACAGCTCACGAAGAAAAGAATCACTCAGCGGACAGATCTTTACGATCGTAAACGCCGGTGTCCTGATTCTGCTCGCCCTTGCCTGTCTGTTGCCTTTTGTAAACATTATCGCCAGCTCCTTCGCGACCACCCAGGAAGTGATTGCGAAAAAATTCATTCTGTTCCCGACCACCTTTTCACTGGACGCATACCGCTATATCCTGTCCACACCGACAATCTTCAAGGGTCTGGGCGTATCCGTTGGCGTCACTATTGCAGGTACAATTGTAAGTATGATTCTGACTGCGCTGATGGCCTATGGGCTGTCCAGAAGATACCTGCCGCTTAGAAACACCATTAACTTCATTGTAGTGTTCTCCATGCTGTTCAGCGGGGGCATGATTCCTACATTTCTGGTTGTAAAATCGGTCGGCCTGATCAACTCCTACTGGTCGCTGGTATTCCCGGTGGCGATCAACGCTTTCAATATGATTATCATGCGTAACTTCTTCCAGGCGCTGCCTGACAGCCTTGAGGAATCCGCCAAGATTGACGGAAGCAATGACTTCGGGATTTTCCTGAAAATCATGCTGCCGCTGGCCCTTCCTTCTATCGCTACAATCTCCCTGTTCTATGCCGTTGCTTACTGGAATACGTACATGAACGCTATCCTTTATATTAATGATTCGGTAAAATGGCCGATCCAGGTCCTGCTGCGCCAGATCGTTATCGTCTCCAGCGGTATGCAGGCCGAGGGCACCTCAGTCGATATTATCCCGCCGGCCCAGACGATCAAAATGGCTGTTATCGTTGTCGCAACAGTTCCGATGCTGATCGCTTATCCGTTTGTGCAGAAGCACTTTACCAAGGGTGCACTGATGGGCGCTGTGAAGGGTTAATTGTCTATTACAAAAACGGTACCGCCTTTAACAAAGGGCGGTACCGTTTTTTGTGCACCTTATGCCTGCTATACAGGTTGTGATGATTATTGCAGTAGCCTGAGGATTATATCCCCGCGCTAGGCCTCTTGCTGCAGCTTGCGGTACGTACCCGGTGTAACCTGCTCCTTCTTGCGGAAGGAGCGGATAAAGTTCTGCGGATTATGGTACTGCAGCCGCTCAGCAATCTCGCGGATGGTCATATCCGTCTCCGACAGCCATTTTTTGGCCATCTCCAGCCGGTAATTCATCAGATACTCACTGAATGAGGTGCCGTATTCCTTCTTAAAGATACTGCTGAGATAATTCGGATTATAGTGCAGGCGCTCGCCAATGCCTTCCAGCGTCAGCTCCTGATCAAACTCGGAATGGACAATAGCGGTAATCTTGTCGGACAGGCAGCGGAACTGCTTGCTAGTCTTCTCCTTCATGGCCGTGGTCATCGGGTAGATGACCTCCTGTACCAGCAGGTGTTCAATCTCCTCGGGATTGCGGATATCCAGCACCCGGTGATACAGCTTGTTGTTATCCTGGGTCAGGAGAACCTGAATGCCGAGATGCTGCTCCAGCTGAATCAGATTGTTCACCAGCCTCACCAGCATGACTTCAAAATTAAGCGTGCTTTTGTTCTTGCCGATCAGCTGGGCGAGGAACGGATAGAGTGCTTCTGCTACCTGCTCCTTATCCCCAAGACGGATACCGTTGAACAGCTGTGATTCCAGCTCGGCCGGGTAATGAAGCAGCACCGGACCTGAGACAACCCTGGAGATATCCTCATAAAAGATAATGGATTCCTTGCCGAGATTCAGCCGCTGATGCAGCGCCTGCTTCCCCATCTCCCCGGCCTCCTTGCTCTCCAGCAGATCACTGTAGGACATGCTGAACCCGATGCTGATTGGAACCTTCAGATAATTCCGCACCGTCTTCAGCAGCGCGGTTGCATATTCCAGCAGCTCTTTATTCAGCTCCTGCTCCGTTTGCTCCGGCATAGCCAGGATAGTCGCCTGGGTGTCATCATTCAGGATAATCGGCAGCATCCGCTGACTCTTGGGAATAATCTCTTCTACCATCTTGTTGATGGCCAGCAGCAGCACATCCTTATTCGAGGCTCCCTGGTCTCCAAGGCTGTCCAGCTGTACCAGCATGGTGACGTATTTCCGGCTCCCGTTAGGCGCATAGCCGAACCGCTGCAGATTCTTCTCCAGCTCCTCAGCCGTAACACGGCTGCGGAACAGGTTGAGAATCAGCTGGGTCTCGAGCTGCGG
This sequence comes from Paenibacillus sp. FSL R7-0331, assembly GCF_000758645.1. Taxonomy (NCBI): domain Bacteria; kingdom Bacillati; phylum Bacillota; class Bacilli; order Caryophanales; family Paenibacillaceae; genus Paenibacillus; species Paenibacillus sp. FSL R7-0331. The sequence continues at coordinate 4,259,683 of NZ_CP009284.1, forward strand.
CATCTCTGCTTCAATCAGGCTGGTGAGTGATTCCTTCTCCAGCAGAATCGTATCAATGGACTGGATGATATATTCGAACTCGTTTTTGGTATTCACCGCAGGAACCGCAGACAGACTGCGCTTGATCCGCTGTATCGGTTTTGTAAAATAAGTTGAAACAACATAGGCGACAACCAGAATCAGCAGAATACTCAGCAGCCCCAAAGCGAACAAGCCGAATTTGGTCATTTTGAGCGTACCGGCGATCTCTTCCTGGTCCAGCTCGGTGAGGTATACCCAATTATTATAGGAGGACTTGGAATACAGCAGCTGGAGCGGCTGGTGTCCGCCTGTCTCCAGTTCAGCCTTGCCGTTCTCCCCGCCCGCGGTAATGAAGCTGCTGAGCTCCGCAAGCTGCCCCTGAGTCAGGCTCGTCTCTTTCTGCCCGGAATCGTACAGCAGCTCACCGGATTTAGTGAGAATATACACATTCGCATTCTCATCTGTCCTGATGATCGAATCCAGTGTGTGCTGTGAGATATCAGATAAGGCGATAGCCTGCTTTTTGCTGGAGAAGACAGGCAGTGTATTCACGAACCTTATGCCCTTATCCGTCTTGACCCAGAATAAGCTCTGATTCTGATTAACAATATACTGCTCACGCAGCTGCTCCACATCGTCTTCACTCAGGCTCGTCAGCCGCTCATTCATAATCTGCCAGTTCTGCTCCAGGCTGATCAGCGAATATTCCGTACCTTCCGCCGTCATGGAGGCAATATAGTTCAGCTGTGAATTGACACTACGGTAAGCCTCAAAGTCCTTGACCGTAATTGGGTTCGTCACCAGGTCCTGAAAAGAGCTCGTCGTGCTGAACGTATTGAACGCATATTCAATGCTCTGGATTTTATGCTCCAGATTGTTCTTAACCTGTTCAACATAGCTCTGCTTGCTGCTTGAGAACTGGCCGACCACCGACCGGATCGTGCTGAAATAAATATAGCTGCCAAAGCTGGCAACCAGCCCCACCCCGAGAATTAGAATAGGAATAAAAATCCCGTAGAACATTCTCCCTTTATTCATTGCGCTGCCCCTTTATTTTTGCTCATTAATACTAATTATAGCGCTTTCAAAAAAGGGTTTCCATGATTTTTTTAACGTGTGCAGCAGGTTTTTCTGTAAAATTTGTCAGGTTAGTCTACTTATTGGTCACGTTAACAAAGGATATGGCTGTGTAGAGCCCGGAACAGCACAACTATATACGATATGAATAAAATAATAGGAGCTGCTGCGGCAGACGGATGCTTAATAATGCACAGTTGTGTGCTGCTTGTGGATTTACACCAGAAAACTGGCTCTACTGGCCGCGGATCTGATATAGAATTGTGAACGTGTTCAATATAAATTAGCAATTATAAATTTCATCCATAGTATCCAATTTATCCAGTATATGAATTTGGAGGGGACGTTATAAATCCGGACGACCTAAGCCCGAAGTGATCCATCCCGCGCCCAACCCATACAACAGATAACTGCATTTCGTACAACTAAACCCCCACTTTTTCCCCGAATGATCCGTATAGCTGCACTCCGTACAACTAAAACGCCGCCTAATCCGGTTTTTTAGACAAATCGGGCATTTTTAGTTATATAGAATGCAGTTATACGCTGCTAATGCAAGATTCCGCAAGTTTTAGCTGCACAAAGTGCAGTTAAAGTGCGGAGACGCAGATATTAGAGCGTCAGCGAATAAAAGACTGCTAGATGCACTAAGCGCGGCTCAGCACATCTAGCAGTCCTTTCACTAATACAGCGAGTAGAGATGCGGAGCCGTTCAATTGTGTGTCTACTCTAATCCCCTTTAATCCAGCCGCTGCCGGTCCCCAGTCACTAAGCCGTATACTCTGCCGCCGCTTCATCCCGCGAGGGAGCCTCGCCGGCCATCTGCTTGAGCAGCTTCTTCATCATGACCGAGCCCTTGACCTTCGTGGCCAGGCATGGGGACACTTCAATGGTATACCTTCCCTGCTGTACAGCTGACTTAAGCTCAGCAACGGTTGAGCAGTCCTGCTCCAGCCGGTTCACGACACTGCCATACTGCAGACACTGGTGGCTGTCACTGCCGGCAATGACCGGAATGCCTAGGCGCGCCGCAAACGGTTCAATCAACGCCCGGTACGGCTGCTCGCCCTGCATGTAAATATCCTTGGCATTGAAGTCAAAAGCATCCAGCCGGGACAGCAGCGACGGTTCCAGATGATGCAGCGGTGTTGAGGTGCGGAACGGGTGGGCGCCGATTTTCCATAAGCCGCGGGCGTCGGCAAGCTCCAGCAGCTGGCGGAACGGGATAAAGCTGTCTTCACCGGTGTGGCCTTCAAGGGCATAGCGTGCTTCCAGAATATCCTCCTTTAATCCGATCAGCAGAATGTGTCCGGTCTCGGCAATATCGACCTCCATGCCAGGGAAAATCCGCAGGCCGTCAGCCTCGTAATAATGCCCGTTGTACGGGTACATCCGGTCCAGCGTCTCATACATCCCGAAGAAATTCGAGGTATTAAAATGCTCCGTGAGCGCAAGCGCCTGCAGGCCGTTCGCCAGCGCCTCCTTGACCATGTCACGGAAATAATCTTCCGAAAAGGCTGATTTCTTCGACAGCTTGCCATGGGTATGCAGATCTATTTTCATATAGGGATGACACTCCTTAATTTCCGGGTTTAGTAGAGCGGTTTAGTATAGCAGATTAGGAACAGCAGCTCCCAGCGGGAACAGCAGGCCAATATAGACAACGGTGAAAGCCACAAACAGCCAGTCTCTGCGCTGCATGGCGAGGTAAGAAAGACGCAGCTTTTTAACCTTGGGGTTATTGACTGCATAGGTGTAGCCTCTGGTCTCCAGCGCTTCAACCGTAGTCCGTGAACGTTTGGCGGTATTCAGCATCAGCGGATAGAAGACCAGTACGAGAATCCGCAAGTAATAAGCGGCGGTACGCAGATAGAGGAATCCGTGCTTCGCCGGCCGCTGCCCCCTGAGCCTGAACGAGAGCAGAATCTGGTGGAACTCCTCCAGCAGTGTCGGGAGAATGCGGTAGCCGTACGACAGGCTGAAGGCAAAGGCATCCGGCACGCCGAGCGCAGATAATCCGTCACTCAGGCGCTCAGGGTCAAGGCTGGAAAAGACCGTAATGCTTGCCAGTGAAATCACCGACAGCTTGAGCGTCAGGGTCAGCATTGGCAGCAGCGATTCAGCGCCTCCGCCGAAGAATAGCGACAGCAGGAACATCCAGCCGATCTGGCTGACCAGACCGAGACAGAGGATAAAAACAATGTACGGACTAACCTTGGACAGCACTGTTGTAACCACCATAAAGACAAACATTCCGAGCAGAATCGTGCGGTTATAGATGAACCACGGCGTTATGGCAAAAAATAAATACCAGATCAGCAGCATCCGCGGGTCAAGCCTGCCCAGAAACGTGCTGCTGCTATTATAGGCGGTACCCAGCAGCTCCAGCTTGATGTGCTCAACCGAGATTTTGCCCAGCGCCCGTTTAACAGCTTCCACCATATACAAGCTCCCCCTTTCTCCATTCCGCCGCAGCGGTGAACGCCTCCAGGCTGCTGCAGATCTGCGGCAGGCCCAGCAGCCGGCTCATTTCCATGAGCTGGGTCTCGGCCAAGCCGGCGCGCCGCAGCAGCTGCCCATCGGAGAAGACAGCCTCCTTGTCTCCGTCGGCAATGATCCGGCCTTCGCTCATCACGATGATCCGGCTGGCCCACTCGGCCACCAGAGCCATGTCATGCGTAGCGATGACAACCGTCTCAACATGGCCGCGCAGCGCCTCAAGCACCCGGGTCATCTCCTGCTTCGTCGAAATGTCGAGATTGGCCGTCGGCTCATCCAGCAGCATGACTGCCGGGCGGACGGCAGCGCCAATGGCCAGCGATACCCGGCGCTGCTGCCCTCCACTGAGCAGACGGGCATCCCGCTCAGCCAGCTCCTGCAAGCGGAAGGCCTGCAGCATCCCTTCCACTCTTTCGTCCCTGTCTGCAAGCTTTCTCGCTTTCAGGTAATAAGCGATCTCTCCGCGGACCGAATCGTCGATGAACATATCCTCAGGGTTCTGGAATACATAGGATACGATGCCGGACAGACGTTCCGGCGGCAGACCGTTCACTGTAATACCCTTAACCTGTACAGTTCCGCCGGTCGGAGCAGTAATGCCGGCGATCAGCTTCATCAGCGAGGACTTACCGGCTCCGTTATTGCCGATCAGCGCCACTCGCTCGCCGGCGTACAGCTCCAGATTAATGCCGCCGAGCACCGGCTGCAGCGTCTTGTGAATCGTCCGGAATGAGAGCCGGATCTGCTCCATCCGGACAATCGGTTCTGCCGCGGCCAGGCTAACTGCGGCTTCCGTTGCCGCATGCGGTCCGGTGCCTGGCGGAACCGCCGGAGCACCATCTGAGGAAGCCGCAGCAAGAGACCGGACATCGGCAGCATTGACAGAAGCAGCAGCCACAGCCTCTGCCCGCCGTCTAAACCATGCCCGCCCCTCCTCACAGCTGAGCGGATAATCCCACGCGGCCTGCAGGTCCGGCCGGAGCAGCCAGGCCGCCCTGGTGACATCGGGCGGATAGATGCCGAGGCCCTGCAGCTCCTCCACCGCGGTAAGCGCTTCGCGGACCGGCTTCTGCCAGCGCAGCCGCCCGCCGTCCATCAGCACCACCGAGCGGCAGTACTCCGCAATGAACTCCGCGTGATGCTCAATGACCACAATGGTCTTACCGTGCTGCTCATTGAGCCGGCGTAGTATATCGTAGATCTGACGCGCATGCTGCGGATCGAGCTGGGCCACCGGCTCGTCGATGACGAGAATGTCCGGGTCCATCGCCAGAGCCCCGGCCAGGGCCAGCAGATGCTTCTGTCCTCCGCTGAGCTGCCAGATGAATTCCCGGCTCAAGCCGCTGAGGCCGGTAAGCTCCAGCGCACGCAGCCCCCGCTCGCGGTAATCGGCCAGCCCGTAATTCAGCGGTGTAAAGCACACATCATCCAGCACCGTCGGACGGACCAGCTGGTTCTCGAAATCCTGATACACATAGCCGATATGCCGGGACAGCTCACTGACCCGCTTCTCTTCAGCAGACTCTCCCAGCAGCTTAAGCTCCCCTTCAAAATCTCCCGTATAGTAATGAGGGATGAGGCCGTTGAAGCATTTGCACAACGTCGATTTGCCCGAGCCGTTGCTGCCGATGACAGCAACAAAATCCCCCTGCTGCAGGGTGAACGAAACCTCCAGCAGCACCGGATGCTCAGCACCCGGATAAGTAAAGGACACATTGCTTAATTCCAGCAGCGGCTTATCCATCCAGCTGCCCTGCTTCCTGCCGCCTGCGCGACGCCTTTCGCAGGATCACCGTCAGCACTACCGCCGTAACTGCTGCGGCTGCGAGCATGCTGATCCAGATCAGCATCCCCTCATTCGACTCCGCTCCCGGCAGCTCGAATTCGCCGATGCTCCAGCCTGACTCCGACAGCAGCTCTGCGCCCATCGCAATCAGGGCCAGCAGGATGGCGCCGCCCAGCAGCTTCGGCGAGAGCCAGGACTTGCCGCCGGAGGCATACTGCATGTTCCGTTCGCGCGGCTTCATGCCGAGCAGCGGTTCGATTTTACCGTACAAGCGGGGTACCAGGTACATCGTCGGCAGCAAGGCGAACAGAATGCCCGAGAACAGTACATCATTCAAGAATCCGACACCTTCGATGATGACAATACTCTCAGCTAAGCCTTGAACCGCCTCAAGCTCCTCCACACCGACCCACACCTTGGCAATGTCGATAACCGAGCTGCAGAACTGGTGAATCGCCACTCCGCTGATCGCCGCGATGCCGACCTGTCTGCGGTTTTTGGGATCGGACACCATGCGGCCGGCGATGTACATCGCGAGCGAGAACGTAATGAATTTCTCCAGCTCACCGAGCCCGCCGAACTGCCCCAGCATCAGCTCCCCGAAGATCACCTCGCCAACCGCCGCCCCCACAGCCGCATACAGCGGATGAAACAGCATGCACAGCGTCAGCGGAATGAAGGCAAAATACTCCACTGACAGCTCAATTGGCCCCAGCTGGATACTTGGAATCAGCTCCGTGAACATGTTGGACAATCCGTAGAGCGACATGGACAGCACGAAGATCATCATTTTCTGCGATTGGGTCAGCGTGTAGCGCTTTTTTAACGTACTCATTTCGTAATGGCCCCCTTCAAGAATTTAACTTAAGTATAGAAATAGCGTGTCAGCACAGCTTTTTCCGTTTGTTAAGAGGGTGTAATCTTTTTTCCATGTTTTTTAACGCTGTAAAAATATTTACATCACACTGGCAGGCTATAGTGGAGAAGCATCATCATTCCAGGAGGACAACTGCCTATGTACAAGGACTGGAACCGCCGTCCCTTTTCCCCGAACCAGCGGGTGATTGCCGATTTTATTCAAAAGAATGAGCTCCGCGTCCTCTACATGACCGAGCAGGAAATGGCCGGCGAGCTGGGCATCAGCATTGCCTCGGTCTCCCGCTTCTGGAAAGCGGCCGGCTACCGCCACGCCAAGGATTTCAAGAACAGCCTGCGCTTCCGCTTCGAGTCCACCCCGTCCGAAAAAATGCGCGATGCCATGCAGCGGACCGGCGGCAGCTCCCTCCCGCAAATGCTGCTGGATGTGGCCTCACATCACCTGCAGGAGACAAACCGCTATCTGAACGAAGCCATTCTTGAGCGTGCTGTAGCCGCCTTATCCGCTGCGAGGCAAATCTACATCTACAGTCCCGGACCCTGTGCGGGTCTCGCCGAGCTGATGGCCTACCGGATGGCTCGCTACGGGCTGAATCTGAAACGTATGGCCCCCAGCGGCCATGAGCTGATGGAGTCGCTGATGCATGCCGGTAAAAAAGATGTCGTGCTTGTCTTCGGCTTCGTCCAGCTGCTGCCCGAAACAGAGGTTATTCTCGACTATGCGCGGGAGGCGGGCTATACGGTTATCCTGATTACCGACAGGCTGGTCTTTCCCCGTTCACAGGATGCTGACATTGTGCTGTATGCCGGGCGCGGCGAGGTGTGGGAGTTCCATTCAATGGTCGGACCCACGTACATTATCGAGAATCTGATCCTCGGCGTCGGCCTGCTCAGCAAGGATAGCAGCCTGAAGAAGCTCGACAAGCTCCAGCAGCTGCGTGCGAGATATGGGAGCAGGCTGCCGCGGAGCTGACTGTATGCGCAGCAAAAAGACGCCTGAGGACGGAGCTGTCCGTCGTGCTTTCAGGCGTCTTTTTATGTATCTCAATCAATATAGTTTGATTTTCTCCAGCTAATTCCAGTAATTCTCGGAATTTACGTCTTTTAGCTGGAAAAACGCCAGCTAAATCAGTCCATTCACCCCTCAAGCGGCAATTCCGGTAAAATTAAGTAACCTTTTTCCAACTAGATTCCTCATAGCGAAGCTTATTAGAGAAATAGACGACCAATTTCCACCTAAATGTGCTTAGCTTAACAAAGTGTCCAGTCTGCTAGACCGGTCCGCTTCCTACTAGGCGCATTACACCGCATCCGGCTCCGCCGTAACAATAGTTGGCAGCGTCTCTATCGCTACATTTCCCGCAACAGCCCGCGAGATCATGCACGACTCTTCAGCCTTATATGCCAGCCGCTCCGCCTTCAACCGTTCAGCTCCACTCACATCTGCTCTGAGCACAATCCTCGGCTTATGAGTGATTCGTTCGTAAGTGAACACATTATTCGTGACATCAACAGTGGCCTCAGACTCCAGGGTCAGACTCTCAGGTGTAATCTCAGAACGCTCAAGCATCGCGGCCAGGGTAATCAGATAACAGGTTGCCGCTGCTCCCAGCAGCATCTCATCAGGATTCGTACCTGTTCCCGGCCCGCCCATCTCCTCTGGAATTGAAATGACGGTTTTGAGCCCGCCTGCGTCAATATGCCCCTCACTGTTACGCCCGCCGTTCCATACCGCTTTTAAATGAAAAGGATGCTTCATCCCGCTTCCTCATTCCTCTCTATATAGTTACTGAATTCCCGCTGTACCAAACGTAGCCTCTATAGCGCTTTTATAGTTATTCCATTCAAAATAAAAAGGTCCGGTCTTAACAGGCTCATTATTACTCCCCAGCCGAAAATCCTTCCATATGACCACATCGTCCTCCCTGTCGATTTTAACAGAGATATAGCCGCACTCCTCATCCGCACACCAGGGACAGACCAATATAGGGTATCTGTAGAACATATACTCATGGGGCTCTGCCAGTAAAAAGTAATCGATCATGCGCCGTTGATACGCTTCACTCCCCCAGCCCAGGGATGGAACCAGATCATGCTGTTTGAGCTTCTGGTACAGGGAATGTCCGTCAATAATCAGATCAGCAAACCTGGTATTTTTATTGCCGTCCTGCGCAGGATCGGATTCATCGAACCGGGTTCCGGGTCTAATGACCAAATGATTTATTGTGTTCATTGATTCTCCTTAAGGGTGAAATAATGAAGCCAACGCTACGCCGTATTATACCATGGCACAATAGTATCTCAATGTTCAAATGTATCCTTGTATTTTCAGACTCCATATATTTACATCTTTTGATACATATGCTATATTCTCTATGAAAGCGCCATCATGAATCAGTAGACTACAAGTTATTCATCCTATTTCACTATGGAAAGGAAGATGACGATGAAGAATTTAGTCAAAAAAGCAGGCGCAATGATGCTCGTAGTTACTCTGCTGCTTGGAATGGTGAGGATTGCCCCCGCTCATGCAGAGGCCCCGCTGTTCACGATTGAAAGTGAAAATGCCCAGCTCAGCTCCGATCTCCAAGTGGTTACGCAGATTTACGGAGCACCCAAGCCCGGCTACTCCGGAAGCGGTTTTGTCTGGATGCAGAACTCAGGCACCTTAACCTTCTCAGTGACCGTCCCGGAAACCGGCATGTATTCGATCAGCACCCGGTATATGCAGGAGCTCAGCGCTGACGGCAGACAGCAGTCATTGAATGTTAACGGCGTTACCAAGGGCTCGTATATGCTGCCCTACACAACTGCCTGGAAGGACTTCGATTTCGGCTTCCAAAAGCTGAACCAAGGCGTCAACACCATCCAGATCAAGGCAGGCTGGGGGTTCGCGTATTTCGATACCTTCACTGTCGATTATGCTGATCTCGATCCATTGAACGTACAGCCAGTCCTCTCCGATCCACAGGCTACCCCGGAAACACAGCTGCTGATGAACTATTTAACGGAGGTCTACGGCAATCATATCATCTCCGGCCAGCAGGAGATTTACGGCGGCGGGAATGACGGCAATGCCGAGCTTGAGTTTGACTGGATTCACAATCTGACCGGCAAATATCCCGCCATCCGCGGCTTTGACTTTATGAACTATAATCCGCTATATGGCTGGGAGGACGGAACAACGAGCCGGATGATTGACTGGGTCAATAACCGCGGGGGGATCGCAACAGCCTCCTGGCATATCAATGTGCCCCGCGATTTCACCGCCTATCAGCCGGGTGAATTTGTAGACTGGAAGAAAGCCACCTACAAGCCGACAGAAACCAATTTTAATACGGCCAATGCAGTCGTTCCCGGCACCCGAGAATATGAGTATGTCATGGCGGCTATCGATGATCTGGCGGAGCAGCTGCTGATTCTGCAGGATAACAACGTTCCAGTCCTCTTCCGTCCTTACCATGAGGCAGAGGGCAACGGCGGGCTGAACGGGGAAGGCGCCTGGTTCTGGTGGGCCTCGGCCGGGGCTGAGGTCTACAAGCAGCTATGGGATCAGATCTATACCAAGCTCACTGAAACGTATGGACTGCACAACCTGATCTGGACCTACAACAGCTATGTATACAGCACTTCTCCGGCATGGTACCCGGGCAATGACCAGGTCGATCTGGTCGGTTACGATAAGTACAATACGATCTACAACCGCTATGACGGATTGTCCGGCGTGCCTAATGAGGATGCGATTACTTCGATTTTTTATCAGCTGGTCGATTTAACCGGCGGTACCAAAATGGTAGCGATGACGGAAAACGATACCATCCCGAGCGTAAAGAATCTGACAGAGGAGAAATCCGGCTGGCTCTACTTCCTGCCTTGGTACGGTGAGCATCTTATGAGCAGCGCCTTTAATTATCCGGCGACCCTGACAACGCTCTACCAGAGCAATTATGTCATTACCCTGGATGAGCTGCCTGACCTGAGTGTGAATAACCCGATTCCAAATGCATCCATCACACCGGCAAACATCGAGTTTGACAAATATGCGCCTAATCAGAGCGACAAAGCCATAACCGTGAATCCTAACGGCAATACACTTACCGCTCTCCGGGCAGGAACTGCCGCCCTAACTGCAACTCAGGATTATACTTTAAGCGGAAATACGCTGACTCTGAAAAAAGCGTACCTGGCCCAGCTGCCGGTTGGCGAGCATTCCATCGTGCTGGATTTCAACCAGGGACAAGACCCTGTCTTGAAGGTGAAAGTCATTGATTTAACACCGGGGCCCGGACCGGATGCTTCAATCTCGCCGGTAACCGCAGCTTTTGACAAAGCGGCAGCCCTGCAGCAGGACATTTCCGCAGCGCTTACCTTGAACGGACACCAGCTGACAAGTGTGACGAAAGGAACTGCTGCGCTTGCCTCCGGCCAGGATTATACAGCAACAAGCACTGCAGTTGTTCTGAAAAAATCGTATCTTGCCACACTGCCGGTCGGCCAGCATGTGTTAACCTTTCATTTTAACGCGGGAAATAATGCCGTTCTTACCGTAAATGTAACAGACAGCACCGTAACCGTACCGTCAGGAAACCTGACGATTCAGGCCTTCAATGGCAACACCACTGCCTCCAGCAGCGGCATATCGCCAAAATTCAAAGTAACCAACAACGGAACCTCGGCGATCCAGCTTAGTGACGTCAAGCTCCGGTATTACTATACTATCGACGGGGATAAAGCACAGAGCTTCTGGAGCGACTGGGCCAGTGTCGGTAGCGCAAATGTCACCGCCAATTTTGTGAAGCTGGCAACTCCGGTAACCGGAGCGGATTATGCGCTCGAGATCGGCTTTACGAGTGCAGCGGGAACACTTAATCCCGGCCAGAGCGCAGAAATCCAGACCCGCTTCTCCAAATCCGACTGGTCCAACTACAATCAGGCTGACGATTACTCCTTCAAGGCCTCCGGCACACAGTTCGCCAGCCATGATAAAATCACCGGTTACGTGAGCGGTCAGCTGGTCTGGGGAATTGAGCCTTAAGCAGACCAAAAGAGTGGGTCAGGGGTATCCCTGGTCCACTCTTTTTTTTCACCGGAAAGAACGATTCGATGCTGAATAATGATAGTGTGCGGATTGCCGCCAAAAGTACATCAACATACCCAGCAGCGTTATCAAACCGCCTATAAATTGAGATCCGGAGATGGTTTCTCCCAGAACTATATAAGCCAGTATAATAGCCACAACGGGTTCTCCAATAATGCCTACTGACACGGTTGTGGCTCCTATCGTCTTAAGCAGGCGATTGAATATATACTGACCGAATATTGTAGGAACGATCGCAAGCGTTAGGAAATACGTCCAGTCCGATGAATTGTAATTTGTTAAGGAATAGCCGCTCAGCATACTGTAGATGAACAGAACACTTCCTCCGAGAAAAAAAACCACGACACTATACAAATTAGCATCAATTTTCCGGCTCAACTTTTGTCCGGCCAGCATATAGGCTGAAACCAGTATTGTTCCGATTAGAGATAATCCGTCCCCAATCAGCGCTTCTTTTGAAACCCCGATATCTCCCCAAGCGATGATCACCGAGCCAAACAGCGAGCTCACTAAGCAAATCACACTCAGCATGCCGGCACTCTCCCTGAATACAAAATAGGAACCGGTCATAACAAATAGCGGCTGCAGCGCCAGGATCACCATGGAACTTGCCACGGAAGTATAAACAAGCGATTCCATCCAAAATAAGAAATACAGTCCCAGGAGCAGACCGGCCAGAAGGAACGTCCCCCATTCCTTGGCGCTCAAGCTTAAGGAGCGAATCGTTGTCCAAGGGACGAAAGGAAGCATGATGACCGCTGAAATCAAAAGCCTATACATACCTGCTATGGCGGTTGGCGTATCAGAAGATTTAATCATAATGGAAGAAACGGAAACGGACAGAATGGCGATAAATAGCAGTACGTAAGGATGAAGCAGTAGCGGTGATTTGTGTTCTCTCACTTAAAACCCTCCAAGAGGTCTTATCCGGTCATCTGTGCACAGGCTCTGGTGATAAGCCATAGATTTGATATAATAATATCACCGTTTCTATAATACTTGTGCAAACATATCGCTAATTAATATGGATATATCGTCATAGAAAGAAGGTTTTTGTCATGCCAAAACCGCTTTATGAAACAATTGCATATCCCGACCGTTCGTTTCCTTACATTATGTACACCCATACGCTATATACGAGCATTCCTGATGGACGGGGGTTTAACGACCTGCACTGGCATGAAGAGCTGCAGATTACATTGGTAACAAAAGGGATATTGGTGCTTCAAGTAAACGGGATCGATTATGAGTTAAAGACTGGCCAGGCGATCCTAATCAACAAGGGAATTCTTCATGTAGCGACACAGCTAAGCGATAATGGTGAATATGTAAGTTTTAACTTTCCCGAAAAGCTAATCGCTTTCCACCCGGAAAGTACTATGGAAGAGAACTATGTGTTTCCTTACACCCGTTCATCTCTCGTATCAACCGTTATTGCAGGTAACGCGAATTGGGAAAAGCAAGTATTGGTCATGCTTTGGGACATGCGGAGAGTATTTAATATGGAAAAGCGATGGGGATGGGAATACAATATTTCGATCAGAACGGTACAGCTCTGGTTCCTCTTAATCTCCAACCTTACACTGCCGAAAGAGGAAGCGCCAAAACACGTAAAGCAACAGCAGGAAAGATTGCAACTTATGCTAAGTTTTATCCATAAGAACTACTCTAGTCCTATTACGCTAAGCGAGATTGCGGATAGCGCGCATCTGAGCATCTCAGAATGTACGCGAAGCTTTAAGAAGACGGTTCGTATTACGCCATATGAGTACCTTATTAAATACCGGATCAGAAGAAGCTGCGAACTACTGGTATCCACAGAAGATACGATCACCGAGATATCCGGCAAAGTGGGGTTCAATCATGTAAATCACTTCATCCAGTCCTTTAAAAAAGATCAGGGAAAAACACCTAAAACCTTCAGGGAATTCAGAAGCGGCGCTTCCGGTTAGCCTAATGCGTATTGAGTTAATTCCTCCAAGTCATTTATAATTGCGTCGGCATTAACCTCTAGAAAAAATTGTTTATTTCGCTTCCATACTGCTTTGATACCTACATCGCGACTCGCTCTTATATCGTTTTCCGGGTGGTCACCTACAAACAGTGCGTCTTCTGCTCTCACTCCCAGTTTTGACAGAGCTCGAATGAATATCTCTGGGTTTGGCTTTCGAAGTCCTTCCCATTCTGATATCAGAACCTCGTCGAATAGATGACTAATACCCAGTGCTTTAAAATTATCATACTGGAACTGTCCATAACCATTAGAGATTAGCGCTAACTTTACTCCGTTGTTCTTTAATTGAGTAAGCATAGTCATCATATTAGGGAAACCTATGCAATGCCTTTGAAAACTAATTAAATAATCACTTAGAAGCTCTGTCCACTCTATATCTTGAATGGAGAACTCATCAATAAGCTGCTGGTAAACCTTATCTTTCCAAACATATCCGTGATTATCAAGCTCGATAAACCGCCGTACAAAAATGTCTTTCTCAACTAATTGAAGTTGTGAAAACCGATCGTACTGGTCACGAGCAAAAAAGACAAGCGAGGCATCACGGTTTAATAACGTACCATCTAAATCAAAGAGTACCGCTTTAATATCCATGTCTTTAGCCCTTCTTTAAACCCTAATTTATTCAGGTCCCATCCGTAATAATGTCAAGAGATCATCGGAGATCCCAGGTGTCGTAAATACGACCTCTTCACCATAGAGTTCATTAGGGATGCCATCAGGCACCGCTTGTACATGGCAACTCATGGCTCCCGCCTCCCGTGCAATCAAGCCTGCAGCGGCTACATCCCACGGTGAAAGACTTTCCGTATGTGCATCTAACTTTCCGGATGCCACATAACAAATGTCTACGGTTGGTGCGGCAAAACGCCTAATGTCACGACAGTTTCTTCGGAGCCGGTTCACTCTTTCAATTGCCGGCTGGACTTTTGCTGGATCATGCGGAAAACCTGTAATAATGACGGCATCTAATAGTGAAGTACATTTACGAATTTGTAAACGATCGCCATTGCAATAAGAGCCTTCCCCTTTAATTCCAACATAAGTACAGTTCAGATCCGGCGCATATACGGCTCCTGCGAGCACTACACCCTCCTTATAGAACGTATATACCGCGCGCTCTTTATTGAATTGTTCGGCAAGTTCAATTTTTAAGTTTGTTTCAAAGGAGAGGCTATAATCTGTCTGCTGTATTAAATTGGCGTTTCCCGTTAGACTAAATTATAAAATTTTATTCTTTTTAAGAATAGCTCTTGTAATTAAACTAACAGCGAGTATTGCATATGCATATCCCATTTTTAAATATAGTGCAGCGATCTCGTCCGATGCGCCTGGTTTATCGAAAAAAACAAAGAAGCCTATATATATTACATATCCAATTGAGCAGAATGTAATGATATTCGCAATTAATTTATACGTTTTCTTCGACATGAAGTCACCTCCAGAATTAGAAGAAAAACATCCCCCTACTGTAAATTACTCAGTCCATCCTGATAATAATTTAATCCGAAGTTGAAGAAATCGCCGATTTGAGCATCCTAAGAAGCTAGCCGCCTTTGGAGACTTCGGCCAACCATTGCTCAGTCTTTTCAATAATCTTTTTAATCTCTTTGGTGCGGAATTCGCTCAATGGTTGACTCCAATCAGGAAAGTCCGCATCCAATAAGACGAGTATGTACTCACCATTTGGATTAAACTCGGGGCGCCAACTAAGGTCCAATATTCGTTTCCTGTAAGAATTTTCGAACTGAAAAATATCCTCATTAAACTCCCATCTGTAAATATACTCATCATCAATAAACAATTCAGGGTTTGATTCTGTAAATTGGTTAAATGATATTTTCCATCCCGCTGGGATTCTTAACGGAACTAGAGGGGGAATCATACGAACACCTCGTTTATTTGACCAGCGTTTCCTGTTAGATGAATGATTCTTCGGTTATAAAAAATCCAACAGGATAGTTCGCATCGTCTTCTGTATCTACATCAGGGTATCGATTAAAGGCTGATTGGAAATTATCATGTTTGATCAAATGATCAATTAGTTGTTCAATTCTATCCCTACTTATAATATCAATCAACATCATGTCGCTGGACCAGTAATATGCACCGTTCATGCATTCACCGGTTTGTATGTTCTTTTGCCTTAACGTCTCGATATTTTGGTAAGTGAAAAAACTGGCAATCCATTTGGAGCGATTCGGAAAAACAACAATAACATCAGAGTTGTCATCCTTATGATTCCATGAGCCTACAGGCCACATTTCAGCTTCTATCCATATATAACGGTTCGAAAAGTTCATATCCCGTCTCCTATCTGGGCCTGCATTTAAGCTATTGTTACCAGTTAGCGTAAAACTCTCTACTCCTCAACCTCAAATATTGAATCAATTATGATTGGAAGATTGTCTCTAACCGAAACAGCTCCAAAGACTGAACGTGCATGGACACCTTTTTCTCCGAAAACATCCAGCATAAGATCTGAGCAACCATTCAACACTTTATGATGTTCTTCAAAATTAGCGTCCGCATTAACAAAACCCTGAATTTTAACCACTCGTTTCACTTTATCCAGTGTATCTAAAGCTGTTTTTAGTACAGCCAAAATTTCAATCCCTGTTTGTCGTGCAAACTCATAACCTTCTGCAGTTGTATAATCCTGACCTAACTTACCTTTAGGTGTTCCAGTAGGTCCCTTGCCAGAAACAAACAATAACCCGTTTACTTTTATGAAGTTTGCGTACTTAGCTGCTGGTTCGCTTGCATTGGGAAGAACGATTCCTAATGTTGCTATTCTACTGGCTACTGTTTGTTCAGTCATGTTCAATCTCCTCGCTCATCTGATTTGGAAGAATTATACTACCCTATCAGTAAAGGAGCAACCATTTGTGCTTGACTGGTCTCAGGTGCTTTGATTTTGTGTTTTAACGTTTCGGTGAGAATCTCCTTATTCACATCGATCTACCTGTTATGCTTTTAACGCCAGCGCTTTTCAGCCCGGCTATTTTTATACATCGGCTTATTACCGATAACACGCAGCTGACAGCAGCAAGCCCCATCCATATAAAGACGGAAGAAGACATCCACACGCTGATCATGTAGTAGTTGTATTGAATCAGGTAAGGCCAGATCACAATTAGCACCAGTAGCAGCAGTCTGAGACTTAGAGAGAGACCTGCTATTATTCTTTTTCGGCTTCTTGACCGTTCGTTTTGAATATCCCCCCTGCTCCCTCCAGCCAGTCTGATCCCTTGTAGAGTTATGCTAATAACGGCCAGCAGGACCAAGAACGAAAACACCACATCAATTAGATTATATGTATCATCGTATTTATAGGCTTTCATGGCATTGCCGTTCATATTCTCATATAGATTGTGCGCAATCAGCGACGGAGCCGCCGAATTCAGGTTGGCCAGTACAAACACAGCTGTCTGCTGCTCCAGATTGATGATGACCTGTGAGGAATAGTTGGGATTGCTCCCGCTATGGCGGATTAGCTGCTCATCCTGTTCATTGCTCCAGCCGTACGAATAATATTGACCTTCCGCCTCCAACCCTGCTGTCTCTGGCCTTGCTTCATGTGATTGCCGGATTGCTTTTCTTAAATGATCCGGAATATTCCCGGTATCCAGTTGGGCATGAACCCAGCGCTCTAAATCTTTAACATTCGTTACCAGGTACCCGGCAGCTATATTACCATAGTATCTAGGGGCATCGTACGCTATGCTTTTGCCAAAAAACACACGATAGCCCTTACTGAGCTGCTCCGGTTCCTTTTCCTGCCCTGTTGCAAAATAACTGTCTGACATTCCTAAAGGCATTAGAATATTCTGTGCTACATAATCCTGATAGCTCATACCTGTAACTTGTTCGATGATCAGCGCCAAAATATCATAATTAACCGTCGCATACTGATATCCAGTACCCGGGTATGTATCTAATTCAATGTCAGAAATCTTATGTACAGTGTTACTGAGCATCTCCGCCGTAGTGCCCTCAGGAATTAACCGGATGCTCCAGGCCGGAATTCCGCTGGTATGAGCCAGCAGTTGGTTGATCGTTATACCCGTCTTTGCCCCCTTAAAAGCAGGCCCGAACCATGGCAGATAGTCTGTTACCAGATCTGAATACGAAAGTCGTCCTTCCTGCTGCAGCAAAATAACAGCCAACGCCGTAAAGGCCTTCGTAGTCGAGCCCAGCTCAAAAAGGGTATCTTCAGTGACCTGCTTGTGCTGTTCAGCATCTGCGTAGCCGTATAGCTTAAACTCTGTTTTCCCCTGATTGCTTATTAAGGCCGCTACACCCGGTGTAGCTGTTTTGAGCATAACGCTTTCTGTCATTTCATCTACCGTCCCATACTTTCCTGCCGTGAACAGGCTCCCTAGCCCCTGCCAGCAGAACACCGTAAATATCACGATTATGAGAACCAGACTGCCTATTACCTTCCCTTTTCCCGTAAAAAATCTCCTCATTGCTTCTCTCTCCCCCTGGTCATTCGATCCCTGCAAGCTCCATATTCAGGTATTTCATTACATAGAATTTGACGTTCTACCCTTTCCCTTCACTGCATCTTGTAACCATCTTCACATAAAAAAAGCCCCGCCAAAGATCAGCAGAAGCTTTACACTCTCATTATTCAACTTAAGATTCCCCGTACAGCCTACCGGTTCAAAATCACATTCACTTCCTCAGCCAGCTTATCCAGGCTCTCCTGAATGTTCAGGTTCTCCAGCCAGATCTCGTTAATCCGGCCGCCCATCAGGTCCTCGATCTCGTGGTATGCACCGGTCATTGGACGCATTTTGCTGAATTCGAGCTGGTCGGAAGCTACCTGGTAGCCGGGGAATGCCGCGATCGTTTCTTTCATCAGGTCGGTATCCAGTGAAGACAGGCGGGTCGGCAGATAACCGGTGTTGGCAGAAGCGTAAGCAGCCTGCTCCGTATCGGACAGCCATTTCATGAATTCGAAGGCAGCCGCTTTTTCCTGATCCGATCCGGTATTAGCCAGATACGTATTGGAGCCGCCCACCGGCACGCCCCGCGTTCCATCTTCTCCTGTCGGGATCATCGATACACCCAGCTCAAGCCCGTTCTTTTGCGCCATCCCTGCGAACGTCTTGTAACCGCCGATACTGGCAAAGATCAGGGCTGTGCTTGGCTTGGCAATTGCGGCATAAAAGGCATCTGAGTCGGTAACGCCCAGCACCTTGACCAGTCCTTTGGACTCCAGCTCTTCAATGAAGGTAATCAGCTTAACCGCGCCTTCGCTGTTGATATTCGATTCCGTTTCTTCTGCGTTAACAACTGTAGTCCCGGAGTAGGAATGCAGCAGCGCCTCCATTACCCAGAAATCGTAGTTGAACAGGTACATCGGCGGTTCGCCGGTAGCATCATGTGCTGCCTGCAGGTACGCTTCAAGCTCGGCAAAGGTAGCAGGGCCGTTCGCATTAAGTCCCGCTTTGGCCGCCAGCGTCTTATTCACATACATCACCGGCACACTTCTCATATGCGGGAAGGCGTACAGGTCCTCACCGACGTACAGGTTACCCAGATCTCCGATCTGAAAATCAGACCGGTCAAAGTCCGTTGCCTTAATATAAGGCTCCAAATCTACAATAATATCATTATCGGCAAAACCCTTGGTCATCGCCACTTCGTCCACGAACACATTCGGGAGCGTACCGGCAATGGCCGCGGCATTCACCTTCTGCTGCATCTCCCAGTAGTCGCCCTGATACTCGGCATTAACGTGGATGTTCAGCTCGGCACCTTTGGTTTCATTGAACTGGTCCACCAGCGCCTGGTTCACCTCTTCAACAGCCGAGGTCCAGAATTGCAGCTCTATTGTCTGATCCCCCTTCTCATACGGCGCCGCCGATACTTCAGCATCTGTCTGCGCACAACCAGCTAACCCCATTGTTACAGGAACTGTCATCATTAACGGCAGAACTTTCTTTTTCCACATACTCATTGTCCACTTCTCCTCCTAGAACCTTCTCTAATGTGTACTGCTGAAGCTATGGATCAGCACGGGAGCCTGCGGACGCTGCCGCTACTTCACTCCCATGTAAGTAAACGCCTTGATAATCTGCTTGCGCGCCACCACAAATACGATCAGAATCGGCACAATCAGCATCATATTCCCAGCCATCACAATCTGAGGGCTTAAGCCCTCAATATCCTGCAGCCTCTGAATACCGAGCGGCAGTGTCCGGACAGCATCCGTCGTCGTCCACACCAGCGGAAAAAAGTAACTGTTCCACGTCCCGATAAACGTCAGCAGTGCAAGCGTAGACAGGGTCGGGATTGCGGCGGGCATCATGATGGTGTAGATGATTTTGAATTCTCCGGCATTATCGAGCCGCGCCGCTTCAAGCTGGGAGTCAGGAACCTGCATGAACGTCTGCCGCAGCATGAAGATGGCCGTACCGCTGGCGATAAAAGGGACAATCAGCGACACATAAGTATTCAGCAGTCCGGACTTCGCGAACATAACGAAGATCGGCAGAAAGATCAGCTGTCCGGGAATCATCATTGTCGCCAGCACAGTGCCGAACAGCCAATTTTTCCCCTTAAACTCATATCTCGCAAACGCATAAGCCGCCGGAACAACCACCAGCACCTGACCGATCAGCGTTCCCAGCGTAATAATCAGGGAGTTCCGCGTATAATGCAGGAAATCAATCCGGGTAAAAGCATCCTTAAAGTTCTGCCACTGCAGCGACTGGACCCAGAATTTCGGCGGCATCGCCAGGACTTCGCCCAGTGTTTTGAAGGCGGTCAGGATCATCCAGTAGAACGGCGTCAGGAAGATGACGATCAGCAGCACCGAGATTAGGATACGTAAGGCCAGCCCGGGCGCTCTTATCAATGTTTTCACAAGTCTGCTCCTTTACCGGTAATGGACCCGTCTGTTCAGGGCCTTGAAGTAGAAAATCGTAATCAGCCCCACTATCGCCATCAGCACCACCGCCATCGCCGCCGCATAACCGACCCGGTAGTACTCAAAGCTCTGCTTGTAGATACTGAAGATCAGCGTGTTCGTGGCATTCGCCGGTCCGCCCTGGGTCATGATGTTGATCGTCTCGAATACCTGGAAGGAGCCGATGATGTTCATCAGGATCAGAAAGAACAGGGTCGGGGAGATCATTTTGAGCGTGATTTGGAAAAAGACAGACTGCTTCGATGCATTATCCAGCGCCGCCGCCTCATACAGATGAGCGGGAATCGAGCCGAGGGCCGAGGTAATAATCAGCGCATTGAAGCCGACCGACTTCCAGACCGACACGAGCACCAGTGAAAATAACGCCACCTGCTTATCCGTCAGCCAGCCCACCGGCCCGGCCCCGATCAGGGAGAGCAGATAGTTGAACAGCCCGGTATCGGTATTCATCAGCCACATCCAGATCAGCGAGACCGAGATCAGGGAGATAATGTTCGGCGTGAAGCTCAGCGTCTGGATGAAGCGGTTGATGAACGTGTTTTTCTGCAAAAAGAGGGCTAACAGCATCGCCAGCACCATCACCAGTGTCACATCCATCACCATATAGAGCAGGGTGTTACTCAGGATACCGAGAAAATCGCGGCCCTTGAACAGCTCGATATAATTATCCAGTCCCGCGAACTTCATCGGCCCGCGCATATTCCAGGTGAAGAAGCTCAGGTATACGTTATAGAGAATCGGATAGATGTAAAAAATCGTCAGGATCATTACCGCCGGTGCAACCAGCAGATAAGGCAGCAGCTTCATGCTCTTACTACGGTTCTTCATGCTGTGTCCCCGATGGACGAAACAGTCACGCCTGCTCTGCTGGCGTCTGCCGGTATCCGCTGCTCCTGTGCGTCGAAAAAGAATAAATGCTCCTTGTTCACATACAGCTTAACCGGCTCCAGACTGCGCTCGGGACTGTCGAAGCATTTGACGGATACGCTCTGCCCGCCTGCAAGCACCGCTTTGTAAATCACCTCCGAGCCAAGCAGCTCGCGGCTGCTGAGGACGGCATCCAGCTCAAGCAACTGCTCACACGCAAGCCCCGGCTCGGGCACAAACTTCGCTTTTTCCGGCCGGAACCCGAAGAATTTCGCCCCGTGCGGTGCTTCGCTAAGGATGCCGCCTGACCGGGCAAGCTCCAGAATGTTCATCGGCGGCGTGCCGATAAAATGGCTGGTGAACATATTGCGCGGCTCATTGTAGATCCCGTGCGGCGTATCCTCCTGCATAATCCGCCCGCCGTCCATCAGCACAATCTGTGTGCCCATGCTCATTGCTTCCACCTGATCATGTGTAACGTAGATGAAGGTCGCGCCCAGCTTCTTATGCAGCTCAATCAGCTCGATGCGCATCTGCTGGCGGAGCTTGGCATCGAGGTTCGACAGCGGCTCATCCATAAGGAAGACCGCCGGCTTCTTGACCATCGCCCGGGCCAGCGCGACCCGCTGCCGCTCGCCGCCGGAGAGAAACTCCGGCTTTTTGTGCAGATGCTTGGTTAAACCCACCGTCTCGGCAATCTCGGTGATCAGGCGCTTCCGCTCGGCTTTGGGTACCTTGTTATTTTTCAATCCGTATTCGATATTCTTCTCCACCGTCATTGTGGGATACAGCGCATAATTCTGAAAGACCATCGCCAGATTCCGTTTGCCCGGCTCCACCTGGTTCATGCTTTTGCCGCCGATGGAGATCAGGCCTCCGGTCTGCTCCTCCAGCCCGGCAATCATCCGCAGCGTCGTCGATTTACCGCAGCCGGACGGCCCGACCAGCACGGTGAAGCTTCCGCTCTCAATCGTCAGATTCAATCCTTCTATGATGCTTTTATCGCCGTAGGCTTTGCTTACGTTCTCCAGTACAATGCTGCTCATGGTTTCCTCCTTTGGCGGGGTTAGTATGCGATATGGGCATTTGGGCTTCGCCGTGACTCCAGAGAATGTTTGGACTTCCGGCCGCTGTTGTCTGCAGATTTCTTGGATTGTACCGCTGTTAGCGGTTGAAATCCGCAGACTGCTTATGCTTCCGGAGCTAGCTTTTCTACGAAAAGCTTTTAGGCGGACGCTCCGCTCCTCCAGTTCCAAAATTCCCCTCCGCCACTTTCCCTTATTGTTAGAATTCAGTCCAAACTATACCGTCACCTTGCTCAGCGCCGCCACGCCCACATCCGGCCGGTTGGTCATAATCCTTGTTACTCCGAGCTGCTGCAGCCGCAGAATCTCCGCTTCATCATCCACAGTCCACGGATTCACCTCATACCCGTTGTTCTTGGCTATTTCCATGAACGCAGCGTCCACACCAAGGTAATACGGATGCAGCACATCTGCCCGGCAGCTGGCCGCATATACATCCATCCGGTAATAGCTCTCCATAAAAGCAATCGCGGTCCGCAGCTCCGGATACTCGCGCTTCAGCCGGGCCATTGCGTTATGGTTAATGGAAGAGATTAATGTCTGCTCCTGATAGCCGCTGGCTTTTACCAGCTCTGCTGTGCGGATATTCACTTCTCCGTAAGGGTTAGCATAATCCTTAGTCTCAATGTTGATATACAGCTGATGCTCCTTGGCGAACTGCATGACTTCCTTCAGCTCAGGAATCCGGCTTCCCTCGGTGCTATACTCCCCTTGGAAGGTGTAGGAGAAGTCATATTCCCGCAGCTCCGCCAGCGTCAGTTCGCTTACCCGGCCCTTGCCGTCCGATGTACGGTCGATCGTGTGGTCATGAATAACGGCCAGCTTGCCGTCCCGGGTCAGCTGCACGTCCAGCTCAATGCCTTGTGCCCCCATCCTGCGGGCCAGCTCAAATGAAGCCATCGTGTTCTCCGGCGCATAGGCGCTTGCCCCTCTGTGGGCCAAAATCGTTGTTTTGTTCATCCTGTTAACCTCTCAGCCCGATGCAGACATCCGGCCGGTCCGTAATAATCGCATCCACGCCGGCCGCCAGCATCCAGCCGATATGCTCGGGCTCGTTCACTGTCCAGGCGTTAACCTGTACCCCGGCAGCACGCGCCTCGTCCACAGCCTCACGGTTCACTCCAAAGAACACCGGGTGCAGCGCGTCAGCCTTGGTCAGCCGGGCATATTCAGCCCCCTGGTACAGTCCGGCAATGTACAGCAGCCCTGTTTTCATCTCCGGGTACTCATTCTTCAGCCTCACCATCGAGTAATGGTTGAAGGAGGAGAAAATCACCTGCTCCGTCAGCCCGAATTCCCGCACCAGCTCAGCTGCTGCTCCGGGAAGCCCGGCGTACAGCTCCATTTTGGACAGGATATCCTTGACCTCAATGTTCAGATACAGCCCGTACTCCTTCACCAGCTCCAGTACCTCGCGAAGTGTAGGGATGCGTGCAGTTGTATATTTTTCTGCAAAACCCTTATTGAAATTGAAGGCTTTAAGCTCCTCCAAGGTGTATGAGGTAATGTCACCCTGTCCGTCCGAGGTCCGGTCAATGCTGTCATCATGAATCACGACGATCTCCCCGTCTTTGCTGAGATTAATATCAATTTCAAGACCGTCTGCCCCCTGCTCAACCGCCAGCCGGAAGGCTTCCATCGTATTCTCAGGGGCATAAGCGCTCGCTCCGCGGTGGGCCAAAACCTTGCAGTTGTTCATAATCTGTTCAACCTCCTCATAATGGGTCTAAATAGAACATCATTAACAGACTAGCAAAACGTCTCCTGCTCCCGCTTTAGGGGCGGGCAGCAGTGGATCTCCCCTGCTAAAGCGCCAACCTCAGTCAGTCGGTTCAGAGTCAAATCGGTTTAAGTGTACTTTGTACAATTAAAACAGCAGAAATTAATCATTATTAGAGAATAACTGTATTCCGCGCATCTATTTTCCTTAAAAAGGCCTGTTCCGGGCGTTTTCGGAAAATATAAATGTATAGAGTGCAGTTAAAACCTGCTGCGGAGCTATTTAGCCAGGTTTAGTTGCAGAAAGTACAGTTATTTCAGCCTGGCACATTCATTATGCCGTTTCATTGCCTTCGAACAGGACAAGTGCATCACCGAGAAGAGGAAAGGGCGGGCACTGCCGCCTTTATTTGATTTCATAGGATCTTCTCGCTGTGGAAGCGATAGATCGTCTTCTCATCAGGTTATAAATTTAGTTGGTTGCTAGATAGCTTGTTCTTTCATGCATGATCCCCGGCAGTACAATATCTGCCAGCGTGTCCAGCACATAATGCGGCTGAATCTGCATCCGCTCAATATCCGTGCGGGAGCTCACTCCCGTTAGTACCAGTGCGGTATGCATGCCGCTGCTATGGCCCATCAGAATGTCCGTTTCCAGCCGGTCGCCGACCATCAGGCACTGCTCCGGGGCAAATCCCAGCTTGTGAAGTGCTTCCCGGGCATAGTACAGTGACGGCTTCCCCATCACCAGCTCGGACGGCTTACCGGCTGCGGTCTCAAGGGCTTTGACGATTGCCCAGGTATCAGGAATATAGCCGCCCGGCACCGGGCAGACCGGATCGGGATTCACAGCGACCAGCGCTGCCCCCGATCTCGCCGCCGTCATTCCAAGCCGCAGCTTCTCGTAGGTGAAGCTGCGGTCCATGCCGATCAGCACATGCGTTGCCGCCGCCGGATCGTCCGTAACCGTCACGCCGCACAGCTCCATCTGCCTGCGCATCACGTCTTCACCGACCAGATACAGCCTCGCCCCCGGCTCCAGCCTGGCAAAATACATACCGCTGACATACAACGCGGTCAATATCTCCTCTTCCCGGCAGCTAAGGCCCATTGCGGCCAGCCGGTTCAGACAGTCCAGCGGGGTGTGCACCGCGCTGTTGGTGAGAAAAAGAATTTTTTTGCCGCGCCTGCGCAGCTCTGCCACTGCCTGCTCCACTCCCGGAAGCAGCTGATCCCCGATGAACACAGTTCCATCCAGATCAAAGCAATATGCCTCATACGAAGCGATGTCCATCTGCGGCCACCTCATTTCTCTCATGTTGCCGGTACAACCGGAATTTTGCGCACAAAAAAACCAGCTCCAGAAAGGAAGCCCTCCTCTACGCGTATAGGCATACGTTAGATCGGAACACCGTTTTCTGACCGCTGGGTTTTCTCATCGTCTCCACCCCGGGGTGCTGTATGTAGTTTCAGGTCTTTCCATAATGACGCGTCGCCGATTGATACGTAGTCTGCGCCGCTCTCCAGTGCACTGCTGATCTCTTCCTCGTGCCGGATCAATCCGCCAACAATTAGCGGCTGCCCGATACGCTGCTTCATCTCACTAATAATCCTTGGCATAAGACCGGGCATCAGCTCAACCTCATCAGGATTACTCGACTTAATCATGCGCAGCGCAGTCTCTATTGCCGCCGAGTCGATTGCAAATACCCGCTGGATACTCGCTAGCCCGTGCTGCCTGGCTGTAGCGATGGCATTGCTTTTGGTGGTAATAATCCCGTCTACCTTAAAAGCTTCAGCCAGATACTGGATCGCCGCCGCATCCCGCCCGATTCCGCCGACCATCTCGACATGTACAAAAACCTGCTTGCCCGCTTCCTGCAAAGGCCGTACAAGCTGTCCCAGATTGTTAATGTTGCCGGTCATCAGGTTTACCCTGTTCACCGTGCAGCTTATAGCCTGCCTGATCTGTGATTCTACCGTAATTGAAGCAATGATGGGGTTATGCTTCATGCTGAGGCACACTCCCTTTCGCTTATCGCCTGGTCACCGGCTTGTATCGCTTCCGGCCCTGAAACCAATGTTACAGCTCTTTTGTTGGCCCCGTATTCGGGGGATGTAAAAGTTAGTGTTAACGGGGACGCGAGCATTTTGCCTTCTTTTAACCATATGATCGAGAACCTGCCTGCATCAACGCGTAAAAAAAGACACCACCGGAGTGATGCCTCTCTACGAATCTATATCGTTACAGAAAGTTATAGCTTGTTACAGCTCCAGACTTCCGCCGTATTCAAGGGCTGTACCGGGAATCCCTTCCTTAGCCAAGGCATCCACAAAGCTTGCTACATCCTGACGGATCGGCGGGAAGGTGTTGTAATGCACCGGCAATACATGCTTGGCGTTCAGCCATTTGGCAGCAATCAGCGCATGCTCCGGCCCCATTGTGAAATGTCCGCCCATCGGGAGAATCGCCAGGTCGATGTTATACAGCTCGCCGAACATTTTCATGTCACTGAACAGCCCGGTGTCACCGGCGTGCAGAATGGTTTTGCCTTCCGCTTCAATGATGTAGCCCGCAGGCATGCCGCCGTAAATAATCTGCTGCTCATCGTCAAGTGTAATGCCGCTGGTGTGGAAAGCATGAATCATCGTCGCTTTGGCAAAACCGAGGTCAACCGTTCCCCCGATGTTCATCCCGATCGTCTGCTTAACACCCTTCCATCCGATATACGTAGCCAGCTCCACAGTTGCCACTACCGGCGCGTTATTGGCAATCGCAATCGGCGCAGCATCCAGAATATGGTCCGCATGCGCATGGGTCAGCAGCACCGCATCTGTCTTAATATCCTCAGGCTTCGTCACCGCAGCCGGGTTACCGCTAATAAAAGGATCGATAATCAGCGACTTACCGCCTACCTCAAGCTGTACACAGGAATGGCCGTGAAAAATAACCTTCATCTCTTATCTCTCCTCTTCTGATATTTAGATTGAATTTGAGTTAGTTAATTTCGGGTTGATTCGCAACTCCAGAGAATGTTTGGACTTCCGGCCGCTGCCCTTCTGCAGATTTCTTGATTTGTACCGCTAATTGCGGTGGAAATCCGCAGACTGACTATGCTTCCGTAGCGAGCTTTTCTGCGAAAAGCTTTCAGGCGGACGCTACCGCTCCTACAGTTCCAAAATTCCCTACCATCACTCTTCCCTTTATCTTTTCTAAAATTCAATCTGCATATTTGCTCATGGACTCGCCGTGCAAAAGCATACCGTTTACGTTACAATGACAAAAGAGTATGGACAGGCGCTGCAACAGTTGCGCATTCACTTCTTCCACCACTCAATATATCTATTTTTATAACGAACGTCTATATTTATAATATATTCGTTATCACTACCTGTCAAGAGAGGCGTGAGAACGTGCTGTCTGTCGAAAAAACTATGCTCTTCCTGCTGTCCCGCGTGGACCGGATGAACGTCCAGCAATTCGTGGAAATCTATGAACTGAGAGGCTACACCTCTACCTATATCCGCAACAGCCTGTCCCGTCTGAAAAAAGAGGGCTACATTGCCTCACCGGTCCGTTCCTTGTATTGCATCACCTCTGCCGGACGCGCCTACATCAAGTCCATTAACAGCAAACCGGCCCGTTATGAGCAGCAGTGGGATCATACCTGGGATGTGGTCATGCTCGAGGTCCCGGAGCAGGAGCGCAGGAAACGGGATGCTTTTCGTACCGCCATTCTGCAGCTTGGCTATGGGCTTCTATATAACAGTGTCTACATCTCCCCCTGGAATTATCGCCAGGAAGTGACGGAGTATGTGGAGAGCCTGCAGCTCACCGGCAATGTCTCCATTCTGCGCGGCGAGTTTGCGGAAGGAACGATTACCCCGGCCAAGGCCTGGGACATCTGGCAGCTGGATAAGCTCGAAGCACTGTACTTAGATAAAAGCGCCTGGATCTCCCGGGAGTTTATCCCGCTTGCAGATGAGGCTATCCGCACCGGTGAGGCACTGCCGCTGTTCCTGCTGTTCCTGCAGATCGGCGAGGAGATGAGCGGCCTGATCATGGCCGACCCTTCCCTGCCGGATGAGCTGCTGCCGGCTGGCTGGCCCGGCAAGGCCGTTATCGCCGAGCTTCAGGCCCAGTGGCACAGGGTGGCTGCGGCGATTCCGCGGGATTCCTTTTATGCTCAGTTTACCTGAGATTGCGGGCTGGGTCGGAAACAAAGGGAAAAAGGGGCAGCCCTGTTGCGGGCTGTCCCTTTTGTATTTCTGTTACACCTGCCGGCCGGTGGCCAGCAGCTCTTTGACTGCATCAAGGCTGGTAAGCGGGGCACGGCAGGCAAAATTACGACATTCGTAAGCCGTAGCCTGCCCGTCCACCGCCGGCTTATCCTGTAGATGGAGCAGGAGCTTGTGCAGATCTTCACCATCACTGCCTGCATAGTTGACGATCAGCGAGGCATCCGGCAGGTACGTCTGCTGGACCTGGGCCAGCATGCTATGCAGGACAGGGTCCTCCAGCTTGCCGGACAGCACCCATTCGCGTCCGCCGGACAGCAGCCCCAGATGCGCCTGCAGGTACATCGAATAACCCGGCGGATATTCTCCTGCCGCAGAAGCCAGCACGGCTGCGGTCCGCTCGGCCACCGCCTTCAGCTCCACATCCTGCGTAATCACCGACAGCTTGTACAGCTGCTTGGCTGCAACCGAGTTGCCAGACGGCAGCGCCCCGTCATACAGCTCCTTGGAACGTATTGGCAGCTCTTCCCCGTCTATGCCGGTGAAGAAAAAGCCCCCGCCTTCCTCGTCGCTGAACAGCGCAAGCAATCCATCCTTCAGCTGCAGCGCCCGGTCCAGATGGACCACTTGACCCGTTGCTTCATATAGCTCGGTCAGGCCCCAGATCAGGAAGGCATAATCGTCCACATAGGCCGGAATCGCCGCTTCCCCGTCACGGTATCGGGCCAAGAGGCGGCCATCCTCAGGCCGGCGCAGCTGCTCCCAGATGAAATCCGCCGCTGCTGCCGCTGCCTTGGCATACTCCGGCTTTTGTAGCGCCTTCGCGCCCTTCGCCAGCGCCGCGATCATCAGGCCGTTCCAGGCGGTGAGCACCTTATCATCCTTCAGCGGATGAATCCGCTCCTCGCGGTAAGCGAACAGCTTCTCGCGCCACTCCCCGGTCCGCGTCTTCATGCCGAGCGGATTCATACCCATCCGTTCAGCCATGTCCTCCGGCAGCCCCTGCAGCAGGTTAGGAATATTCGCACCCTCGAAATTGCCCTCAGGTGTAACGCCGTACACATTGCAGTAGGAATGCATGTCCTCCAGATCCAGCGCTTCCGCCAGCTCATCGCGGGTGAAGACATAGAACTTGCCTTCAACACCTTCGGAATCAGCATCCTCGGCAGAGTAAAATGCCCCTTCAGGAGAAGTCATATCGCGCCGCACATACGTAAAAATCTGCTCGGCAATCTCGGCGTACAGCGGCTTCCCGGTAATCTGAAAAGCTTCCAGATAAGCGATGGCCAGCAGCGCGTTATCGTAGAGCATTTTCTCAAAATGCGGCACCAGCCATTCCCGGTCCGTCGAGTAACGGGAAAATCCAAAGCCGATATGATCATATATCCCGCCGCGATACATGCTATCCAGCGTCTTCTCCACCATCCGCAGTGCTTCCGGCTGCTGGTAAGTCTGGCTGTATGCCAGCAGGAACGACAGATTATGCGGCGTCGGGAACTTCGGCGCATTGCCGAACCCGCCGTATTCCTCGTCGAACTGGCGCTGGTATAGCGAGAACGCCTCATGCAGCAGCTCTTCACCGGGCAGCGCTCCGCTACCCCCGCCCGCCTGCTGGGCATTCTTGCGGTCCAGCTCCTGCAGATCTGCTAGCAGCTCATCGCCGAGCTTGTCCAGCGCATCGCCGTCCTGCTCCCACTTTGTATGGATCTGCTCCAGAATATCCATCAATCCAATGCGCCCCAGCATCCGCCTTTTCGGGAAATACGTGCCCGCATAGAACGGCTTCTTGTCCGGCGTCAGCAGCACCGTCAGCGGCCATCCCCCGCTCCCGGTCAACGCCTGACACACCGACATATACAGCCCGTCAATATCCGGCCGCTCCTCGCGGTCGACTTTGATGGCTACGAAGTTGTCGTTGAGTAGCTTGGCGACATCCTGGTCCTCAAAGCTTTCGCGCTCCATTACGTGACACCAATGGCAAGTCGATTAAAGCCTCACTACGAATACCCAATAGATAAGAAGACAGGCTTGTTCTCCTGCTTAGCTTTATCAAAAGCTTCTTCCGACCAAGGAAACCAATCCACCGGGTTATGCGCGTGTTGCAGCAGATAAGGTGATTTCTCCTTAGCTAATCTATTGGGTACTTTTTGAGTTGTCATGGGGCATCACCTCGTTTCGTGTTGGATTTGGGTAAAGTATTGCTTAGGGTTAGTTTACCCAAAAAGGTGGGGGAAGGCACAAGGGGAATCCCGACTGGGGATTTATATTAAGATTTAGCGAAGTTAAAACAATTGAATCAAGCCGAAATAATTTCACAAAAAATTATTTCGACTTGTTAAAATGCCTATTTCTTTAAGAAGAAAGCCTGAACCAATCTTTTATGCTTAATTGAAGTCTTAAAACTTCATCTTCAGCAAGGGGAGAACAATGAGCGATTGGATTCCTTAAGCTATTCAAGCTAAAAAGAACTTTTTCAACAGCCTTCACACTGTTAAATACCCCTCCAAATATAGACCAATTACTCTTAATAATTTCTCCGAGTTGACCAAAAGTAGTATAGTCAATTGGATCGACTGATCGAGGCGTTATTCCAGCATCACGTTCCCTAGACATGTTTTTTGATACTTCTTGTTTAATGACTTCAAGAATAACATTTTTTTCTTCCCACCAATTCTCACCATAAGCTATTTCTAAAATATCAGATATCATTTCTCGTATAGACTTTTCTAGACAATAAAACAATTCATAATGTTTAGCCATCATAGCCGCTTCATTTCTTATTTTCTCATTAAACTGCAAATAATAATTATCTTGTTCCAAAGATTTCTCTTCGTTTGTTATTACCAAACCTTCAATCCCGTATTGTTTTTCAATTGTCAAAAGGTCAGCGATAATTATTTGATTAGTCATTCCAAAAGATTTAATAATTCTATTCATATTCTTCATTGATTAATCAAGTGCTCCTTTAAACTCTTAAAGATAGCATTAAACACCTCAATATTTGTCGTTGCTGGCAAATTTAAATTTATTGTGTAAGATAAATTAATACTTTCTTCACTTTCGACTTTATGTCTGCTTTGGAATTGTGGAAGAAGCTGATTTATAAAAAGATCTGCACTGGGAGAAGGCATCGATTTTTCTTGAATTATTTCTGGTTCAGGTTCTAAATCTCCATCAAATTTCGCCATATCCTTTAACAATTTAAAAGTCGCTAATGTAAATTTTAAAGCGCTAGATTTTTCATCACCACCAGTTAATTGAACTATAAGTCCCATTAACTCCTTATCTGGTAATTCATATGCATATTCATTCTGATAAAAAATGTCGGAATATGCATTTTCCATACCTCTTGCTATAATTATTTCAGACTTCGATTTATTTCGATATTCTTTATACAATTCAGTTGGAATTCCATCCGGCGATACAAAGCCCATTTTCTTTAGAAATGGTACTATTGATTTTGCAGTTCCACCTTTCATTTTTAATTTAGTTTCTACAAAATCCCCTGTAAATCTTTCAGGTAAAATTGATTCTCGAATCTTTTCTAACATTGTTTTTAATGTCCCTGGATTGCTAACATAAGGCAAATTTTTAGTCGCCATTACTTTCCTCCTAAATCATTATTGTTATAAATACCACTGGTATCACGAACATATCTATTACGTCACTACCTTTAGTAATCTTCTGAAATTTCAAGTTGATTTTAGATAGTAAATGATTAAAACGCCAAAAAAATTTTTGGGAAGGTGTATGATTTCGAATCTTCTGCAATTAATATGAAAATTGTACCCAACAGTTCCCCTCCCATGTATTCATGTATAAAAATAATTATTCGACATAGTTATCATTTCCCCTTCCAAAAGAACTAAATTTCTCCATGTAAAAACCCCCTGATTTTTTCAGAGGGTAATTGTTTTCTAAAAATGCTTTTCATTTGATTAATACACACCGTCAACTCCACCCGATTCCCTTCCCGATTATACACAATCCGCTCCACCAGCTTCTTCAGCGCCCTAATTCTTCTCTTCCATTATAGCCGTACCGCGGCGTTCCTCACTTCATTGAAGTGTGACCTTATTGAGATAGTAACTCCATGTGTTCATCCAATTACTCTTCTTCGATATCAAATCTAAAAACTAAATGATCCAAATTTTCTACTTTTACACTAACCGCATCAAATATTTTACCATTCACATCCACTTTTTCAACTTTAGGATACACCCCGACAAAATAGCATCTGATTTCTCCTTCAAATGTTGTGAGCTTTTCAAGTACTTCAAGTAATTGATTTTTCTTATTATATGATTTGATCTGATCTGAATTGAGGTATATGGTCATTTCTAGCGACTGTCCATTTACCCAAGCTTTCTTTATGAATTTTATCTTGTAATTATTACCATATTTTTTTAATTGGGTTACTCCCCCCCAATAGATAAAGCCTTCTCCATCTTGGAAGTATTCACTTTTTTTAAAAAATGAATAATACGATTTCTTTTTCCCATTAATGGTAAGAGATACTGCTTTCAATGTCCGTTCATCGTTATTTCATAACAATCGATTATTTGTTCAAAATAATGAGTTTTTACATTTGAAAACTTATTTGTACTTGATCCAGAACTTTTGGACCGTCTAGTGTTATTCAATGCTGTATCTCTATCATTAGTGTTGCTATTATCGGTTTTTCGGATACTATTTTTTGATAGAGTCGGTTTGACAAGTAAAAACTCTGTAGGGATTATACTTTTTTTCTTATTATTAGACTTCTTCGCATTTACTTCTATAGTAGATTCGAAATCGACATTGTAGTAATAATTACACTTTTTCGGAATCTGAATGTGGTTTATGGAACTTTTTGTTCTAAAATGAATTTTTGTTTTGGTTTTTTCTTGTCTATAAATCGCAACTGGAAGTAACGTTACTCTACAGTTTTCACTAGGACATTGAAAAGTAAGTCTTTTCAAATAATATTCGGAATCTTCACTAAAATATAAATCTCTAGCTTCATATGGATTGATATAATCATTTGTCTCTACACAAAACGCTTTTTCAAATTTCATACTTTCCCTCCATAGTACTTCCAAGAATGATTTTAGTATTAAATAATATCGATTATATAGAACGTAAATAATAAACTAACATAATCTCTCCAGTCGCCAAACTCGGGTAATAGATGGTGAATGAACTCGAGGCGGCGATGAAAACGAGCAACGAAGAGATCGAACGGTTGAATGCGGCAATGAAGCAAACCTCAGACAAACGGCTTTACGAAAGATATTTAGCGGTTCGCCTTCGACTCGAAGGACAAACCTTTGACGAAATCGGTGAGTTACTTAGTCGTGCGCGCCAAACGGTCAGTATTTATTGGCAAGCCTACCAAGCTCAAGAGCTCCCCGATCTAAAGATAGATCATTCGCCTGGACAACCAACGAAATTACGGAAGAACAAACGTCATCGCTTAGCCGCGATGCTGGAGCAGCATACACCTGTTGATGTGGGTTTCGATGCACATTATACCTGGACCCTGCCATTGGTAGCGGAATGGATCAAACGCGAATTTGGTGTCACCATGAGCGCACGTGGAATTAGCGCAATGCTAAAACGGATGAATTTCAGCTTTACCAAAGCTACTTACATGCTTGCCAATGCCAACGAGGAGGCTCAGGCTTACTTTAGAAAGCACACATTCGCTCAGCTCAAGAAACAGGTAGAGGCTGAACAAATTAACCATCTACTCTTTGAAGACGAGTCTATGATTCGCTCGTATCAAGCCCTTCAGTACAATTGGTTTCCTCGCGGCAAACAACGCAAAGTGCCAACGTGCGGTAAACATGAAGGAGCCAAATTATTCGGTGCTATCAACTATGAAACCGGTCAAGTTCATCACCGAGAAGGAGAAAAAGCGGACACAGCCACCTTTATTCGATTTCTACAGGATCTTCTCGCTACCTATTCAAGCGGAAAAATCGCATTGATTTGGGACAACAGTCGGATTCATCATGCCCTAGAGTTACAGCCGTTTTTAAAGGAACATCCGCGTCTAAAGTTGGTCTTTCTACCACCTTACAGTCCAAATCTCGACCCCGTCGAAGGGCTGTTGCTTAAGGCCGATGTGGTGAACAACATCTTCTTCGAAAAATTCTATAAGATTAGACTTCGTGTAAGTCAATTCATGAAGCGAATCAATAAACAACCGTTAGAAACGATAGCTCGCCTTCTTGTAAGGTTATGAACTTAAATGCGTTCTATATAGTTTCTATTATTACAAAGAATGCACCCATGACATGACAAGTAAACATCATGTTTCTCACACTTTG
This sequence comes from Paenibacillus sp. FSL R7-0331, assembly GCF_000758645.1. Lineage (NCBI taxonomy): Bacteria > Bacillati > Bacillota > Bacilli > Caryophanales > Paenibacillaceae > Paenibacillus > Paenibacillus sp. FSL R7-0331. Next base: position 4,294,221 of record NZ_CP009284.1, read on the forward strand.
GGTATCCTTTTGGGATTATTGGCCAATCATCGTCTTCTTCAATTTCAGTCCATACTAAATAATTATTTAAATTAACATATTCTTTATCAAAAGCACTTATCATTTGCCGAAACTGTTCTAAGCATTCAATAACCCAATCTCTATGCGGTTCATAACTTAATCTTTCCCATCCTAAACCATTCATTGCATTCGAGATAGCTCGTAAGATAAATTCCTTTTCACTTTCAAAGGAATCAATTGTCCAGGGCATTTCATCTATGTCAAAATCTACGGTACCTGATCCTACTATTGCTTGATCACGTTGTACCAGCCAGATAATTAGTTCCTTTTCTCTATTTGTTCTAGCTAATAATGATCCACTGATAGCTAAAACCTCAATAAACACTGATGTTAATCCATTTGACAAATGTAAGGAGTCAACTAAATGTTCTAATTGTTTAGGTAGTGATATTGCGTTTCCCATGTTTATATTCCTTTCTGTTTTTTCGGTAATTTCATCTAACGTTGTTGTATTCACGAACCCTCACTGGCTTAAGGGGCATAAGCCCCGGGTCCGACGGACTTAGCCAGTGCGGGGTTGTCTGCTGACTCCACTTCCTCGAAATGCATCTGCAGACCAAGGGCCTTATGGCCTGCCGCGTTAATATGTTGTTATGTGACGTGGGATCTGCGAAGTGTTACTTACAATGTATTACATATCTATTCATCTTTAAATAAGTCTTTGTTGTCTTTATCCGAGAAGTTCTTTCAATTCATAAATATATGTTTTTCCATCATTCTTTAACCACATTAATTTATTGCATACTGGACATTCATAGATTCTTTCTGTAATATTTATAATTTTTGCATCTGCACCTATTAGTTTCTCCCATTCTTTGGTTCCTTCTTCTGGGTTTTCGGCACTTAAATTTGCTCTTAGATTCTCCGTTTCTATTAAATCTTCATATTCTATATCATGAACAATAATAAAACCATCATCAGGAATGGCACTTAAATTATGTATATAATTTCCACAGGCACAAACTAATTTGGGCATATAATTGTATCCCTTTCATGTTTAGATCTTTCAATTATTTCTGTTTATATATTTATCGTGTTTAGCCCATGTCATATAACGTTATATTCGCGAAGTTTCGTCAATCTACAGAATACAAATAAATAAACGAACTACCGAGACTCAGATTGTACCTATATACTATGCTCTATTATACAATGAAATGGAAAAATATTACGATCACTAATCCTATGCTTACAAATAAAAAAACTCCCGCCAAAACATCAGCAGAAGCTTATTAATAATTGATTTACACGAACATCCCATCAATGGCAGGTCGAATAGCCGACGGATAGAAATATCGGCTTGTTCTCCGCCTGTGCCTTGGCAAAAGCCTCATCTCCCCATGGATACCAATCCACGGGGTTGTGGGCGTGCTGAAGCAGGTAGGGTGATTCTTCGTTAATTAATCTATTGGGTGCATTTTGAGTTGTCATGGGGTATCCCCTCATTTCGGCTGATTTGGGTAGTACGTCTAGGGTTAGTTTACCCAATTTGGTGGGGGAAGGGCACAAAAGCAGCCTTCTTCCATAAATATTCTTTTAAATTCCATGGCTGTCGCTATCTTTAAATCTCTGGGGCTAAATACTCAAGTTCATTTACTTACCATCTCTATGGAAGAAACTTCATGCCAATCTTCAGAACCAATCTTATTTAAAATTCCTTCCTTGTCTAGTGAGGCCTGATAAGATTCATAGGAATCGTTATAATCAAATTGATTTAAATAGTAATTCCCATCCTTATCAGTTACGTACATATAATACTCCGATTTTGGATCAGCTCCTTCGTATGAATATTGAAGAATATAAATACGATCAACTTTTTCATGGGAAGGCAGGGAAGTCTGGATTCCATCTTCTTTCCAAATGTAAAATTGTTTTAATAGTTTATGATCCCCTATCATATCTATTAATTCTGGTTGAACGTTTGTTGAATCAGTTTTGTAAATGGAGATATAAATGTTGGTGGGGATTTGATTATTCATTGGTTGATGGTTAGTTTCTCCCCCTTTTGAACAAGCTGTCAATAACAAAATAATTAACAAAATCGGGAATAAAAATCTGTTTTTCATATTATCCTCCTTTTTATTTTTTCAAAAAAAGGTTTTTAATGATATTTATAGAAACCTTAGCTTCACCTGAAAATAGAATTTCACATGAGGGAAATGAGTTAACGTCTGTTAGTGAAATAAGGCAATATTTGAAGAGTAACAATCACGTAAATATCCTGCTTTATGATGAATCCGGTAAAATTACTAATTAGTTCCATAGCGACGGTAACGAGATTCAATATCACTATAATTCCGATGGCGATATGATTGAATCTACTGATTCTTTTAACGGCAAACAGGTATATGAGAGAGATGAATCAAAAAAGTTAAGATCAATTAAGACCTATAATAATAATAATAAATTAATGGGGTAGATATGAATCAACTTATTTCAGACGCCCAATTCATAAATACTTCAACCATGTCCTCGACATCAATCCAGGCATTCCTTACATCCAAAAACTCAATATTAAAAGATACAGTACTAATCTACTACTTAGATTCTTCTGGCAAACCCTATTTTAAGGGAGATACAATTAACGCAGCTTCTTCTATTGCAAGTAGTGCGCAGACCTATGGTGTAAATCCTAAAGTTCATTAATTTTGGGGATACTGTAACTTCTAATGGAGTAACTTATAAAAACTACGTTTGGGTAAAAAATAAAGCGACATATTCTTTATATGTATATACTCCACATACAATTGATACTTCATTATTGCCTACAATTGGTGGAGGAAATTATCTATTTGTTAATATTGCTAAAGGCTGGTGAGGAACCACCCTTTGGAACTAAGTGTTAAGAGTAAGCAAACAAGGCTGCCTTCAAAGTCAATTAAAAGACTTTAGGCAGCCTTGTTTTTTATAAAGCATATGTGATTCTGTATGAAGGCAGATAAAATGAGTAATATGCTACGGATGGATCTTTTTATAACGAAGTTGAATTGACACGTACGGTCGTCGATCTAAAGTGATTATATTTTCACAACTAAGTATAGTGGAGAAATAAGTTCAATGTCAGATGCTTGGGCAAATGAGTTTTGCAAAGAAACACTCTCAAATATCCAGGGCAGAAGAATCAATCCCCATCTATATAAAGCATCCTGTGTTACATACTTGTTGGAAGTTAAGAAAGTCCCCATCGAGATCGTATCAAAATATGTAGTTCATCATGAAAACATCGCTACTACTATAGCCCATTATGATTTAAGGGATTTTGCAGAAGAAAGAAATAAGATATTCGGTTAGTATAATGCTGATCTAAATTACGTCTCATAAACACGAGAGCAAGAAAAAGTCGGCTGCATATGACAGCCGACAAATTTTTTAGCTTTGCTGATGATCACTCTTACTTTTTAGGTATACATCAATTTTCTCTATATAGTAGTCATCTGTTGGATAGATACCTAAATTTTCATATTTCCAAACCACTTGTTGAAAATCAGGACCAAGTAAATACTTTCCTTCATAGTCAAAATCAATACCAAATTTACCTGTACTCTCTAAATGCATGGTAACACTGTGCCAAACTTCAGAAGATATTTTTTTATATTCTTCTTGTAAAGTAACAAAATATTTACCCAATTCATCTAATAATTCGGTATAAATATCCCAATCGACTCCGTAAGTACTAGGAATATTATGAGAGTAAATCAACTTATCCAATGATTCTGATTGGTAATAAAAATATATTGTCCTTGAGTCAGATAATGACTCAGCATAAAGATAGATTTTGCTCCAATCATCTGGAATAATTTCAACAAGTTTAGTTGCTATGAATTGATACAATTGTTCTATGTTATTAGTTGGCAAATTCATTCTCCTCCAAAGCGATTTTTTATTGGAACGATTTTAATGTCTTCGTTTCCGATCTGTCCCCCCCCCCCCCAATTTACACCATCAAATCCACAAACCTCACTCTTCCCTATATGATACTCCCTATTTCTTGCATATTGCATATTTGATTGTAATTAGATAAAAGACGAGCCACTTTGAATGAATGGGGGATTATGGGCGTGGTATGGACAAGCTCTATGAGTGGTGCACCCTGGACAAGAAGCAAAATGATGGACGCGACGAAACAGCTGCGGCAGCGGGCGCGTATTTCATTTGTCATTGATATAGACAAGCTCGAAGATTTAGCTGAATTAGATAAGCATGTGTTTGCTATACGTCCGGATTTAGTGCTGTCGATTAGTCAGATTGATCTGAAGGGGCGTTATACCCAGCAATTGTTACAGGCGATAGCGGAATTACAACATATCACTGCCTTGCAGTTAAACCTTCGCCATAGCATTGATTTGAGCATACTTGGTAAGTTAGAGCGGTTGCAGTATTTTTCAATAACCAGTAGACAGCCGGTACATTTAAGCTTTATTTCGAACTTTACAGAACTTAAATATCTTTCGGTGCACGGGAAATTTCACGACTTAACACCAATAGGTGATGCTGCCGGGCTGGATACAATACTTTTGAGCACTACTATTCATGAGCTTGATTTTGTCCGTCAATTACCGAAGCTGAAGTGTCTCTTTATTCATGATTGTACATTGGAAGGCTCACTGGACGCACTGGTCGATTCCACAGTGACAATGCTCAGTTTAGCGGGTATACGTAACTTAACAGACTTAACTGCAATAGAATTAATGTATAAGCTCGTGTACCTGCGATTATCCTTATCAAAGGTGGAATTTTTATGTGATTTTTCTAAAATGCAAGATCTTAGACAGCTTGAACTGGATCAGATGAAAGCTTTACAACAGATCGATCCTTTATGGACAGCACAGCAGCTTGAGCTGTTAAGTCTAAGAGAGATTTCCACAACTGTTAAAGCGAAGGATCTAGAGCCTTTGACCGAAATGGAGCATTTACAACAGCTGGATTTTCAGTTTATTGATTTTAATAAAGGCAGGATTACGGCATTACGGGAATGTCGTTTTGACTTCTCTTCGATGCTTAAATCTTAGCTTTAATGTTGAAAGAAATATAAGAAAAAATAAATAATGCATCCTATAAAGGGATACATATTCGAATGCATCCGTTTAGAACAATCAACTACTTTGGATATGTTGATTAGCTAGATGTATAAAAATGTACCTGCAGTTAGTGAAATTGCAACTCCAGAAATTGCCCAGAAGCCTTCACTTTGCTCAAAAAATAAAGCTGCAATTAGCATACCTAAAATACAAAAAAAAGCTCAGACTGACCAAATATTTAAGTAATCTCAAAGAATTTTCTAACATAGTCCCAAATAATAAAGACAACATAATAACTTCTGTAACTTTATGTAATAGCATAGATGAGATTATAACAGTTGCTATTTGATCTTCCATTAATAGTGCGGTCGTTATAATTGATCCATCGAAAAAACTATGAATCGCTGCCCCTATGAATAGAAACTTGAGAGATGCCGATGAATCCAATTCTTCATTATGTTGATGCCCAAGGTGAAATAGAATTGGGATTAATATACCCAGAACTACAAAAATGAGTCCCTCATGAGAGAATTCGATAGCTGATGGGATGAGTTCTAATATTGTAAAGGTAAGAAGTATTCCCATGTTTATAGAGACAACTTTACCTTGATATCGAGCAATCCATTGAATATTGGAACTTACCAGTACTCCAGCTAGTACTGAAATTAAAATCAGTGCAAGTGTTATCGTAAAATATGCCAATATTTCATCTCCTTTGTCTTACCATTAATGTCGAAAGTTTTAACCACTTCAATGAATTTAACAATCAAATCTTGTTTTAAATCCTCTCGATTCTGTATGTTTGTTTGTTTGATAAAGTGACTTTTTAATTTTCGGTTCAAATCTGTTTATGATATTTAACATAGCTGTGTTATCATCACGTTTAGCTTGAATCAGCAGGTCATATAATTGGTTCATTTTCTGCCTCCTGTTGTTTGGTTGTTTTTAATAACATCAATTAGTTTTCCAATAGTCTCACTTAATACGTCAATCTTTTTTTCAAATCGAACAAGCAGATACAAGGTTACACCTATCGAAAATCCTACATTTGCAATTATTTGCACAAAATTTGGCACATCATCCATTTTCATTCCCTCCACTCAAGTTCGAAGAGTTTCGCAATTTGGTTATTGCATTTTTTTTCGTTTTAGAAATACTTTGCTGAGTTACTCCTAATTTGAGTGCTATGTCAGTATCACTTAAGTTTTGAGACATGGTTAGGTTCAAAATTCTCCTTTCCCGTTTGGTTAGGGCCATAAATGCTGCATATAAACTAGGGGTGCTGATTTGGTCCTCTAAATTTTCAAATAAATGCTCATCTACTATCTGTCCTTCTGTTATATTAGATACCTCTGCTTCTGAAACTTCATCAAAAATCAATGAGAATTTTTCATTATACTTTCGATTTCTTTTGTCTAAATTAATTGAACTATAATGGAGCAGACTAGAGATATAGCTAATGAATCTTCTTTCAATATCTATAATCGCGTTGTTCTCTTCTTCGCCTTTTGAGTTATCGTCATGGATCATAGAATATTCCCCCTTATAATATAAAGAACTTTATCTAGAAAAAATAACAACCAAAAAGAGAACTTATGTTCTCATTATTATGCCATTTTATTTGATTTCGAATAAAAATTTATCAATTATATAAATTGAACTTAAGAATTTATGTTAAGGAATGAGTGGCGGAGGGGAATTTTGGAACTGGAGGAGCGGTAGCGTCCGCCTGAAAGCTTTTCGCAGAAAAGCTCGCATCGGAAGCATAAGCTGTCTGCGGATTTCAACCGTTAAAAACGGTATAAATCAAGAAATCTGCAGAAGGGCAGCGGCTGGAAGTCCAAACATTCTCTGAAGTCACATGCAATCCCAAAACAGCAATATTATTAGTTCAATCTATATAGGATTTTTCTTAACCACTGGTATAGAACAAATAAAACAGCATGTTCAATAGGAATTTGCTGTTTTTAATAAACTGAATTTAACTAAAATCTACATTCCATGACAATATCGTAGCTTATTGTTTCCCCCGATTAAGGATCGAGCACTTTGAATGAGTTTCAAATATACCCCGTATGTAGACTCTAAATTTGTCCAAGATTAGAATGGGTCTTATAGGACTAAAGGCGACTAGATAAAAGTTTAGTTATATTGAAGAGGATTGATACAACGAGGATTTAAAGTATGGTTATTGGTAGCACTCCAGATAGCCAAATAAAAATATCAAGAGAGTTAAGTATTAGACCAGAACTGTTAATATGAAGCAGCGGAAAATAGAAAAGAGGCCTTAATCCATAATTTACAGGACTAAGACCACTATAACTGTTAGATAACGTTCATTTTAAATTTCTATAGGCCACGGGTGAAATGTTAAAGCAACACTTAATTATCTATAAGTTTTTGGAATGCCGGTGAATCAAATCTATCCCCTTGAATAAGCCACTTCTCATTTTCTTTGAATAGAGTTAAAACCCCCTCCAATGGTACCCGTTCCTTTTCTTTTCTATCCTGGTCAAGCAACACTAAATCTACATTGTACCTTAATTCAACGACATCAGGTTTTTGCCCAACGAGATTAAACACAAGATTTTCGGGTTTTAAAGATGCTTGCTGTTTCTTAGCTGCTTGTAGAGGTAGAACAGTTATCCGTAAGTCAACTGCTTGTTTTGAAAAGTACTCAGTATAAAAGCCTTTCATCGTTTCATTACGAGCTTCAATTGATTCTTCTGACAAAATATCCTCAGTCAGTTTAACTTCATACTCTAACTCCTTGTAATCCTTTGCAGCCAAAGTTGCATCATTAATTTCTTTTTCATCTAAATCTGGTTTTTGGCTTTCCGTTGGTGTATTACTATTCGAGGAAGAAGTGGCTACACTTTGAGAAGATTCCGATGCTTTATTATTTTGTTGACATCCACTCATAAAAGTTAAAAGCAAAGCAGTACCAATTAAAATTACCGAGAATTTACGCATGTGATTCCCCCCTGGTTTTTAAGGATAATTATACCATAATCCCTCTAATTCCAATTCCACATTAATTTCGTGGTATGGTTGTTATTTTTGCTTCTCAAAGCTCTTTATAGAGTACAAGGGCGTTCAACTCCGGATTGACGCTTTTGAAAAAAACTCAGGAGTGATTAATATGGCAGAAAATCCTTGTCCAACTTATACTGATGGTCACCATATGGTGGCAAGTCTTAGTCCGCGTGTAGTTGATGAAAATGGTACTCGCCTTTCGGAATTCGATGGCGGTGGCTTTTTTAGATGCAAAGGTTGTGGAGAATATATGGTTGCATCCGGTTCCCCACAACTGGGACATTATGTAGCAGATTATATTACACAACACGGCATTATTTCCGCTGCATCCCAAAGTGGTATCTGGGCAGTAAAGGCTTATCGTAGTGCAGTTCGATATTCGGCAACCACTACTTTACCTGGATACAAGTTCATTGGGTATAATTAAAACACAATAAGTACATTTCACAATTTAATCTTTAGCCGATCCAGTCAAGGTCCTCTTGACTGGATTTTTCCGTTTACTTTGCTATCTACAGCTAAGACTTAATATAAACGGATTCAGTTTAACCAATGATAAAGAATCTTCCGACCAAAAGAGCGAATTTTAAGCATATTTCAGCAAACAGGCCTTGCAAAGGATTACACGCCAATCCACAAATCTCATTCTCCCCTATATAATACTCCCTATTTCTTCACTTGTGGAGTTTAGCAGTCGATACTCAATATGAGGTATAGTAGTAAGTGATTGAATTCCAATTGCTTCTACGATCCTATTTCCTGCATATTGCATATTTGATTCTAATTAGATGTAAGACGAGCCACTTTGAATGAATGGGGGATTAGCTATGGGCGTGGTATGGACAAGCTCTATGAGTGGTGCACCCTGGATAAGAAGCAAAATGATGAACGCGACGAAACAACTGCGGCAGCGGGCGCTTATTTCATTTGTCATTGATATAGACAAGCTCGAAGATTTAGCTGAGTTAGATAAGCATGTGTTTGCTATACGTCCGGATTTAGTGCTGTCGATTAGTCAGGTTGATCTGAAGGGGCGTTATACCCAGCAATTGTTACAGGCGATAGCGGAATTACAACATATCACTACCTTGCAGTTAAACCTTCGTCATAGTATTGATTTGAGTATACTTGGTAAGTTAGAGCGGTTGCAGTATTTTTCAATAACCAGCAGACAGCCGGTACATTTAAGCTTTATTTCGAACTTTACAGAACTTAAATATCTTGCGGTGCATGGGAAATTTCACGACTTAACACCAATAGGTGATGCTACGGGGCTGGATACAATACTTTTGAGCACTACTATTCATGAGCTTGATTTTGTTCGTCAATTACCGAAGCTGAAGTGTCTCTTTATTCATGATTGTACATTGGAAGGCTCACTGGACGCACTGGTCGATTCCACAGTGACAATGCTCAGTTTAGCGGGTATACGTAACTTAACAGACTTAACTGCAATAGAATTAATGTATAAGCTCGTGTACCTGCGATTATCCTTATCAAAGGTGGAATTTTTATGTGATTTTTCTAAAATGCACGATCTTAGACAGCTTGAACTGGATCAGATGAAGGCTTTACAACAGATCGATCCTTTATGGACAGCACAGCAGCTTGAGCTGTTAAGTCTAAGAGAGATTTCCACAACTGTTAAAGCGAAGGATTTAGAGCCTTTGACCGAAATGGAGCATTTACAACAGCTGGATTTTCAGTTTATTGATTTTAATAAAGGCAGGATTACGGCATTACGGGAATGGTTCGCCCAAGCAGGGAAAGCGCATATTCTGTATGAGAATATTCCTGAAGACCAGCGGATGGAGCCCCTGTCGCTATTGCATCTCCAAGAACATTTAGGTCTAGATAAAAGCTAGCCAATAACCCAATCCGTAATAGCCCGCCCCCCCGTTCATGACCGCGCATAATAGATAAGGAGACAGGCTTGTTAGCTCACTTCGCGTTATTCAAAGCCTCTCCTTAGCGATTCTACCTTACACCAATGCTTCCTGAGTCACTTTTAACATATAAGGTATTCTCCCCCAAGCCAATAGTTCCATCAACTCTCTTATTGGTTTTCTCCGTTGTTAAGAGATTATCCAAGCGGACCGTTGTATCACCTTTTCCATTTTCCACTGCCAATTTCAAGCTGGCTGGAACTGTTAGATAATGAACCTGAATATCCCCGGATTTCGTTTCGACTCTCGCCTCCCCTGATTCTTCTACCCCGCTAAGAACGATTTCGCCGCTTTTGGTATACAGATTCATGACTGAACTGATCACATTGTTAAAATAAAGATCATTGCCCCTGCCAGCTACATCGATCCGCTCAAAAGAGCTGTCCTTTACATTCAGGTCCCCTTCTATTAGATTAAAGTCGCCCGAATCTGCTTCCACCTGATTTAAGTGCATGCTGCCAGCTTTATTTTCAATGAGCAAACGATGGGTGACCAGCGCCCGGATCTTGATGTCTCCTTCATTATTGACCATACTGACCTGTTCCACTGTACTTTTAGGAATTAAGACCGTGATCATCCCCTGCTTACGAAAAGAAAAGGCGGAGAATGCCCCTCCAATTTGCTTATCCTGCTGAATTACCAATCTGCCGGACTGGCTTGTCACTGTAACAGGAGCCTTGTTCTTGTCTGTCTGCTTCCCCTTAATGTCTATATGGACTTGATTGTCAGTTGACTCCTTCACCACAAGATTCCATGAATCACCTTTAAGCTCAATGCTCTTAATATCTTGAGCCGGAATCTGTTGTGTCAGCACAAAATCCTGCGGCCTACCCTGCAAGCCTATAACCAAAATCCCCGCCAGAACCAGCACCATCGCTATCCAAATCCACTTATTTGATTTCATAGCTTATACAACATCCTTTCTATCAATCGTCCGGTACGACAGGTAAGCGATAGCCAAACCCAGCAAGCAAAAAACGACAGGTACGCCGATAAATTGAAACATGGATACTGAACGGCTTCCATCTGAAACCATAGAGTTCAGCAGGATTCCCAGGATTACTGAGCTGGTGATTGTGGTGGCAGTAGATTTTTTATGCATGCCGAAAGACAACGGAATAAGACTTAAGCCTGCTGTCATTACGGAAGCAATAAGAAGGGATGGAAGGGTAGCCGCTACGTCTTCCTTTGACGCTGCTGTTTCAAAAAAATGCACAGTGGGATTCAATAAGACGGTCAACACCTCAATAAAGAAGGTAGAGATCACTACACCGAAGAAACAGAAGCCGAACACAATCATTAGCTTTGCTTGCATCATTTTTTTGCGCGGTAAAGGATATGTGAACAGCAATTGAATAGTTTTATTCTTATACTCATCAATCACCAGTCTGGAAATAAGAATGCCTGAAAAAACAACAAAGGTAATGCGAACAAAAATGTTAGCCAGTGACATGAAGGCTGTGAAATCCATAAACATCGGTTCCTCCTGAACATTTGACATTAGCGCCATTCCTGCTACCATTCCAAAAATAATTATCATACAAATCACAGCCCTTATCCCATATCCCGCCAGATTATTTCTCTTCCATTCGATCTTCATTAATCTGAACATGTTATTTGCCTCCATTAATAATATTCAGAAAATAATCTTCAAGGTTGCTTGGCTGTAATTCGATACGATTTATAACGTTAGCATTTTCTCTTCGGATTTCACTCATCTTGACTTCCTTAATGAATTGTCCATGATTAATAATTCCAATCGTATCCGCAATGGACTCAATCTCGGAAATAATATGGCTAGAGAGCAGAATGGTCATCCCGTAGTTATTCTTCAGTTCCAGCAAAAGCATACGGATGTCTCTGATCCCCACAGGGTCCAAACCATTAATCGGCTCATCCAAAATCAGAATTTCCGGTTTGGTAAGAATGGCTCTGGCAATTCCAAGGCGCTGTTTCATCCCAAGCGAGAACTCATGCACTTTTTTGTTCCCGGCTTCTTTTAAGCCTACCGTTTCCAGCACCTCAAGAATGCGCTCCTCATCATGATACTGAGTGTACGCACAATGAACTTTCAGGTTCTCGATGGCTGTTATCCGGTCAAAAAAAACGGGATATTCGATGATGCTGCCGATATGCCGCAAGTATTGATAAGAGGTTGGCGTGATCGTCTGATTCAGCACCACAATCTCGCCTGATGTCGGCTTCAGCAAATTCAGAATCATTTTCATTATTGTTGTTTTCCCCACACCATTGGGTCCCAAGAACCCGTAGATCTCACCTTTTTCAATATGCATAGTTACATCTGAGACAATTTCATTTCCTTTGAATTCCTTTGACAAGTGATTGATCTGGATTATGGATTCCATGACGCTCGCTCCTTATGGGATGTTGTCTGTCTGCTGCCATTCCAGCATAAGGCTTTTATCCACGGTTCAAGATAGCTACATCACCAACAGTCCTTTAACCTTCATAAACGGTACTCTGGATACCAGCACAAAAAGTGCCGGCAGCTATTTATAAAACAGCTTACCGGCACTTTAAGTTATGGTTGTCTTATTGCTTCCATCTTTTCAATGGTTTCCTTCAGCAGCCGTCTTGAAACCAGACAGCTCTCGTTTTGATCAAACAAGATCCATTTGTTCTTTTTATCAACGGACCTGATATTGGCCAAATTGACTACATACGCCCGATGGCAACGAAAGAGCCGTTTATCCTGATCTGCAATTTCATTTAATTCAGCATAAAAATCAAGAACCTTGGTCTTCGTAACCAATCTTATTTTATGAGCAATTTCCATAGTTTCGAAGAAAAAAATATCAGAAAACGGGATTTGAAAGCTGGTGTATTTATTCTCGAAAGAAAAGGTATCGGAACTTACAGGAATAGTCCTTCTAGAATTAGCAATCAACAGACACTCTTCAACTTTATGTATGAAATCAGCTTCCTGTAATTCTTTTTCAATAAAATCCAGAGCAGCTACACGATACTCAAACGTTACCGGCGCAAGCTCGGAATGTGTGGTTACAAATACAATCGTGCCGTAAGGGTCCCTGTTTCTAATCTCCTTAGCGATAGCAAGCCCTTTTTGTTCCTCATGCTTGATCTCCAAATCGAGAAAATACAATTGATGGTCGGCTGCATGCTCCATTTTCTCCAGCAAATGATCAGGTTTTGCAGTTGAAAATAAACTCCGGTAACGAATCCGATGCTTTAGCGCCAAGGTCTTAATGATGCGTTCCAGCCGCTGCTGCTGGATCAGGTTATCCTCTAGTATATAAATGTTCATCTTTGTTCTCCAGCCTTTCTTAGAATAAGCGTTTGAGAGAACAAGCCCGGCTGGACCTCTGTTTCAAGCGATGCGAACTTCATTTCCTTCATCATTTGCTGCACGTTGTATAAACCCAGGCCGCGCCCCTTGCCTTTGGTCGAATATCCCCGCTCCCCCAAATGACGTATACTGACCTTCTCCGCGCTGTTATTCATTATTTTAATCCGTTGAACGGCAGTGTCTTCCAATAATACAATCCACATTTTCGCCTCATCCGTCTGAGCTGCTGCTTCTATTGCATTATCCAATAATATGGAGAGAATCCGCGTAAAAGAAATCAGTTCCATCTGAATCAAATGAATGTGCTCTTCAATTTCTAATGCCACATCAATTTTCATTTGCTGGGCCATTATCATTTTGGCAGCCAGAATGCTTTTGACCTCTGATACATGCATGTTACGCAGCTTGACGAAGCTGTACTCATTCTTGCGCATCAATTGCCCGGTGGGCTTGACGGTCTGATCATATACCTGCTTGACCTGCTCCCAATCCTCCCGGTAAATCCCTTCCTCCAGGGTCAACAGAATGTTGGCATAGTCATGCCGAAACCCTCTGAATTCATCATATATTTTTTCGAGCTGATCTGCATAATCCTTAAGCTGGACCAGCCGCTCATTTCTGGATTTCTCAACTTCTCTTTTTTGGATATGATTATATTGAAACTGCATATACAGCAGGGCAATTACAAAGAGCAGCCACATTCCTATAAGCAGGGTTCTATGAAAGGAACTGAAGTCCCCCGTCTCATTGCCAATGGTCAAAATCGGATACACGGAGAGAAGGATAATGACTAAAAGAAGAATGACCGGCAGCAGAATGATTGTGCTGGATGCCTGCAGAATTTCTTTATTGAGCTGCGGAACATAATGGCGCACCAATCGAAGAACGATTTCATTGATAATGGGCGGCGCCATCGCTGTGAACAGATACGGCAGATATTCAATATTCGCAGATGATTGTTTGAAGATAAATCCGACCAATCCTGTAATTGGATCTGCTGCAAGATAACCGATAAACGAGTTCACTACCAAGGCATAAGCTCCGTAAAATACACCTAATGCAGTAAATGTTCTCTGATTCTTGAAATAGGAAATGACCACAAAACAGAAAAACAGCGTAATTGCGCCCCATACCCCGATAAAATGTGTAGAGACAAAGCCTATGATTACAAATATGGCCAGCCAAGCTGAACTTTCTTTGACCGTAAAAGGATAACGTGAAATAGATTGAAAAATAAAAAAGAAGCTTAGGATTTGAATGATCATGATTACATTAGTCATTTTGACAGCCACCAATCCTTATGTAAAAAAGATACATCTTTCACCGTTATTTTCCAAACTATAAACTAGATCTACTTAACATAATCCTCAAAAGAAATCTTATACTCGCAGAAAAGCAGAAAATGAAAGGTGATCATAGCTGATAAACTTCGAACCTTCTTCAATAGATGAGGTTCTATCATACTTCGCGTATTGGTTACTTGAATATATTGCCACATATCGGTAAGGTGTGTCGATAAAAATATCCATGTATTCGAACATACTATCATTGCTGGTTGAAGACCGTTTCGTTTGTTGTATTTGAGCCGTATGTATTCTCTTCTTCTATGGTATCTTCACTTTGTGGTATTGTTCTGGCTAAAGACACTGATAATAATACAAATAGAATTTTAACCTTCATTACTGTACGCCACCCTTTTCCCGGCACAATGCAATAACCGTACCATAATATTGTATCTCTGTCACACCAAAACAAGCCCTTGTGATAACCACAGGAGCTGTTTTGTTGACGTAAACGGAATGACATGGAACATTAGCTTATAAAATAAATACTATCGCAATCATTATATAGGAGTACCGGATGTTCTTTTTTAACATTATGTATATAAGGCCATATAGAATTGACATGAAGAAAGCATAAACCCCTGTTTGGCCTCCCTGGAGCAAAATGTGTATGAGTCCCCAGGTGAGCGCAAGAAAAATACCTCCGTACGGCAGACCGCCTCTTTTTATGAGTATCTCACCGAATTTTTGTCCAAAAGCAATCGTTAGCAGAATCAAGCCCGCTTCAAACAAGTAATAGATGTTCTGAAAAATGAGTTCAACGATCCCCTTGTATTCTTGAACCGGCTTAAAGCCGCCCCATACTATAGTCGTAGCTGTAATAGCTAAGGCAGAGATTACAACCGCAAGTAACCATCCCTTGGAGTCCGGCGTTTCATTTAGCATCATAATGTCAAAGGAGTACTTCTTCCTCGAAAGGTTTATTAGCAATAGTGCCATACTCCCCCACAAAATGCATGTAAGCACCCAGTGTATACAATGATGGATAAGGGTATATTCCGAACCTCCAACACCGAATAGTACAGGCAAAACCATCGCCAGAACAACTTCAAGACCAAAGCCTGCAAAAGCATACAAGCCTAACGCCAGATAATCGCTTGCTCCAATTTTCTTTTTTTCCATGAGCTGAACCCTCCCTTTAACATAAATTTCCTGTTCCTTTATCATACTCCGAGTTAGCCGGTAAAAGTATTTTTCTTCCATATGGAAATGGTTCGCCATGCTCTTTATTTTGAAACAAATAAGGCTCCCACCAAGTTAGCAGGAGCGTCTGTATTAATTGATTTATGCGAGTATCTGAACTTATTAGTACTTCAGCCAAAATGTGTTATTTCCAGATGTCACTCCACTTTCATCCATAGAGCATTCTGCCGGTCATTTGAACTTGATAAAACGATCATTCCCGATGGATGATCTTCAGGAATTAAAAATCCTACCCAGCCATTAAAGGGTTGTCCTTCTGAAGCGCTGGGCAAGTATTTGGTGAACATAAAAGAAGGAATTCTCTTAAGGGTAGCTGGATCTATATACTCAAATCTGTAATTATTTATTGATAGCGATGCTCCAGACTTTTCAGATGCTAAGATTTCAAGATCTATCTTTAAAAGTAGATAGGTGTAACCGCTTGGAATAGGTTCTTTGTTCTCCTTGAGGATTTTCAAAGCTTCCTTTCCTGTACTCGTTTCTTTAATAGAAACTGAACCTATGAATTTATCATAATTTTCATTTATTTCAAAGTATGCTTTTGAACCCAAATGTAATGGGTTGGACTCATCGTAACCACCGTACATGCTTATGTCTCTTCTCAAAATGCTGATTGTTTTAGACTCGGGTATTACGTTATATGACCCTTTTAAACCTTCTACAACTGTGCGCAAAGGTATATATGTTACTCCATCAATGACTTTTGCTTCCCCTTTAATATCAGCACCATTTACTCTTAAAGAGTACCCTACAGTGCCTGCAAAGACCGTAATGGATAGACATAACACAGAAAATGTTGTAAGAATAACGGAAAGCATTAATTTTTTGTTCACCTTAACACCCCTTTTAACAAAATCGAAAATGTGTTCATAATCTCTTCCTTATAATATAAATCTAAGATTTATATAGAAGTTTACCTACAAGTATCATTCTCAATATTTCTACAATAATCTACTTTTTTCCTCCCATAAAATGCCTAAACATTGAAAAAACCGGGGTGATTAAATCCCATTCGGCTCAGCATTACTTATAGTTTTCTTTTAAGATAAGCAGTTCATCTATTAATTGCTGGCTTTCAGTCTGCAGCTTGTTATTCTTCATTTCTCCCCTACCCGCTTCACGCACTCCCATTGTTCTCTCCTATCCGGTCTGATTTTGCAAAATAAAATCCTAAATATGTATATCTCCTGCACTATATCCTGATACTTTGATGGTCATACCATTTCCTTAACTGCCCCAGCGGAAATGTATTTTAAAGCCCTACTTCACCATCTTAGCGAATTTATCGCTAAATATCAATAGCGAATAATTCGCTAAGCTATGTTTGCTCTGGAGGTGCTTCAGATGTATCAACGTATCCGTAATCTGCGTGAAGACAAAGACATGACGCAAACACAAATGGCCGAAATCTTACAATGCAGCCAGCGTATCTACAGTAATTATGAACGCGGGGATGTGGATATTCCCACGGCCATTCTGATCAAGCTGGCCGATTTTCATCAGACGAGTACAGACTATTTATTAAATAGGACTAATCAGAAGATAGCTTATCCCAATAATTAAACAAACTGGGTAATAACTATGTACTCAAGAATCCGCAATCTGCGCGAAGACAAAGACCTGACACAACAGCAAATCGCTGAGCTTTTGCATATTACACAAACTACTTACTCCCGCTATGAGAATGGTAATTTAGATGTCCCAAGTGCGGTTTTTATTACTCTCGCCAATTTCCACAAGGTAAGCATAGATTACCTATTAGGGCAGACCGACAACCCCAAACGTTACCCGCCAACTAAATAACCCACAACAAAAAAGCTCCAGTGACAGCCACAGGAGCTTTTCCCTTCACATCTTCACTTCGCCAACAGATCCGCCAGCTCTGCCGAATTCTTGACTCTTAGATCGAGCATTCTTTCGCTATCGCTGTCTTTAATCAGGAAGCCGTTTTTGGTTTCAAAATCCATGTATACACTGTATTGCACAGCCTCAGAATCATCATAGGTAACGGTCATCCGGTAAGATGGCGGGCCTACATCAACAGCCCCTGGCACTTTTTTAACAGTCCTTATGGCATCTCCGATGATACGAAGGCTTTCAGGGTCTGTGTAGGTAATTGTGGCTGTGTCGGAAACCAGGCTAACACTAACAATTTCTCGCTTAGGCAGGATCATTATTATGATTACAGTCAACAATACAATGAATGAAATAATGTAGATGATTTTCCTCTTCATAAGCTCTTCCTCCTCACCTTAATCCAAGAGCGCCCATAAACATCCCACTAGAACAACAAGAATTAAATGAATCAACGGCAACAGGGGCAGCTTCGATACAAGAACAGCACCATTCTTGGTTTTGTTTTTGATCCTTTTTATCAGATACAGCACTAAACAAATAATATAGGTTAATGGGTATGAGCTGGTAAGAGTTATGAATAAGAGCACGATTGCTTTTAATATAGACTCTTCTTCTCCTGTCCAACTTCCAGCTAAAGACATTATGTTAGCTAATAATACGAATGGATAGATAAACAAAGGTATCGCACCAACCACAAAAAACGTTATATCCCTTATATTCCTTGGCATTAATACACCTCTTATATTCTAATTATAGGTCCTGCGTCTCCCCGGCATAAACCTCCAAATACCCCATCATCTCTTCGATTCCCTTAAACTGCAGCCTCAGCCGCTCATTCAAATTCTCCAGCGCCAGCTGAAAAGAACGCTCGATCTGCTCATTATCCTGAGTATCTAAATTATTCAGTAAGCTTTTCATATTGTCTATATTATAAACGGTATTTCTCAGGCTGCTGATGACCAGAATTTTGCGAAGCCCGCTATGGAGAACATTCTGAAGCCGTTGTCTTTATTGCGCTGCGATTGAATGAGTCCTTCGGATTCCCAGTGACGGATCGCAGAGGTGTTTACACCTGCTATTGTGGCCGCCTCTCCAATGTTCATCTGTTCTTTCAGGTTTACGTTTTGGTATCTGGTAAAATCGGCATGACGGATCATCGTGAGGATTTCTTCCACCCGCTGCTTCTCCGCCTGAATCTGATACTGCTGCTCATTCACCAGCCACAGGGCCTGCCCCGTCCTCCCCTGCTTAATCATTCTCATTGCTTCATAAACGACAGGGATATCATATCCGAGTAATAAAGCTCTTATGGTCCTAAACGCCTGAACATGAACCTGCCTGTAGAAACGGTGATTGCTTGGGGTTCTCAGTACAGCAGGAATCAGCTCCTGCTCTTCATACTTTCTCAGCGTTGTAGTGCTGACCCGCAGGGTGCAGGCAATCTGTTTCGGGGTATATGTCTCCATCGGCTCTCCCGTCCTTAAAGTAAAACCTTCAAGTTCTACGATAGCATACCGCAAAAACAACCCGCAATATATATAGGTCCTGCTCCGTCAAGCCGGAATATTACATGAATGTTATATGATCATTATATAACTTACTTAGGAGTGATTATATGAACGTGGAAAAGATAATTAAACTCGCTGATTGAACACAGCTAAAAGCAGGCCTTACCGGGAACCCCGGTTCACCGGCAATAATGCTTCCCGTCGCCAAAGAAACTGTATACGGACAAGCAGCTGATCATCTGCGGCTGTGGGGAGTAGACTCTGAGCTTGGGGAGCATTTTGTGGAGGGCTTGCTGATACGTTCCGGGTTTTATTTTTTGACTATGAAGGGCACCGGCTGCAGCATCCCAATCCGGATAAGCTCACACCTGAGAGCATTGTTCATGACCTGCTTACGATCGCTGATGAAATGAACATCGGGAAGTTTAGCTATTATGGTTATTCGTGGCTGGCCTTAGTTGGATTGCAATTGGCTATCCGTACGGATAGACTCGAACGCCTGGTCATGGGCGGATTCCCTCCATTAGACGGTCCATATAAAGAGATGCTGATTGTAACCAACAAAACATACCAGCAAGCTTCCAGTAACCAGAATACCTATGTGGCAGCTGAGCAGGTTCCTATAGACCCGGAGCAGGTGGATTGGGATAACATTCAGGTTCAGATTGATCCGAATCAGACGAAGCAGTTTGTTACGATGTATGAGCATTTGCGAAGGTTTGATGATCGGGCGATTCAGCAGCTGTTAGAGCTCCCGAGACTGGCTTTTGCCGGGGAAAAGGATACGATTGTCTACGGTGAGAACTTCGGGCAAAACAAAGCTGCATTAGAGCAGCTTGGATGGGATGTGGAAATCATAATGGGCAGCGGTATGGACCACACCAAAGCGATGCAGCCCGCAACCGTTCTGCCCTTGCTGAAGCCTTGGCTGATTAGAAATTTAATACTCCTCATCGCTGACTAATGGGATGTCCGGATAATTATTTGCTCGACTTTACGATTCTCAAACAGTACATGGTTTAGATGTGTTATTGGTTGAATGCTGGGTTCATTCGACACTGGGTAGCCCCACAAGAAAAAAACCTTAAGGGAAGTGCCCCTTAAGGTTTTGGATGTTATCTCCAAATTTGTTCAATGGTACTCTCTAAATCAACTTTTTTCTGACCGATCACCACTAAGCAACTATCATCATCAGAGGCAGGCTCAAAACCGATTCTAATTTTGGGAATATCATATTTTTCTTTTAAAACTAAAAGAGATTCTACTATTTTCCTAGCTTTCAGCTTTATTTCAGTTCTCTCCCCTACAAATAACTCTCTTTCTGAAAAATTAAAAGTAATCTCACCCACATCTTCATCAAAGGAAAATATAGTCATTACATTATTTAAGCTACATCCTATTCCGATTTGGTTTAGAAATATATTTCCCGTTCCTATAGGAGAGAGTATTGCCTGAAAACTTTTGATTTGATGAAATTCAATATCTTCTCCATTATTCTTATCAAAGAAATGTGATGACTTCACCTCTGAAGAAGTAATCCTAAGTTCTTCAAATATTAGTCTGTCTAACTCATCTTTTCGGAAGTCCTCTAGAATAATTTCAAGGTTTTCCAAACTATCGACTCCTTTTATTAGTCAATAAAGCCCTTAAATGTTCCGTCTTGATTAAGTCTTACTCCCCGACCATCAGGCAGTTTCTTTTCAAAGAATGAAATGTCCCTATCGTTTGTAACTTTAACGAAGTCTCCTGGAGCATCAATTATCTCCTCTACATGCTTCTGTGCTGTCTGATTTATTTGCTCTGATCCGCCCTTAACTTTGCCCCAAATATCAGGATTTCTTCCTGCATGTTTTTGTAGAGCATGTCCTACAACAGTCCCTCCACCCTTTTAGCCTGTGTTGCTGAGTCAATAATAGTATCACGATTAATACCATTTCCCGTACCCTGAGTCTCACCAGATCCACCCGCAACAGGCTTCTTCGGACTCTCCACGGTCTTCGTTTCTACCGGCTTCCCTTTGACTGTGTTTTTTTGTAAACGTAGTCCACCTCCGCTCAAGGCTCTGATCCCCAATAGACCCCAAGCCTCTGCTCGCTTCGGCAGGATGACCTCCTCTTGATACATTTGGTCTACCTGCGCTAAGGTCATTCCTAATTCATAGTTCATATGATAGATCATGGCTACGCCTTTTGCACTTAGTGTCTTGTCATTTAAAATCTCTTGCGTTACTTTTCCATCATTCGCAATAATGGCAACCAGAATGTATAAGGATTTCTCTACATTCTCATCCCCCATTTCTCGAAGGAACAAATATTCATTCTCGGTAACATGGTAATTCATCGCTAACATGGCATTGGCTGTTCCAGTCTTCACCCCTGTGTTCTTATTATAGGTTTCGATCGATTTGGAGTTCACTGTATATTCGGTTCTACCTATGCTTAGAACAACTTGCGATGTACTTGTTGCAGTGGAAATGGCCCCCTGTGTTTTGTTTGTCTGGGTGATTGTAGGCTTAGGTGCTATTATTCCCACTTGATTCAATGCACGATTCCATTCATTAACATTCAAGTAACCTTTGGCTGACCCTTCTATAATTACTGAAATCTGGTCTCCGTAGATTTTTAATGGCGTATCGACGATTTTTTTATTATTGGAATCATTTCTAATTTCCGTTGCCCGTTGGGAGATCGCCTGCTTCTCTAACGGTGTATTCGACATATAATACGCATTGGTCAGTGCAATAATCTGGGCCTGCGCCTCTACATTCAGCTTCTCGTCCCCTTCCGCTCCCCAATCGAATGTCAGAGACATCAAAGGCTCCAACCTGGTAACAACGGCTTGCGGTTTACCCGTGAAACTTATTTTTGTACGCAACCGGAATAAAAAACGGGAGTGGCTGGCGATTTTAAGTACAGATGTTACGCTAGATGCTGCTGAAATCATACGCATCTATAGTATTCGCTGGAGTATTGAGACCTTTTTCAAAGTCACCAAAAGTTATTTGAAATTAGGAACGGAGTTCCATGGACGCTCTTTGACCAATTGGTTAGTCATACTACGATTGTTTTCAGCCGATATCTGGCAATTGAATACGAGCGGCGTCAGTCGAGTGATGACCGGACACTCGGAGGACTCTTCTTTCTCTTTGCCGACGAGGTCCGCGATCCGGACTATCAAACCGCACTTCAGCAGCTCCTGGGTTTATTTTTCGAATTATCCCAAGCGAAAACAAAGAAGAACAAAATAACTGTTTTTTGTCAACTACAGGAATGGATCTCCGTTTTACCCAGCTACATTAAGGGGTTGTTTAGAGATTTGAGCTGCGAAAGTTGAGATACTTATAAGTTTCATCAGATAAAAAAATAGACGGCTATCATTAAAAATAGCCGCCGCCTAACAAAGTTACATTAGCTTAAGTTAATTTTATTTTTTATTGCTATCAGTAATTCTTTGACTTCCAATTCACAACTAGGATTACGTCGTAAAAAATTATCAACAGCTTCTTGAAGATACCGATAAAACACATTATTATCTACTACCAAAATTTCATCTTTCTCTACTGCCGGATAATCAAAATAGTAGGTAACTCTACGCTTGGGTCGTAAGATCTCTCGCATAAGGACGTAGGTCGATTTACACTGGTATTACATGGGTTAGATGTGTTATTGAATGAATAATGGGTTCATTCGGCACTGGGTAGCCCCCACCTAATTTAGATAGCCTGCCTTCTTAAGCACTGTAATATTGGCAGGAAAAAGTGTCGAATCTTGTGTTTGCTGTTCAATATCAGAAGTTTCGATGAAGGAACAAGTTTCACAGTGCCTATACAAATTCGTGCTTTCAATATCAGTAAGGATTCGTAGATGGTCACTTTTGCATTGAGGACACACTACTGATGATGTAAATGTAATAATATCTTTAACGAGTTTTGAAATTCTACGTAGAACTTCAAGTTCTGACTTTGGGGCTCGGTTAATATAACCTTCAACAATTAATTTAAAATCGTCACCTGTTGTACCAATCACATATTTTTCAGGAGTAATGGTAGAGATAAAGCGAAAGATATTCTTCTCATTTTCCGTAAACTTGTAATTATTGGTTCGTTGCCTACCCTCTAATATTTGGTAAATAGCATCCTGGTTACTCTTCACTATGTCTATTAACCTAGTCAAGAAGCTAGTCAAATCCATATTTTTCATTTCTGAAAACAACCTAACTGATTCTGCCCATAATAAATCTGCTGCTCTTTTATTTTTCATAATCTACAGCCTTTCGCTGATAATAAAAACTCACTTATGGGGGCAAATTCATTGCCCCCATAATCTTAATGTATCATTTTGGTGCAGGTATAGGGTATGTGCTAATCAAATTGCCTCTACTGTCGGTTATAATTTGAATCCATGTGGTTTGTGTGCCACCAACATCAGGAATGCTTGGTTTTACAGTACCGACAACTTTCCCAGTATCTACCACTCGCGAATACTGCCCTGAAGATAATACCGTGGCAGGTGTCTGAATAACATCTTTCCTACCTAATATGCCCTTAACTTCATTCTCACTTACAGTGAATTGACCTGCATTTTTTCCTGGTGACAAGTGTCGGTCAGTAACATGTTCCCAACCTGCATTTTCAGAAGGACTAAATCTAGTCGGTCCATTTGCGATGTTTATTCGATTCTGTACGACCCCAGGAATATTAGCAGTTTTACCAGCGCCCTGAGTTCCACCATTCCCACCCGCAACAGGCTTCTTCGGACTCTCCACGGTCTTCGTTTCTACCGGCTTCCCTTTGACTGTGCTTTTTTGTAAACTTAGTCCGCCTCCGCTCAAGGCTTTGATCCCCAATAGACCCCAAACCTCTGCTCTCTTCGGCAGGATGACTTCCTCTTGATGCATTTGGTCTACCTGCGCTAAAGTCATTCCTAATTCATAGTTCATATGATAGATCATGGCTACGCCTTTTACACTTAGCGTCTTGTCATTTAATATTTCTTTAGTTACTTTTCCACCATTTGCGATAATGGCATCCAGAATGTATAAGGATTTTTCTACATTCTCATCCCCCATTTCTCGAAGGAACAAGTACTCATTCTCGGTAACATGGTAATTCATCGCTAACATGGCATTGGCTGTTCCGGTCTTCACGCCTGTGTTCTTATTATAGGTTTCGATCGATTTGGAGTTCACTGTAAATTCGGTTCGGCCTATGCTTAGAACGACTTGAGATGTACTTGTTGTCGTGGAAATGGACCCCTGCGTTTTGTCTGTCTGGGTGATTGTAGGCTTAGGTGCTATTATTCCCACTTGATTCAATGCACGATTCCATTCATTAACGTCCAGGTAACCCTTCGCTGACCCTTCTATAATTGTTGAAATCTGGTCTCCGTAAATTTTTAATGGCGTATCGACAGTTTTTTTATTATTAGAATCTTTTCTAATTTCCGTTGCCCGTTGGGAGATCGCCTGCTTCTCTAATGGTGTATTCGCCTTATAGTACGCATTGGTCAGTGCAATAATCTGGGCCTGCGCCTCTACATCCAGCTTCTCGTCCCCTTCCGCTCCCCAATCGAATGTCAGACATCAAAGGCTCCAACCTGGTAACAACGGCTTGCGGTTTACCCATGAAACTTATTTTTGTACGCAACCGGAATAAAAAACGGGAGTGGCTGGCGATTTTAAGTACAGATGTTACGCTAGATGCTGCTGAAATCATACGCATCTATAGTATGCGCTGGAGTATTGAGACCTTTTTCAAAGTCACCAAAAGTTATTTGAAATTAGGAACGGAGTTCCATGGACGCTCTTTGACCAATTGATTAGTCATACTAAGATTGTTTTCAGCCGATATCTGGCAATTGAATACGAGCGGCGTCAGTCGAGTGATGACCGGACACTCGGAAGACTCTTCTTTCTCTTTGCCGACGAGGTCCGCGATCCGGACTATCAAACCGCACTTCAGCAGCTCCTGGGTTTATTTTTCGAATTGTCCCAAGCGAAAACAAAGAAGAACAAAATAACTGTTTTTTGTCAACTACAGGAATGGATCTCCGTTTTACCCAGCTATATTAAGGGGTTGTTTAGAGATTTGAGCTGCGAAAGTTGAGATACTTATAAGTTCCATCAGATAAAAAAATAGACGGCTATTATTAAAGATAGCCGCCTAACAAAGTTACATTAGCTTAAGTTAATTTTATTTTTTATTGCTATCAGTAATTCTTTGACTTCCAATTCACAACTAGGATTACGTCGTAAAAATTTATCAACAGCTTCTTGAAGATACCGATAAAACACATTATTATCTACTACCAAAATTTCATCTTTCTCTACTGCCGGATAATCAAAATAGTAGGTAACTCTGTGTTCTCCGAAATAACCTTCTTCCCAAGGTTGAAGTTCTTCAGCAAAAACGCACCAAATTCCCCCTAACCCAAAACCTTCGCCATTCGAATAATTTTTAAGAGCATCTAAAAAATATCCATCTCCTAAGTTGGAATAGTACAGATCAATAAGTTCTAACTCTTTATTCGACTCAATTGACATATTTGCTCTCCTTAAATCACTCATTTTAATGTTGGGAAGAAGTTTGTTATTTCCCCATTATCGATATACCCTTGGAACTTTAATCCGTTTGATGAAGTACCAGTTATTATTCTCCCATTAATAGTTCCGTTTGCCAGTGCTTCTCGGCCCCACTGTAACATTTGCTCATTAGTAATTACGCTTGGGTCGTACACGGTTTTTGGATTAGGGATATTTTTATACTGTCCCGGTATAATGTTTCCCTTTGTATCAACCGCAGGCAACTGATATTTAATCTCATAAACGCCTTTAATAGTGGGATGTGGTGTCTTAGATATTATATTCTCATCAAGACTCCATCCTCTATCAGTAAATGCCTTATTAAAATTGTCCAAATTGTGCCCTCCGACAATTCCTTTATTACCTTTTCGAATCACATCCTCAACTTCTATTAAATGGGTATCATATCCGGACTTTAACTTCAGACCATTACCCAGCCCACCAGATCCACCCGCAACAGGCTTCTTCGGACTCTCCACGGTCTTCGTTTCTACCGGCTTCCCTTTGACTGTGCTTTTTTGTAAACGTAGTCCGCCTCCGCTAGGCTTTGATCCCCAGAAGACCCCAAGCCTCTGCTCTCTTCGGCAGGATGACTTCCTCTTGATACATTTGGTCTACCTGCGCTAAGGTCATTCCTAATTCATAGTTCATATGATAGATCATGGCTACGCCTTTTACACTTAACGTCTTGTCATTTAATATCTCCTTAGTTACTTTCCCGTCGTTGGCGATAATTGCATCCAGAATGTATAAGGATTTCTCGACACTGTCCAGACCCATGTCCACGATAAACAGGTATTCATTTTTCGTGACATTATAATTCATGTTCAGTGATGCTTTGACCAGCTCGGTTTCGGTCTTCTGAATGGTGTTAATGGTTCTTACCGATTGGGAGCTTACGGTAAGATTGGTCCGGTCAATTGTTGTTGTAGTCTGCGTGTAGGAGGTGATCGTATTGGCTGTACCGGATTTTTCACTCAGCGTGTTGTTGGACTCCATTTTTATCCCCACACTGATCAAGGTTTTGCTCCACTCCGCAGAGGTTGCATAGCCTTTAGTAGTGCCATGTACTACAGCCTTAGTAATTTCCTCGGCTTGTATTTTCAGCGGTGTGTCGACTGCTTTATAACTAGCTTATTTCTTGATAATTGATCTGTCAGTATTTGCTCGTACATATCATTTCCTGTTCTATTTACTACATTCCACTGATTTCTTGGAATACATGCTTGAGTTAAAGCCTGTGAAGACCTTGTATTAGGTATAAGCGTATTACCATCTCTAACAATAATCAATTGGTACTTGTGAAGGTTTAATTTCTCCACTTTTCAAAGCACCAACGAGGTCATCAACATTCTTAATAGGTCTTCCTGCAACAGAAGAGTAGTATTTTATTCCATCGTCACTAAATTTACCCGCATTGTAAGTTTTCTTAGCAAAAATTAGCGTTATCCAGTACTGGGTATGATGCCAAGTCCTTTTCATTCATACGAGTTACAGTCATTACATTACAATGGGCATGAATCTCGGGTAATCCCCGCCATTAAATAGACTTGAACTGCACGAAGACAACTGAATGAAATTTTATTCCTTATATTGAAATGAAGGTTCTATCATCCCCCTGCTGATTCAAGGTTAGGTTACGGGTCTAAGAAGAACTATTACGCTCCATTTTTTGTAATTTCCCAATGAAATCTTCGAATATTTTTCGTGTAACCACACCACACTTTGGAAGCAATTTCTCAATTCGTTGTATGGTTAAGTTATCGCTTATAAGTCCAATATTATTTGTACTAACGATCCCTCTTAATGAATCTACACACGTTTCGAACAATTCATCGTTATCAATATTAGATAGCAAAGTTAAAGTATTTATAATGACATCATCGTTAATACCGCTATCTGTACAGTAAGCAAACCTTACTTGCCAGTCTATAGGTTTTGAAAGAACGTTAGTTTGTAGTTTTGCCCAATCACTATTATTGAATTTCTCTAACATATCTCTAGCTATTGAAAATCCCTCATCATACCAATAATCCAATGTAAATACCCCTAATAAATATTCGTCAAGTTCTTCATACATATTTTAGTCCGCCTGTTTTTTTCATATTCCTTACTGAAATCCTGATAACAATGATGTTGCCCCTCCGCCTGTCGGATACCCGGATACCACATTATTACCAATTTTGATAATCTCAACTTGCTAACCACCAACAACAGCTCTGTGTAATGTTGCACCATCCGTGACACGCTGACCAATACTTGGAGTATCTCCGATTTTATAGATACTATCAACAATCTTCTTATCAGACCATGAATCCGGAAATAGCGTGCTTGTCTTGATTTTTGAAACGTTACCGTCTTCAAACTCGGTTAAAAATTTTACTTTCTTTGTGCCATCAGCGTTAATTGATACCACTTCAACTGAATATTTAGGATTTGAATTAGATATAATTGGTGAATGTCCACCAATTAATTCATTCTTATTAAGGTCTTTACGTTGACCATACAATATCTTTTCTTTCAATTCATCACTGATTGTACTTTTATAAGCATTCCCCGCACCCTGAGTCCCGCCATTTCCACCCGCGAGAGGCTTCTTCGGACTCTCAACGGTCTTCGTTTCTATTGGCTTCCCTTTGACTGTGTGTTTTAAAGAATTAGTCCGCCTCTGCTCAAGACTTTTATCCCCAGAAGACCCCAAGCCTCTGCTCTCTTCGGCAGGATGACTTCTACTTGATGCATTTGATCTACCTGCGCTAAGGTCATTCCTAATTCAGAGTTAATATAATACATCATGGCTACGCCTTTTACACTTAGCGTCTTGTCATTTAATATTTCTTTAGTTACTTTTCCACCATTTGCAAAGCATACACAGTGGTCTTCCCCGGGCCCTCAACCTGCTTAATACGGCCTACTTCATCATGAATCATGAGCATACCTGGTACTGTAGCTATCGGTCTTCGTAGTCTGCCGCCCTGCGTCATCATACGTACCAAGGTCACCGACAGCCAGCAGATTGAAGTCAGCTATGGATATGACAGTGCCGGCAATAAGCTATTCATGCTGGACGGACGGGGGAAGCTGACTCAATACAACTACGGCTCGTTTGGATTGCTGCGGTCCGTGGTCGATGCTTCCAATCAGACCACCAGTTATAAGTATGATCTGGCGCTGAACAAGACGCGAGAAACGGACCGGATGCAGCGGGCCATTACATATGCTTATGATAACCGGACTCTGTTGACTGCAAAGAAGGCCGCCGATACCGGGGACCAGGTGCTGTACAGCATATAATTGGCTACGGTTGCCTGATTCAGATCTACTGTGCTTACATAGTATCCTTCTGCCCAAAATTTCCGATTTTCCGTATTAATACTTGAGCTGGGAGTGCTTCTCGAATATCATAAGCGAACTTTTTCCCTTTAGATAGCCCATGAATGTTGAGAGCGCAATTTTCGGTGGGATCGCGACCAGCATGTGTACATGATCCGGCATCATGTGACCTTCTAAAATTTCGGCTCCCTTATACTTACATAGACGTTTGAAAATTTCGATTAGATCTTTCCTCACTTGATTATAGATTTCTTTCCGTCTATACTTCGGGGTGAACACGATATGGTATTTGTACATCCACTTCGTGTGAGCTAGGCTGTAGCTCTTATTTACCATCTTTGAGCATTCCTTTCCTTTGAGCCTTAACATCTCAATTCTATCGCCGTGTTTCACTCGCTTAACTGGCTAAAGCCATAATAAAAACCGGAGGTAAATTCCGCCCCGGTTCGCTGAACTGTGTATCATGCCTACACTTTATTCATATCACCTTCTGTTCCTCACACCGCAAATCATTCAGTGCATTCTCAAAAGAATTTGGTGACTTAGTCCGGAGTCTAAACAACTTCTCCGTTTCCCCGAGTGCAACAGCCTCTTTAATTGCATGAACCCATTTTCCTTGGACATCCATGGTCTTTAAATGAAGTTTTAATTAATACCTTTCAATTTTTTTATTAGAATATCAATAATCTCTTCAATACAATTTTCTCTCAAATCAAGATAACCAACCGTTGGCAAAATCCCTGGTATCTCAGTATCATCCTTCAACTTACCACTAACACATCATTCTTCTTGCTTTTTACAAACAATACCGTAGCAATCAGTTGTATTATAAAGATAAACATTGCTAACCTTACACCAATCAAACATAATACTGGAGAAGTTATCATTACAACAGTTAAGCTTATTCTATAGGCTCCTTTAATTCTTAAGGTATTATTCATAAATAAGGAAATTAGCACCGTTAACAAACCTAAGCTCAATAATGTTGAGGAAAAGGCAATTAGCCAGCAGATACTATCAATATACTTATCTTCTTGAAGGGCATTCATTAAGAATCCAAAGGCTATTACAATAGCGATAAACAAAGCAGAAATCGGCTTCAGCGGTCTAAACAAGCGGGACACTGTATCAAAAACATCAGCAGATGCATCTAGCGCAAGTAGCTTATTCTTCTCCTTATCCAGCTTTGCAGTCTCCACTTTGAGCTTTGTATATAAATATTGAATTGCAACCGGATCACCTTGCCTGCTAATAACTTGAGCTGCAGCTGCTTCTACGACGCAATACAAATCCATTTTTTTCTGAAGTAGCGTTAACTTGCTTCTTTGGTCCGTCTCTAACATGATTTTAAATTCTTTGTATAACCACACTAAGGCAGTACATACAACGGTAATCACAAGTGACCATCCAGGCTGAGTCTTAAAGTATCCAAAAATTTGTTCCAGCATTGAATCCTACACCTCTAGCTTCTCATTAATTATGTAAAGTAGACCTACTTCCACCAATCTCAATATTTCTACATAAACCCACTTTTTCCCTGCCACAAAATGCCTGAACACAAAAAAACCGGAATGAATGTATCACGTCCGGTTCACAATCGTTATAATATAGGCTCTATTTAACATAATCCTCAAAAGAAATCTGAAACTCAGTGTAGTTTGCAGGATTGCTTTTCTCAAATATTCTTAGGACAGCGGGTTCCCGGAAATCTATAGCATCTACGGAAAAACGGATCGTCTTAACATCTCCGATCGCATTATTATCTGTCTTATATGATTTAATTACGGTTCCGTCCTGTATCAATTCAGTGTCTAGCATATTAGCCGTTCCTTCCATCACATAAGCGGAGAATGTAATATAATTATAGGTGATAAGGCTCATAACATCATCAATAGATGCCCTATTATTGTACTTTGCATATTGATTACTTGAATATAATGCTACATTACTATAGGGTGTTTCGATAAAAACGCCCATGTTTTCAAACATTCTATCATTGTTGATCAATAAAGGTATGGGTAACATAAAATCCTCACCATAATACGCCGTATCTTTTGCCCCTTCATCAATCGCCTGAATGATTTTATCATCTGTTAAATAATAGATATATCCGTTATCCGGTGATTCTGTTTCTAAATTCATGTCAACCATGCCGTTTGCTGCATTTGAGCTATATGTATTCTCTTCTTCTAAGACACTTTCACTTGCTGGTAATTCCAACGAATCTACAATTCTATTCGCACTTCCCTTTTCAACCAGTTCATATTTAGTTAATCCGTAAAACAGCACAGCATTGATTACTAACGAAACGGATAATAATATGAATAGAATTTTAACCTTCATTAATAGACGCCACCCTTTAGTTTTGCTATTCGTCATTAGACATAATGCAATTACCCTACCATATTATTGGTTTTCTGTCACTTCAAAAGAGGGTTTAGTAAGATTCTGCACAGCCAAACAAGCTCTTGTGATAATCACAGGGGCCTGTTCAATTGCTTCGAATATCCTAACTAATGATTTACTAAGTATGAAGCATCCAGAATAACGGCTACTTGGCCATTTCCGAGAATCGTTGCTCCAGAGAGATGGTTCATGGCGCCAAGATAAGTACCTAATGTCTTAATGACCACTTCCTGGTTACCGATGATTTCGTCTACGGCAAAGGCTGCACTCTTGTCTACCGAGCGGACAATAACGAGTGAAATGGTCTTGGACTTGCGCTCCATCCGGGGATATTGTAACTTATCCCTCAACCAGGAGAACGGTACAATTCGCCCATGATTCATAATGGCATGTCCACCGTGGATCGTCTGAATGTCATCCGGCGAGATACGAACGATTTCGACAACATTATACATCGGTATAATCAGAACCCTGCCGGAGACCTTAACGAGCAATCCTTTGATAATGGCCAGGGTAAGCGGAAGCCGAATGGTAAAGCAGGTTCCCTTAGAGACGGTAGTGTCAATGTCAATCATCCCGTTCAGACGCCCGATCTGGCTGCGCACAATATCCATGCCCACACCGCGCCCAGACACCTCACTAACTTGGGAAGCCGTTGAGAACCCCGGCTCGAAAATCAGGTGAACCGCTTCCTGCTCATTCATATGGGCCGCCTGTTCCGCAGTAATTAATCCTTTGTCCAGAGCACTGGCTTTGATTTTGTTGCCGTCTATGCCTTTCCCGTCATCTTCAAATTGAATCACTACATGATTCTCCTCGTGGAAGGAGGTTAACGTGATTCTCCCCTTTGCGGGTTTACCTAATGCTGCCCTTTCTTCCGGGCTTTCCAGGCCATGATCTGCACTATTACGGATCAAATGAATGAGCGGATCGCTCAGCTCTTCAATAATCATCCGGTCCAATTCAGTTTCTCCGCCTTGTACAACCAGTTCCATCTCCTTACCCAGCTTCTGCGACAAATCTCTGATAAGCCGCGGGAAGCGACTGAACAGCTGATCAATCGGCAGCATTCGAGTCTTCATCACTCCATCTTGTAATTCTCTGATTACTCCGCCCATGTGATCTGACACCTCACTGATGCTCTCCAGCACCTTAGACGGGTCGCCGCGCCGTCCCAAAGCATTTAGATCGGACAATGAAGTCTGGTCAATCAGCAGCTCACCTACTAGGTTCATCAGGTAATCAAGCCGTTCCACATTTACGCGAACTGTAGGCTGGTTCACCTTGCCCCGATCATCCACTTGCTCAGTCAGCCGGGAAGGAACTGCGACTTCAACCATCCCTTTAGAATCCTCTGTCTTAACAGCTACGGTTGTCAGGAATGGCTGGATTTCCAGCAGTTCCACATCCAGATCCCCTTCAAGCCAGGCCTTCACTTCCACCAATTCTTTAACTGTAGCCGTAATTACAGCAAATCTGCGGTAGCGGTCATCACTATCCCCTTCTGCAGAGACTGGAGACAGTCCGGTAGTAATAATCTCGCCACACTGCTCCTCTATCTGCTTATGAAGAATATGGTATCTTGCCGCTTTCATCTGGCAATCCTGCCTTATGATGATTTGAATAGCCAGCAGCTTCTGTCCAGAAGCACTTGCTTCTTCCGCCTTCCGGATTTCGGACGCACTCAGCACCGGTAAGGGCAGTAGCTTCATTGCAGGCGGTTTACGAATCAGCGCCTGAATCTCTGCAACCACTCCCCGGCAATCCGCAAACGTTGAACCGTCAATATACTGATTACGCAGGAGCTTCATTGCATCCAGGGACCGGAATAGCGTATCAATGAGAAGCGGGCTAATCTCCGGCTTTTTCTCACGGACCCACTCCAGTGCATATTCCACTTCATGGGTCAGATCACTCATTTCGCGAAAATTCATCGTTGCGGCGGAGCCTTTAATCGTATGTGCTGCCCTGAAAAGGATCTGAATCTGCTCAGCTGAAGGAGCATTCTCCAAATTCAGTAAAGACTGGTCCATCCGTTCTAGCTGGTCATTCAATTCTTCTATAAAGATATCGCGGTAGGCCGATAAGTCCATCATCTAATAGTCCTCCTCCTTAGCCGCCTAGTATTCCATCTAACTTCAGAATGCCTATGAGTTCATCGCCGCGCAGGCCGACACCAAAGAAGACGCCATCCAAGTTACGTCCATGTCCGCCCGCAGGCGGATGAATTTCATCGTATGTGGTCACTTTATTAACCTTGTCCACAATCAGACCCACAAATTCTTCACGGTAGCGCACTACAATAATCCGTGTAGCTTTGGTATACGGTTCATCTGCCATGCCCAGCAAGCTCCTCAGGCACATTACACATACCACTTTGCCGCGCAGATTCATCACGCCCTTGACTCCAAAGCGGCTAAATGGAATATCCGTAATACTTAACATTTTAATGATCTCGTGGATCTCTTCAATGCGGATGGCACAGGTCTCGGCCCCTACAGCCAGCTCAATATATTGATCCTTTTGCTGCGAAGTCAATAGGTTCACCTTCAGTCTGTATATTTAGTGGGTGCGGAATGCCGCAGCCGATTGGGCTAGCTCTTCCGAGAGCTGAGCCAGTGATTGGCAAGTCGCCGCCGTCTCTTCAGAAGCTGCAGCTGATTCCTCACTGGAAGCCGAAATCGATTCCACTGAACTCATTACTTCGCCTGCCTGCGCTGCTTCTTCCTCACAAGCTGCAGCAATCTCGTTGACTTTTTGTGCAGAGTTATTCACCATTTGGATAATATGTTCAAAAGCTTCGCCTGTCTTAGAGGACTGCTCCACACTGTCTGACACGGCCCGCACACTCTGCTTCGTATTTTCCTGCATCGCTTTAATAATGGCCGTAATCTCTTTCGTTGCATCGCTGCTGCGCTCCGCAAGCTTGCGAACCTCATCGGCTACCACAGCGAAGCCTCGGCCTTGTTCCCCCGCTCTTGCCGCTTCAATAGCAGCATTCAGTGCGAGCAGATTCGTCTGCTCGGCAATATCGTCAATCACTTCGATGATATTGCCGATTTTACGTGAATCGTCTTCAAGCTGATCCATTTTATGGCTGACGGCCTTCATACCCTTAAGTGAATTTTCGACTACATAACCGCCTTCGCGTGCAGTCTTGACCGTATCATTGGACAGTTCCGCTGCTTCTTCAGCACTAGCCGCTACAGAATTAATGGCAAGCGATAGCTCCTTGAACAGTTCAGATATATTATTGGCCTCAGAGGACTGGTTCGAACTGGTACTGGCAATCTCCTGAGTGCTCGCCGAAATTTCCTGGGATGACGCGGCTACACTCTGCGAATTAAGCACGATGCTGTTGATTAGTTTCTTAAGATTGTCCACCATAAGGTTTAGTGCCCCCGCGAGTTGCCCCACTTCATCCTTAGTTGTAATATCAGATTTGAGGGTCAGGTTGCCGCCGGCTACCTCAGAAGCAAGATTCAGCATTTGCAGTAGCGGTTTGGATATCGACCTTGCAATCCAGTAACCGATAAGAATGCTCAATAGAATAGCCCCCACCACAACCGTGATTGTAATCATCAACGATTTACTATATGAACTATTAGAAACATTATTAGCTTCATCTGCAAGAGACACATTGATCGCAATCAGAGCATCCAGATTCTGAATTACAATATCGCCTTGTGATCGCAGTGTACTTTGGACGAATTGGTTGAATACCTCAAGTTTTCCTTGTTGGCCCAATTGCATTGCTTCTTCAAATGCGAGCAGATATTTTTGATATTCGGTATCTAATGTTCTGAGCAGCTCAGTCTCGCTCTGCGTATAGGCAACCGGTCTGTAATTGTCGACATGATCGTCGAATTCAACTTTAAGATTTGCAATTTGATTCTTAAATCTTTCTTTATCCGACGCAGCAGTTGCTGAGGCCATGTCGCGCAGATTCACTCTAATTCTTTGATAGCTAATTTGTGCGGCAGATAATTCTTTTACAGAAAACAAGTTATTTCCATACATTGAATCACTGATTCCATTCATCGTTCTCATGGTCTTAATTGAATACACACCCAGGCCTGCCAATATTAAAGAAACAATGAGGAATGCGGAGATGATCTTTGTTGCGGTTTTCATATTACCGTACCATTTCATAAATGAACCCTCCTGTTGATGTTAGCTTAGTGTTTGGCTTCCTTACCTTGTTATGTATTATGTATGAGTCTCCCTTCCTCTGTTTGCCGGACGGCATAGGAGATATTTCGACATGTTTCATTCAATTTTGAATAGTCGAAATTCAAAATTCGTAATATGTGCATTCAAAATAATACACACCAGTTCCTTTGGCATAGTGATTATAAGACTAATGAACTGCATTATTTCAAATCACTTTGCATATACGCAAAAAAACAACCTTGCAAAATAAAAACACAGACTCACACTGCAGGATAAATAGGCATAACAGACCAGCTTCCTGACGTAGCAAAAAGACGATACCTATTCGGTTTTTTCCGAATGAATGTCGTCAATTCCTCACTCGCTTGTATGAGAAAAAGCCGGAGTGATTTGATCACACCGGCTCCTATCAAGTTATTGCAATAGTCCACAGCAGGAGGAACCATGGTATGGTAACATGAGCCTTCCCGTAAACAGCGAATACTGCCTCCGGGAGCCGGATACGATATCCGCAATGTTTGTCGTCTGACCTTATTAATTCATCTCCAAGTAGTCAATATAAGCGTCCCAAGTCCCATTGTCAGTAGTCACTTGAGCTTAACTACCTGATTGCCCGTTGCGTACGGAACATTGGATAACGTCTGAACACTCGGGGTTGTTCCGGTGAAGTAGAAGGAGCCCACAGTGGTTCCGCCAATTTGCAGGTCGACTCTGGCTGTGGCGGAATTATTCGATGCTCCGCAGACAGAGAAGTTATGAGTGCTGTTAGCATAATACTGATTGAACGAAGCAGCATCATTATTCGCGTACAACGCAACCCCGCTGAACGGGGTAGTAATCTTCCCTGCATAAGTACCGCTAATCGTCATGTCCTCCGCCTCAACTTTGGTTCCGGTAGAAGCCGCATTTGCGGAGAACTTCCAGTAATCAAAATTAAACAGGTTGCCGGTGCCGGTGCCCGTAAATACGAAGTAAACGTTATGCACGCCAGTTGCGTTACTAACCGTGGTTTCTACTTCAGTCCATGTCTGTACTCCGCCGGTCGGACTTACATTCAGAGTGCCCGCAAGCGGCCCCGTAGTACTGTCCAGACGTATTTCAATCTTGCCGCCAACCATAGACGCGACATTTGCCTTGAAGGATTGCGCGCCTCCGGAACCAAAGTCTGCATTGCCTACTGCAATCCAATCTCCATTGTGAATATTAGTAACATTCATATTGCTGACCGGTCCGCCTGTTGCCTGGGTAGGCTCAGTGCTGATGCCAGCATTCCAGGCAATGGTCTCAGCCTCTGTTCTGATGTACGGATTAAGATTGGCTATCTGGGCCACTCCGGTCAGATTCCCTTGTACCTCCTGAATGGTTCCATCTGCATTATGTACCAGCTTGTTAATATGCGTTGAACGATACCCCTTGCCTTCTCCCAGCTGGGCCTTGGCTACAGTCTGTGCGTGATATGCTACATACCATTGATTATTGAAATTGAATACGGCGTGATGGTTGTTCCCGCCCACCCCGAAGAAGGAGCTTGGATTCTTGAGGAACTTGCCTGTAAAAGTAAAAGGGCCCATCGGGCTGTCACTTACCATGTAGCCGATCTCTCCAGCCGGATAAGCTGCCGGATGGGTAAGTGAGAAGTTGAAGCAATAGGAATAATAATATTTACCGTTGTATTTATGGATGCCCGAGTCTTCAAACATATAAGGGGCATCAATAAGGACCGCACTTCCGACAATGCTGGTCATATCCGCACCAAGCTTAATGACTCTGGCTGTCTTCGGATTGGCAACAACCACAAGGTCTGTATTGCTCGGCAGGCCACCCCCGCAATACAGATAAGCTGTACCATCATCATCTACTAA
This sequence comes from Paenibacillus sp. FSL R7-0331, assembly GCF_000758645.1. Lineage (NCBI taxonomy): Bacteria > Bacillati > Bacillota > Bacilli > Caryophanales > Paenibacillaceae > Paenibacillus > Paenibacillus sp. FSL R7-0331. Next base: position 4,331,873 of record NZ_CP009284.1, read on the forward strand.
TACAGCAGGATCAAACAGCCAGGTCACTCCAGACATTCCAGGGGTACTGGAATTAATCAGCGCCTTGCCGATAGGATCTGTCCACGGGCCTATCGGAGAGTCAGCAGACAGTACTCCAATCCCGCCGGCGCTGTTAGCAAAATACAGGAAGAATTTCTCCTTGCCGTTAATGGTCTTGTGAGCGGCTGATGGTGCCCAGGACTGGGTTGCCCATTTGGCAATGCCGCTGCTGCCCGCTACCTGAATGGAGCCGTGGTCTGTCCAGTTTCACCATGTCGCTGAAGAGATAACATTTAATTTATTGATCGTGCTGTACTGATTCTCTCTTACAGACCCGTCACTGTTATATAGGTACTGATCTGCTGTCATATACATATACACTCTGCCGTCATAGGTCATGGCAAAAGGATCTGCCCCCAGCTTATGGTCAATCAGCGGATTTTAATTCCCTGGAGTCTTAACAATTGGACTGTTAGCCGCATGGGCAGCAGCCATTGGTAATGTGCTCAATAGTAAAGTAAACCCTAGAGCCAGCAACGCAAACTTTTTAAACATACCGTGTACCTTCCATTTTAAATTTTCCTGCAGCTCACTTTGTTGCCGCCTTCATTTATTCAAAACCGTTTTCCTCCTTATTCTATTCTTGTTCCATTTTTACTAAATTTTGTTATTAAAAATCATTTTATTATGATCATCTCTTCAAAACAATAGAATTTTTTATTCAAACTGTTTCATTTTTTGACTTGTCCCCTTCCATTCATACAAAAGTCACTTAATCTTCTCTGCTGTCACAGGTATGAACGCTTAGGAACGACATAGTTCTTCTTGCCGCGCAGACCGCTTATTTGATCAGATAAAAAACAAATCTAACCGAACAGAAAACGGCGCACTCCCATTACAGGACTGCGCCGTTTTTATATCATTTTCATTCTACGGTTTATTGCATACCCTGCATAATAGCATTGATAATCCCTTGCTGCGTTACCGTGTTATTCGTACGGTTGAACAGGCCAAAGCCATGCTGGCCGTTATAACCATTGTCCCAGTAGACCGGCACTGCGCTGTATTTCTTCGCTGCTGCTGTTACGGCTTTGGCAAATGCTGCACGGTACACATTATTGCTGGAGTCATAGGCCGTTTTATCAATAGAACCGAACTCGCCGAGCACAACCGGATACCCTTGGGTCACAAATGTATTGTACATCGCCTGGAGCTGTGAATTCAGGTAATCCTCCTGACCCCAGGACGATTTCTTCGACGGGTTCGTCGCCGAGGCTCCCCACTGCGTAATGTTCCCTGATTCCTCTCCGGCAAAATCCCACGGGGAATAGTAGTGTGCTGAAATCATAATTCTTTTCTCCGAGCTTGGGATGGTGGAGGAACGATACGTATCGGTTGGCAGAACAAAGCCGTAATTGCCGGCAGTGTAGTCGATATTCGTATTCCAGCCCGGAATCAGCAGCCATCTTGCGCTATTGTTGCCGCTGGTTTGTCTGACCGTATCCACGAAGATTTGATTGTAAGCATTCAGGTTGGCGTAGTAAGCCGCATTCGGATTGCCGTAATTGCCGTCAAACACCTCGTTCATCGACTCAAAAATAAGCCGTTCGTCATAGCCAACAAACTTATTGGCAATCTGCTGCCACACAAGCTTGTATTTCTCTTTGATGGCTGTCTGATTGCCGCTGTTCACCAGCAGCCAGCCGCCCTGAACGGAATTGTATCCGTCCCCGTGAATATTAATGACCACGTACAGCCCTTCGTTATAAGCATAATCGACAACCGTCTTCACCCGGTTCAGCCAAGTCGTATTTATCGTATAGTTAGGTGCGCTTCCAATGTGACTCAGGTATGAGACGGGGATGCGAATCGTTTTGAAGCCCGCAGCCTTCACCTTCTTGATCAGTTCCTGGGTGACAACGGGATTACCCCACGCCGTTTCGCTCGGTGTACCGTTATTGGAAGCTTCAAGCTGATTGCCCAGATTCCATCCGGCGCCCATTTCGCTGACGATTTGTGAAGACGACAGGGATCTGAAATCTGAGGTAATAGGGGTAGCTGCAGTTGCCTTTGCACTCCATCCGGTCACAGCAGCCGAAGCCAGCAAGAGTAGAGACAATCCGTAAAACCCGCATTTTTTCATTTTGGCCAGCATGTCAAAACCTCCGTTTCATTTGTGGTTATGCATCATGCAAACGCTATCAAAAAACCAAATGATTAGACCGCAAAAAAATCCGAGTCCCCCTCCCATAGAACTGGTTTCTATAGCGCAATAAACCGGATGCCACCATCAGAATAACATATATTTGGAAATTATAGTATATTTTTTAAAAAAAATAATAGACTAGAGCAATGGGATAATCCGCAGCAAAAAGCCCTTGTGAATCCACAAGAGCTTTTTGCCATTCGATTAAGAGAAGCTATACTTTCACATCGCTTATTCCAATCAGGCCAGCAACACACCCTCCACCTGGTCCACGATATAATTGATTCCCGTCGGTCCGTAGCACCCGATCCAGGTAGCGGCATCCACCGCATAAATCTGCGGCTGCTCGTCTGCATGAAGCATAACCCGGGCACTCTGCTCTGTCGCAGATATCTCATCCTGTAACGGCTCGCTGCTGAGCAAAAAATAGTGATCCGCATGCACCGCCGGCAGTCTGTCAACCGGAATATGGTAAGCCGTATCGGAGGTATCTGCCACAAACAGCGGAGCAGGCAGCCCCAGATCCCGGTACAGCACAGCACCTGTGCGGTGCGAAGCGGTGTGAACCCGTACCAGTGACTCGCGCGGACGGATCAGAGCCACACTTTGACCGGCCAGCACTTCTGCCAGCTCACCTGACAGCAATGCTGTCCGGCGGTGATAATCCGCAATAATGGCCTCAGCCCTCGCCTGCTTATCCGTCATAATGCCGAACAGGCGTAATATCGTCTGCCAGCTCTCATTCCGTCTGAACATCAGGGTTGGAGCAATCCGGCTTAACCGTTCATAATGAAGGGCGTGCACCTCTGTACAGACTATAAGTTCAGGCTGCAGCCGTCCAACCGCTTCCAGGTCCGGGTGCTCATAGCTTCCGGTCATTTGTGTGGTCTTAAGCCTGTCCCTTATATACTGGGGGAATTGAAGTGAAGCACTGCTGCCCGTGCCGACACTTCCTGCCGGAGTCACATCCAGGGCCAGAAGATGGTCGGCATACTGCACATCGAGCACAGCGATGCGCCTTGGAGCAACGGTGAACCCATATTCGCCCCGCATATGGCGGATTACCGGGCCTTGCAGTGACTCATATGAGGAAGCACAACGTTCACTCAGCCCGCTGTATACCGGAAGCGCCCCGGCTCCATAAGTGGCAGTGCGCCGGTACAGCTGCGGAGGCACACCGAAATATTTCTTAAAGGCCCGGCTGAAGTAGTACATGTCGCGATAGCCTGTTCTTTCAGCGATTTCACTGATCGGAGCATCGGTGTGGCGCAGCATCCGCTGTGCGCTCTCCATCCGCAGCCGGATCACATATTCCATCGGTCCGATCAGCTTCTCCTGCTTGAACCGCCGCTGCAGCTGCCTTGCACTGCAGCCGGCAAGCGCAGCCAGCTCCTTAAGCTCCAGCTCCCGGCGATAATGTCCCGCGATATAGGCAGTTACTACATCCACCATATCCGGACCGGCGCCGCCGCGGCCGCGCTCAACCTCCATTATCAGCTCGTACAGCATGCCTTGCAGCAGAGCATTAACATGAAATCGCTCCAGTCCTTCGCCCCTGCTCCATTTGGCTTCAATTTCTTCTGCCGTCTGATGCAGTCCTGCCTGAGGCTCCAGAAAGTGAACAAAAGAAGTGTATAGCGGGTGATTACGCTGCGGGAGCCGTGTCTGGGCAGCTCCCGCCATTTGGACAGCTTTATAGGTAATAACGGTATAATGAATGCTTTCTGCTCCGGCAGTCAGAGTAAAGGCTGAGCCTTTATCAGCATGGCAGGCAAAAAAGGCCTGGATACGGCAATCCCCGCCGTTCATCACAAGCCTTCCCTGCCCCCCTCCTGCCAGCAGCAGCAGATTGGCAGTCAGGTCTTTATTGCTCAGAACGCCGCCCGGCGGTACAGTACCGCTGCTCACGTCAAGCGTTTTGATTGCCAGATCACTCCATATACTTGCCTGGTCCTGCAGCGGCATCTCTCTCATCTCCTGACAATAGCATCCTGTTGCTCTTTGTCATTTTAATTGAGATTCATTCTCATTGTCAATCTTCGGACACTTTACACAATATTCTCCGGACATCCGGTAATAAAAGCAGCAGGTGCTGCGTTTGCGCCTCGCAACCTGAATCCTGCCGTTATTCTCTGTAAACCGGGTAAACGGATTACGTCTCATGTTAAATGCGTGTCCCGGCGCAATCCGGGTCAGATAAGTAAAATCCTCACGCATCCGCTGCTGTTCTTGCCCGGATTCTTCTGTTCCGGGAGCATACAGCGGAGCAATGCGCACCATAATATTCTCCCAGAGTATCGCCATGGAGACAGGGCCGACAGCGGAAAGAGTCTGCAGCAGCGGAGCAAGGTGTACCGCAAAAATCTCCTTAACCGCCTCTTCACGCCATACTGCCCTGTTGTTATCCAGCGGTGCAGCCGCTGTCAGCAGCCCGCCTAAAGCCAGAAACGGGAACCGAGTATCTCCTTGACCGGCAGATAAATCCGGATGATAGAGGAAGCTTTTATCCATAGAAAATGAGACTTTACGGTTATGAAAGGTCATCGCCGACAGCAGCGGAGCAATCCACAGATAGCCGATACGTTTGGCAAGCATAGAAGCGGCAACCTGCGTATCCGGCGCACCGATATAGTCTTTGAGCCAACTAATATAATCACGGCATGCAGCTTCGTCAAGCAGCTGGCTCAAGGCAATCGTACGGACGCTGTCTGCAGGCGGTTCGCCGGGCAGTATACTGTAATCTTCCGTCATTTGCTTCCAGGAGGCAGACGACAGATAGCTGTCCATATTAATTCGCTCCCAGAAGTGCTTCCGCAGCCTGATCGACAATAATGTTAATGGCAATCGGGCCATAATAAGCGATCCAGAGTGTTGCATTTACGTCGTAGGCACGGTTGTTTTTGACTGCATCCATTGACTTCCAGACCGGGCTATTCGCCAGCTCCGCTGCATCTTTGGCAAACAGATCATCCGACAGCAGGAAATAGCGGTCCGCACCGATATCAGCAACAGTCTCCATAGAAATTTCAACGGAAGTGTCCTCTGTAATCGCTGTAACAAATGCAGGAGCGTTCAATCCCAAATCCTCATACAAAATGCTGCCTGTCCGGTGCTCCGGGCCGTGCACGCGAATCCCTTCCGGTCTCGGACGAATCAGCGCTACCGTATCATCACCAAGCTTCGCTGCCAGCTGCTCCCGCAGACCGACAATTTTGTCCTCGTAAGCCTGCTGCACAGCCACTGCCTCAGCCTGCTTACCTGTTATTTTACCGATAGTCGCCAGCGTATCCCTCCAGTCCTCGTAGAAGTCGAGCACGATTGTTGGCGCTATTTTGCTGACACTCTCATACGCCTCTTCCTGGAAGTCGGTCATCAGAATCAGATCCGGCTTCAGCGCTACAATTGCCTCCAGATTAGGCTCATCCCGTGTACCAAGGACCTGTACATCGTTCAGCTGATCCATCAGATACTCCGGAAACGTGGCTCCCTTTGCTCCGGCAACCACACTGCCTGCAGGCTGCTCGCCGAGCGCTACCAATTGATCGACGAATTTCACATCCAGCGCGGCAATCACCTTCGGCTTCTCAGTCAGTGTATAGTCGCCCTTCATATGAGTGATGGTAACCGGGAAGGCAGCAGCCTGTGCCTCCGGTGTTGCCGAAGCCTGCGTTTCGGGTGCCGGTGACGGCTCGGCCGACGCGGCAGCAGTTGCCTGTGCAGCATTACCCGTATTTGCGTTCCCTCCATTAGTACCGCAAGCCGTAAGTACCAGTACCAGCGCCAGCATCCATACCATTAATAGTGATGATGACTGCCTCTTTGTTGCTCTGTTCATGCTGACTCCCCCTATTTATATGATAATGATTTTCATTATCAGATTTATAAGGTTGAGTATACTCTACCTTTACACACCGGTTCCATGTACTTTTGCGACATTGCAGCCGGATTATTGCGACATTTGTCACTTCAGGAACGCATCAAGCTATCTTTTCAGCCGGATTACATTGTATTTGAATAATAAGGTTATACCTGCGTTCATCATAAAATGCGCCACAAACGGAACAAGCAAATTACCCGTCTGCGCATAGACCCAGCCAAAAACGAGGCCCGGAACAGCAATATTGATCAGCATCAGCGGTTTCTTATAATATTGGACATGAATCCCTACAAACAGCAAAGCTGTAATGATAATGGCAGCCCATTGGTTCCCCGTATAAACGAAAAGCAAATTTTGAACAATGCCCCTGAACAGCAGCTCCTCAAATAAAGCTCCGACAAGCATAAAAGCAAGAATAACGGGTACCGTGTGGTTTTGATAGCTTTTATTCGTATCATCTATGTTCTTAGCAGGAGTGATAAGGGTAAGAATGATCCCGAACAATAGCAGGCCGAGTGAAGATGTGATGGTGCCCCATACTATTGTTGACGGTCCGGCAAAAGACAGCAAATCTTGAAGCGTGATTACGTCATAGACAGTAAGGGCAAACAGAACGGCAGCGCAAATAAACGAAAATGAACTGAATACGAGCGTAGCCTCTTTTAGCTTAACTTCCTTCATAAAAAATCATATGCTCCTTATCATCACGGTAATAGTCCAGCCAGTCCTGCAAGGTACCCGTATGAAACTCAAACAGATGTCCATCCAGATCATAAAAGTAGATAGAGTCCTTGTCTCTGGCATCTCTTGCCCGCCCGGGCAGCACCTCAACATGCAGCTCCTTCAGCTTATTCAGCAGGGTCTCATAGTCAGCTTTATCAATGGTAAAAGCGATATGTGTGTATGTCCGATTATCCCGGTCCCGCACACTTCCGAGTAAAAGGTAATAGACCGCTCCAAATCTGCGACGGACAAGCAAAAGTGGTTGATTCCCTGGATATTCATGTTTGGTGCTCCTTTCGTTTATACAGTTAAACTATCTCCCTTTCACCGCATCCACAATATATCTCTTTGCCTCCGCACGGGTAAAATGGATTGTTAGAACGGACACATGCAATTCTTCCTTCGTCGTCTCATTGTAAACCTGCTTTTCTCCAGGCAAGTCAAGCTCACCCGTCAGCTTATCCTTTAATGATAACAGTCCACGATGGACTACTAGTACCGAGAACTCCTTGTTCTCGCACTCTACTGCATAATAACTTAAACGCCTATATTCGATATAGACTTGGCCCGTCATTTATTACACTCCTTTCATCTTTTCTTCTATATAAATGCGATTGATATGAGCGCCTGAGCCATACATCTCTACAGTACCTGGTGGTGGAGCTGCGAGTTTGTTATTCTCTTACCTGTCAATCAACTTAACTGCACTCTATACATCTAAAACACCTATATTTCCGCCAAATCAGCATTTAGATGTATTCCATACACTTATTTCTCCAGAAAAGGGTGGAATTACGCCAAATCTCCTATTTTAGTTGCACCGAATACACTTAAGTCTGCCCACACCCGATTTTCACCAGATATAGATGTACAAACTACACTTAAACTACTTCCAGCACGCCTAAGGTAATTAATATAAACTAGAAATAACCTCCCACTGCAGCATCATAACCACAATCCGCATCATACCTATGACCACCATCCATCTATGCCATTATATAGAACAAATTATGGAATTTCGTTTCATTTCTATTACATTTTCCTTCTAACACTTTCTGTCTGCGCAAAAAAGCCCCCGGAACTTAGTCCAGAGGCCCTCCCTATTCCGATCAGCTGTGATCAGGTGAATACATATTCACCTTCGCCCACCCGAATGGTCTTACCTTTCAATGCTGCTGACTCTGCTGCAAAAATAACCTGTTTGAACTCGTTCTCGTCCCCCTGCACAAAATCAAACGACTGCGCTCCAGCCTTCAGGCTGAATTTGCCCCCCTCAGACTCTGTAACCGGAAGTCCGAATAATGTGCTCCAATGGCTGGCGGCCGCGGCCGGATCGGAGACGCGGAATACCGCGCTCACGATCTCGACTGCTCCTGCTGGGTGAGGCTGAATGATGCCGGAGGCCGTCATATTATCAAGCCGCTCCTCATCAGTTCCATTCCACTGGATGATAAACGGATAGGCGAGTCCTGCAAAATCACCGTCAATTGTCATCATCCGCCACTCAATTAGTCTGCCGGCGTTATCCAGCCGTTTGCCGTCAATGATCGGAGATAAGGACAAGCCCGCAGTATGCAGGGAAGCAGCTATGGCATCAATATCGTCCGTCCGCAGCACAACTCTGCTTAAGGCTTCATGCTCAGGGAGAAGCTGTACCGCATCCCGCACTACGACATTGTGCTCTGTGGCCTTCGCCAGCTCCAGATTCTCAATGCCGAGGAACTCAATGTAGGTGAGCCCGAAGTAGCTCAAGGAATTATAGGTTCCCCACGCTTTATGAGCGCCCCCTCTGAAGGCAACCAGTCCATGCTCGCGGAAGCTTTCGACCGGCTGATCCAGATCGTTTACATAATGCACCAGGTGATCCCAGGTGATGGTAGCCATTATTTCTTCACTCCCAGCTCAGTGGTCCGCTTAACGGCAGCAAGTACGCTGCGCTGCAGTCCGGCTGCGAAGTCACTGTTATTCAGCTCGTACAAGCCGTGCATGCCGACTCCGCCCGGTGAATTGTTAATATCAAGCAGCTGCCGCGGATGCAGGCCGGTCTGCCGCAGCATCGCAACTGCACCCAGCATGTTCTCCAGTGCTACATTCCACGCCTGCTCCCGCGGAAGTCCTGCCAGCACACCAGCATCTACAAGGGATTCAATGAAATAATAGATATAGTTCGGTCCGGCCACACCGTAACCGGTGAAGATATCGATATAGCCCTCATCCAGATATTGAACCTTGCCGAAGCCGAGCAGGAATTCCTCCACCTGATCCCGCGCAGCATGACTATTCAAGGCAACACCGCTATAGCCGTAGCCTGTATCCGTCAAGGTGTTAGGAATGACCCGGACTATCGGGCGTTCTGCTCCAAAATAACCGCCAAGCTGCGCAATCGTCACCCCTGCCACAATCGAAACGATTGTAGCAGCAGGTGCAGCATGCTGCTGTACAAGCTGGCCAAGTACAGCCAGATCATCTTGCGGACGAACGGCAATCACAATAATGGAAGCTGCAGACAGGCCATGCTCCTGTGAACTGCCCGTATTTACCTTATACTTGTCACTCAGCAGCTGAAGGCGCGCTTCATTTACATCAGTTACACTGATCTCTTCCGCCGACAGGGTACGATTAGCGATACAAGCGCGGATCATGGCTTCCGCCATCTGTCCGCCGCCGATAAAATGAATCTGCTTCTGTGCCACTTATATCCACTTCCTTATCTTAGTTGTTATCCCATGCTTCCGGCAGAATGAAGCCGTCATATTTCTCAAGTCCCTTGATGTATTCCTCGAACGCCGGTGACTCATAAGCCGCCTTCAGATCCTTGGCCCACTGGGTGTTCTCATCCTTTTTGTTAACCGACACAATAATTCTGTGCTGCATAGGCGTGTTCTCGATTTTCAGCGCATCCGTAATCTTTCTGTCCGGCGAGTTGGCAATGTAGTTACCATTAACTACACCGTAGTCCACATCCTGCAGGGAAACCAGAATCTGTGCCGGGTCGAGAATTTTGATATCGATATTGAATTTGTCCGGCTCCATGCTGTTGATGTTGAAGTCGGCTACACCGGCGCCTTCCTTGATTTTGATCCAGCCCAGCTCCTCCAAAATGCGCAGCGCGCGCTCCTGGTTAACCGGGTCATTCGGAACAGCAACCGTTGTACCGTCTTTTACATCATCCAGCGTCGTATGATTTACGGAATACAGGCCCTGCGGAGCTCCCGGAACATAAGCAATTCCCGTCATGTCTGCACCGATTTCTTCATTAATAGCTTCCATGTAAGCTGTACTCTGGAAAATACTTGCGTCAATCGAGCCTTCCTTCATTGCCGGGTTGACCTGCATGTTCTGTGAGAAGGTTTTGATATCCACCTTGTAGCCCTGCTCCTCCAGAATTGGCAGAATTGACTGGCGGAATTGCTCTTCATAGGTTCCTACACCAAATCCGACGGTGATTTCCTTCTTGTCTTCTCCTCCGCTCTCCGCTTCCTTATTGCCGCAGGCTGTCAGCACCGCCATAACCCCGATCAGCATAACCAATAATAATTTCTTCATTACCTTCATCTCCTATTCCAATACTATGTTTTTAAATTGTACTAACGCCTCATCTGTTACGTTCAGGGGGATCGCACAGTTTGGCGAGAGAATAAACGGCTGGTCCTTCATCAAAGTCAAAGCATCTTTAGCCTGCTGCCTGATCTGCGGTATATCGTTTACGGCGAACAGGCCATGATCGACTCCGCCTACTTTGGTTGCTTTCAGATTGGCTCCGAGACCCGGATTGCCTTCGGCAACGGTATCCCAGCTGATGCCGTCGATCCGGTAATCGTTGAATTTCTCCGGCTGTGAATAGGCTCCGCAGGTATGCAGGATGTTTTTGCCGTAGCTGGCAGCTTCCAGTACGATGGAATCATAAGGTCTGGACAGCTCATCGAACATCGCTTCATCGAACAAACCAGGATGCGCTGTACCAGTCACTGCGTAGAACAAGCCGTCGGAACCCGCGTGCTGCAGCTCTTTTACATAATCGGCCAGAGTTAATGAGATCACATGCAGTGCATGATGCGCCGCCGCCCGGTGCTCTTTGAACAGTGATTCCAGTGTCACCGGCTGCTCGATGCCAAACACCGTCTTGGTTACATAAGCAGAGCGGCCTACGATAAACAGCAGCACTGTCAGTGGTGAGAATATCGTCTGAATCAGCGGCGTATCTGGTAATCCCAGGCGTATCTGCTTAACGGCCTCCAAGTGCTCCTGGAACACAGCCGTGTCCGCCGCTTTCTTCACTTCAAGCTCCCACAGGTTCTCTGCTGCCGGAATTACGGTTGTTTTTTGCCGGGGGAATACAGTCTGATAATCTGCAAAATCATACTGGTTACCCCACGCTTCAGCCAGATAGGTTGCTCTCGGATTGATTTTGACCCAGTCCCAATCATATTGCTTCGTGAAGGAAATGGTCGTTGCCGCCAAGTCCTCTGCGGTCTGTTCCTTATCGATAAAATGGCGCCATCCGCTGACAATCGGACGATCTGCCCGCTCTCCGGATAATAAGGCTCTGAAACGGTCCTGCTTACTCCAATTACTCATGTGCCGGCTACCCCCATGTTATATGTAGTGTTTAGTGACGGCGAATTTTGCGCGCCAGTGTGTTGCCCAAAGACTGAATGCCCTGTACCAGAATGATAAGGATAATAACTGTGGCTACCACGACTACGGTGTCAAACCGCTGGTACCCGTAGACGATGGCCAAATCGCCGACCCCGCCGCCGCCGACCGTTCCGGCCATTGCCGTTGCCCCGATCAGACCGATCGTTGCCGTCGTTAACGACAGAATCAGGGATGCGAACGCCTCGGGCAGCAGGAAATGCCAGATCACCTGAAACGGGGTAGAGCCCATGGACTCCGCTGCTTCGAGTATTCCCGGGTTCACTTCAAGCAGGGAGTTCTCAACCAGCCGTCCGATGTAAGGAGCGATGTAGATGATCAGCGGTACAATTGCAGCAGCTGTCCCAATCGAAGTAGAAACAATTGCTCTTGTTAGCGGAATAATGGCCACCAGCAGGATGATAAAAGGCAGCGAGCGTACGATATTAATGACCGGATTAAGCAGGGTATAGGCTGCCTTGTTCTCCAATATTCCGCCCGGACGGGTGATTACGAGCAATATCCCGATAGGAACCCCCAGCAGGGAACCGAAAAACAGGGACACACCTACCATTTGAATGGTTTCAATAAAAGCCGTTAAAAACTGCTCACCGGTTACTGTGGTTGAGAACATGCGGGTCCACCTCCTCTACGTCTACTCCATTGCTTTTCAGGAACGAGACTGCCTTGTTCATCTCTGCTCCCTCACCATCCAGCTGAATAATCACAGTTCCGAGTGTCTTCTCCTGAATCTCTGTTGTATTCGCGAATAAAATGTTGACCTTAACCTCGTTCGCACGGATCATCTCATAGAGCAGCGGTTCAGTGGTGGTGGCTCCGACAAAATTCAGCTTACAGATCCGGCTGCCGGTTCCGGTTTTTATGGATTTTTGTACACTAGGTGTTATGGTATTTTGAATGACGGTTTTCACAAAATTTTGCGTGGTCGGATGCTGCGGATGCCCGAACACATCCAGGACGCTGCCCTGCTCGATGATCCGTCCCTCTTCCATCACTGCCACCTTGTTGCAAATCTCCTGGATGACCGACATTTCATGAGTAATGATCATCACGGTAATGTTGTATTCCGCATTGACCCGCTTCAGCAGCTGCAGAATCGAACGGGTGGTCTGCGGGTCCAGGGCAGAGGTTGCTTCGTCACAGAGGAGAATGGACGGATTGGAGGCAAGCGCTCTGGCAATTCCCACACGCTGCTTCTGTCCGCCGGATAATTCATTCGGGTAGCTTCCGGCCTTGTCGCTTAATCCAACGAATTCCAGCAGCTCCGTTACCCGCTTACGGATCTCCTCTTTGCTCTTGTTCAGCAGGACAAGCGGGATCGCAACGTTATCGAACACCTTCTTGGATTCCAGCAGGTTGAAATGCTGAAAGATCATGCCGATATTTTTTTTGGCTGCACGCAGCTCTTTAACGCTGTAAGCCCCAAGATCATATCCATCGACCAGCACCTGGCCTTCAGTTGGCCGCTCCAGGTAATTGACCAAGCGGATTAGCGTGCTTTTGCCGGCTCCGCTATAGCCGATAACGCCGAAGATGTCGCCCTTTTCAACCTTCAGGCTGATTCCCTTCAGGGCTTCAATCGCGATCCCTTTCCGGGTGAATGTTTTGTGCACATTTCTTATTTCAATCATGTTCATTCCCCCTTATGCTTGCAGCTTCTCCAGTGCCTGTTCTGCCAACGCCGCAAAATATTTAGCTGCAGGCAGGATTGCCGCCTCATCTACATCAAACTGCGGGTGATGCAGCGCATAGCCCGGACCTGCTCCGATATTAACAAATGCGCCGGGAATCTGCTGCAGATACAGTGCGAAATCCTCTCCGCCCATCTGCAGCGCAATATCCTCAACCTTATATCCTGTATCCGAAGCGACCTGCTTCGTAAAATCAGCCCATTCTGCATGGTTCACTGTTGCCGGCGGCCCCGGATACCAGAGCAGTTTCGCCTCAGCGCCGGCTGCTGCCGCAATGCCTTCGATGATACGCGTCATCTGGAGCGGAATCTGGCGGCGGATCTCCTCATTGTAAGTGCGCACTGTACCTTCCAGTTCAACCAGCTCAGGAATTACGTTCCATGTGAAGCCACCGTTAATTCTGGTAACACTTAACACAACCGGCTCGATTGCGCTGCTCTGGCGGCTTACTACCGTCTGCAGCATCGTAATGATCTGCGCCGCAGTTACAATAGTGTCTACCCCTTTTTCCGGTGTAGCGGCATGGGCGCCAACCCCTTTTATCTTGATCTCGAACCGGTCTACGCCTGCCGTCAATGGTCCTGATCTTGTTCCAAACGTTCCTGTAGGCAGCTCCGGTGAATTATGCAGCCCGAATATGGCAGCTACGTCATTCAGACCTCCGGATTCCAGTACACTTTCCGCCCCGTGGCCTGTCTCTTCCGCCGGCTGGAACAAGATTCTGACCCGTCCCGGCAATTCATCCTCACGGGCCTTCAGCAGCAGTGCAGCTCCCAATATAACAGCGGTGTGGAAGTCATGGCCGCAGGCATGCATTTTTCCCGGTATTTCTGAGGCATACGGCAAGCCAGTCTGCTCCTCGATCGGCAGTGCATCAATATCACAGCGTATAGCAACAATTGGCCCGGCGCCGTTACCGATTTCCGCAATCAGTCCGGTTGCTAAAGGCAGGTCTAGAATAGGTATGTGAGCAGCTGTCAGCCAGGCCCGCAGCTTCTCTGTTGTTCTGAACTCTTCATAGGCCAGCTCGGGCTCCCGGTGCAGATTTCTCCGCACCCCGATTAATTCGCCCTCCAGCTCCTGATCATTCTTATAGGTAAGATTCATAGGTTCATAACTCCCCTTTCAGTTGGCAGAGGCTTATGCATTGACCTCAGCTTCAATCCCGCTCATCCGCTCAAGTGCCGTAGCCAGACTGTTCAAAATATGCTCCCGCATCGCTTGCTCTGCACCGTCTTCATTTCTGTCCGCGATCATCTGCAGGATGTCGTTATGCTCTTCATCCGCCTGCGTATTCCAGTCCCCGTGCAGGGAGACATAACGGCAATAACGGAGCGAGCGGTCTCTAAGCTGGTTCAGCACCTTTTCAAAGGTCATTAGCCCGCTTATTTCCGACAGATAATCATGGAATTCAAAGCCGTAGGAGACAAAATCCTGTTTCTCGCCGAGCTGAAAGGATTGCTTGATCTGTGTCATCATCACGGTCAGCTTCTGAATATCTTTATCGGTGGCATTCTTCGCTGCGCTTCTGGCGATATGGCCTTCCAGCATGCTGCGGATCTGAAAAATCTCTTCAACCTCTTTAAGCGATAACGGAGCTACCTTCAACCTGCCGTTGGGCTGGCGGACGAGAAAATCCTCGTTCTCCAGTCTCTGAATCGCTTCTCGTAAGGGAGTCCGGCTGACTCCAAGCATTGCCGACAGGCTTTCTTCATTGACCGCCTGACCCGGCTCCAGCTCGTTGTTAATGATTTTTTGCTTCAATGCATAGTAGGTATTATCCTTTGACAGCCTTCGTGATCGAATCTCCATACCTCTGATGCTCCCTATGTGAAAATGTACTTGATATCATTAAATATAATTGTATAATTGTATACAATTATTATTTTAGTGCTTTAACGGAGTAACTGACTGTTCTCGTTTGGAAAGTTTTCTCTTTTTTCAAGCTTTTTTCATACTATAAACCTATTATTCACACTAGTCAAGTATGATTTATAGGTGATAGAAAGTGCCTTATATCATAACCCTGTTACGAACCTTATTAATATACTAGCTATGTTATTCCTAATACCCAAATCCAAACATTAGGAGCTCACTAGAATGGTATACAAGCAGGATTTCGCACATGCTGGCAAATACGCTATCAACGTAGATGGTGTAAGTAAAACACTCCTCGGCACCAAAATTATCAAAAACGTTTCCTTTCATATCCCGTTTAATAGCATCTACGCCATTATCGGCCCTAACGGTGCCGGCAAAACAACCCTCCTGCGCCTGATCACCAGGCTTTTGCCGTTAGATCAGGGTTACATCCGTTACGGTGTTGATGAGCAGGCGGTATCGGTCCTTTTGGAAAATGACTACTTATTTGAAGCCAAGACCGGCATAGACAACCTGCGGGATTTCGGGATCTACCTTGGAGTAGACTCGGCACAGGTAGAATCCGCCGTTACCCGGTATGCCGGGCTGCTGCAGCTGAACTCCGCACTGGGCCGCAAGGTCGCCAACTATTCCAAGGGTATGAAGCGGAAGCTCTCCCTGCTGATAACATTACTGCGGGGTACAGATATTCTGATACTGGATGAATTAACGTCCGGCGTTGATCAGGAGTCCAGAATGGTCATACGGGGTGTGCTTCAGCAGCTAAAAGCCGAAGGCAAAACGATCGTCATCACATCCCATGATCTGGCGGAGGTCCGGAAGGTCAGTGACTGGATTACTATTCTGGTAGACGGGTGTAACGCTGAGGTTATCAATAACGCGACTTTTGACGGGGATTTGGAAAAACGATTTTTTGACACACTGGAGGAACTTAGATCATGAACCTTCATCCGGTTAACCGGCTTAACCTAAAAGATGTAATGCGCAGTCCCTCTTATCTGAGTATGGCTGTAATTGTACTGCTCGTTCCACTCCAGTCGGTTATACAGATATCCTACGGCAGATCTGATTCAGCTGGATATCCCTTGGCCTATACGCTGCTCATCTTGAATATATCAGTCTATTTTCTGCTAAATATGTTAACGGTTGGCCTGATTGTCATCTCGGAAAAGAGTACCGGACGCTGCGAATATTACCTCGCCAACAAGCTGGAGGTTCATCGCCTTACCTCGATCTACAGCCTGTCCTCCCATTTGCTGTGCATAGGGCCTATTGTGATTCTTAATATTCTCATTATGGGATACGCTTTAATTATGAAGCGGGAGAACCTGCAGGAGCTTTATTTCAGTACAGCCTTTGTCTATTTTGCAATCACTTTTCTGCTGTTCACCCGCTGTGTAACGAGTGTAATGACGCTGGTGTCTATGTTGTCCACAACGCCTGAGCGGATTCGTGCTATTTTGTCTGTTGGTTCTGTGCTGTTCGTATTTGCAGCAACGCTGACCGGAACACTCATTAATAAACTGGGGTTTATTCCCGGCCGCAGCGCCGTTATCTGGACTATCGGTTCAAGCCTGCTTTTGCTCACCATACTGTGTGCCTTAGTTCAGCATGTATTGAAGAAGAGATTAAGCAATGAAGCTGTGATTCTTTCTTTTAGATAATAGCTGCTCTGTACAAAAGATACAAAAAAGCCCCCGCCATTAGGCAGGAGCATATTCATACACAAACACTAAACCTTGAACAGCACAATAATCTCTGTCAGCAGCACCAGACCGGCGGCAGATACACCGAACGAGTTGATCAGCGTGAGCGCCTCCGGATAAGCTTCTTTACGAAACTGGGAGCACAGGGAAACGGTCCACAGCACGGTGAAAAAAAGAGCGACCGATCCGCAGCCCTGCTGCGCCAGAGCACGTCTTCTGCGCGAGAAAAAGGTGCCCAGCCCCGCAAAAGTAAGCAGCATATAAATGACCAGCTCCGCAGTTGAAATCGCGATTATCTCTCCGGCCGAAAAAAGATGCATTAAAGCGTACTGAATGCACAGCCCCATAAACACAAGCAGGTTAAAGGAAACTTTATGTAATCTCAAGTCCTATTCCTCCATTTGCGTAATAATGTATAGCAGCATTTAGATAACGCTTACATTATAATTGCAAAGAGTTTCCTTTTCTGTGATTTATGATTCCCTGTACCTAATATTAATCAGCACCCCTACCAGGCCGATAACCCCGTTCTGAAGTCATTTTCATCGGTCGTGTATTGCACATTGCTGTAGCCCTGTGATTGTGCATTCAAATACAGCTCCGCCAGCTTGTCCTGATCCTTGCAGTAAACCGCAGCATACACACAATCCACCAGGATCAGTACGAGTTGACAGTCACTTTCTATGTACTCATCGTACGTCTGAACATTGACCACCTTCGTCCCCTTCGGAAAAGCCTTCAAGTCGGCAAAAATGACATAGTACTCATTATTTTCTACAATATCTTTGAGCTCGGCACCATCCATGTCAAATAGCTGTTTAGGGAAAAGCGGATCTGTAAGGCTCCCTTCATTACAGAAATAAGCCTCCTCACCCCCGTTATACCATTCATAGGCAGCAGTATCGAACGGTTGCAGCAGCTCGCCCAGGAAACGTCCGCGCTCATTCGGAATCTCACAGGTCAATCCCCTATTCTTCATTCCTGCATCACTTGCAATATTCATTTATGCTCCTCCACTATCATCCAAGTGTCACTATAAGGCTGCTGATCAGCATTACTATCGAAACCGGCGCCCAGATTCTTCGTTCCCGGACGCTTTTGGTAATAAGATTTAGAACAGAAGCTATCACGGAAAAAGCGACTACGAACCAGACCGTCACATCCGCAAGCTCCCGCCAGCTTGGCAAAAGCATCTCCGCTTTACTTAGTACAATCAGCGCGAGCAGAGCAAGAATTACAATCTGGATTAGGCACGCCACTCGCAAAGGAACCGGAAGCCTTCCAGGAAACTTTCCGCCCATTGCATACTCTCCCCAAGGCATACCTGCAGCCAGTGCTGCCTGAAACAGAATGACTATGGTAATCAGGATTGAAAAGACGGTTGCTGCCAGGGTTATGGTCATTGTTGGTGCCTCACTTTTCTGGATGGGTTTGTTAGTACAAACGAATAGTTCAATCTAGTAAGTAGAGAACCACCCGATTAGCTCATCACTGTAAACTTTTCCTTAATGGTTCCGTTACCCTCTTCTTGTATAATGTGATTACTTACTTCTGCCCGTGTAATTCTATTTCCATTACAATCAATAAAATAATATTCGTTCTCCACATAACCATTATCCGGTTCTTTATTAGAGATCTTCAGAACGCCTGTAACGGGAATTTCAAATACATATTGATCATCAACCATTTTGATGTATTGATGAGATTCCTGTCCGTAAATAATTTCAACTGGTCCGGCAAATCCATCAGGTATTAAATAGATACATTGGGGACCCGCATCCACCATCATTGCTTCATAATCTTGATTAAAATCGATTTCATGATATACCTGAATTGACGTACCCTGCGTTTCTTTGAGGAAGAACCTGTTACAAATGTTGCAGCTCCATAATTCTCTAGGGGCATTGGGTAATCCATTTGCAGTATCAGCATCTGAAGTGTATTGATCCATTTCCCTATCAGTATACGCAACGTAATGTGCAAAGTTTGTCCGTTCTCCACATAAACAGCTGGTAAAATGATCAATGCGAGCTTCTGCCAGCGAAAACATCTTATCTACTTTATTAGTTTTAAAAGAATATACTCTTCTGCATAAGGGACAATTCCAGATATCATAGTCCTCATCTAAAAAAATCATTTCTGTATGGTTCTTCACTGCATTAATCCAAGTTTCATTCTTAAACACGCATATTTCAACATCGTTAGGGACAGCGCTATTCCCAAGCAATTCACCACAATTACACCTAAAATGCGCCATAACGTATGCTCCTTTTCTATTTTTTATCCCTTATCTCACGAAGAATCTCTTCAATTCCTTCCATCTTTCTTAACATCTTATTCTGATTCCCAAGCAGACCAGATAAACCAATGACAACAATAATTATAAGAATAATTTCCACTTTTACGCTCCTCTATCAGTTGAAACGGCTTAGAGTCATATACCATAACTATTTGCTGCGGCAATCATGGACTCCCATTTCAACAACGCAAGACACGCCGTCCTTATCAGCTTGGATAACAATAGTGTTAACAAGATGATTGGGGGCAACTCTCACAAAATGATGATCTGTTCCGGAAAAACCAAGCTCATGTAAAGCCGGCGCCAGATATTTCTTGATTAGGTTTCTGAAATCACTTGTTTTCATGGATGGAGTACCTCATGCCTAATATTTATTTTGAATACTCAATAATGGAAGCATGCGGAATCTCGCCGACCTGTCCTACCAAAGTTCGAAAAGCCATGCCGTGTCCGGTGATGATGACCTTTTGAAATCCGGAATACTTGTCGATTACCTGCTCCACCCGCTCCTTAAGCAGCTCTTTAGATTCCCAAACCCTGGGCTCCCCGGGAGGATAAACTCCATGATTTGCATCATAATCGTCCCCCAGTTCTTTAAGCCTCTCCAATGAATCATATTCAAAGGTTAGATCAGGCTGCCATTCCCTTAAATCGAATTCAATTTTTATGTCTAAACCAAGTTCTTTGGTTAATATAGCTGCTGTCTGCAATGCCCTTGGATAAGGAGATGAAAGTATAATTTCAGCTTTTTGTAAACGCTCATCCTGTGCTGCCGCATATACCTGCTCTACTCCTGTATCAGTAAGCGGTACAAGGTCCCGGCCATGCCCCTTTAGATTATATTGTTCGTTGATATCCCACTGAGGTTCTCCATGCCGAATAAGAAAGAATTGAGTCAATACGAATCCCCCACACATACATTTTTTGTATTACTTATTTCGCCTCTACCACTGCGCATTCCTGCCCTGAAAAATAGTCCTGTGCTTACCCTGCTCAACATCACACCACCGCCCACTCAATATGCTATACTTGTTCTGTTAGATGATCTTTACTAGTGAAGACGGCACGGCAGCATGAATTTCAGGAGCTGCAATTAGCTAGCACAATTCCAAAGCACATTTGATAATAAGGAGTTCACCGAATGAGTAAAGGTATTAGAATAGAAGGTTTTATTTTCGCAAAAGACGGTGATATCGACCCAGATGAGTTTTATGAAACGTTTATTGACCTCATGGAAGCTAAAGGCTGGCTTTTTGGCGGCGGGGTCAGATCCAGCAATGAGGATGAAGAGTAACGGCACAAGCGAATATGTACACTCTTCTATAACCTGCCAACAACACAAAAAGCACCGAAAATCTGCGGCTCCTTCCGCTTTCCCGGTGCTAATTACATATTTAGTACGCCTTTGAACAGGCTGACAATTATACACATCTCCGCCGACAAAATTGGCACTCACCGGCTCTTTACCGATCTCCCGCGCCCAGACGGACAGCCGGCCGGTATGGTGGATTTCGTGGGCAATCAGGAGCCGCATAACCTCTCAGACGGATGGAGTAAGCTCTGCCTGGCAGTTATTGCATGTTTGCAGCCTCCTGAAGAGTGTATGGTTAATAATCCGCAGACAGCATTTCCTCTACACGGTCGATCAACTGATGCAGTCCTGCTTCATCTGTAGCATACTGAGAGATATCTCCTTCAAGCTGCTTGCCGACCTGTTCCCTTTCAAAGGTAACGCTGTAGGTTACACTGCCATTTTGATTGGTATCATCTGTGAGCGGGTAGGTGACGGCCCCCATCCGGTCAGTAAGGATATAGGTTATACTGTCCACGTTGTCAATCAGGCTAAAAAGCAAAATGGAATTGCGGTAGAACGCATCGCCGCTGATCGCACCGTTTTTGGTCACACCGGCTGAATCCTGCATGTCATATTTAATAGTCAAGCCATACGGCGGAGCCACCGTCTGGAGCTCCATCCCCGCAGCCTCCAAACCTTCCGGCACCGGCAAGCCGCCGATAATTCCGCCAACCTTGCTGGCAGCACCCACGTAGGGTGTGCGGTTTTTTAGCAGCTGCTCCACGTTGTAGCCTTTATAAGACTGCTGTACCGGAGACACTTCAGGCTTGGGGTTAACTATACAGACAGCAAGGATAACGGTGATTAGGACAAATGTACATGCGGTGATCCAAGGGGACGGCTGGCGGTAGGTGAGAATATTTTTGATTCTGGATTTCACATTCCCCTCGCCAAAAGCAAGCGGACTCCCTGCCGGAACTCCCCTTTTACCTGTTGCAAGTGTAAGTAAAGAAGTTGAGTAGCTCCCTTTAATCCCGCTGCCCAGCTTCCGGACGACCGTTTCATCGCACGACATCTCCATATCTTTGCCCATAAGCGCGTACGCCAGCCACATGAAGGGATTGAACCAGTGAAGGATGAGCAGCAGGAAGGCAAAGGGCTTAATCAGATAATCCCGCCTGCGGATATGCGTCTGTTCGTGCAGTATGATATAGGGCAGCTCCTGACTGCTCATTCCGGTAGGAACGTAAATCTTCGGCTTAATAAAACCGCACACAAAAGGCGCCGCAATCTGGTCCGACTCATAAATATTCTCTTTAACACGCGTTGCTGTCCGTACTCGTGCCGTAATGCGCACGTACGATACAATGCTGTACAGTAAAAGAGCTGCAACGCCTGTCAGCCAGATCATACTTCCCGTCCACAGGATAAGCTGCAGCGGATTTACACTGGCGGTCTGGACAGCACCCGGAAGTGAGCTGTTAATCAGCCTGCTTACTCCGTTAATACCGGCATCTACTGCCGGCTGGAGCTGCAAACCAATACCTGGCGGTACAAAATTCATAAGCCCTGCTCCCGCCCCTGTCTGTGAATGAGGCTGGAACAGCCGCAGCAGACTGAAATCTGAAGTAAAGCTGACGGGCAGAACCAGTCTGATTGCTACAGCAGACCATAACAGATAAGAGAATATTTTGGGGGCTCTCCGTAAAAATACCCTTACCAATAGCACTGCAGCTGCCACATAACCCGCTGTGATACTCATATTTAGGACAGAGATGAACCACTCCGTAATCATCGGGTCGCCTCCTCAATGATCCGCTTCAGCTCCTCCGCCTCCTTTTCGGACAGCTTCTTTTTGCCCAGAAAAGCGGTTAGAAATTGCGGCAGCGATCCGCCAAAGGCTTTTTCCACTACCGTCTCGCTTTCGTATTGCTGTGCCTCTGCTTTTTTGATAATAGCTGTAACGGTTGCATCTTCATTCTTCAGAATTCCCCGCTCACACAGCTTTCTGAGTACTGTATAAGTCGTGGATTTCTTCCAGCCCAGCTTGGTCTGGCTCAGCTTCACCAGCTCTGTTGAATTAATCGGCTCGTTATCCCAGATCAGGCAGGCAAACTTATATTCGGCATCGAACAATTTGTAGGTTTCCATGCAGCTCCTCCTCATTTCAAGTTTACTGTAGTAAACCTCATGTAATGAGTTTATTGCAGTAGACCTCGAAAGTCAAGCCGCTGCTCAGCTCTTTGGCAGACTCACCGGCATTGCCGTTCCGGAAATCCTGATCAGTCTCGCTCCAAGCACAACAAACCACGCTGCAAAAGCCAGCTGACATATAAACGTTGCCGTTGTCCCGGTCAGCCAGGGGAAAGATCCGATTAGATCAAGTATCCCGGCAGCAAAACCCAGATAGGCACAGGGCCTGCCGAGCGGGCTTTTCAGGGTAACCAAGCTCAGTATAACCGTTGCAATTCCCATGATAAGGGCCACCGTGTGCAGCCCTCCGTAATACAGGCTGAACATCAGCTTAAGGCTCTCAGCGGATAATTCAATCTTGAATACAGGGTAAACCACCCTCCCGAGGATGATGACGAGCAGTATGTAAATAGGAATGCTAAGTGCCAGAAGTGCGCAGCCCAGCAGGGTTGTAGTCATATCGGTCTTTACCAGAACATGATATAGCGCCGCAATAGCCGGAATCAGACACAGCGGGGCAAAGAAGAGCAGCTCATCCGCCATGGACATATTAAATTTCCACTCGGCCAGCCATGTCACCAGCTCAGCATCAGAGGTCGTTGGAGGCGATGGCACCGGCAGCATAAACAGATACTGTATAAAAAAGAGGACTCCCGCCAGAATCAGCGCAATGCCGCCGAACTGTACGGCACTGGGCTTCAATTGCATGTGCTTCAGCTCCATCCCTGGTTCATTTAGAGGTAAGGCTTAGTTAAACAGCTCCAACAGATCACAGAAACGGTTAATCGTATAATCCGCACCGCTCACCTCTCCAAATCCATAGCTTGCAAAAACAAACGGAATTCCGGCAAACGCTGCGGCCTTCTGGTCCCCTTCCGTATCGCCCACGTAGACTGGACTCTCCAGATTGTTTCTTTGCATGATCAGCTTGATATTCTCCCCCTTGGGCAGCCCTGTCCGGCCCGGATTCTCATAGTCCGCGAAGAACCTGCCTAGCTGATGATACTCGTAAAAAGCCTCGATATATCCCTTCTGACAGTTGCTAACGATGAACAGCTTGTATTGTGCCGATAAAGCCGTAAGCACTGCTTCAAGCTCTTCATATAACAAGCCGCCCTGCTTAGCCAGGTAATGACACTCGGCTTCACAGCACTCGTCCAGAAGCTTTTGCTGCATTGCCTCTTCCATACCGGGAAGCAGGATTGTGCCAACCTCGGCAGGCTGCAGGCCCATAATCCCCTGTAAATTTTCCTTGGTGATAACATGCGGAATGTCTGCATACTTGCGAAGCACATCATTCCACGCCACCGTCACCACCTCCGAAGAATCCCACATCGTTCCGTCCAGATCAAAAATAATGCTGTCCATGTTAGCCTCCGATACTTTATTTTTCTTCATTATCCGGCTTACTATTTGATTGTTCACTCTGATATTTTAATGGATTGCAGCTGGGGTTTTGCTCCGATCCGCTTATCGAAGGTAATAAAGTATTGATGATTTACTTCAACTACCCCAGATATATCAACCGACGTCTTCAATGTTCTGATCTGCCCGCTCAAATTTACAAACTGAAGCTGTTTGTCATTTATCGCTGTGGCTTTTGCAACTTCGGAGGTGGATGACCTGAGAGAATTCCAGAATAAGTACAATAACAGTATTGTGATTAAAATTCCAAAGGCTTTAGATTTTGAAATCATTGTCCAGCTCCTTGATCATTATTTGCACCGGAAAGTTGCAACTTAGTCTCTTAGTCTCTAATTACAGAGCTTTATCAAACTCCGCTCCTTTTCCGCTGTACAAATAGGTGTATTCTCCATATTTGTACATTTCAGAATCAGAATAGTACTTATTTATTAAGTAAAGAACCTGATTGCGGTACAAGACCGCCTCCTCCATCAAAGAAGCGCCGATTGTTCCGGTTCCGTATGGGCGATCTTTGCCTGGCGCTACAGAGGTATCTGTCCAGTCTGTCCATTCCAGCGTCGATCCCGCTTCAACAAAAGCCTCATACCTCTTCTTATATTCCTTCAATATGTTTTTATCTTCTTCAAACTGGTACTGCTTCGATAACTCTTCGAATAGATGGTTCCATTCCGCCTCCCAGGCAGCCACATATGCATGAGCTACATACCTCACCTCAGCTGTAGCCGACGCTTTTTTGATATCTTCACTGAAAGCACGGTCTATCGGGTTATCTGATGCTGTATCTTTGTCACTCTTTCCGCTGCAGCCAGCGCTAACAAATACCAGTAACATAATTGCCAGCAGGCTTATAAGGCTGCGTTTACTGTTTTTAATAATCATAGCCACTCTTCTTTCTTCGCTTTCGGCCTGCCTGTATCTCTTCTCTCATAACGCCTCCCCTAAGCTCCGGTACCCAATATATTAACAGCTACAGCTCCGCTTACATATAAAGGATTATACAATCCGCCGCTCCACGCAAAAACGGGCCGCCTCACCGAGGCAGCCCGTCACACAGCTTATCATATTAGAATACTTTTGTAGTCCACGACTCACAGTTCCACGTATCGGTTACGATGTCGCGGTAGAACTCCGGTTCGTGGGAGATCAGCAGGATGCTGCCCTTGTACGCTTTGAGCGCACGCTGCAGCTCTTCCTTGGCATCAACGTCAAGGTGGTTCGTCGGCTCATCGAGTACGAGCAGGTTGGATTCGCGGTTGATCAGCTTGCAGAGCCGAACTTTGGCTTTTTCGCCGCCGCTCAGAACCGCGATCTTGCTCTCGATGTGCTTGGTGGTCAGGCCGCACTTGGCAAGCGCCGCGCGGATTTCGAACTGGGTGAAGGAAGGGAACTCCGTCCATATCTCTTCAATACAGGTGTTGTAGTTGGCATCCTTCATCTCCTGCTCGAAGTAGCCGATTTCCAGCAGGTCGCCAAGTCTGGCGGAACCGGAAAGGGTCGGGATCTGGCCCAGAATGCTGCGCAGCAGTGTCGTTTTACCGATACCGTTGGCGCCGACGAGCGCGATCTTTTGTCCCCGTTCCATGCTCAGGTCAAGGGGTCTTGAGAGCGGAGAATCATAACCAATAACCAGATCCTTCGTCTCAAATACAACCTTGCCGGAAGTACGGCCCTGCTTGAAATTGAACTGCGGCTTCGGCTTCTCCTTGGCCAGCTCGATGACTTCCATCTTGTCCAGCTTCTTCTGGCGTGACATCGCCATATTACGGGTAGCCACACTCGCTTTATTCCGGGCAACGAAGTCCTTCAGGTCTGAGATTTCCTGCTGCTGACGCTTGAACGCAGATTCAAGCTGCGACTTCTTCGCCTCATACACCTGCTGGAAATACTCATAATCCCCAACGTAACGGGAAAGCGACTGATTCTCCATATGGTAGATCAGGTTGATTACGCTATTCAGGAACGGAATATCATGGGAGATCAGAATGAACGCATTCTCGTATTCCTGCAGGTAACGCTTCAGCCAGATGATATGCTGCTCATCCAGATAGTTCGTCGGCTCATCGAGGAGCAGAATGTCCGGCTTCTCCAGCAGCAGCTTCGCAAGCAGTACCTTGGTGCGCTGTCCGCCGCTCAGATCGTGAACATCCTTGTCCAGACCGATGTCGGTCAGGCCGAGACCGCGGGCGGTTTCGTCGATTTTGGCGTCGATCATATAGAAGTCCTGGTTAGTCAGCGTATCCTGAATGGTACCGACATCCTCCAGCAGCTGCTCCAGCTCCTCTGGAGTGACATCGCCCATCTTGCCGTACATATCATTCATTTCCTGCTCCATATCGAACAGGTACTGGAAGGCGCTGCGCAGCACATCACGGATCGACTGTCCCTTAGTCAGCGCGGCATGCTGATCCAAATAACCGGCACGCATACGCTTAGCCCATTCTACCTTGCCTTCGTCCGGCTGAAGCTTACCGGTAATAATGTTCATGAAGGTAGACTTTCCTTCACCGTTGGCTCCAATCAGACCGATATGCTCACCCTTCAGCAGGCGGAAGGATACATCCGTGAAAATCGCCCGGTCACCAAACCCGTGACTCAGCTTCTCTACATTTAATATGCTCATGAAGTTAACACCTTTTCCTTTACAAAGTATACTCGTCATATTATAAAGGTTTTGGGGCCGCAACTCCAGAAGGGATTGAAAATATTTGCAGTAAAATATATTTGATTTTTACATAGGCATTTTCAGCATTTTCAGGTAATCTATTAGAGTTGAATTTGGAAGCTGCTATGTAATAGAATGAATTAATTAAAGTGTAAAGGATGCGCATAAGCAATGCGGTTGAAAGAACCACGCACACTCAGTAAACGATCTATACTATTCTTCTCTATCATTATGCTGGCGAAAAGCTACTTTGCCTGGTACTACCTGTTCGAAGACGGGCCGACCTGGAGTACCCTGTTCAAAGAAATCCCCTTTGTCCTGATTATCTTCTGTCTGATTGAGTGGTTCGCCACAAAGCGGAAGATCGCTATTTACATGCTCGTCAACCTGCTGATCACCGTTTTATTCTTTTCACTGATTATCTATCACAATCACTTCGGAATTATTGCCACTTCTCAGGTATTCGGCCAGGCTAAACAGGTGGGTGCCGTTAAAAAGAGTATTTTCGCGGTGCTCCATCCGCAGTATATGCTGATCTTCCTGGATATTATCGTCATCAGCCTGATCATGCTCAGCCGCAAGAAGGCCGTGGCCTGGAAAAAGGCGATGTCACGCCGCAGCAACCGCAAGGTTGTCGCCGTTCTGTTCTGTATTTCACTCGTTTTCTGCATGATGAATATCTTCCCGAACAAAGCCAGTATGAACGAGACGGTTCAGGCCGAGCAGATGGGTATTCTCAATTACGAAGCCTATGCCCTGCTTGCAGATGATAAGGAGGAGCTGATCGACAGCTCGGCGATTACGCAGTCTGTCATTGATCAGACTAAAGGTATTACCGTCCGTTCTGAACCGATTCTGAATGGGGCCGCCAAGGGTAAAAACCTGGTCATTATTCAAATGGAATCCTTCCAGAATTTCCTGATCCATCTTTCCATCGACGGCAAGGAAATTACACCGAACATGAACAAGCTGGCAGACAGCAGCATCTATTTCCCGCGCTTCTTCCAGCAGGTCGGCCAAGGCAACACCTCGGACGCGGAGTTTATCGTCAACACCTCGTTCTATGTACCGCCGGACGGTCCGGCAACCGATATTTATGCGCCCAAGGAGCTTCCAAGCTTACCCAAGCTGCTGCAGGAGCAGGGCTATGACACCGCAACCTTCCATACGAATGAAGTAGATTTCTGGAACCGCGGCGAGCTGTACCGGGCGCTGGGGTTCAACCGTTATTATGATAAAGCTTTCTTTGGCGAGGAAGATACCGTTTTCTACGGCGCCTCTGATGAAGTACTCTATTCCAAAACTTCTGCAGAGCTGGCCCGGATGAATGAGAGCAGCCAGCCGTTCTATTCCCATGTCATTTCAATGTCCTCACATAATCCGTTCACGATTCCGGAGAACAAGTACCAGATGACGCTGCCGGAGCGGTATGAGGGAACCTTTGTTGGCAACTACATTCGCGCCCAGAACTACGCAGACTATGCGCTGGGACAGTTTATCGCTGAGCTCAAGGAGAACGGCGTATGGGATGACAGTCTGGTTGTGTTGTACGGTGACCACCGCGGACTGCCGATTTTCTCATTGAAGGATGAGGATAAGGTACTGCTGCAGGAGATTCTGGGAAAAGAATACACCGAGCGCGACCTGATCAACATTCCGCTGATCATTTCGTCTGCCGGGGTACCTATGGCCAGCGTACAGAACCAGTTAGGCGGTCAGGTGGACATTCTGCCGACAGTAGCCAATCTGCTTGGCCTGCCGCTCGACAATCATATTCACTTTGGCCAGGATATTCTGAACGAAAGAGAATACAACCTGCTGCCGCAGCGTTATTATCTGCCGACCGGTTCCTTCGTCAATAATGAGGAGCTGTTCCTGTCCGGCAGCGGCTTCGAGGACGGCCAGCATTACACGCTGTCCGGCGACGGCGACAAGCCGCTGCAGTCCACCGAAGACGAATTCAATTCGGCGCTGAAGCTGCTTCAGCTGTCTGACAGCTATGTGTCACAGCTTCCGGACCGTGAGATTACGGAGGAACAATAGACCATCCGCATTAAAACAGCCGCTCCTGATGGGGCGGCTGTTTGTTGTATGGGGCCTTAACGAGAAATAAGTGTATTTGCTGCAACTAAATGGGGGAAGTAAGGCCACATTTCAGGAATAAGTGTATTCCGTGCAACTAGATTGGACTAAAAATGCGATTTAGCTCAAAAGGGCCGATAATAGTTGCACCGAGTACACTTAAACCGATAAAAACTCAAAAAGTCGTTGATATAGTTGCACAAAATACAGTTATGCTGCGGGATTGCGGATTACTCCCCTCCCCAAACCTCTCTGCGCACCAGTAGTAACCGTTTCCCGGAGTATGTATAATAAAACAGCTGTTCATCAGGATTAGCATATAAATCCGCCGAAGCCGCGGGTATAATTGCAGCATCAAATGACCACAGTTCATCGCTTTTACCGGTAAAGACCGCCTCCCATGGCTTGCCGCCAGTCGCCTCGTCCGTAAAGTAAATTCCCGCCTGATCATAGCTTTCCGCAAACTGCTCCATGAGACTCCAAATATACGGCTGTACCTCACTTCTCAGCTCACCCGTTTTGTAATCCGCTGTAATCTCCTCCGTCCAGAACAGCAGACTCACCTCAAGCCACGACTCTGCCAGCTCTGAAAACACCTCAGGCGTAAGACCAACCACATAAGGCCGCACATGCAGCGAAAGCCCCTCTACAGGGACCTCCTCTGCATCCGCATTCCCGCCTTGATACATAAAACCGTTGTCCGCCACTTCCCATTTAAGTCCGCTATTGAAATAGCTGTTGTCCAAGCCTGCCCTGGAGAGGAATGCAGCAAACTGCTGTATCACCTCTTTATAGTTACTCTCATCACATTTCACATAAGTCTGAACATGCGAGTATTCCGGCATTACACTTTCCCCCTCGGCCCACCTACTCCTCCAGAACCCAATCCCTCACACGGATCCATGCCCCATCCCTGCTCTCCCGCTCAAAAGCACTGCCAACCTCTCCCTTAAACGGCTCCAGCAAACTCGGGTCCTGATCCATTATGGCATATACGTGCATCAACCGCACATTGTTGGAATTGCCCAGATACGCTTCATCTTCATCCCCGGCAAATAGCCGCCAGCCGCTATCCTGCTCCCGTTCCGGGGCCTGCCGGTACATCCAGTGCACCGCGCTGCCGGGCTCCAGGCATTTCTTTGAGACGAGCGCCATTTTCTCCCCGACCTCCAGCCACAGCGGGTCACCTTCGCGAAGAATGGTGCGGGCAATATGCTTCGGTTCAAATTGTACCGTGTCTCCAAGTTTCAGTGACTTCAGGTATTCCGGTGCATTAGTCAAAATACCGGTATAACGGCAGCTGACAGGGTCTTGTCCGGTAATCTCCACCCACATCCGTTCTGCACGCGGCCCGCCTTCTGCCGGATTCGTTAATACGAAATGCAGTCTGACCAGTCTTCCGGTCTGCTGGGAGCTTCTTTCATGCTCAGAGGGAATAAAGAACGATTCCGGGTGCAGTAGGCTGGTTTCTTCAACATTTTCTAATATCCATTCCACTCAGCATTCCTCCTTACTCGGTTATTACCCGATTTCCGCATATTCACTTGATTATTACAGCAAAATAGACCGTCAGGAACAAACAAGCTCATTTTACTCATCTTATGCCCCCTATGCCCCGGAATATTCAGGAATTCTGTTTATATTCATGTTCAAGCACAGAATAAAGAAAAGAATCATGCCATCCGCCTTTATGCCACATATGCTCCCGCAGATGACCTTCATAGCGCATGCCGATTTTTTGCATGACTTTGGCTGAACCGGTGTTGTCCGGCCGGCAGGTGGCGTAAATCCGGTGCAGCGCAAATTCACCGAATCCGAGATGGAGCAGCGCAGCAGCAGCTTCACTCGTGTATCCCTTTTTCCAGAAAAGAGGGTTAAAGCAATAGCCGATCTCCCCTTGGCGGGGCTCGCTGAGATGAATCCCGCAGCCGCCCATCAACTGACCGGTAGCCTTCAGCACAACTGCAAACTCGTAATCACGGCGCGGCGACTGCTTCTGCAGCTCCATTGTCATGTTAATATAATCTTTTGTCTCGGCTTCCGTATTCGGGCCCCAGATCATATACTTGGCTACCAGCGGGTCTGATGCATAGGCATGGACCTCTTCATAATCCTCATATTCAAACTCCCTGATCAATAACCGTTCCGTCTCAAGCTGCATGCTATGCCACATCCTTTTCTACAGGGGTAACCGACTTTGTTATATTCTCTCAGAAATACAAAAAAGCCACAATGAAAAGCATTGCGGCCGGCTTCCTTTTGTATTAAGCTACGTGCTTTATTTCCGCCAGAAGGTGGCGCAGTCTGCTTTATCCAGAATGTTAAATTCGATCATTTCTTCAAGCAGGGAGTAGTCAACCGGACTTTCCCACTTTATCCGCAGCAGCTGCTTCGTATGGTCATAGCCGGCTTGTACGATCCTCTCGGAGAACCGGTTAATTCCCGCTACCTCCGGGGCTACCGCCATATGCTGCTTGGATACACTAAAACCGATAATATAGGTGCCATGATCGGTGAACATCGGCTGATTCCAGGCTATTTTGGGCTCCAGCTCAGGATAACGTCCGGCTACCCAGCTAAGCACCTCTTCCGTCCGTGTACGGTGTGCAGGATTCTTGATCCCGTCCAGGTATTCTGCAAAAACCTCCATGCTGTTCCTCCTGTCTCTCAACTGCCTTTATCTTGGTTTCAACTATATCGAATACAAGCTGGTTAGTCAAAAAAACGCCACATATCCAGCTATGCAGCTAATGCAGGGAGTTTAGCCTAATTCCTTACTTTTAACAGTAAAGCCGCGTACCTTCATCCATTTGCCGCCGACGGCTTCATCGACTGAGCCGTTTTTGGTCCGGACACAGAATTTATGTGACGTTCCCCGGTCGAAGCCCGTCGCCTCAAACAGCAGATCATCGCCAGCCATCCCCTTGTAATATACCTGCTTCAGCCCGAGCCTGTTCAGAAGCTCCTGCTTCACACTTTCCAGATATGCTCTTGAATATTCCTTTGCCATGATGATTCCTCCCGCGATGTTCATTCGTTCATTCATTCGTTCATTCGTCACTGAACAGCTCCCGCAAAACCGCATTCCGGTTCTCCAGAAACTGTCTCGTAATGATGTAGTGCATTGTATCTTCGTACCGGATCTCTCCGGCAGGATGGCTGTCAAAGTTCAGAATCTGCGAACCCGGATAACCGAGCAGAATCGGCGAATGGGTTGCGATGATAAACTGGGCTTCCTTCTCCAGATCCTTGATGATGCGCAGCAATGACAGCTGTCTTGCGGGGGATAACGCGGCTTCGGGCTCGTCCAGCAGATAGATCGCTTTTTTCCCGAACCGGTTAGTAAAAAGGGACAAAAAGGCCTCCCCGTGCGACTGCTTATGCAGCGACTGCCCCCCGTAATACCGCAGGCTCTCAGGCATCGTATCCAGATGGGAGGCAAAATGGTAAAAGGTCTCCGCCCGCAGAAAAAATCCGTTCGTAATCTTCGGCAGCCAGGATAAGCGGATGTGTTCGCCCAGTGCCGAATGCGAAGCATCTACCTCATAGGCATTGTTCCGGCCGCCGCCGGCCGTATTGAAGCCGCACTGGTAGGCAACCGCCTCCAGCAGAGTGGATTTGCCTGACCCGTTCTCTCCGACCAGAAACGTTACATTGTTCTTAAATTCAAGCCGCTCAAGATTCTTCAAAGCCGGGATCGAGAACGGATAACGCCGGGGCTCGGGTATATTATTCAGCATCATTTCCAGACCGCGCAGGAACAAGCAGCATCCTCTCCCAACCTGTTGTTAGTATATACCTGTTCGCTCAATCTCCGCCGGTTGCTTCATAATAGAGTCCGTCATTCTTCCGCACAAGTGTCCCGTCTTGGGTTAGCTTCATGGACTGGACATCCTTTTGTGCCGGATAGCTCAGCAGCGCCTTGGTTGTCGCTTCCCTGTCCTGCCCGTTACCAATCTGATACACCCCGATGGAATCCTCTTCCTGCTGCAAAATAAGATCATAAGTCCGGAAGCCGCCGTCTTCCCCGGCACTCTGCACCGGATATTCGGCCATGCTCTGCAGGTCCATCCAGGATATCACCGAACGGTGGATACCTGACCCGTAGGAATAAGCATACACAAGATCCTGCGTCCCGTCACCACCCACATCAAAAGGCATAACGCTCGTAACCCCATAGCCGCCAAAGCCGGTTCCCAGCACCGCAGCTTTGCCGTCTGCTACAACATAAGTGTCCAGACTGCTGCCATCCTTAAAAAGCTGGTATCCCGTCTCTTCCCACACGTCCTCCGGCGTAATTTCAGTCAGCTCACCCGAAAGTGCAGCGGTACCCGCCTTTTGTCCCAGTATCTCCCGGATAACCGCTTCAGCATCCTGAACCGACAGCTTAGCGGGCTTGGGCTCAGTATTACATGCTGTAAGCAGCAGTCCTGCCGCTATCATACACACACCTAATCCGGCAAAAGCTTTAGTCTTCATCACATTTTCACCTTCCTTATATCTTTATTGAACCAATGAACATACCCGCAGCGGTCACAGGTCAGAATATTAGCCGAACGGTTCGCAAAATCCAGATTAAAAAAGCTCAGCAAAGCCGTATTCAGCTGGGCAAAGCCATGGTCAAACCGGTCATGCCGGCAATGAACGCAGATGACACGCAGGTTGTTTACCTCATAAGGGGCCGGGGCCCGGATCTCTTTAACATTTTTATAAAACAGCTTTAAAAACCTCTTAGCACTGTTACCCATGGTAACTCCTCCTATCCGCACGTTTTCCCTTATATACGTCTCCTATATGTTGGAAGTTGCGTAAAGAGGAGCAGATTGGTTCATGCGTAGCCCTGCTCTAACTTCTTGCAATCCGCCCGGCTACCCTTTATTCTTGACAGTATTCTTAAATATCCGGGAGGCCACAAGGTGAGTACGATTCCTTTTTATATTGTAGATGTTTTTGGCGAGAAAAAATATGCCGGCAATCAGCTGGCCGTATTCCGCCATACCGCTGATCTTCCGCAGACGCTGCTGCAACAAATCGCCAATGAAACCAATTTTGCTGAAACCACGTTTATCGCGTCAGATGAGCAGGTGAACGGCGGTTATAATGTGCGGATTTTCACCCCGGATACAGAGGTGCCCTTTGCCGGTCATCCTAGTCTGGGGACGGCCTTTATTATCCAGAAGGAGATTGAGCAGCGGAGTGATCAGGAGGAACATGGAGATTCCGGCAGCACCGTTGTGCTGAATCTTGGGGTAGGGCAAATTCCTGTTGCGCCGGACAGCAGCGGCAAGCTGTGGATGAAGCAGAACCCTCCGCAATTTGGAAGAACGGCAGATGCTGCAGTGATTGCCGAAATTCTGGGCATCAGCCCGGATGAGCTGGAGCCGGATTATCCTGTCCAGGAGGTATCCACCGGCCTTGCTTCCATTATTGTGCCGCTGCGCTCGCTGGAGGCTGTGCATTCGTGCCGGATTAATCCTATTGCTTATGAGCGTTTTCTGGCGGATGCTTTTCGGGCGAACCTGCTTGTCTTTTGCAGGGAGACAGTTCATGAGGACAATGATCTTCATGTGCGGGTGTTCTGCGAGGATTCCGGATTCCCGGAGGATGCGGCTACGGGAAGCGCAAACGGCAACTTGGCGGGCTATCTGCTGAAGTATGAGGTTTTGGGCAGCAGCCGGCTGCAATACCGTGTGGAACAGGGGTACATGATCGGCAGACCGTCGTTAATTCATGTTAATGCAGAGAAAATTGATGATCAATTTGCCATTAGCGTCGGGGGACTGGTACATCAAGTTGCCAGAGGAGAATGGATTATCGAATAGGAATACAGCCGCATGAGTCTCGGAGGAGCTCATGCGGCTGCTTTATTTTACCGGAGTAACGGTTTATTATACCCTTTGTCCTCATACGGCTGCAGCTTGTCGAGCCATTGCTTCAGCATCTGCTTGCACTCCCATTTAATATCCGCCATTTCATCGGCTTCTTTCTGCTCCAGCACTTCATAGCTAAAGCTCTCCGCGCCGAGCTCCGTCCAATCCTTCTGCAGGGCTGCATTCGCAAACCGTCCCATGTCCAGCTGCATCTGGAGGGTAAACCATTTGTTCTTCAGGTTGGAGAACGAGTCGATGTAGATTTTGCCGCTGATCTTGTTGGTAATCTGGATAGCTCCCATATAGGTCTTGATCTGTTTGTATTCTTCCTGCAGCTCTTTACGTTTGCTTTTGTCCATGTGATTCTCTCCTCTCTTTAAAATGCGCTCTAATGCTTAATTTATAGGCACGTTCAGCTTTAGTAGCCCATCTCCTTGAGCACCCGTGACAGGACGCTAAGGCGTTCGCCGATCATTTCGCCGTCTTCACCCAGCGCCTGGGCAAACAGCTTAATATCGTTCCCGATCATCGGATTATCGGTACACACCGCCACATTCATCGCGTCGCCCTGCAGTCCGATCCGGTCGATCTGCGGGTTCTCCGCATCATACATATCAGGCAGCCGGTAGGCATCCTGAAAATACTGACTGCTTCTGCAGATCAGAATCGCCAGATCAAGCACCCGGTGCATCGGCAGCTCCTCCGACTGTCTTGACCACTTCTCGCCGGTATGTCTCCACACCTTGGCTGAAATATCCACCTTCCCCCGGTCATTCCACTGGGCTAACCCCAGTGACAAGCCCTGTGCATCCGTATTACCGGCATAACGTCCGTCTACCTGCTCATAATTCTCGGATACAATCACAGGCTTATGCTTCAACGTTGTTGGAATTTTCATGTTCACACGCTCCAGTTAAAAGTAGTTTGGGTTGTTGCGTTGGTATCTCAACTTTACTGATTTAGTAATTTAGTAAATTAGTAATTCCAAAATCATAATACCCCTCAATCCATGATCTGTCAATCTGCATACAAAAAAAGGAATATCCTCAGACTAGCTCCAAGGAACATTCCCCAATTTGTTATTTATTTCTCAACCCTATTATTTTGCTTGCTGACAGCAGGCTGTTTCTGCACACCTAATGGGATATCTCCCTCTATCCGGCACATAGCAGGCCTTCCCGGGCTCACTTAGTGGGATGTTTCAACCCGTTAAGCTCCATGCATCGTCTACAACGTCAATCCCCGGAACCAGCGCTGCAGCTCCTGGCCGATCAGCTGCGGGTTCTCCTCCGTCAGATGATGGAAGCCCTGCCCGATGGGGCATAAGGTCAGATTGCTAAGATTAGTCCGGCACCAGTCCACCTGAGGTCCGCGGATGGTGCAGCCCGGCTCGGCATGGAATAGCAGCTTCGGCAGCGCTGAGCCGGTGAACCAGCGGTTGCGGGCTTCCACCGCCTGCACTACCTCAGACGGTTGGCCCGCTACCGGTATCTGGTTAGGAAAGACCCACATCGGCTTACGGTCTTCCGGGTTGCGGAACGGCTCACGGTAATGCTCGTGTTCCCCGGCACTGAGCTGCCGGTTCATGATGATATGAGGCATACCTTCGACGAACACATTGTTATCGCGCATAAAAGGCCAGCCCTGCTGCGGATCACGCAGCGTCTGGAACAGCTCACGCGATTCTGCCGGCGTGAATTCCTCCCACGATGGCGTCGGGTATAGAGCCTGCGGCTCAAGCATAGCCACCGCGCGTACATTATCCGGGTGAGCTGCTGCATATGCCAAACCGATTGCCATCCCCCAGTCATGGCCGACCAGCACCAGATTGCTCAGGTCCAGCTGTCTGATGAAGCCGGTGATATATGCCGCATGCTCCGCCAGGGTGAAGCCGCATCCGGGCTTGTCCGACCGTCCCATACCTGGCAGATCCACCGCAAGGCAGCGCGCAAACGGCTGCAGATACGGGATAATGTTGCGGTACATATAGCTCCAGGTCGGATTGCCGTGCAGAAAGAGAACGGCCGGGCCCTCGCCTTCATCCACATAATGCAGATTCAGCCCGTCCACTGCAAGGTGGCGGGAGGTGTAAGGAAAACCGGTATGCAGCGGCAGCTCGTGCAGCTCATCCATATGAAACAACCCCTTCTAAGCATTATATTGATCAACTGAATCCAGCATATCAAAAATCCGGAACGCTGCACTTAGTATAGCAAAAAAGACAACCCTTCACTCTTGAAGGATTGTCTCGCTGGAGACAGCCGGCACAATCGTTTACGTCCGGCGCATATAGGCACGCACCGTTATAGGCGCAAAGACTGCCACGATCACAGCGGCGCCAATCAGGGAAAAGACAAGGTCTGAGCCTGCCGTTCCGGTATTGGTCAAATCACGGACTGCGGTGACCAGATGGGAGATCGGGTTGATAGTAACGAACCACTGCAGCCAGTCCGGCATCGTATCTGCCGGTACGAAGGCATTGGACATGAAGGTCAGCGGGAACAGCACAATCATCGAAATGCCTTGTACGCTGGAAGCCGTGCGCGCGATAACACCGAAGAAGGCAAAAATCCAGCTGATTGCCCAAGAACAGCCGATAACCAGCAACGCCGCTATAGCTACATAACCAAGGCCGCCTTCAGGACGATAGCCCATGAGATAACCCATAGTGAAGGTTAGCACCGTAGCAATCGTATAACGGACGGTATCGGCAAGCAGCGCCCCGGCCAGCGGAGCTATGCGTGAGATCGGCAGTGACTTGAAGCGGTCGAAGACCCCTTTTTCCATATCCTCACGAAGCTGCACTCCGGTTACGATGGAGGTCGTAATTACTGTCTGGACCAGAATGCCCGGAATAATGACCGGCAGATAGCTGACCACATCCCCGGAGATCGCCCCGCCGAAGATATAGGTGAACATCAGGGTGAAAATAATCGGCTGCAGCGTAACATCAAACAGCTGCTCGGGTGTACGTTTGATTTTGAGCAGCCCCCGGTAGGCCATCGTTAATGAATTACGCAACGTCTGTCCAAAGCTGGAATGGTTCTTTAGCTGGCGCTCTGCGCCCGGTTTAATGAATGTACTCATACTGCTGTCCCTCCACCTGTTTATCTTTTCCTGACGCCTGTATGGCACTTTCCCCGGTATTGCTGCCGGTAAGTGACAGAAACACCTCATCGAGGGTTGGCTTCTGTACGCTCATTTCTGACAGGGGAATCCCTGCTTCGCGGAGGGCAATCAGCAGATCGGTCACGGCATCTGCATTGCCCATTGGCGCTGTAATGGCTGACGCTTCTGCCGATATGGATGTCTGCACCTTGAGCACACGCTCGACTGTCTGCCGGGCAAGCATCATCTGATGCGGCTCCCGGACTCTGAGGTGCAGCGACGAGCTGCCGATTGAGGATTTCAGAGCATCGACGGTGCCCTCGGCAACTACCCGGCCATGGTCGATCACCGCAATCCGGTCGGCGAGCTGATCCGCTTCCTCCAGATACTGCGTCGTCAGCAGCACGGTCGAGCCCGAGCCTACCAGACGGCGGATGGTATCCCACATCTGGTTGCGGGTCCGCGGGTCCAGCCCGGTCGTCGGCTCATCCAGAAAAATCAGCGGAGGCTGCGCAATCAGGCTTGCCGCCAGATCCAGACGCCGGCGCATCCCGCCGGAGAAATTCTTCAGCGGCCGTCTGGCCGCTTCACTTAGCCCGAACTCCTCCAGCAGCTCAGCCGCCTTGCGCTTGGCCTCCGCACGGCCCAGCCCAAGCAGCCGGGAGAAAATCACCAGGTTCTCGGTGGCGCTGAGTGATTCATCGACCGAGGCATACTGTCCGGTCACCCCGATCAGCTGCCGCACAATCTGCGGCTCCTTCACTACATCATGCCCGAAGATTCTGGCATAGCCGCCGTCAGGTCTGAGCAGGGTAGCCAGCATACGGATTGCGGTTGTTTTTCCTGCGCCATTCGGCCCAAGCACACCGTAAATGGTGCCGGTAGGCACTTTCAGGTCCACTCCATCCACCGCGCGGTTATCTCCAAACCTTTTGACCAGCCCCTGTGCGTCAATCGCTAATTCAACCTGCTGCCGGGCTTTGTTCCCTTGCTGATTCATTTGCTTCTCCTCCTGTACTTCTAATATATAAGGATCTTAAATCCCTTATTTAAACTGAATGTAAACGTGTATGTATCCTTTCAGAACTTTCACTGTTGCCTCATTATACTCCCGCTCTGCGGGCCTGCTTAACGGTCTGTAAGACCATTTATAATTCCGCCTCGGGATGTAGTGACATCACTCAGCCTGTTGTATATACTAATTACGTAACTAGTTACCTTTATTTCAACAATGAGGGGGATGCGCTAATTGAATGAGAATGAACAACAAGAACAACAAGCATACATTCTTGGAACTTTACTCATGCTTGCCAACCGGATACAGGCACTGGGCGATAAGCTTGATGCGCAAATGACGACGAAGCAGTGGCTGCTGATCGCTGTTATTTTGAAGAGCGGCAATACTGCCCCTGCCTTGACCGATCTCGCAGTGATGACCGGAAGCTCCAGGCAAAATGTGAAGAAGATGGCGTTAATACTGGAGAAGCAAGGGCTGGTGGAGCTTGCTAAGGATGCACAGGATGCAAGGATTCTCCGTGTGCGGCTGACTGAGGAATGTATGGTTTATTTTGCGGGAAGAAGCAGGAAAGAGGAGAAGTTCATGGCAGCTTTGTTCAATGATTTCGACGGGGAATTGACGGGCGGTTTGTTCCGCGGATTAGCCGGGCTGAGCCGCAATATCCTCCTGATGGAAGCCGGTTCGCCTGCAGATGAAAAGGAGTAGATTATTCATGATGGTGCTGACCGTTACTGTAATCTGTATATCCGCTGCTGTACTTGTGTTTTGGCGGATTCCGTATTCCGGGACCAGAGCTGAATTTCAGAAGCTGGCCTCCGGCCTGTTGACCGGTGAACCGGCGGCAGATACCGTTTTCACTTCAAAAGATTGGACGCCGCTTCCGCCACCGGTACAGAGGTATTTCGAAACGGCGGGATTTACCGGTTACCCGAAGATGTCCGTCATGCAAGCTGAATTCCGCAACGTTAAGTTTAGCCTGGGTCCCGGCAAACCCTTTATTACCATCGGATATAATCAGGTGAATGCCGTTTCCCGGACGACAAGAATTGCTTTTATTGATACGAAGCTGTACGGCATTCCATTTCAGGGGCTAGATACCTATATAGAGGGTACAGGGGGAATGAAGGGGGTTTTGGGCAAGGTATTCACGCTCTTTAATGAACGGGGTGCTGAAATGGATCAGGCCTGTCTGGTCACCTTTCTCTCGGAAGCCTTACTGCTGCCAAGCGCTGCTCTCCAGAGCTATGTCACCTGGAAGCCGATTGATGATCTGCATGCTGAAGCTGTTATTACCCGGTACGGCAGCACGGCCGGCGGCATTTTCACTTTCCGGGAGAATGGTGAATGCCAGTCCTTTACCACAACCGAACGTACTGCTGTCGGCATGGACGGCTCCAGGCAAAAGGTACGCTGGAGCGCGTATATGGATGACTACAGCATTATTGACGGCATCCGCCAGCCTAACCGGCTTAGAGCCGTATGGCATTATGATGAGGGTGATCTCGTCTATTTTGACAGTGATAATCTCCGACTGGAATACCGTTAAGCCCTGCCCCCGGCTGTCTGCACGTGATCCTTCACCTTGCACAGCCACACCATATGCGGATTGCCGGGACCCCAGTAGTCCTGGGCGGTAACATAAGGCTCGCCGAACTTCTGCAGCCATCTCTGCTGGGCGCGCTTATAGCCGCTGTCCAGACAGAACTGCTCAATGCCCAGAGCGTCCAGCCATTCTGCCATGCTGCGGATCAGCGCCGAGCCGATTCCCCGGTTCTGAAGCTGCGGCAGCACGTAAAGACTGCCCAGCTCACCTACATCGTTCAGCCGGCCGCCGGTGCAGATCCGGATTTCTTCCCCGCAGGGTCCGAAGGATATCGTTCCGGCGGCTTCGCCGTCCAGCCTGGCCAGCAGCAGAAAGGTATCCGTACT
The DNA here is from genome assembly GCF_000758645.1 of Paenibacillus sp. FSL R7-0331. Classification (NCBI taxonomy): domain Bacteria; kingdom Bacillati; phylum Bacillota; class Bacilli; order Caryophanales; family Paenibacillaceae; genus Paenibacillus; species Paenibacillus sp. FSL R7-0331. The sequence continues at coordinate 4,372,493 of NZ_CP009284.1, forward strand.
TACACGGGAGAACGCCGCCTGGACCAGATGATTTTTACTGTCAATCTCCTGGGCTATATCCTCCCGCAGATCACCAAGCCCTTCCTGTTCAAAGGCATCCGTAATCGAAATCTCAAAAATCCGCGCTGCCGCTCCCCTGTCCCCGGCTGTTAGCTTGCTTATGGTCAGCTCATTATTCATTCTTTTCGACACCTCAGACGCAGATTAAGCATGTGCTTAAGCCTAGTGTACACAAATTCTCCGGAAATGTCGCCGGTTATGCAATCAGCCAGCCTTAGATTTCACCGCTCCGGTCAGCAAGCTCATCCCACACCGGAGTTGCGATCCCAGCCTGCTGCTTCAGCCTGTCAAAAGCGCTGTTCAGCGCCACAAGCTCTTGTGCTGAGCCGGCTACCATCCGGGCCACCGGAAGACTGTGATACAGCTTAAGGAACATATACGTAAGTTTGCGGTAAGAACGGACTGCCTTAACCTGACCCTTCGGGACTACCGAATAACCCAGCTTTTCAAGCACACTGAAGCCTTCATCCATCGCCGTTATAATCTGCTGCAGCAGCTTCTTGTTCCGCGCAAGCTTTTTAACGTCACCTTTTACAGCAAAGGTTGCCAGATTCATCGGCAGAATCGTAATAATATGGCTTTTCAGCCATGTATCCATATCCTCAAGGAAGCTCAGCTTATATTGGGTATGTGCAAAGGACCTCACCAGCATATCCTGAAAAGGAACCGCACCGCCCAGCGCTCCAAGCACCATCTGCCCGCCGGCGCGGACACAGATCATGCGGTCCTTCTCCCTCCGTCCGCCGCTCAGCTGAAATCCGAACGCTATATTTTTCTTATTTCCGCTAAGCTCCTCCAGTATTCTCTGCGTATCATGCGCCTCGGGATTATTGCCCACCAGGATAATATTGCTGCTGGCATTCGCTGCAAGCACCGGCAGGACAGCCGGAAAGTCATTGCATTTCATCACGACAAAAATAAGATCGTAATGCTCTTCCGGCGCAAGCGTGCTGATTACCTTCACTTTGTCAGTGGTCGTCTTAAGCTGAAAATAGTGGCGGATGACAAGTCCTCCCTGCTTCAGCTCTTCCGCACGGCTGCCTCTTGCCAGCATAGTCACATCATTACCGCCGCGGATCAGCACATGCGCCAGATAGCTGCCGAGTACCCCTGCGCCATAAACCAATGTCTTCATCTTAATCCCCTCTTTTTCGAACAAATGTTGTTTTTCAATCATTTGTCCAATATAATTCAGCTTATCCTTATGTTCAATTGTTAAAATCGGCGTTATTGTCGGTTACCCGACAGAATGCACGTAAATGTCCGATAACTTTATATATAGCTGAATCAAAGGGGAGTTTGCGCATGGACAGACGAGTCCGGAAAAGCCAGGAATCCATCATGGAGGCCCTGATCCGCCTGATGGCAGAAAAGGAATTCGAGAAGATTACAATTAATGAAATTGCAGAACGTGCAGACGTCAACCGCGGAACCGTCTATGCCCATTATACGGACAAGTACCACCTGCTGGACTTATGTATCGAGACCCATCTGGATCAGCTCATCGCCAGCTGCATGCCGCTGGAAGGGAATAATGAACCGCCATATCCGACAAAAGACTCGCTGCTGCGTGTATTCACTATGCTGGAGAAGCATACCGCGTTCTACACCACCCTGCTGACAAGCAAGGGGGTTCCCGCCCTGCGCAGCCGCCTGCTTGAGATGATCTGCCTGGGTATCCGGCAGCAATTTACGGAGGAGCAGTTCCCCGCAGGGGTGGATCAGGAGGTACGGATTCAATTTATGGCTTCCGCGACTGTCGGGGTCATTGAATGGTGGTTCACGAACCCGCTGCCTTATTCTGCCGAAGACATTACCGGGCAGCTGTGGGAGATGCTTGAGCAGAATCAGATGCTGCCCGGCAAACAGCTTGTCTGAGGATTAAGCCAATTTGCTGCAATAATGTACTATAGCCCGCCGCGCGTTCCGGTGTACGATTCATGTTGACTACACATCAGGAGGTCCTCATGAATCTTACCGCTTTTCTTGTATATTGCATCGTTGTCACCTTTACTCCGGGACCGACCAATATTGTCATCCTTTGCACAGTCCAGCACAACAGCCTGAAGCAGGCCATGAAATATGTATGGGGCGCAACGCTGGCTTTTGGCCTGCTGCTGGCCGCTTCCGCCCTGCTGAACCGGATGCTGGCCGGCGTGCTGCCCGGTGTTCTCACCGTAATGCAGGCCGTTGGCAGCCTGTATATGCTGTATCTGGCTTATCAGATTTACCGGATGAACACAGCGGAAGCACAGAATCACTATACATCCAGCTTTGCTTCAGGCCTGCTCATGCAGTTTATCAATCCCAAGGTGATTCTGTTTACGCTAACCGTAATTCCCGGCTATGTCCTGCCTTATTACAGCTCTCCGCCAATGCTGACCGTATTCGTCATGGTCATAACTATAATCGGGTTTTTGGCGTTTATGGCCTGGCTGGTATTCGGGGCGGTGTTCCGTGCCTTTCTGCAGGCTCACCGGCGGGCAGCGAACACGGTTATGGCACTGTTTATGATATACTCGGCTGTAATGGTTTCGGGAATTTTGTAAAGGAGGGAGGCGGAAGCTGTGGAGCAGTTTATTTATAAAAAATCAGACGATGTTCTGGCCTTATCCGCAAGCATGAGCGACTTTACGTATAAGAAGCACTGCCACGAGGAATATGCGGTCGGTGTCACTCTGCGCGGTATCCAGCAGTATCAGCTCGGCGGCAGCTTCCAGTCCTCACACCAGGGCGGGGTCATGCTGTTTAACCGGGAGCAGTATCATGACGGCAGCTCCTATGACCGGGACGGGATTGACTATATCATGCTCTATCTCCGGCCGGAGCTCGTGTCTGAGGTGCTTGGCGGCAGGGAGCTGCGCTTTGATGCTCCGATCGTGTATGACCGCGGGCTGGCCCGGCAGATTTGCGCCCTTTCCGGTGCGGTCCAGTCTGGCAGGGAGGAAGTTTTATCCGGTGAGCTGCTGCTGTCGTTGATTGAACGGCTTGCCCGGACAGCTGACGATACAGCCGCAAGCAGGGCGGGAACAGATAACCGGTTTATCGATCAGGCAAAAGAAAGGATGCTGGGCAGCCTTGGCGATGTGCTCAAGCTGGATGAGCTGTGCCTTGCGTTTGGCATGTCGAAGTTCCAGTTCATCCGCGGTTTCAAGCAGCATGCCGGCATCTCCCCCTATCAGTTTTTTCTGAATTGCAAAATCGAGCATGCCAGACGCTCCATCGAACGCACCAAAGATATCTATGCGGCAGTGGCAGATTACGGCTTCTTTGACCTTACCCACCTGAACCGCCATTTCAAAAGCATGTTCGGCATCACCGCCTATGAATATATGTCACAGCTTAGCTAAAATAAACAAAAGCTCCCCGGGAACAATGGTTACCCGCAGGAGCTTTTGCCTGTTACTCTTCGTTTTTCTTGCGCACAGGAATCCAGATTTCACTTCTGTACGCCGGCGAGGATGTATCCTTACTCTCGTTCCACAGGATCTCCGGACCCTCTGCCAGCTCATAATGCGAAGAGGGGAACCATTCGGAGTAGATTCGGCCCCATACATTCTGGAGAGTCTCCGGAAATGGGCCCACCGCTTCAAAAACCGCCCAGGTGCCCGCAGCTACATCCAGCTGTGCGAAGGTCTCCGGACATTCCAGTGTTGTGGCCACCCCGATATAGTGGTCCAGCTCTCCCTTTTCCTCCATCCGCTCTTCAGAAAAGTTAACCGAGGCACTAAGCATCCCGCGCGGAGCCGTATTGGAGAGGGCCTTGAGCTCGCTGATCATCTCCATATTCAGACTCTGCCACATGGCGGCAATCTCCGGGTTCACCCCTTCAAACACAATCGGCACACTCCGGTGCAGACCTGCTATGCGAAAGGCTTCCTTTTCTTCAATCCGGTAATTCATTTCGTTTCCTCCTCTGACCGTTAATTGGAACGTCATCCGGGGAAAGGCCTTCAGCGGCTGTCCATTTAATCTGGCTTCTGAAGGGGTCACACCATGGAACAGCTGAAATGCCTTGGTGAATGCATCGGGCGAGCTGTACCCGTAGGTTACGGCTATGTCAATAACCCGGAGCGTGCTGTGCTGCAGATCAAATGCGGCTAAAGTAAGCCGTCTGCGCCGTACATATTCAGAGAGCGGAAGCCCTGCCAAAAAGGAAAACATCCGTTTAAAATGATACTCCGAGCACATAGCCAGCCTCGCAGCTTCCCTGTAATTAATTTCGCCTACCAGCTGTTCCTCAATATAACCTAGTGCTTTGTTCATATCCTCCAGCAGATTCATGCGCCTGCCTCCTTTCCTTAGCAATAGAGTAACAAAATGAATGCGGCCCGGCCCGACAGTTGGTGCACGGAATAGACGGGTTAATGCGACTGATATCATAACGCGGCTATTATCAGTCTTGCATTACTTACGCATCAGGCTCCTGCAGTGAAATCGTGCTAAGAATATCAATGAACTGCTGCTTGCTCTTCGGGTCTTTATCCAGATTCGTAAAATCAAGAATATAGATCACTTTATCCTTAACCGAAACAACGCCGTAGTATGTATTATGAGTTCCGGTTATACCGGAGGCGGCTGTACCGTTATCGGCATCAAGGGTAATTAACCGGCATGTTCCGGCCGGAAGCTGAATCGTTTCATCGTTAATTATCGAGCTATGATTAGGCATTGCATGCTTGAATTCATAGTTCGCCTCATAGGGACTTGAAGAGATTCTTCCCGCTGCTTCTCCCCGTTCATTCATCATCAGGTAGTTCAGCTTGTCCCCTCTATCCAGCTCCCAACCGGCAGGCAGCTCAATAACGAGTGAAGACAGATCGTAGGCCTGGCTTTCTCCAGCAGAAGCTATGGCTGCCTGGCCGTCCACTTCCACCTGAACCTCCCCCTCTAATCCCGGAGAAAAACATCCCGTAAGGGCAACCAGCAGCGAGAGCGCTGCAATTATTTTTTTACTAGTAGTTAGCATAACCCTTTCATCCTCCACAGCATCTTATCTGATCATTTGGAATCATTATCCCATAGGATTTAAAAGTGTGCAGGGATAAATAACGAAGATTATTGAACAATTGCCTTATTGTCTGTTAAAAGCAAACCTTAGATTGATTTCTAATTAGATGTATGTATAATTAGATTGTATGATATTAAAAATCTTGGAGGGTTCACTAATGAGAAGCAAACTGGACAATTTTCTCGGCAAAGACCGGAAGCTGCGCAGCTGGCCGGCGAAACGCTCCAATCAGAGAATCGTAGTGGAGTATCTGAGCACGAATTTTACAGAGGGTGTGGAGTATACTGAAGCGGAGATTAACGAAATCATTAAAGAGAATCACACCTTCAATGATCACTGCTTCCTGAGAAGAGAGCTGGTAGAGAACAGGCTGCTGGGACGGACCGGGGACGGCAGCAGGTACTGGAAGCTTCCGCTGCCTGCAGACGAGAACCATGCTGAGCAATGACAGCAATAACGAAATAAGCCTGCGGCTGTCCCAAGCGGACTGCCTGCAGGCTTATACTTCACAGAATGTATGCTAAACTTTAATTTTGGCGGTATATTGGTGCACCCAGCGGAGCCGCTCCGGCACCGCCGTCAGCGCTGATGTCTGCACCTTGAATAAAGGAGGAGTCGTCAGAAGCCAGGAACAAAGCAACCTTCGCAATCTCCTCCGGTTCGCCGAGCCGGTTAAGCGGAATCGACAGTGACATGCCTGCTTCCAGCTGCGCCCAGCCTTCCGGTGTAGACTGGCCCCAGATTGGCGTACGGGTTGCGCCCGGAACAACATTGTTGACCCGGATCCCCTTCGGTGACAACTCTGCGGCCAGTACCTTAGTCATGCTGCTAACGGCTCCTTTGCTTGCCGCATAAGCCGAGCCGCCTGGTCTTCCTGCATTTGCCAATACGGATCCGGTAAGGATGACCGAAGCGCCCTTTTGCAGATATGGAAGTGCTGCTTGAACGGTGAAGAAGACACCTGTCACATTCACTCTCAGCACCTCTTCAAAAACAGACAGCTCCGTGCCGCCAAGCGGTGTTGACCCGCTGATGCCTGCATTGGCATAGACAACATCGAGTCTGCCGAATGCTTCAATGGCTGCCGCTACAGCCTTTGCCGAGCTTTCAGGGTCTGTCGCATCTGCTTGAACAGCCAGAGCAGACGCATCCCCCAACTCCTCAACAGCTGCATTCAGCGTACCCGCATTGCGTCCGGTAATTACAACTTTTGCCCCTTCCTTAACGAACAATCTGGCGGCAGCCAGACCAATACCGCTATTCCCTCCAGTGATTAAAGCTACCTTACCATCCAGCTTTCCCATCGTGAACACTCCTTTGTATTTGTAATTCATATTTTAGAATCGCTTGCAGACTAGAGGATTTCATTACGGGAACGATCGGTCTATAATGTTCAAAAAAATTTGTTTTTTGACCTCCGTTTCCCTCATCTAAGGTCAGTTTAGCATATCGGGAACGATCGGTAAATAATTATTTTTTACTTAACGTTCTTAACACTACAAGCACCAATCCGCCCATTCTGTCATACATAGTGGTAATAGGAAGGGCGGGATGCGGGTGAGGAACAACAGCGGATTTGAGCAGCGGGCCATTTTTCTGGCAGCTGTCTGCAGTCAGACGTATGTACAATTCAGTAATCCGGACGGCTTATTTGTAGTACCGCAGAATTATACGCTCAGACATACCATCTACGCCAAAGCCTTCGGCGGCAGGCGCGAACGGTTCGGCTTTATCCTGGAATCTCCGGATGAGATTATTGTTGCCTTCCGCGGCACCAGCCAGCAGGCCGACTGGATATCCGATCTGATCGCCTCGCAGCGCAGCTTCAAATATATCAAGCAGGACTGCCTGACCCACCGGGGATTCACCGACATCTACGCAACCGCCAGAAACGAGCTCATCCCGGCACTCTCTGCCCTGCCATCCTCCAAACCCTTAACCATCACCGGACATAGTCTCGGAGCAGCTCTTGCTACCCTATGTGCAGTGGATACAGCGGCCAATACCGCCTTCACTTCACCGGCGCTGTACACCTATGGTTCACCCAGAGTCGGGGACCCTGCCTTCAAAAAAGCATTCAACTCGTATATCCGTACCAGCTACCGTATCGCCAATACTTTTGACGCTGTAACCTTTGTTCCGCCTACCGTCTACAAGCTGCCCAAGCGGGATAAAAGATATTATTACAGCCATGTTCCCGAGCTTGTCACCCTCACCTTCCAGCTTGGGGCAGTCGGGCTGAATCATATCATCAGCAGCTACTTTGCCGAGCTTGCCAAGCTTGATTCGGTATATGCCGGGCAGCTGTGCCAAGCGAATCCCGGTTTCTGTCCGGGCACCATTCCTGCAGCAGTACCTGTCTCTTTAACCTGATACAGCAGGATGCCTGCCGATGAACCGTAATAGAGTTTGTCCCGCCTCCGCCGGCTGCAGCAGCCAGACATAGGCATGAATTGAATGCGTAATCCTCTCTATTTCAGCCTGCTTCACCAGACCGGCAAAGTGATCCAGGCTGCTGCGGACCCGCTCATTCTCCCACTCTGCTTCACTCGGCAGAAACAGCACCGGGCATCGAACCTGCCGGTAATATTCCTCAAATTTTGAATCCCAGAATTTCTGAATATACTCTGTGCGTACACGGTTCAGGTAGCAGTAGGTATATCTCCCGTCTTCCAGCTGCTGCAGACTGTTCTCATAGAACGGCTGGAAATGCGCATTCCACAGCCCTTCACTTTCCAGCCCGGCACGCTCTTCAGCGACATACTCCTCCCTGCTCATAAATACAGGTTCCTGCATTTCTGCCAGCTCAGCCCGCAAAATCTCTTTCTTCTGTTCAATCTCCTCGGGTGTCCCGTCAAACAAACCGTGCTCACCAAACTCATTGCAGAGTGCGCCTTCGCAGATTAGGGACTGGACAAGCTCCGGATGTGCGGCAGCCAGGCTTAGGCCGATCTCCGCCCCCATCGAGCTGCCGACAACATGACAACGCTCCACCTGCAGCTCCCGCAGCAGCAGATACAGATCCTGTGCCATATCATCTATATGATAGCCGGTCTGGGGCTTATCTGATTTGCCGTGTCCCCGCAAGTCCGGTGCGATGATGCTGTACCGCTCCGCAAACTGCGGGAGCACACCGTTCCACATATGCAGATTGCCGCCGCTGAAGTGGAGGAACAGCACCGTTTCCTTGCCCTCTTGTATTGAATGCATTACGTTTAGCCCGATTTGGCCCAGTTGAATGATTTCCTCAATCATAATGATGTACCTCCTATGTACGGCTTGCTTATGCACCGTTTGAAGATTTTGTATCGCCGGCGTATCTCGTAAAGATATGTAATATCCGGGAACCTGTCAACGATATTTCTTCTATACCCGGCACAAAAAGGCAGCTCAGCATCCGCATGGTGCGGGCTGAGCTGCCTTTTTACATCAGGATCATTTACAGTGAATCTTTGATCACACGCTTGTAATACAGCACAGACAGGAAGCCAAAGATGGAATACAGCACTGTGTACAGCACCATCACCAGAATCATCGGCGTCAGCATTTCCGTACCGAAGAAGAACCAGCCGGATTTGACTGCAAAATAGCTGTGGCTGAGGCCGATTACAAGCGGGATACCGAAGTTGAACAGCTGCTTGAACTGGATACCGCGCAGCAGATCGCCCTGAGTAAAGCCCAGCTTGCGCAGAATGGTATAGCCGCCCTTTTCCTCTTCACCTTCATCCATCTGCTTGAAGTACAGAATGCAGCCCGAGGTAATCAGGAAGGTCAGGCCGAGAAAGCCGACAATGAACATGATCAGGCCCATGTTGCTCCGCTGTTCCAGCTCATACTCATATTGGGAGAAGCTCGGCTGCTCCGGCTTCTGCTCCAAGAAAATCTCATTGGCTTCAGCACGCTGTGAGCGGTCGGCCAGCTCGATTCCGTAATACTCTCTTTTCCCTTCACCTCTTTGTACCTTTGGATTTTGGGCTTGGACAAATTCCTCGTACCTGCTCTCATCCACCACAAAAATGGCACCGCCCCCGCCATAGTAATAGGGTAGAACAGCTTCCGAAGAGTTGCCTTGAACCTGCAGGCTGACCTTTCCGTTTAACGTGTCAAATATCACTTCACCCGTTTCGCTAAGCGACATGAACTGCTGCAGTGCCCCTCCGTAGCCGACAATTGTCGTTTCGTCCGGCTGCAGATCCATACCGCCGAAATCCTTTTCGCTGAGAACAGCCGTTAGAAGCAGACGGTCATCCGGGGATTTGAAAGCAGACTTGTCCATGATACCGCTGGCATCCACTTCCATCATAATGGGCTTCATGTAAATCTCATTGTATTTAATCTGCTGCGCATCCAGCGCCTGGACAAACTTCTCCTTCGCCTCGACCCGTGCAAACCCGAAATCATGCGGTGAACTCTCTTTAGCAGTCGCCTCCGCAGAATAATAAGAGATATAGCTGAGGGATAGCAGTCCGATAGCCAGCGCCGAAACGGTAGTGATAATCGTCAGCAGCAGCGCGTTCGATTTCATCCGGAACATGATCGAGGACAGCGAGAGCACCTCATTGATCGACAGGTAGCCCTGCTTGCTCTTGCGGATGGCATTGAACAGGAAGCTGACCGACCCTTTATAGAACAGGTAGGTTCCAATAATGACCAGGGCCAGAATCGTAATCATCGCCGTCATCAGCTCGGACATTTCTGTATATTTGCCGCTGAACAGCTGGGTTGAAATGTAATAGCCGCCCCCGACAAAAGCGATGCCAAGGAGTCCGAGAACAATCTCCCACAGCGGCATTTTGCGGATGCGCGTCTGCGTGGTTGCATTGACTTTGAACAGGGACAGGATGCTTTGCCCTTTGATAAACGTATAGTTCATCAGCATAATCAGCACATAGATCGCCGCAAAAACGATGATCGTCCGCACCAGCGCCTCAGACGAGAACCGCAGCTCGGCCATCGCGTCAATCTCCAGGATTTTGAACAGGATCATCAGAATCAGGCGCGACATGGCAAATCCGGCGGCAATCCCGGCAACCATTGATCCGAAGTAGAGCATCAGGTTCTCGGCACTCAGCAGTCTGAAGATTTTGCCTTTGGTGAGTCCGATCAGCTGGAACAATCCGATCTCCCGGCTGCGCCGTTTAATAAAGATCGTATTCGCATACAGCAGGAAGATCGCAACGATCGCAACCAGCAGGATCGAAGAGGTTCCAATGGCTGCGCCGCCCTTTACCGAACCGGCAACCTCGTCCATGGAAGGATCAAACTGCAGGGTAACAAAGGAAAAATACAGCGCCACACTGAAAATAAGCGCGAAGACGTACAGGTAATAGTTTTTAAGGTTCTTTTTGAGATTGCGGTACACAATATAATTCAGGTTCATGACTGGACACCGCCCAGTACCCCCTGGGTTTTGATAATATCGTTGAAGAAGGACTGCCGCGGTTCATCCCCCTTGTTCAGCTGGGTGTAAATCTGCCCGTCGCGGATAAAAACGACCCGGCTGCAATAGCTTGCCGCCACTGGATCATGCGTAACCATCACAATGGTCGCCTGGCGTCCCCGGTTCATGTCCGACAGCTTGTTCAGCAGGTCAGAGGCGGATTTGGAATCCAGCGCCCCGGTCGGTTCATCGGCAAAAATAATGCTTGGCTCATGCACGAACGCCCGCGCCGCTGAAGTCCGCTGCTTCTGCCCGCCGGAAATCTCCGCCGGATATTTATTTTGCAGCTCGGCAATCCCCAGCTCGCCGGCAACCTGGGCAAACCGCTGATGCGCTTCCTTCTTGGAGATTCCGGTGATCGAGAGCGGCAGCAGCACATTTTCTTTAACGGTCAATGTATCAAGCAGGTTATACTCCTGAAAAATAAACCCCAGATGATGCTTGCGGAACTCCGCCAGCTGCTTCTCCTTCATTCCGGTGAATTCCTTGCCTTCAATTTCAATTGTCCCCTGGCTGACCCGGTCGATGGAGGACAGCACATTCAGCAGGGTTGTTTTGCCTGAACCGGACGCACCCATTATGCCGACGAACTCGCCTTTATCCACCTGCAGGTCGATCCCCTTCAATACTTCCTGCTTGTTGAATTTATTTCCGTAGGTTTTGTAAATTTTATTGGCTTGTAAAATGACCACTTCGCAACCACTCCTTTTCTGTACCTCAATCATACCGGGGCCGGAGCTAACGTTCCTGCGTTTCACCTAACAATATGAACAGGCATGTGACATTATTGTCACATGCCCGTCTTCACAAAATCATTCTCCCGCGGAAAGGTCAGCGTAAACGCTGTACCTTTTCCGGGCTCCGACTCCACGCTTAGGCTGATCAGCAGCGGTTCCGCCACCTGCTTCGTAAGGTACAGGCCCATCCCCGTTGCTGCGCCCTCCAAACGGCCGAGCACTGAGGTAAACCCTTTATCAAATATACGGGGCAAATCCTTGGGACTGATTCCTTTCCCCTCGTCTCTGATTATCAGCACCACATGCCCGTCCTGCCCGCGGCTCTGTATTACAATATCCGCAGCTTCACTGTACTTCACGGCGTTAGTCAGCAGCTGCCGGAGCATGAAGCCCAGCCACTTGCCGTCTGTCAGCACCATTTCAGCCTCAAGCTCGACATCGAACCCGATGCCCTTCGGGATACACCACGTTCTAAGTCCCCGGATCTCTTTATTCAGAATTGGCCCAAGCGCTGTAAGCTCAATGAAAAGATCGTTACGCATGAACGGAATCCGCTTCTGGTGCAGCTGCTGGTCGAGCAGATGGTGAATCCGCAGCCATTCGTACATCATCTGGGTCTGCAGCGTTTCATCAGGAATGCGCTCGATCATCAGCTGCATCGCTGTGAGCGGTGTCTTCACCTCGTGAATCCAGGCCAGCAGATCGTCCTTTTCCTCCTCAAGCAGCCGGAAGTTTGCGGCCGATTCCCGCCGGTAGCGTTCAGTCTGGAGGGTTACCGCATCCTGCACGATTTGCTCAAACGGACTGTCCGCCTCCCGGAATGCCTCCAGATCATACACCTGATCCCATGCCTCCATCGTCCTGTAGAACCGGGTCTCCTTCTGATACCGGAAGAAAACAAACAGCGTGCAGAGCAGCACATTCAGCAGCACGATATAGAGCACTGGCAGGAATGGGATCGACGCATCTACAAAAGCAACGAATAGAATCAGCAGCTGCATTCCGGCCAGCAAAAGCAGCCAGCTTCTTTTTTCAGCTATGTATTTGGTAATCATAATGCCGCCTCTTCGGTAGCCATGTAGCCCTGTCCGACCCTGGTTTCAATGTAAGCATCGAGCCCGAGCGGCTCCAGCTTTTTGCGCAGCCGGTTCACATTCACGGTTAAGGTATTGTCACTTACAAAGTGCTCATTGTCCCACAGATTCTTAATCAGCTCCTCACGGTCCACAATCCGGTCCTTGTGCTCAATCAGAATTTTGAGGATGAACATTTCGTTTTTGGTCAGCAGGGCTGCGCCCTGGCTGTTGGTTACGGTGTTTTTCACAAATTCGATCGTAGCATCGCGCCATGTTCTCAGCTCAGTCCGTTCGGTGCTGTAGTTATACACCCGCCGGAGCGTAGCCTGGATTTTGGCGATCAGCACATCGAAATGGAACGGCTTCTGCATAAAATCATCGGCGCCCAGCTGCATCGACATCACCATATCACTCGGATGGTCACGCGAGGACAGGAAGATAATCGGCACATTGGAATGCGCCCGGATCATCCGGCACCAATGGAACCCGTCGAACAGCGGCAGCTGAATGTCAATAATGACCAGCTCCGGCTGAACCGCCGTGAACTCCTGCAGCACCTTGGCAAAATCGGTGACACCGAATACTTCATACGACCACTGGGATAAGCGTTCCTTAATTTCAGTAAAAAGGGTAACATCGTCTTCAATCAGCATGATTTTGAACATCTAAGCACTCCGTTTCAGGGTCTTCGTCCTATTAGAAATCGCGGTTTACAGCCATCGCTGAAAACTTTTCTTGGCAACCATGATCTGCCTCTGCTCTGCCCACTGCGTCAATTCCTTTATGTATTTATCGTCTTCATATTGGAAGCAATACTTATACGGTACCAGCAAGTTCCCCTTAGGCCTGATGCCTATGACAGGTACAAAGTAGCCTCTTACAAATACAGTCTTGATTGTGTCTGCCGGGATCATCCGGTTATTGATAACCAGACTGTCCTCATTAAGAAGGATGTCAAAGGATCTTCTGGCTGCAAAAGCGCGGTATATCAAAATGATTTCAACAATAGCAAATAGGGCAAGAATCGTCGATGCTATAAAAATGTTTTGAAAATTCCCTTGAACAATAATGAAAATCCACAGCACTACGTTTACACTTATCGCTGCCAGAAACATTTTTTCTGCGGGTGCTTTGGCCGTGCGTACTATTGGATTGTTCATGTACATCTCCCCCTGCTTTGTCATCAGTCAATCCATTGCCCACCGCTGTCATCAGACCTTCCTGCTCCAAACATTATACTATAAACTGGTAAAAAACGGTTGCTAACCTTCCCGGCCCTGCAATATCATCCAAGAACTGAGCCTACTCTTGTATTATAATTGCTTTACACTACAAAAAAAGAGGGTGAAGCTGTTGTCCCACGAGGTACGGACCGTCGTTTTTGATCAGGATTTGAAGCTGGAAGCCTACCGGTTTGAGGGGATTATGCAGAAGTTCCCTAATCATTTTCATGACTATTATGTCATTGGTTTTATCGAACAGGGTAAAAGACTGCTGCAATGCGGCAATGAGGAATACATTCTGAACAGCGGAGACCTCATTATCTTCAACCCGCAGGACCCGCACTCCTGTGAACAAGTGGACGGGCGGACGCTGGATTACCGCTGTATTAACGTTCAGCCGGAGATCATGCGCCAATATGTACGGGAGATTATAGGGAAAAGCGAATTACCTCGCTTTACACAAGCTGTATTGTTTCAGAGCGAACTGGCTGTGCCGCTACATGATCTGCACCAGATGCTCTTAGAGGAGCAGGCGGATTTTCAGAAAGAGGAGCTGCTGTTATTTTTGCTGGAGCAGCTGCTCCAGGAGTATACGGAAGAAACCGGTACAACCGATCCCGCCGGGGAGGTTACTATAGAAATCAAAACGGTCTGCCGGTACATAGAGGAGCATTACACAGACACTATTACGCTGGGTCAGCTGACGGAATTGACGGGACTTAGCAAGTATCAGCTGCTGCGAATGTTCACTAAGCAAACAGGAATCTCCCCATACCGTTACCTGGAGACCATTCGTATCAATCAGGCCAAACGGCTGCTGGAGCAGGGGACCCTGCCGATGGAGGTTGCCCTGCGGACCGGATTCAGCGACCAGAGCCATTTCAGTAACTTCTTCAAAAAACTGATCGGCTTAACACCTAAGCAATATCTGCGGATCTTCACCCGCCCGGCGGAAAAAGCAGCACTTGCGGTGACTTCATCATGAATGGTAAACGTAGCGCCACCACCGGGCATCTGCTGGCTTTTATTACGATCATCATTTGGGGGACCACCTTTATTTCGACCAAGCTGTTGCTGGCTGATTTTACACCGCTGGAAATTCTGTTCTTCCGCTTTATTCTGGGCTATGCCGTATTGTTCCTGCTTTATCCGCGGCGAATCCGGACGGGCTCTTTTAAGGAAGAGGGATTATTTATTGCGGCCGGACTCTGCGGTGTCACCCTGTATTTTCTGATCGAAAATATTGCCCTTCTCTATACATCTGCCTCTAACGTTGGTGTAATTGTGTCCATCGCCCCGTTCCTCACCGCAGTGATCGCCCATTTTGCTTTATCGGACGAACTCCTTCCCCCTGCCTTCATCACTGGATTCCTCATTGCCCTGAGCGGCATTGTCTGCATTCTGCTGAACGGAAGCCTCCAGCTACAGCTGAATCCGCTCGGTGACCTGCTGGCTCTGCTTGCTCCTGTCGTCTGGGCACTCTACTCTGTATTGATGCGCAAAATCAGCGCACTGCAGCACAATACCATCGGCGTGACCCGCAAAGTATTCTTTTATGGCCTGCTGGGCATGCTGCCGGCTTTGCTACTGTTCGATTTCCGCTTCGGTCTGGACCGGTTCCGTGATCCCTCGAATCTGGCGAATCTACTGTTCCTCGGTCTGGGAGCTTCCGCGCTGTGCTTTGTAACGTGGAACCGGGCAGTCGGTATCCTCGGAGCGGTCAGAACAAGTGTGTATATTTATCTGGTTCCAGTTATCACCGTGGCGGCAGCTGTGTTATTTTTGCAGGAACAGCTCTCCTGGGCTATTGTACTGGGTACTACACTTACTTTAACGGGTTCTGCACTCTCAGAACATAAAGCAAAAACGTTCAACGCCAAAGAAGCCGCTGTGCAAAAATAATATTGAAGTGATTTTTATCCTATGCGCTTTTTCATATATGGGTTATTTTTACATTAAGTGATAACTTAATGTTGTGCTAATGAAGCGAATATTTGATTTTCACTTTAATTTATAACGGAGGCTCAGATGAAACCTACAATTAACGAACAACTCCGGCACAACATCCGCTTCACCTACAACGAGGCGCTTGAATTTATCGTCGCAATGGGCATGGTCGCCTGCGGCGAGCAGATGGTTGCCATGGCTCAGGATTACAAGATTGAAATAGATTCGATGGCTGATGCCTTCTACGAGGATGCCAATGTTCGCCTATCGCCGCATACTTTACGCGAGCTGCAATTTTTCTTTGGCCACAATTTTCTCCATAAGACGCTGGACTTCGGTTTCTATGTGTCCATCTGCAGCAATCCCGAGCCGCAGAATGCGGAAGACTGGATTGCATCACTGGAGGCAGTACCGGCACAATGGATGCTGACAGAGATGGTATTCGGGGTTTACCACGATAAGCTGGAGGAGCTGCTGCAAGGAAGGGACTGGGAAGCATTAAAGGGTGATCTCCGCCTGCTGGCTGCATTAGTTAAGGCTACTCCTCCGCATGAGGAGGTCCTTCAAACGCAGGAACCGCTGCTTGAATGCCTGGCCCACCCCGAAGAATGCAAGATTCGGTACATGCAGCTGCTCCGCCAGTTCTACAAGGATGTATTTATCCACTGGAAAAAGCAGTTTCAGGAGCATTCTGAACAGGCCTCCGCTCATTACGAGGCGGTATTTGCTGCCAAGCCTGAGCAGTTCATCCGTGAAATCCACAAAAATGAACCCGATATTTTCACATCCGTCCCTACTGCTTTTCATGTGAGCCAAGCATCACAGGTCGGTAATCATTTCTTGAACTTCACTACGGAGGCCGGCAATGTCGGCTGGGTTATCTTCGGAATCCACAATGAGCGTGTATTCGGCCCGGCTGCGGACCGCGAACAGACTGAGCTGTTCCTGAAGGCTTTTTCGGATAAGCGGCGGCTTGATTTCGTGCTGTTGCTGAAGGAGCGCCCGCATTACGGACAGGAGATCGCCTCCGCACTCGGCATTACCCCCGCAGCCGTGAACTACCATTCCAACTTCCTGTTCTTCCTCGATCTGATCAGTGTGAAACGGGAGGATCACCGCCTATATTATCATCTGAATGCAGAGCGGTTACGGGAGCTGCTGGCCTTGACAGCAAAAATCATGCTGGATTAGGGCTGAGCTATACAGCAACCTGCAAAAAAGCGTATATCTGATCACAGGGAGGACCCACATTGAAAAGATCAGCAGCTTCCGGCACATTCATCCGCCTGGTGAAGCTTGGCAAGCCATATATCGGCTGGTACATCGCGCTCTGCCTGACCGCAGCCGTAATTTCATTGACTACTGTAGGAATCGCCGAGGCACTGCGGCGGATCATTAACGCAGCTACAGACAAGAACATGTCTAGCCTTGCTTCAAGCGCCCTATTTGCAATGGTGATCGTGTTTGCCGATGTCCTTTTTAATTTTCTCAAAAGCTACTTTTCTGCTGTGCTTGAATACAAATCTACCTCCCGGCTCCAGCTGTCCATGCTCGATAAACTGCTGAAATCGGAGATGAAAGAGCTGGACCGTTATCATTCCGCCGATCTCATCAGCCGGATACACGATTCTGCACCTGCGGCCCAGCAGGGCATTAACCTGAAAACAGTTGAATTGTTCAGCAATCTGCTGCAGGTTCTCTTTTTGCTCACCTATTTGATGTCACTCCAGTTCTCGCTCACTATGGGTACACTGCTGATCTGTGCGCTGCTCCCCCTTGTCATGCTGCCCTTTACACCACGCATCCGCTCCCTGCACCAGAAAAGACAGGAGGTCGAGGCAGCCCAGCAGATGTTTACTCAGGATACTGTGCAGGGGGCCGAGGTGGTTCGCGCTTTCTCCCTGGCACCACGCCTGCAGGAGCAATTCAGGGAACGGGTCCGGCACTATTTCCGGATTCATGTTCCGCTCTCCCGCGTCGAAGCGGCCGGTTATAATATGAACTTTACCGTTGTGCTGGGCGGACTGTTATTTCTGTTGTGCTACGGAGGATATCTCGTAATTGGCGGACGGCTGGATGTAGGGGCAGTAGCAGCCTTTCTGATCAGCTTTGAGCAGATTACGAATCCGGTATCCAGATTGTCAAATCTCTGGACTGAGCTGCAGTCTTCCCTGGCCCAGGGCAGCCGGGTATTTGAAGTGCTGGAACTGCAAAATGAGCGCCAGGAGCAGGAGACCACTCTGGATCAGGAATCTGGCAGAACTGGCTCAGCTGAAGCTGCCAATCAACAACTGATTTCTTTTAACAACGTAAGTTTCAGCTACAATGGCAATCCGGCATTAAGGAATGTACAGCTGATCATTGAACCGGGCAAAGTAACAGCCCTCGCCGGACCAAGCGGCAGCGGCAAAAGTACGCTTCTCCGCCTGCTGCTTGCAGAATATGAGCCTGATGAAGGAGTAATCCTGTGCGGAGCAGAGCCGTTAAGCAGCATACCGCCATATCTCTGGCGCAGCAGTCTGGCTTATGTCTCGCAGGAGCCTTATCTGTTCTCCGGTACTCTGTACGATAATATCGCCTGGGGCAAGCCCGGCGCTGCATATGAAGAGGTTATGCAGGCGGCGCGAAATGCCGGCATTCATGAATTTATTATGAGCACCCCGCAGCAATATGAGACCGCAGTCGGTGAACGGGGAATTACCTTGTCGGGGGGTGAGCGGCAGCGTCTGTCCATTGCCAGGGCATTCGTCCGCGGACCGGGGCTGCTGCTGCTGGATGAGCCGACGGCTGCCCTGGACAGCCACAGCGAAGAGGTTGTCCAGCAGGCACTGCAGAAGCTGATGCAGGGGCGGACCACAGTCGTTATCGCCCACCGGCTGTCTACTATCCGAAATGCCGACGCAATCTATTTTCTGGAATCAGGAGCGGTTGCAGAACAAGGTACACATCAGGAGCTGATGGCAATGGAAGGAAAATACTGCGCAATGGTGCAGACAGTCACCCGGACAGAGCAAAAGCCTGTGCCGGCTGGAGGAGAACGAATATGAAGTCAAAAGATACGCCGGTTCTGCCGCTTAGAGCCGTTCTGCGCCGGATGCTTACCTATGCTAAACCCTATCGCTTCGGGCTCGTGATTGCCATATGCCTGCTCGCTGCCAAGCTGGTAATGGATATCGGACTGGCAGCGGTGCAGCAGCTATTTATTGACACCATTAACAGCGCGGATATGAATTCGCTTGTGCGGCTGACAGCGGTTTGTGCGGCTGTCTGCGCATTCATTCTGGTCTGTCTGATGCTCCAGCATTATTACCGGTTTGTTGTCCAGAGCCGGATGTCCTGGGATCTGCGCGCAGCGCTGTTTGACCAGACCCACCGTCTGCCGTTCAAGCAGATACAGGGCATCCATTCAGGGGATTTAACCTCCCGCAATACCAAAGATGCAGAAGCGGCCATGAGTGTGGTCAGCAGCATTATTTACGATTTGGGCTATAATCTCCTGCTCTGCTTCGTTTCATTTCTGTATCTGGCTTCTATGGATGTCTGGCTCGCTCTGCTCGCCCTCGGCTCAGGTCCGGTTTCTTTTCTGTCCAGCCGCTTTTTTGACCGCAGGCTGCGGAGGTTATCCACAAGGATCTATGAAGCTGAAGCACAGCTGCGCGGTATTCTGCAGGAGACGCTGCAGGGAATGCAGATTGTCCGTGCTTTTTCGCTGGAGACTATGCTGACGTCCAAATACGCGGCTGAACGCATGAAGCTGAACCAAATGCTGCGGCAGCGGGCACTCTTAACAAATCTGCTGTGGAACAGCGCCGCTTTTATCAATAACTTCGTGATGATCATCTGTGCGGGCTTTATTGCGTACTCGGCTATAAATGGCGGGACCTCCGCAGGGGAAGTACTTGCCTTCATTATTCTGATGGGCCGGGTCCAGTGGCCGTTCGTCCATATGTCACGGACCTGGGGCGGTGTCCAGCAAGCGCTCGGTGCAGCAGACCGCGTATTCTCAATACTCGATGCGCCTTCTGAAGATAACACGCAGCATACCTGCGTTCCTACAACAGCTGATTCAGCAGATGAGGCCGCTGCGCTTTCCATTCAAGGCCTGGAATACAGCCACTCCACGGGTCCTGATAATGACGCTGCCTTGTTCTCTAATTTAAATATGAGTATCCGCCATGGCGAAACAGTTGCTCTGGTCGGACCAAGCGGCTCCGGCAAAACGACTCTTATGCGGCTATGCTGCGGCTTATTCCAGCCTGATGCAGGACACATTTCAGTGTACGGCAGGTGTGCAGCCGGGGGACTCCCGGAAATGCGCAGCCAGATCACCTATGTGCCTCAGACCCCCTACTTATTCTCAGGGACCATCAGCGACAATATCGCGTTCGGCAGTGATGCAGCCGGCGAAGAGGAGATTCAGGAGGCCGCCAGGCTTGCAGGCGCTGATGAATTTATTCTGAAGCTGCCGGAAGGATTCAATACAGTAATCGGTGAACGTGGCGCGGGCTTATCCGGAGGACAACGCCAGCGTATCGCCATAGCCAGAGCTTTTTTGCGGAATGCTCCTATATTACTGCTGGATGAGGCCACTTCAGCTCTGGATAATGAGTCCGAGCAGCTCGTCCAGCAGTCCCTTGATCTGCTGATGAAGGACCGCACCACTCTGGTAATTGCCCACCGGCTGTCTACTGTACGGGACGCTTCCAGAATTATTGTGCTGGATAAGGGTGCTGTTGCTGAGGAGGGAACACATGATAGTCTGCTAAGCAGGAACGGGCTATATGCGGAGCTGTACAACCTGCAGTTTAGAGAGCCGGATTACTGCTCATAAATCAGCTGCCTCAGCTGCTCATGAAATTCTGTCTGAATCTCGTAGCCCTGGCTGCTGTCTTCCGTGTCTACCAGCAGCCCGCGAATTGCTTCATCCTTCACGTTGGCGATATTCAGCACATACACCTTCTCTCCAGTCTCTGAATAAGAGACATACATCAGAAAAGAGGTCATGTAATTTAACATCCCGTGCATCTTGCTGGCCTTGTTAACCGCATTCATAAACACACTAATTTCATCCGGTTCTGTAAAAATCTTTTCAGTAAAAAATCCTGCCGGCACCTGTCCGCCTTTGCATAAATCCTTACACTCCAGCCGGATGCTGGTGACTTCGTTCTCCTTCGGCTTACTGCAACCGATAACCGAAATCACCAGCAGACAGGCCAGCAGCAGCATCCATATCCTCAACCCGGCTCCTCCTCATAGATCAGCTCTCTGAGCGCATCATGATTCTCCGCTGGAATCGAATACCCCTGGCCGCTGTTCTCCATATTAACTAACAATCCTTTGGTACCTTCCCCCTTGGAATCAGAGATATTTAATACATATTTCTTTGTCCTGCCATTCTTATAATTCACATCCATCCGGAAAGAAGCGCCGTAATCCAGTTCCCCCTTCATCCGTTTAGCCTTATTTATAGCCGTTACGAACACCTTAATTTCCTGCGGCTCTGTGAAGGTCCTTTCTGCAAAAAGCCCGGCGGGTATCTGCCCGTTATCACATAAATCCGCACACTCCAGCCGGATGCCGGCAATTTCGCTTACTTTCAGCTTGCTGTAGCTCATAACTCCGATAGCCAGCAGACAAATTACGAGCAGCGGAATCCACTTTTTCATATCAGCCCCTCCTTCTATCTGCGTGAAGCAGTCCCTTTCCATATATTTCTATATAAACATATAAAAAGCCTGCAAACCTAATCTCCTTGTCCGGGATTAAGTCTGCAGGCTGTATCTACTCGATCATACGCAGTGTAGAGTTATTATTTCACTTCAGTTGTTCCAGTCACTTTGCCTTCCATCACTGCTGTTGCTTGTACATCAGCACTTGCGAAGTACAGGTTACCGTCAATTGTAGCGTCTTTGTACAGGTTGAAGCCGTTAGCTTCTACATATACATCACCTTTGATTGTACCGCCTTGTACTCTAAAGTTTTCACTTTGAACTGTTACTTTAGGTGCAGTCAGTGTGTAAGTAGCCGTTACATTATGGTCAGCATCCTGTGCATACAGGGCGAGCTTACGGTAGATAGCATTTTCGGCAACGCCTTTATCATGGAACTCACCGGCTACAACAACATCCTGGTCAACAGTAAGATCATTCAGGATTGCGACAATCCAGTTACCTTCTGCACTGACAGCTTTCAGGAATGGATCCTGTTCTTTCACAATGGAAGCAGTGGATACAGCATCGGTCGTTGCAGCAGCAGTTGCAGTGGCAGCCGCTTCATTTCCGGCAGTATCATTATTCGAACCGCAACCTGACAGCAAAGCAGCAGCAACACCGGCAACCAGTAACGTTTTTACAAATTTCATCTCAAATCCCCCAATTTACTTAATTTGATTTCTCTTTAATAACCATATTATATATTAAAATTTGAAAATTATCACGTGAACTTTTTCACAAATTTGTGTCTGTTTCTATTTTTACAGATAATACTGTGCTAATCGCTTAGGAATTTCGCTTTTCCGGCTTTAGGCTGGTACACTGTTAACAGATTTGTACCTCTATACAATGTTTTTATGCTATAACCCGGCATATGAAAGGACTGTAACCGATGGAACTATCCAAACTGTCTGCAGCGATCGCGCCGTATCCGTTACGCAGCTGCCTGATCAGCCGCGAAGGCCGGCTATTCTTTGAATATTATAGAGAACCTGACATAGCAGGCGAGCTGGCCAAAATTAATTCCTGCACCAAAAGCATTCTATCTGCTCTAGTCTGTATTGCGATGGATAAAGGCTTGCTTCCTCAGCCCGATACGCTTCTGGCTGATTATTATCCTCAGCTCCGCCAGGACCCTGATCCGCGCAAGGCGGAAATTACACTGGAGCATCTGCTGACCATGTCGGCCGGCTTTAACTGGACTGAGTTCGGCGGACAGAACTCCTTCCCCCGAATGACGCGTTCTGAAAACTGGATAGACTTTGTGCTGGAGCAACGTCTGGCCCATAATCCCGGTGAACATATGGAATATAATTCCGGCGTGTCGCAGCTTCTTGCAGCTCTTTTGGTTCAGGGTACAGGAATGCCGGTTGCCCGGTTCGCTGAGGAAGAGCTGTTCGGTCCGCTGGGCATAGAACAATATGAATGGGAGCAGGACCCGCAGGGTATTCATACCGGCGGCTTCGGCCTGCGTCTGCGCCCGGTGCATCTCCTGAATTTTGGTCAGCTCTATCTGCAGCGCGGTCAATGGGGCCGCCGGCAGTTAATTACTCCGGAGCTGATTAACCGGTCTACGCAAACTGCCATTACAGCAGAAGCCCCCCGCCAAGGCGGTTACGCCTGGCATTGGTGGACAGACAGCTATGCTCCTCCTGATAAGGAGTCTCCGGAAACAGCATTCCGTTATTATAACGCCCGGGGCTACGGAGGCCAGTTTGTTTATGTTGTGCCTGAGCTTGAGACTGTTGTCGTCTTAACGCAGGATCATCGCGGGAAGCAGAAGCCGCCGGCAGATGTCTTCCGTGAATCCGTCGCACCGTTGCTTGCAAAAGCCCGTATCTAAGCTTCGTAATTTACAAACAGCTGCAAAACACATAAATCCCCGACTACCTTATCAACCTAGGTATCGGGGACTTATGGGTTTATTCCAATATTCAATTCAATCATTTCCTCCAGCCACAATCCATATCCCTGACATGGTAATTGTTCTTTCAAATTCGGTGTTTCCCGTTCGCTCCTAAAAAGGAGTAATGCCCCATGTCCTGCATATGGGATGAGTTCCCCACGTACACGATTACACGAAAAACGTTTTCACGGACGTTTTCCCTACTGTGTCAACCGTAATTGTACGCTTCGCTAACCTGCTTCAACGGAATCACGCTCCTTCGATTGCAAGATGTGTCTTGCCTGAATAGCTTGTCCCTGATTCATGGTTTCTTTGGGAATCTCTCCTTCCTTGAAATACTCACCATCAGTAAGCTTAAACGATAGCCGCTTAGCGGTTATCAATGCAGTTACTTGTTGGTGATGTCACTATAGTAGCGCATATCCGATAAATTTTAAACTGTCATAATTTTTCGTATTTTATCGTATTCCCCGGAAATTCTCAAGTGGTGTAAATCTAGGCGCTTCTAGCCTACAATTCCTTTATTTTTTGCGGTTTTACGTAGAATTTACACTTTTACAATGATTAAGCCGTTTGGTTATACGTTGTACAATCAAACGGCTATAACTCCTTACGGGGCGTTTAACCCGTTCCGGCCTATGCGCTCAGCCGGTTCTCCGGTGCTGTAACGGGCTTTTTGCGGCGCCGCAGGTTGTTGATAAGATAAATGCCGTACAGCAGATACAATACATTCATAATTACAATAGCTATCAGTTCTTTGTCAGGATTCTGAGCGGTCATGAATGCAAGCGCATCGTAGACAAAATGAAAAAGAATCAGCGGAATAATGTTTCTGGTTGTCTCAATCAGCAGAGCGAGAATTAATCC
Source organism: Paenibacillus sp. FSL R7-0331 (assembly GCF_000758645.1). Classification (NCBI taxonomy): domain Bacteria; kingdom Bacillati; phylum Bacillota; class Bacilli; order Caryophanales; family Paenibacillaceae; genus Paenibacillus; species Paenibacillus sp. FSL R7-0331. The sequence goes on from NZ_CP009284.1 coordinate 4,396,471, forward strand.
GATCAGGAAGGCATTCACAACCTGGAGCACGACACTTAAAGCGTCCTTTCCGTTCAGCGCATTCACCATATGTAAGATTCCAAAGAAAACCGAGGAGAAAACAATATAAAAAACGGGTCCCTTAACCTTCAGCTTATCCCGAATAATGCCTCTGAAGACAGTCTCCTCTGAAAAACCGACAAACAGTGTAAATACTACGAACAATATAACTTCAGCGGCTGTCAGCTGAACATTGAAGCCGCCAATGAGAGGCTGAACCAAGGCGATGATTAGAAGTGGTATGTAATAGAGCGCATCTTTTGATTCTACTGCTGTAATCGGCTTGAAACCATACCGGGCCCATGTGCGTCCGCCCCTTGTCATATACACAGCTACAATTACAGCCATCACTGCAAATCCAGTTCCTTGGGCGATAATCATCCCATTGTCGCTTAATTCCATAATACTCGCTACGGCCGAAGCAGCTGAAACCAAAAATGTCAGCAAAATACCCAGCAGCAGCGAGAAAATAATCGGGTGATCCTTTTTAATGCTCTTTGTCATATTACGTCTCCTTAATCCTGTATAGTCTCCCCTGTCAGGGCAATAACGGATTAATTGTAATACACGGCAGGTTAACATTCCACATTTTTCTAATTCATCTTCTTATTTTCTATATGTAATTGATTAACATATCGAGCGGACCTTCGTCCCATACCTGAACCTCTATGTATCTCTCCGGCCCGTTAACACCGTCCTTATTCCAGACCTGCGGGAGGCCGTACTTCTGAATTAACGTTACAATCTCACTAGAGGTGTATACTTTTCCGCGGTATTCCCTGCCGTCCTGTACTTTAGGGCTAAACGTCGGAAACAGGTCCCCATAGGAAAAAGAAAGCGTATCCGTATCAAAGCCTGAAATGGGCATATGCACAGCCTCTCCCTCGGCATACCAGGATTTCAGCCACTCACACTCTCCTATGACCATATAGTGCGGGGCTGTCCGGACCGGCTTTCCGCCTTTTGCAATAAACAGTGCCCGGGCCAGCTGTTCGAGCTCTCTTCTTCTTTGCAGGTATCCGTCAGGCCGGTGTGCAGCCATTGTCTTCTTTTTCTGCCTGATTGCAGCGAGCACCTCCTCCGCCTCAGCTGCCGGCAGATCCGACAGATTTCGAAACGGTCCCAGCGCTTTCTCGTAATAATGATACAGTATCACGGCCATCTGCCGCCTCCCTCCAATTGTCAAAAACCCAGCCTATGGCTGAGTCTTTAACAAATCGTATTTATAGATCCGCCCGTCTTGAACGGCCTGGTTCTTGAACTGCAGCACATTCCCTTCACGCTTAATATACTCCAGCCGGTCCCCGTAAAACGGGATGTCATTCGTCTCAGCATATACCTGCTGCTCAGCATCGAGCAATTCTTTATACAGCAAGGTTTGAGCCCCGGTCTTGCGGTCAATCAGCATCAGCAGGCCTTTCTGGTTGGGGCGGATCAGCAGGAAATCATCATCTATTCCCTCGACCAGGTATTTATCGTCTATCCCGCCAAGCTTGACCAGATTGAGCGTCTCTTTTACCTTCCCCGTTCCATCCTCAATCACACGCAAACTCTTTCCATCCGTCAAAATCAGATTATCACCGTACAGCTTCACATTGTCCCCGTAACGGATCCAATACCCTACGCTTGCCTGCCGGATTACTATACCCTCCTTAATGATCAGCGTGTACCACTTGTTGTTGATATGCGGCTCGCCATAGACATCCGTAATCGTAAGATAGATTAGGCCTTTTGCCGTTTTCCGGAAATCAAAGCTGATCATGTCGTACAGCTCAGAGCCCAGGTTTGCAATCAGCCGGGGCTGCCCGGCCGGACTCTGCGCGTACAGTTTTCCAGTCTGCTTATCAACGGTATAGGTTATTCCGCCATAAACGGCACTGCTGCTTGAAAAGGATTGAAAATTTTTCGCGGTATACACACGGGTTTTGGCGTTCCAGCCTACCGTCTCCCCTCCTAATGCCTGCACGATAAAGCGGGCCGGAAGATACAGCTCATCCTTATACATAAAGGGCTTGCCGCCAAGGCTGACAGCCTGTCCGTCCAGCTTCCCTGTTTTACTTGCTGTTGTGACCGTCACTGATTTCTTCCATCCGGTATAAGTATATACAGTGCCGCTGCGCGAACTGCTCTTCGAAGCCTTCAGACCGGCCGACTCCAGCATACCGGCGCTTGCATAGACCGTTCCGTCCTTAAGCAGTGCCGGATTTGTAGATTGGGCTCCATTGTTCCAGATCACGACGAAATAAGCGGTTGAAGCTGCGGAGGATATTGCCGGAAAGCCTATTAATAAGAATACTAACATGGGTAGAAGCAGCCAGCTCTTTTTCATAATAAATCTCCTTTTCCTTAATTTTCAAATTAACTCAATATATTGGACGTCTGGAGCCGTTAAAAGTTGCAGTTCAGTTCTGTTAACATCAGGAGACTTTATATTTAGTCCAATTGAACTAGCTTACCATAACTTCCAGTGGGAAAAGCCCCATTCACATGATATAATCCCTTAAGGTTTATGCGAAATAAACCCATTAAGAAAATGGGTTTGCAGGAGGAGCAGTCACTATGAAAAGTCATATTAAAATTGTGAAAGTCTCCGCCGCGGTAGAAAAAGACGCCTTTGACGTCACTGTAAGCCATTGGAAACTTCTGCTTGAGACCAACCGTTATTATGAAATCAAGGCAGAGGATGGTCCGGTTAAACGGATTTATAAAGAGAAGCTCAATACTGTAGTGGATGAGACGAAGTCGTACAGCGCCGGACAATTGTCCTGCTCAGCTTTTTGCGCGGAAGACCGGATAAATGAAATGCAGATAGAAATCCTCCGTAACCTGCAGCTCAAAATCAATCATTACATGCATGAGCTGAATCTGAATATGAAGGCGATTCAACGGCAGAGCATCTGCCCGGAACATACAAAAAAGCGGGATTAGCTGCATGTGAATCCAAGCACAAAGAGCCGCAGATAGCAGACTTTATAGTCCTGCAGTCCCGGCTCTTCGCATTTTCCCGCTATTACAGCAGTCCCGCGTTTTTCACAGCATGCTCCCAGCTTGGAAAATAGTACAGGGCACTCCGCATTAATTCCGGATCATGCTGCTTAACCTGCTTCTTGTTGATGCTTCCCCCGCCCGTCTGGAGCTGCTTGATCCGGCTGATGACCTCATCTGATCCCATTGTAATATCCAAATTTGCCACTCCCTTCTTCATGATTTCTCCTATTTTTAACCAAGACCAGCCGTTATATACCCTATTAAAAAATAAAAAGAGTGTTCCTCAGCCGTTGTGCGGCTGCCTGGAACACTCTTTGTTAAACGCTGCCCTGCTGTTACTTCCTGCTTCTCTGCCACCCGTATATCTGTACATGAACGATTCCTTTGGTCACCATATTGGCGATGATATAGAGAATCAGGAACACCAGCACCAGCGGCCTGAACACAACCCAGGCAATAATCCAGAGCGTCAGTATCTGCCAGCGCTTCAGTCTGCGGAAATATTTGGTCGGCCACAAAAAAACAGCCAGCAGCTTATGGGTCTGCTGCAATGACTCCAGGAACTCATCCCGCAGCTGCTTGTCATCCGGATCGAGCCTGACCGCATTTCTCATGTACGTCTCTTTCAGCTTATAATCCCCGCGGTGGCCCGCCGCCCAGCCCAGATAGAGCAGAACGTATTCGTTCTCTACACCGGTCTGAACCGCCTGCCGGTCCAGGCTGACCGACTCAGCCATGTTGCCCAGCAGGGCTTCTGTATAGCTTAACGTAGCCAGATAGACAGCATTCTCCGGGCTCAGCTCCAGCGCCTGCAGCAGCTGCTCCCTGGCGTCCTTGTATTTCGCCCGTTTGTTCAGCAGATTGGCCTTGATAAAATAGTAATGGGGCTCATAGGGATCAACCCGCATGGCTTCCGGTAAAACCTCGTCCAGTGCTTTATAATTGCGTATATCATAATAGATACATATCTGCACGAACCAGGCCAGCTGCTGCTCAGGATCGCGGCGCAGCGCTTCGCCTGTCCAGTGCTGTGCTTGTTCGTAGTTCTCCTGCAGAATATAGATATGGGCAATGATTGCAAAAACATCCGGGTCCTCCGGGTCCTCACGCAGCACCTGCTCCGCTTCAACCAGGGCCTCCTTGTACCTCTTCATTTCCATAAGCTCATGTACAGCTGCCAATCCGTAGCCGCTGGATTCATACCCCATATTCAGGACCTCCTGTCCCGCCCGTGCTATTTAATTCCGTGCTTTTTGGCATAGTCCAGAACCACCTGGTAGTCCCGGTTCACATCGCTGAATGTGGCGTAGTTCCGCGCGGTGGCGAACCATTCCAGCGTCGTCGCTTTGCGGTCCTTCGCCGCCTGCCGCAGGTCATTGCCTGTAATCGGCTGAATCTCCCCTGTTGCAAAGGTCCGCTCCATGGCAGATTCTACAGCATCGCTGACCACCTGCTCCAGATCAGCCCCGGAGAAAAACTTCGTCTCCCCGGCAAGCTTGGACAGATTAACCGGCTCCTGCGGCTTGCCGGCCAGCTTCAGGCCGAGAATCGTCTCACGCTCCGCTTCCTCAGGCGGCGGAACAAACACCAGATGGTTGAAGCGGCCGGGACGGCGGAGGGCTGAATCCAGATACCATGGCGTATTGGTCGCACCGATTACAAATACCTGATCGTTCTCCGCCTGCAGCCCGTCCAGCTCCAGCAGCAGCTGATTAACCAGCATCCGGTCATGGTGCTGGCGCATCTGATGCCGGCTGCCGCCCATGGCGTCCAGCTCATCGATGAAGATGACGCAAGGCTTATTTTCCCGTGCTTTGGCGAAAATGTTATGCAGATTGTTTTCGCTCTGCCCCACATACATGGCCAGAATCGCCTGCAGCTCAATATGCATAAAGTTGGCTTCAATCTCCCCCGCTACGGCGCGTGCCAGGAAGGTCTTGCCACAGCCTGGAGGTCCGTACAGCAGCAGGCTGCCGCCCGCCTCTTTGCCGTATGCGGCAAACAGCTCCGGCTGCTGCAGCGGCAGGATGAAGTTCATCCGGATTTTCTTTTTGACATCCTCAAGGCCCCCGACATCGGCAAAGGTCTCTTTGGGCTTATCTGATTCAATGAGTGCATCATCCTCTTTGCTGAATTGAATGAGTTTCAGGTTTTTACGTCTTTTCTCGGCCAGCTCATCATGTTCATCCGCCATATGCATTTCACCCCTATCATTATTGAGATAAGTTTACCATATTTCGGTGCAGGGATAGTCCTCCGTTTGGAGAATATTAACAGAGTAATGAGCAATTGCATATCCGCTTACCGCGGACACTCAGGAGGGAATATAATGGCTAATTTATTTGGCGGTCTACTTGGCAACTACTCAGAGGTAACCATTCCGGAGCTGATGAACCAGTACGGGATTTATCTGATGCCTGACGAGCAGATCCGCACCGGCTTCAAGCTTGTCCGTGATGCATTCATTATTACAGATGAGCGTCTGATTCTAATTGATCATCAGGGGGTGACCGGCAAGAAAACGCGCGTCGCGTCCATTCATCTCGGCTCCATTTATGAAGTAACCATGGAGACCGGCGGCACCGGTTTTGACGACTGCGAGATCAACCTACACTATATTACCTCTCCATATCATAAATCTAACAATCTGCAGACCGCTGCCTATAAATTTGAATTCGCCAAAAAATTCAATGTACAGCCGCTCTACACTGCACTTATAAGCATTGCCCATGAGAACCATAAGCGTTTGAACGGCTGATTTATTTAAAAGAAAGCTAAAAACCTCTCTTATATTCAAATGGCTTGCAGTCCAAGCTCCATTTGATTAAGAGAGGTTTTTTGCCCATAGATTCAGCTGCAATCAGACCTGTCCGGCCAGCTCCAGGCTGAGAGCCCTACTGCTTCTCCAGCGCAAACCGCAGCAGACGGCTGAGTGCTGCCGGAAGAACGCTGACATGGTTCTCTCCGGCGAAATTCACAAGAGAGGCCTCCAGCCCGTGTGCGGCAAGCCGCTCCAGCCGTTCATACACGTTGCCGGCATCCTCGACCATATGCTCAAGCTCCTCAGCACCGATCGTAATCAGCAGCCGTCGCTGCAGCTCTAGCGAAGGATACCCGGCAGCGAATGCATCCAGCTCCTTCAGAACCTTATAATCCCCCCACCAGGAGGAAGGGCTGCCGGCTGCATAGTGGCTGAACAGCGCAGGTCTGGTGAACAGGGCGTGCAACACAAGCAGCCCGCCGAGAGAATGGCCGAATATCGCCTGCCGCTTGCGGTCCACCGGAAACCGTCCGGCAATCAGCGGCATGATCTCCTGCTCCAGCAGCTCCAGGAAGCTGTCGGCACCGCCGTGCTCCGGCCAGTCTGTGCCGTCCGGACGCTGCGGCAAAGTATCTGCCGGTACCGGCATCGTGAAATCATAGCAGCGCCGGGTCATATCAAACGGCTCGCCGGAAGGGTAGCCGACCGCGACAATCAGCACAGGGTCATATCCGTGCGGCTTACGTGTCTGCAGCCGTGCCGCTTCTGCCAGGGTATGAAAAACAGCATGTCCGTCCAAGGCATAAATAACCGGATACCCCTCCGGCGGCGCTTCACCGGCGGGATGCGCCAGCAGCAGCCGGTATTCCGCCTTAAACGGACCGGCTGTCATTCTGATTTCCTCACAGCCTTGGTGCGGATAGGTTAGTTCCTTCACACTGCTCATGGTGCGATGAGCTCCAGCACATCGTCGATAACATTGCTGTAGGCAACCACGCCTCCGCCAAGCCAAAAGCGGTCATCTACATTGTATACATGTCCGGCCTGGGCGGCAGGGACGCTTTTCCAGAGGGAGCTTTCAGTCAGCTCATTATAGAAGGTCTCACCGCTGTTGGCTGTGTCATTAGCCAGGAAGATGTAATCAGCATCAATCTGCGGCAGCAGCTCAAGCGACAGCTCCAGGCTGTTTTCGGCTGCGACCAGCTCACTTTTGGCAATGCCCAGCTGATCCGCCAGCACGAATCCGCCATACACACTGCCCATCAGGAACATGCCTCTTGCATTGAAGCGGATAATTAACGCCTTTTTGCCGTCCATATGCGGTGCCAGCTCCGCTTTGGCAGCTTCAACCTTCTGATGATAGGCTGCCAGCCCATCCGCTGCTGCCTCTTGCTTCCCGATCAGCTCACCGAGGATTGTTACTGAGCTGTCGAGATCACCAGCCGCCTGTTTGAATACATAGACCGGGGCGATCTTAGAGTACTGCTCGTATACCCCGTTCTCCGCATAATTGGCGTTGTGCAGCACAATCAGATCCGGCTGCAGATCCATAACGACCTCCGGTGAAGGCAGTCCGCTGTTAAAGTCAAGCAGCGGCACGCCGGCAAGCTTGTCCTGCAGATAAGCCTGGCCTTGCCCGTTGTTCGCCCACTGGGCCACCGGTTTAACACCCAGCACTACTAACGAATCTTCCAGATATGGGGCGAATATCCGCTGCGGCGCCGCTTCCAGCGTCAGCTCATGGCCCAGCTCATCTGTGACCGTAAGCGGATAAGCTGTTTCCGCTGCCTCTGTAGCAGCCGGTTCAGCAGTCGGTTCAGCGGAAGGCTGAGCGCTTGCGGCGGCAGCTGCAGAGGCTGCATTGTCCGCTCCTACATTTGCTGAATCCTGACTGCACCCGCTCAGAAGCGCAGCGGCAAGCAGCAGGCTGAGTGAAGCCGGAAGCAGTGCTTTTTTTATTTTGCCTGCTGTAATGATCTTGTCTTGCATAATGGATCTCCCCCTAATGATAATCGTTCTCATTAATGGAGATTATAAAGGATATGCATCCGGGTAACCATGGACTCCTGCCTTCTGCAGGCTTGGACTATTTCCCGTAAACATCAGGAGTGTCTCCTCCAGCATCCGGTCTACCGCCACTGCAGAATATTCAAACCACGGATCGGAGGGCAGCACATACACATGCCTGTTGCTTACGGCCTGGAGGCTGCGCCAGCTCTCGTTATGCTGCAGGGACAGCCAGCTCATGCGTGTCGGGGAATCCGGGCAGATCAGCAGCAGGAGCCGCTGCGGGTCCAGAGCGTGCAGTTCACTGAATGAGACAGGTTCATTATAAATAGCGGCGGAATGGGTATACGCCGGACATAAACCAAGCTGCTCATACAGCACATCTCTAATCCCCCTATTACAGTAGGCATACAGCTGGTCTCCGCTGAGACGAAGCACTGTCACTTTGTCTTTACCAACAGCCGCTGAGACCTGCTCTTTAACCAGACCCGCCTTCCGCTCGTAGAGCTCAAGCCACTGTCTGCACTGCTGTTCCCTGTCCAGAAATTCCGCCAGTTTTTGCAGCTGTTCATCCCAGCGCTCCTCCTCCCGGACAATATACAGGGTCTGGGCATTACGCTGCAGGGATTCCTGCCATTCCTCAGCCATTCCGGCGTGTCCGATAACCGCATCCGGCCGGGATCGGATCAGCTTGTCAACCTCCGTCTCCCGGTCGAGCAGATCTACTCTGAGATGCAGCTCAATAAGTGAATAGTACTTATTGTAATAGTAATGTGTCCATTTCGCATCGAGCGGTGCGGCTGCAGGAATGATATCCAGAGCCAGCAGCTGGCCTGTAGCCGCAGCAGAGCAGGCCGCAATCCGCCGCTTCTGCCGCCGGGCGAAGGCGGACGGCGGCATCCCGATTTCTTTTTTAAATTTCCGGCTGAAATAGAACTCATCGCTGTACCCGACCTTCTGGGCTATTTCCCGCAGCAGATAACCGGATTCCTGCAAATATTGCTTCGCTCTGCTGATCCGCAGATCGGTTAAATAATCTATTGCACTCTGCCCGTATGTTTTTTTGAACAGCTCACCGAAATATTTCGGCCTGAGGCCGGCCATGCCGGCCAGCTGGTCAATCGACAGAGGCTCATGAAAATGGCCGGCCATAAAAGCCCGGATACTGTCAAGACCAGTCCGTTCACCAGTCTCTGCATCTCTTATATCCAGCGGTTGCACCCGCTTCATCGGAATCCCTCCATATCAAAACACAGCGCTCATATTTGTGATAATGATAATCATTATCTTGAAATTAATCAACAAAAAGAGCGCACCATGGCGCCCCTCTCCTTACTTGATATGAACGTCTACCGTCTATTACAGGCTCGGACCGATGCTGCCGGCATCGGTCCGGAGCACAAAGAAGATTTCCTGCTGCGCTCCCCCGCTCAGCCCGCTCAGGCGGAAGCCGCGGACGGTCGCACCGGGTTCATAATCTGCCGTGTTTGAGCTTAAGAAAGCAGCGGGATTCATTCCCAGCTCGAAAGATCCCGACCCTTCGCTAATCATGACCGTCTCAGGCCCGTTATCAGGCATTTTGTATTTATAGCTGCCGTCCGGCAGCAGGATTACATCTGTCAGCTCATAATGAGCGCGGTTCTCTTCACCCAGATGAATCTCAACAGTCTCCCCAAGCCGGATATACGGGATATCCGCTTCTTCGATCTGCTCCATAAGAACCCGGTATTGTGCCTGCCTGTCCTCCTGATCAGATTCTCCGTCATCTGCCGTGCGGACCGTTGCCGGAATTTCTGAACCGTCCGCAAGCACTGTAACAGGAGGCCGTTCCGTATTCTCTCCGCCGCTCCAAGCGCTGCAGGAAGTTAGCAGAAACAGCAGCAGCATATTCAATGTCATCAGTCTCCCGGACATTCCGTTTCCTCCCGCCTGTTCATTTGCTTCTTCTGTTCAAGCGTTAAGCGCCATACGCCAGGCGATAATAAGGTAACGTCACCACCGGGCGGAAGCCCAGCTTGTGCGCAAGACGGTAAGATCCGGTATTCTCCAGCCGGCAGGCCCAGACCGGTTCCAGGCCTTGGCTGAGACAGTAATCAATCAGCGCCAGACTGACTGCAAAAGCGTAGCCTTTCCCCCGGTGATCCTGCATCGTCTCAATTCCAATCTCCAGCTGGTTGCCATAAAGGCAGGAAGAGAACGCCGCAGCGGCTATTCCGCCATCCTCGAGCAGTACGAACCCAGCGCCTTCAGCTGTAAAATGTTCAGCATCCCTCCAAAAATAACGGGGCACTACGCCTTGCTCCAGCGCCGTAAAATGCTCTGCGTTCAAACGGATAATCCGCGTGTCCGGCCTGCCGGCCTTATCTTTCGCAGCTGCAAAGGCAGACTGGTCCAGCGCAAAGTTGACTCTAGTATCCTGCTGAATAACTCTTGAGCCAGCCTGCCCCTGCAATCCGGCATCAAGGCCCGCCGCACTATTATGGGAGGCTACTACGTCATCAATGATATCCGCCCATTCTCCGGACGGATCAGCCTGCAGCCACTCCGCCATCTGTCTTGTTCCGTTCTTGTCGGTTATGTAGTCACTAACCCCCCGGGTGAACCCATGGTTACCGGTCCCTCCGAACACAAGCGACATCCCGTAAGGATGAACGATATAATAAGCACCCGGAACGTCAGCATTATCTGTAAAAACCCTGCCGGTAACCGTCTGCTCCAGCACTGCCCTCGCAAATAAAGTATTGATCTCTATTGAATCCAGCAGCGGAAGGACAAGCGCATATTTTCCCGTATCCAGTTCAATCATTGCTTTACCTCATCTCCGCGCTTCAATTGCTGATAGAGCCATCTGAAATTCCAGCCGAACACGTGGGACATTTCCCAATCTGCAAAAGGTACAGGTATACCCTGCTCAAGCCAATAAGCTTCCGGTTCACCGCTTGCTGCCGCCTGCTGCGCATATTCCGGGATTGCTCTCAGGTATCGGGTCATCTCTTCAAGACTGCTGCGGTCAGCGACTTCTCCATGTCCGGGAATCAGCTTGCTGAATTTAAGCTCACGTTCAATCTGCTCAATAATCCTCAGCCAATTCTCCAGGCTTCCGTTCAGCATAGCCGGATGTGTCCGGCTGAGCACCAGATCACCGGCGATTAATACGCCTGCATCCTCTACGTACACCATAGCATCACTTTCTGTATGTCCGCCGCCAAAGGTTAACACGCCAACGGAGCGCGTACTGCCATAAATCATCATTTTATCGGAAAAGGTTAATGACGCCGTTACCCTGCGGATATCCGGAACAGCCTTCAGCAGAGCTGCTTTATCCGCAATTTCATTGGCAAAGGCCGTTTGAAGCCTGTTATCCTGTGCGGCCTGTCTGCCTTGTTCCAAGGCAGTCATTACCTGCTGTAATCCGTCCTGCCAGGCTTCCGCAGTTGGAGCAGCTTCTTTGGTGAGGTAATCACGGGTTATACCTGTCGTTATAATCTGACTGTCCTTAAAAACCTGGTTCCCGTAATGATGATCCCCGTGATAGTGGGTGTTTATAACGTATTGTACCGGTTTTCCGGTCAGTTTCTCAGCCGCCTGCTTCAAAAGCTCCGCCGCCTGCGGAAGACTGAAGGTATCCACAACTACTGTGCTGTCTCCCAGATCAATTATCGCCGCATTTCCTAATGCACCGCTGCCCGGGACAACAATTGCCGCCCAGACTCCGTCTGCCACTGTATGCAAATTAAAAAAATCATTCATGTTCAGCCCCCCTTAGTTATTAATCAGCACTTTTTCATCCTTCTATATATTCGGCTTCAAGGGAATTTTTTCCTTTCTCAAAAACCTGTTGACTTCCTGCTGATTATAAGTTAGCGTTCTCACATAATAGTTTAGACCGAAAGGAACGTACTCATGATTATTCCAACGCCGGAAGTCGATTTTACAGCCTCACCTTTTTATAATCCTACTCTGAAAAATGTCGTTATTCTCGCAACCGGAGGAACGATTGCCGGCAGTGGCGAAGCGCATAAAACCTTAAACTACGAGCCCGGTGCCCTGCCGGTTCAGGATCTGCTGGACAGCGTGCCCCACCTGGAGCGTGTAGCCAACTGCATTGGTATCCAGGTGAGCAATCTGGGCAGTGCAGACATCACCAGCCAGCACTGGCTCACGCTTGCCTCCATTATTAACACGTTAGCGCAGCGGGAGGATATTCACGGCTTTGTCATTACTCATGGAACGGATACGCTCGATGAAACCTCCTACTTTCTCAATCTTGTCATCAAAACCGGCAAGCCGGTCATTATCACCGGTTCCATGCGGCCTGCAACAGCCATTAGCCCGGACGGTCCGCTGAATCTGTTCCAGTCGGTGGCTCTTGCTGCTAATCCGGAGGCGGCCGGCCAGGGGGTTATGGTTGTGTTTGCGGAAGGTATCTATAGCGGGCGCGATGTCCAGAAGGTGAATACTTTTAAGGCTAATGCTTTTGATGAGCGGGATTTCGGCTGCCTGGGGTATATGCGTGACAGTGAGGCTTTTTTCTATACACGTTCCCTGAAAAAGCACACCACCGCCGCCCAGTTCGACGTCTCTACGCTCAGCGGCCTGCCAGAGGTGTCCGTCGCCTATTTCCATGTGGATGCCGATCCCGGCATACTTGATTACCTGTCCACCATTTCCAAAGGGATTGTCATTGCCGGAGCAGGCGGGGGCATCTACAGCAAGCCTTGGATCGATAAGGTCGGCGAGCTGAAGAATAACAATATTCCGGTAGTCCGGTGCTCACGGATTGCCAGCGGCATAACCCTTAAGGATACCTATATTGACCTTTCCGCCAATTCGATTCCCTGCAACAGCCTGGTTCCGCAAAAAGCACGAATACTCCTCTCTCTGGCCCTGACCCAGACGACGCAGTATGATGATATTGCCGAAATGTTTAATGTGTATTAAAAATACAGCCTCCCGCAGGATTTGACGGGCGGCTGTATTTTTTTGCGGCACTCAGCTGAGTTATGCACCGGCCGGGGATTATCCGCCACAGAATCAGCAGCACAGCAAGCCCTCCGGCACAAAAGCACCGGAGGGCTTAAATCCTTTACTGGAACAGGGTTACACGGTTTCTGCCCTCAGCCTTGGATTGATACAGCGCATCATCACCAAGCTTATAAATGTCCTCTTCCCCGGCACTGCCTCCCCGGACACACGCAACGCCGATTGATACGGTAACAATGCCGAACTGCGGACTCATTGTATGCGGTATCCGCAGGTCTGCAATGCTCCGGCGGATAGTCTCGGCATATTCCCGGGACTGCACAGGTGTGAAGCCTGTAACGACAATACCGAACTCTTCTCCTCCCAGCCGGATGGCGAAGCCGTCGGCCCGTTCCGCCAGCTCGTGAAGCATGTTGCCTACTTTGCGCAGCACGTTATCACCTTCATAATGTCCGTAAGTATCGTTGTATTTCTTAAAATAGTCGATGTCCAGCATCAGGTAACCCAGATATTTTTGCGCGGCTGCAGCACTTTCAACTTCCTCCCTAAAGACTTTGTTGAAATATCTGCGGTTATACAGGCCGGTCAGCTCGTCCGTATTCGAAATCTGCTCAATCATCCCGATATACCGGTTGAGCTCCTCGTTGTTCAGCTCAAGCTCTTTGGTCCGCTCAGCAACCAGCTCCTCCAGGTGCTCCTTATGCCGCAGCAGCTCTTCCTCCGCCTGCTTACGCTGGGTAATATCTTTTACCGTCCCCTGGATAGCCAGATTGTTCATATAATTGATAAGCGTAACCTTGTGTATAACGATAACCTCATGGATCTGGTCCTTATGCAGGAGCCGGGTCTCATACTCAAAGGGAACCGACTTGCCTTCCACCCTCCGGCTGTAATAATGCATGACCTTCTCACGCTCCTCCGGACTGAGGAAGCTGTCAAACGGCTGCTCCAGCATTTCCTCTACCTCATAACCAAGCATTCCGGCCAGCGCTTCATTGACATATTTGCATATGAAGTTCTGCGTAATAAAAATGCCGTCCTGCATGTTGTTGACCAGCTCACGGTATTTTTCCTCTGAACGCTCCAGCTCTGAGTACAGGCTGGCATTCTCCAGGGAGAACACCATTTCCCGCGACAGCAGATTAATAATCTTCATCCGTTCCTTGGTAAACACACCGGTTACGAGATTGTTCTCCAGATAGATGACGGCAACGGTCTTGTTCTGGTTAATCAGCGGCATACAGACCATCGATTTAGGGCGGTGCCCCACGATATACGGATCATTAACGAACTGGGTCTCTGAAAAAGCATCATTATAGATCAGCGTCTCGCCGCTCTCCTCAACCTGCCGCAGGATGGAGTCGGGCAGATGATCGAAGGTGCTGCGGCTCTGGACGCCGACGGAGATTCTATCCTCTTCCGCCAGATACTCCCCCTCCACCAGCAGCCCTGAGCCGCCGGTCATTCGGATGCAGCCGCGTTGCGCCCCGGCATTCTTGATGACGATCTGCATCAGCGCCTCCAGCAGGTTGTCCAGCTCAATTTCCTTAGATATGGCCTGGGAGGCCATAATCATAGAGTCAAGGTCAATGCTTTCGGTATAATCCGATACAGTCCGCCCATGCAGAAATTCCTTGGTATTGATTTTGCGGATGATATCGGGATACTTGCTTTTGAGGAACTGAATTTTGGCCTTGGCGCCCCATATGGAATAATAATATACGGATTGTCTAAGCAGATAGGCGGCAAACTCATTAAACTGCTTAGCGTAATAAAATTTAGCTGCGAGCTCGTTCGAAAGCGCCTTATACCGGACGAACGTACCTTGTTCACTGGCCTCTATCGCCAGATCGTAGTACCGCCCTGCTTCATCATCTCGTCCTGATATCCGGGCCCACTCCGCCTTCATCAGCATTTCATGCTGCCTGAAGGTGCCGGGGGCATGCTTTGCCCATTTGCGGACCCTGCCCAGCTCTTTTTTCATTCTTCTTCTGGCCTTGCTCCGTGCTAATCCGCGCAGGCCGGAATAGCTGTAAGCCAGATTCAGGAAGGTGTACAGTGAGAACTCCTCCATAAAAGCCGAACCGGCAAGCGCCCCGATAATAGGATAAGCCTTGTCGATATACCCTAGTGCTTCTTCGTAGCTTTCATAGGTGAACAAGAGCTTCATTTTGTAGATATAATAAATCGCAATGCCGGAATTGTATTTGGCCAGCTCCAAGTCCCGCAGCATGCCTACTTCCTCAAATGAGTCGTCGCTGAACGAGCGGTTATCCCCCATCTCCCCCAGCAGATTGCGGTAATACTGCCGGACCAGCTGCGCTGTTGCCAGTGATTCCTTATATTTGGTGCTCTCAATCATGGCGATCATCCGGTTGCTTTCCTGCAGATTTGTAGCCAGATCCATCTCCGGATTCCATAGGTTGACATAGAAGCAGGAATGGGCCAGATATAGCAAATCTCCAGTACGCAAGCTGGCTTCGATTGAGGTTGTGAACCAATCCTGCAGGGTATCCCAAGGCTCCGTCCAGGTGTGGCTGAAAAGAGTATACAGGACATGTGCAGCCCCCCGCCACTGCAGGTCATTAAATTTGTCATTGATTCTGATGCCCAGCCGGCCGAACTCGAATGCGCCCTTCACATCGCCGAACCCGGACAGCAGCATGGAATAACCGATAAAGGCCAGTGCTGATTCAGGCGAATTGCCGTATTTCAGCGTCAGGCCGACCTTCTTAAGGACAGCCAGGCCAAACAGTGAAGTCTCTCCGGAGATGAAAGCCGGCGGGATAAAATTAATCAGCAGCCTCATAATCAGCAGCATTTCCGGGTCCTTCATCTCTTCGGAGGCAAAGATATCATCGGCGGTCCTGCCCCGGAGCGCAGCCTTGATCTTGACCAGCTCCTTCAGCACAGAAGCCATTCCCACGCGCTGCGGAATCTGGATACCCATCTCCTGCAGCCCCTGTCTTCCGGCAGCAATCGCTTCCTTCATCATCCCGAGATACATATAATGGTCTGCCTGCAGCTCGTAAATCCCGGCACGGTCCATTCTTCCGGCTGTATGCTCCAGCAGAGCAGCGCATGCGGCATCGGCTTCTTCAATATGATGGGTAAGATAACCGCACTGGGCCAGCAGCCGGTATATCTCCGCTGCCGGAAGCTCTGCATCCTCCCAGGCATTATCCGGCAGCTGCGGAAGTACAGATTCCAGCAGCGCATAGGCCGAATCGTAACCGAAGGCTGCTTTTGCTTTGCGTGCTGCCCGCAGGTTAAGCCGGATTACCTCATTGATTTCCGCCCTGCCGCCGATGAACTCCAGCCCTTTGTTCATATGGGCGGCAATATCGACAACCCGTTCTTCCACTTCCTCAGCAGAGAGATTATCCAGCAGTATTTTACCAATTCTAAGATGAAGCTGCCTGCTGTCCCTTTCATCTAACATCTGATAGAAAGCCTGCTGTATACGGTCGTGGGCAAAACGGAATGAAATGCCCAGTTCCTGCTCAGGTCCAGCATCCGTCTCGTCCAAATAACCGGAAAACATCGTATAGCTGGCATCTGACGGGATAATCAGCTCCTCATCAACCGCAGTTGCAATAGCCCGGGCTATACGGCTCCGCGGCTCTCCGCTGATCAGCTTCAGCAGACTGAAGTCGAACCTGCTGCCTGCTGCCGCGCATAACATCAGCATACTGCGGGCTTCCTGCGGCAGATTAATCAGCTTCATCATCAGAAACTCAACAATGTTCTCATTTACAGGCAAACTTAATATCTGTTCCAGCTGCCAGCTCCAATTGCCCTGCAGCTCATCGAAGGTTAAATATCCGCTGCGGTATAATTCCTTCAGCAGTTCGCTGACAAAAAAGGAGTTCCCCTTCGTCCGCTTATAGATTACTTCCGCAAGCATGTCTACCCGCTCACGCGGGCTGTAAAGCGTATCCGAAATCAGCATATTTACATCAAGCACAGTCAGGGGCTCCAGTCTAATGACGCCTACCTGCCGGCTCTTTTCTACCTTTGCAACAGAAGTAAACAGAAGCTGGCCTTCATGGACTTCATTTCCTCTGTATGAGCAGACTATGAACAGCCTGCGCAGCTGATGATCCATAAGCAGCCGTTCGACAAGCTGCAGGCTGGAGTAATCAGCCCACTGCAGGTCGTCCAGGAACAGCACCAGCGGGCGTTCATTCAGAGTGATGCCTTCAATGAATTTGGCAAAGGTAAGGAAGAACCGGTTCGTCTCCTCAGCAGGATTAAGCGGCTCTATCTCAGGCTGTACACCTATCCAGTCAGCAAGCTCCGGTATCAGGCCTGCGATCAGACTGCCGTTCCCGTCCAGCCCAGAGACCAGGGCTTGTGCTATCATCTGCTTATAGCCGGCATCAGGGTTATCCAGCAGCTGGCTGACCAGCCGGCGGAAGGCCTGGATAATAGCGCTGAAAGGAATGTTACGGTTGTACTGGTCAAACTTCCCTTCGGCGAACCAGCCCTTCTCCTCACTGATTGACTTATGCAGCTCATGGACCAGCGCTGTTTTACCGACGCCAGCCTCACCGGTAACCAGCATCAGCTGCGGCTGGCCGCTGACACTTTGCCGGAAGGCCTCTGTAAGCCTGGCCAGCTCCGCTTCACGGCCGTATATTTTTTCGGGAATCCGGAACACATTATGCCGGTCGTCCTCTCCGATTACAAAGCCTGATTCTCCGGCCAGCACTTTTTTCAGATCCGCCTTAATTCCGTAAGCGCTGCGGTATCTCTCCTCCGAAGATTTCTCCATCAGCTTCATTATGATATCGGAAAGCTCACGGGACACTCTGCCGCCGGTCAGCTGATACGGAGGAACGGCCTCCTTGGCGATAATGGAATAGATCTGTTCCAGCATCTCCTGTGTGATATAAGGCCTGCTTCCGGTCATAAGCTCATAGAGCACCACACCCAGCGAGTAGTAATCACTACGGTAATCTATATTGCGGTTCATCCGCCCGGTCTGTTCAGGAGAAATATACTGGATGCTGCCCTCCAGCACGCCGCTGTTCTGGAATTCCCGTTTTTCCTTCGGCAGCTTCACAGCCAGATCAAAATCGATCAGCTGCACCACATCCCGCTCCCTGTTCCAGATAATATTGGAGGGCTTAATGTCCTTATGAATGACGTTATGCTCATGTACCGCACCGAGAATATCTACGATTCTAATCGCCAGCCTGAGCAGCGTTGCCGTATCCGGAGCATCAGTCTCCATAATTTCTTTGAGAGAACGTCCATGGATATCCTCCAGCACCATAACGTAAAAGCCGTTTGTTTCCTCAAGCTTAAGGGGTTTGATTACACCACCCAGCTGTGCGCTGAGCTCCTTCAGCAGCCTGTACTCCTGCTTGAACCTCATCACTGCTTCCGGGTTGGTAAATTCAGCCTTCAGTACTTTTAAAATAACCGTATCACCGGATAAAGGATCTCTGCATCTGTAAACCGATTTCGCATACTGATCTGAAATGGTCTCGAGAATCTGATAGTTGTCCAACGCAATCATGCCCACTCCACCTTTAGCGATTCTTCCCGTTCAACTCAAAATCGGCATCAAATTTAAATACATAGGCTGCGATAAGCCACACAATCCAGCAATTCACGCCAAAGAAAAGATACCCGTAATAACCCAGAATCGGCATCTCGGAGAAAATATGAATCTTATCCAGATACGGGACCGAATACTTCCAGTAATTCGGATTAGTAGGGATGGAATCGTGGAACCATTCACTGCCGAAATTCCAGAACTCCCAGAAGAACCCGTTGCATAAGGTAGCCAGCGCAATCAGAATAATCCGTGACCAGTCACCGTTCTTGACCGGGGTGAACGGAGTCCAGTAGCCGCAGAGAGCCATGGCAGCCGAAAGCATGGGCACAAGAGCGACCCACAGCACCCAGAACAGAAGATAAGGATAATAACCCATACCGAAGGCCAAAAAAAACCCGATTACAAAATAAATGATTAACAGTGCTTTAGATACGTTAAGTTTTGGCCCGTTGCTGTAACGCTCCTTAAGTCCTTTAAAGGTTCCCAGCAGCAGATACCATTCAACGATTGCCGGAAGCACAGTTGTATAGGAAAGCGAAAACCAGAAGACGTTACCGAAGTTAGAGAAGATATCCTCGTTGGGGTAATACCAGTTCTCTATTACAAAAAAATTCAGATATTCAAACGCGAACCAGCTGAAGCAGGATACAACTGCCAACAGCTGCATTAGATGAGGCTTGCGTGAGATGATTGAATTGCCGCCCGTCCGTTTATAGACTATCCCGTCCAAAATCAGGATGAAGGACCACCAGAGCGGGACAAAGGTATAATTCTCTGCCGGCTCAAACAGATCCAGCCGCGCCCACATCAGAAACCAGCTGACCGCAAGCACTGGGAGACTCCACCAGAACCACACAGGAAAAGCAGTCTTACCTGCCGGGCGCCGGGAAATCTGCGGAGAAACCTTGAATCCGAACAAACGGGGAAAAGCAAGCACCAGTGTAATCAGCAATGCAACGATGCAGGCAAGCGAGAAATAGAGCAGGCTGAATCCGGGATCTGCTTCAACTTTCTGCGCAGGAAAATCTCCATAACCGGGTGGAAGGCCCTTCCACTTAGCCAGACTGCCAAGCAGCGGCAGTAAAAAAATCAAAATAAATGTAACAATTAAAAAAATCGTCTTTTGGCCTTTTTTCACGACAATACCCCTCTGATTATGTAGTCTAAAAGTCGAATTTTGTTGATTGCTATCTATTCGCTGCCCCCCCAGATTATTCCTTCTTATTTCCCCCGGGACCTAGAACGAAAGTTGCATTTTTACAGACCTGATTCCATGTACTTCTTCTTCTCCGGCAAGCGGGAGGAAGCCCTGGGACTTATAGAAGCCGACGGAGTTCGGTGATGAATTCACAGTAAGCTGCTCTGCCTTATACTGGGTATGATTCCAGAGTTAATTTTACCCAATACAAACCGAAAAGACACTAGTTATTTCTAGTGTCTTTTCGGGGCAGGAACACGGGGCGGTTTTGCCGAATTCCTTCCATAATATTTCTTTTTCAGGAGGCTTTTTCTTGAGACAATTCATGATCGGACAGTATGGCGGATTTGATAAAGAGAAATACCGGAAGGATTTCCGCAGCGGGTTCTATGGCATTGAAGCTTGTATGTTTACCTCCGAAGAAGATACGTCACTGCTTGTAGACGCGGCCAAAAGCAGAGGCTTTGCGATTGGTGTGCATTTTCCCTTTCGGAAAGACAGCACGAAGCTGAGGGACCCTCTTGTCCTTTCC
Source organism: Paenibacillus sp. FSL R7-0331 (assembly GCF_000758645.1). Classification (NCBI taxonomy): domain Bacteria; kingdom Bacillati; phylum Bacillota; class Bacilli; order Caryophanales; family Paenibacillaceae; genus Paenibacillus; species Paenibacillus sp. FSL R7-0331. The sequence goes on from NZ_CP009284.1 coordinate 4,416,548, forward strand.
GCTGACGATGAGGTGCGTGCTGACGCTTTCGGACATATCGCCGGGGAACTGGACTATCTTTCTTCAATCAAGCCAGAATATGTACTGTTCCATTACCCCAAGCCGGTTATTCTCGATGAACGGGTTGACTGGAGCAGCTGGAGATTCGGGGACCGCCGGGAATATATCCATGAGCAAGACACTTCGTCCGGTGAATTGATTACCCGCACTGAGCAGCTGTTTCAATGGCTAGATGTACAGGGACGTAAATATCAGTTCATACCGGTGCTGGAGTTCGATGCCATCAGCCGGCTTATTTATGAGCATGATTTCCTTGAGCAGCTATTGCTCAAATATCCAAGCATCAGGCTATGCCTGGATACGGCGAGGCTGTTTCTGCAGGACAAGCTGGACCGCCGCTTTGACGCCCGCAAAGTCCTTAAGACTTATACAAAGTATGCCTATCTTATTCACCTGTCAAATGTACAGATACTGGACAGTGTACAGAACAGCCACTACCCTGTGCTCCCTGAGCTACATGAGGCCGGGGGCTGGGCACCGATTGAAGCTTATCTGCAGATTATCCGGAAAGAGAATCCTCAGGTCAGAATTATGTTCGAGCACCGCTCCGACCTCATTACGGGGGAACAGCTGGACCGCTGTTATGCCTGGGTGGATGCAATAATTAATGGTGCTTAATCCCGTGCTTGTTACGGAAGCATCCGTACAACCAGACCTTCAAGCATGCGCAGCTTCCATTCTTCTTCGGAGGCGAACTCAGGCTTATGCTGTTCGCTGCTCTCCAGCCCGTACCTACGGAGGCAGTACGCCATCTGGATACAGGCCATCACTGCGTCTCTGGCATGAAGACTCGCTTGACCGCGGGCATCCACTGCTGCTGCCTCCGCTTCCGGGCTGATGCTAATCTCAAACCCGCTGTCCACCTGCGTTCTGAAGCTGAACGGGATGCCCTGGAGAGCATCCGGGGCGCTGCTTTTGAGCTTCAATGCTTTCCAGCCGTGTCCGGGATAGATTTCATATAACCGGGATACGCCTTCCCGGTAAGGCTGAAAAGGATAAACCGCCGCATCCCCTTGCAGATTATGCAGCAGCCGGAGCGCCCCGTAGACCATGGCGTGCATTGCTATCGGTGTCGAGGATACCGGACTTTTGCCGTCCACGGCAATGTCTGTCACGCGGAGATCCCGGCTGCTTTTACCGCTGTGAATCTGGCCGAACCGCTGCTTGAACTGGTCCCTGGTGTCACTGTAAGCCCCTTCTATGAACGTATCCCAGGATGAGGCATACTGCTGCTCCAGATAATATTCAGGTATCGAAAAAGGAAAATCCACCCCCCACGGCGCTCTGCTTGTCCTGATATAATAGTACAGATCCAATCTGTCCTCACAGCTGAAAACCTGTTCAACCGTAAAACGGTTACCGGTCAGCCGGCCCGAGGCAATGAAGATCTTGCCTTCCGGGTTTTTGGCGCCGCTGAAATCGCAGCCGTAGATGTTCATGCTCTCACTCTCCTCTTTTGCCGGCCAGAACATGCTCATTAACTAATCGTTGTAACCGGTCATAATCCAGCTGTACAGCAGGAATGTTATGCTCTATCCGCATGCGGTACAGATTAAAAATCCGGATCTGTTCTTCGTTAAGCTCGTCCTTATTAAGATAAAGATGCATCAGGTTATACACGAACAGCTCCTTCAGCCGGAAGAGCAACGGCCAATAGCTTAGCATCTCTGATGACAGTGTATGCTCCTCCAGATATCCGGCAAGCAGATTCTCTGCGAGTCTCTGGCCGTAATCCCTGATGTTTCCCTGCCCGGCAAATGAGTATTCCAGGGCAGAGTAGAGCGGAACTACCAGGTCATACAGGTAATAATGGCGCTCGCAATCCTGAAAATCAATGATCGTCAGCGAATCCCCCTCAACCAGCACATTTTCCAGCCAGATATCCCCGTGTATTATACCGTATTGCTCTCTATTCCGGGGAATGGAACGGACTTCTTGAAGCACCTGCTGTGCTGCTGCCCGGATTACAGTTTCCTCTTGCGGGATGGACCGCAGGAACTGATACTCCTTATTTTCTATCCAATCCTTAATCTGCTCTGCACGGCCTTGCTCCTGTTCATATCGCGCTCCTTCCCTATGCAGCCTGCCAATTACACCTCCAAGCCGCTTAAACACTTCTCCGTCCCATTCCTTAAGGGGCAGGTGGCTTCCCGGTGCAGCAGCGAACACAACAATATGGACGTCAGCGGCCGAATCCCAGCTTTCTACCAGCTTTCCGTCAAGAGAAGGAATTACCGGTGCAACAAAGGCCCCTGCATTCCGCAAATATCCGAGCAGCTTCACTTCCTCTTCTTGTACTTCATACGGCATATAATGACTGACTCTCGCAAAATAAACCTTGTCTCCCGCCTGGCAACGGTACATTTCCCCGGTTACAGCCGTGGCAGATTGCAGCACCAACGGGTATTTGACATTAAGTACCTGCAGTACGGATTGCTCCTTTTCATTCACTGACAGCTCCCCCTTCATATTCATGTTACACCTCTCATCATATTAGCTGCAAAAGTATATTTTTCTTTGGACAAGGCCATGCTACAATGTGGAAAAAAAGTCCCTGCCTTATGAACTTACGAGGAGTGAAGCCAGTGTCAGTTGATGTGTATATAAATTTCAATGGAAACTGCCGTGAGGCTGTAGAATTTTATGCCAAGATATTCGGTAACAGCGACCCGCAGATTATGACCTTTGGCGAAGCCCCGCCGAATCCGGACTACCCGCTCCCTGAAGCAGCCAAGGCTCTGGTTATGCATGCCCGCCTGGATGTTGACGGCAGCAATGTGATGTTCTCCGATGTATTTCCCGGCATGCCCTTTACTGCAGGCAATAATATCAGTCTGGCGCTGGTGACACGCAACGAGGAGGATGTGAAATCCTGGTTCCATCAGCTGAAGGAAGGCGGAAGCGTGACTATGGAGCTGCAGGAGACCTTCTGGTCTAAATGCTACGGGAGCCTGAAGGATAAATTCGGCATTGAATGGCAGGTCAGCCTTGAAAGCAATGAAACCGCAGGCAAATAAGCCTGCTTAATTCAACCCGAATTCAAAGGATATGTCAGGTCTGGCAGGGGTGGGCACACTGTCCGGAGCGGCATATCTTTTTTTATTACCCTGGACTGCTGTATATTTATTAATGCGCTTTCAATAGAATCTGTGGTTTAATAAACATACAACTCTGCACTCATTCCACTGTAAAGGAGATTAGCCATGGAAATCTCAGCATTTCTGCTGCCCAAGGATCAGGTCGCTTTTATCACCTCCTCCATGTCAATGCTCGAAGCTATCGAACAGCTGGAGCAGCATTATTATTCAGCCATTCCGATTATTGATCATGAAGGAAAGTACGCTGGAACGCTGGCCGAAGGAGATCTGCTATGGAAGCTCAAGAATACAGCAGGGCTCGGCTTCGCTAACATGCATGAGGTTAAGGTTAGCGATATTCAGCTGCATGTGCATAATGAGAGTGTTTACATTAAGGCTCAGATGGAGGATATGCTGACGCTTGCTGCAGACCAGAACTTCGTTCCTGTTGTTGACGGCACCGGCGTTTTTCTCGGTATTATCCGCCGCAAGGACATTATTGAATATTACACCCGGAATATAACAGACTAATCTATAATGGAACAGGGCAGCCCTGCAGACCGGCTTAACGGCGATCTGCGGGGCTGCCCCTCTTTTTATACAAATTGATTAGCTTACTGCTACACTATCTCGAACACATTTGTCAGCCGGGTCAGTTCAAAGATCTTCAGCACATTCGGGTGAAGGGAACGTAAGCGGATCGTACCGCCGTTCTCAACGCATTTTTTGTACAAGCTGACAATTACGCCAAGACCGGTACTGTCGATAAAGGTGCATATCCTGAAGTCCAGCAGAAAGCTGTTCTCGCCGCTGTTAATGTAATCCCTGAGTGTTTCACGGAAAGCACCCGCTTCATCCACAGAGAATATCGCCGGCATATCTATCGTAATCTCCTTCAAGCTACTCACCCCTTATAATAAATTTTTCTACCAGGAATTCCAGCTCATTAGCCATAGCACTGATCTCCTCGGCTGTGGATACGAAATTATTGACAGTAGCTGCCTGTTCCTCTGTTGCACTGGACACGCTCTCTGTGTTTTGGACCGACATTTCGGAAATCGTCCCCATGGAATCAATCAGCCTGATGATCTGGTCAGAGGTAGCTACCTCATCTCTTGTAATCTCAAGAATTTCCTGCACACTTACCGTTATCTGCTCAACCGATTCAATGATATGAATAAAGGCTTCGTCTGTCTCCTTGACGATCTGCACACCGCTGTCCACTGCTTCGGAAGCCCCGCTCATCGCTTCAACAGCCTGGCTGATTCTGCCTAGCATATCGGAGACCAGCCCGCTGATCTCTTCCGCCTGACGATGGGTTTCATCTGACAGCTTTCTGACCTCACCTGCCACCACATTGAAGCCGCGCCCGTGCTCTCCCGCCCGTGCAGCCTCAATCGCCGCATTCAGCGCAAGCAGGTTCGTCTGTCCGGCAATGGCATTAATGGTACCAATAATTGTCGATACCTTATCCGATAGTTCGCTAACGGCAAGCAGCTGTTCCCCGGTGTCTCTGGTACTGCTACTGATTGTATCCATAGCCTCAACCGTATTATTGACACGCGTTCTGCCAGCCTGTGCGGCATCATTCGTATCACTGGCATTCTTTGATGTTGCTGAAGCCTTGCTCTGGGCAAGCTGCACCAGACTGGAGAGCTGTACCAGCACTTGTGAGGCATTAACAACGGAATGGTTATTGTTCTCTGCACCCGAAGCAATCTCCTGGGTACTGGAACTGATCTCTTCAATTGAAGCACTAATCTCCTCAGAGGAAGCTGCCATTTCTTCAGACATTGAGGTCAGCGCCTCTGAGCCGTGCCTTACCTTCTTAATAATGGCTTCCTGTTTGTCGATCATGGCATTAAAGGATTCACTGAGCGCCTGCAGCTCGTCCCTTGTATGTATAGCGGTATGTACGGTCAGATCGCCGTTCCCTGCCCGCGACATAGCTGCCTGCAGCTTCTTGACCGGGTTAATGATGTAGCGGGTGGTGAAGAAATAACCCAGGAGCAGGGCGATCACGATGAACGAAACAACAACCAGGAGCGTTGTGGTGCGGATCTCGGCTGCCGGCTTCATGTACTCGCTGTAATTGGCAGTTGTAGCCACAACCCAGTTACCCGCCGGCTCGAATGATACAAATTTATAGACGCCTTCATATGTATAAAAACCGTGCGAGGTCTCCCCGTTCTTCATCTGCTGAACAAGCGCGTTCAGCTCCTTATTACTGTTACCGTCGAGATTCTCCTTAAGCACCTTATCTGCATCGGGATGATAGATTATGAGCCCGGTCCGGTCAATCATATAGCCGTAACCGCTCTCTCCGACATGCGTCTCAGCAACCGGCGCGGTAATCGTATTGAACAGCACTGTTCCGATTAGAACACCTGTAATGCTGCCGTTCTGGCGCAGCGGCCGGGCCACAGCCACGATATTCTGATTGCTGTCCTTGGATATAAGTACTTCACTGACTGCCTTTTCGCCTGCCAGCGCCTGACGGAAATATTCACGGTCCTGTACATTCAGCTCCGGTGCCTGTGAACTGCTGGTTATCAGAACCTTGCCGTTCACATCGGCAATGATCAGCGATTCCATCAGCAGCGCATTATCCTGCTGAATGCCTGATATATAGGAGAACGCTGACTCTTTCGCATTCTGTACTGACGGATTACCGGCAAAGGCAGCCAGCGAATCATTGCGGCTGGCGACATCCAGGAAGTTGCCTGCAGCTGTAAGCTCGGTCCCGACTGCCTTGGCGGCTGAGCTTGTCGTTCCTTTCAGCTCCTCTTCAATCGTTGTCTGCAGGGCTGTTGAGGCCAGATTGTAGGAGACTACGCCGGAGATCGTCAGCGGGATGCTGATAATCAGGAACAATAGGATACTCATTTTTACCTTGATACTTAACTTCACTACATTCTCCCCTTTTAATCTCAGCACACCTTATACACAGCGGCTGCTTCAGTGAGTGCATATGGACTTGTTAATAAATATCGTATTATGGATCATCTCTGCACTGTCCGAGAAGCAGCGGATCAGGTATAGTCCCCTTCCGCCGTCCTCCAGCAGTTGCTCATCCCCGATCTGATCCGGTATGACCAGTTCACGCGCTCCGGCGCCGGAATCCTGCACCTGCAGATTGAGCAATTCTCCGTTCAGCAGATAACGGATGGTGATCGGCTTGGTACAATCGCTGAGATTCCCGTGATAGTAGGCGTTAGTTACAGCCTCCATCAGAATCAGGCGGATATCAAACGCATATTGCTCCAGATCGAGCTCCTGAATAATGCCTTCGATAATACTCTGGTGGTTTCCCAGACCGCAGAACATCACTTCTTTGTGTAAAGTTTCCATAGTTCACTTCCTTGGCTCAAGTAATATGCAGGCTCAGCCAGGTACAGTCATCCTGCAGTACTGAACCTGTCATTTTGCTTTGAAGATATCCCTGGTCCCGGCAAAGCTCATCTGCATCAAACAGCAGTTCCATGCCGTCACTGTAAAAACAGAAACGGTCGCCTGTCTGAAAACACACCGTTTTCTGCTCAAATTCACTGCTGTCGAACATTCCCAGCGGAGTGCCCTTTACAGTGATCTTCCTCCCGTCCCCCCCGGACGGCACATACATAAATTCGTTGATCCCGGCACCAGCCGCCTTGAGCACGCCTTTGCCAAAATCAAGCTGAAAGCAGCAGCCGGCAATATAATCCTCACCCATGTGCTCTATTGCTTTACGGTTTAAATCCTGCAGTATACGGTCCGGGTCCTGGCCGCTCTGTAAACTGTCCATAAACATAACACGCAGGGCCGAAATGCTGAGTGCCGCGGAAATTCCTTTACCCGCTACATCGCCGATGATACCGAGTACCTCTGATTCATTGATCCGGTGAAAAATAAAAAAGTCCCCGCTAAGCGTATTCGCCGGTATATAGAGCTTGTCCAGAACCGCTCTGCCTTCCAGCGGAAAACTGACAGCGTGCCGCTGCTCCTGAAGCCGGATCGCACGATCAAGCTCCTTTTTCTTCTGTGTAATATCACGGCACACCAGCTGCAGCGCCGAGGTATCATTGTAGCTGATCGGCACGCCGGAAATATCCAGATCATAGATCCGCCGGTCGCTGCGCCGGATATAACGCTGTTCAATCCGGAAGCTGTCCTTTATGCCCGTCATTGCCTTAAGCTTGTTGTATTCTGAGCTGCTGAGCGGCTCCTCGATGAAGAAATCATCGATACTTTTGCCGAGCAGCTCCGCCTTAGGTATGCCGAACAGCTTCTCTGTCCGCTGATTGGCGAACAGAATGGTCCCTCCGCTGTATACCAGTATCACCTCAGGGCACAGCTCAACCAGATCCCTGTACCTCTCCTCGCTCTCCCGCAGCCGCTTCTCCGAAATCATCCTTTCACTGATATCATGAATGACTGTATACACGCAGTTACGGCCAAGAATATTCATGGTCCCGGTATGAATCTCCACATCGGTCAGTCTTCCTGAGGCCAGCCTGTGCCTGGCAAGGAATACCTGATTCCCCCTGTATCTCCCTCCAGGCAGAGCACTGCCTAAAAAGGTTCCGGCTCCGGCTTCCTGCTCTGCACTTAAATCCGAAATCTGCATCTTACGGAAATCACGCAGCCGGTAACCATAATACTGGCAGGCCGCCCGGTTCGCATCCACAATACTGCCGTCCGCCGGGTCAATCATCAGGGTAATCAGATGGTTGTTCTCGTAAATACAGCCGTAATGATCCATACACTGTTCTGCACTGGGCGCTGCCAGCTGATTCTTGCAATTCTTGTCTGTTGCCATGAAGTGATCCTCTATTCCATTCGGCATTAAATTCATATTATTATATACATTCCCGCGTCAGGTTGCCGTGAATTTCGACACATTTAGCCAAATAAGGAGAAATTCCCGAAAAAATAAACCTGGCCGGTATCATGCAAGCATGATACCGGCCAGGTTTATTTAAGTTGATTTTACAGCTGGGTTAGAATAACTGTTCCTTCCGGCGTAATTGCCAGCGTATGCTCATATTGAGCAGACAGCCCGCCGTCAATGGTCCGAGCTGTCCAACCGTCCGCGTCGATCTTAGTCCGGTAGCTTCCGGTATTCAGCATCGGCTCGATCGTGAACACCATACCTTCCTTCAGCCGGGGGCCCTTTCCGGCAGGACCGTAGGAAGGAACATCCGGCTTCTCATGCATCTCCGAGCCGATACCATGACCGATAAAATCACGTACCACCGAGAATCCGTTAGATTCGGCGTACGACTGGATCGCATGGGCAACATCGCCGATACGGTTACCGGCAACCGCCTGCTCGATACCTTTGAACAGGGAATCTTTGGTTACATCGAGCAGCTTCTGCGCCTGCTCGCTGATATTACCTACGCCGTAAGACCAGGCGGAGTCAGCCAGCCAGCCATTCAGGTTAACCACCATATCAACCGTTACAATATCCCCGTCCTTAAGCGGCTCCTTCTTGGGGAAGCCGTGGCAGATGACATCATTTACCGAAGCGCAGGTTGCATATGGATATCCGTGGTAGCCTTTTTGCTCAGGAGTAGCACCCTGGGACAGGATAAACTTTTCAGCAAATTCGTCAATCTCCCAGGTTGTGATACCCGGCTGTATCATTCCGGCAATCTGCCGGTGGCACTCAGCCAGTATTTTGCCGGCTGCCCGCATTTTTCCGATTTCTTCCATCGTTTTCATTATAATCATCTGATTCGCCTCTTCTGTACAGAACACATTACTCACTATAATGGCTCTTATAAATATTTTTGTTGCTTCTATATATTATGTAAGAAAACCGCCGAAAAACCAAATTTAATCTGGCTTAGCAAAAAAACAAACCCGTCCTCCGCTTGGGAGAACAGGTCCGCTCACCTGACTAACGTTTAGCTATGGAAGTTAAGGCCCGAGGTTACGGCAGAGACATAGCCGCTGCGGATGACAAAATCTCCGAAATGCTCGCCGCTTACCCGTTCGCTGGCATAGCGGTAAATCATCGGCTCCAGTGTCTCAACAATTTCCTGCTCGCCGATATTTTCCTTGTACAGCTTATTCAGCCGGTCACCGCTGAAGCCTGCTCCCAGATACATGTTATATTTACCCGGTGATTTACCGATAAAGGAAATCTCGCCGAGTGCCGGGCGGGCACAGCCGTTCGGGCAGCCGGTCATCCGGATGACAATCTCTTCATCTCTAAGGCCAGCCTTATCAATAATCGGCTCCAGCTTATCCAGCAGATGCGGAAGATAGCGCTCAGCCTCTGCCATGGCCAGACCGCAGGTCGGCAGAGCCACACAAGACATGGCGCTGCGCCGCAGCGCTGTATGATGCGCGCCGTCGGTCAGACCGTACTGCTTGGCTAGATCAGCGATTTTGCGTTTCTTTGCACTGCTTACTCCGCCGATAATCAGATTCTGATTCGGGGTAAGCCGGAAATCACCGGTGTGGATTTTGGCAATCTCACGCAGTCCGGTCATCAGCTGATACCCTTCCTCATCCTGAATGCGTCCGCTCTGGATATAGAGAGTCAGGTTCCATTTACCGTCATAACCTTTAACCCAGCCGTACCGGTCACCGTTGTGGTCAAAATGGTATTCCCGTGCAGCTTCAAGCTCCCAGCCCAGCCGCTCCTGCAGCTCACCTTTGAACCACTCCAGCCCGTGGCGGTCAATCGTATATTTGAACCGGGCGTTTTTGCGCACCGATCGGTTGCCGTAGTCCCGCTGGATGGTCACCGTCTTCTCGGCGAGATCAACCATCTGATCCGGCCGGACGAAGCCGATTACCCGGCCAAGCTGCGGATACGTGTTGGTGTCGCCGTGCGTCATCCCCATTCCGCCGCCCACAGCTACATTGAAGCCAATCAGCTTGCCGTCTTCAAGAATGGCGATGAAGCCCAGGTCCTGGGAGAAAACATCGACGTCATTGGAAGGCGGTACCGCCAGACCGATCTTGAATTTGCGGGGCAGATACACCGGACCGTAGATCGGCTCGACCTCAACATCCGCCTTGCTGTCAACCACCTTCTCCCCGTCCAGCCAAATTTCGTGATATGCCGGAGTACGGGGAGCAAGATGATCGCTGAGTTTGCGGGCCCAGTCATAGACCTCGGAATGAACCTCAGACTGGTAAGGGTTCGGGCTGCTCATGACGTTGCGGTTAACGTCACCACAGGCCGCCAATGTGGTCATCAGTGTGTCATTAATGGTCTTGATTGTTTTTTTGAGATTCCATTTAAGTACACCATGCATTTGAAAAGCCTGTCTGGTCGTCAAACGCAGAGTACCGTTGCCGTATTTGTGAGCCAGCTCATCCATTACGAGCCATTGCGCCGCTGAGGCTACACCTCCAGGAGCAACTACGCGAAGCATGAACTGAAAGGCAGGCTCCAGCTTGGAGCGTTCACGCTCATTGCGCAGATCGCGGTCATCCTGCATGTAGCTGCCGTGGAATTTGAGCAGCCGGTTGTCGTCCTCAGGCAGTCCGCCAGTTACAGGATTGCGCAGCGTCGCTTCGAGGGCGCCGCGCAGATAATTACTCTCAAGCTTAATATGTTCAACATCACTTGGCGGTCCGCCGATTGGCTTCACCGCTGATTCATTATTCGCCACTATAAATCTTCTCCTTCCGGTGCCATCCGCTGTCCTTAATATACATCGCGCTGATAACGCTGTTCCTGCTGCAGATTCTCCAGATAAGCTGCTGCGGCCTCGGGGCTCAGGCCGGCCTCCTCTTGAATAACGGTTACGAGTGCAGCATGCACATCATGCGCCATATGCTTCTCGTCACCGCATACATAGACGTGGGCACCTTCCTGCAGCCAGGCATACAGCTCTTTGCTGTGCTCAAGGATACGGTGCTGCACATACACTTTCTCCTCTGTATCCCGGGAGAAGGCTACGTCCAGCTTGTTCAGCACACCTTCATTCAGCATCCGCTGCCAGTCTGTCTGATAGAGGAAGTCGGTTACGAAGTGCCGGTCCCCGTAGAACAGCCAGGTCTTGCCGCCTGCACCCTGCTCGCCGCGTTCCTCAAGGAAGGAACGGAACGGGGCGACTCCCGTGCCCGGGCCGACCATAATGAGCGGAACATCCGGATTAACCGGCAGCTTAAAGTTCGGATTGCTCTGAATATATACCGGCAAGGTATCTCCCGGCTGTACCCGTTCGGCACAATGCACTGAGCATACACCGTAACGCTCACGTCCATGCGTTTCATAGCGCACAGCACGGACTGTAAAATGAACCTCTTCCGGATTGGCGTTATAGCTGCTGGAAATGGAATAAAGTCTGGCCGGCAGCTTGCGCAGAATCGTTACAAAGCTGACTGCAGATGCATTCCAAGGCCCGAAATCATTAATCAGATCCAGCAGATCGCGGCCCTGAATGTATGATTTCAGCTCCTGCTGGGCTTCCGGAGCCAGCAATGCCTGCAGGCCAGGTGCAGCAGACAGCTTCACCGCCTGCTCAAGCAGCGGTTTGGTCAGCACCGTAATCTCGTAATGGCGCAGCAGCGCTTCATGCAGAGTACCTGCATCACCTTTCTTATTCAAAGGCACTGTTTCATCTGCATTCCAGCCCATTGCTGCGATAATATCCGCTACCAGCTGCGGATGGTTCTCCGGATAGACGCCCAGAGAATCACCTGGCTCAAAGGTCAGGCCGGACCCGGCAAGAGACAGCTCCAGATGCCGTGTCTCCCTGTCCGAGCCGCGGCCGTTCAGGTTCAGATTCTCCAGCACTTCGGCCTGGAAAGGCTGATTACGGGAAAATGGAGACTGCGGCTCATCCGCCTTCTCAGCAGCCTGGACGGCCGCGTCAGCAAGCTGCGGCGCATTCTGCGGTCCGTTCAGCGCTTCGAGCACCTTGCCGAACCAGTCTGCCACCGGCTCATCATAATCGAGATCACAATCCGTGCGCGGGCTCAGGCGGCGGCCGCCGAGCTCTTCAAGACGCTGGTCAAAGTCTTTACCGGTCTGGCAGAAGAATTCATAGGAGGTATCCCCCAGCCCAAGAACTGAATAACGAAGGGATTCAAGCTGCGGCGCTCTTTTGCTGTAGAGAAATTCATGAAAGGCCCGGGCGTTGTCCGGCGGTTCCCCTTCACCGTGGGTGCTGACCAGAATCAGCAGGTTCTCCACCTTCTTGAGCGTATTCGGCTTAAAGGCATTCATTGCCGACACGTTTACCTGAAAGCCCTGCTCTTCAAGCTTGCGGGACAGGCTTGCAGCCAGCCGCTGGCAGTTGCCGGTCTGGGAGCCGAATAATACCGTCACTTCACGGGATAATGGAGGGGCGGCAACAGATACTGCGCTTTGGGCTGCCTGCACCAGTGCCGGCTGTTCAACAGCTTCAGGTGCTGCTCCGGCTCCCCGCAGGGACATTGCGGACAAATATCCGCCTAACCAGATTTGCTGCGACTCCGTCAAGGTCGGCAGCAGCCGGTTCAGCAGTTGGACCTGGTTCTCATCAAACGGGCTGTTCGTAACTTGTAGTTGCACCAATATGGACCTCTCCTTAGCAAAAAATCTTCTACTCTTCTAACATCTTGAACTCAGGCTATCACAATTATCAGAAACGATCAACGAGTCTGATCATGACTCATTTTTGTCATTTTTGACATTTAATCCAATAAAATGACGAAAAGCGGCTTAAATCAGAGTAAAACACTCCGATTTGGGCCGCTTCATTATTATTAATGATAAGATGCATTAGATAATCTGATATTAGAATTTTGCAGCCGGCCTTTTTTTAAGGCTTCCAGGCTCTTCCGCAGGTAATCCAACCGGGACAGTTTCCTTTTTACGCCGATGGACAAGCAGCATCAGAGGGAACCCTGTCAGCACCAGCAGCGCTGCAACCAGGAATACATCATTCACTCCCATTGTGAAGGAATGCAGATGCAGCTCAGCGCCTGCGAGCCCGCCTGCCCCGCTCAATTCATGGGCATGTATTACCTCCCTGCTGGAGAGCAGCGAGGTAAACACAGCAATCGCCAGCGAGCTGAGCACATTGCGCACCCAGTTATTGATCGAGGTTGCATGCCCGGACCATTCCGCGGGGATTTCCTCCATGGAGGCAGTGCTGCTTGGTACGTTTGCCAGCCCGATTCCAAGATTCCTCACCATCATTGCCCATAAGATGAAGTTATGGGCGATACCTACGTGGAGCCTGCTCATCAGAAGCAGGCCGGCAAAGATACAGGCAATGCCGGCAGAGATCAGCCTGACCGGCCCAAAACGCGGATAGAGCTTGCCGACTACCGGGCTGAGTAGTGCAAGCAGCACAGAAGACGGAAGCAGAATCAGGCCGGTCTTGAGCGTAGTCGCCCCTTCCACCGTCTGAAGGAACAGCGGGGTCAGATAGGTTCCGGCATACATCGCTACCGTAACGATACTATAGATGCTTAGCATCGCCGTAAAACGGCGGTTCTTCAATACACGAAGGTTAAGCAGCGGCACCTCTGTCTTCAGCTCGCGAAGAACAAAAAGAATGAGCAACACAACTCCGAGTGCGATCATGGATAGTGTCTTCCAGGAGGTCCATCCCCAGCTGCCGCCCTGGCTGAACGCTCCCAGCAGAGACAGGCTGCCGAGCACTACCGTGAGCAGTCCCGGAACATCAAAGGACTTCGGAACATTCATCCGGTAATACGGGATCAGCAGCTGTGTCAGAACAACAGCGGCTGCTCCTACCGGCAGATTAATCAGGAACAGCCAGTGCCAGCTGGCGAACTGGAGCAGCCAGCCGCTGAAGGTGGGACCGACAGCCGGAGCAACCATAGCCGACAGCGACCAGAGGCTTACAGCAAAGGGCCGCCGCTCCTGCGGTATAACCTGAAAGATGATAGTCATCGTACATGCCATAATCAGCCCGCTGCAGGAGCCCTGCAGCATGCGGAATACAATGAGCATTGCAGGATTCCAGGAGACAGCACAGAGCAGCGAAAACAAAGTAAACCCTGCTAACGCAAATGTATATAGCCGTTTATAACTGAATCGGCCGCCCAGGTAGCCGGCCAGCGGCGCTGTAACACCGGTGGCCAGCATAAAGCCGGTAACCATCCACTGCATGGTGTGAAGGCCGGAACCGAATTGATCCATCAGAATCGGCACAGCTATATTAATGGTTGTGGTACTTAGTACGGAGAGAAAATTCCCGAAGAAAATAGCGGTCATTACCGGCCAGAAAGGAATCTTCCCTTTTTCTGCAAATTCCAAGAACAACCCCCCTTTATATTATGTCTATATTTACATATGTAACTTGACTTTATTAATGTTATAGCTACACAATGGTTATGTCAATGCTGACATATAGGCAATATTCGCGATAAAACCGGATGAATATAGACTGGAGGTCACTAGAGTAATGAATACACTGTCTTACGGGCTGCTTGCGCTGCTGACAGCGAATCCGCTGACGGGCTATGAACTGACGCAGGGCATCAAGCCGTTGTGGAGGGCCGGGCACAGCCAGATCTACCCCCTGCTGCAAGGTATGGAATCTAAGGGCTATATCACTCATGAACGGATTGAGCAATCCGACAAGCCGGACAAAAAAATATACACCATTACCGGGGAAGGCATCTCTGTGCTTCAGGAATGGGTAAAGCTTCCGGCTGAGCCGGCCGTCCTGCGCGATGAGCTGCACTTCAAGCTCTACAGCCTGTGGCTCACTGAGCCGGAGGAGGCCAAGACTTTGCTTCAACAGCGTGCTGCATTCAACCGGAGCGAGCTGGACCGGTATAATCTGCTGATCAAGGCCAATGAGGCACTGCGAGATGAACGCGGAGAGACACGGGAGCTGAAAGCGACAACCTTCGGGCGGTATTTGCTGCTCCAGAAGCGGGTAATGGCGATGAAAGCTTCTATTGAGTTCTGCGAGTGGGCAATCGGGGAGCTTGAGCGTGGCAGCCTGCCGCCTGAGGTGTAACACGTTCCAGCCGCTCATTTGCATCCAAAAAGGCCGCCCGGCGAGTCATCTTCATGACTTATCAGGCAGCCTTTTCAATTAAAAGCTATTCAGTTCTCCTTCATTTGCTGCCGCTTATGCCGGCTGGTCTTTACTTGCTCCAGAATCAGATGAAGCAGGAATAGCAGCATTCCGGCATTAATCGCCAGATCCGCCAAATTCATGATCCCCCCGCCCTTACCGAACATAAGGAAATCTGTCACCTGATGATACAGCACCCGGTCGATCCCGTTACCGGCAGCCCCGCCTACCAGAAAACCGCTGGCCGCCTCCAGAAGCGGCCCCTGCAATTCCCCCTTGCGCCGGTAATAGAACACTGCCCCGATAAACAGCAGCGCCACAATGGCGAAGTACTTCCCGTATCCCTGAAAAGAGCTGAAGGCAGCTCCGCTGTTTTCATAATAGGAAAAGGTCAGGTGCCCCTCCCAGAAAGGTACAATCTCCCCGAGCCGCATACTCGCCCGCACAATCCATTTGGCAGCCTGGTCTGCCGCAAATACCGCTATAGCAATCACATAAAAGAGCACAGCAGGCGCCTCCCTTGATCCCTTTACTATCCACTGGCCGGATTCCTGCCTCAAGCTTATCACATGACTGAGGTTGTTTTCATCTTTGTCACATTTACCGCTGCCCTATTTTCTTATAGAGAGTCCAGAATAACCGCCGGGATGAAAGCAGCGGCCCCCTTGATAAAGGAAGCCGCTGCTTTTCTGTTCTACCAGCTAATGCTAATTACCAGGCATAAGCCTCAGGAGCCGGCTTACCCGGACCCGGGAAGATTTCATCCAGCTTCTTCAGCGTCTCCCCGTCCAGCTCAATTTCGGTTATACGCAGAGAATCCTCAAACTGCTGGATGGTTCTCGGACCGATAATCGGCGCTGTAACTGCCGGATTAGCCAGTACCCAGGCCAGGGCAACCTGGTCCTCATGCTCTCCCAGCTCTTTACAGAGCGCGGAGAACTGCTCCAGCTTGCTGCGGTTCTGTTCAAGCTTGGCTGAACGGGCGCTGCGTACACCGCTCCCCACCAGCGCATTCCGGCCCAGCAGCCCGCCTGCGAGCGGACTCCAAGGAATGACGCCCAGACCCAGCTCCTGCGAGGCTGGCAGCACCTCAAGCTCCGGCGTACGCTCAAGCAGATTATACAGATGCTGCTCTGAGACGAGACCGAGAAAATTACGCGCCTTGGCCTGTGCCTGAGCTGCGGCAATATGCCAGCCTGCAAAGTTACTGGAGCCGATATAATCAATCTTCCCCTGGGAAACCGCATTTTCAAAAGCACCCCAGAGCTCATCCCACGAAACATTCCGGTCAACGTGATGCATCTGGTAAAGCTCGATATGATCAGTCTGCAGGCGCTTCAGTGAGCCGTCCAGATGACGTCTGATCTTATAAGCAGACAAGCCGGAGCCGGAGTTGGGCCCGTCAAGCTCATCGAACATATCACCGTAAACCTTCGTCGCCAGCACCACCTTCTCGCGCCGCCCGCCGCCCTGCTTGAACCAGCGTCCGATAATCTCCTCCGTCCAGCCGCGCCGTTCCTGGCCGCCGTAAACGTTGGCCGTATCAAAAAAGTTAATTCCCGCATCCAGTGCGGCATCCATAATCCGGAAAGCATCCTTCTCTTCGGTTTCCGGGCCAAAATTCATCGTGCCGAGACAGAGCTGGCTTACCTTAAGTCCAGATTTACCCAAATAGCTGTACTTCACTTATAATTCCTCCCTTGATCCTTGAATGATTGTCCGCAGTTCATTTCCACTATACCCCTTAGAGTCCACTATAAGGCAAGGCTTTTCTGTCAAAAAAAACAAGCCCTGCTGCCAGGACTTGTTCATGTAATCTCATTGATTATTCTCCTGAATGACCGCTGTCCGGAAACAGCACTTCTCCGGTCCCCTGCCGGATGTTATCCACAATCTCCTGAAGTGTGCCTGTCAGCTCATTGGGCGGATAGGGCTTGGTCAAGTATTTCTGCACATTATTTATCATATTCTTGTCAGCCTTATCCAGTGCAGACGAGATAACGATTGGGACATGCTCGGTGCGTTCGTCATTCTTCAGCATCCGGATCAGATCCCAGCCATCCAGCTCCTCACCCAGCATGAGGTCCACAACAATGGCTACGAACGGTGTCTTGAGCGCCTGGTCAAAGGCCTGCTGCGGGTGATAATGATGGGTTACGCGGAAGCCCTTCCCCTTCAGCTCCTCCGACAGCAGCAGCGACAGGCTGTAGTCATCCTCAACAATCATTACGTTGGGCTTCTGCTCCTTGTCGGTATTCAGCCGGACCGGATCATCTTCATGGCGGCTCCCCGAGGTATACAATACCGGGAGGCTGAACCACACCGTGGAGCCTTCCCCTTCTTCCGATTCAATACCGATGGAGCCCTTCTGCTTCTCAATGATCTCCTTGCAGATGGCCAGCCCCAGGCCGGTTCCGCCGATCCGCTTGGAGGCGCTGTTATCCACTCTTCTGAACTTCTGGAACAGCTGGCCGATCTGATTCTTCGGAATGCCGAGTCCATGATCCTGAATCTGTACGATAATCCGTTCACCCTCGTTATACAGTGAGACCTTAATCTCGCTGGCGCCTGGCGAAAACTTGATTGCATTGCTGAGGAGGTTCGTCATCACTTGTACGATCTTATCCCGGTCAGCCTCAACCTCGGCGTTGTGCGCTTCATCTTCCAGCAAAATAGTGTGGCTAACACTGAGCTTATACTGATTTATGACTCCAAGGATAAGCTCGCTGAGATTCAGCGGTTCCTGATTGTACTGCTGGGTGCCTGATTCCATCCTCTGCAGATCCAGAAAGTCATTGATCAGATCGGTCAGCCGCTGGGCTTCCCGGTGTATGGTCTCCAGATACTTCAGCTGCTTCTCCGGCTTCATTGTTTTGGAGAGCAGCAGCTCTGTGAAGCCCAGAACACTAGACAGCGGTGTCCGCAGCTCATGGCTGACCGTGCTGACCAGCTCCGATTTCATTACATCCAGCTCATATTCACGGGTAATATCGCGGTGAACGAACAGCGTACCGACGCGCGTCTCCCGGCGGAAGACCGGTATGGCGTACATATCCACGTGCTTAAGCGGATCCTTACCGATCGAATACTTCATCGAGCTGGATTCGATGAAATGCTCGGACATGGCCTTCTGATAGAACAGCTCCAGCTCTTCCGATTCATTGGCCATCCGGATGAAGTGCCCGGTCCAGCGCTCTTGCGGAATCAGATCGCCTTCAGACCAATCGTGATATTCAAACAGCTGGGCCAGCGCCTGATTCATCTGGAGCATGTCACCGTCCATCTGTACAAACTGGATGCCCTCATTAACATTATTAACAATATCGCGGTTCAGCCTGCGGCCGTGCTCGATTTCCTCATACATGAACAGGCGCTCGATGGCCAGTCCCACCCGGTTCATCATGCCCTTGATCTCGTTAATCTCTTCGTCACTGAAGGAATGACCGACCCGTGTCCCGCAGAATACGGCAAGCACTTCGTTCTCGGCATTGACAACTGTTGAATAATAATCATAGGATTGGACCGGCTCAGGCGCTATCCCCTGCTCACGATCCGTCGCCGGACGTTTGGTAATATAGGATTTTTCCGTCTGCATCCGGTACAGCATATTGCCGCTCTCACTGCCCAGATACCGCTCAACGTTCGCCTGCGGAACACCCTTAACCACAGTAATCTCATCCTTGACCAGGAAAAAGACGCTGGAGTCGAACGCATACTGCCGGTTCATAAATTCGATGAATTTCTCGGCGAATTCCTGTTTGTCCAGCGTGTAGGTGATGTCATGGTTCAGCTGATTGCTGCGCTCCAGCATGATTTTGGTCAGCTCCGTATTTTTGAGCGTCTCCGCCAGCTTCTGCTGGACATTCTTCATGGACGTAATATTGTTTGCAATCAAAATATACTGGTAGATCTTTCCTTCATCGTTGAGGTACGGCATGATGGTCATATGCAGCCATAACGGTGTCCCGTTCTTCATACCCAGCTCAACCTCGTCGCTCCACACCCCTCCTGTACTCAGCTTGCCGACGATCTGCTGCATCCGCGCAGCTTCCATGTTCTTCAGATCAAGCAGCCGGAAGGTGAAGCCGATCAGCTCCGAGTTTTTGTAGCCCGTATATTCGCTCATGTTCTCGTTAGCATGCGTAAAGATCCCCTTTGGCGAAAGGATTGCTACAGCGGACGACTGGTCGAGCGCCTTCATCATGCTCTCGATTTCACTAAGAGAGCGTTCGAGCTTGAACTGCTGATCCTGAAGCTCATCCTGCTGGGCATGCAGCTCCTCATTCTGCATCATCAGCTCTTCCTCTTTATCCTGGATGCTGTGCGCCATATTGAGGAATGCCTCGTAGAGACGTCCGATCTCATCCTGCTTATGCAGCTTGCCAAGCAGAACAGCCTCACCGGCAGCAAGAGAATTACTGGCAGCTTCGAGCTTCACAATCGGATCAATGAGAATCTTGAGAATCCGCCAGATCATCAGAGTGAACAGCAGCAGCAGCAGTGTACTTAAACCGAAGGCCAGCATAGTGAATTCATTAGTCCGCTTCAGGGAATGATCCACCATGTCGCTAAGCTGCTTGTCAGAGCGCATCTTATATGCCTTGGTATAGGTTAGAAACTCGTTCACTGCCTGAGTGTTGCCTTCACTGGCCAGCGCACGCAGGCTTGTATAGTCATCCTGCTCAACAAAGCTGATTGCTTTGGGCAGGATCACATTCTGGTACTCGTCCACAAAGGTCTCCAGCTCCGCCTTGAAGCTTGCTTCCTCTGCCGACAGCTTCAGTGCAGAGTAATCGCTGAGCACGACCTTCAGCTTGTCCAGCGCATCATAGGCCAGCTGAAGCTCATTGCCGCTTTTGAGCAGGCTGTAGCCCCGGGCCCGGAAAAAAACTTCATTCAGTGTAACGGCCATTTCATTGATGGTGCCTGCCTTATGCTGAAGCGCGTCCTGATTTCGGTCCAGTGTGGCCTGTTCTGCATTTATATAAATAAAAAGTCCCATACCGGACAGAAGAACCAGAGAGATCAGACCGGCAATGATGCGGAAATATTTATTTTTGATACTCATGTTACCAAGGTTATTTCTTATCACCCAGGATCCCCTCCACAATCTGCAAAAGCTCCATGGGGCTAAACGGCTTAGGCATGAAATAGCGGGCGCCCGCTTCTCTTGCCCTGCTCCGGTCACCCTCCTGCGCTTTGGCGGTCAGCATCAGAATCGGGGTAGCCGCCTTCACCTCTTCACTAAGCAGGCCAAGCAGCTCAATACCGGTCAGCTCAGGCATCATATAATCCAGAATAACCAGATCGAAATGGTTCCCGGTCAGCTTATTCATTGCCTCCCGCCCATTCTCGGCCGTATGAAGCTCAACCTCCTCCAGGTCCTCAAGCGTATCCTCAATAAGCATGCGCAAAACATCTTCATCATCGACAATTAATACCTTTTGCATCTTTCTCTCACCTTTCAATTTGCACTGACGCCGTTCAACGCTTAGAATAAAAACCTGTGTGCCAGCCGCTCAACCCTCATCAGCAGCTCAGGCAGGTGGAACGGCTTGATAACATAATCATCCGCACCCATCTGCAGTGCATGAATAATGTCCTGCTGGTCATTACGGCCCGTAAGCATAATAACAAGCAGATTAACCTCCGGATACCGGCTGCGGAGCTGCTCCAGCACCTCAAGCCCGTCCAGACCCGGCATAATACCGTCGAGCAGAACGATATATTTATCATCGGGTGAATACCAGCTGGATTGCAGGAACTGGACCCCGCTTTCGAAGCTGCTCACCTCAACTCTGGAGTTATTGGCCGGCTTCCAGTTCATGAACTGCTGGGCTACAATTCTGCGGATCAGCGCATCATCATCAACCATAATGACCTTTAGCACCCTCTCTGCCTTGCCTGCCGGAAGGTACTCACTGTATAAGGTCGACTGGTTTCTTCCTGCATGCTTGCTGGCATAGAGCGCCTGGTCCGCATCCTCAATCAGCTCATCCGGATCATCCCGGGAAGTGCGGATCTCCGTAACCCCAGCCGAGAAGGTAACATGGAACAGCTCCTGCTTGGCCCAAAATTCCATGTCCGCAAACTGCTTCTGGATCCGTTCAATAACAAGAAGCGCGGATGCTGCGTCTGTATTGGGCATAAACAAGGCAAACTCCTCTCCCCCGTAACGGCAGAAGGTGTCCTCAACACGGATGGAGCTGCGCACCAGCTCAGAGAAAGCCTGCAGCACCTCATCCCCGACCAGATGGCCGTAAGTGTCATTAATTTGCTTAAAATAGTCCAGATCGAGCAGCGCCAGCGAAAAGGTCCGCTCCGTCCGCCGGAAATCGGAAACAAGCTGCTTCATCGTCTGATTGAAAAATTTGCGGTTGTATGCACCTGTCAGCTCATCGATAATAATCGATTTTTGCCACTCCTTTTTTAGCTCGAAGCGGTTCTTAATCAGGGCCAGAAACAGATCTATGTCCACCGGCTTAGGCACATAGTCCATTACACCGAGTGTATATGCGTACAATTGGATATCCTTGGAATGCTCCCCGCTGATGATAATAATCGGAATCCGCTCTTTTTTGGCCTTGCCGATAATCTGGTGCAGCACATCAATTCCGCTCTGGTCCGGCAGCAGAATGTCCAGCAGAATCAGATCCGGGCGGCTTTCATAGAACAGCTTGAGCCCGCGCTCAGCTGACATGGCTATATTCACATAATAAGATTTACGCTCCAGCGATTCCCGCAGGAAAGCAACCAGCTCCACATCATCATCCACAAGCAGAATCTCATATTTTTGTTGTTTGGCGCCGTTCGGCAGATTAGCTTCGTATTTAGCCTCCGGTACGGCCCCCGTCTGCTCCTCGCCTCCGAACAGCCCGAGCAGAGGAAATAAAACCTCGCGCCATTCCGCCTCCAGCCAGACCTTGTCACTGTCATCCGAGAAATACAGGAGCGTGCTGCCGGCAAACTGCTCTACCCGGTCCAAACCGACCGTTCCTGAAGTTCCTTTTAAGTTATGCAGAAAACGGTAAATCTCCCTCTCACCGACCGACTGCTGTCCTGCCCACTTCTCCAGGGTTTGCCTAGTCCGCTGCTCGACAAGCTCTTTATATTTTCTCGTTGTCATCATTACTCCTTTGGAACGTTCTATCAGCTGTCAATTTATCAGTTCATCATTTTTTTCATATTCTGTCAACACTATTCTATAGAATAAAGGCGTCAAGATCAAAAATGTGATCAAACCGACAAAAAAACTTTGGTTGAAGCCTGTGCCGGCATTTGTGATAATGATTGAAACGGTTCATCCCGTTAAAGCGGCGGTCAAGCAGAACCGGCTGCGCCGTCCTAAACAGGACGGCATCCGGTTCTGCGGGAAAGATAAGAATAAAGGATAGTGTGGAACATAACCTTTCTTATCTTTGAACTAGGACTAGAAATAAACAGGAGGCTTTGAAGTGAAGGGAATTATTACTGTACTGGGAAAAGACAAAGTTGGGATTATCGCCAGAGTCTGTACATACCTTGCCGAGCACAATCTGAACATTCTGGATATTTCACAGACGATTGTCCAGGACTATTTTAACATGATGATGATTGTTGATATTTCGGCGCCAAGCAAATCTTTTGAAGAGATCGTCCTGGATCTGCAGCATGTCGGCGAGGATATCGGAGTGGAGATCAAGCTCCAGCATGAGGATATCTTCAATATTATGCACCGCATCTAGCAGCCAAAGGAGACGAAAACAATGATATCACGTGGTGAAGTTCAGGAAACGAATCAGATGATCCGGGAAATGAATCTGGATGTCCGTACCATTACGATGGGAATCAGCCTGATGGACTGCTCCCATACCGACATGCGCGTATTTAACCAGAATGTATACGATAAAATTACCCGTTCTGCCGAAAAGCTCGTCAAGACCGGTGAAGATCTGGAGCGGCAGTTCGGCGTGCCGATTGTCAACAAGCGTATCTCTGTCACTCCCGTCTCCATTGCCGCAGGGGCTGTTCACACGGATTCCTATGTGCCGGTTGCGGAAATTCTGGACAAAGCGGCCAGAGAGGTCGGAGTTAACTTTATCGGCGGCTTCTCCGCGCTTGTACAGAAGGGCTGTACCAAAGGCGACCGGATTCTGATCGACAGCATCCCTGAAGCATTGGCTGTAACCGAGCGTGTGTGCTCTTCTATTAATGTCGGCTCCTCACGCAGCGGAATTAATATGGATGCCGTAAAACTGATGGGCGACATCATCCTGCAGACGGCAGAGCGCACGAAAGACCGTGATTCGATCGGCTGCGCCAAGCTGGTAGTGTTCTGTAACGCCGTGGAGGACAACCCGTTCATGGCCGGAGCCTTCCATGGCGTCGGGGAAAGGGAATGTGTTATTAACGTCGGAGTCAGCGGCCCCGGGGTAATTAAGCGGGCGCTGGAGGAAGTAAAGGGCCAGGACTTTGAAACGCTATGCGAGACGATCAAACGGACCGCCTTCAAGGTAACCCGGGTCGGCCAGCTTGTCGCCCAGGAAGCATCCAAACGGCTCGGTGTTCCGTTCGGCATTATTGATCTGTCACTGGCGCCTACCCCGCTAATCGGGGATTCCATCGCCGAGATCTTCCAGGTCATGGGGCTGGAGGAAGCCGGAGCTCCCGGCACTACAGCAGCGCTGGCGATTCTCAACGACAATGTCAAAAAAGGCGGCGTTATGGCCTCTTCCTACGTCGGCGGATTAAGCGGTGCCTTCATTCCGGTCAGTGAGGACCATGGGATGATTCAAGCCGTGCAGCGCGGTGCGCTGACACTGGAGAAGCTCGAAGCGATGACCTGTGTCTGCTCCGTCGGTCTTGATATGATCGCCATTCCGGGCAGCACCAGCAAAGAAACGCTCTCCGGCATTATCGCAGATGAAGCAGCAATCGGCATGGTTAATAACAAAACAACCGCAGTCCGGCTGATTCCGGTAATCGGCAAGGACGTCGGCGAGATGGTTGAATTCGGCGGTCTGCTCGGCTACGCGCCGGTCATGGCTGTGAATCCGTTCAACTGTGCCGGATTCGTGAACCGCGGCGGCCGGATACCCGCACCGATTCACAGCTTCAAGAACTGATTGTACAAAAACGCCGCCCCCTGAATTCAGGCGGGCGGCGTTTTTGTGGCAGATGCGCTACACGGGAATGACATGCCGTGCAGAGGTACAAGCAGCGGCACTTCCCTCAGTGCAGGGGGGAAGGCCGGACAGGGATATGCCCCAGCTTCTCCGGCCCCACGATTAGGTAGAAGCTCTGAATCTGCCCCCCGCTGCGGCTCAGGCCAAGGCATAGCACAGCCTTGACCACTCCCTGCATGCGGTAGACAAGACTCTCATCCCCGTTGACCAACTCAATCGAAGGCTCCCAGGTTCTCATCTCATTCAGCACTCTGTGCGAGGTCAGCAGGGCAAGCACCCCTTTGCGCCCGGTCATCGGCCGGAGGATGGTATGAACCTCCTGCCCGCCTCCGTCGGCTATGAGCACAGGCTGCTCGGTCAGCAGAGCCAGCATCCCGCTCACATCGTGAGCAGAGAAGGCGGCAGTAAAGCGTTGAAGCATGATTCTTCGGGCCTGACCCGGCGCTGGTGAAAGTACCGCTGCCGCCGGCTCAGCCTGCAGCGTGCGCTTCACGCGGCTGAAGATCTGCCGGCAGTTGCTCTCCCCTTTGCCGACCATCCCGGCAATTGCCTCATATTCGTACTGATAAGCCTCACGGAGGACAAATACGGCTCTTTCAACTGGCGACAGCTTCTCCAGCAGAACCAGAAAAGCAAAGGAGAGCGAATCCTTACGCTCAGCCGCTGCCTCCGGCCCGTCATACAGCTCACTCACCGGCTCGGGCAGCCATTCTCCGATGTAAGTCTCTCTGCGGCTGTGGGCGGAGTTCATGAGGTTCAGGCAGCGGTTGGTAATGCTTTTCGCAATATATGCCTTGATGTTATCAATACCGTCAAGCTCACGGCGCTGCAAATCCGCGAAGCAGTCCTGCAGCACATCCTCTGCATCTGCCGCAGAACCCAGCATACGGTATGCGATGGAGAAGGCATATCTTTTATAGTGAAGGTACAGCTCCTCAAACCTCTCTGCCTGCGTATTGAACACGATTCGCTCTCCCTCCCCGTGTTATTAGAACAAGCCCGGGTACATCCCCGTCGATATAGCAATCCGGTTCCAGCTGTTAATCGTATTGATGCTCATAATCCAGTCTACGTATTGTTCCTCGCTGACAAATTCGCGCACATGGTCATAGACTGCCTGCGGCACTCCGTCCCGGCTGATATGGGTAACCGCCTCGGCAAGCTCCAGCACCGCCCGTTCATGAGGTGTAAAAATAGGAGCCTCACGCCATACACTGACCAGCACCAGCTTATCCTGATAATCTCCCAGCTTCAGCAGGTCCTTGGCGTGCATATCCAGGCAGAACGCACAGCCGTTAATCTGCGACACTCTTATTTTAACCAGCTCGGTAAGCACCTTGTCCAGCCCGCGTCCTCCGTTATGCTGTTCCAATGCCATCATTGCCCGGAATGCCGGTGCGTTAACCTGTCTGTAATTTAACCGTAAGCTCATTTCTGATCGCCTCCATAAGTGTTATTCATTAATGGAGACAATACGGAGCTGGAATGTGTGACAGAAACGGCTAAAAAAGTTTTCATTAAAATGAACCGGCCGCCTTAAGCCCGGGCCCGCTTGCTCCTGCGGATCGAAACCATCCGCCAGCCTGTCAGCAGTGCTGACACGAGGCAAATAGCCGAAGAGGTCATGAACACTACATGCATCCCCGACAGGAAAATATCCGGGCGCCCTTCAACAAGTCCGGTAACCCGGTAACCTGCTTTGCTGCTCATCACATTGAACAGGATTGAGGTGGCGATCGTAATCCCGACTACCATCCCTACATTGCGGACCAAAGAATTCACGCTGCCGGCCGAGCCGAGCTGGGTACGCGGCACCTTGCTCATGATCAGCGAATTGTTCGGTGACTGGAACAGGCCGCTACCGACACCAAGCATGGCGATCCATACACCAACCAGAATGACTGAGCTTCCCTCATGCAGCCGGGCCAGTCCAAACTGGGCAATTACCATGACGATCAATCCGGCAAAGGTCAGAAATTCAGAACCGATTTTATCGGACAGCGCTCCGCTCAGCGGTGCAATAATAACCATCGAGATCGGGAAGAGCATCAGCAGAAATCCGGCGGAGAACGGCGTGAGTCCGAGCATATTCTGCGCATAGAACGGCGAGATAATATTGAAGCAGAAATTAGCCGCGAAAACCAGGAAGGCGCAGAGAATGCTTAGTGAAAATAACGGGTTTTTGAACAAGGACAGCTGCAAAAGCGGTGCGGAGCTGCGAAGCTCAACAAGGAGAAAGGCAGCGAACGAAGCAGCGGCGGCAGCAAGTGCCGTGATGATCCGCACATCGCCATAGCCGAGCTGCTGCCCAAGCAGCAGGCCGGCGAACAAGGTAAGGATAAAGAATGAGAACAGCAGGCTGCCCGGCAGATCTATTTTTGATTGTACTCTGACCAGATCCTTAGGCAGCACCTTCATCCCCAGCACAACCGCGATTATGCCAATCGGCACATTTACCCAAAAAATATATTCCCAGCCCAGCGTAGACACGATAATACCGCCCAGACTCGGGCCGGCGATGCTGCCAAGCGACACAAAGGTACCAATCAGACCGAGTGCCTTTCCTCGTTCACTGGCCGGAAAAATATCCGTCACAATTCCCTGGCTGTTCGCCATCGTCATTGAAGCGCCAACCGCCTGGATTACCCGGGAGACAATGAGAAACGGCAGATTGGTGCTGAGCCCGCAGAGCAGAGAGCCGATGATGAACACAACCGTTCCGATTCTGAAAATCCGGATTTTGCCGGCCATATCCCCCAGCTTGCCGAAGAACAGAATAGCAGCGCATATTGCCATTAAATAACCGGTAGTGACCCATTCAACCTGGGCTACCGGGAGATTGAGCTGCTTCACCAGCACCGGCAGGGCAATGTTGACAATACTCCCGTCCAGTGTGGACATAAAGGTAAATAAATTTAGAACAATCAGGATAATCCAGCGCTTCTTCTGAACCGCCGCATCATCCTGATAGGTTGCACTAATGGAAGACATAAAAAAACACCCTCTTGCCTCAGTTTTCGGATTTAGTTGCGTCCGCAACAATCCACATCACCCAGTGTACAGCAAATTAGTTGCGTACGCAACAGCTTTACGGTAAACTTTCAGCAAGGGCGGATCGCGAGTGCCGCACAAAACCAAAGAGGTGTGTCCGTAGTGAAAAAAGAACCGCTCGGCAAGCTGATCGCTTACCTTCAGCGCCAGAATACCAAAATATTAAGCAGAGAGCTTCAGCCGTACGGCCTTGGCAGCGGCGGACAGCACAGCTTCCTCAAGCTGATTCTCGGCAATCCCGGCATTACCCAGGATCAGATGACCAATGAAATGAAATTTGATAAAGCGACCACGGCCCGCTCGGTGAAGCACCTGGAGCAGCTTGGCTATATTGAACGCCAGCCCGATCCCAAGGACCGGCGCTCCTCCCACCTGTATCCTACCGCGAAGGCACAAGCTTTTGCCCCTGAATTTCAGGCCATTCTGGACGGCCACAATGCCAGAATGACTGCGGAGCTGACGGAGGAGGAGTCCGATACACTGGTGGCGCTGCTCCAGAAGGTCATCCGCAGCACCGAAAAGCTGACTTAGCTGAATAACCCTTTATTATGTGGACCGGCTGGGCCGGTATGAAGAACCTATGTGCCTCTCATTACGCTCAGCCATCCCGGCTGGAACGGAATCAGAGGCATTTTTGCTTATACATTCCGAACCGCTGCTCACGTCAGGCTGATGCCGTCCAGAATATAATCCCAGGTGACATTATCTCCTGCCCTGTTCGGAATACTGAGCGAGCAGATCCCCGGGTATCCCCAGCCGTTGTTAACCACATCTTCGCGCCCGTCGACCCCGTTCACAATCAGAATCAGAAATTCTCCTCCGGTCAAGGTGCTCAGCACCCGCTGAAGCTCGGCGGCCTCCTCATACGTGCTGCCCCAGCGGATGAACAGCGTCCTGCTGCTGGCCCCAAGCTGATCCAGGAGGCGCTGGCTGCGCAGCTCGATTTTACTTTTGAATCCGGGATACACTGCACTCCAATCCTGCCCCTCCAGCACCGGGAAATCATGGACCGATATAACATTGTAATGGAAGTCCTTAATAAAATAAGATCTGACCGGCATGACTACTTCATTCTCCACAAATACATCATTACCATCGACCGGCGACATATTCTCAAGCTCCATATAACCTGCAAAACGGCTGCTGAGCAGCCTGTTCACATCCGTAAGTGATAAGGAAACCACCCAGTCCAGCGGAGAAGAAAAGGTTCTGAGGCCTTTTCTCCGCAAATGCGCCGCCGGTTCACAGGAGCTGCCCAGACTGACGATACAGTCATAGGCTCCCTTTATCTCACCCAAATCCATTTGCCTCACCCCACACTGTTATTTCAATATTAAATGCTTCCGGCGGCTGAAAGGTTTGGATGGTAGATTAAGTTTTCTTTGCCCGGGCTGCAAAAAACGGTTAAAATGTAACCCGGCATGAAAACGTATGAAAGTTCACTGTAAATCATGATTATTCAAAAAAGGAGTGTCAGCACAAGCATCATGAGCCATCATTCATCTAAGAGCCTCCGCACGACAAAGCCGGCTAAAGAACGTTTCCCGTTGTCGCTTCTCTGTCTGACCCTCGGTGCCTTTGCCATCGGTATGACCGAATTCATCATTATGGGGCTGCTACCCAATGTCGCCAGTGATCTAGGTGTGACCATCCCGCAGGCCGGCCAGCTCATTACCAGCTACGCGCTTGGTGTTGCAATCGGGGCACCTATCCTCACGGTATTCACCCATAAGCTGCCGCAGAAAAAGCTGCTCGTTATCCTAATGGGCATCTTCATCCTGGGCAATGCAGTATCTGTTATTGCGCCTACCTATCTGCTGCTGATTATTGCCAGAGTACTGACTGCTTTTGCACACGGCACTTTTCTGGGCGTCGGGACCATTATCGCCGCGAGACTGGTGCATCCGGACAAGCGTGCCGGAGCCGTATCGGTTGTGCTGGCCGGGCTGACTGTCGCGAATATTATCGGCGTTCCGTTCGGAACGTTTATCGGCCAGCAGCTCGGCTGGCGCGCCTCCTTCGGTGCCATTACTGTGCTTGGCATCATCTCCCTGTTCGGCATCATCCGGTTCATCCCGGTAATTGTCCAGCAGGAGACGGCCAATCTCCGCGAGCAGGTGCGGGGTCTTCTAAATCCGCAGGTACTGCTGATTCTGCTCACCGGAGCACTGGGATGTGGAAGCCTGTTCGCGCTGTTCACGTATATTACGCCTATGCTGCAGGGCATCACCGGCTTTAGAGAGCAGAGTGTGACCTGGATTCTGGTATTGTTCGGGGCGGGTGTCACGCTCGGTAACATTGCCGGCGGCAAGCTGGCCGACTGGAAGCTGATGCCCTCACTGATGGTCAACTTCGCAGTGCTTGCCGTTGTCATCTCCACACTGACCGTAACCATGAGCCATCCCGTGCTGGCGGTCAGCAACATTTTCCTCTGGGGAATTGCCGCCTTCGGCATTATGCCGGGCATTCAGCTGCGGATTATGAACCTGGCACATAAAGCTCCGCTGCTCGCCACAACCTCCAGCCACTCTGCGCTTAATCTTGGCAATGCAGCCGGAGCATATCTCGGAGGGGTTGCAATCAGCTCCTTCGGCTTAACTTCCATTCCCTCGCTGTCTGCCGCCCTGGCTGTTCTGGCTCTGGCCGGTGCCTGGTTAAGCTATGCTTTGACTGGCGGAAGAAGATCCGCAACTGCAGCTCCGGGTGATGCCCCGGCCGCCTAAGAACATATTAGCCGCCTAAGCAATACCAAAAAGCCGGATCTCCTGAAACGGAGCTTCCGGCTTTTTTTGTTTGGGGAGCTGCTGACGGACAGCAGCTATCACAAGAATGCACTTCAGCTGGCGGAGCTTAGGCTAATCAGCCGCTGTGTGCCGCTCTTCTGCCTGCTGCTTCGTCAGAATTTGTAATCAGCTGAAGGCTAACGGACACAGTGGACGTTACTTTAAGCAAAACGAACACTCCCGCAGCCTAACGGACACCAGCGCCGTTATTAGGAGAGAAATGCACGTTTTCGGCCGCAAGAGATCGGAATAAAGCACACTGAGTCCGTTAGCGGCAGAAATAACAGGTTTACTGAACAATAAGGACGCTGGTGTCCGTTAGCTTGGTGTGTAGTGGTGCTGGGTGGTGCTGGGTTTATGCTGAGTTAATGTCGGGGCAATGCCGAGTCGGTGTTAGGTCAACTCGGGGTAACCTCGGGGTAACGGTGGTTAGTGGCGGGTCAGCATCGGGATAAACCACAGGGCAACCTCGGGGCAGTATTGGCTGGCCCTGCCATGCGAGTCCTCCTCATTTGCCGGCACTGCCGTTAACCGCCTCCGCCACCTCCTGCGTAATCTGCTCCCCGCCCATGCTCTTCCATTCCTGCACAAATTCATCGAATGCGCTCAGCGGCGTCTCGCCGACGATGATGTTCAGAAACGCCTCGCTCTCCAGTGTCTGCAGCTTCGGCCACAGCCCAGGCATGCTGGGAGTGCTGCCGTAGAATACGCTTTCCACCTCTTCAATCGCGTTTGAAGTCAGAACGGCCGCTCCGTATTTATAAGCGTTGGTGGCCTTCCAGCCCTCAAGATTCTTCTTGGGCTGCTCTTCTTCTGCGATCCAGCGGTCATATAGCAGTCTGGTGTCCGGGTCGAGCAGCTCCGGATCGATCTTGCCGTGCAGCGCCTGTTGCACATCGTTATAGTGCTGCTCAATTGCATCGCTGTAGTCAATCAGCAGGTCGAACGGATAATAGGCGCGCGGCTGGATGCCTGTCTCCGACGAGAAATCATCGAGCGCTTTGACCTCTGCGGTGTTCGGGTCGCGTCTTCTCTCCAGCCGGGTGAACACGTTCAGCAGCTTCACCACAGCCTCGGGGTGCTCGTAGCCCTTGCTGACCACGAGATAACGGTCCGTCGGCGCCGCCATGTGGGCAACGAACTTGCCGCTTGAATCCAGCGGTGCTGCAAAAGCCCGCCACTCTGCCCGGGTATCTGCGGCCACCGCCTCCGACAGCGGGTAATACGGCATCCACCAAGGACCGAAGAACATCCCGGACTGGCCGGCGATGATCGGCTCCTGGGTCTCTTTATAGAGGGCAAAGCCCGGATCAATCAGCCCCTGCTTATACCAGCCGGCGAGCTTGCCGAGGGCAGCCTTGGTTTCAGGCGTGATAGATCCGTATACAATTGAGCCGCTGCTGTCTTTGATCCAGTTGGTCGGAAAAGAGTGAAACGCGCTGAACACGGCATCCAGCCCGTTGATATGCGGCTTCGCCCCGTAGATGATATTTTTGTAGGCGCTGAGCCCGGTGGTATCGCGTTTGCCGTTGCCGTCAGGGTCCTGCTGGATGAACGCCTTGGCAATCCGTTCAATATCCCCGAAGGTTGCGGGCGGCGGAAGCTCCAGCCGGTCCAGCCAGTCCTGGCGGACCCACAGCAGCATCGGGGAGTCGGCCCGGATCGCCACATTCGGCAGGCCGTAAAGCCTGCCGCCGCGTGAGGCATCTTCCAGCGCACGGCCCCCTGTGGAATCGTACATGTCTTTAATCAGCTCCGAACCGTACTGCCCGAAGACCTCAGTCAGATCGGCAATCATCCCGCTGTCCATCAGCTTGTTCAGCTGATCCCGGTCAACGACCATCGCATCCGGCAGATCGTTGCTGTCTATTGCCAGCTGCGCTTTTTGCGTATACGGCTCTTCGCCCTTTGCCTCCCAGGAGTGTGTAACCCTGATATTCGTCTGGCTCTCCAGATAACGGGAGATCGGATTATTATCGTTGCTGTCCCCGTTGTTCAGCCGGGCATCAGGCACCTTGAAGCCGATCCGCATCGTAACCGGCTGCTCATATCTGCCGTAAGCGGCGGCTTCAGCAGCATCAGGCACTGGCGCCTCGGCATCCGGACCGGGCCGGTCTCCGCTGCAGCCCTGAAGCATGAGCGCCGCCAGCATAACAAGTATGAACCTTAACCCCTGTTTCATAGCCCCATCCTTTCTGCACGGCAGTGCATGGCACCAGGCCAGCCAGTAGCAGGCTAGCATGAAGAAGCAGGCGTACAGCCCTTCCTCACAGCTCCGCTCCTTGAGAGCGGTATTCGCTTGGCAGCCGGCCGACCTTCTCCCGGAACAGCCTGCTGAAGTAACGGTCATCCTCAAAGCCTGAGCGGCAGGCGATCTCATGTACCGGATGAGCGGTCTCCAGCAGCAGCGACTTGGCCAGCTCCAGCCGCATGCCGCGCAGTACCTCGCCGAAGCTCTCACCGGCGAAGCGGGCGAAGCACTGGCTGAAATAGCCGCGGCTCATATTGATATGGGCTGCAACATCGCCCTGGTTGATTTTGCGGCCGGTATTCTGCTTCATGTACAGGACGGCGCGGATCAGGCAGAACATGACCTCTTTGCTCAGGCCGAGCTCGATCATCCGCCGCTGCACATGCCCGGCGAACTGACGGAGCCACTGCTTCCAGCTGCACCAGTTCACATTGCCGGCGGAGGCAGCATCAAGCTCAGCCGCCTCTGGCGGACTAAGCAGCAGCGGGCTCCAGTTCTTCAGCAGCGAGCGGCCGAAGGCAGCTACCGCCTCAGCAGCTGGCCGGCGCCGCAGCATTTCCGCAGTGAAGCTGTCCCACTCCTCCCGCTCAAGCGTCCACCTTAGATGCTGAGCCGCTGACGGCAGCGCCGAATCATCTGCCATCCCGCCAGACGGTTCCGCTGCCAGGGCAAGCTCTGCATAATCAAGCCCAGGCGGCTGCTCCTTGCCGCCGTAATAGAACAGCTCCACGCGCGCCGCCTTGCCCAGCACCTGCTCCAGCTCCCGGCACGGTCTGCCCTGCAGTCCGCTGACCAGCGCTGCCTGCCAGCGCCCTGCCGGCAGGGCGCCCAGCTCCCGCTGGATTGCATCGCCGGTTACCCGTCCCTGCAGCGGCAGAATCCACTGCCCCTGCTGGACAATCAGCGGCTGATTCTTCGCCAGGGGGAGCTGGAACAGCTCCTCTTCGCTCTCCTGCCCCTTCAGCGGTACAAAGAGCAGCACCCTGTCAGCGGCCAGGCCTCCGGGTTCTCTACGGCTGAGTGATTCCCGGGTGCTGTCCTCCCATCTCACCCGCTCGACCAGACGGCTGATTGTCGCGTCTGCGTTCTCCACCTCAAGCAGCGTTTTGACAATATAATCGACGGCCCCCAGCCGCAGCGCTTCCTGTACATAGTCAAACTCATGATGGCAGGTCAGCACCACGCAGCGGATAGCCGGAAACTGCTGCCTCACCTGCCGGATCAGCTCAAAACCGGACATGCCCGGCATCGTAATATCCACGAACAAGAGATCGGCCTCCTGCTCACGGAGCAGCGCCAGCGCCGAATTGCCGTCCCCGGCTTCACCAACGATCACCACTCCGAAGGAAGGCCAGTCAATCAGCGAAATAAAGCCCTTGCGTACCAGCCGCTCATCGTCGACCACAATCGCTTTAATCATCAAAGTCCTCCTTGCTTTTGCGCGGAATGATAATAGAGATGTCCGTCCCTTCCCCCACTCCGCTTTTGATCTGCAGGTCCATCTGTCCGCCGTAATAGGTTCGCAGCATCCGCATGACATAAGCGAAGCCGATGCCAAGCCCGCGCTTTTTGGCGCTGTCGTCCGACAGCAGCTCGGCAATCTGGGCATCATTCATCCCGGCCCCGTTATCCCTTACACACAGCTGAATCTCTTCATCACCATGCGCCACGATAATGACATCCACCCGCCCGTGGTCGCTTAGCCCGTGATAGATCGAGTTTTCTACCAGCGGCTGGAGCAGGAACCTCGGCACTGCCGCATCCAGCACCCCGTCTGCCGCCTGTACATTGAATTCGAACTCATAATCATAGCGGATACGCTGCAGCTCCATATAATTGCGGATCGCCTCAATCTCTTCACGGATCGTCACAATAAGGCTCTGCTTGCCCAGATTATAATGCAGCACCTTCACCAGCAGTGTAACCAGCCTGTCAATCTCCTTCTGCCCGTTCAGCCGGGCCAGCCACTGCACCGTATTAAGCGTATTATGCAAAAAATGCGGATTAATCTGGCTGAGCAGCTTTTCTATCTCAAACTGGCTTTTTTGCTTCTCATTGCGCGCTACCGCCTGTATCAGCTCGTTGACCTGATCCTTCATCTGCTGGAAGTTGCTCAGCACAAAATCAAACTCCTCCACATTCGTAAAAGCAACCGGCGCAGTAACATTCTCAGCCATCCGGATAATCTCAACGTTGACCTTGCGCAGCGGACCGTAGATCCGCCTCCAGATCAGCCAGGCCAGCAGACCGGCGAACAGCAGGGTCGAAAGGGCGAGCAGAATCATTTTGTAGAACCAGGCGTAAATTTCGCTGTTGAACACCGATTTTTTGACGGCAGCCACCAGCTTCCAGCCCTGCGGACTCTCGTAACGGAACAGGTGATAGCCCTCCAGCTCCTCATGGGCCGGACGTCCGCTCAGCCCCGCAGCAGTGAGTATCTTGTCAGGCACCTCCCCGTCAATCGCATAGGTCGAGGTCCCCGCCTGATTGACCAGCAGATGGTTCACCGCCATGCCGTAAGCCTGTTCATTAAAAATTTTGCGCAGCAGGCTATAGTTCGTCTCCAGGTAAATATACAGCTCATGCTGGCCGCTCACCCGGACAATCCGCTGCTCCGAGAAGACCACATTGTCGCCGACAGCATACATCGTCCCGTGCGGGCCGAAATAATCCGCCCCGTTGTAGCGCATAAAAGCAGGCAGATTCCCCGTATCGAATCCCCGCCGCATACTCATGTTGGTGAACAGCACCGGGTCCTTGCCGCCGGGCATAACGTAGGCAGTCAACCCGATATAGGGATTGGTGAAATTCACGAGATTAATCTTCTGGTTAATGGAATTCATAATCTGAGATTTGCGGTAAATCTGTTTTTCCTGCAGAAAAGAGGACATTTCCTCCACAATCTGCCCGTCGAGCGCAAACTGCTTGGAGGCGAAGTCCAGATTGTCGATGGCATTCTCCAGGCTCAGTGCTTCCTGACGCAGGCTTGCGCTGATGCCGCTGCCTATTTTGCCGGACAAAATGGAATAGATAGAGGTATAGGATACAATTCCGACAATCAGCAGCGGCAGCAGCGTACCGACCAGCAGGTAGATGACCAGTGTTCTCCTAAGGGATTTCACGGCCGGCGCGAAGCTCCCCTTCTTCATTCTGCGCATTCTGCTAGCCCACTTCGCTTTCTGTAAGCGTTTTATCTGATAGCTTCAGAATACCAGATTTGCCCCGGGTTGAATAGAATAAGGCAGAACAGCTGCTGCGCCGCCCTGCCTCCTCCCTATCTACTTCACACTTTTGCGGGCTTCGAACAGCTCCTCCGCTTTTTTGATGGAGAATTCCATCACTTCGGCATAACCCAGCCCATTCACCTTATCGTGCATTTCCTTGTTCAGCTTATCGAATTCAGCCTGATTTTTGGCAAAAACCATCTTCCAGGACATCTGCTGGATCACGGTGCCGATCTGCTTGTTTTTCTGCTCCAGCGTTTTATCCATCGTCAGCGGCTCTTTACCGGTGAAGCCTTGAGGGGCAACGGCGAGCAGATTATTTTTCTCAAAATACTCCTTAGGCGTCAGCACGCCCATCTTCGCTCTCCAGTCACTGTCCAGCTTGGACGGATTGCGCTCCAGTGTCGTCTGCCACAGATTGTGGTCATACGGCTCATTCGTTTCGGGATTAAGCATCGCCGGCACCACAAACGAGAAGTTCATCTGGTTCGAGCCGTAGTAATAGTCCCCGCCGCCGTATTCCGCCGGAACCTGGGTGTTCTGCTGATCCGTGTATGCCTGCCAGCCAAAATCAGTAACGACCGGCTTGCCGTTTGCGTCTATATCCCAGGTCAGCCCCTTAGGTCCGTTAGGTATAGCTGTTCCGCTGCCTGCCGAGAGCATTGCGCCTTCCGGTGTATACATCCAGTTCAGGAACTCCATAATCCGCGCCGGTTCCTTGGCCTTGGCTCCAATCGCGATAATACCATTGCCGCCGTACACGTTGAAGCCGGTCGAGTACATCAGCTCATCCTTGAACGGCACCATGGCGAAGCCTTTGCCTTCAGCTGTTCTTTCAGCGGTGTTATAGTTGGCGGCGCCGAGCCACGGGAACCAGGAGAACAGCAGGCGGCCGTCTTTATATTTTGCCACAACATCATCAAACTTCTGGGTCAGGGAGTCCGGATCAAGCAGCCCCATCTGGTTGGCGTCGTAGTACAGCTTCAGCGACTTCATATACCAGCTGTCCTCGGACAGGAAGTCGTAATACTTTTCTTCATCGGCTTTGACGAATATCGCTGTCTCCGGAATTTCATCGTAGCCCATCATGTTGGCGAACTGCTTCGCCAAGGTCATTTTGTAGTTGCCGTCCCAGTCAGCCCAGAGTGAGAAGGCATAGTTTTTCTTACCCTGCTCATTTTTCGGCTCCAGCTCCTGCATCTTTTTTAGCACCGGCAGATAATCCTCAATGGAGTTAATCGCAGGTGCGCCGATTTGCTGATACAAATCCCAGCGCAGATCCGGTCCCCAGGTCATGTCCTTGCCCTCGGAAGGTCCGGACGGGTTCGAGGCCACATTGTTCCCGATGCCGAATACCGAATTGCCGCCGCCAAAAGCGACCTTAGCCTTTTCTACAGCCTTCGGAAACTGCTTGGCAATATCAGCGCCGTATTTGTCCAGCAGCCCGTCCTGGGTCCAGTCGAGCAGCAGCTTGCCTTTGATCGCATTCGGATAATGGTTTTTGTCATCCCCGAAAACAATAATGTCGCCCAGGTTACCGGAGGCCATCATTGCTGAAATCTTCGTATCTCCGCCGGTCAGGTTGGACGCAACGATATCCAGCTCGATGTTAAACTTATCCTTGATCACCTTGGCAAACCAGCCGGTCTGCGGCCCTGCATAGTTGGCGGTTGTCGAGAACACGGTCAGCTTCAGCGGCTTGGAATGATCCAGCGCACCGTCATCCGGCGCAGCCGTTGCCTCCGTACCGGCAGTAGCCTCTGCCGCAGGCTTTTCTGTACTCTCAGCCGGACCTGCGTTGCCGCCGTTATTGTTACCCCCGCCGCAGGCTGCCAGCACGAACACCATAATCGCGCTCAGCAGCAGCAGCGGCAATCTTTTCAACTTCATACCTTTACCCCCTAATAAAGTTTAATAGACCTATACATGCATGAAGCCGGCTGCGGCCTCCTCAGCCTTTGACCGCGCCGATCATAATGCCTTTGACAAAAAAGCGCTGGAAGAACGGGTACACAATCAGAATCGGCAGCACGACAATCATCGTCACCGTCATCCGCACAGAGGTCGGCGTCTGCATATTCTGCACGCTTGCCGCCATATCCGGTGAATTACGGATGAGCGCTGCCAGCGAGCTTGATTCGTTCAGATAGCGCCAGAGCAGAAACTGCAGCGTGAAATACTTGGTTTCCGTCATCAGGAACGCCGTATCGATGAAGGAGTTCCACTGGCTAACCGCCGAAAAAATCGTAATCGTCGCCAGAATCGGCGTCGTCAGCGGAACGATAATACTCCAGAACACCCGCAGATAACCTGCCCCGTCAATGCTGGCTGACTCCTCCAGTGAGGGTGGAATCGCCTCAACAAAGGTTTTGACCAGAATGATGTTGAACGGGGTAATAATCGTCGGCAAAATATAAGCCAGATAGTTGTTGGTCAGATGCAGATTGTGCATGGTGATGTACCACGGAATCAGCCCGGCGCTGAAATACATGGTGACAACAATGCTCCGGTACCAGATTTGACGGCCCCACATCTCCTTTTTGGTGAACAGGTAGCCGAGGAAAGCCGATGCACCGACTGTCAGCAGCGTACCCACCACCGTCCGGTAGACTGACACAAGCGCCGCGTGGCTCAGCCCGCTGATCCGCAGTACTTTGGAGTAGTTGTCAAAATGAATATCCCGCGGATAAAACTTGATGTAGCCCGCAGCGCTGAGATCATTGGAGCTGATGGTGTTGATGAACAGGTAGTAGAACGGATATATGCAGCTGAGCGTGAACACTCCGAACAGCACGTAGATGATTCCCTGGAACAGGGCATCGCCTGGCTTCAGCTTTTTGCGCAAATGGAATCACCCCTTAAATAATCGATTCATCCCGTACAACCTTGGACAAGGTGTTGGCTGCGAACAGCAGCGCCACGCTGACGACCGACTTGAGCATGCTGACGGCTGTCGCGAACGGAAAATTGTTGGCAAACGCAATATTGTAGACGTATAAATCCAGCACCTCAATCGTGTCCTTGTTCATCGCGTTCTGGAAAGCGAAGTACTGCTCCATCCCGTTGTTCACGAAGTTTCCGATCGAGAGCAGCAGCAGCACGAAGAACGTGGGGATGAGTCCCGGTACGGTGATATGCCAGATTTTGCGGAACCGGCTGGCCCCGTCCACCTCTGCCGCTTCATACAATTCCTGGTCAATGCCGGCAATCGCCGCCAGATACAGGATCGCTCCCCAGCCGAGCGACTTCCACCAGTACCAGGCAATCATCGTCAGCCAGATATGGGAGCTGGAAGCCAGAAAGTTGAAGCCTTCATCTACCAGTCCAAGCTGAACCAGTACATGGGTCACGACGCCGTTGTCTACAGAAAACAGGGAGAACGCCAGCGCATAAACCAGAATCCAGCTGATAAAGTTGGGGATTGTCGTCAGCGTCTGCACCATTTTGCGGTACCAGCCTGCCTTGATCTCTGTCAGCAGAATGGCGAAGATTACCGGAAACACTGAGGTGACCAGCCCGAGTGAGCTCATCGCCACCGTATTTTTCAGCACACGCAGCACTTCCGCGGTCTGGGTCGGATTCTCCACCATCGTCCGGAACCATTTCAGCCCGACATAGGGCGTATCCGACAAAGGAATACCCGGTATGAAATCATAGAAGGCGTAGATCCACCCGCTGACCGGCAGATAATAGAAAATAAAAGTAATCACAAGAAAAGGTAACGCCATCAGGAACAGCTTATACTTGTTCTGCAGGTTCCCGCGGGTCCGGCGGGCCGGCTCGGCGCTGTGCAGCAGCTTGCCAGAAGGTACTCCCATGCCTCTATCTCCTAATATCCAGATTTTTGTTTACGCTTTCATCGTAGCAGAAGCACCGGCATTGCCGGGATAGAGGCCAGCCACCGGTTAAGCGAGAGCCGTCCGGAAATTGCGGACCATTTTCGCAAGGAAGTGAACCATTTTCACAGTGGGTAGGAGTGTGCTGAGTGAGCGTAGTGGATGAGAACGGTGGTGGGTGCTGCTGTGCGTGATGATGCTGCTGTGCGGACGGGACTGGTGGGGCGGCGGAACGGGACGGGGTTGTGCGATTGGAGCAGATGGTGCGGACCAAGGCAAATTGTCAAGGTTTCCGGTACGTACAATAACCCCGCCAAAGTATTCCCCGGCCGGATGCCGGTTCAGGTGCTTTACGGAGCTGCTCTTTTTATATTCAAAAAAGCCTCCCGTGATGAGAAGCCTGTTGTGTACGTTCATAATAGGTCCGCCGGTTACGCAATAAGCGCCGGCACACTGTTAAACTCCAGTTGCTTCCGCTGGAAGTATGGTGATTCAACAATTAGTTGGATATTCGCCACTTAATTCCATCCATTCTCAACTTTTCTAATCATTAATTGGAAAATCGCCACTTATTTCTGGCCATAAAGCCCATTTTGAATGAAACTCGTATATTTAGGTGGCTTTTTTCCCACTAACACCTTCGCTCCAGGCAGTTTTCCAGAATTAGATGGCGAATTTCCATTTAACTCGATCAGCGATCTTTGCTTGACCAGCAGTCAGCTATCCGCAGTCGCCAGCAGCATCTATACCGCCATTAGAAAATCAACTTAGGTGTACTTTCAGACTGCAGTTATACCTCGCACGTACAACAATTTACTGTTTTTAGTTGCACCATATACACTTTTTCCGACTCTGCCGGCTTAAACGGAGTCTCATCTTTCACTCCGGAAAATATTAGCCACAGTCCCCTGCACGCCAGGCTTGAACCGGAACAGCCCGCCTGTCAGCGGCCAGCGCTCCAGCTCTTCTTCGCTCATCCCGTTGCGTGCTGTCGTGATATACAGCTCATCCAGCGCTTCACCGCCGAAGGTGCACGAAGTTACATTCAGCGCCGGCACCTCAATCCTGCCGATTTGTTCCCCGGTATGGGGATTCCAGCGCGACACGCAGCTGCCGCCCCACTGGGCGACCCAGAGCATGCCTTCACGGTCGATCGTCATCCCGTCAGGGACATCTCTGCCCTCCGGCAGATGGATAATCGCCCGGCGGTTGCTCACCTTTCCGGTCTCCAATTCATAATCCAGAGCATCTACGGCTCTGGTTACAGAATCAATATAGTACATACGGCCAAGCTGGTCATCCCAGGCCAGACCGTTCGAGATGCCGACCCCGTTCAGCACCTGCCGGACCTGCCCGCCATTATCCATCACATACAGGCTGCCCGACGAACGGTCGGAGCCCATACTCATCGAGCCGAACCACAGTCTGCCGCTGCTGTCGCACTTGGCATCGTTCAGCCTGTTGTTTGGAAGCCCGGATTCAATCTCTGCAAGCTGCTCAAGCTGGTCGGGATTGCTGCCGTCATACCTGTAGATGCCTTCCTGAAGCGCCAGAATCCAGCCGCCTGCAGCATCAGGGACAGCTGCTCCGATTCTCTGCGCGAACGTAACCGTCTGCTCCTTGCCTGCCGCCGGATCATAGCTGCGCAGCTGGCAGCCTTCTATATCCACCCAGTACAGCTTGCTGTCTGTGTCATTCCAGTGCGGTCCTTCGCCCAGCACCGCCTGTGCGTCTATAACCAGTTCTGCCCTATCAGTCATCTGACCATTCCTCCCAAATATACGAATAATGATAGGATAGTACACTGCTGTCTATTTTACCTTCGATTGCATAGAGACTCCCAACTTACGCCAGCCGGCTTCTGTTACCTGACTGCCATGAATAAGGAAGGAGACAAATCTTCACTTTCGATTACAATTGCAGTTAAGCCATGGGATGTAATCGTTTCGTGCCACTCCCCCTTCTGCCAGAATACAGCTTCTCCCGCCTGAACCCTTATGTATTCGTTATGCTCACCTCTTACCTTGCCCTCACCTGCAATGATAAGGAGGATTTGAGGGGTTATCGCCTGGTGGTATCCAATAACACCGTCAGCCTCCAGGTAGGTACACCCGATATGGGCAGTTCCATTAAGCTGGATAATCCGGGACATGACAAAATCAGAATTAAATTGAGAGATTTTTTTACCGCACTCTTTATCAAATCTGTACAGCTCCATAACGTGCCTCCTTTTTACCTGTCAAATCTATGTTGAAACCTGCCAATTCAGATTTTCTCACTGTACATTAACCTTATATTACACACATAGCAAGCAGGAAGGAGCAGACAGCTCCAATAAGAGATTGTCTGCTCCTTCCAAATAAATCCACTCTATATCATCCTGCCGTTAAGCCGGATCTTACTCTTCTGTCTTACCCTCATCCGCATCCAGAGCGGCTGACGGTTCTTCAGCAGCTTCGCCTTCAGCAGGCTCCTCATTGGCAATCGGCGGCGAAATCCGCACAATCAGCGTATCCTCAGGGGTCAAGATTTCCCAGCCGTCATGCTTGGGCAGATCGGATACCAGCAGCTGGTCGCCGATTTCCAGATTGCTGATATCCACGTCAAAGGTTGGAGTCAGCTTATCCGGGAGCGTTCTGATATCGAGCTCATACAGCTCAATCTGCTGGATACCGCCCATCTTCACTCCAGATGGATCGCCTGTGAACTGGAACGCTACTTTCGTATCCAGCTCCGCCTTCATATCAATCTGCTGCAGAT
The DNA here is from genome assembly GCF_000758645.1 of Paenibacillus sp. FSL R7-0331. Classification (NCBI taxonomy): domain Bacteria; kingdom Bacillati; phylum Bacillota; class Bacilli; order Caryophanales; family Paenibacillaceae; genus Paenibacillus; species Paenibacillus sp. FSL R7-0331. Next base: position 4,458,750 of record NZ_CP009284.1, read on the forward strand.
CCACATGCAGAATATTGCGTGAGAGCGGCTGGCGCTGAATTTCAGCGATTACCGCGTTTTTAGCGCTTGAACCCGGAAGCTCAACCTTGAGAATGGCCCGCGGATTTTTGCTGACAATTTCATTAAGCGCCTTTGCATCCGCCGAAAAGGATTGTGTATCTGAACCTGCACCGTAGACGACAACCGGTACAAAGCCTTTTTTCCGCGTTGCAGAAGCCGAGCCGGATCTTTCAGTCAAACGAACTGTAGTATTCATGATAATTCCTCCTAGAAGTTTTGTTAGCTTCAGCTTCCGTGAGTCTCTTCGGACAAAACTCGCTTCGAAAGCATACGCTATGTTTGGTGAGCTGCAGCATGAATGTACATGCAGTCAGCTTAGCTGCGTCCAATAGTACTTCTGTAGCTGCTGCTGGACTTGCGTATGGAAACAAGACCCGTTAGAAATACAGGTCTAATTAGTTTTTTAATTACCCTGCCAGACACTAAGGGAAACATCCTTATACTGCCTTTTCTCGCTTTTTGCTGCTGGGAATAGTAAAATAAAGCCATATTACAGTGACTGGAGTGAAGAATATGGGACAAATTGTTCAGGGTGAAGGCCGTTTTTATATTGCTGGTGACGGAAAGGATCTTGCCGAGATTACATACAGGCTGGAAGAGGCTACGGGGAACTGGATCGTTGATCACACCTTCGTCTCGGAAGAGCTGCGCGGGCAGGGTACAGGCGAGAAGCTGGTGCGGGCAGTAGTTGATAAGGCCCGTGAAGCACGTGTGAAGATTATTCCGGAATGCCCTTACGCCGCCAAGCAATTCGAACGGCACAAGGAATATTCCGACGTGCTCAGCGGAGACGGAAGCGCATCATAAAGCGTACCCGTTTCCTTGGGAGCATGAAGAGCATGAAGCGTGTTAACGCTCAACATTAGGAGGAAACGGATTGAATACTCAGGATACATTAAAAGAAATTGAAGAGCTCCAGCTGCGCTGCGAGCAATATGAGGGAATCTCCCTGAAACTGAACTGGGACATGCTGGAGCATACCATGGAAGCCGGAGGGACAGAATGGCTCGTGACCTATGAGGAGGATCAGCTCGTCGGCTTCATTGGCCTGTACGGCTTCGGCGGCAGCATGGAAGTGTGCGGTATGGTGCGGCCGGGTTTCCGGCGCAGAGGCATATTTACATCACTCTGGGAGCGGGCACAGAATAAAATCAGACAGCGCAATATCTCTACATTGCTTCTGAATGCTCCGGCAGCCTCGGCATCTGGCGCCGGGTTCCTGAAGAGCCTGCCGCTGGTGTTCGGACATGCCGAATACCAGATGAAATGGGACCCTTCGGCCGCCCTGCAGGGTCCGGGAGAAGCAAGCTCCGCTGCCGGGACAGTTACTCTGCGTCCTGCACGCGAAGATGAATCCGCCATCCTCATTAAGCTGGACAGCTCCGGGTTTAATATGACCGAGGAGGAAGCGGCTGAAATGTTTGAAGAGCAGAACCTTGAAGCGCTTCAGGAGCATATTATCATCGAGCTGAACGGGCAGCCTGCCGGCAAAATGCGGCTCTGGACGGATAACAATGAGACCTGGATCTACGGTCTAACCGTGGACAAGGACCTGCGGGGCCTCGGGATTGGACGAAGCGCCCTGCAGCAGACCATTGAGCGGGAGAGCCGCAACTACAACGGAGTGAATCTTGAAGTGGCCCTGGACAATCCGAACGCGCTGAAGCTGTATGAAAGCTGCGGCTTCGTGATTGTGAACCGGCAGGACTATTACCGCTACACAGGCTCGTTGTAGGACACCATAAAAGCCACCGCCGCCCGGCAGGTTACCGGGCGGCGGTGGCTTTTACATTGTTGTCCCGTAAAATAGTGCAGGCTACATCAGACCGAACCCGCCATAGGCGGTCTCACTTTTCTCATTTCTGCGGCTATCTACACTGACGTTCCGGTCAGCGGTATGATCCTTATTCAGAAACACCGACAGCAGCCGTACATAATCCAGCGATTCGTCAAGCGGAATCCCTGCGCCGTCAAAGATATGCCTCCGTCCGTCCATTAAGGAATAGATTTCAATGGTATCTGCCGGCTCACCGTATGCTTTATGGCAGAACACATTAGCCATATGGAGGAAGCCGGTGATTACATCCTCATGCCCGGACACCATAAATTTCTGTATGTTCAGGCAGCGTCCGCTGCGCTCCGAATTCCAGGCCAGCTGAAAGATCATCGCCAGCTCGACCGACAGCTCAGGAACCTGGGTATGCCACTGTTCATAGAGCATAACAGGGATCTCACCTGTATGATTGACTGGTGCAAGCCGCATGAGCTCATCGCCAACCGCCGTCTTAACATCCCAGTAATGCATCAGCGACGGAAAAGCATCGCTTTTGGGCGGCCAGCGCCGTTCCAGCAGAAATTGAATCGGCGTCTCCCGGCGCACCGCAGGCTGCAGGCTGTAAAAATCATTCAGTGTGTGGCCGATTGCGTACTGAACCTGCTGCCTCCAGCGCGGAAGACCGGTGGCCGCAGCCCCGCCGGCAAGCGATTCTGCGCCGCCCAGTATAATATGCTCCATCCGAAAATCATTTAGCCTGGCATACCGAACCTCCGGCATTTCCGCTTTTTCCGTTTCCCGGCTTCCAACCGCGCCGCCCATTCTTAAGAAACCGCCGCGCAGGTCTCGAGAAATTGGCGTCCGAAGGTACGGCAGGTTTCTTTTTCCGCCGCATTCGGGCCGTACTCAATCTTCAGGCTCTCCTGGACGATCTCTGCCCCGCGCTCCTTCAGCTTCTCTTCAATCAGGTCCACCGCGCCGCAGTATATCGAATAGCCGGTATCCCCGCTGCCAAATGCAGCTGCCTTATATCCGGCCAGATTGAGCTCCTCCATCTCCTCGTAAAAGTCCAGGAATTCGTCCGGAAGCTCACCGTCGCCCCATGTATAGGCGCCCAGCAGCACCGCTTCATAATGATTTATCTCATCCGCATTGCAGTCGGTTACCGATTTCAGAACAGCTTCTCCGCCGGCCTCGCGTATTCCTTCCGCAATCAGTTCAGCAATCTCTTCCGTATTGCCGGTTAAGCTGGCATATGCCACTAGCACCTTAGCCATGATCTGTCCTCCCTAGTTAAGCATGAAGTATATGATGGCTCCATATTGTACCGCAAAGCCAAATTTAATTATCCCTATTTTATTTGATAATGATTCTCATTGTCAACATATAAAAAAAAGCAAACAACAGCCCAGTATCAGGCTCCAGTCCGCTTTTCTGCTTCATCCTATGAGATTACAATGTGCTGTATCCTTTAATATGCGCCTTCAAGCAGTGTAATGCCATTGCCGTCCGGATCGCGGAAATTCATCTCACGGCCTCCGTATTCCATTGTAACCGGCGGCTCACAGTCCAGCCCTCTCTCTTTAAGCTCCGCATAAGTCTCATCCAGGCTGCTGCAAGAGTACACCAGATTAACAACACCAGTCGTATGCTTGCCCCATTTGTGCTCGTCCCAGATAATGATTCCCGGCAGCTTGCCCTCAAATCCGATCTTTGCCCCGTCACCGTTACCGAAACCTTCAAACGGAACAGGGATTCCTAGAACCTCTGAGTAAAAAGCTACAAGAGCAGCGGTATCCTTGGTATACAGATTAATGCCTTCAAATGCCGATATCATAATGGTTCACTCTCTCTTCCTGTTCTAATGTCAGCCTTGTCCGGCTAATAAATTTATTCTACCCTCAGGCTCAGCCCCTGTATTGCAAAAAAACGACATTTATCGCCTTGCATATGCCAGCGCCTCCCTCGGAGTCTGGCCGGCAAAACGCTTGAAGCTGTTGTTAAAATGGGACTGGTGGCTGTAGCCGTAAGCATATACCAGATCCTGAACATCTCTGATCTGCGAAGATGGACGATACAGATTCCGCCAGACATTCTGAAATCTGACCAGATCAGCAACCTGCTTCGGGGATACGCCGGTAGTTTCGCGGAACAGCCGTTCAAGCTGCCGGCTGCTGAGCCCGGAGCTGCTCCCAAGGCTGCTTACCGCAATGACCCCTTTAGCCCGCAGAATATCATGCACGGCATTCATCAGCCCGCTGTGGCTGGCGCGTGCCCGTTCCAATCGGCGCAGCAGAACCCGCTCAGCCACAGCAATACGTTCAGCCATCGACCCGGCAGACGCCAGCTGCTCTTCGAGCTCTCTGCGGAAAAAGCTGAAATACCGCTCCACCCCGCCGTGATAATTAAGTACGGCATTAAGCGGCTCATCCGCGAACAAATGCACCGCCCAAAAATGAAAGCGGATGGCAAAGCGCAGACTGGACGCAGAAGGTTCAGCTCCCTCCACTTCAAAGGGCGTATCATTGATTCCGCAAAAAACGCCGCCGGAAGCTCCGGTATCCGAGTCCCATTCCAATATGATATCCATGCAGGTGTCGGGAATGATGATCTCCCGCGCCGGCTGTTGTCCGGACAGCTTGTCCGGCATGACTGACCGTTCTCCGGGAGCTGCTCCGCACTCTCCCATGCTGCCCCAGTAGCAGCGGATGTACGGCTGCAGCGCCTTACAGGGCATTAGCTCTCCTGCACTGTCCGGCCGTGCTGTAATCGGATAATACAGCTCTGCGAGATTGTACATCTGCTCTCCTCCTCCGTTGTCCCGAATGAACTGTTTCTCTGATCATACACAATGATCGGCTGCCGTGCCAGATCAGGAGAAGCGTCGATCCAATTCCCGGTGTACTATTATGCACAGTCCGGGTGATGGGCAAGCTGGGAATAGTCGCAGCTTTGCAACCTTTTTGTTTGTAGCTGCCCGGTTAAATGTTGTACAATGAAGTCTAAATGAATTTTTGAAGGATGGATTAATGATGTATATTGCAGGCGATTGGAAAGACTACGAAGTTCTGGATACCGGAGGCGGAGAGAAGCTGGAGCGCTGGGGAGATATTATCCTGCGCCGCCCTGATCCGCAGATTATCTGGCCGCTGACCCAAGAGACAGCGAAGTGGCGTGATGTGCACGGACATTATCACCGCAGCTCCTCCGGCGGCGGACAATGGGAAATGAAAAAGACAATTCCGGATGACTGGAAAATCAGCTATGGCAAGCTGAAATTTAATCTGCGTCCGACTAACTTCAAGCATACGGGACTTTTCCCTGAGCAGGCGGCTAACTGGAGCTGGATGATGGACAAGATTGCCGGCGCGAACCGCCCGGTCTCTGTACTTAATCTGTTCGCTTATACGGGCGGAGCTACTGTTGCTGCTGCCAGTGCAGGTGCGTCGGTTGTTCATGTTGACGCAGCCAAGGGCATGGTACAGTGGGCAAAAGAAAATATCCAGCTGTCTGGTTTGGGCGAGCGCCCGGTCCGCTTCATCACTGACGACGTTTTCAAATTCGTCCAGCGTGAACAGCGCCGCGGCAGCAAATACGATGCCATTATTATGGACCCTCCGTCCTATGGACGCGGTCCAGGAGGCGAAATGTGGAAGCTGGAATCCAGCCTCTACCCTTTCCTCGAGAGCTGCATGGAGATTATGAGCGACAGACCGCTCTTTATGCTGATCAATTCTTACACTACCGGCATCTCACCGACCGTGCTGCGGAACATGCTCAATATGACCATGGGCAAGCGTTACGGCGGCAAGCTGACCTCCGGCGAAATCGGCCTGCCGATTACCGCGTCGGGTATGAATCTGCCTTGCGGAATTTTGGGCCGCTGGGAGGCGTAAGCCATGAGTATGCAGCATAGCAATTCAGAGGGTGAGCAGTCCGGCACACAGTCCCGTTTCGAAATTCTATTCGAGGACAATCACCTGCTCGGCATTGTGAAGCCTGTGAACATTCCTGTACAGGAGGATGCTACCGGTGATCCCGATCTGCTCAGCCTGCTCAAGGAGGACGTGAAGGAGCGGTATAATAAACCGGGCAATGTGTTCATGGGCCTGGTTCACCGGCTGGATCGTCCGGTCGGCGGGGCCATGATCTTCGCCAAGACCTCCAAGGCTGCTTCCCGGCTGTCTGAGAGCGTCCGCACCCATGCTTTCCGCAAGGTGTATCTGACTGTCGTCCACGGCAAGCCACCCGCTCCCCATGGACGGCTGATTAATACACTGCTGAAGGATGCCAAGAGCAATACCGTCTCGATCGTCCGTAAAGGCACGCCGGGCGGCAAGGAAGCCATCCTTGATTATACAGTGCTTGGAACAGCTGAAGGCTACAGCCTGCTGAAGATTGACCTGCTGACCGGACGCTCCCACCAGATCCGCGTACAGCTTAGCGGCATCGGCTGTCCGCTGTCCGGAGACCAGAAATACGGCGCCGCCGTGAACCGGCCCGGCCAGCAGATTGCCCTCTGGTCAGCGGTTGTCGGCTTCCCGCATCCGGTCACCAAAGAAGAAATCGAACTGATCTCGCTGCCGCCGCAGGCTCATCCCTGGAGTCTGTGGCCGCAGCAGGTACAGAAACAGGCCATCCGCTGACGGATGGCCTGTTTTTTTATGGAAATAGCACTCTACTAAGAAGTACTGCTTTAAATTAGCTTTTAATCTAGGAGATCAGGGTGTGGAACCTTCCGGAGCCGGGGCAACTGCCATCTTCCCCATCAGGTAGAGCAGGAGCTGCTGGTTGTGCGATGAAATCGGGTCAAGCGCCTCGGCAAAAAAGTCGCTGCGGACCTTGAGTCCACGCGCTGTTTCGGCACGGCCCGTCTCGGTAATGCTTACCCAGACAATCCGCCGGTCTGCAGCATCGCGCTCACGCATAATCAGCCTGTTCTTCTCCATCCGGTCTAACAGCATCGTTACCGCCGCCGGACTTGTCGCCAGATGAGGCGCAAGATCAGAAGGCTTCATCGCATCGCGCTCCTGCAGCAGTTCCAATACGGTGAGCTGGGCGTCTGTAAGTGTAGGGGCAAGGTTACTGTCCATATGTAATTTATAGTCCTTCAATATTTTGTGCCAGATTTTACTGAATTCAGAGGAGTGCACACTTATTCCTTCCTTCCCTGCGGATCTCTATCCGGTATACCTACAAATTCGAGAAATAAATTCCATATCCTGCTAAACAAAAAAATAAATCTGTGTCCGTCAGCTAGGCCATCCGTCTTGGCTCATCCCATAATATAAAAACAGCGCATGCACCGGCTCCAGGGGGAGCTGTACATACGCTGTTACTATATATTTACTGCTATTGGATCTATTGTATTGCCGGGAAAATCGTTGCAATCTCGTCCTTCTTCTCCACCGCAACAAGCAGCTTGCCTATAGAACGGCGCTCGCCAAGCGGTGCAGACTCGGATGAGAAGGTGTGGACTTGTCCGTCACGGGTTATTGCAGTCAGCACCAGCGGCTCCTTGCAATGGAACGCACCCGCGATCCGGCTGCCGTTCGGTTTCACACGCTTCCCTTCCTTGAATTCAAAGGTTGGCATGCCCTTGCCGCCCCGGCTCTGCGACGGATAATCCACAAGCAGGCTGCGCTTGGCATAACCGATATCGGTTACAGTAAGAATCTCGCCTTCATCCTCAGTGACCCAGAAGCAGGATACAACTTCGTCGCCTTCGCGCAGCTGGATTCCTCTAACCCCGCTGGCCACACGGCCCATCGGGTTCACTTCATTCTCCTTAAAGCGGATGCTCATCCCTTCACGGGTTACAAGCACCAGGTCCTTGTCAGAGCTGCTTAACGACACGTTAATGATCTCATCACCTTCTGCAACCTTGCAGGCAGCTACAGCTCCGGAACGGCTGGTAGAGTACTCCTTGAGCTCCGTTCGCTTCACCTGGCCCTTACGTGTGACAAATACAAGGCTGGTACCGGGATCATCCAGATTACCAACCGGCAGCATACTTACGACCCCGTCACCTTTGGCGAGGCCGATTACGTTAACAATCGCCGTGCCCGGGTCCTTCCACTTGAATTCCGGTATCTGATGAACCGGAAGCAGGAAGTACTGGCCTTTTCGGGTAAAGACAAGCAGGCTGTCCCTCGTATTCAGGTCATGCAGCCTCACAATGTGATCGCCGTCCTTAACCCCGGAAGCATTGCGTTCACCGCCTGAACGTGTGAAGGACGGCATGCCGGTCCGCTTGATGTAACCGTCAGCTGACAGTGCAACCAGCACATCCTCGGCGTTGACCAGCACTTCGAGGCTGACCTTCAGCTCCTCCACCTCTCCCTGAATCAATGAGCGGCGGTCGATACCGTATTTGTCGCGGATCTCCAGCAGTTCCTTGCGGATGACGGAAATCAGCTTTTTGTCGCTGTTCAGAATACCCTGAAGAGTATTGATCCGGGCCATCATCTCATCGAGCTCTTTCTGCAGAGAGTTAATCTCCAGATTGGTCAACCGGTAGAGCTGCAAGGTGAGGATCGAATCGGCCTGGCGTTCGCTGAAGCCGAACATCCAGACGAGATTATTCTGGGCATCCTGGCGGTTCTTGGAAGCCTTGATCGCTGCAATAACCTCATCCAGAATGTTAAGCGCCTTAACCAGCCCTTCCAGGACATGCGCACGGTCTTCCGCCCGCTCCAGGTCGAATTGGGTGCGGCGGGTAACCACCTCACGCTGGTGGGCAATATAAGCCTCCAGAATCGCTTTTAGTCCAAGCTGCTGCGGGGCTTTGTTAACGATGGCGACCATGTTGAAGTTATAGGTAACCTGCAGGTCGGTTTTCTTAAGCAGGTAGGCCAACACGCCCTGGGCATCTGCATCCTTTTTAAGCTCCACTACGATGCGCAGGCCTTCCCGCCCGCTCTCGTCACGGACTTCGGCAATCCCGTCGATTTTCTTTTCCAGACGGATATTCTCCATAGAGGTGACAAGCCGTGATTTGACAATCTGGAACGGCACCTCAGTAATCACAATCTGCTGCTTGCCGCCGCGCAAATTCTCAATTTCGGTCTTCGAGCGCAGATAGATCCGCCCTTTGCCGGTACGGTAGGCGTCCATGATGCCGTCGCCGCCCATGATAGTACCCCCCGTAGGGAAATCCGGGCCTTTGATAAAGGTCATGATGTCTTCCAGCGTAATCTCCGGCTTCTGCATCACGGCGATGCAGGCGTCGATAACCTCCCGCAGGTTGTGCGGCGGAATTTCTGTCGCGAAGCCGGCGGAAATCCCGCTTGTCCCGTTAACCAGCAGGTTGGGAAACCGCGAGGGTACGACCACCGGCTCCTTCGCGGAATTGTCAAAGTTGTCCTTAAACAGCACGGTGCGCTTCTCAATGTCGCGCATCATTTCCATCGCAATCGGTGACAGCCGCGCTTCGGTATAACGCATTGCAGCCGCCGGGTCATCGTCCATCGAGCCCCAGTTACCGTGTCCGTCTACGAGCACATGCCCCATCTTCCACGGCTGGGCCATACGGACCATACCGTCATAGATGGAGGAATCGCCATGGGGATGATAGTTACCCATAACGTCACCTACTGTTTTGGCCGATTTGCGGTACGGCTTATCCGGGGTATTGCCCGAGTCGTACATCGCATACAGAATCCGGCGCTGTACAGGCTTCAGCCCGTCCCGCACATCGGGAATCGCCCGGTCCTGAATGATATATTTGGAATACCGGCCAAAGCGGTCACCGACGACCTCTTCCAGAAAAGCCGGCGAAAATTGTTCTGAAAAACTGCTCACTTGGCTCACCTTCTGTTCCTCAATCTATCCGAGCATTTGATTCAGTGATATACGAGGGGCTTCGCAGGCTGGCTTGTTCTTGGTCGCTGCAACTTACAAATTCAAATAATTCAACAATATAGATTGAACCTCGGATTTTTCATTTAGGGCTCCGCCGTGACTCCAGAGAATATTTGGACTTCCGGCCGCTGTTGTCTGCAGATTTCTTGATTAGAACCGCTACTCGCGGTTGAAATCCGCAGACAGCTTATGCTTCCGTAGCTAGCTTTTCTGCGAAAAGCTTTCAGGCGGTCGCTAACGCTCCTACAGTTCCAAAATTCCCCTCCGTCACTTTTACCTAAATATATTTTTTCAGAATCAATCTATATTGTACATTTGAAATTTGAATTTAAACGTACGCTAACGCTCCTAAAGAACAAATCCGCCTGCTCCGCACACGTATCACCAAAATCAACATTCGCGGAAGTTATCGTCACTTCCGCTAAAACCCATGCCGCACAGAATCTGCGGCATGGCTAAAGCAAAGGCGGGTTATTGTGCATCCCGCCGTAAACTGCAGAGCAGAACAGCCGCAGGCGGCCGCTTCTACTCGATTATTTCCGTAAAATCAACATTCTCAACGATCCAGCGCTTGCGCGGGTCAACCTTGTCGCCCATAAGTGTGGAGACGCGGCGCTCCGCCTTGGCGGCATCCTCGATCTGCACCTGGAGCAGGGTACGGGTATCCTGATTCATCGTGGTTTCCCACAGCTGCTCCGGATTCATCTCACCGAGACCCTTGTAACGCTGCAGTTCAAAGTTTTTGCCGAACTCCTTCAGGTAATTCTGCAGCTCTTCATCACTCCAGGCATAACGCACCGTCTCCAGCTTGCCCGATTTGCGGGTTAGCTTGTACAGCGGCGGCTGGGCAATGAAGACCTTGCCGGCATCAATCAGCGGCTTCATATAACGGTAGAAGAAGGTCAGCAAAAGGACCTGGATATGCGCGCCGTCCGTGTCGGCGTCAGTCATAATAATGATTTTGGAATAATTGCTGTCTTCCACGGTAAAATCGGGGCCAATTCCTGCACCGATCGCAGAAATAATGGCTTTGTACTCATCATTCTTCAGAATATCGAGCAGCTTGGCCTTCTCCGGATTCATCGGCTTGCCCTTCAGCGGCAGAATGGCCTGTATCTTGGAGTCACGGCCCTGCTTGGCCGATCCGCCGGCAGAATCCCCTTCGACGATAAACAGCTCGGTTCGGGTAACGTCTTTGGACTGGGCAGGGGACAGCTTGCCGCCGAGACTTAAGCTCTCGCTGCGCTTCTTGCCGCTGCGGATCTCATCACGGGCTTTGCGCGCGGCTTCACGGGCTTTCGAGGCCTGAATTGACTTCTTCAGCAGGCTCTGCGCCACCTGCGGATTCTCTTCGAGAAAACGCGCCATGTTCTCGGCCACGATGTAATCGACGGCACTGCGGGCAGATGCGCTGCCCAGCTGATCCTTGGTCTGGCCGACGAACTCAACCTCAGACATCTTGACGCTGATGACAGCCATCATACCTTCACGAAGGTCATTTCCTTCGAGGTTCTTGTCCTTTTCCTTCAGCAGCTGTGTGCGGCGGGCGTAATCGTTCATCACGCGCGTGTAAGCCGTCTTGAACCCGGTCTCATGGGTTCCGCCGCTGCGGGTCGGAATGGAATTGACGAATGAGGCCAGCGTTTCTGTATAACCGGCGTTATACTGCAGCGCCACTTCAACCTCAATGTCGTCCTTCTCCGAACTGAAATGGACAACATCATGCAGTGTATCCTTACCCTCATTCAGGAACTGGACAAACTGGCTGGCGCCGCCTTCATAAAAGTATTCGTCCTGGCGTCCGCTGCGTTCGTCACTCAAAGCGATCCGCAGACCCGAGTTCAGGAAGGCAATCTCCTGTACCCGCTCCGCAAGCGTATCGTAGCTCAGGGATATACCGTTTGCGAAGACGCGAATATCCGGCTTGAAGGTAATCTTCGTACCGGTCTTGTTCGTATTGCCTAGAACCTCAAGACCGGTTACTGGCTCCCCGACATGCTCCTTGCCGCTCTTGTCTACCCAATATTCAAACCGCTGGCGGTGGGTTTTGCCGTCCCGGTAAATTTCAACCTCCAGCCACTCGGACAGGGCGTTGGTGACAGATGCGCCTACGCCGTGCAGACCGCCGGATTTTTTGTAGCCTGAACCGCCGAATTTACCGCCTGCATGTAGAATGGTAAAAACAACCTGCGGCGTTGGCACTCCTGTTTTGTGCATACCGGTCGGAATCCCCCGGCCGTTATCGATGACGGTCACCGATCCGTCCTTACGCAATGTAATATCAATTTTGGAACAAAATTTGGCTAAATGCTCATCAACGGCGTTATCCACGATTTCCCATACAAGATGGTGCAGTCCCGAAGAACTCGTACTGCCGATATACATGCCGGGCCGTTTGCGGACCGCAACCAGACCTTCGAGCACCTGAATGTCGTCAGCATCGTATCCGGTACGGCCTGCTCCGCCGTCCTTGGAGACTTTTGCAAACATATCGATCTGTTCGAGCATTCATGCTCCCCCTTCATTATCTCACTAACTCTGAAATGCAAACAAACGTTTTCGTTCACTTTGTACATTCTAATTCAAAATATCCCGTTTCGTAAAGACGGCGAACGAAATGATTATCGCGGCGAGTCCCCAAACGGACAGCACCGCCAGTGAAAAGGGCAGTGTCATCCCCTCAATCGGCGCAGGCGTGCCCGCCAAATAACCGGTTAGCCCCAGATTCACCATAAATAAATATTTCGCAGTCGACCAGGCAGCAGCCATATTAGTCAGAATCGATCCGGCAATCAGCGCTGCCATCATCACAACGATACTCGCCGCCGTACTGCGTACCAGAACCGATACCATAAAAGCAAGCAGGGCGACAACAACGCTCACGAACCAGATCAGCCCCCCCTGCATCAGCAGGTATTTCCACTGCGGCACCGAATGCACGCCCGACATGTCCACTGTATCACCGCTTAGCTGGAACCCGGTAAACACCGGAATATTAAAGCCTTTATAACCAAAGGCAAGCCCGGAGATCAGGTAGCTGATTACGAACACGGACAGCACAATTAAGGAGACGAACATGAGCAGCGCTGCCAGCTTGCTGAACAGCACCTTCCAGCGTTTTACCGGACGGGTGAGCAGCATTTTGATCGTCCCTGTTGTCCGTTCACCGGACACAAGATCTGACGCCACCGCCATAATCAGCAGAGGAATGAACAGGGAGACCGAATTATCCAGGAACTCACGCGTGAACGTCACACCGCTAGGCTCGTTGGGATTCACATCATGGTCAAGATAGTACTGCAGCTGCTGGATAAAAATCCGCCGGTACGACTTCCATTCCTCGGGAATTCGGTCACTGCTCAGCGAGTTCTGGTTATCTGTGATCCGCTGCTGGATTTCCAGCCTCCAGTCTGAATTGAACTTGTCCCGGCTCCGTTCAGCTACCCGCATCTGCGCATAGGTGAACATCGGCACGAGTACAAGCAGAATCAGCAGTATAACATAAAAACGTTTCTTTTTAATTATTTTTGTACACTCATTACGGATGAGCGGAAGCAGATTAGTCAATAGATTCACCCTCCGTTAGCTTCAAGAATAGCTGTTCCAGTGTGGGGCTGATTTTATGCACTGCTCTGACCTCGATACCTGCCTTAACCATGTCAGCGACAATGCCGGGAATCAGGGTCTCGTCCATTACTGTTATAACTGAACCTCCGCCCATTCCGGCGATAACGGAATCATCCAGGGTGACTTCATCAAGCTTAAGCAGGGTAATGCCCTGATGACCCTCCAGGATTGCCCTGGCCGCCGGGACCGGCTCAAGATCCCAGAGCACATAAGGGGAATTGCGGGCAACCAGCTCGTCCACACCGCCAACAGCCAGTACCCGTCCCTTGCTGATAATTGCAACCCGGTCGCACAGCAGCTGAATTTCGCTGAGCAGATGGCTGGAGACGAATACGGCCAGACCGCCTTCGGCCAGACTACGGATAAATTCGCGCAGCTCCTTGATCCCTTTGGGGTCCAGCCCGTTCGTCGGCTCATCCAGAATGAGCAGCCGCGGGCGTCCCAGCATGGCCTGGGCAATGCCAAGCCGCTGCCGCATCCCGAGGGAATAGGTGCTGACCTTGTCGTGGATACGCTGGTCCAGCCGGACAATATCAACCACCTCAGTAATCCGCTGCCCGTCCACTCCAGGCTGCATCCGCGCGAAATGCTGCAGATTCTCCCAGCCGGTCAGATACGTGTAGACCTCCGGGTTCTCAACAATCGAGCCGACATATTGGAGCGCTTTTTCCGGATTACGGTTGACATTATAGCCGCAGACTGTAATCGTGCCCTCTGTAGGGCGGATCAGATCCACCAGCATCCGGATGGTCGTCGTTTTACCGGCTCCGTTAGGACCCAGAAACCCAAAGATTTCGCCCTCTTTTACATCAAAAGTAACATCATCAATAATCCATTTCCGGCTTATCTTTTTACGGACGCCTTTGACGGATAGTACAACTTCCCCCGGCTCCGCCGTTCTTTCTTTTGCCATATCCTCACAGCTCCTTGCTGACATTCATCTCTGGTATGGGTTCATTAGCATTAGGTGGTTAACGTATCGCCTGCACAATCCGTTCGCTGATCCGCTGGTAGCCGTCGCCGTTCGGATGAAAATGATCACTTGAGAGATACTTGTCCAGATGGCGGTTGAACAGATCAAAGGTCGGAACCAGGGTCATGCTGCTGTGCGTATTAATAATATCCATCGCCGCATTGTTCCAGGCTGTAACCGCCTGATTCCCCGGTACGAGCAAATCCTCAATATCGCCAAAGGGGTTATACAGCCCCACGTAGTAAACCTGTGCCTGCGGATTAATCTCCGCAATCGTCTCCAGAATCTCACCCAGCCGCTTTGCGGCCTCAGGTAAAGCCGATAACAGCGCCTCTGGTGTCAATTCATCCTCATTCGGCTTCGGAGTGGAAGTAACAAGCGTATCCGATTTCCCGTCCAGAACACCGGTTGGCTGCACCGTAGATGCACTGCCTTCGGCATTATCCGCCGGAAGTTCAGCCGTTCCCGCTGCCTCTCCAGCCTGTACACCTGTTCCGTTTCCCAGAATATCGGAGCCCCGGAACAGGTCGTTTCCGCCGATGGATACGAGCACAACATTTGCCTGCCGCAGTGCATATTGGACGCCCTCCTCCTGCAGCTTCGTCTGCAGTCCGGCCGTAGTCAGCCCGTTAATTCCCATATTGCCGAGCAGACCTGCCTTGGCTCCGCCCTGGGTTAAGCCGTCCAGCGCCCGTCTTACAAAGCCGCTGCCGCTGTTGTCGCCCGTCCCCTTGGCCAGCGAATCGCCCAGTGCCAGAATTTTCAATTCATCTGCTGCCGCAGCTTCCGGAGCCGTTGTCGCCTGTGGCAGAGAACCGGTCAGCGCTTCACCCTGCGGGTTAATAATATCGCCTACTGCGTACACAAAGCCCGCAATTAAAAGTAAGGTCGCCAAGGCGGAAATCAGGCTCACACCGCGCCAGGTCCATTTTGCATCCTTCACAGTAATCCCTCCGTATGCCTCTATTCTCCATTGTTCCACAATTTACAAACTTCTTAACGTATGTAAATAAACATAATTCTTCTATACTCAATTTGCAAATGGACGCGGGGAATTACAATGCCCGTTAATCCTTTTCACCTTCTTTTAATACTCAGGCAGTATGCTGGAGGAAGCTGCAATGCTAAGGGAGGTAAAGAAATGCCTAACATTTGGATGCATCTGGAGTATGGACAACAGCTGGCGGCAGAATTCAGAAGTGAATTTGCTTGTCTGGCTGACTTGAACAACCGCCCGGAGCTGTATCAGCTGGGCTGCCAGGGGCCGGATTTCCTGCTGTATCACAGTTTTCTTCCCTGGAAAAAAGAGAACCGCGCACTCCGGCTCGGCGATGCCATGCATACGGATCATTGCGGTCCTGTGCTGCTCGAATTCTGGGAACGCTCGCTGGCACTGCCTGCTGAAGAAAGCAAGGAAGCACAGCAGTACTTCCTCGGCTTTCTAACCCACCATCTGCTTGACCGCAATCTCCACCCTTTTATTAACTGGAAGGCAGGCTACCGGCACCGCAGTCATCAGCGCTTCGAGATCGTGCTGGACACCCTGTTCATGAAATCATTGAAGCAGACCGATACCTGGCTGCATCCGGCGTGGAAAAAAATCAATATCGGCTCCTGCTTTCCCGGAGCCGTCCAAAGCATTCTGCATAAAACCGCATCCCGGTGGTATCCGGAGTTAAGCAGGCTGCCCGAAGAAATGTGGGATGAAGCTTATCTTGATATGCTGCTGGCCCATAAACTGCTGTACGATCCAAAGGGCTGGAAAAAATCACTGCTGCGGGGCAAAGCCCTCCGCCTTTTCTCTCAGCCGCTCTCCGCGGCCGAGGAGCACCTGGATTATCTGAATGAGCATCACGGCGAGTGGCGGCATTCCGCCCTTTACTCTGAAGTGCGTACAGAAAGTGTCTGGGACCTGTGGGAGCAGGCGCTGGCCGAAGGCCGCACTGTCCTAAGGGCACTGGCTGCCTGGCTGAACAGCACCTCATCTGCGGAGGCCGCCCGGGCGCTGGAGCATTTCAGATTGGTCCTGGGCGACCGCTCCTATGATACAGGCAAGGATTGCAGCAGCCGGCTGAAGAACCTGTATGCCGAGCCGATCTGGGAGGCGGGTATTTCCTGAACCCCGGAACCCGGCAAAAAGGACTGCGCCGGACTAAGCCGCTTTCGCAGCTTGTCCAGGCAGTCCTTTTATTAATTGCTATTATAAGAATGCATAGTCTGGTTTATTTACCGATAAACTCCTGCACCCAGTAGTTATTGTCGTAACCTACTCCGATATAATTAAAGTTCGCGCTCAGGATATTGGCACGGTGACCCGCACTGTTCATCCAGGCTGTCATAACCTCCTGGGGCGTTTTCTGGCCCATAGCGATGTTCTCGCCGGCTGCACGGTACGTTACACCAAAGGACTTCATCATGTCAAAGGGTGATCCGTACGTAGGCGAAGTGTGGGAAAAGTAGTTGTTAACCTTCATATCTGTTGCCTTGGCCGCAGCTACCTTGTTCAGACTGTCCAGCGCGGTAACCGGAGACAGTCCGGCCGCAGCACGCTCCTTGTTCACCAGGTCGACAACCTGCTTCACGTAGGAAGATTGTGCAGCTGCTGTTGCAGCCGGGGCTGCGGTTGCTGCAGGCTTAGCTGTAGCTGCCGGTGTAGCCACAGGCTTAGCCGTTGCTACAGGCGTTGCCGTTGCTGCAGGCGTTGCCACAGGCTTAGCCGTTGCTGCCGGAGCAGCAGTCGCTGTAGGCTTCTGCTGTACAACCGGCGGCTTAAACTTCGTTACCGTTACAGTCGTTCCGTTAAATGCAAAGGCTTTGTTGCTATATTGAGTGAAGTATTGCATGAATTGGGCAAAGCTTGAATTGTCCGCTGCTGCCGAAGACCCGCTGGCTGCATCCGCCTTTAACGGAAGGGAAATGCTGAGGGCCATAACTGCTGCTACGCTTCCACCTATCATTGCTTTTACTGTTTTGCTCTTCATTATGCCATCTCCTTGTTCTTGTTGTATTTTGCAGTGCTGTAAAAGTGCCGGCACCAATTATTACAAAGTTGTCATTTCTTCCTCAGTCATTGTAGCACAAAACTATCAGCTGTGCGCTGCTAAATGTTTACAGTACTAGATTTGCAGGAAAGCTTGTCCAGCAGAAGACGGTATTCGTCCCTCCCTGAGCTGTCACGTCATATACATTTAAAAGACTGCCCACCTCGTTAGAGGCGGCAGTCTTAGCTTTATTGTCAGGCTTCTTATTCTATTAATCGGCTCATTGCGCCGTAATGTTTAGTGAAAGGACTGCCAGAAATCACCTTCGGTCGAGATCAGGCCCATAATTTCAGCATACGGAATCCGGAAAGTCGGAAAGCCTGCCGCGTATGGGGCAATCTCATAAGGTGCAAAATACAGGTACAACGCCTCTTCATCGACATAAAACGGCTGATCGGCAGTAATCCCTTTATACGTATCCGGAAAAACATAGGAATACTGAGGGTCATTAGCGATCTGCTTGCCGACGATCTCACTGAGCTTTTCGACATATCTGCTGCCCGGCTTGAACAGGTCACTAAGCGTATAAAATCTGCCGCTGCGCAGATTGACATGCTCATACAGCATCGTAGGCATACCATGGGCTGCGCCGAACGGGTAGTTGTACCCGCTAAGCTCAAGCACAAGCAGATTTTTGCGGAAAAATTCAACGGCAAAGTCTCCGGTGTAGCTGAAATCCTGCGCAATGCCGCCACTTCCGATACCTTCTGCCTTGGAGAGGCTGCGCAGCCTGCTGTTGACCGTCTTGGATACTTCAATATCTGCGATACCCTCAATAACCGGATAGTAGACCAGATAGTCCCTGTTCGGCTTATATTTCTTCTCCAGCACAGAGTAAGGCGGACGGAGCGGAATGACGCCGTTCTGCCGCCATACCTGCTTACCCCGGCGGTCGTAATAGGCGGTACGCTGATCAATATCTGCACGGATCAGGCTGCCGCTGAAGGATAATGTGCCGGAGCCGGCGATAACGGGCGGCTGGGATGCCTTTTTACCGCTTTTATCGATAAAATAGGTGTCTTTGGCATCATACACGGAAGCCAGCCCATGCTGATAGTTGTTCACTCCGAGCAGCGGATGATTGCTGAGAACCCTGCCGGTCACTGCATCTGCTATTACATACCGCGATCCCCGGTACGGCTGGTCTGCATAGACTGGGGTTCCGAGCGCGACACGGTTTTCCCCCAGCTGCTGCACCTCATAATAGGTAGCCGGAATAATCGGCTTGCCCTGTTTGTCAATCAGCCCGTAGGCATTCCCATAGTCTTCCGCTGTATTAATTACCGCCCGCCCCTCTGAAAAAGGCAGCGCAGACGTAAATTGCGGCTTGACCGCCACACTTCCATCCAGGTTAAGGTAGCCGTATTTACCGTTTTCAGTCTCCTGATAAGCCAGCAGCCCGTCACCGGGATTTCCGACAAAAGGATGTTTATACGTATGCAGCACCGCTCCGTTAAGATCAATCAGCGCATATTCGCCTTCAGCGGCTTTGACCAAAGCCGTCCCATTCATGAAATCGCCCGCATCCAGATACACGGCAGGCAGCACTTCCTTGCCCTGCGCATCAATGTATCCGTAGCGTGAGCCGCCTGCTGTTGTACTTTGCCTGGAAAAGAGTGCCCGCCCTTCATGCAGTGAATTCAGATAATCATACCGCGCCGCAGTGACTTCCCTGCCTTTTTCATCAATCAGCGTATACCCTTTAGCATCCGATACAACCGCCCGCCCTTCAGCAAAGGGGGAAATAAAGGAGTAGATTGGCTTAACTTTTTCGCGGCCGCTGCTGTCAATCAAGCCGCTGCTGTTCTTTCTCTGTACAATAGCAAGCCCGTTCTCCTGAAAATCCTCGGCATACTCATATCGCGGTTCAATTGCGGTCCGGCCTTCATTGTTGATATAGCCCCACAGCGTGCCTTCCTTGGTTTTAAAAGGTGCCGGATGCAGCACTTCCGCCCGCAGACCGCTCACCTCCGCCTCATCCAGGAACTGGAGCGGTTCCAGCGGCTTAATGTAATAATCAACACGGTACAATCCTGCTTCTGCCGGAATGGTCACGAACAGATCATCATCGGCGCGGATGAAATCCTCCTCCTGCTGAGGCACATATTCGTTCCAACCGATCCCGTCCCACTTCCACACTTCCGTCTGCAGCAGGCCGTTATCATTTCCTTTTGCCAGCTCATTCAGCTTAATTCTCAGCATTCCTGTCGCTCCCTTACAAAGGCATTTGCCTATAGAATATGAAGGGGAGGGGGAAAGGGTGTTTCTGTGCCCGGATTTGTAAAAAGTGTGCAGAGCTGCTGGGCTGAGCGACTGTGAGGATAATTTGAGACTGCGGGGATACTGGTGACTGCGGGGATGCTAGGGGACTTCCGCAGTTTTTGGACTTCCGGCCGCTGTTGTCTTCGGATTTCCTTTATTTTTACCGCTGTCAGCGGGTGAAATCCGAAGACAAAGGCGGACACTACCGTTCCTCCAGTTCCAAAATCTGCTCCGTCCCTTTCATCCTCTTCGTCGGGGAGAGAAAAGCACAGAAACACCCTCTCGGTGGGTGTTGCCGGCAGAACAGGGCAGCTTTGCCCTGCCCTTGAAAAACATATGTGAGCTCAGCTTGGGCGAATTGCCTGTGAGATAGCTGAATGAGCAACAGGAATGGGCAATTTGAGTAAACAACGCGAGGGACAGAAAAAGAGTTAATATCATGAGTGAACTATTCGAAGACATTTATATGAGCAAAATGAATGAGCGCTTGAATGGGACTAGCCGAATGGGCGGATGTAATGAACGAGGTTACTGGAATGAGGATATCTGCCCCGCGACTGTGCCGGTCCCCGCTAACGGACTCAGATGACCTTATCAACGAGATTCAGGACGCAAAGTTACTATAACGGACACCAGTGATCTTATTCGGCGCATTATCGTACAAAAATGGGGTCAGGAGCACAAATAGCATCATCTGAGTCCGTTAGAGAGGCAGGAGTGTAAAAAATCAGCAAATAAGAGCTCCTGAGTCCGTTCGGGGCATGAGATCAGGAAAAACACATTATTGTGCCTGAAGACACGTAAGAATCATAGGTACTCCTGATTTTCTATCGCAAAGGGTAGCCTAAATTTAGATACTACTAGGGTTCCTATTGGAATGGGAGCACGTAATCAACAACCTCCGGCAGAGTGTACACTACTTCGCCGACCGGAAGATTAATCAGGACAACTGCTGCGCCAGCTCCCAGATGTGCCTTGCGGGATCAGCGAAGGTAACGGTCCTTACGCCCCAGGACCGGTTCATCGGGCCGTTTAGCAGACGGACTTCCCGTTCTTCCAGTTCCCGGACTGCCTCATCAACATTCTCTACCCGGATTGTGAACTGGAACCGTGAACCGGATTCAGGACCGGCAGGATTCGCAGGCTTAATCAGTCCGTCCGCCTCAGATATATTGAGCAAATTAACGCTCATATTCCCGAAATTGTAAACTGCAGACACCTCATCCTCATACACCGCCGTCAATTGAAATACCTCCTGCTAAAACCCCTTGGTCTTGTGCAGATCCTCTACAAACAGTGTAATTACATCGGCGTTAAGTATGCCTAGATTCATTAAGTTCTCTCCTTCTACATAACTATCTATTCTCGGAGCAAGGACCTTTCACCTGCTGAAATCCTGCTGGAGGTAACTATCGCGAATAAATTCTTTATAGTTGTAATCAAACCGCAACCAACCAGCAGGTATACCCGACAAGTTATTGACCACAAACGCAAGTGAACCGTACGGATAGCCCCGTACGGTTCACATACACTTATAAACATCCCATAACAAATAAGATCCTCAGTCTATTTCCATATCTCGTCTGCAATTTCCTTGATATACGCGAGCTTGTTCCACTGCTGCTCTTCGGTCAGGTGATTGCCTTCCTCCGTGGAGGCGAAGCCGCATTGCGGGCTCAGGCAGATCCGGTTCAGATCAACGTACTGCTTGGCTTCCTCAATCCGCTTCAGAATCTCTTCCTTGTTCTCCAGCTCCCCGAATTTGGAGGAGAACAGGCCGAGTACTACCTGCTGGTTGTCCTTCAGGAACCGCAGCGGCTTGAAGTCCCCCGCACGGTCAGTGTCGAATTCCAGGTAGTAGCCGGAGTAGTTATCAATCCCCAGCAGCGCCTGCACGACCGGCTCATAGCCGCCGCCTACACCGGCATACGTCGAAACATAGTTACCGCGGCATACATGCGTCGTTACAACCAGATCCTCCGGCAGGCCAGATACAACTGCTGCGTTCACTTTGGCCAATTCTTCAGCATAGTCAGCCACATTCACGCCGATCTGCTCCATGATGGTGATAAACTGCTCATCACAGAGGGCACCCCAGGTGCAGTCGTCGAACTGGATGCTGCGGCAGCCGGCATTATACAGGTCAAGAACAGCACTCTTATAGGCTTTGACTGTATCAGCCAGCAGCTCATCGCGGTTCGGGTAGAGCGCATTTGTGCTCTCCTTATTCTCCGCACGGTCCAGCTCGAACAGGAACTGGGCTGCCGCCGGAACAGACTGGCGGGCAACAACGTCATCACCGGCAACGCTCTTGAGGAAGGTATAGTGGGCAACAAACGGATGGCTGCTGTAACTGATTTTACCGCTCAGGCGGGCGGTTTCCGGTCTGGACTGGGCCCCGTTGAACTGATAGCCCTGGTCAATAATCGTCCGCTCAACACCGTCCAAGCCCCAGAAGAAATCGAGATGCCACCAGGAGCGGCGGAATTCGCCGTCCGTCACAGCGAGAAGCCCCACTTCCTTTTGCTTCGCCACAAGCTTGACGATTTCGGCATCCTCAACCTCTTTTAGCTGGCCGGCGGTAATCTCACCGTTCTTAGCTTTCACTCTGGCATCCTTCAAAGCCGCAGGGCGCAGGAAGCTGCCAACAATATCATATCGGAATGGGGTAACAGTACGTTTCAAAGGTGCAGTCTGAGTGCTCATCGGTTAATCTCCTCTACCTGTTAAATTAGTACAGTTACTATAGCATATCCCCCCGGCCATCCCGTTCTACTAATGATCTATCGTCCGTTATAATTATTAGCTATAGCCACATCTGGTGCTGCTGGATGTCAGGAATACGTAGCAGAAGGCAAAGTGACGTTTCGGTCATTTTGCGGCGGAAAAAGAATTCTTAGGCTCAGCCATGGCGGGAATGGTGATCAGAAAGGTTGTTCCGCTCCCCTTTTCACTCTCAACCTCAATGACTCCCTTGACCTTATCAACGGTACTGTAAACCATGAGCATCCCCAGTCCGGTTCCTTCCTCTTTGGTCGAATAGTACGGCTTGCCGAGCCGGGAAATCTCATCTTTGGCCATACCGACCCCAGTGTCCTTGATGCTGATCACGATGTTCTGCTTTTTTTCGGAGATATCAATGGTCAGTGTGCCGCCCTCATCCGCCTTCATAGCTTCTATTCCGTTCTTGTAGAGGTTAATCAGGCATTGCTGGATCTGATTTTTGTCATAGCTTGTATTCAGTGTATTGCTGAACCGGAAATCGACTGTGACCTTATGAATAGTAGCAAAGGGCATAATAATATTCTTGGTATATTCTGCTTCAGCCAGCATGTTGGAGTAGACCATATTATCGGATTGCGGCTTGGCAAAAGAAAGATAGTCGCTTACGATCTTCTCTGCCCGGTTCAGCTCCTGCAGGGACAGCTCGACGTATTCCTTTTCCTCGGGTGAAATGTTTCCGGACTTGTTAAGCAGCTGCAGAAAACCGCTCGTTACCGTCAGCGGATTCCTGATTTCATGGGACACACTGGCCGCCAGCTCGCTGACAACATTCAGACGCTCTGAGTGAATAATCCGGTCCCGGTTCTTGATGTTGGTAATGATCTGTTCAATCAGAATCATAATAATGCTCATTACGCCGACATGCGTTGTCAGCGCATAGAAGGTTAACGACCAGAACTGCCTGTCCAGCGTCCCTTTCATCACGCCGAGCGTGATCAGGTATATCCCCATTGTCAGTGCCGCAATGAAGGTGGCCCAGAATATCCGCCGGTTGGCGCTCTGCCTGATAAACCATTTGCTTAGATAAGGCACAATCAGCAGCACCGCTGTGGAGAACAGGAAGGACGGGAGAATGCCGGCTCCGCCTACATATAACCGGTATACATTCAAGATCAGATACAGCGGCAGCACGTTCCTGTACCCGCCGAATAACGCCACAAGGATGAACGGAACATAACGCAGATCGTAAATAAAGCCCATTTCCAGCCTGATCGGCTTGGCTATGCACAGGATCATCGTGAAGGCGGACATACACACCAGAATTTTGCTATTATAGCGGTTTGCTCTATTTTCGAAGAAAATAACAACAATCAGTACCGGAAATAAAATAAACAGAAAGTTGAGCAATAGGGTCTCAAACAAGATTTAACGTCCTCTCAGTTGTCGTAAAACTATCAATTTCTCTATTATAAGAAAAGTCCAAGCATTTCCGTAGTCCAATTGCTGGAAATTATCAGTTTAGATTATTAAATATAGCTGTTCAATTTATTGACCAGTTTCTTCCAAACAGCTAGAATGTACCTAAATCTTTAAGCCGTAATCCTATTAAAGCAGGTGGTTACATGAAAATCTCAATCGAACAGATCGCCAGAGAACAGGAAGAGGAAATAATAATCCGCTGCCATGAGGAAGATGAAGATATTCAAGGTATTGTACATAGGCTTCAGACAGACCGTCTCGTGCTTCTGGGTTACCAGAATGAACGGGTCCACCGGATCAGGCTCAGGGATATCTATTATTTTGAGGCCGTAGACGGAAAGGTGTTCATTTACTGCAGGAGCAGCGTGTATGAGGTCAAGCAAAAGCTCTACGAGCTGGAGGCCTTGTGCAGCAGGCTGAGCTGCTTTCGCGCATCCAAGTCTACCGTACTGAACATCGCCAAAATCGACATGGTTCGTCCGACAATCAGCGGCCGGTTCGAAGCTGTACTGGACAACGGAGAGCGTGTAGTGATATCCAGACAGTACGTGCCTGTTCTCAAAAACATGCTGGGTTTATAGGGGGAAACGGGATGAAGCCAATGCTAATTATAAAAGAGCTGCTGCGGGACTTTTTGATTATTTTCGGTTCCGTCATCATCATTATTACGGTATTAAGATCCATTTTTGATCCAGCTGCGGCCTTTGATCTGATAACCGTCTATATCATAATGGGGTTCTCACTGGTCAGCACATTAATCGGAATTATCCTGTATACGCCTGACGGGGTAAGCGAGCGGAATATGCGGATTAGGGTTATCATCCACTTTGCCGCTCTGGAGGTGATTCTGTTATCTCTGGCGCTTGTAACCGGCATGTCAAAGGGGTTTATGCCAACAGCCTTTATGGCTGTCCAGATTGCCGCAGTCTACGGGATCGTCCGGCTGTTATCCTGGCAGGAGGATAAAAAGGAAGCAGAGCAGATTAACGAAAAACTCCGGCAGCTGAAATCAGATAACCGGCAGCAATAATGTTTATTGGGGTTAATTGTGCAGCTTATTGCCCTGCAGCTACAGCTTATTCATTATCTATATACATCCTTCCGGCGGTTTCATAAGATGAAGCCATCATTATGATAAGCACCGGAAGGGGACAAACAGAAGATGGAAATAGTATTATTCACAGTTGCGCTTATTGTTGAGATTGCTTTGGCTGTATATTGTCTGGTAACGAAGCAGAAGCACAGGAAATTAACGGGCCGGGTCAGAATGGCTGAATTTATCGTATTGGCAACGCTAATTCTGCTCCCGGTAATTGAATGGAGTTTTTACTGGATACCTATTGCAGGCCTGCTGTTCCTTTTGGCGGTGACAGGCATAATATCGCTTATACGGCGTCCTAAAGCAGATGCCCGTGTATTCAAAAGCTCAGCCATCGCGGCAAAAGCAATTCTAATGCTCATTATGCTGACATTGGCTTTTACGCCTGTTCTGCTTTTTCCGCAGTATCGCTTGCCGGAGGTAACCGGTGAATATCCTGTCGCAACCGTTGTATACACCTACACTGACAAGAACCGGATAGAGCAATTTACGGATACAGGCGGGCACAGACATGTAAATGTGGAATTCTGGTATCCGGAGCAGGCCGAAGGTACTTATCCGCTGCTGGTATTTTCCCACGGGGCGTACGGGGTCAGGTCGAGCAACACCTCAACCTTTACGGAGCTTGCCAGTCACGGTTATGTTGTCGCTTCCATCGACCACCCCTATCATTCTTTTTATACAGAATCCGTGGATGGAGAGCTGACGCTGATCAGCCCGGATTATTTCCGGGAATTCAACAACACCAATAAAGAAGGGGTTTACACAGCTGCGGAGATGTACAGTATCATCCAAAAAAATATGAAACTGCGCACGGACGACATGAGTTTGGTAATCGATACAGTGGTGGAGATGGCTGCACAGGACAACGCCCCTGCTGTATACCAGCTTATTGATCCGGCCAAAATCGGGGTATTCGGCCACTCGATGGGCGGCGCAGCCAGTGTCTGGCTCGGACGTGAGCGTGATGATATCAGTGCCCTGGTCAATCTGGACGGCCCGCTGTTCAGCGAGCTCCGCTTAAACCGGAAGGCAGACCATTTTATCGCGGCTAATGAAGCCTACACCATCCCGCTGCTTAATATTTACTCCGACGATGTCTGGAAGCAGCTTGACTATGTCACTGTATATGCCGGCAACAAAACGGCTGATCATACTTTCTCCGAAAGTTACTCCGTGCATTTTCAGGGAGCCAATCACATGAGCCTGACCGATCTTCCGCTGTTCTCCCCGATTCTGGCAAATATGATGCCGGTCGGAAAAGCGGTCATTGATAAATACTACTGCATTGAAACCATGAATCAGCTGGTGCTGCAGTTTTTTGATTATACACTGAAGGGGATTGGCGGGTTTACGCTGAAGGCGGAGTATTAGTTATTGGCTAATCCATTCTTGTAATATGAAAATGTTCAGCGACAACATAAAAGGAATGTTCTACATTAACGAACAGCAGGATTTGTTCCGTTCCTGTATCGGAGTGGATAATCGGATAGGACTGGAGCGTAACCTGCATGGACTCCTTTTCCAGCACCTTGCGGTAAATATCTGCAATTTCCTGAGGCCCAAAGGTAAGTGAAATAAGGCCTTCAGTGAAACCTGGCTGAAATGACAGGAAATCATGAATTCTATTAACAGCATTATATTTTTTTAAAAAATTAGAAAGTTCTTTAAAAAGTTGACCATAAATTTTTTCGTTTTCCGCCATCTTTTCTGGACCTAAAATCCAAAAGTAGGGCTTGTTGTATTTAAATAAAACCGGATGATCTCTCAAAATCCGCAAATAAAGAAATGAACTGCTGATTCCAAGGTTGTTTTCACGTACATCCTCGCAAATAATGCTCCAGGAGGCATGCTTTCCTACAGTTCTTCCGTAAACCTCCTTGTACATGGTTAGGGTGAGGTGCAAGTCGTTGTCTACCCGTACGGCTTGATCAATAGAGAAATACCCCTCACCTTCTGTTAATTCATCTAGTGCATCAATAATTTGTTGAATCAAATAAATAGCCTCCTTGTTATGAAATAGAACTGACATTGCTCAAATCCGTTATCAAGCATACCTCATCCCGTCATTAAATGAATGGAATGAATTTGTTCAAATACAATAAATTAGGAAGCGTCTGAAAGTTAAATAACATGGTAAGATTTGAGAAAACGAATGGGGCGTCAAGCATGATTCAAAGACGGTACGAAATAAGCGATGAACAGTGGGAACAAATTAAGGGCATGTTTCCACCCTACAAAACAGGGCGTCCGTCAAAATTAAGTGAACGAACCATGTTTAACGCTTTTCTATGGATTGCTCGAAGCGGTACTGCCTGGCGCGATCTACCAGAGGAACGCTATGGTTCATGGAAAACAGTCTACAGTCGCTTCTGCAAGTGGCGAGATACCGGACTGCTTGTCGCGATCTTCCAAACTCTTCAGGTCGAACCTGACTTTGAAAACTTGAACATTGATTCGACATCGGTTAAAGCCCATCAACATAGTGCCGGTGCTAAAAAAACGCCCCAGGACACGAAGTGAATCAGCACATCGGCGTCAGTCGTGGCGTTAAGACAACCAAACTTCACACCGTCGTCGATGGATTAGGAAACCCCCTCGCCTTTCTTCTAACGGGTGGTCAAGTCTACGATTCCGTTCCAGCGATCGATTTACTTCAGAAGCTTGATATTACAGGAAGTCATATTCTTGGCGACAAAGCTTATGGCTCCGAAAGGATTCGGAATTAGATTACAGCTAAGCAGGCATCCTACACCATCCCGCCTAAAACGAATAGTCAAAACCCATGGAAAGTCGATTGGTTTCGCTACAAAGAACGCCATTTAGTGGAGTGCTTTTTTAATAATCAAACACTTTCGCCGTGTGGCTACTCGTTACGATAAGTTGGCCAAGTCATTCGTTAACAAGTAAATTTTTCTATTGTTAAGCAGGAAAGGAGTAGCTTAAATTAACAGCTCGGCAGATTTAGATGTCCTTTCAGACTTTCTCATAGCTCCAACCGATATAGCCCCCATATTTTTTACCGTACATGCTCATAAGATGGCTCTGATAATCAATTTGCGCCAATGCTTCCGTCTTGACAGCTGTAAAAGTAACGGTTCTATCTGTTTTGGAAATCAGGCGAATTTCGAACGTTGTGAAAGCAAGTTCCTTCGCAAATGTAGCAGCGTTCACGGAGGGAATCTCAAAATGATGTATTATCTTACAGGTATTCGTACGTCTAAGATTAATACCAGAGTGAGTAATTTTTTTACTATTGAACTCCCGTCGAGCTTTTTGTTCTTCCTCCGTTTCGATGATTCCCGCAAGACCCTCACCGAAAAAATTATCAATTGTGTACCGGTTATAATCCAGAATCCAATTCCGGTGTTTATGATAAAGAGGCAATAGAACGTCTCTGCCGGAACTGTAAACATCACAGCCACGATCGTCATACATATGAAACAAAATTCCTTTTGTTTTGTTATATAGGTAGATTTGGCCGCCGGCTTCCGGTTTACGCCTGAAATCTATATTTCCAATGCATTCCAGTACGTATGGTATCCGGATTTCTTTGGCTTTGATTTGGGCCTTCCTTTCAAAAGTGTAGAGATCTGTGTCCGATTCATCGAACGCATAAGGCAGAATAGATGAACTTATTTGCTTCAACCGGGTCTTGAAAAAGCGCTTTAGACGTACAGTACTGACACGCTTATCATTTCTGCTAAAACTGGTATGATGTAAAAAAACTACATGGTCCTCGGGATCGAAAATTGACCGGCAAATTAAATTCGCGCGATGCAGACCTTCCCTGCGGTAGGTCTCATCCATCAAGCTTTCCAAACCCAGTTCAAAACGTATGTAAAGAGCATGGGCCGTCAATTCTTTTACAATATTCACTGTTTTGTTCCCTTCCCTTATGTATAATACAAATTCAAAGGCCCATCCCAGGATGGACCTTCTTGTTGAAATGCTATTATTACCCCTGATAATCCCTTTTGGATTCCAGCTCGGCCAGAATATCCTTATCTTCCGCATTGTCTCGGGTAACCTTCTGCACGCCGATCGCACTATACGAAATCAGCAGGATAACAGCGACGTAGTACCCTTTTACATTTAACTGAAATGGAGCGTTGTACAGGCCAATAAAGAACATACCGTAGCCGATAACCAGCCCGGCTATTGCCATTCCTGTAAAAGCTGCCGTATTTCTCATCCGGTGCTTCGGATTCTCCAGGCGGATTTCTCTATCCTCCGTATTGTCCCGGACGACCTTCTGCATAACGATACAGCTGATCGTAATGAGCACCATACACAGAATATAATACCCCTTTACATTCAGCTCCCAGTTGTCGTTGTAGACACCCAGGCAGAATAAGAACAGGCCTGCTGCCAAGGCAAAATAAGAGGCCAAAGTGAAAGCAGTCGTGTTACGCTTGCGGTACGTTTGATTCATCTGCTGAGTTCTCCCCCCACTGCAATATGGAATGCATCATTCCTCCTCCACTATACCCTGAAAGTTCGGTAAAATTCTACCATAATTTATAGATGATAGAGCAGTAAAAGCAGCAGTCCGAATCCTGTGGAGGGATTAATGAACCATGCTGTGATTGGAACACCGGGACGGATTCCATCGTCTCTTATGGCTCCTTGAACCGGCATGTCTTGATATGGCAGTTTATTCAATATACCGCATGGCAAGCTCTGTATGATATCTGGACAGATTCCTTGAAAAATGCTGATCCGGATATCCGCGGTGCAACAGCTTCAGGCCTGCTGAGATTAAGGCGATATGATGATGGAACCGGTAGAACCGCATTCTGTCGGGATCAAGGGAATCGTTCTGCAAATAGCGGTAATACTCGCCGAATCTGAATTCCAGAAAGCTGTGCTCATGCTCGATATCAAAAAACCGCACGCCCTCAATATCAATCAGGTAAGGCTCCAGCCTCTCATTCACCAGCAGATGGTCGGGGCCAAGTTCATCGTGGATCAGCCCGTATTCTGTCCTTGGACTGATCCTGTCTGCAAGCTCATCCAGTTTATCCAGCAGCTTCTCTTTGTTAGTGTTAATGAGGTCGATATACTGCACTGCGTAAGCTAACTGCAGCTTTGCATTATCCTGCAGCACCAGATGACATTGGCCTGTTTTACGTACGTTGCGATGCTGCTCAGGTGCCCCGAAGGTACTTCTTTTAATGTTATGCATTGCAGTAACCAGAGTCCCTACCTGCTGCAAAACATGGTCCTTAACCTCCGGATCAGGATGGCTGAAATAGGCTTCTGCTTTGGGACCGTCAATATACTCAACCAGCGCGTAATCAAACGTATAATCCGTTCTGGAATTATTCAAGTCGTAAAGCGCCGGCGTGCGGATGGAATGTTCCTTCAAAAACCTGTTGCTGGATGCAAACAGGCCGCTGCCGTAAGAGCCTGCACCCAGCGTATTTTGTTCGATTTCCTGCTGAAAAAAATTCATGGACAGGTCCCAGACATAAAGTACACTGCTGAATCCATTCGTGCAGTCTATTTTATAAACTACCTTTTGGGCACCGCCATGCATTCTGGACACACCTGAAACGGTGTATGAGCTTCCAAGCACCTCACTCACATAGTTCTGCAACGCATCAGGGTTAAGGTGACCGCTAACATTCATTGAACAACACTCCAATCATCTGTATTGCCGGCTACCCCAATGTATAATATTCCCGCGCAAAAATATAGACTGTTTCTTTCCGTTCTGCTATGATGTTGAATAAGGTCTTTGTAAAAATGCCCATAATCAGCAGCCCCTCGATTTGATCGAGCGGCTGCTTTTTTGTTGCTGCTCAGCTGCAGGAAAATGATTCAGCTAAACAGTCGCTCCCCTTGTCCTACGCCTATTTTCTTTGCTGACCTTTTGCATGCTCTTCGCGTGTCCTCCGTATGCCATTCGTATATCCTTCGCATTTCCTCTGCATGCCCATCGCCTGCCCTTCGCGTGTCCTTCGCGTGTCCTTCGCATGCCTTTTGCAAGCCCTTCGCATATCCTCCACGTCCCCTCCCGGCTAACGGACTCAGATAACCTTATCCGCCGCAAAATCCCGGGTATCACATTCTAACGGACTCCAGCGCCGTTATTTGTCCAATTCAGCTACACAATAGCCTGTCCGGGGCGAAATAAGGTCAGCTCGGTCCGTTAGCTCCCCCAAATGCGCCGTTTCGCAAAAATAACGGCTGTGGAGTCCGTTAGCCGCCGAAGGAGCGGCCGACGGGTAGCCTCTACAAAGTTTTTTGGGTGTGATGTGCCAGAGTTAGCACTAATGCTGGGAATTGGCGGGCTTGCTTGAGTTTGCACTAGTGGTGAGGTTGGTGCCGCCAGTCGAGGTTACACATTTGCAGTTAGTTTGCTGAGCCGGGGCTTCACTAACATTGCCGTTAGCGTGCTGTGCCGGGGTTACACTAATATTGCCAGTGACATCCTGGGCCGGGCTTTGCACAGGAGCTAGTTGGGCTTTTGGGCTTTTGGGCTTTTGGGCTTTTGGGCTTTTGGGCTTTTGGGCTTTTGGGCTTTTGGGCTTTTTGTTTTTTTGGTTGGTTTTATGTTTCGGAGCGCCAGCAATCGAAACACAAAAAGCGTTTGCTATGCAGTGCTAGCAAACGCTTTTTGCTGCTTTCCCCACCTTGGCGAGGTGATGGGAGTAACGGAGGGAAAGTTTGGAGCTGGAGGAGCGGAGCGTCCGCCTGAAAGCTTTCCGCAGGAAAGCTCACTTCGGAAGCATTAGCTGTTCTCGAATTCTCACCGCCAAGGCGGCATGGAATCAAGGAATTCGAGAACAACAGCGGCCGGAAGCCCAAAGCTTTCCCGGAGTTACGCCCAATCACCGAGCAAAGCATTACTTCTTCGATGAGTATTTCCGCATATCAAACGATACCGCAGCGATAATAATAAGGCCTTTGATGATCAATTGATAGTAAGGGCTGATGCCGATGAAGGTCAGGCCGTAGTTAATGAGAGTGAAAATGATGACCCCGACGAGTACGCCTGGAACAGTACCGATACCGCCTGTGGTGGATACGCCGCCGACTACGCAGGCCGCGATGGCGTCAAGCTCGTACATGTTACCGTAGTTATTGGTTGCGCCGCCTGTTCTTGCAGCTTCGAGCACACCGGCCAGACCGTAAAGGGCGCCAGCAATGGCATAGATGTAGATTAGGTTCTTGGATACATTGATACCGGAAACCTTGGCAGCCTGCATATTGCCGCCGATGGCGTACATGTTTTTGCCAAGCTTGGTTTTGTTGAACAGCACCCAGACTATGGCGGCGACGACTATCGCTATAATGACGATGTACGGTATGGAATACTGGCCGCTGCCGATAAAGCCGGAGCCGATCTTGGTAAAGTCAGGACGCAGACCGCCGATTGGCTGGGACTGGTTCGGGTCCATATCGAAGTACAGGGAATTCAGACCGTATACGATGAGCATGGTGCCCAGAGTAGCAATAAACGGCGGAACATTCAGCTTGGAAACGATGATACCGTTAATTAATCCGCAGAGAAGACCTGCAATGATGGCAATTACGATTGGAAGCAATACATGCACCTGCGGCAGATCCGGGAAGAAGCGGCGGGAATAATCCGGAATTTGCAGCATCGATGCCGAGATAACAGCGGTGAAGCCGACTACACGGCCTGCTGACAAGTCAGTACCTGCTGTAATCAGGATAAAGGCAACCCCAAGAGCAATAATGACGCGGGTTGAGGATTGGATCAGTACATCACGTAACGTATTAATCGACATGAAGCTTGGTTCGTATACGATAATCCCCATGATGAGAATAACAAGTACGATATAGATCGCGTTCTGGGTTATAAAAGATTGTGCTTTTTTTACATCCATGAGTAATGTTCCTCCTTAGTTGTTACGCGAAGTTTAGCTTGTCTATCTTGCGCTGAATCAGCTTAACTGACAGCAAATAGGTCTTCGCTTTTCTTTATGCTGCTCCTATCCTAATGCTGTGCGGCGAGACGCATAACTTCGGTTTCCGTAGCCTGGTCGCCTTCTAATATTCCGGTAAGCCGTCCTTCCGACATGACCATTACACGGTCAGACATGCCCAGCAGCTCCGGCATCTCTGAGGAGATCATGATAATACTCTTCCCCTGCTTCGCCAGATCGGCAATGATGGAGTAAATTTCGAACTTGGCACCAACGTCAATTCCGCGTGTCGGCTCGTCAAGCAGCAGCACCTCCGGCTCAGTCAGCAGCCATCTGGCCAGCAGCACCTTTTGCTGGTTACCGCCTGAGAGGTTCATAATCTGTACCTTGGTAGTCGGTGTCTTCGTGCGGAGCTTCTCAATCATCCGGTCAACCTCAACCTTTTTCTTCTTGCCGTCGAGCAGCAGATAAGGCTTACGGTAGCGGTCCAGATTGGCAATCGCCCCGTTCTCATGGACGGACAGCACCGGGAAAATACCGGTCACGCGGCGTTCTTCCGTCAGCAGGGCCAGTCCATGCTTTTTGGCATCCTGCGGTGAATGGATATTAACCTTTTTACCGTTAATGGAGATGCTGCCGGACTGGATGGCTCTGAGTCCGAACAGGGCTTCAATAACCTCCGTACGCTGTGCGCCCACCAGTCCGCCGATACCGAGAATTTCCCCGCGTCTGAGATTGAATGAGACATCCTTGAACGATCTCGGCTCTGGAGAAGTCAGCCCCTCCACCTTCAGATAGACCTCGCCGGGAACGTTATTGCGTTCCGGGAAGCGGTTGGTCAGGTCGCGTCCGACCATTCTGGAGATAATCAGGTCCGTCGTCAGTTCAGCAGACGGCCAGGTCCCGATCTTTTTACCGTCACGCATTATCGTTACTTCATCAGAGATTTCCAGAATCTCTTCCATCTTGTGAGATATATAGATAATAGCTACGCCTCTTTTTTGCAGGTCCCGGATGATCCGGAACAGATGCTCAACTTCCACGCTTGTCAGAGAAGAGGTCGGCTCATCCATGACAATAACGCGGGAATGAAAAGAAACGGCCTTCGCGATTTCAATGGATTGGATTTTGGATACAGACAGCTTGCCCACCAGCGTTTCGGGATTCAGATCAATGTCCAGATCCTTGAACAGGCTTGCTGTATCCGCATACATTTTTTTGTGGTCAATGAATTGAATCGGCCCGATTCCCCTAGTCGGAAAACGTCCCAGCCAGATGTTCTCCATCACGCTCCGGAACGGTACCGGATGCAGCTCCTGGTGAATCATCGAAATCCCGTGCCCGAGGGCATCGTTAGAATTGGTAATGCTGGCTTTTTCGCCATCCAGAAAGATCTCACCGGCGTCCGGTGAATAAATACCAAAGAGACATTTCATCAGTGTAGATTTACCTGCCCCGTTTTCGCCCATCAGTGCATGTACCGAACCGGGTCTAACCTTGAGGCTTACTCCGTCCAGCGCTTTGACGCCGGGGAATTCTTTTGTAATATTGTTCATTTCCAGCAAAAACTCAGCATTAGCCATGTTGTTACGCCCCCTACGCTTTTTTCTTTTTCCATGAGAGGCACAGCGGTTCTATCCTGCTCCCTACCCTTAAGGAATTCCGGAGAACGGGCGGACCCGCTCCCCGGTTATCATCTTTATCTACAAGTTCTGTTTATGTCTTGAAGCTATTATTGAGCGTCAGCTACGTTGTCTTTAGTAATCTTTTTGTAGGAGATCCATACGTATTGGTTATCCGTGATATCAAAGCCTACATTATCTTTCGTAGGTGTTTCGCCTTTAGCCAGCAGAGCTGCAACTGTAATTGCCGCTTTACCCTGGTTGTTCGCATCATTCAGTACTGTTCCGAGCATTGTTCCGTCCTGCAGAGCCTGAACCGCCGGAGCTGTAGCATCAACGCCTACTACCGGCATATACTT
Organism: Paenibacillus sp. FSL R7-0331; assembly: GCF_000758645.1. NCBI lineage: Bacteria > Bacillati > Bacillota > Bacilli > Caryophanales > Paenibacillaceae > Paenibacillus > Paenibacillus sp. FSL R7-0331. The sequence continues at coordinate 4,493,534 of NZ_CP009284.1, forward strand.
GTCGCCAGTGAAGTAGCCTTGTGCTTTCAGCGCTTCAATTGCGCCCAGTGCCATATCATCGTTGTTAGCCAGAACCGCTTCGATCTTATCGCCGTGGGAGCCAAGGAATGCCGCCATTTTTTCCTGTCCTTTTACGCGGTCCCACATGGCAGTATCTTCAGCCAGCTTCTCAACCTTGATACCGGCATCTTCGATGGCCTGGATGGAGTAAGTGGTGCGCAGCTCAGCATCCTGGTGTCCCGGTTCGCCTTTGAGCATTACGTACTGGAGCACGCCATCGCCGTTTTTGTCAGCTTCAGGGTGAGCATTCCAGTAATCAACGATCAGCTGGCCGGACATCGTGCCGGACTCTTCTGCTTTTGCACCGACATAGTAGACTTTATCCCATTTCTTCATATCTTCAGGCAGCGGTTCGCGGTTCAGGAATACTACCGGAATGTCAGCAGCCTTAGCTTTGTCGATGATTACGCCTGCAGCGGTGCGGTCAACCGGGTTGATCAGCATACCGTCATATTTTTTGGTAACAAACAGGTCAACCTTGTCATTCTGGGTCGGCTGTGAGTTCTGGCTGTCTACGATATCAACCGTTGCAATGCCTTTTGCCGCTGCGTCAATTGCGTTACGGACGCCGGTCATGAAGGTATCATCGAATTTGTAGATGGCAACACCGACTTTTGGAGTTTCACCGCTGCCGGAATTGGCTGTGTCTTTTGCCGCGTTGCCTGCCGGAGCTTTTGTTGCCGCTGTATTGTCAGAGTTGTTATTGCCGCCGCAGCCTGCCAAAGCAGCACCCAGCAATGCACTGGCGAGTAGTACGGAAGTGAGTTTTTTCATAAATTAATGACCTCCTGGTGATATTTCTTTATTAGTGTGACCGTGTGTCTCAGGCACATCCTTATTATGCCTCACGTGAAAACGGTTGCGAATATAAAATACTACTGTCTTTTATGAAAATTCTCATGTTATAAAAATACTATCTTACGAACGGAAACAGCAGCTTCTGGTTCTCCGGGTACAGCATATTGTCCAGATCAATCAGCTTCGTCCCGGTATCCACGCGTTCCGGCACTTCCATCCCCTGCACCGCTTCCACGGCATATTTCACTGCCAGATAGCCGTTGCTGAACGGATTCTGAATGACGGTAGCCTGAACCGTACCGTTTTGGAGAAGCTCCAGCATGGACGGCGAGCTGTCAAAAGCAACCATTTTGATAATATTGTCAAGTCCCTGGCTCTGGATAACCTTGCCTGCTCCCTGGGAGGCCGTTTCATTCAGTGTAGCAATGCCGCGCAGTCCAGGATGCTTCTCCAGCATTTGCCGGGTCAGAGCCTCGGCTTCGGTTGTATTCGAGGAGGTATACGAGATCTGCACCACATCAATGTTAGGATAACGCGCGGCATAGTTCAGAAACCCCTTCTCCCGCTCATCCGCATCTCGCGCACCGTAATCAATGGAGCCTGACACATGCTGCTCATTTAATGAGGCACTGGTAAAGTTAAGAATGCCGATCTCACCCGTGCCGTTCAGCAGCGTTATCAGACGTTCTGCCGATTTCTGTCCGGCCTCATAGCCGTTGGAGCCGACATACGCCCGTACCTTTGCAGAGCCGACTTCGGCATCAACTGAAATAACCGGGATTTTGGAATAGGCAGCCTGGTCAACTACCTGGGCTAATCCCATATAGCTGCTCGCCGCCAGTATGATTGCATCCGCGTGCTGGGTGATCGAATCCTCCACCATGGCCACCTGCTCATCAATCATGCTTTCGGAATCCGGCGCCTTGAAGGTCAGATTGACATTGAACTCCTTGGCGGCTGCTTCCGCCCCCAGCTTGACCGTATTCCAGTAATCGCCCTTATTCATTTTGACAATCATATGGATATTGCGCGTATTTTTCGTGTTGATATATACGGGTGACGAATTGAAAAAGCAGGAGGTCACCGATAGCCAGACCAGCGCGCACATCAGTACTGTCAGCAATATACGTGTAATCTTCATAACGATTCCTCCCCTCCTTTCTCAACCGGGCTGCTGCTGACCGCCGGAAAGACAATAGTCACGATTGTCCCTTCCTCCAGCTCACTTTCGAAGGTAAGCCCGAATTCGCGGCCGTAATAAAGGCTGATCCGTTCATTTACATTCCGTACCCCGACGCCTGAGCCGCCGCCGCTTTTTCCGCTTTTAACACCGCCGCTGAGGATCGTATTCAATATCTCTTTAGACATGCCGATCCCGTTATCGCTGACCTTGATCACAATCAGATCCTGCTGCAGCTCGGCGGTAATCAGTACCAGGCCTTCGTCCGGTGACATTTCAATGCCGTGATACAGGGCGTTCTCCACAATCGGCTGCAGAATCAGCTTAATGGTCTGCAGCTGGAGCACCTCGTCCTGCGCCTTGATCTCGAAGCGGAATTTATTTTTGAAGCGGAAGCTCTGAATCACCAGATAATGGCGGATATGATCCAGCTCCTCCTGCACCGTTATGATGTTATTTCCTTTGCTGAGGCTGATCCGGAAAAACTTCGAGAGAGACTGGATCATCGTGATGACCTCATCATTTTTGCCGCGCTCGGCCAGCCGGACGACAGAATTAAGCGTATTGTACAGAAAATGCGGATTAATCTGCGATTGCAGCACCTCAAGCTCGCCCTTGCGCTTCGTCTCCTGCTCATAGATAATCTGGTCCATCAGCTGGCGGATCCGCTGCAGCATCAGATTAAAGCGCCTCGACAGCTGCTCTACCTCATACGCGCCGCTTACATTAATCGGGGTGTTCAGATCCCCTTCACCAACCAGCTTAACTGTCCGTTCCAGCTTACGGATCGGACCTGCAATCAGCCAGGAGAGGAGGACGGATACGGCGATAACACAGAGAATGACGACAGCAAGGAACCAGATCAGGAACTGGTTGAGATCCCGCTTGGTGGTTACAATCTCATCGTAATAAGCGACACCGACAATCTTCCAGCCGGTCTCCTCGACGGTCCTCACCGTAATAAACCTTTTCTCCCCGGTAGATTCATCCAGGTAGCTCCGGTAGGCATACTCAAGAACCGGCTCCACATTCTCATACTTCAGGCCGGCATAGATCAGCTGCTGCTGAGGGTGATAGACGATATTGCCCAGCGGGTCGAGAATATAAGCGTATCCCCGCTTGCCGAGCTTCACCTGGCGGCTGAGCTGGTCTATCGTCCGGAAGTTAAAATCAATCAGCAGGATACCGGACTTCAGCTCCCCGTCCTGCTTATACTGAATCATTTTGCTGATGGATACGACCCATGTATATTTTCCTTTGAACAAATTCTGGATATGCGGCGCGGAATAGGAGATATCCGGCGATTTCTGGGCACTGGTGAACCAGCTCTGGCTCTGAAGCTGTGTGTTCAGGCGCATCTGCTGGCCCGGAGTTCCGACGACATATTGCCCTTGAGGGGTAAAAACAGCCACCGATACCAGATCCTCACGGCTGCTCATCAGCGTATCCATCCGTTCATAGAGCAGCGGCGAGTCAATGGATGCAATGGTGGTAATCTGCTTCTCTGCCGTATCAAAAATATTGCTCATCCCCTTCACGTACAGCTCCAGGTTGTAATTAACCTGCTCAATAATCTGCTGCATGTTCAGGTTGGCGTTCTCCTCCGCCGTCTTGGCGAATTTGTTGTACAGCATAAAACCGACAATAACCGCAACAAGCACGGCCACTGTCGTGAAGGATAACGTTATGATCAGCTGGATACTGCGCAGCTTGGCCGAGAGGCGCATCCGGCCGCGCTGGCCGGGCTGTGGACGCAGCGGGAAGAAATCCGCCTTGCTTTTGTTCATCTTTTATCCTCCCCGGGAGCTGTTCTTATACTCTTTGGGCGACTGCCCGTATTTTTTGCGGAAGCAGAAGCTGAAATAATTCGGATCGGAGAAGCCGATTTTTTCGGCGATTTCAAACGCCTTCAGCTCTGTGGAGCGGAGCAGCTCCTTGGCCGCCTCCAGGCGGATCTGCAGCAGATAGCTGACAAAGGTCATTTTCATTTCTTTTTTAAAAATACTGCTGAAATAGCCGGTGCTGATGTGCAGATGCTGACAGACACGGCCGATAGAAATATCAGATTCCTCATAGTGGCTGCGGATGTATTCTTTGGCCTGATCCATCAGCTGCTTGTAGCTGGACTGGCGCTCGGAGGCGATGGAGTCCATCAGCCGGGTGCAGATACGGATGATCCACAGCTTCGCCTCACCCATATTATTAAATTTATGCAATTCAGAGAGCGTGGACAGGCCTGAGCCGATAAAATCAGCGGCTTCACTGCCCGACTCCTTGGCAACCCGCAGGATGGACGTAATAATCTCCAGTAAAAAAATCTGATAATCCTGGGTTGAGACCTGAGCGGTATCCAGGCCGCCGAAGAGCTCGTCCACAACCTGCCTCAGCTCATGAACCGTACCCAGCTTAATCGTGCGGATCAGCGACTGCTGGGTCAGCTCATCAAAGGCAGGCAGCTGATGGGCTCTGGACTCGACATCCTCAATCCAGATAACTCTGTTGTTGCCGAGAATAAGCCGGTAGTCCAAAGCCTGCATCGCATCGGAAAAGGAGTTAAACAGCATCGCCGCCGACTGGCAGACTGTACCTGCACCGGCTGTCACCGTCAGCTTGAGAAACCGCTGCACATTCTGGCGGATCTCTTCAAGAATCGCAAAGGTATTGCCGGTAATCTCTGTCTCGTCTGCCGCCCCGCTGACAGAGAGCAGCACTACATCATCCCGGTGAATAAACACCTTGCCGAATGCATGCTTCTGGCATATTTCCCCGGCAATATTCAGAATTGCGAACAGCTGCAGATTATGGTCCCCGGTGTCCCGCAGGGAGATATGCCGGCCGGCAGCCGACCCTTCCGTTTCTCCGGAATGAATATAGTCAATGCTGATAACCGAGGCCTGAAACTGTTTTCCGTCCAGATCAATACTATATTCAGAGCTTTTATCACTGATCTCCTGCAGGGGCAGCCGGCGGGATACCAGCGAGGAGAGGAACTGCTCCCGCAGCACCGGAAGGCTTTTGCGGTAGTGCTCACTGAGGACATATACATTTTCCTTCTCGGCAATTTCTGCTTCAATGACCGCTCTTACCTTGAGCAGCACATCGATCAGCTCCTGTGATGAGAACGGTTTCAAAATATACTCATCAATCTGTAGTTTGATTGCCTTCTGCGCGTATTCAAACTCATCGAAGCCGGTAAGAATAATAATCTTTGTATTGGGATGGCGGCTGCGGATCCACTCGGCCAGCTGCAGGCCGTTCATGAACGGCATCTGAATGTCCGTGACGACTACGTCCGGCATATGGCGGTCCACCGCTTCGGCCGCTTCCCGGCCGTTCTCTGCCTGTTCAACCACTTCAAAGCCGTATTTCTCCCAGTCAATCTGCGCAATGATCCCTTCTCTTACATCTTCCTCGTCTTCGGCGAGAATCAATTTATACATGCTTCATCCCTCTTTGGATTACAGATTTAGACTTAACCTATTATCGTTATATTAGCATGCCAAAACGGGTGTACAGCAGCGAAACGGAACACCGGCTGTTTCGCTTCCCTCCATTTTGTTTAAAAGAATAAGTCTGCTACTATAGCAGCATTTCACTATAATATTAGTTTGCCCGTTTGGCAAGGGTCAACTCAAATAATCCTCCGCCTATGGAATAGGGGAGGAACAAAAAAAACCATCCCGCAGCTCCGGGATGGGGATGATTGCACGTATAAGATTTACACCAGGGCTTTGCTGAAGCGGTAGCCCGCGCTTTTCTCGAACCCGATGTGACGGTAGAACGCATGAGCCGGTGCGCGTTCCACACGGTTGCCGCTTCTGAGGAACAGCTGGCAGCAGCCCTTCTGGCGGGCCCACTCTTCTGCTGCGCTGACCAGTCTTTTGCCGAGCCCCTGTCCTCTAAGATCCTCTGATACGATCAGTGCAGTAATTTCCGTAATGCAGTCTGCCTGCTTATAATAGGATTTTACTTGATGAAGATCAATCATTCCCACAACTTCATTGTCCAGTTCAGCAACCATTGTGCAGTGGAACGGATCATGCTCCATGCCTTCCATTCTCTCTTTCATCACGCTAAGCGTTGTCGGATAGCCGAATTCACGCAAAAGAGCAGTGACTCTCTCCAAATCACATTCACTCCATTTGCGAATTTGCAGTACCTGCTCCTGAGTACTACTGTTCATCCTCATATACCTCCACTTTTAGCATAGACGCCGCCTGTTTGGCTGCCGTCCGCGCGATATTCACATCTTCCGCTGCACTTAAGGTTACTGCCATCCGCCGTCCGTGACGGATTTCAGGTTTACCGAATACCCTTACCTGTGTGCGAGGCAGTGCCAGCGCTTCACCGATACCGGAGATTGTAAAGGCTTGTCCTTCAGCCTCCGCCTTCAGGGTAGCTGATGCCCCCGGTGTGATAAGCGTTACCGAGTCCAGCGGAAATCCAAGAATGGCTCTGACATGCAGAGCAAATTCCGATAAATCCTGTGTAATCATGGTGACCATTCCCGTATCATGAGGCCGCGGCGATACTTCGCTGAACAGCACTCCCTGATCCGTCAAAAACAGCTCCACTCCAAAAATCCCGAGTCCGCCTAGTTGATCTGTTACTGCAAGGGCGATTGCCTGCGCTTCAGCCAGCTGTTCCCCGCTCATCTGATGCGGCTGCCAGGATTCGACATAATCGCCGTCCTTCTGGATATGGCCGATCGGCGGACAGAATACGGTGCCGCTTGCCGTCCGCACCGTCAGCAGTGTAATCTCGCTTTCGAATGTGACGAACCCTTCGACAATAACGCGGGTTCCTTTGGCACGCGCGCCTTCAAGCGCCGTATTCCAGGAGGCTTCCGCATCCTCCGGCTGTCTGCAGATGCTCTGCCCTTTGCCCGATGAGCTCATAATCGGCTTAATAACACAAGGTGTGCCCAGCTCATCAAGCGCAGCGCGCAGCTCTTCCAGACTGTCGGCAAAGCGGTAAGGCGCAGTAGGTAATCCAAGCTCTTCGGCGGCAAGCCGGCGGATGCCCTCACGGTCCATGGTCAGACGGGCTGCACGGGCGGTTGGAACGACATTGTAGCCTTCCTCCTCCAGCTCCAGCAGCGCGTGAGTGGCAATCGCTTCAATCTCCGGCACAATCAGATCCGGCTGCTCCTTACGGATCAGCGCTTTGAGTGCGTCTGCGTCAAGCATATCAATAACATAGGAACGGTGAGCAACGCCCATCGCAGGGGCGTCCGGATAACGGTCTACAGCTACGGTCTCTACGCCAAGGCGCTGAGCTTCGATAATGACTTCTTTACCCAATTCTCCGCTGCCCAGGAGCAGCAGCTTACGGCTTTGGGCGGAAAAAGGAGCTCCCCACATTGTCGATTTCAACCTCTTTCGCAAATTTGACTGCTGATTTTCAAGGTTTCTGTAAACGGACAGCAGTTTCATTGTAAATTTCCAGGCTTCTTTATTTTCTTCCATCAGCCGTTAATTTGCAAGTGTTCTTCGACATTTTCCTACAAACTTCACAGAACTTTATTCAAAAGCTCGTCGAAATTTTGTTCCAGCTGCTGCAGCCGGGAGACAATGTCACCCCAGTGCTCTGCTGAATCACCTCCTTTCAGCAGCTCAGACAGCGCTTCCTCCCGTTCGTTCAGGGCTTCCCTCAGCCTGTCTGCAGCCTCTGCCAGCGCAGTGTTCAAAGCGTCGGCGTAAAAGCCGAGCAGGATCTGCTGCTCCGCTTCTGCCGCCGTAGTGAGCGCCTCTTTCAGCAACGGCTCTGCTGCTGCCCGCAGCTCAGTACGGCCGGGCCCTTCAAAAAAGTGACGGGGCGATCTAAACCGGCTCCAGAGGCCGGACCAGTCGATCGGGGTAAGCGCTGCTTCCAGCTTATCCGGCGCGGCCCAGCGCTCCTGCCCGTTCACCGGCAGCGGCAGCTCCCGGCTGGACAGTGACAGCTCTTCTGCCGCAGCCTGGGCAGCCTGGCTGACCAGCCGGACTCCGGCTGCTTCCAGCCGCAGCGTAGTGGCCCATAATTCCTGCTCCAGCTCCCGCTGCAGCGAGCGTTCCAGTTCCCGGCCGCAGGCAATGAAGATATCCTTCAGATTACGTGCATCCTCGCGCAGCAGCGAAGGGTGGAACGACTCCTGAAAAAAGCTGCCCAGCGCAAAGCCGATCCGCTGGCGGACATGATAGATCAGTTCTTCGCCTTCACGCCGCAAATCGCGGCCTGGCCGTTCTTCCGCAGCGAGCTGGGCCAGACGCTGTGCTGCGGCTTCTTTACGCGCCTGCAGCTCCTCCATCCCTGCTTCCCTGCGGCTTGCTTCGGCTGCGGCCAGCTCCTGCCACTCCTCTGCTCTCAGCCGTACGGAGGTAATGCTGCCTCTGGCGGCATTCAGCGACAGCTGCGGCAGCTCTCCGCCGGCGAACTGCGCCAAGGCTTCCTCAAAGCCGCGGAAGCGGGAGGCCTCATACCGTTCCTGTCCCATTCCCGCCTTGCCTTCCAGCGCGAGCAGGCTGGACAGGGCAAAGATACGCGGCGCAGTCAGTCCGCCGGCCCGCAGATTCCGGACTACATGGCCCTTAACCTCTTCCAGCTCCTCTTCACTGCTTGCCAGGTCAGAGGCATTGATGATAAAGAACATTTTATCCAGGGCAAAGCTGTCCTTGATCCGGCCAAGCTGGGCCAGCAGGCCGCGGTCTGCCTTCGAAAATGCATGATTATAATAGGTCACAAAGCAGATTGCATCCGCATTCTTCATATATCCAAAGGTTACGCCGGTATGGCGTGCATGCAGGGAATCCGCTCCCGGCGTATCGACCAGAATGATACCGCTTGCGGTAAGCGGACAGTCATAATACAGATCCGTCCCCTGGATGAAGCAGGCCCGGGTCTCATCGGCAACCAGACTGCGGTATTCCTGCAAATCGACAGTACGTACAGTACCGAGCAGCCCTTCTGCCTGCTGCCAGCCCGCCGCCGCTGCCCGCAGGAAGCCGATATGCGGCAGTGCCGAAGGATGCAGGCCGCCTGCCTGCAGGTTAGCGGCAGCAGCTGTCCACGTCTGATACTGCGGCAACGGCAGCTGCAGCACACCGAAGGAGTGGACGATGTCGTCCCAGAATTCCTGCTGCGACTTCATGGTAATCACGGCATTCCCGTGCCGGCACTCCCCCTCCGGCGCAAGTATGCGCCCGACGGCGGCTGTGGCGGGATGCGGAGACACAGGCAGCACGTCTTCGCCCAGCAGGGCGTTAGCGAAGGAGGACTTGCCGGCGCTGAATGCCCCGAACAGCGCCAGTGTAAAGCGGCCGCCGGAGAGGTCCTCCGCCCGCGCCGCCAGACTGCGCGCCGCCGAGGCCATCGCCGGCTCGCCGCGCAGCAGCTCCGCCGCAGCGTCCAGCACCGCTGCGGCCTGCCCCAGCCGGCGGCGCCCGCCCGCCGGCGACCCCGCCGCCGGAGAGGCCGGGGCGGCGGAAGGGCCGGCCGCGGCGCTGTGCCGCGGCCGCGCTTCTCGCGGCGCTGCCTCCGGCGCGGCCGCGTAGGCTCTTGCCCTCACCTCCGGCAGGGAGCCGGGGGTGAGGGTGCGGCGCTGCGGCAGCAGCGCCGCAAGGGCTGCCGCGCGGGCCTCCGCCGCGCGGTCAAGTGCCGCAAGCGCAGCGGCGGCATCCGCCTTGCGCAGCAGGGCGGCTTCGCGGCGCGCGAGAGCCTCGCGCCGCTCCCCGATGAGCGGCGGCAGCTTCGCCAGCAGCTCATCGCCGCCGGCGAGCACAGCGCGGCGGTACTGTGCTTTGATCTCTGCCGCAAGTGTGCGGCAGAGATTGAGCAGCGCCTCGCCGCTGCCGGACGTTCCCGGCTTCACCTGGCCCGCGAGCCACTCGCGGGTCACCGCCGGGAAGCTGTCCTTCAGCCGGGCCTCCGCCCCGTCCTCCCAGAGTTCAAGGCCTTCGGCCCATTCGCGCACCGCCTGCAGAAGGTGCCAATCCAGCTGGCCGGAGATTTCCCGGCTCTGCAGCCCCTGCCAGACATCAAGGCGCTTCTCCTGTTCCTTCTCCCGCTTGGCCGCAGTGAACAGCAGCCCGCGCCGGAACCCGGGCGCAAGGCTCTCCACATAAGCACCGGCTGCCTCTCTGACATCCGCAGGCATAAGATTACTGTTAGCCAGCAGAGCATCGAGCCTGCTGCGCAGATGATGCCGCGACGCTTCCGGCAGGCCGGCAAGAGCGTCCTGTTCTCCGGCTAATGCCTCTAGTAGAGCCTTTACTTTGGCTACATCCGCCCCCTGCGTCTCTTCCTCCAGCTGTTCCCTTTGCTCACTCTGCTCTTCCCCATATGCAGTTACCAGTGTATCTGCAAGATGATGGGCTGACCTGGACAGGCTATATTCAAGCAGCTCCTCCCGCCGCTCCAGCAGTGCGGCAATCAGCGCTAACAGCTCCTTCCACTGATTAAGCGGATGGTCCTCCACCTTTAGGGAAGTAAACAGCAGCCCTGCGGCCTGAATGCCCCAGGCATCGAAAGCGCTTTCCAATTGCTGCCTGTATTCCTTGATCGTAATTTCCCGCTCACGGTGCTTGTCGATCTGATTGACTATGAGGTACAGCGGCTTGCCCCAGTCACTGAGGTTCTTGGCAAAGGCCAGATTATTCTCTGACTGCACATGATTGTAATCCATCACATAGAACACCACATCAGCCAGATGCAGGGCCGAACGGGTCGCCGCCTGATGGCCGTCATCGGTTGAATCAACTCCCGGTGTATCCATCAGTACACCGTGCGCTCCAAGCACAGGAACCTGCTCCCACACTTCGATTGATGAATACCCCCCGCCGTTACGGCAATATTCCTGCAGCTGGCCAGGCGTAGTCTCCCAGGGAATGACCGGAATATCCTGATGCTCAGGCACCGGATACAGCACTACACGCGGCTCTCCGCAGCGGATTGATACCACATTTGCACTGGTCGGAACAGGACCCGAAGGCAGCACATCGCTGCCGCACAGCTTGTTGATCATGCTGGATTTGCCCGCAGAGAAATGCCCGCAAAAAGCCAGTGTAAGTTCGTCCTTCTGCCGCTTCATCTGTAAATCCCCGATTACACGGGCCGTCTCATGCTCATCCCACTGCTCCATCAGCTCTTGTAATGATGATAGGGATAAATCCTTTATCTGTTTCTGCTCCAGCTTCGTCTGTTCTGCCCGCACAAGCCCACCTCCGCCGTATCCCTATATATTTCTTCAGCTTATAACTATGTACTTAGCTCATTTTATGTCCATTAAAGAGAAACAACCGCTTTCAAACCTTCAGATCTCTGCGATGTGCAATGTTTTAAAATCTGCTATTTAAAATTTAACACGCCAAAGATTATTTACATTTTATCACCAGTCTGCCATAAATCAAATCATCATCTTTTACAAAATCAGCTATAATCCTCCACAAAATCTCCGTTGCCAATGTTATTACCTTAAAACACAAAGCAGCAGCAATTCAGCTTGACAATGTTATTTTATGGAATTATTATATCCATATAAGATATATCTATAATGGATATATCCAAACGAGATATATTATTTCCCCATACAAAAGAGGTGAGAAAGTGTCCAGAGCCAATTCCTTGCAGACAGAGCAATTAACAGACTCAGCCTACTATATTCTTTTAGCCTTAATTGTCCCCCGGCACGGCTATGCCATTATGAAGTATATTGAAGAGCTGACAGATGGAGAAGTCAAGATCGGACCCGCTACATTATATACACTTATCAAAAAGATGCAGAAGACCGGTTACATTTTACTGAATGAGGATGACGATGACCGGAGGAAAACCTACCAGCTGACCGCCAAGGGTGAATGGGTTATTACCGCTGAGATTGAACGGAGATTGAGAATGGCAAGGCACGGTAATGCTGCACTACATCAATCAAAGGAGGAAGCTTCACATGAAAAAGAATAGGTTACAGACGAAGTATGTGCTTTCTATGGGGTTGGCTTTTGCTGAAGAGACGGATATGAGCAGGCTGAGCAGATTGTCTGCGCAAGGCTGGTTCCTGAATCATTTTTCCCTGTTTGGTTTCGTTGTCTGCAAAGGGCCGGAGCATAAGCTCGATTACTGCCTCGATATACGGCAGCTGCAGCAGGCTGAAGAACAGGAGTACAGAAATCTGTTCACGGACAGCGGGTGGAGTTATGTATGCTCATCAGGCGATCTCCATATGTTCTCGGCAGAACCGGGTACAGTTCCTATCCATACCGACCGCGAGACCCTTTATGACAAATATTCCGGAGTTGTGCGCCAGAGCCGTACAGCAGCTCTTATAGCACTAATGCTGACAGCAGGAGCTTTCACTTTACGGTACCTGTCTGCAACCCTGTGGGAGTATGTACTGATACAGAACATTTCCTTTGTAGCCGTCACGCTCAGTATTATGCTGCTTGTCCCCTCCATCATGGTCTATTTCGGCTTCCGCCGGCGCCTGAAGGCATACTTTTCCTGAACGTGACCAGCAAATGTAGTTAAGCGCACTCTGAACAACTAAGTTATCCGCATTTCATCAAATCACAGGATAATTATAGCTGCACAAAGAACACTAATATGGAGAAGGTTCATCCTTCTACTGGTTTTTAGTGTACAATCTACAGTCATAGCGTTTATTCGGGGTCTGCTGCCTTTGGTGCGGAGAGATCAGTGATTGCCTGAACAGAGAGTTGTAACGCTCGAAGCCTTCTTACCAGAAGCGTTCTTTGCGGACTGCCGGCCTTGGATCTGGCATAGCTGCTTTCAACAGACGGCGTTAGTTCCATTAGAACTTTACGGGCTTCAGCTAATTCTTCAAGGGTATACGGACAAGGCTTTTTCTCCCAGGTATTTTCAAGCACGGCTAAGCCGGCACACATAGCACGGAGCCGTTTTTTAACCAGGGTAGTGTTTGCACCACTTTCAGTCATTTGGCTTAGAGCACTTTCCAGCTTGCGAATCGTTGACTGCAATGCTTGTAATGACTCAATCTGCTCTACGTTTAATTTATTCACAGCTTCTTCTCCCATGATGACGTCCCTCCTTTCCGGTTTTCGGATATTATTAAAAAGAGCCGGCCCCTGCGGGCCGGCTCTGCATGTGAATCCATATTAAGCTGTTTCCAGAACCGGAAGCAGAATTTCGAATACTTTACCGTGCTGGAGAATAGTCAGACCGCGTGACTTGTCCTTCATAACGACAACCTCAGGCTTCTGGGACATACGCTCCAGGTAGTGCTCAGGCACATCTCCGGAATGGCTGATGGTGATGCCTTCTACTTCCTGCTCTTCATTTTCTTCAAGCGGACTTTCTACTACACGGTCAAAAATATCGGAGAAAGTCTCAAAATTATCGGTATACACAGAAATGCACTTCATCTCTATCCCATCCTCTTCTTCATCTCTAACTTCGTTTTTGCTCCCGCCTCAGTCTTAGTTTTCCTGATTGTTGCGGTTTTCATACGTTTTTTACCTTCCCTGCATACGTCCAGCAGCGGACAAACCTGGCATGCCGGATTCTGTGCTTTGCAATGATAGCGTCCGAAAAAAATCAGCCGGTGATGCGTAAGGGTCCACTCCTCACGGGGCACCGCCTTCATCAGCTTCTTCTCCACTTCAAGCACGGAATCATCCCAGCCCGCCAGCGCCAGCCGTTTGGCTACACGCTCCACATGAGTATCAACGGCAATGGCCGGAACTCCGAACGCATTGGAGACTACGACATTGGCTGTCTTCCGCCCGACGCCCGGCAAGGTAACCAGCTGATCATGCGCCTCCGGCACTTCTCCGCCGTATTGCTCAATCAATATGGAGCACAGCTTCTGAATATGCTTGGCTTTGTTACGGAACAATCCGATGCGCCGGATATCATTCTCCAGCTCCTCTAAAGGAACCGAAACATAGTCCAGCGGGGATTGATACTTCTGAAACAGGTCCACTGTCACTTTATTTACTGTTGCGTCCGTACATTGGGCTGACAGCAATACCGCAATCGTCAGCTCGAAGGCGTTCTTGTGGTTCAGCTCACAATGCGCGTCAGGAAATAAGTCTCCAATACTATCCAGAATGTGGCGGACCTCTGCTGCTTTCATAGCGTCCCCTCCACGGAGTGTTTACACTCGGAGATATTCATACGAGCGTACCTTCTCATAATCTGCAGAAATATAAGGATACATTCAGTGATAAGCATACCAGTTCTTATATTTCAAAAAAAACGTCTTGACGCAGTCAGTCTTTCCTCTGCGTCAAGACGGTGTTTCACACGGAAATCCACCATAACATTATTGTTTCACAATTTCAACTACAACATCGTTATTAAAATACAATATAATATTATCATTTTCTTTGAGAGATTGCACGGATAAAGTCGTGTCACCTTGATGAATATATACATTAGCTGCCATTACATAACGATAAGAATCATTAAGCGTGGCGCGTTTGACCTGCAGCTCGTTATTGCCCGCATCTATCCGTGAGAACACCTTGCTGAGCTGCGTCAGCACACGGACCAGAATAACGCCGTCCGAATCCTTCCGTACCTCCACCCGGTCAGCTGTTGTTACACTGGCAAGTGATGTAGTCGTTACACCATCACGTACTACTCTGACACCGCCGGCAGCCGCAAAGGTCTGGGAGGTTCCGGTATAATCCTTAACAGTGAGTGTCGCTGCTGCGGCATCTACCGCTGCTACCTGACCGCTGCTTACCTTAACCGCCTGTATGGAGGTTGGTGAGCTGCCGTCCAATTTCACATTGATAAAGCCGCCTACCTTCAGGTCACTGATTGTAATCGTCTGACCGGCATCATTTGTCATCGGAATGGTCAGGGTATACAGCTCAGTGGTGCCGCCAGACCATTTTACACCCAGTTTATTCGCAGCACTGTTCAGGCTGGTAATTTCAAGCTGTACTGCGGTATGGACACGCAACACAGAGATAACATCCTGATTACCGGCTAGTACAGCTGTAACCTGGCTGTTAACTGCCACATCAGCCATACTGGCCGCCGCTTTGCCGAAATAATCCACAGTCAAAGGATAAGGCAATGTCAGTGACTGGCCATTAGTCAGCTTCAAGACAAGTGTCCGGGCTGTAGCGTTCAGTGATGCCACGGTTCCGCTGTACTTGGTTGTACTTTCTACAGACAGGGCACGGTCTCCGACAGAGTTAACATCTACCTTACGGCCTTCTGTTAATCTTGAGGCTATACCGGCAAGCGTAGGTGAGGCTGCACCGTCATAAGCAAGCTTTGTGCTGGCATTAAGCAGCACTACGTGTGCTTTATTGCTGCTGTCTGTGAAGGTAAGCAGCTGTGTTTTGGTATTATAAGCGACAACCGTTGCTCCGGTATACTGCTCGATCTGGCGGCTCGTCACTTCAATTTTTGTAACCTGGTCGCTGCTGTTCAGTGTAAGCTGAACATTGTCGCCTCCAACCGTATCGGCAATCAGATCGGCTGCAGCCGGATTCGTTACATTAGGAATAACAATGGCCGGGGAAGCGGCAAGCAGCTTGACTTCGCGAGTGCCGTCGGACTTTTTGTATACAATGGTGGAGTCTGTAAGCTCTACAATGTAACCCTGTACAGTCCGTTCAGTAGCAGAAGTAACCTCAACCGAAGTGAGTATGTTATTTCTCACTGTATAATTCACAGCGGAATTGGTTCTGAGATCAGCAGGCTGTAATACGGCATTCTGTGAGCTGAACAGCGTGGTTCCATCCTCCCAGCTGAAGCTCTCTATGGTACCAGCAGCATTTTTGAAGGTGATTTTTTTGCCTGCCGTATCGATGCCTTGAATCGTTCCGGAAGCTGTCTTGTTTACAATTCCGGAAGTCACCTGCAGCTTAACTACCTTACGGGTACCGCTGTAGGTCTCGCGTGTCAGCTTGATCTTGCTGCCTGCAGTAACCGCGGAAGCATTAATGACAGCATCATTTACGTCAGCAAAGACTGTATTCTCATCATAGCTGTATTGATCATATCCGGACGGGGAATCGATCCAGATCACGCCTGGTGTAACTTTGGCAAAGGTTCCTTCAACACTTTCAATCTGTTGCACTGGGTCTGTCAGCTCTACATACGCCGCGTTGTAGGTCGCCCCGATAACCGTAACCTTAGTATACGGCTGAATTTCATTCAGGCTGATTCTGGTTTCAGATGCACTTGTAAAATAAGCCGTCGCAGCCGTCAGATTGTAAGTGGAGTTGGAGCCGCCTCTATATAGCGTAAGCTTTCCGTCCTTCAATGCACTTACCGTCCCGGATACCGTATTGTCAGGCTGGACTGTGCTGTGAGCTTCAGCCCGGCTGAAAAAGGTAGCCAGCTGTGCACGGGTTACCGCGCCCTGCGGATCAAAGCGGTTGCCGTCCAGTCCGTTAGCCAGTCCGAGATCTACCGCTGCATTAATATAGCCGCGCTTATTGGCGGACACCTTCGAATCATCAGCAAATCCTGTGGTTTCTCCTGCGGCAGCCGCTGCCTGCGAGGTTTTGCCTAAGGCCCTGATCAGCAGCTCGGCTACCCATTCCCGTGAAGCTTTACGCGCTCCCCAGGAGGTCTTCAGGTTATCTGCAGCCATTTCAGCCGTCTTGTCCAGCAGACCTGACTGGAATGCAAGTACTACATAAGGCTTGTAGTAGTTATTAACTTCAAAATTGGTTGGAAGTACTACATCTGTAGCACTGTCTACGTTGTCCTGTAATTTCATGAAACGCAGTGCCATCAGGACAGCTTCCTGCTGGGTAACAGAGTCTCCGGGGCGGAACAGCCCGTTGTTGCCGACTACGATTCCCTGGGAAGCCAGCTTGTAGATATGCTTTTCGGCCCAGAAGCCGGTCTTCACATCGCTGAAAATGCTGCTTGCCGCTGCCGCGGTTTGCGTTGTTGTAGTTGAAGTAGCGGACGGAGTAACAGCAGTTTCGGCAAATGCCGTACCTGCTCCGCCAAACGCGATAGCGCCGGCCAGCACGGCAGAAGCCGCCTGGGTAGAATAAGCTCTAAGAGTATGTTTTGATCTTTTTTGACCGGACAATGCGTTATTCCCCTCTCTATTTCCCAAATATTATTCAGTTAGTGATTCGCCAGCTTTCACTTGCTTTCCTGCTTCCAAGGGCTTACAGCCCGCTGTTCTCTCTAGTTATCGGGTGCTCCAGATCCACATGTCCCATCAGGCTCTCCACCTGCTCACCGTCAACAAGCAGCTCAATTGAGCTCACTTCACTGAACTGGAAGAAGGTCTTTGCCAAAGAACTGACAGCCATTGCTTCGCCGCCGGCGCCAAGCTGTGCTTCATCCGGCTTGTGAACATCCAGCGTAACCTGGCCGTCTTTGAACTCAAGCGATTTCAGCTCAATGCCGCCCCAGAGAGTTACCTGATCCGCATTGCTGCTGGTTTGCAGCGCCTTGAAGCTTTCTGTGTATTTCTCAGTCTCGTTGCCGAAGCTGATCGTAACTGTTGCGGGGACCAGGTCCAGCTGCTGCGGGTCGGTAAAGTATACTTCAATGCTCTGGCTCTGCTTCTCCGGCTTAGCCGGTTCAGCGGTTGCAGCCGGAGAAGGACTTGGTTCAGCCTGCGGTGCAACCGATGGTGTAACCGTTCCTTCTGCCCCGTCAGCTCCGTTACCGGTCGTTCCTTCCACTCCGCTTACAGCTGCAGTGCTGCTTGGCGCAGCCTCAGCTGCCGGCGCTGCAGTCGGTTTATCTCCACAGCCGGCAATTACCATCAGAAGCACAGCCGAAACTGCTGTATAAGTTATTTTCTTATTCAACATCATTACCCCCTTTAGATGAATATGGGCAGACAGGACAGCAAAGCCTGTTCAGCCCGCCTCTTCCGGCCGGACAAGACTTTGCGGCCCGCATCTGCCGCGTAGCTGCTATTTCAATCCGAGATATTCCTTAATTCCGCTGACAATGCCAGCCGCTATCTTATTCTGCAGTGATTCTGTGAACAGCGCTGATTCGTCGCCTTTGTTGCTCAGATATCCTGCTTCAAGAAGCACCGCCGGCATCTTCGTTTCACGGATGACGTGGAAATTACCATACCGTACACCGCGGTCGCTAAGTCCTGTAGCCTGTACAAGATACTTATGCATCACATTTGCCAGCGCCTTGCTGGATTCTCTCTGGTAATATGTTTCGGTGCCGCTTGCAGAAGATGAATTACTGCTGTTCGCGTGTACAGAGATAAACAAGTCTGCATTAAGGTTGTTAGCAATCGCTGCACGGTCCTTCAATTCAAGGAAGGTATCATCGCTGCGTGTTAGCACTACGTCAATGTTATTTTCTTTTTTTAGCAGCTCGGCTGTTTTAAGCACGATAGCCAGATTGAAGTTTTTTTCGTATTTGCCGGTCACTCCGACAGCCCCCGAATCCTTGGCTCCGTGTCCGGCATCCAGAACAACCAGCTTCCGGCCGTTGTTACCTGGCTGGGTTGACGGATTGTCAGTAACAACTGCATTCAGATCAACAACAACCAGCCTCGAGGTATCGCCTGTAACCTCAACTGAATAATTCTTGGAGCTGGTCGTATCAATTACAAAACGCACTGTATAAGGGCTTGTACTGTACAGCGAATAACGCACTGCAGTAACATCCGGGTAACCTGTCACGGCAAGACTGCCGTTAAGGTTCGGGTCCAGTACCTGCCCGGTTCCGAACAGATCGGAGAAGGTCGCGTTTTCCAGATCAATTACAATCCGGTCCGGTCCGCCCACCTTGGATACCTTAGGTACCGCATTTCCCTCCATGGCTATGGTCAGCCGGTTCTCATTGAAGCTGATTCCGTTCACCATTGTCAGGTTCTTCGCAGGTTCAGTAGGGGGAACAACTACAGTTGAGCCGCCGTCAGCGGCGCCGCCCTCAGAACCGGTGTTATTTCCCCCGGTTTCAGGGGTAATAAGGGTTACAGTCTTCTGTGTGTTATCCCAGCTGACAGTCAGCCCGAACTGCTCACTGATAAACCGGATAGGCACCAGGGTGGTACCGTTACGGTTAAGCGGGGCGTTAGCGAGAAGAACAGTCTTGTCATCCACAGAAGCGGCAGTCTGGTCTATAACCAGCTTAATGGTTGTCAGCTGCTGGCTGATTGTAACCGTCTTGCTGCTCTGATCCCAGTCCACCTTGTAGCCGAGGTTTTCGGAGATCATTCTCAGCGGCACCATTACGGAACCGCCCACATTCTCGACCGGAGCATTCTGACCAGCAGTCAGTTCCTTTCCGTCGAGAAAAATCTTGTTGTTTGCGGCAGCAGCCTGTCCATGCTCCGGCAACACCAGTACAAAGAGCATCAGCAACAGCGTAAAAGCAAATTTCTTCATCTTTCACCTCTAAGAATCTAGTATTCCGCCAGATAATGGCGTTCATGATGACCTGGCCACTGACAACCTTCGACAATGATTAGACGCCCCGGCAACTCAAAAGTTGCGAATTAATTCCAGATTACGTCCGTTTTCCTCCCAAACTGTCTAGCAAAGCTTCCTCTACAGCCCGAGATATTCATAGATTCCGGCAACAAGCTCCTTTGCCAGATTATTTTGCAGCGTCTCAGTATACATGGCAGCTTCATTTCCGGGATTGGTCAGATAACCGATCTCCAGGAGTACCGCAGGCATAGTCGTCTCACGGGTAACATGAAGGCTTTTACTGCGGACCCCGTTATCCTTGAAGCCGGTTCCTGCTACCAGATGCTTATGCAGAATCTGGGCCAGCGGCAGGCTCTCGGTACGCGAATAATAGGTTTCACTCCCGTTAATCTTCTCCCGGTTAGGGTAGGTTACATCAAGGGAGTTGCCATGAAACGATATGAACAGACTGGCCCTGGCGGCCTCGGCAATCTTCACCCGGTCCGCAAGTCCAAGTGTAAGGTCGGTAGTCCGTGTATATACAACATCTACTTTGCCGTCCTGGGCAAGCAGTGCGCCGACTTTGTTCGCAACTGCAAAATTAACATCCTTCTCCAGCTTACCGTTAGGGCTTACTGCTCCGGGCTGCTTACCGCCGTGTCCGGCATCCAGAACCACGACAGGTTTGCCTAAGCTCCCCGTACCGGAAGCAGGGCTGGTTCCGCTGTTTACCGCATTCAGATCAATCGTTACAAGCCCAGTAGAATCATCTGTGCTCAGCTGATACGGCTGATTTCCGGCTGTCTGGATGACAAAGCGGACAGTCGAAGGACTGGTGCTGAACAGCGCATATCTTACCTCTGTAACCAGCGGATACCCGGTGACATCAAGCTTGCCCTGCGGCGTACCGTTCGGTGCAACGCCTGGCAGGCTGCCTACGAAATCCGCAGCAAAGGATGCACCAGCAAAGTCCACAATAATTCTGTCCGGGCCGCTGAGCCTTGACACCGCAGGCTTGGCGCCTCCAGCTGCGGCTACAATCAGGCGGTTCTCACTGAATACCGCACCCAATACCTGCGGAGTAACAGCTACATTTCCGGCGCTGCCGGGAATTGGGGTCGAGGCCGGACCGGCAGTAATGTCATCATCCTGGCCTGTTACCGCTGTAGGGGCAGGCGCAGCGGACGGTGATGCTGCCGGCTGAGGAGCTGCTGTTGCCATAGGCTGAGGAGCTGCTGTCACCGCCGGGAGCGGGTCTACGGACGGCACGGTGCTCCCTGCCTGTCCGCCGCTCAGATAGACGGTTTTGTCACTGTTATCCCAGCCTACCTTCAAGCCGAATTGCTCACTGACGAAGCGGATCGGTACAAGCACCGTTCCCCCGTTTTGCTTGGGAGCCGCATTAAGCGTCAGGGTCACTCCGTCAGCTTCGGCAGTTTTGCTGCCGACGGCCAGCTGAACGGTTTTGCCGTCCTGCTGTACGGTCACCTTCTTCGACTTCTGCTCCCACAGCACCTCGAATCCCAGATTTTCGACAACGACCCGGATCGGAATCATAACGCTTCCATTTACGTTTTCAAGCCTGATTCCCTGAGGCAGCGACAGCTCCTGATTGTCCATAATGATCCTGCCGGCTCCGCTTCCGGCTGCGGCAGCTTCCCGGCCGGCGAAGGACAGCAGAAGCAGTGGCAGCAGCAATAGTAATAACACACGTTGTCCGGCTCTTCTCATCCCTTACTCTCCCTTCTGGCAAATAATAGTTACTACTAAAAACACAGATAAAGATTAGACGACAGAAATCCCCAAAAGTTGCCTGCACAGGCAATGAATATATCGATTATAGCAAAAAAACTTCTATCTCCGGTACACGGAAATAGAAGTTTTGTGTAAAATTTGTAAAGTTTAAGGATTCTGCTGTCTTTATCTGGCGAACAGCTTGGCAGCATGACGTTCTTCGTACGCTGAGATCTCATCGGCATGCTTGAGGGTCAGCCCGATGTCATCCAGACCCTGGAGGAGGAACTGGCGGCGGTGCTCATCCAGCTCGAAGCTGATGCTCAGCCCGTAATCATCGTTCAGTGTATTATTCTCCAGATCCACATTTAGCTTGTAGCCTTCGTGCTCTGCTGTGCGGATAAAGAGATCATCCACCTGGGCTTCTGTCAGCTTAATCGGCAGGATGCCGTTCTTGAAGCAGTTATTATAGAAAATGTCGGCATAGGACGGTGCAATAACCACTCTGAAGCCGTAATCCATAATAGCCCAAGGTGCATGCTCCCGGGAGGAGCCGCATCCGAAGTTAGCGCGTGAGATCAGCACAGATGCTCCCTCGTAGCGCGGCTTATTCATTTCAAAGGCAGGATTATCATTGCCTTCTTCATCAAAACGCCATTCGTAGAAGAGGAACTGTCCGAAGCCGGTCCGCTCAATCCGCTTCAGGAACTGCTTTGGAATAATAGCATCTGTATCAACATTTACCCGGTCAACCGGGGCAACAATTCCGTGTATTTTTTTGAAGGCTTCCATATTGTTATTTCCTCCCGCTCTCTCTCAAAGTTTCTATGCGTTGACGGCTTCCGTCTTGTAATTCCAGTCACGTACATCAGTAAACCGGCCTTTGATGGCAGCGGCAGCGGCCATTGCCGGGGATACAAGGTGCGTACGTCCTCCGCGTCCCTGGCGGCCTTCAAAGTTACGGTTAGAGGTCGAGGCACAACGCTGTCCGGGCTGGAGAACGTCAGGGTTCATCGCCAGGCACATGCTGCAGCCCGCTTCACGCCATTCAAAGCCTGCTTCAGTGAATACTTTGTCGAGACCTTCCTTCTCCGCCTGCATTTTGACGCGTCCGGAGCCTGGAACTACAATGGCAGTAACTTTGTCAGATACCTTGTGGCCTTTGGCTACCTGTGCGGCAGCACGCAGATCTTCGATCCGACCGTTGGTGCAGGAGCCAATAAAGACATAATCAATGCCGATTTCCGACATCGGGGTGCCTGGTGCAAGATCCATATATTCAAGCGCTTTTTCAGCAGCTTTACGTTCATTTTCGGTAGTGAAATCAGCCGGATTTGGTACGCTTGAGCTGATGTCCGTACCCATGCCCGGGCTTGTGCCCCAGGTTACCTGCGGAATCAGTGTTTCTACATCGAACTCAACAACCGTGTCATACTGCGCACCCTCATCGCTCACCAATGTTCTCCATGTAGCAACAGCAGCGTCAAAAGCTTCACCTTGGGGTACATATTCACGTCCGCGCAGATATTCGAAGGTCGTATCATCCGGAGCAATCAGGCCTGCTCTCGCTCCGCCTTCAATGGACATGTTGCAGACGGTCATGCGCTCTTCCATCGACAGCTCGCGGATTGCTTCGCCGGTGTACTCGATAACATATCCGGTTGCAAAGTCGGTTCCGTATTTGGCGATAACGCCGAGAATCATATCCTTGGCTGTAACGCCTGGATTGCGGCTGCCGGTAAAGCGGACTTCCATCGTCTTGGCTTTGGACTGCTGCAGACACTGTGTAGCGAGCACATGCTCAACTTCACTCGTACCGATACCGAAGGCCAGAGCGCCGAAAGCACCGTGTGTCGAGGTGTGGCTGTCTCCGCAGACAATCGTTTTGCCCGGGTGGGTCAGGCCGATTTCCGGCCCCATAACGTGTACGACCCCTTGGTCAATGTCATTCAGGTCAAACAGTCTGACGCCAAAATCGCGGCAGTTCTGCGACAGTGTGTCAATCTGCTGCTTAGAGATCGGGTCCTTAATATTAAAACGGTCCTTGGTTGGAACATTGTGGTCCATCGTTGCAAAGGTAAGCTCCGGACGGCGGACCTTGCGGCCACTCAGGCGGAGGCCTTCAAAAGCCTGCGGGGAAGTAACCTCGTGCACCAGATGCAGATCGATGTAAATGATGCTCGGCTTGCCTTCTTCAGAATGAATAACGTGATTGTCCCAGATTTTCTCAAACATTGTCTTGTTGCTCATGATTTCACCTCATTAGTAGAATCGTTCATTGGAAGAGAGCGTGGAGTCTCTCTTGAATGCTCTAAATATAACATCGCCGTGTTTATTATTCCAAGATATGATTTCTATTAAACTAATAGCCTGCGCTTATAAGCAGTAAAAGGCCCTTTTTGAATTCACTATCAATTCTGATAGAATCAGTTAACACATAACATTAGACAGATTTAGGAGGAAGGACATGAAGAAACCATTTTATAAGAGCTGGCTGTTCTGGGTAGTTGTAGTTCTCCTGGGCAGTATTGTGGGCCAGCTTGCAGCAAGGAATAAACCGGATGACCAGACCGCTCCGTCTGCCACGCAGCAAGCACAGCGTACGGCGGCTGCCGATACTCCGGCAGACCAGGCGGCCGGCAATCCATCCGTAAGCTGGGAATCCGCAATTAAGCAAATCGCCCAGTCTGACACGGAATCCGCCCAAAAAGCCGATGCCGTTCTAGTCTTAGCTAAAAACTACTCCCCTTCTCCTGAGGAATTGCAGGACTTTGAGTCGCAGATTGTTGAGGAGTATAATGCCGGTAATTATCTGGCGCATATTGAGGATGCCGAGTACATGCTGGTTAATCTTTTTAAAGCTGCTGTGGTTGAAAGCATTCATTCTGACGGGGAACCGGTTAGGGCATTTGCTTCCGGCTTTTCACACAATATCTCGAATATCTTCCGCGGCACTGATACCGTTGAAGGCACTTCTATAAAGGCCAATGAAGCAGAGATGGATAAAACGCTTGCTGAAATGAAGTAAGAGACCCCTTATGGGGTCCTCTTGCTCCTACAGCTATATTAAAAAGACCACTTATAGGCTATACTTATAAGCATTATAAGTATACAAGGGGTACGATTATGGAATTAAGACAATTGCAGTACGCACTGCAAATAGCAGCGGAGCGCAACTTCTCGCGGGCCGCCGAGAAGCTGCATGTAGCCCAGCCCTCACTCAGCCAGCAGCTGTCCAAGCTGGAGAAGGAGCTCGGCGTGATGCTGTTTCAGCGCAACACAAGCTCAGTCGAGCTGACCCATGCCGGAGAACGGTTTGTGGAGCAGGCAGAAGTGATTCTTAGTGCGGTTGAGCTGCTGCGCCAGGAGATGTCCGATATTTCACAGCTGCGCACAGGGCGCGTCGTTGTCGGGAGCATGCCGATTACCGGCGCGCATCTTCTGCCCCATGTTCTGCCTGTATTCAAGCAGAATTACAGTGATGTTGAGATTTCACTGCTTGAGGATTCTTCTATGAATCTTGAAAAGCTGACTGCAGGCGGCCAGACGGATCTCAGCCTGCTGTCCCTCCCGCTGGAGATTCCGACACTGGCGTATGAAGTGCTTGGAGAGGAACGGATCGATCTGGCTGTTCCGCCTGACCACCCGCTGGCATCACGCAAAGCCGCGGGGATCCGGACATCACTTGAGGAGCTGAAGGACGAGCCGTTCATCGTCCTGAAGGAAGGCCAAGGCTTCCGCAAAATGACCATGGAGCTCTGCCGGAAAGCCGGATTTGAGCCGCAGGTTGTATTCCAGAGCAACAATATGGAGACCATACAATCCCTGGTTGCAACAGGAATGGGAGTTACGCTGGTGCCCCATTTCATCGCCCGTGCACCGCGCAGCGAGTTTGTTCCCGTCTACCTGCCTTTGGCTGAGCCGGTGCCAAGCCGCACGCTGGTCATTGCCTACCGCAGGGGCCGCCATTTATCCAAGGCTGCCGAGGTGTTTATTGAAACGTTCAAAAATACTGTTGCCGGGCTTGCAGAAGCATAAAGCTTTTCAAGCTAAGACGGCGGATATAAGGAAAGGCTGCCGGACGTTCGCTCATCAGCGGAAGTCCGGCAGCCTTTGTGCTGTACATATATTCTTTTGGCACATTTACGTCAACCGGTTGTTATCGCCTAGTCGCACATACATCATCTTTACATCTGCCGGTTATGCTGGGTAATCATCCTGTTCTGGTTATCCGGCATACGGGCTGTGCTCTCATCGACCGGTCCTTTGGTTTTGGAGTCCGCTGCCCGTTCCTCAACAAAATCCCGGATAGCCTGATTCTGAAACTCCGCCGCCTCTTTGGCATTTTCCGTCTGTTCCTGCGCGACCTTGCTGTCTTTACTCAAGTGGATGCACCTCCTGGTAACAGATTATAAATACTTTACCCGATCCGCCCGCAGATAAACATGATATTCCGCTGATGCGGCAACGCATAAAAATATTCCTGAGAACTCCCTTTGCAAACCGTACACTGCCATGGTATTCTAATTGTCAAATAGTGAAACGTGCAGACGGGACCAGTAAGAAATGCTATATCCGTGAGCAGAGAGTAAATTCCGGAAGGCTGAGAGAATTTACCGCGGTTGATATTTCCGAAACCTACCCCCGAGCGGCCTGCCTTTGCAGGACGGATACTCCCGTTACGAGAATGAAGTCGGATGATCCCTCATCAATGAAGGTGGTACCGCGGAAGTTAACCATGCTTTCGTCCTTTGCGCAGTCTTAGGATGGGGGCTTTTTGTCGTTTTCTGTTGTTTAATTATAAAGGGGAAGTGAAGATAAAGTGGCGATACGTATTGTAGTCAAAATCGGCAGCAGCTCACTGACCGGACCTGAAGGCGGCTTAAACCGCGAAGCCGTAGCCTTCTTTGCCGCTGAGCTTGCCGCACTGCGGCAGGACGGCTGCGAGGTACTGCTGGTAACCTCCGGGGCAGTGGCTGCCGGATTCCGCGGAATAGGTTATCCTTCCCGGCCGAAGCTGCTTCACGAGAAGCAGGCAGCCGCTGCAGTCGGACAGGTAATGCTGATGCAGGCGTATCAGGAGGCTTTTGCACAGCATGGCCTGCCTACCGCACAAATCCTGCTGACCCGCACAGATTTCTGCAGCCGCCGGGCGATGAATAATGCCATGATGACGGTTGAGGAGCTGCTCAGACAGGGTGCCGTCCCGGTATTTAACGAAAATGATACGGTATCAGTCGATGAGCTCAAATTCGGGGATAATGATACCCTGTCGGCGCTGGTTGCCAATCTGCTCAAAGCCTCGCACCTTCTTGTGCTGACCGATATGGACGGACTGTACAGCGGAGACCCGCGTAAAAACCCTGAGGCCATCCGCTTCAGCCGAATACAGGAGATAACACCTGAAATTTATGCCTATGCAGGCGGAGCCGGCTCCAGTGTCGGTACTGGAGGGATGCGCTCCAAGATTGACGCCGCCAAAATTGCCACCCGCGGCGGAGTGCCGGTCTTCATTGGACGTGCATCCGAACCAGGCGATCTGGGGCTGGCTGCCGCCGGAAACGGAAAGGGAACTTATTTTGACACCACCCTCTCGTCCCTGCCGGTCAAAAAACAATGGCTCGGCTTTATGTCGACACCGCTCGGCTCCCTGTATGTGGATGAAGGAGCGGTCGAGGCCCTGCTGCACGGAGGACACAGCCTCCTGCCGGTCGGCGTCAAAAGGATTGAGGGAAGCTTCCACTCCGGTGATGTCGTGGAGGTTCTTGGGCCGGATGGGGCCTTGCTGGGACGGGGAATCGTCAACTATGATGACGCCCAGCTTCGCAGTATTCAGGGTCTGCCCAGCCGGGAGATTGTTCCAAGGCTCGGCGAAGTCCACCGGCTCGAGGTTATCCACCGGGATGAATGGATCACGCTGCGTTAGCCGGGCAGGCAGCACAATTCATAAAGCTGTCATCTGAATGAATGAGATTATTTAACATAGACCACTTTCCAGGAGGGAACATTATGAGTGAAGTTGTAAAAAAAGCATCGCTTGCAAAACAAACTACAGGAGTACTGGCAGGGCTAACTACAGATCAGAAAAATGAGGCTCTGCTTGTTATGGCTGCTGCGCTGCGGCAGGAAGCTGAATCAATAATTGCCGCTAATGCGGATGATCTGGAACGCGGGCGTAAGGCAGGAACTCCGGAATCCATGCTCGACCGTCTGGCTCTGGATGTCAGCCGGATCAACGGCATTGCGGAAGGCTTACAGCAGATTACCGATCTGCCCGATCCGATTGGAGATACACTCGAGGCCTTTGAGCGCCCGAACGGCTTGTCCATCGAAAAAATCCGTGTTCCGCTCGGGGTCATCGGCATCATTTATGAGGCCCGCCCGAACGTGACAGTAGATGCTGCCGGACTTTGCCTGAAGACAGGCAATGCAGTAGTGCTGCGCGGCGGCTCCTCTGCCCTCTCCTCTAACCGCAGGATCGTTGAAGTACTGCACAAGGCACTGGCCCAAACCTCGTTACCCGCTGACGCTATCCAGCTGATCGAAGATCCGAACCGTTCTTCTGTTGACGAGATGCTGAAGCTTAACGGCCTGCTGGATGTAATCATTCCGCGCGGGGGCAGCTCCTTGATCCAAAACGTTGTGCTTAATGCCACTGTGCCAGTAATTGAAACCGGGGCAGGCATATGCCATACTTATCTGGATAAAGGCAGCGACCCTGAAATGGCCGAACAGATCAGCCTTAATGCCAAAGCCCAGCGTCCCTCCGTCTGTAACTCTATGGAAACCTTGCTCGTCCACCGTGACTACGCCGCTGAGCATTTATCTGCGCTAGGAGAAGCCTTCCGCAAAGTAAATGTGGAGCTGCGCGGCTGTCCGGAAACAGTAGCCCTGATTCCTTGGGCAGTACCTGTAACCGCAGAGGATTTTGCAACCGAATATAATGATTACATTCTCAATATCCAGATCGTCAGCGGACTGGACGAGGCGCTGAAACATATTGACGAATATAGCACTAAGCATTCCGAATGTATTGTTACTGAAAATGCAGAGCACGCTGCCCGGTTCCTGCAGGAGGTTGATGCTGCAGCGGTGTACCATAACGCCTCAACCCGGTTCACCGACGGGTTTGAATTCGGCTTCGGCGCCGAAATCGGCATCAGCACCCAAAAGCTGCATGCGCGCGGACCTATGGGGCTGCCTGCACTTACTTCCTGCAAATATAAAATCCGCGGAACCGGCCAGATCCGGGGATAACCTTCAGTGAGGTTAAGCTCACAAAACTCAAGGCTATGCTTACGAAGCAAGTTTTGTACGCAGATCATTCAGTGAGGTTAAGCTCACAAAACTTTTAGGGGGACTTATACATGTGTCAGCAACCTTCCACTCCGCTTATCAAGGAACAGATTGTCTTTTACGGGGCAGGCTCGATGGCAGAGGCCATTGTACGGGGTATGATCGCCCGCAGCGTTATTGCCTCGGATAGCATTACTATGCTCAACCGCAGCAGCAGTGAGCGGCTTGCCGAGCTGCGCAGCCGTTACGGCGTACAAGCCAGCAACGACCCGCAGCAAAAAACAGAGATCCTCAAGAATGCCCAGGTTATTGTCCTGGCGATGAAACCGAAGGATGCTGCTGAAGCACTGCGCGGGCTTGCCCCTCTGCTGTCGCCGGAACAGATTATCGTGTCTGTTATTGCCGGACTGACCATCCGCACGATCCAGGGTCTGCTCGGCACACAACAGCCGGTCGTACGCACCATGCCGAACACCTCAAGCACAATCGGTCTCGGCGCGACAGGCATCGCCTTCTCTAAGGAAGTAGACGAATCCGGCCGCCGTCTGGGACTGAACATTTTTGAATCAGTCGGTATCACCTCTGTTATTGAAGAAGAACGGATGGAGATTCTCACAGGCATCTCCGGCAGCGGACCTGCTTACATCTATTACATGATGGAAGCCATGACTGCCGCAGGCATCCGCGGCGGCTTGACACCTGAGCAGAGCTCGGAGCTGACCGTACAAAGTGTACTGGGGGCGGCACGTATGGTGCAGCAGACCGGCGAAGATCCGGCATCCCTGCGCAAGAAGGTTACTTCACCTAACGGCTCCACCCAAGCGGCAATTGAAGCACTCGAAAAGGGTGATTTCTTCGAAACCGTCATCTCCGCAGTGAACCGCTGTGCTGAACGTTCCCGTGAGATGGGCGCAGCAGTTGAGAAAGAGCTGTTTAAGAACCAGTAAGGCCCTCAACAGTTCATCATGCCGGCAATTTTCATCCGGCTGCGATATAGGCCGCGCAACATTTTTCACCCGGCATATTTATCAGCCAGCCCGCCTGCGGCACTTTGAAGTTCTTTTAGCATAAGTGTATTTTGTACAACTAAAAGTAGAGATTTTCCGCCTTTGTGTCATATAACTGCACTCCATACAACTAAAACAGCCTAAATGAGCTTAAATCACTCCATTCCGTAATTATAGCTGTATAAACTACACTTAAAAGGCGATTGGTTATAGAATCAGCTGTTTTAATTGCACATAATACATCTAAACGGCAGCAGCACAGTATCCACCTCCGCCGTCATAACCAGCAACACCCCTGTCAGCATCCTCAAGGATGACTGGCAGGGGCGTTTTTATTAGCCGGCTCTATATAAAGATTCAAATCAAACCAGCGGGCCTGTAAGCGGTTCATCCAGAATCAGACGAAAATGTGCCTCTTGAGCAGCGTGGTTCTTGATATACACCCGGTAATTCCCGTCTGCTGGTACCTTTGCAACAAGCACAAAAAACCTGCCGGACTTGGTTTCCCAAGCCGGCAGGCTTCACATAAGGCACCGTCATCTTCCGCCGCCACGGAATTTCTGGTTATAATTCTTGACGTCCTGGGCATTCTTCACCCGGTTACGTGACCATTCCAGCAGGATACGGTCGATATAACGGAAATGAACCTTGCCCGCAAATACAGATTCTTTCAGTGCCAGCAGGATAAGCTCCTCCGGATACCGGTCCTGATCCACCCAGCCGGAGATCGTCTCGCATTCCATCGGGGACAGCGGCCGGCCGAATTCCTTCTCGAATATACTGAACAGATTGCGGCTCTCCGGCTCTGCAGCCGCAGGGGAGTTCCCGGCAATCCGGGTAACAGCATGTCCAGAATGCTGGGCGCCGGAACCTCTGCCATCAGCCGCCTCTTGTGCAGCTTCAGCAAGGACGTTGCCCAGCTTATTGAATAGCCCGGTAAAATTGTACTGCTCGTAATGTAAATCCCTAAGCTCGTCATTGGCTCCATCAATGCTGATAAAGCCTTCCTTCATCAGCTTCTGCAGCTCTCCGGCAATTACGGAGATACTACGTCCGGTCACACTTTGCAGATCCTCTAGCGACGGGAACTCAATGCCCTCCACCTGCCGGAAAGACAGCATATGGATAAGAAGCATCGTTTCATCGCTGCTGAGATTCAGCTTCCGGTAATATTTTAAGAGTGCATAAGGAATGACGGCCATCCCGTGCTGAAGGCCGAACGCTGCACCTTCACCCCAGGTATTCCATCCTTTGCCGTCCATACTTCTGCTCCCTTCACTTTATTTACGGGTATAAACGGTACAGTGTACGAGGGAACGGAATCGTTTCGCGCACATGATCCAGACCGCAGATCCAGGCTACTGTACGCTCAAGGCCCAGCCCGAAGCCGGAGTGAGGCACGGAGCCGTAGGTACGCAGATCCATATACCACTTGTAAGTGTCCATCGACAAATTATGCTCCTTAAAGCGTTGCTCCAGCAATGCCGGATCATCGATACGCTGCGATCCGCCGATAATCTCGCCGTAACCTTCAGGTGCGATCATATCTGCACAGAGTACAACCTCAGGACGTTCAGGGTGCGGTTTCATATAGAATGCTTTGAAGGAAGCCGGATAATGCGTAATGAATACCGGCTTATCGTTGGCTTCGGCAATCGCTGTTTCATGCGGTGCACCGAAGTCATCGCCCCAGGCAATTTCATGACCGTTATCATTCAGGAACTTAATAGCATCATCGTAAGTAATCCGCGGGAACGGTGCTTTGATGTTCTCCAGCTTGGATACATCACGGCCTACCGCTTCAAGCTCGGCGCGGCAATTCGTAAGTACGGATTGAACGATAAAGCTGATGAAATCCTCCTGTACCTTCAGGCTTTCTTCATGGTCAGTAAAGGCCATTTCCGGCTCGATCATCCAGAACTCAATCAGATGGCGGCGGGTCTTGGATTTCTCTGCACGGAAGGTTGGTCCGAAGGAATAAACCTTGCCAAGCGCCATTGCTGCAGCTTCCATATACAGCTGGCCGCTCTGTGTCAGGTAGGCATCCTCATCGAAATACTTTGTATGGAACAGATTGGTGGTTCCTTCAGCCGAAGTTGGTGTCAGGATCGGCGGATCTACCTTGGTAAAATCATTTTCGTTAAAGAACTGCTGAATCGCACGGATAATCTCCGCACGGATAACGAGTACCGCACGCTGCTTCGAGGAGCGAAGCCAGAGGTGACGGTGATCCATCAGGAAGTCAACGCCATGCTCCTTAGGGGTAATCGGATAATTCTCAGTGAGATGCAGCACTTCAATGCCGGTAACCGTCATTTCATATCCGGACTGGCTGCGCGGCTCTTCACGGATAATGCCCGTTACATATAGGGAGCTTTCCTGGGTAAGGCTTTTAGCATCATCCCATACCTGCTCAGGCACTTCTGATTTCACCACAACACCCTGGATATAGCCTGTACCGTCACGAAGCTGCAGGAATTGAATTTTACCGCTGGAGCGCTTGTTGTTTACCCAACAACCGATGACAACACTCTCTCCCACATGCTCATTCACATTCTTGATCACACTTTTGTTAGCCATGCCTAAGATCTCTCCTCTAATTTAGCCGTTAATTCCTTGCACCAGACGATAAGTATCGCGGGCAATGACAAGCTCTTCGTTTGTCGGAACCACCAGCACCTGCACCTTGGAATCAGCTGTAGAGATGCGGCGCGGATCGCCGGAACGAACCTTGTTGGCCTCGACATCAAGCTCAATACCAAGGAACGTCAGATTGTTCAGTACTTTTTCACGCAGCAGCGAAGCATTTTCGCCCACACCGGCAGTGAAGACAATAATATCCACACCGTTCATGGCTGCTGCATAAGAACCGATATATTTGCGCAGACGGTATTCGTACATTTCAAAAGCAAGCGTAGAGTTAGCTTCGCCCTTCTCTGCCCCGTCAATAATATCGCGCATGTCACTGCTCACGCCGGAAATAGCCAGCAGGCCGCTGTGCTTGTTCAGCATGGAGTTGACTTCACCGACAGACAGCTCTTCCTTGTTCATCACATAAGGAACGATAGCCGGATCAAGGTCACCGCTGCGTGTTCCCATCATCAGGCCTTCAAGCGGAGTCATCCCCATCGAAGTGTCTACAGAAACGCCGCCCTGAACCGCGGTTACGCTGGCACCGTTACCGATGTGACAGGTAATGATCTTCAGGTCTTCCAGCGGACGGTCCAGATACTCGGCAGCAGCTTTGCTTACGAAATCATGGGAGGTACCGTGTGCGCCATAGCGGCGGACTTTGTATTTGTTGTACAGCACTCTAGGAATGGCATACATATAAGCTTTTTCAGGCATAGTCTGGTGGAACGCAGTGTCAAAAATAACAGCCTGCGGAACACCCGGCATATTGATTTCAGTTGCTGTAATCCCCATTACTGCAGCAGGGTTGTGCAGCGGAGCAAGGTCGAACAATTGACGGATCTTCGATTTAGCATCGCCGCTCACCAAGGAAGATTCCTTGAAATATTCGCCCCCGTGCACTACACGGTGGCCCACAGCATTAATTTCTTCAATAGAGCTGATTACCCCGTGTACACTGTCAGTCAGACAGGCGAGCACTTTACGGATAGCAGTGTTGTGCTCAAGAATTTCGCTGACTTCGGTTACTTCCTGTTTACCGGTCGGCTTGTGGGTCAGAATGGAGGAATCCATCCCGATACGTTCAACCAGGCCTTTAGCCAGAACGGACTCATCCGTCATATTATACAGCTGATATTTCAGAGAGGAACTGCCGGAGTTAATTACTAAAACGTTCATATACGGTCACCATCCTTGTCATACTTGAAGAAGCCTTCGCCGGATTTCGCACCCAGTTGTCCTGCACGCACCATTTTCTTAAGAATCGTGGACGGACGGTATTTAAGCTCGCCGTATTCACGGAACATGTTCTCAAGTGCGGCAAGTACAGAATCCAGACCGAAGCGGTCAGCCATTTCAAGCGGTCCGTGCTGGAACTGGTAGCCGATACGCATAGCATCATCGATATCTTCAGGCGAAGCGACACCTTCCTGCAGAACATGCATAGCTTCGTTAATGAACAGGCAAATTAGGCGTGAAGTTACAAATCCCGGGGATTCGTAGATCATAACGCCCTTCTTCTCAACGATTTCATCGACAAAGGTTTTGGTATCCTCGAACGTACTCTCCGAAGTTTTCAGGCCGCGCACGATTTCAACGAGATCCACCTTGCCGACAGGATGGATGAAATGCATACCGATAACACGTTCTGGATACATTGTAGAGCTGGCAAGCTCTGTAAGGCTAAGTGTAGACGTATTGCTGGCCAGGATGATATGGCTCGGACATACCTGGTCAAGCTGGTTAAATACTTTTTGCTTATCTTCCAGATCTTCAGTAATCGTTTCGATGACCATATCGCAGGAGCTGAGCTCGGCAAAATGTGTCACTTTCTGGATACGGCTCAGAATCAGCTTCTTCTCAGCCTGGGTAATAGCCCATTTCTCCAGCTGTTTGTCGAGGCTTGTCTCGATCATTTCGTAGGAGTAGTCCAGTCTTTCAGCATTTTTCTCCACTAGTAATACATCCAGGCCTTTGGCTGCCAGCATTTCAGCAATCCCTTGACCCATTGTGCCACCGCCGATGACACCGATTTTTTTAAACTTCATTTAAAAGCCTCCATCCTTTCAGGTATCTATACTTTTGTATTGTACCTTGTCTGTCGAAAAAAATATGTAGCACGACATATAATAATATCTTAGCATGTCTGAAAAGTAAAAAAAAATAACCGGCATAAATATTTATGCCGGTAATTTTACACTGTCACGAAATTGACAACGAAATTGCTCTCCGGAGAGGACTTCTTCCTTCATAAGGATGTCAAGGGAGTAATCAAAGATGTTCCGTTGATGTTCCAGCAGATCACGAGTACGAATCATAAGCTCATCCAGTATTTTACTGTTTTCCTTCATAAGCTCTTCTGTGGTAACCATTTGCAGATTCGCGATGCCCAGTGAGGTGAGGCCGGACTTCATCATAGTCTCTACGATATTAAGCGCCTGGTCAAAATCACCGCGTGAGCCTGTGCTGCGCCCCCCGTAATACATTTCCTCAGAGGCCGCGCCCCCAAGCGCAATCATAATCTGATGCTCCAGATAATCCTTAGTATACAGGTACTGCTCTGTCTGCGGATTGTGCCGTACATAACCGAGTGCCTGTCCCCGCGGAGTCAGCGTTACCTGGCTTACACTTCCCGGACGCAGCAGCTCTGCCATAATCGCATGCCCCAGCTCGTGGATCGCCACCCGGCGTTTTTCTTCCTGGTTGGTTTCGCGGTCGGTTTTCTCACCCATCATGACCTTATCAATCGCGGAGGACAGATGCCGCTGCTCAACCTGGGTCAAATTCTCGCGCATCATATAAATGGCAGCCTCGTTCATAACACTTTCCAGCTGTGCGCCGGAGAAGCCGTAAGCCTCCTCGGCAATTCTGTCCAGATCAACAGCCGGATGCAGCGGCTTATTCTTGGCGTGAAGATCAAGAATTGACTTACGGCCTTTCTTGTCCGGCATATCGACCTGGATGTGACGGTCAAAGCGGCCCGGGCGCAGCAGTGCGGAATCCAGCATTTCTTTGCGGTTCGTTGCCGCAACCAGCAGGATACGCGGTGTATCGCTGTTATAGATCCCGTCCATCTCCGTCAGCAGCTGATTCAGCGTCTGATCATACTCACGCTGCTGTCCGCCTTCACGTTTACCCCCGATAACATCAATCTCATCAATAAAAATAATAGCACTCTGCTTATTTTCCTTAACAGCACGTGTACGGGCATCCTTGAACAGATCACGGATACGTCCGGCACCGACACCTACGTACATTTCCACAAACTCACTGCCTGATGCTGCCACAAATACGGAATTGGTATAATGAGCCGCGGCTTTAGCCATCAGTGTCTTCCCTGTTCCCGGAGGGCCTGTCAGAAGAATCCCTTTGAGCGGGCGGATGCCGAACTTGCTGATCTCCTCATGCCGGATCAAAAAGTCAAGCGCCTCACGCAGCTCCTGCTTTGCGTTATCCTGTCCGCCGATCTCTTCAAAGGTCAGCTTAGACGGTCCGTTCTTCTTACGCTTCTTGTCTGCTCCGGCATTAACAGTCAATCCGCCGCGCAGATGGGCAATCACCAGCAGAGCGGCAACCATACCGGCAGCAATAATCACCGGAACAATATTAATTCCGACAAAAGCCATAAAGATCAGCAGGACCGGCGCAAAACCGGCGAGGACTTCCTTCCAGTACTTAGGCATTATTCCACACTCCCATCGACCCGGGAACCCGCGGTAAAATGATGAATTTGCTCTGTTTACCGTCACTCAGGCTCACGTAGACGTTATTATCATCAATTTCTGTTGTAGCGGTCACGTCTTTATACTCTGTATTTTGTGTTTTGAGTCCGTCAAGCTTAGCCGGAATCAAGGTATATTTGCGGCTTTCCATCGCTTCTGCGACCGAAAACATCGCCTTTTCCCAGTATTCATCCAGCAGCTGGCTTGAGTTCTGGTCAACATCTAGTTTCAGCGTCCGGCCGCCCATGGCCGACTTGCCTTCTGTATTCACATACTGTACAAGCTCACGCAATTTGGTTCCCGGCTCAAGCTCAAGTTTCAAAGTAACTTCATTGCGGTTAATACTAATATGTGATTCATTGACTCCTTCATAGGATGATACAATCTTCTGGAGCGGCTCCTGCACAGCGAACTGGCGATAAGCATACCAGCCTCCAAACAACAGCGCAGCAGACAGCAGAGACGTTAACAGTAC
The DNA here is from genome assembly GCF_000758645.1 of Paenibacillus sp. FSL R7-0331. Lineage (NCBI taxonomy): Bacteria > Bacillati > Bacillota > Bacilli > Caryophanales > Paenibacillaceae > Paenibacillus > Paenibacillus sp. FSL R7-0331. The sequence goes on from NZ_CP009284.1 coordinate 4,529,776, forward strand.
AGGCATAAGACGTAATTTCAAGAAACGTCCTCCTCTCAGATGTAAGCCAATCAATATATAATAGATTAAGATAGCATGTCTAGCGTTTTTCATAATCCGGCATGCTCTTTCGCATGTCTTAAGTACAAGCATTAGTATATCATAGGTGTATATACGATTCCGCAAAAAAATGTGAATATATTTAAAATTTTCGGTACTAATTATTGGGTATTACTTCTTTGCTTCTTTTTCATATCGGCAAAAAAGACATGAATGATAAGCTCATTCATGTCTTTTATTTGTGACTTCAGGCATATTCTGTTTAGTATTCCGTCTTATCTGCATTGCTATAGATATACTATAATCATCGGAAATGACAACTCTTTTGTATATCACACAAAGCATATTCCAGTATATTCGACCGTCTTATTGACTAGGCAAGCTATAGCCGTCCCCGATGGCCGTACCATCGGCAAAACGGTAGAACCGGTAATAGTACCGGCCCTCCTGCTTGTAAAAGACCTGCCACACATACTCCCCGTTAAATACGCCGGGCAGGAGCCGCCGGATGTCGGCACCGGGCAGCTCGGCAGCAAGCCGGTCCTGCATCTGCTGCTCGGAAGTGCCGCCGTCCAGCTCAGCCGCATACACATCGTTGTCGCCCCCTGCCGGCTTGCCGTCAAGTGTAAAGCGGACCCATACCATCAGCCTGGTGCCGGCCTCATTGGTGCCCTTAAGCACCCAATAGGCTGAGTTCTCATCCCAGACAGACTTTTGCGCTTTGGTCACTTCAGTCAGCCCTGCACGGGCTCTGGCCACTTCTTTGGCTGCGCTGCGCTCAGCCCACTGGTCCTTCATAATAAAGGCATAGAACTGCCCGAGTCCGAACAAAAGGAGCAGTACCGCGCTGACCGCCAGCGGAAGCCATTTTTTCCTTTTCCTCAAAATACAGCTCCCTTTCCTCTATATAACCTCTGTATCAATAACGGCAGCACCGCTTGTAACTAACCCTCTTACCGTTTGAGCAGGCTTTCGAAAGTCTCCTGCGCTTTGCGGCGGATCTCCTCTTCATCCAGCGTCAGGCACTGGCCGTCCTTCACCACCTGCTTGCCGTTAACCCAGACATGCGCCACGTCTTTTGCACTTGCTGAGTATACCGCGTGGGAGAGCAGGTCGGAATGAGGAAGAAGATGCGGCTGGTCAATGTCAATGGCAATAAAGTCTGCCTTCATGCCTGCAGCCAGGCGGCCCACATTAGCCAGATAGATGGAGGAGGCCCCGTATTCCGTTGCCATCAGCAGCGCTTCCGGTGCAGGCACAGCTGTCGGGTCACCGCTGACGCCTTTGTGGATCAGGGCGGCAAGCCGCATCTCTTCGAACATATCCAGATTGTTGTTGCTGGCTGCCCCGTCGGTGCCGAGTGAAACCTTGACTCCCGCCTTCAGCAGTTCCGGCACACGGGCAACCCCGCTCGCCAGCTTCAGGTTGCTGCCAGGGTTATGGGATACTCCGACATTGTACTTCGCCAGAATCTCAATTTCCTCATCATTCAGATGAACGCCATGGGCAATCAGGGATGGCCGGGTGAACATACCAAGCTTCTCCAGATGTGCCACAGGACGAAGGCCGTAATCAGCGACATTCTGTTCCACTTCATGGCGTGTCTCAGACATATGCGTATGCATCGGCAGATCCAGATCATGGGCTGCCTGTACAAATTTCATGAAGAAATCCGGAGGACAGGTGTACGGCGCATGCGGTGAGAGCATAGCTGTAATTCTGCCGTCCGCCTTACCGTGCCAGCTGCGCGCGAATTCTACAGCTTCTGCCAGCTTCTGATTCTGCACATCTTCAGGACACAGGCCGATCGCGCCGCGCATCAGTACAGCACGAATGCCGGAAAGCTCCGTAACCTCTGCTACCCGGTCCATATGATCGTACATATCAAGGAAGGTTGTTGTTCCGCCCTTTAACATTTCCAGGACAGACAATGCTGTTCCCCAGTACACATCATCACCGGTAAATTTCGCTTCCATCGGCCACATTTTTTCCTGCAGCCAGGTCTGAAGCACCATATCGTCACCATACCCGCGCAGCAGTGACATCGCTGCATGGCCGTGGGTGTTGACCAGTCCCGGCATGAACAGCAGGCGGCTGCCGTCAACCGTCAGAACGCCCTCTTCGGCTGCAGGCTTGTCTTCCCCTATGTATGTGATCAGATCATCCTCTATAGTCATATAACCGCTCAGGACAGGCTTAAGCGAGCCCGGCACAAGAAACCGGCCGTTCACGATTATGGTTTTATTGCTGCTCATCTCTTATTTCGTCCTTTCCGTCATGCAAATAGTAGGCCAAGCTCTGCAGATCCGTTGTAAAATCAGCTGCATGAATACGTATCGTCGGCGGGGTCTTCAAAATAACCGGCGCAAAGTTAAGAATGGCTTCAATGCCCGATTCCACCAGGATATCAGCAACATTCTGCGCTTCGCTGTCGGGTACCGTAATAATACCGATCCGGATTCCCTGTTCACGAATGGTCCGGCCCAGCTCCTCCATCGGCTGAACGGTCAGGGAGTTGATCTTTTGTCCCACTTTAGGAGCGTAGGAATCAAAGATGGCTGTTATTTTCATTGTATCCTTAAGATAGGCATTGTAGTTTGAAAGGGCATGGCCAAGGTTACCGGCTCCTACCAGCGCAACGTTGATCTGCTGGTCAAGCTTGAGGATGTGACGGATTTTTTCGATCAGATAAGACACATCGTAGCCGATGCCCTTCCGGCCGAAATCACCGAAATAAGCCAGATCCTTGCGGATCTGAGCCGGATTAAGATCAAGCTTCTGTCCCAGCTCCTGGGAAGAAACGGTTGCAATTTCACGCTTCTGGAGATCATTCAGGAAACGCAGGTACACAGGGAGCCTGCGTACGACAGCCTCTGATATTTTGTCCGATTTCATGTATTCTCCTCCTAAATTTAGTCTTGCTCTGATGATGCTCAGATGTGTATGAAATCCGCATCCGTCCCCTTATCAATCAACGGGAGACGGAGGCGGGCTCTGGACAATAAATAGATAATGACGCAAAGTCTTTATGAAATGCCGCCTTCCAGCCATTCCTCAATTCTCGGAACCATCTGGTCGGTCAGCATATGCTCCATCTTGGGTCCGGGCAGCGAATAGAGGAAATACTTTCCGTAGTAAGACTCGATTACCCTGGTATCATATACAATGACAATTCCCCGATCCTGAGCGGTACGAACCAGCCGGCCGAAGCCCTGCTTGAAGCGGATAACCGCCTGGGGAACCGACAGCTTCATGAACGGATTCTTTTTCTGCGCCTGGAGCAGCTCTGACTTGGCCTCTGCAAGCGGGTGGTTAGGCGGCTGAAACGGAAGTCTCACAATAGCCAGACAGGTAAGAGCATCACCGGGAATATCCACGCCTTCCCAGAAGCTGCTGGTGCCCAGAAGTACGGCTGCCGGACTGTCCTGGAACCGCCGGATCAGCTTGCTGCGGCTGCCCCCTTCAATTCCTTGTCCAAGTACGGCGATATCCTCCGAGGACAACGCTTCCTTGAGCGGATCGTAGACCTGCCTCAGCATCTTATAAGAAGTAAACAGCACCAGCATGCGTCCTCTCGTTGCAATTGCCGCTTCTGCCAGCGAATGCACAAGCTTGTCAACAAACCGCGCATCCCCCACACTGCCCTTAATACTCGGAAAATCACGCGGAATAACGAGCAGTGCCTGCTCACGGTAATTAAACGGTGAAGGCAGCAGTGCCGTCATCAGCCTGTCCTGCTGCGCGGCTTCGCCCAGACCAAGATTATCAATCATAAACTGAAAGGATTTATCCACAGACAGCGTGGCCGAGGTCAAGGTTATACTCTTTTTCTTATCGAAGAACAGCTCCTTGAGCTGGGTGCTGACATCCACCGGAACAGCATACAGCTGCAGTGATTTGCCGCGGTAGTTGCTGCTGCCCTCCATCCAGTACACAATATTCTCGTCATTCAGACCCATGAAGAAGCGGATCTGCTCCCGGATGGACGTCAGGTCCTTGAACAATCCGCCGATGTCGGTAACCAGGCTGTCTGAGGATGACTGGCTGTCGGTATCACGCATCTCACTGAGCATCTTGTCGCCCCTGCGGATGATATCGCTGAGGCAGAGATTCAACGTATTCTCCAGTGCAGCCAGCTCTTCCCAGTCCCTCGGCTTTTTGCCGGGATGCAGGCGTGACACCAGCTGCCCCGCTTCTCCGGCTGCCGCATCACTGCGGTCAGGCAGCAGGCCGAACAGCTTGTCGCTCAGCACATCCCATGTCTCCTTGACGGTCAGCAGATCCGGATAGATCCGGTCAATGACGCTGCTCCATTCGGAAGCCTGCTCGCTTCCTGAAGACTGCAAAGTCTGGCGCAGCGCCGGAAGCTGACCGTTCTTACTGTCCTTATACAGCCGCGTGAGCGTATGGGCTACTGTAAAATACTTCATCTGCATGCCCAGATGCTTACCGGCCACATCCTCCAGATGATGCGCCTCATCAATGATAAGATGCTCGTAGGCAGGCAGCAGCTGATGCCCGGCCTTCACATCTGCGAACAGCTTGGAATGATTCGTAATGACTACATCGGCAATGCCCGCTTCATGCTTGGCCCGGTGATAATAACATTTCCGGAACCACGGGCAGGCCCGGCCCAGACAGGAATCAGTGTCGCTGGCGACGCTCTCCCAGAAATCGCCGCCCCGGCCGCTTAGATTCAGCTCCTCGTCGTCGCCTGACTGTGTCTGGGTAAGCCACACAAGCATTTGCGCTGCAGTGAGCGATTCTTCCCTGGTGCTCACGAAGTCTTTATTATTTATTTTATGTTCAAACTTGCGCAGACACAAATAGTGCCCTCTTCCTTTAAAGACGGCAGCCTTGAACGGAAACGGAACCACTGTGGTCAGGAGAGGGATATCCCGCTCGCGCAGCTGATCCTGCAGGTTGATAGTATGTGTGCTGACCATTACCTTCTGATCCGTGCGCACACTGTGATAAATTGCCGGCAGCAGATAACCCAGCGATTTGCCGGTTCCGGTGCCTGCTTCAATCAGCAGGTGCTTCTCCTCCTGAAGGGCGGTCTTTACTTCACCAATCATAATCTCCTGCGCTTCACGCGCCTCATACTGCGGCAGCGTATCTTTCAGGCGGACCGTTACCTCGGACATATAGTCCTCAAAGGATACATTCTCCAGAGGGCTGCCTGAACCCTCTTCGCGGGGCGGAGCAAGCTCTGCCCAATCACCGACAGCCAGCGCCAGCTGACGGTGAAACGTAAGCTCACCCTCCGGCTGAAAGGTCTCCATCTCCCGCTCGTGCAGCAGACCGTCAAAGTACCAGGCCAAATCGCTGTCCTCACCGGCAAACAGCTCATTAAGCCGCTGAATCGTCAGCAGCGGAAGGCTGTACAGCTCATCCAGGCATTTAAGCAGCGCAAGCGCAGTAGCGAGCGCATCGCTGTCCGCCTGATGCGGACGGTCATGCGTCAGGCCGAAATGCGCGCTTACTGCACCGAGCTGATACGTGGAGAGCGACGGAAAGCATATTTTGAGAAAATCAATCGTATCGAGAATTCTCCCCTGAAAAGGCAGATAACCGCAGCGGTCCAGGGCATTCTGTAAAAAGTGGAAATCAAAGGCGACATTGTGCCCTACAAGCACAACATCGTCGAGCAGCGGGACCAGCTCCATCATCATCTCATCCAGCTCCGGCGCATCCGCAACATCATCGTCGGTAATGCCGGTCAGGCCTGTAATAAAAGGAGGAATCGGTGTTCCGGGCTTGACATAGGACCCATATACCCGGGAGACGGTCCGGTCTTCTTCTATAATGGCAAGGCCAACCTGGATGATCTCACCCACAGATTGGGTTCCCGTAGTTTCAAAATCAAGCACGGCAAATTTCATTGTAAGTTCTATTCCCTTTCACTTGAGACTCCTTATCAGCATAACAGAAGTTACGTAAAAAGGCGATGCAAGCCGCTTGTTTCAAGTGGATGCACCGCCTAAATAAAATGGCTATTATTACAAAAGCGAAACCAGCTGGTCCCCGAACTGCAGCTTTCCGCCTTTTTTGCGGCAGACCTCCAGATTGATGTTTGGCTCCGGCAATGCCGGATCATGCAGCAAAGACAGACCAAACAGCTCACTTGCTTCATGGAAGCGTTCCTGGGAGGCCCTGATGCAGCCTAGCGCATTATAGACCATAGCCTTAAGCTTGCTCTCACGGATCAGGGCAAGCATATGATTCAGGTGGGCCCAGGCCGCATCTCCTTCGCCTTCCTGCAAATAAGCCATAGCCAGATACAAGCGGGCAGCCAGACTGTCCGGGTACCTCCCGATCACCTCCTGGAACTGCCCGATGCATTTGCCGTACATCAGCAGCTTATAATAACCCTGTCCCCTGACGAAAGATTCCATAGCCAGCTCAGGAGCCTCCTGCTGCGGCATGTCATCCTCAGGCTCAAGCTGCAGCTCGGTCTGCTCCCTGAACTCACTCAGCTTCTCGGCAAAGACCAGCCACTCATCCATAACTTTATCGCTAAGCCTGTGAAGCATGTTGTACTTACGGATCAGATCATTCCGGGACTCCCCCTCCGCAGAAGGGTAGTCACGGGCAATCTCCTGGAGCATCTTGTTCATTTCAGCAAATAAATGTTGAAACATGAGGACATCCCCCTTTACTGAACATGAAATCAGCCTAAGCTTGCCTGCCTTCATTTTTCGCAAAGTCGGGGCCGTTCATCCCTGCCATTGATTACATGGCTTATTTCAAGCGGATCAGGCGATTGTTGCGTGCAATTCGTGGTCAGCCAGTTTAACCGGCTTGTTGTCAGCATCCACAAATACAACCGTAGGCTTGTGTCCGGACAGCTCTTCGGAGGACAGCATTGCATAAGAGATAATGATCACTGTATCACCGGGCTGTACCAGACGGGCTGCTGCCCCGTTCAGGCAGATGACGCCGCTGCCGCGAGGGCCCGGAATCACGTAGGTTTCCAGACGGGAGCCGTTATTATTATCAACAATCTGTACCTTTTCGTTCTCGAGCAGATCGGCCGCTTCCATCAGATTCTCATCGATCGTGATGCTGCCGACGTAATTCAGATTGGCCTCTGTCACGGTCGCACGGTGGATTTTAGATTTCATCATATGTCTAAACAAGGGCGGGTACCTCCTTTGGAATAAATACATTATTATCAATCAGCCGGGTTCTGCCGAATTTGACAGCCAGTGCAATGATAATCTCTCCCTGGACAGCCGCCAGCGGAGAATCCTCCCCCAGCATCTCCAGATCAGGAAAAGACAAGATCTCCGTATAATCAATCACAGCAAGCGGAGCAGCAGAGATTTCCGAAACCAGCAGCTTTTGCGCTTCACTCACAGTGCGCACCGATCCTTCTTCCATTGCCTGGCGCACAGCCCTCAGGGAACGGGAGAGCACAAGCGCCTGGCTGCGCTCCTCTGTAGAAAGATAGACGTTGCGCGAACTGAGCGCCAGCCCGTCATTTTCGCGGACGATCGGACAGGCAATAATCTCTACATTCATATTGAGGTCGGATACCATCCGGCGAAGTACTGCCACCTGCTGGGCATCCTTGAGCCCGAAGAATGCATAATCAGGCTGCACCATATTAAACAGCTTGTTAACAACAGTAGTTACACCGTCGAAATGCCCCGGGCGGGAAGCACCGCAGAGCCGGGTAGTCAGTGAGGATACCGAGATCTTGGTAAGCGTAGGCTGCGGGTACATTTCCTCCACACTTGGAATAAAAACAATATCCGCACCTTCGCGTTCGGCAAGCTCCAGATCACGTGCTTCATCACGCGGATAAGAGGCATAATCCTCATTCGGGCCGAATTGCAGCGGATTGACAAAAATGCTCATCACCACTGTATTGCTCTTCTCACCGGCCTTGCGCAGCAGACTGGCATGTCCTTCATGAAGATAACCCATAGTCGGCACAAACCCGATCGGGGTATGCCCGCCCTGACGCATATAATCAAGCGCTTCGCGCAATTGTGCTACTGTTCTGACTACTCTCATCTTACTTCACTCCTTTTTTGGCAGCGCCGTATAAAGATTCCAGTACTTGCTCATCCGCTTTAAAAACATGGTCCTCAGCCGGGAAGGAACGCTCTTTCACTTCCTTGACGTAGCTGCTGATTCCCTCACGGATGATGCCGCCGACGTCGGCATAGGTTTTGACAAAACGCTTCTCCCGGTATGGCGAGGCATAGCGCACCAGATCATGGAACACAAGCACCTGCCCGTCGCAGTACCGGCCTGCCCCAATGCCAATTGTCGGAATGCTGAGCGCCTTTGTAATGGCTTCCGCCACTTCTTCCGTTACCAGCTCCAGAACAATTCCGAACGCTCCGGCCGCTTCAAGCGCCTTTGCCTCATTCATCAGCCGCTGTGCATCCTCAGGGTCTTTGCCTTGAATCCGGTAGCCGCCGATCATATTGACCGACTGCGGGGTCAGGCCGATATGGCCTAGAACCGGCACGCCCGCCTTCGTAACTGCAGACACGGCATCACAGATTTCAAGCCCCCCCTCCATCTTCACAGCATGGGCACGGCCCTCCTGCATCAGTCTGCGCACACCGCGCAGTGTCTCATCCACACTTCCGTGATAGGTCATGAACGGCATATCTGCCACGATAAATGTGTTCTGCGCTCCCCGGACGACAGAGCGGGTATGGTAGACCATATCATCGATCGTTACCGGCAGTGTCGTATCATAGCCGAGCACTACATTTCCAAGTGAATCACCGACGAGGATCAGGTCAATCCCTGCCTCCTCCGCCAGCAGTGCCGAAGGATAATCATAAGCGGTCAGCATGCTCAGCGGCACACCGTCCGCTTTCATTTTTTTCATTTTTACAATGTTCAGTGCATGTTTGTCAGCCACTCTCTCCATTCCCCTTTTCGCAATTAAAATACGCGTAAACGCGCAAACAAAAAAACCCTTTAGCATAATCGGCTAAATAGGTCCGAAGGGCAAAAAAGAGTCACTCGCGATCGTCCCTTCTGTCTCGGTCCTTACGGCTCAGAGCAGAATCCAACGTAACCGTGTTGTACAGTTATGAAGGTACATCCAAAAGCAATTACTCAATACTTAAAGCCTAGCCGGAGTACAGTTCACAATTCAGCGATACCGTCTCTGTCCATAGTATACCAAAACCTGACGGCAATTACACGAAAAAAATATGACAAGGGATGGAACCCTTGTCATATCAGATCATTTCTATCTCCCCTGACAGGATGCTGGTGATGTTGCCAGCCTCATCCTGCAGCAGCAGTCCGCCGCTCTCATCCAGCCCCACAGCTCTGCCTTCGCAGCGTCCCTGAGGCGTACTGAAGGAAATCTGGCGTCCGAGTGTTACTGACATTGACTCCCAGAGCTGCTTTACCGGCTGGAAGCCCTGTTCTATATATAGAGAGTACAGATACTCCACCTCTGTCAGTACAGCCTGTGTCAGTCGTTCCCGGTCGACCGGAATCCCGCCGCCTTCAATAAGCAGGGAGGTGCCGACACCCTGAAGATGGTCCGGGTAGTCCTCCTCGGTCAGATTAGCCGAAATTCCAATGCCGGCAATGGCATAATGCAGCCCGCCTTCCCGCAGGCAGGATTCCAGCAGAATGCCGCAGATTTTGCGTCCTCCGGCCAGCAGATCATTCGGCCATTTGATTCCGGCAGGCACGCCGGTCACTTCACGGATTGCCGTACAGACGGCAACCCCGGTAAGCAGTGTGAGCTGCGGCGTCAGCGCCAGCGGCAGGTCAGGACGGAGCACGATGCTCATCCAGATACCCTTGCCGCTTGGCGAATGCCACTTCCGGCCCATCCGGCCCCGGCCGCCGGTCTGCTCCTCTGCCCGGACGGCTGTGCCTTCCGGAGCTCCTGCCTCAGCAAGCTTTTTAGCTTCTTCCTGAGTCGATATTACAGAGTCAAGCAGTTGCAGACGATCTGCCCATCCGGAAACGAACGTATCCCGTGCCTGAAATCCGGATGCTGTCTTTCTATCATAATTCATGTATATCCATCCTTCTTGCTTCCTGAAGCAGTACTTGTCGGTCATTCGGGCTGTCTCCTGCCGCCACAGCAAGCAGCAGCTTATTCAGCAGCACGCCGAGCCACGGCCCGGGTGTCTTCTCAAGCAGGCCGGCCAGCTCCTTGCCGGACACCGCCAGATCGGCAAGTGAGCGAATCGGCATCTCTGCGGTCCATGACCGCAGGGCGGCTGGCGGGATGTGCTGGTGTAGGGGCGCTGCGTGGTTAGCAGCACGAGAGACGACATGGTCAGCGTGTGCTGCGTGGTTAGCAGCGCGAGAGACGACATGGTCAGCGTTTGCAGCGTGGTTAGCAGCGCGCAAGGCAGCAGCGTCGGCTGGCGCTGCCATGCCGGCGCCTGAGTCCTGCACAGGCGGCTCCGCGCCGCCTGCACGGCCTGCAGCGGCCTGCGGCAGCGCCGCAAGCAGCGTCACCCACCCATCGGCGGCTTCCGCGCCGATGGACAGCACGGCGGCTATCCAGCGCCGCCGCAGCTGCTCCGTAGCGCCGGGAGTATCCGGCGCTACGGAGGCCAGCGCCGCGTCCCATGCCTCGCGGACGCGGAGCACGGCGGCGATGCTGCTGCGCGCCGCCCCCGGGAACGTCCATGCCCGCAGGAGCTTGTCGGCCGCTTCGGCCGACTGCCCCAGGGCATGGAGGAGGAGCGCCCACCGCAGGCGGGCGCTCTCCAGTTCCCCGATCCCGGCCAGCATGGCGGCGGCAGCCGCCAATGCTTCGCCGGTCCAGGGGAACGGGGCCTTGCCGCGCGCAAGCAGACCGCTGCGCGCAAGCAGGCCGAGGCCGCGCACAGGGTGCGGCCCCTCGACGATGCGCTCCGTCTCGGCGCGTACGCGCTCGACGGCGATATGCGCCAGCTTGTCCCGCTGGCGCAGCAGCCCCCGCCACGTATTCTTGGCGACGGCAAAATCCAGCACCGACGCGAACCGCACACAGCGCAGCATGCGCAGTGCGTCCTCGTCGAAGCGTTCCTCCGCGCTGCCTACGCAGCGGACGCGGCGCGCCCCTAAATCCTGTGCGCCCTGAAACGGGTCAACCAGCTCCCCGTCCAGTCCGCAGCAGATTGCATTGATTGTAAAGTCGCGCCGCCGCAGATCCTCTTTAACATCGCTTACAAAAGATACATGCTCCGGACGGCGGTGATCGGCATAGCCACTCTCCGTCCGGTAAGTGGTCACTTCAAAGCTGAAGCCGTCCTGCAGCACTGTAACCGTCCCGTGGGCAAGCCCTGTCGGGACACAGCGCGGAAAGACGGCCATAACCTCCTCGGGCAGCGCCGAGGTAGTCAGGTCGATATCATGAACCGGCCGGCCCAGCAGCTCATCGCGGATACACCCTCCGACGAAATAAGCCTCACGGCCGCTCTCAAGCAGCCCTGTAATCACCTTGCGGGCTGCCGCCGCCATACCGGCCGGTGCCATTGTCCATTCCATATCGTTCTCCTTACCCCCGGATGGCATCCATTCCGAGTACCTTGCGCCCTAGCACACGGTAATAAATATCCTCATATTGATTCGTAATGCTGTCTCTGCTGAAATCATTGCAGGACCGCAGCAGGCAGGCTTTTCTGAACTGCTCGGCCATTACCTCATCCGACAGCAGCTTTACTGCATACTTGGCCATTGCCGATGTGTCGCCGATAGGTGCGAGGAACCCGGTCTTGCCGTGCTGGACCAGCTCCGGAATGCCGCCAGCCTGTGAACCAATCGTCGGAACACCGCAGGCCATCGCCTCCAGCGCCACCAGCCCAAAGCTCTCCTTCTCCGAAGGGAGCAGCAGCAGATCGGCCAGCGAGATTACCTGTGCGATCTCATCCTGCTTGCCGAGGAAGCGGACCTTATGCTCAAGGCCCATCTCATTGATCTTAGCCTGAATCTTCGGCAGCTCCGGTCCTTCGCCTACAAGCAGGAGCTTGGCTTTGATCTCCCGGCTCACCTTGGCAAAAACATCAACAACATCGCCCACCCGTTTAACCGGCCGGAAATTGCTGATGTGCATCAGAATCTTTTCATCCGGATCGGCGTAATCGCCCCGGAGATCTGTAACATCGCGCGGATAGTACACCCGCTTGTCAACAAAGTTATAAGTCAGGTCGATATCACGTGTAATATCCAGTACCCGCCGGGTTTCGTTGATCAGATCAAGCGAGACAGCCGTTACCGCATCACTTTCATTGATGCCCAGGCGGATCAGGTCCTTCAGTGATTCATCCTGGCCCAGTACCGTAATATCCGTACCATGCAGGGTGGTGACGACCTTCATGTCATTGCCAAGCATCTGCTTGGCGAGAAATGCGCAGACGGCATGAGGCACCGCATAATGCACATGCAGCAGGTCCAGCCCCTGCATTTTGGCTACCTGTGCCATCTTGGTCGCCAAGGCCAGATCATAAGGAGGGTAACGGAATACATAATAATCGTTAACCTCAACCTCATGATAAAATATATTCTTCTGAAACGTTCCAAGCCGGAACGGGATACTGTGTGTAATAAAATGGACTTCATGGCCCTTTTCCGCCAGAAGCTTACCCAGTTCAGTCGCCACTACGCCCGAGCCGCCGAGAGACGGATAACAGGTGATGCCTATTTTTAGCCGGTTCATAGCTCCGTCCCCTTCGTAGACTGATCTCTTACTTTAAGTAATGTCATGGATTTATTATAGTTGCATCGCACAACAAAATAAAGCTATTCCGCTCTGCCCTTGTCAAGGAACAGGTCAACAGCATGGGGAACCCTGGTTGCGAAGCCTTCGGCAAAGGGAATGAGCCTGCGCTGGCCCAGCAGCATATCCCGCGAGCGGACGCGCTCGATGTATCCCTCATTAAGCGGAGTGGACACGACATCCTCACCGGGAGCCTTCTCGAACTGGGAACGGTAACAGGACAGCGCCTGCTCCTTCAGCGCATATTGCTCCGTTACATCCACAATAAGATCAGTACGGCCCAGATCATTAATGAAATAGAAATATAGCAGCGGCGCGGGCACCGCAGGCTTGTCCGGCATATATTTCCTCAGCTTGGCGTTAAATACAGCTTCCTCCACCAGCCTGCTGCAGGCAATATGGTCAGGATGCCTGTCCTCCCAAAAAGGTGCAAATACGACAGCCGGAGCAAACCGGCGGATTTCCGCAGTGACTGCCGACAGATGCTCTTCGGTCATATAGAGACCGCGGTCAGGCAATCCCAGATTAGTACGCACAACAGCGCCCAGCACATCGGCTGCCTGCTGCGCTTCCTGCTTGCGGCGCTCCACTGTGCCGTTCGATGACATTTCCGCAGCCGTCAAGTCACACAAGCCTACTTTGAGCCCGGCCGCAGTGTGCTTGGCGATTGTTCCCGCCATGCCGATTTCGGCATCATCGGCATGAGCGCCGAATACCAGAATATCCAGCTTCATTATTCATCAACACCCGGTTTGTATTTATGTACCAGCTCCCGCCAGCCGAAATCACCGCGGTCGATAGCCTTAACCAGAATTTCTGCTGTAGCGATATTAGTAGCAACCGGAATACCGTATACATCGCACAGGCGGAGCAGCGCCGTAATATCCGGCTCGTGCGGCTGTGCCATCAGCGGATCACGCAGAAATATAATCAGGTCCAGCTCATCCTGTGCTACCAGAGAGCCGATCTGCTGGTCGCCGCCCAGCGGGCCGGACATGAACCGGTTAATCTTCAGCTGAGTGGCTTCCATAATCCTCTGGCCTGTTGTGCCGGTCGAATACAGCTCCAGCCCGGTAAACACATTTTCATATGCGGTAACGAAATTGACCATTTCTTCTTTTTTTCGGTCATGCGCAATAAAGGCAATCTTTAGCATATTGATTTCTCCCCTGTCTATTCTATAAAATGCTCAAAGCCGTAAATCAGACCGGTATACCCCATAACCTTCTGGACACCCAGCTTAACCCCCGGCATATAACCTGCCCGTTCGTACGAATCATGACGGATTTTGAGCGACTGCCCGTAGCCGCCAAACACCACTTCCTCCTGGGCGAATACTCCCGGAAGACGCACACTGTGAATACGGAAGCCGTTGTAATAGCCGCCGCGTGAGCCTTCAATAAGCTCTTCCTCCTCAGGATGGCCCTGACGGAGCTCCGCTCTGGCCTCTGAGATCATTTCTGCCGTCTTAATTGCTGTACCTGAAGGAGCATCGAGCTTCTGATCTCCATGATACTCGATAATTTCCAGATGCGGGAAATATTTCGCTGCCTGAGCGGCAAATTTCATCATTAGAATCGCTCCGATGGAGAAGTTGGGAGCAATCAGCCCGCCGATACCCTGCTCCTGACATTGCTTGTCCAGCCCGGCAATCTGCTCCGGCGTGAATCCGGTAGTTCCGATAACCGGACGCACCCCGTATTTAATTGCAAGCGAAGTATTCGCATAAGCAGATTGCGGAATAGTAAAATCAACCATTACATCTCCGCGGCTCCCTGCTAAGGCAGCTTCCAGATCGGAAGTAACGGTTATTCCGCATTCCTCCAGACCCACCATACGTCCGGCATCCTTCTCGCCTGCAGAACGGTCTACCGCTGCTGCCAGCTCCAGACCTTCATCCTCCAGCACCAGCTTAACAACCTCTTTACCCATTTTGCCTCCTGCTCCGGAGACAATTACTCTGATCTTGTCGCTCACCTTTAACTCCTCCTCGCTTTCACTGGTTCCATTAGTTAGTGGATATATTTTTGCAATGACCTTTGCAGGTCTTTCATCAGCTGGCGCAATCCCGTGTCATCCGGATGAAGCGCAATAACCTCTTTCATGGCGGCAATCGCCTGCACATGCTCATTCATCCGGCTGTGCGCAATCGCCAGCCACACATAGGCGTCTCCATATAAGGGGTCCAGCGTAATCGCTTCTTTAAGAAGCGTGACCGGATGGTACGGATTGTACGTCCCAGCCGCGTCATCCTCCAGCAGCCGTTTGGCCTCCTGCACAAGCTGCAGCGCCTGCAGATGCTGAAGATGCAGCTGGTATTCAGGCTTTGTATCATCCAGCTTAACTGCTGCAACAGCATGCTCCAGCGCCTTCTCAACCATTCCGCTGCGGGCATACGTAATGGAGCAGCGGTATCTGACCTCGGCATCATCGGGACTGGCCGAAATCGCTGCCTCAAAAAAAGCAATCGCCTGTGCGAAATCACTGCGCAGTATGGAGCGGTATGCCGCCTTGACATAATCATTATGATTCATATCCTCACCATCCTTACGGCTAAATCCCGTTCGTTTGGTACAGCATATGATATAGTGGCCTAATCGGTGTTTTTAAGGGTCCAGCGGCCTGCATCCCGGGTATTGAACTTGTGCATTACTCTATTGTGGGCTTCCGTCAGGTCGATGCCCAGCGAATTCGCAAAGCATACTGTAATGAACAGGATATCACCCAGCTCCAGTTCAATGGAGTTATCAGCTTCATCCGCTTTTTTAGGCTTTTCGCCAAACTGGTGGTTCACTTCGCGCGCCAGCTCGCCCACTTCCTCGGACATCCGGGCCAGCATGGACAGCGGGCTGAAGTAACCTTCTTTAAACTGTGAGATATAAGCGTCAACCTCACGCTGAATATCGGCTAGACTTTTTTCCATAATTTTCAGCTGCGCCCCCCTGTATGTTCTTGCCTTATGTTTGCCCCTATGTTATCGTAAAGACGTTTTGAAGACAAATCTTTTTTATATTTACAGCTTCACTCCATACAAGCAAGACATCTATATTCTGCCCGCTCAAGGGCTTAGGCGAGGGATTAAATGAAATCATTAAAGATTATGAATATCAGCAAAACCATTGCACCCATCATGCTGGGTACAGCCGTATACGCGTTCGGGCTACTGTACTTTATTGTGCCTAACCAGCTGATGGAGGGCGGCGTTACCGGGATCACCATTTTGCTCAACTATGCATTTAACATCCCGATCTTCCTCACTACACTGCTGCTCAATCTTCCTCTATTCCTGGTCGGCTGGAAGGTGCTTGGTTCGAATCAGATTGTTTATACCGGGCTCGGGATCGGCTCCCTGACCTTTTTCCTGTGGGTATTTGAACAGGCGATTGCAAAAGGCTGGCTCGTCCCGTTCAGTACAGAGCATGATTTTATTCTCGCTTCATTATATGCAGGCGTGACGCTCGGCCTCGGTCTGGGTATCGTATTCCGTTACGGCGGTACAACCGGAGGGGTAGATATCGTGGCACGTATTCTCGGCCGCAAATTCGGCTGGAGCATGGGCCAGATCATTCTGGTTGTCGACATTATCATTATCGGCGCTTCCCTGCTCTACATACCCCGCGAAAAGATTTTGTACACCCTCGTAGCTGTCTTTATCGCTTCGCGCGTCATTGACTTTATTCAGGAAGGGGCATATGCCGCCAAAGCCTTCACGATAATCAGTGACGAAGCGCCGCAGATTGCCGACCTGATTACGGCAGAGATGGAGCGCGGTGTAACGCTGATTCCGGCTATAGGCGCCTACTCGAAGCAGGCCAAGCATATGGTATACTGCGTAGTCTCCCGCCAGGAGATCCGCCGTCTCAGCCAGCTGGTCAAGTCCGTCGATCCTACGGCTTTTGTTATTATCAGCGATGTCCATGATGTCATGGGCGAAGGCTTCCGGGAATCCTGAGCCGCAGCTGTTAACTGTAGTTTGTACAACTAGTTCCCTTGTTTTTAAGCTGACAGCAGCTTTAAGTGTAGTCTGTGCAACTATATTCGTTCTTTTGAAGCAAAATCGTATATTCTGGCTGATTTAGTTGCACCAACTACACTTATTCCTGCAACAACAGCGATTTTATCCTTTTTAGTTGCAGAAAATACACTTATCTCACTAAGGCACGTATCGCAAAAAGACTCCTCTCCCCGCGGCTAACGGGAAAAGGAGTCTTTGTACGTGATCCATTCATTGATAACTGCGCTTTGCTTGTTGTGCACACGCCGGGCGGAGAATCCGTCCCTCAGCTACACCGGCTTCAAGTCCTCCTGCTCACCCCGGTATTTGCGGTAAGCGGCGTAGGCCAGGGCAGTGATAATGAAGGCACCGCCCAGCAGTCCCCAGGCGCCGTATTCTCTCGGCGCCAGCGGCAGGGATAAGGCCGGCTCATCCCGTTCCTTGCCGAACAGGACTCTTACGGCATCCTGGCCGTAAGAGACGATTTCCAGCAGTCTGGACCGCCCGGGCGGCTGGGCACTAGACGAGATACCTGCTGCATACGACAGCCAGGAATCAAAGGCATTAACCGTTTCCGGCCGGCTTGAGATGACAACCGCCGGCCGGATGGTGTCATACCTGCTCTGAAGCCGGGTGACGGCTGTTTTCCAGTCTTCCGGCTTACCGGCTGCGGCGCTCTGTTCCATATCATTCAGATCCTCACGGATCAGCTTGTAATACTGCTGCCACATCGGCTGGCGGGGATGGTTCAGGCTGTTGGCGGCAAGCCGCATTTTGGCTGCTGCCGCCTCCCACTTTTCAGGATCAATCTGTGCAGCCGCCAGAGCAGCCTTAAGATCAACAATCACACCGGACAAGGCATTAATTCCCTCAACCGAGGTTAAGCCTTCAAATGAGGAAGACTCAAAAATCCGTTCAATCTCCCCGCTCTCCTGTCTCGCTTTAACCACATCACCCTCCAGAACATGACTGTACAAGGCTTCCGCAGCCTTCTCCAGCCGTTCAGCCCCGGTCCTGCCCGTTAATACGGGTGCCTCCACTGCCTGTCCGCTCCCGCTGTTTGCGGCTCCGCCAGTAGTGTCAGCATCATATCCATTCGCAACCCCGCTGTTCATGCCGGCAAGCAGCCAGCATACAATCAATCCAGTCAGCACAATGTATCTCCTGCGCGGCATGAGACATCCCTCCTACCCTAATCTATGGCAGGAGGACAAGAGTTAGAACACAGCCTGTCAGTGCCGGTCTCCGCTCTTCCGCTGCGGCAGCATCCGCCTGATTTTGGGGCTGGCAGCCCAGGCAGCGGCGGCGCTTAACAGGGTCAGGAGAATGGTAAGATTCTGCACCTCGGTTAGGTCATCATCCAGGACGGACGGCAGCCACGGGTACACCCCGGCTGAATAATCCACCATATCATTTGCCAGCGTCCAGAGCAGGGCAACAGGCAGCAGCCGCCGGAAGGAGAAGAAACGTGCATAGATCAGCGCCTCAACCGCCATGCCGGTATGCGACACTACCAGCATCCAGTCCTTCCAGGTTATAACATCCCCTTGAGCCCCACCGGCAAAAATAACACCGACCGCCCATATCCCGTACTTCACCGAAGTGACTACAGCAAGCGCTTCAATCAGCTCGCGCACAAGCGTTCCCTTCAGGCCTTTCGGCGGATACAGCAGCAGCAGCAGTGCAATGGTAAAGAACAGGCTTGCCGTCGGGCTGTCCGGAACGAACGGCAGCAGCCATGCCGGGTAATTGTCAGCCGTATACGCCAATTGATTGCCATACCATATGTATCCGTAAATCGTGCCGAGGAAGTTGACGATAAAGAGCAGCCATATCACTCCCCGGTGCTTAAAAACCTTGTCCAGCAGGTTAACCGACATACACCATTTCACCCTCCCGAATCATAACCTCTGACTTCTTTGACACACATAAAAACCTGACCGCAAGAATACGATCAGGTTCGCGTTATCATTATTTTACTGTCCGCTTTTTTGTTTGGCAAGCCAGGCGGCCAGTGAGTCAATATCTTCATCTGACAGTCCGGCTCCCAGTGCCGTTTCGTACATCGGCGGCATTTGTCCCTGTCCCTCCTTGATAATAGACAGGATTGCAGCCTGGTCAAGTGTATCTCCTACTCCCCGCAGCGACGGCCCGCCTCCACCCTTCAGATCGACAGCATGACAGCTGACACAGGTTGCCTGCTTGAACAGTGCCATTGCCGGATCATCCTTGTCCACGATTGCAATATCCTCAGTCTGTACAACGCTGGTGGCAGGCAAGCCTTTGGCCCTTTTCTCCGCCGCCTGCTCCTCGCGCTGTACATCCTCCGCAATCTGCCCGGTCTCGGCCATTTCGTGTTTGTACTCAGTCCATGCTGTATTCGTCAAATAGATGATAGCCGCAAGAGACAAAAACATCAGTGAGGAGGCAATCGGACGCTTATAGAATCGCCGTTCACGGCCGGTGTCAAGAAACGGGGCGAGCAGGAGAGCGCCAAAGGCCACACCTGTAACTCCCAGAGTCCCCAGTACAATATAATCCCCAGAGGCATAAGGCAGCTTCAGATATTGATAGAGAAACAGAAAATACCAGTCGGGAATCGGAATAACGGTCGCCCTGGCATCTGCGGGAAATCCAAGCGGCGCAGGCTCAGAAATGGTGAGCACAAGAATCCCTACCAGTACGACAACGCCAACCATCCATTCCTTAAGCAGAAAATTCGGGATGAACGCCTCTGACTTACCCGGGTAGGCTGTATAATCAGGAGGTGTAATGAATCCGCTGCCCCTCCTCACCCGGGAGTCGCCGACATAGACAATCTTTTCTTCGGAGCTGTCCTTGCCCTTATGTGCCATTGCGGAGTCCCTCCTTTTGCGGATTGGCTTACAGCGGGCCGGATATGCCCTGTCTGCGGATCATAATAAAGTGTCCGACCAGCAGTATAAGCAGGACCGCCGGGAGGAAGAATACATGGAGGGCGAAGAAGCGGGTAAGTGTCTCTGCACCGACAATCGTTCCGCCCTGCATCAGTTCTTTTAGCACAGGACCCATTACCGGCACAGAGTTGGCAATCTCAAGTGTAACCTTTGTAGCGAAATAAGCTTTATTGTCCCATGGCAGCAGGTAACCGGTAAGCCCCAGTCCCAGCATGACGAAGAAAATCAGCATGCCAACCACCCAGTTCATCTCGCGCGGAGCTTTATAGGAGCCGGTGAAGAACACCCGCATCGTATGCAGGAACATCATCACAATTACAAGACTCGCTCCCCAGTGGTGCATGCCGCGCACGATCTGCCCGAAAGCAACCTTGGTCTGCAGGTATTCCACACTGGCATAGGCATTAATAATATCCGGTACATAATACATCGTCAGGAACATACCCGACAGTATTTGAATAACCGTTATGAAAAAAGTAAGGCCGCCAAAACAGTATACGAATGCTGAAAAGTGATGGGCCGGGTTGACATGCTCAGGAACCTCATGGTCGGCGACATCTCTCCAGATCGGCGTAATATCCAGACGTTCATCAATCCAGTTGTAGATGTTTTTAAACATCAGGATCACGCCTCCTTATTAGCTTCACTGTTGGCAACGATATCGCCCAGGTACACCCAGCCGCCGTCAATTTTGATACGGTACTGGTCCAGCGGCTTAGCTGCGACAGCGAGCTGTTTACCGGACCTGGTATAGCGTGCACCATGGCAGGGACAGTGGTATTCATCCGGAAAAGCCTTATCATTGTTCCATCCTACAGTGCAGCCGAGGTGCTTACAGACCGGTGAAAGCGCATAAATCTTTCCGCCCGCATCTTTACGGATCCAGGCTGTGAGCGTAGCCGTGCTGGCATACCAGCCATCCTGCTGCTTCAGTTCAAAATTAAATTCCTGCGGGACATCCGTAATCTGCGAGGCTTCCACTACCTTGATGAAATCCCCTTCCCCCCGCTTATGTAAAATAGGATCTACAGCAAACCGCGCCATCGGCAAAAATACGCCCATTCCCATAAAAGCAGTTGCTCCGCCAAGCGTATAAGTTAAAAACTGTCTGCGGGACATCTCCTTGCGGCTGGGCGGTTTGGGCGGATCGACTTCATTCTCTTCATTGTAGCTGCTCATACGGTGTATAACCCCCTTATTAAAAATGGAGAAGTCACCTGCAGGAAATACAATTAATGTAAGTAATACGGTTACAATGACATAAATCACACGCCATATCAATTCACCCTTATCATAGCTTAGGCACCATTACCCGTCAATAATTTTGTCTATTTTGTGACAGGCATTAAATTCGTTTTTTATAAAATTGTTGATTTTTCGTCACATTTATCTTTATTTACAGACTGCCATACCGCTTGTATTTTCCTGCTTATTTTAAGCCTTATATCCGTTTCTGAAATAGCATTCATATCAGACACAGCAATGAATAAACCGCTTTCAACATTCTCACCTTCCGAAGCCTCCGCCACAGCCCAGCTATAATCGCGTATTGGCAGTTATTGGATTTGACTTTTTCGGTAAAATGCATATATAATATCCGTTCCTTCTTCTTCTATATCAAAAAAAGAAATGCGCTTAGCGCATTTCTTATGCCAGACTCTTCAGTTCTTCAGTAAGATAACGGAACGCCGCTTTATCTCCGGCCGCCAGCGCCGTGTCGATCTCCCGGTACAAGATGTCGGTACGACGCTTTCGCAGCGCTTCATCCCACACCATTTCTGCCGCAAGCCCTAGCATCACTTCATAGGTAGCCTTCATTTTGTCCATTCGATACACCTCCGCTGTTTAGAAGATTCCATATTCCTTTGCTTTGATCACATAGCTTTCACAAGTACGCTTCATCCGGAGCAGATCCTGCTCTGTCAGTTCACGGACAATTTTTGCAGGAGAACCCAAAGACAATGTGTACGGCGGGATGACTTTGTTTTCGGTTACAACGGAACCGGCTCCTATTAAAGCATATTCACCAATTTCTGCTCCGTTCAAAACAATTGCCCCCATTCCGATTAATGTGCCTTCGCCTATCCTGCAGCCGTGGATGATTGCGGAATGCCCCACCGATATCCCGTCACCCAGGATCAGCGGCAAGCCCTCCCCGACATGGCCCACAGCCCCGTCCTGAATATTGCAGCGTTCCCCGATGACTACCGGAGCAAGATCACCCCGGAGCACGGCGTTGAACCAGATGCTTGAATGCTGTCCCACCGACACATCGCCTACCAGCTTGGCGCCTTCTGCCACGTATACAGATTCATCAGTCCGCGGTATGTACTTCCCGTAAGCAATCCGCATATTCCTCCCCCTTACTTAGGCAGTCTCCTTGGAGTGGCCGCTTCCATTCCCCATGGGGTCATTATGACTACCGGCCCTTCAGAAGTTTCTCCCAGCCGCACCATCCCAAGATGCAGCATCATTCGTAATATGCGCTGTTCCAGGATAGACGCAGCATCATCATAGTAGAATGGCCTGATCAGCCAGCCTATACCTTCCACCAGGGAAGAGAGGCTTACCCAATCTCGCGCACTCTTACTAATCCAGTATACGATTGACGGAAGATTTGGAACAGCACCTTTATACAGTTTTAACCAAAAGAAGAATATCTGCATCAGCTTTTCCGTTTTTCCTTCAGCCAGCAGCGCTTCCCCGGAGGCGGCCAGCTTCAGACAGTAGCCTTCTTCGGAAATAAAACGGCGGTGTCTGGCATAATCATACAAAAGGGCCAACCGCGGCGGATAATGCTCACACGCCCTGCCATAGCCGAATCTCCATCCGCCTTTTCCGAGCAGCGGCTCCGGGATCTGCAGCGCATTCATCAGTCCCTGCTGATACCGCTTATAAAGCGCACCTTCCTGGTTCAGCTCAGGCTCATTCTCCTTCACGTAACGCAGCAGCAGCAGCAGATCGGCTCCCATTAAGTCTCCTTCGGCACGATATACAGCGGGTTCACTGCTGCCGGAAACCTTTTCACGGATAAAATGCTCCATCTGTTCAAGAAAGCGGCGTTTTAAATCCTCAGGTACCTGGTACAGATACTTGCTTTGCTGCGAGGTGCCGCTGAACAGCCAGCCTCCGTTTTTGAAACGGCTGATCATTTCACGGTGGCCGCCGTCAATACCGTCAGGACGGTCAAAGGAAGCCTGCTTTGCCGCCGCCAGCAGATCCTCAAGGCTAAAATGGCTGCGTTCATCAAAAAGCAGTGTGTTCAGAAACCGTAATTCCTCCGGCTTACAGCTCCGGATATGGGACTCCATGAAATCCCGGCTTCCAAGCAGGATGAGGAGACTCTGGATCAAATCATGTTTTGAGTTTCGTTTGCAATCGCACTGGTAGCGCCCCGCCATTGCGGTGAGCTGGCCAATGTCCGCGTATGTGAGCATATCCGCCAGATTCATCATTCATCGCCTCACTGTTTTACTACCATTATGGGAAATACAGCCCTTTTTATTCCTTTTTCTCAAAAAAAATAACCCGAAAGCTCGGGTTACCGCTGGTTCTGCAAAATATGGCGTGTACAATTATACAAAAGCGCGTTCCACTCCTGCTCGCTTTTCTCGATAATGGTCAGAGACAGATTCCCCAGACGTTCCGTGTACTTGTCCTTATACAGCGCCACATAGAGCTGGGCCAGAAACCCGCCATGGGAAATGACAAGTATGTTACTGTCCGGGTAACGCGCGGTAATATCCTCCATAAATGCAAGCCCCCGCAGCTGCAGCTGCTCATCGGATTCCTGCCCAAGCTCCTGCAGATTCCACTCCTTGCCCCATTTGGCCTCGCGCTCCAGTGCAGTCAGTCCTTCAACCTGGCCGTAGGCGCGCTCCCGGATCCGTTCATCCGGCTCTATTAGAGGGATACCCAGCTTGGCAGCAATGATTCTGCCAGTCTCTTCAGCGCGGGACAAGCCGCTTGTAATACAGAAATCCCAGCGGTAGGGCTCCAGTAGCAGCCGGTCACCGAGCATCTCAGCCTGCTTCCGGCCTTCCTCATTAAGCGGAATATCACTTTGCCCCTGAATTCTGCCTGCTGCGTTCCAATCCGTAAGTCCATGGCGTATCAAGCCGATCAGCATCGCCTATCACCCTTCCATCCAGTTTGTTTGCTTACTAATGTATCATGAATGAAAACAAATGTCTTCTTTTTGAAGCAGTACGGTTTGCTGCACTGTGCTTACAGCTGTGAGTATAACAAAAAAGTCCGCTTTACCAGGGTAAAGGGACCTTGTCATTGTCTACGGTAACGGTTAAGCCGGGTCAATAAAAAAATCGACAGCGCCACACCCAGCGTGGATAATACCATCCAGTACTGCGGATGTGTCGGTCCCATGCTCACAACAAGCGGCTCAATGATTCCGCCTCCCGTTTGTGTGGCAGGATAAGAAGAAGACCACTCCAGCGAAAGTCCGGCTACTCCGGTCTCAATAATACCGCTCTGTGCGGAGCTCGTATTCGCAGAGGTCTTGAACATGGTGAAATACAGAAAACTTGATAAAAACACGGCCAGAAAGCAGGCAATCCACAGGCTCAGCCGGCGGCGGAACACAGTCGTGCTGCCGGCGGATTTCCCGTCCCCGGGCATTAGCCAAGGGCTTTCCAGATAAATCCGCTCCATAACCTTCTGATTGATAGCCTCAGCACGTTCCGCGCTGATCTCTACCCTTATATCTTGCATAAGCTCATTGCTCTCCTGCCACAATGTCCATTCGGCAGCACAATAAGAACAACCGGCGATATGCCTTTCCAGCTCAATCCGCTTAGGGTCTGTAGGGGGAGCGTCCCACAACAGCGGAATGAAATCCTGCGCTTCCCTGCAGTTCATAGGCCTTACACCCTCTCAGCCTGCTCTTCTGCCTCAGGCTCATAAAAATAGGATTCGAGTTGGAGCTTCACACTGCTCCTTGCACGGAACAACAGTGATTTCACGGAGCTGACACTCTGATCCAATATAACGGCAATTTCCTGGTAATCCATCTGGTCATATTCACGTAAAATCAGCGCAGAGCGCTGCTTCTCCGGAAGATTATTGATTGCTTCACGGACCAGATTCATCCGTTCCTTCCGCAGTGCAGCCTGTTCAGGCGCCACCTCTGCCGGTGCTACAGGTGTATAGCCGCTCTCTTCGAGCGATACATTTCCGGCACGGTTCTTGCGCAGCTCACTGAGCACAGTGTTGCGGGCAATAGTATACAGCCATGTCGAGAAAGAAGCATCCACTTCGCGGAAAGAATGCAGGCTGCGGAACGCTTTGTAGAAGGTCTCTGAGCAGAGATCCTCTGCGATCAGCTCCATATGCGAATTTTTGAGCATATGATACACAAAAGCCAGTATCTTTCGTTGGTATCTTCGCATTAGTTCCGAATATAGTTCTGTGTTTCCTTGCTTGATTAACTGGATCAACTGGGAATCCGTCATGGTGAGTTTGGCCCTCCTCGCCCTTTGCACGTTTATCCCCGTCCGGTCCGTATGTATATACCGGCTTGGGGTAAAAAAGTTGCGGTGATTCCTCCAAATTTGCAATACCATACAACGTGAAATAACTTCTTCGTATATAAGGCAATACTTCCTATGTATATTCAGCGTTTGGGCAAATAAGATATGCTGTATGTAAATACAGAAATTAAAACTCATATTCATAAATTTCCAATCAGGAAGTCTATAAACATACTTAACCAAGTATAGCACACATTCTATCAGGATGAAATTAGTAGACTTTTGTAAAGCTGTTCTCTACCTTGCTGCAGGAAAAAGTCGAAAACCGTAAAAACGCCTCCTGAGCAGCTAAAGTCTCTGGTAAAATAAGTTTAAAGAAAGTGTTGACAAAATGTAAACGGATACATATAATAAAAGTACAGTATGGTTTCTCTCCACTCCTATCCAAACACTGTACGATTCCAATATCTATTGTGAATTGTAGCCGCTTACTTTGTAAGCGGTTCTTTTTTTTGTAAACACTAGGTGCATTTATAATCAAAAACAGCGCGAGCCGGCTCAAGCCGGCTCGCGCTGTTTTTGATTGACTGCTTGACCTGTGTATTGCATCCCTGTGACTGATGCTAAGCGGGCCGCCGTCTATACGTATACCGTATAATCGTTATGCTGGAGAAGCATTTTGGCCCGCTCCATATCGTGCTCCTGGCGGAATGACAGGCGCATGATCCCGGGTACATCCTCACGGCTCTCAATGATCTGCACGTTGCTTAAGTTAATGCCCTGATCCCCCAGCTCGGTAGCGATCCGGCCGATAATCCCCGGATGATCGGGAACATCGATATGCAGATCAAACAGCGGAGTAATCATTCCTTTACGCCGTTCCGGCAGCTGGCTGCGGAATCCGTTCGCTTCATGGAAGGCTTCCTCTATTCCGGTACCGTCCGAGCTCTCCAGCATCTGAATGAAGGAGGAGACCTCCTCATTCCAGTCCTTTAGAAGGCGCAGCATCACTGAACGGTTATTCAGCAGGATGTCACGCCAGATAATCGGATCACTGGAGGCAATCCGGGTAATATCACGGAATCCGCCGGCAGCAAGTGTACTGTACAGCGAATCCTCTGAATCATAGGCATGAACCTGATTAACAAGAGCTACTGCGATAATATGCGGCAGATGGCTGATTGCTCCGACAATTTCGTCATGACGCTCCGGATCAAGCCGGACAATCTGTGCTCTCGTATGTAGTAACAGGGATTTCAGTGCCTCGTAAGCTTCCTCCGGCACTCCGGGCGGCGGAGTCAGCACGTAATAAGCATTCTCGAACAGCAACGATGAGGCGGCTTCCACACCGGAACGCTCTGAACCGGCCATTGGATGGCCGCCTATGAAATGGACGCCGGGCATATCCAGGGATACCGCACAGGCTGCGATACTGGCCTTGGTGCTGCCTACATCCGTAATGATGCAGCCGGGCTTGAGCGGGAGCTTACTCAGTTGTTGCAGATAACCCTCCAGCATGCCTACCGGCACACAGAGGAAAATATAATCGGCATCAAGCGCCGCTTCCTCAACAGACAGTGTCGCCTGATCGACCACGCCTCTGTTAACATATTTTACCGCGGATTCAGGACGGTGGGCATGGCCGACGACGGTCAGGCCCTCCTTGCCTTTGAAGCAAAGGGCCAGTGAGCCTCCGATCAGACCGACACCGAAGATTGCTATTTTTGTCGTCATGTCTAAGTACTACCTGCCTTCTATTGTTTCGTCTATGAACGTATACGGTTACGCCCGTACCTCCTGCTCAGACAGCGTCTGCTCAAGTGCAGTAATAAATGCCTTGTTCTGCTCAGCTGAGCCTACCGTTACACGGATATAGGTCGGGTACAGACGGTGGCCCGCGCGTACAATGATGCCGAGACGCAGCAGGGCGTCGAATACCTCAAGAGCCGGCTTGCGTACATCAACCATGATGAAATTACCGTTAGCCGGGAATGCATGCAGGCCCAGGCGCCGGAACTCAGTCTGCAACTGTACAATGCCTTCACTGTTAAGCCGGCGGCATTCAGCCACATACTCCTGATCCGCCAGCGCTGCAAGTGCACCTGCCTGTGCCAGACGGGACGTATTGAAAGGCTCACGTACCTTGTTGATCAGGTTAATGATCTGCGGACTGGCCACACCATATCCGATGCGGAGGGCAGCGAGACCATATATCTTGGAAAAGGTCCGCAGCACGACAAGATTCGGATACTGCTCCAGCAGCTTGATTCCATCCGAGTAGACCGGGTCAGTCACATACTCAAAGTAGGCTTCGTCCAGTACGACCATAACCCCGGAAGGTACTGCATTCAGGAAGGTCACCAGTGCCTCATGCGCAACGATGGTACCGGTAGGGTTGTTCGGATTACAGATCCAGATGACTTTGGTCTTGTCTGTAATACGTGCAAGCATGCCGTTCAGGTCATGAGTTCCGTCCGCCAGAGGTACTTCTATCGATACGGCACCTTCAATATCAGCATTGCTCTTGTATACGGAGAAGGTCTGATCGGCCATAATGGTCTCGTCCCCCGGCAGGAAAAAAGCACGGCAGATCAAGGCGATAATCTCGTCTGATCCGCAGCCAAAGATGATGTTCTCGCTCTGTACACCGAGATGCCCGGCCAAAGCAGCTGTCAGTTCGGCAGCTGAGCCGTCGGGATACAGGAACAAATTGTCCAGATCCGCGATGATCGCGGCTTTGGCGCTCGGTGAAGCCCCGTAAGGATTTTCATTGGATGCCAGTTTGATGACATCATCCAGTCCAAGCTCCTTTTTCACCTCTTCAATTGGTTTTCCCGGCTTGTAAACAGGAAGATTAACGATATTCGGTTTCGGATTCATCTGTATTCCTCGCTCTCCGTGCATTTTCATAGCATATTTTAGGTCAGCCGACCTTTATGATTTTAATTGTGCCACAAATTCACGAATTTGCAACAGCCCGTCACTTCTTGTGGCAGGGTTATCCAGCAGTGGAATAACCTCCTCCACCTTACGGACAATCGCACTGCCCACAACTACACCGTCACAGATCTGCGAGAAGCGCTCAACCTGCTCGCTGGTTGAAATCCCGAAGCCAACGGCTACCGGGAGATCCGTTACCCGGCGGACAGAGGCAATAAATTCATCTACACCGCTGTGAAAAGTGGATCGCTCCCCCGTTACTCCCAGCGAGGATACGCAGTAGACAAAGCCGCTTGCACCTGACACGATCCGTTCAATCCGTTCACTGGAGGTCGGTGCTACCAGCGGTATGAGATTCACGCCTGCCTCACGGCTGCGAATACGCATCTCCTCTGACTCCTCCACAGGCAGGTCTGGAATAATCAGCCCGCTGATTTCATGGGCGTCCAGCTCAGCAAAGAAGGTATCCAGACCCATCTGCAGCACAGGATTGTAGTATGTGAACAGGATGAAGGGCAGCTTACTGCCGTTCTGCCGGGCCTTCAGTGCGGTTTCCATACAGGTTCGCAGATGGACCTTGCCGCGCAGCGCCCTGGACGAAGCCCGCTGGATTACCGGGCCGTCTGCCAGCGGATCGGAATAAGGAACCCCTAGTTCAAGAATATCCGCGCCGGCTGCTTCCAGCTCAGCAATGATATCAAGTGTAGTTGTAAGATCCGGGTCGCCTACGGTGAGGAAAGGAATCAGGGCAGTTGTGCCTTCAGCTTTGAGCTTACGGAAGGTCAGATCCATTCTGTTGGTCGTTTCCGTTGTCATTACAGCTCACTCCCTTCCGTATAGGCCATGATTGACTCGACATCCTTGTCCCCGCGCCCCGAGAGGCAGATGATGACAATATCATCCTTGGTGAGCCCGGGAGCAATCTTGACCACATGCGCAATGGCATGAGCCGATTCCAGTGCAGGAATAATTCCCTCCGTTACACACAGCAGCTTAAGGGCATCCAGCGCTTCCTTGTCCGTAACAGGGACATACTTGGCCCGCTCGATATCCTTCAGATAAGAGTGCTCAGGTCCTACTCCCGGATAATCCAGTCCGGCAGAGATGGAATGCGCTTCAATAACCTGGCCGTATTCATCCTGCAGCAGATAACTCATGGAGCCCTGGAATACACCATGGCTGCCTTTACTCATTGTTGCAGCGTGGAACGGGGTATCGACACCTTTGCCGGCAGCCTCAACGCCGATCATGCCGACACTCTCATCTTCCATGAACGGATAGAACATGCCGATAGCATTGCTGCCGCCGCCGACAGCGGCAACCAGCAGATCCGGCAGCCGGCCTTCGGCCTCCAGAATCTGGCGCCGTGTCTCATCGCCGATGATCCGCTGGAAATTGCGGACCATCATCGGATAAGGGTGCGGGCCGACTGCTGAACCAAGAATATAAAAGGTATCCTCGACATTACTGACCCAGTAGCGCAGCGCTTCATTACCGGCATCCTTGAGTGTCCGGGAACCGGAAGTCACCGGAATAACCTCTGCGCCGAGCAGCTTCATGCGGAATACATTAAGTGCCTGGCGGCGGGTATCCTCTTCGCCCATGAACACTTTGCATTCCAGACCCAGAAGTGCCGCGACTGTTGCGGTTGCCACACCATGCTGGCCGGCGCCTGTCTCGGCAATGACCTTGGTTTTGCCCATTCTTTTAGCCAGAATGCCCTGCCCGATAGCATTGTTGATCTTGTGTGCCCCGGTATGGTTCAGATCCTCGCGCTTCAGATAGATTTTGGCCTCACCCAGCTGCTTACTAAGCCGTTCTGCATAATACAAAGGGGTTTCACGCCCGGAATACTGCTTCAGCAGATAGTCTATTTCCTCCTGAAAGGCCGGGTCCGCCGAATACTTCGCATAGGACTCCTCCAGCTCAATCAGTGCATTCATCAGGGTTTCAGGAACGAAGCGGCCTCCGAAAGAACCAAAACGCCCGTACTTGTCCGGTACTTGTATCATGATTGCTTCACCCTTTCCACGAAAGAAGTCATTTTGACAATATCTTTAACACCATTAGTCTCGACACCGCTGGAGATATCTACTCCGTCAGGCTGGTAGTCTGTAAGAAGTTCACCCACATTGTCCGGATGAAGTCCGCCGGCGATAAATAAAGGCAGCCCAAGCTTGGCAGCCGCCTGCCGGAACAGAGGAATCTGCCCCCAGTCAAAAGTACGTCCGGAGCCTCCGCTGCTCTGGGGATCATAGGTGTCCAGCAGCAATGCATCAACAGTTCCCGCATAGCTGTTCACAACGGTATGTGCCTCGGAACCGCCTACTGAAATAGCTTTCCAGACCTGAATATGCGGAAAAGCCTGCTTGACCTCACGGCAAAACTCCGGTCCTTCCTGTCCGTGCAGCTGGATTACATCCAGCGGTACAGCTGCAAGCAGCTCCTGCAGCTCAGCAAGCCCCGGATTTACGAAGACTCCGGCCGCACCGGGAGCCTTGCCCGTCTCCCAGCCGGCCAGCTCTGCAGTAAGAAGAGCAGCCTGCGCCGCGGTGACTCTGCGGCGGCTGGGCGCAAATACAAAGCCGATATAATCAATTGGTAATGACTTCATAGATTTTAGCACTTCAACGTCCTGAAGTCCACAGATTTTTACCTCCGCTTCAGCCATGCAGGGCACGATCCTTTCCGGCAGTAAGCGGTCCAAGCAGCCCGTACACAGCTTCCTTTACATCATCCTGCCGCATCAGGTATTCTCCGACCAGCACGCCGATTGCGCCGCTTGTACTTAAATAGTTAATATCAGCAGGACCGGCTATTCCGCTCTCGCTGATGACAGGCACTCCGGCCGGAACCAGAGCCGCCAGCTCGGCAGTTGTATCCAGCCGTGTCTCAAAGGTGCGCAGATTGCGGTTATTGATGCCGAGCAGCACATTTGGGTGTTCTATTTGCCCTGTGCTAATCACCAGCTCCAGTTCACTCCGGTCATGCACCTCAATCAGCACATCCATTCCGAGGGAGGCTGCCAATTCAGTATAAGAAGCCAATTGTTCTGCAGTTAGAATGGCTGCAATCAGCAGAATGGCATCCGCTCCCAGAATCCTCGCCTCATAAATCTGGCGTTCATCAATGATAAAGTCCTTGCGCAGCAGCGGAAGATCCACCGCTTCTCTTACCTGCTGCAGGAATGCGTTACTGCCCTGGAAATAATCCTGGTCAGTCAATACCGAAAGGCAATCAGCCCCCCCAGCTTCATATCCGCGGGCGATAGCTTCCGGGTCAAAATCCGCGCGGATCAGCCCTTTGGAGGGTGAAGCCTTCTTCACTTCGGCAATCAGTCCCATATCCCGGTTCCGGCGCTTTACCAGCGCTTCCCGGAAGCCTTTGGTGGCCGGAAGTCCGGCAATAACCTCTTCCGCTGCATCTGCAGAGAACATCAGGCTGAGCGCTTCAACCTCTTTAATTTTGGTGGCGACAATTTTATCAAGATACATAGTCAAGCTCCTTTGTCATAGCTTTGAGCTGCTCCAGCTTGAGCAGTGCTTTACCGGAATCGATCATCTGCCGCGCCTGCGCTACACCTTCACTGAGGCTGTCTGCCAGACCGGCAACATAGATACAGGCACCGGCATTGGCCAGAACAATGTCACGGTACGGCGTGAGCGCTCCCTGCAGCACCGCAGTAATAATAGCTGCATTCTCGGCTGCGTCACCGCCCAGCACAGCCTCCAGCGGGTGCCGGCTCAGGCCGAGCGCCTCTGGAGTAATCTCATAGGTTGTTACAATGCCGTTCTTTAGTTCAGATACCTGGGTAGGCGCCGATATGCTGATTTCATCCAGGCCGTCGAGACTGCTGACGATCATCGCCCGCTTTGAGCCCAGCTCCTTCAGCACATTAGCTACAATCTCCGTCTTATTCCGGTCGTAGATGCCCATCAGCTGCCGGTCAGCCCCTGCCGGGTTAGTCAGCGGACCCAGCATATTGAATACAGTCCGCACACCAAGCTCACGGCGCGGTGCGGCTGCGTATTTCATAGAAGGATGATAAATCTGGGCAAACAGAAAGCAGATGCCGATACTATCCAGGCAGCGGCGGGCCTGCTCCGCATTCAGATGGATGTTCACGCCAAGCGCCTCCAGCACATCCGCACTGCCTGCTCTGCCTGAAGCCGAACGGTTGCCGTGCTTAGCAACACGCACAGAAGCCGCTGATGAGATGATCGCCGAGGCGGTGGAGATGTTGAACTTGTGAATGCCTGAGCCGCCTGTTCCGCAGGTGTCCAGCAGCCGGGTACGCTCTGTAAGCACCGGGGTTCCGAATCCGCGCATCGCTTCCGCGAAGCCGGTAATTTCCTCTACCGTCTCGCCCTTGATACGCAGCGCAGTCAACAGAGCGCCAATCTGCGCCGCCGTCGCGGTTCCTTCCATTATCGTCCCCATTATTTCACGGGCCTGCGCCCGGCTGAGGTTATGCCCCTCAATTAATCCCGCAATTCCTGCTTGTATTAACTGGCTCGCTTCCATAGTCTTTGTCCTCCTAAAAGTTTTGTAGGCATATCCTTCTCACGATTCCGCATCGGCAAAACTCGCTTCGGAAGCATATGCTAAAAGTTTTATGGAGCATTCTCTGCTCGGCTCTTCTTCGTAATAAAACTAGCTTCGAAAGCATCCGCTTAGGTATGGAGCATTCTCTGCTCGGCTCATCTATTCTTCACTGCTTCTCTCGCTTACGGGGTATACTCATACATGTAATCCTGATTGATTACCTGCGGCTCTCTGATCTCTGCCGGGAACATGGCCTCTGCCATCCGGATTGCTTTTAACATCGCCTTTGCTTTGTTAAGGGTCTCTTCGTATTCCTTCTCAGGCACCGAATCCCAGACAATTCCCGCTCCGGCCTGTACGTAAGCACGGCCTTTGCGGAAGATGATGGTACGGATCGTGATGCAGGAATCCATATTACCGGAGAATCCGAGGTAGCCGATAGCTCCGGCATAAGCGCCTCTCGCTTCCCGTTCAAGCTCGGAGATAATCTCCATCGCCCGCAGCTTCGGTGCCCCCGAGACGGTTCCTGCCGGCAGGCAGGACAGGAATGCGTCGAAGAAATCCTTGTTCTCGTCCAGTGTTCCCGTTACATTCGATACCATGTGCATAACATGGGAGTATTTCTCTATTTCCATAAAGGAGTCACATTTCACCGTGCCGAACTTGGATACCCGGCCCAGATCATTGCGGCCCAGATCAACCAGCATCAGATGCTCCGCCCGCTCCTTTTCGTCCTCCAGCAGCTCCTGGGCCAGCGCCCGGTCTTCCGCCTCATTTGCCCCCCGCGGCCTGGTGCCGGCAATCGGCCGGGTTGCTACCCGGCTGCCGTCCACCTTTACCAGCGCTTCCGGAGAGGTGCCTACGATAATTTCCTCATCCATCTTGAGATAGTACATATATGGCGACGGGTTCAGGGTACGCAGCATCCGGTAGACATGCAGCGGGGATACCTCAGTCTCAATATGCAGCCGCTGCGACAGCACTACCTGGAAAATATCACCGGCCCGGATGTACTCCTTGGCTTGCTCAACATTCGCGATATATTGCTCTTTGGTCAGGTTAGAATGAATCTGGCCCAGCTCAATATCCTCTGGAATACTGCGGCGGTTGACGTTCTCCTTCGGCCCTTCCTTCTGCAGCTCCTCGGCGAAGTCCTCCAGCCTGCTGTTCAGGGCTTCATAGGCGGCCCGGATATCGGAATCCGTATCGCCTTCTTTGATATGCAGGTTGCCTATCAGCAGAATCTGCTGCTTCACATGATCGAATACGATGATGCGGTCACAGAACATGAACCGGATATCATCCGTCCCCAGATCATCTACTGCGTGCGGGGACAGCTTCTCGTAATATTGCAGCAGGTCGTATCCGAAGAATCCGATCGCACCGCCGGTAAAAGGAGGCATCCCTTCCAGCTTCGGACTGCGGTACGAGCGGAGCAGCGCTTTTAGCTCCTCGATTGGTTTGCCGGTGAGCCGCTTCTGCTCTCCCCCCACTTTTACGTGGATAACGTTCTTTTTACCCGAAATGGTCAGAAACGGATCGCTGCCGATAAAAGAATAACGCGCCCACTGGATGCCGCCCTCTACACTTTCCAGCAGGAAAGCATGGGATTCTCCGGCAAACCGCTGAAACAGCCGGATCGGCGTCTCCATATCAGCCAGCAGTCTTTTTACTACAGGAATCAGGTTATACTCCCGCGACAGCTTTACCGCTTCTTCAACGCTAGGGTTCGTCATTTGGGATACCTCCTTGGAATGGTTGGATCTATAGTCCGGAATACAAAAAAACCTCTACCGGAGTAGAGGTTGTGTAGGCAAGTATATGATAAAGCGCACTGGATCAGGACACTGCTCCGTAATAAACATGGTTGCCCATTAAAGGATAGACGGGTAGCACAAAACTACCAGAATATAATCCATACGGACATATGTAAATAAACGGAATGCCTCGGATAAACATCCTGCACTCATCTCTGCTATACTCAACTAGGCTCTAACTAAACTCTACTTCTCTCGGCTAACTACACTATACATGATGACGGTGTTCATTGACAACCCGCTGCGGTAAAATAATTACTTGCTTTGTGAGAGATCAGGACGAAGCTTCTTCGCTTCATTCAGATAGATGTGACGGATATCCCGCTGGGACTTGTCTGTGTTAACCTGTACCATCAGGCGGATACACTTCGGCAGCCCGCCCTTTACGGGAATCTCAACAGAGCACATGAGCGGCACCAGCTCCCAGCCTTCGATCTCACGGATTGCCCGCGCCGGAAACGTCGCATCCAGATCACCGGTAACAGTAATCCAGACACTGCAGATATCCTCGGCAATTACATCATTACGCTCAACAATTTCCCTGAGCAGCACTACGGTCTCACGCAAAATTTCAGTTTCCTCATTATTGACTACGGTAGTTGCACCGCGAATCCCCCGGTTTACCATGGGCTCCCCTCCTTCTTAAGCTGTGCGATAACCTCACGCACGTCACTCTGCTGCACATCATTAACGATGCTCACTGCCCCGATTGAATCGGGCACGATAAAGGTCATTTTGCCTTCCTTGAACTTCTTGTCATGCATCATCGCGTCCATCAGCTCATCCCCGCTGTACTCCGCCGGAAGTCCTACGGGCAGAGAAAGCGCGGACAGCATGGATACGGTATCCTCGTAGATTCCACGGTCCCTGCCCAGCTTGGCCGCCAGCAGCGCCGAACCGGCCATACCGACGGCAATTGCTTCCCCATGCAGGAATACACCGTATCCGCCGACTGCTTCAATGGCGTGGCCGATCGTATGACCCAGGTTGAGAATCGCCCGCAGGCCGTTCTCACGCTCATCCGTACCGACCACCCGGGCCTTAATCGCGCATCCGCGTTCCAGCGCATAGCCCAGCGCCCCAGCATCCAGGGCCAGCAGCTCTGAAGCATGCTCACGGCACCAGTAAGCAAACTCTTTATCAAGGATAAGGCCATGCTTCACCACTTCAGCTAGTCCTGAGGCCACCTCACGGGGCGGCAGCGTACGCAGCGTATCCAAATCATACAGAACCATGGACGGCTGATAAAAAGCACCGATCATATTCTTAGCCAGCGGATGGTTGACAGCCACCTTACCGCCGACGCTGCTGTCATGCGCAAGTATGGTCGTTGGAATCTGAACAAAGCCGATCCCCCGCATATAAGTAGCGGCAACATATCCGGCCAGATCTCCGACAACACCTCCGCCAAGCGCCAGAACAGCAGAGCTGCGGTCCAGTCCGGCCTGAATGGCTGTAGTAATTACTTCTTCATATACTGCCAGCGATTTAGATGCTTCACCGGACGGTATTACATGACTAACAACAGTATAGCCCTGTCCGCGCAGGGAGGCTTCGACCACATCCAGATATCGCGGGGCTACCTCACTGTCACTGACCACCAGCAGCGGGCTGCGTACCGGATACCCTGCTTCCAGGCAACGCGCGCCAATAGACCCCAGCAATCCGCTGCCGATCAGAATCGGATAAGAGCGTTCCCCCAAATCCACAGTAATGCTGCGCATAATCAGTAGCTCTCCAGCTGCGCCAGATAGCTGTTGTAGTTGGCTCTGATTTCTTCAATAGAATCCCCGCCGAACTTATCAAGGAATGCTTTGGCAAGCTCCCAGGCTACAACGTTCTCTAGTACCACGCAGGCTGCAGGAACCGCACAGGCATCCGAACGCTCCACCTGCGCCGTGAACGGCTCCTTGGTGTCAATGTCAACGCTTTGCAGCGGCTTGTATAATGTCGGGATCGGCTTCATAACGCCGCGGACAACAACCGGCATTCCATTGGTCATCCCGCCTTCAAATCCGCCCAGACGGTTGCTGGCCCGGTAGTATCCTCGTGACGGATCGTACATGATCTCATCATGCACCTGCGAGCCGCGAAGAACACCCGCTTTAAACCCGATACCGATTTCCACGCCCTTGAACGCGTTAATCGACATAACCGCTCCGGCGATTGCCGCATCCAGCTTGCGGTCATACTGTACATAGCTGCCGAGACCGATAGGCAGGCCTTCCACGACGCATTCCACAATTCCGCCGATGGAGTCGCCTTCCTCCTTGATCTTGTCTATGTATGCCTCCATCTTAAGCTCCGTCTCTTTATCAACGACTCTGACAGATGATTCTTCCGTCTTCGCAATCAGTTCATCGATAGGGAGATTGTTCGCAGGCGCTTCGATCTCGCCGATCCGGATGACCTGTCCGGCAATCTTCACACCGAACTCAGCCAGCAGCTGGCGGGCAACAGCCCCAACTGCTACTCTTGCAGCTGTCTCGCGGGCGCTGGAGCGCTCCAGCACGTTACGCAGATCTGTATGGTTGTACTTGAGTCCGCCGTTAAGGTCCGCATGCCCGGGACGCGGGCGGTTTACGCGCCGCTTCTCTTCATCACTGCCCGGAATCGGCTCGATATTCATAATATTCTTCCAGTGTGTCCAGTCTTTGTTCTCGACTATAAGGGCTACCGGAGCACCTGTTGTATACCCGTGGCGTACTCCGCCGGCGATCTGTGCCGTATCCTTCTCGATCTGCATGCGGCGTCCGCGGCCGTAGCCCTTCTGTCTGCGGTGCAGCTGAAAATTAAGCTCTTCAAAATTAAGTGTCAGATTGCTGGGCAATCCCTCGATAATGGCTGTAAGCTGGGGGCCGTGCGTTTCCCCCGCTGTTAAGTAGCGTAAACTCATGCTGCGTTCCCCTTTCACACTTTTAAACTGTAAACCGCTAAATTATAAAAACTCTTGACTCATTATAGTATAGCCTACACGCTTTGACAAGAAAGGATAAGGCCAAACAAAAGGTGGCTTCTCATACAAGAACAGCGCCGCCCTACTCTTTCGAGCTTAGGCGGCGCTGCCTGCGCGTTACAGTTCAGAGCTTGCTAATCTAGCTACCGATCCTCTGCTGCGCCTGTGAAACGTTCTGCTTGCCTTCCTCCTGCCTAAGCAGGCTCTGCAGCTGAAGCTCCTCGAGGCCAAGAATTTGCCCGCACTCGCGGACGGTCAGAAACCCGCGTCTGTACGCGGCAATGACCTTGCTTTTGTCCATCTGGATTAACGACCTTTCGCATAGCATACGGTATCTACTTTCCATTATCACTGAAAAGCGGGTAATGTATACCTTGCTCCGGGAAGAATGCTCAGACCGTGCATACAACTATTTTTTACGGTAAAAGAAGGTCTCCGTTGATTCAAAGCCGAATTGTGCCGGTGTAAATATCTGCTCCGTACTGCCTACGAACAAATATCCTCCGGGACGCAGGCTTGCCGAAAATTTGTGATACAGCTTGTTCTTCGCATCTTCTGTGAAATAGATCATCACATTTCGGCAGATAATCAGATCAAAGCCGTCATCGAATTTGTCCAGCAGCAGGTTCTGCTTGCGGAATTCAATATTTTTTTTGAGTGTTTCACTCACCTTGAATACCGGACCTTCCGGTGAAAAATAGCGGTTTGCCACATCCTTCGGCACATCCTTAAGCGAACGCTCCAGATAGAGCCCCTGCTTCGCTTTGGCCAGCGCCCCGTCATCAATATCTGTAGCCAGAATGCCGGTCTGGGCCAGCAGATTCTTGTCCGAAAGAATCATGGCGAGCGTATACGGCTCTTCTCCTGTAGAACAGGCTGCACTCCACAGCTTCATCCGGCGGCCGGATTGCTGCAGTTCAGGTAAAATAACGTCCCGCAGCACTTCCCAGCGGTTCGGATTGCGCCAGAACTCGGACACGTTAATCGTCATCCGGTCCAAAAATTCATAGAATAAGGCCTTGTCCTTCATCATTGCAGCAAAAAAGTCCGTAAACGAATGATACCCGTTCTTCATCCGCAGTGTTGTCAGACGGCGCTTCATCTGTGCTTCCTTATATTGGGCAAGGTCGATTCCCGTGCTCTGCTTAATGTTTTGAATGAACCCGCTGTAATCCGGGTCCGGTGCTGTTATTTCTTCACGCTCAGCCATTAATAATCCCCTGCCTCCTGCCCGGATCTACATCCAGACCGCGATGTCTTTATTGTAGTCATTCAGTTCATCGGGAGCAAAGAAGTTGGCGATTTCCCGCTCTGCACTTTCCGGAGAATCCGAACCGTGAATCAGGTTAAGCGGAGTATGGCTGGCAAAGTCACCGCGGATTGTCCCCGGCAGCGCTTCCCCCACTTTGGTTTTGCCGATCAGCAGGCGGGACAGGGCGATTACATCATCACCTTCCCAGACCATTGCAAATACCGGACCCGAAGTGATGAAGCCTACCAGCTCCGCAAAAAAGTCCTTGCCTTCGTGCTCTGCATAATGCTTCTTGGCTTGCTCTTCTGTAACTGTAATCAGCTTAGCAGCAACCAGCTTGAAGCCCTTGTCCTCCAGACGGGCGACAATACGTCCGATTAATCCGCGCTGTACACCATCCGGTTTGATCATCAGGTACGTCTTTTCCATAGAGCCACTCTCCATTTTCGCATATTATTTTCTGATATTATCAGAAAGCTTGCCATCTGTGAACGCTTATTATTCCCGCAAGCTGGAGTCTAGTAAGCCCGTCCGGTCACAAAATAGGCAATATCGCGCAAATTACGTCTGGTTTTATTGCTTGGAAGCTGCTCCAGCGCGGCCAGCGCCTTGTCGATGTAGCGGGAGGCCAGCTCCTCTGCCCTGGATATGCCGTCGCCGGAAAGAATCAAATCGACGGCACGTCCGACTCCGGCCTGTCCGCTGCGGATCAGCGCAAGCTCCTCCAGCAGCGGTGAGCGCAAGCGGCTGTCCTCCAGGCTGTAAATAACCGGCAGTGTGATATTCCCCTGCCTCATATCACTGCCCGGGGGCTTGCCGATCTGCTTCTCAGTGCCTGACAGATCCAGCAGGTCATCACGGATCTGAAAGGCCATCCCGACGTTGTATCCGTAATTGTACAGCAGGCGGGCTGTTTCAGGCTCGCTGTCGGCTGCCAGTGCCCCAAGCTCACAGCTGATCGCTATCAGCAGCGCTGTTTTGCGGCGGATGCGGCGCAGGTAATGGCGTACGCTCTGCCCGCTGTTGAAGAAATCGCGGATCTGCTCCATCTCCCCGACCGACATCTCTACCATTGCTTTGGACAGGATATGATGAATACGCGGATTCTTGAGCTCTGAAGCCATAACAAGTGCCTTCGCATAAATATAATCACCGGTATACATAGCGATTTTGTTGCCCCACTTGGCCTTCACTGTGAGTTCTCCGCGCCGCAGCTCAGCATCGTCAATCACGTCATCGTGCACCAGCGAAGCGCTATGTATAAGCTCAAGCGGAATAGCAACCCGCTTCAGCTTCTCCAGATCATATTGTCCGAATTTGCCGCCCATTAGCACAAACACCGGACGCAGCCGCTTTCCGCCGGCCTTCAGCAGATGAAGTGATGTTTCCGTAAGGAGCTCATCGTCGCCCTGCACACTGCGGTACAGATCCTTTTCAATCTGATCCATGTCCTTACTCAGCATTCCAAAAATTTGCATTCGCTTCATTCGTTCACCCGTGTCAGCAGATTGCGGTCCCATAGCTCCATTGTGACTGCCTGCGGCAGCAGGCCCATCTCATAGGCATAGCGGAAATAGAGATTCAGACCTTCCTGCTGCCTTTCTCCAAAGTCATAACATAGATTACTGAAGTAGCCGTCCCAGTATTCCGCTGTGCCGCCGACCCGCGAGCAGGCTTCACGGATGATCGGCCCAAGATTGTTAACTCCCAGCTGCTTGCTCTCCACAAGAGCCGCTGCAATCTCTGCCACCGCCTCCGGCATGTCCCTTGCAGCCTCACGGTTGACCGCCCAGACGGCAAAGGTCATGCTGTGTCCGGTCCAGTCCTTCCATACCTGCCCCAGATCAGTGACCAGATAGCCCTGATCCTGCCAGGCGGCCTTGATGGCATGGTCGCCGATCAGCAGACAGGCATCCGCCTGGTCCATCATACTGTCCAGATCCGGATCAGCCGTGACATACTCA
Organism: Paenibacillus sp. FSL R7-0331; assembly: GCF_000758645.1. Lineage (NCBI taxonomy): Bacteria > Bacillati > Bacillota > Bacilli > Caryophanales > Paenibacillaceae > Paenibacillus > Paenibacillus sp. FSL R7-0331. The sequence continues at coordinate 4,570,420 of NZ_CP009284.1, forward strand.
GGACTGCCGCCGATTGCTTTCTCCATCAGAATTTTGAGCAGATTAACCGAAGTCGCCGAAGTGTTGGTTACTGCAATCCGTCCGTTACCTATCTGCTCAGCCGGCACTCTGGAGAAGAGCAGGATCGACTTCACCGGACCGTCTGCACTTACAGACAGGTCAGGCAGCAGCAGCAGACGGCCGCTCGCCTCCGCATAAGCAAAGGAGGACAGAGCACCGACATGAATCGTCCCGCTGGACATCCCCTGATTAAGAATGGCAGGCACTTCACTCACCATCTCTGCCGGATGCTTCAGGGCAGAGGGGTTAAAATTGTGAAATACCGGCCATGAGTTGGTATAACTGATTTTTCCGATTACGGTACACCGGCAGTCCCTCATTCCTCTTCCCCCCATCTGCGGAATAGACTGTGTTCAATGCCAAGGCTGTCAAGCACCTTGCCGACCATGAAGTCCACCAGATCATCCATGCTGCGCGGACCGAAATAAAAGGCCGGCATCGCCGGAATCAGCTTCACTCCAAGGCGTGACAGCTTCAGCATGTTCTCCAGATGGATCGCATGCAGCGGGGTCTCGCGGGGCACCAGCACAAGCGGCCGCCCTTCCTTCAGCATCACATCAGCAGCCCGTGTCATCAGATTGTCCGAGCTTCCATGCGCTACCGCAGACAGTGTGCCCATGGAGCAAGGCATAATAATCATTCCTTCCGTCCGGAAGGAGCCGCTGGCTATGGAGGCCCCGATATCAGCAACCGGGTGATAATGCAGAGAACCGGGATAGCCGCTGAACTGTCCGTTCAGAAAGCCCTCCCGGTCAGAGGCCGTAAATCCCAATTCTTCCTTAAAGACCCGCCAGCCCGCATTGCTGACTACAAGATGAACGGTGTATCCCATAGACAATAGGGTTTCTGTCAGACGGACACCGTATATCCCGCCGCTTGCCCCGGTAATGCCAACAACGAAATGTTTCGGTTTCAGTCCGCTCATCTGAACTGCACCACCAGGTCAATCAGGGTAAAAGAAAACACAACGATGCTGAGCACACCGTTCATTGTGAAGAAGGCAGTCTGAAGACGGCTCAAATCACTCGGAGAAACGATATGATGCTCATAAAACAGAATAATATAGGCAATAACCATTCCCGCCACATACCACCAGCTGAGATCCGTCATAAAGAGCAGTGAAACGAACCCGATGCCTGTTAAAATATGAAGTCCTTTGGCAATATCCAGCGCACGGGCAACTCCAAAGCGCACCGGGATCGAATAAAGCCCCTCCTGCTTGTCAAACTCGACATCCTGGCAGGAATAGATAATATCAAATCCTGCGGTCCAGAATACGATTGTGAAATAAAAGATCATCGCGGTCCAGTCCACGTTTCCCGTAACCGCTACCCAGCCGCCCAGCGGGGCAAGCGCGATGGTCAGCCCGAGGATCAGATGGCAGGTCCAGGTGAATCGCTTGGTGAAGGAATAGAACACAAGCAGAAAAACAGCAACCGGCAGTAGTTTGGCCGACAGGGGATTCAGCTTGAAGGCAGCCCAGAATAATAAGAAGAAGGAAATAGCAATAAAGACCGATACTTCTCCGACCTTCAGCAGGCCGGCAGGAATGGCTCTCCCAGATGTCCGGGGATTCTTCGCATCACTGATCCGGTCAATCAGCCGGTTCAGACCCATGGCCGCGCTCCGGGCGCCGAACATGGCGACAACAATCCAGCCGATCTTCGGCCAGGACGGCAGCTCGCCGAACATGACAACCGATCCGAGCAATGCGCCCATAAAAGCGAACGGTAAAGCAAAAACAGTGTGTTCAAACTTGATCATTTGTAGAAAAACGCCAACTTTTTTAAACATTACAGTTCTCCTTGAACCCAATATGTAGTGCTGCGATGCCTCCGGTCAAGGGGAAGGATTCCACTTTCGTCAGTCCGGTCTCACGGAAAATCACCGCAAGCTGCTCTCTGTCCGGGAAGAGGGCCAGTGATTCGGGTAGCCATTTATACTGCTCATACCGCTTGGCAAATAATTTGCCGAGAAGCGGAAGCACCCGTTGGAAATAAAAATAATAAATGCCCTTAAAGGGCTGCTTCATCGGCTTGGACAGCTCCAGACAGACAACCATTCCTCCGGGTTTCACCACACGCTTCATTTCATTCAGCACTTGAACGAGATCAGGCACATTGCGAAGCCCGAAGCCTATTGTTGCGTAGTCAAAGGAGTTGTCGCCGAAGGGCAGGTCCATTGCATTGCCCTGTATAAGTGAAATCCGGTCCTGAAGCCCTTGAGCCTCCACCTTGCCGCGCCCGACTTCAAGCATCCCCGCACTGAAGTCAAGCCCGACGACAGAGCCGGTCCGGCTTGCTTCGGCCAGGGCAATGCTCCAGTCACAGGTTCCGCAGCACAGATCCACTGCAGAATCCCCGCGCTTCATCGCCATCTTGCGCATTGTGAACTTGCGCCAGGCCTTGTGACGGCGGAAGCTCAAAATATCGTTCATCAGATCATATTTGCCTGCAATGCTCTCGAAAACAGAGTGCACAAATTGCTCTTTCGGCTTAACGTTCGTATCTCCCAGTGCGGAAGTTTTCTCTGTAGTCATCCTTTACCCCTCCACGGCTGCTTGTCCGGATATTTTCATCTGCAGGAGAAAGCGGTCAAGAAGGGTGCTGAGCTCACTGATCAGATGCTCGTCTTTAATACCCTGTAGGAGTCCTTGAATGGACTGAACCGACTGATGCAGCTTGTCGGTCAGCAGGGTATCACATTTATATTTCATTTTGAGCTTTTTCCAGTCCTTCAGGTCCAGCTCCTGATCCCGCAGCAATACCGACTCTTCCTCTAAAGCGTTCTCCATTATTCTCCAGTAGCAATACCCCTCATATGCCGATGCCGGATCATTGCCCCGCCGCAGTTCGGCGCATACGGTTTCACATAGGCTGAATTCGGCCAGCAGCTTTTCCCATAAGCCGGTGAGACTGCCCTCAATAAGCGGTGTAAAAGAAAGGAACAGCCGCATATTGAGCTGTACCGTATGCCGCAGGTATTGTTCCGAGGAGAGCAGCTGCTCCTTCATCTTGCTGTACAGGCGGGCCTTGAGCACATTGAAATCGGCGATGGCAGAGCTTAAGCTGCCCACCATCTCAATCTGGCCGCTCTTGGCCAGCAGATGATAGAACCAGCTGCTGAAGTAATCGCCGGCCAGCACTTTGAGCTGCCGGGAACGCATCTGGTCCCCTCCCGGATCATCACTTACGTGCTCTATGCTCTCATGCGTATCGAGAGCAAGCTGTACAAGTCCGGTAACCAGTGTATAAAGCTCCTTGTTACGGTCTTCGCCCGCATTCTCGTAACTCAGAAAAATATATAACAAATGACTGCGCCCGTCTGAAAACGGCGGCAATTCCGTATGCCGCTGAATCATGTCGTAGTCTGTGTAGGGTTTAGCTAATTGCGGTATGCGGTACGGTTTCATTTCAGCCTCCGGAGCCATTGACGTTATTACAATATCTTTGTTCACAATCTTGTCTATTATATCACATGTTTTTTTGCGGCGCACTTGGACGTCCTAGTTTCTTTTACCCACATCAGGGATAAATGAACTGCTTGCGCCAGAGCTCGCTTTCACTTATACGGAACCCTTTCTTCAGAACATCAGGCATCGGCTTGTTACCTGTCTTCAGCAGCAGCTGCTGCAGCTGAAGCGACCATTCCCCGCGGCGGATGTCGCCGGCCAGCAGCAGACGGCGGCTGTCCAGCCACTTGTCCTCAGCGACAATCCGCAGCAGCAGCTGATTGACATTGTCCGTATCCTCGAAGGCAAAGGAAATAGCCAGCGCCATGTTCCGGTATAGCTCTTCCGGCTTATGGTCATTACCGGTTACCTTCAGATCCAGAGACAGTACACCGTTTTTCCAGCCTACGCTCCCGATAACCAGGCTGAAGGGCAGGCTGCTTACCAAATCTACGATATTCTCCTCTGCAAGCGAAGCTCCGCCTCCGCCAAGCGCTTGCGCGGCGTACTGCGGCAGCGCAGGCTCCAGGGCGGCCAGCTGCGGCAGCACAACAGGAATCGCAACGGTCACCAGCAATACTGTTCCGATCAGCCAGCCCCGGTTCATAGCCTGCCCCCTTATCCATAGTGTCCGCCAAGCCGTGACATTATACGAGCTTGCCCATTAGCCTATATCTAGTTATATTTTGAAAAAAAGCAGGCTATGCCTGCTTTTCAGCTTTCGCTTTCAAGTTGTCCGTGCTTGCTCCAGATTTCTGCTTTGCCACGGATTTTCATCGCTGAGGTATGGTCGGTAAATTGGGCAATGAGGACCTCGCCCTTATCCAGCTTCTCCGTATGGTGAAACCGTGTGTCCAGCCCGCGGGTAAGGCCGATTACCTGAACACCGTTTTCTTTGGCTTTTACCACAATGTATTCACTGCCCGAAGGTGCGGGGTTCCCGCTGCTATTCTTCTCAGTCATGTCTGATCCTCCTAAAAGTATGATGACTCCGGTGAATCCTCTTCGGAAAAACAAATGCCGCCTTGAAGGGCGGCATCGTAATGACTCGGAAAAACTATAGGATCGATATGTAGAAATCTCTATTTGATTCCGTCTTTGAGCGCTTTACCTGGTTTGAAAGCAGGTACTTTGCTGGAAGGAATTTCGATTTCTTCACCAGTCTGCGGGTTGCGGCCTTTACGTGCGGAACGTTCGCGCACTTCAAAGTTTCCGAAGCCAACCAGCTGAACTTTGTCACCGCTCTGCAGGGCATTAGTGATTGCTTCGAAAACGGCGTCTACCGCTTTAGTAGCATCCTTCTTGGGAAGTTCAGTTGCTTCTGTAACCACGTTGATCAAATCTGATTTATTCATGTCTTCTCACCTCCCTGGGTAAATTTCCGGTATCATACACTCTTTCCGTTTCAACGCAAAATATACGTGATAATCCCGTTAATTACTAGATACTGGCGCCTCTTTCCTAGAAGCGCAACAAACTTATAGTAATACAGCCCACCCATAATTTCAAGGCGTTACTTAAAAAAGGAGCAGAAAGTAGCATTTCAATAGGTCCGCCACCCTGAAATGATAGACTAATAATGTTAGATTCTTCTACCAGAGTACAAAAAAGAGAGCGGATCGCTCCGCCCTCCTGTTTGAACAGGCTGTTTATAAATATGTGTTCTATAAAATGATGGCGATAAGTCCGCCCGAGCCCTCATTGATGATCCGGCCAAGCGTCTCCTGCAGCTTATAGCGGGCATTGTCCGGCATCATGGCAATCTTGCCCTGGATGCCTTCGCGTACGATGGAGTGCAGCGAGCGGCCGAAAATATCGGACTCCCAGATTTTAATCGGGTCATTCTCGAAATCCTGCATCAGGTAGCGCACCAGCTCTTCACTCTGCTTCTCCGTACCGATAATCGGCGAGAACTCCGATTCCACATCTACACGGATCATATGAATGGACGGTGCTGTCGCCTTCAGCCGGACTCCGAAGCGGGAGCCCTGACGGATCAGCTCCGGCTCATCCAGGGCCATTTCAGCCAGTGACGGGGCGGCTATGCCGTAGCCGGTCGTTTTAACCATTTCCAGCGCTTCCGAGAAGCGGTCATATTCACGCTTGGCATGTGAGAAATCCTGCATCAGCTGCAGCAAATGATCTTTGCCGCGAATTTCCACGCCTACCACTTCCATCAGCACCTGATCATACAGCTCCTCTGGTGCATACAGGTCAATCTCCGCCACACCCTGGCCCATGTTCATGCCGCTGAGGCCTGCGCGGTCGATGAAGTCATATTCAGTAAACTGTTCGACCAGACGGTCCACATCCCGCAGACGGCGGATATCTTTTACCGTATCACGGACAGAATTTTCATATGCGCTGCGCAGCCAGTGATTCTCGCCAAGCACCATGACCCAGCTCGGGAGATTGACATTGACTTCGTGAACAGGGAATTCATACAGCACCTCCCGCAGCACACCAGTCACATCATCCTCGGACATATTAGCGGCGCTAAGCGTCATGACCGGAATATCATATTTGGCAGCCAGCTCACCGCGGAGCTGCTGGGTCTCCTCACTGCGCGGCCGGGTAGAGTTGATCACAAGCACAAAGGGCTTGCCGACCTCCTTCAGCTCAGCGATTACCCGCTCTTCCGAGTCAATGTACGAGTGCCGCGGAATTTCAGCAATAGTTCCGTCTGTTGTGACGACTACACCCAGTGTGGAATGCTCCTGAATGACCTTGCGGGTGCCGATTTCCGCCGCTTCCTGGAAAGGAATCGGCTCCTCAAACCAAGGGGTAGAAATCATCCGCGGGCCGTTTTCATCCTCATACCCTTTAGCGCCTTCTACGGCGTAGCCTACACAGTCGACCAGCCGCACATTTACTTCCAGGCCTTCCGCAACCTTGATCTGCACCGCGTTGTTCGGCACAAATTTCGGCTCGGTTGTCATGATTGTTTTGCCGGCTGCGCTCTGAGGCAGTTCATCCACAGCTCTTACCCGGTCTGCTTCGCTCGTAATGTTCGGCAGAACAATTGTCTCCATGAAGCGTTTAATGAATGTCGATTTTCCCGTGCGAACCGCGCCGACGACGCCAAGATAAATGTCTCCGCCGGTACGCTCGGCAATGTCCTTGAAAATATCCACTTTTTCCAAAAGAGATCCCCTCCTCATATTACTCCGAAGAAAAAATGCCTGAAGAGCATCGACTTCGCGTTCCGCCGGTAAACGGACCCTTGCAGGACATCCACCGGACTTTGGCATTGCCCGCCAGGGAGCCTAGCCTGCCTAAGCGGAACATTCTTGCCCCGCGCTAAACTCCGAATGCTCGGACATGCATTTGGACTAGTATCATCATATGTATCCGGAACGGATTTATGACCCGCAGCTGCGCATTTTATGCAGAAATTTCAGCAGTAGCAGCATTCATGTACGCAAAGGGCGCCAGGATGCCCGGAAACCTTCTCATCCAGCATATGAACGGGAAATAAGAGATAGAACTCACCGTGCTGCTTATATATATCCAACTCCATTTGGAAGATAAAAAAGCCCCCTGATGAAGGGGGCCGGATATCACGTTTATAGATGTTCAAAGGGCTGGGGAACCGGCTGGCCGCCGATCCAACGGTAGGCCAGCGACTTTACAGGCACATAATAGGAAGCTGCTTCAAGCAGAGTCCTCAGATCCTCTTCTGCGTCGGGACTGGAACCGCTCTGCCGGACAGCAGTCATAATATCAGCTGCATAATCGGCAAATACATTGCCTTGCCCGTCCATGATGAATTCCAGCAAATCACCGGAATAGACGCTGCTTAGTGTAACTGAAGTCGTCCCGGCGGCTTTGGAATCGACGGCAAAAAGCCCGGGATACAGCTCTTCGCCTGCCGGAAGGCGGCCGCTGTGAGCAGACTTATAGCGGTTCACCTGCCGCTGGACATCGTTGACCTTCTGCACAGTGACCAGATCCATCAGCTTCACTGCAGGCGATGTTTCTTCATCCAGAAGGAGAAAATAGAAATTCCCGCCCTGTTCGAATGCAGCAGACGGAATTTCATCCAGATACCCCTGCCGCTTTAGCTTTGACAAATCGACCACAAATTTTTCATAACGCGGAGTATCCGCGGTGCTGTTAAGAATGGGCAGCAGTCCTTCCTGCTGCTGATAATCATCAACAGCAGCCTGCACCCGCCTGACGCTCTCCCTGCTTGCGTTCTCAGGCTGCTGCTGCTTCTCCGGATACATACAGCCGGCCAGGGCACATAACAGCAATATAGCCGCCATCTGCCGCAGGCCGGAAGACAGCATACTGGCCTTACGTCCGTAATTATACACAGCCATCACCTCCCTGTGCTTTCAACAGGCGGTACATTCTATAATCAGGCCGTTTCGGGTTAAATCTGCCAGCCCTCTACCACAGCTCGTCCATTTCGCCGCGCCGTGCAGCTTCCAATCTGCGCCTCACGGCAGCCTTAAGCGGATCTTCCGGCACAGTGACACTCAGATCATCCCATACCGCAGTCTGGCAGCCAAGACGTATGCCCTGCTCCAGCAGACTGCCGAGCTTGCGCCTCTCTGCCTCCTCCGGCGGGCGTACAGCTCCGGCATAATCCGCTCCTACAGTCACCTTGCACATTAGACAGGCTGATTTGCCGCCGCAGCGCGTCGGCAGCACTACACCAGCCTTACGCGCAGCCTCCAGAAGTGATGTACCTTGCTTAACAACAGCCCTGCGGTCACCCGGCCGAAACGTAACGGTAATTCCATTTTGCGGTTTCATCGTGCAGTTTCCTTCCTGAATTCTGTTTCCGGCGGCTGCCTCAGCAATCCATGCAGCTCTGCCAGGCAGGAGGAGGCAAGCCCGTTCTGATCGGCCAGCTTGTTCAGCAGCAGAGTGTGCAGCTGCCGGCTGCTGTGCATCCTTCCGGCAATAGCGCGGCAGCGTTCCATTCTACCGCGCAGCATGTTATACAAAAGCTCATGTGCAAGCGGCATCAGCCGGATCGGGCGGAGAGTGTTAATCCGGCTGACAGGGGCATAGCGGAGCAGCGTGTGTACATCCACCGTATAACCAAAAGGCGGCACACCGATCCGAAAGCCGCAGACCAGCTCGACCTTCACCCCGCAGACCAAATAACGGCTGCGCCTTGAGTAGCAGTTGCCGCTGTAGTCCTCCTCAGGCCCTTCATCTGCCGAATAACAGCTTAACGCCTGGTGCAGGAGCACTGCATCCTCCAGATCAGCGTACAGGTCTATGTCAGCAGGCGGCTTGCCAAGCGCCACGTTATGCAGCAGCAGCGCACAGCTCCCTCCCAGCAGCCAGACCGGAGGCTGCTCCATCCGGCTTAAATCCAGTGCTTCCGCAATCCTCATGAGTGCTGTCTCGTGTATTTGCCGCATCCCTGTTCCCGTCATCTGTGCACGCCCCATTCCTGAGTAATCGGTAACCGATTGTTCCAGAAAACACATCTGACTGAGCCCGGTTGTAAATGCTTACATAATTGAAGCCGCTCCGCTGAGCAGGCCTACCAGCATAACGATAAACGCGATGATGGACAAAATAGCTCTGAGCAGGCCCTTCGTCCTGCTGCGCGCAAATGTGATCAGAAATACGGATACGCCCATAATCAGTATCGCAGTCAGCGACAACCACATCTTCGTCATCGGATCCATAGCCGCCCTACCTCCTGCCGCTTATATTGAATTGCAAATATTATAGCATGAACATCCGGCGGCGAAACCTGCAAAGTTCTATCTGCAGCAAAAAAAGAGCCAAAAACCGGAATCAGTCAGACTCCGGATTTTGCTCTTTTGAAAGGCAGAAAAAGAAGGTGCTATTTTTTCATCAGCATTTTCATCAATGACTCCATCGTACCGGAACCAGTGCCGCCTTTTTTGACCGCATTGACAATTTCCTGCACTGTAGCCTCAGTGACCGGCACTTTTGCCATTGCTGACACCTGCTTGATCAATTGGCGAAGCTGGGCTTCATTTTGCGTGGTTCCCGGCTTCACCGTGCTTGCGAGCTTTTTAACAGCACCCGGTGTTATATTCTTGCCCGTTTTTTTGTTGATGGCGTTCAGGGCATCCTTGGAAAAATCTCTGTTCACTCTTCTTCCCTCCTCCGTCAATCCCCACTACAACATATGAGAATATCCGGCAAAAGGTGAACAATCTCAGGAATGCCACTGTTCCCAGGTTTCCTGCGAAATAGCCTCCATCTCCGTTTTGCGGTCACGGCCCATTAGGGCTTCCACCGCGCTGCGCGGTGTTCTGCCCTTAAACAGCACATGATAAATCTGATCGGTTATCGGCATCTGTACACCCAAATTAACAGAAATAGCGTAGGCGGCTTCCGTCGTCCGGATTCCCTCCACAACCATTCCCATGGACTCAAGTACCTCGGCAAGCGGCTTGCCCTGCCCCAGCATCGACCCAGCACGCCAATTCCGGCTGTGCTGGCTGGTTGCCGTCACCACAAGGTCGCCGAGTCCGGCAAGCCCGGAGAAGGTCAGCGGGTTCGCACCAAGCTCAACACCGACACGGGAAATCTCGGCAAGCCCGCGGGTTAGCAGTGCTGCCTTGGCGTTATCCCCGAAGCCGAGACCATCGGATAAGCCGGCTCCAAGGGCGATGATATTCTTCAGCGCTCCCGCCAGCTCTACGCCAAGCTGATCCCGGTTAGTATATACACGGAAATCATTATTGATGAACAGACCCTGTGCAGCGACAGCGCGTTCCTCATCTGCTGATGCGACAACTACCGTAGTCGGGCAGAGGCGCACAACCTCCTCGGCATGGCTCGGTCCGGAAAGGACAACGACCTCACCTTCCTTGCAGCCCAGCTCCTCGGAAATAACCGTGGACATCCGTTTCATGGTTTCTGTCTCAAAACCTTTAGTGGCATGAATACAGAGCATATCTGCCTTCCAGAACGGCTTCAGGCTGCGTGCCACCTGACGCATACCGGAGGAAGGCGAGACAATAACCACCGCTTTGGTGCCGGCAGCAGCCAGCTCCATATCTGTGGTGGCAATGATGTTCTCCGGCAGGCGAATCCCCGGCAAAAAGTGTTCGTTCGTGTGGTGCTCATTGATTTCGGCAGCTTGTTCGGGCCTGCGTGTCCAAAGATAAACTTCCTTGTGGTTAGCCGCCAGAACAGATGCCAGTGCAGTTCCCCAGCTGCCTGCAACTAGCACAGTTACTTTATCAGACAACACGATTCCCCTCCTTGGCTTTGGAGCCGATTTTATTTTCTTTTCCCTGTGAGAGCTTTATGATATTGCTGCGGTGGCGCCAAAAAGCAAAGACTGCGATAATCAGACTGCCCCACAGCTCCGGTGTTGTGTAATCGGCAAACAAAAGGAAGACCGGAGTGAGCGCTACAAAAATCAGGGAACCGAGGGATACATAGCGGGTAATTACAATAGACAGAATGGCCAGGATACCCGCAGCCAGTGCGGGCCAGAAGAACAGTGTCGCCATGACGCCGATCGCCGTAGCAACACCCTTGCCCCCGCGGAAGTGGAAATACAGCGGCCAGTTATGTCCAATAATAGCTGCGATTCCGCAGCCGACCGCAACCCAGCCTCCCCAGCCGCCGGCCCATGTTCCAAGCCAGACTGCGGCAACTCCCTTCAGCACGTCCAGAACCAGCACCAGAATAGCCGGTCCTTTCCCCAGCACCCTCAGCGTATTAGTTGCACCGGCATTGCCGCTTCCGTACTGGCGGATATCAATTCCCTTAAGCAGCCGGGCAAGCAATACGCTGAAGCTGACAGAGCCAAGCAAATAGCTTACAACGATAACCAGAAGTTCAAACGCCACTACTCTTCTCCCCTAACTTTCGTTATCAGATTTACGCCGTGTAAACAGGCGGATTGGTGTGCCTTCGAAATTGAATGCAGCGCGGATTTTATTCTCCAGATAACGTTCATAGGAGAAATGCATCAGCGACGGATCATTTACGAATACCACAATCGTCGGCGGCTTCACGGCAACCTGGGTTACGTAGTTAATGCGCAGGCGGCGTCCTTTGTCTGTTGGCGGCGGGTTGATTGCAACGGCATCAGATACCACATCGTTGACCAGGTGGGTTGTAATCCGCAGGGCATGCTGCTGTGCAACATGCTGCACGACCGGCAGCAGTTTCTGCAGGCGCTGCTTCGTTAATGCAGACAGGAACACAACCGGAGCATACGACATGAACAGGAAATGATCACGGATCGTATTTTCAAAATGCTGCATGGTCTTGTCATCCTTCTCAACGACATCCCATTTGTTCACAACAAAAATAGAAGCTTTACCAGCATCATGGGCATAACCGGCAATATGCTTATCCTGATCGATGATGCCTTCCTCGCCGTTGATGACAACCAGTACCACATCTGCCCGTTCTATAGCACGCATAGCACGCATAACGCTGTATTTCTCCGTGCTTTCATAGACCTTTCCGCGCTTACGCATACCCGCTGTATCAATCAGGACATATTTCTGCCCGTCCCGTTCAAAAGGAGTATCGATTGCATCGCGTGTAGTGCCCGCCACATCACTGACAATAACGCGCTCTTCTCCGAGAATAGCGTTAACCAGTGAGGACTTGCCTACGTTAGGCCGTCCGATCAGGGCAACACGAATTACATCATCATCGTATTCCTCATCAGTCTTGTCCGGAAGCTTCTCAACAACAGCATCCAGCAGATCGCCGACACCTGTACCATGGCTGCCGGAAATACCAATCGGATCGCCGATGCCCAGCCCGTAGAATTCATAGATATCATCCGCACGCTTCATATTGTCCACTTTATTAATGGCCAGAACAATCGGCTTACCTGACCGAAACAGAATCTGCGCTACCTCTTCATCCGCATTTGTCAGTCCGCTCTTGGCCTCACACATAAAGATGATTACATCCGCTTCCTCAATAGCCAGCTCGGCCTGGACGCGGATGGACTTCAGGATGAAATCCTCGCCGTCTACCTCAATCCCCCCGGTATCAATAACACTGAAGGATTTGCCGTTCCAATCAGAAATTCCGTAAATCCGGTCACGGGTAATACCCGGTTTATCTTCTACAATGGCCAGTTTATCACCAATCAGCCTGTTAAATATCGTCGACTTACCGACGTTAGGCCTCCCTACAATGGCCACAACGGGTCTTGCCATATTCCATTCCTCCTGTCTTACTTACGTCTCTCATCATAGCAAAAAACAATTCAATTGGCTAACACCGTTAAAACACAATCGGCGAACCCCCAAGTGAGGGCTCGCCGATTACTTTACCCGGTATGACACCGCATATAAGAGCGCATAAGTCACCCTATGCAGCATTCTTATGCTACGATGCAAAGCTTAATGTAAGGGATTAGTTGTTACCCTTGAATTTATCCAGCTTGTCGCCGAAACGCTCAGCCAGAGTAAAGCTGAGGCCTTCGTTGCTAAGCGATACGTTAGGATTGTTCAGAACTTCTTTTGGAGCTCTGTCCTGTTTTTCTCTGCGTTCAGGTCTAGCCGTAGGAGCCGGAGCTTCTTCGGTTTCCTTAATGCTGAGGCTTACGCGCTTCTCGGATGGATTGAAGTCCAGAACCTTAACCTGAACTTCTTGTCCTTCTTTAAGTACTTCATGCGGAGTTCCGATGTGCTTGTGGGAAATCTGCGAGATGTGCACAAGGCCTTCAACACCTGGAAGCAGTTCAACAAATGCTCCGAAGTTTACAAGGCGTTTTACTTCGCCTGTTACTACATCGCCAATGTTGATCTTGCCTGCAGCGGAATCCCAAGGACCTGGAGCGGCAGCCTTGATGCTCAGGCTGATTTTACCCTTTTCAGGATCTACTTTAAGTACTTTAACAGTAACCTTGTCGCCTTCGGACACAACGTCAGACGGCTTCTCAACGTGGTTCCAAGCGATCTCGGATACGTGAACCAGACCGTCAACGCCGCCCACATCAACAAATGCGCCGAACTGGGTCAGACGTTGTACTGTTCCTTCGATAACCTGTCCTTCAGTCAGCTCGGACATGATTTTTTGCTTGTTAGCTTCGAATTCTTCTTCCAGCACTTCCTTGGCAGAAAGAATAACCTTGCTGTTCTCGCGGTCCAGTTCTTTCACTTTTACGCGAAGTGTACGGCCTTTGTAGTCGCTGAAATCTTCTACGAAGTGACGTTCAACCATGGAAGCCGGAATAAATCCGCGCGCGCCGACATCAGCTACGAGGCCGCCTTTGACAACGTCAGCCACAGTAACTTCGATCACTTCCTGGGAAGCAAAGTACTTCTCAAGATCTTCCCATGATTTTTCGCTGTCAATTGCACGCTTGGAGAGCACAAGGCTTTCCTTGTTGTCGTTGACGCTTACTACTTTGCATTCCACTTCTTGTCCAACTTCAACCGCTGCAGCAGCGTTGTCCAGCTGTACGGAAGAAAGTTCGCGAATCGGAATCACACCGTCGTATTTATATCCAATGCTTACATAAGCTTGGTTATCTTCGATTTTGACGATTGTTCCTTTCACGGTATCGCCTTTTTTCACAGAAATGATTTCCAAACCTTCTTGGCTAGTCACTTCTTCTTCGTTGCTGGCAACAGGTGCAGCGGTTTCCACAGCTTCTGTCACTTCTGCAGCTTCGTTGTTCTCAACATTAGCCGCAGCTTCCTGATTTTTAATTTCTTCAGACATGTGATTACCCTCCTCGATTCAAAACCCCATTTATTTAAACCCGCGTAAGAGCAGGGTTCAAAACAATCAATACATGTATAACATTTACAGTATTAAGATAGTATGTGCCAAAAAATAGCGGTTATCCCGTTATCCCTAAGCAACTGTAAAAACCTTAAGTAACCGGATTTAATTGGCGCTGGGCTTACCGGTCTTGATCATCTCATGAATCCGTCCCATGATAACATCGGTAACTTCTTCAAGCGAATCACTTCCCGCTCCGTCAAAGGCGCTCAGGTCAATGGGCTTTCCGTAAATAACCGTCATCCGGCGGAAAGGTTTGTAAGAGCCGATAATAGCGGCTGGGACAACTGCTGCCCCGCTGCGGAGCGCAAAGCTGGCCGCACCCTTCTTCGCCACTCCGGTATCAGAGTTGCGCGTTCCTTCCGGGAAGATACCCATAACATTTCCGCCGCGAAGCGTATTAAGGGCCGTTTTTATGGATTCTTTGCTTACGCCGCCACGTTTGACAGGAAAAGCGCCCAGCTTCCTGATAAGCCAGCCCAGCACAGGAACTGCAAACAGCTCAGCCTTGGCCATATACTTGACCTGACGTTCCAGCTTAATCCCGATCGTCATCGGATCGAGTAGGCTGATGTGGTTAGCGCAGAGCAGTACCCCGCCCTCCTTTGGCACATTTTCTTTTCCCACAATTCTAAGCGGGAACAGGATGGCATAAATCAAGCGAAGCAATCCACGGCAAATTACATAAATCATGAATGATTTCTCTCCCCGTCAACATGAGATCTGCAGTGGGAGACAATGGCTTCCACGGCTTGATTGATATCCATAAAGGTCGTGTCCAGAAGAATGGCATCCTCTGCACGGCGCAGCGGTGATATTTCCCGCCCTTCATCAAGACGGTCACGTGCTGCAATATCGTGTTCAAGCTGTTCGAGAGTCACTGTTTCCGTATCCTTCAGCTCTTTATAACGCCGGAGAGCCCGCTCCTCCACGCTTGCCGTCATGAAAATCTTCACTTCGGCATCAGGCAGCACGGTCGTACCGATGTCGCGGCCGTCCATGACTACCCCCTTGCGGAGTGCCATCTGACGCTGCAGATGACTGAGTCTGGAACGCACTCCCTCAAGCTTCGAGTACTGCGACACTTGGCCGCTGACCTGAAGACTGCGGATATGCGGTGTTACGTCTTCCCCGCCTAGCAGCACCTTCTGTACATCTTCCTCGGGAATGAGCTCAATTACCATGTCCCGGACAATCCGGTCCACTTGACTCTCATCCTCCGGCGGTATGCCTTCACGGAGCATATACCAGGTAATTGCACGGTACATGGCACCGGTATCAACATAAATGTAAGAAAGCTTACGTGCTACCAATCGGGCAACAGTGCTCTTGCCTGCCCCGGCAGGTCCGTCGATGGCGACGTTAATTCTGTCGTAAGTATGTGTACCCTGCCTGTCCAACGGGGCATTCCTCCTCAAACACTCTTTCAGCCGAGGTTCCGGCTGGCTGCAGATTCCCAAGGAATCTGCTAATATTATCAAGAAAAAAGCAGGCATTGCCTGCGACTTATAAAATTATACCACAGTTTGGAACACAGTGCAAAACCGCTTAAAGGGCAAAACGTGCAAAAATATACAAAAAAAACGTCAGCGGTTGCGGAAATCGAACTGCCGTTCGAAGCAATAACGGATAATTTTTTGCCGCTCCGCATCAGTAATCGCCGAAAATTTCAGCATGACAAGATTGCGCCCGTTATCCAGCTCCTTCATCCGCACAATCTCTCCTTCAAAATTCGCATGCTCAATACTGCCGTTACGGTATGGCAGGAGTATCCAGCAGTTCAGCTTGTCAGCCAGCGCAAATTTCACCTTTCCGTCACTGAGAAAAGAGGTTCCGCCACCCCCGATATCGTCGGTGCGGACCAGTATCCGGCTGCCCAGCGTATCCTTTACGGCCAGCTCCAGCTCCGCGTTTACCCGCAGAAAGCTGCGGCGCTGAATCTTGAAGATATGCTCTGCCTCCGGCTTACGGATCCGGATCATCCGGATCACATCTTCTTTGAATCCGATAACATGAGTGTTGAAATAATTTTTGATGCCGCCCTCAGTCAGAAAATAAACAGAGAGTTCATCGCCCATAAACAGCTTTTTTAGGCGGGCTTTGCCGATCTGCATTGGAATTTCAATCAGAATGGCTTCATCCTCGATATCCGCAATTCTGGATCTGTATTCATTCTCTCCTTCTGCCCCGTCACTGGAGGCAACCTGTATGTAAAGATGTTCATTAATTTTGGGATACAATCCGGTCACCGCCACAAGTTAGTAATTAAGCATATTACTGATTATAGCACGGGCTTTTGATAGCGGGTTAGTAAAAATTGCCGGGCGGCCGGCCTGATTACAAACAAAAGAAAAAGGAGCGTTCCCGGCGGAACCGCTCCTCCTTCAATCTGCATGCTTTATTGCTTATCCTGAGCCCCTGAGGAGGTACGCACTTCTTCGACCGCTTCCTCATTGCCGTCAGCCGCGTTCAGGTATATCCGGTACTGTGAGCCGTTGATTTTGCCTCCGAATTCATAGGTCAGCAGTTCTACAGCATCCTCATTTTCGATCCAGGCCAGCCGGTGGTACAGCTCCCTGAATTCCGGGTTCAGATTCTTTCTCACACTCTCAAGCGATAGACCGGGCTTTGGAATCTGCCGTTTTTCCTGATGCTCCTTGGCATAATCGCTGGCCTGGAAGCCCGTAGGCTGTCCCGTATCCAGCCCGACGCGCACTGTTATTTTTTCCGGATAGATCAGTACACCGTCCTGGCTGCTTACAAAGGTCATATTCCCCAGATTATCATACCGGTCCGCGCTGACTGCCGTCATCCCCGGATACCCTTTTTTTGCGAGGAACTCACCGGCCTTCACTGCAGCCTGCTCCAGTGAGACTTTGGCTTCCCCAACCTCCCGGTTGTCATTATAGCCGATTAGAAGCCCGCCTTCTTTGGTGAAGTTCATGGTAACCGGCTTCTTATGGTCCGGACTGGTCACCGTAGCGGTGTATGAAGCCCACTCGGTATCCTTCCCGTTCTCGCTGATATCCACCTTCGCATTTCCGCCCGCACCGGCAAGCTTCACAGCCTTGGTTCTGATGTCCTCAGCCGTGACCGGCTTGCCGCCGAGCTTCTTCACAGACCGTTTATCGTATATACTCGCCACAGACGGCCCCCAGTCCAGCTCCGGGTAAGCAGCAACCCGTTTATCCACAGTTTTGAACCCGTCGATAATCGTGTTGTCCTCTGCCTTCTCCTCGGTCGCAAGCGCAGACTCCACATCCATCCACCGCAGCTTTTTGCCGATAACCTTTTCCTGAACCTCCTGGAGGTCCTTGGAGATTTCACCTGAGTTTTTGTAGAGCGCCATCAGATTAGCCATCTCACCTTCGGTCAGCGGCTTCTTGGTGAAATCACGGACAGCGGCCTTATAAGAGAAATTGGATATTTTGGACAGAAACTCTTCCGTCTCACTAAACGGCAGCAGTGTAAGCGGAAGCTGGTTAATCTCGTTCTGTGCTTCACTGGTCAGCCGCCACACGTTAACCAGACCTTTGCGGTGCATCCCGTTAGAGGCGGAATTCACAGCCAGCGTATTACCGAGCTCACCATGGAGCCGCTCCACGTGATAGGACAGATCATGAAAAGCACGCTGATACTGGTTCTCCGCTTTAATGAGAATCGAATTTTTCTCCTGGTTCTCCTGATATCCCCAGACGAGCGCTCCGACCAGCAGCAATGTGGTGAGCGGGAACATTATGGCACTTAATCTTTTGTACATAGGGCTGCAAGACTCCTTTCAGTAGCTTATTGCCGTTAGTTTGACAATAACTGAGAAGAGTTATGCACCTCGCAGGCCTGCAAAAAAAAGAGATTACTTCCAAATGCAGCTTCGTTCAGGCCCGCTCCTCAATATCAAAGCCGGTGCTGCTGCTGCAAAGACACTGCTTAAAGCCGGTCTGAATGACCCCCTGCTCCCTGCTGCCTCTTAATATGTAGGATTCTCCACACTGTCTGCATACAATCCGAACCTTTACACGCAAAAAAAAGACACCCCCTCTCTTCTCTGGAATTCCAGCTTCTGCGGAACTTCCCGGGTAAGAATAAGTGTGTCCATCTCTATTAAAGGTTAACCTCTTCCTCGCGCTTCAAAAAGCGGAACGGTGAACGGCTGTTGGCCCGTGCCACCTTCCCCATGCCGCCATACCACAATACCGCCATTAAAGGCACGATGAACCAGATCCAGTAGTTCGACATTGTGGCGAGGATAAAATCATATATTCCGTGCCATAGCCAGGGCAGCAGCAAGGATACAAGCAGTATCCCTCTTGGTTTCTTGCCCTTCGTGAACTTGGCCCGGCCCATATGATAGCCCATAATGACCCCGAACATCGCATGGCCGGATACCGGAAGCAGCGCCCTGATAAACATGGAGCCCAGCGAAGCATGGCTGTACCACGCATACATCACATTCTCAATTGTTGCAAAGCCGAGCGAGATCGCTACAGCGTATAGTATTCCATCATAAGGCTCGTCAAATTCGGTATGATTATAAATCATGTGGTACAGCATAAACCACTTGAGGCATTCTTCAACTCCTGCGGAGATCAGGAACGAATCAACATAAGCACCGCCGCCCAGCCCGAGCACCAGACCACGCTGGATGATCATGACCGGGAAGACGATTAGCAGGCCAAGCAGAAATACCTTAAGAACCATATGCAGCGGCTCCTGGTCGTACTTGTCTTTCAGATAGAAAAAAGTCAGCAGCGCAAGTCCCGGTGCAACTGCCGACGTAATAACCGATAACAAAAGCACCGAGCTTTCCTCCCCCAAACTTTCACCTGTAATTCTGCTTCCTGTCAATCTGCAGAAAAAGGCCTGGCAGTTGCCCAGGCCCGTTAATCCCGCTTATTCCTGGCGTTTGAAATGCGTGCACAGCAGCTGAATGGCATTCTCAGCCATCACTGTCTTGCCGTATTCGTCCAGCACAGCTTCAGTTACCGGGGAAGAATCCCCGAATTCTGACAACACTGCAACCAGCCCTGTAAGCACAGCTTCCTCGTATTCCTTAGGATCGAAGTAGAGATACCATTTATTATTATAAGAATACAGCTTTCCTTGGGAAGTAATATTGCCGATGAGTACATGAGCCGCTTCAACCAGAATCTCAAAATCGCGGAATGCATACACAATGGAGTCGCTTTGTTCGAGAGTAACTTCCATTTCGTAAATCTCTTCAGGCATTTCTTCTTCCCCGGCTCCACCGTACTGATGGTGATCATATTTCCCCCGGGTCACTATAACGACCATACCTTGCGCGGGCAATGCGAACACTTCCACGGCAAGCGGACCTGTAGCGTCAAAACCAAGTTCACTGTACGCCTGATCCATCATTTCCGTAAAAAGGTCATGCACCTTGGGAACTTCCTGCCACATATCTTCCTTCTGGATGCCCCGCTCGCTCAGGTCGTCAAAAGTGAGGAAAATCCGTATCTTATCTTGACCTAATCGCTCTATTCTCATGACAGGATCCTCCTTTTGCAAGCTCATTTAATATTAATGTATGATGAGTCCCGAGTAATGAGCCAAAAATGGTTACTATGTAAGTATGTTATCATTTTGGCGGAGTAAATGCACGCAAATAAATATATTTAATCATTCATTACCACGCTGCTGCTTGTCTGAATACAAAAAAGAATCATTCTGAAGATGGAATCATCTCCAAAATGATTCTGAGCTGCTTTCTTGCGGTTACAAACCGGGTATGACTATATGCGTATCCTTGAGGATCTGCTCCACTTCATGTTTTACATCGGGATTTGTACGGATGAAATCCTTCAGCATATTCAGGTTGGATTCTTTGGACTTTAGGACATCTTCATCTTTATGTGCTGCGGTATTATGCTCTGCTTTGTCTTCTTTGTCATGCGGTCCCTCCGCAGCAGTGCTGCCGAATCCGGTCATCGCCATGCCCATTATTTTGTCACGCGCCTTTTCACCGGCCCCCTGATGCTGGCCTCCTGAATGCATGAGCGAAGACATCATGGCGCTGCGTTTTTTGGACATAATCATACTGGCGGCGGCACCAAGCACTACTCCGCACAGAAATGACGAAGTATTCATATCTCTAACCTCCTTGTATGGTAAAATCATGCTTAGTGTTCGCGGAAAGATTCCGGCTCATACAGCCAAACAACAAGAAAGCGAGATGAAAAAAGTGGGTAAAGCAATTTCAGTACTGCTCCTGGCAACCCTGCTGCTGTCGGCCTGCAGCAGCGGGAATAACAACGGGGAACTTACACAGGGCAGCGCTACCCAGGCCCCAGCCGGCACACAGACGGCTGCGCCAGCCGCAACCGCACAGGCAACGGCCGGCAGCACAGCGGCACAGGATATGTCCCCAGCACCGTCACCCGCAGCAACCGTTGCACCGGCTGATTCAGCAGCAGGGACTGCTGCACCGTCAGACAGCGGACCGGCTCCTACAGAGATTCCTCAGCTGTACCATATGAACAAAAATTACGATATTGTTCCTAATGAGGAAGGTACGGACAAAAAGGTTGTCCTCCTAAGCTTTGATGACGGTCCAAAGGATGCTGAAATGATTAATGCGCTGATGGATACACTGGACAAGCACCAGGCAAAAGCCATCTTCTTTGTCAATGGCTACCGGGTAAAGGAGCATCCCGAGCTGCTGGAGCTGCTGCATGACCGCGGCGGCATTATCGGCAATCACAGCTGGGACCATATCGTACTTAAGGATAAGGGTTACGCAGAAGTGAAAAAACAGATCGAGGATGTTCAAAGCATCGTTAAAGAGATTACCGGTGAAGCACCGGATTTCTTCCGTCCGCCGCACGGCGCAGGCGGGGATGTGGGCAAGCAGGTTGCAGCCGAAAACGGGATGCTCTATATGACCTGGTCCGTAGGATCACTGGACTGGGAAATGAAAGAAAAGGATACGGGCAAGACCGAGACACTGGTCAAAAACGTGACGGATCAGCTGCATTCCGGCAGCAATATCCTAATGCACGAGCTTCCGTGGACGGTCGAGGCGCTGGATACGCTGCTGACCACGCTTGAAGGCAAAGGCTACAGCTTTGTCGATCCGCGCAGCATTGAGCTCAAGATGCGCTAAGCACAAAGTACTTAGCCGATTCCAGAAAAAGGGACCCCTGGCACTATTGCCGGGGGTCCCTTTTCTGCGTTTACAATAATACTATACATAAAATCAAATATTTGTTGCTTTACGAAGCGTGAGCACGTGCATCTCTGCGGGACTGCGCCAGCGGAGCGGAAGATGCGCGGTGCCGAAGCCCCGGCTGATCAGCAGACTGGCTTCTGCTCCGCTGCCATCATTTCTGGGAATGCTGTACATGCCTGCATTGTATGTACGGTAGAACGGATCGGCATGCATCTGCAGGCCGAACGGCAGTACAACCTGGCCGCCATGAGTATGACCGGCAAGTATAAGATCCGCAGCGACAGCATCCTGTCCGGAGAGCCAGAGCGGATCATGCACCAGAATGATCCGGCAATACGGAGTCTCCCTGTAGGGTGCCGCCGGTAATGGGGCGTATCCTTTCTTCCCTCCCTGCTTCGGGAAATCCATACCGGTCAACACCAGTCTTTGGCTGTTATGTTCTATAAAGACATTCTCGTTCATGAGCAGCCTTATTCCGCTCCCGCGGACGATGTTATCAGCCAAAGCAGTATTAGCCTTGTAGTCATGATTGCCGTGAACCGCATATGCAGGAGCCAATGAAGCCGCAAGCTTCATATTCTCTGCCAGCCTGGCCGGAGCATTGCCCTTCTCTGTGAGATCACCGCCCAGAAATACGGCATCCACCTTTCCTGCCAGGGGGGCCAGAAGAGCCCGGGGAAGGCGCCGGCGGTGAATGTCGGTAATAAAAAGGATGCGGAAGCCGTCAAATCCGGCAGGCAGTGTGCTGAGAAATATTTCCTCGGCAATAATCCTCTTCCTGAAGGCGTTCACGATCATCACAGCAGCCAGGATACCTGTAACCAGCAGAATGGCTGCGACGGCAATCCACACGGCTACCATAACGTCCTCAGCGCAGGTGCGTCATTGATTCCCCACCAAATGAGGAATCCAAGCAGCAGAATAAACAGGACATACAGCGAGTTGACGAATATTTTGCTGAGCCTTAAGCGCTCTGACGGATAGCTCTGGGAACGGGATGGAGTATCCTCTGTCTCCTGAGTTGCTGTCTGCTTTTGCCTGTCCGGCTTTACAGGGGAAGCTGCCGCCCCGTGTCTTGCTTTTCTGGAAAGGCCGGCAGGCTGTTCGGCAGTTTCCTGCCGGACCTCAGGGGATACAGCAGTTGTCTGTTTTTGATTCGTTCCGGCCGCAGAACGTTTTTTGCGGTCTGACGACTTGTGGTCTGCTGATTTGCGGCGGGATTTAACACGGCTAAGTTCCTCGCTCATGACTCCCTCCTGTAGCGGATCACAAGACCTGAGAACAAGTCGATTAAGAAGTGGCATAATATAGGTGCCCATAAGGTTCCTGTGTGAATGTAAATGTAACCCAAACCGTAGCTGCTCAGAAATACCCAGCCCGTCGGAAGCCAATGGCGCAGATAGCGGACATGGATTACAGCAAACAGAATGCTCGTCCAGTAAGGGCCGAAGGCGTGCTGAATGGCTCCCCGGAACAGCAGTTCCTCACACACTGCGACCATTGCCGCAATAATGATGATATGCCAGACCGGACGGTTTCCGAACAGGAGCTCGTTAATCCCTCCGTCATCCATGCTGTCCTGCGGTGCAATATAAGTTAACAAAAAATCCACAACCAGCATAATTCCTGCTAAACCAAGGCCCCAGAGCACAAATTGCGCACTGTCAGGAAAATTTAATATGTCAATGGGATTTCTTTTCTGCAATAATATCCATATCAGACCGATAAATAAAGTAAGGCCCTGTGTAATATACAGATTAAGCAGAAGCAGCTTGTCAGTCAGCTGCTGTGGATCGGCTTTTTTAATTTTGATGTTGCCTAATTTGAATTTTTTCATTGTAACCTGCCTGTTCTATATTGTTTTTACATAAGATCATTTTTCCAGAAGAAGGAGCACTAAATTATGAATAGCAGTAACTCCCGCACTCAAATGTTATACACACTAGGTTTTCTATTTTTCCTGATCTGCGCATTTGCCGCATTTTTTACGGGAGTGAAGGTTGGAGCTGACAAGACGGAGGCTAAATATGCCCACCTGACCGGTACTGAAGGGGCTGTGGAGGAATTCTCCGGTTCATACCAGCAGCAAGATCTTGTTGCTTTCTATCATAACGTATTTTTGCCTTATCGGGAATTCAAGCGGAATTGGAACAGCGAAGTGGATAATCTGGCCCGCAGCTCAGATGCGCGCACCAATGCGGCAACGCTCAAAAATCTCGGTCTTCTGGCTGACAAACAGTACGGAAAAGTCAGTAAAGACTCCCTGTTTACCAACTCGCCTCTGCTGTCCCAGGCTCAGCTTAATATTCTCAAGAGTCTGACGCTCTTCTCTCAGGCTTCCAGCAAGGTGACCGCCGGCAGCTCCGGTTCTGAGACCGCCAAGGCGCTTAAGAATGACAATTTTACAGCAAGTGCCATCAAGTTCGGGCTGCTGGGACAGAAAGACTTCTATGATTCCATGCTTAAGTGGGGCTCCAAAACCAGCAGCACGATTCCAGCGGCAACAGGCGAACTCAAAACGTTATCCTTTGTAGCATGGAAAAAGATGCCGCTGCTGCTCAAAAATGCGACAGTCGCTAACATCATGCTGAACCGCAAAATATACGGCGCTTATGATCCGCAGGATATTTCGGCCAAGATTGATGATATGATCTATTCCGGTACCGCCAGCTCGCTCGGCTTGAAGGATGTTCAATCTTCTATCACGCTGCTTATCTCTACAGGCGCCGTTCAGGAGCAGGACTTTATGAAGTGGCGTGAGCAATATTACGGCAAGGAAATCGTACCGCAGCTGCCGTTCTTTTATGAGTAGAACCAGCTATTGCATCATAACGAAAAATAAAGCTCACTTCAAGACAACCCGAGCAGAATAAGCCTATTGACACAGTTGGCATCACCATGTTACATTATGAAAAATTAATCACGCAAAACCGATGAAGGAACAAAGATTCTGAAGGTCTTCAGAGAGCCGGTGGTTGGTGCAAACCGGTGGCGGACAGTGTTCTTTAGCGCTCCTGAGATATTGTATCGAACGAACAGTAGATGCAATCGGATCAACTCCGTTATCAGTGTGGCCTTTTGACGGCCAATGAGGCTGCTTCTGAACAGTTGCAGTGAATTAGGGTGGTACCACGACAACTCTCGTCCCTTACTACGGCAGTAGTATGGGGTTGGGAGTTTTTTTGTTACCCAAATTCATTATAATTGGTCTAAAAGGCCCATGCTCTGTTTTCCCGGTACATCTGCACGCTTTTTCTTTTATGCGACAGCGCGTTACCCCGTTATTTCGGCATTGTTTTCCAATTTGTCTCACTGATTCTGGTACTGTGGACTGCCTCATACGGGCATCCTTAGGCATATTAGCTTTTTACTTTTAAGGGGGATAAGAAACCATGTTTAAAGTATTAGTGTCGGATCCGATCAGCGATTTGGGTATTCAGCAATTGATGGACGCAAGCGATGTAATTGTGGATAAGAAAACAGGACTGAGCGAAGACGAACTGGTCGCTATCATCGGCGAATATGACGGTCTGCTTGTCCGCAGCCAGACAACGGTTACCGAGAAGATAATCGCTGCCGGCACCAACCTGAAGGTTATCGGCCGTGCCGGAGTCGGAGTTGACAACATTAAGCTGGAGGCGGCCACCCAGCGCGGCGTCGTAGTTATCAACGCTCCTGACGGAAATACCATCACGACCTGTGAGCATGCATTTGCCATGATGATGGCGCTGGCCCGCCATATTCCGCAGGCTTATGCCAAGACGATTAACGGGGTCTGGGACAGAAAGACCTTCCTCGGCGTTGAGCTGCGCGGTAAAACTTTGGGTGTACTCGGAATGGGCCGGATCGGCAGCGAAGTTGCCAAACGCGCCAAAGCATTCGGCATGAGCATTCTCGCTTATGACCCGTTCCTGACCGCCGACCGTGCCGAGAAGCTGGAAGTGAAGCTTGCTTCGGTTGACGACATTGTGCGCGGCGCTGATTTTATTACTGTACACACACCGCTGACTCCTGAAACACGCCATATGATTTCCCGTCCGCAGTTCGAAGTAATGAAAAAAGGCATGCGCATCATCAACTGTGCCCGCGGCGGTGTTATTGATGAAATGGCACTGGTTGAAGCCATTGACAGCGGCATTGTAGCCGGAGCAGCGTTTGATGTATTTGAGAAGGAGCCGCCTCAGGCTGATCACCCGTTCCTGTCGCATCCAAAGGTCATCGTCACCCCGCATCTGGGCGCTTCGACTGTTGAAGCCCAGGAGAATGTAGCCATCGACGTTTCCGAGCAGGTCCTGCACATTCTGCGCAATGAGCCGTTCATCAACGCCGTCAACATCCCGCCGGTTGCTCCAAGCGTGATGAACAAGCTTCAGCCGTACTTCACGCTCGGTGAGAAGCTGGGAAGCTTTGCAACACAGCTTACACACGGAGCTATCAGAGAGATCAGTGTGGAATATGCCGGCGACCTGTCCGATGTGGATACCCAGCCTCTGACCCGCTATATTGTCAAAGGTGTGCTGTCCCGCCACTTTGCCGGCGATGTCAATATCGTTAACTCCATGCACCTGGCCAAAACCAGAGACGTGAATGTAGTTGTAACGAAATCGCCTAAGACCAAAGGCTTCACAAACCTGATTACCGTTACACTGAAGGCTGACCCTGATGAAGTACGCCTGGTTGCCGGCACGCTGCTGCAGGGCTATGGAGAACGCATTGTCCAGGTGAACAACTTCCCGGTTGATATCGCGCCGGAAGGCCACCAGATTCTGATCTCCCACAACGATAAGCCGGGTATTATCGGTCTCGTCGGCACCCTGCTGGGTGAAAATGACGTCAACATCGCATCGATGCAGGTCGGCCGTAAAATCGTCGGCGGAGCAGCGATCATGCTGCTGACTGTAGACAAAGCAGTGCCGCAGCATGTTCTTGTGAAGCTCGCCGGACTGCCGGAAATTAATACTGCCGAAGAAGTCATTCTGCTCTAGCAGAAGCACCCGCTTAAAGAAATAACGCCCGTCCGGAATGCGCGCTTATCAGCCGCAGTTCCAGACGGGCGTTTCGTTTATGCCAGGCCTGTTCCGCCTACTCCATCCGGAAGACCGGGACTTTGCGCCCGTCCGAATCCGTGAAACCGTATCGTTCCGCCAATGCGCCAACCTGCTGAGGAATGCCCGAAAGTGACAATCTATCCGGTTCTTCTGCCAGAGCGACAACAGCACGGCCAATATAAGCAGTAGACTCCGTGTTCTTCAGCGCCTCTACCTCCTGCCAATGATCCTCATCCGTCCCGAATTCCTCTAACACATGCTCAGTCCGCATCCAGCCGGGTGAGAGCGGAATAACTGCAATGCCGTCTGCGGCAAGCTCAACTGACAATCCGTAGGCCATACGGGTCAGCGCATTTTTAGCCAGATCATAATAGATATTCCCGGTATATTTATCCCTGTCCCAGAAGGTGGTATGAATAATCAGCCCGCCGTTTTCTTCAGTCCTGCGCATAAGCGGAACCGCATAATAATTCGTCATCAGCTGTGCTCTGACTCCTGCCTCAAACATATTGTTCCAGTGGGCTGGCGGCTGTTCCCAGAACGGTTCGAGGCCGATCGGAAGCCGGTTGCCGCCCCACACATTATTGACCAGAATATCAAGCCTGCCCTGTTCATTGGCAATCTGACGGATAGCTGCCTCTGTCTCCTGATCACGGGTATGATCACAGCGGATTGCGGCGCCTTCACCGCCGTTCTCCACAATTTCACTGCAGACCGAATCTATCGTTCCTCTTAGCTGTCCAGCCTGCTTTAGTCCTGTGCTTCTGCCGGTAACATAAACAAAAGCTCCTGCCCGTGCCAATTCCAGTGCGATTCCCCGCCCTGCCCCTCTGCTTCCTCCGGTGACTAAAGCAACTTTTCCTTTGAGTGTTGTCATCTTTGTATCCTGCTCCTTCCAATTATAAAGTGGTCCATTGCCTGTGCTTCTCAGCTTTCTATTCATATTATATCCTTTATATATGTCACCAATTGACATATATAAAGGATATAATAAAAAATAAAAGGGTTTCGAGCGGAAAGGAGCTTAACCATGAGGGCTGACCGTTTATTATCCATACTGCTTCTGCTGCAGGCCCGCGGCAAAGTCAGCTCTCGCGAGCTGGCCGGACTTCTTGAGGTCTCTGAACGGACTATAGTGCGTGATATGGAGGCACTTAGCGCGTCCGGCGTTCCAGTATTCGCCGAAAGAGGACGAGACGGCGGCTGGTTGCTGCCGGCAGGCTACAGAACCGCCTTAACCGGGATGAAGCCGGGGGAGATAGGTTCACTGCTCCTGACAGCCGATTCTGCTGTCATAGAAGCACTTGGCATCAAGGAGGACTATTCCTCTGCCGTCCGTAAGCTGGAAGCGGCTGCCGCCCAGCCGCAGCACTCACAGATCCAGCTGCTTAACCAGCGCATTCATATCGACGGCGCAGGCTGGCATCCTTCCGGCGAAGCGTATCCTTACCTTACTCTCCTGCAGGAAGCTGTATGGACAGATCATAAAGTCTTGATTGTATACAGTAATAACGATGAGCGCAAAGAGCGGCTGATCTCCCCGCTGGGTCTCATAGCCAAACGCGGTGTCTGGTATGCCGCTGCCCAAAGCGGCGGGGAGCTGCGGACTTTCCGGGTATCCCGGATTATTTCTGCTGAATTAACTGATGACGCCTTTACCCGTCCGGCAGGCTTTGATCTGGCCCGTTACTGGGAGGAATCCACCGCTTCATTTAAGGCAGCACTGCCCCGGTATCCTGCTACCCTGCTGCTCAGCATCTCCGGCATGAAATCCCTCAGGCAGGAGCGTTATGCAGCCGTACTGACTGCAGTGCCTTCTTCCAAAGCAGGCTGGCAGAAGGTTCAGGCTGAGTTTCACACACCGGAATCAGCCTGCAAAATCATTTTGTCTCTGGGACAGGAGGCTGTTGCAACCGCGCCTGAGGAGCTGGTGAACATGCTGGTAGAATCATTACGGGGAACCTCTTTTTTATATGAAGAAATTGCGCAATCCGCCTCAGCCGGAGAATCTGGAGTTTGAAGTTTTATGTCAGTTTTTACAATAGACTGTTTCCCCGCAGATCACCTATACTATTACAATACACACCATCTTTTTTAGGGGGAATTTTATTATGGACTGGATGACCAAGCTTCCGTTAAAGCAGAGAATCGTTGCCGGCTGTTACCTTGTTGCCGCTTTGTTCGCTGTTCCGGTTTTAATCACTCTTGTAATGATTGGCAAAATCGTTCTCGGCATTATCCTTATTGCTGCACTGGCCGGTCTGACTTATCCTCTCGCGCGTTTCGTTGAGAGAACGCTTACATCTTCATTTGATGAATTCTCCAATGTTACCCACACCATTGCCAAGGGCGATTTTACAAGCCGGGCTGATGAGAACGGGTCGATGGGCGAGGTCAGCCGCTCCTTCAACGTTATGATTGACAAGCTCAAGAGAATTCTGACCGAAGCGTCACAGATCACACGCCATGTAATGGATGCCAGCAGAGGCATCGAGGACAAGAATCACAGCCTGAAAATTGTAATGGCCCAGGTGGCCTCCTCCTCCAACGAGCTGGCGGTCGGCGCCAATGAGATCTCAGCGGATATTGCGGACATGACGGAATCCATCAAGGATATTGAAACCAAGGTGGCCAACTACACACACTCCACCAAGGAAATGAATAAACGCTCCATACATACGCTTGAATTGGTTGAGCAGGGACGTCTGTCAGTAGATACCCAAGCAGAAGGCATGCGCAAAAACATCGAGGCTACCAATAAGGTTGCCGGTACCATTGAGGCGCTCTCCCAGAACGCACGCGGCATTTCCATGATAGCCAAGTCCATTACCGAAATCGCTGAGCAGACCAATCTGCTGTCGCTGAATGCTTCAATTGAGGCGGCACGCGCAGGTGAGCACGGACGCGGCTTTGCCGTTGTCGCCCAGGAGGTCCGCAAGCTTGCAGAGGAGTCAACCGCCTCAACCAAAGAAGTCTTCGGCCTGATCCGCAGCATTGAAACCGATATTAAGCAGGCTGTAGAGAATATCGCGATTAACGAAGAGGTTGTACAGGTACAGAATGAACTGATCGTGGAAACGGCCCATATCTTCTCCCAGATCGTCCAAAGCGTTCAATACATAACCGAGCAGATCGCCGCCTTTTCCCAGGAAAGTGACCTTATGCTGGAGAGCGCCCTCAAAATTTCCGGTGCCATTGAAAATATATCGGCAATTACCCAGCAGACGGCAGCCGGTACTGAAGAGGTGTCCGCAGCCATGAATGAACAGATCAACGCTCTCCAATCCGTTGCTGATGAGACAGACAAAATGACCCAGGCAGTATTCCAGCTGCAAAAAACCATTCACATTTTCAAGTTCTAAGCAAGCATTACTTCAGTCCTAGAGCTGCCGCTTACATCATGCGGCAGCTCTTTTGGTTTTTGTAAGACGGATTCACTGAATTGTCCTGCAATTCGTCAATTTTCGCACTTTTCTGCATAATTGTATTGACAATGATAGAGTTAAAAATATATTGTAAAAGTAAATTTAACCAAAGAAATATTATCCAACTTAGTACCTAACCAAATATCGGCAAAGTTCTCCGAAAGG
Organism: Paenibacillus sp. FSL R7-0331; assembly: GCF_000758645.1. Lineage (NCBI taxonomy): Bacteria > Bacillati > Bacillota > Bacilli > Caryophanales > Paenibacillaceae > Paenibacillus > Paenibacillus sp. FSL R7-0331. Next base: position 4,600,480 of record NZ_CP009284.1, read on the forward strand.
AAATGACGCAAAGCCATGGATCTACAGTCTCAAATCTTGGGGCCAGGATAGCCAGGTTGCAGCCGGGACGTTAGAATAATTACGTTCTTAACGGCTATACGTGCAACTGGCCTGTGCTCATTAGAGCACAGGCATTCTATTGTCACTGGAGTCGCTAGAAAAATACACAACGGATAGGGTGGAACTCTTGAAAACAGTCGCAGATTATATGGCTGAGGCACTTTACAACCTTGGCGTAACACATTCCTTTGGTATTATCGGCAAATCTATTTGTCCTATAGCTCTTAAGATGGTTGATTACGGCATTGAATTTATTCCGGGCAGACATGAGTCCAGCTGCGGCTTCGAAGCCGCCGGCTATGCACTCAAAACCGGAGGGCTTGGTGTTGCCTTCGGGACCTCAGGCCCGGGCGGAACCAACCTCCTTACTGCAGCAGCACATGCCAAAGCCAATAACCTCCCTGTTCTGTTCATTACCGGTCACCAGTCCATTAAAGAGCTCGGAATTCCCCAGTGCCAGGACTCTTCATCCTATCTGGCTGATCTGGCGGATATGTTCAGACCGGCTACCTTATTCAGCAAGCTGGTAGAGCGCGGAGATCATTTCAGTACGATTTTTAATCATGCCATTTCTATAGCCCTGAGCGGCAAACGCGGACCGGTACATCTGTGCATCCCTTTTGATGTGCAGACCGAAATGCTTGAGGAATGCCGCATTGTCATTCCAGAGCGCGAGACTGTTGTCAGCACTGGTAATTTCGAACGCGTAATCGCTGCTATTAACGAATCAACCCGTCCGCTTATTATCGCCGGTAAAGGCGTTAACCGGTCAGGAACACACCAGGAGCTTATTCAACTGGCCGAAACCTTTAATATCCCTGTTGTTACCTCGCCGGGCGGAAAAGGCGCTATCGCCTGGGACCATCCGCTGTACCACGGCCCGTGCGGTGTAGGCGGCTGCAAACACGGGGATGACATGCTGAACAGCAGCGATCTTTATATTGTGCTCGGCTCACGCCTGAGTGATATGACAATCTGCAATCTAAAAGCCGAGAATCATCCGGCAACACTGATTCAATTCGATTCCGATCCTACCTTTGTCGGCAAAATCTTGAATTCGCAGACGATTTCGGTCAGCGGTGATCTGCGTGACAACCTGAGCTACTATCTTCAGCATATCGACAGGGATACCGTTATCAGACATGAAATTACAGCAGATGCTAATTACCATGACGAATTGCCTATATTGCCTAAGCTCTCGATTGCTTCGGTCCTAAGTACACTAAGCGATCAGATTCCTTATAACAGCTCGGTATTTGTAGATGATGGCAGCCACGGCTTCCATGCCGTGAAATGGTACAATGTTAAGAAGCCGGGAAGCTTTATCTTTGATGCCTATTTTGCCTGCATGGGCAACGCTATCGGCATGTCGATCGGCGCCAAGGCAGCATCACCTGATGAGACCGTTCTCTGCATCACAGGAGACGGCTGCTTTATGATGCTGGGCGCAGAGATCAATACTGCAGTCTGCAAGAACATTCCGGTTATTTTCATCGTGGTTAATAACATGCAGCTGGATATGGCACTCAAGGGTATGGAAAAGACAACCGGCAGAATCGACGGTACCCTCTTCGAGGTTCCGATGGATGCAGCGAAATTCGGTGAGTCCCTCGGCGCCGTAGGCTATAAGTGTGAAACTGCGGAGCAATTTGCCGCAGCTATTGATGACGCAGTTGCTTCAGGAAAGGTAGCTGTTATTGAACTGCTTACTGACCGTGACGAAATGCCTCCGACGGCGCACCGGGTATTGAATCTTTAATAACATTATTCAGGGGGTTTTCTTAAGTGGAAAGTTCAGTGAACAGCGGGCTCAAGCATTTTACCAATCTCTCCGGAGACTACGGCAACAAGCAGTTAGCGCCGATTAAAGAACATTTTCCGGAATTGGCTGAGTATATTATGGGCAATGCCTACGGCGATATTTTTCAGCGTACAACGATCGGCTCAGACTGGAAGGAAATTGCCGTCATTTCAGCCCTGATCACAATGGGCCAGTTCGAGCAGCTTGGCGTTCATTATGTAATGGCCCTGCGTGTCGGCATGACTGTAGATCAGATCAAAGGCATCCTGCTGCATCTGGTTCCGGCTATCGGTGCTCCAAAGGTCATCTCTGCCTTCAATGTACTGCTTGCCACGCTGGAGGAAATCAAGTAGCTTTTGAATATGTAGAACATCCCTATCTTGTTTTGGAGGCTTGAGCAAATGGGCAAATATGTACTAAAAACCGATCCTGAGAACAAAAAGCTGCATATTTATCTGGAAGGAACCTTTTCCAATGAGGACGGCCTCAGATCAATTCAAGCCTACCAGCAGGTCGTTAATCCGATTATCCCCTCTGAATATGAGCTGCAGATCGACTGCCGCAAGCTGAATGTCACAGCTCCGGATGTGGTTCCTTTGCTGGAAAGCTGCTTTGTCATGTTCAAATCGGACGGTTTTCAGCAGGTTACCCTTGCTCTCGAAAACAATCCGCTGCTCAAGATGCAGCTCTCCCGGCTTGGACGTAAAGCCGGGCTTGAGAGCATGCTGATTGTTCCTACTTTTCAAGCTTAATTACTCAATAATGCTCTAATCAACAAAAGCAACCTGCGGACAAGTGATAACTTGCCTGCAGGTTGCTTTTGTTATGGCGGATACCCTTATTTCGATTCCTGCCAAAACGAGAATCAGAAAGCGTCTAATGCCTTGCTTCATGCTTCTCCCAGCCCATAGTCCGCTCTACTGCGTCTTTCCACACGTTATAGCGTTGCTCCCTCTCTTCTCCGTCCATCCGGGGCTCAAAGTCACGCTCCGCTTTATTGAAGCTCTCCAGCTGCTCTCTGGACCAGATTCCGGAGGTCAGACCGGCCAGCAGTGCTGCACCCAGCGCTGTTGTTTCGGCATAGGTGGTACGGGTCACTGTGCTGCCGAGAATATCCGCCTGGAACTGCATCAGCAGATCATTGCGCACGGCCCCGCCGTCAACCCGCAATCCCGTAAGCGGCATACCGGCGTCCTTCTCCATTGCGCCGATTACATCACGGGACTGGAACGCCAGTGCCTCCAGCGTAGCCCGTACGAGATGACCGGCGGTTGTGCCCCGGGTGAGGCCGAAGACGGCCCCGCGGGCATACATATCCCAGTACGGGGCGCCAAGCCCAGTGAACGCAGGTACTACTACTACGCCTTCACTGTCTTCCACCTCAGCAGCCTTCTGCTCGGAATCAGCCGGCCCGTCGATCAGGCCAAGCCCTTCATGCAGCCACTGCACAGCGGCTCCGGCTACAAATACACTGCCTTCAAGCGCATAATACAGCTCGTCTCCCATTCCCCACGCAACGGTGGTCAGCAGGCCGTGCTTGGAGGTAACAGCTTCTGTTCCGGTGTTCATGAGTATGAAGCAGCCTGTACCGTATGTATTTTTGGCACTGCCCGCTTCCAGGCAGGTATGGCCGAACAACGCAGCCTGCTGATCGCCGAGCACAGACCGGATAGGAATTTCCGCACCGAACCAGCGGGTATCCGCGATGCCGAAATCTCCGCCGGACATGCGGACTTCCGGCAGCATCGCCCGGGGGATATTCAATTCCTGAATCAGCAGATCGTCCCATCTGCGTTCATGCAGGTTATACAGCATCGTCCGTGAAGCATTGGTCACATCTGTCGCATGCACAGCGCCGCCTGTAAGCTTCCAAATGAGCCAGGTGTCCACAGTACCGGCCAGCAGCTCCCCGCGTTCAGCACGCGCTCTGGAGCCCTCCACGTGGTCCAGAATCCAGGCCAGCTTGGTCGCAGAGAAGTAAGCATCAACCACCAGGCCTGTCTTGCCGGCAATCTCCCGGGCCAGCCCCTGGCGCTTGATCTCCTCACACTGCGGTGCTGTACGCCGGTCCTGCCATACGATCGCCGGATACACCGGCTCCCCCGTCTCCCTGTCCCAGATCAGCGCCGTTTCACGCTGATTGGTGATGCCGATCGCCGAAATGTCCGCAGGCGCAACAGAGCTTGCCTGAATCGCATCTCTGGCTGCCGCCAGCTGGCTCTCCCAGATTTGCTCCGGATCATGCTCCACCCAGCCGGGCCGGGGAAAGGACTGCTTAATATCATATTGCCCCTGGCCTACCATACCGGCTTCTTGGTCAAACAGTATAGCCCTGGAGCTGGTAGTCCCTTGATCCAATGATAAAATCATCAATAATTGCCTCCTAAAGTGACGGGTATGTTATGTTCCACGTTGAACAAGATTAAAGGAGTCCTTTCAACAAAAAGCACCTCTGCATTCAGAGGCGCTGTCAGTCTAAGTCTGAATTTACTGTTTTTCGACAGGAAGCCGTAGCGTAAAGGTCGTGCCTTCGCCAAGCCTGCTTGCGGCAAATATCTGTCCGTGATGTGATTCGACGATATTTTTAACAATGGCCAAGCCAAGTCCGGTACCGCCAGACTCCCCGCGGACACGGGCCTTATCAGCCTTGTAGAAGCGTTCAAAGATAAAAGACAGGTCATCCGGATGAATTCCGGCGCCCTGGTCGCGAATCGCAAGCTCCAGATAACGGCGGCCCTCCAGCACGATGGAACTGCCTGTAATAGAGATCTGCTTGTCGGCCGGAGTGTGTCGGAATGCATTATCCAGCAGATTCGTCAGAACCTGTTCCAGCTTGTCTACATCCGCAAACTTAAGCAGCAGTTGCCCCTCAGGCTTGTGCAGCTCCAGAATGATATCACGTTCCTTGGCACGCACGGTAAATTTGCGGTAGATACGTTCGAGCAGCTCGCCCATATCCACCTGCCCCATCATCATATCGGTATGACCCGCTTCCATCCGGGCGAGATCAAGCAAATCCTTGACCAGCCTGCCCATTCGAAGCGATTCATCATGAATAACCTGTACCAGCTCATTCCTCTCCTCCGGAGAGGAAGCCATTCCGTCCAGCAGTGCTTCACTGTAGCCCTGCATCATGGAGAGCGGTGTACGGATCTCATGTGATACATTTGCCACGAAGTCGCGGCGCATCTTCTCCAGCCGTACTTCCTCCGTTACATCCCGGAGTACAGCTACCGCACCACGGATGCGCTCATCCGAATAGAGCGGAGCCATATGTACAGACCATACCCCCTGGCGGACATGGACATTAGCACGCTGATCCCCGCCCTGCCTAAGCGTATCCATAAACAATGGACGCAGCGGCAGCGGAACTGCGCTGAAATGCGCATGTTCTTCTCCAGGTCCGGCATCGCCTTCCGGCTGATGCTCCAGGCTCAAATCGCTCCATATCTCCAGCAGCTTCTGCCCGTGCGGATTCGTGAGGATAACCTGGCCTTCATTATCAAAGGTAATTACAGGATCAGTCATGCTGCGAAGCACACTGGACAAATGCCCCTTCTCATGATTCAGGCTGCGGATATTCTCCTCAAGCTCTGCCGCCATATGATTAAATGACGTTGCCAGCTGGCCAATCTCATCACTGGTCCGCAGCTTCAGCCTGGTGCCGTATTGGCCGCGGCGGATATTATTCGCCGCTTCTATAACCTGCTGCATCGGCTGCGTGATCTTCGTAAACAGGAATAACGCAAAAAACGTCGTCAATGAAAATCCGATCATACAGGCATAAGTAAATAAACGTTTGATCGCCCCGGAATTGGCGAAGTTACTGTCGATATAAGGAAGCAGGAACAGCCCTACTGTGATCAGCACGACAGCAACAAGGCAGATGATCGTAGCCCACAGCTTGCCGACAAGGCTTCTCCAGAAACTCACCTATTTGGGTACCTCGAGCTTGTAGCCGACTCCCCAGACTGTAGTGATCATTGCCGCCGATTCCGGTGATACTTTATTCAGCTTTTCGCGGAGTCTTTTGACATGGGTGTCAACCGTACGCAGATCTCCGAAAAATTCGTAGTTCCAGACATCCTTCAGCAGCTCCTCACGGGAAAACACCTTGTCCGGCGATATAGCCAGATAATGCAGCAGCTCATATTCCTTCGGAGTCAGGCTGACCTCCTGTCCGCCGGCCGTGACGCGGTGGGCATCATGCTCAATAATGAGATGCGGAAATACAATATTATTGCTGGAATTGCTCTCTTTGGATAAAAAGGCTGTCGCCGATGAACGGCGCATAATAGCCTTGACCCGGTAAATGACCTCGCGCGGGCTGAACGGCTTAACCACGTAGTCGTCTGCCCCCATTTCGAAGCCCTGAACGCGGTTGATCTCTTCGCCCTTGGCGGTCAGCATCAGAACCGGAGTGGACTTGACGCCTCTAAGTCTGGTCAGCACTTCGATCCCGTCGATCCCCGGCAGCATAACGTCAAGCAGGATTAGGCCGTAATCATTGGCTGTTGCCTTGCGCAGCGCAATTTCACCGTCCTCCGCTTCGTCGATTTCGTAGCCTTCTTTTTCAAGATACATTTTTAGCAGGCGGCGAATCCGCTCCTCGTCATCTACCACCAGAATTCTATTCAGATGCTCAGCCATTAACAACAACCCCTTCATCAATTACAGTTGAACATTACCCTAATACGCATCACGCCTGAAGGCATGGGATTTACATTACTATAACGCAAAATATCATGGTATAAACGAATTCAGTCCGTTCCCGCATAGGAATGAAGTCCGGCAATAACCAGATTTACACCTATCAGGGTAAACATGACCACCAGAAAGCCCAATACGGCAAGCCACGCAGATCTGCGCCCCTGCCAGCCGCGGGCAAGCCGCAAATGCAGATAAGCGCTATAGAACAGCCACGTGACAAGAGCCCATACCTCCTTCGGGTCCCAGCCCCAGAACCGTCCCCAGGCAATCTGCGCCCAGATCATAGCAAAAATCAATGCTCCGAGCGTAAAGATCGGAAAGCCGATCGCAATCGCCCTGTACGTAATCTCATCGAGATCATTCTCGTCAATCCCGTCCAGCACCGGATGAATTGCCTTACCCAGCGGCCTGCGGACGATCAGGCGGAGCATAGTATAGAGAATCAGCCCGGAGAGCAGCGACCAGATGACTGTGTTGAATTTGCGCCCTGCATTAACACCGTTCATCCAGGAGGGTGCTTCAAACAGCGGCTTCGTTATGCCGAGAAACGGCTGAAAAACCTCTGTTTTGCTCTGGTAAGGTGCCACAATCGGCGGCATTTTATAACTCACTTTCTCTATTGTACTATCTCCCTGCCCGGAGCTGTCAATCGTTACGTTGCTGCGGACAAAAACAGATTCGTACCCTGCTCCGCGGAAGGCGAACACACTCCCGAGAAATCCAATTATAACAATGATCGAGAAGAGAGTAAATTCAACCAGCCGCTGCTGTTTGCGGTCACTGCGTGCTGTACTGTCAAAATTCACAGTGCGCAGCAGGTACATCAGGCCGGCGGCAAAGCCGACAGCAAAAAAGGACTCGCCCAGCGCCGCAAGCGTAACATGGATATTCAGGTAAATAGACTTCAGGGAAGGGATCAGCGGCTGTACCTCCTGAGGAAACACCGCTGCATAAGCCATTACTATTATAGATACCGGAACCGCAAACACACCGAGAATGATAGTACGGTAGATGGCAAATATCACGGTGAAGGCAACCATAATCATCATCGATAAAAAAGTCATGAATTCATACATATTGCTGACCGGAATATGGCCTGAGCCTATCCAGCGGGTAATGAAGTAAGCGAGATGACAGAGTAGCCCGAGTGATGAGGCGATAAAGGCAGCCCTGCCCCAGCGGGCGGTATGCTCCTCAGGCTTCCTGCCGGACCAACGGCGGCCCATAATAGCGATCGTGAACAGCATAAACGCACCGCTGTACAAAAAGAAGGCAATTATAAACACATCACTGCTGAAATCGAGCAGGCTCATGCCAGACCTCCCCCGTTGTCCAATGATTTTTCATCGACTATCAGGTCTACCTTGTGCAGAACGGCTGCAATCTCGCGCCGGAAGCCGAACCAGTTCTTATTGGTATGTCCTCCAAGCACAAGCTCTCTGTCTTCCACACGGAGCCAGATGCGTCTGTGCTGCCAGTAGAAGCCCAGCACTAGCCCCAGCATGACAATTCCCGCTCCAGTCCAGACAAACGGCATTGCCCGGTCTATGCGGACATTGAGGTACGACGTCGATGCTGCAAAGTCAACATCACTCATGTCCTGCACCTCAAGCTCCAGAAAACGTCCGCTGCCGCCCAGCCGCTCATTAATCGCCTGCTGCTGGAACTGCTCCTTATCCACCTGCTTCGGAAAATAAAAATACTGCTGTCCTTCTTCGGGCAGTCCCGGACCGTTAATCAGAAACAGAAAAGCCGGCGCATTCGGATACGGTGACTTAGACACCGGCCGTCCCTCCTCATTCAGGCCGAAGTCCATGTATTTCTCTTTAAGGGAAAGGGTATAAGGGCCGGACTGGAACGTGCGCTCCGGATTCCTCATATCAAGCTTGAACTTGCCGTATGCCTCTCCGGTTAACGAATTGAACAGCTCCGGCTGTACTGAACGCAGCACCGGTGTCAGGTCATAATCAAACTGATACGCTTTCATACCTTTGTAGCTGAGCGGTGAATTCACTCTGATGTCGTGCCTTGCGACCTCTGCAAGCACCGGCTCCCGGGCAGGGTCGGTACAGTCCGCTGTACACTCATAGAGTACTGCCTGGGTCTCATAGAGCTTGGGCAGCACCTTTTTGCCGCGGAACTCTTCCGGCATCTCTTCATCACTGTAGAACTCCACAGTAAACTGTTCATTTTTCAGATAATAGGTGGTCTCCGGAATTCTCGCAGCCTCACCCTGCGGAAAAGCAAGATGCTGATCCATATTAAGCCCAGGCAATCCCCGCGCCAATACAGCAAGCAAAAAAATAATCAGGCCAATATGTATAACGTAAGGCCCCCAGCGGCTAAAACGGTGCTTCTCGGCTAGCAGAGCACCCCCTTCCGTCTTGACACGGTAACCCCGCTTCTTCAGCGGCTCTGACAGTGCAGCAACCCAGGCTTCAGGGTCAGCCTCCAGCGGTGATACCAGCACAACCTTCTGACGGGTCAGAAATTGGCGGTGCTTGCGGACCTTCTGGCGGGTAAGTGCCTTATATAGCGGAAGCACACGGTCCAGACTGCAGATCACCAGCGAAGCGCCGATCATTACAAGCAGGGTAATAAACCACCAGGATTCATAGGTGTGCGAAAGGCCGAGTCTATAATATATATTCCCGGCTGTTCCGTACATTTCTTTATAGTAGGTTGATGCATCGATGTTCAGAAACGTGCTCTCCTGCGGAAAAACTGTGCCCAGCATAGAGCCGAGCAGCGTTATCACAATCAGATAAACCGCGATTTTGACAGAGGAAAAGAAGTTCCATATCCGGTCTATGACGCCCGGCCTGATACGCTGTGAGCGGCGGGCAACACCGTCATAACGCATTTCCAGGTTCCCTTCCGCTCCAAGCTCCTTCTCTTCCTGAGGCTTGCCGCAGGCTTCGCACAGCACGGTTCCAACAGGATTCTGATGTCCGCAGTCGCATTTGGTATTGCTGACCAAAGGCTCCCGCGGAGTCATGGGTCTACCAGCTTCCCTATCTGGACATCCAGCGTATCCAGCTCCAGCTGCCCGATGTGAATGCTGTCCACCCTGCCTTTTGCATTAATGAAAAAGGTGGTCGGCAGCGGGGAAACACCATAGCTGCGAACCGCATCACGCCCGGTATCCATAACAACTGGAAAGTGAATATCGACCTGCTTGACAAAATTCTCTACTGTCAGCTGGTCTTCCCCGACGTTAACGCCTACAACAACTACCCCTTGTTCCTTCCACTTCTCATACTGCGCCTGCAGGGCAGGCATTTCCTTCACGCAGGGACCGCACCAGGAGCCCCAGAAATTCAGCACGATCGGCTGTCCCTTGTACTCATCCAGCGTGTGGGTCAGGCCGTCAAGCCCCAGCAGCTCATAGGACGGTGCCTTGCTGCCTTCCTGCGGTTTCCCGTCTCCGCCGAACACCGAAGTGCCGATTGCATAACCTCCAAGCAAAAGTATCAGAAAAAGAATTACGATTTGAACCGGCTTTCTCGCTTTGCCCACACGCGAAGCCCCCTTCTGTGACGCAATTCATACTTTAGTTGTCAGGTGTGAACATCCTATGAACATTATACCGAATATTGCCACAGTTTTAGGAGGAGAAATTGTGAACTTTATGTGTCTTTGCGGGTCTGATTTGACTTAAGCGCTCCTGCCTTAGCGATCTGCTGCAGATGGTTTACTTCATCCTTAGTCAAATGGCGGTAAGAGCCGCGCTTGAGATTTTGCAGCAGAATATCACCGAAGGAAATCCGCTTCAGCCGGATAACCGGATGAGAAATCGCCTCAAACATCCGGCGCACCTGGCGGTTGCGTCCTTCGTGGATGGTAATACTGATAACTGTTTCCTTATTGGCTTCGTCTATATCCTTGTATTCCACTTCTGCCGGTGCGGTCATGCCGTCCTCCAGCTTGATGCCTGCCTTAAGCTTGTCCAAGGCAGTACCATGCGGAGTACCCTTGACCGTAGCCAGATACGTCTTCGGCACGTGATGCTTCGGATGGGTTAGCAGATTAGCAAATTCCCCGTCATTCGTCAGCAGCAGCAGCCCTTCAGTGTCATAATCCAGCCGGCCTACAGGGTATACCCGCTCCTTGATGCCTTTCAAATAATCCGTTACTACCTTACGGCCCTTATCATCAGATGCGCTTGTAATGACACCCTTGGGCTTGTTGAACATGATGTAGATTTTATTTTCGCCCCGGATCAATCTTCCGGCCACTTTAATAATATCCTGCTCGGGGTCCACCTTTGTACCTAGCGTAGTTACAACTTCCCCGTTGACCTCCACTTTACCGGCCAAAATCATTTCTTCACACTTGCGTCTGGACGCAACACCTGCTTGCGCCAAAATTTTCTGTAATCTTTCCATTTTCGACTACTCACCTCAGGTTAATGATAACCATCAGCGGGATAAATCACAAGTTCATTCCACGGAAAAAAATTTCCCGGACAAGTTTTATTGTGCGGCTCGATCAGCAGCGGCGAAATCTGGTAGCGCGCTGTCAGCTCCAGAATGAGCTTACCTGCGGCAAACAGCTGCTCCCGGCGTTCCCATTGCTGCGGAACGTTATCTTTCTCGGCGTAATTGCCCTCCAGACAGATATGGATATAATCCGGGTCTGTCAGCAGCGGCGCGGCGTAAATTCCGCCGTCCTTCCCCACCCAAAAATCAAATCCCTTGCCGTTTATCGACGGACAGCGGGAATGATGCAGAATAAATCCCTTATATTCCAACGCATGCCGGCCTCCCTCCGTATTGCTGCAATAGCATATGATCGGGTGACGGGCGGGGTGACGGGTTGCTTTCTTAAAAAATCGGGGGGGATGGGCTGCAGCCGTAACTGCGGGAAGTTTTGGACCTCCGGCCGCTGTTAGGTTTGGATTTCCTGATTTTGATCCGCTGGCCGCGGTAGAAATCCAAACCTAAAGGCGGTCGCTGACGCTCCTACAGTTCCAAAATTCCCTCCGTTCCTTTCGCCCATCCGCTGCGCTTTAAGGCAAAAGCAAACCCTCACCCCGCTGAGGGTGAGGGTAGAATGAGGGCAAGCGGCTTGGCAGCGCTTGCTGGCTTCACAGGCAAAGGAAGGATCCTCTGCCTGTGAAGCCAGCAAGATGTTACAACACCATTTTGTAAAGCTTGCTCCGGGTGGCCTGCCCAATAACCAAAGGTTAATCCCCCGGTATATCGCCAGAAGGGGCTAGAATGAGCGCTCCAAAAAAATAGGTGGAAAAAGTTAAGCTAATTTACTCTATTTTAGTGAAAAATGGGTTTTAGGTGGAAAAAGCATACTTAAATCCTCGAAGAATCTGCATTTGAGCAAAAAGAGCGAAATTAGTTAGCCTTTTTCCCACTAAATCCGAAAAACGTGCACGCCTCCCTAATGTAAGCGGATTATTTCCAATAAATTGATTGGAACTGGAGCTGTCTCCGCCACTCCGGAGTACAGCTAACACAAAAAACCGGTGCCCGAATACCTGCAAGGGCAGGTATCGGAACACCAGTTTTTCATTTGTCTGCAGTAAGATCAGTCTCATGAGCAGGCGGCATTCAGCCAGCTTACTCCTGAACCTCGCCCAGCCCTTCCTTAACCATAACCTCCTGCAACGCGCTCAGCGCTTCTTCAGCCTGGCCGCCTTCAGCAATCAGACTTAGCGTATCGCCGGGCTCAAGGCCGAGCGACAGCACGCCGAGAATTGATTTGAGGGTAACCTTCTTGCCGCCGCTTTCAGCGAACACCTCAGTGTCTTTAAATTTGGTAGCTGTGTTTACCAGTGCGGTGGCCGGACGGGCATGAATACCGTCTTCATCAACGATTTTGAATGTCTTTTGCATAACGGATTATCTCCTTTTCTTCATTATAATGATGTTGTTAATATTCTAAGCCTGTACAGTATACAGAAGCTCTTGCTCTTTCACGGCAGTACGGCCTCCGGGTTTGATGGAGCTGTACTCGGCAATATTAGTGATAATTACCGGAGTAATGGTGCTATAGCCTGCTTTTTCAATTTCAGCCCGGTCGAATTCCATCAGCAGGTCACCGACAGATACTTTGGTGCCGGCTGTAACCTTAGGAGAGAAATGCAGGCCTTTCAGCTTCACGGTATCAATACCGATGTGAATCAGCATTTCAGCGCCGTTGTCGCTGACCAGGCCAATGGCATGTCCGCTCTTCGATAAGGAGAACACTGTACCGTTTACAGGAGATACTACGCGTCCTTCCGATGGCTGAATCGCAAATCCCTTACCCATAATTTCTTCGGAAAATGCCGGATCGTTCACTTCACTAAGCGGCTTCACTTCACCTGTAATCGGGCTATAGATATCCTCGGTAACCTTAAGAGCAGCTTCTGCTTCCAGTGCATCAGCAATTACAGCTGAGTTCACAGAGGCAGTTGCGGCAGACGCTGCTGCCGCAGCAGCTTCAGGCTCATCTTCAAAGCCCATAATGTAAGTTGCAACTGCAGCTACAACAATACCGATTGCAAATCCGATCAATGAGTAGACAAACGTTGCACCTAGTACCATCGGAATCCCTGATAACCCGGCCAGACCGCCGATAACATAAGCTTTAACCTTGAACAGGCTCAGGAATGCGCCGCCGGCAGCTCCACCGATCAATGCAGCGATAAACGGCTTTTTGAACCGCATATTTACACCATACATTGCCGGCTCGGTAATCCCCATCATCGCAGTAACGCTCGTAGAGAGCGCCAGCGGCTTCAGCTTGCTGTTCTTCGTTTTCAGATACACACCAAAGGTCGCACCGGCCTGGGCAAAGTTGGCAACCATCATGATCGGAATCATGTAGTCATATCCCAGCGTGGCAATCGATCCGATCATAATCGGGATCAGTGCATAGTGCATTCCTGTAATGATCAGCAGGGACATTGTACCGCCCAGCAGCAGACCTGCAAACAATCCTGTATTATCAAACAGCCAGGAAATCCCGTCGGTCAGGCCATTACCTACGATAACACCAATCGGACCAACAGCAATCAGGGTCAGCGGTACAATTACGAGCAGTGTAACGGTCGGAACAATAATCAGCTTAAGCGATGCATGTGTAACTTTATCGACCGCTTTTTCCACATAGGAAGCCAGCCATACGGCAATGATGATCGGAATAACCGACGAGGAGTACGTTGCTGCAACAACCGGCAGGCTGGCAAAAGTAACCGGTTCACCTGCGCCCAGCAGCGTGGTTATCGTGGGGTGCAGAATAGCTGCACCGATTGCAGCGCCAATATACATATTACTGCCCAGCTTACGGGCGGCACTTACCGCCAGAATAATCGGCAGGAAGTAAAATGCGCCGTCGCCGATGGCCGAAAGAATAACATAGGTTGAACTGGTGCTGCCCATCCAGCCCAGAGCTACCAGCAGGGCAATAATCCCTTTGATCATCCCTGCGCCGGTAATAGCCGGCAGAATCGGTGTGAAGCTTCCGGAGATGAAATCAAGAATGCTGCTCAGGACACTCTTTTTCTTCTTGTCTCCGGCATCAGCTGAGGACGAGCTTACTTTTCCCTCGGGAGCGCCCTTCATATTCTTTACCAGCTCGTTATATACGACCGGCACATCGTTACCGATGATAACCTGGAACTGGCCCCCGTTGATCATTACACCCATAACGCCATCCGTTTTCTGCAGTGCCGCTTTATCCGCCTTCTTATTGTCATTAAGGTTGAAACGCAAGCGGGTCATACAGTGGGTAACCTGTTCGATATTCTCTTCCCCGCCCACCAGCTTCAATATATCCTTGGAGAGTGCTGTTTTATCCATCTCAATGTGCTCCTTTAATTCCGAGTTTTTTGGAACAAAAAAACCTAAACACCCATAGTATCGCGATAATGCCGCTTATACTATTCAGCGTTTAGGTTTTGCCTGCTTAGAGTAACAATCCCGTCTTGCTTGCTCTTATTCTGTTGTCTCTTCACTTCTGACAATCCGTTCAATGTGAATCGTCATGTACAAAATTTCTTCCTTGGACAAATTCCGTTTGTAGATCTTGCGGGTATAATCCGCAATTTTTGCTGCGCAGGCATAAGCCTCCGGGTATTGCACACGGACAAGATCGTGCAGTGCATGATCCCTGTCCCTGTCGTCAACCGGTGAACCGCGAACCACCCGCTGGGCAAAGAATTTCAGGTGAGTCAGAAAGCGGTAATAGCTTAATGACTCCTCATCCAGCTCAATCAAAAAGCTGCGCCTCACAATATTGGAAATATCCTTCACAATATTCGTGATGCTGACCGTTTCACGCATCTCCCCGTTCAGCTGGGCATTAACCAGATGCATTGCAATGAAAGCGCACTCGTCTTCCGGCAACAATACGCCGAGCCGGTCTTCAATAATTTGCAGCGCTTTTAGGCCGATCGAGAACTCCTTACGGTACATTCTCTTGATCTCCCACAGCAGCGCATTCTTAAGCTGAAGCCCCTGGCGGTGCCGGTCAATGGCGAAATGGATATGGTCTGTAAGCGAGATGTACACACTGTCGTGGAGCTTATCGCCCAGAACCGTCTCCGCATAGCGGATCACTTCATCGGAGCATTCAACATATTCAATTGGAATATCCGACAGCAGCGTCATAAGCTTTTGCGAGACTTCTTTGTTATCCAGTGAGAATACCTTTTCTATCTTGGTCTCATCAAGACTATCGCCGGTATGCTTCTTGAAGGCAATCCCCCGTCCCATGATAACCAGCTCATTCTGGCTGGCATCCAGCACGGTCACGACATTATTGTTGAGCACCTTCTCAATTTTCATCCCATCACCTTACGCCGTCAGAGTAGTAAAAAGGCAAAACCAAAACAGGCACATAATGCCAGCTTCTGGTTTTGCCTGAAAGTTCAGTAACAATCCAGTTTTAGTTTTCCCGTATATGCATATTATCACATTGTCCTCAGATTGACAACGTTAAAATGAAAACGTTTTATAATACTTCGCCGTTCGATTCGATTACCTTTTTGTACCAGTCAAAAGAATCCTTTTTGCTGCGTTTGAGTGTACCCTTGCCCTCATCATCCAGGTCGACATAAATGAATCCGTAACGCTTGGACATTTCCGAAGTGGACATGCTCACCAGGTCAATCGGACCCCAGGCCGTATAACCCATCAGCTCCACACCGTCCTTGACTGCTTCTTTCATCTGAATAATATGCTGCTTCAGGTAGTCGATGCGGTAAGTATCATGGATAGAACCGTCAGCCTCAACACGGTCGATGGCGCCGAGTCCGTTCTCTACAATAAAGAGAGGCTTCCGGTACCGGTCATACAAGGTGTTCAGCGTAACGCGCAGGCCTACAGGATCGATCTGCCAGCCCCAGTCGGAAGCTTCAAGATACGGGTTTTTGACGCCGCCGATCAGGTTGCCTCCTGTCACGTCCCCTTCCGGTCCGGCTGTTACAGTAAGTGTCATGTAATAGCTGAAGGAAATGAAATCGACTGTGTGCGCGGCAATGATATCGTCATCCCCCGGCTCGCGTACGATCACGATATTGTTTTCGGCAAAATAACGGTTCATGTAGTTAGGATATTCACCGCGGGCATGCACATCAGTAAAGAATAGGTTCATCTGGCTTTCCAGCTGGCTCTTACGGACATCTTCAGGGTTACAAGTGTGCGGGTATGATTCAAGACGGGCCAGCATACAGCCGATCTGCGAACCCGGAATGATCTCATGACCCAGCTTCGTAACCAGCGCGCTTGCTACAAATTGATGATGCAGCGCCTGGTAGACTGTCTGCAGCTTGTGCTCGGTTTTGTCGGACAGAATACCTCCGCCGGTATAAGGGCTCATTACCATTACGTTAATTTCGTTAAAGGTCAGCCAGTATTTCACCTTGTTCCGGTAGCGGGTGAACACGGTCTCGGCGTATTTTACATAATGCCCGATTACTTCACGGCTGGCCCATCCGTTATACTTCAGGGTCAGGCCAAGCGGAGTTTCATAATGGGACAGCGTTACCAGCGGCTCAATACCGTATTTCAGCAGCTCGTCGAACACATTGTCGTAGAATTGCAAGCCTGCTTCGTTCGGCTCGGCGTCATCACCGTTCGGGAAAATACGCGCCCAGTTGATCGACATGCGGAATACCTTAAAGCCCATTTCAGCGAACAGGGCAATATCCTCTTTATAACGGTGGTAGAAATCCACACCTTCGCGTTTTGGAAACCGCTCGCTGAGGTCTCCCGCCAGAATCTCGGCAATGCGCTCCGAGGAAATCTCCATCGAGTGATCCCCTTTACGCAGCGCCTTCGGCACATGGGCAATCATATCGGCAGTAGACAAGCCTTTGCCGTCCAAGTCAAAACCGCCCTCAAGCTGGTTAGCCGCCGTAGCGCCGCCCCACAAAAAGTTGTGCGGGAATTCTGTTATTGCTTTAGCCATGAACATAACCTCTTTCTGTAATTTTATGAGTAGGATGCCCGAAAACAAGAAAAACCTAAACCGTTAGTAAAGAAATTTGCCGCCCTCCAAAAAGAGTAGACAAATGCTTTACCATCAGTTTAGGTTTTGCCTGGCCCGGCCAGTAACAATCCATTAAACGATGAATTTAAGGATTATTCAATTACTCCTATCCTAACACAGCAATTCCGGAATTTCAAATTCTTATGCAGGGGTACACACCGGCTTATCCAAAAACCAGTAAACATACGGCAATAGCCGCGATGAAGCCGACAATGTCGGAGAACAGGCCGACCTTGAGCGCATAACGGCCGTTACGAATACCGACTGCGCCGAAATAGACTGTCAGCACATACAATGTTGTGTCTGTGCTTCCCTGAATGGTGGACGCAATCATGCCGATCAGGGAATCCGGCCCGTGGACGCGGATCAGGTCGGTTGTATAGGCCAGTGAACCGGTACCGGTCAGCGGCCGCAGCAGGCCGAGCGGCAGCACCTCCGGAGGCACACCGAGCCCTTCCAGCGCAGGAGCGATAAAACCCATCAGGAAATCCAGAGCTCCGGAGGCCCGGAATACGCTGATGGCGACAAGCATGCCGACCAGATGCGGAATGATGGCAATCGCTGTGCTGAAGCCGTCTTTAGCACCTTCGACAAAGGATTCATACACTGGAACCTTACGTGTAAAAGCATACAGCGGAATAAAGGTGATCATGACCGGGATCGCCCAGGCTGAGATGAGGCTGATTAGGTGTAACAAGCTCGGCTCACCCTTTCATCGAGGTATGCGGGAGCCCGGGGCTCCCTCCGGACGGATCTCCCGTCCTTACGGCGGGCGGCTTCGGCGGCTTGCGCAGCAGCGTCAGCCTGCGCATTAGCCTGTCCGCGCCAATCGCAGCCAGTGTCGCTACGGCGGTTGCCGCCAGCGTCGTACCGACAATCCCGGCCGGATCAGCTGAGCCGTAATTGAGCCGGATCGCAATCAGTGTAGCCGGAATTAGCGTTATACTGGCTGTATTCAATGCGAGCAAGGTGCACATGGCCGGGGTCGCTGTCTCCTTGTCAGGGTTCAGCGTCTGCAGCTCCTGCATCGCTTTTATCCCCATTGGAGTTGCAGCATTGCCCAGGCCCAGCAGGTTAGCGCTCATATTAGAGAGAATATAGCCGATTGCCGGATGGCCCTTCGGCACATCCGGAAACAGGAAGCCTACCACCGGCCCGAGCAGTCTGGCAATTTTGCGCAGAAGCCCCGCGTCCTCGGCTACCCGCATCATCCCCATCCAGAATACCAGCACACTGATCAGGCCAAAGCTTACCGTAACCCCGTTTTTGGCGCCGTCAAAGACAGCTGCCGTAAATGCATCCATCCGGCCGTTTACGGCAGCAAATATAAAGCCAATCACGATCATTCCTAGCCAGATTCCATTAATCATCCCGGTCCCTCCCCTGCCCTATAATCCCGGACCTCTAATTATCTTCCCATCTGCAGCAGTGCCCGTAGCGCACTTCCCAGTGCCTGCAGCCAGTTGCTTGCCGGATAGGCAGCGGCAGTTCCGGCCGTGCTGTATCGCTTCATATACTGTGATTCTTCAGGCGGCAGCTGATTGGGCTCATAGACCGGTACCCGGCCGATTTCCTTCCCGCCCAGCTGCAGCACTACAGCTCCCTTCAGTCCGAAGCTGCTGGTGCGGACTGCCGTTCCCGTGGCGGGCTCCTCACTGAGCACCAGCTTTGTTGTAATTCTGGCCTCCTCGCCCTGGCCGAGCGGATAGGCAAATTTCCTCGACGTCAGGAAGCTGTAGCCGCTGATGCCCTCGCCGCGCTCAATTAAAGTTTTTAGCGGATAATGATTGAACCCGAAATTCAGCAGCGCCGCATGATCATTCCAGTCGTTGCCGTCATTCAGCGTCACCGCAACCAGCTGCTGGCCGCCGCGGGTAGCGGAGCTGACCAGGCAGCGCAGCGCTTTTTTGGTGTAGCCGGTTTTAACGCCGTCGGCCCCTTCGTACAAGCGCAGCATTTTGTTCTTATTGGCCCATTTGTAGTCCCATTTCTCATAAGGGTTGTCTGCTGTCTTCTCTTGTGTCTTCACAATCTCTTTGAATACAGGATTATGCATTGCATATGCGGTCAGCACAGCCATGTCATTGGCACTGGAATAATGGCCTTCTGCATCCAGCCCGTGCGGATTGGCAAAGTGGCTATTCTTCAGCCCCAGCTCTTCCGCCTTGGCATTCATCATGTAGACGAAACCCTGCTCTGATCCGCCCACATGCTCGGCAATGGCTGTGGCTGCATCATTTCCCGAGCGCAGCATCAGGCCGTACAGCATATCCTCCAGCAGCATCTCTTCCCCCTGCTTCAGGTACAGCGAGGAGCCTTCCTTGGCAAAAGCATTTTTGCCCACCTTTACTTCGGAAGCCAAATCCCCGTTCTCTATAGCCACTATAGCCGTCATGATCTTGGTCAGGCTGGCAATTAGCATTGGCTCATCTCCACGGCTGCTGTATAGCAGCCTCCCGGACTCAACATCAATCAGCGCCGCTGCCCTGGCATGTGTTGAGATAGAGGCGTTCTCAGCCCGGACCGGATAAGCCGGAGCCGTAACGGCCAGCAGCATGCACATTATCAAAAGCAACATCGGCTTCCCAGTGATCCTTTTTAATCGTTTCATGTTCTGTTCATCCTCCGGCTTTCATTCAGTTCTACTATCCTTCTGTGTTGTACAAGTGTATGCGGGTGGCCCGGCAGGTATGTCCTTCTCCACCCCGGAAGGCAAAAAAGGACACCGCCCTGTTTAGGCGGTATCCCAAAGGTTATAAGCTGCCGGACATTAATGGGCTGATGAGTTGGATTGCACGGTTTCCGTTTTTACCGTTGTCGTTTTGCTGCCCGGAGCGCCTACAATCTCGGCACCGACCGGTGTCCCGGATTGAATCATGTTCTGAATTTTGTCAATCAGATTCGGGGCTGCATCAATGATCTTTTCAAACAGATGGGTCTGGTTATCCAGCGGCACAATATGTACCCCTTCCCTGCCGACTACGAGAAAAGCAATCGGACGGATGGATACCCCGCCCCCGCTGCCACCTCCGAACGGAAGCATTTTGACTCCGCTTCCGCTTCCGTTGACGCCGGGACCGTCGTCCTCCACTCTGAAGTCGCTGCCCCCTGCAGCAAATCCGAAGGCCACTTTACTGATTGGCAGGATAACACTCCCGTCCGGGGTTTCCACCGGATCTCCGACAATCGTATTTACATCCACCATGCCCTTGATATTTTCCATCGCCGTCTGCATCAGACCTTGAATCGGATGGTCGCTCATATTATTATCCTCCTTTGGCTTTTAAAGACTGTTCAGGTTGATCACAGGTGATATCATCCCCAATACGCAGCATTTGTATGTAAGATGTTTCTTAGCATAAGCTTCGTAAGCGGGAATCAGCTTTTATTCTTAAGCAGTCGTATCCAGCGTGACAGCCCGCCCTTTACCCGGATGACACGCCACAGCAGCTGGATTCCCGCATAGAAAACACTGGAAACCGGCAGCTTGCCTGTACAGACAGCTTCTGTAGAAAAGCACAGCTCATCATCACGGAACACAGGAACGACAAACATGCGCGGACTGCGCTGCAGGCGGACATAACGCGAGATCCAGCCGACCAGGCCCCATTTCAGCCCGGACAGCGCTCCTGTAGCCGTGGCTGTATAAGCAGCGTCACCCAGAGAGAAATCAGTAGACCAGTCAAGCCGGGTAATACGGACATGGGATAGCAGATTTTTCATCCAGCGCTTCAGCCCCTGAGTAGCCTGCAGTGCCTCTTTCAGTTTGTCCCTCCAGTCCCGCAGCGTCTCATCATCAATTCGCTCAACCGAGTCGGCCTCCCTGGTGACAGGCGCAATCCCGCTCTCCTCAAGCTTAACCCTTACACCGCGGGCAATTCCCTCATAGATCAGCTTGGGCAGCTCATAATGGAATTTAACCAGGCCAAATAAAGCTTTTATATCGAATTCAATCCGGTCATCCTTGCCGATTCTGCATAAACGGAAGTGAAAATGAATGGAGGAAGACATCACAAGTACTATTACAAGCAGCAGCAGCGCTAAGGGTACAGCAAGCCATAACGTCACGGATTAACCTCCAAGCAGCCTTTTTATAGAACCCTTGGATTAGTATGGCAATGTTAGCTGGAAAACATTCGGACAAATCCAAATCATCGCCGGAAAAAAAGCTCCGGCCCTGCTGTGCTTGCCCGAATAGGCTGTAAACGCAAAATAAGCCCGCAAGGCGGAGGCTTACACCCGAGCTGACTCAGTCGCTTTGCGGGCAATCCGGAATTCTTATTGTATAAAAAAAACCGCTGCTCCTTCCGGAGCAACGGTCAATGATAGAGATAAGGATAATGGCTTTATTGCCCTGCATCTTCAAAGGACATCTGGCTGTCCAGCTTATTGAACAAAAGCTGGGTTTCCTCCTCCAGATTGTCGGCTGTATCGAAGCTTGAAGGCTCCGGCAGCTCCTTCAGGCTGGCCAGCCCGAAGCTGTCCAGGAAGGATTTGGTTGTACCATACAGAATAGGCCGCCCTACGGCTTCAGCACGTCCAACCTCGTGGATCAGATCCTTGTTGTTCAGCGTCTGGATCGCCCGCTCAGACTTCACTCCGCGGATCTCCTCGATCTCAACACGGGTAATCGGCTGGCGGTAAGCCACAATAGCCAGCGTCTCAAGTGCAGCCTGGGACAAGGAAGATCTTGCCGGCGAATACGCCAGCCGCTCGAAATAGGGTGCATGGTCAGGCAGCGTAGCCAGCCGGTAATTACCCGCAATCTGTACTACCTGAAGGCCTCGCTCCTGAGCCACGTAATCATCCTTCAGCTCCTCCAGTGCCCTGGCCGCCAGCTCCGGACGCTGCTCGGTAATTTCAGCAATCTGCCGGACAGACAGCCCTTCATCCCCGGACAGGAACAGCAGACCCTCAATAATTGATTTCAGCGTTTTGTAGTCCACTGAATTCCTCTCCTCCTCTCCACTCCATCACAATGTCATCAAACAATTTTTCCTGAAAGCAGAAAATCGCCTTCATCTTCATCAGCTCAAGAATAGCCAGGAAGGTCGTAACGATCTCATGGCGGTCCATACTCTCGTGCAAAAGCGCCGAAAAACGCAGTCTGCCGCCCATGCCTTTGCGCATCAGCGCCTCTGATACATCACGGATCCGGTCTTTAACCGAGATTTCATCGCGGGTAATCCTCTGATAGGAGGTTCTTCTTGCCGCCTTGCTCAGCGCTTTACGGAAAGCGGCAATGAGGTCGGAGGTATGCAGCCCTTTGAGCGTATGATCCAGGTTGACCGGCACAAACGGTCCGAGATCCTCTGGTTCTTTGGTAAAAATCAGGCTGCGCTCGCTTTCCATATCCATCAGCTGTACGGCAATGCTCTTGATTTTGCGGTACTCAATCAGCCGCTCAACCAGCTCGGCCCGCGGATCATACCCGTCATCCTCGTAGTATTCGAAATCCTCGATCTCGATAACCGGCGGCTTGGGCAGCAGCAGCTTGCTCTTGATCGACAAGAGAGTAGCCGCCATGACGAGAAATTCACTGGTAATGTCCAGCTCAAGCTCCTGCATGCTCTGCAGGTAGGCCATGTACTGCTCGGTAATCTCGCTGACCGGAATGTCCTGGATGTCGATTTCCGCTTTGTCGATTAAGTGCAAGAGCAGATCGAGCGGACCTTCGAACGTCTCCAGCTTGTACAATACAGTCACGACATTTCCTCCTGCAAAAAAAAGTAAAGTGCAGCGCCGCTAAAAGGACGCTACACAAGTAGAAAGATTTTTTATAGTCCAAGCTTTCTTCTTATACTTATAACTAAGCACGAATCCTGCCATTCCGTCAAGAGGGGTGCTCTCCCTACCGCCCAAAAAGCTTACTTAAACAGCTTGTTCAGGTTAGCCATCTCAATGGCGGAGGTAGCTGCATCCCAGCCCTTGTTGCCTGCTTTGGTTCCCGAGCGTTCGATCGCCTGTTCAATATTCTCGGTAGTAACAACACCAAAGATTGTGGGAACGCCGGTTTTGAGATTAATAGCTGCTACTCCCTTGGCAACCTCGTTGCACACATAGTCATAATGGGTTGTGGAGCCGCGGATAACCGTTCCAAGCGCAATAACCGCATCGTACTTACCGCTTTCAGCCATTTTTTGGCAGATCAGCGGGATTTCGAATACACCCGGTACCCAGGCTACATCCACTTCATCGTCGGCTGCACCGTGGCGTTTAAAGGCATCCAAAGCGCCTGACAGCAGCTTGCTCGTAATAAATTCATTGAAACGTCCTACAACGACACCGTAACGCAATCCCTCGGAGACTAAATGTCCTTCAAAATAATTCGGCATAATCGTTCATCAACCCTTCATTGGTTAGTTAGTATTTTATGGTAAAAGTCAAGCCTTCGAATCCTCATTTTGTTCAATGTTGTCAAAAGACAGCAGATGACCCAGCTTTGCCTGCTTGGTATGCAGATAACCTGTGTTGTCCTTGTTCTCCGGCATCTGGATCGGCACACGCTCCACAACCTCCAGGCCATAGCCTTCCAGCCCTTTGATCTTACGCGGATTGTTGGTCAGAAGCCTGATCTGGCGGATGCCCAGATCCTTCAGAATCTGCGCGCCAATCCCGTAATCCCGAAGATCTGCCGGGAAACCGAGCTTAAGGTTGGCATCAACAGTATCCAGCCCTTCCTCCTGCAGCTTATACGCCCGCAGCTTGTTAATCAGGCCGATGCCTCTGCCTTCCTGACGCATATAGAGCAGTACGCCCCTCCCCGCATCTTCGATCTGGCGCAGCGCCGCTTCAAATTGCGGCCCGCAATCACAGCGGTGCGAATGAAACACATCGCCGGTCAGACATTCGGAATGGACACGCACGAGCACCGGCTCATCACCGGAGATATCCCCTTTCACCAGGGCGACATGCTCCTTATCGTCCACTTCGTTCGTGTAGGCGATAGTCTGGAAGATGCCGAAGTCAGTCGGCAGATTCACCGATACTTCACGGGTAACCAGGTTTTCCTTCTCGTTGCGGTAATGAATCAGATCCTGGATGCTGATCAGCTTGAGATCATGCTTCTTCGCAATTTCTACAAGATCAGGCAGGCGGGCCATCGTGCCGTCGACCTTAACCACTTCACAGATAACGCCGGCCGGATAAGAGCCGCACATGCGGGCCAGATCGACAGCAGCCTCTGTATGGCCGGAGCGGCGCAGCACACCGCCTTTTTTGGCAATGAGCGGGAACATATGCCCCGGTCTGCGGAAATCGGACGGCTTCGCATCCGGATCCATCAAAGCCTTGATCGTCTGGGAACGCTCTCCGGCTGAAATTCCGGTAGTTGTGCTGACATGATCAACCGATACGGTAAAAGCAGTGCCGTGATTGTCGGTGTTCGTGGTCACCATCGGCTGCAGATCCAGCTCTTCTGCACGCTCTGCGGTAATTGGCACGCAGACCAGGCCGCGGCCCTCTGTAATCATGAAATTAATAACTTCAGGCGTAGCCCGTTCGGCCAGGGCAACGAAGTCCCCCTCATTCTCACGGTCCTCGTCATCGACCACGATAATCACCTTACCGCGCATCAGATCATATATGGCCTCTTCAACAGGGTCCAGGACACTGTCCTGCTTGTTATGCTCGCTCATTATTCTGTCCTCCTGATCGCTTTATGCTTATTAGTTCCCGCACATTCGGATACCGTCCCATTCTGGGCAGCGCAGCCGTTACGGCCTGTTATACAAATCCGTTCGCCGCCAGAAAATCACGGCTGATCCTGGAACTGCTCTCTTCTTCCTCACTGCCTGCGCCCCTGTAATGCAGCAGATGATCGACATATTTGCCGAGCACATCACATTCAATATTGATGCTGTCACCCGGCCGCTTATGGGTAAGCACCGTTTCACCGAGTGTATGCGGGATAATGGATACGCTGAATGCAGCGGATGATGTATTCACTACGGTAAGACTGATGCCGTCAAGTGTAATGGAGCCCTTGGGGATAATATATTTGAACAGGGAATTGCGGTCCGGCGTAATTTCGAACACGACCGCATTCTGGTCACGCTTGACACTGCGGATCTCGCCAGTGCCGTCCACGTGTCCCTGGACGATATGGCCGCCAAATCGGCCGCCGGCAGCCATTGCCCGCTCCAGATTCATCCGGCTTCCGCTGCGCAGCTCCTTAAGGTTGCTGTTACGGTAAGTCTGCGGCATGACGTCTACGGTAAAAGAATGCTCGCTAACCGAGGTAGCAGTCAGGCAGACTCCGTTGACGGCCACGCTGTCGCCGATTTTGAGATCACTCATAATCAGCGAGGCGCCGATGCTCAGCACCATCATCTCACCGCCGCTGCTGACACCGCGCAGCACACCGATCTCCTCGATCAATCCGGTGAACATATTATCCCCTCCTGAAAGTTTTGTTAGGAATACTACTGTGAAAATTACTTCGGACAAAACTGGCCTCGGAAGCACTTCTCCTATTAACGCACCGGAGTCCCGCTGATACAGACATTATCCCCGAGCACTTCGACTTCCAATCCCTCCAGCGTGATTGCGTCCTTCATCAGCGCCACGCCCGGGAAATCGAAGGTTCCCGGAGACTCTGATCCGCCGCCGACAATCTTCGGCGCATAGAACAGAACCACCCGGTCAACCAGCCCGCTCTCCAGCATCGCACCGTTCAGCGTTCCGCCGCCCTCAAGGAGAATGGAGCTGATCTCCATCTCGCCGAGCTTGACCATCGCGTCCTTCAAATCTACCCGTGGCCCTTCTCCGCTGATTACGACTGTAACGCCTGCCGCTTCCAGCGCCGCTCTGCGGGCCGGGTCGGCCGCTGCTGTTGCCACAATAATCGTCGGCGCCTGCCCGTCGGCGACCACATTCGCATCCAGCGGAGTCCGCAGGGCGGAGTCAATTACGATGCGCACCGGATGTAGTCCGGGAACCTCGAGGCGCGTAGTGAGCGAAGGATTATCCGCAATTACCGTGCCTACACCTACCATAATCCCCTGATGACGATGGCGCAGCGTATGTACAATTTCCCTTGCCTGTCCGTTCGATATCCATTTGCTGTCACCGGTCTTCGTGGCAAGCTTGCCGTCCAGCGTGCTGGCACTCTTCAGGGTTACAAACGGCTGCTTCGTCAAAATATACTTGATAAACCGCTCATTGAGACGCAAAGCACGGCTACGCAGTATCCCGACTTCAACATCGATCCCCGCTTCGCGCAGCATTTCAAAGCCCCGGCCTGCCACCTGCGGATTAGGGTCTTCACAGGCAACCACCACCCGGGTAACCCCTTCGTCAATCAGACGCTGGCTGCACGGCGGCGTCTTGCCGTAATGGCTGCACGGCTCAAGCGTGACATAGGCGGTGCTTCCCTGTGCCTTGCCTGCGGCCATATTCAGCGCATGCACCTCAGCATGGCCGGTGCCGCGCTGCAGATGTGTGCCCAGGCCAATCACGGCCCCGTCCTTTACGACGACACAGCCGACAACCGGGTTAATCCCCGTCTGCCCCTGCGCTCTTTCCGCCATGTCCAGCGCAAGCGACATGTAAAACTCATCATTCATGATATCCATGATCTGCCTCCAATCTCTGCTGTGTTGCCTTCAGTAAAAAAACAGAAAAACCCGTCTCAATCTCCAGGCGGAGTTCAAGACGGGATATACGAGAGTTTGCCGGCAATTCAAATAAAATGGTGCGTAAATAAACCCTTTCACCAACCTTTGTGAAAGTTCGCACAATATATTATGAAATACACCAGTATGCCTGCCCGTTCAGGGGCAGTACGTTATTCTCTCCTTCTTCCATCCAGACTATACTGTCGGTCCCGGAATTGCACCGGGTCCACCGTCTGTATCACAAGATACAGCGCGGGTAGCGGACTAAGCACGTTAAGGCTGTAACAGCCATTGAACAGTGACATCACCGCCGGTAGGGAATTACACCCTGCCCTGAAGGATCAAACCAGTATGAAATTAAGTACCTATGATAGCACAGCCAGCAATACTGACTAAAATAAAGTTAGCACTATACGGTAAAAAAAGCAAGCGGGTACTGAATGCCGACGGCTTAACCGCTCCTGTCCGGCAGGCCTCAGTTGCAGCTATCTTAGGAGTGCCGGTTGATGTACCCGCCGCCCTTCAGCTTTATCAATAGCAGATAATTAAGCACAGCAGCGTTATAGCATAGCCAGCACCCTACCGCTACACCTCTCCCTGCTTATTCACTTTCAGCAGATCGCGGATTTCCGTCAGCAGGACAATCTCCGGACCCGGTGCCGGAGTCTCTACAACCTCAACTTTTACCGTCTCCTTGTGCTTAAACCGGTTGGCCAGCTTGACCACCATAAAAATCGAGAACGAAATAATAAAGAAATCCACCACACTCTGCAGGAACATTCCGTATTTCACTACAACATCCTGATAAGTAAAAGTAAGCTTTTCCAGATTAATCCCGCCGCTAAGCAAGCCCACAAGAGGCATAATAATGTCGGCAACCAGCGAGGATACAATTTTACCGAATGCCGCCCCGATGACTACGGCAACTGCCAGATCCAGCACATTCCCCTTGATGGCGAAGCTTTTAAATTCCTTCCACATTCCATTTCCCCCGATCATTGAATTTTAGTTATTATAGCATTACCGCAGCAAATGACCAATAAGCAAGTCCCTGAACTGCTAAATCTGAAGATTTGTTAAGAATAAATTAAGCTTTTGTACAGATGCTCTCCTGCCGGCGTTAAGATTCCCGGACTACAATGAACAGGCGGCGGCAGATCATGTATAATTCAGGTATGCAAAGCAAGGCTGCACGGATACGCAGGAAAGGATGTTGAACCATGAATAACGGAACACTGCTGCTCGTGGATGATGAGGCGGAGATTATCAAATTAATGCAGATTTATCTGGAGCACGAGGGCTACAGGCTGCTGACTGCAAGGACCGGGCTGGAGGCGCTGGACATTGTCAGCAGAGAAACCATTGATTTGATGGTGCTTGACATTATGATGCCGGAAATGGACGGGCTGGAGGCCTGCATCAAAATCCGCGAAACCCGTAAATTCCCGATCATTATGCTGTCCGCCAAAGGACAGGAGCTGGATAAAATCACCGGGCTCAGTGTGGGCGCTGACGATTATGTCACCAAGCCGTTCAGTCCGCTGGAGCTGGTTGCCCGCATCAAATCACAGCTGCGCCGGACAAGAAGCTATCTGGGTGACGCCGCCGCCAAAGACAGCGGGATGATTATCGACGGGCTGGCAGTTAACTCCGCCACACATGAGGTTAGTGTAGAAGGCCAGCCGGTCAAGCTGACACCGCGGGAATTCGCCATACTTGAGCTGCTGGCCCGCAACAGCGGACAAGTACTGAGCATGGAACAGATTTACTCCAAGGTCTGGAAGGAGCAGTATCTGGACAGCAATAATACGCTGATGGTGCATATCCGCAAAATTAGGGAAAAAATCGAAGATAACCCGCGCCAGCCGAAATATCTGAAGACGGTATGGGGCGTTGGCTACAAAATTGAAAAGGGAGGTTAAGCTGCTCTGAATACGAAGCGGTTCAATACTTTATCCTGGCGGCTGGCCGGATTTGGCCTGGCCAGCCTTGTGCTGGCCGCACTCATCATCATGGTCCTGTTCTGGGGGGCTTCCATGCTGCTGTGGCTCAATCCCTCGCGCTCCTTCTGGGGGGTCAAGCTGCTCCGCTGGGTAATTAACAATATCGGCTCCATTCCGGTTGTACTGATCATCGGCATCCCGCTGTACACCTTCTTTTTTCTGGCGTTGACCAAAAATACGATGAGTTATGTGCGCAGCATTTCATCCGGTGTGCAAAACATGGCGGACGGCAACCTGTCCTTCCGGATCGCAGTCACAGGCACAGAGGAGCTCGGGACGCTTGCTGATAACATCAACAAGATGGCCGGCAGGCTTAAATCGGCGATGGATGAGGAACGGGCGGCAGCCATAGCCAAGGATGAGCTTATCACCGGGGTATCACATGACCTGCGTACACCGCTGACCTCTGTGCTGGGCTTTCTGGAATATGTCGAAAAAGACCGCTATGCCGATGAAATCGAACTTCGCTATTATATCAGCATCGCTTACGATAAATCACTGACGCTCAAAAAGCTGATCGACGATCTGTTCGAGTATACCCGCATTACCTCAAGCGGTCTGCCGCTGCGACAGGAGCCGGTCAATCTTGGCAACCTGCTTGAACAGCTTGCTGAAGAATTCGTCCCTGTACTTGAGGCCGCAGGCATGAGCTACAGCATCCGCACCGATCCCGGTCCGCTGGTCATACAAGGAGATGCTGATGAGCTGGTCCGGCTGTATGAGAACCTGTTCACCAACGCAGTGCGTTACGGAAAAGAAGGCAAGCAGCTCGATATCTCCGTCTTCCGCAGGCAGGATCAGGTCGTAGCCGTCTGCACCAACTACGGACCGCCAATCCCAGCCGGGGATCTGCCCCATCTGTTCCAACGCTTCTACCGGGTGGACAAATCCCGCTCACGGAAGACTGGCGGCAGCGGACTCGGCCTGGCGATCGCCAAGAGCATTGCCGAGCTGCACGGCGGGGTTATTACTGCTACAAGTTCACGCAAACAGACAGCGTTTGAAACAAGCTTTCCGCAGTGCATACCGTAAAATCAAATTCAATCGCTGAGTTTTCGCCAGCACAAAAAAGAGGAGGCCGGCCAACCCCGGTTTCGCTCTTTTTGTGCTGCACTGGTACTTGTACTATCCTACTGCTGGTGCAGCTCACGGTAAGTATCGCGGATGAACGTGCAATATACAGAGGACGGAAAATGCTGCACACGCTCGTAAGCAGTCTGCGACTGCTGGCGCGCTTCCTCCAGCTTGCCTGTTCTGGCATAGATTCTGGCTTTATAGGCATAAGAAGTGAACACTGCCGCCCGGTCCAGCGGATGGTGAACGTCATCTGTCAAGGTAACCCGGGACAATGCCTCCAGCGCCTCTTCATCACGGAGCAGATGATACAGGGCTATTCCAGCCATCAGGTTACAGCTGGATACATACCGGTCCCCTGTCACCTGGAAGCCGTGCCCCAGCTCTAGCGCCTCTTCATACCGCTGCTCCGCATTCGCCAGCCTGATATCTGCCAGCCTGAGCAGCTGTACAGACTCTTCATTCTCCGACAGCTTTACATACAGACGCGCCTTCTCCAGATACTGTTTCGCTTCATCCAGATTTCCCGACATGAGTGCAAGATTGGATAATACGCGGTACAGGTGATCCGTCATATAAAAGACGTTTTCTTCCCGGGACAAGGCAACAGCTGCCTGTGCAGCTTCCTTACTCCCGCTGTAATCACCCAGGGCGGACAGGGTCACACTCTCAGCATAATGAAGGTCCAGTTCAAACAGAAAATTGTTGCCTACCTTTTTAGTCAGATATTTTCCCCGTACACTCCGGATCAGCTCCAGGCTTTCCTCATACTTCCCCTGCGTGAACAGCAATGCGTACGTCAGATATTGTACTTTGGCGCTCTCTACAAACAAGCCGAAACGCTCGTAAATTTCTGCCGCTCTGGAAACCGCCTCTTCACCTCCGGCACTTCCGGTATAGTAACAGGCAGCCACATAGAACTCCATCAGCCGGGCGGCATCGACGGTTACCGGCAGCTTTCCGCCCAGCAGCGGCTGCACACTGGAGACAACTGCCTGATAATTTTTCTGCTTGAACTGTACTTCTATATCACGCACCATCCTGGCCAGCTCCACGCTCTGGTCATCCTCCAGGAAGTAACCGGCATCCACTCCAAGCCGTTCAGCCAAAATCTGCAGGCTGCGCATGGAGGGCAGTGCCCGGCCGTTTTCGATCTGGCTGAGCATGCTTTTGGTCATATCTTCTCCGGCCAGCTCACTCTGTGTAAGCCCTTTGGATAGGCGCAACGCTTTTAGTTTATCCCCGATCGCCTGTTTCGTTGTCATCTTTTTAGCCATCCTTCTGTCTGTCTTTCCCCCAGTATAACTTAATATAGGTTAAAGAAAAAACAAAGTTTAATTTAATTAAACTTTTTATTGCATTTCTCAGCTTATGATCATACAATAAGTTTAATTTAATTAAACATGTATTTTAAAGGGGTTGAGTATATGGTTAAACCAATAAGCTTCTGGGCTATTCCAGGCAACCGTAATATGCTGCTGTTCTTCACAGCCAAGCTCGCTTCAATCCTCTGCTCCGGCATGTTTACCTTTGTAGTCGGCTTATACATTCTGAAATTGACGGGCTCCGGAAGCAGCTTCGCGGTTACGATGGTCTGTGGAATGCTGCCCCGGATTGTGCTGGCACCTTTTGCCGGAGTAATGGCTGACAGGATGAACCGCCGCAGGCTGCTGATCTATTCCGATCTCGCCGCTGTAGCGGGGCTGCTGCTGGCGTATCTGGCCGTCTCGCTGAACGGAGTTACCCTGACGCCTGTTTATGTGACCCTCGTTCTCCTGTCCGTATGCTCCACCTTCTACGGCATCGCGGTCTCCGCTTCCCTGCTCCAGCTTGTAGAGCCCGGCTCACTCCAGCGGGCCAGTTCACTTAATCAGACTGCCGGCTCCATCGGCAATCTGCTTGCCCCTGTGCTCGGCGGCATGCTCTATGCTATCGTCCCGCTGAAGCTATTCCTGCTGCTGAATGCTGCCGGCTTTGCTGTCTCCACCCTCATGAGCATAGGCCTCAAGTTCAACCCGGCGGCTAACCCGGCTGATATCGCTGAACGGAATAAGCCGCGGCCCGGTATATCCGCCGCCCAGACCAGGCACCCGGTATTCGCAGAATTCCGCGGCAGTCTTGCCGGGGGCATATCCTACGTGTATCAGAACCCGGTCATCCGCTCCGTCCTGGTCATTGTTTTCTGGGTCAATTTCTTCGTCGTTGCCCTGAATGTTGTGCTGCCCTATGCCGTTGTGCAGAACCTCTCACTCAGCTCAGGACAATATGGCACCATTAATGCAATGCTTGCCGCCGGCATGCTGGTGATGTCCATGCTGCTGACCGTCCGCCGCCAGAGCAGCAGTCCAACCGGCTCGCTCATCCGCGGCCTCTTCATGCTCGGCCTGCTGTTCCTTGGCCTTGCCGTACCCCTGATTCTGGATTTGAGCCGTACCGGAGCTTTTATTTACCTGATGTCCATGCTGTTTATGGTCGGCTGCACAGTGATGAATATTAATATTCCGGTGCAGGTGTACCTGCAGCAGAGTGTCGAACCAGCCTATCTTGGAAGAGTGTTTGCCGTAGTGGAAACAGCTTCAGGTGCGATTGCACCGGCAGGAATGATCCTCTACGGTGCACTTGTAGACAGGGTCCCCTCCTACCTGCTGCTTGCGGCTTCCGGTATGTCGATCCTGCTGGTCACCGTCCTCGGCTCCAGGAATTTGAAGCAGGGCTCACGGAAGGAAGCACAACAGAAGCTGGAAGCAGGGATGCGGCTTCATTCCTAAGAAAACATTCATACCTGTTAAGAAAATGATAAGATCTCTGCCAGGCCGCTCTTAAGAACTGTCGCTTATAGTAATTGCTATACTAATTTCTCTATAAGCGAGGGTACATATGCTATTTAATTCCTACACCTTCATATTTGCTTTCCTGCCGGCTGTGCTGGCAGGATATTTCCTCCTGAATCGTCTCCGTCTGTTCCTCTGCTCCAAGCTGTGGCTGGCGCTGGCCTCGCTTGTATTCTATGGCTGGTGGAATATCCGTTACATCCCTTTGATCCTTTTGTCCATTCTGTTCAACTATGCGCTTGGCCGGATCATGCACGGCGGCAGACTGCATCCCCGGCTGCTGCTGCTTGCCGGCCTGGCTGCGAATCTGCTGCTGCTCCTGTATTACAAGTATGCTGATTTTCTGATCAGCAGCTGGAACGGACTTACCGGAAGCAGTGCAGCTCTGCTGGAGCTTGTCCTTCCGCTGGGCATCAGCTTTTTCACTTTTACACAAATCGCCTATCTGGTTGATACATACAGGCAGCAGGCCCGCGAATACAGTCTGGTTAATTACATTCTCTTCGTCACGTTTTTCCCGCATCTGATCGCGGGTCCTATCCTCCATCACAAGGACATGATGCCGCAGTTTGACCGGCTGCGCGGCAAGCTGTGGAACTGGGGGAACATTCTGCAGGGCTCCCTGCTGTTTTGTACCGGACTGGGCAAAAAGGTGATCCTTGCCGATACGCTTGCCGGTTATGCAGACAGCGGCTTCAGCTCGGCAGTCTATTTTATCGACTCCTGGGTAGCCGTGCTTTCTTATACGCTGCAGCTTTATTTCGACTTCAGCGGCTATACGGATATGGCGATCGGAATCGCCCTGCTGTTCAATATCGTGCTTCCGCAGAACTTCAACAATCCGTACCGGGCTATCAGTATCAGCGGCTTCTGGAGACGCTGGCATATGACGCTCAGCCGGTTCCTCCGTGATTATATCTATATTCCGCTTGGCGGGAACCGCAAAGGCTTCTGGACCTCCATCCGCAACGTGATTATCACTTTTCTGCTGGGGGCCTGTGGCACGGGGCCGGCTGGATGTTCCTGCTCTGGGGGCTGCTGCACGGAGTAGGCCAGGCCGTCGAAAAAATCGGAGCCCGCATTGGGCTAACCCTGCCTAAATGGCTGGCCTGGGCGTTGACGTTTTCTTTTATCAATGTGACCTGGGTGTTCTTCCGGGCTGAGGAAATACCGGTTGCCCTCAGACTGTTGAAAGGGATGAGCGGGCTGAACGGACTTGGACTCGGTTCGGCTGCAGGACTCAAATGGGCGATCCTGCTGATTCTTTTGCTGACCGTTGTCATTCTTGTACGCCCGGAGCAGCCGCTAAAGGTGCGGGGCTGGAAAACATTATTGGCGATGGCCTTGATCTTCGTATTCTCCCTGTTTTTCTTCAACCGGATTACACCGTTCCTGTATTTTAACTTTTAAAACTGCCATAGGAGGTCTGTCCACGATGCTCACACCACAGCCTAAACCTGTTATTTCTGCAAAAAGCACAGCACAGCCGCGCGGTCTGCATACCCGCTCCAGGCAGCTGATGCTCCTGTTCCTGCTGTTTCTTGCCCTTACCGCGGCGGCTGCCGCCCTGCTTACCGCATTCCTCGACCCGCTCCAGTTCTATCATAAATCCTCATGGTATACGCCTCTATTCTCTGAAGAAGAACGGTACCAGAACCCCGGGCTAGCCAAAAATTATGACTATGACAACATCATCATCGGCACCTCCATGACGGAGAACTTTCTGCCTGCCCAGGTGAATCAGAGCATTGGCGGAACCACGCTGAAGCTGTCAATGGAAGGCTCCACAGTAGATGAGCATTACAAAATCGCCAGGCTGGCTCTTGAGACCGGGCAAGTAAAGCAGGTAATCTGGGGGCTTGATTATTTCTCCCTGAAGCTGGAAACGGAGTCAGCCTCAGCCGATTTTCCGGACTATCTGTACGACAACAAACTGTGGAACGATTATCGGTACTGGTTCAATTCCTCCGTGTACAGGCAGTTTGCACTCAGTATTAAAAGCATGCTTGAAGGCACGGCCGGCAAGGAGCTGGAGCTGCTGAACAACTGGAATGAAGAAGTAAGCTTCGGTAAAAAGAATGCGGCCGAAGCCTATCTTCAGGCCAGTGATAATGAGCTGTACTTCGGGGTGAATGAGGAAGGCACAGACCAGCTTAAAGAGCATTTCAACACGTATATCCTACCGCTGCTGGAGGCTTATCCCGATGTCAAATTTCACTTTTACTATCCGCCCTATAGTGTGATGCGCCAGGTTGCCTGGTACAATGATAATCCGGTCCGCTTTGCCAACCAGCTCGTGATGCGTAAATGGATGTACGGGCAGTTCAGCCGGTACAGCAATGTCAGCCTGTATGATTTCCAGAGCGCTTCCGGCTGGACATACAACCTGGACCTGTACAAGGATCTAAGCCATCACAGCGGTGAGGTTAACAGCCGGATCGCTGAAGCCATAGGCATACGAGACAGCGATTATCTCGTAACAGATGATAATATCGACAGATTTAACGGTTTGCTGGAAGCTCAGGCCGGCAGTGCAGCTATCGACACCAGCGGTAATGTTTATACATGCAGCGTTATCATAGACGGACATAAACTGGCCTTTACTGCCCGGCTGATCCAGGGTAATCAGGAGTTATGGCTATCCGCTAAAGAAATAGCCGCTGCATTAGGAGCGGAAGTCACCTGGGACCCCGTAAGCAAGACTGTGAGCGTCTCAAATCAGCAGCATACGGTAGTGTTTACGCTGGGCAGCAAGGCTGCGCTGGCCGACGGCATAAGCCTGGCACTTGAGGCTGCCCCCCTGCTGGCCGGAGGCAAAGCGCTGATCCCGCTGTCCTTTACGGCAGAAAAACTAGGCTGGAACCTTTCATATGCCAAGGATGGCACTGCAATTCATTACATCCTCACTTTGAATTAGCTAGAAAAAGAGCCTGCGGCATCTTCTGCCGCAGGCTCTTTGCTATAACTGATTATGAGATCCGTTTATTCGTATCGTCTGCTACTGATTGCGTCTGTGTCTATACACCCGGTTCAGTACCACACCTGCTGCAATCAGTCCAAGACCGGCCAGATAGATCAGCAGGGGACTGTTCTCCCCGGTCTGCGGCAGCTGGCCGCCGGCTGCCGGATCTGTCACGGTTCCCCTTGGAATGCTGTCATCTGTAATATCGATATCAGGAGTTGTAGTATCCGGGGTACCAGGGGTACCGCTATCCGGATCACCGCCGCCCAGCGGAATCTCATCGGTCGGGATCTCCACCGGACCTTCACCCGGAGTTCCTGTCACTCCCGGTGTTGCCGAAGGAAGGATTGCCGGACCGCCAGGAATTTCATCATCCACTACAATTATACCAGGCACTTCAGTCCCTGGAGCCGGTGTTCCCGGTGTACCTCCCGGAATTGCCGGAGTAACCGCCGGTGTTGGTGCCGGTGTTGCCGGAGCTGTAGGCGCCGGTGACGGCGTTATGCCAGGGGCCGCCGATTCCGTTGGAACCGGTGATGCTGTAGGCACCGGTGACTCTGTAACTGCCGGTGTTGCTGTTGGTGCCACGGTTGGGGCAACCGTTGGTGCTGCCGTAGGTGCCACAGTTGGTGTAGCTGTCGGAGCAGCCGTCGCTGTAGGCAGCACTGCGGTATTATACACCGTCAGGTTGACGCCTGTTACCGAGCCTATGGTTACAGGATATTCTTTTGTATCCAGTACATATCCGCTTGGCGCTGCTGTTTCAATCAGGATATAGCTGCCCAGCCAAAGGTTGTTAAATACAGCTTTCCCTGCAGCATCCGTAGTCCGCGTGTTGACAAGAACACGTTCAGTACCGTTCAGCCGGTACAGCTCGAAGGTAGCGCCTGCCAGCAGCTTCCCGCTGTCCTGTGCGTCCAGCTTGCTGACTGTCAGTGTTCCCCGCTCGCCGCTGCCTGTACCCGAACCGCTGGATACCCCCACGATTATTTCCGAGGTTGTGTCTTTTTCAACAAGCACGACGTTATTACCGGTGAATTTCGCCGTATTGGTCAGCTTGTCACCGGTCTTTGCTACAATCAGCGACTGATATTCAAGGATATACGCTCTGTCGATGTCACGGGCAAAGCTTAATTCAAAGCTCTGTCTGCCATCGTCATCAGTCAGTACCTGCAGCGTATAATCCACATCTTTAATTAGTGCTGCGCCGCTCTTAGTGATGTCACCGTTAACGGCAGCCGCCCCAGCATACAGCCGGAAAGAATCCGGCAGCAAAATCTGGTTAAAGCTTGGTGTATCAATAATTTTGGCATCCTTCACATGGGACTGGCTGCGGTTCACTGCCAGGCTCCAATCGACCTTATCCCCGTTCTGCAGCCCGCTCTTCAGAACATACTCTCCGCCGTTCGGGATCTTCACTGAGGCAATTAAATCCTTGGATACCTTTACGCTGCCATCCAGGAGCTTTGCAGTATTAACTACTGTGCTGCCAATCAGCTGCCCGGCCAGGCTGGTCTTGAAGACAATGACGTAAGGCTCGTTGATGCTGTCTGCAAACACAACCCGCAGTTCATTACCGCTTCCCACCGAATAGGAAAATGCATTACTGCCCAGTTCGGCTCCCTGCGAATAATCCCCTTTGGCGTCCACATTCAATCTGTAGACCTTAAGGGAAGCCGGAACCAGACTCTGCCCTGCAGTTAGCACATCTGAAACAATAGGGGCCACTACTGCTTTAGCTGTATAATTGACACCTACAGTCCAGGTCAGCTCCTTGCCGGAAGCATCATATACCCCGGTTTTGAAGCCGTTATTCTTCCACTCCGGACGGGGAATGAACTTACCTTCTGCACTGGCAGTCTGAGTAACGCCTTCGATATCCTTCCAGTCAATTCTGGCGGTGTTGATAAAATCATCGGTTGTACCCTTCAGCCAGTCATTGCTGAACTGTGTAGTATAGCTGATGGTATAAGATCCGCTGATTGCGGATTTAAATTTCACCTTGAAGCCGGCATTCGGCACAACCGGCGAAACATATTCCAGTGTGTACGCTGAATCGCCAAGCACGGTACCGCTGCTGTTCCGCACCACAATGGTATCCGGGAGCAGCTTTTGGCCTCCCTGCGGGAAGGTATCAGTAACGAGCACCTCCTTCATCGGATAGTTATCACCGTTTAATGTGATTTTCCAGTTGGCAGTGTGAGCCTTGTAATCCGCCCCCGAGAAGGTCTTGTAAATAATGATCGGTCTGACCAGCTGTGTAGCTGTAGAGCTGTAGGTGCTTTCGGAAACAGTATTCGTCACCGTATGGTCCTTAAACACCCGGCCGACCGCCTCCGTTTTATACTCGATCCGGTATGCAGAGCTGATACCGTTTGTGAACTGCAGCTTGAAGCCCTGCTTTTTGTCCCCGGTAATACCGCTCACTGTATAGTCCGTGTTTTCTGTCAGGGCCGAACCCTTGATTGCTGTACCGGTTGAATCCAGTGTTACCGGATAAACAACAACCGAACCGGGCACAAGCCGCTGGGAATCATCGAACAGGTCTGTAAGCACTGCACTCTGCTGCGGAATAGCCTTCAGATTGTAGTTGTATTCAATAGCCCAGGTAATGACCTGAATACCCCAATCATAATGCACCGCTTGTTTTTTCAGGCTGCCGCCGCGCTCTACTGTAACAGTCGCAGAGGCACTGGCCGGATCGCGTCCGTCTCCCGTAAAGGTCGCAGTATTGGTATAGCTGGCTTCATCGCCAGTGATTCCTGTGGAATAGGTGAGCCGGTAAGCCCCGTTAATGACCGGATCGGCAAAACGCACGGTAAGTACGCCACCGGCAACCTCCGCGGTATACTTCCCGGTATCCACCAGGCCCCCCTGCTGCACTGAGCCGTCAAGCTGCACATTCAGCTCATACACAGCCAGTGTCACCGTATTGTCCAGCGACAAACCGGCCGGGACCGGATCGGTAACAACTGCATTTGTCACCGGCTCCAGCCGTTTGTTCACATCCACAGTCCAGTCAATCCGTCCGGCATTGAAGCCGCTGGCAACACCGGACTTGCCGATTGTTGAGCCTACCTCCGGCTTGAATGACACTATTATGGTCTGTGAACCTCCGTTAACCGGAAAGACAATCTGCTCTGTCGTGCTCCCGCCGACTTTTGTCCGGTCAAACTTGGTATTTACCCGCAGGGTTCCGTGCACGTTCCCATGGCTCTCAATGTAGCTGCCAAAGGTCATAGCCGCTTCATGAGTATCCTTGCTGATCGTAAATACCCCTGCCTGCCCGTCATCTGAGACGAGTTCCCCGCTGATATCATTGTACAGCTGGAACTGCTCAGGGAGCTTGAAGGTAAAAGTATCCCCTGCACTATAGCTGTGCCCGTCCGGAAGCGCCCATGTATAATCAAGGGTGACGGTTGAATTCACGTCATAGACGCTGCCGGTAACCGTACTTCCGTCAGGTCCGTAAACAGCCATGGACACACTGGTAATGATGTCCGCCTCATTTTCGATCGCTGCTGCCTTAACCTGTGAAATAGACCCGATACCGTAAGCGTATTGCACAAATAGCATAAGAACCACAAGCGCCAGACTAATCCTTTTTTTCACCATTCCCCGGTAGCCCCCATTTCCTGGTTTTCATATCAAGCTCCCACCAAGGATTCTGTTAAAGATGTCGCCGAACCTGTTTGTAATGACATACGCCGCCCCAAGGCCAGTTATGTATTTCGGTCGTAAAGCGTCCATCTTATGTAAACACACAGAATTCCTTCCTTTTCTGGTCAGCTTGAGCGTTATATACTTATATCACCTAAGTATAGAAGCTTAGAATCAGAATAATGTTAAAAATCGGAATATTTATTTTTGATAAGCAAGACTCATTTAAAAAGGAGCGACCGTTGTGGACCTGATCACCTTATTTGGACGGAAGCATGAAACGGATTTCATTATGTTCTCGCTGCCGCATTTCATTGCTCTTGGTGTGACAGCAATACTCTGCCTGCTGCTGTTCTCGGCCAGATTTGCGCTGCGTACCCGCCCGTCACTGCGGAACTCCGTCCGCTGGCTGCTGATCATAGTACTGCTGGCTTCAGATGGAGGACTGCATGCCTGGTATCTTTCGCACGGCATCTGGACAGCCCGGCACTCGCTGCCGCTTGAGCTGTGCGGGATTACTCTGCTGTTATCCATTATCATGCTGCTGACCCGCAGCCGGCTGCTCTATGACTTTCTTTATTTTGCCGGGATCGGGGGAGCGGCTATCGCTCTTTTAACCCCCAATCTGGTATATCCTTTTCCTCATTTCCGTTTTATACTGTTTTTCACCGCCCATGCGGCGATAGTGCTGTCATCCCTGTTCATGACCTGGGCCTACGGCTACCGTCCAACCTGGCGGTCACTGCTGTTCACGATGCTGGGTCTCAACCTGGTTGCTGCCGTGGTCTTTGGCCTGGATAAGCTGCTGGGTGCCAACTATATGTTCCTGGCACATAAGCCCGGCACATTTTCTGTACTCGATTATTTTGGCCCTTATCCATATTATCTGCTGGTGGAGGAGGCCTTTGCCTTTATCATTTTCCTGTCGATGTTTCTGATCTTCTTCAAACTTCCGGAAAGCCTTAGAAGCCGGGGCAACTCCCGTAAAAGAAGCTTATAGGCTTGTACAAAAAAAGCACCGCGCTGGAAAAACCAGCACGGTGCTTTTGCGGTATCCGAAAAGGGCATGTACCCCTGAACCGGATTAATTAAGCTTCAATAATTTCAACTGAAGTCATTTTGTCGCGTCCCTGGAAGCTGTCAACCAGCTCCATGCCTTGTACTACTTTACCGAATACAGTGTGTACTCCGTCAAGGTGCGGCTGTGGTCCGTAGCAGATGTAGAACTGGCTTCCGCCTGTGTTTCTGCCGGCATGCGCCATTGCCAGTGACCCGCGCTCATGCTTGTTAGGATTGATCTCACAGTTAATGGTGTAGCCTGGACCACCAGTTCCTGATCCGTTAGGGCAGCCGCCCTGCGCTACGAAGCCAGGGATAACGCGGTGGAATACAAGACCGTTGTAGAAACCGTCGTTAGCCAGCTTCTCAAAGTTGGCTACAGTGTTAGGAGCATCGTTCTCAAACAGGTCGATCAGCACTACGCCGCCGTTCTCAAGTGTTACTTTCGCTTGCTTTGCCATATGTAAATGACCCCTTCCAAAAGTTCAGATGTAGAATACGTTTATTAGTTTACTATGAAACTCCGCACAAAGCAAAGCAGGCGGGAGGGTTTCCCGCCTGCTTTGCAGCGTACTCAGCCCGGACAGCCTGTGCCGGAGTAAGAATGCCTACTTCGTTACAGCCTGCTTGGCAATCCGCTCAGGGACAATATCGTTGGCGACAATGTCATGATGACTCTCACGGCGCACAACCAGATCGCTCTGTCCGTTCTGCACGAACACCACTGCCGGACGGCGGATGCGATTGTAATTGCTGGCCATCGAATAGTTATAGGCACCGGTGCAGGCTACTGCGAGCAAATCCCCGCTCTTCACGGCAGGCAGCTCTACATCCCAGATCAGCATATCGCCGCTCTCACAGCATTTGCCGGCGATGGAAACCGTCTCTTCGTTGTCTTCAGTAGCCCGGTTAGCCAGCAGCGCTTCATACTTGGATTCGTACAGCGCAGGGCGCGGATTATCCGTCATGCCGCCGTCAACAGCAACGTATTTGCGGACACCCGGAATCTCCTTGTTCGTACCCACTGTGTACAGTGTAGTACCGGCATCACCGACGATACTGCGGCCCGGCTCTACCCAGATTTGCGGCAGCTGGCTGCCGATCCCGGCAAAATGTGTCTTAACAGCATCTGTAATAGCAGCAACATATTCCGATACGAGCAGCGGAGTATCGCCGTCCACATACCGGATGCCGAAGCCTCCGCCAAGGTTAACGACAGGGAAATCAACGTTCAGCTCTTCCTTCACCTTGCGGGTGAAATCGGCAATCCGTTCAACTGCCAGCTGGAAGCCTTCCGTTTCAAAAATCTGTGAGCCGATATGGGAATGAACGCCCAGCAGCTGAAGATTGGCTTTGCCCGAGGCCTGCTGAACAGCAGCATAAGCGGAGCCGTTACCGATGTCGAAGCCGAACTTGGAGTCGGTCTGGCCAGTCGAAGCATAGGCATGGTGGGCATGGGCTTCAACCCCCGGCGTCACGCGCAGCAGCACGTTGACAGTGACTTCCTTGCTGGCAGCGATAGCCTGCAGAAGGCCAAGCTCCACAAGGTTATCTACCACAAAGCAGCCGATGCCCGCTTCAATCGCCATTTCGATCTCATCCGGCGTCTTATTGTTACCGTGGAAGTGAATGCGCTCAGCCGGGAAGCCGGCTTGCAGTGCTGTGTACAATTCGCCGTCAGATACGACGTCCAGCGACAGGCCTTCTTCGTCAGCCAGGCGGCACATCGCCATGATGGAGAAGGCCTTGCTCGCATAAGCAACCTGGAAGCCCAGCCCGGAGGCTCTGAAGGCATCCATATACTCGCGGCAGCGCTGACGGATTAATTGCTCGTCCATTATATATAGCGGGGTACCATATTCCGCCTTGAGTTCGGTTACATCACATCCGCCGATTTCCAGATGTCCGGCATCATTAATCCGGCTCGTCCCGTGTAAAAACATTGTCCAGTCCTCCAATTTCCGTGGAACGTCTTGATTCCACCCTGTCTATTGTATGAAATATTGCCCCTCAGAGTTCCAAAAACAGGCTTCAGGCTGAAACCCGGACTTCACAGGGGCTATTTAGTGTATTCAGTATACCAGACAAGGGGAACGTCATAGAATGGACTAATGTGCAGTTGATTTGTATTTTTTGTACGGCTACTTCTCGTTCTCCTGGACAGGCGGCATTCTGGTATTATCCCGCGTTTTGTTGAATGACGGCCTTGCTTTGGAGCTGAGCACCGGCTGCCGGACCAGAATAGCGCCGAGAGCTTTTGCATTAAATGGTATAAACGGCCACAAATATGAGGAGTTATATGACCGGTGGGTAGTCAGCAGAATAACCAGCAGCGTTGTCCCGATCATGAACCCCTGCACCTGGAAGGCGGCCACGGCGAGCAGCAGCGCAAGCCTGACAATCCGGTTGGCCAGCCCCAGCTCATAGGAAGGCGTAGCAAACATTCCGATTGAGGCGACCGCCATATACAGCACGACCTCATTGACAAAAAGCCCGGTCTGTACGGCGATGTCTCCGACCAGAATCGCAGCGATCAGCCCCATCGCCGAGCCCAGCGGAGTCGGCGTATGCACGGCTGCCATACGAAGCAGATCAACCCCGAGCTCAACAATCAGAAATTGGGCCAGCAGCGGAATCTTAGCCATTTTCTGCGGACCTATAAACTCCAGCATGGCTGGCTTTAGCTCAGGATGGATAACCAGCAGCATCCAGAGCGGCAGCAGAAACATGGAGGCAAATACGCCTATAAACCGCACCCAGCGCAGATAAGTCCCCATGAACGGGGTCTGCCGGTTCTCCTCGGCATGCTGACACAGATCAAAAAACGTCGTCGGCAGGACAATGACGCTTGGTGAGGTATCCACAAAGATCACAACCCGGCCTTCCAGCAGATGTGATGCCACGGTATCAGGGCGCTCTGAGTAGCGGACAAGCGGATAAGGGTTCCACCCTCTGCCCACAATCGCCTCTTCCAGCTGCTTATCCGCCAGCGGAATACCGTCGATGTCAACGCTCTTGATTTTGTCGGTAACAGCCAGCACCTGAGTCTTGTCCACGATATCATCAATATAGGCTACACAGACATCGGTCCGTGTCCGGCGTCCGACCTGGTGCATCTCATATTTCAGTCCGGGGTCGCGGATTCTTCTGCGTACCAGCGCCACATTGCTTAGCAGCGTTTCCGTGAAGCCGTCACGGGCTCCGCGTACAACACGCTCAATTGAGGGTTCATCAGGACCGCGCGCCGGATAGGCACGGGTATCCATGATGATGACCTGGTTCTCCCCTTCAAGGAAGAATGCACTCATGCCGGACAGCACCTTGTTAATACTTTCACTCAGCAGCTCGCCCTTTTCCACCTGCACATGAGGAATATATTCGGTCATAAAGCTGCTGAGCGCACCGGTGGATACCTCGTCCGGGGTCAGGTACGTCAGCCGTTTAAGAATTTCATCAATGATCGTATCCTTGGCAAAGCCGCTGATGCACAGCAGCGCCGCCTTTCGGCCGCCAAAGGTCATTTCCCTGAATACGATGTCAAAAGAGGACCCGAGCCCCAGCACCTCTGTCAGTGTATTCTTGGTGTCCTCCAGACGCTCAGGAATCTTATCATGCCCCTGCCAGTAAATGATTGACTGCTCCAGCGAGTCTGAGCGCTCCGAATCCCGCTTCTTCTGCCGCGGGTCAGCCTTTTTCTCCTGCGGCGCCTGCCCGTCCTTCGCCCGCTTCCCGGCTTTTTTCCCTGTCTGTTCCTTGTCCTTCTTGCCCGTTACTTTATCCGCTCCCTGTTCTCCGCCGCCGGTATCTTCCTCCCCCTCCTCATCCTCGTCCGGTTCATCGCCGAACAGCCTGGCGAAAAAACCCTTTTGGGCCTTTTCCGGCTCCTCTGTACCCAGCTCACTGGAAATTTCGGCATCCCGGCCACCGGAGAACTCGTTATCCTGCTGACCGGAATTCCCGTTGTCCTGCTGACCGGAGCTCCCTTCATTCTGTCCGCTGGAATTCTCCACGCCGGAAGTATCCTCCTGATCCCCGTCATCGCCAAACAGCGTGGACAAGAACCCCTTTAAGCCGCTGCCCTTCTCCGGGGCCTCTTCCTGTTCCGTCGAATCTCCCTGTTCAGGGTTATTTTCCAGTGTCGCTGCATCCTGCTCGCTGCTTCTGCTGTGAGGCTCTGACTCCGCCCCGGCATCACGCCCGTTACTGCCGTCAGTCCCTGTCCCTGTCCTTGTCCCAGTGTCAGAGGCACCGGATATTTCCGGTGTCTTCTCCCCTTCCTGATCCGGCGTACCGGCAACATCAGAGGTCTGCAGGTCATGATCCCCGTATCCCGTCACTGAGGCATCTACG
The DNA here is from genome assembly GCF_000758645.1 of Paenibacillus sp. FSL R7-0331. Lineage (NCBI taxonomy): Bacteria > Bacillati > Bacillota > Bacilli > Caryophanales > Paenibacillaceae > Paenibacillus > Paenibacillus sp. FSL R7-0331. The sequence continues at coordinate 4,645,101 of NZ_CP009284.1, forward strand.
CCTATGTCAGCCCCGCCTGCCCCTTCATCATCCTGCTGCCCTGCACCGTCTTCCGTGCTTTCCTGATTCTGAGTAAAGGTGCTCGCGCCGGCATTACTGACGTTTCCCTGACTATTATTATGATTGCCGGTATTGCTGTCTTCCGGCTTTTTGCTCTGCGGCTGGTTTGTTTGCATAGTTGCGTCTCCCTCCGATCTGCCGGCTGCAGCAGTCACATGTTCGCCTTCCGGAATCGTCTGGCCTCCTTCAAGCAGTCTGCCGAGTTCATCCGGCGGCTCTGTTCGAGCCTCCTGCACTTCCGCTTCTGCCGGAGCAGAAGCCTTTGATTTCTCGGCTTTCACCTGATCTCCGCTGTGAATATACCTCGTCACTCCATAACCCCCTTAAAAGTTCCTTGATTCTCCGGACAGCCGGGACAGGCAACTGCAGCTCTTAGCGCTGGTACACAAACCAGTCAAATAATGAACCTGCAACCTTGCCGCAGACCATCGCCATCAGAAGCCCGAACATATAATGTGTCATATGCAGGCGTTTCGCCAGGATCGGCAGCACGTTCAGCACTTCCGTCAGGGCCGCAGCCAGCATGCCGACAAAAATACCATCGAGCAGGCCCACTCCCAGCTCAGCCAGCGGACCGGCGGATATTTTCCAGTTCCAGAAATCGCTCACTGTTCCAAGCAGTGAACCGCCCACCATCGCGCCTTCATACCAGTGCACCTTATTGTAGGATGCAGTCAGCTGGGCGAGCCGGGGCACCATATCCAGCACAATGAACAGGGCTATAACCCCTCCACCGACGGCAATTCCGGCTGCTACACCCAGCAGCAGATGCAGTCCAAGGGAAACAGGCGCAGTCATGGGACTCCCCCCTTCTTACCTTTGGTGCTTTGCCGGTGCTCCAGCTTGCTGTATTCCTCGTGCACGACATAATGATCGATATTTTTTTGGTACAGGAACATTTCCACCTCCAGCGGTGTCGGCTCCTCATTCCATTTTTTCTTGAACAGGTGATTGAAAAAGACAACCATCCCGAAGCCGATCCCCAGCGAATAGGCTACCTGAAAAACATAAGGATGCTCGTCACGCCGCCCGGTCAGTATCTCCACGATCCGCACATGCACCTCCTGCATGCTGACGTCGGCATGGAAATTCATAATCGTCAGTGCCGAACCAAAGAACAGCAGCAGCCAGACCAGTACAAACAGGGTAATAGACGGCTTGCGCGCCTCAAGCGGACCTTCAATCTGTACAATAGTCCGCCCCTCACCAATCGGCTGAATATCAGCCCCCGGAATAAGCTCATGAATCCGCGGAATGATGCTCAGCAGATCAATTAGGATAAGATTGCCGTCACTTTGCTCCGGCTGGTGCAGCAGAATCGAGTCTAACGGCTCCCTCCACTCCGGGCCGGCAATCAGGTAGGCCACATCCCGCAGCATAACGCCCCGGCCCTTGGGAACCGTGACCCTGTTCTTCAGCTGTATGTAAATGGCGGGTGCCTGCTTATCCATCATCTTCATACACCTCCTCAAAGGTTGACAGCAGAATATCGGTAGTATGGGAGAAAGGCCTTATTTTTACTCTTAAGCACAAAAAAACCTCCTTTTTGTGCAAGCGGAGGGAGAGCTCCCGCTTAAAAAGAGGTTTCATGTAGTTCCAGCTATCTTCCGGGCGGTTAAGCGAAGCATGCAAAAAAAAGAGGATGTCCTCCCAGCCGTACGGCTGCGTGATGACATCCTCTTCCTGTATTCGGGCCCTGGGGTCTATCCCCTCAGGCATCTATCTTATATATGGTTAGGCTGCCTGCTTTAATTCTGCCTGCGCCTGTCTGTTCTGCTGGCTGGAAATATAGAACAGCGCCGTCCAGATCAGAGCGAATCCGACAACCTGGGCCATGGTTACCAGCTGATGATAGACAATCCAGTTAATCAGAATCCCGGTCATCGGGAAGCTGAGCTCAGCCAGGGTTGCAAAGGAGGCTTTGGTCGTATTCAAGCCTTTGTAATATAGCAGCATACTAAGCAGTCCGGGCAGCAGCGCCTGCAGCAGCAGGTTAACTGCAACGAGCGACGTGGCTCCCAGTCCGCCGCTTACCTGCCACGGGGCACCTTCCAGTGTAGTCAGTGCGAACAGCAAAGGCAGGGCCAGAATGAAACGCAGCGAGGTTACGGTCTCATAGCTCAAGGAGCCTAGCAGGTATCTGCCCATAACCGTTGATCCGCCCCACAGTGCGGCAGCGCCCATTGCCATCAGGCTGCCTACGCTGACAAAATTGTTAACATGGCCGAAAGGAACCGTCCAGCCGAAGGTCAGCAGATAAGTTCCGCCCAGAGCAAGCACAATCAGCAGGCCGAAGTTACGCGGAAGGCGTTCCTTCAGAATAACGGCAGCCAGGCCGATAGCGAACACCGGCTGAAGCTTCTGCAGCAGCAGGACGGCGTTCAGATCACCGCTGGATAATGCTTTGGTGAACAAAATGGTTGCCAGGGCTGAACCGCCCCAGGAAACAACCAGCAATGCTCCTGCCTGGCGGAGACGGATGCCCTTCAGCTCAGCCCGGTGACGCCACAGTACAGGTGCAGCTGCGAGAAACAGCACCACATGCTCCAGCAGAACAATTTGTGAGGACGTCAACGATTCCAATAAAATGATCCGGAACAGCGGATCGACGCCCCAGAGCGCCGCGCCCATTACGACCAGCCAGAAGCCGCTGCGGACCGGCGCTGTGCGCATACCTGATGGTGAAGCCGATGCATTACTCATAATTCATTCTCCTTGTCGATACAAACCCTCGATAAGAGACCAAAAGCCCCCGATACGCCCTGCAAAGGGCTATTATCGGGGGCATTTCGAATAAAAGGCAGCAGGAATAATCCCGTGTCCTTATTCTTTGATCCTCTCCCATCCGGACTTTACCGTCGGCTCTGGATTGTCACCAGATCAGTCAATTCCGCCTTAACAGCGGAGCTTGAGTCGCGGGCTTAGTTCGCTTTGAACATCACCGCCGGTCAGGAATTTCACCTTACCCCGAGAATCTTGTATTCCGTTATATTTTTCACAATCTCAGAATACCTCCATTATGTCATTTCGTCCAGTCTTTTATGAAAATATTTTGCTTTATTTCATTTTCGTATTACAGAGCTTAGTCAACAGGTCAGGATATTTGGAAGAAAATACTGAATTATTAAGGTATAATAAAATCATCTTTTTTTTCCATACTTTATCATTAAGAAAGAGGTAGCTGTGAAAAGATCTGTCTGGTTAAACCTGCTATTTTCCGTTGCAGCCGTAGTTCCACTCGCCCTGGTAGCCTTTATCGGGTACTTTTTGATCGCCCTGCTGGGCGGTTTCAGGTTCTACGCTCCGCTCTCTGCCGTTGTCGCTGCCATGCTCGGTGCCTACATTGTCGCTGCCATCTTCGACTGGTTTGAGCCGCGCACCCGGGGTATTGCCTTTGCTTCATTCCTGGGACTGTGTCTGCTGGCCACCGGCGGATATGAGATCAATAAAGCCTATGTGAACAGTCTGGCCGAAGTACGCGAGCAGGAGGTTTCTCTTGAGCAGTATCAGCCGTTCCATGCTGAATCCAAGGTTGCGGTGCTGGACGCGCCGGCATCCTATCAGATCACGGACACGGTACCGCCGCGTCTTGACGGGGCCACAGCGCTTTATCCGCTCTACTCTGCCTTTGTGCAGGCTGTATATCCTGAGGATAAGTATGATCCGTATGATTTTGACGGCAATCCGGTAGTGTGCTCCTCAACCTCGTATGCCTATAAGCGGCTGATCTCCGGAGAGACGGATATCATCTTTACCGCCGCCCCTTCATTCGCCCAGGAAAAAGATGCAAAGCTGGCCGGGCGCGAGCTGGTGCTGACACCGATTGGCCGTGAAGCCTTTGTTTTTTTTGTTAACAAGCGCAATCCGGTAGACAGCCTGACGACAGAGCAGATTCTGGACATTTATTCCGGTGAGCTGACCAATTGGAAGGAAGCCGGCGGACGGAACGACCGGATCCGGGCCTTCCAGCGTGATGAGGGCAGCGGCAGCCAGTCCATGCTGCAAAAAATCATGCAGGACCGCACCCTGATGCAGCCCCCGTCTGAGGATGTGATGGACCTGATGAGCGGCATTATCTCCCGGACCTCCAACTACCGTAACTACAAAAGCGCCATCGGCTTCAGTTTCCTCTACTATGCCTCCCAGATGAACAGCAGCGACGAGCTTAAGCTGCTTGCGATCGACGGGATTGAGCCGAACAGAGAGAACATCAGCAGCGGTGCTTATCCGTACACAGTTAACTTTTATGCCGTAACAACAGGAACACCTTCTCCTAAGCAGCAGGAATTCCTCGACTGGATCATCTCCCCGGAGGGGCAGGAGCTGGTAGCTAAGACCGGCTATGTGCCGGTTAACTGAGAAAGTGTGTATTAAAAAGAGTGCTCCCGCGCTGTATCCGGGGAGCACTCTTTTGTGTTTTTTAGGGCTCAGCTGCCCTGCTGTGCCGACAGCAGCCGTCTGCGCTTCTCCCGGTCCGGGTCGGTCTGCACATGAATGCTCGGACCGAAGATCATTGTGGCACGCTCACCCGGCACATATAACGGCCAGTTCAGGCCGGCTGCCTCCGGGCTGCCCCGGTGCGCAAATGCGGTCCAGGCCCCCTGCATCCGCTCCGCCAGCGCTGTAAGCTCAGGGCTGACAGATACCCCGTATTGATGCAGCAGGTCTATTGTATTAAATACATAATAGATCTCTGCACCGTGCACCGCTTTATCCAGCAGCGGATGGCCGGGAATCGTCCAGTCGAACCGGTACATCCAGACCGGCGCGTGCTCCAGCTGCCGCTCAGCAAAGGCGATGGAGCTGTCCCAGAAGTACAGGTCAGTCATCATGTCCGCCTGCCCTTCCCAGTTGTGCGGGTAATGGCTGGCCAGCTCTGCCAGATTCTCCACACCGAGCATCAGCTCAAGCGCCTTCAGCGACTGGTCAAAGCCTGCACTTTCCCGGTCGCCCCGGAAGAACAGATGGCCTTCGTGCAGATTCGTACCAATCATCAGCGGGATTCCGGTGGCTGTGCCCCCGGCTACAGCCTCCGCCGGCTCCAGCGGCAGGGTTGCCGGGTCAATCTGCGGCTGAAACAGCAGGCTGAGCGAATTGCCAGCCACCTTATAAGCCATCCGGGCCGCAGCTGCCAGAATCTCCTCTGCCGGTTCAGCCTGCAGAGAAGCGGGTTCACCGCCAAGCTCGGCAAGGAAGGCAGCAGCAATCTGCGCACCTGTCTCCGGCTTCATTGTCTGCGCCGCACCGCTCTGCATAATGGCCCCGGAGAATAATCCTTTGGCCGCAGGCATCGCCAGCAGGGCGGCAATACTCATGCTGCCGGCAGATTCACCGAACACGGTTACCCTTGCCGGATCGCCTCCGAAGCCGGCGATATTATCCTGCACCCACTGCAGCGCAGCAATCTGGTCCAGCAGGCCGAGATTTGATTCATACTCTCCGAACGGTGACAGATGCAGGAAACCGAACGGCCCTAGCCGGTAATTGACAGTTACGACAATCACCTTACCGGCTTCCGCCATCCTTGCCCCGTCGAACATCGGCTGGCTGCCCGCTCCCGTTAAGAAGGTGCCGCCGTGAATCCAGACCATAACCGGCAGCGCCTTCTGCTCTCCGGCCGGTGACCAGACATTCAGATACAGGCAATCCTCTGAGAAGACCGGCTGTGTCCCGCCGAACCGGATGCTGCTTGAGCTTGGCGGCTGATGCGCTGCCGGGCCGAATGCTACGGATTCCCTTACGGTATGCCAGGGCTCCGGCGGCCGGGGAGCACGGAAGCGCAGCTCCCCGACAGGCGGTGCCGCAAACGGAATGCCGCGCCAGACATTCACTCCGCCGCTATGCGCTCCCTTTACTTTTCCGTATACCGTATCAGCAACGGGTCTAGTCATTTTACAATCATCCTCTCATGCTATTCCTCGGCAGGCTGTTCCTGCTCAACTTCTTTTGCAGCTTCAACCCTGTATAGCCCGGAACGGAACCGGAACCATTGAAAAATATGCGTAACGACAACTTTAAGCACGGCATACCCCGGAACAGCCAGAATGATACCAAGCACGCCGAACATTTTACCGGCAAATATAATAACAAAAATGATCGTAATCGGATGAATCTTCAGTGATTTGCCCATGATCTGCGGTGAGATAAATTTACCTTCAATAAGCTGGACAGCCGTCCAGACAAAGATCATCTTAAGCAGCATGAACGGGGAGGTGACCAGGGCCACAATCAGGGCCGGAGTAATCGCAATTGCCGGGCCCAGATAAGGGACAACTGCCGTACACGCCGCAACAATGGCAAGCACCAGTGAATACTCAAGGCCGATAATCAGATAACCTATGTACAGCAGTGCGCCAATACAGCAGCTGACAATAATCTGCCCGCGGATGTAAGAAGCCACCTGGCTGTTCATTTCCTTCATGACCAGACGGGTCTGCGGCTGAAGGGCGTTTGGGATAAAGCGCATCAGATAGTCAGGCAGACGTTTGCCGTCCCGGAGCAGATAGAACAGGATGAACGGAGTAGTGACCACGGCCAGTACAACCTCCGTCAGCGCACCGACAAAGTTGCCGACACCGCTAACCGCATTATTTAAAAAAGAGGTGGCCCATGTGGTCGCCCTGTTCGTCAAATCTCCCAAGTCAAGGCTTGTGCCTACACCGACATTCTCCTGAATCCGTCCGAACAGCTCACTTCCGGTCAGATTAATAAATTCCTCCTGAATCTGGTCACTGTATTTGGGGAAATTATCGATCAAACCCACGAGCTGTGTGCGGATAATCGGAATTACAGTCAGCAGGATGAGCGTGACAATACCTGCAATACCCAGATACAGGATGACAATACCGTAAGCCCGCTTAATCCGGCTTTTTGACTCCATCCGGTCTACGAGCGGATTCAGCAGGTAATAGGCAATTCCCGACAGCAGCAGCGGTGCAGCCACCGTATGCAGCAGCGCCGATACCGGCTTGAATATAAACGGAACCTTGGAAAATACCAGAATGTTAATGCCAATCAGCAGAACAACCAGTAAAGATACAACAAATCTGTTATTCAGAAAAAATCTTCTAAACCGTTCAGGCCATACCTGCAGCCTCTCCATCGCTAATGCTCCCCCCTGCAACAAGTCTTCATCTAATAGTGTGATAAAATGCACTTGCAATAAGCATAGTCAACGCAGGCCCTGCAAGTCAAATAACCCATGTTAACCTTATGTATCCGAAAAAAGCCTGAATCAATCACTTCTTCTTCTTCCCCTTGGTGCCCTTGGCAGAAGCTGCGGTAAGCTGGCCGTCATACGTGTATAAGATGTTATCCTCCAGTCGCTCGCCCTCAAGCAGCCTGCGTACCAGCGCTTTACCGGATTTAGGGGTCATCTCCCGGTACCATATACCCTCAGGATAAGAGATTACCACACAGGCATCGGAGCATCTTCCGTTACAGCGGGTAACAGTCGTATGAATAAGGCTTCCGGCTCCCTGCTTCTCAATTTCGTCTTCGATTGCTTCGGCTATTTCCTCACCCTTGTTCTTTCTGCAGCTGCTTCCATTGCAGATCAGCAGGTGGTTTACCGTTCCTTGCAGGTTCCAGGTCGTCACAGGCAGTCCCCCTCCTTTTACTCAATTATACCCTGATCACAGATTAACCTAAACACTACGTATCTCCCGGAGGATCGTCAATAGCCAAAAAACTTGCTATACTCTAATTGAGAATTGTTATCATATGAAAAGAGGGAATTTTAATATGACTGCTCCTTATTCCGGCACCCCGTTCCCGCTTTCAGCAAGCTTCCAGCTCCCCGGCCGGATCGTTAATCTGTCCGGACTATCGGCAATCTGCGGCCCCGGTGCTCCGGCTCCTTGCTCTATTCTGATGATCGTATCCGGAGGCAGCGGCAGCATAGAGATAGATGGCAATCAGCATGTCCTCACCGCCGGCAGCATGCTGTGCTGCAGCAGCAGCCTGCCGCTCTCCCTGAATGCCCAGTTCAGTCTTCAGGGTGTGTGGATAGAATATACCTCTGTCACCCGGCCGGGAGATGCAGATGCCAGCCCGCTAAATAACGGCAGGCTGCACAGTTCAGCCCCCGCAGCAATCTGCAGCCTGGCCTGCCGGCTGCTGCAGAAATGGAATGAACCGTCAGAGGATAACCCGTTTGCTGTACAGCTGCTGTTCACTGAGCTGCTGGCCGGACTCTACAAGCTGTATACTCAGATTATTCATCCGCAGGAGCACTGGCTTGACCGTATTCTGCAATACATAGACGAGCATTACAATGAAGACCTGACCAGAGCACAGCTGGCCGAGCTGGTGCAGGTCAGTCCGGAGCATTTCTCGCGGACCTTCCGCAAGGCTACCGGACGCTCCTTCAGTGAATATCTGACCCTGCAGCGGATCCGCCGGGTTCAGCAGCGCCTGCTGACTGAAACACAGAGCCTCAGCACGCTGGCACTTGAAGTAGGCTACAGCGAAGGCACTTATCTCAGCCGTAAATTCAAACAGGTGGTGGGTGTTTCACCGGCGGTCTATCACCGCAAAGCCAAAAGAATTGCCTCGCTGAATTTCAACCATACCGCCAGTCTTAGAGCGCTGGAAATTGTGCCTGAGCTGGGTGTTTATTCGGGCTGGATGAAACAGCTTGAACTCGTGCCCGCCTACCCAGGACTACGGGCAGAGGGTACTAATGGAACTGATCTGTACCGTTCGGTAGCCGCTGTGAAGCCGGATGTCATAATCAGCTATACGCTCCCGGGAGGACGTGAGCAGCTTCTGCCGGTCGCTCCGGTTATTGAGCTGTCCTATATGCAGATGGGCTGGCGGGAACAGTTCATAGCCATTGCGGATATCACCGGCCGCAAGCTCCGGGCTGAAGAATGGCTCAGCCGGTATGATGAGCTGTGCTGCCGCTATAACCGGGAGCTGGACCGGCTGATCGGCCCGCGCGGGACAGCCGTTGCCTGGGAGGTCGGCGGAGCAGCAGCCTACTGTTACAGCAGCAGCTATGGGCACGGTTCCCAGATTCTTTACGGTGATCTCGGGTTTAGCCCGCCTGCTGCCTTACTTAAGCAAGGCTTACTCGGCCAGGGGTATCTTGAGACTGCCATTGAACACTTGCCGGATTATAATGCAGATCATATCTTCATTACCAGCGGCCCTTCTACGCCCGCCGGACACGAGCGATTCAGCAACATGCTGCTTTCTCCGCGCTGGCAGACGCTTGCTGCAGTCCGTAACAACCGGGTATATCTTGTAGACCAGACGGAAATGTTCTATGGCTTTGACCCCCTGTCTTCGCTGGCACAGCTGAATACACTAATGCAATCTATAAGATCACAAATTTACATGGGACATGATCACATCCGGCCATAGTCTTCACAGGCAGTTATCTGTAAAGTGTAAATGAGAATGATAATCAATATAAATAAGGGGGCAATAACTTTGATTAACCGGCAGCACGGCAGTACACAACGAAAAGCACGAAAATACCGGATCCTCTTTCCTCTGCTGGTGATCCTGGCCCTTGTGGCATCCGCCTGCGGAAATAGCACCGGCAACACTAATAAGGGAACGGCCAATACAGGGGACAACGCCACAGCCACTGCATCCCCGCAGCCGGCAGCCACCACTGCACCTGACGCCTTCAAAACAGTTACGACCATCAACGGTGAAATCGAAATTCCGGCGGAACCAAAACGCATCGTTGCGGAAGAATACCTCGGCAGTCTGATTGCCCTGGGAACGATCCCGGTCGGTGCCCCGGGCCTGACCCTGGAAAATGTCTACTTTAAAGAAGCGCTTGCCGGAGTGACGGATACCGGAACCTACGGGAAGATGTCTCCGGAGAATATTATCGCACTGGAGCCTGACCTGATTATCTCAGGCATGGCCGATAGCTATGAAACGCTGAGCCAGATTGCGCCGACAGTCATTGTTCCTTACGGTGACCTAAAAAATGCCCATGAGGAGCTGACTTATTTCGGGGAGCTGCTGGGGAAGGAACAGGAAGCCAAAGACTGGCTGGCCGATTATGATGCACGTATTGCCGCAGCCAAAGCCAAAGTGGACGCAGCTATTCCCGCGGATGCCTCCTTCAGCATTCTGGAGCATGCCGACAAATCCACCTGGGCTTACGGCGACAACTTTGGACGCGGCGGACAGCCAGTCTATCAGGCGCTTGGACGCAAACCACCGGCAGCAATAGCGGATGAGATTATGGAGAAGCAATGGGCTGAAATTTCTACAGAGATGCTGAACAGCTATGCCGGGGATTACCTTATCATAACGGACAACACTCTGACTGCGGATGATTTTAAAAAGGACCCGGTCTGGGGCAGTCTGCCTGCCGTTAAGAACGGTCATCTTTACGTATGGAAGGAAGAACGCTCCTGGTATTATGATCCGATTGCCGTCCTCTCCCAGACAGAAGAGCTGGCTGACTGGCTCACTTCAGCACAATAACAGTACACGGCTAACAGGTCTTCACAGGCTTGTTGGCCGTGTTTTTTTTGAGAAGGCGTCTGTTTTATCCCCCTTATTACTTATCTGAAGGTAAGGCGACTACCTTTTCCGGCAAATGGGGATAATACCTTTGTCTGCCGCTTCGGCAACAGGAGGAGGATTGTTAGTCATGAAAATCATCGGAATTTATCTGGTACTCGCCCTTTTGACGATGGGGATGATTGTTGGCGTTGATATGATTGGCGGAACCCCCATGGCCCGTTCCCTGCACTCTCTCGTCACTGTATTTGCTACCACAACACTGCAGGAAGCCTTCTGTATGATTGTTTTTGCTGCCCTGCCGGTTCTTGTTGCTGCAGCAGATATGTTCAGACCCCGTAAGCCCACACGTAAATAAGTCTACTTGTACCAGCCGAACCGCCGCCGGATACGATGCACAATAAATAACAGAACCGGAATCACCGCGCACAGAATAGGCAGGATGTTCTCCAGAAATACTTTACCGTCATTCATATGCAGCGGGAAATTCTCTGCACTGACAAATGAGCTGTACAGTACCACTGATCCCACTGGAATAACAAGCCTCCGGGGCTCCTTGACATGGAATAAATCAGCCGCAATGCAGACAGCCGCATAGCAGTAAATGGACATTTTGAAAAATACCCCGATAATCAGCGTCAAAATAACCAGTGCGTCTAGCCGCTGCAGAAAATTAGCCACATTGACCAGCGTAATCGTAGTAAACATCGGAAAGGTGGTCCGGCTGTAAATATCCTCGCCCAGCACTGACATTTCCACCGCATGGGTAAAGCTCAGCAGAAAGGCGCTCAGAGCCATCGCCCCAACCCCGGTCCTTCCGATCTTGTGCTTCGAATTGAAATGCGGCAGAATCGCTGTAAAGCAAACCAGTTCCCCATACGGAAAAATCCAAATATTGGGATACGCTGATTTCAGCGCCTCCACCCACTCCCCGGGATGAATCGGAAACAGATTTTTGAACTGTACCAGGCCGGCTATAATTACCACGAAGTTCGCAATCAGCCCCATGAGGACAATCACCCAGAAATAAATTTCTGATGTTCTTGAGAACACCTCGATTCCCTGATACAGGATATACATAACAGCAATAACCATAATGGAGTTGATTATAAAAATCGGTGTCCGGTCATACGACGAGGAGATCAGCAGATCACCAGCCTCGCGCAGGTTCCGCGAGCCGTTGTAGGTCAGGACCGGCAGGTACAGCAGGCTGAGCGGCCAGCCAATCCATTTGCCGAGAATTTTTCGCGTATACCCGCTGATTATAAGATCCGGGAACTGGCGGTACAGGTAGGCGTACACTAGATACAGCAGGATGCCGCCGGGCAGCGCCAGCAGGATGGAGATCCATACCGCATGCCCGCTCTCCAGGCCGATGGGTACAACCACCGCCGTTCCCAGCTCGAACAGAACGATCATCGCAAACAATTGAAACGGTCCAATGACTTCCTTTCGCATACTACGCCCCCGTTCCTCACCAGGCTTTATTTTTTGGCAGGAATGTACGGCTTGAGCCGCATTCCCGTACTGCGGATGTAGGCATCCACCTTGAGATCCAGCTCCCCTTCGACAAAGGCGGCACTCCAGTCCTCTTTTACCGTTTCCCAGGCCTGCGGATGGATTCGCTTCAGCTCATTGCCAAAGTTAAAAATATCTGTTTTCATGTCCTGTGCAGCCTTAACCGCCTGCCGGACCTCGGCCGCTGTATTGTCTGCGATACCCTTTTCCAGCGCCTGAAGTTCATCCTCCTTGCTCAAATCCACGAAACCCCCGGTTTCATTGATAATCCCTTCTTCACTGATATGGACATGAAATACCGGCTTGCCGTCCTGGAGGTCCACCTTTACACGGGTCTTGGAATAAAAAATATTTACAGCGATATCTTCCTCCATGTCCGGAGAATCGATGTTCACATTAGTTTCATTCAGTTTATCAAGTACCCATTGCGTTCCCCTCGACTCAGGACCGTTCAGCCAGCCGATCAGCCTGCCCTCCTTAAAGACGCCTAGCCCGCTCATTAGTGAACCGACCATGGGATCAGACTGCTCCAGGCTGCTTTTTTTCTCCCCTTCTGCTGCATCGCCTACAATCTCTACACCATTAATAGTAAAATCGCTTTCCCCGGTAATTCCGTTAATCACCTCAAACACCGTAATGATTCGGTTCTCCCCCCATACTTTGGAGGTGTTCTGCATTTTTTTCAGGAGTCCCATGGACGGCATGCTCTCCAGTGTGGTCAGAAGCTTGAGAACCGAAGCAGCATCCGTACCCTTGGAGATCAGCACCGCCGAGTTAAGCCGCAGCTCATGGGACCGTTCAAAAATATCAAAGATGCTGGTAATCCCTTTTTCCGCCAGGGACTCTCCGATCAGCACCAGCTGGGTATGGGCAAAAAAGAGCTGCCGGGTTGCCCGCCGCGACGCTTTGCGGAGTGCTCCAAAAATGGTACGGTCTGTTGCCGAGACGACGATGATCGGCGGTTGATTGCTGGCAGATCCCGTTGTCTGTGCGGAAGAGGACGGATTAATGATCTGAAAGGTTACCCGGTAGCCCGGCTTGCCGTCGAGAGCATCCAATCCGATTCCGCTGACGATCGCCAGCTCATTCAGCTCCCGGCTGTTCCAGCAGCCGCTCAGCACCAGGGAGCAGCCCAGAACAGCTGCGAGCAGCAGCGCCAGCTTAGCTTTCATGGCGGCCGTCCCGGCTGAGCTGTGCGGTAGTTCCCGGTACCTTGCTGTCCTTGCTGATCAGACGGCGCCGTGTCTTCATGAAATGCAGCGGTGTCCGCATAAAGATATCCTTTTGATCACCCGATGCAAAAGGAGCTACAGGCGACATGTACGGCACACCCAGCGAACGCAGACTGCACAGATGGGCAACGAGCATAAGTCCAATGATGGCAATCCCGTATAGTCCGATATAAGCCGCGACAAAAGTAATAATGAAGCGGAGGATACGGATGGACAGGGCCATATTGAAGGCCGGCGTCGCAAAGCTGGATATTCCCGTCAGTGAAACGACAATAACCATCGCCGGCGAGACGATACCCGCCTGAACGGCTGCCTGCCCCAGCACAAGACCGCCGATTATAGAGACCGTCTGGCCGATCTGCGAGGGCATGCGGATACCGGCTTCGCGGATAATTTCAAAGGTCACCTCCAGCAGCAGAACCTCAATAACTACCGGGAACGGCACCCCCTCACGCTGGGAGGCAAAGTTGATCAGCAGCGGCGTTGGAATCATCTCCTGATGGAAATTAAGCGCAGCAACAAAAATCGCCGGGCCGAACAGGGAAACCAGCAGACAAATAAACCGCAATATCCGGATAATCGAGGAAATATCATAACGCTGGTAATAGTCTTCAACTGTATGAAAAAACATAAAAAAGGTAGCCGGAAGAATCAGCACAAAGGGAGTCCCGTCCACAAAAATGGCGATTCTCCCTTCCAGCAGATTCCCGGCCACACTATCCGGACGTTCAGTATTATAGAGCGTAGGAAACGGCGAATAATTGTTTTCTTCGATCAGCTGCTCAATGTAGCCGGATTCCAGGATGGAATCCACATGGATGTCCGCCAGCTTCTTTCTGATCTGCTGCAGCGTCTCTTCCTTCGCCAGGCCGTGAATATGCATAATGGATACATCTGTTTTGGTTACAGCGCCTATGGTCAGGGTCTCAACCCAGAGATTCGGATTTTTAATCCGTTTGCGCACTAGTGAAAGATTCGTCCCAAGCGATTCCGTAAAGCTGTCCTTGGGACCGCGGATATTCACCTGTGTCGTTGCCTCTGTAACAGACCTGCCTTCACCGCCGCTTGTGCTTACGCTGATTCCCTTCTCGAGGCCGTCAAAAAGGATCATCGTATCCCCGGACAGAAGCCCCTCCAGCAGACTGTTCTGGTCCTCTACTATCTTTTCTTTGCCGATATTCTGGGCTTTCTCCTTGGCATAAGCAAATACTTCCTCAGCGCTTGACTCTTTCTCCCGTAAAGAGTCAAACGACAAGGCATGTGTGATATATTCTTCTACAAGCTTCTTATCAATAAGACCGCTAATATACATTACCACTGCGCGATTGTCCTCATTCGGAGCTTCATAGGTGCGCACAATCAGATCCGGGCTGTTCCCCAGCCTGTCACAGATTTGCTTAATGTTCTCTTCAAGCTTCAAATAGATAGGCGGCCCCTGCTCCTTGCTGTTGTTGATTTCCCCCGGTCTGGATTCTGTTGTCTTATTCGTCATGCTCTGCACCTCCCCTCTTACTATTTGCCTGCGAAACTTTTTTTATGCAGCTTATGGAATGAGCGGGATTGTAAGCAAAAATAAGGCTGCCGGCCTGTAGAACATCCTACAGGCCGGCAGCCTTAAGTAACTATAAATCTATAATGGGAAGTACAGCCGGAATACAGGCTGTCTTCTAGTGATCATCACTTACGCCCAGCGCCTTGTTCTTCTCCTTGAACCGGTCATTGTGTGAGGATACATAAGCATATTTGGGTGCATCCGGGTCCATGAACAGCTTGGCGCTGTTCAGTGCCAGCACCGCATCCGTAAACGTTCCGGCAATCAGGCGGACCTTGCTGTCATAATCAACAAAATCTCCGGCGGCAAAAATACCGGGCAGGTTCGTTTCAAGCCGGGGACTAACCTTGGCCCACCATTCGCCCATCTCAATGCCCCAGTCACGCAGCGGGCCGAAATCGCTCTTGAGCCCGTGATTCACAATAACCGCGTCCACCGCAAACTGCTCGCTCTCGCCGGAATCGACATGGGTGATTGTCACCTGATCAATGGCTTCACCGTTGCTGCTATGCAGCTGGCTTACCGTATACGGTGTCCGGACCTTAACCGAGGATGCCTTCATACGGGAGATGTTTTTCTCATGTCCGCCGAACTGATCTCTTCTGTGCACAATTGTAACGCTGGCTGCGATTTTCTCCAGCTCATTGGCCCAGTCTACTGCGGAGTCGCCGCCCCCGGAGATCAGCACATGCTTGCCGCGGAACGGCTCCAGCTCCTGAACGGTATAATGCAGGTTGGTTACTTCGTAACGGTCAGCGCCTTCAATCTCCAGCTTGGCCATCTGCAGAATGCCGTATCCGATGGCCAGAATAACAGTCCGTGTCCAGTGCTGCTCCCCTGTAGCCGAGGTCAGAATGAACGTGCCATCCTCCTGGCGTGCCTGGTTAACAATCTGCTGCCCGAGTACAATGGACGGTTCAAATGTACGTGCCTGCTCTTCCAGCCGCTTGATCAGATCACCGCAGAGGGTCGGGGTAACGCCGCCCACATCCCAGATCATTTTCTCGGGGTAGATCAGCATTCTTCCGCCCAGCTCATCTTTGGCTTCGATCAGCTTTGTCTTCAAATCTCTCATCCCGCTGTAAAAAGCTGTATACATCCCGGCAGGTCCCCCGCCGATTATCGTCACATCATATAATTCCAGTTCCTGATCACTCATGTTATCCCCTCCGGTTAGATGTTGGCCAAGCTGTCTATGACTTCGTACGTGCCAGCAGATACAAAAAATAAGGTGCGCCGATGACGGCGACGACGATGCCGGTCGGAATCTCCGACGGCTGCAGGATCCAGCGGCCGATCGTATCGGCCGTAATCACCAGCAGAGCGCCCAGCAATGCTGAGGCCGGCAGCATCAGCTGATGCTTGGGACCGACCAGGCGGCGGGCCAGATGCGGCCCGACGAGGCCGACAAAGCCGATCCCGCCGCTGACCGCAACACTGGATGCAGCGAGGCCGACAGCGGCTGCCAGCAGCTTGAACTGCTCTTTGTTGACGTTAGCCCCCAAGCCAACCGCTGTCTGCTCACCCAGGTTAAGCACATTCATTACCCGTGCCTTATAGATGACATAGGGTACCAGGATGACAATCCACGGCAGAAGAGACAGGACAAACTTCCAGCTGGTCCCCCAGATGCTGCCCGCCAGCCAGGTCGCAACGAACTGGTATTTGTCGGGATCGAGTCGCAGCGTGAGTACAATCATGGCGGCGCTGATTCCGGCAGCCACAGCAACACCGGTCAGCAGCAGACGAATCGGCTTGATGCCCTCATGCCGTTTGTACGCCAGCACATAGATCAGGGCTGCAGTCAGCCCTGCCCCGACAAAGGCAATGACCGGAAGAAAAAAGACCGGAGCCGCATTGGTTGTCGGATAAAAGGAAACCATCAGCATGACCATCAGCCCGGCACCGGCATTGATGCCAAGGATGCCCGGGTCAGCCAGATCATTGCGGAAGACACCCTGCATAACGGCCCCGGAAACAGCCAGTCCGGCACCGATCAGCAGCGAGATGACGATCCGCGGCAGCCGGAAATCAAACAGAATCAGCTCCTGCTTGTCGGTGCCTTTCCCCAGCATTGTGTTCAGCAGCTGCAGCGGGGTTAAACGTATGTATCCTGTATTCACACTTATAATAAAAGCAATCACGATCAGCATAAAAATCACTGCCAGAATACCCAGTCCGCGTCTGCGTCTGGCAGACTCATAGGACAGACCAGTTGTCGTTCTCTGCATGCTCATAGCTCCCTTCTTTCCTTGCGGGCCAGATACAGAAAGAAAGGCACGCCGATCAGCGCGATAATCGCACCAAATGGGGTCTCATGCTTAGGGATAATCATTCTGGCCGTCAGATCAGCAAAGATCGCAAGCAGGCTGCCGAGCACTGCCGAGCAGGGAATAATCCACTTATAATCGACACCCACCAGATAGCGCGTCAGATGGGGGATAATCAGGCCGATAAAGCCTACAGCTCCGACCACTGATACGGATGCTCCGGCCAAAATCAGCACGATCAATGCCCCTGCCAGCTTGACCAGCCCTGTACGCTGTCCAAGTCCTTTGGCGATATCCTCACCGAGACTTAACATGGAGATGGATCTGGACAGGATGATGGCTCCAATAATGGCTCCGCCGATCCACGGAAACATGATCTTGAGCTGGAACCATTTCGTTCCGGCTACCCCTCCGGCATACCAGAAGGCCAGATCTTGCCCAATGTTAAAATATAAAGCAATCCCTTCGCTGAGCGCGGAGAGCAGCGCACTGAAGGCTGCACCGGCCAGCACCAGCCTGGCAGGCGTTAATCCGCCTCTGGACAGGGAGCCGATTCCATAGACAATGCCTGCCCCCATACCTGCACCTATAAAGGAATACATAATCAGGTACATGAACGGAAGCTGCGGAAAAAAGGCAAAACAGACCGCCAGCGCAAATCCGGCGCCGGAATTAATCCCCATAAGGCCCGAGTCCGCAAGCGGATTACGGGTCATTCCCTGCATAATAGCGCCTGCAACGGCAAAGCTTGCCCCAACCATCGCTGCACCGAGCACCCGCGGCATCCGCAGCTCGCGGATAATCTGATGGTCCGTCAAATCCGGGTTAAAATGAAAGACAGCGGTCCATACCACTGACAGCTTGATATCCGCTGCTCCAAACGATACTGAAACTGCAATACCGAATACCAAGGCAATCAGACCGCCGATCAGGATCAGCGTCGCCGCCCACGGGCGTGAACGAAACTTCACGTGATCCGTAGTAGGGATCTGCCCCTTGCTGGCAGTTGCCTGTTGATTCATGAATCTCACCCATTCTTCTGAAATTGATTCTCATTATCATTATAGTATTGTAAGATAGATTGCCATGGTTTGGCAATGGACAAATCTAAACACCTGCTTAAAAAAATCTATTGTCATACGAAAAAGCCCCTGTA
The DNA here is from genome assembly GCF_000758645.1 of Paenibacillus sp. FSL R7-0331. NCBI lineage: Bacteria > Bacillati > Bacillota > Bacilli > Caryophanales > Paenibacillaceae > Paenibacillus > Paenibacillus sp. FSL R7-0331. The sequence continues at coordinate 4,663,386 of NZ_CP009284.1, forward strand.
TTCTCTGTCAGGACAGGGAATACAGGGGCTTCCGGCAACCGGTTAACTTTAGACATTTTGCAGGGTGCTCCCGAATATTTTGCGGATCATCCCCTGCATTTTGCCGATATGGGGGACAAAAAGACTTTTGTCATACACGTAGCCCGACTGGGTTACCAGCTGTGAATAGACCTGGAACAGCTGTGCCGCCAGCTGCCGGTCAATCTGCTGCTCCTCCCGGATCAGCAGCTCCGCCTCTTCCATTGCTGCATATAACCGGGCAAATGCCGGCTCATTAATGCTTTTCCGGCGCAGCGGCCCCATGATATCGGTTACAATTCCCTGGATAGACACGGTAAGTGACTGAATCCTCTCATCCATCCGGCATTCCTCCTGCGCTGCAGAGTAGATGAAGACTTATACCATTGTATGATAGACTCAGCCCCAGCAGACCTTGCGCCTGGTTCGCCGTATCCAATAAAGACTACCGTTATCTTGTATACTCCTCATATTCGCTTCTGCCGCTGCTTCTGCTGCTCAGGTGCCTGTCGTACATGTACTCGTCATTCCGCAGCTTATAGATTGCCCCTATGCCGCCAAATACGAACAGCAGCAGAATCATCAGCGAATAGGCGTAATTAAATTCACCGATATAAAAGCATACCCCAATGGATACGACGAGCAAAAGCAATAATCCGAGTCCGATTCTGGACAATATTTTTTTCACAGTAATGACCTCCTGGTTTTTGCTAACCGTAACATGCCTAAAATTAAAGCATTGTCGAAATCTGCTTCACGTACCTCCGTGTGTACAGCTGATAGAACAGCAGCTGGAGCAGGATAAACAAGGCGCTGACGATAAGAGCAGTTACAATAATCATGATCATATCAGCAGCATCCTTTGCCTCCAGCATAGCCGTGAGACTGCAGAAAATGAAGCCGGAAATCAGCGCAGCAAGAATATACGGCAAAAAAAAGATCAGCCTGAGCGGACGTTTCATCTGCTGTTCTGCTTCTTGTACAGTCATTCCGATCCTGTATAGCTTACGGTACTTACGCTGCTCTGCTTCAAGCTCGCTCAATATACCGAAATGCAGCACTGCGCAGCTCGAGACATAAAAGATCAGGCCGACAAAGCTCATAATAATCAGGCCGAATAGGCCGGACTGCTTCCACTCCTCGTATTCCGCAAATCTGGAGCTCGTTTTGAACGCAAACTCCTCAAGCTTGGCCGTGTTATACCAAGGCTCGGTATGCTCCCGGTTATACGCAGCCAGCGTCTCATTCAGCCTGCGGTCCACATCCCCGGTCTGCCTCCAGTCAGCAAACTGCAGCAGATGGATGTGTCCCAATCCATTCCGGATATCCTCTCTGATGAACTCATAATCATAAGGATTCACAATCAGGAAATGATAGCCCATTACCGGAATCAGATTGAACAGCATCCGTTCTACTGTACCGGCCGATACCAGATGAAGCTTACCAGAGAGCACCGGTGCATCATAGTCCGCAAAGGACTCGTTGACCCGGGTGTATCCGCTTTTGTCCGCAACCAGGAATAAATTCAAAAAGCTTCCGCGCTCCACCAGATAATCCGTGCCGGTTACCGCATTAAGCAACTCTGAGGAAAGAATTTTCGGATGCGGCATATTGAGCACTTCCAGACTCTGCGAGGCGAGAAGCTCTGTCTGAGATGAGCTGGTTATACTCTGTAATGTCTGCGGGGAGATGGTATTTTTGCCGTACAGCTCGGCATAAGCGATACTGTAAGGATTACTATCTGCAGCACTGCCCCATGACCGGAAATAAAGGTCCAGCATCAGGCTGCTTAGAAAAATAGCAATTGTCATCAGCAGCGTAATCAAAAAGCTAATGTTGCGGAAGCGGACAAACCTGTGCTTGAGGTCTGAAATGAACAGCAAATTCCGGTATCTCCGTGACGATTTCCGTTCCTGCGAAGCTGCCGCCCATGCTCCCAGACCAGTAAGCAGCAGATAGAGTGCAGGCCAGCACAGCAGCATACTGAGCTGAAATACCCATTCAGCCTTAATGAACCAGCCGGATAACAGGCAGGCTGCCAGCAGCAGAACACCGGTTAGACCCGGAAGCTTACCGCGCAGCAGCGGACGGTCAGCGCTTTGGGCGGATTTCAGCTGAGAAAGAATGCCGGGCTGAAGCGCGGACAGCATACTGACGGCAATAACCAGCACATAGAGAATTCCAAAGAAAGATGCAGTCTCCACATAACTCTCCCGTGAGAAGGTCACCGGGATGCTGTCCAAGTCGACGATCCTGCCAATGAGCAGATAAAAAATTCTCATAAACAGGCTGCCTGACAGGAATCCCGCCGCCATAGAGCTTAGTGCAAGCAGGACATTCTCTAGCAGAATCAGCCTGCAGATATTGCTGCGGGTCATTCCCAGCACCATAAAAAGACCGAACTCGGCTTTGCGGGACTTCATTAATGATGACTGCGCAAATAATAGGAAGAGCACCGAGAATACAATCAGTGCCCATCTGGGTGCCATGAGATTACTGCTGATTCTGCCGTCTAACAGGGATGGATCATTAAAGCCGGGATTGGTGTAAAGAGAATTAAAGGTGAACAGGAGCATTACGGCAAAGCTGCTGCACAGAAAATACAACAGGTACTTGCGGAAATTAGCCTTGAACATCCGCAGCAGGATACGGTTAAAAGTCATCTTCCCCGCCTCCTATGAACGCAAGGCTGTCCAGAATAGTCCCGAAAAAGGTTTTTCGCGCAGCTCCCTGCTCTCTGCTGATCTCTAGGCCGATCTCCCCGTCCTTAATAAATACAACCCTGCTGCAATAGCTTGCGGCAAAAGGGTCATGAGTAACCATTACAATGGTCACCTGCCGATCCCTGTTCAGACCGGCTAAAGTCCGCATCACCGTGCCTGCTGACTTGGAATCCAGATTGCCGGTAGGCTCATCTGCAAACACAATTTCCGGGCCGTTAATAATCGCCCGCGCAATCGCCGCCCGCTGCTGCTGGCCTCCGGATACCGTATAAGGATATTTGTCCTGAACTTCAGCGAGTTCGAACAGCGTGAGCATATCCGCCATCTTTGCTTCGATCTCCTCCGGCTCCAGCTCATCCAGTACCAGAGGCAGCATAATATTATCCCGCATATTCAGGCTGTCCAGCAGATTATAATCCTGAAAAATAAAACCCATCCGCTGCCTCCGCAGCAGTGCCAGCTGATCCTTTTTCATACTGCTGAGGCTGCAGTCGTCAAGCTGAACCGAGCCGCTATACTCTGTATCAATACCGCTCAGAATATTGAGCAGTGTCGTTTTCCCGCTGCCCGACGGCCCCATCACCGCTACGAACTCCCCGCAGTCCACCGTAAAGTTCAGCCCGTTCAGTGCCGGGAACAGATTGTTTTTGCCCTTGCCTTTATATTGCTTCACCAGATTCTGCACGGTCAGTATCGACATATCGGTAGCATCCTGTCTGTAACGGATTTGGAGCATGCGTGTGATCTAAAGTAACTTTGCTGGCTCAGCACTTCACAATCCGCGCTCCAAACCTACTATAAATCTATCATCAGGAAGAATATGTATTATTTTTCACAAGATGGAGTATTGCATACATCAGAACATCAACTTAACTGCACTCTGTACAACTATCCCGGCCCATTTTCACAAAATCCGCACAATAACTGCACTCCAGACAACTAAAATCAGCAAATTCTCTCCAAACGCCAATAATCACTGAATATAGCTGCACAAAGTACATCTAAACTCTAATTAGTCTGAAAAAGGCCGGATTTAAGTGTATAGAGTGCAGCTATGTCCGATAAAAACTGCTTATCCGCAGACCTAGGTGAGGATGAAATTTTACACCCCAAAAATCTATCTGATTATAAAGCGCACCAGCTTGCGGGAAGTCTGTCTGACTATAAACAGAATGCACCATAATATAAGCATCATTGCGATTATAGTTACTTCACTTAAATCTATTCCCTCAGTTGATTTATAAAGAAGAATCCCGATCCCGGCCAAAATATTGATTGTTAATGGTACCAGCGTCATAGTAAGCACAAAATACATCGCGTAGAAAACAATATGCTGAAGCTGTTCGGCTGCTAATGAGAGCTCCAGCTGCGGATTGGCAACCCTTGCTGTAAATCTCCTGCTTAAGACCAGGATTACAATTCCGCTTATTAGAGTAAGTACTGCTGTATACAAATCTTCTAATTTGTCCATCATCAGCAGCTCAATATAGGATTCGTGACTAGTCAAATAGATGCTATAGCTCAGAGTGTCCAGAAATCCCGTAACAATTAAATACAATCCGTAAATCCGGTAACAGATGTTGAGTACATTGAAATATGTAATATTGCCAGTTGTCTGGTTGTCCATGCTCTACTCCTTGTACATGATGGGATTTGTTAATGTTCTTATTTCTCAGCACCTCCACTGCTCTCACCCAGCCGCACACTATAGCTTTTATATCCGTCTTCACCAATCTCCAGGCAGTTCAGCTGCCCGCCGTAGGCGCAGCCGCCGTCAATGCCGATTTTGTCGCCGTACGGGCTGAACCAGATGCCGGGGTTATCCTGGAACTCGAAGGTTGACGTGTGGCCGAATACTACAGTTTTGCTGGTACTTGTTACCGGATGCTTGTAGAACGGCTCCCTGATCCAGATAAAATCATAATCCTTCTGCGTTCTCCAGTCCGCCAGCGCCGGATCGATCCCGGCATGCACGAACAGATGGTCCTCCGTCTCATGATACAGCGGCAGCGAGCTCAAAAAATCCAGATGCTGCTTATACGCCTGCCTGATCCAGTGCTTGATCCGGATATACTCTGCCCAGCCCAGATCCTGTTGTACGAAATCTGCATCCGCTCCTGCATAGCTCGCCAGGGTATAAAACCCGCCGTTGTTCATCCAGTGCAGATCGAGCTTATCCTCATCGTCGCTGAGCAGCGCATCACAGGCCATTTTGTCATGGTTGCCCTTCAGGACAACTGCACCGTATTCCGCATGAAGAGACATCACCTGCTCCACAATAGCCTTGCTGTTCGGCCCCCGGTCCACATAATCGCCGATAAGTACCAGCTTGTCCCGTTCCGGGACATAATCTGCTTTTCGCAAAAGCGCGTTAAATTCCCGGTAACAGCCGTGAATATCGCTAACCACTAAGGTTCTGATGCTCTTTTCCTCCCTCCGGTACATATCAGAACCTTATTATAGCATCAAAAACTACATACGCACGGGTCTTTGCGCCAAGCTGTCCCACCGCCAAGGTACCGAATGACCTAGCAGATGCAGTCCGCCGTACCACACATCAATACCCTGCGCTGCCACCCGGTCCTCTCTACCGTCCAGCACCTGTCCGCCAAGCGTTGTAGCCGTTACTTTCCGGTTCAGAAAATCAGGCACCTGCCGGAAATCCCAATTGTCCGCAGCCTCCGCACCGTCAATATGCAGCAGCGGATTCGCCCCCTGCACCATTCCCCGCAGATACAGCCAGTATTCCAGATCACCCATCCCCAGCATATGCAGCTCATCTGCCACTTGCCGGAACAGCTTCATTGGAGTGTCAGCTCCGCCGCGCACCTTGTGCAAGGTCGTCTGCTCCACGATGCCAAGCCCGTTCTCCACTGAGGGCAGGCGCGACAGATGGGCCAGAAATGCAGGATAAGCAAAGGGCAGTGCTGATGCCGCCAGCTGATCTTTTCTCAGCTCAAGCATATCTGCCATGTGATCCGGTTCTGCAGCGGCATAAGCTTGCCACAGCTCACTGCCCAGGTCCAGCTCTTCGTTCCCGATACTCCGCCATGTCCCGTTCAACGTACTAAGCTGTTCCGGAGTCAGCTGGCCTAGACCGTGAAACAGCTCGATGCCGGGAAATTCCCCGATGCAGAGCAGGCTGAGCCTGGTACGGCCTAGCCTTTGACCATTGAACCAGTGCAGCAGATAGGCCAGCATACTCTGGTCGAACAGGTCATGCTCGAACCACAGCACCACTTCCTCATAGCGGCTGAAGCCATGCAATTTCTCCTCCTGCTCCGCACAGCCCGCTATGTATTCTGCTGACGGGATACCCATGGACTGCTCGAGTGCTTGTGCCCGGAAGGCGCGTTCTTGGTCACCTGCGGAATTCACAAAATTCGGCCCGGCCGAGTACACCTCTCTCCAAACCAGCACATCCCCCTGCACAATGCCCTGCTTCATCATATTACCTACACTATCTCCGTTCACAATATGCAGCATATTCCTGCCTCCTTCGTATAAGCTGTTGAACACGGAAGCCAGGTCGATGACAGGCAATGCTCCGCGCAGCTTGCGCCGTGCATCGAAGAGCCGTTTTTTGAGTGCAGACAGCGGAATGTCGAGGTATGCGGAGATTTCCTGCAGGGAATAGCCGTAAAAATAAAACAGCTGAAGCGGGACACGCAGCCTGTCACTCAGTTCCTCCACCGATTGATGCAGAATGCGTGCGCCCTCTTTTTGCTCGGCAAGCTCTGCTACCGCCTGTGACCCGTCCGTAAGATGGGCTGCCACTTCCAGTGGAAGACTGGAGTACCGTTTGCGCCGCAGCGTCCGCTGGCATTGTCTGATAACTATTGTTTTGAACCAACCCGGGAACGCAGCCGGCTCTTCCAGCCTGCCGATATGGGTATAGGCCTCAAGAAACGCCTCCTGGACAGCATCCTCCGCCAAATGTACATCCCTCAGCCTGTCATACGCCACCGCAAACGCCATCCCGCGAAAATGCGCCGCCAGCCGCCCGAACGCTTCCGTATCCCCTTGCTGCGCTTCCTCAATCCACCGCGTTTCCATGCCTGCCGTACCTCTTTTCACATGTTCTTAACTATAAGTGCCGTTCAGGGGCTAAAGGGTTACCTTGTGTTGGAATTAATGTAGCATATGGAGTGTGATGGGGGAAATAAGGGGGTGGGACCATGGGAAGGGGAGATAAAGTTTAGAGTATGTGGAGGAACATAGTGTCATTTCTTATAGAATAATAAGGCGTTTTTGTGCTAGCTGATATAGACGTACTTTTGCTTTCCCATCCATTTCTTGCGTAGCCGGATTTTGAAAAACAAGCAGACCCTCCTTATTCACTCCCTTGCTGTTTAGAGCAAATTCAAGAGATTTATATGCCCTGAGTTCCAGCAGTTGTATGACTTGCTCTTTGTTAAGTATACCGCCGGTTCTTACGATTTCCCTGCATGTAAACGCTGCTGCCTCTTTACGGAATGCTTTCCCTAAAAACAGGGTATCTAAGTCAGCTCCATCACTGGGAGAAATTCGGTCGGCTTTTAAATTTTCTATAACGATACTTTCCAGTGACATATAGTTATTCTGTCTGTAGCAGGCGGTAAGCTCGTCAAGCAGTTCACGGCTCAGGTATGTGGATTGCAGGCAATCTTCACAAACTTTATCATTGAAATATTTCCAAGTAACATGTTCTTGCACAGATGTATGCAGAGAGAGTAAGGGTAGCATGTGATAGAGTCTAATTAATTGTGCTTTGCTTAGATGACCATGCAGTTCTGCTTGCTCCACTACTTTTAATAGTGGTAATAGCCTGTTAAGCTGGTTTGACACTTGCGCTTCTTGTAGAGAATAATCCTCTAGAAGTGACCTGATTTGTAAAAGTATCGTTTCGTTCATTAGCTCCTCCTTATTCGTCCTCCTCCAAAAGCCTCTTAACCTGCCGCTCCAGCTCGGACTCCTCATCCCCAATATCTTTATCTGTGACCATATAGACATTATTATGTACGATCTCTACAACTTCTGCGTCAAAATAAGCTTCTTCAAACCTTCCAAGCAGCTCCTCCCGCTCATCGGCCAAATCCTGCGCATTCTCAAACTCGTAGGCATGCAGCGTCTGGAAGGTAAGAGGGAAGATAAGCGTTACTTGTGCAGTAGCAGTTGGGCAGATGATTGTGGCAGGGGTCTCGGCACTGGCTTCAGTAAAAATCATTTTATGTTCAGCCAACAGCCTGGTGACATCCTTCAGGTTCATATTCATCTCGTCGGCCGGTTGTTGGTTGGATTGACAGGAGGTTAGCAGGATCAGAACAAGCGCACTGAAGGTGATATATGCTTTTTTCACAGTTGTATTTCTTCCTCCTCTTCCTCTAAATCCGGTCCTTTAAAATATTTAATACGCAGAGTGTTGTTTATAATATCCGCTTGATAGACTGCACTGGAGGAAACCGCCGTCTCAGAAAAATCTCTGATAAATTCCCTGTGCATTTTTGAAGCATTAAACATATCTTGATAAATCAATCTATGTTCATCATCTACATATAAAATATTGGTTCCCTCACTCAGGACGGGATTATAGTATGGTTCAGAAATTCTTGTATTCTCTATATCATAATAAAATACATATCGGTTAGAACTGCCCAGACTTAATGTAATTTGAATCAAATGGGAACCCAACATTTCGGTCGTCGGTTCTACCGGATATTCTTCTTCGAAAACCGCTTGATGCGCTTTATTGAAAAGCACCATCGAGTAGTTACCATCACTGATTTTTTTGATGTATATGCTTTCTTTCTGCAATCCAAAGGATGGGTAGAAACAAATAATTCCTAATGCTGCGGCTACTTTTAGAAGGCTATGTATCTTCATAATGCTCCTCATATTTTGCTCTTTGATTATTAAAACGTTCTAGCATCCGATTAATGGAGATATATCAACGGAACATTCCTACCTCTGTGTACTGTACCTCTTGACACTACCGCTCCACATCAAAATAAAGAACATTCCGCTTGTGGTCAAAATAGAAATTGCCTGCGAAGCTTGAACTTTTAATGTAGGCATCGAAATCTTCACTGCTGCTCCAATGCTGAAGCTTGCCTTTAAAATCATACTGAAGCTCAGGAATAATCAGCGCATTCTCCCAAGTATAGTCCTGTTTAAGCGCTGTTGAAGCAGCCTGGCTCAAAAACACATACCCTCTCATCCAATAATTAGTCGGTCCGAAATCACCGCCAATACTGCTCCCGCTCCAAAAAACTTTATCAATGCCCGCCAGGTTGGGAAAGCGCTCGCTGATTGGTTTGATGTCTGTCCTATAGCTAATCTCGGCTTGGCCCGACGAATACCCGGAGTAGAGTGAAATGCCGATAAGCAGAACCAGTATAGCACCTAGTGAGATCAGCTTTTGCATCGTGTGAACTTTTATATTCACTTTTCTCTGCCTCCTTTTATTGCTTAGATTGCCTTGAAGCCTAATACAATCTTCCCGTCATGGAAAAATTCAATCACAAATGAAAAGTCAGGACAGACAACCCAAGTATCGCTCCCCACTGCCAGGATATCATCTAAATGCTTTTCTAATTGTCTAAGATTCACTAGAACACTCGGAGAATCAGTATTGTTCCAAAGTATATTCATTTGCATTTCATGAGCTTTCTCTATCTTTGAGTTTAGTATTTCGATAGCTTCTTTAATGGAACCCACAGGATAGTGTTCATGAACAAGGTTCCAGTCAATTCTTCCCCACTGTGTAATTGGGTACGCCTCCACCAAGCGTTGAAGTAATGACTCTGTCCGACCATCCGTTTCCATAACAACGTTCCCAGCCAATACCTCTATAAGCTCTTCGAATAAAGTCATTGCAGTGCCTCCAGTATTTTCATCGTAAAAATTGAATGTCACAAGTTTTTATTTTCTTTTATAATTCTAAGCAGCATCCCCCTGGCACGCTCATGAGCCTCCAGATCTGCTGAAATCGTCGGATATTCAGACAATCCAGGCTGTATAAAAGCATACGCCGGATAGCGCTCAAAAAAGCTTTTTCGTAACAAAGCAAGCTGTCTCTGAGGAATCTCAGTAACGGAGTTATGAATAACATAACTGATCGTTCCGGCAATCAACGCACAATATTCACTTAAGTCTGCGTTGAACGATTCCTCCTTTAAATGTGTAAAAGCTGCTGCGAAATCCTCCTTCAAGCGTGCTGAATCTTGATAAGGAAAAGAGCGGTGTAAACTCTTATAAAGCAGTGCTAGTTCTTTAATGGTTGCTGATTGGTCTGACATACTATACCCCTCTCTAAATTCCCATACACGCGGCCCCTCCAGTAAAAGCCAACCATTAACCTCATCATATCCGCTGACGGTTGCTTCAACTAACAAGCCTTTATATATGCTGCGATGCCCGGCATGTGCAGCACATTCGTCATAGTCAGCAAGTCCAAGGGCTTTAGTATCCGGAATGCTTACAATAACTCCATGCGGATATAGCACTTCTAGATAGCCGAATATTCTGGTGCCCTGTGTAAAGGTACGTTTGGTCTCGAGCCAATCCGGCAGCTGCTCCTTGATCAGTTCATTCCAGACTGCCTCGAATGCGGCTTTGGGGATGGGCTCCAGTTCAGGATCGTTCAAAGACAATTCATGCTCTGCCAGGAAAAAATCATATTTTTTCACATTAGAAATCCTGCTCGCCTTGCCCTCTTCCAAAAGCATTTGTCTATAGACTACGCCCTCGTCATCTGCTTCGAAATACCATTTTTTCCCATCTTAATATAGCAGCAGGTAGATCATAGCAGCCCCGCTTCAGCGTCTATTTCAAGCAACTCTCCAAACATCTGCTCAAAAAGTTCTCTACGCTCTTCTAAATTAAGTACATCAGGATCGAAATTGACCCGCACCACTGCTGCTTCACAGTCCAATGCTTCAATAGCTTCCTCGTCCAGATATATTTCGATTGAGCCTGGTTTAAGCAGCACTTTTTCGATTCCGCCATACTGTGACTGTGATTCATCGTTGTAAGTCATATGGATTTTATCAAAACCCAGCGCCAGGTCCTGCTCATCCGGGTGCATGGTTAGTTGGAGTAGGATATACTCCTGCGGGTCATACTGGTCGTCAGCGAAGCCTATCATCAGAACATCATTCTCATCATCAGCCTGTGCATATATAAAGTTTGCAGTAAATGTGCTCATCATTGCGGCCCCCACAGTTCCATTTTATTCAAATATAAAATATACCTGTAAATAATTTCAACATCCATACGGAATAACCCTTCTCTTGGACGGATTTGTAGTCAGAATATGGTGAATGAGGGTGTAAGTATGCATAAAAAGAGCAGCGTTTCTCCGTTTCCGGGGTACACTGCCCTGTTATGACAACATCAAATTAACTATTCTGCTCTGTTTTCAGCCTCTTTTTGATAAAGTCAGCACATTCCTGTACCAGCTCGTGCAGTTGTTCTGGCTTCGTGCATCTTTTTTCAAGTGCGGGCTTTTGCCAATCTAAATCTTTAATCACAACTACTGCAAATTCTTTCCGGTACCAGCCAACGTCCAGTGTATAAGAATCTGCTCGATAGGCAACCTGAAAAATATCCTCCTGATCCAAATACTGCGTCACATTATAAGTAACAATTCCGGGAAAAAAGTCAATGTCGTCGAACATGGGCGGGTGTGGATCCTTTTGATTTGACGGGGGTTTTAGAGTTTAACTCATTAAAAGCCCAGTTAGAAATTCTTTTTATAAATAGCACCTTGCTGCAACGGGTTAAATCCCTCAGGCCAAATAGTCGATTCATCGAAAAAAGCTTCTCGCAGGTTCGCACGATCTAACCCACTACATTTGAGTACAGCTCCAAACAGCACCGCTCCCTGAAAATCAGCATCTCTAACATTTGCGCCTGTTAAATCTGCTGTTATCAAACATGCATTTTTAAAGACAGCATAGAGGCATGTTGCATTTATTAGGTTGGCACCATTCAAATCCGCATTGGTCATTTCGCACATAATCATTGAGGCCCCGGTAAGATCCGCTTGTGAAAGATTGGCGCCGTCAAGTTCAGCATTTCTTAAACTTGCTTTACGGAGACTCGCTCTCATTAAATCGCAATTGTTCAAAATCGCCCTGTGTAAATCATAGCCATCTAAATTCGCTTCAATAAGTGAGTCTGCATTAACGATTATTGGATTTTCGTTAGCTAATGTATGTATCTTTACTATATCTGTCTCCTCCTTTAAATCATTCTGTCGAGTTCATCTACAATAGTCTCTCGCACTGACTCAGGAGTTTTATTTTCAAGTGTTATAAGCCGCAAAAGCACACTCATTGTCTGCCGGAAGCTGACCGGACTTGATCCTACTTCTCCGTGAGCCCCGGTATGAATTTCAATCGTTCCCGAAGGCAGCAGAAAAGCGGGATCTTTAGATAACGTATGTATTTCATCGAACATTGCAATAATATATGCCTCCGGAATTCCGCGTCTGACTAACTCTGGCTGTAAAGCAATTACATCTTCAATGATCTCATCATCGTTGCAGCCGATCCCGGCTTGAACCACCAGTTCGCCAGAATCTGACGGAAAATATGAAATTCCTATACAGGCGTAATTACTAACCATCCGGGCAGCTAGTACAAGCTCTACTGAAAGCTTACAATGCTTTTTAGATACATAGTTTATCAAAGGAAAGGCGCGCTCGACTCTCTCCCTCGCTGGGTATTTCGCAAACGGAGGTTCATCCAGCCAAACACGGGCACGTCGATAACGGCCAAGGTCGTTGAAGTTCATCAGCATTATGGGTCCTCCGGGAAGTTGTTGTATATGGTCAATCCGGTTCTTGTCTATAACCACCTTTGTTAATCAGCAGTTCCTCAAAATCACACGAGGCCACTGCCTTATAACCTCTTTTCCATAATCCTTCGAGCAGGAGTGATATTGTAGTAATGTATGTTTCTGTGCGCTCACCTATACTCGGTTCGATCTCGACTAAATATTTTGAGAACAAAAATCCGTCAGGAGCCACTTTCCTTCTCTGCTCATGGAAATCATCATTTCTAATTACATCGAGATCACAAATAGCATGGAATAAACTCGAATACTGTCCCGGTTGACCACCAATAGCTCTGCTAATATCAGACAATATGATAGCTCTATCAAGGTCAGTATCCAAATATATTTTGCAAAATAGATTTAAGTCGTTATGTGGCATCTTTGCACCTCATGGCAAACGTCTGATTAAGAGTTAATAACTTCATCACGCATCTCACATAGCAGCACAGCTTCATTCATTGTTAACGGAAACAAATCACCATCTTCAAAAAGATTTTTCTCAGCTTCATCATAACTATCTGCGTATTCTAAAACGTATGTTTCCCCCCCTGATTACGGTTAGCCTTTAAATACTTGCCTTTAGATGTATAAACGACGGTATTATTGATTTTTACTTCCTTGTAGTTCAGTTCTTTAAGCAGCGAGATTATTTTAATTTCCGTTTCCTTCCTTATGCGCCTCTGTTTATTCCAAATCCGCATGTTTATCATAATCCACCCCCAAAGCAACTTCTTTCGATTCACTTATCCTCCCCTCGCCTAAAAATTGAATAATATCAGCTGTCTCATCCTCCCAATCTGGGCCATAAAATGATAAATAGCCGGCAAATTCTCGAAGATGATCCGGCAATTTGTAGTCCAGGATAATGATCTGCTGGTACACCTTAAACATGATTTCAACAGGCATTAAGAAGGACTCCTTATCTTTTTCTTTAATAAAAACTAACACCGATGCATCTGAATTGTTCTGTTCAATCTTTTTTATAAGCAACCCAACTGTATCTTCAAAATCCCTATTCCATTTCTTTTGTTCTTCCACTGAGACATGCAGCCAGTTTATCTCTTGTAACTGCCAGATTTTTGTTGAGAGATCAATTAAGTTGTAGCCTTTATTACTCATAATTTCGTACATATTCAAATCTAATTTGTAATTTTTCTTTTAAATCAAACTCCCAGTAAGCGAACACATAGGAAGCAAAAAACTTGTCAGTATCCCGTTCTGATCTTGCTGCTTTAACTAAAGATACTTCGTGATTCTCTACTAGCCAACCGCTTAGATTCTCAATATTCCATCCGCGTTCGTGGTCAAGATACTCATTTCCTTCACCAGTATCAATAACGAACTCTTTTCCAATCTCACGTGCTTTCTCCATTACATATTCAAGATATTCATCATTATCCTCCATCTAAGACCGTACCTCCTCATATTAATCCCGGCGCTCCAGCTGACCATTCCAATCCAACAATTTTTAAAACCGCCACATGGTTCACACTCTAAAAAAGTTAACCATCTCATATGAGGTCTATACTGACTAAATTCTGCCTAATGCTCTATCAGCTTCTATCTGAAGCTGGAACGTCTTAGTTCCCATGTATTTCCGTGCAGTCTCTAAAATGATTTCTAACAGATTGATGTTCCTTTCCTCTTTTAACAATTTTATTATTTCAGGCATGAAGATGTCCTCAATTATGACCGTTTCTAGTACCTCATCGTGTAACGTAATCGATTCTCTATACGCAGCCTCAGTCGAAGGTAAGAACTCTAACATTTTCCGCAAAAATTCTTCTGATTTTTTATTCATTAGCACCGACTCCTCAGTTAATTGACTGCCACTACTTGAATCATAATACTGTGTCCACAATAAATATAGTTCTAACGGACCGAGATGATCTTATTTTTGCTAAAATCCACTTTTGGGGATTCTAACGGACTCGGATGCTCTTATCTGCGGTGATTTACGTCAAAACATCTGTTTGAACGGAAATAACGGCGCTGGGGTCCGTTAGAGATCTGTATGGTGCTCTAGAGTAAAAATAAGGGCTGTACGGTCCGTTAGCAGCCTCTGTCATCTGACAAAGCTACTGGAGCAGCGAAATCAGTGTGGATGCCGCACGAATGCCGCGTCGAATCGCTTACTAAAGCGCGTAACCGGTAGATTAGGCTCCCCTACGCTCCAAAAGCAAAAAAACCGCCCCTACCGAGGCGGTTTAAACCATACCGTATACTGCACCCGTCACATCATTCTCCATACCCTGCCCCAAGCACCCTACAGCACACCCTGTTATAATACTTACTGATTACTCTCACTACTTATGCTACTTGCTACTGTCATCCCGGCTGCCCCGGCATTAGCGCTCACTTTTGCCCTTGACCTAAACGCTCCCGGCCATTCCAATTACTTGTTACTCTGTATCTTACCTGCTCAGTCTTGCACTTTTTTACTATTTCCCGCTTGAATTTGCGTTGTTACACGTAGAGTATTCACCCGTACGTACTGTCCCTACCCTGCATCACTTTCACTTTTACAGTTGTTCCGGTACAACTCTTAACACGTCACATTTCCCGCCAGCCCTACTGGGCAATCTGCTCACGGATGTTCGCGAGGATCTTCTTCTCCAGCCGCGACACCTGCACCTGCGAGATGCCAAGGCGGCTGGCGACTTCGGACTGGGTCTGGTCGCGGTAGTAGCGCAGGTAGACGATCAGGCGCTCGCGTTCGGTGAGTGCGCCGATGGCTTCGCTAAGCGCCAGCTTGTCGAACCAGCGCTCCTGCGACTCGTCGGCGATCTGGTCGATCAAGGTGATCGGGTCGCCGTCGTTCTCGAACACGGTCTCGTGAATCGAGGTCGGCGGCTTGTTCGCCTCCTGGGCAAACACGATTTCTTCCGGTGTTACACCAAGCGCTTCGGCAACCTCACCGATGGTCGGCAGGCGGTCCAGCGTTTTGGACATCTCGTCCTTCATCTTGCGCACCTTATTGGCCATCTCCTTGAGGGAGCGGCTGACCTTCAGGGTCCCGTCGTCGCGCAGGAAGCGCTGGATCTCGCCGATGATCATCGGCACGGCATAGGTGGAGAACTTGACCTCATAGCTGAGGTCGAATTTGTCGACGGACTTGAGCAATCCGATACAACCGATCTGGAACAAATCATCCGGCTCGTATCCGCGGTTCATAAACCGCTGCACCACCGACCAGACGAGCCGGATGTTGCAGCTTACGAGCGTGTCGCGGGCCAGGTTATCCCCGGCCTGACTGAGCGCGATAAGACGTTTGACCTCCGCATCGTCCAAATAGGTCGGCGGAGCTTTTTTTGATTCAGCTTCCATGGCTCCAACCCCTAATTGTATAAAGCTTTTTTGGAGACGATTGTTTTCTTCATAGAGATGGAGGTGCCCCGGCCCGGCTCGCTGGTCACTTCGAAACCATCCATAAAGTTCTCCATAATGGTAAAGCCCATTCCCGACCGCTCCAGCTCCGGCTTGGATGTGTACAGCGGCTGCTGTGCCAGCTCCAGATCCTCAATCCCGTTGCCCTGATCCTCAATGGTCAGATGGACGGTTTCATGCTCGATTCTCGCCGAGATACTGACAAGCCCTTCCGGGTTGCTGTCGTAGCCGTGAATAATGCAGTTGGTGACCGCTTCTGAAACAACCGTCTTCAGGTCATTCAGTTCATCCATCGTCGGATCAAGCCGCGAGACGAAGGCCGCTACGACGACACGTGCGAACGATTCGTTCTCCGAAAGGGCGGCAAACTGGACACTCATGAAGTTACCAGCTTCACTCTTTGTCATAACGCAACCTCCAAATCCGAGAGCGCTGCGCTCTCGTCGTCATATAGGGACATGATTTTGAACAGGCCCGACATTTCCAGCAGCCGCTTCACGGGTGCGGTGGCATCACAGACTGCCATTTTCCCGCCCTTGCTGCGGATCAGCTTGTACCTTCCAAGAATGACGCCGAGACCCGAGCTGTCCATGAACTGCAGCTCCTTCAGGCTGAGAATCAGATGCTCGACCTGGCCCCGCATAATGGCTTCATCCATTTCCATCCGAACATAATCGGCTGCGTGATGATCCAGCTCTCCATACAAACGGACAACCAGCACACTCCGGTGATGCTCCATCTCCACATGGGAATTCATACTTGCCACTCTCCTCTTCGTTGCTTTCAAACCGCCCTGTAACAACTTCTTTCCCCTACAAGGACAAGGTTTTCTACACGGCAAAGAGTGATTCCTGCCTCACGACAAAACTAGAAGAAAACCCCCATGAATCTACAGAAGTCACAGTGGGAATCTACAAAATACACGCTATATTAATCAATCGTGAACAGCGAGCCTGCAGTCCGCTTGAACAGCTTCCACCAGCCGGCCTTAGCCACATCCTCGCCTGCCTTAAGCTCATACTCCTTGATAACGCTCGTACCCTGATAGACAACCAGCTTCCCGATGGTCTGGTCTGCGGCGACAGGCGCCTTGATATCCTCCTGCAGCACGACCTCATTGCGGATTCCTTCCTGGGTAACGCCCTTTTTGAGCAGTACGCTGTACGTTTCCTTGGCGGTAAGCGGAAGCTCCTTTTTCACGCCTTTTTCAACCTTCAGGGTACCAATGGCATCTCCGGGTTTATAGATCGTATGCACCTTATATTGGGAAAAGAGATAGTCGAACATGCCCGACACCTCGCTGTTGCGCGTCTTGGTGTTCGGTTCACCCAGCACCACGGCAACGGCGCGCAGCCCGTCTCTGGCCGCAGTGGCCGAGAGGCAGAACTTGGCTTCAGAGGTGTATCCGGTCTTCAGGCCGTCTGCACCGGTATAGAACCGCACCAGCTTGTTCGTGTTAACCAGCCAGAACGGCTTCTCGGTATCCTTGCGCAGATAATCCTGGTAGGAGCCGGTATATTTGATGATCCGTTCATGCTTCAGCAGCTCCCGGCTGATGACGGCAATGTCATGAGCGGATGAATAATGGTTCTCCGCAGGCAGCCCGTTACAGTTGGCAAAGTGGGTATCCTTCAGGCCAAGCTCCTCCGCTTTGCTGTTCATCATATCGACAAAAGCGCTCTCCGACCCGGCAATCTTCTCCGCCATCGCCACAGAAGCATCATTACCGGAAGCCATCGCGATGCCCTTAAGCATCTCGTCAACGGTCATTTCTTCACCGGGCTCCAGAAAAATCTGCGAACCGCCCATCGAGGCGGCATATTCACTGGTCCGCACCATGTCAGTCAATTGCAGACGGCCTTCATCCAGCGCCTCCACCGTAAGCAGCATCGTCATAATTTTGGTGATGCTGGCCGGCGGCAGCTTGTCGTGACTGTTTTTTTCGTAGATGATTGTGCCGGTGCCCGCATCCATTAGGATGGCAGAGCGCGCATTCGGGGCGAGATCTGATGCAGCGGCGGTTTTGCCGGTGCTTTTAGCCTTTTCCTCCGCCGCAGCACCTCCGGCCGCTCCCAGTACGGAAACAGCAATACACAGCATAAGCGTTAACATACGTATTTTTCTCAAAATAGTTCCCCTCCTGAACATTACCTTCAACTCACAGGTACTGTATTCCAGTCTGGTCAGAAAGGCAGGAAATTATTCCAGTTATCTGTATAAAAAAAGGGGCCTTCCCTGCATCCTCACGGATTCTGCAGAGAAAGCCCCTTTGCTGTTCACTCTCGGCAAGACCAGGAGCGTTAGCCCCCGATTGCCATTGCGCTGAAAATAACCGGTCCGACCACAGTTGCAGTTGAATTGGCATCCTGGTTCTCAACAATCAGCTGATAGTTTTGCGTACCAGCCGGCGCGTTGATATCTACCATGTGCAAGGAGATAATGCCGTGATCATTGAAGAGATCTTCATATTCCACGCGTGCATAAAAAATCTCCGAGCCTGCACGCCAGATGCGCACAAGGATGTTTGGCGTATCGAGCAGCACATTCACACCAATCGTCGCCTTGAGTTCAACCTTGTTCGGAAAATGCGCCGGTACCGCCGGGTCAATATACACCCCTACTCCAGCGATCTGTACACCTGCAGGGGAAATCGGAACCGGAATGTTAACTCCGTTAGTAATGGGGGTAACGACATGAGCATTGTAGTCCAAAAGTGTTTTTACCACAATCTATCACTCCTTTTCATAGGTATGCTTCAGTATATGAAGACTATGAAAAAGAGCTTGTGCAGATCTATCGATAGATTTGCCTAAAAATATTGCAGATTCACCTGCGGGCCGCACCGTATTCTATAGCCTGCCGGCTGCTGACGCGTCCCAGATAGAGCCTTGACACCGGCGGATAACGCCCCGCCCATTTGGCCGCGAGCAGCGGCAGCACTACGCCGACCAGTGTAAACGGGATCAGTCCGTAATCCGTACCGAGCAGCACCTTGAGGCTATAATTCAACGGCAGATGCAGATACATGATGGCGATCGTGTTCCGTCCAAGCCTGCCCATGAAGCCGAGCGGAAGCCGTTTGGACAATTGGTATACAGCAGCGCAGATAGTCAGCGAGATCAGCAGCGGCACCGCCAGATCCAGCAGCAGCGCATCGTAATCCTTATATTTCATATCAAGGCTGTAGCTGATGAATCCGCTGCGTTCCAGCCATAGCACAAGTACACACAGCGGCAACAGCAATAAGAGCACGTAAGCGCGGCTGATCAGCGCAGGAATAGCTTTTTTACCGTAATACCCGATCGCATAATAGGTTACGGCGAGCAGGGCAACGTCGATGTTCCAGGGGAGGTTGAAGTTCTTTAGCGGCGTCAGCGCGATCAGATGGGATAGAAGGTACGCGGAGGCGATCAGAAGGAATTGGATGCTGCGGCTGTATCTGACAATGTAACCGAAGAGCAGCTGTGTGAACAGGAGACAGGTGATGAACCAGAATACCCCGTAAGGCCCGGTCAAGGACAGTCCTCCGTAGAGCAGCCTGGCGATATTTTCGAGGAACCCGGTGAAATTGAGGCTATACAGCAGCATCCCGGCCGCAATTAATAATCCATAGGCAAAATAGGGTGTCATCAGCCCCTTCGTCCGCTTCACTGCCCAGCCGGTGTACCGCTCAGGCAGGATCGGCTTAAACACCAGACCGCTCAGCAGAAAGAACAGCGGCATCCGGAACCAGGACAGATAATGATTGGCACCGGCATCGCCGGAATGTCCCATCACTACAAAAATAATGCTGAAGCCCTTGGCGGCATCGATCCATAACTCACGTCGTTTTTCCACTTCTCTCTTCCAACTCCTCCCAATCCAGTTTTATTTTTAATATAATTATAGAATGATTGAATTGCTTGTTCAAATTTTAATGAATGTTTTCATGTTGTTTCAGAAAGTTAAATTCAGATAACAACCTGTTATATATAAAAAAATGAGGCATTGAGCCTAGAACCGGGACTTTTACCGTTATTCTCGCTTCTCGGCTTACTTTCGGGACAACAACGGGACTTTTCGGGTTGTTGAGAAATCAATTCTCTGCCTGTAAAACAAATCATGTCACGAAACGATGCTCTGGGCTTGTTATATAGGTATAAACCATAGGAGGTGAAAAGCGTGCAATTAACCGTCCCCGGGGAAGCGGACGAAAGGAAGCTGATGATTGAGCAGGCTGTAGAAGCTGTGAAGGCAGGCAACAAGCAGTCCTACGAGATTATTATTAAGCTGTTTGAACGGCAGATGTATACTTACTGTTTCTATATTCTCAAGAATCATACGGAAACAGAAGATGCTGTACAGGAGATCTTTATCCGTGCTTATGCGAACCTTCACCGCTATAGCAGCTGTACTTCCTTTTCAGCCTGGCTTTACAAGCTGGCCTATCATCATTTAATTAATTTGAAGAATAAAGAAGGCCGCTGGCTCAGACTAATTGAGCATTACAAGGATCAGCAGAGACAGCAGCAGGTTCCATTAACCGATTCCATTACTCACGAGCTGCTGACCCATCTGACCACAGAAGAACGTCATATCCTGCTTCTAAAAGCTGTAGAGCAATACACCTTTGAAGAGATTGGCGGGATTATGGGAATTGGGACAGCTACAGTCCGCAAAAAATATGAACGGCTGCGCAAAAAGCTGATAGAGCGCGCAGGCCAAAAAGGAGCGAGGGTTCATGGGACAATATCAGGGGCAAACAAAACATTCTGAATTGGATGTTTTCGAACGGAATATCCGCGAGTCTGTTATACCCAAGCGGGAATTGAGCACTGACATTATGCATAAGATCGGGGAGATCGAGATGAACAGAACAACCACAAGAGCTTCAAATTTCAGACCGGGAATCCTTAAGAAAACAGCAATTGCTGCGTCCGTGGCTGTAGTGCTTGGCGCAGGTACTATCGGTGCAGGTTTTGTATCGCCTGTAATGGCAGAAACGCTGAAGAAAATTCCCGGTATCGGCCTTATTTATCAGGGTACAAGCCCCCAATCAGTAGATCAGGCGATTGCCCGGGGGATATTATCAGAGCCTGAGCAAAGGGTTACCCACGGCGGAAATACACTGAAGCTGACCAATCTGCTCTATGACGGTACACGGCTGTCCCTCCTGCTGGAGTATGAAGGCGAACAGGATCTTGCCGAGCGCAGTTTAGGGTCTATCATTGAACCTCCGGTATTCCTGGCAGACGGACAGCCGATTACATTTACCAAAGGGATGTTAGGCGATGTCCCTTATCATGATAATACTTACCGCGTGGAGCTGACACATGGCCTCGATTTGCCTGACGAATTTGCGCTGACCATTCAGGCCAAGATGAAGCAGGCGGATGAAATCTTTGAATTCAACGTACCTGTGAAGCTGGTTGATAACGCAATAACGGTTAAACCGGACATTACCAAGTCGAATGGATCGTTTAGTTATACAGTCGATGAGCTGCTGGTAACACCGGTGTCCACGCGTTTAATTTTACACAGTCAGGGCGAGGTCCCTCATTCTAATGGGCAAACAGGTGAATATAGCGCCAGCAAAGTGTATTACGAGCTTGTAGATGACCAGGGGAATTCCCTTGACCCGAATATCTTTGGCTATTATAACAGCAGACCGCAGTCATCGGATCAGGTCAACGAGCTGTATGCCCCATTTGTTGCTACAACAAAGTCAATAACCATTAAACCATTTACGTTAACCGTTAAGAATGATGATTACAGCATTGTGGGGCAAAAGAAAGACCGTAACGGCAACCTGCTGCCGGGAATCCATAACCAGGGAGAACGGACTTACCTGCAGGATCTTGAAATCACAGTGCCGCTCCAGCCCTAATTCGCCATTGATTATTGGGGTGATAATACAGCATTAGACCGGAGCAGTTAATTTAAAGCCGTGTCATCTAACAACAAAGTCACTTAAAGCAGGCTGTCGAGACTTTCTCGACAGCCTGTAGGTTCATGACAATAGCCTCGCTTGCTCAGGTATCCGAAAAGGGAGAACAACCCAAAAAGCCCCTCCGTCTTCCTGTGCGGAAGCGAAAGGGCGATGTAACGCTCTTTTATTGTCTGGCTGAATCCTGCCACTGTGCATCTGCCGGCGGCAGCTCATCTCCTGCCGTCAGGTAAATCCGGTCTACCCGGAGCTGGGATTCACAGGCTAATATGGACAGCGTGTGCTCACCCGGGCTGATCTCCAGGTCGGAGATCGCGCACCAGTAATATACTTGGGCGGTATTGTAGGTGTGAATCTTTCCGCCGCCGAACTGCTCGGACAGAGGCTGAATGTCGCCGTCAAGCGCCAGGTAACAGGAATCAGACTGGAAGTTATGATGTCTGATCAGCAGCCAGGCGTGATACACTCCCGCTGTCTGTACGTTGATCCGGTAATGCATGCCCGGGGCGGCATCCGGCTCCTCCCACTTCAAGCCCGCGTCAGCAACATGCATCGCGAAGCCTGTTCTGCCGTTCGTCTCAGCCTGCAGATGGCTCCAATTCAGGCTGGTATCATCTGCTGCAGGCGTCAGGTACGCATTAGCAGAGTTCTCCAAGGCATATTCAGCCTCGATGGCAACAACACCGTCCTGCTCGGTAAAGCTGCCTGAACCGAAAGCTTCAATAACATTTTTTTCATCCGTACGCTTCCACAGGCTGTCATAGCGCGCACTTCCCAGCTCCGTCTGCGTTTGAGGCTGGCACTTCTCGAAGATCAGATCAAACCGCTCCTCGAAAAAGGCTCTATCCGCGTACAGGACCGATGGCAGCGTTACTTCTTGTTTCTGTGTACTGTAAAACCCGCTGCACAGTGCCTCTACTTCCTTCCAGTCCACTTGAGGGCTCTCCGCGCCGTAACCGGCAGCCGGTTCGTCCCCCCGCACGCTGAAGGCCGGGCCCAGATTAGACTCAGCTCTCTCACTCGTATACAGCACCAGCTTTGAGATGGTTACATAATTATCCGCTGTGTAGAGCTTGAGCGTATGAGCGCCAGCCGCCATATACGGGAGGTTCACCAGCAGCTTTTCCCCGTTATCCATAATGCTCTGCTGCCAGCTGCCCTTCCATTCGTCATTCGTTTCCGACTCCACCAGAACTGGCTCCCCTTCATCTAAGCTTACACCGAAACGGATTCTGCCTGTAGAATTCAGCGTCAGGAAACGGTGAACTTCCAGAATATACTCCCCGCTCTGCTCCACGTAAATGTCATACCCGACGGAGGCATTGTCCCGCAGCTCCCCTTCCGGCACCTGCCCTGCAGGATGCCAGGCCATCAGCGCCGCTCCCTCATATCTGGCCATGCCCGGCACCGTTAACCAGGCGGACTGCTCCTCTCCGGCGTTATTCACTGCTTCGCTGCGGTGATGGTAGCCGTCAGCCGGAATAGACACATATCCGTCCGCTTCGATATATCCGGTGAAGCTGTCCGGCACAGGCGGAGTGGCTTCAACTTCCACCTTGACAGAGATGACAGTGCCGTTTCTGTGATCACGGATGACGATAAGTCCCTGCCGGCCGCCATGGGCCGCGGGCTCATGGACCGTAACCAGAATCCGCTGCTCGGTCTGCAGCGTCCCTTCCGTATCTGAAAGAGAGATCCAGTCCCCCCCATCCTCTACCTCTAACGTATAAGGGATACTTCCCGCGCCCTGGTTACCGAGCTCAATCCACTTCTCACGGCGGCCGTAGACCGAGAAGCGCAGTGACTCCTCCCCGTTCCAGAGGTCTGTCCGCAGGCTGCTTCCCGAGATTCGCAGCGCCGGCTTACGTATCGGATACAGCGCAGTCGGCGGAGGCGGGAAGCTTTCGGGCGTAAGCATGCCTTCCCATTTGCCGCCGCTAAGCTTCCGGTCATAGAAATGCAGCATCCGCCGCTTATTGTCCAGCATCTCAGCTGACAGCTCCGAATAACGGTCCGCCGCCTGCATATTCCCGCGTTCATAGGACAGCACGCTGCGGTCGGCATAATAAAACTCATGGTTGGTGTAATAGGAGGCATGAATTTTCATCAGGAGCAGCTGGAAAAAGGCGGCCTGCTCCTCCTGCGGCAGATTGTGCAGAATGGCATTGCCCCGTCTGTAAAGGTCCTCCAGCAGCAGCAGCCTGCGGCCTGCCTCATCCCCGTAAGCCGTCTGCGAGAATACGCCCGGCTGCATATGCTCAATCTTGCGTACATTCGTCGCCTGGGCAAAGGCCGTATACAGCTGTGCTGCCTCAGCTCCGTGTCCGCCGGAGAAATTGGCATTAATCCAGTGCTCCGTGAACAGCCGCGGGTCTTTCGTAATCCCTTCCGCTTTACCGGCCTCCCAGCCGTACCGGACAAAATACTCCAGGTCCTGCTCAACCGGCTTCAAGCCGCCGACATTCAGCACCCATACCTTACGGATGCCCGACTCCCAGGATTTCTTCAGCTCATTGCCTGTCTGCGCCAGCGGGATAGAATTGATGAACAGATAGCTCATTCCCGTTCCCGGAGCGGCCCAGTAGGAGCCGTGGAAGTAGAGCCCGTTCCCGCCGCTGCGGCTGCGTTCGGCTGCCGAAGGATAACGGCGCATATGCCCGAAGTTATCATTCGCCCAGATCAGGGTCAGATCCTCCGGCAGCTCCAGCCCCTGGTCATACAGTGACAACACCTCTTTATAGGGTACGAAGGTCTGCAGGGCCGCAGTCCCCTTATCCTCCCCAAGCACCTCTATAAGCAGCTGCCGCTGATCACGGACCACCTGTCCGAGCAGCTTGACCTTCGCTTCCTTCTTCTGCTCCTTGGTCAGGGAATCGTCGGCATCAATAGCCCGGGTATGGAAGCCCGAATCATGAATGCCCCGCATCCCCATCGTGAAGCACACCTCATAATTCCGGTTCTGACCGATGCTCTCCCGCCAGTATTCCAGCAGAATCTCCCGGTTGCGGCCAGGGATGGAATAATCGTATTCGGCATCTGTATAGCCCTTGCTTTCAAGCCACGGGGTCCACTCATTCTGGTTGCTGCGCAGCAGCATGTCACAGTGAGAGGTACCGACAACAATGCCCATCCGCTCAGCCAGCGCACCGTTCTCGGAATTGCCGTTGAAATAATTGACATGCATCGCCGGCCAGATATAGTTCGCCTTCAGGCGGAGCAGCAGCTCGAAGATATGGCTGTAGGCTACCGGTCCGATGGTGCCGTCCGGTGTATGCAGTCTGGCCCAGTCATCCAGCTCCTCTTCATCATTCAGGAAAATGCCGCGGTACTGCACAGAAGGCCAGTCGGCCTTACTGAAAGCTGCAGGCACACTATACGAGCCCTTGGTCTTCACCGGAACATCCGCCCAGTAATGCCACGGGGATACGCCAATTGCCTCACACAGGTCGTAGATACCGAAGATCGTACCCCGGCGGTCCGAACCAACAATGTACAATACGCCGTCCACAGCCTGCTGAAGAAAAGCTTCCCAGCGCCACGCTCCCGTCTCATCCTTAATCAGTTCAAGTGGGAGCTCGGCATTCTGCAGGGCTGCTGGAAGCTGCGCGCCCTTTTCCAGTGTAGCAATAATGATGGCGCATTCATGGATCTCTGCCGAAAGGACTGCCTTACAGCCGAAGACCCGCTTAATGTCGGTAATCAGATTCGCTGCGGCGATTTGTACAGCACTGTTTTCCTGTTCGGACACATAGATATGTACCGGCTTGCTGCCTGTGAACAGCTCCAGGCCTTTGTCAGCTGGGTGGATTGTATTCAAGTACATTAACCTCCTCATGATCGGCGGGCACAGCCTGCTGCCTGCTTTCTGTGGGTTAACTATACCTCAAGATAGAACAACAATCTTATATTATGTTGCTTTTATCGCTGTTTGTTGTACTATATTGCTATAAAAGACAGGGGTTGAAGCCATGGGCGCAGATCTGTTCGTTCCGCATCCTTTATTCTATATTGAATACATGAAGCATGACGCCGGGCACCGGATGCCAGGTGTTCATTACCATAACTGCTACGAGCTGTACATCCTGGAAGAAGGTCATCATAATATGCTGATCCATGACTCGGTGCTGACGCTGGCGGTGCATGATACGGCGCTGTTCAAGCCCAATCTGTTCCACCAGAGCTACCGGAATAACGGCTGCGCCAGAACCTGCCTATATTTCACAGACCGGTTTCTGCGGATGTATTTTACGGAAAAGGCCGTCACCTCTCTGCTGGACTGCTTCGACAGAGGCGTCATATCCATTGACAGGGAGCTGTTCCCCCGGGTCAAAAAGCTGCTGCTCCTGCTTGAGAAGGAGGATGTCACGGATAGCAGCAACCGGATTTTCATCTATCTGGCTGAAATACTGGACATTCTGAACCAGAGCAAAAGCGCGCCAAGAACCGCACAGACCACAGCCTCCCCCGATCAGATCGACCTGATTCTCTCTTACATCAACCAGAATTATGCTACAATCCGCAAAATCGAAGAGATCGCCGGGCAGTTCTACATCTCCAAATACTATCTGTGCCACATCTTTAAGGAAGCAACCGGACTTACCCTCGTCCATTATATTAACAACATCAGAATCCAGCATGCCTGCAACATGCTCGTTAATACCGGCCGCTCCATTCTGGAAATCGGGCTGGCCTGCGGGTTCAATTCCTCCATGTATTTCTGCAAAACCTTCAAGCAGGCGCTGAACGTAACGCCGAGCGAATTCCGGAGGACGGCGTTGTAATGATTTCAGTTTGGTATCAAAAGAGAGCAGCCTCTCCCCTGACGGGAGAAAAGCTGCTCTCTTTGTTGTGAACGGCCAGCTGTATACATAGCCGCCTTAATATAAATGGCAGGACACCTGATGGCCCGTGTCCAGCGCACGCAGCTCCGGCGCCTCCGACTTGCATCTGTCCATGGCATATGGACAGCGCGGGTGGAAGGCACAGCCGGTTGGCGGCGTCTCCGGGTTCGGCACGTCGCCGGTCAGGACGATCCGCTGCTTTTTCTGGCCCGGATTCGGCACAGGGACAGCGGACATCAGCGCCTGCGTGTACGGATGCAGCGGCTTCGCGAACAGCTCCTTGGTCGGGGCCAGCTCGACAACCCGGCCAAGATACATTACGGCTACGCGGTCGCTGATAAACTTCACGACTGACAGGTCGTGGGAAATGAACATATAAGTAAGGCCGTACTGCTCCTGCAGATCCTGCATCAGATTCAGCACCTGGGCCTGGATGGACACATCCAGCGCCGATACCGGCTCGTCGCAGACTATGAATTTCGGATTCAGCGCAAGCGCCCGGGCAATCCCGATCCGCTGCCGCTGGCCGCCGGAGAATTCATGGGGAAAGCGGTGGGCCTGATAGGGGGATAGGCCTACAACCTCCATCAGCTGCTCGACACGGCTTTTCAGCTCGCCGGAGGGTACGGAACCATGGGTCCGCAGCGGCTCCTCCAGAATACGCTGGACAGTCCAGCGCGGGTCAAGCGAAGCATAAGGGTCCTGGAATACCATTTGCATATCGGTCCGGAAGCGGCGCAGCTGCTCTGTGTTCAGGCTGCGCACATCTGTGCCGCCAAACATAATCTCGCCTTCAGTCGGTTCAATCAGCCGCAGGATGGCCCGGCCGGTCGTGGACTTGCCGCAGCCGGACTCGCCGACGACAGCCAGCGTTTCGCCCTGCTCGACGGATAAAGTGATCCCGTCCACAGCTTTGACAGCACCGACCTGCTTTCCGAAGAAGCCCTTGCGGACCGGGTAATGCTTTTTCAGATTACGAACCTCAAGTAATATGCTCATAGGACTCCCTCCTCCTGCAATAGACACCGGCAGGTATGGCCCGGCTGGATTTCTACCAGCTCCGGACGTTCCGTCAGGCAGCGGTCAACTGCCACCGGACAGCGCGGCGCGAACCGGCAGCCTGCCGGCAGGTTCGCCGGATTCGGCACCTGGCCGGGAATCGAGGTCAGGCGCTCGCTGTCTCCGGCAAGCTGAGGCAGCGAAGCCAGCAGTCCGCGGGTATACGGATGCAGCGGCGTATTGTACAAGGTGGCGACATCCGTCTCCTCGACAATCTGGCCGGCATACATAATGACAACCCGGTCGCACATCTCGGCTACAACGCCCAGGTCATGGGTGATCATCAGGATGGACATGCCTTCCTTCTCCTGCAGCTCGCGCATCAGATCAAGAATCTGCGCCTGAATCGTTACGTCGAGCGCCGTTGTCGGCTCATCAGCGATCAGCAGCTGGGGACTGCAGACCATCGCCATCGCGATCATCACCCGCTGGCGCATCCCGCCGGAGAGCTGGTGGGCATACTGCTCGGCAATCTTTTCCGGGCGGGGAATCCCGACCTTGCGCAGCATTTCAATTGCCCGCTCGTTCGCTTCCTTCCTGCCCAGCTTCAGATGATAACGGGCCGACTCGGAAATCTGCCGGCCGATCTTAAATACAGGATTGAGCGAGGTCATCGGCTCCTGAAAAATCATCGCAATCCGGTTGCCGCGGATATTACGCACCTCTTTTGCCGGCATCTCCAGCATATCCTTGCCCTCAAAACGGATATGGCCGGAGGCGATCCGGCTGATCCGCTTAGGCAGGAGCTGCATGATCGACAGCGAGGTGATGCTTTTTCCGCAGCCGGATTCACCTACAATCCCAAGCGTCTCCCCTTTACGCACTGACAGACTGATGCCGTCCACCGCGCGGATTGTACCCGCCGCTGTTTTGAACTCGGTGCATAGCCCTGATACTTCCAGCAGTTCTGCCATGATTGCCCCTCCTTTATTTCTGTATCTTGCTTATCTTTGCTGCTTATATAAGAATTCCGCTTATTATTTGCCTTCTTCGACGCCCAAATATTTAAGAGCAGTGAGCGCATAGACTTTGGCACACTGGATGATCTGCCAGACCGGCGCTTTTTCATTGAAGTTATGAATGGTTGACAGCTCAGCCGGCCCGTATTGCAGCACAGGAATATTATGGGTCCGGAAATGACGCGCATCGCTCGATGCCCATTGCAGTACACCGTAGGCTTCCTCGCCGCTGACTTCGCAGATGCTCTCCACCAGGTCGCTTACGACTGGCTCCTCAGGAGCTGTCCAGTTCGCGTTCCCCTGGAAGCCGAAGCCCTTCACCTCAGATTCAATGCCTGCTTCAAGCAGCAGGGAGCGGGCACGGTCCAGCACATCACGGTAATCTACACCGAACGGTACACGGGAATCGACCTGGATCGTGCAGCGGTCCGCCACAACGTTCACCTTGGTTCCGCCTTGAATCGTCCCGATATTCACCGTTACGTGATCGAACACCTGATAAGCAACTTCACCGTATTCTTCGCGCTGCTTCACATAATCCTGCGAGATGCGGATGATCTCTTTAACTTCTTCCGGAATATCCGGCTTGATGTCCCATAGACGCTGCAGCGCTTCAATCCCTTTGGCTGCCTTAACGATGGCGCTGTCGCCGACGACCGGCGACAGGCTGCCGTGGCCCGGCGTGCCTTCTACAGTGAATTCGAACCAGCAGCTGCCCTTCTGCCCGATGGTCGGGTTGAGCGGACCGGACGGCTCGGCGATAACAGCCGCCGTTCCAGAGATCAGACCGCGCTCCAGTACCCAAGGCACGCCCAGATGGCCGCCTGTCTCCTCATCCGGCACGATCAGCAGCGACAGGTCGCCTTTTAGCGGAACACCCAGCTTGGCCAGCAGTGCGGTTGCATAGACAAGTCCGGCCAGCCCTGCTTTCATATCGGAGGCGCCTCTGCCGAGCAGATAACCGTCAACAATATCGCCGCAGAACGGATCAAAGTCCCAGCGGGAAAGGTCACCGGCAGGAACAACGTCGGTGTGACCGCAGAAAATCAGATTTTTGCCGGACGGCTCCTCCGCCCCCGAACTCAGAGTAGAAACGAGATTCAGCATGGTATCGGTAGCCGGGTGAATGGCCGTATCAATTCCTGCTTCTTTTAAATAATGGATAATAAAAGCGCTGATGTCGCGTGAATCGCCCGGCGGGTTCTCCGAAGGAAAACGGATCAGCTGTGAGCACAGCTCCAGGAGCTGGTCCTGCTCATCGTCAATCGCCTGCAGTATCTTGCTTTTCCAGTCTGTCATTGCCTGTTGCGCTCCTTTAAGTCCTCATGACTGGCAATTGCGGCCAATGAGGATCATATGAATTTGTGAAATAGAGCAAGCAGAAACGGCTGTACCGCCCTTTGTAGGACGGTACCGTTTCAGCAAGCCTTCTGCCTTCTTATTGTTCAAACGACAGCGGGTAGAAGCGGATCACCTCATCCGGATAGAACGCATAACCGCTGATCTTATTGCTCATGCCGACAATGCGGTTATATTCGTACAGGTACGCCCAAGGTGCTTCCGTTGTAATGATCTCCTGTGCCTGTTCATAGAGCGCGGTCCGCTTGGCTGCATCCGTCTCAACGTTAGCTTCTTCCCACAGCTTGTCTACTTCTGCATTGCTGTAGTTGATGTAGTTGGAAGAACCTTTGCCGTATAGAAGGAAACCAAGGTGATAGCCGGGGTCATTGACGAAAGAGGTCCATTTCGAGATGTAAGAGGTCAGGTTATTCGTTTTCTGCTGTTCAAGGAACTGGGCGCGGGCCAGCTTGTTGATGTTCATCGTTACGCCGATTTTGGCCAGCTCAGCCTGAATCAGTACCGCATCATCTTCCCAGTCATCGAACCCGGAGCCCAGCGTGAAGTCAAAGGCAAATCCGTCAGCATAGCCGGCTTCAGCCAGCAGCTCTTTTGCTTTATCAAGGTTGTGCTCATAGACGAAGCCTGCATCGGTGAAGCCCGGTGTGTTGCTCGCTACAGAGCTCTTCATCTGTTTGGCCTGTCCGTACATAACGCCGCTCAGCAGCTCATCGTAAGGAATCGCATAGTTGATCGCCTGGCGGACTTTTACGTTGTCAAAGGGCTTCACATTGTTATTCATTGCGAAGAACAGAATCCGGTTACTCGCGTTGGAAGCGACTGTCAGGTCCGTGTTGCTCTCAAGGGAAGCTACATCCTTAGGAGGGATCTCGATCGCCATGTCCACATCACCCTTATCGAGCAGGAGCACACGGTTGGAGGCTTCCTTAGTGAATTTCATAGTAACCTTGCTGAGGCTTGGCGCACCCTGCCAGTATTGCTCATTGGCGGTAAAGATTGCTTCCGTTGCCGGGTCCCACTTCTCAAGGGTGAACGGTCCGGAGCCTGCTGCATTTGTCTTCAGATAGTCTGCACCCTGCGCTTCAACAATCTTCTGATCCACGATGGAGAAGGTATACATCGCAATGATCTGCAGGAAATTATGATTGGCATTAGTCAGTGTCACTTCAACTGTGGAAGCATCCACTACAGTTACTGACTTGATTGCAGCCATTCCATAGAGGAAGCTGCCGGAGCTGGAGTTAGCTACACGGTCAAAAGAATACGCAACCGCTTCGGCATCCACCGGATTGCCGCTCTGGAACGTCACGCCTTGCTTCAGCTTGAAGGTGTACACGGTATTGTCATCCGACACTTCCCAGCTCTCAGCCAGCATCGGCTGTATATCTTCGGTGTTGGCGATATCAGCGCCGTCTTCGGTTTTGATTCCATAGGTGACCAGCTGATCATAAGCGGCAAGCACGAGTGTATCGGAGGTAAGGTCATTGGCTTCCGCCGGGTCAAGCGTAGTGCCGCCTTCGGAATAGGCAACCGTCAGGTTGCTTTTGACAGCAGGGGCAGACGTTCCTGTATTCCCTGTAGCCGCTGTAGAAGCGGGGTTCGTCGGATTGGCGCTGCTTGCACAGCCGGCGAGCATGATGGAAAAAGCTACGAGCGTGGACATCAGTTTGAATCTTTTCATCAGTAATTCCTCCCTTTTCTATATCCTGCCTGCAAAATAACACTGGTGCTGCTCCTGATCATACGCCGCTGGCGGCCGGGTAGTGCACCATGCCATTGGCTTCTCTGATCTATATTTACCGGGATTCAGCGGAGCCGGGAGTACCTCCCCCTGCTCTGCTTTATTTGCCCGAACGCAACCGCGGGTCAAGCACATCCCGGAATCCGTCTCCTAGCAGATTAAAGCCTAATATTGAAGTGGCAATGGACAGTCCCGGAAAAGTAACCAGCCACCATTGCCCGGAAATAATGTATTCCCGGCCTTCGGAGATCATTGCGCCCCACTCGGCAATCGGCGGCTTAACGCCAAGCCCGAGGAAGCTGAGACTGGAAGCCGTCAGGATGGCAAAGCCCATCCCGAGAGTTGCCTGCACCATCAGCGGTGCAAGGGCATTAGGCAAAATGTGGCGGTACAGGATGACTGTATTCTTCACGCCGATTGCCCGGCTTGCTTCGATATATTCCTTCTCGCGGAGTGAGACCGTCTGCCCGAACATCAGCCGGGCGAATTCCGGAATGCCGACGATCCCGACGGCGATCATCGCACTGGTTAAGCCTGCTCCGATTGAAGCGGCAATTGCCATGGACAGCACCAGCGACGGGAAGGACAGCAGGATGTCCATCAGGCGCATAATAACGGTTCCTGTACGGCCGCCATAGTAAGCGGCAATTCCGCCGAGCGGCACACCGATGACGAAGGAGATGCCGACCGCAATCAGACCGGTCCAGATACTGATTCTTGCTCCGTAGAGCACCCGGCTGAGAATATCGCGGCCGAAATTGTCGGTACCGAACCAGTGGCTGGCCGAAGGCGCCTGAAGCTTGTTTGCCATATTTGTCACATACGGATCATAAGGGGCAATCCATGGAGCTATAACGGCTACAACCGTCCAGATGAAAATAAAGGTCAGCCCGATGGCGGCAAGCCGGTTACGCAGCAGCAGGGACCACAGGGTTTTGGGCTTGGCAGCAGCTTGCGGCTTCGCCGGCTTGCCCTGTGATGAATGCGCTGAATGTGCTGCAGTGCTCAACGTAAGTCTCCTCCTTTCTCCCAAGCGGTTCTATTCATAGCGGATCCGCGGATCAATGAAGCCGTAGATTAAGTCGACAGCCAGGTTAATCACGCAATAGAGCACGGCACTGACCAGGGTAAAGGCTTGGATCGGCGCGTAATCCGCAGCCAGAATGGAATCTGTGACATAACCGCCGATTCCCGGCCAGGAGAAGATGGTCTCCGTAATAACCGCTCCGCCCATCAGAAAGCCAAACTGCAGTCCGAGTACAGTTAATGTAGGGATCAGCGCATTAACCAGTGCGTGCTTATATACGACAGCCGATTCCCGCAAGCCTTTGGCCCGTGCGGTGCGGACAAAATCCTGATCCACCACCTCCAGCATGCTGGAGCGGGTCATGCGGGCCACGATGGCCATGGTGCCGGTGCTAAGACAGATCGCCGGGAGGAGCAGGTGAGCCAGGCTGCTTTTCAAGGCAATGATGTCTCCGGACAGGATACTGTCCAGCACGTACAATCCGGTCAGATGCACCGGCGGGTTGAGATCGCCGCTGATGCGGCCCATCGGCGCCGGAGCCCAGCCGAGGATCGAATAAAAGATATAAATGAACATGAGGCCCAGCCAGAAAATCGGTACACAGGCCCCGATCAGTGAGAACACCCGGGAGATGTGATCCAGAATCGATTCCTTTTTTGTCGCTGCCACAATCCCGACGGGGATAGCCACCAGAATTGCAATCAGAATGCTTGCCAGTGTCAGCTCAATTGTAGCCGGGAAGCGTGTAGCCAGGTCGCTGGCTACCGAATGCCCGGTATGATACGCGTAGCCGATATCCCCCTTGAGCAGTTGCCCGAGGTAGGAAAAGAACTGGATGTAGAGCGGCTGGTCCAGTCCCATATCCATGCGGATCTTGTTCACAATCTCCTCCGGGGCCTGTTCTCCGGCCAGCATAATGGCAGGATCACCAGGCAGCACTCTCGAGAGGATGAAGGTGATGACGATAATTCCGAGCAGGGTCGGAACCATTTGCACCAGTCTTTTTAATGTGTAAGCAAACAATGAATCAACCCCCTTACGGCATCAGTCGCGATGATGCTCTGAGCCTTTTCTTTGTAGCGGAACCGAGGTTCCATGTCAGGTACTATGCTGTTTCAAAGCATCTTTAGTGGTTGTGCTAATTCTACATAGAATTCAACGGCTGCTCTACGTCCCGTTTGACTAAAAAAAAGCACAACCGTTTGTCGGTTGTGCACTACTGCAACGTGTGGACGTCACTTTATCTAACATGATATTCCATAAAAATTCCAGTGCCGCCTATTTTTCCTGAAGATAGTAGTAGATCAGGCATAAATGGCAGACAAACTGCTCACGCGGATCATTCAGATCAAACCCGGTTATGTCACGGATCCGCTCCAGCCGGTATTTGACCGAGTTGCGGTGTATGTACAGACTGTTCGCAGTGTCAATCAGACTTCCCCGGCATTCCAGATAGTGATAGAACGTCAGCAGCATGTTGCTGTCATGCTCCTGGTCATACTGCAGCAGCTTGCCCAGCTTGCGCTCGAACAAGTGCTCAAAGCCAGGTCCGCTCAGCCCCTCAAGCAGATGATACACTTCCATCTCTTCATAGCGGGTAACGCTTCCCGGCCCCTGTCCCAGCCGTCTGGAGACAGACAGTGCCTTGCGGGCCTCGTTATAGCTGGTATAGATGTCCCACAGGTATTCCGGTGTACCGACGCCGGTACGGTAATTGGAGAGGCCGTTGCTTTTATCCAGCAGCCAGCCCTCCAGCGTCTTAGACCAGGATTCCTGTATATCTTCGGCGGCGCTAAGCTTACGACCTTCCGGTGTGGGCAGGAACAGCACAGCCCTGCTGGAACGGTACTCGGCATGAGGGGTGACCCCGCGTTTCTTCGCTTCCCGGTCCAGCAGATTGTTCACTGTCTCCTCGCTTGGTGCTGTCTCCCCCTCAATGACTGCAACCTCCCATTTATGCTCAGGGTTCATGCCCAGCTGTCTCGCCCGGCGTTCCACTTCATGACGCGAGGGCAGGGGCGGAGTCAGCAGCTCGTCGATGAAATTGCCGCGCAGCCTGAATTCCGTATCCTCGGCAACCTTCCGGCGCATCAGCTCAAGCGCGAACACCAGCCGGGCCTGTTCAATCCCCACTTCCTCCATATCGTCCAGCCGTTCCTTATCCACCAGCAGCTTAGCCACGGTACGCCGGTCCACATGGATGCTCCAATTCAGCGGCACCGTCTCCTGCTGCCAGTCATAATCCGCCGGTGACGTGACGATAATCCTCCGCTCCGGATCAACCAGCGCTACCGGAGCCTTCAGAAATTCCGCCACATTGTCGGTTACCGCCTGGATGCCGCTGTTCTCCAGCACCATCGTCGTCAGTGTACGGTACACCTCCTCCGCCCGGCGCAGGAGCATTGCCTGCCGGCCGAGCAGCAGCTCCGTCACGGGCTGGGTAATATCCGTATAGGGGATCTCCGGCGGAATTTCCACAATCGGCAGACCGCAATCATTACTGGCGTCAATCGCGCTTTGCGGAATCTCCTTCAGGAACCGGGCCGGCTTGATCGCCAGCGCCGCCGCGCCCAGATTATCCAGCGTATAGATCAGCTCCGCCAGCAGCGAAGGATCGTGACGGATGGAGTAGGCGGTAGTCAGCAGCATAACCCCTTCGCTGATCCAGCCTTTCAGGTCAGGGACCTCCATGATGTCTACAAACCGGACCACCCGGTCCAGCCCCTGCTCACCGCTAACTACCCTCGCTTTGCCGAGCACGGACAGCTGCATTAGTTCTCTTAATGTAATTCCACGTGTCTTCAAGCGTCTCTGCCTCCCTCTGCTGTCTACAGTATTTCATGATTTTTCCTGAAATATGCCACACTATTCATCCAGCGCTCATTGCGCAATTCGTCACGCTAGTGTACCAGACATCTGCCGTTTACCACAGGAAAATATAGCAAATTGCAGACAATTTCCGTCTGTGAAGATGTAGCGGCTGCCTGGGAAAGGCTATTCGGCTCTAATAACTCTCCAGGCTTGCTCTATGCAAAAACATAAATTTGCCTGAAAGCAAAAAAAAAAGCGTCCCCCGGCAGTCACTCCGGGGGACGGCTTAACTGCAAGCTAAGCAGCTAAAACATCAATGCACGCATGCGGCACACACCTGGTACGTACTCGATACGCATTAGGCATTATTTTGCAGCACATTAGTGCGGCACAATCAGCGCTGCACAATGCCCGGCAGGGATGCGGCTGAGGCCGCGGCTGCGCCAAGCGACAGGATCGGGTCAAACGCGCGGATGCCGAGCTTCTCCTCCAGCTCCGCTGCAAGCCCGATGGTGGCGAAGCCGGTACATGCCAGTACCAGCGCATCAGCTCCGCGCTCAACGAGCCGGGCAGCTCCGGCGAGGGCGCCGGCCCGCCCTGCAGGCGTACCGAGATCCAGCGTAGTCGTTACGCCATCCGGGCGGTCCATGCCAATGTAAGCATCGCCCAGAATGCTGCGGATGAACGGCGGAACCTCCGTAAGGATCGTCAGGACGCCGATCCTGCTGCTGCAGGTCAGTGCAAGATGGGCAGCGCAGGAGCCTGCGCCAAATACCGGAACCTTGACGGCTGCCCTTGCTTCCAGCAGTGCAGGGTCAGCAGCACAGCTGATGCCGATCGCCGTACAGCCCTCAGCTTCAAGCTGCCGGGCAAGCTCAATAATCTTCGGCACCGACTCTGCTTCCGTCTCGTCATTGTACACACCCCGGGGCTGATCCGGAATACAGCGGCTGAGCACCGGCAGGCCGAACCGTTGCTCAACCAGCGCCCCGTGCAGCCGGACTGCAGACTCGTCCTGCAGTGTAATCACACGTATCATTCCAAGCATTCTTATCCCCCCTGATTAGACTGCAACAGCCCGTCTTTAATCGCTGCTTCCATATACACATCCACACAGTCCATCTTCTTTGCTCTTATCTAACCCGTCAGCAATACTGCTACAGAAGCTCCCCGGTACGCATAATGAGCTTATCATCAATATAGACATCCGGCTTCATCACTACAGCGTCGATATGTACCCCTGCCGCAACAA
Source organism: Paenibacillus sp. FSL R7-0331 (assembly GCF_000758645.1). Classification (NCBI taxonomy): domain Bacteria; kingdom Bacillati; phylum Bacillota; class Bacilli; order Caryophanales; family Paenibacillaceae; genus Paenibacillus; species Paenibacillus sp. FSL R7-0331. Next base: position 4,700,308 of record NZ_CP009284.1, read on the forward strand.
TTCCCCCGAAGGTATTATTGCTGCCAAAAGCCACATGGATCGTCCCGTAGACCTTCTCATCCTCCAGCACCACACCGGTAATTCTAGCCTTATTGTTTGTTCCGATCCCGAATTCCCCAAGCAGGCGCCCGTCGCCCACGCCGAGCATCTCCAGCAGCTTGTCCCCGCCTTCGCCTTCCGCTGCAGTCAGACGGCCCTGCTCAACCGTCAGCACCAGCGGGCTGTTCAGCGCGCCGATTCCGGCAATCGAGCCGTCCACTTTGATCTGCCCTGCCGCAGTGCCTTCCAGCGGCGCAATATAAGCCTCTCCGGACGGCAGATTACCGGATTCGCCCGGATTCAAATATAACCCGGTGCTGAGCACACCGGCTCTGCCGTCAATAGAGAAGCTGAGGCTGAGCCCGTCCTTCTCCACCCGGACCTCCCGGCCTGCGGACAGTAGCGCAGCTACCTGCTCGGTCAGTTCCTTAACCTGCCCATAGTCGGCAGTAATCGCCCCGTGGCTGAACATATCATCTGTCATCCCCGGCATAGTCGCCACCCGGGTTCCTGCAGCCGCCGCCTGCTTGCGGGCCGCCGTATGTGTCATCGAATGTGTTGTGATACATACCGCCACATCCGCCTTTGCCATCGCTTCCGCAACCGGGGCAGGCAGCTCTTCGCCGGATCTGCTGCGCGGCTGCATAATCAGCAGCATGGATTCAGCTCCAAGGCGCTTGCCTGCCTCGTAGACGGATTCGGCAAGCTCCCGCTTGTCATCATCGGCTACAACGGCCAGCAGCTCGCCGCTGCGCAGGGCCAGGCATTCCTTAAGGACATTCATGCTGATTACTATTCTTGCTTCACTCATCTCAAGTTCCTCCTGATTACACCATTTCTGCTATCAGCTTGCCCATCAGGGCATTTGACAGTACAGCAGGCACTCCTGCTGAGGCCGCCCACTGTCTATGCTGCTCCACATAACCCATACAGTCAAGTACTATGACATCGGCCTCACCCCGCAGCCGCTCCGCGGCAGCGCGGAAATCGCTTTCTGTTCCGGTATACGGGGAAGCCGCGGCAAAGGGAATGCTCCCGCCCGAAGCAGCGAATTTATCTCTCATGCTCTCCTCCTGCTCCGGCAGCGGACCGATTAACCCCAGCCGGCGTCCGCCCAGCATAGCGTGCACAACAGGCGGTATGATCCGGTCCGGCTCTATTAAATGGGCCCTAGACGTGTGCAGGCCGGGAAATACACCTGTACAGGCAAGCAGAATTGTAGTGATTCCCGCCGCCTCCATGGCATCCATTTTCCTCTGCAGCACCGATACGATCCGTTCCCGTGAAATCACCGCCGCCGATCCGTCCGCCATGCGGGTAGTAAGCACGTACTCCCCGGGCTGCGGGCTAAAAAACTCCCGTACCTGCTCAGCGCTAAAGCCGTCCAGCACACCTGCCTGCACCAGCTCTGCCTGTCCCTTCAAATATTGCTCGATGATCGGGGCCACATCAGACCTCGGCGCCTGCCCGATCGTGATTAAACCGATTTGCTTCAAGCTGCTCCCCCCTGTCGTTTCCTATGCATTCCTGAATTCTGTCCCGACACTCGCACGCTGATATGCAAATGGCGCTGAACCGCTTCAGCGCCACCGTTTCCCGTTATGTTAAATGGATGCCACCGCCGGCTTGCCCAGTGTCTGCAGCACGTTCATCGGGCCGTAAAGCTCTGTAATGCGTGCAAACTCTTCCTCGTTATAGAAGGAGCAGGTACCCTGCGTCACCTCTTTGGCCGTTTCAATCGCAAAACGTACCGCCTGGGCAATATCCACCTCATGGCTTGCCCCCGTGCCGCAGCCCGGAACCATGGATTGGGCTGTAATAGCCAGGCCGACAACCGGCGCTGAGGTAGCAACCGCAGGCTGCAGGATCGAATTGATATGGTACAGGCCGTTGCCGTAAGGAGTAATATCCTGGGTCGTCACCGGGAAAGTAACCGGATACTGGCCGGTCGTCATCTCCTTAATGCGCAATAGATCCTCGCTGACCCGCAGAATGTAGCCCTCCTTGACTGTAGGCGAGATAGCAATCCCTTTATGATTCACCACGCGGTTGCCTTTAGTTGTGTCGATTGACAGGACCGCTTCCATCTCAGGCAGCACCTCATGCTCGTTCATCTGCAGAATATCCACCGGAGAATCCATGAAATCCACCGGCTCATGCGGCAGTGTCGGAGCATCCGGGCAAATATGCGTCGTAATCAGCACGTCCCCTTTTAAAACATCTCCCTTAGCCTGCATATCCGCCAGCTTGAGTGCCGCAGCAACTGCCGCAACCGCACCGTCAGCATCAGAGACGATTCCGATCCGGCTGGGCCGGGCGCCGATTCCGCCAAGACGCCCGACAATGCCGAAAGTAGGCGCAGTGCCTCCGCCAAGCTTGCCGCTGCTGCCTGGTATGGTGATTTTGACGAATTCTGTGCTGCCCTTTTCACCCTCAACCTTTCTTACCTCCACGGCAATCCCCGGATAAGCAGAAAAAAGCTGTTTGACCTGCTCCCCGTTCACATAAGCGCTGTCCATTGTGTTCATTACCGTAATCGTTTGCTGAAGTGCCATATCAATTCCTCCCCGGATGTCATTCTCTATGATAGTAATGTTAGAATTTATACTAGCTTAAATGCCGAAATGTCCACAATGTACCGCCCTGCCAAAACTATTGCCGGTTTCTTGTCCTTTACAGATAAACCTTACGTCACGCGTATGCTCTCTAACCGGCCGCAGACGTTTTATACAAGAACTCGGCATACCTTTTCAGGAACAGCCGTGATATGGTAGCTTAAGATGAAGAATGACTAGGGATATTTATCCAAGATGAATCAGGAATCAGGAGGTCATATTATGCCACATCAGCAGCTGGCTGCTGTAATGAGAGCCGAGGCGGAGGCAGCAGTATTCTCGGGAGCTTTTCTCGTGACAAACACCGCTCTACCCGCCGTCACCGGCGCATTTGGATACGCCAACAAAGCCGACGTAACCCCTAACCGGGCTGACACACGCTTCGGCATTGCCTCAGGCTGCAAGCTATTCACTGCAATTGCTGTCTGCCAGCTGGTTGAGCAGGGCAAGCTCTCGCTGGTAGACAAGGTCATGGATGTGCTGGACCGGACCGTTTTCCCACAGTTCAGTCCATATTTCACCGTGCATCAGCTGCTGACCCACAGTGCAGGAATTCCGGATTATTTTGATGAGGAGACGATGGAGGATTTTGCCGAGCTCTGGACAACCCGGCCGATGTATCTGCTGCGGGGGCCCCGGAATTTTGTGCCGATGTTCTGTGAGCTGCCGATGATTTCCGAGCCGGGCACCAGGTTCCGCTACAATAACGCCGGTTACATTCTGCTTGGACTGCTGGTTGAGAAGCTTAGCGGATTAACCTTTACCGATTATGTGGAGCAGCAGATTTTTGCGGCATGCGGAATGAATGACTCCGGATATTTTGCACTGGACGCACTCCCCGGCAATACGGCCCAGGGCTACATCGTGAAGGAGGACGGCACGCACACCACGAACATCTACTCCATTCCGGTAAAAGGGGGCGCTGACGGCGGCGCGTTCGTGACCGCTCCTGATATGCTGCTGCTGTGGGAGGGGCTGCTTCAGCACAGGCTGCTAGGGCCGGAAATGACTGCCCTGCTGTTAACCCCGCATATTCATGAAGATAAGGATGATTACTACGGCTACGGCGTGTGGATTACGAAGCGTGATAGCGGTGTGTATAAATATCATGTGATGGGCTATGATCCCGGGGTATCCTTCCACTCCGCCCATTACCCGGCCAGCGGTACTACCGCTGTAGTCCTCTGTAACGAGAGCCGGGGAGCTTACCGGATGCAGCAGGCTGTGGAAAATTGGCTGAACAGCGGAAGAGAAGGCTGAGGTGTCTGCATTGTGAAAAATAAAGTGGTAATGGCCATCATGATTCTTTCTCTTATCACGTCTTTATTGACCTTTGCGCAATCCTACTATCGAACTGCGGAGGGTCAAGGGTCTGCTGACCGGCAGATCCGTAATACTATCTTTGATCTGTCCGACCGGCAGATGAAGCAGGCTATCGCTACAGGCAGCGGTGATCTGCAGTCGGTCAAGGCATTTCAGACGGAGCAGCAGGCCGCTGTAATTGAAAGTAACCAGTCCGGCATACAGCCTTCTGTCAACGTTAATACACCCTATTACTATATCGCGATGATGTCCTACTCTGCTCTCAGCACAGGCCAGGAATACACCTTAAGTGAGGCCAGGAAGCTTAATAAGCAATTTTCAGACTTAGGCCAGCTGGGGTTTAGCATAAAAGCTTCCGGGGATAATGCCCGTTTCACTGAACACATCAGCATCATGCTGAGGCAGGGTTCAACAGCAATGCAGCCCGGCAGCATAACAGGAAAAGATGAACAAGCTGACAAAGATGGGGCTGAAGCAGGCAGCACTAGCTATTCCAAAGTCCTGATCCCTATTTCGATACACGCCGAATCGATTTCAGCCAGCCTGCCGAGCTGATCTATACAGATGATGGACAGCATTTGTCCGTGACCTATCAGATTGATTTTGCGGCGGTAAAATAAAAAAAACTGCCGGGAATTCCCGGCAGTCTGGACGTACGGGACAGCTAGTGTTCCGTACGTTTGTGTTAAATTGCAGCCTAGTACCGCGTAACGCCGTTCTTGGTCACCAGTGCGAATACCAGCGGCTGCGGCGGAACCGGCTCAGCGGAGATGCGGTAAGCTTCCAGCACCTTGGCTTCCGCTTCCTGCACCTTGCTCACGCCCGCGTTGTTCACATGCAGTACAGCCAGCGTATCGCCTGCGGCAACGGCATCGCCGACCTTCAGGGACAGCTGGATGCCGACAGCCAGGTCGATCTGCGATTCCTTGGTCTCGCGGCCTGCGCCGAGAAGCATGGCGGCTACGCCAATCTCCTCAGCCTGAATGCTCTCCACATAGCCTGCGGAAGCAGCCTTCACCTCGATGAAGCGGCCTGCCGAAGGCAGCGTATCCGGTGCTTCCACCTGCGACACATCCCCGCCTTGGGCGGTTACCATCTGCTTGAACTTCTCCAGGGCGCTGCCGTCCTTAATATGAGACAGCAGAATGGAGCGTGCTTCAGCTTCATCCTTCGCCTTACCGCCCAGCACCAGCATCTGGCTGCCCAGAATGAGGCAGACCTCCTGCAGATCCTTCGGCCCCTGACCCTTCAGCGTCTCGATGCCTTCCTTAATCTCCAGCGCATTGCCGATGCCGAAGCCCAGCGGCTGATCCATATCGCTGATTACGGCCACTGTGTTACGGCCGAGATGCGTGCCGATATCGACCATGGCCTGTGCCAGGGCGATTGAATCGTCCAGCGTTTTCATGAAGGCGCCGCTGCCGGTTTTGACGTCAAGCACGATGGCGTCTGCGCCGGCGGCGATTTTTTTGCTCATAACGGAGCTTGCGATCAGCGGAATGGATTCCACCGTCGCGGTCACGTCACGCAGTGCATACAGCTTCTTGTCAGCCGGGGTAATGTTACCTGACTGGCCGATTACGGCCGCGCCAATCTCCCCGACCTGGGCAAAGAACTGCTCACGGCCCATCTCCACCGAGAAGCCGGAGATCGACTCCAGCTTGTCGAGTGTGCCGCCAGTGTGACCGAGCCCGCGGCCGGACATTTTGGCGACCGGCACTCCGGCTGCTGCCACCAGCGGTGCAAGCACCACGGTTGTCTTGTCGCCCACGCCGCCGGTGGAGTGCTTGTCCACCTTAATTCCGGCGATCGGGCTAAGATCCACCTGGTCCCCGGACATTGCCATCTCAAGGGTCAGATCGCCGGTTTCCCGCGCATTCATTCCCCGGAAGTACACAGCCATAGCCCAGGCGGAAATCTGGTAATCCGGAATCTCACCTTTGCTGTAGCCCTGGACCAGGAAAGCAATTTCTTCACGGCTTAATTCGCCGCCGTCTCTTTTTTTCTGAATCAGATCAACTGCACGCATTAGTTTTGCACCTCACGGATGATGGCTCTTACGAGCCCGATAAATTTAGTATACATCTAAAGTAGAACACGCCGGTAATGGATCAGCCTACATCTTAGGAATAAAGGCCAGCACCAGCTTCAAAAAGCGCTCGCGCACACGCTCAGCTGTCTCCATAACCTCGGCATGGTTCAGCGGCTGGTCAAGGATGCCGGCAGCCATGTTGGTGATACAGGAAATTCCCAGTACCTCAAGGCCTGCATGACGGGCTACAATAGTCTCTGATACGGTGGACATCCCTACGGCATCCGCACCCAGAACGCGCAGCATCACAATCTCGGCAGGCGTTTCATAGTTCGGTCCGAGCAGACCGGCATAGACACCTTCCTTGAACTCAAAATTCTGCGCTGCCGCAGCTTCCTTGGCTACTGCAATCAGACGCGGGCTGTAAGCAGCCGACATATCCGGGAACCGTACGCCAAGCGCGTTATCGTTCGGTCCGATCAGCGGATTGCAGCCGGTCAGGTTCAGGTGGTCGGTAATCAGCATCAGATCGCCCGGGGTATAATCCTTGTTCACACCGCCGGCGGCATTGGTCACGAGCAGGCTGGTTACACCAAGCTCCTTCATGACCCGTACCGGGAAGGCCGTTGTTTCCGGACCGTAGCCTTCATACATGTGGAAGCGGCCTTTCATCATTACCACCCGGCGTCCTTCGATAAGGCCGATCAGCAGCTCGCCTTCATGACCTTCAACGGTCGATACCGGGAAATGCGGAATTTCGTTATATGGAATAACTACTTCATCTGTAATCAGGTCTGCCAGCACACCAAGCCCGGAGCCGAGAATCAAGCCGATTTCCGGTGCTACTGTACATTGATCTTTAATATAGGCTACTGCCTCTTGAATATGGTTTTGAGTTACTGCCATGGTTTGTTGCCTCCTTGAGGGTATGCCCGGATTGCTCCGGGCTGGGTTCTATTTAAGTTCTGACAAAAAGCTTGTCCCGTACTGCGGCGCCTTTGCCCCGAAATTGTCGGCAAGCGTTGCCGCCACGTCCGAGAAGGTCTGGCGGATGCCCAGGCTGCCCGGATTCTTGAACCGCGGGCTGTATACCAGCAGCGGCACATATTCGCGGGTGTGATCCGTTCCGCTGTGGACCGGGTCATTGCCGTGGTCAGCGGATATAATCAGCAGATCGTCTTCGCCCAGCGTGGACAGCAGCTCAGGAATGGCTTCATCAAAGACCTCCAGCGCACGTCCGTACCCTTCCGGATCACGGCGGTGGCCGTACAGGGAATCAAAATCCACCAGATTGGTGAACAGGAAGCCGTCAAAGGGCCTACGCAGCTCATCAATTGTGATCTGGATGCCATGCTCGTTGCTCTTGGTCGGATACGAGGCAGTAACTCCTTCTCCGGTGAAAATATCATTGATTTTACCGACTGCAATAACATCCTTACCGATATCCTGCAGGGCGTTCATTACTGTCGGCTCCGGGGGCTTAACGGCATAGTCATGACGGTTAGGGGTACGCTTGAAGTCTCCCGGCTCGCCGACATACGGGCGGGCAATAACGCGGCCTACCGAGAATTCCGGAGCCATCGTCAGCTCACGGGCGATTGTGCAGGCGCTGTACAGCTCTTCAAGCGGAATAACCTCCTCATGGGCGGCGAGCTGGAACACGCTGTCTGCCGAAGTGTACACAATCCAGGCCCCGGTCTTCATCTGCTCTTCGCCGTATTCCACAAGAATTTCAGTACCGGAAGCCGGCTTGTTGCCGATGACCTTGCGGCCGGTTGCTGCTTCAAATTTCTCAATCAGCTCTGCAGGGAAGCCGTCCGGGTACACGTTAAAAGGAACCTCGATCTTCAGTCCCATTAGCTCCCAGTGGCCAGTCATCGTATCCTTACCTACGGAGACCTCCTGCATTTTACCGTAATATCCGGTTGGCTTAAGCACCGGCTCAAGCGGCGGCAGGGCCGCAATATTAGCCAAGCCAAGCTTTTGCAGGTTAGGCAGCTTCAGGCCGGGCACCTTCTCCAGAATATGGCCCAGCGTATGGGACCCTTTATCTCCAAAACTTTCGGCATCCGGCGCTTCACCGATACCTACACTATCAAGCACAATAAATCCGATCCGTTTAAATGAGGACATTACATCATTCACTCCTTCGCAGTATGCGTAACCTGAGGTCGTATTAAAAACAGGAAGAAACGGCTCTACCTGCTTCCGCAGGGCTGCGCCCAGGGAAAGCCAGCGGTTCCACAGCCCCGCTTGTCAGGTACCCGTTTTTTTCGCCGAATGAACCATCCGGACCTGTTTTGATCCGGTCATTCATTCAGTATGATTCCATCATAACTATCTTACTCATAAAAAGCATCTTTTTAAGCACGCGGATGATGATTCTCATAGACTTCCTTCATATTTTTGCGGGCAATCCCGCTGTATATCTGTGTAGTCGAGATATCGGCATGGCCCAGCATCTGCTGAACGGACCGGAGATCGGCACCGCCTTCAAGCAGATGTGCGGCAAACGAATGCCTTAAGGTGTGCGGGGTAATATCCTGCCCGATCTGGGCTTCCCGCGCGTATTTTTTGATGATTTTCCAGAAGCCCTGACGGGTCAGCCGTCCGCCGAGACTGTTCAGGAACAGTGCCGGCTCATCCAGGCTGCTGCGCAGCAGCTTGTCCCGCATTCCGTCCGTATACCTTGCTACACTGTCTGCAGCAATCGTACCAATCGGAATAATCCGCTCCTTGCCGGAGGCCGAGCTGCAGCGGGCGAATTTCAGCCCGGTCTGCACATCACCGACATCCAGCGAGATCAGCTCGGAGACCCGGATGCCGGTTGCATACAGCAGCTCCAGCATCGCTTTATCCCGCATCCCCTGCGGGCTGTTCCCTTCGGGAGCAGCCAGGAGCCGCTCCACCTCCCCGATGCTGAGAATCATCGGCGGCTTCTTGCTGGGCTTGATTTTATCCATATCCAGCGTCGGGTCCTGATTAATCTGCCGCGTTTTCAGTAAAAAATGAAAAAAGGCGCGCAGCGATACCGTACTACGATTAACCGTAGCCGCTGCCCGTCCAGCTCCGCGCAGCTGCGCATGGTACTGAAGCAGATGTGTTCTTCTTATTTCATCCGGCGAAGCAATTCCCCGTCCGGCTGCAAATTCAAGGAACTGCGTAACATCCCGTCCGTAAGATTCAAGCGTGCTGGGGGACAAGCCCTTATCCTCGGTAAGATACTGCATAAAAGGCTGCAAATGCGACTTCATTCACTCACGCTCCCGTCTGCTCAGGCTGCTATTCGCGGCAATGCAGCATTTAGGCATAAGATTCTTTTAAAATTTTAGCTATATGGCTACATTCGACACACTTCTAGCATTTTCCTGCTTGTCCCGGCATCACTCACCGTACCAGTAATAGAGCCGCAGCCGTTCGCCGGCGCTGAGCCTTCCGCTGTCATGCGGAGCCTCCTGAAATGCCCGGACAGCCGAGCCCTCCGGAATGTCGTAGTGATCAACCGGACTGATCCAGCCGCCGACCCAGTTCAGCACATAATACAGCAGACAGCTAAAAGCGACCAGCAGGGTCATAAAATACAACCGGCGCACCGTTTTAGGAATAGAGACGATCATCAGCATACCTCCCGCTTTATCTTGACTCGTCCTACACTTTATGCGCCGGCTTACAGGGTTATGTATGTCCGGACTTGAAATCTCCAAGCCTTATCCATATTTTACGATTGAAAAAGCCCCCTCCGGCGTACCGGAGAGAGCTTGTGCGGTAATTCCTCATCTATAAGCTTTATTCGGGAGCGCTGCCGTCCGCTGCATTTTTGTCCTTACAACGGTGGCAAATCCCGTGAAAATCAAGTCTATGATCAAGCACCGTAAAATTAAATTCGTTCTCAAGCCGCTCTTCCAGCGGTCCCAGCCAGTCCTCACGGATCTCGTCCATCGAGCCGCACTGCACACAAATCAGATGATGATGGTGATGCTTGGCCGTATCCGTCCGCAGATCATAACGGGCAACGCCGTCTCCGAAATTGATTTTCTCCACGACATGAAGCTCGCTGAGCAATTCCAGGGTACGATATACGGTGGCGAGACCGATCTCGGGAGCCTTTTCCTTTACAAGCATAAACACATCTTCCGCGCTTAAATGATCCTCTTCGTTCTCCAGCAGCACTCTTAAGGTTGCTTCCCGTTGTGGCGTAAGCTTATATCCTTGGGATTGTAGCTGTTGTTTAATCTTGTCTATCCGGGCTTCCACCTGTCTCCCTCCCCCTTGGAAAATTACCGCACCGGGCATAAAACCACTTCTATATTATAGGGGGAGTCCCTTTGAGAAGTCAAACTCTTTTAGAATCATTTTAAATTAGATATATTCACATAAAAAAAGGGACCCCGCCGGCGTCCGGCAGGGCCAAGTTCTATTATAAGGGGGTCATGGGATTACTATAAACCGCGAAGCTTAAGATAGGATGAATAAGAGATAAAGGTTTGCTGAAACGGTGCTTGGAAGGATTGGGGATTGTAGATTGATTGGAATGTTATAGGAGCTTGATAGGAGTTTTGATAGAAACGTTATAGGAGAGCAAGCAGCTTGAAGCTGCTAATCTTTTTACAAAATAATAGGATATACTGGAAGTTAAGGATTACATCCAAAGCAAAGGGGTCATAGCAATCAGCATGCAGCGAATCAAAAAAGCCATAAAAGCCAGCTTAATTTTCCTGGGCATCTTCAACGGCCTGAGGTATCTACTCAGAGAGGTTATATTCGGGAACACCGGCTCATTCGGAGCCGTTACTAATGTTGTCCAAAAGGCAAGCCTGGGGATTGTCATTCTGTTAAGCTTGCTTTTTACAGCGTGGGTGATTAATGAGCGGAATTGACCCGGTACACAGCAGATTATAATTCTATGCCGGGCTAGCAACCCCACTTCAACCTTCGGCATCATATTTGGCATAACATTCAGCCTTCCGGCTGGCTTATAACAAGCGAATTCAGACTATTATTTTATAATCTATTATCCCCCGGGTATTTAGTTCGAACTTTAGTTCGAATGAATCCACTTACATTACTTATACCTAGTCTGGACACTAATTTAGTTGGAAAAAGCTCAGCTAATCCTGCCACTTTCGAGCAAAATATGCTTTCCAGCCGATGTAAGCGGATTCTTTCCAGCTAATCATAGGTTTGTAGCGGAAAAGGTGGTATTAGCGGGTGTTTTTCCACCTAATCTGCTGCTGCACCTTAGCTTTTTGAGGATAGCAGGTCCCGGCGGCTCTGGAGGACTGGCTGAACAGTTCTTAGACGGTCTAACAACGAAGCTTAGCGTATAAAATAAAACCAGCCTGTCCGGATATTACCCGGCAGACTGGTTTGTTATAGGTGCATACCTGATTGCTCGCGATTACAGTTTACAGCGAAACCAGCATCGGCGTCACCCAGCGCATCATGGCAGGCGTTACCCAGGCCTCAAACCCGGAAACCCCGAGAACCAGTACGGCCATGCCCAGGGACAGCAGCGTATACGTCACGAACGGTCTGGTCACCGGTGTCCGTCTGCCGCCGAGCACACGGCTGCGGATCATCAGCAGAGAGAAGGCGATAGCGGCAGCGCTGCTGACCAGCAGCACCGGAATGAGCACCAGATTATGCGGAGCGACAGAGACAAGCGCAAACAGCATACCGTGCCAGGAATACTCGCTGACCATGCAGCCGACGGTGAAGCCGATCAGCACGCCTTTGAGAAAATCAAGAATGAGAATCCCCGGCAGCCCGATCACCGACAAGCCCAGAATCCAGATCAGCCCCACCCATTTCAGATTCAGTGCGGCGATGCTCCAGAAGGAATCCGGTGCAGCCGGCAGCCCCTGCTGGTCCACCGTCACAAAAAAATTCCCGAGATAATCCCCCAGCTCCTGCTGCTGATCGAGCGTCAGGCTGCTGACAATCAGCGCCCCGAACACAACCCCGACCAGAAATAATACCGCTACGAAAATATAAAGAGGCGTCTGTTCCTTGATCATCAGCCGTAAACTGCGCATCGGGACGTTCTCCTTTCAGGTCACATGTTAAACCATATGAGGAAACGTCCCGCTCTATGACTTGTCCTTTGTGAGACTCTGAGGTTATCTGCCCAGCTGTGTCAACGGCTCACTTTACCGTAGATACCTCCGCCGCCCGAAGTCAGGGCAAGCCCGCCGCTGCGGGCCAGCACAATCTGCGCAGCCAGCTCAGGCCCGGTCACCGCCGCTAATTCAGCCTCGCCGGCCCGGTGCAGAATATTCATCTCGGTGCCGAATGCCGCCAGCAGTGCGTTCATCTTCGCCTTACCCAGCCCCGGGATAAACTCCAGCGGAACCTGGTAATGGTAAGGCGGACGGTGATCCGGAACAAGCGGCTGCTCCCGGTCGGCAATATGCAGGATACGGTCAAACACTCCCTGTACAAGCTTGGTGCTTCCGCAATAAGGACAGCGCTCAGAGGTGGCGGCAGCTTCATCAATAATGCTGCCGCAGCCTGCACAGTAACTGCGGTGATATTTGCCGAGCCGCGGATTGAGGCCGAAGTTGGCCCCCACCCTCCGGCCTTCACGGCGCTCAAGCGCCAGCCGGAACTCATCGAATGAGGGAGCCGCCAGTTCGAGCACATTGTATTCGCGGCCGATTTTGCCGAGAGAATGCGCGTCGGAATTGGTCAGGAAGGAATAACGGTCCAGCTCGGAGATGTAGCCGGCCATTGCCGAATCTGCGCTCAGGCCAAGCTCAACAGCGGCAATCTGCTCCAGGTCAAACAGCTCGGCCATCCGCTCAGTGGCACAGCCGTACAGCCCTTTATGCGGCGTAAAAATATGCGCCGGAATCAGCAGGCCTCCCCGTCCGCATATTTCCTCCTGCAGCACGCGTGAGGGGGCATACAGCCGCTGGGAGCTGAGATTCACGTTGCGCATATGCCGGCTCATCCAGGCGCTGAAATCCTCCATCGCCGCAAGGTCCGGCATAAAGGCCAGCACATGGCATTCCTTGCGGCCCGGCTCACGGATTTCAATTTCGGTGCCGAGCAGAATCGTCGTTCCCCGGTAGGCTACCCCGCCGCCGTCTGCTTCAGCCATCTCACCGGACATCAGCAAATCTCGGATATCCTGCATTACACCGGGCGAGTGGCTGTCGATGATCCCAATCAGTTCAATTCCTTTGCGCTCTGCAGCTTCCCTGGCGATATTGGCAAAGGTAAGATCACGGCTGCCGCTGATTTTCACAGCATTTCCTGCAGAGGTTCTGCCGATGTGGACATGCAGGTCGCAGTAAAAGCTGTGCAGCTCAGGCGTTAGTGCCATTGCCCTGTCAGTGTATAGAGATGCCATGCGTAGACGGCCATCATCGTTTTGGCATCGGCAATCCTTCCGTCCGCAATGTACTGGTACGCTTCCTCAAGCGTCAGCTCGGACACCTCCAGGAATTCATCCTCATCCAGCGCCATATCGCCCGGCTGGGCATTCTCCGTCACATACAGATGAATAATCTCATCCGCAAAGCCCGGCGAGGTATAAAAGGATTTCAGCAGCTTCAGCTCACCGCTATGAAAACCAGTCTCTTCCTGCAGTTCACGGCCTGCGGCTTCCAGAGGATCTTCCCCCTTGTCCAGCTTTCCGGCCGGAATCTCCACCTCAGTACGGTGCATCGGCTGGCGGTACTGCTCAACGACCAGCATTTTATTGTTATTAAGCGCAAGCACCGCTACAGCTCCCGGATGCTTTACAACCTCGCGGGTAGCGCTGTTGCCGTCCGGCAGCTTCACGGTGTCTACCTGCAGACTGATGATTTTCCCTTCAAAGATCGGCTGCGTGGACAAAGTCTCTTCATCGAGTGCAGGATTGCTGTGCTTTTCAAAATTTTTCATAGATTCATGGTCTCCTTTGGCTGAGTTCTGCATAGGGTGTATTATAGCAAACTTAAGGGGAAAGAAGGAATGCAAGCATGAATGACATCCTTATCCGTACCAGCAGATCAGCCGTTACAGCCGTTGGCAAGCCTGAGCAGATTAAAGCCGTTATTGCAGAATGGATTGAACGGTACGGGCGCGACATGCCCTTGTCCTACGTCCTGCTGCTGCAGGCAGACAACCGGCTGAATCCGCCAAAAGCAGGCTGACTGCATCCCTTCTGCACCCGCCGGTAATAAGAAGGAGCTGCTCCGGCTTTTTGCGGAAACAGCTCCTTTTTACATCTGCACAGCCGCCGAGGCGGACAGGCTTATGCTTTTGCGCTTTCTTGAATAATAGCTACGACGAGCTCAGCCGCTTTCACGATATCATCAGCCTTGATCCGTTCTTTGGTGGTGTGAATATGCTCGTACCCGATGGCCAGGTTAACAGTAGGTACCTTGAGGCCGTTGAATACATTGGCGTCACTGCCGCCTCCTGAAGGGAACAAGCGTGTTGTCAGACCCAGGGAAGTAATTGCACGGTCCGCCAGCTGCACCACAGGATCATTTTCATTAAAGCTGAAGGCCGGATAAATAATCTCACTGCGGAACTCGCATTCTGCACCGTATTCGCGGACGGTTGTTTCGAGCGCTTCGCGCATCGAGGCAATCTGCAGCTCCACCTTTTCCTGCACGATACTGCGCGCCTCAGCATCCAGCTGCACATGGTCACAGACGACGTTAGTCGGGCCGCCGCCGGCAAATTTGCCGATGTTGGCTGTCGTTTCCTTGTCAATCCGGCCCAGCTTCATTGCGGAAATCGCCTTGCCTGCCACCTGAATCGCGCTAATTCCATCCTCAGGATTCACACCGGCATGAGCAGATTTGCCAAAAATCTGCATCGTGATTCTCGCCTGCGTAGGTGCGGCAACAGCAATTGCGCCGATCTCGCCGTTAGAATCGAGGGCAAAGCCCATATCTGCATCCAGATGGCTCGGGTCCATCGCACGTGCGCCAAGCAGACCAGACTCCTCGCCTGCTGTGATTACGAACTGTAGCTGTCCGTGCGGAATTTTCTGCTCCTGAATAACACGGATCGCTTCAAACAGGGCCGCCAGACCCGCTTTATCGTCAGCGCCGAGAATGGTCGTGCCGTCACTGGTGATCCAGCCGTCTTCCCCGAGGGCAGGCTTGATATTTTGCCCGGGAACCACGGTATCCATATGGCAGGTGAACAGCAGCTTCGGTGCCGCAGCGCCGCTGTCTGCCGCCCAGGTCACGAACAGGTTACCCGCTCCGTGTCCGGTACGCTCCATAGAATCATCCTCGATGGCTGTAAGTCCCAGAGCACTGAATTTTTCTTTTAGCACATCGGCAATCTGCCGCTCATTTCCGGTCTCGCTGTCCACCCGGACAAGCTCCATGAATTCCTCAATCAATCGGTCTCTTACTATCACTGGACTTCCCTCTCTTTCACAGATACGTTACAATGGTGGTAATGCTGTTAACTTACACTAATCCTAAAGGAGTCACACATGAATCGTCAAAAATGGTTCCGCATCGTTATCTATATCATGCTGATCGCAATGATCGCCTCAACACTGCTGATGGTAGTCGAGCCTTTCCTGGCCGGTTAAAAAAGCTTAATAACAGCGTCCGGTACTTACCGGACGCTGTTTGCTGTGTCACGGCGCTTATGCAGCCGCTGATTAATAGAGCTTGGTATCCGGAGTATAACCCTCCAGATTGTCCTTCACGCGCTGCAGGAAGCGTCCGCAGATGACACCGTCCAGAATCCGGTGGTCCAGCGACAGGCAGATGTTGGCCATGGAGCGCACCGCAATCATGTCGTTGATGACGACCGGCTTTTTGACAATGGATTCGAACGTCAGGATCGCCGCCTGCGGGTAGTTGATAATCGGATAGGACAGGATGGAGCCGAACGACCCTGTATTGTTGACTGTAAAGGTACCGCCCTGCATATCATCGAGGCGCAGCTTGCCTTCCCGGGTCTTCTGGGCCAGCTCGTCGATCTCGCGTGCCAGGCCGGCGATGTTCTTCTGGTCAGCCTTCTTGATCACCGGGGTCATAACGGAATCCTCTGTGCCGACCGCCAGCGCGATGTTGATGTCGCGTTTGACAATGATTTTGTCAACGGCCCAGACGGAGTTCATGATCGGATAGTCTTTGATCGCACTGACTACAGCCTTCATCATAAAGGCCAGATAGGTCAGGTTGATGCCTTCCTTGCGCTTGAACTCATCCTTGAGCTTGTTGCGCAGGACAACCAGATTGGTCACGTCCACTTCAATCATCGTCCAGGCATGCGGAATCTCCGAGACGCTCTGGCGCATTCTGGTCGCAATGGTGTTGCGGATCGGCGTCACGTCGATCAGGTACTCTGAGCTGCTGCCCAGTCCGCCTTCGACCTCAATGGTCGGAATGCGCGGGGATTCACTCAGGTGAAGCCCTGAATTGCGCACCGGCTCCAGCTGCTCCTGCGCCTCCGCTTGAATGACCTGAAGCGCAGGCTGCTGCAGCGCTTCTGGCACTTGCCGGCCGGCTTGCCCCGCGCCGGCTGCGCCCGGATGTGCAGGTACCGTCTGACCGGCGGCTGCGCCGCCGTTCTCCAGGTACGCCAGCACATCCTTGCGGGTGATGCGCCCGCCGAGCCCGGTGCCCGGCACGGCGCTTAGGTCAATGCGGTGCTCCGCTGCAAGCGTCTGCACCGCGGGGGAGTAGCGGGAGCGCATAGGCGCGTCCGCTGCTGAGAGAGACGGCGCTGCCGGCCGGACCGGCGCGGCTGGCGTTCCTGGCGCAGGCGCGGCTGCGGCCGCCTGCGGGGCAGTGCCCGCTGCCGGTGCGGAGCTTCCGGCAGAAGCGCCCGCCGGCGCTGCCACGGCGATGCGGGCGATGATCTCGCCAACGCTAATGACCTGGCCTTCCTCGGCCAGCAGCTCAACCAGCGTGCCTTCCACGGTAGAAGGCAGCTCGGCATTGACTTTGTCCGTAATCAGCTCGCAGATCGGCTCATATTCCTCCACGCGGTCGCCCGGCTGCTTCAGCCACTTGCCGATTGTAGCGGACACCAGTGATTCCGCCAGCTGCGGCATTACCACGTCCGTCAGCTTTGTATTGTCAGACATATTGTCACTCCTTAAAGTTTGGTAAGCACAGGCTTCCTGATGATTCTTCGTACATAACTTGCTTCGGAGGCTTGGCTTAGTTAGATAGTATAAATTTAAGGCCTGTAAGTATTGTTTGGGTGGAACGTTATCCTGCTATAGTTGAACGTTAACTTACTTTGGTTGAACGTTAACTTACTTTAGTTGGGCGTTAACCTACTTTAGTTGAACGTTAGCCTACTTTAGTTGAACGTTAGCCTACTTTAGTTGAACTTTAGCCTACTTTAGTCGGAAATCCTCCACCTAAATCCGCAGCAAACGCCCGCCACAGAAGATTAGTTGGATAAACGCCACTTAAAAGCTCACATTCCACCGTCAAAGCTCCATATGGGCGAAATTAGATGGCGATTATCCAGCTAATTCTTATAAATAGCGCCAAAATTCAAAATTAGCTGGCGAAAATCCACCTAATCCGGAAACTCGATGGTAGCAAGGTACTCCCCTTAATACTGCGCCAGCCGCAGCATCTCTGCCTTCACCTTATCTTTGCTCAGCATGAAGAACTTCTCCATCGGCGGGCTGATCGGCATGGCCGGCACATCAGGGCCGCACAGCCGGAAGATCGGCGCATCCAGCTCAAACAGACAGTGCTCGGCGATGATCGCCGCCACTTCGCCGCCGATGCCGCCGGTTTTGTTGTCCTCATGGACGATCAGCACCTTGCCCGTCTGGCGGGCTGCGGCGATAATCGCGTCACGGTCGAGCGGCTGCAGCGTGCGCAGATCCAGAATGTGCGCGGTAATGCCTTCTTCGCGCTCCAGCTCCTCCGCTGCCTGCATCGCAAAATGCAGCGGTAAACTGTAACCGATCACCGTAATGTCGCTGCCCTCGCGCAGCAGGTTCGCTTCGCCGATCGGCACGATATAATCGTCCTCAGGCACGTCTTCCTTGATCAGCTTGTAGCATTTTTTGTTCTCGAAGAACAGCACCGGATCAGGGTCGCGTACCGCTGCCTTCAGCAGGCCCTTGGCATCAGCTGCCGAATATGGCGCCACGATCTTCAGCCCAGGCGTACCGAAAAAGATCGATTCCGGACACTGGGAATGATACAGTCCGCCGAAGATCCCGCCGCCGATCGGCGCGCGGATAACAACCGGACAGCTCCAGTCGTTGTTGGAGCGGTAACGGATTTTGGCCGCCTCGCTAATAATCTGGTTGGTCGCCGGCAGCATGAAATCAGAGTACTGCATTTCGGCAATCGGCTTCATGCCGTACATCGCCGCCCCGATGGCTACACCGGCAATTGCCGACTCGGCCAGCGGCGTATCCATGACGCGTTCTTCCCCGAACTGCTCCTGCAGCCCTTTGGTAGTGGTGAACACGCCGCCCTTAACACCGACGTCCTCGCCAAGCACGAATACTGACTCATCGCGCTCCATTTCTTCCTTCATCGCCAGCCGGATCGCATCGATATATTCCATCATCGCCATGATTTATGCTCCTCCTTTGAGGCCGGATTCGTCGTACACATGCAGCAGCGTATCTTCCGGTTTCGGGAATGGTGCATTTTCGGCGTACGCAATAGCCTCTTTCAATTCGAGATTGTATTCAGCAACGAGATCACGCTCCTGCTCATCACTCCAAAGCCCCTGTTCAATGAGATAGGTCCGGAATGCGGCAATGCCGTCTTTTTTCCAGTTCTCGTCTACCTCTTCCTTGGTCCGGTAAGCCAGATCATTGTCCGAGGTGGAGTGCGGCGACAAACGGTACATCATCGCTTCAATCAGTGTCGGCCCTTCACCGGCCAGTGCGCGCTCCCGCGCTTCCTTCACTACACGGTAAACTTCCAGCGGATCATTGCCGTCTACACGCACACCCGGGAAGCCGTAGCCCAGCGCACGGTCGCTGACCTTGCCGCCAAGCTGCTTATGAACCGGAACAGAAATCGCATACTGGTTATTTTGGCAAAAAATAATGACCGGCAGCTTATTCACACCCGCAAAGTTGCATGCCTCATGAAAATCCCCCTGATTGCTGGAGCCTTCGCCAAAAGTGACAAAAGAAACGAACTTCTTCTTCTGCATCTTTGCAGCCAGCGCAAAGCCGACCGCATGAGGAACCTGGGTTGTCACCGGACTTGAGCCGGTCACAATACGCAGACGCTTGCTCCCGAAATGGCCCGGCATCTGCCGGCCGCCGCTGTTCGGGTCCTCCGCCTTGGCGAATACGGACAGCATCAGCTCACGCGTAGTCATCCCTACCGTCAGCACAAAGGCATAATCCCGGTAATACGGTAAAAAATAATCATTCTGCCGGTCCAGCGCAAACGCCGCAGCAACCTGCGCCGCCTCCTGGCCGATTCCCGAGACGTGGAAATTGATCTTTCCGGCCCGCTGCAGCAGCAGGCTGCGCTCATCGTATTTCCGTCCCAACTGCATATATCTGTACATGTCAATGACCTGGCCGTCTGTCAGTCCAAGCTGTTTATGTCTGTTGGTCTTGTTAGCAGTAGTACCTTGAGATTCCATACAGAGGTACCTCCTAAAAATTTTGATGGGTTATTGGCATGCGCCATAGCACTGTCTTTAACCTGATCTTATAACCAGGTACTAAGACTAGACTAAATACATTATAAGCCCTTTCACCGCAAAAAGAAAAGAGAGGAAAAGCCGGAAAAGAACGGTTGTGCGCTCATCACGCTCCGCCAGCTCTCTCCGGCATTCCTTTTGCTCCCCTGAGCTTATATTAGAACCCGATGGCTCTGCCATCCACCGCCAGCATTGCTTCACCAATCACTTCGGACAGGGTCGGATGGGCATGGATTGCCTCCCCGACTTCCCAAGGTGTAGCATCCAGCAGCTGGGCCAGCGCCGCTTCCCCGATCAGGTCGGTCACATGCGGACCGATCATCTGCACTCCGAGAATGTCGCCGCTGCTGCGGTCCGCAACTACCTTGACGAATCCATCCTTCATCCCGTGAACGATCGCCTTGCCGATCGCCGAGAACGGGAATTTCCCGGTCACAACGTCATGCCCTAAGCTCTTCGCTTCCTTCTCGGTATAACCGACACTAGCCACCTCCGGCCGTGTATAGACACAACGCGGCACAAGATGGGCATGATACGGATGAAGCTGCTCCCCTGCCAGATGATTGACGGCACGGATGCCTTCATGTGATGCTGCATGGGCCAGTTGCAGCCCGCCGATGCAGTCACCGATTGCATAGATATGCGGCTCACCGGTCTGCATATTCGCATTGACCTCGATCACGCCTCTATCAAAGCGGATATCTGTATTTTCCAGTCCGATGTTCTCGATATTGGCCACTCTGCCAACCGACACAAGCAGCTTTCCTGCGGACAGCGTCTGGCTCTGCTCTCCTTTGCGGGCTTCGATACTGATCCCGTCCTCTGTAATGGCACTGGTCTCCGGGTCTACAGTAGTGCCTGTTAGCACTTTAACTCCGCGCTTCTTAAGCAGTCTGGTCAGCTCACGGGCAATTTCTGCATCCTCAAACGGCAGCAACTGGTCTGCAGCTTCGACAACGGTAACCTGAACGCCAAAATCCGCCAGCATCGAAGCCCACTCCACTCCGATCACGCCGCCGCCCACAATAAGTATGGAAGCCGGCAGTTCCTCCAGTGTGAGCGCTTCTTCGCTGCTCAGAATTACCTTGCCGTCAGGCTTCAGTCCCGGAAGCACACGCGGGCGTGAGCCGGTAGCCACGATGAGATTAGTAGAGACCACTGTCTCCATCTCTCCGTCCTCCAGCTCAACAGCCACCGCACCGCTGCGCGGTGAGAAAATCGACGGGCCGATAATGCGGCCCTTGCCTTTAACCACCTGGATTTTATTTTTGCGCATCAGATACTGTACGCCCTGGTGCAACTGCTCCACAACCGCGTCCTTACGGGCCTGCACCTTCGGGAATACCAGCTTGACGCCTGATGTTTCGATTCCGTAGCTTTCGCTCTCCTGTATTTCAGCGTATACCTCCGCACTGCGCAGCAGCGACTTGCTTGGAATGCAGCCGCGGTGCAGACAGGTTCCGCCCAGCTTGTCCATTTCGATGACGACGACAGACTTGCCGAGCTGGGCAGCGCGGATCGCCGCCACATATCCACCGGTTCCTCCGCCCAGAATAGCTACGTCACAGGAAATTGTCATTGTATGTATCCTCCAGTCAATACTCAAAAGTTCTGCATAACTCTCTACATTGTACTCTCTTTTCAGTGCAATTCAAAACGTACAAACGTCATATAGGCATGGACTTTTGCCATGTGAAGCGTTATCATATTGGTGAATTCAATAGGTTGCAGGGAGAGTGTTGCCGGTATGAAACTGATCATTTCACGCTTCTGTGCCATCCTTATTCTCGTGATTCCGGGACTTCTGGCGATGAAGGGATTCCTGATGATGAAGGACGACCTGTTCAATTATCTCTCCATGCACGGCGACGACAGGGTAACTCCGGTTTTTGCCTGGCTGCATTTCGGCGGCGGGCTGCTGCTGTTCGCGGCGGGCATGAGTTTTCTCGGCGGCTGGATTCTCACCCGTGACCGCAAGAAAAATTACGTCGGTCCCCGGTTCAGGGAAAAGCAAAAAGCTGAACAGCCGGCGGCTAAGAACACCTTATAAACTTGTTATTTACTTACCCATAAACAATAAGGGCACTTTTACCTTTCATTCCACCAACTTAGCCCATTCTTCCGAAATCAAAGGCATTTTTGCCTTTCATTCCGCCAACTTAGCCCCATTCCGCTGAAATCAAAGGCACTTTTACCTTTCATCCCGCCAACTTGCCCCATTCCGCCAGCCCCACCCACCATTCCTGCTCTCCACCCAGCCTATACTTCACGACTAACAGCGGTAGAATCCGCACATTAACGCATATCAAAAAAGCAGCAAGCCCGCTTCACCGGCACACTGTGCTCCGGGAAACGCGGCTTGCTGCTTTTCTTGTTCCTATAACACTCAGCTCAGACCAAATCCTAAGCCCCGCCCGGCGCAGCTTTGCGCGCACCATTAACAAGCTCGCTGTAGAGCCCGCCCTGGCGCATCAGCTCGTCATGCGGGCCGTGCTGGAGCAGGCGGCCGTCCTGCAGCACCAGGATACGGTCAGCGGCACGGATCGTGCCGAGCCGGTGGGCAATGACGAAGCTGGTCCGGCCCTTCATCAGCGCCTGCAGCCCCTCCTGGATTTTGATCTCAGTAACGGTATCAATGCTGCTGGTCGCTTCATCCAGCACCAGCATCGCCGGATCGGCCAGGATGGCCCGCGCAATCGCCAGCAGCTGCCTCTGACCCTGGCTGATACCGCTGCCGTCCACAGACAGCATCCGGTCATAGCCTCCGCGCATCCGCATAATGAAGGAGTGGGCATTCGCCAGCTTCGCCGCCTCCTCAACTTCTGCGTCGGTGGCATCCAGCCGGCCGTAGCGGATATTATCGCGGATCGTCCCCTTGAACAGGAAGGTGTCCTGCAGCACAAAAGCCATCTGGCTCCGCAAGCTCTCACGGCGGATGGAGGACAGATCCCTCCCGTCCAGCGTGATGCTGCCTTTGCTTGGATCATAGAAGCGGGACAGCAGGCCGATCAGCGTTGTTTTGCCGGCGCCTGTCGGTCCGACCAGGGCAATCATTTCGCCCGGCTTCGCTTCAAAGCTGATATCATGCAGAATATCCTTGCCCTCGTCATAGGAGAAGGATACGTCCTTGAAGACGACTGCCCCCTCGACATGATTAAGCGATACTGCCGCCCCCTCGTCCCGGGCTTCCGTCTCCTCCTCCATCACCTCAAACACCCGCTCCGCCCCGGCAATCGCCGACAGCAGCGTATTCCACTGGTTTGCCAGGTCATTAAGGGGTCTCGTGAACTGGCGGGTGTACTCCACAAAGGCGATGATAATCCCGACCGTCACAATATCACGGACGGCCAGATAACCGCCGATGCCTGCCACAATGGCAAAGCTCAAATTGTTCAGCCCGTTCATCAGCTTGGGAATAAAGCCTGAGATCGCCTGGGCCCAGTATCCTGACAGCATAATCCTTGTATTGCGCTCACGGAAGCCGGAAATGACCCGTTCCTCCTGTGAAAAGGCTTTGATTACCCGCTGGCCCGACAACGTCTCTTCAATGTAACCGTTCATCTCGCCGACATTGCGCTGCCGCTCCTTGAACAGCGGCCCCGTACGCCGCGTAATCCAGCGCATGCCGAGGAACATCAGCGGCACGACGATGAAGGTCAGGAGCGTTAGCAGCGGGCTGAGCCACAGCATCACACCTACTGTCCCTGCCAGCGTCAGTACACTTGAAAAAATCTGAATAGCCGAGCTGTTCAGTGTCGAGCTGATATTCTCAATATCATTGGTCAGCCGGCTCATAATTTCACCCTGCTGCCTGCGGTTAAAGAACGAAATCGGCAGCCTGTGCAGATAAGCGAACAGGTCGGTACGCATCCGGTATACCGTCTCCTGGGCAATCTCAATCATCCAGATGTTTTGCAGCCAGGAAGCCAGAGAAGTGAACAGGTAGACCAGCCCCAGCATAATGAGGAAAATGACCCAGCTCCGCCCCCCGTCACCTTCCAGATAGTGATCCACCGCACGGCTGATCAGATAAGGCCCCAGAAGCGCCAGTGCTGTACTAATCAGGACAAGAAGCAATACAAGCGTCAGCTTAGCCCTGCGCTTGGCAAGATAGCTCCAGATTCTTGAGAGGGTGGCAGACCAGTTCTTGGGCTTCGCCTTAGGCTTCCGGCCTCCGGCCGTTTTGTCACCTGTTCCAAAATCCGGCCCCGGATGGCGGAAAGGGTCAGTTAATGCTTTGAACATGCTGCGCCCCCTCCCCTGTCTGCGATTCATATATTTTCCGGTATAATGGTGATCCGGCCAGAAGTTCCCGGTGGGTTCCCTTGACAATCAGGCGGCCTTCATCGAGCAGCAGAATCAGGTCAGCCGAGACGGTTGAGCTGATCTTCTGGGTAATCAGGACGGTCGTACAGGACATAGAAGTAAGCTCCTCCAGTAACCGCCCTTCTGTTACGGCATCCAGTGCACTTGTACTATCATCCAGGATAAGAACTGCCGGCTTGCGGACAAGTGCCCGGGCAATGGTCAGCCGCTGCTTCTGTCCGCCCGACAGATTAACCCCGCGCTGGCCGAGCATCGTATCATAGCCTTCCGGCAGCCCAGCGATGGTGTTGTGAATCTGCGCCGCTGCGGCCGCCCGCTCGATCTCCTCCACAGTAGCATGTTCATTGCCCCAGGCGATATTCTCCCGCACAGAGCCGCTGAACAGCAGCACCTCCTGCGGCACATAGCCGATCGACCTGCGCAGCCTGGACATTTCAATGTCCGCACTGTCCATCCCGTCAATCCGGATAATTCCGCCGGTCTGCTCATAAAGCCGGGGAATCAACCCGACCAGCGAAGACTTGCCGGAGCCTGTCGCACCGAGTATAGCCACCCGCTGGCCCGGCTCCACCTTGAACGAGACATCTTCAAGCGCAGCAATATCACTTTCCGGGTAGCTGAAGCTAACCTTGTCGAACTCAATTTTACCTTGAATCGTATGTTTCCCATTCATGCTCTGCTGTGACGCTGCAGGATCTGATTGCCTGTCTCCGTCAGGCGATGCCATTACTTCAGAGATACGCTGCTCTGAGGCAACTGCCCGCGAGAACGTTGCCATAATCCAGGACAGAGCAGACATCGCCCCAATGGTGCGGAGTGCATAGTTAATGACAGCAACGGTCTGCCCCAGGGTAGCTTCACCGGCAGCAATTTCAATCCGCCCGAACCATAGTACAGCGACAATGCCCGCATTAACGATCAGCATAATGAGCGGTCCCATCGTCTCGGTCAGCCTAAGCGCAGCAATCGTCGATTTCATCAGCCCGCCGCTGAACGATGCGAACCGGCCGATCTCATGGCCCATGCGCACAAATACGCGGATGAGCCGGATGCCTGTCAGATTTTCCTGAATGACACCGTTTACACCATCCAGTCTGCTCTGTACCAGCTTGAACAGCGCCGAAGACCTGCGCATCACCCAGGCCAGAAACAGAATCAGCACCGGAAGCGTTACAGCCAGCAGCAGACCCAGCTTCACATGCACGACCAGCGCCATTACGACACTGCCCAGCACAACCAGCGGAACGCGGGTCATAAACCGCAGCGCCATAAAAACCGTATCCTGCAGCTGCGTCACATCCCCGGTCAGCCGCGTAATCAGAGAGGACGTCGGAAACCGGTTAAACACCTCATACGTGAACGACTGTACCTTTTCATACAGCTTTTCCCGCAGATCGAAGGCAAAGCCCTGGCTGGCATGAGAGGCAAAGAAGGAGCTCAGGATTCCTGCAGCGAACGCTATGACAGCGCTCAGGGTCAGGACCCCGCCCCACAGCCAGACCACGGACATGTCTTTTTCAACAATGCCGTTATCGATGATCTTGGAGATCAGAAGAGGCTGCGACAGCTCGACTGCCAGCTCAATCCCCATCATGGCCAGGGCAGCAATGGCGGCTACCCTGTATTTTTTGAGATAGGAGAATATTAAATTCATCTGCTGTACCTCGCCCAGTTATTCGTATAGAGCTTCCCTTAACCGTGTTGACATGGCAGATCCCTGCCCGTTCTTCAGTATAACCCTGCGCAGCGCCTTGTTACTCCGGTTCAGCTCTGTCAGCTCCTCCAGCATGTCCGATAGCAGGGTCTGTACTTCCTCTGATAATCCTCCATTCTCCCGGGCACCTGCTACCCGTTCCTTATACTGTTCCAATTTTTCCGGCACTTGTCATAACTTCCTTCCCGTAAAAGGTTCTCCCGCTGAAAAACACGTGCGTCCATTATAACACATCCGTCTATACGATCTTAGCGCAGGAAATGACGATACAGAAATGTCCCCGGCCATGCAATGTTTTCACTGGCTACTTCACGGGCACATATGATACTCTAAGAAGGTCGCATTTTCAGGCATACTATACTCTTAGGGATAAGAGCGAAAGGATAGATGGACGTGGCACAGTTGTTTTTCAGGTACGGCGCAATGAACAGCGGCAAATCCATTGAGATTCTCAAGGTAGCCCATAATTATGAGGAGCAAGGCAAGTCAGTGCTCATCTTCACCCCATCCATTGATGACCGGGACGAGGTTGGTTACATTTCCTCCCGTATCGGACTGCGCAAGCAGGCTATAGCCATTGACGAAAAAACCGATATCTACGGCATCGTAAGCAGCAACCTGCCCAAGCCGCACTGCGTGCTGATTGACGAATCCCAGTTCCTTACCAAGGACTGTATTCTCCAGCTTGTACGCATCGTGGATGAGCTCAACATTCCGGTTATGGCCTTCGGCCTCAAAAATGACTTCCAGAACAATCTCTTCGAGGGCAGCAAATACATGCTGATCTACGCAGATAAAATCGAAGAAATGAAGACCATTTGCTGGTTCTGTGAGCGTAAGGCAACAATGGCGCTGCGCGTGGAGGACGGCAAGCCCGTCTACAGCGGCAAGCAGATCCAGATCGGCGGCAATGAAGCTTATTACCCTGTCTGCCGTAAATGTCACAAGAATCCGCCTTTGTAGCAGCAAAAAAAGCATTCCGGTACCGTTCAACGACGGCTGGAATGCTTTTTTTATTTATAGGCTTGGCACACTATCTCTGCTTCTGAATAGCCTGAAGAGCATGGTATTCATCTTCCCTGCTTACAAACAGCTCATGCCTGGAAGACAGGTTCCCACCGTAATGGGTGCGGCTTGAACCGGCACGCATTCCTCCGTTGATTCTGGAGCGGTGGCGGATTCCTGCTGTACTGAGGCGGTTCTTAATGACGTAATATTCCATCTGGTCAAAAGTGGTATAGAGCAGCGTCCGTTCCGGCGGTATGAAGAAATGCAGTATGCTTCTGGCAATGCCCATGCCGGCTCCCTCCCCGTCTATGCTGTTCCAAAGCTCTCAGGTTAAGCCTGATTCAGGTACCGCTCCTGCAGTATATTCATGTGATGTCTTTCATGTCCGGCAATCATGCACGCCTGGGCTCTGACCGTTACCGGCACCGAATAGAAGTTTCCCGCCCGGGTCCAGACCTCATCCGACAGGCTTTCCAGCAGGGCAAGTGTTGATTCCCGGACAATCCGGTAATGAAGCACCAGCTGCTTCAGGGTGAAGCGCTCAAAATGACCGGAGGCAACGTAATCCTTCTCTTCATAACCGGGCAGCTGCGCCTGCTCGCCCCTGGCAAAACAGAGCAGCCGGTAAGACATAATCCGGTCATTATCGGTCAGGTGGCCGACCATCTCCTTGATGCTCCACTTCTCCGGGGCATACCTGTAACTGCCCTGTTCTTCACTGAGCCCGCCGAGCAGCGCAAAAACCTCCTTCGACTGCTCACGCAGAATCGTGGTAATGTCGCCTTGCGGCGGTACTAAAGCGATATAACCTGCCTGAGCTTCAGTATACTCTCCTTGTTCCGGACGCTGGTTCATATTAACTGCCCCTCTCACCTAAAATTATGAAGATTTTGTTGAAGAGTGTAAAATGCTATTGTTGTATTTTAGTATATTATGTATAATATTTGCAAGAATAAGGAAGAGTCAACTTGTTCACCGGGAGTGTAGGTATGCTGGATTTTTCGATATATATGTTCTTCTCTGTCCTGGAAACCTTCGCTATGTTCCTGCTTGCATTTCGAGTTTTTAAGATTGATCTTTACATAACTGAAATGATTTTTGCAAGTCTGATTATGGGCTTTGTCTCGTTCGTCCTTCGGCATGATTATAGTATGTTGCTTATAGATGTTGTTATTCAATATCTGCTTACCTTCTGCTTCTTTTGGCTTTTGTTCCGAATCCACATTTTTTATGCAGCGATAATGACTGGCCTAGCCTATTTATCCTACATGCTGCTGCAATCGACCTGCTATTTAATTATGAATTTTACAGGTTTCTTTTCCTTAACCTTTTTGTATCCATCAATAGGAGTTAATATTCTACAGATCGTTTCTGCTTTGACTACACTTTTAATAGCCCGTTATATCAGAAAACAAAGAAAAGGCTTTGATTTCGTACCGGACAAACAGAATAAAAAGCTTAGAATCCAATCACATGAATTTATATTGTTTGCTCTAACCTTACCATGTGTTCTGGTTGTTGTTTTAATGATCAATCTCTCAGAGCGTTACTCCAGTTATTTCTTCTTGATGCCTTTAGCCTATGGAGCCTTGTTATATAGCTATTTATATCTCTCATATAAAAAGGACAGGTCTGAGAATGAACACATTATCTCATAAAATTGCAGCTGCCATAAAAAAAGCTAACCCGGAGGAAACCTACTCTGTTGAAATCATGCAATATTCACTCGGCATTATATTAAATACGCTGCTAATCATTACTGCTACAGCAATGATCGGCTTGCTTACAGGCCACTTTGGTGAGTTCATGACCTTCCTTCTGAGCTGCTCCATTCTTCGCCTAACATCAGGCGGATTTCATCTCAAGACGGCGAGAGCCTGTAACCTTTTTTCTATTCTCTTATGTACACTCATTCCTTATCTTTTCAGCTTCTCGGGAGCGGCTCTTACGGTCATTAATATGACAAGCCTGCTTATCATGCTTCTATTCGCACCTAACCCGGATACAAATGCCCGGATGCCGGTGAAATTATATCCGCTACTCAAGATAATCTCTATTCTTCTGGTGAGTCTTAATTTTTTTATTCATTCGTCTGTCATCGGATTGGCGTTTATCGTTCAATCCTTAACAGTAATACCATGGATAAGGAGGGAAAAACAATGAAAAAGTCGCTTGCCAAGCATGCTTCCTCAATCCTTGCCGCTTCTTCCCGTTTATTTGTTTCAATCATGAAACCAGCTTTTCACAGCCCAGAAGCACCAAAGGAACTCCGTAAGTAATCCAACAAGGATGGGGAAAACATGCGTGTCTTACAAAACGACGGTTCTTCCCTGGATATTCGGGAGGAAGACATATTGTATTTTTCCAGCTACAAAAATGCAATATTCGTCCATACGAAAGAAGGCGAATTTGTTTTCCCCACTACTCTTTCCGATCTTCTGATTGCTTACAAGGGTAAAGGATTCGAACGCCTTGACCGTAATAATGTGGTTAGCCTTAACAAGGTGAACACGTATGACGCCGAGCGCAAAATTGTCCACTTCACTGAAGGCGAACAATTCACTACAGTATCGGAGTCTAACGAACCCCGGATCAAGAGGTTTCTTTCCACACACTTGAGCGAATCAGATGACTGATTGAGTTGCTGTATGCCGTATCTTTCAAAAATCCCGGTATCGTTATCGATACCGGGATTTTTGCTTGGGCAGCGGGCAAATATTATGACATATCAACCATGTTATGTAAAGAGTAATTCGCAGGGTGAATACCAGGAGACGGATTTCTTTCCAAATGGTACCATTTAAATAGATTAGCTATAATTTAGCATATTATACCTACCGATGGAGGAATCTAATGGATTATTATTTTCATCCTTCTCCGCGCCCCTCATCACTCGAACTACTATCTGACGAGCAGCTATTGAACATCTATGAATTGGCGGTGGAGGCTAAAGCTTCGCCTGATTTTATTGAGATTATCACGAATATTCTTTCCGGAAGAAAATTAATCCCCAGCGATCATTTGGACACGTGAGCTCAATAATATCAGTTCATTTCTACATATATCCGGGTAACGCTGCATATTCATTAAAGCACAAAAAGCCATCCTCTTCGTTAGAAGGGATGGCTTTTTGTGAGCTATTCAATAACTTCTGTCTTGAACACATTGTCCAGCTTGCCGCCAAGTCTTTTCTTCAGCGGTACCTTAATGTCACGGCTCAGTTCTTTGAAGAAGGTATCCACATCGCAGTTTACATTTTGGGCCATAACGATAACCGTTCCGTCTTCCACAATGTTACGGTTGACTTCCTCCGGCACATCAACTTCGATGTCATACTTCTTCGTCAAAGTTTTCAGATACCTCGCAAAAATCTCGAGCAGTTCCTCATTGTTGAAATTCTCGACCGCTGCTTTTCCCTTAGGTGTAAATTTTACGTTAATTCTCATTCATGGATTCCCCTTTTCTGTCAAACCATTTTTTGTTGGCTTATGGATCAGGATGAATAGATGGCTGCAAGAAAGGGCAACATTATTCATTTTGTAAACCGGCTCGTTTAATACTCTGTAAGAATATCTTTTACAACTTCTTTTAAACCCATACAGCCTTGTCTAAAATCTGCTGCAATGTTCGCCATTCCGGCACACCTATCACTATCATAACACAAAAACAAAACACTCCTCCATTGGATTTTCATTTCCAATAAAGGAGTGCGTGCTGAACGCGCTTACCCAATCTTATTATTCCGCAGTACAACAAACGCAAATTTGAACAAATGTGCGTATAATCTTTTGTTAAAGAACAGCAGACTGATGCTCATTTTATTTTTGAAGCCAAGCGTGTTGTCCTGGAAAAACGGGTTGATATTATTTTTGAGAAAGCCAATAAATTCCTCGCAGCGTTCATCATTAACCTTCATGCCCTTTTTAATGTAATAGTTGTA
Organism: Paenibacillus sp. FSL R7-0331; assembly: GCF_000758645.1. Lineage (NCBI taxonomy): Bacteria > Bacillati > Bacillota > Bacilli > Caryophanales > Paenibacillaceae > Paenibacillus > Paenibacillus sp. FSL R7-0331. Next base: position 4,730,931 of record NZ_CP009284.1, read on the forward strand.
GTAGTTAAAGCCGTACTCCACTACATTATCCAGGTATTGCTTCGATATATCATGGTAAGGGGTATTCTTCCCGTCCGACTTGAGGTCATTGTACCGGTCAATTACAGCCAGGTAGTAGTTATAGAAGCTGTTATCGTCCCACACCTGTGTAATACTGCCGCCCCGCTGCAGATAATAGTATTTGGGGTCCCAGACGCGTACCGATTTGTTGGCATGCTTAAACAGGAAGTACATGGCCCACAGGTCCTCATAGATTTTACCGACCGGGAACCGGAGATCCGCAAACAGCTCTCTCTTGAACAGCTTATTCCATAAATAGCTTTGAATTTCGATGTCCTCAACGATTTTTTGTACACCTTCCACATTGCTGTAGACAATCTCACCTTCAAAATATTCATACAACGGCTCCGTTGAATCGTCCGTCACCACGTAATGCCCGCAGATGGAAATATCGGCGTCATGCTTCTCGCTTAGATTGTATAAGAGCTCAAACATGTCCGGTGCCAGCCAGTCATCACTGTCTGCAAAGCCGATGTATTTGCCTCTGGCAATATCAAGGCCGCAGTTTCTGGCTTCCGAGACGCCGCCGTTCTTTTTATGGATCACATGCACCCTGCTGTCCTGACTTGCATAATGGTCACAGATCTGAGGGGATTTGTCCGGAGAGCCGTCATTAATCAAAATCAACTCAAAGTCCGTAAAGGTCTGTGCCAGTATCGATTCGATACATTTTGGCAAATAATCAGCTACATTATACACCGGAACAATAATACTGATTTGCGGTTCCATTCTAATACCCCCATATTCCTTTAGTATTGCCGCCCCGCTTTGCGTATTTTGAATTTGGCGAGGAGCGGATTAAGCATTTCCTGAAGCATGTCGGTATCCGATCTGCTGAGCCACAGACCTGCTATAAAAAATAACGGGACCAGCGTAACCGATAGCACAGCAGCGTCTACAATGAACATTGCGTATGAATGCGGAGTAACCATAAAATCAAACTGTTTCGTTACGGCAATGATAATCACGGAAACCAGAAGATTAATGATCCATTTTTTATAGGTAATCCATGCATTTCTTTTCAATAATTTGCTGTTAGTGTACCATACTATATCAATTAACCGGTAAGTTAAAGCGATCATAGTCGCGTACAGCACCCCGTAGGCTCCGAACGGAAATACCAGAATTAATGAGAACACAAAGTTGATGGTTGTCTCCAGAATCGATCTCCACTGTGTTTTACGGAAATGGCCGACGATGTCAATTACAAGATCTGAGGATAACCGGGCATTGAACAGCAGCTTGACCACAGCAAATAATAGAGGCAAGAGCGTATCAATATAATTGGTATCTTCAATTCCTGAAGTGTACAGCCTCATAAACGGCAGAATTAGAATCGTAGTGATGGTCAGCAGGGCAAACACCAGCGAGATGTAGGAAGACTCAAAAAGGTTGAACATCTTAACGAATTTCGGGAAATTATTATTATATTTTTGTCCTAACGCGAACTTGAAGCTGTCACGGATGGTAAAGGTTACTCTCTCCACCACACCAAAAATCATATTGTACATCATATATACACTTACAACCTTCAGGTTTGTGAACAAGGTGAGCAGGACTACATCGGTATTTTTGAATACCAGATAAGACAGCTCGTGGATCAGAACGGAATTTTTTTGGCTGATGGCCTGGTAATCCGGTGTAGTCTTGAAGTTAATCCATTTGTAATGCTTTCTCATATAGAGCTGGTACACAATAATCTGGACAATGGTAATCACAAAATAAACCGCCTGAACGACAATAATATCAAAGCCGTTCAGCATTAAGACGATACGGATGACGTTGTTCAGAATCGTGGACAGCGCGGTTACAGAAGCCTCAATGTAGTTCTTGCCCTCAGCAAGCAGCAACACTCTGAACTTTCCCTGAAAATAATAATTCACTGCTCCGCCCAGTCCGCTCAATAACACAATAGCCATAACGGTGAGGTTGCTGAAGCCAGAACTGACAACAAGGGGATATCCGATTGAGATCAGGATGACCGCGATAAAATAATACCAGCCTGTTTTGCGGTAATAAGACGAGGTTGCAGTCAGAATTTCGTTGATTTTGGACTTATCGTTATTCCCGATATGCTTGTAGAGCGCCTGGATGGAGGCAGCCCCAACCCCTGCTTCCAGTAAGGATAAGTATGTAATAACCTGCACTACAGACGTTATAAGACCGTTCGCCTCCGAACCGTAGGTAAGGATAACCAGACGCGGGATATAGAACCCCAGTCCGATTACAATCAACTGGCTTAGAACACCGACCAATACATTTAATATGCTTTTTTTGGCCATCCGACTCTTTCCCCTTCACACTAATGTGCTTGCTTCAATGTATTGGTGTTCTTTCCGTGAAAACTTACTGCACCTTTCATTTTTTACAAACGATTATACACGTATGATTAAAATTTTCATGTCGAAAAATGTAGTAATCTAAAATTTAGATTAGACAAACGGGAACCCCATATGTATTCGCCCAGCTGTATGTATTCTTAACTGTTAAAATACGGCTCTCCCCCCTGTTCATCGCATAATTAGCTGCTTTGTAATTAACCATTTTGTAGCGGGGTAGAATCACCCTAATAATAAAACCCTGGTCAACCATGACGGTCGAACGGGCTTTAAAATATTTATTTCGTTAGGGTTAGGACGTGACTCCAGAGAATATTTGGGCTTCCGGCCGCTGCCCTTTTTGAAATTTGACAATAATTAAAAATAATTATCGATGTTGCTTAAAATAAGGTGCTTACTTGAAGGCACTGGACAGCTTATCTTAAAATGAATTTATTGATGTTGTCTGTAAACAGTGTTATTCTAAAAACTTGATGCAACACAAAATAATGTATTTCCCTACCCCTATTAATGATCACTATTTTAGCTATAAAGAAAGGTAACACTATGATAAAAGTTGATAACCTGTCCTTCTCATTTCCGCAAAAAGAACTATACAAAAATATTTCATTTACATTAGAAGAAGCACAGCATTGTGCTTTTATCGGGACAAGCGGCAGCGGGAAGAGCACACTTACGGATATTCTGATCGATCCGGAACGATATTTGTTCGAAGGCAAGCTTGATATAGAGCCGGATTGCAGAATCGGGTATGTAAGCCAGTTCTCACAGCTGGATAACAGTAAAGAAACAACGGTTTTTGAATATATAGGTGAAGAATTTATTAAGCTTCAAAATGAAATAAACGCTGTTCTCACTGAAATGGAGACCTCAACTGATATTGAGCCATTACTGGAAAAGTATCAGCTCGCTTTAGACGCCTTTGAATTAATTGACGGGGATGATTTTGAGAGCAACATTAATAAGAAGCTAAATCTGGCAAATCTCATGAAGCTGAAAGAGCTTAAGGTATCGGACCTCAGCGGCGGGGAATTCAAGCTTATCCAGGTCATGAAGGAAATGCTTAATAGTCCAGACGTGTTAATTATGGATGAACCGGATGTGTTTTTGGATTTTGAGAATCTAAATGCGCTTAAAAATCTTATTAACGCTCACAAAGGCATACTGCTGGTCGTAACGCATAACCGGTATTTGCTCAATCATTGCTTCAACAAAATTATTCACCTGGAAAACATGGAAATTCAAGAGTTTGACGGACGTTATATTGATTACAATTTCTCCCTGCTTCAGACTAAAATCGAGGCACAGGAGCTCGCCCTCGCTGAAGAGGAAGAAATCAAGAGAAATGACAACATCATCGATAATCTTAGAGCTATTGCAACTTATAATTCTGAAGCCTCCCGGGGCAGAGCATTAAAAGCCAGAGTTAGATTCCAGGAGAGACTGGAAGCGCGCAGAATAAAGGCTCCGTTCGTAGATATTAAGCAACCGAAGATCAGCTTTGGTGTTGGTCACGAAATGGAAGATACGGTTGTTATACGTGTCCAGGATTACAGTGTTTCCTTTGATGAATTACTCCTTGAAAATGTTAGCTTCGAGATCAAAGCTGCGGATAAGGTAGCCATCATCGGTCCAAACGGTACGGGTAAAACGACCCTGCTACGGGAAATCGTTAAGAACAAACATGATTCCATTGAAATCAATGCTGATGCTAAAGTAGCCTATTTATCCCAGCTTCAAGGCGAAATTCTGGACGATTCGAATACGATTCTGGAAGAATTCATTGAGGCGGGGTTCAATACGTATGAGGAGATTAGATCCTATCTTGCGAACTATGGCTTTGAAGGAGAAATCGTCACTCAGAAGATAGCTTCTTTATCCGGCGGGGAAAAAAACATCCTTCAGCTAGCCAAGGTGTCTGCCAGTAATGCAAACATCCTGCTGCTCGATGAGCCGACAAGCCATTTGGATACCTACACCCAAATCGCACTGGAGAAAGCCATACAAGCGTATAAGGGTGCCATTCTGATGATTTCTCATGACTTCTACTCTGTCGTGAACGGTATGGATTATGTTTTGATCATTGAGGATAAGACGATCAGAAAAATGAGCATGCGTAAATTCAGAAAGATGATTTATGCCAGTCATTTTAATAAGGATTACCTGGAAATGGAACAAAACAAAAAAGCTGCTGAAATGAAAATAGAGCTCGCTTTGAAGGAAAATAACTTTGAACTAGCCAAAGTATTGGCGGAGGAGCTTGAAGAGCTGATTAAGCTGCTGTAAACGTGTGAGACAAAAGCAAAAAGACACTGAAGCGTTAGTCTCAGTGTCTTTTTGCTGTCATTTAAGGAGCAGTTCACCTAGCTGGTCGTTCCATCCTTCAACAACACCATTGTTAAAGCTTATAATTGCTGATCCATAATACCACGTATCTCCTCCGTTTGTGATATGATCTGGCGTTCCCATTGATTTCTTAACAGTATCTTTGGAATCGCCTAATGCGATTTTTATTGCTGCGACTTCGCCTCTTGAGCTGCTCTTATCATTATTAGCAGAATAAAAAACCGATGTTCCATCTGCATATGTTGGCTGTTTTGTCTCAGGCACAGCTGCATTTGCAATCTCATTTTTAGCATTTTCGAGTTCATTATGAACACTGTTCATTACATCGTTCTTAATGATCTCACTCTGCCCATCCATAGCATCAATGACTTGCTGCTTATACTCGGCAAATAAAGCTGATGCATAGTCATAGTCACCCGCATCCTGCCAGCCTTTAGCAGTTAAAATCTTTGCATCTCCTGTAATACGGTTTATTTTAACTGGAAAGCTTTGATCCAGCTTCTCATACTTGTATAAGCCAGGATAAATAACAAGACCAAATATAATAATTCCGATTAACAGAAATGAATATCGGATAATCTCTTTATACATCTCTTTTTGCATAGCTCTTGCACTCCATATGACCACATCGGCTGCGGGATTTGCTGTCATCTGTACAGTTGCTTAAAGCTCTCTTTTGAGTATATTTCGTTTAAACCCTTTATTTTTGTCTCCGTTAGTGCTTCACCTTCTTCAATCTTGCTTTTAACAGCAGCTATATCGCTAAAGGCAGAAAAAGGATTCTTCTTGTTAGGCCATGATCCGCTAAGAAGGTCGTCTATATCAAGTAAAATAAGCTCTTGCTGTACGCTGGTCAGCACATTATCTTTGATTGGAAAACCCGTTTCAATAATTGATTTTCTTTTTGCGGTAACCAGCTTTCTCTGCAAGCTGTTCAGACCTATGTACCCTGCCAGACAAACAATAAAGGCTGAGCCTGAAATGATTCCTGTTTTTACGGTTAAGCCGTTTAAGATTAGACTGGCAATGATGGTTACGACACACAGAAAAACCGTCTGAACCGTTAATTTAAATTTAAAATTGCGGCGTTTAATAGAAATAGTATGAAGTGATTCTTCCTTCAAAGCACATTCTCCTTTAGTTGGTATAACCCAATCTTACACCTGTTTTACAACAAAAACAAAACCCAATAAACCAAGAGGTTTATCGGGTCAGATGGAGAACTACATATCTTGATCCTTACCCTTTCAAGACACCTTATGCTCAATCCGCAGCTTGTCGGCTACCATGGCAATAAATTCCGAGTTAGTTGGCTTGGATTTGGAGATATTAATGGTATAGCCGAATAAGTGGGAGATGCTGTCGATGTTTCCGCTTAGAGCCGTAAGGATTTCTGAGTTTTAAAATCTTTCTACAATTCCCATCTCACTAGGTATTTGTAGGTTTAATAACCGATATTTATCGGTCTGAGAATATTGTAATGTGGGATGAAGTTGAGCACAAGTCCAAAACCTATAAACTCCAATTAATTAGTTAAGCCCATCACTTAGGCTTACTCTCAATAGTTACCCCTAGGTTATGCTTTTTAATATCACTTTCTTCAATTGCTGGTTTAAGGTATACATATACTGTACAGCTCCAGAAGAAACTACCCTAAAAAGGGAGATCATCAATATATTTAATATCGGGATGTTTTTTCAACTCTTCCTTGAATACTTCCCACCATGGATGATTTTCTTCATATGATATCTGGTTTTTTATTTTTTCAATTACTTCTTCATTATTCCTGTTCAATTCTTCTCGAATATAAGATTCTAGATGAAAGTCAATTTCATACGTATTAACTTCACAAATTTTTTCCCAAAAATATCTATTAATATATTCTCTACCCTCGTAACTCATATCTAATTTCTTGACTATTTGGAAAGTCCAGTCAGAAACATTTCTAAAATATATCAAGTGTTCAGTTTGAATCCATGTAGCTAGTTGACCACTTAAACAATTATTGGTTTTTAAATCTACTTTACCCAATTCTAAATTTTCAAGCAGTAGATTCTCGATTCTCAATCTAACAATTTCATCAATATTATTCCAATTATCCCCCGGAACTATGTGTAACATAGTACGAATATCTTCATCAGTATTAGCGAGTTTTAATTCTTCACTGATAACTTTAAAAACGTTAAGCACATCATTTTCTTCCAATTTATCAAAAAGTGATTTCATGAAATATCCGATTTTTTGAATGTCACCTTCTTTTCTTTTTAATATAACGGATATAGCAATATTAGCTCTTTGTCTTTTTGGAATTTCACTGACTAAGAGTTCCGAATACTCAACTGATTTAACATAGTATTTTTCAAATACTCTTTCCAAAAATATCGATTCCTCAAATTTCACCTTAGATTTTTCAATAACTTTCAACAAATAATCTATAAAAGCAATAATTGCATCTGCCTCGGATTTATTGTCATTATGGTTATCATGACTTCTTGGATTTCTGATGGCAGTAAAAAGTCCTCTAAGTATGTCTTGAATTCCTTTTTGTACATTCTTCTCTGATTCAGTCTGAAGTTTATTTAATTGTATTCGAGGATTATCACCACCAAAAGCTTGGCCTATTAAATTTGAGCCATCACCTTCAAGTCCGGTTTTATTTCTAATCGTTTCAGTTAACATATGGATTGAATCTAAAATTGCACTTGAATAACTTTCGTTCTCATAATTTTTATGTATAGTTTCCCATGTATCTTGTTGAATACTATGTTTCAAATCCATCAATATCACTCGCATTCATATTTGGAATATCATTTCGTGTGTAAAATTCATATCGACATCTATTTCCCTCTATTTCTCCATAACCTTCTTCATGTACTTCTCAGCTTTATAATCCTTCCGAACCTCATGTAGCACACCGCTATTAGCTTCTGACCAAGACTCCAGAATCATCCTTGGCTCTGCCTCAATGATATCACGCACCACAACAATATCGTCCCTTCTGAAGGCCTCAATTACGTTGATCAAGTCAGTTCGATCAAGCAGCTTCACATGGTTGATACCAGCCAATGTCTCACAGGGCTCCGTAAACTTGGCTGTAGCGATCACAATGGCTCTCTTGGCCTTATAGTACCTCATACATGAGAAGACCTCCTGTACAGCGCTGATCCCCACTGGATTATCTACGTGATACCGCTTTGCTTGTACGACATTCCTGACACCTTCACCATCAGTGAAAACCACATCAGCTCCGAAGTCGCGGCTCCCTAGAGTCTTGTAAACTCCTGTATAGCCAAGCTCCATTAACAGCCTATACAGATACATCTCAAAGCCAGAACCATCCTGCATCCTGTCAATATCAGCCATGGTGATAGCTTTCAAATCATAATTCTCTTCATTTAAAAAAACTGCTGATCTCGTTTGCTTACGTTGGAAACTCAAAAATAACAAACTAAACACAGTAATCATTACAACTATTGTTACTAATAAAATATAGCCCATCAAGACTACCTCCACTGTAAATTAGAAAATTCACACCATATTTTTCTTGTAAATAAATCAATTTACTGGATTTTCCGACATTGCGAAAAAAGGTAATCTTATGATTACCTCTGCATATAAAAATTCTCGTTACCACTAGAGCGTTCTTGAAAACTGATATTGATTAAGTAACGTAGATGTATCTTATAGTATGTCTTACAAAGAGCTAGATTAAGACGTCGAAATACCTGTACTGGGTAATTCCCATTGTTTAATGGATTTCGAAATGAAGAGGTAAAGCAAAGAAGTTGGCATATTAATTCTCGTTACTCTTACAACTGTTTAGTATTATCAAGACTTCACTGTAATCATCTAAATCGATATTCGGAACATTCGTTATTTTGGCTTTGTTTTTACATAGTATCCGTTCGCATCTTGATTTAAAACTGTAGCCATTCATTCTAGATGCAGAATTAGACCTTGATTGCATACTTGATTCTAATTCAACGAGTGCGTAATTTATGATTCTAATACATTCGATATCCCATTCCAAATAGTTTAAACAGAGTTCAACATATTCAGATTCTTTAGACTGAAATTTACCATAATTATCATATTGTGAACCTGCATCTGTCTTAAAAAACCAAGATGATACTTCAAAAATATATTTTTTCAACACATCGTTACTGTTCAGTATCCGCAATTTTCTTTCATCTGGTTTAAAAGAATCAATAAGATCGATGGTTCTGCTAGTTACAATTTTATCAACGTTTACATGTACTATATACCTGTCTAAAATCTCAACAAAAATATCCCAGAACGTTTTCTTGAAATCATATCCAAAATAATATGGTTCATTTAGCCAATTTGATAAATCGTTCACAATGAATTTCGGGTTGAGTGAAAAGGACATTTCGAGTAATTGAGGGTAATAGTTGTAGAAGTTAAAGAAATCCAGCGGATCATTTGAAATCAATTCTATTATGCCATCCCTTACATTTTCATGACTCGATTCTAATATATCCTTCCAAAATTTATTGTTTTTATCATTAACCAGTCCCCCTACTCTTGCAGTCTTCTTTAGGTTTTCAAATAGTTTTTGGAAGAAGTATTTAGAATTTTTATTACATATCACATTTACATCATTTATTATTTTGTTTACTGTATCTGGGTTAACTATCTCAGGATATGTATAGAATTTATACAGATTTTCTAATTCCCTCGATAAGTATTCCTCACCACCAAGAACATAAAATTTACTTAAATTATCAATTAAATAGTTCCAGAAACATTCTACTGTTGAACTATCAATTGTTACATGTCTTTTTGCATGAGCACAATCATTTCTAATATTTTTCCAATTGTTGTAAGATACTTTAACCTGTTCCCCATTTGTAAAATGTAAGATTCCAATATCCTTTTTACTATTTTCATCTGCACAAGAAGCTTCTACAATTGTATTTAAGTGACTTTCCCAAATATCGTCATTCTCTAATTTTTTTATAATTTCATTTTCCCAAAATCTAGGGTTAGACTTAACAAGTTCTTTGCCATAAGTACAATCCAAAATTCTATTTCTGATAGTAGTTTTAAAGGAAAGATACGACATAATAAAAGCTGACTTATATGCTCCAATCTTGTAACAACGTACAGATTCTTCGAAAAATTCATGAGCTGAGTCTGATTCCTTAAAAGGCTTCGTTTCCTCAGCCCATTTTTCGATTTGCAATTTCATAAATATCACCTCCAAATATAGTAATTACCTTCACTCAATATTAAACGTACATCATTTCACCTGAGATGTAAACATATGTCTAATTATGTCTTTTTGTCGCACAATACTGAATACATTTTCAATTCATTGTCAAAAAGAATACAGTCCATCCATACATTCCGAATCGTCTAGAAGTTTCAACTTCTGTCCTAGCTTAAAGCACGTTCATAACTTTATAACTTTTGTACTTGAAAAGGTATAAAAGATAGTAGACGATTCGGAGTGATTTACGATGACTATGTACGGTTATGCTAGAACATCTACTATTGGACGAGATAACGGATTGGAGACACAAAAGCAGTTACTAAAGGAAGCAGGCTGTCTAAACATCTACCATGAGCAAGTCACTGGGACATCCACAGAAAAGCGCTCTGCTCTAAAGGAGCTATTACAAGCTCTATCAGAAGGAGATACACTTGTCGTAACCAAAATAGATCGTCTAGTACGTTCTATTATTGATTTGAACAACATCGTAGGTAAAGGCGTCAATGTGAAGTTTTTAAAGGTAACCTTCATTTTGAAGCCACAGAGAAGGCAAGTCCGATGCAATCATTAATGTTTAATATGTTAGGCTTTTTTGCACAATTTGAGAGGGATTTAATTGTAGATCGTACTACAGAGGGAAGAGCGCGCGCTAAAGCAAGGGGAACACATATGGGCCGTCTTGCACAAGATGCAAATATCATTAAGCGTGCGTTGACACTCTATGCCGAGAGAGAGTCAAATAGGCTAACAGTAAGCGAGATTGTTAAATCCACCGGCATACCGAAAGCTACATTATACGCAGAATTAAAGAAGCTGAATCTGAGAAAGCAACCATTCTAATGATCGATGAAGATAATTTTGGAAGGAAATTCAGGATTATTGTCGAAAATACTATTATTAACAAAGTTAAAAACATCGATTGAAGGAGGCTCTATGAATTATATTAATCCCTCTCAGCTTAGTATAAAGACATGTTTTCAATGTCGATATACTCTTCCATTTTTTCAACGTGAGTACAAATGGGAACCTAAGCATTTTGAAGACATGATTTCAGATATTCAGTCAGCATTCTTAGGGAGTTATTCAGAAACTGATTCAAGAAAAAATGTATCACAATACACCCCTTACTTTTTAGGAGCAATAATAACATCTAATGAAATGAGCGATAAAAAATCGCTTATTGATGGGCAACAACGCATTACATCAATTTTTGTTTTACTTGCATATTTAGACCGCTATATTAAAACCAATGATATAAAAGAAGCTTATGATATATCAAAGTTGCTTTATACCATAAACTATGGGGATAAAGATTTTAGTGTTGATTTCTCTTTCACAAGAAAAGAGGTTTTCAATAAATATTTAGATACTGATTCTGATGAGAGTAAGGCTTTTCTAGATATTGATAGTATACCTTCTCTGGATCAGGGAGATCAAAAAATTATTGTTGCACTACAATCCATTCACAGTATTCTTGATGATAGAGTGTTAGCAGTAATTCCATTTTTTATAGACTATTTAGTAGAGAAAGTAATGCTTATTGAAATTATGGTGCAGACTGAAAATGAAGCTCATCGGGTATTTGTCACGATGAATGATAGAGGACTTCGGCTTGGACCTCTTGATTTGTTAAAAGGACGAATGCTCTCAAAGATTAGGGACGATGCTAGCCTCAAAGAATGTCATAGGAATTGGATAGAATGTATAAATAAACTTAGAGAAGACGATCAAGAAGGAGATTCTCTTTTCTTTAAGAACCTCTTTCGCTCTAAGTGGGCAAATACAATACGTGGTAAACAAAAAGGTGATAAGCGTGGTGACTATGATTTAATTGGTGATGAGTATCATAGATGGTTTGTTGATAATGCTGAGAATATTGGATTTTATACTGAGGATGATTATTACAACTTTATATTAAAAAAACTCCCTTTCTTTACCAATGTTTTTTTATTTATTAAAAACCATGAAAACGAATACTCGATTGAATATCAAGCAGTTTATTATAACTCTTTAAAACGTTCAAGTTTACAACCTATGATTTTATTAGCTGCTATAAAAGAAACAGATACACAAGATGAATGGAAAAAGAAAATCCAGTTACTATCCAGCTTTTTAGACCTAGTGCTTTCTTCAAGAATAATTGAAGCAAAAAGTAATACATACGACAACTTAAGAGATATAGCTTTTGATATGGTACGTTCTGTACGAGATAAAAGTTTAGATGAAATTAAAGATTATGTATTAACAGAATGGCCACGGCATTATGCAGCAATATCTAAATTGCCAAATCTAACTTATAGTAATTCTGATAAGTCTGATTTATTATTCATTCTTGCAAGAATTGCATGTTTTTTAGAAGAAAAGCTTCGGCTTTCTTCTAAAGTTGGTTTTGTTGGTTATTGTCAGAGGGATAGAGGAAATAAGACATTTGATATTGAGCATCTCCTTTGTAAAGAATTTGATTCCACTAAGTTGCCACTAGACCATGAATTTGCAGATGCAAGGGACTATTCACTAATCAGAAATTTCATTGGTGCATTGACACTTTTGCCCAGAAGCAGAAACCGTTCACTACAAGATAAATCCTATAATGAAAAAAGAACAGTTTATGCTACTGAAAATATACTTACACAGTCCCTGTGCGATAATTTTCATCAAAATAATCCAATATTGTTCGAGTTCAAAAGAGAGTATCCTGAGATAAAACTCAATTCAATTGACACTTTTGCAAAGAAGAATGTCTATGAACGTGCTAGCGTTTATCTTGAAATTGCTAGAGAGATATGGAAATATCAGTTTTAGAAGATAAAATATCTAATCAAATGCCAGATGCGGGATATGAAGCATCTGGCATTTTCCAATTTCACTTTCATTTGTGGTAAGGATCAGCGGGAGTGAGTTTAACTAGCCACCCCTTAGCTTAATGAATTTTCCGAACTTGAACTTCATCTTCCTTTTATATTTAAGAAGTTCTTCATAGAATGTTTTTTCATGAAGAGAAGCGGGAAGATCTGCTCCATCTATATATTGCATTACCAAGAAGGAAATTGATAGGAGGTGGTTTACAGTTAAATGATAGTTGATCTTACCATCATAGCTAGGTACACATACATTCAAATACCCTTAAATTACTTTTAACGATACGAAAGGGCTTAATTCATAAATTCAAACAATACACATTCCCCCTTCTGTTATACACTTGCAAACATTCTCAAAGAGTTTGCACATTTTTGCAATACTTTCATGGGGATGAACGTCAATCCGTGCTAGTTTGCTGGTATCTTTTAATTGCTTCTCAAACGATTGAATGCTTAATGGTGTTCCTTTTGTTGTTGGGAATAACAAATTCGTTTCAGTGTAACGGTCTTTAAATTTTAGATATTGCTTCAGCTCACGCTGCATCACGCTAGAAAAATAAACATAACGTTCTTTTTTCCCCTTTGTTTTAGTCAAAAGAATCATTTTGTTTTTAAAATCAATTGCATCCACTGTCAACTCTAAGCATTCCCCTATTCTCATGCCTGTATCTTGTAGCAATAACACAATGATTTTATTTCTGTATCCATGAAACTTTGTATCGAATTTATTGATTAATACATTAAATTCGTCTTGATTGATCCCCTTTTTTTGCCTCCTCACAGTTTTTATTTGTGTAACGTTTTCTACAGGATTCTTAACAAGCTCACCTTCCTGTTTCAACCAATTAAATAGAACTTTATGTTTCGTATATAGTAGTTGTTTACTGTAATTGATGAAACCTCTTTTTTAAAGTCCGTTCTATTTTCGGGATGGTTAATTTGCTTCGATGATTCCCTATTCACAACTGTATATTTGCCTCGTTCTTGAACATAAGCTATATACTGCCTGATATGTCCTGTCCGAACTTCTTTTACTTTATCTACATCATGACTATCTTTCAAATATGCAATAAACAACTTCAAGGATTGTTCATAAGAACCATTTGTTTTTCGTGATAAATTCTTGTTTTGACAGTAAGCTAAAAAGTCCTATAAGTAATACTCCAGTTCTGATAGCTTCATACGAACCCTCCGTCTCTTTCCTACAAAAACAAAACCCAATAAACCAAATAGGTTTATCGGGTGAGATGGGAAAAGTTTGTCGGCTTCAAAATAAGTTTATCGGCTTTCATATATTATATGGAATCTACTCCCAGCATTCAAAAACCCCTTCTACATATCTTGATCCTTACCCTTTCAAGACACCTTATGCTCAATCCGCAGCTTGTCGGCTACCATGGCAATAAATTCCGAGTTAGTTGGCTTGGATTTGGAGATATTAATGGTATAGCCGAATAAGTGGGAGATGCTGTCGATGTTACCGCGGGTCCAGGCCACCTCAATGGCATGGCGGATCGCCCGCTCTACGCGTGATGGAGTGGTTTTGAACTTTTCGGCAATGGCCGGATACAGGGTTTTGGTAATAGCCCCCAGAATTTCGATGTTGTTGTACACCATTGTGATTGCTTCGCGCAGATACTGGTAGCCTTTAATATGAGCAGGCACACCGATTTCATGAATAATGGAGGTAATGTTCGCATCCAGGTTCTTGCCCTTGGAGAGCGGCACAACATTCATATTGGATGATGGTCTTGAGGAGGCGAAGCCCCCCATGCTCGCAGAGCTGCTCATGCTGCCCTGGGTGCCTACAAGCTGACGCACACGGTTAGCAAGAACCTCCATATCAAACGGCTTTAGAATATAATAAGACGCGCCAAGCTGCACAGCTCTTTGAGTGATGTTCTCCTGACCAAATGCAGTCAGCATGATGACCTTCGGCTGCGGGTTAAGATCCATATCACGCAGGCGTTCAAGAACGCCGAGTCCGTCCAAGTGCGGCATGATAATATCAAGGATCAATACATCCGGAATTTTTCTTGCCCCGCTTAGCATCTGAAGCACTTCTTCCCCATTATAAGCGATGCCTGTAACGGTCATGTCTTCCTGTTCCGTAATGTATTCGGCAAGCAAGTTCGTGAACTCCCTATTATCATCGGCCAACAACACTTCAATATTCTGCACTGGCTGCTTCCTCCTTATTCATCTCTGCTTATTTAAAAAATCACATTTTTTACCGCACTCCTTAGGTTTTCGACAGCCAATTCAAATATCCTTCTGTCGAAAATTATTTTTCTTTATTTTTTTTCGCCGTTAGATTATAATTAAATATTTTATTTCATGTTTCGATTTATATCGCTGAGCTTCGACAAAAAAATCTTAAGGCTATACCGCCTTAAGATTATATGGGGAAAGTTCAGTTTGTCCGGTAACCCCGGAATCCTTTAGCATCCACTCAATAAAACAGCCATAGCCCGACTTGGGATCATTAACGAAGACGTGGGTCACTGCGCCGATTAAACGGCCATCCTGCACAATCGGGCTGCCGCTCATGCCCTGGACAATGCCTCCGGTCTTATCAATCAGGCGGGGGTCAGTGATGCGCAGCACCAGCCCTTTGGTGGCAGGCGTCTGCTGATGGGCAACATGAATGATTTCTACATTGAACCGCTCTACCTGCTGTCCGTCAACAACGGTAAGAATCTGTGCCGGCCCTTCCTTTACCTCACTGCTTTTGGCGATGGGTATCGGCTGCTTATACAGGCTGTGCTCAGGATTTTTAGTCATTTTGCCGAAGATGCCGAAATCCGTATTACTCTGCACATTGCCCAGCACCTGGCTCTCCTTAAGAAAAACTGCACGTTTCTCCCCCGGATCGCCGTCCTGGCTCTTGGAAATCGAAGTTACAGTGGATTGTACGATATGTCCGCTGCCCACCACAATCGGGGTTCCGGTGTTCATGTCCGTAATGACATGGCCCAGAGCGCCATACACTCCCTGCTCCGGAGCATAAAAGGTTAAGGTGCCGACTCCAGCCGCAGAATCACGGATGTACAGCCCCAGTCTCCACACCTTGTCATTACGGTCATAGGCAGGCTTCAGCTTAGCTGTATGCTCCTTGCCGGCACGTTTGTACACAATGCTCAGGGTCTCGCCTGACTTGCCTGCCTTCTCGACCAGCTTTGCAACCTTGGATACCTCGCTCAGCTTCACACCGTCGATGGAAACCATCAGATCACCGGGTATAAGCCCGCTGATCTCTCCGGGTGAAAGCTTGGACTGCTCAGATACTTCAATTAGATGATGGCCAACAACAAGAACTCCTGCCGACTTTACTTTTACACCGATCGTCTGGCCTCCAGGAATAACCTTAAGCTCCTGGTCTGCTGCTTGAGCCGCCGCTTTGGCCGGCTGCGAATCAAGCTGTGCGGCATAACTCGGGATGGATCCCGTTACACCGGATAAGCTGAGAAAGAAGGTGAAAAAAAGGCAGGGCATTAACTTCCTGAGGTTCGGCTTCAATGGCTGTCACGCTCCCTTTTGCTTCTTTCGCTTGACGAAAAAGGTGGTCGCCAATTGCGTACCTATAAGATAACCTTGCCCTCAGGCTTTTATTACTGTCAATCATTGTCCCGCCTAGCTTATGGCTGCTTTGCTGGCCTCAGCCAGAGTGAGCATTTCCTGGGCGTGATGCAATGTTTTTTCGGTAATTTCGACGCCGCCCAGCATCCGGGCAAGCTCCATGACCCGGCCATCGGCGGTGAGTGAATCAACTTCAGTCATCGTCCGTCCGTCCTCAACCCTTTTACGGATAAGATACTGATGATCGGCCATGCAGGCTACCTGCGGCAGATGCGTAATGGAAAACACCTGGCATGAGGAGGAGAGCTTAAACAGCTTATCCGCAATGGACTGGGCCGCCCGTCCGCTGACCCCGGTATCCACTTCATCAAAGACCAGTACAGGAATAGCGTCTGTCCGGGCAAAAATACTTTTCATCGCCAGCATAATCCGTGAGAGCTCACCGCCGGAAGCGATTTTGCCGAGCGGCCGCAACGGCTCACCCGGGTTCGGCGAGATCATAAATTCGGCACTGTCGATACCCTGGCGGGTAAGCCGGTACCGGCGCTCCTGGTACTCAACGCCGCGCGGGTCCTCCATAATATCCAGCTTAACCTTCAGGGAGGTACGTTCCATTTGCAGGTCTTTTAGCTCGCCTTCAACCTGGGAGGCCAGATCAGCTGCACATTGCCTGCGTGCCTCGCTGAGCATCTGTGCCGCTTCCATTAAGGTGTTGAGCAGGCCGTTGCGCTTTGCGGTCAGCTTCTCAATATACTCATCCTTATTCTCCAGCAGATCCGTTTCCCGGTGTATCTGATCATAATACGCCAGAATCTGTTCTACACTGTCCCCATATTTACGGCGGAGCCCGTTAATCAGATCAAGACGGTTCTCGATCTCCTCCAGCCGTGCCGGATTAAATTCGATATCCTCGCGGTAATCCCGCAGCTGGAAAGCAGCGTCCTCCAGCTGATAATAGGAGGATTGCAGCTGTTCCAGTACAGTACGCAGCCCCTTCTCATCATACCGGACTGCATCCTCCAGCCGGGAGATTACTTTATTGATGGATTCCAGTCCCTGTTTGTCATACAGCAGGTCGTATGCACCAGATACCGAATCCATCATTTTCTCACTGTGGGATAGTTTGACCCGTTCTTCAGCAAGTAATTCATCTTCTCCCGGTTTTAACCCTGCCGAAGAAATTTCCTCTAGCTGAAAACGGTACAAATCCAGCATCTGATAAGCCTTCTGGCTGGATTCCTGAAGCTCCCGCAGCTCCTTCTCGACCTTGGCAAAAGCGGTGTACTTCTCCTGATAATCTGCCTTCAGCGGACCTATAACGGCCTCCCCGTAAGTATCCAGCAGACCGAGATGGCGCTCCGCCTTAAGCAGGTTCTGATGCTCGTGCTGGCCGTGAATGTTGACCAGCTGTTCGCCGATTTCCCGCAGCATGCTGAGATTGACCATCTGGCCGTTAACACGTGAAGTGCTTTTGCCGGTTGATGTAATCTCACGCCGTATAATCAGATGCTCCTCCGCATGCGCATCAATGCCCAGGCGCTCCAGCGTCTCCCATACCGGGTGACCGCCCGGCAGGCTGAACAGCGCTTCCATTTCCGCCTTGTCGCAGCCGTAACGGATGGAATCGGCGGACCCGCGTCCGCCTGCCACAAGGGCAAGGGCATCAATAATAATGGATTTCCCGGCACCTGTTTCCCCTGTCAGTACATGAAATCCGGGATAAAAATGTACGTCCACCGCTTCAACAACGGCCAAATTGCGGATCGACAACGTTTCTAACACTAATACTGCACCTCCGAAAAGATTCCCATGAATGGATTGCTCTTACATCTATTTAGGTCAGGAGATATATCCCATGATTTGCGAAATGACATCCTTGCTGTCCTCTGGCAGGCGGCAAATAATCAGAATGGTATCGTCACCCGAAATGGTTCCCATAATCTGCGGCCAGTCGATATTATCAATCAGCGCAGCCACCGAATTGGCTGTACCCGGCAGGCACTTCATCACCACAAGATTGCCTGAGGAATCGATATGGACGAAATTGTCCACCAGTACTCTTTTCAGCTTCTGGGTAGGGTTGTAGCGCTGGTCTGTCGGCAGAGAGTATTTATATCTTCCGTCATCCATCGGCACCTTGATCAGAAGCAGCTCTTTGATATCCCTGGAAACCGTAGCCTGGGTGACCTGAAACCCCGCTTGGCGCAGTTCTTCCACCAGTTCATCCTGTGTTTCAATTTCTTTATGCGTGATGATCTCACGAATCTTGATATGCCTGTGTCCCTTCATTATTGCCTCCTGTATTGTAAAAAAATATAAGCATTAAGCGGACTCGCCGTCATCCCTGCCAAAAGAGATCACATGAATCGCGGACGATGACGTGTTGACATACAGCACTCCGCTGCAGTCAGGATAGATCAGCAGATATGGCAGAAGTGTATCCCGGAGCGCACTCCCCGTGAATTCAAGCTCCTTCCGGGGACGGGACAGAATGACCAGATAATACGAGCCATCCTCTTTACCGGCTACATAATCAATAAACAGCCGGCTGTACATGGAGGCACCGTCTACATTAAAAGACAACGGGATCTTGAGCTTACCGCCAATCACCTCATATCCTGCCGCCTCCAGCCACTCGATGGAGGGGTGGGGAGCAATCACATCGTTGATCGGCACCCGGTCCTTCAGAAAGGATCTGGGTGAGCTCTGCAGCCAAAGGTAAATCCGGTAGACCAGGAATATCACGGCTGCCAATCCAATAAGCGCAACAACGGCTTTGTCAGAGCTTGCCACACAAATCACCTCGGTGATTTATTCGCCCAGCCGGGCTTGAACTCCTGCTTCTCAGCAGCGCCTGCTGATCTTTCGTAATGATATGAGGGTACTTCTCAAGCAAAAGAAACTCATCGTTTCTTCGATGAGTTTCCGTTAGCCCCCGCAGTAAAGGTTGCTGCCGCTTCTTTGATGACGGTGTCGGCCAGAAGCGCGAAGCTTCCGCCCGAATCGTGCGGAGATGAAGTCTCCTGCCGTTCTTCGCTTTCAGCAGCTTGAGCCTCTTCTTCCTCCAGCTTCCAGTGTGCGAGAAATTCGATATTGCCTTCTCCTCCGGTAATCGGCGAGAAGGTCAGGCCGGCCAGCCGGTAGCCTAGCTCATCGGCCATAGTCAGCACGTTGACCAGCACTTCCTTATGTACTGCCGGATCACGCACAACGCCGGATTTACCGACCTTTTCGCGGCCGGCCTCAAACTGCGGCTTAATGAGCGCAGCGATATCCGCCGGACGGCTCAGCAGCGCTTTGAGCGGAGGAAGGATGATCTTGAGTGATATAAAGGAGACATCTATGCTCGCAAAATCCGGCACCGGCCCGTGCAGATCAGGCGGAGTCATGTAACGGAAATTCGTCCGCTCCATTACACTAACCCGCTCGTCATTGCGCAAACTCCAGTCCAGCTGGTTATAGCCGACATCAACAGCATAGACATGACTTGCCCCATGCTGCAGGGCACAGTCAGTAAAACCGCCGGTGGAGGAACCGATATCCAGCATAACGCGGCCGGTCAGATCAATCTCAAACCTGCGCAGCGCCTTCTCCAGCTTGAGCCCGCCGCGGCTGACATACGGATGCACAGCACCCTTTACCTTCAGGACTGAGCTGCGGAGCACCTTCATGCCCGCCTTCTCGATCCGTTCCTCGTCAGCCAGTACAAGGCCGGCCATGATGGCTGCCTTGGCCTTTTCCCGGCTCTCATAAAAGCCTTGTTCCACCAATAATACATCGATCCGTTCTTTAGGGTGTTCCATGTTCATCTCCTGATCGTTCTTGGGTCAACCGCTTCCTGCCTAACAGGCTTCAGGAGGTGGAGGTTGACTTATACGTATATTTGCTCAGTGCCTTCATGGCTTTGATCCGTGCACAGAGCGCTTCAACTGTAAGGCCGGTCTGCTGGCGCTGCTCTTTAACTGAGCCGTGCTCAATAAAGAGGTCAGGCACTCCCATCAGATGCACCCGTGTATCGTACATCTCCTGTGACGCGTAAAATTCCAGTACTGCACTTCCCAGGCTGCCCGCTTCACTGGCTTCCTCAATGACAACCATTGAAGTCCCGGCATTGGCCAGCTCAAGCAGCATGGAGTTATCAAGCGGCTTCTGGAAGCGTGCATTCACCACAGCAACCTGTACGCCTTCACGCTTAAGCAGCTCAGCTGCTTCCTCGGCAACCTGAACCATTGGCCCGCAGGCAAGCACCGCATAATCATCACCGGTGCGCAGTCGCTCCCATGAACCGATCGGAATAGTCTTCAGCTCTTTGTCCTGCGCGACGCCGGTTCCGTCAATCCGCGGATAACGGTAAGCAATTGGACCGTCATTGTATTCCAGCGCCGTCTTCATCATATGGCGCAGCTCATTCTCATCCTTAGGCATCATGATGACCATATTCGGAATATGACGCATAAATGCAATATCGTAGACGCCCTGATGCGTCTCGCCGTCCGCCCCGACAAAGCCTGCACGGTCAATGGCGAACATCACATTGGCGTTGTGGCGGCAGATATCATGCAGAATCTGATCATAAGCCCGCTGCATGAAGGTGGAATACACCGCAAAGACCGGCTTCATCCCTTCCATAGCCAGCGCTGCGCAGAGCGTTGCCGCGTGCTGCTCGGCAATACCGACATCAATCATCCGGTCAGGGAATTCCTTCGCGAACGGGAAGAGGCCAGAGCCGCCCGGCATGGCCGGGGTTACAGCAATCAGACGTTTATCCTCACGGCCCAGCTCAATCAGCGTCTCTCCGAACACTTCCGTATACATCGGCGGCTTGCCGACCGCTTTCAAGGGCTGTCCGGATTCAATTTTGTATGGAGAAATGGCATGCGATTTGTAGAAATCAGTCTCGGCAGGCTTATAGCCTTTGCCTTTGGTGGTCAGTACATGCACCAGCACCGGACCGTTGACATTGTCTGCCTGATGGAAGGTGTCGATCATCTTCTCGATGTCATGCCCGTCTACCGGACCGAGATAGGTGAAGCCCAGCTCCTCAAAAAGCACGCCGGGAACCATCATATATTTGAGGCTGTCCTTCAGCTTCTCTGCCGTCTTGGCCAGCTTACCGCCGATCGCCGGAATTCTCCGGAGCAGTCCTTCCACTTCATCCTTGGCCCGCAGATAATGGCGGTCGGAACGGATTTTGCTCAGATAATTGTGCATAGCCCCGACGTTAGGAGCGATGGACATCTCGTTATCATTCAGGATTACCATCAGCTTACGGCGCTCATGACCGATATGGTTCAGCGCTTCAAAGGCCATCCCGCCTGTCAGCGCCCCGTCACCGATCACAGCAATGACCTTGTTGTCCTCGCCCTTGAGGTCACGAGCCATAGCCATACCCATCGCTGCAGACAGGGAGGTGCTGCTGTGTCCGGCTTCCCAGACATCATGTTCACTCTCCGTACGCTTGACGAAGCCGCATAGACCGTCCTTCTTACGGAGCGTGTCAAAGCGGTCCTGCCGTCCGGTCAGTATTTTGTGGACGTACGCCTGATGTCCTACATCATATATCATTTTGTCCCGGGGACTGTCGTAGCAGTAATGCAGCGCCAGCGTAAGCTCCACTACCCCCAGGTTGGATCCCAGATGCCCGCCGGTCACAGTGAGCTTCTCAATCAGAAACGTACGGATCTCTTCTGCAAGGGAGTCCAGCTCTGGCACCGATAAAGATTTGAGTTGCTGCGGATCATTTATATTTGGAAGCAGCACGAGTCTTCCCCGCTTTCCTAGATGTTGTAAAATATAAACCCCATTATAACACAAACGAAACGGCTGTCGAAATACAGCCGCTTCGGAAATTTCACTAATGATCCCTTGACATCAGGTAAGATGCAATTTCCAGCAGGCGCGAATTGTCCTTAAAGCCTCCGCTAAGCACAGCGCTGCGGGCGGCTTCTGTCAGCTTCTCCACTTCAGCCCGGGAAGCCTCAAGCCCGATGAAATACGGATAGGTCACCTTCTGCTGCTTGATGTCACTGCCTGTCTTCTTGCCAAGCTTGCCCTCATCACCGATCAGGTCAAGAATATCATCCTGCACCTGGAAGGCGAGGCCGATCTGTGTGCCGAATTCGCGAAGCGCTTCCAGCTGTGCCGGGTCAGCGCCGGCAATCCGTCCGCCGGCCAGCAGGGAGAATACGATCAGATCACCTGTCTTATGGCGGTGGATATACTGCAGCTGCTCCAGACTGGTCAGCCCCTGCTCCCCTTCCATATCAGCCACCTGTCCTCCGACCATTCCGCGCGGGCCGGCCATTTCTGCCAGCTCCTCGACAATGGAGAGGACCTGCTCCGCAGGAACGCCATACCGGCGGGATGCCTGGACCACGCTGTAAAATGCATGTGTCAGCAGCGCATCACCGGCCAGAATAGCGGTTGCTTCGCCAAATACTTTATGATTGGTGAGCTTCCCCCGCCGGTAATCATCATTATCCATAGCGGGAAGATCATCATGAATCAGCGAATAGGTATGCACCATCTCTATGGCTGCTGCTACCGGCAGAGCCGCTTCACGGCTGCCGCCAAGCGCCTCACAGGCGGCGACGACGAGCAGCGGGCGGAGGCGTTTGCCTCCGGCCTGCAAGGAATAGTTCATCGCGTCCTTCAGATGTCCCGGAACGGTCCACACCGCTGGAAGAGTTGTCTCCAGCTCCTGCAGTACCGCTTCCGTAACTCCGGAAATATACGTGCTTAGCGGCTGGCGTTCTCCGCCTGCCGCATGTAGTTCAGGGCTATGCTCAGACCTGCTCATCACTGTCCCCTTCCAGCCGGGCGCCAAAAGGCTTCTTGCGCAGCTCCCCGTCCATCTCGGTAATCATTTCGATCTTACGCTCGACCTGCTCCAGCTTGTTTCCGCACAGCTGCGACAGCTTCATCCCCTGCTGGAACAAATCGATTGCCTTCTCCAGGGGAACGTCACCGTGCTCAAGCTCACGCACGATTTCCTCCAGCCGCTCCATAGCTCCTTCAAAATCCAGTTCCGCTTCCTTCGTCATCGTCTTTGCCATCCTCCTTCATTCCCCAGACCTGGCAGCTTAGCTGTCCGTCATTCAGCTTTATGTTGACCACATCGCCAAGCTCGACTTCCTTCAGCGATTTGATTAAATGCTCTTCCTTCTCGTCATACACGAGGCTGTAGCCGCGTGACATGACCTTCAGCGGGCTAAGCGCGTCGAGTGAGCGCAGCTCCGAGACGTAGCGCGCACGCTTGTCCCGCAGGCGCGCCTGCATCGCACCCGCAAGCGTGCGGGTGATGCTCTCGGTGCGCTGCCGGGCCGCATTCACGCTGGCCTGCGGGTGGAACCGCTGCAGCCGTGCGCGCACCACCGCCTGGCGCTCCTGCGCGCGGCGGTGCCGGGTCTCTGCTGCGCGGCTTAGCGCCGTGCGCAGCATGTCCAGCCGCTGCGCGTGCTGGGCCAGCTGGCGGCGCGGGCCGACCAGCTCTAGCGAGCGCTGCAGCGAGGCCAGGCGCTCGCCGCCGCGCTGGGAGCGGCGCAGCAGGCCCTGCCGCAGCCGCTGCTCGGCGGTGCGCAGCTGCGCAGCGAGCTCGGCAGCATGCGGCACAGCCAGCTCGGCTGCCGCTGTAGGGGTCGCCGCCCGCAGATCGGCGGCGAAATCGGCGATCGTGAAGTCGGTCTCATGACCGACTGCCGAGATCACCGGAATGCCGGAGCCGGCAATTGCCCGCGCCACCGCTTCTTCGTTAAAGGCCC
The DNA here is from genome assembly GCF_000758645.1 of Paenibacillus sp. FSL R7-0331. Lineage (NCBI taxonomy): Bacteria > Bacillati > Bacillota > Bacilli > Caryophanales > Paenibacillaceae > Paenibacillus > Paenibacillus sp. FSL R7-0331. The sequence goes on from NZ_CP009284.1 coordinate 4,755,109, forward strand.
ACAGCTCCTCCAGTGAGCCGCCCCCGCGGCCGACAATGAGCACGTCGGCCTCGCCCATGGCGTTCAGGTTCTGAATCGCCTTCACGATGGAAGGCGCAGCTCCCTTGCCCTGCACCAGCACGGGATAGAGTACCACCGCCACCTGGGGAAAGCGCCGCTGCAGCGTGATAATGATATCCCGCACGGCCGCGCCTGTCGGTGAGGTGACAACACCTACCACGCGCGGAAAGCGGGGCAGCGGGCGCTTGCGGTCCGCAGCGAACAGCCCTTCCTTCTCCAGCTTCTGCTTAAGCTGCTCGTAAGCCATATACAGGCTGCCGATTCCGTCAGGCTGCATATGGGTTGCGTAGAACTGGTACTGCCCGTCCCGTTCGTATACCGTTACATTGCCTCTGGCGATTACCTTTGTTCCTTCCTTCGGAACAAAGGGCAGGCGCTGGTTATGCGAGGCGAACATAATGGCCTTGATCCGGCTGCTCTCATCCTTCAGCGTGAAATACATGTGTCCGCTGCCGTGATGTGTGAAGTTAGATATCTCGCCGCGGACCCATACATCCGACAGGAGAACATCCGAATCCAGCTTCATCCGGATATATTTGTTAAGATCTTTAATGGATAAGACTTGCCGTTCGGCTGCCATAAGCAGTCCCTATTCCAGGCCGCGGCGGCGTTTGGCCGCAATCAGCGTGTTGCTCATCAGCATGGTAATGGTCATCGGGCCAACACCGCCCGGTACAGGAGTGATATACCCGGCAACTTCCTTCGCGCTGTCATAGTCCACATCTCCGGCAAGCTTGCCGGTATCCAGCCGGTTCATCCCTACATCGATGACTACAGCACCCGGCTTCACATATGAACCGTCAATGAAATTAGCCCGTCCGATTGCCACTACCAGGATATCCGCCTGACGGCAGATTTCCGCCATATTCGCCGTGCGGGAATGGCACATCGTTACGGTGGCATTCTCACGCTGCAGCAGCAGGGAGACCGGCTTGCCGACAATATTGCTCCGGCCGATTACAACGGCATGCTTGCCGGAAATCCCGGTTCCTGTCCGCTTAATCAGCTCAATACAGCCGGCAGGCGTACAAGGCAGCAGGCTGTCATCACCGATGACCAGATTGCCGACATTGATCGGATGGAAACCGTCCACATCCTTTTCCACAGCAATGGCGTCAATAACCGCCTTCTCCTCAATATGCTTAGGCAGCGGAAGCTGTACAAGAATACCATCGATATCATTCCGGTTGTTCAGCTCTGCCACCAGGGCGAGCAGCTCCGCCTGGCTTGTCTCTGCATCGAGCCTGTGCACTTCGGAGTGGAAGCCGAGCTCAGTGCTGGATTTCTCCTTATTCCGGACATAAACCTGGGATGCCGGGTCTTCACCGACCAGAACGACAGCAAGACCGGGCTTAACGCCGTGCTCTGCCAGATCCTTCACCTGCCGGGCGATGTCAATACGAATTTCGTCGGATACCTGTTTACCGCTGATGATTGCTGCTGTCATGTAAGTCTCTCCCCTTTTTATCTGCTGTAGAAGTGTGATTGCTGCACGAATGGATAGGTTATACGGGCTAATGTTTATTCCTTCGCGGTGCTTACAGCCCGCTTTTCAGCTTGTCGATCTCCTGGATCATCTTGCCGAGTACCCCGTTCACGAACTTGCCGGAGTCCTCTGTGCCGAAATGCTTGGCCAGATCAATTGCTTCGTTAACCGCAACCTTGGCCGGTACATCGTCTGCAAAGACCATCTCAAAGGTAGCCAGGCGCAGAATCTGACGGTCTACACGGGACAGGCGGCTCATCTGCCAGCCCTTCAGGTAATGCTCCAGCATGTCGTCGATCGCTACCTTATGCTCCCATACGCCGTTCACATGCAGGACAACGTAAGCCTTCAGCTCAGCCTCATCCGTTATGACATGCTCGGTCTCGTTCTCTTCGGATGCCTCTGCAATCAGCATTTCTACTGCTTCCGCACTATCCACATCGTTCATTTCCATCTGGTACAGGCTCTGTACAATAATCTCTCTCGCTAAACGTCTCTTCATGTGTTCCTCCTACAATCTTATCTCGCATTTTATATCGTAAAGCATTGTTTCCGGCAAATCATTCATTACATTCAGAAGCACTATTATTTTCAGCTCAAAGCGGTATTCTTAATCCCTAATTGTATTTCGTACAGTTAAAAACCGGGCCGTGGCTTCACTGGGGTGCGTATGCCGGTATCTAATTGTACGAAATATAGTTAAACGGATTGTAGTTAGGCAGGAAGCTGATACGAAAACCCCAGTCAGAACATTAGGTGGATTTCCGCCGCTTAATTCCGTAAATTCTCGTCGTTTACGATGTTTAGTTGGAAATACGCCACTTCATTCACAGCAAACCCCTTCTAAACGCTAATTCGCTGTCAATTAAGTGGTGATTTTCAAACTAGCATTGCTTTCCACGAACACTACGAGAATTTCAGTGGTGATTCTCCATCTGAATAACCAAAAAACCGCGCAGCCCCTTCCCGCCAAAGCCAGGCAACACAAATGAAACGGGTTCCAGGCTCCGGGAGAAAGGCTATCGCGGTTCATTTGAAGGGACGCCAGCGTCCGGATAGCCGCTCAACCAGCTCCTGCCATGTGAACAGGGGCGGCTGCGCCGTATCCTTTCTTTTGCCAAGCGTATATCCGATGAACACTACCAGTGCAAAGAACAGCATATCCCAAAAACCGCTAATTAAATAAATCAGGCCAAGCACAATACCGAAGGTTACTCCGGCAATTCTGCCCCCGTGACTTTCCCATACTTCTTTCCAGGGCATAAGGGAAACTCACCTCTATTCCACTCGACTTTTGAAGCTTGGAGACTGTGAGAGGTTGGCAATATAGACCGAAACGTCTGCAACCGGAATGCCGGTCGTCTCCTGCACGAAATCATGCACCTGACGCTGAACCTCTGTAGTCAGCAGCGGGAGCGAATGCTCGCCGTCCACCACTGCGCGGATCATAATTTCAAGTCCGGCCTGCGACACGCGTATCCGTGATTTCAGATCCCGGATTCCCTTGACCTTACCTGCAGCCTTCAGGCTCAGGTTCTCGATGGTTTCCATGGAAATCTGAATATCCCCGTATTCCGTACGCTGGTCTACTGACGGCTGGGAAGCCCGGTCACGGCGCAAAGAGATGTAGAAGAAACGGATGCTGAGCAGGAACAGAATGACGGCCACTGCAATAGCTGCAATATAGGCGGCCGGGCCATCCTGAATCTCCAGTGTATCCGGTATTGCGCCGCTCAGGAGGAGAATGGCAATTACAGATAATATTCCGATGCTTAGGCTGTATATAAACAGCAGAAGCCTGTCCAAAATTTTTGCCACGAGTCTCATAACCTCCTTAAATTAGAGTAAACCCTCGACGGTGCTGTCGGGGGTTTATGGATAAACGAGGGCCCTTATTTCACGCGGTGAACCGCTTCTATATCTTCGCTCTTGTCCGTATTCCCGGTTGTTTTGAACTGGACGTCATGGACATGCACGTTCACTTCCACTACAGTCAGGCCGGTCATGGTCTCGATGGAGCGTTTCACATTGCGCTGGATCTCGCCGGCCACTTCCGGAATACGGTTGCCGTATTCGATAATGACGGACACGTCAACAGCAGCCTCACGCTGTCCAACCTCTACCTTTACTCCTTTGGACAGGTTCTTGCGGCCGAGAAGCTCCACAATTCCTCCTGCGAAACCGCCGCTCATGCCTGCAACGCCTTTAACCTCTACGGTAGCCAAACCAGCGATAACCTCGATTACTTCAGGAGCAATCTGGATCTCGCCGATCTCCGTACGCTCGTATTCCGTCGGCAATGTACTCATCTTAGACTTCAACCCTTTCAATAAAAAAGTTGTTCAATATTTATAGCGGAGAGCACGTCTCTTATTAAACATACTATATCATTTGCCGAACTTTATGACAAACAATGAGAATGCTTCCTAAATTTCATACTCTTCCAGGAACTTGATATCGAAATTTCCGTCCAGGAACACCGGATGCTCCAGCAGCTTCTGGTGGAACGGGATCGTGGTATGTATGCCTTCCACAGCAAACTCTGCCAGTGCCCGCTTCATCTTTGCAACCGCCTCCTGGCGTGTAGGCGCCCAGACGATCAGCTTGGCAATCATGGAGTCATAGAACGGTGAAATAGTATAGCCGGGGTAAGCCCCGCTGTCTACCCGCACACCCAGCCCGCCCGGAGGCAGGTAAAAGCCGATTTTGCCTGGTGAAGGCATAAAGTTTTTGTCCGGATCTTCAGCATTAATACGGCATTCGATAGACCAGCCGTTGATCACAATATCTTCCTGGGTGAAGGACAATGTGTTGCCCTCAGCCACCGAGATCATTTCCTTGATCAGATCCACGCCGGTGACCATCTCGGTTACCGGATGCTCAACCTGGATTCTGGTGTTCATCTCCATGAAGTAGAACTGGCCGTCCGGCCCCAGCAGAAACTCCAGCGTGCCTGCGCCCGAATAGTTCACGGCCTGTGCCGCACGGACAGCCGCCTGGCCCATCGCTTCGCGGACCTCCGGCGTAAGTACCGGGCACGGAGCCTCCTCGACCAGCTTCTGGCGGCGGCGCTGCACGGAGCAGTCCCGTTCGCCCAGATGGACGACATTTCCGTGATTATCGGCGATAATCTGGATTTCTACATGCTTCATGCCGGTCAGGAATTTCTCCAGATACACACCGGCATTGCCGAAGGCCTTCTGTGCTTCCTGCTGTGCAGCAGTAATCTGCTTGACCAGTGATTCCTCGTCCTCGGCGATACGGATGCCTTTGCCTCCGCCGCCTGCGGTAGCCTTCACGATGATCGGGTAGCCGATGTCACGGCCCAGCATAATGGCCTCTTCCACATCGCCCACCAGGCCGTCAGAGCCCGGAATAACCGGAACACCGGCCAGCTTCATCGTTTCCTTTGCTACCGCCTTGTCCCCCATACGGGTAATAGCGTCCGGCGAAGGACCAATAAAGGTGATATTGCAGGAGCCGCAGATCTCGGCAAAATCAGCATTTTCTGCTAAAAATCCGTATCCCGGATGAACGGCATCGCACTCAGTTAATGTAGCGACGCTCATAATATTGGTAAAATTCAGATAGCTGTCCTTGGATGCCGTCGGACCGATGCAATAAGCCTCATCCGCCAGCCGGACATGCAGCGAATCCCGGTCAGGCTCCGAATAGACCGCTACAGTGGAGATACCCATTTCGCGGCAGGCTCTAATGATGCGAACCGCAATTTCCCCGCGGTTGGCGATCAGCACTTTTTGAATGTTCATGCGTTTCCTCCCAAAGTTTAACGAGGCTTGCAAGCTCCTCTAGTTCTAGTACTGCGGCGGTTACTCCGGCTTTACCAGAAACAGCGGCTGGCCGTATTCCACAAGCTGGCCGTTCTCGGCTAGCACAGACACGATTTCGCCTCTTACTTCCGCCTCAAGCTCATTCATCAGCTTCATTGCTTCAATGATGCAGACGGTTGATTTCTCATTCACCCGGTCACCTACATTAACAAAAGATGGCGATTCCGGTGAAGCGGCACTATAGAAGGTCCCTACCATTGGAGAAACAATTTTATGTAATGCTCCTTCGGCAGGGGAAGACTGCGGCTGTACTGCAGCCGGAATTTCGCTTGGGGCCGTAGGTGCAACATGCTGAAGGCTGTGCGGCTGCGGGGCTGGCGTAAAGGGATAGACATAAGGAGCCGCCTGGATTGCGTTGCCATCAGCTTCAGGGCGATCCGGTTTACGTATAGCCAGCTTCATTCCTTCGCTTTCAATCTCCAGCTCATGTACGGAGGAGGTCTGGTCCAGCAATTTAATCAATTCCTTAATCTCACTTAACTTGAACATTTAATCGTTCACTCCTTCAGCTTTCTCTCGAAGCCACTTTTCTGGTACGGGCAAGCAAAAAACGGCCTCACCGTTTCTCTTTTGAAGCACAGCTTCAGGGATAACGCAAATCTGAGGTCGCTTTCATCATGATAACTTTATGTATTATATCACAAACGCTAGAAATGGAAAGAGCCCGGGGCAACCCGAGCTCTTTCGGCATTTTTTGCTTTTTTATACTGGTAATTATTGCTCTGATACATATTGGACTCTGATCTTGTCCTGGGTAACGCTCAGCTCCTTCATCACCAGATCCACGATGCCTACAGCCTGCTTCACATCCAGTTTGTCGCTCAGCACAACCACGGTGTAGCTGTTGCCCGTTTCTTCTTTGACGATTGCCTCGCCGTATTTCTGCTGCAGCTGGGTTTCGATATCGCTGATTTTGGATTCCTTTTCTTCAAGCTTGGTGAGCTGCTCCTGTGCCACAGCGTTCTCCGCCGGTGTCTTGCTCATATCGTTAATCTGGGCGATCAGATCATTGTAGCTCTTCAAGTTCAGCTGCTCGCGTTCAAACAGGTAGTTGGTGAACATGCTGCTTGCGGAAGCGCTCTGGGCAGCCACTTCTTTCAGAATTTCATCCTCACTCTTAACCGGAGTGCTGCCGGCGGAGGCAGTATCTGCTGCTTTATCAGTTGCTGTTTTATCCGTTACACCCTTATCACTGCTTGCCGTTACCTGCTCTCCCGCAGTCTTGTCAGTGACAGCAGCCGAAGTTTCCTTGGAGCTGTCTGGTTTGCTGCTCGCTTCAGGAGATGCTGCGCCGGCAGCCGGTTCGGTAACAGCTGCTGCTGTAGTCTTATCCTCAACTGCTGCTGCAGCCTCTGAGTCTGCATCCGTACTGAGTGCGCCCTGTGTGTCTACTTCATTGATGACCAGCCCGTTATCCAGCACTGTATTATCCGCTCTGGCTGCTGCGTTGTTCGCACTGTCTACCTGTATAGTCCCTGCTGTTTCCTTCGGAATGGACGACCCTGTGTCTTCCGTAAATAAATAGTAAGCAGAGAGCACCACCATCAAGCTGAGCATGGAAACCAACCAAATCGTTTGTCTTTTGCCCTTCATTTTCTTTTCCTCCTAAAAATTATATTGGTTATCTGCTGATCTGTCCGCCTATTCCTGCTTGCGGGGTACGACGGAAATGCGGTAGCTCGGAACATTCAGGCCCTTCTGTACAGCCTCTTCGATCAATCCGCGGACGACCTTGTTCTCCGCGCCCTTGGCTACAACGAGTACGCCTCGTACCTGGGGCTTGATCCGCTTCGTAATGATCGGAGTTTCATCGCCTGACTGGCTGTAGGTGACGATCTCCCCGTCCCTTGTGTATTGTGTCGTATGGCGTTTGCCGCCGCTGGCATCGGTCTCCTCACTCTGCTGCTGCGAATCATTCATATTGCGCGTCACAACGATCTCTTCTGTGGATTCCACTGTGACCATAATATCAACCGTTCCGACTCCTACAATTTTCTCGAGAATTTCCTTAGTGCGCTGCTCCATCGCCAGTTCAATGGTATCAAAGGCACTCCCGTTATTGAGCTCCCCCTGCTGCAGGGTTGTCTGGGATGATTCAGCAGCAGGCGGTTCCCGCCCCGTATTCTCGCTGTCGAGCTTCTTGACGTTTACAAAAGAGTTAAACAGCATAATTGCCACACCCAGCAGTCCCAAAATGATCAGCCAGCGGAAGGTATGACTCCTTTTCGGACTGCCGGAGCCTCCGCCTGCCCACTGCTCCAGCTTTTTTAACCAGTTAGCCACTCTTATCCCCCCTTGCTGCCACGCTGCAGCTTCATGATTTTCCGGTGTTTGCGGTATTGCCTGCAACCTGAATGATGCCGCGTTCCAGGTTCCAGCTCGTCTCCAGCATCCTTATGATCCCTTCAGCCGTTGCCGCATCGTCAGCAGCTCCGGCATCCTGCCCGCCATTCACGCCGCCCGCGGCTCCTGCTGTTGCTTCCCTGGCTGCTCCGCCTTCACTCTCACTGATCTGCACCTGGACCGGCACCACCGGCTCAATCCGGATCGGCTCAGCTCCGGTATCTGCTCCTGCTTCCGTGCCGCTGTTCTGCCCTGTACCGGATGTAGCCGGCAGTGAAACGGTAACCCCGGTAATGACCGGAACCTCTTCACCGCCAAGGCCGGATGCCAGGCTGAGCCCGAGCTTGACTGTCACCTTAACTCCCTGCAGGCCGGTGCTGCCAGCAACCTGCTCCTGCATCTGCCCGGCCACCTCCTCCGCAGCCAGCTGTAGGCTCTGCTCCTTCGCCCCTGCCGCCAGCATCCGCCCGTCTGCCAGGATCTGTTCCAGCGTTCCGGCTCCCCGGCCTGCCCCGCGGAGCAGTCCGCCCTGCTGCTCCTGTTGCACAAGTGCAACGCTCAATTCCTTGGCGGCATCCCCCTTCAGCAGGGAGACAACCGGGCTTAGCATCGTCAGCAGCACCAGCAGACTGAGCACCAGCCTGGCGTACCGCTCCATCGACTTGCCCGGAAGCAGCATCTCCACAAAGGCAGCCATCAGGACTACCAGTATGAGCTCCCGCAGCCAATCGCCTAACCAGGTCATAAGCTAAACCTCCTGAACGTTAGTAGGCATTTGCAGCTGCTTCTTCCTAAACTTCCGGCATTACCTCATCATTACAGTGACGTTCCCGGCGGTCAGCATAATGGTTACAGCCAGGAAAAACATCAGGGAGACGGCTGCCAGAGCTGCAAAAACATAGATCATGCTTTTGCCGATCGTCTGCAGGCAGGATACAATCGGCGTCTCGCCGAGCGGCTGCATGACCGCTGCAGCCACATTGTAGATCAGCGCCAGAATCAGGATTTTGATCGCCGGGAATGCACACAGGAACAGGATGATAATGACCCCTGACAGCCCGATTGCATTCTTCACCAGCAGCGAAGCCGAAATAACGGTGTCGGTGGCGTCTGCGAACATTTTACCGATGACAGGCACGAAATTTCCGGTGATATACTTGGCTGCCCGGATCGTAACACCGTCCGTTACAGAACTGGTGATACCTTTGACAGAAATGACACCCAGGAAGACCGTCAGCAGTACTCCCAGCAGTCCGGCTCCTATATTGCGAAGAAGATTGGCCAGCTGGGTCAGCTTGTATTTGTCCGACATGGCGCTTACCAGATGCAGCACCGCCGAGAAGAACAGCAGCGGGAAGACTATGGTGTGGATCAGTGTGCCAACCGTATGAATCATAAAAACAATCAGCGGATGCGTAACCGAAACGGTCACGATGTTGCCCATCGACGCCAGGAGGGCAAACAACAGCGGAATCATCGCCATCATGAAATCAATCATCCGGTCAATCGCATCCTTCGCATACCCGATGGCAATATTGAAGCTGTTGACGGCTATGACCAGTACGACCATGTAGCAGAGCATATAAGCAATTTTGCTGACCGTTTTGCGTTCAAAAGCAGTCTGCAGCGTCTCCAGAATCATGCTGAGCACACTGATCATAACGATCGTTACAAGCAGCTTTCCGTTATACAGCACCTCATGCCACATAAATCTGCCAAGCCCGGATAATACCCCTGCAAAGCTCAGCCCGTCCTCTCCCGGAAGCAGCATATCCATCAGTGACGGGGTCTGCCCGTCCGGGAAAAATCCCCCGTATTCCGTCATCAGCTGGTCCCAGTAGGATTCGACCCCGTCCAGCGGGAGATTCTGCATCTGGCCCTTGACCCAGCCGTCTACCGGCGAATTTGTTCCGCCCGATGGCTGAGAGGCGGTTGCCGCCGCCGGAGCCGTATTACCGCACAAGAGCAGCAGCAGAAAGGGCAGCAGGAGCAGCAGTTTATTTAACTTTGGAGAGTCCCGCATCCGCCTTCCCGCCCTTCTCTGCTAATCTGCGTCTACCTTACATGAGCCTCAGGCAGGCAGGAGCTTCATCACCGTTTCAATAATAATGCTGATGATCGGCACAGCCAGCACCATGATCAGCACCTTGCCGGCCAGCTCAATCTTGGAGGCAATGGATTCCTGACCGGCATCGCGAACAATCTGCGCCCCGAACTCCGCGATGTAGGAAATTCCGATGATTTTGAACACGGTTTTGATATAGATCATCTCCATTCCCGAAGACTCCGCCACCCGCTCCAGCGTCCCGAGAATAGTACCGATTTTGCCGATCAGGAACAGGAAAATCAGGATGCCGGCCGCTGTTGTCAGCAGAAAGGCGAACATCGGTTTTTGTTCCTTCAGCACAAGGATCAGTACCGTCGACAAGAGTCCGATTCCCACTACTTGTATGATTTCCATAACGCCTGCCTATTGAAAAAGAAAAATCGTTTTGATTTCCTGCAGGAGGCCGTCCAGCATCCGGATCACCATAAACAGGACGATGATGAATCCGACAATAGTTACCCAGTGGGCAATGTCCTCCTTGCCCATCTGCTTCAGCACCGTGTGAATCATGGCGATGATAATGCCGATGCCGGCGATTTGAAAGATCGCGTTGACTTCAATATTCATTCCTGGCACCTCGCTAAAAGATCAATATGACGATCAATACTCCAAGCAGCAGACCCAGGCTTTTGCTCATCTTTTCATATTTGCCCTGATCTTCTCTGGCCACTGTCTCCTCCTGCTTCAACTGCTGTAAAGCCAGCGCAATATGCGTGCTCTGATTCGACCTGTCGCTTGTGCCCAGGGTGCAGCTCAGCTGACGGATAATCTCTTTCTCCGCCCCCTTCAGGGAAGCGGACCGGAAATGCAGCTCCACCGCCCGCTGAAAGGCTTCCTCCGCCGTTCGGTTCAGCGGCGGGCTCATTTCTTCCGCTGCTGCGGTAAAGAAAGCCTGCAGCGGCCCCTTCGACTGCTGTCCGATTCGGTGCAGCGCCTCCGGCAGCGGCGTATAGCCGTAGAGAATCTCTGTCTCCAGCCGCTGCAGTGCGGCGATAAGCCCCCGGATGTTCCTTGGCCTGTCTGCATACTGGGCGGCCCGGGTGAACCCGGCCAGTGCGCCGGCTACCACTACCAGTACGGCACCCAGCAGCTTAAGCACGGCGTTCACCGCCCAGCTGGTCATCCGGTGTAATAAGGAGCAGCCCCCGCTTCTGCCCGTCCAGAATGCGGAAGGTAAGTCCGGCTTCCGTCCGGTTCAGAATGACATACCGCTCGAACATCCGGTGCTCCAGCAGTCCGCCGAGGCCCGGACGCCGGGCCAGCTCGGCCACTTCCTTGCCGTGTGCCGTGGCTACCACCGAGATTCCGGCGTGCAGCGCTTCGGTTACTGCTTCTGCATCCTCATGGCGGCCGATTTCATCAGCGACGAGCACCTCGGGCGAGAGGGAGCGGATCATCATCATCATTCCCTCCGCTTTCGGGCAGCCGTCGAGGATGTCAGTGCGCGGACCGACATCAAAGGCCGGGATACCCCGGCGGCTGCCGGCAATCTCCGAGCGCTCGTCCACGATGCCGACCTTGAGGCCGGGGCGGCTGCCGTCGCGCCCTGCAGTGCTGCCCGTGGAGATCTGCCTGGCGAGATCACGCAGCAGCGTGGTCTTGCCGTGCTGCGGAGGCGAGAGGATCAGCGTATGCATGATCCGCTGCCGGCCCCGCTCGACCAGATAGGGCAGCACGCTGTCGGCAATACCCGGAAGCTCGCGGGCAATCCGGACATTGAAGCCCGTAATGTCACGTAAATGCTCAACACCCCCTCCGCTGAGCACGGTCCGGCCGGAGAGGCCGATCCGGTGTCCGCCGGGGATCGTGATGAAGCCCTTGCGCAGCTCCTCTTCCATCGTATAGAGGGAATGGTTACTGATGAGATCCAGCAGCCGGTGTGTATCCTCCCGGCTTGGCTTGTACGCTTCTGCGGGCTGCTGGGTCAGGCTGCCGTTCCCGCAGAGGAAATGGTATTTGCCGGAGTAGTTAATCTCCAGCGGACGCCCTTCCCGGACTCTGACCTCTTCCAGCCGGGCAAGAAGATTGGCAGGCAATCCGCTCAGCAGGGCCCTTACTTTTTCGGGAAATAAGAAAAGCCAGTCATTAGCCATACAATGTACCCCCAAGCTGTCCTCTACTTTTCTAGCTTTATTCCATATTTATGCTTGTACCTGAGTTTTATGCCTATCATCTATCATTTTTTCAGAATACCGATTAAGAGAAAGGCTACACCGCAGCCAATCCAGCCCAGCTTGCCCCAGGAGAGCTCCTGGGCCATCCCTGTAAGCCCGACAGCAGTCGTCAGAATCAGAATCGTCGGACCAACCAATGCCAGTCCGGAATTCACCGCCAGCGCCTTGTCCACCTGGTTCAGCCTTAGCATTATCAGCGCCGCCGTAATCTCCACACTACCGGACAGCAGCCTCAGTACCGCCATCCAGCTTACATACTTGTCCAATCCGCTCAGCTCCTTTTTTAGGCTCTGCTTCCATGGATATGCGCAAGCTGTCCACTTTAGACAAGTGAAAATAGGTCGGAATAATAACATGTGTGAAAGAAATCATAGTGAAACTATTTATAAAAAAATATCATCAGTGTGATAAAATAAATTTGTTGTTGAGCAGAGGGAAATAGAAGTGCATCACGTTGGATAGACTAAATAAAAAGAGGGGAATTTCAGCATGCAAGTTCGTAATCTCGTAGTACCGCTAGTATCAAGCACAGCAGCCAAACAGATAAAAGATGTAACGGTCATCATTCTTTCAGCTTTTCTGGTAGCATGCGGGCTCCAGCTTTTCCTCATTCCGCATCAGCTGCTGAGCGGAGGGGTGGCAGGGACGGCTTCTATCATCGGCTATCTCACGAACCCGAAATATATTTCACTGTATTATTTTGCAATTAACTTTCCGATTCTAATCTGGGGCTTTGTGGCCGTAGGTAAAAAATATATCTGTCTGAGCATGCTGTCCGTCGTGGCTACTACCTGGTTTCTGACGGTCATCCCGGTCATTAAGCTGACCAAGGACCCGATACTGGCCAGTATTTTCGGCGGTGTCATCATTGCAAGCGGGGTGGGATTCTCGCTGAGGGCAGGAGGGTCTTCCGGGGGATTCGATATTCTGGGCTCCATCATTACCCGCAAACGCGATATTCCGATGGGCACTGTACTGTTCGTGATGGACGGGCTGGTCATCTTAAGCCTCGGTTTCTTCAAAAGCTGGGACTCTGCCCTCTACGCTATGCTTTGTATTTTTGTCAAAAGCAGAGTGGTGGATATGATTCATATCCGCCACGTCAAGCTGACCTGCTTCATCGTCACCAAGGAGCGTGAAAAGATGCTGAACCGGCTCACCCAGCTGCCCCACGGGGTTACTGTAGTGAACGCGGAGGGCGGTTACAGCCATGAGGGCAATACGATGCTGATGACCGTTACAACCCGGTATGAGCTGGCTGAGCTGCGGAAGACCATTCTCGAGACCGATCCGAAATCGTTCGTGAACGTGCTGGAAACGGTTGAGATCGTAGGCCGGTTCAGGCGGCTGGGTTAACAGAAAAAGCCTGCAAGCCACTGAAAACAGCGGCTTACAGGCTTTTTCTTATTCGTTATAGGCTGCTTATCTGCGGTCCTGAGGTCCGCCGACAAAGGCCTGCTCTTCTGTATCCAGATTGTAGGCAGTATGAAGCGCCTGGATAATCTGCGGAAGATTGCCGGACTCGATGACACAGGACACCTTAATTTCGGAGGTGCTGACCATCTTGATGCTGACGCCCTGGCCGGAGATCACTTCGAACATCTGCGCAGCTACACCCGGATGGCTGACCATGCCTGCACCGACAATCGATACCTTCACCAGACTATCCTCAGAGGTAACTTCACGGTAAGGCAGCTCGCTGTGCAGCCCTTCGATTACTTCTTTGGCCCGGGACAAATCGCCCAGCCCTACTGTAAAGGAAAAGTCGGCTGTGCCGTTCTGGACACCGCTCTGTACGATAATATCCACGTCAACGCCTTCAGCAGCCAGTTTGCCGAACACCTGGGCCAGTACGCCCGGCACATCCGGCACTCCCAGAATACTGATCCGCGCCACATTCTTGTCAAACGCTATCCCGCTTACTACGACTCCCTGTTCCATGCTTGCTTCCTCCTTCACAACAGTACCTTCATTATGATTAAAGCTTGATCTGACGACCAGCTTTACCTGATATCTTTTGGCATATTCTACAGCACGGGGGTGGAGTACCGCTGCGCCCAGATTGGCCAGCTCCAGCATCTCGTCATAAGAGATTTCCTTCAGCTTGCGTGCCTTCTTCACAATACGCGGGTCGGTGGAATAGATGCCGTCCACATCGGTATAGATTTCGCACACATCCGCTTTGATCGCCGCTGCAAGGGCAACTGCGGTGGTATCGGAGCCGCCGCGTCCCAGCGTCGTAATCTCGCCGTCCAGTGTCATTCCCTGGAAGCCGGCCACAATGACGATCTGCTCACGTTCCAGCGATTCCAGCACACGCCGCGGAACGATTTCATTGATCCGGGCCCGGCCGTGGGTTTCATCGGTGCGGAAGCCCGCCTGCCAGCCTGTATAAGAGACAGCATTTCTGCCGATCCCGTGCAGGGCGATAGACAGGAGCGCAACCGAGATCTGTTCTCCTGTGGTCATCAGCATATCCATTTCGCGTGACGGCGGCTGTTCATTCAGCGCTTTGGCCTGATCTATGAGATCATCTGTAGTATCTCCCATAGCGGATACAACCACAACGCAGCGGTGCCCTTCATCCTGCTTCTCTGCGATGCGCTTAGCGACCCGCTTCATGCGTTCAATGTCGCCGACGGAGCTGCCTCCGAATTTCATGACATAAAGTGACAAAGTCCCATTCACTCCCTATTTCGCTCTATCTAGCTTATATTTGGTTTAACGCTTTAACCCAGTATAATACGAAATTCACATCAAGCGTTAATGGTTTCACAAAAAAAAGCGCCCATTTTCAGAATATCCGTAATCTGTAGGATATACATAGAGCCGGACCCGCATTCAGCCGCGGGCTTGGTCCGAAGGAATAAACAGGTCGGCAGGGAATACACTCCGGACGCCTCTCTGCCTTCTCCGGCCGCAGCCCCATCATTTCGCAAGGATACTGCCGCATAAATAACAATAGCCTCCACCGCTGTATCCGGTAGAGGCTATTGTTATTGCAGCAGTTAATTACTCTTGTCCTACGCGCGGGAGATATATTTACCTTCGCGTGTATCGATCAGGAGAACGTCCCCTTCGTTAATGAACAGCGGAACCTGAACAGTATGACCAGTTTCCAGTGTAGCAGCCTTAGTTGCGCCTTGAGCAGTGTTGCCCTTAACACCCGGCTCGGTTTCAGTAACCTTCAGCTCAACGCTGGTAGGCAGGTTGATTCCGAGGATTTCGCCCTGGTAGCTTACAATGTTAACAGTCATGTTCTCTCTCAGGAAGTTAAGCTCCCATTCAAGCTGCTTGGCAGTCAGCTCGAACTGGTCGTAAGTTTCATTGTCCATGAATACATGCTCTGCACCGCTTGCATACAGGTATTGTACACCACGGTTTTCGATGATGGCGCGGCCGATGGTTTCGCCGGCACGGAAGGTACGCTCAACGGTGTTGCCGTTGCGCAGGTTCTTCAGCTTGGAGCGGACAAATGCCGCACCTTTACCCGGTTTTACGTGCTGGAAATCCAGAACGGTAAAGATATCGCCTTCTACCTCTACGGTAAGGCCTGTTTTAAAATCATTAACTGAAATCACTAAAAATCCCTCCTGGATCAATTATCAACTTGGTTGGTGTTGCAAAATTACAGTACCAGATAATCCTTCGACGAATGCGTCAGCAGCGTAATGCCGCTCTCTGTAATCACGATATCGTCTTCAATCCGTACGCCGCCGAGTCCGGACAGATAAATCCCCGGTTCAACGGTAACAACCATTCCCGGCTCCAGAATCTCATCAGCGAGCTTGGACAGCCGCGGCCATTCGTGAACCTCCATACCCAGGCCGTGCCCGGTGCTGTGGCCGAAGTACTCCCCATAGCCGTAACGGGTAATAATGTCGCGCGCCAGCGCATCCGCTTCACGGCCGGTCATGCCCGGCTTGATGTTAGCTAAGGTGTGCAGCTGTGCTTCAAGCACGACGTCATAGATTTCCTTCAGCTTCGGATCAGGCTTGCCCAGTGCAATCGTACGGGTTACATCCGAGCAGTATCCGTCCAGCAGCGCACCGAAGTCAAAGGTGACGAACTCATTGTTGCCGATTACCTTGCTGCTGGCTACACCGTGCGGCATGGCCGAACGTTCACCTGAAGCAACAATGGTGTCAAACGAGGACGAGGTAGCGCCATGGGTGCGCATGAAGAATTCCATTTCCAGATCCACATCGCGCTCAGTCATTCCGGGCTTGATCACATTGAGGATATGGCTGAAGGTGGCATCGGCCAGATCAGCCGCACGCTGCATAACAGCCAGCTCTTCCTCATCCTTGAACATCCGCAGATTCTCAACCGCCTTGGAGGCCGGAACCAGCTCTGCCGGTTTAAGTGCTGCAGCATAGGCTGTGTATGCGCTGAAAGTGACGTCATCCTGTTCAAAGCCGACACGCACACTTCCGCCTTGCGTCAGCAGCTCACGCACCGTGTCGATAAACTTCGGACCATGCTGTACAACCTTGAGGCCGGTCACCTGCTCCGCAGCCTGAGTCATGTAGCGGAAGTCCGTCAGCAGATAGCTTTCATCACCAGTGACTAAGACATAACCGGAAGAGCCGGTGAATCCGCTCAGATAGCGACGGTTATACCCGCTGGTAATTAACATTGCATCCAATCCCAGATCCTGCAAAACCTTACGCAGCTTGGAGACGCGCTTGTTGCCCATTTTCATTCTCCTCTCGAAATAGCCACATTGTATTTTAACATAGGGTCATGCCCTTGAGAAGTTTTTTCGGGCGTTCAGGCCAGCTTTGTCCGCTGTTCGCGTTTTCGCTCATCCGTATACTCGATTGCCGCCGTATAGCCGATGAATAATCCCCAGAGTAAAAAGATGCAAAACTCACTGATGACAGAGTTCCAGGGGAGCTTAAACATGGGCTGCTGCAGAAACGGCCATGAGCCCGCCAGGAAGATTCCCGCCCACCACAGCACACCGTACAGCATTCCCGGCCAGGGTCCTTTCAGCTTACGGAACAGGAGTACATAGATCAGAGAAGCTATTACAGAGAACAGGATATAAAAGAGATACCCGACCAGCTGCCCGGCGGGCTTCATTAAAAAGGCATGCTGAAAAAAAGGCTCGGCCAAAAAGCCCGGTATCACCTTTGTAAAACGAAAAACATAGATCAGCCAGCGGATACCTCCCCAGATCAATCCGGCAAAAATACCCAGTTCGATCGCGAAAAACCAGGGGTTTGTATGTTCTGATGCCTGCTTGCCTGCTTTACTCATTATATTGCCTCGCTTTCACCTGTTAATTGGCGTTGCTGCTTCTCCAGTCCCTGTATGCTAGTATGCTCAGGAAAAGCCAATCCAACTAGCAATGTAAGCATAAATTAGTTACAATGGTTTATATCAATTATAATATAATGCGGGAAGGTGAATTGGTTGTCCCAGGAAACTCCCAGTTACGGCGGCCAAGCCGTTATCGAAGGCGTCATGTTCGGCGGCAAGCATATCAACGTAACAGCCGTACGGCGGAAGAATCAGGAAATTACATTTTTGGAGGTGCCGAAGAGCGATAAGAGCTGGGTCATTAAACTGCGCAAGATTCCGCTGCTTCGCGGCATTGTCAGTATTATAGATTCCAGCGCCAAAGGCTCGAAGCATCTGAATTACTCGGCAGAATCATTCGCTGAGGATGAGACAGAGCCTGAGGAAGCGGCTAAGCAGAAGGATACAGCCAAGGAGAAGAAGAAGGATGAAGGCTGGAGCCTCGGCATGATTTTCGGGGTTGCGGTGATGGGGATTTTGTCATTCCTGTTCGGCAAGCTGATCTTTACCCTGGTTCCGGTTTTTATAGAGACGTATCTGTTCGAGGGTGTAATTAACAACTATATTCTGCGCAACCTTGTGGAAGGGGCGATCAAGCTGATTCTGCTGCTTGTCTACCTGACCGCTATTTCACAAACTCCGGTCATCAAACGGCTCTTCCAGTATCACGGCGCCGAGCACAAGGTCATAAGCGCCTTTGAAGCCGGTGAAGAATTAACCGTCGAGAACGTTCAGAAATACAGCCGTCTGCATTACCGCTGCGGCAGCAGCTTTATGATGCTGACCATTATCCTCGGCGTCGTAATCTATTCTGTGTTCCCTTGGAGCAGCCTTACTGAACGAGTCCTTCAGCGTATTATTCTGCTTCCGGTTGTCATTGGTGTTTCATTTGAGGTCTTGAAGGGAACCAACGCGGTCCGCGATGTTCCATGGCTGAAGTATTTAGGTTACCCAGGACTTTGGCTCCAGTTGCTGACAACCAAGGAACCTAAAGATGATATGGTTGAAGTATCGATTGCATCATTTAACCGGATGCGTGAGCTGGACGCCATGATTGAAGCTAAAGGCTATATTGATGAAAGTGTGTCCGGCGGTGTATTGGATCCTGCGAAAGGATGATTGCCCTATGATCAGGCATGCTTTAGTTTTTTGGATTTCCGTTTTACTGGGCGCTTACGGTCTGTTCTTCGGAGTTGTGAACTACGGACTAAGCTGGCTATTCTGGGAACTGCTCCCCAGCTTCATTCTGGTTGGGCTGCTGTACTTTGCTTACAGGCTGATTATGAAGGACCAGGCTTACGGCTCCCGCCGCTCCGGACCAAAGGTTAAGCCGTCCCAGAAAACAATGGCCAAGGTAGCCGGAGTCCGTAAGACCCAGGCTGCTTCCGGCAAACGTAAAACGTATCCGTTCCAGGTGATTGAAGGCAGTAAAGGCAAGAACGACGACCAGCTGCCTAAATATCATTAGAATAACAGTAAAGCATCCCGGTGCTGCTAAGGCAGTCATGCGGGATGCTTTTTTTTGTATCATCATGAAATCTTCCTGTGCCACATTACAGTCGATGCCTGTGAGGCCGCCATTCCCGGAAGAACGCTTCCCCGGCCTTCATACCCGCTGTATACAGCTCCTCACTCTCCTGCGCCGTGAGATGAAACTGTGTGGTAGAAATGCCAAGCGTCGGAATTTTGACTGTGCGCACGAACTTCTCCGTCTCAATATACCTTTCATCGTGCGCGGACAGCATTGTTCCAACCAGCGCCTGCAGCATTGTGAAAGGGCCGGTAATCGAGTGCGGCTGTGCTTCGGTCTTCCCGATGAGCTGATAGCCGACCGTCGGCGTCCGGCGTTCAGGGCTTTTGAAACCGGCCTCCTTCTCTTCAAACAGCCACAAAGGGAAATTACTCAGCACCCCTCCGTCCACTACATAAACGAATTGCTCCATGAAGCTCTTCCCTTGGGCCGCACGCCCGTTCAGACGCAGCAATACAGGATCAAAGAAATAAGGAATACTGCAGCTCATCCGTACTGCCTTGGCGACTTCAAAGCTGCCCGGAGATATCCCGTATTCCGGCAAATCATCCGGCAGGACAATGATCCGGCCGTTGGTAATATCCGAGGCGATGACCGACAGCTTGCCGCGGGGGAGATCACTGAAAGTGACAATGCCTTTATTCCGCAGAATACTGCGGACCCAGCTCTCCAGCGCTTCCCCGGAATACAGCCCTTTTTTGATCATGACCCGCAATGCCGGGCCGATTAAAGCCGTGTTGTACAGCATTCCCCGCTTCAGAAAAGAGGTGAATGGAGTCTGTCTGATAATCCGGCTCATATCCTCCCCGTTATAGCCTGCTGCGAGGAATGAAGCAATGATAGAGCCGGAGGAGGTTCCCGCCACTCTTTTAAAGACACCCCCTGCCCGCTCCGTAGCTTCAACCGCTCCGGCCAGTGCAATTCCTTTTACCCCGCCGCCCTCAAAGACTGCATTGATCTCCATACACAGTAATCCCCCGTTCCATAGATCTATTGCTTATCTATGAGCACGGGGGAGCATTCATGCTTCTATGATTTAAAATAAAAGGCCAGCAGGCTCGCAAGCCCGTACGGATTACGGACTGCAATATCATTGGCGCGGAACATAATGCTTCCGGCCACTTCCTCGTACTTATCGTTGTACTTCAGCTGATTAATAATCTGCTCACCGCTCTGCCATTCCGCGGTCTGCTTCGTATCGCCAACCTTATAGGCGGCCTGGCCAATGTACAGCTTGACTCCTGTGCCTTTAACCTCATCTACCCACCAGTCGACGAGCTTGTCGTAGCGGGCGGCAGAGAACGACAGGCTCCAGTAAATCTGCGGGGCGATATAGTCAATCCAGCCGTTCTTGATCCAGGTGCGCGTATCCGCATACATATCATCATAGGCTGTTACGCCTGCCGTTGTATCCGAACCGGAGCTGTCGGCTTTTTTGTTGCGCCAGACACCGAACGGGCTCACCCCGTAAGAAACGGACGGCTTGGCAGTATGAATCTCCTGGCCCAGCTGGCGGATGAACTGATTAATATTATCACGCCGCCAGTCTGCCTTACTGGATATTGCTGAAGCATTATATGCTTTGAACGCCGCATCATCCGCAAAGGTTACATTCGAGGGATAGAAATAATCGTCCAGATGCACACCGTCAATATCATAGCCCTTGACTACTTCCATTACGGTATCAATGATGTGCCGGCGGGCTTCCGGAATACCGGGGTTAATATACAGCTTGCTGTCTGCTTTGACAACCCAGTCCGGATGGACCTTGGACACATGATTGCCGGCCAGGCCTGCAAGGGTAGCGGCTGCTGTATCTGTTGTTGCCCGGAACGGGTTGAACCAGGCATGAATCTGTATTCCTCGCTGGTGTGCGGCGCTGACGATGTATTCCAGCGGATCATAATCCGGAACCTTTCCCTGTGTGCCGGTCAGCACCTTGGACCAGGGAACGATCTGCGAGGAATACAGGCTGTCTGCTGAGGGCCGCACCTGAACAAAGACTGCATTAAAGCCGGTTGCCTGCAGCTTGTCCAGCAAGCTGTCGAACTCCTGCTTCTGCTTCGCCGCATTATTCGCTGAAGACACGGACGGCCAGTCCAGGTTGAAGACGGTTGAGATCCAGGCTCCTTTCATTGCCTTCCCTGTGTTACCCGGCAATGTTGGTGCCGGAACAGATGGAACAGATGGAACCGGCACTGTTGGTACTGTAGGAACCGTAGGAGTCGAAGGGCCTGTAATCTCTGCATTGGAATACAGGGCAATATGCTTGGTCGCCTGATTCCATACCACCTGCAGGCCAAGCTGCTCACTTACAAACCGCAGCGGTACCATGACCCGGCCCTGCCGGATTTGTACCGAAGTATCCAGACGCACAGAAGCCGCATTCACGAGTGCCGTCTGCTTCCCGCTGGTCAGCTTCAGCACAGTCTCCCCCTTGCTGATGGTCGCTGTTTTGCTGCTCTGATCCCATGCAACCGCTGCGCCCAGCCCCTGGCTGACAACCCCTGCCGGTACCATCGTAACATTAGAAGCTGTAATATACGGCGGCACATCAGGACTGAGCATTTCCCCGTCCAGTTCAATTGTAATCTGAACGGCTGCCGCGCGGGCACCGGCCGGCCATACCGGCAGAAGCAGCATCAGCACCATTACTCCCAAAAGCCATTTACGGTAATTCATAGTTCCTCCCTGTTGTAAAAATAATAAAAACGGCCCTCTCGTCCTTATTCAAGGGAGAAGGCCGTTTCTTGCAAAACGGAGAAATACAAGTAAAAGTATAACAGTCTGCTATACTTTCTCATACTTCATTTAAGGACGTTATCCGTTTTGACGTAAAAAAACTGGAAAGGTTGCGGTATACCCTACAGAAACAAATTTTTTATGAATCGCTGACCAGCTCATTGTGAATATCATATAAGGTCTTCACGCGTTCCTCATCCCGGCGGAAATACTCCACCAGCGTCTCGATCCGCGTAATCGAATCCCAGCTCAGATGATGCTCGATGCCCTCGACATCCTTATAAATATGCTCCTGCTGTACTCCGATCAGGCCGAGGAATTCCTCCAGCAGCTCATGTCGGTCAACCAGCCGTTTTCCTACTTTTTTACCTTTGCTCGTCAGGACAAGCCCACGATATTTCTCATAGATGAGATATTCGTCCTTATCCAGTTTTTGGATCATCTTGGTTACAGAGGAGGGGTGTACTTCCAAGCCCTCGGCAATATCCGAAACCCGCGCATAACCCTTCTCGTCGATGAGCTTGTAAATGCGCTCCAAATAATCCTCCATGCTGGGTGTTGGCATTAAAGTTTACCTCTTTTCTATAATGAGCGTGGCACTGGGGCCGAGCCTTGCTCTAACAATGATACATGTTTCTGCCGTCCCTTGGCAAGTCCCCCGGTCTCCGCTTCACCCCGTTAACGATGTTTACCATGATTTCTGCGCACCCCACAATGGCATAATAAAGGCATGCTTTACGGAAGGAGTGTGAGTTCATGACAATCGCCGTTCCAGAACGTCCCCCTGTCAAAAGAAAGCCGAGGCCTACCGGTCTTTTTATCCCCGAGCTTGTGTTTTTTGAGCCGGATGCCTTGAACTACCCCAAAGGGGAGCAGATTATGCAGTGGGTCAAAGCTCAAAACATCCCCTACCGGATGACCACCTCGCATAACCGGATAACGAATTTGCCCGGTGAAGGTGAGCTGGAGCAGTACAAAATAGCCAAACGGACACTTGTGGTGGGCCTGCGCAAAACGCTCACTTTTGACCAGTCCAAGCCATCCGCTGATTATGCCATCCCCATCGCCACCGGCTGTATGGGCCACTGCCATTATTGTTATCTGCAGACCACGCTGGGCGCGAAGCCCTATATAAGAGTATATGTAAATACAGGAGATATCCTGGATGCCGCCAAAAAATATATCACTGAACGCGAACCGGAAATCACCACGTTTGAAGCTGCCTGTACGTCCGACCCGCTTGGGCTGGAGCATATTACCGGCTCGCTGGCTGAGCTGATTACGTTCATGGCTGATGAGCCGCTGGGCCGGCTGCGCTTTGTTACCAAGTATCAGCATGTCGATCCGCTCCTTGAGCTCAAGCATAACGGGCATACCCGCATCCGTTTCAGTATCAATGCCGACTATGTCATCAAAAACTTCGAGCCCGCCACCGCACGTTTTGAGGAACGCATTGAGGCTGCCGGAAAGGTTGCACGCGCCGGTTATCCGCTCGGGTTCATCATCGCACCGATTATCTGGCATGACGGCTGGGAGGAAGGCTATGCGGAGCTGCTGGCCAAGCTGGCAAAAACGATGCCGCCAGGTACCGGCAAAGGCTTGACCTTCGAAATGATCCAGCACCGGTTCACCAAGACAGCCAAGACAGTTATTGAGAAGCGTTATCCCAAATCCAAGCTGGAAATGGATATCGAGAAGCGCAAGAAAAAATGGGGCCGCTGGGGGCAGAACAAATATGTCTATCCCGATGAACAGCAAACCGCCCTGCGCGAATTCATCACAGAGCGGATTTTTGAACATTTTCCGGAGGCCGGCATTGATTATTTCACCTAAAACTGCCTGCTAAAATTTCAGCCAATCCGGCGTAATGCCCTGCAGCCAAATGGTAATGCGGAACATCTGGTCCGTAAACAGCAGAATGCCCATCAGAACCATAAGCGCACCGCCTGCCTTCATCAGCATATTAGAATATTTCAGGATACGCCGGGCTCCGCCGATGAAAAAGGCCAGTACAAAAAACGGAAGGGCAAAACCGGTACAATAAGCAGTTATCAACGGGAACCAGGCGCCCTGATCACTGGCAGAAAGTGCGATGATCGGCGCCAGAATAGGTCCGATGCATGGCGACCAGCCAGCCGAGAAGCCAATGCCCAGAATAAATGAGCCCAGGTATCCTGCCGGTTTCCATTTTAAATTAAGCTTATATTCACGAAGCAGGAACTTAGGCTGAAAAATCCCGAGCAGGAATAATCCCATAACCATAACCAGAATGGCCGACAATTGGCGGATTAAATCCCGCTGCTCCTTAAATACTTCACCCACCAGACCGGCTCCAAAGCCGATCGTATAGAATACCGCAGATAAGCCCAAAATAAAAGCCAGCGTATGCGAGAGGGTCCGGAAACGGACCTCTTTGCTGTTGCTGCCGCTTTTAAGCTGCTGCACTGAAAGGCCTGTAATATAGGAAAGGTATGAGGGGTAGAGCGGCAGACAGCAGGGCGAGATAAACGATGCTACACCGGCGGCAAAAGCAATTCCTGCATTCACATTGGACAAGCGGCAGCTCTCCTTCCGGACTTAAGCTGAATAGGCATCAGCGTATCTGATGCTGGAGCAGAGTCTAGGCTGGCAGTCCTTTTTTGCCGATAAGGGTCAGGGCAAGCAGTGCGATAAGCAGCAGAACAATCGTTGCCCCCGGGGCAAGATTCCACACGCCGGCTACCACCAGACCGCCGACCACGGCGATTTCCGCGATAACGACAGACAGGACAACAGAGGACTTAAAGCTGCGGGACAGCAGCAGACTGATGGCCACCGGAATGGTCAACAGCGCAGATACGAGCAGTGAACCGACAATTTTAATCGCTGTGCTGATTACAAGCGCCGTTAGCACCGTAATGAGCATATTGAGCAGCTTAACCGGCAGGCCGCTGACACTCGCCGCATCCTCCTCAAAGCTGAGCAGGAAAAACTCCTTGAAGAACAGCGCCACTACGACAACTACTGCAATAGTAACTATACCGACTACAACCAGATCCGTGTTATCCAGCGTGTAGATGCTTCCGAACAAATAGCTCATAACATCCGCATTGTAGCCTTTGCCTAATGTGAAAAACAATGATGCCAGCGCCACACCGCCTGACATAATGATCGCGATCGACAGCTCGGCATAGCTCTTATACGCTTTACGAAGCTTTTCGATGGCAAACGAGGCTAATACAGCAAAGATCAGGCCTGCCCCAAGCGGATAAAAGCCGGTCAGAAAACCGAGCGCCACCCCGGCAATCGTAACATGCGCCAGCGTATCCCCGATCATGGACAAGCGTCTTAACACAAGAAAAACGCCGATCAGCGGCGCCGTAATTCCAATCATCAGCCCGCCCGCGAGCGCCCGCTGAAAAAAGTCACTAAATAGGATTTGCAAGATGATATCTCCTCTTAAATAATTAGAAACAAACCAACCCTTTATAAAGCGTTTCGATCCCTCCCAAACCCTCCCTTCCAAGGGAGGGCCCCAAGGGCTCTGTCCTCTGGACACCCGTTTAAGTGCAACTGGCGTAGGCGATTCGCCTTGTGGCATCTAGGTGCGATGAGGAAAGATCGCTTTCGTCCCTTACAGGGACACGCTTTACGTTTGGAGGTGTTTAGGTACACACTATCAGATCAGACTTAAGTGTAGTTTGTGCAACTAAATCCGGCAAAAACGCGGCTTATGAAAGAATAGATGTAGTTTGTGCAGCTATTTCGGTGAATAAAGGCAATTTCGGTCGTTTTCAGCAAAAATAAGTGTACAGAGTGCAGTTAAAACCTGCAACTGAGCTCAATCGCAGGTTTTAGTTGCACAAATTACAGTTATTTAGGCCACAGCCTCATTAACTAGTATTAATACTCGCATACAACTGGTACAGCATAGTCACTTAATTCGTCCAGCTTACTTGTAGCGCATGTAGCATGGTTAGTTTCAAGACTTCAGCACCTTCCAGCGCATAGCTCTCTTACATACACCACATATAACACCTTTGTTCTACTAGTTTAGCCTACTTATTGCGTATTTAACACTATTACTTTACTAGCATTAGCTTAGCAGGACTTGCATAGGCAATGCCTTCTTTAGGCCAGTGTATGCTGGAGGTCCTCGGCTGCACAGTTCTGGGCATCATGGGAGTGGCGGCAGTAGAAATTGATTTTACCATTTGTCTGTACCGGCTCATTGCCCAGATAGCTCTTGATCATGTCGATATCATGCGACACCATCAGGAAGGTCATGTGGTGATGGGCATGCATATGGAAGATGAGCTCAAAAAATCCGGCTTGTGTCTCCGCATCAATTCCAACCGTAGGTTCGTCCAGAATCAGCAGATCCGGATGGTTAATCAGCGCACGGGCCAGGAAGACGCGCTGCTGCTGGCCGCCGGAGAGCTGACCGACTCGTTTGTCCGCAATATCCTGAATCCGCATCACTTCCAGTGCGTCGTCACACTGGCGGTGCTGGGCTTTGGATACACGGCGGATCAGGTTTTTGTTATTGTACAGTCCGGACAGAACAACCTCGCGTACAGTTGCCGGGAACAGCGGGTTAAAGGCATTCTTCTGCGGAACATAGCCGATCCGTTCCCAGTCTTTGAATTTGCGTACAGACTGGCCGAACAGCTTGATATCGCCGCTGGTTGGCGGCAGCAGGCCCACAATCATTTTCATCAAAGTGGTTTTACCCGCGCCGTTGGAACCGATAATGCCAAGGAAATCCCGCTCCTTCACGGTGTAGCTCAGACCGGAAATGACCTTCTGCTCTCCGTAAGAGAAGGACAAATCCTCTATTTCAATCATATGCTGATGGCAGTCCAGGGATACCGGTTGCATGATGTGTACCGCCTTTCACTTATACTTTCCTTACTATTGTAAAGCCAGAATCAGATTTTGCAAATTTTTCTCCATTAAAGTGAAATAATTATCGCCGTTCTTCTCCTGGGCTTCAGTAAGACCTTCAACCGGATTAAGCACCATAGTCTCTACTCCGGCTTCAGCCGCCAGTGTTTTAGCCAGCTTATCGGAGACAAGCTCTTCAAAGAAGATGTACTTGATGCCTTCATCCTTAACCAGGTTCGCCAGATTCACGAGATCCTGCCCGCGCGGCTCAGCATCCGGCGACAATCCCATGATTGCGTGCTGGCTCAGACCGTAATCACGTGCCAGATAAGCAAAAGCCTGATGAGAAACGACAATTTCTTTATTCGGAAGCTTCGCAAGCTCCGTCTCAAATTTACTGTCAAGAGCCTGCAGGCGTTCAGCCAGCTTGCTGTAACGCTCTTCATAGCCTGCTTCATGCTCTGGATCAGCAGCAATCAGGCTGTTCTTAATGTTCTCAGCCATGATCAGCGCTGATTTTGGGCTTACCCATGTGTGCGGGTCCGTATGCAGGCTGTCCCCGGCTGCCTCTTCCGCATGATTATCAGCATGCTCATCTTCAGTGTGCTCGTGTTCGTGAGCATCTTCAGCGTGTGATTCTTCAGCATGCTCATCTTCGGCGTGGGCTTCTCCGCCATGGTTGTGGCCATCATCCTCGTCAGTCATGATGTAGTCTACGCCCTCACTGACTGCAACAGCCTTAACTTCACTGCCTTTGTCCAGACTCTTCAAAAAATTCGGCACCCAGCCCTCAAGTCCTGCGCCGTTGTACAGAAACAGCTGGGACTTCGAAGTGTTAATGATATCCTGGCTCCGCGGAGTCCAGTCATGCGGCTCTACCCCTACTGGAAGCAGATTAATCGCATTGATGTCATCCCCGCCAATTTCACTTGTGAATTCATATATAGGATAGAAAGTAGTCACAACATTCACTTTACCCTCAACAATGCTTCCGCCGGACTTAGCTCCGCATGCCGTAAGCACCAGCAGTGCCAGCAATGCCGGCATGAGCAGCAATTTCTTGGTTAACCCTGTAAAAAACATATTCTCTATCGACCCCTTAAATCGTAAATTTTACTATGAGCATTATAATAGTAATCGTTACGATAAGTCAACACCGAACTCTCCCGCTCAAAGAAATCTGTTACAACCTGCCTACCACACAGCTAATAAAGGACATTTTCCATATCAGAACAAAAGAACGCCTGCAGCCGGTGAAAGCTCCTACGTCTTATCAACAAGGGCTTTTCATCTCGGCATGCGGCGTTCTTCTATATGTTCTGATATCAATTCCGGCTTACGCCGAAATCAGCAGCTTTGCTGTACAAATATCTATAACTGATACCATCCTACTTCACAACTGCTCCATTAGGCATGCTGTCCGGAACAGTGGCGATGGTCAGCTGGTCGCCCTTAGAGGCTGCCAGTATCATGCCCTGGGACAGTTCACCGCGCAGCTTCACCGGCTTCAGATTAACGATGCAGATCACCTTGCGGCCCACCAGCTCTTCCGGGGTATAGAACTTGGCAATGCCCGATACCACCTGGCGCTGCTCATAACCGAGATCCAGCTGCAGCTTCAGCAGCTTGTCAGCCTTCTTCACCGGCTCAGCCGCGATCACCTGGGCTACGCGCAGTTCAGCCTTAGCGAAGTCGTCGATGCCGATCTCTTCCTTATGCTCTTCCTCCGGCTCAGCCGCATTTCCAGCAGCCTCAGCTGCGGCTGGCACTGCTTCAGGCTCGGCTGCCGCCGGCTTGCCTGCGCCCATCGCTTCAGCGATGTAGGCTACTTCTACGGCTACGTCAAGCCGCGGGAAAATCGGATCACCTTTGGCAAGCTTCGTACCGGCCGGAATCAGGCCGAAGGTACGTCCGCTGTCCCAGGTAGTCAGCCCGCCCGGCTGAATGCCCAGCTGCTCCCAGATCTTGGCCGGAGCACCGGTCAGGAACGGCTGCAGCAGGATCGAAGCGGTGCGCAGACCTTCCACCAGGTGTCTCATGACGGAGGCCAGCTCGCCGTTTCTGCTCTCATCCTTAGCCAGCACCCACGGCTGGGTTTCGTCGATGTATTTGTTCGTGCGGCTGATCAGCGCGCCGATAGCAGTCAGTGCAACGGAGAACTCCATCTTCTCCATCGCTTCTTCCACCTTGGCATAGGTGCTCTCTACAGCAGCCTCCAGCTCGCCGTCGAATGCCGTGACCTTGCCGGCGTAAGCCGGCAGCTCGCCGCCGAAGTATTTCTCAACCATAGCTCCGGTACGGTTCAGCAGGTTGCCGAGGTCGTTCGCCAGGTCGTAGTTGATCCGGTCGACGAAGCTTTCCGGAGTGAAGGTGCCGTCGGAGCCGAATGGAACCTCACGCAGCAGGTAGTAACGCAGCGCATCCAGACCGTAACGGTCAATCAGGGTCACCGGATCTACTACGTTCCCTTTGGATTTAGACATTTTTCCGTCCTTCATCAGCAGCCAGCCATGGGCAAACACCTTCTTAGGCAGCGGTTCACCCAGAGCCATCAGGATAATCGGCCAGTAGATGGTATGGAACCGGACGATTTCCTTACCGACAATATGCACATCCGCCGGCCAGAATTTGTCATACAGGCTGCGGTCAGCAGAACCGTAACCAAGGGCAGTGATGTAGTTAGTGAGCGCATCAATCCATACATACACTACATGCTTCGCATCACCTTTTACCTTAACACCCCAGTCAAAGGTTGTACGGGAAACGGCAAGATCCTCCAGACCCGGCTTGATGAAGTTATTGATCATCTCATTCTTACGTGATTCCGGCAGAATGAACTCCGGGTTCTCTTCGTAGAACTTAAGTAGGCGGTCAGCATATTTGCTCATCCGGAAGAAATAGCTTTCTTCTTTTACCAGCTCAACCGGGTGTCCGCTGTCCGGGCTTTTACCGCCGGTAATGTTCCCGTCCGCATCACGCTCAATATCCACCAGCTGTGTCTCCGTGTAGAAGGTTTCGTCAGAGATACAGTACCAGCCTTCATATTCACCTTTGTAGATGTCGCCCTGCTGCAGCAGCCGGTCAAAGATGTCCGCAACTATTGTCTTGTGGCGTTCCTCGGTAGTACGGATGAAATCGTCATTGGAAATATCCAGCTTGCGCCAGAGCTCCTTGATTCCTACCACAATACCGTCAACAAATTCCTGAGGTGTCTTGCCGGCCTTTGCAGCCTTTTCTTCAATCTTCTGGCCATGCTCGTCAGTACCGGTCAGATATCGCACCTCGTAGCCGCGCAGCCGTTTGTACCGGGCCATTGCATCACCGGCTACAGTCGAATAGGCATGCCCGATATGCAGCTTATCGCTTGGATAGTAGATAGGGGTTGTCAGATAAAATGTTTTGTTCTCACTCATTAATCCTGTTCATCCTTTCGTAATGGCACAATCTTATACAGCTCAGTTCACGCAAAAAACTCCCGCCCCTATATGGGGCGAGAGTTAACTCACGCGATACCACCCAAAGTTCCCCGGCCCCTCACAGAGCACAGGCTTATTCAGTCCCTTATTCATGAACTGTCCATTAACGCTGGATCACGCCGTGTTCTTACAATTGACCGCAGGTATCACAGTCCCTTGCTCGGGCACAGTTCCTCCCGGACCATCTTCAATCTGTGCACCATACCGGTTCCCAGCACTCCCGGCTCTCTGCAATGGCCAACCTGATCTACTCATCCGTTCCTCGGAATGCATATTATTCTCCAAAATATACCCAAAAATCAGCTATCCTGTCAAGTCGGCCGGACAGTTCCTTCATCAGGCGACTGGTCCTCCCGCGGCGGGACAGGATCAAGGCCTCCCGGATGAAAGGGATGGCACCGGGCAATCCGTTTAGCGGCAAGCCAGGAGCCCTTCACCGGTCCGTGCACTTCTATCGCCTCCAGCGCATACGCCGAGCAGGTTGGATAGAACCGGCAGGTCGCAGGCTTCAGCGGGGATATGAACTTGCGGTACACCCTGATCGGAGCCTGGACCGTTCTGCGCAGGTCCGGCATATCAGCGGCCATCTTTACTGTGGGCTGCAGTAAGCTCCGAATCTGCTTCCTTGCCGCCTTCACAGTCCTTGCAGTAACCGAACACTTCAAATTTATGCTTGACTACCCGGAACTGGTCCGGAGTATCCGTTAAATTCATCGGGCAGAAATGAATCGGGTAAGTCTTCATGCATTGAAGGCAGATCATATGATGATGATGGTGGTCCTGATTACAGCTGGCCTTGAATTTGACGCCGTCCTCGAAGACGACCTGTTCAAGAACACCAAGCTCCTCCATCACCCGCAGGTTGCGGTAGACCGTGTCGAAGCTGAGACCGCTGTATTTGCGCCCCATATAATCATAGACATCCTTCGCCGACAAATATCCCGTATTCTCGCCGAACAACTTGGCAAGTGTCTTGCGCTGATCGGTGATTCGCAGCCCCTGCCCCGACATAGCTTCCAGTATTTGTTCTGTCGACAGCATTTGCTCATCTCCCATACATAATTCATTACTGTTACACTCTCTTTATAATGCCCCAAAACCTTTTCCCCGTCAATCAAGCAGCGCCCTGCTCTACCCGTTCCTGCCGGAGTTTTGCCGGAATCACGAACATTTGCGTCCTGCTGCTGCAGCAAAACAGGCTAAAGCCTCAAGAGGGGCTTTAGCCTGCTTAATCCTTACCTGCTCATCCTTCGCTTACTGCTTCAGCGCCGGCAGCGGTGTAAATACAAAGTTCACCGGCAGATTGCTTCCGGATGCTACCGAGAATACAATCTCCACTGAGCTTTCATAGCTGCCGGAACGGTATACGACCGCGTTCATATCGGAGCTGGTCAGACTGCCTTTGTTCGGCAGGTTGACGAGTGTATTATTCACCAGCAGTGAACCAAGATAGTTACCTCCGCGCGGATTAAACGTAATCAGCGTATTGGCAGCAACATGTTCAAATCTTATTTTGTACAGCACACCGAAATTCCCGGCATTAGAAGCTACTACCCCTGTCATTGGATCAATACCGATCAGATTCAGGTCATTCCTGTTATCACCCAGAATCAGCTTTGCCTGCGTTGTTCCAACTACATCATTCACGGTGATGATCCGGGTGGAATCCGGATAGGTTCCGCGGTTATGCACACCGTCACTATCGAGAATTGGCAAAGTAGGCAAAAGGGCAATCGGGTCCTTGCTCTCTTCGACCATCACCACATTGTATTGAACGGTAAGATCACTGAACAGATCGGCACTAAGCGAGAGAACCTCACCCGGCTTCATCGCTATTTTGTTAATATCAGTTAGGATAGCTCTGCTCTCACCCGGCAGCAGGGTGGTCGTGCTGTATTTCTCGTTTGTAAGCATTGAATTGTAGTATTTTTGAATCGAAATTTTACCAGTATACTCCGGAGAAGTGACCGGACCGGCAATCCCGGAATACTGCGTTGTAATTGTTGTAGGATACAGGTTGTTGTTGGTTGCAATAACATACAGCTTCTGTCTGGTAGACATGTTGTTCAGGTGATGAACAAGGAAGCGGGTATTGCCGACCGATGTTTCACGGTACAGCACGCCTTCCTGATTCACTGTTTCCGGACTGTTGCTGCGGATCAGCTTATAATTCTCCGAGGACAAATTATACGTCAGATTAGTCAGGCCGGGGATCATTCCGCCGTCCATAGTAATAACGTCTCCAGGCAGAGTGAACAGCTTCGCTACTTCATCCTGGGTATACAGCTGCTCGCTGGTGATGTTAATCGTCTTCTCAAAAGTGCTGCTCAGCCCATGCTTATCTGTTACTTTCAGCTGGATTGATACTGGACCCGGGTTAAAGAAGGCCAGCGCTCGGTTCGTCCATTCTGCTGTAAGCTCTTCATACTCCGGATCATAGCTGAGATCAGTCAGGGTGATCGGCTCACCCATTTTGTATTCTTCTTTGTTGGTAGTGAAGTTAGCGACTGGCGGCTGGTTAGGCTGTACGACCTTAATCGTTACGGAATAAGGATCACTCCACTGCCCGTTTGCATCAACCACAGAATACGTGACGGTATAATACCCCGGCTGATCATAAATATCCTGTTTATTATCACTCCAGCGCTCATCCACAATAGGCGTACCGTTCGGTGAAGAGCTGGAAGTGGTGTAGTTAATATAAGTCTGGCCGGCAAAAATCTCGGTCGGCTGTACGCTGAATATTGCTGTTGGCTTGGTGTTCAGCGTCAAAATAACACGTTTGCCTACATTATCGACGGTATAAGGAAGGTTCAGGGCGGCTGTGATTGAGGTCAGCGGAACCATAAAGGTACCCATGAACTGGTAAGCAGGGCCTTTCATTGTTACTTTAGTGCCATTGACAGTATAAATTTTGCTGTCTGTCTTAAAGCGCATTACACTGCTGCCTTTGGTAACAACAACTTCTTTTGTTTTAGCTTCATAGGTATAGCTTACGCCGACCATTTCGACCATCGCACGGATTGAAACGTAGGATACCCCGTTCTTCACGGCCATCGGCTGGTTAGCCAGATAGGATATTCCGTTTTTGTACATTTGCCGGCTGTTCATATGCAGGATTAACTGGTTTGCAGCGGTTCCATAAACAGCGTTTACCGGATTCTGCGGCTGAACAACCGTTCCGTCCGTAGCAGCAGGAGCGGCCGTCTCCGTTGAGGCTGGTGTCCCAGTGGCCGAAGGATCAGCAGATGCAGCAGGATCTGCAGTAATACCCGGATTCGGAGTAGCTGTTGGTGCCGCTGTTGGTACCGGTGTAGCTGTTGATGTAACCGTCCCTGCAGGAATCTCACTTGGCAGCGGATCAGTGGCTTCAGGCTGAACAGCAGCGGCCTCGCTTGGCTGAACAGCTTGAGCTGTACTTACAGTGCCGGTTACTCCGGCGGTGCTTACCGGTATGGCATAAGCCGGTACCGCAGCTGCAGCTTGTGTTACAGCAAGCGCAGCGACTAACGTTAATTTCTTCAAATTCATGGTATGACTCCTTCTGCTCCCATTAGTAAGTTTATAAGGCAGTTCTGTTCTCTATCTGCTTCTTATATTCCCCATCTTACAAAAAGCTTGAACAACCACAGGCATGACGCAATTAGAGCCACGGTCTTTTAACAAAACATAGTATTAGACGCACCGCACCTGAAAAAGTTTCATTTTTTGTAAAGAAAAAAACAAAGACGATCCCCTTCATCTGCAGGTTAATCGCCTTTGCCTTACGCTATAAATTAGTCTTTATATTGGTTGCCCTTCTGTACAGCATCTATCCTGGATAATACAGTCAGTCAGCGATCTGCGGCATTATCCTTCCGGTCACGGTATTCTTTCGGCGTCATCCCCGTCTGCTTCTGAAACACTTTGGTAAAATAACGCCGCTCCTGATAGCCCACGCCTGCACTAATGGCCGCTATGCTTTTGTCCGTGCTGGCAAGCATGAACTTAGCCGCTTCAATCCGCTGCTGGGTTACATATTCAACAAAGGTTAATGCAAACCTGTTCTTGAATAAAAGACAAAAATAACTGCTGCTGATGCCGATTTTGCGCGCAACCTCTTCAATGCCCAGATCATGGCTCAACCGCTCGGAGATGTATTTTACCGCCTGGTTCATCAGCTGCTCCGGTGTTTTCTTATGTGTCTCCTCGGCGGCGGCAGGCAGCTCATGGAACAGCGGAATGCTGTTATACAGCTTATCCTTATACTGCCTGCTGCGGATTTGCGCGCCGATATTGCGCACCTTATTACCAAGCTCCTCGTAGTGAATCGGCTTGCAGATATATTCTTTGACTCCGAGGCGGATCGCTTCCCGGGCATAATCGAATTCCTGATAGCCGCTAAGCAGCAGTACCTCACTCTCAATACCCATTTCCCGCAGCTTACCGACAAAGGTAAGACCGTCCATAACCGGCATACGGATGTCGCAGAGCACCAGATCCGGCGCCTCCTCCTCTACAATCCTGAGTGCCTCCATCCCGCTGCGCGCCATGCCGGCAACCTCCATCCCCATCTCCTGCCACGGCAGCACCCGTTTGAGATTGTTCAGAATAGGGGCTTCATCGTCAACCAGCAGTACCTTTAGCATAATGATCTTCCCCCTGCTCATATTTGGGAATGACGCATTGGA
Organism: Paenibacillus sp. FSL R7-0331; assembly: GCF_000758645.1. NCBI lineage: Bacteria > Bacillati > Bacillota > Bacilli > Caryophanales > Paenibacillaceae > Paenibacillus > Paenibacillus sp. FSL R7-0331. Next base: position 4,789,722 of record NZ_CP009284.1, read on the forward strand.
TGACCGTTCCGGTACCCGGGCTGGCACAGATAAAGATGCCGTACCGGTTGCCGTACTCAATACGGATACGGTCAGCTACACTGCGTACGCCCAGGCCCCGCCGCTCCTCGTGCCGGACGCCCTCTCCGTTCCGGCCCGGAGACTCCGTCTCAACCGGATCATGGACCATGTACTGAAAGATGGACAGCTGAGCCGGCGTCATACCGATTCCGTTATCCTCGATCCGCAGGATCAGATTTCCGCGTTCCTCCCGGACTGTCACTTTTACAAGACCATGGTATCCGATCCCCTCAAAGCCGTGCTGAATGCTGTTCTCTACCAGGGGCTGGAGCGTCAGCTTCAAAATGCCGCAGCCCAGCAGCTCATCCGGTATCTCAATCTCATAATCAAATAGATCCTCGAACCGGAACTTCTGGATATCCAGATAATTGCGCAGATGGGTAATCTCCTCCTGCAGCGTAATTTCGTCACGGTCCTGAATACTGATCCGCAGAATACCGGCCAGCCGATAGACCATCTCACTGACCTTTCGCCCCTCGTTCTGCACCGCCAGCACATTAATTGATTCCAGTGTGTTGAACAGAAAATGCGGCTTAATCTGCGCCTGCAGCACCCGCATTTCCGCCTGGTTTTTGCGGTGCTGCTCGACCTGAATCCGGTTGAACAACATTTGGATCTTGTTCATCAGATCGTTGATGCCTCTGGCCAGCAGGGTCATTTCGTCATTGCCCTTTTCCTCTACCCTTGTTGTCAGATCGCCATCCTCTACCCGGCGCATGAAGCGGACAATGACGGCGATTCCGCCGGCAATCCGGTTCATAAAGAACAGGTTGAAGATGACCGCTGCCAGAAGACACAGGAAGATCACGGCCACGAACCAGCGGGCGAACACCGTAACCTCACGGGACAGGGAGTCCCACGAGGTGACCGAGACCAGGCTCCAGGGATAGTCCTTGAGATGATAGACGGACAGGATGCTTTTATCGCCGGCGAACTCCGTTCTGAAGCTCTGGAAGCCCGGCTTATACGTCATTTTTTTGGCGGTAAAAGCGCTCAAATCCTGCCCGTCCAGACCGTGGTCCGGATCAAGCAGGATCATCCCGTTATCATTCACCAGCATAAAGGACACCTTCTGGCTGCTGTCTCCGATTTTCAGATTACGGAAGATCGATTCGAACTCCCAGTTTTTGATCTGGACCACCAGAATACCGATATCCTGAAAAAAGCTAAGCTCTTTAATCAGGCGAATCTGCGTAAATACCGGCTCTGTTCCGGTAAGCTCAGGATATTCATGCGGCGCCAGCCACTTGGGTACTCCATTAAGCTCCATTACTTCCTGGTACAGCTCACTTCCCTTAAATTTTTCGTATGGAAGCGTCCGGAAGTTTTCCTTAGTGAATATAGAGACAATCTCTGAGCTGCCTTTTCCGTTAAAATTGTACAAAAACGCATAGCTGATCGACGGATGATTATAGAGCAGACTGCGGAAATTGCGCTGGCTGGCGTTCAGGCTGAGTTGCTCGGCATCCGTCAAGTCCTGCTTGGAGGGATCCTCCGCACTGAGCGCCATATGGAACACTGAGGTGGCGATCCCGTTATCCGTTACATTGTTCATATCCTTGAACACATTAGAGATGCTGTAGCTGATCGCTTTGAGTGAATACTCGGACTGCTGGCTGTACTTCTTCTCAATGGAGTTATACGTGACGAAGAACATAATCATACCAAGGGTAAAGAGCGGAATAATGATCAGGCCCAAAAAAGCAGTAAATAATTTATAGCGCAAATTCATGAGCTGCGCTCCTGACTGTAGTAAGGTTAGCCCTTTACGCTGCCTGCCGTTACACCTTCAATTATTTTCTCCTGCAAAATGGCATAAATGATAACCACCGGCAGCACGCTGTAGACGATACCGGCGGACATCTGCGCATAGTTCATCTGATACTGATCACGGAATTGGACCATTCCCACCGGAAGCGTGCGCAGCTCATCATTGGAAAGAAAATAGTTAGCCAGCAAAAACTCATTCCAATTTCCCAGGAAATTGACGATGAATACTGTAACCATGGCGGGAACCGTCAGAGGTACAATAATTTTAGCAAAGATGCCAGGGGCCTTCAACCCATCCATTACCGCTGCTTCCTCAATTTCACTGGGGAGAGAACGCATGAAGGCAGCGAGAATGATGATCGTAAACGGGATCGCATTGGCAATATACGGAACAATAAGCGCCCAGTGGGTGTTCAGAATATGCAGCTTGCGTACAATCGTATAAATCGGCAGCATTAGCGCGTTGTTCGGAATCAGCATTCCGACCAGTACAAACGAGTACAGCAGTATATTCCAGCGGCCGTGGCGCATACGGGTAACAGCGAACGCGAACATACCAGCCAGTATAATGGATACTACCGAAGCAAAGACCGATATATATAAGCTGTTAAAAAAGTACGTGCTGATCTTCGCATTGACCCAGGCTTCCACATAGTTATTGAAGACGAACTCCTTCGGAATGCCGAACGGATTCAGGGCAATCGAGTTGTTATCCTTTTTTACCGATGAGAAAAGCACAAACAGGAATGGGAACAGTACAACAAGAAGATACCCAAGCAGTGCAGCATGCGGCAGACTTTTTTTCAGGGCGCGCGGCATCAGTATTCAATCCTTTCACTACGCCGGTTGAACAGCAGCTGATATACTACTGTAACAATAAGCGTAAATACGAAGATCAGGACCGCAATCGTATTGCCGTACCCGTATTTAAAGTTCGTGATTGCATACTTGATCATATAGGTGGCCATAACCTCCGTTGAACCCGCCGGCCCGCCTTTGGTCATAACGATGACGATATCGGCAGCCTTCATTGCCCCGGCAATGGAGAGCATGATTACCACCGAAATAATCGGCACAATCAGCGGCAGGGTGATCCGTGTAGCCCGCTGGAAGCCCGTAGCGCCGTCAATTGCGGCTGCTTCGTCAAGCTCTCCGGGAATCGACAGAATCGCTGCAAGCACCATTACAATGTAGAATCCGGTCCACTGCCAGGCGTTGGTGATCAGAATCGACAGCATGGCAAACCGTTCATCGGACAGCCAGTAGACCGGCTCTATCCCGACCAGGCCAAGCAGCTTGTTGAACAGGCCGATATTAGGCTCATAAATAAAGCCCCAGAGAATACCTATAACTGCCGTTGACATAATCGAAGGCATGAACACCGCTGTTTTGTATAAGCCCTTAAGTTTCTTGACGTTGGCAATCAGCAGAGAGAACAGGATAATCAGCGGAACCTGGATAAAGACAGAGAACAGAATAAACCAGCCGTTATTCTTCACCGAGATCCAGAAACGGTCATCACCGAGCGCTTTTTCGTAATTTGTCAGGCCGGTCATTTTAACGGTGTCGGATACACCGTTCCAGCTGGTCAGGCTGTAATAGATGGAGCTGAATATGGGATAGATAAAAAAGATCAGGAACAGGGCAAGTGCAGGAAGAACAAACAGGATGAAGACGAGCGGATTTCTGAGTGCTTTATTCATAACTACCTCCGATGCTAAGAATCTCTGGGAAAGGTCAGGCATTAGAGTAAAAAAATGTACCCTGGAGCAGGCACCAGGGTACATTTCAATGGTTGCCTACTCCACCGCTGCGTTCGCTTCTTCCTGAATCTTCTGCAGCTCTTCGCCCATCTTCTCAGGAGTCGTCTGGCCGCCGATCAGCTTCTGAATCTGGATGTTACTGATCTCGGTAGTTACATCAGCCTGAACCAGCGAGTCAAACGCCGGGAAGGAGGATGCGGAGTTATTCAGCACCGCTACGATTTCTTTCATCAGATCATCAGTAATATTGGCATCCAGCACCGACTGGTCCAGCTTCATTGCCGGCAGTACGCCATCCTCTACCAGGCCGCGCAGCTGCATTTCTTCGTTGTACATATTTTTGATGAAGGATTTCACAGCAGCCAGCTGGCGCTCATCCTCACCTGCCGAAGCAGAGAACCCGTAGCCGTTGTTCACATCACGCATCAGCGCTGTCTGGTCGCCCGCACCGCCGTCAACCGCCGGAATGTTAAAGAAGCCAACCTTGCCGATCAGCCCTTCACCGGATTGGCCGGCTTTGAATACGGAGGATTTCCAGGTTCCGTCATACATCAGAATGGCTTCACCGCTGGTGAATTGAGTCGTATATTCAGCATATTCGAAGCCGAGCTCACCCTTTTTGAAGTAGCCGTTATCGACCCACTCCTTGTATTTGGCGAAGCCTTGGACAACGTTCGGGTCACTCCACTTTGCTTCACCGGTCGCGAATTTCGCTGTAACATCCGGTCCGGCATAACGGGACCACAGGTGGTTAGCCAGCATCAGCGGTACCCAGCCGGCTTTGGAAGCGCCAGCGAGCGGCACCTTCCCATCCGCTTTAATATCAGCCAGCTGCTGCTCCAGCTCAGCGAAGGTGGCCGGTGCTTTCCAGCCTTTGCTTGCGTAATATTCCTTGTTATAGAAGAAGCCCTCGCCGGAGCCGCCAATCGGCAGTCCGTAGATTTTTCCTTCATAAGTAAAAGGGTCCAGATTGGAGAATTTGTCCTTGATGCCCAGCTCTTCGAGAATAGGAGTAAGATCCAGCAACTTGCTTTCCTTCGCATAAATCTTGGAATCCGGACTGCCGAACAGGTCGAATATTTCCGGCGGGTTGCCGGCGGCCATCTCTCCGCGCAGCTTCTCTTTACGGTTCACATCCGAATCTACACCATCCAGCTTAAAGGTGAGACCGGGCACCTCTTCCTGCACCTTGCCTACTACATCCTCCAGAATGGCAAGACGCTTTTGCTTATCAGCACCGACCTGGGTATGGCGGATCGTCATTTCAAAAGGCTCTGTATTCGCAGGCTCTTCTGTAGCAGGGGCATTCGTTGCAGCCGTTCCGCTGTTAGTAGCTGCTGCTTCTCCGTTGTTACCTGTATTATTTTTATTTCCCCCACAAGCAGTCAACAGCGCAGAAGTGACAAACATCAGGGACAGCAGCATTGTTATCCTTTTTCTCATTACGGGTGACCCTCCCTATTTAATGATTTCCCTTACTTCTTTATTATAGAAAACGCTTTTTGTAATCGTAAGGTTAACATTCCTCTACAACAGGGATAAAAATCTCTAATGTAAGCGAATACACATCAATTATCTCACATCACACGTAATCTAAGACAACATTCCTTTCAGCTCCCGCTACAAAAAACGGCCAAAACGTCATATTATCTATACATTACTTTAGATTTTTTGTGCAAAATATTCCCTAAGCATGACTGAATAGGAGTTCCGTTCTTCTGCCGTAGTCATTATGGCTTTTGAAGTGTATAGCTGATCGTCCTTGTAGCGCGGAAATACGTGCAGATGATAATGCCATACATCCTGGTTGCCTGACGGCTCATTATGCTGCCGTGAGGAGACCCCGTCACACCCGTACGTTTCCTTCAGCGCTTTTGCCACTTCAATTTCCAGCCTATGTATCCAGTCGGAGAGTTCTCCTGTCAGACTGTAAATATTCTCAATATGCCTATTGGGAATGATAAGCACATGTCCGGGATTGCCGGGCCACCAGTGTGAGGCAATAAACGCTGTAACGAGCTCGTCCTGGTACAGAATGTCCGACTGCCTGGAAAGAACATGCTCGTTTTCGGTCCCTTGTACAAGCAGGCAAAAAGGACAATGATAATCTTGCGGTTCATGGACATAAAGATTCATTTTGCTCTCTCCTAACGGATAGTGATTAATTAGACTAGCTCCATATGTGATCCAATGCCTAATATACCATGAGTTAACTTAATCCAACATGAGCTTTATTGCCTCTTCTACCGCCTAGCAAAAAAGCCGCCCCGCAGCAGATATCTGCTGTCAGGAACGGCTTCATTCATCTGTATTCATTATTTTACCAGCGCTGATTCTCTGCGTCCTTCTTCAATCAGGCGGTATGCACGCTGCACTTCCTCATCGCTTGGCGAAGGCACTCCTTCAAGCTCATAAGGACGGCCAAGCTCTTGCCATTTATAAATCCCCATCTGGTGATAAGGCAGGATTTCGAACTTCTCAACCCCGTTCAGGGTTCCGATGTAACGTCCAAGGTTAAGCAGATCTTCTTCCTTATTATGAATGCCGGGTACATATACGTGGCGGATCCACATTTTACGGTTATGATCAGACAGCCAGCGGGCCAGCTTCAAGGTACGGTCATTAGACTTGCCGGTCAGCTTAATATGGGCTTCATCGTCAATATGCTTCAGGTCCAGCAGCACGAGATCGGTAACATCCAGCAGGTCGCTGATCTTCGAACCGTCATTGTAGCCGTTGGAATCGAGCGTTGTATGCAAATTCCAGCGCCGTTTTACTTCAGTGAACAGCTGTTTGACAAAATGCGCCTGCAGCGTAGGCTCGCCGCCGGATACGGTAAGACCGCCGCCGGAAGTCTTATAATAGTTCAAGTATGGCTCAATTTCCGCAAGCACTTCTTCGAGCGTCATTTCCTTGCCTTCGTTCAGACCCCAGGTATCCGGGTTGTGGCAATACTGGCATTTAAGCAGACAGCCCTGCATGAAAAGCACGAAGCGGATTCCCGGGCCATCCACCGTTCCAAAGGTTTCTAATGAGTGGATATGTCCTTTAACCATATGAGGTCATCCTTTCGAAAAAAAACTTAAAATTTTAATGAATTTCAGACAAGAGTTTACCGCCCTCTTGCAAGGGCGGCAGCTCTGTAGTTTATTTCAGTTCCTGATGTCCAAGAACAAATCTTACATGGAAGAGTGGAACGTACGGTTGATAACATCCAGCTGTTGTTCGCGGGTCAGCTTGATGAAGTTAACAGCATAGCCGGATACACGAACAGTCAGTTGCGGATAGTTCTCTGGGTGATCCATAGCGTCAATCAGCTGCTCACGGTTAAATACGTTAACGTTCAAGTGCTGAGCGCTATTGTGGAAGTAACCGTCCATCATGAATACCAGGTTGGACTTACGAGATTCTTCGTCTTTACCCAGCGCCTTAGGAACGATGGAGAACGTATTGGAGATACCGTCCTGTGCATCGGAGTAAGGCAGTTTAGCAACAGAGTTCAGGGATGCAAGTGCGCCCTTCTTGTCGCGTCCGTGCATTGGGTTAGCACCTGGTGCGAATGGCTCGCCTTTTTTACGTCCGTCTGGAGTAGTACCAGTCTTCTTACCGTAAACAACGTTCGAAGTGATTGTCAGTACCGATTGAGTCGGAACAGCATCACGGTACGTTTTGTTTTTGCGGATCATTGTCATGAAGGTTTCAACCAGTTCAACTGCAATGCTGTCAACAGCGTCGTCGTTGTTACCGTAGCAAGGGAATTCACCTTCAGTTTCGAAGTCGATGGCAATGCCTTGTTCGTTGCGGATCGGTTTAACCTTAGCGTATTTAATTGCGCTCAGGGAGTCAGCAGCAACGGACAGACCAGCGATACCGCAAGCCATTGTACGCAGAATGTCGCGGTCATGCAGCGCCATTTCGATGCGTTCGTAGGAGTATTTGTCATGCATGTAGTGGATGATGTTCAGGGTGTTAACGTAAGTCTTAGCCAGCCACTCCATCATTGGTTTGAAGCGTTTCATCACTTCATTGTAATCGAGATACTCGGAAGTAATTGCAGGGAATTCAGGACCTACCTGTGCACCGGATTTTTCATCCACACCGCCGTTGATTGCATACAGCAGGGCTTTTGCAAGGTTAGCACGGGCTCCGAAGAACTGCATTTGCTTACCGATGCGCATTGGGGATACGCAGCAGGCAATTGCGTAATCATCACCCCAGTATGGACGCATTACATCATCGTTCTCATATTGGATCGCGCTGGTTTCGATGGATACCTTGGCACAGAATTTCTTAAAGCCTTCAGGCAGCTTCTCGGACCAGAGTACAGTCAGGTTCGGTTCCGGTGCAGGTCCCAGATTGTACAGGGTGTGCAGGAAGCGGAAGCTGTTCTTGGTTACGCGGGTAGTTCCGTCTTCAGCCATACCACCGATGGATTCTGTTACCCAGGTAGGGTCACCGGAGAACAGTTCGTTATAGTCAGGCGTACGCAGGAATTTCACGATACGCAGTTTCATTACAAAGTGGTCAACAATTTCTTGTGCTTGCTCTTCTGTAAGAGTACCTTCTTCGAAATCACGTTGTGCGTAGATATCAAGGAAAGAGGATACACGTCCCAGGGACATCGCTGCACCGTTCTGCTCCTTAACAGCTGCCAGGTAACCGAAGTATACCCATTGAGTAGCTTCTTTGAAGGAGTTAGCCGGTTTGGAAATATCAAGACCATGAGCGGCAGCCATTTCTTTCAGTTCGGCCAGAGCGCGGATCTGCTCGGACAGCTCTTCACGCAGACGGATTACATCTTCAGTCATGGAATCAACTTCAAGCTCAGTCAGTTGCTGTTTCTTGTCTTTAATCAGGAATTCAATACCGTACAGAGCAACGCGGCGGTAGTCGCCGATAATGCGTCCGCGGCCGTATGCATCAGGAAGACCTGTGATAACGCCGGATTTACGCACTGCTCTCATATCTGGAGTATATGCATCAAATACGCCTTGGTTATGCGTTTTGCGGATATTCGTGAACATTTCGACAATGTTATTCGGAAGCTCGAAGCCATAAGCCTTAGTAGCATCGATCATCATCTTGATACCGCCGAACGGCTGGATGGAACGTCTGAAAGGAGCATCAGTCTGCACGCCTACGATTTGTTCCTTGTCCTTGTCGATATAACCTGGGTTGTGGGAAGTAATAGTGGAGACAGTATCGAGGGATACATCCCATACGCCGCCTCTTTCTCTTTCTTCCTTGCTCAGCTGGGAAATGATCTTCCACAGTTCAGTGGTGTTGCTTGTAGGACCTACGAGGAAATCTTCATTTCCTTCATAAGGCTTGATGTTTGTTGTAATGAAGTTATTAACGTCAACTTTCTTGGCCCATTTACCTTTTGTAAAACTTCTCCAACCCGACTTTACCTCTTGTACATCTTTTTCAATCACCGACATGCTAAATCCCTCCATTTATATATTTATTATATTTGTAGAGATCGCGGGCTTGAAGGTTGATCCCGTGTCTCGTGATCCCAAGAATATGGTTGTTATAAAATTCACAATCACAATTTCATATCTCGGGTTCGTTGTTTATATAAACATTTTAGTTTATTTTCTGAAAAAGGACTGTGACAAATATCACCTTTCCGGTGATATTTGTCACTACCATCTAGTCCCATATTATCCTTTAAACATATTATTCGCCACTCAACACCTAATTAGACGTCAAATCTTCCGTAGAAGGCATTGCGGTATACGTCAGCCAGCTCGCTTACCAGCGGCAGCTTAGGGTTAGCTGTTGTACATTGGTCTTCAAATGCACGGTCAGCCAGGTAATCTACACGGGATTCGAAATCCTTAGGATCGAAGCCAAGCGCAGAGAAGGATTCTTCGATACCGAGCTTTTTGTTCATGTCGCGGATTGCGTTGATCAGGCTTGTTACGCCTTCTTCAGTAGTGCGGGCCGGCAATCCCAGAATGCGGGCGATTTCGGCATAACGCTCGTCAGCTACAAAGTGCGAATATTTAGGGAACGCAGCGAATTTCGTAGGTTTCTTAGCATTGTAACGGATTACGTGCGGCATCAGGATTGCATTGGTGCGGCCGTGTGCGGTGTGGTACTGCCCGCCCCATTTGTGCGCCAAGCTGTGGTTGATGCCCAGGAATGCGTTAGCGAACGCCATACCTGCAAGTGTCGATGCGTTGTGCATTTTCTCACGGGCAACTTTGTCTGCTTGCAGTGCGGATTTCTCCAGGTACTGGAACACCAGTTGGATTGCTTTGATTGCCAGACCGTCGGAATAGTCACTAGCCATAACCGATACATAAGCTTCAATAGCATGTGTTAGAACGTCCATACCAGTATCAGCTACAGCAGTTTTAGGCAAGCTGTATACAAATTCCGGATCGATAATCGCAACATCTGGAGTCAGTTCATAATCAGCCAAAGGATACTTAGTATTGTTCCCTGTTGTCTTGTCAGTAATAACCGCGAATGAAGTCACTTCCGAACCTGTACCCGAAGTTGTTGGAATCGCAACAAATTTAGCTTTGTTACCCAGCTTAGGGAATTTGTAGACACGTTTGCGGATATCCATGAATTTCTGTTTCAGGCCGTTAAAGTCAGCATCCGGATGTTCATAGAATAGCCACATCCCTTTGGCAGCATCCATTGGGGAACCGCCGCCGAGCGCGATGATGCAGTCCGGCTGGAATCTGTTCATCATAGCAGTACCTTTTTCAACGGTAGTAGTCGATGGATCCGGTTCAACTTCCGAGAACACTTCAATCGCTACAGGAGTTTGGCGTTGACGCAGATAGTGCTCAACTCTTTCCACATAACCCAGCTTAACCATCATAGGGTCAGTAATGATTGCTACGCGTGTGATGTCAGGCATTTTAGCCAGGTACTGGGTGGATCCTTTTTCAAAGTAGATTTTGTCAGGTACTTTAAACCATTGCATATTCACGGTACGACGGTTCACCCTTTTCACATTGATCAGATTGATGGCAGTAACGTTCTGCGATACCGAGTTGCGTCCATAAGATCCGCAGCCAAGTGTGAGCGAAGGGATATTCGTATTGTAAAGGTCGCCGATGGCGCCATGTGTCGAAGGCGAGTTCACAAGAATACGTCCCGTTTGCAGGCGGTGCGAGAACTTCATGATAACTTCTTCATTGTTGGAGTGGATAGCCGAACTGTGGCCCATGCCGCCAAATTCAACGATTTCTGCAGCACGTTCGATACCTTGGTCAGCATTTTTAACTTTGTAGCAAGCCAGAACCGGGCTCAGCTTCTCAGCGGACAGCGGATATTTAGTACCTACACCTTCGATTTCTGCTACCAGAATCTTAGTGCCTGCAGGAACCTGGATTCCGCACATTTCAGCGATTTTCACAGCCGATTGACCAACGATTGCCGGGTTTACTGCGCATTTTTCTACATTCATAGCGCCGTTTGTCAGCTTAGCAGCTTCATCTTTGTTAACGAAATAGCAGCCGTTCGCGATCATTTTCTTTTTCACTTGGTCAAAAATGGCTTCTTCGATAATAACAGCCTGCTCAGAAGCACAGATCATACCGTTATCGAATGTTTTGGAAAGAATAATGTCGTTTACCGCTTGATCGATATCAGCACTCTTTTCAATGAAAGCAGGTACGTTACCAGGGCCTACGCCGAGAGCCGGTTTACCGCAGCTGTAAGCTGCTTTTACCATTGCCGATCCGCCAGTTGCCAGGATCAGTGCAACGTCAGGGTTGTTCATCAGTGCATTTGTTTTATCCATGGTAGGAAGCTCGATCCATTGGATGAAGTTCTCAGGTGCACCGGCTTTTACGCCTGCATCATGAAGAATTTTGGCAGATGCCGCGCTACACTCTTGCGCAGAAGGGTGGAAACCGAATATAATAGGATTACGTGTCTTAGCGGAAATCAGTGCTTTAAACATCGTGGTGGATGTTGGGTTGGTTACCGGTGTGATACCCATTACTATTCCGACTGGTTCAGCAATCTTTTGGAAGCTGTCATAAGCGTTATCCTCAATAACGCCTACTGTCTTGTCGTACTTAATTCCGTGCCAGATATATTCAGTTGAGAAGATGTTCTTCGTAATTTTGTCTTCGTATACTCCGCGGCCTGTTTCTTCGACAGCCAGTTTCGCCAAGTACATATGTTTGTCGAGACCTGCCAATGCCATTGCATGAACGATTGTGTTAACCTGCTCCTGATCCAGTTCCATGAACGCATCCAGGGCTTTCTTTGCTTTATCCACCAAAGTCTGAATATATTCTTCAGCGGTGGTTTGTTTCACTTGGGCGGCGACTTCGTTCTTAACTGCCATCTCCCTCGTCCTCCTGTCAATTTTTAGGTTGTTTTTCTCTACACATTTATCTTAACACATCATTTCCGTCTTGTATAGTGAATTCTTTCACAAAGTATAAAGTTTTTTTGATTTGTTTTCAAAGCGCTTACATTCAATCATATTCAGGACTATTATCCACTTTTTATGTATTTTCCTTGGTTATATTTAACTGATGCGGATTTTCATACCCGGGCTGCAGTACTTTCACATGCGTTGGGCGCTCATGCCCTGTCACATTTTGTCCTGATTTGACATTGCGAAGAAAAAGACCGGCTGTCCTCCAGCGTCGGAGGCTTTGCCGGTCTTTTGTCTGCACTAACACACTATCTGTCTGCTACTCAACTGTAATAGTATCGAAGAATTGCTCCTGTACCGTTTTGGCTGCGGCATCAAGCTGGGCTTTGGAGTCCGTTCCTTTTTTGGAGAACAGCTCCTGGATCACGTTGGACATCGTAGCATAGTAGTCCTGGGTGTTGTACTGGGCTTCAGGTTTTCCGTCGAGCAGAGCCATAATCTCCGGATTGTATTGATATACAATGTCTGAGTATTTGTCATAGACAGCTTTGGTTTTCTTACCGAACTCGGAATCAGCGGCATAATAGTCCAGAAGCGGCGGGATGAAGTATTTGCCGTCCGCCTTACGCTGCTGCAGTATCGCATCAAGCGCCTCCAGACCCTTGTCTGAGAAATAATCGAATGTGATATAACGGAACGCCATTTCCTGCTCATCCTTGGAGGCGTTCGGATTGATTACGAGATAATCGCCGCCGAGCACCCCGGTATGCTTGCCGCCCTTCTCAGCTGCAGGCATCGGATAGGTCAGCACATCCGCCGGCTTGAGTCCGCCCTGGTTCAGTGCCTGCTCAATTACACCGTCAGAGCCGGCCATAACCATAGCTGTACGCCCCTGCTGGAATGCACCGACCGCATCGCCCCAGCCGAGCGCCCAGTCCTGCGGGATAGCTTCCGCTTCCCATCTCAGCTTTTTGTAGAAATCCAGCGCCTTGACACCGGCTTCAGAATTGAAGGTCGCAACAACTTTTCCGCCCTCCACGTTCTGAATCTCTCCGCCTGCTTCAAACAGGAAGTTAGTCCAGTTCCAGCCGGCCTCGTTGCCTTTACCCATCGGAGCAATTCCGGAAATGCCTTTCTTGGCATCGGCTACACCTTTGGCGGTATTCAGCATGTCATCCCAGGTCCAGTCCATTGGAGGAACGGCTACACCTTTATCATCCAGCATTTTTTTGTTGATCATGGTGGTGGTAACATAGCCCTTTTGGGTTACACCGTACATTTTGCCGTCAATCAGGAACTGGTTCTGCAGCACCGGATTGATCTGCTCCTTGTACTCATAGGCATTCCACAGCTCGGTGATGTCGGCCGCCCAGCCCTTTTCCACCAGGAATTTGGCTTCCGTCGCATACGTGTTGAAGAAGGTCGGCGCCTCATTGGCTGCCATCTTGATGCCGATTTCGCTGACACTGTACTGCCAGTCGTCCTTGATGATCTCTACATTCGGATATTCAGCCTGGAACCGCTTGATCCGGTCGTCTTCCTGAGCGCGCATTTCGGTCAGGTCCGGCGTCGGATAGTGGATTTTGATTGTTACTTTTCTCTGGGTGATATCGTCCGCAGGCGCATCTGTCGCAGCAGTGCTGTTATCCGCAGCTGTAGCCGCCGGCGCCGGAGTCGCTTCCCCTCCTGTGTTCCCCTGGGCATTTCCGTTGCTGTTATTGTTGCCGCCGCAAGCGGATAACAACGAACCTGCCACAAGGAGACCTGCTAATACGCTGGAAAATTTACGCATTGAAACTCCCCTTTTCAATTCATGATTAGCTTACAAATTCATCTTAAAAGAGAAACCGTTTACAAACGAGGTGTATTTATATTGCTTTCATGTGCAGGTTTACGATGGTGTGCCTTCTAATGTTAAACGGGCCAGCGAGCCGCCTTTAGCCTTTTACCGCCGACAAGGCCACGCCGCGCATAATAAACTTCTGGAAGATCAGGAATACAAGTATCGGCGGCAGCGACACGAGAAAGAGAATGGCAAACTTAATGTTTGTATTGAGCGCCTTAACGCTGATTACATATTTGTAGATCGAGGTCGCCAGCGTATATTTTTCCTCGGAATGCATGACCAGTGACGGCCAGAACCAGTCGTTCCAGGCAGTGGAGAAAATAAAAATCGCCAGCGTGGCAAAAATCGGCACTGACAGCGGCACTGCGATCACAAAAAAGCTTCTCGGCTCCGAGGCCCCGTCGATCCGCGCCGCTTCAAAGATTTCTGGATGAATTCCGTCGAAGAAATTCTTCAGCAGCAGAAAATAAAACGTGTTCGCCCCCGCCGGCAGCCAGAAAGCCGCATACTGGTTAAGCAGGCCCAGCTCCTTCAGATTGACGAAGTTCGGAATCATATAGCTCGTCGCCGGAATAAACAGTGTCATCAGGAAAAAGAAGTAGAACGCCTTGCGGTAAGGCACGTTCATCCGCGAAATGCTGAATGAGGCCATCCCCAGCACGACAAGCGTCATAACCATGTTGCCGGCAAAAATATAAAGCGTGTTCTTGAGATACTTGAGCAGATCAATATAATTCACCGCATCTTTTAAATTGCCGAAATGCCACTCCTGCGGGAAAAAATGCGGCGGAAATGAGTTGACCTCGACATTCGACTTCAGCCCGTTGAACATTGTCATCAGAATCGGATAGATCATCGTGAACACCATTACCGCAATGCACAGCACCATAATACTGTAGACAACCTTGTTGCTTGTCTTTTTCAGATCATGCTCAGACAGAATTCCTCTCTCCACACTCTTCATCCTAATTATCCTCCTTATTCAGCCTGAACTGTAAAATGCCCAAACCGCCAAGAACGATAAACATCAGCATGCCAAGCGCCGTTGCCGTGCCGTAATCCAGTCTGGTAAAAGCATACTTCACAATCAGCAGCGCATAGGTCAGCGTGGTCTTGTTCGGCCCGCCGTCCAGCAGCGCCAGCTGGGACTGATAGCCCTGCGAGGTCGCGATAATCTGCAAAATCAGCATCAGGATGATCAGGTTGCGCAGCGACGGCAGCGTAATGTGGCGAATCCGCGCCCACACCCCGGCCCCGTCAATCTCCGCCGCTTCATACCAGTCACGCGGGATGCTGAGCACAGCCGCCAGGTAGATCAGCATCCCCGAGCCGAACTGCTGCCACGTCTCCATAAAGACAAGTGAGAGCATCGACCATCTGCTGTCCGTCAGGAAAGGGATCTGATCTGCCCCCATTGTACCGAGCAGCGCATTAACAGGGCCGACAGGATCGTACAGCCACCGCCACAGCCCGTAGAGGACAACCGCCGGCATGACATAAGGCAGATAAGCCGCTACCCGGACGAAGCCGCCGAACTTCCGCAGCTCAGAGATCGCAATGGCGAAGGCAATCGGTACCCAGAAGCCGACAACCAGACAGAGCAACATGTAGTATAGTGTGTTTTGGATCGCGATCAGCACATCGGGGTCTGTCAGTGCCCGCGCATAATTTTCAAATCCGACGAAGCTGTTTCCCTTAACAAAATCCACCGTATAGAAGCTGTACAAAAAGCCTTTAAAAATAGGCACCCACATAAACATGATGAAAATTACAATGGCGGGGACGAGGAACATATAGCCCCAAAAATTCTTTTTCCAGCGGTTCTGCTTATACGGCCTGCTCTCAAGCTTTGCCGGCAGTTTGTCGTGAAGTGCAGCGGTCTGATTCATCTGGCTCCCTCTTTCCTTTTGTCTTCAAGCACTTTGACAAAGTGCTTCCTACCTTAATTGTAGGAAAGGCGGGGGACGCTGCACATGTGTATATCTACCGAAGTCATGAGTGTTCTTACTTCTTCAGCTCGCTCGGGCTGATGCCGTAGTATTTTTTGAAAATCTTGCTGAAATGCTCCGGCGACTCATACCCGACCCGTTCAGCAATTTCGTAGCGGCGCAGATCGGTATGCAAAATCAGCTCCCGGCTCTCCTCCATCCGCAGCTTAATTACATATTCCCACAGGTTGTGGCCTGTATTTTTTTTGAACAGATAGCTCAGATAATTGGGGCTTACGTGATTTTTTTTGGCTACCTCATGTATCGTTAAGCCCTTCTGGGCGTAATTTTCATCGATATACTCCTTCGCCTTCTGGACAATCAGGTTGCTGCGTGTGTGCAGCTCCTCGGCGGAGGGTTCACCTGCACCGGTATAACTGTTCCAGTTAAAGTCCCCGTAATAGAATACGTAGTGGTCGTTGTGCTCCTTATTCCAGAGGATGGCCCGTGACGCCTGGCGGTTCAGCACCTCCATGAACGGCAATCCTTTGAGAATCTGGCTGATCCCGATGACCGCGTTCAAATGCAGAAATTTGTGGATGTTAAAATGAAGGCTTCGGCCCAGCACATCCAGCCTGCTGACCTGATTCCCTCCTGCCTCCTCGTAGCTTTTCTCATCCCATTGGATGATTACAGTCATTTCTTCCTCCGGGGAATAAAAGGCCGTCGAGCTCCACTCCTGGTCCAGCAGCTCTTTGACGATGTTGAGCGCGCCGTAGCGCAGCAGTCCCCGGTCACGCGGGCTATATTGGGCTCCGTCTTCTGCACCTGGGAGCGGCAGCTTAATCTTAAGCACAGCAAAATAAGGGCCCTGCAGCTTCAGCTCATCCAGCTTACGCATGGGCTCTTCGACGCCCATCACGGCAGCAGAATCAGTAAGCAGGCTGTTCAGCACCTCGCTGTAGGCCGGCAGAGGCTCTTCAAGCCGGAAGCTATCGCCGGGTCCGGTCACGTAGCCTGCGAGCTCGGGCGAAGGCCGGTCCATTTTGAGCAGCACATTCCGCACAGAATCCAGAAACTGCTCGCTGTTCAGCGGCTTGATCAGGTAATCCTTTGCCCCCAGCCTCACAGCCATCTGGGCATACTGGAACGTTTCATGGGCCGAAATGACAATTGCCTGCACCCAAGGCTTCGCCAGCTTGGCATGCTGCATCAGCTCAATGCCGCTCATCGCCCCCATCTGGATGTCGGTGACAAGCAGATCGACCTCCTCCATCCGGATGCAGTCCAGTGCCTCAAAACCGCTGCCCGCCGTATAAATATGGCCGATATCCAGTCCGGAGGAAGCAAGCAGGCTGCTTAGGCCTTTACAGATAAGCGGTTCATCGTCCACAACCAGAATATTGAACATTTGCGGATTCCCCCTTCTATTGTTGAACCTCTGTTTTGGGCAGCAGGACGGCCGCAACCGTCCCTCCGCCTGCACGCGGTCCATAGGTAATGCCGTAATCCGGGCCAAAATGCAGCTGCACCCGCTGGTTAATATTGCGGATGCCGTAGCCGCTGGCCGGATTCGGACTCTCATCATGCAGTATCCGGGTGATCGCCTCGTAGTCAGCCTGCTTATAGCCGTTGTCTTCAATCATAATCAGCACCCTATCCTCTAAAGTAAAGGCAGTGATGATAATCTCCCCGTCCTCCTCCATATTTTTGACCCCGTGGATAATGGCGTTTTCGATCAGGGGCTGGAGGGTGATTTTGGGAATCAGATTACTCTTGGTTTCGGGTGCGATGTTCCAGGTTACAGTGAACACGTAATCATAGCGGTGCTGCTGCAGCTTGATATAGGCGCTGGCATGCTCCAGCTCCTCCTCCAGCGTAATCAGCTCCCGGCCCCTGCTCAGGCTGATCTTCATCAGCTTGGACAGCTCCTTGATCATTTCCGCGGATTCGACGTTGCCTTCCAGCGAGCTTTTCCAATAAATACTCTCCAAAGTGTTATACAAAAGATGCGGATTGATCTGCTGATACAGCAGCTGCAGCTGGGACTCCTTCTGCTTCAGCTCCATCTGGTATTTATACATGATTAGGCCGTTCAGCCTGCGCGCCATATCATAGGTTGAGGAGATAAGCACACTGACCTCGTCATTGCTGCCCCGCTTCGGCGTTTCCGGCACCCGGTTGCCCGGCTCATACTTACGCACAAAAAAAGCCAGCTTCTGCAGCGGTGTCATCAGCGAACGCCAGAAATACGTAATAATGATTAAGCCGAATAAGGCGTAGGCCACAGTTATGTACTGAATGACTCTTTTCATCTCGTTCTGCTGCTGGAGCAGCGCTTTTACCGGAACCTTGTAGACCAGCTTCTGCCCGAGCATATGGTTATTGTTCACCACATAGATGAAGTCGTCGGTAATCACGTCCACGGTTCCTTCCGGATCACCGATCTCCGCCCCGTCCGGCAGCTCAATAATCTCCCCCGTGGAGCTGGTGCTGGAGGCAAGTACCCTGTTGTTCATATCCGTCAGGTAAATTTCCCCGTCCGGCAATGAAATCGACTTCAGCGATTCGCCGATCTTAGCCTCCATTTTGGTGACCACCAGCACGCCGATTGTTCCCGCACCGAGGTATATGTTATTGACTGCCCTTACATAGGTAAGCGTCTTCAGATCCTCAGCCTGCGGACTGAGCCGGTCCATGAACATCAGGTAACCCCGGCCCTTCTGCTCCACTGCCTGCCTGAACCAGAACGGCTCCTCTTCCTTGGTAAAAAAATAAACGCCTGCCTTCTTCACCTGCGGAAAATTGGGGGCAAAAAAATAATAATTGTTCGGATCGTACACGTACAGCGAGTAATAAATCGCATCCCCGCGCTCCGCACCCTGCGAGTAGCTGCCAAGCAGCTTTTCTATCGTTTCGTAGCGTTCCACCCGCTCCATTATGGGATCAAGCCCGCTCATATTCAGCTGCTGCAGAAAAGGGTTCTGGATCACCGTCGACGTTATTTTGTTGACTGTATCGATGTCACGGTTGATGATCGCAAAATTCTGCTTGTTCAGCTCGACATAGGCGTTAGTGACATGGCGCTTCAGAACCTGCTCGGCCTTGTAATTGCCGTAATTATTGAGAACCAGAATGGGAGTAAGCATAATGACGAACAGCAGGATCAGCTGCTGCTTGACGTTCAGCCGGACAATCGGCTTAAAAAGTGCGTTCAACACCCCGGAACCACCTCCAGTTTCAATAATATAACAAATGAAGAAGCGCTTACATATGTTTATTTTAAAGTTGTTTAGGTGGGATTGTATGCAATTTTTGCGTCTGGCAGACGCCTCCGAGGCTGTGGGTGTCATTACGCAGAACATTTGGGCTTCCGGCCGCTGTTGTCTCCAGATTTTATGATTTATACCGCTTGTGGTTAAAATCCGGCGACAAAGGCGGGTGCTAACGCTCCTCCAGCTCCAAATTTCTGCTCCACGACTTCCAGCCTCTTCCGGAAACTGAAAAGCACAAAAGATTGCTTACGGGGTGTCGGCAGGGGGAGTGAACGGGGATATAGTCGCTGTTGCGTGGAGCGTTTGGGCTTACTGGCCGCTTTTGGTGCTGCGAGCTAAGCAGTTTAGTTGGAAAATCTCCATCAAATTATTCGTGTAACAACTAAATTTGGCTATTAGTTAGAAAAATACCACTTAATTTATGTGATTTCACTGGATGAGGG
This sequence comes from Paenibacillus sp. FSL R7-0331, assembly GCF_000758645.1. Lineage (NCBI taxonomy): Bacteria > Bacillati > Bacillota > Bacilli > Caryophanales > Paenibacillaceae > Paenibacillus > Paenibacillus sp. FSL R7-0331. The sequence continues at coordinate 4,809,169 of NZ_CP009284.1, forward strand.
AGACATCAATCAAATTAATAGTACATTTTCCAACTAATCTGCTCAAATGCTAAAAAAAGATAGAATTAGGCGGAGGAAATCCACCTAGTTCCGAGAGCGGCTGCTATCGATTTCCGAAGCCTCCCTGACTCTCATCACACCGCTCTCTGCCTCATCCCCTGCTCTACACGCCACGCCGGATGATCCGCCTGTTCTGCAGCAAAAACAAAAAGCCACCCAGGCATAACACCAGAGGCAGCTAAGGATACCGTCTTATTTTACATTTCCGTCAATAGCCGTTGTATTCAGCAAGCCCCTCCGTTACTCTGCACCCCACACCTCTTCAGCGATTTCCCGGATCAGGCTGAGCTTCGCCCACTGCTCCTCTTCGGTCAGGAGATTGCCTTCTTCGGTAGAGGCAAAGCCGCATTGCGGACTTAGATACAGCCTGTCCAGCTCCACATACTGTGCTGCCTCACGGATTCGCGCGAGGATGGTTTCTTTGTTTTCCAGCTCGGGTGTTTTGGATGTTATCAGGCCCAGCACAACTTTTTTGTCCTTACCCATGTAACGCAAGGGTTCGAAGCCGCCCGCTCTTTCCGAGTCGTACTCCAGATAGTAGGCATCCACATCCTGCCGAGCGAAAAGCGCCTCTGCTACCGGTTCATATCCGCCGTAGGTGGCCCAGGCTGAACGAAAATTTCCGCGGCATACATGCGTCGTAAGCCTCAGGTCTTGCGGCTGGTTAGCCAGTACCAAGTTATTGATTCTTAGCTTTTCTTCCTTCCGCTGCTCATCGGTGCTTCTGTCTGCGTCAAATGCTGTGGAACGCCCCTCAAAAAACTGTCCCCAGGAGCAGTCATCCAACTGGACATTCCGGCAGCCCGCTGCGTACAGGTCGGAAATGACGGTTCTGTAGGCCTGTACAATATCCCGGATCAGCTCTTCCCTCTCCGGGTAGATATCATTCGTATTATCCAGATTGGCTGGAGAGACCAGATGATGAAGAAATTGTGTTGGCGAAGGGAGGGTCTGACGCACAATAATCCCTTCGTCGGCAATGCTTTTGACAAACCTGAAATGCTCCAGAAACGGATGATGGTTCCCGCTGATTTTCCCCGTCAGCTCTGCAGATTGTGACCGCGCCGGCGTTCCTTTGAACACATTTACCGAAAGGCTTTCCGTTTTGGCTACCCCCTGGAGACCCCAGAAGAAATCAAGATGCCACCAGCTTCTGCGGAATTCGCCGTCTGTAGCCACTTTAAGCCCGGCCTGCTTTTGCTTGTGCACCAGTTCGATAATGCACTTGTCCTCTACTGCCTTTAACTCTGCCTGCGGGATTTCGCCGCCTGCATACTTTTCTCTGGCTTCCTTCAGCTCAGCCGGCCGCAGAAAGCTGCCTACGATATCAAAACGGAACGGTGCTGCGTGGGTTGTGCACATTGTATTTCCTCCTTATTCAAACACCAGTATTCTCATGCATTTTATCTATATTAGTTCAAGTCTAGCCGCAAATATAGGAAAAAGCGGAACCACAAACAGGCCAACCGGAAGATCCGGCTGACCTAAATGAAATGTAGCCCATACTGCAGAATATGCCGGGCCGGCTGAGCATGAGTGATTATTTTAGATAACCTCTGGTAAAAGCAATCGAACCGTCAAAATCCAGATATACATTGTTAACGTCCGGGCTCTTGAGCACACCCGCAACATAATAGTACAGCGGGAGGATAACCATTTCATCAATCAGCAATTTCTCTGCTTTGGCATACAGGCGCATCCGCTCAGCGGGCTCCTGTTTTTGCCGTGCCTGCAGAATATAGCTGTCATACAGCTTATTGCTCCAGCCCGAGTCATTGTCTGTACTCCATGACGTAAAGTATTCCAGAAACGCAGCCGGGTCATTGTAATCCGCTCTCCAGCCTGCTCTGGCTACCGTATAATTCTGGCTGTAACGGTTGTCCAGCAGCTCACTCCAGCTCTGAACCTCAACATTCGCCTTGATGCCCAGCTTTTCTTTCCAGCCGGAAACGATGAGTGAGGCAATCAGATCATGATTTTGCTCTGCGTTCACAATGATATTGAATTCCGGCAGGCTGTTCAGGCCCTCTTCCTTCAACCCCTCCTGCAGCAGCTTTTGGGCGGATTTAATATCTTCCTTAAAGTACCTGGAGTCCGCAATCTCCGAACGGAAGTTTTGTTTGACCCCATAAATGGTCGGAGGAATATCTCCATAAGCCGGAGTGCCGTAAGGCAAGCCCTCACGGTCCACCGCGATTGCCAGCGCTCTACGGATTTTCACATTATTAAACGGAGGTTCGTTCACATTAAACTGATAGTAATACAAGCTGGCGTACGGATAAGTATATGTTTCAATACCGTTATCAGCAGCCGTTATGGAATCATAATAGTCAATAGCCGTATTCTCACCGCTCCCGACCCAGTCGAGATTTCCGGCAAGAAAGGTTGATGTATTGGAAGGCTCCCAAGCCGCCGGCTTGAGGAATTGAACCTCGGAGAACTGAATCTCCTTAGCAGCGTAATACCCGGAATTTTTGACCAGAATAATCTTATTGGCATCCCAGGCAGCCAGCATGAACGGGCCGTTGGTTACGTAAGATTCGGTACTGCCGGCCCAGCTGGCATTAGCTTTAACCGCTGCTGCGTTCACCGGCAGATAAATATTCTCGGCGAGCATCTGAAGGAACGTGTAATTCGGAGCTGCAAGCGTCACCTGTAGGGTATAGTCATTCAGCGCCTTAATCCCTACTTTGGAGGCATCCTTCTGCTTACCATTGTGATAGCTCTCCGCGCCGGCGATCATATACATTTTAAAGGCCTTGCTGTTAAAAGACTGCGGAGACAACGCCCGCTTCCAGGCATATTCAAAATCCGCCGCCTTTACAGGCTGCTGGTTGCTCCATTTGGCTGCAGTCCGCAAAGCAAAGGTGTACGTTTTGCCGCCGTTCGATATTTTCCAGGATTTCGCGATGCCCGGCACAGCCTGGCCGTATTCATTCAAGCGGACCAGACCCTCGAACAGGCCCTTAATGACCGATGAGTCCGTATCGTTGACAGTAAGGGCCGGATCAAGCAGCCCCGGGATAACGTCCACGCCAATTCTGAACACCTGCTTGCTTCCTTCAGCCGAGGCCTTTCCCTCTTGCGTTAATCCGATGCCCAATATCAATCCCATTGCTAAAAGTACATGAAGCAGCTTCTTCATCCACGATTCTCCTTTTTCCCTGTTAAATCAAACCAATACTGCCATCTTATCATGTAACACCACATTCAGATAGAAGAACAGCAAACAGCCCTTCACAAGCTCTAAGAACTCGTGAAAGGCTTCAATGCAGTTATTCAAGAACCGTCTATGTCCCCATAACCGTTCATCTGCAGCCAGGAAGCGCAAGCGCCGGTCCAGCCGCGCGTATGAGGCTCCTCTTCAGCCAGGCCCAGGCCATGTTCACCATGGGCATACACATGCAGATCAAATGGAATCCGGCAGCGGCGCAGCGCTGCGGCAAGCAGCAGGCTGTTCTCCACCGGTACCGCGCCGTCATCCGCAGTATGCCAGAGGAAGGCAGGCGGTGAATCAGGCGTGACCTGCAGCTCACCGCTTAAACGGCGGATCAGCTCCTCAGGCGGATTAGCACCAAGCAGATTGTCCCTGGAGCCTTCATGTGTCACACCATCCATCATGGATATGACCGGGTAGCATAGAATAGAGAAGTCCGGACGGCAGGACTCCCGTTCTAGCGCTTCCTCTGACTCCTTGTTCCCTCTGTCAAACAGTCCGGATACTGTTGAAGCAAGATGCCCCCCGGCGGAGAAGCCCAGTATGCCGACTCTTTGCGGATCAATTCCGAATTCCTCTGAACGATAACGGATTGTACGCAGCGCTCTTTGAGCATCCAGCAGGGCGTTCGGATACCGGTAAGGAGCTACACGGTAACGCAGCACAAAAGCGGAGATCCCAAGTAGGTTCAGCCACTCGGCTACCGGCCCCCCTTCATGGTCAGCCCGCAGCCAGTAAGCACCTCCGGGACAGATCAGCACTGCAGCATTATTGCTTCCTTCCGCCAAATAAGGCGTAATTGCCGGGCAGTCCTCATCACTTGTACCCTGCGCCCCCGGAGCACCCTCCGGCCATAATAACAACGTTTCCATCTGCATCCCTCAAGCTTTCCTACTATAATAGAATAATGAGTCTACATAGATTGAATGCTGCTATCCTGCTATTTATGTATGTTCTGAGTTCAATCTATATCGGGAGTTGCCCTTGCCACGACTCTTAGTCTATCAAGCCCCTATAATTCATGCAATCCGCTTACAATAATATCTGCCCCGCTTAATGCCTCAGGCCTTCCGGTTCCGACGACCTGCATGCCTGCCGCTTTACCTGCAGCTACGCCTGCTTCGGCATCCTCAAAGACTACACACTCATACGGCTGCAGACCCAGTCCCCGGGCGGCTGTCAGAAATACCTCCGGGTCCGGCTTGGCTCTGGATACCTTGTTGCCGTCAACAACAGCATCGAACATTCCGGCAATATTCAGCTTATCGAGAATGAACTGTGCATTCTTGCTGGCTGAGCCGAGGGCGATGCCGATACCGCAGCCGCGCAGCCTGATCAGATACTCTCTGACGCCAGGAAGCAGCTCTGACTCCTCTAACCGGGAGATGTAATCCACGTATAGACCATTCTTTTTATCCGCCATGGCAAGCTTCTCATCCTCCGTGAATTCCAGCCCGCCAATGTCCAGCAGAATATCAAGCGATCTCATCCGGCTCACACCCTTAAGGCGTTCATTATCCGCTTCAGTAAAATCAAAGCCGAGCTCTGACGCGAGTGACCGCCAAGCCAGATAATGATATTTGGCAGTATCCACTATGACTCCGTCCAGATCAAAGATGGCACCTTTCATTTGCTGCAGCATGCTATAATCCGGCATACATTCATGACCTCCTGTTGTAACTTTATATTCAGATTCACCAGCCGCTATTCAGCAGCACTGGCACCTGCAGCCCCCGCCGTCCGCAGCGTCAGCATAGCTCCAGGCTGGCACAGCTGATCCCTGCTGCCGCATCCGCTTACCTTAAGCGCCTCCCTGTTCCCGGCGGCAGCACTAACCGTTATCTCTTCCCGGCTGACCCTCAGCCGGAAGCTGTCTCCGTGCAGGCTCAGCGGCACTTCCACCGCTGTCCACAGCTCAGGCAGTGCAGGCTGCACCCGCAGCACCTTTCCGTCAAACAGCACGCCGGCAAAACCGAGCACTGCCGCCATCCAGGCTCCGCCGTTTGCCGCCGGATGTGTTCCGCCGATATACAGGTCCCCGACATACTGCTTGGATTCCCCGGTCAAGTCTACTGTTGCGGTACGCATAAAGTAAGGATATCCCCAGTCAGGCGATCCAATATCGGCAGCCACCAGCGCATAGATACACGGGCTCAGACTGGAGCCATGCTCCGTCCGCGGTTCGTAATACTCCCAGTTGGCCTGCTTGACCTCTTGGGAGAAGGTGCTTTTGAACAGATTCAGCATCAGCACCACATCTGCCTGTTTAAGAATGGCGGTCGTAGTCGCCAGCCCGTTACCGCCGCCAAAATATTCATTCGGGTGAATAACCCGGGCTTTAAGCTCTGCCAGCGGGACATCCTCAAGTATAAAGTAACGGTCGAACTGCTCGATGAGCAGCGTCTGCGGATCTGGCTGCGGAACATAAAGACCAGCCAGCATCTCTCTGAACTCTTTCAGGAACGGCCCGCCGGCAAGCCTTCCGGCCAGCTGCTCATACCGCTCCGGATATTTAGCCCGCAACAGCTCTGCGCTCTGTAGAGCAACCTCAAGTGTCTGCCGGACAAGAGCATTGGTATAAGCATTGTTATTGACCCGTTCATGGTATTCATCAGGACCGGTAACATCCAGCACCTCGTAGCGCCGCTTAACCGGATTATAGCAGGCATAGGAATAAAAGAACCGGGCACATTCCCAAATCACTTCTGCTCCGCCGTCAGCCAAGAGACTGTCATCTCCGGTAAACGCGACATACTGCCAGATTCCGTGTACTACATCAGCACTGATATGCACCTGTTTATCACGGAAGTAGGTGCGCATCGGCCGTCCGGTAAACACATCGTTTACGTTGAACAGCGTGCAGGCATCATCGCCTGTATCCTGGCTCTCCCAGGCGTAAAAGGCGCCAAGATATCCATATTCAGCAGCCTTCCGCCGCGCGCCGTCCAGCGTATGAATGCGGTACATCAGCAGATTGCGGGCCGTGGCAGGGTCACTGTGCAGGAAAAAGGGCAGCATGAACATCTCTGTATCCCAGAACACTGCGCCTTTGTATACCTGGCCGGACAGCCCTCTGGCTGGAATGGATACCTTCTCCGACTGGGTCGGTGCAATGATCAGCAGCTGATAGATACTGTACCTGAGCGCAAACTGGGCAGCTGCATCCCCTTCGATCACACAGTCACTCCTCTTCCAGCGTTCCGCCCAGGCTTCACGGTGCGCTGCAAGCAGTTGTCCATAGCCGGCTGCTTCCGCCGTACGGACATTTTGCACGGCCGACTCGGCAGGCTCACTGCAGTCCAGCTCCGTATAGACAGCTGCGTATTTATACCATTCATAAACCTCTCCAGCCTTGACGTCAAAAGCAATGAACCGGCGCGCACCACCCTCTCCTGACGTTTCCCCCGCCTCAAAATGGCATGTTGTCATTTCTGCTACCGCCACCTGCAGACCAAGCTCACCGGTAACGGCTTCAGCCAGAAGTACGCCCTTCGTATGCCGCTCCTGCAAGCCGTACAGATGCGGGCCGTTAATATCCCACACCTCACTGTCAATGCCTGTCTCCAGCTCAATCCGGCAATCCGCCGTGGCAGCCAGGCTAAGCCGGGACACCAGCACATGCAGCTGATCCATGCTGACGAAGCGCTCAGCGGTAAAGGCCAGCTCGCCTCCGCTGATGCCATACACCGTCTCACGCTTATGCAGCGCACAGGAAATATCCAGCTCCTGACTGTGCGACAGCGGCTCTGCGTCAAGCACGCCCAGCCGTTTACCATTACAGCTAAGCCTGGTAAACAACGCATTCGGCGCGTTAACCGGCTCCCGCCACTTCCCTCCGGCCTGATCGTATACTCCGGCCAGGGTGACGGCGGCAAGCTGCTCCTTCCCGAATTCCTCCAGCGTTCCGCGGAAGCCCATATATCCGTTGCCGGTCATATATTTATTGCCGCCTGTTATAATCTTCTCAGCACTGAATTGAAGGTCCTTTACTATCCAGCTCATCCGGCCACCAGCCCTTCAGCGAGCGGGAGCATTACATTGTCCGGGCCAATGCTGATACGCTGCCCGTAAACCATAATTTCAGTGCATCCTCCGGAAACGGCTTGTAACTGCACACCCTCCTGCGCGACAGCCAGACGGATCAGCACTCCTTCATACTGTACATGGAAGCTGTAGGACGTCCAGCGCTCCGGCAGCGACGGACTGAAGCTGAGGAGCTCCCCGTCTGAACGCATGCCGCCGAATCCGTATACGATGTTCATCCACGCCGCGGCAATCGAGGTGGTATGCAGACCTTCACGGGTGTTGCGGTTGTAATTATCCAGATCCAGCCTGGTCGCAAATTCAAAGAACCGGTATGCCTCCTCATGCTTGCCGATTTCACTGGCAAGAATGGAGTGAATCGACGGTGACAGCGAGGATTCATGAATACAGCGCAGCTCATAATATTCATAATTGGCAAGCTTGGCTTCCCTGGTGAATTCACTGCTGTACAGGAACATGAACATCAGTACGTCAGGCTGCTTAATCATGTCGTAACGGTACAGACGGTCATAGGACCAGTTCGAATAGAGCGGAAAATCGGTTACCGGAATAGAGTGAATATCCATATGCGGCATATCAAAGAATCCGTCATGCTCCTCATATACCCCGATGGCCGGGTCAGCAGGGATCTTCATATGCTCCGCTTTATGTGCCCAGTCAATAAGCTCTTCTTCACGCAGCGCGGTCAGGGCAGCCAGCTCAGCGAACTGCTCCGGCACAGACCTCCGCATTTCTTCCAGTGTATCATTAGTGTACTCAAACAGCTTTTTAGCCATCAGATTGATATAGCAGTTGTTATTTACCATCAGCTGGAATTCATCCGGGCCCATTACGCCAAAATAACCGTATTGCCCGCTGCGCGCCCCCCACTGTCCTCGTGTGGCATAGAAGCGGCTGATCTGAATCAGCATCTCGGCGCCTTTACTGTATAGAAACTCCTTGTCACCCGTATTTTTTACATAATGCCAGATACCGTAGGATACAGCCGTTCCGACATGCAACTGCAGATTGGAATGCTGCCACAGATCACAGCTTTCAGTTCCGTCAATTGTCGCTATTGGATAGCAGGCGCCTTCACAATCCACATCCCCGGCCCGCTGCATCGCCTCCGGCAGTGTCTTGTAACGGAATTCAAGCAGGCTCCGGGCCGCCTTCGGATTGTTAAACATATAAAAAGGCAGGCAGTACGACTCTGTATCCCAGAATGCCAGTCCCCGGTAAGCTTCCCCGGTAAGCCCCTTCGCTCCGATGTTATAGCCCGGATGATCGCCATGGTACGTCTGGTACAGCTGGAAGATACAGAAGCGGATGCCCTGCTGGTTCTCCTCATCCCCTTCGATAGAGATATCGCTGGTCTCCCAGATCCCGTTCCAGTACGCAGCCTGGGCAGCAAATACATCATTCGCCTCAAGCCTAGCCGCTTCTCCGGCAAGCTGTATGCCCTTCTCCCACAGCTCCTCAGGAGTACGTATCTTCTCTGTGTCCGCATAGTTGACGGCAAGCTTCGTATAATGAATTCTTTCTCCTTCTATTAAAGAAAGTGCAAAGGACTGGCCAGCGAACCTGTCACGCTCTACCAGACATGGATTCAGTTCAGCCGGTGACTGCAGGACAAAGCCGGAGAACAGCCTGTTGCCGGTGGTCAGCGTTTCCGCCATAATTGCTGTAATTCCCTCCGCAGAACCGCTATGCAGACTTTTCCACATGCTTTGTCCGCGCTCCTCATGGACCGCCCCGAAATCAAGTCCTGTAAGCACCTGCACCTCACCCGAGAAATTAAGCGGCTCAAACGCCACCTGCTGCAGCCCGAGATGTGACATCTTCATGCTGACCAGCCGGGTGAAGGTTACCTTCAGCTCTTTGCCGCCCTCCAGCAGCCATACGAATTCACGGCAATAGGTACCGGTGCGGAAATCCAGCCTGCGGCGGAAGTTCTTCACCCGGCTATGAGCCAGATCCAGCTGCTCACCGTCAACCGTAATCCGTGTATACAGCCAGTCCACCGCATTCACCATATAACGCAGCGAGCGGATAATTCCTTTATAGTGGTTGCCGATAGCGTGCTCTTCATATAATCCGTTAAAATAGCTGCCCAGCAGCATATCCCCCGAGTAGCCTTCTTCCGGATAGCCGCGGACTCCCATATACTCATTGCCCAGCGAAAAGATCGACTCCGATACCCTGTTCCGCCTCGGATCAAACCCTTCTTCCATTACCGACCACGGATCTACCTTTAAATATTTATCCGCTACTTTAGCCATGTCTGATTCTCCCTCTCCGTTTTTTGATGCTCAACTCCAGCGTACCTGTCAAGCGGCCTGGGGCCAATGTCCGGCTGTAACGGAGTTATGTGCATTTTTACGGAGTTGAATAAACTCCACAGTTCACCATATAATCAATACTAAATGTCTCTTTCCCGGAAAAAAGCATAAAAAAGCCGTTTCCCAACAATTGTGCAAACTGGGAAACCGCTGTTATAATAGACGTTAATTATGGATTTTCCTCCTGAAGGGGCATAAAACATATTAAATCTCACACATTTGAAGTGAAAATTATCACAATGTTATAAATTCGACACTTTTTCGCGAAATTTTTTAACCATAAAGAGGAATTTACATGTATAATTAATTTAAAATTTACTGAAAAACTGAGGGAATAAAGGGGATGTCGATTATGATAAAGGAACATTACAATGTTATCGAAGCCCACGGAAATACAAACTGTTTCTCCGAACAGAATTTTAACAGACTTCTCGTTACAATGAAGGAACGTATGGTCCCTGAGGGATCACACCTCTTCTGGGAAGGCGACTACTCGGATAAATTGTTTTATATCAAACGTGGACGCGTGAAGCTGACGAAATCTACTGACGAAGGCAAGGAACTCATTCTTTATATGTATCAGGCTGGTGATATGGTAGGTCAGGCTGACCCGTTCTTCAGCACGAAGCATAGCTTCACCGCCGAAGTTATTGAAGAAAGCGAAGTTGGCGTAATTGAACAGAAGGATCTGGAAATTCTGATCTGCCAGCATTGCGATTTCGCCATTGACTTCATGAAGTGGATGGGTATTCATCACCGTCTCACACAGACGAAATTCCGTGATTTGATGATGTACGGCAAACCGGGCGCACTTTGCTCCACTCTGATCCGTCTTGGCAATACCTACGGTGAGAAGAATGGCGACAACATTCTGATCAACAAAAAGATTACGCATACTGACCTGTCCAACATGATTGGCGCTACCCGTGAGAGTGTCAACCGGATGCTGAGCGATTTGCGTAAAAAAGATGCTGTTGAATATGAGAATGGTATGATCGTCATTAAGGACCTTGGCATGCTGCAGGAAATCTGCCATTGCGAGATGTGTCCGAACGAAATTTGCCGGATTTAATTTCCTTGTAATAATACCCTCTATTCTCCTCATTGAAACAGTTCTGGCCCAAATATTATTTAATAACAAATAGAGTGGTCAAAGGCGCCGTGCAGGCGTCTTTTTTTCTGCCGTCAAAAACCGCCGGCTGCAGATATAGCCAACAAAAAAACTGCCCTGAAGGCTAATGCCTCAGGACAGCTTATCAGTACTGCCTTAACGTTTGCTGAAGGTATTGCGGACGGGAGAGATGAGCCAGTACGCTGCACCGACGAACAAGCCGCCGCCGATGATATTGCCGAGCGTAACCGGAATCATGTTGTGCAGCCAGCCGGCTACCGAGACCGTTTCAGGGTGGTTAGGCAGCAGAACTGCTACACTGAGCAGGGTCATATTGGCTACACTGTGCTCATAGCCGCTGGCGATGAAGGCGAACAGGCACCACCAGATCAGCACCAGCTTGGCAGCTTCGCTTTTGGCACGGGAGGACATCCAGATGGCCAGACAGACAAGCCAGTTACAGAGGATGCCGCGGAAGAACAGCTCCGAGAAGGGCAGCGTCATTTTTTTGGCAGCAGCAGCGAAGATCAGATGCTCCGCAGGAGCCGCCTTAAATAATCCGGTCCCCTGAATCAGCAGAGCCAGGATAACAGCACCGCCGACGTTGCCGATAAAGACGATGACCCAGTTCTTGACCGTGTCCCATACTGAGGTTCTTCCTGCAAGGGTACTGACAGTAAAGAACATATTGTTCCCGGTAAACAGCTCCGAGCCGGCAAAAATGACCAGGGTCAGGGCGATTCCGAAGGAGGCGCCCATTACGAGCGGCTGCAGCGGCGATTTAATCGCCGCCAGCGGTGCTCCCAATGAGAAGATAAGAATAATTCCGATTCCGACGTATGCCCCTGCGAGTAGCGCCGCCAAAAAGTACCGCGGCAAATTTTCATTCATTTTATCCCGTTTGCTGACTGCTGCCTCTACGATGTTCTCGACGCTTTGCGTAAACATCTCTCCACCCCGCCATTTCTTATCTTAATTTAGCTTTGAATCAATGTACCCTGCAGGGTAACTTTAACACTTTCCCCGTCTACAGTAACCGGGAATGTGGCGACTCTTCCTTTGTCGGGAGCCTGAACCTCTCCGCTGCGCAGATCAATTTTCCAGTCATACAGCGGATCATACAGGTAATGCCCGGACACAATTCCTTCCGCGAGCGGGCCGCCCTTCGGATGGGGATTCTTGTTCTCCACCGCGAAAATCCGGCCATCCGAGGTTTTGAACACAGCCAGCTCCACCGGACCGCAGCCGACTACACGCCCGATCTGCGGCAGGAAATGCTGAACCGTCCCTATCGTATACTCATGGTTTGTGTTTTCCATTGTTCTCTCTCCTCCTGGGCTTTTTATTTTAGTGCTGGGCTTTTTCGAACAGTGCGCTGCGGGTGTCTTCTTCCTTCAGCATTTTTTTCCATGGATCGGATACCTGGGCCAGGGCAAAATCAATCCGTGCCGCAAGCTCCTTGCGGTTCTCCTCGTTGTTCAGAATCACGTTCTGGATTTGCTCAAGACCCATGCGTTCTACCCATTCCGATGTTCTTTCCAGATAGTTGCCTGTTTCACGGTAGAACTGCATCACAGCTGAGCATACCTCTACCAGTTCCTCATCTGTCTTCACTTTGCAGAAGGCATCTGCAATACGCGGCTTGATACCGCCGTTACCGCCGATGAACACTTCCCAGCCGCCGTCGTTGCCGACGATTCCGATATCCTTGGTGCATGATTCCGCACAGTTACGCGGGCAGCCGTTAACCGCCATTTTGAACTTGGCAGGGAAATCAAGACGTTCGTATTTACGTTCAAGCATCGCCCCTACCCCCATGGAGTCCTGTGTACCAAACCGGCAGAATTGGTTGCCGACACAGGTTTTGACGGTGCGCAGCGATTTGGCGTAAGCGTAACCGGAAGGCATATCCAGCTCTTCCCACACTTTTGGCACATCTTCCTTTTTGACACCGATCAGGTCCAGACGCTGTCCGCCGGTTACCTTAACTACCTTCACATCATATTTCAGGGATACATCCGCAATCCGCTTCAGATCTTCCGGTGTAGTCACGCCGCCGTACATACGCGGAACAACTGTAAAGGTACCGTCCTTCTGAATGTTCGCACTCATCCGTTCGTTGACAAAACGCGATTCCTTCTCGTCCTCATGCGTATCCGGATAAATCATCCCGAGGTAATAGTTGACGGCCGGACGGCACTTGGAGCAGCCTTCAGGCTGTTTCCACTCCAGCACGTTCATAACTTCCTTAGTCGTTCTGAGTCCCTTAGCTGTAATCTCAGCAACAATTTCGTCACGGCTGAGCGGGGTGCAGCCGCAGATACCGGCTTTGGCACTCTCCTTGAAGCTGTCACCGAGCACGAATTGCAGGATTTGTTCTACAACCGGCTTACAGCCGCCGCAGGAGCGCGTAGCACCAGTGCAGGCCTTAATCTCATCAACAGTGGTAAAACCGTTCTCCGTTACCGCATCAACAATCGCCTTTTTGGTAACTCCGTTACAGCCGCAGACGATTTCTTCATCAGCCATCGCTTCTACGGACATGCCCTTTTTGGCATTGCCTCCGCCGCCGCAGCAGCCCGTTCCCATCACTTCGCTGTAGATATCATCAGTCATTTCGGTGCCTTGTTTCACAAGCTTCTGCAGATTCGCAGATTCGGTAACATCACCGAACAATACAGCACCGACAATGACATTATTTTTGAGCAAAATCTTCTTGTAGGTTCTCTTCCATTCATCCTTGGCCGAAATAACGGTATGCTCCGGTGTATCTGTAAACTCGCCTGCCGAAAAGACATCCACGCCGGAAATCTTCAGCTTTGTTGATACCACCGAACCTTCATAGGGCTGTGTTGCTGCTCCGCACAGGTGCTTTGCAAGCACCATACCCTGCTCGAACAGCGGAGCTACCAGACCGTAACAGGTTCCGCGGTGCTCTGTACATTCACCTACGGAGTAGACGTTTTCCATTGATGTCTGGAGGTAATCATCGACAACGATCCCCCGGTTAACAGTAATGCCGCTGTCTTTAGCCAGCTGAGTGTTTGGCTTGATTCCGACAGCCATCACTACAAAATCCGCCTGCAGCTCCGAACCGTCGCTGAATCTCAGACCGTTAACACGTTCATCACCGGTCAGTTCCGCTGTCTGCTTGCCCATGGCGAACTTCACACCTTGACGGGTAAGCTCTGCCTGCAGCATCGATGAAGCCGTATGGTCCAGCTGACGCTCCATCAGATCCTCCAGCAGATGTACTACGGTGACATCCATGCCGAGGTTGACCAGGCCTTTAGCCGCTTCAAGTCCGAGCAGACCTCCGCCGATTACTGCTGCTGTACGGTACTGCTTGGCCGCTGCCAGCATTGCATCACAGTCAGCAATGTCGCGGAAGCCGACTACACCTTCTTTGGTGCTGCCCGGAACAGGCAGGATGAAGGAGTTGGAGCCTGTGGCAATAATAACTTTATCGTAAGGAACAGCCAGTCCGTTATCAGCGATGACCTGCCGGGCTTCCTCGTCAATCTTTACTACCGTAGTTCCTGTATGCAGTGTAATATTGTTGTCTGCATACCACTGGCGGTCGTTCAGAATGATATCCTCAATACTTTTACTGCCTTCAAGCACATAGGACAGCATAATCCGGTTATAGTTGGGGTGAGGCTCGCTGCCGAAGATCGTAATATCATAAGCGCCGCCCAGCTTCAAAATCTGTTCAATAGTCCCTACGCCTGCCATCCCGTTGCCTATCAATACTAACTGTTTTCTCTCCACTCTCACTGTTAAAACCTCCCCAAAGCTCTTAAAATTCTTTGAATTTTATCTCGTACCTGAATTATACATTTTAAATTTGAACGGCATTTGTGATTACAATCACAATAATTGTGAATGTTTTCACAATATTACATGTCATGTAAGCTTACGCGGGGGTTTGATAATTACTGATTTTTCCACAAAAAACAGCCAGATTCTCTATCGCCAATGAAGGCCGTATAGAGAAAACTGGCTGTATAAACCCGCTTTCATGTTACATTATGTTATCGCAGAACAAGGGATATCTCCAGCTCATCCTGAATTCTCAGCTTCATATCAATTCCGTTGTCCAGCAGCGCCTTATCATTCAGCTTCAGCTTCCACTCTTCATTGGATAACGGCTTGTATTCCTTGACAGCTATCAGTGTCTTGTTATTCTCCGCCAGGCGGACATGGCCGCTGCTCTTCAGCAGCCCTCTCACGGTCATATCTTCAGCATAAGGCATAACATAGGAATGTGTCAGCTCCGGCTGTCCGCTCCCGCCGTTAATAGTCAGGATGACGGGCTGCAAAGGAGCTTCTTGTGCCGCTGCGGCTTTTATCAGGATCGTGTCCTCACGCTTCACTATGGTGCTTAAATCTGCCGCCGTTTTACCGCTTAATTGAATCTCCCAGGCCATATCAGGACTGAGCGATATATGGTTTACACTCAGCAATGAAGTTCCGTCTCCGGAAAAAGTGACCAGGCCGCTGGCATTAAGCAGCTCCTTGACAGTGATGTCAGGCTTAAATGCATCACTGATCTGCCGCCCAGAGCTCCCGGTCAGGTCATTATCTCCGATCTTTACTGAGAATGCTGGCTGAGGAGCACCAGCAGCAACATTATTCACTTCAAGATTTGCCCCCAGGGCTTCACAGCCCCCTGCAATCATAATCAGGATGAGACCCAAACCTATCCGCCACAACCCGTTCACCTTCAATCCCAGGCACCCGCCTTCTTTTGCCTGACACAGCTTCCAGCTTCTTCTCAGGCATGTAGTCGTTATGTATTACTCCCTATTTAAGGATAACGTAAACAGACAGGCTTCTCAAATTATTTTGGGGATCCCCGGCATTTTTACTTTTCTGCACAGAAAAAGCCCCCGAAGGGGCTTTTCCACAGCCAGCTCTTGATGCTTATTGATAGCGCAGAAACAGGTTGTTATTTTCCAGATGAACATGCTCGAAGGTCATGCCTTCCAGCTCCTCAAGCCGGGCATAGGTCAGGCGATAGGTTGTGCAGGCATGCGGCGGCGGCGTGAAGTCTCCCGTAACCGCACGCAGCTCACGCAGAATTTCGCCGGCCCCTTCATGCTCCTGCTCCAGATTGTGCAGCAGCTCATGCAGCTCAGCCAAGCCTGCTTCGCTTGGATTTTCGCTGTAAGCCAGCATTTTGGGGAATTCCACTTCCTCTTCCTGTGCTGTATGCTTCAGCAGATCTTCACGCAGCAGGTTGAACAGGCGGTGAACTTCAGCCAGATGCGGGGAATCGTCACCATGTACCCGGAATACCTTGGTCACGTTCTGGCTGATCTGCGGAAGCTCTTCACGCAGGTAGCGGTGATGCTTGTTCACAATATGCTCTACCAGCTCACGGGAAGTTGCCTGATTCCATCTGGTATCTTCCTCAAGTACCGGATGCTCCTCTACCAGCTTCTGCAGATCACCGAGCAGCTGGTCTGCGTTCAGCCCCTTCTCTTCAGCTGCTTCAGCCAGCGGCTTTGCTCCGCCGCAGCAGAAATCGATCCGCTGTCCTTTGAAGTAATCTGCCGCTTTCGGAAATTGCAGTACGATATCTCTCACAAAATCTTCACCGCTGAAGCTAAGCTGTCCGTTTGTATGGTTCAATTGATTGGCCGTCATAATAGGCCCTCCCTTATCATTATTGGTCTAGGTTCTTTCTTACCTCTACACAATAACGTCTGGCAGAACCCCGGCTTGTGATTTTGCGCACTAAATATATAAAATTTTATTGAACACAAAGCTCAATGCGTTTAATTCCCCATCGGCGTAATTCAGATCCAGTTCTCCGTATTCCAGCAGGTCAAGCTCCATAACATTACTTATTCAGCTTATTGTCTACCTTACCGTTGCCTGCATATACGTCCGCTTCCCCTGAGCATCCTTCAGGTACGGCCCAAGCCCGGCAAACCGGGAATGATCGACATACACGCCGGTCATCCATCTGCCTTCGGTCAGCCCGCCGTTCCACTGCAGGACCAGATCAGGGGCGGATATCCACTCCTGGTAGACCTCTATGTGATCCTGCTTGTATTCTTTGTAACGCTTGCCGTTCTCCTTCAGCCGGTACGGATTAACATATGTCGGCACGAAATACGCGGATATTGTATCCAGCTCAGCACCATCCAGAAAGGCGTCATTGCCCAGATATTGCTGAAAAAGCAGTGTGTTTTCATATAGCGACCATATTGCCGCCTGCAGCACCATACTTTGCCTGATCCCGTTGTGAAACGTGAATAACCGCTGACCGCTGGCAGCAGCCTGCCTTGAGGGCTCTGCCGGCTCCAGGCAATGCCGTTCACAGCCGATGCATTTCCAGCCGGAAGGACTCTGGATCCATTTTTGAAATACACGTCCGCTGTCGTTATCCCCTTTGTACAGAGAGGAGATAATGTCATAGGGTACACCAATCCACAAGTCCCACAAGGAGTCAGGTAAATGGCCGTGCAGCATAAACAACGCCTTATCATAAATTAGCTGCACTTTAATCGAAGCGGTCTCCAGCTCGGCAACATCCTCTTTTCCATAGGTTATTTCCCGGGAAAACAAGGTATTTTTCATTTTCCTCGCCTCCTAAATGTTGTGCAGAACGGACCTCACAATTTGGTTGCGCTTTCACTATCATTCTCTGCGACATCATAATCAGGGCTAGACAGGCTGGCCACGCTATTTTTCCTATTATATTACATTTTCGCGTTAGTTGTGCAAGTTTTATTTATTTAAATTTGAAAAAGCCCCTCTCTCCATTAGCGGAAAAAGGGGCTATCAACAGGACTTGTATCGCCGGATTACTCGACCCAGCTCTCGGCCCAGGACTGGATCTGCTGCATGACCGGCTCTAGCGCACGGCCTTTAACCGTTAATTCATACTCGATGCGTACCGGAGTTTCGGGATACACATGTCTTACCAGAATACCTTCGCATTCCAGATCCTTCATTCGTTCCGACAGCATTTTATCGCTCATTGACGGGATCAGTCCAGAGATATCCTTAAAGCGCTTCGGGCCGCTCATCAATGTCTGGATAATAAGTCCATTCCAGCGTTTGCCTAAGAAAGAGAAGGCCGTTTCGAATCTTGGGCACATCGTCAGCTGATGTTCTTCCATTGTTCTCACCTCTCAGTTGTAAAGCTTACTATAAGTTAGTATATATAATTTTAACATATTTATAGCGTAATGAACATCGTTTACCAAAAAAAAGTTCATCAGCCCTATCCCATTATATCTGCATTGTCAATCCCTTGTGCCTTGCTGCGGCTTACGCCGGGCAATCGCCTCAGTTACTACATAAGCCAGATCATCATTTCCGTACAGCGACAGCACACCGAGAACGGTATCATCCGAAATATCTCCCGCTTCCTCTTCAGGCACAGTCAGAGCAAGTGCCCGGCCGAGTGCGGCATTACCCTCCTGCTGCGGATAAGCCTGCAGATACAATTCATGCGGGTCAAGCTTGTTGTTCACACTCCACTGGGCAAACACAAGAATCATCATTTCCTCATCCCGCTTATAGCTCTCGATGATTTGTTCCTCCATTGATTTGCGGTATTCGTCCATGCTCTAACTCCTCTCAATTCCTCTGTCAGTCAGTAAGCTCTGCAGCCAGCCTGTGGCTCGATAATACATTAGATGCGCCGATGCTGCATAGCTCCGGTGTATGAATAGTGCTTAAAAAGTGCTTTACCGCCCCGCTGAATCCTCTGCGCTCCAGCACCGTGTCCCAGCTTCCGAAATTCTGGCTGCGGGGCAATGCGCCCTTCTCATATAGAACAGCCTGTTCCAGATCCGTCACCTCTACTGATCTGCCATTGCCGTGTAGCTCCAGCTTCTCAATATCGGCTCCGGCATCCCTGACCATACTGTACATTCCGGTGACACCGGTGTTCCAGCCAAGAATTCCGGATGACTGCAGCAGACGGCCTTCACTGTCAGACGTAAGCCGGCTTCTCAGCAGCTCATAATCGTTACCGCAGAGCCACAGCAGCAGATCAAGCATATGAATCAGATCATCATGAACCGTCTCATGGCTGGTGCTATTCTGCACGCCGGTCCGGTGCTTGACCGCATTGCACAGGCTGATTCCCCCGGCCTTCTCAAGCCAGGCCTTGGCTGCCGTATACATAGGTGCAAAACGGCGGTTGAAGCCGACAGCAAGCAGCAGCCCCCGGTTCTCGGCCAGCTCTGCCATCCGCTGCGACTCCTCCAGATTGTAAGACAGCGGCTTATCTACATACACCGGTAAACCGTGCTCCAGACATTTTGTAACATACTCATAATGGGTTGTAGTTGGACTGTGCACAAATACTGCATCCAGGTCCCATGACAGCAACTCATCCAGATCCGTTGTCCCTTTGGCAAGACGGTAAGAACGGACAGCTCCCTGCACAGTTGCCGGTGAATGGCTCAATAAGCCGACTACCTCCGCCTGATCATGGCGGGACAGCAGCGGCAGATATACTTTGCGGGCAATATCGCCGATCCCGATCAGCGCCACTCTTTTACGCACAGGAGTATTCATAGTACATCTTCCTTTACATGTCGTATAGATGTATTATACCGTGACATCTTGCGGCGGCAATGATCTTTACTTCATTAATTACTTTTTTTTCAGTATGATGAGGGGAACAGCTTGTGAAGGGGCATAGTAAAAATGAAAAAATGGTTAACGGTATTCCTGTATGTTTCGCTTGTAATCCTTGCGTTTATCTACAGATATGATCTGCTGGAGTGGCTGCGCAAGGATCATAGCCCTCTGCTGTCCTTTGTGGCTGCAATATTGCTGGCTTTTTTCCCTGTCCTTCCGTATAAGCTGATTATCGGGTTATTCGGCTATATTTACGGCAGTACCGCTGCGGTATTGATCAGCTGGAGTGCGACCACAATCGCAGCTGCAATAATGTACGGTTTAGTAAAATATCTGTTTCAGCAGCGTGCGGCCACTTATCTGGCATCCGTACCGTCACTGCATAAATTCACTGCCGCTGTACAGCGGCGTCCGTTCGTATCGATTATTCTAGCCAGGCTTGCTCCGGTAGTACCGCAGTCGGCTGTCAATATTTATGCGGGAGCCGCCGGCCTTCCTTTTTGGAGCTATCTCGCAGCAACCGGTATCGGCAAGCTTCCAGGCATTGCTTTATACGCATTTCTTGGAGACAGGCTGTTTGCATAACGTTGGCAGATGTGGCCTGTTTGTTTTATAATAGTTCTAGATTGTGATCTATTTAATTGCACATCTTGAATGGAGGGATATTAATGAGTGAGAATCAATTTGATAATATAGGCTCTAAGACGGAAAAAGCTACCTTTGCCGGCGGCTGCTTCTGGTGCATGGTATCCCCTTTTGAAGAATTGCCGGGCATTGCCGGGATTGTCTCCGGTTATACCGGCGGTCATACCGTTAATCCGACCTATCAGGAGGTGTGCTCAGAAACGACCGGGCACGTCGAGGCGGTGCAAATCACCTTTAATCCGGATATTTTCCCATACAGCAAGCTGCTTGAGCTGTTCTGGCAGCAGATCGACCCTACAGATGCCGGGGGCCAGTTCCATGACCGCGGAACCTCTTACGGCACCGCTATTTTTTATCATTCGGAAGAGCAGCGGCTTGAGGCCGAAGCTTCCAAGGCAGCTCTTGCGGCCAGCGGTCGCTTCTCGGCACCCATCGTGACGCCAATCCTGCCAGCCAAGCCATTTTACCCTGCCGAGGAGTATCACCAGGATTATCACCATAAGAATCCGGGGCATTATAAGCGTTACCGCAAGGGCTCCGGCCGGGAAGCTTTTATCGAGACCCATTGGAAGCATAAAGAAGATAAAGAGAGCCTCAAGACACGGCTGACCCCGCTGCAGTATGAAGTGACGCAGAATAACGCGACTGAATCCCCGTTCCGCAATGAGTTCTGGGATCATCACGGCGATGGCCTGTATGTAGACATTGTCTCCGGTGAGCCGCTGTTCAGCTCCATGGACAAATACGATTCCGGCTGCGGCTGGCCCAGCTTCACCCGCCCCGTCCGTGATTACGCAGTCAAGGAGAAGACAGACCTCAGCCATCTGATGATCCGTACCGAGGTGCGCAGCCAGACTGCCGATTCACATCTCGGCCATGTCTTTACCGACGGTCCCGGAGAGAACGGCCTGCGTTACTGCATCAATTCGGCTGCACTGCGCTTCGTTCCCAAGGAAGATCTCGAAAAGGAAGGGTACGGCGAATACCGGGTTCTTTTCCAGTATGCTTAAGCACGGGCCTGCAACCAAATGATTTCCTGATTACAGATAAAGCCTCCACATCCGTCAAACTAACGGATTGGAGGCTTTTTAGGTTATTAAAGCTATTTATTCAATGTTTCATTCTTATTCTCGTCTTCGTCCCGAGAGGCTTCCTCCGCAGGCAAACCGCTGTATTCAGGCGCAGCCTTCTGCTGCGGTCCGCCCGGCTTCCGGCTCCGCTCCGGATCGGCCGCTTCCCGCTGTTTCAGCCGCTTGCGGATAAAGAGCACGATTACTGCAAGGATAGCAACTACAATTAAGATCGGCAGCGCGGCCGCCAGGAAGACAAACAGCCACTGGAACGTTACCGACAAGGCATGCAGACTCTTCGTCAGTGCATCAGATGCCCGTGTCAGCAGCGGTCCCTGCTCTTTTTTCTGAATATCAGTAATGCCCGAATCGCTCTGGTAGAGCCGGAGCTCCACTGTGGAGAAGGATACATTCTGATCAATGTAGCGCATTCTGCCCTTGATCTTTTCAATCGATTCCTGAATAGCTCCGAGCTCATTGGCAAAGGCAACGAGGTCAGCGGATTTGGTCGCTTTGGACATGAAATCGATATACTGCTTCTCCATCAGCAGCTTCGCCTTCAGGCGGGATTCCAGATCCACATATTCCTCTGACACATCCTGGCCTTCAATGCTCCGCTGTACTCCATCGTTCTTTATCTGCTCCAGCTTATCAAGAAACGGAGAAAAACCGGCAGCCGGCACCTTCACAATAAAGGTTCCGCCTTTTTCGTAATCTGACATATTCTCGGTGAACCCGATGATATACCCGCCTGTCAGGGTAACCAGATTACGTACCTCCGACTGGGCAGCGCCGTAATCCTCCACTTCCATTGTAATGTTCGCTTTGTAGATCAGCTTCTTGTTCAGCCCGGCTGCAACGTCAACACCGCTAAATCCTGCCGTACTGTCTGACCCCTGCTGTCCTGAGCCGGAGCCCTTAGCTTCCGGGCTGCCGCCTACTGCTTCTCCGCGTGCCGTTGTATCTGCGCTTGTGTCTGCGGCACTGCTGTACTCTGATGTTTCTTCAGCTGCAGGCGCAGCCTGTGTCAGAACCTCAGAAGATGCCCCCATATTAGCCATGCTTGCATTATCACTGGCCGAGTTGTTGTTGCCGGAACCGCAGCCTGCCAGTATGACCGCCAAAATCAGTAAACCTGTTAAGTAATGCAGACCCCATTTTCGCATCCTTATTCCTCCAAACATGTAGTGGATATCCCGCTTCTTTGCTTCAGCCTTGCCGGCGGTCAGATTTTGTCTGTATACAGCTGATCCGCCTAACTCATTTGACGTTCCAAAAGCTGGAAGGTTGCAGGAAGAATGGAGAAAAGAGTATCTTTTTTATAAATATTTCTCCACAAAAAAGATGCCCCGTCTCACGGAGCATCACGTTTGCGAAAATTCACGTTATTTGCTACAATGATCATGTCTGAGAAGACATGAACACCAAATACCCTCTATTCATTAGAATAAGGGTATGGCTCTGTTGGACAAGCTCCACCTTGCCCGACAGGACAGTACAACTTCGCACTGACAATATTGATAATCTACTACAAGGGGAGGTGACCCTCATGGCAAAAGACGTTCTGTGTGCAGTGAACTCTTGCACCTACTGGGCTGAAGAGAACAAGTGTAACGCTGAAAGCATCTTTGTTGCTTATCACAGCTCCAAGGAGCCAACGCAATCTGAAGAAACAGACTGCAAAACCTTCGAAAGCAAATAAGTAATACCCTAGAAGGGACCCTCCACGGTTCCTTCTTTTCATTTCCTATAGTATCAAGAATGATAATTATTATCAAGTGTTTCCATGAAAAAAAATAACCGGCTTTTCTGAATCCTCCGGTATTGTGGCAATCTTGCAAACGATGGAGAAAGACCATAGAATGGTTGTACGCTTTCACATAAATTGAATCCGGAGGGTTAACGATGATTAAACAAATCGGCCAAGTTATGCTGTATGTGAACGACCAGGACCAGGCACTTCGGTTCTGGACTGAAAAGGTCGGCTTCATCAAGGTATCCGAAGCAGACAACGGCCAGGGGCTGCGCTGGATTGAGATTGCACCGGCTGCCGGGCTGCAAACCTCCTTCGTGCTTCATAACAAGCAGCTCATCGCTGAAATGCAGCCTGAGCTTAATCTGGGCACACCATCCATTCTGCTGTTCGCAGATGATCTTGACACGCTGTATAAAGACTTCCAGGCAAAGGGCATTACTGTGGGGGATCTGGTGGATATGCCGGAGGGCCGGGTATTTAACTTCGCCGATGATGAGAACAACTATTTTGCAATTGTGCAAAAATAGTATCCTGACAACGACAATTACGCCACCACAGCTACTGTGGTGGCGTTTATTATGTCTAATGCATTTACACTAAAACCGCTTTTCTTACCTGCTCTGCCGCCTCTATCATGTTGCGCAGGGCTGCTCCGGTCTCCTCCCAGCCTCTGGTTTTCAGGCCGCAGTCGGGATTAATCCAGAACTGTCCGGCATCCAGCACGCGCAGGGCACGCTCAATGCTTGCCGTCATCTCACCGACATCCGGCACCCGCGGACTGTGGATATCATAAACGCCGAGGCCGATTCCCTTATCATACTCCTGTTCCTCAAAGCTGACGATCAGCTCGCTGTGGCTGCGTGAGGTTTCTATAGAGATTACATCAGCATCCATTGCCGAGATCGGACCGATCATATCATTGAACTCACTGTAGCACATATGGGTGTGAATCTGCGTTGTATCCTTAACCGGGTTCGTGGCAATCCGGAAGGCTCTGACCGCCCAATTCAGATAATGCTCATGATCCTCCGCCTTCAGCGGCAGTCCTTCGCGGATAGCCGGCTCATCTACCTGAATCATCTCGATGCCTGCATCCTCCAGTGCCTTGACCTCTTGACGCAGCGCGAGGGCAATCTGATTCGCTACCTCTTCCCGGCTCAGGTCATCGCGGACAAACGACCAGTTGAGAATCGTCACCGGTCCGGTCAGCATACCCTTTACAGGCAGGCTGGTCAGCGACTGGGCATAGACGCTTTCCTTGACCGTCATCGGCTCTACAAAAGCAACATCGGCATAAATGACCGGCGGCTTCACACAGCGTGAGCCGTAGGACTGCACCCAGCCGCCTCTGGTGAAGAGGTAGCCTGCCAGCTTCTCGCCGAAGAACTCCACCATATCCGTCCGCTCAAACTCCCCGTGCACCAGGACATCCAGCCCCAGCTCCTCCTGAAAGGCAATCGCATCAGCAATCTGCTGGCGGACAAACCCGTCGTAGCGCTCCTGGCTCCATACGCCTTTGCGCCATTTAAGCCGGGCCTGGCGCACTTCAGCCGTCTGCGGGAAGCTGCCGATGGTCGTTGTCGGCAGCAGCGGAAGCTTCCATTTCTCACGCTGAACCTTTTGCCGTTCTGCAAAAGGCAGGGTCCGGCTGTCGGGAAGCTGCTGCAGGCTGCGCACCTGCTCTGCTACATCACTGCGGCCACGCTCCGGCAGTGCGCGGAAGAGAGCAAGCGCCTCACGGTTAGCTTCCAGCTCTGCAGCGTAGCTGCCCTGCTCATCCAGCGCGGCTGCAGCGATCAGGCTAAGCTCAGCCAGCTTCTCGTCTGCGAAGGCGATGGCATTCTTGACCGTGCTCTTCAGCCGGTCTTCACTCTGCACCGTCACCGGCACATGCAGCAGGCTGCTGGAGGGCTGCAGAATCAGCCGCTCAGCCGGTACGAAGCTGTTAAGCCGGCTGACTAGCTCCAGCTTGGCCTCGGCATCGCTGCGCCAGATGTTCCGCCCGTCAATGATTCCTGCGCCGAGCCACTTATCTTCCGGCCAGCCAAGCTGCCCTATAGCCGCCAGGTTAGCTCCACCGTCATGGACAAAGTCAAGACCAAGACCAGCCACCGGAAGCTTCAGCAGCGCCTCAAGCGGCTCTGCAGCCTCGAAATAAGTCTGCAGCAGCAGCTTAAGTCCCGGTACCTCCGCAGCAATCGTCTGGTAGATTCTCTCCAGCAGAGCCAGGTCTTCCTTCGTCAGCCCGGTAACCGCCGCCGGCTCGTCAACCTGCACCCAGGCCACTCCCTCCTGCTGCAGCTCCTGCAGCAGCTGAATGTAGACCGGCAGGAAGCTGTCTGCCACTTCTGCAATATCAGCAGCACGGAATCCCTTGGATAATTTCAGGAAGGTATACAGGCCGAGAATAACCGGCTTCCCTTCAATCCCTGCCTGCTCCTTAGCGAAACGGTAGGCGGCAAGCGGTTTGTTGGACGTAAGCACCGGGGTCTGATTGCCGATCTCCGGTACGATATAGTGATAATTCGTATTGAACCATTTAGTCATCTCGCAGGCAGGCGCTTCTGCGCTTCCGCGGGCCATCGCGAAATACAAATCCAGCTGAATCTCTCCGCCGGTATAGCCGTAACGCGGCGGTACAATGCCGAACATTGCTGCCGTGTCCAGTACATGATCATAGAAGGTGAAATCGCCAACCGGAATCAGGTCAATTCCTGCCTCCTGCTGTGTTCTGAGATGCTGGAGCTGCAATCCGGCCATTTCGGCGCGGAAAACCTCTTCACTGATTTTACCGCTCCAATACGATTCTAGCGTCTTCTTCCATTCCCGGTTTCTGCCGATTCTCGGATAGCCGAGGCTGCTGGTAATCAGTTTGTTAGCCATTATGATTCACTCCTGATTTCATATAGTTTATTATCGTTGTTATGCGATGTGAGCAGATAATAATGTAAACATCCCGCTTATCTACCTGGCAGTCCGGACGGTTAGCTCCGCCGGTGCTGCACATCTGATCTGCTGCAATCATACTGAACCGCAGGGTCTGCCCGCAACAGCTTTATCACTTTCCGGCTATACGCTTTCCCTATAACTGACACTGCTAAGTCCCGGTGCGGCTATTCCGCCATTGCAGGCTTCCTGCTTCCCTGTCCTGCCTGCGGCATCCATAACCACCGGAAACAGCAGGTAAACCGCACAAAAGCGGCGGCTCCTGCCCTTTCCGGGGAGGAGCCGCCGCTTCCGGCAGCCTGCTATAAATTCGCTTTATGGACACAGCCTGACAGGCTGCTTAGAACCAGACCAGATAGACCACGGCAGCCAGTACAATCCGGTAGATTGCAAAAGGCAGCAGCTTAATCCGGTTGATCAGCTTCAGGAAGAAGCGCATGGACAGCAGCGCGAATACAAAGGCGCTGATGAAGCCGGCGATGAAAAACGGCAGTGCATCCAGTGTAAAGTACTGCCAGTTTTTAATCAGTGAGATCAGGCTCGCTCCGGCCATAATCGGCACGGCCATAATAAACGTGAAGTCAGCGGCAGCACGGTGGCTCATCCCCAGCAATACACCGCCGGAGATGGTTGAGCCGGAGCGGGAAAATCCCGGCCAGAGCGAGACACACTGTATCAGGCCGACTGACAGCGCCTGACGGTATGTAATTTGGTCGACCGTTTCTGTTTTTACTTTTTTAGGCGCAAAACGGTCTGCAATAATCATAAAGACAGCTCCGACGACCAGTCCGATCAGCACCGTCGAGGTAGAAAACAGATGTTCATCAATGTAATCCTCAAACAGCAGGCCGAACACTCCTGCAGGAATGAGTCCGACAAGAACCTGGCCCAGCTTCAGGCGGCCTTCAGTCTCTACCTGCTGCACACCGTCAGGTACAGCTGTCATTTCTTTACGGCTGAACCGCTTCAGGCCGAGCAGATCAATAAATCTTTTGTAGAAAATAATGACCACGGCAAGAATCGATCCCAGCTGGATTACAACCTTGAATGTGTTGGCTGTATATTTTCCCAGAAACTCCTGCGATTTCAGCCACATATCATCCACAATGATCATATGGCCGGTGGAGGAAACCGGAGCAAATTCAGTCAGTCCTTCTACGATACCGAGAATAATGGCTTTGATAATGGTAAGCAGCTCCATGTCTCTTCCTCCTTATTTTGTGGTCTGGCTGCTTGCTTTGCCGGCAGCCTGCCGTCTGCGGAAAAATAAAATCCCCAATAGAACAATCCCTGCGGCAAGCGCAATATAAACAACATTCGAGTACGTATCCATATAACCGGCAATGTCTTCCCATGACTCACCCAGTGCTGCACCGAGCAGGATAAGCAGCGTGTTCCAGCCCAGTGTACCGATAGTAGTGAACAGCATGAACTGGCCGAACTTCATCCCCGACATCCCGGCCGGGATGGAAATCAGGCTGCGGACGAGCGGAATCATCCGGCAGAACAGAACGGTCCAGTAGCCATATTTATCAAACCACGCATCCGCCCGCCGGATATCCTTGGCGCTGATCCGCAGCCATCCGCCCCAGCGCTCCACAATACGCTCCAGCCTGCTTACATCCAGCATCCGGCCGACCCAGTACAGCACGACAGCTCCGAGCAGAGAGCCGGCGGTAGCGGCAATCAGCACCCCTGGAATGGTCATATCCGAGGTTGTTGTCATGAATCCGCCGAACGGCAGGATAATTTCCGACGGAATCGGCGGAAAGATATTCTCAAGGGCAAGCATCATCATAATGCCGAGATAGCCGAACTGCTCCATAAAGTCTGTAATCCAGGTTTTCATTGTCGGGTCCTCCGCTTTCAGATGAGATTTTTTTTGAGGTTGCGCAGATAACGTCCTCTGATCAGAAAGAAATACAACCCCTGCGCCGCCAGGTATCCGGCCAGCACCGCGCCTGTTTCGGCGGCAATGGACAGGTAGAACAGCCGCTGCAAGGCGATAAAAGCAAACAGGCTGTGAAGCATGGCTATACCGACAGGAATAAAGAACATCAGTGCGAGCTGAAGAGTGACGGTACGGTCCAGCTCCCGGTCGGTGAGGCCCATTTTTGACAAAGTAGAGTACTGCTGCCGGTCATGATCCAGGTCTGTATAGAGCCGGAAATATAAGAAGCTGCCGGCAGCAATGAAGAAGACGGTACCGACCAGCAGGGAAGCGAACAGCATGGTACTGTACAGGATTTTCTGAATTTCAAACAATGTACCGCTGACCACTACCGCATATGGAGAAGCACTCTCATAGCTTACCTTCCCCTTACCGCTGAGTGTGCTTGCAATACCTGAAGTCAGCGGGAAATCTTCAACATAGAAGCCGGTATAGCTGTCGGTATACACCGCTGCAATTGCCTGGAACAGGCTGTCATTGACAACCATTCCGCTGAAATCGCCACCGTCTCTGCCGTCAAGCTCAGGCAGCAGATATTCGGCGATCGGGACATGCCCGGTATAACCGGCTTCCGTGATCTCTATCCCCTGCTCCAAGGTGTATACCGCCTTTACCCGGCTTTCAGTTAAGCTGCGGTCCCGCTGGGAGCCGATCATGACCAGCCCCTCATAGTTCTCCGGCGGCGGCTCTGCGGACACAAATCCGGCTTTTTCCAGTGCCTGCATATAGCCGGTGTAGGCAATCAGCGGAAGCAGGAAGGTGCGGTCCGGCCCGGTCTGAGTGGTAACCTTTGCGTATTTTACCGGAAGCGTCAGCGTCTCATAGGGCAGCCCGAGGCGCTCCAGCTCACTCCGTATTCCCTGCAGGTCAGCTTCCGGTCTATAGCCGGCTTGATTGGCCTTGGCCACATAACCTACGGCAGCCGGATAATCCAGCTGCAGCTCTCTGGACAGCGTATGGATGGACGCAAACACGCCTACTGAGGTAAAGGATACCGCGGACACAATCGTCACCATGAAAAACATCCGTCCGTTTGTCTTCCAGCGGTAGGACAGGCCTGAAAGCATGATCAGATTGGTCTTATGCCAATAGAACCGCCGCATACGGCGAAGGACATTTGCGATATACAGGCTTAGCTGTGTGTAGAACAGATAGGTTCCGGCAACTGTAATGGCAACGACCGGGAGCATGATCACCTCTACGGAGCTTGCAGATGCCGAGGCTGCAAGGGCGTATCCTCCCAGCAGCAGAAGCGCTGAGGCAGCAGCCGGCAGCGGGGAGATCCGCGGCGTCTGCTCTGCCCTGATTCCGCCGTGAAACAGGATACGCGGGGAATCCTGCCCGATCAGCACGAAGGTGATTAGGGAGATCAGGATAAACAGCAGAGCGAAGCTGCTGATGGTCAGTAAAAGCGCCTGCCAGGAAAAATAGAATATCAACGGATCAATACCGAGCAACCCCGCCCCGATCATCAGGAACAGCTTGCCGAGCAGCATGCCCAGCAGGGTTCCGCTCAGGATAGCCGAGCCGCCGATCATCATGTTTTCCAGGAATACCATTTTGTTCAGCTGGGCCTTTGTCATACCGTGCATCAGCAGGAGACCGAACTCCAGCTTGCGCGACTGCAGAAAAGAACCGACCGAAACCAGAACGAACAGCGAGGAGAAAACAAAGATAATCGCCTCTGCTGCAAGCATCGTATCAGCTGCCGTGCTGAGAATCAGATCACCTGAAATGGCCGGATGAAAAATAAACAAGGCACACAGGAAGAAAATCATTACCGAAAAGGAGCTGCAGACAAAGTAAGCGGCGTATTTGCGTTTGTTACGTGTGACGTTCCTATAGGCGAATTGGCGAAAGGTCATGGGAAGCTCCTCCCAGCAGCGACAGCATGTCGATGATATTCTGGAAAAAGGCTGCTCTGCTGCTGCCGCGGTACATCTCACTGTAGAAGCGTCCGTCTTTGATAAAAATAACACGGTGGCAGAAGCTGGCCGCCACCGCATCATGCGTAACCATCAGCACGGTGGCTCCTTCCGCTTCATTCACCTCAGCCAGCAGGCCCATAACTTCACCTGCGGTTTTGGAGTCCAGGCTGCCCGTCGGCTCATCAGCCAGAATCAGCGACGGGCGGTGGATCATCGCCCTGGCAATTGCCACCCGCTGTGTCTGGCCTCCGGACAGCTCAAAGGTCCGTTTCTCCAGCAGCTGCAGGATATCCAGTCTGGCCGCCGCCTCCTGCAGCCGGCGCTCCATTTCCGGAACCGGTACTCCGGCCAGGGTTAGCGGGAGAATAATGTTCTCCCCGGCGGTGAGTGTATCCAGCAGATTGAACTGCTGAAAGACGAAGCCCAGCTCCTTGCGTCTGAACAAAGCCTTCGCATTACGGTCCAGCTTATTCGGATCACGTCCGCCGATCATAACTTCACCCGAGGTAGGCTCATCGATAGTGGCGATGACGTTGAGCAGTGTTGTTTTGCCGCTGCCGGAAGGTCCCATTATACCGACGAACTCCCCTTTCTCTACAGCAAAGCGGATATGGTTCAGCGCCTGAGTCGATACCTTGCCCTCATATATTTTGGATAGATTGTGTACGTCTAACAGGGGCAAGTGCTTCCGCTCCTTACGTCTTTTAGATTGGTTTTATTATACAAAGTGTTAACACCCGGTGCTATTTCTGAAACTTACAGTCACCTTACATTATTGTAAGCAAGCAAGGGTTGACATTCTCAGCTGAGCCGCCTATATTTATATGCATGAGCATGCATTTATTAATTAGCGGATAATAATTACCCTTCCGTTTACATACAGCATGCCAAATTCAGGCACTCTGCCAAGGAGAGATACAAATGAAGGACTTGTTCACCCCGTATGAATTAAAGGATTTGAAGCTGAAGAACCGCGTAGTTCTGCCTCCTATGTGCCAGTATTCTGTAACGGCAAAGGACGGAATTGCTACAGACTGGCATTATAACCACTATGTAAGCCGTGCCGTCGGCGGCACCGGACTGATTATTATAGAAATGACCGATATCGAGCCTGACGGCCGTATTACGGATTATGATCTGGGCATCTGGTCAGATGAGCACATCCCTGCCCTTGCCCGGATTGTTGACGCCTGCCACGCCTATGGCGCGAAAGTCGGCATCCAGATTGCCCATGCCGGACGCAAGGCTGAAGATGCTGCTGTTCCCGTATCCTCTTCCCCTATTCCGTTCGATGATAAATCCAAGACCCCCCGCGAGCTGACAACAGCGGAAGTGAAGGATATGGTCGGCAAATTCCAGGCAGGTGTAAGACGCGCCGTCCAGGCCGGCTTCGATGTCATCGAGCTGCACGGCGCCCACGGCTATCTGATTCACCAATTCCATTCGCCGCTGACCAACCGCAGAAGCGATGAATACGGCCAGGATCTTACCCTGTTCGGCAAAGAGGTCATTGCCGCCGCGAAGCAGGAAATGCCTGAAGGCATGCCGCTCATTATGCGCATCTCCGCCCAGGAATACGTTGAGGGCGGCTACGGCCTTACAGAAAGCCTGAATATCGGTGCAGCCTATAAGGAAGCCGGAGCGGATATTTTCCATATCAGCGCCGGCGGAGAAGGGGCTATTGCCGCTTCGGGCAGACCGGGTACTCATGCCGCTTATCAGGTGCCGCTGGCCCGGGCATTCAAGCAGGAACTGAATGTTCCCGTTATTGCTGTAGGCCGGCTGGATGAAGCCGTACTGGCCAATGCGGTTATCGGCAATGAAGAGGCGGATCTGGTGGCTGTCGGACGCGGCATGCTCAGAAATCCTTATTGGACGCTGGAAGCAGGCGTACAGCTGGGCAAGGATGCAGGCATTCCAAAGCAGTATACCTTCGGATTTCCCCGGGTTAACAACTAAACCGTCAGATAAGAGCTTAGAGTAATGGATCGTGCAGCTTTCAGGCTGGCCGGCTTCTTTTCTCGCAACCGCCGGGGTGATAATGGTATAATGGATTTTAACTAATTTCATGCGCCGGCATGCACCGGGAGAGGATTATGCAGATGAAGAAGAATCTGGAGGATGACCTGATTACCAGCTGGTTGTCTCTGACCCATATACAGATGAATGTAGCGAATGAGCTGGAAGCTCGGCTGCAGGAGAACTTTCAGCTGTCGCTCAAGGAGTTTTACCTGCTGCTCTTTCTGTCCGAGGCACCGGAGAAGAAGCTGCGGCTGCAGCAGCTGGAGTCCATGGTCGGCCTCAGCCAGAGCGCGGTTTCGCGCCTGGTCAGCCGTTTCGAGGCCAAGGGCTGCGGAGCACTGGAGCGGAAGAATTGTGACAGCGACCGCCGGAGCATCTATACCTCGCTGACAGCGATCGGTCAGAGCAAGGTGGACCGGGCGCGGGTAACCGTAAGCGAGGTGCTGGCAGAGGCATTTCCCCATAGCGAAGCTGCGCAGCTGCTGGAGCAGCTTGCACGGCTGGGGCAGCAGCAATAGTCTGCTGTCGCCTTAAGTGGGGCATTTCCGGCCCGCCCGTCATAAAAACAACCCCCGTTGTACCATATTGGTCAGCGGGGGTCTTTGTTATGCAGTGTGGTCTGTTAACACCCTCAGGCGCTCAATTTCTCCGTTGTAAAGTCCCGCTGTCTTGTCTTCTAATCAGTTTGACTAGTCATCTGAATCATAAGCTGTCACCTATCCGCCCGCTACAACATACAACGTATAAGAAATGATAAACCCGGAGGTGTGTGTATGCTGTTTGCCCTGATGCAGCTGCTTGGCGGCATAATTCTGTCTGTAGGCTGGATTCCGCAGATTATGCAGATCATCAGAACCAAATCGGTCGCTGACCTCAGCCTGAACGCCTATCTGCTAATGCTGCTGGGCATCGGACTGATGGAGGCTTATGCACTCAGGCTGGCCGCTGACGGGACGGGACTGGCTTTTCTCATCACCAATACGTTATCGCTGGCTGTTGTCTCTATTGTTGTGCTGCTGATTCTGCGCTACCGGCTGCCCCGGAGCCCGAAAAAATAATCCGTACCGCCGTACCCTGCCCAGCCTCGGAGGAAATCTCCGCCTTATGCCCCAGCTTGCCGCAGATCTGCTTCACCAGATACAGCCCCATCCCTGTAGATTCCTGAAACGTACGCCCGTTCACTCCGGTAAAATAAGCATCAAACACCCGCGGCAGGTCACCGGGCGGAATGCCCACCCCTTCATCGCGCACCTCAAGCACCACCTGCCCCTGCTCTGCAGTATACCCGTGAAAATGGACGAATCTCCCCTCCTCAACCGTGTACCTGAGCGCATTAGTTATCAGCTGGGTCAACACAAAGCCAAGCCACTTCTCGTCTGAAGTAATCGTGAGCCCGCTCTCTATGCTGATTGACGGGAAGACGCGCTTGCGGATAAACAATCTTTTCTGCTCGGAGGTCACGCTGCGCACCACCTCTTCCAGCTTCAGCTGCTCTACGTAAAAATCATGCTCGAACGTATCCAGCCTTGCAGTATACAGCACGGTATCCAGCCCCTTCTTCAGCCGGTCCAGCTCATCGCTGATTGCCGTAAACGGCGGGCCATCCTTATCCTGGATGATCAGATGAATGACTGACAGCGGCGTCTTCATGCTGTGCACCCACTGGTTGATGAAATGAATGTGCTCCTCCAGCTTGTGGCGGTAGCTGTGCAGATCGTTCTGGTAGAGCCGGAACTGCCGGGTCAGCAGCTTGCGCAGACTGTCAGCGAGCGGCGAGCTTTGGACCGGCCCCCCTGATTCGTTCAGCGAGCCCGGCGGAGTCTGCAGACGTTCATAAAAGGTCCGGTTAGACAGATAACGGTAAGCTAAATAGGCCAGCAGCAGACAGGTGCTGAGCAGCGCCGCGTACAGGGTGACTTCCACTGCGCTGCCGCCGTCCAGGCGGTATACGAGCGAGATGATCAGCAGCTGGGCGAGATATATGATAATAAGCGGTGTCTGCTCCCGCAAAAACAGCTTCATCTATAATTCCCCCCAGTTCCCGGATAACCGGTAGCCCTGGCCGCGCACGGTTTGCAGACCCTCCTGGATGTCCAGCACCGCCAGCTTTTTGCGCACCCGGGTAACATAGACATTCAGGGTATTATCGTCGACAAAGGCCTGGTCGTCCCAGATTTTCTCCAGCAGCCGGTCGCGTGTAACGAGAGTACCGGCTTTTCGCATCAGCTCATCGAGAATTTTGGCTTCGGTATGGCTGAGCTCGATTCTGGCGCTGCCGCGTGAGAGGACAAGCCGCTCGGCATCAAGCGTCAGCCCGGACACACTCAGGCCGCGCTCGTTCCCGCCTGCAGCATAGGAGCCGTATGCCCGGCGGAGATGGCTTTTGATTTTGGCAAAAGCAATTTCATAGTCAAACGGCTTCGTGATATAATCATCCGCCCCGTTCTCCAGCGCCATGACCTGATCCATCTTGCCGTCGCGGGCAGAGATGAACAGTACCGGACAAGTGGAGATTCCCCGGATCTGGCGGCACCAGTAGTACCCGTCGAACTTGGGCAAATTGACGTCCAGCAGCACCAGGTGCGGGTCATACTGCTCAAATTCAGTTTTGACCGCTTCAAAATCCTGTGCGGCCCGGGTTTCGTAGCCGAATTTATGCAGATAATTCTGCAGCAGGGCAACGAGCCCCTGGTCATCTTCGATAATGAATATTTTAAACATAGAAGGCCTCCGGTCGCAGCCTTGGCTTCTGCCAAGGTGTTTGCCCATAATATATACAGTCCCGGCGGGCTAGTCAAATCTGGGATACACCGGCAGGCTGGCGGTAAGCGTGCTTGTCCGTAATGATCTCCTCACAAATCGATTTCTTTAAAGACAGACCTGCTCCGGCGGATCACTAGAATGAACAGCACCAGATTGATACCGGCCTGCAGCAGCAGAACCGCCGTTTCTGAAGGGAGCTCAAGGCTGTTCACTGCCCAATAGCCGGGTGAAGCATATTGGATGCCGGGAATATAGTTAAGAATCGAACACAGGGCATACAGCAGCAGCACAAGGACAACGGAAATGATCATGCTGAACTTCGTAGAACAGAGCAGCACGAGATGACACAGAAGCAGCATAAAGACATAAACTCCGATAATTTGTATAATTTCCGAGAGCAGGCTGTAATCGAATCTGACAGGCAGTGCGTAATCCGTACCATAAATAAACAGATAAAAGGCAATGACAGAGCTCATAAGATTTACAATACAAAACAGCGTTGCCATCGCAGTAACCGCCCAAAACTTTCCGTCCAGCACCTTGCTCCGGTCCGCCACCCTGGTGACCGCCAACAGCAGTTGCCCTTCTGTCCTTTCACCGGCGAGCAGGCCTGCTGACAAAAACAGCAGGACAAACAGCGGTACTCCGAATATAAATACAATGGCCCACATGGAAGAAGCGAAATTTACAACGGAGAAGCCGTCCAGCGTTACACTTACAAAGCTCCATTTGAATCTGAGCGCCATGGCATACATGAACGAAAGCAGATTAATGAACAACAGCACCGCTATCACTTTTTTCCTCATTAGCTTATACAGCTCTATTTTCATCAACTCATAGCGGCTCATGGGCGTTCAGGCCTTTCTTGGAATAATTTATCAAGGGAATCATCAGAAATCTCAATATCGTTAATTTCGAGGCCGGCCTGCAAAAAATCTTCAAATAATGTATTGTACCGCAAATTTCCCGAATTAAAAGTCATATGATCTTCAGCGAGCAGCAGCAGATTCTCATACTTGTTATGAAAAAGAGCCAGTTGGGCCGGCTCTGCCTTCCGGAAGGAAAATTTGATTTGTTTATGCTCATTTTTCTGGTATTCGCTTAATCTCCCTTCATTCAGCACCAGATACCTGCTGCAAAGATCCTGAATTTCCGCAAGCTGGTGGCTGGACATGAGTACGGTCATTTTTTTATCACGGGTCAATGTAAAAAGATACTCTTTAAACGCCTTGATCCCGACCGGGTCCAGGCCCACAAACGGTTCATCCAGTATCAGCAGCTTGGGCTCAGAAATGATCGCCAGTGCCAGGCCCAACCTTTGCTTCATGCCGAATGAAAACGCCGAGACCTTCTGCCTGCTGTCTTTTAGCCCGACGAAGGCCAGGGTTTCCTTAATCTTTGACTTCATCTCATCGTCTGCCGGCCTGCCGCTGTACCGCCAATGAATCCCTATATTTTCTGAAGCACTTAAATGATCGTATAATCTGCACTCTATAAGATAGCCCAAATCATCCATCATTATGGGATTATTTACATATTCTGCGTTGTCCAGAAAGCGGATAGTGCCCTGATCAAATTGAAGGAGCCCCAGAAGCCCTTTCATCAATGTGGTCTTGCCGGCACCGTTCTTTCCGATCAAGCCTACAATCTCCCCTTCTTCCAGCTGAAAAGAGGCTCTGTCCAGTATACGGTTTGCTCCAAAATGCTTGACTGCGTTCTCTACACTCAAAACTGTCCCCATAGCTCCACACTTCCGTTCCTTTGATGAATCATTTATCGTAAGCTAAAAATACCACAATGGCTCCGCTGATCTCTCCCGGTTGTCGTAACCTGCCTGGTTATTGTAGTCGTTTGCAGATTTAGCCCACATTCAGCAGAACACTTACTTTAAAATGAGGATAGGTGTAGTCAAGGCTGACCGTTCCGTCAAGCTTTTGTACATACATTTTTATAATATCAACACCGCTGCCTTTGACTGACCCTGCCCGTTTGCTGGAGTGGTAATCACCCGAATTTGAGATGCTGACTTTATCAGCCGTGTTGATCACCCGGATCAGCAGGGTATTGTTGTAATATCTTATCTGCAGGTCGATCCACCGCTCCTGCCCTTTGCCCAGCCGCATTACGCCTTCCAGCGCGTTATCCAGCATGTTGCCGATAATCAGCGACAGCCCTACCTCCATCCCGTCCAGCACAAGATCCTGCGGAATCAGGATTTTCCGGTGTACCTCAATGCCCTGTTTCTCGGCAAAGCCGATTTTTTCGTTGCAGATCGCATCCAGAACCGCATGCCCTGTAGACACCCCGCTGACTGTAAAAGCAGCCTCGATAACGGTGTCCAGATATTGGCTTGCATCCTGCAGCGGTTGGCCGCTCAGCAGCCCGCGGACAGTGACGAGAATATTCTTCATATCATGCCTTAAATACTGCAGCTCCTGCTGTTTTTGCTGAAGCTTTTCATACTCCAGAATCTGCTTCTCAATGACCTCATTGCGGGCCATCTGATTGATGTAATACAGCAATTTCCGGTATACATACAGCACGGCAATATTAACCGTCAGCAGGCCCAGCATGACCATCACGGCATGGCCGCTGACCTTGATATCCTCAATCGACATTTTCCCGGCTTCCCCGGCCAGTGCCGCAATCAGAATTACTAGGGAGCAGACCGGAATGACGGATAGTACGAGCCAGTCCCGGGAAGACAGTGTAATTAGACTGCTGCTTCTAAATACAAACAGCATCCTGACTAGAATAAGTGTACAGAGCAGCACAACTCCCATCTGCACAACATTAACGATCCCGCCATTGATAACAGGCTTCAGGAGCCCGCTCACAAAGATAATGATCATTTCAATTGAAGCAGTAAATACGGTATAAAATACTGCTGCGAACAGCTTCTCTGCTTGTTTTCCATAAAAACAGAAAGCCAAAACAATGAAATGGATCAGGATCGACAGCAGTATCTTTTCCGTTACCGTAATGTAACTCCCCAGAAAAGCCTTTATTAATAACAGGCCGGAAATAAGCATCAGAATATTTTTGATCCCGGTTTTTTTCCGAAAAAAGATGCATACGTACAAATAAAGAGAATATCCCTGCGAAATGTAAACCATCAGAAAAAATAGCAGCAACAGCAGCAGCTGGCTGGGGCCGAAATCCGACATTTCTGCCATTAAATCAGCCTCTTCTCAATAAAACGGTGATATTCCTGCATAAATTGTTCCCGCCTTCCGCGGCTTACAGGAACAATGTCCCTGTTCGACATTACAATTTCTGTGCTGTTCAGGGAACGGATACTATTCATATTTACCAGATATCCCGTATGTACTCTTGAGAAATAATAGGGCTGCATCTCCTGCTCCAGATTACTGAGCTTGCCATAGCAGGTCACTTCCCCGCTGTCCGTAATGATTCGCAGCTTACGCCCGCTCTCCATAGTGATATAATGAATTTCTTTAATCCGCAGCTGATAGGTTACATTCTTGGACGAAAAAGTAATCAGATTGCTGTTATTCAGGATATAATCAAACGCCTGGCAGACACTACGGTTAAGCTCATCAAATACGACTGGCTTGGAAATATAGCGGAAGGGATGTACCTCAAAGCTCTCTTTCATATAGGAATCATGACTGGTCACATAAATGATCAGCACATCCGGATCGACGGCTCTGATCCTTCTGGCAACGGCAATTCCATTCATGTCCGGCATCTCGATGTCCAGCATGATAATGTGGTATTTCTCCAGTCCCCTGCTGAAGTGTTCCATGAAAGACAAGGGATGCTGATAGACCTCAACCTGGGCCTGAACGGCGCTCATTGATTCAAAAATCTTATAAATTTGACTTTCCAGTAAAGATGCATGCTTTAGGCTATCATCACAGATCGCAATGTTTAACTCCATTTTTAAGTGCCCTTCCCTTTACATTTATATCCTTTTGACTGCTCTATTCTATAGCAAATCCTGGGCTATGCAGCTCTCATTTACGAACATTTCAGCACAAAGTAAAACAGCCGCCCCTCCGGTCAATCCGGCGGTACGGCTGTTACAATTCCCTCTATGATTCTTTGGCTGCTGCTTATCTGCCGTCCAGCAGATTGCCCAGGCCGCCAAGAATACTGCCTTCCTCCTTGCGGCCGGAGCCGCCTGCTGCCGACAGGATGCGGTCAGCCATCCGGCTGAACGGCAGCGACTGCACCCAGACCTTACCCGGTCCGCGCAGGGTTGCAAAGAACAGGCCCTCGCCGCCAAACAGCGCGGTTTTGACTCCTTTTACAAATTCAATATTGTAATCCACAGAAGAGGTCATCGCTACAAGACAGCCTGTATCCAGCTTGATTGTCTCCCCCGGCTGCAGCGTCCGCTCCAGCACATGACCGCCGGAATGGACGAAGGCAAGGCCGTCTCCCTCCAGCTTTTGCATAATGAAGCCTTCCCCGCCGAAAAAACCTACGCCCAGCTTGCGCTGAAATTCGATGCCTACAGATACGCCCTTCGCCGCACACAGGAATGAATCCTTCTGGCAGATCACCTTACCTGAGTACTGCTGCAGATCAAGCGGAATGATTTTACCCGGATAAGGGGCAGCGAAGGTAACATTCTTCCGGCCGTAATGCCCGCTGTGTGTAAATACTGTCATAAACAGGCTCTCGCCGGTCAGCACCCGCTTGCCTGCGCCCATAAGCTTGCCCATCAGCCCGCTGCCCTGCCGGGAGCCGGAGCCGTCACCGAAAATCGTCTCCATCGTTATTTCAGGGTCCATCATCATAAAGCTTCCGGCTTCGGCAACTACGCTCTCACCTGGATCAAGCTGTACCTCCACACACTGGATTTCTTCGCCCATGATCACATAATCAATTTCGTGTGCACTCATTCCTGCAGCCTCCCAAAGGTTAATAATGCATATGTATTCGCGTCTCTGCGCTTCCATGATGTTTCGAATGAGGTATATACGCTCTGCCCGCAGCAGCGGTTTCAATCTTCAAGGTACAATAAATAAAGGCCAGCATAGATGCATGTCTGCATCCAGCCTGGCCTTTGATCTTGAACCCCGCGGTACGGGGTTAACTTTGCGCTAATCACGCTACTGTACTATCCTGCGGCTTACTCAGCTGCGGCTGAAGCTTCGGTACTTTGTTCAGCTTCGGTTTGCCCAGTGTTGTAGTCAAGGTAATAACATAGCCGGCTACTACTACGGCCATTACAGTATACAGCGTCTCTTTGAGCGGCATGTATATAAGAGACAATGCCAGCACAATAACATCCATAAGGATAAAGACGGTACCTACCTTAATTCCCTTCCATTCACTGATCAGCAGCGATAAAATATCGTCACCGCCGCTTGCACCGCCGCCGCGCAGGATCATTCCCGCTCCAAGACCTGTCAGTACGCCGGATAACAATGCCGCAAGCGGCAGATTATCCTGCAAGTCTATCACCCATCCGGAATAGCGTTCCATCAGCCCGTAGAACAGTGTAAAGGCTATTACTGAGATGACGGTGTTCATTACGAACGATTTTCCTTTGAAAATGATTGCGATTATAAGTACTGGAATGTCTAATAGCAGAGTGGATATAGATGGTGAAATGCCTAGTACGTATTTGCCGAGCAGTGCCAGGCCGACGAACCCGCCCTCGGTCAAATGATTCTGATAATTAATGTGATAATAAGTAAAAGCTAACAGCAAAGTTCCGGACAAAATAACGGTGAGTCGTAACGGCAGCTTCATACCGTTGTTGTGATTCCTCATACAGGTCTCCCCTTATCGTAGTTGGCGGCTCAGACGTCGCTTAAGCCTCTACGGGGGGGCATGCCAGAGGAGCTTTTCCTTCGCATACAATACTCCCTTCCCAAGTGAGAGGCGGCTTCGTCAATTACAACGTTTCGCACCTTCGACAGGGAAGCTAAGTATAAGACAGATCATAACGTTTCCAAATCGTCCTTTGGGGATTCGTCCTTCGGGGACACATGGTATCCTGATCCTTTCTCTAATTTGATAACTTCTGAATAGATTATACCACGCGGCAGGCTGTCTCTAAACAGGTTTCCAGTAAAAACATCACGAATCATGTAAATTTTACGCTTCATTCATGTAAAATCTGCATTCAGCCCTGATTCCGCAGCAGACGATTGACCGTTTCACGCCGGACTCCGATCAATTGTCCGATTTCCTCCTGGGTCAGCAAATCTGTAAGCTGTGCACCGTAAGCGTAATCCTTCATCCAGCGGTTCAGCAGCTCCATCCGTTCAGCCGGCGAGCCGACGGTAAGGTGATCCAGCCGTGTCTGCATGAACCGGACCTTCTCCTGAAGCAGCAGCGCAATCTCCATCACTTTATCCGGATTCTCGCGCAGCTCCCGGTACCACTCCGCAGCCGGAACGACCTCAATTTCACTTTTTATCATGGCAACAGCCGTTCCATGCGCCTCCTTCGGCGAAATGAGGGAATGATGGGGAACGGTCTCACCGGGATACAGCAGGTTAAACAATACCATATTCCCGTTTTCATGCAGTCTTGTTACTTTGAACAGCCCGCTCTTGACCTTATATAGATAATCGCAGCTGTCTCCCTGACGGAACAAGACTTCCCCTCTGTGCAGAATCATTTCGCTCTCTCCTTTAACTTCTGTTTATATATATTATTAATTATACAGAATTACACCTCAAAATTGCAGCGAAATCGAAAGAACAAATCCACCCGAAGGGTGGATCTATATATAGAGTACTTAAGAACCTAATTTGCTGACTTCTAGCAGCTGCTTAACTTTAATTTGGTCTTACCCACTTAAGGAGTTCATTGTTCTTGGCAGCTGGCAGCTGTATTGAAATAGCGAATATAGGCACATACCCTGGCCTAATGTATACGAAAAACAGAATACAATAGGCCACTAAGAGGGCAAACTAGCCAAATGTATGCGAAAAAACGATTACATTTTGCCACCATGAGGGTAAACGGCACATTGTATGCGAAAAAACGATTACATTCTGCCACCATAAGGGCAAACTGGCCAAATGTATGCGAAAAAACGAATACATTCTGCCACCATAAGGGTAAACTGGCCAAATGTATGCGAAAAAACGAATACAATGTGGGGGGTGGTATCAGGTCGTTTCTTCCATGTCTCCTGATTCTTCACGTCCACCCCTCCTTTATTTTTCATCGGAGTTATCCACATTTTTTTGCATTGTATAATTTCCTATACAACCAAAAAACTGCGGGGCATCAGACAAGTGTCTGATGCCCCGCAGTTCTCTATTTAAAACGTACCGTTTTAGAAGCTTTATTTGGTCTGCAGCGGCTTTTTCCAGAGGCCGAGAGTCAGGCCGGATATTACACTGCCGATCAGAACGGCCAGCAGGAACAGCAGCGCGTTGCTGGATAATGCAGCGACGAAGATCCCGCCGTGCGGTGCAGGCACGTTAATGTGCCAGAGCTGTGTCAGTCCGCCGGCAACAGCAGAACCGATGATGCAGGTAGTCAGCACACGCAGCGGATCGGCTGCCGCAAACGGAATTGCGCCTTCAGTAATAAACGACAGGCCAAGTACATAATTCGTCAGCCCGGATTTGCGTTCGGTTTCGGTGAACTTGTTCTTGAACAATGTTGTGGCCAGTGCGATTGCCAGCGGAGGAACCATACCGCCGGCCATTACTGCAGCCATCATCAAGCCGTTCACGTTACCGCTGGAGGTAAACACACCGATGGCAAAGGTGTAAGCCGCCTTATTGAAGGGGCCGCCCATATCGATGGCCATCATTCCGCCAAGAACAACACCCAGGAGAACCATATTTCCGGTGCCCAATCTGTTAAGGGCATCAATCATTGCTGTATTAATGGAGCCAAAGACCGGATCGAATATATAATATGCTACAGCTCCGGTGATCAGCAGGCCAAAGACCGGGTAGAGCAGAATAGGCTTCAGTCCGTCCAGTGTACGCGGCAGGCCCGCAAAGGCTTTACGCAGGCCGATGATCACATAACCGGCCAGGAAACCGGCAGCCAGACCGCCGAGGAAGCCGGCGTTGGAATTCAGGGCCATAATACCGCCAACCATACCCGGCATCAGTGCCGGCCGGTCACCTATGCTCATCGCGATAAATCCGGCGAGGATCGGGATCAGGAAGTGGAAGGCACCATCGCCGCCGCCGATCGTCTGCAGCAGCTTCACCAGCGGGTTATCGACGCCGGCCACCTGCTCGATCAGGAAGGAAATGGCAAGCAGGATACCGCCGCCGACTACGAACGGAAGCATGTGCGAAATACCGTTCATCAGATCTTTGTAGATTTTGCTTCCCACGCTCCCCGATTTAGCCGGAGCAGCTTCGCTGCCCGTGCTGCGTCCGCCGTCCTGGTAGATCGGGGCATCGCCCTTGAGTGCTTTGCTGATCAGTTCTTCAGGCTTACGGATACCGTCACTTACCGGTCTTTGCAGCACCGGCTTGCCGGCGAAGCGGGCCATCTCCACATTCTTGTCGGCCGCCACAATAACACCGCTGGCCCGGCGGATCTCATCAGCGGTAAGCACATTCTGTGCGCCTTCCGAGCCGTTGGTCTCAACGCGGATATTAACACCCATCTCCAGCGCTTTTTTCTTCAATGCATCTTCGGCCATGAAGGTGTGGGCAATCCCTGTAGGGCAGGCTGTAACAGCTACAACAAAACCGGAGGATTCCGGATTTCCAACGATCAGCTTCTCAGGCGCCGGCTTAGCTGCAGGAGCAGCCTTATCTGCTTCTGCCTTGGCATCCTGCTCCGCCTGCTTGGCATCAAACAATGCAGCAACCTCATCAGGTGTGGTGGCCTTCATGAGCGCCTCGATGAATTCGCTTTCAATGAGCAACCGGGACAATGCTGCCAGAGTGCGCATATGCATATTTCCGGCACCCTCCGGTGCGGCAATCATAAAGAACAGCTTGGCCGGCTCATCGTCCAGTGATTCGTACGCTACACCTGCGCGGCTCTTGGCGAATACTACAGTAGCTTCATTAACTGCAGAGGTCTTGGCATGCGGCATGGCAATTCCGCCGCCGATGCCGGTGCTGGACTGGGCTTCACGCGCCAGAATCTTTTCCTTGAACAGCACCTTGTCATTGATCCGTCCGCTGGCCGCCAGGCTGGCAATCAGTTCATCAATTGCCGCCTCTTTTGTAGTTGCCTGCAGATTCATGATCATTGCTTCTTTTATCATCAAATCTGTAATT
Source organism: Paenibacillus sp. FSL R7-0331 (assembly GCF_000758645.1). Classification (NCBI taxonomy): domain Bacteria; kingdom Bacillati; phylum Bacillota; class Bacilli; order Caryophanales; family Paenibacillaceae; genus Paenibacillus; species Paenibacillus sp. FSL R7-0331. The sequence continues at coordinate 4,852,819 of NZ_CP009284.1, forward strand.
CTCATGTTTATCAGCTCCCTATGTTCCTGTTAATACCTATTGCCTACAGCTGTGTAATCTCGATCTGGGGGCGCAGCCTTCCGATAAAGCCGCCGTCTGCCAAATCATCGGAGAACGCTGTTGCACTGCCGGAGGCAACACCTGTACGGAAGGCTTCAAGCAGATCGCCCTCTATGGACAAGGTTCCTACAAATCCGGCGATCATCGAATCCCCTGCACCTACTGAATTCCTTACCTGTCCCGACGGTGCATTCGCACTGTACACGCCCTGCTCCGTAATCAGCAGCGCACCGTCTCCGGCCATGGAGACCAGCACATGCTGTGCTCCGGCTTCCAGCAGCTTACGTCCGTACGTGATAACCTCTTCTCTGGTGCTGATGGTAACCCCGAACAGCTCGGCAAGCTCATGATGATTCGGCTTGACCAGCAGCGGTGCGTATTGAAGCGCCAGCTGCAGCGCCTGTCCGGTGGTATCAATGACGAACTCAGCCCCCTGCTGCCTGCACACCTCGATCAGCCTGTTATAGAAATCCGCTCCAAGGGAAGGCGGGATGCTCCCGGACATCACCACAATGTCCCCGGCCTGCAGATTGCGTAGCTTACCTGTCAGGACATCGGCTTCAGCGGCGGTAATTTCCGGTCCGGTTCCGTTAATCTCGGTTTCTTCTCCGGACTTCAGCTTAATATTAATGCGCGTATCCCCGCTGACCGGAACAAAGTCGCTTGAGGTGCCTTCCTCATGCAGCCAGTCTTCAATGAACCGGCCGGTGAAGCCGCCCAGAAATCCTGTTGCCGTGTTGCTTACTCCCAGCTGGTTCAGGACACGCGATACATTGATCCCCTTGCCTCCCGGCAGCTTCAGGTCACGGGTCATCCGGTTCAGGCTGCCGAGCTTCATATCTTCAACTTCCACGATGTAGTCAATGGAAGGATTAAGTGTGACGGTGTAAATCATGTTCATCCCTCATTATTGTGGTTTACTTGCTTACACGATTGTGAAGCCGACATCTAAAGCTTCAAGGCCCCGTGTAAAACTGCCGGGCACTGCCGAGTCCAGAATACAGTGATCAATCTCCCGCAGATCTGCCACCTTACAGAAAGAAACCTGGCCGATCTTGCTATGGTCAGCCAGCAGTATAGACTGCTTGGCAACAGTAATCATTTTGCGTTTCGTGGCAGCCTCCAGCATATTCGGAGTGGTGATGCCCTCCGTCAGATCAAGTCCGTTCGTCCCGAGAAAAGCTTTATCCACCCGTACCATCTCCAGCGAGCGTTCTGTCATCGGCCCCACAAAAGCCATCGTATCCGGGCGGAGCATTCCGCCAGTGATCGAGACTTCGATATTCCGGCAATCCCTCAGCTCATTCAAAGCCATGATCGAGTTGGTAATCACCTTGAGATTCGAGAAGCTCCTAAGTGCTCTGGCTATCTGCAGCGTTGTGGTTCCTCCGTCAAGCAGAATGGCATCGCCTTCCTGGATCAGCTCGACTGCCTTGGCCGCAATCCGCAGCTTCTCATCAATAAAGCGGTCTTCCTTATCCGGAAAAGCGGCCTCGAAGTTGACGCTCTGCAGCGATACAGCCCCGCCGTGCGTCCGCTTCAGCAGCCTCGCTTCCTCCAGCTCCTTCAAATCCCGGCGGACCGTCGATTCGGAAACACCCAGCTGCTGGCTTAGCTCCTGCACCGATGCCCTTGTATGCTGGTCTACGAACTGAACAATGCTTACTTTTCTTTCTTCTTCAAACAGCACAGCAGCTCACTCCCTCAACGCATAGCGTAAGCATGAAGTCCGCCTGCTATGCAGTGTCATTATTCGTTAACGAATTTGATCATTTATCTGGCATTTCGTGCTCATTGTTGATCATTTGTGCTCATTTATGATTTTAACAGCGTTTTCAAAGTCTGTAAAGTGATTTTTTTGCTTAAATACAAGCAGAAAAGGCTTAGCCGTCCTTCGGTGAAGACAGCAACCTTTTTTGCGAGAAATATCCTCCCGATTGCCTATTTCATCCATGGAGGCAGCAACATATTTTATAATACATATGGCGAAAAGCAGGTGAACAGGGAATGGCCAATAACATTAACGGTTACGGCAGCGGCGTCAGCAGTAACAAGAGCAGCAATCATCCCGGAAGCACCGGAAATCCTGTCGAGTCTGCGGAATTGACCGCTGATGACTATGAGATTATTGCTGCCGGACTCGGTGCTCTAGGAGAATTCTTTGCCTTCTTGGCACTTGTTAAAGCCAAGCAGGTTGCAAAGGAAACAGGCGGCCAGGTGGATATTGAGCCCGCCTTGTTTATCCAATCGCGAAAAAAAGCGGCTAAACGGAAATCCCGTCTGCCGCGCAGATAGCTGATTAACTATTCAGCAGATGTGAACGGAATAGCGTCATGCTGCCCCATGATAGTGCTCACCTGCTTATTCTGATCCTCTTCAACCTCCACTATTACAATAATACGTTCCATCTCCGCATGCTCCGCATATTTAGCAGCATCTGTCTCCGGAATTCCGATTCCGATCAGGCTGACGGTCAGGCCATCTGTCTCAAGATCAGCTCCGGCCAGCTTGCGTGCTGCCGGTCCGGCAGCAACAGCCGTATCATTAATCATATTCAGGCCAACCCCTACCTCCCGGGCTGTCCCGAACAGGCCGGCATTACCCGCTCCGCTCTCTACTTTTCCGATTCCGGTATCCTTGCTGATCAGCTCAAGCGTACTCTTTTGCTTAGTCACAGCTGATATTTGTTTCTTCTTTATTCCGCTATCCTTCAAGGCCTCGATTGCCAGAACGGCATCGCTCCGGTGCCCGAATATCCCTATTACCAGCGTCGTCATCTGCATCCCCCTCCTGTTAAGGCGTATTAACCTCCCCCATACCTGCTTAAACCGCTCAGCCAGCCAGAATTAACCGTCTATCAGACTGAATCAATTTCTAGCGTTTCGGTTATAAAGATAGAATCGGGATGATCAGATTACATACGGTCACTGTATACATTTAAATTACGGGGGTGCTGCAATGCTGCAAAGCAAGTATTTTCGGACATGCCTGTCCATAATCGCTCTACTCACTATTCTCTATCTGGGCTCCAAGGTTATTGTGCTGTTTACTCCCCTGCTCTCCATCATTAATCTGCTGCTCGTGCCGATGATGCTGTCAGGGTTCATGTACTACCTGCTGCGGCCGCTCGTCAAGTTTCTGGAAAAGCATAAGGTTAACCGCGCATTATCCATTCTGCTGATTTATCTCGTCTTCGCCGGGCTGTTCGTGCTGTTCTGGATTCTGATCTGGCCGACGCTGCGCGAGCAGTTCCAGAATTTCATTGATAATATGCCATATCTTGTCCAGGGGATACAAAACCAATTCAACCAGCTGCGGAGTGATCCGTCACTGTCAAGGTTTTTCCAAGGCGATACTGACGTGTCCGACAAAATCTCGGAATATGTAACCAGCGCCATCACCTGGATGACCAACTCCATGTCCAATCTGATCGGTGTCATTTCCAGTATTGTAGTGGTTATTGCGACACTGCCGATCATTCTTTATTACATGTTAAAAGACGGACACAAGCTGTCGCCGATTCTGCAGGGCCTGTTTCCGCGGAAATACCGCAAGGAAGGCCAGGAGATGCTCAGTGATATCGATTCAGCGCTCAGCGGCTTCATTGTCACCAGGGTCATTCTCAATGTTGTGCTCGGGATTCTGCTCTACATCGGCTTCCTGATGATCGGCCTGCCGTATTCTCTGCTGCTTGCCGTGATTTCTATTCCGCTTAATTTCATTCCATACGTCGGTTCGCTGCTTGCAGCAGTGCCGGTCATCATTGTAGGCTTCATTGAATCTCCGTCGATGGCGATCTGGTCACTTGTCATCATTCTTATTGCCCAGCAAATACAGGATAATGTGCTGTCGCCGATCATTTACGGTAAATCACTGGATGTGCACCCGCTGACCACGGTGGTAATTGTACTGGTGGGCGGTGATTTCTTCGGTATTATCGGAGTGCTGATTGCTCTTCCGGTCTACATGATCACCAAAATTATTGTTATGCGGATATACGAGGTTATTGTCGCGGAACGGGTCGAGGAGATACAGCTGCCTAAAGAGGAGCAGATGTAAGGCCCGGCCTTGAAGGAACACATTAATGGAACACGGATTCAATAATAAAGAGCAGCATTCCCCCGGTAACGGGAGGACGCTGCTCTTTATTGTGTCGTTCTTTATAACCCGGTTATCCCCGCAGGGATCGGACCACAAAAACATGTGTGCCTTTCATGAGGTTCTGTCCGTCCTGCAGTGTAACCGCACCTTTCGTGTGAGAGACGATAACAGCGTTGAATGCGACCAGCTGGTCGCCCTTCCAGACCGTTACCGCTGATTTAAAATAGACTGCGTTATCAAACTGCTGCCGTTCTCTCATGACATATCCGACGGAGTGAAGAACCGGAGGCAATGCCCGCTCCTTGGGAGCGAGCGCCTTAATGAACACAATGTCACGAAAAGGAACAGCAATTTCCTGGTGGCCGATGACAGCCAGCGAAGCCTGAGGGTCCCATCTGCGCAGCACGCCCTTCATAATCGTATAAGGCGCCTCTCCGCAATACATGATGACCGGCCTGCCTACCCAATGCTTCATTGCTCTTCCCCCTTCACTATGCTCCTGCTGCCTATAGATTCGGTATCGACCAGTCTATCCCTGTCAAACCGTGTGATTCCAGATACTGATTAGCCTGTGAAAAAGGCCTGCTGCCCAAAAATCCGCGGTGTGCCGAGAACGGGCTGGGATGCGGAGACTGGATAACTTTATGGCGGCTCTTGTCGATATAAGCCCCCTTCTTCTGGGCATGGCTGCCCCAAAGGATAAATACCAGCGGCTCGGCCCGTTCATTCAGCTTCTCCATAATAGCGTCGGTAAATGTCTCCCAGCCCAGGCCCTTGTGTGAATTAGGCTGGCCTTCACGGACAGTCAGCACAGCGTTCAGCATCAGCACGCCCTCCTCCGCCCAGTGCAGCAGCGACCCGTGATTCGGCACCGCCGTTCCAACATCGCTATGCAGCTCCTGATAGATATTACGCAATGAAGGCGGTATGCGCACACCCGGCTTTACCGAAAAGCTCAGTCCATGCGCCTGTCCGGCACCGTGATAAGGGTCCTGTCCCAATATTACAACTCTCGTCTTGCTATATGGAGTCAGCTTGAGCGCAGAAAAGAGCAGCTCCTTCGGCGGATAAACGGTATACTGCTTGTATTCCGCCGCTAACGCATAGCGCAGCTCCTGAAAGTAAGGCTTCAGAACTTCCTCCTGCAATACCTCGTCCCAATCATTTTCAAACAACATTCCGTTTCCCCTTCCGGTCTCCCTGCTATTTATGCTGTATCTTGTATTACCCTATTTCCGCCCGTAATCCGCTTTGATCTCTCCCCATTCCTTCGTTTGCCATTTCAAGACTTTATTCGGGTATGTGTTTGTCTGCAGCCAGTGCTCAGCCCGGTCAATCAGCGTCCAGATCTCTTCTGTTGATGCATCACGTGCCAGCGTTGTCGCCACTCTCTTCTGCTTGACCCATTTCATCGCATTGACGGAATCACTGTAGACCGTCTTGCTGCTGCCTTCTTTTTGTAAAAGGGCAAGTGCATGCACGATCGCCAGGAACTCACCCAGGTTGTTTGTGCCTTTCTTAATCGGTCCGCAGGAGAAAATAAGTTCTCCGGTCTGCGTATCTACTCCCTTATATTCCACCGGACCCGGATTACCTCTGGTGCCGACATCTACTGATATGCTGTCATAATCAATCTCGGCAGATGTCGGTACGGAGGCGCTGCGGCTCCATGAGCCGGCTGCTTTGCTTTTAGCTGCGCCCGTGCCGGTGGCGCCTGTTCCCCAATTGCCCTTCCAGCCGGCTTTGAAGGCGGCATCTGCGGCAGCCTTTGACTCATATGATTTGTATTTTGCCCCTGTGTAATGATCCGTCTGAGCCTGGCATTCCGCCCAGGTGCTGTATACCCCCGGCTGCTTGCCCTCCCAGACCACATAATATTTCTGTTTCGCCATGCCTGCTGCTCCTCCTGCCGCTTAAAATTCATCAGAAGCTTATTGTAATCCAAACCGCCTCCAGATTGAAGCCCGTACACGAAGCAGTTCTCCGGCGGGACCGGCTGGCGGATAATTATAGTGTGGTGCGTTTATACTATACCGGTGCTATTCCAGCGCTTTGAGCGTCATCTCTATAACCGTCTGCAGCCTGCCGGCATCCTTTGTCGTTTTGACCAGCACCCTGAGGCCTACAAGTGCATTGTGCAGATATGCGGCCATATCGGCCGCCTCAAAACTGCGCGTAAGCTCGCCGCTTTCCTGCCCCTGCCGCAGCAGACGTTCAAAAAGCTGCTCCGTGTTCAGAAAGGCTTCTGTTACTTTGGCTGCTGCCTCGGGATCATGATTAGTAAGCTCCACTGCAGTGTTTACAAGCAGGCAGCCCTTAGGTTCAGAACTCTTCTTAAATGCAGCCGCTTCAAATATGAGCCGGATTGCCTCCCTTGCGGATGCCGCGCCCTCTGTCCTGCTCTCTAGCTTGCCTGCGACTGTATCAGCGTAGCGGTCCATTGCTTTTATATATAAAGTATGTTTGTCTCCAAACGTATCGTACATGCTCCGCTTATGAATGCCCATGCCGGATACAAGATCCTGTATGGAAGTCTTTTCGTAGCCCTGCTGCCAAAAGATCGTCATCGCTTTTCCAAGGACATTGTCCACGTCAAACTCTTTGCTTCTCGCCATAAATGATGCTCCTTTCCTCACTTCTGTATTTTATCATTTATAGAACGATCGGTAAATATTCAGGAAACAGTGAGCTATATCACTTCCATTCCTTACCAATCGTTCTATATTAATTTTTAAGCTATCCGTTGCAGCATAAGCAATCAACCTTGAGGAGGCTTTGTAACATGAATAAATTAGCTCTGAGCACTGCCGTATTTGCACTGTTTCTGATGAGCGGCTGCGGGAATGAGGGCAGCAGCAATACTAACGCCGGCGGCGGCGCAGCGGTGAACTCCGGTTCCAACAACGCTGAAGCGGCAGATGCCGACACTACAGCTTCTATCGTTGATAATGAGGCGGCTTTCAAGCATGCTATCAGCAAGGATGGTACCTGGATAGCCGCAGTCCTGCGGAGTATGACCTTCAGCGAAGAGCTGGTTGTAGACGGCCCGTTTCTTCATAATGGTGAACCTGCCCGTAAGATTGCTCTCTATACGCAGGATGAGGACCAGGACATAACCGATTCATTCGCATTAACCGCGCCGAAGCTGATCATCAAAAGTGAAAACACCCGGCTTGAAGGCGGGATTTTTATCGGAGATGTCTATGTTGAGGCTGACGGCTTCACCATTGTGAGTGCCACTGTGAGAGGAAATATCTATTTTGCCGATAAGCAGTATCTCTCTACGTTCCATTTAGGGGATCAGGGGATTGTAAGCGGGTCGGCCAAAGTACAATAAACAGTTATTCGTGAAAAGAGGTGCAGGAAATGTCCGTCCGCCGGCTTAACATCAGCCTTCTCTGCTCCCTGCTGCTGCTGCTCTCTTCATGCAGCAGGCAAGATGCCGCAGGACAGCAGGCGCTCCGGATTCAGTCCGGCCAGAATATAAAGCTTCTCACCACCACAGATACCCATTACCTGTCTCCCAAGCTGACCGATAACGGCCCGGCCTTCAGCCGTTTTCTCGCTGCCGGGGATGGCAAACAGCTTGCATACAGCAGCGAAATACTGGATGCCCTCGGTAACGATATCGGTATAGAGCGTCCGGGAGCCGTCATTATCAGCGGCGATTTGACCAATAACGGGGAAAAAGCCAGCCACCAGGACCTGGCGGAGCATCTGCGGACTATTGAACAGCAGACCGGGACACAGATTTATGTCATCCCCGGCAATCATGATGTACAGAATCCCTGGGCAAGGCGGTTTGAAGGCGAGAAGCAGATTCCGGTGTCTTCTGTGACCCCGAAACAGTTCCGCAGCATCTACCGTGAATTCGGCTACGGGGAAGCTCTGCTTATGGATAACGACTCCATGAGCTACCTCGCAGCCCCTTCGGACGACCTGTGGCTGCTGATGCTTGATACCAGCCAGTACAGCAGCAATAAAAAGCTGGGCCATCCCCAGCTCGACGGCCGGCTCACCGAAGCTACTCTGAGATGGATTGACCGCTGCGGCAAGCTTGCTACTGAGCAAGGCGCGCAGATTGTTGCAGTCATGCACCACAGCCTGCTGGACCACAGTGAATTTGTTCAGGAAGGCTTCACGCTGAATAACAACGGCCAGGCAGCCGCTGCCCTGATTAGAAACGGGATAACCACTGTCTTTAGCGGACATGTCCATTTTCAGGATATCCGCAGCAGCGGAGAGGATATATATGATATCGCAAACAGTGCCCTGTCTGTATATCCGCATCAATACGGAATTCTGGACTATACTCCTGCAGCCGGAACTTATGAATATCATACCTCAGGGCTGAACATGGAGCTCTGGGCTAAAGCTGCCGGCAGTACAGATTCCAATCTGCTGCATTTCAATACATATAGCGAAGCAGCATTCCGCAGGCTGTCTGCTGACAGAACCTACAGCCGGCTGGCGGAGGACAGCAGCTATACCGCATATACACAAAAGCAGCTCGCCGCTATGGCGGATGTTGTCGGCAGACTGAATGCGGTTTACTTTGCCGGGACGGCTGACACAGAGCTCGCTGCCGTTATTGATACAGAGGGGTACCGGCTATGGCAGGCTGCCCCTTACAGCGGCTTAAAGAATTATGTTCTGCGTATGGCGGAGCTTGAGCAGAAGGACAATAACCATCTGCTGGTAAAATTACCGGGATGGTAACGTTTGAATTGGAGGAATTACGCTGCTTGCTGTTGAGGATTTTTAACGGGCTTGTCGGGCATGCAAACAAAGGGCACCTGCCTATTCAGGATGCCCTTTGTTTGCTATGCCTCGTATTTGTAGCTTTAAGCAGATTAGTCATAACCCCCGACTGCCTCAGGCAGCTCCAGATAAGCCTGCTTCGTTTTCACCAGCTCAAAAATATAGCTCCGCAGCTCCTTTAGCTGCTTAGCATCTTTAGTGGTTTCGCAGGCTTCATCATCCCAATCAAATGAGAATTGTGCTCCGTCCATTCTGATCTGCCAGTGCTCCTCATCAAAAGGCGTCTTTGCACAATTCTTCCTGTCCGGCTCCAGTTCCAGCTCCCTGTAGATGTTAATTGTACGCATACGGGCATAAATGTCCGCCATTTCGCTGTCTGTCAAAACCAATTCCGCTTTTGCAGTTCCGTTGAGAACCAGGTCCTTGGTCACCGTCCCGTCAAACGTGTTAATCTCATGTTTGCCGGTAATACCGAAGCGCACCGAGAATGCGAAATCCGCCGGCCTTGCTTCCGGCATCTGAGCCGCGGCGGTTATGGTGGACCTGTTGGACTTATCGGGTGATTTGGATGAGACGGATGCATTTGGAGCACAGCTTGTCAGAAATGACAGGAGCAGCATTGATATGAAGGGTAGCAGCAGTCTCATTTACCTTCCTCCTCCTGTAACCAATTACTATTAATTACCCGTCCAGCGCCGCAGGTTCGAGCAACAGCTCCGTGAAGGCAACCTCCCTGCCGTTCACCAGCAGCGCAATCCGGTGCGCGCCCGGATAGTGGCGGCGGGTAGTCAGGTCCGCCCAGCGGTGTGTCCGGACAGCGGACAGCCTTGCTCCTCCCGGAACCGTTTTGTCGGACAGCAGGAATAGCTTACGGGAGGCTTTGCCGCCGGATTTCACAAAATCAATCCCGTATTCCACCCGGACCCGCACCGCTTCTCCCTCCCGCAGCCTTAGTTCATAGCTCAGCACACAGCTATCCCCAATCCGCAGAACAGACGGATCGACAGACAAGGCGGCGGAAGCCACAAGCGGTGCGCCTTCCTCCTCTTCGGCATAGCCAAAAATCGCCATAATCTCCGGGTTAGCCTTGCGGATCAGCGAGCGGCAGCCATGCCGCACGATCCAGTCGGTGCGGATACTTGTGCCCATCCAGCGGCGGGCAATGCCAATTACGACATCGGGATGATCCTTGGCAATATCATTCAGGTTGTTGGCTACACTTTTGCGAACATACAGAGAAGGATCATCCTTCAGCTGCTCCAGCACCGGCAGCACGGGAGAAGGGTCGCGCTTGAACACCGGCAGCGCCTGGCCCCACGGCAGCCGCGGGCGGCTGCCCTCACTGGCAAGCCGGCGCACATGCTCATCACTGTGCCGTGACCAGACCCGCATCTGCTCCATCATCCGCTGAGGGTCGCGCAGCAGAAACGGCCTTACTGCAAACTCTGCCGAAGATTTTGCCGTAAACCGTTCCAGCGCCTTTATTGACAGCTCCCAATATTCCTCGTTCTGCCCGAATACTTCGACAAAATCGGGGAAGATCAGGTAAGGAAAACCGATGCATTCATGATCTATCGCGTATAAGACAGCCAGAGCCTGCTCATAATCCGCGGGCAGATAAGCTCCTAAGGTCTCCGTAATCCGCCGCATCCGCGCTTTCAGCTCCAGCTCTTCCCACGGCTCCCGCATCGCTTCAGCGACAAAGGCTTCTATCTCAAACATCTCGCAGGCTCCATGCAGCTTCCTGCCCAAGCTCCGCAGAAATTCTTCATTGTACATTGCTTTTAACGGCTCTGCCATATCTTGAACCCTCCAGTAGTTGTTGAAATCCCAGTTATGAAAGCATACCATGGCATACTGGACAGCCTTGTGTCAGGTTTGTTTTTAAGCCTGCCTATTTATACGATTATCCTCTGCTCATCCGTTATTCTACCGTTGTGGTATACCAGCTATACCAGTCCCGCGCTTATACTCTTTCTCTTCAAGGAAACTCACCCCTCAGCCTCCTCCTTCTTTCCGCAATTTCCCAAAGCTCATCTATGTTCTTCTTGTCCAGATATACATGCTACACTTCTACGAATCATTCATAAGCGTCCACATGCTTCAATCTGGCCTCCCTGAATCCATTCTCCCGCCCCTCAGGCGTTATCCTGTAACTAAACTGCAGCACACCGTCATGGGCAAAATAAGTATACTCTACACCCGGCTCATCCTTAAACTCTACCCTTACCAAAAAAGGCGGCGCCTTGATGCTCCAGATCCCTTGTACTGAGGCGATTTCCTTCCTGCTGTAGCCCATTGTATCCGTCAGATAGGCGGAGACCCGCTTGGCGTATAATATTTTGTTAACCTGCACATACGCCACCGGTGTCAAAAGAATCAGCACAACCAAGGTACTCAGCACATAACCTGCCCTTCCTCTTATCCGCCTCACCTGTAAACGCCTCCTTCTTCTAATCACTTGTTTTCATCACTTTTGCAAATTAAACCTGTTTTCAAAACGCGTTTGCTGTCGTAAAATAGTTGAAAAGCTTTTGGAGCGAAATGGATATGGAGGGCCGGGACGATGCCTAAGCCTATTGTCAAAAATATTGATTTTTTTGTTGCCGCGATGTCACAGACCTTTGTGTCCGCACTGCAGCTGGACCCTGACGGGATGTATTCCCAGGTCGGCTACGGCATTATTGAAAAATTCTCCGAGGAATATGTGCGGGTCAAACGCTTTGACGGCACGGTGTCGCATTATGACCGGGATGTTACCAGATTTCAGCATAACCGGGCATAGGCCATCAAAGACTACTATTTCTCTGGCCGGACTGAATCCCCTGCTTTTCCCACATTAGGAAGATATTCAGAGGTCTTGGAGCAAATGAAGAGGAACCAGGCAGCCTTACGGCCCAAAAAAAGCGGACGCACGCTCAGCATGCATCCGCTTTTTGGGTTGTTTACATACAGCCGCTTCGCCTTACGTTTGCAGCTGTTTTAATTCGTAGAAGGCTCCTTTGCGGTTCATCAGCTCTTCAAAGGTTCCGATTTCGGCAACCTGCCCGTCCTTCATCACCACAATCCGGTCCGCATCACGGATGGTAGACAGCCTATGAGCGACGATAAAGGTAGTCCGGCCCCGCCGCAGCTCCCGCATTGCTTTTTGGACGATGAACTCAGAGATATTGTCCAGTGCAGAGGTCGCCTCATCCAGCAAAATAATCTCCGGATTACGGATCATTGCCCGGGCAATGGCAATCCGCTGACGCTGGCCGCCGGACAGCTTGCCGCCGTGCTCGCCGATCAGCGTATCCAGGCCCTGCGGCATCTGCGCTACCACATCCTGCAGATTGGCCAGCCGGATGACCTCCTGCAGCTTACTCTCCGGCACATCCTTCAGCCCGAAGGTGATGTTGCTGCGGATCGTGCCCGAGAACAGGACGGTGCTTTGCGGTACGACAGCCAGCTTTTGCCGGTATATGCGCATGTCCAGCTCCTCCATCGGCCTGCCGTCCACCAGAATACTCCCGCCGGTAGGCTTGTAAAAGCCGACAACCATATTCAGAACGGTCGATTTCCCTGCCCCCGACTCGCCTACCAGGGCAATGCACTCTCCGGGACGGACGCTCAGATTAAAATCCTTCAGCACATGCCTGTCTGTATCCTTATAGCTGAACTGGACCCCGCGGAACTCATATTCGCCTCGCAGCGTAGCAACCGCCGACGTTCCCTGATATTCTTCAACCTGTGTAGAGGTCAGCACCTCAGAAATGGAATGGATTGATTCAAAGCCCCTGGCGAACTGCGGATATACTCCAAGCAGGCTGTTGATTGAAGCCATAATCGTTGAAAAGAAGCCCTGGTACATCACCACATCGCCGATCTGGATTTTGCCCTGATAGGCCAGAATACAAGTGAAACCCAGACAGAGCAGCTGGAACAGAGTGAAAACAGCCCAGCTTGAAGCACCGAACAAAGCTTCGGTGATGTCGAGCCGGTACCCTTTTCCCTTCAGCTCAGACAGGGTGCCCTCGACCTTGCCGATCTCGCTCTCTTCCAGTCCGTGCGCCCGGGTCACCGGAATCATCTCGACGGTTTCAGCCACCTGGCCTGACATGTTCTCAATCTCGCTGCGGAATTCCCGGTTGCGTGTGCGGATTTTGGTACGGAAAAAGGTAATCAGCAGCACGCCGAAGGGAATGACAAGCACGAAGAACAGGGTAACCTGCAGGCTTTTGAAAGCAGTAATAGAAATAGCAATCAGAACATTGGTCAGCGCCGGCACAAAAGAGTACATCATCTGCTTGGACAGTGTCTCGATTGCCTCGACATCACGCAGTACCTTGGACTGCAGCCGTCCGGCACGCAGGTCTGTATGATACGCCATCGACAGATGCTGCAGCTTGCGGATCAGCGTACCGCGCAGCCCCGCTTCAACCTGCCGGGACGACCGGCTCATAAAGCTGACGTGGATATAGGCAGACGGAATATTTTGCAGGATAACAACAGATACGATCGCCAGGTCCCTCCACAGGAAACTCAGGCTGCTCAAATCAGGCCGGCTGAGGTGATTGATAATATCAGCAGTAACAATCGGGATGACCCAGACAGGCGAATGCTTGAAAATATAGAACAGCAGGGAGATAAGCAGGTTCAGCCGCATGCCTCTGAACAGCAGTAAAAGGGTGCGGAACGGGCGGTCCTTCTTCAGCTCCCTGCTCATGAACAGCTCTTCATAATCAGGCATGCCTTCTGCACCGCGCTCCGGAAAACCTCCGCTGCCGGCTGCATCCGGCCTGCTTAATGCACTCACTTCCAGAACTCCGTCCCGGCAAAGACCTGTGCTTTATCCGGCGCACCTTCCCCTGTCCCGGTCACACTTGCCCACGGTACACGCAGCCCCCGCAGCTCACTTGCGCCTGAAGCTGTATATTCGCTGTAACGTACAGTAGCCTCATTGGCCGGGTTGCCCCAGTTATCCCAGCCGGCAGGATGAATATGCGTCCCCAGCCGGCAGTTCACAAAGGCCGTTGCCGCGTAGCTGCGCCATGGCCGCCCCAGATAAATACCGAAGACGTCAGCAGCAGCCGTTAATAGACATTCCTCGAATACATAGCCGTATGCCTGGCCCTCAGGCGTAGAGGCTGCTGTAATATAACCGACACCATCATGGGTGGAGCGCAGGCTGCGGATTTCACAATGCTCGAAATAAGCGGTTGCCCCGCCAAAAATAAAATCCACGGTCCCTTCAATATAGCAGCGTGAGTACAGCTGGCGGCACTGCTCATGCCGCTGACGCAGCGGAATCCCGCCGAAGGCGAAGCCCTGCTTGTTCGCTGCAGGCAGCGGACCGGTAAAGATCGTATCCTGATGCCCCTTGAAGGTACAATTGCAGAACACGGCTTCGTCGCAATGGGCATATAAGGCTAACGCCTGGCCGATTTCCTGCCCTTGTCCGGCAGTGTTGGCGACGGTCAGATTTTCGATGACCAGCCTGCTGCCGTTCAGGAACAGGGTCGGTGTAGCAAAGGTCCCCTGCTCTTCTCCTGTTTCGTCCAGCTGCCGGGCATACAGATTGTTTGTAATAATAACCTCACCGACTCCGGCAATCGTCAGATCTGACCGGTAAATCCGCACGGCCTCATCGTATACCCCCGCCATAATATATAATGTCTCGTGCTCCTGGGAAGTACGGCGCTCAAGCTCATTTACTGCCTCCTGGATTGTCCGGTAATCGCAAAAGGCCTCTTTTCCTACCCACATGTTATATCCTCCTTATGATCTATCTCAGGCACCCTAAGGCCGCGTCAAACAAACAAGATGATTATAGCGCTTTCTCAATCAATGTTCCACCAAAAATTTTAACGTGTGCATTTCATTATTCCCTTGACTTGACGCGGTTTGAGGAATACACTGGAATCGTTAACAATTTCATTTTTCCGGGGAGAGCTTATGATAACGATCAAGGACATCGCGCGTGTTGCAGGCGTCTCCCATACCACTGTGTCCAGAGCACTGAACGGCAGCCCGCTGATCAAGAAGGTCACCCGCGACAAGATTGAACGGATCGCCGCTGAGATGAATTATGTGCCCAATTACAATGCGAAGAGCCTTGTTACCAAGCGTTCCTTCACCATCGGGCTATTCTTCTCCAGTATTGATCAGGGAACCTCATCTAGCTTTCTGGTCGATGCCATCAAGGGCATCAGCCATGCACTTGATGAGAACTTCAATCTGACCGTTCACGGGATTGACGGGGTTCACAATTTCGGCAACATTCAGCCGCAGCGCTTTGATGGTATTCTCGTCATGAGCCAGAGCGATGAGGATAATGCTTTTATTTATCATGTCAAGACCATCGGCATCCCGCTTGTCGTGCTGAACCGCCAGTTAGAAGACCCAAGTATTATGAATGTGGTGGCGAACGACCGGGAAGGCGTCAGGGAAGCCATTGACTATGTGGTATCCCAGGGGCATCAGAAGCTGGCCATTATTGAAGGCAAACCCGGCTTTAAGTCCTCTACCGAACGCAAGCAGGGCTTCATGGACAGCCTGATTACCCATCGCCTGCAGCTTGATTCCGGTTATTTTGCCCAGGGGGATTACAGCATTGAGAGCGGTTACGCGGCTATGTCCAGCCTGCTCACCCTGCCTGAGCCTCCGACCGCCGTATTCTGCTCTAATGATGATATGGCCATCGGGGCTATGAATGCCTGTTATGCCCATAAGGTCAGCGTGCCGCAGCAGATTTCCCTCATCGGCTTCGATGACATTATGTTTGCGCGGTATACGAATCCCGCCCTGAGTACTGTCCGCAAGCCAATTGCAGATATCAGCGAGCTCGGCACAAAGATGCTGATCCAGCTGCTTCAGCAGCCGGACACGAAGCCTCAGCAGCTGTTCGTCAAAACCTCGCTGGTTGTGCGCGATACGGTGGCTGACTGCTAAGATTACATCTGTTACTGCCTTCATTCATGTTCTTGCAGAACCGGAACCCCTGCTCATGCAGCAGGGAAAATCCGTTTCTTCCTGATAAAAAATGTTCACGTGTGCATTTATTAAACTTTATCTATTTAAATTTAAAGGAGACGTTGAAAACCATGACAAACCGCCTATCCAGAACCACCCAGCCCGGCCTGCCCGTCTATCCAGAACGGATGATCCAGTTCGGCGAAGGTAATTTTATGCGTGCCTTTGTAGACTGGCAGCTGCAGCAGATGAACAACCAGGGGCTGTTTAACGGCAGTGCCGTGCTCGTTCAGCCGATCGGCCAGGGTCTCGGCGGACTGATGGCAGAACAGGATAATCTGTACACAGTACTGTTGAACGGTATTATGCAGGAGCAGACCGTCAACTCGCGGGAGATTATCACCAGTGTCAGCCGGGTGATCAGCCCTTATGATGACTATGCGGCTTATCTGGCTCTGGCTGAGGATGACGCCCTGGAATTCATCACCTCCAATACTACAGAAGCGGGCATTGCCTACAATGCCGGCGACAGCCTGACCGATACTCCTCCAAAGAGCTTCCCTGCCAAGCTGACTGCACTTCTTCACAAACGTTTTGAGCTGGGTAAAAAGGGCTTCATCATTATTCCTTGCGAGCTGATCGACCGTAACGGCGAGAAGCTGCTGCAGATCGTGCAGCAATACGCTGCAGAGTGGCAGCTGGGCGAGGATTTCAATAAATGGCTGGTTGAAGAAAATACCTTCTGCTGCAGTCTGGTTGACCGTATCGTACCTGGTTATCCGCGCGACAAGGCCGCTCAGCTGGAAGAGGAGCTGGGCTATAAGGACAATCTGATTGTTACCGCCGAGCCTTTCCTGTTCTGGGTTATTGAAGGCCCGGCATGGCTGTCCGAGAAGCTGCCGCTCGCTGAGGCCGGACTGAATGTAGTGGTGACTGAGGATATGACCCCATACCGTGAGCGCAAGGTTCACCTGCTGAACGGACCGCATACAGCGATGGTTCCGCTGGCTATGATGGCCGGTCTGGAAACGGTAGAGGATGTAATGAACGACGAGACCTTCTTCCGCTTCGTGCAGGAGCTGATGAACGATGAGCTGAGTCCGATGCTCGATCTGCCGGCCGAGGAGCTGTCCTCCTATTCTGCCGCTGTACTGGAGCGGTTCAGAAATCCGTTCGTCCGTCATGAGCTTGCTTCCATCTCGCTGAACAGCATTTCCAAGTTCAAGTCCCGCCTGCTGCCGGTTCTGCTCCGTTACCAGAAGGAGCGCAGCCAGCTGCCTGAGCTGACAACACTGGCCTTCGCCGCCCTGCTGCTCAGCTACCGCGGAGACCGTGTAACCAGACAGGACGGCGCAGAGGTACTGGAAGCCTTCGACAAAGCCTGGAGCAATCCGGATAGCTTCGTGCAGACCATCCTTGCGGATGACAGCCTGTGGGGCCAGGATCTGACACAGGTTCCGGGACTGGAGGGCGCCGTTGCCGCGAAGCTGCAGGAGCTTGACCGTACAGACAGCCGTGCGGTGCTGCAGCAGGCTGTGAACTAATTAAAGTACCGGCTTTAAAATAACCGGGAATTCAGCGTACGTTTGATACCTCATTATCAAAAAGATTTGCTGATACAAACACTTTAATCCTATCTAACGGACTGAGATGCTCTTATTATTCCTGAATTTCATTTTTTACAGGCTAACGGACACCAGCGCCCTTATTGGCGGTCATTTCTCCACCTTCGGGCAACAAATGAAGAAATAAGCGCATTGCGGTCCGTTAGCCATCGGAATATACACTTTCAAGCCGAATAAGGGCTCTACGGTCCGTAAGAATCAGAATAAGGCAGGATACCCTCCTGCCTTGACTTCATAACAACTTTTTTTAGGAGGGACAGACAGCATGAAACGATTAATGAAAATGAATCCCCGCGATACAGTTGCTGTAGCTCTGCGTCCGGTTACCGCCGGTGAGCAGCTTGAAATCGACGGGCTGACGGTACAGGCAGGACAGGATATTCCGCAAGGGCACAAGATCGCCCTGACAGCCTTTAACGAGAATGACGTCATCACCAAATACGGCTATCCGATCGGGCACGCGATTGCCCCTATCGCAGCCGGCGATTGGATTCACACGCATAACATCAAAACGAATCTCGTAGGTGAGGAAGAATACGATTATATCCCTGAGCTTCACCCGGTTACCTATCCGAAACGCGACCTCACCTTCCAGGGCTACCGCCGTGCCAACGGCAAGGTCGGCATCCGTAATGATCTGTTCATTATCCCGACAGTCGGCTGTGTGAACGGCATCGCCGAGCAGATGCTGTCTGAGTTCAAGGCGGAGCACCCGGATCTGGGCGGCTTCGACAATCTTACCGTGCTGAAGCATCCTTACGGCTGCTCCCAGCTGGGCGATGATCACCGCATGACCCGCAGCATCCTGCTGGATGCCGTGAATCACCCGAATGCCGGCGGCGTGCTTGTCTTCGGCCTCGGCTGCGAGAACAATATCGTCTCCGAATTCCGCAGCATTCTCGGCGATTATGATAAGAGCCGGGTCAAGTTCCTTGTTGCCCAGGAGGTCGGCAACGAGGTGGAAGCCGGCCGGGCACTTCTGGAAGAGCTGTATGATGCCGCGAAGGATGATAAGCGCGAGCCGGTACCGCTCAGTGAGCTGAACATCGGCCTTAAGTGCGGCGGCTCCGACGGCTTCTCGGGTATTACCGCTAACCCGCTGCTCGGCGCCTTCTCCGATTTCATTATTTCCCAGGGCGGAACATCGGTCCTTACGGAAGTACCGGAAATGTTCGGTGCGGAGAAAATGCTGATGGCCCGCGCGGAGAGCCGCGAGGTCTATGAGGATATCGTCTCCCTGATCAACAATTTCAAGCAGTATTTCCTCTCTTACGGAGAGCCTGTGTACGAGAATCCTTCCCCGGGCAACAAGGCCGGCGGCATCAGTACGCTCGAAGACAAATCACTCGGCTGCACCCAGAAGGCCGGTACTTCTCCGGTCGTTGATGTGCTGGATTACGGCGTAAAGCTGCGTAAAAAAGGCCTCAGCCTGCTGCAGGCGCCAGGCAACGATCTGGTCGCTGCTTCCGCCCTTGCCGCCTCCGACTGTCAGCTGGTGCTGTTCACCACCGGCCGCGGCACACCATTTGGCAGCTTCGTGCCTACGGTTAAAGTAGCCACCAACAACGAGCTGTTCGCCAAAAAAGGCCACTGGATGGACTTCAATGCAGGTCCCCTGCTGGAAGTGCCGATGGCTGAAGTCCTCGAAGAGTTCATTTCTTATATCATTGCCGTGGCAAGCGGCCAGAAAACACGCAATGAGCAGAACGAAGTGCGCGAGCTGGCTATTTTCAAAACCGGGGTTACACTATAATCTCTTATCCTAAATTTCTAATAAAGGGAGCGTCATCATGTTTTTAAACGACGATTTTTTATTGACCACCGAACCTGCACGGCAGCTCTTTCATGAATATGCAGTCAAGATGCCGATCATCGACTACCACTGCCATCTTGATCCGCGTGAAATCTATGAAGACCAGCCGTTCAAAAACCTGACTGCAGCCTGGCTGTACGGCGATCATTACAAATGGCGGCTGATGCGCGCGAACGGCATACCAGAATCGCATATTACCGGCGATGCTTCTGATTACGACAAGTTCCTCGCCTGGGCCAAAACGCTGCCGAAGGCTGTCGGCAACCCGCTCTACAGCTGGACCCATCTGGAGCTGCGCCGCTTCTTCGGTGTTAATGAGCCGCTGAATGAGCAGACAGCACCTGCGATCTGGGAACAGGTTAACCGCAAGCTGGCGGAACCGGAATTTACCCGCCGCGGGCTGATCCGCAGCTCACGGGTCAAGACGATCTGTACTACAGATGACCCTGCTGATTCGCTGGAGTATCACAAGCTGCTGAAAGAAACCGAGAAGGAATTCAGCGTATTCCCTACCTTCCGTCCCGACAAGGCGCTGAACATCGATGCTCCGGGCTTCCCGGCATGGATCGCTGCCTTGGAGAAAGCCGCCGGACTGCCGGTAACCAGCTATGCTGAGCTGCTTGAAGCGCTGAAGAACCGTGTAGAATTCTTCCACGACAACGGCTGCCGCCTGTCTGACCATGCGCTGGATGTTCTGCGCTACCGGGCCGGTTCAGACGCTGAAGCCCAGACCATCTTCGCCAAACGTCTGGATGGTGCAGAGCTGTCTGCCGAAGAGATTACACTCTACCGCACGGAGCTGCTCACGAAGCTCATCGGCTTCTACCATGACAAAGACTGGACCATGCAGCTGCATATCCATGCTTACCGGAATAACAACACACCGATGTTCCAGAAGCTGGGACCGGATACCGGTTATGACGGCATAAACGACCTGTCCATTACCGAAAGTCTGTCCAGTCTGCTGGACCGGGCAGAGTGCGCCTCGGGTCTGCCGAAGACAATCCTTTATTCCCTGAATGCGAAGGATTATCCGGCACTGCTGGCCTTGATGGGCTGCTACCAGAAGGATACAGCCGGCAAAATGCAGCTCGGCTCCGGCTGGTGGTATAACGATACGAGAAACGGCATGCGCGAGCAGCTTACCCTGCTGGCTGACAACAGCCTGCTTGGCAACTTTGTCGGCATGCTGACCGACTCCCGCAGCTTCCTGTCCTATACACGCCACGAGTATTTCCGCCGCGTGCTGTGCGGACTGCTCGGCGAGCTTGTAGAGCGCGGAGAAGCACCGGATGATAAAGCACTGCTCGGACAGCTGGTTCAGGATATCTCCTACAATAATGCCGCGGGATATTTCGGCTTCCCGGCTGCGGAATAAGATTAGGGGGAGCAAGCATGCTGCATGTATGTCTTGACGGGGATGGGGTTGTGCCGGAGAATGCCGGCGCCTCCATCCTTTCCCTTTATCCGCTGCCTGTACAGGAGGAGCGGCCGTTTATTCTCGTCCTGCCCGGCGGAGGCTATCATCATCTGGCCCGGCATGAGGGCGAGCCTGTTGCCTTATGGCTGAACAGCCTTGGCATCCATGCGGGTGTGCTGAAATATCAGACGCAGGATATCGAACCGGCTATCCTAATTAAAGATGTCGGCGATGCGCTGGCCTGGGTGCGGGAAGCGCCCAAGAATTGGAGTGTCCGGCCCGGACAGGTCGGCCTCACCGGCTTCTCTGCCGGCGGCCATCTCGCTGCCATAACGGCAGTCACGGCAGCCCCGGCACGTAAACCCGATCTGCTGATTCTGGGTTATCCGGTCATCACGTTCGAGGAGCCTTATGCCCATATGGGCAGCCGAGGGAATATGCTGGGTTCAAGTCCGGCTGAAGACGAGATTGCCGCTCATTCAGCTGACCGGCAGGTTAACCCGGATAGTCCGCCTGCCTTCATCTGGGCTACTGCCAACGATGCCAGCGTCCCGGTCGAGAACAGCCTGAAGTTCGCCGCTGCCCTGTCCGGTGCGGGAATCCCGTTCGAGCTGCATATCTTTGAAGAGGGCCGCCACGGACTAGGGCTATCCGCGGAGAATGCAGAATGCCGGCAGTGGCTGAAGCTCTGCAGGGCCTGGCTTGGCAAACACCATTTTGTAACTGATAAGGAGGAAGCCTGATATGCCGACACTATACATTGCCGGTGACTCCACTGCCGCCCTGAAGGGGGCGGAAGCCAAGCCGATGGCGGGCTGGGGAGAATATTTCCAGACCCACTTCGGCCCGGAGGTCATCATTGATAACCGCGCCATTAACGGGCGTAGTACCAAATCTTTTCTTGAACAAGGCCGGCTGGCCGATATTGAAAAGGACTTTCAGCCCGGTGATTACCTGCTGATCCAGTTCGGGCATAATGATGGTAAGCATGACGACCCTCTGCGTTACACAGATCCTGATACAGAGTACAGGCAGAATCTGCGGCTGTACATTGAATCTGCCCGCAGCCGCGGCGGTTATCCGGTACTGCTGACCTCCGTCAGCCGCCGCCTGTTCACTGCGGACGGTGAACCCGATCCGCTGGCCTTGGGCGCTTATCCGGCAGCTATGCGCGCTGTTGCAGAGGAGACCGGAACGCCGCTGCTGGATATCTTTGCAGCTTCCCAGCAGCTCTACCGCACGCTCGGCATTGACGGTTCGCAGCACCTGCTGATGCATCTTCAGCCGGGGCAGCATCCTAATTATCCGGACGGCGTCACGGATGACACACATTTCAGTACCGAGGGCGCTAAGCGGATCGCCGCGCTTGTGGCCGAGGCTATCCGGCAATGCCCGGCGTTAACAGAGCTGCATCCGCATCTGCATAAAAGATAAGCGTACATAAGCCCGCCAACTGGTCATATTAACGGGATATGTACCGTTATTTCCCGTCCGCTAACTTTTGTATCGTTCAATCCAGCCATGAAAATATTACTCACAAGGAGGCCACCTGTAATGACTGCACCGCTTCATCTAGGTATCCGTGCCCATGATTTCCCGGCCCACTCCCTGCCGGAGCTGATCGGGAAGCTGAAGCACTACCGGTTCAGCCACATTCAGCTTGCCGTGCGCAAATCCTTTCCGGCCAGTGTCCCGTCGCTGTCCTCACTCAGCCCCGGAACGGCTGTTTACTACGGTGAAAGCTTCCGTCAAAGCGGCATCAAAATCGCTGTTCTGGGCTGCTATGTCAACATCATCGACCCGGATCCTAATCAACGTGCGCAAGCATTGCAGGATTTCAGCACCCATCTGCGCCTGGCGCGTGACTTCGGGGCCAGCCTAGTCGGTACAGAAACGGGCAGTGTCGGCAAAGGATACACAACGGATAATTTTACCGAGGAAGCCTTTCAGGAGGTAGTTGCCTCTGTCAAAATAATGGTTGCGGAAGCTGAACGGTTCGGCGTTACCGTGGGGATTGAAGCAGGCCAGAACCATCCGCTGCATAGCGTCAGGCTAACGAAGCGGCTGCTTGAGCTGATCCCGTCGAACAATCTGCAGATTATCCTGGATTGTGCGAATCTCATGTCTCCGGACAATTACCGGCAGCAGGAGGATGTTATCAATGAAGCACTGGATCTGCTGGGCGACCGGATTGCAGTCATTCATCTGAAGGATTTCACTGTAGAAGACGGCAAAATCGTCATCGTTCCTGTCGGTCAAGGCCTGCTCCGGTTTGCACCGGTTCTGCAATATATGAAATACAAACGCCCTCATATCCAGGGTCTGCTGGAGAGCACAACGGAGCCTTTTATACAGGAAAGTGTCGATTTTCTGCACCGGCTGTATAATGAAGTTTGAGCTGCTAACGTTCTTATCACCCCTGCCATCGTATTTTCAGGCATCCGCAGCATGCGGGTGCTTTTTTTGCGTCAACAGCACTGCTGTTATGTGCTCCCGGTAATTTTTCATGTAAAATAGACCATAGTGCCCGCCTCCATACATATGTTAGCCAGTCAAGATCATGGGTACAATTAGTTAGAGAGCTTCATTTATAAAAAGGATAGGTGAAACCATGCATAATTTTGGATTCGCAAGGGTCGCCGCTGCTTCCCCTGAGCTGCGGGTAGCAGACTGCGAGTTTAATGCAGCACAGATTATTGAAGTAATAAAACAGGCACATACTCAGCAGGTCGAATATCTGGTGCTGCCTGAGCTGTCTATTACTGGATATACCTGCGCAGACCTGTTTCTGCAGCCCAAGCTGCAGGCCGCGGCAATTACTGCTCTGCATGAAATTACGGCTGCCACTGCCAGCCTCAGCCTGATTGTAATCGCTGGTCTGCCTGTCGCCATTAAAGGCCGGCTGTTCAACTGTGCCGCCGTTCTACAGCACGGCAAGATCCTCGGTATTGTGCCAAAAACCTGCCTGCCCGGATACAGCGAGTTCTATGAGCCGCGCTGGTTCGCACCAGCCGAGGAGCTGGAAATTACAGAGCTTCGTCTGGGAGACATTACGGTGCCGATCGGCAACGATCTGATCTTCGCCAGCGAAACAGATGGTAATTTGTCGTTTGGAGTAGAGATCTGCGAGGATCTATGGGTACCGGTTCCTCCGAGCAGCCTGCTGGCACAGGCCGGTGCGATACTGCTGTTCAACCCTTCCGCCAGCAACGAGCTGGTCGGCAAGGCCGACTACCGCCGCCAGCTGGTATCCGGCCAGTCTGCCTCCTGCGTGGCAGCCTACGTATATGCCGGCAGCAATACCGGCGAATCCTCAACGGATGTTGTATTTGGCGGCCATTCGCTAATCGCTGAGAACGGGCAGACACTGGCTGAATCCGAACGTTTCACTCATGAGAGCCGGATCATTACCGCTGATATTGATGTGCCGAGGCTGCAATATTCACGTTCGGTAATGGGCACCTTCCGTGCCGGCAAGGGCGGCCGCAACTACCGCGAAATCCTGTTTGCCGACCCGGCTGCGCACCAGAAGGAACGCAAGCTGGTCCGTAAAGTGGCAGTTAACCCGTTCGTGCCCGGCAATCCGCAGCAGCGGGATGAGCGGTGCCAGGAAATTATGTCGATCCAGACCTCCGGCCTGATGAAGCGCATCCGCCATATCGGCACGAAGCAGGCTGTCATCGGTATTTCCGGCGGTCTTGACTCCACCCTCGCGCTGCTCGTCGCCGTTCGCGCAATGGAGCGGCTTGGACGTCCGGCAAGCGATGTGCTCGCTGTAACGATGCCCGGCTTTGGCACAACGAACCGGACCTATGATAATGCCGTAGGGTTGATCAAGGCGCTCGGAGCTTCGATGATGGTTGTTGATATCAAGGCGGCATGCCTGCAGCATTTTGAAGATATCGGACATGACAAGGATGTTCATGATCTAACCTACGAGAACGTACAGGCCCGGGAACGCACACAAATTCTGATGGATCTGGCCAACAAAAACGGCGGCATCGTCATCGGAACGGGCGACCTCTCCGAGCTGGCCCTCGGATGGTGCACCTACAACGGAGACCATATGTCAATGTACAGCGTGAACTCCGGTATTCCGAAAACGCTGATCCAGTATGTCGTCGCCTGGTACGCCGATCATGAAGCAGACGAGACGGTGAACAAGTTCCTGTACAGTATCATCGAGACAGGCATCAGCCCTGAGCTGCTGCCGCCTTCAGCTACCGGGGAGATTGTGCAGCTGACCGAGAATATCCTCGGGCCGTACATTGTGCATGATTTCTTCCTCTACTATATGCTGCGGACAGGCGCCTCTCCGGGTAAAATGCTCTACCTGGCACAGCAGGCCTTCGGAGAAGCCTATCCTAAGGAGCAGCTCAAAGCCTGGCTGAAGGTGTTCATCACCCGTTTCTTCACCCAGCAGTTCAAGCGTTCCTGCCTGCCGGACGGACCGAAGGTCGGTACCGTGAGCCTCTCGCCGCGCGGCGACTGGCGGATGCCAAGCGATGCTTCCGCTGCACTCTGGCTGCGTGAAGTAGACGAATTATAAGCTTCCTTAAGCTGAATAATAGCTGTACCCTCATCAGTTCCGGCTGGTGCGGGTACAGCTTTTTTTACATGCCCAAAAAATTAGTTAGGCTCTTGACGTATTTCTGAACAGATGATATATTGTTTCATGCTTTAATAATTAAGTTGTTAATTATTTATCAATTAATTATTTCCTGATCAATTATTAAAAGTTTCATTTAGTAAATAGCTTACTTATTTGAAGACAGCAATGCGGGAGGTGAAGGATTGACAGATCAGGAGCGTGACCGATACTTTGAATTTCCGATTCTTTTTAAGACTTTTCTGAAGGGGCTGGGCCAGCAGTGGAACAAACAAGGCTTCCCGATTACCCAGACGCAGTTCAAGGCGCTGCAAATATTGTCCAAGGAAGGTCCGATGATGGTCTCCCAGCTCGCTGCTGCGCTTGATTTGACACCTGCCGCTGTTACCGGAATTACAGATCAGCTGCTCACTGAAGGCTATATTCAGAAGGAGCGTGCCGCCGGAGACCGCCGGGCAATGAACATCACGCTGACACCCGAAGGAATAGCCGTAATCAGGGCTACCCAGGCGAAGCTCGGGGAAGTCATGCATTCTTATTTCAGCATTTTGCCTGAAGAAGACATGGAGCATTTGAGAAGAATTTTCGGGGTATTAATTAAGGAATTAGACAAAAAATAAAAGTGACGGTGAAGAAATTAACTATGGAAAATTTAACAGACAAGCGCAAGCTATCCATTATGATTGCCATCATGGCAGCCATGCTGTTTGCCGCGATTAACCAGACGATTACCAGCACGGCTATGCCGCGTATCATCTCCATCCTGGACGGTATGGACTACTATACCTGGACCATTAATATTTATCTGCTGACCTCGACGATTGCCACTGTACTTGTCGGCAAGCTTTCTGACATGTTCGGGCGTAAGCCGTTCCTGCTGGCCGGGATTCTGCTCTTTATGGTCGGCGCCTTTTTAACAGGTACATCTGACAATGTCTATCAGTTCATCACTTACCGCGGGATCCAGGGGATCGGCGCCGGTATTATCCAGTCCACTGCCTTTACCGCTGTAGGCGACCTGTTCCCTCCGCGCGAGCGCGGCAAATGGATGGGCCTGATGACCGCAGTCTTCGGTTTCTCAAGCGTACTTGGACCGACACTCGGCGGCTATCTGATTGACCATCTCGACTGGCACTGGCTGTTCTGGATCTTCCTGCCGCTTGGTTTTGTGGCATTTGGCATGATCCTGGCCCTGTTTCCAAAAGCACAACGCGGAGCATCGACCAGCATCGATTACCTCGGCTCACTGTTTATGACAACAACCATTGTACCGCTTCTGCTCGCTTTTTCATGGGCGGGTACTGAATATGCTTGGGGCTCTGCCCAGATTCTCGGTCTGCTGGCTGCGACGGTTGTATCTGCACTTATCTTTATCTTTATTGAAACCAAAGCCAAAAACCCGATTCTGCCGCTTCACCTGTTCAAAAATAGTGTGGTTACGATCTCCAATCTGATCGGGTTCCTGATGAACTTCGGTATGATGGGTGCGATGATCTACCTCTCCTTCTTTGTACAGGGTGTGCTCGGAATTTCCGCAACCTACGCAGGTTATGTTACTATGCCGATGTCAATCGTCATGGTCGTAGCTAGTGCTCTGACCGGCCAGATGATTGCCAAGAAGGGAAAATACAAACGTTTTGCTCTGATTGGTGTGCCGATTATGGTTGCCGGTATGGCCATTATGGTATTCATGAATAGCGTACCGATGGCTGTGCTCAGTATGATCGTATTCGGTCTGGGTCTTGGCCTGGGTATGCCTGTCTTCTCACTTGCTACCCAAAATGCCGTTTCCCATACAGAGCTTGGCGCAGTCACGGCTTCTACCCAGCTGTTCCGTAACCTTGGCGGTACAATCGGTATCGCGGTAATGGGTACTGTAATGTCGAACAATCTGACCAAGCACCTGAAAGAAGCGCTGACCTCATCTTCAGCACCTGACTTCAGCAAGCTTGATCCGGCAGTAGCACAGCAAATGACTGCCTTCGCCAACCCTCAGGCGCTAATGAACAAGCCGCTGCTTGAGCAGACGCAAGCCGGTCTGCCGGCCGATGTGCAGCCGATTTTTGCACAGATGATCGATAGCATCCGTGATGCACTGGGCCAGACCTTGTCCACAGTGTTCCTTACTGGTACCATCGTTCTGTGCCTGGCTTTCGTACTCGTCTTCTTCCTGAAGGAGCTGCCGCTGCGTTCCTCCAACAAGGCACCTGCTGATGCAGAAGCTCCGGCTGAGGGTGTGAATACTAAGAAATTGGCTGTGGATTGAATTCTCCCCCACTTAGCTAACGCTTGAAGTGGCGGATTCTTGCGAACAGAAGAGTAACCTCTTCTTATTTAGCAAGCGATTCCTGCGTTCCCGCAGTTCTATCATTTGGATAGGTGGCGGTTAAACCGCTACTTGTGCAATATTATGAGCGGCGTTTTCATCACGGTCATGAAGCGTACCGCAAACGGTACACGTCCATTCCCGAACCGCAAGATTCTTTACTTCCGGGTGAATCGTGCCACACACGTGACACCGCTGACTGGTCGGTTCGAACGTATCGGCGATCCGAAGGGTTCGTCCATACCAAAGGGCTTTGTACGTCAGTTGCCGTACCCACTCCCCCCAAGACGCATCCGCGATGGATTTTGAAAGCTTGGGATTTTGAATCATATTCGCGACACGCAGATGTTCGATACTAATCGTTTGGTTTTCACGGATCAGTTTCGTTGTCAGTTGGTGGAGAAAATCATTTCGTTTATTCGCAATACGTTCGTGAATGCGAGCGACATGCTGCTTCGCTTTCTTCCAGTTGGAGCCGCCCGGAGTACGCCGAGCCATCCGCCGCTGCCAAAGCGCCAGCTTTTTCTCATATTGGCGGTAAAAGCGGGGGTTGGCATACCGTTCACCATTTGAGCTTACAGCATACTCTTTCAAACCCAGATCGATTCCGATATGTGCGTCCACTTGCGGCAGTGGGTTCTTTTCAACTTCGCAGCCAAGCGAAACGAAAAATTTCCCACTGGCGTTTTGACGCACGGTAGCGGACAATATCCGGCCTTCCAGCTTCCGGGAGTTTGCAAAACGCATCCAGCCGAGTTTTGGGAGCTTCAAGCGACTCCCCTCAATGGCGATATTCCCGTTCGTGAATTTGGTCGTGTAACTTTGAACCGGATGCTTCCGGCTCTTAAAGCGTGGCGCTTGATTTTGCTTTTTGAAAAAGCGATCAAAGCTATCCGCCACATGACGGGCAGCCGACTGCAAAGCAATGCTATCGACTTCTTTCAGCCAGTCGTATTGTGCTTTTAGTGCAGGGAGTTTTGTCGCACAAGCGTGATAGGACAAGCCTTTTCCCGTTTCCGCATAGCTTTGATTCCAAGTGTCTAAAAAGTAATTGAACACAAAGCGGCAGCAGCCAAACATACACCTTATGAGTTGCTGTTGTTCCGGTGTGGGGTAGATCCGGTATTTATAGGCTTGATGTATCAGTATGTGCGACACCTCATTTTTTGGTAATATTATTCATATTATAGCACATACGTTCGGGTTTAGGTCAAATACCGCAGATTCATCCCCACCCTATCGAGGGTGGAGTATTCTCAGCTTTTTTAGATAAATCCCGGCTTACAACAATAAAAGGGCAATGCGTAGTCACGGCCACGCATTGCCCTTTTGCAGTATAAACCTTAAAATCCGGTTCGCGGAATCTCTGCCGGAAGCTCACGATAGGGTTCAGCTGTGCCTGTTCTTACCTTATACATCTGCTTGTGCGCCTGCTCAGCCCCCTGCATAAAAGGCTCATACAGACTGTTGCAGACATCAGCTGCTCCGATCTGATAATTCTCCCCGTCAAAACGCCCCAGCACCGGCTGGTCATTCCACTGGAAATAATGAACGCCGATCAGCTGCGGGATAGCAGCAGCCTGCTCCACAAAATAACGGTACGCCCCGCCGCGATCCTCCTGGGTAGCCACCGCACGGATACCGTAAGCCAGCATTCCGCTGTCTGCGCCGCCGAAGTGGTACTCGCCGATCATAACAGGCTTGCCGAGGCGGCTGCTGATCTGTTCAATCTGCTCCCGGTCCGGAGCAAACTGGTAGCAGTTCAGCGAGAATACATCAAACCACTCGCAGCCTTCCAGCACTTCATCGCTGCTGACCCAAGCATAACGCATGCCGAGATTCAGGTGATTGGGGGCTGCCTCCCGGCAGGCACGGGCCGGCAGCTCCACATAACGCCGGATCAGCAGCCGGTTAAACTGTGCATAGTCAGCTGCTCTTACTGAATCAGCCAGAGGCTTCGTATCATCCGGAATGTACAGCTCATCGTATCCGGTATAACGGCTGTTCCAGGCTGCGTTTAATTCATCCACTGTACTGTACTTCTCATGCAGCCACTGGATGAACCGCTCTTTGCTGGCCAAGCGGGTCGCTGAAGACAGCATCAGCTGCGTCAGGTTCAGGCTGTCCACGAACGCCCAATGCGGCTCGTTGCGCATGAAATACCCGACCATCCGCCGTTCTTCCTGCAGCGGGAGCAGCTGCTCTGCAAACTGCTGCGCATTCCGCCCGTATTCCGGACTGAACACATCCGGAAAATCGCGGAAGATCCGCTGCTCTGTCTCCGGGAACCCGCTCAGCGGATACACATACGGCAGGTCCGAGGCCGCGATGAGACGCCTGTCCGACCAGTTGCCGATGGTATTGAACCCGCCCTGCCGCAGCCGGTATTCAGTCAGCTCCGTCCAGGCGGTCCGCCACTCCGGACCGAAGGCTGTGATCAGGTTCGCTATCCCGAAGCTAAATTCACGGCCCTCCTGCGACCAGGCATCTTGATAAGCCCCATCCTGCCCGGGCAGTTGCGGGAGGAGATGCTCCATACCGGTAACACGCATGGGCGAGGAAGGGCCGACACAATCCATTCCGGTGCTGAACAGTGCATAGCCGTCCGGATCAACGAACCACCAGTTCCGGCCGTCGAACTCCGTGCGGAAATAACCGGTGGCAGTGAACTTCAGCTCTTTCCAGCCTCCGTAACGGCTGAGGGAACCGGCGCTGTAATCTGCTCCTGCCGTCTCTGCCGTCTCTGCCCATTCCGCCGCCCGCTGCCGCTCAGCCCGGAGCCGGCTGACTAACTCTGCAGCATCGGCCGTTTTGCCCGGCCACTCTCTTCCCTTCAGCTGTCCCAGCTCATCCACATAAGGCTGATAGATATAATCGAAGCCCGGTTCCTCCGTGCTTAGGCATAAGCCCAGTATATCGGCACTTCTCTCCGCAGCCGATGGAATAGTGGCAATCGAAAAGCCGGTTATCTGCTCCCGGTCGACCTTGGCATCACCACGCAGCACCGTCTGCATTACACCGGGATAACGGGGCAGGAACAGCTTTTCACCGCTCAAATGCTCCAGCGGCAGACAGATTACGGTTCTTACGCCCGGCAGGATGCCCAGATGATAAGTAATTTCACGGTCATACCTGTCACGGAGGGTGAATAGCAGGACCAGGATATCATGGCACTCATGGTACACCTCAGCATTCACATACCGGCAGGCCTGCCATTCAGCAGCGTCTACTTTGCCCGGCTGCAGCTCTGCTCCGCCGCCCTCAGGCGACGTCCACAGCCGGAAGCCCCCGGAGGGGCTAAGCGTAAGCTGTGCATGAGGGCCGGTGTCGAACCATTCCCCGGACAGCTGGAAGGATGATGCCATCTCTCTACCTCTTTTCTGCACAACGTTTCAGTGAGCACCAGACTCTCATTTAAGACCCATATTGGTCATGACATCCACTTTACCCGCATTCGTATACCATTCGTTCACTTCTTCCGTGATCTGCGTTCCACCCTTCTCGTACCATTGCTTAACAAAAGTGTCGTAGCTTTCGAGCGGTTCTTTACTGTAGATAATCTTTGTAAAGGTTTCCTTCTCCATCGTGTTCAGCTGCTCCCATGAAGTCTGCATTGTTTTGGTCGGCGGGCCGTTGAAAGCGTTGGGGAGCAGCACATCCCGGTTCTCGTATGAAATGACATACCCTGCAATGGTGGTAGGATCATTAGCCGCTGACCGCATCAGCACCCCGGTATCGGCTTTGGCGCCTTGTGCCAGATCATAGAAAGACTTGCCCGGTCCGTCTACGCTTGGCGTATTTTTGGTAAAAGCCATCTTCCCCACTCCCTGAACGGCGTCCAGCGGTGTGTTGAATTCCTTGGGATCAAAAAC
The DNA here is from genome assembly GCF_000758645.1 of Paenibacillus sp. FSL R7-0331. NCBI lineage: Bacteria > Bacillati > Bacillota > Bacilli > Caryophanales > Paenibacillaceae > Paenibacillus > Paenibacillus sp. FSL R7-0331. The sequence goes on from NZ_CP009284.1 coordinate 4,884,360, forward strand.
AACCTCCTCGTTCACGATGTCATAATCATAGCCCTGTGCATATCCGTATTTGAAATCTCCCGTGCCGAAGGCTGCATCATACAGCTTGTCGTAGTAGAGGAAGAACGCTTCCATATTGTTAAAATCTTTATTGAACATAAATACGCCGTCATTCTGCTGGCCGGACTGGTACGTCTTATCACCGCTGACCCCGCTGATTGTCGGGTAGGCACTGATTTTGGCACCCTGCACATTGGTTTCAACATCCTTCACGCTGCCGTACAGCCAAGGACGTCCGATAATAATGCCTGCTTTGCCTTCGGTAAAGTCAGCCAGCGCATCCCAGGCTCCCTGTGTCGCCAGCTCCTTGTTCAAATATCCCTTGGAATACCAGTCTCGCAGCTTGGCAAGCGCATCTTTCATGCCGCCAGCAACAGACCCGTAAGTAAGCTTGCCGCCCTCGTTATACCATTGCCCCGGGAGATGCTTGCCGGCGTAGGCGCTGAAGATCATGACCGAGTCGCTGACCCAGCCGGTGTTGTAGGAATCCTTTCCGCTAAAATCGAATCCGTACGTATCCTGCTTGCCGTTCCCGTCCGGATCATCATTTGAAAAAGCGGCAATGACCTGCTCGAATTCGTCGATCGTCGTCGGCGCTTTCAGCCCCAGATTATCCAGCCAGTCCTGCCGGACCAGCATCACTTCGCCTTCAGTCAGATTGGGAGCAATCGGCATACCGTATACCTTGCCGTCCTGGATGACCGGGTTGAAGGCTGTCGGATATTCCTTGTAAATTTCCTTTAGCCGCTCCGGCATATATTTGTTGATGTCCTCTGTAATATCCTTGACCAGCCCGGACTGGATCAGGTCATTCTCCAGCGAAGTATCATAGACCGGCAGCACATCCGGAAGCTTCTCCGAGCCGGTCAGCGCAAGCCGCAGCTTCGTGTTATATTGCGATGCATCGCCGCCCAGCAGTGTTGTCTCAATCTGTACACCCAGCTTCTCTACACCCCAGCGGGTCAGCACATTATCATTCAGGCTCTCACCGTTGATATATTTCCCGGCATTTTCATCCTGCTGCTTCGCAATCGTAAGCGTGATCGGCGGATCATATTTACCGTCCTTAAGCGTCGCTTCCGCCGTAGAGCCTCCTTCCTTTTTGACCGGGCCGCACCCGGCAAGCATTCCTGTCAGCAATACAGCAACGGAGAGTAATGCACCTGTTTTTTTCATGTATAGACTCCTTTATCGTTGAATTTAGGTTGAATTTAGGTTGTATCTGCTTCTGCTACTCCTTGACTGCACCCAGTACAATGCCTTTTACGAAATACTTCTGCAAAAATGGATAGACGAGGATAATCGGCAAGGTGCTGATAAAGATCTGCGCAGCCTTGATGCTCTGCTCCGATAGAGCCGCCGCCTCTGACTGGCTGAGCGCCATGCTCTGGGCTGAGCCCTGCACCACAACCGTCTGCAAAAAGGAAGCCAGCGGGTAGTTCTCGGTACTCGACATATACAGAATTCCGTCAAACCAGGCGTTCCAGTGGCCGACCATAATGAACAGGCCTACCGTTGCCAGTCCGGGAAGGGAGAGCGGCAGATAGATTTTGCGGAAAATAACAAAGAATGAGGCACCGTCGATAAACGCCGCTTCCTCCAGCGCCTTCGGAATCGTTTTGAAGAAATTCATAATCAGAATCAGATTGTAAGCGCCAAAGGCTCCGGGCAGCACCAGCGACCAGATCGTGTCCTTAAATCCCAGCTTCGTAACCAGGATATAGGACGGAATCAAGCCTCCGGAGAACAGCATGGTGAAGATAAAAATCCACATCAGCACATTCCGCCCGCGGAAATCCTTGGATAAGGCATAACCGGCCGTCGTAATGACAAACATGCTGATCAAGGTTCCCAGTACCGTCCGGAATACAGAGATTTGCATCGAGCCGGTAAAGTTGGTGTTCCTGAATGTTTTAGCGTAAGCGTCCATATTGAAGTCTACTGGCCAGAAGGACACCAGATTGCCGTTGATCGCCGATTTGCTGCTAAGCGACTGGGCAAGCAGATGGAGCATCGGCAGGAAGCATGATAACGCAATCAGAATCAGAAATATATAGTTGAAGAACGAAAAGATCTTATATCCCTTGGACTTATGATACACTCTCCATGCTCCCTTCTAGAATATCTTGTAGTTAGCCACCTTGTAGGCAATACGGTAGGAAATAACGATCAGAACAAAGCTGATGCCTGATTTGAACAGCCCGACCGCTGTACCGAACCCGTATTGGCCGTTTAACAGGGATGACCGGTACACATAGGTATCAATAATATCCCCAGTACTGTACACCAGTGGATTGTAGAGGTTAAAGATCTGGTCAAAGCCTGCATCGAGAATATTCCCCAGACTCAGTGTGGCAATAACAATAATCATCGGCAGCATGCTCGGCAGCGTAACATGTCTGATCTGCTGCCAGCGGGAAGCGCCGTCTATCTCGGCAGCCTCATAATAAGACGGATCGATTCCGGTAATAACGGCCAGATATACAATCATGCCGAAGCCGAAGTTTTTCCACAGATCACTGATAATGACCGTTGGTCTGAACAGGACCGGGTCGCCCAGAAAATAGACCGGCTGAATTCCGAACACCTGGGTCAGCACATGGTTGATGCCGCCGTCGAGTCCCAGAAGGTCAATCATAATGCCGGCCACCGTTACCCATGACAAGAAATGCGGCAGATACACGAGCGTCTGAATGCTTTTTTTGACACCCATATTGCGGATTTCACTTAACAGGATAGCCATAATGATCGGCACGACAATACCAACAACGATTTTGATTACCGCAATAATCAGCGTGTTCGTAATAGCCTGGGTGGCTTCCTTGTACTGAAAGATTCTCGCGAAGTTGTCCCAGCCGATCCAGGCGGAGCCGGTAATGCCCAGCCAGGGCTTATAATCCTGAAAAGCCATCACCAGTCCGACCATCGGCCCGTAGGCGAAAATGAGGACACACACTAGTGCCGGGATACAGAGTACATACAGCGGCCAGCTTTTTTTCACTTCCTTGCTCCAGGGAGCTTTTCCTTTTTTCCGGATGTCAGTCTTTAGCGGCTGCACCTGGTTTTTTATAACGTGAGCTATTGGTGTTACCCCCTTTAGGAATGCCGAGTAGTAGTTGCAGATTTAATGTTAGCAAAAGCGCTTTCAATCTAAAATGTCCCGATCTGAAGATCATAACCAATCCCTCAACCTTTTTGATAAGCGTTTTCATTTTATGGGCTGATTGTCTTTTTCTTTTGAATTTAATGAATTATGATAGATTCTGGCGGATGCACAGCAATTAGACAAATACGTGTTACAGGGAATGAGGACGACGATATGATTAAAAAGGTGAATATGAAACGGTTCATCTACTTCTTCATTTTTTTCCTGCTGCTTACACTGGGGCTGTTCTACATCATGAATACCCTTAGCTCACGAACGCTTCAGGAGAGTCTGGTCAATGCCTCCAAGAATCAGCTCGCTTATGCGGAGGAAATCATAGACGGGGCGATCTCCGAGGCAAGTATGTACGGAATCCAGTATACCGCCGACAACGATGTGCGTTTCTATCAGAACCGCAAGCTGGAATTAAGCAACTATGACGCACAGATGAACAAAAATGAAATTTCCGGCCGGTTAGCGGATCAGCTTTTCTCAAGCCTTGCGGTCGAGTCGATCGGGATTTACTGGAAGCAGGACGGCACCTTCATCCAGACCGGACATGATTCGCAGGCGAAGCTCCCTTTTGAACAGGTAACGGAGCGCGGCTGGCAGACTTATAATAATAGCCTATACTACTTTTCGGTCTACCCTTATATCCACCAGCCCAAAAATCCGGCAAATATAAAGTATATCGTCGGCGTAAAGCTTAAGAAGGAGTATCTGACCGGACTGCTGGGAAAAGCGGTTAACGGCGACAGCTCCAACGCTTTTTTCCTCGTGAATGACAGCCTTGTGATTAGCAGCAAGCCGGTGGACAGCCGGATCGAGGAAAAAGCGCGGGCGACGGTTACCCCCGATCCGCAGCAGATTCTGAAATTCGATTATCATACCGGCGAGGATGACTATTATGTGCTGTCCAAATACATAGAGCCTATTGATACGTATCTGGTGACGTATACTCGGATGAGCGATTTCCTGACTCCGCTGGACCGCAACCAGCAGGTGTTCGCAGCCAGTATTATCGTTATCCTGATCATCGGCCTGACCGTCATTCTGATGTTCTACCGTAATTTCTATCGTAATGTGCATCTGCTCAGCAAAAAATTCCATCAGGTGGAGCAGGGTAACTACAGCACGCGGATCAGCGAGAACCCGGTCAACGAATTTTATACCTTGTTCAAAAGCTTCAACCATATGGTACTCAGAACCCAGAACCTGTTCGCCTCACTCAAAATCGAAACCGAGCTGCGCCGGGATGCCGAGGTAAAGCAGCTGCAGGCCCAGATCAATCCGCATTTTCTGTATAACAGCCTGTTCTTTATCATGTCGATGGCCAAGTCCTCACCGGAAGCCGTCATGCAGATGAGCAAGCACCTGGCGGAATATTACCGCTACCTGACCAAGCTCGACCGCCATGATGCCACGCTGGCCTCCGAGCTGCAGCTTGCCGGCCATTTCTTATCGATTATGTCTCTCTGTAAAGAGCTGCATTATGAGATCAGCCTGCCGCCGGAGCTCGGGGAGCACCGCATTATGCCGCTGATTATCCAGCCGATTGTTGAAAATGCGATCCAGCACGGCATTGAGGAGCTGCAGGGCGCCTACCGTGTCTCCATCTTGGTAAAAGCACTCGATGAAGGGGCCCTGATCATTGTTGCGGATGACGGGAAAGGACTTACGCCGGATCAGCTCGAGCTGCTGGCAGCCCGTGTGGGTAGCGAGACTCCTCCGCAGGGCGCCCGGGGCATCGGCCTGTGGAATATTCATCAGCGGCTCAAAAATGCCTATGGCGAATTAAGCGGCCTGCGGTTCTTCATCAATGACTGGGGCGGACTGTCCGTTATGGCTTACATCGATTTCTCACTGGATGAAGGAGGAGAATATGAAATTACTGATTGTGGATGACGGGCATTATATCGTTGAATATCTGAAGCATCTTCTGGACTGGAAAAAATTCGGCGTACAGCAGGTTGTAACCTCAACCAATTCGCTGGAAGCCAGACATTTGCTTAGCCAAAATGACGTTGATATTCTGATTACCGATATCCGCATGCCTGAGGTATCCGGTCTTGATCTGCTGGAGCACATTAGCGGGCAGCTGCTGAAGACCAAGGTGGTCTTCCTCTCCGGCTATTCACAGTTTGATTATGCGCAAAAGGCAATCCGGCTGGGCGCCCTGGATTATCTGCTTAAGCCTGTAGATAAAGAGGATATGGAAAAAGCCATGCAGCAGGTGCTTAAGAATATTGACGAGCAGCAGCGGAAACAGCTGCCGGTGCAGGCGGAATTTGACGCTCTGGGCTTTCTGCTGTCTGTTATCGGCGGTGCTTCTCCCGCAGAGGGCGACAATGACGCCGCTGCTTGTGATACTGTGCATCAGCTGAAGGAACGCTACTGCTTCTTTCAGATTACAGACGCCAAGGGGACAGACGAAGTCACGTTAAGGAATCACAGCTGCGCTGCAGAGGGATTCATCTGGACAGCCGGCCAGTCCATTACCGGTCTGCTCCGGGTGTCCGGTGCCGGCCCGGTTGCTGCTGAAATAGAGGATATCTCCTTCTCCGGGAGCTTTGAATTCGCAGATAAGAATACTGTCCGGCAACTTTTCTGCCAGTTTTATTACCGGGAGGAGCCGGATGCCGGGGATTGTACGCTGCTGCAGAACTGCACTGCCCATCCGAAACGGGAGAATGGGGACTGGGAAAACGCCCGGAAAAGCATCCTACGAAGCTACTCCAAGCTGCAAACCAGAAAGCAGCAGATTCTCTATCTGCTTGATTTCATCCAGCTGCTGTACTTCACGTCCGGCCGGCTGCAGCAGTCCGAGGTGGCAGACTGGATCTTCAACGAGCTGGCTGAGCCCGATGCTGCGCTCCAGTCCGTGCTGCTCTGTATCACCCGGCTGGAGCGCAGCCCCAAATTAACAAACAGCCATATTGTAAGTACCATTCAAGCTTATATTACCGGACATATCGGTGATGGTTTGAGCCTGGATGATCTGGGTAAAATTGTACATCTTCATCCGGTTTATCTGTCAAAGGTATATAAACAGGAGACCGGCGAGAACCTGTCGGGCTTCATTGCCGCCAAACGGCTGGAGAAGGCATCGCAGCTGCTGCTGGAATCCAATCTGCATGTGATTGACATCTCCCACCTGGTCGGCTACAAGAAGCCGCAGTATTTCATTAAGCTGTTCAAGGAACAGTACGGAATTACCCCTTATCAATACCGCAGACAGCAAATCCAATAAGGAACAAGATTGTGGACTTAGGAGGCGATTGCTTAATGAAGCCGTTAGAACAGCCGGGAGCCGGGGCCGGAGGGGCCATCGAAACCTTCATTCTCCCGCAGGACGGCCTGCTGCCGAACAACCCGGTGCTGCCGGTCATTGTGTACAAGGCAGTTCTACGGGAGAACCCGGAGGACACCGAGCAGATCTTCAATGACAACGGCTGGCTGAACAGCTGGGTAAGCGGCGTGTTCAGCTATCACCATTACCACAGCAACGCGCATGAGGTGCTTGGTGTAATGTCCGGGACCGCCAGCCTGCAGCTTGGCGGCGATGCCGGCCGGACGCTTGCGGTGTCGGCCGGGGATGTGCTGGTGCTGCCAGCCGGAACGGCGCACAAGCTGCTGCACAGCTCAGCCGGCTTCCGCGTCGCCGGCGCTTATCCCGGCGGCGCGGATTACAACACCCTCCGGGCTACCCCGGAGGATCTCGCAGCGGCGCTGCCCGAGATCGCGAAGGTTCCGCTGCCGGACAGTGATCCGGTGTACGGCAAGACGGGGCAGCTGCTGGAGGCGTGGGGCGTCTAAAATAGGCGGCAGCCAGGTGAGTACAGGAGACATCCGGTCAATCGGATAACTGACAATTTGCCTAATCTTCACCGTATGCCGGTGCTCTTTTGCCCTGTACAGACTCGATGTTCATCCAGTTCAGGATGTCTTATTCGCAGCCCTTTCCTTGTGCGGCTAAACAAAAAGCGCTTTGCCGGATCGAGACGGCAAAGCGCTTTTACATGCGGCTTATTTAACTCTGCTATACATATTCTCATCCCGCAGCCGGATCAGCACCTTGCCGAAGCGCCCGCCCTGCTGTACAGTAACTGTTCCTTCGGGATACGTAGCGTTCATATAGTCAGAAACAGCTTTCCTGGTATCATCACTATCTGTTAGACGGTGATGTTTCAACAGCTGAAGCACCTCGTCAATGGCCGCTTCAACCGAATATTCTGTACTCTTCATTTCCTTGGTCACAATCGACTCAAAGGCGTAGTCCTTTAGATAGAGCAGGTTTAACAGATAGGCCATCTCGGAGGCTTCGGCAAGCGGCGCAGCCTCTCCTGTGAACAGCGGCAGCACCTCATTCAGCAGGCTATGCCGCCTGGAGCCGGCTGAAGTACTGATATAACAATATTGATTGGCACAGCTGATCACACGTTCCGCGCCTGTCCAGTCGGACACAGCCGGACACATCGAGACAAAAACAAGATCAAATGCCTGCTCCCATCCCTTAGCCGCCAGATCAATATCCTCGAAAGCTTCGCGTACCAGTGTGATTTCCGCTTTTCCGGGGCTGACCCGGGCTTTGTTCGCTTCAAATAAATCGGCCAGCAGCGCATTCGGCTCAACGGCAGTCACCTTCGCCCCGCGCTCGGCAAACGGTACACTGAACCCGCCTGAAGCCGCGCCGATATCCAGCACGGTCAATCCGTTAAAATCAACACCCTGCCCCTCCATCCAGCCGATAATCCGTTCTACTCTCTGTCTTCCGCCTTCGCTGAATACCTCTTCGTTAAACGTATGCGCTTTGGAATCAAAGGAGCGGGTAGGGTCCACACCGGCCTTCCTTGTCAAATTGATGTAGGATTTCGGGTCTTCCTTCCATGCCTGCTCCCATACCTGTGCATCAAATAAATTTTTACTCATACTCATCATTCCTTTTCGTTTAATAACTGCTGATATTACAAGGACTTAAAAGACTTCTTATATCTACAATAACGCCGTAAAAATAACGGCGGTTATAAATCCACCGTTACTTTTGCAGCAAGCTCAGAGATCTTCTTGTTCTGCAGATAGTCTTCCATCCGGTTCTCTGCCTCCACCATCACCTGCTGGATCAGGCATTCACTGGAATGGTTCAGCGTGCAGTCGAACAGCGAAGCCGTTCCTTCAATCGCATGGATCACATCGAGAAAAGAAATATCATCCTTCTTCTGCTTGAGCTGATACCCGCCGTTCGCACCGGATACAGACTGGATCAGCCCTGCCTTCACCAGCTTGGTCAGAATCTTCGACAGATACGTCGGCGATACATGCTGCCGCTCAGCCAGCTGCTGCACGCCCACAGGCTTATCAGGAGAAGCAGCAACCAGGAAAAGCATCGTATGCAGCGCATAGTTCGTCGCTTTGGAGTACTTCATGTTCCACCTCAATCTTCAATCACAGACTTTATAAGTCTATAATAGCTTTTATAGAGGCGGAAAGCAAGCTGCTTTTTCGGACTTTATAGATTGCACCTGAGATCAACCAGTAGCAAGGAGTCTGTGCCAGATGTCAACTTGTAGAACACAGTGTCCAGTGGCTGCACGACGTGCTATTAAGCCATCTCTTCGATGCTTAACTGCACTTTGTGCACTAGACATGCGGCAAAGCTAACATGAAAATTCATTTGAAATAGTTAGCTAATTATGGATAAAAAAGATGAGTTTACTCTGGTGAAAAATGAAAAAAGCCCTAATGTAGAGAGAGTAGGCAGGTTACCCACATCTCTCCACAAAAGGAGCTAATCCATGGGTAACATATCGCAAAATTCAGTTTTACGCAAGTACTTACAGCATTTAATGTTACATTCTTTTCGTTGTCCATTCGCAGATCATTATTCTAAAAAACTTACCGTTGGGGCCGCGATTACCCTTTTTGTAGAAGCTCAGTTGCAGCAGAGGCGGACTCTTTCGGACATTGTGCTCCATTTGGAAACGAATGCAGAGCTTCAGGACATTACCGGACTCACGACCATTCACGAATCGACCTTGAACCGCAAGCTTGACGCTATCCCTCTTGCTTATCTCGAGTGGTTGTTTACCGATCTTGTTCAGGAAATAAAATTGCGAAAAGCAGAAGCCAAGGGCATCAAGCATCTTGGAAAGTTAGCACCCGTCGATTCAACGAGCCTTTCGCTACCCAAAATACTCGGCGATTGGGCGTTTTATCAAAATAAGACCAAGGGTGTCAAAATCCATACGCGGTTGCTTTCGCTGGAAGCAGGGTGTCATTTTCCGGATGAGATTGTCCTTTCCACTATCGGCGTGTCGGATCAAAAAGCGGTCAAATATCTGGTTGCCCCTGGAGAATTCACCTACATTTTCGACCGTGGCTATGTGCATTACGGAAACTTCAGAGAATGGTCGGAAGGGACGGTGCTTTTTGTAGCCCGGATTCGTGCAAAAACAAAGTACACCGTGCTGACCGAACATCCCATTTCGGGTAGCAGCAATATTACTCGGGACGCTGACGTTGAGATTCTGGATAAAAATTCGGGCCAAACGTTTTGCGTTCGCCTTGTACAATTCAAAGATAAGCATGGAAAAATCTACGAGGTCATCACAAATCGTCAGGATCTTTCAGCCGAAGACGTTGGTGAAATTTATCGCTGTCGCTGGCAAATTGAGCTGTTTTTTAAATGGATCAAGCAGCATCTGGCCACCGTAACGTTCCACAATCACCACCCCCACGCAGTGTGGGTCCAATGTTACATCGGAATCATTACGGCGCTACTTTGTCAGCTCATCCATTTAGAAGTGCAGTCCACCCTAAGTGTATGGAGCATGCTGCGAAAGATGAGGTATTATGCCATGAAAGACTGGGATGTATTTATTGAAGCGCTGAATCGTGAACCGACTCGTCGTTCTAAAGGTCGGCAAAAGATCCCTAAGCCCGCAGAAACGCCAGAACAAACGAAAGAGAAACGAGCGACGGTAAAGATAATTCTTAGATAGCAAACAAAATATACCGTTATATGGTAACCAAGCCTACGACTTAAGGCGCCACTGTTCTTTTTTCGTTGGGTCTATAAAACAAAATGTAAAATTATTACTTTTATCTCGAATTAGCTCACATGTAAGTTTGTATGCATGTCTAGTGCACTTTGTGCAACTAAAACGTCTGTTTTTCTCCGAAAGTTCATTTTAACTGTATTCCGTGCAACTAAACTGCCGGAAAAAGCCTGTTTTTGCCGTTTTGAGCGGAAATAGCTGCACAAAATACAGTTATATGGTTGAGGGCCACATTTTCCTCGGATATAACTGCAGATTGTGCAGCTATTTTAATTTCTATAGGATGGTCTGCCCAATGAGTGAAATGCTGCCTCACACACAACGTATGAGCAGGGGCGTGCGTTCGAGAGACGAGCTTATTTAGCTGCCGGAGTTCAGCCGGAACAACTTAGCCCGGCCGGTGAGCTAGCTATTCATCCGTGCACCACAAAGCAAATGCAGCGTACAAAGCTCAGCGCCGGTGCCGACTCTACCTTCGCCCTGCTCCTCTCTTACCCCAAGCTGGCCGTCAAAATCTCACACAACGCGCCAAACAGCGGCTGCTCCAGCTTAAGCGTGGTCAGGGACGCAAGCGCTGCCGCCGGCGTGGCAGCGGACCGCATCAGCCCATAGATCTGCTCCTTCAGCTGGAATTCTATCTGCGCCCGGTTCAGCAGGGCGAATACGTCCGCTTCAATCCGGTTAGCAGCAAGGCGCGCGCCGCCGAGTTCAACCGTAATCGCGGCAGACACCGCGGTCTGCGGGATTAACACTGTAAGCGTATGTGTGGAATGGTCATACGCTGTATCCGCTGCCGTCTCCGCACCGCCGGCAAGCACCTTCACCTGCGTATCGGCCAAGCCTGTGAAGCTCAGCTTCCAGCTGCGCAGCGGAGGCAGGGCAGCCAGGTTACCGCTAGCCGGATGAATTGTAAAGCTGGCGCAATCCCCCCAGCTTAGGGCCATCTCCGTAACGCACCAGCTCTCCCCGCGCTCCCCCAACGCGCCTGCATCCTTCACGCCCTCGGCCGTAAGCCCATCTCCCGCGCTCGCCCGCTCCCCGGCCGCTTCCTCCGCATCCTCCCACAGGTGAAAGCTGCCGTCAGCGCCAGCGAACACCTTAACCTCCAGCTCCCGCGGGTTCGCCGTGGACGAATTATATACGCTGAGATCAGCCAGCGGAACAATCGCCCCGGCCTTCGCCAGTACCGGAATTGTCTCCAGATTCCGGTACAACGTAAGACTGCGGCCGCCGTCATACCTCCGGCCGCTGAAAAAGTCATACCAGTGGCCCTCCGGCAGCCACGCCGTAAACTCCGCCATTCCGGTCCGGCGGTCCACCGGTGAGGTGATCGGGCAGGCCATCAGCTCGGTGCCGAAGTAATACTGGTTCGGCACCCCGTAAGCCTCCGGCTGCTCCGGATGATGATAGTACAGCGGCCGGACCAGCGGCAGCCCATCCGCGCTCGCGTAGCGGTTCATCGTGTACAGGTAGGGAATCAGCCGGTGCCGCAGGCGCAGCGCTTCCTTCATTGCTGCTTCCGCAACCGGGTTGAACCGCCACGGCTCCTTGCTGTTGAACGGACTGGCTGAGCTATGCAGCCGCAGCACCGGCGAGAACACGCCGAACTGCACCCAGCGCATCACCAGCTCATCGTCGAGATAGCCCTGCATGTGGCCGCCGATGTCATGGCTCCACCAGCCGTACCCGGCATTTGCTGCACTCGCCGTGAAGTAAGGCTGGAACGCAAGCGAGTCCCAGGTGACGATCGTATCACCGGAGAAGCCCACCGGATAACGGTGGCTGCCCAGTCCGGCATAACGGGAGAACGTCAGCGGCCTGCCGCCGCGCCGGCCGCTGTCCAGATAGTGATAATGGTTCAGCATCCACAGCGGATCAAGTCCCGGCACCCGGGTTACACCGCCCTGCTGCCAGTCGATCCACCAGAAGTTCACGCCTTCCTCTTCCAGCGGATGGTGCAGATATTTGAAATAGGCCTGCAGGAATTTCGGATCGGTGATATCAAACTCCACCGCATCGCCCTTTTCCGGATCCAGCCCAAGCTCCCCGGCGATCGCCAGATAAGGGTCTTCGAAAGCGCGCACGCCGTCTGCCGGGTGAACATTCAGCGTTACATGCAGCCCCCGCTCATGCAGCCTGGCCAGGAACTGCTGCGGGTCCGGGAAAAGCCTGCGGTTCCATGTATAGCCCGTCCAGCCGCTGCCGTACTGCGGATCGACATCGACCAGATGCCAGTCCATATCGATCACCGCAACTGAGAAGGGGATCTGCTCCTGCTCGAACCGTTCCATCAAGGCCAGATACTCATCTGCGTTGTAAGGGTAATACCGGCTCCACCAGTTGCCAAGGGCATAGCGCGGCAGGAGCGGCGCCGGGCCGCTGAGCCGGTAGAAATCCTTCAGGCATTCCAGATAGTCATGCCCGTACCCGAAGAAATAAAGATCCAGCCCACCCGCTTCACGCGGCGTAACCTGCCCGTCCTCCTCCAGCAACAGTGAATGGCTGTCGTCCATCACCGTATAGCCGCCGCGGGACATCAGCCCCGGCTCCAGCGGGATCGCCCCGTTCGCATTATCCAGCGTCCGGGCCGTACCGCCAAGATCCTGCGGCGTGTCGCCGTAATGCCAGACCCCCATCAGGTGGCCTGACCCGTTACGCACACGCACATTAAGCCCGTAGCGGGAGAACGGCTGCTTGTCATAGCTCAAATGCAGCCGTTCCGTAATAATCTCCAGCTTGTTACCGTGATCCACCAGCTGGAACTCCGGCACCGGAAAATCCCGGTTAAGCACAGTCTGGGTCGCCCGGTTCTCGAACCTTCCATCAGGATGGTATTCCAGGCGAAGCAGCTGAGGGGTCAGAACAGTGATCCGGAAGCCCTCTCCTTCAATGATCGCTTCAGGACTGGCAACTGGCCGCACCTCCAGCTTCAGATGCTCAGGCAGCGGCTGCTGCTGCTCCATAATCTTTTTCATAATATTATGACCTCATTTCCGGCTATAACCGGCGCACCGATAAGAACTACTCCTTTACCGCGCCGATCATAACCCCCTGGTTAAAGTATTTTTGGATGAACGGATACACGCACATAATCGGAACCGTCGCCACAATAATGACGGAGTAACGCATCATATTAGCCAGCCGCAGCGCCAGCTGCGCCGCCTCGCCGGACCCTATGCCGGACTGCATCTGGTTGGTAATGAGGATGTTGCGGAGGATCAGCTGCAGCGGATGCAGATTGGGATTTTTGAGATAGATCAGGGCATTGAAATAGGAATTCCAGTGGCCGACGGCAATCCACAAGCCCAGCACGGCAATAATCGCTTTGGACAGCGGCAGCACAATCCCCGTAAAAAACCGGAGATTCCCGCACCCGTCAATCTGCGCCGCCTCCCACAGGTCGCCTGGAATACTGGTCTGAAAAAACGTACGGGCAACAATGATGTTATACACGCCGACCGAGAACGGCAGCACCATGACCAGAAACGTGTCATACATATGAAAGTCACGGACCGTCAGAAAGGTCGGGATCAGCCCGCCGTTAAAAAACATTGTAAAGATAAAGAACAGCGACAGGAATTTACGTCCCTTCAGGTCTTTGCGTGAAAGCGCATAGGCTGCCGAGATATTAACAACCAGACCAATGAGCGTGCCGACGATCGTATACAGGATGGTATTGCGGTAGCCGATCCAGATATTACTATGGCGCAGCAGCTCCTTGTAGCCGTCGAGCGTGAACCCTTTAGGGAACAGCCAGACCTGGCCCCCGGCCACCGCCGAAGGGTCACTGAAGGAAGCGATAACGATAAAATACAGCGGATAAATCAGAATAATCAGAAACAGTACCGCAATCACGTACAGCACAATCTCCATCACGCTATCGGAGGAGCGGTTGTTTTTTATTTTCCCCTTAGGCTCTTTAACTGCAGGTGTAAGTACTCCCATTGTGAACTCCTCCTTCTACCACAGGCTGTTTTCGCTGATTTTTTTGGAAATCTGGTTGACGATGATCAGCAGAATGAAGTTAATGACGGTGTTGAACAGATTGACGGCCGACGAGAAGCTGTACTGGCTGCTGAGCAGACCGATTTTATATACATAGGTGGACAGAATTTCACTGGAGGTGGCGTTGAGATCGTTCTGCATCAGGTACACTTTTTCAAAGCCAACCCCAAGCAGCCCCCCGACACGCAGAATGAGCAGCGTAACCGCCGTCGGCATCAGCATCGGAATATCGATGTAACGCACCTTATGCCAGCGGCTCGCCCCGTCCACGGTTGCAGCTTCATATAGACTCGGATCAACCGCAGACAATGCCGCGATAAAAATAATGCTGTCCCAGCCGACATGCTGCCACACATCCGACCATACGTACACGCTGCTGAACAGCGACGAGGAGCCGAGGAGATCGGGTGCTTCTTTGCCGAACAGGCTGAACAGGTTGCCGACCAGACCGGTGCTTGGCGACAGCAGAATGACCATCAGCCCGACCATGACCACGGTGGAGATGAAGTGCGGCATATACGAAACCGTCTGGAAAAAGCGCCGGAACCGGTTCGGACGCATCTGGTTCACCATCAGCGCCAGAATGATCGGAATCGGAAAGGTTACAAGACTGTACAGGCTGATAATCAGCGTGTTCTTAATCGTATTTGAAAACTGGTAGGAGTTAAAAAACTTCTCAAAATATTTTAACCCCGCCCATGGACTCTCCGTAATCCCCAAAGCCGGGCTGTAATCCTTAAAAGCAATAAGTATCCCGTACATCGGTTTGTACGCAAACAGCAGCGACAGCACCACCGCAGGCAGCAGCAGCAAATACAGCCCCCAGTTTCTTTTCACCGCCATAAGCGTCCCCCCGGAACTGGCTTGACCGGATCTCATGAAATCCCCTCCTGAATGTATTTATCTGTTTAAGTACCTAAAGTATATCTTCATGCCTCCGGCGGCTGCCGGACCTAATGGGTGTGTTAACCGGACTTTTATGATTTGTGAAAAAGCTTCCGGACTGCACGGTTTCCCGGGCAGCGGGCCGGTATGCGCAATGCGGACTTTCGCTGCTGTTATCCGGACTTTCGGCTTGGCAGGCAGCAGGACAGTATTGGACTGCTGCCGGATGCAAAAAAATACCGCCGGGCAGCATCTGCTATCCGGCGGTATCTCTTACAGTATGTTACACAGGCTTACACCTGCTCAATAATGACGGGCCGGCCGGCACAGAATAGCTTGCCGCCGCCATAGACCGTGACTTCACTACCGTCGATCAGGCTCTGGTAGCTTCCATCCGGCAGGCCGGTATCCACCTCGGCTTCCCTGCCCTTCAGGCTGAATACACCGGCCAGCTTCCGGCTGCCCCAGATATAGATACCGGCTACGATGTCTTCTTCCTCAACTGCATGCAGATGGCAGATGCCCTCCGACATGATCTCCTTCTGCTTAACCGGATACAGCGCAGCGAACAGCCAGGACAGGTCCGTTCCGGTATCCCAACTGACCGTGTCCTTGTCGAACAGGTCGGGGCAAACGGTATTTGCTGTTTCCTGACCGCCATAGATCAGTGGCATTCCCTTCTGGAAATACAGGAAGGCCGTCCAGTTAATCAGGCTCTGCTCATCCGGAATGAGCGCTTTAGCCCGCGGCCGGTCATGATTCTCCAGAAAACGCAGCTTAACGTAGTTGTCCGGGTAGAGGTACTCCTGGGCGTTAATTTTCTCTACATAGCTCGCAAGCGTGATCTTACCGGCCAGATAACCGCTGTAATACGAATAGACATCGTAGTCATAGCAGGCGTCGAACGCCTGCAGCGTTTCCGCATCGCTGAGCCCGGTCAAGCCAAGTGAACGCAGATGCATAATGAAATCCGGCTCGATGGATTCGGCCAGCCACAGGCAGCCGGGGTTGACCTCGCGAACTTCCTTCACGGCCCGCTCCCAGAATGCCAGCGGCAGAAGCGGTGCAACGTCGCAGCGGAAGCCGTCGACGATGCCCGCGCACCTCTTCAGCGTCTCAATCTGGTAGTCCCACAGCTCCGGACAGTTATAGTCGAGGTCTACGATATCGGCCCAATCCCCTGCTTTATTGCCGAGCTTCCCTTCCGGCGTTCTATAGAAAAATTCGGGATGCTCACTGACCAGCACCGAATCCGGCGAGGTATGGTTGTACACCACATCGATGATGCATTTCATTCCATGTTCATGTATCGCACCGACCAGCGACTTGAAGTCCTCCAGCGTGCCCAGCTCCGGGTTAATTTCCCGGTAGTCCTGGTTGGCGTACGGGCTGCCTAAGCCGCCTTTGCGCTCGGCCGTACCGATCGGATGAACCGGCAGCAGCCATATAATGTCCACCCCAAGGCTGCGGATGCGTCCGAGATCACGCTCCACCGCGCGGAAGCTCCCCTCTTCACTGTGGTTGCGGATGTACACCGAGTACACAACACTGCTGCGCAGTGATTTTGCCGTATGCTTTGCCATTTCTGTTACACTCCTACTCCTATAGTTAAATGGATTTAAGGCTGGATGTTTGGCGGCTAAGTTAGCTTGTTGACAGTTTGGTGCTATGTGGGAGTTTGGCGCTATGTGGGAGTTGAATGCTATGTGAGAGTTCGGTGCTATGTGAGAGCTTGGTGCTATGTGAGAGCTTGGTGCTATCTGAGAGCTTGGTGCTATGTGAGAGTTCGGTGCTATCTGAGAGCTTGGTGCTATCTGAGAGTTCGGTGCTATGTGAGAGCTTGGTTTTATGTGAGAGCTCGGTGCTATATGGGAGTTTGTTGCGTAACCGTGTGTTGAGTAACCAATCTTTGGGCCGGGGTGTATTGAATTAAGTGGATTTTCGTCACCTGATTCTGCATAAAACAACGATATTTATACTTTAGTTGGAAAAAGGATACTTAATATGCCCAATTCACCTGTTCGGGGGTAAATCCACCGAATTAGGTGACGTTTTTCCATCTAATCGTCCGGATCAGCAGATAAGGATGGATTTAAGTGACGAAAATCCAACTAAAATCCACCTCCCCCGCATTTCAGAGTAACTATCCGTTCATAACCGGCCGGCGCAGGACAAACTGGGCCATCCAGCCCGCGTTCCCTCCGGGAGACTGCTGCTGATGCCGCCGCCGGATGCTCCCGATCAGCAGCTCCGAAGCCATGGCACCCATCCGCGCAACACTTTCATCCGGCATGCCGGGAAAAGTTACTACCGCTGCCGCCAGCGCACCGGCACCCTCGTCAGCGCTTTCCCTGCCAATCTTCGTCTGCCCGGCACTCCCGGCATTCGTTTCATGCAGATACGCCTCTACCTTACTCCCGGCCCCTGCCTCACCCCGGCCATTTTCCACCAGACTACTACTTCTACTATCTGCTATCTTCCAGCCAGGCTTCCCAAAACTAAAACTCCAGCCAGCTCCCACCAGATTGTTACTCTCACCACCAGCACCTTCCCGACTAGATCTAGTCTGACTCTCATCATCGCCAGCCGCCTGCTGATCCGCCGCCACCTCACTACCGCTGTCCGCCGCCGGCCCATCCTCCACCAGCACAAACGGATAGCCCTCCTGCTGCAGGAAATCAACAACCGAGCTGCTCCGGCGGGCCGAGAGCAGGATGGCCCCATCGGCCCGGCCGCCCTTCAGCAGCCGGGAGACGGCATCCAGCTCCTCCCGTTCCCCATCGCCGGAGGCGAGCTGGATGTCGTAGCCCAGCTTGCCGGCGCCGGACACAATCCCCCGGATCACCTCCATAAAGTAGAGGTTGGCCGGCCATATCTCTGCCGTGTCCGGCAGCAGGACACAGACACACCGGGTGCTCCGTGACACCAGGTTCTGAGCGATAATATTCGGTGTATAGCCCAGCTCCTCCATCGTCTGCCGGACTTTACGGGAGGTCTCCTCACGCACATTGGCATGGCCCGATAGAACCCTGGAGACGGTGGACACGGAGACGCCCGCCCGGCGGGCCACCTTTTTCATCGTAACCGTCATAGACACTAGAATCAGCCTCCTCTCCAACGCCATACTCTCAACCTTTCATGCCCTTAACTGCACTTCCGCACTGTCAATGCCCTGCGCACATGCATACATCGTGACACTTCGCCGTATCCCTACCCCCTTCTTCCTCCGTCTCCTTACACACCCGAGTCAGCAGGGTGGCGGAGTTGGAGGTGCGAGTATGGGGGGATGACCAACTCCCACAGACAATCCCGCCCCACGCAACGGATTGCGCGGGGCGGATAACAAGCGGATTATTTTACACTGGTATAACGGCTGTAGGCTTCGGTACGGATCTTGAGCAGCTTGTCGAGCCCCATGTCGTTCAGCTGCTTCACATAGGCATCCCAGCCCTCATCGATATTGCCCTTGCTGATGAATTGGGCACGCATGGTGTTCACATAGGAATCAATGTCGGTGGTCAGCGTCGGCAGCTCCTCGAACTCCTCAGCGGTGTACATTACGTTAGGGAAAGGCTCAGTTACATACTCACTGCCCAGCTTATCGAGCTGCAGCTTCAGGCCGTCGCCGGATTCTGTGCTCAGCACGATATTTTTCTCAAAGGCCGGGCTGACATATTTCGGACCGAAGTCACGCAGCGACTGCTCCCAATACCAGGCGTCGGCGCTGGTTCCGGCAGGCGGGTCCATCAGCGTATAGGTGCCGTCATCGTTCTTCTGGATAACCGTGCCGATCGCGCCCCAGAAGTTCTGGATGCTCGCTTCATCGGTGTAGAACTGGTCAGCCCAGCGTGCGGCGATTTCCGGCGTTTTGCAGGAGGAGGTGATCAGGAACTCGTTGCGGGCCAGGTTCATCCCGTTCGGATTGCCAATCGTGTAGCGCTTGCCGTCCGGTCCGGCGATTGGCGGAATCGTTACGTACTGCTCGCCCCATTTGCCGAATACGGCATCCGGCGTCCACTGGTAGGAGAAGCCTACAACTGGAGCATCCGGGTTCTGAAACTTGGCGGATCTCATCGTGTCGTCCTGGGTGAACAGCTCTTTGTCGAGCAGGCCTTCAGTGTACAGCTTGTTTTCCCATTTCAGGCCTTCCTTGTATTCCTCCGAGGTCGGATAGTATACCGCTTTGCCGTCCTTAACCAGCATGTTATTGTTGTTGAGGTCGGCGATGCCGAACGGGCTGATCAGGTCGTTGCTCACTTCAATATACGGAATTTCATCCGCCTTGCCGTTGCCGTTCGGGTCCTGCTCCTTGAATGCCTTCATTACGTTATACAGCTCATCGATGGTGTCCGGAACCTTTAGGCCGAGCTTTTCGAGCCATGTTTTGTTGATGACCGGCTGGCGGGAGCTCTTTGGACGCGAGGGCAGTCTTGTCGGCAAGGAGTAGATTTTACCGTCCGGGAACGTGCTGATCTTCTTCATATCCGGCGTCTCTTCCATTGCAGCCTTAAGATTAGGCATGTACTGGTCGATGTATTCATCCAGCGGACGGAAATAGCTCAGGTTGTTCACGATATCGGAATCCGAGAAGGTCTGATCCCCGATCACCACATCCGGCAGCGTGCCGCTGGCCAGCATGATCGATTTTTGCTCGCCCCAGTCATTGGAGGACATGACCTGCCAGTCGATTTTTACATTCGTATTCGTTTCCAGATCCTTCAGCCACTGGTTCTGCGTGAACGTGTCCCCCATGCTGCCCCAGCGCACAGTCAGTACCTTCAGCGTTACCGGCTCGCTTACAATCGGCAGCCCTTCCTTGTTGAAGCTGCTTGTATCAGTGCTTGCAGCATTGTTCTCCCCGTTACCGCCGCCGCAGCCTGCGAGTCCTGCAACCATTACGGCTGCCAGAAGTCCGGTCGTCAGCTTTTTGGCCGAAGCTTTTTTGCCCTGTTTGACCATTGTGTAACTCCCCCGTTTCTTATGTGTGCATATTGACTTTACATGTCTAATCATAACGGCTTGCAGATAGGCATTCCGGACGCTTTGCCGCCGTTATTCGGACCTCTGGCGCAGATTTGCCTGTTATCCGGACACGAATCTCTTTGCAGGCCCTTGTTTTCATAACACTTTCCAGACCTTTGTTAGCGCTTTCCGGACTTTGCGGCAAAACGCCTCCCTATACTTATGTTTTTTTCGGGCAAAGGTTTTATAATGTTGATGTTACCTAAATAAAACGCATTCATTATTGAAATCGCGCAGAAAGGGACCGGTACGTACCCAGCCATGACCAAAAAAACAGCAGCACCCAAGCCGCTTCCCATCCGCCACTATGTAAGGGTTATGATCCTGATTGCCGTCATTGTCCTCATCGCGGACCTTATCATTAGCATTACTTCCATTATTATCGTCAGGCAGCAGTCGACCCGCTATCTTAAGGATACGGCGGCGCTGTACATTAACCGGATCAATCATGATTTCGCTTACATGAACCACTATATGGGCTGGACGCTGGCCAATGACGAGACGCTGAACACGATGAATGCCTACCGCATTAACAGCATTGAATTCCTCAAATCCAACGAGAATCTGCACAAAAAATTTACCGAGCTGCAAAAGAACTACGGCCAGGAATATAATTTTTTCTACTATTTAAAAAATCAGTCCTACTTCCTGAACTGTGCACCGATCAGCGTGAACTATCCGGACTATCTGGAGCTGAAGCGGCAGATCATCTCTTTTATTGATGACAAGGAGGTGTACGAAAAGTTCTATTCCAAATGGACGCCTATTCTGGTAAACGGCAAATATTACGTCATTAACATCGTCCCGTACTACAACCGCTATCTGATCGGACTGATCTCCGCCGACAACCTGATCCGCCCGCTGCGCGAGATTAATCTGGGGGCTAACGGCTACGCTTCGCTCGTGGATGACCAGGGCACAGTGCTCTCAAGTCCCGTATCCAACAGCGGCAGGGTGCTTCCCGAAGAGGGAGGTTCTTCCCTGCTTATGCAGCCGCGCACCACGATCAGCAGCGAGTTCCTGAATACAACATTCAGCGCGGACATGGTGATCAAATTCGGGGCTTTTGAAAAAATCATGATCGCCCAGCTTCTGATCGTCCTGCTGTTCTTCATGGTGATCTCGTCGCTGTCGATCATTATGATCTTTTTCAACCGGAGGGTGCTTGGACCGATCCAGAGCTTCTCCGAGAATCTGGCCCGTATTAATGAAGAAAGCCAGCCGGCAGACTACAAGGGCAGCAAAATCATTGAGCTCGAGCAGGCCAACTCCCAGTTCAAGGATCTCGTCCAGCAGATCAAAACGTTCAAAATCACGATGTACGAGCAGGAACTGGAGAAGCAGCAGATTCAGCTGGATTATATGAAGCAGCAGATCAAGCCGCATTTTTTCCTGAACTGTCTGACCAGTATTTACAGTATGGCTCAAATTCAAATGTATCAGGAAATTGAGGATATGGCGATGACCACCTCGAAGTATTTCCGCTACCTGTTCCAGAACGGGGAGAACTTCGTGCCGCTGGAGAGCGAGATTGAGCATGTGCAGATGTATCTGGAGATTCAGAAGCAGCGCTACCGGGACGCTTTCAGCTATCAGGTCGAGCTGCCTGAGGAGGCCAGGAATGTGAAGATTCCGCCGCTTGTGCTGCAGACTTTCATTGAGAATTCCGTCAAATACGCCATCTCCCGGGAAAATGAAATGCAGATCACGCTCACTGTGCAGCGCTGCCAGCTGGAGGAGGGAATTGCCGGTACGCGGATTGAGCTGTCGGATAACGGGCCGGGCTTTCCGCCGGAGGTGCTGGAGAAGCTGCAGGACGGACTGCCGCTGGACCAGACCAAGGGTACGCATATCGGCATTATGAACACACTGAAACGGCTGGAATATCTCTACTATAATCTGGCCGACGTGACTTTCACCAATATTCCCGGCAGCGGTGCATGCATCACGTTATACCTGCCCGATCTTCCGGAGCCTGCAGCAGAAAGGAAGTTAGATCTATGAATATTTTGCTGGTAGATGACGATTATTACGTAATTGCCGCCCTGCAGAAAAAAATCAACTGGCCGCAGCTGGGCATCGAAACGGTATATACCGCAAACAATGTAGCCCAGGCGCGCGAGATTCTGGAGAAGCATCCTGTGCAGCTTCTGATCTCCGACATTGAAATGCCGCAGGGCAGCGGCCTGGAGCTGCTGGCCTGGATCAGGGAGCAGAATCTCAGCGTTCAGGCAATCCTTCTGACCAATTACGCGGACTTCAACTACGCCCAGAAGGCGATCGAGCTGCAGAGCTTCGAATATTTCCTCAAGCCGATTGAGTTCGACAAGCTGATGCTGATCATCCAAAAAGCTGTCACCCGCGCCAAGGAGCATCAGAGCAATGAGGAGGCGATTATCGGGGGCTACTTCTGGCAGAAAAACCAGTCCAAAAATCTGGAGCATTTCTGGCGGAAGCTGGTCAGCGGCAGCACCTCCTCCCCGGTTAAGCAGGCCGAAATCAGCCGTGCCATCGGGGAGCAGAACCTGTCCTATCAGATGAACGATCTCATTCAGCCTGTCCTGTTCAATGTCTTCCCCCATAATGGCAGCATGGGCAAGGAAGAGAAGGATCTGTTCGACTTCGCGCTGCTGAACGTGCTGTATGAGCTGCTGCAGCATCCCGGCTACACGGTCCAAAGCATTCTTGAGGTAAAAGAGTACAACTGGATCGCCATCCTCAACTGGAGCGAGCCGCCGCTGGACAATGCCTTGCTGCAGACAACCGGGGCTTCTTTTATCCAAAAGGCGGTGCCTTATCTGAAATGCGATGCCTGCTGCACAATCGGCCTGACGGGTGAGCTGCTGCAGTTCGGCAGCATCCTGAAGCAGCTGCTGAACATGGACGAGGAGCTGACGAGATGCCGGAACCAGACTTACCTTGTGGAGAACGATCTGCGCCAACCGAAGTCCTCCTACACCCCGCCGGATCTGGCCCAGCTTGAGGAGCTGCTGAACCAGAACAGGCTGGCTGCTTATCTGGAGGAGGCTATCCGCTATCTGCGCTCCATGCTCAGCTACAAGTCGCTCGATACCCCGGTGCTCGGCCTGTTCCGGCTGGACATGGTGCAGCTGGTGTACTCTTTTCTCAAGCAAAAGGGCATCCAGGCCCACAAGCTTTACGCCGGCAAGGCCAATGACAAGCTGCTGCTTCACTCCCTGCACTCAATCGAGGATATGGAGGAATACCTGAAGTACCTGGTCAACACCGCCATGGAGTACCGCGACTTCACCGCCCAGCCCAAATCGATTGCCGAGGAGATCAAGCAGTATATCCACGAGCACTATGGGGACGACCTGACGCGCAACGATCTGGCGGAAATCGTCTACCTCAATCCGGACTATCTGGCCCGGCTGTTCAAGCGTGAAACCGGCATCTCTCTCGGCAGCTACGTCATCCAGGTGCGCATCGCCGCTGCCAGACATCTGCTGGAAACAACCAGCCTGTCCGTCTATACCATCGCCAGCAAAACCGGCTACTCTAACTACTCCTACTTCTCCAAGCTGTTCAAGCAGGAGGTCGGTTTATCGCCGAATGAGTATAAGAAGGAGCAGCAGCCGCATGGGGTGGGTTAGGTGGCGGGGATAGGTTAGGATGAAAATAAAGAGCGGCAGTCCGGGATTTTGGGTCCGGGGTTGCCGCTCTTTTTAGCTGAAT
Source organism: Paenibacillus sp. FSL R7-0331 (assembly GCF_000758645.1). NCBI lineage: Bacteria > Bacillati > Bacillota > Bacilli > Caryophanales > Paenibacillaceae > Paenibacillus > Paenibacillus sp. FSL R7-0331. The sequence continues at coordinate 4,908,207 of NZ_CP009284.1, forward strand.
CCGGTTGTTGGCAGCTGATTTGCTGCATTTGATGGGTCCAGGACGGGTTGGAGCCGGTTATGAGAGATTTTTGCTGAGAGGATAGTTCCTCCTCCACATTTAGTTCGATTTTGGTCACTTAATTTCACTTTTTCTGACTACTTAAACTGATTAGTTGTAAAAATGTCACTTAATTCAGCCCAAACCCCCTCCAGGCGCAGAAACAGTAAAATTAAGTTACCTTTTTCCACTTAGATGGATCAAACAGGGTGTTTGACCGGAATTAGGTGTCCTTTTTCCACTTAATTCAATCCTACAAAAAACCCCGGAAATCCGAATACCCAAATCAGCAGCCCAAGGAGGATGATCACCCCGCCGGCAGCTTTAAACAGTACAAGGGGGGGCTTCATGAGTGTACTCTTTAGACTTTACAGTACGAATGGTTTTAATATTTACCTTCACCGTTTTCTGCCGAAGAATCGAGGCTCCGGCTATAAACCCTACGTAATCTCAGCTTCTCCGCTTGGAGTTCATAGCCATCCAATATCCTGCTGCGCCTACGACAATCGCATAAAGAGTGTATACTATCTTCTTCTGAGTAGACCATTCATCATACAGCAGCCAGACAGTAGCGGTTAATCCTCCACCGGAAAAGAGTCCAACTATAATAGACTGGGTTTTTATGGACATTCGGCGCCTCTCCTTACCTTGCCATATTAAGCATCCCGCTCCCGCACATACTCCGCAACCATCCGCTGATTCTTCTCATCCAGCCGGAAGCCGATTCCCAGAACATGAAGCTCAGCAAGCATTTTGAGGATGTCCTCTCTGCCGAGCCTTCTCATCTCGAGCTGGATGAGCTGCTGCAGATAATAGTCGGCCGCTTCCGCCGCGAATTTATCCTCTGAGAATACCCACACTTGATTGCCCGAACCAATGTATGGGTAATTCGTGTGGACATCATAAGCTATATATAATGTCTCCGCATTTAAGACAGCTTCCTTTATCGCAGTAAAAACCCTCTGCTCATCCAGGTGCTCCGCTCCTGGGACCCTGCCGTCCGCCGAGCTGCGGGCAGATTGAAGCATTCTAATCGAATCCTGGATCGTTAGTCCTTCGCTTGCTTTCATCGACATCGCAGACACAGATTGAACCGTTCCTTCCAGTCCGCCGTTGCTCCATTCATCGTTCATTGCCGGCGCTCCATTCGGTTTACAGGATATGGTTAGGTCTTGTCATATTATTAATACACTAACCAAAGTCTGCTTACGCAGCATCCCCTTCATAACAGCTAAAAAGAAACAGCGGCCGCCGGATCGGTTCATATCCTCAGCGCCGCTGTTGCCGGTGTGCTATTTGGTTATTTTTTTGCGGTAGGTGTAGATATCCCCGCCGGATTTGCTCACATGGTAAAAGACTTCAAAGCCCCTCCGCAGCAGCTCGTCATCGGGTTTTCTCTTATGGTCGTCGTCTCCGATACAATCGATGATCACACCGCCGTTTTTGACCACTCTGGTCAGCTCCGCCAGCTCAAGGTCATAGTGGTCACCTACGACATGCCCTGACATTACGATATCAAAGGTATTATCCTCGTAAGGCAGGCTGTCTGCTGTACCGTCAAGAACCTTTACATTGCTGACGTTCTCCCGCTTGATCTTGTCGCGTATGTATTCTCTCAGCCTGTCCGTAGGCTCACTCGCATAGACCCGTCTGGCCTGCTCCGCCGCCGCAAAGGCAAGCCGTCCGGTACCGCTTCCCACATCCAGCACCAGAGCGTCTCTGAAATCCGCCAAATCGAGCAGATGCTTTTTATCCCAATCATAGATGTAGTTACAATTCCGGTTCATAATTTCCGGGTAAGCGTACACCACAGAGGTTTCCATCGCCTGAAGGACAAACACCTCCGCCCGGCGTACCTCTTCGGCACTCAGCCCCTTTGCAGCAGCAGCAATGATCTGCTCCACATACGCTTTACTCTCCGGGCTCCGCTGAACGAAGTACCAGGCAACCGCGGGATTATAGGCCAGCGCAGCTCCAAGGCTCTGTTCATACTCCGTCCACTCCCGGTAATCCCGGCAGATCATCTCAATAATCCAACGGTCCAGCAGCAGGAAGCTGTTAAAGGAAAATTCCTCAGCATTTATCCAGTTATATCGCATTAACACCTCTCCTTGTACACCTGCATGGGGGAAGCTCCAATCTGCTTCACATCCATTATTTTACATACGCGAAGATTAAGGTATCAAGGGAGAGTTTGATTATAAACAATCTATTTTCCGGACTAACCTACCCCTGGTAAGAATTAAGGTTGAAGTGTTTGCTGAACTCAGCAACAATAGATTTAACATGTTCTTTCGAGGATGCCTCAAATATCCTGATCCCTCTAATATTACACCTGAAAAGCTCCGCCAGCCCGCTATATCTGGATGCATCTACTCCAATTTCCCGCAGACTCAAGCAATTTGCGAAAATGGATAACTCGCCAACCGGATAGATAAACTCCTCAAGCCTCCGCAGCTCCCCCAGGACTGCCATGTCCGATTCATCCTCAGCCCGGCCATCCGTTCTGAATGTGGTCAGATTCTTCAAATCTTTCATGAATGCAAAATCAGGGATTACCACTTTATTCAGCTCCAGCTTTTTCAGCTTTGTAAGGTTTGAAATGCAGCTTAAATCGCCAGCTTCTAAGTCTTCCAGTTCTAATTCCGTCAAATTCACTAGAGCACCTATCGTGTTGCTGTCGATTGAATCTATTTTAATTAATCGGAGTGTTTTTAATTTGGGGATATCCTTCAGTTTGTGTACATTCGTTAATGTAAGTCTTACCAGGGTCAGTTTCCTTAAATCCCCTAAATAAGCTAAGTAGTCCAGATCGGACTCTGTAAAAGAGGACCCGCCGATTACCAGCTCTGTTAGTCCTGTCAGCTGCTTGAATACTTCATAATCTGCAACGTGATCAGCATGGATAATAAGTTCCTTAAGATTAGGCATACGCGTCAAAAGCTCCAAAGACACTGCCCCGTGTTTTTCCGCCAATTCAGACCGGATAAAGATCCTATTCTGTTTGTTCAACGTTTCCGTAGAAATAAGGCCGTCTTCAAGCTTGTCTGCAAAATGCTCCGCCCAGTATCCGTCTAGCGGAATAAGGCTGTTCTGTACATCTTGCATATGGGCCAGCGTGAGCAAATCATCAAATAAATGTCCCCGCTTCCGGTGAACAAAGATCACATCCTCCGTTTCCTTCGGTTCTAAATCACCTGTTCTGAGCTGAGCTGCGATGGACTCTACAAACTGTCCGAAGCTCTCTGCAAGGACATAAGAAATATTAGTATTACGGTCTAACGAGATCACCTGACTATAAGTTCCCTTCTCTCCGGGTTCCAAATCCATAATAAGAACCGACCCGCCGCCATCATCTGCAAAAGGGACCCAGCCCTTTCTGTATCCTCCTTCTTTTATCGCATCCGGTTTACCGGAGATTATATTCAGGCTCGGATTCCTCCAATTATTCCCGTTAGGAAGAATATGCCAGGAAAATCCGGCCATGACGCCCATGACCTGATCTCCCTCGCCGTTATGCTTCATATACAGTTTTTTGAAATCATCCGGAAAGGGGAACCCGATTCTATTCTCAGCCTCCATGATTTGCGCTTCCTCCACTCCCGGATTCAGCAGCTCCTCTACCTCCGGTATGTATGCTTTCAAAGCTTCAATCAGACTGCACTCTCCATTTTCATTAAATAACGGCATATAATGGCCCCATTCCGCAAAAGTAGATTCTATTAGAACAAATCCAATATATCACATAAAAACCAAAGACCCTCCACTCTTTTTTAGAGTGAAGGGTCCTCCCGGTTATCTATATCCCCAGCTCCCTCATCCGCGTCACAACCTGCTCCATCCGCCCCTCAAGCTCCGTTCCCCTGAATTTCGGCAGCTGCAGCTCGCTCACGATCTGCCCGTCACACATGAACAGAATGCGCCCGGTCTTGGCGGCAATTCTGGCGTCATGGGTGACCAGCATCACCGCAGTCCCCGTCTCATTGATCTCGGCGAACAGGCTCATGATGCCTTCGGCAGCCTCCTGGTTCAGCGCTCCGGTCGGCTCGTCGCCAAACAGGATCTGCGGACTGCTCATCAGCGCCCGGCAAATACCTGCCCGCTGCAGCTGGCCGCCGGATACCTGGGTGATGTCCCGCTTTTCGAGCCCGGCAATGCCGGTTTTCTTCATAAGTGATCTCGCCTGTTCCGTAATCGTCTTCACGTTCCTTCTGTTATCACGCATGGACGGAAGGATAATATTATCCAGCAGGTTCATATTCTTCATCAGCGTTGGCTGCTGGAATACAAAGCCCATCTGCGTCCGGCGCAGGTCAGCCAGCTCATTCTCCTTAAGTCCTCCAAGCTCCCTGCCGTCAAAAAGCACCTGCCCGCCGTCAATCGTGTCCATCCCGCTCACCGCAAACAGCAGCGTCGATTTGCCCGAGCCCGATGGCCCCATCACCGACACGAACTCACCCTCGCTAATACTTACCGACACTCCATTAAGCACCTTGCGCCGTTCTATGCCCTGGCCGAAGGCTTTTTCGATATGGTCAGCAGCTATAATCTTCTTCATCTTCCTTATCTACTCCTTAATATGACCGGATATAGTGATGTGTCCCGTGCCTGATGTACCGATTATAGTGGCGATAAGCACCAGGCCGGCGAGCATAAGCGGACTGAACAGATACGCTTCAAGCGGATCGACCACGAATTCGAAGGAGGCTGCACCGAACGAGCCGATAAGCGCCCCCGCCAAGCCCTCGCCTAGTGTGTTCGCCAGAATGGTCCCAAGTACAATTCCGGCCACCAGCACAGCTGCCGCACGCGCAAAATACTGTACTCTGAGGTCAGCATTAGTGAACCCCAGTGACTTCATGACAGCAATCGGATACCGGTCTTTCGCTACCAGCAGCCGCATAAACAGCACTGTTACCAGCACGCTGATCAGCAGCATCATAACAATGGCTATCCGGGAAGCCGTACCCACAGAGCTTATGGTCGGGCCAAAGGTTTGCGCAACATACTCATCGACACCGGATACCTTGGCAAAAGAAAACCGGTCCGCATACTCCCCTGCTTTACTGCTGACAAGTGCCTTATCATCAAGCTCCGCGTAAATGACGGACCACATCACATCTGCAGCTTGACTGGCAAAGGCGGCCTTGGCGGTCTTCCCGCCATTGGTAACGTCCGAGTAGATGCCGCATACCGTCAGATTTATTGACTGCCCGCCGGACTTCAGCGTAATGACATCACCGGGCTGCTTGCCGAGCTCATCGGCGTTCATCACGGACAGGGCCATTTCATGGTCCGCCGCAGGCGCTCTGCCCTTAGCATATTTCACCGGGAAAATGGAATGGTCACCAAGCTCGATCTTGATTCTCTCCTCTGCTCCATCCTCTTTTAAGGCAGTAAAGCTCTCCGTTGTCAGCACGGCGTACCGGGAGATAGATGGGTCCTTCTCCATAACCGCAGCCACTTCCGCTGCTTTGGCAGCGATATTGTCCGTCTGCTGGATATCCAGGCGCAGATCGCTGTTGCCTACGCCCATGTAGGTAATGAAGCTTTTGGCAGCAATCGTGTTGTACAGGTTCCGGGGGACGGTGATAATGAATGATGCAATGATGATTACAGCAAGCATCGTCACATACAGGCTTTTCCGGGCAAGCACATCCTTGACTCCAAGAAAAACATTGGTGTTCAGCAGCCGGTTTGCACTCAGCCGCAGCTGCCTGGCTCCCCCTGATTTATCCTGCGTGGTACCGAACCGTACGGCTTCAGCAGCAGAGATTCTCCGGAAGCGTCCCAGCACCCTGTTCACATAGCCGGTAATGGCCAGGAACACAAGTACAGCTCCGCCCAGTCCAAGCAGCAGGGTCAACGAAGCCTTTTCGTTCCCGCCCATGTACAGCCGGATATTGTCCAGCAGCATCCCCCTGAACACCAGTGAAAGGACATATCCCAGGGCACAGCCAAGGGCTGCGATGCCCGCATATTTTACGAGATACAGCTTCTTGATGTCTGATACGCGAAGTCCAATAGCCTTCATAACGCCAATCTCACGAGTATCCCGTTCAATGGTGGCAAGTAAAGTAAACCGGATGCACATAAAAGCGACAGCAACAACAAGCAGGCTGACCAGCAGAATAACGAATATCATCAGCCCGTCGGACATGGCATTAAGCATTTTGAACAGAGGGTAGGTGATGGAGGGGCCGTTTGCTTCAAGTCCTGCCGAGGTGTAGTCATTTTTAAAAGCGCCAAGCATAGATAGTTCCTTCAGTCTGAATTCAATCAGATATTCGGTGCTCCCGGAGGCTTGGATAGCGGTGTAGTCGTGCCCGCTGACCAGAAATCTTTTGGAGGAGGCCAGCAGGGAGTTCATCTGGGAATCGCGGAGAAATCCGGCCACAGTCCATTCTTTTCCGGCAATTACAGCTGTATCTCCCGCCTTGGCGGTTCCGTCCTTCATGTAGACGATTGGCACATACAGCTCGCCGTCAGCCGGAGTGATCACCTTCCCATCCAGGCCTAGGAGGTAGTCAAATTTGCCGCTCTGTGTGCTGAACCCGTTGTCCTGGACATTGTCCGCCAGCGACTTGCCGCCGATGATAATCCGCGCATTCTCTACATTTACAAATTCAAGCACCTGGAACGCTTCAACCTTGCCGTTCTGCTCTGCAAAGGCCGTAAGCCGTGCCCGGTCCAGCTCTCCTGAATGCATCTGCATGAAATGCGGCGTCTTCGCCTGTGTCATCAGTGTATCAATGGCCCCCGCAAGATTGACGGTCAGAATGGCGGACAGGGAAACCAGCATAGCAGCAGCGGTGACGAACAATAGAGTGGTCAGTGTAATCAGCTTACCGGCGCGCAGGTCGCCCCGGATTATCCTGTAGTACATGGTTCACCTCCGGTTTCCAGCTTTTTAATGGATTTCAGGTTATATAGAACAACCGCAGCCGCACTTAACAGCAGCCCCGCGATAATGATCAGAAGTCCGATTCCCCGGCCGCTGCCTGTACCGGTAATCCGGCCCAGCGTACCTGCAAACATTCCATTGTCTGTCAAAAGCGGAGTGAACAAGCGGTCAGCGAGTACCCCTGACAGCATATAAGCGGCAATGAAGCCCAGCTGTGACACTAGCCCGATTAGTGACCAGGCCCGCCCCTGCACGGCATTCCTGATATTAGTCCGCAGCAGATAATCCAGGCTGGCATTGGCAAACGGTAAGGTGGCGAAAAAGAAAAACCCGGAAACGCCAAGCAAAAGCATATTTTCCCGGAGCCCGAATACGGCCATACACAGCCCTCCGCAGAACAGGGACAGCGCCAGGATCTTTACGAAATTCTTCTTGAGCGGGAGAACGCCGATAATGATACTGGATGCCAGCATTCCTAGTGCGATGACGGTTTCAAGCGTACCGAGTGCAGCGCTATCGGCAAAAGCCAGGATCATCGGCATCGACAGGGTCTCTATGAATCCGAGACAAAAGGTCATTACCGATGTCATTATTACCAGCATCAGCACACCTCTGCTTACGGAAACCGCGCTCCAGCCTTCTTTTAGCTCAAGGATGAAGGACCCGGTCTGTTCCGTTTGCTTGGAAGGAAGCCCCCTGCGTACAGCAAGCGTTGAAGCAACGGTTACCCCAAAAGTGCAGATGTCGATGACCAGCAGCAGCTTCACATCCGACACCATGAGCAGATAGCCGGCAAGCGCAGGGGATATGAGGTACTTGGCTGATCCGGCCACCTGGACGAAACCGCTCGCCCTGGTATACTGCTCCTCCGTCAGCAGATCCGTCACCGTTGCCTTGTACGCCGGATCAAGCAGTGAGGAAAACACCGAGCTGACGGTGACTCCCAGGCAGATCTGCCAGAGCTGCGCTTCACCGCTAAGCAGACAGACCAGAATGTAGATGAGCCCGGTTGCAGACAGGCTGTCACCCAGCATCATTAACAGCCGCCGGTCATAGCGGTCCGCAAGCACACCGGCAACAGGACTTAATAAGAGTGAAGGCATGAACGCCAGCAAAGTAACCAGAGCCATGGCGGATGCCTGCCCGGTCTGCTGATACAGGTATACCCCCAGACCGAACGCTGTGAGTCCGCTGCCGACTGACGACACAAGCTGTCCCGACCACAGCAGAAGGAATTTGCCGAAGGCCCGCTCCCGGTTACTCATTGCCCGGCTCATCTCCCTCTCTGCCGCCGAACGCCTGCATTACACTCATCAGGCTTCCTTCCTCAGCCCCGAGCAGCCGCTCCACATTGGCGATAAAAGCCAGAATGCGCGACATCCGTACCTCGTCTGTCATCTCAACCATCTCCTCATCAAAAATGGTGTTCGCATAGATGATAATCATCTCCATACTTTCATACGGGTACTGCGTGTGGAACAATCCCTGCTGAATACCCTCCCGGACAATGGGCGTCAGAATCGGCGGAACACCGTTAACCATGATCTTCTGGATCTTCTGATGCATCAGCGCATTCTGCGGCCGGTGGATATGCTCCATAATTTCCGAGCTGCTCTCCCCCCCGTTGCCGCTGCTGATATTCATAGCCATAACGGCACTGAGAATGCGTTCGACTACGGGAATGGTGGTGTCCAGGGCAATGGCCTGCGCTGCCCCCAGCATCTTACTGCTGTACCGCTCAATCAGCGCATCCATAATATCTTCTTTGGACTTGAAGTGATGATACAGCGTGCCCCGGGCAATCCCGACCTTGTTCAAAATATCATTGGTGCTCGTTCCGTCGAACCCTTTCTGACCGAACAGCTCATCGGCGGCGTCGAGGATTTCGTTTCTGCGTGCTTCGGCTTCTTTTACAATTCTCATGGAGGCTCCTTGTTGGGTGGATGGTTATGGATGGTTATAGTAAACGGGCTTACCGACCGACTGTCTGTCGGTTATATGGTAAATAATAACACATTATTAGAGGGAGGGGAAGGGGGGAATATACCTTTAGACCGATGCAAGCTTCAAAATAATCCAGTGCTCAAGCAGCATCGTACGCCAGACCGCCTTATAATGCTTCAAGTGCCCCAGTGCCAAATGCTAATACTGGTTTAACTGTATTCCATACAACTAAAACCAGCTAAAATCCGGGTCTGCACCGTATAAGTGTACTCTGTACAATTAAATCAGCCCAAATTAACAAAACCGGGCTTTTCAGGCGATTTTAAGTGTACAGAGTGCAGCTAAACCTGTTTCAGGAGGAAAAAGCAGCTTTTTAAATGTACAAAGTGCAACTATGCTAATTAATTATTCTCCGGGATGATACACATTAGAATCAGGTGGCGAAAATCAAACTAAATTCCCACTCCCAATTCCTCTGGTACAATGTAGGACCAACTTGTCCCGCATCATCCGCATTTTCATCCGTCTCTTCCACCAGCCCAGCGCATATCGCTGTCAATCTTCCACCTCCGCAGCCTCTCAATAGCACTAACAATAATCTTCGCATGATCAAAGGCCAAGCCTTCACTCGACTCTATGGCATATTGGACTGACTTCGAGTACAGCTTGGCTGTTACAGTCCGGCCTATAACCGCCGTCAGCTCTTGGCCGCCGCTGCTCAGCTTCAGCTCATATCTGCCCGTTTTGACGGAGCCCTTACCCAGCCGCTCCGTATGCTCCGCCAGCTGCCGGTAACTCACCGTAAACCAGGCAGCGTCCTCGGCATCATCTCCTGCCTGTACCTGCAGACGGCTGCTGTCGATCAGCGCAAGATAGCTGCAGCTTATCACCCAGGTGCGCGGGTCCCGGCCGACATCCGAGAAAACGCCAAGCTGCTCCAGATAAACATCGCTTAAGCCGGTCTCCTCGCACAGCTCCCGCGTAGCAGCTTGATCTGCCGTCTCGTCCGGCTGGACAAAACCGCCAGGAAGCGCCCATTGTCCCAGGAATGGATGTCCTCCCCGGCGGATGAGCAGAAGGCGAAGCTCTTTCCCGGGAAGCTTAGGTTCTTCATCCTCCAAGCCTGTGACCGCAAATATCACCATATCCGCCGCCACCGAAGGCCGTTCATAATCCCCTGGCCGGTATTGCTCCAAAAACTGCTGCTCGGTAAGCCCGTTACGATCCACTAGTCCCACTGTTGTCCGCCCCCTCATTCATCTGTTGTTACTAAGCCTGCCGCCAAAATAATTGCTGTAAGGCTCAAACTCCGCCAGCACCTCATCTACTCTGCGCATCCGCTCCTCAAGGCTTCCCCTGAGTGTAATGTAAGGAATCCGCCGGGCCTGCAAATCCGCGATAATCTGCTTATGAAACACATGCCGCTTCTGATCCCCGCTGCGGTCCCACGTATCATCATAAGGAATATCGTCATCACACAGGAAAAACAGATCGTACCGCTGCGCATTCTCCAGCGCGAGCCGGGTCAGCAGTTCAGGTGCCTGCCCGTGATAATCCAGCGCATACATATATGTGGTGACCGCATTGGTATCAACAAAAAGATACCGGTCCGCTCCAAGTAATGCCCGCTCTTCCCGCTCAATATGACCCACAGCAATTTCGTCAAAGGCCTTAAGCCCGATCCGGCGGTCCACCTGATGCTTTGCCCAGTAATCCCGTCCATACTCACTGGCGTAAGCCGTCCGGTACCGCCGGGCTAGCGCTTCGGTAATGGTGGATTTACCGGTGGACATTGCTCCCACGAATACCACTTTGGTAATTAAATCCCGGTACACGAGATCACTAACGTAATCCCGGTACTTATACGGATCGGAACGGACCATTGTGGCTGATACAGGTACCTTCTCACGTGCCTCATCCACCCGCCGGTCTGCTGCACCAAGGGCAATACTCATATGCTTGCCGTAGAACTCGCTGGAATAGAAGCGGGTCACCTGCTCGCCTTTTAACAATCCCAGGATGTACTGCTCTTCACGGATCTCATGCTCCCTGTCGTCAGAATAGCCGTCCGGACCGTCCCAGGCTTCAATCACACGGACCGCCGGATAGAGCTTACGTATCCAGCCTGCCCGGATATGCAATGGAATAGGGGAAACAGCCGTTTCATAGATTACCACAATGAGTTCATCTACCTCCTGCAGCGCCGTTTCGAACATATACTGATGCCCTTTATGCAGCGGGGCGAATTTGCCCAGCGTTAATCCACGTGTCTTCATGCCAGCGCCTCCTTAGCCCCTTTGTTCCAGTTATAGTAGCCGTAAGCTGCATTGAGCAGATAGGCGCTCCACATGACGATCATCAGCGGGCCTTCACTGCTCCCATCCGCCGTCCGGATACCCCACAGCAGCACCGTGAAGATATTGAGCACAATATAGACCAGCCACTGCTCCTTGAATCTGCGTACCATCAGAATGGTTGCCACAACCGATAAAACCGTTGTTAGAGCATCAATATAAGGTGAGTTCTGCCCCGGAAGGAACGACAGCCCGAAGCCCAGCAGCAGGAAGCCGGAGATACAGACTGCCCCGACCAGCAGCATGCCTCTAAGCTCCATCTGCCGCATCGCCAGCTTGCCGCCCTGGAAATTCTTCTTCCACATGTAGAAGCCGACGATATTCATCGGGACAAAAAACAGCAGATTCAGCATCACTTCCCCGAACAATCCGTTTATATAGGCCAGATAAGCATAGCCGAACGTGTTATACATGCCAAATACATAACTCATAAGCTTCCCCTTCGCCGTAAGCACTACACACAGCACTCCGGTGATAAAAACCGTGAAGCCAAATAATGAATCCTTGGATATAAACGTAAAAAGAACTCCTATAGCCGTAAATACAATCAGCCAGACGATTTCAAACCACTTCCAGTTCCCCATAGCCTTGCTCATGCTGCATCCCTCCGTTTATTCGATTGTTCTACACAACAACACTTATTAACTATTTGATAATTTCATTTTGTTAATATCAATTTAACAGAGGCTCCCTCCAAATGCAAGGAACATTTTCAAGTAGCTGTCCGTGACAGCAATCTGTTTATCCGGGAAGGTTATAGAAGTCTCCATACGGAATATAAACATATACATTATACATATCGGAGTTGACCCAAATGGAGGCTATATCTGCAGAGGAAATGATCCTGGATGACCTACTAGAAACCTTTCATTGTGTATTCGGTTTGAATGTAATGGAGACGACTTCAATAAAACGGGGCTGGTTGAACTTAAAATGGAAAGTTACGACTGAGGCAGGAGAGTATTTACTCAAACAATACAACAAAGAAAGATATAAATTGTTTAACCGGGAGGAGCTGTTGTTTGCATTCTCTCAGCAGATCAGATTATATGATCAGGGTCTTGCGTGCCCCAAACTGTTATCCCATAATGACAGTATTTTGCTTGAATCGGGTAATGGCGAGCTCTTCATGGTAATGGAATATTGCCAGGGCATCTTAATTCCGCCAGGCAGGACCAATGTCCATCAAATATACGATTTAGGCCGGGCAACAGGTAAAATGCACCGGATCTTAAATGACGGGACTCTTGGCTTTAATCATAGTCCGCAATTTATTCCTCCAAGCCGTGAGGAGCGTCTAGCCCACTGGAACGCAGTTAGGGAAAAGACTGCGGAAGCTGGTAAACCTCAGCTGCTTGCCGGCATAGAGACTCAATTTAAGGCTACTGAAGAAATGGATATAGAAATTTTCAGGCTCCTTCAAACAGGATGGGCACATCGTGACCTTTGGGCAGATAATCTTTTATTCAATGACAACGGATTAACGGCAATTCTGGATTTCGATCGGCTAAAGTATGACTATCCGCAGCTTGATGTGGCCCGTGCTGTTATCTCCTGTGCCTTAGATGATCATTTAGATGTCTCTCTGGCATCGGCCTTTATGGAAGGGTACAGTGAGGAACGGAACGTGGCAGAGGGCTATTTAACCTATTCATTACAGTTGTTATGGTATATGGAAAGCACATGGTGGATTCATGCGAACATGGATCAGCATAGTGTACCGCCAACCCGCTTCGCAAAAGAAATGATTTGGCTTGCAGAAAATCTAAAAAACCTATCCGCTATGTTAGGAAATATTTAGACAGTAAAGCAATGAAGAATAGACAGGTTACTGAAACTCCGCGGTTGTTCTGACGTATGACCCTTATTCATATTTTTCCAAGCACGGCTCATACGGAGGTGAACTTGACTGGAGCAATTTTATGACTTGTTTCAACTGGCACTCTCGATCGCCCTCTTCTCTTCCTTAGTATTCCTTCCATTCACCTATTTACGTTCACCTAAGATACACTGGGATCATGAAATTACTGCAGCCGGTTCATCCTGGTATGTAGCTGACAGACTATCGCAAGTGAACAGTATTCAGCGGTGGATCATACGTATTGCCAGAAGAAGAGAAGCACCGGCTGATGAAGACAGCTGTCCTTCCCCACATTGATATCCAGACATTCAATTAGGGAGGACAACAATGAAAAAGATTCAATTGCTCCAAAAAAGGGCCAAGCCCGTTCTCGTCATGCTGATCGGACTGATTCCGGTCCTTGTACTCAGCGGGTGTACGGCAGCATCGCCCATAGATCCGATTAACGCTGATTCGGCAGGGCTATTTAACCACCTTTTGATTTATCCCTTTTCGCTCATGATCAAATTCATCGCGGATGCATTTCACGGAAACTACGGATTATCTATTGTGCTGATGACACTGATCATCAGGCTTGCAATCATGCCGCTCATGATGAATCAAACCAAGAAACAAATGAGCATGAAAGAAAAGATGGCCATCCTTCAGCCGGAGTTAACTGCACTTAATGAGAAGTATAAGAACGACGTTAGTGCGGATGCAAAAAAACAACAGCAAGCCGAGATGATGCAGCTCTACCAGAAGCATCAATTTAATCCCTTAAACATGGGGTGCTTACCGATGCTTCTCCAATGGCCGATCACCCTCGCATTTTATTACGCCATTCGTCGTACCCCCGAGATTGCAGCTCACGATTTTTTGTGGTTTAACCTGGGGCAGGCAGATATGATTTTACCGCTGATTGCCGCTGCTGTGTATTACGTTCAGTTCCGGGTATCTCAATCTGCTTCAGCACAGGTTCAGCACAATCAAAAGAATCAGATGGCGTTCCTCGGATTGCTGTCACCGGTCATGATGGGTATATTTTCTTATCAGATGCCCGCCGCTTTACCGTTGTATTGGGCAGTTGGCGGCATATTCATTATCGTGCAAACGATCCTTCTTAATAAAAGCTATACTAAGCCAAAGGTAGCGGGTACTAACCGGCCTGCCAGCGCTGAAGAAAATTAATTCAGTTGTAAAGCAACACAAAAACAGAGCATCCGGGGTCAATCCTCAGATGCTCTGTTTTGGGCTGGCAGCTCGGTTAACAAGATCCCCTCTATTATTCAGTGCTGAACTTTATCTCATAGCTGCCCTTGGCGCCTTCGCCGGTGATAATAAACTTGTACGTCCCATCCTTGCCTGCTGTAATCTCCTCACTCCCAGCTTCGCCTGTATTAAAGTCCTTGACCAGCTCACCGTCCGGATCATAGAGCGCTATGGTCAGCTCTCCCCGCTCCACCTTGGACTTATAATCAACAGTAAGCGTCTCCCCGTTTTTGAGCTTAACCTTCTTATCGTCCGTACCGCTGAACAGCTTATACGAAGCCTTAATTTTCGAGCCGGATTCAGAGGCTATGAACATCATTTTTTTATCACAGGCGGTCAGCAGCATTGCAAGCACAAGTACGAGCATGCCCGGTACAATCCATTTCTTCTTCATCTCTTGACACTCCTTATGGGTGGATTAAGTTACCGCAGTGTGGGCACTGTACGGGATTAGCCCCCGGATCAGCAGCCGCAGGGATATGCTGCTGTCTGCGGGCAAAGAAATATAGCAGAAGTCCGATAAAGTTGGGAATATAAATAACAGCCAGCATCCACAGCCAGGGATTCATTTTTTTTCTGGAAGCATCTTTATAGATAAACACAGCGATCAGCACATTCAAAGCTATAAAGAGCAGCATAAGCCCCGTAATTACAGCCAGCGCAAAGTCATCCTCAAATGCTGCTTTTATAGAAGGAGCCATCATAATGAAAACTGTCCCGAATCCCAGCACAACAATCGTTGTGAACGCCCAAAAAACAAACCTTTCAAGCCCTGCCCGGTTCTTCATAGTACTCCCTTCTGAAAATAATAATGTCGGCATATTCTAATTCGTCGAAGCCTCCAAACTGCCGCCGGAGATACGGTAAAGCAGAAGAATTACAGCAATCATCTGAAATAAGGCAAACACCAGCAAGATAACTATTTTCCAGAATAAAAGGAGCGGACCGGCCAGCAGAACCAGTGCCAGAAAAAGCGCCATAATGATATTCAGTGCCGCTGCGCTGATTAAAATGCCAATAGGCTGACGGTTATTAATCCTCCGGAGTGTGTCCGCGACCAAATGAGGCGGTACGGCTGCAGGAGCGTTGAAATATTCTTTTAACAGCTCCTCACTATCCATTGATTGCTTCATAATCTCTGCCCCCCATTGCTGCTTTTAGCAGCTTTTTGCCTTGATTAAGTCTGGACTTCACGGTCCCCAGCGGAACATCAAGCACTTCGCCAATACTCTCATAACTGAATTCTTCATAATAAAATAAAATTAACGGGGCAAGATAACGCTTGGGCAGCGTTCGCAGGCATTGCTCCAGATACAGGAACTCTTCTTTTTTGAGCAAAAAATCTTCTGTTAACGGTGCGCCATCTCCGGGTTCCCTGTGCTTGCTGTTATCGTCGGTCCAGGCCAGCGTCAGGCGTTCACGCAGCTTTTTCCATTGACGGTAACGGTCCTTATGTAGATTAACGGTCACCTGAAACAGCCAGGCTTTGAACGGCCGCTCCGGATCGTACTTCTCCAGCTTGCGGAGCACACGCACCCAGACCTCCTGAAACAAGTCTTCTGCCTCCTGCCGGTCCAGAGAAAGATGACAGCAAAACCGGAATAAATCATCCCTGTACCGGCCAATTAAACGTTCAAGCCCTGCCTGCTGTCCGGATCGATAGTCTTCTACAAGCTGTCTGTCGCTTATCATTCTCCCCCTCCGTCTGCATTGTTCAATTTACATTACGAATGATATGAGAGCTTTGTTCGAAATTTCACAAGAAAAGTTTTGCGGATAGAATGAACAGGCACTTTCTCCGCACTATATACATTGTTCAAATATTCTACACAATTATCAGGGCGATTGCAGGGTAATTTATTATAGAAACTATGTAGTAGTGTCCTACTGCCCTCTTAAGAACAACTTGTGAAATGGATAACACACGCTTGACAAATAATAATTTCTAGATGATAATAATTATCAATAAAGAAAAGCTATTCAATAGCAATTCAAAAAAAGCCGCTATCATGCAGGCTCACTTTAGGAGGAAAATAAAAATGTCCCTGATTGGAAAAGAAGTACTGCCGTTTAAAGCGTCCGCTTACCACAATGGAAGTTTCATCGATGTATCCGAAGCTAATCTAAAAGGTAAATGGAGCGTAGTCTGCTTCTACCCTGCGGATTTTACCTTCGTATGCCCTACTGAGCTGGAAGACCTGCAGAACGAATACGAAACTTTGAAGAGCCTGGGTGTTGAAGTATATTCTGTCTCCACCGATACCCACTTTACACATAAAGCATGGCATGACAGCTCCGAAGCCATCGGCAAGATCACATACATCATGATCGGCGACCCGTCCCACACCATCTCCCGTAACTTCGACGTTCTGATTGAAGAAGCCGGTATGGCTGACCGCGGTACCTTCATCATTGACCCTGACGGCGTGATCCAGGCTATCGAAATCAATGCAGACGGGATTGGCCGCGATGCCAGCATCCTGGTCAACAAGATTAAGGCTGCACAGTACGTACGCAACAATCCGGGTGAAGTATGCCCGGCCAAATGGCAGGAAGGCAGCACAACCCTGAAGCCAAGCCTTGACCTCGTAGGCAAAATCTAAGGAGCGGATGAATTATGGCGCTTGATGCGGATATCAAAGCACAGTTAGCGCAGTATCTTCAGCTCATGGAGGGCGAGGTACTGCTGAAGGTCAGCGCCGGAGACGACAGCGTTTCGCAAGAAACGCTGTCTCTGGTGAATGAGCTGGCCGAAATGTCAGCCAATATCAAAGTAGAACACACTTCACTTCCGCGCACGCCAAGCTTCAGCGTAAATCGTCCGGGCGAAGATACCGGCGTTACCTTTGCCGGTGTTCCGCTCGGCCATGAATTCACCTCGCTGGTGCTGGCCTTGCTGCAAGTGAGCGGCAGAGCTCCAAAGGCGGAGCAGGAGACTATTAATCAGATCAAAGGCCTGGGGGGTGAATACCACTTCGAGACCTACATCAGCCTGACCTGCCACAACTGTCCCGATGTGGTGCAGGCGCTGAACCTGATGAGCGTACTTAATAGCGGCGTAACGAGTACCATGATCGATGGTGCTGCTTTCAAGAGCGAAGTTGAGAGCAAGGATGTTATGGCGGTTCCGTCGGTCTACCTGAACGGCGAGTTCTTTGGCAGCGGCCGGATGACCGCAGAAGACATTCTCGCCAAGCTGGGTACCGGACCGGATGCTTCCGAATTATCCGGCAAGGCACCCTTTGATGTACTGGTGGTTGGCGGCGGTCCTGCCGGTGCAAGCGCCGCTATCTATGCGGCCCGCAAAGGGATCCGTACCGGTATCGTCGCTGAGCGCTTCGGCGGCCAGGTCATGGAGACGATGGGCATTGAGAACTTCATCGGTACGAAGTACACCGAAGGTCCGAAGCTCGCCGCGAGCCTGGAAGAGCATGTGAAGGAATACGAAATCGATGTGATGAAGACTCTGCGCGCCAAGCGTCTGGAGAAAACAGATCTCATCGAAATCGAGCTGGAGAACGGTGCCGTGCTGAAGAGCAAGACGGTTATCCTCTCTACTGGCGCCCGCTGGCGTAATGTGGGTGTTCCCGGCGAAGCCGAGTTCAAGAACAAAGGCGTAGCGTACTGCCCGCACTGCGACGGTCCTCTCTTCGCCGGCAAGCATGTCGCCGTAATCGGCGGCGGTAACTCCGGTATCGAAGCGGCAATTGATCTGGCGGGTATTGTCAGCCACGTTACTGTCCTGGAGTTCATGCCGGAGCTGAAGGCAGACTCTGTGCTTCAAAAGCGTCTGTACAGCCTGCCTAACGTAACGGTGCATAAGAACGTTCAGACCAAGGAAATTACCGGCACCGACAAGGTGAACGGCATTACCTTTATCGAACGCGACACCGGCACGGAGCAGCATGTCGAGCTTGAAGGTGTATTCGTACAGATCGGCCTTGTGCCGAATACCGACTGGCTTGCGGATACCCTGGAGCGCACCCGCTTCGGCGAAATCGTCGTCGACAGCCACGGCGCAACCAGCATTCCGGGCGTGTTCGCTGCAGGTGACTGCACCAACAGCCCTTATAAGCAGATCATCATCTCCATGGGCTCCGGAGCAACCGCCGCCCTGGGTGCATTCGATTATCTGATCCGCAATTAATCTGGCATTATAAATAACCGGTTCTGCTGTTTACCCCATGGGCAGCAAAACCGGTTTTTTTTGGTGCAATGCTTATGAAAAGCTATACTTTGATTTCTGATGGTAGGTTATTTCCCTGCCTTGAACACTTCTGATTCCGTTTTGTTTAACTAGAGCTGCTCGGACGCTGTGTCTCCAGCGGACACCCCCGGAATTTGGACTTAACCAGTCTTCTTCAGTCAAGGCCGCATTTTTCTCAACAATAGAATAAAGCTCGCTTAGTAAATATACATGAGATGGAATAATTAAATACTTATTGGTCAAAACCGCTGTAATCCGTGCATTCCGATTGGTTGTCATATAATCACCCTTTTTATAAAATTTAGTTCAAATCCGAATTGGAATACCTTATTCAACCTTAATAATTTTAATAATGTTTGCCTCTTTATTAAATCCAACGCTGACTGTACGTCCACTTTCGAACTCCTCAAATCCCCGGTATATTTTGGAAAACCCATTGAGCCTCCCCTTCTGGGAAGGGTAATTATCCAACTTAGGGATGCTGCACATAAACCGTTCGTCCTTAAACTCCACCATGACCTGGGAGCCTTTGGGCAAAGCTTCAGCAATCCGCGAACCAGCCGGGAAACGCAGCAGCCCGTATTTGAGATCGTTCTCACTGATCACCGCTTCTCCCGGTATGCTATCACCCTCTTCCATCTCCGTCTCCATCTCAATATCTTTAAATGTTGCCGTACCCGGTTCGCTCTTAAGTTTGATTAGTACTTCGATTAAACTCATCCTATCCTTCAGTTCACGCAATTCATTTCTCAATGAATCTACATCCAATCCCGAAACAAAAGTGATATAATCTGCCGAATTCATGCTCCAATACTCCTTTCGCAATATTTATTTAACACCACTTTAACACAAATAAAGTTATCAGTAAAGTTAAACCGGTTTTGTTTTAATAACTTTTTTTCACATCACCATAGTTTCCTATTATCTAATTCTGAACTGATATAAAACTGATTCACCCCATCATTATACTCTTCCACGTTAAATTATACAATTACTCAAATGAACTTTTTTTGTTATTTTACAAAGATTTATAACTTATTAGTTATTCCCCTTTTTATCAAACTCAAGCCACTCCAAAACCGGCAATGCCTTGCCCGGTATTTCATCGGGATCATAAGTCATTTCCAGTTTCGGCAATCCCGGAAACTTCTCCAAATACCTGCTGACACACCAGCGGACACTCCAGTTGGGATCGGCAGCCCAGGGAATCCAGTGTTCCACTTCATTTTCTGTTGCCTCCTGTAATAACCCGTACGCATACCAGCCTCGCACTCCGCCCTCCTGCTCCTCACGTAGATTTGTCCAGAATGTCGTACGTTCATCAGCACTATCAGGTTTGTGTAGCGCCTTAGCAGCGATTTTTCGGACCACAGATGACGGATCTTGTGTATAAGCCCAGAGCTCCGCACGTCCACAACGCTGCTCTTCGAGCAATAAGGTAAGTCCCAAAGCCCGCTCTATAGGATCACCGGAAACAATAGCTGTGAATGAATTTCGGACATCAATTGGAGCTGCGCGGTAGAGAGCATTGCTTTTGGAATAGCCGTTGTCCAGCGCTTTTATCACATTCGCAGCATTTACTCTGGGCGCTTGATTATCATAGCCTTCAAATGAAACTCCGCAATCCACCAGTACATTTCTTAAAGTGTCTGCCTGAAGCTCCGGATATCTGGACAATAAAGCTGCACACATCCCTGCTACAATCGCGGATGCCCCGGAGGTCCCCCAAAAATACGATAACGCCTCAGGCTGCTCGAATGTTTCGCAATAAGGAACCGGCAGATACACTCTCGGCGCGAGAATATCCGGTCTGAAATGCCCATCACCGTTTCTGCCGTACGGCTCATCCGGATGGGGAGAGTGCAATTCCGCTTTTGCAAAGCCATGATCATTGTAGCCGCCAACTGCCAGAAATTCTGACGGGGGCATGATATTGATTGAGCTTGAGTTACCGTTAGCACATATGACCAGGATGCCATGCTTAAGCGCCGGGGCCAGCGCCTGAACCGTTTGGTTTCTGCTTGTATTTTTAAGTAAAGTCACATCATCCAAGGCGTGCCAGCCCATGCTTAGCATGATTTTGATGTTCCATTCCCGGCTTCGTTCGAGAATATAATCGATCCCGCGGTCACCGTCTGCATCATCCGGCTCTTCGCAGGCTATGTCCCGGCACTCGATGGATAAATCCTGATTCACAGATATATATTTGAGCCGTGAACCCAAATGACGGATGGTTTGATGCGGCCTTAGCGTATCAATGATTACAATTCCGACGCCTCAGCCGGCGTCTTCTTCTGGCGGATAAGGAAAGCCGAGCCTTGACCATACGGGTTCATGCGGTTTACTTGTCATTACAATCTCATCCTTCTCTTTAAAAAGATTAATGCTGAGCTAGCCGGCTAAGTCAACAAGCTAAAGGCCACCCCAAATGAGATGGCCTTGTTGTTAAAGTATTCATTGTTATGTTGCATGCGAATATTGAAGTCACTCTAAGTCATATTAAGGGATGTGGAATATAGAGTTCCTCTAAGCTTGCTATTTCGTCAGCACTCAGCTGAATTTCCAGTGAAGAAACAGATTCTTCAAGATGGCTAATCCGGGTAGGCCCGATGACCGGAGCTATCGCGCAAAGCTTCCATCGTTTCAAAGGCTATACGCAGACATTTCTGGATCTGTTAACCGGCCAGGACATCGAGTCGATTGCACGACTGACAGATAAAACAAAAAATCCTTAACCGCTGAGCTCAGCAGCTGCTGAAAATGACTAATACCCCTTCGCCAGAACTGGCGGAGGGGTATTGCCTGAATACTATTAAGTCACAACCCCAAAAACAACCGTTCTCCCGCATTCTTCAAATACCTATACATCCCCGCACACAATCCGGCCAAAATGACGCCTATTCCGAGCATGATTACCTTTCCGTCTAATCCTGTCAGCAGGAACTTTAGCGCCACAGGCACCAGCAGGCTGACAAAACCCAGCAGCATCGCCACCAGCACCGCTGCGCTCTGCTTAACAACCTGAACCTCGGTGGTCCACTCCAGCTTGGGCAGCTTCAGGTTGACGATGACTCCTGTCAGGGCGGAGAAGCAGGCGTAGATAACCGGAATTACCAGGAGAAGCAGACTATCCAGCCATCCTGTACCCAGCGATATCATCAACAGCACACAGCTCACAACCGTAACCGGTACGGTAATGGACAGGTTCACCGCCACCTTGCTGAGCAGAATAATGTGCTTGGGCACAGGCGAGCTCCGCAGAATCCATAAATGGTTGCCTTCCAGAGAAATTGAGCTGGACGTAGTGCAGCTAAGGGCTACGAAAAATGACACAAATATTGGCGCCAGCGTGTTCAGATACTGCTGCAGCTGCGGAATATCGGCCAGCTGTCCAAGCTGCTCCGGACTGGTAAACAGCAGAGAGACTGACATTACGAGCAGCAGCACCATGCCGATTCCTGTATTCAGCACATAGATGGATGAGCTGAAATAGCGGCGCAGCTCCTTCCGGTACAGGGCCTGAAAGGCTGTGGATGCCTTAAGCGGCTGCATGGTATATTTACGGCCTGCCCGGCTGGTTGAAAGCCCGGTATGAATCGCTTTGTAACGGGTTCCCAGTATGGTACAGAACACGACGAAAGAAAGCACGGACAGCAGTGTGAATACAAGAAAAGCATCGACACGGTAAGCACTTATTGCATCCACATACAGCTCCGTAAGCGGGTACAGCTTGAATATCGTATCCGCCAGCCCTGTTCCCAGATCTGCCAGCTCCGGCTCGTTCCCGTCCAATGTGAAAGAGCCGAGAATAAGGACAACCACAAACAGCAGGGTTAACACCAGATTAATCATCCGGCTTGCCCGGAACCGGGAGGATACCCAGCTGATCAGTGCACCGACCACCGTTGCTGCAATAATCGGAATGAACGGGATACATAAGAGCAGCGGTACAAAAAGCAGATAATAATAGGCTTCCGGACGCACCTTTAACGCGTACACCACTCCCGCCGGGAGCATAACTATCAGAGTAAAAAACAGATTCAGCACATACAGCTGCAGTACCCGGCTCGCCACCACATGACTCGTCTTCACCGGCAGCGACATCAGCAGATCGTAGTCCTTGTAGCTGAACAGTACGCCGCCCGCTTTATACACCGTGGTGAAGAATGCAACCACTGATGTAACAGCCATCATAATGGCCAGGAGCAGATCCAGACGGCCGATTTGCTCAAAAGCTCCCGCCATCGCATAGCTGTATCCGAACGAAAACACGGCGGCCAGCAGCACACCGCAAACAATAGCAAGACTAACCAGAAGCTGCTTACGTCTTTCTTTTGCATCCTTCGTATGAAGGGCTTTATTGAGGCCAAAGGTGGAGAGCAGCTGCAGCTTCGTAAGTCTCCAGATATTAATCATGATCGATCAGCTCCATAAAGACTTCCTCCAGACTATTCTCCCCTTTTACATCCTCGGTTTTGCCCTCGGCGATCAGCCGGCCTTCCTTGATAATCGCTATTTTATTACACAGCTTCTCTGCCGTATCCAGCACATGTGTGGAGAAAAAAATCGCACTGCCTTCCCTGCACACCTCCGCCATGATCGTCTTCAGCGTATGGGCCGCCTTGGGATCCAGTCCGACAAACGGCTCATCCAGCACCAGCAGCTTCGGCTTATGGATAAGCGCAGAGATGATTGCCAGCTTCTGCTTCATCCCGTGGGAGTATGAAGAGATCATATCGCCCAGATGGGCAGTCAGCTGAAAAGCGCCGCCGTATTTGGTTATGAGCAGCTCACGGTCCTTACGGGGTACACTAAACAGGTCTCCGATGAAACCCAGGTACTGAATCCCCGTGAGATGGTCATACAGATCCGGATTGTCAGGAATATAAGCGATACGTGACTTGCAGGCCAGAGGATCTTTTTTCATGGAGATGCCGTCAATTTCAATCTCGCCCTCTTCAAAATCGAGCACACCGACCACCGCCCGGATCGTTGTCGTTTTGCCTGCCCCGTTATGACCGATAAAGCCGTAAATATCCCCTCTTTCGACTGTGAGACTGAGGTTATGTACAGCTTTCTTCCCGCCCTTATAGCTTTTCGAAAATTGTCTGATGGTTAACATGCCTTCACCTCTTCCATACTGTTCAACAACTGACTGTAATACGTATAGCCCGGGGGAATCGTTCATTCCTTCGGATAAAAAATCCGCTGTAACCTTTTTGCACCTTCGTCCGTCTATGAAAACAAATAACTAACCACAAACTAACCACGAGGTGAATTCTAATGAAAAAATCATTTAAGCTTGTTACACTATCCGCCGCTGCTGCAATCGCATTTACTTTTGCCGGAGAACAATTCGCTTCCGCCGCCGCCTTTACCGATCTGAATAATGTTGCGGATAAAGATATAATCATTGCCCTGCAGGATCATGGGCTGATCAAAGGAATCAGCGCAACCCGGTTCGGCCCGCATCTGCCGGTCTCTGAAGCGGAAGGCGTGCAAATGATCGTCAATGCTGCCGGGCTCAATCTGGATACGATCCGGTTTGTGAAGGCCCCTAAGGCTTCGGATTATTTCGTGAATGCGAATGATTCCGCCTGGTATGCGCAGGCTCTCATCATTGCCGGTGTGCACGGGCTGGACCTGCCGGCCGATCTCCAGCCGGGCAGTAAGCTGACGCGTGAAGCCTTTACCCATCAGCTTATTGACGCAATTGAACTGGGCGGACGCCTGCCGATGATCAAGATCGCACCTGTGGAGTTTGCAGATCAGGATCAGGTTACGGCGGAATATTCCGGCTCGCTCCAGCGTGCCCTGGCTTACGGGGTAGTGAAGCTGGATAGCAGCGGCAAGCTGAATCCGAAGCAGCAGATTACCCGGACTGAAGCTGCAGTGGCAATTAGTAATGCGCTCGCATATTTGAAAGCACATCCGGCACCGGGTGCCCAGAGCGAGATCCTTACCGCAGAAGAAGCTGTTCAATTGATTAAGGAAGCCGTAGGCCCGGAAGCGGATCTGCAGATCAAGATTGACCCGGCGGCCAGCATGAGCAGAGAATCGTTCACCTACTTGCTTATCAATACGCTGCAGTCAAGCGGCCAGCTGCCGATGTATAAGCTCATTCCGGTGGATATTGCGGACAACGCAGAGATGGACATTCTGAACTCGGGAGCCATTCAGACAGCAATTGCCCTCAAGATTGTCAGCCTGGATCAGGACGGCAATTTTAATCCGAAAGACCCGATCACCCGTACAGACGGGACTGCGATGGTCAGCCGGGTGCAGGAGATTCTGAAGAATAAAAACTCCTTATAAAAGTTTTGAAGTTGTTCATTCCTGTTAACAAACACCAAAAAGAACGGCACTGGATGCCGTTCTTTTTGGTGCGCATTGTTTATCTGATGCTGCTTCTGCTGCCCAAACGGCTTACAGAGCGCTGAATGTTTCCTTTACCTGAGCCAGCATCTTGCTGCGTTCTTCATCACCCGCACCACTTCCAACGCCGCCGAACAGGAGATGCTCCAGCACTTCAACGCCGCAGAATTCAAAGATTCCGCCGCCGGACGTCTGTTTCAGTGAATTGTTCATGCCAATAGCCTCATACACTTCACCCGGAGTACCGTGGGTGTTAACGATGATCCCCTTCTTGCCTGTGAACAGCTTGTCTATGCCGCCCTCCGCATTGTACTGATAAGCGAAGCCGTAAGAAAAAGCACGGTCTACATAGCCTTTGAGAATAGCCGGAAGCCCTGTCCACCAGATTGGATAGACAAAAGTAATAACATCCGCCTTACGCAGATATTCCTGCTCTGCGGCAATATCTGCCGGCGTGTTACCTTCACGCATCGCTGCAGTATCTGCAGGGGATAATACCGGATTGAAGCCCAGCTTGTACAGATCACGGACATGAACCTCGTGGCCCTGGCCTTGCAGAGCAGTTACTGCAGTATCAAGAATAGCTTGATTGAAGCTTCCTTCATGCGGATGAGCGTAGACGATCAGGTGATTCATTATTTTACAACCTCCGGTTATATAGTATTAGCTTACGGGCACAGGCTGTGCAATAAAAAAAGTGCCTCCCGAGATGTAACTATACCAGTTACAACTAAAGAAAGCAACTTCATTTTTCTATGGGCGGATAATACCGTAATGCACCAGATCCACGTACCTGCCTTCTTTTCTTATATGATCTCTCAGGATTCCTTCCCTACTCATGCCAACTTTCTCCATCACCTTACCCGAGCCTGCATTGGAGCTGAAGTAACGCGCAAATACTTTATGGTACAGCCTGTCTTCAAAAGCGAATTTGACCATTGCCTCTGCCGCCTCAGTAGCAAATCCGTTTCCCCAGAATTCCTCGCCTATCCAGTAAGCCAGTTCGCCATGGTTGAATTTGCCGCTGTGGGACAATGCTATCGCACCATATAATGCTCCGGTGAGCTTGTCTGTTACGGCGAACTCATACGACAGCTCTGCATCAAAGTTAGCCGCATGGCGGTCAATCCAGCTCAGGGCATCCTCCATCGTATAGGGATACGGCAGGTACATTGTTGTCTTGAAGATATTGTAGTTATTGCACAGCCTGGCTACCTCCGCAGCATCAGACGAGGTGAATAATCTGAGCAGCAGCCGCTCCGTGGAGATTGTTCTTTCACCGTTGTTATATGACATATGCAGCAGCCTCCTCAAAAAAGTTAGTGGTGACCAAATTTGCCGGTCTATTGTACAAGGAGCATTGAGTTTCTTTGGAATACCATGTCATTCGCCGCAGCGCACTTTATTTCCTCTATGCCGGGCACACGCTGCAGAATCTCCGCCATAGAGCGGCTCATCAACTTAGCTGCACTTTATACACTTATTATCCCTGTTTTTTGCTGCAACAGCACTTTAAGTGTATTTCGTGCAACTAAAAAAGCCGAAAACAGCCTTTTTAGCCGATTCGGACAGCTTTAGTTGCACAGAGTGCAGTTATACTGCGCAGATGCAGTTTTTCACTGTTTTTAGTTGCACAGAGTGCAGTTATTCCCGGACAGATAGTGGATTGCATACCCCTTACACCGGCAAAATAACGGTAAACACCGAGCCCTTCCCCGGCACACTTTCCGCCGACACATTTCCGCCGTTCAGCTCCACAATCCGCCGCACCAGCGCAAGCCCTAGACCGTTGCCCTCAGCGGAACGCGACTTGTCACCCTGATAGAACTTCTCGAAGATCCGTATCATTACTTCCTCGGTCATCCCCGTACCGGAATCCTTAATCCGCACAGTTACCGCATGCTCCGTCTGAGCCAGACTGACTGTTATCTCTCCGCCGCTGTCTGTGAACTTGATCGCGTTGCCCAGCAGATTCAGCCACACCTGCATCAGCAGCTCTTCATTCCCGTAATAAACGACCGGCTCAAGCGTAAGATCCAGATTAAGCGCCTTATCATTCCACTGGGCTTCCAGCAGCAGCAGGGCCTGGCGGAGCTGCTCATCAAGCGCGAACTTGATCCTGCCGGCAACAATCTCCTGGTTCTCCAGCTTGGACAGCTTGAGAATGTTGCTGGACAGCGATGACAGCTGCCGGGTACTCTCAATGATGAGCCTGCTGTAGTCCGCACGTTCCTCCGGCGACAGCTCCTGGTCCTGCATCAGCGAAGCATAACCCTCAATTGCAGCAATCGGCGTTTTGAATTCATGCGACACATTGACGATAAAATCATTGCGCAGCGTCTCCATACCGCCCAGCTCCTGAACCATGCTGTTAAAGTTCACCGCCATCTCGCCGATTACATCCACTTTATGGTCTTCATGCGCCACTCTGGCGCTGAAATCCCCTTTGGCTACCCGCTTCGCCGCTTCACTCAGATCGTTAATCGGAGCCAGCAGCTTCCGTCCGACAATTGCGGTAATGGCTGTACCGGTAAGCACGCTTGCAAGCAGCAGCACGGACACCGGCCAAAAAATATGAAACCGCCCTACATCAATCAGGCCTGATTTGACAATCAGCATGCTGAGGCCGAACATGAGTATCCCGTCACACAGCAGGATCAGAAAGACGCTCAGTACCAGCGCCCCCCACAGATTACCGTTTTTACCCGGCCTGCTCACAGATGCTTCACCGCCTTATACCCCAGTCCGCGGACCGTTACAATCTCGAACTCGGGGCAATCTTTGAAGCGTTCACGCAGCCTGTTGATATGCACATCCACCGTACGGGCATCCGTCTCTGAATCCATTCCCCAGATTTCGTCCATCAGCTGCTGGCGGGTAAATATTTTGTTCGGATAGGACAGCAGCTTGTACAGCAGAAAGAACTCCTTCTGGGGCAAAAGCGCACTGCGGTCCCCGCGGTGTACCGTCAGCGAATCATAATTCAGGATAAGTTCGCCGATTCCCAGCCTGCGCTCACTTACAATCTTAGCCCGGCGCAGCAGCGCCCCGACCCGCAGAATCATCTCGTTCACATCAATCGGCTTCACCATATAGTCATCAGTACCTGCCAGGTAGCCGCGCTGCTTATCTTCAAAGCTTTCTTTTGCCGTAACCATCAGCACAGGAGTATTATAGCCCGCATCACGGAGCCGTCCGGTCAGCTCATACCCGTCCACATTCGGCATCATAATATCGGAGATAATCAGGTCAATATGCTGTGTATCCAGCAGCGCCAGCGCATGCTGGCCATCCTCGGCCAGTACCGGGTTATAGCCGTGCTTCGCCAGTACGGTGCCTATCAGCTGCCGCAGCTTGCCGTTGTCTTCCACTACCAGAATGTTTATCATTTATGCACCTGCATTCTCTTAAGGTTCAATTCTTAACTATTGTACAACAACTTTATGAACCGATTGTGAACCAACGCACGTATCAGTAACTATACATAAGCTTCTCCCCTGCCTGCCGGCGGCACGGAGTTGATGTTCAGTTCATAATCGTATGTTACGCTTTGCACAAAGACAGAGAATCAAGGATGAAGAGAGGATGAGATTAACGGTATGCTGCAGCTTAAAAATATCTCCAAAAGCTATACCACAGGCAGTTTCACGCAAACTGCACTTAATGATGTAAGTCTCGATTTCAGGAAAAGCGAGTTCGTGGCCATTCTCGGGCCCAGCGGCTCAGGTAAAACAACCTGCCTTAACATTATCGGCGGGCTTGACCAATATGACAGCGGTGACCTGATCATCAACGGAACCTCGACCAAGAACTTCAAGGACAGCGACTGGGATGCCTACCGCAACAACAGTGTCGGTTTTATTTTCCAGAGCTATAATCTGATCTCCCACCTGAGCATAACCGATAACGTGGAGATGGGGATGACCCTGAGCGGCGTGAGCGCCGATGTCAAACACAAGAAGGCTGTAGAAGCGCTGGAAAAGGTCGGGCTGAAGGAGCATATCCACAAAAAGCCGGGCCAGCTGTCCGGCGGCCAGATGCAGCGTGTTGCCATTGCCAGAGCACTGGCCAACGACCCTGACATTATTCTCGCGGATGAGCCGACCGGCGCACTTGATACCGTGACCAGCGAGCAGATTATGGAGCTGATCCGGGAGATTGCCAAGGACAAGCTTGTTGTTATGGTTACCCATAACCCGGAGCTGGCAGAAGCCTATGCCGACCGGACTGTCCAATTCAGGGATGGTAAGATGATCTCTGATACCAACCCTCCGGCTGATCTTAAGACTAACACGAATTATCAGCTGAAAAAGACGGCAATGAGCTACTTTACCGCACTTAAATTATCCGGTAAAAATATCTCGACCAAAAAATGGAGAACGGCGCTGACTGCCTTCGCCTCCAGCATCGGGATCATCGGAATTGCACTGATCCTGTCCTTATCGAACGGGTTCGACAAGCAGATCAGCAGCTATGAATCCGGTGCTTTATCCAACTTCCCTGTGACGATCAGCGAAACAGCCGCGCAGATTGATATGTCCAATCCTCCGGGAGCACAAGCGGAAGCGGCTGACAGCAAATGGACCGAGTTCACGGATGCAAGTGAAGTTTATCCATATGATCCAACCGCTAACACCGTCCTGCATTCAAATGTGCTCAGCAAGGAATATCTGGATTACCTGGACAATATCGATCCAGCCTATCTCGACGGAGTATCTTACAGCCGCAAGGTAAATATGAACATTCTCCGTTTGGATGGCGAAGCCGCTGTCCCTGTAGACACAGCCAGCCTGAATTTCACCTCCTATCCGGATAAGCCGGACGGTACAGAAGGCAGCTATCTGGCAGACTACTATGATCTGCTCGCCGGCAGTCTGCCTGAGCAGCCGACTGATCTGGTAATGGTTGTCGATGAATACAACCGTATGAACCAGAGTATTCTCGAAGCCCTCGGTCTTGATTTTAATGCAGCTAACCTCAACTTCGATGATATTGTCGGCCGGGAGTTTAAGCTGATCTATAATGATGATTATTATACTAAAGCAGACGGGATGTTCAGCCTGAACGGCAACGCCGCCGATCTGAGCGAGATGTATAATGATGCTAACGCGGTTACCCTGAAGATTTCCGGAATTATCCGCAAGCAGCAGGATTCACCGATGTCCACCATGTCGGCAGGAATTGCTTATTCGGACAGCCTGTCGGAACAGTTCATTGAGAATGCACAGGGCTCAGCCATTGTGCAGGCCCAGGAGCAGCAGGATCAGGTGAATGTACTGACCGGCAAGGTGTTCTCCCAAATCGGCGGAATTGATATGAGCGGTATGGGCATGGGTATGGGAATGGGCATGGGCGGCTCAAGCACAAGCACCGACCCGGGCAGTGCAAATTCCAAGGAAGCTGCGCTTGCAGCACTTGGCGCTGTAGCAACACCATCCTCAATCTCCTTGTATCCGAAGGATTTTGGGGCGAAAGAGAATATTGTTGCTTATCTCGACAAATGGAATGAAGACCACAGCAATGAAGAACTGATTGTGTACACCGATTTGGCTGCAATGGTAACGAGCCTCTCCAGCGGGATTATGGATGGAATTACGATGGTCCTGGTTGCTTTTGCATCCATTTCACTGGTCGTATCCCTGATCATGATCGGGATCATCACCTATATCTCCGTGCTTGAACGGACGAAGGAAATCGGTGTGCTGCGTGCCCTCGGTGCGCGCAAGAAGGATATCACCCGTGTCTTCAATGCAGAGACCTGCATTATCGGCTCGCTCTCCGGTCTGCTCGGTATCGGGATTGCTTATCTGCTGACCATTCCGGTTAACCTTGTGCTGAAGTCACTGACCGACCTGTCGAATGTAGCTCAGCTTAATCCGCTGCATGCCTTCGGACTTGTTGTACTCAGCGTTGGGCTGACCATGCTGGGCGGCTTCATCCCCGCCAAATTCGCAGCCAAAAAAGATCCAGTCGTGGCGCTGCGCAGCGAATAACTCTTGCCATACAGGAAGCCGGTCTTGGACCGGCTTCTTTTTTTATTTATAATGAAGAAAAAACGAAGCACTGGAGTATAAAAAATGAGGAAGTTCACGAATGAAACCGCCAAAAAAATATTGGCAAATGAGATCACTGTACAGACCTTGCTGCAGCAATATCCGGAGTATAAGGAAGAGGTGCTCCGCGAGCTGGGTGAGATTAAAAATAATGCCGGGGCTAATGTCATACAGGCCGTCATCGACCGTTATACCGCCAGCGCCAAAACTGCCAATGCCAAAATCAGCAAAAGCGGGATGAATGAAGTCACCGTGAATGCTTTTCTGCCGAATATTATTAAAGCCCGGTTTGCCATCCACCTGCTGGAGCAGCTGAATGTTGCCGTATCCGCAAACTCTGGAGGCAATGTCCGCTTTAACCGCTGGGACGGAACGATCCTGCAGAAGCTGCTGTTCCGTAAAGGATTTGAGCGTAAGCCGGTATCCCTTCCCTTGTTCCGCTTTTTCTGGAGGCTCATTAAGGACAAGAAGATTCTGATGCCGCTCGTGGGCAAAAAGGGGATTTACTGTTTCTACTCCAAAGAGCTGATTAAGGAGCTGGCAGTGCTTACAGGTGGACACAAATGCCTGGAGATTGCAGCGGGCGACGGAACGCTAACACGCTTCATGAATGAAGCCGGCACGAACTGCACAGCCACCGATGATTACAGCTGGAAGCATTACATTGATTACCCTGCGTTTGTAGAGAAGGCAGATGCTAAGACAGCACTGGCCAAATACAACCCTGAGGTCGTGATGTGCTCCTGGCCTGTTCCCAGAAATCCCTATGAAAGACATGTGTTCAAGACGGATTCCGTACAGCTCTATATTGTGATTGGAACCCGGAACCCGCAGACAACCGGTGACTTCGAGGCTTACCACAATCCCGGACCATTCAGCATGGAGCTGAACGAACGCTTATCCGCACTCATTCTGCCTCCGTCGGGCGACAATGCAGTGTACCTGTTCAGACGGAAACCGGCGGGAAATCTCTGAACCTTACATACAGGTTTAGCCGCCGGCGTATAACTGCGCAAATAGAAACGGCACGCCGGCTGATGCCGGCATGCCGCCCTTGCTCCGCTTGACCTGTCCTCCGACGACATTGCCTGCGCAAGGCGCTGCTCTCTCTTTCGGCTGACAAGGGCGGGATTTGTGAGGCTCCCCGCATAACCGGTGTTATTGTCCAGATTGTCAGCAGCTACTGATGCAGGAAAGCAATTCACAATTCAAATTTACCCGTTAACCGGCATTTAAAACGCCATTTCTGTCTCAGGATATTTTACTTGAGAGGTTCTGCGCCGCTGCGGGCGCAAATGGAATAGCAAAGGCAAAGGTACACCCTTTGCCACTGGTCTCCTTCAGCCACACTTTACCGCCCATAAGCTCGGCCAGCTGTCTGCAGATGGAGAGTCCGAGCCCCGCTCCGCCGTATTTACCCGGAGAACGATGCTCATGAATCTGTGAAAAGGAGCGGAACAGTATATCCTGCTGGTCAGGAGGCAGTCCGATTCCTGTATCCTTCACTTCAATGGACAAAGTGACATTCTCCGGGTGAAGGCTTGCATCCAGAACAGTGAGTCTGACCTCGCCCTGTTCGGTGAATTTCAGCGCATTGCTCACCAGGTTCGTTACAATCTGGGACAGCTTGGGGCTGTCACCCAGCAGCAGCGGACTTTCCGTGCTGTCGTATACCGCATGCAGCCTGATCCCCTTCTTCTCCGCATCGGCTGCGAACAATTGCAGGACATGAGTAATGACATCCCGGATATTAAACGGGCTAAGCTCCAGCTTCATCGTCCCGGCTTCCATTCTGGAATAATCAAGAATCTGATCCATCATCGTCAGCAGATTGTTACTGCTCTTCTCAATGACATCGATGTAAAGCGTCTGTTCCTCGGTCAGCTCGGTTGTCTTCAGCAGGCTGGTCATGCCGATTACCCCGTTCATCGGGGTGCGGATTTCATGACTCAGCACGGCGAGCAGATTTTTTTTGTCCTCAAGGACCCGTTCAGTCTTCTCCTCTGCAGTCCGTAACTGATTAAGTGCCGTTTCCATTTCCAGCAGGTTGGTGAAAAAGGCCGACAACGACACCAGCAGCTCCACATCCCGCTCCTGATACTGATAGAATCCATGGTCAAACGAGCACAACGAACCGTAAAACTCCCCTTTTTCGTTACGGATCGGCACTCCGATGAAAGAGCATCCGCCGACGAACTCGGTCGCATCCATATCCTTGGTCAGCGGATGGGTCAAGTTATTGTCTATTACAAGCGGTCCCTGTGCATGTTCGGTGACAAGAGCACAATACGACTCCTCATTGTCTACCACCAGCCCCTCGACCAGCATGATTTTATCCCGGTTAAAGGACTTGAGCACTTTAGTCGAGAGGCTGTCCAGATTGGCAATACAAAATGTATTGGCCGGGATAAGCCTGCTTGCAGTATCCATCACATTTGCCGCTGACGTGTATAATTTGCCGGAAATAACCGACAACACATCGATGTAATCTGTTTTCAACATCAATCTGCCCGTCCTTTCATTAGTTATATAAAATAGGATTCAATTAATCCCAGTTCCTGTGGTCGTTGATCTCCCGTTTCTCCCGGAAAGCCTGTTCCAGATCAATATCCAGCTTGTTCGCCAGATCAAAAATATTCCAAACCACATCATACATCTCATAGCCCAGATTGGCTTTACGTTCGGCATCCGGATGAAAGGAGACGGACAGCACCTCTTTGGACAGTTCACCGACCTCCGTCATCAGATACAGCATCCGCTGCTCGATAGTGCTCGTATCAAAGCCCTTCATTTCACTAAACTTTCTGACATACTGCTGAAACGCTGCTGCATCCATTTCTTCCGCTCCCCGCCCATTTTCTTCTCTCTATTCTACAAATCTCATTTCATTATACATGAAAAAAAACGCAGTACCCGAAAAAGCGGGCCCTGCGTGAAAACTTACTATTCATTTTTCTGCTGCGGCTGTGGCCGCGAGTCCGGAAAAATGCAGACTCACTCAGCCAATCCAAAATAACGCTCAGCATTATTATAGCAGATGTCCTGCACGATGCCGCCCAGGAAAGGCAGGTCGCGCGGCGCTTCGCCGCTGGCCACCCAGCCGCCGATCAGGTTGCAGAGAATCCGGCGGAAGTATTCATGGCGGGTATAGGACAGGAAGGAACGGGAATCGGTCAGCATCCCGACAAAGCAGCTCAAGAGACCCAGATTAGACAGTGAGGTCAGCTGCTTGATCATGCCGTCCTTCTGGTCGTTGTACCACCAGCCGGAGCCGAACTGGACCTTGCCCTTGATCCCTTCGCCCTGAAAAGCGCCGATCATTGCCGCCAGCACATCGTTCTGCGCGCCGTTCAAATTATACACAATCGTCTTCGGCAGCTCACCTGTCCGGTCAAGCCCGTCCAGCAGCTTGTATAGACGCTCGGCATAGCTGTGGTCGCCGATGATATCAAAGCCCGTGTCCGGCCCGAGCTTCCGGAACATCCGGGTATTCGGGTTGCGGAGCGCTCCGATATGCAGCTGCATCGTCCAGCCGTGCGCTGCATACCCCCGGCCCATTGCCAGGAACAAGGCCGTTGCATACTGGTCACATTCCAGCTTGCTGAGACTTTGTCCGCCGAGCCGTTTGCTGAAGATCGCTTCAAGCTGAGAGGAGGATGCCTCCTCAAACGGCAAATCGGTGAAGCCGTGATCCGAGATCATGCAGCCGTGCTTGCCGAAGTATCCGATCCGCTCCAGCAGGGCGCGTTCCATCAAGGCATAACTGGTAATCCCGTACCCTGCCGCCTGCTCCAGGCTGGCCAGATAGGCCGGGAACGTCTCAGCCCCGATTAACATGGCCTTATCCGGACGAAAGGTTGGCGTGACGCCGGTTTTGAACTCTTTTTGCGCGGCTAATTCAGCATGGTGCTTGAGGTCATCCGCCGGATCATCGGTCGTACAGATCCATTTCACGTTAGAGCTTGTGATCAATCCCCGGGCCGTGAAGCCGTCTGTCGCAATAAGCTTGTTGCAGTGGTCATAGATCTCCCGCCAGTTCTGCGGATTCAGCTGCTCTTCGATACCGAAGTAGCGCTTCAGCTCCAGCGCAGACCAGTGGTACAGCGGGTTGCCGATTGTATAGGGCAGTACCTCGCTCCACTTGGCGAACTTCTCTTCATCTGAAGCCGGGCCGGTGATATAATTCTCCTCCACGCCGAAGGTTCTCAGCGCGCGCCATTTATAGTGATCCCCGCCCAGCCAGACATCGGTGATGCTGCTGAAGCGTTTATTCTCTGCTATGGCCTGCGGATCAAGGTGACAGTGATAGTCAATGACCGGCAGAGCCTTGGCATACTCGTGATACAATATCCACGCTTCCTCAGACTGCAGCAGAAAATCCTCCTGGATTAATCCCTTCATTACGTATGCTCCCCGCCTTTAATTCACGTATTTCTCAAGTGTGCTTCTTACAGCTCCCGGTCCGGCCAGCAGCTCGTAGAACATGCCTTCAATCTTGCCGCCAAGGCCGATGTCATACAGCTTCACGCCGAACAGCTGCTCATCTTCGAGAATAGCACGCACATTAGAGCTGGTGTCGCCCAGCTTCACACCCTGCAGATGGCTCTGCAGAGCTTCAAGCAGCGGGTCAGGACTGAGCGTAAAAGCTTCGCCTTTATCATCCACAGCCAGCAGATAACGGCACCATACCGCAATAGCCAGCGGAATAGCAGTCAGGTCAGCCGGGTCCAGATCCTCCCTGCGGACATAGGACTTGATTGTTTC
Source organism: Paenibacillus sp. FSL R7-0331 (assembly GCF_000758645.1). Classification (NCBI taxonomy): domain Bacteria; kingdom Bacillati; phylum Bacillota; class Bacilli; order Caryophanales; family Paenibacillaceae; genus Paenibacillus; species Paenibacillus sp. FSL R7-0331. The sequence goes on from NZ_CP009284.1 coordinate 4,943,959, forward strand.
TCCGAAGCGGATGCCCACCTTCTGCGAGGTATCTGTCGCGATCCGCTGCGGCGCATCGGGAATGAAAGGATTGGCGAAGCGCTCTTTCAGCACCTCATCCAGGAACTGCTTCGGGCTGATAATGCCCGGATCAACAACGACCGGCAGCCCTTCCTTGTAGCCGATAATCTCAACCAGCTTGCGCAGCGTCTCGTCCTTCATCTCATCAGCGATCAGGGTGTAGCCGAGCAGACAGCCGGATACGGCAAGTGCCGTATGCAGCGGATTAAGGCAGGTGGTAACCTTCATCGTTTCAATATTATTGACTGTATCCCGGTCGGTGAAAATAACCCCTGCCTGCTCCAGCGCCGGACGGCCGTTCGTGAATTTGTCCTCAATAACCAGATATTCACTGATCTCGGCATTAACAAACGGTGCAGTATAGGTATTCTTGGAGGTAACAATAACATCCATCTCGCCGATCCCCTGCTCCAGCAGAGCAGCCTGGACGGTTTCGGACGGGCGCGGTGTGATTTTATCGATCATCGACAGCGGGAAGGTAATCAGCTGCTCATTCAGCAGGTAGTCCACGAAGCCCGCTTCCACCGAGCCTTTTGCCGCCCATTCCTTGGCAATTGTAACGATCCCGTTCTTCAGCTTATCGCCGTTATGCGAGCAGTTATCCATACTGACAAAAGTCATCGGGTACGCGCCCTTCAGATAACGCTTGTATGCAAGGGCAGCCACGATGCTCATCGCATGAATCGGCTGCTCCGGCCCGCCGGCGATATCCTTCTCTACAATGCCGAGATATTGGCCGTTCGGCCCGGTCAGGGAATAGCCCTTCTCGGTAATCGTGAAGCTGGCCATCTGCAGGCTCGGGTTCTCAAAGATTTCAGTCAGCCTCTGGTCGTCGGCTTCACGGGTTTTGTCGGCAGTGATGCCTTCCGCGATGCTGCTGACCACTTTTTTCTGGAAGTCGCCGCGCGCATTCATCAGCACCAGCAGAGTCAGATTGTCATACGGCTTGTAGACCTTGTCGATCATCTCAAAATCAAACGTCTCCGCTGCAATGATCCCCGTGTCCGCCGCCCCGCTGTCGAGCAGCTTCTGATGGGCATTTGCCACGAATCCGCGGAAGATGTTGCCTGCGCCGAAATGCACCCATTCCGGCTTCTCCAGTGTATTCTTCGCTACTGTGTCATAGTCGAACTTGGGAAGCTCGACACCGGCGGCTTCCCAGGAGGCCGCTTCATTCCGGATACTGGATCGGGTCAGGCGCAGCATGTTACTTCGCCCCCTTTACATTCTCCAGGCTATCCCATACGCCAAGCAGGTACATAATACCCATCGCTCTGTCGTAGAGACCATAGCCCGGACGGCAGTTCTTCTCTTCTCCCCACAAGTGGCGGCCGTGGTCCGGACGGACATAGCCGGTAAATCCGCTCTCATGGTAGGCCTTAACCACTTCAGCTACATCGACACTGCCATCTCGGCCGCGGTGGGACACTTCGATAAAGTCCCCATTGTCGAATACCTTAACGTTACGGATGTGGGCAAAATAAATCCGGTCATGGAACTCGCGGATCATCGCCGGCAGATCATTCTCAGGATTCGTGCCGAGCGAGCCTGTGCAGAACGTCAGTCCATTGTAGGGGCTGTCTACAGCATCCAGCATCCGGCGGATGGAGTCGCGGCTGCGGATAATACGCGGCAGTCCAAAGATCGGCCAGGCCGGATCGTCAGGGTGAATAGCCATTTTGATATCCACCTCTTCACATACCGGCATAATGCGCTCCAGGAAATACACCAGATTCTCAAACAGTTTATCTTCCGTCACATCGGCATAAGCCGCGAACAGGTCATCGAGCTTAGCCAGACGCTCCGGCTCCCAGCCCGGCATCGTGAATTCCCCTGCGCCTTTGAGGATGCGGTCAACCATATCGCGCGGATTATCGGTAATGGCAGCCTTTTCATAAAAGAGGGCGTTCGATCCGTCCGGCAGCTCCTTGTACAGCTCCGTACGTGTCCAGTCGAACACCGGCATGAAGTTGTAACAAATCACCTTTACGCCGACTTTTGCCAGCTTGCGGATCGTATCAATGTAAATGTCAATGTATTTATCACGGGATGGCAGACCGATCTTGACATCATCATGGACGTTAACACTCTCAACTACTGCAGTGCTGAAGCCCTTGGCTGTAATCTGATCCGCAACCTTCTGGATTTCTTCCATCTCCCACACTTCACCAGCCACCTTATGATGCAGCGACCAGACAATGCCCATTACCCCCGGAATTTGCCGGATATGATCGAGAGTAACATTGTCGTTCCCTTCGCCGTACCATCTCCATGTCATGTTCATAAATAAACCCTCCTTATAATGTTAAAAGCGAATGACACCATTGTGCCCAATCAGGCTTATAGAGTGATATACGCGGGAATCCAGTGCAACAAAGCAGCTGGCACGACCGGACACAAACGCCTAGCAGGCCTGAGGAACAATCGAATTCAGCGGATCTGAAGCGCAACCCCATCCAGCGGGCCTGAGGTACAATCTCATCTTGTATACAAGTTTGACTTGATCATAATTTAAACTTTATAAAGTTGTCAATAGCCAATTAGAAACGCTCATGTATACCCTTACAACAGTGTTAATTGAGGTTTTTATCACAAGGTTCCTGATTGTGTTCTTTTTTAAACCTTTAGCATGATGTATACTAGACATTAAAATATAACAATGGAGCAAAAGTAGCCATGTCAATCAAAGAAGAAATCATGAAAACACTAAAGCAGGAAATTCTCACCCTGACTCTGAAGCCGGGCGCTATCCTCAGTGAGACAGTTCTGTCCGAACGGTTCCAGATTTCACGGACTCCGCTGCGTGACGTGCTGAAGCAGCTCAGCCTTGAAGCTTATATTGATATCTACCCGAAGAAGGGGAATCTTGTTTCCTATATTGATCTGGAATCGGTGGAGCAGATTATTTTTCTGCGGAGTGTGCTGGAGAAGGAGATTATCAAATATCTCTCGGAGCATCTTGCGCTGAAGGGCGTGCATGAGCTGAAGGACATTCTGGACCGGCAAAAGGCCGTTATCCTTGAAGATGCGGCTACCGAGCCGTTCCTTAATCTGGACGATGCGTTCCACGCCGCCTTGTTCCGGCTGGCCGGACGGGAATACCTGTGGAATCTGATTCAGCAGTCCAATGTACACTACGTCCGCTACCGCAGACTGCACATGCTGAGAAAAGAAAAGCTGGAGGAAATCTGGGACGAGCACCAGCGCATCCTTGAATACATGACCCGGCGTGAAACCGGCAAGCTGGAGGCGCTGATCCACCACCACCTGCGGGAGGATATCAATTCCCTCTATCTGCAGGAGAATTTTGCGGATTATATCCGGGGCTAGAGCGGCAATGAATGATCCCTTCAGGGAACATGTTGGTTGAATGATGAGAAAAAGAGGTGCAATTAATGAGTGAATTTACATACGGCAATATTATTAGAGCAGTTGACAAAACAAAGCTGATCGGGAACCTGCCTGCAGGCACACCCACTCTTAAGCTGAGCGAGGAATGGATTGCGTTCTTTACATCAGAAGACGGGGAGTTTGCGGCATCACAGCAGCTCAAGACATTATCAGAGCATTGTCCGATCTTGTACTTTACCCATTTGGAGGATCATGGCTGGGGGTTTGAACTCTTCCATAAGGGGGAGGTTGTTTCGAATCTTCAGGTGATGTATGAGTTAATAGACTATGAGTTTAAAGAATTAATGGAGGAATATGAGGATGTAGACTCCTCCATTTTTGATGGATACCTGAATCAAAATCCTCGTCCCGAGGCTTTTAGAGTATTCGGACTGAAGGAAGAGCAGATACAATCCATTGAAGAACTCCTGGCCGGCAATCTTGCGTTTGATGAAGAGGAGTTCGCTACTGTAGAGCAGTTCAAGGAGTTACTCGGGATCGAAGCGATGAGCTGGATCAGATACGAGCGCACAGATGATCGAGAAGAAGTGGATTACATATAAGGTTCGTATCCAATAATAAACAGCGGCCGCCCGGGACGTCATTTCCCCCGTCCATGGCAGCCGCTGTTTCAATTTCGCCTAATGCCCGTTGCCTTACTCTCCGCTTCCATCCCCGCCACCCGGCAAAAACCGGAACCACTGCAGGTCAAAATTACTGCCCGGCAGGAACAGGAATGTCACAGTCTGTGCACCGTACACTGGCTCAAGCATAAATTCCTGCACCGTATAGCTGTCCGATCCCCGGAATTCAACAAGCTGCTTCGAGTCGCCGTCCGGGCTGCTGAACAGCAGATGGACCGTATTGTTCGCAAGCTGGGAACGCCCGCAGATCTGCAGCCGGACTGCTCCGCGCTCACCAAAATCCATATCCTCATAGATCAGGGACACATTGTTGCCGATTCCCTCAACCGCATTCTCCGTGACAGAGAACGTATCGCCGTATATCCGGCTGTTCTCCAAAGCGCCGAGACTGGCGAAGGCTTTGTGCCGGCGGGCGAACTGGAAGCCCTTAAGGTGAATCTTCTTCTGCAGAGCGAAGGATAATGTCACAATTCCGCTCAACCGCTTAGGCAGCCTGTAGCTCTCCTCCTGGTATTCATTCCATTGTGACGGCTTCTGGTAGAGCACGGTATCCAGCAGCACTGCACCGGACTGGCCGGGAATGCCCTCCCAGATCCCTATCTGATATTCCTCACTGTCCAGTGCGAATATAGGCAGTGTCATTTCATCAGCACCGTAACTGCCGAAGTCGATCCGCTCGAAGCAAATCAGGCTCTCCCCTTCACGCGCCGTCGCTACGCCGCGTTCATTGCCGTTGGTCAGATTGTAGCTGGCACTGCTGTGATAGGCTGCGGAGACAAACGCATACGGATTCAGATACGCCTGCCCGAAGCCACTCAGCTTAATCTCCATCTGCGAGTAGAGCCGGATGCTGTCTGCGCCGTTCCGCACTCCGCAACGCACAAAGACATCGCCGTCGCCTAGCGCAGTGATCAGCACTTCATGCCCGTTCACCTCAAGAGAGCCGATATTGGAATCCACCCCGGCTGCATTGGTGATGCGCCACTCCACATCTTGATAGGTTGCGTTCTCTGGGTGCAGCTTCACCCGCAGAGGCAGGCCGGCCCTTTCCGGGGTCAGCAGCGTACCTTCAGGGCAGAGGATCTCCAGCTTCCGCACCGGCACCTCAGGCAAGACCCCGCTGCTGGCAGAACCCGCTTCCAGATCGGCTCCCCGTCCGGCTTCCAGCGGACAATCCGCATAGAGCACCTGCTCTTCCGCTCCCGCAGCAGCCGCCACAGACTGCAGCACAATCTCTGCACCGGCAATGCCTGCCGACTCCGCGCGCAGCGTAATTGCCCCCGGGTCCAGTGTTCCGGCAATAATCGCCAGCAGCTTGCCGCTGAACATCCTGCGGCTTGTGCCTTTGTAGGCATCGTAATCGGTGCTGTCCCCGTTATCCAGGCCGACCAGCCGTCCCGGTCCTTCAATGCTGAGCTGCACCCGGTTATTGGCGTTCTCGACCGGCAGACCCGCTGCATCTGCAGCAGTAACCGTGACGAAGATCAGATCCTGCCCGTCAGCAGCAAGCTCCTGCTTGTCTGCTGCAAGCACAAGGGAGGCGGCATCGCCGAAGGAAGCACGCTGCTCCGAGGCTATTACCTGACCCTGATCATCATAGGCATCGGCCCGGAGAACCCCTGCCCTGTACGGCAGCTTCCAGTTCTCTACCAGCTGCAGGCCGTGTTCATGGTCAATATCATAGGTCCCCTGCGACACGTCATCCAGGAACAGCTCAATCCGCGGCGCATTGGAGCAGACACGCACATCAATCAGCTGCCCTTCTGAGAAATCCCAATACGGGAAGATATGAATCATCGGGGAAATGCGGTAATCCGTCCATTCCGCCTGATAAATATAATAAGAATCCTTCGGGAACCCGGCGGTGTCCAGCTGCCCGAAGTAAGAGTTCTTGGTATGATACGGGGTCGGCTCCCCGATATAGTCAAAGCCGGTCCACAGGAACTGTCCCAGGGAATACTTGGCGTCCCGGTCACCGGTGATGCAGGTTTCTGTATTCTTCGCTCCCCAGCTGGTTGAGCTGTTGCCAAGTGCCGAACATTGCTGATCATCGTCGGCAAGCACGGGCTGGTCCTGCGGAAAATGATAGATACCCCGGCTCTGCACCGTCGAGCAGGTCTCACTGCCGTAGATAATCCAGTCCGGATGCTCCGCATGATGTGCATCATAATATTTCTCGCCGTAGTTATACCCGGCAACCTTGACGATGTCTGCACATATCTGTGCATTCTCCCACGGCATATAGTTCGAGCCGATCGTTACAGAACCGTTGCCGCGCGGGTCATGCAGCAGCACCTCATCCTGCAGCATCCGGGTAACCTCCTGGCCCCGCTCGCCGGCATGGGTATCATAGATTTCGTTGCCGATGCTCCACATGATCAGGCTCGGACGGTTCCGGTCGCGCCGGACCCAGCTGGCAATATCCCTTCTCCACCATTCCGGGAAAAAACGGGCGTAGTCGTAAGGCGTCTTGCTGCGCTCCCACATGTCAAACGCCTCCGAAACGATCAGCACGCCCAGCTCATCGGCCAGCTCCATCAGCTCAACTGCAGGCATGTTATGGGCGGTGCGGATGGCATTCACGCCCATCTCCTGCAGCAGCACAATCTGCCGGCGCAGCGCTGCCATATTAACTGCTGCCCCCAGCGCCCCAAGATCATGGTGCTGGCACACCCCGTTCAGCTTAAAAGAGCGGCCGTTGAGGAAAAATCCCTTGTCACTGTCAAGCTCCACTGTCCTGAAGCCGAACCGCTCACGTTCCACCTGGACAGTAGTCCCGCCGGCCAGCAGCTCTGTCTTTAGCCAGTACAGGCTCGGACTGGCAATATCCCAGAGCGCAGGCTGTTCCACTGTCAGCCGGCAGTGGGCATGCACGGTTCTGCTGCCGTCCGCCACCAGCACTGCGAACTCCTCCTGGGCCACTGCATTACCGTCGCCGTCCAGCACCGTATGACGAAGCCCATATGCCACCTTTTCCCCGTCAGCCGCAAAGCTCTGCTCATTATCCAGCGTCCGGACGGCAGTGTCGCCAAGCACCAGCTCTGTGTCCACATCCACGGTCCAGTCTCCGGCGTCCCCCGGCCGTGCAGCAATGTAGATGCCGTCAGCAGCAATATGACTCAGCGGATATTCACGCAGCCACACTGAGCGGTAAATGCCTGCACCGGAGTACCAGCGGGAGCCCGGCGATTCATGGACGACCCGCATAACAATGCTGTTATCGCCTTCCTGCAGATAAGGCGTAATGTCAAACTCAAAGGTGGAATACCCATATTTCCACTCCCCTGCCTCCTGTCCGTTTACATAGAGTGTAGAATCCATGTATACGCCTTCAAACCGCAGAGACCAGCAGCGCTCCGGCGGTATTGTATCCAGAGTTAGCGTCTTGCTGTACCAGCCCTCCCCGTTCTCATAGAGCGCATTCGTATCGTAGATCAGCCAGTCATGCGGCAGGGTAACCGGCATCCAGTCGGCTTCCGCTATTACATTTGACAGCCTTGAACCTAGTGGCTGCTTGCTGAACTGCCAGCCCCCGTTTATTTTGCGTGAAGTGTTCATCATATGTTCTCCTCCTGTATCCATTCTCTCCGTCAGCTTCCTTCAGGCCAAAATTCAGCGCTTCAGATACCGCTCATAGGCTGCCTGCTGAATATCCAGCGCCCGCTCAATCCCCATGTCCCGCATCTGCTGCACAGATTTGTCGTAGTGATCCACCGGTTCGGTGCCGAGGATGATTTTGAGCTCCGCCTCCTTCACCAGGGTATTGATGTCGTTCATAATGCTGCCCAGCTCGTCGGATTCCTCGCCTGTCGGCGTAACCGGAGGGAGCAGATGGCGCTCGTGGTTCGTATTCTTCCAGATGTCGAGGGCCGCAGTGGTCTGGGCAAACTTCACCGGCAGATGATTATCCTGCTGAATCATTGGAAAGTTCGTGCTGTGCGAGTACTTGAGCATCACCTTATCACTGGAAATACCATCCGGGTTATTCGCCACAAAGTCCGTGTACACCGGCTTACCATCCTCCAGAGTGTATGTAATACCTTCTATTCCGAAGGCGTTCAGCATACTCCCCTCCCCGGTAAACGCATAGTCAAGCCAGCGCATAGCCGCCTCCACATGCTCCGTATCAGCCGAAATTGCCGCAGAGTAGGTTCCCGCATAGGCATTGTCGAGCTGGCCGAACTCCGGCGTTTCCCCCTTGGCGGCTGCAGGATACGGGGCGGCTGCAAAATCAGCCTGTTTCCCGGCAGCCTGCGCTGCCGAATTGTAGCTCTCAATGTAAAATTGCCAGCCGATGGTCGCCCCGCTTTCGCCCGAGGTCATCTTTTTATCCACAGTCGCGGCATCAATGGAGGCAAAATCCTTGTCGATCAAGCCCTCCTTATACCACTGGGCCATCGTCTTCAGATACTCCTTATACCCCGGCTCAAGATACCCGTAGACCACCTTACCGTCATTGACGTAAAAGTTGCCCATCACCCCGAAGGCCCCGGCAAATCCGCCGGTCCGCTCACCCAGGAACAACGTCCGGAGCGTCAGCGGGGCGGCAGCCTGTTTCTTGTCTTTAAAAGCGGTCAGCACCGTATGCCACTCCTCCATTGTCTCAGGCACGTCCTGGCCCAGTTCATCCAGCCAGTCCTGGCGGATAATAGGTCCGCCGTACACCCGCCCGTTCTCTGAGCGTATGAACGGAAAGGCGTAGTAGGTGCCGGCGTCGGTTTTGATCATTTTATCAATCTCCGGGTGGGCCTCGAGCGTCCGTTTCAGATTGGGCGCATATTGGTCAATCAGGTCATTGAGCTTGAGAATGTAGCCCTGCTCCACCGCTTTATCCGGACCGCCCGGATACTGCAGCCACGTATTCAGAAAAATATCCGGCAGTTCCCCTGACGCCAGCAGCAGGCTGAATTTCTGGTCACCCATCGGCGTGCCCCCCAGCTGCCTGATCCGGATTCCGGTCCGGGCTTCATACTCTTCATCTATCGGCAGACGCTCCGGTGTGCCTCCCAGCTGCTCATTCATAAACGTAAGCGTAATATCACCTGCCACCGGATAGGGCAAACCGGTTTCCGCAGACGGGTTACCCGGGGGCGTATTCAAAGCGCTTTCATTACTTAAGCCTCCGCAGCCGCCGGCGAGCAGGATAACCCCCAGCAAAAAAACGGCTGAACCTCTGGCTCTTCCATCTCTCCCACTTTTGATCAACATGATGACCTCCACTGTAAATTTGGGTCCGGTGACCGTTCTAGTGCAACATCATACGATTTCATGCACTCTCAATGTAAGCTATAACCAGCGCCCGCAGCAATGTTCAATATGGTAAATGGATTGTCATTATCATAAAAAAGCCTGCATTGTCCCGCTGCCAGGACATGCGGGCAAAACCAAAAACCTCCTTGGCTGCAAGGAGGTTCCGGCGTTAAATCACTTCAAACACCGGACGTTCCGGGATGTAGCGCACCGGCACCGCCGGAAACTGTGCGGCCAGCCGCTCTGCCAGCTGCTTCATGCCCGGGGCCTCACTTTCGGCATGCCCAAGCATGATCAAAGCCTTGCTGCGTCCCTGCTGCAGCGCATCCCTCACATATTCCGGTGTCTCCCATTCCGGGCCTTCACCGGCAATAATCAGGTCAAGCCCCTCTTCCCCGTAGAGGGGAATCACCAGCTGGCCGCCGCCCCGGTAGCCGGCCAGGATGCCTATTCGGCTGCAGGAGCCCGATAAATCCCCTGCTGCGCGCACATAGGATATCTGCAGCTTGCGCTTCACATACTCCGCGATTTCCCTGAGCGGTGCGGGCGGAAGAGTAAGAACGGACACCGCCGGACGGTGCTCCTCCACATACTCCAGCCAGCCCAGTTCAGCAATTAGCCCTTCGGTAATACCGTCCGGCGTATAGCGGTGTATATAGTCATGGAAACGGTAGATGCCTGTCTCCGTTCCGGCAATTAGCGCTGACTTCTGCCGGTAAACAGGGTCCTGTCCAAGCCAATCCCGCTGGTCGTGATGGCTGTAATAGATGCCTTCATGGGATATAACAAGGTTGGCTCCCAGAGCAGCCGCCTGTTCTATCACATATTGCGAAGCGGTAAATGCGGTGACAATTCCCCGCACCTCCGTCTCCGGTATTCCTGTTTCCAGCCTGTCTACCGTCTGCTCCGGCACGGGGATTCCGTCCGTAAGCCAGTCAATAACCGTACTGAAGGTAATCATCATGTTCATATCCATTTAGTAGATGGTACGTGACAACTGATCTTCTATACCGCTTTTCCGGTAAAAATACGTGTTGATCTGGTCACGCCATTCCTTCGCATGCGCGGCTTGGCCTGTAAGACGCTGTTCCACCTGTACATACAGATCCTCTCTTACCTTATCCTTCAAGGTCTGCCAGGAGGATAACAGCCCTTCTGCCCGCTGCGCTCCTTCAAAATGCGTATCGTAAATGTGCTGGATTACGGTTTTGCCGGAATGGAGCACATGGGTGTACGGCACATGGTGGAAGAACAGCAGCAGCTCATCCGGGCATTCCTCAAGCGACTCATAGCGGGCTGCATTGCTGTCGATGTACTGGGCGCTGTACCCGGTTCCCGTCTTCACCGTCCGGTCGACCCCGATCCCGCGGTTGTCGGCGTAATGATAGGTGCCCCACTGAGAATATTCATAACCGTCCACATTCGGCCCGTAGTGATGCTCCGGATTGATCATCCAGCCCACACCGAGCGGCGCGGTATAAGATTCATAGATTTCTAATGAATCCAGCAAAATCCCGCTGATCACATCCGCCACCTCCTGATTGCTGCCGAAGGTCAGGGCAATCCATTCAGCGGCGATGGCTTCAGCGCTGAGCCCGGGATTCCAGGCCAGACGGCCGTAGCCATACAGATTGGCCTGGGCCAGCAGATGGCCGGTCCAGTTAATGTCATTGCCGGTGTTGGACACCGCGGCAATCCCGCTGTGCCGGTTGCCCCACAGCGAACCGTCCACGATACGCTTCACCGGAGAAGCCTCCCCTTTGGCTAGGGTCTGGAACTCCAGTACTTCTTTCCACTGGGGAACCAGGTAGCAGACATGGCGCTGCTGGCCGGTATATTCCTGGGCGATCTGGAATTCAATAATCTGATTGGTCTGCTCCATTGCCCCGAACAGCGGGGAGACCGGTTCTCTGACCTGGAAATCCATCGGCCCGTTTTTGATCTGCAGGATGACATTGTCCTTAAATCTGCCGTCAAGCGGCTTGAAATGATCGTAGGCAGCTCTTGCCCGGTCTGTCCTGCGGTCCCGCCAGTCCTGCTTGCAGTTGTACACGAAGCAGCGCCAGATGACGATGCCGCCGAACGGCTCCAGCGCTTCAGCCAGCATGTTGGCCCCGTCAGCATGGTCGCGTCCATAGGTGAACGGGCCTGGACGGTTCTCCGAATCCGCCTTGACCACAAAGCCGCCGAAATCCGGGATTGCCTGATAAACTTCAGCCGCCTTGTTCTGCCACCATGTGCGCACGCCCGGATCGAGCGGATCGGCAGTACCCGCACCGCCTTCCTGCATAGGACCGGCAAAATTCACGCTCAGGAACAGCCGGATACCGTATACTCTGAACTGGTCCGCGATTTCGGCCACCTGCGGCAAGTACTCCGAGATGAACAGCGTTTCCAGCGCATGCACATTTACATTGTTGATTGCAATGGCATTGATACCTGCGGAGGACATCAGGCGTGCATAATCGCGAACCCGCTCCATATCTCCGATAAACCGGTTATTGTCATATAAAAAGGACCTGCCGGCATAGCCCCGCTCCACGCTGCCGTCAAAATTATCCCAGTGGTTAATCATCCGCAGGCCGTTGACCGGGTTGACTGCTTCATCGAGTGCCTCGATTGGCTGCAGCGTGCCCATGAGCCGCAGCAGATGGAACACTCCGTACAGCACACCAGCCGGTGTGGAGGCGCCAACCGTAATGCAGTTATGTTCTGCACTGGTACGGATGGCGAAGCCTTCGCGGCCGACCCTGCGGATGTCGGCCTCTGCAAACACGCTGCTAATCAGCGTGTTGCCGCCCCCGAAGGTGCCGAAGGCAACGAGCGGTTCTGTGTCGGTTCCGGCAGAACGCTCCGGGGCATTGGCTGCGATATTTGCCGCAGCAGCATTCTTTGAATCGCTCCCTGATTTAGTCTCAGGAGCCGCTTGCTGCACCTGCACCTCAATGCCCAGCATCGAGGCAAGGCCTCTCCGCCATTCCGCAAGCGCAGCCTGAACGGTGTCATCTGTCTCCGTAACGCTCACCGCTCCGCACCATTTCACATATTGCTCCTGAAGCTTACCCTGCGGCAGCTCAGGGTAGCTCAGCCAGGCATTGTAGCCATGATCCTGCAACAGATTGTTAATTCCGCCCGCCTCATTCATCCGGATATCTCCTCCTGCTTGTTCCTGATTATTGTTACTTAACACATTTTATTTCCACACTTGCTTCTACACACTTGATATACTCACTCAACCTGTCCGCTCTGCGCATACGCCTCACACTTCAATCCCACAGCTAGTTGCTCAGTACTCTTGCATGAACCTGACATGGTTTCAATAGGTGCGCTTTCCGCTACAACTGACTTTAGCTGCACTCTGTACAGCTATTTCGGCCATTTTTGCTTACCGAACCGCTTTAAGTGTACTCCGTACACCTATATCGGCCGACTAAGCCCGTTTAGCACGATTTCAGCCTGTTTAGCTGTACCAAATGCAGCTATTTCGTCCAAACGCGGATTTCTCCTGCTTTTAGTTGCACAAACTGCAGTTATAGAGCCTCCCTGCTCTTAGTTGCATAATCAGCTATTTAACACCGGCCTGCCGGGCCAGTTCCGTCAGCGACCGGCTGCCCGTACCTTCAAGCAGCCAGAGGATGGCTGTAACGCCGCGCGGGTAATATTTGCTGCCGCCGATCAGGCCGGCCAGAATCTGGTCACTCCAGCACCAGTAGGACAGCTCGGGATGGAGCAGCCAGCTCACGTGGGCGGCATCCGCCGCGCGGCCGCTCTCCTCCCAAGGCAGATGCAGGATCTCTCTGGCGATAAACTGAGAGAGATAGATTTTGCTGAGCCAGGAGTTGTTGCTGGTGGAGGACAGCTTCCAGCCTCCGTCAGCGAACAGGCAGACGCCCGGAACCAGTACGGTCTGCAGATGCGTGTTCAGCGCACTGAGGTACCCGGCAAACCGGCCGGCCGGATCAAGCGCTTCCTGACATCCGGTGAAGAGCGGGAAGATCAGCCCTTCAATCGCCGGAATGATGCGCGAATCGTTGTTTTCGTGAATGACAGCCGGAATGTACCCTTCGCTGTTCAGCTCTGCCGCAATGGAAGCGGCGCATTTCTCCGCCTGCAGGCCAGCCTCCGCTGCCAGCTCCACCAGCCCCTCCTGCCCGAAAAACTTCTCCAGCGCCACATACGCTGCCCAGCATTTGCCCGCCATATAAATGTTATTGCGCGACTGTCCCAGCGAGGTGTCCAGACTGTCGTAGGTGGTAATCTCGGCACCGCCCTGCGTCCGGTTGCTGTCCAGGCCCATCAGGCCGTTACGCCGCTCCTTAACCGGGTGGTCACGGTTCAGCATGCTCTCGAAGCAGGCCCGGAGCACAGGCAGCATGTTATCCGTGAAATCACGGTCCCCGGTCTGTTCAATATAGACGAGCGCCGAGACCAGCCAGTTCACCAGCTCCTCATGACTCATATAAGAAAAGCAGTCATCCAGCCCCGCCAGCTCATAGGCGGAATACTGCGGACGTGAGAACACATTGGCTACCCCGACATCGTGGGTGAAGCTGATGCCGCCCGGATACTCCCTGGTTTCGCCCGGGAACACAACCTTATCCTCATAGCTGTAACGGTCCACGAATAATTCCAGCTCATTACGCACCGTCCAGGGATTCATCACCAGCTCAAAAAACAGCTGATCCGCCGTCAGATCCAGCGTATTCATCATCCGGTATTCGCCTTCGTTGACAATCCATAGATACTTCTCCCCGTCATGCAGCAGCTGCGTGCTGCCGTAATAGCTGTGAATCGCATGCGACAGCATAAAAGTCTGGTCTGCGCTGAGCCCGGCCGAGTGAATCCAGGCATCAGCGTCCGCACAGGCAGCCGTCAGCTCAGCGAAATGCTCCAGTGCATAACCGGCCACCTCCTCAATATTCCGGAAAAAGCGGGTATACGCATAGCCGGCATCAATTCCTGTAGTCACCAGACCGCCGCGGTAAAAGCAAACCGCAAGCCGGTACGTCCGCTTTTCGCCCGCCGGAACCTCCATCAGTACCGCACCCGTGCCGCCCAGACCAAAGGACAGATTATGCTCAAGCTTGGCTTCCAGAATCTTTTCCATGGTAAATCCGAGCGCCGACTGCACGCCTTCCTCTGCACAGGCAACCGCCGTCAGCCGGCCTTGTCCGATCCCCTGAAAAGCGCCTCCGCTCGTATCGCCCAGCCTGCGCATGGAGCTGTAAGGATCGCTGCCTTCGTAGCCAAAAAAGCCTCTGCGGGCAATAGTTCCCCGGGTGTTATCGAGCGTAAGCTCAGCAAAAACCGCCGGCAGCAGCGCTGCCTTCAGCGATTCATCATCAGCCGTGGACGGATCAGGTACCGACCGGACGGGAGAGTACACCTTGAAAGTCAGGTCCCCAGCCTGCCACGTATCGCTCGCTGTTCCCAGCGTCCGGCTGATTGCCTCATCTTGAAACGCTTTCAATTTAATCTTAGCGGTCTCATCCGCTTTTTCTATATCATATCTGGCTCCGGCATCTGCCGCCTGCTCAAAAAAAGGCAGCACCTCATAGCTTTCACCGTCCGCAGACTGAAATCCGATGTACATATTCTGGTCAGCCGGCTTGCCCAGCTCCAGCCCGAGCCCCCCGTTTTTACCTTTAAAGCCGAGTGTAAAGCTTGCAAATGCCCCGATAGGCGAATGCTGGACATTATAGAATGGATTAGACTTTGTCATAATAGCTCCTCCCTGATGCAGCATGCGAGTTTGGCAGTTGATAGATTGCCTATTCTCATCCTATCACGGGGCTCTATGCCGGGAACATTGCCAAATCAGGCAGATTTTTACCCAAATCAAGCCGAACTTCGATATACTGGAAATAGACAGTGAACCTGAACAGCAAGGAGGAACCGCCTATGGCTTCGGCCTTTCTGCCGCCAGAACTCAGTCAGAATATTAGTGAAATCATTATTCCTGACGTCAAAACAACGCTGAACCTGTTCGGCATGCATCTGCGGACGGTAGGCGGTGCATGGAGTTATCCAATTCATGCCCACCCGCAGTACGAGTTCAACTATGTGCTGGACGGAGAGCAGCGGATCATTGTGAACAGCCGAAGCTATACGCAGCGTGCCGGGGATCTGGTCCTGCTGAGACCGGGCGACTCGCATTCCAGCCAGAGCGGCAACGGACGGCCGTTCACGTATTTTTGTATCCATTTTGATATCGACGATAAAATTCTGATTTCGCTCTTAAGCCGGCTGCATCATGTACTCTTTCCGGCTGACAGCACGATTGCCCATAAGTTAACGCCCTCGCTCACCAGACTTGTGGACATTTCCCATCAGATACAGGGTGACATTACAATGTCCCAGCGGATGAGGCTGCAGTCTGCCGTGTTTGACCTGTTCGGCCAGCTGTGGGAAGCCTTCTCCGTTGAGGCCAATCTGCATTCGTCCGCCAGCTATGAAAAGGTCGAGCTTGCCCATCAGATCCGCAGCCGTCTGCAGGGTCTTGTCTACCAGCAGTTCAAGCAGGATATCCAGGAAGACAGGACGCTTGGTGTCGATGACATCGCAGCTGAGCTTGGCATCAGCTCCTCGCACTGCTACCGGGTGTTCCGCCAGGTGTTCGGCCTATCCCCGAGAGAGTTCCTGTCCCAGCAGATGCTGCATGAGGCCAAGGTGCTGCTGGACGATCTCCGTCTGCCTGTCAGCCACATCTCCGCAATTCTCGGCTACCGGGATATCGCCCATTTCAGCCGCCAGTTCAAGCGCTGGCACGGCAAATCACCGCGCGAATACCGCGAAGGAGGTTCATTATGAGACAGCTGTATATGAAGCAGAAGGTATTTAGCCTTAGCGGCAAATTCACTGTAAAGAACCAGCAGGAGCAGGATGTGTATTTTGTAGAGGGCAGCTTTATGCAGATCCCAAAAACATTCTCCATTATGAATACCCGAAGAGAAGAAGTCGCACTGATTACGAAAAAGGTGTTCAGCTTTCTGCCGAAGTTTTTTGTCGAGGTGAACGGCCGGGAAGTGCTGACAATCAAGAAGGAATTTTCTTTTCTAAAAGCACGCTATGCCATTGATTCGGCCGGCATCGAGGTCCGCGGCAACTGGTGGGACATGGACTTCGAGGTCCTGCAGCACGATTCAGTCATTGGTGAGGTCAACAAGGAGTGGTTCACCTGGGGCGACAGCTACAGGATTCACATCTTGAATGAGCAGATGGAGGCCATTATGATAGCGATTGTGGTGGCGATTGATTGTGTGAAGGCTGATGATGCGGCGGCTGGCTCTTCCCAGTGATTCCATCTCTAACAAAAAAACACCTCCATGGATAATTCTATCGAACGATAGAGCTTACCCTCTTGGAGGTGTTTTCTGGCTTTCATCCTATGCGGCTTATCCTAATCCAGCCCATCCACTGACAGATCCCCGCCGTTACTGGCAATCACCTGCTTGTACCAGTGGAAGCTCTTCTTCCGGCTCCGCTGCAGCGAACCGTTGCCGGCGTTGTCCTTGTCGACGTAGATGTAGCCATAGCGCTTGTTCATCTCGCCGGTTGAGGCGCTGACCAGATCAATCGGGCCCCAGCTGGTGTAGCCGATAATGTCCACTCCGTCCTCAATCGCTTCGCCCATGGCGGCAATATGCCGCTGCAGATAGTCGATCCGGTAGTCGTCGGCTACCTCACCGCCGGGACCGGGTTCATCGGCAGCACCCAGCCCGTTCTCGACCACAAACAGCGGCTTCTGGTAGCGGTCATACAGCTGATTGGCCGTAATGCGGAAGCCGAGCGGGTCAATCGTCCAGCCCCAGGCTGACTTCTGGAGATACGGATTATCGACCGAGCCGAATACATTGCCGCTGGTCATCCGGCCCAGCACTTCAGGGTCCGTGCTGGCAGTCCGGCTGGCATAATAGCTGAAGCCGATGTAATCCACCGTATTGTGCTTCAGCAGCTCCTCATCGCCCTGCTCCATCTCAACCGTGATTCCTTTATCCTTAAAGAACCTCTTGGCATAGCCGGGATACGCCCCGCGGGACTGGACATCGATGAAGAAAAATGATTCGCGGTCTTTGTTCATGGCATCCCACACATCCTCCGGATTGCACACATACGGATAAGTCGAGCCGGCGGCCAGCATACAGCCAATCTGCGCATCAGGTATAAGCTCATGACAAGCCTTCACCGCCAGCGCGCTCGCCACCAGCTGATGATGGGCCGCCTGATACTGGATCTGCCGCTTATCCTCCCCCTCACCAAAGACCAGCCCCGCGCCGACAAACGGCAGATGCAGCAGCATGTTAATCTCGTTGAAGGTCATCCAGTACTTCACTTTGTCCTTATAGCGTGTGAATAGCGTAATAGCATACCGCTCAAACAACCCCACCAGTTCGCGGCTTCTCCAGCTTCCGTACGTCTGCACCAGATGAACCGGCACATCGAAATGCGCGATCGTTACCACCGGCTGTATCCCGTACTTTAGCAGCTCATCAAACAGATTATCATAGAACTCTAGCCCCGGCTCATTCGGCTCAGCATCATTTCCGTCTGGAAAAATCCGCGCCCAGGACACCGACACACGCAGCGCCTTAAAGCCCATTTCGGCGAACAGGGCAATATCCTCTTTATAGCTGTGATAAAAGCCGATCGCTTCATGCGACGGGTACATCAGCCCAGGCTGCGGCTCAAAAGCATCCAGCTTCCCGCCCATCACAGGCCAGCGCTGCGGCCCGGACGGAATCAGATCCACCGTGGTCAGCCCTTTGCCGCCCTCCCGGTAAGCCCCCTCCGTCTGATTGGCCGCAATTGCGCCGCCCCACAGGAACCCTGCGGGAAAAGTATATTTTGACATGTTATTATGCTCCTTCTGCTTCTGTTTCAGCTACTACCTACCGCAGCACCACCGGACCCAGCAGCCCTGACGGCTCGTGGATCATGTACTGGGACAGGAAATCCTGCTCCTGCTTGCCGAGGTTATTCGTTACCTCAATCACCAGCCGGTTCTCGCCAACAACCAGCGCGCTGCCTGCATCAAAGATGTACGGCGGGCAGATTTTGACCCCCAGCTGCTGGCCGTTAAGCATAACCTCCGCTACTTCATACACGCGTCCCAGATCAAGCACGGCATTGGCCGGAGCTGCTTCCTCCAAAGTAAACGCCAGCTCATAACGCATCGTTCCGGAGAACCGTGCCTTGCCTTCCACTCTGGAAATGTCCCCCAGCGATACCAGTGTCTGCTCTGCAGAAAAGGACGGATAAGCTGTGGCTGTGGCAAAAGAAACGCTCCATTCTCCACCGATTTCTGCGGCCTCATTTGCCTGCTGCGGAGCCGCTTCCGCTGCCTCCCGGCTCTCGAGCACCACAATGGATTCATACGGATGCAGCACCAGCTGAACTGCAGTTTTGCCATCGGCCTGCGACTGCGATACCGGCTTAACCTGATTGGTGAAGCCGTCATAGGCAATAACCGGACGATCCCCGCTCAGCGTCACCGTTGTCTCAATCACCTTGTAAGGATCTTCATTGAAGAACATGTACACATCACCTTCGGCCTGACGGTAATGATAGCTGCGCAGGTACGGCTGATGCTCTGAGGTGTGCACATCGTGATGATTTTCTTTTATCAGCTGAGCCGTAAAATCCTCCAGCCCGCATACCGCCGCCTGCTCCACTAGCGCACCGTCCACCTGCTCCCCGTGCTCGTTTCTCACCGGAAGACCGTCAATGAACTGCACCCGGATACCGGCATCCGTGAACACCTTAACCCGCTCCAGCAGCGTCTGCGGCAGTGCCTCGGCATAAGGGATGACCAGCGCGCTGAACATCTGTCCGTTAATCGTATACGTGCCGCTGCCAAGCTCAGCCTGTGCAATCAGATCCGCCGGAATAACATCAAATTCGATCTGATGCTGCGCCAGCTCCTTTGCCGGCTTCTGGAACAGCATATACTCACCCAGCCATTCCGCTTCCGCATGATACAGCAATCCAACATTAGCAACATGCTGCCCTCCGTTCAGCAGATGGCTGACCCGGTTCAGATAATCAAACAGCACGCTCATGAACCGGTACTGCGGATTATGGCCTCTGGCATCGAGATGCGGCGGGCAGTCGGGATCGGGGAACTCTTTTGGCGAAAAGGCATGGGGTACAAAATGGGTCACGCCCCGCACCAGCATATGGTCGGTAATCCACTTCATCAGCTTGATGCCTTCCGCCCAGCCGTAAGCCCCGTAGACCTCGCACATCGTGCGGTTCCGCTTTTTGGGATCGAGATGGCCGAGGGATGCGCCCATCTTAGCCAGTCCGTAATGGAAAAACTCCCCGTCCCAGCCCTTCGCCGTCATCGATTTGAACGGGCCTTTGTCCATGCCGGGCATAATCTGGTTCAGCACCACGTCGATGCCGGCCATATCCTGCTCCCAGATCGCTCTGAAAAAATGTCCCGCCCCGTAACCGAGCCGCGCATGCGCATTGTTGTCCTCGATCAGATGGCCGATATACTCTACCCCGTGCTCCCGGCACCAGGCCGCCAGCGTTCCGGTGAACGCTTCACCATACATCCGGCTTACAATGTCCATGTATTTGTAGCGGATGGCGTGCTCTGCACCCTCTGCCTCCACGGTTGAGAGCAGCGGCAGCAGCAGCCGTTCCTCACCAGTGAACCTGTCCTGCAGGCCTTCCTTCCAAGGCAGCACCATTTCTGTCCGGCCTATCGAGCCGAAGGCCCCGTGCATATTGCCGAACCGCGGCTCATCCGAGAAAAATCCGGCAAACGTCCGGCCGAAATCCGCCGCATAACGGGCATAATGCGATTCGTAGACCTCGTTAATCAGCACTTTTACAGCTTCAGGATCAAGCGGATTCAGATAGCCTTCGGTGTGCGGCTCACCGCCGTGAATCGTCTCCAGCAGGATAAAGATCCGCCAGTCTCCTTCCGGGATGTCCCAGTAGAGCACGCCGTCCTGCTCATGGGAGCTGATATCCACGAAGCTCGCCGGATCGACGCTGTTCTCACCAGTTCTCCGGGCGGCGATGATGCTTAGAATCTTATCGTTCACGGCCTTCGGCGTTGCAGTCAGGCTCATCCGGTTGCCGGGGCTGCCCCATTTTACGAGAAAAGAGGCGTCCTGCAGCGGACCGGTGAAATCGAGCTGGTGGATTTTGAGGTATTTTTTGACCAGCTCCGGGTGATCGGACTTGATCTTTCCGTTCGCATAGCCCGTAGGAAAATGGGAGTCGTCCAGCAGCCATACCTTCATATCACGGCGGCGGGCCTCATCCATAATAATGTCCATGTCGCGCCACCAGCCCTCACCGCAGAAATCGGGGTGCGGCCGGGATTCCACGCAGACGGCGTGTATGCCGGACTCCTGAATTTTAGCGACCGATTCTCTTAAAAGCGCCTCCGGCTCTCCATGCAGCCACAGAAAAGGAAGCACGTAGTTTTCCTGTTTATTGTCCAGAACCTCAGTAAGTCTTCTCATAATGCTCCACTCCTGTCTATTTCGTATATATATATATATCTATCTGTTCCCGCTGGAACACGGATTATTAATTTGACTTACCAAACTTAACTTCATATAGTTGATCTTATCTTTGGACAAAGGGGGACCTCAGCTATGCAGAGAGATGAATTAAGGCGGCGGCTGTCCGAGCTGTCGGAAAGCGAGCACCGTCACCGGAAGGACCCTGACAAGGGCCTGCTTATATTCGAACAAATGAACCGGACGGTTAACATCACCGGAAGCCCGGTGTACATTCTGGATCTGGACCCTTATTCAACCCATGCATGGAGAGACTCCAAATTTCCCGCTAACTCTACTAACTCTTTTCACATCAACCAGATGACGATCCGCCAGCATTCCCGCTACAGTAAAATTCCGATGCATATCCATAACTACGTGGAAATCAATTACGTCTACTCCGGCCAGTGCAAGCAGATTATCGACGGCAAACACGTTACCCTGCGGGAGGGTGATCTGTGCATGCTCGATACCAATGTGCCGCATACCATTCTCGAAACAACCGAGGACGATATCATCATCAATCTCATTATGCTGAAGCCGTTCTTCACCACAGGTTTTCTGAGCAGGCTGGCGACGACCGGGATCATTTCCAATTTCATCGTCAATGCGATCTCGCAGATTCATAATCACAACCGCCACATTATTTTTCATACCGGGAATGAAACCTCCTTCAAGGAGACGATGGAGAGCCTGATGTGCGAGACCTTTGATCCGGGCTTCTGCTCCAAGGAGATTATCGAATCCTATATGGTTATTGTGTTCAGCAAGCTGCTGCAGTCGTTCCAGGGCGGTCAGGACAAGGACTACGGTGATGATAACGGCAAGGCTAATCTGATCAAGATCCTGAAATACCTGGAGGACCATTACAAGGACGTCACCTTGATCTCCGTAGCCGAGCATTTCAATTTCCATCCCAATTACTTTAGCAGCTATCTGAGAAAAGCGACCGGAAGAACGTTCAAGGAGCTTGTGCAGATTCAGCGGATGACCAGCGCCGGCCTCCTCCTGACCAATACTTCGCTTACTGTGGAGGAGGTGGCCGGTGAGGTCGGCTATAACAATCTCGGCTTCTTTTATAAAAAATTCGTGGCTTATTACGGCCAGACTCCGAGCGATTACCGCAAGCAGCACCGGTAGTGCAGTTTTATTAGCGGATGCTCAGTACCAGCTCGCCTATCTTAACTTCGCTGCTGCGGTCTGCCTTGAGCTCAACCGATTCATGCTCGGCTGTATTAGTAACAATTACCGGGGTCGTCACCTCGAACTGGTTGTCCCGGATCATGTTCCAGTCGACAATGGCCAGCAGCTGGCCTTTTTGGACGACATCGTTCTCCTGAACCTTAAGCTCAAACGGCGCGCCCTTCAGCTTAACCGTATTAATCCCCATATGGATCAGCAGCTCCACACCGTCATCCGACACCATTGCAACCGCATGCCTGGAGTTCGCCACGGTTACTACCGTACCGTCGAACGGCGCGTAAACCTTATTATCTGCCGGAATGACGGCATAACCGCTGCCCATTGCCCCGCTTGCAAAGGCTTCGTCCGGCACCTCACTGAGCGGGATAATCGTACCTTGAATGGAGTTGTAGACCTGGGTTTTCGTACCCGCCGCTGGTGCTGTGCTGCTTGCCCCGGATGCTGCCGGCGCTGCCGCTGGAGTCTCCTGCTTGTCCTTGAAGCCGAACAGATAGGTGAGCACGGCTGCGATAACAACGGCCACCGCACTTGCAATGACATAGGCATAGAAGCTGTTGTCGAGCCCTGCAGGATTAATGAACATCGGAGCTGCAAAAATCCCCCCGCCGCCGAAGCCGAACATCTTCGCACTCATCGCCGCAGTAATACCGCCGCCTACAGCCCCGGCAATTCCCGCCATGACAAAAGGCTTTTTGTACGGAAGCGAGATCCCATAAATCGCCGGCTCTGTTACACCCATGAAGGCGGATATGGCGGCCGGACCGGCAATGCTGCGCACCTTCGCATTTCTTGACTTCAGGAACACCCCGAGCGCCGCACCAACCTGGGCAAATACAGAGGCACTCAGAATCGCATTCACCGGATCATACTGGAGCGTTGTAATATTGTTGATCAGCACCGGGATAAAAGCATAATGCAGGCCGAAGATGACAATCAGCTGCCACAGCCCGCCGAGAACAACACCTGCGACGACCGGACTGAGGTTATAAATCCACATGGTCGCATCTGCCAGCAGGCTGCTCGCTTCCGTTAGCACCGGACCCACCAGCAGGAAGGTCAGAATCCCGGTAATCAGAATGGTAAAGAGCGGTACGAAGAACAGCCTCAGGGAGGCGGGAAGCTTGCGTTCAAACCATCGTTCCAGCTTCGCCGCAACCCAGGCGGCAAGAATAATCGGAAACAGTGACGAGGTGTAGCTGGCCAGCACAACCGGAATCCCGGCAAAGGTCAGGCTGTCACCCGCATTATAGGCGGTAATGACCGCCGGATAGACCAGCGCGGCGCCGATGGCTGCCGGAATAAACGGATTGCCGTTAAATTTCCGGCCGGCCGAGAAGCCGACAATAATCGGCATGAAATAGAACAGCCCGTCTCCAAGCGCATTCAGCAGAATATAAGTGCCGTCTGTTGCCGCCAGCCAGTCCAGTGCAGTGGCCAGACCAAGCATCCCCTTGATAATCCCGGCAGCGGCCAGCAGGCCGATGATCGGTGAGATAATGCCGACGATTACATCGACGAAGCGGTTAAAGGCATTTTTCTTTTTGCCGGATGGCGCTGCTTCTGCATCATTCGACAAGACTGCTCCGCCGAGCTGGTCCGTGACCTCTTTATAGACCTCTTTTACCTTGTTGCCGATGACAACCTGGTATTGGCCTCCGCTTTTGACCACTGTCATAACGCCGTCCAGATTATTGATCGTGTCCGTCTGGGCGGCGGATTCATCCTTAAGCGTAAATCTTAACCGGGTGACACAATGCTCCAGGTGGCTGATGTTGCTCCTGCCCCCGACATTCCGGATAATCTCCCCCGCTAATTTCTGACTGTCCATAATAGACCCTCCCTGTTTCTGAAAAAAGGATATGATGGAAAACGCCGGCATCTGCTGCTTCATAGGATTTCATCCCAGTATGCCGATCATTCCAATTAAGCGTATAGCATGTACCGTAGAGCGTTTACAATGAAGCTGAAGCGGATATTTCCAGGTTAGGCCTTTACCCTTGAATACCCTTACAAGGCTATGATAACAAACGGGGACAAGGTAAGGTATCGTCAGTTCTTAATCAATTTACTTACCAAACTTAAGGTTAGGTAAAGCGGTTACGGAGATGCTTGGGTGTAATGCAGGAGGGGTTGGGATGGCGGACTGCGGGGCGGAAAAAGTTTCCAATAAGCGGAAGACGGCTGCAACCTTCCCCCTCAAACAACCGTCAGATAAGTATTATGGAGGTGAACCCTTATGCGCAGAGCAGCCCTGCTTGCTCTTTTAATCATCCTTTTCCTGCCTGCCGGCAGATCGAGTGCCTTATCCTGTGCCGAATTTCAGACGGTTGAACAAGCCTATGATTATTACGACGGTATCGTGATTGGACAGGTGGATAAGGTGTCCCGGAGTAACGACGATTCCTCCAATGAGATCCATGTCACGGTTAAGCGCAGCTTCAAAACAATAACGGAGCGGTCGCTCATCCTGAAGGAGAATATCACCTGGGGGGCGCTCAACGGACCGAGCGAGACTGGAAAGGACTACCTGTTCTATCTTAAGCAGACGGACGGGGAGTGGGAAAATCCGTTATGTTCACCTTCTGCGTTAATCAGCAGCGATTCTGCCGCGCCGGAGTATTTGCAGAATAAAGAGATCGCACTGCTGCCTGCTCCACAGCCGCCCGGAGATAACAGCACTTTGGCTGAGAATACGTCCATCGATGCCTGGACCATCGGCGGCTTAGTGGTCATCGGCATATTAACAGCTGCAACGATTGTCCGGTCCCTCCGGAGGAGGGGTTAAACCTACGTTAAATCTGTATTTGAAAAGAACACCTGTATTTAAAAAGAGGGAGCTGCTCTCCGCTTTATGGAGAATAGCTCCCTTTTCTTGTGTTGCCTTTTGAAAAAGCATTATTTCAGAATACCGAAATCTCGAAGCAGCTGAGAGTTATCCAGTGCAGGCAGGCCAAGCGGGCTGCGCAGCTTCTCCAGCTTCTCCACCAGATCTTCCTGATTCGCATAGACATAAGGGCTCTTCCATTCCGATTCCAGCGTGATTAGCTCCGTTGCGGCAGGCTTCATCGTTTTGTAGTTCAGAATCCAGCTGATCAACTGATCCTTGCCGATATCCGTACGGATATTATCGCCGAGAATATCAATAATCTCGCCCAACTTGGTTAACCCGTTCACAGAATCCAGCTTGTCGAGGATCAGGTTCAGCACTTCCTGTTGCCGCTCATTCCGGGAAAAGTCAGAGGATTCCGCCGTTCCGCGGTTGGATTTGCGGTAGCGGACGAAATCGAGCACTTCCTTGCCGTTCAGATGCTGCATCCCTTTTTTAAGATTAATATTGGTGCCGTCCGCGTTATCGACATACCGCATATCCATCGGCACGTCAATATCCAGCCCGCCCAGCTCATCGACGATACTGCTGAAGGCTGCAAAATTAACCAGAATCATATGATCAATATCCATCTGCAGCAGGCTGCCGTAAAACTCTCTCGTCTTCTGCAGGTCTTCGCCCTTGTTATGGGCATAATAATAGGCATAGTAATAGTTCGCCTTGTGCGTTCCCAGCTCACTGCTGGTGAGCTTCATATCCCGGGGAATAGACAATATGGACAAGCGTTTGGTAGCAGGTTCATAGACAACCGGCATAATGACATCCGTGTTCATCGTCCCGCCGCTGCCGCTTCTATTATCGACGCCGGCCAGCAGGAACGTAAGCGGCTTGTTCATCTCTTCTCCGGCAGCAGCATCTGCAGCAGCCGAAGCTTCCGGGGCAGGCGATGCCGTTCCGGCTGTTCCACTCGGGGCTGTGCCCGATGCCGAAATCCGGTCCAATGCCCGTTCTGTCTTATAATACAGTGTTCCGGCATATACCGCACCGGCAATCAGGCAAGTGCCGAGTATAGCAGACGTGGTGATCAGCACAGTGCGTTTACGTGTTTTGCCGAGCTGCACTTTCCTTCTCTTACTCCGTTGATCCATTCCCTTCCTCCTGCTTGCTATGTATTAACTATTATAAGTCGACAACTATTATACCATACGCTGCCAGAGGTCCTCAAAAAGCATAGTCTCACATGCACGATGCGGCAAAAGGTGTATAATAAGGGAACCCTACTGAAAAAGGATGTCATAACATGCTTCTCAAGCTGAACCGCATACTTAACCGGATGATGCCGTTAATTACGCCGCTTAGTGTGCTTACCGGAGTGCTCTGCGGCAGCGCCCTGACCCCTTATACTCACTTATCCCCCTGGCTGTTTGCCTTTATGACGTTTGCCGGGAGCATCAGCCTTGGTGTCAAGGATTTCGTAAATGTACTCAAAAAACCGCTGCCCCTGTTCGTCTGTCTGTTTATCCTGCATATTGCGATGCCGCTGGTCGCTTTCGGGCTCGGAAATCTGCTGTATTATACAGATCACTTTACCATTACCGGCCTGGTGCTGGCCGCTGTCATCCCTACCGGGATCAGCAGCTTTATCTGGGTCAGCATCTATAAAGGCAACACCGCCCTTACTCTCTCCATTATTCTTATCGATACCCTGCTTGCCCCGTTTATTGTCCCGGGGGTATTGTCTGTACTGATCGGAACGAGCGTGGAGATGGATACATGGGCGATGATGAACAGCCTCTTCTGGATGATTGTAGTGCCTTCGCTGCTTGGAATGGCACTCAATGAATGGAGCAAGGGTGCCGTCGCCCCCGTCTGGAGCCCGCGCCTGAATCCCTTCTCCAAGCTGTTCATGGCTGTTGTCATTATGATTAACGGCTCGGTTATCTCGCCGTATCTGGCTAACATTGACCTCAAGCTGGTCGGGCTGGCAGCCGTAATCGTGTTCATGGCCTCCACCGGCTATGTTCTCTGCTTCCTGACCGCCAGGCTGCTGCGCTGGAATGAAGCTGACGAGGTCGCGCTGATCTTCAATGGCGGCATGCGCAATATCAGCGCCGGTGCCGTCCTCGCTGTATCCTATTTCCCGGCCCCGGTTGCCGTACCGGTAGTTCTCGGCATGGTATTCCAGCAGCTGCTCGCTTCACTGGCCGGCTTCATACTCGGCCGGCGCTCCAAAGTCAGCCATCCGGCAGACCGGACCTCAGCGGCCTAGCCGCGGTTATCGCGAGCGCAGCAGCGTAATCTGTCTGGCTAAGTACGCAGGGGTATAAGGCATATCCCTGCGCAGCCATTTGACAATAGTGCCGATTAGCGCTGCAGAGCCGTACCAGAGCGCAATATCCCGCTGTACTGCTGACTCCGGAGTCTCCCCTTGGCGTGCAAGTCGTGAAGTAATCATATCCTCGATCAATTTTACCAGCCTGTCCGTAAAAATCGTGCTGTGCCTAAAGGTCAATGTAACCTTATACAACCGCGAGTTAGCCTCAATATGCTTCAGCAGGCTCTCCAGCAGCGGCCACTCCTCCCCTGAAGCCTGTTCGGGATGACTGCTTACCACCTTATAAATATCCTCCACCATCTCATCCGCCATTCTCTCCAGCATATCCGGCAGGTCCCGGTAATGCAGATAAAAGGTCACCCGGTTAATCCCCGCCCGCTCAGCAATACGGTTTACTGAAATCTTCTCAATATCCATTTCCTCCAGCAATTCAATCAGTGCATTCTTCAGCAATTGGCGCGTGCGCAGTACGCGGGGATCGATACGCGGCATTTCACTATCCATCCTGTTCTCTCCACTCCCTCACTCTAAAAAATCAGACTACAATTCACGTGAAAATGTCTCATTTGCTCAAGTTAGACTACAGTCCTCAGCAGACCGTCAATTACTTTACACATTTTCTGAAAACGTCGCTTGATTACATGAAATTTTCAATTATAATATGTTTTATGCTTTGTAAACTATACAACACACTGTAAATTAAGTCCATGCAGTATGGGTAACAGGAAAGGATGGCTTGAAATGAGCACAGTAACAGAAAACAATAATTTCATAAAAAAAGGCCCCATCTTGTTCATCATGATTCTAGGTGCCTTTCTGGCGACGCTGAACCAGACGGTTATGAGTGTTGCTGTTCCGGGGCTAATGAAGGATTTCGGCATTACCGCAGCAACAGCCCAATGGCTGACCACTGGCTATATGCTCGTTAACGGGGTACTTATCCCGATTACTGCCTTCCTGATGCAGCGTTTTACCACACGTGAGCTGTTCCAGACCTCGATGTTTGTATTTCTGGCAGGGACGGTTGTCTCGGCGCTAGCCTCAAGCTTCCCCGTGCTTCTGACCGGGCGAATGATTCAAGCAGCCGGGGCTGGCATTATAATGCCGCTGCTGACCAATGTCATCCTGGCCCTTTTTCCCCGGGAAAAGCGGGGCGCGGCGATGGGGATGGTCGGGCTGGCAATTATTTTTGCGCCGGCAATCGGGCCGACACTGGCCGGATATATTCTGGAGCATTACAGCTGGGAGACCATGTTCTACGGCATGATTCCTTTGACGCTCATCGTCATCGTCTGCGGATTTCTCTATCTGCGAAATGTATCAGAGCGCACTTATCCCAAAATTGACCTGATCAGCGTAGTCCTGTCCACCGCCGGGTTCGGTATGCTGCTGTACGGCTTCAGCCAGGCAGCCGGCAGCGGCTGGTCAAGCGGCGAG
Organism: Paenibacillus sp. FSL R7-0331; assembly: GCF_000758645.1. NCBI lineage: Bacteria > Bacillati > Bacillota > Bacilli > Caryophanales > Paenibacillaceae > Paenibacillus > Paenibacillus sp. FSL R7-0331. Next base: position 4,972,627 of record NZ_CP009284.1, read on the forward strand.
GTTCTGCTGACGCTAGGAACGGGAATTGTTGCGCTTGCCCTGTTTATATGGCGGCAGCTGGCTTCGCAGAACCCGCTGCTTGATCTGCGCGCCTTCAAATACAACATGTTCAGCCTGACCACGCTTATCAGCGTTGCCGTTACAATCGTAATGTATGCGGATATGATGCTCCTTCCGCTCTATCTGCAGAATGCCCGCGGCTACACTGCACTTGAATCCGGCTTGCTGCTTCTGCCGGGCGCCCTGATTATGGGGCTTCTGATGCCGGTCACCGGCAAGCTGTTCGACCGGTTCGGCGCAAAATGGCTGGCTGTCACCGGCCTGCTCATCATGATCCTCACAACGCTCGGCTTCGTGAACCTGACCGACTCGACCAGCTTCACTTATCTGGTGCTGATGTCTACCGGCCGGCGGATCGGGATGGCGCTGCTGCTGATGCCGATCCAGACTCTCGGCCTGAATCAGCTGCCGTCAAAGCTGAATGCGCACGGCACGGCCATCTCCAATACAACCCGGCAGGTAGCCGGCGCTGTCGGAACCTCTCTGCTGGTTACAGTAATGACGAGCCGCACGACCGTACACATGAAGGAGATGCTGGCTGCAGGCGCTGCCACAGGCGGCACGCAGGAGCATATGATTATGGAAGCATCCATCCAGGGCATCAACGATGCCTACCTCGTCATCGTCGGGATCGGTGTCCTCGGCCTGCTGCTCTCCTTCTTCATTAAGAAGGTCGGACCGGCCGCAGGCTCAGAATCCGGCCGGCCGCTCAAGCAGGCAGCCGTGGAGAACGCCTGAGGCACAAGCTCTCACTCTGGGGGCCACATCACAGGCATTATTGTACTGTTAATCCGCACCCCACCGGGCGCTGCCCGCAGTAAAGAGCCCAGCCGGCAAACCGCCGCTGGGCTCTTTTTTTATATCCATATTTCTGCACTAGCGCTGCTTGCTTTATTGTTTCTTTTTCAGCTGTACCCGCCGGTACCGCATTACTTTTTTATACATAGATTTGTCTTTAAGCTGATTGAAAATATACGGGTCGGGCATCATGTTCACTTCAATAATCCACGGGATCAGCGACCGGTCCAGACCTACATCCACACCAATCTGATGAATTTTCGGGTAGGTCTTCTGCATATGGGCTGCCATGCGCACACCAAGCGTGTTCAGCTCTTCTGTCAGCCGGGCCAGCCGGTGCGGGGACAAATGGCTCTGGAGCAGTGCTTCGATGGCCATCGGCTTGCCGCCGCTGTGGTAGTTCGTAACAATTTTGCGCGGATGTCCCAGCCGGCCGATAATGCCGGTAGCCTCCCAGGCTCCCTTCGGACTTACCTGCACCATCACCCGGATGTCAAAGCGGCGGCTGTTATGCTTCAGCAGATGAATGCCCTTTTGAATCAGATATCTTCTGCGGCCTGCTTTCTTCGCCAGACTTTTATGGAAGGCTTCGAACGTATCAAACTGGCGGACCGTCTCCTCATACTGGTAGGTAAAGCCCCCCCGTTCTCCCCGTTCAGCCCGGATTACGCCGTTCCCGTACGTTCCCCGCTCAGGCTTGACATAGATCATTCCGTAGCTGTAAATCATCTGCTCCAGGTTGCTTCTGCTGAATCTCCGGGTGTCCGGAATATAGCGCTTAATGAAACCGCTCTGCAGCAGCAGCTTGGTCTTATACCATTTACTCTGCAGAGGGTCTGCCTTCTTCACCTTCACATCTGCACTCTCCTGTCCGGGTAAGACAGTCCGCCTCCCCTGATATACATGACAGTGCATTTTATGCTGCGGCTGCTCCGGTTGAATGAACCATCTGTCCAGTGGCGGCGCATTATCTTTAAAGTCGCTTTTGCCCTGTCACCGTCAGCTTGCAAGGCATACCTTAGTGCAGACGCTAACGTGTCAATTCACACACGGAGATGAATCCCATGTCAGCACCTTCAGCAGGCAGCGCGGTAAGCGGGCCCCCTATCGACGTCCTGATCCCGGCTATTGAAAAGGATCTGGCGACCCTCCCTTTTGTAATTGACAGCCTGCGCCGCTATGTCCGCCATCCGATCAGTCATATCTACATCGTCTCACCGGCCAGCAGCAGAATCAAAGCATTGTGTGCACGCAAAAATTGTATTTTTGTCGATGAAACCACTGTGCTGCCGTTCACCAAACGAGACATCCAATACTCCTCCTCACGCTGGAACCGGTCCGGCTGGCTGTATCAGCAGCTGCTGAAAATGAATGGAGACCGCATCTGCCGCGAGGCCTTTTTTCTGGTCATTGACGCAGACACTGTGCTGATCCGCCCCCACCGCTTCCGCACAGCAGGCAAAACCGTCTTTTATTGCCGGGACTGGAGCCAGCCGGAATATTTCCGTACGTACCGGAAGCTGCTCGGGAGCGCCGCCCCTTCCCCCAGGTCTTTTGTGACCCATTACATGCTGTTTGAAAAACAGAAGCTGGCCGCTTTAAAAAATGGCATTGAAGCACGGCACGGCCTGCCCTGGCATGCGGCCATTATGCGCAGCATCAATAAGAAAAAGCAATTTGGCTTCTCCGAATATGAGACGTATGCCAACTATGTATACAGCCACAGCCGCACTTCGGTGCTGCTGAGAAGCGCCAACAATAAATCTCTGCACAGTCCGGCAGCCAGCCTGAATGAAAAACAAATCCGCAAGCTGGCCCGCACCTACCGTTCTCTGTCTTTCCATCAGCGTAAGGGCTATTCCATTCCCGGCCGGCACTAAGGAGGTTTACCGTATGCAACATACCATTCTGCTCTGCGGCGGCTCCGGGCAGCGGCTGTGGCCTCTCTCCGGAGAGATCCGGTCCAAAATGTTTCTTAATCTGCTCCCTGCACCGGACGGAGGCACAGAATCTATGCTCAGCCGGGTATGCCGCCAGCTCACGGAGGCAGGACTGGGCGAGTCTGCCCTGTTCGTGACACATAAGGATCAGCAGGCTCTTGTCCGGCGCTACACCGGCAGCACCTATCCAGTCATCGGGGAGCCCTATAAACGCGGCACTTTTACGGCAGCCGCACTTGGAGTGCTCCATTTATGTTCGACAGGAAAAGCACAGCCGGAGGACACGATATGCGTGGCTCCGGCTGATATGTTTGCGGACGATGATTTCTTCCAGTTATTCCACCGTTTTGCCGGCGTGCTGACAGCTTCCGGCGCCGAGCTTGCCTTACTTGGGACAAGGCCCGCCTATCCGTCTGACCAGTATGGTTATATTGTCCCCGGGATAGGCGGTTCCACAGGCTGCGACCCGGTGCTTTCTTTTGCAGAAAAGCCCGGCAGCAGCCGGGCGGAAGAGCTGATCCGTAAGCATGCTCTCTGGAACTGCGGAGTATTTGCTTTCCGGGTAAGCTTTATGCTGTCCCAGCTGGCGCAGATGGGCCTGCCGGTTGAATACGATGCTTTTGCCAGCCTGTATTCCGGCCTGCCGGTACGCAGCTTCGACAAAGAGATTGCCGAACGCAGCAGCCGGGCTGTAGTCCTGAGGCATGAGGGGGAATGGAGCGATCTCGGAAGCTGGGCTGCCCTGACAGCGGAGCTGGACCGGATGGTTACCGGACATGGCGGCATTTGGGGAGAATCGCAGAATACTGTAATCGTCAACGAATTAGACATTCCGCTGTATGTGATTGGCGTACCCGGCATTATTGCCGCTGCAAGTCCGGAAGGCATTCTGATTGCCGGCATCCATGAGGCTAATGCAATTAAAACGGTTCTGCAGGAGCATTCAGCCGCACCCAGGTACGGGGAGACCGGCTGGGGCAGCTACACCGTACTTGATCAGGCATCCAGCGGTGCGGACCGGATACTGACAGTTAAGCTGTGTATCCTGCCGGATCACGAGCTGACTGAAGCTGCCGGTCTGCATTCCGGTAAGCACTGGAGGATTGTCTCCGGGCATGGCTTGCTCCAGCAGAACGGAATGCTTATGGCGGTAACAGCAGGAGATTTAATCGCGTTCGGCCGCGATGAGCAGCATGGAATCAGAGCTGCAGCCGCTATGGAAATTATCGAAATCCGGACGCTTGGTGAAGCTGACAGCGGTCTAATCTATACCTCCTGATGACGGCCACTGGGCTGTCCATCCTGTGATGGGAACCGGCGGCAGGCGCCGCCGTTATACTGCCTCTTCGCGCAGATCATGCTCCATGAACAGAATGTCCCGCTTCATTTCCTTCATACCCTGGCGGGATATTCTGCCGCTCTCGAACATCGCCTGCAGGCTGTCGCGCTCCAGCTGAATACCAATCCGCGCAAGCTCCCGGATCGACTCGTCATAATCTTCACGGCTGCCGGAATAGGCTTCGCCCCGCGTCAGCCGCAGCAGCATCCGTTCATACTGCAGGATGAACGAGCTGACCGTCTCGATATCCGGCCCGTCCTCCAGCAGCGGCCCTTTCAGTTGCTCAAGCACATAGGTAACGTTGCGGATTCTCAGCCGGCTGAGCTCGGCGCGTCGTTCTCGTCTGCTGAGCCGTGCCTGCTGCAGAATACCGACCACCTCATCCCAATGCTTGACGGGGAACAGCTCCCGTTTATACCGGGCATCGCGCGTATGCATGAACAGCAGTCGGTTAATCCGGTTCAAATATCTGTAGCCGGTATAAGGGTCTACCTCCTTGATCTCAAGCACCTGCAGCGTGTTCTCCCGTTCCCATTTCATCACCTGCAGGCCCAGGGAGCGCTGTATTTCATCCTTTCGGTCACTCTTGCGGAGCATACGGATTCTTGAAGTATACGTATTAATAATCTGGACGGAGGCCAGCCGGTTCTGCTCCGTGGACAGATCATTCAGCCCGGCGACTACACTTCGCAGAATCTCTATTTTAGCCTGCGTTTCCTCTTCCTCCTGCGCCGTCGCTGCCTCTGCCCCGAGAAGCAGCGGCAGCAGGTAATTGGAGGCCAATAATGTCCACAAGATAACGCCGGATGCCAGGAAAATGATCAGATCCCTGGACGGAAAGGCCGTGCCGTCATCCAGAAAAAAAGGCAGGGACAATGTACTTGCGAGTGTAATGGTGCCCCGTACACCGGAGAGTGCGAGAATCAGTGCAGTTCTGAATCTGCTTGCACGCGGGCTGCGGCCTGCTCCTTCGTCTCCGGGCACCTTCATCAGCAGCACCCAGATCAGCCGAAGGCCGAGTACAGCTAATGTAAGAAGCAGCGTATACAGAATCACCCTCACATTGCCGATTTCCGGGCTGTTCCATACGGTTTGAATAATCTCCGGCAGCTGTGTACCGAGCAGCAGGAAGACCAGGCCGTTCAGCACAAAGATGATAACTGACCAGGTGCTTTTGGAAACTACACGCAGCTTGGCGACTTCGGGATTCATTTTTTTATAATTAAAGGAATGGGCAATCCCGGCGGCAACTACAGCCAGGATACCGTTGACCCCCAGCTCCTCTGCCGCCAGAAAGATCAGAAAAGGTGTCAGAATCTCAATCAGCATATGGAGGGTAACATTCTCCATCCCCAGCCTGCGCAGCCATTTGACTACACCGTATTTGATCAGCGTGAGCAGCAGTCCGAGCACCACGCCGCCGAGTGAAATGGCGAGGAAGCTTAGCCCGGCGGACCGGAATGAGAACATTCCCGTAACCATCGCGGCAGCCGCAAACTGGAAGGAAACCAGGCCCGATGCATCATTAATCAGCGATTCCCCCTCCAGAAGCTGCATCGTACGGTGGGGAATCTTCACCTTCTGCTCCAGCGCTCCTACCGCTACTGCATCTGTCGGCGCCAAAGCCGCCGCCAGGGCAAAGGCTGCAGCCAGCGGGATAACCGGCAGCAGCCAGTTCACGAAGTAACCGACAATGCCGACCGTTACAAAGACAAGCCCAAGCGCCAGCAGAAGAATCGGCTTCCGCAGACTCCAGAGCGCTTCCTTATCGGCATGCCGACCGTCATTGAACAGCAACGGAGCAATGAAGAGCAGCAGGAACAGCTCCGGATTCAGCGTTAATTCGAAATGCAAAGGCAGCAGCGTAATCGCCACCCCCAGCGCAATCTGGATAATCGGCACAGAGACCGACGGTATAAACCGGTTCACCAGATTAGATACGGCAAGCGCCGCCAGCATCAGCAATATGTATTCAAACAATTCCAAAAGCTCTCTACCTCCGTCTTATTAGTCAAGCTTAGTGTAAACAAACAATGCAAACAGAATGTAAACAGGCTGTTTATTTTTTATCGGTATTGCTGCCGTTAGATTAAGTGGATTTTCGCCATCTAATCCTCTGTCCTCCACTTTAATTTATAGATTAGTTGGAAAAAGCGCACCTAAAACCATCGTATCCCACCAAAGCGACTGTAACACTATGATTAGGTTGCTTTTCTCCACCTATATGTTGTAAGGAGCCTAATTTATTGAAATTAGGTACCTAAAATCCACTTATTTCCCTTATGAAACGGTAGCTAATTCAAAATAATGACTCCTCTCCAGCACTTGTCGTTTGACCAGCTCTGAAAAGGAGTCATTATGCGGCGTTGCGTCCGCTTTGCTCTGCAATTGTACGACTGACAGCCATGCACAGCTCAAAATGCTGTTACAGCGGCTGCGTTGGCGGAACCTCCGGCGGTACAGCTGGCGGGATTTCCGGATGTTCACGGGGAACCACCTCTGGCGGAATATCGGCTGGCTTCGGCTCCGGTATCCGCTCCGGGTCAACCTCGGGAACAATCTGCGGGGGAAGCTCGGGCGGCAGATCTTTATTCATGGCCTCACACCTCCTTCATTCCTGTTACCCCATAATACCCGGCAGGGCTTTTTTTAAACGGTATCCGGGCAGGAGCAGCTCTATTGAATTGCCGGTTGTCTCCGGCTCTGCCAGATGGTAAGCTGAAACGCAGAGATGTATACAAAGGAGCCTCCGACCAGTCATGTGGATTAATCTGTAACGGTTAACATTGCCTATGCCTGCCCGAAAACAGTATTTATGCTGTTCTATTCGGCTTGCCCGCATCTAATCCTACACTTAATCCGAATGGAGGAATCTGAGTATGACACCCAAATTAATTCTAATTGAAGGCCTGCCCGGCTCAGGTAAAACAACAACCGCTGCACTGGTCCAGGAGCTGCTGAAGGAAAAGAATATCAGTGCCCGGCTATTTCTTGAAGGAAATTTGGATCACCCTGCTGACTATGACGGGGTTTCCTGTTTTGAGGAGCATGAATTTGCAGAGCTGCAGAGCTGCTTTTATAAATATAAAGATTTCTTGAATGATCATATCATCCGCCAGGATGGCCGCTGCTTTCTGGAATACCGCAAGCTCCAACAGAAGGCTGGGACGGAATTCCCGGATGAGCTGCTGAAGGCTATTGTCCAAAAAGATATTTATGAGATTCCGCTCGATGACAATAGAAAGCTCATTACTGAAAAGTGGAGGAAATTCGCTGCTGAGGCTGCGGATGGACAGGACACCTATATTTTTGACTGCTGCTTCATCCAGAATCCCGTAACGGCGGGAATGATTAAATATGGCGCTGACAGGGAGACTGTCACTAGCTACGTAACAGAGCTCGCTGCCATTATAGAGCCGCTTCAGCCGCTGCTGATCTACGTTACACAGAATGATATTGACCGCTCCTTTAAGAAGGCTGTCCGGGAACGCCCGATCGAATGGTCACAGGGATTCTTTGAGTATTATACAAACCAGGGATACGGTGCGCGGCACCAGTATTCGGGTATAGAAGGAACGCTCCAGGTACTGAAAGCACGCCAACAGCTGGAAGCTGAAATTTACAGCAGCCTGACCATCGCCAAGCATAAGGCGGATAATTCTGCTTTTGACAATGAAGGTTATAGACAGAGGGTTTCGGAGATTCTGAATGTATTCTTTAACACGGCACATCAGCCTGACTAATCCGGCAAATCCGCTTTACTGCAAGGACAAAGATTAAGGGTTCTCCCTTCATCTCTGTCCTTTTTTGTTGGCAAACTCCAGACATTGCGTTATTCTAGTATGCAAAACATTTTAACGGAGGAGGGTTCAGATGCGGTACTGGCGGTCGATGCGTTTTCGGATCGTATTCGGATTTCTCCTCATTGTGGCTCCGCTTGTGCTGTTCCTGATGTACAACAATCTATACGCCGCCCGCATTGTACGCGCCCAGCTTTCGGCTAATTACGGCAGTCTGATCCGCACTGAGGTCAATGCCAATGATGCGCTGCTGAAAAGCACCTATAATTTTCTCATCCAGCTCGGCACCGCCAATGATTCCGAAATGCTCTCCCTCAAAACACTGCCTGTCAGCGACCCGGAGTATACACTCGCCAAGGTACGGCTGTATAACCGTTTTTTGATTGATACGAATTACTACAAGATGGTGGACACCTTCTTCGTCTATCTGACCAAGGAAAGCAGCTACCCGCTATATTCTACACAGAACATTAACAAATCCAATGCCCTGAATCTGCTGCTCAGCTCCTATTCCGCTGAATTTATCGCGAACGAGCCGCTGCAGAGTGACCGCTGGGAGACTGTAACGATGCAGGACGGTGATTCCTATCTGATCAAGGCTATTGACATCGGCTTCGGGATGCTTGATGGCGCGCTTGTCCGGACAGACACCTTGAACCAGACGCTCGCCGCGCTTGATGTCGGCCCTGAGGGCTCCGTTTTTATTATGGACGGCGGAGGTGGCCTGCTCTCCTCCATTCAGCTTCCGGACAGACTGGACAGCGACTTCCGCACAGCCGTGCTGCATATGAAGTCCGGCGCCGATACCCTCCAGTGGAAGAACAGGAATTATCTTGTGCTTACGGAAGCATCGCAATATTCGGACATCCTGTACGTGGTCGTTACCCCGGAGTCCTACATTCTCAAGAATCTGCCCCTGCTGCAAAAAATGCTTTATTACTGGGTCCCTCTGCTCTCCGTCATGGCCCTTTGCGGTTATCTCCTGTATCTGCAGCGCTTTTTGTTCCGTCCTTTAACCGGTCTGATCGGCGGAATGCGAAAGCTCGGCTACGGGATGCTTGATGTGCGGCTGCCTGCACAGGCTGCCGACACCAGGGAATTTTCGCTGATGACAACCACCTTTAACGAAATGGCCCGGCAGATTGAAGCGCTCAAAATTGATATCTATGAAGAGCAGCTGCGGGTGCAGAAAGCCGAATACAAACATCTTCAAATGCAGATCAACCCTCACTTTTACATGAATACACTCAACATTATTTATAACATGGCTGCACTCAGGGACTATGCGTCGGTACAGAAAATGTCGCTGCATCTGGCTGATTACTTCCGTTTTCTGATGCATGGCGACAGGACGACCGTTCCGCTGGAGAGTGAGCTGGCCCACATCCGCCATTATCTGGAGATTCAGAAGCTCCGTTATGTGGACATGCTGGATTATGAGATCAACATGCCGCCGGGGCACCTGAAGCTGAATATTTCACCGCTGCTGCTGCAGCCCTTTGTGGAAAATGCCATTGTGCACGGCTTGACCCGCAGGCAGCAGGATGGCACGCCCTTCCGTGTACTGATATGCTCCGAGGATGCTGCCGATGCTCCGGCTCCGTACATCCGGGTTCTCATCTCTGATAACGGTCCGGGCTTTCCCCCCGCGCTGCTTGAAGCACTGGATAGCGGAATCTTCGCGGATGGCATGGGTGAGAGACACCTTGGCATCTGGAATGTGCTGCGCCGGTACCGGATTATGTACGGGGAGCAGGCGGGCCTTCTGTTCCGCAACAGCCCAGAAGGCGGCGCTGTCGTTGAGGTCCTGCTGCCGTTTCAGCAGCAGGGTACCTTTCAGGAGATGCATACCGGGATAACACAACAGGAAACGGAGGACAACGGCGATGGTACAGATGCTGGTAGTCGATGATGAAATCTATGCACTCAAAGGGATTACCCAGGGCATTGACTGGAGCGGTCTGCCGCTCTCTGCCATCCTTGAAGCCGGCAGTGTCACAGCGGCGAAGCAAGTGATGGAGCAGCAGCAGGTTGATCTGGTCATCTCCGACATTGAGATGCCGGGGGCAGGCGGCCTTGAGCTGCTGCGCTGGATTCATGATCGTTTCCCTCACACGCTGGTGATATTCCTGACCGGCCATGCCCGGTTTGAATACGCCCGTGATGCACTTCAGCTGGGCTGCTTCGATTACGCGCTCAAGCCGATTGATCACGGACTGCTTAAGGAAATTGTCAGCCGCGCCCTGACAGAGATAGCTGAACAGCGCATCCGCCAGTCCTTCAGCAAGCTGCTGGAGGAGCAGCAGCTTCAGTGGAACAAGCAGCTCCCCGTTCTGGTTGAGCGCTTCTGGCAGGATCTGCTGGCCGGGCGTATCCCTTATCAGCCGGAACGGCTAAACCGCCAGTTTGCACTGTATAACATTCCGTTGACTGCAGACCATTATGTCCTGCCTGTACTGCTGAGTATCGAGCACTGGAAGGAAGATATGAGCGCCCAGGAGGAGACGATCATGGAGTATGCCCTCCGCAAGGAGGCAGCGCAGAGTATTATCGGAACCTTGGGCGGAGTCGTGTTTCAGGACAGTCATGAACTGAACCTGATTCTGCTCTACTGCACTAATGATCAGCTTCCGGACCGCGAGGCGCTGCTTGAGCGCTGCCGCAGGTTCATAGCCGCTTCCGGGAAATTCCACTGCCAGGCCTCCTGCTATGTCGGGGCGCCGGCTCCGGTAGAGGAGCTGGCCGAGGCCATCGGCAGCCTGCTGCAGGCCGAGAGGACCAATATTTCCTCCCCGCAGTCGGTTATAGATGCGGCCGAAACCGGCAGCACGGGAGCTCCAGGTGAATTCGGCATAGTGCCGAGTCCCGGTGAATGGGCCGAGCTGCTTGAACAGGGCAGGCAGGAGGAGCTGGTCCCGCTGCTTGAGCTGACGGTGAAGAAGCTGCAGGAGGAATCGGCCAGCCGGGAGACACTGGAGCAAATCTACTACGGGCTGCTGCACCTGTTCTACCAGACAGCCCGCCGCAAGGGTCTGTCCATCTACGATCTGGCCGGCATACAGGAGCTTAACGATCCGCTGGCTACCCGCTCGCCCCAGCATTTGCTGCAATGGGCGGTACGGCTAGTATCTAAGACTGCAGACGCCTTCCCGGGTATAACGCGGAGCGCTTCACCGGTTATTGCCAAAGCCCATCAGTATATCCAGGATCATCTGCAGAAGGATTTAAGCCGGGATGAAATTGCCGAGCTGGTAGGCCGTAATCCGGCTTACTTGTCACGCCTCTTCCGCAAGGAGACAGGCATGTCACTGTCAGAATATATTACACAACAGCGTATTGAACGGGCAAAACAGCTGCTGGTAGAATCAACTGACAAGATCAGCAGCATTGCTGAAGGTCTCGGCTATGTTCATTTCTCTTATTTTGCCAAGCTGTTCCGTAAGCTCACCGGATTAACGCCGCAGGATTACAGGCGGCTCCACCGCCAGCCTTAACCTGCATCTAACGCCAGCTATCAGCCGCATTGAGCCACGTTCCTTTCCTGTAAGGACCGCTGCTTTATGCGGCTTTTTTGCGTTTTTTCATTTCATCACATACATGTTTCATTAAATGTAATGTATTTTTCCGCAAAAGTCACATATTTGCTATTCATGTCATCTGAGTAGATAGAATGATCATCCTGATGTCTCTATAATGAAGCCAACAGAGAAGCATCCTGATTGTGAAAGGAACGTGAGAACAATGAACCAATCTGTCGAGGCTGCCCCGCTTCCTCTCCCCGCTGACGGTAAAATCCGCCGCAGGCAGAATGTCGGACACTTGCGGAAATTCGGCGCCTTTTATCTGATGATGACACCCGCCCTGATCTTCCTGCTGATCAACAATTACCTGCCCATGCTAGGCTCCGTCATTGCCTTCAAGAGCGTCAACTACCAGACTGGCGTGTTCCAGAGCCCCTGGATCGGCTGGAAAAACTTCAGCTTCCTGTTCAGCACAAGCGATGCCTGGAATATCACCAAGAACACAATCATTTACAATGCTGTATTCATCCTCCTGAATCTGATCATCGGCGTGGCCCTCGCGCTATTATTTAATTCCATGCGCAGCCGCAAGCTTGCCAAGTTTCATCAGACGATGATGTTCCTGCCGTACTTTCTTTCCTGGATCATCGTCACTTATCTTGTCTACGGTTTTCTCAACCCTGAAATCGGGCTGCTTAACAAGTCGGTCCTGCCGGCGCTTGGCATCGGGCAATCTTTCGACTGGTACTCGGATCCGAAATATTGGCCGTATATTCTGCCGATCGTGAATACCTGGAAGGGCATTGGCTACTATGCCGTATTCTATCTGGCGGCGATTATCGGAATTGACAAGGAATATTATGAGGCGGCCACAATTGACGGTGCCTCCAAATGGCGCCAGATCCAGTCCATCACCCTGCCGCTGATCCGTCCGGTCGTGATTGTGCTGACCATGCTGCAGATCGGCCGTATTTTCTACTCCGACTTTGGACTGTTCTATCAGGTGACCCGCAATGCGGGCGCGCTGTACGATACGACGCTTGTTATCGACACCTATGTGTATCAGGGCCTTATCGTTACGGGTGATTTCGGAATGTCTTCTGCCGCAGGCTTGTACCAGGCGGTTGTCGGCTTCATTCTTGTCTTCGTCAGCAACCTGATTATCCGCAGAATCAGCCGGGAGGACGCGTTGTACTAAACCAGCGGAACGCTAAATACACAGAACAGGAGGCTACCTCATATGGGAACTCTCACAGCAAAGAACCCTAACCGCAATCGCAAGCCTGTTGACAAGGCACCCTCGGTGACTGATATATCCAAACCGGCAAATACCCTGATCAACATTTTCTTCTGGATCTATTCCGCCATCTGTATCATCCCCTTCGTGCTCGTGCTCGTTGTTTCTTTTACGGATGAAAAAACAGTGCTCCTGAACGGCTACAGCCTGTTCCCCAGGAAGCTGAGCCTGTCCGCCTACGATTTCCTGCTGAATGACTGGTCCAGTATTGTCCGTTCCTACGGCATCTCTATTTTCGTCACAATCATCGGCACCATCCTTTCCATTGTTATTATGGCGCTGTTCGCTTACCCGATTTCCCGGCGGGACTTCAAGCAGCGCGGCATTTTCTCCTTCATCATGGTGTTTACCATCCTGTTCAACGCCGGCCTTGTACCGTTCTACATGATGTACACCCAGTACCTGCATATGCAAAATACGCTGGCCGTTCTTATCATTCCTTATCTGGTTCAAGGCTTCTTCGTACTCGTGATGCGGACGTTCTTCACCAATTCAGTGCCGACCGAGCTGATTGAATCCGGTAAAATCGACGGCGCCGGCGAATGGCGGATCTTCGCCCAGATCGTCATGCCGCTCTCGCTGCCGGTGCTCGCCAGCGTAGGCCTGCTGTGTACACTGAACTACTGGAATGACTGGTATCTGAGCATGCTGTTCATAAACGACGATACCCACATCAATATCCAGTACCGGATGTACAAGGCGCTGCAGGATATGCAGTTCCTAAGCTCCAACTCCACCGCCTATGCGGCGATTATGCGGCAAAATCCGAATTATCAGCTGCCAAGCGAAACGGTCCGGATGGCTATGGCGGTTGTCGGCATCGGCCCGATTATTTTCGCTTACCCGTTCTTCCAGCGCTTCTTCATCGAAGGATTGACTGTCGGCGCCGTAAAAGGATAAACCCCGTGAGCATTCCGGGATAGAAAGAGCTGTATCCGGTATCCGCCGGTTGCATATAGCTGCACATACCGTTATTAAGGGGAGGCCAACCACTATGACAATGGTTAACATGAACAAAAACCGCTCCAAACGTGCATGGACACCCGTGACCGCTGTGCTGATGATGTCGATGCTGCTTGCCGCATGCGGCGGCAATAATGCAGGCAACTCAGCAGCAGGCTCTTCCGGCAGCTCTGCTGCATCAGAACTAAAGCCCTATGAAGTGAAATTACTGTGGGAAGGCCCTGCGCAGAAGGATGTGCTGGCCATCGAAGCTAAAATCAACGAATACCTGCAGCCTAAAATCAATGCCACTGTCAAAATCAGCACACTCGACTGGGGACAATATGACGAAAAGATGCCGCTTCTGATTGCCAGCCGTGAACCGATGGATATTGTATTTACAGCCCAGTGGAACGGTTATGCCAACAATGTCTCCAAAGGCGCATTTATCCCGCTGAATAATCCGGACGGCACATATGGTGATCTGATCGGGGAGTATGGACAGGATATCACCAGCTCGCTCGATACGGCCTTTCTCGAAGGCTCCTCCGTCGGGGGCAAGATCTACGGAATTCCGACGAATAAAGAAATGGCCGCCCAGGGCGGAGTATTATACCGCAGCGATATTGCCGAGGAGCTTGGCCTAACCGAGCAGCTGAACAATGCCAAAACCGTGGCTGACCTTGAGCCGATTCTCCAGACTGTCAAGGAGAAGAAAGGCGCCGGCTTCACCCCGCTGTTCATGTCAAAAACCTCCAACTTCAATACCCACTACATGGCGCAGCTTGATTTTCTGGGGGATGATACAATTGACGGCGCGGTGCGGAAGGACGGCGAGGATACAACTGTCATCAGCCGTTTCGAAGATGAGGATTATATGGCCCAAATCGGGCTGACACGCAAATTTTTTGAAGCCGGCCTGATCAATAAAGATGCGGCAACAACCTCGGTCGGCGATCCGCTGAGCAGCGGCAATGTGTTCATGGCTATCGCTTCGCTCAAGCCGGGCTGGGCTGACGAATACGCTATTTCTGTAGGGCTTGAAGGTAAGATCAAACAGCTGGAGCTGGGACCGGCCACCGTATCCACCAGCGAAACAGCAGGTGCGATGCTGGCAATCTCCTCAACCTCCGAAGATCCTGCCCGGGCCATGATGGTCATCAACCTGCTGCATTCCGACAAGTACCTGATTAACCTGATCAACTTCGGCATCGAAGGAGAGCATTATACGAAGGTGTCCGATAACGTAATTAAGTCCGGCCCGAAATCCGCTGATTACAATCCGGGTGTGGCCTGGGAGCTTGGCAACCAGTTCCTGAACTATACCTTCGAATCGGAAAATCCGGATAAATGGGAGCAGACCAAAGCGTTCAACGCAAGCGCCCATCAATCCCCTGCCCTCGGGTTCATCTTCAATGTAGAGCCGGTCAAATCGCAGGCGGCAATCCTGATCAACATCTCGAAGCAGTATGCTGCTGCGCTGGAGACAGGTTCTATCGATCCGGCAAAAGCACAGGAATGGTATGATAAGGAGAAGAAGAACGGGCTTGAGGATATTCTGGCTGAGAAGCAGAAGCAGCTTGATGCCTTCCTGGCGGATAAATAACCGATCTTTTCCTGAAGCTTAAAAACAGAGGTATGTTAAAAACCACAAGACAGCGGCCGGTTACAATCGCCGGGCTGTCTTGTGGTTTTTACTTGTAGCTGAAATTTCAGATAAACCCCATCCCCGCCAGCTTGGAGATCCGGTCAGGATGGTACAGCGCAAGCCCCGTCTTCATCCTTCGGAACCCTTGCTCTTCATACCAGCCGACCGTGTCCGGATGCGTATAGAGCACAACATTGCAGCCTGCCGTCTCTTCAAGGATCAGTGCGATAATCTTTTTTCCAAGCCCCTGGTGATGGTAGGCTTCGTCTACAGCAATATTATACACCGCCGCCTGCGAGATCCCGTCCGAGAGTGCCCTTCCACAGCCGATTAGCTGACCCCCGTCGAAGACAAATACATTCACTGCACTATTCACAAAGGCCCTCTCGGTCTGTTCCGGTGTACAGTCTGTTAAGCCAAAGCCGTTCAGCAGGCGGGTGACCTGTGTCCAGTCGATATTAGTCCTGTCTTTCCGGTAGGTGTACGTCATCGCAGTCCCTCTTTATCAAATGGTAAATTCCGGTTCCTGATCACGGTAATAGTTAGCGAGAAACTGCCGGGTCCGCTCCGATTTCGGATGCGAAAATACTTCCTCCGGCGTTCCGTCCTCCACTATCACCCCTTGATCCAGAAACAGTACCCGGGTAGCTACTTTGCGGACAAAGCTCATTTCGTGGGAGACCAGCAGCATTGTATTTCCTTCCTCCGCCGCCTTCCTAATCGTATCCAGCACCTCACCGACAAGCTCGGGATCAAGCGCCGAGGTCGGTTCATCGAACAGCAGAATCTTCGGCTGCATGGCCAGCGCCCTCGCAATACCGACACGCTGCTGCTGCCCGCCGGACAGCTGTTTGGGATAATGATGCATCCGGTCCGCCAGGCCAACTCTCGCCAGGTGCAGTTCAGCCGTCCTCCGCGCTTCCTCCTTAGGAATTTTGCGGACAACAAGCAGCCCCTCCATCACATTCTCCAGCGCCGTCTTCTGCCGGAACAGATTGAATTGCTGAAAGACCATCGCCGTACTTTTACGCAGCGCCAGAATATCCGACTTGCTTTTTTTGGCAAAATCGACCTGTAGCTTATCCACTCTGATCGTCCCCTCATCCGGCACCTCCAGCAGATTGACGGACCGCAGCAGCGTAGATTTGCCGGCGCCGGAAGAGCCGATTATGGCGACTACATCCCCTTTTTGAATGCTAAGATCGATATGATCCAGGACCTTATGCTGATGAAAAGATTTCGTTAACCCGCGGATCTCAATCAAGGATCACATCCCCCTTACGTTTGCGGAGGCTTTTAAAATCAATATCCAGCCGCTTCTCAAGCAGCGCTATCGCCTGCTCAATAATAATCGTCAAGCCCCAGTAGATCAGGGCCAGCGAGCAGTAGGATTCGAAGAACCGCAGGTTATTCCCGGCCAGTATCCTCGACTGTGCAGTAATTTCCACCACGGAGCAGACAAAGGCGAGCGAGGTCCCCTTCATCAGGCCGATCAAGGCATTGCCGAGCGTAGGAAGGGCCACGATAAATGCCTCTGGCAGAATAATCCGTCTCAGCACCTGCGGGTACGTCATGCCCAGTGAATGTGCGGCTTCGATCTGTCCTTTGTCCACAGACTGCAGGGCAGCCCGGATAAATTCAGAGCTGTAGGCCGCCTCGTTCAGTGAGAGGGCAAGCAGCACATAGAAGATCGAGGGAATGGAATTCACGTTATAGCCGGTTTCATGATAATAATTGTAGTATTTCAAAATAAGCGGAATCCCGGCATAGGACAGATACAGCTGGACCAGAATCGGCGTTCCCCGGATAAAAGAAATGAACACTGCGCTCAGCTGGTACAGCATGGGAATTTTTTTCATCTTAATGAGTGCCAGCAGCAGCCCCAGAAGGAGCCCCGCCAGCATGGAAACGGCCGTAAGCTGAAGGGTAACCGGCAGATAAACCAGCAGCTTCGGTATGAGGGTAAAGACCAGCTCAACATCAAAGATATTTGGCATCGCGCTGTCCCGTTATTGCACTTCAGGGGCAAAATCGCCGTTCAGATACGCTTCACTAAGCTTCGAAACCGTACCGTCCTCAATCAGCGCCTTGATCCGTCCGTTAACATCCTGCAGCAGCTGGTCACTGTTCCCGCCCTTGCTGAGAATAAGGTAGCTGTAAGGAACCCCGATCCGGTCAGTATCCTCCTGGGAGAGCGGAATCGCCTTCAGCTTCAGTCCGAACTCCTTAATGTACAGCTGCAGCATCGCCGCATCGATCAGGTTGAAGTCACTCACACCGCTCTCCACATTCTGCAGAGTCACGGCCATTTCAGCATCAGTGTACTTCAGATTAACCGGCGTCTTGGCGGTTGACTTGTTATAGTTCTCCAGGGCAACGGTATAGTTTACACTCGGGCTGACCTCGGTAGTTTTCCCTTCCAGATCGGCAAAGGAATTAATATCCCCGCGGTCCTCCGCAACGGCAATCACGAACTGGTTTTTGAAAATCGGATCGGAGTAATTATACTTCTCCCTTCTCTCCGCATTGCTGGCAAAGTTATTCGCGCCGATCTGATAACGGTCGGAGTCCAGGCCGGCGAAGATGGACGGAAATTCGGTTTTTTCCAGCTTCACTTCATATTGCGGCAGTCCTTCAAAAATCGCTTTGACAACCTGAATATCATATCCGTCAAGCTCGTTCTTGTCATTCACATAGGAGAACGGTTTAGGTGCGCCGCCTGTCGCAATATTAACTGTAATTTTCCCGTTGTTTGCCGAAGATTTGTCCGCAGCTGCTCCTGAATTAGCCGCCGCCCCGGAATTTGTGTTATTTCCGCAGGCCACAATCGCTGCCAGCAGCACTGCCGCCGTAATTCCTAGTCCAAGCTTTCTCCATGTCTTCATCTGTATAATCCCCCTAATGATCTGTTATTTTAGTTTGAATTTCTGCTCCGGGTCACTGCTGAGCTCTTGTCTGGTATGCGGCTGCGACCACAGGCCCTCATAATCAATCTGATCCCAGAAGCGTGTATTATAGTCTATGAAAATCACTGATTTATCGCCGTTTGCTTTTGCCAAGTCCCGCAGATAGGTATTGTTCTTGAACGCCGGGATTGCGTACAGGTCACGCGCATACCCCCAGATGTTCTTGAAGTCGACTATGCGGCCCCGCAGCGGACCGAGATTCCTGAAATAGTAGGTATCGAACCGGGCCAGTGTGACAAACAGACGCACATCGGAGTCAGTGACATAATCGCCGAATAAAAAGCGGCTGTCCGCCAGACGTTCCTCTATCAGATCCAGCGCGGCATACAAATGCTCAAAAGCATCGTTGTAAGCTTCAATGGACTGGGCAAACATCGCCTTGTAGACTCCGTTGTTCACATTGTCGAACAGATAATCATTGTACTTATCGATGTCCGCTCTCAGCTCCTCCGGATATAAATCCGGGGCGCCTGCCTTATGAAACGGGGCAAATTCATGCTCCAGATAATTAGTCAGCCAGACGTAGTCGTTATTGACCACCTTGCCCGTGGCTACATCAATTACAGCCGGAACGGTTGGTCTGCCCTTATACTCCGGGTCGGCTTTGGCATACAGTTCACTGAGGAACTGCACGCCCAGCACCGGGTCCTTCTGGCCTTCGTCATACACAAACTCCCAGCCCAGATTCTGCTCATGCTTGCCGCGGCCCACCAGATTAATGCTAATCGCATCCTCTAGACCAAGCAGCTCTCTGACAATGGAGGCCCGGTTCGACCAGTGGCAGCCCTTGGCCCAGATCAGGCGGTAGCGTCCTGCAACGGCCGGCAGCTTGCCCTCCCCTTCGCCGAAGGGGGTGGTGAAATGATTATTTTGCCGCACAAAATAGCCCTGCTCATTAATCTCATGCTCGGTCTCCTTGGGACGGACACGCACGTTGTTAGTAGTCATTGAATATTCCTCCTTAGTTCAATTTAGGGTTTGTTTAGCCAAATACCCTGTCTCTGTTATGCGGCTGGTTCCAGACCGACACATCCGGGCCTTTGGCCAGCAGCTGATTCGGATTGTCTGCATGATTGCCCAGCTGGTAGCCTCTTTTGATAGAGTCAAAGTCTGTTGTATCCCCGAAGCCGGGGGTTTGATAGAGATCCTTTGCATAGTTCCAGATGTTCGGGAAATCTATGATCCGGTTACGGTTCGTTCGGAAGACGGAATAATAGGCAGCATCAAAACGTACCAGGGTGACGTAGAAACGGACATCGGAATCGGTGATCGAGCTGCCGAACAGATACCGCTGCCCCGACAGTCTCTCTTCCAGCTGATCCAGTCTGGCAAATAACACATCATAGGCCTGCTCGTAGGCTGCCTGGGAATGGGCAAAACCGGCCTTGTATACCCCGTTGTTAACCTCATGGAACAGGAGGTCATTGAACTCGTCGATTCTTGCGCGCAGCTCTTCCGGATAAAGGTCAGGCGCACCCTCCTTATGAAAAGGCTTGAAGGCTGTTTCAAAATAGTTCGTCAGCCGGAAATAGTCGTTGTTCACAACCTTTCCCGTAATTACATCGGCCACCGTTGGTACTGTTGCCCGCCCGTTGTAATGCGGATCGGTCGCTGCATAAATCTCCGGCAGATAACGGATGCCCAGCACAGGATCTACACCGCCTTCGTCTAGCGAGAATTCCCAGCCGTTCTCCGTGCGCACCGGACTGGCAGTGCCCAGACTGATCACGTTCTGCAAGCCCAGCAGCTCACGGACAATGACCGCACGGTGTGCCCAGGGGCAGATTTTTGCCCATAATAGGCGGTATCGTCCCGCTTCGACGGGCAGCTCGCCCGGCTGATCGCCAAAAGGGGTGGCAAAACGGTTCTTTTGACGGTTAAACGCTCCGTCTTTGGTAATCTCATGTGCGTTCTCATGGTTCACAACCCGGGTATTCAGGACGGTTTTCTCTTGCGGCATAGGTTCCTACCTCTTTTCAGTGAAGTATTTTTTCAGTATAGACAACCGGGATAGAGGATGATTTCAGCTCGATATCAGGCCTTGCCGTATATCCCAGGCTTTCATAAAAGCCCAAGGCCCGCTGCTGGCTCGTAATCACAATTTTGTGTATGCCCAGCTCGCTGATCCAGCGCTCCGCCGCCTCAATAAGAATCCGGCCGTAGCCCTTGTGC
The DNA here is from genome assembly GCF_000758645.1 of Paenibacillus sp. FSL R7-0331. NCBI lineage: Bacteria > Bacillati > Bacillota > Bacilli > Caryophanales > Paenibacillaceae > Paenibacillus > Paenibacillus sp. FSL R7-0331. Next base: position 4,993,110 of record NZ_CP009284.1, read on the forward strand.
TGGTATTCAGGAATGACACCGACTCTTTCAATTTTGGCGTACGCCTCATGTGCCAGATTGATACGCGCTGTAGCAACCGCCGTCTCATTCTCCTCCAGTAACAGATAGTAATACTGCACGCCGTACGTTTCATCAAACTCCAAATGCCTGGGTATCCCTTGCTCTTGCACAAAGGTTTTATTCCTGACCTCATAGACACCGGCCAATTGCCAGACTGTATCTACTCTGTATATTGCCGTCATCCCTTCCCCTCCCTTCAGCTATGGCGTCCATGGGGAGTATTCCACTGGTTCAGGTCCGGCCCTTTGGGCAAGATCCGGTAAGGGTTGGACCCTTCAGCCGCTATCAGTATAGATAAATGATAATGCTGCTTGATCGCTGTAAAATCCGTTGTATCTCCAAAGCCCGGAGTCTGATACAAATCTCTGGCATATGCCCATAGATGATTGTAATCAGCCAGCCGCTGCCGGTTCGCACGGAAGGCGGTGTAATAGGCAATATCAAAACGGGCCAGAGTGGTATACAGCCGGACATCCGCATCTGTCAGCTGGTCCCCGAACAGATAACGGCCTTTGGACAGACGTTCCTCTAGTTCATCAAGCCGTGCGAATAAGGTATGATAGGCTGCTTCGTAGGCTTCCTGCGAGCGGGCAAAGCCGGCCTTATAGACGCCATTATTCACATCGTGAAAAATCTGCCCGTTCAGCTCATCAATCTCCGCACGCAAATGCAGCGGATAGAGATCCGGTGCGCCCTGCTTATGCAGCGGAGCCCACGCCGTCTCCAGATCATTGGTCAGCTTAAAATAATCGTTATGTACCACCTTGCCGGTTGCAGTCTCCACAATTGCCGGCACTGTGGGACGCCCGCGGTAATCCGGGTCAGCCGCATGGTAGGCTTCACTCAGATAGCGGATGCCCAGCACCGGGTCTTTACCGTCTTCATCCAGAGTGAACGCCCAATCCGGGTGCGGAAGATCAGGCCGCAGCGGATCAGCAGTGCCCAGGCTGATAGCCTCTTCGAGACCCAGCAGCCGCCGCACGATTACTGCACGGTGCGCCCACGGGCAGGCTGCCGACCAGATCAGCCGGTACCGGCCCGGTTCCACCGGAAGCCCGCCGGGATGATCCCCGAAGGAAGCGGAGAACCGGTTAGTCTGTCTTACAAATGAACCATTATCGGCAATTTCTGCCGGTGTCTCTGTTGTATTGCTCATCTGGAATACCCTCCTTTTAAATACGCCCGCCCGTGGGGGGCTGTGAATTCCTCTTATTCAGGCCCGAGCGGATAAATCCCGTATGGATTGGCTGCAACCCCTCAATATATCCGACCAAGCCCATCGGTTTATTTGATTATAGATTGATAAGTAGTCCACTTATAGTAAAAATCGGAACCTCCGTTCACATTTTCGTTGCTTGACTTGAGCGCCGCTACTCGTTTTAATGTGAATATCTCTTTTAATACTTATAATTCATATTGGCTAAATAGGTTTTGAGAGAAAAGGAGGTTTCTTATATGCTATTGCCAACAAGGCCATCCATACTCTACCGTCCCTTCCAGCCAGCCTTTGAAAAGACGCTCAAGTCCTATTCCGAATATCTGCCCTCCTTAACCGATTCCTTCGGCGGCGGTATTCAATTCTACGGCTTCTATATGGACAACCTAAACGTCAATCAAATGTTTGTCATTCCCGAGGGCTGCATGAGCCTCGTAATTTGCTGCTATCCGGACGCCCCGTCAGCCAATATTTGCGGTACCTTGTTCAAGGGCAGACAGGGATTTTTCGTCCGTTCGGAGTGCGAGTACTTTGTTATCCGGTTTCTGCCGGGCTATGCAGAGCATTTCTTCCGCTACCCTATTGGAGAATTCAGTGAGCTGGAAATCCCCGTCGGGGATGTCATTCCCAATGCAGCAGAGTTGCTGGAACGGGTGGCCCTAAGGAAGACCTTTCATGAGCGGGTCCGCGCCTTTGAGGGCTTTTATCAGACTTACATAGGGCCTCAGCTGGAAGTCCCGCGCCTGATCGCATATCTGACTGATCAGATTATCTGCAGCCGCGGCACCTTGCATGTTAATGACCTGTCGAAGGATACCGGGTACTCCAGCCGTTATATGATCAAGTCTTTTGAGCGGTATATCGGAGCCTCTCCGAAGCTGTTCAGCCGCATTATCCGCTTTCAGCATGTACTGGAGCTGCTGGAGATGAAGGATTATAAGAAAACGCTGGAGCAAATCTTTGAACTGGGCTATTTCGATCAGAATCATTTCATAAAAGAGTTCAAGGAGTTCAGCCTGACCACACCCAAGAAGTATGTGATCAAGGGGACGACCGGACCTGCCGATCTGATGGATGCCTCCCTCAATACTCTGTCTAAACATTTGTAGCGGCAAAAAGGGCTGTCCCGCGCCATGTTATGGCGCGGGACAGCCCTTTTACCAGAAATATAAAGCTTAGTCCATACGGATAAGAATGTTGTGACTATCAGCCGTTAGTACCGTGATTGTCTGCTGCTCAATGCCTACATTAAGCCTGGACTCCGGCTGCTGCTCCAGAATAGCAGCTGCCTGGCGGCTCCAGCTATCCATAGAGGGATTGGCTTCCGGATCACCATAGACCGCTGACACCAGCCAATGCACCCCCGGCTCAAGTGATGCCGTCAAGGTAGGCAGCACGGTGCGCGGCCGCAGGAGGTTCGTGTTCGCATTCGGCATAATCAGCTCTGCCTTACCTGCGGGGCCGGCATATCCGAGCAGTCCTTTAATCGCTGTAGCTCCCCAGGCCGTGCATGCAGCTGCGCCTGCGGGGCTGATAAATTGCCCGCGCTGTGCCTCCTGGCCAAGGGCAAAGCCGCCTTCCGCAATGTCCAGCGCCCGTCCCGCTGCAATCCGGTGCACCCGGATATGCCACGGGAGTCCGGCGACAATCCAGGTGCGGACTTCAACATCAGACCACGGCTTCCATACGCAGTGAAGCACATTGTCCGTAATCTCTGATTTCAGGTTCCGCCTTCTGACCCGGTACAGGTTATCCCCGCTCTCACTCAGGGCGAGCATGGAATCAAAAGCTCCCTGGGACAACCCCCACTCCGCACGGGGCACGCTGAACCCGAAGCCGGTCGAGTACACGAATTTCTCGTACTTGGCCGAGGTATGAGTATGTTCATTCGTATACAAATGCCCGCTGTTGAAGCCGGCCACATGGCCTGCCTCACGCACCATAACCAGATGCGCCGGCTGCTGGACTGATACTGCAGGAAGCTCCGGCAGCGGCAGCTCGTCTTCCTTCCAGAACGGGTGCTCCTCGCCCAGCGCCAGCGGCAGAAAGGACTTCAGCGCCCAATACGGTGATCCCGGCGCATTGTAATTCTCTGCCATCACCAGATTCGGATAGGTGTAGCCGATCGTCAGCACGCCGTCCCGGTCAAAAATCTCCTGGCTGAACCACCAGCGCAGATTGCGCAGCACCAGCCCTTTAACCACTCCGGCGGGGTAGCCGCCTTCTACATCTGCATAAGCATATGCGCTCCAGAAGGCCGATTGGGCAAAACGGTACGCCAGACTGCGGCCGTATGGCAGCGCGGAGCCGTCCGGGGCGAACCAGCTGATAAACTGGGGTGCGAACAGCTCTGCTCTTTTCTTGAACAGTGCTGAACGCTCCGGGTCCTCCTGCTCCATCAGCTTCGCATACAGCAGCCCGTAATAATGGATGGCAAACGGTACATAGTAATCGCTGTGCCCGTTGACCCCGTCGCTGTACCAGCCTTCTCCCAGATAGAATGCATCCATCCGCTGCAGGTTCGTCTCCAGCTGCTCTGCGTCATAGGCAAGCCCGAGCTTTTTGAAGCCGGCATTGACCAGCACATTGAAGAACAGCCAGTTGCAGTCATAGCAGGGATGGGCGTTGATCTGATTGAGCCAGCTGTACAGCTTATCCTGCTCCTGCGCAGCAAGCGGCATCCAGATCTGTTCCGGTACCGCAGCCAGAGCGAAGCCGAAGACCGCCATCTCTACCAGCCGCTGGTCGTAATCAGCCACATCCCCCCAATATTCGTCATGTGCAGGATCTGTGCCATGCCGGATGCCATCCAGCACGGTATCCAGAAGCGGGCTGCTTCCGCCGCCCATCAGGAGCGGCACCAGCCCCCACAGCACGCGGGAAAAGCCTTCCATCTGCGCTACGGCTGACGGATAGCTGGCTCCTGTCTTTCCGGCCCTGAGGCGTGCTCCCCCCGGACTATACAAGGGCTGCAGCGGAGCGGTAAGCTGCTCAAGCGCCTGTACCAGATCCTGACGGGTGATAAGCGGATTGTCCTGTATTGCAGCCGAAGCCGCAGGTCTCTGTTCCATTGTCATCCTTATTCTCCCCTATTCCCAGTAGAACGGTCCGGCTTCCTTCACCCGGGCCAGTGCCTCTACGTAGAAGAAGTCACCGTAAATGAGCGGGACATCGATGTTCCCGTTCTCCGGGTAGTTGCCTGTGCCGTGCAGCAGCAGCCCCTGCTCCTCCGGATTGTCCCAGGTGCCGTAGTTGCTGTAAAGCGACTCCAGTATTTTCAGGGCAGCATTCCGGTATACATGCGATTCCGCAGCGTTTACCTGACCGGCCAGCAGCAGCATTCCGCTCGCTGCACACGAACCGGCAGAGGTATCGCGGAGGTCTCCGGTAACACCTGCAGCCCGGAAGTCCCAATGCGGAACATGATCCTCCGGCAGCCGGGTGATGAAGAAATTCGCCACCTGCTGGGCTGCGTTCAGATATCGTTCAAAGCCGGTATGATGATAAGCCAGCGCCAGGCCGTAGATTGCCCAGGCTGTGCCGCGCGACCAGGCAGATTCCGGCGCATAGCCCTGGCCGCCGCGTTTTTCTGCAACCTCACCGGTGTGCGGATTGAAGTCAACAATATGATAGACCGAGCCGTCCGGCCGGATGAAATGCTCAAGCACTGTATCCATATGCGCTTCCGCGATATGCCTGTAACGCGGATCACCGGTCGTCTCGGACGCCCAGAACAGCAGGCTCATGTTCATGCAGCAGTCGATAATGGCAACCCCGCTGTTGTCTTCCCCTTCACGCCACGGATTCCAGGCCCGGATATAGCGGCCCTTCAGATTGAAGCGTGCTGCCAGATAATTGGCCGCCTTCAAAGCCCGGGTACGCGAGACCTCAGAACCGGTCAGCTTGAAGTTCGCAATACTGGTCAATATCCACATGAAGCCCAGGTCATGATCCAGCTTGACATAGCTGTCAAGCACCTGATCCAGCCGCTGCTCACACTCCTCGGCAACCGACTTCAGGCTCTCGCCGCCGCCCCCGGCATAGAGCTGCCAGAGCATGCCCGGCCAGAAGCCGGCTGTCCACCAGTGGGGTGCCGCCAGATCGTATTTACCGCCGTGGCTGGCATGAGGGAACTCAGAGCCGATACTCCGGCTGTTGGTAACGGTCTTCTCCAGCGCTTTGGTCCAGGCTGCTTCCACCCATGTAGGCTGTGCTGTCTTATTCATTTTAAGTTCCCGCCTTTGCTTGAATGATTGTGTTTCTTCTATATAAATTGAAAGGTAAAAGCATAGCTGCCTTCGCTGCCGGGCCGGACAGCAAGAAAGTCCAGACTGTGCCATACCTGCTTCTGCCCGAAATGATCATGGTTCACATGCTCATTAATCTGCAGTTCAACTGCTGCCGGATCATATGTCACCTGTACTCCGCCGCCGTCTTGTCCCGGCAGCAGCACCGCACCGGAGGATACTACCTTCGGCTTCCGCCATGTTATGAAGCGTTCTGTCCAGCTTGCCGGCGCTCCTTCATAACGGTATACATCAGCCAGCTCCAGGCGGGGCAGCTGTTCCTTATGCCAGACAAGAGTGCGGATGAGTGACTGCAGCCCCTCCGCCTCATACGCGGCTGTCAGGTCAAGCGTCAGCTCATCCGACGCCCCGTCCGTTGCCGCGTGCACTACAGCGGCACTGAACTCCCGGCCGGCCTGCTGATACCGGCCGTTAATGACCGGCACCGAATGACCCTGGGAGCCGTTGCAGTCATACCCATAACGGCCGGCGCCGAAGTAGCCGGCCGTATATTCCCCGCTGCCCAGATCGGCAGCGTACACCTCACCTCGGCCGGTCAGAATGAACTGGCCGAGGTCATTATGGTTATGCGGCTCGTTGTTATGGCCGCCTTTGGCTGCGAAGCCAAAGGTACCAGCCGGCGAGACATGCCGCGACAGCAGCCAGGCGGCATCGGGAAGGTAGGCGCTGGCTGCCGGCCAGTCCTGCTGCCCGGTGCCGGGCTGCTTCCAGATCAGATTGCGCAGCGCCGGTGCGAACCGGCTGCAGTGATCCTCGGTGTACGGAGCCCGCAGCTCTGCGGGAGGGCCTTCAACCTCTCCTGGATATACTCCGGCCAGGTAATGGGATAATCCCATATGCACATGCACCCGGGGCAGTGAATCGGAAAAATTGGCGGTAAGGCTGCCGTCAATGAAGCACTGCTGCTGGAAGCGGGCGATCCGCTGAACCTTGAGCACCTTGAACCAGTCGAGGCCTCCTGCGCTGCGGGAACGGAGCAGATCACTGTAGTAAGTGAAATAGCCGAACCCGTAATTCCAGTAGCCCAGCCCTTCCAGGCAGGCACCGTCCTCCCCGAAGCCTTCCAGATAACAGTGCATGCTGTTTTCTGTCTTATACAGAATGTCTGCCAGCAGCTGCGGATCTTCTATAGATAGCATTGCAGCGGCGCCGATGGAGCCGGCGCAGACCGCTGCCCAGTTGTGCCGGGCAGTCTCCCAGTCATAGGGCCCATGTTCGAGAAAAGGCCGGAACAGCCTGTCTTCCGTTTCCTGTCTGATCCGCAGCCGGAGCTGCAGCGGAAGCCGTTCCCCCAGCAATAGCGAAATTTCACTCAGCGTAAAACCGGTCTCGGCCGAGAAGAGGTCAATATAACGGTTAATCTCCGCGGCTTCATGCCCTCCGGGAACGTGGGCCGGCAGGCACCAGGTGTATTCGCCGCATACCGCCAGGAGCATTTCTTCCGCATACTGCAGATGCTGTATGCAGTCCGGCTCCAGGAGTGCCAGGAATACATAGGTGTTAAGCCTTCTTCTCCGTTCAAAATACACCCGTTCATATTCAAGTCGTGAGCCGGTGCGTGCAAAGACCGAGAACAGCTCAGGAGTCAGCTCAGGAATGGGCTGGCTTCCCAGCCGCTCCCCTTCTGCACGGATTTCTGCAATGTCCTGCTCAAGATGACCGGCAGATGCCGCTGTTCTCCAGAACGTTTCCTGATTGCTTCCGGGATAATAACAATCTAGATCTGCAGACTTAAACTGAAGTACTCTTTCGAAAAGCTCCTGCTTGCTCATGTGCTCCTCCTCCATCAGACGGTTAAGCTGTGTCTGAACCATTGTCTGCTACCGGCATTATTTACCGATTGCCTGATCCCTCATTACATTCTCACCGTCAGCAATCTTCGCAGAGGTCCATTTCATGTCGTCCTCCGCCCAGAAGGGATCGGAGGGCAGCAGGCCGAGCGGCAGAAATACAGAGGCACATAAGTAGAGGCTGCCTGTATTAATGTAGCTTTCGGCAAGATCCGGCTGATAGCCGTATACTCCCGGCCGCAGCCAGCCTTCCCCGTCCAAATTTCCCGGGAAATCCATCGTCCGTCTGATAACCGCTGTCAGGGCGCAGCGTACCTGCTGCGGAGGCAGCGCATCCTCCAGAAAATGCTGCAGCGCAGCCTGCGACAGCAGCTGAAAAGCGCCGAAACGGTACACAATCGACCGCCCGGTGAACGGATAGGTTCCATCCGGGGCAATCATCTTTTCCAGTACGGCAGCGTACCTCCGGGCCCGCTCCATAATGACCGGCTTCAACGCAGCATACTGCGCAGAGTCCTGCTCAAACACCGCAACTACATCCGCCAGCATCGGCTGAATGACAAAGCTGTTATAGTAATCCCAGTGGAAATCCTTACCGTCCCCGTACACGCCGTCGCCTTTGTACCAATCCATAAACATATGGACCGCATAGCCTACACGCATCCGGTCATAATCCGGATCGCCCAGAATGTAGAGGGCAGCTTCCACCATGGCGCTGAACAGAATCCAGTTGCTGCCGCTGGGCGCGGTGCGCCTTGTTTCTTTTAACGCGGTAATTACATTAGCCTTGACCCGGCCGTCCAAACGTCCCGCGAGCTGCTTCGGCGCCCGTACCAGCGCATGGGCCAGAAAAGCGGCGTCCACCAGCGGCTGGCCTTCAGTCTTAAAGTTCATATAATCCGGGGAAGCCGGGTCGGTACCGGCATCAATGGCTTCCAGCATCAGGCCGGCATAGCGGGCTCTAAGCTGCTCCTCTTCACCCTCCAGCCCCTCAAGCTCCAGCCATGGAGCCATCCCGCAGGCCAGCCGGGCAAAAGCCTCCAGATGGGCAAACTGACTCCGGTCAGCGTGAAATTCAGTAGGAAGCTCTTCTTTTAGACGTCTGCGGCTCAAGGCATCCAGTACCGGATGACCGATCAGCAGTAAGGTATCAAGCCAATATTTACGCTGCTCCTTAATATGCATGTAAGCGCTCTTCCTTTCATTTGCACAATCTACCTTTATAGTTTACTGTTGAGTTATTGCAATGTCTTTGCGATTAATAAGGTTTTATTGCGTTTATTGCGATGAATCGGAAGGGGCAGCAGGAATGAAGCATTCAGAGTACTATCAGCCGTTTCAGGGGGATATTCTGGCCGGAATCGGCAATTCGCCGGTCTCTCCGACCCGTGATTTTCATATCCATGATCATTATGAAATCTTCCTGTTTCTGGGCGGCAGGGTGAATGGATTCGTAGAGCAATACAGCTATCCGCTGCAGCGCGGGGATGTGCTGATTTTCAATAACCACGAAATTCACAAAATCATCAATCAGACCCAGGAGCCGTATGAACGGTTAACCATCCATTTTCGGGCTCCGCAGATCTATCCCTTCTGCACGGCAACAACCAATCTGCTCGCCTGCTTCCAGAACCGCCAGCCCGGTGAGCATAATCTTGCGCATATGGAGGAGCCGCTGCTGAGCGAGTATCTGGAGCTGTCCATGCGCCTGATTGAAACGGTGGAGCAGCCGAAATACGGCAGCGAGGTGCTTGCCCTGACTTATCTGATCCAGATTCTGGTGCTTGTAAGTGAGCTGTACACCCGTACCCGCTCTGATGTAACCAGCGTTATTTCACCCCATATTCAGGCGGCCATGAGCTACATTGACGGCCATCTGCAGCTGAACCTCACACTTGAGCAGATTGCCGGTGAGCTGGGTCTTGATAAATATTATCTCAGCCATATGTTCAAGCAGCAGACCGGGGGAACCCTCTACCGCTACGTCCTGCTCAAAAAAATCACCTTAGCCAAGCAGCTCCTGTCCGCCGGCACCTCTGTCTCCGATACCTGCTATCTGACCGGCTTCAACGATTATGCCAACTTCATCCGCACCTTCAAAAACATCACCGGCATCCCGCCGGGCAAATACGGCAAGCTGGCGGAGCGGGCCGACTGAGGCGCCGGGTGCCTGGGCTAGGAGAGAGCGGTTAGCCGTTGGGCTGGCGGTTAGCCGTTGGGCTGGCGGTTAGCCGTTGGGCTGGCGGTTAGCCGTTGGGCTGGCGGTTAGCGGTTAGCCGTTGGCCGTTGGCCGTTGGGCTGGCGGTTGACGGTTGGCGGTTTGGTTTCTGGCTTTGGCTTCAGCTACTCGGAACTTTGTGCATATACTAATCTGGATGCCATCTGCCCGGTTGTATTAGGTAGCTGTCTGATTTACGATGCATTTTGCCCGGAGCTGCTTCTTGCCTTGCTGCTCTGTGCTCTGTGCCCAATGCTGGAGATGCCGGGAGTGTGATGAGCATGCTAATAGTTAAATGGAATTTCTCCGCCTATTTCTCAACAAAACGCCTCTCACAAGGTATTAGCGGGAAAAACTCCACTTAAAATACGCGATATTCCCTCCCGAAGTCTGATTCACCCCAAGTAAGCGAATTCATTCCAATTAATCATAGTCATCGCATAAAAAACACAGATTTAGGTGGAGGAAATCCGCCTAATTCCTCAAGCGTTTCTTTCCTTCGTCCTCCGCTCTGCCCAATAGAAGCCCGGCCGCCAGCATATTGCGCAGGCGGCCGGGCTTCTTGCTTGCAATCCTACTGCTGCTTCAGCAGATTGTAGATCACCTGTGCACTTTCGGCACGGGTCATCAGTGCCTGCGGAGCAAATTGCTGGCCGCCGCGTCCCTGCAGAAGTCCTGCCTCTACAGCGATGCTAACTGCCTCCTCTGCCCAGCCGCTGATGTGCAGCTGATCACTGAACGATCCGGCTGAAGCTGCCTGCGCCTTCTCAGCCTGCAAATACTCGTAAGCCCGCACAACCATCACAGCCATCTCCTCACGGGTAATGCTGCTATCGGGAATGAAGGTATCTGCTGTGCGTCCCAGTACAATCCCTGCCTGATTAACGGCAGCTATGCTGTCAGCGTACCAGGCTTCAGTCTTAACATCCTTGAATGCCGGAGCTCTTCCAGCCGCAGCCTCCAGGCCGAGCGCCCGGGCGAGCATCGCCGCGAACTGCGCTCTTGTCACCTGCCCTTGCGGCGCATACTCCGCAGCGGAAATCCCTTCAATAATATGTCTGGCGGCCAGCGACTTGATTGCGCTGCCGGCCCACATGCTGCTGCCGACATCCGCGAAGCTCTTGTCATATTCCAGCACTGCATATTGGCTGAAGTGACTTACCGCTGCTGTCATTTTTCCATCCTTCAGGGTGCCTCCAACATACTCGATCTTTCCATCCCCGGCAATATAGTACACGCCGAGCAGATCGGGGTTGGCATCACCGTCGACACTGAATGTCAGACGCAGCGGCACATCAAACGCTGTTATCTTTGTAGCAGTGCCGTCTGCAGCGACAGTCTCCAGGCTGAAGCTGATTGCATCCCCTGCCGCAGACAAGCGGAGTGAGCTGCCCGCAGCCTGATTGTTGATCAGCTGTTCGGCCGCAGCCGCAGAGGTCTTCAGACCTGTCAGCCTGATGCGTACCTGATCGGTCTGAGTCTGCCCCGCTGCTGCTTTCTCTACAATGCTCTTCAGCGCATCAGGAGTGAATTCCACTGCAGCATTACTCCATGCTAAGCGCAGTGTACTGCTGCCTGTCAATCCTTGAACACCTGCCGGAAGCACGACGGATTCTGTGCCTTCAGCCAGCTGAACCGTAACGGCTCCGTCTTCAGCAGCAGGAATATCCTTCTGCTCCAGTGTCCGTACAGTCTGCACCGCAGGTGTCGGTGTAGCCGCCACCGGTGGAGCAGTTTGTACAGGCGCATCCGTCGGTGCTGGGGTAGGTGCCGGCGAAGGCGCCGGAGTTGGCGTCGGTTCCGTTACCGGCGGCTGCTCTTTCTCAGCAACGGTTACGGTTCTGATAACCTCAGCCGCCGCATTACCCGCTGCATCGCTCACATTATAATGGTAGAGATAAGTACCTGCTTGCGTGGTATCCAGCACCGTTACCGGCTGGCCGCCCATCGAAAGTGTCACACTAATCTGACCTGTAAGATCTCCGTCCCTGTCATCCGAAGCTGTTGCGCCGGCGTCGGTATACGCTGCGCCGTTCTCCAGCTCTACAGCTGGCTCACCAAGCAGGGTAATAACCGGCTTTACTGTATCCGGGTCTTCGGCTACAACTACTGTTCTCGTTACTTCCAGCGCCTTGTTGCCTGCGGCATCACTGACATTATAGTGGAAGGTGTAGACATCCGCTTTAGCCGTATCAAGCGCTGTCAATCCATATACCTCACTGCTGACTGTAGTGACAATCCGGTCTGTCAGATCGCCGTCCACCTCATCGGCTGCAGTCGCTCCGGCATCTGTATATTCCGATCCGAGCTTAACATTGACCACCCGATCTCCGTTCAGGTTAATGACCGGTGGTGTTACATCCGGCTCAGGCAAGGTAATCGTACCGCTGGCCGAACCCGTAGCCAGCGCTTCACCTTTGCTTAGCGCTACAGTAAAGCTGAAGCTTCCCGCGGTGTCCTCAGCCGCTTCCTGGAAAGCGGTAAAGATCACGTCTCCCAGTATCACACCTGTTTCACTCAAGCCTTCCAGCCCGGAAATGGCCTGCTGGAGCCAGACCTGCATAGCCGCTTCACTGTTGGCTTCCTCCTTCTTCACATTAAAGGCTGCTCCCTCAATAATGCTCTTGGCCTCATCCACGGCCAGCTCATTGGCAACACTGGTCTTATCTCTGGCTATAGCCACATAGCTGACCACCGAAGCCTGATTGCCCGAATAGGTATTGTTAATTGTATACTTCACTGTTCCGCTCACCGGCAGCGTGAAATCATGGTTAAGCATAACGCCGTTCGGTCCCGCAATGATTCCGGTGCGGACAGTCTCCGTTACCGGCTGGCCCCCGGCATCGGTATAGCTGACGGTGATATCCATCGTGCGGTTAGCATTGCTCCACCAGTCCCTGTGGAAGGAGGTAACGGTATATTTGCCCGCCTCCAGCGGGAACAGATATACCAGCGGATTATTTCTGGTGTTGGAGCCGTAGACCCCGGTCTGCGATTTATCCGTCGCAACTACCGCACCTCCGAGTCCTTTCATGCCGTAATTAGCCCCCGTGTTGGTATGTCCCCATACGGTATTCCCGGTTGATAGCTGATCTGCCTGCTCATTCAGCAGACCGGCACCCACAAAATCCTTGATAACGGTATAAGGCGGAGTAACCCCTTCCGCAGCTACACCCGGATCAACAAAATAAACCAGGCCCTGCGGCACGACTTCTACATATACAACTGTCTTGAGATTGCCGTACGTACCGGTAACCGCCACTCTGTCATACGGCGTATCAAAGCTGACTTCCGCCGTATTCCACTTCACAGTTACAGGCAGTTTGCTGCCGTCTGCCCGTGTCGCCTCCACCTGCTGCGGAAGAACAGGCTGCTTGCCGGCATAGGTTGCGGTATCCGGCAGAACAGCCAGCTCCCGCAGGTCGCCTGTGGTCAGCTGGTTCTGCGCCGAGACCAGACGCGCAGCCAGCTGCAGGGCTCCCTCCTGATCAAGCCGGTAAGCTGCTGCATCTGCCAGCGCACCCTCGGCACTGTCCAGTGCTATTGTGAACAGCTGCCAGTCCGCTTCCGCATATTCGTCCAGCTTCACCGTTTCCTTCGCTGCACTCACCGCTGCGGCAAGCGCTGCCGTATCCGGTGAGCCTTGCACTTCCCCGGAGACAACTGCTACGGCATCCACAAGCAGTGTTCCGCTCAATACTTTAATCTCTACCGTATGCTGGCCGTATTTCAGCCCGCGAAGCGCATAGGTCTGATAAAGCTCCTTCGTGGCCATGGTTTCCGCCGACTGCACAGCAGTCTTGCCGTCCACTGTCACTTCAAGCTTCGCTGATCCGTCATTCGGGCCCAGAATATCCAGCCCGGTACCTTCAAACGTATACGTGAGTGTCGCACCTGCCCCCTGACTGGTGGAAGTGGAACGCTGATAGATGAACATGCCGGCGCCGTTGGTATGATTCCAGTTCCCGTTGTAGGCCAGCTTGGCATTCGGGGCAGCAGCCAGATCATACATTTCCAGATTGTCCAGCAGCTCGGAATAGTAAGGTGCATAGCCGTCTACCGTCTCTACCTTCAGATTGTCGAACCGGACATGATAGTAGCCGCTGGCCAGATCAACCCGGCCGGACAATTCAGGAGCCGGATCGGTATAAGCCGCCAGCTTCTCTCCGTCCAGATAAGCGGTCACTGTGGCTCCGGCAACCTGGACAGCAAGGTTATGCCAGGCATCATAAGCCGTATTGAAGCCTTCAATTTTCACGCCGCCGGTGCCTGTCGCCGCATTTCCGCTGGCCACAGCCCCGCCGTTCACCAGCAGCTGCCAGCCGCCGTCAAACCAGAATTTCAGCACATATGGCGTACCGCTAATCGTGTGTGAGCTGCCGCCGCCCTGATAGCGGGCACCAATTGCCGCGTAATTGGCACTTCCCTCAGTGCTGTTATGCTCAAACGAAACATCTACGCTGGCTTTGTAGTTCGTCCAGCGGTTGTCGCCGATGGCTGTAACCGGATCGCCGCCGTTCCAGGTGCCGCCAAGCCCCATAATGCTCCGGTCCAGCTGCTGGCGGAGAACATAGTTATCCGACCCGTCCGGCAGATAAGCCTCAAATGCACCGTTGCGGTCATGGGTATAGCGCGGAATGGCCCCCTTTGATCCGCCACGGGAATCGATATAGCTCTCGGTACCTGCAGCCTTTCCGCCCTCTCCGATCTTAACAACTGTCCGGTCCGAATAGTCAAAATCATCGGCGTACAGGAATTTGTCTCCCGTATTCTGCACCGCTCCTGTTGCATCGGTATCCAGCACCGTCCGTTCGCCTTCCACAGGCAGCGGGGTGTTATATTCCGCTTTGTCCTTGGTATCCAGCGTGGTTACTGTAACCGTTGAATACGGCTTCACTTTCACGGTGTATACACCGCCGCCGTCTGCGGCAACATCGCCGAGATACTGCATGTAATTGCTGTTGAAAGCTTTTCCGGCGTCAGCTGCACGGGTCTCCCATACCTCTAAGGACGGATTGCCGGTGTAAGCCATATTGACGGCCTGCAGCTTGTAGGTTTTGGCGTACTCGCTGTCATTTACAATGACGGACGAGAAATCGCTTTTGTCAGGGGCAGCAAGCGTAATATAGCTTGGCGTTCCGTTGCGCCCGTTGACCGGGTTAGTTCCTGTAGCACCGGTGGAGCTGGCCTTGGGAACTGCTCTCCAGATGCCTGCCGTGTTGTCTTCATTTTCCCAGCCCAGCTCTGCGAACCGGCTGTAATGCTGCAGAATGACCAGGCCGGCGTCATAGTGAATCCAGCCTGACCAGGGGTCGCGTGCGCTGACCAGCTCCTTGAAGGAATATTGTCCGCCCTCATAGAAGGAGCCGATTGCCGGCTGGTAAATAAAATGCGTACGGCGTGAATTCACAAACCCTTTAATAATCGTGTTGCTCATTTCCAGCGGACCGCCTACCCCGCCGATCCCTGTTCCGGCAGTTGCAGGGTCCTTCACATTGTTATTGGGGCGGAACGCTGAATTACTGAATGTAGCCTGCGCCTCGCTGTTCCAGATCTCAATGTCATACTGCTCGGCAAGCTTTTTGAAATTGCCTGCGGCATCATCATCGGTGTTGTAGTGATAGCCGGCAATCGGCACGGCATTACGCAGCGACTCATCGCTTACCATTGCACTGCCGAAGGAGCCGATGCCGACCTCATCAGAGATAACCACTTGAATCCGGTTATACAGCGCTTGCTCCTCTGCACTGGCAAAGCCCTCTTTATCGTTCTTTACCTTGTCTGCATATTGCTTGGTCCACTCTATATCCGGCGCATGCTCGTTAATATGCGGGTTAACGTAGCTGGTCATGTAACCATACTGGCGGTAAGCCTCCAGAATCGTGTTTTTGTACCAGGTATAGATTTTATCGTTGTTATCCGCCCAGGCCGGAGCGCTCCAGCGCAGGATGCTGACCTTGAGGTCCGGATTAACCGCCTTTGCATCGGCTGCCAGCTGGAAGCCGGGATGGCGCTTGACGTTGACCTCCTCCTCTGCGGTACGCATCGTGGCCGGGTCAGGTCCGGTGGAGTTGTTGCGGTCATTACCCATCTCTATTTTGACATGGGTCATCAGCGGATGCTCCCCGCCGAACAGGATCTGCAGCATTTCCGCATATTTTTCCGGCTGCTCTGACTTGTAATCCATCAGGAGTGCACTGGTGCTGTTGGCACTCAGTACACCAAAGCCCTTGAACGTAAGGCCGTGCTCATTGTCCGGCTGAATGTCATTGCCGTTCAGCAGAACCTGTACCATCGAGGCGGCATTTGCCTTGGCATCCTCCAGAATCGATTTAATTCCGCCTTCGGCCATGGCGAACCAGCTGAGGATCGGCTTTTCACCGGAGATTGAGGCATATGTCAGCGTCATTGGAACGCTGGTGTCTGCATCTGCGGGAACTGTAAATTCGCCGGAGTGAATCTTGGATGCATTGATATTGAACTCATTCAATGACAACGTATGCTTGCCGCCGCTTGTATCCTGGTACTCAATCCGCGGCTGAATAACCCGCGAACGGCTGCCATACCAGTCATAGAAGCCGCTGCTTAGCGTATAGGTTCCGGCTTCAAGCGCCTTCAGCTGGTAGACGATATTGTCGTTAGCTGCGCGTACACCCACTACCCAGACAGAAGGATCTGTAGCAGGATCAGTATGTCCGCCGTCCTTGGAATTTTTGATCTTCTGCACGGAATCATCGAAGCCCCAGGCAGTAGTGCCGCTGACATAGCGCTGGTCCGGTGCCTGGTTGATCAGGCTCCCGCCGCTGAGAGCTTTGACCGCTTCATACAGCGGGGAGGCCGTTGGCCCGTTCCCTACCGAGTCTCCGCCCCGGCCGCTGTCCACAAAATAAGCAAGCGGATAATCCGCGGGCGGAATGACCAGAGCGCTGGCGGTAACCGGGCCGCTGGCCGTTGTTCCGCTCACGGTTACCGTTTCGTAAGGTACTGCGAACGTGTCTTCCCCGATCTTCCAGCTGACAGCCGTACTGCTTCCTCCGATATTAACGCTCTCCGGCAGATTGGTGCCCGCCGCATTCTTTGCCCCCATATAAGCGGCTGCGTAGACGTTATCTGCAGTTGCAGCAGATGCTGCCGGCTGGCCGGGTCCCGGAAACATTCCGAGCACGAGCATGGCCGTCATCAGGATGGAAAATAGCTTTTTGCCGGATACTGGCTTTCTGTTCATTCACTTGTCCTCCTTCAATAGTTAAAGTGGGCAAACCAAAACCAAAAGAAAGCGTATACATATTGATCTAAAAAAATATGCCTTGGACAGCTTCCGGACAAGTTATGCGATCTCAGAAAGCTTGGGACAGACAGACAAGGCATAGACAAACAAACCTGGCAGCTTGCGGATAAGGCAACTGCCAGGCTTGCAGATAACTGTAATTCTCTCTAGCCTTTAACCCCTGAAGCTGCAACACCCTGCACGAAATACTTCTGCAGCGCCAGGAACACGATCACTACCGGAATAATAGATACAACACTAGCCGCCATAATCAGCCCGTACTCAGCGGAATACTGGGATATGAACATGCGGAGTCCGATTTGAATCGTCTTCAGCTCGGTTTTGGTCAGATAGATCATCGGTCCGAGGAAGTCGTTCCAGGTGTTGACAAAGGTGAAGATGGTCAGCGTTGACAGGGCCGGCTTGGACAGCGGGAGCATGATTCTGGCCCAGATTCCGTATTCGCTGAGACCGTCAATCCGCGCCGCTTCACATAATTCATCCGGCACACCCTGGTAGAACTGGCGCATCAGGAACACCCCGAATGCCGAGAAGGCCTGCAGCAGAATAATGGACAAGTGCGTGTTATTCAGCCCGAGCGAACGCATCATGATGAACTGCGGTACCATATATGCCTGCCAAGGAATCGCGATGGTAGCGATATAGCCGAGGAACAGGATATTCTTCCCTTTGAACTGCAGCTTGGAGAATGCATAAGCCGCGAAGCTTGAGGTCAGCAGCTGCAGAATCGTAACAACTACGGACAGCTTGGCCGTATTATAGATGAAGCGGCCGAGCGGAATCCGGGTCCAGATGTCCACAAAATTTTGCCAGCGCGGCACATCCGGAATCCACTGCATCGGGAAGGAAAAGACATCCTTGTTCATCTTAAGTGATGAGGACAGCATCCATACATAAGGAATCAGCATACAGAAGACTGCTACAGCGAGCAAAGCGTATATTAATACTTTTACGCTGACTCTGAAGATTTTATTTGAACCTACCATATCATTCATATCCCCCTATTATCCGTACTTCTTCTCGCCGCGGAACTGGACAATGGTAATACCAAGCACCAGCAGGAACAGCACAATAGCCATGGCGCTGGCATATCCGTAATCAAGCGAACGGAACGCCGTGTTGTAGATTTGATAGACCATTACTCTTGTTGAGTCGTTCAGCTGATTGTCGGCACCGGCAAACAGGTTGATGAAGATATCGTAGACCTTGAACGAATTAATGACCAGGATCATCAGGACAAAGAACGTCGTAGGTGCCAGCTGCGGAACGGTCACATTGCGGAACCGTCTCCAGGCGCCTGCGCCGTCGAGCTCAGCAGCCTCATATAATTCCGGGTTGATCCCCTGGAGGCCTGCAAGGTAGATGACCATGTAGTAACCCATGTTTTTCCAGACAGTAAACAGGATGACTGTGAACATCGCCCATTGCTTATCCGCCGCCCAGCGGGGAAGATCCTCAATCGGTACGCCTGAGATCAGATGCAGGATATTATTCACAGGACCCATAGTCGGGCTGAAAAT
The DNA here is from genome assembly GCF_000758645.1 of Paenibacillus sp. FSL R7-0331. Classification (NCBI taxonomy): domain Bacteria; kingdom Bacillati; phylum Bacillota; class Bacilli; order Caryophanales; family Paenibacillaceae; genus Paenibacillus; species Paenibacillus sp. FSL R7-0331. The sequence continues at coordinate 5,011,509 of NZ_CP009284.1, forward strand.
AAAGTTCCACACTGCCGCCACCGCTACAAGCGAAGCAACATAAGGGAAGAAGAAAACAGTACGCATAAAGTTACGGGCAATAATCTTCTGGTTCAGCAGAATAGCCAGCGCAAGGGCAACAGCCATCGTGAACGGTACAACGCCGATTGTATAGACAATCGTGTTCCACAGCGCTTTATGGAAGGTGGTATCCTTGATCAGCCGGGCAAAGTTATCAAAGCCGACGAATTCCATCGGATTGGCTCCGTCCCATTTGACAAACGCCAGGACAAAAGCAAAAAACATAGGGACAAGCGTAAAGATGGCAAAGCCGATAAAGTTCGGCGCAATAAAGCTGTATGCTACGAGATGATCCCGGACGCCCTTGGACAGTATGCTTTTGGGGGCTTTTTTTGGTCTAAGTACGGTTTCATTTTGCATTCCTTCTCCTCCAAACCTTCTATGCAAAGGGCGGGCATGGCCCGCCCCCTGAGAATTACCGCTATATCCTGCCTTAGTTGTTCAAAAGCGACTGCACACGGGTGTTCATGTCCTTCAGGCCTTCGTCAATCGTCGCATTCTTGGTCATGATGTTGTCATGCGCTTCGTTCAGAATGACTTCGATATCCGCGCTCTTCTCATGCATAGGCATTTCCAGGTAAGTCTGCACAGTAGTCAGGGCAGCCTTGCTGTTGTCGTCTGCAGGGAAACCGTCGATGGAAGTGATCGAGCTGATAACCTCATCATTTTTGATCGCCGGAATCGTACCTGTGGAAGCAATGACAGAAGCACCGTTTTCACCAGTTACGAACTTCATGAAATCAAGGGCAGCTTCCTTGTGCTCGGACTTCTGGTTAACCGCCAGGGAAGTAATTGTTCCCAGTGTGGTTCCCGCTTCAACGCCGTCCGGATGCGGATATTTCACGATACCCCAGTTGGTTGCCTGGGACTCGCCGCTTTTCACCTTTTCAATCTGGGTGGCGATGAACCAGCTGCCCATGTTCATCATGGCAACGGAGTTGTTGTAGAATACGCCGGAATAGTGCGTGCTGGAGGTCTTCAGTGTTGCATAATCCATTACGATACCGTCTTCCTGCTCTTTCAGGATGCGCTCATAGGTAGGCTTCAGGAAGTCGTAGCTTCCGTCCACTACAGTGTTCTTGCCGTCCAGGATACCGAACAGCTGAACCGCACTGCGCCATGTGTGATAATGTGCACCGTATACCTTTTCCGCGCCGCTGCCGGAGGTCATCTTTCTGGCCAGCTCATCGTATTGGTCAAAGGTCATGTCGTTGCTCGGATATTCAACCCCTGCCTTGTCGAACAGGTCTTTGTTGTAGTACACGATCCAGAAGTCGCTGCGGAAAGGAAGCGCATAAACCTCATCGTTCACTTCAATCTGCTCTACAGTACCGCCATACAGCGCCGGATCAATGCTGTTTGTGCCCATGAAGCCTTTTAACGGCTCAAGATGGTTCTGCTTCACCAGGTTGGAGTAGCCCGGAATGTCCTTGATGGTCAGGATATCGAGATCGGCACCGCCGGACAGCTGCGTGCTCAGCATCGTCATATAGTCGGTGGAGCCAAGGTCAACGTACTCGATTGTCACGTTCGGATGCTCTTTCTGGTAAGCCTCGATCAGCGGTTTATAGTAAGCGGTTGCTTCCCAGTCCCACAGCGCCCATTTCAGGGTAACAGGCTCCTGGCTCGGTTCGGAGGAAGCGCTTGCATTGGTTCCGGCAGGAGCAGTTGTAGCAGCGGCATTATTCTGTGCATTATTGTTGTTGCCGGAGCAGCCCGCCAGCAGGCCCACGGAGAGCACTGCAGTAAAGGTCATGCCATACAATCTTTTGTAATTCATTGATTTATCCCCTTTTCTTCTTGTATTGTTGACCAGTCATCATCTTCTGAAGCTATTTCACATTCTACCGGGTTACAGCCCGGGATGGGATGTATTTTCCTGCTCAGATCATTCACTTTTATGTTCTGTTTGCGCTTTCATTGTCCTGAACCTGTAATTTTCTATTCAAAACCTGTAAAATTCCCGGTTCCTGCCTCCCCCTCTATTTTGAAATACAGGAATATGCTATGGTGGTTATAATGCTTCCTCTACCGTTAACCGGCATTATTGTAAACGCTTCAATCCATTTTTTTATTGATAAAGGAGAGAATCATCACGAATAGAAGATCTACCATTAAAAGCCGCATCATCCTGATCATGATCGTTTTTGCGATGCTGATCGCCACCCTGCTGTCTTTTTTCAGCTACGAGCTTATTTCCTATTATCAGCGCAAAACGACAATCCAGGCAACCGAGTTCAACCTGCAGCTTGTCTCCCATATTATAGAACAAGACCTGCTCAACCTGTCCGTGCTGGCAATGACCAGCAGTACTAATTCTACTACTAATACGCTGCTGGCGGATTATTTCGAATCACCCGATGCCAAGGCCAGGGATGCGCTGAATGTATTCAGCTCGATGCAGGAGGATTTTCAGATTAACCGCTCCTACAATTATGTCCGCCGGCTGATCGTAACGGATAATAACGGAAAATTCCTGCAGCTCGATAATTCGGTCAGTGTGTCCACTCCGCTCACGATCCACAATATCGGCCAGATTACCGGACTGAACAACGAGGCTACAGAGGAATATGACCAGGTGATCAAGGACCCGCTCTCCACCGCCTATGGCATTCCGTTTATTCTGCCGATTTACGGGGACCATGCCTCCCGGATCGGGACCGTCTACCTGCTGGTCAACACCTCGGTGATTACCGACAAGCTGAAGGGCTACACCCTGCCGGAGGATTCGCGTCTGCTGCTGACGCTCGGCAACAATCATTATGAGATTATTGGTGATAAAATACAGCAGATTACAACCCCCTACGAACCCGTCGCTTACACCGAGGATGAGCCTGTCGGCCCGATGACCAAGCTGTCTGAGATCAGTCTGGAGGATGAGGAGCGGACGCTGGCCGTCTCCTACGTGGTCAGAAGCGGAGTTGAGCTGACCCAGACGATTGCCGGCAACCAGTTCGCGCCAAAAGCAAATATATGGATACCGATTATGTTCGGCGTCTGCCTGTTAGTGCTTGTGCTCAGCGGCATCATTACCCTGTATCTGACCCGGACGATCAGCCTGCCGGTGGAGAAGCTCAAGAAACGGATCGACAAAATCGCCCAGGGCAACTTCCTGCTCGACCGCAACATTGAGTGGAACAGCGAGCTTGGGGATGTAGGCCGGGGTATCAACCGCCTATCCCAGGATATCATTGCCCTGATGGACAGCAGGCTGGCCGATGAGAAGCAGAAGCAGGAGCTGGAGTACCGGATGCTGCAGAACCAGATCAACCCCCATTTTCTCTATAACACGCTGAATTCGATCAAATGGATGGCTACCATCCAGAATGCTACAGGTATCGCGGAAATGACCACCTCCCTGTCGAGGCTGCTGCGCAGCATTGCCAAAGACAACCGCCGCCTGCTGCCGCTGCGTGATGAGCTGAACCTGCTGGAGGATTATTTCCTGATCCAGAAATACCGTTACGGCAGCACTGTAACGATGGTGCAGAGTATTGCGGACGAGGAGCTGCTATCCGGCCTGATTCCGCGCTTTACCCTGCAACCACTGGTGGAGAACGCGATTTTTCACGGCATTGAGCCCAAGGGCAGAGGCGACATCCAGATTACCGTGGCCAAAAGCGGCTTCGCCGACATTCTGATTACAGTCGAGGATAACGGGGTCGGCATGCCGGAGGAGCAGATTTCGCATATCCTGTCCAAGCAGGAGGAAGGGGCAAAGGGGCTGTTCGAGAACATCGGACTGCGCAGCGTGAATGAGCGGCTGCAGCTGGCGTTCGGGGAGCCTTACGGGCTGTCGATTGAGAGCAAGCCGGGACAATATACGCAGATGAAAATTATGATCCCGTTCCAGCTGAAGGAATAGTCTGCACTACTACAAGCAAGGAAGTGATACCCTTGATCAAGCTGCTGATTGCCGATGATGAGGCGCTAGTCTGCATCGGCCTGCAATCCATGCTGAAATGGGAGCAGTATAACATAGAGATTGTCGGTGTAGCCCATAATGGGGCCCAGGAGGAGGAAATGATCGACAGCCTGCGCCCCGACATTGTGATTAGCGATATCAAAATGCCGATTAAAACCGGTCTGCAGGTCGCTGATTCCGTCCGTAAAAAATACGGGCGTGTCCCCCTGTTCATCATCCTGACCAGCTACGAGGAGTTCGAATATGCGCGCAGCGCCATTGAAGTGCAGGCTGCCGATTATCTGGTGAAGCTGGAGCTGACGCCGGAGACGCTGGCTGCCTCCATCCAGCGGGCGATTACCCTGCTCGGGGAATATCAGACGATCGAGAGCTATCCCAAGCTGGTGCACCGCGGCAACCTGCAGGCCGAGCGCGATAAATTTTTTGTGCGGCTGTTCAACAATCTGTTCGAGAACAAGAACCAGTACCTGCTGCAACAAGAGGATCTCGATCTCGACCTCAGCGGCTCCGCCTATGTGGTCTGCACCTGCCGGATTCTCGGGCCGGACACGGTTCCCCCGCGCGGGGATAAGCTGGTCGCCCTCTGCTCAAGCACGGTGCAGATGGCTAAGGATACACTTACATCCATCAGGCCCTGCCATGTAACCAGCCTCGACCTGCGCAACTTTGCCGTAACCCTGCCTGTCTGCGGAACCGATCCGCAGCTGTGGATGCCGGATACCCGCAAGCTGCTGGCCGATATGGCCTCCGTGCTCCATAACTATTTCAATGTGACGATTATCGGGGCAATCGGCTTTGCTGTAGAGGACCCTTATCTGCTGCGGGAGAGCTATCTCGCCGCCCGCAAAGCGCTGCCGGCTGCGGTCAATGCCCAGTCCTTCGTCTTTTTCTCCGAGGGAAAGCCGCCGGAGCAGGACTTTCCGCTGTTTGATTTCTCGGAGTCGCGCTCCGAGATCCGCCGGGCCTTTGAGGAGATGGATACCCAGGCGCTCTATGCCATTATCTCCAGAATGATTGAGATCTTCGACGGGCGGTCCGACCTGCTCGTTCCCGCCACCGATGCGGCCTGTAATATTCTCTACATGGCTACCTCCCTGCTGGCAGATGGTGAAGAAATCGTGGAGCACATCTTCGGGCATGAGCCGGAGGGCTACCGGGCAATCTACCAGATGCATTCTATTGAAGAGATAGCCGGCTGGCTGGTCTGCTTCCGCGACGGCGTCTCGGAAATGCTGTCCACCCGGAGACAGAGCTACAAGGAGCAGATCGTCAAGAATGTCCAGGAATATATCAAACGCAACCTCGGCTCCAAGCTTTCGCTCAACCAGGTAGCCGATGTCTTCAACTTCAGTCCCAACTACCTGAGCCACCTGTTCTCCAAAACGGCCAAGGTCAACTATGTCGAGTACATTACAGAGACCAAAATGACGGCCGCCAAAGAGATGATGCTGCGCGGCGAAGGCCGGATCTATGAAATCTCGCAGAAGCTCGGCTATGAGAGCGCCTTCTATTTCAGCAAGGTGTTCAAGAAGGTTACCGGCATGTCCCCGCGGGAGTATATGCAGCAGGGCGAGGTCGGTGCACAGGCTGTACGGGATACCAAAGAGAACAGCCGCTCATAAATAAGCCTGTTACGAATTTTCCTTCTCCGCGGCCTGAACAGCGTCTGAAACCGCAGCCTGGAGAATAGGTATCTATATCAGGGGATCCATCTAAAGGGGGATTTATTATGCATCAGGCCGCAGCCTATGCCGCAGCAGTCCCTCCCCATACCTATATCACCTTTCTTGCTCTAGTCGAAGCCATAATTCCTTATACAGCAGCCTGTTCTGCGCCTGGGGACGTTCAATCTGCCGGAGCTGTTCAATTCGGTATCCACGAGTATTTAATCTGGGAACTGGACCACAATCTGTCTCTTTGGCAGGGCTTTTATCTGACAGCAGTACCGTTATCCGCTCCTACAGCAGAGCTGCTCAATTATGGGGCAGTCCAATTTACCGCATTAGGGTACAATCAGGCCCCTCCCTGCTGCGCCGGCCGGACCGGGTGTCCGTTTGCCGATCTCCACCCTGCAGACCGGATTCGGGTGCTGTCCATGCTGGAGCAGTCGGATCAGCTTGATTTGGCCCCGTTGCCGCCTCCCTACCGGAATGACCTGGGGATTGTCCGGTACATGATAGATTTTATCAACAGGCAGACCCTGTTCGGCAACTATTCAGAATGGCCGGCATACGGAAGTACCCGGCTGAGAGCCCCGACAGAACGGAGGCTGGAGGGTTTCCCGCCGGGCTGGAGCCAGGTGCACTATCCGGGCGTTGTCCCCGGCTACCGGGCCTTTATGGGCAATGTATTGACCATTGAGCGGCAAGGAGGAGGGTCATCTATTGTGTGCAGCTGAGTCTATGTTCGATGCTGATGTCATCGTTATCGGTTCAGGCGGCGGCGGTGCTGTTGCCGCCAAGGAGCTGGGAGAAGCCGGCTTGAAGGTTCTGGTACTGGAAGCCGGTGCCTGGTACGGCAACAAGCACTGGGCGAATCCGAACAGTGAGCACGGCGGGGATTGGAGCTCTGATTATAAGGATCTGGATATCGGGATTTATAAAAAGGTCTTCAACTCGTATGAGAACAATATGAACGATGTCGTATCCGGAGTATTCCGCTTTGGACCTGCTGACCGGCGCCGCACACCCTGGCACCGGATTATGCGGCAGAAGGGGGACATCTGGCAGGCCTCCGGTGTCGGCGGCACGACTCAGCATTACTGGTCACAGTCTCCACGGGCTTTTCCCCAGGCCATTGATCAGGTATGGCCGCTCAGCTACCGGGAGCTGATTCCTTACTATGAGAAGGCCGAAGCTACCTTGCCTGTCCAATTCTCACCCACAACCCCCAAGGAAGAGCTTTTTTATTATGGTGCCAAAAAAGCCGGCTGGCAGCTGAATCCAACACTGAACGTAACCACTCCGGGCTACCGCCCCAATCCGAACGCCATTCTGCCTCCCAACGACCGTCTGATGGATCCCGGCTGTTCACTTGAAGAGCTGTCGGATATGGAAGGATGTACGCTTAGGGGGAATTGTGTCAACGGATGTGCATCTGGTCCTTCGGTAGACAGGATTGCCAAACGCAGCACACTTGTCAGCTATGTACCGCTCGCCCTGAAAACCGGCAATGTTGCGATCCGGCCCAACTCCTTCGTTATCAAAGTCCTCACATCGCAGGACCCCAAGGAGGGCCTCCGTGCCACCGGCGTCCAGTTCAGGGATACGTGGACCGGGGAAATCGGGGAGCTGACGGCCAGAACGGTTATTATGGCAGCCGGCTGCATCGAAACACCGCGGCTGTGGCTGAATTCCAGCCTTCCTTTTAATGAATGGGTCGGCAGAGGGTTAACCAATCATTGCTTTGATTGGGTAGGCGGCGTGTTCGAGGAGAAGGAGCTTATGCGGATTATGGGCCTGCCCGAGGTCTATCCTTATGTGGGCCATACTTCAGGAGCAAGGGTCGATATTCCGGGAACAGGCATCTTTCAGGTCTCCTGCCTGAGTCCGGGATTAATGTCTTTTCTGACTTATGGCTTCAGTGAAGCAGGCTATAATGCCCTGAACCCGCCGGAGCCCGGAGAGCCATGGAATATCCGCGGCAGGGTCGCCGGTCCGCAGCTGAAGGAATTAATGAGGAATTACAGCCGGACAATGACCATGCTGCTCCTGACGGATGATGAAACGCTTTACCGGAACCGGGTTGAGGTTGACCCCCTTCTCAAAGACGAGCACGGCCCGATTCCAATCGTGTATTACACCCCCAGCCCCAAAACACTCAAACGGCGTGATCAGCTGGCAAGATATGCGTCTGAAACCTTGCGGCAGGCCGGGGCCAGGCAGATTATCCGCTCGGATACCCCTTTTGGCTTCATGCTTCATCTGGAGAGCACGATGCGGATGGGCTATGTAACCGATACCAACTGTGAAGCCTTTCAAGTGAAACGCTTGTTCATTGCTGATAACAGTGTGCACTTCAACGGAATAGGCGGTCCCAACCCCACACTTACGACTCAGGCGCTGGCTACACGGACTGCTGAAAAGATAGTAACCAAGTACTTCAGTTAACTCCCCAGCACGGTGGAATAATACAGCAATGCTCCTGATATGGCAATAATAATAAGGTAAGCTATAACCTTCCCAAGAAGCTTCACCGCCCTTCACATCCTTTCTTCCAGCATTTGTGTACCACGGAGGAAGTATCTGCAGCAGCGGAGAAAATATACCCGTATACACAAGGCTATTCCTGGAGGCTGATACAGCTCTGCGAATGGCTTTTTTCCAATTTTAATGGATAACGAGGTAATTGATGGTGAATATTAAAGGCTCTGGAGGTGGCAGGCTGATGAGAGTAAACAAACGGGCAACCGATCCTTTTGCAACAAAAATAAAGGCGCTTGATGCTGAAATTGATATACCTATTTCTGAAAAACTGGATGATAACAAAGAGTGTATGAATCAGGTATTTGCAAATTGCTCTGATCTGATCGTGCGGAAGGTGCTGATCTTCGGCTCTATGCCAGCCTTGCTGGTTTATCTGGATGTTCTGACCGACAAGCAGACATGGGATGATGGCTTTCTGGAGCCTTTAATGCAGGAGGCAGCCACCCCGATCACCAGTATTCCCCAGCTCCATGAGCAGCTTAGATTTGGATTCTCTTCCATTGTGCAGCCTGCAGTCATCTTAACCATGACAGAAATCGCTAAATGTATTGTTACCGGGGACACTATTTTATTTATTGAAGGCTCTGCTCAAGCCTTTGCCTTCTCACTCAAAGATAAGCTGCACCGTGCGCTGGATGAGCCTTCAACAGAAGCCGTTATCCGTGGACCGCGCTATGGATTTATTGAGAAAATGGACATTAATCTTGCTCTTATCCGGCACCGGCTTCGTACCCCCCGGCTCAAAACCGAAAAACTCAGTGCCGGCAGCCTCTCCCGTACTGACATTACGATTGTCTACATTGAGGGTATTGCCGAGAAAAGTGTGGTTGAGGAAGTTAAAAGACGTATATCAGGCATCGACATGGATAGCATCCTCGAATCCGGTTATATTGAAGAGCTGATCTGCGATCATCCCTATTCCCCCTTCCCCGTTATTCAGGCAACCCAGCGTCCGGATATGACTACTGGATCATTAATTGAAGGGAAGGTAGCCGTTATCACTGACGGATCACCAATGGTGCTCATCTTACCGGTTACCTTCTGGTTCGGCTTTCAATCGGCAGAGGACTATTATATGAAATTCATGTTTGCTACCATGCTGCGCTGGCTGAGGTATCTGTTTGCCTTCCTTGCTATGGCGCTGCCTTCGATCTTTATTGCCATTACAACATTTCATCAGGAAATGATCCCGACGAGCTTAACGCTAAGTCTTGCGGCCGCCCGTGAGGTTGTACCCTTCCCGGCCATTGTGGAGGCGCTGATCATGGAAATTACTTTTGAAGCCCTGCGCGAGGCAGGAGTCCGCCTTCCCCGTCCCGTTGGCCAGACGATCAGCATAGTAGGTGCTCTTGTAATAGGACAAGCAGCCGTTCAAGCCGGCATTATTTCGGCTACGATCATCATTGTTGTATCCATAACCGGAATTTCTTCCTTTCTGATTCCGAATCCGGGGATGAGCCAGGCGATCAGCATTATCCGTTTTCCGCTCATGCTGCTTGCGGCAACATTCGGCCTATACGGGCTTGGTATCGGTTTACTCGTTATACTGGTGCATCTGGTAAATTTAAATTCCTTCGGTGTAGCTTATATGTCTCCGCTTGCACCTATATCCTTCACCGGACTGGCTGACACATTATTGAGGGCCCCGTGGCAAACCTTGAAGAAACGCCATAAACATACGAGGCATTAATTGGAGTGGGATTGAATATGAACCGAATGGTAATGGCATGCAGATATTTGCTTCTCCTGATCATCCTCTGTATGACGACCAGCTGCTGGGATCGCAGGGAAATGGATGATCTCGCCTTAATCATGGGCAGCGGGATCGATCTTACGGATACTGGACTGGTTGAGGTGTCTTATCAAATTGCGCTGCCTACAGGGATACCCAGTGCGGTGTCATCAGGTGGAGGCAAGAAGCAAGTAGTCATCATCTCAGCTAAAGGAAACGATATACAAGAAGCGCTGGGGCGGGTACAGCAGCAAATGTCGAGGTCTATTTATTTTGGGCACAGGGAAGTATTCCTGATTGGTGAAAATTATGCACGCCAAGGACTCAATCAGCTTCAAGACCTATTTACACGTTTTCCCGAGACCCGTTACAACAGTTTCGTATTAACAGCCTATGGGACAACAGCCAAAGAAATTCTCAGCGCCTCCTATCCAATGGAGCTTATTCCGGCGCTCGCCATTAGCAAAATTCAAAGCAGCAGACAGAGCTTCTCCGTAAAGTTCGATAAATTTCTGGAGGCCTTCTCCTCGCCTGGAACATCTCCGGTAACAGCAGCAATACGGATTATCCATAAAGGCACAGATAGAGAATCGGTTGCTATCGACAGGGCGGCAGTCTACCTCGACAATCATTTGAGCGGGTTTATTCCGCCCGAAGAGCTCGAACTGCTGCGCTGGTGGATCGGTGACCCCTACCGACTGGGATTCACTATTCAAGCGGAGCCTGAAGACAAAGAATACAAAGGAACCATCAGCGTAAAGTCTTCAGAGAGCAGTGTACATGTTCGTACGAAGATAATAGATGACCAGCCCGAGGCTGAAGTCACATTCCATGCAGTGGTTAAAGTGGTCTCTAACAACACAAGGCTGAATTTAATCGATGACAAAATCAGAAAAACCGTCGAGCAACAATTCTCCAATAAATTGAAGCTACGGATCGAGGGCCTGTTGAAACTTGTTCAGAAAGAAATGAAGTCGGACATCTTTGGCCTTGGAGAAGAAATCCATATCGAACATCCTGCTTTTTGGAAAAGAACAAAGAACTCATGGAGCGAAAATTTCCCTGAAATGACAGTAAATATAAAAGTCGATTTCCAAATCGAACAATTAGGAAAAACACAAGGCCGTACGTATCTGAAACAATAGCAATCCCAAAAAATGAAGAGGAAGCTCACAATGAATCTGAAACTCTCGGGCAAGCAGGTATTCTGGCTCATCTTCAGCATGAATCTTGGCATGACACTGGTCATGACACTTACCCCAAGCCTGCAGGCTGCTAAGCAGGATGCGTGGATTTCGATTATTGCTGCAGGCTGCATAGCACTGCTCGTTGCCTTACTGGTAACGCAAGCCGCCAAGCAATTTCCCGGCCAGAGTCTAATCCAATATGCTCCAGTCGTTCTTGGACAGTGGCCAGGCAAGCTGGTAATTGTCATCTATCTTGTTCAATGGTACACCATCCTTCCGATCGTACTGCGCCAATTTTCCGACCTTGTTAATGTTATGCTGCTTCCGGAGACGCCCAAGGAATCCATTATTCTGCTGATGGTCTTGTTGATAGCCTATGCTGCCTATGCCGGAGGCATCGAAGGCATTGGCCGCTGCAGCGAGCTTCTAGGCCCCATTATTATGGTCATGGTTCTGCTTGTCCTGCTTGCCAACATCAACAACATTAACTTGAAGCATATATTCCCGATTTATGTGGATACCGGTGTAAAGGATATTCTCCGCGGCTCACTGGCTCCTGCTTCCTATCTTGGGCATTCTGTTGAGTACCTGATGTTTGCTTCATTTATATCCCAGTCACGCAAGGGAGGAACGTCTGCAATCCGGGCGGTTTTGGCTGCGAACCTGCTCGTTCTGCTGACGATCATCATGACCATCGCTGTACTTGGAGTCAATCTCAGCCCGAATATGTGGTATCCGTTTTTTGAAATGACTCAAAAAATATCACTGTTTGGCTTCATCGATAACTTCGATGCCGTTCCGGTTGTGATCTGGATTTCCAGTGTATTCGTTAAGCTCGCCGTTTATTTCTTCTTAATCAGCTATGGAACTGCACAATTTCTGAAGATTAAACGCTGGAGAATGTTGATCTGGGTCAATGCACCGGTTATGTTTGTCTTTGCCCTGATTCCGCAAAATGTGATTGAAGCTACAACCAATTATCTGCAGCGCTACTGGGTGCCCTTCGCTCTGCCGGTGAATATGCTGGGGCTGCCTTTACTGCTGTTAGTAATAGGAACCTTGAAGAAAGGAACCGGGACTGCCGCTGCGGCAGGCGGTAATAGCAAACAGTAGCGGAGCCTTCGGTGATAAGCATCACCTGTCCTCCAGTACCTCCATTTTAAAGTCCTTATAATGCTGTCTGGTGGCCTCGGTTGAGCAGGAATAGGCAAGAGCGTTGTGAACATCCAGCAGCGTCAGCCGGCAGTTGTGCTTCGCTCCTGTATCTATGCCGGTTAACCCGGGCTTTCTCCAGACCTCACCTGCCTTGGCTCCCATTTTGAAGGTTGGCGTATGTCCGAAAATGATACCTTTACCGGCGTACGACGGCGGCTGCACTCTCCAGAATTCCTCACGGATTTCCGTCATGTCCTGCAGCGTCTGCTCTACAAGCGTCACACCCGGACGGAAGCCGGCGTGGACGAACAGGTAACCGTCCGCTTCGATGTACGGGGGCAGTCCCCGCAGCCATTCGCGGAGGGATGTGCCGCCGGAAGCTCCGGAAGCAATGTCTGCAAGTTGCCCCGGCAGCCGCAGTTCCATATTTCCCGGAACAGCCAGCGCACCTTCCTCTGTCAGCCTCCGGATCAGATGCAGCGTCTCCCAGCTTGGCGGATCTTCGTCTATGTAATCCCCCACCAGAATCAGGCGGTCTGAAGCAGGATTATATTCAGCGGTATCAAGCAGCTGCAGCAGCCCTCCGGCATGTCCGTGGATGTCTGAAACCGCCAGCAGTCTGCCTGTATTCAGTGATGTGTGCAGCACAATATCAGCGGCCTTTCCAAAGTGATCTTTAGGTTCTTCTCTTGCTCTCAGGTTGCATAAATATAGGCGGATTCGCGGGGAAGCTCGGCATGGATAATACTCCCGCCATCCCGCTGTTCTTCGCTGAACAGGTATAAGCGTTCTCCTGCTGCCGACTCTGCCATCGTCCGCCACTTGGTCCCTTCAAAGGTCGAGTGAATGACGGTCGCTTCAATCCGGTTAAAGTCTCCACTTTCATTAGAAGCTTCTGCTCCGGCGGGCAGTACCTTGACTGCTTCCGGCCGGAAACGCAGCTCCGCACGGCCTTCCGCCCGCAGGCTTCCGTCCGGCCCGCAGACGATCCCGCACAGCAGGCCTGCCGAACCTTGCAGGGCAGCATCTCCCGGCGTGCCGGCAAAGGTGCCGCTCAGCACATTGATTGCCCCCAGCAGCGAGGCTGCCTGCCTGCTGGCAGGCTTATTGTAGCAGGCCATCGGCGTGTCGAGCTGGTCAATAGCCCCGCTGCGCATCAGCAGCAGCTTGTCGGCCATCGCGAAGGCTTCCTCCGGATCGTGGGTCACATGGAACACGCTCATTTTCAGCCTGCGGAATAAGACAGACATTTCGGTCCGCATCTCCACGCGCAGCCGCATGTCCAGATTGGAGAGCGGCTCATCCAGCAGCATCAGCCGCGGCTCTGTCACCAGGGCGCGGGCAATCGCCACCCGCTGCTGCTGGCCGCCCGACAGCTGCGGCGGCAGCCGCCGCTCGAAGCCTTCGAGCTGGAGCAGGGTCAGAGCCTCCTCCACCTTTTGTTTAATGGCTTGCGCGGACAGGCGCTTTTGTCTGAGCCCGTAAGCGACATTGTCATACACATTCATGTGGGGCCACAGCGCATAGTCTTGAAACACCATATTGATGCCGCGTTTTTCGGGCGGTGTCATCCGGGAAGCAGTGGCAATCGCCTTGCCGTGCAGCAAGATTTCTCCCCCGTCCGGCTGGCTTAATCCGGCAACAAGCTGGAGCAGCGTCGACTTACCGCAGCCCGAGGGACCCAGCACACTGATAATTTCACCCTCCTGCAGCTCCAGGTTGATACCGCCCAGCGCCTGGAAACCGCCGTAGCTTTTCTGCAGATTTCTGATTTCAAGCAGCGGGACACCCGGAGCGTGTACGGTCTGTGGTTGGCTCATGCTCTAGCCCCTCTCTTCTTAAAGATAGTTTCAATTACAATCAGGATTAATACGATAATGCCGCCTCCGGTCACCGTGGCCGCTGAAGCGTAGCCGAACCGCATATCTTCAAAGGCATCATCAATGACAATCGGCAGGGTTACAAAATTCGGCGGGAACAGAATGGAATTGACCGCCAGATCAAAGATACAGGATCCAAAGGCCGCAAGTGCACCCGAAACCAGTGCGCCGCGGATCAGCGGGATCAGGATCGTACGTACCCGGGTAACCAGAGAAGCCCCCTGAATCTGAGCGGCATCCAGCAGATGCCCCGGAACCTTGGCCATCGAGCCGGTAATCACCCGGGTAATGACCGGGATGGCTCCGGCGATGGCAGCAAGCACCAGAATCGGCGGCTTGCTGTACAATCTAAGCCCAAGCGGCTCAAGCCATTTCTGGTTCCAGACAAAAATATACCCGATGCCGAGCACAACGCCCGGAACTGCGAAGGAGATCAGCGTAGCGGTCTCAATGAGCTTTTTAAATTTGAACCGGGAATATGACAGCACAAACGCCGCTCCAAGGCCGATGATCAGCCCGAATACAGAGGCTGCGGCCGCAATCGCCAGTGATCTGCCGATGCCGGGGAATAGATCCGCCCCGTGACGGAACAGCTCGCTGTAATGCTCAAGCGTCAGATTGCCTCTCACCAGTCCTCCTGACTGTACCTGTAGAATGGACATGACCAGGCTGGAGCCGATCGGGATGCCGATGACAATGATGAGCAGCAGACCCACCGCGCAGCTGATCAGCCAGCTGTATTTGCCGGCAGAGCCGGGGGCCGAGCGGACCGCTCTCCCTGACAGAATGTCATACCTGGCTCTGCGCAGCACATAGAACTGGACGGCAATTGCCATCGCGATCAGCAGCACCAGATACAGGGACAGCACACCAGCCATGTCGAAGCGGATCGGCGAGGTGTAAATTGCCGAGTAGATAGAATATGGCAGTGTCGGGAAGCGGTAGACTACCGCTATTGCCGAAGGAAGACCAAAGTCTCCGATTGTATCCATAAAGACCAGCAATGCCCCTGAAAAAATAGACGGCAGCAGCAGCGGAACCTCTACCGTCCGCCATACACGCCATGAGCTGGCGCCGCACAGCCGTGCAGCCTGTGACAGCATATCCATTTTCCACTCCATGGCCGCACGTACGGTCAGATATGCCAGCGGGAACTTACTAAAGGTCATCACTGCAACCAGACCGGCCGGTGAGAATACAGCAGAGCTTACCCATTTCCAGCCGAACAGGGACGCTGCCAGCCCGTTGCCGGCAGAGAACATAATCCAGCCCTGGGCCAGGATAAAGGAAGGCATGATGAACAGGATCCAGGCGGCAGCATCCAGCAGCGCAGCCCCCCGGAAAGACCAGCGGGAACGGGCCATAGCCAGCACCGTCCCCAGAATGGTTCCAAACAGCGTAGTGCCGATGCCCAGCAGCAGCGAGTTTTCGAGCGATTTTCTCCAGAGCGGGCGGTTGAATACATCAAGCAGGAGCGACAGATCACCAAAATTCAGCTCTCCGAAAAAAACACCCGGCAGCAGCACCTGAACGATGACAGCTGCCAGAGGAAACAGGACAAGAATGGCGAGCAGGATGCTGACGATCCAGCCCAGCCGGTTTACATTAAGCGCTTTTAGCATATTACCGGCTTACTGCACAGCCTGATCGGCAAACCATTGCTTGATCTCAGCTTCATGCCCGCTCGCCCATGCGGCCTCTGTAAAGTTCAGCTTGGCATCAGCGGCACGGTCAGCTTTCGGTTCTGCGCCCTCTGCCGACGGTTCAAAGTAAGCCTCGTCCCCGGTATCAACCAGCTCCCGCTGCACTTCCGGCTTCAGCAGGAAGCTCACGAACTGCTTCGCTGCGTCAGCTTTTGCCGTATCCTTCTGGATTGCAGCCACACGTACGGATGCCGGTGCTCCCTCTTCAGGCCATACCAGCTCCACCGGTTCTCCGGCAGCCACCATGGAATACGCATTCGATTCCTGCAGCGCAGCAATATCAATCTCCCCGGCGGTCAGAGCCTGTACCACCTGCGGATTCTTCGGATACACGCGCAGCCCCTGCTCCATCAGTGTGTTGAAGTAGGCCTTCCCCCCGTCCATTCCCTTATCCTCGAAAAAGCTGGAGACAAACGGATATGCCGGTGCCGCAATGGCCGGATCAGCCATACCCAGTCTGCCCTTGTAGGCTGCGCGGCTCAAATCTTCCCAGGAGGCAGGAATATCTGCACCGGTGATGTTGTTTTTATTGTAGACGATGATTCCAGCTGCATGGGCCCCGGTCGGATAATACGAGCCGTCTTCGGGAATCAGCGATTCATAGTTATCTTTCAGTCCGGCCACATTATCCGGCGTCCAGCCGGTGAGCAGTTGGCCTTTGGCATCCAGCCCGTTAATGGAAGGCATTGCGTCGATCCACACGACATCCCACTGCGGATTGCCCTGCTCGGCTTCAATACGGGACATAATTTCGGCACCGTTACCGGAGACGATGTTCAGCTTAATGCCGGTCTCTTTTTCAAACATTTCACCGATGACCGCATCAAAATCGTTCAGGTAAACTGTCAGCGTCTGGTCACCGGCAGGTGCTGCTGTTGCCGCTGCTTCAGCTGTAGCCGCCGCATTTCCGTCAGCTGCTGCAGCAGTTGTATTACCCTGATTTTGTCCTCCGCAAGCTGTTACCGCGAGTAGTGAGAGCGCACCTGCTGCAATACCTGCTGTTTTGAGCCAATTCCGTTTCACGATTGATTAATCCCCCTTGAGCTACTTGTTTCGCCTTAGCGTTACTTCAAACTTTAACAACCTTGTGTAAGAGCAACGTTAAGCCTGAATGTTAGTTTTATTAAATATATCTATGTATATTGAATGTTTAATAGATAACGTCTATATTTCAAATATAGAGGGAGCGTGAAGGCATTGAATGTACAGCAATTAAAAGTATTCGTAGAGGTTATGCGCAGGGAGACATTGCAGGAGGCAGCAGAGACGCTGGAGCTGACCCAGCCGACCGTCAGCTTTCATCTGCGTAAGCTGGAGGAGAGCCTCGGCACCCCGCTGTTCCGCAAGCAATCGCGGAAGCTGATCCGCACGGAGGCGGCGGAGGAACTGCTGCCGTATGCACGGCGCGTTGTTTCGCTGATGGAGGAAGCTGCTGAACGCATGCGGATAAGGGCTCTGCATACACACAGCAGACTGAAGCTTGGTGCGAGCTATACACCGGCCACTTATTATCTGCCTCCTTTCTTAGCGGATTACAAGCACCGGCATCCTGATACAGACCTGCTCTTGACGGTAAAAAAAGCCGAAACCGTACTTTCACTGTTAAGGCATCACGAGATTGATGCAGCGGTCATCTCCCTGCCGGACGAACCGCTGAAGGGCCTGCAGGTTCTGCCGCTTATTGAGGATGAGCTGCAGCTGGTAATGAAGCCCGGCCATCTGCTTAGTAAAGCTGAGCCGCTAACTGCGGAGCAGCTGCAGGGCGAGACCTTTCTGCTCCATGAGCAGGGCTCTACCTCCCGGCAGCTGGCTGAGGAGTGGGCAGCTTATGCAGGCGTCCAGTTCCAGTCCGTCATGGAGCTGGGAGCGATCGAGACGATCAAGGAGACGCTGAAATTCAACTCCGGTATCGGAGTGCTGCCGCTGCGCAGCATCCTTAAGGAAACTGCAGCCGGCGAGCTGATCCGGCGCCCCCTGCCGGGAGACGGCTACGTCAACCGCCGGCACATTTGCCTCGTCTACCGGGACGAGCCGATCTATGCGCGGCATATCCGGGATTTTATCGAGTATATCCGGGGGATCGCCGGCGCCGGCTCATAGGCGATTTTAAGAACAAACTAACTCTGAGGGGGCAACACGCAGGCCCCCTCAGACCTGTTCTCGCGCCCCCGCCTACTTTCCGGCCCAATAACGGGACTTTTACCGTTATTTCCGCGTTCACGCCTACTTTCCGGCCCAATAACGGGACTTTTACCGTTATTTCCGCGTCCACGCCTACTTTCCGGCCCAATAACGGGACTTTTACCGTTATTTTCGCGTCCCCGCCTACTTTCCGGCCCAACAACGGGACTTTTACCGTTATTTCCGCGTCCACGCCTACTTTCCGGCCCAACAACGGGACTTTTACCGTTATTTCCGCGCCCCCGCCTATTACAAAAAGCTGCCCCATGCGGATTATCCGCACGGCGCAGCTTCATTTGGCTCCTGTATTCTTTTACAACTTATAACTACTCGATCTTACCGCCCTCAACCACCAGCTCATCGGTATAGCCTTCTCCGTAAACCTCATTCAGGGTTGCATTATAAGCCTCATGGATGAACTTTTCCTTGCCCAGCGTCTCCAGCTCGGTGTTGATCCAGTTCAGCAGCTCGGTGTTGCCTTTGGCTACTGCCGGGGCAATGGTGTCCTGGCCGCCGAAGGCCGGGATGCTTACGGTGAAGCCGGGGTTGGACTTGGCCCAGGCGATCAGCTCAGTGTTGTCATTGGCAATCGCGGCACCGCGGCCGTCCTTAAGTGCGGAGAAAATCTCGGTATACTGGTCGAATTTCAGCAGCTCAATGTCCGGATATTCTTTGGTGAAGTAGGTTTCAGCCGTAGTCCCCTTGGCAACGATCAGCCTCTGGCCTTTCTCCTTCAGCTGGTCGATGGAGGTAACCGGCGCACTGTCCGGGGAGACAATCCCGAAGGACAGCTTCATGTACGGGCTGGCAAAATCGACCTTTTCCTTCCGCTCATCCGTAACCGTAAAGTTAGCCATAATGATGTCCACTTTATTGGATTCAAGGTAGGCTACACGGCTGGCCGCATCCACCAGGATAAATTCAGCCTTCGATTCATCGCCGAGCAGATCCTTGGCAAATCTTTTGGCAATATAGACGTCAAAGCCCTGATTCTTCCCTTCGGAGTCCACATAGCCAAACGGCGGCTTGTCGGCAAATACCCCGATCCGGATCTTATCGTTCTTCTTCAGCTGTTCAATCGAATCAAATTTAGAAGAAGACGAATTTGATCCGGCGTTGTTATCCGAATTACCGCAAGCAGTCAGTCCTACCAGCAGCATACTTGCCGCAATAATACCCGTTATTAACTTTTTGCCTTTACCCATCTCTCTCATCCCCTGTTTCTATAGTTTGTTGTACTCAAAAATATTAAGAAAGTGCTGTGCACGTTCTGTCGCAGGACTGGTGAAGAACTGCTCCGGCGGAGCAACCTCACATACGGTGCCTTGATCCATAAAGACGATACGGTCGCCAACCGATTTGGCGAATCCCATTTCATGCGTCACAATAATCATCGTCATACCCTGCTTAGCCAGGCCCTGGATGACGTCAAGCACCTCGCGCACCATCTCGGGATCAAGCGAAGCCGTCACCTCATCGAATAAAATAATATCCGGATTCATGCACAACGCCCGCACAATCGCGATCCGCTGCTTCTGCCCCCCCGACAGCTGCCGGGGATAATCGCCCGCCCGGTCGGCCAGGCCGACCCGCTCCAGCAGCTCCTGCGCCTGCTGCTGCGCTTCCGTACGCTCTCTCCGCTGCACCTTCAGCGGGCCGAGCAGAATATTCTCCATCACCGTCATATGGGGAAACAGCTCATAATTCTGAAATACCATCCCGATATGCTGGCGCAGCTCGCGCCAATTGACATCCCCTCCGGCCAGATCCTGGCCGCGGTACACAATATGTCCGCCCTGCACCGGCTCAAGTCCGTTCAGACAGCGCAGTAAGGTGCTTTTGCCGCAGCCGGAAGGCCCGAGAATGACAATGACCTCCCCGCGCTCCACCTGCAGATCAATTCCTTTCAGCACCTGACGGTCACCGAATGTCTTATGGACACCCTGTACCTCCAGCAGCAGCTCACCTGTCTTCGTCATATCTGAGTTTCCTTCCTCCGCTAATTTTGCCATTTATGCTCGAATCTCCTGGATAGTCTGGACAGCGGGTAACAGACAAGGAAATACAGGATAAAGATGAACCCGTACACCCAGAACGAGGCATTCGGCGCTTTGATCACACCCAGCTCAATAATCTGCTGTCCGATCTTCACCACCTCAATCACTCCGATCAACACAACCAGAGACGTTGTCTTCACCATCCGGGTAGCCAGATTGATCGAGCCCGGCAGCATCCGCCGCACCGCCTGCGGGATCAGAATGTGCCGGTACAGCTGACCTCTGCTTAAGCCCAGCGCCTGCCCCGACTCCACCTGATGCTTCGGCATCGATTCCAGCGCGCCGCGCACGATATCACCGATCTCCGCCGCCCCCCAGAGACTGAAGACCAGAATAGCTGTCGCCTCTCCGCTGATGTCAATATGCAGCATAGGCGAGAAGCTGAAATGCACCACGTACAGCCAGACCAGAATCGGAATAATCCGGAAGGCTTCCAGATACAGCCGCAGAACAAGCCGCAAAGGCCGGGAATTCACCGTCCGCAGCAGGCCCATCAGTACCCCCAGCACAGTCCCTATAACAATAGAAACAAAAGAAATTTCAATCGTAACCAGCAGTCCCCCGAGCAGCCGCTCGAAGTTCGAGCCCTCGAACAGCACCTCAATTCCCGAATTCGGCATGCCGCACCTTCCTTTCCACCCAGCTGAGCAGGAGCGACAATGGCAGCACCAGAATCAGATAGGCCAGCACCAGCAGCAGCAGGGACTCCGCGGTTTTGTAATGCATGCCGATCAGATCCTTGGCGACATTCATCAGATCCATCAGGGCGATCGCCCCGACAATGGACGTCTCCTTCAGCAGAAAAATCGCGTTCGCGCCCAAAGAAGGAATGCTGATGGACAGCGCCTGCGGAAGAATGACGTACCTTGCCAGCTGCACCTTGCTTAGTCCGATGCTGAGACCCGATTCCAGCTGAGTCCGGCCGACCGCCTCAATTCCGCTTCTAAACGCTTCTGTCATGTAGCTGCCTCCGAGAAAAGTCATCCCGACCACCGCACACTGGAACTCGCTCATGTGAATACCCACCTTCGGCAAGCCGTAATACAGGAAGAACAGCTGCACCAGCAGCGGGGTGTTTCTCGACAATTCGATGTAAGCCAGAATAATGCTTCTAAGCCCTTTAACCTTATAAAATAGCACCAGACTAAACACAAGCCCGAGCACGAGCGACAGCGCAATCGCGATTAACGCCAGCTTCACCGTCAGCCACATGGCATCCCCGTACAAGGGCAGACTTTCCATGATAAACTCCCAGTCTAAATTCATCTGCACAACCTTCCGTCCGCCAAAATAAAGCCCTCAATCTGACAACTAATTAACAACCAATGTGATCGGTTTACTAGGGTGATTTTATCCCGAAGCTGACATAAGGTGATATGATTAATTTCACACTATTCCAAGTCATTAACTAAGAATAAATACTATGCCTGTCTAGATAGCAGCTCCTTCTGGTACTCTCCGCAAAAGAACCAATTCAGCCGGTCTGGTGAACATTCAGACTTTCAATTTCAATTGATATAGTTGGATTTTCTCCACCACATTCCATCTTTTTGTACACTTCTTCTATCATTAATTGGAAAATCTCCACCTAAACCAGCCCTGAAGTCCCTCTATAGAGTATTTCAGCAAAATTAAGTGGAGTTTTTCCTAATAATCTTTAATTACCGTTGTTTAAAGAATAATTAGGTGGAGAAATTCCATTTAGTCTGATTAAGGTAAGCGCCATAAAGCGGTTTTCTATAAAACAAGCTGATAAAAAAGCCGCCAATGCCCTGCGTACGCAGGCAATGACAGCTTTCCTCCAGTATGAATGATAAGACGCTCCTGCTTGGAAGCACTTCAGGCGGCTTGACACAGATAATTGTGCCGGCGGAAGAATCCGAAGACGTTAATCTGATCGTTATGATCTGCTCTGCCCCGGTTTAACGGGGTCCTTTATAGCCTCTTCTGACCGGTACGATGTACATCCCTGTATCAGGGTCGTTTTTCACAACGACATCCACCCCGTACACCGCTTTAACTGATTCTGCGGTTATCACTTCCTCCGGGGCTCCCTGCAGCACTGCCTGTCCGGCCTTCATTGCGATCAGATGATCGCTGTAATGGACTGCCTGGTTCATGTCATGCAGTACCATGACCACAGTCAGCCCGTGCTCCTTGCCCAGCCGGCGGATCAGCTCGAGCATTTCATACTGGTAGTAGATGTCCAGGTAGGTTGTCGGCTCATCCAGAAAAAGCACCGGCGTCCGCTGGGCCAGCGCCAGCGCCAGCCATACCCGCTGGCGTTCGCCGCCGGACAGCTCGGCCAGCGGCTTCTTCCGCTTATCCTGCATGTCCGTGCAGGACAAGGCCCATTCTACTGCTTCCCGGTCCGCTTCGCGCTCCGGCGACAGCAGCGAACGGTGCGGAAGACGGCCGAAGGCGGCCAGCTTCTCCACCGTCAGATCATCCGGCGCCGTATTCTGCTGATGCACCACCGCAAGCTTGCGGGCAATCTCGCGCGGCCGGTATTCAGCCAGCGTCCTGCCGCCCAAAATAACCGAGCCGGCATCCGGCTTGTAATTGGCCGCGAGCACGCCGAGCAGCGTTGACTTTCCGCTGCCGTTGGGTCCGATAATTGCAGTAGTCCGGCCCATTGGAATGTCCAGATTCAGCCCGGTAAGCAGGCTTTTGCCCCGCCGGTAGGAGAAGGAAAGGCCTTTAATCTCCATGGTTCATCTCTCCTTTGCGCAGCAGGAATATCAGGAACGGTCCGCCGATTACCGTCATTATGATGGAGGCCGGGATTTCGACCGGGGCCAGCACCGTCCGCCCGAGTGTGTCGGCCAGCAGGATGAGCAGGGCACCGGCCAGCGCCGTGAACGGAATCAGCACCTTATGATCGGAGCCGACCAGCTGCCGGGCAATGTGCGGAACCAGCAGGCCGACAAAAGCAATCAGGCCGCCGATCGCCGTCGCCGTCGCCGCAAGCAGAACCGCTACTGCCGACACGAGTATCCGCACACGGCTGACATTCATCCCGAGGTTGCGGGCGGTTTTATCCTGCAGCACCAGCACGTTGCACCAGGGGCTGATCAGCAGCGCCAGAACCAGGCCGATCGTGCCGTACAGCACAATAATTTGTACATCCTGCCAGGTTTTCAGGTTAAAAATCGACGTTGTCGCCATATTGACCATCGTTACTGCATAGCTGCCCCGGTAGTTAAAGGATTGTCCAAGCCCGGTAAAAGTAGCATTAACCGCAATACCAACCAGAATCAGCCGCAGCGGCTGCAGCCCGGATTTCCATGACAGCGAAAAGACCAGCAGGCAGGCAACTGCTCCGCCCAGAAAAGCGAACAGCGGCATCCAGAAGAACATCGCCGGAAAGATCGTCACCATCGTCAGCGAAATAAAGCCCGCCCCTGAGGAGATCCCGATTACCCCGGCATCGGCCAGCGGACTGCGCATAACTGATTGCAGGAGCACACCCGAGACAGCCAGCGCCGCTCCGCAAAATAAGGCAATAATGACCCGCGGCAGACGCAGATCGCGGATAATCGCTACATTTTCATTCGTGCCTGTCCATAAGCCCTTCACCAGCTCGGGCAGAGTAACCTGAAGGCTGCCGCTAAGGACAGACCAGATCATAGTAGCCAGCAGCAGGATCAGGACAGCAGCAAAGCTCCAAATTATTTTTTTCATTTCCTCATCCCCTGTTGTTGAAAAAGTTCTGCTCCCGCTCTACGGTGTAAGCTCCGGATACAGCATCGGCAGCAGATCATCCAGCGCCTGGTCAGCAGCAAGGTTCGCCGTGGTACCGAACAGTTCTTCAGGCAAATCGTAGACGCGGCTGTTTTTGACTGCATTGAAATGCTTCCAGATATCATTTTTCACGAAATCCTCGTTAAACATCTTGATCACTTCCTCCGGCATCCCGTGCGCCGCACGCAGAATCACATCCGGATTGCCCTGCTGCAGATACTCCGTATTAGAAGCCAGGTATTCCACCTCTTCCCCTTGCACAATGTTCACACCTCCGGCTATACGCACCAGGTCACCGATATACGAATGCTCTGTAGCAACCAGATAGCTGCCGGGAACCCCGAGCAGAATCAGCACCTTGGGTGCAGGTTTACCGGCAGTCGCCGCCTCTACTTCGGCAATTTTATCTGTGTAACGGGCAACTCCCCGGTCCGCCTGTTCCTTGCGGTCATATTTCTCCCCCAGCAGTGCTATAGACTCCTCAAGCTTATTAAGGCTGGTCAAGTCAAGGAATAAGGCATTGATTCCGGCATTTTTGAACAGGGGCTCCAATTCATACTTCAGGGTGGTTACCGACAGTACCTCGCTCGGCTGCAGTGACTTTACCTTCTCCAGATCCGGGCTCATCGGACTGCCTACCTTCTCCACATCCGCATAGCGCTCCGGCAGTACCTTGGCACTGGCCGGAATGCCTGTCAGGTCAAGGTCCAGCAGATTCATGATTTCAGTCGCAGCAACCGTGGTCGCTACGATGCGCGGAGCAGCGGTGGCCGCCGGTTCCGCCTCCTCTGCACCTTCCTGCCGTGCTTCTGCTGTAGCCGCAGGGGCCGTCTGCTGCGCAGCACTGTCTGTATTTACACTGTTCCCGGCACAGCCTGCCAGCAGCATTACCCAGCAGGCAGCCGCAAGGCAGCTTAACATTTTTCTTCTCACTGAAATATTAACTCCCCTCTCACAGCAAAACTGCGAAGGACACCGGATATCCGGCATCCTTCGCTGGTCATGTGGTTATATGCCGGAATGTATTATTGCTCCAGCAGCTTCACAAGCAGGGATACAGCTTCTGCCCGTGTGGCATAATCGCCTGCTGCATAACGGTTGCCGCCTTTACCGCTGACCAATCCGGCCTGCTCGGCTGCCGCCACATACGGGCGGGCCCAGGCCGGAATGTCAGCCAGATCACTGAAGGTTGGCACTGCGGCCGGATCAATCGTCAAGCCCTTGGCACGGGCTACGATCACGGCCAGCTCTGCGCGGTTGATCTGGCGGCTTGGGCGGAAGCTGCCATCCTCATACCCGCCGATAATCTGCATAGCGGCGATCTGGGCGACACCTTCACTTGCCCAGGCCGGAATGCTGCTCTGGTCGCTGAATACAGTTCCTTCCCCTGCTCCGCTAAGCTTCAATGCACGGCTGATCAGTACTGCGAACTCCGCACGGCTGACCGGGTTATTCGGACGGAAGCTGTTATCGTCATACCCGTTAACCAGTCCGGCATGGACAGCTTTTTCAATCGCTGCCTGTGCCCAGTGGCCGTTCAAATCTGTAAGGGTAACAGCAGTAGTATTCCCGCCGTTAGCTGTTCCGGTATTACCGGCTGCAGGAGCCTGTGTTGGTGCAGGCGTAGCTGAAGCAGAAGGTGCTGGTGTTGCCGATGCTGCTGGCGTTCCTGCGTCAATGGTACCGGCAGGATCGCTGACTTGTCCGCCAACGGTGCTGCCAACCAGGATATCAACATCATAGCTGCTGTCGTAGTTGAATTCAGGCCACACGATTTTGACCCAGGCATTCAGCTTGGCTCCTGTACCGCTGACCGGGAAACGGACGGTACGGGTATTTGCAGCTGCATTGGAAGCTATAACCGAAACTGCTCCCTGATCTACGGTGAAGCCTGTGATTTCTTTGCTTTGCTTCAGCGTAATCGCCAGATATTTCTGGCCGCCGGACACAATCAGTGTCCCCGGATGCAGAGTGTACGTGTCCATCATGGAAGGCTCACTTGACCCGTCTTTCAGGATCGTATAATCAATGCTGTAGAAGCCGTCTGCCAGAGTAGCAGGCGTTGGTGCTGTACCGCCTCCGGTATCTGTACCCGTTCCCGGCGTCGGAGTAGGCGTTGGTGTCGGATCAGGTGTAACTACCGGCGGTGTTTCATCTTTTACTGCAGTAATGGAATCCGCATTAAATTTGTAGCGTACGGAATGCGTCATGTCATAGGTCGTAGGCGTACCTCCCATGTTCACTACGGTCACGATGTGCACGGTTCCGTTCAGCACAGGCTGCAGCTTTTCTACAGGGAATGAAATAACACGCGTGTTGGCCTCTGTATTCTCGCTTACTGTCGAAGCCGTCTGTCCGTCAACGGTTACTTCCTTGATGGTGGAGCTGTCTTTAATGACATTGAGCGAGACGCTCTTCTGTCCGTCCTTCACCGTAAGGGTAGCAGGCGTTCCAAAATAGCTTTTCATCGAAGAATCCTTATCCTGCGTTGCATGCAATACGGAATACTCAATCGTATATTTGCCGTCGCTCAGCACCGGCTCTGCAGGTAACTCCGGCTGAACCGCCTGGATTGAATCAGCATTGAATTTATAACGTACAGAGTGCGTCATATCATAGGTCGTCGGTGTCCCGCCCATGTTCACCTCAGTAACAATATGTACTGTTCCGGTCAGCACAGGCTGCAGCTTTTCTACAGGGAAGGAGATAACACGCGTGTTATCTTCTGCATTCTCGCTTACAGTCGAAGCAGTCTGTCCGTCAATTGTAACCTCCTTGATGGTCGAGCTGTCTTTGATGACATTGAGCGATACGCTCTTCTGTCCGTCCTTTACCGTAAGGGTAGCCGGTGTTCCAAAATAGCTTTTCATCGAGGAATCCTTATCCTGCGTTGCATGCAGTACGGAATACTCAATCGTATAGTTACCGTCGCTCAGTACAGGCTCTGCAGGCAGTACAGGAGCTGCCGGAATCAGGCTGGTGTCGAACTTGAAATCAACATTATATTCATTGTTATAAAAGAGCTCCGGCCATTCGATTTTGACCCAGCCGTCACTCACAGCAGTCAAATCCCCCAGCTCAAACTGTACAGTTCTTTCGTTGTTATCCGTATTATTGCTGGAAATATTGCCTTCTGAAAGAACGCCGTCTGCTGTTGTCAGCTTCAGCCCGGTGATCTCTTTGCTCTGTTTAACCGTGAACGACACATAGTTTTTGCCGTCCTTAACTTCCAGCTTGGCCGGTTTAACTACATACGTTTCCATTACGGAATTATCGCTTGTGCCATCCTTCAGAATGGAATACGGGAGCTCGTATACCCCGTCCTTATACTTCACGCTTTCAGCTGATGCTGAACCCAGCGGCTGAAGCACTGAGCTTATGAACAATACAACCGCCAACATTCTGAACAGTAAACCGAATTTCGTTTTATTCAACTGGATCATTCCCCTTTTGGTTTATTTTTTCTGGCTCTGAAAATGGTGTAACCGGCTGCTGCTGCAAGTAATACTACTCCGCCGCCCAGCAGTATTGTATTGGAGGCCGGAGGTGCCTCCTGCTGCTGAAGCTCGTCAGCCGCTGTTTCACCGGCATCTGCCGGTCCGGCTGACGGCACGACGGTTGGCTCTGCTGCTGTAACTGCTGCTGCAGCTGGCTCATCCGTTGCCGCTGCTTGTGTAGCTGCAGGCTCGGCCGCTGCTGAGGCTGCCGGAGCAGCCGCCGCTCCCGCTGTTGCTGCAGGTACAGCCGTTGCCTCCGCTGCTGCAGCCGTTGCTGCGGCTTGCGGGGCATCTTGCTCCCCAGCAGTGACCTTCGGGTCATTCGTGGCCGCAGGCTTGCCCGTCTCTGCTGCGGCTGAAGCCGCTGGCTTGCTTGTCGCTGCAGCTGTGACAGCTGGCTTGTTTGCCGCCGCCGAAGCCGCGGGCTTACTTGTCGCCGTCACCGCCGGCTTGCTTGTTGCGGCAGGTTGACTCGTTGCTGCGGGCTTGCTTGCTGCAGGTTTGCTTGTTGCGGCAGGCACAGCCTGCTGTGCAACTTGCCCGGCTTCAAACACAAAACGGATCGTGTAATCATGATCGTATTCAATGGACGGTACCGTGACATGGATTTTGGCAATCACCGGTTCGTCCACATTGTTCACTTCAAATTCCACGATTCGTGTATCGGCTGCCTTGTCGCTGCTGATGACCTTTGCACCGCCGCCCGGCACCTGAAATTCAGTAATCCACTCGCTGTGGTTTAACTGCAGCCGGATAACGGCTGTTCCTCCCGATATGGTTACCTTCGCCGGCTTCTCAAAGTAATCATTGGCCATGGAAACGGATTCATCCTCGGCCTTCTTAACTACATACTCAACACTGTAGGTTCCGTCAGCCGGAGCAGCGGAAGCAATTAGGTCAGGCTGGAGTATACCTGCAAATGTAAGCAGAAGGATAACTGCCAGCCCTAATCTTCTGGAAATAGACACGGTAACCCCTTTGCCTCCTTTCTAAATTCTGCTGATTATCAGAATTTTATCATTGATAATCATTATTAATATCTCCGCAAAAAAAAAAGCAACTCTGCTTCTTTTTTGGCTCCAACATTAGCTTACTCTACTTGTGCCCTGCCGGTAACAAATAGATAGTGGCTGCTGAACTGATAATAAAGTGCTATTTTATAGTTTGTCAATCCTTTTTAGCTTATTTATTTTCTACCTCCTCCATATTCCTTGCCTGATCAAACCTAATATTTCAGCGATATTCTTTACATGCAGCCCCGTTTATCAACGGATTTTGTCCGCAATCCTGGCATAATTGTGAATTTTGTTTGACAATGATAATGAGAGTCATTATCATTCAAATTGCGAAGTCTTCCGCACATTCATTCACACAGGAGGTTAACCATGATTCATAAATGGTACAGGTCTCTCCTCCTTCTGGCGTTGTGTCCCCTTCTGCTTACTGCCTGCGGATCAGCTGCAGGGACAGAGGCTGCTAGTGCGGATGCAGCAGAGCCTGCAGTGAGCTTAACTGATTTTGCCGGAAGGCAGGTCAGCTTTCCTGCTGTTCCGCAGCATATTGTAGCACTCGGGAACGGGGAGGCCGACATTATTACCGCTCTGGGCGGAACCTTGGCAGGCAAGCCCGCATCTGTCGGAGCAGAGCCGGTCCAGGGGACCGGAGAGGTAATGCAGGTCGGATCTGCCCACGAAGTAGATCTCGAGAAGATTGCATACCTTAAAGCTGATGCCGTGCTTGGCAATGCTCAGATCAATGCCAAGGATGTCCCGGCTATTGAGAGCATCGGCGCCAAAATGGTACTGACCGAGGCCAACTCGGTAGAGGACATAACGAAGCAGATTCTGCTCTTCGGCGAGATGCTGGATAAAGTGCCTGAAGCACAGAAGCTGAGTGCGGAGATTGAAGCGGGGATACAGGCAGCTGCTGTCATCCCCAATGTGGAGAAGCCGAGGGTACTGCTGGTTTACGGCGCTCCCGGAACCTATATGGCGGCGCTGCCGAATTCGCTTGGCGGGAACATCCTGGAGCTTGCAGGCGGTGCTAATATTGCCGCCGGTTTCCCTGTTTTGCAGAGCTACCCGCAATATGCCACGCTCAGTACGGAACGGATTATGGAGGCTAATCCGCAGATCATTCTGATTATGACCCACGGCAGCGGCGAGGCGGTCCAAAAGGGCTTCGAGCAGGAAATGCAGCAGAATGCAGCCTGGAATTCCATCGATGCAGTTGTACATAACCACGTTCATGTATTGCCTTCCGATCTGTTCGGCACAAATCCCGGAACACGGGTGACCGAAGCGCTGCAGCTGATGGTCTCGCTGTTTGCAGAAACGGTGCAGCAATGAACAAGCAGCAGCGCAATACCCGTAGAACACTGGCTTTGATCCTTGCCCCGGTACTGCTTCTTCTGGCCTGTCTCTACGGATTGACTTATGGTTCTGTCTCCATCTCTCCCGGTGAGGTCTGGTCGATCCTGCTCGGCAGCCGTCCGGAAACGTCCGGACTGATCATTATGGATCTCCGGCTGCCCAGAGTGCTGCTCGGTCTGCTGGTCGGCGCCTGTCTTGCCGTCTCCGGCGCCCTGCTGCAGGGAGTCATGTCCAATCCCCTGGCCGATCCGGGCATCATCGGCGTCTCTGCCGGCGGAGGGCTGGCCGCTGTCATTACGATGGTGGTGCTGCCGCAGTACAGCTATCTGCTGCCTGCCTCGGCTTTTGCCGGCTCCTTCATCGCCGCAGCACTGATCTACCTGCTGGCCTGGGATAACGGAGCCTCCCCCGTCAAGATCGTGCTGGCGGGCGTGGCGATAAATGCCCTGATCGGCGCAGTCATGAACGGCTTCATGGTCGTCTTTAGCGACCGTGTCCAGGCCGTGCTCCCATGGCTGTCCGGCGGACTCAGCGGACGCAGCTGGCATCATCTCGGCTTTGCTGCCCCGTATGCGCTGGTTGGTCTCGCCCTGTCCCTGCTGGCCATCAAGCCGGCGAACCTGCTGCTGCTTGGCGATGATCCCGCGCGGCTGCTCGGGCTGCGGGCCGAAGTGTCCCGCTTCCTGATCATTCTGCTGGCCGCGCTGCTCGCAGGAACAGCTGTCAGTGTCGCCGGCTTAGTCGGCTTCGTCGGCCTTGTTGTCCCTCATGCTGTCCGGCTCCTGATCGGCGGGGATTACCGGTTCCTGCTCCCGGTATCCATGCTCGGCGGCGGAGCGCTGGTCGTCTTCACAGACACAGCTGCCCGTACGTGGTTCGATCCGGTGGAGCTGCCTGCAGGGATTCTGCTGGCCGGTGTCGGCGCCCCCTTCTTCCTCTACCTGCTGCGCAGAAGGAGGCTGACCGGATGACCTACGGTAATGATCCTGAGGTTCCGGCTCTTGAATGCCGCGGGCTCCATTATCAGCATGGTGGATTCAGGCTGAACAACATAGAGCTTAAGGTTCCGCGGGGACAGATAACAACGATAGTAGGTCCTAACGGCTCCGGCAAATCCACGCTGCTCCGGCTTCTTTCCGGGCTTAGCGTCCCCGAATCGGGCAAGGTTCTGATTGACGGCGGAGAGCTGCGCAGTATTCCGCGCCGCAAGCTCGCGAAGCTTCTTGCCATGCTGCCGCAGTCGAAGCAGGTGCCGGAGAATCTGACCGTACGGGAGCTGGCGGCTTACGGCCGCTCTCCCTACCAGAGTCCCTGGAAGCACAGGGCCAGTACTGAGGATGACACGTGGATTGACCGGGCGCTGGAGCTTACCGGCACTGCCGTTTATGCGGACCGCATGTTTCATACTTTATCCGGAGGTGAACAGCAAAGAGCCAGAATCGCGATGACGCTGGCCCAAAATACCGATATTCTGCTGCTCGACGAACCGACAACCTTTCTGGATATCACCCACCAGTTTGATCTGCTCGGCATGCTGGCGTCAATTAACCGCGAAACCGGTATGACCATTGTAATGGTGCTGCATGATCTCCCGCAGGCCGCCGCTTTCAGCCATCATATGATTGCCCTAAGACAAGGTACGCTTGCGGCGGCCGGAAATCCGCGGCAGCTGCTGGACACCGCTTTTTTACAGAAGGTATATGCCCTTGATGCTTCAGTAACTTATGTTGAGAACTACCCCGTCATTATTCCGCTTCAGACCAATCTATTAACCACTTGGAGGAATGAACTATGATTATCGTTAATAACACTTCACAAATTGCCAAAGGCCAATCTTCGCTGCTGATTAACCGTTTCGACAAAGTAGGCAAGGTTGAGGAAATGGAAGGCTTCCTGGGCCTTGAGGTGCTGCTGAATGAAAAGCCGGCTGAGTATGATGAGGTGACCATCAGTACACGCTGGGAGTCTAAAGAAGCCTTTCAGGGGTGGACCCGCAGCGATGCTTTCCGTGAGTCCCATTCCCACCGCCAGACACCGGAATATATCCTGTCCAACGCCATTTCTTATCACGAGGTCAAAATCGTCCGCAATCCCATCAGCGCCTGATAAGTCACAAAAAACAGCGTATACCGGAGCTTAACCGGTAGACGCTGTTTTTGTTATGCAGGCATTCTACAGAAACTTTTGCAGCAGCGCGATCCGTTCCGCATACTCCTCATCTGGTAAATATGTCTGCCCCGGATTCATCTCAAAGGTTGAACCCCAGTCCTTCCCGCCTTCATACTTAGGTACAATATGCATATGCAGGTGGTGCAGCTTATCCCCGTAAGCCCCGTAGTTGAGCTTGTCCGGCCCAAAGGCCTGGTCGATCGCGGCAGCCGCCTTTTGCACATCACCCATAAAGGCCGCCAATTCCTCCGGAGACAGCTGGAACAGCTCTTTTACATGATCCTTGTATACGACATTGCATCTGCCCTTATGCGTCTGCTCCTTGAACAGGAATACCGTCGATACCGCAAGCTGTGCCACCTCAAGCATCAGATTATCGCGGCGTTCATCCTCCATACAATACATGCACTCGTTATTCTTTTCCATGTTGAAGACATCCCTTCAGGTACGATTATGTACAGCTCTATCCCTTCTATCCTGCACTTATAATCTGCTGCCAGCAGTTACAATAGTTACAGGCTCCGTCAGAAAAAAACGGCTCCCTCCTTCCTAAAAAGAGGGGAGCCGTTCATAAAGTCAGTTTGTTGTCAGGGGCCTGCCTTCTCCTTTACCGCTCTTCTCCGCCGGATGTGATTAAGTGCCGGTGCCAGTCCTATGACTCTTTTTTGCTGCGCTGCAGGGTTCCGTTGCCGTAATTATCCTGATCTACGCAGGTTAACGCGTACCGGTTGCTCATTTCCTGTATGTAACGGACCGGGCAGCCCTTATTTCTGCTTTCAGTCCGTTTTTGCAGGCTAACGGACCCCAGAGCCCCTATGGCAGCACATACATCCCCATATTCGCAGCTGGGCAGGTGATAAAGTCATCGTGGTCCGTTAGCCGGCTGAAAGAGTTACTTTCCGGTAAATAAGGGCTCTGCAGTCCGTTAGCACTGCAAGATCCGGATGGATTCTAGAGCAGGAACAAAACAAACAAATCCGCCCATTAATTCTGCTCCGGCAGCAGCTTGAGCTCAAACACCTCATTACGGTCGCAGACTAGCACACCGTCAACCACATCCAGCCGGGCAGCCTGAACCGAGGAACGGCGGCTCTGGTATCTGCCTTCAGGGCTGTCTTCACGCTCGCTGCCGTCTCTTCCGGGATGCGTGAAGTAGAAAATATAAGCCTCGTCTCCCTGCACGACGACATCTGCATGCAGCCCGATAGTACCGTCATCCTCGCGGGTTCCCGGCTGGTCCAGGATCAGCCCGCTGCGTTCCCATGTGTCCAGGTCACCGGAACGGAAGACACCCTGCCCGCGCCATTCGTCTACAATCATCCAGTAATGGTCTTTGAACC
Source organism: Paenibacillus sp. FSL R7-0331 (assembly GCF_000758645.1). NCBI lineage: Bacteria > Bacillati > Bacillota > Bacilli > Caryophanales > Paenibacillaceae > Paenibacillus > Paenibacillus sp. FSL R7-0331. The sequence goes on from NZ_CP009284.1 coordinate 5,044,716, forward strand.
GGAAGACGTTGGCCCCTTCATGCGGCCGTCCGGTAATGACAGGTCCGGTAACCTCCCAGCGGTACAGGTCCATGCTGTCCGCCGCATAGGTATGCGATCCGTTCGCTTCGTCCTTGTACCACATGCGGAATCCGCCGCCGGGCAGCTCATGGATGCAGGCGTCGATTACCCGGTCCGAGCTCAGCTCAAGCCGGGAACGGAAGGTCCAGTCCAGCAGGTTAGGACTGGTATAGTGGAGCATATCGCGCCGGTGGCCGGCCCAGCCGGACGGAATACCCTGAATGTAGCTGACGTACATATGGTAAAGCCCTTCATGCCAGATAATCTCAGGTGCCCAGAACGTGTTGCGGCCCCATTCAATATCGAGCCCCTGCAGGGTGCCGCGGTACAGCCAGCTTGTCCCGCCGTCGCGCGAGGAAGCAACACCGAGGTCTGTGCCGTGCACCCAGGCCACACCTTCCCCCTCTGCCGTCACTCTGCGGTTCGTATAAATCATCCACCATTCCTGGGCTTCCCGGTTCCAAGTGATGACCGGATCAGCCGCCCCGTCGTATACCGGGTCCCTGAATAAAGGTGCCTTCATTGTGTTATCCTCTCCCGCTGCAATTTGGTTGCTGTTCTTATAATCCCGCCCGGTACTTAAAGCCGCTGAACCGTACCTCACCAGCACCTGAAGCATTCAGCGCAATACGCAGGCTCAGGAAGCCTCCGAGCACATTATGGTGGAAGCCGGACATTTCAAACCCGTGATCCAGCTTGCTCCACTCCCCTTCGGCATCCATGAAATACAGGCTTACTTCGTGCTCGTCATTAATAAGCCTTAAGGTTACTGAGCCTCCGGACGCTGCCGAGCGTTCGCTCGTATTGCCGTTGCGGTATGCAAACGCCTCTCTCCCGTCAAAGCCGATGCCGTAGTGGAAGCCCGGCTTGTAGAACAGGCCGAGCGTCCCGTACGCTCCGTCTTCAACAGCTACAGTAACCTCGGCGGTATACGTATGATGTACCGGAATGCACAGCAGCGGCCCGGGCTGCTCCCCGGGAACAGCTATTAATACTACACTATTCTCATCTATCAGATAATTTCCCGGACGTACTCCTCCCCAAAAATGCCAGTGCAGCCCCAGACCGCCGGATTCCTCAGACACCAGCGCCCGGTCCGGCGGCCCTTCGGCTGCTGAAGTCGCGGAAGCCGGAGCAGCCTCCGTCCCCGCCTCCTGAACACCTGCGATGAACCAGCCGTCCGCCGTCCAGGTTACCGGTTCAAGCAGCGTCTGCCTGCCGAGCGGATAGTAGTCTTTTTCATAAGCATGATAGACAAGGTACCAGTCTCCCTCCGGCGTATCCACCAGCGTGCCGTGCCCTTTCGACCACCACTGCTCACTGCGGTGCTGTGTGCGTATAACCGGATTATGCGGGGAGTTAGCCCACGGTCCGTCTAGTGATGCCGCGCGTGCGGAGACGATCATATGACTGGTAGCCGGTCCGGCCGTCCCGCCTTGTGCACTGGTCATATAATAGTTACCGTCCTTGTAAGTCAGCTTGGGGGATTCCAGATAGAACCCCTCCGTCAGCCATTCCTTCGGATAGCGCCAGCCCGCATATACCTGCTCCAATTCGCCTGCTGTAGACAAGCCGTCTTTGGACAAACGTATTCTGTAGCCTTCCGACAGAAACAGATAGCGGTTGCCCTGCTGATCTGCTGCATGACCTGGATCAATATACCCGACCTTCAGATCCGCCGGCCTGCTCCACTGACCTGCCGGATTCTCTGCTGTCACAACCCAATTCGTTCCCCCTGCAGGAAAATAGATATAGAAAAGTCCCTCATGATAAATGAAATCCGGCGCCATAATTGAACCGCCTACATGCTCTAGTACGGCATGGCAGACCGGCTCCCAGTCCGTCAGATTCAGGGAATGCCATATAAGCAGCCCCGGTGTGTAGTGGAAAGAAGAATGCGTCATATAATAGTGATCCCCGGCTCTTACTATAGACGGATCGGGATAATCTCCTGCAAGAATGGCGTTAATGCCTTGAATACGTGTCATGATTAGCCTCCACTAATAGAATTGATAACAGCTTGCCAGGAACTGCTGAACAGAAAAGATGCAGTCTGCCCCCAGGGCAGCTGCACCTTTTTTCCGCCATCCTGTACCTTACTTTACAACTACAGTTAGCGTCACGCTCTCTGATTCACCTGCCGGATTAACCAGAACAGCACGATACTCATACACTCCTGCAGTTTTTCCTGATAGCACCGTTGCTGCTGTCTGGGCAGCCGGTGTAGCTTCGCTCAGCTTTTGTGAATCTATCATTCTGCCGTTCTCATACAGGCGGTATTCAGAAGCATTTGTACCCCACCAGAGGTTCATGGTAATGCTGTAACTGCCATCGCCATCCCAGTTGTCATGGGATAACACCGGTTTGCCGGGAGCTGCATCCGTCACGGTGACAGTCAACGGATCACTTTTCACCGTTCCGTAGCTGTTGATCAGCTCACCGACATACGTATAGGTTCCGTTCGTTCTGCCGGATATTTCTGCCTTGGCGGTCTGGGCCTGCGGTGAGCTGTTCTTCAGCTCCTGAGTAGAGATCAGCCTGCCGTTTTCATACAGCTTGAACACAGTCCCGTTCTCTCCCCACCATAGGTTCATAGTGACGGTGTAGCTGCCGTCTTTGAGCCCCGTATCATGCCCGTTGTTGTCGGACAGAACCGGCTTGCCGGGTGCAGCTGTTGCGTCTGAGGGTCCGGTTCCTCCGGTCTTGCGGAACACAGCCTGCAGATTCCAGTCGCGCGTCACATTGTAGGATTTAACCCCGCCAAGGTAGCCGCCGGCATACGTTGTCAGATTAAACAGCGGGTATTCTGTCCACAGATAACCCGCAGACAATCCATAAAAGCTTACCGGCTCAACCCATTTCACAAATTCATAGCCGGGCGCGGGAACCGCAAGAACGGTAACGGCTGTAAGGTCGCCATGCACCGTCAACACGCTTCCTTCATTGCCTGAAGGCTGCGGGGCAGGCGGCAGGCCGTTCGGATTCACATACACTATCGTTGTCCCGGCCGCAGGATCATTGGCTGTTGTGGTGATTGTGTAGACAGGATCGTAGCTTGCGAGACCCGTGCCTGTCTGCCCGAAGAGCCGCAGCTCCGAGATATTGCCGTACCAGTTGCCGCCGTTAATCCGCAAATAACGGAACCCGGCGTCCTTGTACCGGTCCAGCACTCTGACCGGCTGCCATGTGTCATAGCTGTAATTTTTGGAGCCCTCGGAGACCGTTATCCAGGTCACTCCGTCTGCCGACGCGCTTACGTTCACGCCTGAAGCTCTGGCCGGGAATCCGTTGCGGTTCAGTATTTCAATACGTTCAAGCTGAACCCTTTTGCTGCTGTCCTCTGCGCCAAAATCTAGAGTGTAATGTCCGTATCCGCCGCCCCCGGCTCTTACATCCGGGAAGGTAGACATTTTACCGTCAAACAATAAGGGGATCTCTCCCGCATCGAGAGTATTGTCCGAACCGGTAATATGCGCCTCGGCTGCCGCATTAATCTCGTTAGCTGTATCCGAAACAAGAATTTTGCGGGACACCAGTGTATTGTTTGCACCTGTGGTATAGCTGTCAGGGTAGCTGTATACGGTATCTGCCGGAGTACCGTCTGCCAAAGTGTAATCGAGCGAAATAGCGGCATAGCCCGGCTTCGTTCCGGCACGGACGGTGTACTCGGCCGTATAGCTGCCGTTCTGGTGATCTGTAACCTGTACAGCCTCCTCTTGAATTGCAGCCCGGATATTGGTGATCGGCTCATCTGCTGTAAAGGAAAGAATCACTTTATCCCCGATAACCGCTCTTGGCGGAACTGGCAACGTATCCTGCACCGGCACGGCGTTCAGCACCTTGAGGCTGATGTCCCTGACCACACCGGCCGTCTCGTAGCGTTCCCCGAATATATGCAGATCCGCAACAGTAAACGGCTGATCCTCGGTGTAGTCGTCCTTGTTTAATACACCGGCCGTGATATCCTTCATGCGGAAGTAGCGGAAGCCGGTATCCTTGAATTCATTCTTCACCGTATAGCTGAACCAGCTGGTGGTATATTCTGAGATATCATCAGAGATCCGCACCCAGTTCGCATAATCATTGGAGGCCAGTATGACAGCCCCCTCGGAGCGGGCAGGGAACCCGGCGTCCGGCAGCAGCCTGAACGAATCCGGCTTCACCTTGAAGCCTGCGCCGAAATCAATCGTGAACTGCTTATCATCCGCAATCCAGCGGATTGGAATGCCGGAAGCATACAGGTCTACCAGCGAAGCCATATTGATGCTTGCGCTGTCCGGGGCCCCGACGGCTATGCCGTTCAGATCAAGCGCTCCGTCATCAAGCAGCGGATTTAACAGCCGCAGCCCTCTTTCAGCATCCTTAAGCTCCAGCAGCGCCGTATTCCGCGCCACTTCATCACCGGAGCTGATGAGCGCAAGCGCAGCATCATATTTGCTGCGGAATAGGCTATAGCCGGCTGTCTCATACGTTTTGGCCGGATCATAGGCGCTAACCGCATTCGCAATTGCATCACTATAATGGCCGGCCACCGTCACGGTGACTTCCAGCAGCTTGATGGCGGTTCCGTTGGATACCGTCACATAGAAGGAATAATCGCCGGGCGGCTGCGATGCCGGTAGCTTCCCGGTCAGTACGCCCGCACTGCTGACGGATATTTCTGCATCCGCCAGGAAGCCGGTATCATCGCCGGAGATGCCATACGTCAAGCTCTGTCCGGCATTGGCCGCTGCGTTGGAGACATCATACAGCAGCTGTGCTGACGGATAGGCATCCAGTCCGAGCGTACTGGCATTTCCTTTGAAGCTCGGCGATTTCACTGTAGAGCTGTTGACGAGCACATGATCGAGTTCGATAGAATCGCCAGGCTCCCCGGATATTCTGAAATAAAGGATTGAATCTGCCTGAAATGCTGTAGCAGGCAGAGCAGAGAGGTTGATAACCGCATATTTCCATTCCCCTCCGGTATCAGGCAGCCTGAACGAAGTAAACGGCTCCTTGTCTGTATCGCCTTGCAGAGCCAGCGTTGTAATGGCGTTGCTCCTGATCCTGACAGCCAGGTCGCCGCTACGCCAGATGCCCATCCCGTAGACGGCGAATAAAGAGTCTTCTGTTGATAACTCTACGCGTACTGCATCTGCTGTCCTGACCGTACCGCTGTCAAACGGGGTGAACCGGGTCTCCAGCTGGTAAGGTACTGTCCCCCCATTCTCCTGGGCAAGTACAGAAGGGACGGGTGTTCCTGCAGCCGCCTCCGGAATATAGAGCCAGGAGTCGTTGACGGTCAGCCCATACACTTCCCACGTCCGGTACATAGCTTCGGCCACATACTGAAAGTCAGGATTATTGTCCGTATAGCCTTTTCCGTATTTATAGATATAATAGTAATCCTCACGGCCGCCGAGCCGTCCCCGTCTGTCCGGACTTACCGGGGCATTCAAGCCGTCATTAAAGGACACATCATATCCCAGATTATATTTGTAGAAAAAATTCACACCTTTGATCAGCCTGTCGTTCATAAAAGAATATACGTCTACTCCCTGATCCGCTGCTGTTCCTGTGACCGGATCAAGCAATGTACCTTGAGCGGAAATAATTGCGGCCAGAACGGCCAGACCTTCAATATTATCAAAGGAATGCGGCTGGTCGCGGACCATCTCTTTAACGGCTATAACCGGCTCAGGAAGCTCGTTACCGCTGCTGTCTACCGTAAATTCATACATGGCATTGGCGATAGCGCCGTTCTGATACGGCATTGTCGTGCCGGCATTCACAGTCGCCCACTCCAGGATGCGTTCATAGTCGGCCTTACTGTCCATGAACACGTAAGAGGATAACGTAGCCATGACTGAGGTCTGGTGCTGGTTCAGCCAGTTGGTATTGCGTTCCATCCACAGCCTGAGCGCCGGCTTCTGGAAATTATCACTGTACTGCTGCGAATATTCTTCCTTCCACTCCAGCTCCTCACGCCCTGTGCTTGTATAACGCAGCAGCTCCGCTGCGGCATTCATCATGTACATGGGCGGTCCCTGCTGAATATGCGCATCTGTCACATATTTTGCCAGCGACGGGTCGAGGCTCCCCCATAACAGAACGATACGCATGGCTTTTTCCCGGTAATCGGCATCCCCGGTCATGAAGTACATAACAGCCTGATAATAAGCCGCTGTCGCATCCTGGGTCATCTGATTGTTGAACAGACTGGTGCTATAGTTGTTATAGGAATAATTCGGTACAAGCTGGCCGAAATCTGCCGCCGGATCTTTATCATTTTTAATGGCATACGATTTGGAGGCAAAGCTGCTGGCGGCAAAAGCTGTATAATACCCGTACCACGGCTGCTCTTTGTTCAGAATGTGCTCCCTCACCCGCAGCAGCTCCTGCGGGGCAACACTGACAGCCGGATGAACCAGCTCTGTCCCCGTATTGTTGATGAATACCGGCAGCGGCTCAGCAAGATTCTGCATCGCAGTTACCAGCTCTGCCGCAGCCGCCAGAAGAGCGGCTTGCTCCGCAGCCGGATCGGCCCTAAGTACCTCAGCCTGCTCCAGAACCTCAAGCAGCCTGCCCCAGGTTTCCGCTGAATAGTACCGCTGTCCTTCTGTGATGATTTTCCGGGCCTGTGCTATGGCTGAGTCCACGCTTGAGGACAGATAAAGAGCCTGAAGCTCAGCTGCATTCAAGGCATAATGATAGATCCGGAATTCATCCAGCGAGCCATTGAACAGCGGATCAGCAAACTGGCTCTTCCCGAGGTAATTAAGCGATGGTTTTATCTGGCTTGGTTTAATCGACACATTGGCTTCGGCCTGCTGCTCCCCGTTCACATACAGGCGCGCCTTGCCGCCGCCCAGCGTCACAGCCACATGCGTCCACTGGCCTGCGGCAAGCTGGGCGGTCTGGACGGATTGCTCGCTCCCGCCGTTCTTGACGGCAAACCGCATATAATTGCCTGTCTTGGGCGTCAGGAACATATATTGGGTTGTGCCGTTCCCGAAGTCGAAGATTCGCTGCCAGTCCTTTCCTCCCTTCCAGTTCACCCAGGCGGATACCGTGATTTCGTCGGCGGCCGCTGAGGGTAGATTGGCCGGCAGGGTCACATAGCTGTCGCTGCCGTTCAGGCTGATCGCCTGGCCCACCCGGCCCTCTGCATAGACCGGGGTTCCGGATACCGCTGCGTCAGCTAGGCCATCCTCACTGCCGGCGTTGCCGTCAAACGGGTAGCGCACTACATTCCCGTAAGCAGACGCTGTAACGGTAACTGCAGCTTCAGCCGGCACTTCTGTTACCGGGGCTTCAATATAAGTGGAGTCCGTAACCCCGGCACGTATTCCATCGTCTGACACAGAAGAGGTTAGGACGGTTCCGGCAGACAGCCGAGTTGTACCGCCTGCAGCCTCTGCGGGAAATACCGGCGTAGCTGCCAAGATAACCGAAACTGCCGCAATTGCACATTTGTACATCCAGCTTTTTAGCGTTTTCATTTTTTCCTCCCGGGTTCATTTTGTTGAACAATCCCAGTACTTTTAATGAAGGCCCTCTCCTTATCCCGGTAAAGCTCTTTTTCTGGTTGCTAGCTAAAATGACGCCGGATACGCTCGTATTCGTCAACCGTAATGGCCAGCACCGTCCCGTGCTTGAAGCGGTAAGGAAAGCTGAACTGCTCATCGGAGCGGACAAACCGCCCGTCCTGCAGCGTGTCGGCGATGAACGGAACATAGCCCTGACCCTCGCCGCGTATGCCGTAAAAATCAAGCATCAGGCACCATTTTCCGCCCGGAAGCTTGAATGCGGTAGGACCTTCGTACGCGCCAGGCGTAATTTTAGCCATTTCTGCGGCAAAACTCATATTCTCTGTATAAGCTCCGGTAAGCGTCTCTCCATGCTGCAGCATAATGCCGGCCGGATCAGCCTCGCTTTTCAGGAACCGGTAATACCGGCCTCCCTCCTCATACAGCGCGGAATCAATGATGCCGCTCCCGTCCTTCCTGCACAGCAGCTTCGGCTTGTCAAAGCTTATGAAATCCCTGGTCCGTGTGTAAAAGATCGCCTTGTCACCAAACTGATTGGAGGCATGGGCTGCGCTAAAATGAATGACGTACTCATCCCGCCCCGCATCATGGAATACTTCCGGTGCCCACAGGCAGCCGAAGTATTCATCGCCCAGTTCTACCATCCGCTGCTCCGACCAGTTCACAAATTCCTCTGATTCCCAGAGCGCCAGATGCTTACTCCCGCTGCGGGCGATATTCGCCCATTTTCCTTCATACTTGCTATTAAAGCTGTTAGCCAGGCTAAGATCGGTGGAGAGAATATAAAAGGTTCCGGATGCTGTACGGACGATAGTGTGATCCCGCACGCCCTTCTCTCCTTTATTGCTCCACAGCACCGGTTCACCGCCGTTCACCTGCTCCCAGTTGAATCCGTCCCTGCTGAGACCGAAGTAGACCTGCTCCCCGTCCGGTGTCTCCTTCTCCCGGAAATGTACAAATAAATAAGCGCTGTTCATGTGCTGTTCCTCCTAATACCCCTATGTCTCAAACGAAATCCCCTTCGCATACTCATTCACCTCAAGCACGCCCTGCTCCGGCTGCAGAATCGTCTGCCCGTTTACCTTGAGGCTCTTGAAGGTCACATGACGGATAGTCCGTTCGCCATCATAACCGAAGATCTGGATCGGCCGCGCATTATCTCCGTTATACGAAATATCCTCAAAGCGGATCTGCTCGATCCGGTGTCCGGGGACAGGGTTATAGTCCTTGTTCCATACCACTCTAAGGTCGATTAGACGTCCAAGCTCGAAGGGCTCGACCCGGATATTCCGGTAGAGCACATTCCTGATTGTATTTTTATCACCGGCATTGATGGCCATGGCTCCCATATAATTTGCCTGCGGCTCATGATGCTCCAGAATATCGATGTTCTCGAACACGATGTCTTCAATAATGTCGCCGTTCCCGTGATGGTCACCGTGGATACCGATCATCAGCGGATGGGCGACGTCGGCCCAGAGGATGGAATTACGCACCCGGATGCCGCTGCTGTTCCCGTAATAGTCCCAGCGTGAGCCGTAGATCGCGATGCAGTCATCCGAGGTGCGCAGAAAAACATCATCAATCTCAATATCAGTGCAGGCCATCATATCAATGCCGTCCGACCACCCCCGGGTGCTGAAGGATTTGAAATTACGGATGGACACCTGCCGCGACTTGCCCAGATAAATGCTGTAATGAGGCGGGTCCAGCGTAATAATGCCTTCAACCGAGATATGCTCCGAGAACATAATCCGGATGCCGCGGAAGGCCGAGAAGCGGTGAAAGTCAGACAAGCGGATAATCCCTCTGCCGCGTATGGACACATCGTGAACGTGATCGCAGACCATAGAGCCTGCCACAACGGCGCCGCCGGCAATATAGACGGTTATCCCGGATGGAATTCTTAGCAGTGTCTCCTCGATATAATGCATTCCCGGTGCAAAATAAAGCGTATCCCGCACCCGCCCGTCTGTTCCCTCAGCTGCTGCCAGCAGACGGAAGATATCCTCTGTCCGGTGAATGGCCGGCTCCAGCAGGAGAACGTTCTCCTGCCGCGGGTCCGGTGCATCACTCTCACAGGGGTTCGCGAACAGGTGCAGATTACTGAACCGTTCCCCGTTAATTTCGATGGACAGCTTCTGCGGACGGTCCAGCATAAAGGTCAATTCCCGGTCTGTCTGCTCAAACGGGAGGCCCGCTGACAGCGGACGGATTACGGCGTCATGAATCGGCCTGCCCAGACTTTCTACCCTTACCTCCACTTTCCCGCTCATATCAAAATAGGCCATAGAAGCACTACGCACATTGTGCATATCCACCTTGACCTCATACACAAACAGCTGCTGCCAGGCTTCCCCGGGAATCCGCACATATACTGCAAAATCCTCCTTGCCGGGTACGTCCGGCGGAGCTGTGTAAACCACAAGTTTATCCATAGGTCCTCCATAGAAAAGCCGCCCGAGAAAATAAATCATGCTCTAGGCGGCTCTTATCTTTATTTTCCTGCTTTGTAGGCATCCACTTGCTTCTGCAGTTCAGCCAGATAAGTATCGAAGCCGGCATCCTTCAGCTGCTTTTGTACCTTTGCCAAATCGCCGTCGATGTCATTGGTCATTCCTACACTGAGCGGCTGGATATATTGGGTTTTTACCGTCTCCAGATTGGACAGCTCGGTAGGCAGCGAGCTGGTATCGAAGCTGAAGCCTTCATAAGGGTCGGTACCGCCGGCTTCTGCACGCTTAGCGCCCTCTATCTGGATGCTATCGAATATAGCCTTCCACTCTCCAGGATAATTGACCTGAAGCGCCTGATAACCGTCATACAGCCCTGTCCATGCAGGCTTGATATTATCGGTTGGAATGCCCTCATACAGAATATATCCGTCCGAATCAACCTTGTAATTTTCGCCTTCTACACCATAAGCCAGTAAATTGTAGTAGGTCTGGTCGGTATGGCCTTTTTCAATAAATTTGAGTGCTTCCAGCGCATGCTGAGTATTAGCGCCTACAGAAATCATGGTAATCGTGCTTGGCGACATTTTAGGCAGGAAGGCCGGGGCATTGTTATCCATAAAGAAGTCATACCAGCCATAGGTTGAATCCGGCAGCGCCTCTTTTAGCTGATTGATATAGTTGTTGCTGATTGCACCAAGGTGGTTATTGAATTCAAGCGGCTTCTGGTCCACCTTCATCAGCTCCAGCGTTTCGGCAGTCGCATTGCCCTGTGCAGCGAGCACGTCATGATCAACAATGCCGTCGTCATACCATTGCTTGGCCTTGGCTACGGCCTCTTCATACTCAGGCGTATCGTAGATGCTGATGATCTTGTAAGGATCATCAAAGGAAGCAACGGCATAATCAGCTGCAACCGTATAGTATTTGCTGGCAATCAGCTGGGAGTAAATATTAGTGCCAAACCGCTTGTCATTCAGCATCGGGGTAGACGGATATTCCTCTTTGGCTTTGTAGAGATATTGCTCGGCTGTTTCCAGACTGCTGATCTCCGGAAGCCCCCACTTCTGGCGCAGGTCCTCACGGTACAGCATGCCTTCCCCGCCGCCGCCCGGCTTGTTGTATTGCGGAATGCCGAATACCTTGCCGTCGATTTTTACGCGGTCGAGCGAGCCTTTGTAGTGCTCTACCAGATCGGGCGTTTCTTCCAGAAGCGGCGTCAGATCGGCAAAAGCGTTCTTGGTGGCAAAGTTGGCAAAATCAGACCAGGCACCGCCGACATAAAGATCATATTCCTTGGCGGCGATAGCGCGGCTAATCTGGTTTTTCTCATCGCCCCATGGGATATAGTCGAACCGGACCCGGATACCGAGATCCTTTTCAGTCAAAGCGTCCAGCTCTTTATAAAATTTATCCAGCCCGCTTTTCGGTTCGTTCCCCATCGTAATCGCTTTCAATTCAATGATTTCTTTCGGTGCATCCGTTGCTGCCGAATTACCGGTCTTAGCAGGCTCACTTCCGCTGTTGCCGCTGCCCGAATTCGAGCAGGCTGTAGACAGGCCCAGCAATAAGGCCATGGATGTGACGAACATTGTCTTTGTGATTTGCTTTCTTTTCAAGCTTAACCCCTCCATTATTAGAACAAGTATATGTTCAGCGGAGAAAACAGTAAATATGTCTTCTCCGCTTCAAACCAGATGCTTCAGCCGCTTTGGACTGCCGCCCCTTAACCCTTCACACTGCCGACAACCAGCCCGCTGACAAAATAGCGCTGCACAAACGGATAGAACAGCAGGACCGGACCGGTGACCAGCATCGCCGTAGCCAGCTTCATTGTTTCGCTGGGCAGCTGCTGGGTAATCAGGACATCTGAGCCCTTGACAGCATCTGTTACTCTGGACAGCATCCGGTAGAGCAGGTACTGCAGCCCCCATTTATCCTTATCCGTGATCAGATAGAGGCTGTAGGTAAACCAGTTGTTCCAGTAGCCCAGTGCGGTGAACAGGCCGATAGTCGCCATGGCCGGCTTGGTAAGCGGAATGATAATCTGCCAGTAGATCCGGAAATCTCCGGCCCCGTCGATTCTCGCTGATTCCATCAGCGCATCGGGAATCCCCTTGATGAAGTTCCGGAACAGGAATACGTTGAACGCAGACATCAGACCGCCGAGAATAACAGACCAGAGCGAGTGATTCAGATGCAGCACATTGGCTACTACGAGATACGTAGGGATCAGCCCGCCGCTGAACAGCGTCGTGAAGTAGACGAAGAAGGATACCTTGTCCCTATGCCTAAAATCCGGGCGGGAAAGCACATATCCCCCCATAGAGGTACAGAGCAGGCCAAGAAAGGTCCCTACCGCTGTTACATAGATCGTAACCATATAGGCTCTGCCGATCGTGTTGCCCAGAGAAGTGAAGACAACCCGGTAGGCCTCCAGTGTGAAGCCCTTGGGTATAATTGAATATCCGCTCCGCACTACCTCCGACTCTGTACTCAAGGAGCCGGAGAGCATAATAATAAATGGAATTACGCAGAGCAGAGCGCCGATAGAAACCACCGTCACAGCGATAACATCGAATATCCTTGTCCCCGCATCCTTGCGGATTTTACTGCCGTGTTTATCAACAGCCACAGAACTCACGTACAATCACAGCCCTTTCTAGAATAAAGAATTTTCCCGGTCTACCTTCCTGACAATGGCATTCACGGTCAGAATGAGCAGCAGGCCGAATACGGATTGATACAAGCCCGCAGCCGTTCCCAGATTGATGCTAAAGTTAACGGTCAATGAACGGTACACATAAGTGTCAATGATGTCCGTCGCGTTCAGCAGCAGCCCGTTATTGCCGACGATGTTCCAGAAAAGGTCGAATTGTCCCTTCAGTATGCCGCCAACCGCGAACAGCAGCAGAATAATGACCGTCGGCTTGAGCAGCGGAAGGGTAACATACCGGATGCGCTGCCATTTGGAAGCTCCGTCCACGTAAGCGGCCTCATAAATGCTCTCGTCGATCCCCATAATGGAAGCCAGATAAATGACCGTTCCATAGCCCAGGCTCTTCCAGATCTCAACGACAACAATGATGATCGGCCAGACCCAGGGGGTGCGGTAGAAATCGAATTTCTCCATGCCCAGCGAAGTGAACATATTGTTGAGTACGCCGTAGTTAAAATTGAACAGGTTATAGATAATGGAGCCGATAATAACCATCGAGACAAAATAAGGCATAAACATCAGTGTCTGCGAGGTTTTGACGAACCGTTTGAACGCAATCTCCTTGAGCAGCACAGCCATCCCGATCTGGCACACATTACTCAGAATAATAAAAGCCACGTTGTAGAGGATGGTATTGCGTGTCAGCTTCCAGATGATCGAGTCCGCCCCGCCCTTGAACAGAAACTCGAAATTCTGCAGGCCGACGAACGGGCTCAGTAGTCCTTTGCTGAAATCATAATTGGTAAAAGCATTGTACAGCCCCGCAAGCGGCAGATAGTTAAAGGCTATAAAATAGGCGAACAGCGGGAGGAGCATAAAATAATAGGTTTTATGTGCTCTAAAGTCCGCGAATGGCTTAGCTTTCCGTTTAAGCGCTTTCTTATTAAGCGCTTTCGAAGCGGCCGGTGATACCTGGTTCATGCAATCACTTCTCCTTTCATCCCTAATTCTACCGCCGTGCCTGCACGGGAAATATCACAAATAACCAAGATTCCTTGCAAAAAAGGATGCTGTTCGCCCCGGCACCAATCTACGCAGGCACAAAAAAAGAAGGCTGTTGGCCCTCTTTTTGGATATTGAAAGATTATTAGGTAGAATATTCGGCATTTAAGAAATTACGTAAACGAGATGTTAGTGTTTCCTGAATGGCGAATTCGGATGACACCATATAGGGAATGAGACAAGAAAACAACATCCAGCGCATCAGCACCCGTGTTGTTTCGCTGTTAGAACTAGTTTGCATTCATCAGCAAAATTCTTCCCCGTCCATGTCTTGCTTCGCTTTTCTCCAGTGCTTTTTCCGCTTGATTTAACGGGAATATGGAATCAACCTCTGCTTTAATCGTGCCTTCGGCCAGTAACTCCGTTATACGCTGTAAGTCCTCTCGGGTAGGGAATCTGGTATTGAATTTCGCTGTAACACCATGCTTTTGAGCGTTCTCCTGGGAGGGGTCTTGAGTCAAGGAAACAAAGATTCCGCCTTTCTTCAGGACGGCCCAGGATCTGGTCTCCGTCTCGCCTCCAACAGAATCAACTACCAGGTCGACTTCGCCCGCCGCTTCCTCGAAATTTGTTGTGGTATAATCGATGACCTGATCGGCACCCAATGACTTAACGAAGTCCAGGTTAGAGGCTGAAGCTGTGGCAATTACGATTGCTCCCTTCCACTTGGCCAGCTGAACAGCAAATTGTCCAACGCCGCCCGCTGCGGCATGAATAAGAACGGTTTGCCCGGCTTGAAGTTCACCTTCAGTGAACAGCGCTTTCCAGGCGGCTTCGGCTCCTGCTTTAATTGTTGCCGCATCTTCAAAGGTAAGACCTTCAGGCATTTTCATCAGCTCTTGGGCTTTAGCAACTCCATACTCCGCATAAGCGCCTCTGATCATACCGAAAATGCGATCACCGGGTGTGAACTCTGTTACGCTTTGTCCTGCCTCTTCGACAACGCCTGAAGCATAAAAACCAGGGGTGTAGGGCATGGTTACAGGAAAAACATTTTGCAGCCAACCGTTCCGAATCTTATAGTCGAGTGGAATAACCGCAGCATATACGATGCGAACAAGAACTTCATCCGCTTCCGGTAAAGGACGCTCAACCGTGTCTACCTTTAGAACCTCTGGACCGCCATATTCATTGACCACAACAGCTTGCATATACTTTTCTGACATGTCTATCTCTCCTCCGATATTCATCATCATCTTGTTCATTCCGTTCGGTTCAATCCTCTAGTACAGCGGTAATTTTTTTGGCCAAAGCTGCGAACTGCACTTTTTCTTCAGCAGTAAGATTTTGAGTTGTAATCTCTTCCATTCTGTTCCAGACTTTAGTGACGCTAGATTCCATTTCACGCCCTGCCAGGGTGAGGGAGACGAGGGTTACCCGTCTATCTTCTTCAGAGCGGCTGCAGGTGACAAGCCCCGCGTCTTCCAGCCGGCGAACGGATTTCGCAATTGTAGAGTGATCAAGGCGCAACGCTCTCGAGAGACTATTCTGTGACTGGCTGTCTCTTTGCCAGAGCTGCATCAGTACGAGTTCCTGCCCGGGATATAAACCTGCTTCCCGAAGCAGGTGTCCTGCAACCCGATGATGGGAACGGGCCAGACTGAAGATTGAGAAGCTTACTGGAAATTGGGTGACAGCATTCATTTCGTTCTCTATGCTTCCTTTGTTGTCGCTGTTCTTCAATTTTGTCATCCCTCCTTTTATGTGGTCGTCAACATATTTCATGAACTTAAGATAACATTTAAATATGTTGCCGTCAACATATTTAAAATTAAATTGTTATCGGCGAATCTGCAGTCAGCATACTGGCTGATGCTGAATTTGTTCTTCGGGTCTGTCGTACTCTATTTGCAAATTAATCATGAAGTTCTCAGTCTTGGGACAAAATCAAGCATATGCATAGTGACGTATTTTACTCACCTGCATTTCATAAAGCGCAAGATGTTACTGGAGGTTAGAAGTAAACCTTGAGATATTGTCCACCTGGCAGTTTGGATGATAAAATATGAGCTGCCTGGCGAGTAAAGGAAAAATATCCTCTCTTTTTCCGCAAGTAGAATCAAGCAATGCAATTTCCATTACTCTACAATGGCTATAGAGTGGTTGAAACGAGGTGAACAGTCGAATGTACGAGTGGCACAAGCAAATCCAAATCATCGTTAATGAAATTGACGAATGTATTAAGAAACGTAACAGTGAAGCAATAACGCTACGATTTCTTTCCCGCAAGTTAGGTTATTCCAAATTTCATACTACGAGAAAATTTAAAGAAGTATCGGGTATGCAATTTAGGGATTATCTGCGGCACAGAAAATTAGCTTTTGCACTAAAAGAGGTTCGGGATAATGAGAGAAGCATTTTGGATATTGCTTTTGATTATGGTTTTTCATCACATGAAGCTTTTACCAGGGCTTTCAAGGGAACATATGGTGTAACTCCAAGTGAATACCGGAAAAAGCCTATGCCTGTCGCCCTTCGTACAAAAATAAACGCTTTCGACCGCTACTTTTTCGGATTTGGAGAGATTGGTATGATCAAATCTGCAGATGATGTTAACATTTATTTTGTAACCATTCCCGCACATAAATTTTTGCACATTAAAAACTATGAGAGTAACGGGTATTGGGATTTTTGGCAAAAGCAAAGTCTTATTCCGGGACAGGACTGCGAAACCATCTCCGGCTTACTCGATAGTATCAAGGACAAATTGGATGACGATGGCGGGAGTGAATCTAACGGCGGCAGCGGTCAGATTATGGCTTACATTAATGACCGGGATGGCAGACTCTGTGATTGGGGTATTCCGCGTACAGAGTGTTTTGGTGTACGTCTTCCTTTTGATTATAGAGGTGAAGTACCGCCACACATGCTTATGATTGATGTTCCCGAAGCCGAGTATATTGTTTTTGAACATGGGCCATTCCATTATGAGCAGGAAAATCGTAGCGTAGAGGGAAAGATGGAAAGTGCAATGGCAGCATTTGATTTTGCAGACACTGGGTACTGCTTTGATACTTCCCCTGGGAGAATCATTTACGTTTATCACGATCCGGAGCGGTTTTTGAAGTATATCAGGCCAGTACGGAAGTTATAATCAATACAAACTGCTGACTACAGGTTCATCAGGTATGCACCTGTAGTCCATTTGGTGTATTGTTATTTTTAGATAGCGTATGCTAGCCTATTGCGACAAGGTATACCGGATGGAAGACGGGAAATTGTCGTTGTCATAAAGGGAATGGTTAACAATTGTCGAATCTAGTCACTATGACAATTCGAGGAGTGTATCCATTTTGCGTAACCCGATCAAACTTCAACTAATCACGTTTCTAGCTTTCTTGCTAAGCCTCGTTGCTATTCCATCCGCGTTTGCAGAGGCTTCTCTTATCTCAGACAAAAACTTGGAACAAGCGATTCGAGTCGAGCTAGAGAAACCGGCTGGCGCCATTACCAAAGAAGATCTACAGACTATTACATCTCTCTATCCCGCTGACTCTGAGCAGAAAATTACCAGTTTAAGCGGACTAGAGCATGCTGTTAATTTAGAGAGCTTGATGCTCCCGGGACTTGGCATTACCAATATTGAGCCGCTTAAAAATCTGCATAAAATCACCTTCCTGGCTCTGAATGACAATCAGCTCACTCAAATGGAGCCGCTGCAGGAGCTGACTCAACTGAAGCAGCTTATTGTCGACTCAAACAACATAGAGAAGCTTGATGCACTAGCGGGATTAACCAATCTAACGGACTTGTTAATCGGCCATAATCAGCTAAAGGACCTGTCGCCTATTCAATCTTTAGTCAAACTGAACTGGCTGAGCATAAACGATAACCAAATCCAGTCTCTTGAACCGCTAAGAGATCACCCGGAGCTAGAACATTTATACTTCGAGAATAATAAGGTCCAGGATATTAGCGTCTTAACAAGTCTTCCGAAGCTTAAGGAGGTCTCACTCGGCAATAACCCTTTGAATGCGAAAGCAGAGAAAATCCTGACTGAACTCGCTGCCAAAGGCGTCAAAGTGCTTGAAGAAGAGGATGATAAGGATGAAGAACCAGCACCACCTTCAGATCCTGACGCAATCATGGTGCTGTTGAATGGGGAGATCGTTAATTTTCAAGTCCCGCCCATCCAGCAAAATGGATCTGTACTTGTCCCGTTCCGCGCTATTTTCGAAGCATTGGGACTGAAGGTGGACTGGGATCCAAAAACGCAAACGATCAAGGGAAGTAAACCAGGTACACTTATCAAGCTTAAAGTAGGTTCAACTACTGCGGAGATCAATGGCAATCAGAAAAAACTGACAGTAGCCCCTTCAATCATCAAGGGCAGCACCTACGTTCCATTACGTTTTATCGGCGAAGCAGTGGATGCGAAGGTGGACTGGCTGGCGGACATTCAAGCAGCCCTCATTTATACGAAGCAGCCATTTGCGACCAAAGATAAAAAAATCCAAGTCACAGGCTACGGCAATTGGAGGGACGTAACCTCTTCTATTGAGAACACAGGAGATCACCAGCTTTTGTTAAGCTTACCAGAGCAAAACACGATACTTATTCAGCATTATAGTAAGAGCGATTTAGATATGAATTTCGAAGAATATGTTAGCTTCGTCAAAAAAGATATAACGGACGAATATGCGGTGGAAATCACTGAGAAGTCTGTTAAGGTCGGGACAATCGATGCGAAGCAGTTGACCTATCGCTTAAGCGAGAACAATGAAATGATCGAAGTTCAAATGATTCTATGCGAGCAAAATAACGAAATCTATACCCTATTGTCTGTTTTTCCATCGCAGGCCAGCAAAAAAGCCAACGCTGAATTCAAGGAACTCGTGAAGAGTATACAATTAAACTAGCATTATAAGCGAACAACAACAGCGGCAGCCCAAGACTTTATTTAATAAGTCTTGGGCTGCCGCTGCTTCGTTAAATGAATAACTCTAATACTAGACTTTCACAAAACACGCATAACAGGAACGTCTATAATGACACTGGTCCCTTTGCCCGCTGCACTTATGAACGTTATCTCTCTGGCTTCACCGCCAAAAAACAGGCTCAGGCGCTTGCTGATATTCTCAACCCCGTAGCCGCTTCCCTGGTAGCCCGAATGCCGCTCCTCCCGTTCGCTTATACCTGCGCCGTCGTCTTCAACGGTAATCCGCAGCCTGTCCTGTTCAATCCGCCCTGTAATCCGGATCGTTCCCCTGCGCTCCTCCGTCTCCATAATGCCGTGCACAATCGCATTTTCCACCAGCGGCTGCAGGGTGATCTTGGGCAGCATGCAGCTAAGCGCATCGTCCTCTACGCTGATCTCCAGTCTGATCCTGTCTTTATACCGGTTCTGCTGGATGTCCATATAGATGCTGCACAGCCTGACCTCGTCACCCACGGTAACGAAATCCTTGCCTTTATTCAGCACCAGCTTGTAATAATCCGACAGGGCGTGAATCACCCGCTGGATATTGTCCACCTCATCCTTCTGGGCCATCCAGTTCACCATATCCAGCGTGTTATACAAAAAATGCGGATTGATCTGGGACTGCAGCGCCTTCAGCTCCGCCCCCTTCTTCTCCTGCCCCAGCCTGAACTGCTCCTCCATCAGCTCCTGCACACTATTGATCTACAGGAAGGAAAGTCGGCACAATGAAGCAGACAGAGCGAACAGAATGAGGTTTAGGATGTAAACTGCTAGTCCGTAAAATGAAATATTCTCAATATTCTCAAATGTAATTTTATAACATAAAAAAACATACTATTCTTTCATTGGTAAAAAATGATAGAATACTAGAGGATCTAAATCAGGATTTTTTTAGGAGGTATACATTTGAAAGTATCAAAGTACATTTTAGCTGGTTCACTGCTGTCCGCTGCATTATTATTAACCTCCCCCTCAGTAAAAGCTAATTATTACACAGGTGGGTTTGCGACAGGTTTTCTGACTTATGGAGTCGGCTCCGGCGGCTCATCCTCAATTGCAAGCACAGCAGCGCAGCAATGGAACGGAGTAAGTTCCAAGGTCAGTCTAAGTTACTCCAGTGCTTCAAACCAATATGGTTCTACTGCTAATATTGTTACCTACTTCAATTCAGATCCAGCACCAACAACTGATGATTACGGAATTACTTATGCTTACAGCAGTTATACAGGAACTTCTGCTACCCCCGCGTATTATGACGGTTTATGGGTTAAAGCGATTTGTTTTCAATATACCAATTCCGCTCTTAATACGACTACAAGAAAAACCGGGACTGCAACACATGAGTTGGGACATGCTCTAAGCCTAGACCACGCATACGAAGTTGCAGTGATGCAGCAGGGCGTTAAGGATTTTTACACTTTAAAATCCTATGATATTAATAATCTAAAATGGAAATGGGGAAATTAAAAATGAGAAAATCTACATTCCTCAGCACAATTCTATTCAGCCTGATAATAGGATTTGTTACTTTCGATCATATTAGTGAAAGGAACAAACCGGCGGATGTCGTTGTCTATGGCAGTCATGCAGAATATGATTACGATGATATAGTTAATAGAGCGGATGTCGTTGCATTGATTAAAGTTAATGATGAGTTAACCAAAGACAATAGTACGATTGTTTATTTAGAAAATTCACCTCTTATTAAATATCATTATGCCAGTAGAGAAGCAGAAGTCCTGGAGTATTATAAAAATGATTTAGGTTTAAAGGATAATATTAAATTTAACGAACCTGTTGCCATAACTCCCAATAATGAATATATCCACAGTGAAGAATACATTGCCTTTGAAAAAGATCAAAAGTATATCGTATTTTTATCCAAAGACAATGGCTTAAATGAATTGAGTATTATTGCGTCTAACAATGGTAAAGTTGACTTGCAGGATTTCTCCAATAACGAATACCAGGATGTTGCTATTAGAAGTGTGCTGCATGCTAACGGCATAGAGATTCCGCAAGACAGTATAATAAACTATGACCTCCCACAAAAAAAGGCAGCCTCGGGTTCAGGTGAGCAGATTAATAACAATAAGTATTTCGAACTGCCGATTAATCATTATGTCGATCAGAATTCACAAATCGAATATTTCAATATCCAAGGTATACCATTTTCTATCGAAAAAAACGAATAGTAGCTTACTTAACAATAAGAATGCCATCCTGATGAAGGGAGATGGTACTATTGAAAATAATATCTCGGATACTTGTGATCATTGGTTGTGTTCTTATTTTTGCCGGATGTTCAGACCGAAAACCTGAAGGAGCCCCTCTAGGAGGTGCTGATCCAAAGCTGACTCTTGAACAAATTGTTGAAGAAATACAAAATCAGGAAATAACTGAAATTAACATTTTCAAGTCCGAGAGTCACGGCTCCGTCGGCAGTACATTACTCAAAAAGCTGTCCGACGCCGAAGAATTCTCTGTTGTGCTGAATTCTCTGTCCACGGCAAGCCAGATGCTGGGGATACGGGATACAAGCGTTCCCGATTATGATTTCGTTATTGTGCTGGATAATAATGAAACGATCACATTTCATTATTGGCTCAATTTGGATGATATACAGGGTATGCTCGCAGACATAAACGATACAGGGACCGTCTACTCGCTACCGCAGGATTCTGTCCAGAATCTGCTTCAGCTGATAGAGTGAGTTAAGATCTCATAAGATTAGTTACACAACAACAGCGGCAGCCCAAGACTTCATTTACTGAGTCTTGTTCTGCCGCTGCTTCGTTAAATGAATAAACTTTAGTATTATATTTTTACAAAACACGCATAACAGGAACGTCTATAATGACGCTGGTCCCTTTGCCCGCTGCACTTATGAACGTTATCTCCCTGGCTTCACCGCCAAATACCAGACTCAGCCGCTTGTTAATATTCTCAACCCCGTAGCCGCTTCCCTGGTAGCCCGAATGCCGCTCCTCCCGTTCGCTTATGCCGGCGCCGTCGTCT
The DNA here is from genome assembly GCF_000758645.1 of Paenibacillus sp. FSL R7-0331. Taxonomy (NCBI): domain Bacteria; kingdom Bacillati; phylum Bacillota; class Bacilli; order Caryophanales; family Paenibacillaceae; genus Paenibacillus; species Paenibacillus sp. FSL R7-0331. The sequence goes on from NZ_CP009284.1 coordinate 5,066,421, forward strand.
TCAACGGTAATCCGCAGCCTGTCCTGTTCAATCCGGCCTGTAATCCGGACCGTGCCCCTGCGCTCCTCTGTTTCCATAATGCCGTGAACAATTGCATTCTCTACCAGCGGCTGCAGGGTAATCTTGGGCAGCATGCAGCTAAGCGCATCGTCCTCTACGCTGATCTCCAGCTTGATCCTGTCTTTATACCGGTTCTTCTGGATGTCCATATAGATGCTGCACAGCCTGACCTCTTCACCTACGCTCACAAAATCCTTCCCTTTATTCAGCACCAGCTTGTAATAATCCGACAGGGCATGAATTACCCGCTGGATATTATCTACCTCATCCTTCTGGGCCATCCAGTTCACCATATCCAGCGTGTTATACAAAAAATGCGGATTGATCTGGGACTGCAGCGCCTTCAGCTCCGCCCCCTTCTTCTCCTGCCCCAGCCTGAATTGCTCCTCCATCAGCTCCTGCACACTGTTAATCATATAATTGTAGCTGGAGATCAGATGGCCCAGCTCATCCGTGCGCGGCTCCAGATCCAGTGTATTCAGCCTGCCCTGCCGCACCTGGCTCATCTTATTCATCAGCAGGAAGATACGCTGTGTAATCGACCTTGTAATCGGGAAAATAAACACAAAGATCAGCAGCCCGATCACGGCATAAATGCCCAGCATCTGGACACGGATCTTCTGAATAATCGACATGGCGGCACTGGACGGAATCACCGATATCAGGTACAGGCCGGTCGAATCAATCTGATTGCCGCGGGCCAGATAGGTGCCGCTCTCCAGATGAATCTCCGAATAGCTGGGCCCGCTGTTCAGCTTGCCCGGCAGCCGCATCTTCGCCAGCTCCTCTTCAGTCCCGCTGCTGGCAACCAGCTCGCCGTCTGCCGTTTCGACGTAGACCAGCTGCCCGGGTACCGACTGCCGCAGCGCTCCGGTAATCTCCTCCAGGTCAATGTTGATCATTACGAAGCCGACGGATTCCATATAATTATTCTCGTTCCATAACGCCCGGCCCAGTGTCAGATACTTCTTCGGGGTCAGAAAATTAAATTTGTCCTCGAAGATCAGCCAGGCAGACCTTCCCTTTGCGGCCAGAAACGACTCCGTCCACTTTTGCCCCTGCACCTGTGTGAGCGGCCGGTACAGCGAGGTTTTGCCGGCGGTTACGAAGCCGTCGTTGATGAAATACATGATGTTGTTAAACTGCGAGTCCGACTCCAGAATTTGCGTATAGGAGGTAATCTCCTCGAACATCGAGAGCTGCTGCCAGATTTCAAGCCGCTCAGGCTTCAGCGAGAAGATGGACGTGATATTTTTATTGACCACAATCATGGAGGAAATCTCTTCAATATGCGACATCCGGCTGGTCAGTACAGACAGGGTCTGCTCATACGTCTGATTGTTGGCATAGCTCTGCCGGTCCAGCGCGTATTTGCGGATTTCATGCTGGGATACAAAAAAAGTAATGATCAGCGGGATAATCCCGACCATTATGAACAGCAGGATCAGCTTTTTGCGGATGGACAGATTGCGGAACGGGACAGAGATCCTCATCGCAGCTTGAGCTTTCTATATTCAACCGGCGTGACGGAGGTACAGAGCCTGAATACCTTGGCAAAATAGCTCGGACTGGCAAATCCGCACAGCTCGGAGATTGCGTTCATTTTATAATGCTCATTCATAATCAGCTTCTTGGCCAGCTCAATCCGGTAATCCCTGATGTGTTGGGTAATCGTCATCCCTGTCTCCTGCTTGAACAGCACGTTCAGATGGGCGGAGGACATAAACATATGCTGTCCGATTTCGGGCAGATCCAGCTCCGCTTTGCTGACATGGGCAGCTACATAATCCATCACGCTGATTACTGTATGCGAATACTCGGCTTCCTTGGCTTTTTCGGCACAATAGCTGCTGCAGATTGCCAACATATACTCTTTGAGCTCCGTTATTGTATAGAACGCGGACAGCCGGGTATCGATGTCCTTCATCTCATAGACACCGTCCAGACCGGCAAGCAGCGCCCCTTTCTCCTGCAGCATCGCCTTGCCCATGGAGGCAAATAACGAATAGACCTGCTCGCGGGGAGGACGTTCCTCTGAGACAAGACGGTCACATAACGCTTCAATCCATCCGTTCAGCTCCCGCGGCTGGCTTTTCATCAGCATATAGAAGTCCACAAACAGCTGCGGGCTGATTCCGGCTGACGTACCCTCGAATTCCGCATAAGAACTGAAACGGGCCTTCGGTTCATAGAAAAAGCAGTTCAGCGCTGTACGGGCATGCATATAGCTCTGGCTTACCTCAAACAGATCCGCCACCCTGCTGCCCGTTGCGATGCAGAGGCTGTCATGGCTTATGAGCAGCTGCTTCGCCAGCGCATGGGTCCGCTCCAGCTTCACCCGGTTCAGCGGAAGCACGAATCCAAGCTCTCCTTTGCCGGTAACGTTACCAACGGCCTGCACCCCCTGCCTGTGCCAGAAGTCATGCAGCTCCTCCAGCAGCTCCGGCTCACCGCCTGACAGCCCGCTGCCAGACACAATCACACATACATATCCGGCGTTCACCGGGAAACCGGCCTCCTCACATTGCTTCAGAACCGCTTCGCGGCCGGCTGTGCCTTCTATAAGAACCTGTGCCAGCTTTTGCTGCTGCAGGTTTTTTTTGATGCTCAGCTCATCGGTCAGCCGTCTGCTCTTCTGCACAGACTTCACTGTTTTGGAGATAGCCTCCTTCAGGTCAGGAATTTTGATCGGCTTCTCTATATAATCGACTGCGGCCAGCCGGATGGCGCTTTTCAGATATTCCACATCCAGATACCCGCTCATGAACAGCAGCTTGCAGTCCGGACACTGCTCCCCCAGCTTTTCGGCAAAAGCAATTCCGTTCAGCTTCGGCATCCGGATATCCGTCAGCACGATTTCCGGCTTGTGCTGTGCTGCCAGCCGCAGCGCCTGTGCCCCGTCTCTCGCTTCAATAATCTGCTCAATGCCGTACCGGCTCCATTCCACCGCATCAATCAGGCCTTCTCTTGTATAATCATCATCATCTGCAATTAGCATCCGCATCGGAATGTTCTCCTTAATCGAGGATTTCAAGTGATTCATGTAAGCGCTTGTATAGTAATTCTAGTGTACTACAATTTAATTATGCATAAGCACATTAATTACCGCCGGTCTGTAACGGCCTGCAAATTTACCAGAAATCTTGTTTTTTTGCTAGGCCGCTTGGGATCGGGTTTATTATATAAAAAAGAGCAGCCCTCCTCCCTGAAGAAGAATGGCTGCTCTCTATAGAGCTGTCTCTAGCTTGCCGTCCCCGACACAAACTGGTTCTGGTACATCTCGTAATAGAAGCCCTGGCGGTCCATCAGCTCCTCATGGGTTCCGCGCTCGCTGATCTGTCCGTCCTGGATCACCAGAATGGCGTCGGCCTCACGGATCGTGCTCAGCCGGTGGGCAATGACAAAGCTGGTCCGGCCCTGCATCAGCTTCCGCATCGCCTCCTGAATGTGCAGCTCCGTCCGCGTATCCACGTTGCTGGTTGCCTCATCGAGAATCAGAATCGACGGATTGGACAGCACGGCACGGGCGATGGTCAGCAGCTGCCGCTGCCCCTGGCTCAGGTTGCCGCCTTCGGCATTGAGATACGTATCGTAGCCGTTCGACAGCTTCCGGATGAAGACATCGGCATTGGCGAGCTTAGCCGCTTCCTCAACCTCCTGATCCGTAGCTTCCATCCGCCCATACCGGATGTTGTCCCGGATCGTCCCCGAGAAAACGTAGGCATCCTGCAGCACAAGGCCGATCTGTGACCGGAGCGTCTGCTTATCCAGATCACGGATATTCTCACCGTCTATCAGAATACGGCCGGACTGGATTTCATAGAAGCGGGTCAGCAGGTTGATAATCGTTGTTTTGCCTGCCCCGGTCGGGCCGACAAGCGCCAGCATCTGGCCGGGCTCGGCGTGCAGGGACAGGTTTTTCAGCACCGGTACCTCCGGCTTATAGCTGAAGCCCACCTGCTCGAATACCACCTCGCCCCTGATCCGCCAGGTTGCCGTGTCTTCCTGCTCCCCGGCCATTTCCGGCTCCAGGTCCAGCACCTCGAACACGCGCTCCGCCCCGGCAACCGCTGACTGGAACAGATTGTACTGGTTAGCGAGCTGATTGAGCGGCTGGCTGAACTGGTTGGAATAATTGAGGAAGCTGACAATAATACCGATTGTGATCATTTCATGGTAAGCAAAGATGCCGCCTGACACCGCGATCACAAGGAAGGTCAGGTTACGCATCGAGTTCATCATCGGGCCCATGGAGCCGGAGAGGGTCTGCGCCTTCACTCCGACAGCCCGCAGCCGTTCATTAATCTCCCGGAATTGGCGGACTGCCTCTTCCTCACGGCCGAATACCTTGACGACCTTCAGGCCGGAGATATTCTCCTGGACGAAGCCGTTCACCTCGCCGAGATGCTGCTGCTGCTCCGAGAAGTAGCGGCGGGTATGGACGGAGATTTTTTTAATAATAAATGTAATCAGCGGAACAGTCAGTATGGTAATCAGCGTCATCCATACGCTCAGACTGAGCATCATAACCAGACAGCCTGCCAGCATCAGCACGCTGGCAATCAGCTGGACAACCGTCTGATTCAGCGTATTGGAGACGTTGGCAATGTCGTTGACGGCCCGGCTCATCAGCTCCCCGTGGGTGCGCTGGTCGAAGAACGATACAGGCAGCCGCTGATACTGTTCGAACAGATCCTGCCGCATATTGCGGACCGTATTCTGGGACAGGCTGGAGGCCGTATATTGCTGAACCCAGGTGAAGAACGCGCCAAGGGCATATACACCAAGGAGAATCATGCCCATCCGGAACATCCCCTCAAACCGGCCTGGCACGATATAGTTATCGAACAGCTTGCCGATCAGATAGGGACCTGCAAGCGAAAGAGCAGTAATCAATACGGTACACACAATAACCCAGGTGAGCGCACGGCGCTCCTGCTTCAGGTAACCCCATATCCGCCGGAGTGTGCCGAAGGTATCCTTGGATCTTACTTTGGGTACGCCGCCGTGCATATGTCCCGGACCCTGACGGAAGCCCATCTGGTCGAATTTTTGCGGCGTTTTGCCCTGATTAGACGGACTGGATGGCTGGTTCGCTGACATAAGACACCTCCTCTGAGCCGAACTGGGACCGGTAGATCTCCTGATATACCTTGCAGCTCTGCATTAATTCCTCATGGGAGCCGCTGCCTGCGATCTCCCCGTCATCAAGTACGATGATTAGGTCCGCTTCCGTAACGGAAGATATTTTCTGGGCGATCAGGAAGGTCACGGCCTCTGCCGTAATCTCCTTGAGCGCACCCCGCAGCTGCCGCTCCGTCCGGGCATCCAGCGCGCTCATGCTGTCGTCCATAATCAGCACCGGCGGCTTCACGAGCAGCGCCCGGGCAATGGACAGCCGCTGCTTTTGCCCGCCGGACAGGTTGACGCCCTTCTGCCCGAGCTTCGTATCATAGCCTTCCGGCAGCCTGCTAATGAAATCATGCGCCTGGGCAATTCTTGCCGCCGCTTCCACCTCGGCCTGCGCTGCACCGGGCTTGCCAAAGGCGATATTGTCGCGGATCGTGCCGGTGAACAGGAACGATTCCTGCAGGATCATCCCGATCTGCCGCCGCAGCTCCAGCAGCGGAAGCTCACGGATATCCTGTCCGTCAAGCTGAATAGAGCCTGACGTAACGTCATACAGCCGGGGAATCAGCTGGACGAGCGTGGTTTTGCCGGAGCCGGTTGCCCCGATTATGGCCACAGTCTCGCCGCGTTCAGCTTCAATGTTAATATCCCGCAGCACCAGATCCTTCGGATCGGATGAGCCGTTATAGGAGAAGGATACGTTCTCCAGCTTGACCTTGCGGCCGGGAAGAGACACTACGCCTTCTGCTTCAGCATCCCGGATATGCGGCTGCGCAGCCAGTACCTCCTGAATCCGGTCGGCCGATACCTTGGCCTGCGACACGTTCATCAGCAGACTACTGACCATAAGCAGCGAGGATAATACCTGGACTACATAGTTTACAAAAGCGACCAGATCGCCTGCCTTAACCGAGCCGAACGATACCTGGTTACCGCCGTACAGCAGCACGGTTACAAGACATGCGTTCATAATCAGCGTCACGATCGGTGAATTCAGCGCAATAAAGCGGGCGGCCCGGATCGAGACCCTGGTGTACTCTCCGTTGACCTCGCGGAACCGCCCTGTTTCATAGCCGGTCCGGACAAACGCCTTGACGACCCGGATTCCGGCGAGATTTTCCTGAATCCGCGTATTCACAGCATCCAGCTTTCCCTGTACCGCAGAAAATATCGGAGTCGAAAAACGGATCAGCAGCGCGACTACAGCAATCAGGACAATCAGCGTACCCAGCAGAATAAGCCCGAGCTGGCGGTTGATAATCAGCGCCATAACCACACTGCCGACCAGCAGGCTGGGCGCACGGACAAGGCCCTGCAGACCCATCTGCACCAGATTCTGCACCTGCACGACATCGCTGGTCATCCGGGTCATCAGTGAGCCGGACTTAAAGGTATCGACATTTTCAAACGAAAAGGTCTGTACCTTCGTGAATAGCGCTTCACGGATGTCAGCGCCAAAATTCTGCGAGGCCCGGCTTGCAAAAAAGTTGCACAGCACCCCGGTAATCAGCGACATCAGCGCAACTCCGAGCATCAGAAACCCGGTCTGCTCAATAACGCTGAAGCTGCGGCTTACAATGCCATTGTCAACGATATGCGCAGCCAGTGTGGGCTGAAGCAGGTCAAAAAAGACCTCCATCATCATGAACATCGGGGCCAAAATCATAAATTTTACATACGGCTTCAGATAACGTCGTAATTCCCACATCATTAATCCCCTTCTGGCGTCTGAGGCTCTTCCGCTTCCTTGCGGCGCAGCTCAAAATGCCGGGTATACTCGTCAATCACCATTTCAATGGCCTTAAGCTCACCGAGCAGCACCTGCTTAATCTCCTGATACTCCGGCGCTTCCACCTGCTGCCTCAGCGTTGCCCTTTTGACCTCAAGCACATTCAAAAATTCCAGCGCCCGCCCGCGGCGGAACGTCTTGGCTCCGTCATGATGTCTGCCTTTATGCCTGCCTTCACAATTACGGTCACCATGCCCGCCGTGTTCCCAATGTTCTTTCATATTTAAGTCACTCCTTTTACAATTGCTTATGTATACAAATGTATACATTTTGTTGCGAATTGTCAATCAAGATGACAAAAAAGGCTGCTCCTCCATAGGTGGAGAACGCAGCCGTGTTTATCTTACTCTTTTCCAAGCGAAAAATCGTTGATCAGTTCCTCGGGTTCAATCCATTTAGTTGGATTTTCGCAATTTAATTTCAGTATATTTGGTCATTTACGACTATTAGTTGGAAAATAGTCACTTGTTTCGGACGTTTTTTTGCTTACGAGGTATTTAGGATGAATTTAGGTGACTTTTTTCCAATTAGTTTCCTTATAGGCGCGTTTGTCCTAATATTAGGTGGCTTATTTCCATTTAATTCAGTTTACAACTGCGATGCTATCGCGCATGGGTAGCTGTGACTGAAAAGAAATCCCCGAATGACCGGACACCAGCCAGCTTATTTCAGCTTCGCCACGATTTTGCCCCGGATATGCCGCTCAGACAAACGTACCAAGGCAGCCGGAACCTGCTCCAGCGGGATGACTTCCTCCAGCAATGAGGAGATTTGCCCTGCAGCCAGCAGCGAGAGCATCTCGTCTCCGATTACAGACAATTGCCTAAGCGCCTCCGGATCGCCTGACTGATGTGCAGCGCCAAGGGCAACCTCGTGGACCGAAAAAGCTTTGGTGAACGGCTTCACCGACGCATAATCCGGCGCTCCGGCAATATGCACCACGTGTCCGAAAAAGGCAATCAGCTCCAGCCCCTGTGTTGCGCTCTGTCTGCTGATACAATCAATCACCGCATCCACGCCTCTTCCGTCTGTCAGGCGGAGCACCTCGGCAGCTATATCTGCCTCGCGGTAATCAATAACATGATCCGCTCCCAGGCTTTTTACATACTCATGGTTGTGGCTCGATGCGGTGGAGATAACCCGCTTACCCGCCAGCTTCGCGAGCTGGACCGCAAACCCGCCGACACCTCCCGCACCTCCGTGGATCAGCAGCGTGTTCAGCTGCGTGAGCGGCAGCTTTCCGTGCACTGCCTGGTAGGCCGTATAACCCGCGGTTGGGAGGGCAGATGCATCCTCAAAATCTACTGTATCCGGTATCCGCGAAAGCGTGCTGGCCTTTGCCAGGGCAAATTCCGCAAACCCGCCAGTACGGGTAAGATCCCCGTGATACAAGACATGGTCACCGGCCTTCCACTGCTCCACACCTTCGCCCACTGCGGCAATTACGCCTGCTACATCCAGACCCAGCACATGCGGATAGGACCACTTGGGGTTGCCGCCGGTGGCAATTTTATAGTCAACCGGGTTTAGCCCCGCTGCATGTACCTCTACCAGCACTTCACCGGAACCCGGCTCAGGTGCGCTGATTTCACTAACCTTCATTTCGTTCCATTTTCCTTTTTCCTGCAGTAATAGAGCCTTCATCTGTATATCCTCCTTCGGATTGTATTCCAATGAACACATTGTAGCAGAATTTTCCGGCGGTATCCCGTAGCCGTGCTGACCTGCAGTGAAGTGTATGGGTGGGCTGTATGATGGCAACAACGTTCCGGTAAAGGCACAGGTAAGGGGAGGTCTGGAATGAAAAGCCGTGCCCGGATCGGGCCGGCCAGTCCGGCCGGATTCAAGGACAATCCTGCCTTTCATTTCAGCAATTTGGCAGGCTCAGCCGGAATCAAGGGCATTCGTGCCTTTCATTCCGCACATTTGGCCAGGCTTGCCGGGTCACCCCGCTATCATTCTGTACCGCGCACACGTCCCAGCGGATTAAATATCCGCAGCACATCAATATTCGCCCAAAGTATAACATCACGCTTTGCGTCCTAGCTTCATTGCTCTCTTTACTTAGAATCCCACTTCCTCTAACAGGGATGTGAAGACACTTCCTCGCCCTCACACTATTTGCCCATTGAGCATTTTTGCACTTTGGGCAAAAATATGCTTTAATAAACTTTAGAATTTAAAGTATTATTCTTTCCGAGAAAGGAGGAGAACGTGTTGAACCCCAAGCTGACGCTGCGTGACCAGAAAAAGGAAGCAACCGCTTATGCTTTGTCTGTAGCGGCTTTTGAGCTTGCCCTGGTACATGGCATGGACGGCTTCATAGTTGACGATGTGGTGAGGCAGGCGGGTGTCTCCCGGCGGACCTTTGCCAATTATTTTTCCTGCAAAGAAGAAGCGGTGGCAGAGTATTTCATGCGCAGGGCGACCAGTGAGGACGAAAACGACCTGTTAGCACATCTGGCGCCGGATGCGACTCCGCTGGATGCCTTGTACAGCCTGCTCAAGCTGCAGTTCACTTCAGAATTCCTGCGCAGATTGCGGCAGTTCGCATCGCTCGCCAATCAGTATCCGTCACTGGAGCCGTATATTCTCAGCGTGTTCCGCCGGCTGCAGATGGCTGCCCAGGAAGTGCTCGAACGGTTTACCCATGGCCGTTATACCGACGGATATACGCATCTGCTCGCCGGTGCAGTCTACGGAGCATTTGTACCTATACTCGACGGACGGCTCAATGTACTGCTGCCGGGTGAATCGCAGGAGGACCGGCCCGGCTCTGTATCCTTTGATCAATATTTGAATTCCATGTTCGATTACTTACGCAACGGCTTCTAAACCAGAGATAAAAAGGAGAAACCATTACATGTCTACATTTCTGTACCGATTGGGGAAATCGGCTTATTCCAAGCCCTGGTACTTCCTCGGAACCTGGATTGTCATTCTCGGTGTAATCGGCGCCCTGCTCGGCGTCAACGGCATTCAGTCCAGCTCCGAAATGAAAATTGAAGGCACCGAATCGCAAAAGGTGCTGGATATGCTGGCCGAAGAGCTTCCGGCTGCCGCCGGCGGCCAGGCCAGCGTCGCCTTTACCGCGCCGGAAGGCGAAAGACTCGATACGCCAGAGCGGGCTGCTCTGCTCGTGAAGGCAATTAATGATGTCTACAGCATGGAATACATCATTAATCCTGCTGAGCTGGCAGCTCAAGCTGCTGCAGCTGCCGCACAGGCAGCAAGCGCTGATCCCTCTGCTGCTGCAGGCCAAGGCGCTGCTCCTGACGCGTCTGCCGCTGACGCCCAGGACGATGCTGCTGCTCAAGCTGCATCAGCAGCTCCATACGGCCCGCTGATCGTTGACGGCGCTATGGTTCCCGGCGTTATGCTGTCCTCTGACGGCAGCATTGCCCTGTTCCAGTTCCAGTTCACTGTGCAGCAGACCTCACTGCCATCCGATGTGCCGGATAAGGTGATCTCGGCTGTAACGGAAGTCGAGCAGGCCGGCTCCGGCATTACAGCAATTCCAAGTGACTCGCTGAAGAGTACACCTTCCATCGGCTCCACTGAAGCCATTGGGGTTGCCGTAGCTGCAGTCGTCCTGTTCATTACCCTTGGTTCTGTCGTAGCTGCCGGGCTGCCGCTGCTTACTGCACTCCTTGGTGTAGGTATCAGTGTCGGCGGTGCGTTTGCCCTCGGCAGTGTAATCCAGATGAATGACATTACGCCGATTCTCGCCGTAATGATCGGTCTGGCTGTCGGGATCGACTACTCCCTGTTCATCGTTAACCGCCAGCGCCGCCTGATTCTCGATGAGAAGCTGAGTGCGCGCGAAGCCGCCAGCCGGGCTGTCGGGACTGCCGGCAGCGCCGTATTTTTTGCCGGCTTGACTGTCATTATCGCCCTGTGCGGGATGCTCGTTATCGGTATGGAATTCCTGTCCACTATGGCGCTCGTTGCTGCGGTCAGCGTACTGATCAACGTCCTGCTGGCACTGACCCTGCTGCCTGCACTGCTCGGTCTGGTCGGAGAAAAAATCTGCACAGCCAAGGCCCGCGAGAAGAGCAAGACTTCCAAAGGCAAACAAAACCACGGCTTCTCGCACCGCTGGGCTAACGCCACAGTGAAATTCCGCTGGCCGATCATTGTTCTGGTCGTTCTGGTGCTCGGAACAGCCGCAATTCCCGCAAGCAAAATGGAGCTGGGTATTCCTTCCGGTGCTTCGGCAAACCTGGATACTCCGGCCCGCCAGAGTTATGACATCATCTCCAAAGGCTTCGGTGAGGGCTTTAACGGACCGCTGCTGCTGGTTGCCCAGCCGAATAACCCGTCTGATAAAATCTCGATGGAGACACTGGGCAAGCTGACCCAGGAGCTGCAGATGCATGACAACGTAACCCTGGTATCGCCGATGGGCGTTAATGAAACGGGTGACATCGCAATTATCAGCCTGATTCCAAAGACCGGACCGACGGACACAGAAACGAGAGATCTGGTACAGGATCTGCGCGATCCATCCTACAGTCTAGCAACCGATAACGATATTATCCTTGGTGTAACCGGCTTTACAGCCATTAATATCGATATGTCATCTAAGCTGTCTGATGCATTCCCTATTTACATCGGTATCATTGTTGTTCTTTCCCTGATTATTCTGCTGCTCGTGTTCCGGTCGGTTATTGTGCCGATCAAAGCCACAGTCGGCTTCATTCTCAGTATTCTGGCTACCTTCGGCGTAACCACTGCTGTGTATCAGTGGGGCTGGCTGCACTCCCTGTTCGGCTTTGATACCGGCGGGCCGCTGCTTAGCTTCATGCCGATTCTGGTCACCGGTATCCTGTACGGTCTGGCGATGGATTACCAGGTCTTCCTGGTCAGCTCCATGCGTGAGGCATACGTTCACGGACGCCGCGGCAATGACAGCATCGTACACGGCTACGATCTGGCCAGCCGCGTCGTGCTTGCCGCAGGTATAATCATGGTTTCCGTCTTCGCCGGCTTTATCTTCGCGCCTGATGCGATGATCAAGCAGATCGGCTTTGCCCTGGCCTTCGGTATCCTGATCGACGCCTTCATCATCCGGATGACGCTTGTTCCGGCCGTTATGGCCGTATTCGGCGACAAGGCCTGGTGGCTGCCAAAATGGCTTGACCGCCTGCTGCCGAACCTCGACGTCGAGGGCGATAAGCTGATCGCTAAGCTGAGCGCCGAGAATGACGTGCACGGACACAAGAAATAACAAACAGGACGGCATGACCGCCGTCCCCACATAAGAGCAGAGCCTGCGGACCACGTCTGCAGGCTCTGCTCTTATTACTCCACTAAAAGGTACGAACTGCCTCTTGCGGGGTCAATGCGCAGAAATCCCGAACTCCGTGCCCGCATCTCCGGCGAAAACAATGGCTCCTCCCAAGGGCAGCACGACCTCCTCTTTGCCTCCGATTACGCTGAAATAGAGGCATTTTCCCTTCTCATCATAAACGGCGAAGGAAGCGTTCGCGGGCATGCTTACCTTAATGATCTTTCCCCCGTCTTTGTCGCTTATCGTATACCACCGGGCATATCCGCTGGACGGGATTGTCACGGTTGACTGTTTGGCAAAGTTAAACGGCTTCAAGACATCCTCGCTCACCAAAATGAATCCTCCCATCTTCAAGTACTCAACGCCGTCTTGTGTAAAGAACGTAAGATCATAGAGATCCCGCCCGTTCGCCCCCGGAATTTGCAATTCGGAAACGGCCGTATCCGGGCCGGTTATCCGCTTATCCAACATGTATCCCGGCAATCGCTCTGAAACATTCAATGGGATGGACGGTGACACCAGATACATCAGCGACGTATACTTCTGATTCAACAGATAATATGTTCCTTCACGTTTAATCCATGCTTCTTTGGTTTCTGCCGGAAGATTCTGAGGCTGGAGCTTCTCAGCATTGTATAAGGACAGTGCTGTCTGCCCAAGACCCGGCACTAATATGTATTGACGATTCCATAGGTAGGTACGGCCGTTATCCTCACTCACGAAGCTGATCATCGTATTCCCGTCTGTACTCCGGAATGTACCGTCTGCCGAATACTCGAAGATTTGAGCTGGGGTATCAGGCATTTGCTCCGTAGTAACAGACATAACACCGCCTTCGGATATATTGATGTCCATCGTTGCATTGCTTGCGCCATAGATTCCCGAATACTGCAGCACAGACTCCGGCATATCAGCCTTTACCGGTGCACCGTATGACTTCTCAGGCTTGAATTCAGCTATTGCCCCTTTCTCCTTCAGCGCCTGAAGCAGGATTTCGTTCGCCAGAAGCTGATCGTACGTGCTGCTCCCCCCGGAAGAGACTACAGCTGCCGCCATGTCCTGTTCTGGAAGCACAACAAGTGACGAGTGATAGAGAGTCGTATCCCCGCCTTTGGTTAACGCTTTCATCCCGTATTCGCTGAACGGATACAGGTTAACACTATCCCAGCCGAGACCGTAGTCTATTGAGTTGTCAGCATCGTCAGGCCACAAAGGAGTCTTGTACTCGTCTTGCGCAGTGGCTGCAGCCGATTTGCCAGCCAATACTTTTTCTTTTCCCCCCGTAAAGATAGTTGAGAACCGGACCAAATCCTCCGCTGTGGAATAAATACCTCCCGTTCCGATCACGTTAACCGTCTCATTTGGAAGCTGGCCTGTATATTCAGAATAATAGAGTCCGGCCATCTTCGCGGTGTCTGGATAATCGAGCGGAGTCTTGGTATTGCCCATATGCAGAGGTTCTGTAATATAGCGTTGGATATAGGAGGTGAAGCCTAAACCGCTGATCTGTTCGACCATAAGCTCAGCCAGCGTAAATCCGTCATTACAGTAAACCGAATAAGTGCCAGGGTCTGCTTTCAAAGTTTGACCGGACAGTTGTTTCAGCAATATGTCGTGGGCATAAGTATCGCTATCTTCAAATAAAAAGACGTCCGTAAATGAGGAGCCCATCAGCCCGGAAGAATGATTCAGCAGCATACGCGGCGTAATCTGCTTATAACGTTCATCCTTCATCTTAAAACCGGGGACATATTCGATGACCGGCGTATCGAGCTCGATTTTCCCCTGATCGGCCAGCTGCATAACGGCAACCGTGGTGAACATTTTACTCGTCGAACCGATTCCGTACAGGGTATCTTTGGTGAGCGGCCTCTGTCCCTGTTCATCATTCCTGCCGGATTGGCCGGATATGACGATGCGGCCATGATCGATAAGAGCGTATTGCACGCTGTTCGTGTTGTACGTATTCGTGAGGAGATCAGCTTTCTCCCCGGCAGCTTCCCGGGTAATTTCGTAAGAGATTACCTCTGATGAATGAAGTGCCCCGGCTATATTCTCCATTGCTTCCAGTGTGGTATTGTCATCACAGCCTGTTAGCAGCAGACACAAAATAAACAAAACTAACATTATCCGCCGGCCTTTTATCATTTGAAGCTTCCCTCCAGACTTTCGCCTTATTTATTAATAACGGGCACAATCAAAACAAATTCGATTAGCGGGATGGCTGCCGTAGCGGCTACTATAATCTTACCGCGGGGATTGGCCATATTGATCGTCCAGCCGAAGCCGTGAATGCTCGGGACGAGCAATGCCGGATCTTCAGGGTTCACATAGATGCTGCCGAGCCACTTCCAGTGTCTTTCCTCCATTGACGGAACATCCTTTAGCTGATCAATACCTTTGATGCGCAGATACAGCATGACGCCGGTCAGTGCCAGGAAGAGCGCTGCCAAGAGCGACATACCGGAGAGGAAGAGCAGATTTCCCTTCCAGCCGTACAATCCTATGGCCTGCACCACTCCTACAAATACAATCATCAGCAGCGAAGCGGCCCATGCCAAGATCGAATGAATTCTCTTGTGCGCCAGTTGCTTCTGCAGTGAGCCTTCCCGGTCCAAGGGATCGAGCGATGTCCTTGCACGGCTGATCAGTCGATTATAGCAGAGAAAAACAGTGATATTTAGCGCCTGCACCATGTTCAGCACGAACACGATCCACACGGATTTGTTAAAAATATAATTCCCGAGAATCAGCACTTGCGGTATCGTATCCCACTTCGCAGCCGCGATGAAGATGCACAGCGCCATCACTGCGGCATTCATCGAATACCACCATGAGCTTAGCACCGGTCTATGCCTCTGTCCGGGCGTAAGACTTGCAGCACGCTTGCTCTGCACAGCAATCTCCCAGCCTCTGGCTGCCTTCAAGCGCTCTGCAGACATCCGGCTGATCCAAACAGCGAAGCCTGACGCAATAATTATAAGCAGGATGGCTGTCATTAAAATCAGGAGACCCCGCGCCGGCTGATGACGCAACCACAAAAAGCAGATTCCCCCGATAACGGCCGCAAAACCGCCGGTAAGCAGAGCGTAATTCCGACGGACGGTACGGACAGCAGGGTCCTGCCGAGCCTCCGCAGGCAGCATAATGCCAAACAGCACGTTACGCAAGCCGATATAACCCTGCAAAACGAGCATTAGAACTATCATCACATAAAGGCTGGTTATCAAAATCACCGGTTCTAGCGCCACGTTATTCCCCTCCGCGATTCGTAATTATATCCTGGTACACCGATCTGCTTTCCTGTGCAAATACCTCTTCCGCCATACCTCTTACCGCAGCTGCTGCCGCTAGAGACCTCAGCTGCCGCCGGAGCTTCTCCTCAAAAGCCTCCGTCACGCCGGGCATCCCGCCCGGCTGAACGATAACGCCTGTCTTCCGGTGTACTTGAAGCAAGCCCTCCTGCTTTAGCAAATTGTAGGCTTTGTTAACGGTATGAAGATTGATCCCGAGGTCCTCCGCCAAGCTTCGGATCGACGGAAGCTGCTCCCCCGGCTGCAAGGCACCGCAAGCGATCCCTTCGACAATCTGGTCAACCAGTTGTGTGTAAATCGGGGTTTCCGATTGCAGATCAAGCTCGATGAACAAAAACAGCCCTCCTTTACTTATTTGTTATATTACATATATAACATTTACAATAACACTACTCAAGATCAAATTGCAAATAATTCCATAAAACCAAATAAAAAGGCAGCTTGTCTGGTCAGCTGCCGTGGTATTTAAGCTATCCTGTTCATAACTAATTCCCGGAGGACCTAACGACATACCCCGGACTTCCCTGATAGCCAATCCTTATACGCATCCTGATGTTGTTGTACAAATAACCGTGGTAACTCTTCTTTGGAAAAGAACTTTAGCTCTAACGTTTCATTACCATCAATGGTAAGTTCCCCTCTGACAGGTTTGCATTGAAAAAAGAAAGTAATAGTCTGAGCCTTATCTCCACCAGAATAATGGTGAGAATACTTTGTATAAACTCCAATTAGATGTTCTATTTTGACAACCAGCCCTGTTTCCTCGTAAATCTCACGAATGGCTGTTTCTTCGGCAGACTCCCCTAATTCCATCGCACCGCCAGGGAATCCCCAAGCATCGCTGTCACCTCTTCTTTGTAGTAAGACCTCATCATGTTCATTACATACAATACCTCCGGCGAAATTGAGGAAAATAAGCTCAGGCCCAACCCTCTGCCTAATCCAGGAAATATAATTCGGTTTATTTGTCATCTATCCATTCACCTCACCGGTTCTTATTCGACGTTGTGCGCTCATATTCCCTCCGCCCCCCACGCCCGGATCAGCAGGGCGAAGATCACGGCCGCTTCTGCCCGGTTCGCTTCTCCCTGCGGATCAGCGTAATCACCCGGCTTGCCGCTCAGAATACCCGCCGCCGCAAAAGCCTCTACCGCTTCCTTCGCCCACGCACTCACGCTGCCGGCATCGGTGAAGTCCGGCGCCATAACCGCACGCGGCTTATAGCCTTTCCATGCTGTATAGTTATACAGCATCACCGCCATCTGCTCACGTGTAATGACGGCATCCGGGCTGAACAGGCCCTGTCCCGTTCCGTTAACAATGCCGCTTTGGGCAGCCCAAGCTACAGCAGATGCATACCATTGCCCGGCAGGTGCATCAGTAAATTCCGTCCCTGTATAGCTGCCAAGGTCCACTCCCTCCAGATTGGCCAGCACCCGGGTGAACATCGCCCGGGTCATCGGCTTCTGCGGATCGAACAGCTCCTTGCCTGTACCTCCAAACAACCCGCGTGCCGCCACAAAAGCTATATCCTGCGCCGCCCAATGGGCCGAAGGCACGTCATGGAATACGTGTCTGTTATACGCAACATCGTAAGTACCCGTAGCCGCGGCGGCGAAGGTCACGCTGTTGCCGGCTGCTGCAGCCAGCGGCAGGATAACGTCTCTTCCGGTTTCTTTTGCAACTACGACATACTCGTTAATATTATGGCCTTCGGTTACCTCAACAGCCAGCGTAATGATCAGCGGATAACCGGGCTCCGCATACACTGCCGGCTTGCCGTCCTTCAGCAGCTCCACGGTATAGCTGCCTTTGCGAATGCGGAGCAGCAGCGTGTCGCCGTGCTTCATTTTCATCATCTGCAAGGTAGCGTTTGGAAGGGTTACGCTGCCGTATCCGCTTTTAATAGTAAGTTTTGCTGTCCCCATCGCCGCTGCGGAGAACTGAACAGTCAGGTTATCAATGCCGTCTCCATTAATAACCAGCTCGCTGCTGCCGCCCAGAGCCGTTCCGATTTGTCCGTCGCTTAGAAGCAGGCTGTAGCCGCCATGTTCATTTTTGCTCAGCGTACCGCTGATCCCGTTCAGGGAAATCTGCGGGTTATTAGCAGCTTCTTCTGCCTGCACTCCACCAGGGGTTGCCGGGTTCTCAGGCTGGCTAGGGACGGGCTTGCCGTCCGGCAGCGCTATGTCCTCTGTATTAAACATGAAGAGTAGCCGCTCGCTGGTGGTGATGTCCGGAATATCTGTGATCTGTGAGAGTGTTTTATTTCCCAGGCGAAGCGTTAGAACGGCATTGCTGCCTGCTCCAGCTGCCTCCTGATAGACAATCCGGTTATCGTATTTGGGAGAAGCCAGGAAGAACGGGCCAACCCCGCTGGAGGGCAGGATGAACCTTTCATTGTCACCAATCTCTGCGGCATCCGCCTTGATGAGGTTGTAATCCCCTGACTTCTCTTCTTTTACCGATAGATACTTATTGGTCTCAGGCAGCAGGATCGAATAGGTACCGTCATCGCCTGCTACCAGTTGGAAGAACGGTGCATCCTTTTTCATCAAGCTTGTAGTAAGCTCACCGTCGGCGTTGACCGCATAATACGAGTTCAGAGTCTCGGCGGTTTTTTGACCGTTAACGGTACTCCAGTTCCGCTGATACAAAGGCTCCCAGCGCGTCCGCATCTGAAAATACGGCCCAGCCACCGCAGTCTGCGGTTCCCCGTTGTAATAGGTCAGCGTGCCAAAGTTCAGGTTGTCAAAATGCACCATGCCCTGGGGACGCATCGCCGCCGCCGCCCGGGCCGTCCAGGTCATATCCACACCTTCTGTCTTGCTGTAAAGCGCCAGTCCCTGCTCAAAAACAGGTCTAAGCTCTCCCCGGTTCAGCCCGTTATTCTCCATGTCAAACCCTGTCCCGTAATACCCTCTCCCCGTATCCCCGAACACATTCGGCATTGCTGTAAAAGGAACCTCTACCCCGGACAATTCCTGCGAATACAGATTGTATTTGGCCGAATACTCAAAAGCCTTCGCCAGCCTGTTATCATACAGGGAAGCCAAATCCTCATTCTGGTTACCGGCAATCAGGCAGATTTCCGCCATATAACCAAGCGCCAGCAGGGCATGGGCCTGATCACGGCCGGTCTCCATCGTCTGCCCCGAATCGTTCACGTAAGCGAAGATAGAGCCGTTCGTATGAATATCCTGATAAAAGCCCATCGCGCGCTCAAAAATCCCCGGATTGTCACACAGCACACCGATCGCCATCATACTGACAATAGCAGCCGCGTCCCAGTTGCCGTTAGCCAGCATCGGAACCGCCGCATCCTGGAGGACAGGATAGACCACATTCAGCATCATAGCCTGCAGCGCTGCAAAGTCCTCATCACTATACCCGCTGTAACCGCCGCCGTAATACCGGATAATCTCCGCAGCACTCGCATACTTGTAGGCATTGATGCCCGCTCCCAGAATTCTGTCCCTGCCGTCAATCACCTTAAGCGTTTTTGCCCACTCATTCAGCAGGCCTGCGGCCATTTCCGCATATTGGTCGTCTCCCGTAATGACCCACTGCAGGGCGTTGAAGTAGGCGGCATTGCCTCCCTTTTCAAAATAGCCGATGTTGCCGGAATCCGAAGGAGCCCCTCCGCGCCCGACCTTTGAGAATACTTTAGTTTGGTAACCGGAGCTGGCTACTCCATAAGGAACACTGTCCATCATTCTGCGGTAATCGGAGTACCAGGGTTCCTGTTTGGCCTGCACATGCGCCTTCATATCCTCCAGGTCCTGCATGCTTAGCAGAATCCCCGGATGGCTGAAGATACGGACATTTATATCCGCCTTCTCGCTATACCCGCCTCCGTTATATTCAACTGTATACGCATGAGTGCCGGCGCTCAAACCCTGCAGCTTCACCTGCATGAGGCCATCCGAATAAACAGCGTCTGTTACCGTACCGTTAATTTTGTATCCGGCAGGGTCCGTATCCCCGTTCACGGGCTTCCACAATAAATTTGCAGTATCTCCGGATACCTTCCGGCGGATTTCCAGCGGGTCTTTTCCCGTAACCTGTTCAAAATAAAACCGGTATTCCCTGTTCTCAGCGGCTCTTCCGCTGCTCTGCATGGCATTGGCGGTCATTGTCACATTAAAGCGGCTGAAGTTGCTGTCATCCCTCATGGTGGACAGATGAGAGAAGATCCTGTAGAAGCCCGACTCTGTGTATTGATCCACATAAAAACGCTCATTCCACCCCGCTACTGCTGCCGATGCTGTAATCTCAAACGTCCTGTCCGTACTGACGCCGCTCGTGGCTCCGCTGATAATATTGAAATAACGGTGGGTATTATCCAGGAACTCTTTTTCCGTAAAATAGTTCTGGATGGTCAGATATTTCCCGGTATCCAGCGACTTGATGGAATAAGCCGTTCTGGTCGCCCCGGCCTCTGGTTCCTCGTGATCTACCGTCGCAAAATAATCAAGCACATACAGGGCAAACGCAGAGGACTCGGCGGGATCGGCGGTGAGCGACAGCTTTTCCGTAACCGGGTCTGCTTTTACATACTGCCCATCTCCGTTCCTCAGCTTAAGGATCATCGCCGCAGTCCGGCTGTTACTGTAGTAATCCCCCAGGTCAGGACCGGTAATTTGGGACGGCAGCTCCATAACCGCCAGATTATCTGTCGCTGTCTGCAGCGTTAACAAGGCTTCGTCAACCTCTGCCTGCATTGCAGTGTTTATACTTAATGCTCTGGCCTGATGAAGCGCTGCCATAAATATCGCCCAGCTTTCCCGTGTGTATACGGTTTCAATTAATTGTTCAGCTTGTGTAATCAGCGTATTCAGTGCGGTTCTGTCGCTTCCATCGTTCACAACCGGGTCACCCAGCGTTACGTTCAACGAAGGTCCAGGGAAACCCGAGGTGTTTCTGGAGGAGAACAGCTCACTGGCGCTAACGGTATTATCATCCGCTTTTGCCGTCGTAAGATGAATGCTCACCACTTTTCTTCCGTTGTTTAGCGCATTTTGGAAGATGGGAGACAGATCAACGGTAAGGTTCTCTTCACTCGCCGATGTGACTGCTCTGGTGACCGCCGGAGAGCCGGCGATATCATACGGACGGGTGTTATACGTAACATTGGTGACGGTCCATTCATGATCCGTCTCACGCAGGACTGATTCACTTTCCGTAAAGACCAGCTCGTTCGGCGCATGTGATTTTCTGAAGCTAAGCTCCATCGTCATCTCGTTCGGATTATACCGGCCCGTATCAATGGAGGACAAATCAAACTTCAGATAAGCATGACGCGACTTTCCATAGATTAACTTGGCTGCACTCAGGCTGGTTCCCAGGGCATTGCCCTGACCGTTAAAATTGGACACAAAAGCATCCTGTGCCGCCGGAAAAGATAACGCTGTCCCCGCCGCAGACGCAGCATTAACTCCCGGGCCCGTAAACAAGGAAGTCACCGGCAGACAGATACACAGCAGCATGGATAAGAACGGCTTCAAGTAATGTTTCATGATCGCTCTCCTTTTATATTAAAATGCAAGGCTGTTATTTATGAATACGCTTGCAATAGTAACACAGATAGCAGACGCTCCATATGCGGCTTTTTTAAGCAAGATGCGGGGTTTTTTAAGAAGCTTTGCGGAATGCAGCCTTGTTGCCCGGTTGTGAAAATAAAACAAAAAAAGCATCCCGGCCTGTCGGCTCTAAGGATACTTTTTAAATTGCACCTTTACCGCCGCACACGTCTCGCAAAATCCACGAACTGGAACTTGTCCAGCCGGTGCCTGGATTCGGTGTACTGGAACAGCACGGTGTTCTCCAGATAGACGTAGTTCCGCACAACAACGATATGCGTATATTTCTTGAGATCAAGCAGCCGGTGGTCCTCCCCGGTCGAGGGCTCCACGGAAATCAGCTTTTTGGCGTAGCTGATCTTCAGCCCAAGCTCCCCTTCCAGATATTCATAGATGGAGCCTGCGGCAATGTCCATGCTAAGAAAAGGCACAATATCCGCACGGAAATAGTCCTTGTCCAGAATGATCCGTTCCCCTTCAATCTCCCTGGCCCGGGTGACTTTCCAGATCAGGGCATCCTCCGGAATCTGCAGCTGTCTGGCCAGCATAAAGCCGGCAGGCTCCTGCACGGTCTCTTCCACCAGAGTCCGTGACGGGCCGCCCAGCGTGTCAGACATCTCTTTAAAGGAAATGAGGCCGGTCACGGGAAAATCCATCCGGGTCATATCCAGCACAAACGAGCCGCGGCCCTTGATTTTGTGAATGTAGCCTTCCCGGAACAGCAGATTAAGCGCTTTGCGCACCGTCTCCCGTGAGGTGCCGTAGCTCTCGGCAAGCTCACTCTCGGACGGCAGCTTGGCTCCGGGCAGAAGCTGGCCGGAATGAATCCGGCTGCTATAGTCATTATAAATTTGCAGAAAAATATTTTCTCTCATGTTGATCACCGTCCTATATTGTATCATGCAATGCCCCGGGAAGCACCGATTCAATTGTGGATACGGCGTAACAGAAAAACAGCCCCGGAGGGCTGTCCAGCTGTAATCTTTTTACCGGTGCGGGCTGGTTCAGCCCTTAAGATGAATAGTCAGGATGCCAGTCTGCTTGGCCGTAGCCGCTCCTGTCTTCTCCTCAATCCGTTCTACCATCTCCTGTCCGGCAGGAATAATGATCGGCGTAATGACCGGTAGACCGGCAGCGCGGATTGCATCCATATCGAACTCCAGCAGCAGCTCTCCGGCCTGTACCTTGTCCCCGATATTCCGGTGCTGGGTAAACCCGTTGCCTTTTAGAGATACCGTATTGATTCCCACATGAATGAGCACCTGGACGCCGCTCGCATGTTCCAGAATCAGCGCATGCTTGCTCTTGATAACATGGGCGACGGTCGCATCAAACGGTGCATAGACCTTACCGTCAGACGGCTCGATGGCAATCCCTTCACCCATCTGCTTCTCGGCAAAAGCGGGATCAGGAACCTGCTCCAGCGGCACTGCCTTTCCGCTTATCGGTGCAGCCAGCTCGAGAATATTCACCGGCTCCTGCGATGCCTGAACGGAGCTGCGGCTGCTGAGCTCACTTGCTCCGCTCACTGCGCCCGTTGGTGCAGCTTCAGCCTGCTCATTCTTTTTAGCGCGCTGAACGGCTATACGGCCATACAGCATAGTAGCAGCAAACGGCACTATGAGTACAATCGCCATCCCGATGAAGAACACGCCCCACTGGTTCGGAAAAATCGACAGGAAGCCGGGAATCCCGCCTACCCCGATGGATGAGGCACGCACGTCGTTCAGTGTCAGCAGCATACCGGCCAGACCGGAGCCGATCAGACCGAAGAAAAACGGATAACGGTAGCGGATATTAACCCCGAAGATTGCAGGCTCCGTAACGCCGAGGAAGGCGGATACAGAGGAGGTTGCGGCAAGCCCCTTGGCCTTTTGCTCCCGGACGATGAAGAACATCGCGAGTGCCGCAGCACCCTGGGCAATGTTGGACAGCGCCAGCATCGGCCAGAGGAAGGTGCCGCCCTCACTGCCGATCAGCTGAACATCGACGGCAAGGAACGTATGATGCATCCCGGTGATGACGAGCGCGGAATACAAGCCGCCATAGATCAGGCCTCCGAGCAGTGCAAAGTGATCAAAGATATAGACCAGACCGTCCGTAATCGCGTTACCGATGGCAAACGTAAGCGGCCCGATGAGAGTAAACGCCAGAAACCCTGTAATTAGCAGCGCTACCGGTGCAACAACCAGCAGTTTAATCGAATCATGAACCCGCTTATTCAGGAACTTCTCAATGACGGCCAGAATATAAGCCGAGACCAGTACCGGCAGCACCTGCCCCTGATAACCGATCTTCTCAATATGCCAGCCGAACAAATTCCAGGTAGGCACCGTTCCTTCCAGCGAAGCATCAGCATAGCCGTAGGCACTCAGCAGATCCGGATGTACCAGGATCAGACCCAGTACAATCCCGAGCAGCGGACTGCCCCCGAAGCGTTTGACTGCGGACCAGCCGATCAGCGCCGGCAGGAAGGTGAAGGCTGTGCTGGCAATGGTATTGATGATAGAAGCAATATCACTCCATTGCGGATAGGCCTCAACCAGTGACTTCTCATACAGGAAAATCCCCGATCCGGTCAGGATATTATTAATCCCGAGCAGCAGACCTGCGGTAACGATGGCCGGAAGAATCGGAATAAAAATATCAGCCAGCGTCTTGATTGCCCGCTGCAGCGGATTCTGCTTGCGGGCAGCTGCGGATTTCACCTCATCCTTGGAAGAGCGGGAACCGCCGGTAATCTTGATCATTTCTTCGTAGACGGTATCGACTGTTCCCGGTCCGATTACAATCTGGAACTGCCCTTGGGTCGAGAATTGCCCTTTCACGAGATCATTGCGGTCCAGCGCTTCCTTGTCTACCTTGCTCTCGTCATAGAGCGAGAATCTCAGCCGGGTTACACAATGCGTCGCAACCTCGATATTCTCCTTGCCCCCGACAGCCCGGACGATATCCTCGACATTTTTGCGGTCTATAGCCATGTGATCACTCCTTACCTGATTTATTTATAATAATGCCTTTCATTTACGGATCAGCCACATGTAGGAGGCGTACGGACTAAGCGGAAGCTCCTGTGCTAAGGCCGGAGCTTCTGCCGTATTGCCAATCAGCAGCTCTTGTTCACTGCTGTCACCCAGCTCTGCCCATTGCCTGACGCCGAAGCAGAAGGTGATTTCTTTTCTGCTGAAATTCGAGACAACCACCAGTGTTGCGCCTTCTGCCTGTCTGGCATAAGCGAATACTTCAGGATGGGCTTCATCCAGTCTGCTGAAGCTTCCTTCCACAAATACATCATGCTCCTTGCGCAGTGCGATCAGCCTGCGGTAGTGATGGAGGATGGACCCGGGATCGGCGAGCTCTTTGCGCACATTGATATCAGGATACCGCTCGTCGACCTTGATCCACGGCGTTCCGCTAGTAAAACCCGCATTCGGGCTGTCATCCCACTGCATCGGCGTGCGGGAATTATCACGTGAACGCTCCTGTAGGATGCTGAGCGCTGTGCCCGGCTTTTTACCCTGCTCCTGTAGAATCCGGTACATATTCAGCGACTCGATATCGCGGAATTCCTCAATGCCCTTCCAGATCGGGTTCGGCATGCCGATTTCTTCCCCCTGGTAGACATAAGGCGTGCCCTGCATGCCATGCAGCGTTGTCGCCAGCAGCTTCGCGCTTTCCACGCGGTAGGCTTTATCGTCGGCAAATCTGGAAATGGCCCGCGGCTGATCATGGTTGTTGAAGAACAAGGCATTCCAGCCCCCGCCCTGCTGCATTCCGGTCTGCCACTGCGTGAACAGCCGCTTCATCGCCTCAAAATCATACGGCATCAGCTCCCACTTCTGCCCGTTCGGATAATCCACCTTCAGATGATGGAAGTTGAACGTCATGGAGAACTCCCGCTCCCCGGGACTCGAATAACGGATACAATGCTCCAGCGTCGTCGAGGACATTTCCCCCACCGTGATCATCTCATAAGGCCCGAACACCTCATCGTACATCGCCTTAATGAATTCATGAACACGCGGACCGTCAGTGTAGAACTTGCGCCCGTCCCCCGGCGGTACACTGCCGTCATCATCAGGGAAGCGCTGATCCTTGGAGATCACGTTAATGACATCCATCCGGAAGCCATCGACACCCTTTTTGGCCCAGAACAGCATCATATCGTTTACCGCCCGGCGTACCTTCTCATTCTCCCAGTTGAGGTCTGCTTGCGTTTTGTCATACAAGGTAAGAAAATATTGCCCCGACGCTTCGTCAAACTGCCAGGCCGGACCGCCGAACTTCGACTGCCAGTTGTTCGGCAGCCCGCCATCCGGGCCCGGGTCCTTCCAGATATAATAATCACGGTACGGGTTGTCCTTGCCGGAAGACGCCTGCTTGAACCACTCGTGTTCAACCGAGGTATGATTGACCACAATATCGGTCATCAGCTTCATACCGCGCCGGTGCAGCTCCTGCACAAGCTCGTCGAAGTCCTCCATCGTGCCGAAGTCCGGATTAATCGCCTCATAATCGGCCACGTCGTAACCGTTATCATACTGCGGCGAGACATAGACCGGCTGCAGCCAGACAATATCAATGCCAAGCTCCTGCAGGTAATCCAGCTTCTCTGTAAGCCCTCTTATATCTCCTGTTCCGTTGCCTGTCGTATCCTTAAAGCTCTTAGGGTATACCTGATACACCGTGGACCGGCGCCACCATTCCGAATACCGGGTCTGTGTCAAATGAAGCACCTCCAGAATTTGGTTCTCTCCCAATCATTAAACTTGTATATACAAGGTCAAACACATCACAAAGTTTAAACCTGTATATACAGGTTGTCAATATGTTTGGGGGTGGAGGGCCAAAATGGGCTCTTTAGATAAGGTAGTTGGGGCGGTTCAAGGGGAGTTTTCCTCTTAATGGGGCTCGTTTGCGGGTGGAGGAGGCGATTTAATGGGATTTTTCCCCTTAGTGAGGCTCGTTTGCGGGTGGATTGGCCCGATTAAGGGGATTTTTCCCCTTAATCGGGCTCTTTTGCAGGTGGGTGGAGCGATTTAGTGGGATTTTTCCCTCTAATGGGGCTCGTCCGCTGGCGGTTGAGGCGATTTAACGGGATTTTTCCCCTTAATGAGGCTCGTTTGCGGATGGATGAGCTGATTTAGTGGGATTTTTCCCCTTAGTGAGGCTCGTTTGCGGGTGGATTGGCCCGATTAACGGGATTTTTCCCCTTAATGAGGCTCGTTTGCGGATGGATGAGCTGATTTAGTGGGATTTTTCCCCTTAATGGGGCTCGTTTGCAGGTGGGTGGAGCGGTTTAGTGGGATTTTTCCCTCTAATGGAGTTCGCATGCCGGTGATTGGGCCCGTTTAGTGGGATTTATCCCTCTAATGGGGCTCGTTGGCGGGTGGTTGAGGCGATTCTATGGGATTTTTCCCCTTGGTGGGGCTCGTTGGCGGGTAGTTGGGACGGATTAGTGGGATCTCCCCCCTTTAGCCCGGAGTATAGTTTATACATACGTCCACATAAAACAAAAGCCGCCTCCTCATGGAAGCGACTGTTTGTGTGCGAACTGCGAACAGTGACCAACTATTTTTTCCTTCTAACACTGTAAACCTTCTAATACTGTAATCTCCCGTAATGCTGCCGCCAGCTGATCATTCACAGCTGAGCTCAAGGGTAACAGCGGCAGCAGAAGGGCCGGACTGGAAATAAAGCCTAATTGCTGTGCAATAGCCGAGGCAACACGGAGACTGCCGTATTGGCGGAATACGCTCCATAGAGGTTCGAGCAATAATGAGATTTGCTCCGCTTCCTCCTCCCGTCCGGCCTGTGCCAAACGGGTCAGCTGCAGGCAAGTTTTGGGAAGCAGGCCACCCAGCACGGAAAACCATACCTCACAGCCTGCCTTAAAGCCAGCTGCAGCAGTCGGATCTCCGCTAATTCCAAGCGCCACGCGGGATGGAACGAGTTCACGCAGATTCCCTATACGCAGACCGGCTGCTTCAGCCCCGGCAGGAACTCCGGGAATCTTGATGGCCCCGACATTGGGAAGCTGCGCAATCCTGCCGTGCAGCTCATCGCTGAAACGAAAATGTGTGGTATTGGGATTATCATACACGCAGAGCGGCACAGACAGGTTGCTGCTTACCTGTTCATACAGATGAAATACCTCTTCATCGGTTAAGGGCTGATATGATACCGGAGCCAACAGGACAGCACCTGCTCCTGCCCGCTGTGCATCCTCTGCCAAGTGCAGCACATCAAGTGTCCGCAGCGCACTTATGCTTGTCATTACAGGCGTATCTCCAGCCGCCTGGACAGCAAGCTGTAACACCCGTTCACGCTGTGCCCGGGTAAGATACGCATAATTCCCGGTTGAACCTAACACACCGATTGAGTCAACACCTGCTGAAACCAGGCGTTCTATCAAAGGGATGAACTCTTGTTCGTTAACACCCGTTTCATCTAACGGGGTAAGCGGAAACGCAGATAAGCCTTGAAACATCAGTCTGCACTCCTTCAGTAATAGACTAGTAATATTGAGCCATTATATGAATGGACTGGCTCTATTATAAGAGCCAATAACTAAATAAATAACTGGTCCACTCCTGCCATCATACAAATTACGCAGACTACACTTCAGGCAGCTTGTAGAATCCCCCTTACAACATAAAAACAGCCGCTAACCCGAACGGGAAGCAGCTGTTTATCGTTGCTGTATATCGTTACTCTATATTGTTACTCCGCACCCGGGTAACGTCCCCCGAATGCACTAGGGCTGACTGCATCAATCCGCGCAAGGTCGTCAGCAGTAAGCTGAATTTCGATAGCTCCGGCATTTTCCTCCAGATATTTCCGGCGTTTGGTGCCGGGAATCGGTACCGTACCTTTGGCGATCGTCCAGGCAATGGCGAGCTGGGCGACCGAGCAGTTCTTTTCTCCGGCAAGTTCTCTAAGCTTGTCTACAATGTCCACATTCTTCTGGAAGTTGTCGCCCTGGAAACGCGGCATGATTCTGCGCAAATCATCGGCTTTGAAATCCTCATATTTTCGCAGCTCTCCGGTGATGAATCCTCTGCTTAACGGACTGTAGGCAACAAAAGTAATTCCCAGTTCATTGACTACAGGTATAATTTCGTCCTCAACATCACGGCTCCATAAGGAGTATTCTGTTTGCAGCGCTGAGATCGGATGCACGGCATGTGCACGGCGGATGTTAGCTGCATCTGCTTCAGAAAGACCCAGATAACGGACCTTTCCTGCTTTTACCAGATCAGCCATAGCCCCTACAGTCTCCTCAATCGGCACATTAGGATCTACCCTGTGCTGATAATACAGGTCAATATAATCGAGGCCGAGACGGCGCAGACTCTCATCGATGGCTTTCTTCACGTAATCAGGATGTCCTCCGATAAACTCCCAGTTCGGCCCGAACGTAAACTTGGTAGCCACTACAGCCTGCTCTCTCCGGCCCTTCAAGGCTTTGCCCAGCAGCTCCTCATTATGTCCATTCCCGTAGGTATCGGCGGTATCCAGCAGCGTAACTCCCAGCTCCAGAGCACGGTGTACGGTTTTTACGGATTCTTCATCATCTACAGAGCCGTATATGCCCGGGGACATTCCCATCATGCCCAATCCCATAGAAGAAATGACTAGCTCACTATTTCCGAGTCTCTGTGTTTTCATATCCGATTTCCCTCTCTTTTATGGATTAGCTTCGACAGTTAGCTTAGCACACGAACAATACAAAGTAAACACTTTTTATGTTTTTTGTCTATTTTGTATGTGACCGATCTATTTGATGAAATTTCAGGTTATAATACAGCATGAGGGGGTTTTGATTTTGAACAATGTTATAAGCAACTCGGATAAAATAAAAGAAACACGCTCCAGGCTGATTACCAAGCTGCTGCCCTATTTGCGGAAAAACGGGCTGCAAGCCGTACGGATGGATGAAATCGCCAGAGTCACGGAGGTCAGCAGGGCTACTTTATATAAATATTTTTCAACGAAAGAGGAGATTATCGGCTACATTGTCGATGGCTTTGTTGTGTACATGAATGAACAGCTGGCTTCATCCCCTCTGGAATCTGAGGAGAGCTTCGGCATCCGGTTTCAGCAAATGTTCGAGCAGTCCGTCTCGCTGATTATCTATTTTACAGATATCTTCCTGAAGGACCTCGAAACCAGCTATCCCGACTGGTACAGCCGGTTCACTGAAGGCATGCAGCAGCGGGAGGAGCAGATCCTGGCCTACTATAAAGAAGGCATCCGCAGAGGCCTTTTTCATGATCTGAACGGAAAAATTCTCATTATGCAGGATGAACTTCTGCGGGGAATGTTGAATGTTAAATATCTGATGACCAATCAGTTAACGGTCGAGCAGGTACTGGCGGACTATTATCAGCTCAAAAAAATCCAGCTGTTTAAGCCGGACAAGCTGTCCGCCATTGACGATGCCCTGATGAGGCCGAGAATTGAGCATTTGACGCATAAGGTTACGGGCAGTCTATTTTAAAATAAGCTGCTCCCGATTCTTGGCGGGAAGCAGCTTTTTGTTTTTTTCGGCTTTCGATTTACCCTAAATCAAACCAACCTCAACCCACGAGCCGTCACCCGGGATCGCAGCTTCCAGAGTCTGCCCCCCGCGGGTATACTTCAGCACACCCTGCCCGTGCGTGCCCCGCACTCTGATCTTTTCCTGATCCATGTAGACTTCAATGTCTCCCGGGCCGGCCGGCACAGTACCTTCCATCCACGTAAGGCCGCCAAGCTGCGGCTCTACTGTGTAAGTGGCATAACCCGGCGTCAGCGGCTGGACGCCCAGAAAATATTTTCCAAGCAAATAGACAGGGCCTGCACCCCAGGCATGGCAGAGGCTTTTGCCGAACGGCATTCCGTACATTCCGTAGTGATCATCCGTAGCAAGCGAAGGATCATATTCCTCCCAGAAGGAGGTTGCTCCGAGATCCATCATCCCGCCCCAGTAAGACTGCAGCTCCTTGTAGACAACCTCATGCCCCCCGCTCTCGCAGAGCACCGCCAGCTCATGGAACCGCATATACGGCGTTCTAATACTTGGAACCTCCGGGTTCAGCATCACATTTTGGACAACTCTCGCCTTCTGCTCAGGTGACAGATAACCGTAGGTCATCGCGAACATGTTGGCATGCTTGGTCAACACCGGCTGTGTCTCCCCGTCTACCCGGTGGTGCAGAAGCCCACCCCTCGAATCATCCCAAAAGACCGACAGTGTCTTGACCTTAACCTCTTCAGCCACTGTCCCATATCGTGCGGAAGCCTCCTCATCCTCCATAAGCAACGCGAAAATACTCATTGCCTCCAGGGCCCTCACGAATAGAATCTGCTCCGTACTGACCGCACCCGTATTGCTGAAATCTGCCCAATCCACGAAAACCCAGTCCTGCTCTCTCCCCTGCACAAAACCCTCCGGATTCCGCTGCTGCAGACAAAAGTCCATCAGCGATACTGCCCGGTCATAATACTGGCGGATGAATCCGAAATCCCCGGTGTAGAGATAGTAATCATACAGGGAGATAAACCAGTAGAAGGAGTAATCCTGGATCGTGTTGATGTGCATCGTCACGGGATCTTTTCCCCTCAGGGCAATCAGGGTCCGGCGGGTCACATCCAGATCAAAAAAGCTGTAATAGTTCATCAGGAACGCCTGATAAGCATCCCCCGACCACACCCAGCGGTCCCGCTTGATGCCGTCCAGGAAAAATTCGCGGGTGTTCAGGTGCAGCGTATACAGCGACATATTATAAATCTCATCCAGCCGGGAGTCCGAGCTCCGGAAAGAGCTGCGGTACGTTACCGGTACATACTCATACAACAGAGAGACACGCTCCCACTGTACATCCCCGTCCACATGAATCCATACGTACCGCAAGGCTCTGGCTTCTTCTACAGTATATGTCCCGTCCTCACTCTGACCGGCAGCAGTCCCGCCACCGACATTGAATGCATCCAGGTTAACGCATTCCTCCGGCGACAGCGCCTCCGCTTCTGACTCCCCATAATACAGCCGGACGGTCCCGTTCCCGGTCAGATTATGAAACCGCAGATAGCCGAACGTTTCCCGCCCGAAATCAGCCAGCGGATAGCCATTTTTTAGCTCCATAGAGACTGCATCCAGCGGTGACACATCAAGCTTATACTCCGATGGAGGACTGTCCGGCTGATCAAAAATCCACGAGCCTGCACTTAGCCAATCATTCTGGTAAGAGGTCACTTCCCAAGACGGTCCGGTCCGGAGGTTGTTCCCGTTAATATATAGGGCCGGCGTCTCCTGATCATTGTACACACTGACCTCAAGCTGATGCCGTCCTGCCGGAAGCGTGATAGAGGACTTGTTCGAGCGGTAATTGTCCTTGCCGTCCAGATAGAGCGAGAGCTTTCCTTCTGCCAAAACAGTAATGTGCTCCTCCTCCGGCAGGTCATACGTATAGCGGAATTTGATGTTGCTGTAATGACGGTCAAGCCGCCAAAAGGCGGGATAAGTGACGCCCCGTGCTCTGCGCGCTACAGACATTTTTTCGTGCAGCCGGATTTCAAAATCTCCCGGATACCAGATCCAGGCGGCAGCCTGCTCTATTGGATGTGTCTCCATATTTGTTACCCCTTTCATTTCTGATAGGCCTAAGTGTATACTAGGTGGACAGAAGATGATGCAGGGAGAAGTGACATTAGACATGGACAATAGTGACTTATTCTTGAAGAACGTTATGCGAAAAGCGGCAACGGCGCCTGTCCATCAATCCAGTGTATCCGAGTATTTTAAGGACGGGTTTCCGCTGTTTCTTAACCGCTGGCCGGAGGGCTTTGAGCTGCGGGCGCACAGCCATGATTATATTGAGATCGTCTACGTAACATCGGGAGAGGGCTATCATTACATCGGTGACCGGGTTGAAAAAACAGGCAAGGGCTGCCTGTATCTCCTGCCCGTAGGCACCTCGCATATTCTCCGGCCTGCCAGCACCTCCGCCCGGAATCCGCTGATTGTGTACAATCTGTGCGTACTGCCGGAATTTGCCGCTGAGCTGGGCGCCTGGATGGGGAATTACGGGAGCGGCGGCGAACCGCTGTTTATTTTTACCGGGGAGCCGGGCAGCTATATTGCCGTTGAAGACAGGGGGCTTGAGCTTGGCGAAGCCTTCGAGAGCATGTACCGGGAGTATACCGGGCAGCCCTGGGGGTTTGAGGCCAGCCTGTTCGCCGGGCTGCTGAAGCTCTCGGTACGGATTGCACGGCTGGTCAAGCAGCAGACGGGGGAGCTGAACGAAACGGGGCATTCCCCGCAAGTGAATTCAGGCGAGTGGTCAGAGCTGCTGCAGTATATCAGTCTTCACATCGCCGAGCCGCTGACCCTCTCGCAGCTGGCCGCTGAGGCCGGCATAAGCAATCGGCATTTTATCCGCCTGTTCAGGCAGCAGGCCGGCATGAGCTTCTCTGATTATCTGCAGCATAAACGGATCGAGCTGGCCTGCCACCTTTTAATCGAAACAGGCCGCAAAATGCCAGACATCGCCAAAAGCATCGGCTACCAGAACACCGCCCATTTCCGGGAGATTTTCCGCAAGCTGATGGGGGTTAGCCCGAGCGAGTACCGGAAGGCTCCGGGTATATCCGGGCCTACAAGCCATACAGAATAGCAGTAATAGTACAGAGCAGTCCAATCCAATTGCCAGAGCGGGCAGCCTGCCGTTCATCATCTTTAATGGCTTTTTAGGCGGTCGACACGGATGGTTGTAATATGTCTGGCAAAATAATAATATTTCCCGATGGCTACAGTAATCAGCAGAATCCGGAATGCCGTACTGTCAGTAACAATAAAAGCAATAAGCAGCATAGTCGAAGCAAAGCCCTGGATAAGCACCTTATCTTTCAGTGTCATGGAGCGTGATTCGGCAAAGCTCTTCAAGTGCTTTTTATATAGTCCGGTAGATAAAAACCACCCGTGAAACCGCTCTGAGCCGCGGGAAAAGCAAAAGGCAGCCAGCAGCAATAATGGCGTTGTAGGTAATACTGGCAAAAACACCCCTGCAGCACCGAGGCCCACACACACAAATCCAACAAATATATAGATGTATTTCAATCTTTCCGCCTCCGTACGATATAGAGTTGAACGCTCCAGTAAATTAGCTATACCATGCATATCACTATTGAGAATATTTCTCAATGATGATTGTAACAAAGTATCCGCTATCCCTCTGTTGCCATGGCAACAAAACGGAGAAGAAGTATGGAGAATATGAGAATAAGGCGGTAAACAGCATTGCGGAGGTAAATTGTACGCGCTTGGCGGGCGGCGGCATTTGGGGAGTCGGTTTAACAGCTAAGTTATAAAGCAACGGCAGTCAAAGACTTGATAAACTAAGTCATTGACTGCCGCTGGTATTCGACTATCGTTATCCGTTTGTTCAAAGAACCGTTCATCAACAAATGATCACTTCACTCTTCCGGAAATATTTTCACTTATTTCTTCAGGATTTTTAACACCAATGATCAACTTTGATATTTTGAACTTACCAACTTTAAAGCTATCCAAATCTAAATGAAGAGTTTCAAGCTCATTTTCAAAAAAGTGCAGTTGATAACTACCATTTAATCTAAATAATCCATTTCTCATTCCCCGCAGGTTTCCATACTCATTTAAGTTCATGACAAAACCTCCCTTTAGAAACTATTAAATCTAGTTTGCTTCTAAAGGGAGGTTTTAATCGCCTGCTGTATTAAGCTATCGTGTCCCGTTAGTGGAAAGATATGTTATTAATGTTTCATAATTTGAATCTCCATGCCCCACGGAGTTGTTATATAAAAGAAACCAAGAGGGCTGAGTTCTCTAACCACGACATCGGATGGTTCTTCAAAATACTCCAAAGCAGCAGCCAAATCGGTAACTGTTATAGCCAGATGAGAAGCCCCGGTATCGCTTGGCATCAGTTGGACATTCTGTTGATCTGGAGCCGACCATTGTACAAGCTCGATTTTTCGATCTCCCTATTGCAAAAAGGCGGCTCCTTCTACCACTGAATTTTCGTGAACACCAAAATATCTTTTTAAACTATCTTCTCCACACGGCCGGATAATACCCTTCTTCGCCGATGACGGTCGGTTCACTGTTCTGATTGCAGCCTTCCGCCATCAATATCGCCGTCTGCCCTGCCACCGCAGCGCTTGGATTTACGTTGAGGCTTTTGCCCTCCGCGTTGGCCGTCGCATAGACATTGAGGGTCACCGTCAAGGGTCCGCTGGCCGTTTTGATGCCTGCAGTGAGTACATCATCAAAAGCCGCATCAACAGAGGTGGTTCTAAAACCGATTTTTCCGGCTGTTAATTCGGTTACCGGATTGGTCCACTCCACTTTACGCTCCCCGTCGGCATACCCTTTTATTGTGTTCCCCTGAACAATGACCTTCAGCGTATACCATTGCTTCGCAACCGCCGCGAACGGCGTGCTGGATACATTGGTCAAAACGCCGTCCACCGCTTTGAACAGCTCCAGCCTCTGGTTCGCTCCATTCACGCGGTACATATAGTAATTTAGGGAGTCCTTCAGCCTGAATACTAGGCCGGCATTGGCATTGGTAATCGGAATTCTGACCTTGGCTTCATACGCATAATCCTCCCATGCATCATCGCCGGCTGTAATGAGGCCTGTCGTGTTCGCCTTCTGGACCAGCGGTTTCGTTTCTTCAGCCGTTGCTGCCGACCATGTGCCGGAGGAGACGGCCCATAACGCTGTAACTCCGCCTTCAAAATCCTCGCTGAACAGGACGGCATCCCGATCCGCATCTACCGGAGTGTCGTCCTTGTCGATGACATCAATCGTAAAGCTTTTTTCCACATAGAGACCGCCCGAGTCCGTGGCCCTTACGCGGATGCTATAGCTGTTCTTGGTTTCGTAGTCCGGGGAAGTACGAAGGAACAGCGTATTCCCCAGCACCGCGATGGAAAAGCTGCCGTTGTCGGTATCACCTGCTCCCGGAACCAGCGCATAGGAAAAGGTTTCTCCGGCATCCGGATCAGCTGCGCTTAGCGTTCCCACCATGCTTCCCGCTGTCGTATTTTCCGCTATGCTGTCCTGCGAGAGCACAATGTCTGTCGGCGCTTCATTGACTGCAGAAACAACGGCATCGTCGAACAGAATTTTGGCCGAGGTTGTCCGGAAGCCAATGCCCCCCGAAGTTAACTCGTTTACGCTATTTGTCCATTCCGTCTTTAATTGGCCGTCCACAAATCCTTTAACCGCGTTCCCCTTCACAACCACCTTCACAGTGTACCACTGCTTGGCAGGGGTGAAATCAACACTGTTCAGAACAGAGGACAATGTCCCGTCTACGGATTTGAACAGCTCCAGCTTTTTGCTCTTGGCATTGATCCGGTACATATAGAAATTATTGTTGTCCTTCACCCTGAAGAGAAGCCCTGCGTTCTCCTCTCCGTTGATAAATGGAAGGTACAGCTTCGCCTCATAGGTATAATCCGTCCATGGGGCACTGTCATTCGCCGTAATGAGATAAGTCGTAGTCTGGCTTCCGGTGGCCAGCACCTGGTTTCCGGCTTCTTCCTTAACCGACCAGGTACCCGCCGCCGCTGTCCAGCCCGTGTGATTGCCGTCTTCAAAATGATCGCTGAAAAGAGAAGGGCTGGAATTGGCAATGACCACGCCGCTCACATTTTCATTTTTCACTGCCGCCTTCAGATCACTCAGGCTTGTTGCCAGCTTGCCCTTCACATAAACATCCGTGAACGTCACTCCGTTCACCATTCCGCCCCGGACGACATTCCCCTGGATCGGAGACTCGCCTCCCGTTTCGCGGACATTGATGTTTTTGAGCAGGACATTGCTTACATCGCCGGCTGTGCTGGTGGAAATCCGGAGCCAGTAATTCCCGAACTGGTTGATGCCGACCCGCTCGATATCAATATTTTCAAATGTAACGTCCTTGGCCCAGCCTTCCACTGGAAGCGGGTTTTCCGTATAAGCATGATCTACCAGCAGCGCCCGGGCACTCTGATACACATATGAATTGCGGATGGTGACGCCGACCTGCGGCGTGCATATGCCCATCCCCAGCTTGAAGGCCGCACATCGGGTCCAGGCCAGACAGTCGTCAAAGACCACGTTGCTCAGGCTCTCAATGGCTCCCGGCCAGTCTTTGGACATCCCCTTCTGCGGCCACGTTTTGGTGGAAAACGTATCGTCGTCCGAGATGGCAATGGCATGCTTCACCAGCACGTTCTGGCTCTCGTTGATATCAATGGCGTCATCCTCAAGTACATGCAAGTCCTGGAAGCCCTTGTAATTCGTAATCCTCACATTGTCGGAACGTACCACCAGGAACGCCCAGAATCCGCCATCCCGCAAGGTCAAGCCGTCAAACGTAAAATGGCTGGTTGCGATGGGAACGACCAGATTATTGATAAAGCCTTCCCCTTTTTTGTGGGTTGGCGGCGGATTGGTCATTTTCCGCTTCCGCATCTCGATCCCTTTCCCGTCGATGGTTCCGCGTCCGCGCATGGTGATATTCTCGGAGTTCACGGCCGTGCGGATAAAATAGGTTCCGTCCGAGATAGAATCCTTCCGGAAGTCATTCCGGTAATCCTCCCCCCTGCCTGTGCCGACAATGACGGCGCCTCCCGCCAGGTAGAAGGTGACATTGCTTTTCAAGGTCAGGTTGCTGCTCTTGTAGACGCCGGCCGGGATATACACGATGCCGCCTCCGGCTTGATTGGCAGCGTCAATGGCTTGCTGAATTGCATTCGACGTGATGGTCTCCCCGGAGCTGTCCGCGTTGTACGGCGCAGCGGTTACATTGTAAATTCCGGGACCTGAAGAGGCGGGAATATCCGTTTCGAGCGGGTCGGCGGCGATGACAAGCCGTTTTCTCCGTTTTTCCGGGTCAGGTTCATCCGCCTTTTCATTGGGGGCTTGATTGATATCCACGATCACATAGGTTGAGGCAGAAAGGGTAAAGGTCAGTTTGTTTCCGTTGACTGTCCCCTGGATATTCTTGGCGAGCGGACTGATCGAATAATTGGTGATCGGCTGGTTCGCCGTAACCTCAAGGGTGACGGTTCCTGAAAATGAAAACTGCGCGTAATCATAGTCAGGCAAATATTTGATTACGGGGACTTCATTTGTATCCGCTTTCAACGAAAAAACGGCGGATGCTTCATAAATGTCGGGCTTCGGATAGTTCTGAATGACCGCCGGCCCCTGTGCATTTTGCGGAGAAGCCGGGGATTCGGCTGCGCCTGCAGAATCTGTTGCCGTTAGCGAGTAGCTTGGATCGGCTTCGGCCGCCCCCGCTGTCTGCGGAATAAATCCGGTAAGCATGACGGCGAACGCTAATAAAAGAACCATTGCTTTTTTAATACGCATATTGGCCTCCTCAAAATAAATAATCTGACCCTTACGCACGAGCACACCCGGTAGAACCTGCCCCTTCCGGTACATCAGCTCCTTTCCTTCCTGCTTCTCCTTTTGGGCTCCGGGGATAGTAATCGCTTTCATTTCCCTTTGCACGGAGTATTCATTTACTATAATGCTTGTCCAAAAAGAAAAGAGCGGGGTAAGCCCACTCTCCAGGGATAAAAATGTACTGTTCTGAAATTCTGCGGATCGTTCGGGACGCAAAGTAACCAGCGGCGCTCCCCGTTACTTATCTGCTGTACGGTACACACCCTCCAAGAGGCCGGGGAAGCGCCGGCCCATCAGCTCGTACCCTTCGGCTCCGGGATGCAGCCCGTCCGTCAGAAAGGCCTGCTCCTGCGGTCCGAGCCAATCCAGGCCGTCCCGGCAGTAAAGGTAGCGGTCGCCCCGCTCCCGCAGCAGCTTCACTGTCTCGCGGATGGCTTCGCGCATCATCGGCAGAGTGAAGCCCAGTGGATTGAGCTCTGTTTCACGGATGGTGCCATAGATCGGAGTAATGACAAGCAGCGGAGTTTCCTTATGTCCGTCGCGGATGGTCTCCAGCAGTCCGATCAGCAGCGGCTTGAACATACGCGGGCTTAAGGTGGCTGCGCCGTAGATGTTCACCCCCGCACAAATGGAGATGAAATCAGCCGGCAGATCGCGGATCATCCGTCCGATCATCGGCTCCATATGGCAGTTGCCGGAGAAGCCGAGGCTGGTCAGGTTGAAGCCGCAGGCCTCGGCTGCAATGGCAGGCCAGGTACGCGAAGGGCTGGATGCCG
This sequence comes from Paenibacillus sp. FSL R7-0331, assembly GCF_000758645.1. Classification (NCBI taxonomy): domain Bacteria; kingdom Bacillati; phylum Bacillota; class Bacilli; order Caryophanales; family Paenibacillaceae; genus Paenibacillus; species Paenibacillus sp. FSL R7-0331. The sequence goes on from NZ_CP009284.1 coordinate 5,104,800, forward strand.
CGACGCATTGCGTAATGGAGCTACCGTAGGTGACCCAGCGGGGCCGGTCGTCCGGCAGCGGCACACCGAATGCTCCGGCACTAATCCGCAGAGCGGTGACAGTCATGCCCGTATTCTGCGGGAGCCAGATTTCTAAATCCTTGGTCCCGCCGGGCAATCCGCCGAAATGCGCTTCCGTCGCGCCGGCCGGCAGATGGAGCGTCCAGAGGAGCGCTCCGCCAGCCACGCAATCCATCGCGGCATCATCTGCAAGCGGCGCGAACGAAACCGCAACCTCCGCGGAATCCGTGCGCAGCCGCAGGCGGACACCGGCGCAGATTTCCGCTTTCCCCTCGATCCCCCCGGGCGGATACAGCCCGTAATCCGGGTAAGGGATCCGCCAAGGCTTAATTCCGCCTTCAAGGTGCTCCAGCGAAACGGCGCCGTGAAACCATGCGTCCGTTAGAGAAAGCAGCCTCACGGCGTGTTCCCTTCCTTCTCCTTCTCGGCGGGTACCCGATCTTCACCCAGCCACACATCCTGCTCCAGCAGCCGCCGCTGAAGCTCAGCAACGGATATCCCGCGTGAGCCGGTGCTGCCTTGCAGCGCAAGCACAGCCGCCGTGCCGGCGGCCTGGCCCATAGAGAAGCAGTTCGGCATAACCCGCAGGGAGCCCTGAACCGCCCGGTCCGAGGATACGGAACGTCCGGCCACCCACAGATTATCGATGCCGACCGGCAGCATGATCCGGTAGGGCACACCGTGCGAGACTCCCGGAGGCAGGTGGTTAAAGGTCATATCGCTTTTGCTGTTGGCGAGATGGATGTCAATATAATAGGCATTGCGGGCAATGTCGTCGGGAAAAGAACGGGCTGTAATGAAATCATCCACTGTCAGGATATAATCCCCTTCAATGCGGCGGGTCTCCCGGATACCGAGCTGCTCTCCGCTCGCCACCATATGGGCGTTCTCAAAGCCCGGCACATACCGGCGGAAGAACTGCAGCTGGCGCTCCGCCGTGCGGCGCCCTTCAATCGCCCCGCGCGTCAGATCCTCGGCAAGGGTTCCGTCGATACCAAACACATGGCCGAAGTTGACCCCTACGAGATAGTCGCTCACCCAGGCAAGACCGGAAATCGACTTGCGGCCCTCCGGCAGCGCTCCTTCGGCGATCGCCAGCTCCACTGTTGTGTGCAGCTGGCCCGTATCTCCGCTCTCCTCCAGGAAACGGCTGAACTTCGGGCGGTCAACATTTGCCAGCAGGTAGCACATGCTGCCGGGCTGAAGCTCGCCCTCCTCTCCGCCCTTCTGGAAAGGAACGCCTGCCAGCGCGGCGATGTCTCCATCTCCGGTACAATCAATAATATACCGGCAGGAGATGAAGGAGCGTCCGGTTTTGTTGACGACAATGACGCCCTCAACCGTCTTGCGGTCCGGGGACAGCACCACATCGTAGACAAAAGTATGGTATAGCGGCGTCACGCCGCTTTCCAGAACGGCATCGTCATAGACCCGTTTCAGTACCTCCGGATCAATCGGTACCCAATCCAGCATATCCTGATATTCCTTGCGGAAAGCAGGGTCGCAGGCCTCTTTCATCTGCTCCATCAGCTGAAGACCAAGGCCGCGGACAATCGGCTTCTGTTTATCCGTAAAGGGGCAGAAGGCAGGGACGAGCGCAACCGTGCCCATGCCGCCGAGGAAGCCCCTCTGCTCCACCAGCATGGTTGTGGCGCCCCCCCGCGCAGCGGCTATAGCCGCTGCAATGCCGGAAGCCCCCCCGCCGATGACCAGTACATCCACCTCACGGGTAACCGGAATGATGGCGGAAGGCAGCGTTATATGTCTGTAATCCATAGAAACCTCCTCCAAATCTATATAAGCTTGCCGTTTAATCCGGCTAATTACTTGACCGCGCCTTCAATACAAAGGCGTAGCAGATCGTCCACATGCGCTGTAGCCAGGCATTCCACCGTATCTGCGGCGCCGTAGTAGATTTTGACTTCCCCGGAATCCTCCAGAATCATGCCTCCGGGAAAAATAACGTCATTGCGGAAGCCGCCTGCGGTCTCATAATCGGCCTCCGGGGCAAGCAGCGGCGCCGCTGCCCGGCCGATAATCCGGCTGGGATCCTCAAGGTCCAGCAGCATAATGCCGGTGGTATAGCGCTTCTTCCAGCTGTCCTCCCAGCCGTTTTTGCCGCGGCTGCGGTCCAGGTCCACGGCGTGGAATAAGGTCAGCCAGCCTTTGTCCGTCTTGACGGGCGGGGCACCCGGGCCTACCTTGTCATTGGCATAGGCCACATCCTCCACCGCCAGCAGCAGCCTGGAGTTCCCCCAATATTTCAGGTCGGGGGAGTCGCTCATCCACATGTCGAAGCGGTCCCTGCCGCCCCGGCTGTATACAGGCATGGGACGCTCCAGACGCACATAACGGCCTCCGATTGTCTCCGGGAACAGGACCATATTACGGTTGTCCGGCAGCGACAGGCTCAGCACCTCGAAGGAGCGGAAATCCTCCGTTACGGCAATGCCGCCGCGCAGTCCGTGCTTCGTATCGACCGCAAAGCACATGTAGCATTGCTCGCCGATTACCGTCAGCCGCGGGTCATACACGCGGATAACCTCCTCGTCATGCCAGGACCAGCAGGGCTGCGGCTGAACCTCCCACTTGATTCCATCTTCACTGAAGGCCAGCCCGAGATTGGTTGTATGGTGAGGGGCAACAATCCCCTTGCGTTCATCGCCATAGTCATTGCGGAAAACCATCACATACTTGCCTTTAAATTTGGCGACCCCGGCGTTGAAGACCATTGCGGGACCGTAAGGCACATTGCCCGGCGACAGAATCGGGTTCGCAGGATGCCGGGTGATTACCGGACTGGAGAATAAAGGTCCAACTGTATAATCGCTCATTTCATAATGCTCCTTGTATATGGAATTGAATCTAACCTTTGACTGAGCCTGCCGTTACTTGGATAAACGTCTTGTTGGCCAAAATATAAGCGAGCAGCATCGGCAGGATCGACAGGCAGGCCCCTGCCATCATCAGATGGATCTGCATGGCCGCAGAAGAGCCGTAGCGGAGGTTGGCCAGACCGACGGTCAGCGTCTGCAGCTGCGGATTGGTCATTGTGAACACCAGCGGCAGGATATATTCGTTCCACGCATGGCGGAAGGCGAACAATCCAGCCACGCCCAGTCCCGGCGTCAAGAGCGGCAAAATAATGCGGAAGAACGTACGGATAAAGCCGGAGCCGTCCACCATAGCTGCTTCGTCCAGCTCCCTGGGAATAGCCTTGAAAAAGCCCTGCAGCATGAAAAATGTGCTGGAATGGGCGCTGATCAGAATCAGGATGACACCCCATAGCGAGGTGTTCAGATGCAGCGCGACCATCAGGTCAAACTGCGGGCGCAGCACGATGGCGCCGACGGAAATGAACATCATGGAAGCCTGGACCGTCACGTATAGGGATTTGCCGGGAAAATCGCGCCGGTCGACCACATAAGCCGCCATAGCCGCGACCAGCAGGGTGCCTGCCGTAACCATAATGCTGACAAAAGCGCTGTTCCAGGTATAGCGCGCGAAGTTGGCCTGCTTCCAGGCTTCCGCGTAGTTGGAGAATTGCAGCTTGGCCGGCAGCAGACTGCCGCCGGTCATCATTTCGGCGCCGGTCTTGAGGGAGCCGGATAGCGTCATAAAAAGGGGGAACAGGGTCAGTACCGCCGTCGCCAATAAAAACAGCCACATGAGCGTACGGGCCACAATCCTGCCTGCATGGCCCGGAACCGGGCGGGCCGTGATGTTCCCGCGCCTGTCCGGCTGTTGGGATAACACTTGCTCGTTCATTGCTGGACCTCCCATGCGTTTAATATACCTTGCTCATTTTACGGCTCAGGAAGAAGTACAGGCCGGTGATGCCGCCGACGATAATGGCGCTTGCGAAGCCCACAGCACTGCCGTATCCAAGCTGCTGCACAACTGGCGATCCCGTGGATACCGGGAACAGAAGCTTGTATAGATAGAGGTACATGACCTCGGTTTTGCCAATCGGTCCGCCTTCCGTGATGACCATGATGCTCTCATAGCCCTTCAAGGAAGCGATAATCGCCAGCATAATGACCATCTGGGCTACCGGAGCCAGCATGGGAAGCGTGATATTCCAGAACCGCCTTCCGGCGTTCGCGCCGTCGATGGCCGCGCTCTCGTACAGATCCTGCGGAATGCTCTGCAGTCCGGCCAGGAACAGCAGCATATAGTTGCCGACCGCCCCCCATACAGCGACCAGAATGACGGTGAGCATCGCATGCTTCGGCCCGAGCCAGTCAATCGGCTGGGAGACCAGATGCAGCTTCATCAAAAGTGTGTTAACCATCCCGTTATAGGAATTGAAGATGTTATAAAAAACAACCGATATGACTGCGGTACTGATGACCGTCGGCATGAAATAGATCCCCCGCAGCAGATTTCCGCCGCGCAGCCGGCCGTTCAGGATGACTGCCAGCAGCAGGGACAAGGGCAGCGTCAGTAGCAGCTTCCCGCCGGCAAAGATAAAGGTGTTACCTACCGACTCCCAGAACAATTCATCGCGCAGCAGACGGCTGAAGTTGTCCAGGCCAACGAACAGCGCCTCGCCGTAGCCGGCATAATCATAGAACATATAGCGCAGCATCCAGATCAGGGGATAGATGCCCAGGGTTGCCGTTAAAATGATGCTTGGGATCAAAAAAAGGGTATTCTCCCCCAGCCGTTTCCACTTAAATTCCATCTTTTGTTCCTCCTTCGGGGAAAGAAAAGGGGCGGCCGCCAGAAAGTGCGCGGCAGTCCCATCTTTGCCTGTTATTCTCCCTGAGGTTTGCTCGGGTCAAAGGCGGCATCCGGTGTTACGGTTACTTCGCCTTTCTCCACAGCCTTGGACAATGCGTCATTGTATCTGGTGTTCAAATCCGTCGTGATGGCTTGTGCATCCCCGCCGCTAAGCATGTACTTGAAGAATGCGTCGGCATAATTAGTGCCCTCCGGAGTAACGGTCGGCGAAGCCGGCCAGAGCGAGTCGTGTTCACCAACCAGGAAGCCTTCCATACCCTTGATGTCCGGGTTTTGGGCTTGCTCCACAATATGCGGCACTACGGCGATGCCGAAGCCTTTTTCATGGTAGGTCTTCAGAACATCGTCGCCGTACATATACTCCATGAACTTCCAGGCTGCATCCTGATGAGCCGATTTGGCGCTGATACCGAGCCAGGTACCGGCGGATACAATTTCGGAGGTTCCTTTGATTTGACCGTCTAGCGTAGGGGCCAGTGCGCCCGCCCAGTTGATTTCCGTCGGAAATTGGTCCTTGTACACACCCGGTTCCGTCGAGAAGGAAAGGTACATGCCGATTTTGCCGGCCGCAAATTGGGCGCGCAGCGGATCAATGTCGAGCGTCTCCGCACCGGGAAGAATACTGCGGTCCTCATACATTTGCTTGAAATATTCAATAACCTGCGAGTATGGCGCAAAGTCGAATTGTCCGGTCTTCATGTCAAAACCAAGTCCCTGATAGCCGCTCAGGGAGAGAATCTCCCGGATGGAACGGTCAAATGCCGATTTCGGGCTCTTGAAGTTCAATGCAAAGCCGTAAATGCCCTCGGATTTGCCGGCTTCGGTAATTTTTTTGGCGTCATCAACCATTTCCTGCAGGGATGCGGGAGGGCTCTCAATGCCCGCTTTGGCGAAGAGGTCCTTGTTGTAAACCAGACGCAGTGTCAGGCCGGTATTGGCCAGCGAGTACAGCTTGCCGTCAAAACGGTTCACATTGTCAAGCTGTAGACTGCCGAATTTTGTTTTTATATCCTCGCTAAGATAACCATCGATCGGAGCAAGGTAGCCTTTTTTGACAAATTCGGAGGCGTTGCCGCTCTTCAGGCGAAGCACATCAGGCGCCTGGTTGCTGGAAAATGCAATATCAACGCTCTGCGCATAGTTCTCGGACATGACCGTCAGCTCTACCTGGATGTTTTCGCCGTTGGTTTCATTGAACTTATTAATCAGTTCCTTGATATACTCCTGGTCATGACGGTCATCAGTCCAATATTTAAGCTGTACAGGCTCGCCTGTCGCTGTGTTGCCGCCCGCATCGGCCGATGGAGCTGCTGTGCCCGGCGCTTCTGTTGCCGCACTGCTGTTGCCGTTGTTGTTGCCGCCGCAGCCTGCGATTCCCGCTGCCAGTATGATGCTCAGCCCGAGACCCAACCATTTTTTTTGCATACCTTCTACCCCTTTGATTAACGTTTGTATTGTGAGCTCGTTTTTATTATAGGCCCTGGTCCCCGGAAAAGGAGTGCGGCAGACTCACTGTTCAGGGACAGAATTCTATGGTCTGCCGGCCCGTCTTCCATCCTCGCCATATTCCCGGACATAAGCCACCAGTTCGTTAAAATGGACCCGGGCAATACCAACCCTCTGGTCCGCGGCTCCATACGACATAATCAGCTCCTCGCCTAAAACGATTCCTCCGGTGGTAAACAGGCAGGGTGTAGGGTAGTCCTGCGGCATTTCCCACTCCCGCTCCGCGAACATCAGACGTTCAGAGCAGCGGTGAACAACCGACGGGAAGTCGTCTTCCCGCTCCCGGACGATCATAAAGGATTGCGTGTATCCAACCTGTGCATCTTTCTTTGCATGGTACGATACGAGCCATTCCCTGTTCCCGAGGGAGATCGGCGGCCAGCTCGCGCCTATGCGGTTCTCCTCCCAATCAAATACCGGATGGGCCAGCAGCTTATGGGTGGCTTTGGATGAGGCGAAAGCCTCCAGCGATTCGGCCGCCGCCAAATAAATGGAAGGCTTCCCAGCCTTCTCTCCCCCTTCAAAGGGCAGGACATTCATCGGGCGGTGCAGCATGAGATACTGCTGTTTGCCTGCAATCGTCATTTTTTCGGGAAAGAAGAACACATCACGGTTGTCGCTGACATGTCCTTCGGTAAGCGGGCCTACATACTGGAATGCGCTTTCATACTCCCTTTGCTTCAATTTGTTCAAATCCAGCCTGTAGAGAACGCTGACCGTATCGTTGGACCGGGCTGTCTTAATGAACGGGTCCTCGCCGTCGCCTTCAAATATCCAATCCGGTACATATTCAAAGCGTGTCTGAACGGGGGGATGCTGGCTGCTGAGCCAATAGGGGCCCGGGGGGAATGCGCGGCAGGCTACCGTTACATACAATTCGTCCTCCAGATAAAAAATACGAGGGTCCTCCACGCAGCCGTTGGCGTAATTCCGCACTTTTTTTCCATGGATATCCGTAATGTACAGCTCGTGCTCTTCATACCCCAGGGCAGGAGCCAGGGCGGGCCGTGAAAAGTCTGCATCCCAGGTTTCCCCCCCGTCGGTGCTTTTGGCGTAACCCAGAAAAATCGGATAGGGATCATGGCAGCCTTCTCTTCGTTTTTGCGGCCACGGGCCCGTCGCCCGGAAAAGCATATGGATGTCGCCGGAGTCTGGGTCTTTGACAATTGCCGGGTTCAACACCATCTTGTCGGCCCAGTCACAGCCCGGGACAGGCTCAAGGGCCGGCTTGCTCAAATAGCGGAATTGGGGTTTCATAGTTCCTCCTAATTTAGATCGTGGTATGGGATTAACGCGCTTGTCGGCGTCGTTCGGAAATCACCTTATCATAAGCCGATTCTGATTTCAAAAGCCTTTTCCCATAAAAACGGCATTCCAGAAAAACAGTAAGATTCATCAATTGAAAAAGGAAGATGCATCATTCTATAAGCACCGCTGAACGGTTTATAATCGTTTTTGCAGATGTAATGCGAATGGAGGAGAACAGTGTGAATCAGGATAAAACGTATGACATTGTTATTTACGGAGGTACGGCCGCCGGTATCGCCGCAGCGGTTCAAGCCCGGAAAATGGGCAAAAGCGCGGTGGTGATTGAACCGGGCCGGCGGATCGGAGGGCTGACCAGCGGCGGGCTGGGCGATACGGATGTGGGGATGAAGGAAGCCGTTGGCGGCTTGTCCATGGAGTTCTACCGGCGGGTGGCCCGGAAATATACACAGGAAGAGGCCTGCTGGCTTTTTGAGCCCAAGGTTGCGCTGGAAGTGCTGCAGGACTGGGTGACGGAGTATGGCATCGAAGTTGTTTACGGAGAGCGGCTGGACCTGGCGGACGGTGTGACCAAGCAGGGGGATACCATCGTTTCCATCCGCATGGAATCCGGCAGCATTTTCAAGGGCAGCATGTTCATCGATGCCGGCTACGAAGGCGATCTAATGGGCAAAGCCGGCGTCTCCTATTTCGTTGGCCGGGAATCAAATGCGCAGTACGGGGAGACCTTGAACGGTATCCGTCCCGGCAATGAGCTGCCCGGCGGAATCGATCCTTATGTGGTGAAGGGTGTGCCCTCCAGCGGCCTGCTTGACCGTGTTCTGCCGCACCGCGGCGGAGACATCGGCGATGGGGACGACAAGCTCCAGGCCTACAATTTCCGCATGTGCCTGACCAATAATCCGGACAACCGCGTAGACATTGAAAAGCCGGAAGGCTATAACGAAGCCGATTACGAGATTCTGTTCAGGGCCATCGAACAAGGACAGGACTCGCGTTTCTTTAAGCTGAACCGGGTGACCCCGGACAAGACGGATTCCAACAACAACAGCGGCATATCCACTGACTACAACGGGATGAACCATGGCTATGCGGAGGCGGATTACCAGATGCGGGAACAAATGTGGGAAGCTCACCGCATCTACCAGCAGGGCTATGTGTGGACTATCCAAAACCATCCGCGGGTGCCGGAGGAAATCCGGGCGGTATACCGGCCGTGGGGCCTGCCGCTCGATGAATTCACCGAAAGCGGCCATTGGACGGCCCAGCTGTATATCCGGGAATCCCGCCGCATGATTGGCGATTATGTGGTGACGGAGCATGACGTCAGACTGGAGAATCCGGTACCAGATTCCGTGGGTATGGGCTCCTTTGCCATGGATTCGCACCATACCCAGTACTATGTGAATGAAGACGGGCATGTCAGCACGGAGGGAGGTTTTTATATCCGTCTGGCTGCCCCTTATCCGATAAGCTACCGGGCGCTTGTACCGAAGCGGAAGGAATGCGCCAACCTGCTCGTGCCGGTGTGTGTCTCCGCTACCCACGCGGCATACGGCTCCATCCGGATGGAGCCGGTCTTTATGATCCTGGGACAGTCAGCTGCGGCTGCGGCTGTATTGGCGCTTGAGGCGGACGGCGTTGTTCAAAATGTAAAGGCTGACGAGCTGCAGGCTATCCTCGTTCAGGAGCATCAGGTTTTATATACGGATATCTGATCGTTGCCTTTAATCAGGAGTAAAACCAAAGCCATACCTGCGGCGGTATTCTCCTGGAGGATGTCCGAACCGTTCACGGAACACCCGGCAGAAATGGGCGTAGCTCTGGAACCCCGTGTTTTCGGCAACCTGCTCCAGCGCCAGATTGCTGTAAAGCACCTGCTGCTCGGCAAGCTTTAACCGGACATCGATGCAGTAGGCGAACAGTGATTGGCCAAAGGCTGCCTTGAACAGATAAGAGCAGCGGGAGACGCTTAATTCCGCTGAGGCTGCTATTTTTTCCAGACTGAGCGGCTCATGGGCATGATTTTCAATGAATCGTTTGAGCTGGTGTGCGGTATCCGATCCCTTGGTGCGGTGCCCGGAACTTATCGCTTGCTCCAGCGTCAGACACAGCGCCCTCAGGAGGTAATCCATCATTTCGTCCTGATTCTGCATCACCTTTTTCTTTTCGCCGATAATATGCTTCCACAAGGTAATGACCGTATCATCGAAGCCGATATTTGTTTTGGCCGGCAGGCTTCTGTCGTTCCACCAGGCATCCAGCCACTCCCCCCTGCCGGCCAAAAAATAATCTGCAACAGGCTGCACTATTTCCGATTGCGGCAGCCTCCTGGGCTGCACGATCAGCTCATAGGGCTGGTCGGGCGGGTAAAGCAGCAGGTCCCCCGGGATGATCGTCTCGTATTTCCCCTCCACCAGCGCACGGCAGCTTCCCTCCGCCTGCAGACGGAACAGGTAGAAGGTCAGTCCGTCCCTAAACCGGGCGGAGTGGGGCTTCAGATGTGTGGAATAATTGGCATAAATCACGCAGGCTCCTTGCGGAGCAGAATGGTTCATTTGCAAGGCTCCTCCCGAGAATAGCGGTTGTGCACCGATTATAGCTTTTTCTTCGTAATGACGGGCAGTGGAAAGAGATCCGGACCGGCGGCGGCGGATCTCTTTTACTAGTCTGCAGCACGGCTGATTTAGAGCACCATCCGGCTATACAGTCTGCACAGCGTTAGCGTTAGCCCCATCCCTCCGGCCGGTCCGGGTGGTAGCCCGCCCTGAACTCCGATGGTGTCTGGCCGGTGATCTTCTTGAACATCTCGCTGAAATACCGGCGCTCCTCATAGCCTACAGCTGAAGCCACCTCCTGCACCTGTACCCCCTCCACCAGCAGCAGCTTTGCCTTGTGGATCCGCTCCGCAGTCGTAAACTGGGTAACCGTCATACCCGTCACCCGTTTGAAGAGGCTGGAGAAATAGCTGGCGCTCAGATGCACATGTGCAGCGCATTCCCCGACCGTGATATCCTCGGACAAGCGGCTCCTGATATAATCAATAGCTTCATAGATCACCTTCTGCCCTTCGGACAGGCTATTGCGGCGCACCATCTCGGCCCCATCCGTGCACAGGGCAAGCAGCTGGCGCTGCAGAGAAGCCAGCGGCAGCCCGGCGGTTCCCTGCACGGCCCGGAAACGCTGGATCAGCGGGTGAATATCCGGATAGGGCACCATTTCGTAAAAGGCGCGGATCGCTGAAGCGGCCAGCTCATCGTACAGGCTAAGGAGATAATCGGGATTGTGCCGGGAAATCCCCTTCTGCAGCGTTTGCGATATGGCGGACAAAATAGCCTCCGTCCGCCCGGCATTCCCGGAGCGCAGGGCCAGCAGCAGCTCATCCTTATACTCGAGCGCCAGCGGCTCCTGGCTTCCTTCCTGCTGGATATCCTCGTACTTGATTGCCGCATTCCCTTCGGTGAACAGATGATGGGAGAGCGCACGCTGAGCCTGGCGGTAGGAATCGGGCAGCTCGCTGATTTCCTCCACCGGGCCGCCGACTCCGACTGAAACCGTAAATTTCGTATACTGCTCAATATTCCGGCAGCACTGCTCGGCTATTTCTATGGGACTGCTCGTTCCTGTTACATTCATTACAGCCAGGAAACGGTCATGGCGGGCCCGGAAAACCACGCTCTGTGCATGGTCTGCCAGCGTCTCCTGCATAATGTTCAGCAGGGAGAAGCGGATCAGCTCCATCTCGCGGATGGACCGCTCGGCAAGCTGCTCCCGGAAGCGGTCGATCTCAATCAGCATCACCACAAAGCCCCTCGGTTCAAGCCTGATATTTAAAAAATCCCACCGCCCTGCAGCTTCCTCCCATGTAGTACGGTGGCTGACAAGCAGCGCAAAATATTCCTGCCGCAGCACCGGCATGCTCTCTCGCAGCTTATTCTCCATTTCCCGCAGGCTTAAGCGCTTGGAGCGCTCCTCCATAATCTCCGCCTTGGCCCGCAGCACCGCCGACATGATGTCCTCCTGCGAAAACGGCTTTACCACAAAATCGAATGCCCCCAGCTGCACCGCCTGCTGTGCATACTCGAAATCGGCATAGCCGCTAATCAGAATCACCTTGCAGCCCCGGTTCTCTTCCAGCACCGCCCGCAGCATGCTCAGCCCGTCCATTCTCGGCATGCGGATGTCGGTAATGACGAGATCCGGCCGCTGCGCCTGAATGAGCCGGAGCCCCTCTTCCCCGTTGCTTGAAACGCCCGCGACGTGAATTCCCTGCTCCTCCCAGTTCATCGCGGTCAGCCCGTCCACCACGCTTTTGATATCGTCGATAATGCAGAGACTGACCGGCTCATGCTGGCTCATCCGAATGCTCCCCTTTCTTCGGTAAAGAAATCCGTATTTCCGTTCCGCGCTCGGGTGCGCTGTCGACCTGAAACTCCGCATTGCCCCCGTAATACAGCTGGAGCCGCCGGATCATATTAGACACGGCATATCCCTGATCCGACTCCAGCCAAAAGAGGGCGCGCACCTGGTCCTCTTCCATACCGCTTCCGTTATCGCGTACGCAAATCGTCCATCGTTCCCCATCCCCGGCAATTTCGATCCCGATGATTCCGCCGCTCTCCCGGTCCCGGAAGCCGTGAAGAATACTGTTCTCCACCAGCGGCTGGAGAATAATGCGCGGAATCGAAAGCCCGGACAGCTCCGGCCCCTGCACCTGGATTTCATAAGTAAACAAGCCTTCGTAACAGCTGGATTGCAGCTCCAGATACTGGCGCACATGCTCCAGCTCTTTGGACAGGGTTGTAATCTCCCGGCCGTTGTTCAGCCCAAGCTGGAAGAGGCGGGAGAGCGAAAGGACCATTTTCTGCGACGGTTCGACCTGCTTTAAATTCAGCTTCCAGTAGATGGTATTAAGGGTATTGTACAAAAAATGCGGGTCCATCTGCGCCGACAGCGCCTTAATCTCCGCGGCCCGCTTATGCGACTGCGCCTCTGTAACCTCGCCGATCAGCACTACAATCTGCTCCAGCATCCGGTTGAACCGGAAGCCCACCTGTCCAAGCTCATCTCCGCTGGCACTCTCAAAGCGGGCGGACAGATCATTGTTCTCCACCCGCTTCATCACCTTCAGCAGCCCTTGAAGCGGTTTCAGCAGATAGCGTGTAAAGGCGCCGGATATCAGCGTGGTCACGGTAAACGCCGCCAGCGCAATCCCGGCGATGAGCCATTTGACATACACCATATCCTTAAGCACCCCGGCCTGAGACTGGATGGTCGTCATCGTCCAATCCGCAATCCCAAGCTTGGCATAGTTGAGCAAATACGCCTTGCCGTCCAGATCAAAGGATTGGCTGCCCTCCGGCCGGCTCATGATTTCCCGTAAATTCCCGGCGTCCACCGCCTGCCGGACCAGCGGGTCCTTCGTACGATAGACCGTCTCTCCCGCCGTATTCAGCAAAAAGCTGGATGCCCCTTGTCCGGTGTCTCCCTGCACCAGCTTGCGGAAGCCGTCCTCGCGGATGTTCACTACGATGTAAACATCGTTGACCGGTGTGTCAAAGATCGGCTCCAGAATCAGCGAAATGACGCGGTCCTTGCCGGAGAAGAGCATATCCTCGTGGCCTTCCACCCAGATGTTCTTTTTTTCCTGCTCAATCCGGTCGTAAAGAAAAGTATCCTTAAACGCATTAAGCCGGTTGCGGTTCATGGACGACGGGTAGAACTCCCCGATCGGGGTCGTCACATAAATGGACTGGATCAGCGGCTCGGCGATCCGCGCCTGCGAGAACACATTGTCCAGATCGTTCAAATGCGTGTAATATTCCTGTGTGTCCCCGGAGGCTGCATCCTTCAGCATATCGTAAAAGGGCTGGCTGATCATAAAAGTCATCATAATGAGCATCAGCTTGTTCAGCTTCTCATCCACAATCTGCGCAGACCGCACTACCGTATCCTGTGTAAGCTTCAGCGCGTTCTTCTCCAGGGTAGCGGCCGAAATATAGTAAGACAGCCCTCCGGTCATCAGCACCGAAAGGAGGATAACGGCCAGAAATGCGACTTTGAGCTTATTGCGGAACGATTGCCTGCGCAGGTACTCCAAGCTTTATCACGCCTTTCCTTCTAACAATCTATGTCTTTCAATTATGTCCTTCCGGTCACGATTCTACAAGAAGCACCGCCGAAGACAGTGGACTCACCGTACACCGACCGTCGATTCACCGCAGGTCGCCAGTTCCAATATGTGGTATGTGGTGGTATTATTTTTTTATAAGTCTATCAGTCCTTATCTATCTTTTGTTCAAGCAACAGGGGGATTAAGCTCAATGAAGGAACAGTTCCATCGCCACATAGGGGTTTACGGAATATGTATGGTTAACGAGAAAATCTTAGTTATTCGAAAAAGCTTAGGCCCTTACACGGGTCAATTTGACTTGCCTGGTGGACGGCTGGAAGGATCAGAGTCCTTAGAGCAAGGCTTAAGAAGGGAATTTAGCGAAGAAACAGGATACTCGGTTAAAGAACTCTACAATATTGGCGTTTGTGATTTTTCTGTGCTATGGACTCTATCGGATGACTCGACTGAATTCTTGCATCATATTGCAATTTTGTATGAAGTTATTGGCGCCGAAAAAATTGGAGGTTCCGTAGTTCAATTCGAGGGACAAGACTCTGATGGTTATGATTGGATTTCAATCGATAAGGTTACACCCTTAAATTCTTCACCGCTGGTGCAGCAAGCGGCCGAATGGTTCCGTACGAAGACCCTCCCGGTTAGACGAAGTTTATATGACTACAGGTCTTCAAGCTAACGGGAAAGGTTAGTTTAACCACAAAGGGGGCAGGCTACCGCGGCGCTGCTCCCTATTCCATTCCATTGAAGTAACAAAGGGTTTTTAATAAACGACTTGAAAGTAGTGATTTAGTGAAACTAACTGCACTTGAATTCAAAATAGATCAGAGGCACATATTTTTGTCTCATGAACACAGTACTTTTATGACTGAATTTTTCATTGAAACAGCAGACCTCACTTTTCCGACTAGAAATTACAATGGTCTTCCAATTACAACTTTGAGATTTATGTTGAAAGAATTGAGGTTACTAATTTCAAAAAGTAATACAATATCAGAACGTCATGTATATTTTTATCCTGATACAAATAACTTCATAACATTTCAATTAGTTGACAATGAAGTTTTATCAATAAAATTAGTCCAAAGGAATGTTAAGAGTCACAAGAACATAATTCATTCAATATTTTCAAAGCAAGGAAAACTAATATCCAAGAATGTTTACTGCACGTTCAATCAAGTTTTTACAAGTATATATAAATTATCCGAAACACTCATTTTGGATTTGAAGGATCGTGAAGAAGTCGGGGGAGATTTATTCGTCTTGGAGGAACAACTCAGACTTTCTAAGACTTTATTTAATAAATTAACTAAGAATTAGTATCAACTTTGAGGGCAACTCAAGAAGTGGCGGACTTAATATAACTATTCAAGCTTCGAGCAATTCGGCCCTTGGCTCAAACCGAACATCATAAAACTAACCGGAAACGATAATTCAATAAACCAACGATCAAAACGATTAGCTGCTTTTGTTCAACTAATGAGCAGAATAACGTGATGCCTACAGAATAACTAAACGAAATGGGGTTAATAATGCGAGGGAAATACAACTTTAAGGTTGATTGGTGCAACGCTTGTGATCAAGGCTGGATCGAGATAAGAAAGTATGTCAATCATCATAATCAGTTTATATTTAAATGCTCTGAATGCTTCGTGGAATTCAAAGTATATGAAGATATAAATAAAAAGACAATAAGCAGGGAAATAAGTTTTAATTCAATCGAGCCTACAGATGATGAAGTTCATGGTAATGGGCTATGGGGCTACATTATCAAGGAGTGGGAAAAAAAGATGATTATTCGTAATGACGGAGTCCTTTGGAAAGTCTGGTCTGAAGAGAAGAAAATGTTTGTAAAACCATAGATACAAGCTTGTGGATACATTCTGAGTAATGATACAGTGTTAAGATAACGGGAAACGATAACCCAATGAATCACGAAAGCAGCCGATCACGTCGATCGGTTGTTTTGTTCATCTAACAGGTAGTTTAGCATAGTAAAGTAAATGATAATCGACATTGTATTGGAAAGAGCTTTTTTGGTAGTATAAAACAAATGTAAAAATCTACAAGTAGGACGTTAAATAGAATTAGCATTAGAACCATTTCATGATTTTCCACTCCTTACATACTAGTCAGGTGAGTAACGAGAGGCACACTTTAATGATTTTTTTAAACAGTTGTGATATTCATTAATTTGTTGTTAAGCTAACGTGCCAAAGTCCGCAACTTAAAGAATTTATTTGTTAAACGCACTGCTAAAATACAACAAAAGAGTTGATTTAATGTACACGATTACTGTAGAGATTACTCAAGATCGAAAAAGCCAATTACTTGAATGGTTAGCTTCATATGAGAATGCGACGGGCGAATACGAGAAGGGGCTCCTGACAGGGTTAAGATGGATGATAGAGAAAATTGGAGTTAAGGAGCATCTATATTCTAAAGTGGCAGAAGTATCTTCAATCTTAATCAATCAAGATTTTGTTAACGATTGTACGCAGAAATTTGAAGAAAATTGGATAGATGAGGTATGGAACAGTGGTTTCGCGTTGTCTATAATTGCGGTTTTGGATTTATTTAAAATTCAAATTGTGGAATTTCCAACTCCAAAAAGGACTAATAAGCCGTTCTACTAACGGGAAACGTTAGTTCAATAATCCAATTTTCACTTATCTCGTTCAACTAAACTGCCTGTTAGATGAAAAAAAGCAACCGATCGACGTGATCAGCTGCTTACGTAATTTCATTGGGTTATCGCGTCGCGTTAGTTCAAAACTTGGCAGTATTATTCAGATTCCATCCGCAATAATGTCAAGAGATCATCGAAGATCCCAGGTGTTGTGAATACGACCTCTTCACCATAGAGTTCATTAGGGATGCCGTCTGGCACCGCATGTACATGGCAACTCATGGCTCCCGCCTCACGTGCAATCAAGCCTGCAGCGGCTACATCCCACGGTGAGAGACTTTCCGTATGGGCATCCAATTTTCCGGATGCCACATAACAAATGTCTACTGTTGGTGCGGCAAAACGCCTAATGTCACGGCAGCTTCTTCGGAGCCGGTTCACTCTTTCAATTGCCGGCTGGACTTTTGCTGGATCATGCGGAAAACCTGTGCCGATGACGGCATCTAATAGTGAAGTACATTTACGGATTTGTAAACGTTCCCCATTGCAATAAGAGCCTTCCCCTTTAATTCCAACATAAGTACAGTTCAAATCCGGCGCATACACGGCTCCTGCGAGCACTACACCATCAAGGGCAAACGCCAATGAAACACCGTAATGCGGCAGATTCCGGGAAAAATTAACGGTTCCATCTAAGGGATCCATTACCCAAACTGGACCGTCGAACTTGAACTGATCCCAGCTATGTACTCCATCTTCCTCCGAAAGAATTCGATGACCTTGAAATGTCCCCATTATGGCTTCTTGAAGGATTCTTTCCGACAGCAAGTCAGCAGATGTGACCAGCTCACCCGCATCCTTGTAATTCAATTCAACTTTTTCCTGGCTGCGCAGTTCGGAAATCCTGTTACCCGCTTTTGTTACAGTCTGTTCTGCAAACAACGCTAATTCACGAAGATCGAACTTCATTTCGTTCCCATTCCTCCTTTTATTTGCTTTACTATACCTTCTTTGTACTCGAATAGATGATCACTTTCTTTTTCTAATAGAACAGGTAAGTACTGAACGACCATTTCAGCAATCCCTAAGTTACCTGGATTCATGATCCAATCGATTTTCTTCCAATCGAGAATTCCTTCTCTAGTTTTTTTTAGTGGTGTATTCCCTAATTTCGAGTCTACTTCGAATAAGTACACATATAATCCATCCTTTTCTCCGCCATCCTTATTCCACGTAATTATAGCTTTTGAGTAATACTTGTTTACTTTGATACCCGTTTCTTCAAACACTTCACGAATCGCACCCTCATCCGGAGTTTCACCCGCTTCATATTTACCACCGACGCCGTTCCACACTCCCATAATTGGGGGTTTTTCACGATTCAACATTAAGATCCGGTCATAACTTTTCAAAAAACATACATTATACTTGAACACTAAATCATCTCCGCATAAATTATAGTCATATCCTATTTATATGATTCCTTAGACTTCTTTTACTGGTTTTAACTTAAATATCAATAATAATAGCCATTATCTTTTGCCTATTGTTACAGCAGGAAAATTCATCAACAAAGGCTAACCTCAGTCAGTGGGTTCAGAGTCATATCGGGTTAAGTGTACTTTGTACAATTAAAATAGAGGAAATGAATCATTTTAAGTAAATAATTGTATTCTGTACATCTATTGCCCTCGAAAAAGCCGGTTTCGGGCGTTTTTACCAAATATAAGTGTACAGAGTGCAGTTAAAACCTGCAGTGGAGTAAGTTAGTCAGGTATAGTTGCAGAAAGTACAGTTATTCCGGCTCGACTCATTCATTATTTGGTGCCATTACCCTACTTATCTACGAACTTCGCAAACGCTCCATACCTGAAGTATTCGCGAAGTGAATAAACTATCCTGCCTGTTAACTCAGTCATTCCTAAACATGCTCTGAATATTCTCATTTCATCCAACCTTCCCCACGCAAAAAAAAGCCGCCCCAAGCCACTTACATGACTTTGGGACAGCCTCTCAAGCTCAGCTATTTTTTCAAATGATAAGGCACCGTAGTAACAATCACATCGCTGCGGAACAGCAGACGGGCGCGGATCAGCAGGCTCGACTGGTTGTGCAGGATGTTATGCCAGCCTTTTTTCGGAATAAACTGAGGGATAATGACTGTGACTCTATGATTGAGCTCTGCCGCTTTCCAGTTGATCGTATCAATGAACTTGGTCAACGGCTGGATGATGCTTCTGTATGGAGTGTAGAGGGTCACCAGGCGAACGTCCGGCTGCCACTTTTTCCACTTCTCCTCGAATGCCGCTTCGTCTTCCCGTTCAAAAGGAACATATACGGCGATAATCTGCTGCGGTGACAGCGATTTGGCGTATTCCAGCGAGTTCTCCACGACATGGGTGATTCCGGCCACCGGTACGATGATGACATTGCCTTCGATTTTAACCGTTGCTTCACAGGTTGTAATTCTAAGCTGGTCGGCGACCGCCTCATAATGCTTATGAATTCTATGAAAGACGAACAACAGAATCGGCAGGAAGACAAACACAGGCCATACCTGAGTGAACTTGGTCAGGAAGAACATCATGGTGACGATGAAGCTGATCAGCGCGCCAACGGTGTTAATCACGAACTTCGGCATCCAGCCCGCAGGCTTTTGACGGAGCCATTTCACCATCATCCCTGTCTGGGATAACGTAAAGGGAATGAACACTCCCACTGCATACAGAGGAATTAACTGCTCCGTCTCCCCTTCAAATACATAAATGAGCAGCATCGAGAGCACGCCCAGGATAATAATCCCGTTGGAATACCCGAGTCTGTCCCCTCGCATGGTAAACATCCGCGGAATGAATTTGTCCTTAGCCAGATTCACTGCCAGCAGCGGGAACGCTGAATATCCGGTATTGGCCGCCAGAATCAGAATTAATGCCGTTGTCCCCTGGATGAAAAAGTACATCGCATTCCGCCCGAAGGTCTGTTCGGCAATCTGCGAGACGACAGTAACGTCAGCACGGGGCGCAACTCCGTAGTAATAGGCCAGCGTAACAATTCCGGAGAACAGGACCGCTAATAAAATCCCCATTGCCGCGAGCGTTTTAGCCGCATTGGAGGCCTCCGGGCTTTTAAAATTCGGAATCGCATTGGAGATCGCTTCAACCCCGGTTAACGCCGAGCTTCCCGAAGAAAAGGCGCGCAGCAGCAGGAACAGACTGATCCCGGCCACCGGAGTACCAAGTGAGGTATGCAGCTCCGCCGGAACATTCCCCGTTAAGATGTTATAAAGACCGGTGCCGATCAGAATGAACAGGGCCAGCACGAACAGGTAAACCGGATAGGCTAGAACGGATGCGGATTCCGTCACCCCTCTTAGATTCAATATTGTAATGAGGAAGACAAAGATAATGGCAATCAGCACCTTATGATCATGCAGGCCCGGAAAAGCCGATGTAATGGCATCTGTCCCGGCCGATACACTTACCGCCACCGTCAGAATATAGTCCACCAGCAGCGAACCGCCGGCGATCAGCCCGGGGTATCTGCCCAGATTTTCCTTGGAGACCACATAGGCTCCACCGCCATGCGAATAGGCAAAAATGATCTGCCGGTAGGACAGGATGAGTGCAGTCAGCAGCACCAATACCCCGATCGCAATCGGTATGGAATACCAGAAAGCCATCGTACCCACTGTAACCAGTACTATCAATATTTGCTCAGGACCATAGGCAACTGAAGATAAGGCATCTGATGATAAAATCGCCAGTGCTTTCTTTTTATTTAACTTTTGCTCCCCCAGCTCAGTCGACTTCAAGGGCCTGCCAATCAAAAACCTTTTTAAAAAGGAAATCACGGGTTTCACGCTCGCTTTGCACGTAGTCTTATTGTCCTGAAAGCATATCACCTGCCGGATTAAGCTAGTGTTAGGATTTCGCCTTCAGTATTAAGATTGCATTAAGATCGGCCCGTTTTTTTTCATTAAAAAAAGCCCCTTCCGGGGCTTACTTCGATGGCTCATAATGTACATGAACCTCAATGACTTCGTCGGATTTCTTCAGCTCATTCTCCACATTGGTCGCAACGTTATGGGCTTCCTGAAAGCCAAGGCTGCCTTTGATCGACAAGACAACGTCCACTACAGCATTGCTGCCGTAATTTCTGGCCCGCAGCTCCTTGACCTCTTCAACACCTTCAACCTGCTCGACAGTCTCCCTGAACGTATGAATAATGGTTTCATCAAACCCGTCCGATAGGTGGTGGGAGGCATCACGGAAGATGTCCCACGCTGTTTTGCAGATGATGAAGCCGACCAGTACCGCCGTTACAGGATCAAGCCACGGAAGGTTAAACTGGGAGCCGACGATCCCGATTACCGCACCGATACTGACCAGGGCATCCGAATAGTTATCCTTGGCGGCGGCCATTACAGCCTGGCTTTTGATTGCAAGCGCAAGCCGCTTATTATACCGGTAGACAAAATACATCACGACTGCACAGAACAGCCCTGTCCACACTGAGATCAGATCCGGCGGCTCTCCTCTGCCCTTAAAGACAGATGCAATGGCCGTAATCAGGACCTGCAGTCCGACCGCCATCATAATAAAGGAAGCTATTAATGAAGCTATTGTTTCCGACTTCCAATGGCCGTAGGGATGGTCTGCGTCAGCCGGCCGCTGTGCCAGCTTCAGTCCGATCAGTACCGCGATGGAAGCTACAATATCCGTTGCATTATTTAATCCGTCTGCCTTGAGGGCTTCCGAGCCCGACAGATTGCCGATGATCAGTTTAAGTGCGGATAAACAAATATAAGCAATAATACTTATAACGGCCCCGCGTTCGCCCATTTTCAAGTTCTCATAGCGCTGCTGCTGCTCCATACTTCCAAATCTCCCCTCATCCCGCACTGCATTATTTTATACTAGCAGACGCAATTTGAGTGGGTCTAGAGAAACGTTTTGTTACGCGGGACCAATAATGTCACCGGGCAAAAAAGCTTGCCCTGGTGCAAAAGGGTTGCGGCGGAGCAGGAATCAATTATAGGAAATAGAATAAGAAGCATACTTCAACCAAACTTCAACCGCGATGTAAAAACAACACAGCCCAGCGTAAGAGCCGCCGCTATAAAGTAGGCTCCCATCAGATCGATCTGAGTCACGATAAAACCGGAGGAAGCGCTGCCCAGCAGCATCCCTCCCATCATAAGCGGAATGATGATCCCGTTAGTCCTGCCGATATACTCCTCTCTGATCTCCTGAATCATCATGGCGCTGAAGGAGACCTGGAAGCAGGCTGTGGCTATGCCGGACAGCACTCTCGCGCTTCCTGTCAGCATAGGCCAAACCGACAGCACTTCTATGACGGTAATTGCTGCCCATATAATCATGATTATTGTAATGACGCCCCGTCTATAGCGGGTTATTTGTGCTGTAAGCATGGCGGCCAAAAGACCGCCTGCAAGCATCCCCACACCCTCGGCGGCTGCGAACCACTGCACGCTTTCCTTTGGCAGGCCCAGCCGGTTCATCGTAACAAAGACATCCAGAGGCTGGGTCACTCCCATCGCCAGACCCGAGATGAGAAACATAACCGCAATCAGCTTCAAGTTCGCATGGCCCAGCACATAACGGAAGCCTTCCTTAATATCTTTGAGCGGTGAAGTCTTCTCTGCCCGTTGCTCTCTGCCCGATGACGGCAGGAACAGCTGGATTCCCGCGGCCAGCGTGAAGATCAGGAACAAGGCAATAATCGAAGACTGTATTCCGAGCTGGGTATAGACTAGGGTTCCGAGCATCGGTCCAAAGATCGTGAATAAGGCCATCAGACTCTGGTTAATCCCGACGGCTGTTCCAACCTCCTCTGCAGGGATATGCTTTTTGAACAGCACCGCGGAGGACGGCTGGGAAAACTGGCTGACGATCGCCGAGGATGACTGTTTTTTTCGGATTCCAGCGGTCGGCAAAGGTGCCTCCGATAAGAGAGAACACAAAGATAGGCAGATACTCTAACGCAGTAAGCATGGATACAGCAGTTGGATTATTCCCGGTCTGATCCATAATATAGAACAGCAAAGCCATATTCCGGATCCATATTCCTGTCTGCTGCAGCAGATCGGCTGTGGCGACAATAAGAAATACTTTATTTCTGATAAGTTTGTTCATGAGGCACCCCTGGCTGGTTTTTGACATTTGCTTTGTCAGTATAACGACTTTAAACTATAGGGTAACCCGATAGTCAAGACCATTAAACCAGGAAAGGGAGCACTGCTATGTCCGGTATGCTGTCCAAACTTTTTACAACGAGCGAAATGGCCAGAACCTGCGGGGTGACCAAGCATACGCTTTTTCACTATGATGAAATCGGTCTGCTGAAGCCGGAATTTGTTAACGCAAAGGGGTACCGCTACTACTCGCTCCAGCAGTGCTACACACTCGAAATGATCAGCGTGCTCAAGAAGGCCGGCAGTTCGCTGAAGGAGATCAAGGATTTCCTCGACAATCAGAATACTGACCGGTTTGTCAGCCTCATCCGCCAGAAGCAGCGCGAGCTTGAACTGGAGCTGAACCGGATGCAGCGGATACAGAGCTTTCTTGACGGTGCCCTGCAAATGACCGAAAACGCACAGAAGGCGCCACGGAATACACCGGCTATTGAAGAGCAGCAGACAGCTTATTTTATAACGACCCCTGTCGGCCCCGGCATCAGCGATCATGAATACGCCCGCAAATACAGCGAACACCGAATGTATTGTGAAGAGCATCTGATTATGCATGAGCTGCCCTACTGGTCTATCGTTGATCAGCAGCAGCTTCAGTCTGAAATGTATCATCCAAGCCTATTGCCAGCAGGCTGTCAGCCCCTGCCAAGGGCGACAATATCCTAATGAAGCCGCATGGGCTATACGCGGTCATGGATCATAAGGGATCATACGAGACTTTAGAACACACCTATGTAGCTTTAAAAGCGTTCATCCAGAGCGAAGGGCTGGCCGTATGCGGCGCAGCTTACGAGATGGATCTGTACAATTATTTCACCGAGAATAATCCGGAGCAGTTCGTGATCCGGATTTCCATTCATGTGTGTCCTTGATTCCTCAAGGTTGCACCGCCGCTTTCTTCCTGCACTCCAGATGATCGTTTGGCTGGGAGCAAAGCTAGTAAAGCTAATCTGTATATTTCTCTAACGACGGCCGGTCCTTCACGATCAGCTGCTTGTTGCCGACCAGCTCTATCAGGCCCAGGTCCTCGAAGCGGGCGAATTTGCGGCTGATCGTCTCCCGGGTGACGCCCACATAGCTTGCCAGCTCCTCACGGGAGAGCGGGAGCTTGATGGCAAGACCGCTGCTGCGCGGCTTGCCGTACTTATCGCCCAGCTCCAGAATCATATGGGCGATGCGGATTTCCGGGTCTTTGGTTGCCAGACTCTGCGCCAGATTCTCGGTATGGGCCAGCCGCTTGGCGACGGTCTTCAGCAGCTTGATTGTGATGTCCGGATTCTCCGCCATCAGCTGCTCCATATCCGTGCGGGTCAGCAGGCAGATCGCCGTCTCGGTCAGCGCGTAGGCGCTGAAGTTGCTCAGCTCCTCACTGCTCAGGATATTCAGCTCGCCGAAAAATTCCCCGCTGCTCAGCACATGCAGAATCTGCTCTTTGCCCTGCGGCGTCATTTTGGACAGCTTCACCTGTCCCTGCTGGATTATGAAAAGCGTGTCTGTCGGCTGCTCCTCCAGAATCAGCACCTGGCCTTTGGCGTATTTGCGGTGCCTGATCATCGCGCTGATCCGCGAGAGCTCGCCGCCGCTGAGCGAGGCGAAGATCGGCACCTTGCGGGTACACGGCTCCGCAGCGTTCTTACAGGAATGTTCCGGCATTCCGTATCCCTCCTTGGTAATGTTGGTCTGCCTAGTCAAGAGTCTGCTTGACCGGGAGTCTGCTTGGTCGAGAATAAGCTTGTTCGAATCTCTGCTTCTTAGGAAACAATACGTTTCTGTGCCACCGGCTCAAAATGAGTGGTGTCTTCACCGCATACGGGGCAGACCCAATCTTCCGGCAGGTCCTCAAACGCTGTACCCGGCTCTACATCCTCATCCGGATCTCCGAGCGCCGGATCGTAAATATAGCCGCATGGCTTGCAAATGTATTTGGTCATTGTCTATTCCTCCTGTGAATTTAATTAGTTGGATTTATGTCACTTAATTCTATTATTTCTCATCTTTTACTATAATTAGTTGGAAAATCACCACTTATTTCGAGCTAAAAACCCCGTTCTAGCCAAAACAGTGTAATTAGCTGGCATTTTTCCACCTAAATTCCTAATACCGGTAGTTAGCCCTGAATTAGGTGGCGAATTTCCACTTAGTGTGCTCAGCAGCCGCTCGTAGGGGCATTCCCGCACACTAGATAATCGACATAGCTGCACTCTGTACACTTAAATCTCCTATTTTTGGCTTGAGAAGACACTTAGTTGTATTCGGTACACTTAAATCTCCTGAAAAAGTCCGATTCACGCGAAAAGTCCCATTATAGTTGCACGGAATACATCTAAAGTTTGGAAAGGTATGATATGGCCCATTATAGTTGCACGAAATACACTTAAAGTTTGGACAGGTGCGGTAACGCTGGGTATAGCTGTATAAACTATTCCGACACTCCAACACACCGCGACCACACAGCTTCGAAATTCCGTGACACTACGCATCCGTTATTTCGATATTCCGCTTCTCCACTACTTAACTACTCCACTGCTCACTCAGAACTACTCATTTCCGCACTACTCACTCAGTACTACTCACTCAGTGCTACTCACTTCCGTACTACCAACTTTCCTACTCACTACTCCACCAGCGCCGCAATCCCGGCAACAACCGCCTCAAGCTTGCCGTCCGCCACATCCAGTCCCTCCAGACTCACGCCCCGCTCAACTGCTGCTTTATACAGCAGCGACGCTGCCGCACCGTCCCAGGCAAGCGCCCCGGCCAGCCGGTTGTCCTTGACGTAGATCCGCGTATAGACGCCATCTACTTCGCCTGCCGCTGACAGGTCACACTGCCGCTCATCCGTGTTCCCGATTGAGAACAGTGAGCTGCCAAAAGCGTTAAACAGCGTCACCGGAACCGGCCGGCGGTAATCCGCCGGGTCTACCGCTGCCATATTCAAACCGGCTACTTTGCCCTGCTCAATCGCCCCGCCCCACAAGCCTTCAACTAATCCATCCAGCTCGGCAATATCGCCGGCAGCATAGATATGGGGAGCACTCGTCTCCAGATGACGGTTCACCAGCACACCGGACCGGACATGTATCCCGGTCTCCTGCACAAGCTCCGTATTCGGTACGATGCCGATGGAGTACACGACATGCCCGCAAGGAATCTCCGTCCCATCGTCCAGGGTCACTCCCGAGACTGTCACGTGTCCCGTAATGGCAGTGACTCCGGCATGCAGCTTAACCTCCACACCGGCCTGTTCAAGAATCTGGCGTAGCCGCTCCGACGAAGCTTCATCGAGCTGCCGGGCCATCAGCCGCGGAGCGGCCTCAACAATCGTCACCGGATAACCGGCTTCATGCAGCGCCCAGGCTGTCTCCAGCCCCTGCACCCCGCCGCCGATGACAACGGTGCGCTGCCCGGCGGTCAGCTCTGCCTTTAAACGGTCGGCATCGCCCAGATCCCGGATCGTATGCACGTTCTGCAGTCCGGCACCGCCTACAGCCAGCGCCCGGTTCCGGGCACCCATACAGAGCAGCAGCTTATGGTACGTTACCCGCTGTCCGTCTGCCGTCTCTACCTCCTGCGCCTCCGGGTGGATTGCAGCAATCCGGCTGGAAGTATGCAATGTGATTCGGTTATCGCGGTACCACTTCTCCTTCTTGATCAGCACCTTATCGCTGTGCAGGTCGCTGAACAAGCCCTTGGTCAGCTTAATCCGGTTATAGGGCAGGTGATCCTCCTCACCAAAAATCGTAATCTCCGAGTCCGCATCCTGATCCCGGATCGCCTTAGCGGCATGAACCGCCGCTACACCGCTGCCCACAATAACATAATGTTTGTTCATCCCGGTCCGCCCCCTTAAATTGCGCTCAGCAGCAGGTCGGAGACGAATTCAGCGGCATTCTTGATCTTCTGCGTCTTCTCGGCCTCTTTCGGAGAGAAACGGACGCGTATCGGGAATTCCACATGCGTCATGCCGGTGGACTTGATTACGTCCGACGTGCTTTGTACGGTCATATTGGTTCCGTTCAAGTAATCCTGGATAACCTCGATCGCTTCACCGCTCCAGCCGTAGGAGCCGAAGGCCGCTGCCAGCTTACCTTCCAGATTCATAAGCTGCAGCTCCTTGAGCAGCGGCTCCAGATTGCCGATCATATCGGCGTAACGGGTCGAGCTGCCGATGAAGACAGCGTCCGCCGCGTCGATGCTATCAAGAATCGCAGCCATATCGCTTTTATCCGCATCCCATACCGTTGCTTCGATTCCGTTCTCCTGCAGCGTAGCCTGCAGAATGCCGGCCATTTTCTTCGTATTGTTCTTGATGGTGGTGTAGACGATTGCCGCTTTTTTCCCCTGGGTCGTTTCCCGGCTCAGCTCAGCATACAGGTCAATATACTTGCGGACATCCTCGCGGATCAGGAACCCGTGCGAAGGGGCGATCATCTCAATTTCCAGATCCTTCACGGCTTCCATCAGCGTTCTTACATATCTTCTGTGCGGATGGATAATGGCGCTGTAGTAACCTTTGAAATCCTCAGTGATATCAAAACCGGCTTCATCGCTGAACAGCTTCTCCACAGCAACATGGGTGCTGAAAATGTCGCACGGGTACAATATTTTATCCTCTATACAATAAGTAATCATCGTTTCAGCGGTATGCAGGTAAGGGGTCTCCTTGAACAGCAGCGTTTTGCCGCCGATATCCAGCGTATCCCCGTCCCGTACCACCAGATAATTACGGCTGTGCAGCTTGTACATTTCCTGAATTTCCGGCACCGCGATCTCTGTGCATACGATAGTAGCGTTAGTCGCCCGCATAGCCAGCGCAGCCAGCCCGCCGGAGTGATCCGGCTCGGTATGATTGATTACGATGTAGGCAATATCCAGCGGATCAATCAGCTCCGCCATCCGGTCGGCATATTCACGGCCAAACTCCATATCCACGGTATCAATAACCGTCGGCTTGCCGGTTTTCAGCAAATAGGAATTGTAGGTCGTGCCCTTCGCCAGAATCAGCCGGTGGAACGGCACCTCGCGGTTGTCGATTTTTCCTACCCAGTAAGTATCCTTGGCAATCTTTATATCTGAAATATTCATCTCTCTTCGCCCTCCAAATGATCTTGTTTATCTATCAGCACCCTCATTCTATAACGGGCACCGGGGTCAAAAGGAGGACTGAAATCAAATTTTGAAAAGTTTAAAAAAGAGAAGATTATAAATTTGAATATACACGGTTTGCGGGCAGGCGTTGTGTCTTGGGTCACGCTGGAGTATACTGATTGAGGAAAATGGGTCATGCGCATTCCTGCACACTGAAATTCCCTATCTACTATATAAAAAGGAAGCGTGTTAAGTTGAACAAGTATAAGGCCAATCTTCTCGTTTTGCTCATTACTCTGGGCTGGGGCTCCTCCTATCTGTTTATGAAAATGGGCCTGGATTCCATGGAAGAATTCAATCTGCTTGCACTGCGCTTTGGGATCGCTTTTCTGGTGACCGGACTGGTGTTCTGGAAGCGGCTGCGCAAAATGGATAAAACTACAATCGGGTATGGTGCAGTGCTCGGAGCCATATTGCTCTGGGTGTGCGTATCTATTCTATTTGGCCTCAAAACAACAAGCACCTCAAACGCCGGATTTCTCGTAGGGCTTACCGTTGTTTTTGTACCTATATTAAGCGTCTTTCTTTTCCGTAAAAAGCTTGCGCTGAGCCACATCGCCGGTGCTCTGATTGCAATGACCGGCATTGGAATGCTGACCCTGAACAGCAAGCTGCAGATGCATCCTGGCGACATTCTCTGTATTTCCAGCGGGATCAGCAATGCATTATTCATCCTGATCTCCGGCGCGGCAGTCAAAAAGACCGATTCCATAAACGTCGGCATTGTGTCCCTGGGCTTCACCGCGGTGTTTGCCCTGATCTTCTCCTTACTCTTCGAGTCACCGGTTCTTCCCGGAACCTTCAGCGGATGGACTTCGATACTGGCGCTTAGCCTGGTCTGCAGTGCCTTCTGCTTTATCGCCCAGTCAGTGTCCTTGAAATATATCCCGCCTGTACAGCTTGGCTTAATGTATGCACTGGAGCCGATCTTCGCCGCAGTAATCGCGTTTATGTTTGCCGGTGAGCGTCTGACCATGCAAGGATACATCGGGGCGATGCTGGTGGTAGGCGGCATTCTGGTATCCCAGTGGCTGGAGCAGCGGAAAAAGCTTCTTACCGGCGCAGCGCAGCCTGTTTCACATTAGAGTACCTGACTATACGCCAAGAGACGGGATATCCCGTCTCTTTTTATGTTCGTCCTATGGCTGCCACTTGAAAGTCACCGCCGAACGCGCCTTTAAAGTAAAGGTAAAAGCACTCTCCCCCCACTGCACACTGAACGTCCGGCCCTCATCCGCCGGATTGAGCGCGATCAGCACAAGCGAGCCGCCCGGATTACGGTAGGCGACATTTTCGATTCCGCCGGCCTGCGGCGAGTCGATACGGACCGCTCCGGGGTCAACGAAACGGCTGGCATGTCCCAGGGCATAATACTCCACATTCCGTGAATAGCCTGACTCCCCTTGGCCGTCTACAGTTACAACACCACGGCAATTCGTGCAGCCTCCGTTCGTTGGCCCTCCATCAGAATCGAGCGCCAGGTTCCACAGCAGCACGGTCTTGGCCCAGTTGCGCGGCCCGCCAATGATCAGCTTCGACATCATCCAGGTCAGGTTTTCGCCGAAATCCTCACTCCAAGCACCTCCGCTGCACTCCGTTAGATGGATCTCTTTTTCAGGATGGGCTTCGTGTATCTTGCTCATCACCTCCGGCGAACCCGCGTAACAATGATAGGCTGTGCCGTCGGTGTAGGCGTTCGCTTTTGCATCACCCAGCACGGTTTGTGTATAGCTCTCCGCGGTGTCCCAGTTATGATCGAACGCCACAATTTTGGACGTAATGCCTTGCTTGCTGAACTCCGGTCCCAGATAATCCCCGATAAAAAGTGCCTGCTCTTCCGCACCCATGCTCATACTCGGATAATCCGCAGTCGTGAATTCAGGCTCGTTCTGTATAGTCAGTGCATAGATAGGGATACCCAGCTTCTCATATTCCTTAATATACCGTGCCAAATACTGCGCATAGGCAGCATATACACGCGGCTCTGCATAGTTTAAATACCAGCCGTTATGAATCTGCTCTCCGAATTTCATCCAGGGCGGAGCCGTCCAGGGTGTTCCCATCACCTTAATAGAGCTGTTGACGTCCAGAATACGCTGGAGCAGCCCCGTCACGTCCCCGTCTTTAGCGATGGAGAACTGCTCCAGCCCGTAATCCTCACCAGACTCCGTGTCATCATAGGTATAGCTTGCCGGATTGCCATCTGCATCGACCGAGAAGTCGGACGCGCCGACAGAATGGCGGACAAAGCTCAGGCGTATCCCTTCTGGCGAGAACAAATCCTTCATCAATACATCCCGCTGATCCCCAGACATCCGTTTATTGATTAGAAAAGCGGATGAGCCGGTAACGGAAGCGCCGAAGCCGTCCATGGTCTGATATTCCTGGTCCGGATTTACTGTGATAATAGGCAGCCCGGCAGCTGGCTGTGCCGCTTCGTCATCCGTATCAGCCGAATCCCGGAAAAATAACGGCTCCTGCGGAGCAAGCAGGCTGGACTGATCTCCCGTAGTCACCCAGGCATTTACCTCTACCTTGGACAACTGCGGCGTCTGTTCCAGCTTGTCATCGTATAGTTTAACTGCAGCCCAGGCTCCCAGTACGACTGTTGCAGCGGCAATCGTCAGTAACCGTTTGCGTTTGCGCATATGCAGACCTCTTTTTCTGATAAAAAGTATATTTCACTAGAGTATGGGTTTAAAATATACACTTAATATCCTTTTATTTACATTCTACTTTCTATATGCTAGTATTTCATCGTTACATAAATATCCCATTAAAGGATGAAATTATGAATATCAAGAAAAAGTACTCGGTTCTTGCGGCAGCATTTTTGATGTGTTCTATGGCTTTGTCAACTTCTGGATTTGCAAGTGAGGTCAGTAAAGATATTCCAATAACATCTTCAATTGCAGATGAAGTAAAAGTATTCTACCAAAATGATGTTAAATTATCTGGAGGTTCACCATTAGACACATCAGTACAGGCAAAATCTTTGATTCAAACAACTCCTAAGGTTGAACGTTCCTCAGTTGCTACAGTCTATGACGAAGTAGGTAATGTTATCGATAACGTAACTATTAAACAGAACGTAACTAGCAATGAGAATTCTAAACTTGCTGCATCCGGTAAATTATGTACCGTGCTAGTTGCAGTTGATGAAGAATATCGTGCAAAGCATAGCGACTGGCAGACACTGACGGCCAATGCTGTCGAAGCTGCAGACGATGCATTTAACGCACAATTCGGTATAGACTTAACTGTGACAGCATATCGCTATTGGTTTTCCTCTGGTAACAATGCCAGTGAACTTTTAGCTAATTTAACGGGGAGTGCAACAGATAATTATGATTTTGTAGTTGGATTTACTGCTGAACCAGATTTTACCCACGAAGGCAAGGTAGTTGGAGGACTTGCTTATGAATATCCTTCTGCACCAACCTATGCCGCATACAGTACTGTTTTGGATCAAACATCTCCTTCATCTAACTGGCATGCATTACAGCATGAACTTTCTCATAACTATGGTTTATCACACGATCCCGAGGCCTCAACGCCAATTTGTATTATGAATTATGGTACGATGTACAATACATCAGCCTGGCACAGCGATCACTGGACACAATTGAACGCTAGAAAAATATGGTACGGAAGTAATACTAACTAATCTATTCAATTTTTTTGCGCCATGAGATTAAGGTTTTGTGGCGCAAAAAAAGAGGAGGTTTAAATGAGAAAAAACTTCAAACAATTAATTGCTACTATTGGATTATTTTCATTACTATTAACTGGGTGTAGTTCAAATAATAATTTTAGCAACAATAATCTATTGCCGAATGAGCCAGATCCAGTTGCGTGGATAAACAAAGACGGAATTAAGTATTATTATTTCATATCAGAATTAGATATTGATGAAAATTCTCTCTATTACACAGGTGAAAAAACAGATTCTGATGATGCAATAGAGGTGGGAAAAAAGATCTACAAAAATGAAATTGACGATGATAGTTTATACATCGAATTTGATGGACAGTGGGCACAATATAAAACGCGGGAATCAGAATAACACCTATTTGACTATCATATGATTTTATTTCTAAGTATTATTGAAATTTTTTCTTCACTCTCACTATAAATTAAACTTATTATTTTGCTAATTAGGTTTTGAAAAAAAGAAGCCAGAGGCTTCATCCCCCGGCCCAATCCATGAATCTGCATTATTATCCGTTACACAGCTATGCTACCCGTCACATACTTGGCCAGCTATGCTTTACCTTGCCCGGAAATCTTTGCTTCATCGTTCGATCTTTTTATTGAAATGAATTTATTTAACCGTCAGGCTGGTCTTCAGGCGGATATCATCCGAGGCGCTGCCGACATAAACCGGCACCTTACCGGATGGCATTACCCACTTGTCCGCTTGTTCATCCCAATAGGATAGCACTGAAGGGTCCAGCTCGATTTGAACGCGCTGTTGCTTGCCCGGCTTCAGTTCTACCTTAGCCCAACCAGCCAGCTGCTTCGGTGCAGTCTCAACCTTGGCCGGCAATTGTCCGACATACACCTGAACCACCTCAGAGCCTGTAACTTTACCGGTATTCCGCAGATTTAGGGATACCGTCATTTTGCGGTTAGCATCTTTGCCGCTTACGTTCGCATGAACATTGCGGTAGTCGAAGGTTGTGTAAGACAAGCCGTGGCCGAACGCGAACGCCGGCTTGATTCCGGAATTCTCGTAACCGCGGTAGCCAACCATAACGCCTTCGCTGTACTCACCCTTGCCGTTTACCCCAGGGAATTGCGCAACAGTCGATACCGGCGTACTGTCCTCATTGACCGGGAACGTAACCGGCAGCTTGCCGGACGGATTCACGTCTCCGAACAGGACTCTGGCAATGGCGTCACCCTGCTCCTGTCCGGTGAACCAGGCCTGGACGATTGACTTGACTTTGTTCTGCCAGCCATCCATCTCAATTGCTCTGCCGCTCATGGATACCACGACTGTATTTGGATTAGCAGCAGCCACCTCGGAGATCAGCCGGTCCTGGTTATTCGGCAGATCGAGATCCGAACGGTCGTAATAGCCTTCACTTTCATAGGTGCGGACAACTACAACAGCAACATCGGATTTTTGAGCCAGATTAACGGCTTCCTGCATTTTGCTGTCTACAGCACCTGCCGGCGGCTCCCAGCCAAGCCGGACGGTACCGCCGAAGTCGGTGGAGGCACCTTCCTTGTAGTATGTTTTATATTCAATTTTGATTTCATGACGTTCGCCCTTGGTGAGGGTTACTGCGGCCTTTTCTGTCTTCAGTGTGGTTCCGTCGCTGTCGATCAGCAGCTTACCGTCCAGATACAGCTTCCCGGTACCGGCACTGGTCAGGCTAAGATTGTACTCGCCTGTCTTAGGAGCAGTCAAGTAACCATTCCAGCGTGCGGACATCATGCTGTTCAGATTGCCCGGTGTCTGCGGCAGCTTAGAGGATTGGCCGTTCAAGCCGTCAAAGTTATAAAAACCAAGATTCAGATTGATCTGGCCGTCAGTCCGGGTAAGCGTAGGCTCGCCTTCCATTTTGTTGTTAGGCCAGTACTCCCCGCTAAGACCGGCGCCTTCCCCGTCTCCCGCAGGAGTCAGAACCGAGGATGGGATCGCGGATGGACCGTTAACGATATCCCCGGTCGAAACCGGATCTGTGCCCGGTGCATAGCTGACTTTAACGCCGCTGCCGGCACGGTCGCGGATGGCATCCAGCGGAGTGACTGTGTACGTCGGAGTAACCAGAGAGCTTCCCCCGACGGTAGCATAGGTGTCGGCGTCCGGGCCGATGACAGCAATCGACTTCAGCTTGTCCTCATCCAGCGGCAGCGCCTTATTCTTATTCTGTAGCAGCACCAGACTGTCCTCAGCAATGTCCAGCGCGGCCTTACCGTGCTCCTCTGCCGGAATCTGGATATTCACCGGCTTGCTGTCAAACAGGCCCTTGTCGAACATCTGTGTCAGCGTTCTTCCGGCCATAAGGTCGAGCTGCTCCTCACTGACCTCTCCGTTCTGAACGGCTGTCAGCAGCTGATTTCCCCACTTGCCATACGGCTCGCCCGGTGTCTCAAGATCAAGCCCGGCCAGCGCCGATTTGGCGGTGCTGAGATTCGCGCCGTAGTCGCTCATGACAAAGCCGTCGAAGTTCAGCTTGTCTCTCAGGATATCGGTCAGCGCATATTCGCTTTCACAAGCGGGAGTGCCGTTAATTTTATTGAACGAGCACATTACTGAGGCAAGGCCTGCGTCCTTGATAGCCGCTGCAAACGGCTTGGCATAAATCTCCATAATCGCCCGTTCGCTGGCTACAGAATCAACTGTGAACCGGTCTGTCTCCTGGTTATTAAGCAGGTAATGCTTGGCTGTTGCCATCACCGGATGGCTCTGCACAGCATTAACATAAGCCACGCCCAGCTTGGACTGCAGCAGCGGGTCTTCTCCGAGAGACTCGAAGTTACGTGAGCCCCATGGCAGCCGGGCAATGTCGAGGCCAGGTCCCAGCAGCACATTATGCGTTGTATTGAACGCTTCTTCACCAACCAGATCGCCGTAAAGAGCTGCGGCCTTGGTATCCCAGGTTGCAGCAAGCGCGATCGGCGCCGGGAAAGCGGTAGATTTCTTGTTCTGAATGTCAGGGTTGGCTATCCGCACACCTGTCGGGCCGTCAGCCATCGTTAATGCGGGAATGCCCAGCCGCTCCAGCGGATTGTTATAAAAGCCATAATAGTTATTCACATTCCCTGTGACAAAATCAACCTTTTCCTTCTCGGTCATTTGCTGAAGCAGCAGCTTCGTACGGTCTTCCGGCGAACGCGAGGCGTCCATCCATGGCCTGGAGGTATATGCACCCGCCATCTGCAGAGGTGCGAGTATAGATATGCTCAATGCTGCGGCGGCAATAACCGCATGTACTTTTAAAGATACTTTCATGTTGTGTCGTTCCTCCTGATGTCTCTGTCTAATGACCCGTCCGCACATTCCAGTCTGTCCAGCTGCCGGACAGTCCTTGTTAATCGGCAATCCGAGTTATGCACTCCCCTCCTTCTGTCTTTTATTTCTGGAATATGTATAGGCTTCGCGCTTAAATGTGCCTATGACTTTCGTGAGCACAGGCAGCTTTGAATCGCCGGGTCTAACCATAGCTCAGTTTTTCGTGTTACGCATCCGTCATTTTCTGGTAATAGGAAGCCGCCTGCATCCTATTTTACTGAAAATTACCTGAAAATTTCCTGAAAGACAGCTGAAAACATACAAAAACCAGGACTATATTCCCTTGCATTCCCGTAACCTTTTTGTAACCTTTTTGTAACTTTTAAGACTGAAGTATTAGAAAAATAGGACTGGATTAAATATCCAATTAAGGATTATAACGCATTAAATTCTAAATCCAATCCAACATAATTCCATATATTCACACTTAAAAAAGGTATATTAGTTCATCCGCTCTCCGGCATGTACTATCATAACCAAATTAAAGTACCCTTTAGCTTAACAAAGAAACAGCCGGTCACATTGACCGGCTGTTTCTTTGTTCTTCTTACACTGTCGTTTCCCGTTAAATACATACACACGGCTTGACTACTCAGCCTTTTTGGTTGTGAGAGAAATAGTTGGACAATATCTTCAGGCTTTCTTCACGCAATATGCCGCCTGTAACTTGAGGTTTATGGTAAGAGTTGTCAAATACAATCTTAGAAGCATTACTTCCCTGCTCATCCAAAAGCTCACATAGATCGATATCGCTGGCAGCATAAACGAGTCGCCCAAGCCGGGTCCAGACCATCGCACCAGAGCACATAAAACACGGCTCGCAGCTTGAATATAACGTGTACTCTTGTAAATCAGTAATGTGTGTTTCTGCACAGAAGTTCCGTAGCAAGCCTGCTTCTGCATGAAACGTTGGATCAGCCGCTGAATAAATCTGGTTCTCGTTACTATAGACTATTTCACTGTCTTTAACCAATACAGCACCGAAAGGTTCGTTACCATGCTCAACAGCAAGTCGAGAAAGTCTAATGGCTTCTTTCATGAATAATTCGTCTTGATTCATTAGTTCTCCCCGTCCTTAATTCTCTTATCATTCATTATTATCTCATTCATGCTTCTACCAGGGCAGCGTTTCCCCCGCATAATCCATCAGCGTAAGCCCTTCTCCGGCATATCCCGGATCAAGACGTTTCCCGATAAGCTCCAGGATACATCCGGCGGATTCGTCCGGGGTCAGCTTACCCGCTGTATCCAGCTTGCCCTGCATATAGGTCTGGACATGCCCGGGATGAACAACCATCACCTTGCCTCCCTTGGGCGCAATCTGGTTGTGGATCAGCTGAGACTGCATATTGAGTGCGGCCTTGGACATGCAATAGGCATACCACGCGTTCCGCCAGCAGCTGCCGATGCTGCCTGCCTCAGAGGAGATATTCACGATGAGCTTATGTTCACTCCGTAAAAGAGGCTGGATCAATCCGTTTGACATGCGCAGCGCCCCTAGTGCATTCACGCGGAACACCCGGTCCATCTCCTCAAAATCCAGCTCGTCCTCAACAGTCGCCTGCATGTCGCCCAAGACAGCCCCGTTATTGATCAGGATGTCCAGCCGGCCGGTAACCGCCGCCACTGCTTCCAGTGCCTTACGGACACTGTCCGCATCGCTGATATCCAGTGTAATGCACTTTAGACTGCCTTTACAAGCCGTTTCCAGCAGCTCCAGCTCACTTCCGGCTTCGGCTCCGGCATATTGTCCGGCAAATACATGATAGCCTTTCTCCAGTAAACCCTTGACCAGACTCAGTCCGACTCCCCGGTCAGCTCCTGTAACGAATGCCCATTGTATCAACGTCATTGCCCTCCCTTGGCGTAATGGATCTCTGTCAGATAAAAGGACGCCGGTCCAGCACTTTGTTCAGCGTTCGATCCGCCTGTACCTGCTCCGGCAGCACAGATTGCACAATTGCCAGGGCGCACACACTGCCGCATAAAGTATGCAGGTCTTCATACACCTCATCTGCCGGTCCTTCAGCGCACACTGCAATATACTCCAGCAGATGTCCGCCGATAGCCTGAACCATAACCCGCACTTCCTCAGCCCTGTGGCTGGTCTGCCCCATTACGCTGACTATGAGATAGAGTACATCCAGCTCCACAAAAGAGAAACCACCCGCTGACAGCGGAATCTGCCCGGATTGGAACAGCTTCAGGCAGGTATCCGCCAGCTGCTCAGGATAACGGAGCCTGCGCTTGCGGTAATTCTGGTTGAACAGGTAATGAAAGGAGCCGGCCAGATGATGGAACAGCGGCGCTCCGTCAACAGAAGCTTCCTCCCCCCGGCCCGTTATTGCTCCTTGCCGCCACAGCCCCGTCGCTGGATCTGCCTCATTCCAGAGCCAGTCAAAATACCAGTCCTCCCACTCTTTATCCGTTTCCTCAGCCAGCACCAGCGCAGCGTAGACTCCTGCGCCCTTGGTTGACTCGCCCCATGGCTCATGCTTCCAGTCCAGACCGTCCAGAAATACAGTCAGGCCGGCGCGCTCCTTCAGCGGGTGCAGCGCTTTCAACGGATGCAGCGGCTTGGCATCCAGCAGCTCCAGCGCCGAGACGGCAAACGCCGTGCTGTGAATAGCGTGATGGCCTGCCCCGGGGAACAGCCCATCCTCCGCCTGCTGGAAACTTTGCAGCGTCCGGGCCAGCCCCGCGCGTTCTGCACTTCCAGTGGCCGGCAGCTCCCCGAGTGTATACAGCAGAATTGCCGTATCCGCTGTTCCATACAGCTCGGCCATATCCGGCCGGTCTGTCAGCATTCTCCGGTATCCGCCGTGCTCTCCCGAACGGTGGGCATCAATGGTACGAAGTACCTTTTGTATAAACGGCTCTATATTAATCATGTCTGATTATGCCTCCTTGTATTAGCTTCATCTATTCCATTGTAGATGATTGAACAGGAGGCAGACATAATCTAATGGCAGTTGTTTATGGCATAATGACAGATTACGAGGTAGGCTTGCATACCAAAAAGACCTTGATTGCTCAAGGTCTTCCGGGCTTGTTCCTATATATAGCCTGCGGCCGGCGCAAGCTCTGAAGGCTTATCTCTTTCTTTTGTTGGCAGCCTTGCCCATAACCGTATTCTGGGCGTCGGCAGGACACAGATTGCATTCGCTGCACCCGGTGCATTTGACACCGTTCTTCTTATCCCTAACGATTTTATAGACTGCCAGCGAGACGATTGCTGCAATTACGGCAATGACAACAATATCAACGGTACTCATAGCTTCACCGACTGCAATCCGCCGTGAATTCGGGCATCTCTGGTTCCTTTTCGCATCAGGTACACAACATACCCTACTATAATCGCCACAGCAATCAGTCCTCCTACAAATCCCTTACCTAATGTGCCTTCAGTTACCAGTGTACCAATCTGATAGACCAGGAATGCGGCCGTATATCCCATGCCCATCTGAAAGCCGATAGCGCCCCACAGCCACTTGCGCGACTCCAGCTCGGAGTTCATAGCGCCGATCGCTGCAAAGCAAGGCGGTGTGAACAGATTAAATATCAGGTAAGACAGCCCGGCAACCGCACCGATACCGAATACTGAGCTGACATCCGTACTGCTTCCGACAAGCGCCAATTCATCCGTATCGATAAAGTTGGTAATTCCGAAGCAGACCGCCAGGGTTCCGACAACGTTCTCTTTGGCGATGAAGCCCGTTATTGCCGCTGCCGCAAACTGCCACAGTCCGAAGCCCAGCGGGATAAACAGGAAGGCAACCGGCGATGCCAGGCTTGCCAGAATACTGCTATCCGGCGCCCCCTCGGCAACCACACGGAAATGCCAGTCAAAGGTCTGCAGAATTTGCACGACTGCGTTACAGATTAGAATAATGGTCCCTGCTTTAATAATAAACGCCTTAGCTCTCGTCAGCATCGATATTGCTGCACGCTTGAGGCTCGGGAATCTGTATTCAGGCAGCTCCATAATGAAGAAGGATCTGGAATAGTCACCGGTGATCCGTCTGACAATCAGTGCTCCGATAATGATTATGAAGATACCAAGGAAATACATGGAGGTTCCTACCCAGCTGTTATCACCGAAGAAAACGCCGGCAAACAGGGCAATGATAGGGAGCTTAGCTCCGCACGGCATAAAGGTGGTCAGCATAGCCGTGGTGCGTCTTTGTCTTTCTACTTTGATTGTTCTTGTAGCCATGACACCCGGTATTCCGCAGCCGGTTCCGACAATCATCGGGATAATCGATCTGCCGGACAAACCGACCAATTTGAAGAACCTGTCCATAATAACCGCTACACGGGCCATATAGCCGCAGTCTTCCAGCAAAGCCATACAGAAGAACAAGACCATAATCAGCGGCAAAAATCCGATTACAGCACCCACGCCGCCGATAATCCCGTCCAGCAGCAAGGTACCCAGCACCGGGTTCACATTGTCACCGAGCAGGGTTGACACCTGTGCGTACAGCAGATCAATCCAGCCGACAAAGGTATCGGCAATCCAAGGACCGACCCAGCTCTGGGAAATCGAAAAGATAACATAGACGATGACTGCAAAAATCGGAATGCCCAGCCATTTGTGCGCAACCACCCGGTCCACCCTATCTTGTACCGTCTGCTTATCCGAGCTGACCTTCCTTCTCTCTACTTCTGCAACCACTTCATTTACAAATGCATAACGCTTCTTATCATTCCGTTCATATTCATCCTTGGTAGAGATCTTCCGGGCTCTGCCAAGGGCCGGAGCAAGCTGCTTCTTACCGGATTTACCGGCCGTTACTACAGCTTCGATCAGCTCGGGCAGGCCGTTGTTGGAGGATTTTGTGGATACAGTAGATATAACCGGACACTTCAGCGCATCGCTCAAGGCTGTAATATCGATGGTGTTTCCTTTTTTCTCAAGCAGATCACATTTGTTCAGTGCAACAATGACAGGTATGCCCAGCTCCAATAGCTGGGTAGTGAAATACAAGCCTCTGCTTAGATTAGTAGAGTCCACAATGTTGATAATGACATCGGGATGTTCATTCTGGACAAAATCCTTCGTAATGGATTCTTCACTGGTATACGGCGACATGGAATACGCACCGGGCAAATCCGCCACAATCAGATTTTCATTCCTTGGGTTAAGATTCGCCTTCACACGCGCTTCCTTTTTCTCTACTGTGACGCCGGCCCAGTTCCCGACCTGTTCAATCTTCCCTGTAATTGCGTTAAACAAGGTGGTCTTCCCGCTATTGGGATTACCAGCTAATGCAATTTTCATAATCGCCCCGCCCCCGTCAATCTATTAGAATCTGCCCAGCTTTTTAGCCGAAGCTTCCATCCGGTCCGCTATAATAATCGAGTTTGCCAAATCCGAATCTATGCTGTATCTGGCATCTTTGATACTGATGATGTAGTTGGAGCCGAGCTTGGAAATAATCATGATTTTCTCACCGGGATAACAGCCCAGCGTAAACAGAAATTTGCGGATATCCTCCTGATCTGTTGCTACAGCATCCACAATGTAGGGCGTATTTAGCTTACCTTTTGCTAATGATGTCATCCCTTACTCCCCTAACAATAGGATTAGGCCAGATAATGAGAATCATTATCGTCCTGATACACAGTAGAATACTTGTATTGGTAATGAAAGTCAGTGACTTTACGCATATCTTCACTGCATTCTCATCTATAAGCAGAAAAATAATCGGCCCCCCCTTTCATTAAGGAACGGCCGATTATTCTCCCCTATGTTTGTTTAACTGTAGCTCCAAAATAATTAAGGTTCATAAACCAAGCAGCGCAGGGTCTGGTCCGGATACCGGAGCTCTGCTGTATAATGGCTTCCGTCTTCCAGGACCAGCTTAACAGCTACCATCCCGCGCTTGTTGTTAACCTCAGTATCGGTCAAATCCGCTTTGACGATGGTGCGCTTGTCCCCCTGCTTGTTCATAACAATCTGGGTGGCTTTGTGAATCCAGCTGGCGTCCTTTTGAATGCTGCCGGCAGCGGCGGCATCAATGGGGGTTCTTTTGAGTGCCCCGTTTACAACGGTTGTATCCAGCACATCGCCGGTCCTGGCATCAATGATTACATGATACTCCCGGAATTCCTTCCCCTGCCCGCGCAGGGTGCCGGCTTTGTATGGAGCCGAATGAACAGTCCAGGACGGCTGCTTGTCCGGCCCAAGCTGAGCCAGCATAGCCTTGGTCTCCAGCTTGGACACATCGGCGTCGAACAGCTTGTTCACACTTTCTGCAGCCAGCGACTTCGCTTCAGCCTCGCTGATGTCCTGCGCCAGAGGCGGGGCAGTTACATTATGCCGGGCAGCGATGTAATTCAGCCTGTAGGACCAGTCGATTAGCTGCAGCAGCTCTTCGTCGGTCATCGTCCGCTCCGGGTAAGCGTACGTATGAGTTACCAAATCCACATACACTTCCGCTTGTCCGGCCTTAAGCGGCAGCGGCTGCTCCGGGCGTAACCCCTCGTATACATATTTATCTTCCAGCACCAGTCTGCGGTTCACCTCTGCTTCGGTTATTTCCCGGCCGGAGATGCCGGGTTCAAGCCCTGGCTGATTCACGTAATCATAAATCTGCTGAATCTGCGCTTCGCTCATATCTTTAAGCAGGTCAGCTGACACTGTAGATACCGGGGCCGGCGCCTCAACCTTCAACACAGGAATTGCGTTTCCGGCCGCAGCAGGCTGAACATTAGCCTGAGCAGCCGGACCGTTGCCCGCAATGACCTCTGAATTAACAATACCAGGAACGAGAAAAGCGCTTAGCGTGAGCACGCCTCCTGAGAATAAAACAACAGCTCCGGTATACCATTTCTTTTTGTTCAATTGAATGACCTCCATCGGGATCTGGGATGTTAAATCTGTCTTCAGCTTAATCCCGGGATGTTATAGAGTAAGAGGCCAGTTGTTAGGAAGTTGTAAAATAAGACGGATACCCGTCCCCTGTCCAGGCACTGATTCCAGTTCCACTCTCGCCTGATGCGCCTCAGCAATCTGCCTGCACAGGGACAAGCCGAGGCCGGCATTGCCATAGAGGTGCGATCGTGCCGGGTCTGCGCGGTAGAACGGCTCGAAGGCACGTTTACTTTGCTCCGCCGTCATTCCCCTGCCGCTGTCCCGTACCTCAAGTACAGCCTCCCCATTCTGCTCATAGGCCAGCAAATGTACCGGGCTTCCCGGCTTGGAGGCATGAATTGCATTCTCAATCAGGTTCACCAGAAAAGCTGCCAGCAGATCAGCATCTCCCCGTACTGCAGGAATAGAGCTGTCCATCTCCAGCGGGATTCCGCTTTCTATTAACTGATGCTCCTCTGTCTGCCTTACTGCCTCAAACAGGCCGGCTACCCCTACCTCTGACAGCGCCATAGGCTGATGCCTAAGAACAGACAAATCCAGCAGCTTAAAGGCCAGATTCTTCAGCCGGACCGTTTCGCTCCAGATGTAACGGCCCGCCTTAATCTGCTCTTCCCGGCCGATGTTGGCCGAGGTAAGAAACTCTGCAAAGCCCTGCATGCTGGTCAGCGGTGTGCGCAGCTCATGGGCCAGATTATCGACCATCCGCTGCTTCTCCTCCGCCATATCAGAGAGCTCAGTCATCCGCTGCTCCACCGCAGCAGCCATCCGGTTAAAGTGAACCGCGAGCTCCCCGAATTCATCCCTGCTGCGCAGCTCTACCCGGTTGGAATAATCCCCTCCGGCGATAGTCCGGGTAGTCTCCGACAGCTGCTTGAGCGGCTTCGTCAGCCGGCGGATCAGCAGATAGAGCAGCAGTGCCAGCACCGGTCCGGCAATCCAGTTAATCATCACAAAGAAGCGGTTAAGCTCCTGCTGCTGGGCATACAGCCCGCTGATATCCCGGCTATAGGTTAGCTCCATATCCTGATACGGGGCAGGCAGCGGCATCGATAGCATGATGGTCTGCCCGTCTTGCCTATCCTGTACCTCAGCCTGTCCCCCTCCTGTATTGGGATAGACTAACCGTCCGTTCTCGCGCAGCTCAAGGCCGATTCCCTGGCTGAGGTAATAATCCCCGTACGACTGGGCCACACTGGCCAGAAGGACTGGAGTAAGCGTGCTGCCACGTGCACGGATCGAATCTAGATTCTCGAATATATTGTTTACGATTAACATCTGTTCACTGGCGGCCCGTCTGGTTTCACTGTCCATATTCAGCTGCCAGCTTTTTTTCATCACCATAATGACACTTATATCAAGTGCGGCAATGAAAAGGATCAGCACGGCAAGCAGATTCTTATGCCAGAAGCGCATGGTCAGACCTCAACCTCCAGGCGGTAGCCAAGCTTGAATACGGTTCTGATCCGTTCTTCCCAGCCGAGCTTTTTGCGTAATTGGCGGATATGGACATCTACAGTACGGGTATCACCGGCAAAATCATAGCCCCAGGCCAGCTCCAGCAGCTTTTCCCTGGAAAGGGCAATATTCCGGTTACGGATCAGCACTTCGAGCAGCTCAAACTCTCTGGCGGTCAAATCCACCGGCTGCCGGTCCACCATAACCTTCCGCTCCGCGAAGCGCACCTCCACCTCATCGCAGATAAAAGCCGGGGCGGACTGTTCATTCCTGCGCAATACGACATTAATGCGGGCAAGCAGCTCCAGCATTTCAAAGGGCTTAATGATATAATCCTCCGCGCCCAGCTCGAACCCTTTGATCCGGTCAGCCAGCGCATTTTTGGCCGTAATCAGAATAACCGGAATCCGCAAGTGGGCAATCTGCTGCATCACCGTAAAACCGTCCAGTCCCGGAAGCATCACATCAAGCAGGATCAGATCGGTATGCCCGTGTTCCAGCATCTCCGCCGCTTCCAGACCGGTATATGCTTTGGCATAGGTGTGCCCGACCAATTTAAGGTTCATTGTGATCAGATCGCTGATCGGCTGTTCATCTTCGACTACTAATATATGGGCCATCTAGTACAATTCCTCCCGGGCAAATCATATTATCAGCGATAAAAAAATACGGCAATCTTACTCTAGCATACCAAATACAATATTTTACGGAAAGAAGGTATGAAATCTAATTGACCATTGGAAAGAATGAGAGTATGTTTGTAATATAATGTAATTTTAAGGAGTGAATTAGGAGTTGCTGGAGCTTGATGATATGAGCGCTGATGCACTAACAGATATGTTAAAGGCTTCATTCTCATTAGATAACTGGACAGCAATGATAGAAATTGCAGACAAGCTTTTTGGAACCATTGCAGTGATCCATGCGACCAAATCACATGGCTTCGATGCCTGCAGGCCAAGGCGGTCATCCGCTTATTATTTCGGATTCAGCCTTTGCGCCAAAGGTATAGCGCTGCAAAAACTGGGGTATTACCTCGAAGCCAAAGAATGTATCCAGCGGTATGCGGATTTAAGCTGGCTTAAGCTTGAGGATGAAGATGCCCTGGCGGAAATGGAATATTACCAGAATACCGCGGCTGCAAACAGTTTTGTTATCGAGCTTCTTTTGGGGAATAGAACGGTGCTGCCGGAGTATGTATGGTTCATTAAGAAGAACGGTAAAGAGGAGCTGCTTGCCGGTTTAATTACAATTCTGGAGTCCGCGCTGAATCATAACTATTCAGTAGATTGGGCATTGGAAGAGCTGCAGAGTGACGTAGAGCTAATCAAAGACAATGAATCGAGAGAAAATATCCGCTACTACATAGATTATATCCTTCTATTATCCATTTACATGTTCAAACGCGGAAAATCTAGTGATGCAGTAAATTTAACATTGGAAAATATCGTATTAAGTGGTAATCTTAGAGATGAGACAGGCTTTAAAAAGGCCACTGCCTTTTACGAGCTTATCCGCGCCGATGCCGATGCTTCCCAGCAACAAGAGTATCACTACATAATGAAAAAAATCATAGAGAGGGAGTTCAATGATGAAAAAGAAGCTTTTGTTATTGACCACCGTATTGCTGATTAGTTCATTTGCCGTACTT
This sequence comes from Paenibacillus sp. FSL R7-0331, assembly GCF_000758645.1. Lineage (NCBI taxonomy): Bacteria > Bacillati > Bacillota > Bacilli > Caryophanales > Paenibacillaceae > Paenibacillus > Paenibacillus sp. FSL R7-0331. The sequence continues at coordinate 5,149,509 of NZ_CP009284.1, forward strand.
ACTGCTGCAAGCGCTGATGAAGTGTCCGTTAATAAAGTTTCCTCAGGAGGCTCATTTACAATCAACAACCACGGGATGGGTCATTAATCCGCGAATAACCAAGATTCATGCAGCCCTACCCTGAGGTAGGGCTTTTTATTATGTCCGGCAGCGTATGTACAAGCTACATTATTCTGGCTAAAGGATAACGCCAACAGCAAAACTTTTCCTGCGGAAGCCTATTAGGTATACTAATGAAGTGTATCTTTCGGCTCAAATATATCTTATACCGCATACGGGGGCGACTAGCCATTAATAAACAGGATCAGGTCATGCTGCAGTTCAGGGACTTATTTAACAAGCTGGCTTGGATTAACAAAGGAAAGATGGAAGAAGGACTTAAAGGCTGTAAGCCGTCTGAGGTTCACTGTATTGAATGCATCGAAAAAAATGCAGATTCCAATGTGACAAAGCTCGCGGAATCCCTGTATATGACCAAGGGTGCCATAAGCAAATTAACTAAAAAGCTTACAGACAGAGGTCTAATCGAAAGCTATCAGAAGCCGGAGAACAAGAAAGAGGTTTATTTCCGGCTGACGGAGCAGGGCAGAACCATATTTCATATTCACGAGGAGCTGCACAACGGGTTCCGCATGCGGGATCAAGCCGTATTTGAACAGGTAACCGGGGAGCAATACGACAGTATGCTCAGCTTCATTGAGAAGTACAGCCGGCATCTGGATGGAGAAATAAAGAAACAGGGTCTGGATATTCATACATCGGACAGCTCCGGGTGATAATAATCAAAACCTCATGCAGCATACATAAAGGCAGCCCAATTCTATTGAACGGGCTGTTTTTTATTCGTCTTTTTTGTTGACAAGGAAACTATTTAGGTTTATTGTTTTGTTGACAAGGAAACTAAAAGCTTTTAAAGGAGCACACATATCATGGCAAAAGAAAACGTACCGATAACAGCCTTACCCAAAGAAATCCTTATGGCAGCCTGGGCCATTGCCCTTGGAGCGATCGCCCCGATGCTTGACTCCACGATGGTGAACATCGCTATAGATCAGCTAACCAAAGATTTCAACACATCCCTCCATATCATTCAGTGGGCGATTACAGGTTATGTTCTAGCCCTGGCGGTTGCAGTCCCCGTGTCCGGCTGGCTGATGAATCAATTTAACGGTAAAAGAGTATTCATCGGCGCTGTTACCGCCTTTGGCATCATCTCTGTTCTGGTCGGATTCAGCTGGGACATTTCCAGCTTCATCTGCTTCCGTCTGCTGCAGGGCTTTAGCGCCGGAGTGATCACTACCCTAATGTTCACCCTGCTTGTTAAAACCGCCGGTCAGGAGAACCTTGGCCGGGTCATGGCTATTGTCAGCACCCCGATGATCTTCGGCCCCATCCTGGGACCGGTAATCGGCGGCTTCATCATTCAAGGAGCGTCCTGGCACTGGATTTTCTTCATCAACGTGTTCATTGTTGCGATCACTGCACCGCTGATGATGAAAAAGATCCCTGAATTCGAGCCCTTCAACAAAGAAAGTAAGCTCGATCTGTTCGGGATCCTTGTTTTGTCTTCTATGAGTGCGGCGTTGATATACGGCATTACCCAAGCAGCTGACCATGCTTCATTTAACAATGGTGAGACCATACTCTGGACCGGGATTGGCCTTGCTTTGGCTGTCATCTATCTGGCGTACAACCGGATCAGAAAGAATCAGACTGTACTGCCCCTGAACTTATTTGCACATAAAAGCTTCACTGCCTCCAGCATCGGCCTGTTCCTGGCCAACATTGCCATCATGGGGCCCATGCTGATTCTGCCCCTGTTCTTTCAGAACTTCCGTCATTTTACGGCTATCCAAACAGCAGTTGCCCTGATTCCGCAGGGAGCCGGAATGCTCATTACCCGGCCCTTCCTCGGCAAAATGATCGATACAATCGGTGCCAAATACGTTGTCCTTGTCAGCATCGCTCTGTCCCTGATCGGATCGGTACCACTGATCTTTATTACCGGCACAACAAGCATGATCTGGATCTCCATCGTGCTGTTCGTCCGCGGTGCCAGCATCGGGGGCATCAGTCTTCCGCTAACAAGTGAGGCCTATACCGGACTTGAAGGCAAGCAGCTGCCGGAGGCAGGTGTCGGGATTAACATTATCGAGAATCTCGGCGCAAGCTTCGGCTCAGCCGTAATCGCCACTGTTGTCGCGACAGTCATCCAAGGCCTGCAGCCGACCATCGCGAACGGGTTACAAGGGTACCACGCCGGGTTCCTTGTCTCTGCTGTTGTGCTTGCAGTTATCTTTATTCCGGGATTGTTTCTGACGGATAAGAGGAGGGCTTGATGAATGCCCCTTTCGCCGCTTTCTCCATTCTTAATTTGAATCTGCCGGAAGCTCCCGAATGGTAACGTCTCTATTGCCGCCTCCGGCAAAAACAACCGCTAACTAAAGAGAATCAGGCCCTATCTAATAATAGATCAATAACCAGTGAGGATAGGTCATTGTTCGCTGTTCTCCTGGCTCCCCATGATCTTTGCCATATTTCTGACCGAAATCAAGTGAAAAGATCCTAACAATTCTAATCTAATCTGTCATCAATCAGAAAAAGCCGGAGTCATCGCGAAGGCAGACTGCACCTTGCTTCTCCGGCTTTCCTTATCTGTTACTTATCTGATACATCCAGCAGCAGTGAGATGATATGCGCGCTTTCCGCACGATTCACCGTTTCATGAGGCATGAATACCTGATTGCCGCGCCCGTCAACTAACCCAAGCTCCTGTAAGGCAGCGACTGCATCTGCAGCCCATACGCTTATCCTGCTGGCATCCTTGAAATGGCTTTGACGATTACCAGCAGCATTCTGTCCTGTATGAAACAGATATGCTTTGTAAATCATGGACGCCATTTCTTCCCGGCTTATGGTGTCCTCCGGCGCAAAGGTATCTTTGCTTCTTCCAGTAACAAGTCCCGCTTCATATGCTGCTGCAATGGAAGGGGCATACCACTTCGCGGGTGCTACATCCTTGAATGTAGTTGGGTTCGTTCCTGTTATTGCTAGTGCACGAGTGATCAAGGAAACGAACTCAGCTCTGCTTACCTTTTGCTTTGGTGCGAATACTGTTTCACTCACTCCCAGGACAATTTGCTTGGCAGCCAACCTTTTTATAGCATCATATGCCCAATAAGAGTCGTTCACATCCTCAAATGATTTATCATAAGTAAGGACAGCATACTTGCTGAAATGGGTTACCTCAGTCGTCCATTTACCGTCTGCAAAGGTTCCACCTATATATTCCAGTCTGCCGTCATCTGCAATATAATAAATGCCGGTTAAATCCTGGCGGGAATTCTCCTGTGCGCTTAATCTGACAGTGATAGGTTGGGTAAACCTATCAAGCGTCAGTATCGTTCCATCCGGTTTTATAATAGACAATTTGAATTCGTAGATCTCTCCGGCAGCTGAAATGGCTGCCTGATTTCTTTGCCCGGCTTGCCCAGCCAGCTCTTTGCTCTGCTCTGAAGTTAACATGTCCATTTCAAAAGAAATCTTAGCCTGCCCAAGCTCGCTGCCTGTAACCATTGCCTGTAAATCCTGCAATACGTCTGCTGGAACTTCAATCTCAACATCTGTATGCTTGATCTTCAGCATATTCTTACCGTTATTTGCCGGCAATGTCGCAGGGAACAGGACCTGCCGCTCTCCTTCGGCCAGCTCGAAATTCAAGCTGTTCAGACTGCTTTGGCTCTCCGTCATACTTCCTGGGATCACAGGCTGACTCGGAGGATTCGTTGGATTGCTCGGACTGGTCGGGTCAGTCGGGTCAGTCGGGTCAGTCGGGTCAGTCGGGTCAGTCGGGTCAATACCATTCTGCACCTTAACCGGTACATTGAAGTCATCGACGTTAATATGTCCGAAACCACCGCTGGATTGGTCAACTACCTTAATGTACAGCTCCTCCCCGATATAAGCTGACGCATCCCAGATCTTCCGCTGATATTCCTCGTAATTCGTTGCTGTCTCTTTAAAGAGCTCCTTGTCGTCCGATGCCCGGACCAGCGCTACATACAGCTTGTCGATATCACGCCCGCCACTGACCAGGAAATTGATTTTGCCGTTGCCGCCAAGGACGAAAGTCTGCGACTTCAGCGTTCCCGTCAAGCTGTCACCGCCGGCTGCCTCGTTGAAGCCCCATAAATGATAGCCGCCCGGAATTTTATGTGAAGGATTGAAGTAGATCGTGTCCCAGAAGAACTTGGCATCACTCACATGGACATCCTGGAACGCATCTCCTTCAGTAATCCAGCCTGTTAAGTCTCCTGTAGCAAAATCATGATTAGGCAGGTCCGTGATATCGGTGTATACGGAGTTGTCCCAGTTGTCAGGTACATCGACCGGAGCTGCAGATTCACCTGTCAGTGCATTCATATTCCATACTTCCATGGACTTGACTGTAATATCGTTGTCGGCCCAGACCTGCAAGCCCAGGGAGTCATATCTGCCTACGTAGACGCGGGTTGTCAGCTTTTTCTTGTAGTTGGCAAAGGCTTCTACAACCGAGCGGTCGAGGAAGATATGCAGCTTTAAATTCTCTCCGTCAAGATCAACGTATCCGCCTTGAATCCCGTCCACGCGGACATCGGGGTCAATGCTGCTCTTGGTCCGGTCCACATTGAATGTATTGTCGGTCTTATCGTAGTAAATCAGCGTTTCCTCCTGGCCGTTATCGGATCGCCGTACTTTAAGACCGAATTTCTGGGCTTCGCCCGGATCGATCTCCATCACGATCTCCAGCATGTCGCCTTTGACATTGTGAATCAATTGATTGGCGGCAGCCACATTTTTGTCCGAGAAATCAACAATCTTATCTCCTCGCAGACTCTGCAATTCCTCGATGGGCTCAATGCGCAATTCATCATGCTCATCCAGGCTCAGGGAAACCGGCAGCGCCAAGTTATGCGCCCATCCGGCCTGATATTCCGCTTGCGGTGTTCTAACATTCTGCACCATGGAGAACACAACCGTTCTTCCGTCAGGGGTGACCATCCCGCTCTCTGCGGTTAAATAGCCGTCGCCCACATCCATTTTGGACGGTGCCTCCTGGTCAGGAATGAATTTCAAGTGGTCCCGGTCCCAAGTTCCGATCCAGTAAAAGACCTCAACATCCCGTTTCACATCATTCGCCGGCGGAACGTGCTCCGGTTTCTCATGCGGATTGATCATGAAGATATACTTTTGCTTGCCCGTACTATCCTTGCCTAACGGAAGTAGAACTGGCAGTTCCCATACCGTGCCCAGCTCTGGATACAAGCTTCTGTCACTGACATAAAGCGGTCCTTTATACTCCCAATTGTACATATCATCGGATACGTATACCAAAGCGGTGCCGCTGCTAAAGTCTTTTAGACCGGAGGTTACCAGCTGATACCACTTATCCGTCTCTTGGTCATACCATACAAAGGGGTCTCTGAATTCGTTATGAATGCCGTTTCCGTTCTGCTCTGTTACCGGTTCAGGATATTTCACCCATTGCTCCAAATTAGGGTCCGACAGATCAGCGGGAGTCGCCAGGCCTGTTCTTTGATTGGGTGACAAAGAGTCATTGCCGGCAGTATAGAACAGTACAGGATTGCCATCACGGTCATACGCTGCGCTGCCTGACCAAGCACCATCCGGATCAAGGATGCCTGCCTCAGGTGCAAGTGCAGGCCTCACATTGTCCCAGTGCACCATATCGTCACTCACCCAATGTCCCCAGTGAATTTGATGCCAGAACGGGCCTTGCGGATTATGCTGATAGAATAAATGATATTTGCCGTTATAATAAATCGGTGCGTGTGCTTCGTTCATCCAGTTCTGCGGCGGCATTGCATGGTACTGCGGACGGTGCTGATCCCCGTCGAACACACCCGGGTCTTCATCAATATCGCCGGCTGGAATTTCCGGAACCGCTCCGCCGTGGAGTGCCTTCACATTCTCATACTCAGCAAGAATTTCTTGACCCGTGAGCGCCTTGTTCTGCAGCTTCACTTCATCGATAAGTCCGCTGAACATATTGTAGGAGAACAGGCCTGCGAGCTCTACGGGATTATTATTTTTACCGATCAGCAGGCTTGCTGTTGATGATGTGATTGGAACATTAATGGGGGTTGACCTGGAGGCAACTTGCTCCCCGTTGAGGTACAGCCTGATTTCACCAGTTCCCTTATCAAAAGTGGCGGCAATATAATTCCACTTGTATTTCTCAAGCGGATGATCAGTAACCCATACCTGAATCCACTGTCCGCCAATTCCGGCCTGAAAGGACCATGTGCCATGCCGGTACATGCCAAGCGCGAAACCTTCGGCCTTATCCTGATTGGACTGATTCACAATCGCAGACAGCTTATTGCCGTCTCCCCATTCATAGCTGCGCGGAGCCACCCATGCTTCGACCGTCAGTTCGTCGCTTACCGGAATAGTGTCACTCGCGTTTACTTCAATATCATTTGAGTATCCGTCAAACAGCAAGGCCCCGCCCTTTACTCCACGCGGAGTCCATCTCGGATCTTTGGAATCCATGTATCTGGCGCTATTAAACACATAGTTTACCTCGTGCTCAAGCTTGCTTACCTGCTCAAGCGCCTTCTTGCCCGTTCCTTCATCGAAATTCATATAGAAGATGCTGCCCCTATGATTCACCTGAAAAGCATCAACGGAAATACGGGACTGATCCGACTGATCGGCTACCTTGATATAAAGACTCTTGTTGTAGTGTTCATATACATTCCAGGTAATCTTCTCATTTGCACTGACATTGCCGGTTTGTTTAAGCAATTCATTTGTGCTTGCATCATATAGTGCGACATAGGCATCCGCAGGTTGAACAATATCCACAATGGAAAAGGTAATCGTCCCGTTCCCCTGAAGGGTAAAGGCGCTGGAAGTAATTGAGCCTTCTCCTTCCAAGGTTGATTTGGCATAAAAGCTGCCCTCTTTACCTGCGTGAGCTTCATCCGTTACTTGAAAAGCCTCACCAGTGGCCGTCCAGCCCTCAAAGTTACCTGTCTCAAAACCACTGTTTGCGATTTCTGTTGGAATGATATTTTCAGCCATAACCCCCTCTTCCGGAACCTGTTCATTGAAGGTGTTAACGGCGTCCGCGAACATTACACCCCAATCCGAGACTGCATGATCAACAATCTCCAGATACAGTTTTTTGCCGGTATATTTGGACAGGTCCGCTTTGTACTGCTCCATATTGGCAAGTCTCATGCCCTGCGCCGGGTCCGGGAAGCCGGAATCGTTAAACCCGCTGTTACCGTATCGGGCAATCTGCGTTCCCGTATCCGCATCGACAACGCTCACATAGGCTTGATCCGTATGCTTGCCTCCGCCCAGCCTAAAGGTAATCCAGCCCGTTCCTCCCAGCTCAAAGGTGCTGGAACGAAGGACTCCTGTTGCAGATTCAGGATATTTCCAGCCGTTTAAATGATAGGCGCCTTCCTGGTTATACGGGATTTGTTCCGCCCACCAGGCAGTTTCATCTGATATGCTGTCCGGCCCGAACGCTTCACCTTCCACTACGGTCCATCCGGTCAAATCACCAGTTTCAAAACTCGGATTCTGGATTTGATACCGCTGGAAATCCGGCTTAATATCTTTAGCAACAGTGCCACCGGCAGGCTCTGATTCATGGTACATGTTAAAGGCATCTGCAAAAATCAAACCCCAATCCGCAGTTGCATTATCGACGATCTCTACATACAGCTTCTCTCCCAAATGTCCGGAAAGATCGGCTTTATACTGCTCCATATTGGCAAGCCGCATGCCCTGGGCGGGGTTCGGGAAGCCCGCGTCGGCGAATGCGCTGTTGCCGTATCTGGCAACCACCTGTCCCGTATCCGCCTCTACAATATTTACATAGACCTTATCCGGATTTTTGCCGCCGCCAAGCTTAAAGCTGATCCACCCGCTGCCGCCCAGCTTGAAGCTGCCGGACCGCAGCACGCCTGTAGCAGCCTCGTCATATTTCCAGCCGTTTAGATGATAAGTGCCCTCCTGGTTATACGGGATTTGTTCCGCCCACCAGGTGGACTCCCCGGATACACTATCCGGGCCAAACGCGTTACCTTTGGTAACAGTCCATCCCGTCAAGTCTCCCGTTTCAAAGCCCGGATTCACAATTTCATAAACCGCAGCCGCAACGGACAGGCTCCCGTCCGGCTTGGGCACCTGATAGACTGCATTGGTAACAGACAGTTCCAGACCCGAGCTCGATGCAGCAGCCTCCCCGCCTTCCTTCTCAATCCCTGCTGCGGCTGTACCTTGAATTCCTGGAGCCGCCAGCTGAAGAAGCAACACCCCTGCTACCATGATGGAAATCCATGAGGTATTTCCTTTAGCTTTTCTCATTAACAAGCCTCCTTTGTTATTTTCTTATCCGGATCAATTAGTGAAGCGCTTACAAATAGACGTTCACCTGTTTACGTCATTCTGTATCCATAAGGGATGGAGCGCCTTGGCGCTCCGCATTACCATATAGACTTCATATCCCAAATCTCCATCGACTTCACCAGAGACTCCCCGTCTCCCCAGAGCTTAAGCCCCAAGGCATCCTTACGGCCCGGGTATACCCGGGTAGTCAGGCTTTTAAGCCCGTTGGCATAGGCCTCCACCATGGAGCGGTCCAGATAGATGTGCAGCTTCAGATTCTCGCCGCATAGATCCAGCTTACCGCCCTGAATTCCGCTGCATTTTTCTTCCGGATGCTGCGAAGTTTTCGTCCGGTCGGCCAAAAGAGCAGATTCCTTCCAGTCATAATACAGCAGCGTCTCTTCATCTCCATCCGTTGTACACCGGACCTTGATTCCAAGCTGGGCAGCACTTCCCTGTTCCATTTCCAGCTGAATCTCCAGCATATCGCCCTGAATATCCTTCAGCAGGTCATTGGTTTCTGTTAATGACTTGTCATGAAGCGATAATCGCTTCTCACCCCGTAGTGACTGCAGCTCATGTATCGGTCCGATTCCAAGCCTGCCGTCCTCCCGCAAATACACGCTTACCGGCAAACCGCCGTTATGAGCCCAGCCGGACTGGTATTCCAGCACGGATGTCCGGTCACCCTGCGCGATGGTAAAGACGATATTTCTGCCGGTCTTCGGATCAACCATCCCGCTCGGCCCGGTAAAATGGAAATCTCCGACATCCATTAGTTCAGGTTCCTCCTGATCGGGTATGAAAGACAGATTGTGCTTGTCCAGCTGTCCGATCCAGTAGAACACTTCAACATCGGCGCCAGCTCCTACAGGACTGACCAGCAGAAGATGCTTACTCACACCTTGCTTGTCAATGCCCAGAGGGAGGAATACAGGGAGCTCCCAGATGGGTCCAAGATAAGGGAACTTCTGAATATCCGCTTCAAAAAATGCTCCTTTGTACGTCCAGTTCAGCATATCTGCTGACGCAAAAGCCAGCGCGGCTCCGCCACCGCCTTCCATCCCCGATCCGACCAGGGCATACCAGCCGTCCTCATCCTTCCACACGAACGGGTCCCGGAAATCTCCGAATGCCCCCATACCCTGCTGCTGTACAATAAGCGGCTCCGGATGTTTGATCCACTTGACCAGATCAGAATCCCCGTCTGCAGAATAAGTGCTTCTGGCCAGCGCTACGCTCTGATTCGGTGACGCACTGTCATTGCCCGCTGTAAAGAACAGGACAGGCAGGCCGTCGGCATCATAAGTCGCGCTTCCAGACCAGATTCCGTCCGGTGCAAGCTCATCCTTCTCAGGGGCCAGGGCTACAGGAAGATCACGCCAATGCACCAGATCTTCACTTACCCAATGCCCCCAATGAATATGATGGAAGTAAGGCCCTTGCGGATTATGCTGATAGAACAAATGATATTTCCCGTCAAAATAGACCGGTGCATGCGGCTCGTTCATCCAGTGTGCCGGTGGACTGACATGATATTGCGGTCTATGCCGGTCCGCAAGCAGGGGAGTACGGTCCAGCTTGATGTCGTCATATGCCACTTGCGGCCGGACGCCTCCATGTGCGGCGAGCACCTCCTGATATGAAGAGGCCACTTCCTCATTACTCAGGGTGTGGCTATACAACTTCAGCTCATCCATAAGCCCGCTGAACATATGCAGGCTGAACACCTCTGCAAGCTTACTGCTGTGATTGTTCCTGCCAATGAGCAGATCTGTATCGTCCGCTTCCGCCAGCCGGGAACCGGCAGGTACGACCGCCGAAGCAATCTCGCTGCCATTCAAATACAGCCTAAGCTCACCTTCATCCCCATTGAACACGGCATTTACATACGACCATTCATTCTTGGGCAGTTCACAACCGTCAGGTGACCAAATTTCCGTCCATTCTCCGTCTGCGAGCCCGATTTGGAAGGACCAGGAGCCGTGACGGAACATGCCAAGCATATACCCCTGCCCGGTATCCTTATTGTGCCGGTTAACAATAGCGGCCAGCTTGCCTTCATGTCCCCATTCATAGGTTCGCGGAGCAACCCAAACCCCGATGCTGAGGGCCGCGAGAAGCTCAGGCTCTCCATTATGCTTGTCCTTGTGGACAGAATGGGTAATATAGGTTGAATAACCATCGAAGAGAAGACTGCTTCCTGTTACACCCGGTCTCCACGGCGGAGTACAAGGGTCCGTAAACTCCGCATTATTGAATACGTAATGGATTTCATCCACCGTCTGAGTGACCCTCTCCAGAGCACTAGCTCCGGCTCCTTCATCAAAAGCCCAATGCATCGTTAGTCCGCGGTCTCCCGCTGAGCTGCTCATGCCTCATTCCTCCTTGATGGCTGCACAGTACTGACATATGGAATCTGAACAGCGTCCAGCGTGTGAATCTGCAGGGAGTTCACAACCACCTGCCCTGTCTTCGTACTAATTCCTATACTCTCAATCGGAGATTCAGGGAAAATCTGATCGGTCAGCACAACTAAGCCATTATCCGCATACACTTCAACCGCATTACGGTCCAGCCAGATCTGCAGTCTGAGCTGTCCATTCCCCGCAGCCAGGCTGGCACCATGCCGGTTTGCGAACGCCGGATGGAAATCGGTCACACCCGAATGGGAGCGGTCGGTGAACAGCCACTTATCAGCAGGGTCATAACCGATAATGATCTCACTTTGTCCAGAGGATTTCAGATGAATATAGACTTCATCCCCGGAGCGGACATCGAGATCTGCTGCAATCTCCAGCAGATTATGATGGGTCTGCTGTATGAAAGGAGCTTCTGGCGTAACAGTGACGTCCTTCCAGCTGACGGATTCTTTGCGCAGCTGCTCTATTTCCCGGACAGGCATTTGGGTCAGCACGACACTCCCGTCCTTGCTGGTCAGCGACAAGGCGCGGGGTAATGTCATTGCACCTCTCCAGGAACCGGTAGGTGTCTCGTTGGCATATTTCCAGTTGCTCATCCACCCGACGAGGACGCGGCGGCCGTCTTGCTCCGGAATATCCGACCAGGTAACGCCTGCATAGTTGTCTCTGCCATGATCCAGCCACAGGATATGATCGGCCGGATTGTCATTAATGAATGTCTTTCCGTCAAATTCACCAATGAAATATTGCGTACGTGAGCCTTCGGGACAACCGGGATTGTCCCCGATGCTGATAATAAGCACCCATTTCGAACGACCGCTGTCATCCACCGGCAGCTGAAACAGATCAGGGCATTCCCAGACGCCGTCATGGGAGCCTTCTTCTTTGCCGAATTCACCGGTCAGCGACCAGTCGCGCAAATTATCTGAGGTATAGAACCGGGCATGGTCCCCTGCAACAATTGCCATAATCCACTGCCCGCTTTGCACATGCCAGAACACCTTGGGGTCACGGAAGTCTATCAACTCCTCCTCGGCAAGCACTGGATTACCATCATACTTCTGCCAGGTTTGACCTTCATCGCTGCTGTAAGCCAGACTCTGACGCTGACGCGGCTGGCCTGTCTCCGGATGGGTATCCGCATGCGTAAAGACCGCAACGAGTCCTCCGTGGGAACCTTCGAATATACCGCTGCTATTATTCCAGTCCACTACACAGCAGCCCGAAAAGATAGCTCCGTGTTCATCCGGGAATAGCGCAACAGGCGCGTGCTCCCAGTGAACCAGGTCTTCACTTACTGCATGGCCCCAGTGCATCGGCCCCCACTTATTACCATATGGATGATATTGATAGAATAGATGATAGCTTCCCTTGTAGTAGACTAATCCGTTGGGATCATTCGCCCAGTTGTCGGGAGGTGAAAAGTGGAATCCGGGTCTGAACCGGTCGTCACTATGTTGTTTGCTGGAATCTATCATCTTATTAATCTCCTCTGTCGTCGGCATGGACCCGAGAGCCCCCTTTCGTGTTGTTACTAATGCTCCGCCGGCATTGGCAAAAGTTAGCATGCTGGTGATTTGCTGAGCGGTCAGCTCCTTCAGGGAGCCCCCGTTATCCAGAATCTTATATAACAGGCAGCCCAGAAAAGCATCTCCGGCTCCAGTCGTATCAATGGCCTTGACCTTAAAGCCCGGCACATATCCATCCTGGCCCGCCAGACGGTAATAGCAGCCTTTTTCCGCTAAAGTAACGACAATGAGTGCAATATCAAATTGCTGCTGAAGCGCAAGTGAACCTTTTCCAATATCGTTTGTTCCCGTAATAAAAGAAAGCTCTTCTTCCGAGACCTTCAGGATATCGGCATAATTCAAACCCCAAAGAATGTGCTGTCTCGCTTCTTCCTTGCTCTCCCACAACGCAAACCGGATATTCGGATCAAACGACAGCAGCACTCCTGCTTCCTTAGCCTTAAGAACTGCCTTCCTGGTTGCTGTACGGGCAGGTTCATGAGTCATAGACAATGAGCCAAAATGCAGTGCCTGACAGGCTTCGATCTGCTCGAATGGGATATCCTCCGTATGCAGGAAGGTATCTGCACCCGGCTTCCGGAAGAAGCTGAAGGACCGGTCTCCCTGCTCATCCAGATGAACAAAAGCCAAGGTCGTACTTGCTTCGTCCGTTACCGATACGCCTGCTACATCCACACCGCTGCTCACCAGTGTATTGTGCAGCAAGGAGCCGAAGGAATCTCCTCCAACCTTGCTGACGAGTGCCGATCTTGCGCCCAGACGGGACAGCGCAGCCGCCACATTGGCCGGAGCCCCTCCAGGATTGCATTCAAACTGCTCATTCCCAGCGGCTGAACGGCCTGCTGGAGTAAAGTCTATTAATACCTCTCCAATCGCGATAACATCTGGCACAGCTTCTCCCCACCTAACCATCTATTTATTTATTTATTGTTTTAGATTTGCATTGTAGCGGTCCAGCCCGGTCTGATAGATTTCCAATAATTCATTCAGGCCCATCTTTTCCAGTGTTTTGATATAGCTGTCCCATGCCTCATCTGCACCGCCGTCTACAATGAACTTCCCTCTTTGTGTATTGACATACTTGATCAGTTCCGGCTCAATCTTGTTGATGGTATCCAGCTCCTCCGGCTCAAAGAAGATGCCCGGATAGTTTTCTTTTTCCATATACGGATTGTAGTATTTCGCCAGGTCTTCAGCGCGCTGCTGGGCGCGGGGTTCCATATCTACCACTTTTCCGAAGTCATCGAAGGTAATGACGCCAGGCGCGCCAGATCCCGGAGCAACCTTTTGACGGAATTCACCTGCAGACGCTCCCTCAGGCAGCGGCAGATTCACGAGCTTACCGTTGTCATCCTTCTTGTATACGATATCCAGCGGGCCCCAGTGGATCTGAGCAGCCATGTAAGGCTCATACTGCTGGTCGATCCAGCGCATGGTGATTTCCGGGTTGCTGTTCTCTTTGGTAATAACGAAGGAACCGCGTCCCGGTCCGCCGCCATTGGCGCGTCCAATCGTCTGCTCCCCATTCGTGCCTTTAAGCGGGGACAGCAGAACATAATCCTTGGCACGCTCGGTACCGACAACCTCTTCCACTTCCCACCAGACATAGGAGCCCAGCGTCTCATCTGTTGTTTTGCCTTTGGCCAGATACTGTGCTGCATCCTGAGTGAAGGATTCCGGATCAATCAGACCCTGCTTATACCATTTTTCATGAAAATAATTCAGAGCTTCCTTATATTCAGGCTGAGTTGCCGTAAAAATAACTTTTCCGTCACGGACGACACGGTGCTCCAGGTTATCCGGAAGTCCAAAGGCTCCGAAAAGTCCGGCGATATCCATACACCACTGCATGTGCATAAAGCTAAGCGGAATCTCATCCTGCTTGCCGTTGCCGTTCGGGTCCTGTGTTTTGAAGGCCAGCAGTGCTTCTGTGTATTCATCCAGCGTTTCCGGTACTTTCAGGCCCAGCTTATCCAGCCAGCTTTTATTGATAACGTGAAAGAAAGGGTTCGTTCCCAGGTTATTCTCTTCCCAGGACGGCAGACCGTAGATGTGCCCGTCAGGTGCGGTAATAGATGATTTGATATCAGGACGGCGGTCCAGAAGCGCTTTCAAATTAGGCGCATATTGCTCAATTAAATCCTCCAGCGGAATCAGGGTTCCGTCTTCGCCATAATTGATCAGCTCATAGTCGGTAAATCCGGCCGCATAAAAGGCATCCGGCAAGTCGCCGCTCGCCAGCAGCAGGTTTTTCTTCTCTGTATAGTCGGTATCGGGGATGTTCTCCCAGTTAATCTGCACGTTGGTATCCTTCTCCAGCCGTTTGAAGATTTCCATCTCCGTGAACTCCGGCGCCAAAGCAGCCTTCGGGGCTACCATTCTTAAGGACACAGCTTCATTTACGATAGGAAGACCGGTTGCATTGAAATTCGCTTCCTGATCCGGATTCTCTGCCTGATTCTTTGACCCGTTTCCGTTACCTGAACACCCGCTCAGCACAAACGCTCCGGCCAACACCACAATCCCCGCATTTTTGAATAAAGACTTCATTATCCATAACCTCCCTTTTGTTCATCCCATCCGTTAACTGCTTGTGTTGCTCTGCTATTGTCGGCCCGAATACGGCGGTACATCCCCCCTCTCAAGTGCCGGATATGAGAATCAGCCTTTAATCGAGCCGATCATTACGCCTTTGACAAAATACTTCTGCAGGAAAGGATACAAAATCAGCAGCGGCAGACTGGATACCATGATGACCCCGTATTTGATCAGTTCGGTCACGCGCATCTTGGCTGCATAGGATTCCACATCAATCATCATGCCGGAGTTAACCTGGTTCTGGACAAGAATATTGCGGAGCACCAATTGCAGCGGGTACTTGCTCTCATCATTCAGGTAGATCAAGGCGTCGAAGAAACCGTTCCAGAAGCCGACCACATGATACAGCACCATTACCGCCAGAATGGACTTGGACAAGGGAAGCACAATGCTCCAGAAGAATCTGGTGTTCGAACATCCGTCAATTGAGGCAGCCTCCCACATCTCATCCGGGATAGAAGACTGGAAAAAGGTTCTGACAATGATGACATTAAATACACCGCCTGCCCCGGGAATGACCAGAGCCCACATCGTGTTCAGCATGTGCAGATCTTTAATCAGCAGGTAGGTGGGAATCAGCCCGCCGCTGAAGAACATCGTAACCAGCAAAAACCACATAATTACCGACTTCCCGGCCAGATCCTTACGGGCCAGCGGATACGCTGCAAATACCGTCACGGCAACTCCAATTAAGGTCCCCAGCGTCGCGTATAGAATGGAATTTCCATATCCGATCCAGATGGAGGAGTCACTGAATATCCGCTCATAGCCGTCCAGCGTGAAGCCTTTCGGAAACAGCCAGACCTCACCGGAGTAGATATAATTGGGATCGCTAAATGAGGCAGCCAGCACAAAGTACAGCGGGTATAACACGAGCAGCATAATGAGGGTCAGCAAAATATAGTTAATGATGTCAAACCAGGCGTCCCCTCTGCTCTTTCGCTTCAATAATTGGTTCATGATTGCTTCCTCCTTACCACAGGCTGGTTTCTGTCATTTTTTTGGCGATCCGGTTTACGGTGAAAATCAGGATGATATTGATCAGGGAGTTGAACAGGCCGACTGCCGTGGAAAAGCTGTACTGGGCCTTCTGAATCCCCATTTCATATACATAGGTAGGAATAATATTGGAGGTGGCATAGTTGAGATCACTTTGCATCAGAAATGCTTTTTCAAAACCAATGCTCATCATATTGCCCAGTGCGAGAATCAGCAGAATAACAATCGTCGGCAAAATACTCGGAATATCCACGTACCACACACGCTTCCATTTGCTCGCCCCGTCCATGATAGCCGCTTCGTGCAGCTCGGGATTGACTCCCGCAAGTGCAGCAAGATAGATAATTGTGGCGAAGCCTGTCTCCTGCCAGATCCCTGAGAGGATATACAGCGGACGAAACCAGCCCTCATCGGCCATGAAGAGAATGGGCTGTCCGCCAAACGCGGTAATTAGGTGGTTAACAAGACCGCTGTTGGGCGATAAAAACACATTAAGCATCCCCACAAGCACAACGGTTGAAATAAAGTGCGGCGCATAAATCACGGTCTGGACAAATTTCTTATAGGACTTGCCCAGCATCTGATTGAGCATAATAGCGATAATGATGGGCGCCGGGAAGCCGAACAGCAGCGAAAGGAAACTGAGGGAAAGCGTATTTGTGATGATGGTCCAGAAATTATAAGCATTGAAAAAATCCTTAAAGTGCTGGAACCCTACCCATTCACTCCCCCAGATCCCCTGGCTCGGCGAGAAATCCTTAAACGCAATTTGCACCCCGTACATCGGATAGTATTTGAATACGAGATACAGAATAATGATCGGCAGTAAAAACAGGTACAGCTCATAGTCGCGCTTGAACCGGCTCCATCTTTTACGATTAGGTTTGATCATTAAATGATCTGCCGTACTGGTTCTTGAATTCACTCTTATACTCCCTTTCAATGTAAAATACAGTCGTTTTGAAACGTTTCCAACTTAGGATAAAAAATATATTCTCCAACTTGAAACGTTTCCAATTTAGAAAAGAAAAACGCCAGTCGGTGCATCCTTTCGGATAAGCTGATGTTTCTCTGCTCTGCACGAGATCATGTAGTCTCGCCTTGCCTGAATACAACGGGTATACGGTACACCTGCTTCTCCAGCGGAATGCCTTCGATCTTGTCATACAGCAGTCTGATCGTCGTGCGTGCCATTTCTTCCACCGGCTGCCTGATGGTAGACAGTATAGGGTGAAAATAGGGACTGTCCTGAATGCCGTCATAACCGATGACCTTCACATCCTCAGGAACCCGGATCCCCTGCTTGCTGGCCTGATCTATATAACTGGCGGCAAGCATATCAGTAATGGCAAAAATGCCGTCTGCATCGCCGTGTTTCTGCAGGAATTCGTTAATAAAGGCATGGTTGTCCACGATGGGGTCCGGCTTCTCGTAGATTACATAATCTACGCCCAACACCTGCGCTTCATGGATAAAACCCTCTCTCCGGTTCATGGTCTCACTGAACACAGAGGTGACACTCCCCATAAAAGCCGGCTTCCTGGCTCCCGCTTTCACAAGCTCTCTTAAGGCCAGACGGCCTCCCTCATAATTATCCGAAGTGACGCAGGTGATCTTCTTATTAAAATGCCGGTCAATGCTTACAATCGGAATGTCATTGCTCACATTATTCTCGATATCGTTGTAAGTTATGCCAACAATTCCAGCCACCTTGTTCTGCCGCAGCATATCGAGATAATACAGCTCCTTTTCCGGTTTGCCGCCGCTGTTGCACAGCATCAGCTTATAGCCTTCCCGGTCCAGCTCATCCTCAATGTAATACGCCAGCTCAGAAAAGAAGGGATTCCAGATACTTGGCAGCAATAAGGCGACCATCTTGGATTTCTGCATTTTAAAATTCCGGGCCACTTCATTCGGGAAATAATTCAGTTCCTGAATGGCTTCTTCTACCTTTTGGCGTGTCTTGGGTTTGACGGCGCCAGAGTTGTTAATGACTCTGGACACGGTACCTACAGCAACGCCGGCTAAGTTGGCTACATCTTTAATGCTTGTCATTTAACACCTCCGACCTCTTCTGAAAATTATAATAGCACCAAAGTGGAAACGTTTCAATAGTTAATTTGGAAACGTTTCATAAAAGAATACGGAAAGAACCAAGATATTATTTAGAGAGAAAAATTGAGAACATCTACTCCTATCATTGACAATAGTTTGCAGCACACCACAGGGGAAGTTTATTATGGCCAATACAACCATCATCATTATTGCCTATCAAAAAGACAGAACTGGCAAATCTACTACAACCTGCAATTGGTTTGCGCTTTATCCAATAAAAATAAAAAATAATGTTGAATTAACTTTCGAACATGTATTTTTTTGTAATTTAAGATGAATTATATAAACATTAAAAGGAGGAGACTTACATATGGAATTAAAAGAAATAATTAGCAAGTGCTTAACCGATAAAGAATTTGGCGAGAGTTTATTAAGACAATTGGAATTTCTTGAATCTTTAGCAACTAATGCTACTGAATTAGCGAACCTACAACCAAAGTCCCCTGGTGGGACTTATACAGTTCCTGCTCTTGCTGGTTTCGCCGGTAATTATGCAGTTCCTGCTCCTGCTGGTTTCGCCGGTGCTTATACTTATACAGTTCCTGTTCCTGCTGGTTTCGCCGGTAATTATGCAGTTCTTGCTCCTGCTGGTTTTGCAGGTGCTTATACAGTTCCTGCTCCTGCTGGTTTTGCAGGTGCTTATACAGTTCCTGCTCCTGCTGCTGCTGCTGGTTTCGCTGGTGCTTATACAGTTCCTGCTCCTGCTGCTGGTTTCGCTGGTGCTTATACAGGTTTAATTCCCACCTTGTCAACCCCTTGTCCTTGAGTAAAAAGTTTAATTTCGCCACCACTGCTCTAATAAGAGCTAGTGATAAGGGGAATCTATTCCCCTTATCTCATTCAAAATAAAATCATGGAGGATACTATGAAGAACAATTCGTTGCCAGTAAGGCTTCTACACCAATGGGAATATGATTGCATGAAATTCTTGCCTATTATGCATCCAAATTCTATTTGGAGGAGTAATCGTTATATGAACTCTGATGATCCAGAACAAGGATGGAAAGTTCATATCTCTTCGACTATAATTAACGCTTCGCAAGTACTTAAGTGTGTTGCTCCTTTCTTATCAAAGTTAGAAGTGCTCTATAAAGCTCCTATTTCATTATATGAATTAGGCAAAATTAATAGCGGACTTTATTATGGATTTAGTCAAATTGGAAAATTCATAACAGTTTATCCACGATCTAATGAAGAGGCTTTATATATTACTGAAATGTTACATAATATGACTACTAACTTAAATGCACCAATAATCCCTTTTGACTTAAGATTTAAAGAAAATAGTTGCGTTTATTATAGATATGGCGCCTTTAAATTAATTAATATGAACTACAGAGGGACAGTTACTCCAGCTGTTCGTGATCTATTTGGCAACCTAGTTCCTGATCTTCGATCATCAGGTTCTGCTGCTCCAAGTTGGCTTAACAATCCCTTTTCAAATATAAGTCATGCAAATACTACTCAATCATCGGGAGAAGATATGCCTCTTGGAAAAACCATTTTTGCTTATGAGGCTATCACTCAAAGAGGTAAAGGAGGGGTTTATTCTTCAATTGATCTCAGTGTTAAACCTACTAGACGTTGTATTCTAAAAGAAGGTAGAAGTAATGGTGAGACGAACTGGGATTCCTCAGATGGATATTCTAGATTAAAACATGAAGAAATGATCATAAAGTGTTTAAATGAAAATGGAATAGATGTACCAAAAATATTCTCATCTTTTATCTACCAGAATAATTATTATGTTGTAATGGAATACATCGAGGGTGAAAATTTAAACTCATTAATAAATAAAGGGATTTCTTTCAAGAACGCTTTAAACTATGGATTACAGCTAACATCAATAATCGATAAAATTCATAGCTGTGGATGGGTCTGGAGAGATTGTAAGCCAATGAATCTAATTATAGATTATAATGATTTATTAAGGCCTTTAGATTTTGAAGGCGCATGTAATATAGATAATCCTGATGAAACACCTTGGGGATCACCAGGTTTTGCACCCCCAGAATGGAGGGAATACCCTTTAAACAAATCAAGACTTCCAGAAGACCTATATGCACTTGGTGTAACCTTACACCAAATATTCAGCAAATGTTTACAACAAGAAGACATCTCAGTTCAATTAACCACACCAATCTTAGAAATGATTATTACGCTTCTTCATCTAGATCCAAACAAAAGACCCCAAGCAAAGCAAGTTTATGAGATCCTGGCAAAAGTATATAGAAATATTTAAAACATTGTTCTATATCACTCCATCACCAAGTCAATTTTAAAATAAAGCAAGTCCAGATTATCTCCATACTTCAAGTTAATCCCGGTAATCTCCATATCTTTATTCCCTTATAAATTAATCTTTCACTTTATTTCTATGCATTCAAAATTAGTTTACAATACACTTTCATTACCTTATATGCTCCCAAAAAATCCGACTTTCTGTTTGTCAAATTTTCATGCAAAAAAAGAGAGCTCATCCTTTAAGATGAGCTCTCTTTTTTGTAGTGCCGAGGACGGGGGTCGAACCCGTACGAAGGTCACCCTTCGCAGGATTTTAAGTCCTGTGCGTCTGCCTGTTCCGCCACCCCGGCATATAATGTGCGTTGTAACGCGACAAGAAATATCATATCACGTATCTATTGGATACGCAATCAAAATCACAAATATTTTTTAGTTACATAAGACAAGACTATATGCCAGTCCAAATAGGCTGAGCTTGTCCTAGAGCGTAACATTTTCCACTATACAGATTCAGTGATGTCGTAACTCTAAACGAACAGCACACTAAAGAGCAAAGTTACTTTTAATCCCCGCATCTGCACAATACGAGCTAATTCAAAGGCAGTTGGAATGGAGTCCCCATCGGGAGTTGGAAGCGAAAATCAAAGGCACCCAACAAACAAAAGTCAGGGGCATCACTACCCCTGACCCACCCTTATACCCGCCCGAAGGGCGGAACACCCCTAACATCCTTAACTCCGTAACACCCGTCGTCCAGCGACATGTCATTCACAAGCACCCCAACTGCCTCAACGGCAGCAGGTTACCTGCTAGTGGCGTTCCCGCTCTCCGCTGCGGCTGCGCATACCCGCCAGACCCAGCAGGCCGAGCAGACCGAGCCAGCCCCAGTTGGAGCCTCTGTCGTTGTCAGTGGCGCTGGTAGTTGTGCTGGTGGCGCGGTATCTGCCGGTTTCGGTGCTGGTGGACAGCGGGGAGACGGAGCTGTTGTCATTGCCCCGGACCGCGTTGTTCACCATGTTACCGCCTTTACGCATAGTGCCGGTGGCGTTGTTCATCATTTTATCACCGCTCTGCTCTACTCTGTTCATCAGCGTATCGCCATTGCGGTTCATCGTGTTGCCGGTCTGGTTCATCATCCGGTTACCCGTTCCATTCAGCATATGAGTGCCTGTGGTACCGTTGGTTTCACGGATACGTTCAGTCTGCATTCCGGTTCTGCCGGTGTCCGGGATGGACGCTCCCATTCCTCCACCGGTGCCAGCAGCGTTGGCTGCATAACCGGATCCCATAAGACTCATGGATAACAATGTACCGCAGGCAAGGCTCGTGACCAGCTTATTCAAGTGATGTGCCCCCTTTGAGGATAATTGTCTTTCGCTGATAATTTCCCCATGAGGCGCATCATCTATACAGGTGGTTCTTATTCCCTGACAAGCTTCACTGTCCTGCTCGCAGCATCATAAGTGACACTTGCACCAAGCGCTTCAGCAACCGCACGCACCGGCGCATAGGTTGTGCCGTTCTCCAGCATACCGCTGGTAATCTGGACACCATTCAGTGTGACCATGACCGCCTGGTGCGCTCCGGGAGCCGTACCGTTAATGACAGCCAGCGCATCCTTTACCTGCTGTACTGTCGGCTGCCGGCCTGCCCGCAGCTGCTCGGTGGTCAGCCCGAAGGTCATCTCCAGATGGGAATAATCCTTGAAGGAGGTCCAGTCCCCGCCCCAGGCAAAACCGAGCTTCTTGGCCTCCTGTGCCACCTGCTGCCAGTCAGCAATTTTATCTTTATTCCCGTCCCGGGAGATGTCCCAGGAGACATTTTTGCCGTCCGGCAGCAGCAGGGCAAAATCAATCGCCAGACCATAGTTGTGATAACTGGTGCCTCCCCTTGCGTTCGTTACGATATTTCCCGGCTTCGTGCGGCCTTGCGCATAGAGAGCATTTTGCTCGGCAATCGTCCGCATGCCCTGGGTGATGACGATCGGGATACCCTTGGCATAGCTGCGCTGGATCAGAGCACTGGCTCCGGCCAATATAACCGGATGAAGATTTCCCAGCCAGCCTGCCGACTTACTCTTCACCTGATCTAATGTCAGCATTTTCCTCACCCCCTGATACAGTAGATGCCTGCTCCATCTGCTTTGCTTGTACGGTTTGCCTAACAAGAGTATGCGTAACGCCCGTAAGCCTCATTAGAAGACAAAAGACCCCGGATACCAGGGCCCTCTCCACTCCTATACTAAACAGCTATGCCAGGCCAGCCATCCCCATACAACAATCAGCAGGATGATGATCCCGCGCACAATCAGTAAATCAATTGCCTCCGAAAAGCCCCGAGACAATCTGTTCTTCCCGCTCCTTGGCCCTAAGCTTCGCTGCATCTACATCAGAACCGGATGCTTTTCTGCAAAATAGGCCACATTAGATAACACGAACTGACTTGAGCGAAAGGTGGTATGTATCCATGGAAATTCACAGTGATCTTTATAAGGTAGCCGCACTAAGCGGCCAAGAGGACGCAGTCGAGATCATCCGGCAGGCCGAGGCAGACCTCGCCCGGATCACAGGCAAGGGCGCAGTCACACTGATTGCGTATGAGAAGACGGAAGAACCGGCAGCTAATTAACCTGCTGCGCTGATCCGGGCCGTATTGTTACGCTGCTGCTTATAGAATGTAGGCATCCTCAATGTCATCCACCTGAATCCATTTCCATTCCTCTGCCCACTGCAGCTTAATTTCACGCGAGTGGGTATGAATGGAGGTGACAAATCCGCTGATCTGTCTAACCTCAGCCGGACCGTGCAGCACCACAGTTACCCGCTTATGATTCCTTAGTGACACAGCCAGCGTCTGCTCAATCTCCTTCAGCTTATGCTGCGCAGCCTGTACGCCTATGCCCGGCATATCACGCTCATCCCTGCGGGGTTCCTGTACCTGATCCTTCAGCATTATCCGGCTGCCTTCCTGCGATCCTTCCTCCAGCTGTTTGCCCATAGCCGCTCCTCCTCAAGTTATAGTCGCACATCAACATCCCAATCACACGAACATATGTTTGTATTCGTATTATATTAGCAGACTCTCCCGTAAGCAAGAAGAAAAAAATAACAGCAGCCGGCTTCAGTCAACCGGACATCAATTGATGTGCAGACAGACCGCAAGCAAAAGGCGCGCACAGCCAGGCTGTACAGCGCCTCAAATAATAACCTTGAGCAAAGCTAATCTCAGTCTGCGGAATTGCCGGATTCGGTTCCGCTATTTACAGGAGTTTTGGCTGCATTCCCGCCAATCTCATCTGCTTCTGTACTGACCACAGTTCCGGGAACGCTCCCCAGCTCTGTCTCAGCCGCGCTGTCTTCTTCCAGCAGCCCTACAGCCACTCTTGCCTGATTTACCTTGGAAATACCGTACAGCATCGCCACATCTGCCTGCTGGTTCATAGCATTGAATTCGTCAGCAGTCACCTCAGGGGAAGCCGCACTCTGCGAAGCCTTCTCTTTAATGGAATAAGCGCTCTGGAAAGCAATCACTGCATCTCTCAGCAATGTCTCGACGTCTTCCGGCAGGCTCTTGGATATCTTCACATCATTAACCCGGCCGGCAATATCGGATGCGGTATCCTGGAACGAATCAAGGGCTTGCTCAAGCTCTTTATCTGTAGCCGCTCCCGTAGAATACGAAGTGAGGGTCGTATTGAAATTCTCAAGCGAGGATCTGCCCATTTCGTCAAACTTCGACATCTCGTTATAGAAGTTCAGTACGGTCTCCTGCACCTCCTCTTCTGAGGCTGGCGCAGAGCTGTTATTGCTGCAGGCGCTGAGGATCATTACCATCATTAGTACAATTGTGTATAAGGTTTTTTTCATCTGTTCAAATCCCTCCACTTAACAGAATAATGGCGGGTTTTGTAAAGCGCAAATGAAATTAATGTAAAAAAAGCTCGAAACACCCATATTTCAAATTTTAAGCGCCTTCATTGCAAAAAAGATCCCCAAAAATTTGGAGATCTCCTGCAAATATCGCCGGCTAAGCCAGCACGTATGCTCCGGGTGGTATAACCTCTCTAGGCCGGCTGTGGCTCTCCCACATCAGGATAGCCTTGGCATCCCCCTGGTTCTCATAATACTCTACCTTCAGCTCATGCAGCTTGCCTTGAATCAGCTGTATACTGCCCTTGCGCTCTGTACCGCTCTGCTTAACCCAGCTGTCGATTACCAGTACCCCGTCAACCCACACCCGTATGCCGTCGTCCGAATAAGTGTAGAAATTATAGGTCTCGCTGAATTCAGCCTTAAGCCTGCCGCTCCAGCGTACCGAGAATAGATCAGCATTAATTAACGGGTCAGGACTGCCCTGTCTCCACGTAAAGTCAATCATGGAATCTGTCCGGACCAGTGCCGGAGCTCCGCTCAGCGCCATATTGTTGAAATATTCACCCTTGATTCCCGGAGGATGCGCCTGCTCCCCTTCGGCGGCCAAGGCTTTATACTCATCCCTTGTAATAACAAAGCTGTCATTCATAAAAGCCTTAATCACCGGCTCCGTGTTCTGCTCATACAGCAGCTTCGCCCAGGTGAGCTGGTAGGACCATTTATTTTGTGATTTGGCCAGTACCGCTGCAGAAGGCAGCTTCGCGTTCTCACCGATGGCGATCAGCTTGCCGCGCCCCAGATCCCATAGCCCGTCATGATGGCTGTCCTTGAAATCACCGTCATAAATATCGAGCGCCAGCACATCGACCCTGCCGGCTCCGGGATAATACCTGGCCGGCTCCTGGCTCCACTGGTTCTGCGCATTCGGACTCCACACCCAGAGCAGGTTATGCAGCCCGTGGTACACGGTGTAGCGATCGAACATGAGGTTCCACAGCTCGGTGAAGCGGCTCTTCTGCCCCCACCAGAACCAGCCTCCGTTCATCTCATGATACGGTCTCCAGAGTACAGGGACACCTGCGTCATTCAGCTTTTTGAGAGAAATAGCCGTCTTGTCGAGATCCGCCAGCAGTGCTGCATACTGTGGTGTTCCTGGTGTAATGTATTTGGCAAAATCAGCCTCGCTGAGATTCATGGAGACGTTCGACCAGGCCGGAGCAGTCCCCGGCAGACTGGCGTGATAGCTCATTGTGACAATCCCGCCGGCTTTATGCCAGCGGATGGCGCTGTCCGTTACCCACTGCCGCTGATTGGCTATAAGCGACTCCGTCTGGCTGCCGATCGCCCCCAGCTCATAGCCGTGAAGCCCGGCATATTGGCCGCTTGTATTTTTAAGCTTGTTGCTGAATTCATCTGCACTTTCCAGATAGTCATGTATCCCGCTGATGATCCCTTTACCCTGAAGGGTATACAGCCTGTTAAGCAGATTAAGCGCCGGAAGCGCCAGCTTATCGTCCGCAGGAGTCCTCAGCAGGGCGCGGAAGCCGGTCTGCCAGGCAGCATCGTTAACCAGCCGCGATGCCCAATCGAGCATATCCCGGAGTATACGCTGTTCCATTTGTTCCACCATCCCTTTTTTGTACCATTGTATGGGGACAACTGGTACGGGGAAGCGGCGGATGGCGGGATACCAAATATATTATTTAAATTTTAAATAAAATCTTCTCAACATGGCCAGCTGTACTCTTGTGAGCTTATGTATAGCAATCTGAATTCATTATCCCGGTTATCTAACATAACGCATAGGCAGCAGATCCAGTATATCCGTTTTGGCCAGACCCTCATTCTCAGGGATAATGACCTTGCAATCCTTGGCATAATCAGCAATCAGCTCCCGGCACATCCCGCAGGGCGATACTACCCTAATCTCATTGTCCTCACTGTCCGGGTCCGGGTGTCTTACTGCAACAATGGTGTCAAATTCCTTGTAGCCTTCCGAAATGGCTTTTCCGATGACCATCGCCTCCGCACATACCGTCACCCTGGACAGGCTGGCTTCCAGATGAACCGCTGTAAAAATCTCCCCGGTCCTTGTGCGCAGTGCCGCACTTACATGATGCCGTTCCCACTCGTAGCGCTTTTTGATAATCTCCTGTGCAGCAGCAACCAGTGTCTCGTCTTCAATCGAAATTTCAGATTTCATCTGCTGTTCCTCCTGATCATTCCGGACTTTTTCTTTATCTAGTATACTAAAATCTGCTAATTATAAGCTATACTGATTAGGCCGAAGCATCAAGAATACAACATAATCAGGAGGAGCTTGTGAAAAAAAAGAAATTATTCCCCAGTCTTATCATCATCATCCTGCTTGCCCTGGCAGCCTACTTGTTCGAAGAGACCAGCCCGTCTGTCACCACAACGCCAGCCGGCAGCGGTGAGGTAGTACAGCTTGTCTTTCCTTCAGACCGCTATCCTGAAACGGCCGGACATATCCAGGAGGCAATCAGAAACGGCGAGTCCGCCATCTGCACGATCAGCCGGGAGGATGCGGAAGAGAACCGTAAGGAATCCCTCAAAGGGGTCCCGACCAAAAAAGGCTATGACCGTGATGAGTGGCCGATGGCGATGTGTGCCGAGGGCGGTGCCGGGGCCGACATTGAGTACATAACACCCGGTGATAACCGCGGCGCCGGCAGCTGGGTAGGCAACCAGCTCGAAGGCTACGCCGACGGAACACGGGTGGAGTTCATGTTCAAATAAGCAGAAGAGGCAGCAGCTCCGCCGGGGCTTATACCGGAGGAGCTGCTGTTTAATGAAGCAATGTTAGAATAGACAGGCTTTTGTAATAATAACCAGCAGAATGAACAGAACCAGAATCGCATTGGTCGATGTCATCCACGGGCTTACAACCGGCATAACCGGAGGACCCTGATTCACTCCTCCAACATTGTTTCCGCATCCGCAACCGTAATCTGCACCCATTTGTAATTCCTCCTCTGAATAATTGATACTCACAGCACAGAATATGTGGCAGCTATCCCGGCAGTTTGGGCCAATCGGCAAACATATGTGTTCCCCTGCAGATTAATAATACGGCTCCATGGTGTCGATATATTGTAGGAATGCAGATAAACCTGGAATGAAGCGGCAGATCATATCCGGATACATTATCAGCTATCGAAATCCCTCAGGAGGTGCATAGTGGACATAGCCGCATTATCTGTTGTGATGGGCCAGGCATCACTTAAGCAGGCTGTAGGCCTGCAGGTTATGAGCATTGCCAAGAATGCCGCTGAAATTCAGGCGCAGAATATCGCCCAGATGCTTCAGCAGAGCCCGCATCCGAATCTTGGAAAAACACTTGATATTCAGGTTTAATTGTTTTATTCTTAGATACATAAGAACACAAGTTCTGGTATGATGCCGGTTCTCCTCAGCCCTTCGGGCTTTTCTTTTACTCATAAATACGAACATACGATCTTATCTAGAGGTGATAATATGCAATCCTATTACCAGATGACTGCTCTTGAGAGCTGGACCGAGGATTTATATCAGCGTCTGCAGGTAAAACGCCCGTCCGATATTTCCATTGCTTACATAGCCGAACGCCTCAATATCTGGATTCATTATCTGGATGTGCGCAGCAAAAGCGTAGAGGCCTCAGCGGGCATGTATACCATGTTCCTGGACAACCGGCTGCCGCCCGAGCTGCAGCGCCTTGAATTTCTTCATGAGCTCTGCCATCTGCTCCGCCATGCCGACAGCCGTATTCTAATGCCCGGACATTTCACTCAGGCGCAGCAGGACGAATCCGAACGCTTTATTCTCTACGCTGCTATGCCCTACTCCATGATCTCCGCCAGACCCTTGCCTGAACTGCGGGAAGATGCCGTATATCATATCGCCTCTACGTTCCAGGTACCTGAGGAGCTGGCCGTGCAGCGAATCGATCAGATTCAGAGGCGGATCTTCCAGGGTCAGCTGATGGCTGTGATGGAGCGGAGCGAAGAGAGAAAATTCATCCAGAGACATATTCGTTAACTTCCGCGGGGACAATACCCTCATAAGTCCTTAGAGGGGGAGCGATATGGAAGCTATTCAAGTTATCCGCTTATTACTATCTCATCCGGAATACAGCGTAGATGCGGTGCATCCTGAAATTCCCGATTTCGTCGGCATCGCGGCCATTGAAGTGGACCACGAGACCGAAACCTTTTCGATTCTGCTGCAGGAGCCTGAGGTATGAATACTTTGTTGAACAAAAAATGACCCCGCCGGCGTCCGGCAGGGTCCAAATCTATGAATAAGGGGGGTATGTCATTACTATACCTGCCTTAGCTTAATGCATTATGAAATTCTGCTGAAGTCCGGCTGAAATTTTAATTTTTTTTTGGAGCCGCAGCTTGTCCGTTTAATTCTGCTGTTAAGCCAGGCAGTATATTAATGAACCGGTTATGCTGCATTACCGGAACAGCATAGCTGATATCCACCTGACAGCAATAGGTTACATCTGCTTCGAATCCGCGGCCGCGCAGCTCGCGGGCGCTGGTACACTCCCAGATCAGCTCCCGGATTCGCTGCCCCGAAGACCGCAGAGCACCGATGCAGACCTCCGCCTCCGCAGATTTACTACCTGTCAGCTTAGAGAGGATGAGTCCTGCGCCCAGGTAATCCTCAATGCCGGGACGAAGATTATTCTCGGAACCGATCACATCAGGCCATTTCTCACCGCAGGGAACTACCGTAATCGCCGCCCTCAGCTCAAGCCTAAGCCGGTTGGCCGTTTCGGCGACAGCTGATGCATTCAGCAGACAGCCGACCAGCAGCGCAGGCGCCTGTGCTGCAATCCATGTGCAGGCCGCACCGTTCATGGAGCACAGGACAAAGTCGCGTTCATAATCAGCAGAGCTGAAGGTCAGCGGAGACAACGAATGGCCCCCTGTTCTTACAGCTTCCGCCCGTCCGCGGATTATCTCTGCACCCAGCTCCTTAGCGTAGGCTTTTGCCTGTTCATTGGCCGGCGGCGGATACGGATAAATGTTAGCCTTGTGCTGGACTGCCGTTACAACAGTGGACGAGAAGCTCAGTACATCAACGATAATAATGATGTCTCCGCGCTCCGCTGCAGCCCTCGCCCCTCTTTGGCCCCAGTCCAGTTTAATGTCATAGGGCGCTTGGTCAAAAAACACAGGGTCGCCCTCCTCTCTTGTCCGGATTCATCTCAGACCTACAAAGAGGGAGTTACCCATAGAAGGCTGCCGCCGAACCGCTAATCCTAATAATTCTTTAATTTTGTGGTAAATCTCCTGTTTGTCCCGTCAATCTGCCACAAAAAAAGCCCTGCCGTCGGCAGGGCCACATTCTATCCGTACAACTATACCCAGAAAGCCTTAGTGATGATAACCAGCAGAATGAACAATACCAGAATTGCAGCAGTAGAAGTAAAAGGACTGCCGTATCCGCAGTTCGCTCCGCCAACTGGACCTACATTTTCACCATAACAACCCATTTCCAATTCCTCCTTCATGATTGAGTACACCATAGCATATGTGATTTGCCTGCTGCTGACTGGGTGAAACGGCAATGTCTTTTGGCCCGGATTTTTTATTTGGAAATATCAATAAAGCCTTCACCGAACACATCGCGCACATCATGGATCGTAACAAAGGCATTTTTGTCTTCAGCGCGCACAATTTTTTTGAGCATGGATACTTCCTGTTTGCTGATGGCAATATACAGTACATTTTTGTCCTCGCCGGTGTAGTAACCGTAACCCCGCAGCACCGTTACGCCGCGGTCCATTAGCTCAGTAACCTTGGCTGCAATACGCTCATGCTCTGCCGAAATGATGGTAACTGCTTTTTTGGGATTCACCCCTTCAATAATGAACTCCATCGCCTTCGTTCCGATAAAGAGGATGACGAAAGTGAACATCACCTTCTCGATTCCGATAACAAAAACAGACAGTCCGGCAACAATCAGATCAAAGAACAGCAGCGCGTAGCTGATATTCCAGTCCCAGTACTTATTGGCCAGCCGGGCCAGAATCGTCGTTCCTGCAGTTGTACCGCCAACCCGGATGATTAATCCGATCCCGCCGCCGGCGAGCAGACCGGCAAAGATAGCATTAATTACCGGCTCACTGGAATTAATACTCCAGCTCTCGGTCAGATACAGGAACAGCGAATTAAAAGCTACAGTAATGACGGTATAAATAATCGTTTTCTTATCCAGCAGCTTGTAGCCGATAATTAGCAGGATTCCATTGAGTGTGAAGCCCACAAGAGCAGGTGACCATTGCAGCAGATAAAAAAGAATGATCGATACTCCGGTCACCCCTCCCTCGCCAAAATCATTAGGGATAATAAATACGTTGACTGCGAGCGCAAACAAAAACGCCCCAACAAGCAGCATGAACAGCTCATACACTCTTTTTTTCATAACATACGCCTCCAGTTACATTACAAAGCCCACAAACAAAAAAGCGACTAAAGGAGTCATGCATCCTTTAATCGCTTTGGGTAAGCTCTTTTGATACCTCTGATCATAACAAGCATCTGCCGGAATGTAAATACACGGGCTGTGTATTATTAGCCTATGGATACACCCGAATACGTTACCGGCCCAGTCACACTAGCCGCATTCAGCAGAATGTTCAAACTGTTGTTAGCCACCCCTAAAGAGTACGCATGATAACCTGCCGGTACGCTTCTGTCCAGAAATGACATCGCTATAGGCTGAATTGCCAGCAGAGCAAGTCCGCTTGCTCCCACATTATAAATAGGCTGGCCGTCCCGGTACAGGGTGAATACGACACTCGGTATACCCAAAGTAGTCTGGAACCCGATGCTGGCGTTTAACAGAACCGATCCGCCGGTAACCGTTGACAGCCCGAACTCTGCCAGGATCAGATTGGCTCCCGGTGCAAGAATCGGAATCGATATCGTCTGGCTGCCTGTTGAGGCTGTACTGCTTCCTACATCAATAATTGTTGCCATAATAACCTCACACATCCTCTCATCTATTCTACTTTCAGGATATGCGGGGAATGACTGATCAGCTTGTACGGATGAACAGTGGTATTCTCCTATTTATAGCGGAAGAGAGACAAGCATCCCTTTTAACGGCCCACGGTATGCTTCAGGAATACTTCTATCTGCTCCATATAACCTTCGACTGTGATTCTCCGCGGTGCGAACAGGCTGATCGCCAGTGCCCTCAGGCTGGAATCTGCCGTTGCTGTCCTCAGCATCGAGTGCTCGGTGTCCGGAAATACCCTAACGGTGAGCAATGAGGCCGGGCTGATCTGCCTGCGGTAAATATCCTCTGTCTCTTTTACATCTACATTCAGATCCTCTTCCCCTAACAGCAGAAGCACCGGAGATTGGAAGCTTTGCAGGTCGTTCTCAGCATCTGCCCGAAAGTTCTGGCTGACAAAAGACCAGCGCGCTTCAGACATTCTATCCTCCGGTCCATCAAGCTGCACATAGTCTTCATACGGTGCCCCTTGCTGCAAAAGCTCATTGACCCGCTGCTCGTAAGCCGCCTGCCCGCTAATCTCCTCTTGAGTATAGCCGTCCTTCAACATTTGCTGTTCTGTATTAAAAGCTCCCTGCCTTAGCCAGTTGATCGCCGGTGAGACGAGAATGCTGAATGCCAGCGGTTCTGCGGCTGCCAGCTCTGGTATAACCCAGCCGGCCTGGCTGGCTCCCCAAACCCCAATCCTGCTGCTGTCTATGGAAGGCTGCTCTCTGGCCCAGGCCAGGACATGGCGGGCTTCCTCTACCCGGTCACCGATGCTCTGATTCAGCCAGTTTCCCTCTGAGCCCCCGATTCCTCTTTTGTCCAGAGAGAGTGAAGCATAACCCAATGAGGCCATCCGTTCCCATAACGGCTTATATCCGTCATCATGAGAGGCATTTATCGGCCCGTCACCGTGAATGAACAGCACCAGGCCAGATTTGCCGGAGGAATGCTTGGGCAGCACCAGCGTACCGGTCAATTGTCCCTGCGGAGTCGTAATTTCAACAGGCTGTTCCACCATATCGAATGTATTCTGACGCACAATATATAGAGCTGCGCCAAGCAGAATAAGACTAACGACAATTATTGCAGCTATAATTTTCTTTTTCATATGAGCCCCCTGCATATCATATACGTCCATTTCGTTTCCCGGAAAAGAAGGCTGCGCACCAGGCTGTGCTCCTCCGAGCACACACTGAATGCGAGCCGTTCATACAGGCGTCTGGCCTGCTCGTTGCTGCCGGAGACATGCAGCCCCAGATAATGCAGCAGCGGCTGATCCTGCATATATTGCTGTGCCCGGCGCAGCAGTATTCCGCCAGTCCCCTTTCCCTGATGCTCCGGATGAACAGCAAGATCAGCTATGTAGCATTCTCCCGGCGACGGCTCGTGGTTCAGGAAATAGAGTGCGGTCAGGAGACGCAGTGTACTCTTGGTTCCAAGCTGCTTCAGCTCCTTCCATTGGGGCAACTTGGTATAAGGAGCAGAATGCGTGGATTGGGCGGCTGCCGCCGCAGACGGGTCATGGCTTTTGTGCCATTTTAGAGAAAGTGTACCTATGACCTGATCTCCCTGAAGTGCCACCATTCGCTTCGTTAACGGCCCGTCCGGAAACAGCTTCATCAGCTGCTCAAAAAACACAGCCAGTGAACCCGCATCCAGCTTCGTCAGCGCATTAAATTTCCCCTGAAACCCGTGTGCCAGCATAAAGCTGACATCGCGGTTGTACTCGGGCTGCATGGGTTCAATCATAATCGGCAGGCTTGTCATGCTTCCGCTGTGCCTCCCTCAGAAACGGCAGGGTCTACGCACAGCAACAGCTCATAATGAAGCTTATCCCGGCCGAAGAGGGAGAGGTATGATTTTTCAACGACGATTAACGGGCATGTCTCTGCTTGAAATTCCCGCTCAGCGTGCCGGCAGAACTGCCTGATATGCAGCTCAAGCTCAGCCTCACCGGCAGCCTGCAGCGAATAAGACAGATACTTTCCGGCCGGAAGGATGCGATCGCTGTTCTCCAGTAGCTTCCCGGCAGTATACAGGGTAACCACACCCGTTCCGTCATAGATATAGTGGACATCGGCTTCAAACAGATCCTCCATCCGCCCTTTCTGTTCAGCCAGCATTCCCGCACTAAGCACTGCTTCGGCATCGAGCTCGAACCACTTTTGCAAAGCCAGCGCTTCACGCCGTTTTACACTATAGGCCTGATGCTCCTTTTGAAACTCCCGGTGCTCCTGCAGCACCTTGCCGATAAACTGCTGCAGCTGCTGTAGCCGTACGATTTCCCTGCTGATCTCCGTCTGCGAATGCGTAATCCGCTGTTCCACCTGTTCAGGGTTATCCTCCGTCATGCATTCTTTTATAGATTGAACTGGCATCCACAGCTTCCGCAGCAGCAGAATCTGTGACAGCCGGTAGATCTGGTCGATGCTGTATTTGCGGTATTGGTTGGTATCGGTAAAGGCAGGCAGCAGAACCCCTTTTTCCTCAAAATAACGGATCTGATGAACTGACACCTGCATGAGCCCGGCCAGCTCGCTGATTGTAATATCTGCCTTCAACAGTCATCCCTCACTTCCATTCATTTAATCCTATGATAAACCTTAGGTCTGACCTAAGGTCAAGTCCATGTAATCGGAAAACGCCAAACTCCGCTTCTGTCCGCAATTATTTCATACAAAAGACCATCCCTATAAGGATGGCCCGCCCTGGTGTTTGTGTTTATTTTGCCAATACATCCTTCAGCATAACCAGCCGCTTAATGCCCTCCGTCCCGGCCCAGCCGCCCGCACTTGCCAATATCACATTATGAAACAGCTTCATCGCAATCGAGTAGGTCATCGTTCCAAGTACGATCTCTATTGCTATAAACCGCAGGATATCCCCCTTGGTAATAACATAGACTCTGAACTCCCGGTTACGCAGCACTGGCTCACCACCCTAATTGTGTTTTATGTAGCCATATGCTGGCGTCTGGTTGTCTAATGCCTCGAATCAGGGCTTTAGCGGGGAGAGCTGTGCTTCTACTTTGTCGGCAACCAGAGTATAGAACTCGGGAAAGCTCGGGTCTACGGCACTGGGAATCTCTTCAAATGTCCGGATATACAGCCTGTTAGCAGCCACAGCAGCCAGTATGCCCTCCACCGTCCAGGCCTTGGTCAGCACTTTATTCAGCTCCGGACGCTCTGCTTCCGGCAGCAGCCTGGCAAAGGCAACCTCCCCTTCCATGATTGTGTTGTCAAAATAATCGCCTGTCGGCTGCCGGAGCGTCTCTGTCGTCTTCCATGTCCTGGCAAACGGATGAAAATCCGTCAGCAGCAGCCGGCCGCCTGCACCCAACCGCCGGTGTACGAGTGAGAATAAAGGCAACAGATCGGTAAAATAATGCAACACCCCAAACTCCATCAGCACATAATCGAATTGTCCCAGCGAATCCTCATCCGGAATGTGCAGCACATCCGAGCAAATATAGCTCAGCTCCACACCGGCCGCTGCCGCTACCTCATTAGCATACCTGCGATTCTCCGCCGAAATATCCACTACCGTCACCTCTGCACCAAGCAGCGCTAAAGGAATTGCTTTGCGGCCGTGGGAGCCGAGCAGGTTAAGCACTTTTTTGCCGGATGGATCTCCTATGTACTTTAACCAGTAACGCAGCGGGTGCCGGGGGTCCTGCTTCAATACCTCGGCAAGTGCCTCCGGTGCCCCGTGATGCTGCACCCAAGCCTGATAAGCCTTCGTTTCCCATGCTGCTTTGTTGGCACGTGACAGCTGCTCCTGCATGCATCCAGCCCCCTTAATCATTATGTAATTAATTCCAGGGTTATCAGTTTACTACAAAAGAAGAAGGATGAATAGCAGCAGATGGCCGAAAGATTATCACTGAGGTTAGTGCTCTTGTGAGCATTGCCGCAGTTCGCAAAAAACCAGCCTGCATCAGGCTGGTTCTATATTTCCACACTCCGAATCTCAGAGCTCCGACCAGGTAATATTAAGCTCAACTACACCGGGTTCAGCCGTCAGCTCGCCTCCGATTACGGACCAGATTTGCGTATTGTCCGGTGAGTTGCCCTGGATAATCAGATTCTTCTCATCTATTGTCTGTACAGCATTACTTCCCAGCCTGTCAGCGAAATAATCCTTGTACCGCTTAGTCACAGACTCCATCCCTTCATTAGTCCTGAAAATGAGCAGCGCCGCTTTCTTCCCCTCATTGTCTTCCGAGTGTGACACGCTGATTACCGCATCCTCCGGGAGCGGGAAGTCCTCAGGCAAATTATCCGGCACTCCTTCTGAGGCAGCTCCCGAAGCCGGCTGGGCAGAAGCCTGTTCAGTAGCCGCCGGCGCGGCCGATGCAGACGGCTGAACCGTTGCTGCCGCAGCCTCTGCCGTAGCTAATGCAGACGGCTGTACCGGCTCTCCAGCTGTATTGTTAGTATCATTGCTGCTGCAGGCACTCAGGGTAATGGCAGCCAGTACCAGACCTGCTCCCGTTATCTTTTTTCGGTTAAACATATTCTCGCCCCTTCATTATTTGATTTAATACATTCCTTTTCCAGATTAAGGTATGCAGAACTTACCGGATTTTACCCCGTATCCACTCGGCTTAATCAGAATGAAGTGACATTGCCGCGTGATATTTAAAATTTCCGGAAACAAAATGTGACCAAATGCCGTTCTTAATGGTGTTATAGGTATAAAGGAGGTCATTGCATCATGCAGCGATCCATGACCCGGCCGGGAAATCATGTGATAAAGAGTTACGAAGCCTATTCAGAGATGTTGTTCCGGATAGCGATGGTCCATCTGGGCCGCCGCCAGGATGCTGAAGAGGCCGTTCAGGATACGTTCATCAAGCTCATGGAAAAAGCGCCTGAATTCAGCGACTCCGAGCATCAAAAAGCATGGCTGATCCGTGTGCTTACCAACACCTGCAAAACGATGCTGGGCAGAGGCTGGCGCAAACGTGAGGTTAAGCTGGACGGCGCTGAAGCGCTGGCAGCAGACACTCCTATGGATCTGGCGCTGCTGCAGCTTGTAATGGCACTGCCTGCGAAGGTCAAAACAGTGATCCATCTCTACTACTACGAGGATTATTCGGTACAGGAAATCAGCAGAATTCTGCAGATCAGCGACTCTGCTGTGAAAATGCGGCTTCAGCGGGGACGGCAGCAGTTAAAACTGGAGCTGGAAGGAGCGGAATCAGAGTGAACGAAGATCAGTTTCGCCAACAATATAAGAAAGCGGTGGATACTATGAAACCAAGTGAAAATACGAAAAACGGATTGATCAGTAAAATGGAACAGCAGCAGCAGGAACGGAAACGTCCGCGCAAAACGATGTACATCGCGGCAAGCCTCGTAATCGCCGCCGGCATTGGTATCGCCGGACCGAATATCTGGCAGCAGATCAATGGCCCGGCGGCACCTGCGCAGGTTGCCCAGGTAGACCCGGGAACGGGCATTACCATTCCTAAGGTAGAGCTCCCGGATCCGAACGCCCAGGTTCAGGCAAGCATGATCCCTCTGGTTGTATATGAAGGGAATGTGTATACACAAACCCTAACGCGGATGGAAGCTGCCGATCTCGCTGCCCTGCGCGGCGATAAGCTCGGAACAACTACAGGCGGTATTGACGAATGGACCGGCAAGGATGGCTACACTGAACTGTCCTCCAACATCGGCGTGGCTGATATCTATACTGTAAAAGGCTACGGTTCCGGTTTCCTGATCATGTCCTACATGGAAATCGACGGCCAGGTATTCGCAGATCTATATGAGCATACCAACGGCATTACCGTTAACAGCGGCGCCGACCTGCTCGGTGAGCTGAATCTCGAGGGCCGGATTGCCTCCGCCCGGTGGGAAAGCTTCGACAGCTGGAACAACGGCCAGCAGCAGTATGCACCGCTTGCAGGCGGTGAGGCCCTTGACGGCTTCCTGAGTGCACTTGAGGCTGCCAAACCATTAGCCGCTGAGCCGCTGATAGAGCAAGGCATCTACGAGAGTGAAGACCGCAAGATTGTCTATCTGGAGCTGGAAGACAAGGTACAGGTTCAGCTGGTACTCTTCGGCCAGGGGCTTGTACGCTACGGCAATGCACCGGTATTCTTTGAATTGGAGTCTGGCGCGTTCCAGGCGCTATGGGACAGCATGACACCATAAGGATGGCGAGAGCCCGCGGCAACGGGCGAAGCCGGATAATATAAAGCAGCCCTGCCTTATTGGCGGGCTGCTTTGCTGTGTTACGGTTTTTCATGATGCTTCTTTCTGCTTTTCTGTCTTTTTCTTTCTGCGGTTTTCCCAAAACGTATCTGCGATACATTCAAATATAAACTCTAATATTGAAAAAATCCCCCTCACCCTCTCTCACTCGGCTCAAACTCACCATAAAGAATCCTGAGACAGATTAATATACTTCAGCTGCTGCATCTCCTGCAAAAAGTCCGGCTTCTCAGGAACCATGCACATCCCGAGATCCAGAACCTGCAGCTTCTTCAGCTTCGTCAGTTCGGCCGGCAGCCCGCGGATCGCGTTGTACTGTATGGTGAGCCGCTCCAGCTGCTCCAGCTCTCCGATCTCCGGCGGTATACGGTTTAGGCTAATCTGTTCTTTAGGATTGGCTTGGTATCCGGGCACCGGACGGTCTGAGCTGGCACATTGGATGGTTAACTCCTTCAGGTTTTTCAGCCTGCCAATGGACGCCGGAATTTCTTGCAGATCAGCCGTCATGATTATTAAGCGCTCCAGTTTTTCCAGTTCAAACAGCCCGTCCGGCAGACGATACAGATCCTGCTCAAAAATCTCCAGCTCCCGCAGCCCGCCAAGCTCCCTTATCCGCTCAGGCAGCTCCGTCAGCCGGTGTCCGCTGATGTACAGCTTGTCTGTTCTATGCCTGATGGCATCCTCCAGCAGACAGTCCAGCTCACTGTGCGCCGCAAGCTCCATGAAGAGCCCCGTAATGCGCCCCATCAGCCCCGCTGCCTCCTCCTCCGTCACTTCCATGCCATAGATGCGTTCGTGCACGACTGAGTAGAGATAATCCCCGCCTTCTTTTTTGAGAAAACACAAATCCTCCGGCAGCCTGGGATACATCCAGTCCGCCAAACGGTTGGCTGCTTGCTTCAGCACGTTTCCGCTCTCTTCACAGCAACGGTAAAAATAGTACGTGCCCGAGCCGTAAAAGGCGTGACTATCGTATGTATTTTTGAGCTTCGCAAGTTCCTTCATGATTTCTTTCGTATCCTTGTCCTGAATGACAATGGTCTTCACGAGGTAAGGCTTCAAGTTATTTAAGACTGGTGCGTATCGCTCTCTTGCTGATGTATCCACCCCGGGTTCAGTCGAAAACTTCTCCCCCAGCACAAACCATTCAGCATTCTGTATCCCTAAGTCGATGACCTGCCTGTACGCTTCCCCGCGGGGGTCTGTATGCATTTTCATCCTGTTGGAGTCCCTCTCTATATTTCATTCGAATCAAATAGTTCTCCAGCTTCACGCCTTCATGAAACTTAATTACTAAACTCAGCGTATACAATTAGAAATACGTACTGTGGGGTGGATAAGATGAACCAAGCACAGCCAGCCTGTAAAGCATGCGGAAGAACGGAATTCGTCAAAGGTAAGCTAAATAATGGGTATGCCAGGGTGATGCCAATCAATAAGGCCTTTTCCTTAGGCTCGGGAGTGATCTACACGTTCTGTAAAAGATGCGGCGAAATTGCCTCGATGAAAATTGAGAATCCTGAGAAGTTTTGAGCCCCCGGCGGGCTTTTTTTAGTACATAGTTACGTTACAGTATCAGAGGAGGTTCCGGAATGAAGCTTAAGTATTTTATAGTCGTAGCTCTATCTTTATTGTTAGCAGGCTGCAGTATTCATATTGAAGGAAGCAATCTTGAGTCTCCTCCCCCTCCAACCATGCCACTGGAGATTGCAGTGGTGGGTGACAATCCGTTTGATACCATCCGAAATGTTACTTTTATTACAGATAACCTGGAAAACATAGCTTCAGCCGGTCCTGGGGCATTTGACGGATTACTTATCATGCATGAGCATTTTGAGAAGGCCGCAGGCGCAGAATATAAAAGCTTTTTTAAGACTACTGAGTACCCTGTATTTTTTGTGGGTGCCGAAAATCTGCTGACCGCAGTTTTTCATGATGAGCGGCTTACACTTGAGGATGGAGCAATCGACGGTTTCGGCGCTTATGTGTCCGGTTTTGTAGTTACTGAAACTAAAATTCAGCAGTGGGGCTTCCATATACCTGATAATGCTACAGCACGTGAAAAAAATGGTGATTTGATTACAAGGATCGCTAAGGTATTGGAGGACTATGCCCGGGTAAAAGAGCACCCCGGTAATGAAAAAGTAATGATACAAGATTTTAATTTCTAATTTATTTCTTTTAGTATGCTCTGCCCGCCTCCGCTGCAATTAACCAAGCAGGAATAAAAATCATCAGGTAGAGTGCTACTGAAGCGAAAATAATGTTACGGATGGACAGGTTCTTGCCCTCATGGATCTTTTTGAACAAGGCAAAACAGTTATAAAGGAACAGCACACAGGACAGCGGAAGAATAAAAAACAGCCCCATAAGCAAACCCTCACCTCCTCTAATCAAAATCAAATCCATTACAAGACCGAATACTAGCCAAGAAACAAAGCGTCTCCTTATTTACAAAATATTACTATACATGAAGGGTTAATACCACAAACAACCCCAAACAAAGCAACCCCCCCCCTTGCCTAGCAAGGGGGTTAGTGAGGTTATATTGTTATATTGAACTTAATTAATAGAGGTTGTCTGTGTATGGACTTGTTTGCAAATCTGTTAGGAAGATCTAACACTGTCCTAGTATTAAAATTATCTTAAACTAACAAGACACTCCGAGAGTCTTACATTAGACATCAGGGGTGCATGTTCCACAATGCCCATTTTATGTACAAATTTTGTCTTGATTCTACATATTACATATTTAGGAAAAAATGTTTAGACATTACTCATCTTAAAAGATAAACTCAAATTCATCATTAGTAAGGGGTTGTTATATTTTGTTAAAAAACAAAAAGATTTTTATGTTTATTATTCTATTAGTTATCTCAGGCGTTACATCAATTAAGTTTGTGTTTGCTTCAGAAACGGACGTTTGGACAAAAGTCACGGACTTGCCTGATGCCAGAGCTGCCAATGCAGTTGTCGAAGTTAATGGAATTATATATTCAATAGGTGGATCAGCAGGAGCGATGCCATACAAAGATGTTCAAGCATACAATCCAGCAACTAATACATGGACAAAAAAAGCAGATATGCCCACAGCTCGTTCATCTGCATCAGTAGTTGTTGCAGAGGGAAAAATATATGTTTTGGGAGGATATACAGGGAATTTCTATTCATGGACAGGTGGGAGCGCGGTTAATACTGTTGAAATGTATGATCCGTTAACTGATTCTTGGACAACTAAATCTCCCATGCTCTTTCCAGCAGGAAGTACTTCTGCCGTGAATTACAATAATAAGATTTATGTTTTTGGAGGATTAACAACTAATGTGACGTCAATTGCAAAAGTTCAGGTCTATGATACTCAAAATGACTCTTGGTCCGAGAAAAGAAGCATACCACAAGCGATACATGGTACAGGAGCTGTCACATACAATGATAAAATATATCTTGTAGGTGGCAGATACATAGGTAATAACGTAGCTGTAGATTTTTTTCAAGAGTATGATCCTCTTAATGATTCATGGATGATGAAAACAAGCCTGCCAACACAGAGAAACGCACCTTCTGTAGTAGTTTACAAGAATAATATTATAGCGATTGGCGGAAGCACGCCTAATGTAGAAACAGCATCAGTAGTAGTATACGATTTTACAACAAACTCATGGTCAGCGTTCCCTAGTCTAAATGATGCAAGGGCAGGTTCATCAGCTGTTGTTTACAAAGACAGAATATTTGTGTTTGGTGGAAGCAAGCAAACAACTTCAAATTCTCCTGTTGGAAGTGTTGAAGTTTACGGTACAGAAACGCCTGAACCAACTACGACACCAACACCAACGCCATCACCATCTCCTGAACAATCAATTGGAAATCGAGCAATTCTTGTTGTAACCATGATTACAGGTCTCGAAAAAGAATTCGATCTCAGTTTAGAAGAAGTAAATAATTTTATTACATGGTATGAAAACAAACAATCGGGGAGTGGAACAGCCTCTTACGCAATTAATAAACATGACAACAACAAAGGACCTTTCACAAACCGAAAAGATTATATAATCTTCGATAAGATACTCACCTTCGAAGTAAACGAGTATACATTGAAGTGAACACTAACCCGTCAGGCATGAGCCCGGCGGGTTAGCTATTATTGTTATTGAACAGAATATTCATCTACACTGAAAGTCAGAATTTTTTCAAAAATAACATAGTCTTTTCTGCTGGTGAATGGGCCCTTATTATTTTCATGTTTGTCAATGGCAAAGGATGCT
Organism: Paenibacillus sp. FSL R7-0331; assembly: GCF_000758645.1. Classification (NCBI taxonomy): domain Bacteria; kingdom Bacillati; phylum Bacillota; class Bacilli; order Caryophanales; family Paenibacillaceae; genus Paenibacillus; species Paenibacillus sp. FSL R7-0331. The sequence goes on from NZ_CP009284.1 coordinate 5,191,210, forward strand.
GTCCCTGTACCCGCCTGCTTAATTTCATACCAAGCAATGAAGTCATTGACTTCAGACATACTTAGGTCAAACTCCTTTTCAAGACCGGTATTCATGGTGACAACCAAAATAGCTCGGTCGCTTGTTGGCTGCTCTGGAGCCGGTGACGCTGTTACCATTGGCGTTGAAGTTGGCTCAATGGTAGGTTGTGGTGTTGTCGTTGGTGTTGGTGAAGGCTCTGCTGTTGGTGGTGTTAGAGAGCCTATTGTGATCTCACTAATAGCGATCCAAGTACTACTTTCAGCACACTCTATTCTAATACCGCTATATTTTCCTGGAGTCACTGCAAAAGGATCTAAAATCGTGTAAAATTTATTTGCGTGGTTTTCCACTTCTCTATTTATTTTTCCGGATATTTCAACCCAACTGCCGGACTGAAAACCATACAACTTATAGGAAACATTAGTTTTTGGACTAGCAGAAGCTGCTAATTGTACAAAATCTAAATAAATCTCTTCAGGAAATTTCATTTCTAATGAGCCGTTATAACCTCCACTATTCCAGAAGGTTTCAAAATTCAAATCTATTACATTGCTAGGAGCCATCCCACTGTATGATTTATCAGCAGACACTATAGTTCCATCTGGGGGCACAGTTCCAAGCATTTCAATAACATCTCCACCTTCTGCATGTGAAACCTCACCTTTAATTATTGGTTGAAGTAAAATAACAGATACTATTATACTCATCACTAAAAACAATTTATATCTCACCTTAATTCCTCTTTTCACAAACATCCATCTCCTTATAATATGTATGCAACAAGCCTACACTAAAAAAAGGCGAACAAACAGTCTGTTATTCGACATTTATTTACAATAAACTTAAGGGTTATAAGGAAAAATGTGGATAGAAGAAAGAAAATCCGTCATCGGTCGACGGGTTATTAGATGTACGCTCTAAATTCAAACCATTTCCGGACAAACTGAGCATCGGATATCTTAATTGATTTTAGATTTACCCCTTCACTATGCCGCCAGAATTGCTTTAGGAGGTCTACCTCCATTTGAAGCTTCTACTCACACCTGCTCCCGATTATGCAGGAAGAAGCCTTGACAAAATCGAAGCAGAATTAAATAAATTCCTGGAAAATAGATTAATCCTGTAGATAAATAGGCTCCGTTAGCAAATCGGTTAGCAAGACAGTTTCTTCTGTATATATTTGCTTCTCCTCAGAACCACAAACAACCCCAAACAAAGCAAAAACCCCTTGCTAGGCAAGGGGTTTAGTGAAGTGGGCCCTACAGGACTCGAACCTGTGACCAATCGGTTATGAGCCGACCGCTCTGACCAACTGAGCTAAGGGCCCGGATCTAATGTATCCGAATGTACAAGGGCTGTAAAAGAATAATTGGTTGCGGGGGCAGGATTTGAACCTGCGGCCTTCGGGTTATGAGCCCGACGAGCTACCGGGCTGCTCCACCCCGCGTCAGTAAACTTATTCAAACAGCGACAATAGATAATATACATTAAATAAGGCCATAAAGTCAAGGATGAATTTGTTAATTACTCAGGGTAAAAATCGAACCCCATAACGGCCCTTCCGCGAACGGTAAATTTCTACAAACTGCGGGTCATGGTAGCCGTAGATCCAGCCGTCCTGCTCCAGCCTTTTGGCCAGACAGCCCGCCTGAAATCTCGTCCTGAACAGCTTGGCAAAATAGATCCAGTTCATGATGGATGTCTCCTTTGAAGTCGGGTATTCAGCGCTGCAGGTATAGCATACCCCATCATGACAGATAAATATGCGGGACCTGCTGCTCTCATAACCTGAAAGCCGCAAGTCCCGCATATAAAATATTTTAAACTAGGCCTATACTCCGAACGACGCCGGATCCTTCCGCCACGATTGCAGCAGCGCTACATCGCTCTCAGCGATCTTCCCCTTGCTCAGGGCTACATCAATCAGGGTCGTGTAGTTAGACAGGCTCTGCAGCGGCACACCGGCTGCTGCGAACGCCTCAGTCGCGCGGTCCAGCTCATAGCTGAAGATCGCCAGAACAGCCAGCACCTCTCCGCCCGCTTCTTCCACAGCCTGCGCTGCTTTGATCGAGCTGCCGCCGGTGGAGATAAGGTCCTCGATAACGATAACCTTCTGGCCTGGAGTGATAGTGCCTTCGATCTGGTTCTGCTTGCCGTGGCCTTTGGCCTTGTCGCGGATGTAAGCCATCGGCAGATTCAGCTTGTCGGATACCCAGGCTGCATGCGGGATACCGGCGGTTGCTGTGCCTGCAATAACCTGCGCTTCGGGATAGCTGGCTGTAATCAGCTCTGCGAAGCCGCCTGCAATATAGTTACGCACTTCCGGGAAGGACATCGTAAGACGGTTATCACAATAGATCGGCGATTTGATGCCGGAGGTCCAGGTGAACGGGTCCTGCGGGCGCAGGGCAACTGCCCCGATCTCCAGCAGATAGGCTGCAACTTGCTTACTTGTATTAGACAATGTACTCATGCTTGTGTCATCTCCTCAATAATGGATAGTGCAGCTGCGCGCGGATCGGCTGCTGCGGTAATCGGCCGGCCAATCACCAGGAAGTGGCTGCCCTGACGGATAGCTTGTCCAGGTGTCATTACCCGGGACTGGTCATCCAGAGACGAGCCTGCCGGACGGATACCCGGTGTTACAGTAACAAATTCCGGACCACAGGCTGCTGCGATCGCTGCGGACTCCTGGGGGGAAGCAACCACGCCATGCAGTCCCGCTTCAGCAGCCAGCTTGGCATAACGCACTACGGTATCCTCTACGTTCCCGGCTATGCCGATTTCGTCGTTCATGACCTCTTGGCTGGTACTTGTAAGCTGGGTAACCGCGATAATCAGCGGAATATGCAGCGAAGGGTTCAGACTGACCGCCTTGGCGGCTCCCTCCAGCGCTGCGGCCATCATCGTCTTGCCGCCGGAGGCATGCACGTTGAACATATCCACGCCGAGTCTGGTGATGCTCTCAGCACCGCCACGGACGGTGTTTGGGATATCATGCATTTTGACATCCAAAAAGACGGAATAGCCGCGTTCCTTAAGCTCGCTAATAAAATCCGGCCCTGCTGCATAGAACAGCTGCATGCCTACCTTCAGGTAACACGGAATGCCTTCCAGCTTATCAATCAGGACCCGCGCCGATTCTGCATCCGGATAGTCGAGCGGAATCATCAGCCTGCCGGCCATTTCATCCCGTCTGGCAATCTGGCCAATCGTCTCATGCTCTGTCTGCTCTGGGGTTTGCTGTTCCATAGGTTGTTCTCCCTCTCCTTCATTCATCATCTGCTTGCCCGGGCACAGTTGAACGGTCTGCGCTAACGCAAACCGTCCCCTGTGTGGAACCGCCCGCAGGCGGTTCCTGGTATTCATATGTTATTGTCCGACAAAAGCGGGCATCGACTGTGACGAGAAGTTGATCGTCTGCAGCATTTTCAGCAGCGCTGCTACGGTATCGAGCGAGGTCATACATACCACGCCGTTCTCAACCGCTTCGCGGCGGATGCGGAAGCCGTCACGCTCTGGTGTTTTACCCTTGGTCAGAGTATTGAACACGAAGTTTGCTTGGCCGCTGCGGATCAGGTCGAGGATCGTAGGCTCGCCTTCATCCAGCTTGTTGACATTCATCACGTTCAGGCCGGACTGCTCCAGCGCCTGCGCTGTGCCGCCGGTAGCGATGATTTTGTAGCCCATAGCATGGAAGCCCTTCATCAGCTCAACCGCTTCAGCTTTGTCTTTATCCGCTACTGTAACGATGATCGCGCCGGTTGCCGGGATTTTCATGCCTGCACCAATCAGACCTTTGTACAGCGCCTTGGCATACAGCTTGTCGCGGCCCATAACCTCACCGGTCGATTTCATCTCAGGTCCCAGGGTCGGCTCAACTCTGCGCAGCTTGGCAAAAGAGAACACCGGTACTTTAACTGATACGTAGTCGCTCTCCGGCCACAGGCCTTCTGTGTACCCCTCTTCCTTCAGCTTGCCACCGAGGATGATTTTGGTCGCCAGATTCGCCATTGGAATGCCGGTTACCTTGCTCAGGAACGGAACCGTACGCGAGGAGCGCGGATTCACTTCGATGACATACACTTCGTTCTGGTAGATGACGAACTGGATGTTGACCAGACCGATCGTCTTCAGCTCTTTAGCAATTTTGATCGTGATATCGGAAATCTTCTGCTTCAGGCCTTCATCCAGGTACTGCGGAGGATATACGGCGATGGAGTCGCCGGAGTGGACGCCTGCGCGCTCCACATGCTCCATGATGCCCGGAATAACAACCGTTTCACCGTCGCAGATCGCGTCAACCTCAACCTCTTTGCCGAGCATGTAACGGTCAATCAGCACCGGATGCTCCGGATTGATTTTTACCGCTTCAACCATGTAGGTCATCAGTTCATTGTCGTTATACACGATCTCCATCGCACGTCCGCCCAGTACGTAAGAAGGACGCACCAGCACCGGATAGCCAAGGGATTGGGCTGTTTCTACTGCCTGGCTTGCATCGGTTACTGTCTTGCCTTTCGGCTGTGCGATATCCAGACGGGCCAGCAGCGCTTCGAACCGCTTGCGGTCCTCAGCTTCGTCGATGCTCGACAGGCTGGTTCCGAGGATGTTCACACCGGCTGCCGCCAGCGGCGCAGCAAGGTTGATGGCCGTCTGGCCGCCGAACTGCACGATAACCCCGATCGGATTCTCCTGGGCAATGACGTTCATTACATCTTCAAAGAACAGCGGTTCAAAATACAGCCGGTCCGACGTATTGAAATCCGTAGACACCGTCTCCGGGTTGTTGTTGATAATAACGGCCTCATAGCCGGCGTTCTGGATCGCCCATACCGCGTGAACAGTGGAGTAGTCGAACTCAATCCCCTGGCCGATACGGATCGGGCCCGAGCCGAGTACTACAACCTTCTGCTTGTCGGAATGAATAACTTCGTTTTCTGTTTCATAAGTCGAGTAGTAGTACGGTGTCGATGCTTCGAATTCAGCGGCGCAGGTATCTACCATCTTGAAGACCGGTGTCAGGCCCTGGGCAAGACGCAGGCTGCGGACATCCGCTTCCTTCGTCTGAGCACCGCCTGGACGCCCTTCGGCGCGGATCTCGGCGATTGCACGGTCAGTGAAGCCTTTGCGCTTCGCTTGATACAGCGTTTCAGCACTCAGTGTCTCTTCGCTGCGCAGCACATCCTCGAATTGCACCAGTCCTTCAATCTTGGACAGGAACCACCAGTCTACATTCGTAATATCCTGGATCTCCTGCAGCTGATAGCCGCGGCGGTAAGCTTCGGCGATCAGGAACAGGCGCTCATCGTCCGCTTTAGCCAGACGGTTACGCAGCACACTGTCTTCCAGCAGCTCGGCGCCCGGCAGACGGAAGCGGTGAACTCCGATCTCCAGGGAACGGACTGCCTTATGGATCGACTCTTCAAAGGTACGGCCAATCGCCATTACTTCGCCGGTCGCTTTCATCTGTGTACCCAGCTTACGGTTCGCCGAGGTGAACTTGTCGAACGGCCAGCGCGGGATTTTGCTGACGATATAATCCAGCGTCGGCTCGAAGCAGGCATACGTCTGTCCGGTAACCGGGTTAACGATTTCGTCGAGCGTGTAGCCGAGGGCGATTTTGGCTGCCATCTTAGCGATTGGATAGCCGGTTGCCTTGGAAGCAAGCGCCGAAGAGCGGCTGACACGCGGATTCACTTCGATTACATAATATTGATAGCTTTGCGGATCAAGCGCGAACTGTACGTTACAGCCGCCTTCGATATTCAGCGCACGGATGATCTTCAGTGAAGCGCTGCGCAGCATCTGGTATTCACGGTCGGAGAGCGTCTGGCTCGGTGCTACAACGATACTGTCGCCAGTATGTACACCTACAGGGTCAAAGTTCTCCATGTTGCAGACAACGATACAGTTGTCATTTGCGTCACGCATAACTTCGTATTCTACTTCCTTCATGCCCGCGATGCTCTTCTCGACCAGACACTGGCCGATCGGGCTGTAGCGGATACCCGCTTTGACCGTCTCACGCAGCTCTTCCGCATTATCACAGATACCGCCGCCTGTTCCGCCGAGCGTATAAGCCGGACGTACGATCAGCGGGAAGCCGATTTCTTCGGCGAAGCCCATCGCTTCATCTACAGTAGTAATAATAATGCTTTCCGGAACCGGCTGATCCAGCTCGCGCATCAATTCGCGGAACAGATCACGGTCTTCTGCCTTCTCGATCGAGTGCAGCTGAGTACCGAGCAGCTTCACGTTCTCTGCTTCCAGTACGCCGGCACGCGCCAGCTCAACCGCCATATTCAGACCTGTCTGGCCGCCGAGTGTCGGCAGCAGTCCGTCGGGACGCTCCTGGCGGATAATACCTGTTACGAACTCAAGGGTGATTGGCTCAATGTAGACCTTATCAGCCATGTTGGTATCAGTCATAATGGTGGCCGGGTTGCTGTTGATCAGCACAACCTCCACGCCTTCTTCTTTCAGCGCCTGGCAGGCCTGTGTACCTGCATAGTCGAACTCGGCGGCCTGGCCAATGACGATTGGACCGGAGCCGATCACGAGGATTTTTTTGAGTTTATCATTCTTAGGCATAATTATAGAGCTCCTTTCACGGCTTCAAGCTTCGGCGTCTGTTTAGGTGCCGTGATTCTGGCATTGGCAGCAAGCTGTGCCTGGCGCGAGCCGGCAGGCGTCTTCGCTTTGTGGTCAGCAATCATCTGCAGGAAACGGTCGAACAGATAGCTGCTGTCATGCGGTCCCGGCGCTGCTTCCGGATGGTATTGCACGGAAAATGCAGGGTAACGGGTATGTTTTAAACCTTCTATAGTCTTGTCATTGTTATTGATGTGCGTCACTTCAAGCTCGGTGCTCTGCACAGATTCTTCATTAACGGTGTAGCCATGGTTCTGCGAGGTGATGAAGCAGCGTCCGCTCTCCAATTCCTTAACCGGGTGGTTACCGCCGCGGTGGCCGAACTTCAGCTTCTCGGTGTCTGCGCCGCAGGCCAGTGCGAATAGCTGGTGGCCCAGGCAGATGCCGAAGATCGGGTATTCTCCGAGCAGCTCAGAAATGGTGTTGACAGCGTAAGGTACATCCTTAGGGTCCCCAGGGCCGTTGGACAGCTGGATTCCATCAGGGTTCAGGCGGCGGATTTCGTCCGCAGTTACATCATGAGGCACAACCACTACGTCACAGCCGCGGTTGTTCAGCTCACGTAGGATACCGGTCTTCGCGCCGTAGTCAACCAGCACGATCCGTTCCTTTGTTCCAGGGCTGCTGTAGCTTGTAGTAGTCGAGGTGCGGGCAACCTGGTTGCGCAGCTCCTCAATGGTTGTGTCACCCATCATTTCCATCAGCTCTTCCACACGCTTGTTAGAGGTGGTCAGGATGGCTTTCATCGTTCCGTAGTGGCGGATAATGCGGGTCAGCATCCGGGTGTCAATTTCGCTGATCCCGGGAATGCCGTATTCCTTCAGCAGGTCGTCCACACTGTATTCAGCACGCCAGTTGCTCGGCACTTCTTCATGGCGGCGCACAACAAAGCCGTGTACGAAAGGACGTACGGATTCAAAATCATCACGCGTAATGCCGTAGTTCCCGATCAGCGGATACGTCATAGTCACAATCTGCCCGCAGTAAGAAGGGTCCGACAGCACCTCCTGATAACCTGTAATCCCTGTGTTAAAAACAACCTCGCCTGTCATTTCGCCCTCAGCGCCAAATGCGGTACCTGTAAACAGCGTTCCGTCCTGAAGCAGCAATCTTGCCTGCATTTCCTTCCACTCCTTCTTGTATCTGTAGTCTGATTCTATTGTCTCTATCCTGACTCAGTCAGGCTTGTTAGTTGTTTTGCGTCCAGACGGCCTTGCCGTCTACCCAGGTTGCTACCGGCCAGCCCTTCAGCTTCCATCCGGTGAACGGTGTATTGCGTCCTTTCGTGGCAAAAGCGGCCGGGTCTACCGCCTGCTCTTCATTCAGGTCAATCAGTGTCAGATCAGCCGGTGCCCCAATAGTTAGGCTGCCTGTGTTAAGCCGGAATACGCGGGCCGGGTCAGCGGTCATCCGCTGTACCAGCAAGCTCAGGTCCCATTTGCCTGTAGCTACAAAAGCGGTATACAGCAGCGGAAAGGCTGTCTCGAAGCCGACGATGCCAAACGGTGCAAGCTGCATGCCCTTGGCTTTTTCTTCTTCGCTGTGCGGTGCATGGTCAGTTACGATGATATCGATCGTACCGTCCAGCAGCCCCTCGATGCAGGCTTCCACATCACGGCGGGAGCGCAGCGGAGGGTTCATTTTCCAGTTGGCGTCCATTCCTGGAATATCCTCTTCAGAGAGCAGCAGATGATGCGGGCATACCTCAGCAGTTACTTTAATGCCGATTTGCTTCGCCTGGCGGATCAGCCGTACCGATTGCTCTGTGCTGACATGACATACATGGTAATGTACATTGGTAGCTTCAGCGAGCAGAATGTCGCGCCCTACGTGAATGGCTTCCGACTCGTTCGGAATCCCCTTCAGGCCATGCTTGGTCGCAAAAGTTCCTTCGTTAACCGCACAGCCTTCGACCAGTGAATCATCTTCACAGTGTGCAATAACCGGCATATCGAGGCTTGCAGCCAGCTTCATGGCGTCCTTCATCATTTGAGCCGTCTGTACGCCAACCCCGTCGTCTGTAAAGCCGATCGCTCCGGCTTCCTTCAGGGCGGCAAAGTCCGTCAGCTCGCGGCCAAGCTCATTTTTGGTGATTGCCGCATATGGCAGCACTTTAACAAGTCCGGCTTCACGTGCTTTTTCTTTTACTAGCTCGACGATTTCGGGAGTATCAGTCACCGGCCGGGTGTTCGGCATGCAGGCGATGGTGGTGAATCCGCCCTTGGCTGCCGATCGTGCGCCCGTTTCAATCGTTTCTTTATGCTCAAAGCCAGGCTCGCGCAGATGCACATGCATGTCAATCAGGCCCGGAACCAGCAGCTTGCCTTCCGCATCGACAATTTCGCCGGATTCTTCCGCCGGAAGCTCACTTTCAACCGCTGTAATGATTCCGTCCTGAACTACGATATGCTTGACTTCCAGTTCGCCGTCTTTGTTCAATACGCTGGCGTTTCTAATGATCACGGTGATGATTCTCCTTTTGCCTGCAAGCCGCAGCTCCAAGCTCTGTTTGTATTATATAATAAAAATTCATCTTTGTGTATATTTATTAATCCATTTATGTCAGGTTTTTTTGAGCCTGTCTCTTCTATTGAAGTGCACGCTCCATGACTGCCATTCTTACCGGTACACCGTTCGCCATCTGCGGGAAAATCCGCGACTGGCTGCTTTCAACCACCGCATCGTCGATCTCCACATTGCGGTTGACCGGCGCCGGATGCATAATGATCGTGTTCTTATCCAGCTTGGCCGCCCGTTCTTCTGTAAGTCCATACTGCTTGCGGTACTCTTCGGCTGACTGCAGTATGCCTGTTGCGTGGCGCTCCAGCTGCACTCTCAGCATCATAACCACGTCCGCCTTCAGTGCTTCCTCAATACTAACGTAGGGTGCATACTGTGCCAGCTCAGGCGCCTTCATGCTGTCCGGGGCGCAGAACTGCACGCTTGCTCCCATCTTCGTCAGTCCCCAGAGGTTAGAGCGTGCCACCCGGCTATGCATAATGTCCCCGATAATCGATACTTTCAGGCCCTTCAGCTCGCCAAAATTTTTGGTCATCGTATACATGTCCAGCAGCGCCTGGGTCGGATGCTCGTTGTTTCCGTCTCCGGCATTGATCAGCGGGATGGATACCTTCTCCGCCAGCTGCTGCAGCACGCCTGCAGGCTTCAAACGCACAACTCCGGCGTCGATCCCCATCGATTCCAGTGTGCGCACTGTATCGTAGATCGACTCGCCTTTTTCTACACTGGAAGCTGCCGCCGTAAAATTCAGCACTTGCACCCCAAGGCGTTTCTCAGCCATTTCGAAGGAAAAACGGGTCCGTGTGCTGTTCTCAAAAAACATGTTAGCCACAAACTGCGATCTCAGCACCGGTGTCAGCTTCTCAGCCTGATTATCCCAATGTGCCGTTCTGTTCAAAAGCTGCAGAAGCTCTGTCCGGTCCAGCTCTTTAATCCCCAGCAGACTGCGTTCCTTCACCTTGGTTGCTGTCATCATCGTTATCGTTCCTCCCGGTTGGAAATAATATAAACCTCGTCTTTGCCGTCGTATTCCGTCAGCGCCACTTCAATCTGCTCATGCCTGGAGGTCGGCACGTTCTTGCCGATATAGTCCGGCCGGATCGGCAGCTCGCGGTGTCCGCGGTCGGCCAGCACTGCCAGCTGGATCATCCGCGGCCGTCCGCAGTCCATCAGGGCATCCATCGCTGCGCGGATCGTCCGTCCGGTGTACAGCACATCGTCGAACAAAATCACTTTCTTGTCACGGACGCCCCCGCTGCCTGCCGGCAGGTTCAGCATGCTCTCGGCCGCTGCCTGATCCATTGCCTCCCGGTTATCTCCGCCTTCGCGGTCATCCCGGTAGTGCGTGATGTCTAGCTCGCCCCAGGCAATCTCTACACCCTCAATTTCTTTGATCCGCTCTGCGATCCGCTTGGCCAGATACACCCCTCGGGTACGGATGCCGACCAGCAGACAATTCTCGATACCTTTGTTTTTCTCCAAAATCTCGTGCGCAATGCGCGACAGCGCCCGGCGGATTGCCGTTTCATCCATAATTACGTTTTTCTCGGTAGCCATTTATCCAGCCATCCTTTCGCTTGTACGCCCGTTCAAGCCCCCGGAAATCAAAAAACTCCTTGCCCAAAGCAGGCAAGGAGTGAAATCCGCAGATTAAAAAAGATGGCGTGTCCGCGCGCATAAAGAGGCTATCCGTACTCATACGGATCCCATCCATTTGTCGCGAACCTCGATTCACGTTACCTTGCCAGCCTCACGGGACTGAATTAAAGGCGCATATTCAACTAAAGGGAATTATGACAGAAGTTTGGACGGGTGTCAAACTGGGAAAGTTTTCTTGGAGGTGGGGGCGAACGGGCGGCGCGTAAATGTAGTGCTTAAACGTAGGGCGTAAACATAGGGCGTAAACCATAGGGCGTAAACCATAGGGCGTAAACATAGTCGTAAACATAGTGAGTGTACTGGTTTGGGTGCCGGGCGCTGCTGCGGGGTTTTTGGACTTCCGGCCGCTGTTGTCTCCAGATTTATTTGAATTTAATTGATCCGCGCTGCGGATTAAATCTGGAGACAAAGGCGGACGCTATATAGATTGAACTAAAAATCTTTACGCCCGAACCAGTAGCCGATCAATCAATTCAAGAGGACTCTCATTGACTCGTTTCATGAAAGCTGCGACATGAGTACGGATGACGTAAAACTTATGAAAAAAGACATTGTTTACGACATCTTGTTTTAGCCATTTCCACAATCCTTCGACAGGATTAAGTTCAGGGCTGTACTTGGGTAGAAAAACAAGCTGAAGTCTTGGATTTTCTCGCAGGAACGGCTGAATTGCATCCGCATGATGAGTGCGGGCATTGTCTAACACCATGACAAGTTTGCCTTTCGAGTAGTTCTCTAGAATATCTACTAAAAATCGCTGGAAGGCGGCTGTATCAAACTTTTCCTCTTCTCGATGGGTCACGTGGCCCGTCTCGTAGTCGATAGCAGCAAACAGTTTTGCTCCTTTATGCTCGCCATGAGTTAGAATTTTGCGTTGTTGTCCTTTGGGAAACCAGTTGTACTGCAAAGCCAAATAGGCTCTTATCATGGATTCATCTTCAAATAAAAGATGGTCGATTTCTCCTTGGTTTAATTGCTCTTTGAGCTCCGGTAAAGTGACCTCGCGAAATTGTTTCTGTTCCTCTTTGTTGGCTCGTACCAGAGTGTAGGTAGCTTTTGTGTAGCTAAAGCCAAGCCGATTTAGCATTTTAGAGATCCCTTTTAGGGTATAGTTCTCACCGAACTCGCGAAGAATCCATGCACGTATGATTCTTAACGTCCAAGTGTATTTCGCTTCAAATCCAACATCTACCGGTCTTTGCTTGGCAATGGTTTCTTTCAACCGCTCTTCTTGTTTGTCAGAAAGTTTTCGGATACCTCCGGGATACTCACCAAATTCAAGACCTTCTAGTCCCTGCTTGCGATAAGCGTTGCAATACCCGCTAATAGCAGGAAATGACCTACCCAAAATGTTTGCAATTTCGGTTAAAGTCCGGCCTTCCAAATGCAGCCGGACAGCCAAATATCTTTCGTACATGCGTGTGCTTTCCGTTTCTTTCATCGCCATTGTCAGCTTTTCGATCTCTTCTTCATGTGTCACTTTGATCCCCGCCCTTTTCGGTTCATTACTATCTTTTACCCAATTAGGCGGTTCTCAATTTTATGAGTTCAATCTATATAGCGCTCCTACAGTTCCAAAATCCCCTCCGCGCTTCCACCTGAACAGAAAACTTTCCCAGTTCGGGGGAGGAAGAGCAGCAAAGGGATGACTGCCGGGCTTCGCGCCCAGTGTCACCAGCAAAAAATCTTAACTAGGCACCTTATAAGGTGCCTTGTAAGAAGACTAGACTGTTGTCGCTTACCAGGCAAGGTGTAAAGCTTAAATAAGTGGAAATTCGCCATCTAATTCCCCGATAAATCCACTGTCATGGGCATTAGATGGAAAAAGTCAATCTAAATAGTCTATTTTTCCCTTTGAAGGCCATTTCGGTAAAATTAGATGACCTTTTTCCAGCTAATAAACCTAAACACAGGAAAACGCTGGAATTAAGTGGCGAATATCAAACTAATTGTAGAGTAGCTGACTTACTTCTGGTTGAACCCTTGTTACATAAGAGGCGCACCTATTAGTAATCTAATATTTTTAAATCCAACTTATAAATGGCAAAGGCAAACAGCTAAAAACTAATAGCTAATAATCAAAAGCCAAGTACAAAAGCAAATACAAAAGCAAGTACAAAAGCAAATACAAAAGCAAATACAGAAGCAAGGGCAAAAGCAAGTACAAAAGCAAGGGCAAAAGCAAGGGCAAAAGCAAGGGCAAAAGCAAGGGCAAAAGCAAGGGCAAAAGCAAGGGCAAAAGCAAGGGCAAAAGCAAGGGCAAAAGCAAGGGCAAAAAGCACAAAGGCATCAGCGGCAAAAAACGCCAGCTTATTTTAAAGGGCTAAGAGTTAGAGCTACGTCGATCAGGGGGATGCCGTAGACAACAGTATAGCCGATGTAGCGGATTGGAGCCGGGTAGCTGCTTAAGCTCATCCGCTGCGGCGGGCCGCCGGCCTCAATCTGCTGCTGGGGCAGCAGCTGTTCATCGATGTATGCTTCCATATGATGCTTCATAACAGGAAGAGAGGCGAGCTGCCAGGCGGGTACAGCCTCATCATTCCCGGACTGCTTAAGATCTGAACGATTCATAGTCACCACTCCTCCGTTTATACACACAAGCCTCACTTTGTTCTTACCCAATCCCTCTCCCATCCCATTACCTGATAAAGCTCTATACCTACCAGCGTTAATCAGCCTTCCGTACCGGATGCCTTACGATCGTCTTCAGCTTCGCTATATCCGATTTGCGCGGATCGGACAGATAAATCTCATGATGCTTCCGGACATCTGACAAATCACACAGCAGGCCCTGCTCTGCTATATACCTGTTCATTTTATCAACAGTCGCCGGTTCATCATCATAGCTGCCGATATGCATACACTGGACACACAGTCCCTCTATGAAGGTAACAAGCCTCGCCGCTGAAATATCAATCTGCGGTTTCTTACGGGTAACCGTCTCCACTGCAGCAGCGTACACCTGCGAATCCACGAACTCCGGCTGACGAATCATTGCTGTCCAGGAGAACTTGTCCTTTCTGGTGTAATCTACCCCGTGAATGCCCTCCTGCCACCACAGACCCTCCAGCGGAGGCACGACGTACTCGAAGTATCCCTCAGGCGCAGGACCGCTTTTAGGAGCCATTTTGATCGCATAAGACAGCGCGCACAGTGTCTCCACTGCTCTCTGGTATTCACCCTCCGGCTCATTCGGGTCACCTTGCCCGTCCACCTGGATAAAAATCATCTCCGGCACATCAACAACCCCGGGTTCTGTCTTGGGCTGATATAACGCTTTGTCCGCTTTTTTAAAATCCTTCTTTTCCATATGTACACCTCTTTATTTGGGCTAATACTGTCATTCTATCTCATTGAAATAGACAGCTATATGTCATATTACTGATCCGCCGGTAAAATAATATTCTGTCTGAACAGCCTTTCTCTCCTCTGCTCCTCGTGTTTTTACTATGCCCCTGCCGGTCTGTTATGATCATTATGGAGGCGACTTGAGGATGAACATGGAGCTAATAACAATTGCTGAGTGGAACGATGAGCTGTGGAGGTCCGTTGAGCCGGTGTACCGCGAAGCTTTTCCCAGCGGAGCCAAGCCGGAAAAAATCCTGCGAAGTATGCTGGACCTCGGAATCGGTTATCTGCATGCCGGAACCATAAATGGACATACAGCCGCTATGGCTGTTACAGGTATTATTGACGGACAAGAAGGCCGGCGGCTCATCATTGATTACCTGGCGGTCAGCAGGGAACTGCGCGGACAAGGGGCCGGAACGCTGATGCTGAATAAGATCGTGGAATGGGCACAGAAGGAACATCGCGCGCAGGGAGTCATTATCGAGGCGGAATCCGGCACGTCAGAGGAGCATAAAGAGCGGATTCATTTCTGGGAAAAGAACGGCTTCCTGCTTACTCCTTATGTGCATCAGTACATCTGGGTGCCGGAGCCGTACCAGGCAATGCTGAAGCCAATCGCGGCTGGAGTTGCAGTAACGGATAACGGGGAGTCCCTGTTCAAGTACATCAATGCTTTTCATAAAAAAGCGTACCGCCCGCCGGCGGAATAATCCCGCAGTTTTCCTGCTTCCCTCTTAACCTTACACTCCCCCAGTCAAAAAAAGCCGCCGCAGTCTGTGAAGACCGCAGCGGCTTTATGATTAGAATTCGAATTCAACGTCGGAGAGACGTCTTTGAATTTCGGAGATTACGCGTTTTTCTTCTTCCTCACCTTTGGCTACAAAGGTTACGGAGAAACGGACGAACGGGCCGGCATCATCCCAAGGCACAGTGGAGATCAGCTTTTCGCGGATCAGGAACTGGGAGAAATCCTCACCGGATTCGAAGCGGCGTCCGCCTTTGACACCCTTAGGTGCGGCTACATACAGGAAGAACGATCCCTTCGGTTTCTCGGCTTTGAAGCCCAGGCTGTTCAGCGCATCCACCAGCATGTTATGGCGGCGGGAGTACTTGGCAGCAATCGCTTCGGTAATTTCAGGATGCTCCAGACCGTAAGCAGCAGCCTTCTGAATGGCGATGAACTGGCCGGAGTCATTGTTGTCCTTAACGTCGCTGAATGCTTTTACGATCAGCGGGTTACCGGCAACAAAGCCGATTCTCCAGCCGGTCATGTTATAGGACTTGGACAGGGAGTGCAGCTCTACGCCGACATCCTTGGCACCAGGTACGGACAGGAAGCTCAGCGGCTTCACACCGTCATAAGTCAATGCCGCGTATGGAGCATCGTGGATGACTACGACATCATATTTTTTGGCCCAAACCACAACATCTGCGAAGAACTCAGGAGTTGCACTTGCGCCGGTAGGGTTGTTCGGGTAGTTCAGGTAGAGCAGCTTCGCCTTGCGGGCGATATCCTCAGGAATGGAGTTCAGGTCAGGCAGGAAATTATTCTCCTTCTTAAGCTCCACAGTGTAGACTTGTCCGCCCAGATACTTGGTGTGTGTGCCCAGTACAGGATAACCCGGAATCGTCATGATCGTAATGTCGCCCGGATTGATGAAGGCGGACGGCAGCATCGCCAGAGCAGGCTTCGAACCAATCGAGTGAACGACCTCATTCACAGGGTCAATGCCTTCTACCTGGAATACTTCCTTCAGATAAGCAGCCGCTGCTGCTTTGAATTCAGGAATTCCGTTATCGGAGTAACCGCGGTTTTCTTCCTTGGCAGCTTCGATAGCCAGCTTGGCAACGATGCCTTCGTCAGCCATTTCGTCCGGCTCGCCTACGCCCATGTCGATCAGCTCAATATCAGGAAAATCCTGCTTCGCCGATGCTTTGGCCCGTTTGATTTTTTCAAATTTATAGATGTTGGTATCCTTGCCGTAGTTAGCGCCGCCGATGCGGTCAGCAAAATTAGTCTGAATAAAAGTGTTCTGGTATTGTTCGATACTCATATTCTTGTTCTCATCTCCTGGCATTATTTATATCCTTGGCACTTATGCAGGACGATTCTACATCCTATAGTCTAAATATGAAGCAAAAGCGCCTGCATCACCATGGATTTATCATCACTTCATTTGTACTTATCTGCTCCGCAGCTGCAGCAGCAAATCTTCCATATCTGCAGGGATCGGCCGGCTGTACTCCATATATTCCCCGGTGGACGGATGCACGAAGCCGAGTATGGCGGCATGCAATGCCTGTCCGTCCATGGTGATGCCCTTGCTGCGCCCGTATACCGGATCTCCGACGAGCGGATGGCCGATGAACTTCATATGTACACGGATCTGGTGCGTACGGCCTGTCTCCAGCTGCAGCTCAAGCAGGGTACAATCCCCCAAGCGCTCCAGCACGGTAAAATGGGTCACAGACTTCTTGCTGTTCTTCTCGGTTACGGTATACAGCTTACGGTCATGCGGATCGCGGCCGATTGGCGCGTCTACCGTTCCCTTGTCATGCGATACATTTCCGTGGACAACAGCGATATAACGCCGGGTTACGCTATGCTCCTTCAGTTGGGCTGCGAGCGAGGCGTGGCTGGCGTCATTTTTGGCGGACATAATCAGTCCGGAAGTGTCCTTGTCGATGCGGTGCACAATCCCCGGGCGGATCTCGCCGTTAATGCCGGACAGATCCTTGCAGTGATGCATGAGCGCATTGACCAGTGTGCCTGACGGATGGCCGACGGCCGGATGCACAACCATGCCGCGCGGCTTGTTAATCACGATAACATCGCTGTCCTCATAGACCACATCAAGCGGGATATCCTCAGGCACAAGATCTGTTACTTCAGGTTCCGGTACAGATACAGCAACAACATCACCTGCCGACAGCTTATAATTTGCTTTTACAGGAGCGCCGTTTACCGTTACATGCCCGTTTGAAATCAATAGCTGTACCTGCGAGCGGGAAATCTCCTCTTCCCAGGCTTCGGTGATATATTTATCAATCCGTTCCTTGGCGTTTTCTGCTGCAACCGTCCATGCGGTGACGTCCTTGTCCTCTTCAGAGGCTCCTTCAGCCGCCAATTCGCCAAAGTCCTTATTCAAATCATTCATTCCCTTCTCTTACTTCCTTTGACTCTTTCACTTCGGTAATTTCCTCTCCGCCCTTCACATCACGCAGCGTATCCAGAATAATCAGCGCTACCCCGATGACAATGCAGGAGTCAGCCACATTAAAGATCGGGAAGGTATAGCTGCCGAAATTGAACATCAGGAAGTCTACAACCTCGCCGTTCAGCAGGCGGTCCAAAAAGTTCCCTACTGCTCCGCCGAGTACCAGCGCCAGTGCTGTAGGCAGCAGCTTGCGGGTCTTCCGGGCTTTGTTCAGGTACCAGATGATACCGATCACAACGACAGTCGTAATCAAAATGAAGAACCACTGCTGTCCCTGAAGGATGCCGAAAGCGGCTCCACGATTGCGGTGGGAGGTAATAATGAAGAAATCATTAATAACCGGAATCTGCTCTCCGAGCTCCAGCCGGGTAGCAATCACATATTTGGTACCCTGGTCAATCAAAAACACAATTAGCGCAATCAGAAAGTACACCACAGAAGTTGTCACTCCGTTCTTATTTTTCCCGCGGCAGCGGTACGAATACTGAATAAAGACTTGTATATTGTAGCACAGGCCTCAAGAACCCGTCTATTGAAGGCTTAAGCAAACTGCTGCAGTCTAAAAACATTTTCCAGCGGTAAAAGTACGCCTCTCCGGTCAAGCTATCCTTGAAGGAAGGGTTTCGATAAAAGCAACCGAGAGGAGCATACTCCTATGAGTCACCTGACATCACAGCAGCTTGCACAGCTGCACACAGCGCTGCTTCAGCAGCAGGCGGACATCCGCCACCGCCTCCATAACAATGAGCACTACGGACTGCAGGAATCCCTGCGCGACAGCACCGGCGAGCTCTCCACCATCGACAATCATCCCGGTGATGCGGCTACAGAGCTGTATAACCGCTCGATGGACATCTCCCTGGTAGAACGTGATGAGCATGAGCTGGATGATATCGCTGCTGCTCTGCAGGCAATGGATAAAGGCAGCTATGGCAGCTGTACCGTCTGCGGCGGGGATATTCCGTTTGAACGGTTGTCCGTTGTTCCCTCAACCCGGTACTGCAAGGAGCATAATCCCGGCCAGCATGCACCTTTTACACGGCCGGCGGAGGAAGAGTTCCTGTCCCCGCCATTCGGGCGGACAAGCCTGGATGAACGTGAGGACCAGAACGGGTTCGACGGCGAAGACGCCTGGCAGATTGTTGAAAGCTGGGGCAGCTCGAACTCACCGGCCATGGCGGAAGACAATGAAATCCGTTCCTATAATGATATGGAGATTGAGGCGGACGAAACCGAGGGCTTCGTGGAGCCGTGGGAGAATTTCGTCGCGACCGATATTGCCGGCAATCATCTTACCATTATCAAAGGCAACAGCTACCGTCATTACATGGATACCGAGGAAGGCGATTATTCTCTGGACCCGAATGGGAAAAGATCAAGGGAGTAGCTCCGGCTGCTCCTTTTTTTGTTGAAAAGCTTGCTAAAAGGTCTTCAGCTCCAGCTGATGCTGCACGATCCGCACAATGTCAGCGATGTAATCCCCGATGATCGGCAGATTAAGCGCCCCCAGCACCTGCAGAACATAAATAATCGTTGCTGCAAAAAAGGTAAAGCCGAGCGCAATCCCAACCCCGCGTGCCGCTCCTGACAGAATGTTCAGCCAGATCAGCCGGAAGGGGCTATGCAGAAGCTCCGTATACTCGGCAATCCGCGCCTTTTCCATCTGCTGGGCCAGTCCGGTTGTCAGCCGGTAGACGGCATTCAGCTTTTCCTCCTGGCTAATCGGCTGTTCCTGCCCTACTCCAGCCTCTTCCTGCTTCAGACCCGCTTTCTGCGGTCTCTGCCCAAAAGTCCCGTCGCTATCCCCGGATGTCTTAACTGTAATTCTTCCGCCCTGTACAGACTGCCCGCTCTCCTCATGCCTGTCCGTCAACCTTATCAGCCCCTTCACCCTGCATAACTGAATCCCTGCACATAAAAAGCCCGCTCCCCGGAGAAAAGCTCTCCAGGGACACGGACTGCTCATGCGGCGCATACCCAAGAAAGTACATGCCCTGCAATCAGGGCCATCTGGACGTTTCTTCTTATGCCGCTAGTATATGCCAATTCGGGACAGGTAATGCAACTGCCGCCGGGGGCTTAGCCTTTGATAAAGATACCGATTGATTTGCCGCTGACATCCACCGCTTCATAGCTGTGGTCACCGTCATATGCAAGCTCAGCAACCAGAACGTTGTCACGCAGCACATGCTCAAAAGCAGTTACTGCCGCTTTCAGCTCCTCATCCAGCTGCAGGGTCAGGTCGATGCGCTTCTCGATCGCCAGATCCAGGCGTTTACGGTAATCCTGCACCGCACGGATGATCTCACGCACCCAGCCCTCCTGCTCCAGCTCAGGGGTGATTTCGGTGTTCAGCGCCACGGTCAGCCCGTAGCCGGAAGCTGCGGCAAAGCCGGACTTGGCCTGCTTCTCGACCAGCAGCTCCTCTGCCGTAATCTGCAGCTCCTCGCCTTCCGGTGACACAACAGCTACAACACCATCAGTAACCGCCTTACGGGTAGCCTCGCTGTCCATGCCTTTCAGGAAGCCTTGGATGAAGCCGACGTTTTTGCCGTATTTTTTACCGGCTACTTTGAGATTAAGCTTCAGGGTGAAGTCTACAAAGCCGCTGTCGCTGTTCTCCAGGACAATTGATTTTACATTGATCTCATCCTTGATGATCTCTTCATAGTCGGCAATATCGAAGTCACGGTCCAGTGACACGATCAGCTCGGACAGCGGCTGGCGGTTCTTGATGCCGGTCTCGTTACGCACGTTGCGGGCCAGCTCGACAATGCCTCTCGCGCTTTCCATATCGCGTTCCAGCTCAAGGTCGATCAGGCTATCATCCGCCTTAGGATAATCCGCCAGATGCACGCTTTCGCCGCCGCCCAGGTTGGTGAAGATATCCTCGGACAGCATCGGTGTGAACGGAGCCATCAGCGTAGCCGTCTTAAGCAGTACATGGGTCAAAGTGCGGTAAGCATCCAGCTTCTCTTCGCCAAGCCCGCTGCCCCAGAAACGGTCACGGGAACGGCGGATATACCAGTTGCTCAGCTCATCAACAAAGTTCTCAACCGCTTTGGAGGTGTTAACGAAGTCGTTAACGGCCAGGCCTTTATCCACCAGCAGGATTAGGCTGTTCAGACGGGACAGAATCCAGCGGTCCAGCTTGTGCTCCGACACCTTGAACGGATGCTCGGCAGGATCATAGCCGTCGATGCCGGCATACAGCGTCAGGAACGCATGCGTATTAACGAGCGTATCCACTACCTTCGATTTGGTCTCACCGACCAGGCCGCGCGAAAAGCGTTTGTTATTCCAGGGCGCACTGTCAGACAGGATCGCCCAGCGGAACGCATCGGTACCGTATTCGTTCATGATTTCCCAAGGGTCGATTACGTTGCCTTTGGATTTGGACATTTTTTGGCCGTTCTCATCGAAGATGTGGCCGTGGGCGATAACCGCCTTGTAAGGCGCCTTGCCCTTGAACAGCGTCGATACCGCCAGCAGGCTGTAGAACCAGCCGCGGGTCTGGTCGATTCCTTCACAGATCATATCCGCCGGATACTGGTCTTCAAAGGTCTCATTGTTCTCGAATGGATAATGGCTCTGTGCGAACGGCATCGAGCCGCTGTCGAACCATACGTCGATTACTTCCGGTGTGCGTACCATTACGCCGCCTTCGCTGAACGGGCTGCGCAGCTGGATGTTATCCACATACGGCTTATGCAGCTCGATGTCCTCAGGCACATCGCCGATGGCCATCGAACGCAGCTCAGCGATGCTGTGCGGTGCAAATTCCTTGCCCGTATCCTGGCAGACCCAGACGTTCAGCGGAGTTCCCCAGTAGCGGTTACGGCTGATATTCCAGTCCACCAGCTCTTCCAGGAACTTGCCGAAGCGGCCTTCACGCACATGGTCCGGGTACCAGTCCACTGTATTATTGTTGGCGATCAGCTGATCCTTAATCGCAGTTGTCTGGATGAACCAGCTGTCTGTTGCATAATAGAGCAGCGGAGTATCGCAGCGCCAGCAGAACGGGTAGCTGTGCTCATATTTCTCTTTGTTGTAGAGCAGTCCTTTTTCGGACAGCACCTTGATGATATCCAGATCGACATCCTTCACGAACCGTCCGGCAAAATCGCTCACTACCGCAGTATACTTACCGGAAGTATCCACTACATTCACGAAGCTGATGCCATTCTCGCGGCAGCTCTTGTAGTCATCCTCACCATGTGCCGGAGCCATGTGTACGATCCCTGTACCGCTGGAATCCGTAACAAAGGACGCGCCCACGATTACATTGTGCTTCTCAGCCTGGATATAGCTGAATGGCGGAGCATAGCTCTGGCCGATAAAGTCCGCACCCGTATGAGTGGACAGGATCGTGTATTCGCCCTTAAGCACCTCATCCACGAGGTTCTTCGCCAAGATGTACACGCCGTCTTCCTGCTGAACACGCACATATTCCATTTCCGGGTTCATCGCGAGTGCCATATGCGCCGGAAGCGTCCAAGGGGTAGTCGTCCAGGCCAGCACATAATCTCCGCTGCCTTCGAGCTTGAACTTGGCTGTAGCACTCAGATCCTTAACGGTCTTGTAGCCCTGCGCCACTTCATGGGAGCTCAGCGTCGTCTGACAGCTAGGGCAATACGGGCTGACGCGGTGTCCGCGGTACATCAGGCCTTTGTCATGCACAGTCGCCAGGATGTTCCACACGCTTTCGATATACGTGTTATCCAGCGTTACATACGGATTATCCAGGTCAGTCCAGTACCCGATTGCTTCCGTGAATTCACGCCACTGCTTCTCGTAGCCGAAGACACTGTCCTTGCATTCCTTGATGAATTTCTCGATGCCGTACTCCTCGATCTCCTGCTTGCCTGAGATGCCGAGCTTCTTCTGTACGCCGAGCTCAACCGGCAGGCCGTGGGTATCCCAGCCGGCTTTACGCACGACGCGGAAGCCCTTCATCGTCTGGTAGCGGCCGATAAAGTCCTTGATTACGCGGCCCAGCACGTGCCCGATGTGCGGCACGCCGTTCGCTGTCGGCGGTCCTTCATAGAACACATAGTTCGGGCGGCCCGCCCGGTTCTCCATTGATTTGCGGAACGTATCCTCGTCGCTCCATTTCTTCAGGATGCGGACATCTCTTGCCCGCGCCTTTTCCTTGACATCTACCTTTTGCATTTGAGGGTCAATCCTTTCAATGATGTAATCTTGAAACCAAGCTTCAAAAGCTTTTCGATCCCCCTAAATTCCCCTTAGCCAAGGGGGACTTAGGGGGCCCCGGCCCTCTGGACACCCGGAAAGTTGTCTAGCTCCGGGATAGAGGGGGTATGGTTGTTAATTTGGTTGTAATCCGCGCTTACCGCCGCAAGCGGCCCGCTTTACCTCAGGCACGCTAGTCGCGCCTTGCGCCACATGCTCTTGCCCTTGTGCCCTTTGCTCTTTGTGGGGCACCCGCCCCGCGATCCCGTTAGGGCAGCGCTGGGCGGGACGCCTTGCTCTTGTTCGGGCACCCGCCCCGCGATCCCGCAGGGCAGCACTGGGCGGGGCGCCTGAAGGCGGCGGGGTGCAGCCGCCGCTTGCCTGTAGGCTCTTGTGGGGCACCCGCCCCGCGATCCCGTTAGGGCAGCGCTGGGCGGGACGCCTGAAGGCGGCGGGGCGCAGCCGCCGCATGCCTGTAGGCTCTTGTGGGGCACCCGCCCCGCGATCCCGTTAGGGCAGCGCTGGGCGGGACGCCTGAAGGCGGCGGGGCGCAGCCGCCGCTTGCCCGTAGGCTCTTGTGGGGCACCCGCCCCGCGATCCCGTTAGGGCAGCGCTGGGCGGGACGCCTGAAGGCGGCGGGGCGCAGCCGCCGCTTGCCTTAAAGGCAAGGCCCCGCAGGCGTCCCCGCCAGGGGAGCCTAAGAAGGGCCACTCCCCCGCCGCAGTAATCCTTCCCCGTCCGCCACCGTAAACTCCCTCCGCGGAGCCCTTGTTGCGGGTGTCCAGAGGGCGGCCAGCCCTTGGGGTCCCCCTTTGCAAGGGGGATTTAGGGGGATAGAAAACGCCAATAAGCGTCATCCCGCCCCCAAAGGGGCGAGACGACGCTCGCGATACCACCCTAATTCGTGCTGGACGCACATCCTTAAGGGGAGTGAATACAGCACAATCTCAGTTCCGCACAAAATCCTGCTATGCGGGTCCGGGATAACGTCCGGCAGACGGCATAAACCTACTCACGAATGAATCGCTTCGGCTCAGCTTCTAGGGGAAGATCTTCCGGTAAGGGTTGAACAATCGGCTCGCAGCACCGCCGACTCTCTGGAGAACACAACCTTATCGTACTTTGTCCCGTCATCGAATACATATAAACATCACACAGATATGCTTTAGTTATAGACGTTTTACGAAAAAATGTCAACACCGCGGCCGCCTAACCTGCTTACAGCTCCAATTTCTGCTGTCCGGTTAACTTTTGTCCGCTACAACTCAGAGCAGATTGTCACTGGTCTCGCGGCTTTCGAGTGCGCTCCAGTCATCCTGGGAGAGCAGCTCCAGCTGCGCTTCCACCAGTGTCCGGAACCGGGTGCGGTAGATAGAGGCCTGCTTACGCAGCTCTTCGGTTTCAATCGCAATTTTGCGGGATTTGGACAAGGCCTCGTTAATAATCCGGTCGGCATTCTTCTCCGCTTCCTTGATAATCAGCTGTGATTCCTTCTTGGAATTGTTCTTTACATCATCAGCCGCTTCCTGGGCGACAATGATGGTCTTGGATAAACTTTCCTCGATGTTCACAAAATGATCCAGACGCTCTTGAATGGACAGAAGCTGGTTTTGCAGTTCTTTATTCTCGCGAATGACGCTCTCATAATCCTTAATGACCTGATCAAGAAATTCGTTAACCTCATCCTCATCATAACCACGGATTCTCCGGGAGAATTCCTTGTTATGTATATCGAGCGGCGTTAATGGCATGCTGTGCACCTCCTGGAAATTTCGGACCTTGTACGCCTCTGGACTTTATTATGCCCACACGACGCATAAGAATAAAACAATACTACACTTAAGAATCGAATCCCTAGAGATAATGAATTTCGACAAGCACCTGCAGATTCCTGCCGGGGCTTTAGACAAATTTACCGACCCTGACCCGGTAACGGTCTTTTTTCGTCAGGCCGCCTATCTCCAGTACCTTAAACCGGCCAAATCCTTGAATGGAGACCATGTCTCCATCCTTAAGCGCACAGGAAGGATCCTCTTCCACTTTCCAGTTGACCCGGACGCGCCCTGCTTTAATCGGAACCAGTATTTTGCTCCGGCTAAGCCGGGTCACATCCGCTGCAATTCCATCGAGCCGTAAGGAGGCTACTGTAATGTCCATTGTTTCAAGCTTGACTCCGCTGCTTCGCAGCTCAGATAGAGGGAGAACCTCAGTACTGACATTAACCCGGTGCACACCGGTCAGATTCATAGACAGATAATCGGCAATATCTGATGCCACGACAACATGGCAGCCGTCCTCCAGCACATGAATATCGCCGATCTTCCCTCTTTTAACACCAAGTCCAAGAATAGCTCCCATATAGTCGCCATGCTCAAGGGTGAGAAATTTCTGCTCCCCGGAGGAGATACCCAGAACCTTAAGCTCCATATCTTCTTCCGAAAGGTCACGGTAATCGGGTGCAACGAGCGCCCGCTTCCGTTCAGCGCTTTCTGAGCCGCCCTCCCAGCGTATCGTTACGTCAGGATGGCGGTTCACCAGCGTCTGCAGAATATGCCCTTGTCTGGGATCGAGGAATTCGGTCAGCTTCACTTCATGATAGTCCCCGGCATGGCTGACCCATTCCCAGGCCTTATCCACAAATTGCCGCTCCTCCGGATGGAAGTGCCCGTAAATTTCATTTCTCATCGTTTTAGCCGAAAATCATCGCCACGATAGAATGAAGCCCCACTACTGCAAAGCGAAGGACAAACAATGCAACGATCGGGGAAATATCGAGTGTTCCAAACAGCGGGGGAATAATCCGCCGGAACGGGCTCAGATAAGGTTCAACTAGCTTGCCCAGCAGCTCACCGATGAAATTTTCACGCAGGTTAGGTAACCAGGACATGAGAATGTATATAATGATCATGTAATAGTAAATCTGAAATAGGATGTTAATAATGGAAGATATTTCGTTCAAAACCTGTTCACCTCATTCTGTTGTAATCTTGGTCGTCTCCCAGGATTTCCGTAATCGAGCCTTGAATCTCAACGGTATCCGGTGTGCACATAAATATATTGCCCCCAATCTTGGAGATTCCTCCACCCAGGGCATAAACAGTTCCGCTGAGAAAATCGATAATCCGCATTGCCTGGTCATTGCGCACACGCTGCAGGTTAATAACAACGGTGCGGTGGGAACGCAGGTGATCGGCAATTTCCTGAGCTTCCTCATAGGAGCGCGGCTCGTACAGCACAACCTTCACATTTTTTTGCGAATGGATACTGACGACGTTTGCCCGCTGATTTTTGCGGGTTTCTACAGGGGCCGGCTCATACTCCTCATCATCACGGGTAATTTGTTCCCGTTCAACAACTTCCTCTTCTTCCTGCAAACCCAAAAAATTCATAAACCGGTTCATCACGCGCATCAAGCTCCCTCCTCGTGACCTACTAATACCGTCCCCAGGCGAACCCGGGTGGCTCCTTCCTCTATCGCCACTTCAAAATCATTCGACATTCCCATCGACAGCTCTTGTATAGGCTCAGGTGTCAAGGCCAGCAGATTCAGTTCATCACGCAGCTCCCGGAGTCCGCGGAACACAGGACGGGTAAGCTCCGGATCTTCTTCATGAGGCGCCATAGTCATCAGACCGATGACCTTTACCCGGTCGAGCGGAGCAATTTCCCGCAGAAACTCAGGCACAGCTTCAGGGGGCAGACCAAACTTTGTATCTTCACCGGAAATATTCACCTGAAGAAATACCTTCACTTCTATTCCGGCAGCACCCGCCTTTTTCTGCAATTCACGCGCCAGCGATAACCGGTCTAATGAGTGTATATATTCAAATTTCCCGATAACGTCCTTTACCTTATTGGTCTGCAGATGACCGATAAAATGCCAGGTTCCTTTGTCTCCAAGTGCATTCCACTTATGCTCGGCATCCTGCCAGCGGCTTTCAGCGATCTCCTCGAGGCCTGCCTCAAATACCTCAGCCACTGTGTTCAGCGATACATATTTCGTCACTGCGATAACCTTGACGTCGTTTACATCCCGGCCGCTTGCCGCACAGGCGCGTGCTACACGTTCCTCTACAGCGGCTTTTCTTTCCTGCAGTGTCAAACCCAACTTCAGCTCTCCTTTATTCCGATCCAGCTCGTCATTCTTCCTGTTACTCCCTGTTCCTTGCGGTAAGAAAAGAACAGATCCGGATTACAGCTTGTACACCATGTTGTACATTCGATATGAGTCGGCAAAATTCCTGCTTTAATCATAATGCGTCGGTTCATTTCTTTCAAGTTCAGCATACTTTTATCCTTATCACTCTGCGAAACGTTGTATAACGGCGGTGCAGCCTCCAAGGAGGCCTGCCCGGTCAGCGTCTGCTCCAGCACACGGACATGCTTCATCACATACTCATCAACCTCATAGCAGCATTCTCCGATTGACGGGCCTATGGCTGCTGTAATATCACCCGGACGGCTTCCGTAGGCTTCCGCCATTCTACTGACCATTGCTCCGGCAATTTCTGCAACAGTACCTTTCCATCCGGCATGGGCCAGTCCTGCCGCACGGTTCACCGGATCATAGAAATACAGCGGTACACAATCCGCATAAAAGGAAGTAAGCAGCACTCCCGGCACGTTAGTCAGCAGCCCGTCCGTAGACTGAAAGGCCGATGCCCTGTCCCTGCTGCCTCGCCCGCGCTCTGCTGAAGTTACAACTGCTATATGTGTTCCGTGAGTCTGCTCCCCGCAGGTCCAGTCCTCCAGACTAAAGCCCAGACTGTCTGCAAGCCTGCTGCGGTTAGCAAGCACAGCCTCCGGATCATCGCCGACATGAAAAGCACAGTTGAAGCTGTCATATGGCGGCTTGCCTGTTCCGCCCTGTCTGCCCGTAAATCCGGCAGTTATTCCGGAATGCTTCAGCCACGGACTCAGCTGCAGCCGCACAGGCAGCTCCTTAACTTGAATAAACGGTTCCATCCTCTCACCTCCGCTTAAGTGTACCCTACAACACGAGGCCAGGTCTACGAGGCTTGCTCAAGCTTTGTACAGATACAGCCTTCCCAAGCTCTTTACCACAAACGGTAAAAAAAGACGCACCGAATTAATAAGTGCGTCGTTCACTGCGGTCCCCCCGCTCCAGATACATCGTTTCACGCTCTTCCTGACCCTGAGGCAGCCTGGCCTCTTCTATTTTGACAAGTACAACATCCGCACCGATCTTGACGATATTACGCCATGGGATAATAAGATCCGTGCCGCCGCCGAACAGTCCCATAAAGCGGGTAAAGCCGGGAATGATGATTGCATCAATTACTCCGCGGCGCAGGTCCAGCTCGAGATCGCTAATCTGCCCCAGCCGCTTTCCATCTACGATATTAATAACATCCTTGGTCTGGAAATCCGAGATTTTCATTTTTTTTCCTGCATTAAAAGACTCTTCGTTCATCTTGTCACCCCTGTACAATCCGGCCTATAGCTGAGTATATGTCCCTCAGGCTTGGCAACATGCAGAAATAATTACAGAACCGGGAGCGTGCATTATAAAAGGGTATCCCTCCGGCCGCCGAAGCAAGCCAGTTTGCGGATACCCTTCTTCTCATTGTCAGCTTTAGGACTTCACATGCTTCTGCATCTGCTGGATGGCCGATTTTTCAAGCCGTGACACCTGGGCCTGGGAAATGCCGATTTCATCTGCTACCTCCATCTGGGTTTTACCTTCGAAGAATCGCATCGACAGAATCCGCTTCTCACGCTGTCCCAGCTTCCGCATCGCTTCACGCAGGGCAATTTCTTCAATCCACGAGACATCTTTGTTTTTGTCATCGCTGATCTGGTCCATTACATAAATCGGGTCCCCTCCGTCATGATAGATCGGTTCGAATAAAGAGACCGGGTCCTGGATTGCATCCAGGGCGAACACTACATCCTCTTTCGGAACACCAAGCGCCTGGGAGATTTCGAAGATCGTCGGCTCCCGCGAATTCTGGTTAGTCAGGCTGTCACGGACCTGAAGCGCCTTGTAGGCGATGTCCCGCAGCGAACGCGACACTCTGATCGGATTGTTGTCTCTCAGGTACCTCCGGATCTCGCCGATAATCATCGGTACCGCGTAGGTGGAGAACTTCACGTTTTGCGATAAATCAAAATTATCGATGGCTTTCATCAGACCGATGCAGCCAACCTGGAACAGATCGTCTACGAACTCTCCCCGATTATTGAACCTTTGAATAACGCTAAGAACGAGTCTGAGGTTACCGTTAACCAATTTCTCTCTGGCGGAACGCTCGCCCTGCTGCTGCAGCGAAGTGAACAGCTCCCGCATTTCCACGTTCGTCAGAACGGGCAGCTTGGAAGTATCCACACCGCAAATCTCGACTTTGTTTCGGGTCATGATGATTTACCTCCCAAGGAGAAACATTACTGTACATTATCTCCCCGGTCCGGCATTTTATTCCTTGCTTTTTAAGTCACACCATCTTGTTGAATTCCTTGCGCAGCCGCTTGATAATTCTCTTTTCCAGACGTGAGATGTAAGATTGCGAGATTCCCAGCAGATCAGCAACATCCTTCTGGGTTTTCTCTTCTCCGCCCCGCAGCCCGAATCTCAGCTCCATGATCAGCCGCTCCCGCTCACTGAGCTTCTCCAGCGCCTTCTGCAGCAGCTTGCGGTCCACCTGCTCCTCAATATTACGGTAAATGGTGTCATTTTCAGTCCCCAGCACATCGGAGAGCAGCAGTTCGTTGCCGTCCCAGTCAATGTTCAGCGGTTCATCAAAGGAAACCTCGCTGCGCGTCTTGCTGTTGCGCCGCAGATACATCAGGATTTCATTTTCAATACAGCGCGAGGCGTAGGTAGCCAGCTTGATTTTCTTATCGGGATCAAATGTATTTACCGCCTTAATCAGCCCTATGGCGCCGATAGAGACAAGATCCTCAATATTGATGCCTGTGTTCTCGAATTTACGGGCGATGTATACAACCAGCCGCAGATTGCGTTCAATCAGCATAGCTCTTACTGCCGCATCTCCTGTAGAGAGCCGCTGAAGCAGATATTCCTCTTCTTCCCTTGTTAAAGGCGGAGGCAGCGCCTCGCTTCCCCCGATATAATAGATTTCCTGGCTTTTCAGCCCCAGCAGAAAAAGCATCCGATAGTACTGCAGCTGCAGCGTAAGCTTCCATTTGACCATTATCGTTTCCTCCTCCAAGAAGTGCACAATTCCCCCGGATGCCCTTGACCATCCTCTTGGGGCGATTTCAACAAGTCACTGCAGCTTCAGCCGCGTGCTCTCTTTGGGCCAGGTCAGGGTGTATGACCGCCCGGTACGCACCGTCTCCCGACAGTGTTCCGCCATCCAGCCCGATGAGCACTCTTTTACTACAGAAGCTCTCCTCACCAAGCTTTATCTTCACCAGATCCGGCTTCAGTGCAAGCATAAAGGCTGCCCCGCGGTTAACGCCCCGGTAAGGGACAAGCCGCAACCTGTCCTGCCAGGCAAAAGACTGCCCGTCCGTCTCCAGCAGAAGCTGGTCTGCGCTCATCTGTGTCAGCTTACCTTTCCACGTATCCGGCAGGTGCCCTTCCCAGAGCGAAGCCTCCATCACCATAACCGGAATCCGTGTAAGCGGATCATTCAGCCGGTTCCCTGTATCCAGCAGCCCCGGACAGACAACGCTTACGCCTTCAATCTCCACCGTCACCTCACCGATATAGGATTCCAGCTGTTCTCTGCGAACCCGTGAAGAATGGATTAGCTTAAAGAGCAGCAGAACGACAGGAAGCACTGCAAGCACAAACCAGAATCCGATTTTCAGCCGGTGGGCTTGGCCCCCTGTACTGGTAAACAGGATACCGTTCCAGATGTCCCCGGTGCTCTGCAGCAAGTAGTGGATGCCCAATATACCGCCGGCCGCTGCAAAATTAATGACATAAAAGGCTCCCAGAGCACGCAGATAGCCCTGCAGGCTCCTGTACCCGAAGGCGATCAGCAGCAGCAGCACTGACAATCCGAATTTAATCATGAAGGTATAAAGAAATGAAAGCTCCGGAACGAACATCATCACCACATACAACGCGCCAACCAGCGCGGAGAGAAACAGCCTCCACCAGGCGATCTTTTCTTTGACCAGCCAGCCTGTCAGCCATATGAGCACTCCGTCGATCAGCAGATTGGCGGCGAAAATCAAGTCGATGTAAACTACCAGTATTTTCACCTGCCTAAGAGCCGCTATCCCGCCGGAAGACCGGAGCAGGCTCTCTTTTTAAGACGATAAGATTAGTATAGAAACTCCCGCTTTCAAAGTCTGTCTAAACATGGGGGGCGTTCAGCAGGTTTTTTTGTCGAGATATAGCCGTGCATGGCCCTGTATTCATATAAAAGAAAAACCAACCCGGAAGGGCTGGTTCGCATGTGTATTATTTTAATTCAACATTTTTATATCTTCTTCCGTAAGTCCGGTAGCAGCTTGAATTGCCTGGTGACTCATCCCCATCCGGAGTAAATTCTTAGCAATCTCCTGCTTGGCTTCTCTCATGCCTTCTCTCATACCTTCTCTCATACCTTCTCTCATACCTTCTCTGATGCCTTCTTGGAGGCCTTCTTCCAGGCCCTTTGCGAATCCTTCTCTCTGCGCGCCGTCTCTTTGCGAGGCTTCATCGTGCAGAAACTTCTGGCGGTCTTCATATCTGCGCCGGGCTTCAGGATTCTGGCTCAGATATTCCAGCGTTTCCATCGCTTTTTGCAGTGCAGGTTCATTCATCTTCAGTACCTCCCAGTTCTCATTGTCTTTTCCTTTAAGGAACAGCAGCCAATTTACCAGACCTTCTTCACCGGGTATAGCCGGCTTTTTCAGCTTTGGCAATTCGAGAAAATGAATTTCTATATCATCGGTAAGCGGCGCGCCGCTGCTGTCCTCCCGAAGATGAAACACACTATGGGTGTGTTCATTCGGCAGCACATTATAATTTAATATATTGATCGTTATACATTTTTTAAGCTCTATATACCGTCCGCCGGTCTGCATCTGACTCGAATAACGCTTACTCCAGTAGTAGAGAGTCCGCTTTTCCATATCATATTGGTTAAACAGCTGCATTTCAATATTAATCAGCCTGCCGTCAACCGTCTTTGCCCAGATATCAAAAATAGACTGCTTGTCTCCCGGATCCTCTTTATCCGTATAGGGGTTGAGCAGCACTACTTCATCCAGCGGGGCAGTCCCGGCATCCAGCAGAATCCGGTTCAAAAAAGCCAGCAGAACATCCTTATTAGCCTCACTAGCAAAAATTCTCTTGAAAACAAAATCCACCCGGGGGTCAAGCAATTCCATACTATTCACCACTCCCGTTATCTGTATTATATCAGCTGAAAAGCAAAAAAACACCGCATCTTCCCAGTCTGCGACTGAGAGATACGGTGCTTCCGTAGAAAACTATTTACGTGTATTAATCATTGTTGCCGCGTGTGCGGTTGCGCAGGAAGGTCGGAATATCAAGCTGATCAGAGGTTGTCTGATTACCGAACGGTCGCAGATTATTGCTGTTGTTCTTGTCAGCAGCAGGAGCAGGTTCACTGCTGGCAGCCGGACGGCGGGTCTGTGCAACCGGGGAAGGCTTGTGTTCGAACCCGGTAGCGATAACCGTAACCTTGATTTCGTCCTTCATACTTTCCTCAATGATGGCACCAAAAATCATATTAACTTCTGGATCGGACGCAGCTGTAACGATCTCAGCCGCTTCATTCACCTCATACAATGAAAGGTTGGAGCCGCCTGTAATATTCATAATTACCCCGCGCGCACCTTCGATTGAGGTCTCAAGCAGCGGACTCATAATCGCTTTGCGGGCTGCTTCAGAAGCACGGTTCTCGCCGGTGGCAATACCGATCCCCATAAGCGCTGAGCCGCGCTCAGTCATAATCGTCTTCACATCAGCAAAGTCAAGGTTAATCAGGCCGGGAACCTGAATAAGATCAGATATCCCTTGTACAGCCTGGCGGAGCACATTATCCGCTTCACGGAATGCCTCCAGCATCGGAGTTTTCTTGTCTACAATTTCCAGGAGCCGATCATTCGGAATAACGATCAGTGTATCAACCTTTTCCTTAAGTGCTTCGATTCCGAGTTCTGCCTGATTAGCACGCTTTCTGCCTTCAAAAGTGAACGGGCGGGTCACGACGCCTACGGTCAATGCTCCGCATTCTCTGGCGATTTCAGCAATGACTGGAGCTGCGCCTGTACCTGTACCGCCGCCCATTCCAGCAGTTACGAAAACCATGTCTGCACCTTTAAGCGTATTAGATATCAGATCGCGGGACTCTTCGGCTGCTTTCTTCCCTACTTCAGGGTTGGCACCTGCGCCCAGCCCCCGGGTAAGCTTGTCCCCGATTTGCAGTTTATGCTCCGATTTGGCCATATGCAGCGCTTGGGCATCTGTATTAACTGTGATGAACTCAACACCCTGAACGCCGTTTTCAATCATACGGTTGACAGCATTGCTTCCGCCGCCGCCTACGCCGATGACCTTAATTTGCGCCAAGCTCTCCATTTCAAAATCAAATTCCAACATATTGATTCCATCTCCCCCTTGAATAGTGCTTGGATGGCCAGTCCAAGTATATCTGGACTTACGCTTATATGAACTCGCTAAACATATTTTTTATACGCTCCATCAGACCCGGCTTCTTGTCAATCTCCTGGCTGGGAGCAGCGCTTTGCTTACTTCGGTTGACCGTCTTCTTATTTGCGCTTACACCGTTATTGCCGCGTACACGGAAACGGCGGACGACGTTATGCAGAATACCTACACCGCCGGTGAAGCCCGGATCGCGGACTCCGATATAGTCAGGTACAGCGATGCGCACAGAAGCTGACAATTCAGTTTGTGCCGCCTTTAGAACCCCCGGCATGGATACAGTACCACCCGTAAGTATATAACCTCCGGGAAGGTCATTGTAACCGAGACGCTTTACTTCCTGACGGATCAGGTGAAAGATTTCCTGGATTCTCGGCTCGATGATGGCTGCCAGATCCTCCTGGTTAAATTCCTTTTCCACATTGCTGCCGATACGCAGCACTTTAAATACGACATCCGAGGCGGCATCATCGATCCAGGCACAGCCGTACTTCAGCTTTACCTTCTCCGCCTGGTCCGTAAGCGTACGGAGCCCGTATGCAATATCATTGGTTACAAACTCTCCGCCGATCGGGATCGTGGAAGTAGCACTAAGGGAACCCTCTTCATAAACGGCTATCGTCGTTGAGCCTGCACCGATATCAACCAGCACAGCCCCCATCGACTTCTCGTCTTTGGACAGCGCCAATCCGCCGGCTCCAAGAGACATCAGCACAAGATCTTTTACCTTCAGCCCTGATTTCTCTACACAACGAAGCAGATTATGTATTGGCGTCTTCGCCCCGGTTATAATCGTCGCCTCAACCTCCAGACGCACTCCGATCATGCCGCGGGGATCCTGGATTCCTTCCAGGCCGTCAACGATATATTGCTTGGCAACAACGTCGATGACTTCCCGTTCAGGCGGCATAGCAATGACTTCTGCCGCTTTGATCACCCGGTCGATGTCCTCTTCGCCGATCTCCCGGTCCTCATTCTGGACGGCAACGACGCCATGGCTGGATTGCAGACCGATATGATTGCCGGAAATCCCGACATAGACCTCAGATATTTGAATACCGACCATCTGCTCCGCATACTCCACAGCGCTTCTGATCGATTGCACAGTCTGATCGATATCTACAATCGCACCCTTGCGAATCCCTTCTGAATCAGCAGATCCAACGCCAATAATATTAAAGGTTCCATTAGTAACTTCCCCGATAATTGCCCGCACTTTGGATGTACCGATGTCCAAACTAACAATGATGTCATTGTTGCTCAAGCCCTATGGCACCTCCTGTTATGATCATAATAAAAGATGATGCTGAAGAATCACACGATTCCCGTTGCCAGGAAGCTTCTTTGTACATATTCAACATCACGATTCCTTTCCCTCTTTTTTCTACAATTTTTTTGAATGGGATAATATGGAGTTCCGGGTAAAAAAGAAATATAAGGATAAAAAGAAAAATACGGCCATAGCCCGGTCTTCTTTTTCAAAAAATCCGCAGAAAAAAGAGGGATTCACCTTATTGCCCGTAAAATCGATTGTAGCATTTTTTCCGCATTATTAGTAGGGACTATTTACTCTTGTATGTCCTCATTATCCTCATTTTCCGCCGCAAAAGGCACATACGTATCAGCCTCAAGCATCTTTATAAGGCCGGGCTCTTCCGTCTCTATCACCTGGTTCAGGTACTCAACCTTGTCCTTCAGAAGCGAGATGGCTGTGATAACCTCAAAACGTGAACGTGTATACAGCTTAATCCGGTCCGGAAAGGATAAGGTCGGTGAAGGAACAATCTCGGAAATATCGCTGGTCAATTCATTGGAGATAACAGCTAAAGCCTGGCACAGCTTGGCTTTGTAAGGATCATCTTCCTTCCAGCCGGTCAGTATCGGCTTCTCCACGGCAATTCCGGTCTCATTCACCTTTACAGCAGTGCCGCTGGACAGAATAGCTTCAAGGACCCCCTGCTGATCCAGCTCATAGGCTACAGCCGGAAACTCTTCGATTGTAATATTCACAATCCCGGGGAATTTCTTAGTCACTGTCGCCTCCTGCACCGTTCTAAGCTGCTTCAGTGCAGCTTCTACGGACTCAGCAGAGGCGGCAAAAAACTGTCCGCCGATCACAAGGCCGCTGCCTTCCAGCAGCTCCTCACGGGTCGCGTATTTGTTGCCCTGAAAATTAATTTCCGTAATACGGCTCACAGACGAGCGGAAAAAGATAACCGCCAGCAGCGCAACAAACAGCAGCAGCAGGATAATAGTGATTTTACGGCTCATTTTTTTTACAGGCTTGTCCTCTTTCAGTCGAGGCAATCGGGTTTTAGGCATTCTCATATCTCCGTAATAAGGCCCTGTCTCCTTCCATGGCTGAAAGCCGAAGGAGACAGGGAGCTTTAATTGGCCAAATCAAAAGGACCCGGTACAGGCACTTTACGGCTGATGCGGGCACCCAGCTTCTGGAACAGCAGCTCGATACCGTCGTAACCGCGGTCAATGTGATGCGCCTGCTCTACTACTGTAGTCCCATGGGCTGCGAGTCCGGCAATAACCAGAGCAGCTCCCGCCCTCAGGTCCGTTGCTTCCACCGTTGCCCCGTACAGCCGCTGCACACCGCGGATAAACGCGCGGTTCAGGTCTGTGGAAATATCAGCCCCCATCCGGGCCATCTCCTCCACATGCTTAAAGCGTCCCTCGAATACCGTCTCTTTAATAACGCTGAAACCGTCGGCAAGCGACAGCAGCACCATTACCTGAGATTGCAGATCCGTTGGAAAAGAGGGGTAGGGTGAGGTCACAATCCGCTCTACCGCACGCGGACGCCCCATGCAGCTGACATTAATTATATCATTGCAGACCGTGATTTGAACACCTGCCCGCCTCAGCACGTGGATGAGCGAGGTTAAATGTCCCGCATTGGTATGGGTCAGCGTAACACTTCCGCGTGTAGCGGCAGCTGCAATCATAACCGTCCCGGCGACAATCCGGTCCGGAATGACCTCATACGTACACGGATGGAGCTTTGTGACTCCGCGGATTGTAATTGTATCAGTACCTGCGCCGATAATCTGGGCCCCCATCTCATTCAGGAAATTCTGCAGATCCTGAATTTCCGGCTCCCTGGCTGCCCCTGATATGGTAGTTGTACCCTCAGCCGTTGCCGCAGCCATCATAATATTCTCTGTGGCTCCGACGCTGGGATAATCCAGATGAATGTCGCTCCCTGTCAGTCTCGCAGCCCGGCAGGATATCCTGCCGTTGCTCTCCTCAATCTCTGCCCCGAGGAGCTTCAGGCCCTGAAGGTGAAGGTCAATCTTGCGTTCTCCGATCGCACAGCCTCCCGGCTGATAGATCGTCACTTCGCCAAACCTGGATAGTAACGGCCCCATCAAAAAAATGGAAGACCGCATCTGGCGCATCAAATCCTCCGGAACATGGGAAGTGCTTAAGGTTGACGTATCCATTGTCACAGTTTCCCCTTCATGCACAGCCCTGCAGCCCAGCCGCCCCAAAATATTCAGCATTGTCTCGATGTCCAGCAGCTTCGGCACATTATGCAGTGAGTGAACTCCTTCGGCCAGCAGGCTTGCCGCCAGGATCGGCAGTGCCGCATTTTTTGCTCCATGGATACGTATGGTGCCTGACAGGGGACTTCCACCCTCAATCACCAATTTGTCCAATGTATCACCTCCGAGATTACCGCTCACCCGCCACCGGAAACTTCCTGTAAAGCGGTCTTGAACCGCCCTGGAAAAACGCCTGTTACAGCAGTTCACCTGACAGGAAGAACCATGGGTGATTGTCACGATTATAGGATTATCCTATGTTCATAACCCCGGGTGTGTGACAGCAGGAGGATAACATGAGACCACGTATAGGGACAAAGCGTTCAAAGTCACTGAGAACGGGACTAACGTCTTATTGTTTCCGTGTGGCGGCAAGCCGCCGCAGCTCGCTGACGACCAGCGCAGCGGAATCCCGTTTGCCCAGACGTCTGGACGATTCCGCCATGCTGCTCCGCAGTGATTCTGCCCCGATTATCCGCTGCACTGACTCATGCAGAGCCTTACCGGTCAAATCCTTTTCCAGCAGTACAACTGCCGCACCTTCACGTTCCAGCTGCCTTGCATTCGCTTCCTGATGATTGTTCGTCACATTAGGGGACGGAATGAGGACGGAGGGGATACCCAGAGCCGTAATCTCGGCCAGAAAAGATGCGCCTGCCCGGTTCACAATCAGTGAGGTACAGGCCAGCACCTCAGGCATATTGTGCACATAAGGGAGCACATGGAGCCAGCCTGGCTCTCCCCCGAGCTTTTGACGCAGCGCCTTGCGGGTCTCTTCAAAGTAGGATTCGCCTGTAACATAAACATAATGAGCTCCATTACCCTTACCCACAAACGGTACCATTTCAATCATCGCCTGGTTGATTGCCTTCGCTCCGCCGCTTCCTCCGACTACAAGCACCACCGTACTGCCTTCCGGAATACCCAGCGAGGCATAGCCGCGCTGCGGGCTTGCAGCTGTGACCGTAGTAGCCCGGGGATTACCGGTGTAGATCACATTTTTGCCGCCCGGAAAAGCAGACTCTGTGCCCTCGAAGCTGACGGCTACCGTATCGGCGTAACGGCTGAGAAACTTGTTGGTCAGGCCGGGAATGGCATTCTGCTCATGAATCAGTGTGGGGATGCCCAGACGGGAGGCGGCATATACCACAGGTCCGCATACATACCCTCCTGTGCCGATAACAACATCAGGCTTGAACTCTCTCAGCATTTCCTTTGAAGCCTTGACCCCTCTGAGAAAACGCATAACGGTCTTTACATTGTCCATGGAAATCTTCCGGCGGAATCCGGTAATATCAATAGCTTTGAAGGGAAGCTTCTCCTGGGGAACCAGTCTGCTCTCCAGACCGCGTTTGCCGCCGATATAGAGAAAGGCTGATCCGCTCTCTTCCGCTTCCAGCTGCCTGGCGACAGCAACGGCGGGATAAATATGCCCGCCGGTGCCTCCGCCGCTTAATACGATACGCATGTCTCTCACCTCGCATAACGGGATAAATTCAATAAAATGCCGAGTGCTGTAAGCATCAGGGTTAATGAAGAGCCCCCGTAGCTGATCAGCGGGAGTGTAATGCCTGTCACAGGCATCAGGCCGATAACCACGCCGATATTGATAATGACCTGTACAGCCACCATACTAACGATTCCTACCGCCAGATAACTGCCGAACCGGTCAGGCAGGCTCATCGCCACCTTCATTCCCCGCCAGATCAGAATCAGGAACAGGACCAGCACTGCAATCCCCCCGATGAAACCAAGCTCCTCAGCGAGTATGGAAAAAATAAAATCAGTCTGCGGCTCCGGCACATAGCTGTATTTCTGCCGGCTCATTCCGAGGCCAAGGCCGCCGAGACCGCCGGGACCAATCGCATAAAGCGACTGGATAATCTGGTAGCCGGCGCCAAGCGGATCGGACCAGGGATCCAGAAAAGCGGTTATCCGCTTCAGCCGGTAAGGCGCGGCGGCTATAAGACCGGCAAAACCCAGCACGCCAAGCGCCCCCAGCGAGAGCAGATGCTTCATCCGGGCTCCGGCTGTAAAAACCATCATCAGCGCCGCTCCGAACATGACAGTGCCAGTGCCGAGGTCCGGCTGGAGCATAATCAGCGCAAACGCTGAGCCAATCAGGGCGAGCGGCGGCAGCAGCCCGCGTGTGAAGGTAGAGATATCGTATTCATCCTTGCCCAGCCAGTTGGCCAGGAACAGAATCATCCCCATCTTCATGAACTCTGAGGGCTGGATGCCGAAGCTGCTGATCCCCAGCCAGCTCCGTGCACCGCCGCGGACTACCCCGATACCCGGAATTAATACCAGGACAAGCAGAATGAAGCATAGAATCAGTGCAGGCCGTGCGAACCTTTTCAGCACCAGATAATCCGTGTTGGCTGTTACGAACATAGCGCCAAGGCCGAGCCCGGCGAACAGCAGCTGTCTTTTGACAAAATAAAACGAATCGCCATAATTGCGGAAGCCCAGCACAGAACCGGCGCTGTAAACCATCACCATGCCGATGACCAGCAGGGCAAGTATGGGAATCAGCAGCCAGATGTCAGGCGCATGACGCGGTTTGTTCATCAGGAGCACACCTCTTGCATCCGTAGTAGGGGCTTATCCACCCCCCTACTTAAAGGTTATGCACCGCCTCTTTAAAAATACGCCCGCGCTCTTCATAGGATGTAAACATATCCCAGCTGGCGCATGCAGGAGACAGGAGCACAACGTCTCCAGCTTCTGCAAGTGCAGAAGCCTCCCGCACAGCCTTCTGCAGCACGGCGGCGGCGCTATCCCCATTATCGACGGAGATGATGTGCTTTACTCCTGCCATAGCGGCAACTTTGGCCAGCTTGTCCCGGGTCTCGCCCATAACTACAATACCTTTAAGCCCGTCCAGGACAGGCAGCAGCTCCATATAGTCCGAGCCGCGGTCAAGGCCCCCGGCAATCAGCACCAGCGGCTGCTTAAAGGAGCCCAGCGCCATCGTAGTCGCTTTGGAATTGGTAGCTTTAGAGTTGTTATAGTAGGCAGTACCCGCCTTTTCTGCCACATACTCCAGCCTGTGCTCGACGCCGCGGAACGAAGCCAGCACCTCAGCCAGCACAGCAGGATCAGCACCGGCAGCGATGGCAATTCCGCAGGCTGCCAGTGCATTCTCCACATTGAAGCGGCCCGGCAGACCGATAGAGCTGACCTTTGCAATCTCAGTTTCGCTCTCGCTGTAATCGCGGTAGACAATTACCCGCTCCAGATCATCTTCAGTGTCCGGTACGTAGGAGGGCCGGACAAAGATGCCCTGAACCAGCTCCTCTGTCATAGAGAATGGTAATATACCTGCTTTGATGTAAGGTACAAGCTCACGGCAGACCGGATCATCCCAGTTCAGTACCGCTGTATCTTCAGGCTCCTGGTTAGCGAACAGTCTGGCCTTAGAGGCCACATAGTCCTCCATGCCCCCGTGATAGTCGAGATGAGTCTCCGCTACATTCAGCAGGGCGCCAACCTTCGGGCGGAAGGTCTCTGTTCCCTTGAGCTGGAAGCTGCTCAGCTCAACAACCATCCAGTTATCCCCGCCCGCTTCCTGGGCTGCCTGGCATAACGGCGTACCGATATTGCCGGCTACTATCGGATTCATCCCGGCGGCGTCCAGCATTTTCCCCACCCAGGTAGTGGTTGTAGTCTTGCCGTTGGAGCCGGTAATGCCAATCATAGGGGCTGCGCAGATACGGTAAGCCACCTCCACCTCGGTTACAATTTCAATGCCGAGCTCAAGTGCTTTTTGTACAGGAGGCACAGAATACGGGATTCCCGGATTCTTCACCACCAGGCTTACACCTTCATGGATCAGATCGTCCGGATGCCCGCCGCATATAACAGAAATTCCCAAAGATTCCAGTTCGGAAGCTTCGGGACTTTGATCTCTTTCCTTTTTATCGTTGACCGTAACAACCGCGCCGCGTTCATGCAGCACCT
This sequence comes from Paenibacillus sp. FSL R7-0331, assembly GCF_000758645.1. Lineage (NCBI taxonomy): Bacteria > Bacillati > Bacillota > Bacilli > Caryophanales > Paenibacillaceae > Paenibacillus > Paenibacillus sp. FSL R7-0331. Next base: position 5,231,964 of record NZ_CP009284.1, read on the forward strand.
TGGCCACCTGGACGCCGCTTTTCGCGAGCCCCAGGACGACCACCTGCCTGCCTTGGTATTCATCTGGATGCTTCATTCCTTACAACCCCTTGCTCAATATTAGTCCTGCCGCCGCAAGCAGCAGGCTCACCGCCCAGAAAGTTGTGACAACGCGCCACTCCGACCAGCCGCCCAGCTCAAAGTGATGATGAATCGGGCTCATGCGGAAGATACGTTTGCCGCGTGTTTTAAAGGAAGCCACCTGCAATACAACGGACAGCATTTCAATGACGAATACACCGCCGATGACTACAAAGAGCAGCTCGCTTTTGGTAACAATGGCAATCGCCCCGATGGCACCGCCGATCCCGAAGGAACCGAAGTCGCCCATGAATACTTTGGCAGGGTGGGCATTGAATACCAGAAAGCCGAGTACAGCCCCGATCATCGCAGCAGCGCAGACTCCGGCGGCAATCGAGGTTGCCTGCATGGCTACAACTGCAAAAGCGGCAAGTGCAATAGCACTGACGCCGGAGAGCAGTCCGTCTACACCGTCTGTGAAGTTCACCGCATTCGTTACTGCCATCATCATGATGACGATAAACGGATAGTAGAACCAGGCGCCCCAGTCAAAGCTGATATCTGTGCCCGGAATGCTGATTCCGGTATTGTGGCCGGCATTGATCAGCAGAATGCTCAGCACGATGCCAATCAGAAGCTGTCCGGCCAGCTTCTGGCGCGCCGTAAGTCCCAATGAGCGTTTAAAGGCAATTTTGATATAGTCATCCAGGAACCCGATCAGCCCGTAGCCGAGCGTAGCCACCAGAAGGACATAAAAATCCGAGTTCACTACAGAAAATTTCAAAAAGGATAACGTGAACGCCACCATAATAATAATGCCGCCCATCGTAGGCGTTCCCGCCTTTTTCAGGTGGGATTGCGGTCCGTCGTCCCTTACTTGCTGTCCGAATTTCATCCTGCGCAGCAGCGGAATGATCAGCGGAGCGGCAATGACCGCAAGGATAAAGGATACAGCAATTGTCAGCAGCAGAAGTTGATAATCCATGGGTACACCCCCTCCAATGGTTTAGGTCTGTTTAAAATGTTCATTCAAGCTGTACAGCGCCTCTTCCAGACGCATGCCTCTGGAGGCTTTGAACAGCACAATATCCTTGGAGCTGCATGTACTGTTCAGGACAGCGGACAGCTCCTCCTTGTCAGTAAAGGCAAAAACCCGCTCCGGACCGAAGCTCTTGACTGCCTCCTCGGCCAGTAACGCCGAAAGCGGACCATAGGTCAGAACCATATCCGTGAGTTCAGGGTCGAGGTACTCGCCGATTTCCCGGTGAAATTCTGCTTCATGCGGCCCCAGTTCCAGCATGTCCCCCAGCACGGCAATCCGTTTGCCGCCGGTTTTCATGGACTGGAGCACATCTATCGCCGCCTTCATGGAAGTAGGGCTGGCATTATAGGCATCATTCAGCAGCGTCAGCCCTGAGGCAGTCATCATCACTTCGATCCGCATACCGGTCAGCTTGAGCCGTTTCAGCCCTTCTTCAATATTCGTCTCGGTAATGCCGAAATGCCGGGCAACTGCCAGTGCAGCCAATGCATTACTGACGTTGTGGCGGCCCGGAAGCGGCAGGGAAAAAGCCCGCTCCTCAGTCAGATAGACGGTTGTAAACGTCATTCCGTTTGTATGTGTCATCATCCCGGTCGGGTACGCGTCATTATCCTCGGCGAAGCCAAAACGCAGCGTCTTCAGCCCTGCAGGTGCATGGAAGGACGGTTCAGCCATCACTTCAGCGAGCAGCGGCTCATCCCCGTTGTAAATGAGGAGTCCGCCCGGCTTCAGCCCTTCAGCAATCTCAAGCTTGGCTCTGGCAATTTCCTTGCGCGAGCCGAGCTGAAGCAGGTGGGATTCGCCTATATTTGTGATGACAGCAATATCAGGAGATGCCAGCGAAGCAAGCAGGGCAATTTCTCCCCGTGAGCTCATGCCCATCTCCAGTATGGCAATCTCTGTATCCTCATTCATAGAGAGGACGGTTAGCGGCAGCCCGATATGGTTATTGAAGTTCCCCTGGGTTTTGTGGACCTTATACTGCCCTTCCAGCAGGGCGGCAACCATATCCTTGGTAGTCGTTTTACCGTTGCTGCCTGTAATGCCAACAACCTGCGAGGCTGTTTCACTCAAATAAGCAGCCGCCAGCCGCTGCAGCGCAGCCAGCGTATCTTCAACCAGAATAACGGCACCTTCCGGTGCTGCGCCTTTATCCTTTTGCCACAGGGTGGCAGCAGCTCCCGATGCGAGTGCCGCCGCACTGTAGTTATGTCCGTCAAACTGGTCGCCGGCAAGCGGCACAAACAGGCAGCCAGCCGTTATTTTACGGGAATCGGTAACGACTCCGGAAAGTACAATTTCAGTATCTGCAGCAGAGCCCGGTTCTCCTCCGCACATGACAGCAATTTGTTGCAATGTTCTTATAATCAATAGCTTCGGCCCCTTATAACTTCTTTGGCGACAAGGCGGTCATCGAAATCATGAACCACTCCGCCGATCAGCTGGTAGGTCTCATGACCTTTCCCCGCAATCAATACTACATCGCCGGGGCTTGCCATTTCAATAGCATTTCTGATAGCTTCCCGGCGGTCCGGAACGGTCTCATAACGCTCCTGCGGAACGCCGTCTTCCCTGAGTCCGGCTTCGATATCCTGCAGGATCAAAAGCGGGTCCTCTGTCCGCGGGTTATCCGAAGTAACAAAGACATGGTCGCTGTATTTAGCGGCAATTTTACCCATGAGCGGACGTTTCGTCTTATCCCGGTCCCCTCCGCAGCCGAACACAGTCAGTACCTTGCCTCCGGCAAACTCACAAACGGCTCTCAGCACATTTTCCAGTCCGTCCGGCGTATGGGCATAGTCAACAACGACTGCAAAGTCCTGGCCTTCATCCACCGACTCCACACGTCCGGCTACGCCGGCTACTGACTCAAGGCTTGCTTTGATCTCATCCAGCGGTATATCTTCAAGGAGTGCGGCGGTTATAGCAGCGAGCGCATTGTACACATTGAACTTGCCGACCATCCGCAGCGAAATATCTGCCTCTCCCTTAAACGTATCCACATGGAAAAATGTTCCTTTTGCTGTGATGGAAATTTGTGATGCCCGGACATTAGCTTTGCTGTCAATACCGTATGTAATCACTTCCGCTGCGGTCTGGGCGGCAAAATAAGCACTGGCCTCATCATCTGCATTTAGTACAGCATATTTGCGTTCTTCTTTCCATGGCGAAATAACATTGCCCAGACGAGAGAAGAACAGCCCTTTAGCCGCACGGTATTCCTCCATCGTATGATGGTAATCGAGATGATCCTGGGTCAGATTTGTAAAAATAGCTGTGCGGTAATCCGTTCCCTTTACCCGTCCCTGCTCAAGCGCGTGTGAGGATACTTCCATTACACAGCATTCCACGCCTTTAAGAGCCATGTCGTTCAGGGTCCGCTGCAATTCCAGCGACTCCTGTGTAGTACCTGACGCAGGATAGACCTGACCATCATACTGCAGCTGGATTGTGCCGATCAGACCGGTTTTGAGTCCGTGGTCAGACATAATCCGTTCGATCAGGTACGTGGTCGTCGTTTTGCCGTTCGTCCCTGTAACGCCGATCATTTTCATCCGGCTGCTCGGCGAGCTGAAGAAGGCATTACCGAGCACGGACATTGCAAACCGGCAGTCATCGACAATCAGCTGCGGCAAATCGATATCCAGCTTACGTTCCACAACAAGTGCCGAAGCGCCTCCGGCTGCTGCCTGCGGTGCGTAATCATGGCCGTCCACCGTGAAGCCCGGCAGACAGATAAACAAATCGCCAGGCTGAACCTTTCGGGAATCCGCCTGAAGATTGATAATCTCGGTTTCTCCGTCACCCAGCAGGCTTGAAGCCGCAAGACAAGCAGATAATTCATTCAATTTCATAACTAATCCCTCACTCTGCAAATTCGGATAAGAAGACTGGCCTTACCTCTATCATTGACTGGAAGTACCCATATAAATCCTGATTGTCGAACCTTGTTCAACTCTGGCTCCCGCTTTTGGAGCCTGATTAATCACTGTATTGCCGGTGCCTGAACGGGCAAGAGTAAAGTTCATATTCAGATCCTCATAAATATCCTGAACTGTAGCGCCGGTAAGATCCGGAACCGTAACAATAGGCGTTTCCCCGTATTTATAGGTTTTGGGAAGCTGGTCTTTACGCTCCGGCACCTTCAGATAATGGAGGGAATCCTCCAGAATGTTCTGGACAATCGGAGCAGCCACAACGCCCCCGAACTGCAGGCCTTTTGGATTGTCAACTGCGGTGTACACTACAATCTGCGGGTCATCTGCAGGAGCAAAGCCGATAAAGGATACAATATGCTCTGTCGGAGAATAGCGGCCGTTCACAACTTTTTGTGCTGTCCCTGTCTTGCCACCCACCCGGTAGCCGTCAATAAAAGCCGGCCGGCCAGTGCCTTTGGCAACCACGCTCTCAAGGGCAGCCCGCACCTTCTTAGAGGTCTCCTCCGAAATAACCTGCCGGACCTCCTTGGGCTGTACCTCTGATACCGTCTCGCCGGTCTCCGGATTAATCCATGCCTTGGCCACATGAGGGGTATACAGCTTGCCGCCGTTAATAGCAGCCGACACTGCAGCAATCTGCTGAATCGGGGTCACGGATACACCTTGGCCGAAAGCTGTCGTTGCCAGCTCTACCGGCCCGACCTGAGAGAGCTTGAACAGGATACCGCTGGCCTCCCCGTTCAGATCAATCCCGGTCTTTGTACCGAAGCCAAAGTCACGGATATATTGGAACAGTGTCTCTTTGCCTAGACGCTGCCCCAGCGCAACGAATCCGGGGTTACAGGAGTTCTCAACCACCTCAAGAAAGGTCTGGCTGCCGTGGCCGCCTTTTTTCCAGCAGCGCAGTTTTGCGCCGCCGACCTCTACAAACCCGGGATCAAAAAAACGCTCATTCTGCAGATCCACCTTTTTTTCCTCAAGCGCAGCCGCAAGTGTAATGATTTTGAAGGTGGAACCCGGCTCATAGGTCATCCAGATAGGCAGATTGCGGTTATAGACCTCGGCATCATATTCTTTGTAGGAGCCCGGCTCATAGCCCGGCCGGCTGGCCATCGCCAATATCTCCCCATTCTTCGGATTCATGGCAATCGACCATGCGCCCTGGGCCTGATATTTTACCATCGCCTGATCCAGCTCACGTTCCATAATGGACTGAATCTGCTTATCGATGGTCAGCTGCAGGCTAAGACCTTCCTGCGGCTCGGAGTATTTCTCAGCGGAGCCCGGCATCAGCCGCCCGCCCGCATCAGACAGATAGGAGATATTACCGCCGATTCCCTGAAGCAGCTTATCGTATATACTCTCTATTCCGGTAATGCCCTGGTTATCAATTCCGGTGAAACCGAGAATATGTGCTGCCAGATCACCGTAGGGATAATAACGTTTGTTATCCTCAGCCACAACGATGCCCGGCAGCTGCAAATCACGGATGCTCGCGGCAAGCTCCATCGTAATTTTGCGGCCGCCGGGCTGTAGCTTGACCGATGACTCACGTTTGGACATCAAAGTGACCAGCTTCTCCTCAGTCATACCGAGAAGCGGAGCCAGCTGCTGAGCGGTCTTTTGCTTATCCTTCACCTGCACGGGGACGGCATAAACGGTAGGAGAGCTGACATTGTAGGCCAGAGACACGCCTTCGCGGTCGAGTATTTCACCGCGTTTGGCAGTATAAGGAATATTACGGCGCCAAGACTCTTCCGCCTTGGCACTAAGCTTTTCGCCTTGATAAAGCTGCACATAGGCAAGACGTACAGCCAGTGAACCGAACAACACAGCCAGTCCCAGCAGTGTCCACAGCATTCTCCGCCGGGTTACAACCTTTGAAACCTTCATTTCGCGTTCCCCGCTTTCCCTCGTAATAGACATGATCTCTTATCTTCATGACTATTCGGGACAAACAGGGGTTAGAACAAGCCCGGCTCAACGGTAAAGGCAGATATCAGCAGACTCAGAAAACAAACAGCCAAACGGCCGGCTATCCGCCGCTTCCCGCGGCATCCTCTGCTTCATCTTCTGCTGCTGATACCGGAATATTCTCGCCGTAGGCATTGAGCGGACTCAGCTTGAGCTGCACCAGCTTTTTACCGTTTGAAGTGGATTCCGTCTGTTCGGTAACATATCCTTCACCCTCCACAGAAATGGCCACCCTAAGCAGATTGAGTACCTCCAGTGCATCGCGCAGCGATTGTCCTTTGAGGTCAGGTATGGATGCCTGATCGCTCTGCTGGCTTAACAGATAGATTCTCTGCCCCGAAGCTAGCAGAGTCTTCGCCTCCGGATACTGGCTGACTACGCTGCTGCCGCTGCCGACCGTTTCGAAATCGAAGCCCTGCTCAATCAGCAATTTTCTGGCTTCCTGCATCGTTTTTCCAGTCAGGTCAGGTGCGGAGCGCTGCGCGGCAGGTGTAGCTTTGCCAGTGACAGTAGCATTGCTTCCAACAGCCGCTGTAACCTTAGGAACTCCCATATAAGGCAATGCCTCGGATACGATTTCTTTGAACACCGGACCTGCCGCAGCGCCGCCGCCGACAGCATCAGCAGGCTCGTCAATGACAACATAGATTGCAATCTTCGGGTTATTAGCAGGTGCGTATCCAAGGAAGGAAGAGCGTACCTTGTCACGGTCATACCCGCCCTTACCGTCAGGCTTTATTGCCGTCCCCGTCTTGCCTGCCACCCGGTAGCCTTCAATGTAGGCATGGCGCCCGGTTCCATGGTCGAGGTCAGCAACCACCTGCTCCAGATAGCTGCCGGTTTCCCTGGCGCTTTCCTCGGAAATAACCTGACGCACCACCTGCGGCTGGGTTACGGTAGTCTGGCCCGTATTGGGATCAGAGGTCTCCTTGATCACATGCGGCACCATCAGCTTGCCGCCGTTGGCGATGGCCGATATGGCGGTAAGCTGCTGAATCGGAGTAACAAGCACTTTACCGTGCCCGTATGCGATCGTCGCGTTCTCCGAAGCATTGTTCGGTGTCGGGTTAACAATACCGCTGATTTCACCCGGCAGGTCAATGCCGGTAAGATCGTTAAATCCGAAATCCTCCACGTACTGCAGCAGCCGCTCCGGACCGAGCATTTCATAGCCAAGCTTGACAAAGGCCACGTTACTTGAGCGCTTCACGCCTTCCAGGAAGGTGATTTGACCATAACCGCTTCGATTCTGGTCATACAGCGGCTTGCCGTATCCTTTGATACGGATAGAACCGGACATAAAGGTTGCATCAGGATCGAACAAATTCTCCTCCACCGCTCCAGCAAGCGGGACAATCTTGAACGTGGAGCCCGGCTCAAATCTCGTTTTGATAGCATGGTTGAAAAACACCCCGGGATCGGAGGCATACTTCCAGAATTCATTAGGGTTAAAGGTCGGCATATTAGCCAGACCCAGAATTTCCATCGTATTCGGATCAGCAGCAATAACCGTTATACTCTTCGGCTTGTACTGTTCGTAAGCCTTCTGCATCGCTTCCTCAATATAACGCTGAATCGTGCTGTCTATGGTCAGCTTGATATTGGTGCCGTTGACGGCGGGCTGATAAGTATCCTGGGAATCCGGCAGCTTGATTCCTTTGCCGTCACTCTGGTAGTAGAGCTTGCCGTTCGTCCCCTGAAGCTGCTTGTTAAAATAACTCTCCAGCCCCATGATGGCTTCGCCGTCACGGTTCGTATAGCCTAAAATATGCGCAGCAAGAGTACCCTTGGGGTAATAACGCTTCTGCTCCGTAATCAGTCCGACTCCGGTCTCCAGCGTATTATGCTTCTCCTCCAGCCCTTTATAGAATTCCCTCACTTTATCCGCAAGCTCTTTATCAATCTTCCAGCCCTCGTTGCGGATTTCACGGTTCTTCAGGTAATTGCCTTTATCATCCTTGGCTTCTACCAGTTTCTTCAGTTCAGCCTCCGGTTTGCCCAGCAGCTCGTGGAGCCCCTTAATCACCTCTTCACCAATGCCCTTTTCAGCGATAACCTCAGGGTTCACAACCACCGTATATGCCGGCACATCACTGGCAAGAACACTGCCGTTACGGTCCTCGATACTTCCCCGCTTCGCTTTGATAACTGAGGTATGGGCCCACTGGGTAACTGCCTTCTCATGCCAGAAGTCATTCTGCATCACCTGAATCCAGAAGACCCGGACGACTAAAACAAGAAAAAAGAGGGTAATACACCCTCCTATAAACAGCGTGCGAAGTTTAATTCTCTTTACCATAAGGAAACCTCACAAACTCTATTATTGCAGCCTGTCCGCCGCTAATTATTGTTTTCGTCAGCTGCCTTACCGTTCGCAGACACATAAATCGCGGAATCTTCAGGCGGCTGGACATATCCAAGCTTCTTGGCCTTGTCGGCTACCTGCTGCTCCAGCGTCTGCTTCTCCATCTGATAAGTGGCAATTTGCTTTTGTGTCTCAGCAATGCTGCTATCCAGCTTCTGAGCCTGCAGGTTCAAATCATAAATGTGGACGTAACGCCAAATCAGGGCGACAGCCACCAGCACAAATGCCGCCAGTGTCAGCATATAGATCAGCTTCTCCTGGGTCGGCAGTACCATCCGTCTGGTGACAACTTTTGTCTTCTCGCGGTAAAGCGGGTTTACCTCTTGTTTTCTCTTAGGTTGAACTGCTAAATTGCCGCGGGTATAGGCCATCTCTCTGACTCTCCTTTATCGTCGTTTTCTATAATTTCTCTGCAACGCGCAGCTTTGCGGAACGTGCGCGCGGGTTGTGCTCGAGTTCTTCCTCGGAAGGCACCCGCGGCTTACGGTTCACCAGCTTCAGCTTGCCTTCAGCGCCGCACACGCAAAACGGAAAGTCAGGCGGGCAAGTGCATCTGCTCAAATAACTGCTGAATATCTGCTTGCAGATCCGGTCTTCCAGTGAATGAAACGTAATAACCGAGACTCTTCCTTCAGGCGCCAGACAGCGCACAGCTCCGTGCAGCCCTTCCTCGAAAGCGCCCAGCTCATCATTCACAGCAATTCTAAGCGCCTGAAAGCTGCGTTTGGCCGGATGGCCTCCTGTTCTTCGCGCAGCTGCAGGAATCCCTTCCTTGATCAGCTCTACCAGCTCACCGGTATTTGTAACCGGCTGCTCTTCACGCCTCTCGATAATTTTGCGGGCAATCCGCCGTGAGAACTTCTCTTCCCCGTACTGGAAAAGCACACGGGCAATTTCCTGTTCAGGCCAAGTGTTGATAATGTCGGCTGCGGTCAGCTCTGCAGACTGGTCCATCCGCATATCAAGCGGGGCATCGTGATTATAGCTGAATCCCCGTTCCCCTTCATCGAATTGGGGTGAAGATACGCCGAGATCAAACAGTATGCCATCCACCTGCGGAACCCCGTCTTTTTGCGGTACGAACGGCAGTGTCTTCAGTACCTGCTCCAGATCCCGGAAGTTGGTCTTAACCGTCACTACCTTCTCCCCGTATTCAGCCAGACGCTCCTTAGCATTATCCAGAGCCCAGTCATCCTGATCCAGACAGATCAGCCGGCCGTTACCGCTAAGCTTGGACGCAATCAGTGAACTGTGTCCGGCTCCTCCAAGTGTACAGTCGACATATATGCCATCCTCTTTGATGTGCAGCCCCTCTGTCGCTTCTTCCTTAAGCACCGTGATGTGGTGAAACAAGCTGCATCCCTCCAGGGCAGTATTCGAATTGTATTGTGTATTATAGGTCAAAGTTGAAATCCACCAGCTTCTCGGCAATTTCGTTGAACGATTCTTCTGACTGTTCGAAGTACTGCTCCCATAGCTCTTTGTTCCAGATTTCCACCCGGTTCGAAACGCCCAGAATAACACAGTCCTTGTCCAGCTTGGCATATTGCCGCAAATTCCCCGGCAGATTAACCCTGCCCTGCTTGTCCCATACACATTCCGTCGCTCCTGAGAAAAAGAAGCGGCTGAAGGCACGGGCATCCGATTTCATCAGCGAAAGGCTTTTGAGCTTTTGCTCCATGATTCCCCATTCTTCCATGGGATAAACAAACAGGCAGGAATCAAGGCCGCGGGTTGCAACGAAAGAGGTTCCGAGCAATTCACGGAATTTAGCCGGGATAATGATCCGGCCCTTGTCGTCAATGCTATGCTGGAACTCCCCCATAAACATCGATTTACCCACTCCCCGTTACTGATTCCCCACTTTACCCCACTTTACACCACCTAAGCATAATAGATTCGCCATTAAAAATCAAAAACCTTTTTCACACCAAAGGTAATTTTTTCTTGTTTGTCAAGTCATCATTTCAACGATCCTTCCAGCCTTCCCATTCCTTTGCAGACTCAGATCCGGAGAAAAACAGACAGCAAAGCGTGAAACAGCAGAAAAAGGGGTATATACTATCTTGAATCCTATTTAAGTCCAGACTTTAGTCGGATATATCCAGGAGGGAGAGTATGGGAAAATATAACGAAGTTGAAAATCAGGTTAAGTTTTACGTAGATGCATCAGTGAATAAAGCCCATAAACAGCAAAATACCCGGGCCACTGTATGGCTTCCGGGCATTTTGCTAATCCATACACACTCTAATTAATCATTCAGATTCCAGCTATCGAGATATTCGACCTGCGCCGGAGTCAGACTGTCAATTGAAATCCCCAAGCTTTCCAGCTTATAACGGGCTACCTGCTCATCCAGCTCGTACGGGACGTTTTCTACCTTGACACCGATATTTTTGTAATTGTCATTTACATATTTAAGCGATAGAGCCTGCAGTGCAAAAGTAGTATCCATAATTTCCGCCGGATGGCCGTCAGCGGCTCCGAGGTTAACCAGCCTGCCTTCAGCCAGCAGGTACAGCTTGCGTCCGTCCTTTAGCTGATATTCCTCAATGTTTTTGCGGACAACGCGCTGGGATACAGAACGTTCAGCCAGTTCAGGCTTATTCACTTCCACATCAAAATGTCCGGCGTTGCAGAGGATTGCCCCGTCCTTCATTACATCGTAATGCTCACCGCGGATAACATAACGGTTACCGGTTACTGTAACGAAGAAGTTACCGTGCTTCGCCGCTTCCTCCATCTTCATAACCTGGAAGCCGTCCATATGCGCTTCAACTGCTTTGATCGCATCTACTTCAGTTACGATTACGTTTGCTCCAAGGCCTTTGGCACGCATTGCCACACCTTTGCCGCACCAGCCGTAACCGACGACAACAACTGTTTTACCGGCTACAATCAGGTTAGTTGTGCGGACGATGCCGTCCCAGGCCGACTGCCCTGTCCCATAACGGTTGTCGAACAAATATTTGCAATAAGCATCATTGACCGCTACCATCGGGAACTTCAGGATGCCCTGCTTCTGCAGCGCCTTAAGCCGGATAATTCCAGTCGTAGTCTCTTCTGCACCGCCGCGGATATTCTCCATCAGGTCAGGCCGCTCAGAATGCAGCAAGGTAGCAAAATCGCCCCCGTCATCAATAATCAAGTCAGGCTTGCTCTCCAGCGCTTTAATGTTCAGCGACTTGAATTCCTCCGGTGTCGGATTATATTTGGCGAATACTGTAATTCCGTCTTCGACAAGTGCTGCGCAAACATCATCCTGTGTAGAGAGGGGATTCGAGCCTGTAATTGTAACTTCGGCGCCACCAGCCTGGACAACCTTAGCAAGATAGGCCGTTTTGGCTTCCAGATGCAGAGTAATCGACACCTTAAGCCCTTTGAACGGCTGCTCGGCTTCGAATTGCTCGCGGATGCGGTTCAGCACCGGCATATGCTGGCGGACCCAGTCGATTTTGAGATGGCCTTCCGGGGCAAGCGACATATCTGCAACGATACTGTTTTGTTTCGACAATGAACTCATGAAAATACCTCCTAAGATTATGGATTAAATCGTGTTCCTACATATATATAATGCGATGAGTTCCGCTGAAGTCGGCAGGCATTTCCATCAGCTCATCGAGCCAGGCCAGACCGTAACGGTTCAAGTAATACATAACGTTATAGGCTCTCTCCTGCAGCTTGCCTGCAGGCATAAGCGAGAGTTCTATCCGCTCCCACTGACGAAGCGCGGCTTCATTCTGCTTCTCCATTGCATCCTGGGCTTTGGCCGCCAGGAATGAGATTTGATCCAGAATCTTCTCCTTGTTGTTCTGGCCCAGCTTGAGCAGTCCGGCTTGAATGCTGCCGAGCTGTTCAATCAGCGGCTCATACAACGCCGTGAAGGACTCCTTAACCTCAAGGAAACGGCGGTCCAGCTCAAGTTCATCCTGGGCAGCAAGCCACTCTTTGCGTTTGCTGTCAAGTCCGGAGCGGACATCATTGAACGCAAGGCCGTATTTCTCCATATGCTTGTGAAGCGTACCTTCAATTATTGTAAAAGACATCCGCGGCATAATGAGCGGCATCTGATCATCTACCACGGCGAAGGCATTGCGCGGTATTGCCCAGTAGGCAATTTCTCCCTGTCCCAGCACGGTAGCCAGCACCGGCAGGACATAATTCTGCATCAGCGGACGGGTCAGAACATTGTTGCTGAACCGCTCTGGATGTGCCTCCAGCATGGACAGGAGCTCATCCCGGGTAAAGGCTACCGTCCCCTTACGGTCGGTGAACTTATCCCCGGCCTTATGCAGCAGAAGCCGCGCACCTTCATGTATATAGAAGAGATTCGCGTTGCCCGGGGTCACCTCAGCCTGCAGCTCATATCCGGCAGCTGTAATCTCGTCGGCCGCCTGCTTGTAAGCCGACTCGAGCTCATCGTTCCGTTCGATCAGAGCGGCGAAGAACGGACGCTCCAGGCTGCGCAGTGCAGGATCGGCAGAATCCAGCAAAACAAGTCCGAATTTGCCGAACAGGGATCCCAGCAGCTTGGCGAATGCCTCACTCATACTGCAGGCTCTCTCTGTTGATTTGCGGATAAACTCCATAATCTGCGGTTTAAATTCACTTTCCTGCAGCATGCCATCCAGCAGCTCCGTTACCTGCTGCCAGCTTTCCGGCTGCACTGTAATTCCGCTGACTGAAGCCCGCGGTCCTTCAGGCTTGTCCAGCTTGATCTTGGTTAATTCGCCGCCCCGGTTTAATACATACGTATGATTAACCTCGTCCCAGTCATGATCCTCACCCGCAATCCAGAACAGCGGAATGACAGGCCGGCCAAGCTGGGCAGCAGCTTCTTTTGCCGCCAGAATCGCTGTTGCCGCCTTATAGACCACAAAGAGAGGTCCTGTAAACAGGCCGCTTTGCTGTCCGCCGGTAATCACCAGTGTTCCAGACTGCTCCAGCAGGTCTAGTGACGCCATCACTTCAGAATGATTGTTGTGCTGCTGATTGTAACATCGCAGGACTTCAGCTACCCCGGCACGCCCGGCACGCTGATGCTCCGTACGATCCAGCCAGTCCGCCCGTGCAGCCCGGCTGTCTTCATTTCTGAAATCCCCGCCATACAGCTTGTCTACCGTTTCATACTGACCTATATAATCACGCGCGAGCTTAGAGCCGCCCGGTATCGGTTCCGGCACTGCCTTCATAATTTATTGCCTCCTGTTCAGTAGTCCTGCTATATGTAAACATCTAGTCCATAAACTCTATATGATTGTATCCAAAGTGAGGGCGCGCGTCAAAGAAATCCGGCTTACGCATAACAGGCGGGAGCTGAACGCTCCCGCCTGCATCTGTAACACTGTCTGTTCTAAGCAAACTTCTTAGCGACAAAATGACCTTTGGAAACTTCCACAAGCTCAAAGTCACTGTCGTTAGATTTATCGTCAGCCGAGTAGATCGGGCTGCCAAGCTCATCATTTAAAAGAATCCGCTTTTTGTTTGCTTCCGCTTCCGGATCCGGCTCCGGAATCGCCGATAGCAGCGATCTGGTGTACGGATGAAGCGGGTTGGCATACAGCTCTTCACTCTCTGCGAGCTCCACCATTCTGCCCAGGTACATTACCGCTACGCGGTCACTGATGTGCTTAACCATAGACAGGTCATGTGCGATAAAGAGATACGTCAGACCCAGACGGTCCTGCAGCTCTTTAAGCAGGTTGACAACCTGCGCCTGGATTGACACGTCCAGTGCGGAAATCGGCTCATCGCAAACGATGAATTTAGGGTTTACCGCAAGTGCACGGGCAATACCGATACGCTGGCGTTGACCACCGGAGAATTCATGCGGATAACGGGTAGCATGGTCATGGTTGAGACCAACCATATCCAGCAGCTCTTCAATCCGTTTTTTACGTTCAGCACGGCTTCCGGCCATGCCGTGAATATCAAGTGCCTCGCCGATGATATCAGAGACCGTAAAACGCGGATTAAGCGATGCGTACGGATCCTGGAAGATCATCTGCATATCGCGGCGCATAGCTTTCATTTTACTTGGGGACAGACTGTAAATATCCGTTCCATTGTACTTTACACTTCCGGCAGTAGGTTCATATAGGCGGAGAACCGTACGGCCAGCAGTAGTTTTACCACAACCTGATTCACCAACCATTCCAAGGGTTTCACCTTCACGAATGGAGAAATTGATATTATCAACTGCCTTAAGGATTTTGCCTTTTCCAACATTAAAATATTTTTTAAGTCCTTCTACTTCAATAAGGTTCTTACTCAAACGTACTGCACCTCCTTGGCCATCGAATAAAAATTCCAACAAAGCGCTATATGCGTTTTGCTGAATTTTGTAGCGCCGGGGCCAAGCTGTCCGTACACATGCATACTTCAATTCAATGCACAGAGTCCATAAGCCAGCCGACGTCTTAATCAAATCCGGGAGAGTACTGTTGATCTTAATCAGTAGCCCGCCCTATTTGCTGTTTAGACAGAATCTCCACATAGCAATCCTATATCTCCACTTTACAGCAGAGTAGATTCCGTTGAAAAGTCCGTGGAATATTGGTTAAAGCGAGCCTCAGCATTCGGATGCTGGCTATTTCAAGAATCTTAAAAACTTGCTTTTCGCTTTGGCCGCTGACATTTTCTGATGTTAGATCAAAACTTCGGTTAAATGTTTGTCCACTTTGATCGTCAGGTTCATAGAAGTCATCGGGTCTTGAAATATCATACCAATATCTTCCTGCGAAAATATTCCATTTATTCAGAATCCACTTTAAAACAGCCGTTATAGTCAGCTATTTCTTAAGCTTTGGATCTAATGCATCGCGTAGTCCGTCTCCAAATATGTTAAAGGAAAGCATGGTTAAGCTGATAACCAGAGCCGGGAAAATCATACGCCAAGGATAGTACATCCAGCCTGTGAGTGAGTCATTAATCATCGAACCCAGGGATGCAACCGGTGCTTGTACACCCAGACCAAGGAAACTCAGAAACGCCTCAGAGAAAATCGCACTTGGTACAGAAAGTGTAACGGTAACAATGATAGGTCCCATTGCATTAGGCAGAAGGTGTTTAAACAACAGGCGTTTCCAGTCCGCCCCCATTGAGCGGGAGGCAAGAATAAATTCACGGCTCTTAAGCTGCATAATTTCGCCGCGTACTATCCAGGACATGTTAATCCAGCCTGTAATGGTTAAGGCAAGTATAATTGTTCCTAAACTTGGTTCAAAGACAACCAACAGCATAATTACTACAAGCAGGTAAGGAATGGAGTACAGAATTTCGGAGAACTTGTTCATAATGTTATCGATACGTCCGCCGAAGAAACCCATAATACCACCATAAATAACTCCGAAAATCAAGTCAATACATGCGGCCGCAAGTCCAACAATAAGGGAGATGCGGGCTCCCATCCAGGTGCGGACAAATACGTCACGGCCAAAATCATCTGTGCCGAATAAGTGATCCCATGAAGGAGGCTTATTCGTATTCATCAAATCATTCGAGTCATACGTATAGGGAACCAAGTGTGGCGCCACAATGGCTAAAATAGCAATTAAAATCATGATAATCAATGCTGTCATAGCCATCTTATTTTGACGCAGACGCTCCCACGCATCCTGCCAGGCGGAAAGGCTCTCACGCTGTATTACTTCTGCTTCTTTATGGTTATTCCCAATTGTCTGAAAGTCCTCAGGCTTTAATTCAACCTGTTTAACCGTATTATTAGCAGCCAACATTTAATCCCCCTTTCTGCCCGCAAGTTTGATACGCGGATCAACAGCAACATAAGCGACATCCGTAAGGAAACGTGCAACCATCAAAATAACGCCATAGAAAATTGTAATTCCCATAATGATCGGATAATCACGGGTATTAATGGCTTGAACGAATTGTTTACCAATACCACCTATACCGAAGATTTGTTCTATAACGACCGAACCGGTAATAATATTAGCGGTCATAGGTCCAACATAGGTAATGACCGGCAAAATACCATTACGCAGTACATGACGGGACACAATCTCAAACCAGCTTAAACCCTTGGCTTTAGCAGTCTTAATATACTCAGAATGCAGTACTTCCAGCATGCTGGAGCGGGTTAGACGAGCTATTACGGCTATCGGAGATGCGGTAAGCGCCATAACCGGCAGGAAATAGTTCATAGGTCCCTTGAAGCCCATTACAGGGAATATCTTCCAGTGATAAGCCAGCAAATATTGCAGCAGTGAAGCCACAACAAAGCTCGGTACCGCAATACCGAGAACAGCCATTACCATTGCGACATTATCAATCAGCTTACGATGATATAAAGCCGCAAGCATCCCCAACGCTACACCTACGATAACCGCTACAATAATAGCGACAACCCCAAGCTTGAGTGATGAGGAGAATGTCTGTGAGATAATATTGGTTACTTCCTGGTTGAGCATTTTCATTGAAATGCCCAGGTCACCCTTTAAAATGTTCTTCAGATAAAGCAGATACTGCTCAAAGACGGGCTTGTCCAGATTATACTGCGCATATAGACGCTGCAAAATTTGTTCTGGAATTTTTTTCTCAGCTGTAAACGGATCGCCCGGAATTGCTTTCATTAGGAAAAAGGTCGCAGAAATCAATACAAACAGCGAAACTACCATGTGGAGAAATCTGTTAAAAACATAACGAATCATGCCCGCCATCACCTCCTTCGACAATAATTTTACTTACCTATTGTAAGGAAAAAACAATCATTTGTCTAACAGATCAAATTTCTATTTTTCCCAAATAATCACATTTATTAGCCGATACAAAAAAAAAGGGATATATATGGAGTTCCACATATATATCCCGAAGTAATATAAAAACTTCAGACTATTATATTACTGTATTAGATTTTTTTTTGTTAGATCCTAGTGCTCAAGCAGGTAAGCACGGGACAGGTCGATTGCACCGCTGAAGTCAAGAGTTACACCTTTGAGGTACTCTTTAGTCAGGGAGTTGTTAGTGTAGTAGTAGAGTGGAATAACAACCATGTCATCCATCAGGATTTTTTCAGCAGCTACGAATTTCTCTTGACGAACAGCATTGTCAGCAGAAGATTTAGCTTCCTGAATCAGCTTGTCATATTCAGGGTTAGCATAACCACTATCGTTGTTACCGCCGCCAGTTACCCACATATCCAGGAATGTCATTGGATCATTGTAATCCGCAGACCAGCCGGCACGTGCTACCTGGTAGTTCAGGTTGTGTCTATCTTCGATGAACACGCCCCACTCTTTGTTTTCCAGCTTAACTTCAACGCCAAGGGCTTTTTTCCATTGGTCAGCAATAGCTACAGCAATTTTCTGGTGACCTTCACTTGTGTTGTAAGTTACTGTGAAGCTCAGTTTGTCCAGACCTTCTTCTTTCAGACCTTCATCAAGCAATGTTTTAGCTGCGGCAAGATCTTCACTGAAGTACTGGGAATCAGCTACTGCAGTACGGAATTCTTGTTCGTTGCTCTGGATACCAGTTGGTACAAAGCCGAATGCTGGCAATTGTCCACCCAGTGTGATGTTATCGATGATTGGCTGACGTTCAATCGCCATTGCCAGGGCTTTACGGATTTTTGCGTTAGTGAATGGTTTTTCAGTTACATTGAACTGGTAGTAGTAAACGCTCGCGATACCTTTTCTTGAGAACTCGTTAGGAAGTTCTTTTTCAACGATTGGCAGCTGTTCAGTTGGAATTTCACCAATTGGAGCGCCTGCACGGTCAAGTTCGCCGTTTTTGTAGCTCAGCAGCTCAGTTGCACCACTGTTTACGATGGAGAAGTTGATTTGTTGTGCTTTGATATCATCAGCAGCGTAGTAAGAAGGGTTCTTAGTTACTGCCAGGGATTGACCAGTAGTCCATTCAGTCAATGTGAAAGGACCGTTAGTAATTTGAGTATCTACTGTAGTTGCCCATTTTGCATTGTCCTTAACAGAGCTGTGTACTGGGTAGTACGTATAGAAAGACAGCAGACCCAAGAAATAAGGTGTTGGGTTAGCCAATGTTACTTCAAGTGTTTTTTCATCAGTTACTTTGATACCAACTTGGCTGAAATCAGTGATTTTGCCAGTGTTGAAATCCTCAGCACCTTTGATGTAGTACAGTTGGTAAGCGTAAGGAGCTGCTTGTTCTGCATTAGGATCAAGGACGCGTTGCCAAGCGAAAGCAAAATCGTTAGCAGTTACAGCGTCGCCGTTGCTCCATTTGGAGTCACGAAGATGGAAAGTGTACACGAGGCCGTCAGCGGAAATATCCCAGGATTCTGCAACGCCTTCTTCAGCTTGTCCTGTTTCTGCATTTTGACGGGTAAGTCCTTCATACATCAATTTCAGAATAGCATTGGATGTGCTATCTTGAGCTTGTTGCGGGTCAAAAGTTGGAGGCTCGGAGCTCAAGTTAATTTTGAGCGTTTGGTCAGCAGCCAGCTTTTCACCACCGGTGTTACCTGTGTTCGTTCCAGCATTGTCACTTGGCGCATTAGTCGCCGCTGCGTTGCCGCTGTTTGCATTGTTGTTACCGCCGCAGCCAGCAAGCACTGTGCCGATAACAAGAACCAATGCAATCATGAGCAATAGACTTTTACTCTTCTTCATCTAGCAGTTCCCCCTAAATAGAATGTGGTATATGGTTTATGATTATACAACCAGTGGTCAAAAAAATCTAGAGCAATATTTTCTGAAAACACATTTTTTTTAAAAACAGAAAATTTTGTGACAGTGACGCTTCACCGGAGCAGCGGAACATTACATCGCTTGTGATATGTATTGTATAAGGACAATGATCTGAAAAAGAATGTACAGAACGCCTAAAAAAAAGAACGCGAGCCGCCAAACCGCCCGGAATAAGCGCCTTCCGTCAACCTTTCCCTTAAGGCGGTTCTGGGCACCGCCAATCAGTCCGGCGGATATTAATACAATAAGCAGTATAAAATAAAACCCGAATCGCGCATCAAACAGAAGATTAAATAAAGCAGAAACAGAAAGCAATAAAAATAAGGTTGTCACATCCATTGCCAGCATTAACGTTCGTTTTCTGTCCTTTTTCAGCCCTGTTCCGATAAAATAGACAATTAAAAAAGGAACAACCGGAATGACTCCCAATGTTACAAATGAATTTTGCAGCAGCTCCAATCAGCTTCACCTCTCTCTCGCACTCATGCCTTCGACAAGCTGGCAAATCCAGCGGTGCAGTGGAACCTGAATCCCCCGGCGCTCAGCCAAATCCACAATACTACCGTTAATCCAGCGGATTTCAGTCTGCCTTCCGGCAAGCACATCGGCCAGCATCGAGGAGATATTCCCCGAAGTTGCACGGCACACCTCGGTAATATGCTCCCAGGCATCCTCCTGGTAGGTAATACCGCAGGCATCATACACAGCAACTGCTTCGGCGTAGAGCTCCTTCATCAGCTGAACCCGCTGACGGGAGGCCAGCAGCTCGCCATTCTGTATGCGCCACAACGCGGTAAGCGGATTAATTACGGCATTGATCAAGAGCTTCCGGTAAATCAGGGTATTCACTTTGTTCGACATAGAGGCGGAGAATCCTGCTGTTAAGAGTGCATCCGTGAAACTTTCCGCCGCCTCCTCCAGAGACAGCTTGTCCGTTTCAGCAATAGTATGACCATCTGTTTCCTGCCCTATGTATACTTCTCCTCTGCCGGAATGAATAACCTCTGTTAATGTTTTCCGTTTGGCCGCTTCTGTAGTTACAGCCGCCCAGACTGAGGCATGCGGCAGCAGCTGCCGGAGCTTTTCTAAATGTCCGTAACCGTTTTGAAAGCAGACCGCCTGCAGCCTGCAGTCCTTCAAGGGCTTCAGCATATCCGGCAGCGCCTGGTGGAATGCCTGTTGCTTGAGCGTCACCGCTACCCAATCACCGGGCTCACACAGATATATTCCCGCAAAATCCTCTGCCGCGAAAGCAGTGAAGCTAGTTCCGGGAACAAATACAGGATCTGTTCCGTCCTCATAGCTGACAGTTAATCCATCCCTCTGGAGGGCAGCAGACTGTTCCCTGCTCCGGCACCATAATCTGACGTCATAGCCGGCATGGATAAGCTTTCCTGCAAGCAGCAAGCCCATTGATCCCGCTCCGATTATATCTATTTTCACGCCGCTTAGCCATCCTTCCAATAATTTCCCTCATTATAGCCTGCTGCTGACCCTAATTGCAAAAAAAATAAAAGCCGCTCAACGCTTGCCTTCCGGCAATCGTCTGCAGCTTCTACAGGAAAGATATTTACTCCATTCGTTCCAGATTTCCGTTTGCATCCATTTTAAATCTTGTTTTCAGCTCTTCTTCTTCTTCATTAAGGAACGCGAGTCTGCGTGCCCGGTCCATAATCTGAATTAGAGCCTTGTAATCATCGTTTACAACCCTGTAATCGCTCTGGGCCAGATTCACCTCTTTGGACAGCCGCTCATTCTCTGACCGCAGCTCCAGCAGCTCATCCTCTTTATCCCTGAGATCGCGCTCCAGCATTTTGAGCTGGCGGCCTGCCTCCTGAAAGGTACCCTTCCACTGTCTCAAAAACCGGATGACTGCATCAATGGAGAGTGAGCTTTCATTTAAGTTGTCACTTCGACCGTATTCTTCTTCAATGTCCCCCAGAATCAGGCCGGCTACCTGCGCTCCTCTGTTTACCGGCTGCTTTTTCAGATAACTCCGCTTCTGGCGCTGGCCTTTAGCGATACCGATGGCATCCTCATAGCTTTTCCGGACACAGCTGTTCCAGCGGAAACCGCAGGCTGCCGAGGTTCTGCCGATCTTTTCCCCTACCTCTTCAAAAGCAGCAAGCTGAGTACTGCCCTCCCGGATATGACGCAGTGTTATTTCGGCCAATATCAAATCATCTTCCGCACTCCAAGCATCCTGTCTAACGGCTGTCATAAAGCCTAACCCTCCTAACAACATCTTAAAATAACCATCCTCATAACCGGCAGCTCCGCCGGATAGTGAATAGGATAAAAGCTGCTTACTCCATTTCTATGCCTCTGCTAGAGTTCATAGAATCTATTTGATACTAAATTGTATTTCCATTTTGTTTACACCTCATACGCAGAACGCTATATTTTTCCATCGAAAGAATATGTCAATTGCAAAAATCATAATTATTATAAAAATGTACATTTTTTTCAATGAATTCGTTTACAGTTTTTTATGCGGCAGGTATAATAGATCCAAAGAAGCACTTTTCGGGAATCATTTCTAAGAAGGGGGATACTCTCTTGGACCGTATGTTCCGCGTATTGGGATTCTTCACGCTTACCATCGGGCTTATGGCCTTCGCTGGCGGCTTAACGGAAATGGCTCTGCTCTTCTTTTTACAAACCGCATTCTTTGTTGTACTGGGTTATATGAAATTTACGGAGAAGACGTATATTCTGCTCTTCTGGGGCTATATGATCGTAACCTTCACGGGCTTTAGCTACTGGACGGTCTTCCAGATGGGGCTGCCGCTGTAACTTTTGCAACAGATCATACTGAGGTGCTCCTTTATAAAGGAACACCTCCTCTTTTTGAGGGTCCGTTCGGGGTTCCTGCAAGGGACCTGAGCCAACTTCCACGCCAAGGCCCCACTTTGTGGGGTTATTTTGTGTGCGGCTGCAGGAAAACAGGGTATGATATTTTAACAGGACAAAACATAGTAATAGTACATACGGGTCTATTCTGCAAAAGGTGGTGGTGTAGTGCTCTCCCGCAACAAGGCAATCCGAAGGTTCGTATTCCTGATCATCCTCATCTCAGTTACTGTACTTCTGCCTCCCCGGGCAGCTTACCCTTCAGCAGGCAACGGCACCGCAGCCGCCCCTCCTCTCTCCTTCCCGGATAATGAAGAGACACGCAGGCTGCTGGAAAAGACACTGTCATCTGCCGAAATCGAAAAAGAAATCGCCAGAATTACTGCTGAGCAAGCCGTTCTGGAGGAGAAAGCAGCAGAGCTGACAAAACAGGCTGCTGTCAAACAAGCTGCAATATCCGGCCAGCAGGAGCGTGCAGGTGCCATTGTCCGTTCTTATTATATGGGTGAAAGGGACGGGCTGCTCTCGGCTGTGCTGTCAGCCAAAAGCATCGGCCGGGTGCTCGCCCTGTATGATTATTACGAGATTATTATCAGGCAGGACCATGATATTCTAAGGCAGTATGAAGGGGAGTACAAGGATCTGAAGGCCACACTTTCGGCTGCAGAGCGCAGCTCAAGAGAGCTGGAGGAACTAAAAAGCGCGCTTGTGGAGCAGCAGGTACGGGTGGCCGCATTGAACGAGGAGATAGAAGGCGGCATCAGGGCAAGCAGTGATCCTGAAAGCATGAGTGCGCTCCTGAATGAATTCACGAAATACTGGGAGAACATCGGCCTGCACGAGGTAAAAACTTATTTCAAGGCGCTCTCTTCGGCCATGAACCGGCTGCCCCAGTTCATACAGGGGCGTGACGGTATTCTCACCCGCAAGGGAATGACCTATAATCTGGCCCTGAAGGAAGAGGATCTGAACGAATTCCTGGTTTCACAAAACAAACTATTTGAAGGTTTTAGCTTCAGGTTCGAAAACGGCAGTGTTATCGCCTCCGGCTCAAGCGGCGGCTTGACGCTTACCCTAACCGGCCGTTACAGCATACAGGAGGAGCCGGTTAACGGCCTGATGTTCCACATCGACAGTGTAGTGTTTAACGGTCTCGAGCTGCCGGAAACGACCCGCCGGGACCTTGAGGATGAATTCGACCTCGGCTTCTATCCCGGCAAAATAGTCTCTTTCCTGCATGCTACCGAGGTAGAAAGCAAAGACGGCGTGCTGTATGTGAAGCTGTCCATTTCATTCTGAGTCCAGTCCCGTTGCTGCTGTATACTCTGCTGCGTCCAGCTTGCCGGTCAGCAGCAGGGTAACCGCATCGGAAACGGCATCCCAGCTGAGCCCGTCCGGCTGTGCAGTAACATCCTCCTCCGCTATGAGGAGGTTTATGTCAAACGGAAGGCCGGCAATCTCCGGCTGCGCCGGGTTGTACAGCTCCTCCAGCGCCGGCAGCCGGTTCGTATTCTCCAACCATTCCAGCTGTGCCGTAGCAGAGGTTATATAGGCCAGCCAGTTGACTGCGGTTTCCGGGTTCGCCGAGCCTGCAGGGAGTGCAAAAAAACGGCTTTGCATCGCTTCATATATGGTGCCGGACTTAGCCGGCGCCTTGACCGACAGCGAAGCATTGCCGTTCTTCTGCCATTCGGACAAGGGAAGGACTGCCAGCGCCAGCTTACCGCTCTGAAGCATATCCCATAGTTCCGTATTGAAGCGGCTGCTTAGATAAAAATAACTGCGGGCCACCTGTACCCAGTCCAGCGCAGGGGTATAGTCCCCATTCATGCTTAGCCCCATACTTTCCAGCAGAGCAGAGAAACCGTAAGCATTGCGGCTGTCCATGGCCAGCAGGTACTTCTCAGTGCCCGGCTCCTCCTCCTGTTCCTGCTGCCCCCGCAGCTGATTCAGCAGCCCGCCCCATTCTTCCAGACTTTCCGGCGGTTCGGCAAAGCCCAATTCAGCCAGCCTTTGCGGTGAATACACCAGTACATAAGGATCTATATCCAGCGGAATTCCCCAGTTATAACCGTTCCACTGCATTTGCGGAATCAGCACCGTCAGCGGCACACTGCCCGGCACACTCTGATATACATCTACCGGCAGCAGATATCCGCGCGTTGCCAGGTCTGCAATATTCCGCCCGTCGGTCATAATAATGTCGGGGCTCTCCATAGTCGCCAGCTCCGTTTTGAGCATAGCAGCATTTTCTTCATTGTCCACATTGCTGATAAACACCTGGATTCCGGTTGAAAGTGTAAAGTTGCTGCTGATCCGCTGCAGCGCCTTAAGCTCCCCGCTGCTCATGGATACCCGGATGTTCAGGCTGGTTACATTATTTTTGTCTCCGGAATCCGGCTGCTCGGACAGCCTCTGTGGCTGTCTCGGCGGGTAGTCCCCTTCGGCGGTATCCAGCTCCATGCTTGGCGACAAGCTTGTCAGCGCCAGCAGCAATACCGCGAACAGCAGCCAATAGTTTTTGCGTTTAAGCATGTTTCTGTCCCTCCCGGCTAATCGTTCCTTCCCCATTTTACCAGATGTTGCGGTGGTTGTCTTTCGGCTTTGAAAACGTTCTCTTTCTATTATATATGTTATGGGGCGGAGGTACCGTTTAAACCTGAACACCCTCTTTCGGGATTGGCCGTGACTCCGGAGAATGTTTGGACTTCCGGCCGCTGTTGTCTGCAGATTTCTTCATTTAACCGCTGTCCGCAGTGGAAATCCGCAGACAAAGGCGGACGCTTCCGCTCCTCAAGTTCCAAAATTCCCCTCCGCCACTTTTCCCTTATAGTATTTTCAAGTCCAAACCGGAACCCCGCCCCGTGCGGGGGCGGGCAGGCAAAAGCCGGGAGGAAAGTTTCCTCCCGGCTTTTGTGTATGCAGTCACGGGCTTTGGCCCGGGGGCTGCATGTATTTACAGCAGATCGGCAGCCAGCTGGGCCAGGCGGGAACGCTCGCCCTTTTCAAGAGTAATATGGCCGCTGATGCCCTCCTGCTTGAACTTTTCAACGATATAGCTGAGACCGTTGCTGGCCGCATCCAGATACGGATGGTCAATCTGCTCAGGGTCACCCATCAGGATAACTTTACTGCCTTCACCGGCACGGGAGACGATGGTCTTCACCTCATGGCGGGAGAGATTCTGCGCCTCATCGATAATGATGAACTGCGACGGGATGGAACGTCCGCGGATATAGGTGAGCGCCTCGACCTGGATACTGCCCAGGCCCATCAGGATTTTATCTATATCCCCGGCTTTTTTGGTATCGAACAGGAATTCAAGGTTATCATAAATCGGCTGCATCCATGGCCGGAGCTTCTCATCCTTCTCACCGGGCAGATAACCGATATCCTTCCCCATCGGAACTACGGGACGGGCGATCAGCAGCTTTTTGTAGCGGTGCTCATCTTCTACCTTAAACAGTCCGGCCGCCAGGGCCAGCAGCGTCTTGCCTGTACCCGCCTTGCCGGTAATAGTAACGAGCGGGATGTCCTCATTCAAGAGCAGTTCAAGCGCCATCCGCTGCTGGGCGTTACGGGCGCTGATGCCCCACACTGCGTCGTTGCCGAGATATAGCGGCTCAAGCCTTGAAGCATCTCCGTTTACTTTTAGTAAAGCTGACTTGCCGCTGCCGATCTCATCCTTCAGAATAACAAATTCATGCGGATACAGCTTAAACGATAAGTTCAGCTGCTTCACGGACAAGGAGCGGTTGCTGTAATATTCATCAATCAGTGAAGGATGAACCAGCAGGGACTGATAGCCGGAATAGAGCTCATTCAGATCACCCGTGCGGTCGGACAGATAGTCCTCCGGCGTTATTCCAAGCACATCCGCTTTTATGCGGACGAGTACATCTTTACTGACGAGTACCACAGGACGTGGTTCAGCTTTTTCATTCTCCTCCAGGAGATAATTAAGCGCCACAGCCAATATCCGGTTATCATTCGAGACTTCCCCGAACATCTCCTGTACCTTTACGAAGCTGCGGTGGTTCAGTTCCACCTTCAGCGTGCCTCCATGCTCAAGCACTACACCACTGTGTAAGTGACCCAGCTCACGGAGTCCGTCTAACAAGCGTGACACGGTGCGGGCGTTGCGGCCGATTTCATCGGCGTTGCGCTTCTTGGAGTCGATTTCTTCCAGAACTACAGCCGGAATGACTACTTCATTCTCCTTAAACGCAAAAATCGAATTGGGGTCGTGCAAGAGCACGTTAGTGTCCAGTACAAATATCTTTTTCATGATATCCCCTCCACAGCGCCTGGTTTGATTGATCATACATAACTCTTTTCAGCAAGGGCAACATAAGGTAAAGTACTGATTTTGGACTGAAAGGAGTATTTCATATGAGAAAATCAATGTGTCTGTTGCTGGTACTGCTGCTGCTGACAAGCTGCGGTATCGCTAATAAAGAGTCATCACCCTCTCCTCAGAGTAAACAATCGCCTGAAGCGTTAAGCAGCCAGGGGAAGCATGAGGTGCAGAAGCTGTCAAATGACAACGGCACAAGCCTCAATAACAGCGGACAACCTTCTGACGTACAGGACAGCGGTGATGTTGCACTGAAGGATCACTTCGAGCAGCTGGCCAAAAGAGTTCCAGGTGTAAACGGAGCCCACTGTGTCGTAATGAACAAACTTGCCGTAGTCGGCATTGATGTTGACGGGGCACTTACGCGCTCCCGGGTAGGAAGCATTAAATATTCAGTAGCCGAGGCAATCCGCAAGGACCCCCGCGGCGTCAAGGCACTGGTCACAGCCGATATGGATCTGTCGGGCCGGCTGAAGGATATGAGCCGGCATATCTCGCAGGGCAACCCTATTTCCGGCTTCGCCTCAGAAATGGCGGACATCATCGGCCGGATTATCCCGCAGCTTCCCGAGGATACTAAACCCCAGAACAACAATCAGTAGAAGCTTCGCCGCTGAATCACTCCCTTATATTGGTATAAAGAGTGGACAAAAAAAGCCTAGTGAGGTTATCACTGGGCTTTTTGCATGGCGGCAAACACTTGTCCGTCCAGCTTCTCAGCCGCACGCGCGTCGTATACCTTTGCATATCTCGGGGCGGACTCAAGCATTGCGCCGTAGAACAGCGCATTACGGACCGCTTCAATTTCAATGTCAAAGCAGCACATCTTAAAAGGCACATCCTGCAGCGGATCCTGTCTCACAGCAGCACGCCCGTTAATCGCATGAACGGTACCCTCGCCAAATACTGTGATTGTCACAAGCGGATTGACCTTCATGTTATTTACCAGTCTAGAGCGGTGATCGACCGCCAGGCGCACGACAGAAGGGCTCACGGCATAAATCCAGGATATGGCCGTAGACGTAGGCCCTCCGGATTCCGCATCTACTGTGTTAAGAAGAACAAATGTTTCCGATTGCAGCATGGATAGCAGGGTTTCATTGAGCTGAGCAACGGCTTCGGACATAAGTACAGGCCCCCTATGCGGCAAATGTGCATTCAATTTATTATATTATAGCACACGCGCAAACTTGCATTCAATTTCGAGATGTTACCATACCGTGCTCAGGGTGTCCCGGATGGATCTGCAACTCCCGCCAGCGTACTCTGCAGGCTTTTCTTCGCATTCTCCAGCTCTGTATCGTTAATATATACATACGGGCTGCGCCAGGTTCCTGTCACCGGCACGAAAGCAATATTCTCTTTGGAAATCTTCCAGTAAGTAGCAATCATGCTCTTGATCTGCTCATTCTCAATATCGGTTGTCAGATTGCTGCCGACGGCATCCATTACATTGCCGATTTTGAGCACACCGCCCAGCGACTGCATCTGTCCGACCAGACCGTTCAGCACCTCGTTCTGGCGCTTGTTACGGTCAAAGTCATCTGAAGCCGCCGTCTTAGGGCTGCAGTTGGATTTGCGGTAGCGTACATAATCGAGCGCGTCATCGCCGTTCAGCTGGGCCGGACCTTTTGTAAGATTGATATCCGTGCCGTCTACACTGTCGGTATAACACATATCCGCACTGATGTTCACATCTACCCCGCCAAGCTCATCAACAATATCGCGGAAGCCCTGAAAATCAAGCACCGTGACATAGTCGATATCAATATCCAGATATTTGCCCATCATCGTCTTCATCTCATCCTTGGCAGAGATACCTGAGCTATCCTCTTTACCCTTAAACCGGGCGTAATACGCATTGATTTTATTCTTCTTATAGCCGCTAAGCTCCACATAGGTATCCCGGGGCAGTGAAACAACGGTTGCTGACTCTGTCTTCGGATTAAGTGCGACCACCATAATCACATCCGTCAGATTGGAGGGATGCTGCGGACGGTTGTCAGTGCCAAGCAGCAGCATGGTCAGCGGCTTTGCGGAGGCAAGCTGTCCGCTGTCAACAGCCTGGTCCGTCCCAAAGCCGCCCTTCTCAAACTTATAGTACAGATATCCGGCGTACCCGAGTCCGCCAACCACTACAACCAGCAGCAGCATCAGAAGCATTCTGGTTAGTCTTGCAAAAAAGCCGCGTTTTTTAGTTTTTTTCTTATTTGTTTTGGTTTGCGGGGCAGTCCGGTTCTGTTGTCCTCTGTTCCCCTGTGGTCCGTTTGATCTTGGAGGCAGGCTTCCCTTGCTGTTATTCATAATGGAGTAAAGTCCTTTTCAGTTCACATGGATTTTGGTTCAAGCTACTAAATAGACGAGATACGGATGCAAAAGTTGCGGTTACCGGAGTTTGTCACCTGCTGCAGCCTTCTTCCGTTTCTGCCGGGCTTCCACCAGATAGCGGACCCGTACCAGCAGCATAAGCCCCACTGCGACCAGCAGGCACTGAATAATTGGCAGCTTGTCGTGCTGAAAGATCAGCAGCATGCCGGAGCCAAGGGCCATCATCAGATAGAGCACGATTTCCTTGCCGAACGGGAGCTTCTGATTAACACGGAAGACACGGTTATACACATAAGTCAGCAAAACAAAAATGACGATATAAGCGACTATCGGATGATCAGCGAACCAGCTCTGCATAGCCTGTCACTCCTCTTCGGATCTAAAGATCGCTTACATTATATCATCCCTGCCCATATTAATCCTAAAATTTGAGCAATTGCCAAAGGACATAACAAAGCCGCCGGATTAATCATCCGGCGGCATGAATGGTCAGCTTAAGCCTGGCTTGCTTGAGCCTGCTTACGCTGTTTTTCTACACGCTCGCGCTCACCCTTGTTCAGGATCTTTTTACGAAGGCGAACAGATTTAGGAGTGATTTCACAATATTCATCATCGTTCAGGTACTCAAGTGCACCTTCCAGCGAGAACATACGTGGAGTTTTCATTTTTACCGTTTCATCCTTTGTAGCGGAGCGCACGTTAGTCAGTGCTTTTTCCTTACAAATATTAACGATAATATCATTATCGCGGGTATGCTCACCGACGATCATACCTTCATAAATGTCAGTCCCCGGCTCCAGGAAGAGGATACCGCGGTCTTCAACACCCATCA
Source organism: Paenibacillus sp. FSL R7-0331 (assembly GCF_000758645.1). Classification (NCBI taxonomy): domain Bacteria; kingdom Bacillati; phylum Bacillota; class Bacilli; order Caryophanales; family Paenibacillaceae; genus Paenibacillus; species Paenibacillus sp. FSL R7-0331. Next base: position 5,261,397 of record NZ_CP009284.1, read on the forward strand.
TGCCGTAGAATGTCGTTGTTCCGGTTTCGCTGGATACCAGCACACCCTGGTGACGTCCGCCAACCTGGCCGCCGATCAGCGGAGCATAGCTGTCGAACGCATGGTTCATTACGCCGTATCCGCGGGTCAGTGTCAGGAAGTGTGTATTGTAGCCGATCAGGCCGCGTGCAGGGATCAGGAATTCCAGACGTACCTGGCCAGTACCGTTGTTGATCATGTTAACCATTTCGGCTTTGCGTGTTCCAAGACTTTCCATAACGGAACCCATGCTCTCTTCCGGAATATCAATCAGCAGGCGCTCAAGCGGCTCCATCTTGGCCCCGTCGATTTCCTTCACGATAACTTCAGGCTTGGAAACCTGCATCTCATAGCCTTCACGGCGCATATTCTCAATCAGAATCCCGAGGTGAAGCTCACCGCGTCCGGATACGATAAAGGCATCAGGGCTGTCAGTTTCATCTACGCGCAAGCTGACATCCGTTTCAAGCTCTTTGAACAGACGCTCGCGAAGTTTACGGGAAGTTACCCATTTACCTTCTTTACCTGCGAACGGGCTGTTGTTCACGAGGAAGGTCATTTGCATAGTAGGCTCATCGATCTTCAGAACCGGCAATGCTTCCGGGTTAGCCGGATCGGCAATCGTTTCACCGATGTTGATGTCCTTGATACCGGCAATCGCAACGATATCACCTGCGCCGGCTTCTTCGGTTTCAACACGCTTCAGGCCCTGGAAGCCAAACAGCTTCTCAATACGGGCAGTCTTACTCTTGCCGTCACGCATAATTACCGTTACGGACTGGCCTTGCTTAATCACGCCGCGGTTAACACGTCCAACAGCAATACGTCCCAGATATTCATTGTAATCCATCAGGGTTACGAGGAACTGCAGCGGCTCGTCAACTTTTTCGGTTGGTGACGGGATGTACTTAGTGATGGTGTCGTAAAGAGCCTGCATGTTATCGTCCTGCTTCTCAGGATCAAGGCTTGATGTACCGTTAAGTGCGGATGCATACACAACCGGGAATTCCAGCTGTTCATCATTTGCTTCAAGCTCAATAAACAGATCCAGAACTTCGTCGATAACTTCCTTCGGACGGGCAGCCGGACGGTCAATTTTGTTCACAACAACGATTGGAGTCAGATTCTGCTCCAGCGCTTTGCGCAGAACGAACTTCGTCTGTGGCATGCAGCCTTCATAAGCATCAACAACGAGCAGTACGCCGTCAACCATCTTCATAATCCGTTCCACTTCGCCGCCGAAGTCAGCATGTCCCGGGGTATCTACGATGTTGATCAGAAATTCTTTATAGGTAATGGCAGTATTTTTGGCAAGGATAGTGATTCCGCGTTCCCGCTCCAGATCGTTGGAGTCCATTGCACGTTCCTGCAGGGTTTCGTGGGCGCTGAAAATACCGGATTGCTGCAGCAGCTGATCGACAAGTGTTGTTTTACCATGGTCAACGTGGGCAATAATCGCGATATTGCGGATTTCTGTTCTTGAATGCATGATTTGTATCCAAATCCTCTCATTTATCAAATTAAAAATGTTTAAATTCATGACTTCTCACGGCAATCTCACAAAAGAAGCGCCTGGCAGAAAGCCGACGCTCCAACATTTCTTAATTCTATAGTGAAAGTACCATGAAAAGCAAGTCTTTTTATGAAAAAACGATTTCCAGCTCCGTGTAAATTTTCTAATTTGATTTGCTTGATTACCAGCCGCCATTCCATTTTTTACGGCTTCCCTGCTTCCTGCGGCCAAGCATCAGCCAGATTCCGGCAGCAACCAGTAAAATGCCGAGCAGATAGAACACTCCAGTGCCAATCATACTGAACACCAGCAGCACCAGGCTCAGCACACCGAGAATGACTGCAGCTGCTGTAATGCCGCCGTTCCGGGCGGGAGAATAAAAAGCATATTCATAGAGACCGACAGCTACGCCAAGCAGAAGCACCGGCCACAGATGGCGCATGTATCCCCAGCCCCAAGTATTGCAGAAGCCCAGCAGAAGCCCGTACACCGTCAGGATACCGGCGGGAATCAGCACAGCAGCTGAGGCGCGGCGGCTGAAGAATAGCACATGCAGGAACAGGCCTGGAATCAGAATTACGAGCGGCCACAGGGCCCGTCCGAGAAATCCGAATACCCCCAGCTTTCCAAACAAGATGATCAGGCCGGCGGCGGCAATGAATATCCCCAGTTTCATGTCTTTATTTGATGACAATGTTCACCCATCCCTTCAAAGTTCACTTCTTTACGCTGGATTCCAATTATATTTTAGCTGAAACAGCCATAAAACGCCATCATTCCGCAGCTTTTTCCCGGCGGAAAACCGCGCTTCCCTAAGAAAAGCAAAAAGGCTGCACCCAAGCTTATCCAGCTTCAGGCACAGCCTCCATTATTCCCGCTTCCGTTCAGGCCGATACCAGCCTTTTCCTGAATACGCCTGTCAAAACAACAATGATGCCCAGCGCAACCGGCAGAAGCGTATGATAGGACGGCAGGAAGAACGAGACCACCAGCCCAAACTTGGCATCCTGCAGCAGCATGTCCCCCGCCGTATGGGCGAGAATAAATGCACCGATGTAGACCAGAACCGGAAAACGGTGCAGCCAATTGACGATAATTCCGCTTCCCCAGACGACAATCGGAATACTAAGCATGATTCCGATGACAATCAGGGAAAGATCCCCCTTAGCAACTCCGGCAATGGCCAATACATTATCGAGGCTCATGATGAAGTCTGCGAGCAGAATCGTACGGATCGATTTCCATACACTTGAGCCCTCATCGCGTACAGTGACCTCGTCCTCCTCATCCAGCAGCAGCTTGAAGGCAATCCACAGCAGCAGAATCCCCCCGCCCGCCTGAATAAAGGGGATTTTGAGCAGCAGTACAGCCGCGAACGTCAGCACGCATCGCAGAGCCACTGCTCCTGCCGCCCCCCACCAGACCGCCATTTTCCGGTGCTTCTCCGGCAGATTTTTGCTGGCCATCGCGATCACCATCGCATTGTCTCCGCTCAGCACAAGATTGATCATCAGAATTTCCCCAAGTAAAACTATTGAATCCATAAGCTTCTTACCTCCCCGGACTACATGTATTACATGTATGTCCACAGCGGGCAAGCTATGCTTCCTGTCCTATTATTTCTGCTTATCCGGATTAGAGCCTAGAACCATTCCTCCTGCAGCCCCGGCTGGGCGGGCACAAGATCATGCGGCTTCTCGTCACCATAAGGTGTGATGATAACCGTCTCGGTTCCTGCAACCGCTTCATCCAGCCGTGCTGCATATCCGGGCAGTGTAGCCTCAATTTTATCAATAATCCGCAGGTTGGGATTGGTTGTGGGCGATTTCGGAACAAACAGGGTGCAGCAGTCCTCATAAGGCAGAATCGACAGGTCATAGGTTCCGATTCTCTGCGAAAGCCCCACAATATCGCTCTTATCCATCATCACAAGCGGACGGAGCAGCGGAAGTGCGGTGGCCCTGCCGATAACATTCATGCTGGACAAGGTCTGGCTGGCCACCTGCCCCAGGCTGTCTCCCGTTACAATAGCCAGCGCACTCTCGCGCTCAGCCAGCCGGGTGGTAATTCTCAGCATCGCCCGCCGCATCAGCGTAATGATCAGGTTGTCCTGCCCGATTCCGGTAAAAGAGGTCTGCACCTCGGTGAACGGCACCAGATGCAGCTTTATGACGCCGGCGTAACGCGACAGTACACGCGCCAGATCCACCACCTTCTGGCGGGCCAGCTCGCTTGTGTAAGGATAGCTGTAGAAGTGGACACACTCGACCTCAAGCCCCCGGCGCATTGAGGACCAGGCAGCTACCGGACTGTCGATTCCGCCGGAGAGTAGCAGCATAGCCTTGCCGTTCGTTCCCAGCGGAAATCCGCCGACTCCGTCAATCTGGTCACAGAATATATAGGTTGCCCCCTCACGGATCTCCAGCTTCAGCTCAAGCTCCGGCGACTTCACATCAACCAGCAGCCCGGGATAACCCTGCAGCAGCGGTGTGGCAATCAGCTTATTCATTTCAATCGAGCCGTGCGGGAAGTCTTTCCATACACGGCGCGCGCTAACCTTGAAGGTTGTCCCCTGCGGCGGGGCAATAATCTCAAGGAATTCCCGGCTGGCTTCCAGAATCTCATTGAAATCCGAACGGGCAACCTTGACCGGGCTGATTGAAGCAATGCCGAACACGTTCTTCAGCGCCTCTGCCAGCTCATGTGCCGGCTCTCCGTTCAGCGTGACATAGATCCGCCCGAATTCTTTGCTTAGTACAGCCTCCGGATAAGGCTTCACCATTTCTTTAACATGACGCAGCACCGTCTTTTCAAACCGGTTGCGGTTTTTACCCTTCAGCATAAACTCCCCGAAGCGCAGCAGCAGCATATCGGCATAATCTATACTGCTTCCGCGGCCTGCCCCGGAAGCAGTTCCATTCTCTCTCATTATTTATTCCTGCCTCTCTCCACTAGCTTTAATGCTTGCACTGCAGCCAGCAGCGCCTGTTCCAGAGCTGCGATATCCGCAGCTGTATGAGTGTCGCCCAGACTGATCCGTACCCCGCCGAGCGCGGCAGAGGAATCCCTGCCCATAGCAAGCAGAATGCGGCTCGGCTCGGCCAGCCTTGAAGAGCAGGCAGACCGGGTTGAGACGGTCATCCCCAGCTCTTCCAGCTTGCGGGCCATTACTTCACCGTTAACAGCCGGATAGGAAAAATGCACGATATGCGGCGCCCCGCTATATGTGCTGTTCACCGTAAACTCCGGAATACCGGACACAAAATCCAGCAGCCGGTTCCGCAGCGGTGTAACCTGCTTACTATACGTTACTCTATTTTCTGCACTCATCCGTACTGCTTTGGCAGAAGCGACGATTGCGGCTGTGTTCTCCGTTCCCGCCCGGTACCCCAGCTCCTGCGATCCGCCGGTTAGCAGCGGAAACAGTGCAACGCCCTCTCTGACATACAGTATGCCTACACCGCGCGGACCGCGGAGCTTATGGGCAGACAGGCTGTACAGGTCGGCCTGCCATTCCTTCAGCTCTGTTGCCAGCTTACCAAAGCCCTGCACGCCATCCACATGGAACAGCGTGCGGTGGTTGGCTGCCTTAACCAGCCGCCCGATTTCCGCAAGCGGCTGTACAGCGCCGGTCTCATTGTTGACATGCATCACGCTGACCAGGACGGTATCCCGCCGGACAGCAGCGGCAATCCCGGCCGGATCTGCTACGCCATTGCTGTCAGGAGCCACAAAAGTAACCTCCCAGCCCAGTGCCTGCAGCTGCAGGCAGCTTTCGTACACAGAAGGATGCTCGATCTGCGTGGTAACAATGTGGCGCCCCCGGCCCTGATACTGCAGGGCCGCTCCTTTTACCGCCAGGTTGTTGCTTTCGGTTGCTCCCGAAGTGAACAGAATCTCCTGCGGCGTTACCCCAAGAGCAGCTGCACAGACCTCTCTGGAACGTGTCAGCAGCCTCGCGGCTTCTGTCCCGGCCCGGTGCAGCGAGGATGGATTCGCATAAATAAGCCTCATGATCTGCTCCATCGTCTGTACAACCTCCTCATACGGCGGGCTTGCAGCAGCATAATCCCAATACAGCATATATTTAAGTTCTCCTTTGTTAGGGTCGGTTAATCCATTCATGCGGTACATAGAGACCTATAGAATACCTTATTGTGTAATTCTTATAAAGCCTGTAAGCAAAAAAAGGACCAAACGTCAGGCCCGCCAGTGAGTTCCGGCAGCTTTCGTTTGATCCTGTTATTATAGCGCGTATTCAGCACGGGCGCGTTCAATTTTAGCGATATAGGCCTGAGTTTCCTTCGGAAGCTGGCCCAGCTTCTCCATCAGCTCTTCATCATTACTTACACCGAGCTTATTTACCCGGCCCGGACCTGCATTATAAGCGGCCAGCGCCATCTTCTCTTCTCCGTCATAACGCTTCAGCTGGTAGGATAAGTAACGCACGCCTCCGTCGATATTCTGGGCAGGGTCAAAGGGGTCAGAGACACCCAGCCCGTTCGCGGTTCCATCCATCAGCTGCATTAGCCCTTTGGCTCCCGCCGACGAAACGACATTCGGATTAAAGGAGGACTCGGTATCAATAACCGCCTTAATCAGATCGGCCGGCACGCCGTATTTGGCGCTTGCCGTCTGTATCAGCTCCTCATAGTCCGTTGGCACAGTCTCTTCGGTTCCTGAGGAGATACTGCTGTAGCCTATGCCAGTCGCCCCAAGCTGCTGCCAGATCAGGCTGCTCATTGCTGTAGCACCGGCTTCCAGGGTACTGCTGCCCCCCGCAGACTGCCGGGCAGCCTGGCTGAGCATCGCGGCAAATTCGGCTTTTGTGGAGCCCGAGGCTTCTGCTGTGCTATTGCTGCCTGACTGGCCAATTGCTGAGCTGCTGCGCAGATTCACCCATTTCAGCTGTCCAAGCCCGTTTGCTGCCGCTGATTCTATACTCATGCTGTACAACCTTCTTTCCGGTTCAATCTTTATATGATCTCCTGGTATATAGAGGCTCTATTTAAAATTTTAGATACGCCTATATTTTACAATTCATTTTCAGTAAATGCTATATACAGACCGCAAAAAACAGACTTCCGACCCTTATAGATAGGTCTAAAAGCCTGTTTCGATTTGGACTATTGAGGTTCAGAGCAGCTATCTGGCAAAGGGAATCATTACAAAATAGCTTAGAGCAGATACAATTCCCAGCCCCATTGCCCAGGCCCCTGCTGTCTTCTGCCCGCGGGAATAGGCATAATAACCAAGCACAGCAGCGATCGGGCCCGCTATAATGGACCAGATGAACAGCGAAACAATTCCAAAACCGAGGGCAACATAGCCCATTTGCTTACTGTCACTATGCTCACCAGCTGTGTCCCGGACCTCTGTGCTGCTGTCAGCCGTTCTCTGCGGACGCACAAGCGGCGGGCTCACTTCGGCAGCATATTCTTCCTGATGAGAAGGATCCATTCTGGGGTAATCTACCCTGCTGCGCGGACGGAGAATCACCTTTCTGCGCACAGCCCGCTCCTGCTTGCTTTCTTCTTTGTTCGAGTCCATCGGATGTCCTCCTATTCGCCCGGCTTAAAGGTCAGACAGCAGGTTGCGGATGAAGTACCGGCATTGTCCTGATGATTCTGAAAGGTCATCTCCTCGGCAAACTCCTCCTTGAAGCTGCTCCCTGCATGCTTGTCGATCTCAATGACGATTTCCTCGGCCCTGCATTCATTTTGAGAGCCCCAATAATGGCAATTGCTGACGCTGCATCTTACAAGCGGTTTGGCGTTTGACATTTTATCATCACCTCAGGATCATTATGTCCGCGCGTCCTGATCTGTATGCGGCTGATCACCAGCAAAAAGAGACCGTCCCTGCCATATTTTCTATGGCAGACACAGTCCCATGCTCTGTTAAATATTCAGTTAAAATGTAGCTCCGACCGCTCAGGCTACACCTGATTTTTATACCTGATTTTGCATCCGCTTTTCAGTCAGGTAATCATTCTCATAGTAGCTGAGATCGTCCCGAAGCTCTTCATATACCTTGGTAATTTCCATGATGATATCGCGCGCTTGACGGACTGGCTTTTTACGGAAACGGATGGCATCCTGGCCTGTGTAGGCGTAGCGTCCGTCTTCGGAGTAGCTTTCATTTTTAGGATAAAAGAAGTTGTTCACTCCATAGTGATATACGTTGTAAAGCGCTTTTTGCGCAAATTCCTCATCAAACGTAGCACGGCGCAAAGCAACCCCGAGCTTCTCGTAAGACATTTCGGAGAAGACCAGCAGATGGCGGAGATCAGACAGGAAACCTTGATAGAATGCCGCTGCTTCCTCATCTTCTTCGGTTACGAGCTGAGGCAATGCATGAGTATTCAGGAATAGCTCCATTTTTCCGATTACGGATTTAAGTTTGTCTCTCGTCGATTCACATAATTTCTGCACATTAGCTGCTGACATGGCGGTTGCTCCCCCTTATTAGTCCTTGCTGTTATGTTAGTCCTTTTTGATATTATAACAAAATCTTTACCGATGCACCTCAACGATGACCGGACCGCTCCTTAGCGGGAGATTTTGTTGCAATATCAAAAAGCTGTTCAAGCGGTTTATTCCTTTTGATATTATAACAAAATCTTTACCGATGCACCTCAATGATGACCGGACCGCTCCTTAGCGGGCGATTTTGTTGCAATATCAAGAAGCTGTTCAAGCGGTTTAGTCCTTTTTGATATTATAACAAAATCTTTACCGATGCACCTCAACGATGACCGGACCGCTCCTTAGCGGGTGATTTTGTTGCAATATCAAGAAGCTGTTCAAGCGGTTTATTCCTTTTGATATTATCACAAAAACATGGGACACGTCATCCTTTTCTCCGATGCATAAAAGCGGCGCGCTCTTCTAAACCTACAGCTATACGATACCTTGAAGGAGCGCAAAATATGTCACGAAAAAATGTAACAGTTGCCGGTCTGCTGACCGCTGCGTTTACCGTCGTCCTGCTTACCTTTCTGCTGCGCCCGTCTGAGGAAGCAAAGCTGAAGCAGGCTGCAATTCCTGCCGTTCCCAATCCCGCACAGGAAAAAACGGTTAAAAAAGCCTCACTCGTGCAGGATGTCAGCGCTACCGATCATTTAAACCGGACGGATGTAAGTAAACATCTGCGGACGATGCTGTCCGAGACCCATGGTGCTTCCCCTCATGATATTTCAGCATATGCCAAGCGCCTGCAGCAGGGACACGGGCATATCACCATGCTGATGTGGATCGATTACCGGACCCGGAAGACCAGCACCTTTAAATCCGGTCTGCCGGAAGGCACCGATCAGGAGAATAAGCAGCTGCTGAAATACCTGGATACAGCAAAAGCCGCAATCAAAGGGCACCAGTCGTACGAATCCCCTTCCTTTATTATCGGCGATAAAAAGTATTACTTTACGGCTCAGCGTGACCGGGAAGGCAATATCGGCGTCATCGCCCTGATCAGCCAGAATATTCTGAACCGTGTAGCCGATCATCAGCTCAAAAACCTGCGGCTGATTCCTTATCCGAAGGAAGGCAAATACCGGGTGGAATCGGTCCATGCCGACACCTTGCAGGATATTACGGTCAAGACCGGACATGACAATGAGAACGCCAGCCATTTTTACGAGAATGAAATTGTTGTGCGGTTCAAGAATGGCCATCCCACCCCTGCACAGCTGCAGACCATAACAGCCGACATCCGCTGCAAAGAGCCGCGTAAGCTGGGTTATGCCTATATTTTCCGTTCAGAAAAAATGAACTACTCGCAGCTCAAAACTTATTTTTCATCCAAATGGAGTCCTGAGTATACTGAGCCGCACTATATGTATTTAACCAATGATACTGTATACGAAAATAACAGCGACGGGGTAATTACGCCGAATGATCTGCTGTTCTCCACCTACCAGTGGAATCTGCCGGCTATTGAAACCGAACAGGGCTGGAAGTTATCCAAGGGCAGCAAGGAAGTGATTGTCGCTGTGGTGGATACCGGTGTCCAGGCTGCACATCCTGATCTGCAGGGCCAGCTGCTGGCCGGATACAACGCCATCTCGAGCGGTTCTGCACCGGACGACGATGTGGGACACGGAACGCATGTAACCGGCATTATAGGGGCTATTATCAACAATGAGGAGGGTGTGGCCGGCATCAGCTGGTACAACAAGATTCTTCCGGTAAAAGCGCTAGACAACTCAGGGGCAGGAACCACCTATTCCGTTGCCGAAGGCATCATCTGGGCTGCCGACAACGGTGCTAAGGTAATCAACCTGAGCCTGGGCAACTATGCCGATTCGCAGTTTTTGCATGATGCCATTAAGTATGCTTATGACCGCGATGTGGTCATTGTCTCAGCTGCGGGGAACGATAATACAGAACGCCCCGGTTATCCGGCTGCCTACGAGGAGGTTATCGCTGTCGCTGCCACCAATTCATACGGCGAGAGAGCGTCTTTCTCCAATTACGGCGATTACATTGATGTTGCCGCTCCCGGTGAAAGCATAGCAAGCACATATCCGGACAACCAGTACGCCGCCCTTTCAGGGACGTCCATGGCTAGTCCGCATGTAGCCGCGCTGGCCGGGCTCATCCGTTCGCTGAATCCGGCTCTAAGCAACAAGGAGGTCATGGAGCTGATGACCGCAAATAGCGTTGACCTTGGAGATGCCGGCCATGACAAATATTACGGCTGGGGCCAGGTTGATATTTATAAGACACTGCAGGCTGCAGGCGGACAGGATGTCCCGCTGCAGCTGTACCCCCAGCATGTCGGCCGGGAGCTGAAGAACATGCAGCAGCACACAGGTACAGCAGATTGAATAATACCGCATCCCGGCAGCTGCCCAGATCATGCTTTGGGGTCAGCTCTAAGATGCTCTGTCAGCAGCTGCAGAAACAGCCTTAGCCCCTGCTCCATATCGTCCTCCGTCATCTGCGAATAGCAGAGCCGGATATGGTGGGAGGCAACCTCGCCGGAGTAACAGACATCGCCCGGCAGAAAAGAAACGCCCGCTTGCTCAGCCTGTGTGCGCAGCTTAACGATTCCCTCTGCCGCAGGCAGCTGCAGCCACAGGTTCAGGCCGCCCTCCGGCACATTCCAGGTCACTCCCGGCGGGGCGTATTGCCGCAGCAGTCTTACTGCCTTCTCCATCCGGCTGCGGAGGGATATCCGCAGCTGCGCTGCATAAGCATCATACCTGCGGGCAATGAACGGCAGCACCGCCCGCTGGTTCAGCAGGGGACTGCCCAGATCGCTGGCCGATTTGGCGGCAATCAGCCTGGAGAGGATATTGCCTCCGGCGGCTACACAGGCAATCCGGCAGCCGGGCGCAATGACTTTGCTGAAGCTTTTCATATAGACTACATGCCCCTCGGTGTCCATTGATTTGATTGGCGGCGGAGGCGGCTTGCGGAAATACAGGTCACTGAACGGATCATCCTCGACAATCAGACAGCGGTAGCTTCTGGCCAATTCCAGCAGCCGCTGTCTTCTTGTCATGCTCATTGTCACACCGCTCGGGTTTTGAAAAGCCGGATTTGTATAAATCACCTTCGGCGGGTGCCTGTCACAAAGTCTTGTCAGCACATCCACCCTCATACCCTCACCGTCCATCGGCACGAAGATCATCTCTGCTCCCCGTCCGGCAAACACATCGATTGCTCCTGTATAGCTTGGAGCCTCCAGGTATACGGTATCTCCGGGACCGACGAAGGTCCTGGCCACCAGATCAATTCCCTGCTGGGAACCGCTCGTAATCATGATATCGGAGGAATGCACGTCTACTCCCCGGCTGTGCAGATGCCGGTGCATGACTTCACGGAGCTCGGCATCCCCCTGAAAATTACCGTACGAAGCCATTAACTCAGGCTGGTCCGTTACAAGTCTGGACATTGTTTTCCCGATAAAGTCCAGCGGAAGCAGCTCTGCGTGAATGGCTGCAAGATGAAACGGATATTTCACGCCTGAGAAGTCAAAATTCCGCCAAAGCTGGGCCCGCGGCAAAAAATCATCATATCCGTCCTGCCACTCCGTGCCGGATTGCTGCCCGAGATGCGGCCTGCGGGCGACAAAGCAGCCTTGTCCCTGGCTGCAGATGATATGGCCGCGGCTTTCCAGATCGTCATAGGCTTTGCTTACCGTAACCTGGCTGACTTTCAGGGAAGCCGCCAGACCGCGGACGGAAGGAAGCCGCGCTCCCGGCTGCAGAAGACCGGAGGTGATACGCTGAGCCAGCGTCTCGCTGATCTGCTGCGGCAGGGATTTGCTGCTGCTGCGGATTAAATCGATATGCATCTGCCTGCCTCCCAACTGTTATATTCGTCGCTTTACTGTTATACCGCTATGCCGTTATGATACAACAAAATTCAACTGCGGGGAGATATATTTCTATGAAGATCCGTTACGCCGGGATGACTCATCATCTCGGATCATCAGCCGTTCGCGACATCCTTAAGGTTACTCAAGGCAAAGATATTATTTCGCTGGCCGGCGGGCTGCCGGCAGAAGAGCTTTTCCCGCTGGAAGCGGTGCGTGATGCTTATAACCGTGCCCTCTCGGGCAGCGCTTCCTCGCTGCAGTACGGGCTTACCGAAGGCTATGCTCCGCTGCGTGAAGCGGTAGCTGCAAGACTTGGGCGTCAGGGCATTCCGGTTCAGGCCGGCGATATGCTGCTTACCACAGGCTCCCAGCAGGCAATCGACCTGTTCTGCAAGGTGCTGCTTGATCCGGGGGATAAGGTGCTGGTTGAAGCTCCGACTTATCTGGCTGCCCTGCAGGTGCTCCACTCCTACCAGGCTGAGCTCATTACAGTAGATAGCGATGAATCGGGGATGCTGCCCGATCATCTGGAGGAGCTGCTGAAGCTGCACCAGCCTAAGGTGCTCTATACCGTTCCTACCTTTAACAATCCATCCGGAAGCAGCTGGAGCAGAGAGCGCCGGGAGCGGACTGTTGAATTATGCCGGCGTTATAATGTACTGATCCTTGAAGATAATCCTTACGGAGAGATTGCATTCGACGAAACTCCCGGCGCCTATCCACCCGCAATGGCAGCCATCGACAGAAATTCCGGTGAAGACCCGTGTGTAGTATACACCGGAACCTTTTCCAAAATTGTCGCACCGGCTCTGCGCACCGGCTGGATCACCGGTCCTTCCGGGCTAATCAGCGTCATCGCCAAAGCTAAACAGGCTGCCGACCTGCACTCCAGCGCTATTGATCAGCGCGCCCTGCATGAACTGCTTCTGCACTTCGACATCGAGGCTCATATCCGCCTCATCTCACGCGAGTACAACGCGCGGATGAAGCTGCTGGCAGGTGAGCTCAGCGGAGAGTGCTGGAAGAATGTCAGCTTCCACGAGCCGCGCGGCGGGATGTTCCTGTGGCTGAAGCTGTCTGAGGGCATAGATACCGCCAAGCTGCTGCCTTTCGCGGTAGAACAGGGCGTTGCCTTCGTGCCGGGAGAGGTGTTCTATGCCGCATCCCCGCTGAGAAATGCCATGCGCCTCAACTTCACCCACACACCGCCTGAGCTGCTGCCGTCTGCTGTACGGCGGCTGGAGAAGGCGCTGGAGAACTACCGGATGTCGGTAGCCGGGGCAGTCGGCACACTGGCTTAAACAGGCTCTGGAGAGGTACTGCTGCTGAGATACTAAGCTGACCTTGAGACACAGCAAGACGGACTTCAATGACACCTTTAACCTCAGTATGCCCCCCGCACGCATATCAAAGAACATAGAAAAGCGGCCCTCCACAGGAGGGCCGCTAGCTTGTCGTATATAAGCTTCATAAGTAGCTATATCAGTCACAATAGGTTGTCAGTTAGGAAAGTTTGCCGTAAGCCGGGTTCTGTGCTCGTTGTGGTTCGTACGGGAACAACCCTCCCACCATAAGCGACAATCATCTATCTAGGCCGTACATTACTGCACAGCTCCAGCGACCAACCTAGACACGCCTCAGGCGAAGGCTGCCCTTCCGGTTAAGGAAGTGCTGTGTCTCATTAGGTCTTGCTCCAGATGGGGTTTACCAGGAACGAAGTCACCAGCGTTCCTCGGGGTCTCTTACACCTCGGTTCCATCCTTGCCTGTGCCGCCCGAAAGCGGCCATCGGCGGTCCATTTCTGTGGCACTATCCTTCGGCTCGCGCCGACTGGACGTTATCCAGCACCCTGCCTTGTGGAGCCCGGACTTTCCTCCCGCGGCAAGCCGCCGGCGATTGTCTGTCAAACTTCCCGAACAACATTGTATATTATACAGACTTGCACCAGCCTGCACAAGTACAAATAAAAGGATTCTAGAGGAATCTGAACGGCTCTGTGCCGATTTCCGAAGCAAAGACTGTTGTATCATACTTATGCCCGGTCAGCTTGCCGCTCATAAACTCCGCTACCTTGAGCTTCATAATCTTCTCGGCATTATGGCCCGGATCAATCAGTGTAATCCCGGCCAGGTAAGCGTCCTGTGCGGTATGGTAATCAATATCACCCGTTACCAGCACATCGGCTCCTTTAAAAATAGCACTGTTATAATACTTAGCCCCCGAGCCGCCCATTACAGCGGCCTTGCGGATTTTGCGGTTCAAGTCGCCGACAACACGGACATGCTCCACGTCCAGTCCTTTTTTGACCGTTTCGATGAATTCCCCGAGTGTTACCGGCTCCTCAAGCTTGCCTACCCGGCCAAGCCCAAAGCTGCGGCCTTTAAGATCCATCGAATAGAGATCATAAGCAACCTCTTCATAAGGATGCGCCTTCAGCATCGCCTGCACCACCTTGTTGCGGACAGACAGCGGCACAATCGTTTCGATGCGGATTTCCTCGGCCCGCTCCATTTTGCCGGCTTCACCGATATAAGGGTCCGAGCCTTCGCGCGGCACAAACGTACCATAGCCCTCTATGTTGAAGCTGCAGTGGCTGTAATTGCCGATCCAGCCCGCACCTGCGTTCAGGATCGCATCCAGTACCTTCTGATGATGGTCCTTTGGAACGAACACGACCAGCTTGGACAGCTGATCCGTATGAATATCCTTGATCGGCGCACCGCCTACAATACCCAGCGCTTCAGCCATCCAGTCATTCATCCCGCCTTCAGCCACATCAAGGTTGGTGTGGCTGATATAGACGGCAATATCGTTTTTAATCAGCTTTTCGTATAGTTTACCCATAGGGGTGTCAGTCTGAATTCCTTTGATCGGCCGGAAAATAATCGCATGATGCGCAATAATCAGATTGCAGCCTTTGGCAACCGCTTCGTCCACGACTGCATCGTTTACATCAAGCGCAACCAGTACACCGGTAATTTCCTTTTGCAGGCTGCCAAGCTGCAAGCCCACATTATCCCATTCCTCTGCCAGATGCTTCGGGGCAAGCTGCTCCATATAGCTGATTACCGTCTGTCCTTTGGCAAACATTCCAGCACCTCCGAAATTCTCTTGATCTGCGTCCGGATTGCATTCCGCTTCTCTTCTGCCGATTCCAGCTCAGAACGGGACAGTGAAGCCAATATTCCCTCCAGCTTGGTGATCTCACCCTGCCATTTGGAAAAGAACACCGCATTCGGTCTCTCCAGCAGCCAAGGACCCATCTGCAGCAGCAGCTCCGGACTCAACACGGCGCCGCCCGGCAGCACACGCTCAAGATACAGCTGCTCATTTGTCAGTCCGAAGGCCTGTCCTTCAGGCAGCGCAGTCAGCACTTCATACGTTTTTCCATCCTCCTCGAGGATATGCTCGGTAGTGACCACCCAGCCGTTATTCAGCAGCCAGCGGCGCAGAATATCCTCGCCGACATTCGGCTGCAGCGCCAGGGTCTTAACACCCTCCAGCTTACCGAGCACCCGGCCGCGTTCAAGAATGGCTGCGATCAGCGATCCGCCCATGCCGGCGATTGTGATACAGTCCGCTTCACCGGGTTCCAGCACTTCCAGGCCGTCACCTCGGCGGACGGCTATTCTTGCGCCTAATCCGGCTTCTGCAACGCCTTTGCGCGCCGCATCATACGGACCGGGATTTACTTCACCGGCAATTGCAGAGACAGCTTTGCCGCTCTCGACAGCAGCTACCGGAAGCAGTGCGTGATCAGAGCCGATATCGGCGAGTCTGCTTCCTTCCGGCACCTGTTCCAGCAGAAGCTGCAGCCGGTCTGATAATTTTACTTTGTTCATGATGCCACCCACGTTATCCATTTTTTTCGGAAAATAAACAGCAGAGCCAGCCCCGCCGCAATCTTCACTATCAGTAACAGCGATACCCAGTCCGGAAAGCCCTCTCTTAGCCACAGCGCATCAACTTCCGGCATTAACCACAATGAAACCCCGACACCCAGATAGACGCCTGACACGCCGCTCACCTTGTGATAGAGCAGCCAGCTCAGCCACACCATGATTACACACAGCGGCAGCCAGAGCAGCTCAAGCTCCAGCATGGACGCCTCAGGACGCATCTGTCCGGAGAATCCGGCATACAGGAGTGCCCAGAAGGCTATTCCGCAGTAATGCAGCAATCCGATCCGCAGCATGAAGCCCAGCGCACTCCAGAGCAGCCCGCACGCGGCTATCAGCAGAGGCCGCCAGAAATCAGGATCAAGGTTATGCAGGGCAATCAGCCACAAGCCGAAGCCGAGTGTCAGGATGCTGCCGACTCCGGCCAGCAGCAGGCTGATGCTCTGGTTCCGGTCCCGGTAAATAGCCGAATACCCGTAACAGACGACTAAGACACATAGTGCCGTTGCAAGTTGCAAAGGCCAGGGAAAAACGCTAAAATAAAGACTAATCATGAAAATCAAGGAAATTATTCCAAAACCAAACAGCCATATTTTGATGCTTCCCTGCTGCAGATTTTGCAGTGACACCGGATTACTGTCCTTGATTTTATCCTCGTCATTATAAAGGTTACTCAGGAAATCACAGTATTGCTCCGGCAGCAGCTTGCTTCTTCTCCAGTATTGAATCTCTTTAATAATGGTCTCACGTTTTTCCAGATTCAACGCCCGATCCCCCATTTCCCCCTGGTGCTTAGGCTGTTCTTAAGCGCAAAGGACCTCCTGCCGCCGTGCAGCAGAAGGTCCGGGTATAGTACATCTATTCGAGGAAATCCTTAAGCCGTTTGCTGCGGCTCGGATGACGCAGCTTGCGCAGCGCCTTGGCTTCGATCTGACGAATCCGCTCACGGGTTACGCCAAATACCTTGCCTACTTCCTCTAGTGTTCTTGTCCGTCCGTCATCCAGACCGAAACGGAGTCTAAGCACGTTCTCTTCACGCTCGGTGAGCGTGTCCAGTACATCCTCCAGCTGTTCCTTCAGCAGCTCATAAGCAGCTGCATCCGCAGGCGCCAGCGCCTCCTGATCCTCAATGAAATCGCCCAGATGCGAGTCATCCTCTTCCCCGATCGGTGTTTCCAGCGATACCGGCTCTTGAGCAATCTTCATGATTTCTCTGACCTTCTCCACGGTCAGTTCCATCTCTGCAGCAATTTCCTCCGGCGACGGCTCGCGTCCCAGTTCCTGCAGCAGCTGGCGGGAGACACGGATCAGCTTGTTGATCGTCTCAACCATATGCACCGGAATACGGATCGTGCGGGCCTGGTCGGCAATTGCACGGGTGATCGCCTGGCGGATCCACCATGTGGCATAGGTACTGAATTTGAAGCCTTTGTTGTGGTCGAACTTTTCAACCGCTTTGATCAGACCCATGTTGCCCTCCTGAATCAGATCCAGGAACAGCATGCCGCGTCCGACATAACGCTTGGCGATACTTACAACGAGACGGAGGTTGGCTTCCGCCAGACGGCGCTTCGCTTCCTCGTCACCGTTCTTGATGCGCATGGCCAGCTCTACTTCATCATCCGCAGAGAGCAGGGGCACACGGCCGATTTCCTTCAGATACATCCGGACAGGGTCGTTAATTTTGATTCCTGGCGGAAGCGACAAGTCGTCGTCAAAGCTGAAATCATCACTATCGTTATTCTCACTGTCCTCCCCCTGACGCAGCGGAGAGCCTTCATCCTCGTTATCATTAACCACTTCAATCCCGTGATCGCTGAGCTGCTCGTAGAACTCCTCCATCTGCTCGGGGTCCTGATCAAACGGCGACAGTTTCTCCATGATATCTTTGTAATTCAGAGATGATCTTTTTTTACCTTGTTCAATAAGCTGGTCCTTAACCTGATCCAGAGTAAATTCTGCTTCCAGTTCAGTATGCTGATCGTTCGCCATAATTCGACTCCCTCCTCCCTAGGTACATCCTGTCAGTTCCTCATTGTCTCTCTAGGGTTATAATCTCACTTGCTATTTGTGCCGCACGCAAAAAGTCACCGGATTTCTCCGCTTGAATCATCTCTTCACGCTTCTGCTCCATCTTGCGCTGTACAGGGTATTTTCTCACTTCACGGATGCAGTCATCCAGAACCTGCGTGTTCCAGTCCGGAGGGGTGTCCATCATGGATATTGCCGTAGCGGTTTTCTCCAGACGGTCATCCTGAAGCGATGATAGAAACCGGCTGATGCCGGGTGGTTTGCCTTGCGCGTAGTAGGCATATAGATAAGCGGCAATTGCCGCATGATCATCGATGTTGAACTCTTCTCCGAGGCGTTCGCCCACATAGGCGGCAGCATCCGGGTCCTGTATCATTAATGACAGCAGTCTCCGTTCTGCAGCATGATAAGCGGGGAGCAAAGCCGGTGTTTGCACCTGCCCTTTTTTATGCCTACCATTATTCCACCTTTTGTCGTTATTATCCCCTTCAGGCATGTTTTTTTGCATCGATGCCCGGAGTAAGTTGCAGTCCTGCTTCAGGCTGTCATAGGACAGCTCCAGCTCGGAGGATATTTCCCGCAAATATACTTCCCGCTCGGTTGAGGATTGCAGGGTGGCAATAATCTGCAGCGCCTCCTTGACATAGGCGATTTTGCCGTCTTCCTCTAGGAGTATATGGTTTTTTTTCAGATATATAAGCTTAAATTTTATGGCTGAGACCGCTGAATCAATGATCCGCTCCATGAAGCTCTCCCCGCCGTGACGGGAGATAAATTCATCAGGGTCCATTCCGCCCGGCAGTACGGCCACCTTCACACGCAGCCCGCTTTCCTCCAGCATCGGGATTGCTTTCAGCGCTGCTGCTTGTCCCGCCTTGTCGCCGTCATAGGAGAGCACAATCTCGTCTCCCAGACTTTTCATCAGTGCTACATGGCTTTCTGTAAGAGACGTGCCCATAGTAGCCACACCGTTATGCACCCCTGCTTCCCAGGCCGAAATGACATCGCCGTATCCTTCAAACAGGACAATTTGCCGCGTTTTGCGGATGGATGCTTTGGACTGGTGCAGATTGTACAAAATCCGGCTTTTGTTAAATATTCTGCTCTCCGCGGAATTCAGATACTTTGGCTGTCCGTCTCCGAGGATTCTTCCGGCAAAAGCAACCACCTTGCCCATCCGGTTCGCAATCGGAAAAATGATCCGTCCGCGGAAGCGGTCAATGTAGCCTTTGCCTTCACCTCTGGCAGACAGCAGCCCGCCCTTTTCCATTTCAGCAAGATCAAACCCGCGTTTTTCCAGGAATTGCAGCAGCGTATCCCAGCGGTCCGGAGCAAACCCGATCTGAAACTGGTCAATCATTTTGTCGCTGAAGTTCCGGGATCTCAAATAATTCATTGCGGCTGTGCCGTATTCCGTATTCTTCAGCAGAAAATGATAAAACTTTGCCGACAATTCATAAGCTGAAATCAGCCGGTCCCGTTCAGGATCCGGGGGAGACAGTGTTCCGCCCTTACCCTCGGGAACAGCAATATCACTTTCTTCCGCCATTATTCTGACTGCTTCGGGGAAGGAGAGTCCTTCGATTTCCATCCTGAATTTGATGGCATTTCCGCCCATGCCGCAGCCAAAGCAATGAAATACTCCCCGGTCAGGGGTTACTGTGAAGGAAGGGGATTTCTCCGAGTGGAACGGGCAGAGGCCCCATAAATATTTCCCCTGCTTGGTGAGATGGACAACCTTGCTGACGGTTTCTACAATATCATGCCGCGCCAGCACGCTCTCGATAACTTCTTCCGGAATATTACCGTGTCCGCTTGCCACTTTTAGCCACCTTCATCTCTTATACAAATAAATATAATTCGCTATAGCTGCACATTCTCCTGCAAAAGTGTTAAAAGTTTTGTCAGTTTATGTTGAAAAAGATTTTTCTCCTCGGCGGTGATCGCTTTTGGCCCTTTGGAATACTGTCCGCGCCTGCGTTCCACTGCTCTGGCATGCCTGCCTTCCAGCATAAAATCCATCTTGGAATCCTCATATTCCTGTCCGCGGTTCGACAGCACCCGGCAGCGTTTGCCCAGCGCCAATGCAGCCAGACCGTAATCCTGGGTAACCACGATATCCCCGGCAATAATATGATTGGCGATATAAAGATCGGCGCTGTCTGCTCCGCGGTCAACCTGAACTACCGTAACACCCTCTTCCGCCTGAAGCACATGATCATAGGAAGAGACCATGAGAACAGGTACGCCAAAGGTATGGGCGCAGGCGATAATTTCTTTTTTGACCGGACAAGCGTCCCCGTCGACTACAATTTTCATTCTTTGGGACTTTTCCATTGCCACCACCAGGTTCCTGTGTAATATATATACGCTTTACGCAAACCGAAATCCTTCTTTCGATAAAGCATAAATACGGAACGGATGTCAACTTACGCATTGGCACCGTTCCGTATATTTATACCCCAAACCATCGATCTATACCATAGTTCACACAAAATCACAACATTTTTTAGGCGAACGGCTTAAAAAAGTGATTCTACAGCAAATGAATTACCACACCAGCTTGCCGAAATCGGCAAAGGACCGGGAGTCCGCATCCACACCTGCCAGCAGCGCAAGACGGTTCGAACGGATTTGCTCGTCCTCAGCCATGACCATTACGGAATCAAAGAATCCGGTGACGGCATCCTTCAGACCGGACAGAATCCGGAGTGCTTCAGCGGCATCACGGGCTGATAGTGCTTGCTGGTACGGCTCATGAATACCCTGCCATGTCTCATACAGCTTCACTTCGGCATTTTCCTTCAGCAGAGAAGGCTGGATAGCGACACCCTCTGCAGCTTTGGCTGCCAAATTACTGACGCGGGTCAGGGAATCAACGGTAATTTTAAAATCATCCTGAGTACTTACAGCTTCTGTAAGCGCACGGCTTCTGCCGACAACATCTACGATATCGTCAAATCCTGCAGCCGTCACAGCTTCTACGACATCGTAGCGGATATTGTCGTCAGACAACAGGCGCTTCACACGAAGGCCGAAGAACTCGTACAGGTTATTACGCAGTTCAGGGGCAAAATGTTTCTCTCCGCGCAAACTTTCATGTACTTCCACTGCCGCAGTGAAAATTTCCTGCAAGCTGACAGGCAGCTTATGCTCCAGCAGCATCTGCACAATTCCTGCTGCCTGACGGCGCAGTGCGTAAGGGTCCTGGGAGCCGGTCGGGATTACTCCAATGGAAAAGCTTCCGACGATCGTATCAATTTTATCGGCCAGGCTGACCACCAGCCCTGCTTCAGTCGATGGCACGCTGTCTCCGGCAAAACGCGGCTGGTAGTGCTCGAAGATTCCTTTTGCCACATTCTCGGCTTCTCCGGCTTTGCGGGCGTAGTCCTCACCCATCGTACCCTGCAGCTCAGGGAATTCACCTACCATTTGCGTTACCAGATCGAATTTGCAGATGTCTGCAGTACGGCTGACTTCTGCAGCAGCAGCGGGAGAGAGTCCAAGTTTAGCGGCAAGACGGTCAGCAATAGCCCGTATTCTGCGTACTTTGTCGCCGATGCTTCCCAGCTCCACCTGATAGACGATCGATTCCAGCTTAGCCAGAGCATCGCTGATCTGCAGCTTCTGGTCTTCCTCATAGAAGAACTTGGCATCCGACAGGCGGGCGCGCAGTACCTTCTCATTTCCTTTTGCAATGACATCAAGCGACTCGGCATTACCGTTACGCACCGTTACAAAGAACGGAAGCAGCTTGCCCGCACTGTCCAGTACAGGGAAATAACGCTGATGCTCACGCATCGAGGTAATCAGCACATCCTGGGGAATATTGAGGAAAGATTCATCGAAGGTGCCGAACAGGACCGTCGGTGTCTCCACCAGGAACAGAACCTCCTCCAGCAGATCTTCTTTAATCGCGATAGTCCATTCTTTGTCTGCCGCCAGCTTGTTGATCTGGTTCAGAATCAGCTCTTCGCGTTCCTTCACATCCACCAGTACATGCTGCGCACGCAGCGCTTCAACATAATCTGCCGGCTGGGCAATGACGGTCTCTGTACCCAGGAAACGGTGTCCGCGGCTCACATTACCTGCTTTAACACCGGTAATTTCCAGATTAATAATCTCCTGGCCGAACAATGCTACCAGCCAGCGGATCGGACGGACAAATTTGAAATCATACGCGCCCCAGCGCATATTTTTTGGAAATGTCATCGCGTTCACAATACCGGTAAGCCCCTCACTAAGCAGGGAGGAAGTTTCAACACCGTCACTGTTCTTGGTCGCATAGATGTATTCAACGCCTGCCAGCTCTTTGAAGGTAAATTGTTCAGGCTCTACTCCCTGGCTGCGGGCAAAACCAAGCGCCGCCTTGCTCCAGTCACCGTTTGCATCAAGTGCGATTTTACGCGAAGGGCCTTTTACCTCTTCACTGACATCGGCCTGCTTCTCGGCAGCATCCTTTACCAGTACAGACAGTCTGCGCGGTGTGGCATAAGCCGTTACTCCGCCGTGCTCAATGCGTGAAGCTTCCAGCCATTTGGCCGTTCTCTCCTGAAGCTGCTCCATCGCCGCCCGGATAAAGCGGGCCGGAATTTCCTCAAGTCCGATCTCGAACAAAATATCTTTAGACATGCTCAGCACCCTCTTTCTTCAGCAGCGGGAAGCCCAGCTTCTCGCGTTCCTCCATATACGTCGCAGCAACGGTACGGGCCAGATTGCGCACTCTTGTAATAAAGCCGGTCCGTTCCGTTACACTGATCGCTCCGCGCGCATCCAAAAGGTTGAAGGTATGCGAGCATTTCAGCACATAATCATAGGCCGGGAATACCAGATGGTCATCCATCGCTCTGCGCGCTTCCTGTTCGTAAGTGTTAAACAGGGTAAAGAGCATCTGCACATCCGATACTTCAAAAGTATACGTGGAATGCTCGACCTCGGGCTGATGGAACACATCCCCGTAAGTCACTCCGTCTACCCACTCCAGGTCGAACACATTTTCCTTTTCCTGAATGTAGGAAGCCAGACGCTCCATACCGTAAGTAATTTCAACAGCTACCGGACTGGTCTCAATTCCGCCGACCTGCTGGAAGTAAGTGAACTGCGTGATTTCCATTCCGTCCAGCCACACTTCCCAGCCAAGGCCTGCACAGCCCAGCGACGGATTCTCCCAGTTATCTTCAACAAAACGGATGTCATGCAAAAGAGGATCTACTCCCAGCGCCTTCAGACTGTCCAGATATAGCTCCTGAATGTTGTCCGGCGAAGGCTTGATAATGACCTGGAACTGGTGATGCTGGTACAAACGGTTTGGATTCTCGCCATAACGGCCGTCCGACGGGCGGCGGGAAGGCTCCACATAAGCTACCTTCCAAGGCTCTGGTCCCAGTGAGCGCAAAAACGTCATAGGGTTCATCGTTCCCGCCCCTTTTTCCGTATCGTACGGCTGGACGAGAATACAATTCTGTTCTGCCCAGAACTGCTGCAGCGTTAAGATCATCTGCTGAAAATTCATACTACCGACTCCTTCGCTTTACAAGTTTGTTGGCATTGCTGCCGTAAGGCTTTTTACTGTGCCGCGATGGAGGCGGCGTTCTTCTATGCTGCAGTACCGGGACAGATCCCTGATACTGCATGCAAAAAAGCTCCCGCCCCCATGCCTGATAATCCAGACATAGGGACGAGAGCTTAACATATACTCCCGCGGTTCCACCCTACTTGATTACGTACCGCATTGCCGGCTGCTATATGCACCGCTGCAACACGAATAGACGAAACCCACTTTTCATTCTGCCGAATCCGTACTCCCGGGTGCCTTGTTCATGAACCTTGTGCTACCGGGCTTCCACTCCCCCCGGCTCGCTTAAGCAGCAAATGCGTTCATTACTTTCCCGATCCCTGCACGTCTCTGAGGCTTCAGAGCTACACCGGCATCTAATTACAAAAGAAACTGTTCCCATAGTAACGGAAAATTCGGGATTCGTCAAATATTGTATTTATCCAGCTGGTCGAGGAAGCCCTGTGACTTCAGCCTCAGCCCGAGCTGGGCATCCATAAAGGCGCGCATTACGGTCTTCAGCTCGCTGCGGGTCGCTTCCTTTACATCGACATTGCCGAGGCGTGTCAGGTCAAGGGCAGCGAACAGGCGCAGGAGCTTCAGGGCACGCGGAGAAATTTCCATCGCCGGCGGATCATTGTGCCTGCAGCTGCGGCATAAGACGCCGCCGAGCCGCGGACTGATCCGCAGCTCTTCATCAGGCTTTTCCCGCCCGCAGACGATACACTGATCCAGCTCCGGTCCGTACCCTGCGGCCTGCAGTATTTTCATCTCGAATACATTAATAATGATGCCCGGTTCCTTGTCTTCCTCCAGTGCACTAAGACATGCCGACAGCTGGCGGAACCAGAAGCTGCCGGTCTCCTCGTCATGCAATACACGGTCCAGCAGCTCGCAGGCGTATGAAGCATACGCCGCTTTGATCAGGTCTGTCCGCAGCCCGTGACGGGACTGAATAATTTCCCCTGCGTTCAGGGTACCCAGTCCCCCGTTGTTGCGGAAAAATACAAATTCGCCGGTTGTAAACAGCTGGATCAGCGCAGCATGGCGGCTCTTGACCTTTTTGGCGCCGCGAACGAGAACGCCTACTTTGCCGGCGTTCTCGGTGCAAAGCGTAATGATGGCGTTCCCTTCGCCGTAATCCATACTGCGGATGACGATCCCTTCCACCCTGTGTAGCATGCCTCTTCCCCCAACCATCCGGCAAGCAACCAGTCTTTACTCTGCTTCTTCATCAAGAACCTGCTCTTCCTCCGCAATCAGCGGTCCGCCCGCCTCCAGCGGATCTGCGGCTTGCCTATACAGCAGATATGCATCGACATCTCCAGTCATTGCAAAATACTTCCACGAAAAGTCTCGCATTCGTATTCATCCTTTCTTCGGAAACACGATGTCTCTTCAGAACTAGGATGTGCGCTGTGCTGAGGTTTATCCTTGCAATTCCTGCCATAACAGCCGCGGATACAGAATTATAGGTCTTTGTGGAAGCCTAAATCGCGCAGAACGCGGTCCTGGTTGCGCCAGTCTTTTTTCACTTTTACCCATAGCTCCAAGAAAATCTTCGATCCCAGCAGGTTCTGGATATCCGTGCGGGCCCGTCTGCCGACTTCCTTCAGAAGCGCCCCCTGCTTGCCGATAATAATTCCCTTCTGCGAATCGCGCTCTACAAAAATAATTGCACTGATATGCACTACCCCGTTCGGCTCAACACGCATATCCTCTATACCTACCGCAATGGAATGCGGCACCTCTTCGCGGGTCATGTGAAGGATCTTCTCACGAATCAGCTCGGCGCAGACGAATTGCTCCGGATGGTCTGTTACCTGATCCTCAGGATAATACTGCGGCCCTTCCGGCAGATACTTAGAAATCTGTTCCAGCAGGGTGTTTACGTTGCTGCCAACCTTAGCGGAAATCGGAACGATTTCAGCAAACGTATGCAGCTTGTTGTATTCCGTAATCAGCGGAAGCAGTACTTCAGGCTCGATTTTGTCAATCTTGTTCATAACCAAAATTACAGGTGTCTTAACCTCTTTCAATTGCTCAGCGATAAAACGGTCACCGCCGCCCATCCCTTCCGAAGCATCCACCAGGAACAGCACAGCCTCTACTTCATGCAGGGTGCTGAGCGCCGTCTGGTTCATGTAGTCACCCAGCTTGGACTGTCTTTTATGAATACCCGGCGTGTCCAGGAACACAATCTGCGAATTGTTCGCTGTGTACACCCCGTGGATTTTGTTGCGCGTTGTCTGGGGCTTGTCCGACATAATGGCGATTTTTTGCCCAATCACCTGGTTCATTAGTGTTGATTTACCTACATTTGGTCTGCCGATAATAGCGACAAATCCTGATTTGAATTTCATATGATCTTCCCTTTCGTGTTAAAACAAAAATTAAAAAGCTTGAAACCTTTTTTCGATCCCCTAAATCCCCCTTACCCAAGGGGGACCCCAAGGGCCCCGGCCCTCTGGACACCCGGAAATAGGCGTTTTAGCAGTTATCGGCGCTTCGAACAGACATTTAGCGCTATGAGCGCTTTCGTTCCCTGCGGGAACACGCTGGACTGTTGGTGCTCGGGATAGTGAGTGAGCAGATTTGAGCGTTTAGAGCAGACACTTGTGCTTGCATCACTTTCGTTCCCTGCGGGAACACGCTGGATAGCGGTGCTCGGGATATTAGTTAACTAATCAAACCTTTTGTCCTCCCATCCTACTCAAGGGAGCACTCAGCGATACCAGGATATTAGTCAACTAACATAACGGTTTTTTGTGTGCTTTTTAGCTAGGCCGGGATTAGTGTAAATGGCAAGCCGAACAACACAGCTTTAACTGTATTTTGTACAATTATTTAAGCCCGAACCAGGTGTTTTACCGGTTTAGCTGTATTCTGTGCAGTTATTTTTGGACATTTGAGCGTTTTCGGTCAAAAAACAGCAATATAGTTGCACAAACTGCAGTTAATCTCAGCTGCAGGCAAATATAACTTGGTTTAGTTGTACAAAGTGCAGCTAAACTGGAATGTCAGCGATCCGGCAGGCAGCAGTTGCCCAGATAATAATAACCAGCCAGATAATAACCGGCCAGGCAGCAACTAGCGGGGTAATAACCAGCCAGCAACCGGCCAGTCTATTCGGGCGCCTGCCCCTGCTCCAGATCGGCGGTCGTAAACGCGCCAGGCAGCAAATCACGCACGGTTGTCTCCACAATGTCACCTTTCAGGTTGCCGAGGATCACCTTCATATCAGGGCCGCAGAGCTCTACCATTACCTGGCGGCAGACGCCGCAAGGGGAGACAGGCCCGTCTGTATCTGCAACAACTGCGATCGCCTGGAAGGTGCCCGGCTTGTGGCCGTCCGCGACAGCACGGAACAGCGCGGTCCGTTCGCCGCAGTTAGTCGGGCCGTAGGCGGCATTCTCAATATTACAGCCGTGGTGGACATGACCGTCCTGATCCAGCAGGGCTGCGCCGACGCCAAAACGGGAATACGGTATATATGCATTGGTTCTGGCCTTAATCGCTTCCTGGAGAAGTAGAGCAGATTCCATAGTGGCCCTCCTAAAGGTTTGTTCAGCATATGACACTTTTTCATGTTCAATTATATAGTTTTGCCGGCGTTAACGATTTGCATTATATTACGGGTTAATCCCGCTTCGTAAGCCTTCACTTACCTTGTGATCAGCAAGGCGCTGCCGGTCTACACACCATGAAATTCCGGCACACCCGCAATAATGCTGCACAGCGGCCTCATGCAAGATGGCGGAGGGCACATATGCCGGTCCGCCTCAGGCTTTGGCTGAAGTTGTAAACTGATTATGACATAAATCCTGTGATCCAGTCCATCACCGGATGATAAAAAACGTAGATTCCCACAATAACGGCAAAAACCGCCGTAAGCAGCACAGCTCCTGCGGCGGTATCTTTGGCGGTCTTAGCCAGGGGATGAATATCCGGCGACACCAGATCAATCGTCGCTTCAATTGCTGTATTCAGCAGTTCTGTGCTCAGTACAAGCGTTATTGCCAGCAGCAGCAGTATCCAGCTTAAAGGAGGAAGCCTGAAAAACGCCGCAGCGGCAAGCACCGCTACAGCCAGAACGCTATGCACCTTCATATTCAGCTCAGATTTGAACGCGGAGGCAATGCCGTGCGCTGCAAACCGGAATGAATGCCAGAATTTTTTGTGGCCTACCGCCGTATTTTTGGCCATTAGCGGGTTAACCCAACCTGCGCCAGTACATGCTCCTGTTTGGACATCATTTCAGCCTCTGATTCGGCATCCTGATGGTCATAGCCCAGCAGATGCAGGAAGCCGTGAACGAACAGGAAGCCAAGCTCCCGCTCCAGGGAATGGCCGTATTCCTCAGCCTGCTCCTTAGCCCGTGTAACAGAGATAATAATGTCCCCCAGCGAATTCGGAACCTCCCCGTATTCATCATCATCAAAAGCATATATAATCTCCGGCTCGTCCTCTCCCGCCTCGTTCATGGCAAAGGACAGCACGTCTGTCGGACGGTCGATTCCCCGGTACTCCCGGTTCAGCTCATGTATCCGCTCATTGTCAACAAAAGTGAGATCTACCTCACCCTTTTCAACCCCTTCGGCTTCGCCTGCTTTTTGCAGAATGCTGTCCAGGAGCGCTATCAGAGCATCCGTTATCTCGTATTCTTCCTGCTCGTTGTTCCAGTTGATGGCCAGACTCATGTTGTAGCCGCCCCTTCCTCTTTCTTCGGTTTTTTCACTTCTTCAGGATATTCGATCCGCGAGTGAAAAATCCCCATGACCGTCTCTTTGAGCGTCCGGGCAATAATGTCCAGCTCTTTGATCGTCAGGTCACATTCATCAAACTGGTGGTCGTCCAGCCTGCTTTTAATTATCTTTTCAATCATCGTTTCTACCTGAACAACAGTAGGCTTGCGGAGTGAGCGGACCGCTGCTTCCACACTGTCGGCGATACCAACCACAGCGGCTTCCTTGGATTGCGCCTTCGGCCCAGGATAACGGAAATCCTCTTCGGTGAAGTCAGGCGTGACACCCTTTTCCTCCGCGATCTTAAGCGCCTTATGATAAAAATAATGCAGGAACGTCGTGCCGTGATGCTGCTCGGCTATGTCGCGGATCGGCTTGGGCAGCTTGTACTCCTTCTGCATCTCCACCCCGTCACGGGCATGCGCTACAATGATGGATTTGCTGAGCGCCGGCTCAATCGAATCATGCGGATTCTCCATATTGTTCTGATTCTCAATAAAATAAAACGGCCGCTTCGTCTTGCCGATGTCGTGGTAATAGGAGCCTACCCTGCACAGCAGACCGTCTGCTCCAATTGCTTCCGCCGCCGCTTCCGACAGATTGCCGACCATTACGCTGTGATGATAGGTTCCCGGCGTTTCTGTAAGCAGCTTGCGCAGCAGCGGATGATTCGGATTAGACAGCTCAACCAGCTTCAGCGCTGACAAGATCCCGAAGGTGGCCTCGAAGAACGGCATCAGCCCGATTACAAGCACTGCTGTCAGCAGCCCGCCGGCAAAAGCAAAGCCAAGCGAATACAAGGTCTGCGTATCATTCCAGCCCCCCCCGCCGAGCAGCTTCAGCATAAACACAGTGACTGTGCCGAATAAGGAAACCATGATTCCGCCCTTAAGCAGTGTGGAACGCTGGCCTGCGCGGTGGGTGGCAAATATAGCAACATACGATACTACCAGGGCAAAGAAGCCGAAGTTAAAATCAAATACGGTATTCTGCTGCACATTCAGAATAATGCTCGCCAGCACACTGAACAGGATGGAGCAGAAATAGGCCAGGGTCATATCCAGCAGCATGGCTATCAGCATTGCCCCGATGGCGACCGGAGCCAGGAAACCTACGTAGTAGCGGACATCGGTCTGCAGGAAGGCAGCCAGCTTCATAGTAATCATGGTGATAACAAAAACAAGCACCAGCATCAGGAGCTGCGAGTTGTTGTACTTGAATCCCGAGCTGGCTGCGCCTCCGGAGTACCGGATAAACACCATCAGCCCCGCTGAGAGCATGACCGACAGCAGCAGCAGGCCGAACTGCGGCCAGTAATTGACCTCATTGCTCAGCAGTCCGTTCTCGTCCAGCAGTGTGTACAGCTCAGGGGTAATCGTCTCGCCTTTGGCTACCAGCACATCGCCCTGTTCAATAAATACATCCGGCGTGTTCTCACGGGCTTCGACCTTGGCTTCTTTCGTCGCTTCCTCATCAAAAAATTTATTAGGCATAATAACCAGCCGGACCAGCTCCTGAGTCACCTCGCGGGCTGTGCGCTGGCTGAGCGAGCTGACGCTGACCTGCTCCGCCACCTTGGCGCGGGCGGTCTGGGCATCGACAATCTGGTCATTCATCAGCTTGATGACAATCTCCCGGGCAACCTGCTTCATCTCAATGATATCCTGGGTAGTCAGCCGCGGAATTTTGATATAAGTCTCTTCAGGAATAGTGTAAGCCTGTTCAGCAATGCCGGTCTGGATCTCCTCCAGGAGCGTATCTGAATAGGTACCGGCGTTGCGGCTGGAATTAATAAAGCTCTGTACAAAATCATTGGCCCGCTGCGGGATAACATCCTTGTAAATGCCGATCTTGTCACTTTGCGAGATCAGATCATCCTGATTCAGGCTGTCGATCCGGTCCAGCAGCAAAGTAACCAGGCTGTCCGCCCTGATCGGTATGATGGCATATTTGTTCTGTACACCCTCTGCCGCAGCTTCCTGGGCCTTAAGCTTGGCTTTGTTATCCAAGATCTGCTTGGGAGCCGTAATCTCTTTGGCGCTGGTAGTATTCACTTTGATATCATAACGTTTCGGCAGCAGGTCAGACGACAGGCTGAAGTAGAAGACCAGCCCCAGGAACAGGAAAAGAGCATAGCGCGTCAACGCGCTATACTTCCATCCGGTATTGCTGTATACGAATCCGCTTAGTTTCGATGGTTGCTTTGAAGCCATGAGGACAGTCCCCTTTGTTAGTCGAGGTTTTCGGCAGAGCGGTCATAGGCTACGATAATCTTCTGCACCAGAGAATGCCTTACAACATCCTGTTCCGCAAAATAGACAAAGCCGAGTTCTTCAATGCCGGATAAAATCGCCTTAGCTTCGATTAATCCTGATTTCTTGCCGCGCGGCAGGTCGATCTGGGTAACGTCACCGGTGATGACCATCTTAGAGCCAAAGCCGAGCCGGGTCAGGAACATCTTCATTTGTTCAGGCGTCGTATTCTGGGCTTCATCCAGGATGATGAAAGAATCGTCGAGTGTACGTCCGCGCATATAAGCAAGCGGTGCAATCTCAATTAGTCCCCGCTCAAGCGCCTTAGCCACCTGATCAGGCCCCATAACGTCGTATAACGCGTCGTAGAGCGGCCGGAGGTACGGATCAACCTTCTCCTGCAGATCGCCCGGCAGAAAGCCCAGGCTTTCGCCTGCTTCTACAGCTGGGCGGGTGAGCACGATCCGCTTGACAGAGCCTTCTTTGAGGGCCGAAACGGCCAGCACTACCGCGAGGTAGGTCTTACCTGTTCCCGCAGGGCCGATGCCGAAGACGATGTCGCGTTTCTTGATCGTAGTCACGTAATGCTTCTGGCCGATGGTCTTGACACGGATCGGCTTGCCGCGGAAGGTGGTTGTAATTTCACCTTTGAACAGATCCAGCAGCTGGTCGGCGCGGAATTCCTTCGCCAGCTCCACAGCATACTGAATATCGCGTTCGCTGAGGATGTAACCGCTGCGGATCAGCGACAGCAGAACATTGAACAGCTGCTCCAGCATGTCCACCTCACGCTCTGCCCCGCGGATCGTAATTTCTGCTTCCCGAGAGTCAATCACTGCCGGAATTTCACTTTCGATGATCTTGAGAAATCCATCCTGCGGGCCGAACAGCGATTGCGCTTCTCCCGCATTTTGCAAAGATATACGTATGCTTGCAGTCTGTTCTGACAAGTAGCCTCATTCTCCTCAGTTGTTTACTATCGGAAGTTCTTCCGCAATTCTCTCTTCCACCTCAAACAGCACTTTCATATAAACTTTACCATTGTCTTTCTTCTCATGCAAAATTTTTTGACTTTTAATGGTGCTGTCGGTGCCGTAACGGGCTAAAATATCGCTTTTTGCCCTTGCAATTCCTTCCGCTCTAGCTTCTTCCGCCGTCTTTACCGCAGACGTATACTCCACTTCCAGCTCCTTCTCTGTCATAACCCCGAGAGGCAGCTGCAGAGATCTCCAGGACAGCATATTGCTCTCAGTCAGCGTGCGGGATTTACTGAAGCCCGAGCTGCCGTAGCCCCATAGCTGAACCGCCCAGTCTCCGAGGACAAGATAAGTCCGGTCCTTCCGCTCTCCTGTATAGGAGCTGCCGCTGGTCTTAAGCGGAACCTCGATATTATATTCATGCCAGACAAGGCCCTTCACCTCGCCCTTGGCGACAACGTATTCTATGTTTTCCTCATCACCCAATGCGCCGGAAATGAGGATTTGCCCTTTTTTGACCCGGGAATTGATGCCGACGACCGGCCGGCCCTGCTCGGCATAAATCCCTGTAACGACCGCATCTGTCCTGCTGATCAGATGCCGCTGGCTCAGCAGCGGGCGGTTTTCCGGCTGATCCGCCTCTACAATATGGATCGTGATGCTCGTCCCGGTCCGCTCCACACCGATCCAGGAAATACCCGGCACCCGGGAGATTAGCCTCTTGGAGAGCTTGTCCGGCTCATCCATGCGCCAGATCCACTGGAACGGATAAATCCCCTCCTGCCGCGCGGCTGCCAGCAGATCATCTGAGGCGATACGCTGGTTCCCATCGACCCGGACCGTCCATACCATTGAGCAGAACAGCAGAATCATCACCCCGAACAGCAGGATGCCTGCAGAAAAAAGCTTGCGTCTCCACAGCCTCGCCAGCCGGAAGGGGAGACCGTTTCTGGCGGTAACGTGCATACGGCAGCCTGTACTTTTCAAAATCGGCCGGAGGCGGAAAAAGTCATCCAGCAGCAAATTCAGGGAAGCGCCGTCCCCTGCAGGCTTCACTTCCCAGATGACGATGCCTTCTGCGGCTACGGCATTGATAAATTTCTCCACCGCAGGTCCCGTCACATGCAGTGTAACGAACCCCCGCAGCACTGACAGAGGCGGCTCTTTCATGTTTTCTCCTCGCTTCCCTTGTATCTGATTTCTCCGATAACGCCTTCTACGGCCAGCTCCTGGCCGAGAATGTTGCGGATTTTCAGCTCACGGCCGGAAATTTCAAGCGCCCCTTTGGCTAAAGCGATAGTCAGCAGGGCGGACGAAAAATGCAGCACACCGCGGTGATTCTCAATATACAGCTCTTTATTGCCGATCAGGGTGATCCGGGGCAGCTCCTGCAGTACATCCTGCGGAAGATCCAGTACCCCGTTTGTCCATCCCCGCAGCCTGCGGCCAATACGGGTCATATGTAGACTTCTCCCCCTTCCTGCCTTCTGTACACCTTATGCGGCACTGCAGCTTTTTATGAGAATTACTCACACGGATGTTTAGAAATACGGTCCGGTAATCCTGGCGAGACCCAATATATGCAAAAAGCCTCCAGACCCTGTGAGTAGGGTCCGAAGGCTTAGCTTCATGCACTATGGCTCTTACCGCCCGATAGCGGCTATGTTTACTGCAGCTTATTATCTTCTGGTTGAATGCGGCCTCCGCGAGCGCGGGGGACCGAGAATTTCTGCCCAGACGAGTCCGTTACGCAGCGCCTGGCGGCTGCCGCCAGCACTGCCCGGAAGCGGAGAAGCAGCAGCCATGCCATGCTCCAGGGACGCTACAGGCCCTTCTGCGCCCTTTTCCAGCCCGTAAGCCGCTATTCCATCATAAGCAGCCTGAAGACGCTCCAGCTCGCGCTGCATCCGTTCTGTACGGACCTGCACGCTGTCCTCCTGGTCTCCCGGCTGCTCGTAAGACATTCCCTCACCCGTCTCATAATCAGGAGTAGGTACATGCGGAGGCTCCTGCCAGGCTGGTGCAAGCTCATGCTCATGCTGCTCTGACGAAGCGCTGGCCGCCGGGCCGTTGTCCGGTGAAGGGAAGCCGCTGCCGGTTGCGGCAGGACGCGCCGCACTGCCGTCAGGCTCTGGACGCCGGCCTCTGCGCATCGGCTGGTCATCACCCCTGCCGCCAAAGGTCGGCATTCCGCCGCTTGCATTAGGTTTTTTCTTGTTTTTGGCCGCTTTATTCACATTGGTGAAGATTGCGACCAGAATAATCACGGCAATATAAATCAGACTGCCCATGGGATCTCACATCCCCTTATTTATTGGTCGGACGGTTGTGATCGTCCCCGTCATTCGTTTTACCGAGTGAGCCGCGCATCTGCGTGTCCGCTTCGATATTCTTGAGATTCATATAATCCATAACACCAAGCTGTCCGGAACGCAGCGCTTCCGCCATAGCCAGCGGTACCCGGGATTCCGATTCGACAACGAGCGCCTTCATTTCGACAACCTTTGCCTTCATCTCCTGCTCATGGGCAACAGCCATCGCTCTGCGTTCCTCGGCTTTCGCCTGGGCGATGCGTTTATCCGCTTCAGCCTGCTCAGTCTGCAGGTATGCCCCGATATTTTTGCCGACATCAACGTCCGCAATATCAATCGAGAGAATTTCAAAAGCCGTACCGGAGTCAAGCCCCTTCGACAAAACAGTCCGGGAAATCGAGTCCGGGTTCTCCAGCACGTCTTTGTGTGAATTACTGGAGCCTACTGTTGTAACGATACCTTCCCCGACACGGGCAATAATCGTTTCCTCACCCGCACCGCCGACCAGCCGGTCGATGTTGGCCCGGACCGTTACCCGTGCTTTTACCTTTACCTCAATCCCGTTCCGGGCTACTGCAGCAACAATCGGCGTTTCAATGACACGCGGGTTAACACTCATCTGCACCGCCAGCAGCACGTCACGTCCGGCCAGGTCAATAGCCGCTGCGCGTGTAAACTCAAGCGGAATATTGGCCCGCTGCGCCGCGATCAGCGCATTAACGACCCGGTCAACGTTACCTCCGGCGAGGTAATGGCTTTCGAGCTGATTAATATTGAGCCCCAGTCCGGCTTTGATAGCCTTAATCAGAGGATTAACAATCCGGCTCGGCGTAACCCGGCGCAGTCTCATCGCCACCAGCGTAATAATGCTGATTTTCACGCCGGATGCCCATGCAGAAATCCATAGCATAACCGGGAAGAAGCTGAAGAACACACTCAACACAATGATCACAACAACCGCGATCAGCAAAATAGGAATCAAAGAAGCTTCACCCATACCTGTTCCCAACCTCCGTTAACATTTTTTCAAAACCAAATCAAGAGCCATTCATTGCCGTCTAACGGACAGCAAGGTTATTCAATCATTTCCTTGACGACCACACGCCCGCCCTCCACCTTCACGACGGAAACGGGGCGTTCAGAGCTGATAAAGCTGCCTTCGGTGACTACATCCACCCGTTCTCCGCTGAATACCGCAGTTCCCGCCGGCCGGAGCGGAGTGACGCTCATTCCCGCTGCGCCGATAAGGTTTAGCCTTTCCATTGCAGGTACAAAACCTTCTTCTTTGGTCAGACTCTCATGGAGAATAAACCGGTTCCAGATGCCGCGTTCCTTAAATATTACCACCACGACCGCAATGACTACCGCCGCAGCGGCAAATGCGATCCCGAGATTCAAGAGGGCATGCGTGTAGCTGAAGGCTGCCCGTACAACCCCCGCAATCAGACAGATGGAACCAAGCAATCCGAGAATCCCAAAGCTGGGGACAAAGAGCTCCAGGACAAGCATGACCAGCCCGAGAATGAACAGCAGCCATGTCTCCGCTCCCGCAAAGCCTGCCACATAGTTACCGAAGAAATACAGGGCGAAGGCCAAAGTCCCGATGATACCCGGAACGCCGAAGCCCGGCACTAGCAGCTCGATGACAATGCCGGCAATCCCGACAAAGAGCAGAATGGTCATTACAACCGGATTGGTCAGAAAATGCGACATTTTCTCAGCGCCTGTCTGCTGAACGTGAAAGATGTCGTCAGTCGAGTAGCCCAGCCAGGCCACCGCCTCTTCCGGTGTTGCCGCCAGATGCTCGGCATATCCCGCCTTCAGCGCCTCATCACTGGTCAGTGCAATAATCTGCCCTGCCGTTTTGCTCACGCCAAGCTCAGGCTTGTTCACCACCAGGTTCACATCCATCATTCCTGCAGCAATGTCAGGATCACGGCCGTTCAGCGCGGCTGCCCCCACCATTTTCGATTTCCAATAAGAATTCATCTTGGCGTCATCCACGCTGTTCCCGTTCATATCCACCAGCGAAGCCGCACCGATCATGCTCCCGGGCTTCATAATAATGGTGTCCGCGTTCAGCGCTATGTAACTTCCTGCCGACGCAGCGTCGCCTTTAATATAGGCGGTAACCGGAATCTCACTGTCTCTGACCATTGTTCCAATCTGCTCGGCCGAGTTCACCAGACCTCCCGGCGTATCAATCGTAAGCACGATCAGAACAGCGCCGTAGTTCGCCGCCTCTGCAAATCCGCGCTCCAGAAAGCTCTGCAGGCCGCGTTCAATCTCCTGGTCTACCGGAATAATAAAAACGGGGCCGCTTTTGGCAACTCCGGCCTGCCTGTCTGTTGTTCCGGATGCTCCGGCCATAACCGGTATGCACAGCAACAGCAGCAGCATAGCGGCAGTGCAGGATACAATCATTTTCCGGAATCTGCTCATATTTGAACCTCCCCTCACTCATGATAACCCAATTCATACTCCTAGTACGCCTTTTTCAGGCAATCCGTTTCAAAATATGACTCCACGCTGCCGGATATAAAAAAAGGGACAACGGTAAGCATATGCTTAGCCTTTGTCCCCTGAAAATGAAAAACACCCCTTATACAAGGGGTGTCAGCGCTATATTATTGCAGAAATTGCAGAACCGCCTGGTTCACAAGTTTACCATCGGCGCGACCTTTGACTTTAGGCATCAGTGCGCTCATGACCTTACCCATATCACTTTTCGAAGAAGCACCGGTTTCCTGGACGGTCTGCTGTACAATTACTTTAATTTCTTCTTCGGAAAGCTGCGCAGGAAGATACTTAATGATAATCTCGATTTCTGCCTTCGTATTCGCGGCAAGCTCTTCACGACCCGCTGATTCAAATTCTTGGAGGGCATCTTTGCGCTGTTTGATTTCACGACTAAGGATATCAAGCACTTCGTTGTCGTCTAATGTTCTCTTTAATTCTATTTCAGAATAATTTATCGTAGAACGAACCATTCGAATGGTGGAGAGTCTGAACTTGTCCTTACTCTTCATCGCTTGCTTCATATCTTCGTTCAATCGTTCGCTAAGATTCATGACTCGGTAATCCTCCTAAAACTTTCTCTTACGAGCAGCCTCAGACTTCTTCTTGCGCTTAACGCTTGGCTTCTCATAATGCTTGCGTTTCTTCACCTCAGCCAAGACACCATCTTTAGCGATGGAACGTTTAAAGCGACGAAGTGCAGCATCAATTGTCTCGTTTTTACGAACTTTCGTTTCAGACACCAGTTTTCCCTCCCTCCGACCAGACCGTCCAAGAGCATAACACGGTTCATCAACTTTCATTATAGGTCAAACCGAAATAAGGTGTCAACCTTCGTGTTATTCTTTTTTCTGGCAGGCGGTCTGTTATTGGATACAGCACTATGCGTGTGAATCCGAAATACCGACGAGGGCGCCCAGCTTGGCACCGCCAATCAGGTGGTAATGAAGATGCGGCACTGCCTGTCCGCTATCGGGTCCGCAGTTGTTAATCAAGCGGTATCCGGTCTCAGCAACGCCAAGCTCTACAGCGATCTGCTGGGCCACCGCATGAATCTCGCCGATCAGCGGAAGATCCTCTGCAGTCACATCATTCATCGAAGCAATGAACTTCTTGGGAATGATAAGCACATGCACCGGTGCCGCAGGCTGAATGTCATGAAATGCCAGAATGCGTTCGTTCTCAAACACTTTTTTTGAAGGTATGGTGCCCTCAATGATTTTGCTAAAAACAGTTTCCAATACAACACCTCCTTCTAAAGGTTGTGTAGAGCGGCGATGCTTGAATAAGCAGCAAAACCTGTTACCGTACAGGCGAATGATCACGATGGATACAGGCCTGCCCGGTCGGAATGTCCGGCCTTCTCCGCTATATTATTTTATGTGTCTTATCATACAGGATTTTTGGGCAATACGAAAGCTGCTGTAAACCAGTTTACAGGAGGTCATTCCGGCAGGGATTGCCGATGATGATAATGAGGGGGGCTTAGCAGATGCGGATCATCCATTTTTCTATAATAACGCATCATTTAGACGGGTTTAGCCCGATACGCTAACACCTCCTACTGGCACGCCTGCTGCCTTGCTGCTGAAGGACAACTGTATTAGGTACAGTACAGCATCCAGGCCACAAGCAAACTGTATTAGGTACAGCGGAAGATAATCCGTTAATGGCCGGTAGACAAAAAAAAAGAAACACCCTATCAGCTGAAAGGCTGATTCGGCGGCGAACGTATGAAAAGGAGTACATCCCGGTCATACGTCCGCCGAGGTGTTTCTAAATGATGTCGGCTTAGCTGTATTATAACAGGGGCATGATGGTGTCTCTGTGATCGACATCACATCAAACCCCCGGTTTCACATTTTTTCCAAAAGAATGTGCGATCCCCCGCCTCCCTGCTCGGCAGGCACCACAATCAGCTTACGCGGCAGCCTGGCCCGGAGCTCCGGAACATGGCTGATAATGCCGACGGACAGCTGGTCATTGTGCAGCTTTTCAAGGGATGTAATCACCGTATCCAGCAGGTCAGGGTCCAGAGTGCCGAAGCCCTCGTCCAGGAAAAAGAACTGCAGCGGATACTGTCCGCGGAGCTGAATCTGCGCCGATAGGGCAAGCGCCAGAGACAGTGAGGTCAGGAAGGTCTCTCCCCCGGACAGAGTCGAGACCGGACGGCGGACGCCCCCGTTCCCGTCGTCACGGATCACAAAGCCTCCGCCGGAGTCCACTTCCAGCGCGTAACGCTGCTTGGACAGAAACCGCAGCCGCTGCGACGCTGCCTGGCAGACCTGCATCAGCTGCTCCTCGGCAATATACTCGACAAAGGCATTGCCGCGCAGGACCGTCTGCAGCTTCGACAGGCGGTCCTGCAGCGCAGCGTGGCCGATCCGCTGTCCCTCAAGCTCCATCCAGCGAATATGGCGCTGCTGCAGATCCTCCAGATCCCGCTCGGCCCGTGCCCGGCTGCGCAGCGCTTCCTCATCGTCCTCCCTGCACTGGCGAAGTACAGCCTGGCTCTCCTGCCACTCCTCCGTACTGAGGGCTGCACCCTGCAGCTTCCCGGCTATGCTCCGCAGCTGCAGGTTCACTTCAGCCTCTTCCTCGCGGTGTCTACGCACGCTCATCATCGCAGCATTCCGCTCCTCAGGCGGCAGTGCCGCAGCCTCAACCTCAGCTGCTGAAGCAAAAGGCGATGACCCCAGGCTCTCTTGCCAGCGTGCAGATGCTTCATTGTAATGCTCCCCGGCTGACTCAGCCGCCTGACGGGCAATCGCCGCTTCCTTGAGCTCATGCTGCGCCTTCTCGGCTGCCTGACGGTGGCTCAGCCTGCTCCGTTCAAGCGCAGCCTGCAGCTCCTGCAGCTGCCGCTCACATTCAGCAAGCAGCTCCGCAGCAGCACGGCCGCCTGTCCACTGCTGCAGGCGCTCCGCCTTCTCGCGCTCCAGCGCTTCCTTGCCTTCCAGCTGGGCGTGTAAGTGAGCCAGCTCCTTATCCAGACCGGAGATTTCCTCCTGCAGTGCTTGAACGGCAACGCTTTTGTCATCCAGAAATTTCACGCTGATCTCCAGACGGCCCCGGATCTCCTCCGCCTGCTCATCCTTAAGCAGCACCGCACGGTAAGCAGCCTCCGCCTCATCCACCGCCAGTCCGGGAAACAGCTCGGCCCACTCCCGGTGCAGACTGTCCGCCTGACCTGCCAGCTCCCGAGCTTTACTCACCAGCCCGCCCAGCCAGGCTGCTTCTGCTTCTACGGCAGCCTCCTCCTTATGGCACAGTTGCTGCTGCTCCTGCATGGCCCGCTGCCACTGCGCAGCATCGCTGCGCAGACTGCCGGAGCGGGCTTTGCAGCCGGCCAGCCTGTCTTCCAGCTCTGTCAGCAGGCTGGCCTGCAGCGTCTCGTCTGCCCCCGGCGCGGAATGCAGACTAGCAGCGCTAAGCTGCTCCAGACCGGCTGCAGCCGGAAGCTCCGGCATGCTCTCGCCGTACACCTGCGCGAGCCACGCTCCGTCCTGTTCCAGCAGGCTGCGGAACAGGTGGCGTGTATCCAGCGCCTGTCTGGCCAGCAGGCGCACATGCTCCAGCCGGCCGGCCAGCTCATCGTCCCCGCCGCCGTCCTGGACGGACGCAGGCGAGGGGTGATGTTCGCTGCCGCAGACCGGGCAAGGCAGCCCGCTTTGGAGTTCACCGGCGAGTGCCAGAGAGAGCCGGTGAACCTCCTGCTCTTTGCGCGCGGCTTCCAGCGCGCCGCCGTGCTGCTCCAGGCGCACGGCGGCCTCTCCTGCGGCGGCTTCCGCAGCCCGCAGGTCCTCCAGGTGCAGCGCGGCTGCGGCGACCAGCCCGCCGCGCTGCACGGCCAGCTCTTGCCGCCGGCCTCCGGCTGCGGCAAGGCGCGCCTCTGCGGCGGCGAGCACCGCCGCGCGGCCCTGGCGCTCGCGCTCAGCCGAGTCCCGCTGGGTCTCGGCTGAGCGCAGCCCCTGCAGTCTCTGCATCGCTTCCTGCAGAGACTGCCGTTCCTGGGAGCGGACCGCCAGCGGCAGCAGGCTCTGCTGCAGCTCCTGCTGCTTCTTTTGGCCGCGGGCCAAAAGCTCCCGCTCCCGGTTCATCCGCTCCTGCGCGGCAGCAAGCCCGCTGGAGACCGCCTCGCGGCGCTCCAGCACGGCGGCGCGCTCCCGGCGAAGCCCCCCGAGCTCGGCTTCGAGCTCGAGGGCACGCCGGTAGGTGCCGGCGTACTCGCGCAGGGCCGGCTCCTCCGCCTGCAGCGCAGCCTGTGCAGCCGCTTCAGCCGCAGCAAGCTCTGCCGCTGCCCGTTCGGCGGAAGCGGCCTGTACCTCCTGGCCCTCCGCACGGGCCAGCCGGCTCTTCCAGGCGGCTTCCGCGCTGCGCCAGGCAGTCAGCACAGGCAGCCGCTGTCCGGCCTCGTCAGCCTGGCCGAGCTTCTGCTCCAGGAGGAGAATGCCCTCCTCCCGGGCAGCCAGCTCCTGCCGCTTGGCCTCACGGCGGGTACGCTCCTCCTGCAGCTCGCGGATCTTCGCGAAGCGTTCAGAACGCTCCTGCGCCTGCTCCAGCAGCTTGCGGCACTCTTCTGCGCGGCGGCCTGCTTCCTGCAGCCTCGCTTCAGCCGCCTCAATATCCGCTTTGCCGGCGCTGCCGAGCCCCTGCTGCTCAGCCTCCAGCGCGCGCAGCGCCGCTTCATTATCCTTGACCCTGCGGCTGAGCTTCAGAGCCAGCTGGTCCCCGTACTGCTCCAGGTGGAAGAGCCGCTGAAGCATCTGCCTGCGGTCGACACCCCGCAGGGACAGGAACTCGGCGAATTTCCCCTGCGGCAGCACAACAGCCCGGGTGAAATCATCCATCTTGAGCCCGATATGCTCCTCCACACAGCGCGTAACATCAGCCAGCTTGTCAGCCAGGACATGATCCCCGTCTTCAGTAAGCTCGACAAAGCGGCTGATCGTATTGCTGACCGACTGCTCGCCGGTGCGTTTGAACTTCCGCTCCACCCTGAAGCGGCGTGGACCGGCTGAGGATACAAGCTCAAAGGTAAAAGCAACGCTGAGCTGGTCCTCCGAATGGTTCATAATGCCCTGTGTCCCGTTCACGGCACGCTCCACCTTGCCGTACATCGCCAGCGTAATGGCATCCAGCAGGCTGGACTTCCCGCTGCCGGTCGGGCCGAAAATCCCGAACAGCCCCGTTTCAGTCAGGCTGGCAAAATCAATCTCCTGCTGCTCCCTGTAGCTCTGCAGCCCGGACAGCTTCAATAGAATCGGCTTCACGTCAGCCCACCTCGCCTTCCTCCGGCTGGCGCCGGTCCTCTTCTTCCGCCAGCTCCAGGAACAGCCGGACCAGACTGTCGTCCGGCTCGGCCCCTCCGGTCTGGCGCTGGTAGAACTTACGGAACAGCTCCTGCACCGGCATGCGCGAGCGGGCGGACTGCTCCAGCTCCAGCTCCATCTGCGGGTACACCGGCCGGATGTGAATAATGCCTTCCCGCGCCTTGCGCAGCCGCTGGATATCATTCAGGGACATTGCCTCAGTCAACTTGAGCTCCAGATCAATAAAAGCATTGGCATCGCGCCCTTCATCCAGCCAGCTGTATACCTCCTCCAGTCCCCCGGATGACTTCCAGTTGACCAGCGGACGGCCACAGCTCAGATAAATCTCCTTAAATTCAGGCTCTCCCCCGGGTGCAACATCCACCATTGTTACTGACTTGGCCTGTCCCGCTTCGGAAAAGCTGTACGCCAGCGGAGACCCGCTGTAACGGATCATGCCGTCGCCCTTCACGCGCTGGGCGCGGTGCAGATGCCCAAGCGCTGTATATTGTGCGCCGCAGGACAGCGCAGACGGATCTACTGTATAAGCGCCGCCAACCTGGATCGGGCGCTCCGAATCACTCTCAACGCCGCCCAGCACATAAATATGGCTCATCGCAAGATTGACGGTCTGGGGAGTGAACTCTCTGCCCAGCAGCTGCATCAGCCTGCCGACTCTGGCGCTGTAAGCCAGCCGCAGCTCATCCTCTCCGCTCTCTCCGGCCAGCAGCTCGCCAAGCCGGGCCTCCGAGGGGTAGGGGAGGGCGGCGATTTTGGCAATTTCGCCTGTCCGCACCGCATGCACTGTAACCGGCTCCGATGTAGGCATACCAACCAGTGTAATTCCCTGCCGGCGCACGAGCGGGGAGACAGAGGCTACACGCTCAGGCTGATCATGGTTGCCCGAGATGACCACAAGCGGCCGGCCGCCTGCCGTCAGTCTTGCCGCCGCATCGTAGAACAGCTGCTCTGCCGCTGCAGGAGGATTAACTGAGTCATAGACATCTCCCGCCATCATTATAAGATCAGCCTGCTCGGAATCGGCAATGTCTACCAGCTCATCAATGAACTGCTCCTGCTCCTTCTGCCTGCTCCGTCCTTCCAGCGTACGGCCCAAGTGCCAGTCGCCTGTATGCAAAATGCGCATTTTACGCCTCTTTCCCCGCCAACCTGCGGTAATCATAGATTAATAGAGTCACAACTAGTTGTTATACCCTTCGAAAACTACAGCCTGACAGCATGCCCGCCGTCAAAAAAGTATAACCAGACCTCACTGACCGGCTCGCCGGTTATGTCATACAGCGCTTTGCTGTACAGCTCAAGCTGGAACCGGTATTTCTCCTTCAGGCTGCCGAGTCCGCCCTGATGCTCCAGAACGGCATCTGTTTTGTAATCGATCAGAATCAGCCGCCCGTCCTCGCGGAACAGGCAGTCGATAACCCCTTGGATCAGCACAGCTTCCGCAAGTGCACCGGCACCGGATTCCGGAGCTTCCAGCGCCGTCCGGTCATAATAATCAAGTCCCTCATAAGCCTCGCCGGCCGGAACCATATAGCTGAACGGCTGCTCTCTGCGTGTCCATTCCGCCCCGGACAGTCTCTTTCCGAGTTCACTGGAATAAAAGCTTTCCACTTCGCCCAGCTCCACCGCTTCCGCCTGCTCCCCGCTTAGAACAGCTATCCGGACAAGGCGAGCCAGCACCGCTTCAAGAACCGTACGGTCAACAGGCCCATCCAGCGGAACATGCTGCATGACTGTATGGTAGGCTGTACCGCGCTCCGCGCCGGTCAGTCCCCGTTTCTCCATAAACTTGGGACGGCGCAGCTGCAGGCTGTCCGTACGTGC
Organism: Paenibacillus sp. FSL R7-0331; assembly: GCF_000758645.1. NCBI lineage: Bacteria > Bacillati > Bacillota > Bacilli > Caryophanales > Paenibacillaceae > Paenibacillus > Paenibacillus sp. FSL R7-0331. The sequence goes on from NZ_CP009284.1 coordinate 5,304,701, forward strand.
AGTCTGTCCCTTGCCCCGGACGGTTCCGGCTGCAGCCCGTTCCTCCAGCAGATCGAAAGACGGCTGATCCTGTAAGGACAGCATGGATTTGAGCTCCGTGACTGAGGTCTTCGCCGGAATGGCGGAAGCGGCGGCCAGCGGATACTCCCACTGCAGCCTGGCGGCGATCTCGCCGGCGGCCGGTGTACTATAAGCCGTAACCGTCTTGCCTTTGCGCAGCGCTTCGAGCACCTGCCGCTTCTCTTCATTCTTGGCTGAATCTTCTTCTCCAGCCGTATAAGTGCTTGAGCTTAATGCCGCGGCGTTCTGCACAGAAATGCTCCAGTTGGAGCTGTCACTGTGCAAGACCGTTGATCCGGCCCCCTCTACGCCTGCCAGCTTACGCAAAACCGCTGCAGCGGGGTGACGGATCAGCGCCGGACCGACCCAATCCAGATAGCTGCGGCCTCTGGCCAGCAGATGGTCGGCCAGCAGCAGCTCCCCGCGGCTCTGCGTACCCGCCCATGAGGATACGGTCCGGGGGACATCACGCAATGTGCCGACGAGAATCATCTTGTCTCTCGGCCGGGTCAGGCCCACATAGAGCACACGCATCTCCTCGGCCAGCAGCTCAAGCCGGGAGCGCCGGTTGATTGCCAGAAAAGGGAGCGTCGGGTAGCTGACTCTCGTCTCCCGCTCCACAAAACGCGGTCCAAAGCCAAGCTCCTTGTGCATCAGGAACGGGGAATGCAGATCCTGGCGGTTGAACTGCTTGGCCATCCCTGCAATGAAAACAACCGGGAATTCCAGACCCTTGGACTTGTGTATGGTCATGATGCTCACCCCGCCGGCCTCTTCTCCGCTTCCTCCGGCAACCCCGAGATCACCCCCGTTGTCCCGCAGCCGGTTGATAAAGACGAGGAAGCGGAACAAACCGCGCGCCGTGGTATCCTTCTCGAACTGTACAGCCCGGTCATACAGCGCCTTAAGGTTATTCTGGCGCTGGAAGCCGCCGGGCAATCCGCCGGCCCACTCCAGATATCCGCTTTCCCCGTAGATGCGCCAGATCAGGGCACTCAGGCTGCCCTGCCGGGCGGCATCACGCCAGCCTTCCAGCTGCATGAGGAAATGCTTCAGCTTCGCATGCAGCCCCGGTGCAATCTGCATAACTGCCTCCGCAGCAGCATCTCCATGGACAGACTGCTGCTGCGCAGCTGCTGTCTCCGCCTGCACTCGTCCGGCATCTGACCGTTCCATTTGCCCGCCATATCCCACCTCTGCGAATTCCTCATCCGGCGCAAGGCCAGTGTAATCAAGTACAGGCTTACCTGTATTCCCTATACCAGTTGCCGCCAAAAGCGCATCATAGAATGTTCCGTTGCTGCACAGACGCACCTCCGCCAGCTGCTCCTCGGTCAGGCCGACAACCGGCGAGCGCAGGACACCGGCGAGCGGAATATCCTGGCTCGGATTATCCACAATCTGCAGCAGCGCAAGAGCGATCTCCACCTCGGTGGCCTGGAAATAACCCTTGTTCTGGTCACCGAAGGCCGGAATACCTTCCAGGCGCAGTTCCTCGATCAGGAGCGGCGTCCAGATCCGGGCAGAGCGCAGCAGAATCACAATGTCGCCGTATACGACCGGACGCATCAGCTTCTGCGATTTATCATAGATCAGGAGCGGTGCGCCTCCGGCCATTCCGGTCATCTGCTGGATGCGCCGGGCAATGGCCCGCGCCTCAAGCTGGGCTGTCTCACTTTCGGCCGCTTCATTCTCCTGTGCCGGGAGCTCCCCGTCCTCACCAGACTCCCCGGCATGTGCGCCGGAAGAAGTCCCCCGGTCAATCAGCAGCAGCTCCGGAGCAAAGTACGTGTCGGGTCCCTTATCGGCAGCTCCGGGAAAGTTAGCCCCGTACACCAGCTCGGCACGCTCATCATAGCTGATCTCGGCAACGGTCTTGTCCATAATCTGCCGGAAAATCATATTGACCGCACTCACGACCTCCATCCGGCTGCGGAAATTCCGGGCCAGGTCAATGACCATCCCGCCGGCGCCGCTTGTTGCTCCGGTTCTGTTACCGCCTGCGGTATCCTCAATACCCTTCTTCCTGCCTTCACCGCCCGCGTCTCCCGCAGAGCTGTAGCTGTTGTACTTGTCCAGGAACAGCCCCGGCTCCGCCAGCCGGAAGCGGTAAATGCTCTGCTTCATATCACCGACCATAAAGCGGTTGCCCGGCGCTTCACGCGAGATCAGCCGCACAATTTCTTCCTGTACACTGTTCGTATCCTGATATTCGTCAAGCAGCACTTCATCAAACTGCGCCCGGTACTCCATTGCTGCATCGGAAGGCAAGGAGCTGCCCGGCCTGGAATCCGAATGGCGCAGGATCTGCAGGCAGTAGTGCTCCAGATCGCTGAAATCAACAAGTCCCCGTCCGGCCTTCTCTATACGGTAGCGCTCGCCGAAGGTGATCACCGTCTCTGCCAGCTCATTCATCAGCGGAGCCGCTGTATGCAGCTCTGCCAGAAAGGCATCCGCCGGACGCCCGAACAGGGATTTCTGCAAATCAAGCAGACTCTTCTTCACGTTGTCGCGCAGCTCCTTGACCATCTCCTGCAGAGCCGGATCGGTTGAATCCTTACGGCAGGCCTTCAGCTTGCCGAAATAGACTTCTACAAAGACATCATACAGCTCTGCCCAGGGCCGTGAGGCTACAGCCTCCTGCATCCCGCGTACCATTGCCAGATCCTCGGCCAGATTATCCGCATACGGCGCCGGACCGCCGGGCTGCAGGGAAATCTCCTGTGCCTGGACCAGCTGGCTTACAGCTCCGTCCAGCGTCAGCCTGGCTTCCGCCAGAATGCTCTGCACCCATTGCGTCTGTCCAAGGCTTGCGGTATCCGGGAGCGCAAACTCAGCCGCAGTGTCCCGCAGCCATTGATCAGGCCACGGATGGCTGCGTGAAAAATCATGCAGCCGCTGCACCAGCGCATGCACCGCATCGTCACTGCGCTCCCCGCTGAACCAGTCGGCCAGCTGAACAAACACACTGTCTTCTCCGTCCTCCGTCATTTCACCGTACTTCTCCTCCAGCAGCTCTTCCAGCAGCTCCTGGCGCATCATCTCCGCTTCATGCTCATTGAGAATCCGGAAGCCGGGATCAATCGGGATCAGCTGATAATAGCGACGGATGACCTCAAGGCAAAAGGAGTGCAGAGTCGTAATCGAAGCTCTGCCTAGCAGGGCAAGCTGGCGCCGCAGATGGCCTTCGTCCCCGCGTTCCTCATCTGCTGCGGATTCTGTCTCCTCCAGCTTCTTTTCCAATGCTTCACGGATCCGCTGGCGCATTTCTGACGCTGCCGCTTTGGTAAACGTAGCCACCAGCAGACGGTCCACACTGAAGCCGGTCTGCGCGCTGCTGATTTTGCGGATAATCCGCTCTACCAGCACAGCCGTTTTGCCGGAGCCTGCCGCCGCCGCTACCAGTATATCGTCGCCGCTCTCAGCAATGGCCCGCCACTGGTCATCGCTCCAAAAGCTGCCCTCGGGCTTGGGTTCCAGTTCGGTTCTGTTTCTCACGCGTTTTCTCCTCCTTTGCGGGACAGCAGGTCCCAGACGGCATCCTTGGCCGGTTTGCCCAGATTGTTGTAGCCGTTCCCTTCAACCGCTTCATCGAACTGGCACACAGGGCGGAACGAACAGAAGGTGCAGGCAGTCTCCTGCTGAATCCGGTACGGCTGGATGGCAACATCCCCTTCCGTAATACGTGTTCCGATCTCGGTAATGTTGCTGCGTACAGCCGACAAAAGATGTCCCCACTGCTCAGGCGTTGCAACAGACGCACTGCTGTAGAAGCTCCCGTCACTTTTCAGCGCTACCGGCACTATGGACGAATGCCCTTTATCCAGTGTTGTATCCATCAGGGACACGACCTCACGGTCTGCTGTCAATAGCCCCTTCATTTTGAAGCGTTTGAGCAGCTCCTGCGCTGCCTGTTCGGAATTTAGCCCGTTCGGCGATGACAGCAGCGGATCATGCACATGAAAATATAAAGTTCCCGCAGGGAGGGCTGCCTTGCCAAGCCACTGCTCAGAATACGTAAGCAGCACGTCGAGATAGGTCAGCATCTGCAGCGACAGCCCGTAATAAACCTCATGCAGCTTAAGATCCTTCTGGCTGGACTTGTAATCAATGACCCGCAGCAGCACACCCTGCTCGCTGTCCGCCATATCCACCCGGTCAATCCTGCCCACGACTTCCATAATGCAGCCGTTAGGCAGTGTAATTCTCAGCGGAGGCAGCTCCTTGCCCGGTCCAAAATCAAGCTCCAGCCCGGCCAGCTCAAAGCTGCCCCGGCGGGCATGCTCACCGAGAATAACGGAGGCCCGTCCTACAATATTCTTCAGCTTGCGGGAAATATAGCCGTACCGCTTAGTGCTCATCAGAATCTCACCCTGCAGCAGCGGAGACAGCTTATCCACTGTCGCTCCCGCCTCACGGCGGCATTCCTCTGCAGACATACTGCCCCAGCCTCTGCCCTGCTCCTGCAGCCGTTTGGCCATGTCACTCAGCGCAGCATGGAATAGCTGGCCGATATCAGGAGCCTGCAGCTTGTACAGCTGGCGCTCCCTCAGCCTTAAACCGTATGAGGCAAAATGGGAGAACGAGCAGGCGACAAACTTTTCCATCCGCGAGACACTCCCGCGCAGTGTGGAGCCGCCATACAGCCTCAGGCTGGTCTCACGCCGCAGCGGAATCCCGCTGTTGCGGTAGAACAATGATCCGAGCAGACGCTCTAGCGGCAGCCGGCGCTCCTCACTGCCGCTGATGTACCAGTTATAGACATCCCACCACATCCCGGGAATCTCAACACCCTGTTTCCAGTGCCGCAGCTGCATTATCAGCATGCGCAGTGTCTGCTCCCGCTGTCCGATGAAGCCGAGGTGACGTGCTTCTCCCCGCGGATCGTCCGGGTGAAGCCCTGAAGGAAAGCCGGACATGACCTGTTCGCTCAAAGCATCAGGGAACAGGACGTGAAGCTGGCGGATAATCTCAGAAGGCAACAACGCTTTGCCCTCTTCATCCGCAGTGGCATAGCTGATCCACAGCCTGCAGCTGGCTGTCGTAAGTGCATTATAAATAAGAAACCGCTCGTCAAGCAGCTTGCGTGAAGCTCCGGGAGCCAGCTCCATTCCGGCATTCTCCAGCAGCATCCGTTCGCCCTCAGACAGAATTCCGTCCTCTTTGAACTGCGCAGGAACGACACCTTCATTGAATCCAAGCAAAAAGGCGTACTTCACGCCTGTAGTCCGGGTCCGGTCCATCGTTCCGACCAGCACCTGATCCAGAGACGGCGGAACAAGCCCCATCTTGAGTTCGGTAAGGCCGGTTTCCAGCACTCCGGCGAACAGCTCAAACTCCAGCCGCTCGTCGCCCATCATCTCGGCAATCTGGTCCAGCAGTTCAAGCACCGCATCCCACAGCTGGCTGTGCTCACGGGCAAGGGCGGGCTCCCCCCGTTCCAGAGCAGCGGCACTACGCTGCTCCAGCTTGCGGGCAATGTCCGCCTCCTGCAGAAGAAGATATACCGCAGTACACAGCTCAAGCCCGCTGCGGCTTTTCTTCACTCTTTTCTCAAAAGCATAGAGCGGTCCCGTAATGGCCTCCCGGCAGGCTTCCATCTTCGCCAGCAGCGCCTCATCCACAGCTCTGGCCCCTTCCAGCGTGAGGCTCGGTATTCCCTTCCACGGTTTGCCGTTAGTCCAGCGGTAGCCCTGGATGCCGCAGGCAAGCACATAGTTCTCAAGCCGGTCCATATCCTCCCGGGTCAGGCTGCCGTCAGCCGGCAGCAGCAGCTCCGTCTTCACGCAGCGGAATACATCCTCGTAACGCCAGCGGCGGCGCACGATATCAAGTGCGGAGCGGACAAATTCCGCCAGCGGATGATGCAGCTCGCTGGCCTTCTGGTCAAGGAAAAACGGAATGCCGTAATCATTAAACAAAGGGGCAATCAGCGACTCATAGTCGCTGATGCTCCGCATGAATACAGCCATCTCTCCATACCTGGCCCCTTCCTCGCGGGCAAGCCTGAGCATTTCGCGCAGCGCGCCCTCAACCTCTGTCCGGCGGGAGGAGGCTGCACTTAGAGACAGCTCACTGCTTACTTGTTCAGCGCCGCCGGTCCACTTCCATCGCCGTCCGTAGCCGCGTTCCAGATGGGCAAGGGCGGGGCTGCCTGCAAACCGCGGCAGCACAGGCGGGGCAAGCAGCTCGTCCCACACTTCAAGGCCGGCCTCCTCCGCCATTCCGCGCAGCTTGATATACGTAACAGCCGGGGGATGGAACAGCTCCAGCTCATGCGGCTGCAGCCCCGGCGGATAAATTTTATCTAAGGTCAGCGCTACTGTTACACTAGAGGCATGGAGCATAATCTCCCGCAGCACTACTAATTCCTGCGGGGTAAAGCCATGGAAGCTATCCACCCAGACTTCGGCTCCGCGGATATAGGAGGAGTCCTGAATATGGGCGGCAAGCTCAGCCAGCCTGTCCTCTTCGTCGATGTACAGTCCTGCCATCTCCCGTTCGAGATCGCTGAATACAAGCTGGAGATCATCCAGCTTGCCTGCCAGTATCGGACTGCCCGGCGAGGAGTCCCGCATTCTGGACAGCTGCTCCTCCAAGTCACTGGTCCCGAGGCAGCAACGCTTCAGCTCTGTATGCAGGCTGCTCAGCCGCTCGATGAAGCCGGGCCGGTCGCCGGAAGCGCCAAACAGCTTGAGCTCCTCCTTGCGGCGGCTGATAATTTTGTAGAGCAGCATTTTTTTGCCCTCTTCACTGATCGGCAGGCCGGCGCTGCCTCCGGTCTCCTGCTTCACCCGGTAAGCCAGGCGTGAGAAGCTGAGTGTCTGTGCCCGCAGGCTGCCCTTTGCCTTTCCCGTATCCAGCAGTCCGCGCTCTGCACTGAATGAGCCCTGCTCCGGAACCAGCATAATCAGCGGAGCACCCAGCGGCTCCTTCTCCAGCCTGGAGGAAATCTCCTCCCGGATTTTTGTTGTCTTGCCGCTGCCCGAGCGGCCTAGCAAAAAGCGTACCGTCATTGCAGTAGACTCCTTCCGTTTCACAGATTCAGCGCATCCGCACAAATCCAAGTTACATTCGTCCCAACATTATAGCATATTTACCCCCTGCATAACAGAACGTACGTTTGCCATTGTTTTCAAATCTTCATTGTCCCCTGCGGATAACACAACAAATACCCCTGCATAGCAGAGCCGTAACATGGGTGCTGAATTAGGTAATTTGAAGAAAATCCCGAGAACTTATACATCCTTTACGATCCAAAAAGACTGCACGCCATGCCGGCGGCAGTCTCCTGATTTCATTATTCTAAACTAATAATATAAAAGGCTTGAATTTGCTAGTTTTTCTGCAGTAAGGCGCCCAGCCACTCCTGTGCCTCCGCTTCTTCAGCGAATACATTGCCCGGACAGCCGTACACCTTTTTGGTGGAAAGAGCCGTTACCGGTTTATACAGGGCGAGCAGCTTCGAGCTGGCAGTTACAACCGCGATTCCGGCACAGCTGCGCGCAATCAGCCCCTTATGCGACTTGCACCAGTCCATATACAGCCTGGTCACCTCACGCTCAGGGCGTTCCCCGCGCTCTCCCTTCTGAATCATGATCAGCGCGAACCTGGAATTTCCTGCCAGAAGCTTTTCCCAGTATGCAATATATTCATCGACAGTCTCCCGGTCGAACTGATCTCCCAGATTAATCGTAACCAGCGGCCATGCGGATTCATCCAAAACAATTGCCATTGCTGTACCCTCCCGTAGTTAAGATGAGATGCGGAACCCTGCCGTGTCCTGCTGCAGTCTCCACAGCCGCGCGTACAGCCCGTCTGCTGCCAGCAGCTCCTCATGTCTGCCCTGCTGCACCATTACTCCTTGCTCAAGCACGATGATATTATCCGCCCCGCGGATAGTCTTCAGGCGGTGGGCAATAACAATTACTGTCCGTCCCAGGATCAGCGAGTTGACAGCCTTTTGAATTTCCGCCTCGTTCTGCGGATCAAGCGAAGCTGTGGCTTCATCCAGCAGAACAATCGGCGCATCCTTCAATATTGCCCGGGCAATGGACAGCCGCTGCTTCTCACCGCCGGAGAGCGTGCTTCCTCCCTCACCAACCGGCGTTTCATAGCCCTGCGGCAGCTTACTGATAAAATCATGGCAGCGTGCCTTTGTAGCCGCCCGGATAATGTCCTCGCGCGTTGCGCCCGGCCGTCCGAACGCGATATTATTAGCGATCGTATCCTGGAAGAGGTACACATCCTGAAAGACAACCGATACCGCCTTGAGCAGATGCTCCGGATCAATGCCGCTCAGCTTACGGCCGCCCAGGTAAACAGCACCTTCATCCGGGTCATAGAACCTTGAGATCAGCCGCAGAACGGTGCTTTTTCCGCTGCCTGAAGGACCAACAATTGCTGTCAATGCCCCCTGCGGCAGGACAAAGCTCAGATTATTAAGCACCTTCGTCTCTCCATAGCCGAAGGATACATTCTCGAAGGTAACCGTGCTGTCTGAGGGAAGCGGCCCGGTGTCCCCAGTCATCACCGGCTCCTGCAGCAGCTTGACAATCCTTTCCCCGGCCTGCTCGTTATAACGAAATTCCGCATAATTGGTCAGTGCGGAGGTCAGCGGATCATAGATGCGCGTACCAACAATAAGGAACACGGCAAACTGCAGGACACCAAGACTTCCGCCCAGCAGCAGCTGGACGCCGGCATACACCAGAAGCGGCAGCCCGGCCCGGAGCAGACCGACTGCCGTTAGTACGACAGGACCAAAAATCCCCTCCAGCCGGATGCTCTCCTTCATCAACCTCCTGAATGCCGTATCCAACCTGGCGAAACGCTCCCCGGTCAGATTATAAGCCTTCATAACGCGGATACCGTTCAAGTATTCCTGCAGCCGGTTGGCTGCGTTCAGCTTGGCCCGCATATGTGAGCTGCCGAGCCTGCGCTGCAGTCTGGATGTCAGGAGTATCAGCAGCAGGGCAACCGGCAGCGCTGCGAACATGGAGAGAGCCATCCGCCAGTCCAGAAGCAGCATGCCGGCCAGCGCAAAGACCGGAAGTACAAAAGCGCCGGCCAGCTGCGGCAGCAGATGGGAGATTCCTGTCTCAACCAGAGTATAGTCACCCATCATCATGTTGGCCAGATCACCCGGATCGCGGCGGTACAGAACTCCAAGCGGCAGCTTGCGCAGATGCTCGGCCAGTCCGGCCCTGCCCTCGGCAGCGACATTGTAGGCGCCGCGGTAAGCAGCACGGTAAGCAGGAATTTCGCTCAAGAATATGAGCAGGGCCGTTCCTGCCAGTCCGGCACAGAGCCACCACAGCCGCTCAATCTGCAGTACGGCTCCCGGTGTTATGTATGGCTCAAATATCAGCCGGACCGCTTCAATTACAAGTGCAAACGGAAATACGGCAACCAGATTGCCCAATAGTGAAAACAGCACCGGCTTCAGCAGCTGCCGGGGCTTGCCGGCTGTAATATTATGCAGTACCTTCATGCTCTGCCCCTCCCCGTTCCATCTGCCACTCATCAGCGCCCAGATAAGCCTGCCACATCCCCGCATACAGGCCGTTCCGGGCGACGAGTGCCCCATGATCACCGCGCTCGGCAATTTCTCCGTCCTGCAGCACAAGAATCTGCCCGGCATCACGTATGGAAGACAGCCTGTGCGCAATAACCAGCACGGTTTTGCCGCGCATCAGCTCACTCAGGGCAAGCTGCATCTTATGCTCGTTCTCCGGATCGGCAAAAGCAGTCGCCTCATCAAGCACGAGCACCGGCGCATTCCGCAGAATCGCCCTGGCTACGGCAACCCGCTGCTCTTCGCCGCCGGACAGATAAACGCCGCCCTCGCCGATCAGCGTCTGGTAGCCCTGCGGCAGCCGGCTGATAAAATCATCGCACTGGGCTGCACGCGCTGCGGCTTCAACCTCCGCCTGGGTAGCTCCGGGGCGGCCTACCGCAATATTTTCATACAGCGTATCGTAGAAAAGAAACGTTTCCTGGAATACAAAAGCCACGGTATCCATCAGCTCATGGATTGCCATATTGCGGATATCCACCCCTCCGATGAAAATGGCCCCCGCACCCGGGTCCCAGAAGCGCGGCACCAGACTGGCGACAGTCGACTTGCCTGAGCCGGAAGGGCCGACAAGCGCGGTAACCTTTCCCTGCTCGGCAAGGAATGAAATATGCTTCAGTGCTTCTCCGCCCTTCCCGTCCTCATGATAGGAAAAGCTTACATCAGCGAATTCAATGCTATAGCCCTGTGGCGACTGTGGGGCCGTTGTCTCCGGTACAGGCCGGCGGGACAGCAGATCATCCATCCGCCGCACCCCTTCACCGATATCCCGGGTGCTGGAGGCCAGCATCAGCAGCTTGTACAGCGGCCCGGAAACGCCCGGCGCCATCACCAGGAAGAACAGAAGCAGCAAAGCAACGGACTGTGAATCCGGCTCACGCCGCAGAAGCAGGATTCCTGCCGGCAGAATGAACACGAACAGGGAGGCCAGCAGTGTTTTGAACGCAATATAACCATTCTGGAAGCGGTCTGTGAACGCCAGGCAATTATCGCGGTAGCTGGCCATATCCCCATAGAATTTACGGAACGAGTGTACTGTCTGCCCGAACACCTTGACTGCTGGCATTCCCCGCACATACTGTACGGCAGAGGTATTAATCTGCTCCAGTGCTTCATGATACGCTCTGACCCTGTCCCGGCCCTTGCCGCCTGCCATCAGCGAAGCCTGAATGATAAAGCCGAGTACAATCGGCAGCAGACAGGCAACGGCCAGCAGCGGGCTCAGCCAGAACATGATGCCGATCATCAGCACGGTAGTCACCGCCGCACTGATCAGATCGGGAAGCTGGTGGGCGATAAAGGTTTCCACCTTTTCCACATTCTGCTCCAGCGTTTTTTTGACAGCTCCGGTGGAGGTGCCGTTCAGGTAACCGAGCGGCAGCCTGCCCAGATGCTCCGTCATCCTGATGCGCAAATTGTACTGAATCCGGAAAGCTGCAAGATGTGAGCACATAATGCCGCAGTAAGAGGTAATTAGGCCTAGAACAAGTCCCGACAGCGCTACACCTCCCCACCAGATCATCGTTTTCCCGTCTATTCCGCCTGGTGCCGCAGCATGGCGCAGCAGCTCGGCGAGAATGAAATATACCGAGATAAAAGGCACAAGCATCAGCACAGCGCTGGCAGATGAGAACAGCCCGGAGCAGAGCAGCAGCCCTCTTTTCTCACCGGCAATTTCCAGCAGCCTCAGCAGGCCTGTTTTGGTTCTGGTCTTGCCCACAGCTTCTCCCCCCATTCTTCAGAAATACATCCGCAAGAAGTGCATTGAGAATTATTCTCTGTGAACAAGTGTAGGCCAGCCGCTCCCTCCGGTACTACCCATTACGGGAGCTTTAACGCTCAAATCAGGAGTATTTCGGCGCATTACGCCGGCTGCTGACTGCATATTCACCAGGGCTTGTCCCGAATCTTTTACGGAAGGCTGCTGCAAAATGGCTGATATTCCCATATCCGACCTGTGCCGCTGCCTCACTCACGCTCATTCTCCCCTGCTCCAGCAGGCGGTGGGCATGCTGCAGCCGCTGCTCAATTACATAGGCATGCACCGTTGAGCCGAACATTTCCTTAAAGCCCTTTTTGAGCTTGAATTCATTAAGGCAGACCAGGCGGGACAAGCCGGCTAATGTAGGAGGCTGGGCGTAATCGCGCTGCAGCAGCTCTTTTGCCAGATGAAGGCTCCGGATATCCTCCCTGGACAGCTTGATCCCCGCAGGAATCCGCTCAGCTTCATACAACGATTCATTCAGGTATACAGCGAACAGCTCAAGCATCTTCCCCTCCAGATACAGTTTCCGCACCCCGCCGCTGTACGAACAGTCCGCAATCTGCGCCAGAAGCTGGCGGACCGCCGGTGTGATTTTATTTTTGGCAAAAAGAGCGCCGTCACTGCCCCCGAGCCCCAGCCGCCCGTCCCCGCTCATTCCCTCTGTCATCCGGCCGTAATGCTCCGGACTCATATCAATGCTGAGAAACCGGTAGCGTGCATCCCGCACATATCGGCAGCTCTCCGTTCTCCCGCCCCCGTTCAGCAGCGCAATCTCATCCTGCTCAATAGCGAAGGCGTCCCCCGTCAGCGAGGTTCCCCATTCAATTCCGTCCCCCAGGCAAAAAACCAGCTCCGTGCGCGGAGTCTTGAACTCACCGTTCGCCTCCATGTTGCGGTTAAACATAAGGTTAAAATCCGTCATCTGGATATGCCCCTGGCTGAGCAGGCTTTTGCAGCTTCCGCTTCCCAGCTCTTCAGGCGGGATGATCTCAAAATGGCTTCCGTCCAGACGGTACGTATGCTCGTAGCCATCGCAGAGCAGCGTTTTGTGCGCATCTATCCGTTCGTGGCCGCTGATGCTGCTGCCGGTTTGGTTCAACATGTTGTTCGCCTCCTTTTGTTAGGGCTAATTATATATGATAGTGAGAATGATTATCAATTGGATGATGGACGGATTGCTGTAAAAGAAAAAGAGTACCCTGGGGTACTCTCATGTAAAGTGGTCATATTCCAGCTTCCCCCGCCTTTTACAGGGGTACGCTGAATCAAAGGCATTTTTCCCTTTGATTTCTCCCTTTAGCCCGCGGCAGCCGGAAATCAGCGCCGTCCGCATCAGCTCATTATTTCTTGCTGCGCACCTCAAAGATCGCAAACTTCAGATAGTGGCCCTCGTCCACGCCGAGAATCTGCGGATGGTCCTTGCCGGCAGCCCGCCACTCGATCAGTCTCAGCACCTTGCCGGCATCCTTCGCCGCTTCGGCGATGGTGTCCAGGAACAGCTGCGGCTGCATGTGGTATGAGCAGCTTGCGGTTACCAGGTAGCCGCCCTCGTTAACCAGCTTCATGCCGTGCAGGTTGATGTCTTTGTATCCGCGGCAGGCTCCGGCAACGGCGCTTTTCGTTTTGGCAAAAGCAGGCGGGTCCAGGATGACGACATCCCAGGTGCGTCCGCCACCCGCTGTCATCGGCTTAGCCGTATCTGTCTTGACAGCCGGCTTGCCTCCAGGAACAGCCTCCGTTTTACCCGTTGCCCGCTCCGAACGCTCCTCCAGCCCTTTTACCTGATTACGCAGGAACGCAAACGCATCGTCCACAACGAACTCTACACGGTCCGTGAATCCGTTAATTTCAACGTTGGCCTTGGCGCTTTCAATCGCATGGGCAGAAACGTCAAGACAGGTCACCTTCTTCGCCCCGTATTTGCAGGCATGCAGCGTGAAGCTGCCCGTATGGGCGAAGCATTCCAGCACGGTCGCGCCGTCCCAGTAAGGGAAGGTAACCGGCTTGCCGCTCTTGTTCACCGGCAAGGTCTGCGTAGAACCGTCCTCTGCCTGTACTTCCTGCAGCGTAATCCCGCTGCGTCCGCCCCAGCCGTTCATCAGCGGAGCAATTGACGCACGGTTCTCGCGCTGGTCGAAGAAATAGCCGGTCTTCTGGCCTTCTTCAATATCGACAATGACCTTCAGTCCGTTCTCGCTAACTGTGATATGACGCGGGCACTCACCATACAGTACGCCGGTTCTCTGTTCAAGCCCTTCCAGCTCGCGGACCGAGACATCGCTGCGCTCATAGATGCCCTGCGGCTGCATAACCTGCACGAGCGCTTCAACAATCTCGTCCCGGCACTTGTCCATCCCCAGCGTGAGCAGCTGCACCACCAGCACATCTCCGAAGCGGTCGATGATCAGGCCTGGCAGAAAATCCGCCTCCCCGTAGACGAAGCGGTATGCATCCGCTCCCGGCAGGAACCGTTCCCGGTGCTGCAGGCAGCCCGTAAAGCGTTCGACGAAGAAGGCCGTGTCCATTGCAGCCAGCGGGGACTGCGACACAATCCTCACCCGGATCTGCGATGCCGGATTGTAATATCCGGTAGCCAGATATCTTCCCTGATGATTAAGCACATCCACCAGACTGCCGGCCTGCGGCTCCCCGTCCACTGAAGCTACTTCGCTGGCGAATACCCACGGGTGGGCCTGCTCCAGTCTTTTTTTGCGGTTTCGTTCCAGAATAACCGATGCCAATGACTTCAACTCCCTGTTCCTCTTGTAAATTTCATACATGTCCACTGCATTGCTTTCATATATTGGTGTACAACCCCCGTCCAAAGGAGCATGTCCTTATGATCCGTGACCTGCTGTTCCCTGTCATATACGGTCTTGTCATTTTTCTTGCCGGCATGAAGCTGATGGAAGCTGCGCTGGCCAAGCTCGCCGGCCCGCTGCTTACACGGAGCCTGCATAAGGCTACATCTACGCCGCTAAAAGGCCTTATCGCCAGCAGCCTGCTGTCGGCGCTGCTGCAGAGCAGCACCGCTGTAACCGTGCTGACCATCGGCATGGTCAATGCCGGGCTGCTCACCTATGCGCGTACGCTCGGCATTATTCTCGGCAGCAACATCGGCACCTGCCTGACCACCGAGCTGATCGGACTGCAGATCAGCTCGGCTGCCGCGCCGCTGCTCACGGCGGCGCTCTGCCTGTGGGCCGCTGCCGTCATCCTTGGCGAGCTGCCGCCCTTCGCCTGGCGTGCAGCCGAGGCCTGCCGCGCCGCCTCCGGCCCGCTTCAGTTCATCAGCCTGGCCGTAGCCGGCTTTGCACTGGTGCTATGGGGCATCGCCGTCATGCAGTCGGTCGGCCCCGCGCTTGAAACCAGCGGCCTGTTCCGCTGGTTCCTGAACCATGCGGCAACCAGCGCCCTGTGGGGGCTTGCCGCCGGAGCCTGCCTGACCGCGATGCTGCACAGCAGCGCTGCGGTCATCGGGATGGCAATGGGCCTGGCTTCCGCCAGCACCATGCCGCCCGAGATCGGGATCGCCATTGTGCTGGGCGCGAATGTCGGCACCTGTGTCACCGCCGTCATCGCCTCCATCGGCGGCTCAGCCTCCGGCAAGTTCGTCGCCGGCTCGCATGTGGCGCTCAACGTCGGCGGCGCCCTGCTGTTCCTGCCGTTTATCGGCCCGCTGCAGAGCATATCCGCTTCTTTCGGCGGCGGCCCCGCCTCCCAACTCGCTCATGCGCAGACGATCTTTAATGTCGTCTGCTCACTGGCCGTCCTGCCGCTGTGCTATCTGCCCCTCTGGTCCAGAGTCGAGCAGCGGCTCAGCCGCACTTAAGGCTTAGTCTGCCGAATCAGGCAGACTGAAAAGCAGCGGTTCTCCCACAACAGGAGAATCGCTGTATTATTATACTTCAAACTGCCCTGCGATACTAATTCATTCTCTTATCTTCTGACCCACGATACTAATCTATTCTCTTCTATTCTCTACCCGCAGTCATCAGAAGATACTATAGAACCTCGATCCGTCATAAAACGTAACGATCAGCGTTACCGCAGCCAGTGACAGCAGCAGCCCCATTGCGATATAATCGCTCCGGCTAAACGGCCTGCCTGTGTACCAGGTCCGCTTCCTGCCGCTGCCGAAGCCGCGCAGCTCCATAGCGGTGCTGATCTTCTCAATCCGCTCAATGCTTGAGAGAATTAGCGGCAGCAGGATGGACACGATATTCTTCAGGCGCTGTGACAGCTTCTCCTTGCGGGACAGATCGATCCCCCTGGCCTGTGCGGAGAACGAAATATTCTCGTAATCCCGCTGGATGTCGGGAATGTAGCGCAGTGCCAGTGATACCGAATACGCAATTTTATAGTTAACACCAATCCGGTTCAAGGATGCCGCGAACTCACTTGGATCTGTCGCCAGCAGGAACAGCAGCGCCATGGGAATGACTACAGCGTATTTCAGTGCAATGTTAAACTGGTAGAATAATTGCTCCGCCGTGACGGTGTAACGCCCGCCCAAATGGAACAGATCATGGCGTGTACCGTAAACCTGTGTTCCTTCCAAGGGAGAGAAGAGAAAGATCGCCAGATGGTTGAGCAGGAAAAAGATCAGAATAAAATACAGTACAAAAGCATAATCCGCAAACTTCACTTTTGAGATCCGGAAAACGGCTAGACTGACCAGCAGCATCACTATCAGGCATCTCGTATCATAAGTAATCATTGCCGACAGCGACCAGACGATAAAGCAGATCAGCTTGGCTGCTCCGCTCAGACGGTGCACCGGCGAATCCTGCCGGGTAAAGGTTAGCATCCGGGCTCTCATCCGCGGCGCACCCCCCTGTCAAAAGCAATAAAGGTACGCACCAGCTCCTCCGGCTTCCGCAGCCCTGCCTTCAGCGCCAGGGTATACAGCGACGTCTCCCGCAGATTGGCCTTTTCTACTATAGACCGGTCCGTCAAAATCCGCTCGGGACGGTCATCAGCCAGCTTCTTCCCGTCCGCCAGCACAACCGTCCGCTGCGCATACTCCAGCATCAGATGCATGTCGTGCGTAATCATAATTACGGTTATCCCCCGGCTGCCAAGGCCCTGCAGAAACTCCATCATCTCATTATAATGCCGGTAGTCCTGGCCGGCGGTAGGCTCATCCAGAATGATAATTTCCGGCTCCAGCACCAGAATGGAAGCGATTGTAACCCGCTTCTTCTGTCCGTAGCTCAATGCTGACACCGGCCATTCGCGGAATTCATGCAGGCCGCAGATTTTAAGTACATTATAGACCCGTTCCCGGATTCTTTCCTCCGGCACTCCCCTCAGCTTAAGACCGAAGGCCACCTCATCGTACAGCAGCGTCTTTGAGATCATGTGGTTTGGATTCTGCATCACAAACCCGATGCGCTCCGCCCGCTCCCGGATTGAATCCCGGCTGATATCCCGGCCGTTCAGCCGGATGCTGCCTGACGCCGGCTTATAGAAGCCGCAGATCAGCTTGGAAACCGTTGATTTCCCTGCCCCGTTCCTGCCGGCGATGGCGAGCATCTCGCCCCGGTTAACAGTCAGCGACAGCCGGTGCAGAACCTCTGCCTTCTCATCATAGCCGAAGGAAATCTCCTTAAGCTCAAGCAGCGGTTCGGCTGCAGCGCTCTCCGGCTGCTTCCCGCGCCCGTCCATCCAGCGCTGGAGCGGCCCGGCCGCCCCCTCCATCTGCAGAAGCTCCAGATGCTCAGGCCTCATCTCAGGCGTAACGGTTACTCCGGAATACCGGAGCGCCGTCAGATACAGCGGCTCGCGCAGACCTGCTTCGCCCAGCAGGCGTGAGCTTAACAGCTCGGCAGGCGGCAGATCGGCAACAATGGCCCCGTCGTTCATGACGATAATCCGGTCAACTGCCCGGTGCAGCACTTCCTCCAGCCGGTGTTCGATAATAATGACGGTTTTGCCGGTTTCCTGCTGCAGCCGGTGTATCAGTTCAATGGTCTTGGTGCCGGTATACGGGTCCAGGCTGGCAAGAGGCTCATCAAACAGCAAAATATCCACATTACCTGCCAGCACTCCGGCCAGCATCGTCTTCTGCTTCTGCCCGCCGGAGAGCTCCTGCGGCGACGCCAGCAGCAGCTCTCCAATGCCTACAGCATCCGCTGCAGCTGTCACCCGTTCATTCATTTCTGCCGGAGATACCGCTCCGTTCTCCAGCACAAAAGCGATATCCTCCCCTACAGTCAGCCCGACAAATTGCCCGTCCGGGTCCTGCAGTACTGTGCCTACTGCTTGTGACATCGCAGCAATACTCCGCTCTCCGGGTGCTTGCCCAGCAATACGCAGGCTACCCTCCGACTCCCCGGGATAATAGAAGGGGATCAGCCCGTTGATGCAGTGGGCCAGCGTGCTCTTCCCGCAGCCGGAAGGCCCGACGATAAGTACCTTCTCCCCCTCCCTGATGCTCAGATTAATGCCGCGCAGCGTAGGCTCCTGCTGGGTACGGTAAGTGAAGCTGAAATCTGTAAACTCAATAACGGTATTATTCATATCTGTAATCTTCCTCTTCAGCTGATTCATGTATGCCTGCTTCTGTCTTCTCTTATTTCAACAGAAAAGCCGGTGATTGTCACCGGCTTTTCTGTCAGCTCTTCAATTAGCTCAGCTTGCGCAGGCTTCCCTGCTTGGTCCGCGTCTTGGCATAGGCCACTGCGAGCAGTGTACCGATAACCGCTACCGTAACGATATTTGCCGCTCCCGCAGCCAGTCCTTGCGTATATACCTTATTTGCCGGCTCAGCATAGATCAGAATATCCAGCGTCGGCGCAACTGCGAACCAGGCAATAGCATTGGCAACAATCTGGGCCAGATTGAAGCGGATGATTTCTCTTTTACCGAATACACCGTCCTGAATGGAAATACCGGCAACCAGCAGGCCGATAATCAGTCCAACCAGCCCCGAAGAGATGACCCAGCTGAACCAGGGCGAGCCGTAGAAAATAAAATCCTTCAGCGTGTGCCCGATCAGTCCGATCAACAGCCCCGCTACAGGTCCATATAGGAGCGAGAACACTGCAAGCAGCGCGTAGGTAGTCTCAATGTTCGTATTCGGAATACCGGTAGGAATCGAGCCAAATCTTCCCAAAATCACGAACAAGGCTGAACCAATCCCGACCGCTACAATGGATCTGATAGATAATAATTCTTTTTTCGCCATTTGCTTCATCTCCCTGAATTGGATTTGTATCATTTGTTATGTATTTTTTAGAATTATACATCGGATTACTTGGTTTTACTATGGCTTTAAGCAAAAAAAATCTGCAAAGCGCTGTAACAGCAGCTCTGCAGATTTGCGTGAGGGTTTATTTTACAGTGACCGATACTGTTATGGTCTTGTTATTCCATTTTCCTTTGATGGACGTTGTTCCTTTGCCCACCGCTGTAATCATACCGGAAGCATTCACCTTCGCTACAGAAGGCTTCGAGCTGGTCCAGACTACGCTGCCGGTAACAATAGCTGTTCTTCCGGTATCATAAAGCGCTGTTGCAACAACGCTCTGTGAAGCGCCGGCGGCAAGCGTCAGCTTCGTTTCATTCACAGTCAGCTTAGTCAGCTTAGGTACCACATTAACCTTTACAGTAGCAGCAATGCCCTGATAGGAGCCGGTCATAGTTGCCGTACCTTCAGCCACGGCCTTGACGGTTGTTCCCTTCACAGTTGCCACCGCCGGATTTGAGGACTCCCAGTTCATTGCACCGGAGAAGTTCGCCGACTTGCCGTTTGCAAAATATCCGGTTACTTTGATCGCCTTGGAGGCTTTGAGGTTCAGGTCCACTGTGGCAGGCTCAACGACCAGCTTCACAACCTTCTGCTCAATGGTCACCGGAATGCTGATTGTTTTGTTGGAATACGTTCCTTTAAGTGTAGCCGAGCCTTTGGTCAGGCCTTTAATGACCTTGCCGTTTGCAGTCTGCCTGATGACCGCATTGGTTCCGCTAACCTCCCAGGTAATCGTGCTTGTAACATCAACCTCGTCACCGTTCTCAAGCACAGCATTTACTGAAGGAAGCGGCTGCTCTTCACCGATTACGAGACCCAGCGCATCCTCAGGCCCGATCAGCACCAGCACTTTATTTTGTACAGTAACCTTTACTTCAACACTTTTACCGCGGATCGGGGAAACCGTCCCGGAGGAGACATTACCCTCCTTAATCTTACCTGTAAGAGTAACGGTACCCGCTTTGACAGCGGCAAGCTTGCCATCCTTGATCTCTGCTACCTCTTCATTGGCTGAGGTCCATTCGATTTCCTGGCTAATCTCAAGCTTCGTGCCGTCCAGCTTCGTTCCGCTGACCTTCGGCAGGCTGACGCTGTCCGCTGTATAGATTTCCAGTTCGGACTTATCGAGACTCAGCTCCGTAAGGGTTGGCAGTACGGTCACCTTCAGGGTCTTGCTGACACCGAGGTTCTCCGCCTTAATAACCGCCGAGCCCACCGCTTTACCGGTAACTGTAGCAGCCGAAGCATCCTTCGTTACGGTTGCCGCCAGCAGGTTATCAGACGTCCAGGTTGCACCTGCAGACTGGTTTTGCGTGGAATTCACAGCATTTCGCATTTCTGCTTTTATTTGCAGGCTCTCCCCCATGAAAAGCGTCTGATCCTCGGAAGGAGTCAGCAGAATCGCTTCATAAGGTGCACGCACATACACATCCACAGATTTGGATACACCAAGGTATTTCGCTGTAATTACAGCCTTACCTGTTCCCACTACCGTGATTGTACCGGCATCTACTGTTGCAACACTTTCGCTGGAGCTGGTCCATTCCGCCAGGTCGGCAATATCCTTTTCAGGACTATTTTCAGTCGCCTTGGTTGCAGCAGTCAATTCTACCGGGCTGTCGCCGACCAGCAGCTCAAGCTCCTTGACAACCACCTTATTTTCTTTCAAGACAATTGCCGAATAAGGCAGCTCTACCTTAGCTTTAAAAGTAGCGGTCAAGCCCTTGTACTTGGCGGTAACCGTCGCTGTTCCTTCACCAACCAGAGTAATCTGGCCGTCATCAACGGTCAGAACACCTGTATTGGAGCTGCTCCAGTCTGCATCCTGCGAGACATCTTTAACCGTTGTAGCGGATTGTCCGCCTGTTGCTTTGGCTTTGACGAGCAGTGTTTCTTCACTGTCACCTAATTTATAGTTCCCGTCGGAGCTGCGCTCCAGAGTGAGATCTTTGAAAGGATGGGTAACGGACACCTCAAGGGTGGCTACCGCATTAAGATACGTAGCAGTAATCATTGCCGTACCTGTATCTACCGGTGTCAACAGCCCGTTAACTACCTTGACTGCATTTGTATTTGAGGATACCCAGGTTGAAGCTGCGGTCACATCCTTTTTGGAGGAAGACCCTTCAATGTTGGCATACACTTTAAGCTGTTTCGGGGTTTGTCCAACCGTAAGTTCCACTTTGGCCGAGCTGTCAAAATCAATTGAGTTGGTATCGCCTGCAGCCGCAAAGACGTTTACCGGAAAAGCTGCGGCAGTCAGCAATATCATAATGAGGAGCATCTTTGTCATTTTCCTGTACACAGTCATCTGTTCTCTCCTTAGGCAGTAAGATTATCGGTGGTCATTACCACACTCTTCCACTATATCGACAATTACGCCTGAAGTGTTTACCCTAATTTCAGTTAATTTTCAGAATGGAGGTAATTCAGGACTTTATAACTAGATAGCTTATGCGGTAAAAAAATGTTCCAGCATCGACATCGCCTTTTGTAAAATAGGCACATTATTTGCGTACAGCCTGCTCTTTCCCCGCTCCCAGGCAGCATCTGCATCATGCCATTCCACCGCATTGATCTCTTCAGCTTGGGCTTTGGTGGTCCCGCCTACCGCCTCTACCAGAAAGTAATGCACCTCTTTATCCACTGTTCCATAGGTGCGGTGCTCATACGTATATTTGATAATATCAATCGGGGCTCTGATTATGCCGACAGCGCCGGTCTCCTCGCGGATCTCCCGCAGAGCTGTGTCCTCTACCGTCTCGCCGTCCTCCATCTTCCCCTTTGGCAGCGCCACCTTGCCGTAACGGTCCACGATCAGCTGTATCTCCAGACCCTCTCTGCCCCGCCGGTACACCACGCCGCCCGCCGAAATTTGCTTATGCGCCATGTTCATAGCTCCTTAACATTGTAATCGCCTACTATCCTATGAGATGTTCCTGTGAAAGCGCTCCGGGGCCAATCCGCCCTTATCACTTCTTACCCTTTTTTCGGAATTCGGGCGCAGGCTCTCTGTTAAATCCGCCCTCACCGTTGTTCCTTGGCATCCCGTCCCAAACAGCAACAAGGACTTCACCTCCGGCGGGAAATGAAATCCTTGCTTGATAGGATACGTTATGTTAGCAGACGATATATGCGGAATAATTATAGTCTGTACAACAGAATGCATAGTACACGGGTTTAAAATCAAGCACAAAATACAGTAGAATCCAATATCCGGCCCGATTGAACAATATCTATTACACATTGATGATCCTGTCAGCCCGGTCAGTCTAGTTCGCAGTCTGGTGCAGCGCAGTCCGGCTGATGCTAACCAGCTCGCCCTTGCATTCGTTAATGCCCGCTTCAGTAATCTTTACCTGGCAGAGCTCACCCTGCAGCGAATCATCGCCGCCGAAGAACACCTGCAGGTAGTTGTCGCTGAAGCCGTGCTGGATGCTGCGTCCCGGCGCATCCTTGGCTGAGCGTTCGGCGATGACCGATACCGTCTTGCCGACGAACTTGCGGGCGTAGTCCAGCTGCATCTCCTCGGAGAGATCAATCAGCTGCTGTACGCGGACGTTCTTGATCTCCTCGTCGATCTGGTTAAGCATCCGCGCAGCTGGAGTACCAGTCCGCTTGGAGTAAGGGAATACATGCATTTCGGAGTAATTCACAGCCTTCATGAAGTCATATCCGGCGCGGAACATTTCGTCCGTCTCGCCCGGGAAGCCGACGATAACGTCCGTAGTGATGCCTACGTCCGGCATCGCCTGGCGGATCAGCTGCATTTTGGCATAATACTCTTCCGTAGTGTATTTACGGCGCATCGTCTTGAGCACCTCATTATGGCCGGCCTGCAGCGGAATATGCAGATGACGGCACATTTTGGTGCTGCGGTTCAGCACCTCCAGCAGCTTCTCATCGATCTGGCTGGCTTCAATCGAGCTGATGCGTACGCGTTCCAGCCCATCCACCTTATCCAGCTCCCAGAGCAGGTCGGCCAGGCGGTAGTTGTCCAGATCATCGCCGTAGCCGCCGGTGTGAATACCGGTCAGTACGAACTCCTTGTAGCCAGCCTCAACCAGCTGATGCGCCTGAGCGACAATCGATTTCGGATCACGGCTGCGTGACAGCCCGCGCGACCACGGAATGATGCAGAAGGTGCAGAAGTTGTTGCAGCCGTCCTGAATTTTCATGAACGCACGTGTCCGGTCAGCAAAGCCCGGCACATCCAGCTCTTCAAATTCACGGGTCTTCATGATGTTGCGTACCGCATTTACCGGCTGGCGCGACTCCTGAATATTCTTAACGTGGGTCATGATATGCTCACGGTCCTGGTTGCCGATGACCAGATCGACGCCGGGAATATCCAGAATCTCACCCGGTGAAGTCTGCGCATAGCAGCCCGTTACAGCGACAATTGCTTCCGGGTTGCGGCGTACGGCGCGGCGGATCATCTGGCGGCTCTTTTTGTCACCTGTGTTCGTCACCGTACAGGTGTTAATCAGGTATACATCGGCATTCCCCTCGAAATCCACCTGCTCGTAGCCTTCATTTTTGAACAGCTGCCAGATGGCTTCAGTGTCATAGAAATTAACCTTACAACCTAAAGTATAAAATGCTACGGATGGCATTGCTTAAGCTCCCCCCATTTCTCCGGATTCATATAAAATACAGGCTGCAGCAACCATGCCGGCTGTCTCGCAGCGCAGGATACGGCGTCCTAGTCCTACAGATACTGCCCCGGCAGCTTCAGCCGCCTGGCATTCCTCCGGACTGAACCCGCCTTCAGGGCCGACCACGACCATCACTTTGCCCTGGGAATCCGGAGATAATCCGGCAACCCAAGGTGCTGCGGCGCTGCGCAGCTGCAAGCCTTCTTCTTTTTCATAGCAGAAGTAGACGGCATCATATCCGCTGAAGCTCTGAAGCAGCTGCTTCCAGCTAAGCGGAGACAGAACGTCCGGAACGATATTGCGGTGTGCCTGCTCGGCAGCCTCTTTACAAATCTTGCGCCAGCGTTCGAGCCGCTTGCCCTCCTTGCGTTCATCGTATTGTACGATCGTGCGCTCTGAGTGGAAGGGAGCAAAGGCTACGGCACCGATCTCGGTGCATTTCTGGATCACGGTCTCCAGCTTGTCGCCTTTGGGCAGGCTCTGTGCCACCGTGATCTGGATGCGCGGCTCATGGGTCATTTCCAGCGCCTCTACAATATTCACGACAATCTCGCCGATTTCAATGGAAGCAATCTCCGTCAGAGCTTCACGGGACACTCCGTCACTGACAATCAGCTTGTCTCCGGCCTTGCCGCGCATCACCTTGGCAATGTGGCGTGCGTCCTCGCCGCCGATGCTCACCTGCTCTGCGCCGAACTGCTCCGGGCTTACAAAATAACGCTGCATAGTTTAGCCTCATTCTATTAATATTCAGTAAAATGCTGTTACCCAAAAAAACATATTCCATCATACAACGTTTGCCCGGCTGTGACCAGCCCTGTTAAACTCCGGAGTACCCGAACAGACCGGTAAACATCCGGAAAAAGTCACTTCCCATTTGCGAGGCCCAGGCAAACAACGGTTCAATCGTATATCCGCGCAGTCCGGGAATAAAGATGATCAGCAGAAAGAGAAAAACAGTCCACTGCTCATACTGCTGCAGCTTGCCGCGTATCGGACGCGGTGCGATATCCTCCACGATCCGGTAACCGTCCAGCGGCGGCAGCGGAATCAGGTTAAACAGGAAAAGGAAAAAGTTAAACGGAATAAACATATTGAAGAAAATATATATCGCTTTCAGTAATTGATCATTGGTAATGGACTCCATAACACCTGTAGCAAAAAGAACTGCATAGATCAGCGCGCCCAAAATACCAAGCAAAAAGTTACTCAGCGGACCGGCAGCCGATACAACTACGCCCATCAGCCGCGGACGGCTGAAGTTATCCCGGTTCACCGGAACCGGACGCGCCCAGCCGAAGCCGGCAATAAGCAGCAGAATAATCCCGAACAGATCGAAATGCACCGCAGGGTTCAGCGTCATACGGCCCAGCAGCCTCGCGGTCGGATCGCCAAATTTGTTGGCAAAATAAGCGTGGGCAAATTCATGCACCGTAAATGCGATCACAATGGTAATCAGAAAAAACGGAAGCTGCTGCAGGGGATAAATTAGTATCTGATCCAGAAAATCCATCTCTACCTCTTTCCGGCTGTAATGGCCACCCAGTCTTCTTCACGGGTAATTTCAATAATCTCAAAACCGGAGGCCTCAAGCGCCTGTGACACCAGGCCTTCCTTATCCTTATAAATACCGGAGGTGATATAGATCCCGCCCGGCTGAAGCGCACGGTATACATCATCCGTGAACAGCACCAGAATTTCTGCCAGGATATTGGCGACGATAAGCTTCACAGGCAATGTAACGCCAAGGCTTGCATCCGCCGGTCCGGCCTTCTCTGCTGCTCCGGTATAGCCGGGTCTCGCCGCAGGCCACATATCCCCGGCAGCCGTATCAGCTGCACCTTCGCCTCCAAGCAGCGTAAGCAGATCGCTCTCTTTTACCGTTACCGAGGACTGCAGCCTGTTCAGCTCCACATTCTCCCGCGCACTTTCGACAGCAACCGGATCAAGATCAAGGGCCAGCACATTCCCCGCACCGAGCAGAACTGCGCCTACCGCAAGAATCCCTGAGCCGGTCCCTACGTCAATGACCTCCTCGCCGCCGCTGATATGCTTCTCCAGCGCACGCAGGCACAGCGCCGTAGTCGGATGCGTTCCTGTTCCGAAGGCCATGCCGGGATCAATTTCGATAATCTTTTCATCCGGGCCCGCTGGTGTATACTCCTCCCAGGTCGGCTTGATCGTCAGACGGTCCGACACACGAAGCGGCTTGAAGTAAGCCTTCCAGGCGTGCGCCCATTCCTCATCGTCTACCGTTTTCCAGGAGATCAGCGCTTTGCCGGGATCAATCCCGAATTCACGCAGCTCCTCAACCCGCGGTGCCACCTCATTAATAACGTCATCCATAGATACATTTTCAGCGTAATAGCCTTTGATTACAGCCTCGCCAGGAGGAATATCGTTCAGCGGCTCATCGTATAATTCACCGTACCGGGTATTTCTGACTTTATCAAGTGTTCCCGATTCCTCGATCGAAACACCGCCTGCTCCGGCCTCATACAGCAGATTGGAAATCATCTCCTGTGCCTCTTCTGTTGTATGTACCGTCAGTTCATGCCATAACATGTGTGTGGGTCCTCCTAAAATATGATCCAGTTATTCAACATTATTCAGTATACCATTTCTACCGCAGGAAGCGCCAAAACTGCGTAAGCAATACAAATGCACATTCTATTCTTTCCGGCAAAAGCAGTCCATAGTATGATCATTTACCATCCCGGAAGCCTGCATAAAAGCATAACAGATCGTAGAGCCGACGAACTTCATGCCCTTTTTTGTCAGCGCCTTACTCATAGCATCAGAGTGCGCCGTGGTTGCCGGCACCTCAGCCCGCGTCTTCCAGCCGTTAACAACCGGTTCTCCGCCAACAAAGCTCCACAGATAATCCGAAAAACTGCCCTCTTCGCGGCAAATCTCATGATAGACCTTAGCATTCTGCACAATAGCATTAACCTTAAGGCGGTTGCGGATGATTCCGGTGTCCTGCAGCAGCGCTTCTATTTTTGAATCGTCATAATGGATAATCCGGTGCGGGTCAAAACTGTCGAATACCTTGCGGCAGTGCTCCCGCTTCTTCAGCACCGTGTACCAGCTAAGCCCGGCCTGCATGCCTTCCAGCATCAGCAGCTCGAACAGCTTCTGGTCATCGTGCAGGGGACTGCCCCATTCGTTATCATGATAGTCAATATACAGCGGATCTTCATTGACCCAGGCACAGCGAGTTTTTTCCAATCGGTTTCTCCCCTTTTTGCCCCGACAGGCGATAGTTCGGCAATGCGTACTGGTCCAACGATAATGGATCGGGCTGAAAAAAGCTACCCTGCAGCTTTTAATTTATATGCGCAAAAAAGCCGCCCGTCCCTGCTGCCAGGGTAGCGAACGGCTTTAATTTGATTGTGTATATCTTTTCTTGGATGTCGGTATAAGATTAAGGCTGCAGCTGCACCCGGGTCTCCCGCTCGGGCTCATCTGTGGTGTAATAGAACATGTATATGGAGGCTTCTGTTCCTTTGAAATCCTTATACACATCAATCGCCTTGTTATTTCCGTCGGCCGCAAAGTTGATTGTAACCGGCCTGCCTATAATCCGGTCTTTGCCAAGATTAATGTGAGTCTGATTGACTCCGCCAAAGCGGGCATTCTCGCTCTCCGTTTCAACGTAGAGATCATTACCTTCCATGTAATACGTCCACTTCACTGGATAGCCGCCGGTGTCACGGATTATGGACTGCTTCTCAGCCGAAATATCTGTCAGCTGAAGTGGTGTCTTATCCTCAGAGTGAGTAGTAACCTTGTAGCTGCCGACGAAGGTAACCGGCGTTTCCGGTGTCACCTCAAGATCTGCAGGCCGCTCAAAGCGCATTGTCATGAGCTTGGGCTCATCCTTGGGTGACCTGTATTGACTTCCCTCCAGCGTCCTGCCGTCAACTTCAAGCGCATATTTATAATACGGAATTTGCGGATAGTCTCCGTTTACCCGGATGGAGACACGGATCTGCGTCGGCGTAATGATCATGTTCTCAATCGTATTCGCCGTATCACCCGGCTCCAGCGGCTGATTCAGATCGATTTTGACCGTACCGCTCTCCATCTGCTGCTTACTCAGCTTCAGGTCGAAGGACCACGGACCGGTAATATTCTGCGCAAGCTTGGTATATTGCAGTTTATAGGCGGTATCTCCGGCGGGAACGGCTGCCGTGTTGAACGTCTGCCTCATCGTGTACTCGCCGTTATCGCCCGGTGTGCCGAAGGTACCTCCAGGGAGTGAGCGAATCTCATTTCCGTTCCGGTAAGCAATAATCTGCGGAAACGTCCAGTCCTTTGCTTCCGGCTGATCAAAAATCACTGCAGAGGACAGCAGCAGCTTATCTTCACTCTGTACAAAGGGCTGAACCTCAAGTGTCTGCATTCCTTCTTGTCCGACCGGGAAGCGCTGAAGCGCCTGTGATCCGATGTCCAGCTGAATGTCCTGCTCCGCGTAAGTAAAGGACTGTACAGCAGTGGCTGTCAATGTAACGGCAGCCTCCGATTTTTGCGGCGTCCAGTCACTTTCGAAGTAACCATTATAACGGCTATTTACATCATCCCACTGCAGATAGGTATATTCCCCTTCACTGCTTTTTCCATGTTCATCTTTTAATGAGAGCTCCTGCAAATTCCAGAACTGCCCATCCGCTTCAGCTCCTGCCTCCAGACTATAGAGAATGACCGTCCGGTTATCATCCACAATTGCGGTGCGCAGTGTCATTGTCACTCCATCAATAGTGACTGACTGCCCAAGCTGCTGGCCCAGATTCTGCGAAAGCGCCGTTTGAATCCCTTCCTTACCGTGCAGCAGATTTCCCCAGTCATGCTGAATGGCAGCATATACCGGGGCGGCAGCGAGCAGCAAGCCGAGCGAAGCGGCAACCGTAACTTTGCGCCAGCTTCTCCTCCTGTACGAGCCTGCGGACTCAGCCGAGCTGATACCCTGAGGCATAGCATGATCCGCCTGCTCTATCCGGCTCCACATTCCCTCAAAATCCGGGTAGCTTATCATATCCTCATCACTTAACTGACGCTCGAGCATAACTTCCAGCTTCTTCATGGCGTACACCTCTCCATTCGTCATTTTTAAATCCTGCTTCAAGCAGAATTCCCCTCATCATTTTAATGCCCTTGTGCTGCCTAGATTTTGCCGTCCCTACTGGTATGGACAGGGCTTCCGCGATTTCAGCCAGACTGAAATCATGCATATACCTCAGTGTCAGCACCGCCCGGATCTTGGCTGGAAGCCTGGACATATAGCCCGCCCATTCCTGCGCCGTCTCCTTCTGTTCGACCAGCCTTTCTACCGGCTCTTCACTTTTCGCGCTGCCCCACAAATGCAGATTCTGCGCAATTTTCTGCCGCAGGCTTTGTGAACGTTTCAAGTGGTTAAGGCAGGTATTGACTGTAATTTTCATGATCCATGCCTTGAGATGCTCCACACACTGCCAATCGCTGCGGAAGAGGGTAATAAATATCTCCTGGCACAGGTCTTCAGCATCTGACGCATCCTGTACCATATAGTAGCAGGTACGGTATACCGTCTTGCTGTAGGCTTCGAATAATTCACGGTTGCTTTGCACCCTTAATCCTCCCTTCTTGAATAAGTCTGTCTAATAGACAATCCGTCCGCCTGAAAGGTTCATTTCTTGAGCATAAATAATCAGCGTCAGGCTGATCAAAAAAAGCGCGGCCCCTGCGGACCGCGCTTCTCTTTATCCATTATTCAGCCGGCCGCTTCCACCGGCCACAGGTATTTCCGCTCCAGTTCTTCAGCAGCTAAAGGCTTGCTGTAATAATACCCCTGAATATCCCGGCAGCCGCTGTCCACCAGAATATCCAGCTGCTCCTTCGTCTCAATGCCTTCGGCAATCACCTGCATTCTGAGATGCTCCGCCATAGTCAGGATAGTCGCCACAATGGCCCGGTCATGGCTGCTGTCCGTGATGCCGCTGATAAACGAACGGTCAATCTTCACCTTATGGATAGGATAAAGCTTCAGATAACCCAGCGAGCTGTAGCCGGTTCCGAAATCATCCAGACTGATCCGAACCCCGCTCTTTACCAGATCATTCAGAATGGCGCTCGCTCTTGAAGCATCCATCATCATGCTCTCGGTTATTTCCAGCTCAAGATACTCGGGAGCCAGCCCCGTTTCCCGGAGAATATCGCGAATATCCTCAAGAAGATTATATTGAAGAAACTGCTGCGACGATAAATTGACGGCTACCGGAATGAGCGGGCCACCCGCATCATGCCACTGCCGCATCTGCCGGCAGGCCTCCCGCAGGACAAAGTTCCCAAGCTCAACGATCCGCCCGGTCACTTCAGCTGCGGAAATGAACATGCCGGGTCCGAGCAGGCCTTTTACCGGATGATTCCAGCGCACAAGCGCCTCAACCCCGATAATCTGCTCATTATCCGCCGTACGGATCTGCGGCTGATAATGCACCGTAAACTCACCGCGCTCCAGCCCTTTACGAAGGTCCGATTCCAGCTCCAGCTGCTCCATAATTTGTCCGTTCAGATCGTCCGAGAAAAACTGGTAATCGTTTCTGCCGTTTTTTTTCACCTCATACATGGCTGTCCCCGCATTTTTGAGCAGTTCTTCCGCATTCTGGCCATGACTGGGATAAAAGGAAATGCCGATGCTCGCTGTAACGTAAATATCCCGCCCCTTGAGATGCATCGGCTGTTTGATTGCGGCCATCATCTGTTCGGTAATATCGGTCACATTCATTTTTTCCCGCGAGAAGCGGCAGAGTAGTGCGAACTCATCGCCCTCCAGCCTTGCCAGCGTCATCCGCTCATTGAGCACATTGTCCAGAATCCGGCTGCTCATCTCCTGCAGGAACAGATCGCCGTACAGATGACCAAGGGTATCATTAATCAGCTTGAAGCGGTCAAAATCCATAACAAGCACGGCAAAAGGCTGCTGCCCTTCCTGATGATCCTCAATCGTCTGTGTCACCAGCTGGTCGAACATCCGGCGGTTCGGAAGCCCGGTCAGCTCATCATGAAAGATAAGATACCGGGTCTGCTCCTTGGCCTGCTTTTCCTCCGTGATGTCCCGGGCGATGACATATATACCTGCGACCTGCCCGTCAACCATAACCGGAGATATATTGATACTGATGTCCACCTTCTGTCCGCTTCTGTGTGTTATCGCTGTCTCATAGCTGACCTGCTCACCGGCAAGGGACTGGATGAACATATCCCGGATCGGCTGCTGATCCTCTGCTGTAATAATATTCAGCATGGAGGTGAGGGGCCGCTCTTTAAATTCCTTGCTGCTGATTCCCGTAATTGCAGTAGCTGCAGGATTGGAGCCGATAATACGCAGATTGAGATCAATCGAGACAATAGCATCCTGGTTATTTTCGTAGAGTGATCTGTACCATTTTTCATTGATCAGCAGCTCTGTGTCTTTTCTTGAGAAGCGTCGTGAAATATAAACTCCGATAATAGACATACCCAGAGTAAACAGCGTGCCTCCGGCAATGACGTAGGCAAGCCATTTCTGGTCCAGCACCACCCCGGTGTTAAGCCACGACCGGTTCTCCGGCTCAAAGGTTGCCCCAAGCATGCCCGTATAGTGCATCCCGACAATAGCGAGGCCCATGACCAGGGCACTGAGGAGCTTTTTCCTCTGGCCTACTGCTTTACGGTTCATCATGATTTGTGAAGACAGCCCCAGCGCAACAACTGATGCTATCAGGGCAACGGCAAAGGACAGGATAACATAATCTGCCCGATAAGATATGCCGATCTGCATGGCGAACATGCCAATGTAATGCATACCGAATATACCGCAAGCAAGCAATAGCCCGCTCATCAATAGCGGAATCAGCCCCCGCCTGAAGTGGCTGATAACAATCAGGGCAACCAGCGAGGCAACAACTGCCACCAGAACGGACAGCAGAACCACCATCAGGTTATAAGCAACCGCTACAGGCAGCTTCAGAGCCAGCATGCCGACAAAATGCATAGACCAGATGCCCATTCCCATGATGACCGCGCCAAATACAATCCAAAATGCACGCCGCCGGCCTTTGGATATCCCCACTATGCCGGCTAACTCCAATACCGTGTAGGAGGCTGCAACAGCAATTAAATATGAAAAAAACACAAGCAGCTTGTCATGACTTCCATGCATATGCATGTGCTCCATGACCTCATCCCCCTTCAAACCATTCCAACCAGACTGGCAATATTCTAGAATTTATACAATTTAATATTATATCGGTTAATTTGACCGGAAACCTGATAACTTCCCTGTAAATTAGCAACAAATAGAAGCTGCTGTATCCTGCGGCAAGGGACAGCAGCTTTATATGAAAGCGCGGTAAGGCTGATTTATTACGCAGGGGATAGTTTTCCGTGAAAAAAGCAGCATGGTTTCCCCGCTCCGGAGGCTCCCACGCTGCCGTATCTTTG
This sequence comes from Paenibacillus sp. FSL R7-0331, assembly GCF_000758645.1. Classification (NCBI taxonomy): domain Bacteria; kingdom Bacillati; phylum Bacillota; class Bacilli; order Caryophanales; family Paenibacillaceae; genus Paenibacillus; species Paenibacillus sp. FSL R7-0331. The sequence continues at coordinate 5,336,479 of NZ_CP009284.1, forward strand.
TACTCAGATAATATTCATAACTTCACGGGCCTGTGTATCGAGCTCGCTGGCCGAGGCTGCAATAGCTGTGAACTCCTGCAGGGCTACTTCAATCTGCTTCTGGCTCTCTTTTACACTTTCCTGAACATGCTCCAATCCGTCAGACATCCGGCTGATTTCATCGGTGATGGCCTTCACGCTCTCGCGCACCTCGCCTATGGAATCCTGCACCAGACCCGAAAGCTTCCGGACCTCCTTGGCGACTACATCGAAGCCCCGGCCGAATTCTCCGGCATGGGCTGCTTCAATTGCCGCATTAAGCGCCAGCAGATGTGTCTGCGAGGCAATGTCGCGGATCGTCTGCACGACACCTTGAATATCAACGGCTTTATTCTGCAGATTCAACAGGATATTGGTGTTTTCATCCGATACACCTGCGATATTGTTGATGCTGAGCAGCATTTCCCGGCTGCGTTCAATTCCCTGCTCCGCCCGCCGGTTCAGACCGTCTGCCATACCCTGCATCTGCTCAACCACGCTGTTCACATTGGTCTGCCGGTGAGTAATATTGGTCGCAACCTTGGTTACTCCAATAACATGCTGATTGGCATCGTCAAAAATAGGCATATATGTTGCTTCGAGCCACACTGTGTTCCCTTCAGAATCCATTCGTTCAATCTTATCCTGAAAGCTGGTACCGGAAAGCAGGTTCTGCCAGAAATGTTCATAGTCCGGACTGTCCACAAATTCGGGAAAGCACAGCTCACGGTGATACATCCCGTACATATCCTCAGATCTGTACTTCATCGAACCGGCAAACACTTCGTTAACATACGCCACTCTGCGATCCAGACCAAAGCGGATCAGGGCGAGATTTTTTTCCAGCGCTTTAACGACCAGCGCATCTGTAACTGCCTGGACTGATACATTCTCCATTATACTATCTCCCCGTGCGGCTCAAATTAAACTATACAGCTTTCTTAATTTCGTCAGGTATATTCCATATTAACAGCAAAATGGACATCATGGATTACAAGTTTGCTGAAACAGAGGTTGAATTGAAAATACACCTTACTTCTTAGGCCCGTAGTCTCCCAGCTTAAGTCCCCACACCGAATCTTTCACGTAAGCCGCCGCCTCCTGCAGGCCGGGAAGCCGCCGATCTTGCGGATAATGCTGCTCCAGATACATAACGAATACACGTCGCAGGCCGATTTCAGCATCGAGCTTGTTATATTCGTTCGGCTGCTTCTCCAGCTCCTCAATAGCCTGCTCCCATTTCTCCAATTCTTCAGGAACAGAGCGGCCTTCCGAGACGCTTTCCGCAAGCCCCCGAAGTTCACGGTATGCGCGTTTAACTTTGGACGAATAGATCTGCTTGTGATTCAAAAAGGTGAGCAGCCCCACCAGCAGCACCAGCCCTGCCCATAAAATAAAGGTGTTCATTACAATCCCTCCGGCTCCTGCATGTCCCTTTCATTATACACGCCGGAACAGCAAAAAACCCCACAATCTGCGGGGTTTTTTGCTCTTAGCCTGAAACGCCATTTGCTACATCTTTTTAATGATTTTATTCAGCTGCCGTTTGTCAGCCTCCTGCGAGCGTTCCAGCGCTTCCAGATCATCATGGTCAGCTTCCGCAGCCGCAAACTGGACATCCTCCAGCTTAGCTTCGTAAAGCATTTTCTGCTTGTCGGTTTTGGAGACAATATTGGAATTCTCTCTGTCCATAACAGATACCGCCCTTCTGGTACTTAAGTATTGGATTACTGCACGTTCAAATCATACCGCCGGCCTCTTCAATGATAGATAATGCCTGGTGGTAAGAATCCGCGTCTACAATCACAGTCAGCAGAATATTTCTGCCGGTCGGTCCTCCGTCTCCGCCATGACTCATTCCGCTTGCGCTGGTATGTGCAGCCGACAAAATACCCGAGTGAGCGCTTACTGCAGTCATAGAATCCATGCTGGCCAGATTGCCTGTTACCGGGTTAACGGCATTTTGCAGGCTGCCTCCGTCAAACCGGGTGAACCGGTCGATGGACATCTCAGTCACACGTAATGCCGCAAGCTTACGAGAGACCCCTTCAGCCTCTTCAGGAGCTTTAAAATAGGCGAGTATATTTTTTTCATACAAGGGAAATCCCTGCTTTCCTCCTGATATGCCAAGCTGGCTTTTTTATTTTGGATAAAAGCTTTCTGATTTATGCGTGATGTTTATGTTTAATCTTTAGCAGCAGGAAAAATATGTTTGCGACTGGTTGCACTTTTTTCCTACTAGCACTCTCGGATTTTTCTTCTTATATTAACCATTAATTACATAAAAGCGAAAAGGAGGTTCACATAATTACATAAAAATACATTTTCATTACTTTTGACTCATTAGAATAGTCGCTTTTTTGTAATTCACTATGTTATAAAACCTCACTCACCTATCTCATATTAAAACATTCATTTGCACCTTATAGTTCTTTTTACCGATTTTTCGGTCTGATTCCGCATGCACACATATCATATTTCACATCATCCGTGAGATTCTATTTTATGATCATCATAATTTTTAACTGGATTTTACATTTTACCAATGGTAGAATCTTCTTAATATTTTTCCTACCTGCTTGGACGGAAATAAATAATAGGTTACTAGAAAGGAGAATCCTACTACTGTCTTTGGCGGGAAAAATGTAATTGTATCAGTACACATACACATCTGGAGGGGATTACTTTTGGAGTGGAATAAACTACCTCGCAAGCTGTCAATCATCACCTTGTCACTGGGAGTGACAGCAGGCATGATTCCAGGAGCGGCCTTTGCCGCCCGCGGCTCGCAGACGCTATCATCGACTGATTCTTTTACCTCTATTACACAGACATCCAATCAGACGTATATTTCACCACAGATTAACACCAAATCTTCTAATGATGTCCGCGTTATCGTGCAATTGAGCGGCCAGCCTGCAGCAGTAGGCAAATATGCAGCCAAGCAAGGAATCTCCGCCCTCTCCAAGACAGCTACGGAAGCTGCCGTAAAGAGCCAGCAATCCGAGGTACTTGATAAAGCCGATGCTCTCGGCATTGACCTTACCGTTAACTACCAGTACAACACCGTACTGAACGGCTTCGAGATTTCCGTTCCGGCTAATGAAATTCCGAAGCTGGCCAAAATCTCCGGCGTCACCTCCATTTATCCGAACAGCACCTGGTATGCACTGCCTGATGAGACTGTTACAGAGGCCACTTACAGAAATGATAACGCTCCGCTGGAGCAGATTCATGCTGATTGGGCTGCTAATCAGGGGATTACAGGCGCAGGGCTGAAAGTCGGCGTTATTGACACCGGTGTTGACTACCTTCATCCGGATATTGCCCCTGCCTATAAAGGCGGTTATGACTCCTTTTATCAGGATGAAGATCCATATGAAGAAGTGCCCTTGACGAAGGAAGAAGACCCGTATGAGACGGGATATGCCGGAACCTCTCACGGTACACATGTCTCGGGAACGATCATCGGACAATATGCCGCAAAAGGCGATGTTGCCCAAAAAGGAGTAGCACCTGGCGCAGAGCTCTACGCATATAAGGTTCTGGGACGCAATCTTGACGATCCAAGCACTTCTTCCGGTTCATCCGCTCAGGTTATTGACGGAATTGAGCATGCGGTGAAGGACGGCATGGATGTCATCAACCTTTCTCTCGGCTCGGACTCCGAAAAGGATGTGAATTCTCCCGATTCAATCGCGATTAATAACGCAGTGCTCTCGGGAGTTGTAGCCGTTATTGCCAACGGTAACAACGGGGAAGCGGGCTATTTCTCGCTTGGATCTCCTGCAGCTGCGCAGCTGGCTATCTCGGTTGGTGCTGTAACCAGTCCAATCAAAGCCTTCTCAGGCGGATTTAAAGCGGAAATTGCAAATTCGGTAACTACTGTTACCTATTCTGAGTATTACGATTTCCATGTAATGGCTTACGAGCTCGGAAATTATAATTTTACCGATATTATCGGCACCGAGCCGGTTGAAGTCGTATACGCTGACCTGGGTACGGAAGACGATTATCCGGAACGTGACATCTCCGGCTCTATTGTCCTGCTGTCCCGCGGTGATCTGGCCTTTGTCGATAAAATCGCTATCGCTAAAGAGCACGGGGCTAAGGCTGTTGTAATCTTTAACGGTAATGCTGCTAACTCAGAGGCTATTCTTTCTGAGAGCATCAAAGACCGTGACGGATTCATCGGCAGCAACCTCGGTGACGGATATGACTATATTCCAACCTTTGATATCGAAGGCTCCAAGGGTCGTGCACTGGCCAAAGCCATCCTTGCGAATGACGGTAAGCCTGTCTACTTCACCGTCGGGGATGAGTATAAGCAGACGATGACTGCAGGTGATGAAATAACCTACTTCTCCTCCATGGGTCCTAACGTGGACGGAAACCTCAGCATCAAGCCTGATATTGTCGCTCCTGGTGACGGTGTATTGTCGACCTATCCGGCCTATGGCGGAGATTACACCCAAGCATACCACCGCAGCAGCGGTACCAGTATGGCTACTCCGCACGTTGCGGGCTTGTCACTTCTGATCAAACAGGCACATCCGGATTACACACCGTTTGATGTCCGTGCCGCTCTGGCCAATACTGCAGACCAGCTCCTTTACAAAGGCGCTCCAGAGGATCTGTATATTCAAGGTCCAGGCCGGGCAAATGTTGAGAATGCCATCAAGACACCGGCACTGCTTCTGGCCGTAGAACCCATTACGATCCTTGACAAAAATTACGCGGCACAGAATATTACCAATTATAATCCTTCCACCAGCTTTGGAACTCTGTTGCCTGGTGCAACTGCTTCCAGAGAACTGCAGCTTAAGAACGTCAGCAACAGCGGAGTTGATTACACCGCCTCTGTAGTCTGGAACTACGACGATCTTGAGAATGTAACTGCAACACTGGATAAAGCAACCGTGACAGCTGCTGCCTACGGCACTTCCAATTTCAATCTGACCGTTAACGTTGCAGCTGATACTGAACCGCAGATGCTGCAAGGTAATGTTGTTCTGGAAGCACCGGGACAGCCTACCCTGCACTTGCCGTTCGCTATTAACGTTGATGAAACTACAGAGCAGCCTGACTGGGGTACAGGTATCCAGGAAGCTGAGATCACAACACCGGTTGTTTATAACAACTCCGGTACTGTCCTCAACTACAAGCTGAAGGCAGAAGACATCAACTATTATGAAGTAGATCTGGTTGGCATGGACGATAAGACCAAAGGCTACTACCAGATTGCCGCTACCGACTCCCATGACAAATATTTCGAACCGGGTGATTATTCCACTGTTATCACTGCCACATATCATCCTTATGATAGCGAAGGAGATCCAATTGTTGATGCAAACGGCAATCCGGCTGTTGCTTATCTGACAGAAGGGGTGTACAAGCTCCAGGTGCTGGGTATCAACGCTGAGGATAATTCCAAGCTGCCTATCAAGATTGACCAGTACAATGATGATTTCTACACTACCTACACCTCATTCCGCTTTATTAACCAGCCGGCTCCAAGCTCAGGAAACGGAGGCAATAACGGCGGCGGTGGAGGTATAGTAACACCAGTAACTCCGGCTGCTCCGGCTGCTGCTGCACTGATTGAAGAAGGCACAACTTCGGTTACTCTGACTCCGACGACAACATCCAAGGACAGTGTAACAACAGTAACAGTGACTGACTCAGCCCTGACTGCAGCGCTGGCTAATGCTGCTGCTTCCAAAACAGCTGTAGTGCTCTCATTGCCTGCCACAACAGACACAGCAGTTGAACTGAGCCTGACTGCAGCACAGGTAACCCAGCTGGCAGGTATTCATGCCGACAGTACCTTTGTAGTTACAGCCAACGGTTCAGCTGTCGCTCTGCCGGTATCCCTGCTGAAGTCAGCACCTGCAGGCCAGAACTTCAAGCTTGACATCAAGCAGGCTCCTGAAGCCGCAAGCAGATTGACTTCCGGCATTGCCGGTTCAACAGTAATCGGAACTCCGGTTACGTATGAAGCATCTTGGTCTACTGCTACAGGCAGCACCTACTTGAATACACCAACCAACCTCTTCATTAAGAGATCCTTTACTGTACCAGGCGCCATTCAGCCGAATACTGCAGGTGTTCTCTTTGAAGATAACGGCGTTGTAACGCCAGTTGCTTCGGTGTTCACACCACAGGCAGACGGAAAAACAATTGTTACCGTAAGCCGTCCAGGTTTCTCAACGTATGCCGCAGTCAGCAAGCCTGCCGCAGCATTCACAGATATCGCTGCTTCATCATCAGCTGAAGCTATTCAGACTCTGGCTAACAAGCTGATCATCCAGGGCACTTCGGCAACAACCTTCTCACCGAAGAGCAGCCTGACCCGTGCGGAATTCACCGCTCTCTTGACCCGTGCACTCGGACTGCGTACAGATGCCAGTGTTACCTTCACTGATGTAAGCTCCACTGCATGGTATGCCCAGGATGTGGCTGCCGCTTCCAAAGCCGGTCTGATTCTTGGCATCGGCAACGGAAAATTTGCGCCAACCCAGAATGTAACCCGCCAGGAGCTGGCAGTAATTCTGGATAGAGCACTCAAATTAACCGGAACTGAATTGAAGAGCACAAATCCTTCCTTCACAACGTATACAGACAGCGCAAAAGTTGCTCCTTACGCGAAGGATAGCCTGCAAACCCTGTCTGCAGCCGGCATCGTCGGCAGCGATACAGGCTCCAGCTTCAACCCGGTTGCTCCGGCAACCCGTGAAGCAGCTGCTGGCGCTCTGTACCAGCTTCTTAACAAGATCGGCCTGATCGAGTAGAAGAGTAGCACTTAAATCTATACAGGCCGCTACCAGCCTCTAAAGAGGCTGGTAGCGGCCTGCAATGCAAAAGGATCGTGCAGAGGCCAACTGGCCCTGCACGATCCTTTTTGTATGCACTTCTATCAAAAAATCCCCGGCTCCGCGTCAATAAGCGGGGCCGGGGATTAATTCAAGCTCATGTGAAAAACTTAGTCACCGCGAAAGGCACGCTTCACACGGTCAAAGAAGGACTGCTCCTGCTCGTGCGTGTTCTCCCCGTTGTAGGAGGCGAACTGGCGGAGCAGGTCCTTCTGCTCCTCACTCAGCTTGCTTGGCGTCACCACAACGACCCTCACATGCTGGTCGCCTGTGCCGCTGCCGCGCAGATGTGGAACTCCCTTGCCTCTCAGGCGGAAGAAGGTACCTGTCTGTGTTCCTGCAGGAATCTTCAGCTTCACCTTTTCAGTCAGGGTAGGAATTTCAATCTCATCACCAAGCGCCGCCTGGGCGAAGGTCAACGGAACCTCGCACATGATATCATCGTTCTCGCGCACGAAGAACTCATGGTTCTTCACGCGGATAACAATATACAGGTCTCCGGCAGGGCCGCCGCGTGTACCGCCCTCTCCTTCACCGGTCATGCGCAGCTGTGCGCCGTCATCTACGCCGGCTGGAATACGTACGTGAATCTTGCGCTGCTTCTTAACCTTGCCCTGGCCTGCGCAGGTCGAACATTTCTCTTTAATAATTTTGCCTGTGCCGCTGCAATGGGAGCAGGGACGGCGGTTGCGCATCTGTCCAAGCGGGGTATTCTGTACGAATTCCTGCTGGCCGCTGCCGTGGCAGACGGAGCAGGTCTCCGGCTTCGTGCCCGGCTTAGCCCCGGAGCCAAAGCAGGTATCGCAGGACTCCGTACGCGGAATCGTAATATCGGTTTCTTTGCCGAATACCGCTTCCTTGAATTCAATGGTCATTGTGTACTGCAAATCGCCGCCGCGCTGCGGGGCATTCGGATCACGGCGTCCGCCGCCTCCGCCGAAGAACATATCGAAGATATCTCCAAGTCCGCCGCCGAAATCTCCGCCGCCAAAGCCGCCGCCCATACCCTGATTAGGATCGATATGACCGTACTGGTCATAACGGGCCCGCTGCTGGCCGTCGCTCAGCACGTCGTAAGCTTCCTTCACTTCCTTGAACTTGGCTTCAGCATCACTGGCCTTGTTAACGTCCGGGTGATACTGGCGCGCCAGCTTACGGTAGGCCTTCTTTATTTCATCGTCAGATGCATCTCTTCCGAGACCCAGCACCTCATAAAAATCGCGTTTATCTGCCACTGCTTTCACCTCCGTACATCAGTACTCAATTCCCCTGTAACATGTTAAAAGGAAAGCCAAAACACGGGATGCCCCGGTCTTGACCTTCCCTTCGTACAGAATAAACTTATCGTTTAAGGTTACCCTTGATTCTTCTCGTCGTCAACAACCTCATAGTCAGCGTCAACAACATTATCCTTTTTAGCGCCTTCCGGAGCCCCTTCAGCACCTTGCTGCTCTTGTGCAGCCTGTTCATACAGCTTCACAGACAGCTGCTGTACAATCTCGTTAAGTGCTTCTGTAGCTGCGTTGATTTCTTCGAGGTTGTCGGTTTCCAGAACCGCTTTTACCTTGTCCTTAGCAGCATTAGCTTTTTCGATTTCGGAAGCATCTACTTTATCGCCAAGATCCTTGATGACTTTATCTGTGGAATACACGAGCTGGTCAGCGTTGTTCTTCGCTTCAACCAGTTCTTTACGCTTGCGGTCTTCCTCAGCGTGCAGCTCGGCATCCTTCATCATCTGTTCAACTTCAGCATCACTCAGGCCGCTCGAAGAAGTGATCGTGATCTTCTGGCTCTTGTTCGTGCCTTTGTCTGTTGCCGATACGTTAACGATACCGTTGGCATCGATGTCAAAAGTAACCTCGATCTGCGGTACACCGCGCGGTGCCGGCGGAATCTCGTTCAGCATAAAGCGTCCGAGTGTCTTATTGCCGTTCGCCATTTGGCGCTCACCCTGCAATACGTGAATTTCCACGCTTGGCTGGTTGTCGGCAAAGGTCGAGAAGACCTGGGATTTGCTTGTAGGAATAGTAGTGTTACGCTCAATCATCTTGGTGAACACGCCGCCTGCAGTTTCGATACCGAGGGACAGCGGAGTTACGTCGAGCAGTACCACGTCTTTTACATCACCGGTCAATACGCCTGCTTGAACAGCAGCACCCAGGGCTACTACTTCGTCCGGGTTAACACCTTTGTGCGGGTCTTTGCCTGTAAGCTTCTTAATCGCATCCTGTACGGCAGGAATACGCGTGGAACCGCCGACCAGTACGATTCTGTTCAGGTCAGCAGGAGTCATGCCTGCATCGCTAAGCGCCTGGCGTGTTGGTCCCAGTGTGCGTTCTACCAGAACTGCTGTCAGCTCGTCGAACTTAGCACGGGTAAGGTTAACTTCCAAGTGCTGAGGCACGCCGTCAACAACCGTGATAAACGGAAGTGATACAGTTGTAGTCAGGACACCTGACAATTCTTTTTTCGCTTTTTCTGCAGCATCCTTCAGACGTTGTACAGCAGCTTTGTCCTTGCTCAGGTCAATGCCCTGCTCCTTCTTGAATTCAGCAACAAGGTAATCCATAACAAGCTGGTCGAAATCATCGCCGCCCAGACGGTTGTCACCGCTGGTAGCTTTAACTTCGAAGAAACCGTCGCCCAGCTCAAGGATCGATACGTCAAATGTACCGCCGCCCAGGTCATATACGAGGATGGTCTGGTCTTCGGATTTCTCAAGGCCGTATGCCAGAGCTGCTGCAGTCGGCTCGTTCACGATACGCAGCACTTCAAGGCCTGCAATTTTACCTGCGTCCTTAGTCGCTTGACGCTGGCTGTCATTGAAGTATGCCGGAACTGTAATAACCGCCTGGGTAACAGTCTGTCCCAGATAAGCTTCAGCATCGGATTTCAGCTTCTGCAGAATCATCGCCGAGATCTCTTGTGCAGAGTAGTCTTTACCGTCGATGCTTTCTTTGTGGCTCGTACCCATATGACGCTTAATAGAAGCGATGGTACGGTCAGGATTCGTAATAGCCTGGCGTTTTGCTGTTTCGCCGACGATGCGCTCGCCGTCTTTCTTGAAGCCTACAACCGATGGGGTTGTACGCGCGCCTTCCGGATTCGGAATAACGACGGCTTCGCCGCCTTCCATAACGGCAACGCAAGAGTTGGTGGTTCCAAGGTCAATCCCGATAACTTTACTCACTGTAATGTGCCTCCTCAAAAATGGTTATGGAGCTCATGCTCCAGCATATTAATCATTAGGTTGGTTGTACTTAAATTTAGAAGAAATATATAGACAGACTACATGCTGACTTTGACCATGGCCGGACGAAGAACCTTATCCTTCAGGAGATAGCCCTTCTGGACCTCTTCCGTCACGATGCCTTCCTCGTACTCCTCGCTCTCAACCTGCATAATCGCCTGATGATATTCAGGGTTGAATGGCTGCCCTACTGTTTCCATCGCTGTGAGGCCCTCAGACTTCAATACACCTTCAAGCTGACGGAAAATCATGTTGATGCCTTTGGTAAAAGCCTCGGATTCGGCATTGCCCGGAGCAGTAACCAGTGCACGCTCAAAATTGTCGAGTACCGGAAGCAACTCAGTAACGAGCTTGGAGGTAGCATACTGTGCCAGCTCTTCCTTCTCCTTCTGCGTACGGCGGCGGAAGTTATCGAAATCAGCCTGTACACGCAATGTGCGGGCCTGGGCCTCTTCTGCCAGCTCCTGGAGGCGCTTCACAGCTTCACCGCCGCCTGAAGCCTCCTCGAAGTCCGCCGTGTTCTCTACTGCGGCTTCAGCCTCATCGGCTGCCAGTGTTTCATTTACCGCTTCGTCTTTCAGTTCATTCGGTTCTTGCATCTGTTCCTCTTTCAAGTTGTCTTCACCTCCTTCATATTATTCACGCAAATCAATTACACTCTGTTCACTTATACCAGTGTGCCAGCATCGCTGTCAAATCCCGGGATAAAATCCCGAGGATGCCCATCACACGGGCGTATTCCATCCGGGTCGGACCCAGAATGCCGATACTGCCCAGTGCCTTGCCGTCCAGTGAATAAGTAGCTGTGATCAAGCTGCAGTGGGCAAAGGCCTCATGCTTATTCTCCGTCCCGATACGGACCTGTATTCCGGTCCCGCCGGATACGGGGGACAGCATCTTCAGCAGAGTCGGCGTCTCTTCGAGCAGATCAAGGATCGTCTTGACCTTGTCGACATCCTTGAACTCCGGCTGGGTCAGCATATTCGCTGCCCCGCTCAGATAGATGCGCTGGTCATGATCGCTTTCGAGCGCCTGGTCAAGCACCTGCATTAATTCTTCATAGTGAGAGATATGACGCTGCATTTCCTCACCCAGCTCGGAATAGAGCTGGCTCTTCAGCTTATAGAGCGGTACATTCACCAGCTTGCTGTTAAGCAGATTGACAACCTTCTCCATTTCGGAGAGCGAAATCTCCGGCGGAATCTGAACTGTACGGTTCTCTACCTGACCGGTGCTGGTAACGATAATGGCCACGGCATTATTGCCGTCAAGCGGAAGCAGCTGAAAATGGCGCAATGAAGTATGAAAAACCTCCGGTCCCAGAAGGATGGAAGTGTAATTCGTCATATTGGAAAGAATCATGGCCGCATGCTGGATAACCTGCTCGGTAGCATTCAGCTTCTCAGCGAAAAAAGCGCGAATCGTGCCCATTTCTGCTGTTCCTGCGGAATTCCACGGCACCAGATGGTCCACATAATAACGGTAGCCTTTATGAGAAGGAATTCTTCCAGCCGATGTATGCGGCTGCTCCAGATAACCTAACTCCTCCAGATCGGCCATTTCATTACGGATGGTTGCCGGGCTATAGCCCACATCGCCCCGTTTGGAGATGCTGCGTGAGCCTACCGGCTCAGCAGAAGATATATAATCATCTACAATAGCATTGAGGATCATTCTCTGGCGTTCAGTTAACATGTTATTCCCTCCTATCGGCTGCGGCTCCGATTCGTTAGCACTCTACTCAGATGAGTGCTAACCACTAATACAAAAATACCAAACTGACCTCAGCATTGTCAAGTCAGTTTCACTGCGGATTTGGATTATAGGCGCAGCCTTATTTAAATCCCATATTCCGTTAATAACTGCAACCTCCATCTTCAACTTCCGTCTGAATATAGTAGGAAAGGGGTTAAACCACATGAAATGGAAAATCTCCATATTGATTATCCTGCCGGTTATGCTGCTTCTTGCCGGTGCTGCTTTGTTTTATGAGAGAGAGACTGGCAGAGAGGACAACTGCTTTTACGGTGAAGTGGATTATATCTCTGTATTGCAGTGGGATGGTGTTGTCTATCAGGAGGATTATGCCAATCCGGCCAAGGAGCAGATCAAAGGTAACCGGCTGGGGGAAATCTCTTACCGTAAAGCCGATCATCAGTGTCCACGGGATGAGATGCTTGACGGCGATTCCACGCTGCTTGAGGCCGGTACAGCGCTGTATGAGGTAACCGGGTATAAGGCATCCGCCCGCTTATGGGCAGGCGACAGGCTGTTTATAGCCCACAGCAATCCGGAAGCCGTTACCCTGAACGATCTGCTTGATATCTCTGGTAAAATTACAGCGGTCCGCTTCATCAGCGGAATGGACGGAACCACCCGTCTGATGGACTTCACACCGGAGGCTGCCGGGCTTTTTATACAAGAGTATCCCAAATCGGAATACATTTCGTTTGATCAGCTATATAAGGATACTAAAGGCTGGGTCGGCGATAAATACTGGCTCGAAATCGAGCTGAAGGACGGCTCCTCCTTGACCATCGTTTATAATACGCTATCCCGATCCTTTAATCCTCCAGCTTACGCTACCCCGGAGCTTGCCGGGCTTATAGAGCAGCAGCGCAAGCTGATCTATGCCAAGTAAACTTAAAAAAAGCCGCTGCTCCCAGGAATAGATCTCCTGACGGACAGCGGCTTATATTGTTACACGGCAGAATTCGGCTGCCTGATTAATCCAGTCTCTTCATCACTGCAATTTCATCGCAGGCATGCTGCTTCTTGCAGTTAACACAATCCGTCCAGACCTTCTCCGGAAAAATCTCCTTCTCCACCACAGTGAATCCGTTTCTGAGAAAGAAATCGACTGCATACGTCAGCGCCATAATCTTAGGAATGCCTTGACGTCTTGCTTCTTCAGTCAGCTTCTCCAGAATCATCGAACCGACACCCTTACCCTTGCCTTCATCGCGCAAGCCGATGGAACGGACTTCAACGAGATCATTTCCGAGTCTAAACAACGAGCCACAGCCCACGAACATACCGTCAATTTCAGCGATGACGAACTGGTCGATCTGGCGGGTCAGTGCCTGCCTGGAACGGGGGAGCATAATTCCGCGCTGGGCGTACTCCTCTATCATTAAATACAGCGGCTCCACATCCTCCACCGTAGCAATTCTGCATATTACCTTAGATTCTCCCGCAGGAGCCGACTGGCGGATCATTTCCGTCTTGACAAGCACTATAACTCACCCCTCGTTGTTAATATGAATAAATATACAACATGGTGAATTACAATTCAAGGGGTATTATAAAATTAAACCTCTGTTAAAAGTCCGACAAATTCTCCAAAAACATCATTGCCGAACAGGATTCCCTGCTTGCTCAGCCGGTAGGTGCCATCCGTATGCTCCAGCAGCCCGGCATGCAGCAATTTATGCAGCGACGCACCAAAAATATCCTCCAGTGTCTTGCCGAACTGGGCCTGGAATGCACTGCCTGATACCCCGGCGCGCATGCGCAGGCCGACCATCATAAAGTCCTCCATCGCCTCCTGCTCCGTGATTTCAAAGGAGTCCAGACGCGGCAGCCCGCTGCGCGAAGCTTCATTATAGGGATTCACACCCTTGATATTGATATGCCGCTGACGCTTAACATATCCGTGTGCCCCTGCACCAAGGCCGTAATAATCTTCGTTACGCCAGTACGTTACATTATGACGGCTCTCCATGCCCGGCTTGGCAAAATTACTGATCTCATACTGGATATAACCCGCTTTCTCCATTTCAGACATGAGCAGCAGGTACATTTCCAGCTCATCCTCTTCGCTGGGCAGAGGCAACTTATTTTTATTGAATAAGGTATGGAAAAGCGTATTCTCCTCTACCTTCAGGCTATAGATTGAATAATGCGGCAGATTCAGCTCCAGCGCTTTGCGGATACTCTCTTTAAGCATGTCTACGGTCTGGTTCGGCAGCCCGAACATCAGATCAACCGACAGGTTATCAAGCCCAACACTGCGCGCATTCTCCAGACTGCGGTAGACATCATCAACATTATGAATACGTCCAATCCCGCTCAGCAGTTCATTCTGGAATGCCTGAACGCCGAAGCTGACCCGGTTAACCCCGCCTTCTTTCATTATTGTAAGCTTCTCAATGTCCGTTGTGCCCGGGTTAGCCTCCATCGAGAATTCAATATTGTCATCCCACAGCGGGAAATGCCGGCGGACCGACGCCAGGAAATAGGCCATTTCATCGGGCTTGAGCACAGTCGGCGTTCCCCCGCCGACAAAGATCGTCTTAATCACACCCGGCGGAGTCTGCTGTACGGTCAGCTCCATTTCGCGGTCAAGCGCATGCAGATACTCCATCACCGGCTGGTCCTTCAGGACATAGGAATTGAAATCACAGTAAAAGCATTTATTCGTGCAAAACGGAATATGAATATACACGGCCTCAGGGGGACGGCCATTGTTATGAGCTGTCATAGCTGTCTCCTTTAAATGTTAATAGTGTCTGCATATATAGCCAGAAAAGGGAAGCCGTCAGGCTTCCCTACAGTGTCTCATTACTGATTCATTGGTGCACTCCGCAGCAGGGAGTCCCTATAACCTATTTACTCGTCGATCTTCAGAACCGCCATGAACGCTTCCTGCGGCACCTCTACACTGCCGACCTGCTTCATGCGCTTCTTCCCTTCCTTCTGCTTCTCCAGCAGCTTCCGCTTACGGGAAATGTCACCGCCGTAGCATTTGGCCAGGACGTTCTTACGCATCGCCTTAACGGTCTCACGGGCCACAACCTTTGTTCCGACCGATGCCTGGATCGGCACCTCGAACATTTGCCGTGGAATGATACCGCGCAGCTTTTCACAGATAATGCGGCCGCGGTTGTAGGCACGGTCACGGTGGACAATGAACGACAGGGCATCAACCTGCTCGTTGTTCAAGAGAATATCCATTTTCACCAGATTGGACTGGCGGTAGCCGGAAATCTCATAGTCGAAGGAAGCATAGCCCTTTGTGCCTGATTTCAGCTGGTCAAAGAAATCATATACGATTTCCGATAGTGGAATCTGGTAAGTAATGGTTACCCGGTTGGTATCCAGATACTCCATATTCACGAATTCCCCGCGCTTGTTCTGACAAAGCTCCATTACGGTACCTACGTAATCATTCGGGACAATTACTGCAGCTTTGACATAAGGCTCTTCTACATAATCGATGGTACCGATCTCCGGATAGTTCGACGGGTTGTCAATCTGCAGCATTTCGCCGTTGGTCAGCATAATCCGGTAAATAACGCTTGGTGCAGTCGTAATCAGCGGGAGATTGAACTCGCGCTCAATGCGCTCCTGAATAATCTCCATGTGCAGCAGCCCAAGGAATCCGCAGCGGAAGCCGAAGCCCAGGGCGCTTGAACTCTCCGGCTCGAAGCTTAGCGAGGCGTCATTCAGCTGGAGCTTCTCAAGCGCTTCACGCAGATCATTGTAATCCGAGGTTTCAATCGGATACAGACCGCAATATACCATCGGATTGATCTTGCGGTAACCCGGCAGCGGCTCCGGTGTCGGATTCTTAGCATCTGTTACCGTATCCCCGACGCGGGTATCGCCGACATGCTTGATACCGGCAACGATGAAGCCTACATCCCCGATGTTAAGCTCGTCCACAATCGTCATACGCGGCATGAAGGAACCGACTTCGATAACCTCGAATACTTTTTCAGTAGCCATCATTTTGATCTTTGATCCGGCGCGGATCTTACCGTCGATAACGCGGACATAGACGATAACGCCCTTGTACGGATCGTAATGGGAGTCAAATATCAGCGCCTTCAGCGGATCTTCGGCAGTACCGGTAGGAGCCGGAACTTGTTTCACTACCTGCTCCAGGATTTCCTTAATCCCGATGCCCGCTTTGGCTGAAGCAAGCACAGCCTCACTGGCGTCTAGTCCGATTACATCCTCAATCTCCTGCTTGACCCGCTCCGGGTCGGCACTCGGCAGGTCAATCTTGTTAATGACCGGCAGAATCTCCAGATTGTTATCCAGCGCAAGGTATACGTTAGCCAGTGTCTGCGCTTCAATCCCCTGGGCAGCATCAACAACCAGCAGTGCTCCTTCACAGGCAGCAAGGCTTCGGGAGACCTCATAAGTGAAGTCGACGTGTCCCGGAGTATCAATCAGGTTGAGCAAATACTCCTGGCCGTCATCAGCCTTGTAAGTCAGGCGTACAGCCTGCAGCTTAATGGTGATCCCGCGTTCACGCTCCAGATCCATCTGATCCAGCACCTGCTCCTGCATTTCGCGTGAGCTGAGTGCGCCCGTATATTCAAGAATACGGTCGGCCAGAGTCGATTTACCATGGTCTATATGTGCAATAATCGAGAAATTGCGGATTTGTTGTTGTCTTTTCTGAACGTCAGTCATTCCTTACCCCCACAGACAGCCTTATGTTAATCCACTCATTATACCAGTACGCGCTTCCCCCATCAATCCCGTTCAGCCGGGAAAGTAAAGAAAGCAGCGCACAGCCCCGCAATAAGCATTGCGGTTATGCAACAAATGACAAGTAGAAACGGCTATGCCGTCCTTCTGAGAAGGCGGTAACCGTTCCTGCGAGAAATATAAGGATTATTGATAGCGTAAAACATATAAATTCTTATATTTCAAAAAAGCCCCTTCTGAGGCCTTTCGTCCTTGCAGCGTAACTAATCGGCAGAGTCGAACAGGGAGACAATCCAGCGGATGCTTTTCTGCGAAGCCTGCTGGAGCAGACCGGCTGTCTTATCCGCAAGCACATCAATGCCCGGCTGCTGATCTCCGGGGATCAGCAGCTGTTCCGGGGTCAGCGTATTATAGTCCTGCACCTCCTGCTGCGGCAGTGTACTGCCGCCGGCAGAAGTCTGGGCTGTAGACTGCGGCTGGACCGCAGGAAGTGCCGTATAGGCGCCGGTCACCGGATCAACGGCAACCGGCACATAGACATAGGCCGGGCTGCTCTGCACGTTCACGGTGCCAGCAGCAGCAGCTTGCCCCGCCTGCTGCCCCCCTATTGCTCCGTTCCAGCCCGGAGCTACCGTCTCCGTCCTAGCTGTGCCGCTGCCGCCGAACTGCAGACCTATCAATATGCCGATACCCGCCCACACGCCGATCACAACCAGTTTTTTGCCGAAACGGGACATGTCCAGCCCACTCCTTTCTCCCTCTCTTGTTAATAAGGTTCTATGTTACTCAGTGCTATCTTCCGAACCGCCGCTCTTGTCAGGTGCAGCAGCTTTTTCCGCATCATGGCTGCTCCAGTATACATCAGCAATCGCATCAGCCAGAACATCAGCCGTCCGCTTCAGCTCCTCAGCACTATTGTCGATTCCGCCGACTTCTATTAATACACTGTTAGGTGAAAGAGACTGGTTATACTCTCCATTATTGCCGTTGCCGGAGGACTTCCCCCAGATGCCGCGCGAGAGGCCCGGATAATTTTTTTCCAGCAGCTGATGAATGGAATTGGCGAAGGCTTCGTTTTTCTTCCAGTCCTTATTGGCATGCCCGAGAATAAAGTACACCTGTGCATAACTTTTTCCATCAATAACTGCTGTCGTTTTGCCGTGCCGCTGTGAGTCACGGTGGATATCGATCAGCTCGGTCATTTCCTGGTTAGCTGCCATTGCCGCCTTAATAGTGATCCGGGAATATTTATAAGAAAAGTTCCAGTTGTAATCCGGTACTTCGGTTGCATAATCATCCTTTGCATGAACCGTTCCGATCCCGCGCTGCTCCAGCCTGTCAGTGATATAGGAGCCTACCAGCAGCACATTTTTGGCTGGGGAGGCGGAGCTGGGATTTTCACTTTCTGCTCCCAGCAGCGGATTATAGGCTTCACGCGGATGGGAATGGTAGACGAGCACCCGTTTAATAGAGGTATCCTCCGTCGCACCGCTGTCCCGGCCGGCTCCGCCGCTGCTGCCCTGTTCTGCAGAAATACCGTTATCCGGCGCAGCTGTCGGCTGAGGCTGTACCACAGAGTCACCGGCAGGCTTGTCCGGCTCCGGATCAGCATCAGTATCCTTGGCAGGATCAGCAGTGCCGGCTCCGGGATCATCCGACTCCCCGCCGGCCAGCTCATCCGTACCAGGATGATAATCGGCAGGAGCACCTGCCGTTCCGCCTGAACCTTCCCGCAGCAGGAAGGGGTCATCGGCGGCAAGGCCCGGCACCTCGCGCGACAGCAGGCTTTTTGGATTGCCGGGATCAACGCTTGTCAGCATCCGGAATACAAAGGAAGTTACTTTGGGCGCTGAGAAGGCTGATGCCTCTCCGTTTTTCGGCAAATGCGGCACCTCCATCCCCAGCAGTTCCATAAAGAATCCGCTGGACAATGAAGACGCCAGCCCTTTCATAGAAGGAACAGGTGATGTATTCAGCTTCGTTCCGGCCAGTCCGCCGGCGCCAAGCAGCATGAAAAAAACAAGTGAACCTCCGGCCAGCAGCAGCATTGTTCTCCCCAGCGACAGAACGTCCAGCAGTTTTCCGCGCAGCCTGCCGATATTCCATAGCTGAAACCATTTTCTGTTCATTATTGTTATGTCCTCCTCCAGCCCTCTGTAATCTCTTATATTTCAAATCTATGAGCAGGAAGAGAATAGTAGAACTCAAAGAGATGGATTAATAGAGCATAACGCCAAGCCAGCCGTTGTCTCCTGTCCGGGCAGACATAGAAACCGGCACATAAAAGCCCGGACAAGCTGCCGCCGTGGCTGCTTATCCGGGCCGTCCGTTGTACACCGGGTCAGTGGGTATATGCGCCGACATTTCCAGGGTCAACTGCATCATGCAGCGCAGCATTCAGGCCGCTGGCAACAATGTTGGCAATTTCTTCAATGAATTCATCAATTTCCTTCGGGGTGACAATGAGGTCATGCCCGAGGGGCTCCAGCACCTCTTTTACCAGCTGCAGCCGTTCCTGCTCCGAGATATCGTCCAGCATGCCCATGATCTCCTTGGTGTGTGCTCCTCCATCGCCCATCTGGCCGAAATGATTGCTCATCATCTCCAGTACGTTATTAACAATCGTCGAAGCATAGCAGACTGTAGGCACGCCGATAGCAATGCATGGAACTCCCAGAATCTCTTTGGTCAGCCCGCGGCGCTTGTTGCCGATGCCTGAACCGGGGTGAATGCCGATATCGGCAATCTGAATCGTCGTGTTAATCCGTTCAAGCGAGCGGGAGGCCAGTGCATCAATAGCAATGATCAGATCAGGCTTGGTGCGGTCTACAATTCCCTGAACAACCTCACTGGACTCAATGCCGGTCAGGCCTAGCACCCCCGGAGCGATTGCGCTGACATTACGGTACCCCGGAGAGACCTGGTCAGGTACAAGCTCATAGAATTGGCGGGTAATCAGTGCATTCTCCACTACCAGCGGTCCCAAGGAATCGGGCGTTACATTCCAGTTGCCGAGACCGACAATCAATACGGAAGAATCCTTGTTGATGCCGATCCGGGTAAGGAACTGCTCGAATTCGCGGGCGAATACAACCGATACCTTCTGCTGAAGCCCGGTATCCCCGCCGCGCAGCGCCGGAACCTCCAGTGTTACATAGTTCCCGAGCGCCCGCCCGATCGCCTGGGAGCCTGCAGCAGTAGCCACGCCAAGCCGTGTGACCTTAATACCGCCCGCTTCTTCTACCTCTTCATTCACACCTGGTATAGGCGTTTTCTGCGGCCCCTGGGCAATTTCCTTGGCTTCTACCGCAAGGTCCGTGCGTACTGAATACAGCTGAAGATCCAGTTCCATCCTAGTTCAGCCTCCTAAAAGTTTTGTGAGCATACGCTTCATTGAGGGAGCCTCGTTCAAAACTCACTTCGGAAGCATATGCTTAAGTTTTGTGAGCATAGTGTGCGGGAGAAGCGCGGTGTTTATGCAAAAGGGTATGGATAAATCGTACAGCCAAGCAAACTTTAGGCTGTTATATGCCGCAAGACACACAGCATAGCCTTCTTCCTGTATCGTGCGGGGTAGCCGCAGGCTTTTTCAATAGCTTTTAGTGTTGCATTTTGCCCCCCGGCATGCTAAGATATTTTAAGTTGTGAATCATTTGTTGATTTCGAATGTCTTCCAGGAGGTGAATGCAATGCCAAATATCAAATCCGCGGTTAAACGCGTCAAGACGATCGAGAAACGTCGTGCTTTGAACGCTTCCCAGAAGTCCGCGCTTCGTACAGCTGTGAAAACTGCTGATGTAGCTCTGACTGGAACGGAAGTTGAAACTGCTCAAGCTGCTATCCAAGCTGCTTCCAAAAAGCTGGACAAGGCCGTAACTAAAGGTCTGGTTCATAAAAATGCGGCTGCCCGCAAAAAATCCCGCTTGGCGAAGAAATTGAACGCTCTTAAGGCTCAAGCCTAATTAGCGACTTTCATAGTGAGCACTATAAGAACCTGACCGATATGCTGCATACGGTTAGGTTTTTTTGTGTCTTCTATCCATCGTGCTTACCTGCAAAAAAACAGAGCCTGCCTTACCCGCTGAACAGGCGGATAAAGTCAGGCTCTTGGGTTGCCCCTGGGCCGGACACCGTATTGAACGGCAACATACCGGCATTATGCCCCAAGGCGCAGCATAAACATCTCCAGCCCGAGCACCTTGTCGATGGCTCCGGTCTTCATCTGGTAATCAAGGTCAGCCAGGCCGCTCAAAATCTGCCGCAGCCGCCGGCTGTCGAACTTGCGGGCCTGCTCACCGGCCAGCTTGACAGCATAAGGGTGTACTCCGATTTGTGAAGCAATCTGCGCCTGCGAATAGCTGAGTGCAGAAAGGTCCTTAACCTGCAGAATAATCCGGAACTGCCGGGCAATCAGTGCGGCAATCTTGATCGGCTCCTCGCGCTGCTTCAGCAGCTCATACAGCGTACCAAGCGCCTTATCCAGGCGCAGATTCGCAATATCCTCCACCAGCGTGAATACATTCTGTTCCGTGCCGCGGTGAACCAGGCTTTCCACCGCTGCGGCATCCACTGTTCCGCCGGCTCCGGCGAACAGTGACAGCTTGTCCATCTCCGCAGAAAGGCCCTGCAGACCGGTGCCTGCACTGGCTACCAATATCTCAGCAGTTCCCGGCGCGACCGAACAGCCGCGGTCCTTGAAGCCCTTCTCAACCCAGCGCAGCAGCTCTTCCGCACCGAGCGGGTTGAATGCCAGCACTGTCCCGGCGGCTTTCGCCGCCTTGACGATCTTTTTGCGCTCATCCAGCTTATCATTATTCACAAGGAACACAATGACGCTAAAGTCGGCAGGAGACTGTATATAATCGCTTAGCAGCTCAACGCGGTGCTCAATCTTGGCACTCTCCTTACCGGCAGTGAACAGCGAGCCATCCCGCACCAGCAGCAGCTTGCGCTCCACCATGAACGGAACAGTCTCCGCCTCCTCCACTACCGCCTGAACAGGCGTCTCTGACAGATCAAAGGGAATTACTGCAAAGTCACGGTCCTCTTTGGCGATCAGATGATCCTCCAGGAAGGCCGCAAATTCATTCATCCGGAATTTTTCACTGCCGTAAAGCACGTATAGCGGTGAAATTTTTCCTTGTTTAATGTCCTTGGCCGCCGCTTTGGCATCCATCCTGCCACTTCCTTTTCCAATTCAATTCAGTAAAATCATCAGATGCATACGTTTCTTTAGTTTAACAGAAAATGCGCTGCATAGGTTGTGCATAATGCTTTTAGCAGCTACCTGAATGTTCATGACCCCACCCTGGCATCCGTGAAAGTTCACAGGCGGGCGGCCGGCGCAAAAATACAAAAACGGAGCAACCTCGGCAGCCAGGGCCAAAGTTGCTCCGTTTCAGCGGCGCATCTATATAAACGACGAAAGGAAAAGGCTCTAGAAACCCCGCTTCCGCCGGTCATACCGATGAATCTCGCAAATCCTGTAATTCCTGTCCTCATACCATAGCATATTCGGGGTACCCCCAAAACGTTCCAATCCACAATTATTTATTGGCCGGAGCCGTGCTGGCCGGTGACGGGCCCGCACTCGCCGGACTGGCCGGCGAAGCAGACGGCAGGGCAGATGCCGGAGCAGCAGGCGCTGAATACACCTCAGTAACCTCTGTACCGTCCTGCATAGTCACATAAGTGAATTGCAGGCTGTCCCCCGACCAGGAACCAGATACCCAGGCCCCATCCAGCGGCAGCGAAGTCACCGCTGTCCGTTCTTCCGCCTGTCCTCCGGCGGGCAGGCTGTAGATTACCAGCTGCTGTCCGGCAAGCTCGGCAGCATAACGCCCGTCCGGAGAGCTCCATGACCCGTGAGGTGATACAAGCGCCGGCAGAATCCCCATAACACCTGCCTCCTGAGCAGCAGGAGGCTGCTGCGGATCCTGCGCAGGTGTGTCAGCCGTATCTGCAGGTGCATTAGCAGCACTGCCGCCGAATATCCGGGCGTCCTGCGCGTTATTGTTATTGCCGTTATTGCCACTTCCCCCTCTGGCATCAGCCCTTGGAGCAGGCGTTGCCGCTTGCGTGCTGCGAGTAACCGGAGTGTCCCGCTTGGCTGAAGCAGCTTTATCCGTAGCAGCAGGCGCACTTGCCTCTGCTGCCGGTACCGTGTCAGCCGCAGCCGGAGCAGCGGTATCTGCCGCCCCGCCGTCGGCGGCATCTGCAGATTCAGTAGCCTGAATCTCCATCTGGTACAGTGACGCACCTCCGGCTTCATCTCCGGTTGCAGCCGTATCCGCGTTTTCCGTTGCCATCTTGCTCAGCGGCTCACTGCTTGAGGCTGTATCAGCCGCCTGATTCAGCGACATCTCCACATCAGCCGACGGCAGGCTGTCCGGCATTTTAAACACTGCGAACAGCAATATAATGGCCGCAGCAACTGCACCTATGCCTGTCCGCGTTGCCATGGAAGCTGCTCTGGAGGTACCTTTTGCAGCTTTACCGTGCATATTCTTGCGTGTCATCGGAATGACCTTGCCTTCTTCCGGGGCTTCTGCACTTGAACTCTTAACTCCGGAGTCTATTCTCTCAAGCTGAGGCAGAATCGAGTCAACCAGACTAAAAGGAGGCTTAATATCCGGCAGCTGCTCCAGTTGCTCAGAGAGCATAGTCAGCCGGTCAAAGACTTCCGCGCAGGAAGGACAATTATCGATATGGCGGTACATTTCCACAGTCTCTTCGGGACTGAGATCATGATCCAGATAGCGGTGCATCCATTCCGTCACCTCCGTACACTTCATCCTGATACACCACCTTTCTGATACTCCTGAAGTCTATTTTGCAGCTGTTGCCTGGCCCTGAACAGGTAAGATTTCACCGTGTTGAGCGGCAGGTCGAGGCAGTCTGCAATCTCGTTGTAAGAAAAATCCTGCAAATACCTTAGTACAATCACCGTCCGGTGATGCTCTGGGAGCTGGTCAATGGCCTCGCGGATATCCTCCGCCAGATAACCGGACATGACCTCGCGCTCTACATTATGTTTATTATCCTGGAACACCATTTCGTGCTCATCGATAGAAACAGTAGGCTTCGATCTCCTGAATTTGTCAATACAGATGTTGGTTACGATCCGCTGAACCCATGTTTTGAACTGGGCCTTTTCCTCATAGGAATTGATTTTGGTATACACTCTGATAAGCGCTTCCTGTGATGCATCCAAAGCATCCTGTTCATTATGCAAAATGTAGAAAGCCGTCTTATACACATGTCCTTCAATTTCCCGCAATAGGGTGATTAGAGCGTCGCGATCGCCCGCTTGAGCGGCTCTGATGAGTCCCTGCTCCACCACGAAGGTTCCCCCTCTCTATGCAATCTTACTGACGCGCAAGACTGCTGATTTGTTGCAAGCCTGTAATCATTATTTTAAAGATGCCAAACTTTACATAATACGTCTTGAACCTCCACCGGTTCCGTTCCGGGGCAAGTCCGTAAACCGCCCATAATCCTTACTAAGCATACAAGGGAAGCGCTGAATCTTCAAATACTCTTTTACAGAAGTTTATGACAAAAATGAAATCAAACAGGCTGCCCGTCAGGTACGCTTACCCGGAGACAGCCTGATTTATTTATACATTATAGTAGTGCACAGCATCAGTACAGCGTAGTTGTCCTTGCCGTCGTCATCCACCACATAGATTTCCCCCTGTTCAAAAAGCTGCGGATTACTATGGTTACGGTGCAATCTGTACAATAGTCCTGCTGTCACCCTGCAGCCCCGGACCGCAGAGATAATCTGCACATACTCAGCCTCTTCTTCATTATTCGTACGGTACAGCGTCCTGTGCTTGTCATTCCCGGGCATAGCGGCCCCCTCCGTCTTCAGGGACATTCTCCTGATCATCAGCAGACTGCCTGCTGCTGTCTTTGTAAGTATTGCCCGGAATCGGAGGAAAGCATCACTATTTCATTTAGATGTAGGGAAAAAATAAAACTGCCCCACCTTATAGAGAGGCGGGACAGTTCAAGTGATTATTTGTTACAGGCCTTTTACCTCTTTGTACTTAGCTACATACTGCGCAGCCAGCTCCGTAATCTGGTCGTAGCGGCCTTCTTTGGCCGGAGCAGTCAGGTTGCCGCCGATTCCCACAGCGATACAGCCGTTCGCGATCCATTTGCCCATGTTGTTCAGATCTACACCGCCGGTAGGCATGATGTTAACATGCGGCATCGGGCCTTTGACTGCCTTAACATAATCCGGTCCGAAGGCGCTGCCAGGGAACAGCTTCAGCACATCCACGCCAAGCTTCAGTGCTTCCTTCATTTCGTTAAGCGTCATACAGCCCGGCATGTAAGGAATACCATAGAGATTACACATCTTAGCCGTTTCTTCTTCAAAAGAAGGGCTGACCACAAATTCGGACCCTGCCAGAATCGCAATCCGGGCTGTCAGCGGATCAAGTACAGTACCTGCGCCGATTACAGCACGGCTGCCATACTCAGCCACCAGGCGTTTGATCGCCACATCCGCATCCGGAGTCGTAAAGGTAACCTCGATATTCGTCAATCCGCCCTCGATACAGGCAGCCGACATTTTAAAGGCATCATCAGCGTTGTCAGCACGGATAACCGCTACTACACCGACAGAGGTAAGGTTTTGCAATACTTTTATTTTCTTCATCTTAAACGTCCTCTCTTAATAAATACGTAATATAAAACAGGTGTACATCATAGAACATTTATTTAGATAAACTATTTTATCTCATTTACTAACACACTTACGAAAGCTTCTATGGAAATAGTAATAATAATCCTGCAAACAGTCAATACGTTTTTTATTCAAACGGAGGATAGCCGCTTTAAATCTAAGAAAAACCCTTATAAATAAAGGTTTTTTTCTTTTGTTACATTTTTGCGCCGAAAATTCATACCGTTAAATGAGCGTTGGCTTATTGAACAAAACCGATTTATGTGATAATTTCAAGTTACTAATCATTATACAGGGAATCTCAGGATTGCCCTGGGGAGGAATATGAAGATGAGCAAACAACTAAGCGCCGTCACTTTTGGCGAGCCGATGGCGATGTTTTATGCGAATGAAGCAGGACCGCTGCATGAGGCAACCTCGTTCTCAAAGGCGCTGGCCGGAGCAGAAAGCAATGTAGCAACCGGTCTGTCCCGCCTCGAACACACAACAGGATATGTTACCAAGCTGGGCGAAGACAATTTCGGGCAATTCATTGCCATGGCCCTGAACAAAGAAAATATTGATACAGACAGCATCACCTATACCAAGGAAGCTCCTACCGGAATGCTGATCAAATCCAAGGTGCTGACCGGAGACCCTAAGGTTGAATATTTCCGCAAAAACTCCGCCGCGTCCAAGCTGAGCCTGGCAGACTTCGATGAGGCTTATTTTGCTTCCGCCGGCCATCTGCATGTAACCAGCATTTCTTCCGCACTCTCGAAGACCTGTCATGAGTTCTCTCTGCATGCTATGGAATTTATGAAAAAGAACGGTAAAACCGTCTCTCTCGATCCGAACCTGCGCCCGACCCTGTGGCCTGACAAGGAAACTATGGTAGCTACCATCAATGATCTCGCCACCCGCTGTGACTGGTTCCTGCCGGGCCTGGGTGAAGGCAAAATTTTGACCGGCCTTGAAACACCGGAGGAAATTGCCGCCTACTATCTGGAACGCGGGGTATCCCTCGTAGTAATTAAGCTGGGCCCTGAAGGCGCTTACTACAAAACCTCTGCCGGAGCAGAAGGCTATGTGGACGGCTTCAAGGTAGAAGAGGTTGTCGATACAGTAGGTGCGGGTGACGGCTTCGCCGTTGGCGTAATCAGTGCCATGCTGGAAAAGCTTACTGTAGCTGAAGCCGTACGCCGCGGTAATGCCATCGGCGCGCTGGCCGTAATGTCTCCCGGAGACATGGACGGACTGCCGACCCGCGGCAAGCTGGAGAGCTTCATGGGCGCCGGCGTATAAAGGTTACTGCTGACGGCACGCAGAAGAGCAATCATTCATTTGTAAAAACAGGAGTGTTCCAGCGGCGTTATGCCGGGAGCACTCCTGTTTGTTTATGGCTTTTACAGCGATAGTTAGTTGAGCGGATGGACTGCAGTTAGTGGGATTTTTCCCTCTATTCACCCGCAAACTGACCATCTGCTGCTCACTTAAAGGGATTTTTCCCTTTATTCACTCACAAACTGACCATCTACCGCTTACTTAGTGGGATTTTTCCCTCTATTCACCCGCAAACTGACCATCTGCTGCTCACTTAAAGGGATTTTTCCCTCTATTCACTCGCAGACTGGCCATCTGCCGCTCACTTAAAGGGATTTTTCCCTTTATTCACACGCAAACTGACCATCTGCTGCTCACTTAAAGGGATTTTTCCCTTTATTCACCCGCAAACTGGCCATCTGCTGCTCACTTAAAGGGATTTTCCCCTCTATTCACCCGCAAACTGGCCATCTACCGCTTACTTAGTGGGATTTTTCCCTTTATTCACTCACAAACTGGCCATCTACCGCTTACTTAGTGGGATTTTTCCCTTTATTCACACGCAAACTGACCATCTACCGCTTACTTAGTGGGATTTTTCCCTCTATTCACCCGCAAACTGGCCATCTACCGCTTACTTAGTGGGATTTTTCCCTCTATTCAAGCCAAGCTACTCCATACACCCCGTACTCACGCAGCGTTCTCACAGGTATGTAGCCTGCCCAAGCAACACTACTCCACGCAAACTTCCGAATCGCAAGAGTCATAGAACTCAAAAAAGAAGGAAGCTACGCTCCCCTCCATAAGCAACCTCTAAACTTGTCCAGCGCAACCTTTGGCACAGGCAGTTCAGCTCGAAAATCCAGGCCTAGCCTGGCACTGGGAGAATAAACCGTTTTACTCCAACTTCTTTACACCGGAGGCTGTACAGACTGTCCCTGCTGAAGCGCAGGCGGAAAGCGGTACGTAATCGGAACCGCAGCATCCTGATCCTCGATCAGCGATAACATGATCTTCGCGGCCTGCATGCCCATTTCGTAAGCCGGCTGGCGGATCGTTGTAATCGCCGGATTGTAGATCAGGGCAAACTCGGCATCATCAATGCCGATAACAGACAGACGGCCGGGAATGGCGACAGCGTGGCGGTTCGCATATTTCAGAATCTCGCCCAGCACAAGGTCATTGGCGGCAATCAGCGCCGTCGGCGGCTGCGGACCGTTCAACAGCTCATCCAGCGCAGCCGAGATCTGCTCTCTGGGTACGCTGCACATATAACGCTCATTCAGCGGCAGACCGGCCTCCTCCATCGCCTTCTTATAGCCGCTCATCCGTTCCTTGCGCGGGGTAATTGCGTTCTCCCCGAGCGGCAGGGACAGGATGGCGATAGCCTCATGACCGTTACGGGTCAGCTCCTTGACCGCTGTCTTGACGGCCATTTCATTGTCCAGTAGCAGGCTCTGGGTCGTTACCCCTTCAACCAGCCGGTCCATGAACACAAGCGGATACTCCGCCTCTATCAGCCGTGTATAAGCCGCAGACTGGTGACCCGTCGGAAAAATAATCAGCCCGTCCACCTG
This sequence comes from Paenibacillus sp. FSL R7-0331, assembly GCF_000758645.1. Classification (NCBI taxonomy): domain Bacteria; kingdom Bacillati; phylum Bacillota; class Bacilli; order Caryophanales; family Paenibacillaceae; genus Paenibacillus; species Paenibacillus sp. FSL R7-0331. The sequence continues at coordinate 5,364,640 of NZ_CP009284.1, forward strand.
ACGAGCCACCAGCGTCTCCACGTATGTGTTTTCCTTATCCGAGTTCTCGTCGGCATTGCAGATAATGACCTGGATGCCGCGGCGCTGCAGCTCATTCTCTATCGCCCGGATGCACTGGATTGACAGCGAATAGTCGATATTGGCGACAATGATGCCGACCATGTGCGTACGGTTCTGCTTGAGGCTGCGGGCCAGGCCGTTCGGCTGATAATTCAGTTCCTCGATCACATCGGCAATCCGGTTCTTGGTTGCTTCGCTCATGTATTTAAACCGTTTATTCAAAAATTGTGAGACTGTGCTCTTTGAGACTCCCGCCTTCTGGGCAACATCCTCAATCGTCAGTTTTTTCATCTTTTCCGCTCCACTCCGCATAAAAAAGCCATACCTTTGATATTATCAAAAGTATAGCTTTTTTTTAGTAAATTATCCAGATGAAATGAACTAAAGTTTTTTCTTTATTGTGGAGGCATCGATCTTCTCCCCGTGTTCATCATACCACCAGTCATAAAACCATTGCTCACCTGTGGCCATACTGATATCCACTGTCCGTTTTTCACCGTTAACCTCATAATGAGCCACATAATAATCTTCCTCAGTAGTAATGGACAGCTCACCGTAATGCACTTTGGTTGGCCGCTTTTTCTTTTCTGTAGTAACTGTTTCTGGAAGCACATCACTCTTCCCGGTTGTTATTTCGTACAGCTTGCTGTGCTGAATAAAACCGCCATTCCCGTCCTCTTTATAATCAACCAGCAGCAGCTCATTCCGATCCGGATCAGCAGCAATAAATGCATGATCAAGACTATAATCAGAGGAATTGAATGTAAAGAGATCAAACGGAACAGTCACTTCTCCTGCAGAGGCTTTTCTGAGATCCAGTGCAGATATTTTACCGGGACTATGCTGTTTTACCTCCCCGACCGTATAAGCCCCATTTGTAAATACCAGATAATCTCCCGCACTGAAAAGATATCCCAGGGCAAAATAGGTCTGTGCACCGCCCGCATACAAAGGAAATGTATATAGTCTTTGGGCGGATTCTGCAGACAGATCGGTATGGCCCTTAGGAGTCAGATAGAGAGCATAAGGCTCTGTATTCCGGGTATATCCGGGTCTGAGGTAATCGGCCTTAGGGGGCGGCGGTGACCAGACAATCCCCAGTGGAGTCTCCACTGCCTGTGCGGATCTCTCGTCCCTGTCGATTGGCAGTGACATCACATACTTCAATCCGCCAAGCTCAAAATTCACCTTGCTGAAGTATCCCGAACTCCTCTGCGCAGCAGGTGAAGGAGAAGGAGCGGCCGGTACAGATGGCTGGACTGCAGCACCACTTTTGTTGTTCCAAATGGCCAGCGGACCATCCCCGCTTTCTTTCCCGCCGCCCGCAAGCGGCCACAGCAGCACACCAAGCAGCAGCACTGCTGTCACTCCAGCAATACCAATGCGCCTGCGCATAATAACCTTTCCCGCCCCGTTACGGCGCTCAGCGGCAAGCTCGATCCGGGCCATCAGCTGCGGGGTGAACCCGTCTTCCGCGAACGGACTGCGTCCGGCCTCCCGGTACCATTCAGGCTGTTCTGTCATTACTTTTCCTGCGTTTTCTGCCTGTCTGTGCTTCATCGCTCATCCTCCTCCAGCGCTTTTCTCATTTTCTCCCTGGCCCGGGACAGCCGGGATTTTACAGTTCCTTCCGCTACTCCGAGCAGAGCCGCCATTTCTGCAGTGGACAATCCCTGCTGAATCTCCAGCACCAGCACCTCCCTGTGCTTATCCGGCAGCTCCATAATCAGCTCCCAGATGCGGTTAACATACTGCTTGCTCAGCGCTTCTTTTTCTGCAGACCCTGCTTGTCCGGGAGTATGGCGTTTCCCCAGCGGAATAAAACGGTGCCAGAAGCTGTTGCGTCTCCAGCTGAATGCACTGTTGCGGGTAATCGTCAGCAGCCAGGTTTTCAGGGTGGCACTGCCCCGGTATTTGGCGATATTGCGGTGCGCCTTCAGGAACACCTCCTGGCTGATGTCATTCGCCTGCTCCCGGCTGCCGGTCAGAAAATATGCATAATTCCACACATCCCGCCCGTAAGTCTCCATCATTTCCCGCAGCGTCATGGACGGCGCATAGGCTACGGCGTAAGGCAATTCTTCACTGTGCATCTTCACTCTCACCTCTTTGGTCAATAAGACTCTCCGGCCTGCATTTGGTTCCCTCAATCTTCCAAAAATATATTTAGTCCTTAAACACCGAAAAAAAATTGTAATTAAAACTTAAAATAAATTGTTTTTTAAGTTAATTCTAACGTTTTCTTGCGTTGTATCCTGTGTAATACAGGAATATAATAACAGTATTCAGGCATAAGCTGCTGTGTTGTACAGCAAAAACGGGGGATTATTGTGGCAAACAAAAAAGTAACACTGACCCATATCGCCAAGGCGCTCGGGCTGTCTCCGGTATCAGTCAGCAGGGCGCTGGCGGATCAGGGAGGCATCAGCGAGGAAATGAAGGCCAAGATTGTGGAAAAAGCAGCGGAGATGGGCTATATCCGTCCCCGTAAAGCCGCTCCTCCGAAAATTTTGGTGCTGCACCAGAAGCCCTACCAGCATGACAACAGCAATTTTAGCTATAAGGTTCAGGGGATCGAGAAGGCGCTGCAGCAGGCCGATACGGATTACAGCATTGAATTTGTCGATAAGGAGCACCAGAGCAGGCTGGCCTTGCCCTACCGTTTAAGTAAAGGCTACAAGTTCGACGGGGTTATTTTTATCGGCAGATTTAACAGTGACTATATTTCCTTTATTCATAAGCAGATTCCGGCGCTGATTCTGTATGTGGGGTACTCACCGGCCTATGATTTCGACAGTGTGTGGTTCAGCTTCCTCCATGCCGGATACAAGCAGTGCCAGTATCTGATTGACCGTGGACACCGCAATATCGGTTTTGTTGGAAACCTTAGCGCATACCGCAACAAGGAAAAGAAAACAGGCATCACCTCCGCACTGGAGGAGCATGGCCTGCCGGCTGGCGGGGCGATTTTTTGGGAGCGTGATGATGCACTTGGGAGCAGGCTGTCCGGGCTGATTGCCGGAGGCGGGCTGCCGACCGCTTTTATCTGTGAGCATGACTTCGCGGCTATAGAGCTGATCCGTCTGCTGCAGGAGCGCGGGATTAAGGTGCCGGAGGACGTTTCCATTCTCAGCAGCGGCAACACGGAGATATCCGCTCTTTCAACCCCTCCGCTTACTACAATGGATCTCAATATCGGTTACTCCTGCCAGAGGGTGGTAGCCACACTGCTCAGCCGGATTGCCGATCCGCAGAAGCCTGCGGAGAATATTGCTGTGCTTAGCACTTTTGTGGAAAGAGAATCCGTAAGGAGCATCTGAGACAGGCAGGTGTATTTTCAAAAGGTGGGATGCCAAATGAACTCCTCTATATTGCTGCGTTTCTTCAAAGCCCGCAAGACTGATTATCTGATCGGATTTTCTTTTATGTTCGCCGCCTCCTTCATTCAGACGCTTTTTCCTAAAGTGCTGGGCCACGCAGTGGATTTAATGAAGGTCAGCGGCTTTGACACCCGGGAGGTGCTGCAGCAGGTGCTGTGGATGGTGCTGATTGCCGCCGGTGTGTTCACCTGCACTTTTTTATGGAGAAATATCATTATCAAAAGCGCGCGCAACCTCGAATGTTACCTGCGTGAAGAGCTGGTCCGGCACTATCTGAAGCTCTCTCCCTCTTTTTATAACAGCCGCAAGACAGGCGACCTGATCGCTTATGCCATCAATGACATCTCTGCGGTACGGATGACGTTCGGTCCTGCTACGGCGATGTCGTTCAACGGCATTGTGATCTGCTGCTCCTCCATTTACTTCATGTTCGCTACAGTTGATCCCCGCCTGACCCTGGCTACGCTTGCCCCATTGCCTTTTATCATTGTGATTATGCTGTTCAGCAGCCGTAAGGTTCAGACCCGGTTCAGAGTGGTCCAGCAGCAGTTCGGTGCCGTGTCCGGTAAGGTTCAGGAGAATATCTCCGGTATCCGTGTCATCAAAGCTTATGTGCAGGAACGTTCGGAGATGGAGCGCTTCAGTCAGCTGAGCAGCCGGATGAAGCAGGCTAATCTGGATCTGATCCGTGTCTCTGCTGCGCTGCCGGCGATGATTGAATTCGGCTTTGCCGTCTGTTTTGTCATTAATTTAGTCTATGGCAGCCGTCTGGTCATGCGCGGGGACATCAGTGTTGGTGATTTCGTCGCTTTTAACGGGTATTTGAGCCTGATCATCAGCCCCATCGTATCCATCGGCAAAATCGTCACTACCATTCAGCGCGGCATTGCTTCTCTTGGCAGATTGTATGAAGTGCTGCGGGTGCAGCCTGACATTACGGATAAGCCGCTGGCGATCCAGAATCAGCTTCAAGGTGAAGTTGAGCTTCGTAATCTGACCTTCTGTTACGATGGCTCGGATACGCCGGCCCTGCGCAACATCTCGTTCAGACTCCCTAAGGGACATAGTCTGGGCATCATCGGCCGGACCGGCTCAGGCAAAAGCACACTCGCCTCGCTGCTCTTCCGCTTCTACAATGTGGAGCCCGGGCAGATCAGCCTGGACTGCAAGGATATCAACGATTACAGGGTTGAGGCGCTGCGCGGAGGAATGGGATACGTGCCGCAGGACAGCTTTGTTTTTGCCGCTACCGTTAAGGATAACATCGCCTTTTTCAAGGATAGCTATAGTGATGCCCAGGTCAGGCAGGCGGCTAAATCCGCACTGATTGCGGACAGTATTAACAGCTTTCCTGACGGCTATGATACGATTCTCGGGGAACGCGGCGTCAATCTGTCCGGCGGACAAAAGCAGCGGCTGGCCATCGCCCGCGCCCTGGTCAGTGATCCGGCCATTCTGATTCTAGATGATGCGCTGTCGGCAGTGGATAGCGTGACGGAAGGGCAGATTCTGGCGAACCTTAAGCAGATCCGTGCAGGCAAAACCAATATTCTGATCTCGCACCGTATCTCGTCGATTAAGGAAGCCGATGAGATTATTGTGCTCGACAAAGGGATTATCGCCGAACGCGGGACGCATGAACAGCTGCTTACGAAAGGAGGCCTGTACTTTGATATCTACACCGAACAGCATGAAGAAGGAGATCACTCCGCGCCCCAAAAAGCCTGAATCAGGCGCAGCTAAGCTGCTGATGCGGCTATCCGCCCCTTATACATTCCAGCTCCTCCTGGCCTGTGTCTGCGTCATTATTGTCAATGCGGCTTTTCTGGTCCAGCCGTTGCTGCTGCAGCGGGTCATTGACCATTTTCTGATCGGCGGTGCGGCAGAGCATGGTCTTGACTCCATTCTTGGCCTGGCTTTGCTGTATCTGCTGGTGTCGGCGGCAGGCTCCGGCTTTGCTTATCTGCAGGCGCTGATTGTCGCCAAAGCAGGTCAGAGCCTGATCCATGATCTGCGGGTCAGAGTGTTCGGCATTATCGAGCGGCTGCCGCTGTCCTTTCTGGACCGGACCTCGTCCGGCCGGCTCATTACCCGTGCGACGAATGACACCGCAGAGGTCAGCGACCTGTATACCGATGTCATCATTTCACTCGTTAAGGATGTCCTGCTGCTGATCGGCATCATCTACGCCATGCTGATGCTCAGCCCGCAGCTTACACTTGTTTCTTTTACCGTTATTCCAGTGATCGTGTTACTGGTCCTGTTTATCAAAAACAAAATCAAAAAGAACTTCTTCCACATGAAGCATTACATCGGCCAGATTAACGGCTTTATTGCCGAAAGTGTTGCAGGAATGCGGGTCATCCAGATATTCCGTGCGGAAAAAGAGAAGGAGGAGCAGTTCCTGAAGCTGAACGGGGATTACTTCCGGACCACGCTGATCCAGGTGCGGCTCAACAGCATCCTGAAGCCCGCATCAGATATGTTCCAGAGTCTGGCGATTGCCATCCTCGTCTGGTTCAGTGTCGGCCAAATCTCCGGAGGTGTGCTGCAAATCGGTGTGCTGTATGCGTTCACGACCTATATCAGGCAGTTTTTTGCCCCGATTTCTGATCTGGCTGACAAATATACCTCCATTCAATCGGCACTGGTGTCTACGGAGCGCATTGAGGAGCTGATCCGCGAGGAGGAACGGCTGGAGCAGCCTGAGAGCGGAGTCGCTGTAGAGCGGCTGGACGGAACCATTGAATTCCGCCATGTCTGGTTTGCCTACAACGATACCGACTGGGTGCTGAAGGACGTAAGCTTTATAATCCGCAAAGGGCAGACGGCAGCATTCATCGGCGAGACCGGTGCGGGCAAGACAACCATCATCAGTCTGATTAACGGCTTTTACCAGGTGCAAAAGGGAGAAATCCTCATCGACGGCGTCAATGTGGATGCTATGCGGCTGGATGATCTGCGGCGGAACATTTCCGTCGTGCTGCAGGATGTTTTCCTGTTCTCCGGCACGATCCGCGATAATATTACGCTGGGGGATGAGATCGCGGAAGAGACCGTGCAGCATGCGCTGCAGGCCTCCTGCGCCATTGAGTTCGTGCAGGATTACCCCGGCGGCATCAACGAGCCGGTTACCGAGCGGGGCGGGACACTGTCTGCCGGTCAGCGGCAGCTGATCTCCTTCGCCCGGGCGATTGCCCATGATCCGGCGATCTTCGTGCTGGATGAAGCTACCGCGAACATCGATACCCGCACGGAAAAGCTGATCCAGCAGGCCATTGACAACGTGGCCCGCGAGCGCACCACGCTAATCATCGCCCACCGGCTGTCCACCATCGCCGGAGCCGACCTGATCATCGCGATGAAGAACGGTCGGGTCGCCGAATCCGGGCCGCCGCGCAAGCTGCTGGAGCAGGAGGGCTATTATGCCCGGCTGCTGAGGGAGAGCCGGTCGCATGTGGCGAGTTCTTGAGGCTCGCAGCAGCTTCATAGCTGGCGGTACAGAGAGCGAAGCGCTCTCTGTATGTGGGTGGTTCACCGACATTAACGGGATATATACCGTTAATAGGCTGAAGGCGGATGGTTCAACCGGCATTAACACGTCCTTAAATTGTTCTCCCATCTAGTTCCTCTAATAAATCCAGTCTATTTCTAGCCTGTAACGGTTACTCCTCTACCTATGCACATAGTCTCCTTGTCTCCCTGTGTAGCACCCGCCTATCCCTGTAGGTTCGGAGTAGCCAGATTTATTCCTCCCCCTCCCCAACCAGCTTATGCCGCACTCTAATCCCATCCTCCTCCACCCTAAGCTGCACCTCCCCGTGCAGATCCGTCCGGAACACCTCTGCCTCTGCTTCCTCCAGCCGCTCCAGCACCCCGGCATTCGGATGCCCGTACAGATTGTTGACTCCTGCTGAGATTACTGCGGTAGCAGGTTTCCAGAACTCCAGCCAGGCTGCGCCTGTTGAGGTTTTACTGCCGTGATGGGCGACTTTCAGCATATCAACAGGTCCGGCTTCCCGGATACCTGCCTGCTGTGCAGCCTGAATAATATCCTCTTCCGCTTCTTCATCCATATCTCCAGTAAAAAGAAAGCTGCGGCCGCTCATCTCCAGCCGGAACACTACCGACTCATGATTCTGCTCCTTAACTACCGGAAGCAGCGGCTGCTCCTCCTCTGGTTCCGGCCGGAGAAAATAAAGCTTCGTCGCCTTATCCGGAGCCAGCACCATTCCCTGCTGCACAGCGTACAGCCGGACGCCCTTGGCAAGGGCCGTGCTCATCAGCTTGCTGTAAGGCTCCGTATCTGCCAAGGTTCCGTTGAACAGCAGCGCCGACACCGGGATTCCCTCCAGTACGGCCTGCAGCCCGCCCGCATGATCCTGGTCGCCGTGGGTCAGGATTACGGCGTCCAGCCGGTGTATACCCCTTTGCTTCAGTAAGGGTAGCAGCGTTTTGGCTCCTACCTCGAACGGGCTGCGGCGGATACGCCACTCTTCCTTGTTCCCGAAGCTTACCGTTCCGCCGCCGTCGACCAGGATGTGAGCCCCTTGCGGTGTAGTGATCAGGATACTGTCACCCTGCCCTACATCCAGATAGCTTATGGCTCCGGCACCATTCAGCTTTTCTGCGTAATAGCCCTTATACAGCAGCAAAGCCAGCGCAGCTGCGCACAGCATGGCTGCGTAACGGCTGCCGCGCAGCCCGGCTTGGACTCCGACTTGAGACGGATGCGCAGAGGCATCGCGGACTCCCCCTGCTCCCGGCTGCTCCAGCTCTGCCAGGGGTCTGGTCTCGTCCTCCATATATTGCGGGGCAAACCTCGCCTCTCTCCGCTGCTTAAGTACATACAGCAGGCCATAGAGCAGCGCGTAATAGACACATATCCATAGCAGGGACGGTGAGGCCCAGATCAGCACACCTGCCGTAAATCCGTTCACCCATTCCACTGCCCTAAACGTCCAATTGTTTAGCAGCTCCGCAGCTCCTGCAACCGTAACCGCCGCAGTATTCCAGATCCGGCCAAGCAGCAGGGCCAGCGTTCCAAGCGGCAGCACTAGAAAAGTAATAAAGGGCACAAGCAGCAGATTAGCGATAAAGGAGAGCAGTGAGAACTGGTTAAAGTAATACACCGTCAGCGGAAAAGACACCAGCTGTGCAATCAGTGTTACTGTTACAGAACTGCCAAGCCATTTGGGCAGCCTGCTGAATAACGGCGTTGCCAGCGGCGTGTAGATCATAAGCCCGGCCGTAACCAGAAATGACAGCTGGAAGCTGACGCTGAGCAGCATATACGGATTCCAGACCAGCATCATCAGCGCCGATGCAGCCAGAATATTCAGTCCGTCCTTGAGCAGGCCGAGCCTTGCAGCGAGCAGGGCAATCATACTCATGATTCCTGCTCGCACAATGGACGGCCCCGCGCCGGACAGCAGCACATATACCGGAACCAGAAGCAGGGTGACCGTTAGCGCGGTTTCCCTTGTAACACGCAGGCGCCGCAGCAGAAACAGAATCACTCCTACATACACAGCAACATGCATACCGGAAATGGCCAGAATATGCGTCAGCCCCAGCTGTGAGAACTGCTTAAACGTCTCGGGATCGAGATCGTCCTGTATACCGATTACAAGCCCCTTCATATATCCGGCATGCGGCTCCTGAAACAAGCGGTCCATTTCAGCACCAAGCGCAGCCCGCGCGGCATCATTCCAGCGTAAAATGCTGGAGAGCTCCCATGACACGGGAGCTACAGCCGTCACACTAGCCGTGCCTTCCCCTTTCAGCAGCCAGTGAACCTGCTGCGTCTGCAGATATGCACGATAGTCGAATCCGCCAAAATTCCGCGCAATTGCAGGCAGGCCCAGTTCCCCCTGAACGGTTACCCGGTCGCCTCGCTGCCACTGTGCCGCCAGTGCAATTTCACTCTCCGCCTGGAGCTTGATCTGCACAGCAATAAGTTCGCCCGCCGGATTAGTGCCTACATTGTCCCCGTGGCCAATATCTCCCTGGGCATCGCTGCCTTCTCTTGCCTGCTCTATAACGGATTCTCCATCGTCTTGTCCCAGCTTCTCCCCTCCAATCTGCGCCAGCTTCAGCGTAAAATCCACCCGGTCCCCGTCCCGCTCCACCGGGGATACAATCACACCTTCAGCTGTTAGATATGTCTCGTTCAGCCCGGCTTCCGGCCGGCCCAGCGCCGCCGGCAGCAGGCTGACATTCCGTGCCTCTGTCCATTCCCAATACAGCGCTGCTGCAGCCAGAGCCAGTACAAACACAGCCGCCGTCCGCCAGCTGATCCCCCCGCTGACCGCCCAGATCACAAGCAGCAGCAGGCAGGCGGATATACCGGCCAGAAGACTGTAGCCTGAAAACAGGCAGCCTGCCGCACTGCCGGCAACCCAACAGACGGTGAAGCCCAAAAGCGGCCTTCTATTCATTTCCTTCCCTCCCTATGTAATCTGCAGACAGCAAAAAGAACCCCCGCTGCGCAATTCATGCGCGAGCAGAGGTTCTTCCCCTGTTGCTTGCCTTATTCAGTTACCTTATCCGGTACTCCCGGGTTACTCCGATACCGTAATCATCGTTTCCTTCGGCGGCTCGTAGTTCTCCAATTGACGGAATATAATCCCTTTGGAGCCCAGCATCGCCTCGACCTTTTTCATATCCTTGCGGTAAGGACGCAGATAGACAATCTCAACAATACCGCTGTTGGCCAGCATATTGGCACAGGTCCAGCACGGCTCATCCGTCACGTACACGGTACTGCCCTCCCGGTCACTCCGGTCGGTGAAGAGCAACAGGTTCTGCTCGGCATGAATCGTGCGGATGCAGCGCTGCTTCATAACCATCGTTTCCACGCCTCCGACAAGCTCCCGTTCATACTGCTCAGAGACCATACACCCGGCTTCGGAGCAATCCGGCACACCCATCGGCGCCCCGTTATATGCCGTTCCCAGCAGCTTCTTGCCCTGCACCAGCACAGCACCGACATGCCGGCGGGGGCAGCGTGAACGGGTGGAGACCATGCAGGCAATGTCCATGAAATATGTATCCCAGTTTTTGCGGTAGGCCACAGTCATCAGTGTTTCTCCACTTTCTCTTCTTAGTTGTTCACTATTGTAACACACTGTGGCACTGTTTCAATATGATAAAGCGGGTTCCTTACCTGCTCTGCTGAAAAGGCTGTCTTCTCAGCTCCTTCGGCCGCAATCCGTTCTTCTTCGCCTGAGCGTGCCAGAAGGAATGGGTGGCAGCCAGACGCCAGGCGATGCGCGGAAAGTTGGGCTGGATGAACAGGGATTCTGCGCTGCTTCGCGCATGAATAGCGGCTGAGAGCTGATGCATGGCCTTGCCGAGATTCTTGAGCGGGCCTTTACCGAGCGGTACCTGGCTCAAGGATTTGAACATCTCACCGGCTCCGTGCCCGACAGCCATCCCGAAGCGGAAGCCTGAGCGGCTGCACCAGTTACGTACAATATCGGCAGCAATCTTGCACTGATGCCCTTCATAGAATCCATTATTAATCAATGCATAGACGATAAGGTCCGGATTGCCCTGCTTAGACTGCCGGTACTGTTCGAATTCAACCAGCATCCGCAGCAGGTGCGAGGGGATTGCGTCAAAATAAAGCGGAAACGCCAGCACCAGCACATCCGCCTCATTCAGCTCATCGTATTGCTCAGGCTTCAGCGGCTTTACATTAACGCGGTACACACTAAGCTCATTGCCTTCAGCAATGAGCGGCTTCAGCTTTTCCAGCAGAATGCCGGAGTTGCTCACCCCGCCCTTGGGACTCCCGTTAACCAGCGCAATTCTCATCACTGTACCTCCTTAAGGCTGACAAGCGTGTCGTGAAAAGAAACAGTGTAGCCGGACGCATCCAGATTAAGCGCATTGGCCCCTACCAGAGACTGTGCCGTCTCGCGCTCTGCCCCGGTCATCCCTTCCCCGTAAAAATGAACCGTGAATCTGATCTGGCGCTCATACCGCTGCTGATGATGGGTTTCTCCGTTTTTGGTCGTGAAATAGGGCAGAACATACGGCAGTGTGCGGTTCAAAACATTGCTGACAAACGGGCTGTATCCCCCGTACACGTTACGGCTGATTAAGACAAACTCTTCACAGGCAGCGAGCCGTTCGCCCATATGCTTATAAGAATCCTTCAGCACACAGGTGCCCGGAGTGCGGACCCAGCAGCCGAAGCAGCCTACACAATGACGGATGTCCCCCTCCATTCCGATCACTTCATCGGTTTCACTGCAGAACCCGCTAAGCCATGCATCATATTCCGGTTCCGCCAGATCATGAACGATTAATCTCATCTTCAGTTCCTCCTGATTGAAGAATGACTTGCCATACCTCCTGCCAATTCCCCGAATAACGGATGCCGCTGCTGGACTGCAGGGATGCCACCCCGTGGACAAGCGACCAGTAGGCCATCAGCATTTGGCCGTCCCGCTCAGGCGGCAGCCCTAGGCTACGGAACAGCCGGCAGCCGGTCGTCCTGAACACCGCAAATGGCGGATACGCCGGAGCATCCGCTTCTCCTCCGTCCACCTGAATCGTGATACCCGACTGAAAGAACAGGAAAGGAAGATAAGCCGGATGCTGCCCGAAAAAAGCAATATAGGCTGTCCCCAGCTTTTCCATCGCTGACATCGGCTCTGCCTGCCCTTCGACTGAAGCTTGCAGAGAGGCTGTAAACTGCGCAGTGACATGCTCCCCCATGGCTGCCAGAAGCTGCTGAACATCCTTGAAGTGACCATACGGAGCTGCGTGGCTGACCCCGCATTTAGCTGCAACCTTACGCAGGGAAAATCCGCCCAGACCCTCCTCATTAATTAACTCAATACCGGTTTCAATCAATGTGTTTCTTAAATCGCCATGATGATAGGGTCTCTGCTTCAAAGGTAAAACTCCTTTTTCTAAACTTTACACTGTAAATATACCCTTTCCATCTTTCCAGTGTCAAGATTAAATTTTCCACTATATTCCACACATCCCGGGGAAACGCAGTATGGCTCCTCTGTTCTACTGGGAGGCCGGCATCCTATCTGCAAGAAACATCAGACCTGTATAAGCCCGTAACTGTATACTTTCTAATCGGTTAAAAAACAACCAGCGCCTCCAGCTTCTCCAGCATCTTCGGACCGATCCCCTTCACCTTGCCCAAGTCAGTTAAGCTGTGAAACGCTCCCTTGCTGTTCCGGTAATCGATGATCGCCTGTGCCTTCTTCTCCCCGACCCCGGGCAAGTCCATCAGCGCAGCAGCATCAGCAGTATTCACATTAATTCTGCCGTCAGCGGCTACAGCACTACTCGCTGCCCCGCCTGCTGCCGCAGCTCCAGCCACTCCGTCATCTCCCGCTGCTTCGCCTGCCGCCGCAGCTCCAGTTACTCCGTCATCTCCCGCTGCCCCACCTACTACCGCAGTTCCAGTTACTCCGTCATCTCCCGCTGCCCCGCTTGGCGCCACAGCCCCGGCCACTCCGTCATCTACCGCTGTTACCGGTCCGGCCGTAGTCTCATTGGCCCTCCCTGCAGAAGCCATGCCGGCGGTTCCGTTCTCCACACCCAGCGCCTGCGCCATTCCGGCATTCAGCGTTTCCCAGCCGGCTATGCCTTCAGCCTGCCTGTGATCTGCAGACCAGACTAATCCGCCGCCCAGCAGCACCGCAGCAATTATACTGCCGATCATTCTTTTACTCATCAAAAGCCCTCCTTCAATTAGAGCTGAATATAGCTACTGCTCTTTTGCTCAGCATGCATTCACAAGGCTAAATGGAAATTCTCCACCTGATTCTTGCTTATGATCGCAAAAGGAGGCATTAGCGGGAAAAAGTCCAATTATTGCTCCAGATTCTCCCTGTGAGAGGTATATCGTTCAATATAGATGGTGTTCTTCCAGCTAATTATCAGAAATGTTAACGTTTGATCAGATTAGGTGGAGGAAATCTAACTAATATTCGGAGCCGCATGTCCAATTCAGCTTATACGTTCCGTGCAAGATCATATCAGCTTCAACCATCTGCAATATTATTCAATAACTTGTTGAAAACCTGTCATTTGTCCAAGACTCGCATGCATACATTTAACGAAGAGTATTCCTGTAAGCCCAGCAACATAAGAAAGGAGGTTACCACAGGATGAAAGTGGGATTTATCGGAACAGGCAGCATGGGCGGTCTGCTCATCGACACCTTTCTTCGTTCGGGAGCACTTGATCCCTGCGATGTGCTGGCCAGCAACCGCAGCCCCGGCAAGCTGCTGGAACTTCAGAAGCTTCATCCCGGAATCAGCATATGTGAAAGTAATACAGAGACCGCAGCAGGCAGCGATATCGTCTTTTTATGCGTTAAACCCCTGCAGTTCAAAATGCTTGCTGAAGAAATTGCCCCCAGTCTGCGCAGAGAGCAGATCATCGTCTCTATCACAAGCCCCGTCCAGCTTCATCATCTGGAATCCGTGCTGCCGTCCAAAATTGCCAAGATTATTCCCAGCATCACCCATTCCGTCAAGAGCGGGACTTCTCTTTGCATCTTCGGAAGCAGATTAAATAAAAAAGACAGGCTGTCCCTGCTCCGGCTTTTCTCTTGCATTAGCGTGCCGGCGGAAATCCCTGAGAGCCATACCCGGATTGCCTCTGATTTCTCCAGCTGCGGTCCGGCGTTTCTAAGCTACTTTTTGGAACGGTGGATTGAAGCGGCTGTTGAAGCGACCGGCATTGACGAGGCACTGGTCAGCCGGCTGGCCGGTGAAATGCTGCTCGGCACCGGCAGGCTGCTGACAGAAGGCTCGTTCACTCCCCAGGAGCTGCAGGAGCGGGTCGCCGTCCGCGGCGGCATTACAGCAGAAGCGCTGAACCATCTGCGAATCAGCCTTGAAGGTGTGTTTGAGCGGCTGATTACAACTACACATGACAAGTATGATGAGGATGTGCTCCGGCTGGATGATCTGTTCGGCCGCAGCGGGATTACCCAGGGCCCGCTGGACCGGTAAACTTATTGCAGTAAGCGGAAATACTAGACAAAAACCCGCAGCACGGATTGCTCCGTAGCTGCGGGTAGAGTTGCGTTCTTCGCTTAACCCACTACAATATTTACAAGCTTGCCCGGCACCGCAATAATTTTGCGGACGGTTTTGCCTTCTACAGCAGACTGCACGTTCGGCAGAGCCAGTGCATGCTCTTCCATCTCTTGCTTGCCCATCTCTGCGGCTACCAGTGCGCGCTGTACAATCTTGCCGTTCACCTGTACAACAATTTCCACTTCGGCATCCACTGTCCAGGCTTCGTCATAAGACGGCCAAGGCACATAGCTGATGCTTCCCTCGTGACCCAGCAGCTGCCACAGCTCTTCAGCAATATGCGGTGCCAGCGGCGCCAGCATCTGCACGAAGTGCTCTGCCGCTTCTTTGGACAAGGTATCCTGCTTATAAGCATCGTTGGTGAAGATCATCAGCTGGCTGATCGCTGTGTTGAAGCGCAAGCCTTCGAAGTCCTCCCCAACTTTTTTCAGCGTCTTGTGCCAGGTCCGTTTGAACTCGTCGCTTCCGCCATCCGGTGTAATTTTGCTGCTCAGGCTGCCGTCTTCATTAACGAACAGGCGCCATACACGGGACAGGAAGCGGTGAACGCCTTCCACACCTTTTTCATTCCAAGGCTTGGTGGCTTCCAGCGGTCCCATGAACATTTCATACACACGCAGGGTGTCCGCACCATAAGCCTCGACGATTTCGTCAGGGTTAATAACGTTGCCGCGCGATTTACTCATTTTCTCGTTGTTGTTGCCCAGGATCATGCCCTGGTTCACCAGCTTGTGGAACGGTTCTTTGGTGTCTACTACACCGATATCGTACAGCACCTTGTGCCAGAAGCGGGCATACAGCAGATGAAGCACCGCATGCTCGGCACCGCCGATATACAGGTCAACCGGCAGCCACTCTTTCTGCAGCTCAGGCGAACACAGCTCTTTATCATTATGCGGATCGATATACCGCAGGTAGTACCAGCAGCTGCCGGCCCATTGCGGCATCGTGTTGGTCTCGCGGCGGGCCTTCATGCCAGTCTCCGGATCAACGGTTTCCACCCATTCGGTAACATTAGCCAGCGGGGATTCACCTGTGCCTGAAGGCTTGATGGCATCTACATCCGGCAGCATCAGCGGCAGCTGGTCCACAGGCACAGTTTTCATTGTGCCGTCCTCCAGATGGAGAATCGGAATCGGCTCGCCCCAGTAGCGCTGGCGGCTGAACAGCCAGTCGCGCAGGCGATAGGTTACCTTGCCCTTGCCGCTGCCCTGTTCTTCCAGCCAGGAGATCATCTTAGCCATAGCTTCTTTATTGTCCAGGCCGTTCAGGAAATCAGAGTTCACATGCGGGCCGTCGCCGCTGAATGCTTCTTCCTGGACATTGCCGCCCTGCACAACTTCAATGATATCGAGGCCGAACTGCTTCGCGAATTCCCAGTCACGGGTGTCATGGCCCGGAACAGCCATAATCGCCCCGGTTCCGTATCCGGCAAGTACATAATCAGCAATCCAGACAGGCACCTTAGCACCATTAACCGGATTAATAGCATAAGCGCCGGTAAATACGCCGCTCTTCTCTTTTGCCAGATCCGTACGCTCCAGATCGCTCTTGCGGGCTGCTTTGTCACGGTATTCCGCTACGGCAGCAGCCTGCGCTTCCGTGGTAATCACATCCACCAGCTTATGCTCTGGTGCCAGTACACAATAGCTTGCGCCGAACAGTGTATCCGGGCGGGTGGTGAACACTTCCAGGCTTGCATCATGGCCGTCGATCGCAAAGTTGACTTCCGCACCGGTCGATTTGCCGATCCAGTTGCGCTGCATATCCTTGATGCTCTCTTCCCAGTCCAGCTCATCCAGGTCCTCGAGCAGGCGTTCCGCATACTCGGTAATTTTCAGAATCCACTGACGCATCGGTCTGCGCACAACAGGGTGGCCGCCGCGCTCGCTTTTGCCGTCGATAACCTCTTCATTTGCCAGTACCGTTCCCAGCGCCTCACACCAGTTCACCGATACCTCAGCCACATAAGCCAGACCGCGGTTATACAGCTGGATGAATATCCACTGGGTCCATTTATAGTATTCCGGATCGGTGGTGCTGATCTCGCGGTCCCAGTCATAGGAGAAGCCCAATGACTTGATCTGGCGGCGGAAATTGTCAATATTCTTGAAGGTGATGTCACGCGGATGCTGACCGGTATCCATGGCGTACTGCTCTGCCGGAAGGCCAAAGGCATCCCAGCCCATCGGATGAAGCACATTATAACCGCGCATCCGTTTGTAACGGGAGATAATATCGGTTGCTGTGTAGCCTTCAGGATGCCCTACATGCAGGCCCGCACCTGATGGATACGGGAACATATCCAGTGCGTAGAATTTCGGTTTATCCGCATCTTTACCTGTCTTGAAGGTTTTGTTCTCATCCCAGAACTTTTGCCATTTCGGCTCAATGGTCTGGGCGCGGTAGCCGGCTCCGGCCACCGTAGTTGTCTGGTTCTCACTCATCTTGTTCTCCTCCTTGGAGTTACAGCTGCTGTACTTTTCAAACAAAAAAACCTCCCATCCCCAGCGTATTAACGCTAGGGACGAGAGGTCTGAATTCCCGTGGTACCACCCTAGTTAGCGGCCGGACATGCTATGTCTGCCACTCACTTTGACACCCTTTACCGGGGGTGAGGCGACGGCGGTTCACTCGCGGACCTGCAATTCTTGCAGAAGCCTGCGGCTTGCGCCATTACTCCGAGGTGAGTTCATCCGCTCCGTTAACCGGCTTGCACCTGTACACCGGCTCTCTGAGCTAACGTTCTGCGAACTAATACTCCTCATCATCGACAGCTATTTCGTAATGCTAATCGTAATATTACACAATATTATATACAACTTTCTTGTCTATAGTCAACGTTTTTGCCGCCTATGCCGCCTTCCGGCGGATATAATAGGTAAAGAGGTGTTGAATAACCACCTTTCCGGCGGCAAAAACAGGCACTGCAAGAATTAACCCGATCATACCGGCCACCTCCCCGCCGACCAGCAGGGCAAAAATAATCAGCAGCGGATGCAAATGCAGCCTCCGGCCCACCACCTGCGGAGATATCACATTGCTCTCCAGCATCTGACACAGCGTATTTACAACCGCTACCAGCAGCACCAGCCGCAGCGAGATCGTCGTCGCCATGACAATGGCGGGCGCAGCCCCGAGAAACGGCCCCATATACGGGACAATGTTAAACACAGCAACCACACAGGCAAACAGAAGGGCGTAAGGCATACCCACAATCACGTAGCCTATATACGCCAGCACGCCGATAATCAGGCAGACGAGAATCTGGCCGCGGATGTAATTCCCGAGCGCATCATCGATATCCTTCAGCAGCTTCACAATCGACCTGCGGCGGGAGCGGGGCAGACAGGATACCACCGTCCGTTCGAACACGTCGAAGTCTTTTAGAATATAGAACACCAGGAACGGTACGATAAAAGCGTTGAACAGCAGACCGATTGTAGATCCGATATTATCGAGAAAATGGGAAATCCCGCCGGCCAGCCTGTTCTCCAGCTGAAAAAACCAGTTGTTCATCCCTGTCTCCACTCCCGGCGGAATCAGCTTCGTATTCATGCTGCGCATCAGCCCCTGGGCATGCAGAGTCATTTCCGGCAGATGCTCATTCAGCTCCTCAAGCTGCTCGATGAACATCGGAATCAGGTTGATGGCGATAACAACGATTGTGGTCAAGAATACGGTATAGATCAGCAGCACCGCGACACTTCGCGGCATTTTCCGTCCGGCCAGCATACTGACCACCGGATTCAGAACGTAAGATATAATCATCGCAGCCAGAAACGGCGCTAGAATGGCTTTTAAAAATACAAAAATCCCCTGCAGCATCGGACGGAGCAGCCAGACAAAATATAGGATAATCAGCCCAAGCAGCACACCAGTCATCCAGCGGAACCACTTGCTCTGCGACCATTGCTCCAAGATAAACACCTCCTTAGTACACACCCTACATTAAAAAGCCCGCCATTATCCGGACAGGCTTCGTAGATAAGTATATGTACACGGAGATAAAAATAACCGCCGCTCCAGTCAAACCGAAGATAAGCATAATACTATGAAAAAAAGCGCCAAAAACCCTCAGCATTCTGTATGCTGAAAGGAAATTGACGCTTAAAAAGCACGTAAAATCAGGAGGATGCGTGGATTTGCGGGAAATCCTGAGCAATTTCTTCGCCTGAGAACAGATCGTCAAGCGAGCTGAGCGTGCCGTCTTCTTCAACCTGATAAACCGACATTTTTTCACCATTGACCGTTAGTTCAATAAAACAGCCCCAGCAATAGAACTGGTGTGAACCAATCTTGCCGATATCCTTGGAGTTGCAGTTTGGACACTTCATATCATACATTCCACCTATCCGTTAACAATATTAATGGCTTTCTGTAGCCGTTCTTCGCTCATCGCGGGAACCAGTACGGCATTCTCCCCAATGGACATCTCTTCAGAACAAGGCAGCCATTTGCGGCCTTCGATCAAATCCGTTACAAGCCCGTCACTGATTTCCAGCGCTACTATTGTATTTCCCAACTTCTGGTCAAAATAAACATCGGATATTCGCCCAAGATTACTTCCTGATGTAGTCAGGACCTTCAGATCCTTCAGTTTGTTCTTTCCCAAAAGAAAAGTATATGGTATATGGTCAGTGTCGGCCTTAATAATCGACTCTTTACTGCGAATCATGACAGCATCTTCGCCATAAGCGACAATATCTTCCCATGCCACAACTTTCACATGACTGGAAAAAAATGATTTGCTTTCCAGTTCAATACCCGTAATATTCCATTTTGAATCCAGTGCACAATCGACAAGCTTGCCGACTTCGTTACCTTCTTCAACTTCATATACAGTGAGGCCGATCAAATCCTGAAGTTTCAATGCCAAGGCCTCCTATTATGTACCAAAACAGCGTAGAGCTGAAGCAAACCCTAGCTCTATTTACGCAGCCGTTTCAGAATGGTTTCAACTTTTTGGGCAACGTAATCCATTTCTTCCTTAGTATTACCCAAACCAGAGCTAAATCGAATCGCCGAGTTCAAAAGTTCTGAAGGAAGTTTCATAGCCTGCAGAACATGTGAAATTTCCAGTGAACCGGAAGTACAGGCCGACCCGCTCGCAGCGGCAATCCGTTCCATATCCAGGTTCATCAGCATCACATCTGTCCCTGCCCCGGGGAAGCTGATATTCAGTATGCCCGGCAAAAAATGCTGCGGATTGCCGTTGACCGTATAGCTGTCTTGTCCAATCCGCTTGTCCAGCTCACCGAGCAGTGTGCTGCGCAGCTGCAGCGCCTTCCCCCGGCGCTCCTCAAGCCCCTGCACCGCCAGCTCAACCGCCTTGGCAAAGCCGGCCGCACCGGCCAGGCTTTCGGTACCGGCCCGCCTGCCGCGCTCTTGCAGGCCCCCGTGCTGCCTTGGATGCAGCGGCGCCCCGCGCCGCACATACAGGCCGCCGATACCCTGCGGACCGTTGATTTTGTGTGCAGTGAAGCTCATGTAATCCACCGGCAGCTCACGCAGATTAAACGGCACCATGCCGAGGGCTTGTACAGCATCAACATGGAACAGGGCTCCCCGTTCAGCTGCCAGCCTGCCGATTTCCTCAATCGGCTGAACCGTTCCAACCTCATTATTGGCGAACATCACACTAATTAGTACCGTGTCTTCCCTCAGGGCCGCCTCAACATCCGAAGCCGACACCCTTCCTGTGGAATCTGCCGGAAGATAGGTGATGGAGTAGCCCTGCCGCTCCAGTTGCTCGCAGGTATGCAGGACCGCATGATGCTCTATAGCAGTAGTTATGATATGTTTACCTTTGTGCGCTGTGGCAGCCGCAGCCCCCAGTAGGGCGAGGTTATCACTTTCCGTACCTCCGCTGGTAAACACCCATTCATCCGGCGCACAGCCCAAAAAGCCCGCGATAGTATCGCGCGCGCCGTTAACAATTCTTTTGGCGGAACGTCCGGAATGATGAACACTGGACGCATTACCGTATTCTTCAGTCAGTATATGGTACATGACCTTGGCCACCTCCGGATGAACCGGCGTTGAGGCGGCGTGGTCCAAATAGATGGATTTCATACTGTTTTCTCCGCTTCTTATATTAGAATTCAGGATTTCTTAAGGCTTCTCGATTATACTGCTGAATGCGGTCTTTTACCACCCGGTAAAGAACACAATATTGTAACATGTATCAACGGGCATATCCCCTAAAAACACTGGTTTGATGTATAGAAATATATGGGTCCGCTAATAGTATTTAAAAGCTTATTTTAGAGCCCTAATTCTTCCAGCCTGTCCGCAAGCTCCTGCTCGGAAATGACCTCAATACCGTTTCTCCGCAGCAGGGCGGCGGTAACACCCTCACCGGGGATTTTTACACCTGTAAATTCGCCGTTATAGATCATGACACTTCCGCAGGATGGGCTGTTTGATTTGAGCACTACGGTGGACACGCCGAATTGGAGCGCAGTATCCAGAGTAATACGTGCTCCCTCCAGATACATCGCGGTAACCTCTTTTCCTGAGCGGTCTATTACCTTGGCTCTGCCGTCCAGCACATCCCTGCCAGTCCCGCCGACAATTTCGGCCGGTTCCCGCGGCGTTGCGAACCCGCCCAGCAGCTCGGGGCAGACTGCAACCGCCTGTCCGCCGTCAAAGAGCGTCTTCAGACTCTTTTCCAGACAATCTGTACCATTATATCTGACTTTCATTCCTGCCAGACAGGAGCTTACCAGAATCACAGTATTTCCCCCTTCTCTTATCTGCACTTCACGTATACATACAGCATGAATTATAATAACAAATAGTTTTGGCGTAAATAGGAGGCTGATCGGACATGTGCGGAAGATATACCATTACTGTAACCTTGGACGAATTGATGCTGCGTTATTTTATAGAGGGTAGTCCGCTGATTAACTACTCGCCCAAGTATAATGCCGCACCGGTACAGCAGATTCCTGCAGTTATTCATGACGGCAGGCGCAACAGGCTGGGCGAGCTCCGCTGGGGACTGGTCCCTTCATGGGCTAAAGATGACCGTATCGGCAGCAAGATGATCAATGCGCGCGCTGAAACGTTGCTGGAGAAACCTGCATTTAAAGGACTGATTCCTTCGCGGCGCTGCATCATTCCTGTAGACGGCTTCTATGAATGGAAGCAGCTTCAGGGCGGCAAGCAGCCGATGCGGATTACGCTGCGGGACCGCAGTATTTTTTCACTGGCAGGATTGTATGATATACGGGTCGATGCTGACGGCAACCGGCTCAGCACCTGCACCATTATCACGACCGAAGCGAACAGTCTTATGGCTGACATTCATAATAGGATGCCGGTTATTCTTTCACCCGGGGCTGAAGCGTTTTGGCTTGACCGCAGCAACAAGGATATCCCTTCCCTGCTTCGGCTGCTTAAGCCTTACGATGCCGCTCAAATGACGGCTTACCCCGTATCCGCGGCAGTAGGCAATGTAAGAAATGATTACCCGGAGCTTGTTAAGGAAGCCTGAGCGTATACCCGCGGCTGCATAATTTTTCAGGGAGTGCTCTTTTGGAGAGTTTCAATTTTTACGCATTATGTACTAAACTACATAGATACCATTATGACTTACTGGTCATGTACAATCTGATACCCTATCAGCAGAAACATTACAACTTTGTCAAATATCATTTTTCGCGAGTAAACAGCAAAGCGTTGGTTTAATAAAACTCATAGTATTTCTTTCAAACAGCGTATAGTAAGGAGACCTTATTTTGCAAAATTCAAAACTTCAACAGGCGATCTCTGAAGGAGCTCTGCTTGAGATTCATCTGATTAGCGGTGAAACATACAAAGGCACAGGCGAAAAAGGCCACACAGCAAACTCCTTCGAGTTCAAGACTGATGCGGGTCTGTTAACGCTGCCGTTCTGGACCATTAAGCGATACAAAAGATTATAATCCCGGATCCTGCATCTCTGCAGCCATACCCTCCACACATCCTTCCTCCTAAATATTACGCCTCAAGTGACCCATGCATCTCCTCCCGAGCTTTCAGCAGACAAAAAATACCCCGCCGACAACGGCAGGGCTTCAAGAGGGACATGAACGAACGTTACATACTTTTGGGGATATTCATAGTTTAGCAGCGGTTTGTTTCCGGAATGTCACGTACAGGTAAGAACACGGTAAATTTCCTATTAAGAAGCCCAGGATAAATATTGATGTGGGCATTTACAAGGGGCTGCCGTTCTTCTTTTTGTGCTGCCTTGCTCTGGCTAATGTTGTCCCTTGCGAAAAGGACCAGAGCGGACTTTTGGAAATGCCGATCTGCTGGGAAGTGTAAATCCCCGTATGTCCTGAGAATAAATAACTCACAAGACAGGCAATAAAGAAGTATACCGCCCCGTCTCCCCCAAATAATTCAATGCCCATCAGAAAGCAGGCAATTGGCGTATTGGCGGCACCGCAAAACACGGCGATGAACCCGAGCGCGGCCAGAAAAGGGCCGTAGAGGTGCAGCAGCCCTGCTAACGAATGCCCCAATGTGGCTCCAATTGCAAATAAAGGAGTAACCTCCCCGCCCTGAAAGCCGGCTCCAAGCGTCAATGAAGTAAAGACCAGCTTACCCATAAAAGCAAACGGCGTGACCTCCCCGGTAAACGAATCCTCAATCAGAGGCAGCCCCAGCCCGAGATAATCTCTTGTTCCCAGAGCATATACCAGAATAATGATCACTATACCGCCGGCGGCGCTTTTCAGCACAGGATTACGGAACAGGTAGGTGTACCCCTTTTTCAGCGCATGCGTCAGTTCACTGAACAGTACGCTTGCCAGCCCGAACAGGACAGAGGCCAGCACTACCTTGAGCAGCACAGGCACAGAAAGCGCTGGTATCTCGCCGATCGGATAGTGCAGATGTGTAACACCCCAGAGTGAAGCTGCCGTGAGATTTCCGGTAAAGCTGGCAATAAACGCCGGAATAAGCGCCTCCTGGCTGATCAGCCCGATTGCAAGCACCTCAAGGCCGAATACGGTTCCTGCCAATGGTGTCCCAAAAATCGAACCAAATCCGCCGCTGATCCCGAGAATAAGCAGAATTCTCCGGTCGGCAGGCTTCACCCTGAGCATTCTTCCGAACCACTCGGCCAGACTTCCGCCCATCTGCACCGCTGTCCCCTCCCGCCCGGCAGAGCCGCCGAACAGATGGGTGATCAGTGTGCCGATCAATACAAGCGGAGCCATTCTCAGCGGTATGGCCTCACTTGCGTTATGCACCTGCTCCAGAATCAGGTTATTCCCCTTCGCGCTGCTGCCCCCGTACTTGGAATAGAGCAGGCTGACCAGCGCCCCTCCAAGCGGAAGCAGGAACAGCAGCCATGGATTAGCGATCCTGACTCCGCTCACGTAATCCAGACTTTTCAGAAAAAAAGCAGATGCTGTACCGGCGAGCACTCCCACTCCGCTGCCCAGTATCACCCATTTGAGCAGAGTGCTTATTGCTGCGGCAAACCACCATTTTTCAGTTCTATCAGACCATCGTTGCTTCCACCGGGCCATTGCCTTTCTTCCCTCCATGGTAAAATTAAGGATATAAAAAAATAGACTCCTACCAGGAAAAGTGCTTCGCTGGTAGGAGTCATTAGCCTCGCGGCAGTTAATGGCGAACTCCATCGCCCTTATCTTCGTGTACTATTGTAATATTTTGTTAGGGAAACGTCAACGCTCAAGACTTAGCGTGAGCGCCTCCCTGGCCAACTTGCGAAACTTCTAAGCTGTTTTTTCGTAATTCATTACAGTGAGGTGTTTATCACAACTTAAAGGAGTTGGAGAATATGGTAATCTTCGCTTTTCTTTTTGTGCTCCTTGCACTACTGAATATATTCTTTCCGGCATTAGGGTGGCACATGCGTTATGGTTGGATGATAAAAGGGGACAGCGAACCCAGTGATGCTTACCTTATGATGAGTAGAATAAGCAGTGTTATCGTCCTTATCATTTTTTTAATCTTCTTTTTGCCGTCAATGTTTAGTTAACAGATTATCTAAATGAATGGTGTATCTCCATATAACAAAGCAACCTCACCATGCAGCAGATCTTAGCTCCTGTTAAATATAGAACATGTAATTATCAGCTTTACTCTCTTCTTTATAATTAATCAGGTCAGACAATGTAGTCGAATCAAGCACGTCTGCGATGCTGTCACGGATACGCAGCCAGAGGTTGCGTTTGGCCGGGTCGTCCTCTTCTGTGAAATCGACCGGTGAAATCGGCCCTTCCAGCACCCGGATAATATCTCCGGCGGTGATGGTAGCTGAATCGCGGGACAGAATATATCCGCCGTAGGCTCCGCGGATGCTTTTTACCAGTCCGGCATTGCGCAGCGGCGCAATCAGCTGCTCCAGATAATGCTCGGACAGGCCGTTTTTCTCGGCAATGCTTTTCAGGGAGGTTGGGCCCTCGCCGAATTTCAGGGCAAGCTCCATCATAATGGTTAATCCGTAACGTCCTTTTGTTGATATTTTCAAAGGGGCACCTCTTTCGGTTTAATTGCTGCAGTTGTAGTTCACAATAAGCTAAGAAGACATTATGAGAAATGTCATATCAACGTATTCCGATGTTTGCTCTATGCTTATGTTATCATATCTGCGGACACATTTGCAGCGTAAAAGTCTTTTTTTTGGCGGAATGTTCGCCAGTGGTGGACAAATTGTCAAAATCTCCGCTGTTTCTGTACCAAATTCCTCTGTTCCCAGGCAGTTTTAGGGTAGACAGGTATGTTATAATACGAAATGAGCCGGGTGTTCAGTTTAGATAACCGGTATTTTGTGCATAGAAAATGGTGATTGGAATGACAAAGGCTAAACAGGATACACGTGTCGTCGTCGGCATGTCCGGGGGAGTCGATTCCTCCGTTACGGCGCTTCTGCTCAAACAGCAGGGTTATGACGTCATCGGCATCTTTATGAAAAACTGGGATGATACCGACGAATTCGGAGTATGTACTGCCGAGACCGACGCTGAGGATGTGCGCCGTGTGTGTGAGCAGATTGATATTCCTTACTATACCGTTAATTTTGAAAAGGAATACTTCGATAAAGTTTTTTCCTATTTCCTTGATGAATATAAGGCTGGCCGGACACCTAACCCGGATGTCATGTGCAACCGGGAGATCAAGTTCGGGGAATTCCTGAACAAGGCGCTCCAGCTCGGTGCGGATTATGTGGCAACCGGCCACTACGCGCGTGTAGTTGAAGAAGACGGTCTGTTCAAGCTGCTGCGCGGCGTAGACAACAATAAGGATCAGACCTATTTCCTGAACGCGCTGAACCAGAGCCAGCTGTCGAAGGCCATGTTCCCGATTGGCCATCTGCCGAAGCCGGAAGTACGGAGAATTGCTGAAGGAGCCGGCCTGTATACTGCTAAGAAAAAAGACAGCACCGGCGTCTGCTTCATCGGCGAACGTAACTTCCGCGAATTCCTCAGCCAGTATCTGCCGGCACAGTCCGGCGATATGGTCGATATTGCCACCGGCGAAGTCAAAGGCCGACATGACGGCCTGATGTACTACACATTGGGACAGCGGCAGGGGCTGGGAATCGGAGGCTCCGGTAACGGTGAGCCCTGGTTCGTTGCCGAGAAGGACCTTGAGAAGAATATTCTGTACGTTGTACAGGGAGACAAGCACCACAGCCTGTACTCCACCAGCCTGATTGCTTCGGGCATCAACTGGATTGACGGACAGGTACTTTCGCCTGGTGATGCTCCGCTGAAATGCTCAGCCAAATTCCGCTACCGCCAGCCCGACCAGGGTGTTACATTGACTGCACGGGAAGACGGCAGCCTGGATGTTCTGTTTGATGTGCCGCAGAAGGCTATCACTCCAGGGCAGGCGGTTGTATTCTACCAGGGCGAGCAGTGTCTGGGCGGCGGAACGATTGAAGCAGCGAAGAAGGTTGTGCCGCAGCCGCAGGGGTAATCCTTGCCCTGTAGCTATAGTCTGCATAAGCTGCAATATCAGCAAGAGCACAAAAATCCCTTTGGCGTATGCCAAAGGGATTTTTGTTATTGAATCTGCTCAATACAGACTACTGCTGGAATGACTTATTTTGCTGCAATCCCTTTATCAGCGGATACGGCAAGTTCATTAAGATAGATTCCGGTTCCATCACCGATAGCGTAGTTCAGGACACGGTTGTTAACCGGTACAAGCGCAGCGCGGTACAGGGTTGGGAACACAGGAATTTCTTCAACCATCAGCGCCTGCCATTCTTTGTAGATTTCTTTACGTTTCTCTACATCAAATGCCGCTTCAGATACACCCTCTGCCATCAGACGGTCACTCTCATCATTCGCATAACGCGGGAAGTTATAAATAGCATCGCGGCCGTAGAGTCCTTGCGGATCAACGTCGATACCCACTGTCCAAGCACCCTGGTAGACGTCAACCGAAGGATCATCTTCACCATTACTGCCTACACGGTCATAGAAAGTATTGAACTCAACCATTTCCAGCGTGACATTCAGGCCGATTGCTTTCCAGGATTGCACATAATATTGGGCCAGCGGCTCAGCAATATCCGAACCGGTCATAGAAATGAAATTGATAGTCAACGGAGTACCGTCCGGATTGGTCCGGAATTCACCGTTCATTTTGAAGCCTGCATCCTCAAGTGTCTTCTTTGCTGCTTCCGGATCATAAGGCATACCAGGATTGCTGTCATCATGGAATTCAGGATGGGATGGCGGAATCAGTGTTGTTGCATTCCAGCGCAGGCCATGGTAGAAGTTTTTGCCGACAGCATCATTATCAACTGCCTGCCACATTGCTTTACGCAGAGCTACATTTCCCATTTTGGCATTTGGATCAGGTGCAACTACACTTTTCGCTGCGTCCCATTTACCAAGCTTGAAGCCGATATACGTATAAGCGCGGTCAACTGCACCAAGATATTCCACGTTAGACAGACCCGAGTTATCAGGGAACTGGTCAATCGGGAAGCTGTCGACCAGATCGATGTTTCCAGCTTTAAGCTCCTGCACAACTGTAGTTGGAGGAACAACCTTCAACACAACTTTATCCAGCTTAGGAGCACCGCGCCAGTAGTCTTCATTCTTAACATAGACAACAGATTCACCCGGTACAATGCTTTCCACTTTAAACGGACCGAAGCCGATTGGCTTCTGACGGACCTCAGGGGAAGCAGAGATTTTGGCTACATCCATATTTCCAAAGATGTGCTTAGCCAGCGGATAAGACCAGATACTGCCTGTCAGCAGGGAAGGCGTAGATTTGACATAAGTGATTTCCAGTTGCTTCTCGTTAAGAACCTTAATCCCGGAGATCGTTTTTGCAGTGCCGGCATGATACTCTTCCATTCCGACAATGTTGGTGAAGTCAGAGCCGTAACGCGGACCGTCATAAGCCGGATTACCGATGACTTCATGGGCAAACAGCCAGTCTTCAGCGGTCACAGGCTGGCCGTCATGCCAGTTCACATTGTCCCGGATAGTAAAGGTAAAGGTACGACCGTCTTCGGAGACTTCATAGGTTGCTGCTCCGTCATTGGTGTATACATAGTTCTTATCCCAAGTCAGCAGGCCTTCATCAAACCATTCAAGAACCTTGGAATCCGGATTCCCGGAATAGAAGTTAAAGTTCAGCGTTCCTTCAAAAGGAGTATCAGATACAAGGCCATAGTTGAGTGTTCCGCCTTCAATCGCTTCACCCTGATTCGTCTTAACATTACTGAAATCTGCGATGTTGTACAGCCCGTCCTCTGATGCAGGTGCAGTTGTAGGAGCGGCAGTAGCAGCAGCATCTGTAGCGGCAGTGGTTGCTGAAGGCTTAGCAGCCTCATTGTTGCCGGAGCCGCAGGCAGTTACTGCGAGCGACAGGACCAGCATCAGGCTGACCAGCATGGTCTTTGCGGTTTTTCTTTTTGTCATACTTGTTTCTTCCTCCCTTATATTTATCCTTTTCTTTGTCTTGCGTCCGTCGCACGCTTCAGCGCCTGACCGACATTATTTATACTCAACATCAACACCAGGATCAGCAGTGATGCGGGTAACCAAATCCACCATCTGGACTGCAGAGTCTGCGGGTTGCGGGCATAGCTGACAAGCGTACCCAGACTCGGTGTGCTTTCGGGAAATCCGAAGCCAAGGAAGGATAACCCCGACTCAAGCCCGATGTTAGCTGCAAGATTCAGCGTCATCGTTACGATGATAATCGAACTGAGGTTCGGCATCACCTGCTTAAAGATAATCTTAAGATGGGAAGAGCCGAGTGTACGGGAAGCCTGGACATATTCGAGCTCTTTCTCCTGCAGTGTCTTGGAACGGATCAGCCTGGCGATCCCCATCCACAGGAATGCTGTCATAATGAGCGAAAAGGTCAATGTGTTGTATTTCGGAACGGCTGTTACAAAAGCAATGACCATCATCAGCATCGGCAGAATCATGAAAAAGTCGACCAGACGCATGAACAGATTATCAATAATGCCGCCGAAGTATCCGGAAACCAGCCCGACCGTAATTCCGATAGCCCCGGTCATCAGGGTGACCATAATACCGATACTCAGCGAGTTGCGTGTGCCGATAATAAGCTGTCCGAATACATCACGGCCGCCGTAATCGGTACCCAGCCAGAACTTGGCGGAAGGCTTTTTATATAGAGAGAACAGATCAACCTTTACAATTTCCTGCTGGTTGAGGAACAGGGCAGTCCCGAACACTCCGAGAAAGACCAGAGCCAGAAAGATCAGGGAAGTCAGTGCCAGCTTATCTCTAAAAATTTCCCGCCAGATAATGCTCCAGCCTGACGGGCTTTTTTCGATATTGTGCGGGAGCGGGAGCTCAGCGCTTGAGTTTGCCATTTCATTTCACCTCAGTATAGGTTCTGATCCTTATTTAATCCGGATGCGCGGATCAACAATGCTTAATATGATGTCAGACAGCAGGGAACCGACGATGGTAGCAATCCCATACAGCAGCACTATCGCCGTCACCACGGTGAAATCGCGGATGACGATCGAGCCCAGGAACAGCTGTCCCATGCCGGGATAACTGAAGATGCTCTCTACAAAGATGGTTCCTCCGATGAGCCCTGTCAGCTCATATCCGAAAAAGGCGGCTATCGGCAGCAGTGAGTTCCGCAGAATGTGGCGGTTATACACCCGCGATTCAGAAGCTCCCTTTGCTCTGGCGGTAAGAATGAAATCCTTCTGCTTCGTATCAATAATCTCGTTACGCAGATACTGGACCGTACCTACAGTCGTAATTAAAGCGATAGATAAGGCCGGCAGCAGCAAATGATAAATTTTGTCGAGTACATAGCTGAAGCTTCCTGGAACCGCACCTGGCGATACGCTTCCCCCGGTCGGAAACCAGGAGAAATAGAAGCCGAACATCCAGAGCATTACAAGCGCTACAATAAACAGGGGAGCAGCGAATCCGATATAGGTATAGCCGGTAATCAGGCGGTCACCCCATGTATCATTGAAGCGTCCGCTGAGGATGCCAAGCGGGATGGCAATCAGATATGTAAGAATCAGTGTAGCCAGCGACAGCCACAGGGTGTTCATCATCCGCTGGCCGATCAGCTCGGTCACCGGCATTTTGAAGTTGAAGGACTGGCCCAGATCGCCTTGGACAGCATTGCTGATCCAGTTCCAGTATTGGATGTGCCAAGGATCATTCAGACCCAGCCTTTCCCGCATTGCCTCAATCGCTGCCGGATCAATATTCGGATCAAGCATCCCGGTAAGTGCATCGCCCGGCATAGCTTTGGCCATCAGGAATACAAGAATACTCAACAGAAATACCTGGGGAATCATAATTAACAATCTTCGTACAATAATCTTCCACATACGTCTCAACCTTTCTCGGGCATAGCCACCATATGGGTATCGGAAATGGATCGTAACGGGTAAGCCAGGCCGCCCTGATCAAAGTGGCTCCGGTAGGCGTTGTCGTACTCTTCACTTACGGACCGGCGGAAAACATTCCGTTCCTCACGCTGTAGAGGATCGATGTCCGGAATTGCGGCGATGAGACGCTTGGTATAAATATGCCGGGGATTGTCAAAAATATCCTCAGGGGTCCCTTCCTCAACATGGCGCCCCTTGTACATAATGCCGATACGGTCACACATATGCCGGATAATACCGAGATCGTGGCTGATGAACAAATACGTCAAATTCAGCTCCTTCTGTATATCCCGCAGGAAGTTCAGCACCTGCGCCTGAACCGATACGTCAAGTGCCGAGACAGGCTCATCGGCAATAATCAGCTTGGGCTTCAAGGCAATCGCCCGGGCTATTCCGATACGCTGGCGCTGGCCGCCGGAGAATTCATGCGGATATTTAAGAACATTGTCCGCACTAAGTCCGACCTGCTCCAGCAGCTCCTGCACCTTCCGCATTTCCTCCTGCGGGGACAGCTTCTCGAAATTGCGCAGCGGCTCGGCGATAATATCCATTACGCGTTTCTTTGGATTGAGTGAGGAGTACGGATCCTGGAAGATCATTTGCACATCGCGGCGGACATTGTTCTGCTTGCGTACACCTTTGGAAGCCAGATCTGCACCTTCGAACAAAATGCTGCCGCCTGTAATCTGATTAAGGCCGATAATAGCGCGGCCGGTAGTTGTTTTGCCTGAACCGGATTCACCGACAAGACCGTAGGTCTGGCCGGCCTCAATTGAAAGGTTGACACGGTCAACCGCCTTAACCTCGCCAACCTGGCGGCTGAACAGCCCGCCCCTGATCGGAAAGTGAACCTGCAGATCTTTAACTTCAAGCAATGCCATCGGTGCCTACCTCCTCCGCGCTCTCCGGGAAATGAAAATGTCTGTAGCAGGTGCAGCGGACAAAGTGGCCCGGAGCAATTTCGTGAAGCTGCGGATTCTCCTCATGCGCAGAAGCATCAATCCAAGGCGTTCTTCCAGCAAAGCGGCAGCCAGTGCGCGGCAGGTTCTTGAGCGAAGGCACAATCCCCTGAATAACGTGCAGCCTTGACTTCACTTCTTTTACAGTAGGAATGGAATTGAACAGGGATCTTGTGTACGGATGCTGCGGATTAGAGGTAAGTGTGTAAATATCGGCAATCTCTACGATTTGGCCTGCGTACATAACGGCCACACGGTCGGCCATTTCACTGACAACCCCGAGATCATGGGTGATAAGGATAATGCCTGCCTGCATATCCTCCTTAAGCTTTTTGATCAGCTCAAGAATCTGCAGTTGAATGGTTACATCCAATGCCGTTGTAGGTTCGTCGGCAAGCAGCAGCTGCGGTCCGTTTGCAATCGCGATAGCGATGATAACCCGCTGGCGCATACCGCCGGATAATTCATAAGGGTATTGATGGTATGTATGTTCAGGGCGGGGGATGCCCACTTTGGTCAACAGATCAAGCACCTTTTCTTTTCTCTGTTTCTTGGAGAGGCCTGTATCATGAAGCAGCAGGACTTCATCGATCTGGCTGCCTATAATCATCAGCGGATTCAATGCAGCCAAAGGGTCCTGAAAAATCATCGACATTTCCTTGCCGCGGACCTTATTCAGCATGCCGGGGGACATTTGGACAATATCCTGTCCTTTGTAATTTACTTTCCCTTCAATTCTTGCCTTTGTGTGCAGCCCCATTATAGAGAAAGCAAGGGCGCTCTTGCCCGACCCCGATTCTCCTACGATAGCCAGAATCTCATTCTTCTTCACCGTGAGCGTCACATCATCAACTGCAGCGTAATAATGATCTGCAATTCTGAAGGATGTCGTTAAATTCTCAATCCGAAGTAAGTCTTCACTCAAATTCATCACCCTAACACCAGGATTTTTAGTTGGACGGGACATTTATGTTACATACAGTAACCCCACCAAAGAACTATAGATTATAATTTAGGATTATTATGGAAGCAATCCCTGAATGTTAGAGTTTATTCTAATTGACTCATGGTAAATTATCAATCTTTTTTCTATAAAAAAATATTTTCATGTCAATTAATATGACAAATACGACAAAATCCGACTTCAGAGTCAGGGTATTTCGTCATTTTTTTCATTTATTTTGCATATCAGCATGAGGTAAAGATAAGCAGTAGAGCAAAAGCCGCAAGCCCGAATGTACCGGAACCTGCGGCTTTTGGTTCTAAGACTTAGACAGCATTAAGGCTCCAGCCCCCATGCCAGTGTACCGTTCAAGTACAGCGGCACGCGTTCCCAGTCTGTGAACGAGGTTTTGGACGGATCATATGAATAGTCGCCGGCTTCGTTATAATTACTCCAGTCGGTTTTATTGATGCGGAGCTGGATTTCCCCGGTGTTGGCTCCCGGAGCCAGGCTTCCCGCACCTGCTGTAAAAGATATTTCCACATAATAATCCGCTCCCGTTGCCGCAGGAGTAAGCTTCACAAAACTTCCGAGCACATTGCTTCCGCCCAGTGTCGCATAATCCACATTAAACTGCTGGTCTTTCTCGCCGTCGATCGTGTAATAATAGCGCAGCTTCACATCCTTGAGCGCCACCGAAGTTGTTCCGTTGTTCACGATCCGCAGTTGCGGCCGGAACTGGCTATCCCCCGGATTCATATCACTGGTCTTGTACTGTACCACCAGATCTCCTACGGTCGGAATAGGTACCGCTGCCGGCTTGACGCTCACCTCCGGAGAATCCGGGCTCGTTCCGACACTGTTAGAGGCACTGATGACGTAATAATAAGTCGTTCCGTTCACTACAGTATTGTCACTGTAAGTAGCCTGCGTAACCGAAGCCACATTCGTGTAGGGGCCTCCGCTCGTAACCGCACGTTTCACAGTATAGCTGTCCGCACCGTTTACCTTATTCCAGCTGAGCAGAGCGCTGTTGTCACCTGCAGCCGCATTAGGCTTGGACGGAGCTTTGGGAGCTGCCGGCTCTACCGGTCCGTTACTTTTGTTAATCAGCCGGTCATATTCGGCATAGGCTGTTGCCATATCTACCTGCGACCAGAAACGGTGGTAGGTAAATTCGGGTGCTCCGTTATCCCATTGCTTGGTAACGGTGTTGTAAGAGGTATTGTATTTATCCAGCAGATACTGCCAATCGGGATCATTCACAATATCCGGACGGATATCTGTATAGCTGGCATAGACTCCGCTTCCACCCTTGGCAGGGTCAGAAGGTACTGTAGCACTGCCCGGAATCGTATTACCCTGTCCGAACGTCCCTGTCCAGCCGCTTGGGAAATAGACTTCCTTGGTGAAGTAACGGAAATAATCGCCGCGGCTCTCCGTTGTCGCAATACCTACACCGTCGTTATAGCCCCAGGCGGTATCCAGCAGGGATTTAGCCAGCTGCTGCGCCTGCCCGCCAAGAGCGGTATAGCTGCCGTGCTCAGCCTGTGTACCGGCTGCAAAGAAGGTAAGCGCCTTAATATAACTGCCAAGCACACCGGTATCCTGGCTTGGGTTCTTCGTAACGGCCTTTAAATTACTGTTGCCGTCGCTGCCCGCGAAGCTTGTCCAAGTATCCGGCTGGCCCGTCCACTCCACATTTCCGGGAATCCAGAACTCTCCCGGAGCAGCCACTGTAGCTACCTGCGGATTGTCTCCGCCGAGAATGCGGTTGCCCGCACTGTCCAGATAATAACCCTCTGCATCTGTCACCGGTCTGCTTCCGGCAAAAGCATAATCCGAAGACCAGTCCACCCAGTTCTCTATAACCTGTTTGGCCATCTGGAAGTTCTCAGAGGAAGTATCTCCGCTTGAAGCGAGAATATAATACAGCTCTGCTACGCGCTCAACACTCCACGCCTGCATCCCGAACCAGTTGTTGGACGGGGGATCATGATAGACCGGAGCATCGTCATAGGCCATGCCGTAGAAAGTGCTCGTACCGGCAGGATAAGCTTTATAAGCGCCGTCATAGCTGTTGGTTGCACCGCCGGCGATTGCACCTTCGGCAGATTGCAGCCAGGTATAGAATTCCAGCTGGCGCTTCAGGGAATTGCTCCAATCCTGTCCGGCCGTGGCCGAGGACGGAACAAGTCCTCCATCCGGATCAGAAAGCGCATAGGCGGCAACTACATTCTGATAGCCCTGATGCGCATGGCTGGCACCGATTCTCCAGGCCCAGTTCCCGGTTGAGCCGAGTCCGCCGCCCCAGGCTGTGTACCAGGCGAGCAGGTATTGGTTGGAGTCCTTGCCGGTTCCCGCTTCGGGAGTTCCGTCAGCGGCGCTGCCAACCTTCTGGAAATATTTATCGTACATGCCATACCGGAGATAATCGCCCATCTTCTTAGCCTTATTCAGATAAACGGTATTGTTGTAGCCGAGCTCCTTGGCCCAGTACATCGCCTGCACAGCCCGCGCATCAGCATCAGTGGCATTGGTGTAGCGCCACTGGGCGGAAGGCACGCTGCTCTCTTTGGTGAACAGGCTCATGAAGCCTTCATTCGTTTTACCGAATGCTTTGTTGTCCTGGGATGGATGCGGGACTGCTTCCCACACGGATTCCTGCTCGCCCCGCTGAAAAGTATTTACATAGGCAGCAGTATGGGACGGATTGAGCAGGTTACCAAATCCGTACCAGTTGTCCACGTCCACCAGCCAATGCATCAGGTAGGTCTGATTGTTGCCGTAAGCCGCCTTCAGCTCGGCATCAAGCGGGTCCTTCCCTGCCGTATACTTGCCGCTTAGCAGGCTGGGATACTGATCCGGCTGGGCATATTCAGAGGCATATGTGGCCGGGCTGTTCGGATTGTAAAAGCTCATTGTCGGCTGCTCCTGCACGCCATCGCCTTCATTTACCGGGATAATATACTTCTCCATATTGTCCCAGGCTTCTTCCAGATTGCCCCAGTCCCCGGTATGGTAGCCATACAGAACTTCGAGCCACATCCAGTAGCTGTAGGCTTCCGAGGTCGTCATATGCCCGTAATCGGGTGCTTCGCTCATCAGCGTCTCTACTGCATGGTAGGGGATACCCTCTGCTGAGAAGTACCCGTTAACCGGATCCTTCAGTTGGGCGTACAATTGCAGAAACCGTGTCTCTTCCGCCGAAGCGGCTTTGACGGTTTGAGGACCCACGGTAATCAGACCGCTGACAAGGGAGAGAAACAGAATCGAGGACATGATAAAGGAAATAGGCTTTTTACATAAGCTCAATTTCATCATTGTAGGCAAGCTTCCTCTCTTAGATAAATTATGGTTCTAGTCCCCAGACAAGTGCTCCGTCACGGTACAATGTCACCTTGCTCCATTCAGCAAAAGCTTGCTGTGTACCGCTGTAGGAATAATCATCACTTTCGTTATAGCTGCTCCAGTCCGTCTTATTGGTACGCGCCTGAATTTCTCCGCTGTTGCCTCCGGCAGCAATACTTCCCGCACCCGCGCCAAAAGATATTTCCAGATAAGAATCCGCCCCGCTCTTGGACGGCTCCAGCTTGACAAACGTTCCGTTCACATTACCGCTCCCAACCACCGCATAATCACAATGAAATTGCTGGGGCTTGTCCCCGTCAACGGTGAAATAGTAGCGGAGCTTCAGCCCGCTCAGCGGCACTGCTGTAGTGCCCGTGTTCACGATACGCAATTGCGGACGCATCTGTCCGTCTCCGGTATTCGTATCGTTGTTACGGTACTCCACCCGCAAATCACCGGTTGCCGGAGGCGGTACATCCTGCGGTGTGGCACTGACTTGAAGAGATGATACGCTCTCTCCTACGTTGTTAGATGCAGTAATTACGTAATAATAAGTCGTTCCGGTAACCACACTGCTGTCTGTGTAGGTGCCTCCTGCCACATTAGCAATAGCAGTATACGGTCCGCCATTTACCTCTGCCCGCTTGATTACGTATCCGGTTGCACTGCCGACCGTATTCCAGGACAGGCTGACGCTGGCATTCCCGGCCGTAGCTGCAACATTCGAAGGACGTGCCGGCACCTGCGGTTCACCCGGCTGACCGCCTCCGGGCGGCAGTTCGCCAAATACACGAACTCCGGCATCAAATACTGGAATATTGGCCATTTTAACCGGTAAAGCTCCTGTGCCCGCTA
Source organism: Paenibacillus sp. FSL R7-0331 (assembly GCF_000758645.1). NCBI lineage: Bacteria > Bacillati > Bacillota > Bacilli > Caryophanales > Paenibacillaceae > Paenibacillus > Paenibacillus sp. FSL R7-0331. The sequence goes on from NZ_CP009284.1 coordinate 5,401,176, forward strand.
TTCCCTGATAAGAGAAGTCATTCGAATTATTCCAGAACGCCGTATTCAGCGGTCCGGCAATCCGGAACTGAACTTCCTTGCGGTAAGCAGATTGGCCTCCCGGATAAATCAGAGTTCCGGTAAAATCCACCTTGGTGTAATAAATATGATTCGCCTCATCGTACGGAAGGAGTGCAGATACCGTTGCCCCCTGATTATATCCGCCAGCTGTAACTGTAATGTCCCCAGGTCCATACCCGGCTGCAACTGCTTCACTAAGATCCAGGTAGTAATGGAATGACATTGATTTACTGGCCCGGGCAGGCCAGCCGGAACGGTTGTTAATGACTGCACGGATTTCCACAAAATTGCTTCCGCTGGCATTCACAGAGGCCTCAACGAACATTTCATCCTCCGGTGTTTCAGCTGCAGGAAAGGAGGAAAGCGGCTGCTGTCCCTGGCCGTGCAGTGTCATCATTTTGGCTAAGGCTCCTGTAAATGCTGCATTGTAATCGGTTGCAACTTCATTGGAGACATAGTCGCTGATGGTATCGGTATAGGCATCCGTCTTGGATGGGCCCCCACCAAAGCACCATAAAGGATATGACGGTGATTGGCCGGAGTCGACTGGCTGTCGTTCCACGAGCCATGGGAAGTCCGGTGATGCGGATGCTCAGGCGCATTATCGCCAAAGCCGATTACATAGCTGCTATTACGCGGGTTGTCGCCCAGCATATAGGTAATCTGCCGTTCAGCAAATGTGCGTGCCTGCTCCGCTTTTATAGGGTCGCTGACCCAATCCGCGTAGACAAATGCCAGAAAAGCATGGTTGGCCGCATATCTAAGTGCTCCCCACTGATCAAGATGTGCAAGTCCGCCGGGGGTGTATGCTACGCGGTCGCTTGTTCCGTTTACGCCGGTAGTCCAGTACTGCATGTTGCGTTCGGTGGATTGAATAAACTTCGTGTCCCCGGTTATCCGCGACAGCAGCAGCTGTGCTCCGTAATGCTTATCATCCCAGGACTGTGTCCACTGATAGCCCCATTGCCCTGACTGATTCGTGCCCCACAGATTGCTGGCGGCCACGGCCTTATCCAAATACGTCTGCTCACCGGTCGCCAGATACAGCCACACCCCGCCCCAGCTCAATTCGTCGGCATAGCCGCTCCATGAATTGTAATACTGTTTGGCATCGGTAATGCTGTCCGAATAGGAGCCGCGGTAGGTATCCGCAAACGTATAGAGCTGTCTTGCATGCAGCAGCAGTTCGTCCGCATATGCGGCATCCGAATCCCTGAAGATGATCGAGGCTGAGGCTAGCGCTGCAGCCGTTTCTGCTGCCAGATCAGAGCCGGGATGAGCAGCGTCAATTTTGTAGGAAGGACGCTGCATCTGCATTACTTCTGCCGCTCCCCACCAATTATGATCCGCCGTCCCGTTGCCAACCTGCCCCCATAGCTCATTCGGAGCGGTATGCGCCTTCATGAAATAGTCGGTCGCCCAGCGGATATTATCCAGGATTTCCTCCAGTTGACCAGCTTGTGTATAGCCGTCCTTGTACTCATAGACCGACCATGCCAGCATCGTTGCCGTATAGGCCATTGGAAATCCGAACTTTACATGATCTCCGGCATCATACCAGCCGCCGGTCAGATCATGACCGACATCAGCACCATCCAGAAGCCCGGAGTCTCCCCGCCACTCTACACGGTTGTTCTCCGGAAGCTCGCCGGAACGCTGCGTTTCGTAAAAATAAATAGATTTCTGTAGTGCCTCTGCATAATTATAGCCGGTTGCCGCCGCTGTTCCCACAGCCGGATGAACGGCAGTTCCGGTTAATGTAACCGCTAACATAAAGCTCAAGGATAAAGCCCAGCCTTTCCTGATCCCTTTGCCCATCTTAGCCCTGCTCCCTCCAATTCATATTTTCCCTTCTGTTCAATAGCATATCTGCACAGCGCCTCCCCAGATGGACCATCCATTACAGCGAATAAATTGTCAGAAGAAGTCTTCCACCTCTCTTTCAACTTGCTCTTCTTGGAGAATTTCTTAGGATGTTTTTCTTTCTATGTAAATATATACCATAAATAAGAATGTTTTTCTATATGACTATAGTAGTATTTTAGAAAATTATAGTAACTTTTGTAATTATGCGCAAATCATGCGAACCGCTGCTGAATTCAATTTGACTTTCTTATCTTTCAAAAAAAACCGCTCCTTGTGCCAAAGGAATACCAGCCTCCTCCGGCCAAGCAGCGGTTCTTTTTCATTAGTCTATTCTCCAGCGGAAGCAAGGATTGATCTCCTTCTTATTGCCCTCGCCGCAGCCCCTGATTATGCCGGATCTTTGCTTCGTTTCCCTGCTCGGTTGCCTCATAGAACACCTTGCCGGCAATCGGCTTCGGCAGGTATTCCTGCCGGACATAATGGCCGGGGAAATGATGCGGGTACTGATAGCCCTCGTGTCCGAGCTTTACCGCGCCTTTATAGTGGGTATCGCGCAGATGAAGCGGTACCTCAGCGGATTTGAGCTCTTCAATGGTATCCATAACCTTCGCAATAGCCGTAACTACCGCATCGGACTTTGGACTTTCCACCGCAAACAGAATGGCCTGTGTTACATTAAGCCGCGCTTCCGGCCAGCCGTTATTGCGGTAGGCGTCCAGCGCACTGACAGCCTGGACCATGGCCTGCGGGTTCGCCAGGCCGATATCCTCGCTGCAGGCGGCAATCAGCCTGCGGATAAAGGTCATCGGGTCCATCCCGAGCTTCTCCACGGCATATAAGAACCAGAACAGCGCGGCGTCGCTGGAGCCGCGGATACTCTTATGAAAGGCGGACAGCACGTCGTATTGGGTAGACTCGTCCGCCTTGACAATCGGCCGGCGGATTGATTCCTCCGCCACGGCCAGCGTGATATGCACGCTGCCGTCAGGCTCCGGCGCCGTAGTCATCGCCGCCAGCTCCAGTGCGTTGAGCGCCCGGCGGATATCACCGTTCGCCATCGCTGCAATATGCAGCAGTGCATCTTCGTCAGCCTGCAGCCGCATAAAGCCAAGCCCGCGCTGCTCATCAGCAAGCGCCCGCTGCATGGCCTGCATGCTGTGTCCGCTGGTCAGCGATTCCAGCTGGAATAGTGTAGAACGGCTCATCAGGGCCCCGTTCACATAATGGAACGGGTTCTCTGTCGTTGCGCCGATAAAAATAATCGTGCCCTTCTCGACGGCCGGCAGCAGCGCATCCTGACGCGAGCTGTTAAAGCGGTGCACCTCGTCCAGAAACAGGATTGTCTTCGTGCCGTACAGCGCCTTGTTGCTCTGGGCCCGCTCGATGACCTCGCGCACATCCTTGACAGAGGCTTCAACCGCATTCAGCCGCACGAATTCCCCTTGCGTATGATTAGAAATGATGTGGGCGAGCGTCGTTTTGCCGCAGCCCGGAGGCCCATATAAGAGAATCGACGAGACCTGATCGGCCTGGATCGCCCGGCGAAGCAGCCGGCCCGGCCCGATGATATGCTCTTGGCCGATATATTCATCAAGACTCTGCGGACGCATACGGTCTGCCAGCAGCCGGCCGCCTCCGGTATTGTCTCCGAGTGAGAATAAGTCCATAAATCCACTTCCTTGCTGTTAACTTTCAGGCTAGCCGCACCTGAATACCTCTCCCTATCATACCACAAAACATAGAAAGAGCATGACCTCGCTAAGCTAAGCGGGCGTCATGCTCTTTGTTCAAATTTCAGGCTAGCGGTTCATCGCCAGCCGCATTTTTGAAATAATTTTGCGGATGCTTTCCTCCGAGAGGTGGTATCTCTTCTGCAGCTCGTTCACCGAGCAGCCGCTGCTGTGACTGCAGAAAATCTCCTTATTCCGGCTGGCAATCTCCTGCCTGGAGCCGCTGTTCTCACCCCATCTTACCCGTTGCTCCGTCTTCTTCGGGATGTAGAGCAATTCACCTTGAATGTATCCCTGAAGCTCTTCGAGCAGGCCCGGGGGGAGCACATCCTTCCCATTTACATAACTCACGTTGTGTTTCCTCCTTCAACAGGTGTGTCCCTTTGTGTCCGTCAATTGCCGCATCTAAAGTAATAATCATTGCACCTGCCTCCTTTCTTCAGCTCATATTTGGTAAATACCGTAAGTTCATTATATAAAACCCTATGGTTAGCGTCTACATTCGTTCTCATTTTTATTTCCAGTTCCCCTCTGAGGGGTACACCTGCACCGCTGTCAGGTGGTATAAGTAGGGAGGCCTTGCGGCCTCCCCGTAAACAGGATTTCCGCCCTTAGACGGAAACCACCTCGTATACTGAAATCATTTCACTCAGCCTCCTTCCAGAAGTAATCTTGCCCGGCCGGACACTTATTATTAAGCCATAGCTGCCCGGGGGATACAAGATCAAGAACAGTTATAATCGTTCTTCACCAGAACCGGAAAATGATTTATGTAGAAAAACTAATTATTGGGTCGATTAATGTCGAAATAAGTATTTAAATATGCATTTCTTCATGATTATAAAAGCTTATGCTCATACAACTTTTAGGGGGAATATACTATGGCGGCAATATGGCGCGTATTCAAGCGTATTTTTCAATTAAAAAAACTCCGGACTGAACTGATGCTGTTTATGATTACTGCTATTCTTCTGCCCTCGCTGGCTCTGACGGTGATCTCCACATCAACCTCTGAAACGGAGCTGCGCTCCAAAATGGAGGAGACGACAAATTCAAGCATCCATCTGCTGGATAAAACACTGTCCCAGCTTGTCCGGCTGGAAATTGCGAATGTAAACAGCCTGGCTTATCAGCTTCCGTCAAGTGATATGAACACCGGTGCAAATGCGGATTCGATCCGGGAGCATATTGACCAGTTCAAGTCTGAGCATCCTGAAATCGATATCGTAGCAGTCGGAAACAGCATCGGCCAATACATGTTCTCCCCTGACTCACGGCTTGAGGATTACGATCCTCGTGAAAGGGACTGGTATATCCAATCACTGAAGACTCCGGAAAAAGCCTCGCTGATCGATCCGATTTTCTCCCGGGTTACGGACAGTTTTATCCTGCCGATCTCAAGGGCCCTGCCTGACGGCCGGGGGGCTATTACAATAAGCCTTAGTCTTTCAGAGCTCATGGAGCTTGCCCAGAATGTAAGTGTCGGTTCCAGGGGATACGTGTATATCTTGGACAGCCAGAATAAGGTTATTTATCACCCTTCCCTGGAGGCGGGCACAACCATAGGTGAAGTACAGACAGCTGCACTGGCCGGCGGGCTTGCAGGTGAAATCGCTTATAAGGATGACATCACCGGGACTGAAATGGCCGGTTATTATATCACCAACGATCTGAGCGGATTCAAGATGATTGCCGTGCTGCCTGAGGATGAATATGCACATGCTGTCTATCCGATTCTGCTGAAGTCAGCAGTTGTACTTGCTGTTGCCCTTATTCTGGCTGCAGCCGCCACCTTTATCATCATCCGCAACATTACCGCCCCGCTCATCCAGCTGAATCTTTCGGCAAAAAGAGTCAGTGAAGGTTATCTGGATGAAGCAGTGCACACCCGCCGTGCAGATGAAATCGGCGAGCTGGCTGCCAATTATAACAAGATGGTCGCCTCCCTCCGGACCATGGTCCAGGAGGTTGCCGAGACCTCGGGGCACCTGGCTGCCGCCAGTGAGCAGCTTACCGCCAGCACCAGCGAGAACAGCCGGGCTGTCGAATATGTTACCGAGCTGGTGGAGGAATCCACCCGCGGCGTTGAAACCCAGGCGTACGCTTCCTCAGAGGTTGCCACAACAATGGATGAGATGTCAGCAGCTATCCAAAAAATCGCCGCCGCCTCCCAGTCCATCGTCAGCTCTGCTGTACTGACAGAACAGGATGTTAACACAGGCAGCAGAAAGGTACAGCATGTCGGCGAGCAGATGCAGACGATCCGTGATTCCGTTCATCAATCCGGCAGTCTGATTGCCCAGCTCAATACACTGAGCACTAAGGTGGCTGAGACGAGCACCGCGATATCCGCCATAGCCAAGCAGACCAATCTGCTGTCGCTGAACGCAGGCATTGAAGCAGCCCGGGCAGGGGAGCACGGCAGAGGGTTTGCCGTTGTCGCCGGGGAAGTCCGGAAGCTATCGGAAGCTACAAGGACAAGTGCGGGAGATATCCAGGAGACCATCTCCGAAATGGTCGGGCTGATCTCCAGTGCATATGATCTGATGAGATTCAAAGTGGCCGCAGACGTGGAGCAGGGAATGAATCTTACTCTGGAAGCCAATGAAGCCTTCGTACAGATTGAGCAGTCTACCCGCCATGTCGGTGAACAGATCCATGAAGTCTCGGCAATTACCGAGCAGATGTCCGCCAGTTCGGCTGAAGTAGCCGCTTCCGTGCAGGAAATGGCTGTCATTGCCAAAGCTGCACTGGATTCATTCCAGAGCGTGACAGCAGCTACAGAGGAGCAGCTTGCTTCGATGGAGGAGATCACCTCATCGGCCACTGCCCTGTCCGGCATGGCAGCGGATATGCAGCAGCAGGTGGAGCAGTTCCGCTTCAGCGGAAAGAATGACAGCAGCAAAGGATTATAAAGGCCAACCAGATACAAAGTTTCCCGTAAGATTGGCTTTAGCCCTTAAAGGTTACCCGGGTCCTTCTAGGGGACCCAAGAATAGAAAAGGACCGCACCTGTACATTATGTTCAGGGCGGTCCTTTTCTATATATCTTTATTGATCTGCGGCGGTTTCCGGCCAGCCGGAAACCGTCTCTTCTCCTGCCGTCTGTACATAGACAGGCAGGTCCCCGCCATGCAGCAGCCACAATTCATGCAGCGCACGGGTACAGCCGACATACATCAGCTTCGCGTCCCAGGCCGCAGCACCGTAATGGCCGGTATCGGCATCGGCCAGGATAACAGCATCGAACTCAAGTCCCTTCGACAGATAGACCGGCAGCACCGACAGCCCGCCGTGATAATGTGTCATGCTCCCGTCAATGAGGTGCAGATCTGCAAATTGGCCGGCCAGTTCCGTGTACAGCTCCTCTGCTTCGCGCAGGCTGCGGGTCAACACAGCCACTGTGCGGTACTCACGCCCGGAGAGCGATTCCAGCGCGCTTCTTACTGCATGCAGCCGCTGAGAGGCGCCAGAGACAGCCTTAGGCGCTTCACCGCTGTAATCGATCAGCCGGACCGGGTTACCGCTGCGGAACACCGGTACAGCCAGCAGCGGGCTCTGTACACCGGCTGACAGGATGCCGTTGGCGAATTCAATGATCTCCATCGTTGAGCGGTAGCTTCGCGTCAGTGCATGATAAGCTGTATGTTCCGGGGCGAATAGAGTCTGCATTTCAGACCATTCGTGCACCCCTTTATAAGCATGGATTCCCTGCGACAGATCCCCGAGGATTGTGAACGAATGTCCCTTCACATATAAATCCAGTACGGCAATCTGGAAAGGCGAGAAGTCCTGTGCTTCATCAATTACGATGTGGTCAAAGCGCTCGGTGCCCTCATTGCCGCTGAGGAGATAATGGATATAGAGGAGCGGCGGCAGATCTTCTTCGCGCAGGATACCTTTTTTGAGATCCTTTGCGGTTTCCTTCAGCACGCTCCGCGGAATAAGCTCCGAGGCTTCCGCAGGCCAGTCCACAGGCACCTTGGCTGCCCGGAAGATCTGTTTATAGATCATAAGCGGGTCATATTTCGGCCATTTGCCGCCATAGGTCTTTTCGCGGGCAGCCGCCTTCTTCTTCCGTTCCTTCAGCGCTGCTGCTGACGGGCTTTTCTTCAGCTCCATCTCAATCCAGCGGTGAATCCGCGCCATTACCCGTTCCTTGCGCTTCAGCGGCGGATAAGGAGCGTACTCCTCATCATGCCAGCGCAGGATCATAGAACGGCGCAGCACAGCGCCTTCCCACGGGATGAAATCCCCTTCGGGAACCGCTCCGCTCTCCAGCAGCCGGACAGATGACTCAATGATCCCCATAAGGGCTGTTGAGCCTTTAAAGCGGCCCGGTGTTTCCTCTGTGATAGCCGGCATGCCGCCCTCAGCTTCAAACCAGCGGTTCAGCGTCTCTGCCGTGTTCTGTTCAGGCAGCTCCAGGTTCAGCACATCTGCAGCCCAGTCCGGGAAGGTGCTCTGGGCAATGTTGCCCACACCGAGCTCAGGCAGCACATCAGAAATATAGTCCAGAAACATCCGGTTAGGCGCAAATATAATCATTTTCTCTGCAGAGACCTGGTCTTTGTATTGATACAGCAGGAACGCCAGCCGGTGCAGGGCAACCGTAGTCTTTCCGCTGCCTGCTACCCCCTGGATAATCAGCGCTGTATTCTTCACTGCGCGGATAATTCTGTCCTGCTCCTCCTGGATCGTTGAGACGATATCACGCAGCCGGTTGTCCTTGTTCTCACCCAGCCGGTAGACAAGGAATTCATCGGACACGGCTGGCGCGTCGCTGTTCCGGTTGTATGTATCCGCAACCCGTTCCAGAATCTGCTTACGGATCACTACGTTGCGCTTAAGATACACGAGCCCTTCAATCAGCCCCTCCGGCGCTTCATATGAGGCCGGGTCGGTTCCCCCGGTAAAAGAATAGAACAGGCTTGCTACCGGTGCACGCCAGTCGATGACCAGCGGACGGTCGCTTACCTGCTCGCTGTCCACGCCGATTTTGCCGATATAGAGCGGCTGCGCCTCTCCCTCACCGCTGCCCTGAAAGTCAAGGCGTCCGAAATAAGGCTCGTGTACGAGCTTGGCCAGATCCTTGCGCCGCTGCTCCCTGGAATCCTCCAGCACCTGCTCCGTATAATCGTGTCCTGTGTACACCGGAGTGTTCCTCAGCCTTGTAAGAATTGAGTCAATTTCGGTAAGCGTGCTGTTCAGCCTGTCTTCTTCCTCTTGATAGGCACTTTGAAAGTTGTCCTCCATTTTCAGTTACCTCCTAAAAGTTTTGATTTACCCCGTGCAAGGCTGATATCACTTACACAAAAAGGATTCCCATCATAGCACATCAACTTCAGGAAATCCAGAATAATCCTCAACCCATAAGTGCGTGCAGCACAAAGTTGGCTACGAACAGTCCCGCAATACCGTACAGTGCCGGAGGAACCTCCTTGCCTTTCCCCATTGCCAGCTTCACAATCGGATAGGTAATGAAGCCAAAGGCCATTCCGTCCACAATGCTGTACGTAAAGGGAATCATCACCATAATTAAAAAGGCCGGAAACAGCTCGGTCATGTCGCTGAGGTCCATTTCCCGCACACTCTGCACCATCAGGCCGCCAATAACAATCAGGATCGGGGCAATAGCGCTGTCCGGCACGTAAGCCAGCAGCGGAATGAACAGGAAGGTCGTCCCGAACAGCAGCCCGGTAACCAGCGAGGTCAAGCCGGATTTGCCGCCCGCCGCGATGCCTGCCGTCGATTCTGCGGCCGCGACCACAGGACTGCTGCCGAACAGGCCGGCTGCAATATTGGCAAGGGAGAGCGCCCGCAGGCTGCTCTTGAACCGTTCCGGCCGTCCGGCCATAAGGGTCTGGGAGGAGATCAGCCCGATATTTTCAAATACGACAATCAGGAGCAGCAGGAACACGGCAATCCAGAACACGAGGCTGATGACTCCGCTCCAGTCCATGCCGGCAAACACATCACCGTAACCGGTGAACACATGGCCTGCTTCCGCCGTTTCCGGCTTATGTGCCGCTCCAAGCAGATAGGCCAGCCCCGTGCCGGCGATCATACTGATCAGCAGCCCGCCGCGCGTTCCGCGGATGAACAGCACCAATGCCAGAACCAGCGTCACGCAGGAGGTAATAACCGCCGGATCACTAAAGTGCCCGATAGCGACGAAGGTCGTGCGGTGGGCGATGACGATTCCGCTTTTTTGCAGGCCGATAAAGGTCAGGAACAATCCGATCCCGACAGTAATCGCATGCTGGAGGTTATGGGGTATGGCTTCACTGAGAATCCGGTACAGCGATGTGAACGCCACAACGGCAAACAGCACCCCGGTCAGCACAACAACCGCCAGCGCTTCGCGCCAGTCCAGCTTCATTGAATGGACCAGTGTATAGGTGAAGAACGCGTTAATCCCCATGCCCGGCACAACTATAATCGGCGTTTTGCCGCCGAAGGCCATCAGCAGACAGCCAGTAACCGCCGTCAGCAGTGTCGCCACCATTCCCGCACGCAGCGGCATGCCTGCATCATGCAGAATCGCCGCATTAACCATAACAATATATACAGAGGCAAAATAAGATAGGATTCCAGCAGCCCATTCCCGTTTCCAGTCATCTCCAGGCTCAAGACCCACGCTATTCCGCCAAAAATTCGAATTCATGTAAAAACCTCCACTGATAGTTAAGTTCCGCCCGCTATTACCCGGTTTAGCAGTCCCGTAATCGTAATGAGCGGAAAACCGCAATAAAAGGGCGCGCAGCCGGATAACCGGCTGCTTGCGCCCTTCGTCCACATTCATTTATTTGTAGTCTGAATCTTAATTATACGCTGGCTCCGCCGGCTTTCAGCAGATCATCCACAGCCACACTGACCATAATGAGGCCGACAACCGGCGGTACGAACGAATTGCTCGCCGGCGGCTGCTTGGCCTTACGGCGGTCCGGCGCATCGGCGGGAACAATTTGTTCCGTTACATCCACACGCGGCTTCACCGGCACTTCAGTTGAGAAGACAACCTTCACACCTTTTTTGATGCCTTCCTTGCGGAGCTTGGTGCGGATTACGCGGGCAATCGGGTCCATCTCGGTTTTGGAAATATCGGCCACTTTAAAGCGTGTAGGGTCCATCTTGTTCGCTGCGCCCATACTGGAAACCATAGGGATTTTCCGGGACAGGCACTCCTTAATCAGATGGATTTTGTAGATAATCGTGTCTGAAGCATCAATTACAAAATCCGGCTTAAGCTTGAACAGCTCCTCATATGTTTCATCCGTGTAGAACATGTTCAGGGCAATTGCTTCAATCTCCGGATTGATCAGCTTGACGCGCTCGACCATCAGATCAGCTTTTTTCTGGCCGATCGTAGTCGTAAGCGCATGAATCTGGCGGTTGATATTGGTGATATCCACCGCATCCTTGTCGATCAGGATAATCCGGCCGACACCCATCCGGGCCAGCGCTTCAACAGACATCGCTCCAACGCCGCCGATCCCCAGCACAGCTACTGTACTGTTCTTCAGAATCTCCAGACCCTCCGGCCCGATGGCCAGCTCTGTACGCGAGAACTGATGCAGCATAAGGTTCACGCCTCCTTTAATATGCAGCCTGCGGGGCAGGTCTCATTCCACTCTCCGCAGGCACAGGTTTAGTTAGTTTTTCACTTTTTCCGGCTTAGGCGCCAGCTTGATGTGCAGCTGTTCCAATTGTACGGCATCTACCGGGGAAGGTGCATCCATCAGGAGGTCGGTTGCACTTGCCGTTTTCGGGAAGGCAATCGTCTCACGCAGGTTGGTGCGTCCGGCCAGCAGCATTACCAGACGGTCAAAGCCAAAGGCAATTCCGCCGTGCGGAGGCGTGCCGTATTCAAAGGCATCCATCAGATAGCCGAATTTTTCGTAAGCCACTTCAGGCGAGAAGCCCAGTGCTTCGAACATTTTCTCCTGAACATCACGCTTGTAGATACGCTGGGAGCCGCCGCCTACTTCATAGCCGTTAAGCACGATATCGTAGGCCTGCGCACGGATCGCACCAGGATCAGTGTCGAACAGGTGCAGGTCCTCGTCCATCGGACGGGTAAACGGATGATGCTCGGCTACATAACGTTTCTGTTCTTCATCATAGCCCAGCAGGGGGAATTCAGTAACCCAGGCAAATTTGAACACACTGTCATCAATCAGGCCAAGCTGGCGGCCGATTTTCAGGCGCAGGGCACCCAGTACATCAGCAACAACCTTCTTGGTGTCTGCGGAGAAGAGCAGAAGGTCGCCTTCTTCAGCCCCAGTACGTTCTTTTACAGCTGCAATCTCTTCTTCAGTGAAGAACTTGACGATCGGGCCCTTGAACTCTCCGTCTTTCACTTGAATCCAAGCCAGTCCCTTCGCGCCGTAACGTGCAGCATAAGGTCCGAGATCATCGATTTCCTTACGGGTCCATGTTCCGCAGCCTTTGGCGTTGAGAACCTTCACTTCTCCGCCCTTTTCAATAACGGAAGCGAATACCTTGACACCGCTGCCGGCAACGATATCGTTCATTTCAACAAGCTCCAGGCCAAAGCGCAGGTCCGGCTTATCCGAGCCGTATTTGCCGATCGCTTCGGCGTAGGTCAGGCGCTGGAACGGCACTGCCACATCCACACCAATGGTTTCCTTCAGCAGACGCTGCATCAGTGTCTCCATCATGCCAAGCAGCTCATCCTGCGGCACGAAGGAGGTCTCGATGTCGACCTGGGTGAATTCCGGCTGGCGGTCAGCGCGCAGATCCTCATCGCGGAAGCAGCGGGCGATCTGGTAGTAACGCTCGATGCCACCGACCATAAGCAGCTGCTTGTAAATCTGCGGTGACTGCGGCAGCGCGAAGAATTCGCCTTCATGCACCCGGCTTGGTACCAGATAGTCGCGTGCGCCTTCCGGGGAGCTTTTGGTCAGAATCGGTGTTTCAACATCAATGAAGCCTTCACCGTCAAGGAAGTCACGGAAAATCTTCGCCGCCTTAGAACGCAGCAGCAGCGTCTTGTGCATTTCCGGACGGCGCAGGTCGAGGTAACGGTATTTCATCCGCAGGGACTCATCTACTTCCACGCCGTCTTCGATGAAGAACGGAGGCGTTTTGGCGGCATTCAGCACTTCAATTTCTGTAATCTGCACTTCGATTTCACCGGTAGGCAGGTTACGGTTCACTGTTTCTTCGTCTCTCTTAACAACTGTACCCTTAACGGAAAGTACATATTCACTGCGTACCTTATCGGCAATCTGCAGCGCTTCACCGGAATAATCCGGGTTAAATACGATTTGCACAATACCTGAACGGTCACGCAGATCAATAAACAGCACGCCTCCAAGGTCGCGGCGGGTCTGAACCCAGCCGTTCAGTGTTACAGTCTGGCCGATCTGCTCTGGCGTCAATTGTCCGCAATGGTGACTTCTACTCATAATTTATCCTACCCTTTCGTGGTTAAAATACATGGTTCCCCTAGCTTGTGTTCAATAATGCATCAACCAGCCCAGCCTACACCAGCGCCTGCGCCAGCTCTTCCAGCTTGACCGTCTTCTGCTCACCGGTCTCCATTGATTTCAGGGCAATGACTCCGCTGTTCAGCTCATCTTCACCAAGAATCGCCGTATACCGCGCCGACATGCGGTCGGCCGACTTCATCTGCGCCTTCATCTTGCGGCCGAGATAATCGCGTTCTGCGGAGAACCCCTGGCTGCGCAGCTGGAACAGCTGCTTAGTAATTTCCTGATCCGCAGCCTCGCCAAGCGCTACGAAATATACATCCAGCGGCTTCATTGTCTCAAGTTCTACGCCCTGGCTCTCCAGAATCAGCAGGATACGCTCCAGCCCGATCCCGAAACCGATGCCCGGCTGATCCGGTCCGCCGATTTCCTCCACCAGCCCGTTGTAGCGGCCGCCGCCGCCGACAGTATCAATCGAGCCGATACCGGCTGCCTTATACTCAAACGCGGTATGCGTATAATAATCCAGTCCGCGGACGAGACGCGGGTTAATGCTATACTCCACACCCATCGTATCGAGATGCATCTTAACCTTTTCGAAGTGGGTAGTGCACTCTTCATCAAGACTGTCCAGAATGGACGGCGCCCCGCCGAATTTATCCTGATCGACCTTACAGTCGAGCACCCGCAGCGGATTGCGCTCCATCCGGCGCTGACAGTCACTGCAAAGACGATCCCGCATCGGTCTCAGGAAATCCAGCAGCTTCTCACGGTAAGCGGCCCGGCTCGGCGCATTGCCGACAGAGTTCAGCTCAACTCTGACATCCTTAAGCCCAAGATCCTTGTAGAACTGATATCCCAGTGAGATGACTTCCGCATCAATTGCCGGATCTACCGCACCGAACGCCTCAATGCCAAACTGGTGAAACTGGCGGTATCTGCCTGCCTGCGGACGCTCATAGCGGAACATCGGACCGATATAATACAGCTTGCTGACATCCGGCTCGCCGTACAGCTTGTTCTGCACATAAGCACGCACAACACCGGCCGTCCCTTCCGGACGGAGCGCCAGATCACGGTCTCCCTTATCCTTGAAGGTGTACATTTCGCCTTCCACAATATCCGTTGTTTCACCTACGCCGCGCTCGAACAGCCCGGTGTGCTCGAACATCGGAGTGCGGATTTCCCGATAATTAAACCGGCGGCACAAATCTCTGGCCTTGCCTTCAACATACTGCCATTTCTCTACGGCACCCGGAAGCACGTCCTGTGTACCTGTTGGTTTCTCGAATCTTTCTTTAGCCACAGCCTATCCCTCCTGAAAATAACCCCTCTTACCTGACAAAGCATGCACCTTAGTCTGCACCATTTCAAAAAAAAGCAAAAAATCCCTCGCCTCTGTTTGTAACAAACAGGGACGAGGGATTATCATAAATGATTATTCACCCGTGGTACCACCCACATTCCGGATTCATTCACCATAACCGAATCCGCTCTAAGCGGTTAACGCCCGCCTACGCGCACCGGCTACTGACCCTCGGCAACTTCTGTTGCCTTGCGTTCGCCGTGCGTTCTCGGGGAAGTCATTCATCCGTTCATCAACAGAATCCTTACAGCCATACTGAATCGGTTACTCCTAAGTCCTAAGGATGATAGCCGGTTCTGCGGGGATTCCTCTCTGGGGTTGTGGGTTACGGATTACTTGGTCCCGTCATCAAAGCATTATAAACATTTCGTATATTGTTAGATTCTACTGAACCACTGCGCTAAAGTCAAGGAAGGAAATGAAAATTTGTACAGAAATATGTCGTCACAAAAAAAGTGACCTGCAGCCGATTGCTGCAGGTCCAGTTCATATATTATAAAAAAGGGGGTCATGCTTCTATTATAAGCACCCTATATTAAGGAATCATTTTAGAATTATTACGTTTGCATTACAGAAAAGAAAGCGTTTCAATTATTGGGACATTCCCCGTCCTCATTAGCACAAGCATACTTTACACTACAGTACCTAAGCTGTAAAGTGAATTTTTGTCCAAAAGCACAAACCGCCCCGGCGGTCCATGTGACCGGCCGGGGCGGGAGGGTATCAGAGGGTATGCAGCCTGCTCAGCAGCAGGCAGCTGTCATCCTATCTTAATCAAAGACCTCTACGTAGGCATGCTTGCCGCGAAGTGTCTCTACAACCTCATTGTAATGCTCCTCAGTAGTCTTCAGCGACATCACAATATGCACCTCACTCAGATCCACATCGTCATTGATGTTCGTATCCTGGACAATATCATTGTCTCTGTCAACGTCAGAGCGCTTCAGTCCTTCATCATCAATGTCGGATACTGCGGGAACCACCGCTGCGCCGCTCAAGGCGCCTGCTGTTCCTGCCACACCCATAGTACCGCCGGTGATTGCTGAATTATTATACGGAACAAGCGGCAATAGAAGATTCGGTCTGCGGTCTCTCCCGCTGTCCAATGGATCGGTCAGCGGAGAAATCTCCAGAGCCTCCACACTGTATGGAATCAATGCAGTCTTAGCGCCTTCCGCTTCACTTTCCGTCCTGAAATAAGCCTGAATTCTTCTGGTCATAATTGTTCCCTCCTTCAGTAATGGTTGCTATGGATTACAGGACCCTCAGCAGCTCACGCACAAAGGCCAGCTCATCTTCCGGGGTGCGCGAAGTTATATAATTGCCGTCAACGACGACCTCTTCGTCCTTGAACTCCGCTCCTGCATTCACAATATCATCCTTGAGCGGCGGGTAGGAGGTTATGGTTCGTCCTTGAAGCAGGTCTGCACTGATCAGAATCTGCGGTCCGTGGCAGATGGATGCAATCGGCGTTCCGGAAGCGTCAGCTTCTTTTACAAAAGCAAGAACATCCTCATTCAGCCGCAGATTTTCCGGTGACGAACCGCCTGGAATGACGATCGCATGATAGTCCCCGGCCTTTACCTCGCTGATTGCTTTGTCTGCGGCATAAGAGACCTTTCCCTTTTTGCCGAGCAGCGTTTCATTTTTCTTCAGACCGATAATATCCGCCTGATGTCCTGCCTTTATTACTTCATCGTAAGGTACCTGCATTTCGGAATCTTCAAAACCGCTGGCGAGCAGAAAAGCTACTTTACTCATTTAGATAAGTTCTCCTCTCCGCTATTTTGTTCTCGCTTTCTTATTACCCGCAATAACTGGATTTCTAACGACACGGGATATACTAAATCAGCTGAATTTGTAATTAACTTCTAAGTTCTCGGCAAAAGACCGCGGCTTCTCCCCTTCAGCATCACCGGATCATCCTGCTGTCCTGCCTCTTTTGCTGCTGCGGCTGCTTCCGCAGAGCTGCCTGCCGTACAGGCCTGAATACGGCTCCATGCCCACGACTTTGGTGAGTATCTCATCTTTGGATTACCTGCCCCTGACAAAATTTCAATCCCCCTTAGTTTATCCTGGACAGGCTGGCTCTATCCCCGCGGTCCGTACAGACTGACAGGTGCAGACATAAAAATACCGCAGGCTGCTCCTCAAAGGAACAATCTGCGGTATGCTTGATACCAGGTTATAAGTCTGCCAAGATCTAATCCCTGCTGTCCAGAATCAGCGTAACCGGCCCCCAGTTAGTAAAAGAAACGTCCATCATCGCCCCGAACACGCCCGTCTCCACCTGGAGTCCGCCGCCCCTCAGCTCCTGGTTAAAATAATCATAGAGCCGTCCAGCCTCATCAGGAGCCGCTGCAGCCATAAAATTCGGGCGGCGGCCCTTACGGCAATCCCCGTAAAGCGTAAACTGTGATACCGACAGGATCGCCCCTCCGGTATCCGTAACACTGAAGTTCATTTTGCCGGCTTCATCCTCGAAGATGCGTAGTCCGGCTATTTTACCGGCCAGATATTCCGCATCCTTCTCGGTATCCCCGTGAGTGACGCCGATCAGCAGCATCAGGCCTTCGTTAATGGCTCCTGTCACCGTCCCATCAACTGTAACCTTCGCTTCCTTGCAGCGTTGTACTACTGCTCTCATTGGCGTCTGTCAGCTCCTTGCCCTATTGCATAATCCGGTTAACCGTATATACATCCTTCACACGCTTCACACGGTCGACAACCGACTGCAGATGATCCGTATTGCGGATGAGAATCGTCATGTGAATCATTGCCATCTTGTTCTTGTCGGAGCGCCCGGTGACTGCGGAAATGTTCGTCTTGCTCTCTGACACCGCCTGCAGCACCTCATTAAGCAGACCGTTGCGGTCATGACCTGTAATCTCAATATCGACGCTGTAGTTGGCCTCCATGCTGCCTTCCCATTCGACTTCGATCACCCGCGCCGACTCTTCCCCGTCACCGTCGGTCGGAATATTCGGACAGTCCTCACGGTGCACAGACACGCCGCGCCCGCGTGTTACATATCCGACAATATCGTCCCCCGGTACGGGGTTACAACATCGCGCGAAGCGGACAAGCAGGTTGTCAATGCCTTTGACACGCACGCCGTTAGTAGGCTGATTGCGGTTCCCGCCGCTGGATTTGATCTCCTTCATCTCAGTAGACAATTCCAGGTGGTTGGCAGCCTCTTCCTGCTCTCTCCGGAGCTTCTCAGTCAGCTTGTTGGCGATCTGCGAAGCGGTAATGCCCCCGAATCCGACAGCGGAGAGCATATCCTCGACGTCGCCGAAGGCGAACTTCTTGGCTACGTCGCTGAGCTTATCCTCTGTCAGGAAATCAGAAACCTCCATATTAAGCCTTTTCAGCTCCCGTTCCACTGCTTCCCGGCCTTTTTCCACATTCTCTTCACGTTTTTCTTTCTTGAACCACTGTTTGATCTTGCTTCGCGCATGCGAGGATTGGGCGATCTTTAGCCAGTCACGGCTCGGCCCGTAGGAATTCTTCGAGGTCAGAATCTCTACGATGTCCCCCGTCTTCAGCTTATGGTCAAGCGGTACAATCCGCCCGTTCACTTTGGAGCCAATGGTCCGGTTCCCGACCTCGGTATGAATGCGAAAAGCGAAATCCAGCGGAACTGAGCCCGCCGGCAGCTCCACTACCTCGCCCTTCGGCGTAAAGACGAACACAAGGTCAGAGAAAAAGTCCATTTTGAGCGATTCCACGAACTCTTCGGCATCCTTGGCCTCATGCTGCAGCTCGAGAATTTCCCGGAAAAACGGCATGCGGTTCTCCGGGTTCCCGGTATTGCTTGAGCCCTCTTTGTATGCCCAGTGTGCAGCAATCCCGAACTCTGCTGTACGGTGCATCTCCCAAGTACGGATCTGCACTTCTGTCGGCTCTCCGCCGGGACCTACCACTGTGGTGTGCAGTGACTGATACATATTCGCCTTGGGCATGGCAATATAATCCTTGAACCTGCCGGGCATCGGCTTCCAAAGAGTATGAATAATCCCTAATGTAGCATAACAATCCTTGATATTATCAACGATGATCCGGATTGCGAGCAAATCATAGATCTCGTTGAACTGCTTGTTTTTGGTGCTCATTTTGTTGTAGACACTATAAATATGCTTGGGACGTCCGGAGAGGTCTCCTTCAATTCCCATTTCGTCCAGCTTGGCCCGGATTCTGCCGATAACGCTGTCGATGAACTGTTCACGCTCTGCCCGCTTCTTATGCATCAGGTTCGCAATCCGGTAGTATTGCTGCGGATTCAGGTAACGGAGAGCAATGTCCTCCATCTCCCATTTAATCGCAGAAATACCCAGGCGGTCCGCAATTGGACAAAAGATCTCCAGCGTCTCATAGGAAATACGCCGCTGGCTATCCTCAGACTGATACTTCAGAGTCCGCATATTATGCAGACGGTCCGCAAGCTTAATAACGATGACCCGGATATCCTGAGCCATGGCGATGAACATTTTGCGGTAATTTTCGTTCTGCTGCTCTTCCTTGGAGCGGAAGCGGATACGTTCCAGCTTGGTCAGGCCATCCACCAGCATGGCGCAGGTATCCCCGAATTTCTCGCGGATCTGCTCCAGCGATACCGTTGTATCCTCGACGACATCATGCAGCAGCGCTGCAATAATGGAGATGACATCCATCTGCATATTGACGACAATATCTGCAACCGCCAGCGGATGCAGAATATACGGCTCTCCCGATTTGCGCACCTGGCCGTGGTGAGCCTGATCGGCAAACTCATAAGCTTCGCGGATGCGGAGAAGATCTTTTTCTTTTATATAGGCGCCGGCCTTTTCAACTAATTGCTCTATGCCCATTCTCGTCGTATCCGTTTCCCTTCTATTAGAAAAATTCCGTAAAGGAGTTTCTCGAAGATGTAGTCGAATTGCTCGTTAAATGTAAATAAAAAAGGTAATCCCTACCGAATTAATAAAATAAACCCGCAAGTGAAACCCTATTTGCAGGCCTTCAGCTCATCTGAGCTGTACTGAACGCAGTCTAAAGTTGTTTATAATTATGACGCTTAGGATGCATTACGTCAACACTTCCCACCGGATGGCATTCTGCCGCTTTTACCAACAATTAAAGGATAATTTATGACATAAACAAATAAAGACTTACATTGTTCATAAAATGTTGTTGTCAAACGCCGTCGGACTATTTAATCTAGTAAAGGCGGTTTTCGCCAGGCTAACCCAAAACTACATATGAGAAAGAGAAGTGAACTCCATTGCAACGCGAAATTCAAGTTAACGAGAAACTCCCTTTTGGCCCGGGCTTTCTGCTGAGCCTGCAGCATTTGTTCGCCATGTTCGGCAGCACCGTGCTTGTTCCTAACCTGTTCGGGGTAGACCCCGGCATGATCCTGCTGATGAACGGTATCGGCACACTGCTCTATATTCTGATCTGCCGCGGTAAAATTCCGGCCTACCTTGGGTCAAGTTTTGCTTTTATCTCACCGGTGCTGAGTGTGCTCGGCAAATATGAGGGGGATCATCAGCATGGATATTCGCTTGCACTCGGCGCGTTTATTGTTACCGGCGTTATCTTTATTCTTGTCGCTTTAATCGTCCGTTATGCCGGAACAAGCTGGATTGATGTTGTTTTCCCTCCCGCAGCCATGGGGGCTATCGTAGCAACAATTGGGCTTGAGCTTGTACCGGTAGCTGCACGTATGGCGGGACTGATCGCGCCTGAAGGCGTTACGGACTGGACACCGGACGGTAAAGCCATTACATTGTCTTTGGTTACACTGGGAGTAACCGTTATCGGTTCCGTTATGTTCCGCGGCTTCCCCAAAATCATCCATATCCTCATCGGTATCGTTACCGGTTATGTGCTGGCCTATATTATGGGACAGGTAAATACCGGAGCTATTGCTGACGCCAGCTTCCTGTCCCATCCGACTATTACCACTCCTTCCTTCGATTTACAGGTTATTTTGACCATTATTCCTGTATCACTCGTTGTTATCGTTGAGCATATCGGCCATCTGCTTGTAACCAGCAACATTGTTGGTAAAGATCTGACCAAGGACCCGGGGCTTGACCGCTCCCTGTTCAGTAATGGGATTTCGACCGTTCTTTCCGGTTTCGTAGGCTCTACACCTAACACCACTTATGGTGAAAATATCGGCGTTATGGCTTTGACAAAAGTGTACTCTGTTTTCGTAATCGGCGGAGCGGCTGTCATTGCTATCCTGCTGTCATTCTCAGGAACCTTCTCCTCCGTTATTGCCAACATCCCGCTGCCGGTTATGGGCGGTGTATCCCTGCTCCTGTTCGGAGTAATTGCAGCGTCCGGCCTGCGCATTTTTGTAGAACAGAAGGTTGATTTCTCCAAAGCAAGCAACATGATTCTTGCCACCCTGGTTCTGGTTGTCGGCATCAGCGGCATCTCGCTTAATATCGCCGGCGTACAGCTCAAAGGTATGGCACTGGCTACTATCGTTGGTATCGTTCTGTCCCTGTTCTTCAAGCTGATCGAAGTTCTTGGCTTGTCTAACGAACAGGAGTCGGAGAAATCCGCACACTAAGCTAATATCCATTCGTTAAGCAAGCGTGGTATATATTGGATTGTTAAACAAGAGCTGTCCCAACGCAGGCCTATCGCTGCCGGGGCAGCTCTTGCTGCATTTTTCAGCTAACATGCATCCTCGCAGCTCCAGCAAAGGGATTTCTCCCTTTATTCCACGCCAAACTGCCTTCTCGCAGCTCCAGCAAAGGGATTTTTCCCTTTATTCCATGCCAAACTGCCTACTCGCAGCTCCAGCAAAGGGATTTTTCCCTTTATTTCAAGCCAAACAGCCTTCTCGCAGCTCCAGCAAAGGGATTTTTCCCTTTATTTCACGCCAAACAGCCTTCTCGCAGCTCCAGCAAAGGGATTTTTCCCTTTATTTCATGCCAAACTGCCTACTCGCAGCTCCAGCAAAGGGATTTTTCCCTTTATTCCATGCCAAACTGCCTACTCGCAGCTCCAGCAAGGGGATTTTTCCCTTTATTCTGGACTAATCGCACCTCAGAGTGTCGGCCACATCCATCTTTCTTTTATCCTTTGTCTTAAAACTGATATTAGCTTGAAACTTATCCTGCAGATTGTTCCATTTGTCTGGTTCTGTTGCAAAAAGATAAATGAGTAGAAACAACTTAGAAAATAATAAAAAAAGCGGACAGCTGTCGCAATTCGACAACGGTCCGCTTTTTATTTCCCGGGAAAAGCTATGCAGGGAATTTATTTAGTCTTCGTAAGTCAGCAAGGATACAACTTCGATGTCAGACAGCTTGTTACGGCCGGCCAGCTGAACCAGCTCAATCAGGAAAGCAGCACCGACAACCTTGCCGCCCAGCTGTTCAACCAGGCTGACAGAGGTGGCAATCGTTCCGCCGGTTGCCAGGAGGTCATCTGCGATCAGCACATTTTGGCCTGGCTTGATGGCATCCGTGTGAACAGCAAGCGTATCCTTGCCGTATTCCAGATCATAGCCTACTTCAATAGTTTCGTAAGGAAGCTTGCCGCTTTTACGGATCGGCACAAATCCTACACCCAGCGCGTAGGCCAGCGGAGCGCCTACTACAAAGCCGCGCGCTTCCGGTCCGGCAATAACGTCAATCTGCAGATGGGACACCAGTGCTTTAAGCTCGTCGATCGCGGAGCGGTAAGCCTCTCCGTCCTTGAGCAGGGTAGTAATATCTTTAAAGCTGATTCCCGGCTGCGGGAAATCTTCAATTACACGAATATTATTTTTGAAATCCAATAGTATCATCTCCTGAAAGTTTTGTGAGCCTTAGCCCACTTTAATCGCTTCGTACAAAACTCACTTCGGAAGCATATGCTTAGTTTTGTGAGCTTCAGCCCACTTTAATTGCTTCGTACAAAACTTACTTCGGAAGCATCTGCCAACCGGCCTACGATACACCCTGCCGGCGGGCCTGCATCCAGCTTTCCAGCTCATGGGCGCTGCCGTCCATGAAATACTGCTCCATCTCTGCTGTCTGGCCCAAACGCACAAAGTGATGTGAGGCGGACAGACTCTTTGCAGCCGGTGCAGATACAAAGGTAATCATTCCGCCGGTCCGCTCGATAAAATCAAGCTCCTCAAACACATCGAGCATCCGCCCCAGCATCCGCACGCCTAACGAGGACTGGCGGCTGAGACGCAGCAGCACTTCACGCTCCGGCACTGCCGAAGCGGCAATGGAGGCCAGTAATTTATATAGTATTTTAAAGTGATCCCGGGTTGGAACCTGCAGCCTGTCGCGCCCGTCACGCAGGGCATGCAGCAGCGCAATATTATCTGCCTGGGGAAAGGCGGCCAGCAGAGCATCAAGCTGTTCTGGCGTCTCCGGCATATCCAGCAGGCAGAGCAGGGATACGCTCCCGTTATGCTCAGCTTGTCCATGAGGAAGCGCCGTAATTCCGCCGTCCTCATCATAAGTCCACAGTGACATGCCGTTCAGCTCGCTAAGCGGCGACTGCCGGCTGTTCTGAAAAACGGCCGCCACTGTAAAAGGTGTGCTGCCGCTATACGGCTGCAGCAGCTCCTTGAGGCGAACCGCCCGCTTCACAGCATCAGTTGAACCGCGCAGATCCAGCAGCTGCGCTTCAGGGACAGCCAGATCCTGCAGCATCAGCTGGGGCTTGCGAGAACCATTCCACTCGTTGACCGACAGCTCAGCGAGCACGTCAACCCGGGTTCCTCCAGGCAGCAGCTCAGCAAGTGCCCCTTTACCAAAAGCAACTGCTTCGATGGTGTGCCTGCCCTGCTGCAGAACAAGCTTCAGGTGCTTGCCGTCCTGGCCCATAGTGCGGGTCTCCTTCACTGCCGCTCCGCGCACAATAAATTTGGGCAGCGGATTAGACATGCCGAACGGGGCCAGCCGCTCCAGCTCCAGTGCAGCCTGCAGTGTGAGATCTGCGACCTCCGTTTCCCCGTCTGCAGCGGTTACCGGAATCAGATCCTCCGGTGTCAGCACACCAGCAGCATATTCATTTAAAGCAGCGGCAAAGGCGTCAAGATTATCGCGGTGCAGGCTCATCCCGGCAGCCGCCGGATGGCCGCCGTAGTGATCCATCAAGCTGCTGCAGGAAGTCAATGCCTCATAAATATCCAGGCCGGGAATTGAGCGGGCCGAGCCTTTGCACATGCCTGTCTCCGGATGAATATCAAGGATAATAACGGGACGGTAGTACCGTTCCAGCAGCTTGGAGGCTACAATCCCGACAACGCCGACATTCCAGCCCTGGTTAGCCAGCACAATAATATCCGGCGGCTGGCCGTCTCCAATCTGCCCGGCCAGCTTATCCGAAGCTTCAGCTACAATCCGTTCAACGACCATCTGACGTTCCTTATTGAGCAGATCAAGCTCACCCGCCAGCTGTCCGGCCTCCACACTGTCAGTGGTAGTCAGCAGGGCTACAGCCCGGCCTGCATGATCCAGGCGGCCGCTGGCGTTGATCCGCGGAGCCACACCAAAGGCAATATTGACCGCACCTACTGTACTCATCGTTACCCCGCTGACCTCAAGCAGCGCACGAACGCCGGGAAACGGCGAATTCCGCATACTGGCAAGCCCTTTGCGCACCAGGCTGCGGTTCTCATCCAGCAGCGGCATCAGATCCGCTATGGTGCCGATTGCCACAATCTCACTCCACTCCTCAGGCACTCTGCCGTCGAGCAGAGCTTGAGCAAGCTTATAGGCTACGCCAACTCCGGCCAGCCCTTTGAAGGGATAAGAACAATCATGCTGCTTGGGGTTAATTAAAGCAAACGCTTCCGGTAACAGCCCGGGCGGTTCATGATGATCCGTGACAATAACATCAATTCCCAGCTGGGATGCATAAGCAATCTGATGGACTGCGCTAATTCCGGTATCGACCGTTATGACGAGTGTAACGCCCTGCTGAACCGCCCAGTCCAGGGCATGATTATGCAGGCCGTAGCCTTCGTTGGAGCGGTGCGGAATATAAATATCAAAGGAAGCGCCCATATGGCGCAGCAGATAGATCATGAGCGACGTGCTGGATACGCCGTCAGCATCATAATCACCGTACACCAGGATATGCTCCTCTTCCTCCAAAGCCTTTCTGATCCGTGGTACAGCTTGAGCCATCCCTTTAAGCAGAAACGGATCATAGCTGTCATCCGTTCCTCCGTCCATGAACAGCAGCGCCTCATCCGGCGCAGTAAAGCCCCTTGTGACTAGCAAGGAGGAAAGGAGCGGTGAAATAGAAAGGCTCCGGGCCAGATCACGAACTTGATCGGGATCGGCTGCCGGAGAATGCCATCTTGTTTTTGAATGAAGCAATAGAGCTCACCTTTCTCTCGCCATGCGGTTTACTGTAGCAGTGTCGGTATATCATTGTCCGCAAGCTGATGATTGGTTTTGTAAGGGTAACCCGGATCATAAGGTACAACATCCATATGCACCTCACCCACATGGACGAAACGATGCTGCAGCAGTTTTCTGGCACATTCTGAGATATCCTGGGCCTCCATGACTGTAATCCGCGGATTGACGCTGATTTTAACCTGAAGATTAACGTACCTGCCCTGTTCCACCGCCTGAAGATGCTCAACCCTGATCACACCATGCACCCGTCCTACCGTTTCAATAAAATTGGCCGCTTCCGCAGAAGGAAGCTCCTGACTGGTCTTACCGTATATTGAAGCTGCAATCATCGTATAGCCTTTGCGTAGAATCAGGAAGCTTGTAAGCAGGGCTGCTACCGGGTCCATGTATAAGAGCGGACTCCAGCTGATATATCCCCCGATCATAGACAGTGTAATCCCCATCAAAGCGGCTACCGAGCTATAAAGACTGAAACGGTGGCTGTCTGCATAAGCAGCGTGGCTGCCGTCGCCGATTTTTTTGAAATAACGGTATTGATACTGGAAGATGCCCTCTTTAACTAAAATAGAAATCAGAACCGTAACAAGCGCAGCAGGCGGAACCGTAGACAAATGTCCTCTGGTCAAATCACGGATGGCTGAAAAAGTCATCTGCAGTCCGGCCATTAGAATCAGCACAGAAAAAAGAATCGTAATAATCGGTTCCTTGCCGTTTGTCCCGGCAGCGGCACGGCGGGCTGCCCTCTGCTTCTTCCCCTTTTCCGGGCGCCAAGGGAGAGCCTCCGCCAGCCTTGCAGCTGCGTCTGCTCCCGAATATAAGGCATCGCCCAGCAATGCCTTGCTGCCCGTGAAATAACCGACACTGCCTTTAGCCAGAGCCAGTACAGTATCACTGACGATCCCGTTCCAGGCAACCGTCTCACTTTGCGGTGATTGTTTGTCATTCATAACGAGCCCTCCTTACCTGGTAGCAAGTAATCTCATGTTGAGGCATACGCCTGTCAGCCGGTTCCAAAGATTCCGAAAAGCCGCGTCGTCATTGACGCGGCTTTTCGGGACAGTGCAGCTTTGCAGCTTAGGCCGGATTGTTCTTCACAGCAGGCTTCTGGCGCTTTTTGAGCAGCAGCCAGAGCGGGCTGGCAATAAAGATGGAGGAGTACGCTCCGAAGAGCAGACCGATTACCATGGCAAGGGAGAACATTTTAATGGATTCTCCGCCCATCACCAGCAGGAAGAAAGCGGCAATGAACACCGTAAAGGCTGTATACAGGGACCGCATAAGCGTCTGGCTGATACTCTTGTTAACCAGCACTTTGAGATCCTCATACGTTTTCTGTTTGCCGAAGCGCAGATTTTCACGGATCCGGTCAAAGATAACGATCGTATCATTGATGGAGTAACCGATAATGGTAAGCACTGCGACAATGAAGGTTATATCAACCTCCAGACGGAAGATTGAGAAGACAGCTACAACCATAAACGCATCGTGGAGCAGTGCTACAATCGATGCCAGTGCAAAACGCCATTCAAAACGGATACTTACATAAATAATAATCCCTAAGCTTGAGAGAAGCACCGAATAGATCGCGTTACGCGCAAGTTCTCTGGCCATTTCCGTATCAACAGTGTTGATCTCAAAAGAAGCCTGGGCATCAAGCTTGCTGATCTCTGCTTTGAGGGCTTCACTCTGCTCATTTTCCAGTACTTCATCATAACGGATATTGACGCGGTTTTCACCGAACGTGATGCTCGGAGCGTGCTCAAAATTCAGACTATCCAGAGCAGGCTGAAGTTCAGCCTGTGTAATGCTCTTAGTTAATGACACATCGACGTTCGAACCCGCCTTGAAATCTACGCTGTAGTTAAGCCCCATAAAACCCAGGAATACTACACCAAGTACTGTAAGTACAATGGAGAAACTAAAGAAGTATTTACTCCAATGCACGTAATCCATATCTTTATTAAAGCGCACTGATGTCACTCTCCTTTACCCCAAATTGCTTAGGTTTCTTCAAAGCGCCGGCTTTAACGAGCACCGTTAGCAGCCAATGGGTAAAATAGAGGTTGGTCAAGATACTAAGCACAATTTCTACAATCAGTATCAGTGCAAAGCCCTTAACCGCACCTGTACCGAAAGCGAACATTACAGCCGCAACGATAATAGTCGTCACGTTGGCGTCCATAACCGTACGGAAGGAGGTTTTGTTCCCTGCTTTGACGGAGGACATAATGCCCTTGCCGCTGCGTATCTCTTCTCTTATCCGTTCATTGGTAATGATATTGGCATCGACCGCCATCCCTATACCTAGAATAAATGCGGCGATACCCGGAAGGGTCAGGGTGAAATCAGCTACTACAAATACAAGAATCAGCAGCCAGGTATGCAGGATCAGCGCGAAGCTGGCCAGAATACCGGGAAGCCGGTACATTCCGATCATAAAGATCAAAATAATCAGCGAGCCTACGAGACCTGCTCTGACCGTCTGATCAAGAGACTGTTTACCAAGGGTTGCACCGACACTTTGGGAATATTTCTCGGTCAGCTTCAGCGGCAGTGCGCCGAGGTTAATAGTATCTGCCAGTTCACGTGCTTCATCTAACGTATAGTTACCGGAGATGGATGCTTTACCGTCAGTCAGCTCTGCTCTTACAAATGGTGCCGACAGCAGGTTTTCATCCAAATAAATAGCAAGCTCTTTCCCAAGCAGGCGCTTGGTAATTTCAGCGAATTTAGCCTTATCTTTAATGCTGATGCTGATTTCCGGCTGATTCAGGTTACTGCGTTGAACCTCTGCCGCACCTTCAACAAAATCACTGCCCACGAGCTCAATCTTACTGTATACTCCGGCTGCATCACCTTCGGCAGCACTGCGGAATGTCAATACAGCAGGTTCTTTCATCTTCTCGCGGACTTCAGCCTCGTCGGTAACACCGGCAATCTTCAGACGTATGCGGTCTGTTCCCTCCGTTGTCACTTCAGGCTCGCTTGTGCCCAGCGCATTAGCGCGTTTCTCCAGGCTTTTTGCAGTTTGCTGCAGAGAAGCTCTGGTTAGCTCGCCGCCGTTATCCATTGGCGAGGCCTGATACAGAATCTCGAATCCGCCTTTCAGGTCAAGACCCAGACGGACCTTGTCCAGCAGACCGGGGGTTGTAAACGCCATGACGCCGGTTAAAACGAGCACGGTAATGATAAAGCTCAACAGTCTCTTCATGCTCTTGCTAGTTCCCCTTTCATTACTCAATATTCCTATTATAGCTACGTGCGAAATCACCGTCAATTCAGGGTAGAATGACGGTGCTCTAATCACACAAAGAAACGGCCGGCTATGCTCTGGTGGCAAGCCATCCGTTTGGATAGGCAGTACTTAGTTATCCTCTCTTACTTTACCGCTTCCTCTATCAGTTTGCAAAAGAAATTCGTTCCTGCTAATCAAGTAATCCCCCTATAAGCTGCAAGCATCAGATAATTCATATAGGTTGTGGCTTTCAGCGAATAAATATCATTCACCAGCTTATACAGGGGCGGGTGGCCTTCCTTCTCATGCTTACGGCTGATGCACTCCCATATATCCTTGCCCGTTACGTATTCATAGCCCAGAAGGCGGAATTCCTCCGCTTTGCTTGCGCACATGGCCTCGATCACATCACTAAGCTCGTCGTACTTCCACGGTTCAGATTCCACGTGATAAACACCTCCCAAGGTTTGCTCGCTGAAGCAGGCTACCGGATATATATTCGACCTCCCCGTCCAACTATCCTTCTTCCCGTAAAAAGATATCGCACTTAAAGCTTGTCATGGATTGGACAGGGTCAAGCATATCAATATACAAGCCCCGCAGCCTCGCGGACCGGCATGCTCTACCTGCGTTTCATTTCATTTCAGGAAGAAGGAGTGTCCTTTGAGGAGACCCGCAAAACAGACCTTTATACAAGGAACGATGATCCTGCTGGCTGCAGGTATCATTAACCGTATGCTGGGCTTTATCCCCAGAATTGCCTTACCGCGGATTATTGGTGCCGAGGGCGTCGGCTTATACCAGCTGGGATACCCTTTTTTCATCGTGCTGATTACAGTCATTACCGGCGGGTTACCGCTGGCCATTGCAAAAATGGTCGCTGAAGCAGAGGGTGAAAACCGCCCTGAGCAGTCACGCCGTATTCTGCGTACCGGGCTTACCCTGAGCTTTTCGCTGGGCCTGCTGTTCACCCTGGTGGCACTGCTCAGCGCATCCTGGGTATCTAACGTTATTTTAACGGACAGCCGGGTGTATTATACCTTTGTCAGCATGACGCCGATGATTTCAATCGTTGCTGTCTCTTCGGTGTACCGGGGATATTTCCAGGGCAGGCAGAACATGATTCCCTCTGCGCTTTCATCGGTGCTGGAGTCGGTAATCCGGATATTCTTCATGCTGTGGTTCTCCTATCTGCTGCTTCCCAAGGGAATGGCTTTTGCTGCGGCAGGAGCGATGCTCGGTGTCACTGTCGGTGAAATTTTCGGGATGCTCGCGCTGCTGGTACAATATTTCTTTATTGCAAAAGCTGACCGGCTGGAAAGCAACCCGGATACAGCTGCACCGGATACCGGGCTGCAGCAGGATAAGGATCGGCAAGGGGGCACTCTGCTCAGACGGATGCTGGGTATTGCTGTTCCAGTTACGGCTGGCCGGCTGGTCGGCTCCTTTTCCTATCTGCTGGAGTCGATCATAACCGCCCGCAGCCTGGCACTCGCCGGGCTTGCAACTGCCGCTGCCACTGCACAATACGGCTCTCTGCAGGGGATGGTCATTCCGCTGCTGCTGCTGCCGGGCGTGCTCAGCTCCTCTCTTGCAGTGTCGTTAGTCCCTTCGCTGTCAGAAGCGGCGGCCCGCCGCGATCTGCCTTCCATTCATAAGCGGATGCATCAGGCCCTCCGGCTTGCGATGGTTTCAGGTGCCCCTTTTGCCGCTATCATGTATGTACTTGCCGTACCGCTGTGTACGCTGATGTACGGCAATGCGGATACCGCTCCAATGCTGCGGTTGATGGCCCCGTTCGCCCTGTTTCTCTATGTCCAGGCTCCCCTCCAGGCTGCCCTGCAGGCCATGGACCGTCCGGGCCGGGCCCTTATTAATACTCTGGCCGGTGCAGTGATAAAGATCCTGCTTATTCTCATGCTGGCCTCCCGGCCGGAATACGGAATTTACGGTGCGATTATTGCGATTATCGTTAACAGCGTTCTGGTTACGCTGCTGCATTATTCAAGTGTGGTGAAGCTGATTCAGCTTTCACTGAGAATTACCGATCCGCTCAAAACCATAACAGCCATGATTATCATGGCTGCCGGCACATCTTATGTCTTTTATTCTGTCCCGCTCTCCGGCACCATGTGGCTGCAGTTTCTGTTCGCCGCCGCCAGCGGTATGGCGCTGTACCTCGGCATCTGCCTTCTTACGGGCCTGATCTCTGTCAGGGATCTTGACCGGGTTCCCTTTTTCAGACGGCGGCGCTAGACATTTAACGGCTACGCAGCCGGTCTACATATATTTTACCTGTATGATCGATTGAACACAGAAACACATCACGGAAATCAGAAACCCCTTTCTGGCGGATTTGTGTCCGCAGCCAAAAACGGTTTTTCCCGATCATCTCCAGGTTATCATCCTGCACCTTTCCGTCCATAATCAGCGGAACGGGCAAGCCTTCATACCGGATTTTGCTTTTGGACAGATTTACACCCGCGGAGCCCCCGGATTTCCCTGAGCCGCCCGATCCGCCGCCTGAGTTCTGTTCCTGATTCTCGGCAGTATCGCTGCTGTTACCAGACTGGTTGGATGACGAGACATTTTTGTTCTTTTCAATAACCGTCAGCTGTCCGCTGGTTTCGAGAATGGCAAACTCCACATCAGCCGGACTGACAATATTCTGGCCGCGCAGCTGCAGCAGCAGGTCATCCATATTGTACCGCTGCCTGCGCATTTCGCTCCGGTGCAGTTTGCCGTTCGAGATAAGCACACTGGGCCTGCCATCAATCAGCAGCCGCAGCTTTCTGCTTTTGAGACTGATCTGTGCGACAAGAATCTGGATTGCAACTAAAGTAACCATAGGAATGACCCCGTCGGAAATCGGACGTTCAATATCATCAATGACAAAAACGGCTATTTCCGCAATCATTATCGAGATTGTCAGGTCAAACACGGACAGCTTGCCGATTTCACGCTTCCCCATGATCCGCATACACAGGAAAATGAAGAAATACATCAGCACGGTCAGAAAGACATGGCTGGTAATATGCTGGAGCATATTCGCTTCGCTCCCCTTTCCGCTTCTCACCCGCAGCCGCTGCGCCGTGGGTGGATGAATGTAACCCTATTCTGACCTCCCTGCCAAGGGAACATTCGGAAGCTGCCATATAAATTACTGGTAAATAAACTGCCGTATCCAATCTTGTACTATTGGGGCAAGCCTGCCCATAGAATGATTAGTAACCAAAAACCAAAACTGCTAACTAAATTAGGTACATGCTTTCGAAACGAATGAATTCGGAGCTGGTTCGAAGGAAGTAACGCTAAAAAGACTAAGCATATGCTTCCGAAGGCAGTTTTTTTCGAAGCCAAACCGGGGGAAGTCACGCTTAAAAAAACTAAGCATATGCTTCCGAAGGCAGTTTTTTTTCGAAGCCAAACCGGGGGAAGTCACGCTTAAAAAAACTTTTAGGAGGTTCTATCATGTACTTAATCCGGCGTCTGTTCTCGTGGAGAATATCAAGTCCTGTGCTTTCGGGGTTATGCCGCTCTTTTATGTGGATGCTGCTGGGGGCTGTGGTCCTTTCACTTCTGCTGTGGAGCAGCGGAATGAAGGAGCAGGATCTTGCGATGTATACCTACATAGTCCACGGTATTGCTGCTGCCTTCGGTGGACTTACTGCCGGGCGGAGAGCGGAAAGCAGAGGCTGGTATCAGGGTGCATTAACGGGAATACTGTATGGGGTAATTGTGCTGCTGGTCGGTTTTCTCGCTCTCGACAGCACGCCTGCCGGCATTGACGGCTTGTGGGTTCTCGCTGCGGCAGCGATCAGCGCATTCGGTGGAATATTTGGTGTAAATTTACAAAAATCCTAGAAAATTTAATCTTTTAGAAGCTTAAATCTTTTATCGAAAATATGTTACACTGGGTTCATCTGATTAACGCAAACGTTCAAGGAGGCTTTGATTATTTTGCTTTACCAATCGATGAATCATGTAGTGCTGTTCACTATCATAACTGTAGTCCTTTTAATCTGGCTCGGCTCAAGGCGCAACCCTTTGCTTGCATTTCTGGAGCTCGGGAAGGAGCTGCTGCGCTCATACAAATTTCTTCTGATTGTCGCCGGCATGATCAGCGTCCTGACCTTTAATAAATATGAACTGCAGATTGAGAAAAAAATGCATCTCGGCTCAAACTTTACCTCATTCATCTTCGGGCTTGAAGGGCATTTCGTCCAGCAGATCCAGCAGCTGTTCTATGCTCCCTGGCTAACGCCTGTAATCGTTTTTTTCTATATTTTCATGCTCCAGTCCGTACTAGGTGCTTCGCTGGGTGTGTATTTGCTGGATAAGAACCGGGTCATGCTTTATGCAACATGCTATACGATTATGCTGGTCTATGCAGTCGCAATTCCGTTTTATCTCTACTTCCCCGTCAACGAGGTCTGGTCCTATGCCCCGGCAGGCGTGCGCTTCGTGATGCTAGACGTATTTCCGAGGTTTGAACAGGAGTACCGGCCGCTTTCCGGTTTAAACAACTGCTTTCCCAGCCTGCACACTGCCATCTCAGTCTCTACGGCAATTCTGGCTTATCGCTCCGGCAACAGGCGCTGGATGGCTATTACGACCGTTTCAGCCGCATTGATTGTATTTGGAATCTTCTATCTCGGCATCCACTGGCTTACCGATATGATCGGAGGTACTGTACTGGCCGTGGCCTCCACTTCAGTGGCTGTCCAACTGGCTAAGCTGACTCTGCGCAGCGGACAGGATACCCTTGCGGTTCCGAGCAGGGTCACGAATTCGTGATTGCCCAACAATACTGCCTGTTACTAAAAAAAGCGGCGCTTCTCTTATACAGAGAACGCCGCTTTTATGTACGTATAACCGGAATTATTCTTTCTCTTCTGCTACAGTGACTGCATGGCTGATCGACCCGCGGTCAAAGGTCAGCTTGGTTACATCATTAACGCGCAGAACAACGATATCGTCAGACAACTCAACAATTGTCCCGTGCAGGCCGCCGATCGTAACGATCTTGTCGCCCTTCTTCAGTGCTTTCAACATGGAATTACGTGTTTTGGTCTTCTTCTGCTGCGGACGGATCAGCAGGAAGTAGAATACCACGAACATGAGCACAAACGGGCCTACCAGACCCAGAATGCTGCCGCTTCCAGTCGTAGATGCTAATTGAAACATATTTCTCCCCCCCTTCAATATGCATGTAAGCACAATCTAGTTCTCTAGTACGCTTAAATTGCAATTGTAAACATAACTGTTCATGCTGCAATAAGGCCATATGGTAAATACACAGTTGTACTAGAAGCCCTTGAGATTATCATACAAACCGTACTGTGCAAAAAACTCATCGCGGAAATCAAGCAGACGGTCTTCTCTGATCGCTTCACGTACTTTACGCATCAAATCCAGCAGGAACTGCAGGTTGTGGTAGGTCGTTAAGCGTAAGCCGAAGGTTTCATCAGCTTTGATCAGATGACGTAAATAAGCACGGGAGTAATTCCGGCAGGTGTAGCAGCTGCACTCCGGATCAAGCGGTCCGAAATCACGGGCATATTGCGCATTGCGTACAACAAGCCTTCCCTGGCTGGTCATTGTGGTTCCGTTGCGGGCGATGCGGGTAGGCAGGACGCAGTCGAACATGTCCACTCCGCGGATTGCCCCCTCAAGCAGCGCATCCGGTGAACCGACGCCCATCAAATAACGGGGTTTATTCTGCGGCAGGAGCGGAACGGTATAATCCAGCACATCATACATAATCTGCTTGGACTCACCGACGCTAAGCCCCCCAATAGCATACCCCGGGAAATCCATGGAAGTCAAATCAGCAGCGCTCTGACGGCGAAGGTCTTCATGCATGCCGCCTTGCACGATCGCGAACAACCCCTGATCCTCAGGACGGGCGTGGGCTTTGAGGCATCTTTCTGCCCAGCGTGTTGTGCGCTCCAGTGATTTTTTGACATAATCATATTCCGCAGGGTAGGGCGGGCACTCATCGAATGCCATCATAATATCGGAACCGAGCGCATTCTGAATCTCCATCGCCACTTCCGGCGACAGGAACTTCTTGTCTCCGTTAAGGTGGGAGCGGAAATGAACGCCTTCCTCGGTGATTTTGCGCATCTCACTTAGCGAGAACACCTGAAAACCGCCGCTGTCCGTCAGAATCGGACGGTCCCAGTTCATAAATTTATGCAGTCCGCCGGCTTCACGTACAATATCGTGACCGGGACGCAGGAACAGGTGATAGGTATTACTCAGAATAATCTGGGCATCCATCTGCTTAAGCTCTTCAGGTGCCATCGTTTTGACGGTTGCCTGTGTGCCCACCGGCATAAAGGTTGGGGTCTCAATAATTCCGTGCGGTGTGTGGACTCTGCCTAGCCGGGCTCCGGATTGCTTACAGGTCTTAATGTGTTCATACGTAATTGCTGCCATTTGTTTAACCCTTTCTCTTGCTTAATAAATAAACATTGCATCGCCGAAGCTGAAGAACCGGTAGTTCTCCTTGATGGCTTCTTCATAAGCGGCTAGGATATGCTCCCGGCCGGCCAGTGCGCTGACCAGCATCACCAGCGTAGATTTCGGCAGATGGAAATTTGTGATGAGCGCGTTAACTACAGTAAAGGTATAACCCGGATAAATGAAAATATCCGTCCAGCCGCTGCTTGCTGTGAGCGGTCCGCCGTCAGCCTGTCTACCGGCTGTTTCAAGTGTCCGGCAGGAGGTGGTGCCGACAGCGATAATCCGGCCGCCTCTTGACCTTGCTTCATTGAGCAGATCTGCCGTCTCCTGGGACAGCATGTAATACTCGGCATGCATGACATGCTCTTCTACCGTCTCTACCGACATAGGACGGAAAGTGCCTAATCCGACGTGGAGAGTAATATAGGCGATGTTAACACCTTTGGCGGCAATTTGATCCAGCAGCTCTTTGGTAAAATGCAGCCCTGCCGTCGGAGCAGCCGCCGATCCTTCATGACGGGCATACACTGTCTGATACCGTTCACGGTCGTCCAGTGTCTCTTTGATATAAGGAGGTAGGGGCATGGAGCCCAGCCGGTCGAGAATTTCCTGAAAAATCCCTGTATAGATGAACCGGAGTGTCCGCCCGCCCATATCAGCTTCTTCTTCAATAACCGCCTTCAGCTCCTCGCTGAACACTATAACCGCACCGCTCTTCAGCTTCTTGCCGGGCTTCACCAGTGCTTCCCAGCGGTCTTCTCCCAGATTCTTCAGCAGCAGTACTTCCGCTTTGGCGCCGGTATCTTCCTTGACTCCAAACAGCCTTGCCGGAATAACCCGGGTATCATTAAGCACCAGCGTGTCTCCCGGCTGAAATTGCTCTAATATATCCGTAAAATGCCGGTGCTGTGTCTGCCCGTTCTCCCTGTTTACCATCAGCAGTCTTGATGCGCTGCGGTCAAGCAGCGGAGTCTGGGCAATCAGCTCCTCCGGCAGATGAAAATCATAATCTTCTACATTCATATGCTGTCTTCATTCCTTAACTATAGTAACGTTATTAAAATAGTGTTGCAATATTTGCTTATAATCATACCCGTTGTCCGCCATACCCTTCACGCCCCATTGGGACATGCCGAGGCCGTGGCCGTTCCCCCAGCCGACAAAATAGAATCCGCTTGTACCGGTTACGACACGCGCAGCAGTATCTGCCCCCATGACAACCGTTCCGCTGGTTTTGGCTGACACTTTGCTGGAAGCGGACAGCACGCCTGCAGTCTGCGAGCCGCTGACTGTTGCTGTTTTGCCGTCAGCGCCTAATACAGTATAACTGCCGGCAGGTACAATATCAAACAAAGTGCTGGGCAATCCGCCGAAGGAAGAACGGAACAAATCCGGGTATTTGACCTGCAGAATTTCACCGTTTGCCTTCACCTGTGTAGCTCTGCCCGATGGTCCGCGCTGCGTAACCTGCAGGCTAATAATTGAAGATGGCAGTGAATTACTGGTCTTGCCGCTCAGGCTCTTGAGCAGCTCGGCTGAAGTATACGGCCCCTTGATCCAGCTGTAGCTGCCGTTCTCATAAACCTGGTCCAGCACGATAGCGTTCTCGCCGGGATTCAGCTTGCCTACGGGAGTTGCACTGCTCTCAATTACCGGCAGAGGCCGGACATTCACATCTTTGGTCGTTGCTGTTGCAATGCTCAGTCCGGCGGCATTCTTGTCTCCGGTCAGTTTAATATTATCTTCACGGGCATAACCGGCCGCCCCGCTCGGCAGCAGCAGATAATACCACTGCTTCGAAGACCCTACCGCCGCCTTATCATCCGCGCTAAGGACGCTGACGAAGGTGTCGCCGCCATTATTCCATACCTCGGAGGGATCGGCTGTCTTGCCGCCGCTGTTGGAGGAGAAGACCGCTTCGACCACCTTGCCGCCGCTCATCAGCACCTCGCCTGCAGTATCATTAACAGCCTTGGTAATTACCGGCGCCTCAGCGCCAATCCCGTTATATACCTGGCTAAGCGTTGTATCCACTACATTGGCTACATCGAACCTGTTGCCCTGGGCCCGCGCATAGCTGCGTGCAGCCACAGCCTGGGCTTTTAGCGCTTCGGCCGGCCAGCCTGAGGAGACTTCCCCGCCAACTACAGCATACAGGTATTGCTCCATCGGAACCACATTGATGACGGCAAGTGAACCGGCTAGTCCGCTCAGCTCCAGATCGCCGCGGTAAGTCCGTTTGGACCTTTCGGTAATCTGAATACCGGAAGCATTACCGGAGGCTGTAAATTTGGCTCCGCTGCCGGAGACGACATAATGGTAAGCCTGTCCCTGGCTGGTCCAGTCCATCCCGGCATCCGTGCGGACGATCAAGCCCGGGGTACTGACAGCTGCCGTACCTAAGGAGAGCTGCGGCAGTACTGCCGCAGCCTGCGTCTGCAGTACTGCCAGTTCACTGTCACTCACAGCTTCTCCAGCCCATACCTGGTACCGGGTACTGCCGTCAGCACCCGATGCCAGCACCTGCCAGGCATCCATTCCGATGCCTGTTATGCTGCTGAGCACAGTCTCCGCTTCCTGCGAAGTAGCGAAGTCGCCTGCAAGCAGATGCTTGTTGCCTTTTACCGCTGCAGCCTGTCCATCCGGAATAGACAGACCGGCCTTATTAACGCGGGCAAGTCCCTCCTTGGCCGCCGCTTCACTTGCATAAGGAGCCGTGTACAGCTGGTATACGCTGGCACCGCCGCGTGAGGTCACGAAGAGCTGCGGCTTATCCGATGTTGCCTGCAGCTTCTTAGCAGCATCAGCTGCTGTCTGCCAGGACGGGGTTTCCATTACTTTAACTTTGTATAGATCGAGGCTGACGCGGATTGTGTTATTGCCGGGGACCGGCAGCAAGGCTGCTCCGCTGCCCGACGTCAGAGTGAACGCTTCTGCAGACTGCAGTGTAACGAACGGGACAGTCGATTTATATTTGCTGCCGATATCGGCATATAGGGCAACCCGGATCGGTGCGGATTCGGCGTAAGTGTCACCTGCAGGAACAAGCAAACTGCCGGCGGTCAGCACCGCTGCCAGCAGCGCCCGGCTTAGCAGCCTGGCAAACTTCATCATGTGATCCCCCTTAGATGTTAGTTATAAATGATAGGATTACTATTCCGGTGTATCGTTAATTCTGCGGCGGAAGAGGAAGACCCAGGTGATGATAGGCCGCAGGCGTTACAATCCGCCCTCTTGGCGTCCGCTGCAGAAATCCGATCTGCAGCAAATACGGCTCATATACATCTTCGATCGTCTGGCTCTCCTCGCCAATTGTAGCAGCAATCGTATCCAGCCCGACAGGGCCTCCGCGGAAAGAAGTAATCATGGCATTCAGCATTTTGTGGTCGATGCTGTCGAGTCCGCGCGGATCTACCTGCAGCATCTTCAGGGATTCTGCAGCAATCTCAGGGGTAATAATCCCGTCCCCGCGCACCTGTGCGAAGTCACGGACCCGTTTCAGCAGGCGGTTCGCGATCCGCGGTGTTCCCCGGGAACGCAGGGCTACCGCCTCGGCAGCATCGCCGATAATCTCAATTCCGAGCATTTCGGCACTGCGGGACACAATGAAGCTTAGCTCATCCATTGTGTAATATTCCAGCCGGCTGACCACTCCGAAGCGGTCACGCAGCGGGGCAGACAGCAGACCGGCACGGGTCGTCGCCCCGATCAGCGTAAATGGCGGCAGGTCCAGCCGGACCGAACGGGCACTCGGCCCCTTGCCGATCATAATATCAAGAGCGAAGTCCTCCATCGCCGGATACATAACCTCCTCCACCGTACGGTGGAGCCGGTGAATCTCGTCAATGAACAGCACATCGCCCTCCTGCAGGTTAGTCAAAAGGGCCGCCAGATCGCCGGGACGTTCAATCGCCGGTCCTGACGTGGTCCGCAGATTAACACCTAGCTCGTTGGCGATGATATTAGCCAGCGTTGTTTTTCCGAGTCCCGGAGGCCCGTACAGCAGCACATGATCCAGCGCCTCACTGCGCATTTTGGCTGCTTCAATATATATTTTAAGATTTTCCTTAACTTGATTCTGTCCGATGTACTCGCCTAAATAACGCGGACGCAGGCTGAATTCCACCGCCTGCTCGTCCATCATCAGATTAGCCGATATAATCCGGTCGTCCATCTGTCATTCACTCCGTTCTTCAAGCCTTACTTGGCGATATACAGCAGCCCAAGCGCTTTTTTCATCAGCACATCGACAGTTCCTGTATCCGAGCCTTCCTTCTTCATTGTCAGCCACACGCGGTCCAGCTCAGCATCCGTATAACCCAGCGCCTTCAGCCCTTCCCGTGCTTCTTCCCAAGGCAGAGCGGCAGCCTTGGCATCCGCTTCAGCCGCTACTGCGAACAATCCGGTCTGGATCGGCACGGAGCTGAGCCCGTCCAGCTTGTCGCGCAGATCAAGAATCATGCGCTGCGCAGTCTTTTTACCGATGCCCGGCAGCTTGGTCAGGAAAGTAACATTCTCCTGGTAAATAGCCGAAATCAGCTGATCCGGCGTACCGCCGGTCAGAATGCCGAGCGCAACCCGCGGCCCGATGCCGGATACCTCAATCAGCTTGCGGAACAGCTTCTGCTCCTCCCGGGTCGGGAACCCGAACAGCAGCGTGGCGTCCTCACGTGTCTGATAATGGATATAGACCATTACCGGCCCGTCCGTCTTGGCAAAGGCATAAGGATTCGGGCAGAATACCCGGTAGCCTACTCCCTGGATATCAAGCACAATATATTCGGATTCCAGATACACAACCGGTCCTCTTAAGAAATCTATCATTTTCGCAATACCTCATTTAATTTGGAATTAAGGCTTACAGAATGGGCATGACATACAGCTACTGCCAGGGCATCTGCCACATCATCCGGCTTCGGGACAGCAGACAGCTTCAAGAGCAGCTTTACCATTTCCTGCACCTGCTTCTTCTCAGCCTTGCCGTATCCGACGACCGCCTGCTTCACCATCATCGGTGTATATTCGGATACCGGCAGCCCCTTCTGGACAGCCGCCAGAATCAGCACGCCGCGGGCCTGTGCCACCGGGAGCGCTGTCGTTACGTTCCGGGCAAAAAACAGCTTCTCTATAGCAACCATATCCGGCTTATACCGGTCTATCAGCTGAACCATCCCCTCATAGACATGCAGAAGCCGCTCTTCCTCCGGCGTGTGCGCCTCTGTCTGGATGGAGCCATATTGAACCGGTGTCAGTTTATTACCTGTCTTATCAACAAATCCGAAGCCGACAATCGCCAGACCCGGGTCAATTCCTAAAATGCGCAAATCCAATCTCTCCTCTGCTACAGGCAGGATACTCCCATGACGGCTCCATTGTCCGGCACTTAAGCGAACATATGTATTCCTTCTAACCATTATAACAAAAAACATTACCGCCGGAGGAAAAACTTTAACCTCTCATTATAATAGGAACTTTAGTCCCACACAGCCCCTGAATTCTGCCGCTTCTCCCCTCAGTCACCGTCATTCCAGCTGCTGGACATAACAAAAAAAAGCCGCCCCGGCCATTATTCGTGGCAGGGACAGCTTAGTAAACTGTATATAAATGGATATGCATTTTTCGAAAATTAAACGCTATATGCAGTTTTTTAAAATTCAAACTTTATCCCGGCTTTTCTATAGTGTTACTGGCCGCGGCCATTTAGCGCTGCATAACCTGCTCAGCTGAATCCCGCGCATAATCGCTGAAGGTCGAAAGCACACTGTTGTATTCCCCGATATCCTGCACCCGGATGCCTTCATGCAGCTGCTGCCACACCTCTTCGGGGAGAGAGGATTTCATCGAGCCCATATCCATCTGAAAAAAGGTCTTCAGCACCTCTTCCCCTTCCGGCCGGCCCTTGAACAGGCTAAGATTTCCTTCCTCGTCGATCCCGATATAAGCATTCTGTTTGGTCAGCGGCGACAGATCATTCACCCGCTTCTCCAGCCACAGGTCGCCCTCTGCGCTGATCCATCCGCTCCAGCCGGGCCGGTCCTTGATCAGTGCTTTTTGCTCCCCGGGAGCTCTCAGGCCGGACAACGTCTGGATCTCCTCACCCGAAACGTAGACTGTCTTGAGATGAACAATCCGGCTGATTCCCTCACTGCTTACCGTCTCCAGTAATTTGGCACGTTCAAGCGTGATACCGCCGTCTTTCCCGGTGTCACCGGCATTATGATGAACAGCTGCCAGCGCCGCTACGCTGCTGTCCGGATCTCCGCCATGCAGCGGGTCATAGAATGTGCTTGCCGCTGCCGGCATATTCCATTCGTTCGTGGTGAGCAGTCTGCTGAGTTGTTCCGGTACCTGCATCCCCCGCCAGGCCAGCAACGTCAGAGCAATACAGGCCGCTCCAACCCAAGGGGCTTTCTTCCAACGTCTCCATCGCCGCCATAGTTGTTGTTTCAAGCGAAAAGCGTTCACTGTAATCCCTTCATTCTGCTTTTTTGGCTATTGTGGCCTGCAGAGGTAGGGATTATGCGCCTCTGGCGGAAAAAGTTTGCTTCACATGCTAATGAGCCGTGCGACGAGCCGTACGAGACCCGTGCGAGACCCGTGCGGACAAGCCATGCGACGAGCCTGCCCGGATCCGTTTAGTTGGATTTTAGTTACCTAATATTTATAAATCCCGGCATTTACGCCAAATAGCTGGAAAAAAGACATCTATTTCGGTCTATTTCTGCTCTGAAGCTGATTTCTGTGAAATTAACTGCCTATTTTCCAACTAATGTTCCGGTAACGGTGTTGAACAGAGAATTAACTGCCGAATTTCCACTTAATCTGCGGAGCATACCGTATTTCCCCCTCTGCGTCACTCACATAAGGTTATTCCGCCGGCTGCGGATTCCCCACAGCCCCGAGGAACAGCCATAATCCGGTCTGCCTGTCTTCAATAATGAAGATAAACGGCCGGTCGGCAGTAAGCTCAAAGGGTAAGTCGGCAGCCGGAGCCGCTCCGGCATCCATTGCAACGAGTGTTGAGGCAGCAGCTTCTGTTCCGGCTTCATTCACCTCGATATACGTCTTATGAATAATCGAGCCGATAAAGACCGGCATATCTGCATCTGCAAGTGCAGAGAAATCCGCCTTTGCCGGATCAAACGGAGTCTTTACGCCCAGCGCCTGTACAGCCTCCTTCAGATCAGCGCCGTATTCGGCAGTGAACCGCGGAAGACCGACGGTTCCGAACCTCTCCGCGAACAGGTCTCCGGCAGGCAATCCGCCCTGAAGCACCTCATCCACCGAAGAATGGCCGGACGGCAGAATAACCAGCATATCCATCTGGCCCTCCCCGTAAGGAAGCCGTACAGCCTGCCAGTCTTCGGACTCTGCATAAGCAAAGTTACCAGACTGCTTCATCATCATCACTTCTGCAGTGGTATTATTACCCGTGCGAAATTCCGCCAGCTCAGTACGCTCCACCGGAAACTTCTCTTGCCATGCTCCTTTAAAATACAAGGCGTTGACCAGCAGCGCCACCGTATTGCCTCCGGGCGGCTGTTCAAGCATCCTGTCTATCTTACCCGCCGTATGGTCTGCAACCCACTGGTTCACCTTGGCTACAGTCTTCTCCGCAGACAGGTCTGTTGTGCGAACCTGCGCCCCATAGCCGGTTTCGGCTGCTTCCAGATAATTCTTGCGCAGCTTTATGCCGTTCTCTACCCACACCGAATTGGCCAGCTCAAGCTGAATGCCGGGTCCGGCATCGTTCAGCAGCGGCAGTAATGCCTTGTTGCCGGCATTCAGCTGCTCCAGCTCCCCGGGAGCATAGCCCAGCAGCCCGCCAAGCTCCGCCGCCGTCTCACTGCTGCTGCCATTGTAAGCAAGCGCCAGCGCAGCCGAAATACTGTAGGGTGAAATCGTCAGATTCCCTTCATCCCCGCCCTGTTCCCTCAGCTTGGCAAGCAGCCGCAGGCCGAGCTCATTGCTCTGCCGGGCAAGCCCGGCATCCAGCTTCGCCGCTGACGCTGCACGTTCACTGTAGTTCATCCCTGAGCTGGCGGCAGAGTCACCAGTAACGTCACCAGAGCTGCCTAAACCGCAGCCAGCCAGCAGGACACACGGAAGCAGCAGGACACACAAAGGCAGTACCGTTCTTTTTTTCATGAACATTTCCCCCTTATCTCTCAATCATGTCAGGCAAATGCTGATATACCTTACTGACGGAGCATAAATGGAAAATGTTTCAAACCCCCTTAAATGTTAGGTATCACCGGAAGCAGAATATGGCTCGGATGCTTCAGGTTATGGCAGATCGTCTGATGAACAATCACTGCTTCGGTATCCTCATATGGATCATTGCCGGTATTTGTATTCGGGAAGGCGACAAATTTGCTGGATGAGGTAACTGTGAAGCGGATGCGGTGTCCGGCGGCGAAGGTATGGGCAATATTTTGCAGGAAAATATCATATTTCTCCACCTGGCCCTGCACCAGCAGCTGCGGATTGTCCAGCCCGTGACGGTACTTGGCCCGCACAATATAGTTGGACAGCCGGATCGAGTCGCCGTTCTCATGCACATCGCTGAGCGTCACAACCCAGTCTGTATCAAGGCCTGTGCTTGCCGCATACAGAATGCAGGACAGTTCCCCCGCAACCGTCAGCTTATCCGCCAAAGGCTCGCTGGTATACACGACAATATCGCTACGCAGCTCATGCTTACGCATATTTTCCGGCTCCCGCTCCCCGCTGTCCGCAATAGGGTCCGCAGGATTGTAGATAAACGTATCCGGGGCGGAGTCCGCTTCCGGTGCAGATACCAGTCTGCCGTCGCCCAGCGACGAATTCGCCCGGCCTTCACCGGCGAGATAGAACGGCGTAACCACCGCTTCAGCAGGCGTCCAGTCTTCGGAGGTTCTCCAGCGGTTTTCACCGACTACATAATAGGAAGCCCGCGGCTCCCCGTCGATACCGTTCGGAATCTCCTTCAGGAAGCGGTCAAACCAGCGCAGCACAGAGACATCATAATCGTAGACAACCGCATCCTCGCCAAAAGCAACGCCCTGCAGATCTCTGGCACGGTTCGGCCCGTGCTCCCAGGCGCCTAGACGGATTTTGCGGTTCGGTACATCATGCTCAGTGAGCATCCGCCAGGTCTCCGATACACCGGGACTGTCGCCGTCATACCAGCCGGAAATCACATACATCGGAACCTTAACCTGATGGCCCAGCTCGGTGAAGGTGCAGTTCCGCCAGAAATCATCGTATTCCGGATGCTGGCTCCACAGCTCCCACGGGCCTGAGGTCTTCCCGATCATCTGCTGCGGAATATCCCGGATCGGCCTTGCATCAACTGCCGCTTCCGGATTTACCGTAATCCCGCCAAAAACATCAAAATCCGTCCGCGTCCCCACCGACTGCGCCAAGGTCCACGACAGCAGCGGCCAGGAGCATAGCGTCCCGCCTTTGCGTGCGGTATCAATAAACGGTGAGCCTACATTTACTTCATTTACAACTGCCTTAAGATTCGGATGCCCGCTGGTCGCTGCTGCCACAACAACATACCCGAGGTAGGATGCGCCCCACATGCCGACCTTGCCGTCCGACCAGTCCTGGGCGATAATCCAGTCAATCGTGTCGTAGCCGTCATCCCGTTCATTATAAAAAGGGATCAGCTCTCCCTCAG
This sequence comes from Paenibacillus sp. FSL R7-0331, assembly GCF_000758645.1. Taxonomy (NCBI): domain Bacteria; kingdom Bacillati; phylum Bacillota; class Bacilli; order Caryophanales; family Paenibacillaceae; genus Paenibacillus; species Paenibacillus sp. FSL R7-0331. The sequence goes on from NZ_CP009284.1 coordinate 5,445,411, forward strand.
AATCCGCCCGGCCCCGCACATCCTGGGAGACTACGGCATAGCCTTTGTTCGCCCAGCGCATAAAAATCTCTTTTTTCCCGTTCCGGTCATAACAGGTACGCACAAGAATCGTCGGCAGCTTCGTCCCCGGCTGAATGCCCTCCGGCAGAAACACATCGGTCGCCAGCTTGATACCGTCACGCATAGGAATCAGGAACGTACCAAGATCATTAACGCCATATTCCGGCTTGGATAAAAGCGGCTCATCATACACCGTCAGCGGAGTTAGCGCTTCATAGCCTGCCTTGACGATCAGCTCAATTCCGTAGCGGTTAGGGGTAAGAAAAGCGATAACCTCCCCGTCCAGCGTCACCACATCCAGCGCCGTATCGCCCCGCAGTGCCCAGACCTGTGAAGCCAGCAGCTTTCCGCCAATCTCCGCCTCATAGCAGATATGCTTGTGGTATACCTCGCCGGTGTCCAGAACGACCTTTTCACCCGTCCAGCCAGCGGTTTCGTAAGCAGAGAGCTGGCGGGCGATTCTGGCAAAAGGAAGCACATATTTCGCGTTCGGTTCAAGCACATTGTCCTGCATTTGCGTGCGGCGGCGGACGTCTACCCTGGCATGCATAATTGCTTTTTCCGTAAAATGAATCTTTCCGTGATAGATGCCCGAACAGTAGAAATGGAACTCCGTTGTATGTAAATAAGTAGTCATCCGTACATCATTCCTTATCCGCAGATTTGTTCAAACACCCGGAGCCAGTTGCCGCCCATGATCTTCGCAATGTCATCATCGCTATAGCCGCGTGCTACCAGGCCCCTTGTGAAGTTAATAAAATAGCTGTACTTCTCAAGTCCCTTCACCGTTTCAACCGAAGGCCCGTCCCCCGGAGCAAAGCCCAGCTTGGGCGCAATATGCTCTTTAAAATAAACCAGGGACCAGTCCAGATCACTCATCGGCCAGTCTGTGCCAATGCCCACATGATCCACGCCAGCCAGACGGATCACGTACTCCATATGATCCAGCACATGGTCGATCGTCGTGTGGTCAGGATCTTCATGAACGAACCATGGCATGGCAAAAATCCCGATGACGCCGCCGGTTCCGGCAATGGCGAGAATCTCCTCATCGCTTTTACAGCGCATATGCGGATATATCGCTTCTACTCCGGTGTGTGAGGCAATGACCGGTGTGCTTGAAACCTTGCAGGCATCCAGGGTCGTCTGTTTGCCGCAGTGTCCGGTATCGACAATGATGCCCAGCTCGTTCATCCGCTGCACGAACCGGACCCCGAAATTCGACAGCCCGCCGTTTGCCTGCTCTGCACAGCCGGAGCCAATCAGATTCTGCTTATTGTAGGTCAGCTGCAGAATACGCAGGCCAAAGTTATGCAGCACCTCCAGCAGCTCAAGATTGGTGCCGAGGGCATCCGTCTCCTGTGCCGTCACAATGCCCGCTACCTTGCCGGACTGCTTGGCGCTGCGAATATCTCCGGCGGTCAGTGCCTTGATCAGCCAGTCATTGGCATCAAACTGCAGCTGCACCTCGCCCATACTCGTAATCAGGCTGTCCATATCGTTCAGGTGCAGCTCCCGGTTGCCGGCCGTAATGCCGGATTTGAACCACTCCTCTTTATACTGGGGAATATCACCGCCGGCAGCCAGCTTGGTTACCCATTTGGCCGGTATGGAGCTGTAGACCATCGGTTCATCCCTATACGGTTCGCTGAGCGCCCTGATTCTCTCTGAGACCGAAGCGGGAATTGCACTTGGTGACAACGGCCCCTGGAACAGCAGATCAACGTTGATATTCTGCTCATGCAGCCGCTGTGCGCGGAGCTCCTGCTCCTCCGTTAATTTAAAATCATATAATCCTGCCTGTAAGCTCATCTGTCTAACCTCCCAAGTATATTAAACTTGTAATTTTACTACTCAGGTATGGCCGTGACTCCAGAGAATGTTTGGACTTCCGGCCGCTGCCCTTCTGCAGATTTCTTGATTTAACCGCTGTTCGCAGTGGAAATCCGCAGACTGCTTATGCTTCCGTAGCGAGCTTTTCTGCGAAAAGCTTTAAGGCGGTCGCTACCGCTCCTACAGTTCCAAAATTCCCCTCCGCCACTTTTCCCTGTTTGTGTTTTTCCAAGTTACAATTGTGGTTACATATCAACCTCAACACCCTTATGCAAAAGCACAGCCTGATTGTAAATATAATGCGCCGCAGCCAAATCCTCAATCGCCAGGCCAAGACCCTTGAACAGGGTGATCTGCTCGGGACTTGTCCTGCCCTGCACGCTTTGCAGGAGCAGCCCGCCCAGCTCGCCGGCGATATGGCCTTCGGCTATGGCGCCCTCAGCCAGCGGAATGAGGTAGTCACCTGCTTCGTGGACAGCGGATTCCAGCCGGTCCACGTAGAGCCTGGACGCCGCCACCAGCGCCGAGTCCAGCTCCCGCTCATGCGGCCGGCAGGCGCCGACGGCGTTGATATGGGCTCCCTGCGGGACCCATTCGCCGTTCAGGACCGGCACACCAGAAGCCGTCACGGTACAGATAATGTCCGCAGCCTGTACGGCCTCGCGAACTGTCGCCGCTGCCGTTATCTTTATGCCGTATCTGGCGGCCATCCCGGCGGAAAAACGCTGCACCTTGTCCGGCGTTCTCCCCCAGACGCGGACCTCGCGGATGCTGCGTACCAGCAGCATCGCCTCCAAGTGGCTGGCCGCCTGCTCGCCGGTGCCGAGGATCGCCAGCACGCCGGCATCCTCCCGGGCCAGCAGCTTCGTTGCTGCCGCACTGACAGCCGCTGTGCGGACCGCCGTAATCTGCCGCCCATCCACGATGGCGTTCAGCCTGCCGGTCTCTGCATCGAACAGTGCAACCGCTCCCTGATGGGAGGGCAATCCTCTGTCATGATTGTACGGGAACACACTGATCAGCTTGGCTCCCGCCGCCGCTTCCTGCCGCAGATAACCCGGCATCAGCCCGAACAGATTCCCGTCCGCGAGCGGCATAACCTGCCTCAGGCTCTGGACCGCATCTCCTGAAGACAGTGCGGCCAGCACCTTCTCCATAACACCGATGCAGGCCTGCATCGTCAGTATTTCCGCCGTTTCTCTTCCGTTAATCACCAGCATGATGTACGGCCTCCAGTCTTCTCTGCTCTATTTTCTTCTATTTATCATAGCGTTATCTGGGCTGTTTGCGAAATACCGGAGAGAAAATAACCGGGGGGCTTATCTTTCTGAGCCATCATTTGCTATACTCTATAACAGTGGTTGTAAACTTAAAATTCAAAACAAAGGGGATTTCCTATATGATTATCCAGCCCAAAACACGCGGCTTCATCTGCACCACGGCGCATCCCGAGGGCTGTGCCCATCAGGTACAGCAGCAGATCGACTATGTAAAAGCACACAAAAAACTGAGCGGACCCGTTAATGTTCTGGTTGTCGGAGCCTCCACCGGATATGGACTGGCTTCGCGCATTACCGCTGCCTTTGGTGCGGGAGCGAATACGATCGGCGTCTTCTTCGACAAGCCGGCTGAAGGTGCACGTACGGCTTCGGCCGGCTGGTATAACTCCGCTGCGCTGGAGAAGGCTGCTGCCGAACAGGGCCTGAAGTCGTTCAGCATCGTCGGTGACGCTTTCTCTGACAGCATCAAGACTAAGACGATCGACCTGATCAAGGCCGAGTTCGGTAATGTTGACCTCGTAGTGTACAGCGTGGCTTCCCCGCGCCGCACACATCCGGTTACTGGTGAGGTTTTCTCTTCCGTCATCAAGCCTGTCGGCAATGCCTATACCAACAAAACAATGAACTTCCATTCCGGCGAAGTAACAAACGTAACCATCGAGCCTGCAACGGACGATGAAGTGCGTCAGACCATTGCCGTTATGGGCGGTGAGGACTGGGGCATGTGGATCGACCAGCTCCAGGCAGCAGGCGCGCTTGCTGACGGTGCAACAACAGTAGCCTACTCCTACATCGGACCTGAGGTTACTCACCCGATTTATAAGGACGGAACAATCGGTCAGGCCAAAAATGACCTGGAGAAAACAGCAATCGCGCTGAACGGGAAGCTGAGCGCTTCGAACGGACGTGCCTTTGTATCGGTGAACAAGGCGCTGGTAACCCAGTCCAGCTCGGCCATTCCGGTTGTGCCGCTTTATATTTCTGCCCTGTACAGAGTGATGAAGGACAAAGAGCTGCATGAAAACTGCATCCAGCAGATGTACCGCCTGTTCGCCGAGCACCTGTATAACAGCGATGCCGGCAGCAGCCACCTGATCCGCATCGACGACTGGGAAATGCGCGAAGACGTTCAGACTGAGGTCATGAAGCGCTGGAGCGAAATCGAAACCGCGAATGTACCTGATCTGGCGGATCTGCCAGGCTACCAGGATGATTTCTTTAACCTGTTCGGCTTCCGCACGGAAGGTGTCGATTATGAAGCAGACACCGATCCGACGGTAGACATCCCGAACCTGGTGTAATATCCAAGAACAGCAAAGAGGCCCTTCCCTAACCGGGATGCGGCCTCTTTTTATATCAATCTACTGCCTAAGCGCCAATTTCACCTGTCTTGTATAGAACAGCCGCACGATAAGGAAATAAACCAGCTGGATAATGAAGAACAAACCCAGCACAAGCGCGGATTCCTTAAGCAATGAATACTGGAACATATGCGACAGGGTCGTAAGTGCCACAGCTCCATGCACCAGCGCTACAATAATAGGCGCAAAAAACAGCAGGCTGATCTGGCGGTTCAATATCCTGCCCAGCTCCTTTTCACTGAGGCCAAGCTTCGATATCGCTTTGAACTTGTGCTTATCCTCATCCAGATCGCTGTACAGCCGGAAATACAGAAAGCTGCCTGCCGATACAAAGAACACAATGCCGACAAAGAAACCGACGAACATCATCGGCCCGAAGTTTTTAACCGTCATGTTCATCTGATAATCCAACGCTTCGAACTGATAAGCCTCGGCATAAGGCAGCTTGTTCAGCAGTTGCCCCCCGGCAGCCTCTGCTCCCTTCTGACCGGCCGGTCCGTGCCAGGTATAGTAGTGTTCCACGCTGGACGGATTGCCGAGGCTTGCCGCCAGCCCGTCCGGGACAATCAAATAATGGCTGACCACACTGATTACCGGAGAAAGAATGGCCCGGTCCGCTTCTACCACGGTTCCAGTCTGCAGCTGTAAAGGCTGGTTCAGCATACCCTCTCCGTTGCGGGACAGCCCGAAATCAACAGCCACTGCCTGCCCTTCCTCCAGTTCAATTGTTTCAAGCTCCATCAGCTCCGCAATATGGTTATATTGACTTTGCTTCACTAGCAGCAGCATTTCGTTCCCTGCCGCAAGCGGATAATAACTAAGCTCAAGCTCAGCCGGCTCAGCTGTAAGCCCCGATTCACTGAGCTGCTGATTGACCAGCTGCACATGCGCCTGCTCCATACTGTCGCTTTCCCTGGCCAGATAAGTAAACAAATACGGATTATGCTTGGGCAGCGAACCGTACAGCATCGACTGGAAGCCGTACAACGCTCCAATGGCACAGAAGGAGACTGTTGAAATAATTGCCACCAGAAAAAACGTGCGCGCATTATCCTTCATCCGGTAAGACAGGTCAGAGAACAGCAGCATGTTGGTCCTGAACCAGAAAAAACGCTCCCGGCTCTTCAGCCTCCGGATGATATAGACGCTGAGCTGGGTGAACAGCAGATAGGTCGCTATAGTAATCATAATCACCACAGGCAGGAGCAGGAGTATAGCCTCCAGCCCTTCCGCCCGCAGCGACAGGAAGTAGCTGATCCCGATTAGGGCTACGACAAGCAGGGACAGCAGCAGCGAGGCCTTCGGCTCTTTTTTCGGCTGACGGTCTGACTTGATGAGGGTAATCAGCTTGCCGCTGCGCAGCACCGCCGAAATGAACAGGGAGATCAGCACGAACAGCAGCAGAAAGGAGGCCAGTGTCAGACTAATTGCCTGCAGCGGAAAATAAAAATCCAGCCGTTCGTTGAGCGCGATCACATTCTCCCCGGCCAGCAGAATCCCCTTTGCGAACACCAGTCCGAGGCCGATGCCGAGGGTAGTGGCGCTGAAGCCGATCAGCATATTTTCCGTAAAAATCATCTTACGCAGCTGTCCCGTGGTCATGCCCTGCAGGATCATCAGGCCAAATTCCTTTTTGCGTGACTGCAGAAAGGCGCTCATCGAATACAGCACGAAGAAAAAGGAGAACACATAAATAATCCATTTCGAGACGTTCAGCGCAACCACGGTACCCGAATTCAGCCTGTCTGCACTGAGCATGGGGTGGAAGGTAAAGATGGAGAACGTAAAGAACACCATTACCATGAACATGCTGCTGAGAAAATAGGCGGTATACAGCCGTTTGTTACGGGTGACATTACGGAATGCGAATTGACGGAACGTCATTGCCGTATCCCCCCAGCAGCGAAAGTGTATCTATGATTTTCTGGAAAAAGCTCTGGCGGTTGTCACCGCGGTGAATCTCGGTATAAAACCGCCCGTCCTTAATGAACACCACCCGATGGCAGTAGCTGGCGGCTACAGCATCATGGGTAACGAGCAGCATCGTCGTTTTTTGCTCCTGGTTGATGGTCATCAGCAAATCAAGGACATCCTTGGCCGCTTTGGAATCCAGGTTGCCGGTAGGCTCGTCTGCCAGCAGCAGCCTGGGTGAATGAATCATGGCTCTGGCGATAGCCGTGCGCTGGGACTGGCCTCCTGAGATTTCATAAGTACGCTTTTTCATAATAGAGGCTATTCCCAGCTTGTCCGCTATCCGCTGCGCCTTCTCCTTCATCTCACGGACCGGAGCCCCGTCCAGCGTCAGCGGCAGCACCATATTCTCCTCCACCGTCAGCGTGTTCAGCAGATTGAAGTCCTGGAAGACGAAGCCGAGCTGACGGCGGCGGAAGATGGCCAGCTCATTTTTTCCCATAGTGCCTATGCTCCTGCCGTCAATCAGAATCTCTCCGGTAGTCGGGCTGTCGACGGTGGCGATCAGGTTCAGGAGTGTTGTTTTCCCGCTTCCGGACGGCCCCATGATCCCTATAAATTCTCCTTCTTCCACCGTCAGATCAATATCTGTCAGTGCCCGGTATGCGATGTTTCCTTCGTATATTTTATTGACTTGTTTTACCTGCAGCATCTTAGCTCTTGTCTCCTCTCTATAGCCGGCTGGTTCTGTACCCAATATACAGGTCAGGCGGAAGCGCCGCTATCGAATAAGGTTTCACTTTTCTTACATGCATGTAAGCTAAGCCTGGGCAGCAAAAATAAGCCGGACCGCCGTTCCCTTCCCGGCCTCAGATTCCAGTTCAATTACATGCCCGAGACGGTCGGCAGATTCTTTGGTCAGATAGAGTCCCATTCCAGTAGATTCGCGCAGCCCCCGCCCGTTCTCCCCGGTGAAAAAGGGATCAAATACCCGCTTAAGGTCGGACGCCTGAATGCCGATCCCCTCGTCCCTGACCTCTATAACAGCCTCGCTGTTCCGCAAATAACAGGAAACCTTGATTTTTTTATCACCGGACGCTTTGGCCGCTGTGTATTTGATCGCATTGTTAATGATCTGCGACAGCATGAAGAACAGCCATTTCTCGTCCGTCTGGACGGAAATGCCCGGATCAGCGGCTTCCACCACCGGAAAGATCCGGTTGCGGATAAACTGGCGTTTATGCTCGTGCAGAACCTCGTGGATCAGCTGCGGAAGAACAACCTGTCTGATGTTAAAATCCTTCTCGAACGCCCGCAGCCTGGCCATGTACAGCACTGTATGCAGGCCGCTGCGCATCCGCTCCAGCTCCTCCCGGATGCTGGCAAACTCAGGCTCGTCCATATTCTGGACTGTAAGCTCGATAACCGAAAGCGGGGTTTTCATCTGGTGCACCCACTGGTCGATGAAGCTCAGATGCTGCTCCTGCTGCTTTTTCATTGTGGTAAGCTGCTGCATGGTATGGCGGTAGTGGGAATGCAGCAGCTCCTCCAGGGCTTTGGATACGGGGGCCTCCTCTATTCGCTGATAGGCTTCATCCAGTGAATCCAGCGGCCGGCTGAGACGCAGATAAAAACGGCGACGGGTCACGTACTGGTGGACCAAATAACAGGAGAGGAAGAAAAAGCCTATAAAAACCGCGTACAAGACAACCGGCAGCCGGCGGTATCCGTCCAGCCAGTAGATGGAGATGATCGCCCCGAACTGGACCAGCTGCACGGCAATCAGCAGCAGATGCTCGCGTATAAACAGCTTCATAGCTCCTTCTCCCCCCAGGTAACATTCAGCCGGTAGCCCGTTCCCCTGACCGTCATCACGGCTTCCTCGATTTCAAGCTCCTGCAGCTTCTTGCGGACCCGGGTGATATTGACATTCAGCGTATTCTCATCGACAAAAGCCTGCGGCTGATCCCACAGCTTCTCAAGCAGGGCTTCCCTGCTGGCCACCCGCGGGTAACGCTCCATCAGGCTCTCCAGAATATCCGTTTCCTTCTGCGTCAGGCTGACCATGTCTTTCCCAAGCTGCAGCTCAAGCCTCTCGGGATACAGGATAAGCCCCTCCTGCTCAAGCACGGCTTCCTGGCGTACTCCGGCATATTCCCCGAATGCCCGCCTCAGGTGGCTGCGGATTTTGGCCAGCACAACCCCGGAATGAAACGGCTTGGTGATATAATCATCCCCGCCGTTCTCCAGCGCCATAATCTGGTCCATCTCCCCCTCCCGTGCTGAAATAAACAGAATGGGGCAGGTCGAGATACGGCGGATCTGCCGGCACCAGTAATAGCCGTCGTAGCTCGGCAGGTTCACGTCAAGCAGCACCAGCTCCGGCTGCGCATGACGGAATTCCTCCAGCACCTGCTCGAAATTCTTGACCACCACCGCCTCATACCCGTACTTCCGGATGGCAATCTGCAGCAGCTCCGCAATCTTGATGTCATCCTCCACGATCATTATTTTGGACATAAGAACAGCTCTCCTTAACCTCTTCAATCCGGGGCAACATCAATAAATTGGATACCTCCATACGAACAGCGCCAGATACAGCAGGCTCCCTGCTATACATAATACCGTTATTGCAGTGTCCTTAGCCTTATCCTTCGTAAGCAGCACAACGGCAAAGGCCAGCGGAAAGGCAGCGGCCAGATAACGCGGTGCAGACAGCAGCCAGGTCGGCCCGGTCACAAATACAAAATATACAATCATATAAGCGGTATAGGAGGGATGGAGCTTCTTAGCGCTTCTGAGCATCACATAAAGTGTCGTGAAAATAGCGAGCAGATTCGGCAGCCAGAGCCCGAATAAGCTGCGGCTGTCCCCTTCCTTGAACTTGCCGACCGCATACTCCATCTGATACCTTACTGTATCAAAAAACAGATACTGCCGCTGGAACCAGTGCTCCCGCTGGTAAATGCTGAACTGCAGCGCATTCCCGTACACAGCGTAATTAATGTATAGATAGGCCAGCAGGCCAAGCGGCACAATTGCCAGGCATCCGGCGGCGGCTGCAAGCTTGCGCTTAAAGGCTTTTTTATGGGCAGATTTGTAGGTTTCAGCAAGGCCGCGCCACAGTTCAATAACAATCGGGACCGCCAGCAGCACCCCGGGTGAGCGCGTAAATCCGGCCAGGGCGGCACATAGACAGGCGAGCAGCCATTTCTTTTGACGGATCAGATAGATGGACAACAGCGATAACAGCAGGAATAAGGACTCGGTCATCGGCAGCAGGAAGAAAAAGGCGGCAGGGAAAATAAACATATATTTTACCACCCGGAGCGCGTCTTTCCTGTCCATGTCGAGCGCCGCAAGCTCATAAGCAACCAGTGCAAATGCAACAGTACAGAGATTGGCTACGGTATAGCCTGCAGCAAGATAATTATTGGTGAAGAAGTGAACCACCTTAATCAGGATCGGAAAAAAGGGCAGGAACACGATATGGAACCGGGGATCCCCCTCCGTCACATACCCGTTCTCGGCAATGCCCAGATAGGAAGGCGCATCGATTCCCGTAACATGCCAGGCCTGATTTAAATAATCATCCAGACTTCCGGTATACCCGTTTTTTATTATTAGAAAAGCATAGGCGGCGATCAGCATCAGCCCCCGGCTAATCAGCACCCAGACGATAATTGTGGTCCATGTCTTCTTCCGCAGATCCTTTGTATCCTCCAGTCTGGAATGCTGCGGGTTCCTCCCGGCTGTAATATATCCGGTTAATGCCGGGATTGCACGAAGCCCGGTCATTATGAACAATCCGTAACAGGCGACTGCGCCTGCAGTGCCCATAACCGTCCAGCTGGTGGCATGCGTTACCCAGTACACTCCCGCCGCTAACATGATGGCTGCAAAAATTATAGAGATGCTTCGATTAACCTTCTCCATCTGCTCCCCCTTGTGGCTAATAACATTATGTAGGTCAGCTCTATCAGCATAAGTAATTTTTACCATAAGACAAAGGGATTGTCTTCACAATCTTTAGTCAGGGAATGCTCAAACCGCAATATACCTAATCAAGTACACAACAAACCGATACCACATCAGATTTATAATGAGGGTAAGAACAATATAGCGATACTAGGAGGTTATTCTAGCATGAACCGGAAATCCGTAATTGAACAGACGCTGGCCACCACCCGCCTTAACATTGAGCGTTTCGGTAACCGCTTTCCTATTGTCAGTATGGAGGGCGGCAAATATCATCTGACTGAGCAGACCAACTGGACGGAGGGCTTCTGGTCCGGTATTTTGTGGCTGAGCTATGAATACAGCAAGGATCCCGCGCTTTATTATGCAGCGATCCAGACGGTGGATTCCTTCCGCGAGCGTATGGAAGCAGGCCAAGAGCTGGATCATCATGATATCGGCTTCCTCTACTCCCTGTCCGCCAAGGCGCGGTGGATCGTGGATAACGATGAAGCCTCCCGCCTGCTGGCGCTGCAGGCCGCCGATGTGCTGATGAAGCGCTGGCGTTCTGCGCCGCAGGTATTCCAGGCCTGGGGACCGGAAGGCGATGCCGACAACGGCGGGCGGATTATTATCGACTGCCTGATGAATCTCCCGCTGCTCTACTGGGCAGCTGAACAGACCGGAGACCGCAGGTATGCTGAGTGTGCAACCCTTCAAGCCGACCAAAGCCGCCGGTTCCTGGTGCGGGGGGATGACTCCTCGTACCATACCTTTTATTTTGACCAGGAGAATGGAAATGCCATCCGCGGCGGAACGGCGCAGGGCTACCAGGACGGCTCGACCTGGACGCGGGGCCAGGCCTGGGGTGTTTACGGCTTCGCCTTGGCTTACCGCTATACGCGGGAGGAGCGTTTTCTTGAAACCTCACGGAGACTAGCCGGCTACTTCCTGGAGCATCTCCCTGAGGACCATATCGCCTATTGGGATTTCGATGCCCCGCAGGAGGAAGGCACAGCGCGTGACAGCTCGGCCTCAGCCATCTTTGTGTGCGGTGTGCTTGAGCTGCTGGACCACCTGCCGGAGAACGACCCGGACCGGTCTTTGCTAAGCGAAGCAGTGAACCAGTCGATGGACTCGCTGATCAGCAGCTACTTCACCGCCGGGAAGCCGGACGAGGAGGGCTTCCTGCGCCACGGCTCCTATTCCGTCAGAGGCAACTCCTCCCCCGACGATTTCATGATCTGGGGCGACTATTTCTTCCTGGAGGCACTGCTGCGCCTGGAGCAAGGCATTCCGGGGTATTGGTACGGCCGGCAGGTGTAGGTGGAGTGGTAGGCAGGAGTAAGATGCAGGGACCTGGCTAGGGATTGGTTGGGGGGATTGGTGATTGAATTTGGTGGGAGAGTATGGTAAGTGCGTCGGACGGAGTACTGAGCGGGTGCGTTTGGTGAGTTCGTCGGGCGGAGTGCTGAGCGGGTGCGTTTGTTGAGTTCGTCGGGCGGAGTGTTGAGCGGGTGCGTTGGGCGAGTGCGTCGGGCGGAGTGTTGAGCGGGTGCGTTGGGCGAGTGCGTCGGGCGGAGTGCTGAGCGGGTGCGTTAGGCGAGTGCGTCGGGCGGAGTACTGAGCGGGTGCGTTGGGCGAATGCGTCGGGCATAGTGCTGAGCGGGTGCGTTTGGTGAGTTCGTCGGGCGGAGTGTTGAGCGGGTGCGTCGGGCGAGTGCGTCGGGCGGAGTACTGAGCGGGTGCGTTGGGCGAGTGCGTCGGGCGGAGTGCTGAGCGGGTGAGTATTCTGGATGAGTATGTGGGGCGGTAGGCGACAAAGTCAGAGTTTAGCTGAGAGGTAGGCCCGATACTTAGTTAGGAGTAACTAGTCTTGGGGATGGGAGCAGCACGCTCCCTCATCCGCCAGATTCAAAAGGGGGTTCCGTTCATTTGGCCCATTCTTCCTCATCTATCGCAATCATAGGGATTTTTCCCTCTATTGCGGCGTTCAGCGGGCTGACTGGGCTATTTTATGGGATTTTTCCCTCTATTGTGGCGGTCAACGGGCTGAACTGGGCTACTTTATGGGATTTTTCCCTCTATTGCGGCTGTCAGCGGGCTGAACTGGGCTACTTTATGGGATTTTTCCCTCTATTGCGGCTGTCCACGGGCTGAACTGGGCTACTTTATGGGATTTTTCCCTCTATTGCGGCTGTCCACGAGCTGAATTGGGCTACTTTATGGGATTTTTCCCTCTATTGTGGCTGTCCACGGGCTGAACTGGGCTACTTTATGGGATTTTTCCCTCTATTGCGGCTATCAGCGGGCTGAACTGGGCTACTTTATGGGATTTTTCCCTCTATTGCGGCTGTCAGCGGGCTGAACCGGGCTACTTTATGGGATTTTTCCCTCTATTGTGGCGTTCAGAGGGCTGAATTGGGCTACTTTATGGGATTTTTCCCTCTATTGCGGCTGTCCACGGGCTGAACTGGGCTACTTTATGGGATTTTTCCCTCTATTGCGGCTGTCAGCGGGCTGAACCGGGCTACTTTATGGGATTTTTCCCTCTATTGCGGCGTTCAGCGGGCTGAACTGGGCTACTTTATGGGATTTTCCCCTCTATTGCGGCTGTCCACGGGCTGAACTGGGCTACTTTATGGGATTTATCCCTCTATTGTAGCTCTCATCAGGCTAAACAGGGTTACTTAATGGGATTTTCCCCTCTAAGTGTTTACCTGGTTACTTGGAGCTGCACAGTTACTTAAGCGCGGAGATGAAACGGTTTCTTTTTGCCGGACGGCTATTTATACTAAAAGTAATACTGGTCGATGAGGGAGCGCTGCATGAACAGGAATAATTACCTGCCCCAGGGGCTGGAGCCCGGGTTGTTTATGTACAAATATAAGTATGAGGATGCGGAAGCCCATTGGTTTCATGCGCACAGGGGAATCGAGATGCTGTATATTTATAGCGGCCACGGTGAGATTATGGCAGAGAATCAGACGTATCCGATCCAGGATCACACACTTGTCTGGTTTCAGCCCTATCAGCTGCACCGTGTGCTTGTTCCTGCGGCTGAGGGCCATTCGTATATCCGGACCAATCTGACCTTTGATCCCGGTTTTTTGGAGCGTTACCTTGCGGCTTTTCCTTTACTGGAGAAGTTTTTCCGCAGCCTGTGGAGGGGGAGCCTGCAGCGGCCGGTTGTATATGACATGCAAAATACGCCGATTGCCGCTGTGCTGGAGGAACTTCATTACGCCGGCAATAGCTCCGCTGCGGATAGAGAAGAAAATACGGGACTCCTGATGCTCCAGTTAATCGGGCTGCTGCAAAAGAACATGTCCGGCGTGTTGCCCGAGGCTTTCAATAACCAGTCACGCGGAGGTTCGCATGTAGAACGAATTACCGGCTGGCTGGACGGACACTATAAAGAGCCCTTCAGCCTGGAGACGCTGGCCGCCGCGATGCACCTGTCACCGTACCATATTTCACATTTGTTTAAGGATTTTGCAGGAGTCACCCTGTCTGAATATGTGATACAGCGGCGAGTGCGGGAGGCCAGTATTCTGCTCGCCAATACTTCCATGTCTGTTCAGGAGATTGCAGCGGAGGTGGGCGGCTATTCTCCGTCGTATTTTAGCCAAATGTTCAAAAAGCAAAAGGGAATTTCACCCGAGAAATACAGAAAGAGCATACGTTGAAGCTGATTAGCACAGGCTTGAGTTCACAGCTCTACCTTCAGCCAGCTTCTCCATAGCTTGGCATTGTCCGAATCGGGCATTATTCCGGATACAGGGCTGTCCATGAAGGGGATCAGCTGCCAGTCCTCACATCCAACACAGCCAATTTTACTCCACTTGTCCATGAAATCCGTGAAATTATGCCCCAAAATATATCCGTGTCCATTACCGCCATCATGCGACAAATAGACGATCGGCGGATCGGCAGGCACAGAAAGATCGAATGCTACAAAGTCCCCGTTTCCCACAGCCATGAAACCCAGCTTGTTATGCCATACCCGGTCATATTCATCATCCAGATCCGAAAAAACCTGCTGCTCCCAGCCCCTCCGTTCCTCCTCAGCAGCAATAATATCCTTAATGCTCCAGATGAAATCTCCGGCAAAAATCCCCTTCAGCTCTACTGGCAGCGGCAGTTCCAGCTCTTCATCATCAGGTAAAGACCAGCTCAGTTCCATCCCTCCACAAAACCCGGTAGCCACCTTTACTAATGATTCGGGTAATGGAATACCCAAGTGCTCCTCAACCTTTTTTACTTCCGATAAACGGACCGGAGGCTTCAATGAGCACCCCTCTGCCTCTCCGCCAATTGCCTCGATAGCATTCAGGAATGTCCTTAGGTTGTGCTCCCATGTTTGAGTTTGATTCATTTATGTATTCCTCCTCCCTTCTATTACTGGTTTATTGATCATTACAAATGGGATAACGATACCTCAACCGCATTATCGACAAAAGAACGGTCGGGCCGGGACTTCAGCAATACCGTGATACCGATTAACGATATAACGAGACTTTGAGCCAGAGCCTTGGCGCCCGTCTCTTGATTAAGCTCGCCTGACCGGATTCCGCGCTCGATCGTTTCCTGAAACAGGACGGCAAGGTACATCTGGTGCTCCCGCGTAATAATTTCGAATTTCTCATCATGAGGCGACAGCTCGACCATTGTATTGATGCAAAAGCACCCCATGCTCCCCTCCCCCTCGTACGCCTCGTCAACTAGACCTTTGAAGTAAGCACGAATGGCTTCCCGGACGGAGCTGTTACTTTCAAGCTTCTTCCGTATACCCGCCGCGTGCCATTGAGTGTACTTGCGCAGAGTGGTTTCGAACAGCTGTTTTTTATCGCCAAAAGCTAAATAAAGACTGGGCCGCTGAATCGCCATGGCCGAGGTTAAATCGTTAATTGAAGCCGCCTCATAGCCCTTCTCCCAAAAAACACGCATCGCCGCTTGAAGCACCTTCTCCTCGTCAAACTCCCTGAGCCGGACCATTGTTCACCCTCCATATCATACTGCTTGGTATATTAAAAATTCTATAATCACGCCCTCTGATTGTCAAATTCCTCTTGAGAATTGCCTTGACTATATTTATCAAAGGGGTTATTTTTATTCCATGCTTTTTGTACTGTTTAGTATATTATACTGTAAAGTACATATTAGAATGAGAGGTGTGTGAATACAATTGGGTAAGCTGCAAACTAACGGAAAGACAGAAACGGGGACTGGAAGGGGAGCGGGTAAACCTGGTGAAATTGCCGGCCAGCCGGATTTAATGCCGCGTAGTGTAACTTTATTAATCGCCATAGCCTGCGGGCTGTCTGTTGCAAATGTGTATTACGCCCAGCCGCTGCTGGATGTCATCGCGGAGGAGTTCGCTATAGCCCCTTCATCCGTTGGTATTGTTATCACGGTTACACAGGTTTGTTATGCGGTTGGCCTTTTTTTGCTGGTGCCCCTTGGCGATATTCTTAACAAGCGGCTGCTGATTCCCGGTCAGATGCTTTTATCCGTGCTGGCTTTAACCGCGATCTCCTTCGCGCCGAACGTCAGCGTATTTTTTTCGGGCCTGGCCATTGTGGGGTTATTGGCGGTAGTTACACAAACCTTAGTTGCTTATGCCGCAACATTAGCCGCACCCTCCGAAAGGGGGCGTACGGTTGGAATTGTAACTGGCGGGGTTGTCATTGGTATTTTGCTGGCGAGAACCGCTGCAGGAGTGCTGACGGACGCAGCAGGCTGGCGCGCGGTCTATCTTCTGTCCGCAGTCTGTATTCTTTCAATTGCATTAACGCTGCTGCGGATCATGCCTCAGGAGGAACGAAAAGCCTCACTTAACTATTTCCAGCTGCTGCGTTCCGTACTGGGCATGTATAAGGAAGAGCGTATTTTGCGTATCCGCTCCTTGCTCTGCATGTTCATTTTTGCTGCATTCAGCATCTTGTGGACTTCGCTTGTATTGCCGCTCAGCCAGCCTCCGCTGTCACTTTCTCACTCTGCCATCGGAGCGTTCGGCTTAGCCGGAGTTGCCGGAGCGTTAGGGGCAACCCGTGCCGGACGGCTGGCCGACCGCGGATATGGACAGATTACAACCGGAATTGCGCTCGTGCTGCTCCTCTTTTCCTGGCTGCCTATCAGCTATACGGAGCGCTCCCTGGCCGCACTTGTTATCGGAATCCTCCTTCTGGACCTGGCCGTTCAGGCGGTGCATGTTACGAATCAAAGTATGATTTTGAATGTGCGTCCCGAGGCCCGCAGCCGTCTCACCGCCGCTTATATGATCTTCTATTCAATCGGCAGCTCCGCCGGCTCTATTGCCGCAACAAGTATGTACGTATTTGCCGGGTGGAAAGGAGTATGCTGGCTTGGAGCCGGTGTAAGTGCGCTTGCTCTATTATTTTGGGCTGGAACCAGGCGTAAATGTTGAGCAAGCAGCAACCGCAAAGAACCGCCCTTAGGCAAATGGAAGGGTTGAACAGCCATTTTGCTTAAGGACGGTGGATGTGCCTATTACTCCTGAAGGAAGTAGAGTAAAAGGTATTTAATGAACGCTGGCGCAGTCGGGTATGTTTAACACCGAATATAGTCCGCCTAATGAGAAGCCTATTTTTTCTACAGAACGACTTCGACCTTGACGGATGAGCGTCCGGTATATGCGGGAAGAATGTTACCTTCTATGGGCTCGCCGTCAACGGTAATGCTTTTAACACCTTTGCAGACCTTATTAGCATTGGTAACAGTAATATCATAAACGCAGCCCCGGAAACGCCGCTTGACCGTAAACCCTTCCCAGTCCGCCGGAATGCACGGGTCGATGGACAGACCATTCAAAACCGGCTTTACCCCGAGAATATACTGGGTAACGGCCAAGTACATCCAGGCAGCAGTACCGGTCAGCCACGATACATTAGCCAATCCGAACTTGTCGGACTCCGGTCCGAACAGGTTGGAAGCATAGACGTAAGGCTCGGCTTTATAGCGCCACAAGCCCGCTTTGTCCATGGCAACATTCGGCAGCAGCTGACGGTAATATTTATAAGCCAGATCCCCGCGGCCCAGCAGGCATTCCGCGATAATCGCCCAGGTGTTAGCGTGGCAGAAAACCGCTCCGTTCTCTCCTGTTCCCTTGTTGTAATTGGTCAGAGGGTCGGCAGGATCAGGGAAGGTGGTGATGGACGGGTGGATTTTTTTGATGCCGAGCTCGGTGTCCAGCATATCACGCACACTGTCCATCGCCTGCAGCCCCTTATCCGCGTCTGCCATACCGGAGATGGTGGCCCAGGTCTGGGCGTTGAGCCAGATTTTGGCCTCGTCATGTTCATCGCTGCCGAGGAACCGGCCGTCATCCATGATCGCCCGGCGGAACCAGCGGCCGTCCCAGCCGATGCTGTTGACCAGCTCACGCTGGCGCTCATACATCTCCTCATACCGGGCGGCATCTTCCGCATGCCCGGCTGCCGCAGCAAGATCAGTCATCCGCAGCAGCACGGTTCCGAACTGCATCGACGTCCAGATGCTCTCACCCCGACCCTCGCGGCAGACCCGGAACAGCTGGTCATTCCAGTCCGAGCGCAGCATCAGCGGAAAGCCGCGGGAGCCCAGCTGTGAGGCCGTAAAATCGATGGCTGCCCGCAAATGCTCATACACCGTACCCTCACCGCCGTCATAATAAGGCACATTTGCCTGCAGGAATGCAGCATCCCCTGTCTCCGCCAGCAGGTCCCAGGCCGAAAGCGCCGTCCATAGATGATCATCCGAGTGAATGCTAGTTACCGGCTCCCAGCCCTCGTTCGGGAAGAAGTAATGGTTCACATGCCCGTCCCTGTACTGCTGGCCGAGCAGCAGCTTCAGCTTGTCAAAAGCAAGCTCCGTATCAAAGGGCACCACCGAGAGTATATCCTGAGCCGTATCCCGGTAGCCTACCCCGCGGAACGTTCCGGTGGCGTAAAAGGAAATATTGCGTGAAAATAAAAAGTTACGGTGCGCCTGATACGGATTCCAGATGTTGATCATCCGTTCGGCATCCTGATCCGGCAGCCTGCTCTCCCAGGCGCCTAAGTAGTCTGACCAGTTCTCTTTTAGCGCCTGGAAGGAGGCTTCTACAAAGCCCTTTTCCCTGGAATGGAATATTACCCGCGATACCTCCGCCTCATCTGCTGCCGTACCGAGAAACACATTAATCGTCCGGCACTCTCCCGGCTGAAGCGTAACACTGAACTGCAGCACGCCGCACGGGTCGCCGCCCAGCAGCGTTGATCCTGTACAGCCTCCATTTTCGATTGCCGCCGGATTGGTTTCACTGCGGTAGCTGCCGATGAACTCCTCGCGGTCACCGTCATAGCCGGCAAGCGGCGTATCCGCAGCCAGATAGACAAGCGGCGTCTCCTCAGGCTTCGGCTGGTTCTCTACCCCGTACCGGTAGACCAGCGCCTCAGCCTCATGATACTGCACGGACACCTGATGCTTGTTGTAGCACTGCCACTGCAGCTCACGCATAAATTCCATCATCCCGAATTCGGCGTAGGCGTAGACCTTCAGCTCTCTCGCTTCGGTCCCTTCATTGGTCAAGGTCAGATTCCAGATCAGCGAATTCTCATGCGGTCCGACAAAATACACCGTCCGGGCCGCGATACCGCCGCGCTTTGCCTCAAAGCGGGTGTAGCCCATTCCGTGGGCGCTTTTCCATTCCTCGGGCTTATCCAGGGCAGGCTCGCTTGTTGGGCACCAGTAGCTGCCTGTCATGGCATCCTGCACATAAATATACGGGCCGGAACGGTCCATCGGCAGATGGAAGAAACGGTAGCGTGTAATCCGCCAGATCTGGGGCGACTTATAAAAAGCCACGCCGCCGCCGGCATGTGACAGCATCGTATGGAAGGTTCCGTTCGACAGATAGTTCATCCACGGCGTCGGCATGTCATGCCGCTTGAATTCGATCTCTTTTTCATCGTCCCTGAAGGTATAGTATGCTTTCGGGTCGTTATTTCTGGTAAGCTCCGCATTCACCGGGCTTCAGCTCCTTTGTGATGTTATGGGATTATTTCGGTTCGACCTCATCCAGGGTCAGACGGTATTCAAGACCCTTCATATAGGTGCCGTCCAGATTTAAAAAGGTCAGGCCAAACGCCAGGTCTCCGCCTGTTCCCTGCAGGATGGCGATCAGCCGGTTGAGCCCGGTCTGCAGCGTAAGCTCCCGTTCGGGCTCAGCTGCAAGCTCACCGTTCAGGTAAATTTCATAGGGTACGTCCGTGTTGATCCGCAGCCGGCCCGGGTATTGGCGAGCGGCTTCCCCTGCCTTTTCTGGGACATCCACAAAACAGCTCAGAAACCAGCGGTTATTCCCTGCATTTGCTATGCGCAGGGTACCGTCACCGGGGCGGCGCTCTTTTTTCTGCATCCAGCCGTACAGGCCCTCGCCCAGGTTATTTAATGAGAATTCCGGGTCGATATAGTACGCCTTCATCTCTTCATAATGAATGTGGGGCAGGCATGGCAGGGCCATCATCGTTTCCACAGCCCATTCCCCGTCTCCCTTCACGCTGTCCAGCAGGCCGTCATCAAAGGACGCGCCCAGATTGGCCAGCAGCCGGGTATACAGGCGGACCGCCTTGTCATTGCCGGGATCAGATAGCAGCTGTGAGCAGATGACTGAACCTTCGCCAAGCTTGACTTCAGCCATAAACGTTCCTGCAGGACGGGCCCTTCTGCGGTTCAGCTCCACCAGCGCGAGCCGGCTGTATTCAGCCGTGTAGCCATGCACAAAGTAGTCCTTCCAGGCTGTTCCCTCAACGCTTGTGCATAATGCGTCCGCACCGGCAATGTCCAGACTATGCGCAGCCAGCACATGGTTCCTGACCTCGCGCGGCGATAGAAACACCTTGTCGAAGCCGAACAGGTCGACAGGGCTGAACCCCTGCACGGCGGCGTAATCATATTCCGCCGCCAGGTGGTACGCCTCGCGCGGCTGTACGCGCACGGGCCGGTCCAGCAGGCTGCCGAGCGCCGCCTGCTGCCCTGGCTCGGCCGGCAGCAGCACCAGCTGCCCGCCGGCCTCGGCGTAGTGCCGGAGCGCCGCGGCTGTGCCCGGCGCTTCAAGCATGCAGGCTTCGGCTATAATTAGGCCGAAGTCCTGCAGGTTCTGGCGCGCCGCTGTGCCAGGCGCGCCAGGCAATGCCGGCGCTGGGGCCTCCAGCGCCGTATACCGCAGCCGCAGCCCCGCCAGGAGGGCTCCGGCTTCCCCGCCGGCGCGGACCAGCGCGGCGGCGGACCCCTCGGGGCGCGCCAGCGGCGCCCCGGGGAGGGGCTGGCCTGCGCCGGCGGGGCCCCCGGCGTAGGCCAGCAGGTTCCGCAGCAGCAGGCAGGCCTGCGGGATCTGCTCCAGATTGGCCATCAGCTCCAGCTGATTGGCCAGGAGCAGGCCCGCTCCGCTGCGGTATTCCAGGAGCGGCGTCCACAGATCGCCGCCGTCGCCGAAATCGCCCGAGCTGCATTCCAGCAGCAGGGTGAAATCGCCCGTCACCGGCTTCTCGAAGGCCGCGCGGATGATCGGCAGCGGCCCTTCTTCACGCAGCTCCGCATGCCAGAACATAAGGCTGCTGTCGTCGAAGCCCTCCAGCACCGGATGCCGATAGCTGCCGGCATGGGCGCGGAGGAACGGCCGCCGCGAGAGCGGCAGCCTGCCGGGCGACAAGCTGCTCTGCTCCAGCAGCAGCACCCGGCCGCCCCGCGCGGCGAAGGCCTGCAGCCCGGCCTCAAGCGTGCCGTCCGCATCCTCCGCATAGCTGCCGATAACCAGCAGCGAACCGGATGCAAGGCCGGCCACCTCAGCGGAGTCCACCCGCTTACAGCGTGGAACAAGCCTGCTGATATAGGATAAATCACGGTCCGCTCCGTAATAAGCAGCCTGCCGCCGCAGGTTCACCGGCTGCTTCAGCAGGCTTGCGGACACTATTGTATATTCAAGACGCAGCTCATGTACTTGCTGTCCGCCATGGAATAGCAGAGCAGTCAGCTCTGCCTGCTCCCCGTCAACAGCCGGCAGAGGCGTCCACTCCAGCCCGATAACCTTATGTTCAGCAGGCCGCTGAACGAACTGGAAGGTCTGCTCATGGATTTTCTTGCCGCCCTGGCGGATTACGGCCTCAACCCGGACATCCTGACCTGAATACGTATCGTTATAGACATCAAAACTGCGGACAACCGGCTTATCATCATAAAACCAGCTGTTGTATTCAGCTGCCATAATCGTTACGGGCTTGAAAGCTTCAGCCATAATGGCAAAGGCCGGGTTGGGAAGATACAGCGGATAATCCTCAGGCAGCATGCCGTTGTTAATGGTCAGTGAGTATGCAGGAATGCGCTTAGGCTTCACTCCTGGTATGGCCGGATCGGCAAGCGGCAGTACCAGTTCCCGTTCTGGCATCGCCCGCATGAAATAATGGGCGAAATTAAAGGTGGAGATGCCTGACACCCCTTGCCGTCTGGCATACTCCACAAACAGCCGCTCCTTCTGGGCCAGCCCCGCAGTGCTCTCATCCGTTCCCCGGTAGACTTCAAGGCCGGTGTACATGCTGCTGTTCTGCGGGCTGATATACCACCAGCCGCCGTGCTCCCCGAAGGTCAGCGGAGCCGTCCGGTCCCACTGGCTGATGGTTCCGTCGATATTATAGTGACGGCTCTCCACCTCCGTATGCTCCTTGGACAGCAGCCGGTTGTCTCCATCGGCGATGATCAGCCGGGTAGGATCAAGCCTGCGGATCTCCTCCATCAGACCGGGCATGTGCAGCTTGAAGCCGTCCCGCCCGTCTACCCAGCGCATTTCATTCTGCAGGCTCCAGAGGATAACGGACGGATGGTTTTTGTCGCGCTGCACCAGCCGCCGCACATGCTTCCGGCAGTTCTCCACATATGCCGGATGGTCAGCCAGCATCGATTTGCCCGAACCGTAAATCGCTGTCTCGTCAACAATCAGCATGCCTTCCTCATCGGCAATCCGCAGATAATCAGCCGGATAAGGCTCGGCATGCAGCCGGATGCTGTTGATGCCAACGCTCCGGCAGATCCGGTACCAGTTGCGGATATAAGCCTCTGTCATCTGCAGCCCGCCCTGAAAATGCCAGGAGTCACCACGCAGATTGACCGGAATGCCGTTCAGCATAAACTGCGGCCCTTCGCTCCAGAATTCGCGAAAACCAAAATCTTCAGTATGACGGTCAATAACCATATCGCCCTCCAGAAGCTCCAGCACCGCAGTGTAGAGAAACGGCTGATCCGGACTCCACAGTCTGGCACTGTCCCAATCCAAGTGGAAGGAGGCGCAGTATACCGCTCCATCCGGGGCATTCTCGCATAGCCTAAGCTTCTCGGCAGATGCGGCAGCTACCGGCTCAGCAATACCTTCTGCTGACAGGACCGGTCCGGAAGATATAGGGGCTGCACCGCCTGGTTCTCCCGGATCAGACAGCCCTATCGCACCGGTTCCATCAGGAACCGCAGCAACTCCCGGTACTCCCCCGATTATTCTAAGCACCCTCTGTTCTTTCAGCTCTTCCTGCTCTTCCTGCTCTTCTTGTTCTTCCGTCTTTCTCAACTCTTCTTCCAACTCTTTTAGCTCTTCCGATTTTTCCAGCTCTTTAAGCCCTTCCGGCTCCCCAGTATCCTCATCTATTCCCCGTACATCCGGCCCATCCGCTCCATCTTCACCCCGCCGCAGCACACCCTTCTCCCAGATGCTCAGCCTTACCCTTAACGGACCCCGGCCAGCGATGGCCGCTTCTGTCCCGGCTGCCAGCGCCTGAACCTCTAACCGTCCTTCCCTGACAGAAGTGCGGATTGTTACATCCTCCAGCGCAAGCACAGGATAGCCTTCCAGATACACGTCCTGCCAAATGCCCCTGCTGATTCTGCCGTACCAGGAGCCCATCAGTCCTGTGATCTTGGACGTTCCATTCGGCAGGAGGACCGTATCAAAGCTGCTGCACACCACATGCAGCTGATGCTCCCGCCCTTGCTCCACCATCGAAGTGATGTCGAGCCTGAGCGGCAGATAGCCGTCTTCCCATAGGCCGGCTTCCTGGCCGTCTATATAGATGACCGCTTTCTGCATAATACCGTCCAGCCGCAGCACGATCCGCTGGCCCGCCATACTCTCCGGAACCCGGAAGCAGCGGTGCAGCACTCCTGCCTCCGCGGCATCCCACTCCTCCGGGTAACCGTACAGGTCAAACGGTGCATAATCATATTCCGGGATTTTCCCGAAGGTTTTGCCGTCCGGCTGCGGATAGGTCCGCCTCCAGCTGGAGGGTACCAGCACCTTACATTCTTCGTACACGATGGTTTCCGGCAGGCTGCGGCATTGCTGCTGATCGTACAGGGGCATGAAATCCCACTCCCCGTTCAGGCAAAATAAATTACACATGCCGCACCCCCTGCTTTCCGCTCAGAGCGCGCAGCTCAAGCAGCAGCTCCATGTTCTTCCACAGCTCCTGCCCCGCCGGGGCACCCTCCCATTTCATAAAATGCGGCTCCATCACTTCCGCCCAGTTATCGGGACGCAGCGAGGTTTTCAGCTTTCCTTCATATGGCGCAGCCTCCCGGGTGTCGGGCTGCTCGGCATAAAAAAACAGCACATTCTCATGCAGCCCGATAATCCCGTACTTATCCCCGTCCCCCGGCCGCTCCTCCTGATATTGATAATGGTAGTAAATATAGCTCGCCGCCGCTTCCGGCTTTAGCATAGCCAGGCGGCCATAGGGCCTGCCAGCAGCGTTCCGCCGCTGCCAATGCTCCGCTGAGATAGGCTGCTGATAATGAAAAATATCGGTCAACGATGCCCAGCGCCGTCCCGGCTCCCCTCCCGGCCAGACTTCGAGCCGCTGTGAGGCATCCGGCAGCAGCTGCTCCGGTGTAACCGGCTCTGCCAGGCATTCATAATACAGAAACAGCTGTTTACCGGCGGCAAACAGGCTCAAATGATCTACGCGCAGACGTACCATCGCTTCTTTAAATGAAGCAATGAGCTCACCGCTCCCGAAAAAAGCAGCAGCCTCCTTCTCTTCCCCGAGCCATTCGGCCCTATACAAACAGCGCTTCATGCTGCACCTCCTAAACGTTGTGTTCTCTTTCATGTTACCGCATACAACCCTGCATCGCCTTGACGATACTGCCCTTGTTTAGCATGATAACGACATCCACTACTGAAGTTTTACCGGGACAATTCAGCGCCTGGCCGCTCGTTGTTAATCGCACTTTCTTCAAATTTATGTACCTTGATATGTTCGTAAATCCTGCAAATTGTCAGAGGTATCCGATATGTCAAAATGTACAATATTCTTGCCGTTGTTTCGGCCCACATTCAGCCTCGGCAGCCTAATTCAACGGGATTTCTACCGTTAATTCCGCCCGCTCTAGCCCGAATAGCCCATTTCAACGGGATTTCTACCGTTAATTCGGCCCGCTCCAGCCTCGGCAGCCCATTTCAACGGGATTTCTACCGTTGATTCAGCCCGCTCTAGCCCGAATAGCCCATTTCAACGGGATTTCTACCGTTAATTCGGCCCGCTCCAGCCTCGGCAGCCCATTTCAACGGGATTTCTACCGTTGATTCCGCCCACTCCAGCCCGAATAGCCCATTTCAACGGGATTTCTACCGTTGATTCGGCCCGCTCTAGCCTCGGCAGCCTAATTCAACGGGATTTCTACCGTTGATTCAGCCCGCTCTAGCCCGAATAGCCCTTTTCAACGGGATTTCTACCGTTGATTCCGCCCACTCCAGCCTCGGCAGCCCATTTCAACGGGATTTCTGCCGTTGATTCCAACCACTCCAGCCCGAATAGCCCATTTCAACGGGATTTCTACCGTTGATTCCGCCCACTCCAGCCTCGGCAGCCCATTTCAACGGGATTTCTACCGTTGATTCCGCCCACTCCAGCCTCGGCAGCCCATTTCAACGGGATTTCTACCGTTAATTCCGCCCACTCCAGCCTCGGCAGCCCATTTCAACGGGATTTCTACCGTTAATTCCGCCCGCTCTAGCCTCGGCAGTCCATTTCAACGGGATTTCTACCGTTGATTCGGTCACTCTTCCCGGGTCTGCCCGCTCCTTCTCGATTCTGCTCCTTCTCCCGGGTCTGCCCTTCTCTCCCAGCTCCTCCTGCTCTCCAGAAACCAAAAGCCCTCCCCGCAGGGAGGGCTCACCAGCCTCAACTACTCAAGGCATAACCGAGAACACAATGTCGTCAAACAGCATATACTCGAAGCCGCTGGTGTAGAAGCCGACCTTGCCCGAAGGCCGGTGGCCCGGATCGCTGCCGGTCAGTCTTAGCGCGCCGTCTACATATACGCTGATATCGCCGTCCTTGGCCGTCAGCTTCACCGTATATTCCGTATCCGGCTGCAGGTCATGACCCGGCAGGACGGACTCGGTCAGCTTCAGCCAGGCTGTATTGTACAGGATCCAGGCCGAGGTGCCGTCAGCCCGGGTACGGTAGCCGATCCGGGTTGAGCCGGAGCTGTCCTGACGGTCAAAGAGATACAGAATCCCGTTATCCGGCATCACGGACGGTGTCTTCAGCGTGAACCCCAGCTGGTAGGACGTAAAGCTGCGCTCAAGCAGCGCAGTAGCCCCGTTCAGCAGCTTGTAGCGCCGGTTCCCGTCCGGGTCGGCTGAGATGCTGCGGTTGGGGTCAACCGGCCAGCCATTGCCGCCGTTCTCAAAGGTAGTCTCATGCATGATATTGGAGACAGTTACGGCAATGTCAGCCTTAATCAGCGGATTTACGGCCGATACAGCTGTAATTACTGTACTTCCTTCGTATACAGCACTGACGACTCCAGTCTGATCCACGGCAGCTACAGCCGGGTTGGCCGACTGCCAGGTAACTTCAGTGTCAGGCGTATCCGAAGGATCAAAGGACAAATGCAGCTGCTGCTGTTCCCCGGCGGCAAGCCGTACCTCCCTCTCTGCCGGAATGATTCCGGCCAGCTCCGTGGTCGGGGCCTTGAACTGAATGTCATCGAATAGCATGTGGCTGACATTATTGACATAGAAGCCGACCTTCCCCGCCGCATTATGTCCGGGGTCATTGCCCTTCAGGCGGAATTCCCCATCCAGGTAGAGGCTGATGTCTCCGCCTTTTACTAGCATTTTGACGTTATATTCCGTATTCGGCAGCAGGTCATGCCCCGGCAGCTTCACTTCCTTCAGCACCGTCCAGGCTGAGTTGTAGAGCAGCCAAGCCGAGCTGCCGTCAGCCCTTGTCTTATAACCGATCCGGCTGGAGCCGCTGCCGGCCTGCCGGTCAAACACATACAGGGTCACATTGTCGCCCAGCACCGCCGGCGTTTTCAGCCGGAAGCTCAGCTCATATTCGGAGAAGCTTTTGGAGCTGAGTGAAGAAGCCCCGTTCAGCACCTTGTACCAGCGGTTTGCGCCGATTTTCTCGATGCTGCGGTAGGCGTCCTGGCTCCAGCCATTCGCCCCCGACTCGAAATCGGTGTAATCCATTACGCCGTCGCCCGCCTCCACAGTCACGCTAACCTGGGCTGTAAGCAGCGGATTCTCCGCTGAAGCCACCGTAATCACCGTGCTGCCGACTGCAGCGCCGGTAACAACACCAGCTCCATCTACAGTTGCGATCCCCGGATCAGCAGAGGTAAAGGTCAGCGCAGGATGATCCGCATTCCACGGCAGGACTGCCGTGCGCAGCTTGACTGTTTTCCAGCGGTCTACGGTAATGGCCTGGTCATAAACCACTACCTCCTGTACCGGATAGCTGTCCGGTCCTGCGGTTGTCCCGGCTGTGCCATTGATGCCGATGTCGGCAAACGGAATGTCCGGGAAACCGGGAATGGCATTAAACACCTCTGCATCCGGACGCAGGGACAGATCCCCGCCGGCCAGATCGGTGAAGCCCGGGTCTGCTGTGGTCACCCAGTTATCTGCATATTGCACGAGGCCGAATTTGTCATATGCCCCGTACACATTGGTTGTTACACTGCGCGTTACCACCGGATTGTAAATGACATTCCTCTGGAACGTGTTGGTTTCAGGATAATAACGGTTTTCCGTGAAAAAGTCCGCCAGCTCGGGATACTTCGCCATGTACGGCGTACCCGTAAAATTGTTGTTCGCTGCGAACAGCGCCTGCCACTTCGGCATGTAATTTAACGGCACCTGGTCATCCGGCTCGTCGCCGAGGTACAGGTCGGCATAATCGTACGGAATTTTGCTGTCGATAAAAATATTGTTCCGGGTCTGGATATGCGCGCCGCCATTATTTTTAATAGCCGAATTGCCCATTTTGTAGAAAATATTCTCGTCAATCGTCAGCCCCATCGTGAAGTTGTCGGGATAGACGCCCTCTACCCCCGCCTTGCTCTCCCCGATGTTATGGAAGTAGTTCCGCTTAATGACGGTGCCCCGCTCATGGGGCTGTTCGCCCGCATTCATGTAGATCGCACCGAGGTCGGAGAAGGTGGTGCATACATCATAAATCTCGTTGTAGTCCACGGTATGGTCATTGCCGAAGATCAGCACGCCAGGATGGGGCGCGTCATGCAGCTCGTTATGCGACATGCGGTTGCCGACACCGGACAGCAGAACCCCCGGATTATAGGCTTTGTGGTAATAAGCAAAATCATGGATATGCGAGTTCTCCACGGCGTTGTTTCCCGGCTGCAGTGTTGTTTTGTTGCCGCCTGTCAGCGTAACGGCCGTGCCGCCGATATGGTGGATATGGGTGCTGATAATGTCGTGATCCGTTCCGGGTGCGCCTTCAAAGTTGTTATAGTAGAAACGGCTCTGCGTATTGATCAGCACGCCGCTGTTGGTGAAATTGCGGATCTCGCTGTTCAGGATACGCATATGGCTGCCGCCCATGAATACCGCAGCCGAATCGCGGCCGTTCTCCAGCACCAGCTCCGAGAAGTCGATATAAGAGGCGTTGAGCGCGTTGATCATCGGTGTCTTGAGCATGGTGACTTCAATATCCGGGTCTGCTGAAGCCGCAAAGCCGGCATTGGGCAGGAAATAGAGCTTGCCCGCAGTGCGGTCGATGTAATACTCGCCGGGCATGTCAATCTCTTCAAGCAGATTTTGCGCAAAATGGAAATCCGGATACCAGTTCTTGAACAGCCCGCTCATCTCCCCGTAACGGAGGGTAATCGTTTTGGCGGCTGTGTCGATAGAGGCAATTTTGTTGTACGACCATTCCCAGCTGTAGCCAAAAATCCCGTCCAGCCAGATATCCTCCGCCTGTGTCCAGTACTGGGGCCGGTCATACGTGTAGGTAAAGGTGCCACCGCGCGTGTGAACCTCCCCGTTCGGATCGCGCCGCGTCGGACCCGGATCAATAATTTCATCCATCTGGACAGTGGATTCGTTCGGCCAGCGGGCCAGCGTCATCCCTTCCCCGGCCACATACAGCTCCATCGGCGGTACCTCGCTCAGATCATTCGCCAGATAATAGCCGTGGCGGCTGAGCTGGCCGTAATCGGTAATCCCCAGCGCTGCCAGATCGGCAGCCAGCACCTTAGTTCTCGCCTCCGGGCTGATAATACGGCTGAGTATAGAGGAATCCGTAACCGGCACGAACGCAGACTTGGCCAGATGCCTGGAGCCGGATAACGTTACGGACTCTCCCGGATAAGCCGTATAAATGATGGGCTTGTCTGCTTCACCTGAATCCTGCTGGCGCAGCTCGAAGCTTGTGGTCCGTTCATAACGCCCTTCGCGCAGCATGACCGTAACCCCGCCCTCCGGCAGCCCGTCCTCCGCTTTCAGCGTACGGATGGCGTCACGCGCTTTTTCCAGCGTCAGAAACGGGGCATTCAGCGTCCCACCATTGGAATCGCTTCCATTTGTAGCTACATACAATGTCATTCCAGGGTTTGTGCCTTCCGCCGACACAGAAGACGTTACGGCCGGAACGGTAATCGTCATGAACAGCAGACCAGCCATAAGTGCTGCAAGCAACCTTTTTTTCACCAAAGCTCCTCTTCCTTTCGGATTAAAATAAGACGGCCTTGCCAGTATACTTGAATGGGCAAAGCCGTCATTGAGCAGCAGGTTTCTCCGGTATTGCAGTGTATATAGATTGAACTTATAAATTTCGATTTGGGATTAGCCGTGACTCCAGAGAATGTTTGGACTTCCGGCCGCTGCCCTTCTGCAGATTTCTTGATTTATACGTTTTAACAGTTGAAATCCGCAGACAGCTTATGCTTCCGTAGCGAGCTTTTCTGCGAAAAGCTTTCAGGCGGTCGCTATCGCTCCTACAGTTCCAAAATTCCCCTCCGCCACTTTTCCCCTTAATTTCGCTTTAAGTTCAATCTCTCTAGTCTTACTTCTTCAAGCCTTTGTCCTTCAGGAACTGCTCGAATTGCTTCGTTACTTCCGCCACGTACTTCTCTTCGCCGGCTTCCTTCAGCTTGCCGTACAGCACAGGCCAGGTTTCTTCGAAATCCAGTGTGCCTGTAACCAGCCCGCGCTTATATTCGCCCCATACGGCGTTCAGGTTAGCGATCTCCGTATTGACCGGCTCGGAATTGAACTTGAAGGCGCCGACAGGATTAACCTCGGAATCGGAATTGATCTTCTTGGTCTCTTCCCAGACATTCTCCGGCTGCCCTTCCTTCAGGTAGGAATTGAAGACGCTACCAAAAACCCAGTCCATATTCGGCATATAACGCGAATCCGGCAGTGCCTTGATGTAATCGCCTGTTGTCTTCTCATAGTGGACTCCGGCTACGCCATTGCAGAGCAGATTGTACAGGTCCTTGTCGGTATTCACCAGATTCAGCAGCATCATGGCCCGCTCAGGGTTCGCAGCCGTGCGGCTGATCGACTGGTTTGTGGTTGCCGAATACCCGTTGGAGAACCAGTCACTGAGGGGAACTGTAATGACCTCGTTGCCGCCGTTTTTGGCTTTCACCTCCGCTTCAACACCCGGCTTGAGCGTAACGTTGAAATCAACAGCAATCTGGCCTTTAGTGAGATAATCGTTCATTTTTTCCGTAGCAGCATCTTTGTAGATATAGCCTTCCTTATACCATTTGCTGGCCAGCCGGAAATTGTCGAGCTCCTCTTCCGGGTAACGGTGCAGCGTATAGCTTGGATCATCGGTTTTGATATAGAAATGGTCATCCAGACCCGGAACTACCCAGTACTGATCATCATGCGACTGCGGATTAATAAAGGAGGTGCCGAATACGCCGAATGGAATAATGTCCGGCTCGTTCTGCTTGATCTGGGCCAGGAACGGCTCGATATCGGCGAGCTTTTTGATGGAAGCGGTATCAAGATTGTACTTGTCGGCAAAACGCTTCTGGATAATGAACCCGTAACGCGATCCGTTAATCTGCTGATTCGGAATACCGTAAATCTCCCCGTCTACCGAGAGACCATCCCACATCACCTGCGGCACATCGGCCTTCAGCTCAGGGGCATATTGCTCCAGCAGATCATCCATCGGCTGAATGGCGCCTTTGCGGACCAGCTCCTCCGGCTTCAGCATGTACCCGGTCCAGAGAATGTCGAACTTCTCGCCTGCAGCCAGCACCGTGTTCATCTTCTGCACATAGTCCCCGACAGCGACCGGCATCAGCTTGACTGTGGCATTGATTTTTCCCTTCACAATCTTGTTGACTTCCTCCTGCACCTTGGCCTGGTCGGCCTGCAGCTGTGACAGCGGATAATACCAGGTCAGCTCGACCGGCTTCAGCTCCTCTGTACCCGAATCCGTAGCCGGAGCCGCTGTCTGTGCGCCTTCCGTGGCAGTGCCCCCTGCACTGTTCCCGTTGTTTCCATTGTTGCCGTTACCGCCGCAGGCGCTAAGCACCGATGCTGCCAGCAATACGAGCGCCAGAACTCCAAACAGCCTTTTTTTCATGTGTGTGACCTCCTGTACTTTGTACATGATTGTATGTTAACCCTTTAGGGAGCCAACCGTAAGCCCTTTGACAAAAAACCGCTGGAAAAACGGGAAGATCACCAGCATCGGACCGCCGGCCAGCACCGCAATCGCCATCCGCGCCGAGCTGTTCGGGAAGCTGGACAAATCAATGCCGAGCTGTCCGGTAAACTCTGAATTGGTTGTGAGAAACTCAATACTGTTGAGCGTCCGGACCAGCAGCAGCTGCAGCGGCACCTTATTCGGATCATCGATGTAGAGCATCGCGTTAAACCATTCGTTCCAGTAGGTGAAGGAAATCAGCAGACCGAGTGTCGCCAGCGCCGGAGTGGAGAGCGGCAGAATGATCCGGAAAAAGATGCGGAACTCCCGCGCCCCGTCGATTTTGGCCGATTCAATGATCTCCAGCGGAATCTTGGACATGAACCCTTTCATGACCATGATGTTGAACGGCGACAGGAGAATCGGCAGAATCAGTGCCCACAGACTGTCCTTCAGATGCAGATATTGCGTAATGAGGATGTAGGAGGGAACAAGCCCGCCGCTGAACAGCATCGTAAAGAACACATAAAAGGTGGTCACCCGGTTATACCGGTAATCCTGCCGGGAAATGACGTAAGCGGTCATTGCAGTCAGCAGCAGGCCTAACAGCGCTCCGGCTATGGTTATGGTGATGGTCACCCCGTAAGCACGGAACAGGATATCCGGGGCATCCAGCAGATAGCGGTAGGCGTCCAGACTGAATGTTTCCGGGATGAACTGGTATCCGTTGGCAGTCAGCGACTTTTCATCCGTGAGAGACACGGCCACAACTAGGAGAAACGGCAGAATCACCACAAGCGAGAGTACCGTAAACAGCAGGTTAATAAACAGTTTGGAGAATTCGAATTTTTTTCGGGCCACTGTCTGGCACCTCCTTACCATAGAGAGTTATCGGGATCGACCTTGCGCACAATGCCGTTGGCCGTCAGCACCAGCACCAGACCGACAACCGACTGGTAGAAGCCTGTAGCCGCAGACATGCTCACATTGCCGACTTCACGCAGCGCACGGTACACATAAGTATCAATTATATCTGTAGAGCCGTAGAGAAAGCCTGAATTGTTCGGGATAAAATAGTGCAGGCCGAAGTCGCCGCGGAACATGTTGCCGATGGACAGGATCAGCATAATGATGATGATCGGAGCCATGAGCGGAATGGTGATTTTGAACGCCATCTGCCGTTTGGTTGCCCCGTCGATCCGCGCCGCCTCGTAATATTCACTGTTAATGCCAATAATGCCGGCAAAATAAATCAGCGTGTTGAAGCCTACTACCTTCCATAATTGCACCAGGATGAGAATGACCGGCCACGGGGCGGCATTCTGGTACCAGCTGACCGGATCAAGCCCGAACGATTCCAGCGTACGGTTGATGAAGCCGTCGGAATGGTTCAGAAAGGCGTAAGCGACATATCCGACCAGCACCCACGACAGAAAATGGGGCAGAAACAGCGCCGTCTGGTAGAACTTGCTTACCTTGGCCTTGATTTCATTCATCAGGATCGCCAGCAGCAGCGCTGCAGAGGTCCCCACCAGGATATAAGCGGTATTATAAAGAACGGTGTTGCGGGTAATCCGCCATGCTGTATCGGTGGTGAACAAATAACGGAAATTATCCAGCCCTACCCACTTGCTGCCGAAGATGCCCAGATCATAGCGGTAGTTTTTGAAGGCGATAATCAGGCCGATCATGGGAATATAGGCAAAAATCAATTTGTACAAAATCCCCGGCAGGGATAGCAGAAACAGCTCACGGTTGTTCTTAAAATGATGCAGCTCTCTTCCGGCCCATGATTTCCTGCGTTTTCCCGGCGGCGCACCCGCATTCGCCCCCTGCCCGGTGAGTGAAATGTTCTTCTGCATAACCAAAGCCCCTTCCTTTCTTCGTTAACGGCTGCCTGTGTGTCAGGCTTTGCATGGCCTTAGAATAGCGCAGCAGCAAGCATATTCGGTACTGTACAATCGCAAGAATGCTGTAAATCCGGGCTGTACAGTTCCCTGATTCCTGTTCCGGGCAGAGGCGTGCTGCGGCTGTGCGGCAAAAGGCCAAAAAGGCCCGCTGAATGAAAAAATCTCACTCGCGGGCCCGGCATTCTGTACATTACAGTTGCGCTATTTGCTGCGGTCAATTGCTGATTTCAGGCGGTATTCCTTCGGGGTCGTCCCGTAGCGGCGTTTGAACAGCCGGTAAAAATAGCTTTCGTTGCCGAAGCCGACCTTCTCCATAATCTCTGTCACGGTCAAATCCTTCTGCTCCAGGTAGTCCCTGGCATAGGCCAGGCGCGCCGCATTGATCTGGTCAACAACTGTTATGCCCTCCTGCGCCTTGAACACCTGGCCCAGATAAACGGAGCTCATCTTCAGCATGTCGGCGATCCGCTGCACATTGAGGTCGGGGTCGGCATAGTGCCGGCCGATAATCTCCTTCACGGTCTCAGCCAGAAGGCGGCTCTTGTCCTCGCGCCCGCTCCGCCGCTGTTCTGCCACCTCGCGCACGACCTCCAGCAGGACGGCCTCAATTTCATCAAGCGTTTCTTTCTCCAGTATCCGCCGGTTAATGGCCTGCAGGTTGACGGATACCGGATTAACGTTATGGCTGTTCATCTCACCCAGCGTGTTGCTCAGCGTGACCGCCAGATGCAGCACCGCCGAGAACATATTCTCGTAGCTGAAGCCGCCGAGCAGCTCCCGCCAGCTGCGGATCGCCTGCTCCGTCTCCTGCAGATCGCCGCCCTTCAGCCCCTCGGTCAGCTGGCGCTCCAGCTCCTGCGGGATGCGCAGCGTCTCATTCTGTTCATTCTTCAGCAGCTGCTCCGGCTCAAGCACCGCCCCCTTGCCGTAAATCATCCGGTAATTGGAGTGGCGGACTGCCAGATTATAATGCCGGGTGAGGCTGCGGTAGTCTGTGAACACCTCACTGAGCGTAACTGTAAAGGTAATGCGGTAATAAGCCTGAACGGTTTGCTGAAGCGCTCTGAATTTCTCGTTCAGCTGCTCCAGCGTCCCTGTTCCAGGGCTTCCGTCTGCCGCAGCTGCTCCGCTTCCGGCGATAAAGACGAGATGCCCGCTTTTCATATCTACAGCCTCGCACGAGCCGTTCTGGCGCAGCAGCTCCTGGCCGATATTGGCAATGGCAAAATACAGCAGGGACTCCATCGCAGCACCCTGGCCGGCGGCAAGGCCCTGAAGATCGTCAATCTGCACCAGGGCCAGCCGCAGCGGAGCCGGATAAGCAATATCTATGCCATACTGCTCCCTGATCTGCAGGAATGCGCGCTCGTCTACACTCCCGCTTGCCCCTACCAGGCTGCGCAGCTGGTATACCTTGGCGATATTCGACTGTGAGGCCCGTTCCTGCTCAAGCCCCTTCAGCTTGCCGATCATCTCGGTCACATTAGCCGCAATCAGCGACAGCTCATCCTGGCCCTGCGGGGCACCGCGTTCATTCTGCGGCACCAGCGTCAGCAGCTGGCCCACCGGCTTATACAGCCGCAGCGAAAAGAAAACGGACAGCATGACCGCAAGCAGAACCACAGACAGCGTGACCGCCACCTCAGTCCACTTCATCTGCCGCACGCTGCCCAGCACTACATCATAATCCTGCAGGCTGACAATCTGCCAGTTATTCAGCGCCTTGCTTAAATAAGTGACCTTGTATTTCCGGTCTTCATGATTATAGATAAAGGAATCCACCGGCTTATCCGACGGTGTGAGCCGCGGCAGCAGGTCCTGCTTAATGTTAAGCCCTGCGGGCAGCAGCCCGTCGGTCGAAATCAGCACCTCGCCTTCGCTGTCGGTAATGAACAGCACATCATTTTGCCGCTCCGCGACCAGATTAAGCGCTTTCACATTATCCAGCATCCAGTCCGGCTTCACCGTCAGAATCAGCACATTGTCATTAATGGAGCCCAGCGCCTCCCCGTCGTAGAGAAAGAAGGCAAATACGTCGATTCCGTCGTTCTTGCCGTCAAGATCCAGGGGAATCAGCTGCAGCTTCGGCAGATCGGACCTTGAAGCCATATAGCTCTCCAAAGCTCCATACAGGGTACTGTTATTGATGTTATGGTTAAGGGACGAGAAGAACCGCTGCTGGGCACCGTTATAAAAGACTGCGGCGTGCAGATACGGCGATGAGGCAACGGTATGATTCAGACGTTCAATTTTGAGAATACTCTGCCTGTAATCTGCACCTGACTTCAGCGCGAGCAGCTCTTCGTCGTTGTACAGCGATACGGCCAGATCCCTCACGATGCCGTTCATATTCTCAACGTTATAGTTGATCTGGGTCAGCAGCTTCCGGTCAGCTTCATTCTGCAGGCTGAGCACCCGGCTGCGGGCACTGGCATTCAAAAAAAGCGAGGCAACAGCAAGTGTGGCAACCACCAGCATAAAGCTGAGCAAAATCCGCTGCAGATACTTGCGTGACCGGATCGTCTGGAGTACATTCATGGGTTCACTCCCCCTGCGCTTAGGTGACCTAACTATAATCCCGGCTGATTTTGCCTGTCAATCGGCCCTTTGGGGCACCTTCTGTTATTCCCGGTATGCATCCTGCCATGGTCACGGCTCTGTACCAAAGAGCTCCTGTAAAAGCGTGTGCGCTATAACCCGGTGGCCCGGGGCATCCGGATGAATCCCGTCACCGTAACGGTAAGCAGCGTTAAGCGACCTCTCCTGCCTGATGTGCTGCAGCAGCGGCGTGCGCAGGTCGATGACCTGATCAGCCGGACAGCCCCCGGATAACAGCCAGTCCGCGTAATGCTCCAGCACCCGGTCGTAATCCCTGTAGGGCGCAAGATAACTGAAATCGTCCGCCTCCGCCGGCAGCAGCAGGCCGTTCATGGAAAGGGCATCGAACGGCGGCGGGGTCAGCAGGACCACGCTGGCTCCGGCTTCATGGATTTGTGCGCTCAGCCGCCTCATTCCGTCCTGATAGGCCGCAAACCGATCGGCAGAGAAAGGATGGTAGATCCCGTCATTCATCCCGTAGCAGGCAACGACTACATCCGGGGAGGCTTCGGCAAGCTCCTCTGTGAGCCGTTCATGGATACATGGACGCGGGAACGGATGTGCCGCCTCGCTGAGTCCCGAGGCTGTCTCGCTCGGCACTCCCCGTGCCGTCAGCCGGACTCCTGAGTGCGGCTGGTGCATCTTCAGCCCTTCTCCGGCCAGCCGGATATATTGACCGTCAGCCGTGATGCTGTCCCCAAGAAACAGGACGTGCGGCTGCACGGAATTGTGGTTCTCCGTTTTTTTAGCCGTGAATAAAGGCAGCATGCTTTCCCCTCCTGACTAGTACGCCAAGGGGTATAGCTTCCCTTAACGGCGGTTTGCCCGCAACCTAATGGTAGCGCCGCCCGCCCGTTTCCGCCTTGACGATATCGCCCTTCCTTAGCATAATATTGCCATGACAACCAAATTATTAGCGCAGGACATCGGACTTGAGCCCGGTTTTACCTTTCGGATCCAGAAATGTCCGCTGAACCATGATTATTATGTACACAGCCATGACTTCTCTGAGCTGGTCGTCATTCTGTCGGGAAGCGCCGTGCATATCATCGAGGGGAGAGAGTATCCGGTTACGGCCGGCCAGGTTTTTCTGATTCACAGCGGTGTTTCCCATGGTTACAAGCATGTCGAGGACATTGAGTATGTGAACGTGATGTTTCAGCCCGAGGAGCTGCTGCAGCAGTCTGAGCTCAGACTGCTGCCCGGATTTCAGGCCTTGTTCTACATCGAGCCCTTTTACCGCCAGGAGATGTATTTCAGGGGCATGCTTTCGCTGGATGCAGGGCAGCTCATGGAGGCTACACGGCTGCTTGATCTCATTCTCAGTGAGCATGAGCGACAGGAGGACGGCTACCGGCTGATGGTCCGCACCTATTTTACCGCGCTGGTAGGTATGCTCTCCCGTTATTATCAGAACAGCAGCGGCCGCGAGGACAACAAGGCGCTGCGGATCGGTGAGGCGGTTACCTATATCGAGGAGCATTTCCTTCAGCCGGTTACCCTGCAATCCATGGCAGATATGGCTTATATGTCAACCCGCCAGTTTCTGAGGGTCTTTACCAGGAACTACAAAACCACGCCCATGGACTATGTCATCCGCAAGCGGCTGGATTATTCCTGCACGCTGCTGCGGAATCCGGATCTTCCCGTATCCAGGGTGGCCATGGACAGCGGCTTCCATGACCAGAACTATTACGCCCGCCAGTTCCGCAAATTATATAACTGCACGCCAACCGAATACCGTGAACGGATCAGCGGCTCCGGGGAGCAGGGATAATCACTCCCTGCCCTCTCCGGCGGCGGCGGCTTCATCCCGCAGGCGCTGCCGCCGCCGGTAGGCTGCTGGAGTCATGCCGAATCTTGCGCTGAACAGCCGGGTCAGGTAATTCACATCACGGATGCCTATCCGTTCAGCAATATCAGATACGCTGAGTACAGTACCGCTGAGCAGCTTCTTGGCTTCCTCCAGCCGCCGCTGCAGCACATACTGCAGCGGCGTTGTGCCGATATGCTGCTTCATGCACCGCGTAATATAATCCGCCTGAAAATGGAGCTCCTCCTGCAGCCCCGTTACCTGAAACGGCTCCTTCCAATGCCTGTCGAGATAAGCCGCCGCTGCCCGGGCCAGCCGGACCGCCGGCTCCGGCAGCGCCGTGCGGGCGCATTCCGCCTGAAGCGCCGCCATCAGCTCAGCCAGGAGAACGTGGAGCCGCAGGGCATTTTCGGCATTCAGCCGGCTGTGAATCTCGTTCATCTCATCCAGAATCGGCTCCAGCGACTCTACGTCTACGGCAGCAAATTTCGGCATGTACAGCCGCTGCTGCGCAGAGGGCTCCTCATCCTCAACCGTTCCTTTGGCCAGCAGTGCAGACCAGGGAATCTCCTCCTGCCGGATATAGGACGGCTTCCCCTCATGAATGAAGTGCACCCAGTAAATCTCCGTATCCTCTTCACAGACCCGGTAGCCCTCGTGCGGCAGCCCTGCCTCAAGCACCAGCAGCTTACCCGGACCGATCGCATATTCCTTTCCCTGTTCAGCCATATACATCGTTCCGCGCTTAACCAGCAGCAGATCATATACCCCGAAGGTACGGGCAAAATGCCGGTCACCCGGCGACCAGACGGCCAGCCCCACCGTGACGAATTTTGGCAGCGGCGGGATCGTAAATTCCAGACAGAGCACCTTATCCCCTCCTGTATTGAAGTCGGTTTTGTGCTAGTTCAAGTCTATAATATCACTGGTAGCGCTTGCAGAAAAGAGGTACATTGACTGGGAATCGCTTTATATCCAAATTCTATAAGGGGCTGTTCACCTATGCGTTTCCGTCAGGTTCATCTCGACTTTCATACCTCCGAGGCCATTCCCGGCATCGGAAAGGATTTCAGTAAAGCCCAGTTCCAGTCCATGCTGCGTGCGGGTCATGTTGATTCCATCACCGTGTTCTCCAAATGCCATCACGGCTGGGCCTACCATCCCAGTGAAGCCAATGAGATTCACCCGCATCTTGAGTTCGATCTGCTGGGGGAGATGATTGAGGCTGCCCACGAAATCGGCGTCCGCACACCGGTGTATCTGTCTGCCGGCCTTGATGAAAAGCTGGCCCGCCGCCATCCTGAGTGGCTTATCCGCGACGCGGAGGACCGTACGCGCTGGGTGAAGGATTTCATGACGCCCGGCTATCACGAATTCTGCCTGGGCACGCCTTATCTGGATATTCTGCTGGCCCAGCTTCATGAAGTGGTCAGCCGTTATGACGCGGACGGCATCTTCCTCGACATCGTCGGTGCCCGCAAATGCCGCTGCCAGTACTGCGTCGCCGCCCTGCTTGCAGAGGGCAAGGACCCGCGTGACGAAGATGCCGTCGTCTGCCTCGGCGAGCAAACTTACCTCAACTATGCACGCCGCGTCCGCGAGACCATCGACGCCGTGAAGCCCGGCCTGCCGGTCTATCACAACAACGGCCATCAGCAGCGGGGCCGGCGTGACCTCGTCCATGTCAACACCCATCTCGAGCTGGAATCGCTCCCCACGGGAGGCTGGGGCTACGACCATTTCCCGCTGTCCGCCCGTTATGCCCAGCCGCTCGGCCTGGAATTTCTCGGCATGACCGGCAAATTCCATACCTCCTGGGGCGAATTCGGCGGCTACAAGCATCCGAACGCGCTCCGCTATGAAGCCGCGCTCAGCCTCGCCCACGGCGCCAAATGCTCAATCGGCGACCAGCTTCACCCGTCCGGCCTGATGGATGAAGCCACTTATGCCCTGATCGGAGCCGCCTATGCCGAGGTCGAGGAGAAGGAGCCGTGGTGCAGCGGCGTTACCTCCGTCGCCGACATCGCCGTCCTGTCCCTGGAGGCGGCGCGCGAAGCCTGTCCCGGCGGCCAGGCGCTAAAGGGCGCGCGCAATCAGGCCGATGCCGGGGCAGTGCGTATCCTGACCGAAGGCCATTATCTGTATGACATCGTCGATACAGATAGTGACTGGTCAGCCTACAAGGTGCTGGTGCTGCCGGATGAGGTGCCGGTGTGGCCGGAGTTGGGGGCAGCTATTGCCGCCTTTACAGCCGCAGGGGGCAAGGTGCTGGCTACAGGCAGGTCCGGCCTGAACCCGGCCGGGGATGCTTTTGCGCTGGAGCTGGGAGTGAGCTGGCTGGGAACGAATACGTACCGTCCGTCCTATTTCCATCCGCACTTCACCCCCGGTGCGCTGCAGCCCGCTTCCTTTGTCATGTATGGCGAGGGGCAGCTGGTGGAGTTGAGCGGCGGTAACACACTGGGCCATCTGGAGAATCCGTATTTCAACCGCGATGTCTTCACCTTCTGCTCGCACCAGCACACACCGGGTGCCCGCGAGGACAACGGGCCGGCTATGGTCGAAAATGATAGCGGAATCTACATCGCCTGGGATGTATTCAGCGAATATGCAGACGGCGGCCACCTCATTCTGAAGGAGATGGTGCTCTATGCGCTGTCCCGGCTGCTGCCGCAGCCTGTCCTCAGCACCAGCCTCCCGGCGCGGGGCATCGCCACCCTGCAGTATCAGCAGGCTGAGCGCCGCTATGTGAACCATCTGCTCTATGCGGCTCCGGCGCTGAAGGGCCGCATCGAGGTAATCGAGGACATCGTGCCGCTGCAGGATGTCTCCGTCAGTCTGCGGCTCCCGTCCGCTGCAGCCGTCAAGCGGGTCTACCTGGCCCCGGCGATGAGTGAGCTGCCGTTCACGGCAGACCAGGACGGCGGAATTACGTACACTGTCCCGCATCTTGAGAATCACCAGATGGCTGTGATCGAGCTAGCTTAGGGGAGCACAGGGATTACACTGCAGCACAAGCTATCCTCTCCTTGCATGCAAAAAGCAGCAGCCCGAGACTAAATAGTCTAAGGCTGCTGCTTTTGCTTACTATGTGTTTCTAATATCACCCGGAGGAGGATGCTCCCAGCAACATTTAGTTTGATTTTCGCCACCTAATTCTCTCATTCCACCGAATCTGCAGCGATTAGTTGTAAAAACGCCAGTTAAATCGGGCAATTTACCGCTCCACCAGCATTTCCGGCGAAATTAAGTAACCTTTTTCCAGCTAGATGTCCGTTATCAGCGTTTACCGGAGAATTAACTGACTATTTTCCAGTTAATCTGCTGAGCATTTCCTGCTTATCAGTCCCCGCAGAGAATATTAACGGGAAACCTGCCGGATGATCTGCCTATTTGCCGCACATTCACTCTATACGTACACTCTATCCTGATCCCTTAATAAATCGTCGGCACCATTCCCCCGTCCATCCGGACAGCCGAGCCTCTGAACGCCGCTCCATAAGGGCTGCAGATAAAAGCCGCCAGCTTCCCGATCTCAGATGGTCTGATAAAGCGCTGAAGCTCCGACTGCGGCAGGTTCCCCGCCATGAATTTCTTTTCTTTTTCCTCGAAGGGGATATTGTCAGCGGCGTAGATTCCCTCAATGATCTGCTGCACATTTTCAGACAGTGTCGGTCCCGGCATGATTGTGTTGACTGTCACTTCGGTCCCTGCGGTCAATCTGGACAAGCTTCTGGAAAGGGAGAGCAGCGCCGATTTGGTCACTGCATATTGCGGCATCTGGCCTGAAGGCATGACCGCCTCCTCGCTCGCAATAAAGATTACGCGGCCATTGTTATTTTCCAGCATTTTTGGCAGATAGAATCTGCATAATGCGTTAGCGGCAAGCACATTCGTACGGAAATACTTTTCCCAGATTTCATCGGTTGCGTCGGCATAGCGCATGATTTCATAGATGCCCATATTGTTCACCAGAATGTCCACCTGCGGGTATTGTTCAAACAAGGCTTCTCTCTGTGTAATATCTATAAGGTCTGCAGCAGCAGCCTGCGGAGAAGTGGCAGGAAAGGCCCGGCGGATCTCGTCCACAGTCCGTTCTGCTTCCTCCCGGCTTCTGCTGTTAATCAGTACATTCACGCCTTCTCCTGCCAGTTCCAGGGCAACCGCTTTGCCGATTCCCTTCGTTGATCCTGTTACTAAGGCCGTTTTTCCCTGCAAATTCATATCCATAGCGCATGTCTCCCCAATGATGTCATTCAGAACCTCAAGCATAGCCTTGCGTTCCGTCAGGGATAATCATACTTTACCGGGAATGCCGGGTAACTAGCCTGCCGTGCCAATCTACTTGCAGAACACGCCATCTTCCTGCTGAACCGTATGCTCCAGACGCCAGCGGGCCGGCGTAGCCCCTTCCCATATCCTGAATGCCCGGTAAAAAGAATTCTGATCCTCATAGCCGACCAGACAGGCGACTTCTTTAATTTCGAGCGAAGGATCAGACAGGTACTCTCTAGCCTGCTCATGCCTGGCCTGCGTCAGCAGCTGCTTGAAGCTTGCCCCTTCCTCTCTAAGCCGGCGCTGCAGCGTCCGGTCACTCATGTTGAGCTCCCGGGCCACAGCCTGGATATCATAATGTCCGCCCATGAGGCTCCGCCTGATGATCCATTTTACCGTCTCTGCAACAGTGGGGCTGCCCTGCTGCTCATTCAACGTCCGGTCCAGAGCGGGTGTCAGTATAGCCAGCAGTTCTTCATTATAGGTGGTAAAAGGAAGGTCCAGGTCGCTGCGCCGCAGAATGAGCCGGTTCCTTCCCGTTCCGGTCTGGACAATACACCCGAAATACGCCTCCAGCGCTGCTACATCAACAGCCGGATGTGAGAACTCCACTGCGCGGGCTTTTATAGCCTGTCCTGTCCCCCTCCGGCCCAGCTCCAGAAGATATGCCAGCGTAACGCCGACCAGAATCTGCGGGACGGGTACCTCTGAATGCTGCCACTCCAGCCCGATAATACAGTCTGCACCTTCCTCCGCAATATTCAGCCTCTCGGGCGGGCACATTTGTTTATATCTGGCCATGCGGTGAAGCGCATCGCGGTAATCACGGGCATGATATGTAGCCAGCACATCCGGCGGATAATGTACCGTTTCAAAAGACGTTACAAGTCCGGTGATCCCCTCCGCAATATCCGGAGCCAGCGCTTCAAAAGCCTGCCAGACCGCAAAATACTCTGCAGCACTAACCTTAGGCTCTTTAATGATCGAAAGCGGAAGCCGGGCTTGCCGGGCTATCTCTGCGGGGGCAATTCCCAATTGCTGTACCCCGGACCAGAAGCCAAACGGGAATTTTATATATTTTGCGGAATTCAGCATCATACGGGATTCTCCTTATACAGCATTGCTATGCGGGCTTTTACACACAAGCATACTCTTTAACCTGTTCTAAAGTCTAACTTTGCCGGGAGGCTCTGCATAATTAAAAAAGGCCACAGCACATGTACATGTTCGCTGTAGCCTCCCTTTTCTCATACGGCTTCCCTTTTTTTCTGCTGTGGCCCGGATGAAATGCTCAGCGGCCCTCTGCTGTAACGACACCCTTTTTAATAATGATATTGCCGTAAAGCGCCTCTTCCCCCGTAACCACAATAGCGTAGCTCTGCCTGGAGCGGCTGTAAAAGTCAAAGCGTTCCTCATATTCAACCGTCGCCGCCCCGTCATGCTTCGCCAGTATAGCTTCATACACGGACCAGATTTCCGGAACAGACGGATCACCCTCCACTACAGCCATAAAAGCCGCCTGATGCGGCACATAATGATCTAGGGGCAGCAGCTCAAGGATCGCATCAAGCAGCGCAGGGATTTCCACCCCGTCGTATCTCAGCACTCTGTTATGCAGGGAATGACCCGGAAAATGGGCATCTGCCAGCACCAGCTCATCCCCGTGGCCCATCTCCATCAGCACGCGGACTAGTTCCGGGGACAGCAGCTTAGGAATTTTCTTCAGCATGCTGTACCTCCTTGGACAACCCTACATCCCATAAAAAGACCTCAGGGCAACCAGCTCATCAATCCGGTTCTGCGGCAGCTCACGCTCTCCCTTGATCATCCGGGTAATGAACGTCAGCTTTGCTGTATATTCGAGCCGCTCCATATTCATGTAGGCGCTCATAACATCCTTGCCCCAGGTCAGGGCGCCGTGGCTCTCCAGCAGGACGGCCGTTTTCTTGCCCAGGAACGGGATCAGCGAGTCCGGGATTTCTTCCGTAGAAGGTGTCCCGTATGCCGCCAGCGGAATGTCTCCCATCGCAATGACCGACTCCGGCATCATCATTTTGTCCAGCGGCTCACCCTTGATCGCAAAAGCTGTCGCATAAGGCGGATGGGCATGCACCACCCCGTTCATTTCGGGCAGCTCATTATAGATCCGCAGATGCATCTTCACCTCTGTGGAAGGGCGGTAGCCCTCGGCTGCTTCAAGGATCTCTCCCTGCAGATTGACCTTAACGAGCATATGCGGCTGCAGATAGCCTTTGCTGACCCCGGTCGGTGAAGCAAGAACTTCGGTTTCAGACAGACGTGCCGAGATATTGCCGTCATTGGCGGCGATAAAATCCTTATTAAACAAATTTCTGCCGATATCACAGATCAGCAGGCGCAGCTCCTTTTCTTTCTGGTTCATGGTAACTCTCCTTTATTTAGACGGATAATAAC
Source organism: Paenibacillus sp. FSL R7-0331 (assembly GCF_000758645.1). Lineage (NCBI taxonomy): Bacteria > Bacillati > Bacillota > Bacilli > Caryophanales > Paenibacillaceae > Paenibacillus > Paenibacillus sp. FSL R7-0331. The sequence continues at coordinate 5,489,796 of NZ_CP009284.1, forward strand.
GGACAAGCGTACAAGACTGTGCTACAAGCTCTCTGAGCGCAGCGGCTTCAGCTATTCCCAGGGCAGCTAACTGGACAGCTATATTACCAGTCGCACTGGCCTCGGCAGGCCCGGCGATAATCTCTTTTCCGGTGGCCTCAGCCGTAAGCTGGCACAGCAGCTCATTGCGGATGCCTCCGCCCACCATATGGATTGCGCGGAGGTTCTGTCCGGTCAGCGTCTCCAGCTCACTGATTGTATCGGCATAAGCCGAGGCAAGGCTCTGCAGAATGGTCAGAATCACCTCGCCCTTACTTACTGGCGGCTGCTGCCCGGTCCGGTCACAATAGGCTACGATCCGGCCAGGCATATCGCCCGGAGTGCTGAACAGGACATCATCCGGATCTATGACGGCGGCAGTGTAACCTTCATTTCGGACTTCTGCGGCAAGCCGGACCGCCTCCTGGTGAGACACGGGTTCACCCGCCTGCGCCCATCCTCTTTGCATCTCCTGTAGAATCCACAGTCCTGTAATATTCTTCAGCAGCCGGTTTCCGCCGCCGAAGCAGCCCTCATTGGTAAAGCCGTATTCACGGGCCTGATCTGTCAGCACCGGCTGCTCTGTCTCCATACCTGCAAGAGACCATGTTCCACAGCTGATAAAGGCTGCAGCCGCCTCCGGCCCGTAAGGAATGGAAGCAACCGCAGATGCAGTGTCGTGTGAAGCCCCGGCGATTACCTGCAGCGGACCTGCGCTAAGCTCCTCCTGCAGCGATGGAAGCAGTTGTCCAATCACCGTTCCGGCCGGCACAAGCTTCGGAACCAGGTTAAGCGGAAGCCGCAGCCTGTTCATCACCTTCGCGGAAGGAGCAGATAATCCGGCGGCCAGCAGACCGCCGGTACTCCAGATCGTCTGCTCCCCGGCAGCAGTGCCGGAGAGCAGATAATGGAAAAGATCCGGCATCAGCAGCATCATATCTGCGGTCTCCCTGAGCCAGGGACTCTCCTCCAGATCCGCGAACAGCTGATACACCGTGTTAATGCGGGCTGACTGATTGCCTGTCAGCCTAAATTGCTCATCCGGCGGCAGCAGCTCCTCAAGAATAGGAGCGCAGGCTGCTGTACGCTGATCCCGGTAATGATGCGGGGCGTACAGCAGTTGCCCTTTCCGGTCAAGAAAACCGTAGTCCACGCCCCAGGTATCTACGCTGACAGACGTCAAAGTCCCGTGCTCCCTGGCCGCCTTGCGTATACCCCGCTTTATTTCATGAAACAGCTGCAGCACATCCCAGTACAAATGCCCGTGCAGCTCAACCGGCTGATTAGCAAACCGGTGAACCTCCTCCACCTCTATACGCTTTCCGTCGTACAGGCCCAGCATGACTCTGCCGGAGCTGGCCCCCAGGTCCACTGCCAGCAGCTTGATCACTTCATCCATATCCCGCACCTGCTTCGCCTTGAGTTTTAGTACAGCGGTCCAAAGTTGCGGCAAGCCCGGTAATCCGCACTTTCCAGATCCTCTGTTCCGAACAGGGACCACACGCGCGGTCTAAAAATCCGCGACTCCTCGACATTGTGCATACTGACCGGAATCCGCAGAATGGAGGCCAGCGTAATCAGATCAGCGCCGATATGCCCGTAGCTGATGGCACCATGGTTGGCTCCCCAGTTATTCATGACATCATAGACCGTTTTGAACGAACCCTGATCCGTTAGCTTAGGAGCAAACCAGGTCGTCGGCCAGGTCGGATCAGTCCGCTCATCCAGCGTCTTATGAACCTCTTCCGGCAGCTCAACAGTATACCCTTCTACCAGTTGCAGCACGGGACCCAGCCCCTTAACCAGATTAAGCCGGGCCATCGTTACAGGCATTCCGCCTTTTGTTAAATAATCGGTGGAGAAGCCGCCCCCGCGGAAATATTCCTGCGAAGCCGGGCGGAACTGGGTCTCAGCAATACAGCGCTCCGCTTCTTCATCCGTAATCTCCCAGAACGGCTTAATAGCAGGCTTCCCGTCCACACTCTGCTGTCCCGTTCCATCCAGTGCTGCTGAGCCCGAGTTGATCAGATGCAGCAGCCCGTGCGCCGCCTCTCCTTCCAGCTTATATCCGGTCACCCGTTCAATGGCAGCAGGACTCCAGAACGTACGGACATCAGCAAAAATCTGCGCCGTATTCGTAAGCAGATAGTTGAACAGCATCGTTACACCGTTCAGGCTGTCATTCTCTGTAGCCACGATATACGGGGCACGCCGTCCGTTCCAGTCAAAGGAGGAGTTCAGAATCGTCTCCATGAAATCTCCATTTGGAAAATGGTCCGTCCACTGCCGCTGGCCCTGGAAGCCCCCGACAATGGCGTTATGCCCGTTAGCCTCCTCCTCAAAGCCAAGCTCAGCCAGCCGCGGGTTACCGATCATGAGGTCACGCGCGATTAGCGTCATTTTGACACAGGTCTCCCACTGCTGCTCCTTCAATTCATCGCTGATCTGCAGTTGCTGCGGGTTGTTATCTGCTCCGGCAATGCATTTTTCCTTAACCCAGGCCAGCGCCTGTGCAAATTCATCTTTATCATAAATTTCTTCCTCGAACCGGCGCACGTATTCGGACATATCGATATATTCATTCCGCATGCCCAGATAGTCCTGGAAGAACTGTTCGTTCACAATTGAGCCGGCAATCCCCATTGAGACTGAGCCCATGGACAGGTAAGATTTCCCCTTCATAAGAGCTACTGCCATAGCCGATTTGGCGAACTGCAACAGCTTTGCCTGCACATCTGCAGGGATCTCCTCACTGCTGGATTCCTGTACATCCTCCCCGTAAATCCCGAATGCCGGAATTCCCTTTTGCGCATAAGCAGACAGAACCGCAGCCAGATATACTGCCCCCGGGCGCTCTGTTCCGTTAAATCCCCATACAGCATGTGGAATAGTTGCATCCATATCCATCGTTTCCGAGCCATAACACCAGCACGGGGTTACGGTAATCGATACGCCCACATTCTGTCCGGCAAATTTCTGTGCGGCAGCCGCCGCTTCCTTCACACCGCCAATCGTCGAATCAGCGATAACACACTCTATAGGAGACCCGTCCGGATAAAAAAGATTTTCCGCAAGAAACTTAGCCACCCGCTCGGCCATGCCCATAGTCTGGGCTTCCAGCGATTCACGTACACCGCGTCTTCTTCCATCAATCGTAGGCCGGATTCCAATCTTCGGATAATTTGTTGCCACTGCTGTTCCTCCTCAAATGAATTGGTTGGATATTGCGGCAGATCCTTGCAGACGTGAATCCAGTCCCCTTTTAAAGCGCTATCATGAAGGTGTTGTGAGACTGCCCCATCCCGTGCCGCCTGATCCCGTACTAGATATAATAATTAAGTTCATGTTTATCATAGAGTCGAAGCGATGCAAAGTCAACAACAAACCACAACTTTATATTAAATTTATGTGGTATTATGTGATATTTTAATAATTAATTGTGGATTCACGTGTGAGTTCTGACTATCTTGCAGTCAAATGTAGTACACTATGAATAATATATGATTTTGTAGACAAGGGTGGGTAAGCATGAAGGCATTTGAACGGAGAGATTTGATCATTAACGAGCTGTACCGGCATAAAAAAGTGCATGTCGCTGACCTCGCGCAGAAATTTCAGGTGTCCGAGGAAACCATCCGCCGCGATCTGGACAAGCTGGACAAGGAGGGCCTTGCCAAAAAAAATTACGGAGGCGCCATACTAAATGCCCATACCAACGAAGACCCCTCCTACGCAAGCAGACATCAGGTCAACCTGGAGGCTAAAAGCATTATCGCATCGAATGTGCTGGATCTGATTAATGACGGGGACAGCCTAATGACGGATACGAGCACAACGGCTTTTGAAGCCTTGCGCAAAATCACCGAATCCAAGCACAATCTAACCATCATCACCAATTCACTCGCTGTTCTATCCGAATTCCAGCATTCCGGCCATAAGCTGATTTCCACCGGCGGTACACTGGGACCCGAGACCAGCTCCTTCGTCGGCCCCACCGCCTCCCAGACCATCCAGAAGTACAATGTGGACGTCGCCCTGTTCAGCTGTAAAGCACTGTCGATGACCGGAGGGCTCAGTGATTCCAATGAGGAGGAGAGCGAGCTGAAGATTCTGATGCAAAAGCAGGCCAGCAAGGTCGTACTGCTCGTCGACCATTCAAAGTTCGACCGGATTGCCTTCATCAAGCTCTTCAGCTTTGATAAAGTGGATTACATCGTGACTGATCAGAAGCCGTCGGATGAATGGATCCATTTTTTGAACAGCTATCAGGTGTCTGTACTATACAGTGTACCTACTGATGAAACACAACCAGCAAAACAATAAAAACGATGCTCAGCAGGCCGAACAGTTCTGCCACATCTTCCCTTGACCATTTCCTCCGGACGAAGATAACCGATGGATGAGCAAGACCAGCCGCCAGGTACAGGAGGGACAGCAGTAGGCCAAAGCTCATCAGCGAAAATAAGGGATTCTCTGCGCGGGGTACCCCGAGGAAGACCACAATTAATATCAAGACAGTCAAAAGCCGCAGCATCCAGCGGAAAAACCGGATCACCAGTGGGGCTTTAACCGGTGTAACGTTATCACTGACCTTCTCTGCTCTGCCACGCTCCTCTAATGCCCGCTCCAATGTCTCAGGGTTTTCGTTGCGTATTTTATGCATTTGATTAGCATTGTTGATACGCTGCTTTATGCTTTTGAACATACAAATGCCTCCTCTTCTGCTTTTTCGGCAGCTCCCGCTTTAATGTTCCTTTTCTATCTATTTAAACTAATATTATAGGCTGATATATAAAAAGAACGGAATGGTAAAATTACTTCAAAAGTAATTCACCATTCCGTTTTGCTTAAACCGGTTACGGAGCAACTAAATCGGCTCTTAATAAAAAGGGCTGATCCTCTTTCCTGCCCACCGGCATTCTTAGGTTATCCAGACAAAAAAAATAGCCTCTCCGGAGAGATGCTTCTTTGAAGTAAATATGGCGCGCCCTGAGAGATTCGAACTCCCGACCTTTTGATTCGTAGTCAAACGCTCTATCCAGCTGAGCTAAGGGCGCAAATATTGGAGCGGACGACGGGAATCGAACCCGCGACCCTCGCCTTGGCAAGGCGATGCTCTACCGCTGAGCCACGTCCGCACACGGTATGTATTTCAATTCTATGGGCTTGTTACACCCTATAACAAAGTACTAATGGCGGAACCGACGGGATTCGAACCCGCGATCTCCTGCGTGACAGGCAGGCATGTTAGGCCAACTACACCACGGTTCCAAATTATTGCGGGGGCAGGATTTGAACCTGCGGCCTTCGGGTTATGAGCCCGACGAGCTACCGGGCTGCTCCACCCCGCGTCAGTAAAAAATATATATGGTGGAGGCTGAGGGGATCGAACCCCCGACCCTCTGCTTGTAAGGCAGATGCTCTCCCAGCTGAGCTAAGCCTCCATGGAAGAAGCAACTTAATTATCATACCATACATTGGTTATAAAAGCAAACTCTTTTTGAAAATAAATGGTGACCCGTAGGGGATTCGAACCCCTGTTACCTCCGTGAAAGGGAGGTGTCTTAACCCCTTGACCAACGGGCCATATCAATGATGTTGTTTTCAGCAACAAAAAATATTATATCATAAATAAATAGGAAGTGCAATAGAGTATTTACTACCTTTATGCTTCCCTGTCTTACTCATCTGCAGCACCGGTCCATCTGCCAATTTAAGCAGCCCCTCAGGCCCCCTACCTCCTCAAATGGTCTAACGGATATCAGAGCCCTTATTTCCTAGCACGGGTTACTTGCCCGTGCTAACGGACCGTACCGCGCTTATTGTCACTGCAGCAGCGGAAATGAGCTATATTACCGTACATATGAGCACTGGTGTCCGTTAGAACTCAAAAACATCGATTTTGCTGAAAATAAAGGCTGCTCAGTCCGTTAGAGATTAGAGGGCAGCTACAGAATCTTTCTAGCATTAATTATGTTAGACACTTAAAATCTGTTTAGACACTAACTAACCCTAAGACAGCTTATATATAGCCTGGAGCCATTACCGAGCAGAATCATAATAATAGCTTAATTTATAATGCAAACAAAAAACCACCGCTGTTAATCAGCAGTGGTCTTAAGTGCTTGGCGGCGTCCTACTCTCCCAGGACCCTTCGGTCCAAGTACCATCGGCGCTGGAAGGCTTAACGGTCGTGTTCGGGATGGGTACGCGTGGAACCCTTCCGCTATCGCCACCAAACGGGCATTTGCAGTACAAATGCATATTACAGGTATCAGCATCGCCAAATGCTGAATAACCAATCTTCATCATCAGGCCGCTTGTGCCCTCTGAATCAGAACTTGATTCCTGAAAACTGAATCCGAAACGAAGATGCGTTTGCCCTTGTTATGGGGCCCCCGGAAAGTATTCGGAATCGGCTTCGTCAGCCTCTTCTTCACTTTTTGGGGTAGTTTGTTGGATAAGCCCTCGACCGATTAGTATTGGTCAGCTCCATGCATTGCTGCACTTCCACCTCCAACCTATCTACCTCGTCGTCTTCAAGGGGTCTTACTAATTGGGAAATCTCATCTTGAGGGGGGCTTCACGCTTAGATGCTTTCAGCGCTTATCCCGTCCGTACGTAGCTACCCAGCCATGCTCCTGGCGGAACAACTGGTGCACCAGCGGTACGTCCATCCCGGTCCTCTCGTACTAAGGACAGCTCCTCTCAAATTTCCTGCGCCCACGACAGATAGGGACCGAACTGTCTCACGACGTTCTGAACCCAGCTCGCGTACCGCTTTAATGGGCGAACAGCCCAACCCTTGGGACCTACTTCAGCCCCAGGATGCGATGAGCCGACATCGAGGTGCCAAACCTCCCCGTCGATGTGGACTCTTGGGGGAGATAAGCCTGTTATCCCCAGGGTAGCTTTTATCCGTTGAGCGATGGCCCTTCCATGCGGTACCACCGGATCACTAAGTCCGACTTTCGTCCCTGCTCGACTTGTTGGTCTCGCAGTCAAGCTCCCTTATGCCTTTGCACTCTTCGAATGATTTCCAACCATTCTGAGGGAACCTTTGAACGCCTCCGTTACTCTTTAGGAGGCGACCGCCCCAGTCAAACTGCCCGCCTGACACGGTCCCCGTACCCGTTAAGGGCACCAGGTTAGAACCTAGATACGATCAGGGTGGTATCCCAACGGCGCCTCCACAGAAGCTTGCGCTCCTGTTTCTACGGCTCCCACCTATCCTGTACAGATCGTACCCAAATTCAATATCAAGCTGCAGTAAAGCTCCATGGGGTCTTTCCGTCTTGTCGCGGGTAACCTGCATCTTCACAGGTATTAAAATTTCACCGGATCTCTCGTTGAGACAGCGCCCAAGTCGTTACGCCATTCGTGCGGGTCAGAATTTACCTGACAAGGAATTTCGCTACCTTAGGACCGTTATAGTTACGGCCGCCGTTTACTGGGGCTTCGGTTCATAGCTTCGGGTTACCCCTAACCACTCCCCTTAACCTTCCAGCACCGGGCAGGCGTCAGCCCGTATACTTCGCCTTGCGGCTTCGCACAGACCTGTGTTTTTGCTAAACAGTCGCTTGGGCCTTTTCACTGCGGCCCCCTCGGGCTATTCACCCTACCGAGGCACCCCTTCTCCCGAAGTTACGGGGTCATTTTGCCGAGTTCCTTAACGAGAGTTCTTCCGCGCGCCTTAGAATTCTCTTCTCGCCTACCTGTGTCGGTTTGCGGTACGGGCACCTTCTCCTGGCTAGAGGCTTTTCTTGGCAGTGTGAGATCATGACCTTCGCTACTACAATTTTCGCTCCCCATCACAGCCTGGCCTTAACAGTGTGCGGATTTGCCTACACACCAGCCTCACTGCTTAGACGGACATCCATCAGTCCGCGTCACTACCCTCCTGCGTCACCCCATCGCTCATAGCGGATTACGGTGGTACAGTAATTTCAAACTGTTGTCCTTCGACTACGCCTATCGGCCTCGCCTTAGGTCCCGACTTACCCTGAGCGGACGAGCCTTCCTCAGGAAACCTTGGGCTTTCGGCGGATCAGATTCTCACTGATCTTTTCGTTACTCATACCGGCATTCTCACTTGTATGCTGTCCAGCGCTCCTTACGGTACACCTTCAACCCACATACAACGCTCCCCTACCCCAGATACATACGTATCTAGCCATAGCTTCGGTGGTGTGTTTAGCCCCGTTACATTTTCGGCGCAGAGTCACTCGACCAGTGAGCTATTACGCACTCTTTAAATGGTGGCTGCTTCTAAGCCAACATCCTGGTTGTCTGTGCAACTCCACATCCTTTCCCACTTAACACACACTTGGGGACCTTAGCTGATGGTCTGGGCTGTTTCCCTTTTGACAATGGATCTTAGCACTCACTGTCTGACTCCCGGCAAGAAGTTAATGGCATTCGGAGTTTGACTGAGCTTGGTAACCCTTGCGGGCCCCGCACCCAATCAGTGCTCTACCTCCATCACTCCATTCACCGAGGCTAGCCCTAAAGCTATTTCGGGGAGAACCAGCTATCTCCGAGTTCGATTGGAATTTCTCCGCTACCCCCACCTCATCCCCGCACTTTTCAACGTACGTGGGTTCGGGCCTCCAGTGCGTGTTACCGCACCTTCACCCTGGACAGGGGTAGATCACACGGTTTCGGGTCTACGTCCACATACTAAATCGCCCTATTCAGACTCGCTTTCGCTGCGGCTCCGGCTTCTCACCTTAACCTTGCATGTTAAACGTAACTCGCCGGTTCATTCTACAAAAGGCACGCCATCACCCATAGATCGGGCTCTGACTTTTTGTAAGCACACGGTTTCAGGTTCTATTTCACTCCCCTTCCGGGGTGCTTTTCACCTTTCCCTCACGGTACTGTTTCACTATCGGTCGCCAGGTAGTATTTAGCCTTGACAGATGGTCCTGCCGGATTCATACGGGGTTTCACGTGCCCCGCACTACTCGGGATCCGTCTCGGAGAGAACACAGTTTAGGCTACAGGGCTTTTACCTCTATCGCGGGCCTTTCCAGACCTCTTCGCCTACCATATTCCTTTGTAACTCCATGTGAGACGTCCCACAACCCCAAGGAGCAAGCTCCTTGGTTTAGGCTGTTCCGCGTTCGCTCGCCGCTACTGACGGAATCACTATTGTTTTCTCTTCCTCAGGGTACTTAGATGTTTCAGTTCCCCTGGTCTGCCTCTACGCATCCTATGTATTCAGATACGAGTAACTGCGAATTACCACAGCTGGGTTTCCCCATTCGGACACCCCCGGATCAAAGCTTGCTTACAGCTCCCCGAGGCAGTTTCGTTGTTCGCCACGTCCTTCGTCGGCTCCTGGCGCCTAGGCATCCTCCGTGTGCTCTTATTAGCTTAACCTCGATTTTCTCCGGAGGAGAAATATCGGACCATTGAATAAATTCAAGATCTTCATTTCCTTCACAGAAAAATTCGTATCAACTAATAACTATTTCAACTTGCTTACACAAGTTTCAGCTAAAAGATGTTCTAAAACGCAAATTCGTTTCGGTATCCAGTTTTCAAGGATCAAGGTACTTACTTGAGAGCTTAAACTCTCAAAACTGACCAACGAGTGAGTAACTAACCGACCGGTTAGATTTTAGATTTGAATGTCCTCATTGCAGAGAACGATTCTCCATAGAAAGGAGGTGATCCAGCCGCACCTTCCGATACGGCTACCTTGTTACGACTTCACCCCAATCATCTACCCCACCTTCGGCGGCTGGCTCCCTTGCGGGTTACCCCACCGACTTCGGGTGTTGTAAACTCTCGTGGTGTGACGGGCGGTGTGTACAAGACCCGGGAACGTATTCACCGCGGCATGCTGATCCGCGATTACTAGCAATTCCGACTTCATGCAGGCGAGTTGCAGCCTGCAATCCGAACTGAGACCAGCTTTGCTGGGATTGGCTCCACCTCGCGGCTTCGCTTCCCGTTGTACTGGCCATTGTAGTACGTGTGTAGCCCAGGTCATAAGGGGCATGATGATTTGACGTCATCCCCACCTTCCTCCGGTTTGTCACCGGCAGTCACTCTAGAGTGCCCAGCTTAACCTGCTGGCAACTAAAGTCAAGGGTTGCGCTCGTTGCGGGACTTAACCCAACATCTCACGACACGAGCTGACGACAACCATGCACCACCTGTCTCCGATGCTCCGAAGAGGGGCACTATCTCTAATGCTTTCACCGGGATGTCAAGACCTGGTAAGGTTCTTCGCGTTGCTTCGAATTAAACCACATACTCCACTGCTTGTGCGGGTCCCCGTCAATTCCTTTGAGTTTCAGTCTTGCGACCGTACTCCCCAGGCGGAGTGCTTACTGTGTTAACTTCGGCACCAAGGGTATCGAAACCCCTAACACCTAGCACTCATCGTTTACGGCGTGGACTACCAGGGTATCTAATCCTGTTTGCTCCCCACGCTTTCGCGCCTCAGCGTCAGTTACAGCCCAGAAAGTCGCCTTCGCCACTGGTGTTCCTCCACATCTCTACGCATTTCACCGCTACACGTGGAATTCCACTTTCCTCTTCTGTACTCAAGCCACCCAGTTTCCAGTGCGACCTCAGGTTGAGCCCAAGGTTTAAACACCAGACTTAAATAGCCGCCTGCGCGCGCTTTACGCCCAATAATTCCGGACAACGCTTGCCCCCTACGTATTACCGCGGCTGCTGGCACGTAGTTAGCCGGGGCTTTCTTCTCAGGTACCGTCACTCCGGTAGCAGTTACTCTACCGGACGTTCTTCCCTGGCAACAGAGCTTTACGATCCGAAAACCTTCATCACTCACGCGGCGTTGCTCCGTCAGGCTTTCGCCCATTGCGGAAGATTCCCTACTGCTGCCTCCCGTAGGAGTCTGGGCCGTGTCTCAGTCCCAGTGTGGCCGTTCACCCTCTCAGGTCGGCTACGCATCGTCGCCTTGGTGAGCCGTTACCCCACCAACTAGCTAATGCGCCGCAGGCCCATCCCTTAATGACAGATTACTCCGCCTTTCATTCTCTTTTCAGGAGAAAAAAGAAATTATCCGGTATTAGCTACCGTTTCCGGTAGTTATCCCAGGTTAAGGGGCAGGTTGCCTACGTGTTACTCACCCGTCCGCCGCTAAGCTTACCCCGAAGGATAAACTCCGCTCGACTTGCATGTATTAGGCACGCCGCCAGCGTTCGTCCTGAGCCAGGATCAAACTCTCCAAATTGGTATTTAGAAAGAGCGATTGCTCATTTTGAAACATCTGACGAGAATTTACATTCTCTACTTTTGGATCTCACCGAAGTGATCTCCAGATACTCACTCGTTGTTCAGTTTTCAAAGATCAAGCTCGTCGTCGCCTTCGATTATCTCGTCAGCAGCAACTCTTATAATATATCATGTTCTTCAATTTAATGCAACACTTTTTTTCGAAAGAAATTTACATTTTAGAACGAAAGAACATTTCCAATCACCATATTTTTCTTGTTGTTCGCGACTGGATTTATAATATAACATGACTTGTCCTATAAAAACAACCCACAATATTTCCCATTTATAAAATTATTGCATTAGCGCAAAAGAGCCCCCCTGCTGCCAGCTGCTCTGTATACATCAGAAAAGCGTGCAGGCATCATATAAATCCGCCTACACGCTTTCATATCAAGCTATAACTTTAAAGCTGGTTAATTCGAAATCCATGGATTTTTACTTTTTTTACTGCTCCCCTGACGGCCGCTCCGGCCGGCTCCCTGCCTGGATGCTGCTTTGCCGGTTTTTCCTTCAGTGTTGCCCGAGACTTTTACCTTAGCCCCTCCGGTTTTACTGCTGCGGGCTTTAGCCTTCGCTGCTGTATCCTTTAGTTCAGCCGCTGCCTGGGGAATCTCCTGCACAGCAGGCTCCGGCTCCAGGATTTCCGGTACCCGGTTATGCATAGTGTTCTCCATACCCGGGTAAACCGGATATGCCGGAATACCGGACAGCACAGGATTTGAATAGGCTCCAAGAGGTGCCTCAGAATTAGCACCAGCTCCAGGCAGGGTCTCCCCCATAACTCCATATGGTGAAAATGCGCCCTGCTGAGGCATGTATGGCTGATAACCGTTATACATTGGTTGTTCATAGCTGTATGGCTGAATTACCGCTCCTCCTCCGCAGCCGCAGGACGGCCATGGCAGATTCACCGGCTGTCCGCCGTATTGCGGAACTCCGTAAGGTGAGTAATCCATAGCCGGGCTTACAGGGGTAAACGGCGCCGCCTGATATTCCGGGGCCATATTCGGATACCAGGCTCCCTGAGCCTCGGCAGCCGGGTACATATTGCCGGGATAACCGTACGGAGGTATGCATTCATTCGTAAACATTGCCGGTTGAATCATATTTTCTGCCGGATTCATACCCATTAACGGCATAGCCTGCTCATGATATGGATATACCGGAGGGCATTCATAGAAATACGGATTCTCATTCAGTCCGGGATAGCCAGCTGCAGGATTACAATGGTTTTCCTTTGTTACAGGGGCCAAGGCTGCCGGTTCAACCGCTGATTTCCCCTTTTCTTTTGGCTCATGGACTATAGCTTCCTGGGCAGGGACCGAAATCTGTACAAATAGGCTTTGTGATTCATGAACCATTTGGACCGGAGCAATCTCAGGCGCTTTATTCACCACCGGAGCTATATTCACCTCTGGGGCTATGTTCACTTCAGGGGCTTTATTAACCACAGGCTCAGGAACAATGTCAGTTATCGGGGCTGTTTGCATTTCCTTTGCAGGCTTCTCAATCGGTCCGGTATAGGTTTTTCCGCCAACCTTTGTTTTATCAACAACAGCCGGTGAAACAGCATCTGCCGGAATGGGAACAGCATTATTCTGAATGGACTGGGGCTGGATTGTAGTCGTATTTGATTTTTTAGGTATATTGACGATCTCCCCGGTCAAGAGTGCATTCGGATTTTTGAGCTGCGGATTGGCATCAATGATTTCTTTAAGCGTAATGCCCCAGGCCTTAGATAATTTCCAGAGGGTATCCCCTTGCTTGACTGTATGCTTATAAAAAAGCTCGCTGCTCTCCGGCACCGATGCCGGAGCTGCCGGAATTTTAACCTTATCCCCTACGTTTAGAGCCTCCGGATTGCTGATTTGCGGATTAGCCTCAATGATCTTTTGCAGCGGTACCCCGTACTTTTGCGATAATGCATAGAGCGTATCGCCTTGCTTAACAATGTGTATTTTCACGCAGCATTAACCTCCTAGAAAATGCGTAATTGTTGGAGCGCGTTGCATGCTTTACAGCCGTCTCATCTTTTATCCGGCTGCAAATTCCGGCTCTCAGAGCATCCTTCCCCACTCCCGGGTAACTGCTCCCTGAGCATCGTTATATGCAGTACTGCTGCCTCCTTCGTTACTACATCTTATGCAGCCCATGGGCGATTGACATCCCCGGAGCAAAAAAAATCCCCCATACCGGGCGGGACTGCCCTCTGTCTTATAGACAAAGGCCAATCCCGCCGGGATGGAGGGATTCCGAAATCTGGTTTAGAGTGTGTACTCGGCTCCGGGATCTATTACTCCCAGACCTTATAGCCGTCTTTATCCACGGCATTGCGGAACTCTTCCAGCAGCTGCAGGGTGATCGGGCCGGCATGGCCTTCACCGATAATCCGTCCGTCGATTTCGCGGGCGGCAATAACCTCGGCAGCGGTTCCGGTGAAGAATACCTCATCGGCGATATACACGTCATGCATAGTGAAAGGCTCTTCCTTCAGCGGCAGGCCCAGCTTCTCACACAGTTCGATGATCGCAAGACGGGTAATGCCTTCAAGCGCACCAAGGTAGCAAGGCGGTGTATAGACTACTCCTCTTTTAACGATAAAGATATTGTCGCCGGAGCCTTCTGTTACATAGCCCTGGGCATTCATCATAATGGCTTCGTCAGCTTCCGCCAGGTTAGACTGGATTTTGACGAGGATATTGTTCAGGTAGTTAAGCGACTTGATCTTCGGATTGAGTGCATCCGGAAGGTTGCGGCGCTGGGATACAGAAACGGCACGTAAGCCGTTCAGGTACGCCTGCTCCGGATAGATCGCGAGCTGCTCCACAATGATGATTACACTTGCCTTAGGACAACGCCGCGGATCAAGCCCAAGGTTGCCGGGGCCGCGGGATACGATCAGACGGATGTAGCCGTTGCGCATTTCATTCAGGCGGATGGTTTCCGCCATTGCTTCCAGCATTTCATCGTAAGTCAGCGGAATGTCCAGCATAATGGATTTGGCCGAATCATACAGCCTGTCCAGATGCTCTTTGCATTTAAAAATGTTGCCGTTATAAATACGGATGCCTTCGAAAATACCGTCACCGTAAAGAAAACCGTGATCAAATACGGATACCTTTGCATTTTCCTTATTTACGTGTTGTCCATCCAGATAGATCCATTGCTCAGCCATGAACTACTGCACCTCCGCTTTCTCTTCCTCATAGGTGTATGTGGGATACGAGCCCAGAATCCGCACCTGACAGCCCAAAGCCTTGATCTCTTCGATCGCCGCAGGCAGCAGGACCGATTCCATCGGTTCCAGCACATCAATGTAAAAATAATAAGTACCCAATTTCTTCTTCGTCGGCCGTGATTCAATACGTGATAAGTTCAGCCGGCGCCAGGCAAACGCAGCCAGCACCTGATGCAGGGCTCCCGGAAAATCCTCCGGCAGAGTCACAAGAATACTTGTTTTGTCCCCGGCACTTTTTTGCGGAAGATTCAGCTTCTCGGGTCCCACCAGGACGAAACGCGTATAGTTGTTATGGTGATCGGTAATCTTGCGCTCGACAATCTCCAGCCCGTGCGTAGCGGCTCCAAGCGCCGTACCGATGGCAGCCCAGCCTTGTCCTGGATTGTTCTTGACAATCTCTACAGCCTCAGAGGTGCTTCCTACCGATTCCAGCTCAGCCCACGGCGCGTGCTCCCGGATGAACTGCAGGCACTGAGCCATCGCAACCGGATGGGAGAGGATTTTGGAAATTCCGGCATAATCCTTTTCGCCGCCGGCATTCATGAATTCACCCGGATTTCCGATCAGATTCTGAACCGAAGGAAAAATCCATTCCGCCTGCATAGGCAGATTCACCTCATTAATGAGCCAGTCAATGTGCAGGCTTACCGAGCCGTCGATCGTATTCTCAATCGGTATGACACTATAATCCGTTGAACCGCCAGCCGTCGCAAGAAATACATCGGAGATCAGCTTGTGATGCTCAATGCTGACCGGCTCGCCGCCGAATAGATGCAGCAGCGCTTCGTGAGATACTGTGCCCTGAGGCAATACTGCTATTGACTTCATAACCGTACTTCTCCTTTTATCATATCCAAAAATGAGCCGTTTTGCATCCCGTTTCTTTCCACCAGCTCTGCCTTAACACCTTCTGTACACGGGGGCAGCCAGCAGGTCTGTGCCGGAATCCCGTGCTCAAGCATCGTCTCGTTCAGGAACAGCTCCAGCTCCTGCTTCCGGCTCTCGCCGGCGTCAACCAGACACAGCAGAGTCGGACCGGCTCCGCTCAGCGCAATGCCCAGCGCTCCATGCTGCGGCGCTTCAGCGAGCAGCTTCTCCATCCCGGGTACAAGCGGCGCTCTGTACGGCTGGTGCAGGCGGTCCTGCATGGCCCGGCCGATCAGATCAAGCCTGCCCGCAGCAAAGGCCGCTGTCAGAAGTGAGGTACGGCTGATATTATACACAGCATCGCTGACTGTAATCTCCGTAGGGAGAACCCCCCTCGCCTTGGTCGTAGCCAGCTCGAATTCCGGAATAACGACCAGTACCTCCATATCCTGAGGCGGCTCAATCCGGATGTAATCGGCATGTGTGCCGTCCCAGACTGCCGTAATGATTCCACCGAACAGGGAGGCACCCACGTTATCGGGGTGCTTTTCGAGGGAGCAGGCTATATCAAACAGCTTCGCAGCATCCAATGGTGACCCGATCAGCGTATTCGCCGCAGCCAGCGCACCGACAATGGCCGATGCACTGCTGCCGAGGCCGCGTGTCAGCGGAATATCGGAATACATGGAAATGGACAGCTCGGGAACAGAAACACCTGCCTCGGCAAACACCATCTGGGCCACCTGGTAGAGCAGATTGCTTTTATCACAAGGGAGCACGTTCATCTGGTCGCCGTAAAAGTGAAACACTGTCTCTTCGGCTTCTTCCATCTCAATCCAGGCGTACAGCGACAAGGCCATCCCCAGCGTATCAAATCCGGGTCCCAGGTTCGCCGTACTGGCCGGTACTTTTACTCTAGACCTTCCATACATACTCATAAGGGTTATGAAATCTCCTTCGTCTTTTTTGCGAGTTTACCCCTCTACACGGTAATGGCTCTTGATCCGGTGGATAACCGGAAGCTCCTCCAGATGACGCAGTACTTTATTCATACTCGCTCTGCTGGCATTATGCGTTACAATTATAATTTCCGCATCAGGATTATGCGGGTTAGCCTGCTGTACCACGGAATCGAGACTGACGTCACACTCCGCAAATACCTGGGTGATCTTGGCCAAAACCCCGGCTTTGTCATCAACATGCAGCAGCAGGAAGTTTTTGTAGAAAATATCCTCGTCACTCTTCAGCTTCTTCTGCTTATAAGGCACTATCTGCTTCAAACCGTTCACACCGAGCTTCAGGTTCTTGATTACAGCAACCAGGTCAGCCACAATTGAAGTCGCTGTCGGCATCGCACCTGCGCCAGCCCCGTAGAACATCGTTTCTCCAACCGCCTGCCCGTAGACATAAACGGCATTAAAAACTCCATTCACGGAGGCAAGCGGATGTCCGGTACGGATCATGGTCGGCTGAACGCTGATGCTGAACGCCTCATCCTCGCATTCGGCGATGCCCAGCAGCTTCATGTCATAGCCAAGCCGTTTGGCAAATGCGATATCCTCCTTGCTCACGCCGGAAATGCCGCTGACGCTGACATCATTCAGCTCTACATTAGTGCGGAAGCCGAGCGTGCCCAGGATAGCCATTTTGCGTGCTGCATCAAGGCCCTCCACATCGGAGGTGGGGTCCGATTCAGCGTATCCAAGCTCTTGCGCTTCCTTGAGCACATCATGATACGAGGCGCCTTCCTGGCTCATTTTGCTCAGTATGTAATTAGTTGTCCCGTTTACGATCCCCATAATCTTCATAATCTTATCTGAGGAAAAGCCTTCAATCAGCGTACGGATAATCGGAATCCCGCCGGCGACACTCGCTTCATAGAATACATCACACTGCTTCTCCTGCGCCTTAGCCAGAATCTCTGAGCCGTGAAGTGCCATCAGGTCCTTGTTGGCGGTGACGATGTGCTTGCCCAGCTCCAGCGCCTCCAGAATATATTCCTTCGTGCCGGCGATGCCGCCCATTACCTCAACAATGACATCAATCTCCGGATCGCGGATAACCTCCCAAGGATCGGTGGTGATCAGAGCGGCATCCACTTCGATGTCCCGCGGCTTATCTGCATTCTTCACAGCAATACGTTCAATTACAATCGGGGAACCCACCTGACTGCTCAAGTCCTCCTGATTTCCTTCTACGATACGGACTACACCCGCACCGACCGTACCCAGCCCCAAAAGTCCAACTTTAACCGGCTTCATGTGGTTCCTCCTAAAAGTTTTATGAAGCTATACTACTCTGATTTTCTACGACAAAAAAACTTGCTTCGTAAGCATCCGCTTAGTTTGATGAAGCTATACTTCCCTGATTACCCGGTGCAATCAAACTTGCTTCGTAAGCATCCGCTTAGTTTTATGAAGCTATACTACCCCTGCCCGATGATTAATGCCCGTCTGACGCCGGAGATGTCTCTCAGACCGTCCAGCATATCACCAAGCTCCTGATTCATATGCGAAATTTCAACAGAGATAACGACATTTGCACGTCCCTGCAGCGGAATACTCTGATTGATTGTCAGCACATTCGCCCCGTGGACAGCCACACAGCCAAGCACCTTGGACAGCATGCCCGACTCATGCTCGAGATCAAGCGAAATAGTGACGATCCGTTCCCGCTCCAGCTGGTGAATCAGATGAATACCGTCTTTGTACTTATAAAAGGCGCTGCGGCTAAGTCCGACCTGCTCTACACCTTCATGCACCGTCTTGGCGTCTCCCGCTTCCAGCAGCTGCTTGACCTGCATAGTCTTCAGCACAGCGTCAGGCAAAATGTCCTCGCGGACCAAATAATAGCGCTCTTTCACGAACGTCCTCACCCCAAAGACTTTTGTGTTTACATAGTGGACATTATACTTGAAAAGCTCTGAAAAAAGCAACAGATTTTCATACAGGTAAAAGAGCGGAGATGCAGCAAAGCCCCGGGACAATGCCGGGGCCTCGTTGACAGCCAGCTGCCGCAGTTAACTGTAAGGTATAGTAGTCCCGCAATAATCACAGGCTTTCGCCTGTCCCGGCAGCACGGTATTCTGTGCACCGCAGCCGGTACAGCGGATGGACTTCGCCAGCTGTGGCGGGGCTTGCCGGGATTGCTGGGCTTGCGGCACGCCGGACGTTTGTTCAGCGAACCAGCGGGCTGAACCGGGGGCCGGACCGCCCGCCCCGGCCATACCGCCCGCTGCTGCTGCCGCACCCCCCTCTTCAAATACCATGCTGAAGTCAAGAGCACCGCAGTCCTGCAGATACTGCAGATCCCGGCGCACGTCACGTTCATGCTGTCCTGTCTCCATGGACAGGCGGCTGGTCTGGCGGATGCCGCTGTCGCCGGCCAGCTGTATATATTTTGCGGCAAGCTGTGAAAAATCATGCCTGCTGACCGCTGCAACGTAGGCAAACACAGCTGCCGGCAGCAGAAAAAGCACACCGAAAGAGATCAGAAGACTAATCAGCATCCCGGTTCCGCCGAAATCATATTGCTGGTCCGACACCAAAAAGATGATAAAGATTATTATTTCAATAAAACCGCCGGCAAAGGCATGATATAACAGGCTGAAGTTAACCGGCTTGCGGTAATTCTTATAGTGCGAGGTTAGTAACCGTACCAGTGCCAGCACCAGCCCTGCCGGCATAAACAGATAGCACGCGGCAATGATGATGTAATCAAAAGCGGTCCGGGCATACTTGGGCAGCTTAACGGAATTTGCGCCGTTACTCCCAAGTGCCTGCCCTCCCATATTTCCTGCAGTTATCACGTTGTAAGCTTCCCCCTATTTGAGTGCTGCCAGCTCCCTGTTCCGGCGCTGAAGCGTGCCGGTAATACTCCCGGCCAGTTCAGCCGCCGTTCCTTCCCAGCCGCTGCCCGGGTCCTGAAGCGCCAGCAGCAGCGCAACCTGGTCATGCAGCAAAGAGATTTGCCGGGTCAGCATTTCTTCCGTATCATACAGCTCCGGCCTTGAAAGCGGATCGCTGTATCTGAACTGCTCCTCCAGCCCTCCGATAAGCTCTGCAAGCCACTCTGCTCCCGGATGCCTCCAGCCGCCGGCAAGCTCCCGTATATCACGCAGCTCCGCCTGATGCTGCCGGTGTGCCCGGACAGCATCGGCAGTCCGGCGTTCCCCGGCGGCGGCTCTGTGCCCGTACAGCACTACTGACCCAAGCAAGGCCACACTTATCAGCATGATAACCAGCTGCACCGTCATATATAGCCGCGGCGGCAGCTGCAGCCCCCAGTCGAGCATTGCTGCCGCAATACACACGGCTGCCGCATATGCCGCTGTAACCCAGGCACCGCTGATAAGCACCGGCGGAGTATGCCTGTTCTTCCCGGCCGACCTGAGCCAGAATAAGGAATAGCCGTACACCGCACTCTCCGCAGCCAGGACCGACAGCAATGAGGTGATAAAGCGTCCCCGTGATTCAGCGAAGCCCGGCAGGATAAAGGCAGCGCATGTCAGAACTGCTGCTGCAGCGTATATCAGGCTAACAAATCCGGTATAGCTTCGTTTCTTATGCATAGCTGCCCCTTTCAGCCGTTCTGTCTTCCACACTCGCCACAGAACCTTTGTCCCGCTTCCAGCTCATGACCGCAGCCGGCACATTTCAGAGTCATGCTGTTTCCGCAGTTTGTGCAAAATCTGGCTCCGGCTGCAACACGGCTGCTGCAGCTGCGGCACACGACGGTGTCCTCCGCTCCCTCTTCCGGGCCTGCCGCCCTGAAGCCCTTGCCACATCCGCTGCAAAACCGGGCGGATGGCAGGCTCATTTCCCCGCAGTCCGGACATGCCTTGCCGGAAATTCCGGTTCCGGCACCTCTGCCGCTCTGCCCTATCCCTCTGGACATCTGACTCACGATATCGGCTGCAGGTCCGGCCAGACCAAAGCCCATCCCCAGGCCAAGGCCGGCATTCATCATGCCTGCTCCCAGATTACCGGGGTTACCTGCCGATTCCTCCAGCGTATCAAAGCTCCGTTCCTGCTGGTAGGTATAGCCGATAATATCCATCTCTGCCCTTTTAGCCAAGGCTTCCTTCAAGGTAAGCACCGCCGGATCGTCTTCAGGAATGTTGATGGAGTCGATATAAAAATGATTAAGCTCAATTCCGTTCTCCAGAAAAACCGGAGCCAGCCGGCCCTGAATATGCCGCGAAATCTCTACGACGTATGCGTTAATTTCCAGAACACTGATTTTTTTCCGGATTAGATAGGAAGAGATCAGCTCATTGATGTTGGACATCAGCAGTCCGCGGAAATAGCTAACCAGGGTCTCCTGATCAAACTGCGGGAGCGAACCGACCAGCTTCAGCAGAAATTTACGCGCATCCTCGATCCGCACCCCGAATTGCCCGTAAGAGCGGAGCGAAACCATGATGTTATATTTAGGATCCTGAAGCTGCAGCGGTGAGCTGGTGCCCCATTTGACGTTCATTGAATTAAGTTTATTAACGAACCACACTTCCGCTGTAAATGGAGATTTCCCTCCAAACGGCAAGTTTACAATATGGGATAGAACCGGAATGTTCGCAGTACTGAGTGTATGCCGTCCAGCCGTAAAGGAGTCCAGCGCCTGTCCTCCCTTGAACAGAACCGCCTCTTGAGACTCGTTAACGATCAGCTGCGTCCAGGTGCCGAGCTCCTGATCCGGATGCTTCCAGGCGAACACGCCGGGAGGCCCGTCATATTTCACTACCTCGATAATAGCCATTGATCTTCCTTCTTTCCTAAGGGCAGGTATGTATTGTATATATCGGCAGTTCTTATCCGATAAAAAAGCAATCATCCGCTTATATGGTAAATCATGCATTTCCGTTACCATTGTATACGATCTTTAGACGGTTTGGATGTTCTTTATGACAAAAAAACGCCGGCAGTGTTCTCCGGATGGAGAAGGCACTGCCGGCGTTCTATAGCTGCCTGCCCGGCGGGCAGACGCATGATTTAGTAGTAGCTGCTGCTCTCTACAAATTCGAATTCAAAATCCCCGATGCGGACGATTGTGCCTTCCACAGCACCGCGTTTACGCAGCTCGGCATCTACGCCCATATGACGGAGCGTACGGGCCAGCTTCAAAATGGCATCATGGGTGCTCAACTGCATGCGCTTGAGCATCTTCTCGATGCGGGGGCTGGTGACAACGAAAGCTTCGTTATCACGTGTAATTGTAAAGCTGTCATCAGCTTCAGCTTCCAGCTTGTATACCTTACGCTCCACCGTCTCGGCGACCTCTTCGACCACCGGAGCTACCGGGATACTGTCCAGAAGATCTGCTGCGCGGTAGAGCAGCTCCTGAATCCCTTGACGGGTAAGGGAGGAAATCGGCATAATCTCAAGATCAGGACGAAGCTCAGCAATCCGTTCACGGAAGGAGATCAGATTCGCCTCCGATTCCGGCATATCCATCTTGTTCGCCGCCACGACCTGCGGGCGGTCAAGCAAGTTGGCATTATACTGCTTCAGCTCATCGTTGATAAGCACCCAATCCTCGAACGGATCGCGTCCTTCGGAGCCGGACATATCCACAACATGGATAATAATCCGCGTACGTTCAACGTGGCGCAGGAACTCATGCCCGAGGCCCACACCTTCACTGGCCCCTTCAATCAGTCCCGGCAGATCAGCCATAACAAAGCTCCGGCCGTCCCCGGCCGCAACTACTCCCAGGTTTGGTGTGATTGTCGTAAAGTGATAAGCACCGATCTTCGGCTGTGCCGCTGAGACAACTGACAGCAGGGTGGATTTGCCCACGCTCGGGAAGCCTACCAGACCCACATCTGCCATAACCTTCAGTTCCATCACAATATAACGCTCCTGGCCCTCTTCCCCGTTCTCTGCAAGCTCAGGGGCAGAATTGGCTGCCGTCGCAAACCGGACATTTCCGCGTCCGCCGCGTCCGCCGCGCGCTACAACTACTTGCTGGCCGTGGCGGGTCATGTCGGCAATGATCTCCTGAGTATCATCGTCGATCAGTACAGTTCCCGGGGGAATACGTACAATCATATGCTCGGCATTTGCACCGTGCTGGCTTTTGTTACGGCCTTTAATTCCGCGGTCAGCCTTAAAGTGACGCTGATAACGGAAATCCATCAGGGTGCGCAGGCCTTCATCCACACGGAAAATTACGTCGCCGCCCCGGCCGCCGTCGCCGCCCGCCGGACCGCCTTCCGGAACATATTTCTCGCGGCGGAACGCCACAAGACCATCGCCGCCGTCGCCGCCTTTTACATAAATCTTAGCTTTATCTACGAACATCTAAGTTCACCTTCCTTACATCTCCAGCGGTAGACGCAGCTCTACGTAAGCCTCAGCAGGCTTCCACTGCTCCGCTTTCATGATTTTGCCTTGTACTATATTATAAATTTGCCCCTGCAGCAGCTCGGGATTGCCTTGCTCTCCCTTGCTTTGAAATGAGATAAGAATGTCTCCCTTATCCTGAGTAAAGCCCAGACGGAGTATCCGCGTCTCCCCTTGGGAAGCCGTTCCGCTGTATTGGTAAGCCCTTACCGTCTGCATAATCACAGAAGTCAATTCGTCGCCCAGGCCGGGTGTCAGCTTGTCCTCCAGCTGCAGCCCCTCTTCCACCTGCACTTCCAGCTCAAGACTGCTGCTGAAGGTGCGGAACGACTGCAGATAGAATACCAGCGACGGAATGCCAAGCTTAGCGATCCGGCTGTCCAGCGCAATTCGTTCCTTTATTCTTTCCACACATTGCACGGATTTATCAGGCTTGTTCAGCTGAATATATCCGTAAAGCACTTGCAGATCATTCATCCAGTCATGACGATGATGATTCAGTGTCCGGTTCGCCGCCTGCTGCAGAGTCTTCTCCTGTATACGCAGTTCCTCTTCAAAATGACGCCGGTTGTAAAAAAAGCTGAAAGCAAGCACTGCAGCTACCCACACTCCGAGCAGCAGGCATGTGAAAAGGGTGGTGTGCCAATACAGAAGACCTAAAGGAAGCGTTACGGATAACATGACTGCCCAGACAATACCTTTCCAGGATTTCATTCTTTCTCCCCGTCCCTCAGTTCGCAAAATTCATGCCAAATTTAGTCTATCCTGCCCTTAGGCGCTTTTACCATTTTCCAGTATAACACACGCATCCGGTGCAATCACCAGCATTCAGACCGTTTCAGGGAAACCCCTGATCCCCCGCCTCACTTATCAAAAAAACCCCCGGCACTCATGCCGGAGGCTTCTACATGCAAATGTGGTTAGGAAAGCTTACGCTTCCACTGCCGCTGCTACCGGAGCGACATCAACCGGATACACGCTCACTTTTTTGCGATCGCGACCCCAACGTTCGAACTTCACTACGCCATCAACCAGAGCGAACAGCGTATCATCTTTACCGATGCCTACGTTAGTGCCCGGGTGAATTTTTGTTCCGCGTTGACGAACCAGAATGTTACCGCCGGTAACTGCCTGACCGTCAGCACGTTTCACGCCAAGACGCTTGGAGTGGGAGTCACGTCCGTTCTTTGTGGAACCTACCCCTTTTTTGGATGCGAATAACTGAAGATCCAATTTCAACATGTTGGTCAACCTCCTTCTTTAAATGATGACTTGCTGTATCTTAATATACTTCCCGTATGATTCTGCGATATCACTGAGCATTAGAACCATGGATTCCAGCAGCAGTTGAACTTTCGCGGAGGCTTCAACATCTTCAACAGAACCCAGGGTTCCGCTTAAAAAGCCGTTCTTCATGGACGTATCCATCGAAATTCCGGTCAGGCTCTCAATTGAGTTCACCGTACCCACCGTAACAGCAGATACTCCGGCACACACAATATCTTCACCGCGTTTGGCATAACCCGCATGCCCTTCCACCTCAAAACCGATAACAGTACCCATCTCTGAAGCCCGTGTAATCCGCACGTTAATCATTAACGCACCTTCTTACGCCTGAATCTTCTCGATAGTTACTTTAGTGTACGGTTGACGATGGCCTTGTTTCTTGTGGTAGTTCTTCTTCGGTTTGTATTTGTAAACTACAACCTTCTGACCCTTACCGTGTTTCTCGACCTTAGCTGTTACAGACGCGCCGCTCAAGAGCGGAGTTCCTGCAGTCAGACCGCCTTCGTTGGAAACAGCCAATACACGGTCAAACGTTACGCTTGCGCCGTCTTCAGCTTCCAGCTTCTCGATGAACAGAACATCGCCCTCTTGGACTCTGTATTGTTTACCACCAGTTTCGATAATTGCATACATTGTACTTGCACCTCCTCATGTCTCAGACTCGCCTAGTCTAGGTGGCAGATTCCCGGAGGAACCGCACTTGTGTACCCGATCGGAGCGGTTACAGCATGTGCAAGATTAGGGTAACCAAACACACACTTGAAGATATTATCATACTTATTGACTATAGTCAACGATACAAGCAGAATTCATTTATTCCAGCCAAGTTCCGACCTTGCCTGTCCCGCCGCAGCACTGGCAAATCACGGGAGCAAAGCCTGCCGAGTCATGCCTTGCTTTTTTGCGGGTCATCTCAAGCAGCCCGAGATGCGTCCAGCCCAGAATATGTGTCTTCGTGCGGTCGCTGCTGACTACGCGCTCCAGCCGCTCCTGGACCTGACGGCGGTGCTCATCAAGCTCCATATCAATAAAATCAACAATAATAATGCCACCCGTATCACGCAGCCGGATCAGCCGGCCAATCTCCTCCGCCGCGAGCAGATTCGTCTGCGTCACTGTCTCCTCCAGTGTCGATCCGCCTGTGTACTGGGCTGTGTTCACATCGACCACGGTCAGCGCTTCGGTCTCATCCCAGATTAGTGTGGCGCCGCCTGCGAGAATGATTTTGCGGCTAAAGCCCTTAAGGAGCTGCTCCTGCACGCCGTAAGCAGCAAAGATCGGCTCCGCGCCGCGGTAAAAGCCTACCGGCTTATAGCCCTCGGGAGCCATATCAGCCAGAAATGCCTCCGCCTCATGCACAGCCCTGGCTGAATCAATCATCAGCTCATCGCGCTGCGGATTAAAAGCATCACGGATGAAGCGCTGAACGATACTGAGATCAGAATGCAGCAAAGCGGGTGAGGATACTTCCTCCGCCCTGCGGACAATCATCTCCCACTGCGCACGCAGGAAGGACAGGTCGCCCTCGACTGCATCGACCTGCTCGTCCTCCGATACCGTCCGCATAATAAGCCCTTCCTCACGGCGCCGCAGCTTCTCTCCGATCGACTTCAGCCGGTTCCGCTCCGATTCGCGGCTGATCTTTTTGGATACTCCGACATACTCCGCGAACGGCATGTACACCATCCAGCGTCCAGGCAATGTATAGTGCGTGGTTACCCGCGCCCCCTTGCCGCCGCGCGGCTCTTTACGCACCTGGACGATAATCTCCTGGCCGGGCTCCAGCAGCGTATCAATGGAGGGCTTCACCTCCGGCTGCTTTTCCAAATGGGGATGAAGCACATCATCTACATATAAAAAGGCATTTTTCTTCTGTCCGATGTCGACAAAAGCAGCCTGCATGCCTGGCAGAACATTCATAACCCGGCCTTTGTAATAACTGCCGACCAGCCCTTGCTGCTGATCGCGTTCAGCCGCATACTCCACAAGCCGCCCGTTCTCCAGAAGAGCCATCCGTGTAATATGCTGCGTGCAGTGAACGATCATTTGTTTCATGGCTTCACCTCTGGTCTAAATCTTCATTTGTCGCCATCCGCTGTGCAGCCTTAAACCTGCTCTACATCCCGAAATAGGAGGAAATCAGGCGCTGCTCCGGTACAACGGCTACCACATTCTTATCATCATTCATCACATAAATAAAATGATACTGGTTACGTTTAAATAGACGCAATATATCATCCAAAGGTTTCGCGGAAAAGGCAACAATCGGCTGCGCCGCGCTGCCGAGCCGTAAATACCGTTCGTAGGCAGCCTCCCTGTTCATCAAAAAAGCGAGAAAGCGGTAAGGCAAATTCCGCTGGTCCGTAGTATTGGAATAGAGCAGAAATGCTCCGATCATAAGCAGATTCAACCGGAGTCCGGCCCCTGCTGCCAGAGGCAGCAGCGCATATAAGATGACAAGCCCGCTTGCCGCAATGCTCACTCTCCCGCTCCAGAGCAGAGTGTAGTAGTAGGGCAGAAGCGTGCTGAGCGCAGCCTGGACGATCTTGCCCCCGTCGAGCGGAAGCACCGGCAAAAAATTAAACAGCGCAATAATAGCATTGGCCTGGATAAAATAAGCAAGAAAAGCGCCGCTTCCGCTCCCCAAATGCTGAAGGGCCAGAGCCATCACAATCATGATTCCGTTCTGCAACGGTCCGGCAAATGCTATGGCAATCTCCCGGCCGGCGGTCAGCCGTCCATGGTCCTCCATAACCGCTACCCCTCCAAAGGGCAGCAGCTGGACTGACTTGACTGTAACCCCGAGCAGCAGCGCGGCGCAGACATGTCCCAATTCGTGAATAAATACAATAATAAACAATGTCAGCAGCTCCAGGAACTGTCCGGTGATGACTGAGAGCAGCATAACCAGCACGAACAGAGGATGCAGCGACAGCTGGATACCCGATACCCTAATCAAACGATACCACTTCGGCAGGATCAATATATGTTTTGTCTTTCATCACCGCAAAAAAAAGCAGCGGGGTTGCCCCGTCTCCCGTCTCCTGCATCCAGCCGACCGTATCACCGCTCTCCACCCAGTCGTCCGCCGACAGACGGGTTCCGGTGAGATGCCCGTATTCCGCAGTCAGGCTGCCGGTATGGCGGATTACGATGCGGATACCTCCCTGCGCTTCCTTGGAAACGGACAGAACCCGGCCCGTATCTACACTTTTCACCGCCACACTGCCGCTTGAATCGGCTGAAGGCATAATTTCAACACCGTATAAGGTATCGGCAAAAGAACGGAGGATACTTCCCTCCAGCGGGGCGCTCAGATTGTGTGAGGCACTCACCTTCTGCGCAGGAACCTCCTCCTCACCAAAAATCGGTATAAACGAAGGCGCTCCGTTAAAATGCGTCTCATACCATACCTGTGCAGCAGTGAAATCCATATCATTACTCAGTGCATCTGTAATAAAAGCCTGTGCCCTGACCGCCCAGGGCTCCCTGGCAAGAAATATCCCCCATACCGCACCGAACACCAGAACACTTGCTACTGCCCTGCGGACAAAGCCGGCTGTGAACCGCGGCCTGCCGCCTTCCCCACCGTCTTCCTCATCCATCCAGCCTCCGCGGTTCTGCTTCCACAGCTTCTCGGGATCCGGCTCGTTCACAGGTTCTCTGCGCTCCGGCTGGCCCCATTCCTTGAAGCCGGCTGTATCTTCATTCAGCGAATAGAGCGGCAACGGAACAGCTTCCGTCTGCTCATCCAGCAGGCTGCGGATTCGCTCCCTGCGGCGGCCTTTAATTCCTGATCCTTGTTCCATCATAATCCCTCCGGCGGGCTTGTTTTACTGATAGTTTATGAGCTGCCGGAGCCGGTTTAGAACAAGCCTTCAGGAGGTATGCACGAATACCCCAGCAGGAAAAGCGGCTTCATCTTTCCGCCGGGCGCAAAGGGACGGCTCTACTCCCCGCACCGCAAAAATCCCGCCGCAGTGTGCCCTGCAGGCGGGATTCTTTATCCAAGTATGAGTGCTGGTTACGGATCAGCCCATGCCGAAAAATTTCTTGAATTTCTTGAAAGCGCCTGTCTTCCGGTCCAGCTGCATCAGCGGAACGGCATCCCCTAGAATCCGGCGGGCAATATTGCGGTAGGCAATAGCAGCCGCTGAATCAGGATTCATGACCGTAGGCTCACCGTTGTTGGCAGCCTTAATGACCAGCTCATCATCCGGCACAATTCCGATCAGATCAATGTTCAGCACCTGCAGGATATCTTCAATATCCAGCATGTCTCCGGACTTGACCAATCCCGGACGAATCCGGTTAACTACCAGCTTCGGGGATTCTACGCTGGATTGCTCCAGCAGCCCGATAATCCGGTCTGCGTCTCTTACAGCCGCATGCTCCGGAGTAGTGACGACAATCGCCTTGTCCGCACCTGCAATAGCATTGCGGAACCCGTGCTCGATTCCGGCCGGACAGTCGATTAAGACGTATTCGTATTCTTTCTTCAGCTCAAGAATGATATCCTTGACCTGCTCCGGAGAAACCGCAGTCTTATCCTTTGTCTGAGCAGCGGGCAGCATATACAGCTCATCAAAACGTTTATCCTTAACCAGCGCCTGATTCAGGCGGCAGCGCCCCTCCGCCACATCAACGAGATCATAAATGATCCTGTTTTCCAGGCCCATAACTACATCCAGATTCCGCAGTCCGATATCCGTATCCACCAGACATACTTTTTTGCCCTGCAGCGCAAGCGCGGTTCCAATATTGGCTGTTGTGGTTGTTTTGCCAACGCCGCCTTTGCCCGAGGTTACGACAATCGCTTCTCCCATGGAGGCTACACCCCTTTAAACACATTTAAACCCTGACGTAACTTGAATATATTATGAATTTTGTCGATTTGCATAGCACCGCTGGACAAATAGGCAAATTCCATGCTGCTCTCCCGTGTCCCCCATTCATCCGGAGGCCGGCTGATTACATCTGCAATCCGCAGCTGGGTAGGGGTTAATAAAGAAGCGGCGATAATCGCCTCCTGATTACCATCCACACCGGCATGGGCTATTCCCCTGAGGGCTCCGAGAATATAAATATCACCTGTGCAGGTAACCGTCCCTCCCGGATTAACATCACCCAGATACAGAAGATTTCCGTCATGATGAAGCACTTGGCCTGAACGGACGATCCCGCTAATAATGAAAAGGGCGTCCGGGTCCGGTTCCGCAGCTTCAACAACCGCATCAATGGAACGGATCAGGAGATTCCCTTGCCCCTTTAGAATATCAAGGACGGCCGCTTTATCTTCTTCGGTAACAGAACGGCTGCCCAGCTTGATATCCACGTGCACAATCGGTCCGGTTAGAATATTTTGATGGCTGTGCTCCAGCTTGTAGCGTAGCTCATTTAAGAGATCTTCAAAGGGACACTTGTCGTCTAGCAGGAATACCAGGCCGTCCTTGATGCCCTTAATCCTCACGTGCTTGGATTTTACTGTCATATGCCTGTCCCCCCATCCTCATTCATTCGTTCCGGATCAGGTGAATTCCTGCTTGGCCTGAAAGAAAATGCAAAGCCCGGCTAGGCCGTTTCTTCATCGCGGGTCTCTTTCTTGATCAGCTCCAGCTGGCGCCTTACCGGAATGTACAGAAGCAGCCCGACAGCAAAATGGAACAGCATGGTTGGCAGCATATAATTCAGAAGCGCCCAATTGTACGGCTCCCTGTTCAGGTTGAATACACTGTAAATGCTGAACAGGATACTGTCCTCAAGCAGGCTGCCGAGTAAAACCACCGACATCATCAGGGGCAGAGGAGCACGGGGAATCTGGAATATTAGACCAATCAGATAGGCGGACAGCCCCATAGCAAAGGAGTGGGCACCGAGAATTCTTCCGTAGAAAACCACATCATGCAGTATCCCGAAGGATAAACCCAGAATAAGTGCTGTATGCCGGTGATGATAGATGGTTACAAACAAAATAACGATAAAGACAAGATTAGGGATGATTCTCATCTGCCATACATCCGGAAGCAGCCAAGGCAGAAGGGTTCCCTGAACAATAAATAAAAGAAATAACAATAGGACAAGAACTGATCTGCGCATCCTCACTATTCAACACGCTCCTCCGTGAACACCACAAACAGGTCCTTCCAGTCCTGGAAATTGGCGCTCGGCTCAATCAGGGCAGTCGATGAATATCCATACGCCCCCTCTTGAACACTCTTAACGATTCCGATGGTCAAGCCGCGCGGGTACACACCGCCGCTTCCCTTGGAAATGATGGTATCACCTGCGGCAATCGGATCACCGACCGGAATCTTATTCATCTCCAGTAGTCCCGTCTGCGGATCATAGCTCTCAATCATACCGAAGCTGTCCTGCTCTTTGTTCAGTGCGGTTCCGGCAATCGGCGGCTGGGAGTTGGGATCGTTGATATCCATCATCGTCATCAGCTTTACCGTTGAGGTGAAATTGCTCACCTGGCTGATAACGCCAACCATCCCTTCGGGAGAAATTACTGACATGTTGGGTTTAATGCCGTCCTTTAAACCGAGATCAATAACAACAGAACTGTTGTTAGGTTCTGTCGCCAGACTGATTACCTGGGCAATATGCAGCTCATAATCGTACAGTTTCTTTTGAGCTTCCTTGAAATCAAGTTCTTTTTTGTAATACTCATTCTCTGCCTTAGTGAAATTATAAATTGCCTTATCCCGCGCATACTGGGCTGCCAGAATTTTGAGCTGCTCGTTCTCTTCAGCCAGATCATGCAGATTTCCGATCTCTTGGAAGAAGCCCGCTACATATCCAGCGGGCTTGTAGAACAAACTTTGCACGAATCCGGTCGTATCGCGTAGAAAGTTCTCCGGCCAGGACAAGGATTTCCTTGTCCCCAGGCTGAAGCCCATAACCACGATGAACATCACCAGTGTAATCAGCAGGATGAACAGACGTTTGTTGTTAAACAATTTAAACAGTTTCAACACCCTCTAACAACCGTATTCCACCCGTATCAGGGGTTGATGTACACAATCAGCAGTAAGCCTTAGCGTTTCGTACGCAGTCCTGTATTGCTGCGGCTCTTGAACAAATGAATGTTCTCCAGTGCCTTGCCTGTACCGATAGCGACGCAGTCCAGCGGATTCTCGGCTACAATAACCGGCATTCCTGTCTCACGTGCCAGCAGCTTGTCCAGATTGCGCAGCAGTGCGCCACCGCCGGTCAGCACAATGCCCCGGTCCATAATGTCGGCTGCCAGCTCCGGCGGACATTTCTCAAGCGTTACTTTTACAGCTTCAACAATCGCATTTACCGTATCCGACAAAGCTTCACAAATCTCATCGGAGGTAATGGTCAGCGTCTTAGGCAGTCCGGTTACCAGGTCCCGGCCGCGGATTTCCATCGTTTCCGCTTTTTCGAGCGGCAGTGCTGAACCGACATCCATCTTCAGCTGCTCGGAGGTGCGTTCACCGATCATCAGGTTATACTGGCGTTTGATGTACTGGATAATTGACTCATCTGCTTCATCACCGGCTACACGTACAGAACGGCTGGTAACAATACCGCCAAGTGAAATAACCGCAACCTCAGTTGTTCCTCCGCCGATATCCACTACCATGCTGCCTGTAGGCTCCCACACCGGAAGATCCGCACCGATTGCCGCAGCAAAAGGCTCTTCGATAATGTAGGCTTCACGTGCGCCCGCCTGCTTAGTCGCATCCTCAACGGCACGCTGCTCCACTGCAGTAATGCCGGAAGGTACACAGACCATCACATTCGGGTGACGCTGGAACATGGAGCGCTGCTTCTGCGCCTGACGGATGAAATATTTGATCATTGTCGCCGTTGTATCAAAATCGGCAATAACGCCGTCTTTCATCGGACGGATGGCACGGATGTTGCCAGGCGTGCGGCCGATCATTTTTTTGGCGGATTCGCCCACTGCTTCAATTGTCTTCGTATCTGTATTAATAGCCACCACGGAAGGTTCTCTTACTACGATTCCCTTACCGCGAACATAGACAAGCGTATTCGCTGTCCCCAGGTCAATCCCTAAATCTTTCGTAAAACCACCTAACATGCTTGTATTCTCCTTTTCCTAATGAATCTGCACAATTATATTACATGTACCCTTTTTCTTTCAAACTTACAAACCGGCTGTCGCCGATAATCAGATGATCCAGCACGTCAATTCCAACAATCTCGCCTGCCTGAACCAGTCTGGACGTCAGGGCGATATCCTCGGGACTCGGCGCAGGGTCGCCGCTCGGATGGTTATGCGCACAGATGATAGCCGCGCTGCTGTACTTCATGGCAGCCCGGAATACCTCGCGCGGATGAACGATCGAAGCATTGAGGCTGCCCATCGACAAGGTCTCCTGCGAAATGACATGATTCTTCGTGTTAAGGAACAGACAGACAAAATGTTCCTTCTGCAGGTAACGCAGCTGCTCAGTCAGAATCTCTGCTGCGTCCTGCGGGCTGCGGATGATGACCGGCTCAGTGAGCCTGGAGTTCGCCATCCGCCTGCCCAGCTCTATGCCGGCTTTCAGTTGCACCGCCTTGGCAGGGCCGATGCCTTTGATATTTGTCAGTTCTTCTATACTGAGGTCCGCAAGCCCGCGGAGTCCGCCTGAATGACCCAGCAGCTGCTGGGCAATGTGTATGGCTGATTCCCGGCGCGTTCCCGTGCGCAAGAGTATCGCCAGCAGCTCTGCCTGGCTAAGTGATTCCGCCCCATAATGCATCATGCGCTCTCGTGGTCGTTCTTCATGGGGGAGGTCCCGCAGCATAAACGGTTGCGACTCCATCCCTATCCCTCTCTCCTGTACTATCCTTGCCGGCCCAGCACAGATATGCCAAACCGGGGCAGCATGCCGCTTAGCAGCGACAGCGGTAGTCCGACCACATTAAAATAACAGCCCTGGATCTCTTCGACCAATGTGGCACCAAGCCCTTGAATCGCATAGGAGCCGGCTTTGTCAGCAGGCTCTCCAGTCGCTATGTAGGCAGAGATTTCATCTTCGCCAAGCTCCCTCATCGTTACGGAGGTTACCCGGTGGGCTACCTCAGACCTGCCGTCCGGCAGTCCGATGCAGGCAACACCGGTGTACACCTGATGGGTACGGCCCTGAAGCATGCTCAGCATGACCCGGCTGTCCTGCTCATCCGCCGGCTTGCCGAGTACTTTTCCGTCCAGTACAACAATTGTGTCGCTGCCGACAACAACCGCATTCCGTCCTCCCGCAGCAGGCAGTACAGCCTGCGCTTTACGCAGGGCCAGGGTATGCACAATCATCTCAGGTGTATAATCTGCGGGTGTACTCTCATCCGCATCACTGACCAGCACCTCAAAGGGCAGGCCAAGATTGGATAAAAGTTCCCGGCGGCGGGGCGAGCCTGAAGCCAGGATAATGATTCGCGGGTTATCATGCTCCACTGTATAAAACGTCCCTTCTAAAATCAGCAGCTGAAGGCTACAGCCTGCGGTACAGCCACACGGCTGTAATCATGCCGGCAAGACTGAGCAGATTCAATTTCAAATGAATAGTGATATCGTAGGTTATGATGTCCAAATCGGCTTGCGGCGACCACTTGAGAACAGTCGAAGCGGTAAGCAAAGACAGGGCTTTAACAGGCTCCAGCAGCTTAGCAATCCACGCCCCGGCAAGCCAGCCCAGAATAAGAAATAACAGCAGTGTTCCTACATTTTTCTTCTTCATCCACGTCTTCCCTCGCCATTTTTTGACACCCTAATTATTATACGGTGAAACGGGGCTCAATACAAACTCAAAATCCGCAGCGGAAATGATTACCACTGGACGTGCTTCTGACGGGTATTAAGAGCACGTGTTACAAGCCCACAGATTGTCTTGAAGAGACTGTTGGGGTTGGGGTTCGGGTTCGGGTTCGGGTTGCTGAGTTGCTGAGTTGCTCGGGTGCTCAGTTGCTCGGGTGCTCAGTTGCTCGGGTGCTCAGTTGCTCGGGTGCTCAGTTGCTCGGGTGCTCAGTTGCTCGGGTGCTCAGTTGCTCGGGTGCTCAGTTGCTCGGGTGCTCAGTTGCTCGGGTGCTCAGTTGCTCGGGTGCTCAGTTGCTCGGGTGCTCAGTTGCTCGGGTGCTCAGTTGCTCGGGTGCTCAGTTGCTCGGGTGCTCAGTTGCTCGGGTGCTCAGTTGCTCGGGTGCTCAGTTGCTCGGGTGCTCAGTTGCTCGGGTGCTCAGTTGCTCGGGTGCTCAGTTGCTCGGGTGCTCAGTTGCTCGGGTGCTCAGTTGCTCGGGTGCTCGGTGCTCGGGTGCTCGGGTGCTCGGGTGCTCAGTTGCTGGGGTGCTCAGTTGCTCGGGTGCTCAGTTGCTCGGGTGCTCAGTTGCTCGGGTGCTCAATTGCTTAGTTGCTGGGTGGCTCGATAGCTGTGTGGTTGTGTAGCTCAGTTGCTGGGGTGCCCGGTGGCTCGGTTAGCGGCCCAAAAGTTCCGCAGACGTAGGCCTCTAAATTTAGTTGGATTTTCGCCAGTTAATTCCTCTAATTCTCAAATTTTCTAATCATTAGTTGGAAATTAGTCGCTTAATTTAGCCAAAAGCCCTGATTACGGCGGAATCCGGCAAATTAAGTGTCTTTTTTTCCACTAACATCCTTTTTTTGATGGCTGGTCAGGAATTAGGTGACGAATTTCCACCTAATTTATTCATCAGCCCTACATTAATCCTCTACCATCCTTCTATCCCCCTCCATCACTCATCCTCGTAGGATGAATTTCAAGCACAATGACCTCAGGACACAAAAACATCCCCCGGTACTACGCATTAGCGCAGCCAGGGGATGCTTGTTTTACACTATTCAAGTAATGACAGCAGGGTCTTCTGGCCGGAGAGGAAGCTCATCACCGATTCCTGCACCTCCCAGAGAAGGCCCTGTGCCTGATTCTTATTGTATTCGTTCAGAGCAGCAATTCCCTGGCTCGCCGATTTCTCCAGGCCGGCGCACAGGCTCTGGCCCTCCGCGCTTAATCCAGGCTCCAATGCTTTGACCGCTTCGGTCCAGCGCATATGAAGATCCGTGACAGCGGCGGTATCCGCTGCACCGCCGGCTCCGCTGAGCAGCGTCGCGGACAGGCTGCTCAGCTCATTCAGCAGCTCAGCGCTGACTGCGAAATAGCTGTTCACTGCCTCCGCCTGCCCGGCAAAAGCAGCCTGCTCCGCAGCCGGCAGCGTTACCTCCCGGACGTAGAGCTCAATGCCCTGATGCTGCAGTCCGCTGCTCAGAAGCTTGGCCTGCTCACGGTCAGGAGAAATCCCCGCATACACGCGGTTTCCCCCGTCGGGATCGGTTCCGGCGGCAAGCCCCGCTGCAAGCAGCTCCTGCTGTGCCTTCTCTGCTCCGGCAGGAGTGCTGAAAACCCCGTATTGCAGCAGATAGTAACTCTGCGCAGCAATTGCAACCGGAATACGGCCGGCGGTACTGTTCTCTCCGGCGGCCGGCAGTCCTGTAGCCGGATCAACCGGTTGTCCAGCTGCGCCTCCGGCGGCTCCGTTCTGCACAACTGCCGGCAGCGTACGTCCGTCTCCGCTGTCGTTCACGCCGCTGATAAAGTTCAAGGCTGCATAACCAAGCAGCAAGCCTGTACCAAGCGCTCCTGTAATGGATAGCGCAAATTTCCACCAGCTGGCCGGCCGGCGGGTCTGATAGGAGCCGCTGGTGCCGTAGCTGAGTCCGGAGTAGGATATATCCCCGAATTCCCGGAGCTCCCCGTTGTCCGTATCCTCATTATAACGGGCACTGTATCCGTACTCTTCCTCTTGCACATCATCCGGAATACGGCGCGTTGTTGTCTCCCGCAGGCCAGTCAACGGGTCAGGACGGAATAAGGAAGAGTCTGAGCTTCTAACAGGTCCGGGTCCATGGCTGAGATCCACCCATTCCTTGTACCGGTCAGGCTGCGGTGCAGGTTCAACCGTTCTGTTTTTATAGCCTCCATACTGATCCCCTCCGGCAGAATTGCCGGCTGCATTATACGGCCATACCTCTCCCGGAGCATCAATATTACGATGCGGCGCTGTAATATAACTCTTGCCCGGGTTATCATTTTGTTCTCGTCCGCTGTAATCACTGTCAACGCTATCAGGCCTGCCGGTACTATTATGACTGTCAGCACTATTATACCGGTTAGTGCTGTAGTCCCTGGCGGTGCCGAGATATCCGCTGCCGGAATCCAGCTCTCCGCCCTTACCTGCTTGTCCGTCCTTACCTGTGCCTGTATCAAAGCGGAACGTCATCTTCCCGTTACTCAACTTCCACACCCCACTATCTAGAGTTCGTTAATAGAAGATATGATAGAGAGGAGGGGAATATGCTATTTTGGGAGAATAAAATCTTTACACCAGGCTAAGTACCTTAGCCTTAACATTGCCGGCTTCATAATGCTTCAGCAATGTCCGGTATGCCTGGTCGGCGATAATGGCCCCCAGCTCCGGCGTCTGCAGCAGCTTCAGCACCTGGTCGGCAATTTCTCCCGTGGTGCCGGCCAGCAGGATGTTGCGTCCCGGTTCACAGGTCAGGCCTTCTGCGCTTTTCACACCGGTAACCACCGGCGTACGCAGCGCCCATGCCTCCAGAATGCGCCGCTGTCCGCCGCAGCCCTCACGCATGGAGGCGATAACCGCTTTGGAACGCCGTATGTATTCATACGCATCTCCGACATCAACAACAATCACAGACGAATCAAGCTTGGCCAGTGCGGCTACCTCAGGATGAATCTCCCGGGCGACTATATAACATTTGCAATGCGGGACCTTCTCCTTAACCAGCGGATATATCTTCTTGTAAAAAGTGAGCGCGGCATCCCTGCCCTGGCTTGTGTGCATATTCCAGTGAAGCAGAACCGCATCCTCCTTGATAGCCGGATCATCGTAAGCATAGTCGTCAAGGTCGATGAATTGCGGGATAACATGTACCTTGCCGGCATCCGCAAAGGACAGCGCCTTGAAGGATAAGGCCTCCCACTCCGATGCAGTCAGCAAAAGCCCGGTTTTGTTCATCAGCCTGCGTTCATCACGCCTGGACAGTACTGCATTAAGCATATGATAGCGTCTGCTTAAGCCGCGTTTGCCGGCAGCCTTGCTTTCAGCCTGCCTGCTCTCCTGACGCTGGGCATCCGTAATAATAACAGCATCCGGCAGCAGTGATGACAGAAGATCAATGCAGCTGCCCGGCAGGTTCCTTGTAATAAAAACATGGGTATATGCATTGGATTTACACAGGCGCCTGATCTCGGCCTGCAGATCCTTATCCGTCTCTGTATGAAAAGCGCTGCCGCGCAGCTTGTTGAGCGAATTCCTCAGAATCATATGCGGCCTCGGCGCCGGCGTGACGGCATGTATCCTTAACGCAGGATCAGGCCTCAGCTGGGTGTTGCGGCCGCTCCTGCAAAACTCCAGCAGATCAATATCAAATCGCTCCATCAGGATGCGGATCATCCCTTCGGTGCGCGCTTCTTCCTCTACATCTTCCTCCGGCCCCCGGTTCCGGGCGGACAGGTACAGCATCTTTTCTCTCATTTCTCTAACTCCTCGGTCTGTATAAATAACGGACCCCCTGCCTGTTCCGCAGAAAAAGCAAGCCGGATTCTTAATCCGGCCGCCCGTTATGAAACTTTAGTTGTAGATCAATAGTAGCGCAATTTGCCGGGGAAGACTGTCGATTTATGGGAGATTTTTTTGAAAAGTTGTAAATATGCGCAACTTCAGACCAGGCTCAGCACCTTCTTCTTGACACTCCCCGCCTCATAGTGGGTCAGCAGCGTCCGGTATGCATGATCCGCAAGCTGTTTTCCGCGCTCCCTGTCCCGGAGAAGCTGCAGCACACAGCCGGCAAAGGCAGCCGGGCTGTCAGCAATAAGAATATTATTGCCGTATTCACAGAGTAGGCCCTCCGCCCCGATGGAGATTGAGACCACAGGCGGACTCCAGTATTTTAAGCCGGCTACCGCTGCCTTCCAGCAGGGGTACAATCACAACTGCACCTTTACGCACATAGCCGGCAACAATTTCAACATAGCCGGTAATGATAATGGATCGGTCTTTTTCAGCGAGGGCAGCGACATCCGGATAAACATCCCGGCCGACAATATACCATTTGACATCCGGAAACTCCGTTTTGATCAGGGGATATATCTCGCTGATGAAATAAGATGCGGCATGAATATTCGGAAAATAGTTCATGTTACCAGCAGGTCCACCACTTATTTCGTCTTCAGTAGATTCAGAATGTTACCGGTCCTGAATTATTTAACTTTATTTAAAAATAATTTCACATTTAAAAAAAATATCGTTTGAGCAAAAAAAAGCACCCCGCTCATAAAGAGGAAGGTACTGTCTCATCTGATAAAACGCTATATTCATAGGTTCTTGCCACCCGGTTCCTGCCTTTCTGCTTGGCCTGGTATAAGGCAATATCCGTCAGCCTGTATAATCTGTTCAGGGTGATCCGCTTCTCGGAGCGGATCGTAATGACTCCGATACTGACCGTATACGGCAGGAGAGTGTCATCAATAACGGCACCAAGCACACACCGTCTAAGCCGTTCGGCAATCTCCTCGCTGTCTGCTTCATCAGCCCTGTGCAGCAGCACAGCGAATTCCTCACCGCCGAACCTGCCGAACAGGTCACTGCTGCTCAGCTGGCCTTCAATCTTGCGTGAGAAATCCCACAGCACCTTGTCTCCCGTGTCATGGCCGAAGGTATCGTTAATATGCTTGAAATGGTCAACGTCAATCAGCAGAAAGGAGAAGGGCCAGCCCTCTTTAGCTGCCGCAGCCATCATCGGGCGGGCTCTCAGCACAAAAGCCCGGCGGTTCAGGATGCCCGTAAGCTCGTCATAGGTAGCCACACGCTCTAGCTCGGCGTAGGTATGCTCCCGTGAGAGCAGCATATACCCTGCCGTACCCAGAAACATCAGCAGGTAAAGGCTGATATAGAACATGCCCTGCAGCAAGGCAGAAACCCGGGTCCCAGTCAGGGGCTCTGCCCATAATAAGCAGACTGCCTGTCCGAGCAGTGCGATAACAACTAAGCTGTAGAGTACCCCTATGAGCTTTTGCAGCGGAGTCTGCTTGAGCTTCACACAGAGCAGATAGACCGGATAGGCAATCATAGCCGCTCCGGCGGCTGCAGCCAGCGCGCCTGCCGGAGCCGCTGAAGGGAGCAGCCGTTCCAGCAGAAGAATACCTGCGCCTGATATGCCGGCAAGCCCGTAATACAGCCGCTTTATTCCTCCGGTGTATGCTCCCAGCAGCTTGAGAAGGGCAAAGGCCTCTCCCGTCCCCCCCGCCATGCATAAGAGCAAGACAGGCAGCCGGAGTCCGTGCAGTCCGGCTGCCGCCTCCAGTACAAGCAGCGGCCAGATCAGCAGCTGAAGCAGCTTGGCGCTAATATACGCCCTCAGCCTGCTTCCTTCCGAATAACGCGAGCGGTACGACAGCATGAACAGTACTGTAAACAGATTTACGATAAAAAGGCATACCAGCAATGTAGCAAAATCAAAACTGACAGCTGTCGCGATGAGACTCACCTTCCTGCCCGTAATATTCCTGATCTCTTTTATGTAGCCCCGGCATTACTAATCCCGGAAGCTGTAACGGACAACCCGGTTTCTTCCTTCCTGCTTAGCCTGGTAGAGTGCCCGGTCACACAGCTTTAAGAGCATATTTACCGAGGCCCGCGGATCGGGCAGAACCGTAATGATACCGATGCTTACCGTATACTCAATGTGTCCGCCGGCTTGTGAAGCTTCTGCCACCGCCTTGCGAAGCTGTTCTGCCTTGAGGCTGCTGTCAGCTTCATCCGGACCGTACAGCACGGCAGCAAATTCCTCTCCGCCTACCCGGCCGAATAAATCGCCGTTGCCAAGATTGTTCTCCACTGTAAAAGCAAACTCCTGCAGAACCGTATCCCCCTTATCATGCCCGTAGGTATCATTAATCCTCTTGAAATGATCAAGATCCAGCAGCAGCAGGGAATAGGCCTGTCCCTTCTTCACAGCAAGGGCAAGCTTCAGCTCCGCCTCAAGCAAAAATGCCCTGCGGCTAAGGATACCGGTGAGGGAGTCGTAGGTAGCAATTCTTTTCAGCTTTTCATAGGAATGCTCATTGGAAAGAAGGATAAAGGCTGCGGTCCCCGTTACGAGCATGAAAAACATGCCCACATAATAAAGATACTGCGCCATATTGGCCGATAACGCACCCATCTGCGGTTCAAAAAACAGCGCTACGAAGAAGCGGCCCAGCATAGTAAAGGCAATTCCATAAAAAACAAAACCGGTAATCCGCTGCAGCGGAGGCGTCTCCTTGCCTGCCGTCAGCCGGACAGCCGGATAGAGGACATAGAGCAGCACAGACAGCGAAGCTGAAGCCACACGAAGGTTGGCCTGGTTAAAGAACAGTGCAATAATGCAAAAGCTGGCCACACTTACAGCCGTCAATACCGCAAAATACAGCTTGGCCTTCCGTCCGAAAATGTCCATCATCATCATTAACGCTGTGATTTCCAGCAATCCCCCAAGCAGGATCAGGAGGTTGCTGAGCGGAATCATCAGCTTATGCGGCAAATAATCCCATAGCAGCATGGAGCTCCAAAAAAGCACCTGCACCCATTTACTGCCGATGAACAGGGCTGAAGCCATATCTTTCGGTGAATGGAAGCGGTAGAAGGTAATCAGAAGCCCCGTAAATAAATTACCAAAGATAAAAAGATACAATAAGGTTCCGATATCAAGCTGAAAATCCATAGCCACACCACCAAATGTCCGGGGATCAGTAACGTTATTATTGCGTATTCCAGCACTCCATGTTTATTATCGGCAGACACCCTCTAAGAATTGACCAGCAAATAACCCCACAAAGCAGGCATATCATGGATGCTGACCAAGGTACTTTGCGGGGAACCCGAAAACTATAAATAAAGCGTATTCCCTCTGAGTATCCAGAGGGAATACGCTTGAATTGCGTAATTACTGAAGCTGCAGGTACAGCTTGAATCAAGCTATTCTTTGGCTTTATGCTCCCGCAGGCCCTCCGCCAGAGTATAGCCTACCTTCCAGATATCGCCTGCGCCCATAGTGAGCACAAGGTCACCCGGAGCGATACGGCCCTGCAGATCGGCGAGCACCGCCTCCTTGGTCGGCAGATGCCTTGCGCTTGAATTACTATTCTGCACAATCAGCTCTACCAGCCTTGCGGAGGTTACTCCTTCAATCTGCTTTTCACCGGCCGGTGAGTAAATGTCGGTAATGATTACCTCGTCTGCTTCACTGAAGGCACGGCTGAAAGCATCCAGCAGGAAGAAGGTACGGGTATAGCGCTGCGGCTGGAACACGGCGATAATCTTTTTGCCGGTAGCCTTGGCTGCACTGATTGTAGCCTGTATTTCTGTAGGGTGATGGGCATAGTCATCAATAACGAGAATATCATTCAACTCACCCAGCACCTGGAAACGGCGCTTTGCGCCATGAAATTTCACAATAGCAGCGGCAACAGCTTCAAAGGCAATGCCGGATTTGAGGCAGGCAATTACCGCAGCCATGGAGTTATACAGATTGTATTTACCCGGGATGGACAGCTCAATCTTGCCCAGCACCTGTCCCTGATGGTTCATCGTATAGGCGACCTGTCTGTCACCCAGCACAATATCAGTCGCGGTGTAATCTGCATCCGGAGAATCAATGCCGTAGGTGATGATGCTGCCCTTCACTTCGGATAAAAGAGAGCTGGCTGTCTCATCATCAGCACATACAATCGCCGTGCCGTCTTCACGCAGCTGATTCATAAACTGGACGTAAGCAGCCTTCAGCTTGCCGAAGTCACCGCCGTAATTCTCCAGATGATCCGCTTCAATATTGGTAACAATCGCCAGCCAGGGGTGGTACTGGAGGAAGGAGCCGTCGCTTTCGTCTGCTTCCGCAACGACAAATTCCCCTTGTCCTGCCTTGGCATTCGTACCGACATTCATAATCTCCCCGCCGATAATATAGGTAGGGTCCACCCCGCAGTCCTCCATGATCAGCGCGATCATCGAGGAGGTGGTTGTTTTGCCGTGCGCCCCTGCAACGGCAACCCCCTTGCGTTCATTGAGCAGCCGTGCCAGCATCTGCGAGCGGTGCAGCACCGGGATGTTGAGGCGCTCGGCCTCTACCCATTCCACATTGTCGCTGGCCAGTGCGGTCGAATACACGACCAGATCTGCACCTTTAACCTGCTCCGCCGTATGTCCGATATAGACCTTGGCGCCTTTGGCAATCAGTTTCTCGGTCAATTCCTGGGCTGCCACATCGGAGCCCGTAACCGTATATCCCATCTCCAGCATTACCCGGGCAATCGCGCTCATTCCGTAGCCGCCGATCCCTATAAAATGCACACGTTCAGTAGTATCCAACAGTTCGTCACCAGCCTTTTTCAGAATCGGGTTGCTGCAAAAGCGTACTGCGCACATCAGAGATCAGATACAGCGTGCCGGACACGACCGCCAGATCCTTCTCCGACGTAATCGACTGCAGCAGCTGCAGCGCCTTGCCCCAATTACGTTCTACAATAATTTCCAAATTGCTCTTGGCATATTTCTCCCGCAGGCGTTCTGCGATGGCCTGTAGTTCCTCCGCGTCCATTTTCTTCCGGAAATCCGGTTCGGTCAGGATGAGCGTATCCACTATAGGCAGTATATGCTTGAAGTATGACTCATGATGCTTATTAGCCAGCATCCCCATGAGTAAATTTAATTTACCGTACTGATAAAACTGCGGCAGGCTTCTTGCCAGGCTCTCTGCACCTTCGGGATTATGCGCACCATCAAGTACAATCCGCGGCTGACTGCTTACTTCCTCCAGCCGTCCGGCCCAGAAGGTATCGCGGAAGCCCTCAAGCACAGCCTCATCATCCAGCACAAAAGCCATGTACTGGCGAAGGACCTCCAGCACCATCATTGCCCCGGCTGCGTTGCTGAGCTGATGCTCACCCTTCATGGCAATGCCAACCTCAAACGGGCGGAACGGCCCCTTGAAGCTGAAGCGCTGTACACCGTCTTCAATGCCGGTGAGCGCATAGCTGAAGTCCTCCCCGGCCAGATAAAGCGTCGAGCGGCTGGCTTCTGCCTTGGCCTTCAGGACAGAGATAACCTCCGGCTGGCTGACACAGCTGACTACAGG
The DNA here is from genome assembly GCF_000758645.1 of Paenibacillus sp. FSL R7-0331. Taxonomy (NCBI): domain Bacteria; kingdom Bacillati; phylum Bacillota; class Bacilli; order Caryophanales; family Paenibacillaceae; genus Paenibacillus; species Paenibacillus sp. FSL R7-0331. The sequence goes on from NZ_CP009284.1 coordinate 5,532,985, forward strand.
AACACCCGGCTTAATAATCCCCGCCTTCTCAAAGGCAATCTTCTCCAGTGTATCGCCAAGCACATCGGTATGGTCATGGCCGACATTGGTGATTACGGACACCACCGGAAGCACGATGTTCGTTACATCCAGCCTTCCCCCAAGCCCCGTCTCCCATACGACTACATCAGGGAAACAGCATTCGGCATAATAGAGGATCGCCAGCGCCGTCGCCACCTCGAACATCGTCGGTGAACCAAGCTCGCCGGCAGCAATTTCCTCTACCAGGGGGCGCAGCTTCTCAGCAAGCGCAGTGAGCGTATCTTCAGGGATATCCGTACCGTTATACTGAAAACGGTTGGTGAATTTGGTGATGTAGGGAGACGTGAACGTCCCAACACTATAGCCGCTTTTGAGCAGCACACTTGTTAAAAAAGCGCAGGTCGAGCCTTTGCCGTTCGTTCCTGCCACATGAATGAACTTCAGCCGGCGGTGCGGGTTGCCGAGCTTCTCCATTAGAAGCTCTATCCGCTCCAGCCCCGGTCGGATACCAAACGGAATCAGCCCGTTGATCCAGTCCACCGCTTCTGTATAAGAACCCAAAGGAGCGGCGTTACCGCTCCCGATCATCTCTTCCATATCCCTTATCCTCTCAGCTCTGCGATGCGGGCCAGCACTTTCTCGCGCTTAGCGGAATAATCCGCCTGCTTCGCCCGTTCCTCTTCGATGACTTTAGCCGGAGCCTTGGCAACAAAGCCCTGATTGCCAAGCTTTTTCTCAACGCGTTCCACTTCACTGTTCAGCGTCTGCACTTCTTTTTCGAGCCGGAGGATTTCCTGGTCAATATCGATCAGCCCCGACAGCGGCAGCAGCAGCTCTGCTCCGGTAACGACAGCGGACATTACTTTGTCCGGCGTCTGCGGTTCCAGTCCGGCTTCAAACGAAGACGTGTTGCAGAAGCGTCCGATGTAATTGTCATTGCGGCTGATAATGCTGAGTGTTTCTGCGCTGCCAGCCTTGATGATCAGCTCTACCTTTTTGCTCATCGGCACATTAACCTCTGCACGGATGTTGCGTACTGCACGGATGACGTCCATCAGCAGGTTCATTTCGGCCACTGCCTCAGGGCTCTCAAGCGCTGCATCGTACTTAGGCCACTCTGCCAGCGTAATGGTTGCGCCGTCATGCGGCAGATGCTGCCAGATCTCCTCGGTAATGAACGGCATGAACGGGTGAATCAGGCGCAGCGTGCGGTCGAGCACGTAGGCGAGCACCGATTGGGTTTTGGCTTTGGCAGCCGTATCGCTGCCGTACAGCGACAGCTTCGCGAACTCGATATACCAGTCACACAGGTCATCCCAGATAAAGTTGTACAGCAGACGGCCGGTCTCACCGTACTCGTACGAGTCAATTAGACGCGTAATATCGCGGGAAGTTTCGTTCAGGCGGTGCAAAATCCAGCGGTCAGCCGTTGTAAGCTCGCCTGTAATGTCAATATCTGCAAAGTTTACGCCCTCCAGATTCATCAGCGCGAAGCGCGATGCGTTCCAGATCTTGTTGGCGAAATTACGGGCCTGCTCAACCTTTTCCATCCGGAAACGAAGATCCTGGCCGGCAGTAATACCTGTTGAAATCATATAGCGCATAGCATCCGCACCGTACTGTTCAATAACATCCAGCGGGTCGATCCCGTTGCCGAGCGATTTGGACATTTTGCGGCCGTCGGCATCACGTACCAGACCATGCATGAATACATCGGCGAACGGCTTTTGGCCGGTAAATTCAAAGGCAGAGAAGATCATGCGCGCTACCCAGAAATAGATAATATCGTAACCGGTAACAAGCACGTTGTTCGGATAGTAACGCTGATAGTCACTGCTGTTCTCGTCAGGCCAGCCCATTGTGGCGAACGGCCAGAGGTTCGAGCTGAACCAGGTATCAAGCACGTCCTCATCCTGCTTCAGATCATCCAGTCCGCTTATTTCGCGGGCTTCTTCCTCGCTATAGGCTACGAATACTTCGCCTGTAGATTCCGAGTACCAGGCCGGAATACGGTGTCCCCACCACAGCTGGCGGGAGATACACCAGTCACGTACATTTTCGATCCAGTTCAGGTAGGTCTTCTCGAAACGCTCAGGAACAAAATTAACCCCGTTGCCCTCCTTTTGTGCATTGATGGCAACCTCAGCCAGCGGCTGCATTTTTACGAACCACTGGGTGGACAGATAAGGTTCAACTACGGCGCCGGAGCGCTCGCTGTGTCCTACCTGGTGTACGTGATCTTCGATCGAGATCAGGACGCCCTGCTCCTTCAGATCTGCAACGATGTTCTTGCGGCATTCGCTGCGGTCCTGGCCGTTATAAGGCCCCGCTTCCTCATTCATTACGCCGCCTTCATCCATCACGTTAATCTGCGGCAGATTGTGGCGCTGGCCTACCTCAAAGTCATTCGGATCATGAGCCGGAGTAATCTTCACCGCGCCGCTGCCGAATTCCTTCTCTACGTAATCATCAGCAATAATAGGAATTTCACGGCCGATAATCGGCAGGATCAGCGTTTTGCCGATCAGATCCTTGTAGCGCTCATCCTTCGGATGCACGGCTACCGCAGTATCGCCGAGCATCGTCTCCGGACGTGTTGTGGCTACAGTGATGTGGCCGCTGCCGTCCTTGAGCGGATAACGCAGGTGATACAGGTGTCCGTTAACCTCTTTGTACTCAACCTCGATATCCGACAGAGCCGTGCGTGCAGCCGGGTCCCAGTTGATGATACGCTTGCCGCGGTAGATCAGCCCTTTGCGGTACAGCTCTACAAAGACCTGGCGTACGCCCTTGGTCAAGCCTTCATCCAGAGTAAAGCGTTCACGGGAATAGTCCAGGGACAAACCCATCTTCGCCCATTGCTCATGGATCGTTTCGGCGTACTGGTCCTTCCAGGCCCATACCTGCTCCAGAAACTTCTCGCGTCCCAGGTCATGACGGGAAATGCCCTGCTGGCGCAGCTTCTGCTCGACCTTCGTCTGGGTAGCAATACCCGCATGATCCGTTCCCGGCAGCCAAAGGGTGTCAAAGCCCTGCATCCGCTTCGTGCGGATCAGAATATCCTGCAGGGTGAAGTCGAGCGCGTGCCCGATATGCAGCATCCCCGTTACGTTCGGCGGCGGGATTACGATGCTGTAAGGCTCTGCGTCCGGGCGCTGGCCGGCCTTGAAGAATTCATTCTCCATCCAGTAGGTGTACCATTTGTGCTCTGCCGCTTTCGGATCGTACGTAGTCGGCATGTCGTTCTTAGTGCTATTGTCAGCCGCAGCCTGCGCTGCCGCTTCCTGCGTGTCCGGCAGCATCTCTGCCGCTTTGCCTTGATCAGCCATGTTCTGAACCTCCATTAAGATACGGTTTGAGTTGAAGCCTTCTTATTCGCTTGTGAAAATACAAAAAGGCCTTTCGTCTCAAAGGACGAAAGGCCATTCTTTCGCGGTACCACCTTTGTTTCGCGCTAGCAGCAAATACACCTGTGCCCGGTCACCTGCGGTTCCCGGAGCTTAGCGCGACACTCATGCAGATAACGGCTGCGTCCGGCCGCATCCTACACTGCAGGCCGTACGAACGGCGGCAGGTTCAGAAGGGCGACTCCGGGGCGACTTCGGTGGCAAACATCCTGCGGAAAATCACAGCACTAACAATTCCGCTCTCTGAAGGGCTGACCGCCTACTCTTCCCGTTCCCAGTCTTTTAGCTAAGTTTTACTTATTCCCATAATACCTTTAGTACTATTCCTAGTCAACCAGCATACGCACAAACTGCAGCCTGCGCGGCGGTACCGCCGATTTGGCGGGACTTTTACCGTTGGCTGGAGCCCTGTACAGCGCCACAACACAAACAAGAGCAGCGCTCCCCATAACAGGAATCGCTGCTCTGTCTCATTCCGCTCCTTAAGCCTCCCGGCTTAAGGAATATACAATACCTGGCCTTCCTCCACATTCTGGCCGGCCAGCCGGTTGTACATCACCAGCTCACGTGCGCTGAGCTGATATTTCTCGGCAATTGTATCCAGCGTATCCTCCCGCTGGACAATACACATCCGGACCTTGCGGAACAGCTCCGCACCCCCGGTTCTGCTGATAAAGCGGTTCTTCCAGTCGCTGTGATTCCCCGCTTCAGGAGCTGCTTCAGGAGGCGCTTCGGCGGCTGCGACTGCACTCTCCAGCTCCTTATGGGCGCGGCTTGAGCTGAGCAGGGAGGAGAAGGTGAGATGCTCCTTTGAAGCGGAATCCGTCTCCTTCTTACTGCCAAGCCCGATCTTCAGATCCGCTTTTTCTTCCTGGGCAGGCAGCGTCTCCGGCGAGAGAAGAGATTCATTCTCCATAAAGTCCGCCGGCTCCTGCAGGACAGGCTCATCTTGAACCGGAGCCAGATCCGGCTCCTGCTCTCCGGCAGCAACAACCGGCTCCTCCCGGTTCTCCGCATAGAGCGTTCCGGAGGCGATGTCAGCAAATGCGTAGTTCTGCACTGCCGCAGGGGCGGAATCCTCTGCAGCATCGGCGGCCCCTGCACGCGCAATCTCTGCAGAAGCAGCCGGTGTCACCGCCGCTTCCTTCTCGCGTCCGCCGAAAAAGTAGCCGGATACCGGCTCTGCCGCCGCTTTGCCCTTCTGCCAGCCCTCCGCTGCTGCGCCGCTGGAGAAGCCGGACTCAATACTATGCGTACGCAGCTTCGTTTCCTTGTCCTTCTGCGGCTGGGCAGCGTGTCCGGCTGTCTGCGTATAGACGGAGCCTTCCAGTACCAGCGGATTAATAGCCCCCGCTTCCGGAATAAAGGAGGTATACTCCTGCTCCTGCTGATCCGCAGGCGATTCTGCAGCACCTTCGCCGTAGGTCCACAGCGAATTCTCGTACAGGGAGTCACCCTCCTGCTCACGGGCGCCTTCCGGGGCAGCTTCGCTCCGGTCATTCTCCTCCGGAGAATAGGCTACAGTATACTCCTCCTGCGGCCAGGCCGTACCTGCCTCCGCCCCGCCGATCCCCCGCAGGGACAGCACCCCGGTAATGTTGACGGTACGCATCGTAAGCAGGTCAATATCGAAGTTCTCGATCTCCACCCCTATGTCATCAAGTGAGCTGACCCGGGTCAGCGGGACTGTGATTTCAACAGGTATCGCATGCTCCAGGCGTTCCGTCCGGTCATTTTCTCCCCGGTAAAGCCCGGTGAGCAGCAGCTGGCCGTAGAGCTCGGCCCGGTCTTCCCGCTGAATCACCTGAATTTCCGGAATGAGTTCCACCTCTTCCAGCTCAGCGATTCCCGGAAGTTCTGCAGGCAGGTGAATGCGTTCATAAATATCAAACCGCAAGCCGTGGGACTGGTCAAACACGGGAAATTTCCTCCTTCTTGGCATCATTTAACCCTGAGACAAGCCCAGAGCATAAGCCCAAAATGTTACTCCCCACATGTATATGCTTCAATCAGGAAGGCATGACTAATTCGGACATATTGACATATCCCCGGCAACTCCCCCGCTTAACCGGATTTACTCTCAAAGAATACCCGCATCAGGCACCAGATAATCTGCCGGAAGCCTGCTGCGCAGCAGCGGCTCCAGCGGATTGCCGGGTGAGATTACGCTTAGCAGGTCTGACGGATGGAATGCACCCGGTATGGGGCCGGCGGCCCCGGCTATCGGTCCGGCGCCGCCTGACGGCAGACCCGGCAGCGGCCAGCTGCGCATTCCGGCAGCTCTGCGGTAGACCCGAAGTGTCCCTTCCGCCATTGCATCAAGCGAGCGGTTCCCGCCCGCCCACTGTCTGGCCGCACTGCCCGTCCGGGCCCGCAGGGCATCATCGCCAAGCAGCAGCTCCAGCTGGTCTGCGAGCGCGGCGGCATTCTCCGCAGGCACAATCCAGCCCGTAACCCCGTGCTGGACCATCTCCGGCATCCCGGCTGTACCCGCCACAACAGGGGCAATGCCGGCAAGCTGCGCTTCCGTGACCGAGAAAGGCTGCGTATCCTGCAGGCTTGGCTGAACATAAAGATCCGCCGCAGCCAGCGCGGAGGGGATATTGTCTATTTTACCGGTAAAAGCAATATCCTCCTGAACACCGCATTCCTGCGCCTGTAGCCTCAGCTCCTCCAGCAGGCTCCCGGTACCGGCAATGACGCAGGTCCAGTCCCGGCGCCGCTGCTTCAGCAGACCAAGTGCACTGATTAATACGTGGACTCCCTTGATATATTCAAGGCGCCCTGCATACATAATCACTTTTTTACCGGGAACAGGATTCAGGGGTGCAGGCTCTGCGGCCTTCTCCCTGTACTCCTGCAGATTAATGCCGTATGGCAGAATATGAACCCGCTCTGCTGCCACCCCATGTCCGCCTACTACCTGTCCGATCCAGCGGGATGACACCAGAATCAGATCAGCCGCATTCACGCCCAGCTGCTCCATCCGCCGGAAATAGCTCCAGATCGGCCGGCTCTCATATTCCTGCAGCGTCAGCCCCGGCTCAAGCCCCCGGTATTCATAATATGATTCGCGGGCAAGTGCCCCGTGAATACTTGCAACCAGCGGCACAGGCTGCTTCATGATCCGCCTCAGCGCATATGCCGAAATAGGGTCCTGGGCATGGATGATGTCATAATCCTCAAGCCCCAGCGCCGCGGCCCCGCCTTCAAACACGTAACGCCCCAGCTCAAAGCTGAAAATCCCGTGCTCCTGGTGCAAATGCGGAAACTGCAGCGGGTCCAGATAAGGAAGGAGCGCGGAGTAATAAGCTTTTTTATCAAAAAAAGCATTCCGGTCCAGCAGATACAGCGTATTGCTATCCACATGGCTGCCCATCAGCGTAACTGTATGCCCCTGCCCGCCCAGCTTGTCTGCAAGCTGCCTCATATACGTCCAGATCCCGCCCATATTGGTAAGTCCCCAGTAGGTAACAAGCAATATTCTCATGAATCCCTCTCCTTTTTTAATAGAATTCACTTCCGCAGATAGAAGCCTCCGGCATATGCATCAACAAAGTATTATATGTCCGGCGCGCTTTCTCCGGTATGGGTAGAGGTCATGTGAATTTTAGCGAAACTATTTTCATTAAGCCGGGGCATTTCGGGTATAATCGGTATAACTCTCGAAAGGAATGTTACCGTTATGTCAAAAGCACGATTATTCGACCTTTCCCTCTTTGCAGCTGCTGTGGGCCTGGCGTTATTTACACACCCTACGGTAGTTCTGGACGGTATCTATATAAAAGCCATGCTGCTCTACTGGGCATTCGCCAGCTTCTACTTTCAGCTGCGCATTGTGACCCGGAGCGGAAACTCCACGATTGATTACGCGATCAGCTACACTTCTTCCTTCGGTATTTTTGCCGGACCGCTCGGCACACTGATTTATGAAATCTTTTACCGGACGACCGTCTATTGTTATAAAAAGAAAACCAAAACCGCAGACCCGGGCGAATTCCTGGACACCTTCTACAATATCGGCTCCTTCACACTCGGCGGTACGGCCGCTTACTATTTGTACACGCTGCTCTATCCGCTTGCTGCCCGGCTTCCGGCCGGGTATTGGCTGCTGTTCCTGCTGGTGGTCTGTGTGACCACCTTTTTGTCATCCGGGTTTCTGGTCATTAGCTTTATCCTGTCAGGTGACATCAAGACGCGCAAAGAGGCGTTCAACCTGCTGTTCAGAAGCAGAAATCTGCTGGATTTCAGCAAAGTCGCATTAACGAACGCCCTGCTGCTGCTTCTGCTGCAGATGGAGCAATGGGAGATGCTGATCGCGCTGTTCCTGCTCAATTACATTGTCAGCCTCTCTTTTTTCACGAAATCGCAAATTGCCCAGCACAAGTTCGAGCGGGACAAGTTCGAGCAGATGGCGTATCAGGATTTTTTGACCGGAACGTTTAACAGGGCCCATATGGATAAAATGATGAACGAGCTGGACCGCAGCGGGGAATATATCGGTGTCGTCGTAGCTGATATCGACCGGTTCAAAAAAATCAACGATACCTACAATCATGCCGTCGGTGACAAGGTTATCCTGCATTTCGCCAATACGCTTAAGGCCCATCTGCCGGAGGAGGACATCCTGTTCCGCAGCGGAGGGGAGGAGTTCACCATTTTCCTGAGAAACAAGTCATTCCGCGAGTGCGGCCTGATTGTTCAGGAAATTCTTTTGGATGTTGGCAGCCATTCCGCTACCGCCGAGTATTTGGATAAGCAGATTGAAGTCAGCTATTCGGCATCCTTTGGCCTCTATTACTTTAAAGCAGACCAGAGCACGTCGATGGAAAAAGGGTACGTCCGCGCCGACCAGCTGCTGCTGGAGTCCAAAAAGCTCGGCCGCAACCGGCTCTCGTCAAAGAACGCGCTGTTGGATTAGGCTGATATGCCGGCCGCAGAGAGGGACTTTTATACAGAAGCAGGACGGACCTTTTGCAGAGACTCGGATATATATACTTGTTGATCAAAAAAAGCCGCCTCACCGGACTTTCCGGCTGAGACGGCTTTTTGGGTTGTCTGCTGTTATGTCTGCTATTGTGCTGCAAAACCGCTGTATACTTTGTGACGCCAGTTCAGGAGCTGTATGAACCGTACCGCTTCCCTCTACAGCTCGGCTGCGTTAAAAGTATCTCCTCCGGCGATTGTACCGTTATTGAAGCCTTTGTAGAACCACCGTTTGCGCTGCTCCGAGGTTCCGTGAGTGAAGCTGTCCGGTACCGCATAGCCCTGGGCCTGCTTCTGGATCGTATCATCACCGACCGCACTGGCTGCAGTCAGCGCCTCCTCCAGATCGCCTTCCTCCAGCAGATTCATTCCCTGCGCATGGTTAGCCCAGACACCGGCCAGATAATCAGCCTGCAGCTCAAAGCGGACCTGAACCTTGTTGTATTCTGTCTCGCTCAAGGTACGGCGGTATGCATCCAGCTCCTTCGTCGTCCCCAGCAGAGTCTGCACGTGATGCCCAACCTCATGGGCAATGACGTAAGCCATCGCAAAATCCCCCGGCGCCTGGAAGCGCTGCTGCAGCTCATCATAGAAGCTTAAGTCAATATACAGCTTGCTGTCACCGGGACAATAAAACGGCCCGACCGCCGAGCTCGCTGTTCCGCAGGCCGAATTCACACTGCCGCTATACAGCACCAGTGTAGGATCAGTATAAGTCAGCCCCTGCCGGGCAAAAAGCTCGCTCCACACATCCTCCGTATCCGCCAGCACTACCGAAACAAACTGCGCCAGATCCTGCTCCTCCGCCGTTTCCTGATAAGGTGTATCAGAGGTGGCGGCGGTTCCGCCTGAGGTCAGATTCCCCAGGATATCACCGACATTGCCGCCGCTCAGCAGCGTGACCACAACAACCAGTATAATACCGCCGATCCCGCCGCCAATCAGCTTACCTCCGCCGCCGCCGCTGCCTCTGCGGTCCTCCACATTCGAGCTGCCTCTTCTTCCCTGCCACTTCATGGCCCGACCCCCAGTCCGTTTACACTAATGAATGATGGTTTCCGCAAACTCCGAAACCTGCTTACTAGTGTTATACCCAAATTGAGCAGGGTTCGATTCTGCTATGGGCGGAATGAGGGAAATCCGCTGTGTGGCTGGGATGGGGCGCGGAGGCAGGCGGCGCGGGGGCGTAAGGGCGTGGGGTGCGGGGGTGCGGGGGCGCGGGGGCGCGAGGCGCGGGGGCGCGAGGCGCGGGGGCGCGAGGCGCGGGGGCGCGAGGCGCGGGGGCGCGAGGCGCGAGGCGCGGGGGCGCGAGGCGCGGGGGCGCGAGGCGCGAGGCGCGGGGGCGCGAGGCGCGGGGGCGCGAGGCGCGAGGCGCGGGGGCGCGAGGCGCGAGGCGCGAGGCGCGAGGCGCGAGGCGCGGGGGCGCGAGGCGCGGGGGCGCGAGGCGCGAGGCGCGGGGGCGCGAGGCGCGGGGGCGCGAGGCGCGAGGCGCGGGGGCGCGAGGCGCGGGGGCGCGAGGCGCGAGGCGCGAGGCGCGGGGGCGCGAGGCGCGAGGCGCGAGGCGCGAGGCGCGAGGCGCGGGGGCGCGAGGCGCGGGGGCGCGAGGCGCGGGGGCGCGAGGCGCGGGGGCGCGAGGCGCGGGGGCGCGAGGCGTGGGGCGCGGGGGCGTAAGGGCGTGGGGTGCGGGGGCGCGAGGCGTGGGGCGCGGGGGCGTAAGGGCGTGGGGTGCGGGGGCGTAAGGGCGTGGGGCGCGGGGGCGTAAGGGCGTGGGGTGCGGGGGCGCGAGGCGCGGGGCGCGGGGGCGTAAGGGCGTGGGGTGCGGGGGCGCGAGGCGCGAGGCGTGGGGCGCGAGGCGTGGGGCGCGAGGCGTGGGGCGCGAGGCGCGGGGGCTTGAGTAGGCGGCTACGCTGCATGCGGGCAGGAAATCAGCTGTATGAGAGTATAAGCTGACACAGGGGATCTATGTATACAATTAATTGGATTTTGTCCGTCTAATTTAACGAAATTCGGCTTTTTGCATGATTTAATTGGAAAAACTCCATCTAATTAATCTAATTTCCTCCTAAAGCGGAAAAACGGTATTATTAGGTGGACTTTTTCGCACTAATCTCTGTCCCAGAACTCCCGGCAGAGAATTAGATGGCGAAAATCCACTTAATTCTGAAGAACACGGGGTGAGTCCAGCTAGTGGGAGTGCTCGGATAGAGTTTAAAGTACAGACTACAGAGTACAGAATTCAGAGTACAGAGTACAGACTACAAGCAGCCGACGAAATTACATTCCCCCTGTAATTTGTACAGCAAAAAACCGCGCAGCCGCTAAGTAACAGCAGACCACGCGGTTTTCAACTGTATAACATTGCAGCAGAACAGACCGTTATACTTCAACTTAAGCCATCGCCGTACCGCCTGCTTCAATCGGTAAGCTACCTGTCTGATTCAGCTATTGCGGCGTTTTAACAAGTAAATGTTAGCGTCGCCCTTCAATGTAACATTCCCTAAATAACGTAGCATGGATGCATTTCACACCACTATACCGCACCTAAAGTACCGTTCTGGCGCCGCAATTCACAGTAATATTCCCGCCAAGCGGCTCACTTGGCGCGATTCTATTGCAAAGGCGCACCGCCCAGTGACTTGCGCAGCCGGAGCATATCTGCTGGCCACGGGTCGGCCACCACAGTCAGCTTCCGGGTCCAAGGATGGCGGAACGCCAGCTCTTCGCCGTGCAGTGCCTGACGGCCGCGTTCAGCGAGCCCCCAGCGCGGCCCGCCGTACAGCTCATCCCCGATGAGCGGATGGCCGGCATGGCTGAGGTGGACACGGATCTGATGCGTCCGTCCGGTCTCAAGCTCGACCTGCAGCGCGGTTGCGCCGCGCAGCACCTCGAGCCCGGTAATCCGCGTCACCGCCGGCTGGCTGCCGGGCGACACCCGCCGCCGGGACGCATGATGGCGGTCGCGGCCGATCGGCGCGTCGATGACCGTGAGCTGAGGCGGCACAGCGCCTTCAGCGATCGCCGCATAGCGGCGCGAAATGTCTTTGCTGCGCATATCCTCATCAAGTACAAGCTGCGCATACTCATTCTTCGCATACAGCACCGGTCCGGTCGTATCCTTATCCAGACGGTGGATATGGCGTACGGGAATTCCGCCACCGGAAGCGGCGTAATGAGCGGCTACGACATGATCCAGTGTAGTGTCCGATCCGCTGCCGTCCGGATGGACCGCCATACCCGCAGGCTTATGAACAACAAGGCAAAAGTCATCCTCATACAGCACTTTCGCCTCCTGCCACACCGGCTCTATGCCAGCCTCCCGCTCCGGCCAAAGCGCCAGCCGCAGCCGGTCTCCCCGCCACTGGATGCCGCCTTCGCGGCGCAGCCGGGCGTGGATCTTCCCCGGCATTCCGGCGGTCTCCAGCAGCCAGCGGTCAATGGCTGCCTCCTTATCTACAGCCCCGGTAATGGCCCGTCCAGGCATGACTTCGATCCATTCCCCGCGCCGTTTCCAGGCACCGCCGCCTGGGACTGCCTTGTTACCGCCAGCTTCTACCACCTTGTCTCCACCAGCTTCTGCCGCCTTATACTGAGCGTCCTTTACATCCTTGCCGCCGCTGCCTTGAGCCGCCTTATCCCAACTGCCTGTTACCGCCTTGTTCCCGGCACCCGTTACAGGCTTATCCCAGCTGCCTTTTGCTGGCTTATTCTCGCTGCGTTTTACCTCTTTGTTCCAGCTGCCTTGGGCCGCCTTATCCCAACTGCCTTTTGCTGGCTTATTCACATTGCGCTTTACATCTTTGTTCCAGCTGCCTTGAGCATTCTTACCTATTTCGTTCTTTGCAGCCTTGTTCTCTCCGCCTCTTGCGGTCTTATCCCATCTGCCTGTTACCGTCTTATCCCAGCCGCCGCTTCTCGGCTTATCCCCGCCGCCGGCCGTCACAGCGACTTCAGCGCCCGGTAGTGGGCCTCAAGCGTATCGTCGATATCCTGCTCGCTGTGCACGCCTGACACGAACATCCCCTCGAACTGGGATGGCGGCACGCTAATGCCCTGGTCGAGCATTTTGCCGAAGTAGCTGCGGAATTGCTCCAGATTGCTGGATTTGGCCGTTTCAAAGTTATAGACCGGCCCTTCCGTGAAGAATGGGCAGACCATCGAGCCGATCCGGTTGATCGTCAGCGGAATGCCGGTGTCAACGCTGTTGCGTTTAAGCCCAGCCTCCAGGCGCGCGCCCAGCGTTTCCAGACGGTCATACACTTCAGGAGTCAGCAGCTTCAATGTGCTGAAGCCGGCAGCCATTGCCAGCGGATTGCCGCTGAGCGTACCTGCCTGGTAGATCGGCCCCGCCGGAGCCATCTGCTCCATAATCTCCCTGCGGCCGCCATAAGCGCCGACCGGAAGACCGCCGCCGATGACCTTGCCGAAGCAGGTCAGGTCCGGCCGGGTCCCGAACAGGCCCTGCGCACAGCTGCGGTTCACCCGGAACCCGGTCATTACCTCATCAAAAATCAGCAGCGCCCCATAGCCCGTAGTCACCTTGCGCAAGCCCTCCAGGAAGCCCGGCTGCGGCGGCACAACGCCCATATTACCGGCAATCGGCTCGACGATGATCGCGGCAATTTCGTTGCCGTAGCGTTCAAAGGCGATTTTGACGCCTTCCAGGTCGTTGTAAGGTACAGTGATCGTGTTCACCGCTACTCCTTCAGGCACACCCGGGCTGTCCGGCAGACCCAGTGTAGCGACACCTGATCCGGCTTTGATCAGCAGGCTGTCCGCATGGCCGTGATAGGAGCCTTCGAACTTAAGGATTTTGCTGCGTCCGGTATAGCCGCGGGCCAGACGGATTGCGCTCATGGTAGCTTCCGTACCGGAGTTAACCATCCGTACGATATCAACAGACGGTACACGCTCCACGACCAGCTTAGCCATCTCCGTCTCCAGCAGTGTCGGCGCGCCGAAGCTGGTCCCTTTTACCGCAGTCTCCTGCAGTGCTTTAACCACCTCTGGATGGGCATGTCCCATAATAAGCGGCCCCCAGGAGCAGACATAGTCGATAAAGCTGTTGCCGTCGATATCATAGATGCGCGAGCCGATCCCGTGATCCACATATACCGGTGTCAGGCCGACCGATTTGAACGCCCGCACCGGGCTGTTCACCCCGCCGGGAATATACTGCTTAGCTTCTTCAAAAGCGTTCCGGGAAGCTTCTTCCCGGCGCGACAATGGCACATTGCCCATGTAATTCACTCCTGTTCTGTTCTTTATTTCAGTTTAGCCGCGCAGCCAGCGGGCCGCATCCTTGGCAAAATAAGTGATAATGATGTCCGCACCCGCACGCTTCATGCCGGTCAGCATCTCCATTACGATAGCTTTTTCATCGATCCAGCCCTGCAGCGCTGCCGCTTTGACCATCGAATACTCACCGCTCACATTGTAAGCCACCAGCGGCAGATCGAACTGGTCGCGGATCGTCCGGATCACATCGAGATAAGCCAGCGCCGGCTTAACCATCAGCATGTCGGCACCCTCCAGCACATCAGAGTCCGCTTCGCGGATTGCTTCACGCAGGTTAGCCGGGTCCATCTGATATGTTTTGCGGTTGCCGAACTGCGGCGCAGAATCAGCAGCCTCGCGGAAGGGGCCGTAGAAGGCAGAGGCGTATTTTACCGAATAGGACATAATAGGCACATGCTCAAAACCATTCTCATCCAGTCCCGTGCGGATCGCCTGCACAAAACCGTCCATCATGTTAGAAGGCGCAATAATATCCGCCCCGGCCTTGGCCTGCGATACTGCAGTACGGGTCAGCAGCTCCAGCGAAGCATCGTTGATGACATCCCCATGCACCACGCCGTCAACCACATGAGTATGAACCATGCCGCAATGGCCGTGGTCCGTGAACTCACACAGACAGGTATCAGCCACAACGAGCAGCTCGGGGTACCATTGCTTGATCAGGCGTGTTGCCTCCTGCACAATCCCGTCATCCGCAAAGCCGGACGAACCCACCGCATCCTTCGTCTCCGGAATCCCAAACAGCAGAACCGCCGGAATCCCCAGCGCCGCAATTTCGTCCACCTCGGCCTTCAGCATGTCCAGCGAAAAATGATACACGCCAGGCATCGAGCCTATCTCCGTCTTCACACCTGTCCCGTACGTTACAAAAATCGGCTGGATCAGATCCAATGTATTCAGCACGGTCTCCCGCACCATCCCGCGAATTCCGGCTGTACCGCGCAAACGGCGGTGCCGGGTAATTGGAAAGCTCATTGATGTATCCTCCTGAGTAGTTAATATGCAAGTAGAAACGGCTACACCGCCCTAAACAGGACGGCATCCGTTTCTGCGAGAAATATAAGAAACATTTATAGCGTACAACATATATATCCTTTATTTTAAAAAAAGTCCGGCAGCACTGAGCAATGTCAGCGCATGTCCGGAATACCTGTAGTGTTGGTGTGCCATACTTGTGGCAACTGGGTTGGGATAAACCAAACCATAAACATCAAACATCGCGTGGTCTTGTACGACATCGTTTCTGTTTGTTGCCTGTATAGTGTGTGGTGAGTACTATTATGCTGCTCCGGCCGAATGTCCCAGCCTCATACTAACTTTAACTGCACTCTGTACAGCTATTCCATCCGTTTTCGTCTGAGTAACCCGTTTAGCTGTACTTTGTGCAGTTATTTTGGCTGAAAAAGCGGCTTTCAGCCGAAATAGGCGACTTTAGTTGTACGGAGTGCAGCTATTCCCGCGCACCAGCCAAATATGACCGTTTTAGCTGCACAAAGTGCAGTTAAAACGTACCAGGAGAGTGTTACCTGCCTTAACGCAGACAATCGACGTATCATCTCCACACGGCGTAGCTCATCCAGCGAGCCAACTACAGACAGTAGGCGGCATCTAACAACAGGTAGCGTAACTCTTCCAGCCAGCATTCTAAAGTGTTCAACACTTCTGCAGACAGTAGGCGGTATCTAAGTACACGCAGTTTAGCTCAACAGCCCAGCAAACTAATGTGTTCAACACTCCCGCAGACAGTAGGCGGTATCTAACTACACGCAGCTTAGCTCAACAGCCCAGCAAACTAATGTGTTCAACACTTCTGCAGACAGTAGGCGGTATCTAAGTACACGCAGCTTAGCTCAACAGCCCAGCAAACTAATGTGTTCAACACTCCCGCAGACAGCCGGTGCATCTAACAAAATATAGTGTAGCTCATCCAGCTACACACCCCGTACTGCTACTTCTACAAACCGCCGGCGCAAAATGCCATAAGCCGCCTCGCCATCAAGCTGGCCGCCGGCAGAGGATCAAGCCCTACCTTACTCGTGTAGACTCGTTCCATTGACACAGCTCCTGCACGAGGCCTTCAATTGTGGCCTCGTCAGGCAGCAGGCCCGGGGTCAGGCCGGCGGCGACGGCCGTTTCTTCGGTCACCGGGCCGATGCAGGCGATCTTGACGCCGGCCAGCACGGCCACCGGATCTTCCAGACCCATGCGTGCCAGGATCTCGATGAAGTTGCGCACGGTCGAAGAGCTGGTGAAGGTAACCGCATGGATGCGTTTCTCCTCGAGCAGGCGCAGCAGCTCGATATCATCCTCTCCCGTCACCACCGTCTCGTAGGTGTCGATCTCGGTCACTTCCAGCCCAAGCCCCTGCAGCTTGGCCGGAAGCCACTCCCGCGCAAGGTCCCCGCGCGGCAGCAGCACCTTCTGGCCCGCCGCAAGCTGCGGGCCGAACGCCTCAAGCAGCCCTTCCGCCTGGAAGCGGGCGGGCAGCTCCTCAGCCACCAGCCCCCGCTCCGCCAGCGCGGCGGCTGTGGCCGGCCCTACCGCGCCGATGCGCGCGCGGTATAAACCGCGGATGTCCACCCTCAGCTCCGCCAGGTGGCGCCAAAAGAACTCCACGCCGTTCGGGCTCGTGAAGAAGACCCAGTCATAGGCTTCCAGCGCTCCCAGCGCGGAAGCTATAGCGGCCTTCTTCTCTTCGCCTGCCGGCATGACCGTCTCAATGACCGGGAACTCGTACGGCTCGCCGCCGAGCTCCTCAATGCGGTCCACCAGCTCGCTCGCCTGGCTGCGGGCGCGGGTGACAACGATGCGCTTGCCGAACAGAGGCAGCGCCTCGGCCCACATCAGCTGCTGGCGCTGGCGCACCACTTCGCCGACGACAATGACCGCCGGCGGCTTGAAGTCCGCCGCCAGCACCTTCGCCTCGATGTCGGCGAGCGTACCGGTCAGCGTATCCTGCTCCGCACGTGTACCCCAGCGCACAAGCGCTACAGGCGTCTCCGGCGGACGGCCGTGCTTAATCAGCTGGCTGCTGATGTAACCGATCTTGGCTACACCCATCAGGAAGATCAGGGTTCCGGTTGCATTCGTAACCTTGTCCCACTGGATGGAATGGTCCAGCTTGTCCGGGCTCTCATGCCCGGTAATAATCGACAGGGAGGAGGCATAGTCCCGGTGGGTAACCGGAATGCCGGCGTAGGCCGGCACGCTGATTGCCGAAGTAATGCCCGGCACAATCTCGTAGTAGATACCGTTCCGGCGCAGCAGCTCCGCTTCTTCGCCCACCCGGCCAAAAATCGTCGGGTCCCCGCCCTTAAGCCGCACCACCGTCTTGCCCTCCAGGGCCAGATCAACCAGCAGCTGGTTGATCTCCTCCTGCTTCATGGTATGGCGGTCAGGCAGCTTGCCGACATAGATTTTGTCTCCGCCGGGCTTCATTTGCTTCAGCAGCCGGGGACTGGCCAGCCGGTCATAGACCAGCACATCCGCCTTGCGGATACACTCCAGCCCCTTCACAGTGATCAGCTTCGCATCGCCCGGTCCTGCACCTACCAGATATACTTTCCCCGTCTTCTCCGCCATCTCCATCATCCCCTTGTATCTGCCAGAATCTTCTCTGCACCCCGGGCAATCAGCTTCCGGGCTACCTCTTCACCAAGCCATACCGGGTCTGTGCCCGTTAGGGTCTCTTTAAGGATCACCGAACCGTCCGGTGTCCCTACCATCCCTGTCAGAGTAATTACCCGTCCAGCGGAATGAGTTGCCCCCGTTAGTACGTCTTCTGCGGATTGGCCCGCAGCAGCTCCGGCAGCGTTCCCCTGATCCTCGGATTCCCCTCCGGTCACAGGAATCTCCTCAACCTGAGCACTCTCTTGCCCCTGAGCAACCGCTGCTGCTCCAGATCCAAGCACCGCATAAGCGCCAATCGGCACCTGGCAGCCGCCGTTCAGCGCGCCGAGGAAGGTCCGTTCCGCCGTCACCGTAAGCGCGGTCTGCTCATCGTTATAGAGCGCGAGCAGCCTGCGCAGCTCAGCGTCGTCCTCGCGGCACTCGATGCCGAGCGCGCCTTGCCCGACTGCTGGCAGACATACCTCCGGCTCAAGGTAGGAGGTAACACGGTCCTGCCAGCC
Source organism: Paenibacillus sp. FSL R7-0331 (assembly GCF_000758645.1). Lineage (NCBI taxonomy): Bacteria > Bacillati > Bacillota > Bacilli > Caryophanales > Paenibacillaceae > Paenibacillus > Paenibacillus sp. FSL R7-0331. The sequence continues at coordinate 5,550,824 of NZ_CP009284.1, forward strand.
CATCCGGGTCAGTCCGGCTGCGGCAAGCAGAATGGCGTCATATTCGCCGTTCTCCAGCTTCTTCAGCCGGGAGTCAATGTTGCCGCGCACCGGCTCAATGACCAGATCCGGCCGCAGCGCGGCCAGCTGGCTGGAGCGGCGCAGGCTGCTGGTGCCTACACGCGCACCCTCAGCCAGCTCCTCAAGACTTGCAGCACCAGTGGCAATCAGACAATCACGCGGGTCAACCCGCTTAGGCACAGCCCCGTTAATCAGGCCCTCCGGCAGCTCGGACGGCATATCCTTCATACTATGTACAGCCATATCGATTACTTTATCAAGCATCGCCTGCTCAATTTCCTTCACGAACAACCCTTTGCCGCCTACCTTGGATAAGGTAACATCCAGAATCCGGTCGCCTTTGGTAATGATTTTGTGCACCTCAAAGGTGAACCCGAAGCCGTGCTCCGCGCTCAGCCGGGTCAGATCATCAATGACATGCCCCGTCTGGGTCAGCGCCAGCGCGCTTTGTCTGCTGCCTACAATAATTTTGCGCATTCTTAATTCCTCCCGGTAACAATAGCTTCTTCTCCCGCCGCTCTCCCAACCATTGTACTCTTATACAGTCTGCGGCATGCAAAGATATCCATTAGACTTGTCATACCTTTGCTGTATACTTTATACCTGTAATTCTTACATTGCGGCCCGGATTGCCACCAATAAGCCCCAATAAGTCCCCAAGACTGGCCCATTCAGCCGGTACAGCCTAATGAAGCCCAAGCGCCGCCAGCCTCTGTCGCATAATATCCGTCACAGTAACCGGCGCCCAGTATCCGTCGCAAAGCCGCCGTCGTACAGTATTCAACACCCACTATCCGACACCCAGCAGCGTGCATTGGCTGGTATCCGGCATAACCAGCATTCAGAAGTCACGCCACAGCTGCCGCTATTCCTCCCGGTTCGCCGCAATCCACGCACTTACAGCCTCCGGCGTCCACTCTATAAAGGTGCCCTGCCGCAGCTCATTCAACACATCGAGCTGCCCCAGCCGGCGCAGAAGCCGGCCCCGGATCTCTGCCGCAGGCTCCTGCCGCTTAATCTCAGTCCGCATCATGTGCAGGAAATCCAGATAAGGCTCATACTCCCCCCCGAACAGCTCCGCCAGCTGCGCGGTAATCCCGGCCGCAGCAGAGGGTCCTGCACCGGAAGTCGAGACGGCCACAGTCAGCCTTCCCCGGCGCAGAACCCCAGGCGTAATGAAATTGCCCGCCTCGGCACGGCTGGCTACATTTACGGGCAATCCGAGTGCCCGGCACTCGGACGCGGCCGCTTCATTGATCTTTGGATCACTGCTCGCGGCATAGACCAGGAAAGCCCCCCGGACATCTCCCGGGGCATATCCGCGGTCCAGCCAGCGGATTCGGCCTTCCCCGGCAAGCTCCGCCAGAGCGGTGCTCAGCGCAGGGCTGATCACCGTAACCCCGGCCTTTGCATCCAGCAGTGACAGCACCTTGCGCTCCGCTACTGCCCCGCCCCCGATGACAACAATCCTCTGGCCGCTGACATCAAGCATAACCGGCAAATAATGTGTCATCCGTCTTACCTCCCGCTCCAGCCGTGAAAGTCCGAAAGCGAATTCAGCAGAAAATTAAGAATAATAAAAGCATACCCTGAAATCGCCCAGCGGGCCATAACGGTACCACTCCTGCGGCCGGTCCGCTTCAGCAGAATATACGCTATATATACCCCAAGCCCAACCATCGTGGTCAGCACCTTGGAATCCTGGAACAGCGGTGTCCGCCCCTCGGCAATAATCGACATCGCCGCCAGCACCAGTGACACGATCAGCAGCGGCACCCCCGCAAGAATTGCGGTATACGAATATTTGTCCATAGTCTCCAGGCTCGGAAGCCGGCGGATGCGGTCATCCCATTGTTTACTCTTAAGCTTCGTATGCAGGAACAGATACATTATCGCAAATACCGTCCCCAGTGTCAGTGCGCCAAAGCTCAGATTCGCCAAAATGATATGCATCGCCAGCCAGCCGTGCACCGCCCTCCAGCTCTCCAGCCCGTGATCCGCCGCCGTCAGCCACACCCGGTTCAGCAGAAAGACGCTGAAGCCCGCCCCGCTGAGCAGCAGAATGGTGAATTCACCGCCGCGAGTAAAAGCAAGGGCCAGCGACGTCAGCACAATACTGAAGGAGAACCAGAACAGGAAATCATAAGGTGTAAAAATCGGCAGCCCGCCCTCCTGCGAGAACCGGACTGCTAGCCCCGCACATTGCAGCAGGCCCGTAACAGCAAGAAGCCCTGTGCCCAGCCGCTTTCCGCCCGGATTACGCCGAAGGCAATCCGAGAAAATAAACAGCAGGCTCAGGGCATATAGCAGCAGAGCGGCATCATATATTCCGTTCAGCAGTTGCATGCTGCTCACCCGCCCAGCAGGCCTGCCGGAGCAAAAACGGTCTTAGGCACAAGGAATTCGGCAGCAGGTACACGGTCGTTCTCACTCCGCTGCGGCACAGGCACAGGTGCAGGCGCCGGGCTGCTCCCGCCGCTGCCGGCCTCAAGCTGCTCCTGCAGGGCAAAAATCTGTGTGAAATACGCAAGGGCTTCATTTCCCTTGTCACCGCCGGACATTTCCTTGATTACATTAATCGGATCATGCATCATCTGGTTGACGATGCTCTTGGTCAGCCTGCGGATCACCTTGCGCTGGTGGTCATCGAGCTCAGGCAGCTTGTTAAACAGGCTGTCCATCGTCTCATCATAAATGGAGTTTGATTTGTCCTGCAGCGCGCGGATGACCGGTCTGACGCCAAGCGTCTTCAGCCACACCTGGAATTCATCCATCTCCTCCGCAATCATCACTTCGATCTTCGCGGCTTCACTGCGGCGCATCTCCAGGTTGCTCTCCACGATGCCTTCCAGATCATCGATGTCATACAGGAAGACATCCGGTACACTAGCCGCTTCCGGATCAATGTCACGGGGAACCGCAATATCGATCATGAACAGCGGCCGCGACGGACGGCGTTTCATGCCGGCAGCTACCTGTTCCGCAGTCAGCACATAGCCTTCAGCGCCTGTCGAGCTGATCACAATATCAACCTCGTCCAGATGCTGGAGCGCTTCATCAATTGTGCTCGGCCGGCCGGCGAACTTCTCTGCCAGCTCCACCGCCCGCGACAGTGTACGGTTGGCGACGATCACCTCAGCCGCACCGCTGCTGTACAGATGCTTCACCGTCAGCTCGCTCATTTTGCCGGCGCCGAGAATCAGCACTCTTTTGCCGGTGAACATGCCGAAGATCCGTTTTCCCAGCTCCACTGCCGCATAGCTGACCGAAACCGCACTTTCGCCGATGGAGGTCTCGCTGTGTGCGCGTTTGCCGAGAGTCACCGCCTGCTTGAACAGCTGGTTGAACCACGTTCCGGTCACACCTTCGCTCTGGGCAGTCAAAAAAGAATTGCGCACCTGTCCCAGAATCTGCGTCTCACCGATCACCATCGAATCCAGGCCGCAGGTTACGCGGAACAGATGGGCAATGGCCTGCTCATCCTCGTATATATACATATGCTGAGTAAATTGCTCACTTTTCACATTGAACCACTGCTCCATGAAGCTGCGGATAAAATAACCGCACATATGAAGGCGGTCTACGACCACATAAATTTCCGTACGGTTACAGGTGGCCACGACGACCCCTTCCAGTACGCTTTTGGTCTTCATCAGCTGATGAAGCGCTGCGGGGAGATCCTTTTCCGCAAAAGCGAACTGTTCTCGCACCTCAATGGGAGCCGTACGGTAATTCAGGCCAACGACGACAATGTGCATCGCTTGTTCACCATCCTAGTCTCTATTCAGTGGTGTAGGCACTGTCTTTCACAATCTCGAAATCACGTGTGTTAAGTATATCACATCAAAATACGGCTTTTTACAAAACCTTTGAACTCTTTATGACATCCAGATAATAATGATTATAAATAAAAAGCCATAAAAGTACTATGGTTTATGATGGGTTATTTTTATTTTATTTATGAATCAGGCAAAGCGCAGCACGAGTCCGGTTTTGTCATCAGACACTTTTAACCGCAGAGTTGCCTGAAGTCTTGCATCCTCCTGCTCTGCCGCATACAGCTCATCCGCATAGCCCTTGAGCCCTTGTGCATCAATGGCTGTAAACAGGCTTGTCCAGCTCTCCGCCCCTGAATAAATCCCGTCCGTAAGCAGGTACAGACTCTCCACATTAGCCCGGTTGAATGTCCCTTTCTCCAGAAAAAGCGAAAAATCCGCACTCCCGTTCATCACACCGTAGCCCTCCAGCGTATTCGCCTTGCTCCGGTTGTCCCGCAGCAGAGGCATAAGCAGCCTGCGCAGCTCCGCCGGCTCTTCCACCCCGGACTCACGCAGCTCCGCCATCCGGTCCAGCGTCTTCTGATCGATATGCGCCACCTGTGTATGTGTAAGTGCCCTTACCGTACCGTCTTTGTATCTGCACAGCAGCATACAGTCCCCGGACTGCACATAATCGATGGAATACTCTCGAACAGCAACAACGGCATACGCAGCGGACCACAGCGCGGAAGCATCCAGCACATCCACACCTTCACTAACCATTGCCTGACGCAGACGTTCGTTGGACCGGACAGCCCTATTGTCCAAAGACAGCCCGCCCGGCTCTCCAAAACAATCAGCAGCAAGCCGCGCAGCCAGATACCCGCCTGTAAATCCCTCCGGATTCCGGTAAGGCGAAAGGGAGGTCGCCCCGTCCACAACCCCATATATGGCTGCAGGTTCATTGACGACAAGGACATCCTCATTCCATTCCCCGTCTCCCTGTAACGTATACTTCTCTACTCTACACCGGCTTAAGCTCTCCATCGCCGCCTGACCCCTTCCGTAAGCAGAACCTTTTTTTTGTGGATATCCACTGTTTTCTAATAACCATACTATTGCACATAAAGCACCGGATTACCTTTTTCCAGTAAAACAAATCAACTCCGGCTCCAATTACGTCATATATACTGACACAAAAACAAGGATTGACACATATAATCCACAATGATAGCATATATAAAAATAATCAAAGTCACAATACCTAACACGTAGTTAACAACCACATAACTCTTGTATAAGCTCATTAATTTGGTTTGAGCGTTTCTACAGGCAACCGTAAATTGCCCCAGGCTACAAGAGACACCGCATGCGAAGAGGCTTAAGGCTGAGCAGACGCAGACAACCCTGTGTTCCGCCGTCTTTTGGCCGCCTTTGTTACTGCCGGTGTCTCTTGTCGTCCGGGGTTTTTGTGCATATTCAGATAAAAGGAGTGGAAGCTATGAGCGCATCCTATGCAAGACTCAGTGAATCGATCAGCAACGCCAAGAACGTGAGGATCTACAAAAATAAAGAGACCGCCTATGATTTCAAGCTGTATCCTTTCGGCGAGCGCGGTACCTATATTCATCCGGAGCTGATCAGCGAGATTACCGATAGCCTGGCAGCCAGTGTAACGGAGCAGTTTCCCGCTTTTGATTACATTGTATCACCCGAGCCGGGCGGTCACACCTGGGGCATGCTGGCGGCCTACAAGCTGAATAAGCCGATGAACATCCTGCGGCTCAGCACGGAGCTGTACGACAATTACGAGGTATGTATTAAGCGGGAGACGGCGTATAACGAGAACTATATTTATTTTGACGGATTCACGAAGGGGGACCGGGTGCTCCTTCTGGATGATGTGATCAGCTCAGGCGCAACAATCCGCTGTATTGCCGATCAGATGAAGGTTATGGGGATCGAGCTTGTCGGAGTGCAGGGCATTCTGGCTAAAGGAGAGCATTACAAGCAGCTCGCAGCTGATTACGGCATTCCTGTGCGGGTGCTGTCGGCGGTATAACGTTAACCTAACTTCGGAGGAGTGAAAATAATGGCCTATTATTATGAGCAGCCGTCCAGAACGTTCAGCGAATTCCTGCTCGTTCCGAGTCTGACTACCAAGCAGTGCATCCCGGGTAATGTGGACCTGCGCACGCCTGTAACCAAATTTAAGCGCGGTGAGACACCGGCGCTGACGATGAACCTGCCGGTAACCTCTGCCGTCATGCAGGCGGTATCTGACCATAATATGGCGATTGCCCTGGCCAAAAGCGGCGGTATCTCCTTCATCTACGGCTCCCAGTCCGTCGAGCAGCAGGTCGAAATGGTCCGCCGGGTCAAAAAATTCAAGGCCGGCTTCGTGGTCAGCGACGCCAATCTCCGTCCCGAGGATACGCTGCAGGATGTACTCGCGCTTAAGGCGCGCAGCGGCCACTCCACCATCGCCATCACCGATAACGGGGAGCCGACGGGCAAGCTGATGGGTATCGTCACCAGCCGTGACTACCGCGAGAACCGGCTTCCGCCGGAATGCCCGATTACAGCGTTCATGACTCCGCTCTCCTCCTTAATTTATGCCCATGAGGGCATTACGCTGACCGAAGCCAATGATATGATCTGGGACCATAAGCTGAACTGTCTTCCTATTGTGAACAATGAAGGCAATCTGATGTACCTGGTGTTCCGCAAGGATTACGACAGCCATCAGGAGTACCCGTTGGAGCTGCATGACAGCAACAAGCAGCTGATCGTCGGTGCAGGCATTAACTCGCGTGATTACAAGGAGCGGGTTCCGGCTCTGGTAGAGGCGGGAGCAGATGTACTCTGTATTGATTCCTCTGACGGCTATTCGGAATGGCAGGCCGAGACAATCCGGTATATCAAGGAAACGTTCGGAGAAGCTGTAAAGGTCGGCGCAGGCAATGTTGTGGATAAGGAAGGCTTCCTCTACCTGGTGGAGGCCGGAGCGGACTTCATCAAGGTCGGCATCGGCGGCGGCTCGATCTGCATCACCCGTGAGCAGAAGGGCATTGGCCGCGGCCAGGCCTCCTCCGTCATTGAGGTGGCGGCAGCACGCCAGGAGTATTACGAGCAGACCGGAATTTACGTCCCCATCTGCTCCGACGGCGGTATCGTCCATGACTACCATATTGTGCTTGCACTTGCAATGGGGGCAGACTTCGTAATGCTGGGCCGGTATTTTGCCCGGTTCGACGAGAGCCCCGGCCGCAAGCTGCTGGTCGGCGGGAATTTCGTCAAGGAATACTGGGGCGAAGGCTCCAGCCGGGCCCGCAACTGGCAGCGGTACGACTTCGGGAATGCGGATAAGGAGTGCAAGCTGGAATTCGAAGAAGGCGTCGATTCCTTCATCCCGTATGCCGGCAGGCTCAAGGATAACCTGGATCTCAGCATCAGCAAAATCAAATCTACCATGTGCAACTGCGGCGCCTTAACCATCCCCCAGCTGCAGCAGCATGCCAAAATCACCCTTGTCTCCGCAACAACTATTTACGAAGGCGGGGCACATGATGTTATGCTTAAGGAGAAGGATCGCACATCCTGACAGATAATATCGATGCACAAGGAGCAGTGGTTATGAACGAATTACGCAAGGTACTGGTAAGCAAGGCTGAGCTTGAGAGCAAGGTACGGGAGCTGGGCGCTGTCATCTCACGCGATTATGAAGGGAAAGAGCTTGTCCTGATCGGCATTCTGAAAGGCGCGGCCGTATTCATGTCCGACCTGATGCGGGAGATTACCTTCCCTGTCGCCGTTGACTATATGTCTGTATCCAGCTACGGCAGCAGCGCCACCACCTCGGGGGTCATCACCATCAAGCAGGATATCGACACGGATATCCGCGGCAAGCATGTCCTGCTCGTCGAGGATCTGATCGATACCGGCCTGACCCTGCAGCATCTGAAGCAGCTATTCGCCCTCCGCGAAGCCGCCAGCGTCAGCATCTGCACCATCCTCAGCAAGCCGTCCCGCCGCCTGGCCGATATCCCCATCGACTATTGCGGCATCGAGATCCCCGACGAATTCGTCGTCGGCTACGGCCTCGACTATGCCGAGCAATACCGCAACCTGCCGGAGGTATGGATTGTGGAGACGGATGTTGCGCACTAAGTCATAGTACAGCCTTAGAGAAAGAGAAAGCCCGCCTGACGGCATCCGTTCTTAGATAACGGGTGCCGGGGCGGGCTTTTACTTATTAGCAGCAGATCCTTCTTCTCCTCTTACCCTTATTTTCCCGCCAGCTTGTCCCATAGTATATCAACCACAGCCGGCCCGCTTTCCTGCGGATACATGAATAGAGTAACGGCCACCGTTATGATTATGATAAGCAACCACAGCAGAACCTTGTAATGCAGCCGCTTTAATCTCAGGCTTAACGGATGGCCAATGGCTATGAAGAGCACATTTATTACGAGCGTAGTCGGAACAGTAATAATCCTCGCAAGCCCCGTATAAGGAAAATAATGAATTAAGACCATTAGCAGAATTGCTGACGGACTCATCGAGGCCACCGTTTTTAACAGTGCCTTAACAATCATCTTGAATGAGCTTCTCTCGATCATAGGACTGACGCTCCTCGTTATCCATTTTATGGTATACTACTATTTAAATTTATAATAGGGCGGTGAACACATTTGAAAAGATTAGTCTGTCTGTTACTGCTGGTGTGCACATGCGTGATTAGCGGATGCACCGGGAAGGGCAGCATTTACTCCGGCATAGAGAAGCAGGATCTGACGGGGATCGAATCGGCCAAGGAACTGGAATTCATCTATGAATATAGAGGTCATACGGACAACTGGGCTTCCTCCTATTACGTCTATCAAAAGAAAGACAGCGAATATCATATCACCAGACTTTTCCTGAAATATATCGGCGGAGAAACAGCACCGTCCGGAGAATTGCAATACGCCTACTCTACCGAAGGCGCAGCCACCGGCAGCGGAATGCTGGAAGAAGCAGCCGGACCGTCCGTCATCTACAATCTGGGCAGCAGCGGCGGAAACGGCACAATACCTGAACAGGATTCTGCCGTGAAAATGCATGTGGAGTGGAATGGCGGCACGGAGGATTTTGAGCTGGAGCCGGTGTTATAAGGATATTTAATTAGCAGCCCTGATAGAGAAGACGACCGGAGTAAGGAGCAGGAACAGGATAACCGGTTCATTCAATGATAAGTATAAGATGATAATCATAGCTGCTACCGCTCCATTAAAAACGATCATCTTTACGGAGAGCTGCCATACCGTGTTCCTAAAAATAAAATAATGCAGCAGACTAAGCACCATATGACACATGTACAGCATCAGAAAAAACAGCACAAACACAACCGCATCACCCGGACCGCTGGCATACGGTGTACCGGATACGAGACTATTATTACTATTAGTTATAATAACGGCATACAGGATACTCAAGATCAAGGAACTTACGGTAAGGTTCATCAGGAGCATCTTTTTGGCTTGTTCCATATGATCCACTCCCAGAAGATGTATTTATATCATAATAGCGTACTCTTGCAAAAAAACATAAAAAACAAGGCCGCAATGACCCCAAAGAGGATCACTGCGGCCTTACCTTTTTCATTACATCCTGCTATTTCAATTGATACAGACGGTAGATTAACGCAGCCGCCTCTGCCTTGCTCGCTGTCTGAGCCGGACGGAAGCTGTGATCCTCGAAGCCTTCAATCAGCCGGATATTCTTGGTCAGGGCTACACTTTCCGCTGCCCATGTGGAAATCTTGCCTGCATCTGTAAAGACTGCATTTACAGCTTCAGGACGGGATACAGCTTGCTCACCGTTAAAGGCCTTAAGCGCCCGGGCAAGCATCGTTGCAATCTCTTCGCGGGTAATGGTTGCTTCAGGCTCGAAGACCGTTGCCGATTTGCCGGTAATAATGCCAGCCGCATAGGCAGCTGCAATCTCATGATAATATAGATTTGCTGAGGCAATATCCTTGAACGGCAACGTCAGACCTTCACCGCTAAGTCCATAAGCCCGGGCAATCATGGCTGCAAATTCCTGGCGTGTAACTGCACTCGCCGGACGGAACTGTGCAGTCTGATCCAGAATCCCCTTATTCAGCAGATAGTTAATTTCCTGTACGGCCCAGTGGCTTGCCGCTACATCTGTGAATGCAGCCTTAGCCAGCATAACCGTGTATTTACTGAAGTGTCCTCTTGGTGCTGTCACTGTACGGGTGACAGGGTCATATTTTCCGCCGACAGCCTCCCATGTAAGACTCTCCTCATTCAATAGATACACAGTCAGATTCTCCAGGTTAGCTTCGGAGTATTTGGACGTATCGATTGCCGAAACATCAAACGTCACATCGATTGGTTTGTTGAAGCTCTTGACCTGCTCAGATCCTACAAATGCACTGAATTCCATTACCGGAATACTAGCCAGCGGATCAGCCTGGCTTGGTTTGGTCACGACAGCATTTTCAACAACCTCTGCTGCCAGTTTAATAGTCTGTCCTGCTTCCAGGGGACCGAAGGTATCTGCTTCAATAGTGAAGGCTGTCTGGTCCATCTGGATTTTCAGGCCGGAAAGATCATTCTCCTTAACCAGTGTTAAGATATCCGAAGGAAGTGAAGTGTTCAGCTTGTGAATCCCTTCTTCTACTGCCGGTACCTTAACCGTAATACCTACCTTCAGATCTGCGGCACTTCCTGCCCCCAGCTTACTGGTCAGATTCTTGGAGAGATCCGACAGGGTCTGCTTGGCAGACTCTATCTGTGCACTGATCAAGGATTGATCAAGCTGCGATGAAACGGTATTGCCTTCAACCGTTACATTCGCTTTGGCAATTGTAACCTCTCCCGCTTTATTAAGCGCTGACTGGCTTGAGGTGATGACGTTCGCCTTCAGCTTCTGTAACTCTTCTGCTGATACTCCCTGCGCATTATTCAGCACTGCCGCAGCATTCTCAATCAGCGTGTTCGCCATTGTGACCGCCTTGTCGGAGCTGTCCATTTGACTCATCAGATAAGGCGCACTTCCCACCAGCTCTGTAATCGAGTCAACAATCTTCTGTTTGGCTGCAGCATCCTGAATGGTTGCCAGCAGGTCTGATGCACTATTCATCGCCTGCGTAAGACTCTTGCTGCTCTGCTCAGCCTCTGCTGCGGTTGCGGCTAATTTGAACGAATCCGCAATGCTGCTGATGGCTGTCTGTGCTGCTGCCGCCTTATCTGCCGCTGAACCTGTGGTGCTTGTCAATAGCTCCTGCAGCTTGTCATTCTGCTTCTGTACATTTTCTGTAGTGCCCGCAGCTGTTGGAGCAGGCGACGGTGACGGTGTGACTCCGCCGGTATTGGTGCCGGGGTTTGTGCCATTTCCGTTACCATTACCGTTACCATTACCATTACCATTACCGTTTCCGTTATCAGTGCCTGTATCTGTCCCTGGCACATTTTCACCCGGCTCTACAATGGCACCTGTTGTTGACTCGATAATAATCTTCTTGTTAAACGTATATTGCTGCCCGTCGAGCGTCAGTGAAGCTTTAATAATATACGTTCCACTCGTCAGAACTTTATAACGGTCACCCGTGAAATCATAGGTGTATACAGTCAGCGGATAGCTGACAGAGGAGTTGGAATACAGCGTAACGCCAGCTTCGCTCTGAATCTCATAGGAGGCAGCCTCTGGCGTAACATATTTGTACCCGTTAGACCAGCCGCCATTGCTAAGAACCAGAATCTGCGGCTTCTTGATCTGTCCGATCTGATTACCTGCACTGTCAACGAATCCGATTTCGAGTGTGTTCTCGCCTGCAGCACGAACCAGCGTTCCATCCTTCAGCCCTACAATATCCAGCCCCTGGATGGACTGCGGAGCAAGCTCTGTAAGGGTGCCGGCCTTAAGTGTTCCCGGCGCAAAATGAATATTATATTGATATTCTGTTGCCCCAAACAATTGATCAACCTGAACCGTCACATCACCCGGAGTCAGCTGCACCTGATCTGCGTTGTGCGCATAGCTGTGAAGCTTTGACTGATACGGAGTTGAATATTCAACGCTATAGATTGTTCCGGATTCCGGTGCAACCAGTGTAGCCAGCTCGGAAGCCTGGACATCCAGCGACAGGGTATTGTCTCCAGCCCCGATCACTACGCCATCACGGTAAACAAAGGTTTCATTTGCCGTCTGTGCCAGCATGCTGTAAGTCCCTTCTGTAGCGTAAAAATAATTCTCACCCGGTGCATTGCTGTCGATAACATACGGAACATTATCTGCACCGGCCAAGTTCGATCTTACGACAGACAGATCTTCCGCCGGTCTGTCCAGCAATACCTTACTTACCTCCTGCAGCTCCTGTCTTGCATCCAGTACAAGCGAATAATCCTTACCCGGCTCCGTCTGGATCGATCCGAACATATAGTAGCCATACTTGGATTCCACGCCTGTATAGCTTCTGTTATAACGAATGAAGTCCACCCCTACAATGGAAGGTGAATCCACAACCAGAATAGCCTGAGCTTCTGATGTACTAATAAAGTAGGAGCCTCTTGTATAGCTGCCGTCCTTATTCTTGGTGATTGCCTGCACACTGGCATAATCCAGCGGTACCCCACCGGCATAGCTGCTGCCCTCGGCCTTATCCAGCCCGCGGACGCGGATAACCGCTTCAGTCTGCGGATTAATTACCGCTACTTTTACTTTTTTGAATAAAAAGGCCGGTTTCTTGAACATTAGTTCGCCAAGATAAGTGGACTGCTCCGCAGGTATCACGAATTTCCCTTGAGCATCCGTAACTCCCAGAACTTCACCGTAACGGCTGATTTCTACACCGGCCTGCAGTTCACCTTGTCCGCCGGTAACATGCTTCCGTACAGTAACTGTTACTTGCTTGGCCTGGTCAACGGTCAGATAAGGCTTGTCCACCAGATCGACCAGCTTACCGTCCTTGCCTCTGATCTCTACATCGAACTCATTCTTAGGCAGTACCTTCAGGTCCGCCTCGGCAAGCAGCTCGCCATTGATGTATTGGCCGCCGCTGTAGACATTAGGGAACAATTGGACCTTATAGCTTCCTGCATTAACAGGCTTCCAATCCCGCTGATTAATGCGGACCGGGTGACCGTTCTGTTCTTCTGTTGTCCAATACAGTGAATCATTGGACAGCACCTTTCCGCTCTCATCCACAATTGACAGCTTATACGTGCTGTTCAGATCAATAACATTTCCATATTCATCAGTCATAACAACCTGATTCTCAACACTCTCGCCTAATACAACCTCACCCCGTAATTCATCCTGGCCGTAGTAAGAGGTGTCCGGCACTACAACATCGATCCGGGCTGTATACGTACTTCCGCCCTGCAGTGAATATTCACTATCTTCAGGACTGAAAAAATCTTTCAGTACAATCCGGTTATTATTATTGCTCTGACTTGTAGCGGAAGATGCGATATTGCTGGTCAGACGATGAATCTCTTCGCCCTTGCGGACATAGACCTTACCGCCGGTTGCAGGCAGTGAAGTGCTGACCTGGCTATAGTTGAATTTGGCATTGAGATACGACAGCTGTACCTGCCCGTCACCTGAACTCTGCTTAGGCACCTGAAGGTTCAGGACACTGTAATCAGCCCGGTTCGCAGCAGTGGTTACTTCAGCCATAGCTTCCACAGGCTTAATCTGATTGCGGTATACGACTTTATCATTCGTGCCCTCGATTACGCCTACCGCAGTAATTTCGTACTCCTTATTCTTCTTAACATAAATAGCCGGTGATCTGAACACTGTATTACTCGCGTTAATCTGTTTATATTGATTGTTGTCAATGAGGGAATACGACTCCAGCCTCACCGGGTTATTATCCCAGGAATAATGAAGATTCAGGCGGCTATAATCACTGGCATCCTCAATAATCTCTTTATGCACTCCGTCAACAGACGAGTACAATGCCGATTGGCTGACCTGGAACAGATACGTTCCATCTTCGGTTACAACGTGGCTCGAATAACTTCCGGCTATAACGCCTGTTTTCATCACCAGGACATCAAGTCCTGCAACACCATAACGGTTAGCAACCCCGGAAGGCCATGAAGAGGAGCTGACATTCTGGGTATGCAGCAGCTTGCCGTCAGCACCCAGATACCGGATCGCAGCCGTGTATGTACCTGCCTGTTGAAGATCTGCCACATAGACAGGCTTAACCTCATATTGATCGCTGCCTTGCATCAGCATTACAAAAATAACAGAGCTATTGAACCTGAAGCTGTTATTTCCTTTAAGCTGAATCTGGCCATATGCGTCTGTAGTAAAGCTGGTAGAGGAATAATAGCTCCAGACACCAACCTGTTCCTGCACTGCCGGGACACCATTCTTAAGAATGGTTAGTCTTATATTGGTATCATCACTGCGGATCTCGTCATTAACGGCCTTCACATATGTATCAGAATCCTTAGCCATCCGTTCCACAACGACTTCAATCCCCGTTGCTGCAGGGACATGGATGCTCTGAGGCGCAATAACGACTGTCCCCTCCATCCCTTCGAACTCTGCGTGCAGCAAGTACTCTTCACCAGCCTTCAGTCCGTCAAAAGGAATACTGCTATATTCGAGGGAGGAGTATACAGCGTCCAGCACTGTAAGCTTCGCATCACCTCTGGACTTCACCTGACGGTTAATTTCTGCCCCATCCTTGGACAAAATAAATGTGACCTCTTGCAGAGTCTTAAGATCTTTGTAAGTAACGTCTACTACACTATTGACTGTAATTTTATGATTACCGTCCGGCTGTTTTACATTGGTAGCTACTCCCGCTTTTAGCGAAGCCGCAGATACTCCTATTACATTCACCACAGACAACATTAATATCAAAACCAGCGAAACTGCCCTGCGAAAATTCTTCGAATACATAACCCAGCTCCTAATCCCCAGTGATTTTCACTAATCTATCAAATCTAGTCACTTAGTATTCTGCTCCCCCGCTACTGCCTCCCTCTCGACAAATACGCTTTGAATTCGACCACTAGGACGCATAATACATATTTTTCTTCTAAATGTCTATTAATCCCTTAACAGACATGTAAATTTATACGATTAAATCGGGATATACCCATTATTTTGTCGAATCACATCGGTTAATAATATCATTTAAATTTTAAATATTTTTCCGTTTCCTGCCGATAAAAGACCTAGAGCTTCGGCTTAACTTACATACCGGATTAGGACTGGGGAAAGTGGGAAAGGGATGAAACTTAGAAGTATCGGAACCAAGATTAGCATGATTATGATAGGGGTGCTGCTGGTCTTTTCGGCTGCTGTGATGGTTGTCGTCATTAATGAGATGAAGAGCGGAATAACCACCTTTGCCAAGGAGAAGGCGCGAAGCGATCTGAAGCTGGCTGAAGGGTTCATAGAATATAAATACCCCGGGCCTTGGCAGATCAAGGACGGACAGCTCTATAAGGGGAACCTGCAGATTAACGGGAATTACGGGCTTGTCGATGAGATCGGCGGGATGACCGGTGATACGGTTACTATTTTCCAGGCAAATCAGCGGGTCACAACCAACGTAATGATCGATGAGCAAAGAGCGGTCGGAACACTCGTCTCGGAAGAAGTTCATGAAGCCGTGCTGATTAAAGGGGAAGCGTTCTACGGGGAAGCGAATGTGGTGGGCCAGACCTACCAGACCGCATACATGCCGATTCTGAGCGAAAATAATGAGATTATCGGGATCTTCTACGTGGGTGCACCCCAAGGGCTGATTGATGTGATTATCGCTTCCTTTATGAAGCATTTTGTGTGGATGATGATCATTGCTATTATCCTGTCTGTACTGGTTATGGTGCTGTTCATCCGCCGCATGACGAGCAGAATCAGAAGAATCTCCTCTGCGCTGCAGCGGGCGGGCGGCGGTGATTTCACCGTAACCATCCAGGATGCTGCACGCGATGAAATCGGAGACCTGGTAACCAGCTATAATCAGATGAAAAATAGTCTTCAGACCCTAATCGCTCACGGTCTTGAGACCGCAGCCCGGGTTGCTGCAACAACCGGCATGATCAAAGAGGTTACGCAGCAGACAGCCGCAGAGTCCAAGCAAATTGCCCTGGCCATCGGTGAGGTTGCGCAGGGAGCAGAGCTGCAGACCCAGAGCAGTAACGAAAATCTGCTGGCCATGGAAGAAGTCTCAATCGGTATCCAAAAGATTGCCGAAAGCGCAACCGACATCTCTGAATCTGCCCATCACTCCAAGCTGCAGGCCGAAGCCGGCGCCGGCTACGTGCACAGCACCGTCCGGCAGATGAACCAGATCAGCCGCTCTGCGCAAGAGACAGACGGAGTCATCCGCCTGCTGGACGAGCAGTCCAGGGAGATCTCGGCTATATTGACTGACATTCAGCAGATTGCCGGCCAGACGAACCTCCTCGCCCTTAACGCTTCTATAGAAGCAGCACGTGCAGGCGAGCATGGCCGGGGCTTCGGCGTTGTAGCTACGGAAGTCCGGAAGCTGGCGGAACAATCCGGACAGTCCTCAGCCCGTATCGCCGAGCTGATTCACCAGATGGAGAACGGAATGCATCAGTCCGTACAAGTTATGGCCCAGATGATCGATGAGGTCCAATCCGGCCTGCAGATCGCGAATGACACCGAGAACAACTTCCGGGAGATCCTCGTGACCAACGGCCGGATCACTTCCCAGATCGAAGAGATGGCCGCAGCCTCCGAGCAAATGTCCGCCGGCATCCAGCAAATCACCGCCTCCGTCACCAGCATCACCGAAATCGCCCGCACCACCAGCACCAGCTCCCATCAGGTCGCAGCCGCTACAGCGGTCCAGCTTGAAGGGATCGACGAGATCAGCCGCTCTGCGGCGGGTCTGGTGAAGACTTCGGAGGAGCTGCGGGGGGCGCTGGGGCGGTTTAGGGTTTAAGAGATAACCTATGCACAGAAACGAAAACGGAGGCCCTTAGGCCTCCGTTTTCGTTTCTGCTTCCTGCCGACTCAGCAGCTGCCGTCTCCTTGATCCGAACTTAACCCAGACCCGGTCATCATCATCCCGGAAAAACCGGATCTGCACCCACTTCAGCGGTGTCCAGATTTCCTTGAAATAATAATTTGGCATAGGACTTCTCTCCCGGATAAAAATCAGATTTGAATCTAATTATAGACCGGGATAACTGATTTGTTTGTCAGAACTTGTCCATGAAAACATGAAATGTTTTAAGCTTTTTTGTCATAACAAAATAAAAGTAATTATATAAAAATCTATATCAATGATGTCCTATTTATGTGCTCTTAAAATTCATAATAACATTAGTTACTTTTTTCACATCTTGTTCACTTAAATATGGATGCATAGGCAATGACAGCACCGTCTCACAGAGTTGATTTGTTACTTCAAAATCATTTTCGCTGTATACCAAATCTGAAAAAGCTTCCTGTTTATGCATCGGCTTCAGATAATATATCATGCTTGGAATACCTTCATCACGTAGATTTGTTTGTAATGCATCTCGTTCTTTTTTATTTTTGAGTTTTATCGTGTATTGAGCAAAACTTGAAACATATCCTTTTGGAATTATTGGAGTATTAACTATATTACTAAGATCCTCAGTATACATCTCATATATGTTATTGACATCTTCTAGTTCATGCTCAATAAAAGCCGTTAGCTTTACATTTAATATTGCTGCTTGTATCGTATCTAACCTTGAATTCACGCCAATTCTAATATTGTTGTACTTATTGTCACCTTTACCATGAATCTTTAGTGAAGAGATTATTTCAGCAAGTTCATTATCATTTGTAAAGATTGCACCACCATCTCCATAACAGCCCAGTGGTTTCGCTGGGAAAAATGAAGTAGTTGCAGCATCACCAAAACTTCCAGCTTTTTTTCCGTTGATACTACCACCGAATCCTTGTGCTGCATCTTCGAGAACTCTTAAATTATACTTATCCGCTATTCGCTGTATTTCAAAATGGTCAGCAGGAAGACCAAAAAGATCTACCGGAATAATTACTTTTGGCTTCAGTTTACCTTGTAATAACACATCTTTAATTGCACTCTCAAGCTTTATACTATCGATATTAAAAGTATCCTTGTCCACATCTATAAACACAGGTGTAGCCCCTCTAAAGGAAACAATTTCTCCTGTAGAAAAAAAGGTGAAGTCAGGAACAAACACTGCATCACCTTCTTTAATATCCCAAGCCATCATTATAAGTGTCATAGCTTCGGTTCCATTAGCACATGTAATGCAATGCTGGACTCCTACATATTCAGCTAGTCTTTCTTCAAGAACGTTTACTTCTTTTCCCCCAATAAAATCGGCACTATTTAAAACTTCCTGAATTTGTATGTCGATCTCATTTTTATATTTTTTATATTGAGTTTTCAAATCTCTAAACTCCAATTTCACTACCTCCAGCAAGTATTTTTATTCACTGCTTCTTAATTCTCTGATTTTTCTAGCAGGCACCCCTGCATATATACAGTAAGATTCTACATCTTTATTAACGATACTTCCCGCCCCAATAATCGAACAAGTACCTATTTTAACACCTGGTAAGATAGTTACGTTTGCACCAATCCAAACCTCATCCTGAATTATTATCTTACTCTTTTTGGATAGCTTTTCACTTACATAAGATAGACTTTTAATTTTATCACCGTTATTCGCGCTAGAATCGGGTATTAAAGTTACATTAGGAGCAATTGAAACATTATTGCCAATGAATACTAAAGCTTCACCATTAGAAGTTGACTGGAATCCTAAATTCGGAAAAGTGTTTTCCCCCATAAAAACGCCTAGCTTTCCCCAATACATTTTTCTTATTCTAGCATCAGTATAGTAATTTGCTACTAGCTTTATGAATCTTTTTGGCATTACGTCCATATTTCTTTCAAGAAACTTATATAGACTATTGTCAACAAAGCTTAATAATTTCCTCACATTTAATTTACCTTTCAGTTAAAAAATAACGTTAAGTTTTATAATTAAATTCCTTGCTAATATCAAAATATTGTTTTTGAACTGCTCCGAATTGCCTAAAAAAACTTTCGATGTTCTTTTTCATGCTTCCTTCAAAATCAAAACTTCTATTCAAAAGATGCGCCATTTTTATCCCTTCATATACAAGGAGTGTCAATGACTGGGAATCCCTGAATTCTTCATTAGATCCGCTCATTAAATAATAAACAGAATTTTTATCATAAGCAAACAAGGCAGTTGAATGTATATTATTTTCTAAATCCTTAGCATAAAAAATTTCCAAACAATTATTTTCCGCCAAATTATTAAACAACTTTTTAAACAATTCATAACTATATGGGATAATAAGTTCTTGCCGTTCATAAGTCATTCTATTAAGTTCATAAAACTCCTCAGCAGTCATTCCCTTAAAAATTCTAACATTCTTTTCTGCCTTTTTAATATTCTTTCTTATATTTCCGTTGAAATTTTTATAGATTTTATCTATATCGCTTGTATCCTCTATAACATACGTATATCTAGTAGTTTGACTGTAACCTCTCCAATAAAAGGGTAACCAATTAGTGTAATTATAATGAAAATACTGTCTGTATTTAATAATATTCAATTTTTCCAACTCGTCAATAACTTCAGAAGCAACCTTATTTTCAAATGAAAGTCTTCTGTCATATTTCAACCCATCAGGATAGAAAAAAATGATTCCGTTATTTTGCGTTAAAGGTGCTTTTCTGATTTCATAAGAACTCTCAAGCGGTATTAGGTAATACACTAATGTCCCTAGAACATTTCCGCCCTCTTTAATGATAATTACATCCCAATTATCCTCGCCACAAACTGCATCCATCCAGTAATATTGTGAAAATAACGGAATATTATTATTTTTGCAAATTTCAAAATATATTTTTTTATTATCTTTCACTATCTAAACCTTCCTTTGAAATCTAATGTACTGCATTTATCTAGTGGAAGGTTTATACTTTTCCCTTCTGCTGCTGATTTGTAAATTGCAAGTACCAATTCGAGTGCATTTCTTCCATCTAATGCTGTTACATACGGTTGTCTATCATTATTAATTGCATCAATCACATCAGCATAAAGTGGGTTATGCCCAAATCCATATACGTTAGGTGGATCTTCATGGTATTTTAACTTTACTTCTTCTGAATCATCAAGATTATCAGCAAATTGCCATTCATCAATTAGATTCACTGACTTCCCACCTACTTTAACAGTACCTTTCTCACCAAAGATATACAATGTTTCTTCTAAATTTTTCGGGTAAATATTTGTAGTTCCTTCGATAACTCCATAACCACCATTTGCAAACTTTACTAATGCCATCCCTAAATCTTCAGTCTCAATATAGTCGTGAATCATGTTATCAGTCATCCCAAATACTTCCACTATATCATTTCCCATCATCCATCTAAGTAGATCAATATTATGAATGCATTGATTTAATAGAGCTCCTCCATCTTGCTCCCACGTTCCCCTCCAAGGTGCCTGCTTATAGTAATCCTCTCCTCTATTCCATCTTATGTGAGCAGTCCCGTGTAATATTTTCCCAAACCTATTTGTTTCAATAGCTTCTCTTATTTTTTGAATCGACTTATTAAATCTATTCTGATGACATGCACTTACCTTCACGTTTTTTTCCTTTGCCCTCGCAATGATTTCATCAGCTTCTTCAAGTGATAGAGCAATGGGTTTTTCAATAATCAGGTTAACTCCCTCTTCTATACATCCTAGAGCAATACTTGCATGCTTTCCACTTTCAGTACAGATTGATACAAGATCAAGTTTTTCTTTTTCCAACATTTCTTCATAAGAAATATACATTTTAATATTTTTTGACAAACTAAATTTATCAGCCAACTTCTCCATGTTATTCCTGTCTATATCGCATATCGCCAAAATATCGAGATTATTTTCCAAAGCGGCAGCAATATGATTAGGTGCGATGCGCCCACATCCAATTAATGCATATCTTAAACTCAAATTCAGCCCACCTTTATAGTAGTTCGATATTATATCGTTGTTCTACATTCTTCATTGCATTCTTAGTGTCAAAAATAAATGGAGCATGCTTTTGTACATACTCATAATCAACATTAGTATGTGCAGTAGTAACTAGTACAAGATCAACATTTTCAAGTAGTTCAGAGGTCAGTTCATTTTCACCTATTCTTACTTTACCATCTATGTGATATTGAGGAACGAAAGGATCATAGTACACTACATTAGCGCATTCTTTTTCAAGCTCTTCTATAACTCGTGTTGCAGGGCTTTCTCTATAATCATCAATATCCTGCTTATATGCAACACCTAACACAAGTATTCTTGAACCATTCATTGCTTTTTTAAATCGATTGAGTATTTTACTTGTTCTTTCCACACAATACTCTGGCATTCTATCGTTAACCATCATAGAAGATTCAATCATCGAAGTATGAAACCCATATTCACGAGCTTTCCAAGAAAGATAGTATGGGTCTAAAGGAATACAGTGGCCTCCCAAACCTGGTCCTGGGTAAAAGGCTTGAAACCCATACGGTTTAGATTTAGCTGCGTCAATAACCTCCCATATATTTATATTCATTTTGTTACATAGAATAGCAAGTTCATTTACGAGCCCAATATTAATATTTCTATACGTGTTTTCTAAAATTTTCTCCATTTCGGCCACGGCCGGGGATGAAACACGATGTATCGGCGCTTCCAATATCCCCTCATAAAGAACTGCTGCTACATCAGTACACGTTGGTGTAATACCGCCGACAACCTTTGGTGTATTTTTAGTCTTATATATTAAATTACCTGGATCTACGCGTTCTGGTGAAAAAGCCAAATAAAAATCCTCACCGCATTTTAGACCGGATTTTTCAAGAATCGGTTTCAATAATTCTTCTGTGGTTCCAGGATATGTTGTAGATTCGAGCACTACTAACATATCTTTATGCATATATGGTACTATACTCTCTGCTGAAGCCTTGACATAACTAATATCTGGCTGTTGGTGTTCATCTAATGGGGTAGGCACACAAATACACACACAATCTGCAGAAGCAACTTGTGCAAAGTCAGTAGTTGCTGATAATAATCCTGATTTAACTATTTCTTCTAGATCCTCATTTACAACATCACCGATGTAATTTTTTCCAGAGTTGACCATTTCTACTTTAGACTCTTGAACATCAAATCCGATTGTTTTAAATCCTGCCTTTGCTTTTTCTACTGCCAGCGGAAGTCCGACATAACCTAATCCCACTACACCTAAAATTGCTTCTCTACTCAGCAGCTTTTCTTTAATTTTATTCATTAGAACTACCTCCAAATTAATCTTTCAAATCCTTGATTTTTCTTGCCGGATTACCTACAATTACAGCGTATCCATCAGGAAAACTTTTCGTGACTACCGATCCAGCTCCAACTGTTGTGTGAGGACCTAATGTAACACCTGGTAGTATTACACTATTCATACCAACCCAACATTTTTCACCTAAAATAACATTTTTAGGATTAACATGATTATCAGGATCATAAATATCGTGATTTTCTGTAATGATACCTACATTAGCAGCAATATATGTACCTCTACCAATAATAATCTTTCCACCATTGTAAGTTTGATAGTAATTACCTTGGCCCTGAAAATTATTCAAATCATCAACATGAAATTCAATGTCTTTGTAATTACCTACTTGAATCTTTGGTGATACTGGAAAAGGAATCTCTTTATTAAACCCAAATAGTAGTCGATTGATGCTATCTCTTACAACCCACTTCCAACCAATAGAAAACACTCCAAAAAACCTACCGCTAAAATACTTGCCTCGCAAGTATCTTCTCTCATAGTATAATAAAGAAAACACATTACCTAAAATATAACACATAATACCATTTATTACTCTTAGTATAAAATTAATAACCAACTCCTCCTCTAAAGTTCGTATTATTAATTAAGAGCCTTCCATGACTCCTTTATCTCATTTTTTACAAATATAAAATAAATAGAACTCCACACTAAGAAAAAAAACAATAATTTCAGATAAATATTTATATCAAAACGCAAAGTATAATTTCTTACAAAAAAGAAAATCAAACCTCCAACAATATTTATCAAACTAACTTGAAACATTTTTTTCCAAGGCATTACTGTTCTAAATGGTATTTTTATGACCTTAGCAGTAACAATAAGTTGCACTAACGCAATAATCCCCATAGAAAAAAGTGTGGCCAAAGCAGGTCCGATAAAACCAAAAATTCTATAAAGCACCAAATTCATCAAAAGGTTAATGACAAGAGATAATAATGAACTATAAAAAATAAATTTTGTATAGCCAGTGGCATTTAATATCATTGCAAAATATGTAAATCTAATTAATAAAACTAATGTGAATATTCTAAATATACTAATACCTTCTAAATATTTTTCTGAATACAACAGAGTTATAATTTCTGAAGAAAAAACAAAAATAAAAGCAACAAAAAAACAAATTATAATATATGACAGAATTGAAGCTTCTTTCCAAATACCAACAGCCTCATTCATTTTCTTTTGTTCTATTTTTTTCACAATATGTGGAAGCAAAACAGCAGTAATAGATCCCGCAATAAATGTTATAGGCAGTTCTTTAGATGAAATACTAAATACAGCCAACTGTTCAACACTATAAACCCTTCCTACTATCATCTTATCTATTTGTATACTGATAGTACCCACAGCTGTTGCTAAACCAATCGGTATTGAAAACACAAGTATCTCTTTTATCAACTTTAAATTCATTCTAATATATATTTTTTCAGAAGTTTTGAATACAATGATATAAATTATAGCTAGAAAAGCAACTTCAACTAATAAATATAGACTCATATATAGTTGAAACCCAAGATCATAAAGCATTGCTACAAGTATAGTCGCCATAAGCAAGATGCTATGAAAAAATTGATAAATCAATAGTTTATTTGTTTTATTATAGATTATGAGAAAGTTACTAATACTTGAATCAATAATTTTAGCCCATGGAAGCACAACTAAAATGTAAACAAATTTGAGAAGAAAGGTATTATTAAAGTACTTCACTATAAATGGAGCACATAATAATACAAATATGCCTGCTAGAATACCTAATAAAGTCGATAGAGTATAATAATTCGAAAAAAACTCTTGTTTTTCTTTATTGTTTTCTGTTCTTGCAGCGAAATAATTGATACTAGAAGGTAAGCCTATTCCAAATAAAGTTGATACCAAAGTAATAATTAAAATCATTTGTGAATAAGTTCCATAATCCTGTAGTGATAAATATCTAGATAAAATCATTGCTGTAATCATAGAAACTGATAAAGTTACTATTTGAGAAATAGTAATTTTCATAGCATCAAACCCAATATTTCTTTTCATAAGATTATAAGACCACCTAATATCAATAATTCTATGAAGCATAGTTTGCACTTACAAGAAAAACTTTTACGCATTTACGTTCTATATTTAATAATTTTGGCCGGATTGCCACCGACTAAAGCATATTCAGGAACATTTTTTGTGACTATACTTCCAGCCGCTATAACCGCTCCATTACCAATATGACAACCTGGCATTATCATAGCTCTTCTTCCTATCCAAACATCATCCCCAATAACAACTGGTTTTTCAATTTCAACACCTTGATTAAGTATTATTAGTTCTTTCTTTTTATAATTATGATTTCGGGTATAAATGATGCATTCTGGAGCCATGAGAACATTGTTTCCGATATAACATGTACCATATATTTCGCAATATTCCCCTATTCCTGATTTGTTTCCAATCTTTATACGTCTACTTACTATTGCTTTTTTTCCAATTGCTATCTGTTTTCCGCTTTCCTCAAAAATCAACTTTCCACAAAATGCTCTTAAAAAATGAGAAAATTTATTTATTCTCAAATAACTTTGTGGTAAGTTGGTTGCAATTAACTTATAAATTAAATACCCAATTACTAATTTTAACTTCTTCAAATAATCAACTCCTGATCACATCACTCGAACAATACTCTGATTTCCAAATCAACTCTATCATTCCAATTAAGCAGTTTTTCTTTAGAGGTTATTATTGCATTGTTTTTAATTTGCATTAAATTATCATATTTATTTTCATTTATTTCACATATAACATCGGCAGCTTCATCATCGTTTTCAACAAGAAATCCATTTTTTTGATTATCAATGAATTCACGAAGCCCATCATCATTTAATCCGACAACAATTGAGCCAGTTGAGAAGACCTCATAAAAAACACTTCCATTATTAGCGATATCACCCATCAATAATGTACACACTGAGTAATACGACATAACCTTAAGTTCTTCTCTTTTTATTGGACCTAAGAAATGAACATATTTATCAAGCTCCAATCTTTGGATCAGTTCTTTTAGATACCTGTAATAATCAGAATTAACATCGTAATGGCCTGCCAAATAGAGTTCTAAATCATTGCCATTATCTCTTGTCTTTTTTAAAATATTTATGTTTCTATCTTGTCTTTTTACTTGATCAATCCTACCAGCATGGAATATATACTTCCCTTTATTTGATGCTAGACTTTTATCTAATTTATTTATGGATTGATGGTCAACACCATTCAATAAAAAGTGGACTGGATAGTCATATAACTTAGGTTTCATCATTTCATAAACTTTATCGCCATGACTTCCATCATCAGTAATCATTAAAAATTTTTTTGGCAACTTAAATATTAATGAGTAAATAGGATTTTTGATTGCTCCTAAAAATTTTCCATATTTCATCAAATCATTATAATATGTAGATGTTCCGTATAATCTATAAGCACAAGGAACTCTCCTTATGAGTGAAACAATATTCCCCCAAATTGCAGCCTTTCCATGACAATAAATAACTTCATATTGTTTTTCTTTAGTTGCTTTCATTAATATGTTAAATAGTTGGAATGAAGATTTTAATTTTCTGTATATCTTAAAGACTTTATTCTTTGTAGACAAATCATTATTTATATTGGCTACAATATCATTCTCCGATAACCAATCTACATTTATCCTATAATTTTCATTAAAATTTGAGATTAACACAATGTCAGCTTGGTAATCATATGATTCTTGTATTTTCTTCAGAGGTAGTATGAATGACGGCAATCCTCGGCTTTCTGTTTGACCTTCTAGTATGTCTTGAAATCCAACTACTAAAGGCGCTACGTATAGAACTTTTTTCATCACTTTCTCCTTCTTTACTTGAATATCCAACTCCTGTAAGGCAATAACTGAACTGTCGGATTATAAAACTCTCTCATTAACAAAACAAAAAGAATCATACTAATAGAGTAAATTATATATTTTGCTATCATCTGATCCCTTACATTAATAAGAGTGGTTAAATTTGAAATGAAAACAATTGATACTATATTAAAATAAAAACCTACTCTAGATATTTCCGGCAACCAATACAATGCAGTATAAATTATTAAGGCTATTGCGTTTAAATTAAAATATACCATCAATTTATGATTATCTTTTATTATTTTATAGTACAGAAGCCCGTAAAATAGTACTAGTAGTGATTTCGCTATATTTAACACTGAAACTCTTCCCGCGTCATACACACTGTTTTCATACACTGGATAAATCCAAAAAGCAACTTCACGCATTGGGGCCTTAATCAAATACAAAAGCATCGCGCCAAGTACAAGGTACAAATAAGTCGACTTACTAAATTTCCTGTTAACCAATAAATATACCGGAAGGCATACTAATGCACTTTTATGAAATAAAGATGCTAAAATCACAAAAAAGATGAATTTCAAATATTTTTTTTCAAATATATATTTGAGAGAAAAGAAAACTAATGCTAAGGCAAAATAATTTCTTATTGTATTGAAGGTGAAAAAGTAATATCCCCATGTTAAAAACAAAAAAACACTCATTGTAACATTGCTACTTTGGTAATATATAGAACTAACAAAAA
Source organism: Paenibacillus sp. FSL R7-0331 (assembly GCF_000758645.1). Lineage (NCBI taxonomy): Bacteria > Bacillati > Bacillota > Bacilli > Caryophanales > Paenibacillaceae > Paenibacillus > Paenibacillus sp. FSL R7-0331. The sequence continues at coordinate 5,577,639 of NZ_CP009284.1, forward strand.
AATAAACCGTCAAAAATGATATAGTTACTATTACTGCTTTTGGATCATCAAAAAAGACCATAACGAATTTCGAGAGATAACGAAATCCAAATTCCATGTAATTAGGATAACCCAAAGATATTTGTTTGATATGTATCAAATAAGATGAATAGTCGATCCCTATACCATCTCGTGTTCCAGAAAAAAGCCCAAGAATACAAATAATGACAAATTGAGAAATGATTCTCTTTTTTTTGAAATTATTTACTTGATTTACTGAAATATTAACATGCATTTTTTTTTCATGTGCTACTAGAAATAAAGTTATAAAAGAAAGCAGAGCAATATATACCCCCATAACCACAAACCTCCAAAAAATAACCTATCAAATATTGGTAGAGATAAAATTATTTATAGCATAAATATAATTTTTATCTTCTTCTATTATCTTTTCTAAGTAGCTATTAGCATTTAAATTGAAGACACCTTCTTGTAATTCCATATATTTTTCATATAATATATCTGTAAAATTGCTACTTTTTACGTCAATTCCAAACCCTACTCCGTATTTCATAACAAGATCAAATTTGTAAGAATCTAATTCAACCAATTGTGGAATTTTATAAATAACACCATCATAAAATTTATTTGATATGGCATATTTTGTTTCCATATGTTTATGAGATATGTAACTATTATTTATTATATGCGCTCCCTTTATTAATTCATGTTTATCATTATTATTGTACTCTCCAGTAAACGTAACATTCTCAATATTCATATCTCTGCAATATTTGATATATGTATCATATTCTGGGCCTATACCATGATAAACTAGTTTAAACCTATCATCTTTACTAAAATGATCAATAATGTGCTTTTGATGATCAAAATATCTCAATGTCCCGTTCCAAACAACGGTAAGTGGATTTGCAACAACATCTTTTTTAAATTCGTTATCCATATTAACTTCTTTAGAATTAAAATTATGGACAATTAAATATTTACTAAAGGGCGGAAGAAAAGATTTAAAGCCTTCCGAAGAAATTGAAGTGAAGTAGGAATGTTTAATCAGCTTTTCTTCAATTAAATAAAATAATTTGTTATGTTCATAACTATAATCCCTAATATCAAATATATACTTATTTTTATACTCTTTCAGTAATAGATCATTAATTATGATCCCAGATAATGTAGATAATATAATAAGTTTTTCATATTTATTCTGTTTAATTTTTTTCACTAACCATTTCCTAAACTTATAAAAACCAAGCATTTTTTTATGAGGAGGATTAGATAAACTTGATTCCAAATAAAATGGAATGAACTTACTTGAATTATTGTTCTTATAGTGTTTAGAGTATTTCTCTCTAGCCCAATACAAAACTTCATAATCCTCATTATTTCTTATGATTTCATCTGTATATTTATCCAAATAAGGACAATACTTAATGTCTCCAATAAAAATAATACCTATCATTAAATCACTCCAACTTCCACAAATTAATCATCATTGTCTCATAATCTCTAATTCTTCACATATCATCAGCTAGCTTCACATTGAGTTTGAATAATTAAATATCTATTTTTGATTTCAATCTATCATTTATCAATAATAATAGTAAAACTATTATTCACTTTTTTTAATCTTGATTTTTTTATATTTTTTTAATGAACCAATGACATGAGTCAATGTAAAAAATACAGAACTTACTGGATTCATTCCCACAAAACGGAATACTTTATAAGTCATACTGAGAGTTTTAAACTTATTCCCTGATTTTGAGTTTCGTGATATACGATACGTAATTAACGGATCATTAAGACCATATGCATTTACTCCAGTTTTTAAAATTTTTAACCAAAATGCATAATCTTCGTGTAAATCATCTCTTTCCATCTTCATATTTTCAGTTAAGCTCTTCTTTATGATCACAGAGGAACATGAAACAACATTATGTTTCCTTAGCAATTTATAGTTGACCTTCTCAGGAATTTGAAATATTCCACTATACGGTGTTCCTTCTTCATTTATAAAGGCCGATCCCGTGAAAAGAAACTCCGCATTGTAATCTGCAGCATATGCAAGTTGTTTTTCAAGCTTGAGTTCATTCCAAATATCATCGCTATCTAGGAATGCAATCCATTCACCTTTAGCAACAGAGATCCCCCTATTTCGTGTAGCCGATACTCCACTATTTTTCGCATTTTTATATATCAGAATTCTATCATCATTTTTTGCCATACATTCGATTAAGCTTACCGTATTATCTTTTGAACAATCATCAATTATGATTAACTCCCACTTAGTGTAAGATTGATTAAGGACTGAAAAAATTGATTGTTCTATAAATTTTCCGCAATTATATGCTGGCATTACGATACTGACCAAGGGCTTTTCTATGTTTAGAACATTCATCTTAATGCCTCGCTTCACTCAAAAAAATCGATTTTTCAAAATCATATATATTATACTGCTGTCCACATTCAGAGACTTTTTTATCATATATCAAATTACCTAGAATTTTATTTACAGTTCCTCTCATAATCAATTTAATTATTGGATTAAATATTCGAACCATTACAATTTTTTTTCCGTGTGAATCAGCAACAAGCTTTACTAGGGTAGAAGTACACATGTATTCAGCATTTTGAGGAAGATAAAGCCCTTTTGATTTTTGATTAACAAGAATTTTGATAAACTCACTAAAGTTCCTTATATAAATTACGCTGCGTTTATTCTCAATATTAGGGAATATGGGGATTCTAAGTATTAACTTTTTTAATCGCACATAGTTTCCCGTGCACTCTTCACCATAAATCATTGGTGGGCGTATAATTGCCAGCATAAAATCATCACTTTCTAATCTAGAAAGCAATTTCTCAGCTTGCAGTTTTGACTTTCCATAATTACTCTTAGGATTAGGAATAGAATATTCATTAATCACACCTGACTCTATTCCATAGACACTCATTGAACTTAAAAATATAAATTGTTTTACTCCATCGGCTTTTGCCTTTTTAGCCACCTTATATGCTAAGTCACGGTTAACAGTATAGTATAATTCTTGATTTCGACTCGTTTCCTTTATATGTGCAACCCCTGCTACATGTAATACACTATCAAACTTCGAAAAATCATACCCCTGCCATTCATCATCACGGACTGAGATCATCTCAACTTCATATTGTTCCGGCCATTGTTCGACCCACTTTTTAAAACTTTTACCAACGTAGCTATTTTTTCCCGTAATCAAAATCTTTATTGGTGTATTATCCATTATGAAACAACCTCGTTATTTCTTTAAGTAACTTCATGATTTGCTCCTTCGCGGATACCTTCGGATTTCATGACACTTTTAACTGTCAACATAAATAATTTAGTATCAAACCATAATGAGATATGGCTAACATATGCTCCATCTAGCTTAGCTTTAATCTCATTTGACAGCTCATCCCGTCCATTAATCTGAGCATAACCAGTCAAGCCTGGTTTAATATTATTTGCATCATATTTGTCTCGTTCATCAATCAAGTCATACTGATTCCACAGAGCTGGGCGTGGACCAATAATACTCATTTCACCTTTAAGAATATTAATAATCTGAGGGAGTTCATCCAAGCTAGTCTTTCTTAAAATTTTACCGATTTTTGTTATAAATAAATCTGGATTTTGCAACAAATGTGTAGGCATTTCAGAAGGAGTATCCGTCCTCATTGTTCTAAATTTAAATATGTAAAATTCTTTTTTGTTTTTTCCCACTCGTTTTTGCTTGAATAAAACCGGTCCTTTTGAACTTAACTTTATGAAAATAGCAATAATCAAGAAAAAAGGCCATAAAAGGAGAATTCCAATTAGAGCCAGTAGAAAATCAATAATTGGTTTAACAATGGTATAAGGCTTCATACGCTCACCTGATCCTTTTAGAACTAGTGTTTCATTGTATGCCTCTCATCTTCAGCATTATAGATAGAGGTCGTGCAGTATAGATTAAATTAAACCTTGTTACTCCCCCATACCTTCAGCAAGTTTCATACCTTGTTGCAATTCAGCTTCAAAGGTTGCTTTGTACTGATTAATAATTTCTGTACTGTAGCCATTAGTAGTCAGTTGCTTCTCAGCGTCAGCAACTATGCTATTAAAGGTAGTCGTAGACGAAGCGAGCTGTTGTTTTCCTTGAGCCAGAAGACTGGCTTTGGTTGCTTGATCGGTTGCCTGAACATATTGAAGTGCAAGACTCATCAAAACTGAACTGCTCTGATTGCGTAATGTAGAGAGCTTCGCCTCTGTGGCACTTGTAATTTGTTCATAGGTGACTGTACCTGTTCCAGCAGAGCCACCACCAGCTGCTCCACTCGTCGGTGCTGGCGTAGCTGTTGCAGAAGGAGTGGCCCCTCCTCCTGAAGAACTATTGTTAGTTGAGCCGCTATTCTGCTCCTGATAACCTGCAGATGTAGCAGTAATGGTCTTGGTCTTCTGATCCCATGAAATCTTGTTGCCTACAGACTCAGAGAGAAAACGAAGTGGAACGTACAAAGAACCGTTCAACATATAACTAGCTTGTCCTGAAGGTACAGTTTTGGCGGCTCCATTAAAGACATAGCTTGCTTTCGTCTTACTCAGAGTAATACTCTTTGCTGCTGTTGTGGAAGTATTCATATTACCAGCATTCATAAGATATTCTTTAATAACAACAAGTTCGGAGCTGCTTGGTTCAGCAACAGTGACCTTAAGATTTTTGGCGTCCCAGCTGACACTCTTCTGTAAAGCATAAGAGACAAATCTAATCGGCACATAGGTTGTATTGTTGTGAATGAAGACATATTGAGCCGTTGGAGGCTGCATGTTAACTCCATCAAAAACCATTTTCACATCCATACTTTGCACCTTAATTGAATCTGATACAGCTGCGGCAAAAGCAGATATTGGGGCTGAAGCAGTTAAAGGTGTAGCACCAGTAAGTAATATTAATAGCAATGCTGCTGCAGGTAGTTTCACTTTTGACATATCACTTACTCCCTCCTTCTTGGGCTTTAAGTTGTTCTTCTTCAACAATAATCTGGTCTCGTGTTCTACCTTGACTTACACCATATTTTTTCGCTATTTGTGAAAGCTCATTATACTGTTCCTCTGAAACCTTACCAAGAATGATACTGCGCGCTTCCCGCTTCTCTTCATTAGTAAGTCCGCCTTTTGCTAGCTCTTGAAGTCTCTTAATATCCGAAACACTTAATTGCTGCGCCACTATAGAAGCCACGTTGGCTTTATCCTTAATAGAGACATTATCTTGAACTTCCTTGGCTTTGTCAGTTGAGATATGAGCAATCCCATCTGTTCCCTCAGGTGTTGGCACTGGAGTAGTGACAGGATTAGTAGTACTATTCGCCGTTTCTGACCCTTGTGTACTGTTATTATTGGAAGAAGTCTCAGTCACAGGTGTACTCGATGGCGATTCGGTTACTGATGGTACTGTTGATGGTGACAAGTCAGCACCATTATCCCCCGCCGCTACCACAGGCTCTACAATCTCGTCCTGTGCTACATTGTCAGCAGCATCTTCTATCTCAAACCCGCCTGCCATAGAATTCATAAGCTTGTCTACCGCATAGTTCGCAGCGAACAGTCCGCCAACTCCCAGCACCACAATTACCGACAACGTCCAAATCAATACTTTCTTCCATCTCTTCACTTCAAGTACCTCCACATACAATAGTTAGATAATTGCCACCTGGGCTACCGGCTGCATTGGCACAATCTGATTAATCACTTCACGAATCGCTTCCGGCTCTTCAGACAAGACGCGTTCCAATCTCTTGAATTCCAGCTCCAGCTGATTCTGACTGATTACATTGGGTTTACCTATAAAGATACGGTCATGCTGGGTCGAGCCCAGATTCTCTTCAGCGGTCAGCAGTTCTTCATACAGCTTCTCGCCTTCGCGAATACCTGAGAAGACTATGTTGATATCCTTGTAAGGCTCATAGCCAGACAAAGTAATCAAATCTTCTGCAAGGGTTAGGATCTTGACCGGCTCTCCCATATCTAGCACGAACACTTCGCCGCCTTTGGCGAAAGCTCCGGATTGAATGACCAATTGCACGGCTTCCGGAATAGTCATGAAATAACGAATCATCTCCGGATGAGTGACCGTCACAGGGCCACCGGCAGCAATCTGCTGCTTGAAGGCAGGAATGACGCTCCCCCGGCTACCCAATACATTACCGAAGCGAACTGCCGAGAACTTGGTGCTGCTTGTTGTATTTAGACTTTGTACATACATCTCTGCAATCCGTTTCGTCGCTCCCATAACACTGGTAGGGTTAACCGCCTTATCAGAAGAAATCATGACAAACCGTTCGGCCCCGTACTTCTCAGAACAATCGGCTACATTACGTGTACCAAACACATTATTCTTAATCGCCTCAGAGGGATTACGCTCCATCAATGGCACGTGCTTATGCGCTGCCGCATGAAAGACTACATGCGGTCTGTGACTTTCGAAGACTTCCATCATCCGGGTGCGATCCTGTACATCAGCAATAACCGTTACAATATTCAACTCAGGAAAGCTCTTGCGAAGCTCCATTTCAATTGTGTAAATACTGTTCTCTCCATGTCCGAGAATCAACAGCTTGTCGGGCGAGTAGGGAGAAATCTGCCGGCATAATTCAGAACCAATGGATCCGCCTGCTCCGGTAACCAGGACCGTCTTATTGTGAACATATCCAAGGATACTGTTCATATCTTCAACGATCGGTTCACGGCCAAGTAAATCCTCGACACTGACATCCCGCAGCTTCTTAACGGACACCTTTCCGGTAATCAAGTCACTAAGTGCAGGAATGATCTTCAGCTTCACTCCTGTTGCCTTGGACAAATTAACAATTTCGGAGATCTCACTCCGTGATACGGAAGGCATCGCAATAATAATCTCGTGAATCTCCCGTTCCTTCACGATTCTTGGAATATCATAACGGTTACCCAGAACAGGGACTCCGAGAATCTTCAAATGAAGCTTGTCGTTGCTGTCGTCAATGAAGCCAATGAGACGGGTGTTCGCAAAGGAAACACCCATCAGCTCTCTGGCAATCAATATTCCGCAATCCCCAGCTCCGACAATCAAGGTATGAACTTCAGTATCCGCATTAGTGAATCTTCCTCTGCGGAAGACTCTCCAGAATAGACGTACGCCACCCACTAATAATAGAATAGTCTCTACAGAACGTATTTCTATACTGAACGGAACCCGTGACGGAAGCATAACAAAAGCTACTGCGTATGAGATTACGGCTCCTACTACAATAGCTTTCATGACCGATACAATCTCGCCGATACTGGCATATTGCCATAATCTGCGGTACAGTCCGAAGTATATCAGACTACCGCCAAAGGACAGGGTGCAGATTAAGCCATAGAATAGCATCTGCACAACATATTCCTGCGGAATATCGCTATAGAAACGGAATAGGTAAGATGTCACAATGCTGAACCATATTATAACAAGATCTATCAGGAACAACATGAACACTCTGGTTTTCGCTGTCATTTTTAGTGCCTCCAAAAATAACAATTTATTCTATAGAACAATGTCAGTTTCCATAGTAGTAATAATAGTAGCCTTCGCTGGCTTTACGTTTGACATTATTCAGCACTACTCCAAGCATCTTCGCACCGACTCTATCCAGGTTCGCCTTAGCCTTCGCGGCGATCTCCCGCTTCACTTTACCGTAGCTGACAACCATAATGACACCGTCACTCTTCGAGGCGACAATCTGTGCATCTGTAACTGCCAGCAGAGGGGGTGTATCAAACATGATGACATCGAATTGTTGACGCAGCTCCTGCAGGACCATACTCATCCGGTTCGAAGCCATCATTTCTGCCGGATTAGGCGGAATTGGGCCTGAGGTCATAATAGACAAATTAGGAACACCGGATTCCTGAATGGCTTCATTTAAATTGGTTTGTTGAGATAACAATGAAGACAGACCATGACGGTTACTGAGTGAGAAGGTCTTATGCGCCGTCGGCTTCCGCATGTCACCATCAATTAGCAATACCTTCTTATCAGCTTGAGCATACGCCGCCGCAAGGTTGGCTGTCACTGTGGACTTTCCTTCTTCCGGTCCGGAGGAGGTAACCATAATAATCTGAATCCGCTCATCGATAGATGAGAAGTCAATGTTCGTGCGCAGTGCCCGGAAGGCTTCCGATACCGGAGAACGCGGATTGGTCACGGTAATCAGGTGGCGTTGTTTATTTGGCTGCTGTGACATGTTCGAGTTCGCCCGCCTTTCTGGTATGCTGCTGTGCCTGTGTCTCTGTTCCTCTTGTTTCTTCCTGGCCGAGTCTGGTAATCATTGCAATCGTCGGCAACCCCAGGTATTTCTCGATATCCTCTTCCGTCTTCAATGTATCATCCAGATACTCCAGCAGGAAGGCAATACCCAGACCGATCATTAACGATACGATAAAAGCAATGGCCAGGTTCATCACGACATTAGGTTCAACCGGTCCCGGTTCAACAGGCGGATTAAGCTTAGCCTCATTCAGAATCGATACGTTCTGTACATTGAACAAGGAAGGGATCTCCTGTTTGAACACAAGTGAAATGGCATTTACGAGTTCTGCTGCTCTCTGGTATGAATTATCTCGAACGACAAGTGTCATCACCTGCGTATTATTGACTGAGCTCACATTAACCTTCTTAAGCAACTCTTCGGCGTTGGTATTAAACTCCGGATAGTTATTGGCTACGACATCCAGAATGGCAGGGGTCTTAATGATCTCTTTGTACGTGTTAATCATTTGGATATTGGTATTGATCTGATTCAGGTCCAGCTCCGATGCTGCCGTCTGTACTTGCTGCGTCTGATTAACGATAATCTTGGTTGAAGCTTCATACACCGGTTTCTTGATATAAAGGCTGTAAATCCCGGCAAGAAGACATACAATGACCACAATACTGACAATCATCCACAGTCTCTTCTTAACAATCTGGAAATAATCGCGAAGATCCAATTCTTGTGCTGACAAGTGAATTTCCCTCCAAGCGGTTTCTATAATGATATAATCTGTGCTAAAAAAGTGCCCCCTCTCACATAGACGAGAGGAGGCTCTCCACTTGCTTCTTAGCTTACTTCTTACTTAAAGTTAATTGTACGATAGATGATTACAGCAGCTTCTGCACGGGTAGCAGTATCGTTAGGATTGAACTTCCCGCCGTTACCGATTACCAGGTTATTGCTTGCTGCAAAGGCAACGCCGTCTTTCAGGGAAGCGCTGATCTTAGCAGCATCCGAGAACTTGCTCAGTGCGGAAGCATCTGTAGCAGCGGCAGGGTTAATGGATTTAACTGCACGGGAGATCATTGTAGCCATCTCAGCACGTGTAATAGTTGCATTTGGATCAAAGGTCGAAGCGTTACGTCCAGTGATGATGCCCTTCTCAGCTGCTACTGCAACATAAGGAGCGTACCATGCTGTGGAGGCTACATCGCTGAAGCTTTCAGTTGCTGTGCTGTTCTCAAGGTTCAGCGCACGGATCAGCATCTTGGAGAATTCAGCGCGGGTTACATTGCTCTTAGGAGCAAATTTACCGGAGCCGATACCTTCAATTGCGCCCTTAGCAGCTACAACTTGAATCTGTCTGCCAGCCCAAGCCTGTACGTTAGCGATATCACTGAAGGTTACTTTGTTCTCAACTACTGCATATGAAGAGAAAGTATCACGAGGCTCAACGATGTGTTCACCGTCTACAACACCGCCATGGTATTGAAGGGCTCCGTATACAACTTTCGCTACAGACAGCAGTTCTTTATCAAGGCCTGTTGTGTTAACCAGTGGCAGCTTGATGGTCAGAGGTTGTTTGAAGACTGTTGTTGCTACTCCGCCTACTGTCAGGTCGAAGGAATATACCTTCGAAGCCAGCTTCTGGCTTGTCAGCGAGGTTACTGTAGAATCAGCTTCAGTAGTAACTGTCAGTGTCACAGCATCGCTGAACTGGGATACCGGGATAGTAACAGTCAAACCGTTAAATGTGATTGCAATGTTGGCAATGCCTTTAGCCTTAGCAGCTTCGATGATCGCTTTGGAGAGAGGAACTTCTACAACAGTAGCGTTCACAGTTCCCAGATTCAAGGTAAGTGTCAATCCAGTTTTTCCTGGGTTTGCTGCCAGCAGAGCGTCAAAAGCTTTCAGCACGTCAGCGTCAACCAGCTTCAGTGTTGCTTTACCGTTAACCACACTTACCAGAGAGGATACATCATAAATGCCTGGGGTTGCGGTAGGATTAGTAACTACTCCAGTTCCCGGATTAGATGTTCCTGGATTAGTGCTAGGCTGCAGGTACGCAGTGTAGTAGGCATGAGCCAGAACAAGTGCTGCTGCCTTAGCTTTGGCTGGGGAGATGGATTGCTCAAGGTTCGTTTTAACTGCGCTGAAATCAGCCTTAGTAACATTGAAATCATTCAGTCCGTACACTACATCCTTAACTGTAGAGCTGCCAACCTTTACGCCGTATACAGCTGTTTCAACTTGCTTGAACAGGTCACTGCTTGGATCAAGAAGCGCTGCTGCAATTACAGTTTCGCCTTTGCCCTTAAGAATTGGAATCAGTGTCTGTTCAACACCAGCTGTTCCGAATAGTGTGTTATAAAGATCATCTACGGTAAGGTTAGGCACACCAATGTTGGTTGCTACCTTCTTCAGCAGGTCTTTGTAGGCCTGGTAGTTCGGCGACTGCTGAATATCAGTTACTGCCGAAAGATCAGTTGTGTAGTAAGAATCTACCAGCTCACTGTAAAGCTCGTAGAAAAGGGTCTTATCCGCGCTGTCCAGGAAAGTCAGCTTGTCCACTACAGGTGCGAAATCTGCTTCCAGCTGGGCTTGGGACAGACCTTGCAGTTCTGTACGGAAATCACGTAAAATCGCTTTCTCTTCAGTGGTCAGCGATGCATACAACACGCTTGCACGGGTCTTCAGCGTATCAAAAATTGTAGTGCCAGTCGCTGCTGATGCTACGCTCACGCCAAGGTGCTTAGCCAATCCTTCGCTGCTGAATGGAAACCCTGCAACGGATGCTGCTGCCATGCTTACTGCTAGAGTTGATACTGCTAGTTTCTTCTTCAAACTCACTTGTCATCCACCTCTTTTTATGTAGTAATAACTCTTATACTGCGGTAATGCTAGAAAAGTTTCGCCCTAACGCATACTATTCTGATAATTTGTAACAATAACCCAGTAGAAACAATTCTACCATCATTCCACAGATAGGTCACCCTTTACGAGAAAAAAATCCGAACATTCTATGAAGCTTCTTGCCTGAATTGCTGTAATTAGCTCGAATTAGCTCTTCGTTGTCGATGATTTTCTGCGAATTTTGGCGGAAATTGTCGTAAGCCACAGAACCCAGTTCCTTCTCAATTACCTTGTAAGCTTCACTTAATCCAAACGGACGATGACTGTTATCGTGTGCATCCGATGCGACAACATGAACGGCGTCCCTCCGGCACAGGTCGATAGACAGCTTCTGCAGCTTGCTTCCAAAGGTTCCGGCCAGACTCTGGGCAGTGACCTGACCCACTGCTCCCAGCTCTATTAATCTCTCAAGCTTGGAAGGATTACTGGCAACCTCAGCGTTACGCTCCGGATGGGCGATGACCGGAATGTAGCCTTGGATGACCAGCTCGTGGCACGTCTCCTCCATTGTTCGGGGCACACGTGAAGAAGGCATTTCCAGCAGAATATATCTCGTATTCGCGAGCGTAAGAAGTTCACCCTGCTCCAGATCATTCAGGAGTTCCCCGTAGACACGGATCTCCTGACCGGGAAGCACAAGCAGCGGAAGTCCAGCCTGCCGGATTCTCTCATTCAGCAGCTCCACCGCTTGTCCGATAGCCAGGGCGGGGTTCATATATACTCCATTCGCGTGATGCGGTGTTGCGACTACAGCGGAAATACCGTCCTGTACAGCATCCTGAGCCATGGAGAGGGCCGCTTCCCAGTCGGCAGCACCGTCATCCATAAAAGGCAAAATGTGGCTATGAATATCTATCATATACTTTTTATCGGTCCTTTTCCAGTTCTATTGTATAGTTTCTCAAAAAAATACAACCATTTCACTAGGAAATGATTGCTAGTTATGTGATCTTATTGTAGACTATGCCTCCAGATAAAACAAACCTCGGGCTATAGACGCGAGCTCCCTATCAATATCGTGAAGCTCCTCTGCCGAGCATCCTGCGTTGCGCAAATCCAGCAATTGGTCAGCCTTGCCGCGCAGCACAGCAATCTCCCGCTCAATAGCCTCCGATTTATACACAGTCATTATCTCTGACAGGGAATGCTTGTGCTGATAGATCAGCTTGCTGCCGGAAGCCGTCAATTCTGAAATCCGGCGTACCGAGCCGCGTTCATAGTAATATACCATGGTAAAGCCTTCATAAATTCTGTTAATAGTCCCCGAGCCTTTATAGGTAATAAACAGCTTACGGATCGCATTGTTAAGATGCGGATTAACGACACGGCAGGATAGCGTACACCAGTAAATTCCCCGTCTATTCGCAACCGTGAAGCGCACTTCTTCTCCCCCGGTTTCCTCCAGAACAATCACCTGTTCACCGCCCCCGACTACTTTAACACGGTGGCTGATATAGCAGGTGTCAGCTGTAAGCAGAAACTGGTTCATCTGAAATTCTGTCATCTGCAGAGTCGCATTGACATATTCTGTAGCCAATCGCTGAGCCATAACCATCCCTCTATTCTTTGTAACAGCCTCTACAATGATTATACATGGATGAATGCGGGTTATCTCTTGAGCGGGAACAGACTGTATGCCGATAAAACATCTTATCCTTAGAGAATTCAGGATGAGCCGGAGGTATCGAATGTCATAGATCTAGGATTCCGCTTCTTCATCAGCAAGTGGACTCTGCCCGGCGGTTACATCCTCCGGCCCATCCTGATCCAACGTCTCTTCTGCCTGTTCCGCTGCTTCATGTCTGCTGTAATCCTCAATAAGAGCCCACAGCTCCTCACGGCCTAGTCCCAGCTCCGATGAGAACGGGATGAAGTTATCTCCCGGCAATACGCCGAGCTCCTGCTTCATGATCTTGATGTGCTTCGGCCAGCGTGTCTTGGGAATCTTGTCTGCCTTGGTTGCTACCACACAGAGCGGCAGGTCATAATGCTTGAGCCAGTCGAACATCATTTTATCATTGCCTGTCGGCGGATGGCGCAGATCCACTACAAGCAGGATAAGCTTCAGCGTGTCACGCTCTTCCATGTATTTCTCAACCATTTTGCCCCAAGAGGCCCGCTGCGTCTTAGATACCTTGGCATAACCGTATCCCGGGAAATCGACAAAATACATATCCTGATTAACCCGGTAATAGTTCATATGCTGTGTCTTACCCGGTGTAGAACTGGTTCGGGCAAGATTCTTGCGGTTAATCATCCGGTTGATGAGTGAAGACTTTCCGACGTTGGAGCGCCCTGCCAGAGCAATCTCCGGCAAGGCGTCCGTCGGGTACTGATCAGGACCAACGGCGCTGATAATAAATTCGGCGTTATTAACTTTCAAATAGAACTTCCTTTCTAATGCACACTACTCGGCGCTTTACTGCTGATGGCTCCCTGCCCGTCTACCAGCGCATGCTGGAGCACCTGATCCATATGGGATACCGGGATGAACTCCACATCGTTACGTACGCTCTCCGGAATATCCTTGAGATCGCGTTCGTTGTCCTTAGGGAGCAGGATTTTGGTATAGCCGGCCCGGTGGGCGGCAAGTGATTTCTCTTTGAGTCCGCCAATTGGCAGGACACGTCCGCGCAGGGTAATCTCTCCCGTCATCGCTACATCCTTGGAGACATAACGTTTGGTGAGTGCAGAGATCAGCGCGGTAGCAAGGGTAATCCCTGCAGACGGGCCATCCTTCGGTATCGCACCTTCAGGTATATGAATGTGGATATCGTTCTTCTCATGGAAGTCCGGAGCAAGACCCAGCTCCTCTGCCTTGGAGCGGGTGTAGCTGAAGGCAGCCTGTGCTGATTCCTTCATGACATCTCCCAGCTTCCCGGTCAGCGTCAGCTTCCCTGTACCCTGAACAACCGTTACTTCAATCAGCAGCGTATCACCGCCGACCTCAGTCCAGGCCAGCCCGGTTACAGTGCCGATCTGGTCCTCCAGCTCAGCCATTCCATAGCGGTACTTGGATTCACCCAGATAATCCTTAACCTCAGCAGGCAGGATGGTGACTTGCTCCTTCTCGCTCGATACAATCTTCTTCGCAGCCTTACGGCATAGCGCAGCGATCTGCTGCTCCAGATTACGCACTCCGGATTCACGGGTGTATTCACGGACAATCTTAAGCAGAGTATCGTCTTCTATAACGAGCTGTTCTTCATCAAGCCCGTGGTTCTTACGCTGCTTCGGCAGCAGGTAGCGGCTGGCAATCTGCAGCTTCTCAAGCTCCGTGTAGCCGGGAATATACAGCATTTCCATCCGGTCGAGCAGCGGACGCGGTATGTTGTGCACAGCATTCGCAGTGGTCACGAACATCACGTTCGACAGGTCGAACGGCAGCTCTACAAAGTGGTCGCTGAACGTATTATTCTGTTCCGGGTCGAGTACTTCAAGCAGAGCAGCTGACGGATCGCCGCGGAAGTCAGAAGCCATCTTGTCGATTTCGTCCAGCAGGAAGACCGGATTGATGCTTCCCGCTGTCTTCATTCCCTGGATGATCCTGCCCGGCATCGCGCCGACATAGGTGCGGCGGTGACCGCGGATCTCTGCTTCATCACGCACTCCGCCCAGCGAGATGCGCACGAACTTACGGTTCAGCGAGCGGGCGATAGAGCGGGCCAGCGAGGTTTTACCGACACCCGGAGGGCCAACAAGGCATAGAATCGGTCCCTTCAGCTGTTTGACCAGCTTCTGCACAGCCAGGTATTCCAGGACGCGTTCCTTCGGTTTCTCCAGGCCATAGTGATCGGCGTCGAGCACCTGTTCCGCTTTTTGGATATCCAGGTCATCTTCGGTCTCTTCACTCCAAGGCAGACCAAGCAGCCAATCTACATAGTTGCGGATGACACTGCCTTCGGCCGAGCTTGCCGGCATTTTCTCCAGACGGTCAATTTCCTTCTCAATCTTCTCCTGTACCCGCTCCGGCAGATTCTTCTCCTGCATCAGCGAGCGCAGCTCTTCGGCTTCCCCGGCCCGGCCTTCCTTCTCACCGAGCTCCTTCTGGATCGCCTTCATCTGCTCACGCAGATAATATTCCTTCTGGGTCTTCTCCATCTGCTTCTTCACGCGCTGGTTGATCTTACGCTCCAGCTCCAGCACTTCACGCTCATTATTGAGAATGTCGAGCAGCTTCTCCAGGCGTTTGCTGACATCGATGGTCTCCAGAATCTCCTGCTTATCCTTGATCTTCAGCGCCAGGTGGCTTGTAATGACGTCAGCCAGACGCCCCGGCTCTTCAATATCGGATACGGCAGCCAGCGTCTCTGGCGTGACCTTCTTCGATAAGGTGATGTAATGCTCGAACTGGCTAAGCACCGTACGCATTAAGGCGTCGCTCTCCTGATCGACATCCTCCTGCTCAGGCAGCTCACGCGCCATAACCTCATAGAACTCCTCATTGTCTGTATAATGAATAATCTCGGCCCGTTCCACTCCCTCAACCAGCACACGGATGGTGCCATTCGGAAGCTTCAGCATCTGCCGCACATTGGCGACCGTACCGACCCGAAAAATATCTTCTTGTCCAGGCTCCTCAATATTCACTTCCGATTGGGAGCAGAGGAGAATCAGGTTATCTTCAACCATAGCTTTTTCCAGTGCACGAACGGACTTCTCACGACCTACGTCAAGGTGCAGAACCATGCTAGGATACACAAGAAGACCTCTAAGCGGCAATAAAGGAAAACGACGACCTTTGGATTTGTTCGGCATCATCGCTTTCGCACCTCCCATGGTTCTCAAGTTATGTCATATACATCATTTTAACAAATACAGGTTGAAAACACCAACTGGCGGCACATAAAGCATCCGTTTAATTTAAGCAGCTGACAAACATTATGTATTATCCGTGTTTCTCTTATAGAATATGTTCGGGCAGCTAAATAAAAAGACGCCTCACGGCGTCCGGCTCAATCTATAGGATCTGTATGAATGCTCGCGGGCTTTCAACAGCAGCTCTTCTCTTTTGGCAGGGACGAGGCAATCGGCATAAAGAGTTTCATAATACCCGGCCAGAAATTCGTTCCATTTGCGTCTCCATTCGTGTAGCATGAGAATCCCCCTTTGCTGGATTGTTGTATTGCTTATTACCCAAATGTATGATGAATTAAGCGAAAGTAGTACAGCCAGCACAAAAAGCCGGAGAGGGTTCCTCCGGCTTTTGGGCAGCTGTTATGTATGTATGCTCTATCCGAGGATATTAGCTTTTACGGGCAGCAGTAAGGAAAGAAGAAACAGCAGGATAATCAGGAGAGCAACAATATACTTTCTATGTACAGGCTTAATCCTCATCACGTACTCCTATTCAATAGTTTACAGCACTTTTATATAATACCTGCAAATTACCAAATATGTATGTAAAATTTGTTACTTTACTACACAAATGAGGCTGCCTCCCCGAGGCAGCCTCATCCTATTATTAACTTCTGCTACGCCTGCGCACTATCTCCGGCAGCATCCGCCTTCAACAAAGAAGGCGAGGAGAACGTCTCGCCTGACACCGCCGGCAGGCGGATGTCAGCTGTGCCGGCGCCGAACAAGTGCCGGAAGACCTCATCCACTGTGTCCACTGGGATGACCTGGAGCGGGGCGACATCGGCGAACAGGGACTGCCAGTTGTCCTTGGGAATGAAGACGGTGGTGGCGCCGGCCTGGAAGGCGGCTTCGACCTTGGCAATGACGCCGCCGACCGGCTTCACGCGGCCGTGGATGCCGATCTCGCCGGTGATGGCAACGGTGTTATCCACCGGCAGCCGGCGGATGGCTGAGACGATGGCGACGGCCATCGCCACTCCGGCGGACGGCCCGTCAATCGGCGTACCGCCTGGGAAGTTCACGTGCAGGTCGAAGCGGTCCGGCTCCAGGTTCATCATGCGCAGCACGGTGAGCACATTCTCGACTGAGCCCTTGGCCATGCTCTTGCGGCGGATCGTCCGTGAGCCGCCGCCAATCTCTTCTTCATCGACTACCCCCGTGATGTTCAGCCGGCCCTGGCCGTTATTCGCTGGTGCGGCGGAGACTTCAATCTCAAGCAGGGTGCCCATGCCCGGCCCGTAGACCGCAAGCCCGTTGACGAGCCCGATCTGCGGCGAGGACGGGATCTTGCGTTCGGTGCGCAGCGGCAGCTGGCTGCTGCCTGCCACCCATTCCACCTCAGCCGCGCTTAGCGTGTCCCGCTGCTCGGTGAGCGCAAGCCCTGCGGCCAGCTGGATCATGTTCACCGCTTCACGGCCGTTAGTTGCGTACTGCTGGACTACAGCTACTGCTTCAGGACTCGGCTTCAGGCCGATCTTCTGGATCGCATCCCTGGCGATAACCTCAATCTCTTCCGGCAGCAGCGGACGGAAATAGATCTCCATGCAGCGTGAACGCAGCGCCGGGGAGAGCTCGTCCGGTGAGCGGGTGGTGGCTCCGACCAGCCGGAAATCGGCAGGCAGGCCATTTTGAAAAATATCATGGATATACGCAGGCGTATTGCTGTCCTCGGAGTTATAATACGCACTCTCCAGCAGCACCTTGCGGTCCTCCAGCACCTTGAGCAGCTTGTTCATCTGAATCGGGTGCAGCTCCCCGATCTCATCGAGGAACAGAATGCCCCCGTGTGCCTTCGTCACCGCCCCCGGCTTCGGCTGCGGCACACCGGCAATTCCCATCGCCCCGGCCCCCTGATAGATCGGGTCATGCACCGAGCCGATCAGCGGATCGGCAATCCCCCGCTCATCGAAACGCGCTGTAGTCGCATCAATCTCCGTGAACTTCGCATCATTCTTAAACGGAGACAGCGGGTTCTTCTTTGCTTCCTCCATTACGACACGGGCAGCAGCCGTCTTGCCGACTCCCGGAGGCCCGTAAATAATAACGTGCTGGGGATTCGCGCTGCACAGCGCCGCCTTGAGCGCACGCAGCCCGTCCTTCTGTCCGACGATATCTCCAATAGCGGCGGGACGCGTTTTTTCCGAGAGCGGCTTGGTCAGGGAGATCATCCGCATTTTTCGCAGCTTATCCAGCTCCTTGCGTGACTCCCGGTCCACCGCGGTCTTGTTTGTCTTTTGTCCACGCAGCAGATTCCAAAAATAAACGCCGATAACCAGCGCAAAAAAGAGCTGCACGATCATCAGCAATATACCAAGTTGCATAGGTCATCCTCCTGTTTCCTTCAGTCTATCTGTTCGGCCCTTTTGGCTACTACTAGGTAGTATAGCCGTTTCGGACATTCGTAAACGCCGCCGGGGGGATTCGCGCTGCACTATTTTTTGCATACTACTATATTCAAGCGGAAATACTGAGCGGACAGGAGGAGATGGAAATGACTGAGAAGCATGATCCGAAGAAGCGCCGGGAGCAGCTGCCCGGTTCGCAGGCGCTTTTTCTGGAGGAGATGCGCGGCCGGCTGGGGAACAGTACGGATATCATCTACCGCTTGCTGGCCCTGGGGTCCTTCTCTGCCGCCGTTGTTTTCATAGAGGGGATGGCCGAGCCCCAGGCGCTTATTGAGGCACTGCACCGGGATCAGCCGCTGTATGCGGAGATCGACGGCGCGGACCCCGGCGCTGGACTGCAGCTGTTAAAGGAACGGACGATCACGCTCGGCAAAGTAGGGGAAGTCCGGTCTCTGGAGGAGATCGAAGCGGAAATTCTCAGCGGTAACACCGTTCTGTATATAGAAAGAGCTGCAGTAGCCCTGTCCGTCGGAACCGAAAATCTGAAGCAGCGCGCCGTAGAGGACGCCACCTCCCAGTCCGTCGTCAGAGGTCCGCGCGAGGGCTTCACAGAATCGCTGCGCGAGAATACCGCCTTAGTCCGCAGACGAGTCCAGAATCCGCAGCTGCGCATTGAGGAGCGGAAGATGGGAGCGTCCACCCGGACCTCCGTATCCGTCATGTATATGGAAGACAGGGTGGATATGACGGCACTGGAGGAGCTAAGGCGCAGGCTGAATGCCGCTAAGCTCGACAGTGTGCTGGAGAGCAATTATATCGAGGAGATGATCCAGGATAAGCGCTACAGCCCATTCCCCACGGTATACAATACCGAACGGCCGGATGTAACCGCTTCTGCCCTGCTGGAGGGACGGATCGCCATTCTCGTGGACGGGACCCCCTTTGTACTGATCGTTCCGGCTCTGCTCGTCCAGTTTTTCCAGTCGAGTGAGGACTATTACCAGCGCAGTGATTTTGCCAGCCTGGTCCGGATGCTCCGTTATCTCTGCTTCCTGCTCGCCCTGCTGACACCGTCATTCTACATCGCGATTACGACCTTTCATCAGGAGATGATCCCCACCAGCCTGCTGATCAGCCTGATCGGCCAGCGTGAGGGCATTCCGTTTCCGGCTTTTCTGGAGGCCTTCATTATGGAGGTTACCTTCGAAATTCTGCGCGAAGCAGGCATCCGGCTGCCGAAGTCAATCGGCCAATCCGTATCTATTGTCGGAACGCTGGTTATCGGCCAGGCGGCTGTGGATGCCGGTCTGGTCTCTGCGGCCATGGTCATTGTTGTCGCAATCACGGCGATTGCGAACTTTGCGCTGCCGGCGTTCAATGTCGGGATTTCTGTGCGGATGCTGCGGTTTGTGCTGATGGCGATCGCCGCTTCGTTCGGCCTGTACGGTATGGTGATTGCGCTGATTATCCTGGCACTGCATCTCTGCACCCTGGAGTCGCTGGGCGTTCCTTACATGAGCTCTTTCGCCCCGCTGCGCCGGGGAGCACAGAAGGACACTCTGCTCAGGCTGTCACAGCGGATGATGAAGCGGTATTTTGGCCAGAGCTGATTACTGCTGGAAGGGGAGAACTGTCTTTTGTATACAAAATCACTTCGCTGCATCCTGCTGCTCATCAGCTTAACTTTGCTCAGTGGCTGCTGGAGCCGTAAGGAACTCAATGATCTGGCTATCGTTATGGCACTCGGCGTGGATCTCGACAAGGACGGCTACGCGGTCTCTGCACAGGTAATGAACCCCGGCCAGTCCGGCAGCCTGTCCGGCGGCTCTAACGGAAGTCTCCCGGTCGTTACCTATAAGGCTAAAGGGACCACCATACCCGAAGCCCTGCAGCGCATGCTCAGCACAACTCCGCGCAGCCTCTATCTGGCCCATGTCCGCGTGCTGGTCTTCGGTGAAGCATTCGCGAGACAGGGGGTGGGCGATGCCGTCGATTACATTACCCGCAATCATGAGCTGCGCACGGATTTCTTCCTGCTGGTAGCCAAGCATACCGATGCGTCAACGATACTGGATGTCATCACCCCCTTTGAGCAGATCCCGGCCAACTCCCTCTACTCTTCGATTCTGGTCGCGCACAAAAACTGGGCAGGCACCGGAAAAGTAACCCTGCAGCAGTTCATCGTCGAGCTGGAGCGCGGCGGCTCCAACCCGATTATGTCCGGCATACAGCTTCAGGGCGACACTTCAGAGCATGGCTCGGTCAAAAATGTGCAGAGCGTCATCCCCAGATCGCTGATTAAGCAGGCCGGCATCGCCGTGTTCAAAAAAGACAAGCTGATCGGCTGGCTGGGGGAAGCCCCGAGTAAAACCGTCAATTACGTGCTGAATGAGGTGGAATCGACGCAGGGCAGTATCACCTGTCCGGACGGCGGGGTGGCCGGATTCATCATTACCAATGCCAAGAGCAGGATTAAGATTTCCCTTAACCAAAAGGACGAGCCTGAATTCGTCATTCATCTAAAAGCGGAAGCCAATCTCACCGCACTGAACAGCAGGCTTGATCTTAGTCAAACGGCCAGCATCCGGGAGCTGGAGCAGCGGCTCGAAGCAAAGTTCGATAATCTGATGGCTGCCAATATCAGACAGGTTCAGGAGAAGTATGACTCCGATATTTATGGACTCGGCGAGGAGCTGCACAGGCAATACCCGAAGCTATGGCGCAGCTACCGTAAGCACTGGGACGAAACCTTTCGGACTGTCAAAGTAAGCGTCCAATCGGACGTAGCCATCCGGCGGATCGGCTCGGTCGTGCAGCCGCAGCAAAAGGAGATGGAAGAGAAATGAGCTGGGGCCTCTTTTTATTAATTTCCCTGATTCTGGTGCCGGTGTTCGAAACGCCGCAATTAATCAAGCTTCGTTCACCGCGGGATCTGCTGGTTTTTTTCGGGATATGGGCTATTGCATTGGCGTCTACCATCGGAGTTATGGCCGGACTGCCGCAGTGGAGAATGCTGGAGTGGGCCCGCAGCTTCATCCAGCTCTTTCCGGGCTGATTGATTAACAGGAGAGGGGAGGCGGTCCACACGTGAAGCGGACAATCGGTATCAGCGCACTTCAGTTCTTCATATTGACTTTTGGCCTGACCATTGGCACGTCCATCCTGGTCACACCCAGCGGTATGGCCCATATAGCCAGGGAGGATGCCTGGATTGCCTCTTTAATCAGCATGTTAATTAATCTGCTGATGGTTATACTGTATATCGCCCTTGCCAGGCTCTACCCCGGACAGACCTTGTATGAGATTCTGGAGTCTGTCACCGGAAAATGGCCCGGCAAGCTGCTGACACTGGCTTATCTGTTCTACTTCATTTCATTGATTGGCACTCTGCTCGGGAATCTCGGCTTCTTCGTCTCCGGTGAGGTCATGCCGGAAACGCCGCCGGAGGTAGTGCAGATTATTTTCCTGATCGCTGCTATCATCAGCGCCCGCAAAGGCATCATTATTCTAGCCCGGGTTGGGGAGCTGTTCTTCCCGTGGGTAGTGGTCCTGCTGCTCATCCTGGTTCTGGCCCTGATTCCGCAGATTGAATGGAACTACATCAAGCCGGTGCTTGAGGATGGCTGGATGCCGGTGCTGCAGGCCGGACTGCAGGCCTCTATTTTTCAGGAGGTGATCGTTCTGATGGTCTTTCTTCCGCTTGTCAGGCAGAATAAGCCCCGTGAGCGCGCCTATTTCCTCGGAATCGCTGCAGGGGATCTGGTCCTCAGTGCCATTGTACTGCTCAGTGTACTCGTGCTTGGCATTGAACAGACGGAGAACAGCACTTTTCCCGCATATGCCCTGGCTAAGACCATCAACATAGGCAACATTCTGCAGCGGGTAGAAGGCATTCTGATTACGATCTGGATCTTGACCTATTTCATTAAAATCTCTGTCCTGTTCCTGTCCATGCTCCAGGGGCTGCGCAGCATATTCGGGCTGAAGCGGCACAATCATCTGATCTATCCGTTAGCCGCACTGTTCATGATCATTGCCTGGAATACATATATCAACACCGTTTACGTCAATGACATCATCGCTACGGTGTGGATGAAATTCGCGTCTCTTTTCCTGCTTGTTATACCGGCTATCCTCTATGTCACCGCCCTGGTGCGGGTGAAGCTGCTGAAGCAGAAGAAGCCGGAGCCTTCCCCAAAAAGCAGGCAGCAGCAGGAAAACCACAAAACCCCTTAATTTCCGGAGCTACCGGAATCTAAGGGGTTTTGTTAGATTAGCGTATTGTTAGATGAGTACGTTATCGCGGGAACGGGTTCCCGGTCCTGCCAGCTTAGGCATTCCCCGGCTGCACAGCCGGAGCCAGATTGGCATGCTTACGGCCCGGGATTTCGCCCGTGCGTTCAAAATGCTCCACGATGACATCGATTTCCTTCTTCAGCTCAGACACCAGCTCCGCTTCCGGAACCTTACGGATCATCTGGCCGTAGCGGAACAGCAGTCCTTCACCGCGGGCGCCGGCAATCCCGATATCCGCTTCACGTGCTTCTCCGGGACCGTTAACGGCACAGCCTAATACGGATACCTTAATAGGCACCTTAAGCTTGGAGATGTACTCTTCCACTTCGTTGGCAATGGAGAAGAGATCGATATCCAGACGTCCGCAGGTCGGGCAGGAAATCAGTGTAGCCGCATTGGAGATCAGGCCGAAGGTCTTGAGCAGCTCACGCGCTACCTTAACCTCTTCAACCGGATCTGCACTAAGCGAGATACGCACTGTACTGCCGATACCCATCGAGAGCAGCGCACCGATACCCGCTGAGCTCTTCACCGTTCCGGCGAACAGCGTGCCGGATTCAGTGATTCCGAGATGGAGCGGATACGGAATGACTTCTGCCGCCTTGCGGTAAGCCTCAATTGCCATCGGCACATCGGAAGCCTTCAGCGAGACGATGATATCATGGAAATCCAGTTCTTCGAGAATCCCGATATGGTACAGGGCACTTTCGACCATCGCTTCCGGTGTCGGATAACCGTATTTCTCCAGGAGATGAGTCTCCAGGGAACCGGCGTTAACCCCGATGCGGATCGGAATGCCTTTATCCTTACAGGCTTTGACTACCGCCTCTACCTTGTCACGGCGGCCGATATTGCCGGGATTGATCCGCACCTTGTCGATGCCGTTCTCAATCGCCAGCAGCGCCAGCTTATGGTTGAAATGAATATCCGCCACGAGCGGAATATGAATCTGCTTCTTGATCTCTTTGATCGCTGCAGCCGCTTCTTCATTGTTGACGGTTACGCGTACGAGCTGGCAGCCTGCTTCTTCCAGACGCAGAATTTCAGCCACTGTAGCTTCTACGTCAGCGGTTTTGGTCGTACACATGCTTTGAATCGCAACCTCGTTATTACCCCCGATGATTACTCCGCCGACATTGACGGGCCGGGTCTGGTGTCTCAAGAACATGGTTTCTCTCTCCCCCATAACGATCAAAGCTCCACCCCTCCCGCTCCGCGGTGAAGCGGGATAAGCGGAAAACGGTGGAGGCTGTGATTGTGATTATTTGTAAGGACTGCGCAGCTTAGGCGCTTTCCTCTTTCTTTTTGTCTTTCTTGATGCCCAGCTCAGGCAGAGCCTTCTCCTGGACTACCTGCTCCGTAATCACGCAGTCTTTGATATCATCGCGTGACGGAACCTCGTACATCACATCGAGCATAATGCTCTCAATGATGGCACGCAGACCGCGGGCACCGGTGTTGCGTTTGATCGCTTCCTTGGCAATCGCTTCAAGGGCCTGCGGCTCAAACTTCAGCGCCACGTTATCCATCTCCAGCAGCTTAATGTACTGCTTGGTCAGTGCATTCTTCGGTTCGGACAGAATGCGTACCAAGGTCGTTTCATCAAGCGGCTCTAGTGTAGAGATAACCGGCAGACGGCCGACAAACTCAGGGATCAGACCGAATTTCAGCAGATCCTCAGGCAATACCATGGACAGGTATTCACCGGCTTTCAGATCCTTCTGGCCTTCAGCACCTGCATTGAAGCCGATAACCTTCTTACCGATACGGCGTTTGATCATCTGCTCCAGGCCGTCAAAAGCACCGCCTACGATGAACAAAATGTTCGTCGTGTCGATCTGAATAAATTCCTGATGAGGGTGCTTACGTCCGCCTTGCGGAGGAACCGAAGCGACTGTACCTTCCAGAATCTTCAGCAGCGCCTGCTGTACACCTTCACCGGAAACGTCGCGTGTAATCGACGGGTTCTCGGATTTACGGGCTACCTTATCAATTTCGTCAATATAGATAATGCCGCGTTCGGCCTTCTCAACATCATAATCTGCAGCCTGGATCAGCTTAAGCAGAATGTTCTCAACATCCTCGCCGACATAGCCCGCTTCCGTCAGGGAAGTGGCATCTGCAATGGCAAACGGCACGTTGATGATCTTCGCCATCGTCTGGGCCAGCAGGGTCTTACCGGAACCGGTCGGACCGAGAAGCAGGATGTTACTCTTAGTCAGCTCAACATCCTCAATCTTGCTCTGGCTGTTGACACGCTTATAGTGATTGTATACGGCAACGGAGAGCGATTTCTTCGCCTGCTCCTGGCCGATTACATACTGATCAAGAATGTCGCGGATTTCCTTCGGCTTCGGAATATCCTTCAGATCCAGCTCTTCCTCATGGCCGAGCTCTTCCTCCACGATCTCCGTGCACAGCTCGATGCATTCATCGCATATATAAACGCCAGGTCCTGCTACAAGCTTACGGACCTGCTCCTGTGATTTACCGCAAAAGGAGCATTTCAGCTGCCCTTTTTCATCATTGAACTTAAACATCTTACCACCCCTTTTAAGATATGATCGGTGAAGAGAGTACCTGGTCAATAAGCCCGTATTCCTTCGCTTCTTCCGCGCTCATAAAGTTATCGCGGTCCGTATCCCGTTCGATTTTATCAAGGGGTTGACCTGTGCGATCCACATAAATCTGATTCAGCTTCTGTTTCGTCTTGAGAATCCAGTCTGTATGAATCCAGATATCGGATGCCTGCCCCTGAACACCGCCGAGCGGCTGATGAATCATAACCTCGCTGTTGGTCAGTGCATATCTCTTGCCCGGCGCTCCGGCTGTAAGCAGCAGGGAACCCATACTGGCTGCCATCCCGACGCAAATGGTTGAAACATCCGGTTTGATATATTGCATCGTATCATATATACCCATGCCGGCTGTTACAGAACCACCGGGAGAGTTGATGTACAGGTGTATGTCTTTTTCCGGGTCATCCGCAGCCAGAAACAGCAGCTGGGCAATGACCAGATTGGCAACATCATCGTCAATCGCATTGCTCAGGAAGATAATGCGGTCCTTAAGCAACCGGGAATAAATATCGTATGAGCGTTCACCACGACTTGTTGATTCCACAACCATAGGTACCAGACTCATGCCACCAACCTCTTTTCTCTATACAGATTATTCTTTCCGTTTCAGAAATAGTTTAACACGTTCGCAGCGGGATGTCATTTTTTCACTTTTCAATCAGAAGCAGCTTAGCCGTCCACTCAGAAACGTCATCTGCTGCTGTGTAAAAGAGAAGGATTATTAATATGCACAGCATATAAATGCTCCTCTTTTGTAAAAAAGGAATATCCCGCGTGCCTGCCATTATAGCGCACTTCCTGGCAGAATGCCAATTGCACCTTCCGGTTATGTACACACAAACGTACGGCTCCCGATAAAAAATAAGGCACGTAACAAAACCTACGTGCCTTATTGACTGCTATTATGGAGGCCGTCTTGCCTGGCCGCTCTAAGTAAAGGTGGTTACAGAGGGATTACTCAGCGCTTGCTTCTTCAGCAGCAGCAGGTGCTTCAACTTCAACACTGCTCGATACAAGCAGTTCGATAGTTTTGCGCAGGGAAATTTCTTCATTAAGGCTGCTCAGGGAACCATTGGCTGCCAGAATGCTGCGGATCTCTTCAGGCGAACGCTTGAAGGATTCAGCCATGTTAGCAAGCTCCTGGGTTACTTCTTCTTCAGAAACCTCGATGTTCTCTTCCTTTGCAATTACTTCAAGCACCAGGTTGTTGCGAACGCGCTTCTCGGCATCGCCCTTCATCTGGCCTTCAAGATCATCACGGGTCTGGCCGGAGAAGCTGAGGAACATGTCCATGTTCATGCCCTGCTGACGAAGACGGTTGTCGAAATCACGAACCATGTTCGCTACTTCGCTCTTAATCATCGCTTCAGGAATTTCAACTTCTGCGTTAGCAGCCGCTGCATCAACTACTGCGTTCTCACGGGTACCTTTCAGCTCTTCCTGCTTACGGGATTCCAGCTGTGCCTTCAGATCCGCTTTGTATTCTTCAAGCGTGTCGAATTCACTTACATCCTTAGCGAACTCGTCATCCAGCTCAGGAAGCTGTTTGCGTTTGATTTCGTGCAGCTTCACTTTGAATACTGCAGCCTTGCCGGCAAGGTTCTCTGCATGGTAGCTCTCAGGGAAAGTAACTTCAACATCCTTGAAATCGCCAGTAGCCATACCAACAACCTGCTCTTCGAAGCCAGGGATGAAGGAGTTGCTGCCAAGCTCCAGGGAATGACGCTCAGCCGAACCGCCTTCAAAAGGAACACCGTCAACAGAACCGTCAAAGTCGATAACCGCGATATCGCCGTTAACTGCCGCATCTTCTTCAACAACAACCAGCTCAGCATGACGCTCCTGCAGGCGTGTCAGTTCAGCGTTCAGCTCATCTTCTGTAACTTCTGCCTTCTGGGCAGGAACTTCCAGGCCTTTGTACTGGCCCAGCTTCACTTCCGGCTTAACAGTAACCTTCGCTTTGAAGATGAATGCTTGGCCTTTAGCGAATTGCTCGATGTCCACTTCAGGACGGTCAACAGGGAAGATGTCAGCCTGCTCAACAGCTTCGCCGTATACTTCAGGCAGAAGGATGTCAATTGCATCCTGATAGAGGCTCTCTACGCCAAAACGGGATTCAAAGATCGGCCGCGGTACTTTACCTTTACGGAAGCCAGGTACGTTTGCTTTCTTAACCACTTTATTAAAAGCTTTGTCGAGGGCAGCAGCTACGCGCTCTGCTTCTACTTCGACTTCAAGAACTCCAAGGTTCTTCTCTATTTTTTCCCAGGTTGCTTTCATAATATACTTTTCCCTCCAAAAATAGGTTGCATGTTAATTTAAATAATCACGATTTTCACGCACAGAATAACCATTATATTATATACAACATCGCTTTATTTATCAAGTATGGAACTCTTAACAAATCCTCTCAGAGAACGGTACGCCCCTTCAAATTGAAAGCGCATGCTGTCCGTGATGCCATACATGACCCGCGTCTCTTCCTCCTGCCGGGTTCCGTTCAGGCTCTCGGATACCAGCTGATGCAGCGCCCCGGCCCAGATATCGAGTAGTTCATCGCTGCCGTCCAGCAGCTTGCGGTAATCGCCCGACCCGTAAATCGACATCATAAACTGTCCCCAGAGCTCCTGGGCAAAATAGTACAGTGTAGGCTCGTGCACCTCGGCCTGCTCCGCCACCCGCTCCATTACCTGGGCGACCTGCGGGGGGAAATCCTCATTCTGCAGCGGCACCGCTTCAATCTCAATCTGTGCCAGCTCGCTGCCGCGGGCCAGCCTGATCACGCCCTGCACCCCGCGCTTCTTCAGCGTCTGCAGCGTGCGGAACTGCAGCAGCGGATGCACCGGCGTCTTCTGCAGCCACTGGCTTAGCGTCTCATCCACCTGGCTGCCCTCCAGATAAGAGAGCTGCTCCAGCGCCAGTATCGTTCCCTCCGACAGCGGCTCATTCATTACCTTGCGCAGCAGCTTGTCCGGATAACCGGCATCCTCCTCCAGCTTCGACTTGGCCAGAATCCGGGCCATATCCTCTTCCTTCAGATCCTTCTCTTCGCCGGAATCGGCAGGGTCTGCTCCAGTGCTCCGGGCTTCGTACGGAAAAGCCGCCTCGAGCCAGTCAAGCAGCGACTGCCATTCCTCGTAGTGCCGCTCTTCCTGTCCCTGGCATTGCAGCAGAAACCGCAGCAATTCCATCGCTTCCCCGTAACGTTCACTCTCCAGCATGACCGTAAGCTGAATCTGGTAATAATCCAGTGTCTTCGGAAACAGCACGATATTCTCTTTGGCGGGGGAATTGAATTGATTAATGAGGGCACCTCCTTTTTGTCCGATCCATGATCAATTGTAGATTATAGCATATCCTGTTACGCATTCAAAAAAACAAGTTGAAAAAGTTATTCATATGTGATAATATAATTTTTGCTTGCTTTTGAGTCATCATGTCCCGGTAGCTCAGTTGGATAGAGCATGCGCCTTCTAAGCGCACGGTCGGGGGTTCGAATCCCTTCCGGGACGTCCTACAGAAACAGCCTTCCTTCGGGGAGGCTGTTTTTTTGCGTTCCGCACCACCAAAATATAATGTTACCCTAAGTTCTAACGGACACAGATGACGCTATTTGGCTACTTTTCCGCTCTAAATAATTCTAACGGACTTCACAGCCGTTATTTGGCCCCAAAAGTGGAAAATGGCTGCCGAGTTGCGCAAATAGCGCCCACTGGGACCGTTAGACTACGGAAATGCTCTGAAACTAATGGATAACGTCTCCTGAGTCCGTTTTGAATCCGGAAGCGGGTACATCACCGGGATGTCAGCTAGAACCAGACAACAGCGTGATAACCACCTAGTTGAACCAAATGGAAAGATTAGTTAGTTAAAAGCCCCAGCGCTCGCCCCTTTACTCCGACTCCATCCGCAGCTTGATCATGCGGATAGTATCCGCATCGAATGTAATATTCTCGAGCGGCGTGGTGATATCTGCGGCGTAGCGGTCGATAGTGATGCGGCCCAGATAGATTTTGCGCACGGTGATGCTGTGCTTGGCCTTGAGATAGGACTGCGCGCCGCTCTCGCCGCCGACATAATATGCGCTGATGCTGCCGCCTGCCTCCAGCCTGGAGCCCCGGCATACCGCGAACACCTTGCGGAACACAATATTGCCCGAAGAGAACAGCTCGCTCTGAACAATACCGTCCCGGTGGATAATAATGTCGCCGTTTGACTTAAGCGTGCTGTTCTGGCATTTGCCGATATTGACCTCCACCTTGTTCTCCTGCATCCGGGCCACGCCCGTGTGCAGCTCCTCAATCATGTTGATCACCCCGCTCAGCGAAGCCTCGTTCATGAAATCAATAAGCTGCACCGGCTTCAGCATCAGCTTCAAAAAATGAATGGTCTGCTCCAGATCCTGATGATACGAAGCCTGTACGGTTGCCAGCACTGAGAGGAGCTCTTTGATGAGCACGGGGATTTTTTGAAATTTGCTTTCCAGCAGCAGCACCACGGCCTGGCCGTATTTTACACTCTGCTTGCGGGCCTGGACGGCCTGAATGAGCACCCGGACCGCTTTTTTCAGCAGCATGGCCTCATCAATTAACAGCTTGGAGCCGTTAAAGATCCGGTTATACATTACGCCGAAGTAGCCGGAATACAGCTTGCTGTTAACGACATTTCCTTTTATGACAATACTCCCGGTTGCTGTGATGGTCGAGTTATATACGCTGCCTTCCACATAGACATTGCCGAGCGATTCAATAATCATGTTGTCTTCGACATTGCCGCGCACGACCACATCGCCGGAGAACAGGATATTGCCTGTCTGGATACTGACATTGCCCGGAACCGTATAAGTCGTCGTAATGTCAAAATACTTGGCCTTCTCCCCGGTCACCCGGGGCCGGCCTTCACGCAGCGCACGGATCTCGTTATTGATCAGCAGTACGGTGCTGTTCTTGGCGGCAATAGAAATATCACCCGGACGCGGCGGATACAGAATCTCACCGTATACGTCACAGCCGGGTATGCCTTCCACAGGAGGAACCTTGCGGGCAATCACCTGCCCCCTGATCACAGACGGAATGCGGAGATGGCTGCGGAAATCCACCTGGCCCTCCACTTCACTGAACTCATTCTCAATCGTCTCGGAAAAAAACAGCTCAAGCTGAGCATTCTCCCCCGGAACCGCCGCCCGCCCTTTAGCTGCCGTAATCGGCTGGTATGACGGATTCTGCAGTTCGGCATGGATCCCGGAAATGTTCAGATTCTGCAGGATCCCCCGCTGTTCGAAATCGCCAATAATCTGATTGAGGCCCAGCAGCTCAACTACAGTGTCTGTATCCATCGCCGCATCTACTTCGATCATGCTGGAGGAATAACAGTCATTCAGCTGCCACATGTAACGCCGCGTTGAGTACAGCGTGAAAAAAGCCTGCAGACGATCCTCCGACACATGAATCATATACAGCGGCGGCTCCTTAATCGACCATTCGATCTTATCCAGCGAGGTTACCTCGGCCGGACCTGTAACCGGCTGTCCGTTAATGCGGATGACAACTGGAGCAGCAGCAGTAATAACAGCAGGACTTCCGCCGGGGAGCGGGTCCTGGACAAAGATTTTGCCTGCCCGGACAAGCACACGGCCTCCGAGATCATTGTCGAACTCAGGTTCAATAAAGGCCGCATCAAGCGCCTCTTCATCCACATTCTCCGAAAGCTCCAGCATATTGATCAGCTTATTCAGTTCCTGCTCACTCATCCGGTCCGGCATCAGAATTGCACCTCCAGGTTCGTGCATAATTGTCGAAAAACGGCATTATATGCCTGTTGCTTCATTGTAGTATTATTAATAATTTTAAGCAATTGATAAACAGCCGCAGGCTGCGGAACGCAAAATAGCCCCACAAAGCGGGGCCTTTACAAGGATACTGACTTATTCAGGTACTTTAGCGGGACCCCGGAAACTTATACAATCTTTATTACCCAAAAAGCTGCCCGGTGTGCAAATAACCACCCCGGACAGCCGGCTAGCTTGAATCTAATGCCCCTTCTTACGGTTGCCCAGCCACAGCGGGAACCGGAACATGAAGTTGATCAGCAGCACGACGAAGACCAGCACCGCCGCCGATTTGTCGGCAATCTGCCTTGCATCTTCGACAATGGCCTCGGACTGCACATACCAGAGATGCACTGCGAGCGTCTCACCCGGGGAGAACAGGTTGAAGTCCCACATTTCACCCGAGGTGCTTAGGCCCGCGGTGAGAATAATAACCGCTGATTCCCCAAAGGCGCGTCCGGCTACGAGACAGATGCCGGTAACGATCGCCGGCAGGGCCACCGGCAGTACAACCTTGCGGATGACGTGGAATTTGGTCATCCCCAGCGCATAGCCGGCTTCACGGATATCGCCGGGAACGGCTCGCACCGCTTCTTCGGTTACGCGGGCCAGCATCGGCAGGTTAAGCAGGGCCAGGGAGACCCCGCCGCCGAGTATGGTCAGGCCGACGCCGAAATATTCGGCGAAGATTGCCAGCCCGAGCAGCCCGAATACAATTGAAGGCACGGAAGACAGCGACTCTACACAGATACGCAGCGCGCCGGTAAAACGGTTGTCCGGCGCATACTCCGCCATATAGATCCCTGCACCTACCCCGATCGGAATTGAAATCAGCAGGGAGATGAACAGGATATAGAAGGAGTTGAACAGGACCGGTCCGATCCCGCCGCCCGGATCAATCTCTTCCGGGAGCCTGACCAGAAACTCCGGTCTGAGCTGCGGCAGCCCTTTGCTGAGAATTGTAAAGAGCAGCCAGAAGATCAGCAGCATAACCAGCGCACCCAGTGCATAGAAGCCGAATGTAGCAATCTTATTGTTGCGCCGGGAGCGCGCAGTATGACGGTTACGTGTTAGGTTCATTACGCGTCCCCCCTTTTCCGGCCGAGCACACGGATGATAAGAATCAGGACGAAGGAGATCAGCAGCAGCAGGAAAGCCATCATATGCAGCGCATAGTTCCAGGTCGATTCAAATTCCACGTTCGAAATCTGCATCACAATGTTGCTGGTCAGAACGGAGGACGGGGTGAACAGGCTTTTAGCCAGCTGCGGCGTATTGCCGATGACCATAACCACCGCCATTGTCTCACCGACTGCACGGGTCATGCCAAGGATAACCGCCGAGATAATCCCCCGCTTGGCCGCCGGCAATACAACCCGCATAATGACCTGCAGGCGGGTAGAGCCGAGGGCATAGGCCGCATCACGGAACTTGCGCGGAACCGCCACAATCGCATCATCACTGATCCGGCAGATCGTCGGCAGGACCATCAGAGCCAGAACCAGCGCAGCCGCCAGTACGCCGTCGCCAAGCCCTTCACCGCTGACTCTGCGCAGGAAAGGCAGCAGTACGGTGAGGCCAAGATAGCCGTATACAATAGAAGGAATACCGACAAGCAGGTCGAGCACGGGGCGGATAAAGCTTTTCATCCACTTGGGGGCGATCTCCGCACAGAGCACAGCCATCCCGACAGAGACAGGCACTGCAATCAGCAGGGTAAGAGCAGTCAGTATTAATGTATTTACTATAAAGGCCGCCGCACCAAAAATCTCCTCCTCCGGTGTCCAGTTAAAGGACAGGAAGAACTCGGCCGGAGAGACATCTCCGAATAGCAGCAGCGCTGTTTTTCCGATGAATACAATGACAAGTCCAAGCACGAGACAGAGCGCCAGGATGCTAAAAAAGAAATAATAACGCGATAACCGGTTGCCAAGCAGATGTCTTCTGTGGCGTTTGTCATTAATGATGCTGTGCTCAGCCTTATTTGGCGTTTGGGATGCCAGGCTTTGGACGGGTGCCCCCATACTTTCCCTCCTGTAAGCGGCCAACCCCGAATATTCCGGAGCTGGCCGCTGTTACCGTTCAATATGATGAAGCGTTTGATTAGCCTTTCATGGCTGCAATCGGGATGAACTTAAGCTTTTTGAGTGAGCCGTTCTGGAACTTCTTGCTTTGTACATATTCGATGAATTCCTTGGTCGCGCCGGTCGGCTGGCCCTTAGTCATGTAGTAGCCGTATGCCCAGATCTTGTACGAGCCGTTAATTACGTTATCCGTAGTAGCTGCAATACCATTGTGCTTAACAGCCTTGATATCGCTGCCGGTTACGTAGACAAGGTCGATATAGCCGATAGCGTTCGGAGTAGTGGCAACCGCAGTCTTCATGTCACCGCTGGAGCCGGTTTCCTTGTAGTTCTTTTCTTTCTTCACGATGTCGCCGCCGCCAAGCGCTTTAGCCTGGTAGTTAACGCGTGTACCGGAACCGAAGGAACGGGTGATTACGACGATGTTGGCGTCCGAACCGCCCACTTCCTTCCAGTTCGTGATTTTACCGGAGAAAATACCCGCCAGCTGCTCAGTAGTCAGGTTATCTACGCCGACGTTTTTATTCACGATAGTGGCAAAAGGAATAACCGCTACCTTGTTCGCTACCTGTCCGTCAAAAGCCTTGAAGCCCGGTACGTCGATGCTGGCATCCCAGTCGCAGGCGCCGATGTCGGCGATGCCTTTTTTAACAGCCTGGGGTCCAGTTACGGAGCCTTTACCGGATGCAGCGATTTTTACCTTAGGGTGCAGCTTCTGGAATTCCTTAGCCGCCTGTAAGGTGAGCGGAAGCAGTGCAGTGGAGCCGTTGATGGTAATTTTACCCTTGAGGGTGTCGGCTGCTGATGCAATCCCCGCGAATGTTGCTGTCACAGCAATTACTGCTGTCAGAGCCGTTACCGTAAATTTTTTAAAAAGCTTCATGATCTGAATTCTCCTCCCGGCGCTATGCCGTTATATTGTGTGGGCTATGAGGGACGTGTCTTATTTAGTCAGCTGCAGCGCTTTACCGCCCTGGATCAGCAGGACTTTACCGTCCGATACTACCGCCAGCTTGCTGCCGTCATGGGACACCGCAACCTCGGATACATCTTCAGCTGTCTGGAACAGCACGGTTTTATTACCGCTTGCGTCAATGGAATAAATAGTAGTGCTTCCGTCAGCTGCCATTCCGGATACAACCAGACCCGTAGCTACGCCGGCAGACCAGGTTGCTTCCGTATCAAGGGTGATGTTAGTAATAGCTCCGTCCGCGCTGATCGATTTCAGGGTGTTAGCCGCATTTCCTTCAGCGTCTGCACTCAGATAGACCACGCCGCCGTTCGCAAGAATTTCAGGGTACAGCTTGTTGTCGAGCTCTGTAGTCAATGCTTTTGGCTTAGCATCCTTAGTTGCAATATCCAGCCTGTAGAGCTGCTCACCGGCTTTGCTGTAATCTACGGTCAGGGAATCCTCGGTGCTGTCGGCATCATTTTTGGCAACGCCGGTTACATTGACAATGTAGACTACGCTTTTTGCATCGGAAGCAAGGCGGAGTTCGGATTTGTTCTCCACTTTATCTTCGAGCACAGCTTTTACTGTTCCGGTTTCAACTGAGATCTGGGCAATCTTCTCCTGCTTGTCGCCTTGGATGAAGTAGATAGTTTTGTTGTCCTGCGACCAGACCAGATCTGTCTTCACGCTTGTATCGGTACCAAGTGAGGAGATCGCGCCGCTTGCCAGGTTGATCAGCTTCAGCTGGCCTGTCTCATCAGTGAATGCGCCCCACTGCTGATCAGCGGAAACGGCGAAATCCAGTGCACTCTCATTGGAAGAAAACACTTCATAATCGCCCGGATATGCGCTGAACTTGAGCAGCTGCGCTGTTTCGGAATCACTCTTGTTCGCAATGATGCTGCCGTCTGCTGTCCAGTGCAATGTATCAAACTGGCCTTCCGGACGGGCAAAGCTCATAATCTCAAGGCCTTCAGCCGAAAGCTCACCGCCAAGCGCGGTTACGAGCTTAGTCAGCTCTACATATACTTTTCCGTTATATACAACAGGCGCTACCGTAAACTGCTGGGCTGCACCATCTACTACATAGCTTTTGGAGCCTGTTTGAAGCTGCACCGTATGTAATCCTTTGCTGTCGTTCAGTTCAAAGCCGCCGTTTGTAAGAATCAGCTTGGCACCAAGCTCTCCGGCAACCTGGCTTAATGAATACAGCTTATAACCGCTGCTGTCGATTGTGCTGAACTGGGCCGGATTGCTGTTCACAGTCCAAGTAGCTGTTCCTGTTTTGACTGTACTGGCGACGGCTGCGGCACTAGCGCTGCCCGCTCCTGCAATACTGCCCGCCACACCTGTTACAAGAAGTGCAGAAGCCAAAGCCGCGCTGAACCATTTACTATTTCTCAATTAGATTCACCCTTTTCCTATAGGTAACTGCTACTGTTATTTTCTTCTATCAGTGTGAATTCTGTTCGAGAGGATTGTTCGGCGATTATTAACTAACGCAAAAAAACCAGCCCCGAATGACCTGGGGATAGCTCTTTGGTAAACGCTATGTAAAAACTCCCGCAAAAAATTCAATAAAGAGACATGCAGGCCTCTTCCGGCCTTGCACAGCCGCTATATTTCCATATAAAAACCTGCAATCAGGCGCCTCCTGATAGCGGTCAGTTTTCAATCCAGGTTACGATAATTTCAGCCCCTCCGGGGTTCGCTGCTGAGCTGCTGCCGATAATGGAGTAGGAGTAGCTGCCCGGCGCTTTGCCGCTGATAAGGAGGTTATTCTTGTCCATAATCTGCGTGCCGCTCTCCAGTGACTTCTCCGCAACATATTTCATATAGGTGGTCCCCAGCGCTGCTATCGTCTGCTCGGTTTCGTATATTAGCATCGAAGACTTCTTGCCGTCCACCTGTGCTCCTTCCGTATACGTAATGCCTGCACCCTCGGGAATCGGCAAATCACCCGGAAAATACTGAGGATCAGGGAGCTGCTCCTCAGCCAGTGTATGAAAATGCCGGTTCTCTGCATCCCCGCTCTCCATCCGGCTGCACGCACTCAGGCTTAAGCTGGCGGCCAGCACTATAAGCAAAGGGAACACTGGTTTCTTGATAGCCATCGGGGGAATCCTCCTGTCGGTTTTGGAGTGAAGGAAGGCAAGGCATGATCAGTTGTGCGGCTGGGTATAGTCTAGGGAATATGGTGTAGAGTATATGTAGGATATGGAGTGTACATAGGACATAGAGGTAATTAACCATTTGGGCCGTATGGCAAACGGATGTTGCAAATTTTAAATATAGGCTCAAACGGAAGTGTAAATCCAGGAAGTGTAAATCCAAAGAGCAATACACTTAAACTAATGTTACAAAGACTATCTTAAACACAGTGCTAACTTATCATTGCTGCTGCAATAATACAGCTCTGGGCGAAGGCGCCCTCTGCAAATAATAATGTACAGTTTGCGGGCAACGTAATACAATAATGAGTGAGTACTCACTCATTATATAATGAATCGAGGGGATCAATATGAATCAGGATCAGCCGGTTATTTCTGTTACCCGTGTCAGCAGGGCATTTGGCAGCAAAACCGTGCTTAAGGATATCAGCCTTCAGGTGAACCGCGCAGAGACGTTTGGGCTGCTGGGCCCGTCCGGTTCGGGCAAGACTACATTGGTTAAGCTGCTGACTGGTATCGACGAGGCCAGCTCCGGTGAGGTGCAGGTTATGGGCGTCAGGATGCCCAGGCTAACGATGCTGCAGCAGATCGGCTATATGGCCCAGTCGGATGCTTTATATACAGAGCTGAGCGCGAAGGAGAATCTGGAGTTTTTCGCAGCCCTCTACGGGCTGAAGGGAGGTAACCGCACACGGCGGATCGGCGATGTGATGGAGCTGGTCAACCTGCAGGAGCATCTGCGTAAGCGCGTGGACCAGTACTCCGGCGGGATGAAGCGCCGTTTGTCGCTGGCGATTGCCCTGCTGCATGAGCCTCCGCTGCTCATTCTGGATGAGCCTACTGTAGGGATTGACCCGCTGCTGCGCCAGTCGATCTGGAAGGAGCTGCGCTCGCTGAACAACCAGGGAACCACGATCGTCCTGACTACTCACGTTATGGATGAGGCAGAAAAATGCGACCGGCTCGGCATGATCCGGGACGGCGAGCTGCTGGCGGCAGATACTCCGGCAGGATTAATGCAGGCGACCGGCTCGGCAACGATCGAGGAAGCCTTTGTAACCTATGGAGGTGGCCGCAAATGAGAATCCGGGCCATAACTCTGCGTATTCTGCGGCAGTTCATTCATGATAAACGGACGATGGCGCTGATGTTCATCGCCCCTCTGCTCGTGCTCAGCCTGATGAGCCTTGTCTTTAACAGTGATGCCTACAAACCGAAGATCGGAGTGACCGGAGCCGCAGCTGTCTTCACCCCCGCGCTGGAGGCACAGGACACTTCTGTAACAAGCTTCACCACAGCTGAGCAAGGCGAAGCTGCGCTGCGTGGCAGCAGTATTGATGCCTTCATCACCGTTGAAGGAACCGCACCCTCCTTGATTCTGGAAGGCAGTAACCCGGCTGCTAACCGTGCAGTCATGCAGGTCATGCAGGAAGCGGTTCTGCAGCTGCAGCCGGCCGCCTCCGTTACAGGACTGATCCAGCCGTCAGTCAGCTATATGTACGGTGCTGAGGATATGACGACGATCGACCGATTCGGGCCGATTATGATCGGCGTGTTTGTGTTCTTTTTTGTCTTCCTGATTGCCGGTGTCTCCTTCCTGCGGGAGCGGACGACCGGTACGCTGGAACGCCTGCTCTCCACTCCGCTGAAGCGATGGGAGATTGTGCTCGGGTATGTCGGCGGCTTCGGGATTTTCACAGTTGTCCAGGCGCTGCTGATCTCCTGGTTCTCGGTTCAGGTGCTTGGCATTATGATGGCCGGCAGCTTCGGCTACGTCCTGCTCATTACGCTGCTACTGGCCATCACGGCGCTCACGCTTGGCACGCTGCTCTCGGCATTCGCAGGCAATGAGCTGCAGATGATCCAGTTCATTCCGCTGGTCATTGTGCCGCAGATATTTCTGAGCGGGCTCTTTCCGCTGGATACAATGCCGCTGTGGCTGCAGCGGACCGGCCTGGCGACACCTATCTACTACGGTGCCCAGGCGCTGATGGATATCATGATCCGCGGCAAAGGCTGGAGCTCCATCGCTCTGGATGCCTATGTACTGGTCGGCTTCTCCCTGCTGTTCATGGTGCTTAACGTGCTGGCCCTGCGCAAGCACCGCAGAATGTAGCTCCGGTGTCCCTTAATAAAGCGGGCATGTTACTATAGACGGAAGAGCAACCATTTTTGGAGGACCAGATGATGAAGAAAGAGAATGCGGAGCAGCGTGAAAAAGAGCAATGGATTGAAGAGTTTTTGGCCCTTAAGGATGAGGGACAGATGACGCCGAAGCAGATCTCCATTCTGGAAGCGGCTATTGAGATTTTTTCCGATAAAGGATTTTCGGCGGCATCCACCAGTGAAATCGCCCAAAAGGCCGGTGTAGCTGAAGGGACTATTTTCCGCTATTACAAAACCAAAAAAGACCTGCTCCTGTCCATAGTCGGCCCGGCAATGAGCCGGATGATCGCCCCGTTCGTGATGCGTAATTTCAAAGGGGTGCTGGATATGCCGTTTGAGAGCTATGAAGCGTTTTTGCGGGCTTTTATTGTGAACCGGCTGGATTTCGCCCGTAAGAACTTTAAGATTATCCGGATTCTTGTCCAGGAAATCCCCTTTCAGCCTGCACTGCGGGAGCAGTTTGCCGAGAATGTCCTGGGCCAGGTACTGGAGCGTGTCACTTCAATTACGGAGCATTTCAAGGCTAAAGGTGAGGTTATGGATGCCCCTACCCCGGCTATTATCCGG
The DNA here is from genome assembly GCF_000758645.1 of Paenibacillus sp. FSL R7-0331. Taxonomy (NCBI): domain Bacteria; kingdom Bacillati; phylum Bacillota; class Bacilli; order Caryophanales; family Paenibacillaceae; genus Paenibacillus; species Paenibacillus sp. FSL R7-0331. Next base: position 5,616,664 of record NZ_CP009284.1, read on the forward strand.
TTCACGATTTCCTCGGTGATCGGCTACCTGCTGGCCCGCCTGCTGCTGATGCCGGAGAAGGACTGGGATGATGAGGAAGAGATCAGTCTGCTGATCAGCTTCATGCTGCACGGGATCGGCGGTCCGGCGCTGCGTGAGCAATGATGTCTGCAGGTGCTTCCGGTGTTCAAAAATATAGCTGAAACGCGTACCCTTTAAGCCATTGCGGAAGCAAAACTTCTGTGATGGCTTTTTGGTCTGGTCTGCAGAAAAAGCCATCCCCTCCCGCCGGAGCCTGCCGCGATCCACGCTGCCCTTTCACCGCGTACACCTGTTCTGATAAGATGAGTACTATGGACATTCATGATGCGTGATCCAGAACGAAGTAAGGAAGTGAACTTAATTATGGGATATTATGTGCCTGAGCGGGTAATCCGGCTGCTGTGCGGCAATGAGGCGCTGGATAAGGGCCGTGCTTATTACGATGCCGGCAGAGTCCGGCTGACTTATATAGAGAACAATAACAAGCTTGAATACTCCATTTACCGTGCAGAGATTCAAGGACTGGAGAGCTATGAGGCAGCGCTGACCATTGATGCCGACGGGGATGTGAATGCGGAATGTACATGCCCTGCCTATTATCACGGCGGTGCCTTCTGCCGGCATATCGCAGCAGGGCTGGTAGGCATTCTCCGGCTGGAGGAAGAGGACAAGGGCGCTGAAGATGAAGACCCGGCTTCGTATGAGCCTGACCGTCCTTCTGTGGAACCCGGCATGCTCACCCCGCGCAACACTCCAGCCGGCAGCTCCGGTATTGCTGAACGTACCGGGGACCGCCAGCTGGTAAGCGGTATGCTGGAGGTGTTCGCAGACGGCAGCGGCAATAGCAGCCACCGCCGCCCCAGCGTTACGGGAAGCTACTCGGATCTCCGCACCCCGCTTCAGGTGGAGTTCATCTGCAAGCCGGTGACTATAAGCCACCGCACTCAAATGCTTGGAATTGAGCTCAAGGTCGGGCCAAAGCGCCTTTACATTGTGCAAAAGATCAGAACCTTCCTGGACCGCGTGCAGCGCCGCGAGCCCTTTGAGTTCTCCAGACATTTCAGCTATGATCCCGCCCTGCATTCGTTTGACAAAGAGGACAACGCGGTGCTGCTGAAGCTGATTGAAATATCAGCCAATGAACAGCTGTACCGGGCCGGCGTGAATCCCTATACTCCGCAATCCGGCGGAATGGGCGGAGACCGTGTGCTTGCAGTTCCGCCGGTATTCTGGGAAGCACTGCTTCCGGCATTGCTCGCAGCCCCCTCCGCCTATCTGCAGCAGGGTGATCTGATTATGGAGAAGCTGCAGCTGTCCACTGAGGCGCCGCCGCTCGACTTCGCCTTTAACCAGGCGCCCGGGGAAGGCTACCGGCTGGATATCCAGGGTATGGCAGAGATTACAGTGCTTGAGGATTACGGTCTGGTATTGTCCGGCGGCAGGCTGCTGAAGCTGGGGCCAGAGGAATGCCGCCGGCTGTCTGAGCTGAAGCGGATGCTGGCAGCCGCACGCAAGGATGGGCTTGCCATTGCTCCTGAGCAGATGGAGCCTTTCATGGAGCAGGTTATTCCCGGGCTCAAAAAGCTGGGCCGCGTGCAGATTGCCGAAGCTATTGCCGGCCGGATTGTCCAGACTCAGCTCCAGGCGCGGCTGTATCTCGACCGGGTAAGGGACCGGCTGCTTGCCGGCCTGGAGTTCCAGTATGGAGGCATTGTGATTAATCCGCTGGAGGAGGACAGCCGCAGCCGGGGCAGCGAGGTAATCCTGATGCGTGACGGGGAGGCTGAACGGCGGATTCTCGGGCTGATGGAGCATGAATCCTTTGTCCGGACAGAAGGCGGCTATATTATGAGCAATGAAGAAGGGGAATATGATTTTCTCTATCATACGATTCCGCTTCTGGAGCCGCTGCTTCAGGTATATGCCACCACCGCCGTCAAAACCAGAATTGCCGCCGACACCTACACTCCCAAGGCTGTATTGACGTGGAACGAAAAAACCGACTGGCTGGAATTCAAATTCGGGATGCAGGGCATACCGGAGAACGAGGTTGTACAAATTCTGGAGGCGCTGCGTGAAAAACGCAGATATTACCGTCTCCCGGACGGTGCGCTGCTGCCGCTGGAGAGTGCAGAGCTGCTGCAGATTATCGAGTTCATGAACGAGCTCGGGGTCAACAGTGTGCCTTTTACAAAGCCCCAGTTCTCACTGCCATTAATTCAAGGCCTGCAGCTCAATCCTGATGCTAAGCATGGCGATGCCGTTACCATCGGGCGCTCCTTCCGGCGGCTGATGGCCAATATGGCCAGTCCCGAGAATCTCGATTTCCCGCTGCCGGACAGCCTTGCCCCCGTGCTTCGTGACTATCAGCAGTTCGGCTTCCAGTGGATGAAGACGCTGGCCCACTACCGGTTCGGCGGCATACTGGCTGACGATATGGGACTCGGCAAAACACTGCAGAGCATCGCCTTCCTGCTCTCTGAGCTGCCGGATATCCGCAAGGGGGGCAAGCCGGCCCTGATCGTCGCGCCTGCTTCTCTGCTGTACAACTGGCGGAATGAGCTGCAGCGGTTCGCACCGGAGATCAAGGCGGTTATCGCTGACGGTAATCTGAGTGAGCGCAGCAGAGCGGTACGCAGCGGTTCTGACACTGACGTCATTATCACCTCGTATCCGCTGCTGCGGCGGGATGTTGAGCGTTATGCGCGGCTGTCGTTCCACACGCTGATTCTCGATGAGGCGCAAATGATCAAGAACCATGCCACCCAGACCGCGCAGGCGGTAAAAATATTGCAGGCCCGCTACCGGTTCGCCCTTACCGGAACGCCGGTAGAGAATGCGCTGGAGGATCTGTGGTCCATTTACAGTGTGGTCTTCCCCGGGCTGTTCCCCGGCAAAAAAGCGTTCCATGATCTGCCGCGCGAAACAGTCGCCAAGCGGACCCGCCCGTTCCTGCTGCGCCGTCTAAAGAGCGATGTACTCAAGGAGCTGCCGGATAAAATTGAATCGCTGCATGCCTCCGAGCTGCTGCCTGAGCAGAAAAAGCTGTACGTCGCTTATCTCGCCAGACTGCGGAAGGAGGCGCTGAAGCATCTCGACAACGAAGGCTTCGGCCATGGCCGGATCAAGGTGCTCGCCGGGATTACCCGGCTGCGCCAGCTCTGCTGCCATCCCGCCCTGTTTGTGGAGGATTATGCCGGCGGCTCAGCCAAATTTGACCAGCTGCTGGAGATTATTGAGGAATGCCGCAGCTCCGGCAAGCGGATGCTGATCTTCTCCCAGTTCACGGAGATGCTCGGCATGATTGGACGGGAGCTTGCGCTGCAGGGCGTCCGGCATTTTTATCTGGACGGCAAAACGCCGGCGGCTCAGCGTGTGGAGCTGTGCAGCCGGTTCAACGAAGGTGAAGGCGACCTGTTTCTTGTGTCATTAAAAGCCGGCGGCACCGGCCTCAACCTGACCGGAGCAGACACCGTGATCCTCTATGATCTGTGGTGGAATCCGGCCGTTGAGCAGCAGGCAGCCGACCGGGCCCACCGGATCGGACAGAAAAAGGTCGTGCAGGTCATCCGGCTGGTCGCCCAAGGAACAGTGGAGGACAAAATGTACGAGCTGCAGCAGAAGAAAAAAAATCTGATCGAAGAGGTTATCCAGCCCGGATCAGAATCTCTGTCGGCTCTGACCGAGCAGGATATCCGCGACATTCTGATGCTCTAGCTCCATTACAGGCTTGGAAGGCTGGTAGGTTTGGTAGCCGGGTGGAAAATAAAGTATAATGATAGGGATTGTTACTGCTTAAGCAGCAGTCCCTTTCGGCTGGCTGCGGGCTCTCTTAATGGTTTTATACTATTTTACCGGAGGTGCATTAACATGAGCTTTACCCTGGAACCGGGTGCTTCCGCCCCTGACTTCAGCCTGAAGGCAACAGACGGCCAGACCTATTCGCTGGACAGCTTCGCCACGGCAAAAGCACTGGTTATCTTCTTCACCTGCAATCATTGCCCGTTCGTCGTCGGCTCGGATGAGGTCACACGCCAGACAGCGGAAAAATACCGCGAGCACGGCGTAGCTTTTGCCGGCATTAATGCCAACAGTGAAGCTACCCATCCCAACGATTCCTTTGAGCACATGGTGGTGCGGATGGAAGAGCAGAAATTCCCGTGGCTCTATCTCCGCGACGAGACCCAGGATACTGCACGGGCTTACGGTGCGCTGCGCACGCCGCATTTCTTTGTTTTTGATCAGGACCGCAGGCTGGTCTACACCGGCCGCGGCGTCGATAATCCGCGTGAGACGGACAAAATGACCGTTAACGATCTGGATAATGCGCTGTCAGAGCTGCTCGCCGGACAAGCGGTAAGCACGCCGCTGACCAATCCGATTGGCTGCAACGTGAAATGGGACGGCCAGGACGCACATTGGATGCCGGCTGAGGCTTGCGATTTGGTATAGATGAGCTTAACCGGGCTGCGTAGCCCGGTTTTTGTTTGCGTTAGTGGGAATATTCCCCTTATGACGGGAGTTCGGCCATGGTTTAGGTGCGATTAGCGGGATTTTCCCCTCTTATCCGGGGGTTCGACCCCGGTTTTGCTGTGATTAGTGGGATTTTTCCCTCTAATCCGGGGGTTCGACCCCGGTTTTGCTGCGATTAGTGGGATTTTTCCCTCTAATCCAGGGGTTCGACCCCGGTTTTGCTGCGATTAGTGGGATTTTTCCCTCTAATCCGGGGGTTCGACCCCGGTTTTGCTGTGATTAGTGGGATTTTTCCCTCTAATCCGGGGGTTCAGCCCCGGTTTTGCTGTGATTAGTGGGATTTTTCCCTCTAATCGAAATTTTACCGGCATGGCTCCGCCGGCATCATCAACAAAAGAGGGACTTCTTCAGCCTGCGGCTGTGAAGTCCCTTTTGTAATATTAGTTAGTTTATAAATACCGCAGCTTAGACGATAGTCAGGCCGCCGCTGGCGTATCCTGCAACAGAAGTAGCTATATCAATGCCAGCTGTCACAGATGCCGAGAAGACCATCAGCAGACGGTCACCTGCTGCAACCGGAATGCTGAGCCCGGAAGTGAGGCCGCTGCTGATCGTACCCAGACTAAGAATACCAGTCAATGGCGGAGCCAGTGTAACCAGAGCACCCGGTACAGCAGTAAAGGTATTATTCGGCGTTGTCGAGCGGAACAGCTGAGCGGTTATAGTAACCGTAGAGCCTACCAGTGACAATGCCGCTGTTGTGCTGAAATAACCGGCCAAGGAAGTAATTGTACCCGCACGAGGTACAGAGAAGGCAAAGTTAAGCAGTGTGCCTGCCGCACCTGTGAGGTCAATGACCCCGCCGGTAATGGTTACACCGGTCGCACTGTTGCCAAAGCCGATCAAGCTGGAAGTATTGAGCAGACTGCCAAGTACAGTAGTCAGTGCAGCCGGAAGTCCGGATGCGTAAGGAATAATGGCGCCTGAGCCGGTTGGTCCTGTAACCCCAGTCGCTCCTGCCGTGCCCGTAGCTCCTGTAACCCCTGTCGCTCCTGCCGTGCCCGTAGCTCCTGTAACCCCAGTCGCTCCTGCTGTGCCCGTAGCTCCTGTAACCCCAGTCGCTCCTGCCGTGCCTGTAGCTCCTGTAACCCCTGTCGCTCCCGCCGTGCCTGTCGCACCTGTAACCCCAGTCGCTCCTGCCGTGCCCGTAGCTCCCGTAACCCCAGTCGCTCCCGCCGTGCCCGTAGCTCCTGTAACCCCAGTCGCTCCCGCCGTGCCTGTCGCACCTGTAACCCCAGTCGCTCCTGCCGTGCCCGTAGCTCCCGTAACCCCTGTCGCTCCCGCCGTGCCTGTAGCTCCCGTTACCCCAGTCGCTCCTGCCGTGCCCGTTGCTCCTGTAACCCCTGTCGCTCCCGCCGTGCCTGTAGCTCCCGTTACCCCAGTCGCTCCTGCCGTGCCCGTTGCTCCCGTTACCCCAGTCGCTCCCGCCGTGCCCGTTGCTCCCGTAACCCCGGTCGCTCCTGCCGTGCCCGTAGCTCCTGTAGCCCCTGTCGCTCCTGCCGTGCCCGTAGCTCCTGTAGCCCCTGTCGCTCCTGCCGTGCCTGCCGTGCCTGTAGCTCCTGTAACCCCAGTCGCTCCCGCCGTGCCCGTAGCTCCTGTAGCCCCTGTCGCTCCTGCCGTGCCTGTAGCTCCCGTCGCTCCCGCTGCGCCCGTTGCGCCAGTTGCACCGCCGCCTGTACCGGTCGGTCCTGTTGCCCCTGCCGGCCCGGTGGCACCTGTAACGCCGACGACTTCGCCCATAAGCTCAGCTGATACGAGACGGTGGGCAGTTACCAGTGCACCTGTGCTGCTTTTGCCCCACAAAGAGATCTGAATCGGATCATCCGGCGGGCTGGTAGGCGTAACGAACAAAAATTCAAAACCATCCAGATCCGCATAATAGTTATTCGTAATCACCTGGTTCGGGTCCACAGTGAGCGTCTCGCTGACATACAGGTTTCTTACACCGCCTAGCAGATAGTAACCCTGTACAAGCACGTTAGAAGCCACACTGCTGCTGCGGTTATCTACGCGGAGCGTAACCTGAGTCGTAGGTCTGACGCCTGCGACCATATTATTCTCTATCGGTCCGGTTGATAAAAAGCTCATCTGCATAACACTCCTTTACCCTTTGATTATTGATTAGTCTAATATTTCGTGACTGACCACCCGGTGGGCCTCAACCAGTTGCCCGTCTGTCTGCTTGCCCCACACCGAGATCCCCAGGTCATTCTCCATTATCTCGCCGGTTGTAAAGATAAACTCGTAACCGTCCAAATCTGCAAAGTAACTCCGGGTCACCGCTTCATTTGGAGCAACATTAATAACCTCACTCACATACAGATTTCTGATTGTGGTGAAATAGTAGCCTTCAATCACAACACTTGCAGCTGTCTGGGAAGAACGGTTGACGATCCGTATAGTTACAAGCTGGGTGGGTCTGACTCCGGACACAGGAGTGTTATCGATTGGTCCAGTTGATAATATTGCCATCCTGTTTCATTCCTCCTTTCCATTCTCCCATCTATGAACTTTGAGCTCTAACTCTAGCGGCGCTTCTAATGAACCGCACAATATAATACTATTCCGGCGCAACACCGGCGGTGTGGACATCAGACAGGCTCCAATCACCGATATCTCCAAATCCGCATACGCTGTTCAGAAGGGAAGAAATGCCTGCAGTGCTGCCGCTTTCCTGAAAGACTGTAAATGGAAGAAGGGAGTCCCATGCCCCCTGCCGGAAAAGGAAAGAAAACAAGTGTTAAAAAGCAGCCGCCAAACCCCAAAGCACAAAGCCCGAAGGGGCTGGAATTCGCGGTTGCAGCACTTCTGCTGACCGGTAAGCTGAAGGTAGACTCCATTCAGATGTTTACGGATGCGTCCCTGCTGGTCAGCCTGGTCGGCAAATATATATCGCTGAGCAATCTGAGCCAGAGCAATGTGGATAAGCTGGTCAGCTTCCTCGACGATAACAGCGGCCTGACGCTCCATGAGATCATGACCGCCCTGAAGCAAAAAGCGGATAACACATAGATGGCATTTTTCATACAGAGGGGGACAGCGCTAATGGGAAAAGAGAATTTTGACGGAGAACATTTCGCCGGCGGGCTTTTGCTGGTCATTGTAATTGCACTGCTGATCTACGGCTCTACAGATATAAAAGATCTGACGGCAGCACCGACCTCAGATTAATATTTCTCATGCTCCTCTCTCCCGGCCCTTGCTTTCTTCCGGAAATTCGCTATACTGATAAAAATCCATATGCAATCGATGAACGGGATAGTAGTGTGCCTGATCTAGTCTCAGCGAGCCGGGAATGGTGGAAACCGGTACAGATCAGCCCATGAAGCGCACCCGGGAGATGGACTTCTGAATCTACAGTAGGAAGCCCCGGCTGAAGACCGTTATCTTATGAGCGGCTAAACAGAGGTTTAGCAACTAGAGTGGTACCGCGAGCGCTAATCAAGCCTTCGTCTCTTTTGAGAGATGAGGGCTTTTTCTTATGCTCAGAGGTGCCGTTTCATGGCTAATGCAGAATTGCGTGTGGACGCTCTATCCATTTAGGAGGTCATATTTATGTTAAGCCAGCTTATCAAGAACGTTCTCGAACAAAGTGTACAGCGGGTATTTACGAAGCACGGGACCGCTGCTGCAGATCAGCCCCCCGTTGTGCTTGAGCAGCCGGCCAATTCCGATTTTGGTGACTACTCGACTAACATTGCCATGCAGCTGGCCAGAATACTGCGTAAAGCGCCTATGGCTATTGCAGAGCTGATAACAACAGATATCAGTCACTCGGGAGATTTGGGAGGGCTTTTCGCCAAAATCGACATCGCCGCTCCCGGCTTCATTAATCTGTATATCAACTGGCAGGAGTGGGCCGGACGAGGCTTTGAACTGCCTGCGGCAGCAGGGGAAAAAGTAATCATCGAGCATACTTCTGTGAACCCGAACAAATCCATGCACGTAGGTCACCTTAGAAACGCCTGTATCGGGGATGCGCTGGTGCGGATTTTGCGGAAAACCGGGTATAGCGTCGAGGTCCATAACTATGTGGATGATCTCGGCAACCAGCTGGCGGATACGGTGGTCGGGCTGCTTCATGTGCCGCTGGCGGGGGAGCATGTCCGTTTTGGCGATTACTGCTGGGATCTTTATGCCGGTGTGAACAGAGAATACGCCCGGCTGCCGGAGAGTGTGCACAAGCGGACAGAGATTCTGCATGCGCTGGAGGAGGGCAGCGGCAATACGGCCTGGCTGGGCAATCTGGTCGCTGAGCGGATTGTCCGCGAGCATGTCGCAGAGATGAAGGGCTTCGGCATCCGCTATGATCTGCTGGTTTGGGAGAGCAGCATTCTGAAGGAGGGCTTTTGGGCTTCGGCCTTTGCTCTCTTGGAGCAGACGGAGGTGTTCGTGCAGGAAACAGAAGGCAAGCTGGCGGGCTGCTGGATTCTCAAGCAGGCTGCGGGAGAGAATACGGACGGGTCTGATGCAGAGGAGCATCATAAGGATAAGGTGCTGGTGCGCTCCAACGGGATTTTGACCTATACAGCCAAGGATATCGCTTATCATCTCTGGAAATTCGGACTGCTGAATAAGGACTTCATCTACAGTGAGTTTAACAGCGGGGTGTGGACTACGGGCTTAACCGGGGAAAAGCGGGCTTTTGGCGCGGCAGACCGGGTCGTCAACGTTATCGACTACAGACAGGAGTATCCGCAGGCGATGGTCAAGCAGGCACTGGAGGTGCTTGGATTCACGAAGCAGGCCGACAAATTGCATCATGTGAGCTATGGCGTCGTTTCCCTAAGTCCGGCTTCGGCAGCGGAGCTTGGCATTGACATCTCAGAAGGCAAAGCCTCCTACGCCATGTCAGGCCGCCAGGGTATCGGCATCAAGGTGACCGAGCTGGTGCAGCTGATGGAGAATACGATTGAAGCCACCCGCTCTGACAAAAGCGGCCTGTCCAGCCGGCTCATCGCCACCGCTGCCATCCGTTATTATCTGCTGCGTTTTAATCTGGGGACGGAGATTATTTTTGACTTCAAGCAGGCGACCGAGATTTCCGGCAACACAGGCGTGTACCTGATGTACACCTATGCGCGTGCAGGCAGTGTGCTTAGTAAAGGCTCGGCTGCTGCGGGAGGCTCAATGGATTCGGGGGTAAAAGCTAACCTGAGTGCGGTGAATGCCAACCCTTTCGCGGACAAAGCTGACCTTTATGCGGAGAAAGCCAACACTTCTGCGGAACAAGCTAGTCTCAATGTGGTACTAGCCAATCTTAACGCAGATGCAGCACCTGTCCTCCCCGCCTTCCCGGCAGAGCTGCAAAAAGCCGAGCTCGCCCTCCTGAGGCATCTCAGTAATTGGCAGGACACACTCTACAGTGCAAGTGTTCAGCTGACGCCGAATACGGTCTGTAATTATGCGCATACGCTGGCTTCGCTGTTCAACAATTTTTATTCTGCCTGCCCGATTCTAAAAGGCGAGGCACAGTCCGTCGCCTTCCGCCTCTGGCTTACGCAAAGATTCCAGGCAACGCTAGGCGAGGTGCTGGAGGTGCTTGGCCTGCCGCAGCCGGAGCGGATGTAGCCGGTTGGCTGCTGCAAATTAAGGAGTGGCTGCCGCTGCTCAGCTGACAGCTGCTGCAAATCAAAGCCTGACTGGCGCTAGCCTACAACGGCTGCTACAGATCAAGGCCTGAACGCCCTTGCTCAGCTGACAGCTGCTGCAAATCAAAGCCTGACTGGCGCTAGCCTGCAACGGCTGCTACAGATCAAGGCCTGAACGCCCCTGCTCAGCTGACAGCTGCTGCAAATCAAGGCCTGACTGGCGCTGGCCCGCAGCGGCTGCTACAGATCAAGGCCTGACTGGCGCTGGCCTGCAACGGCTGCTACAGATCAAGGTCTGACTGGCGCTGGCCTGCAACGGCTGCTACAGATCAAGGTCTGACTGGCGCTGGCCTGCAACGGCTGCTACAGATCAAGGCCTGAACGCCCCTGCTCAGCTGGCCGCTGGATGCGTAAACAATATAACTGCATTCTGTGCAGCTAAAACCGCCGAAAAGTACACTTCATCGGGTATAAGTGTATTCCATACAACTAAAATCAGTAAAAATGCCCGATTAACCGGATTTAGGGTGTTTTAGTTGCACAAAATACAGCTAAAGTGGTTTTGAAGCGCCGAACAGCAGTTTTTATTGTACAGAGTACACTTAAAGTTGTCCTTGTCTGCGCCCGCAATCCTCATTCCCACCTGAACACAGCAAAACAGCCTTCCATACAGGAAGGCTGCTTCTGTGTTACGTCCCGGAAGGGATTCGAACCCCCGACCGTGCGCTTAGAAGGCGCATGCTCTATCCAACTGAGCTACCGGGACATATTAAGTGTAGCTTTTATATACTATGTATTAACGCAACGTTCTCTATTATAACGCATTGAAATATTTTTTCAAGATAAAATACCAAGAAAAAAACATTTCTGCCCCCGGCAACGGAATTTACGGCATGATTTGCCGTTCAGACAGCTGTCCTTCCGCTGCCGGAGCCAGAGGCACCGGCTCACCAGACGCAGGATATCAGTGCCGCTTAAGCGACACCTGACGGAAATGCTCTCCCAGCTGCTTTTTCAGGTGGCCGAAGATCAGCAGCTCCCGCTGGAATTTGGAGCGCTCATCCTCCGGGCTCATAACCGGGCTTCCGGTGAACGCGCTGACTGTCACGTCCTCAAAAGCATTATGCATATTATTATCAAACCAGTCGGTTTGGGTGTCTGCATCATTCGTCAGAATGCGCACAATTTCATAGCCTTCCTCATGCTGATCTTCCACGATGTACACCAAGAGCGCTGAATCGCCTACAGCTCCCGGCAATACGCCAACTTCGGCACATGGAGCACCGTCATATTCGGTCATTCTGCGGATTTTGGCGTCTTTAATGTAATACACTTGTCATCATCCCTCCTGGTAAATTTTCCTCTACCCTAGTGTTCGGATAAGGACATACATTTTATCCCTTCAATCGGCATATATCTGTATTACTCAATTCTTATATTTGGACAACAATCGCACAAAAGAGAGGATGAACATCATGTGCGGAATAACCGGCTTTATCCAGTGGCGCGGTGACCTTACCCAGCACTCGCAACTGCTCGTTAAAATGACTGAAACCTTATCAAACCGCGGGCCGGATGCCGCCGGAACGTGGATTTCGGGCCCCTGTGCCCTCGGACACCGCAGGCTGAGTGTAATTGACCCCGAGAACGGCGCACAGCCGATGATCGCCCGGCAGGATGAGAATGTCTATGCGCTCGTGTATAACGGTGAACTCTATAATGCTGGTGAGCTCAAAAGCGAGCTAAAGCAGCGCGGCCACCATTTCCAGACCCAGTGTGATACCGAGGTCCTTCTGCATGCCTATATGGAGTGGGGCCCTGATTGCACGGAAAAGCTCAATGGCATATTTGCTTTTGCCGTCTGGGACAGTGTGCGGGACCATCTGTTTCTGGCGCGTGACCGGCTTGGCGTTAAACCGCTGTTCTACAGTCAGATTGATGATGTGTTTGTCTTTGGCTCTGAGCCCAAAGCACTGCTGCAGCATCCCAAAGTCCAGCCGAAGGTAGGGCCCGAAGGTCTGGCAGAAATCTTTATCGTCGGTCCGGCCCGTACTCCGGGACAGGGGGTATACAAAGATATATTCGAGCTTCGTCCCGGTCATGCCATGATTTATAGCCGCAGCGGCATCCGCAAGTATGCATACTGGGAGCTGGAGAGCTATGTCCATACTGACAACGTTGATGAAACAGCGGCCAGAGTCCGGGAATTGCTGCAGGATACGCTGGAGCGGCAGCTTGTCTCCGACGTTCCGGTCTGCTCCCTGCTGTCCGGGGGACTCGATTCCAGCGCCTTAACGGCCCTCGCCGTGCAATACTACAACCGCACCGGCCAGGGCCGTGTGGACACCTATTCAGTTGATTTTGTCGATAACGATAAGCATTTTAAAAGCCACACCTTCCAGCCCGGCGCAGACGGGCCGTGGATTAAACGGATGGTGGATGAGCTGCAGACGAATCACCGTTACATTAACTTTGATACTCCGGATCTGGTGCCGGCGCTCGATAACGCCCTTTACTCCCGTGACCTGCCGGGGATGACGGATGTGGATTCGTCGCTTTATTTATTTTGCCGGGAGATTAAAAAGAATGCGACGGTCGCTATTTCCGGCGAAGCCGCAGACGAAATCTTTGGCGGATACCCTTGGTTCCACCGTGAAGAAGCGCTGTCCTCCGGCACCTTCCCCTGGTCGGTAGCCCCCAAAATGCGTGCAGGATTATTGTCGCCCGAAGTCCGCGAATGGATACGTCCTCTGGAATATTTAGGTGACCGTTACAGTGACGCAGTGGCTGAGGTGCCGAAGCTTGACGGGGAGACCGGCAAACAGGCGCAAATGCGTGTTATGTCCTACCTCAACATTACCCGGTTCATGCCTACCCTGCTGGACCGCAAGGACCGGATGAGCATGGGCGTGGGACTTGAAGTCCGCGTTCCTTACTGCGATCACCGGCTGGTACAATACGTCTTCAACATCCCGTGGGAGATCAAAACGGTGGGCAACCGTGAAAAAGGCATTCTGCGTAAAGCACTGGAAGGCGTGCTGCCGGATGATGTACTCTACCGCAAAAAAAGCCCTTATCCCAAAACACATAATCCCGCTTACCTGAACGCCGTCCGTACTCAGATGCTGAACATTCTGGATGATTCATCGTCTCCGATCCTGCCGCTGATTGATCCGGCCAAAATCCGTGAAATTGCAGCATCGCCGGAATCATCCAGCAATCTGCCCTGGTTCGGCCAGCTGATGTCCGGCCCGCAGCTGTTCGCCTATCTGGCTCAAGTAAATCTCTGGCTGCAGAAGTATAATGTATCCATTGGATAAAAGCTTCTGCAACTCTAGATAAACATATTTAGGTCAAGGGGGTGTTATCCCTGATGCCGGGCTCTGCAAAACATTCAGGCTACAAGGATCTCTTGTTTGTTCTCACAGGCACAGGACCCCGGTTTACCAGCCAAATGCATGCTTTCAGACGCAGCACAAAAAGAGCAAGCCGCGTATTACGTGCGGCTTGCTCTTTGCCCCGGCTTGCTTCTGCTTCGGCTTTGCCTCTATTCTTTTCGTAATCAGCCTGCCCGCAGCCCATTTAGAAATTAAAGTTATCCGGGTCCGGGCCAAAGCGGTGATTCCGGTTCAGCTCCTCAATTGCCTGTACATCATCGTCACTCAGCGTGAAGTCAAAGAAGCCGGCATTCTCCACAATGCGTTCAGCATGCACCGACTTAGGAATGGTGATCACGCCCTGCTGGAGGTCCCAGCGGAGCACAATTTGCGCTACCGTCTTGCCGTACCGATCAGCCAGCTCCTTGAGCAGCGGCAGATCAAGGTTCCCCTGCATCAGCGGGCTCCAGGCCTCCACCTGAATGTCATGCGCCTTGGCGAATTTCAGCACCTCGCGCTGGGTCAGCAGCGGATGGAATTCGATCTGGTTCACGGCCGGCACCACGCCGGTATCGTCGATGATATCCTGCAGATGATGCACCTGGAAGTTGCTGACGCCGATGGATTTGACGAGCCCTTCCTTCTGCAGGTGAATCAGCGCCTTCCAGGTGTCCCGGTATTTACCCTTAACCGGCCAGTGGATCAGATACAGGTCAATAACATCCAGACCAAGCTTCTTCCGGCTTACTTCAAAAGCCTTAAGTGTCGATTCATATCCCTGATCAGGGTTACGCACCTTGGTCGTGATGAACAGCTCGTCCCGCGGAACTCCGCATTCCCGGATGGCCTGCCCGACGCCCTCTTCATTATTATATCCGGCTGCCGTATCAATGCTGCGGTAGCCTGTTTCAACTGCTGTCTTCACTGCCTGGATAACCTCTTCGCCGTCCTTGGTCTGCCATACGCCCAGGCCCAGCCACGGCATGGTTGCCCCGTCATTCAGCGTCGGTCCGCCCGAAAATGGTCCATTTAATTCGCTCATTGTTAACCCTCCAAGCCTATTGGTGTGATCAAGCATCTATAACCTAAAAAATGGCTGAGGAATCAGCCCGGATTCAATAAGATTATAACAGTACACAAATTCCCCTGCAAAGCGGGCCTTAACCAGAATGCTGAATCAGGTGCTTTTGCGGAGACCCCCAAAAAATAAAAAAACAGCGTCTGCCGCAACCGCAGCAGACGCTTCTCTTGAGTAATTAATCGATCAGCTTGAAATCATCAAAGCTGAATTCCGGTGATACGATGCAGGAGACGAGCACCGGCTCATCACCGAGCGGCCGCGCGGCCTGCCAGACGCCTGCAGGAATAACGACCTGCGGCTGTTGTCCGGCTAATATGTCGGCGCCGAGCACCACTTCAGTTACGTTCTCAGGCTGTGCACCGCTGCCGCCAAGGCTCAGGACAATCGGGCTGCCGGAATGCCACAGCCAGATTTCATCGGAGAGCACGGTGTGCCATTCCGACTTTTCACCCGGGTGAAGCAGGAAGTAAATGGAGGAGGCCGATGCTCTGGCTCCTGAATAGTTACTGCCCAGTGTCTCCTGGGGAATTTCGAAGGATGAGTTCCATAATCTCTTGTACCATCCGCCCTCAACGTGGGCTTCAAGCCCCAGCGCTGCTACCAGCGGAGAAATTTCTTTTTGCGTCACAGTATCTGCTCCTTAAAGTTTGCCGCATAAGCAACCACTTAGATTTGTGTTTGCTTTTACTTTAACAAAAATGTGCCGCAATTGTAAAACCTTCTGCTGCTTACTTGCCGTCCTTGCCTGCCTTGAATACTTCGGCGATTGCTCCGAGCGCACCCAGCGTCTCAACTGTGCTGCTAGGCAGGAATATTTTGTTGGCAGGTCCTTTGGAGATTTCGGTCAGCGCATCAAAGGACTGGTACGCCAGTACCCGCTCATCCAGCCCGGCGGTGCTGATCAGCTGAATCCGCGCCTTCTCGGCCTCGGCTACCGCCTCGATCGCCTTGGCCTGGCCGAGCGCTTCCAGCTCCTGTGCCTGACGTAAGCCCTCAGCCTGACGGATACGCGCTTCCTTGTCACCTTCAGCCTTGAGGATCTTACTCTGCTTGTCACCTTCCGCGCGCAGGATCATATCCTGCTTGGCAGCTTCCGCCTCCAGAACAATCGCACGCTTGCTGCGTTCCGCCTTCATCTGCTTATCCATCGCTTCCTGAATATCCAGCGGCGGCTTGATGTCAATAACCTCAACGCGCTCAATCCGCACGCCCCACTTCTCGGTTGCTTCATCGAGGGCCAGCCGGATGTCCGCCGAAATTTTTTCACGTCCGGACAGTGTTTCGTCCAGCTCCAGCTTACCGATAATCTGACGCATAGTTGCCGTGGAGATATTGCGAACCCCGTATACATAATCAGAAATACCGTAAGTCGCCTGTTCCGGTCCGACTACCTGGTAGAAAATAATGGTATCAATCTGTACCTGAACGTTATCCTTCGTAATAACCGTCTGAGGCGGCACATTCGCCTGCTGAATCCGCAAATCATGGTACGTACGCACCTGATCAATGACCGGAATCAGAATGTTCAGCCCCGGTGTAAGCAGCCGGTGAAATTTCCCGAGCCGCTCGACTACCCCAACACGCTGCTGCGGTACGATTTTGATCGTCAGTGCCACAAAAACGACTACGACTGCAATAATAATCCCGATAATTACCCATGAATCCATCAGCTGTTTTCCTCCCATCGTTCTACTTCGATAATAGTGGAGCTTCTGCGGACAACTCTGACTAATTCATCTCTCGCCAGCACCTCGCCTGACACTGCACTCCATGTATCGCCGCCGACCTTGACCTGGCCGTAACGCCCCGGTTCAAGCGCCTCAACGACAATACCCTGACGCCCGGTAATCTCTGTCCCGATATCCTCGAACCCCCGGGCATGCTTGAACCGGGCGACCAGAGGTTTGGAGAACACGGTCAGGAGAACCGTTACTACCGCGCCTGCCGCCACCTGCAGCAGAATCGCCTCCGGCCAGATCAGCGACACAAGCAGCGCCGCCGCTGCACCGACCGTAAGCCAGAACAGATAAAAAGTAAGCGTGAACATTTCAATCACAAGCAGAACACCGGCCGCGACTAACCATAGCACCCATGGAACCATAGGTGATCTCACCACCTTCCGCTATATACTACTATAAACGAATAAAACGGCAGCGCGTTCCATCATTTTTCCCGAAAGGGACAAAAGCAGGCACTTTTATTATATTTCAAGCCACGGAAGGTTATGAATACAATTCATTTGCTCCAAAAAAGCCTGCAGAGAAGCCGTTCTTCTCTGCAGGCTTTTGATACTGACGGTTACGCTGGTGTTATTTCAGCTTCCAGAGGGCAGGGGCAGCTGCCGGCTCCCACCCGGCAAGCGAGGTGTGCGCCTGCTGGCAGATATATGCGGACCCGTTGTATGTGACTGTATCCCCTACTTTGTAAGCGATGCCTGCCGCCCAGGCACCGGCTCCCGGTGTTGCTGTAGCAGCCGGGGTAGGTACCGCCGTTGGAACAGGTGTCGCCGGCGTGGTAGGTGAAGGTGTAGCGGTCGCATTGCCGCACACCCCGGTTACCTTCCATGCCCCATAAGCGCCGCTCAGATCAGGCCGGTCGCCCTGTGTCCACCACTTGGCTTCATATACGTACCCGCCGTAGGAAACCTGCTGGCCTTGTGTGTACACACCGGCTGCGCTCCAGGCTGGTGCGGTGCATTGTCCCGGTGTTAGAGTCGGTGTCGGTGCTACTGTCGGCGTCGGAGTAGGGCTAACACTTGGTTTGGGCGTCGCGGTTGGAATAACGGTTGGAGTTGGTGCTACTGTCGGCGTAGGGCTTGTGCTCGGTTTTGGCGTCGCGGTCGGTGTAGCGGTCGGTGTAGCAGTCGGTGTAGCAGTCGGCGTTGCGGTCGGTGCTATTGTCGCGGTTGGGGTTGGTGTCGGAATGACACCGCCGCCAAGCTCAGCGCTGAGCTTATTCTGCAGCGTCCGGTTGCGGTCGCCGCTCGTCTCCCAGAACATGGCTCCGGCCAGGCCCTTAGCCTTCAGGTAGCTGATCTTGTGACCCAGGGATTCCGCATCATCGTAGCTGATATAGGTCTGAGTTGAAGGATTGTACAGATAAGGCACCTTGGCTACGTTATTCCAATAACGGGTGTAGCCGTTTTTGTTAATATAATTGGCTTCCAGATCATTGAAATCATAATTGCCCTTTTCCCAGGTGCCTGTGGAGGAAATGCCGGCGGATACCTGGTATTGCCCGTTGCCTGCAGCCGGAGCACCGCCCCAGCCTCGTCCATAGAACGGCATTCCCAGCACCAGCTTGCTTGCAGGAACTCCTGCTCCAAGATGGCTGGTTACCGCCTTGTCGATATTATAATTCTGCGGCTCAGTAAGCCCGGTGGATGCTGTAGCAGGATCATAATAGAGCGGCGCATTGTGTCCGGTCGTCGTATTCCAGCTTCCGTTGAAATCGTAGGTCATGATATTGATCCAGTCCACAACCGCTGCAATCCCGCTCAGATTATTGTTCTGGACGTATGTCGGACTGGCACCGGAGGCGATGGTGAGGAGATAGGTTTTGCCGTCGGCGGTACCTGCCGCGTTCAGCTTTTCACGAATTTTTTGCAGCAGCAGCACATAATTCTGTTTATCCTCGGGACGGTAGCTGTTGCCGGCGAGTCCGCCGCTGACCGGATATTCCCAGTCCAGATCGACGCCGTCCATCTTATATTTACGGATAAAATCAACCGCCGAATTGGCAAACACCTCACGGGTAGCAGCCGTTGCCGCCACATCAGAGAACCGGTTCGACCAGGTCCACCCGCCGATAGAGATCATCGTCTTCAGATTCGGATTCTTCTCCTTCAGCTTCCACAGCTGCTTCAGGTTGCCTTTGATCGGATCATCCCATTTGTCATCCCCGAAGCTTTTTTGGGCATCGATCCATGGATCGCCCAGTACGATTGTACCGTTCGGCACACTGATTGCCTGCCCCTGCTCATTCTGGCAGGACCAGGTGACCGGATTCGGGCCGGTCGGGTCCGGATTTCCATGCACCCCGTTCCAGCAGATATCGGCAAAAGCGTAGTTGATCACATTCATTTTGGCGGCATCAATGTCCGCTACGTTAAAAGCCCGTCCGTAAGCGGCCCAGGACGCATAATAACCGACTATTTTATAATCGTTCCCTGCGGCCTTAGCCGTCTTGACACTCCCGCCGAGTGCGGCAAAAAGCGTAATAAACAAAGCAGCCGCGAGTCCCAGCGCAACAGACTTCCGTGATTTCTTTTTCAGCATGCAAATATTACCTCCCCGTTTCATTCTCACAGCACATCGTTCTTCATGGATAAGAAATAGCGACGCCTGGCAGTTCACCCCGCTCCCGGATCTGGATTCACCCTCACTCTGCCTTTCTAGCAATGTAACGGTAGTCTTGTTAATAGATGAGATACTACAAAAAAGCGCATGAAACTGCCCTGTTGCCTGTAATTTCGCCGGCTGGCTTATGAACACGGTGGTGATACGGTTTATCCTGCTGTCAGGTAGGTGATGGATTAGAAGAGTTAGGAGTCGTTAAATTGGAGGATTCTGACATCATTAAGAGATGAAGGTAATTCTAATTTTCAGGCATCGCAGCGGGAACCGCCAGGGGTAAATTTCTGTAATCGGGGGATAAAATCATCTTATACTCAAAAAACGCTGCCACCACCCTATAAAAATATAAAAAGACCCTGGCCGCCTACCCGGCAGACAGAGTCATCTGTTTAAAGTGTACGGGGAAATCACCCGTTATTGGCCTGCTTGGCAGCAAGCTTATCCGTCAGCAGACGCAGCGCCGTTCCCCGGTGGCTGATCTTCTGCTTCTCCTCCAGCGTCAGCTCGGCCATTGTCTTCTCATGCTCGGGAAGGTAGAAAAGCGGATCATAACCGAAGCCCCCGGCGCCTGCAGGCTCTGAAGTAATCCAGCCTTCCACCGTACCTTCCGCTGTCAGCTCCGAGCCGTCCGCCGGATCATAAAGCGATAACGCACAGACAAACCGTGCCGTACTTAGCAGAGGCTGGCCGGTATCCTCACCCTGCTTCATCCGCTCCAGCTCGCTCAGCAGCTTAAGGTTATTCTCCTCATCCTGCGCACCTTCCCCGGCGTAACGGGCAGAGTACACACCGGGCTGGCCGTCCAGCGCATCGACACACAGGCCGGAGTCATCCGACAGTACGGGCAAGCCGAGGGCTTCGCCGACTGCCTTGGACTTCTTGAGCGCGTTCTCGGCAAAAGTATTGCCGTCCTCCACTACATCCGGAAGCTCCGGGTAGTCGAACATACTCTTAACGGTCAGGCCGAGCGGGGCAAAAGCATGCTGGAACTCGCGTACCTTGCCCTTGTTCTTC
Source organism: Paenibacillus sp. FSL R7-0331 (assembly GCF_000758645.1). Taxonomy (NCBI): domain Bacteria; kingdom Bacillati; phylum Bacillota; class Bacilli; order Caryophanales; family Paenibacillaceae; genus Paenibacillus; species Paenibacillus sp. FSL R7-0331. The sequence continues at coordinate 5,636,636 of NZ_CP009284.1, forward strand.
GTCGCAACAATCAGGATGCCGCCGCTGTTACTCATGCTACACCTCTTGGCCAGGCTGGCCGGAAGGGATTTTGAGCGCGATCGGACCTAGTACTTCCTTCTGCACCGCAATCAGCTCATGGATGCCCTTCTCACCGAGACCCAGCAGCTCGTCCAGCTCCCGGCGCGTGAACGGACGCTCTTCGCCGGTACCCTGCAGCTCGACAAAAGCGCCGCCGCCTGTCATCACCACGTTCATATCAACCTTTGCCTTGGAATCTTCCTCATAGTTCAGATCAAGCAGCGCCTTGTCCCCCACTACACCGACACTGATAGCAGCCAGGTAGTCTGTAATCGGGAATACGCTCAGCTTATGCTGTAGCGCAATTTTGTTAATGGCAAACGCCATTGCCACAAAAGCTCCCGTAATCGAGGCTGTCCGCGTACCGCCGTCCGCCTGAATCACGTCGCAGTCCAGCGTTATGCTGCGCTCGCCCAGCGCCTGCAGATTCACTACCGAGCGGAGCGCCCGGCCGATCAGCCGCTGGATCTCCATCGTCCGTCCGGTCAGCTTGCCGCGTGCAGCTTCACGCTGGTTACGGGTCTGGGTTGCCCGGGGCAGCATCGAATATTCGGCGGTTACCCAGCCTTTACCCTGGCCCTTCAGGAACGGTGGAACCTTCTCATCCACGGTTGCGGTCACTAGTACCTTTGTGTCGCCCATTTCAATCAGTACAGAGCCCTCTGCATATTTATTAGTTTGGGTTGTAATCGTAAGCGGCCGGAGCTGGTCGCTGTTACGCCCGTTTGATCTCGTCATAGTCTGCCTCCTGCATCTTAAGTAGCTAAAGCTTACATTAACGCCTTTGCGCGCGAAACGGATAACACCCGGGAAGGGCATTATCCGTTTTTTGCTTAGCAAGCTTTATTCTACCAAAGTGCAGGCACAAAAGCATCTTTTGACTAGGTAAAAACTTCTTACAGCGGCAGTGCGTTCACATATTCCGGCGCCGATACCGGCTGGCCGTAGTTGACATTATCCGTTCCGGTTACCGTCTCCTGCCCGTTCAGGCGGATCTGGACCGGAGCATCACCCGCATTTTGCGCCACTGTGAGCACGACGGATTCCAGCATTTCCTCCGGCACATTCCGGGCATCCGTGAACATATCATCAGTCAGCGACACTGTTACTACCCCGTTCTGTCCGGCTTCTACTCCTTCAAGCGCAGTTCCCCCGGTCATCACCATCTCCAGTCCGTTAGCCGATTCCGGTCCGGCAATCAGCTCATTCAGCGCAGCCTTCACCCGGTCCTCTCCGGCGGGTACAAAGCGTGTAACCGGAACATAATACTGGTGAGTGCCGTCAGGCGTTGCTGCGGAAAAATAAACGGTTACCGCAGATGAATTCATCAGCACCGGTCCGTTTCTCGGCAGGTTAATGCCAAACGAGCGGGACAGCGGATGATCCAGCGGTGTACCCTGAAGCGGCATTTCGGTCAGCTTTTTGCCGTCGACCCACAGCTGTACGCCCTCGATGCCCTCCTGTCCAGTCAATGTCCAGGTGATGGCCTCCAGAATTTTGCGTTCATCCGCCGGCTTGTAATCATTGAATGCGGCGTTGAATTCGACCACCGCCAGTTTATCTTTGTCCACAGAGACACTCTCCACCTGTGTGCCGGCGGGAAGTACACCCTCAAAGCTTTCAGGAACAGTTGAGGCATATGCCCCCTGGGTGACCAGTGCAGTTAGTGAATCTGTAAGCATGGCGTTGCTGTCCCCTTCAGGCAGCTTAAGCGAAACCGGGGTCAGCAGCCCGTTGCTGTCCTGCAGGTAGACGGTGGTGCGCTCTCCGGGTGCGATCGCTTCCGGCTGACTGGTTATCTCCCCGGCGGCTGTATCCCCTGCCACTGGTCCGAATACCCCAGCATCAAGCGTAGTGCCGTCGCTAAGCTCCAGCATCTGCGCCTCAATCTCCTCCGGCGGCGGATCCACTGCTGCCGACTCCGAACCGAACAGGCCGCAGCCGGACAGCAGAATCGGAACCGTGAGCAGGCAAGCCGCAGACAGCGCACGGACTTTTGTCATAGGTTTCATTAATCATTGCCCCTTTCAACAACTAGGATCAGTTTGTACTGCTATGTATACGAGCCCTCTCTGCAAAAAATAACAAGAGCTCATCCTAAATTTTGGACAACGTGCGGAGCTGAAGCGGGACAAGCTGCGGGTGAGGGGCACACGGGCTCGGGTAAGGGCGGATGCGGCTTAGGCTTAAGTGAAGGACAATGAGCGAATCAAGGCATTTTTGCCGGGCAGAACGAGCAAATCAGAGGCCTGCATAACCGGTAATACTAAGAAGATGCGTCCGTTGCCCGCTGCTGAGGTAATAACGTTATAAGGCTGGGGTTTTGATGATAGCCAAGAGTACATATTCTGCCGTTTACTTTAAGGTTATCGATGTTACTACTGTTAATTAGCAGCAGTATAAAGGCCAGCCTACTCCCTAGAATGAGGTGACTACGTATGAATAAAGTTAAAGCTCCTTACAGTCTTAATAGCAAGGCAGTTGCAGAAGCAACCACACACTGGATGCAGGAACGCGGCGTAAAGGTAGAAGAAATTGCTGAGCTTGTTATGTTTTTGCAGCAGAAATATTATCCGACACTGACCATGGAGGAATGCGTCCATAACGTCGAGATGGTCCTCAGTAAACGTGAAGTGCAGAACGCTGTGCTGACCGGAATTCAGCTGGACGTGCTGGCAGAGGAGGGCAAGCTTTTTACACCTTTGCAGGATATGATTGAAAATGATGAGGGACTGTACGGCGTGGATGAGATTCTCGCTTTTTCCATTGTGAATGTGTATGGCAGCATCGGGTTCACCAACTATGGTTACGTGGATAAGCTGAAGCCCGGGGTGTTGACGAGACTGAATGACAAAAGCACCGGACAGGTACATACTTACCTGGATGATATTGTCGGCGCCATTGCCGCAGCGGCCAGCAGCCGCATTGCCCACCGCAAGCAGGCAGAACGCGAGCAGGAGCTCGGCCTCCCGCATGCACCTGAGGATGTAGAGGAAGCTGCCAGAAAGACGGCCGAGGATCAGCTGGAGTAACGGCGATGTTAGCCCAAGATTACATTAGGCAGCCGACCACATAAGGTTGGCTGCCTTTTCTGCGGACGGACAGGAGGATAGTTCAAACCTTTTATCGAACAAACAAGCAATGCGGGAAATGGTAAGATTCCAAACGACAAGGAGTGCAGTTATGAGACTATTACTAACATCTGCGGGCGTCATAAATAAAAGCATACACGACGCACTGGTTGGAATGCTGGACAAGCCCATTGCCGAATCGAACGCCCTGTGCATCCCCACGGCGATGTACGGGCACCCCTGGGTCGGTCCCGGCGTCAATACCTGGGAGTTCATTAGCGGGAAATCCGGGAATCCCATGGTCGAGCTGGGCTGGAAGTCTGTGGGCATACTCGAGCTAACCGCGCTGCCAAGCATCAGCAAAGACCGCTGGGTGCCGCTGGTTCGGGAGACAGACGTCCTGCTGGTGGCCGGCGGCGATGCCCTCTATCTGTACCACTGGATGCGGGAGTCTGGACTGGCAGACCTTTTGCCGTCGCTGAAGGCGGTTTATGTGGGAATGAGTGCAGGAAGTATGGTAATGGCGCCTAGCATCGGGGAATTCTTCGTGGGCTGGACTCCGCCTGCCGGTGGTGATGAAGCGCTGGGTCTCGTTGATTTTGCAATATTCCCGCATCTGGATCACAAAATGCTGCCTGACAACACCATGGCTGGCGCCGAGAGATGGGCCGCCGGGATGAAGGGTCCGGCCTATGCGATTGATGATCAGACCGCCATTAAAGTAATCGACGGGGCAGCGGAGGTTATCTCTGAAGGGAATTGGAAGCTTTTTCACAAATCATAATTAATAGGAGAACATTACGTTGATATTACTCAGGACAAAAAAGAACAAAATAATCGTCTTGTCAATCATTTTAATATTCGCGCTAGTTGTACTGTTCTTGTATTCGATCTACACTAAGCAAACCCATGCTGTATTAATCAGCTACTCCAATATGAATGAAATTGTACATAATGTATACGTTGAACCTGAGATTACTGAGAGTGAAAAAGCAGAACTACTCCAGTACGTTCAAGCCTCTAATGTAAAAATCGATACTCTTTTTGGTCACAAAGAATCGGCTCCCGTTATAATCTATGCAACCTCTAAAGAGGCTTTAGAAAAATATGCAAATTCAGATATTGGGCAAACCTATTATTATCCGTGGAATAACTATATTGTTATCGGCCCAAGGGGCTTTAACGAAAACGTGATTACCCATGAATTGACACACTCTGAATTAAAGAAGCGGCTCAATAGCAGCAGGGTACCCATATGGTTTGATGAGGGATTAGCCGCTATGGCGGATGGCCGGTTTCCAGACAATAAAGGAACTTGGAACATCCAGACTAATGACGGTAAATTACCCATAGATTTTGATCTTTTGGACTCTCCCTCTGCATTTCAGCCTAATGCCCAAAGCCGTATGAATTATGAACTGGCGTGCTATGAGGTTTCGAGGTGGTATGGGATTGCTGGTACACCCGGTCTATTGAAGCTGATTGATGCTTTAAATAACGGTGAAGATTTTGATGATGCTTATAAAGGGATTGAGAGTGATATGAGTATGTAGTGCGGGTGGTGCGGTTAGTGCGGGAAGTGTGGGGAAGGAAGTACGTTGTACTTTGCATGATACGCAGTGTGCTGAGTATTGGGTGACAGTTAGTTGGTGATTCGCCGCACGAGTTTATAAGTATCTATTCGAGCTACATTCTGAATGTATACATACTTTAACTGCAGTTTGTGCAACTAAAAATACCAAAAAAGGCCCTTGCCCAGAAATAGTTGTATTCGGTACACTTAAAAATCGGATTTTTAGCTTATTTGGCCCTACACAGCACTTTTAGTTGCACGGAATGCAGCTATTGCTGCATTTGAGCAAATTTGCGCCAATATAAGTGTACAAACTGCAGCTAAGTTTCAGTTTATCGCAAAACAGGACAGCCGGACTACGAACCAGCGGGTTTATTCCCGCTATGTTGTTCGTGATCCGGCTGTTTCAGCTGCGCCGCCATGCCCGGCGCTGCATCCACATCGCTCGCGCTGCCGTGCCCGGCGCTGCATCCACATCGCGCTCGCCGCCATGCCCGGCGCTGTGTCCACACCGCTCGCGCCGCCATGCAAGGCGCTGCATCCACATCGCGCTCGCCGCCATGCCCGGCGCTGTGTCCACACCGCTCGCGCCAGCCATGCAAGGCGCCGGCGCTATCGCTCCGCCGCCGCGAACAGCAGCGGCCCGTCCGGCTCTGCCGCCAGCGTAGCCGCCCGGCCGCGGCGCACCAGCTCCGCCAGGTGCGCGAGCGCCTCGCTCATGGCGAAGCGCAGCTGATGCGCGCTGGTCACGCGGCCGCGGAACAGCGCTTCGCACACGGCGAACCCGCTCTGCGGTCCGCCGGCCAGCAGCTGAGCGGCGGTGTCCAGCCGCTCCTCATGGTGCCGGAGCAGGCTGTCCGCCCGCTCCGCCCACGCCGTGAACGGTTCCCGGTGCCCCGGGAACGCACGGCGCACAGGCAGGCTGCGCAGCACGCGCAGCCCCTCCAGGAACGTCTGCAGCGGCTGCGGATCGCTGCCCGGCTGCAGGCCGACATTGGGCGAAATCTGCGGCAGCACAGCATCGCCGCAGATCATCAGCCCGCTGCCGGCCTCATACAAAGACACATGACCCGGCGCATGCCCGCCGGTCAGCACGGGCGTCCACTCCCGGCCGCCCAGCACAAAAGCCCCCGCAGCGTCGATATAGCTGACCTCCGCCTGCGGTGTAACCTGGGCCAGGAAGCTCTCCAGATGCTCCCTGACCCCCTGAACCAGCTCCTCCGGCATGCCGTGCCGGAGGAACAGCAGCGGCAGCGACTCATTCAGCGTCGCTGCCGTCCCCCACGCCATCATGACCTCGTCGTGGGCCCGCTCCGACATCCAGACCCGGCTGCCGCTGCGGGCCTGCATCCAGCCCGCCAGCCCGTAGTGGTCGGGATGGTGATGGGTCACTACGATCTGCCGGACATGATCCCAGGATAGATCCAGCTCATCCAGCACCCCCTGCCAGGCCAGCTCTGCCTCCAGCGTATGCGGACCCGGGTCGATGACCGTTATGCCGCCCTCCGGCTCTGTGACAATATAGCTGTTCACCCAGCGCAACGGCGGGTCCATCGGTACGCTCACCTGCAGGATGCCGCCCTCCCAGTCCTTGATCTCCGCCTTACGCATAATGCCGTCACCGCCTCTCGGAAGTCTTCTGCCTGATACCATCTACGGACGGATGCCGACAAAGATCATTCGATTGGAATGCTCTTCGTCATATTCCTCTTCATCATAGCTGCCGTGGACGGCTTCAAGCTGCAGCCCGGCAGCGGCCAGCAGCTTTTTGAACGTATCCAGCGGGTAGAGCTTTACCCGCTCATGATATTTACGGGGCGTATCGTCCCCTTTGGAGGTGAGGACGATATCCTTTTTGACATAGCCGTCTTCGATCCGCCGGGACTCATCAATCAGAATATCCCCGTCTTCGCGGGTGGAGTGCGGCACAAGCTGACGGATCACATAGGCCGGATTTAGAAAATCTATAATAAATTGGCCGCCCGGCTTAAGCATTCTGCAGATTTCGCGCAGCACCCTAATCTGCTCCTCATCCTCCTCAAAGTAGCCAAAGGAGGTAAACAGGTTAACCACTGCATCAAAGCCGCCGTCAAGCGGCAGCTCCCGCATATCAGAGCGCAGCCAGGTCACACGCTCCGCACCCTCCTGGGCACGTGCTTCACCCAGCAAGACCTCCGACAGGTCAACGCCGGTCACCTCAAAGCCGGCTTCAGCCAGCGCCAGCGAATGGCGGCCCATGCCGCAGCACAAATCCAGCACCTTCGAACCTTCCGGCAGATTCAGCCAGCCGATCATCTTCTCTACCTCATGCCGGGCCCCGCAGAAATCCCTGTGCCGGTACACTATGAGATAATCCTCACCAAAGCTTTTTTCATACCATTCACCCATTCTGCTTCTCCTCCCCGCGTCTCCTGCACACTCTCTATGTATAATATTGTAACGATTGTACCCCCTTTTCCCGGCAAACTCAAAGAAGAGTCGCCATTCCGCCATATTTCCCGCGTCCCGGCAACTCTGCTGGCCCAGCCTAAAGGTGCTGCAAATATACCCGTGCTTCATACGGCCGGAGCTTCAGCGAGGCCAGATCATCCTCCTTGGCGGGCGGATAGTTGGAGATCAGCAGCTCCGCTGGTCCCGCCGCAAGCTCCGCTGGCAGCTCGAATACCGGCTCATGCTCAAAGAAATTCAGGATAATCAGCAGCCGCTGATCCTCAAGCGTACGGGTAAAAGCGTAAATCTCCTCATGCTCCTCAAGCGCCAGGCCATATTCGCCGTAGACGATGACCGGATGCTTTTTACGCAGCTGGATCAGCTTCTTGTAGTAGTTGTAGATCGAATCGGGTTCCTTAACCGCTGCCGCCGCATTGATCTCCTTCGAATTAGAGTTGACTCTGATCCAAGGCACGCCTGTCGTAAAACCGCCCTCGTCCGAATCATCCCACTGCATCGGGGTACGGGCGTTGTCCCGGCTTTTTTTGTGGATATTAGCCATAATCTGTTCTTCCGGCAGCCCCTGGTTGCGTTTATCCTCATAGTAATTCAGCGTCTCCACATCCCGGTAATCGTCAATCGACTCGAACGCCGCATTCGTCATACCGAGCTCTTCACCCTGATAAATATAGGGCGTACCCTCCTGCATATGGATGAAGGTAGCCAGCATTTTGGCCGACGGCACGCGGTAGAACAGGTCGTTCCCGAATCGCGACACCGAGCGCGGCTGGTCATGATTACACAGGTAATTAGCGTTCCAGCCCCGGTTGTGCAGAACCGTCTGCCAGTTGCTGATGATTTTTTTGAGATCGGTGAGCTTCCACGGCACGGTATCCCACTTTCCGCCGCCCGGAGCCGCACAATCCAGATTCATATGCTCGAACTGAAAGGTCATATTCAGCTCGCGCCGCCCGTCCCCGACATAATCCAGCGCCTGCTCAGGCCCAAGACCCGAAGTCTCCCCGACCGTCATAATGTCGTAGAAGTACAGCACCTTGTCATGCAGATTCTGCAGCATCGTGTGCACATCCTCGAGATTGGAAAACATCTCATAAGCCCGCACCGTCGCCGTTCCGCCGGGGTTAGCCGCATCCGGATATCCTTCTGCCTTGATGATATGGGCAATCGCATCGAACCGGAAGCCGTCAACGCCTTTCTTGAGCCACCACTCCACCATCTCATGCAGCTTGTCGATCACCACCTGATTTTCCCAGTTGAGATCGGGCTGATATTTGGAGTAGAGATGCAGATAATACTCATCCGTCTGGGGATCAAGCTCCCACACCGAGCCGCTGAAATACGATTCCCAGTTGTTCGGGGGACCGCCGTTTTTGCCCTTGCGCCAGATGTAATAATCGCGTTTCGGATTATCCTTCGAGCTCCTTGATTCGACGAACCAGGGATGCTGGTGGGACGTGTGGTTGAGCACTAGATCCATCATCAGCTTCATTCCCCGGGCGTGCATCTCCCTCAGCATCAGGTCAAAATCCGCCATCGTCCCGAATTCCTTCATAATGTCACAGTAATCACTGATATCGTAGCCGTTGTCATGGTTCGGCGATTTATAAATCGGACATACCCAGATGACATCCACACCCAGGTCCTGCAGATAATCCAGCTTCGATATAATACCGCGCAGATCGCCGATTCCGTCACCGTTGCTGTCCATGAAGCTGATCGGATAGATCTGGTACGCCACGCTTTCTTTCCACCATTTTGGATTCACTTGGACTCTCCTCCGCTTCTCCGGTGTTTGCCTCAGGAAGTGATATTTAATATATCTTAACCATACTGGTGGAAGACAATCACAGATTATTTGGCAAAAGCGGGCGGGGATGCGTCCGGTTTAGCTCTCCCTTAGCTTGAGCAGCCCCGGAATTACTTGCCCGATCTGCCGGAACAGCGCCTGCCCGGTCATCCCCTCATCATGAATATAAAAAATCAGCAGCGACTGCTCCTGAAACCCCTTATGCTGCACCAGATCCGCTGTAGCCGTCTGATTCTCAAAATCAGCCCAGCCCGCTTCGCGCTCCCCTTCCCCGGCAAACTGGTAGATAACCAGCTCCTCCTCATCCAGCAGAAAAACAAGCGGTTTATGCCCGTTCAGCTCCCTGTGAAAAATACTCTCCGCCCGCACCTCACTACTGCTCAGCTCAAGCCCTTTTTCTGAAAAAGCTGCTGTAATCTCATCCGCGCTAAGCTCCCTTAACTCCGCAGTATCCGTCACACTATTGCTCTGGCCGCACCCGGTAACCAGTATGCCGGTTACGAGGATCAGCAGCAGCACAGCAATCCTTTTAATCTCCGATATGAGCGCTAATATACCGGCGTTTTTGCCTATGCCAATCTTCCTGTGCATCTGTTTACTTAAAGTCACATTTACGCCTGCGTTGAAATCCATCTTAAGCCGTCCCCTCTCCGCAATTCTTATAAGTAATTGACGGCTGCGTTGCTGATATTGTTGCGGCGGGTCAGAGCGGATGGGGGTGGCAGCAGTGACAGTAGTAGTAGCGGCAGTCACAGTAGCAGGAACAGTAGCTGTGACGGCAACGGTGACTGTGTGATTGCATTTTGTACAATAGATTACACCGATTTCTCTCTGCCGGCAGCTTCTGTTGTATTTTGTGCACTTGAAAACGCTGCAGGAGTGCCTTTATCCGGTTTCTGAGCAATTCTGCTGTAAGAAATACAATAGAACGCTTTGCCCGCGCAAAAAAAGGGCATCCCTATTGCACGTTCTGCAACAGAAAGCCCTCTGATCTCCATATAGCTGTACTTGGTACAATTAAAAGCTCCAAAAATCAGCTCCTGCACCATATAGCTGTATTCCGTACAACTATATCTGCCCAAATCGGCTGAAACTGAGGTTATCCGGCCTTTTTAATTGCACAGAATGCAGCTAAAGTGATGACAGGAGGGAAATCGGCGGTTTTAGCTGCACAAAGTGCAGTTAAATACATGCGGCGCTGTTTTGGAACAACGATTAAGTCGGAGTTAGCCAAGTACCAAGTTACAACAGTCTCGCACAGTCTCACCGCTTAGACGGACATCCGACAGTCCGCGTCACTCCCCCATCGCTCAGGTTGAAAGCTGAAATCCCTCGCCTGACCGGCGCCTCTCCTAGTCCAGGCCAGCACGAATGGTCTCTTGCCTTGCCTCCTACAGCAGCCCCACCATCTTGAGCCCCTCGTAAATGCCGTCCTCGCTGACATGCTTGGTGACATAGGTCGCAGCCGCCTTCACTTCCTCCTCGGCGTTGCCCATGGCAATGCCATGGCCGACATAGCTGAGCATCTCCACATCATTCAGGCCGTCGCCGAACGCATACACTTCCGCTTTATCCACGCCGAGGATTTCGAGCATCTTGGCAATGCCGCCCGCCTTGGAGCCGTTACCCGGCAGTACGTCCATTCCCAGCGGGTGCCAGCGGACAAACTTTAGCTCCGGGTAGGCTTCTTCATAGGCCGCCTGGCTCTCCTGCGGGCAGAAGATGATCGCCTGGTAAATATCGTTCAGCAAAAAATACTCCGCATCATAGGTCGGAAAGGCCAGCTTCAACGAGCCGATGCTGGTCACGATATTCACATGCTCAGCTGTATTAACCTTCATATCCGTAGCATCGATGTAAGCAACGGGATGGTCATTTTTCTCTGCGAACAGGGTGAGCTCCTTCAGCACATCCGTCTCCAGCCGGTTAGTATAGATTACCTCGCCTTTGTGGACCACATACTGGCCGTTGAGTGAGACAAAGGAATCAATCCCCAGCTCTTCGCGCAGCTGCTTGAACATATAAGCGCCCCGGCCTGTCGCGATTACGACATTATGGCCACGCCGCTGCAGCTCGGCAATCGCCTCTCTGGCGGAAGCAGGCACCTTTTTATCTTCATCATAGATGGTTCCGTCAATATCAAAAAAAATCGTCTTCTTAACCATAGTCATCGCTCTCCAGTCTCCTTGCTGTTCTCTTTGTATGTATCCTGCCCAAATTGTAGATGCTTACTGAAAGTGATGCAAGCTTTCATTAATTCCCTACTTCTAATTTACCGCAAAAAAAAGAGGCAGTCCCCTAATCGGGACCGCCTCTGCCAAACGGTTGCAGCTTCCGTTAAATCCTCTCATCCGTCATCCGTTCGTCCATTCATCAGCTCATTCATTCATCCGTTCATCCGTCTTCGTTCATCGGTTCCGCTCAGCCCGACACCTGCTCACACCGCACTTTGTGCCCGCTGCTGCTCTTCCATCAGCCACTGGAGCAGCATAACCTCCGGCACATTGCCCTTGCGGGCCTCCGCATATTCCCGGACCCGCTCCAGCAGACGGCTTGCCGTCTCGGGGCTGACCTCAAGGCCGCGCTGCTCCAGCACATGCGCTACCCCGCCGCTGCCGGAATGCTTGCCCAGCACGAAGCGGTGGGCCCGGCCGACCTCAGCCGGATCAAACGTCTGATACGTCGCCTTCTCCTTCATCAGCCCGTCCACGTGAATGCCGGATTCATGCGTGAACGCGAGCTGTCCCACAATCGGCTTGGCGTCACCGACATTGCGCCCGGAGGCCGCAATGACCACATCCGCCAGCCCTTTGAGCAGGTCCAGCCGCACGCCGCATTCGCCGCCGTACAAATGCCGCCAGGCCATGGCGACTTCCTCCATGGCCGCATTGCCGGTCCGCTCGCCGATACCGGCTACTGTAGTGCTGGCCCACACTGCCCCTGCGGCTATGCCGCTCAGCGTATTGGCAGCGGCCAGCCCAAAATCATTGTGGCAGTGCACCTCCAGCTCCACGTCATCAGGAACGGCGCCCAGCAGACTTTGAATCCGCCCAGCCATCTGTCCCGGATGATGGGCGGACACCGTATCCGCATAACGGAAACGGCGTATGCCTTCCTTGTACAGCGTGTTCACCACTTGAATCAGAAATTGCATATCCGCCCTGGACGAGTCCTCCATACCGACCGATACCGTCATACCCGCTCTTAGCCCATACTCTGCCGTACGCAGCAGCTTGTTCAGCCCCTCAAGCGGCGTGAGCCCCAGCTTGCCCTGCAGTTGGATATCTGAGACCGGAATGGACACATGGGCCCAGTCCACCCCGGTACTCCGCGCTTTGTCAATATCACCGGGCGTGGAGCGGTTCCAGGTCATCAGCTTCATCGGCAAGCCCAGCTCAGCGATAGCCGCGATATCCTCCTGTTCCCGCCTGCCCATGGCAGGGATTCCCACCTCTGCCTGTTCTACTCCGCATTCCGACAGCAACTTTGCGATTTCCAGCTTTTCTGCCCGCGTGAAGGATACTCCAGCCGCCTGTTCACCATCCCTGAGTGTCGTGTCACATAGCTTCAGACTTTTCACGGTCTACCTCCTTCTCCGCAGCAAGCGCAATTCGGATTACGGGTAATAGTGACGCTATAACAGGCGAAGTCGAGTGAGCTGAAGCGATGCATTACGCCCGCATAAGTTGTCCCTACCCCTGTAATCCATTTTACGGCCTCCAGCGCAGCCAAACAACCCGCAATTCCGGAGGTAGCACCCAGAACTGGAAATCCGAACGGCTCCCAGTGGGGCTTCACATCCGGGTACAGGCATTCCAGGCAAGGGGTCAGGCCGGGAATCATCGTGGTAAGTGAAATCTCAAAGCCATACATCGCCGCCTCTACCATCGGGGTAGCAGTATCAACGCACAGCCGGTTCAAAGCATACCGCTCGGGAAAATCATACCGTGCATCAATTACAATATCAGCGCTCTCCACCCATGGTTTCGCCTGCTCATATTCAATTTTGGCATTGTAGCCCTCAATTTCCACATGCGGATTAAGACGTTTCAGCTGCGCTGCTGCCGTGCTGATCCGCTCCATCCCTAAAGATTCGCTGTCCATCAGAATCTGCCGGTTGAGATCCGGAGGCAGAATAATACCTTCATGCGCCAGAATCAGCTTGCCGACACCTGCCGCCGCCAGATACAGCGCAGCCGTTCCTCCTAACCCGCCGATTCCGGCCACCATGACCGTCGCTTCCTTCAATGCCCGCTGTCCGTCCTCACCCAGCAGCTTCAGCTGCCGGGCATACCGTTCAAGCTCTGCTTCTCCGGCTAGCTGCTCCATGCCTGTCGCCTCCTGTGACTGATGTTTATCTGTGCTCTAACCCTCCAGGCTCAGCAAGCCGTGCAGAGCAGTCACTTCCTTATATTTAGCCAGGAAAGCCAGCCCTTCCGTTACGCACTCCACTCCATACCGGATTACTTTCTCCTCTGACGTGAACGGGAACGGGAAGCCTGCACGCAGGCTCTTTAGTACCAGAATGACCCGGCCGCTGTAGAGCAGCCCCCGGCCGAAGCCCTCCCCGTTAATCTCAGCTGTGCTCTGAATCATCGTTCCGCTTCTTTCCTCAATCACGCCGGCGATAGCCTGAAACAGCAGCGGCACCTGCTGGCGTACCTTCGGCGAGACCGCACAATTGAATTCGGATTCACTCTGGTCCTTGGCGGAGGCCAGAAACTGCTGGGCAATCTTCTCTCCGGGAGGCAGTGCTGCATAACGGCCGAAGAAATCCTCTGCGTCGAGCAGACTGCATAGCCGCCGGACCAGAGCATCTGCCGTCTCCTGGTCAACGGCCTTACGGGCCGGCCGGCTGAGGCGTTTCAGCTGCGCAGCTTCCCGGAGCGCTCCTTCCGATATTGCCGGGCTTTCATTAGCCATGGGTTCCATCTGCTTCCTCCCCTTCTGTCAGGCCTTCTTCTTCCGCCCGCAGCACCTTAGCCAGCCACATCGGCGGCTTGCCCTGCAGCATCTCGGCAAGCCGCTTAACCTGCTCCTCAATGGGACTGCCCAGCGGAACCTTAACCGGCATAATCTTGCGCCGCGTCACCCGCGCAGCTGCCGATGCGCCGATCTGCATAATGAAGATTAGCGTACAGTCGCCTACCGCCTCAAGGCGGCTTTCAATTTTGCCGGCTTCATCCTGATTCAGCACCACCGGCAGCCTGCGCAACTCTACAAGCTCGCTGCCCTGCTTGGTTACATTGTATATTGCAAACATCGGACTTTGCCCGAAGTGGGCATTGACTCGGATTCCATCATCTGTGGCGAATGCTACTTTCACGGTGCCCAGCCTCCCTCTGCATTAACAAATTTCCTGCCTTATTGCTCCATTCCATAGCTCCCCTGTAGCCTACTGAAACGGACATATACGCCCCCAGCTCGTTCCAGACAGGAAAGCCGGCGGGCATGAATGCGGCGCCGATTCGGGCAGCTCCGGTGATGCCGTGCGAATTGCTGATCCACAGGTCTGCACCTTTGCCGAGTACCTCGGCATCATCCAGATCCCCGATCCATATTTCACGCTCCATGCTGTCTACAAGCGGTGTTTCAAAAGAAGAGATCAGCGCCTTCTGCTCCACGCCAAGCTCCTCCAGCCAGCCTGAGACAGAACACAGATGATCCGGCTCAAGCGCAGCAACGGCTGACATGCCTGCGAACTGGAAGTGCGCGTCCAGCATGCTGTCGAGCAGATTCTCCCTCTGCCAGCAATAGCGCAGCGGAACCGGCTCTCCGCTGATCTGATGCAGGAAATGCAGCAGCTCATCCGAAGCCTTCAGGCCCATCGCTCCACTGAATACCTTATAGGGTGTTCCCAGTGCATTATGCAGCCTTCTGGCCGGCCGTTCCATGCTGGCGCCGACAGCGATTGTTAAGCCGGACTGCAGGCTCTGCTGCATAGAATCCAGCGGTACCCCGCCCCGGGTCAGCGGGGAGAAGCCGGTCAGCAAGTGCCCGGACAGTGAAGTTGAGATATCCGGCACTGCAATAACATCGAATCCAAAAGCTGAGATCATTTCTTTCAGCTCCATCACATCCGCAGGTGTCAAAAACGATCCCGGCAGAAGGGTAATCTGGCGGGTGTTCATGGTTCTTGATCCCCGGTGCCCGGCCTGCTGGATCATCTCGTCAATCATCGCTTCCACGGTCGTGCTAAAGCCTGATTCAAGCGAGCCGCGGAAGTCAGGCAGTACTACGGAAAAGGCAAGCCCGCCGCGCAGGTTCCTTTCCCGTTTGTAGCTTTTGAGCATCGTTGCGTAGTCTACTCCGGCCACATCAGTCAGTTCAGTTCCGATGATGCCGATAATATCCGGACGATGCTTGCTGAGTACCATATTCAGCGCTTCCTCCAGATTGCGGTTGGCGTCAAAGATCACGTCCATCTCCTGCAGCGCGGAGGTCTGCACGGCAATCGGCTCGCGGAAATGGCGGGTCAGCAGCGCCTTCGGGAAGGCCGAGCAGCCCTGAGAGCCGTGAATCAGCGGCATCGCCCGGTAGCAACCCTGCAGGGCGAGCACGGCACCCAGTGACTGGCCGATCTTGATCGGATTGACCGAGGCAGGCTTCTTCCGGCGGTTAACGGTCATAAGGCACCTCCCTGTCCCATGGGGCGGGACTTGCCGCAAGCCTCCAGATCGGATTCGCCAGCGAATAGGTCAGCTCTTTGGCCAGCCGCAGCAGGCCTTCATAGCCGGCATATGCCTTATGCCGTTCCTGGTTAATATCGATGAACGGAATCTGCTCCTTCATCGCCACATACATGTTGCGTCCGCCGGCAATCATGATGTCAGCCTTGCGCTCCCGCACTGTCTTAAGAATCCGGGTTGCACCGCCTTCGGGTATATATTCGGTATCGTCCCCGACCCGGTCGGCAATCCGGCGTACATCATCCTCCGTGCTCTTGTTCGTTCCGACCCCGACTACCTGGACACCCAGCTCCTTAAGCGCTGAAATGACAGACCAGCTTTTGACGCCGCCGGTATACAGCACCGCTTTTTTCCCCTTTAGAATTTTGCGGTAAGGGCGCAGATCCTGGGCCAGACGGTTCTCCTCCCGTTCGGTCAGGCGGTCTACCCGCCGCTCCATTTCCCGGTCATTCATCAGATACGCCATCTGGCGCAGGGAATACGTAGTCTCCTTAGCCCCGTAAAACGAGCCTTCAAAATAAGGAATGCCATATCTGGCCTCCATCTCCTTGGCCAGGCCCAGCAGTGCACGGCTGCAGACAACCATGTTGACCTTGGCCCGGTGCGCCCAGGTAATCTCGTTATATCTGGCATCACCTGTGATGCGTGAGGTAACCGAGATACCGGCACTGTTCATCAGCTTTTCAATATCCCACATTTCACCCGCGATGTTGTATTCGCCGATCAGGTTAATACCGAGCGGAGTTTCCGGCTGCGGCTCTCCTGTGCCGATAACATACTGCAGCAGGGCATCGCCGGCCAGCCGGTTGCCTAAGTTTTTGCTGCCCACAAACCCGGGGCTGTTAACAGGAACAACCGGTATACCCAGCCGGTCCGCAGCCTCCTTGCATACGGCATCCATATCCTCGCCGATCAGCGCCGTCACGCAGGTTGAATATACAAAGATTGCCGGAGGCGCAAAACGCCCGGCAATATAGTCGATGCTCTCCTTCAATTTCTTTTCTCCGCCAAAAATAATGTCAGAATCATTCAGATCCGTGGCGAAGCCGTATTGCGACAGCGAAGGGCCGCTGGAAAGCGTGCCTCTGCTCTCCCAGCTGTTCCCGGCACAGGCAATCGGGCCATGAACAAGATGTGCAGCGTCCATAATCGGCAGCAGTGTGATTTGCGCTCCGTCGAAGGAGCAGCCTCCGGCCGCTTCACCAGGCTTCGGCCGCGGACACGGCTTGGATTTGGGAGCCTGGCTCCCGCAAGCCTCGGAATCAAAATCGACTTTTCGTACTGGGTCCATCGGCTTTCATCTCCTTCGCAAAAGGTGGATGCTAACTCTGACAACACTGACCTGCACCTGTAACGGCTTTTAGATATGACTAGCAAGAATCCCGGCCTGCCCTGCCCCGTATTTCGCACATGATACCACAGGCGAAAACGGGATATAGGGAACGCCGGGCTTGATTAAACTTTTACCGATTATTCAAAATGCTGTATTTTAAGTGTAAAATATCTTTACAGAAAGTTTCAGTAATTTCCATCACTTATCCATACTGTCAAACTGTCAAATCATGAATTGCCGTTTACCGTACCAGGTCATAATTGAATCCCGAATTGTTGCGGTCCAGCTCATCCAGTACGGTATTGACAATCAGGCTGAGCAGATTAAGCGCGCCCTGATAGCCGAGAATCGGATAACGGTGCATATGATGGCGGTCAAAAATCGGGAATCCTACCCGGATCAGCGGTACATTCGCATCCTTTGCGGCAAATTTCAGATGCGAGCTTCCGATCGCCAGGTCAACCGGATCATTCAGCAGCAGCGAGCGCATATGCCACAGGTCGTTTCCAATGTACAGCGAAGCTTCGGAGCCATACGGGCTTGAGGCGAGCAGCGCTTCCGCTTCCTCCTTGAATTTCACTTCATTGAAATCCACGTCACCGTTCGAGCAGACAATGTGCACCGGCTCTATACCGACCTCCAGGCAGAAGCCGATCAAACCGATCAAGAGGTCCGGATCGCCTACCAGCGCTACCCGCTTGCCGTGAATATAGGGATGGCTGTCTGTAAGGGCGTCCACCACACGGCCGCGTTCCTCCAGCAGCGAAGCCGGAAGCGGAAGTCCGGTCATCTCACTGACTGCTTCCAGCAGCTTATCTGTACCGGTAATTCCAAGCGGTGTAGACAGCGCAGTAACCTGCTGCTTCCAGGTTCCGCTGATGTAGTCCTGCGTCTTCTTCAGCGTATATTTCTGGAGGGACAGCGTACCAAGCGCATTGGCTGCCAGCGGCACATCCGCCAGCTTCGTTCCGCCGTAGTAGTACTCGTATTCTCCAGTAGCCGGCGAATCATAATTGCCGCTGTGATCGCCGAGCAGCGTATATTTCGTATCAAATGCCTCAAGGATTTTGCGGATTTCCGTAAAATTCCCGGTGTAAGGCTCGAAGCCGAGCATGACATTCAGCTTCTCCCCGGTCTCTTCGCCGCTGCCCGGAACCGCTTCAAGGCCGGAGCGTTCATACAGGTAGCTCAGAATGCCCTTCATCATGGCATCGTAGCCGGTGATATGCGACCCGACGAAGCTTGGCGTATTGCAGTACGCAACCGGGAAATCCTCAGTGATTACACCTTTATTGCGGGCATTGCCGATAAAGGAGGACAGGTCATCCCCGATCACCTCAGCCATGCAGGTCGTACAGATTGCTACCATCTCCGGCTTATAAAGGGCGATACTGTTCTCCAGACCGTCAATGAGGTTGCTCATACCGCCGAATACTGCTGCATCCTCAGTCATCGATGAGGAGACCGCCGGTGTAGGTTCTTTAAAATGACGGCTTAAGTGACTACGGAAATAGGAGTTGCAGCCTTGTGAGCCGTGCACGAACGGCAGGGTCTTCTCAAATCCGAGGGCGGCCATAATGGAGCCTAGCGGCTGGCAGGCCTTGTGCGGGTTAATGACAACCGCCTTGCGGTTAAAGTTCTTCTCCATGTACTCAGCAGATTGTGAATAAGCGAGTGCTTCAGCGGTTTCCTGCTCACTGCAGGGCGCTTCGAATTGCTGCTTGTTCAGCCGCTGCTCCACGAACCGGTGCTCCGAGAACAGAGTGTTGTAGTCCGGAATGTCCAGTCTGTCCTTGCTCATATGCTCGCCTCCTCTTTTTGGACTTTTTCCTTCTTCTTCATCAGATTCCATACCGGGCTGTTCACCGTCATATCCATATCCTTGGCAAAAATCTTAAAGCCGTCGAAGCCGTGATACGGGCCGCTGTAATCCCAGGAGTGCATCTGGCGGAACGGAACACCCATTTTGTGGTACACATATTTCTCTTTGATACCCGAACCTACCAGATCAATATTCATTTTCTGGGCGAGCTCTTCCAGCTCATAGGCGGTCGGATCATCCATAATGACCGCTCCTTCTTTGAGCATCGGGAACATCTTTTCGTAATCATCCTTATGGGCGAATTCATAACCGGAAGCCACGATTTCCATGCCCAGATCCTCATATGCGCCAATTGTGTGGCGGGAACGCAGGCCGCCGATCATCAGCAGCACCTTTTTATTTTCGAGACGCGGCTTGAATTTATCGATGATAATATCCATTTGCGGCTTATACTTTGCAATCAGCTTCTCACAATTCGCCTGGATGGTTTCGTCAAACAAAGCAGCGATGGCACGCAGGCTCTCGTACGTCTTGGAAGGGCCGAAGAAGTTGTATTCCATCCAAGGGATACCGTAGGCCTTCTCCATATGCTCCACCATGTAGTTCATCGAACGGTGGCAGTGAATCAGGTTCAGCTTCGCCTTATGGGCGATTTCCAGCTCATTCAGGGTGCCGTCACCAGACCACTGGGCAATAACGCGGAGTCCCATCTCTTCAAGCAGAATACGGGAAGCCCAGGCATCGCCGCCGATATTGTAGTCACCGATGATATTGACATCGTAAGGGCCGGTTTCAGCCAGATCCGCTTTGCCGAGCACAAAGTCACGGATGGCATCATTAGCGATATGATGGCCAAGCGACTGGCTGACACCGCGGAAGCCTTCACAGCGTACCGGAACGATTGGCATTTCCAGCTCTCTGGACATCTTCTTGGACACAGCTTCAATATCATCACCGATCAGCCCGACCGGACATTCGGATTGGACTGAGATTCCTTTAGCAAGCGGGAACATCTCGGTAATCTCACGCATAATAACTTCAAGCTTCTTGTCACCGCCAAAGACGATGTCCGTCTCCTGGAAATCACTTGTAACCTGCATAGCGGTAAAATTATCGATCCCAAGTGTACCGCTCGCATAGTTGCGGCGGGTTGCCCAGCTGTATTGTCCGCAGCCGATGGGGCCGTGGCTGATATGGACCATATCCTTGATCGGTCCCCAGACCACACCTTTAGAGCCTGCATAAGAGCATCCGCGCGGCGTCATAACACCGGGGCGGGATTTAATATTGGACTTCAGGGCACAAGTACCGCAGGTTTGCGCTTCCTCTGTATTGATCTGGTAATGCTTTTCCCGGTCTTTTTTCGCTTTCTTCGGGTAGGCCTCCAGCACTTCTTCAACAAGCTTTTTATTCGCTTCAATATCAAGTCCCATTGTTGACCCTCCTTATCATAAAGGGGGCGCTGAGCGCCCGCTCTCGCTTATTGTCCGGAAGCCTGCAGCTTCTTGATTGCCGCCTCTTCATCTTCAATGATCCCGAATTCCATCAGCAGTTCTTCCAGCTCTTCCATAGTAATAGGCGTTGGAATAGTCAGCATTTTGTTGTTCAGAATCTTCTCAGCGAGAATTTCATATTCCTTCGCCTGCTGGTGCTCAGGATTGTATTGTGCAACAGTCATACGGCGCAGCTCGGCATGCTGCACGACATTATCGCGCGGTACAAAGTGAATCATCTGTGTATTCAAGCGGCGGGCCAGCTCCATAATCAGCTCATCTTCACGGTCCGTATTACGGCTGTTGCAGATTAGGCCGCCTAGTCTGACACCGCCGCTGGTAGCATATTTCAGAATCCCGCGGGCGATATTGTTGGCAGCGTACATCGCCATCATTTCACCGGAACAGACAATATAGATTTCTTGTGCCTTGTTCTCACGGATCGGCATTGCGAAGCCCCCGCATACAACGTCACCAAGTACGTCATAGGACACGAAATCCAGGTCCGTATATGCGCCTTCCTGCTCCAGGAAGTTGATGGCGGTAATAATACCGCGTCCAGCACAGCCTACACCCGGTTCAGGTCCGCCGCACTCTACGTTGATAATGTCGCCAAAGCCTTTTTGCAGCACATCTTCCAGTTCCAGATCCTCTACTGAGCCAAGCTCAGCGGCCAGGTGAAGCACGGTTTGTTGAGCTTTGGTGTTCAGGATCAGACGGGTAGAGTCTGCTTTCGGGTCACAGCCGACGATCATAATGCGTTGTCCGAATTTTGTAGCCAGCTGAGCCAGGGTGTTTTGCGAAGTTGTCGATTTACCGATACCGCCTTTACCGTAGAAAGCTATTTGTCTCATAATTTCATCATCCCTTCGAAATGTTTATATTTTCAAAATATGAGCTGTATTTGACGCTTTCGAGAATGGCTTCCTGTATCCCGCCTTTACGGACGAGCGGCAATACACCGATTTTGTTCAGGCTGGCCCGGGGGCCGTCTCCAATTCCGGAGCAGAGAAGAATGCGGCAGTCACTTAAAATAGAAATGATTTCCTGCAGCGTTGCAGCTTTATCACCGTTGCAGTCTGCTTTACCATGACAGTAGGCTTGAATCTTGCGGACACCGATCAGCTTCACCTCGGCTCCGTCAGTATCATAGATCAGGAACTCTGTCGCATGGCCAAAATGCTGGTTGACCTTGTCCCCGCCTCTGGTTGCCACTGCGACTCTTGTTTTCTGTGAATCCTCCCAGCGCCCTTTGGCTCTGGCTTGTTTGGCGATGACGCGTTCACGGATCTTGGTATCCAGATCACTCTGGAACTGTGCCCTGGCTTCCTGATTAATTACCGGATCAGCTTCCATTGCCTCCAGCGGAAAATCCTGGTTGCGGTCCTGGCCCAGCAGCCCGATCGCATCGGCCCGGCATTGCCGGCAGTGGCGCATGACTTTCATTCCGTCACGCCCCAGCAGTTCCTGCAGATTGTGCAATTCCTTCGGACGCGGCGCCTTGCGGCCGTCCGCTTCATACTGGCTTCCCGGCGCGATAATCAGTGGTGTTACGTTGTGCAGCGAGGCCCCGAGTTCTTTTACTCTTTTGGACACTGCAGGCAGATGATGATCGTTGACCCCCGGAATCATAATGGAGTTAACCTTGACGAGAATTCCCAGCTTCGCCAGCATTTCCAGCCCCTGCAGTTGACGGCTGATCAGCAGCTCCGCCGCTTCCCTTCCTTCGTACCGCACTCCCTCATCGAATACCCAGGGATAAATGTGCTGTCCGACATCAGCGTCAATGGCATTGATCGTGATGGTGACATGGCGGATGCCAAGCTCAAGAATCTCATCCACATGCCGGTAGAGCGTAAGTCCGTTTGTACTGAGGCAGAGACTGACATCCGGCACATAGCGCTTCACTCTGGCAAAGGTATCAAACGTCTGCTCCGGATTCGCCAGCGGGTCACCCGGCCCGGCTATGCCGACTACGGACAGCTGCATCAGCTGTGATGCAACCCCCTTCACCTTGCGTTCCGCCTGCTCCGGCGTCAGCACTTCACTGACCACGCCCGGCCTGCTCTCGTTGACGCAGTCGAACTTACGGTTACAGTAGTTGCACTGGATGTTGCAGGCGGGAGCAACCGGAATGTGCATTCTGGCATAGAACCGGTGAGCTTCCTCGCTGTAGCAAGGGTGGCGGCTGATCTCCTCCTCTGCTTCATTTGATATACACGACGGCTGCATCATTTCCCACCTCCTAAAAGTTTTACTAGCGTTACTTCCCTGATCCATCTTCGGTAAGACTCACTTCGGAAGCATGCACTTTGTTTTGTGAGCATTAGCACCTCTGAATTGGCTTCGAGCAAAACTCACTTCGGAAGCATACGCTTTGTTTTACTAGCGTTACTTCCCTGATCCATCTTCGGTAAAACTCACTTCGGAAGCATACACTTTGTTTTACTAGCGTTACTTCCCTGGTGTTACCTCCATGACAGACTGTACGACAGTGGCAGCAGCGGCGATACGCTTTGTGTTATTTTACCTAACATAAAACTCGCTCGGCTGCTTGAATTACTCTCATCATATTTTTCTAACCCCATACCGTCAATTACATACAAGCTAAAAAAGCCTTCATTTTCCTTATGTTTGCAGTATCGACAAAAGACGTGTTAACTTTATTAACTCATACTTATCATGTTTCCGTTTCCATTTTGTCCGTTTTTCTAGTTGATATTTGTTCTCAGGACCATTGACAATCCCGCAGAGCTCATATATGATACTTTTAGGTTAATCACATGACTAAAAGTAACGTCCCAATTTCATATATATCCCGTAAAGGGGAGTAGCTGCGTAAACAGAAACATCCTGCCGGTTTCACCGTGAAATCGTGCGTTTCTGTGGATAATATAAGACAGTCTCCGGCTCTGTGCCGTAACTGCTTATATTTCAGATAAAGTCGTCAATACGAGAATATGAGGATATTCTCCGGCTTTATCGGCAATGAACTATTGCTAGCGAGACCTTTACCAATCAGGTTAGACCTTTATTCCAAAGGCTGATCTGTTTGGTAAAGGTCTTTTTTATATATATTTTGATCAAAATCAGGCAATGTGGGTATTCTTTAACAAAAGATATTTACATCCGATTGAGGAGGAAGCAGCTATGGATTGGGGATTATTATTAGAGTACGGCTGGGTATTGCTTGTTCTGGTCGCACTGGAGGGACTACTGGCTGCAGACAACGCACTTGTACTGGCCATTATGGTCAAACACCTCCCGGATGAGGAGCGCAAAAAAGCGCTGTTTTACGGTTTGGCAGGAGCCTTCGTGTTCCGGTTCGGTTCCCTTTTTGTCATCTCGTATCTGGTGGATATCTGGCAGGTACAGGCTATAGGAGCACTTTACCTGTTATTCATAGCAGGGAATCATATCTTCCGAAAGCTTCTTATTAAAAAGCCGGTCACGGATGAAGCTGTGGAAAGCGGCAGCCCGAAAGCGGTCGACAAAAAGAAAGCCGGCTTCTGGTTCACTGTACTTAAGGTTGAGGTAGCTGACATCGCATTTGCAGTCGATTCCATTCTGGCTGCGGTCGCACTTGCTGTAGCTCTTCCGCCAAGCGGCATCGGCCACATCGGCGGCCTAGACGGCGGCCAGTTCCTCGTTATCTTCGCCGGCGGATTTATCGGACTCATTATCATGCGGTTTGCGGCTTCCTTCTTCGTTAAACTGCTGCATACCCGTCCGGGTCTGGAAATCGCAGCCTTCTTCATCGTAGGCTGGGTAGGGGTTAAGCTTACTGTCATTACACTCGCCCACCCGACTTTGGGTGTTCTGTCCGAAGACTTCGCACACAGCACATGGTGGAAAACAACCTTCTACGTTGTTCTGATTATCATTGCCGCTACCGGCTGGTTCATGAGCAGCAAGGTTGAAGAAGTAAAAACCGACGAAAACCCGATCAAGGAAGTTGACCAACAGCTGGGCAAATAATTGAAATCATTGAATACCCGCTTTAGACGATAACCCGGAAGCTGTCCCCTCACAGGTGCAGCCTTCCGGGTTATTTGCTTACTGGTTCATCTGACCCTTCTTAGCAGGCTAATGCCGGCTATCACCTGACCTTTTCACACAAAATCGAACGTTGCACTATTTACCGCTGCTCCTATGAGATTATAAGCTAGGTTATAAGCAGGAACGGAGGCGCTTGCAAGACAGGCAGCCCCGTAATTCAAGAGGCAGGAGATTATACATGACTACTAATAATACCGCTCCCCTTAATCAAGAAAATTCCTTACTACACGATTTCCGGCTGGACCAGGTTACCGTGACCGATCCCTATCTGGTAAATGCCTTTTCCAAAGAAGTGCTGTATCTCAAAAGCTATGACCTTGACCGGCTGGCTGCCGGCTTCCGTGAAAACCGCGGCCTGCCTGCCAGAGGCGAGAAATATCCCGGCTGGGAAAGCACCGAAATCCGCGGCCACACGCTGGGTCATTATCTGAGTGCACTCTCCCAGGCTTATGCGACTACACGCAGCAGCCACCTGCTGCAGCGCCTGGAGTATCTGATAGATGAGCTTGCATTATGCCAATTTGACAGCGGTTACCTCTCAGCATTTCCTGAACAATTATTTGATAATGTCGAGAACCGGCAGCCCGCCTGGGTACCCTGGTATACCATGCACAAGATCATTGCGGGACTTAACGCAGCATACCGTGCTACCGGAAGCAATACTGCCTACGCACTGGTAACCGGACTTGGCAACTGGGTGCACCGGCGCAGCACGGGCTGGTCAGCAGAAATTCAGGAGCGTGTATTATCTGTCGAGTACGGCGGAATGAATGACTGCCTCTATGAGCTGTATACTATCTCCGGCGATGAGCGCCATCTGCACGTAGCCCATATGTTCGACGAGCTGAGTTTGTTCACTCCAGTGCATGAAGGCAGGGATATTCTGAAGGGCAAGCACGCCAACACAACAATCCCGAAATTCCTTGGTGCACTGAACCGGTACCGGGTGCTGGGCGAAAGTGAGCGGTTCTATCTGGAGGCGGCGCAGCAGTTCTGGGATATGGTGGTTCTCCACCACAGCTATATTACAGGCGGCAACAGTGAATGGGAGCATTTCGGCGACCCGGATATTCTGGATGCAGAGCGCTCGAACTTCACAGCAGAGACGTGCAACACCTACAATATGCTGAAGCTTAGCCGGGAGCTGTTCAAGATTACCGGTGAAACGAAATACATGGATTTTTATGAAAATACCTTTATCAACGCGATCCTGTCATCGCAGAATCCGGACACCGGGATGACAATGTATTTTCAGCCGATGGCCACCGGCTATTTCAAGGTGTACAGCTCCGCATTTGATCATTTCTGGTGCTGCACAGGAACCGGTATGGAGAGCTTCTCCAAGCTGAATGACAGCCTGTACTTCCATGGCGGCGGCAGCATCTATGTGAACCAGTATATTAGCTCCACCGTACTTGCAGAGGAATACGGAATTGAGCTAATTCAGACAGCCAATCTTCCCTATCAGGACACGGCTGAGTTCAGGATTCGTACGCTAAAAGAGCCGGCCCGGCCTGTTGCCCTGCATCTGCGTCTGCCAGACTGGCTGGCTGGCGAGGCGGAACTGACGCTTAACGGGCAGAAGCAAGCCCTTAATCTGTCAGGCCGCTACGCTGTGCTGGAGCGGACCTGGTCCAGCGGGGATACGTTTAGCCTGCGGCTGCCGATGAAGCCGTCCTGCCACACGCTGCCGGATGCCGCAAACGTCGCTGCTTTCCGGTATGGACCGGTGGTTCTGAGCGCCGCACTAGGTACAGAAGAACTGGCGGAATCGGCAACCGGCGTGGATGTCAGTGTACCGACCCGCAACATGCTGGTCAAGGATTTCATCACACCTGCCGGCCAGAGCGCGGAGAGCTGGCTGAAGGATTTCGATCAGCATTTCATCCAAAAGGACGGGGAATTGGCCTTTGTGCTCCAGGGTACGGACGAAGACGGCCGGCTGGAGTTCACTCCCCATTACAAGCAGCATGAACAGCGCTACGGAATCTACTGGAAGCTTGTAGAAGCCGATTCTGCGGAGCTGCAGGAGCATATTCTACAGGGCAAACAGCGCCAGCGTGTAGAGGATGCCACTATTGACAGCCTGCCGGTGGGCAATGACCAGTACGAGCTTGAGCATCAGATCAAAGGCGAGCACACAACTGTTGCCACCTGGGACGGCTATAACATCAGGCAGGCCGGGAATAACGGCTGGTTCAGCTACCGGCTCAAGGTTCTGCCGCGGCAGGACAACTATCTGTCGGTCACCTACTTCTCCGGCAACAACGGCAAGACCATTGACCTTTATGCAGACGGCAAGCTGCTGGCCAGCGACACGCTGATGACGGATAAACCGCGTTCCTTCTATTCTAAAAGCTATCTGCTTCCAGCTGCTGCTGTTCAGGAACGGACAGAGCTTGAGATCAAGTTCGTCGTCCCCGGTGCAATGAACGGAATCTTTGATCTGCTGCGGTTAATGAGCGGCTTCGATCAGACTGCAGCGCTGGAGCGCCTGAGCTTTGATACCGGAGCCCTTGACCAGCCGTTCAACGCAGACCGCAGCAGCTATACACTGACTGTTCCATACAACACACAGGCGGTAGCACTTACTGCCGGATTGTCGCATAAGAACGCCCTGCTCTACTGCGGCGGCATCCTGATTGATGATACACGGCCAAGAACCGTCTTCCTGCAGGAAGACAGCACTCTGCTGACGCTTACCGTTAAAGCAGAGGATCATGTTACCGCGAAGGATTACACCATCACTATCCTCAAAAATCGGGAACTGGTGTAAGGCCAGTTAAACCGGAGCATTCAGGATTCACGTACGCCAAAAAACCGTTCTGTACGCGCTGGTTGGTTCTCCTGCGCTCAGAACGGTTTTTTTTGACCGGAATACAGGACCTTCAGCTTTCCCGAAAGAAAGTACCGGTCCTGTATTCCGTTGCCGGGACAAGTGCCCCGGTTACCTTACATATATTGCTGGCCGATGGCCGTATCCGTCTTGCCCTGCAGCTCCACCAGCTTCATAATAACGGCTGCTGCCTGAGCTTTGGTTACCTGCTGCTGCGGATTGAATCTGCCGTTGTCGCCCTGGAGAAGCCCCAGCCGCACAACGAGTGCTACAGCACCCTTATCCTTAATGGATGTACTGTCGCTGAAGCTGGTAACCGTTGCGTCGTTGTCCAGGAAGGCGGCAAGCTTGCTGTATTTCAGGAAAGAAGCCAGCAGCACTGCAAGCTGCTCACGGGTAAGGCTGTCCTCCGGCTTCACCACAGCGTCCTTGTCCAGCCAGCTGCGGCTGACAGCATAGTTCACTGCACCGTAATATAAACTGTCAGGACTGACTCCGGCTACTGTATTGTTGTCCGCACTTGCGGTATATTGCGTATAATACGGTGTTGAGGCTTTGGCAATATAGTTAAGCCAGTCTCCTACCGAGATCACCTGATCCGGACTCAATTTCCCCTCCGCATCCGGTGCGATGACCCCGTATTTCAACAATTCAGCCAGCTGTTTTTCTGCGGCATGACCTTTAATATCAACCACACTGTCAGCCGGAACGCTCTGTCCGCCCAGGTTATAGTCGTACATTGCGAACCATTTGCCTGTCTGTGCATTCAGCACGTCATACGGCTTGGACACATCAATAAGTGCAGGAGAATAGACCAGGCTTACTGTAGGATCGGTATATCCGCCAGTGCTGAAATAACCTCCGCTTGTGCTGTACTGCAGCTTCAAAGAATACAGGCTCAAGTATTTCTGCAATGCCTCAGCCTTAGTGACTACCGGTGCCGGCTGCTTGGTAATTTTGCTTAAGACTGCATAATTATAATTCTGATAAGACTGCAGTTTGCCATAGAGATCCAGTGCGATTGTAATTGCATTTTCGCTTACCGGGATATTGTCATAGTAGCGCTGGAATTCAAACCGGTACCCCTTATCATTCGGCAGAACGCTCCAGGTCCCTCCATGCTCAGCCAGCTTCAGGTTGCTGCTGGCCTGATCATACACGCGGTTTATCAGCGACAGGGCCTGCTGCTTGGCTTCAGCCTGGCTCAGCTTCTTGCTTCCGGCGGGAACAGCTTCAGCCTTCTGCGTAGTGTCTAACGGGAAGGAGTACTGCTCCACCTGAAACTGCAGAACCTCACCAGTCGTGGCGTTCACTTCTGCATAAGTGCGTCCGGGCATTCCTGTCATGTTGACTTCAGAGGTATCACTCCAGACCAGCGACCATACTTTTTGCTTGCCGTTCTGGTAATTGGCGCTGAGCGTCTGCCCGATTAGCTTGCGGTTCGCCGGAATAGCGGCTACCTTCTTCACCTGCTTGACCGCTTCATCGACGGTAAGCTCTTTGCCGCCGGTTACCGGCTTGAAAATTTCTTTCCCGGCTGGTACGGCTTCATAAACGACCGGAACAGCACCTACATCACTGCCCTCATAGTCAATCCGTTTGCCGGTCTGGGCATCAATCGGGTACAACGCTTCATTCTGGGGTCTCCATCCGAGCACCCAGGTGTCCACCTCGCCCTTTTTGTAGACAGGGGTGTAATACAGCGTGACATCAAAGGTCTCCTTAAATATCTTCTCCGCCTGTTCCTTGGAAACCGCAGGCTTTGCTGACGGATACTTCAGACCGGAGGTTGTTTTATTGAACTGCATCACATTTCCGCCGCCGTCTATTGTAACCCGTACGGAATCATTGGATGACGGGAGCCCGTTAACCAGAAGATTAAAGTAAAAAGAGTACTGTACCGGTCCGAAAAGGGCCGATTCATTCATGATAATATTCTCGTCCTGCTGCAGATCGCTGCTTTTCAGTGTTGGAGCTGCCTGAGAGATGAAGCTCTTTGCTTTCTCCAATGCCTCAGCCCGCGATACCTTAGGGGGATAGAAATTGTCCGCCTGCCCCGTAAACGGAGAATACAGGTATGTAGAGATCAGATCGCCTGTCATGGCATCAACCTCACTGGAGAAGCCGAAGGTGGAGCTGCCGGTGCGGAATTCCCACTGGATATTCCAGGTCAGCTGATCCGGATTCATCGGATAAGAGTTGCCCGAGCCAAGCTGAGTGTAGGAGACGGTAGCATCCTTCAGCACAGGGAATAAGGCCTTAACCTTCGCCACCGCCTGCTCCTGGGTAACCTTGGCCTCTGCCGGATCAGGTGTCTCAGCACCTGCCTGGGCAGCGTTTGCCGGTACTGCTTGTACAGTAACACTGGAACTGGAATCTGCTGCAGCGGCTAATCCGCCAGGCAGCATTAATGCAACCGCTACGGAAGTAATCAGGGCCGCTTTGGCGGTCTGCCTGATTAAGGGTTTCCTTTTGTTACTCAAAATATCATCCTCCTAAAGTTTTGTTAGCATTAGCTTCCTGAGTATTCTTCGTACAAAACTGGCTTCGGAAGCATAAGCTTAAGTTTTGTTAGCCTGAACCCAGCAATATAGCAAGCGCTTACTTTCTATTCGGATAGAAAACGCTCCTCTCCTAAATTATAAATACAAATACATAACTTTTCCATATTTTATTTATGACAGGAAATTTCAGGAGCAACCATGAGCCGACCCGGTTCCTGTGTATCTGCTAAAAATGAACAGGATGCCCCTCCATACCCCTCAAAAAAAATAGAGTGTCTATAGGCTCTGAACCCGAAGACACTCCGTATACGTTATGAATTGTGCAGCTCTGCCCCGTTCGAGGCAATCACCTGCTTGTACCAGTAAAAGCTCTTCTTGCGCAGGCGGGCCAGTGTGCCGCCGCCTTCATCATCCTGGTCGACGTAGATGTAGCCGTACCGCTTGCGCATCTCTGAAGTGGAGGCGGAGATCAGATCGATACAGCCCCAGCTCGTGTAGCCCATCAGCTCCACACCGTCTTCGATCGCTTCGGCCATCTGTGAGATATGCTGGGCCAGATACTCAATCCGGTAGTCATCCTGAATACTTCCGTCTTCGGCAACCTCATCGGCTGCGCCAAGCCCGTTCTCCACCACAAACAGCGGGATCTGGTAGCGGTCATGCATTTCCTTCAGCACCACCCGCAGGCCGATCGGATCAATCTGCCAGCCCCAGTCTGAGGTCTGAAGATACGGATTCGCCAGCCCTGAGGACAGATTGCCTGCGGTTGTAGCGGTAATCGAGTTGTCCGTGCTTACCGCCGAGGACATGTAATAGCTGAAGGAGAGGAAATCCACGAGATTCTCCTGCAGGATCTCCTCGTCGCCGGGCAGCATATCAATGCTCACCCCATGCTTTTTCAGATGCCGCTGAATATAGGAAGGATAATAGCCTCTGACCTGAACATCGGAGCAGAATTGGGCCATCTGGTTCTCAGCCTGCGCCTGCAGCACATCCTCCGGACGGCAGGAATAAGGATAGAGCAGCTTGCGGGCCAGCATGCAGCCGATTCTAAACTCCGGGTTAATCTCCCGGCCCCGTTTCACAGCCAGGCTGCTTGCAACAAACTGGTGATGCAGCGCCTGGAAGGCCACCTGCTTCTCATTCTCCACGCCGTCCATAATGATGCCCGCACCAAGAAACGGGGCTTTTAGCGTACAGTTAATCTCGTTAAAGGTCAGCCAGTATTTCACCTTATCCTTGTAGCGGTTAAATACAGTGTCTGCATAACGGAGGAACAGCTCCACCAGCTCCCGGGACGCCCAGCCGTTATATTTGTTAACCAGATGCACCGGCATCTCATAATGGGAGATGGTGACGAGCGGCTCCATATTGTATTTGCGCAGCTCGTCGAATACCTCATCGTAGAAGCACAGTCCCGCTTCATTCGGCTCCGTCTCCTCCCCGGTCGGGAAGATACGCGGCCAGGAGATCGACAGCCGGAACACCTTGAAGCCCATCTCCGCGAACAAGGCGATATCCTCCTTGTACCGGTGGTAGAAGTCGATTCCGCGGCGTTTCGGATAATTACCGTCCCCCTCATCCGAGATGGCTTCATCCAGCGCAGCGCGGCTCATCGACAGCAGCTGCTCCAGGCTTTTGCGTTCTCCGGGCGGGCAGTATTTCACTACATCGGAGGTGGACAGCCCTTTGCCGCCCTCATTATAAGCGCCTTCGACCTGGTTGGCCGCTACTGCACCGCCCCACAGGAATTCTTTAGGAAACGGGCTGGGCATTAGGGATGCCTCCTTTTTCCTTGCCTGCTGCTGCAGCTTCAGCCTGCTGCTCCTGCTCCAGCGCTTCGGCATCCGCTTTTTTGAAGAACGGATAGTAGATCAGGAAGCTTGCGCCAATCATGACCAGCTGGAATGCGCTGACGCGCCAGCCGCCGTTCATCCAGCCGTTGACGAGCACCGGAATGCCGAGCGGCACCTGAATCCCGTGCAGTACAGGCAGGACACCGATTGTAGTCAAAAGTATCGCCAGACCGCTGCTCACAAGCGGCGTTACAATGAACGGAATCATGAACCGCACGTTCAATACAAGCGGCATCCCGAAGATGACCGGCTCGTTAACCCCGATTAAGCTTGGGACAATCGCCAGCTTGCCGAGTGTCTTATAGCGTGTGGATTTGGCGAACAGCATCGCGATAATCAGACCAAGCGTAGCGCCCGCTCCGCCAATCAGCACATACACCGGGAAGAACGGTGAGCCGATAATATGCGTACCCTCTACGCCTCTTTGGTAAGCGTCGAGATTCTCCAGACCCAGGGCGACCCAGATCGGACCGACGACCGAGTAGACAACGAGTGTACCGTGAACCCCGAAGAACCACAGCAGGTGGATTACGAAGATACAGATCAGCATGGCCCACCACGTTCCGCCGAGACTGGTCAGCGGCAGCTGGATAATCGAGAAGACAAATTCATGCATATTCCCGTATTTGGTAGCTGCAAAAATGGCGCTGAAGATCAGCATCAGAATTGCAACGATAAAGCCCGGGGTCAGCGCCGCAAAAGATTTCTCAACGGTAGGCGGAACGCCCTTTGGCATTTTAATATAGAATTTTTTCTCCAGAACAAAGGTATAGATCTTGCCGACAACCAGCGCCAGAATAATAGCGACGAACAGTCCCTTGGCTCCCAGCCAGGAATAGCCGAACGCTTTGGTAGCGCCGTCGTCAAGCAGTCCCTTCGGTGTTACGAGCAGGAAGCTCATCAGGGCCAGAATCCCCGCCGAGAAGCCCTGCTGCTTGTGCTGTGTAGCAAAGTTATAAGCAATCGAGAATACGGCATACAGCGCAATTACGTCTGTCGTTACCGTGGCCGGAATCGAAGTGTAGTCCTTCAGTCCGGTGCTCTCCAGGAAGTTCTGGTACGGCTCCAGCTTAAGCGCATTGATCAAGGAGAAGATCGCTCCCAGAATCAGGATAGGCATCAAAGCCATGAGGCCGTTGGAAATCGCGCTGATATACGTGTTTTTCTGAATCTTGGTACTGACCTTCTGAATCTTGGATCTCCATTCTGCGGCGCCTGCCATGACTTACGCCCCCTTCTCCATCAGTTCAATCGCGGTATCCAGTACTTTGTCGCCGTTCATCATACCGTAGTCCATCATATCAATGGTCGTTACGGGAATATCAGGATATTCCGCAGCCAGATCGCCTTCGGCATGGCCCATTTGCGGTCCGAGCATAATAATGTCAAAAGGCGTCTGGTCCGCAATATCACTCTCAGCCACCGCATCGATCATGACTTCAATCCCTTTGCTGCGGGCGGACTCCTTCATCCGTTCAACCAGCATACTTGTTGAGAAGCCGCCTGCACAGGCGAGCAGAATTTTTTTCATCTTAGTTCACCAATCCTTTCAATTGTTGTTCCAGCGCCTTGCGCTCCTTCACTTCTTCAATCAGTTCAACAGCCAGCTCTCTGACGGTTAAGGCATTCATCAAATGATCCTGCGCGTGAATCATCAGCAGCGTGATTTCGGTTTTCTCGCCGCGGCCTTCGGCCTGGATCAGTCCGGTTTGTACTTTATGCGCTTTGGTCAGGCTTTCTTTGGCACTTTTGATCAGTGTTCCTGCTTCCTCCAGGTTGCCTGCACGTGCGGTACGGACGGCTTTCAGGCTAAGACTGCGGGCTTCCCCGCTGCTGGCGATAATCTGCATAATCGTTTGTTCGTAATCCATGGTTTCTCTCCACTCCTGTTATCTATAGTAGGTTCTCTATCTCATGTATAAATTGCTCGTAGCTGTTCACGGACAGCAGCCGGCTGCGGCTGTCTTCCTTCTCCATCAGGACAAGCAGCAGCTTGCTGATCTCCTTATGGAGGAATAATTGGCCAGGACCCAGGTTGATCAGAAAAATCAGCTGGACCGGCTTGCCCTCGTAAACCAGCGGTTTCTTAAGTACCGTTACACTGATGCAGTCACGGATCGCACTCATCCGCATCGGATGGGGTCCTGCTACACCATTTTTATAAATGGTCGTAAATTTCTGTTCACGGAACAATACCTGCTCAGGAAAATCTTCTGCCGCATAATGATGCTCAACCATTTCCCGGCAGCGCAGCTTCAGCAGATCTGTATAGTCGTCAGGACCGGCCAGATGGAAAAGCTCGCTGCGGAACAGCTCCTTGAAATCCATCAGCTTGTAGGACGGCTTCGTCCGGTTGATCTGCAGCGACAGAATTTCCTTGATCCGCTGAATCTCCTGGTCGTCAAGCAGCTGCTTGATATGGATAACCGGCTTTTCCTTAATCTCGGTAGCCAGCGGCACCGTCGACAGGATCAGGTCCACCGGCTTGCTGCTGATCTCCTCCACCTCTGTTATGGAAGCTGTGATAACCGAAGCCTTCGGAAAAACAGCTTCCAGCTTCAGCCGGATCAGCTGCGCGCTTCCTGCTCCGGTTGAGCAGATAACGGCAATCCGCTTGAATTTCTCCAGATTACGCTGCTGCATCCGCTCCAGATGGGCTGCAAAATGCAGCGCCACATAACCCGCTTCATCCCGCGACATCCGGAAGCCGTACTGCTCCTCGATAATCTCCGCGAAGCGGAAGGAAATCACGAACACGTTGGCATATTGGCTGTAGACGTCCTCCACCAGCGGGTTGCCCAGCTGCAGATTGTAGTAGAGCCGGTTGAGCAGCGGGAACATATGCAGGAGCAGCGCTTCCCGCAGGTCATGATCCTGGTTGAAGCCGGTCAGGAACTCACGGTCCAGCCGCTCCAGAATACCGCTGATCCCTTCACGCAGATGCGATTTGGTCTCCTCGGACATCCGTTCCATGATCGTCTTGCCGGAAATATGCAGCGCCAGATAATCAACTTCATCCGCAGGCAGCGTGATTTGGTAATGGGTTCTGATCCACCCGGCAATGGCATCAGCGAGTTCACGGTACAGCGGCTCCGGATTCGATTGGACTGCTTGTCCGGCAACGATAAAATTATGTTTGGACACGCGGTACAGCAGAATGAACAAGTGAGTGACGATATTGTCCAGGAACACATCGGAAATCTTCAGTTCCCGCTCCTTTAGGATTTGCAGCAGATAGGCTTTAAGGCGCGCTATATCGAACTCGCGCTCATAAGTCCTAAAGTCTTCTGTATGCTGCAGCGTATGCCCCGGCTGAAGAATGAAATAGGAGAAGGCTTTGCGGAAATCCTTCTCATCGCCTTCAATCCGCATGCCGTAATGTGCGCGGCGGGCCAGCTTCAGACGGAACGCAGCCAGCCGCTGCTCGACCTCCTTCAGATCGGAGATGATGGTGGACCGGCTGACGCCCATCTCCTCCGCCATACGGTCCATGGACTGATGGCTGTCGCTCTGCAGGAGATAGAACAGCAGGTACTGCTGGCGCGACTGCTTGTTGTCGAGATCAACCTCATTGCTCTGCAGCATTGCTTTTTCGCGGTAAAGGTAGAATTGCTGCTCATCGCGGATCTCAAGCAGGTAGCCCTGGCCGCGGATCATACGGATCCCGAAGCCATGACGCTCAGCCGTCTTATCCAGGCTGCGCAGCACATCGCGGACCGTCCGCTCGGACAAGCCCAGCTCAGCCGTCAGCTCATTCATTTTCACCGGAACCTTGCGGGTATATAAAATATTAACGATTGTATATTCTCTCACCTTACATCCCTCATTTGTGATACTAGTATCGGGTCAAGCAACTCAGCTGGTTATGTGTCAATCATACTTGGAAGCGTTATCTTCTGAACAGTTTGGATTCTGCAGTTTGGAACGGCAGAAGTTGACGGGTGCGTGACGGCCTGTGGTCAGGGACCGGCAAGCTGTCTGCGAAACGGGCGAGCAAGGCTGCTGGACAGGGCAGAGAACCTCGGGTCGAACAGGACTGCCGGAAGGCAGAGAACTGCGGGCCGGACTGCGGCCCCCCCAACAACCGAGGGAGCTAAGCCGGCCTTGCATCAGCACGGTATATTGCCCTTAAACACACATTATATATTGTTCTATTATGCCCGGAATGAACGTCGCAGTGACTCTATAACAATAGTGACCAACATAGCCAATAGCAACAAGTAGCATGTAACAAGTAATAAGTAAAGTAATAATAAGTAAAGTAATAATAAGTAAAGTAACTATAAGACTGTTATAATGTTACTCGTTAGACAGCATTTAGTGAGGCTCGTAGTGTGGAGGAGAAGCGCCATTCCAGGCGGTATCAGAGGGATTTTTCCCTTTCCTTTCGTCCATTCCGCTACTCCCGGCGGAATCAGAGGGATTTTTCCCTTTCCTTTCGTCCATTCCGCCATTCCCGGCGGAATCAAAGGGATTTTTCCCTCTCATTTCGTCCATTCCGCCACTCCAGGCGGTATCAGAGGGATTTTTCCCTCTCATTTCGTCCATTCCGCCACTCCAGGCGGTATCAGAGGGATTTTTCCCTTTCATTTCGTACATTCCGCCACTCCCGGCGGTATCAGAGGGATTTTTCCCTCTCATTTCGTCCATTCCGCCACTCCAGGCGGAATCAGAGGCACTGTTGCCTTTCCTTTCGCCCATTCCGCCACTCTCACCCAAAATTAAAGGCACTTTTCCCCCTCCTATCGCCCATCCCGCTACTCCCCCTGCTGCCCAACACAAAAAGACGGCCCTCACCGGGCCGTCTCACTTCACACTTTACATTTACTTTTACCGCCGCCACTTCATGAACCAGTAATCCAGCAGGTCCACCAGCAGGAACAGCACAAAGCCCACTAAGCTGAACAGCATGATGCCGGCGTACATCTCCGGATAATCGAGCCGCAGCCAGGCATCCATAATGAAGAAGCCCATGCCGTGCTCCGTGCCGTAGATTTCGGTGAAGAACAGCACGGAAATGGCGGTGCCGAGCGATACCCGGATCGTGCTGAGGATGACCGACAGCGCACCGGGCAGCGTGACATTCCAGAATTTCTGCATGGAGCTTGCTCCGATGCTGGTCAGCACATCATATGTAGTCTCGGGAATTGCCTTGATCCCGTCACGCACAGAGATGATGATCTGGAACAGCAGAATCAGCATAATCATCAGCACTTTGGACGTTTCCCCAAGCCCGAAGAACAGCATCACCACCGGCAGCAGGGCGATCTTCGGAATCGGATAGGTCAGATAGACGACCGGATCGAGCAGTTTGTTCCAGAGCGGCGAGCGCCCCATTAACAATCCAATCATCAGGCCGATCAGAAGCGCCAGCAGCACACCTTCCAAAATCCGCAGCAGGCTGTATCCGACATTCAGCAATACCTCATGACCTTCCAGCTGAAGCATTGCTTTATAAACGGAGCCGGGAGACGGCAGAATCGGATGGTTCATCAGCAGGTAGACGACATACCAGACCAGATTCATACCTGCAAAAACAAACAACAGCCGCAGCACGTGGTTAATCCGCTTGTTCATCACCATTTTGCCTGCATTACCTTTCTAATCACTTTCGTCTGCTCAAAAAACTCATTGCTGTCCCGTTTCGCCTCATGCTTCATCCCGAACACTGCGGCATTATCAAGCACTTCAAGCTCTGTCCGTTTACCCGTACCTGCCGGCAGAATGATAATCTTCTGTCCCAGCAGGATCGCCTCATCCACATCGTGGGTGACAAACAGCGCCGTTGCCGGATGTGCCAGCCAGTTATTCAGAAAAATCTGCTGCAGTGCCTCGCGCGTTACGGCATCCAGCGCAGAGAACGGCTCATCCAGCAGCATGATTTTCGGTAAAATCGCAAAGGCCCGCGCGATCGCCACCCGCTGCTGCTGCCCGCCGCTCAGCGAGAGCGGATAGCGGTCCGCCAGACCGGCAATTCCCATCGCCCCAAGCCAGCTTGTGATCCGGGCATCCCGTTCACTCTTGTCCACAGCTGCGGTACCGGTAATCTTCATGGCAATCCGGATGTTGTCCCGGACCGTCTTCCACGGCAGCAGGCCGTAGTTCTGCGGTACAAGCCCGACCAGCGTCTCCTTGTCATGCACAGATCTGCCGTTGTACAGCAGCTCACCGCGACAACCCGGCAGCAGGCCGGCAACCGCCCGCAGCAGCGTAGATTTGCCGCTGCCGGAAGGCCCGATTATCGTATAAATACCATGCTCGGGCAGCGTCAGATTAACCTCTCCCAGCGCTACCTGGCCGCCCTTATACTCAACCTGCAGGTCCCGGATGCAGAGTCCGCTATTTCCCAAACTGGACATCGGAGATCACATCTTCAGGTGTAATGTCTTTGGTAAGCAGCCCGGTTTCCCGTGCCCAGGCAAAAGCCGCCTCTACTTCCTTCACGTCCACTTGAACAGCCGGCTCGTAAGCAGGCACTGTAATCTGGTCCTTTAATGTCTCGGGGTAGCCCACTTCCTTGATAATAAGATCGATATATTCCGATTGGTCATGAGATTTCATATAATCTACAGCAGCATCATAAGCGGCATACATGTCGCGGATGGCTTGCGGTTTGGCATCAATTACAGTTTGCGGAAAAGCGAACACGAACGGGTTCACGCCGGCAGTGTGGGTAGAGCTCAGCACGCGCA
Organism: Paenibacillus sp. FSL R7-0331; assembly: GCF_000758645.1. Lineage (NCBI taxonomy): Bacteria > Bacillati > Bacillota > Bacilli > Caryophanales > Paenibacillaceae > Paenibacillus > Paenibacillus sp. FSL R7-0331. Next base: position 5,674,882 of record NZ_CP009284.1, read on the forward strand.
GCCCGGAGGTTTGCCCCATAGTCACAAACGGCTCAGGCAGCACAGCCGCATCCGCCTTCTGGTTCTTCAGCAGTTCAAGCCGGGTCGGGATCTGCGGTACTTCGCTCACTGTAACATCAGCTTCTGTCAGTCCCGCCTGCTTCAGCATCATTGCTACTGTATATTGAGTCGAGGTATTCTTGGACAAAATCACAGTTTTGCCCTTCAGGTCCTTCACATCCTGAATGTCATCATTGCCGGTCAGCAGGTCGAATTCACCGGTTGTGGTGCTGGTAATCTTCACATCGAGTCCTGCTTCGTTGTAGATCGAGATCGCTACCAGATCGGCGCTGATGCCGTCCACCTTGCCGGCCTGGAACGCCACATCGCGGTCCTTGGCGCTTTTGAAGGTCTGGATATCCAGGTTAACGTTATGCTCTTTATCGAAGCCCTGCTCATGCGCAATAATGAAGGGAATAGCATCGATCGAAGGCAGCAGACCCAGTGTCACGGTTACCGCTTCCGCCCCTGCAGCTCCGCCCGAATTAGCCGGATTCCCGGCATTGCTGCCGCTTGCTGTATTGTTATTGCCGCAGCCCGCCGCAACCATTCCCACTGCAGCGGTTAGCGTAAACAGCATCATAAGGTGTTTCCAGTTCTTTCTTTTCATCAATCTTCCTGCCTCCAAATCTCTCTATTATATTTGCTTGCGCATATTTTCACATAAGGGCATAGAAAAGCCTCTATGCTTCCCCATAAGCGTAAGTAATGCAATTTTACACCCATTGTCTCATTTTGTATATTTATAAATTTAAATACTATCCATGTAAACCACCTGTGCAGCAGCCGAAAAAGCCTCCGCTTACCCGGCTAAGGTAAGGAAGGCTTCTTCTTAATGCTACGCTAGATCGCTTCACCGCTAACCGCAGTTCCGCTCTTCGTAAGCTTGTAGCTGATAATCTGGCCGCTCCAGAAATGGAATTTCAGAATCACTTCACCGTCATTGACTTCCTTGAAGAAATTCTCCGTCAGGCTGATCTCTCCTGTGCTGTAGGAAGGGCTGAACGTGTAAGCAAACTCCTTGTAAGGGGTCCAGTTCTGCGGCCCGGCGTTGCCGCCTGCAGCATACACGGCTTCCATGGTTGCAAGGCTGTCACCGTTAAACGCGGCCGGGATTTTGAAGGATGTTGTCGTTCCAATGGCGTTGCTTAGCTTAGGCTTGGCATAAACGGTGAGCTTAAAGGTCCAGGCTGCACCTTTGTTGAACTTCGCTGTGAGGGTAGCATTCACGCCCAGCTTGCCCGACTTGGTAAGGCTCTTCAGCTTCGCCGCCTTGATCGTCAGCTTGTTGCCGCTGAGGGTATAATCACTGCCTTGCTTAAGCTTGCTGCCGGCTACGCTCAGCAATTTCAGCTTGTTGCCATTTAGGTTAAGCAGGACGGTTGTATCCTTGACCGCAGCATCCTTTTCAAGATAGATGAGATCACTTTCAGCAGTAGCAGACCGTGTAGTCCAGCTGGTCTTAATCATCGTAAACAGCTGCGGATCAGACCACTTGTAGGTCGTACGGCCGAAATGCTGCCCGTTGTCCCAGAGCATGGACGTAATCCGCTTTTCTTTCAGATAATAGCCGAGGAATTCAAAAAACTTCAGCTTCTCACCCTGCTCAATCGCAGCCGTGCTCTGGTCAAAGCCAAGCAGTCCGTATTCCCCGAGAATGACCGGAATGCCTTTGGCGGTAAAGGTAGCATGTACCTTGTCAAAGGTCTGGATGATGTCATTTTGCGTATCGGCGTCAAATTTGGTGTAGCCAGCAATATTGACGCTGAACGGCCAGAAGCCGTAGTAATGCACAGTAGCAATCAGATTAGGGTCCTTCAGCCCGGTGATCGTCTGGTACAGCACATCCATCCGCTCCTGGGTCGGAGAGGATTCCAGCGATGGCAGGACCAGCGGGCGGGCTGAATTTTTACCGCCTGAGCTTCGGACGATGCTGTGGAAGGACTTATTCAGCTCGTTCAGCATGGCTGTGGCCTTAGCTTCATCCGTCGTTCCGCCGTCGGTAAACCGCGGCTCGTTAATGCTCTCGAACATCAGCTTGTTCGGATAGTTCTTGAAGGTCGCAGCCACCTGCTTCCAGACGGCGTTATAGCGGGCCAGCACCTCGTCATGCTTCTGCTCCATCCCGCTGACCCACATCCATGAATCATGGTGGACATTGATCATGACATACAGCTTCTCAGCGAGCGCCCAGTCCACCACCTGCCGGACTCTGGCGAGATAAGCAGCCTCAATCGTATAGCTCGGAGCCGCTCCGATGTGTACGTCCCAGGTTACAGGAATGCGGATGCTACGGTAGCCTTGGTCAGCGATTTTCTTGATCAGCTCTTTGGTAACCTTGGGGTTGCCCCAGGAGGTTTCGTCGGCTCCCGTAGCATCGAGCGTATTACCGAGGTTCCAGCCCGGCTGCATGGCATCCACGTAGGTCTGCATTGCGGTCGGCTTAGGCTTCTTCGCAGCAGATGCCGCCGCGGAAATATTAGGTGTTACTAGCATTAGCAGCAGCAGTGTGGACAGCGTTACTAATAACAGCTTGGGTAAACCGCGTTGTGAGCGCTTGGACGATGTGTATGGCGAAAATGCAGGCAATGCTTGTGGCAGCAATGATTTATTCTTAGGCATGAATACGTTATTCCTCCTTATGAATGAATGATCATTGTCTTGAGATCCCCCCGGAGCCTGGTACACCTGTCACCTCCACTTTGTATGTAAACACTCCAATGTAAACGTTTATTGTAAACGCTTACCCAAAAGAATATAGCATCTTTTCCCTGCGGTAAATATCCCAATTATTAGTGGAAAAATCCCGGGGGAATTATTGATTGGCGCGTTGGACGCGCTCAGCTAGGGCGGGATGCGAACAGGGCCGCTGCGGCAGTTAAGTGGATTTTAGTACACTAATTCCCTGCGAACAGAGCTCCAGCGGTACTTAGGTGGATTTTAGTACACTAATACCTTGCGAACAGGGCCACTGCGGCAGTTAAGTGGATTTTAGTACACTAATACCTCACATGGGGGCCTAACCAGTGTTTTCACCGGAATTAAGTAACCTTTTTCCACCTAATCACCTATTTCAGGCAAAAACAGCTCAATTAGTGTACGTTTTTCCAACTAAATTCACCGGAGAAGGGGGAACCTGCCTGCCTGCCTGCCTGCCTGCCTGCCTGCCTGCCTGCCTGCCTGCCTGCCTGCCTGCCTAAAAAGCCCGAACGATCTGCCCCCTTGCCGCATCAGGCTCGTGAAGCAAATCTTTCAGGACTCATTCTCCAGTAACTCCACCTCTTCCCCCTGCTGCCGCCTCCGCTCGATGTTATCTCTGCCCCAGGAGCACATGAGGTCGATTATGCGGTTTGCTGTGATCCCGTATTCGGTTATATAGTACTCCACCTTGGGAGGCATTTGCTGATGTACGTATCTGCCGATGATTCCGTCCCGTTCAAGCTCACGCAGCTGCTGGATCAGCACCTTTTGCGAGATGCCGGGGATGCTGCGCTGTAATTCACTTGTCCTTTTTGCACCGGGAATTAACAGGCATACAATCAGTGCCTTCCACTTCCCGCCGAGGATCTCAAGCGTTGCTTCGATACCTAACTGATATTGCTTCAACAGAACTACCCCGCCCTCAGAAAAATATAATGTTGCTCTAAGCTGCCTGTCTCTATCATCGCATACATCCCTGCCGTCTCCAATGCACACTTTGAGGTAACCAGGTTACTTTATTGTGTGTATTTACATTTTTTTCAATTTGAAAAATAATAGAGGCAGCTGCAGCAAACCACACAGGTGATAAAGGAAAGGGGAATATATGAGCACACTTGTAATACTGGCACACCCAGATCTTGAGCATTCAAGGGTTAATAAAAGATGGAGACAGGCGCTGCTTGAGCATCCCGCTGAAATTACGGTTCATGAGCTGTACGAGGAATATCACAATTGGGAGATTGACGTTGCAAAGGAGCAGGGGCTGCTTGAAGCCCATGACCTTATTATTTTTCAGTTTCCGTTATATTGGTACAGCTACCCGCCCCTGCTGAAAAAATGGCTGGATGACGTGTTTACCCACGGCTGGGCGTACGGCTCTAACGGTACCAGGCTGCGCGGCAAGAAGCTGGGAATAGCAGTATCCATTGGTGATAAAAAAGAAAACTACCTCCCGGCAGGCTCCGTTTCTTTTACAGTGGATGAAGTGATTACTCCCTTTAGGGCCAGTGCCATTCATGTCGGCGCAATCGCATTACCGTATTTCGCTGTCTTCGGAGCCTCATTTCAGGCCAGTGATGATGAGATTGAGCAGAGTGCGGCGGAGTATGTTGCGTATATTACGCGGCACCGGCTTCCTACACCGTCCCCCGCTCAATAATCCGGTAATCAAGCTTACGGTATACAGGCTGCCGGTTACCTGTGCGGATCTGCTCGTGGATGATGCGGAAGGCAGCAGCGCCCATGTCATAGAGGTGGTTGTCGATGGTTGTAATGTCGAGCAGCCGGCCGATCGGCTGATTGTCGAAGCCCATGACGGCGATGTCCTCCGGGATACGCAGCCCGTGCTTGCGCGCCTCGATAATCAGGCCGGCGGCGACATGGTCTCCGGTTACAATGAATACCTCCGGCCGCTCCTCCATCTCAAGCAGCGAGCGGGCAACCGCCACCCCGTCCTCCTCCTTAAAACAGTCAAATACCATCCATTCCTGCCGGAAGGGCAGCCCGTGTTCAGCATGAAAGGCATGAAAGGCCGTCTGCCTGATGGAGGCACTACTGCCGTTCTGCCTGCCCTCGCAGTAGCCTATTTTGCGGTAGCCCTTACCTTGCAGATACTCCAGACCATGCCAAAAAGCCGCATAGTGCTCCATATAAACGGATGAAAAACGCCGCTCCCCGTTATCCTGGCAGGTGACAACCGGACCGTACTCCATATACTCCTCGATGACCTCCGGCAGCAGCGCCGTAGAGACAACGACCACGCCGTCAATCTCCTTGTTGCGCAGCATCTCCAGCACCTTCAGCTCCTCATCAGGGTCATAGTTGCTCTGGCAGAGGATCAGCCGGTATTGGGCGAGCAGCGCCTCATGGGCCAGTCCGTCCATCACGATGGCGAAATAATATAAATTGATATACGGCAGAATCACCGCAACTGTCCCCGTCCGCCCGGTACTCAGATGCACGGCATTCATATTGCGTGTATAGTTTAGCTGCTCTATTGTCTGGAGCACGGCGGCTCTCTTCGGTTCACTTACATAAGGATGATTATTCAGCACCCGCGACACAGTCGTGACGGAAACACCGGCGATGCGGGCAATTTCCTTGATATTGGCCATCAGCGCAGCTTCCTCCTGAAGTTAGGCATTTAATGTTTTTATTTTACCATACCTCCTCCTGAAATTTTTGATTGTAAAAAGCTTGCTATGGAACGCATTTCATACTCTACACTGAATGTGTAACAGCTTACCGGACTAACCCGGCGTGACCGAAAGGGCGTGACGGACCGGTTAAGCAGATATTCCCGCCGAGTGAGGAAGTTTTTTTGTTGGCTGAAGCTTAATTAGCTGCAACAAAAAACCTTCCATCATCCCGGAGGATGAAGAAAGGCTTAAGCACCGGTATACAATCCTTATTTATCTTCCAAAAAATCAGCAGATACAATATATCCATTTATGGAGACCAGATTGTTAAAAGGATTGTTTTGTTGAGACACCTGTGTGGCAAACTCGCCTCCAAAATGACTCATTTTAAACATGTCACGTATTAATTTAGATTTTTGTGAGGTTGAGCTTTGTGCAGTACCGAAATAATCACATATATCATGTACGGATACGCAAGGCTCAAAGCTATTATCAAATAAAAAGTTGACTGTACCAACGGCGTGAACGATACCTGCCGCCCAGATTTCCAGCTTGCCGCTCATAAAGGGAACCGTTCGCTTGCGTCCAAGCTTTTCGACCATTTTACACGATAGCTGCTCATAATCTTCGTCCAGATACTGCTGGCAGAACCCCGTTACCAGCTCTAGTAACCGCTCTTTCTTTTGCAGCATTTTCGGATCTTTCATGCTTCTCCTCCTTGCCATATTCTCTATCTTGTATTTTAATCACACCTTAGCACTAGCCGCAACAAAAAAACTACAATCCGCTATTCCCGCTTCTTCCCGACTGCACCAAGATAGATTACGAACTCTTCCTCGCCGTCCAAGCCCAGAATCTCATCAATCAGCTTTTGATCGTAGATTCCAATAGCGCAGGCACCGGCACCGATGGACTCACTGGATAGATACAGGTTCTGGCATACATGTCCAACATCGATGAGGATTTTTTTGTGGGCTGAGATGTCATACTTCCATTCGGAGCGGTACGGTGTAGTACTCCATGCAAACAGCACAGCAGCCTTCTTCGCAAAATTAGGGACAAACGGCTGATCCAGAGTAATCGCGTCAACCTTCTGCTCCATCTGTTCCAATTCACACATAAACAAGAGCTTATGCTCTAAGGGAAGATATCTGTAAATCCCCTGCTGAACCCCTTCTACCCGCATAATCATTAAATAGGTTTCAAAAGTATGCGTCGCTCCGCTGCAGGGTACTGTCCGCAAGGTAAGCCCATTGCTGTTCATCCCCGTAATCCCCTGGGTAGCCCATAATAAATAGGACAGCTCGCCTAAGCTGAGCGTTTCCGCAGAATAAAATCGCGTACTTCTTCTCTGGTCTATACAATCAAAAATATTGTCCTTACACACAACTTCCCTGCCGGCTTTTGGCAAATCAATAATGAGCGATTCCGGATCAAAGGGCTTAACAATAGGCGGTTGGGGCACTCCTTTGATCTTGTCTGTCCTGATATGCTTGAATTCATGAAAATTAGATTTAAGAAAATGTCTTTGCTGCTCGTATCTGGCCATAACGGACCCTCCTGAATTACATTAGTGACTTTAATTTATCACTTTACGTAAATTAGCTTGTGACAGGAATCACAATCCCGGCAGCAAAAAACCTCCCCTCATCCCGCAGGATAAAGGAAGGCTTACACACGTCACCTCTGAAGCACGGCAGCTATATTTACAGCTCCCCGAGTTTGATCAGCTGCACCAGAGTTATATCCTGAACACATAGCTACTGCTGTTGCTCCTCTTCCACGGCGGCCGAAGAAATACAGGTCAGTAGTTCACGTACAGGTGTGCGAAGACGGGGCTTAGGAATTTTATCCTGATCGAAGTAGCCAAGATGAAGTGTACCGATGATTCTCTCGCCCGGCTTCACGCCTGTCATTCTGCAGAAATCGGGATCGAAATTATATTCATTCGTCTTCCACACTACGCCAATTTTCTTCTCCCATGCGAGCAGCTGCAGGTTCTGAATAAGAGCTGAGCCTGCCCCCACAGCATCTTCCCATACCCTTTGTCTAGGATCTGCCTCGATAACAACGAGCAGATGGGCCTGAATACGCTCGCAGTAATCGCTCCGCAGCTTCTCTTCCCAGCGCTCCAGCTCATCCCTAGAGAACGTATGCAGCACCGCATCGGCAAATTGCTTCCTTCCCGCATCCTGGAATAAAATGAATCGCCACGGCTCCTTGCGTGAATGCACTGGCGCCCACACGGCTGCTTCCAGCAAATCTATAATCGTCTCTTTCGATAGCGTTTTTTCGTTAAACTGCCGAATAGTTCTTCTTGCACGAATAAGCTGCTCTATTGCAGATACTTCCATTTCGGTTGATCCCTCCGCCACATTCCCCTTATTGGGTGAGCCAATGCACCGCTTCATCAATAATTTTACTTTGTCCGATTGGGCCGCCCGGGCCTTGGAACCACAACCCGTAGTCAACAATGTACACATTGTTGTTCTTAACGGCATTCAGGCCTTTCCATACCGCAGTCTTCTGCATCTCACTTGTTTCTGCAGGATTTGATGACAGGAGGAAAATATGGTCAGGATTAATGGACGGCAACGACTCCAGAGAGATAATCTGCATAGATTCAGACGGGTCAGGTATAGAAGCGGGAGGTTGAAGCGCCAGGTCATCATAAAGAACCTCATAGTTGCGTTTACTGTAGTACCGGACTTCTTTATCAGATAAACGTAGAAACATCACCGTCTCATTGCCGATCGCTTGCTTGATTTTCTCACGGGCCTCTGCAGCATGCTTCTCGTATTCTTCAATAACCTGCTTGGCCTGCTCCGTCTTCCCTAACATTTCACCCATGTTAAGCAGGCTCGTTTTCATACGAATAATGCCTTGCTCATCCTTGATTTTTTCTGCAAACAAGGTAGGCGCAATTTTACTGAGACTCTCGAAGGAATCCCCCATGAAGTCCTGGCCAATAATGAGATCCGGCTCCGCCGCCAGGATACTTTCAAAATTCGGATCCACCTGCCAGCCCAGATTTTCTTTTCCCTCCAAACGATCGGCCAGGTAGGTAGGAAACTGATCGCTGCCTTCTTCATTGCTCGATGCCGCCTGCGGTACTACGCCGAGTGCAAGCAAATAGTCAGTAGCGGCCGGGAACAACGAGATTATGTGCTTGGGCTCACCTTTAATGACGGTTTCTCCCCATGCATGCTGAATTAACCGCTCCTGAACTGCCGGCTGTTCGGTTGGTTGTACAACAGCTGTTGGCTGCACAGTGCTGTTGTTCTGTCCATTCCCGTTTGCTGTTGAAGGATTCTGAGCGGAGGAGCAGGCAGACAATAATAGTGTAAGGCTAAGCAACAGAAGCGTCGTGACCGATTGTCTTGATTTCATAGGTGTGCGTGGCTCCCCTTTTCTTCTATATTGATAATGATTATCATCATGAATATGAATATAACCGCGGAGCTTTTGCCTGACAATGAACAATTCTGACTTTCCGGTAGTATTATCCTGACCTGTTGGCAGGCTGATGCGGTCCTGTCTGAAACGGCCTGGCGACACACCTACATGCTTTTTGAATAAGCGATTAAAATAAAGGGCATCCGGGATGCCTACACCCTCTGCAATTTCCTGCAGGGAAAGCTCTGTATGTAACAACAGCTTCTTTGCCTGGTTCAATCTAATTCCGGTAACATATGCGATCAGACTGCTTCCTGTCTCTTTCTTGAAGCTTCTTGACAGATGTCCCGCACTGCAGTCCAGAAGTTCAGCGAGCGGATCAATCATTACCGGCAGAGCATAATTTTCATGGAGATAACGAACCGCTTGAGCAACCAGATTAGGCTTGGCAGTTGTAATAACCTGTATGTTCAGCTGTCTCATCAATTCGTTAATAAACTGATAGAATAGCGTCTTAACCTGAAATTTCGCGAGCGCATCCGTCCGCCCCCAATATTGGTCTATTTTCTGGACTTTGTCGTATAGGAAGACAGGATGGCTCGGGACAAAAGCATATTGAATATGAAATGGTAAATGTCTCTTCAATAGTGCCTGAAGCTCACGGCTGCTGGACAAAGGCAAGTTCGCCCGGTAGAAAATTAAATAATATTCAAAGTAATCATCCGTAAGGCTGATATCCAGGCATACCCCCTTGCCTCCATGCAAGACTTGCATCTTCTCAACGGCGTACACGGTGTCATCCAATGCAACCTTCGCACCGCCCTGTATCGTATATAAAAAACCGCTGGCTGGTAAGGTGTAGGCATGTACTTCTTCGCCGGTACGCAGCACCCTGTGCCGTACATCCCATATCTTAATTGAGGCCTGATTCCAAAGCTTCACATGCTCTTCTACGTGCATCGCTTCACCTTCCATAAATCTTTATGCATTCAAAAGCAGGCTTGCCTCTTCACTCACACCTATTCTAACGATAATCATTCTCAACTACAACGCATTTCTTGCTGCCAGCGCCGAACAGATATTACACCCGCCGCTATCGCGGCAAACAAAAAACCTCCCCTCATCCCGCAGGATAAAAGGAGGCTTAAACGCGTCATCCCTGAAGCACGGCAGCTATATTTTCAGCTCCCCAAGCTTAATCAGCTCGACAACCGCTTGCGAACGGCCTTTTACGTTTAACTTTTGCATAACGTTTGTAACGTATTTTCAAGCACGCATATTTCAACCAAGCACCGTATGCAACTCTATGCGTCCTGCTTTATCTATTACAATTTTATCAATTAACCGTATAAGCATATTTCTTGTGCCCACGGCATCGTCGTAATTATTCTTGTTTTCAAGTGAATAAAGAGCTTCCAGAAGCCCCCGTTTCAGGGTTTCCCAATCCTTATGCTCGTCCGCTTTTTTATTAACTGATCGCAGCCTTACTTCCGCTTCTTCAATTTCCTTTTCATACATTTCTTTTTCGAATTCATATTGCTCAGAACTGATACCTTCTAGCATGTGCTGCCGGCGTATCTCGAATAATAATTTTCGACTGTCAGATATTTGTTTTTCCAGTTTTTTCAGTTGCTTACTGTGGTCCACATCATCGAATCCAGCTGAATCACCCAACTGCCTCTGAACATCTTTCATGTTAATTAGTTCATGAATACGGGAAATTGTCTTCTCGATGATTTGATCCCTCAATTCAAAATAAGGCATCCACTTGCCGTTGTTACATCCTTGTTCACCCTGGCGGCGTCTCTTGCTACACATTAGGTATCGGTACTCCTTACCTCCGTCACGGCTTTTACCCTTCATAGTTACCATAGCACATCCGCATTCCTTGCAGAATACAATTTTCGCAAATGCGTTTTGATAAGCCCTTCTCCCTCCGCGTTTGCCGCCGCCTCTAAGCAAACGCAGTTCCTGAGCAGCCTTAAAATCAGCCTCACTTATAATAAAAGGGTGGACTGGGCTCTCACTTCTGTCATATTGATCCGGATCGCGTGCGACAAGTCTTTTTGAACGGTTTTGTAAATCTTCAATATCGTCATAGAATTGCTGAGATTCATATTTACCACTAACCACATACCCAGTGTAATTTTCATTTTGCAAGATACGTTGAATGCTGGATACGCCCCATAACTTTCCTGTAGAACTGGGTACCATCTCTTCGTTTAATGTATTTACAATGGTCTTCTCGCCCATGCCTTCCCTGATGTACATATTAAAAATACGTTCAACAATCTCGGCATGTTCAGGAATGATCTCTAATGTTTTTCGGTTATCTATTTTAATCTTCTTGTAGCCGAATGGAGCAATACTTCCAGTAAAATTCCCTTTTAAAGCAGATTGCCGTATGCCGCGTTTTGAGGATACACTAATATTTTCAGACTGCTTCTGATTGACCGATGAAATAATACCAAAGATCATCTCATTATCTTCTTTTCCCGAATCATACATGTCTTCAATTGACACAACTCGGATACCTAAGGCATTTACCAGTATTCGCTTTAGTGACAGAGCATCAAGTGTGTCGCGGCTGAACCTTGAAAGCGAAGCAAACCAAATCTCATCAAATTCTCCATGCTTTGCGTCTTGAATCATCCGCTTTACATCGTCCCGCCCCATAATCGTTGTAGCGGTATCCCGGTCCAAGTATACGTGATCAACAGTGTTTCCTTCCTTTGCTACCTCTTCACGGATCAGAGCTTCTTGATGTTCAGGGCTATCTTTTTGGGACTCTTTAAGCGTAGAGACGCGGACATACGCCCGCGTCCTCCTCTTGTTCTTCTTCCGATTTCGATTTGAACTACTCTTCGCGTTCTGCATTACACGTCACACCTTCGCATGGTTTCGTAATATATCACATAAAGGCATTGTAAGATAAGCTCCATGCTTTGCCAAGACAGAACGGATATTCGGTTCCAATGCATCACTGATCGCTTGGATCGGATCTCCCTCAACTTTTACAAAGACTATATCAAATACTGGTTTAGTTTTTTCTTTTTTCTTCTTCATTCTCATCACCCACTATTAGCCTATGATGTACGGCATGGTCATGTTTCGTCATTTCTGGGCCTGTGTACCTTTTCCACCGCAACATCCAGAGCTAACGCAATCTGATATATAGCATTTCGTCTTAACTTCTTGTATTTACCGGGGCTGATAGGCGGTTTGAAGCAGAAGGTATAGACCTGATAATCGAACACATAAGGGCTCTTCATGTATCTTTCTTCAATGAGCAGCTTTTCCATGGGGTGTAGCCGGTTCACTACCCGGTCAACCTTCCTGCAGTAATCCTGCCGCTGCTTCTTTATGTCAATGTTATAGGCCGCGATATCCCCGGTCTGATCACTGGTGGTGCCTGTGTTACCCCGCGGAGTGTCTGATATTGACGATGTAGTGCTGGCCTCTCGCTCTTCGGGGTCTGTCGTCATAAATATCCGGTATTTCTCCAGCGCGGCTTCTACTGCCTCTTTGGTTCTTTTGCCGTCCAATTCCGGGAGGTCCGGATTGTCTGGAGGGTATTTCCGCATGTGTTTCACCTCGGGTTAAGAGTTCCCCGGCCGGAGCCGGGGAGTAAGTATTACTTAGAACGGCAGATCATCATCAGGGATCGTCGGACCGCCCTCACCGCTTTGACCCTCGCCTTCGTAATCCTCCAGCTTTGTCTGGTTCGGATCATCCAGATCAATGGAGCCATCAGCGTTCCGCTTCACCTGCAGGCCGTTACCCGGTGGTTTTGGATCCTCGCCGCCCTGCTGCTTACCACCAGCGCCGATAACATCTTCAATCGTTACCTGATCAGGGTTGACCTCTTTGATAGCAGCTGCCAAACGCTTTACGTCCTGCGTGGTGGTTCCGTGGCGCTTAATGACTTCCACAAAGGCTTCAATGTCAGGCGGGACTGTCTTCAGCAGCGGACGGCCATCTACAGCCTCCAGGGTGTTGCCGTCCTTATCTGACTTGGTGTCGAGAGCAAAGAGGGCATTATCCAGTACATAGCGCTGCTGAGGTTCACTCATCTTGACCCACATGTCTGCATTGAGATACAGGATAGCATCCTTGTCCCATGTGCTGCGCAGGTCCTCGCCCAGCACCTTGATTTTTCCGAACTGCTCCTTACCTTTGGACTTCCATCCGCCATGTTTCATCAGGATTAAGAAGGATGTATCTTCAAAGTAGTGGTGATGCTTACGGATCATATCGTTCAGCAAGTCATATGTTTCCTCAGTTGCTTCCCTGTGGAATTTCGGTGCCTTGATAGCCTTTGCCATTTATAATTGCTCCCCTCGGAATATAATTTGGAATAAATCCTGTTGCTTTTACTGCTCTTATATAATCAAATTCCACAATGTTTCTTCTTTAAAACAAATTGATGATGCAGGCTTCGATTCCGGTCGGGTAGACAATGACGGGCATTGGGCCTTCTTTGTGATCCTGGGTAAGTTGCAATATGGCGATGGGCATTTTTGCGTTGGTGTGATCTGAATTGTTTATAGTGGCGAGTGTTCCTCCCCAACTGGTCACGCCAGCGGTCAAACGGGTATTTCAGATATCCTTGCTCGTTAGGCCGCCAGCTGCGGTACTCAGTCCGCAGGCTCGCGGCAAACTCCGCGAATTCCTGCAGGCTTTTACTCAGTTCCTGAGCATAACCGATTAGAGGCTGCAGCAGACTGGACAGGTATTCTCCCACAATCAACATTCCCTGCCGGAGCTCGGCTACCGGATCGCGTGGTTCCGGCTGGGCCATTTGCTGATCAAAACCCATTATCATATACTTCCGTGCCAAGGACATCGTCGTTGGGTCGCCCTGCAGAACTGCCGCCATATAGAGCTGACCTGTAAGGCTCTTTGCGTAGTCGTCTATATCCATGCCGTGTGTTTCTTCCCGATCAGGCAGGGCAGCGGACCATTCTTCCAGTTCTTTAATGCGCTGCTTCCATTCCTGCACGGTCGCGTTATCGATGGGTGGCGGCCATTGGTCGTTGCTCATGATTCCTTAGCTCCTTCCCCAGTTACCATGTATGGCTTCTCACAAGGTACACACAGTCTGATGTCAGTCCTGGTTGGATGATCTATCGTGTTATTGCTGCCGCAGTCCGGACAAGGCGGATGTGCTTCTATAAGGCGGCCCAGCAGCTCATACACCACTGATGGACCAGATACATAGACATGCTTCCCACGAATTTCCTTGATCCCTTCCATCATGCGAGCTATGGTCTGCTGTGCCTCTGCCAGCTCGTCATACCATTTCATTGCTGTTCTTTGTTCCACTCTCAGACCCGTCTTCAGATCAGCGTTGAGGCGCTCTGTCTCTTCTAGAGCAGCCAGCAATTCAAGCCCCATTACTGATGCTTCATATGCAAGAGAGGAAGCTTTTTCTAAACTCCTTCTGTTGGACTCAAACGTTCTCTTAATCTCTTCTTTCCGTTCAGGTGTAATGCTCATGACTGCACTCCTTCCCAGTTCCAAATACTGAGCTGTCCCTTTGCCGGGATCGGCTGCGGCAGCTGCTGAACACCTGCCAGTTCCCATGCATAGCGTCCAGACTCAAACCAGCCGAAGGCAAACTCTTTATCAAGAGTATTGAAATGAGTTTTACGGGTATCTGCTTCTAAAGCAACCACCCCACCGAGTACATCACGCCGAATTCCGAAGCACTCTTTGAGCTCAGCAATAGCTATCACCGCCCCCGTGGGTAGGTTGTCAGCAGTGTAACCGTGCCGAGCAAGGGCCTTCTTAATCTTCGGGATCTCGCAGGCATCTCGATCCACCTGCTTCCCGGCATGTATCGCCAGTTCACCGCGATGCTTTGTCTGCCAGCCCCGGGTTTCAAAACGTTTCTCGCCGAGTGCCATCAGTGTTGCCCAGGGCTGCTTTATGGTTATAGCTTTCATGCCTTTGCTCCTTCCGGGAATTCATCCCATGTTCTGCCGTCCAGTTCCCGCCCTGCTGCCTTTTTGCCTATCCTCGCAAGCAGCACCGTATCTGGTGGGAGCATTTCATGAGGTGTTTTCATGTGGTCATTACCAGACCGGTCCATCACATGTAACTGGTGTTTCCCGACCTCGTAATTTCCGCAGGTTGCCTCTTCCCACTCTCCCCATTGTTTAAAAAAGAACGGCACTGCTGCAGCCTGGCACTGGTCTCGCAGCTCCTGCACCCACCATGGATGCATTGGCCGGGCCTTGCTACCGCTCTCACCGCCGACTGTGCACCAATTTATGTGCTCATTAGTCGGCTCAGCGTTCGGATGACCATGAATGTTGTCCGGGTCGTAATAGCTCGGTGCCCAACCGGGAGTCATTAGCCATTTACTCAGATCAACGCTGCCCAGCAACGGCTCACAGGAGAGAAACCGGATAGCAGCCGGCGTCTGCAGAAGCAGTGGTATGCGGCTATCTGCAGCCCGCTGGTTTTCAACACTGACACCGATCGAGAGATTCGGCAGCGGCCACATTTCCTCAATCGGCCATCCAGCGATATATTCCGAGTAGAACACATCTCCATCTTCCATAATCAGAATCCCATCCAAGGACTTGCTCCAGCGCTCCAGTAGCCGTTCAGGTCCTGCCGAGAAGTACTCCCGCATACGCTCCGGACGCTTGGTCAGCAGCATATAGGTGTGTTTGCCAACTCTCTCCAGCATGTGACTGGCAAGCATAATGCCAAATACTTGATCAATGTACGTCTGAGACACTTCCTGGTGGAAAAGGTCACTCATGCTGTTGACGAAGATACGCCGGGGCTTCTTCCACCGGATCGGCTGCATTAGCTTTTCCGGCCGCAGCGTCACCTTAAAGCCGGATTCAAAGTAATGGCCCGGGGTGCCCTCAAAGCGTTCCGCGAAGCTCTTGGCGTAGCAGTTCCTGCAGCCCTCGCTGACCTTCGTACAGCCGGTAATTGGATTCCACGTTGCGTCCGCCCATTCAATACCTGTTTTGTCGCTCATGCCTCTGCCACCTCTCCCCCGAGCAGTTCCGGGTTTTCGTAGATGTTGCCGATGACCTCTATTTTTCTTCCCCTTACGTAATTGATAGGCCAGCTTTGATGCTTGGCTTCAATCTCAAACGAGCCTTCAAAATACTGCACTTTACCGACCCAGCCCACTGCATGACGGGCGATGTCCCCTTCGTAAATCACGCGACCGTTGCAATCTTTCACACCTGTGTATTGCATGACCTCAATTTCATTCCACTCCCACCGACGCCGATCGCAGTCATCAACCCCGAACGGACTAATGCTAATGCAGTTCTCCATGGATTTACGTGCAGGGTCCCATGCCCGGAACTTAATTTCTCTGTTCATATTGCTTATCAAGCTCCTTTATAGAGGAGAGGGTGGTTAACCCTCTCCTTTTACAATTCAGATGTTGGTGATGGCCGGTACCCGCAGGACTCGCAATAACTTCCAGCCTCATCATGCCCGGTGTAGATTTCATCCTCACAATCTACACAGCCGAGGTCTTGACCTTCATCGGGGAAATCTTCGTCTTCAAAATCCGACAGGTCATCATCATAAGTCTCCGACAGATCATCATCGTCATACTCTTCATCCTCGACCATGATTCGAGCATCGGCCCATTCTGCTCCGCATCTGCTGCACACAATATCTCCGCCTATTTCGCCCGGCGGCATCGGGTTATCGCAATACTTGCATTCAGGGTGCATCGTTTATCTCTCCTTATAGGGGCTATGCCCTGATTAATTGCTGCGGGGTATCTTCGTACTGTGTAACTTGTTACCTATTCGCTTACATTGCCGACTTTATTCCGCGTTCAACTCTTGCCACACTCGCCCTTGCGTTGTCAGTTAGTTGCCGTTGCCATGTTCCGTTTTTTGGAGACCATTTGTAACCGTTTGATCTGAGTACTGCACGAACGCCCTCGCTCGGCTTGTCTTCAAATAAAAGCTGCAGGCGATCGATTTCCGCATTCTCTATGACCTTAAAATATTCTCTATCATATTCCGTGTTTGGCTGGCCTGTTGACTCAATCGGCTTTGAATTTTTAAGCCACTCGATTTTTTTCAGGTAGCCCTTTATCCGTTCGTATTCTTCGTAGAGACGCCCTCTTGCTTCGTTTTGCTTTTCCTTTTTTCGCGTCGGGAAGTTGCCTGCGCCACTAATCATTACGGACGGACACATTAACTCAACGCGAAACCCTTTATTAATATTTTCTGCTAATTTCTTTGCGTACATATCCGCGTAGTATAAGGCCTTTTCTTTCGCGTGATCCGGAACTGCTTCAGCATATGAATATGCCGTATCAACGCACTGCTTGTAATCCTCCGTTGCACTACCTGCAACATATTCCGTAAAGCTCCACATATTACGCGCTTGTCGTGCCTGCATTTCATTGATTTCATAATATTTACGTTCCATTTTCCCCGTCCTTTCCTAATGCGCCGTATGCGTCTACTGCGACACCTTTAGCTTTTACGGAATGTTAATGCACTCGGGTCGAGTCCTCGCTGCCGCAGCCATTGAACCCGATTCCGACCCTTTTGCTCCGCAGTTATCAGAGGGGTATTTGCTGCCCGATCCACGTCCCATCCCAGGTAAATTCGATGATAGAAAGTATCAGGCTGCACCCCGTTGGCGGCAGCACGGGCCAAAACCGCCGGCGGGTACTTTAGTTGGTACCTTTTTGCCTGCGAGACAAGCTCACGCCGTCGGTCTGTAGTGGTGAACGGCTCCGTGGCCGCACGCTCCGGGCTCCACCCGTGCTGGTTGACTCGTGCCCGAAACAGATGTTTTGAAATGCCATTACTTTCGGCAAGAGAGTGCCAAGCAGAATGATCCGCAACCCGGCGCGGCGGTGTAGTCACGGCCCTCTCTTTGTCCCAGCCCAGACAGCGCACACGAGTTTCCAAGGTGTTAGCCTTTATTCCGTTGGCCGCTGCACGAGTATAATCATCCGGCGTAATGTAGAAGTCGTACCCCATTTCAATTGTCGCCTCCTTTGCGGCGGATCCGGGAGAGCCAGAAAGACCTCACCAATCACCTTGCCGCTGTCGTTTGTAACTAAAAGGCATCATCAAAGTGCATAACTCCCTGCTCGTGCTGCAGGTATTTGAGCGCTCCCGGCAGGTTGGTGTCCGGGAATCTGCTGTAACCTGTGCCGTCCACGCTGTCACATCTGATATCCCTTGCGTACCGCAGCCGCTCCAGGCTGTTGACGCGCCCCATATGCACCCACTTCCCGCGCCACTTCGCCTCCCGGACCAACCAACGAACCTTGTCGCTGAGCTTGTATTCTGTGCTCCCGCCGATAAACACCGCCTCACAGCGCCCCCACGGCATGCACAGATCCTCCTGGCCGTCTTGTAGCACCAAGGCAACCGGCAGGCCGTGTGCATGGATAATCGGCTCCCAAGTATCAAACATTGCCATTGTCTGTGCCGCGTCCGCCACTTTATCAGGGGCAGAGACGAACAGCGGGGATGCCTCCTTGATCCTGCTGAGCATCGCCCTGAAGCGCGTCTCTGCCGGCCCGTCAAATCCCCCGAAGCAGTCATTGTCTGCTGCCCACGGCAGCCCGGTCATAGATTCAAGAGAGTTACCTGATCGGGGTGTTAACAAACAGCCGAGATTCGGCGACGCTGCGTATTTCCGGACTGTCGTTGTTGCCCCGCTAACCAGCAGCAGCATCGCTCTTTCTCGGCGACAGTTTGAGCTGCTTGCCGAGCTCTTGAAGCTTTGCGCCATGCTCGCATACCTTGTTGCAGTGGTTATCAGCCTTTGCCAGATGTCCGGGGTGCTGCCGGAGGATATCCGCAGGTATGCTGCAGATGTTGCAATGATCGTCCCGGATTTCGGTTATTTGGTGCAGCACATCAACGCGCTTCATGTCCGGTTCCTCCTAAAAAAGTGTCAGCTGCATATTGCGTATCCGATTTTCCCCGCCCGCTGCCCAATATGGATCCTTCTCAATCACCAGATAATCCCGTTGGGTCCGTGCGGCTGCTACAGCCGTTGTACAACTCCCGCCGCAGTTATCAAGCACAAGCCCCCCCCCTGTTGGTATAGGTCCGTATCAAATACTCACAGAGCGGTACGGGCTTTTGATTAGGGTGAATGCGCTCTGGGTCATCATTATTGACTACCGGGAAATAGAGCACGCTCCGCGGATAACGTTCTGTTGATCCAGCTTCTGTAAAACTGGAAACTCCCGTGCCATAGACTTTTGAATTATGATTAGAAACTGCTGAATGCATGGGCTTATGTCCCTGAGACATTTGTGGATTATAGATAGGTGGCCGCTTGTAAAAAACAAGGATATTCTCATGAGCCTGCAGGGGCATCAGTGATTTATTTAGATGACCAGTTGCCTTGTTTTTCTCCCAGATCCATTCATAACGGAATAGTTTTAGATTGCTGGCACCTAACACTTTGTCGAATGGAGCTTTTGCAAACAGCAGGATCGCCCCATTCTCCTTAATGATCCTTTCATATGAGGACCATAATAGGTCAAATGGCAGAATTGAATCCCACGGGCTTTGCGTGGTGCCATACGGCAAATCACACAGAACCATATCCACACTGGCTGTCTTGATATAAGGGAAAACATCAAAGCAATCTGCATTAATAATTTGATTCGGGTGCAGGATCATAGGCTAAACTCCATCTGCCCCACTGCTGCCTTGTACCTCTCCAGTGACAGCGCCCGGCCGGAGCCGATGCACAATTCCGGTACGCTTGCCAGAACTTTAGCTCTCGCCATTTCTGGAGATACGGAATTACCGCACTTGGCTACCTGCTGATGTTTCTGTACAGGACGACCATTAGCCCGGTAGCCATCAATGATATATGTGCCAGGAAATCCTTGAGCTGCGTAAAGCTCACGAGATGTGAGCATTCGGAAGCCGATGTCCACTACAACATATGGCTCTCCCATGACGTGGACAATTACTAAGCCAAAGCGATCATGTGTCGGAATTGTATGCAGGGGGCTGTTAAGGCTCTGCCCAATGCTCGAGCCGTAATATTCCACCAGAAACGCATATACCAAACCGTGATGATTGCCGCCGGCTGTGATGGTGTGTAGCGGTTCGTTTATAGACTGACCGATGTTTGTGCCTCGGAACTTGATGATATTAGCAGTGACCAGCCCGAATCGATTGGAAGTATCCAGCGTAAGCAGAGGACTATCAAGTGTCTGCCCTCGAGCCTCTTGGCCTTTAATCTCTCCGTGATATTTCGTAAGGAAGGGGAGCACCAGGCCATATCCGTTTTTCGATGTCATTGTTCCGAGTGGCTGGTCAATACCTTGGCCTCTAAATCCATCACCGGAATGATTAACAGTTACGATAAATGGATTGGGGTTATCGAATCCGAACTTTACAAGACCGTGAGCGATCCGCCGTTGTGTACTATCTGCCAATGGGCGCTTCACTTTCAATCCGTAAGTCCGTTTGATCTCTTTATCTGAATCAAAAATACTGGGGCATGGAAGAGACCAATCAATAATTTCAGCAGCTGTCCGCCACGGCTTCCGCTTACCCGCCTGTACCTCAAGGCTGTCGGGCGATCCGTGTGTCGGATCCGGCCAGACAATGGGTTTACCATCACGCCTCATTTCCATACAGAGCCTGTTTCGAGAGGTAGGAGCGCCGTAATCGCAAGCTACCAGTTCACGCCAATCGACTGCATATCCGAGCTGCCGCAGGCACTCCACGAACGATTCAAAAATGCGGCCCTTCTCCTCTGGAATCGGCTGTCCCTCCTCATCCAATGGCCCCCAGTCTTGAAATTCCTCAACGTTTTCAAGGATGATGACCCGCGGCTTAACTGCAATTGCCCATCGGATTACGACCCAGGCCAAGCCGCGTATTTTCTTCTCGCGGGGCTTCCCGCCGCGGGCTTTACTATGATGAGTACAGTCCGGAGAGAACCACGCCAGCCCAACAGGCCGCCCGCGTGTTGCCTTTACGGGATCCACATCCCAAACATCCTCACAATAATGTTCAGTCTCGGGGTGATTGGCCTTGTGCATAGCAATAGCTTCCGGGTCATGGTTGATAGCGATGTCCGGGCTGTAACCTAACGCAAGTTCCATCCCAGTACTCGCCCCGCCTCCGCCGGCAAACGAATCAACGATGATCTCTCTCATGAGGAGCCTCCTTTAAGTACAATTTGATAAATCCCAGCAGAAGTATGTTCGGCAGATAATGCCTTCACCTCATAACCTATCCGGTGCAGCAGCCCCCTGCTCTGTTCGCTTACCAATGCCACTGCTGGCGCTATGCCATGACCGCAGCAGGACCCAACTGTGATTACGCCTGCATTAATCAATCTCTCTACCTCCAGCCCGATACAGCGATCCACCGGGATTCCGCCGTGCTCTGCAATCCACTGAGGGTTTGCCAGTTTGGCAATATGATCTGCTGGGATGTGCTGTACTTTGACTAAGTAGACATCCTCCGTGTTTAAGGTGCCTTTGCACATGATTGGCCCTCCTTCATAATTCCGGCTTTATATTCTTCCAGCTGCTGCCGCACCCGGTCCCGCTCCTCAACAGCTGAGCTCAGCCGAGCACCGCCCGTTCCCGCTGGCAGTTCTGCTACCCTGTCCTCTGCGATCTGCAGGAGCCTTTCCAGCTGCTGCAGCCGCTTATCTGCTACAACCATAAGAGCACCAACCCGAGCAGCAGCAGCGCAAGGCTGAAATCCCAAAGCACGCCTATTGCGTCTTGCTGCTCCTCCCGGCGGGCCGTAGCAACAATGCGGCCGCTGTCGTCCCTGAAGCGAATCACTGTCTTCATCGCGGATACACCTTCTTTTCCTTGTAATTGACCTTGCCCTTTGGCCGCCGCTGGGTTTTCCTCCGGATCTCCTCTATAGCAGCTCGCTTATGTGCAGGTGAAGCACCATCATCGTTGTAGGCAATTTCATAGAGTTGGCCGAGCGTTGCTTTTTTTCCAGTTCAATGCTGCCGCCTCCTTACTGCTTCCTATCTTCCCTAATAGGTTTATCCCGCCCTTTTAAAAGAGCTTCATATGCCCAGTAGCCTTGCACCTCGCCGTCATAAGTCTCGCGAAGCTTGGATAAGCTGCTGGCTATTGCTTTACATCCGCTAAAGACATAGCATTTTTTCAAAGACTCTATGTCCTCGTAAGTAACTCTGACTAATTCCTCACCGAGCAGTTTTTCTGCTTTTTGATAACCGCCATCCCACCATTGGCCGTCACAGTGGATTACTTCGCCATTCTCAAGTGTGATATCGAACTCCCTGCCGCCAAAGGCCTTAAAACCCATTGATGGTCTTTCGTAGAAATAGCAGCTCACAAACGTGCAGGTGTCATCCAAACCGATGATTAAATCTCCTTGCTTGTAGTAAGTGAATTCCACGGGTTGAGAAAGCACATAAGCGATTCCGTCATTAAATGTGACAATAGCTTCAACTTGGTTAGACATGCCTTCCCTCCTTAAAATAAGAGCGTCTGTTCTGTATTTTGGATGTGACTGCCCGCCGCCGCAGGCTTCCCTGGGCGTTTGACGGTTTGTGATTTTCCTTTCTTCGACTTTGGCGGCTTAGCTTCAGGCTGTAGTATGGCTTGAATAATCCTTTGTTGATAAGATGTGTACAAGTCCAAGCTCGCGCCATTTTTAACCCGGTACACTGCCTGAGCAATCCTGGCAATGATATAAGCATCTGCCACGTTATCGCTGCTGTGCTCGAACCCGTAATGCTCTAACACCCCGGCAGCCACGTGCTTCTTTTTCTCTGACGATTCCACCCGCTGATTCCGGTTAACGAATCCTTTGGTTCGCTGCGGATTGACGTCAACGAATTCGAGCTCCTTTCGATAGATCATGGATCGTAATCCGCCGTGGATCATCCCGGCTGTGACGGCCATCTGAGTGTGTACTGCTGGTTCCTCTATGGCGATGATGTCGCCGGGCCGCAGCAGGTTATACACCTTGTTCTCCAGCGATACCAGCATACCGGTGCTGATCCCTCCGGGGATTCGCTTACCCTCTCCGCGGACATCGGTTGCTACCAGGACATTGCCCTCTTCGTCCAGAGCGACAAAGCCCGTGGTCGTGGCCGGGTCGATTCCTACAAACCGCATCAGGTCACCTCGATCCCAAAGTATTTGGCAGCCCGCTTTTGTACCCGTTGATAAGCCCTGCTTACAGTCATCTGGGAGCAATTCAGATGCTCTGCTATTACTTGCTGGGAAATGCCTGAAAGAGACAGTTCCAGCACAAATTTTTCCCTCTCAGTTAATATGTTTTGCTTAAAGTCGTGGACGAAAATCCTTGTGTAATCCGCCTCAGTTACGAAAGAATCTATAAGTTCACTCTTGCTATCGGAGCCCTGAAACAGTGATAGATGGATTGCTGTCTCTATCTGTTCCAACGCCTTATTTACATGATCCACTGGACACCTAAACTCTTTAGCTAGTTCATCCGGGCTCATGTCTGCTTTCTTGTGGAGAAGAATGCTGCCAGCCAAGTAATAAATATTCCTCGGAGCTCGAACAATTGGAACCTTATCCCTGATGTAATTCATAATCCTTCCGCGCATTCGTGGTACAGCGAATGTTGTGAACTCACCTCTGGCCGGATCGAAATCGGAATAAGCTCTCAGTAAGGACACGAACCCTTCCTGAGCTAAATCCTCCACATCAACTTTCAAACGGGTTCTGCGTTGGCACTTGTAGGCCACGCTGAAGACCAATGCCTTATATCTAAGAATGAACTCATCCACATCACCTAAATGCGGGTTATAATATCTCGGCCCTGCCTGCTGGAGGTCGGCTGTTACTGGCATCGCTACCCCTTCCCTCCGTTAAATTCTTGGTATTTCAATCCGGCCTCATCGTAAATCTTCCGGCGCCAGGGCTCAGTCAGCAGCAACTGGCCGCGCCTGTACTCCAACACTCTCTGCTCTACAAAATCGTAGGTGCGCTGCAGCTTTATGCGTTCTGCTTTGGAAAGAGTTAACGGGTCATCCAGCAGTTTGGCCTTCTCAACTAGCCAAGCAAGCGAACTTTCATACCCCGTCTCATCTTCGATTCGACCGCTGCTGCTCATGCTCCCTCACCTTCTCAGCAAGCTTGTATCTCTCATCCTTGGTCAAATTAATGAATCTGCTGATTCCAGGCGAGAAACCCATATCAAACGTTCCTGTTCCAATCTTTCGGCCCTTCGCGATAATGACTTCTGCGAAACCTTTTTTGGGGCTTTCAGGGTAGTAGTACTCATCCCGGTAAATAAAAGCCACGATATCCGCATCCGATTCAATATCCCCTGAATCACGCAGGTCTGACATAAGTGGCCGTTTATCTGGACGCTGTTCACAGTTCCGGCCGACAGCTGACAAGCAAACCACACTCACCTGCAGTTCCCTCGCCATGCGCTTGAGATACTTTGTGATGTAACCAATCCGTTCTTTGGTGCTATCAAAGTTCTTTTCCGTTTGTATGAACTGAAGGAAGTCGATGTGAATCACCCAACGTCTGCCGGGATGTTTCTTTTTCAAGGACTTCACCTGCCTGCGGATGTACTCAACAGTAGTCCCAGGCTTATCGTCTATGAACAGATGGCGGCCTGCGATGATCTCCAGTGCATCACCATATCTGATCCAGTCGTTATCGGACATCTGGCCGGAGGCGATTCTATCCTTTTGAATCCCCCCGATGCAGGAAGCCATCTGCTCGACAATCTCAAGAGCTCCCATTTCCAGAGAGAACACTACATCAGCCCAGCCGGAGCTTGTTACAGCATCCATGTCATTGACCATGAACAGCGTTTTCCCCATTGAGGGTCGCCCGGCCAGTATCTCCAGGTCGCCGATTTGATGACCTTTGCTTAATTGAGTAAAGCCTTCACTCGCTGTTTTGGCTCCGGTGATACCTCCGCTGTTGGCCCGCTTTGCGATGACTCTTTCATGCCCTTCGAGAAGAGAGGCCATGTGAACGGGCCCGCCGCTTTCTCCCTGCAGCAGCTCTTCCAGCTGTTCCATCTTGGCTTTAAGCTCTGCGATGTCACCGCCGCCATTGATTGCGATCTGCCGCCCCAGGTGAACCAGATCCTGCTGTATCCGCTCTGTCCGGACTGCTCGCTGGTAGTAAAGGAAGCTCTCCGTACTGGGAACGGCATCCCGCAAAGCCATGAGTCTCGTCAGCCCGCCGATCCGCTGCAGCCTGGCTCCCCATCTTGACACCAATACAATAGGGTCGAAAGGATCAGCCGCGCCGTCCGCGTTCTCTTTGGCATACTGCAGCACTTTGTACAGCAGCCGGTTGTCTTCTTCTTCTTCCGTGAAATCATCCGGACCGAGGAAGCAGTCATCCATAAGTGCATGATCTTTTAGCAGTGACCCGAGCACCGCCCGCTCTGCATCAAGATTCATCTTCAGTCACCCGCGCTTTCTTAAAGATTGCGTCGAGCTTTTCCCGTACATGGTCCGGCATCGGCCCGACCTTCTCCGTTTCGTGATACTCTTGCAGTTCCAGCATGCGCAGCTCTTGCTCCTGCTGCTGGATTTGATAGACAGTCATTTCCTTGCCACTCTGAATACAGGCCTGATAGATTTCCCCCGGAGTCGGTGCAAAGCTATTATTCTCTCGGCACAGCCTGCGGGCTGCCTGCATCACATCTTCATTAGGGATGTCGCGCAGTATGTCTTCCCATACTCCGATTACGTCCAGGACTTCATCATCGCTAATCACAAAGCTCCGGTAAGCTGCCGACAAGTACTTCAGCAGTAACGTCACGCCGACCCGATCCAATGCCCTCCACCTCCCTCTGTAAAGCCCGGTCCAGCACGCTGCCCGTCTTCTGTGATTGTTCAACTGGCTTCAGCATGCCTTCCGGGTCTACCACCGGATAATCATCAAATCGTTTCTGGTTTAAAAAGGTCGAAGGATGCGGGATGAACTTTTTGTCTGTCTCAAGCAGCTTGCAGGTCTCCGCGAAATTGCCTGTATTATGAATGGCGATATCCGGGTCGAAGTCCCCTGCTTTGCATAGCTTTTCCCATGCCTTTTTTGCAGCATCCTTCGATACCTTGCGAGGGTAGTTTTGATAGAAATCATCAAACATCGCTTTTTTTTCTTTAAAGCTTTTCTTTAAGATCTTTATTTCTTTTAATGGGGGTCGGATCTGATACCTCGAAACCTCTACTTGGGGGCTCAAATCTGATACCTCGGGGGTATCAAATCTGATACCTCGGGTTTCTGAATCCCCCGATTCTTGAGGGCTCAAATCTGATACCTCGGATGACGTAAACAAGTCATGTTCCTGTTCCATCTCATCACCGCTTTTCTGTATGATCCATTGCTCATAATGTTTATTGAATGACAGCCTTCGGGGTAACACGCTCGTTTCTTTCTGGGTGACTATGAGAACCTGCGATTTAATGAGCAGCCCCACCTCCCTCTTAACAGTGCTGGCAGGGAGGCTGGTGAGCTGCTGCAGGAACGTTAGAGCAAAGTCGTGATCCTTCCGGCGGTAACCATAGGTGTACCGCCAGATAATCATGATAATTCTCAACTGAGTGGCGTTAAACTTCCGTCTTGCCACCTGCTCTAAAATTTCATTAGCTACCCTGGTGTAACCATCTTCTAGTTGTGGCCCTTCCATAACCTCACCTGCTTTACTTTAAAAGGGCAGTTTGCCATCCTCATTCTGTAAGTAGTCGAAAATCTGATCAGTCAAACGTTCGGGATCATGCTTACCGTCTGCGGGAGGAATCGTGTTCCACCACTTTTGAATAATGCGGGTAACTTCATTCCGATATTCTTTGAGTCCATTCTTTTCCGGCACAGAAGTATATCCGTAGACCATAGCTTTCAAAATCAAATCAGGTTCGTTTGAGTCCTTGAAACAAAAATCTCGAATTTTATCCAAGGATTCTATTACAATGCGATCAAAGTCTATGAACAGTTGGTTAGTGACTGGAAGGTAAGAAATGAGCCTCGTTCCTTTCAATCCTGCTGTCGCACAAATTTGCAATGCTTCTACAATTTCTTTAGGCAGCTTTACCCTCTTCTTGCCGTTGCGCTCCACTTCGAGTTCATTACGCTGACTGACAAGTGACAATCCGGCAACCCTGAGTTCTTCTTCAAGTTGAAGAGTTCGGTTATTGCATGCTGTAATCTTCCGTGCTGCCTCAGCCAACTGTTCAATCATCCTGGTGTTCTGCATTTGCACTTCCGATGATGCAGGCAAATCAGAAGTCTTAATGTAGTCAACGTGACGAATAACTGTGCCGGCATGAGTGCCACTAACAATCTGAGCAGGCCAGCTCTTCAAGCCAGCGAAGAGAATTATTTTATTTTCGTCAATAAGTAGTCGCGCTTGATACTTCCCTGATTCAACAACCTTGCACGTATCAAAAACTTGAATTTCCATCACTACTACCATTCATAGCACCTCAGTTCCTGAGTTTTATTTTCCGGGCCTTCCTGTCTTTCCCTGATGTCAGAGCACCATAGCAGCGAGGGCAAACCCGGGTCCGGCCTAAATACTCTTCACGGTCCGGGTTGATCTCGCTGCCGCAGACCTGGCAGTCCAGCAGCCGGATGTGGATTTCAACCTGTGCCGCCTCACTCATGGGGATCAGCTCCGTTTAGGCTGCCGTACAGCCGTATGATGAACTGCTCAAACCAGATCCGACCTTCACGGGATTTGTGCGCCCAGCGGTGACAGGCCCGGCAGACCGTAACACCGTTGTCTACAGTGCCCGGCCCACCCTGTGACCGGAATACCACATGATGCGGTTTGTGTTCCAAATCACGGCCAGTTCCGCATTTCACGCACCTGTATCCATCCCGCTGAAAGATGTCTTCCATGATCTCGTCGGTGAACTTGCCGCGGGCTCCCCGCTTCTCGCTCTTCCGGCCAAATTTTGGCTTAGGGACTGGGTCAAAGCCAAAGACGCTCATTAGTACAGGCTCAATTCGGAAAAGTGTTTAATGCGTTTGATTTGTTTGGTCACCCGGCAGTACTCGCAGGATTCGCACCTAACCGGCTCAACCTCTCCGGACTTGACCTGCTTCACACGCTCAATGTGGTTGCCCACCACCCGCAGGCTTGCCGCTATCGCGTCAAAATCAAAATATAAAATCTCGTGATCCGGCGGGTCTTGCTTTGTTACGACAACCATATGAGGCAGCAGCCATTCCTCAGCAGCACGTCCTTGTGATTTGCGCTCAACCTCGGCATACACCGCCATCTGGATGCTGTACCCGTAGTGCTCAATAAAATTTTCATAGGCTTGAGATTCTTTATTCCAGTGCTTGCCGTCCATATCTTTCATTGCCTTGAGGTCCGCGAACACGACACCAGGCTGGTAACTGTCCAGCATGGCCTTCCATTGGATCCCGAACAGTTCCGCTGTCAGGATGACCTCTTTCTCTCCGGCCAGCACCTTCTTGACCATTGGGTCGGACTCCAGCACCTCGATCATAGTAAGGCATCGTTTGAAATTGGCCTTCAGCTCTCCCTTAGTAGCCCCGCGGCTGCTGTACATCTGCGGGTTGCTCTCCTTGAATTCTTCAAGCGTGCCTTCGTTCCAAGCGTGGATGAACTTGCCCTCTTCCAGCGCATCCTTCTCGGGGTCTTCCCAATCTCCGGCCAGCTTTGCCAATGCCGCCGCCTCACAGCCGCCGTAGGCAGGCACGAAGCTTTTGAACTGGCTGACACTCATATACTGCCTGCTGGCTTCCGGCGAGAAGTAATTATCCTTGGTCAGTTTCAGCAGCTCGGTCATTCTGGATCACCTCGCTTTCCTCTGGAGGATTGAACGGGCTCTGCTGCCGGGATCGTGCCGGCTGCTTTGTAAATTCAAACGCCCCGCCCGCATCGTAGACCAACCGCTGCTCTGCATCGAAGTCTGTTTCAATGGTCTTGCACAGCCGGCGCAGCACCGTCCGTTTGTACATTTCGCCTTGGCTCTTATCCCAGGCATCCCCGAGCGCTTTTCCGTAATTCTTGCGGATTTCCTCAATCTCTCCAGCCGGTATTGATTCGCACACCATCCCGCCGTCATGGAAGAAAGCCACTGCAAAGCTACCGATGATCTTGCTGGTATTGAACGGCCGGGGCGCAAAGTGTATAACCTGGCGGCCTTCAATGACCTCTTCCCTGAATTCGTCGCCTTCCCGCACGTTCTTGGCATACACATCCAGCAGCGGGCGGATACTGTATTTCTTGGTGAGCTTCATTTCACCTTTGTAGTCAGTCTGGAATTTGAGATCGACACCACCCGAGATTAGGTGACACTCTTTAGCCAGGAAGTCCAGACCCAGTACCGCGCCCTTAAACAGATTGGCTGCAATTTCATCAGCGGTATATTTATGAAGGTCTTTGTCGTCAAACACATACACCTTGCAGTTCTCTGAGAACCGCTTCTTATTGAAGTCAGAGGGAAGGGCGTCGTGCTTAGAATCAAGGATTCTATCCAGCGTCTCTTGCACTTGGGTTTCGATAGCTATAGTCACTGTTTATCCCTCCAATGGCTCAGTAGTGAGTGGCTTACCCTCTACCGTTTCAAGTACAAAATATTGATAGTCATCTGCAGCAGCTGCCGAAATGATTTCCTGCTGCCGGCTGCCGAGGTTCTGCCAACCATCAACACAGATCACCTTCAACTCCCCGGCCTGCGCTTTGGCAAGCTTGAACGCAAACTCCATTGACTCTCCTTCGCTCAACCCATCCAGCAGCGTGCCGTTAATCCGGATATTCCCCTTCTCATCAATCTCCAGCCCCTCTACTGGCAGAGCAGCTGTCTTAAGGATCTCCTTAGGCAAATCTCTGGCAGTTGTAATCTTGGCTGTCAGCGAAGCGCTGCGCTCTTCCTTAGGGGTCAACTTCTCCCGGATGATATCATTCATCCGCTCCCACTCCCGAAGGAACTCTTTCATGCGTGTGGCCTCGTCTGCCGCCGCTTTCAATGGCGCCGGATCAGACCATTCCGTTTCAGACACAATCTGCTGCGCGTTGCCAGTCTTTGTTTGCTCCAGCTCGATCTGCTGCTGCTCGTACTCATCGATACGCTCAATATCCTTCTGTTCCAGAGCACCTACATTGCTAAGCTTGGTACTGGCCTCTGAAAGCTGGCTCTGATATTCAGAGATAAAGGCCCGGGACTGATCCGCTTCCTGTTGGATCGTATCTTTCGCAAATTGCTTTTTGGCAGTGAACTGAGCTTTCAGCCGCTCAATCTCCTGCTGCAGCTGATTGTCCAACCGGATTTGCTCATCACTGATCCGGCGGTCAACGGCATCAATTTTGGCCTGCTCGTCTTCAATAGTTCGGTTGATCGTAGAGATTGATGTCTGCAGGCTGTCCCGCTGCCGGTTGTATTCCAGCCGCTTACCTTCCCGCGCTGTTGCCGCCCGTTGCCGGATATCATCTACCCGAAGGGCCAACCCATCGACAAGGCGCTGCGCCTCTTCAAGTCGCTTGTTGGAATCCTCTGCGTCGGAGAGCTTACGGTAGAGTTCCTGCAGGTTGACCCCACGCCATTGTTCACCATCATAGTTCGGAGGCAAATCCCGCTTGATCCCTTCGATGTTGGCCCGCAGCAGATTGATTTCGCCATTAATGAATTTCCGTTCCGCATAATACAGATTTTCGATCTGTTTAAGAATCTGAAGAATATGCAGCTGGTAATCAGCCTCCGGCAACTCGCCGAACCAGGCTTTAATGCTGTCTACTGTCCACTCGACCTGCAGCATGTTAAGAATGATTTCTGTTTGCTCCTTTGGATCCTTATGAATGAATTCAATTGGCCGGAAGATGTCACCGTTGATAAACTGCTTAAGGAAACCCTCAGTGCTGCTGACTGCCTTTGATGCATGTTTTACTTTGATGTAATCAGCCTTTTCAGTCCGGA
This sequence comes from Paenibacillus sp. FSL R7-0331, assembly GCF_000758645.1. Lineage (NCBI taxonomy): Bacteria > Bacillati > Bacillota > Bacilli > Caryophanales > Paenibacillaceae > Paenibacillus > Paenibacillus sp. FSL R7-0331. The sequence goes on from NZ_CP009284.1 coordinate 5,705,559, forward strand.
GTTTTCGTGTTACTTGAAGGCCATCATCCAACTCGACGAACAATTGCGCCTCATCTTCCCCGTGACGGATAACCTCTTTGCGCCGGGAAACATTCGTCAGTGCTTTTTCCAAAGCCTCAATTAAACTGGTTTTTCCTACACCGGAATCACCTGAGATTTTCGTGATCTTTCCAGGACTGAATTCAAATTCTGTAATGCCCAGGAAGTTCTTAACTTCTAGCTTCTTGATATGCAGCATCTTTACAGCCTCCTAATTTTTGTGGTATAGTGACCGTGAATTTTAGCTAAAGCTTTGTTAACGCTCCTGGTTGCAGCCGGGAGCGTTATTTCTTTGTGGGCGGTTCCTTCTCCCACGGATCAAGCGTACGAACCATGACCGCCAGAGGGACGTCTACTGCTTCCAGCATGCAGATCAGACATTTGGGTTGAGCATCCGAATGGACCGCGTAATCTGCGATGTTACCGCAGTTGCATTTGGTGAGTTCCAATGCATTCCCTCCCAATAAAGTTAATTGCCATTGCCGCCATTGAGACCGCCCATAACACCCTGAACAGAAATGATGTGAAGGGCCTGTGCTTCCGAAAAACCCACTTTAACCAGTTCATCGAAGTAAGCCTTGAGCGCCCTTGCTACCGATGGATAAGCTCCAAGCAGCGCTGGTAAAGCCTTCATAAGAGAATCATTTGACAGTTCGAATTCCATTCTTTCGTGTGGATCCATAAGGATTTAAGACCTCGCTTTCTGACTGTATTTGCACGCAAAACCCCGTTTTTGGCAAAAAAATAATAGGGCTATGAAAAACCCGCTTTAAATCAGTGATACATTAGGACCGTGCTCAACCCAGAATTCATTGCCGTGATCGTCCTTTACCAGGACATCAACCCTACCGTTTTCCCCCAGGAAAGCTCCGGTGATTGTGATGGACTGAGTAAGTGTTCCAGTCTTCCCGACCAGCTCAGTGACTTCTTTCAACATAGTGTTCACCTCCCATCCCGCAGCAATGATTACCTCTTCTTTTTGCTTCTTGAAGTCCGCATGTCCTTCGCATGAGCCGTATTGCTTGGATACCCTGTATTCAGTGGCTTTGGCATCACGTGACGTTCTAAGTTTTTCTTCTCTGCCTGCGTGTCAAATTTGACACCTTCAGGCTTCCCGTATTTCCCGAACAGTTCCTTGCGCTCCATGTTGTGCGCTGTTCGGCAGTGCAAGGCGGTAATTACATCGCCTGTATGACCGCAATTAGGATAAGGGCATTTAACAGTGCTGCGGATAATGATGGTCATATGCTTTAGGTACTCCCTTCCACGAAATCAGTAGAGCTGCGATCTGCCAGCGACCTCTCTGGAATTCTTCCAAGAACTGCTCAAAGGTGATGTTGAAGGCATATCCAATACGGTGATCGATGAAGTAATCCCCCAGCCTGTCGAGCAGTTCATCATCTATACGCATACTGCCAGCTCTTCAGCCTTTGTAGCCCAGAGCGACAGCAGTGCGTTCGTGTGCTCCCGCCGTTCCCGGATGGCCTGCCGCACCATGTTTTCGTCCTTGGCTTCTTTGGCCTGCTGCAATGCTTGCGTCCAGTACCACATTTGCTCGCGGTGGTACCTGATCAATTCCGCTTTGTGGAGTAAGCTTTCAGATGTTCCCATTTCAACGATTCCTCCAATTCTTCGAGTCTTAATGTAAAGTGCTGAACCAGTTCCATATTTCCAGCACACTGTGCTGCATAAGCCGCTTCTTTCAGACCGTCAACTTCAAATACCAAGTCACAGTTTTCTTGTAAGAATTTCAGCAACTCAGCCATCTGGAAAACACTGAATGTGCCTTTCTTGTATTGCAGGAACAATTCCGCCAGCCGCCGGTGTGAGGAGTGAATCGCGATTGCCATCTGTACATTCCCCTTTCTTAAAACCTGAACCCAGAAGCCTGCTCGTAGCTACTCCGAGCCTTTTTAATAAGTCGCTGAACGCTGCCCGTGGTCAGCCCCATCTCCGCCGCCGCTTGCCTTTGACTATATCCAGAGCAGAGCAGTGATATCAGATGCTTTTGTTTGGCCGTCATACTTTGTATTGCGGCCATATCAACTTCAACCCGGGATAAGTCAGCTGCATACTCCCCTGCCCTTTCGTACCAATGCGGGACGGTCTCAAGGCTGATACATTGGATACTCTGCTTTCCCTTGTTTAGGTAGTCCAGCATCTGATTTACGATGCATCTGTTTGCGTATGTGGCAAACTTAAAGCCCATGTCTACCTTGAAACTGCGGGCTGCTTTGATAAGGCCGATTGATCCTTCTTGGAACAGTTCCAGGTAATCAGCTCCAGTTGTCTGGTTAACCCGCTTTGCTGCTGATCCGACAAGGCCCATATTGTTAATGATCAATTCGTCCGATGTCAGCTGCCGTGCCGGTGCTTCTAATGTGCTCATTGGGATTCCTCTTTTCCTAAGTCGTTGAAGTCAAAAAAGTTAAAAAGGTCAGGATCGTTAATAAGCTTCTCTTTTCTAGCCTTAGCCTTTTGGATCAGCTTATCTGCCCCATCACGATTCCTGACCATATTGAAAATCTGCCGATCAAGGATTTGTGTGTCATTGCAACTATCAATTACCTGATAGACCATTCGGCGAGGTTCGTTGTCAGATGACTCATCGTACGCTGCGATTAGGCGAACGCCGTCTCCGTCCTTAAAACTGCCGATTAGCTGCCGTGCCTTTGATCTGATAGCATCCCTACGCATCTTTTCTTCATCCAGAACAATCCGTTCTTCGAGGAAAGCAACAACTTCCTCAATGGTGAACTTTCTGCTCATGAAGCCCAGGATGAATTCCGTCCGATCTTCCCGGTCAAGATTTCGTTTGTCCACTTACTTCCCCACCCTTCGAGGACCTTTTAAGGCAGTCTTCATTTTGTCCTTCAGCCGCTGAAGCTCATCGATGCCACCCTGGACCTGACTCATGCCCAACTCAATTTCACTGCGGTCACGCTTAGTTTCCATCCAGTTAAGCATCCGTTCTTCAGTGACCATGCCGCGTATTTTCACTGCTGACTCAATCAAACTGTTGATGATCTTGGCATCCCTGTACTGTTCATCAATTAACTGCTTACGGAGCTCAAATTTCTTCTCATCGTCGGTCAATTTATCCAGCCTTTCCTTAGCCAATTCCGGAGGTGCCTGCCGAAGCTTCTCAGCTCCACTGATAGCAAGATCGACCGGAACTTTCGCTTCTCCAAGCTGCGGAAAGTCCTCAACTGCCTTCTGATAGGCCTCAGCCTTTTCTGGATCACGTGCTGTATAAATAGCCTCAAGCTTATTTACATGTTCTAATGCCGGATACTTTTCAACTGCATTAACATGATGCTTTGCTAAATTCAATGTTTGCTGCGGAACGCCCAGAAGATCAGATACTTTCGCTTCCGAGTCAGGTTTGCTAGGCCTTCCAGCAGTTTTTGAATTTTCACCAACGGTTGGTAAAATTTCTTCCCTCAACACTTCCTTTGCCGCTTCAGCCAATTCAGTTAGGTTTTTTGATGCTTCATATTCGGTCAATGCTTTGCGTTTTGTATTCTCCTCCAGCTCAATCAGGCGTTTTTCCTTTTCAGTCAGATCAGCGATTGTTCGGGTTTCAACTTCTTCACGGCCCAACAGCATGTGCGCCTGCAGCCTACGATGACCAGCTATGAGGTTGCCTGCTTCGTCGATTATGATTGGATGCAGTAATCCTCGGGCCTCAATGCTTTCTGCCAGCCCGGCGATGTCACCCATGTCTTCACGGATACGGGTACCGATATTGATTTTTCTAATCGGAGTTAACATGTTCAACCTCCTCTACCTGATTAGATATCTGGAAACTCACTTGCATTCCGAGCGCTTCACAAACTTCATTTATGATCGCTTCATGCCACCTGCGCTCCCCCTTCAACAAATCACTGATATACTGATAACTTCGTCCAGTAGCTCTTGCAAGGCTGGCCTTTGTCATGCCTTTTGCATCCATGGCCGCTTCAACCGCTTGTGTGAAATTCATTCGTGCTCACCTCCATGGACCAAATAATAAGCATTATGCTTACATCCGTAAACGTTCAAAAATAAGCATTTTGCTTATATAATGACCTGTTATTTCAAAATTTCATCACATTGCTTAAATTTTCTTTGTTTATCAGCATTATGTTTATTGCTATTCAGTTTCGGCAATGCTAAAATAAAATTAAGCAAAATGCTGATAAGGAGAGTTGAAGATGTCTAGCCCGAATAATCGATTAAAAGAGTTGAGAAAAGAGAGAAAGAAAAGTGGGATTGCTGTTGCGAAGGAACTAGGAATAACGCCTCAGTATTACTACGATATCGAAAAAGGGGAACGAAGACTCACCGCAGAGATTGCTGGGAAACTAACAGAAATTCTACATACGACTGTGGATTATCTAATTGGGGTTACTGACGTTAACCAATACGAGGAAGTGGGCGAAGACGCAAAAAGCCCCGATCTCCATGAGGAGTCAGAGCTTGCGGATATCCCTATCGAACGCTTAAATCAATATACACTTACATACAAAGGTCATACGCTTTCGAAGGAAGAGGCTGATGATATTATTGACTTACTGGAGGCGGCTCTGAAACGCTGGAAGAAATAATATCTTCCAGTTTTTTTTCTGTTTCTGCTGTATCCACTCCTTGATCTTTTAGTGCGGCTATGTATACTAATAGGTCTATTTCATTCATATTGGCTAGCCCCTTCCAAGCTTTTGTATGCACTCAGTTAGCACATTAATAATAACACAAAAACACGAACAAAACACGAACACTTTTCCAGAAAGGAGATTACTATGGCATTCCTGCTCGGGGAATGTCTGTTACCAGATCGACTTAAAGAGAAGGGCATAAGACCGGCTGATTTCGCAAGACATATGAAATGCTCGCGATCTTTCGTTAGCCAGCTCATATCTGGAGACGCGTTTATGTCTCTAGAGTTTGCGATAAATGCTGCTCATTATCTTAATTGTCGAGTAACTGATTTATACGTTTTGAATTGGTCTGGTGATAGGCAAGAGTAGATTTTCTACTCTACCCCGCTCAGAATGTTAATCAATACTTAACAAATTATCTATTGTGTTCATTTTACCCCTCAACAGCAAGCACTTCCCTCTAAGGCCGTCAAGGCCTTTTTATCGTGTGATATCCTCTTGTATTTATATTAAATCCCATATTTTGATGGATGTACAGAAATTATCGTCTAGACGAAAAAAGTCAACTCGACACGATAATTCGACAACAAATTACATTTGGATTGTGCTATAATTCCCACTGCACAAAAAAAGAGCTGCATTTTTCTGCAGCTCCAGTTATTATATATAGCTTTCTCTCGCAAAGACAACACCCAACCTTATTGCAATATCATCGAATTTTATCTTTGTTAAAGTACATTTTTTCGAGATTATACTTGGTAGTTGGTCGAAGTAAGCTATATGACGGATATCATCCATAAACCTGATCCGGTCAATATTAACAACATTTGTTCGATCTACTGAAATGAAATTCATATGACCGGCAGCTAAAATGGCACCATGCCAATATTGCAAAGTTCCCATGAGATAATATTTTCGGTCCGGAGTGTGTACAACGACCCGATTGATCGGCCTCTCAAACTCCATATACGCTATATCCCTCATTGGCAACTGGACTAATCCGCCAGAACCTTCAACGTCTCGGGTTACCGACAAGATATCCATGTAGTCATCCCCATTTATTTTTTCTTTTCCAGCAGCTCTTTTGGAGCTTCCTTGCCATAGACAAACAGCACACTCGCAGGAGTTACAGTTGCATCAGCTACACGAGACAAAGCGGACGATACCAGATTCCATGTTTTCATCGATTTTTCACCCCCCTTCCAGGAATTAAAAGTACAGTTTGAACAAAGAAACTAGCTGCTACAATTGAAGAACCCACGATAAAGTTACTAGCTATAATCAGCACTGAGATAGCCTTTAATTTCGGATAGTGTTCCTGAGGTATCCGAGATTGCTTGTGTATGTCAGTTGGTGCAAACCATGCTGCCAAAACTATAGCAGCTATGGTTAAACCAATTGTCCAGCCTTGAGAAAATTCTAAATGAGAAATCGTTGTTGCTCCGACAGTGGTAATTATCACGCACCATGTCCCTGATTCAAGATGGACACCCCCTGACACCATCCGAAGCGCCGCAAATGATATCAGCACAACCAATACCTCCAGCAACTTACCTGTTGCTGCACCGATGGCAATCGACAGCAGCAATATTGATATCGTGTTAATCAGAACAGCAAGAGCATGTCTCATTACCGCCACTGATGCGGGATGATCGGGTGCCCGCTTCTTTATGCCTTCAGCCATTCTTCCAGCCATCCACTCAATCATAAGTCTTCTCCTTCTGAATTGCGTACTTGAGAAAAAACATTAACGATAGTACAAAAAGTGCAATAACAAACCATAAATCATTGAGATAAAGAACAGCTGTAATGGCAAGCATAAAAGCAATGATGGTAACAATTAATAGGGTTCGTTCATTCTTAAACCTAAAGATTTCAAAGCTATATGAAAATCCATATCCATACCTGTAGAGGAGCCATGACATTGGCAAAACGATGATTGCCGTAGCGATTTGTAACATGTACCCGTTCATTGCAGATTCCCCTACCCCGTCAATGGAACCGAACAACAAAAGCGCTATTACTGCTTGTACGAGACCAAATACAACAAAGCCGGCAATCGATACTGTTAAAGCTCCGAGCAGAGGCATACGTACAATTGCTGCAAACAGAAGTGTCACAAATATTATGTTAATGAAAGGCACCAGGTAAGAAAGCGACAACTCATTGCGAAGCACAAAACTTTGAAGATTCATTAAAGTCACTACTACAAGCGATTGCCAAGCGAATTCCTGAATCTTGAATCTGAATAAGGACATACAGATCGCACACCACGCAAATGCTTCTAGATTCGAGAAAAGCATAAAATATAATGGCTCCAACATTGCACACAACACTCCTGACATAAATTTCTTTCACGAATCAATTATATATCTGAAGACCTACATGGTATAGAAATATGTATCTCACTATGTGATACGTTTAACGTTTCATCCGTGAACTAAATATATCATGATACGTTTAACGAGTCAATAATTAATTGACACGTTTTGTGTATCAGATTATATTGATTGTGGGAGGGTTGCAGCATGCGAATAAAATCAAATGCCAAAGAGCTTATCGATGCCAAAGGGCTGTCTGTGCGGCAAGTAGCAAGGGATATTCAGTATCGGCTGGGGGCTGTCCAAGACCTTTACAATGACAATATGGAGCGATATCCCCGTGAATTGCTCACAAGGATAACCGTATATCTTGGTTGCAGCATTTCTGAACTATTGGTACTAGAAACCCCGCCAGAGCAGTCCTGACGGGGTTTTATTTTTATTTTAGATTGTCTTTTAACACTCCACCCAGCTCCGCTGTATACTCGGTAAGCCGCAGGCTGATCTGAGTACGCATCACATCCCTGGTCATTCCAAACCTCTCTTGATATCCCCGGAAATAAATCAAGTAGTACAATAAAAAATCCTCATTAGCATCGTCCACCACTTTGATGTTCCGCCGCTTCAACTCCTGCTTCAGTTTTAACATGTCCTGCATGATCCGCTGCTGTACGTAGCGCCCGGCCAAGAGGTATGTTTGCTTAAGCATATTACCTGAACGCTCGATTTCCTCAATGCTTTTGCCCACCATTGTATCTATGTAAGGCAGCAGGATCAGATCCCGGACCATCTCCCGCTCCTCGTTGCTTAACATCGTACTGCCGTATGTATTCTGGTCGCTCACGGATATCGCCTCCTTGGCCTTATTATACGCGAACGGATGTTCTTTTATCCATACAAAAAAAGCCCCTGCACAGGGCAGAGGCTTCTCACCGGTACTTCCGGTTTTGGTAGATTCATCTTATCATGTATGGGACAATCTGTAAATCATTTGTCTGTGTATCCCTTACCAGCCTCCGGGTTGCTTACAATACCCAGTACGACCAGAATACCCAGTACGGCATTCACCGCCGCCGTAACTTCATCGTACTTCTCCGGAGCCAGTTCCACCCCGAAAATTGCTCCAACTGCCTGTACACCCAGCAGCACCGCTGCCGTCAGGGATACCCACATACCATAGTTCCGCCATTTGCTGTTCATGATTACTTGCCTCCTTCATGGATTGTAATGAGCAGGCCAGCCCGGTACAGGACTGTCAGGGTCCGATAAAAGTCGTAACTCCCGCCTGCCGGGGTATCCAGCAGACCAGCATCAACCGCTGCGTCAATGGCCGGCTGTGCCCAGGCTGGTGGTTTCAGCATGGACGATTTGTCCTTCAGTCCTTTAATCTCTCCGGCCTGCTGCAGTGCCTGATCCTTAAGTATATCCTTACTCTTGGTCAGGCCAGCCACAACATCCTTCAGCTCCTTAACCTCAGATCGCAGCGCGGCAAGCTCCTGTTTTTCTGCTTGGGACAATTCGTCCGCCTCCTCTTGTAATTTATCTATAACGGCATACGCTGCAGCAGTCTGAGCCGGTGTCGGCTGGGCCCCTGCCAGCAGCTTGGTAATCGACAGGCCAAAGCTCATCTGAAAATGAGGATAGTCCTTAAAACTCATCCAGTCTCCTCCCCATTCAAACCCGAGCGCCTTAGCCTGCTGTGCAACCTCCTGCCAATCGGCAATGCCATCCTTGTCGCCGTCACGCTTCATATCCCAGGACGCACTGTATCCGTCCGGCAGCAGCAGTGCAAAATCAACAGCCAGCCCATAGTTATGATAGCTGTAACCGCCCCGGGCATTTGTAACGATGCTGCCCGGCTTCGTGCGGCCCTGCGCATAGAGCCCGTCCTGCTCAGCCTTGGACCGGTACCCTTGTGTAATGATGATCTGAACTCCCCGAGCGTAGCTGCGCTCAATAAGTGCTACAGCAGCTGCCACAACCACCGGGTGCAGATCAACAAGCCGGGCCTGTGATTTAAGCTTTACTTGAGCCAGTGTCAGCATTTATTTCCGCCCCTTCCGTTCAAAAAACAGCGACAAGTCCCTGCCCTGCACCAATACGGCCAAAGCAATCAGGGTTACTGTCGTGCCGATCACACCGATTGTCCAGCCCCAATCCTGCAGCAATCGGAAGTAGTGGCCACTCCATCCCTCGGTTTTACCAAGCCGTATTACAAATCCCAGCAGCCGCTCCAGAGCGTAGGCCGTAAACATCAGCATGCCGAGCACCAGCCCCATACCTACCACACCTTGACGATATTTTTTTCGAAAATATACATGCATGGATGCCGTGATATAAACGATGCAGATCAGCGATAACGCATAGCCGATTAAAGTAATAGTGTCGTTAGCGCGCATATTGCTTCCCCTCTTTCTGTGTACTGTGGTCATAAATAAAAGCGCCGGCGAAGCCATTGGACCGCACGACCTCCTTGTGCCGCTCGTCCAGATCGTCAAACCGGCGTACCGTCCAGCGCACCTCCTGGTCCTTCTCTTCCAGCTCGGCCTCTTTCCGCTTAACGGCCGGAATCTTGCGTAAGATATCAAACAGGCTGATACGCAACACCTTAACCACCTCCATCCTGATCACCCGGGCCGCCCGGCAGCTCCGCGGGCTTCATATTCTTCATGACCTCACTGCTCCGCTCTAAGGCATTGATCGCGGATAATGCTTTCTCTATAGCCTCATCCCGCTGCCGTTCTGCCTTCTCCAGTGACTTCCCCGGCACTAGCTTTCCCAGCACTAGCCAACGGCCAATAACCACCAACAGCAGCGCCTCACCCAGCGCAAACACCCAGCCAATACCGTACTTATCAGCCAGCGATAGGGCGTCTGCTAAGCTTGGTACATCCATACTCCCCGCCCCTTTCTCTATGTGATGTATATAAAAAGACACGCCCCGGGGAGCGTGCCTGGATTTTGTAGCAAAATAAAAACCGCCTCGGTGGGCGGCTCAGATCTGTTGCGCAGTATTCTCCTTACTTGAACCAATAGTACCCGCGCCAATATAGCAGATCACCAGCGCTAAAGTTAGTCGGATCATCAACCAAGATATTTGTATAACTCTTGCCATAAGTACCGTACGAAAAGGTTGCTGACAGTGCTGATGTATCCGTCAAATACTCTCGATCACCCAATCCATAGGAATTGTCAAAAAACACGGTCAATAGTTCGCCTGTATTTTTACGCAATATCCTTGTGTCAGACATCGGGTAAGCTGACTTGGCGCCGCTGTCCGAATTTATATTTGTCGCTATCCAAGATTCATCCGCACTGTCTAAATATTTCACTGATTCATAAAAACCAACCGTCTGCATTGCGTAGTAAGTTTTGATTTCAACAGCTTCCAGACAATGAATTGTGCCGTGCACGTCCAACTTCGTACCCTTGATAGTGTATTTTATGCGCTCCTGGATAACGTACCGTTGGTTGGTGTGAGTATTATATGCTTCAATATCGTTGATAACGATGATTTCAATCATGCCGCCAGTGTAGGTCCCGTCTGTCGTTTTTTCCACGCCATCAACAAATAGCCGCACTTTGCTGGTTCTTGCGGTCGGTTCCCCGCCAGCTCCAGCCGTACCATGCGCCCCGCCTGTCCACTCATCACCAACAATCGGGCTATCCCCACCACTTAAAGCTCTTACCTTATAAGGGCTAACCCAATCCGTGCCTGTTGTATAGAACACGGCGCTTTTGTTTATGATCGGATCAGCAGTGCTGTTGGACGACTTGTAGATGGTTTGGATACTCACAATGTTATTGATCGCATACGGGGCAAAACCAAATGTGTAATCCTCAGCAGCACTTCGTTTGCCAGCAACATCAAAAGTACGGGCAGTGAAGTTCGCGTTAACGACATTGTTAAAAGAGTTCCCGCTCCCCGCTGTTGCGATATGGTAGTTTACCGGATCAACATAAAATCCGAATAAGGCAGAGTTCCCGATATCAAGTCTATCGTTTGGTATTTTGGAGTAATCCACTACAAGTTCTACCAGTTCGTCGTATCCGTTATTTGATGCCAGAGTCAATTTAGTAATCCCGGCTGCATTGATAGGATATGTCTCTCGCTGAGCCTTGAATAGAGCATATTTCATGGCGGAGTTATCGCTTTCCCAGGCTTCAACAAGGACCATATTTCCGAATGTTGCTTGATTTTTGCCAATGTAGCGAATTTTGTATATCGTATTGGCTTGAGCGTTGTGGATTTTTGTCTCAAGGATTGCTTGCTTGATGGTAGTCAATAACAGGTTAGGATCATAGTTGGCAGCTGGCTGTTTGAGAGGGAAATACACCGACCCCTCGCCCTCTGTACCCATCGTTAAACAGGATGGATGTATGCGATTGTTCCCCCATCCGTTTCCTGCAAGGTCTAACCTCCCGGGTTGATTTGATCCAATAACCGAATAATCCAGCGTCAGATATATGATTTCGTCGCCTTTCTCGGCAAGCAATCTCAATGTACTTACTCCGGAGTCATCAATTGGATATTGCCGATTTTCGAGCTTGAACAAATCGTACTTTTTGGTATTTGTGGTCCGATCATATGCCTCAATTAATACTGCATCTCCGTATGTTGTCTGGTTTTTCCCGATGTAGCGAACACTGTAGTCGGTATTTGGGGCTGCATTTAATACCTGAATATCAAGAATGGCATTTTGAATTTCGGCTAATGCAGCAGCGCTAGGGCTTGACCCAGGGGAATCGCTCAACTTATACAGTGGATAGTCCGCTCCTCGGTTTTTAAACAGGCCCCGGTCAACTATCTTATGATTCGTGATTGAATCATCGGCAATACCTGTACTTTGGTACTGCCCCCCGTCTGCCCATGTACTGCCGCTCCAGTAATACCAATGACCCGTATCAAGTGTAAGCATTACCCCGTCCGTCCCACTCGGGTAAGCTGCTTGCAAAGCTGCTAAATTGGTATAGGTCCCTTTTGGTGCTCCACTAACAATAGCGGCCAGTTGGCTATCGACAAAAGATTGATCGGCTTTTAATGCGACTTCGGCTTTACTGGCCTTCTCATTAGCTAGAGCATTGACCTCCGTTTTGTCTGCTTTCGCTTCGTCGATGGCACTGATCTGCTCCGCAGTTTCCGCCAACTGCGTACTAAGGTTCACGACATCAGAGTCAATCCGGGCCTTGAGACTGGGGTGCTCTACTCCTTCAACGTCGATAGCTGCCTGCGCTGCAGCAATGCTACTGTCACCGTTAAGAACCGCAGTATCAAGCTGCTGTTTAACACTGTCTACTGCAGTCTTCAGGTCCGCAGCACCGACAACGGGTCCAGCGTATGTGATGTGTTCTGCAGCGTGAGCTGTGGCCGAATCCTTGTGCTGGGTTACCTCGGCCTGGATTCCTTCTGACACTCCGGTTGCAGCATCAACATCTTCCTGGACTGCATCAAATCCCGCCTCGATATTTTGGTATGTCTCACTGATCGGCTCCTGGCCCGGTAGATCCATGTACCGGTTCGGCATGTTTCTCAGCTCCTTTCTTCTGGATTGCAGCAGCTCGGAAGTTCAACCGACTCTCTATACCCTCTTGTACACCTTTTAGGATAGCATCCGCATTATGAGGTCCGTTTGTCTGAAGCAGAGCGTCTATAACCGCTAGTGCCTCTAATACAGGGTTCCGAGGGTCTACCTCACAATGTAGTACTGTTGTAACGATCGCCATTTTACAAGTCTCCCTCCTCAAAAATAACGAACGGCAAGCCGAATCCATTTAAGTTCCAGGTCGATCCACACGTTGCGCATTCCGCCTTGTCTTCTGGTTGTGGCTTCGGCTGAGGATCGATAGGAATGGCTTTCAGCAGCATTGTGTCAACTATACGTTCATATGGATCAGTGTCTGCAGGCAGTCTAAACACAGGGGTACTGCATCCGCGACAACACAAAATAGGCCGTTCAAAAGATTGGCCTCTAAAGGTGAACATACCTCTCACTCCGTTTCTGCAAAATAAAAAGCCCCGCCTTATAGGCGAGACTTGATATTTTAAGTGCTATTACTGTTGTAGTGCGTTTAATTGATCTTTCAAATCTTGTAATTCATTTTCAAGTTGTTGTAATTGACCAGTTGCTCTCTCAAGTGCAGTCTGCCACATTGGTATAGATGAAGAGTTGGGATTTTCTCTAATCATTGATTCCCATGTGTTTATGTTGACTTCCTTGAATAGATTTATTGCTTCCTGCTTCTTATCAATAGCCGTAATCAATTCATCCTTACTCATGGCTCCCTGCGTTGTAGGGGGCGTTGTCGATGGTTGATTAATTTCAACAGGATCAGAAATGTTAGTAGGCAGGGGTGATGTAGCAGTGTCTTTCATGATAATCTCCTTCCCGCTGACTGATAAATCTACTCCGGCAGCCTCAGCTACAGCTCTTACTGGAGCGTAGGCAGTGCCGTTTATAATAACTGCATCTGCAATTTTCACACCATCTTTTTTCACTGAGAATAAACCTTGTACTTTTTGCCCGACTAAACTTGAAGATGCAGCAAAGGCCGATGCTCCAACAAACAAGGACAACGACAACAGAGCAGCAGTTGCGATTTTTTTCAAGATTAACGCCTCCGAATGGTAGATTTACCCTATCATACCATTACGTCAAGAAACTGTGAAGGTTCCGCCGCCGCCTGAAGAAGTTGCCGGATTATGGACGTGGCTCGGTATAGTTACCGAGTGAGAATGTGAAACGTTCGCTTTGTCAGATAGCGCTATCCAGATTGCATCTAACTCTCCTTGAAGAGTAACCCCTGTGCTGCTATTGCGTATTCTCGACCACGATTCAAAATTAACATACCCTGTAGCAGCCGTGATATTTACGTTATTTCCGATAAGCACAAGGTTTGTATACGCCGATAGAGCCAACCCTACACCTGGCGAATTGTAGATAGTTGATTCATTCCCATTCGCCAGCAACTGAATTTTGCTTACCCCTCCATCGAACGCCGGTATTCGTATTCCGTTGTTCTCATCTGCATAAACCCCAAATGCTATTGAGCTCGGATCAATTATTACATTAGGCCATACACCGGGATCACCCGTCCTGAAGACAGACCCGATAACCGTCCCCCCTCTGAGTTCCCCAGTAAAAGTCCCATTTACACCTTGTAGGGTACCCGTAAAAGTGCCCCCAACGGCTGAAAGGTCTCCGGTAAACACACCATCAACCCCTTGCAAGGTCCCAGTAAAGGTCCCCCCTACTGCCAAAAGATCACCACTGAATATCCCATCAGCTGCTTCAAGGGTGCCATCGAATTTAAATCTTCGACTCAAGATATCAAACCAAAGGGCTCGCTGCCCTTCGTCATCGTAAAAACTTAATTCGTCTGCATTCAAGATTGAATAGGCGCCGGCGTCGGTTTGAATTCTTACTCCTTCTTCACGAGTCGCTGTAAAACCGTAGTAGCGTTTGCCTTCTTTCAATGATGTCTTATCCAGGTTATTAACTGCCTCTGCCAATGTGCCCGGAACAACAAATTCGCTTTGCTGCTCGGATATTGAGGGAGCTTCTACCTTGAGTGCGATACCGCCTTTAAAGCTCAGTGTAGAGTGGAGGATATAGGACTCATACTGTGCAATCCCGGTCCAAGGTAAATCGGTATCTTCCCAAGCAGTGATTGTCTCCATCCAGCTTGAGCCCTCATACAAACCAAAACCTATCCTATCCCCGATATCCAGTTGAGGGAAGCCCCGAGAGTCCATTTCATAGGGTAGGTAGATAACGCCGCTCAGAGAGGCTTGTAGGGCGTTCACAATACCCTGTGTAACAAATGGATTATCAAGGTATATAGTGTGATTCTCGTCTCCGGTCCCGGCCTCATACACTAAATCATCCTCAGTGTCATACGTAACTACTACCCTACTGAATGATTTGAGAGGATTGGTCTGTTTGGCCCGGATGTAATCGGACTGAGTGTAGTTAAACACCGGTGATTCCGACACAAAGCGTTTCATCCTGAGTACTCCGTCTTTGCCGACAAACAGCGAGCCGCAGTTTGCTCCTGCGATGTAAGCCAGCACTTGCCGCATGCTGTAGCCTGTAGGAGCCACTGATGCCATATAAGTCGGGTTAATAACCACGCTGCTGTTATAGGTGTATCCTAGCCGGCTGCATATCTCGTCAAAGACTGCCTGCTGCGTCGTCGGATATGTCAGTGACGAGATATACGGCTGATCAGCAAACACCAGCTTGTCATAACAGTAATAGGTCCAGACATCATTTACCTTCTCGCGGATATCCACATGAAATTCACCCAGTGGTAACCACTCCGTATTTCCGCCAATCCAAGGATATGGGTTGTCTTCCCATGCTATATTCGCTTCCTGCCAGGTCATACGAGCAAGAGACAGGGAGATATACGGAATGATACGGGCATTGGCTGGAATCTCCTCAGTTGCCCGCAGCCGAATCGTCAGCTTTGCTGGAATGGCAGTGCCTATCTCAAACTCGCTGTTACTGACAATGCTGCTTTCTATCTGAAAATCTACGATTTTGGAACTATCATATTGCGTGTCAACAACTAGGGCTTTGACCAGAAACTCATGATCAAATCCTCGTAAGTAATCTGCATAAATGCTTGATATAGGGTACATAGCATCACGTCTCCGTAAGGGTGCACTTCAATCCTTCCCACCAGACCACCCCATTCTTCTCGAAAGCCATTGGTGCTGTGCGATCACCAACATACATAGATTTTGTCACATATGTTCCAGCCATCGGATCGGGATAATATAACTGGAAGGTTACACCTGACATCTGTTTCAGTAACGCAGATATTTTTGGCATAGGAATAGGAGGCCACTCTACTTGAATTTGCCGTTTCACCGCTACTCTATCCCTATTTAGCACACCATTTGAAGTCCGTACAGTGGTCTCTGCATTATCCAAATCAAGTATTGTTGGCTGAAAGATAGAAGGGCTTGCTGCAATCCTTACGCCATTTATTCTTATATCCAGCACAGCTAACCTCCTTTCCGCCTAAATAACAAAGATTGATTTGCCTGTCTGACGTTGGATTTGATTAGCTCCTTTAGCAACTGCTCGGGCGAGTTCAGAAGCCCCCACCTGTAAGACTACATCCCCGCCGGACGTTTTAACCGTGCGAATCAGTTCCTGAATAGAGGAAACAACATCACGATTATCCCCGGTGTTCAACATGCTTTGTAGTTCGGATAATGGAGCCACAACCTCAGGATTAGATGCCGCCCCGCGGTTATCACCGACCATAGCAAGGGTTGGTCCGTAAGCCAGACCGCCCTTAGCCAGCTTCGGTATTTCCTTTATGTTGACGCCAAAGTTCCCGCCACCCAGAAAGTCAGGCATGTCTAATTGAATTTTATTCAGTCCTTTAATGACGGCGTTAATCATGTCAATGATCAGGTTGAGTGGCAGTTTCACAATACCAACCAGGGAATCAAATACTCCTTTGAATATGCCCTTGATACCATCCCAGGCTTTCCGCCAATTTCCGGTGAAAACTCCCGTTATAAAATCAAGCACTCCAACCAAAGTATCTTTCAGACCGGTGATTATTGTGCCAATAGTTTTAAATACGGTTGTAAATATATCCAACAGCACTCCACCAACAAACTCCACAACTGGCTTCAATACATTTTTCCATAGGAAAGTGATGACGGTGATCAGGGATTCAAAGACAACCTTCACCGTGCCCGCCAAGAATGAAACCAATGGGACAAATACATTCTTCCAAAGGAACGTGAGCACTGCAGACACAGCCTCAACCGCCGGCTTGAATAGATCGGCAAGTGCCTTGCCCAGTGGAACCAGTACGTTCGTCCAGAAGGATTTCGCGATATCTGCGACTACCTTGAAGGCAACTCCCAGGACATCAGCTAGCACTTTTGCTAATGGGACGATTACCTCTTTCCAGAACCAGAGCAAAAAATTGCCCAGTGGTTTAAGAACGCTGTTCCATAGGAAAAGCGCTGCTGTCTTCACGGCATCCCAAGCCTTTGGCATCGCATCAGCCAGCCAAGCAGCAAAGGGCTTCAGGACATTATCCCAGAGCCACACAGCCACATCAGCGACCACCTTCCATGCTTTGGGCAGTACATCTGCAAGCCATTTACCAAAGGGTACGAGCACATTGTCCCAGACAGCAGAAGCAGCTGCCGCGACAGCCTCCCATGCCTTCGGCAATTGAGCCATCAACCATTGCCCGAAAGGAACCATGACATTCTGCCACAGATCGACAGCGACATCTTTGATACGTTGTAAGATGTTCTGTACTGTGTTGCGGAATTGTTCGTTCGTCCGGTAAAAGTAGACGAACGCTCCGACCAGAGCTCCGATCGCAGCGACAGCCAGTACAACAGGCCACGATATTCCTGACAATACGGCCATGATTGCTTTGCCAGCTGCCTGCATAGAGGCGACTGCACTGCCCCACTTGGTAGCAATCCAAAAGCCTGCAAATGCCGCAGCCAGACCAGATAAAGCAGCAATGATGATGTCCTTGTTATCTACAATAACTTTCTTCATCGTAACGAATGCTTCTTTCACCTTCGCCGCCATCGCCTTTGCCTTATCAGACACATCAATCATGCTGGCACCTACCGCACCAAAGGCGCCGCCCCCAACATCAGCGTTCATTGATGCCGGATCGATTAGAGCTTCATCTGCATCGCCAGATCCGGAGGCTGATGATTTTTCTCCAACTAGATTGAGTTGGTCAAATCCTGCAACTGACTTCTGTGCCTTTTTGCCGGCTTCCTTCGCTGCGTCACCAGCAGCTGTGGCTTTATCAGCAGCATCACCATAAGCGCTGCCGATACCACTTATGGCATCTGCTTGAGCTGTCGCTGCCTTTACTTGGCCGTTGCCACCGAATAGCGCTGTTGTAAACTGCGCAACAAAATTCATTGCTGTCGCTAAAGCGGAAGCCAAACGGGTCAATGCTGGCAGTATGAAATTATAAATCGGCAAAAAGGCCTGCCCGAGAGCAAGCCTTGTATTTTTTAGTTGGGCCACAAATACCGCCTGCCGGTAGGCAGTGTTATCTGCAACTGTTGTACCGTATTTCGTCGTGGCCTGCTCCAGGATCGCCATGAGCCGGATGGTCTGCTGCGTCTGGAAATCAATCTGATCCCAACTGCGGCCGTTCGCAAACTGTTGGAATGCCCTGGTCGATTCCAGCAAGGCGACATTCACGTTTATCCCTAGATCCTCGATAGCCTCGGTATTACCCAAGAGACCAGAACGGATACGTTCCATCGTATCTTCCATGGTCCTGCCGGTTGCCGCAGCTACAGTTGCTGACGCCTGCAGCAATGCCTGGGTGCGCTGAGTAGTTTCGGTCGTTGTGGCTGAGAACCCGGCAATCAGATTGGAATATACAGCAGCATATTTGGTTATCTCCAGGGTGGACATTCCCAGAGTCTTCTCATTTTCCTTCGCCCACTTTTGGAATGCACCAGCATTGCTTCCCAGCGTACGATTAATTTGCATGATCGCCGCCTCAAACTGCATGGCATCCTTAAGGGCACTACCAATAGCAAATCCAGCTCCGATGCCTGCCAGTAGCGCCCCGATACCCTGGACTGTTTTGGCTACACTGCTTTTAAAATTGTTCAGATCCCGCTGAGCCTGCCGGGTCGCTGTTCTTAAAGCCGAGAAGTCAGCTCCTGCCCGTATCAGTAGGTTTTTAACAACTGCCATTCATTCACCCGCTTGTTCCGCCGAAAGCAGCGTTCAGATTTTTAACCATAGCCAGCATTTGCTCATCGGTTTGTTGTGGCTGCTGCTGGGTCTTCTTCAGTACTTCCTTGAGTGAAGGCATTCGCTTAATTCGGTGCCAATAGGCATTCAGGTAAGCATTTATGAGTAACTCTTCACTATTTGCTGACCTTCGTTTGTTGTAGGACTCAATGTGTAAATTGAGTTCATGCGGTGTCATCTCATCGTAATCCGCTATACGTATGCCGATATCAATTGCAGCTTTTAAGGATTCTTGCCAGTCCCACTTGCCGGCAGCTCCGCCGGCGCTCCCGGGTTTCCCTCCGGTACCACGAATCCACCGAAAGCGATATTCAATGCTTCAGTCATTTTTTCAGTAATGTGTACGTAGTTGGGAGCCTGATCCAATAAATCTTCCATCATGCCCAGCTCCAGCGTTTCCCCGTGCTTTTTTGCATCAGACAGCAAACCGTAATAGATGTACTTCTCCAGCTCTTCCAGATCAATGTTGTCGATGTCGATGTTTTCGATTGTTGATCCAGTATCAGCCAGCATTTTTTTAATCGCCTTATGCCCATAACGCAGCTCGCGTGGCCGATCCAGGTTAATCATTACCACATCGTTTTTATCTTCAGTGCTCATTAATAATTCCTCCCATGCAAAAAGGCCGGATCAGGTCCGGCCCTGCAGTATTGTTATTAAGGCGCGATAACCAAACTCGGCTTTCCGGATACTTTGATGGTTGATTCAAAACTCACCAACTCCTCCAGCTCAGCTCCGGTACTAAACCCCGTCACAACTCCATTAAATTCCCAACTCGCACTAAGCTCTGCCGGGAAAACAATTTTGAAAGCTCTGGTATCGCCGGCTTCAAATGCAGTGTCCATCGCCACCTGACCTTCATCGTCCGGTTCAAGATACCCGGACAAGGATACCTCGCCGCCATCTTTAAATCCACCAGTGAAAGTCCGGTACCCACCGTCGCTGTCCAGTGTGGTCGTGTCCAAAGTGTCTGCCGTTTTCTCAATGCCGCCGATGGATGTTAATCCACCAACTGGGACAGTGCCGATCAGCAACTTTGTGCCGACTGCGCGTTTTGCCAAAGTAATCTCCTCCTTCAGTAATAAACTACAACGTCGATCACGCTGCGGAATGCCTTAATTGCATCCTCAAACAATTCCGCAGGCGGCTCATAAGTTAGTTCACTGATAAAAGGACCATCAACACCGATGACCCTTCGTTCAAAGCTTATAAGTTTTTCAATAGTGGATTCGGTGAATTGCTTCATGTCCGAATACCTTGTCGCTACAATGTTGAGTTCCAAGGGCACTCTCCGGCTATCCTTATACCCATCCAGGTCCTTATCTTTAAGGCCGGCACTGGACAAATAGACGATATAGGGAATAACCTTCTCCGGGGCCTCTCCGGGATAAACTTTGCCTGAAAGGCCCGATATACTGGAAAGTTCATGGACGAGAGCTTGCTCGAAATTCATGTTTATCACCTCGTATTTAGCGCCCTTTCCGCTTCCCTACGGCCCACATCTATCATTGTTCGTTCAATTTCACGCTCATGTTCCGTAATAGATCGTTTTAAGAAGCGATACCCGGGAATGTACTTGCCAGTTTCAGTTATCCAACCATATTCTTGTGATGCTGGATAGTAAGAACGGTTGCCAGCCTTAGACATCTTTACAAAGAGATCGTTTTTGGCAGGATCGATCATGATATCGTAGACCTTCTTCCCGACCTTCACCCTACGCTCTGCCTTCATGACAATTGCGCCCTTTAGGTTACCTTCATCCACCGGAGCATTGCGTTTGGCTGCTTTAAGAGGAATGCGGGCTCCCGCCTTGGCGGATTTGGTAGCGACTGTCTGCGGCACTTTCCCAAGCCTTTTGAATGCTTTTTCAAGTTCTCGCATTCCTACGATTTCCGAGCTTCTTCTCGCCATTATTGTCGCTCCTTGCACATCAGTTGCAGTTCGCGTCGGTCGTAATCAGGCTGTATGGTGTACAGGATTTCGAATTCTTGGTTTTTGTATTTGACCATCATCGTCCTGTCAATCCCCGAGCGATCCCTGATGACCACCCTCGTTGTTACATCCGCATTAACCTGAGCAGCTGTAAGGCGGTCACGCCCATTCAACGGATGAATGCCGGCCCAGACCTTGCAAACCTCCGGCCACACGTCCAGGGGTTCGCCGTAAGAGTCTTTTTCATCTGGGCCAGGCGGCCGTAGGATGGATATGCGTCTGTTGAGCTTTCCCGCTTCCATCAGTACCACGTCCGATCCATATCGAGTAGAGCATCCACAGCAAAGGGCGGTTTCTCCCGTTTCTTCTCTGTGGAGGCTTCCCGGTTCTCATACCAGTGACCAATAAGCATTAGAATTGCATGCTTGGTCTTCTTAGGGACTGCTGCGGGAATCAATCCAGAGTTGAACTGGATCTGTACCGGAAATTTATTCTCGACGGAAAGGGCGGGGTACTTATAGGTGCTTACCAGTTCCAAAGTAGCCTTGGAATTGTCCGAGTAAAGATAATAATCAGCCGCGGCCAACTCGACTGTCTGCCCCTCCCTATCAGTAACAATAACCGATAGGATTTCCTGACAAGGAGGCGGCAGCCGGAATGATCGAGCATCAGCAGCATATAATTCAAAGGTTCGGACGGCTAGTTTCTTCCACTGTCTATCTTCTGCATACTCCCGTGCAACTGATATCAGCGTGGTGATCAAGCCATCTTCATCAGTTTCATCCGATTCAAGCCTGAGGTGCCTCTTTGCTTCCGCCAGTGTCACCGGCTCCTCCGTCGGCTCCGTTATCTGCTGCAGCAGCATCCGTATCACCCGCTTTCAACGCGCCCTCCGCTTCTTCAGCAGCGTCCTTGCCTTTGACCCGGTCGCCGTTGGAGAGTTCGTAAGTGCCTCCCCCTACATGCTTCGGCCATTCATCACTGTCCGGAAGCTTGGCCGCTTCTTTGCCAATAACATCAGCAGCCCGCAGCACTTCCTCCCGCTCCTTATCAGCTTCAATGGTGCTGCCGATCTTTACGAGCTTCCCGGTCTCCGCGTCATAGAACTCATTTGTCACGATGAATGATTTGGTCATCAATGTTCCTCCTTTGGGGGCCATTGCAGCCCCCGGTTATTGGTTAGGCCTGTGGCACGTCCAAGATTACGTAAGGGCTGACCTGCGTCACGCCGTCTTCCAGCGTCAGCGGGGAAATAACCCAAGGCTTGCCGTCAACGTTCCAGAAGGCCTTGATGACAGTCTTATTCGAACGGAACAGAACGTGCTCGGAAGCATCCACATAAGGGCCGGAGCCGTCTTTAATCAGGTAGTACATGAAATCAACCAACTGCAGGTCTCCTTTGGTGCCGAGTGGCTTCGTGCGGCCTGTGAACTGGATCGGGATGCCGGCCAGTGTGGAAGGGATGCCGCGAGTTGCGTCGCCCTGGATGAAGATATAGCGTCCAGCAGGATCCTGCATAGTCATCAGCTGCGGGAGGGTCGATTGGTGAGCAACCCAAGCAGCATTGCCTACCGATTCCGGCAGCAACTTGGCGAGCATGTTAACCACATCAATGTATTTGATCTGGTTTGCAGTGGAACGTTTTACTGCCAGTGCGCCCGCTGCGTTCAGGACACCCAGTGGTTTACCTGTACCGTTACCAGTCAGGAAGGCAATATCCTCGGCTGCAATCATAGCGCGCTCAAGCAAAGTGCGGATGAATGCATCAGCTGCCTGCCAGTTGCGCAGAAGCTTGTCTGTTACAACGGTTGTTGCCGCAACCTCGTGAGGCTGCAGAGTTACTTCTTCCAGATCAGCGTCAGTCTCAGGCTTATTGCCACCTTCTTCGATCCACGTCACGTTCACACCACCAAATACGCCATTGGAGCCTTGCGTCAGGGCTGGGATAGTGATCTTGGAGTCAGGCGGTTCACCTGCTGGCAGGACGGTCGCGCGCGGCCGCACAATCGCTGTAGGTGCTGCCAACTGCAGGACAGTGTCGGGGCGGAACTGCGTCGGCAGGAAGCCACCCGCTCCAGTTTCACCACCCAGGGTCCATTCGTTGCGGAAAGAGAAGAGTTGGTCACGGAACGCTTCAGGAACTTGGCGGCCGCCTCCCTGTCCTTCGCCTGCCTTCAATGCATTGATTCTACCCTTAGGGTCGCCGAACCGCAGAGCATTGAACATTTCACCAAGGCTGGAGAATCCGCCATCGTCTTTTTTAGTGGGCTGCACAGGGTTACCACCAAGCGCTGCTGCAGATGGGCGGTATGGCTTAGTCACATCGTCCAGTTGCTTTTCTCTGGAAGCTACGGCTTCTTCACGGATAATTTGTTTATCCAGAGCAACGATGCGAGCTTCAAAGCTTTCGAACTCCGTTTCCTCTTCGGCAGTGAAGTCGCGCTTCTCTGATTTCGCTTTGTCCAACAAGGCGCGCTGCTGGGTGATTTGCCCAGCTCTGTCCTGCAGCATCTCCTGCAGTGTTGGTGCAGCAGTACCAGCGAAGAGCTGAAGATCAATCTTGTATTTCCGGGATTTGATAGTCATATGATTAAAACCTCCGATTTTCATGGGATTGTGTAATGCGTTCAAATAGGGCCAGTGGCGTCCGCAGCAGCTCCTCATCCTCTTTCGAGGCTGGTGTAGGCGGAGCAGTTTCTTCTGTTTCCTCAGTGACCTCCAACGTCAAAGGAGGCTCAGGTGGTACGACAGCAACAAGTTCAGGGGCGTTTCTGTACTGTTTCAGGTCCATTGCCTGCCCGTTGATGGTTAGAGCTCCGTTGCGGACAGCTGCGGCAATTTGCTTGGATTGCTCAATTTCGTCTGCAAAACCCAGCTCAACTGCACGTTCTGCTGAAAGCCAGGTCTCAGCCTCCAACATCGCAATCAGTTCATTCCTATCCATGCCAGATTTGTCTTGGTAGGCGGCAATGAGAGTTTCCTGCGCTGCATCAAGGTCGTCTGCCATCTTGCGGAAGTCTCTGGCGTTACCCAGGGCGATTGTCCACGGACTGTGAATCATCATCATGGAGTTCCGGGGCATGTACACCGTATCTCCCGCCATAGCGATCACAGAGGCGATACTGGCAGCAATGCCGTCGATGTAGACATTGACGTGAGCCTTATGGCGCTTCAGCATGCTATGAATGGCTTGCCCGGCAAACACATCGCCTCCATCACTGTTGATGAAGACATTAAGCACCGAGATATCCCCAAGTCCATCCAGTTCGTTTTTAAAATTCACTGGTGTGATTTCATCGCCCCACCAGCTCTCCGACTCGATGATTCCATAGAGCAGCAGATCCCCTGCCCCTTCACCGGCAGCACGAAAAGACCAAAACTTGGTCCGCTCTTTGGCGGCAGGTTTGGCCTCAGCTCTTATATATTTGGTTGTCGTCATTATGTTGTATCACCTCCTTCCGGTGCAGCTTTACCGCTAACCGCTCTGTCCACGGTTATCATGTTGCCATTGACCAGATAAGCCTTTCCGCTACCATCCGGTGCAGGATTACGATCTTCAATCTCATTCCAATCATCACCGTTGATGATTCCGTTCTGCCGCTGGATAGCCAACCCCTCTTGACGGCTCTTGTAGTCGCCTCGGAGGATGCCATCCGCATTGAACTTCACATAATACCCCGCCTTCCTTTCCGCTGGCGTGAACAGCTTCCAGTTGGCTGTCTGCTCGATTCGAGTAAGGTACGGCATTAGTGTATGCATGACGAATTCAATGCCTTGATGCTCAATATTGTTGTTCGTGCTTCGCTCAAGGTTGGCGATCATGTGCGGCGGCACACGAAATAAACCGCATATTTCATCACGGTTAAGTTTTCGTGTTTCAATGAATTGGGCATCAACAAATGGCATCGGAATCCGAGAAAACTTCATGCCTTCTTCCAGAATCATTGGCTTCCATGAGTTGCCCAAGCCAACGCCCTTTTCGTCCATCCATTCTTTCAGTCGGGTGTAGGCAGGCTCACTTAATGCCTGAGGGTGCTCCAAAACTCCACCAATGTTCATCCCGTTTTTATAAAAATGCGACGTAAATTGTGATGCGGACATTCCCATTGAGACAGCTTCAGCAGCCATTCGGATAGGCGAATAACCTATGATTCCATCAAACCCAAACCCAGGCACATGGAAGATGCGCTCCGCTGGGTATATCCCATCGCCTGCTACTTGGTACTCGATAGCATTGGTGACGAGATTTCTTTTGGGTAAGCATTCATCCCAAGGAATTGGATATATGTCCGATACCTGGCCGCGTCGATTAACCGTGAGTGCTGAATAGCAGTTTCCTGAAGTGGCCAACTGCCCAACCTGCGCCTCTCTCCATGATTGAGAGGTCATCTCGTTGTTCGGCTTGTCGTGCAGCAGCTCAAATACCGGATGAGTATCCACTTTGTCCTTACCGCCTCCTGGGCGCTTCTTGTAGACAAAGAGTGGAAGGGCCCCTACACCTTCAGCGAGGACTCTGACGCAAGAGAACACGGTGATGAACTTCATAGCCTGCGCTTCTGACACGGAATCACCCGGAGATGCTTGGCCGCCGTACAGCCGCTTGCGGATGTCATTTGTGAAATCCTCCATGGAGTATTCCTTTTGGGCCAATATTCTTGAAAATACGCCCATCAGTTACCCCTCCCTTGCTTTTTGGCGGGCTGACCCAACCAGAGCAGCAGCGCTCCGCCGATAATGAATGCTGCCGGCGGATAAATCATCCATATACCCGAACAGCACGACAAAAAGCCCGCGATTAGGCAAGCCTCCCGGACGGTATCTTCTCGGATTTTTGGTTTTCTCACAGTGAGCGTGGCCCCCTCTTCTCATATATTGATGTTTTGTCCTCATGGACGATGCAACGGGCCAACGCATTGATCGTTGCTGCCACGCCGTCGATACGTCCGCTGGATTTCTTCTTAGAAGGCGCCACGTTCTCGTTTTCGTCCATCCGGACAACCGTATTGTCTACCATCCAGCGCAGCACCGGGTTGCCGCCGTGTATCAGCCGCTTGGATACGGCCAGTTTCTCGAACTCCTGAGTAGCTTCAGAAAGATTTTTGAGTGTCTGGCTCATCTCGACCATTGTAAACCCATCGTCAGCCAACTCCAGTGCCGTCTGCGTAGCTCTCCACGGGTCAAAGGCAATCTCCTCGATCTTGTACATCCGGCCGAGATCATTGATAGTCTTGCGGATGAATCGGTAATCAATGGCGTTTCCGGGCGTCGTATAGACCAGATCCTCATCCACCCAGTTGGTGTAGAGCACCTTGTCTTTGCCTTCCTTCTCCAGCACAGCGTCCTCTGGTATCCAGAAGAACACCAGGACGATATATTCGCCGTCACTGTGATCCGGAGGGAAGACTAGGGCAAAGGCTGTGATATCCAGTTTGGTTGATAAGTCGAGCCCGCCGTAACATTTCCGGCCCTTCAGTTCCTCCAGCACGATATTTCCGGCAGAGGCGTCCCATTTGCTCAATGGGATCCACTTAACCGCGGCATTCGTCCATTTGTTCAAATCCTTGATTAGAAAGTTCACATAGGCCGTTGCCATCTGCTTCGCCTTGTTGGCCTGTTTGACCATATAGTCGAGCGCTTTGGACACCCCAAGGTTCGGATTGGCCTTCATCCAGGTTGCCGGGTCAAATACATCGTCGTCGTCATCTATGGTTGCGATGTACGCAAAGAAGGTCTCGTCCGGCTGTGTGCCTTTCAAGACCTTCATGGCATATTCTCGCAACTGATAACACGGACCGTTCTGATTAATCCCGGCCGTGGTGATTACATAGATCAACGGCTGCTCCCGGGCAGACGTACCGGACTCAATAACGTCATACATGGCTGATGTTTTGTGAGCGTGATACTCATCGATCAGCCCGCCGTGAACGTTCAGACCGTCCTGAGAGTCAGAATCGGCCCCCAATGGTTCGAATTTAGATCCTGTGTCGATTACGTGCAGGTTATTCTTGTAAACTCGGAATTTCTGCATCAGATCCGGCGAAGCTTTGACCATTCGAGCAGCTTCGTCAAAAGTGATCTTCGCCTGGTCCTTCTTCGTCGCGGCTGCGTACACCTCGGCGCCGTACTCTTCATCGGCAACCGTTAAATAGAGCCCTATGCCGGAAACCTTGGTCGATTTCCCATTCTTCCGGGGAATTTCCTCATAAACCGTCCGGAACCGGCGCAGTTGCGTCTTTTTATGAAGCCAGCCGAATATAGACCCGATGATGAACTGCTGCCACAACTGCAGCTCGAAGGATTGCCGTGCCCATTTTCCCTTGGAATGCCGCAAATACCCAAAGAATTCAAGTGCGTGTTCTGCTGCCAACTCATCATAGTAGTACTCAAATGTGCTGACATTCAGTTCAGAATCCCGCAGGTTGTCCAGATGCCGTTGACACGCCAGCCGGACCGGCTCAGCTGCCGGGATGTCACCGGAAAGAACCCGCTCCGCGTACTCACGTACCGGGCAGGTTGCGTCTTCTTGGTCCATTCAGGAACCCATCAAAGGTGGTTTTATCCTCTTTCGGCGGTCCGGCTCCGCCCGGCAGGATGTCTGGAGCTTCCATCCGTGCTCGCGCCGATGGCGACAGGCCGAATTCAGCACAGAACGCCTTAATCACCATAGACTCCTTCTGGATAACGGCGATCTCCGGCCGAGCTACGAAATTTGTGGCCCCCGCCTTATTGGTGTATTCATGGAACATCGTTTTCGCCCTCTTCAGCGATTTATGCGCTGCGACCAGCCGGCCGTATGATAAGCAGTATGCCTCAAACGTCCCGAGGTCCACTTTGGTCAGCAATCCCAGCCGGTACAACTCCGGCGCGAGCCGCCGCCATTCCTTTTTTGCCGTTGTATCCATGTAGCTCGGCGGATCCGGAATTGACGGCGGCGCGTTTGGCTTCGGTTCATTTTCCGGGGCCCGGTCTTTCCGGTATGTGCCCTGCAGCAGTTTAAGCTCTGACGGCTTCGTTTTCGGCCCCCTCTGGCCCATGTTAACCCCCCCTTATGAAAACTCGCCCTCGTTTTTTGCAAGAGGGCGCACGGTCTCCAAAATAAATATTTTCAAAGATTTTCCTCCCCCTCCCCCTACTTTTAGTAAGTGGGTCAGGCAGGCGGCGTCCGGGCCTCTCTCGGTGTAGCGGTGTTCGTTCCACTCTGTGGTGTTGCCTCTTCTCCCCTCCGGTGCGTGTGCTCTCTTATAGGAGTGTTAGTCTCTCTATGGGAGAGTGTAGCTGAGAGAGGGATATAGAAGGTCTAAGGCGGTGTGTCTATGATGATGAGAGTTACATCTGATGGATCAAAGATGGTGACCAGTTGCATGTTGGACGGGTTATCATGCAGTTCATCTATGATGAGTGGTGCAGGTTCAGTTGCCAAAGCCTCCATCCTCCTTTGCTGTCTTGATGTCATGGTGAAGCTTGCATAAGGGTTGCCAGTTGTTACGATCCCAGAACAGGCGCTTGTCTCCCTTATGTGGGATGATGTGATCGACTACTGTTGCTGCTGTGATCTCTCTCAGTTCCTCGCAGTGCACACACTCCGGGTTGTGTCGCAGGTACCTTTCGCGGGCTGCTCTCCACTTGTGGTTGTACCCTCTCTGGTAGGAGTTACCTCGCTGCTGGTCCTTGGCCTTGGCATGCTTGGTACAGTAGGTGCCGGACTCTATCAGTTCAGGGCAGCGTGGGTAAGAGCAGGGGCGTTTAATTTTCCCCGGCATCGCCAGTGTCTATCTGCAGCGTGATGAAATCCGATAGTGGGCGGTTTATCAACTCTCTTAATTTTTCAATGAATTCCTCAAGCCCGGATATATTGACATCCACATTAGCTGTCAGGCTGCCCACTGTTGAGCCCTGCACCTCTGCATTGCCTTCCACCTCAGCTATAGTCCAGGCAGGACGTTTAAAGTAATACTCCACGTTTCGCTTCGTGTGACTAACGCTGCCTTGTCGTTCACTGAAATCTTCCTGTGGTTCGACAGTCATTGTTTTGGTGATAGTGTACTGTTTGCCAAGCGCATCGAGTGCTTCCATGATTTTAAGAAGCTCGGTTTTATTCATTACAGTCTCTTTAAACATTGGCTTCATCCTTCTTTATTGGATTTGTAAATACAGGACCCCCGCACTCAGGGCATTTAATACCGTCCATTCTGACATCTCTGCCAACCTTACTCCATTCACATAGCATGCAGGTGCATTTAACTTTCATCGTACTCACCCTTCTGTACTAATAATCTTAAACGGACCACGCACGCCAGCACTGAAATTCTCTGCAGCCATCAGAGCTTCACGAACCCTTTCGTGTGGGTTCCCTTCACCAAGTCGTAGCGAACTGAACAGACTCCCCTTGGCCAGATCCTCACCGCAACCAACAGCCTCATATCTTTCAGTAGGCTTACCTACCTGGAAGTCATCTCCGATCATAAATAGTTCTCCTCGATAGCCGACCAAGAATGTGCCGCCGCTGTCTTCACCATTGTTGGTGCGAGCATAGCCGCCCTCCTTCAGGCAGCGCCGGACGGACTCGACAAACTCAGTCACCATGTATTCGTAGGTTTCCAGTCCTGGTTTATGATATGGAACCTCCAGTTTGAAGCGCAGTAATTGCCCCATCCTGAATGACGATGTGAAGCCCATAATAAATTCGCCTTTCTTGAAGACTTTCTCATCTGCTCTGATAGTAAGGCTGAGCCCGCCAACGCCGGCGCTGTCGCCGCCCATATAAACCTTTCCTTCGTCCACCAATCCAACAATACAAGTCATATACTACCTCCAGTGGATGGATGCCCATGTACCGTACTTCGCCGTCACCTCTGCAGCTTTTCTGGTGTAGATTATGGGCTATATTAAACAGGCTCAGCTGCTATCACATGCACTTTGAGTGCCGGAAGCGCTGAACCCAGTAAGCTGATATTAAGTAATGCCCCCGAGACTGATATCAAGGGAGCTTTTCCGAGCCTGCAGGGTGATTGTCAGTGTGAATCCTCCAGCCACAGACCCACCTATGATGTATTTTGGCTCATCCAGACTGACGGTAGTGGACTCTACCGATATGAAGACCACAGGCTTAGCGGAGAACTTATTGGCCCCGAATACGATAATCGGCAATGTATAAACTCCAGTGGCCTGAGCTGCCACATCAATAATACTGGCGCTCTTGATTCGGCTGTCTCCAGCAAGTCCCTGCAGACCTGTTAAGCCGGTAGCTCCGGTTACTCCAGGCGGGCCAGTTGCTCCAGGTGGACCCGCCGGACCGATTGCCCCAGTTTCACCTTTGAGACCTGTGGCTCCGGTAGGACCTGCCGGACCGACAGCTCCGGTTGCCCCGGTATCGCCCTTTTCTCCGTTTAATCCGGCCGGGCCTGGGTCTCCCTGTGGCCCTGTTTCTCCAGGCGGGCCTTGTTCGCCAGTATCACCTTTCACTCCCGGGTCTCCCTTAGGGCCTTGCTCACCCGTTTCTCCTGTGTCTCCTTTGATACCTTGCTGTCCGGGCGGGCCAGGAGGACCTTGAATACCGGCTGTGCCGTTCTCACTCATATTCTTAATGAGTTGCTTCAGCCGCCAATATAAGGCCTGGGTTTTTAAATCATCCATTAGAGCGCCCTCCCCTTAACAGAGACGTTGCCGCCGGTGACGGATGCGAGCTCAACCTGAAAAGCCACCAACCCAGTTACCGTGAACTGCCATATCTGCCCCACACCGCCCGACCAACTGGGTTCTACATCTGCTGTGCTGACTCCCATCATAGGCCGCGGCGTACCACTGGCTGAAATAGCCCTGAAGTTTACCGTAGCTGCTGAAGCCGTACCGTAAATCTCTATGGTGAGTAATTGCTTGCTGCCGACTTCATATGATCCGACTACCGGCGATGTTGCTGCGTCTATAAGGGTGACATCCTCCGGATCTGCTACAACCATCCTAAAATTTTGGCTGCCGTCCTCATTGATGTTATCCGCCTCATTTACAACCGCGCCATCTGACCTTACGACATATCCGGGCCTTGCAAGTCTATCATCCACCGTTCTACTCCCTTCCTAGTTGTTCTTCTTCCAAGCAAGCTATGAGTCCCTTCGGTTGCATGCCATGCTTCGGTTCTCCGTATATGAATATTTCATCGCTTCTGCGCATAAGCGCGGCTTTAAAGATCGGGGATAATTCCATCGGGCTTTCAGGAACTTCCTTTGCCTGGATAGGACGATCCGGAATTTTCACTCCATCCGTATCCTCTAATGGATCGGGCGGCCATGTAATCCAACGTTTCCATTGCCAGCAAGCCCCCACAAGCAAAACATCTGCTCTCTGCTTCGGGTCTATTCGGTAATCCATGCCTAAAAATTTCCTGTCTTTGTTTGCATCAACGGTGATGAACCCATCTTTAGCGAGATGATGGTGCATCTTCCCGTTAACTCCGATATAGAACGGTGTTTCTCCAGCACGTTTTTCAAAATCAGCAATGAAGATTCTAATGAGGTCTACCAATTTAATCTTAATCTCGTCCACCTCCCAGGCATAGAAAAAGCCACCCAAGGTTATGGATGGCCTTATGTAGTGCGTATGCAATTGTTTTGATGAATAAAAGCTATTAAGGCGCATTATTGTACATTCCGCCCAAAAATGCTTTTTCAATAACCTTGATATGACTCGCCAGTTCTTTTCGTTTATTACGCAGTGTCACAATTTCTTCCGACAAAGTTTCGATTTCATTGTCTGTTTCTTTTACATAATTGTTATAAAAATTTTCCCTTGAAACGGCGTCTGTTACCCAGTCAACTGCTGCTTCTACCACTTCTTTGCGCGCTCGCAGTACAGCGAGTTCTTCATTTTTCTTGACTACAGATTTTTCAAGCTTTTCATGTTCAGACCTGAGACCCTTAATCCAAGTACTTAATCCTTGTGATTCCAAACTCATTCCATCACCTCCCACATGCATGATTCGACATATGGAAGATAAATCCTGCAAGTCTCAGCGAGGATATAAACAACCGTACACCAGCCCGCGCTCCTCAGCATCCGGGTTCTCACTGGCCGTTGCTTCTGCCGGCCCTCTGCAATATGGACAAGCGAGTACATTTTCCTTAGCCTTCTCAATATTGACTAAGAATTGTTCTTCGCAATCTTCTGATAAACATTCATACTTCACCAGTAGTGGTTGTTCTTCCAAAGTAACGCCTCCTAATTCATTTTGATGAAGCGGACAGCCGGACTCGAACCGGCATTCAGCAGCTTGGAAGGCTGCGGCCCAACCTTTAGACCATGCCCGCATAGTAGGCGGTAATTTATAACATGCGGCTACCGCTAATCCGCCGTGCCCGGCATGGGCGTCAATGCGGGAATGCCCGCGCTGTTTGACTGGGCATTACTGTTATTCAGTTGATGTGGGCAAGGATTTGCACCTTGCATATAACGGCCACAAAGTGACATCCAGCCAAGAAAAAGCCTACTGCCCGATTCCGTTACTATTTCACTTTAGCGTCTACCTATTCCGCCACCACACCGCGTTAAACCTTCCTGATGCCCCTGCCAGACCGCAGGAACGCGTTTCCTACGGCTTGGTCTTGCAGGGCTAGTATTTGCTCGTCTGAACCTGAGACGCGTGGCACGCGCCCGTAGACGGCCATGACAGGCGATGTTTTGGATTGTGGGCGAGAGATCAACTGCGTACTGCTCTGTTCGGCGCCCTCTCGCCTTATGGAAGCCCCACAGGAATACAAAGAGCAGCACCCCGTATGTGCTCTGCTTTGGCACTTGGCCGCAGCTGGCATTCCTTGTGTGGGGTGCTGCTCTCTTTGTTTTCCATGCTATAAATATAACAGGTAAAATAGGAAATGGTGATCACAATTCAGCCTATTTTCAGACAAAAATTTCGTATTTTATGGACACAAAAAAGCCGGGATGTTTGTCCCGGCAATAAACTATTGCAGGAATCTCTTTGCGAAGTCCTCATCTGACTCATAGGAATACACTCCTGGAAGCTCGGGACGCTCCCCTTTTGAGATTGCCTCATACCGCTTAACGGAAGCTCCGCTAAGAACGCTATAGTCCCATTTACCAAGGTCTCTACTGAAATAGAATGTCATAAGAGCATGCGTAAACTTTACATCGACTACAACAGTAGTTTCATCGACTGGTTCAAATTCTTCATCAATATCAAAATCATCAAGATCAGTATTGTCTTCGGTTATGAAAAACTGTTCCACATTATCGCGTGTTTCCATTTGTTCTACCCATCCTCTGACAAAGCGAGCAAAGGCCGCATTGGTCAACTCTTCAATTTTCCAATAATCAGGAACACCTATCAGTTCAAAAAATACGCTATTGAATCCCTGATCACCGAAGCCTTCCAAATAGACCTCAGTAGAAGATTGGTATATGTCCACCTTGCTTATGGTATAGATGCTCTTTTCTTTAAGTACAGCTGCAGCCCGTTCCCATTCTCCATCCCAACCGCCGCGATTAGCAAAACAGACTTTGTGACCTTTCTTAGCCAGGTGAACATTCATGTTAAATTTCTCCTTTGTTAATCTGTAATTCCGCTGCAGATTTCCATGCGTCTGAATAGGCGTTTGCCACGATCATTCTAATTCCCAGTACATGAGTTTCATTGTTTAGATCAATGTGGGTAATGTTGAACTCTTTGAAGTGACTTAACAGGTCAGCCATATGCTTATCAATTTTATCCATGATCACACCTCCAGTTTTTTCTCATCCGATAATTCAGCCCTTATCTGTCTCGCTCGTTCCTGGTTCCATAAATACTCAATCCTAATCCTGTACCGCTGGAGCCTTTCACACCGAATACCGGAAGGGTATTCATCAAATTCACGTTTTCGCTTTGCTGCGTACTCTAATGCTTTACGATCAAAGTATGTAATTCTTTCGACGATATTCCTTACAACCACGGGACTTCCCACCTCTCAGTGAAATAAAAAAGAAGCATCACATATGTTGTGTGCTTCAAACTATATCACCTTTGAGATGTGGTTGCGGACTGTTTTTTCACTAATAAATAGCAGTCCGGCAATATCCCGTGTAGTTTTGTCTTGCACGAGGAGCTCGAATACTTCGCGCTCACGATGCGTTAGCAGAAATTTGCTGTGATGATCGTTCCCCTTCAATGGTGTCACCCCTCCTTGCCCTGGGTTTGTTTGGTATAACAAGGTAAAGGGATACAGTCAAAACATACTATGTATGCGCAATGTTAATGGTGCGGTTGCTGACCCAATTTGGGCGCAGGCGGATGTCCAGTAACAGACAAGCTGAAGCGCAATCCGGCAGCAGGCAGCAGACATTCCTGGATAATCTCTATAGTTATTAGTACACAACAACAATTAAATGTTTATTTTCGTTATTTATTTATTGCAAAACAATAAAACTTATGTTAGATTGGATCATAATCACACATTAGCGGGGGGCTTGTTATGGAACGCGGATCAACACTTTTTTTGAAGGCGGCGCTTATTCTTATCAGTATTCCGGTGCTGGCCTTGTGTATCTTTGTCGTGCCGGAGATTGCGGGGTTTGCAGCAGAATTGTATCCGGATCATGCTTATCTGAAGGTGCTTGTCCTGCTCGATTTATACTCATCGGTGCTTCCCTTCTACTTCGCATTGTATCTGGCGTTCAGGCTGTTAAGCTACATAGACCGGAATAAGGCGTTCTCGGAGCTGTCTGTGACGGCCTTGAAGCAGATCAAATACTGCGCATTGGCCTTTAGCGGCGTGTATGTGCTCGGTATGCCGCTCTTTTACCTGATGGCGGAGAAGGATGATGCCCCGGGTATTATCGTTATCGGGATGGTCCTGATTTTTGCCGGGATGGTGATTGCGGTATTTGCTGCAGTGCTCCAGAAGCTGCTGAAAGAAGCAATTGATCTAAAATCAGAGAACGACCTGACGGTCTGAGGTGACGACATGGCGATAATCATAAATATTGATGTGATGCTGGCTAAGCGGAAAATGAGCGTAACCGAGCTGTCGGAGCGGGTGGGCATTACGATGGCCAACCTCTCCATCCTCAAAAACGGTAAAGCCAAGGCGGTACGGCTGTCCACGCTGGAGGCGATTTGCAAGGCGCTTGACTGCCAGCCCGGTGATCTGCTTGAGTACAGAAGTGAAGAAGAAGGCTCCTGATCCGCACAAATAAATGAAAGACCGCAGCTCCGGAAACTCTCCGGGATTGCGGTCTTTTGATTATATTCAAGATGTAGGTAGTCCTATCTATCTGGTGCAGCCTGTATTAATGCCTGTATTAATGGTAGATAATTGTCTTAATCCGGGCCTGTTCCTCATAAGTCAGCGGGCTGGCCGACGGCGGTGTGTGCAGATGACGCTGCACCGTGTATTCCATGTTCTGATAACTGTCCTCTCCGGTTAACTCCGGCTGCCAATATCCAATGACCCGATTCTTAAGCTCCTTAAGTACTTCCAGCATTCCCTTCATCCTCCTTGAGCGATGAAATCAATAATTTTTTAATATTTTTGGTTACGCTTTCATTATAACACACGGTGTGAATATGTCCACTGGTAAAAGACACTTTTTATAAGATAAATATTTATTTATAGGGATTTTTTTAATCTTTGTATATTACACAAAGATAAGAGTCTCCTGTACACGGACATTCAAATCCTGCCGTATTCGGTTGCACTTGAAGGTGAAAAAATAGGCTGCCGCATGGATGTAAGCCACCTTAAATCCGGGTTAAAAAACCGGCTTGCATCCCGCAGCAAATTGTTTTATGCTAATGATGAAAATAATTTTCTTATATTAGTAGGTAAATACTAAAAATAATTTCAGTAGATAAAAAGAAAAGAAGGTGGAGCAATGTCTCCTATCCTGCATGCCCTGGAGCATGAGCAGGCAAGCTTCTCCCAGATGGAGCGCAGGCTGGCTGAGCGTATTCTCGCCTCCCCCGGAGAAGTGGTCCATATGGGTATTACAGAGCTGGCTGAGCAGTGCGGCGTTAGCCCGGCTACGGTTACGCGTTTTTGCAAGGTACTCCACTTCAAGGGCTTTCCCGATTTCAAAGTTAAGCTGGCCGCAGAAATTGCCCACAGTGATGCCGGGCCGCAGGATGGCGGCTCCTCCTACCAGGATATCGTGGCCGGGAACCCTCTCTCTCTCATCGTTGAGGCGATGCAGGCTAATCATCTGGCCTCTATCCGCGATACAACGTCACTGCTTGATCTGGAGCGGCTGCAGAGCGTTATAGCCTTATTATGCAACGCCCGCCGGGTAGATCTGTACGGGATGGCCACCTCGTCGATTGTTGCGCAGGATTTCTATCAGAAGCTGGTGCGCATTGGTGTGAACTGTACGGCTTTTGCCGATTCACATATGCAGATTACTTCGGCTTCCTCGCTTGCCAAGGGTGATGTGGCTTTTGCCATTTCCTATTCGGGTGAGACGCCGGAGACGATTGACGCCCTTGGCTGTGCGAAGCACAGCGGCGCCTCCACTATATCCCTTACGTCATACGGCAGCAGCACGTTGGCTACACTGGCCGACATCCCTTTGTTCTCCTCCTCGCTGGAGCAGGGCATGCGCCGGGGCGATATGGCTTCCCGGATCGCGCAGCTGCACATCATTGATATTCTGTTCACCGGCATGGTCAGTACCCGCTTCGGGGACTTTATCCCCAAGCTGGAGCAGTCTTATCTGAACGTCCAACATTACCGTAATAAACGGGGAGGTCAATCCTAATGAACATACTTACATTCAAGAGCCAGGAAGATTTCGCGGAAACGGGCGCCAACCTGATCGTCAGCCTGCTGCAGAGCAATCCAAGAGCCGTGCTCGGACTTGCCACCGGCAGCTCTCCGGTCCCTGTCTACGCCAGACTGGTCGAGCTGCACCGCAAAGGGCTGGTCAGCTTTGCCAAAGCCTCCTCTTATAATCTGGATGAATATGTCGGCTTGCCGGAGGACCATCCCCAGAGCTACCGCAGCTTCATGAACGAGCATTTGTTCAATCATGTCGATATTGACCTCGCCCGCACCCATGTCCCTAACGGCAATGCGCCTGATCCGGCAGCGGAGTGCCTGGCCTATGACCGGATGCTGGAGGATAACGGACCGGTTGACCTGCAGATCCTCGGCATCGGCAGCAACGGGCATATCGGCTTTAACGAGCCGGATGCCAGCCTCAGCAGCGGCACACATGTGGTGGATCTGCTGGATGAAACCCGTGAGGCCAACGCCCGCTTCTTTGACAAGCTGGAGGATGTACCCCGCCAGGCGGTAACCATGGGCATCGGCGGCATCCTCAAAGCCCGGCAGATCGTGCTGCTGGTGCGCGGTGAAGAGAAGGCGGAGGCGGTCCGCAATGCACTGGAAGGTCCAATTACGACCCAGTGTCCGGCCTCGCTGCTGCAGAG
This sequence comes from Paenibacillus sp. FSL R7-0331, assembly GCF_000758645.1. Classification (NCBI taxonomy): domain Bacteria; kingdom Bacillati; phylum Bacillota; class Bacilli; order Caryophanales; family Paenibacillaceae; genus Paenibacillus; species Paenibacillus sp. FSL R7-0331. The sequence continues at coordinate 5,742,691 of NZ_CP009284.1, forward strand.
CCATCCCAATGTAGTCGTGCTGCTGGACGAAGGAGCTGCCAAATGGCTGAAATAACAACTGCAGCAGCTGTCCCAGGACAGCTGCTCTACGGCAAGGTGCTGACACCGTCCGGACTGATTGAACAAGGCGTAATCGCGGTCTCCCCTGAGGCTATTCATTACGCAGGCGAAGCCGCCTGGCTGCCGGCTGCCTACAGCAGCTGGCCCGCAAGCGGCGGAGAGCCAGGCAGCCTGCTGATTCCGGGGTTCGTCGATGTGCATGTCCACGGCGGCGCCGGCCATGACTTCATGTACAGCAACAGCGGCGCTCTGGATGCCATTACCCGCTTCCATGCCGCGCAGGGAACAACAACGATGCTGGCAACGACCATGACCGCCTCCAAACCGGATATTGACCGGGTGCTGGCAGAGGTAAACAGCTACCGTTCAGCGGGGATGCCGTATGCTCAGCTGGCCGGGGTCCATCTGGAGGGACCTTTCATCAGCCAGAAATGGCCTGGCGCTCAGAATCCGGAGCATATTGTTCCGGCCAATATCGACTGGCTGGAAGCCTGGGAGGCGCAGTATCCCGGGCTGATCCGCCAGGTGACGCTCGCGCCGGAACGTGAAGGGGCGCTTGAAGCCATTCTCTGGCTCCGCAGGCACGGGATTACAGCTGCCCTGGGGCATACGAATGCTACCTTTGAGGAGGTCATCGCCGCGGCAGATGCCGGACTGAATCAGGCGGTGCATATGTACAACGCAATGACACCGCTGCATCACCGCAAGCCCGGTACAGCCGGCGCTGTAATGTACGACGGGCGGATTCGTGCAGAGATCATTGCTGACGGAATTCATGTCCACCCTGCGGCGATCCAGATTATTGCCCGGCTCAAGAACGAAGACAATCTGCTGCTGATCACTGACGCAATGTCGGCAACCGGGCTGGATGACGGGGAATACACCATCGGTGATCTGCCTGTAATGGTGAGCGGCGGCGTAGCTACCCTGAAGGAGCATCCCGAAGCGCTGGCAGGAAGCACACTGACCATGATCCGCGGCTTCCGTTATCTGGTTCAGGAGGTTGGGCTAAGCCTGGAGGAGGCTTCCCGGGCAGCCAGCCTTACGCCGGCCGTCTCGCTCGGCATGCAGCGGACCATCGGCTCGCTTGAAGCCGGCAAACGCGGCGATATCCTGCTGCTGGATGATCAGCTTCATCTGCGCGGCGTATGGATCGGCGGCCGGGAGATTACTGCCGGGTAAAGAACGGTATAACCTTATATGCCTTCGGCACAGAGCCGAGCGCTTCTATAGATATAAATAAAAACAAGAGCAGCGGTTTACCCGGATTGGACCGGGGAACCGCTGCTCTTGTTTTTTTTGAAGATTTGTGAGCAGGCGTTCTATAAGATAACACCTGAGCCTGACAATTTACTACTGCAGTAACTTTCCACTGCTGCAGCAGCCTTAGTACCCGCTGTGTGCCGGGAAAATCCGCTCCACCATCGTGCCGAATTCCTTCGCAAAGCCCTTCAGCGGATGGCCTGCACGTGCCTCTTCGGCATAATAATTCGCCCGTTCCACAAAATCCGGATTGGCCGAGACGTAGACATTTTTAATGGCCGGATTATGCTTTTTGACCACGGAGGCGATTCTGTCCTTCATGTCCTTGGTCACATCCTCATTGCCGCTCATCCGGTAATTGTTGTCCGGAGCCACGCTGCGGATACCGATCCCGCTGCCCAGGCTGTCGTCAATGTCACGCTTCATCCGCGTTCCATCCGTGTAATTGCTGCCGAACAATGCCCCGTTGCCGCCGGTCATACCGGCGTCCGTATACCCCTGCGGATTGGCTACGCCGGTTCCCCCGGTTGTGCCTGTACCGGTCAGATCAGCAGGAACTCCGGCCATGGAGCCGCCCATACCTGTAACCCCCGGTGTTCCCGCTGCGCTGCCACGCCCGGTTACCCCGGCGCCACTATCCATACCGCCTGTTCTTCCGGTCATATTCCCTGCATCCATACCGCCTGCTCCACCCCTCATATTCCCGCCGGAACGGGGCAGAAGGCTGGTAAGATTACCGACATCATAGCTGTATGAACGATAATGATGAGTGCTGAGATCGCGCGGCTTCCCGTTGGTCTCATCGAGCTTGACGGCTACATAGGCGCTTTTCCCGGCCAGCATGACGTTGGCGGAGCTGACCTCCGGCATGTCTGAGACCCGCTTGGCAAGCTCCTGGCTCATCTCCATTTTGTCATAAGTGTTGCCCCTTACCGCATTCGTCTGAATACGGCCGCCGTTATTCCCCCCGGCACTGTTCGTATGCACGGTATTATTGTCCGCCGAATGATTACTTCCGCAGCCGGTAAGGCTGACCATTCCCAGCAGCAGGGCTGCCTGGACTACCGATGTGCTGACCTTTGATCGCAACATGTTCTCATCCTCCATCTCTAGAATGTGATGATTGCAGATACACGGCTTAGCATAGCCTGCTGCAGACAGCACTATTCTGAAAGGATTTGGCACACGCTGCCCTCAAGCAGTCACATGCCGGGAGAGCTTCGCGTATCCTGTAGACAGTAGGGCTCCGCAAGGTGAACTCAGGAGGGTTGAGCATGAAGGTTTTATTTACGTTTTATGTACCCAGCGGCGGAGTGGAGACTCTGAACAGGCTAAGATGTGATAGTCTGCAGCGTGAAGGTATCCAGTGCCATGTGTTATATCTCATGAAGGGTTCCTCCCAACAGAACCAGATCAATTTTCCGGTATTCATCGCTTCAGGGGATGAAGAAATCCGTTCACTGCTCGAGGCTGAGCGTTATGATGCTATTATTGTAACCTCTGACTATCTGCTGATGGAGCGTCTGCGCCGGCTGGGCTACGGAGGTATCCTGATCTACGAATCCCAAGGGCTTGGCAGGCGTGAAGATGCAAAGGATATGATTATAGAGGCTGTGCCTTATCTGCGTTCTTACTGCAATGCCGTACTCATTCCGCCCACCGACCATCTGCTGGAACTGTTCATTACCATCTGCCCCTGGCTGCACCGGTACATTATTCCCAACATCGTAGATATTCAGTCTTTCCGCTTTATTCCCGGCGAGAAGCCCCATGACCCGGTCATTGCCTGGGTAGGGCGGCTGGAGAATAACAAGAACTGGCGGGAATATCTGCAGATTGCCAAGGAGATCCGCGCATACAAGCCTGATCTGCATCTCTGGATGTTCCATGATCCGGGGCTAGCTTCCGAAGAGCAGACACAGCTTTTTAATGAGGAGCTGCAACGGCTGGGGCTGAACGACCGTCTGATCGCTTTCAGCAATATCCCTAACCATGTTATGCCGGTATACTTCTCTTCCATTGCCGCCTCCGGAGGATTTCTGCTGTCCACATCGATAACCGAAGGATTCGGTTATGCCGTGGCCGAAGCCATCTGCTGCACCTGTCCTGTACTTAGCACCGATTCTGACGGTGTCCGTTCCTTTATCGTCCATAATTACTCCGGCAAGTTCTATCCGCTGGGCAATATCGGAGTTGCTGTACAGGAAGGCCTGGAGCTGATGAACAATATCGAGCTGCGGGACAGCATCCGCATTCAGGGCAGAAATCATATGGTGGACCGCTTCGGCTCAGAGCGTTATGCCCAGTCGTTCCGTGAAATGCTGAACTCCTTCTCCATTTTCTAGCTGCTGTCGGCCAGCCAAAAGAACCTTCAGGCCTTCCGGTGCCGCTACCGGAGCTGAAGGTTCTTTTGATGAACGGTTGCCTATGCTCCGCCCTGCCTGGATACAATTTCAAACAGCTCCGCCTGAAATATCTGCATGCTTTTCTCCCAGGTGAACTTCCATGAATCATTCTCCCCTTTACGGGCAAGACGCTCTCTCAGTTCTTTATCCCGGATCAGCATGAGGATATCCTGGGCCAGCCTGTTCTCGAACCGGTAGGACATCAGGCAGTTATGCCCGTGCACACCGTACTCCAGATTTCCTCCCGAATAGACCGTAGCCAGCGCCGCCCCGCAGCGCATCGCTTCAAGGCCGGGCAGAGAGCCCGTATCGAACGTGCTGGAGCTGACAAAAATGTCGCTTTCATTATAGTGGTAGCACAGCTCTATATCATTGGAAGGCGTACGCGTATGGTAGCGGTTGTCGGCCAGAATAGCCTTGAGGAAATTAGAATCGGCATATTCACCCGGCGGTGTAATCAGATAGATCTGGACTTCGGGATGAAGCTCTTTGACCGTATTAAGCTCCTGCAGCAAATATTCCTGCTCCCGGTGTCCGGAGAAGCCCCCCTCCGGCTTGCGCAAAATCGCGGATACCACCAGGCTCCTGTCCGGCACCTCACGCATGTGCATATTATGAAAATCCCCGTTCACCCCAACAGGTACAATTCTCCCTTTAATGCCGTGGTTGATCCGCACAATCTCCTGCTGCCAGCGCGACAGCACCATCAGGTTCCGGGTAACGCTGTATGAGGCGAAAGACTGATTGTTGTCGGGCAAAAAGGTCGGTTCATAGCAAAGAGCAAGCCTGACATGGATTCCTTTTCCCTGCTCACTCGCCCGCTGGGCGGACTGCACAGTTGTATAGTAGTTGGAAACAATAATATCCCCGTATGGATAATCATGCTCTGTCAGGGTAGTGTCCTGTGAGTGGAGCACCCGGCAGTGCATCTCATATTCGACTGTGCCTCCGGCAGGCATCAGAACAATCACATCATGGCCTGTAGCGCTGAGGCGGTTGGCCAGTTCGGCCAGCATCCGCTGCGCGCCTCCCCTGGACAGGGTCAGAACCGGAAATATGAGCCTCATGGCCCTCCCTCCTTTCGAAGCAGCTGGGTAAGAACCCCGTTATGCTTGGCCTGTACCATCTGAATCTCCCGGGTCTGCGCTTCGTTGTGTATAACCGAGCCCATTCCCTGATGTACACGGTAATCCAGCAGCGGCTCCTCAATATAAGACCAGCTAAATTGCGGCAGAATCCGCAGCCACAGGTCATAATCCTGGGTATAGAGAAAGCTCTCCTCAAAGATACCGACCGTACGGAAAATCCCCATATCGAGCAGAACCGTACTGCCGTTAACCGGACAGCCTGTCATCATGGTGGCAATCAGCTCACGCCTGTCTGCAAACGGAACACTGATCACCTCAGATACCCGTTCTCCCCGTTCATTGATGTAATAATAAGCAGTATGATTAAAAAGAGTCCCTGTGCGCCGCAGCTCCTGCATCTGCCGCTGGATTTTGTGGGGATGAAACCGGTCATCCGCGCTTAACCAGGCAAAATAGTTACCGCTGGCCGCCTTGATTCCCATATTGAGCGCCGAGCCGGTGCCGCCGTTCTGTTTGCGTATATACAGGATTCTATCCCTGTAAGGGGCAAGCTTCTCGGTATACAGGGTTGATCCGTCATCAACAACAATAAGCTCGATATCGGGATAGCTCTGGGCCAGCACGCTTTCCACCGCCTGGTCTACGTACGGACAATTGTACAACGGAATCACTACTGAAACCTTGGGGCTCTGATTCATGCGCTCACCTCCTTTCCGAAGTATGGTTTAGACCGTTTTGCAGGCGAGCAGTGCATCAAGCGGCGCGTGATCCGGACCGAAGGCTTCACGGAAGGCCGGGTTCTCGGCATGGTGAAAGCCCTTCAGCACCGTTACCGAATAGCCGAGCTTCATGAAGTCCTCCGGCTCCCAGCCGCTCCAATGCCTCTGATAATACTCCCCCTGCAGGTGAAAATGGTCCGTTCCCTCCTGTGGAAAAAATCCGCGCGGCGTAAACACCACTACACGGCTGGCAGCAATCAGCTCCGCTTTTCTCAGCAGCTCCTTGCCCTCATCCACCGAAAAATGCTCCAGCGAATCGATCAGCGTAACAGCCGAGAATGTGTTCGGCAGAAACAGCTTATCGATATGGCTGGCGTTGGCATGAATCGGGATGATGTGGGGTGAAGTATATTTGCGGTGCAGCAGATAGGGCCTGTGAATATCCAGCCCAACCACTACAGCAGCCTCATAACGCTCGAGCAGCGCACCGGTCCCGCAGCCGACATCCAGAATACTGTCGGAAAATTTCAGCTGCTCCAGCAGGACCGGCAGAAAGTCAATCACTTGAATTTCCCGGTACATAGGCTTCTCCCCCAAAAATGATCTTACAGCCGCTGCACGGCTCAGCCGCCCATGGAGGCAATCAGCCCGCGCAGCATCCCGTTGTAACGGGCATTGGTTGCTGCAGCCTCTGCCATGATGACATCATAATGCTTCAGGGTTCCCATCCCGCTGTGCCGCCGGTAGGCTGTTAAAGACTGGTTCAGCATGACCGGCGGATAACCGCTCAGGATAGCCCTGTACCACAGGTCGTAGTCATGTGTATACGGCAGGGATTCGTTGAACAAGCCGATTGCTCCGAACACATCACGCCTGAACATTACGGTGCAGCCGTTAATGGGGTTGCCGTGCAGGAAGCAGCGCAGATATTCCAGCTGGTTCGGGAACACCGGAGAAGCGTTCATCTCCGTCAAATGGGATTCCCCGTTGATATAGTGGAAATTGGTATAGCTGATCAGCAGGCCATTCTGCTCCATGAACAGTACCTGATTGTTGATCTTGTCATGGTAGAACATATCATCTGAGCTGAGCCAGGCGACGTAGTCTCCCGTTGCATGGAGAATGGCATGATTCAAGGCAGTGGCGGTTCCCCCGTTGGCTTTGCCCAGATAATGAATTTTATGCCGGTAAGGGGCAAGCCGGTCCGTATGAACGTAAGAACCATCATCAACTACGATAATCTCATAGGGCTGCCAGGATTGGGATAAGGCGCTTTGCAGCGCCTGCTCAATATAAGGGCAATTATAGAACGGGATAATGACCGAAACCTTCGGACGATTCATGACAACCTTCCTTCCCTGCCGGAGCGGCAATAATCCACAATCTCTTGCAGTGACTGCTCAAGGCTGAGTTCCGGTTTCCAGCCGAGTGCGGCAGCATTCACTTCCGGTCCGCTGCCGGTATCTGCGCCGCCGGCATGGCCCCCGGGGATGGCCTGCACTTCCTCCGGAGCTTCCGGCCCCCAGTCCATTGGAACCGGAGCCCGGGCATGGACCAGCAGCTTCCCCGAAATATCCCCAAGTGTCCGCTGTGTCCCCGAGTCGATCCGGTAGATATTCCCCTCCGTACCGTGCTGCAGAATATAATCATAAGCCCGTACGGCATCCCGCACATCCAGGAAGTCACGCAGCGCATGTCTTGATGACAGCCGGAACACCGGCGGTGCTTCAGTTCCCCCGTCTGCTGCCGCCTCGCTGCGCACAATATGCTGTGCCAGCAGGGAGCAGAAGCCGGTGGAGGGTCCGGGACCGATCAGGTTACAGGGCTCTGCCATCAGCACCGGCTGCTTGAACAAGGTACCCCAGGCGAGAGATACCAGCTCCTCCAGCGTTTTGCTGAGACTGTAGGGATGAGGCGGCCCCGAGGCGGCTCCTGGCCGGTATTTCAGCCGGGAGCCGGCAACCAGAATCCGGCCAGCCGGCCGGGTACGGAGCGCTTCCAGCAGATACAGCGTCGCCATCACGTTAGTCTCCATATAGAGCAGCGGATCACGCCACGACTCCGGCACGGAGTTGCGGCCGGCCAGATGCAGCACTTCATCCGGCTCTGCTTCGGCTACCATGGCGGCCACAGCCTGGCGGTCGCTCAGATCACATGTGAACTGCCTTACCCCTTCCGGCCACGGGGAGGCTGCCGCCGGGCGGCGCACCACAGCGGCCACCTCAGCTCCGGCGGCATGAAAGTAACGGACAGCATGCGCTCCGGTAAAGCCCGCAGCTCCGGTAATCAGCAGCCTCCGCGCCTTCATGTGTACATCGCTGACTGGTTCATCCAGTCAGCCAGTTCCCTGAGCATTACAGAATATGCCGGCAAATCGAAATGAATATCGGCTCTTGTACTTACAAGTGTGCGGTCCTGGACATGAGCGGATTCAGGAATAATCTCAACATCGTTTTTATCAAAGGCTTGCTGCATATGGCGCAGCAGCTCGTATTTGCTGAGCGGCTGCGGATGGGCCAGATGAATCAGGCCGGACACCGGTGAATCCAGCATTTGCTCTACCGCTTTGGCCAGCTCCAGTGTGGTAACCCCGTTCCACATCACCCGCTTATAGCCGGAGACCGGCCCCTTTTGGGCCAGAAACCATTCCATCAGGCCGATACCGCCGGCGCGGATCTCAGGCCCGATGATTGAGGTGCGGATGGTTAAATGGCCGGGTGCACGGACTTCACCGAGACTTTTGGTAATGGCATAGACTGAGGTGCCGTCGGCAGCATCCTCTTCCGTATAAGCACCGCGCGTTCCTTCGAATACGCAGTCCGTGCTGATATGGATCAGGCGGGCCCCGGCGCTATCCGCAGCACGGCGCAGCCGGTGCGGCAGAAAACCGTTCACATGATAGGCGGTAACCCGGTCACGCTCGGCAAAATGATTAAGGACACCCATTGCATTAATAATGCAATGGGGCGATACGATTTCTACCAGCTTCTCAACGCCGGCAATGTCGTCGGCATCGGCATACAGCCCGCCAAGATCACTCTTATCCCGGGTTGTATGGAAGACATGATGTGTACCCTGGCGGCGAAAATACGCCGCCAGCATATGACCCGCCATACCGTTTCCGCCGAGGATAAGCAGCTTCATTGCAGGAACCCTCCCCGGATCAGGATGCTCTTGATCTCCTCCTGATCCATCAGGTTGTTCTCCGAGCTGAAGCTGTTGAACGACACATGCGGGTAGCTCTTGTAGTGGTCTTTCAGCTCTGGCATATCCAGCGTCGGGAGAATAACCAGATACTGCTCATCGTAGACAACGGTGGTCAGGCTCTCGAAATCACTCATCAGGATTTCATGGATTTTTTCTCCGGGACGGATGCCTGCTTCGATCACACTGACATCGCTTCTGCCTGAGGCTTCGATCAGCACCTCCGCCAGATCAACTATCCGGCAGGTCGGCATGGTCATGACGAAGATTTCACCGCCGAGGCTCACTTCAGAGGCTTTGAACAGCAGGGTAATCGCATCGCGGAGTGTGAAGAAGAAGCGGGTCATATTCATATCGGTAATGCGAACCTGGCCCTTATCTCTGATCTGCTTCATGAACAGGTGCACAACGCTGCCGTTTGTTCCAAGCACATTGCCGCCGCGCACCGTTACGAACCGGGTGCGGGAGCCAAGCAGATTGGCGTAGACGAACAGCTTTTCGCCGATGGCTTTGGTCATTCCGTAGAAGTTGGAGGGATTCGCCGCTTTGTCGGTGGAGATGTAGATTGCTTTTTCCACGTTATTGGCGATGGCTGCTTCGATGACGTTCTGGGTACCGACTACATTGGTCTTTAGTGCTTCATACGGCTGATCCTCACAGACCGGCACATGCTTCAGCGCAGCCAGGTGGAACACATAATCTACCCCGCGGCAGGCGGCAATCAGCGCTTCCTTATCACGGATATCCCCGATGACGAAGCTAAGGCGGTTATCTTCATATTCGCGGCTCATTGCCACCTGTGCAGACTCGCTGCGGGAGAAGACGATGATCTCCTTGGGATTTTGCGGCAGCAGCTGCCGGATAAGCTCATGCCCCCAGGAACCGGTGCCGCCGGTGACCATAATCCGTTTATTATTAAACATGCAGGTTCCCTCCAAGCAAAAATTTAACTACTTTAGCCGAGACATCCGGAGTCAGATAGCCTTCCGGTGCCTCCCATTTCGGACTCAGTGACGTCATCAGCCGGACACTGCGCAGAATGCTGTTCTGCTCCACTCCCGACACTACATTGCTTCCGCAATCCACCGTCTCCGGACGTTCTGTTGTCCGGCGGATCGTTACGGTCGGCACTCCCATCAGGCAGCACTCCTCCTGGACAGTTCCGCTGTCGGTAATCGCACAGAAGGCGTGCTGCTCCAGATGAACGAAATCAAAAAATCCGAAGGGCTCATGGAATTCCACCAGCGGGTTCATCTCAAGTGCGAACTGCTCTGTCAGCTTGGAGCGGGTACGCGGATGGATACTGCAGATCAGGCGGAGGCCAAACTGCTCAGCGACCAGATTAAGCCCTGACATGATCTGTACCAGCGCATCAGGATCATCCACATTCTCCGCCCGGTGCGCAGTAACAAGAAAGTATTGCCCTGAGGTTAGCGTAAGCCGGGATAAAATATCGCTGCTGCCGATCTGCGCCTGGTAGTGTGTAATCACTTCATGAATCGGGTTGCCGGTAAGCACAATACGCTGGCTCGGAAAACCCTCGCTGACCAGATGGCGTTTGCTCTGCTGCGTATATGGCATATTAATGGTCGAAACCGCGTCGATGACACGGCGGTTTTTCTCTTCGGGCACTTTCAGGTCATAGCAGCGGTTGCCCGCCTCCATATGCACAACCGGAATGCCCATCCGCTCGGCGAGAATAGCGCATAGCGCGCTGTTCGTATCGCCCAGCAGCAGCACCCGGTCCGGCTGCTCCTTCAGCAGGATACCTTCCAGGCTGCCGAACATGGCGGCCATCTGGCCGCCCAGTCCCGCCTGCTTATCCTGCAGCACATAATCCGGTGCCCGCAGTCCAAGCTCTGCGAAGAACACTCCGCTGAGGCTGGCCGTGAAATTCTGGCCGGTATGCACCAGCACATGCCGTTCCGCGTGCTTATCCAGCAGCGGAATGATCACGCTGAGGCGGATAATCTCGGGCCGTGTGCCCAAAATGGTCATGATCTTCATGGGTTCACTCCCTTTGGGGTTGCCCCTGCCTCGCTATGGGCAGGGGGTATTGATGGCTGGCGAGTGGCGCAGCGCCTCGCCAAAAGGCAAGGCTGGCGAGTAGCTTAGCGTCTCGCCTAAGGCAAGGCCGGCGAGTAGCTCTGCGCCTCGCCTAAGGCAAGGCCGGCGAGTAGCACAGCGCCTCGCCTAAGGCCAAGGCCTAGCGGCTGCGCCCCCGCCGCCGGGCCTTCCCGCCGCGGTGCTTGCGCCCGCGGCTGCTCTTCCGGCGCGCGCTGCCGCCCGCACGCCGCTTGCGTCCCGGGCGCTTGCCGCGGCGCGCCCGGGTTCTGGCGCGGCTCAGCCTGCCGCGCCGGAGCTTCGCGCGCCGCAGCCGTGCTGCGCGGCGCGCCTTGGCCGGCGGCGGAGCTGTACGCGCCGCCGGTTCGCCGCCGCCCGGTGCCTGCGGCACGGGCGTGGCTGGTGAAGCGCCGCCGGGCTCAGGCGGCGCAAGGCAGTAGCGGAGCTGCCAGCGCTCCGCGAGGCCGAGCAGGCGGGCGCGGTAAGCCGCCGGCCCGTAGACGGCGTCGATGCGCTCGCGCGCCTGGCTGCCGATGGCGGCGGCAAGGCCCGGCTCCGCCAGCAGGCCGTTTACGCGTGCAGCGAGCGCGCCGATATCTGCGGCCGGGGCGAGCAGGCCGCCGCAGCCGGCAGCCTGCAGCACCTCACACAGGCCGCCGGAATCGTAGGCGACGACCGGCTTGCCGAAGGCCATTCCTTCCAGAGCCGTCATACCAAAGCCCTCGCGGATCAGGCTGGGGACAACCAGCAGATCCATTGCACAGTAAGCTGAAGGGAGAGAATCCTCATAGCCGTAGAACTTGAACCGGGAGGTAAGCCCCTCCAGCTTCACCTTACGTACACAGCGTTCGTAGTAGCTTTTGTCCCCTGGGGTGCCGATGACCACATATTTCGCTTCCGGATGCTGTTCGCTGACCAGAACTGCCATTTTGACGAAATGCTCCAGACCTTTTTCTTTATTAATGAAGGAAGAAATGTAACCGATCAGAAGCTCCCCGGGATTCACCCGCAGCTCGCGGCGCCGTTCGCCCCGGAGAGTGCTCCAGGCCTCCATCAGCAGCTCACGGTCGTTCCAGGAAGGCGGGAGCTGCGTAATCTTGCTGTCGCGGATTTCCTGCGGAAAGCAGGCCGCCGCTGTATGGGAGATAGCCAGAATTTCATCACTGTTCCTGTGGATCAGCTCCACACTGATTCCGGTATATTCGTTGTCCGTAATCGTCTCGGAGATTTTCCATACCACGGGAATACCCAGCGACTTTGCCGCCAGCGCCGGCAGAACATGCACACAGGTGCTGGAAATAATGAATGCCGGCCGGAGTGCGGCAAGCCAGTTTTTCAGCTCCAGATACTCCCGGCCTTCCTGAAATTTACGGATGTCCGCCTCAAGCCCGGCATACGGAGTGTACATACCGTAGACCAGCGGAATCGGAATCACCTGCACATTCAGGCCGGACCTGCGGGCCTGCTGGGTCAGCTTTCCGTCCTGGGGTGCTACGAGAATGCAATTGAAGTAACAGGACAGCTCGCGGGCGAAGAACAGCAGCAGCTTCTCTGCACCTGTGATGCTGCGGGTATTGGAAACGTGGGAGAAGAGGACGATTGTAGCTTTGTCGGCCATGGTGTATCGGCGCTCCCTGGCAAGGGGCCTCGAGCAGCCATTCACCTCCTTCAAAGTTTTACGAAGCATGAGCTGCAGAGCATTTCTTCGTGTAAAACTTGCTTCGAAAGCATACGCTTAGTTTTACGAAGCATTAGCTGCAGAGCATTTCTTCGTGTAAAACTTGCTCCGGAGCTCTTTGCTCCGTTGTATTCCCCTGTCAGCTGCCGTTGCGGTTTGACCGCATACCATCCGCTACAGGGCGAACGTCAAGGTCCAGTACACAGTATATTGGGAGGGAACAGATGCCGGCACGACACCTGTCCCCCGGTAAATGCACATTTTCAAGAGACCGTCCTGCTTGCGGAGGACCTTTAACCGTAGATGACAGTCAGCAGCTGATGCAGGCGTCTGGTGTAGGTATGATCCTTCAATGTCCGCTCGAAGGCGCGCAGAGCCATGTTCCGGCGTTCTTCCTCGTGAGTCAGGTAATAACGGATTTTATCCATCATCTCCTGGGGGCTTGAGAACGTGTCGATCTCCTCACCCACCTTGTAAAAGGTTCCCATGTCATCTCTGGCATCACTCAGCTGCAGCGTACCGGCGGCGGCAATTTCAAAAGTGCGCGGATTCGGCGAAGCAGCCGGGATCAGCAGCGCATTATTGTTGTCCTTCTCGTCTACATGAGCCCGGTGCAGGTTAATGACGATTTTGGAGCCGCTATAGGTTACCGATGTTTCCTGTGGAGACATCCATTTGCCGATTTCGATCCGGTCCCCGTAGAGCGGAGCTTCCGGCAGGCGGTCCCACCAGATCCCGTTAATGACGGTGTTGTAGCTCATGAGCTCAGGCATAATGTCACGGAAAAAATTGATCCGGTTCCAGTAAGCCGAGCCGATAAAGCTGACATCCCGCTGGATCGGCGAACGACCGGTTGTCGGACGGTAGTGCTCCCGGTGGGCGGCAAACGGCAGGTAATGCACCTCAGGGCAGCCAAGCCCGCGGTATACCTCCACGCAATTGCGCTCCAGGGTGAACACGTAATCGTAGTGGGCAACGATTTTCATCGTAAAGTCAGTGTAATACGGGTCATCCGTTAACCAGATTGCCGTCTTGATTCCTCTGCCCCGCAGCATGGAAATCTGCTCCAGCGGCAGCTCCATTCCGTCCAGCACCAGTACGAGATCCGGCCGCTGCACTGCTGCAAGCTCCGCCAGGTTCTGCCTCACATCCGATACGGTCACCTGGGCAGTCAGTCTTTGCAGCGCAAACAGAACGGCATCATCCAGCGGTGAGTACGGATAACCCTTACCGGAAGCCACGTACAATACATGAAGATTACGCACCGGAATCGGCTCCTCCGGCCGGCCGTCCAGGATGGCGAGCCGTCCGCGCAGGTAGCCTTCGTCATAGCCTGTTTTGAAGCCGGTCAGGCGTCCGCGCAGCTTCTCTTCCTCCGCCGGTGTCCGTGGCAGCGGCGGCGCGGGCATGATAAATTCGTTATTCATGAATAATCGCTCCTTCATCCCTTTGGATTTCACATTTGTGAAGTAAGAACATTCAACAACTCAGGCAGCCTGGCCGTAAAGGTATGCCGGCGCAAGGTCGTCTGCAGGCCCCGGAGCGCAAATTTCCGCCGCTCGTGCTCATGCTTCAGGTAATACTCGATTTTGCGTTTCAGCTCATCCGCTGAGGCAAAGGTCTCCAGATCATGGCCCGGACGGTAATAGCTGCCCAGATCCTCACGGATATCAGTCAGCTGCATCGTTCCGCAGGCGCTGATCTCATAGGTACGGGGATTGATGGAGCGGGACGGCAGCTGAAACGTATTGCGGTTATCCAGCCCGCCTTCCCACGGCCGGTGAATATTGATGACCAGCTTAGCTCCGCTGTAATAATTGGCCGTCTCCTCGGGAGGAATGAAGCCGCTCCTGATAAACGGCGACAGCTCATCGAATTGGCTCAGCCGCTCCCAGAAGCCTCCGGCAATCAGCACTTTTTTTCCCTTAAGAAAAGGGGCCAGCTCATCAAACAGCGCGGTACGGTTGCGGAACGCGTTGCCGATGAACACAATGTCGAAGTCATACTGCGGCCCGGTCCGGCGCGGATAGAACATTTGCGGGTTCACACACAGAGGAAGATAATGCACTGAGCCGGCACCCAGCGAGCGATAGAATTCGACACAGCCCAGCTCATGTGTAAAGACATGGTCATAATGCAGGCAGATGACTGAGGTATCCTCGGTAAAATAAGGATCATCCGCAAACCAGATTGCCGTAGCGATACCCAAATTCCGGATTTCATCAATTTGCTCCAGGTGGTTCGCGGGAAACACATGCAGCCCGTTCATGACCAGCACTGCCCCGGGCTGCTCGCGGGCGGCTACCTCAAGCATGGACTCCGGGCTGCTGATAACCACTTCACTAACCAGCAGCTTAAGCGCTTCTGTGATTCCTGTATCGATCGCTTCGAACCCCTGCGGGACATACATCAGCTTGAAAGGCCGGCATGCTTCCACCTCCGGAGAATTCAGGCGTTTTACAGCTTCACATAAGCCGAGACGGTATCCCTCCTGATAGCCGTCCCGGTAATCCCGCGGACGCGTTCTTCTCTTTTTTGCTTTCACGGCTTTCACCCTGCCCCGTTGTATTCTCAAGACAGTAGTACTATATGCGGAGTCAGCATCCGCCTCATGGACATCTGCCATGCCCGGCAATAAATTGGCATATGCCCCCTGCCAAGCACCCGGGTTGCCCGCACCTTTGCTGATTCCTTCCACTCCCGCCGCGGCCAACACAGCGAAAAAAGCCCCAAACAGCCACACGGCCGCCGGAGCATTCTTTACAGGAGCTATTTCAGGAAACAGGTTAGTTAATGATTCATCGAATGTTAAGTATAATGAGCCCGATCGAACGTATAAAATCATCTTGGTGGCACATGTAAAATTCGCTTTATAGAGCTGTGTTAAGCAAAATAAGTGGATTTTCGCCAGCTAATTCTTCGCTAAACAACGTATCTGAGTAACTAAGCGGAAAAAAGACACCTAATTTTTTATATTTGGCTTTAAAAGGGGAATACACCCTAATTTAAGTGGCATTTTTCCATCTAATGTTCGTAGATGATGAGAAAGGATGGAATTAGGTGGCGAAAATCCAACTAATATTCGCGAGCACCTGGTATAGGTCAGGTAATCTCTCCGTCCGCTCTTCCCCATCATCGTAAACAACAGTCCCCTGCCTCAAAACTCCATAAAAAAAGACATCCGCGCTTAACAAGCGTCAGATGTCCAGGCAATACCCATGCTGTTCTTCTATAACTAATAAGGCATATCATCTTTGTCGGTAAGGCAACCGGTATATTCATTCAGCAGTGCATCCAGCTTCACGGACTGGCGTAGGACTCTTACATCCTGCACTCCGTATTCAAGCGCCAGCCTGTTTAATTCCTGCCTTGCCTGCTCGATTCTGTCTCTGTGTTCATCATTGTCCATAGCGGCCCCCTTACTCAGATGAGGCTGTAAGCCATTTGTTAAACTTTTACTAAAGTTCCAAACACATTGTATTCGATTATGAACCTTGGGTCAATTCCCCAAAGTCCCATGTTTGCGACTCAAAAAACCTGCAACAATGCGCACAATGCCGCCCAGCATGACTACAGCCATCATATCAAAGCTGACATTGAACAGGAACAGATGCTTGCCGATATCCGCCCGGCCGTCGCCGAGAATCGGTACCAGGAAGGAGAATAGACCAATTAGTCCAAGCAGCATAAGCAGCTCTCCGGCAACCCGTTCGCGGCGCTCTTTTGCCCGGAAATAATGAATCAGCACCCCGGCATAATAGGCCAGATAGAACAGGCTGAGGAACCAGAGGGAGTCCGGAAGATGCTTGTTTTTGAACTCACTCCAGCCGCTGTAAGTAAAAGCTACTGCGCCCGCAGGCTTACCGAGGCTCTTCTCATAGCTTCCGAGATAGTAGGGACGGATGGACATGCTGTTCTGCGCCGCATATTCCATATTATCTATCAGCCGGGACGGGTGCTTCAGATAGAAGAAGAGCACATCCTTATGCGAGATCCGGTCATAAAAATCCGGCGTCAGCGATGGATCATCCTGCTTGATTGCCGTATCCCCCTGAAAATAATTCGTTCCCGCCAGCACCTCAAGCCGCTCCGGCAGCCCGAGATCACGCAGATCGCCCCGCACGTCCGGAGACTCATTCAGAATCCCGAAGAACACGGTCTGATACAGGTTAATATGCTTCAGCTCCTTGGGAGCCGTTACGTAGAGGACTACAGATACGATTGCAACCGCTACAGCGAACCGCCGGGCCAGCTTCCGGAAGTTCCCCTCTCCTTTCAGAGAGCCCATCCGCCAAAAAATCAGCATAAACGCAAGGCCGACCGGCGCATTCTGGATTTTGGAGCAGACGAGAAACAGCACCGCAATAAAGAACAGCGTCAGTCCTTTAGGGGTAGGATGGTCCTGCATCGTCAGTCTCAGTCCCAGCACAAACGTCAGCAGCATGAACACCATCGACACCGGCTCGCCGAACAGCGAATTGAAATAGGCCAGATACCCGATATCGTAAAAAACAAATAATACCCCTGCCCCGAGCAGCAGCCCCATAACAGCGGAGTGTTTGTTCCCGAGCTTCACAATCAGCCAGGTCGCGGCCAGCAGCAGCACAGCATATACCGCCCCCAGCACACGGATATCGAAATAACTGCCGTGGACCAGCCCGGCCAGCAGCCGCGGCACAAGCACCAGCAGAATCTGGGAGGAAGGATAGAAGCCCCTGAACAGATTGTCATAAGCAAACTGGGAATGGCTGAAGCTGAAAAAGCGGTCGGCGTAGCTCTCCGCAGCATCATAGTAGTTAAGTCCGATCGTATTCATCATGCGCAGGAAATCGCCATTATCGGCCACCCCGACAAACGGCTGCAGAAACAGCAGGTATAGTATCAGTCCGCCCCCGGCCAGAGTGACCAGAACCTGCGGTTTGAGTAATCTTTTCATAGCGCCTCCTAACGCTGCGGCAGCAGCTTCACATATTCATCGGACAGCCCCATCAGCTGCAGAATATAGTTATAATCATCCTCATACTTGCTGTGGTCTGCTACAGGCTGGAGTGTGTCCAGCGAGACGGCTTCGCCGTCGGCAAAGCTTTTGCCCGGAACAAACATAATCTCATCGTTAAAAAACGAGCCGGATGGCATATAATACCGCATCCCGATAACGTTCCGGTCAATATTAAGCAGATCATGCCCAAAGGCTGTAAAGCCCTCGTCCTTCAGGTTAAGCCCGAGCAGATTGGCTACCGTCGGCACAATATCAAGCTGCCCTCCGGTACGCTCTACCGTGCTGCCCTCAGTCATGCCCGGCACATGCACGATAAGCGGAATATTGAACCGGCTGATCCGCGGATGATACGGTATACCCAGCGCTTCCTCGACCTGCTCCGGCGGCACATCCTGCGGCTGAAGTCCAAAATGGTCCCCGTACAGCACAAGCACCGTGTTATCCCACAAGCCCTGCTGTTTAAGCCCTTCGATTAGTGTACCTACCGCATAGTCAGTGTAGTTGATTGCCGTCAGATAATCGCCCAGCATGGTGCCTTCCAGCGTATCCGGCATGGTAATCTTCTTGAAGTGCTCAGG
Organism: Paenibacillus sp. FSL R7-0331; assembly: GCF_000758645.1. Classification (NCBI taxonomy): domain Bacteria; kingdom Bacillati; phylum Bacillota; class Bacilli; order Caryophanales; family Paenibacillaceae; genus Paenibacillus; species Paenibacillus sp. FSL R7-0331. The sequence goes on from NZ_CP009284.1 coordinate 5,760,749, forward strand.
AATCTTGAACGGATGATGGCTCGAAACGGTCACCAGCTGGGCATAGAACGGTGTCCCCTTCTTCTGCAGCTGTGTCAGCTCCTCTACAGCGGTGATATACAGCTGCTCGTCCGAGGCGCCAAACGAATTGAAATGGTCATTGACGAAGTCGTCCTTGTCATAATATCCGTTAAAGCCCAGCGCCGGGTACAGCTCATTGCGGTTCCAGAAGCCGGCCTTGTTCACGTGGAAGGTATAGGCTTCATAGCCCTTTGTGCGCAGCAGACGCGGCAGGCTTGGCAGCTCACGGTCACTGAAGCCGGTGGACATCGCCAGTGTGCCGATCGGGTAGATCGAGGTGTTGCTCATAAATTCGGCATCCGAGGTGTTGCCCGGGCCGATCTGCTGATACACCTGCGGAAAATAAAAGCCTTCCCCTGCCAGCTTATTCAGCACAGGCGTCAGCTCCTGCCCGTCCAGTGACTGATGCAGCGGAAAGTTCTGGAATGCCTCCAGCTGAATAACGATGACATTCTTCCCCTTTTGGGAGCCGAAATAGTCCGGCACTGTGCCGGCTGGCATGCTGCTGTAGGGATAAGACGCTTCCAGCGTGTTCACCTTGGCAACCGTCTCATGAATATCACCTGTGCCGATCAGCCTGTTATCCTCCTGAGCTTTGAGCGCCGCAACCACTTCATAATTCAGAAATCCGGCGCTTTCTGCCTGCACCAGCTCATTCGTGATGCCGCCTGCAGCATGCACCGAATACGCGGACAGCGAGCCTCCCCCAATAATCGCTACCCATATGACGGCGAGCTGGGTTCTTGAGTAAGCCGGACGTGTACCGCCGCTATAGCTCCGGCCCGGGTAAGCCGGTCCCCGCTGCCATCTGCGCAGCCCTGCATAGACAGCCATTAATGCGAGATCGGCGAAGAACAGATAATCCACCGGCTGGATCGTCGATTCCACACTTTCTTTAACCTGGAACACCTGGTTCAGCTCATAGAACGCCAGATAGGTCGGGACCGACCCGAAATGGTTAAAATACACACTGGCTGCGAACAGCAGCAGCGACAGGATAACATTGAAGCTCCAGTAAGCCCCTTTCTTCATCCGCCGGGGCAGCAGAACGGTCAGAATGCCCATAATCAGCAGCACCGGCGCAAGGTCCATGACAATCCATTCCCAGGCAATCCGCTCAAAAAACAGCACCCGCAACAGCAGCAGCTTCAGCCAGACCAATCCGGCTACAACATAGAACTGCACCGGCAGCAATCCGGTATTTTGTTTGTACATAATAATCCCTCTTACTTCCATACCAATTTTCTGTTAACTAAATTCCACATTTTTGTAAAAGTTCAGATTTCTCTAGTATAGCAATAGTTGTTTTGTTACGCAAAATAACCCCGCAAAGACTTTGTACGGCCTTCAGCGGACTTTTGCAATAAAAAGACGCAGCCTGCTGCAGGCCTGCGTCTCTTCTCGATCTCATATAAATCTCTTCATTATTATAGTGAGTTGGTTTCTCTTTTTACAGAGAAGCTGTACATGACGCCGTCGAGATTGTAAGAGGCTTCAATCGCCGGTGCACCGCTGCGGCTCTCAAACGTAACCACTCCCGGCCTTGATCCGTTCTTAACGATCATGTAATCCTCCACCAGCCGGATTCCATACAATTTGTCTGCGATGGCCGCGGCTGTGCTCTGGAGTATCGCATTGTCCATATCGAGCAGCTGCTCCCCCCGTTCCTCATCATTCCGGGAGTCACCCAGATCCACAAGATTCAGTGCATAATCAGCTACATCCAGAATAGCCCGGGTTGCATAATCGAATGTTACAAATGTATCTCCGCCCCGGCCGTCGCCGTAATACAGCGTAATTTCATCGCCTGCACCTTCCGTTGTGGAACGGACAACTCTGGTCAGCTGGTCTGCCAAGCTGCTGGATCTAAGCATTCCGAGTGCTTCCAGTCCGGCTTGTTTAAGCTCCTCACTGACCTCCTTCTGATTTACATTGAAACTGGCCCTAACATAGACTCCGTTTGTAAAGTTAATGTCTGCATCTCCTGCATGTACAACATTGATAACCTGAACCGTCTTATCCGCAGTACGCCCATAAGAAACATAGCGCGTTATCCCCGTAGCCTGAAATTCCCCTGTATAACCGAGCTTTTGCAGCTTTTGCCCAGCTTCATTAATTAGCGTTTTGTCAATATCATCCGCTTCAACGGATGCTTCCATGCTGAACGCAGCCGCTTCCCCGGTTTCCGCATCAATCCAGAAGAAGGCATAAGAATCAGACAGCTCGTTCTCCCTGTAGATGAGCTCTGCCTGCCCCGGCATTTTCATCCGGTCCAGCTTTTCAAAGGGTAGCTGCTGACCCAATTGCTCCAGCATCAGCCGTTCAGCAGTCTTCTTTAGCGCTTCATCAGTAGGCTTAACCTGTTCTTCCACAGGGGCCTTAACACCTGCGGGGGTTTCTCTGCCGAGAGGTCCGTTCTTCAGATAAAAAGCTCCCGCCAGCAACAAGAGGATAAGGGCAGCCATAACCGCCGCCCTTGGCATGCGCCGGGAGCGGGTAGGGGCCGGCTCCGCTTCCGCACGCAATCTCCGCATCACCCGCTCGGCAGAGGAATCGGTAAACCTGGCCTCCTCGAACGGCCCCTTACGGGCCTGCTCATACCACTGCGGCTCACGTTCATCCATCATTGTAACCCCCTTAGTTTATTCTGGATTTTACGGCGTGCCCGGTGCAGCCGCGATTTGACGGTTCCCGGCGGCAGCTCAGTCAGTGCGGCAATTTCATGGATGGACAGCCCAGTCTTCAGATCCAGCACCAGCACCTCACGCAGCTTATCCGGCAGCTTCATAATGAGGCTCCAGATGTCCCGTATCTGCTGGTTGCCCATGTACTCCATCTCTGCCGAGCGTACTGTCCCGAACAGCGGCTCACCTTCCGGTTCTGTCCCCTCGTGCTCCCGCGCCGCCGGCGTAATGTTCTGCACCCCGCCCCATAAGCCGGTACGGAAAAAGCGTGACTTACGGTAAGAGAACACTGTATTCCGTGCAATCGTGAGCAGCCAGGCCTTCAGGCTGGAGGTTCCCTTGTACGTGCCGATCCGGTAGAAGCATTTAATAAATACCTCTTGCGTAAGATCCTCGGCCTGCTCCGTGTTTTTAGTTAAATAGTAGATATAATTCCAGATATCATTACCGTACAGGCTCATAATCTGCCGCAGCTGGTCTTCGTCCATCGCTTCAGCAGACTTCAGCTTATCCTCCAGCTCAGTCCTCTGCCCATCATTCGACCGGACCATCAGCTCACTCTTGAATTTATCCTTCAGTCCATTCAGCTCCAAGCGCTTCACCTCACTTAATACGACCCCAATAATAAAGGAATGGTTCCCTTTATTTTCTATTATGATTATTTTAGGGCAGAGTGGACACTGTTTCCATTGGTTGTGCATACCTCTTGCTCTTGCTGCCTTTTGCATGCCTTATCCCTGCTTAGTTGCACTCCATACACTTAAAATGCCACATTTTCCGCCCAAAGCATGTTTAAGTGTATTCCGCACAACTAAAACAGGCGAAAATTGCTCTTTTGGCCGATTTGGGCAGATTTAGTTGCACAGACTACATTTATATGGAGAAGAAACAAATTCCTGCCGGTTTTAATTGTATAAAGTGCAGCTATTGTGTCTGGCGGGGGAATGATGGGGGAAGCAGTCGGGTTGCGCGGGAGTTGCACGGGAATTGCGGTCAGCTCCGGCAGCGGCGCACAAGTAACCTTTATGGTAACCAAAAAATGACCTCCGGCTTATCCGGAGATCATCTCTTATCACATCATTCTGGTGTCTTACTGTGCTGTAAGTCCATTCCGTGCTGTTAATGCTAAATATCTTTGGAGGTAAATACCCGCAGCGAGATCAGATAGGAGCAGAACAGAACCAGTACATAACCAAGGACAGCGATTACCGGAAGCAGCAGACTGTCTGCCCTTCCGCTGCTCACCCATTCCGCCAGTCCGGGAAACCATTCCATCAGCTGTTTTATTGCAGCGAAATTAACCATAACGAGAATGATAAAGACCATATTAACAACCTGGGTTCCTTTGCGGCCCAGCCAGTAATGAAGCGGAAGATAGAAGGAGGCGAGCAGCGGGAATCCGGCGATGCACAGCAGCAGTTCTCTCCAGGCCAGCGGCTCAGTGGTCCGGCCGACTGAGAAGGCGATAACATACAGCAGCACAGTGCAGGCGAAGCTTAGCACGGAGTAAGGCAGCATAGCTAAATATTTTGCCAGTACAATTTGCTGTCTCGGAACAGGCAGGCTGACCAGGAATTTCTGGTTATTCTGCTGCACATCCATGGTGCAGGTATTGATCAGGAGCAGCATCGCTGGAAGCAGGGCAAACACGGTGTAGTTATCAAAGTTCGTAAAGCCCATGACCATATAGTATGGAATCAGCAGCAGAATGAACTTTTGCACAATAATGAGATCTTTGCGGATGAGATGAAATGAATTATACACGCAGATCACTCCCTTTTACCGAGAAATACATAATTTCCTCCAGTGTAGGTGTCTCGCAGATAGCCGTGTCCTTAAAGTAACGCTCGCCCTCGGCACGGTTGCCCATCAGCCCTTCAAAGCCGTGCGCGCTCTCGCGGATTCCCAGGAACAGGCGCCGGGTGTCGCGGTCGAGCAGCTCCTTGCCGCCTTTGACGAGCAGATATTTCTCCGCCAGCGCTTCCTTCATCTCACCAAACACAATCCGCCCGTCATTCACAAACACAATATAATCGGCAATCCGGTCGAGATCGGTCGTGTTATGGGTAGAGAACAGAATGGATTTTTTCTCGTCCTGGATATGTTCCGTTAACAGATCAAGCAGCTCCCGGCGGAACACCGGATCAAGACCAGACGTAGGTTCGTCCATAATAAGCAGATCAGCACCGTGGGATAGAGCGATGGCGAGTGAAAATTTGATTTTCATCCCCTTGGACAGATCCTTAATCTTCTTGCCCGGAGACAGCTTGAACAGCTCCTGGTATTTCACATATGTATCCTCATTCCAGCGGCTGTAGAAGGGGGCGATTACCTTTTTCATCTGCTTGACCGTAAGCTGCTCGTAGTAAATATTCTCGTCCGACACATAGCCAATCCGTTCTTTAACCGCCGGCTCCTGCTCTTTATTCTGCCCTCCGAACAATCGGACGTCTCCCCGGTCTGGGTGGACCATGCCCATGATCATCTGGATCAGCGTGGTTTTGCCTGCACCGTTCGGGCCGATCAGTCCGGTAATATAGCCTTCCTTGATCCCCAGCGAAATGTCCTGCACCGCAAAAGAACCATAGCTCTTATGTACATGCTCCAGCCTGATACAATCGCTCATTCCTGCTCCTCCTCGTAGATAAGTTTCAGCATCTCTGTCAGCTCTCCATAAGACAGCCCCAGCTGCCTGCTCTCCTCAATGACTTCCTTCAGCTTCAGCTCCAGTATCCGCAGCCGCTGCTCCTTAATGAATTCCTGATCCGCCCCGGATACAAAAGAGCCCTTCCCGACGATTGAGTTGATCAGACCCTCCCGCTCCAGCTCCTCATAAGCCCGTTTGGTCGTAATCACACTAATCTGCAGCTCCTTCGCCAGCTGGCGGATGGACGGCAGAGGTGTCCCGGCTCCCAGCTCCCCCTGCAGAATCAGCTGCCGGACCTGCGTTACTATCTGGGCATAGATCGGCTCTCCTGATGTACTTGATATCAAAATGTTCATGCTGCGGCACCATCATCCTTCGGTGTAATGTATTTAATGTATATATCTAATATATACACTATATAAGGAGGGGTGTCAAATACATACATTACTCTCTGGCACTCTGCTGAAAGATGCTATTTACATCTCAATAAATAAAAAAACCACAGAGAGTATATGCTTCATGTGGTCCTTGCATATTATTTTCAAGCCTTGCTGAAACATTTATATTTTCAATTGCATTTCTATTCAAAGTGGATTGGCTATCATAAGAGGCAAAACGTTAACTATTCGATAATAGCTTCAATCTTACTTACAGGAATATGATCTGAATTCAAGTAATCCAAAACATCCTGTAACAGCAATTTTAATTCATCAGTATTTTCATTTTTCTTCTTCAAAGTTATCTTTATACTCATTCTACTTCCACTACATGTAAATTCATGGAATTCAAACGGTTTAATATACTTTCCTGAAATTGAATAGGTCCATGACCTGAAAAAACCCTCTAGAATTTCGGAATTAATTTCACCGATTGGTTTCTTGCAATTGATTAGGAGATTTATAACTTTCCCTTTTAGGATATCTTTATTTGGAGATGAATAGACTTTATCCAAATGATCCCAGTTGTAATCTGTCATTTTCTCACCTCTTTTTTTCAAAATTCAGGAGATAGTCTTCTGCCCTGAGGCATTATTTTAACTAATTGCCTAAATAAAATTGCTGCATCTACAGTATTTAGTTCCATAACTGTACCGTCACCATTCTGAAGATACATTGAGCACTTAAGGTTTGGCGGTTCCCCCGCACGTCATAGGTGTATGTTACACTGCTGCCGTCCGGCCGGGAGATCGACGTTACCCGATTCAGCCCGTCATAGCCGTAGCCTGTGGTTTTAACAGTTCCATTTCCTCGGCACCTGCGACAAAGGGTTGCAAAAAACTTCATACGCTGCGCACAAGAAGCTTCTGCATTTTTGGAAAACAAAAAGTGTCCCAAGACCGGAACACTTAAATAATGTAATTTGGATATCAGGCACAAATCTACACGAACTAAACAGAGACATCCATCAATTTCACTTGATCTTTCAATAGAAAGCGATTTAAATCGTTTTGGTTAGTAGACGACAAGGAATGGATAAAACGATTCCAGTCACTGGCATAGTTTTGATTCACCCAAGAGCTAGTGTATGCGTTATAGCGAGCTAATTGACCACTCTGCATGTCATTCATTTTGTTTTTATATAAAGCGACAAACGTGTTCAAATCGGATCGAAACGCTGCATTGACGTCATCGGCCCGAACGTTATCCACCATTTGCTTAATCAGGTTCAAAACAGCTTTTTTGTCATAATCCGCTGCATACGCTTCTTTATTCCGCACAAATGGATCTTTCCGCTGCTGCTCAATATAGGCAGCTGCCCGATCAATCTCTCCCTGAATAAATCCGCCGAACGCTTGATCAAGCTTAGATCTTATGCGATCGCTTACTTGAAAATGACCGGAGATCATTTCATACTTCATGGCGGCAAGACCCAGTTTGAAGCCCAGTTCTTCTTCAGAGCGGTTAGATGTTTGAGAACGGTCTTGCAATTGAGTTAGAGCTTTGACCATCGTGCCGGCTGCTTGTAAATCGTCGATACTATATCCATTCTCACTCTTAATTGACATTTCCGATTGCTGCGAATTTAGTGCATACCGAAGCTGTTCTCCCATGAAATCACCTGCTGTCAATAGCCATTCGTCCTGTGTCCCTTCAACGCTGGCGTAATCGGGATTCTCCTGGATAAATTGCATATAAGTTGTTTTCCGCTGTTCGTAAATATCGAGGAAGCTGTTTCGTATAGCTTCTTGCTCGCCTGGCACACCGCTTGCTTCCAAGAATCCACCGACCGATTCGGCAAAGTGATTGGCAGATTCGCCTACCCGTTGAGCAAACATATCATCCAGCTTTGCCAATTCGGTTGCTTGCTCTTCTCCGGCAAATTGGCGTGCAATCCGACTTTTGTATTGGGCATATTCCGAAGCAAAGTAATCAATTTGTTGCCCAACCTCGTCCAACGTTGTTTGTCCGATCATCATACCATGCGTTTGCAAGTTGAAGTCTACATGCTTCCAGGAAATAGCCGAATCCCCGCCTGTTGCTCTTTTATAGGCCAGCGCTGCTTCTGGATCGGATATGCTTTCCGTCCAGATCGAGCCATCTTCATTTCTTCCGATGCGAATCGTAGATGTTGCGGCCCGGAGAATTGCTTGTTCCCGCATGCTATTCGCATTCGCCCGATAATCTTCGATCCCGATCGCGTTCATTTGATTTGTTAGAATAATGGCTGGCTTCCACGGCTGCAATAAAGAGTTCGTGGAAAACGAACCAGCGATCGGGGACGTGACGGATGGAAGACGTTCAGGTTTTTGTTCAATGATGTAAGAGTCATTACGTAGTGCAAAGCCATAAGCAAACATGTTTAGCTGCATAATGCCACCTCATTTTATATGTATCGCTTACACGAGTTCAAAGGTTCTCATTATTAGTGTCGGCACAACAGATTGAATAATTTAGAAAAAATGAGATCTATTCAAACAAAATTGTAATTTGCAGGAAAATAAGTGGCATAGTCAGACGAATAATCGACGAGCGTTGTGATATAGGCAACTCTTTCGTACGAGATCGAACACTTCCGTGTTTGTAATTCCCGCCTGACGAGAAAAAGAAAAATTTTTTCTATTGTAAATGGGAGTTATAATAGCCGCTTTCGATGTATTGGCTATAAAATTCTCGTTCATGTATAAATCCCCGTTTGAATAATCCCAAACTACTGATTGAAGGGCGCTTTATGTATCCTCAAGGGATGTTGCACCTTCGCAATTTGATATAGTTTGACCTAGAGTTGGGCTGTTCAACGTCCCCTCTCAGATAAGAAGGAAGTTTCTATTAAAGAAGTATTTTCCATTCTGAAAACAAAGGACATTCGATATATTCAACTGACTAAGAGGCTGCTTATAGAAATATCAGTAACCTTTCACGATCAATGAAAAACAGGCCTATAACAGCCTGTCTTTGTGTTTTCTAATAATGTTAATTTAAAACCTTGTCCATCTCAAAAAATACACCTTGATCTTTGTTTTCAGTAAGAAAAAAATCCCCTCCGGTTTCAAAGTAATTCTCATGGAACTCCTTATCCATAAATATTTGAACGAGCTTGATGGAATTTTTCTTAACACCAATATTTTCAAGCCATATATTGTAGTTATTTGTAAATTCATCTTCTGTATATAATGTTTCCTTGTAACTTGGATTTTTTATCTCTCTTGGTGAAATACCCGCTTTCTCATTTGAGTAAGTTACCTCCTTTCCAATTATTTGCTCTATATCTTCTTCGTCATATGCGCTTGCTGGTCCATATCCTAAAACCTTGGTTAGTTTCCAAACCCCATAATATAATTCACTTGTAGTGTCTTCTATTTTTGCATTATTCGTTTGTGCAAATACATCCGTCTGAGTTGCTGGTGAAACAGATGCTTTATTTTGAGAAGAAGAGCATCCAGTCGAAAAAATGCTGAGTACCAATACGCCCAATATAACTAATTTCCTGTTCATGTTTTCCCTTCCCCAAAATGTTTTTTCAAAACCATCCGGTCTGTCGAAAGCATCCCTCTTATAGTCACCAGAGTTAAATATTTGCCATTCGTCGCTTTCTTCAATTTATCGGGCGAACTATTGCCTGAACTTAGTTTTCTAGCTAGCGTAGAATCAAAACACAACTAGAATTCTTCACCTGTGCTAATCATTGGGTTTAAAATTAAGGGGGCTAACATTAAAGTCTTTTTTCTGAGTACACTTGAGTCGGAGAATATTTATTGCGGGATTACAATAGTGATATTTTGAGTATACGTGCAGTTCTAATATCTACTTATTCCATAACTTTTCCACATATTAATTTCCAAGAATGCGGATTGCTCGATTGCTTCTATTAGCGCACTTTACAACAAAATCCATAACGATTGCCTAATAGACTCCCTGTAAACCTTCGACTTCTTTTCACTTTCTCTAACTATTCCATCAAGGCTCTCTATATGGTTTTTGGGAGTATTTCAGTATCCAGCCATCTTCCGTGTAAAGCTCCCCGGCCAGCCCATCACTTATTTCCTTAATCTCGACTTCTCCTGTATCTTCTTTACTCCCACTTCCCATAAACAACAGCTTGATCTTTTCTTCCTGCTCAAACAATTCCAGAAAATTATGTAGTGTAGAATCAACAATTTGATTAACGAGACCCATCACCATCTCTAAAGCCGGGCCGTCTAACTTCGATTTAGCCTCCTCATAAACGTTCACAGCACGCTTACTTTTTAATTGTCCAGTTAACATCTTTTCCCATTGTTCAATGGTACTATCCCTAACCTGATTTATAACCAGCTCACCAAACATATCCAGCTTCTCTTTTGCGTTCATTATATCAACCCTTTCACTATTTATATCATGGTATTCTAGAGAGAATCCCCCCGATCAATTGTACATTCATTTATAAATTTCAATAATTCCCTTCTTATCTACACCATTCTCTACATTGATGACGATAGCGTAGGGACCGTTCATTTCTCCCAAAAAGTCAAAGCTTGGCGCAAGCCGTTGCTCTCCATGTAATCCCATTAAGCCATATTTGCGAACCTTCATACTTTCATCTGTAAAGATATAGCCAGGGATCACATTCAAATGCTTATCATAATAAAATGCACTAATAAAAAATGCGGAGTCGCCCGTGAAAACATTATTTCCTTCGCTATCGATAATGCAGTATAAGTCTTTTGAGACGAAGGCAAGCCCATCCTTAAACTCTCCAACCTCAATCATCCGGCCTTCCGTAGCGTTGTACGGATAAAAATCAATAGCTATGTTTCCACCATAATCTATATACGCCCAGGCATCCCCATCCTCCGTGTAATCCGACACTTTGACAGCGGCCTTGCCTTCACTAAAATTCCCGGCGTCATCATACTTTAATTCAACACTTACCTGCCCTTCGGTATCGATGAATCCCCATTTATTGTTTTTCATGACTGCCGCGTATCCTTCATGAAAATCTTCCACCTGATCATATTGAGGTCCTGCAGAATCACTAAACCGCCCTGTACTCAGATACCGCTCTTTTGTGATGCTATTTCCTTTTTTATCAATGTATGATAACTTCCCGTCCATGCTTACCACAGCAACACCGTCATAGAAACGGCCAATACTATCGTATTCATCCGCCAAAACCGTTTCTCCATTTGTGTCTATCACCTTATATTTCCCGCTACTGCCCTTAACCGCAATCCAATCCTCATCGACAAAAAATAAATCGGCATAGTCACCGGCCTCCACAACCCATTTCCACTTTAACTCATCGTTGTTAGTTGGCAATTGGGTTATTACCTGATCCACAGCATACGTGCTGCCGGACTCTACAGTAGAGCAGCCGGATAATAGGACTGCAGATATAGCAATTACTCCAATGATTCTAAAGATAGTTATCCTCTTCATCCCCCAGACATCCCAAAAAAACCACATGGAGTTCATCACATGCGGCTGTTTTACCTTATACCTTATTGTTTAAACCTAATGCAGCAATAAATAAAAGGAGAATGGCAACAACAACAATCAGCTTTTTTCTTTTTGAAAATTTCAGTCTTCATGCCTCCATCTAAATACCTTAAGCCCTATAATTATCCAAATCCCTAGACTGTATCTTCGGGCAGAAATGTTTTTATGACATCGTAAAAAATATCATTCCCCTTAACCTCAACGCCATTGACAAAAACGCTGCTGTCTCTGCCCCACATTGCAACATCAAATAATTTGCCGTTTTTCTTGCTTTCAAACACGTAATAAATTCGGGCATTTACACGTGATTTCTTCTTAACAGATTCTAAGTCATCGTTTATTTGTTTCAATAAATCCATAGGTTCTTCCAAATCACCACCGCGGATAACAATCTTTTGTACATCGGTGAAGCTAATCAAATCTTCGGCACTCAAAGGATAACGAGTGAGGATAAACGGATTCAAATAATAAATGGTCAAGCTAATATCGTTGATATCTTCTTTTGCAACCCGTTTAGAAATATTAAGCGCGGGTTCTTTTGGGTGAATATTCTCCCGGCTGGTTAACATAGCAATCGCAAATATCAGTAAAATAAGACATCCTGAAATAGATTTATTTTTTCCATTCCTGCAACAAAGCATAATTCACCAGCCTCCCACAAATCACACTACTACAATCCAAAAAGTCGCAATATAAGTCCTCGAACATTTTTGAAACTGCAGCCTTCTCCATATATACAGGACTTGGATCAGGTACCCAATCTGTGCGGCTACTGCAAGTAATCTTAACAAGGTTATCCTCTTCTTCGAATAGAAGCAGTCTTTCTGTTCCCTGTTCGAAAAAATCTAATTCAAAGGAGTATATGCCCGATCTGGTTTTTTCTAAAATATCAGGAACCTGTTCAATAACAGTACACAAGTCTGTTCTGCAATCAACAAGCCAATTATCTTGCCCAAAACCGCCGACATCGAACGATACTGCTTTTGAAATTTCAAACGCATCGCACATACAAGATAGAACTCCAAGCGCAGCATCGGTTTCGAAATCGGGTGGTAGGTATTCTGTTTCGGGTATACTTTCCAACGACTTTAACAGTACTAACTTCATCCTAAAAATATGAGATCCGCCCTTTCTTACTCGGGTCACGTACAGATAACCCCAACAATGCTTGCACAAAAAAATAGCCCACAACCGTGGGCAGCATTCACACAAATCAATCATATGTCAAAAATCCAGCTGGCGAAACGGTGGTATTTTGTCGAATGTGACGATAATATACACCTCAGCTAACCTGCGTATGCACCAGCAATCTTTTAATCGAACGATTGGCCTCATGCAGCACAGTGTCTTTATCTACGGTCTTCAGCAGCCCTTTATCCATCAAAATCTCTCCGTCGACAATCGTCGTCTCGACATCGGCGCGGGTGGCGGAGTAGACAATCCGGGAGATCGGATCGACGTCATAGGACGGGAAGGTGTGGAAGTTGTAGAGATTTAGGATCGCCAGGTCGGCTTTTTTGCCTACCTCGATGCTGCCGATCTGGTCTTCCATGCCGACTGCCTTGGCGCCGCCGATGGTCGCCATCCGGAAGACACTGCGTGCATCCATCGTGGTCGGGCCATGGTGGGGCTTCTGGATGACTGCGGCCAGCCGCATTTCATTGAACATGTCGAGGTTGTTGTTGCACGGCGCGCCGTCGGCACCCAGACTGAGGTGGATGTGATCGTGCAGCATCCCCGGCGTATCGGCGATCCCGGAAGCCAGCTTCAGGTTGGAGCCCGGACAGTGGCTGACATGCACCCCGCGGTCGCGCAGAATCCGCTTCTCCTCAGCATCCAGCCAGACGCAGTGGGCCAGAATCAGGCGTTCATTCGCCAGCCCCAGGTGATCGAGGTACACGACATTGCGCATGCCGGTCATGGCCTGAACAATCTCAATCTCACCCTGATTCTCTGAAGCGTGGGTGTGCACTTTGACATTATAACGGGCAGACAGGTCACGCACTTCCTTGAGCAGCGGCTCTGTACAGGAGATCACGAATCTCGGTGAAAAAGCGTACTGGATCCGCCCGTTGCCGTAGCCGTTCCATTTTTCCAGCAGATCTACACTCTCCTGCAGCGAAGCCGCCGTGTCCTCCTGCAGCGCTGCCGGGACGTCCCCGCCCTTCTGATCCATCATCACCTTGCCGGAGAGGGCACGGATGCCGCTTTTGGCAATGGCCTGGAATGCAAAATCCGTATGATTGACCGTCTCCATATCGACAATCGTCGTTGTGCCGCTGGAGATCAGCTCCCCGATCCCGAGCATGGCAGAGTAATACAGCGATTCCTCATCATGGGCGGCTTCCAGCGGCCAGATCCGTTTGCGCAGCCAGTCCATAAGCTCCAGATCATCGCCTTTGCCGCGGAACAGCGTCTGGCAGAGATGAATATGCGTCTGCACAAAGCCCGGAATTACCGTCCGGTTCGTTGCATCAATAACCCGCTCGTCCCCCTGCGCCGTAAGCCCGCTGCCGATTTCTGTAATCAGATCATCTTTGATCCGGATATCCCCGTGAAAGATTTCTTCCTGTTTGTTCATTGTAATAATCTCCGCGTTTTTGATCAGTATGTTCGCCATGTCCGTTTCCCCCTCGTTCAATTCACAGATTGCTTTGCGCACAGCCAAATCCAGATAACATAAAAAGGCCACAAAAATATGCCGCAGCATATTTTCGTAGCCAGAAATTTACGGTTCCCGGTAGAGACCCTTAAACCAATTATTAAGGATATACGAAAAAAAGGATTATTCAATTGGTTTTGAATAACCCCATGATAAACGAAGGACAAAGCTCATGTCAACATAATTAACATATAATTCAGATTAGATACTGTATATCACCATTTATTCTGAAAATCCTATGTCCGACGTTACTTTATATAACATAGCGTTAGATTACATCAGCAACCGGTACATGTCCGACAAGACTATTCCTGGTCTTGCACCAGCACCTTCTCAAATACCGGAAAGCTCGCCGTACGCTGCGGGAAAAAGATCTCGCCTCTGCGCTCATATCCGAGCTTCGGATACAAGGCCAGAGCGGGCGTGTTTTTGGAATAGGTGTCCAGCCGGATGCTGCTGTAGCCTGCCTCCTGGGCATATTGCTCAGCGTATGCAGTCAGCTTCCGTGCAATGCCCTTACCCTGGGCTTCGGGATGAACAGCCAGCCGGTGCATAATCAGCGCCTTCCCCTGCTCCTGTCTCCACTGAATCTCCCGGTACAGCTCATTCGGATGCTCGTCCAGCACAAGAATGCCGGCAACTGCACCGTTGTCTATATATGTGTATAAGGTCCCTTGTTCAATATCCTTTTGAATGATTTCACGGTTAGGATAGCTGTCATCCCACTGGTCGCTGCCGCCCGCCTGCATAACCTGTACGCATCTGGCGATCAGCTTCATAATCTCTTCCATATCCTCTGTCCGCGCTTTACGGATGTCATTACTGCTCATGGTATCCCTGCTTTCCGTGCCTGAAAATTTGAATCTCTTAATGATTCACTAGTGAAGTTTATCACATCAGAGGACAAATTCAATAGCCCGGCAGCAAAACCGCAGCACCGCAGCAGGGCCTGCCCGTACTATACAGGCAAGCCCATGTTGGATGATCCGGAAGATCTCCATCAGGCAGGGCAGAAAGGCCAAGCTGCTTAAAGGAGCCTGCCGGAAAGAGCCTAAGCTGCTGTTAACGGCAGCGCTCTCCCGACAGACTCCATTACCATCCTCAGCCATTACGCCCGTGCCGTTAATCAGCCCAGCTCCAGCTTATGCCCGTCCTCGAAGCCCTTGGCGAAACCGGCGTCGAACCCCACGTTGTATGCTTCGGTGTAGCCCTGCTGATAGGCGTCTCCCGCCGGCGTTTCCGGAGAGACGCCCAGATCCGGGGGGAGCGGAACGACCAGCGGGGCAGCCGGCGTTACCTGTACCGGCGGCTGGACAACCACCTGCACTCTCCGGGCCGCAATCCGGCGGCGGAGTCTTCTTTTTTTGCGCAGCAGCAGGCCTCTCTTCGTCTTGCCTGAACGCAGCTTGCGGACTTTACGCCCCGCCCCTCTGCGGATTTTGGCCTTCCGTGTTACCAGCAGGGTCCGTCTCTTGACTGCTCTGCCTGCGCGCTTGGTCACTTTCTTTCTCTTCATCCGTTTACTCCTCCTGTACTCCATGTGCTCGTCGCGGCGCCCTTTGCGCATGCTTATTAAGCCATGGTGCCGCAGGCTTTCCCTGCTTAGGCTGATGCAGTGAAATACCGGACATCATCCGGCACATGGCGCTTTGATATTGGCTTAGGATTCTGATATTGTCACTCAGCTTGCGGGCCGTCAGCTCCGATTGCCCCGTAATTTCGGCGATACTCTCCAGTATCGCAGCCAGTGCGGCCTGGCTGCGGGCAATGGAGCGGATCATCTCCAGCTTGACGGCGTGTTCGGAGAGAAGCCCGCCGCTCATTTGCTGTCGTCCCCGAAGTCGAAGCCGTCACCGGACATGCCGCCGAAGCCTTCGCCGCCTTCTTCCTCACCGCTGCCCAGCACCGCCTTCAGGTTACTGTACAGCCCGTTTTCCAGCTTGGTCAGCCCCTCTACCATCTCCACAATTACCTCATGGATGGAGAGAGTCTCTTTCAGCTGCTCTTCATGGTTGTCGAAGGATCTGGCGTGGATGTGATGATGTGTCCACTGCTTGACCTTTTCCGCCTCCACCGCTTTGGCCTCGAGAATCATCGCGATGTTCCACTGGATAGTAGCGGTCGACTCCAGCATTTGCAGATAAGCCTTTTCCCTGCTCATATTCCGCCTCCTGCTCTTTAAGCGCTACTCTTCATCCTGGCCGCCTAATTCCTTGATTACCCGGCCTACTCCCTCAGCCATTGCCTCTTCCAGATCAGCAAGTGCATTCAAATAAGCGATGATATTCTTGTTGATCTGGCCGTGGCTTTCGACCAGCCCGCTGAATCCGCCGAAATCAGGCTCCGCATCCGGCAGATCGTGGACTATTTGCGACATACGGACGGCAACGTGGCGTTCGGCGTCAAGAATCCGCGCCATCTGTTCGTGCGTATGGGCCATGTGCTGCAGCACTTTGGTTATTTTATTCTGCACCTTCATGTCTCCTTTGCTCAAACGCCCTGCTACAGCATATGCGGCAGAAGCCCTGTCGGTGCGGAGGAACAGGGCTTGCCGCGGCACTGATGCTATGGATGTCAGGAATATATTGACAGGCGTACATGGAGGCGCATATGCTGGATGCTGGAACGGATCTTTTTTTTATAAACAGCACTTGAAGTGCTAAATATCTTATATACAAACGGGGGAATTCTATGAAGTTATCGGATCAACGCCTGGATTTGCAGGCTTTAACGGCTGTGCAGCTGTCTGCCAGCACCGGCAGCAATACGGCAGCTGCACTTGAGCAGGAACTGGGACTGAAGCTGGCGCCGGCTGTACTGGACGATGAGATGCTGTATGCAATCCAGGTGCGTTATTCCAAAGTACTGCAGAATGCAGAGCACTATCTGTGGTATACGTGCTGGGCTGTAATTCACAGGGAAGAGCAGCAGCTGATCGGCTTCCTCATTCTAAAAGGACATCCGAACGGGCAGGGCGAGGTCATTATCGGATACGTTATCGATGAAGGCCACTGGGGAAAGGGCTATGGGACAGAAGCGGTGCGGTGCTTGAGCGATTGGATCTTCAGTCATCCTGAGGCACAGTGGATTATCGCTGATACCGAGCCGGACAACACGGCCTCCCACAGGCTGCTGCAGCATCTGGGCGCTGAACGATACCGTGAGACTGATGAGCTGATCTGGTGGAGAATCGGCCGGCCGCAGACGCAACAACCCGCTTTTACCGGATCAAATCCTGCATAAAGCCCGGACATGAGATACTGCCCCTATGTACAGAAAAACACGCCGCCCTAAGGCAGCGTGTTCTTCAGCTTTTCTCCGGCCTCCTGCAGAGACTGGAACGTTCCGGCGTCACTCCACCATTCCTCGAGCACATCGTAGCTGAGTTTACCTTCTCCGGCATAAATATTGTTCACATCCGTAATCTCCAGCTCTCCGCGGTTCGAAGGCGCAATACGCCTGATAATGCCAAAAACAGCCTCGTCATACATATAGATACCGGTCACGCAAAAATTTGTTTTCGGCTGCGCCGGTTTTTCTTCAATATAAGCAATCAGGGAAGCATCCGTAGCATCGAACACGGGAACCCCATACCTGCGGGCATCCTCAACCGGCTTCAGCAGCACTTTTGCCGTCCCTTGCGGCTGTTGCATATACTTCTCAATATAAGGCGTCAGATCATCCATAAAAAGATTGTCACCCAGCAGCACGACAAACCGTTCGCCCGGGAGAATGAATCCTTCCGCCAGCTCCAGTGCCTCTGCGATGCCTCCTGCAGCCTCCTGGATTTTGTAGGTTAAGTTCACGCCGAATTCCGCACCGCTGCCTAAAAAATCCGTATACTGCCCCGCAGACTGCTTGCTGATGATCAGGAGAATATCGGTTATCCCGCCCCGGCGCAGCCGGTCTATGCCGTAACACACCATAGGATATTTGCCGACCGGAAGCAAATGTTTGTTCATCAGCCGGGTCAGCGGATGAAGCCTTGTTCCTTTTCCGCCCGCCAGTATGACTCCTTTCACTTACTTTCCTCCTTTATTATCTGTGTCTTTAGCCTTCGGGCCGGCAGGTTAGATGAACTGTGCCGGATCTAAATGCCATTTTTCTATAAAAATCTTACGGTTACGCTCCACCAGCTCCTGAAGCTCCGCTGAGTAAACCTGCTTGAAGCTTGCGCTTCCTTCATGATGCACCAGGCAGTCGCCGCCGATCAGCAGCCGGAAGCCCTTTAGCCTGGCTCGGTAGCAGTAATCATCGTCCTCGTAATGGCCCGGTGAATACCGCTCATCCAGCAGGCCGACACGGTCGAACACGGTTCTTTTGAACAAAAAACACAGACCTACAATCCGCACGGTTTCCTGCCATTTCACCGGATCAGGAACGTTGGCCGCCAGCGCCTCAGCATGAAACCCGGGCATATCGCTGTAAGACGTCCTTACCTGCTGCCGCCCGCTGGCATAATTCGTCACCGGCCCGACAATGCCGACTTCAGGCGCGCTGTACAAGGCCCTCTTCAGATTCGACAGCCAGTCATGCGAGACAATGACGTCATTGTTCAGCAGCAGCAGGTCGTCGCCCGAAGCCAGCTGCAGACCCACGTTGCAGGCAGCCGGAAAACCGCGGTTCTCAGGAAGCGATATGAAGGTCAGCCGGTTTTTGCGGCAATAGGCTGCCGTACCGTCGTCGGAAGCGTTATCGACCACAATGATTTCATAGGGCGAAGCTGTGTGCTGCCTGATCGATTCGACACAGGCCTCCAGCAGCTTACGCCCGTTATAGGTTGGGATAATGATGCTGGTCAAGGTCATAACGCGTTCCTCCAGGCTGCCAGCCTGCTGCGCTGCTCCTGCAGGCTTGGGGCAGAATGCGCTTCGTCCTGTCCCGGCACGATATGAACGGCTTCAGCATGGCCTGATCTTTGCATATGATTGATATGCTGGC
Organism: Paenibacillus sp. FSL R7-0331; assembly: GCF_000758645.1. Lineage (NCBI taxonomy): Bacteria > Bacillati > Bacillota > Bacilli > Caryophanales > Paenibacillaceae > Paenibacillus > Paenibacillus sp. FSL R7-0331. Next base: position 5,779,658 of record NZ_CP009284.1, read on the forward strand.
CGATTATTATATTCAGTGCTTCGGCATGATCTCCGGCTATCAGCTGCTCCATCTTGTTGCCGGCGCCTGTATTGTCCCGGCGCAGCCGGTTCTGCTTGAATACGTTGACTGTGCCTGCTTTTTGCACCTGCAGCTGCTTCAGCAGCGCGAGCGCCTGCGCTTTGGGCGGCACCATCAGCTCACGGTACCCGATCATTTCCAGCGCCCGCCGGGACAGGGCATGGGGCACGGCAGTCATCGAGCTTGCTCCGAGATCACTCCGGCCAAGCACTATATTGAGGTACAGCTTGCAGCGCGTGACAGAATCACTGAGCTTGAAAGGCGGCAGCAGATGATCCAGATCATTCAGCGCTACATCTACTCCACCGTCTACCGCTGCTGTAAAGCCGGCCAGCTGCGGAGCAGGAATAACCATATCACCATCAAGAAACAACAGGATATCGCTCTTACTGAGCTTGGCTCCGAGCGCACGGCCTACATCATGGCCTGCCGATTCCGGGATATGCACAATGATTGCCTGCCTGCATGTACGGGTACGCTGAAAGCTGTTGTCCGTGCACCCGTTGAGCACTACGATAATCTCATCAGGCGCAAGCCGCTGCACCTGCTTCAGCAGCAGCGGCAAGGTCTGCGCCTCGTTCCTTGCCGAGATAATGACCGACAGCGTGCCGCGCCGTTTGCCGGGAGGCTGCTGTGCCTGCTTCGCGCGGGACGCGCTCGGCTGCCGGCGGGCTGCGGGCTTGCGGCCGGCAGCCCGCTTTTTGCCGGAGGCCGGGCGGCCGCCGGATTTGCGAACACTGCCGGACACAGGCCGCTTGCCGGAGCCGAGCGCAGACACAGATACAGCACCGGCAGCAGAGTCAGGCGGCGTCACAGCCGCTAATCGGGTGAAGTCGCTATGCCCGGCAGCGGATGCCGGGCCGATGGCGGAGTTACGTGCTGCGGCGACTGCCGGGCCGACGCTGGAGTTACGTGCTGCGGCGACTGCCGGGCCGATGCTGGAGTTACTTGCTGCGGCGGCCGGCCGTTTTCTCTGCTGCTGGTACTTTCTGTACTTTACGCCTGCCGCCTTCATCGCACCATCTCCCTTCGCCGTCCTGCGTCATCATAACCTGCCCGTTCTCCCCTGCGTTCAAGCAGCATCGCGACTGCCGCCAGGTGATCGCTAAGAATGATCTCCTGGAGAGGATCTCTGCCGCCGTCCTTTCGGCGGACCGCATTCATCTTGCCGACCTGCACCTTATGCACCGCCCTCACCTTCAGTCCGTCCAGCACTGCGCGGGCATACGCCAGCGGCGGTCTGGAGAGGATTGCGCTTCCCAGCAATGACAGTGCCTTACGGCTGATTGCATGAGGCACCGCAGTAAGGGAATATCCGTGCAGGTCAGGCCGGCCAAGCATAAGGTTGAGCGTATGCTTGGAGAGCACCACAGGATGCGGAATCCGGCTGCGGACCGGGCCGGAGTAATCATTCAGCGCCACGTCTGCCCCACCGCTGACTGCCTCCACAAAAGGGCGCAGCTCCGCTGCCGGGATGACCAGATCCCCGTCAGTAAACAGCAGAATCTCTCCGCCCGCCGCCTCCGCTCCTACTCTCCGCCCCACATCATGCCCAAGCGGCTGCGGAAATGTAATAACCTTTGCGCCCATCCTCTGGGCAATTTCTGCTGTATTGTCGGCGGAACCGTTGACTATCACAATAACCTCACAGCGCGGATGAACGCCTCTGGCTCCGGCAATAACGGCAGCAATCGTCCCCGCCTCATTCATAGCCGGAATGATTACCGACACATAAGGCTCCGGGTGATTCACTACAGGTATTGCTTCCGCAGGCCGCTGCTGCGGCCGGGAGTTCCTCCGCACTGCTTGAGAAGCCCGCCGCCCCGAGCGGCGGGCAGATGTTCGTCTATGCTGTTTCAAGCTCATCCACCTTCCTTCGGAGGGCACACTCCGGGCTGAGGGTTACACCACAGTCTATGTAATCTGCCGTCCTCCGTAACGGCAAATGTCTCTCTTTGTACAGATAATTGGACAAATGCCGCCTGACGGATATTTGTCCATAAGCCTGTCTGCAGCAGCTGGCCTTACTCCGGTTGGGCTGCCGGACACTCCGGCCGAAATCAAAGGCCTATTTGTCCTTGATTTGGCCCTCCCGTATATAAATTAACCTGCACCAAATCCTGCTGCGTTCTGCCAACAGAAACGGCGCAGCCCCAGGGCTGCGCCGTTTCCTAAACCTATTCAAGCCTTGCAGTGACTGGGCAAAGCAATACACCCGCCGGCCAGCCTCTTAATCAAATGCCCGGTGCTCGACCGCCGGTTTCACCAGCGGAGAACCAAGCGCAATCCATGACAACACACCGTAGAAATGCGGGGTTTCCCGCAGGCGGTTGATAACAACCACCGCTTCTCCGCTGCCTCTGCTCTTCAGCGAAGAGTGGAAGTACGGCTGGTTGGTCATGGCAACCAGCACGTAACCGGTATGGCCAAAAGCTTCGTCGAATGTTACAGTGACCTCCACGCTCTCCGCATTGCCGTTGAACATAAATGCCGTCATGCCAAACTGCTGCAGAACCTGCTTGTTTCCGGAGCTTTGTACCGGACTAAAGGACAGATGCTCTGCCGAGACTGCACCTTGGGCCAGATGATCCCCGGTAACAGCGCCGGCTGCAATATGATAGCTCTGCACACTTTCTTCCTCAAGATGCTTGGATTGCACAGCGAAGGCGGCCAATTTAGCAGAATCCACAGCTTCGTCAGCAATTGCGGATGTGTTAACGGCATGCTCAGCCAGCTGCTCCTCCCCGATACTGCCTGCAGCCAGCTTGATTCCGGTAATACTGCCGTCAGGCAGCAGATCGGCTGTGCGGACCTCTTCTGCAAGATGCGCCAGTTTAATCGTTTCCGGAAGCAAATGCCGCTCTTCCAGAATACCATCAGCCAGATGCTCACCGTATATACTTTCCTGCTGCACATGACGGGAATGCACGGCTCCAGCCGCCAGCTTTTCCGCGTCAATACTGCCTTCAGACAGCATATCAGCATTCAATGCTCCTTCAGCCAGATGGTCGGAGGTGATGCTGCCGCTGCGGATATGGCGGCTATCGACCGACTCCGCAGCCAGATGGGCGCCATGCACGCTGTCCGGGGCCAGCTGGCTGGAACCGATCGAGCTCTCAGCCAGCTTCACAGCACCAATGCTGCCGTCCGGGAGCAGATCCGAAATCTCCACTTCCTCTGCCAGATGCTTCAACGTAATGCTTCCGCTGCGGATGTGGCGGCTGTCTACCGACTCTGATGCCAGATGCCCTCCGTAAATGCTGCCGGGCGCCAGCTGGAAGGAGCCGATCGAACCCTCGGCCAGCTTCGCAGCACTGATACTGCCGTCAGGCAGCAGATCAGAGGTCAGCGTCCCTTCAGCCAGATGCTTCAGCGTAATGCTGCCGCTGCGGATATGGCGGCCATCCACCGCCTCAGAAGCCAAGTGGCCTCCGTACACACTGCCCGCGGCAAGCTTCCGGGAACCGATGATGCCGTCAGCCAGCTTATCGGCTCCGATACTGCCGTCAGCAAGCAGCTTCGCACCGCGAGCCTCATCGGCCAGATGCGCCAGCGTGATCTCGCCTTCAGCGATGTGGCGGCCCGTTACTGCATCGTTCACCAGATGGGCTCCGTTAACGCTGCCGGTAGACAAGTGCCGCGATTCCACTGCGTTCTCTGACAGCTTATCGGCCCCGATGCTGCCATCAGAAAGTAGCTTCGCACCGCGAACCTCATCGGCCAGATGCGCCAGCGTGATCTCGCCTTCAGCGATGTGGCGGCCCGTTACTGCATCGTTCACCAGATGGGCTCCGTTAATGCTGCCGGTAGACAAGTGCCGCGATTCCACTGCGTTCTCTGATAGCTTTTCTGCACCAATACTTCCGTCAGAAAGCAGCTTCGCACCGCGAACCTCATCGGCCAGATGCGCCAGCGTAATCTCGCCTTCAGCGATGTGGCGGCCTGCCACTGCATGCTCTGCCAGATGGGTACCGTCAATGCTGCCTGAGGATACATGGTGTGACTCCACAGCGTTCTCCGCCAGCTTTCCGCCGCTGATGCTGCCTTCAGGCAGCCACTTCACGCTGCGGACTTCCTCTGCCAGGTGATCCAGCGTAATCTCGCCATCGCCGATATGGCGGCCGGTTACTGCGTCATGGACCAGATGGCTGCCATACACACTGTCCGCTGACAGATGACGGAAGCTTACGGAATCCTCAGCCAGCTTGGAGCCGCTGACACTGCCGTCCGGCAGAAGCTCAGAGGTGAATACCTCATCAGCGAGATGCTTCAGTGTAATGCTGCCGCTCTTGATATGGCGGCTGTCTACCGCCTCCTTGACCAGATGGTCACCATATACACTGCCGGGAGCCAGCTTCAGCGGACCGATCGTGCCGTCTGCCAGTTTACCGGCGCTGATGCTGCCGTCGGGCAGCCACTGGGCGCTGCGGATTTCCTCAGCCAGATGGTCAAGTGTAATCTCACCCTCGCCGATATGGCGGCTCTGTACCGCATCATCTGCCAGATGGCTGCTGTACACACTATCCGCCGACAAGTGCTGTGCCCCGATAGACCCTTCAGCCAGCTTGGAGCCTTCAACACTTCCGTCAGGCAGAAGCTCTGAGGTGAACACTTCTCCGGACAGGTGCCTCAGCAGGATGCTGCCGCTCTTGATATGGCAGCTGTCCACCGCTTCTTGAACCAGGTGCCCTTCATCCACACTGCCGGAAGCCAGATGGGAAGCCTGAATGGCACCCTCAGCCAGCTTACCGCTGCCGATACTGCCATCCGGCAGCCACTGCGCATCAAGCACCTCCTCGGCCAGATGTGCAAGCGTAATTTCGCCTCCGCTGATATGACGGCTCTCTACCGCATGATCCGCCAGATGACTACCCCGTACACTATCCGGCGACAGGTGGCGGGAAACCACCGCCTCATCAGCCAGCTTGGAGCTGTTGATGCTGCCTTCCTGCACTTGTATGGAAGAAATCGAACCGGGGAGAATATGCCCGTTGCCGACTGACATCGGCCGGATATGGGCTCCGCCGATGCTGCCCGGCGCCAGATGTCTGCCCTGTACAGCGGTATCGCTGAGTGAGGCCGGAACGACTGCCCCCGGAGCCAGATGCTCGGCAGTTACAGCAGCAGGTGCCAGCTTGGGTGAAGTCACACTGCTGTCCGCAAGTTTAATGGAGGTAACAGATAAATCGCTGAGCTTATCTGTCGAGATGCTTTCCGGTGATAGTTTTAATGAAGTAACCGCATGATCAGCCAGATGATGCGGCTGTACTGCACCGGCAGCCAGATGTATTTCCTTTACTGTACCGGAAGCCAGCTTATCGCTTGTTACCGCTCCGGCCTGGAGTGCAGAGCTGTTTACACTGTTCTCAGCCAGGTGTCTGCGTTCTACAGCTCCGGTAGCCAGGTGTTCCGTATCTACTGCGGCGCCCTGCAGCACACGGCCGCTGACACTGGCATCCGCCAGATGCTTTTCCTCCACCGCACAAAAGGCTATATGCTCACCGCTCACCGCTTCTCGGGCAAGCGCATTTGCATTCACTGCACTGTGGGCCAGCTTGGCGCCTGTCACAGCACCGTCCACCAGTTTGGCTGCGGTCACGCTGTGCGGAAGAAGATGCTCTGTACTGACAGAGTCATTCGCCAGCACTTTACCGTTAACGGAGCCGGAGGCCAGATGACTGCCCAGCACAGCACCAGCCTGCAGCTGGTCTGAGCCGACCGACTCTGCCGACAGATGGGACTGGTCCACCGCTTCACGCTGCAGATGGCCGGAGGAGATGGACTGCATGGCAATCTGAGGGCTGCGGACGGCTGACTTCGCCAGATGGCGGGTTGCCACTGCTTCGTCTGCCAGCTTATGTGCCAGAATGCTCTGGTCGGCAATTTTGGAGGAGGTGACCGCCTGCTCCACGATCTGGGCTGTCCCTACCGCTCCCTCTGCCAGCTTCACAAAAGAGATGCTCCGGTCAGCCAGATGATTCCCGCTAATCTCCCCGTCGCCGATATGCGACCCGGTGATGCTCTCCGGACTAAGATGCTGGCTGCGCACCGACTTCTCCGCAAGCTGCCGCGCACCGACTGCCCCGTCGGCCAGATGCCCGCTCTCAATGACAGCAGAACCCAGCTGTTCCTTGCCGATCAGCCGGCTGGCCAGCTGTTCACGCCCGATCGCTCCCGGTGCCAGGTGCTTCGCAGACACCGTTCCTTCCTTCAGATGGCGGCTGTCGATGGCGCCTTCGGCAATTTTGTCGCCGCTGATTTCACCGTCGGCGATTTTATCTCCCGATACCGCATCATCTGCCAGCTTAGAGCGGTCAATGATACCGTTCGCCAGGTGGCGGCTGACAATGCTGCTGCTGAGGATTTTTTCACCGCTTACGGCACCGTCCTCCAGCAGCTCTGAGGTGATCAGCAGCTCGCTCAGATGGCGGCCGGAAATGGACCGGTCTGCAATCTGCTCACCGCCGATGGTCCGGTCAGCCAGCTTTTCGGGACCGATGCTGCCGTTCTTCAGCTTTTCACCGCCGATAGAATGATCCAGCAGCTTGCCGCCGCTGATACTGCCTTCCGCCAAATGCTCGCCTGAAATGGATTCATGGGCGATTTTTGATGAGGTAACGGCTTTTTCCGCAATGTTGATGCTTTGTACCGCGTAATCCTGCAGCCACGGCGTACCGATAATGCCGAACTTCAGCTTGGACCCGTCAATGGTGCGTGGGGCGATTTTGGGGCCGGTAACAGCAGCTTCCGAGATGTCGTCAGTGTATACCTTCTGCAGGCGTTCCTTCTCTGTCAGCAGCGGTGCGGCCGGGAGGCTTACCCGTACTTCCGCTTCATTCCTGGGCGGAGCCTCTGCCGCCGGCTGTTGCTGCACCTGCGGCTCCGGAGCCGGTTCAGCTGTAACAGCCTCTGCCGGAGCCGGGAGCTCCGCCGTGCCTACCCCGCTGACCTGCAAAGACTGATCCGGCGTGTCGGCTATCCTTTCCGTCTCCCCTGTTGCTGTATCCCCCTGTGCCCTTGGACCGCTACGCAGCATGCTCAGTTCCGTTTTATTGGGATTATCCACGTAATAAAGACGCCGTTTGGATTGATTATTCCGGTTCTTTCTGGAGCCCTTCACAAGCAGTCTCCTCCTTCCATCGAATGTTTCTTCTAGGCATCATATGCAGTGGAATAGGCGGGTGACACCCTTTTGCAGCAGCGGGCCATTCTTTAATGAAGCGGGGTCTTTACATCGACGCGGACTCAGGTACTTTGCGGGACCCCGAAAGCTTATACATCCTTTCTTACTAAAAAAGGGCATCTGCCGCCGCGCATTCGTCCATCCTGGACGCCCCGTACAAACATACAATGCTAGAGAAGCGGAACCGCCGTCACTACAGAAGCTAACAGGAGGAACGAACATGGGGCAAAAGCTCGTGGGAATACTGCTAAATGCCGCTATGCACCGGGGCGTTCCCCGGTTAAAAACGGGACAGGAGTCGCTGGAGCTCTATGAGGAGGCCGCTGCCGCATACGGAATGGTCCCCTGCTTCCTGCAGCTGTCCGATATTAACCTTGAATCCGGCTACAGTGTAGCCTATGTAAAGGGAAGCCAGGGATACCAGCTGATGGCCGTCCCGACACCGTCTGTTATTCATAACCGGGCGATCTATAGCCAGAACAGTACCGGAACCGACCGTCTGCTGGAGCAAGGCCTCCTAGTTTTTAATACATGCAACCGCTATGGCAAGGATCAGATTCACAGGCTGCTTGCGCAGAACGGGGCTTTGCGGGGGTTTTTGCCCGACTCTGCGGCTGGTCTGTCCGGGCTGAAGACCATGATGCGCCGCTATCCCGACCTTATATTGAAGCCGTGCCGCGGCAGTGTCGGGAAGGGGGTCATGCGCCTGTCACGGAGGGGTGAACGGCGCTGGATCTGGAGCTATCTCCCTTCGGGAACGCGCCGCTGGATGCATAGAGCAGTGAATCCGGAGGCTCTGCCCAGGGCGCTGCGGGCACGCCTGTCTGCTATGCCTTATCTGGTGCAGGAGCGCATTCCGCTGGCTGAGCTGAACGACCGCCCCTTTGACCTGCGTGTTACGGTTCAGCGCGGCTGGGGGGGAGACTGGCAGATTACCGGCATGTTCGCCAAGCTGGCGGCGCCAGGCGGCTTCGTCTCCAATATCGCCAGAGGCGGCGAAGCGTACAGCAGCTCTTCGGTGCTGGAGCAGTTATTCGGCGGTGAGACGGCTGCCAGCATCCGCATGTCTGTCGAGGCGCTTAGTGTTATGATTGCACGCCAGCTGGAACGAAGCCTGCCCGGCCTTGCCGATATCGGTCTGGATATCGGGGTTACCCGGGACGGGCGGCTCTATTTTATCGAATGCAACGGCCGCGACCAGCGCTACGGCTTTCAGAAGGCCGGTCTTGGCAACCTCTGGAAAGACAGCTACCGCAAGCCGATGGGCTATGCCCGTTTTCTGCTGGATGATCCCTCCAGGTATATCCGTTATTGATTTGTCTCCTATTCTATGTCAATATAATGCAGAGCAGTAACGGTCCCGCGCCGCGGGACCGTTACTCTGCAAGACGGAAGGAGATAATCATGGTTAAACAATTGCTGCGGCTGATGACCGAGCTGTCCTCGTACCGGTGGCTTTCGCGGTTAATGGGTGCTTTTGCCCATAGCAGACTCAGCCGTCTTTTGATCCCGACATTTATCCGGACCTATCATATTCCTGCCGCTGAAGCGGAGAAGCCGTCCGGAGAATATCGCACACTGAATGAATTTTTCAGCCGCAGGCTGAAGCCGGGCATGCGTCCCGTCGCTGAAGGGGCTAACGCTGTAGCCAGTCCCGTTGACGCCCTGATTACCGCGATGGGCGAGATTCATTCCGGAACACTAATGAATGTTAAAGGGCAGAATTATCTGCTGGAGGAGCTGCTCAACCATTCACCGCACCAGGAGCTGTATAAGAAAGGCTATTATCTCGTCCTTTATCTGAGCCCGACCGATTACCACCGTATTCACTCACCGCTTACCGGACGCAAGGTTGAGAGCGATTATATCCGCGGCCGGGCATATCCAGTCAACGAATTCGGCATGAGACATATGAAAAGCGTGCTGAGCCGCAACGAACGGCTCATTACTTATATTGCCGGAACGAACGGTGAAGCTGCCGTTGTAAAGGTGGGGGCAATGAATGTCAGCAGCATCCGATATGCGGATGAGCAGGCTGAGAATTGGCAGATTGGTGATGACCTGGCTTATTTTGAATTCGGCTCCACCGTAGTGCTGTTGCTTGAGAACGGTACCTTCACCCCGCGACCGGGGCTTCAGGAAGGAACCAAGGTCAGGATGGGCGAGCTGCTGGGCACACAGGGCAGACCGCAATAGAACTGCACACAGATAAGGGTACTCCGCCTGCCTGCCAGGTTTGGGAGTACCCTTTTTGTATACGTATTATTCCGTTACCTTACTTGGATTAGCCACTTCCCGCGCCTTCTCCTGGACCTCCTCGGGAATACCGAGATAAAAACGGCTCACCGGCTTCACATTATCATCCAGCTTGTAGACAAGCGGAACTCCGGTAGGTACATTTAGCTTCAGCAGGGTCGGCTCATCCAGATCCTCCATGAATTTAATTAACGCCCGCAGCGTATTGCCATGGGCTGAGATCAGTACCCGCTCCTTCTTGCGGATCAGGGGGACAATGCGGTTGTTCCAGAAATCACCGACACGGCCCACCGTATCCTGCAGGCTCTCGCCGCGCGGAATATCACCGGCACGGACCTCCTTGTAACGGACGTCGTTTCGGGCATAGCGCGGATCATCCGGTGTAAGCAGCGGCGGGCGGACCGAGAGGCTTCGCCGCCAGATCTGCAGCTGCTCCTCACCGTATTTAACGGCCGTTTCACTTTTGCTCAGCCCCTGCAGCGCCCCGTAATGCCGTTCATTCAGCTTCCATGATTTCTGTACGGGAATCCACAGCAGGTCCATTTCCTCCAGCACATAGTTCAGCGTCTTGATTGAACGCTTCAGCACCGAGGCAAAAGCAAGATCAAAGGAGTAGCCTGCTTCCTTCAGCAGCTTGCCGGCGGCCTTAGCCTCCTGGACCCCTTTTTCCGTCAAATCCGGATCACTCCAGCCCGTGAACAGATTCTGGCGGTTGTATTCACTCTCTCCGTGCCGGATTAATACGATTTCATACATACTCACACGCTCCTTCACCCGATGGCTCATTTGCTGTTTAGCCTACGCATAATTATCAATCTGCATTCCAATTGCTGATAGCGTGAACTTCTTTTTTATATCAAACAATATTAAAAAACCGGCAGCCTGCCGGCCCCGGTTCCCTGTCTGTCCTGCTCTATACGTGCACGTATGGGCTGATAGCTTTAGAACCACTGGTCAATGCCTGTGCTGTTCGTCTGCTTCAAGCGTTTCCAGCGGCTCCGGCAAAATCCGGCGCTTCCGCACTTGAGGGCATTATTGGATATTCTGCGTCCTCTAAACATACCTGTGTTCTCCCCTTCCAAGCTGCATCTAGATCATCTGTTAAACCAGGTTGCAACGTATTTACCCCCGGATGTAAAAGCTGAAACAAGGCAGCCGGAAGCGGATGGGTTCAGGCGGTCAGCGGATCTCGGACGGGCTTTTGCCGGTGTGCTGCTTAAATTGGCGGCTGAAAAAGAAAATATCACGGTAGCCCAGCGCATCCGCCACCTCCGTCACATTCATTCCGGCATACAGCAGGAGATGCTGCGCCCGCTCTATCCGGGCTCTGATGACATAGGACTGCACCGACGATCCGGTGATCTCCTTGAATTTGATTGAGAAGTAACGGGGGGACAGGCCCGCCCGGGCAGCCAGATCCTCTACCCGGTGTGATGCCCCAGGATGCTGGCTTACGTAATTGGCAACCTCATGGATTATTTCACTGAGCTGATTGCTGACATGGCGTTCCACCGGCATCATCCGGTCCTCGCGCAGCAGATGGATCATCAGCTGTTTGAGAATCAGGCGACCCTCTTCCTCTGCGGCAAAGGTCTTCACCAGGAACAGCCGTACATAACGGGCCAGCAGATGCTCGAACTCCACGGTTTCACCCAGCTCACGGTAAGGCTCGGGAACTTCCGTCACCGGTTCGGTGATATCAAAATGAATATATGTAAGAACCAGCGGCTTTTGCGGATTATGTGTCGCATACGTATGATCGCCCGGCCGGAACAGGAAGCAGCTTCCCTTGCCCACCTGAAAAGGCGTACCGTTGCGCACAACCGTCCCCTCCCCGCTCCAGACATAGAACAAATCATAATTTTGCAGCGGCTTCTCTCTTTTCTGCCATCTCCAGCCCGGTTCGCACACAATCTTCGCCAGGGCCGGCAGGATCACAAAAGAGGACGGCGATGCATGAAGCATAATATTCCCCTCCTAAAGGTTGTTCTTTGTTACTTTCTGAATGCGTAAGGTGGCTATTTGCCGAAATAGGTGGCTTAATACCTGATTCCCACCAAGTTATATTTTCTAATAAAATTACAGAATGCCTGTCCGAAGGAGGGACAATTGCCTGCATGAGACGGATTCAAGGGCATTTTTGCTATTCATTAGCCGGGCATCAGCCTTAGCCGAGGCCACAAAGGGAGTTTTTTCCAACACTTCGGCGCGATACTTTTTCTATTAAGGGGATTATTTCCCTTAATTGAGTATTTCCGGCACGCTGCTGGCGCCATTAATGGGATTTTTCCCTTTAATCGATTACTTCCGGCACGCTGCTGGCGCCATTAACGGGATTTTTCCCTTTAATTGAGTACTTCCGGCACTCTGCTGGTGCCATTAACGGGATTTTTCCCTTTAATCGAGTACTTCCGGCACTCTGCTGGTGCCATTAACGGGATTTTTCCCTTTAATTGAGTACTTCCGGCACTCTGCTGGCGCCATTAACGGGATTTTTCCCTTTAATCGAGTATTTCCGGCACTCTGCTGGTGCCATTAATGGGATTTTTCCCTTTAATCGAGTACTTCCGGCACGCTGCTGGCGCCATTAACGGGATTTTTCCCTTTAATCGAGTACTTCCGGCACGCTGCTGGCGCCATTAACGGGATTTTTCCCTTTAATTGAGTACTTCCGGCACTCTGCTGGCGCCATTAACGGGATTTTTCCCTTTAATCGAGTACTTCCGGCACGCTGCTGGCGCCATTAATGGGATTTTTCCCTTTAATCGATTACTTCCGGCACGCTGCTGGCGCCATTAACGGGATTTTTCCCTTTAATCGAGTACTTCCGGCACGCTGCTGGCGCCATTAATGGGATTTTTCCCTTTAATCGAGCATTTCCGGCACGCTGCTGGCGCCATTAATGGGATTTTTCCCTTTAATCGAGTACTTCCGGCACGCTGCTGGCGCCATTAACGGGATTTTTCCCTTTAATCGATTACTTCCGGCACGCTGCTGGTGCCATTAACGGGATTTTTCCCTTTAATCGAGTACTTCCGGCACGCTGCTGGCGCCATTAACGGGATTTTTCCCTTTAATTTTGGAGCATGTCCCGTTCCAGCATGATTATGAGAATCTATTCCGGTTAGCACCGATCCTCTCACCCTTAATAATACCTTGTCACGACAGGTTTTGCACATCATTCCAGGCCTGCAACAGACGGCTTACTCCCTCCTCCAGCGCTGCTGCATCGAGGTGGGCAAATGAGAAGCAGGCTGCTGCGCTGCCCGGCCTGATCCTGTACAGCACTGCGTCGCGGAAGTCTGTGCCGCGCCGGAGCGCCGCCGCCCGGAAGGCGGCGAACTCCGCATCGCTGCGCAGCCAGCGTGCATACAGATGCAGGCCGGCGTCACCCGGCAGCACCTCAAAAACATCTCCGAGCCGCTCCGCGAGCAGCGTCCGGAGAAGCTGCGCGCGTTCACCGTAGATGCGTGTCATGCGCCGCAGGTGCCGGCCGTAACCGCCGGTACTCATGAACCGCGCCAAAGCCCGCTGCTCCAGCTGGCCTGCGGGCAGCGGCTCATACAGCGCCTTGGCTGCAATCACCGGTGCAGCCAGCGAAGGAGGCAGCACGGCGAAGCCCACGCGCAGCCCGAAGAACATGCTGTTAGAGAACGAGCCGACATATACGACCCGTTCCTCCCGGTCCAGCGCCTTAAGCGGCTCAATAGGCCGGCCGCCCCAACGGAACTCGCTGTCATAATCATCCTCGATAATGACAGCTTCATGACGCCGGGCCCATTCCAGCAGCCTGCGCCGCCGCTCCAGCGGAAGCACAGCCCCGGTAGGAAACTGGCGGCTCGGCGTTACGAACAGCAGCCGGGCCTCCCAGTCCTCGGGGACCAGCCCTTCTGCATCCACCCTGCCCGGCAGCAGCCTGCCGCCGCTGATCTCCACAGCACGGCGGATACCGTGATAGCCCGGGTCTTCAACCACCGCGCTGCTGCCCTGCTCCAGCAGAAGCTGGGTCAGGATCATGATGCCCTGCATTGAGCCGCTGAACAGCACAATCTGTCCCGCCTCGGCACGGATACCCCGGGTAATCCGCAGATGAGCAGCGATTGACCGCCGCAGCCCTTCGTCTCCTTGAGGCGGACAGTAGCTGTCCAGCAGGCCGCCCTGCTTACCTCCGGCATAGTTCAGCGCGCTCCTCCACTCCGCATACGGGAACTGGCCTGCCTGCATTCCGCTGCTGCGGAAGCTGACGGAACCAACCCCGGTCTTCTCATACACAGTGAGCTGACGCTCCATAAGGCGCTCTCCCCAGGCACTAAGCTTAACCGGCCCAGCAGCAGCCGGCCGGTTCCCGTAACCAGATACGCCCTCCGCAGTCCATTCTACGCTGACAAGAGTGGAAGCACTGCCAGCTTCCGTCTCACTCCCGCCACCATTCCACGGAACAGAACTGCCAGCTACTCCAGACAACCCCCAACACGTACTGCCTCCTCCAGGCGCACGAATCCTGTCAGAAGCATCCGCCTCACTCCTGCCGCCGTTCCTCAGCACAGAGCAGCCAGCTTCACCGGACCAACTCCCAAATAAACTGTCTCCCTCAGGCGCAGAAATCCCGGCACTTCCGGCACTTCCGGCACTTCCGGCACTCCCGCCACTCTCGGCATTCCCAGAATTCCCAGTACCCCCAGCCCCGCTTCCCGCGTCATGCCCTTCATCGTCATCGCCCAAAAAACCGCCCTCCGAGACAAAGGCCCCCCGCCCCCGCTCCGTTCTAATATAACCGTCCGCCAGCAGCATATCGTACACCTGGGATGCCGAGCCGCGGGACAGCTGGTACAGCCCGGCCAGCTTTCTTGTTGAAGGCAGCCTCGTCCCTCCGGGCAGTGTTCCGTCCAGAATTGCTGCGCGGAGCGCGTGGTACAGCGCCAGATATTTGTAACGGTAGATGTCCAGATACTGTTCATATGGAAGTGTAAAGTTCATCCCTATCCTTCTTCCTCAAGAGTGGACTAATAAAATTAATGTAAACCGGTCCTTTTTTATTGTCAATTCTTGCTCTATGCTTGATGAAATTATGGGAGGGTGATAAGCCATGCGCAGAAAAGAATTCCAGATCGAACAGGAGGAGGAAATCGTATCCTTTCTCCAGGGAATGAGCTTCGGCTTTCTGGGAACGGCGGATGAACAGGGGTTTCCCCGGGTGACACCGCTGAACTTCGTATATTCAGATGGCCATTTCTATTTCCACGGCAGCCATGCCGGAGGCAAAATGGACAGTATCCGCCGCCAGCAGCAGGTCTGCTTCACGGTAGCTGATGAATATGCGCTCATTCCGTCCTATTTCAGTGATCCCGAGCTGGCCTGTCCCGCAACAGCCTATTTCAAAAGCGTAACCGCCTACGGAAAGGCTGAGCCGGTTGAGGACCTCGCCGAAAAAGCAGCCGTCCTGTCACTCTTTATGCAGAAGCTCCAGCCTGAGGGCGGCTATACCCTGATCACTGCTGAGGACCCCGTCTACCGGCCGCGGCTGAAAGCCGTAGCCGTTGTCCGTATTACTCCGGCTCAGCTGACCGCCAAATTCAAATTCGGCCAGAATCTCAAAGAGGATAACCGTGCCGGCGTTATACGCGGCCTCACAGAGCGCGGCGGAGCGCGTGATGCCGAAACGCTGGAGATGATGCAGAAATTTTGTCCTTTTCATCCATAAAGAAATTTTTCGAAAAGTATTCATAAAACGCGGCTTTCTTCAGTGACGGCGGCAAGCCGCGGTGATATAATGTTAGGCAATGTTAACGTATATATCCCAGAAGAATACCGGAAGGATGAAACGGATGAATCCACTGGCTGGACAATTGAACGACAACATCAAGGCAGGCAATGAACATGTATACGATATGCTCTCCAATCTCGGCAAAGCGATCTATTTTCCAAAAGAGGGCATTCTGAGCCAATCTGCAGAAGCGACGGCTCATGCGAAGAAATATAATGCTACCATCGGTATTGCAACTGAGCACGGCGTGCCTATGCACCTTGCCGTCATTCAGGATAAGCTGTCCGCTTACAATCCCAAAGACCTGTACGGCTATGCACCTCCTGCCGGCAAACCGGAGCTGCGGACCGTATGGCGGGAGAAGATGCTGCGCGAGAACCCGTCGCTTGAAGGCAAATCCTTCGGCAATCCTGTCGTAACCAACGCTCTGACTCACGGGCTGAGCATTGTTGCTGATCTGTTCGCTGAGGAAGGCGATGCCGTCATCTATCCGGATAAGAACTGGGAGAATTACGAGCTGACCTTCGGCATCCGCCGGCTCAGCCGCATCGTAAATTATCCGCTTTTCACTGAAGATATGAAGTTTAACAGCGACGGGCTGCTGGATGCACTGCTGGCCCAGAAGGACCGCGGCAAAGCCATCGTGCTGCTGAACTTCCCTAATAATCCTACCGGCTACACACCGGGGCTTGAAGAAGGCGAAGCGATCGTTGCCGCCATCCTCCGTGCTGCTGAAGAGGGAATCAATGTCGTTGTAGTCAGCGATGATGCTTATTTCGGACTCTTTTTCGAGGATTCACTCAAGGAATCACTGTTTGGACGCCTGGCTAACCTGCATCCGCGGGTGCTTGCAGTTAAGGTGGACGGAGCCACCAAGGAAGAATTCGTCTGGGGCTTCCGCGTCGGCTTCATCACCTATGCTTCCGAAGACAAGGAGCTGCTGGCTGCACTGGAGCAGAAGACGCTCGGCATTATCCGCGCAACGATTTCCAGCGGAGCCCATCCTTCGCAGACCTTTGTGCTGGATGCGCTGAAAGCACCGGAGTTCCCGCAGCAGAAGGAAGAGAAATTCCAGATTATGAAGGGCCGAGCCAACAAAGTGAAGGCACTGCTGGACAGCGGCAAATACGGAGATGATGTATGGACCTATTACCCGTTCAACTCCGGTTACTTCATGTGCCTCAAGCTGAAGACTGTACCGGCCGAGACACTGCGTCTGCATCTGATCCACCAGTACGGCCTGGGTACGATCGCCCTTGGCGAAACCGATCTGCGCGTGGCCTTCTCCTGCATTGAAGAAGACCAGCTGGAAGAGCTGTTCGACATGGTATATGCCGGTATCCGCGACCTGGAGCAGGCTGATAAATAAGAGGATATAATACCAGCAGACAGTCCCGGACACCCGGGACTGTTTTGATTTTCCGGGGTCTCTGCTAAGTAGCTGAGTATGCATCCATCTCCCCCCCCCCCCGTTTTACGGGTTATTTTACTGTCTCGCGGCATTGGCCTATACACGTTGTTCCCTCCGCACATACAATACGGTGTACTCAAGTACAACAACACATTCGAAAGGGGAATGAACATGAGCGAAGAAGTAAGAGGCGGATACGGATACCCTGGATTTACTAGCACTGGCGCAATTCTGGTACTCTTCATCCTGCTGGTTATCATCAGCCGTTCACTCTTTGTCTAACTGAATTTTTTTTGATATACAGCAAAGAAGCCTTGATGCGGGCGAAAGCTCCCGTCAAGGCTTCTTTCTGTTAACAAGGCTTCTGTAAACGTTCTGCTACAGATCATCATCCGGATCTACCGATTTACGCTGCATGTACAGTTTGAACAAGAAAGCCAGCAGCGCACCTGCCAGCAAGCTGCCGATGGCCGGAAGCGGCCGCTCGCCCACCGTGAGCAGGAAGGGCCAGCCCAGCAGCAGCGCCAGCACAAGCAGGGTCCGGAAAATAAACTGTGTGGTGCTGTCCGCCCTGCTGCCTGCAGGCAGCGGATAGATTGTCAGCCAGAAGGATTCACTGTGCAGCTTGCGCAGCGACGACAGCTGAATGCCGGTCAAAAACAGGAAGAACAGGTAGATGCCGGTGCCGGCATAGCTGCTGCGGTTCCACAGGACGAGCAGCATACCCAGTAAGGCTATCCGCATTACAATTCCGAAGACGTCACCGCGGGCGAAGCTTTTGGTCAGCAGAAAGCGGTACGCGCTATCGCGGCGCCAGGCAATTCCGCTGCCCCAGCGGGACAGATAACGCCGGGCATAAGCCCGCTGCTCGCGTCCCGGCACATCTACGAACCAGCCGAGTATCATCAGCGCTCTTGTGCCCTGATTCTTCTCGGTGGCGATCAGCCGCTCCCAGGGAACGGCATGACGGCCTGGAACACGCAGCGCCGCTATATAAGCGGCTGCCAGCAGGGCGGCGAACAGCAGGGCCCGCAGCGGCGGCTGCCACAGCCATGCCGCAAGCATTAATCCCCCCACTGCCCAGCGCAGCAGCTGATAGCCGGCTGCAGCCGGACGCGACAGCATGGCGATCTCCCGCCACAGCCCGTAGCTGGACAGCAGCTTCACTGCAACCAGCAGCAGGGCTGTATACAGCAAGGATTGAGGCGAAGCGTCCGTGCGTATGTACAGCGGCCATAATGTAATGAGGATAAAGGCCATCCGCAGGAGCTTCCAGACATTCCCGCTCACCCAGGCCGGAGCAAAATACGCCTTCATCCGGTGGCCCTGCGGCAGCAGAAAGATCGTATCCGGACTCTGCAGATAAGTCCGGAAGCTGCTGTGCACTGCTGCAGGCAGCAGGAGCACGAGCATAATCCAGCGGATCGGCAGATCTGCCGGTATATCGCGAAGCAGCGCTGTATACCAGGCGGAGAACACAATCAGCACCATAAGCAGCACCATCGCTACTCCGCTCCTGATTACATAGCCCACGTAAGGGATCATGCTGCCCATGAACCGGCTGCGCCGCTGCCGGCGCAGCTCTTTCAAATCCATATCATTTCCCTCCCTGCACCAGTTCGTAGAACAGCTGCTCCAGGTTCAATCCGCGCAGGCCTGCGGCTTCGGTCATTTCTGCCAGTGTGCCTTCTGCAATAACCTTGCCGCGGTGCAGCACGATGAAGCGGTCGCAGTAATTCTCAATGGTAGAGAGAATATGCGAGCTGAGCAGAATCGACGCTCCCGATTTCTTCAGCTCCATCATGAAGTCAAGCAGGGAGCGGATGCCGAGCGGATCAAGACCCAGAAACGGCTCATCAATAACATAGAGCGCCGGACGGGCCACAAAGGCGCACATGATCATTACTTTCTGCTTCATACCCTTGGATAAATGAGAGGACAACGTATCCATCTTGTCCTCCATATTGAAAAGTGCGGCCAGCTGCATGCTGCGGGATTCATAATCGCTGCGCTCCACGCCGTAAGCCCTGGCGGTAAATTCTACATGCTCGCGGACCGTCATCTCCTCATACAGCAGTGGAGATTCCGGCACGAACGTCAGCGCGCTGTGATACTCTTCCGGATTACTGCTCCGGGTTTTACCCTTTACAGTGATCTCGCCTTTATGCGGCGACATCAGCCCCAGGATATGCTTCATCGTCGTGCTTTTGCCTGCTCCGTTAAGTCCAATCAGCCCGACCATTTCGCCGGGCTGCACCTGCAGGCCGATATCATGCAGTACAGGCTTATTCAGGCTGTAGCCACCGCTTAATCCCGTAATTTGCAGTACGGGGGCATTATTCATTGACTGTCACCTCCCGTAGTTTTGTTCTTGAGCCACTTTGGCGCTCCCTTATTCTTGCGGTTCTTCTCGCGTTCCGCACTGCTGCTGCGGGCTTTGCCCCCGCCCGCAGCAGGGGCTGCACCTGCGCCGCTGCGTCCGCCTGCGGCCCGGCCTGCGCCGTGCTGCGGCTCGCGCCGCACCGCCGCGCCGGAGCCCTCACCGTCCGGCCGCGCTGCTGCCGGCCTTGCAGCCGGGGCATCCGGCTGCACCGCCGCCGTCCGCACCGGCTTGCCGCCGCGCGGCGCTGCGCTCTCCCGGCGCGGGCTGCCCGCCCCCCGCTGCCTTGGCCTGGCGCCGGTCTGCGGGCTTCATCCGCCGGCAGTACCTTGCCGGCGGACAGGGCCCGTTCCTCGAGCTGAATATCCAGCTCGCGGGCGAACTTGCGCATGATAAACGTCTGCTGCTCGGTGACAATCGTCACCGACAGCCCGCGTTTGCCCATGCGCCCGGTGCGGCCGGCCCGGTGCACATAGTGCTCGGCGTCAAAGGCCGGATCGAAGCTGACGACAAGCGTCAGCTCCTCAATGTCCAGACCCCGGGCCGCCACGTCGCTGGCGACCAGCACGCGGAACTTGCCGTCACGGAATTTCGCCAGCACGTTGCTGCGCGTTACCTTGTCGGCATCACCGTAAAGTGCCGCCGCCGTAAGGCCAAGGTGGTTCAGCTTCGCTTCCACCTCAGCGATATCCTCCGTCGCATTAACGAACACAATCGCCCGCTTCGGATTATGGTGACGGATGACGCGGCGCAGCATATCGATCTTGTTCCGCTCCTCCGACACCACATAGTGATGCTCCAGCGTCTGGGCGGTCATTACACCCGGATCAATACCGACCTCGGCCGGGTTCTTCATCTCACGTGAAGCCAGTGCCTTGGTCTCAGGACCGATGGTCGCAGACAGCATAACAAGCTGGCGTGTGCGCAGCGCGCTGCTGACGATCTTCGCAACCTCGCCGGCTCCGCTCAGCTGGAACATCTGGTCAGCTTCATCGATAACAATCGTGCTGACCTCATGCATCTTCAGCTTGCGCAGGCCGATCAGCTCGCGGATACGCCCCGGCGTGCCGACAACCAGCTGGGGATGCTCGCGCAGCTTATCAATCTGGCGTTTGATGGCGGCTCCGCCGATCAGCCCCATCACCTTAATGCCGCGGTGGTCTCCGTAGCGCTCCGCCTCGCGGAGAATCTGCATCGCCAGCTCCTGGGTCGGAGCCAGCACCAGCTTCTGTACCACCCTCTGCTCCGGGTTAATCGTTTGAAGCAGCGGCAGCAGGTAAGCCAGCGTCTTGCCTGTTCCGGTCTGGGAAGCGGCAAGCACGTCCCTGCCCTCCAGCAGCAGCGGGATCGTCTGCTCCTGGACTGGAGATGGAGCGGAAATGCCGAATTCCGACAATCGGGCAACAAGGTCCTCCTGGAGGCCGATGGCCGCAAAAGAAGCATTAGTCATAAGTATGTTTCATCCTTTTCGCTAAGTTAATATCTTCATTATATGCCAAAAAGGCCTCTCCACCAAATGGAAGGCCATTTCCTTGTACACATAGATCTATTTACGGTTCATTGCGTTATAGGTCAGCTTGTCTGCCAGGCGGGGGAACAAACCGTACAGCCGGATGCCGAAGCCGGCAATTCCGGGAAGATCAATCTCTTCCTGGCGCTTTTCCATCAGCTTGACGATCTTGGCGGAGACAAACTCGGGAGTCATCATCATCCGGGCTACACTCTTCTCGTAATTGCCGGAGGGATCTGCCGTCTTGAAAAAATCAGTGGCAATCGGTCCCGGATTAACCGCCGATACCGTGATGCCGCTCTTGCGCAGCTCCTGGCGAAGCGCGTTGGTGAAGCCCAGCACGGCATGCTTGGTCGCCGTATAGGCAACCGACCGGGCTGTGCCGATTTTGCCAGCCATCGAGGCTACATTAACAATCTGCCCGCCGCCCCTCTGCAGCATATGCGGAACAACAGCCTTGGTACAGCGGACAATCCCCATGTAGTTAACGTCCATCATATCATCGAATTCCTGCGCTTCCATCTCGGTGAATCCGGCAAATTTGCCGTAGCCGGCGTTATTCAGCAGAATATCAATTCTGCCGTATGCCGCCAGGATCTCATTGAACACCCGCGCAACCTCAGCCTCATCAGTAACATCGCAGGGATACAGTCCAAAAACGCCCGGAATTCCGGCCGCTGTCTCTTTCAGCTTCTTCTCCGAACGGGCCAGCAGGAGGGGAACCGCCCCCTTCTCGCTGAGCATCCGGGCCGTTATAGCCCCGATCCCGCTTGAAGCTCCTGTAATTACTACTATTTTGTCTTTAAGTTGCATGAAGGTCCTTCAGCTCCTAAGAATACGCCTAAGAAATCATTACCTGAATATCAAGCTCCCCAATGCCTTCCATAAGCAGCGGAATGCTGAGTGCTTTACGCGGGAAAACGGCCATGCTCTCCAGTTTCATCAGCTTCGGAGGTGTAATATCCACAGATACTCCTTGGTTGGATAGAATTGTACTGGCATTTCCGCTGATCATATTCCCCAGCTCTGAAATCGCACTC
The DNA here is from genome assembly GCF_000758645.1 of Paenibacillus sp. FSL R7-0331. Taxonomy (NCBI): domain Bacteria; kingdom Bacillati; phylum Bacillota; class Bacilli; order Caryophanales; family Paenibacillaceae; genus Paenibacillus; species Paenibacillus sp. FSL R7-0331. The sequence goes on from NZ_CP009284.1 coordinate 5,801,262, forward strand.
TGTCCCATTTCATCCATTTCTGCAATCGGATAGCCGCCCATCATTGCGGATACCATCTTCAGCGCCACATGCTCCTCAAGCCCGAATATAATATCCCCGCTGAGCTGTCCTGTCATCCCCACCTGAATCCATATATGGTTATCGATCAGTTCAATATCCTTGATACCCAGATTTCCGGTCGATGGCGAGACCTGAACCACCTGCTCAATTACAATACGTGCAGACTCTAGAAATGGATTAATTACTTCTGCTTTCATGAAAGTGCTGTCCCCCCTCTACCTGGCTTTAGTCATATACCAAAAGTCCTAAGTAATAATGTTTAATTATACTTCATATATCGGCATTATTCATCAAAAATTAATGCTCTTGTCGAAGGAATTCTCAATATAGTTTTCTCCTCCGCATTGCCCTGCCGGATGTAATCTCCTATAATTTAATCAAATGCCCACACTCCGCGTAAGATAAACCTGTACTACCTTCCCTTGTTCCTATGTAACACTCAGCCCTGCAATCCTGTGAAAACGCCCGGTTTCCACACTATACAAATATTCAGCGACACGATTCGGTAATAAAAGGGGGCACATCTATGAACATTAGCCAGCTGGAGACACTGATAACGATCTCCAAAACGATGAGCTTTCGCAAAGCAGGTGAACTGCTTAACCTGACCCAGCCGGCGGTTTCGGCGCAGATTAAGAGCCTGGAGGAAGAGTTCAAAACACAGCTTGTGGACCGGAACCAGCCGGTCACCCTGACGGACAGGGGCAGAGTCTTCCTTACTCATGCCGAGCAGATTGTCAGCATTGTCGAGGAGCTGAAGCAGCGGCTTGCCGATCTGGATGAGAATCCCCAGGGACATATTATTCTCGGTACAACGACCTCTATTGCCATTCAGATTCTGCCGCGCATCCTGTCTTATTTTCAGGACCAGTTCCCGCATATCAAAACCTCAATCTCCTCCATGTCCTCATCACAGATTTATCAGCAGGTGGAGAGCGGACTGGTCGATGTCGGAATCGGCTATCTGATCGGACAGAATCCGGGCATGACCACCTCGGTCCTGTACTACGATACCTTTGAGCTGGTTGTCTCGCCGAGGCATCCGCTGGCCCAGGTAAAAACAGCGGGAATCGAAGCGCTCGGCGCGACGCCGCTCATCCTGCTCTCCCCGGATACGGTCGGCCGCAGATTTGTTGATGATGTCCTGGCCCGGCACGGCATTCAGCCCCAGGTCATCATGGAGCTGACGAGCAGCGAGGAAGTAAAGCGGATGGTCGAGCTGGATCTCGGCGCGGCCGTCATCTCCAAGCAGTCTGTAACCGCCGAGGTGCGAGCCGGCACGCTCCGCATCGTTCCAATTATCGAGCTGGAGGTTACCCATCCGGTTGGCGTCATTACTAAGTCGGGCAAATATGTCAACTCTGCCATGCGCCAGTTCCTCAGTGACCTGAAGGGCATGCCTGAGACCCAATTCATCGGTTCGGAATAAACGGTATGCAGCGCTGCTGACGTACACACACTATGGCCAAAGGAGATGTTCATGCTAATGAAGTTTGACCTGCACACCCATCATTTCCGCTGCGGCCATGCCGACGGAAGCATCAGGGATTATATAGAAGCCGGCATCGCCGCCGGCCTTAACGTCATCGGGATTTCCGACCATACGCCATACTTCGGCCATTCGTCCGAACAGGCTTTTCCCCATATTGCTATGGCCAAATCAGAGATTGTGAACTATGTGGAAGAAGTGCTGGCCCTGCAAAAAGAATACGCCGGCACCATCGACGTCCTGCTCGGTATCGAATCCGACTATTTCCCGGAGCATGCAGAGCTGTACCGGGCTACGCTGGCTGCTTATCCCTTTGACTATGTAATCGGCTCCGTACATAGCGTGAGCGGGGACAGCATTTTTAACAAGAGCCGCTGGAAAAAGCTCAGACCGGAGCAGATGCAATCGGTCAAAGCCGAATATTACCGCCTGATTGCCGATTCCGCCCGCAGCGGCATGTTCCAGATTCTCGGCCATATCGACGCGATGAAGGGCAACTATCCCCAGTTCTGCGATATTCCTGCCGCCGCTGAGATTGATGAAGCTCTGCGGGTTATCGGTGAATGCCGGACTGCAATCGAGATCAACACCTCGGGAGGCACGAAGCTGTGCGGCGGCTGGTACCCGTCAGACGACATTCTGGAGCGCGCGCTGCATTACGGTGTTGAGGTCAGCTTCGGCTCCGATGCGCATAAGCCTTCGCGGGTGGCAGACCAGCGGAATGCTGTAGAGGCCCGGCTGAAGGAAATCGGCTTCAAGGAATGGGTATATTACAAGCGTCGGGAGCGGGTTGCCGTTCCTATTGAATAAATCATGGATCAAGTAGAAACGGCTATGCCGTCCTTCAAAGAAGGCGGTAACCGTTTCTGCGAGAAATATAAGAATTATTGATAGCGTAAAACATATAAATTCTTATATTTCAAAAAAGCACCGCAGCAGCAAAGGTCCCGGGAAGCATAACAGCTTACCGGTCTGTCCTTTACCGCTGCGGTGCTCTGCTTATTAAGCAGCTTAGAATTTATGCAGATTGCCGCAGGTGAAGCCCTGCTTGGGAAGCGTCTTCCCGGCATCCCCGTACTGCGGGTTTAGTGCATAGAAATGGGCAATGACCGCGCTCCAGTCCCGTTCCGTCTGGCCGGCGGACTTCTGGTACTCGCGGAATTCCGCATTGTAGCTGCGGATGCTGCCTTCCAGATCACGATTGTATCGCTCCTGATGGTATACGGCCTCCAGCGGCAGCCGCGGCTTCTTCGGCAACTCTTCGCCAGGGTAGCCGATACATAGGCCAACTAACGGAAATACATACTCCGGCAGCTCCAGAAGCCCGATGACACTTTCGGTATTACGGCGGATCCCGCCGATCGGGATAATGCCGAGCCCCAGCGATTCAGCAGCAGCTACTGCAGCCTCCAGTGCAATCCCCACGTCCACAGCACCGACAAGCAGTGCATCCGTATCGCCTCCAGCCTCAAACGGCTGACCCTCCAGCTCGGCCGCCAGCTTGGTCCGGTAGAAATCCATGCAGAACACCAGAAACACCGGCGCGTCTGCCACATGCTGCTGTTTTCCGCTTAATAACGCGATTTGTTCTCTGCGCTCCTTGTTCTGCACGGCAATAATGGTGACCTGCTGCCCGTTAACCCAGGATGGCGCTGCCTGCGCCGCTTCAATAATGGAGCGCAGCTTCTCCGGCTCTACAGGCTTGTCTGCATACTTCCGGAACGAACGGTGATTATTTAAAATGTTCAATACCTCATTCATTGGATAATTCCTCCTGATCCTTAATGAACTTCTCCTGTGTCTAATCATAACCCGGCGGCAGCCGCAGCCGCCAGTATTTCGGCCTATGTATGCCAGCCCCGCAGCCCAGTCTCGGCAGGAGCGCACAAAAAAATGGACCCGGATCTCCGGGTCCCAACAGCAGTTATATTTCAAAAGGGGGTCATGTACTTAGTTTAACCGGACACTGTTAGAGTTTGATAACGGCTTTATTTCAATTGTGTAACAATGCCGAACACTTTTATGACATCGCCTGATCCGTCTGCCACCGGCACAACACGTTCCAGGGTCAGCCCGTTTTTGAGCATAACCCGCTCGCTTCTCAGATTGCTGCCGCGGCAGCGCCCCTCGATCCTTTGCAGACCCAGCTCCTGTACGGCGTAGTCCAGCATCAGCCCGACTGCTTCTGTAGTGAAGCCTGCACCCCACCAGTCCGGATGCAGCATGTAACCTAACACGGCCTTGCCCTCATGCCGGTTCCAGTTCTGCAGTGACACCGTCCCAAGCAGCTCCTGGCTGCCCCTGGCATAGATTCCGGCGTGCAGGGCGCATGGATCATGGGCATAAATCATCCGCTGAGCCAGTTTGTCCAGAACAGCCTGCTGTGATCCGGCGCCGCAGCGCATTACAATATGCGGCTGAACCTCCGGATGCGAGAGAAGAGCCTTCAGCCTGCCCGCTTCAGCAGGCTGCACCGGCCTGAGTTCAACAGCTGTTCCTTGCCGGACGGTGAATGATACTGTTTCATAAGTAATCATAAATCCTCCTCTTCTCAGCAGCTATTCTGGCATTGTCCTGTCCTCTGTGTCAGGCCCGGCGCAGGGAGAATACGGTCAGCTCCGGCCTGCACAGCAGCCGCAGCGGCATATAGGTTTCGCCGAAGCCTCTGTTCACATAGACCGGCATTGCTTTTGCTGCGGTATAGTATAAACCGCTTATGTATTTAGTCGAGCCGTAGGGCGTGTAGGGTGCCCCTACTAACGGCAGGCGTATCTGTCCGCCATGGCTGTGCCCTGATAATTGCAGGTTGAAGGGATAGCCCTCGGCCGTATCGGCATAATCCGGCTCGTGCATGAGCAGCACCGTGAACATGTCAGCCGGAACATCCTTCAGCGCAGCTGCGGGATCAGGATTGCCCTTGAGCATATCTTCTAGTCCGGCAACCGCGATTCGCTCACCGCCGCGGCTGATGACATAGGACTGATTCCTGAGGACAACAAAACCCGCAGACTGCAGCAGACGGGTAAGCAGCTCTGTATTTTTATAATCATGATTTCCAAAAATAGCGTATTTCCCGAGCGGTGCAGTCAGCTCTGCCAGCAGCGCAACAGAATCATTCAGATCCTCGGCGTCGCTGTCCACTATATCGCCCGTGAAGCAGATCATATCCGGCCTGGCCTCCTTGATATGCTTCACCAGCCGCTTAACATCACCGGCATCTTTATTGAAGCCCAGATGCACATCGCTGAAATGAACAAGCCGCGTTCCGGCAAAAGCCGGCGGCAACTGCCTAAGCTGCAGCTCCAGCTCTGTCACCTCAAGCCAGTTAGGCTCTCCCTGCCAGACATACCCGCCTGTAAGCAGCCCCGCCCCGAATAAAGCACTGGTTCCCCGGGCCAGGAACTGGCGGCGGGTCATCCTGCTGCGGCTGACGCCTGCCGGGTTATTACTATTGGGAGAAGTCCCGGACGAGTCTCTATTCATAGGGAGATTCTCCTTTGCATTAAATTGGATAATGTTGTTCAGCCTCAATCGTATAAATGCTGAGAATGCTTAGCATTAAGCAGACGTTTCCCCCGGGAAACCGGTCACCATGATCCGGCACTCCTCCTCCGGTGTCTCGCGGTAAGCACGGACTATCCCCTTGTCGGTAATGTCCTTACGGCTCACCCTGCGCAGTATAATAACAGTCTCCACCTCATGGGTGAACGGAAACGGCTCAAGCCGCAGTGTCGATTCATCCTGCCACTCGGCGGTAATCACCCGGCCTGAGGTGAATTTAAAATCCTCGCTGCCCGAGAAGCCGTCCTTCCACCACGGGTGCTCTTCGGATTTGGGGCTGCCCGGCCTGTTCAGCGCCATATACAGCGACAGGTCATCACAGAACTGCAGCAGCCTGGCATCAACATACAGCTCATCTTCACCGATCGGCACGGCGCGCTGCTCCAGCTCACGGTGAATGCGTGCCCGGCGCTCCGCTTCATCCTTCTGATATTCGTCCAGCTCCGGACATTCCTCTCCGGACACCTCAATCAGCCGTTCAAAATGCAGGCTGCACAGCAATGCGCCATAGGAGGAGACCGCCTCAATTTCATTAAGCCCCCGCCGGTAAAAGGTAAGCTTAGGCACGACAGGAAAATCAATAAAGCTGTAAGGGGCGTTCTCCGCATCATTCCAGAAGGGTGTTTCGTCCAGATCAATCCAGCCCCGGTCGTGGTTGGCAATGGACCACAGCACTTCATCGCGGCGTACAGATTCGGGCACCTGTTCATCCTTGAACCATTTGGCAAGCTCTCCGGCCAGCCGGCCGTGCTCATGCTGCTTAACCATGACAATTGTTCCATCCTGCTCTCGACAGATCAACGTAATTCCTCCCCCGGTACTCTTTAAATTGAAAGCGCATTAACCAAGAAGATTATAACATGCAGTTCTATAAATGTTTAAGTTTACCTTTTTTGCGGTGTTCCTTATGTATTGACGGAATGTATATCTTGTACCCGCTTTTCCGCGCAAAAGAAACATATAAAACATTACCAGCCGGGTCTTAAGGCCTGTAGTTCACAGAACTGTACTAATCGTACTTTATCCCCGCGCCTTTAAGCAAAATAACCCTGCAAACTTATAGATTCTTTAATATTAAAAAAGCCGTTCCCCAAGGCGGAATTAGCCTTGGGGAACGGCTTTGAACAGAATAATTGCAGCGGTAAGGCGCTATACGCCCAGCCAGCGCTTGAACATATGCTTGGTAGTCTGCTTATTGATCTCGGCAATCGAGGTGGTGAGCGGAATGCCCTTCGGACAGGCGCGCACACAGTTCTGCGAGTTACCGCAGCCGTCGATCCCGCCGTCCTCCATCAGCGCCTCCAGGCGGTCGTCCGCGTTCATTTCGCCAGTCGGATGGGCGTTGAACAGACGTACTTGGGAGATCGCTGCCGGGCCGATAAAATCGGTCTTCTCATTGACGTTCGGGCAGGCCTCCAGGCAGACGCCGCAGGTCATGCATTTGGACAGCTCATAGGCCCACTGGCGTTTTTTCTCAGGCATCCGCGGACCCGGACCGAGATCGTAGGTACCGTCAATCGGAATCCATGCCTTGACCCGCTTGAGGGCACTAAACATCCGGCTGCGGTCAATGACCAGGTCACGTACCACCGGAAAGGTCTTCATCGGCTCAATCCGTACCGGCTGCTCCAGGTTGTCGATCAGTGCGGCACAGGCCTGGCGCGGCTTGCCGTTGATCACCATTGAGCAGGCCCCGCATACTTCCTCAAGACAGTTGGAGTCCCAGCAGACCGGCACCGTACTGTCACCGCTTGCGTTAACCGGATTACGCTGGATTTCCATCAAAGCGCTGATTACATTCATCCCCGGCCGGTACGCCAGCTCAAATTCCTCATTATAAGGCGCGCTCTCCGGTTCGTCCTGGCGGGTAATGATAAATTTCACGTTTTTGGGAGCTGCAGCAGTTTCCGCCATATCGGTTACCTCCTAAAAGTTTTGTGAGCGTTACTCCTCTGATTTCCCTTCGTACAAAACTCACTCCGGAAGCATACGCTTAGTTTTGTGAGCGTTACTTCTCCGATATCCTTCGTACAAAACTCGCTTCGAAAGCATACGCGATTGTATTTAATCCTTGGAATAGTCACGCACCCGCGGCGGGATCAGAGACACATCTACAGCCTCGTAGGAGATTTGCGGGCCATCCGCCGTCCAGGCCGCTTTGGTTGTCTTAAGGAACTCCTCATCGTTACGGTTTGGGAATTCCGGCTTGTAGTGGGCTCCGCGGCTCTCATTGCGCAGCAGCGCTCCGAGTGTCATCGCCTCGGCCAGCTCCAGCATGTTCCACAGCTGGCGGGTGAAGGCAACGCCCTGGTTATTCCAGCGCGAGGTATCGCTCATATTGATGTTGCCGTAGCGCACCTTAAGCTCTTTGATTTTGCCGATCGTCGCTTCAAGCCGCTTGTTCTCACGCACCACGGTCATATTGGCGGTCATCCATTCGCCCAGCTCCTTATGGATTACATAGGCGTTTTCTGTACCTGACATGTTCAGCAGTGATTCGTATTTGCCAACCTGCTGCTTGTGGAAGCTGTCGAACACGGTGGACGGAATATCCTGCACGGACTTCTTAAGCCCTTTAATATATTCTACTGCCTTCGGTCCCGATACCATCCCGCCATAGATTGCCGAGACGAGCGAGTTCGCACCGAGACGGTTCGCACCGTGGTACTGGTATTCGCATTCGCCTGCTGCGAACAGTCCCGGGATATTGGTCATCTGGTTATAATCGACCCACATGCCGCCCATTGAATAATGCACAGCCGGGAAAATCTTCATCGGAATCTTGCGGGGATCATCCCCCATGAACTTTTCGTAGATCTCGATAATGCCGCCGAGCTTGACGTCAAGCTCCTTCGGGTCCTTGTGCGACAGGTCCAGGTAGACCATGTTCTCGCCGTTAATACCAAGGCCTTGATCGACACATACATTAAAAATCTCCCGGGTGGCAATATCGCGCGGCACCAGGTTTCCGTAGGAAGGATATTTTTCCTCCAGGAAGTACCATGGCTTGCCGTCCTTGTAAGTCCAGATACGCCCGCCTTCGCCGCGCGCCGATTCCGACATCAGCCGCAGCTTGTCGTCGCCCGGAATCGCCGTGGGGTGGATCTGGATGAATTCCCCGTTGGCATAATGGACACCCTGCTGATAGACCGCGCTGGCCGCGGTTCCTGTATTGATGACCGAGTTCGTTGTTTTGCCGAAAATAATGCCCGGCCCGCCGCTGGCGAGAATAACCGCATCAGACGGAAAGGTCTGAATTTCCATCGTCTTCAGGTTCTGGGCGCTGATACCGCGGCAGACGCCCGCATCGTCCAGAATAACCGAGAGGAACTCCCAGTTCTCGCTCTTGGTTACAAGGCCCTCCGCCTCCCAGCGCCGTACCTGCTCATCGAGCGCATACAGCAGCTGCTGTCCGGTAGTCGCCCCGGCAAAAGCCGTCCGGTGCCGCTTCGTACCGCCGAACCGGCGGAAATCGAGCAGCCCCTCCGGCGTACGGTTGAACATAACGCCCATCCGGTCCATCAGGTGGATAATCCCCGGCGCAGCCTCACACATCGCCTTAACCGGCGGCTGGTTCGCCAGGAAGTCACCGCCGTAGACGGTATCGTCAAAATGCTCCCAGGGCGAGTCCCCCTCGCCCTTCGTATTTACAGCCCCGTTGATGCCGCCTTGGGCGCAGACCGAATGCGATCTTTTGACAGGGACCAGAGAGAATAGATGAACATGTGCGCCGGATTCCGCCGCCTTGATGGTAGCCATCAGGCCAGCCAGCCCGCCGCCCACGATAATGATATCGGCTGATGCCATGAGAGTTCCTCCTAAAGTTTTGTAGGGTACATATAATATAGCTTTGTACAAAACCGTCTCTTTTAACAGCCGTCACCCGCTTAAAGCAGCGTTCTGAGGGTCTGTGCGGCGCCGGCCGCTGTCTGGAATTCACTGTCACGGAAGGCGAACAGCGAGATCAGGAACATAAAGGTTACAATAACGAAAAGGCCGAGACAGAGCACGGAGGACACTTTTTGTGAGCGCGGCCCGACGGTAATGCCCCAGCTGATCAGGAAAGACCAGAGTCCGTTTGAGAAGTGGAAGCAGGCTGCAATGATAGCGATCACATAAATCGCCAGCATCAGCGGCTGAGTCACAATATCATGCATGACGCCGCCAAGCTGCTCATGTTCAACATTGCCTACGGCAACCTGAACCCGCGTCTCGAACATATGCCAGACGATGAACACGAAGGTAATGACCCCGCTGATCCGCTGCAGGGTATAACGCCAGTTTCTTTCCAGGTTGAAGCGGCTCAGGTTCGGCTTGGACTGGTAAGCGATATACAGCCCGAAGACTCCATGGTACAGCAGCGGAAGCCAGATGCCGAACAATTCCAGGAAGAAGACAAGGGGAAGGCTGTTCAGCCACACCACACTGTCAATGAAGCCTGAAGCGCCACCCTCTACTGCCGCGAAATTCGTCATCATGTGTTCGATGAAGAAGAATCCGAGCGGGATAACGCCGAGCAAGGAATGAATCTTTCTGGAATAAAATCCTCTCATGCAAAGTGTCCCCTTTCCGATTAAAACAGCGTTTTCATTAATGAGCATACACCGCCGGGAGTACAGTTGAAACAGGGGAAGGAAGGCCTTATCAGCTCGCCAGACATCTATTTTCACCGCTATCCATTGTTTTCCCGGACTTTGCTCTAACATTCACAATATGTGAATATCTTGTGTCACTTTTTATGTTACTCTTTTTTGTCTTATAAGGGAATTGCAATCTAATTATTAAACGTTATACAATAAATGCATAAGAATATTTTTAATATGATAATAATTCTCATTTAGAACCTTGGTTTCCTGGTTTAATCCGCTTTTTCAGATGTTGGATCGTCTTTTCCCGGCAGCTATGCTATGAGCATTATCACATTCATCCATAGACAATGAGCGTAAAGTATCAGCATTACCATAGATTGGTCAAAGGAGAACCCCCTTATGTTCGATGATTTGGACATTTTTGCTGCGGTTGTAGAGCATTCCAGCCTCAACCGGGCCTCGCGCCAGCTTAATCTCTCACAGCCTGCCCTCTCCCGCAAAATCTCGAAGCTGGAGGAACGCCTCGGCGTATCCCTGTTCAACCGGTTCGGCAAGCGGCTGGAGCTGACTGAGGTCGGACGCCTTACTTATACTTATGCACTTGAGCAGCGGCTGCAGCGCTCCAAATTCCTTGAGGCCCTGTCCAAATTCAAGGAAGGTGAGCCGCAGCTCGTTACCCTGGGAGCCAGCCTCACCACCCTGCAGACGACACTGCCGCCGCTTGTGAACGCCTACATGGAGAAATATCCGGCTGCCGAGCTGAAGCTAATTACCGGCCGGACGCATGAGATTGTATCCTCCGTCAGTGAAGGCCGGAGCGATGTCGGTATCGTTGCCTCCTCCATCCAGGAGCCGGGCCTGCGCTGCATTCCACTGTTCGAGGACCAGCTCAGGCTGGTCGTCTCCGAGCACCATCCCCTGACCCTGAGTGCAAAGCTGACGATGGATGATCTCAGCCGGCTGCCGATGATTCTATTCTCTAAGGGAACCTGGTACCGCCGTATGACTGACGAGCTGTTCCAGCGCTGCGGCACCGACCCTGATGTACGGATGGAGATCGACTCCTTCGAGGCCATCGTGCGGCTGCTGCCGACAATTAAGGCCGCTGCACTTCTGCCGAAATCATACCTGCGTCCGGAGCTGCTGAACGGCGGCGGACTAGTCTCCCTGCACATCAAAGAGCTGGAGCAGACCCAGCGCACCACCTGCCTCATTTACCCGGGCAACGGCGGACTGAGCACAGCTTCGCGCTGCCTTGTACAGGTTACAGAGGAAGTGTTCCTGACAGACCAGGAATGAACAGCAAATCCCCGGCAGGCTTCCATATTACTATGGAATGTCCCGCCGGGGATGTTTTTATCCGTACGGCTGTTCAGTTATACAGGTGCATCCGGATTAACGGAACTGGCCCGCATCAATTGCTTTTTGCTTCTCATCAAGGATTTCCTGGTAGCCTGCATTCAGGTAGGTTTTCTTCGCTGCTTCATAGTTGGCATCGAAGTCAGCTTCAGGAGCCAGTACAATCTTCACATAGAGTTCCTGGAAAAGGGTGTTGAGATCTGCTTTGTATTCGTTTACCTTCTCAAGAACAGTTGTGAACATAGCATCCGGTGTACGGTATTCAGCTACTTCGTTGTAGTACTTCACCAGATCATCAGCCAGATATTCATAGCCGGCAGGTGACCAGTTGCGCAGGTTCGCTTTGAGTGTCTTTTCAGGCTCAGGGTATTGCGCAATTTCTGTTACAAGACCCCAGTAGTCTTTATTGTTGTTCTGGGACAGGACAGATTCGCCTTTGTAATCCGGGTTCTTAACAGCGATACCTTCTGCGTCAAGCGTGTAGTTCTCGCCTTCAATACCGTTCTGGAATTTGAACAGATTCTCCGGCTGGCTCAGCCATTCCAGGTACATCCAGACTGCAGCGCGTTCTTCATCGGAGGTTTCATAGTTAATCCCCATGATGAAGCCGAACGGCCAGTAGGCACGGCCTTGAGGCTGCTTGCCTTCCGGAACACCTGCAAACGGAGGCACGATAGCAAACTCAGCGTTAGGGTCATTGGCCAGCGTCGCGGAAATAACATCCGTATTGTTGGTCAGATAGAGTCCAAAAGTACCTGTTTTGCCGGAAACGAACTCCGATTTGATTTTTTGCTCGTCAGTGCGCAGATAGAATTCTTTATCAATGAGGCCGTTATTGTACTGATAGTTCATATTGCGCAGCCACAGCTCTGTATCCTTAGTAGTAAAGTCAGCTACGCTCAGATCAGAATACAGCGCACGATACTTGGCGTCGATTGGCCAGTCACGGAAGGCATAGTTATAGTTGAAGCTATTGGCTGTCAAGCTGCCCCCGGTTACACCGAGTCCGGCTTCTTTCCATTTTCCGAGCATCTCGTTGTACTTCTCAAGGGAAGTCAGATCCTCAACCTTCATGCCCACCTTCTCTACCCAGTCTTTGCGGATAAGGGTAGTGAAGTTATCAGCTTCCGGACGGGCAGCGTAGAAGAAAATATTCTTGTCGTCTACAATACCATACTGCTTGATGGTCTCACCCATACTGCCCCAATAAGTCGGTGCATAATTCTCAATTTCAGCCCAGTCCAGCGGCTGCATAACATCCTCACCATAGTAAGTAAGCGCTTGCGGCATATCGTAGTGGAAGATAATATCAGGAGCTTTGTGCGATGCCAGCAGCTGCTCATAGTCAATGACTTCACTCTTGCGGGTAATCGGAATAAAGTTAACATCAATGTTGTATTTGTCACCGAACTCTGCCTGCACCCAGCGGGTGTAGTAGTTATCCGTAACATTCCAGCCTTCGAACGCACGCTCATAGACCGGGATATCAAGCGAAACCTTGTCTTTGAAGCCTTGTGAATAGTCCGGGTATTTCCCTTCAGCTGCAGCATTTGTAGCTGCTGCTGTCTCTGCAGGGCTGTTAGTGGCTGCGGCGTTCTGTTTATTGTTGTTGCCGGAGCATCCGGCCAGCATACCGGCCGTCATGACCGAGGCCATCAATAATGATACATACCCTTTTTTGTTCATCGCAATTCCCCCAATTATAGTTTTCGTATTGAAGTAGTACTGCTGTGGAACATATACTTACTCTTTGACTGCTCCGAGCATAACACCCTGTACAAAGTATTTCTGGACGAAGGGATATACGCAGAGAATAGGCAAAGTAGCAAACACAACAACAGATGCTTTCAGCACTTCAGGATTACTGAGTGTGACCGTGGTTGCTTCCAGCTGGAAGCTTTCACTGGCCTGAATTACCAGATAGTACAGCTTAAGCTGCAGCGGCCGCAGATCGGTCGCATGCTTGATATAGAACAACGCGTCCTGATAAGCATTCCAGCGTCCAACCGCGAAGAAAAGGGACAGCGTCGCGATAATCGGCTTAGAGAGCGGAATCACTATATTCCAGAGAATCCGGAAGTGCCCGGCGCCGTCAATCCGTGCAGATTCTTCCAGGCTGACAGGAATACTGCTCGTCAGAGAGGTCTTCATGATCAGCAGGTTAAAAACACTGAAGGAGAGCGGCAGAACCAGCGACCAGATCGTATCCATCAGCCCCAGATTGTTAATGTTCATGTAATCCGGGATAATGCCTCCGCTGAAATACATCGTGAACAGGAAGATGAAGGTGATGACCCGGCGGCCTTTGAACTGGGCTCTTGACAACGGATAGGCTGCGCAGATCGTCAGGACCATCCCCAGAATAGTGAACAGCACCGTTACAATAACTGAGATGTACAAAGACCGGAGAATACTGGCGTCGGCAAAAATTTTGAAGTACGCATCCAGAGTGAAGCCTTTAGGCCACAGAAAAACTTTATTGGCTATAACATAGGAATCAGAGCTTAGTGATTTGGAGGCCACATGCACGAACGGCAGCAGGCACACCAGCGAAGCAACGACCAGGCCGAATTTAATCAGCAGATCATAGATATCAATACGCCATTTGCCTGATGCGGCAGGACTTACGGTTGATGCTTTCATGGTTCCTCTCCTTTCTATAGGATTCCATCCTCGCCAAGCTTCTTGGCTACCCGGTCAGCTGATACTACAAGGATGATTCCGATTACGGACTGGAACAGCCCGATCGCCGTCGCCCGGCTAAAGTTGCCGGATTCAATTCCCCAGCGGTATACGAGAACCGGTATGGTGGTTGTAAATTCAGTAGTCGCCTTATTCTGCAGGGACCAGATCCGCTCAAATGAGCCGTCCATGACTTTCCCCAGACTCATAATCAGCAGGGTTACAATGGTTGCCCGGATGGATGGAATGGTAATATTCCATACCTTTCTCCAGCGTCCGGCCCCGTCAACGGTTGCTGCCTCATACATTTCGGGATTGATGCCGCTGATTGCAGCCAGATAGATGATTGTTCCCCAGCCCATACTGTGCCATACGCCGATGGCCAGATAGCTGATCAGCCAGTTTGTATCCTCCTGAAGGAACGGCACCCTGGTTCCGCCCATCAATTCAATGAGATTATTAACGGCACCGCTTCCTTCGCTAAGCAGCTGATAGGCGATTGCTCCGATAATAACCCATGACAGAAAGTGGGGCAGATACAGCAGCGTCTGGTTGACCCGTTTGAACTTGACGCTCTTCACTTCATTCAGCATCAGCGCCAGGATAATCGGCATCGTGAAGCTGAATAGAAGGTCTAGCACATTGAGCAGCAGCGTATTGCGGACAGCCCGTGTGAAATCAGGCTTGGAGAAGATCTGCTGGAAGATTTCGAAGCCTACCCATTCACTGCCCCAGAAGCCTCTGGCAATTTTGTAGTCTTTAAAAGCGATTACAAGCCCGGTCATCGGCAGGTATTTGAAAACGATTACAAAAGCTAGCGGAAACAATACCAGCAGATACAGCTGCCAGTCACGGCGCAAGTAATAGAGCGGCCCGTATTTTTTTCTTAATAAAAGGGCCTGATTGGTTTGTGAAGCGCTTGCAGCTTTCAAAGTCTCACCCCCTGCAACATTTTATCTTGTGTCCGGCTGTGTGATCCGGTGTGAATCCAATGTATCCCGATTATCCGGTTTTGAAAATCATGAGTATTGATGATTCCCATCAAATTTGATTAGAGCGCGGTATTATCAGCTTTTGCTGCTTGTTCATAATCAAATATGATAGGCATTCCCAAAAATAAAACGCTTTCATTATGGCTATAAGCAAAGAAAAACCGCCGGCTGGCGGCCCCGAGAGGGCTCCTAGGAGCCCTTGCTCTTGGCCGACTTGTAGCTGCTCGGCGGCATACCTTCATATTTGCGGAAGAAGCGGTTGAAGCTCTGCAGATTATAGTATCCTACCTCTGCAGCAATCTGCTTAATCGTCAGATCGGTGTCCAGCAGCAGCTCCTTGGCCTTTTCAATGCGTAGCTGGTTAAGGAAATCGATCATGCTTTTACCGGTCTGCTCATATACAATTTTGCGCATATAGGAGTAGCTGATCCCGATTTCTTTTGCCATATCCTCGAATACAATTTCTTCACGATAATGTTCCTTTAGATATTGAAAGATCCGTTCCCCGTGATTTGTTTCGCCGGTGCTGTGATCCAGGCTCTGGACGATCTCCCGGAACATCTCGTGCAGATACTCCTCAAGCTCCTCCAGCGTATCCATTGCAGCCAGAATACTGTAGATGTTACCCTTCCCGACAATCATTCTTCCGGTTCCGATATGATTCTCGCGCAAATGCTTGATCGTCGCGCCCATCAGCTGGTGATAAATGAACATGATATTATCATACGAGATATTGTCTTCTGCGCTGATCTGGCTGCGGATATTCTGCAGCTCTTTAAAGATCCCGTCCAGATTGCCGGCATCCAGGAAATTGAGAATCCGCCGTTCGCTGCAGTCAAAGTCGATATATTTGCGGCTGTGCTCCTCTTCATCCTCCCAGTACATAATGCTTCCGGCCCCGTTGATCATCCGCTGCTTTATCAGCTCCATTGCTTCAAACAGCCGCTCGGCCACCACTTCAGGTGCATCCGCCACATCGCTTACTCCGATTGTAACCGTATGCTCCAGCAGCGCAAGCGATTCATCACGGATCTTTTCCAGCGCCTGATGGATAGTCTCCCTGCCTGCCTCATCCTCATCCGGGGCAAAATTCAGCACGATGACAATACAGCCGTCATTATGATAGACAGAGCTGGCCAGAATCCCCTGCGGGAACAGGCTTTCAAACTTGGTGTTAAGCAGATAGCGGTGGTAGCTGCGTGTCTCCACATTGGTATTACCGATATACACCCTGTAACGGTCGATCGAGACTACGGCTATCCGGTAATAGGCTTCAGGGAACATCTCGGTAATCCGCGGCGGAATTTCTCCGCGCAGCAGACGGTGAACTGCAAGGCTCCGGGTATCCTGCTCACGCTCCTGCAGCAGCTGGAACAGGCTCTCCTCCTCCTCCTGCATCCGCTTGAAGGCCATGTCCAGAAAGGCAAGCTCATTTTTGTTGACGACTTCCAGATCACTCTTGGAGCGTATGGTCCGCACCAGCTGCCTCAGCGGCCGTGACAGCCAGGTAGCAAAAAAGAGCGCAAGAACGGTTCCGAGCAAAATAATGGCACCGGTCAGCAGAATAATATTCCCCTGCATATCCCTGGAATCGGCCATCATCTCATCCAGTGAGCTCCAGCTGACATTCCACCATCCGGATAACGCCGATCCGGTCCAGGCATAAACCATCCGCTTGCCGTCAAGCTCGCGTAACGCATAGCCTTCATTTATATTCTGATTCAGCAATTCACGGAGAAACGGCAGCTCATATCCGTCTGACAGCAGCAGTAATTTGTCATTGAAGGAAATCACCCTGCCATCGGAGTCCAGCAGCAGATTATTGCTGTTACCCACCTCTGTAGCATTCAGGTATTTGAAGATCTGGCTCTCCTTCATATTCACTACGACAATTCCGTGGGTGTTGGAGGACAGCCGGTTAAGCGGATACACATAGGAGACGACATTCTCTCCGGTATCCAGCTTGCGCGGAACCCATACGCCACTGATTCCCCGCTGATCCTCAAGGGCTGCCGTCACCCAGTCCATCGCCTCATAGCGCTCCAGCTTCGTCACACTCTTGTCCGTAGAGACTACATAATCAGAGCCGTCCAGATAAAAGTATGAAGAAGCTACGCCGTCTATCCGGCGGTTCAGATTGAGCAGTTCGTTTGTTACAGCCTTGCCGCGGCTGTAATTATTAAAGCTGGAATTAATTTCGTCGTACGTCTCGAAGCTGCGTATCCCGTCAAAAACACTCGTTGCCGCGAGACGGGACGTGTCCTGGGCCAGATTAGCCATTGCATTTTCATTCAGCTTGCGGTTGGCATTAAGCCCGGCAAGCGTTGATTCCCCGATGGCTGCCTCTGAGTTCTCAATAATCTGCGACCCGCTGTACCAGGTAAGGATGGCTGTCGGAATAGCCATGATACAGAACAGAATTAACGCTAACTGCAGCATCATCGGTATTTTTTTCATAGTGCGCCCCCCTATAATCTCTAATCCCCATAGATGATCACAGCAAGCTATCTGAGGAACATAATGAGCTTCTGCAGCCCGAGCTCTCTGATTCCCTGAACCACCAGTTCAGCTATACGCAGACTGCCGCGCTCCTGGAAATGTGTATTGTCAACGGTACCGCCGGGATGATTCATCCATTCCCCCGGTGCTCCCCACAGAAAGATTGACTTGGTTGCTTCCGGTCCGGCTTCTTCAAACAGGATTCTGCTTTTCCCGGCCAGATCAATCAGCGGAACCTCTTTTTCCCCGGCCAGCTTTCTGACAGCCTCCAGATAAGCCCCATGTGTGTCTTCGAGCTTGCCGGAAGCATCAAAATACCGGCGGTGCACAGAGGTGACCAGCACAGGGATTGCCTGCTTGGCGCGCGCACCTTCAATATACTTGCACAGATACTCCGGATAAGTTGTCAGCGGGTCTGTATGACGCGCTTCATCCCATTTCTGGTCATTATGCCCGAACTGGATGAACAAATAATCGCCTTCCCTGATCTCGTCCAGGATCGGCTGAAGCCGGTTTTCCCCGATAAAGCTTTTGGAGCTGCGGCCTCCTACAGCATGATTGGCAACCGTGACATCATGCTTGAAAAAGTACTGGAGCATCTGCCCCCAGCCGGCGAACGGGAAGCCCTTCTCATCCCCGACATCCGTAACTGTCGAATCGCCGGCCAGATATACTGTAATCTGTTCGCTCGTCTTCGTAATTTCCAGCGCATTAATCCGCGGGGCAACACCGCCGAACCTGAGCTTCAGCTGGCCTCCCCGCACGTTCACACCGAACATTTCCCGTGACACTTGCCCGGTGACTGTACGGTAGTTGTTAAAGATCATTCTTTCTCCGTTAGTCTTGAGGGATGTGCAGGACGGCGCCGCCTCATCACCGGTCAGAATGGAAACAATATAATTACCATCTTCTACATCTGCCAGAAAAGCCGTATTAAAAGGGATAACAAAATCCCCGGTAAGCTGCTGCTCGCCCCGGATATGCTCCGTCACCTGTGATACATCTGTAAACCCATAGCCCTTGCCGGCCTCATAGCTGTCCGCAGCAGACACTTTGGTGAATCCTTCTGCCGCTTTCCCGGCGGGTCCGAAATCAAAACGCAAACTCATATTACATCCCCCTACTATAATTTAGATGAAATTTTAAACGCTTACAAGTTATATTGTGGAAAACACTGAACAATGGCTTGCTTACCGTTATTTTAACATTATAAGAATCAGTTAATATATAATTTTAGAGCGATTTTTCAAATAAATTTGCTAAAACAACTAAAACCCAATGAACATATACCACAAATGTTGGAAACAGACATCATACAGCGTAAAAAAACCCGGACAAGTCCGGGCCGGCTGTCTGCCTGAAAAGAACGGCTGATATGATATTATTCCGCGTTAACCGCCTCATCCTCAAACTCCTCAATGCTCGCGTTAGAGCCGATCACGACCATAATATCACCCTGGCTCACGTAATCATGTGCAGTCGGTGCAACAATTATCCCGTCCTTGCGGTTCAGGGCAATGATGCTGCAGCCGTATTTGGCCCTTGTGTTCAGCTCAGAGAGGCTTTTGCCGTCCATGCAGGCGGGTACCGTCAGCTCGACAACTTTGTAGTCCTTGGAAATTTCAATGTAATCCAGCAGATGGGGCGTGACCAGCTGATGCGCTACACGGATGCCCATATCCCTTTCCGGAAAAATAACCCGGTCTACCCCCAGCTTGGATAGCGCGCGGCCGTGCAGAATCGTAATTGCCTTGGCAACCACCTGCTTCACGCCCAGCTCCTTCAGCAGAATCGCCGTCAAAATGCTCCGCTCCATGTTATCCCCGATAGCCACAATACCGCAGTCAAAATTACGCACACCCAAGGAACGCATGATGTTCTCATCCGTTGCATCTGCCATAACGGCATGAGTCAGCTTCCCGCTCATCTCCTCCACACGCTCTTCCAGGTGGTCGATTCCGAGCACCTCATAGCCCATAGCCATCAGCTCCAGCGCCAGGCTGGAACCGAAGCGGCCAAGGCCGATCACAACAAACTGCTGTGCTTTCAACATTACTTTAACCCCTTATCCAATTATCATTTTACCTTCCGGATACTTATACAACGGCTTACCCTGTTTCGGACCCAGTGCATAGGCCAGCGTCAAAAGGCCGAGCCTTCCGGCAAACATCGTCAGGCAAAGCAGAATTTTGCCCGCATCTGTCAGCTCCGGTGTCACACCCATCGTCAGACCGACGGTCGCGAAAGCCGATGTTGTCTCAAACAGAATCATCAGAAACGGCCACCCTTCAGTAGTCGAGAGAATCATCGACACTGTGACAATCAGCAGTACAGCAAGCAGCGTAATAGTCAGCGCCTTGAAGACCCGCTCCTGGGCCAGCCGGTAACGGAACAGCACGATATCCTCCCGTCCGCGCAGCATGGAGACAACCGCCCCGATCATCAGCGTAAAGGTCGTCGTCTTAATCCCTCCGCCTGTTGAGCCCGGGGAAGCCCCGATGAACATCAGCATGACAATGAAGAATTGCGAAGCCTGGCGCATGCCGCCGATGTCTACCGTATTGGGTCCCGCTGTACGGGGCGCAACCGACTGGAAGAATGCAGCCCATATCTTGCCGCCGATATTCAGCGGGCCAAGCGTACGTGCATTCGTGAACTCAAATACAAAAATAACAGCCGCACCGGTCAGAATCAGCGCTGCGGTCATCGTCAGAACGACCTTGCTGTGCAGCAGCAGCCTGCGGGTCTTGCGGTAATCGATCAGATCCGCCATTACGATAAAGCCAATCCCGCCGGAGACAATGAGCAGCATGACAACCAGGTTAATTACCGGGTCACTGGCGTAAGCCGTAAGGCCGCGGTAATCCCTGAACAGATCAAATCCGGCATTATTAAACATCGATACGGCATGAAAGACACCGTAGTACAAAGCGCGGGCAAACGGCATATCCGCCGCCCATCGAAGTGTCAGCAGCACAGCACCGGCTGCCTCTATCACAAGTGAATACACCAGCACCTTGCGGATGAGCCGTACAATCCCCTCCATCGAGCTCTGATTCATCGCTTCCTGAAGAATCAGCCGGTCACGCAGCGAGATTCGCCGTCTCAGCAGCAGTGCGAACAGGGTGGCCATAGTCATAAAGCCGAGGCCGCCGATCTGCATCAGCACCAGGATAACCGTCTGGCCGAACAGGCTGAAGTAAGAGCCCGTATCCACCACCACCAGCCCGGTTACACAGGTTGCAGAGGTTGCGGTAAAGAGCGCATCTATGAATGTCAGAGAATGGCCGGATGTGCTGGAAAAGGGCAGCATCAGCAGCAGCGTTCCGACCAGGATGACTGCGGCAAAGCCAAGCACCAGAGTCTGGGGCGGGGACAGCTTAAGGAATTTGAATTCCGGAAATTTAGGAAACGGCGAAGCCAAGCGGCTCATCCTTTCACATGCTTCTTGTCAGCACAAAATTAATATTCATCCGATAAACATACAAATTATATACGTTATTGTCCAGCATCACAAAGCCTGATTTTTCGGCTGTGATCCATTTCTCTTGATATTGTATGGCGTGTAGTGGTACACTCCATTTATAAAGTGTATGACCTTTCCCCATACACATATCCGTTTATTAACAGCAGAACAAGGAGGCAGGAGCCTATGGATCAGCCTTTTGAGCTTTTACCGGAGCCGTTTCAGATCAATCCCTCACTGCCGATCTACGAGCAGTTTGTCGAAGCGATAGAAGGAAGAATTGTCAGCGGGCAAATACCGCCCGGCTCCCGGCTTCCTTCTGTAAGGGAGCTGGCAGCTGGCAGGGGTGTCAATCCCACCACCATAGCCAGAACCTATCAGGAGCTGGAGCGTGTTGGCCTGATTGTCACCTACCGCGGGCAGGGCACCTTCGTCACCAGGGATGAGACGGCAATTGGCGGGGCACGCAAAGTTATGATGCGCAGGGCCATACAGGATTTTAAGGCAGCAGCCGGAAAGCTTGGCATCACTGCTGAACAATTGCTTGAATTTGATAAGGAGGATTCTAATGAGTGAATATAATTTAGACAATTCCAATTCCGGGATAGGGGTGTCAGCAGAGCCGGCAGCTGTAGAGTGCATAGGGCTCGGGCTTACCCTGAGAAAAAAGAGTGTCCTCCATGACGTCACCTTTGATATTCCCCGGGGCAGCCTGACCGGACTGCTGGGTCCTAACGGGGCCGGCAAGTCCTCGCTGCTGCGCATTATCGCCGGGCTGGCTGACCCCGATTCCGGCTCGGTGAAGATCTTTGGTAAGCCGGCAGGAGCAGAGCGGCTCGGCGAGCTGTCGCTGCTGCCGGACCGCAGCAGTCTGCCGGGCTGGCTGAGTGTCAGGGAATGGCTGGATTTCGCCGCCGGCATCTATCCGGACTGGGACCCGGCTAAGGCGCAGGAGCTGCAGGTGAAGCTGTCTGTATCCACAGAGGCCGTTATATCCTCGCTGTCCCGCGGAGAGGAGGCACGGCTTCAGCTGCTGACCTGCCTGTCACGCAAGGCACCGCTGATTATTCTTGACGAACCGTTCACCGGTGTAGACCTTATATCACGGGAACGAATTGCTTCGGCTGTTGTCGGTGAGCTCGCTGACGGTGCACGGACTTTTCTGATCGCGACCCATGACATCCGGGAGATGGAACTGCTGTTTGACCGGCTGATCCTCATCGGCGGGGGGACAATCCGCAGCATTGATGAGGTAGATGCCCTCCGCCGCTCCGGTAAGTCGGTCGAGTCCCATTACAGGGAAGTGTTCGCATGAATATCATGAAGACGCTTATCAATCTTGAATACAGCCGCTATGACCTGTCCCGGCGCGGTAAACACTACAGCCTGTTTGCAGCCTTGACCATCATTTTTCTGCTGTTCATCACCGGACTGAACCTGAAAGGGACCCATGTGTCGGAACGTGCTCCGTTCATTTATGCCTCCATGCTGCTTTGGTCAGTTGTCACCATCCTTTCCGCTGTGCATATGGTTACATTTAAGAGCCTGAGCCACCGGGACTGGATTCTGTCCTTTCCGCATTCCAGGCTGAAGCTGCTCTATGCCCAGCTGTTCAGCCTGCTCCGGCACAGCCTGAACATCACCCTTGCGGTACTGGCCGCAGCCGGTATTCTTTACTATTATTCTGTCAGAGCAGGCTGGTATCAGCCGCTTACGGCGTCCGGGTTGCTTTATCTGTTTTCAGCTAACACCCTGTTTATTCTGGCCTTTCTGCCGCTCGCGGTTACTTTTGGGCTGGGAGTCAGCCTGTTTCTGCGTTCCCGCCCGGGCGCGCTGCTGCTGTTCCCGTATCTAATGATGTGGATGTTCCCCTTCATAGCAGAAAGCGCTCTTGGTTCTGCCAATCAGGACTTTTACACCTCAGCTGCCAGCTCTCCCGGCCGTGTGCTGCTTGCCGCATTGGTGTTATGCCTGGCCGGCTGGCCGCTCTGCCATCTGTTAATGAAGCTTATTGCCGCCAAAGGAATGAATGCCGCAGCTGCGTCAGACCGCCTTTCCGCAGCCCGCACTGCCTCCGTCCGCCCGGGATTCCGGACGCTGCGGATGAAGTCCGGCAGCGGTTCTGCCGGCCGTCTTGCACCCTATCTGCTCCTTTACCGGCTCCATATCAGCCGCGTACACCGTATAGAGAAGCATCTTGCAATCCGGATTCTCAAGCTGATTGTTCCGCTTCTTATTGCTGCTGTCGTGTACCTGGGTTTTGCCTTGGAAGAGGAGGTCGTTATCCTTGACTTCATCAAGCCATTATTTGCACTGCTTGTTATGCTCGGCAGCATATGGATGCCGCTGCGCACCGGCATTGAACGGAAGCAGCTCCCTTGGCTGCTTGGCTTTCCGCAGAGCCGGCTGGCCCTGCTCCTGAGCGGAGTCGCTGTAGTCTGGACTACTGTAATGCGGGCTCTTTCTGCACTGATGCTCTCAGCCTGTGCCGGCAGCGTTACCGCGCTGCTTGCCGGCCGTACCGGGATAGAGGAGTGGTCACATAGCATCTCCTGGGTGTTGTATTCCTTCCTGCTCTCTGCACTGGCGCTGACCGTCATCCTGTGTCTGCTGCAGATCGAATACTGTACATTGAAATTAAAGGTGCTGAACATCGTAATGATACCGGTGGCTATGCTCGGCCCTCTGCATAGCTTTCTGCTGAACCGGTTCATGTATTCCGGGCTGCACAGCGGGGCTTCGCCTGACTTCCGATTGCTCGGACTGACCGCCCTGATCGCCCTGCCAGTAGCGCTATGCTGTATTCCGGCAGGAGCGGCTTATTATCACATGAGCCTGATTCAGCCCGCCGGCAAAAAGACAAGGTCTAAACAGGCATAAGCCGGGGCTTGTTTACGTAAACGTAGAGATAGGCAAGAGGGTTCTTTTTGTAACGTTCCGGCCCGTCCTTTATAATGAAACAAAATGCAATGACTGCAGAATAATCTATCAAGGAGGCGTTCCATGAATCCCGTCGGCCAGCCCTTACAGCAGCGGCCCCTTTCAAAAAGACTTATCCTCGCAGGCATATTCGGCCTTATCGTATTTCTGATGTTCCAGGTAGCTCCGCAACTGCTCGCAGGAGGGGCTGCTACCGCCATCAGCAAGACTGAAGCCCGTGACAAGGCAGCTGCCTTTGCAGCAGAGCACCTGGGGTATGCCCAGAGCGATCAGGACCGGTGGACGGTAAGCTATCAGACCGACTCTTCCTTCTACGGCTACATGTCCCGGGAAAAGCTCCTGCAGAGCTACAATGACAATAAGCTGGATCAGCGGTACCCGTTCGACGTTTATCATGCTGTGCTTTATACCGCAGGAGCCGCAGATCCGCTGCTTGCCGTTGATCTTAATATGTACACAGGCGAAGTTACCGCCTTTGCACGGAACGGCTATGCCCGTGCCAGTGACGGTTGGGACTACGGCAATCCGCCTGTCCCCGGAAATTCCAGGGGAATTTACTTAGAAGGCAGTGAGAACGGCGGACTGTCACTGCAGCAAAAAGAAACGCTGGCCAGCCCCTGGCTGAAGCTGTGGGGAGCCAGTCCGGCCAGGCTGCAGATTGAAGCAAATACGGACGGCTACGGACTTGTTTATACGGACAGCTCGCTTAAGATCGGTGAATCTTCGCTGCAATACCAGTTTAATTTCTTGAACGGGACGCTGTCTTATTTCCGTGCAGGCTTCTCTGCACCATCCTGGCATGACACCTATGTGGAGAATCAGACTTCGCTGGCTAACAGGCTGACCCTGCTCGGCTACGCCCTGCCCACGCTGGCGCTCGGCCTTCTGGCGCTGATCTTCAGCATTCTGCGGAGGAGCCACACTTCTTTTGTACGGGGCATTACCTTAAGCTCGATTCATTTTACAATCATGATGATCAGCACCTACAATATGCTGCCTGAATCGGCCGTGGACACCGCGGAATCCCGCATAACGGCCGTTATTATGTTCATCATCTATGCCCTCTACAGCCTGCTCATGTCTTCCCTGCTCTACTTTTCCCTCGTCGGCGGCGACGGGCTGTGGCGCAAGGAGGAGGGCCTGAATCCCTGGCCGCGGGCCAACGAGCCCGGCTACGGCAGGTATGTACTCGACAGTCTGCGCGCCGGTTACGTATGGGCCTTCATTCTGCTTGGTGTGCAGACCGTCATGTTCATCATTCTTTCGTTCACCCTCGATAACTGGTCAACGACGGATGCCAGCCAGTCTCCATACAATATGAGATATGCCCTGCTGCTGCCGGTTGTCGCCTGGCTTGCCGGCTTATCCGAGGAAGCTGTCTACCGGCTGTTCGGTATCCGGATGCTCAAAAAGCTGGTCAAAAACACCTTTATCGCTTCCCTCATCACCACTGCGATCTGGGCTTTCGGGCACACCCTGTATCCAATCTATCCGGTCATTTCAAGACCGATTGAGCTGACTGTGATCGGGCTGCTGTTCAGTTATATTTTTCTGCGCTACGGCTTTATCGCGGTCATGTTCGCCCATGTGGTGTTCGACAGCATCCTGATCGGTATGACGCTGATCTTCATGCAGGAGAGTGTGAATATCGCAGCGGGTGTCATTACCATCGTTCTGCCGTTCCTCGTCGGCTATATCGTATACCGGTTCAATCCGCCGGACAGTACCAACCGCAAGGACCCGCAGGGTCCTGACGAGCCGCTTAGGCCCGCAGGATGGCTGAGCTAGGCTCCAGACAATCCAGACAATAATAAAGGTGCTCCGCAGGCTGCCTAGATATAGCAGTCTGCCGGAGCACCTTTTGTATTCTGTGAAAAACCTCATCCCCCGCTGGCGGTCCATCCCGCTTATCTCCGCTTAAAAAACCGGTCGTACAGCACCAAAGCAACCAGTATCGTGAATACCTCCATCAAAAACTTGGGCAGCAGCAGAAAGATAAACTCCATATTCAGCCTCCTGTTATGGTTATTTTTGTATTATACCTATTTCTGTGCAATATCCGTCTATCCTTTATTTCCTCCCGTCCGCCGCATATCAAAAAAAACCGGCCCCAAAGGGCCGGCCTCAATAAGCACATATTATTGCTCATCCTCACTATCAGTATCAGCCTGAGCCGCCGGCTCCTCATCATTGAGCGCAGCCAGGATCTGCCCGGCCAGCTTCTCACCGATGGAGAGCACGCGGAAGTCCTCAAGCGAAGCTTCCTTAATTTTTTTAAGCGAGCCGAAATGCTTGAGCAGCACTTTCCGCCGCTTCTCCCCGATGCCGGGGATCGAATCCAGCTTCGAGGTCACCATCGATTTGCCGCGCTGCTCGCGGTGGAAGGTTATTGCAAAGCGGTGAACCTCATCCTGGATGCGCTGCAGCAGGTAGAACTCCTGGCTGTCCCGCGCCAGCGGCACCGGCTCGGCGGAATCCCCGATCAGGAGCTGCGCGGTCTTGTGCTTGTCATCCTTGACCAGACCGCAGACAGGGATGTACAGCCCCAGCTCATTCTGCAGAATATCAATCGCCGAGGAAATCTGCCCTTTACCGCCGTCGACCACAATCAGGTCCGGCTGCGGCAGGTCTTCCTTCAGCACCCGCTCATAGCGTCGCCGGATAACCTCACGCATCGTCTCGTAGTCATCCGGACCCTGTACGGTGCGTACCTTATACTTCCGGTATTCCTTACGGGCAGGCTTGCCGTCAATGAAGACGACCATCGCCGAGACCGGATTGGTTCCCTGGATGTTCGAGTTATCGAACGCTTCGATCCGGTTCAGCGATTCCAGCCCCAGACTCTGCCCGAGGCTGAACGCCGCACCCGAGGTCCGCTCCTCATCCCGCTCAATCAGCCGGAACTTCTCGTCCAGTGCAACCCGGCTGTTCTGGCAGGCCATGCCGACCATCTGCTTCTTCAGCCCGCGCTGCGGAACCAGCACCTTGAGGCCCAGCCATTCCTGCAGGGCTGCAGCTCCGCTGGCTGCTTCCACCGCAACAGCCGAAGCAGCTTCGCTCTCTGCCTCCGGCTCCCCGTCATCTTCAGCGTCCAGCTCTGCTGCCAGCCTGCCTGCCGTCACAGCTGCGGCCGCTGAGGCTCCGGATGGCTTCTCCGTGCCCTCACTGACTTCCTCCGGCAGCAGAATCTCCTGCGGCAGCGCCGGATTATCGCTGTAATACTGCGTCACATACGACATGAAGTCGCTGTAAGCCTCCCCGTAGAACGGGAATGCCGAAGAGTGGCGCTGGATCATTTTCCCCTGGCGCATGTAGAGAATCTGCACACACATCCAGCCCTTATCCACGGCATAGCCGAACACATCGCGGTCCTTCGTATCCGCCGTATTGATCTTCTGCTTCTCCATCAGGGCATCGATGTGCATAATCTGGTCACGCAGCTCTTTGGCGCGCTCGAAATACAGCTCCTCCGCCGCTTCCTGCATTTTTTTCTGCAGATCCTTTTTGACCGCCTCATGACCGCCGCTTAAAAAAGCCGAAATATCGCGGATGATTTCGTCGTAAGCCGGCTTGAGCACTTCCTTCTCGCATGGGGCGAGACACTGGCCCATATGATAATAAAGGCAGACCTCCTTGGGCATCACACCGCATTTGCGCAGCGGATACATCCGGTCAAGCAGCTTTTTGGTCTGCTGGGCCGCGTAAGAGTTCGGATACGGTCCAAAATATTTAGCTTTATCTTTAAGCACCCGGCGGGTCACTTCAAGGCGCGGGTGCGCTTCGTTCGTTATTTTGAGATACGGAAACGTCTTGTCATCCTTCAACAGCACATTATAGCGCGGCATATGCTTTTTAATCAGATTGCACTCCAGAATGAGCGCTTCCATATTACTTGAAGTCACTATATATTCAAAATCAACAATGTTGGCGACGAGCCGCTGGGTTTTGCCGTTATGACTGCCTGTAAAATAAGAGCGGACACGGTTCTTCAGCACTTTGGCCTTACCCACGTAAATAATGGTCCCCTCTTCATTCTTCATCAGATAGCACCCGGGCAGGTCCGGCAGCAGCGCCAGCTTGTTGCGGATATTATCGTTATAATCCATGATTTCTCCCCCACCTGTTACTTGCACATACTATAGTAATTTTAACACACAAAACGCCCCCGGATAAACCGAAGGCGCTTGTAATCAAATCTTATTCAGTAGCGGTAACTACATTTTATTGGTGTTTAGCTACGATATTCTTAAGGGAATCCTTGGAGTTCAGGCCAACAACCTTATCCACCGGCTGACCGTCTTTGAAGAAGATCAGGGTAGGAATACTCATAACTCCAAAACGGGAAGCCGTTTCCGGATTCTCATCCACATTCAATTTAGCAATTTTTACGCTGTCGCCCAGCTCGGTGGACAATTCCTCGAGAATAGGGGCAAGCATTTTGCAAGGACCGCACCAAGGTGCCCAGAAATCTACTACTACAGTACCCTGACCTTCAACTTCACCCACAAAGGACTGGTCAGACACGTTCACGATAGCCATGATATTGTTCCTCCTTTAATTTTGCAGAGCTGCATCCGCTTCTATAGACTGTGCTTGCAGAAACGAATTCACTCTGTAAGGTTAGCTGGAAAAAAAGCTTCATGTAATATGATAACCATATTACCATTTACCGACACATCCCATTATAACATAGATACTATACTTTTGGGAAATGTTTTAGACAATTACATTGTATAAAATCAATTATTTAGCACATTTTCACTTCTTTACAATATTGCCGAGACTACGTATACTCTAAGAAAACGCATTAATTGTCAATGACTTCCCTCACACGTAATACTGTAATCCATTGCAGTACAGCTTGCAAGCGCAAGGAGGAGAACGAAATGGAGATCAATGCCAAGATACGGGATCCGCGGGAGCATGTTAATGAAGAGCCGCGCAACGATTTGGGCGATCTGATGACCGGTTTTGCGGGAATGGCCGGCTTCATGACGCTGGTATTCTTCGGGATGGTGATTGTGAAATTTGTTTTTCTGGATTAAAAGGTTCATAAAAACAGCGGTGCACGGACTTCAGGTCCCTTGCACCGCTGTTCTTGTGTTAACGGACCAGCCAGCCTAACGGCTTCTTCCCCGCTGGTTCTCCCCGTGAAGCGGAATAACCTCTACAAAAGGGGCAATCCGGTCCATCAGCCGCTGTCCCTTATGCAGCTCTTCCCCGTCCTTGCTGGTAAAGCTCAGATGCTTCTCCAGCCCTTCGAGCGGATAGTTGGAGGTATAGAAGGTCGGCTTACGGTTCATCCGGTAATTCAAAATCGCTCCCAGCACATGGTCACGTGCCCATGGGTTCAGATTCTCCGCGCCGATATCATCAAAAATCAGCAGATCACAATTTTTCAGCGTGTCTACCGTTTCCTTCAGCTTTTGACCGTCCAGCATTATCGACTTGAGATCCTCAATGAAATCCGGCATGTAGACAATGACGCCGGTGTAGCCGGCAACCGCCAGCTCATGGAGCAGATAACACATCAGGAAGGTTTTGCCTGTCCCGAACGTGCCATGCAGAAAAATCCCCTGCGGCGTGAGCCCGTCTTCCTTCACTCCGGTAATATAATCAAAAACTTTATTCACGGCAGAGGCCCGCCGCGGGTCCTTGCCCATAATATCCATCTCATCATAGCCGCCGTTCAGCACGCGTTCATCCACGTAGAAGCTGCGGATCCGTCTGCGGATGCTGTCCTGATTATCCTGGGCAATCTTCAGGCTGCAGGCTGTCTTACGCTCAAATAAATCCGGCGAGCCGTTTACACTCTCAACCGTAAGCTTGCTGTAATGACCCTGGAAATCATTCGGACAATTCTCAAGGCCCGGGCAGTTCGCACAATTCCGGCTCTCCCGCACATACTGGAACAATTGGCTCAGGTGTAGCTTCAGCCGCTGGTCATCCAGCTCGGGATGCTCGGCCTTAAGCTGCTGTACCAGCGGGTTACCCAGCAGGTTCTGCTCAAGATCACGGGAACGCTGGCGCAGGGCCGGATTGTTCATCGAACGCAGCACTTCGCTCATCGACTCCATAGCTGCACCTCGCTTTCTTTACGGCGTCCTCAGGGCGCCCTTCTTCTTATTGGCCTTAATCTCGGCCGCTTTCTTCATCATCGCCGCGAATTCCTCTTCCGATACAGTACCGGCGCTTCCGTCATCCAGCACGATCGGAATCTCCGGCTTGGCAGCCCGGCTGCCGCCTTTGTTATAGGTACGCTGCCGCGTTCCTGAAGCTGCTCCGGCCGTACCGGAGGCAGCCCCCTTACCCTTGACCTTGGACTGGTCGCGGATATAGCGCACCGCCTTCTCGTACGTATTCACCTGCTTGACCAGCATGTTCGAGGCTATCGCCTCCACGAAATTGCGGTTCATCCGCTGGTCGCCGCCGGAAGCCACCATTGTCATCAGGTAATGAATCAGCACATTGATGACTTCAGCGCTCAGCTTGTAGTTCAGATCTATTTTCTCGAATATGTCCATCAGCTGGCCCGGTACCGCCCCCGGAAAAAAGGTTTGCAGCAGCCGGGTATAAGGCTCGTTGCGCAGCATCATATTATATTGGTGGATATCGCATTTGGTCAGGAACTGCGGAGGCACCTCGACATAATACTCCATCTCTACCGGCTGCTCCTGCTGAATCACCTGATCCTCAGGGTCACCCGAGGCTGCCGCGCGTAGCGAGACGACCTTGGACGCAGCAATCTCCCGTTTCTCCTGGCGCTTCATGTCCTGGCGGAAATGCTGGCTGGCACTGTGCTGCAGCGTATCCAGAATCACCTCGCCGTCCGGCGTGAACATTCCGTCTTCATCCAGCAGCCGGCATAAATCCTGCGGACCTAGCTCATATTTGCGGGCCACATAATTGATTACGCCCATCTGGGTATGATCAAAGCGCAGCTTCTCCACATGCATCCGGTTCACCGACTCCCGCGGAAAACGGAGAATAATGTCACTGTAGCCGATAGCCGGTTCACTGCTTTCACTGAAGCCCGGCTGCTTTACTGTAGCCACTTCAGCCAGCGCCTGCTCCAGCTCATAATCTATTACATGGGTATTTAACTGGAAAATATCATAAAAGGGCAGGGAAATATTCTCTTTACCGATTGAGCGGCGGCTCCACTCCTCCGGTTCACGGTTCCAGAACTGCTCACGGAGCGACAGGACGGCGAATTTGCCGATTTTGTCACGCAGCAGCAGCGTCAGATGCTGGGTTGCAAAAAAATCAGCAGGTGACAGCGGCGGCAGCAGCTCATATTCATACATATAATCATCGTTCTCCGGCATGTAGATCCGGCAGGTTGCAAGCAGCCCTACCGCCTCAAGCCGGGAAGCCTGGTCCACTAGATATTTACGGCCTTTCTCGTTCGGTTCAACGCCAAGCGTCATAAACAGCCTGCGCTGCTGCTCCACAGCAGAGTAGCCGATCGATTCAGCAGGAATATGCTCAAACAGCAGCCTGTATAGGCTGATCGCAAAGGCTCCTACCATCGGCTGATAGACCGAGCCCAGCATACGTGAATCAACATGGCTAAGACCGAATTCGCGGGAAACGCAGTACCGGTGATGTTCGGTGAAATGATGCAGGTTACTCATGCGCATCTGCGGATAACTCCCCCTTTTATATACGAATTCATGCAGATTTCTATTCTATCACAAAACATCCGTTCGGAAATGTAAAAAAAGAACCAAATAACCCGGTTTTCGGCCTATTATCGACAACTTTTAAAAGCTTGCTGATCATAGCGGATAATAGAGAAGATAATTTGCGGGAACCCCGAAAGTTTATAAATTGTATAAACCTAAAAAAACGGCCTTTCCACCCCTTCTCAGGAATAGCAGCCGTTTATACGCAGGTGTAGCCCTTTAGAACATCTTATAACCGCCGAGCCGCAGCTTCTGAATTGTCCAGCCGCTCAGCACAGCACCGGTAAGCCCGGCAATTCCGGTCAGGTAATCAACAATATGGAAGCTGCCGAGATGCTCCCAGAGGCTCATGGCATTCCTGTCCCAGATCGAATAGACCACCACGGGCAGGATGATAATCACGAACAGGTAGGCGGGGAACCAGGTTGTCTTCATTAACATGTTAAGGATAAAGCCGATACCAAACATCATAACAAAGAACAGCACGGCCAGAACAAATACAGGAATAAACCCCATCCTACCGCCAACCCCTTTCTATAAATAACCGCACACCACTGCTTAATTAATAGTAAGTTTACTAGAAAAAATGTAACGAAGCAATGAACATTCTTGTCCTCCGAATCCGCATTCAGCCATAAGTGCCGCCTGCCGTTTGCTCTTGGCTGTCCGCTTGCGATACAATGCATATAGATTAACCGGATCATACATAGAAGCGTATGCTTTGGAACCGGATTTAACGCCAATGCAGTCAAGATTTCAATGAAAGTGTAACGCGCAGTGAATTATGCGGAGCCTATGCTTCGTAAAACTGAGCGTATGCTTTCGGAGCAAGTTTTACACGCAGTGTATTCAACGGAGCCTATGCTTCGTAAAACTTTTAAGGAGTGAGAACATGAACGAAGCCGCTTTGACGCTGGAAGGGTGGTATGCCCTGCATGACTTCCGCTCAATCAACTGGACGGCCTGGACTGCCGCTGATGACGAGGAGCGGGCCGTAGCCCTGGAAGAGCTGCATGCCTTCATGGAGGAATGGGGACCGGTTGAGGAAGCCAAGGAAGGAAGCACCGCGGTATATGCCATCGTCGGCCAGAAGGCTGATTTCGTGATGATGTTTCTGCGGGAAAGCCTGGAAGCGCTGAACGCTCTTGAAACCGCCTTTAACAAAATTGCCTTTGCCCAATATACGACGAAGTCTTATTCTTATGTCAGCATCGTCGAGCTGAGCAACTATGCCGCAGGCGGAAGCGCCGGCGACGGCAGTGATCCGATGCAGAATCCGCATGTGGCGGCACGCCTGAAGCCTGTACTGCCTCAGGCGAAGCATATCTGCTTCTACCCGATGAACAAGAAGCGTGAGCTCGCTGATAACTGGTATATGCTCGATATGGATAAACGCCGGGAACTGATGCATTCGCACGGATTGATCGGCCGCGGCTATGCCGGCAAGGTGAAGCAGATCATCACCGGCTCTGTCGGCTTCGACGATTGGGAATGGGGCGTAACCCTCTTTGCCGAGGATGCGCTGCAGTTCAAGAAGCTGGTGTACGAGATGCGCTTCGACGAGGTCAGCGCCCGCTATGGCGAGTTCGGCCCGTTCTATGTCGGCAACCTGCTGACAACGGAAAGCTTTGAAGAGCTGCTTAAGCTGTGATTTTCAATACACAAAAGGATGGTTTCCTGCGGGAAACCATCCTTTTTGCTTATGTTCTCAACACCTATTTGATTTATGACACTGAATTCTCCGGTTTCATTAGATTTCGCCTCAGCTCCACTGTTCTAACACCCATTCCACCGCAAAAAAAAAAGACCGCCCGTCAAAGGGAGCGGTCTATATATACAAATGTAACTCCATCATGAGGGTAAGATTACTCTTCTTCCTCATCCTCGCCGTTCAGGCTCTCCAGATACTCTGCCGTCGCCTTGTCACGGGCCCGGCTTTTATCCTTCAGCCGCTCGATGGCGGGCAGAATGAGCAGGTCAATCTCCTTCTGGACCGGGTAGGCCAGATCATACCGGCTCTGGTCTTCCAGATAAGAGCCCACCTCAATCAGCGCATTGTAACGGTCCAGCTCATCACGGGTCAACAGCCCGCGGACTTGCACGCTGCAGTGGCGCATCCTAGAAGAATCTCCCTTTCTTCAGCACCAGCGGAATGCCGCCGATAATGAAGAGATAACGCATGTCGACTACCTTTTTGAGCTGGGCTGCCGTCCAGCCCTTGTAAGTCTTCTCACCGACTACCGCAATGCCCTGGCCTTTGCCGAGCGATGCCACAGTCCCTTTGTTGCTGAATACAAACTTCTTCGGCTGCTGGCTGCGGATCGCTGCAACCAGGTTGTGCGCACAGCACTCGCCCTGCTGCATCGCAATCTGTGCGGTCGGCGGATACGGGCGTCCTTCCGGATTGATCATCAGGGAGCCGTCACCAATGATAAAGATATTCTCATGTCCCGGAACACGGAGATACTCATCAACCTTCACCCGTCCGCGCATAGCTTCAAAGCCGGCCGCTTCAATCAGCCGGTTGCCGCGGATACCGCCGGTCCAGACAATCGTTGAGGCCTTGATTTCTTCACCGGTTGCGAGAATCACTCCCCCGGGCAGACATTCCTTGATCGCTACACCGATCTTGAAGGTTACCCCCTTCTTGGTCAGCACAGCCATCGCATGCTCAACAAGCTCCGGTGCGAAGCCCGGCAGCGCTGTAGGGGCAGCCTCCACATTGTAAATATTAACCAGACTCGGATCTACATCATATTCCTTGC
Organism: Paenibacillus sp. FSL R7-0331; assembly: GCF_000758645.1. Taxonomy (NCBI): domain Bacteria; kingdom Bacillati; phylum Bacillota; class Bacilli; order Caryophanales; family Paenibacillaceae; genus Paenibacillus; species Paenibacillus sp. FSL R7-0331. The sequence continues at coordinate 5,835,352 of NZ_CP009284.1, forward strand.
AGAGGGCGGGGATACGGTCTGCCAGCTCTGCAACAAATTCAATGCCGCTGAAGCCGGCTCCGCCGACTACAAAATTAATATGCTCCTGGGCATTATTTTCGTTCTTATATTTGGCAAACTGATATTCAATATGCTCACGGATCAGCCGCACGGAATTTATGCTGCGGATAGTCAGTGCGTATTTATCAAGGCCTGGAATTCCAAACGTCTCAGGCTCGCCGCCCAGGGCAATGACAAGGTAGTCATAAGAAAGCGTACCGTCTTCAAGAATCACTTTTTTCTGTTGGGTGCGGATTTCCTGCACGGAAGATTTCACGAGGTCGATCTTAAATTCGTCTATTAGTTTGGAGATAGATACGCGTGTATGTTCAATGCTGTCCGTTCCCGCAGCTGGCATATGCAGATGGGTAGTGAAATAATGATATTCATGGCGGTTAACCAGCGTCACATCAGCTTCATTATAGTTCAAAGCTTTCTGCAGCCGCTGGGCGGTCAAAATACCTCCATATCCCGCGCCTAGGATGACAATTTTGGGAATACTGCTCATGTTCCGGCTCCTTCCAACAGGTGAATCTGTCTATGTGTTATTTTTTGTAAAATATTTTAGTTTCTTTTGTGAATTTATACACTTAAATTCGGGAGAATTTCCAATAAAACTTAAAGGATTTCTAAAATAACCATATCCATTGTAAACCTTAGTATCGTTTTAATCAAATATAATCATACAAAAAAACGTCACATCTTTCCGTCCATTTTAAGCCTTTGCAGGGCAGTCCCACAATGTTTATAATGAGTAAGTACACAAGTATGGCATTTTGAAACTATCAACTCGGAGGTGTAATATTACGTGACACTAGAGCAACCCGGCGTTCCTATGAGCGACCTGTTAATTATAGGCGGCGGTCCTGCCGGCATGTTTGCCGCTTTCTACGGCGGTATGCGTCAGGCGTCTGTAACCCTTATTGAAAGCATGCCCCAGCTGGGAGGCCAGCTCGCCGCGCTTTATCCGGAAAAATACATTTATGATGTGGCCGGTTTCCCGAAAATCACCGCACAGGAGCTGGTTGACAACCTGTCCCGGCAAATGGACCTGTTCCAGTCCAATATCTGTCTGGAGGAGAAGGTGGTATCTGTTGAGAAACGTGACGAACGCCACTTTGTAACTACTACAGATAAAGCGGAATACCACAGCAAGGCTGTTATTATTACCGCCGGTGTAGGCGCCTTTGAACCTCGCCGTCTGGAGCTTCCTGAAGCGCCGCGGTTTGAGAAAGCCAATCTGCACTATTTTGTAAGCGACCTGAATGCCTTCCAGGGCAAAAAGGTGCTGATCAGCGGCGGCGGCGACTCCGCAGTTGACTGGGCTCTCATGCTTGAGCCGATCGCTGAGGAGGTTACACTGATTCACCGCCGCGACAAGTTCCGCGCACATGAGCACAGTGTAGAGCAGCTGATGGCTTCCAAGGTAAACGTAATTACCCCTTCAGAGATCACGGAGCTGCACGGGGAAGAATTCATTACCAAGGTAACCTTGTCCCATATTAAAACCAAGGAGACACAGGAAATTGAAGTAGACAGTGTTATCGTCAACTTCGGATTCGTATCTTCGCTGGGTCCGATTGCACAGTGGGGCATTGAGATTGAGAGCAATTCCATCGTCGTGGATTCGCGTATGGAGACGAGCATTCCAGGCATCTTCGCCGCCGGTGATATTACTACATACCCCGGCAAGCTGAAGCTGATTGCGGTTGGCTTTGGTGAAGCACCAACTGCCGTTAATAACGCCAAGGTATATCTTGATCCGGATGCCAAGCTTTCACCGGGACACAGCAGTAATCTCAAGCTTTAATTATCCGCTATCTGCATATAAAGAATAAAAGGGTATCCTTTCAGGTTGATTCCACTCCAACTTGAAAAGATACCCTATTTTGTGCCGCTTGCGGTTAGACAGAGCAGCTGCTGCAGAAAATAAATTCGATATGCCTTAGTGTAGAACCGCATGTACTGGAGAGTGTAAGTTCCGTTTGCGAATTTCAGCGAGCAACAGAGCGATGAAATCATGCTCCAATTGTAGCTCTATAGCTCTTTGATAAGAGTCCAGCAGCATCTCATCCGACAATTCAACCACAACGTTCACCTACCTTTCCTTTGTTTGAATCTGAATCTATCATAGCAAACTATCATTCATCGAACAAGCGTTCTTATTATCCACAAGCTACTGTGGAAATCCTGTGCATAATTTGTTAGTAAGGATAAAATATCCATTTCCTTCACAGTGGAATATGGGGATAATAGTTATGCACAGGGAGTTTCCACTTTATTTTCATCAAAAATATTTTCCAAAAAGTTCACAGAAAATAGCATTTCTTACCTCATATTACCTCGGTTCAGATATAGCTAAACGCAATTTTAGCCTATAGTTATCATTATCGTCAATTCCGAAAAAATAATGAATCACTTTGGTCTGGTATTAACCTCAAGAATCCAGATTTTGCCCCGGTGATCTACTGCATAATCAAACCCAAGCTCACCGATCCCCGGAAAATGCCGTTCCAGCAGTTCGATACAGACATGTGTCAGCCGGCGCATTTCCGCCTTTTTGGCCGACGCGCTGATACCCGGAAGTGAACGGCGCAGACCATGCCGGCAGGTCATCATGGTTCCGCCTTTACAAAGATTAGTGACAAATAACCCCGGGCGCGCCAGTCTCCCCACCATCGAGCGGAATTCCCAGTGCTCGCCGTTCTTCACAACCTTAACCCGGTAATCAATCGGACGTCCGGCAATCCGGGCAAGCGAGATGCCCTGCTGAATCATATAACGCCTTCTAAGCTTTACTCTGTCGAGCGCATGCTTCATTGATCCAAAATCACGGTACATCCGGGTGTGGTGGTTGTAAGTAAATCCGTAGCCCCGGCTATCCCGGAACACCTTGATTACCCCATGGCCCCCGCCGCCGACAATCGGTTTGATGACTACATTTCCGTATCTGCCCAGCATTGCCGACAGTCCGGCAGCGTTATATCCCTTCGTTCTCGGAATGTAACCGGCAACCCGTGAATCGCTGAGCAGCGCCTCGGTTTTCAGCCACTTGCTGGCCAGTTGTCTTCCCGCCATTGTTCCCTCTCCTTTCGCAATCCCAGCCTACCCTATAGATTACTCAGAAAAGGAGCTGCCCTCCTGTATGATTGTCCGTGTAAAACCCGTTCACAGCAAAAAAGGGCATATGGCAGCAGGCCTTATGTCCACAGGAATTTGTCTTGCCGGCAAATGATTACTCATAATAGTGCTGTACCGCATATACATCATTTTGTAAAATGAGGAGACAGACATATAACAGGAGGTTCAACTATCTGCATGGAATGGTACCTGAAAGCGATAAAAAACTACTTTAATTTCACAGGTAGAGCAAGGCGCACTGAATTTTGGATGTTTGCAGTGATTAACTTTCTAATCGGATTTCTGCTCGTGTTTATTGAGGCGGTTTTTGAACCGGCCCCCATTATCAGGTCGGTCTATTACTGGTTCATTCTAATCCCTTCCTGGGCCGTTCTGGTCCGCAGGCTGCATGATAGCGGAAGAACGGGCTTGTGGATTCTGCTTGCTTTTATACCGTATTTCGGGTACCTGATCTTATTTTTTTTGGCCTGCATGGACAGCGAAGGGAATAACAAGTATGGCCCAAGTCCAAAGTACTGATGTTTGTTATACAATCCTTATGAACCCGACCCAGGCTAAGCCTCTTCCGCTGGAAATTTCTTTGAAGTTCAATGTATGATTACCGTGAGAGGGGGCTTCATTATGGCTCAATTATTCGAGGTTTTGTACTGGTTCGCGATGATCGGCATGTCTGTCGTTCTGGCAGGTACCACTATCCTTGTCTGCGCGCTAGGCTTCAGGTTTATCCGTGACCGCCGCCCATTTCTGGGTGCAGGCTGCATTGCTTTTTCCCTCGCTGCCGCCGCCCTGATTATCTTTATGGTTCATTACAAGTTCATCGTGCCTGCTTGAGCAGCTGCTGTTCAGGAATACTATATATTCTATGAAAAAAGCCGGCTTACGGCTTGTGCAGATAGACTGGTTGAGCCGCTCAAAATTTTTTTCTACTATTATAATACTCTATTTATACTACATATATGATATAGCGGGCCTTAAATACCGGAAGGGGTTATGTACATGAACACACAGATTAACTGGGGAATTATCGGCTGCGGTGATGTAACCGAAGTCAAGAGCGGGCCTGCGCTGCAGAAGGCAGAGGGCTCACAGCTTGCCGCCGTCATGCGCCGTAACGGGGAGCTCGCAGCAGACTATGCCCGGCGGCACGGCGTACCGCGCTGGTATTCCGGCGCACCCGAGCTTATCACAGATCCCGGCGTAGATGCCGTATATATAGCAACGCCACCTTCTACGCATATGGAGTACACCTTAGCTGCAGCAAAGGCCGGCAAGCCCGTCTACGTAGAGAAGCCGATGGGCCTGAATACGGCAGAATGCGAGACTATGCTGGCTGCCTGTGAACAGGCGGGCGTTCCGCTCTATGTGGCTTATTACCGCAGAGCACTGCCGCGGTTCCGCAAAATTAAGGAATGGCTGGATGCAAACGCAATTGGCGAGCTCCGGTTTGTACGCACTATGCATATGACCAAACCGCTCGAAGCTGCAGACGGTCATAACTGGCGGGTAGATCCGGCTATTTCGGGCGGCGGCCTGTTTCTGGACGTGGGCAGCCACACGCTGGACCTGCTCGATTGCCTGCTTGGGCCGATTACAGATGCGGCTGGACATGCCTCCAATCTTGGAAGCTCTTATGCACCTGAGGATACCGTCTCCGGACGGTACCGGTTTGAATCCGGTGTCCATGGAACGGGGATCTGGTGCTTCAACGCCTACACCAACGAGGACGTTACTGAAATTGTAGGCAGCCTGGGCGGCATCACCTTCTCAACCTTCGCGGACCGGCCAGTCATCCTCCGGACAGCGAACGGGGAGCAGCCGGAATTCATTCCTCACCCGGCTCATATCCAGCAGCCGCTGATCCAGTCCATTACTGACGAGCTGCTTGGCCGCGGCACCGCCCTCAGCACCGGCCTCACTGCAATCCGCACCAGCCGTGTTATGGATGAGCTGGTAAGTAATTATAAGGGGCGTTAATGCCCCTTATTAATAATTCAGTTTACATTTTCATTCATGCCTAGAAGAGTCTGCAGCCCCGCTTCCCTTTTTTTCAGATATATATACAACTCCGCCCGCTCAAATATTTGCATATGAAAAAATATGATCATATATTGATGCTTTTCAACGCCCAATTTCAGCAAGTTTTCTATATATTCGATAGTCTCATCAAAATAACTGGTGCGGGATAGGTGATATTACTTCCCTGTAAAAGTCCCCTTTTTCTTTAAACCATTCATGGAAAGGATAAACCGCTGTATAGAGAGGCTCGTAAAAAATCAAATTTGTCTGCAGCTCTATCAGCTCATTTCGGGCTTTTCTGCGCTTTATGTACCTGAATGTCAGCATCGCAACGCCCCCTCTGAGTTATACAATGGTTGCATTGCCGCCGGATTACCCTAACGGACCCAGATGATCTTATTCCGGCCATAATCGGTTATTTATTAGGCTAACGGACACCAGCGACCTTATTTATTTAAAATCCGCCCCGGCAAACGTCATTTTGCTGAAATAAGCTCACTACGGTCCGTTAGCTTGGTAAAGTGTCCTCTCAAAGGAAAATAAGGCCGCTACAGTCCGTTAGCACCGTCATCCTGCCTTGAAACAAAAAACCTCCTGAAAGTGTATTCTGCAATGTACACATCCCAAGAGGCTCTAATTTTAAATTATTGCGTGTGTTAAAAGTCCTTGACTTCTTAAGCTATATTTAGCAAGGCTCAGCCGCCGGATTCCCCGCTTCTTCCTTCGTACGGAACGATGAACCGCAGCCGCAGGTAACACTGGCGTTCGGATTATGAATGGTGAACCCGCCGGTCATGCCGGATTCCTCGAAATCAATCTCAAGGCCGTTCAGGTAACGGATATCATCCTTGCTCACTACTACCTTGAGTCCTTCAACATCCATATAGACATCCTGTTCGGTCTCGTTGTCGTCAAAGCCCATTGCGTATGAGAACCCGCTGCAGCCGCCCGCAGTTACACCAAGACGAAGGAACATATTCGGCACTTCCTGATCAGCCAGCATGGTCTTAAGCTGTCCCGCCGCTGTTTCACTGATTGAAATCATAGTCTAACCTCCTAAATGTTATATGATGTCATAAGCCTTCCGGCTAAAAGTTATACTCTATATAAAATTCAGTATACTCCACTACGTCCGTTCGCTCAAGTCACAACTCTCCGGCTAAAGCTTCCAAACAGGAAAATGCTAACTTCCCGCGGCGGTTGCTCACCTTTAGAGAGAGGTTTATAATAGGTTAAGCGATGATCTGTAAAATTCGGAAATTTGTCACGGAGGCTAGGTGCCTCTTTCTTTATTTTTATTCATGGACCGCCGGTTCAGGAAGTCTAACCTTCAGGAGGAATTTGTATGTCTACACTTATAACCCCGCACACCGATGCCAGAATGGCAGACATTATTGAAAAAGTACGCGGCGGCGAACGATTAAATCTGGAAGACGGCGTTTATTTATATGAAAGCGATGACCTGCTGACAATCGGCCAGCTGGCTAATGAGGTCAACCTGCGCAAGAACGGGAAAAAGGTCTATTTTATCGAAAATATGAGCCTGTATTTCACCAATGTGTGCGAATCCCGCTGCGCATTCTGCAATTTCCGCAAGGATGACGGCGAAGAAGGGGCTTACACCCTGTCTGGGCCGGAAATGGTGCAATATGTCGAACAGCATATCCACCCCGGTGTGCGCGAATTCCACATTGTCGGCGGCCATAATGATAAGGTGCCCTTCCAGTATTATGTTGATTCACTGAAGGCGCTGCATGAACGGTTCCCAGAGGTGACACTCAAGGCTTATACGGCAGCAGAGATTGATTTCTTCACCCGGATCAGCGGGCTAAGCATCCGTGAAGTGCTGGAGCAGCTGCGTGCGGCTGGACTGAAATCACTGACCGGCGGCGGAGCAGAAATTCTCTCCGACCAGTACCGCAAAAAAATGCGGGTCGATAAAGCGAATGTCGAAGAATATCTGGAGGTTCACCGGACCGCCCACAAAATGGGCATGAGAACACACACAACGATGCTGTACGGCTCGATTGAATCACGCGAGGACCGCATCCGTCATATGCTGCAGATCCGTGAGCTGCAGGACGAGACAAACGGCTTCATGGTGTTCATTCCGCTGTCTATGCAGCCGAAGAACCGCAACGCCGGTATCATGCGCCGCAACTCTGCTTACGAGGATCTCAAGACAATTGCCGTCAGCCGGCTGATGCTCGACAATTTCGACCATATCAAGGCTTACTTCATTAATATAGGTGTACAGCTGACCCAGGTAGCCATGAGCTTCGGTGCATCCGATGTACATGGAACCATCCTGAAGGAGCGGATCAGCCACGCCGCCGGGGCATTGACGCCGGAGGGTATGACACGTGAAGAGCTGATCTGGCTCGTCAAAGGCGCCGGACGTATCCCGGTCGAGCGGGATACCTTCTACAACGAAATCAAGGTTTACGAATAGAATAGCGTTACTGTGCCTGTTGCAATCCATACTACAGCCATATTTGAAAGGAAGACGGGTCTCATGAGAACACTACTTGTCCTTGGCGGCGGCTACGGCGGCCTTGCCCTGATCCAGGAATTGCTGAGCCACCATCTGCCCCACGATGTGGAGATTGTTTTGATAGACCGGATGCCTTATCAGGGAATCAAGACCGAATATTATGCGCTTGCCGCAGGTACTGTGAACGACTATCATCTGCGTATCCAATTTCCCGTGCATCCGCGCCTAACTGTGCGCTACGGCGAGGTAGGCTCGATTGATCTGGACAGCCGGCTCGTTTTTCTTCAATCCGGTGAGCCGGTTCCCTATGATATTCTGGTGATTGCCCTGGGGTGCACGGACAACTATCACGGCATTGAGGGTGCTGAGCAGCATACCTGCAGTATCCAGAGCTTCTCCGCCACACGGGAGACCTACCGCCGGCTCAATGATATTAAGCCGTACGGATCGGTGAATATCGTAGGCGGAGGGCTAAGCGGAGTCGAAATAGCAGCAGAGCTGCGTGAGAGCCGGCCGGACCTGAATATCCGGATTCTGGACCGCGGAGAGCGTGTCCTGTCCGCCTTTCCGGCCAAGCTGTCCCGGTATGTGGAGGAATGGTTCAGCGAACACCAGGTCGAGACACTCGGCCGCATCTCCGTGTCCCACGTAGAAAAGGGTGCCGTCTTTAACGGCACCCAGGCAATTGCTGCGGATGTAACGGTATGGACGGCTGGCATTCAGCCGGTCAAGGTCGTGCAGCAGCTTGAGCTGCCCAAAGACCGGGGCGGCAGGCTTGTGATTAGCCCGCATTCGGACATAGCCGGTTATCCCGGGGTCTATGTGATTGGAGATTGTGCCAGCCTGCCCTTTGCGCCGAGCGCACAGGCGGCAGGCGCACAGGGCGAACAGGTCGCCTATGTGCTCCGGTCACTATGGCGGGGTGACACCCCGAAGCTGCACGCCCTCAAGCTGAAGGGAACACTCGGTTCCCTGGGCAAAAATGCAGGCTTCGGCCTGATGGGCCGCCGCTCCGTAATCGGTCGTGTTCCCCGTCTGCTTAAGAGCGGTGTGCTCTGGATGTCCAAACGGCACTTCGGTTAAACAACAGGCCGGCTGTTAGTCCAGATCCAGGCTGTCCCAGGCTTCCTGCTCCTTAATGGCAGTCTCGATAGCCTCCTCCAGCTGTTCCGGGGAATCCGCTGCAATGATCTCGCCGTCTACCATGGCGAACGGTTGCAGGTAGCATTCCCCGCAATTGTTCAGACAGCCGTATTCAACAACATCATATTCGGGATTCTGCTCCAGCTTGTTCATAAGCGGGCCTGTCCCGTGCCCGATATTGCTGGCACAAAATTCAATAATTGGTCTCATGATGTTCTCCTTATTATACGCTAACCATTTTATTTTTTAACTTTTTGTACTATAATAAGCTTACGAAAGGAGTGATTGAGAAATGAGTGAGAATGTACAAAGCACCACCATGTATGATGAGGTTCTGGAAGTACTGGATAAACTACGTCCATTCCTGCAGCGCGATGGCGGCGACGTTGAACTGATCGACGTTGAAGACGGTATCGTTAAGCTGAAGCTTATGGGTGCCTGCGGCAGCTGCCCGAGCTCCACGATCACGCTGAAAGCCGGGATCGAACGCGCCCTGATTGAAGAAGTAGAAGGCGTAGAAGAAGTTGTTCAAGTATTCTAATCCCGTTCTATACCGTCCCGTTTCCCTGAATCAGGGGAGCGGGATTTTTTCTATTATAGAGGATTTCATCCGGTGTCACAACCCGGTTATTTCTTCCCGGCGTAAAAAGAGGCTGCCCGCAAGGTCATTAATGACCTCTCCGGGACAGCCTCTTATTCATTACGAAGCCGCGTTAATCAGCAGCTTAAAATGCAGGGATAATGGCACCTTCGTATTTCTCTTCGATGAAGGCTTTAGCTTCTGCGGAGTTCAGGGCAGCAGCCAGCTTCTGGATTGCATCAGAATCCTTGTTGTCAGGACGGGCTACCAGCAGGTTAGCGTAAGGGGAATCAGCACCCTCGATGAACAGGGCATCCTTCGTTGGAACCAGGCCGGCTTCAAGCGCAAAGTTGGTGTTGATCAGCGCAATATCTACTTCATCCAGCTGGCGCGGCAGCATTGCTGCATCCAGTTCAATGATTTCCAGGTTCTTAGGGTTTTCAGTGATATCTGCCTTAGTTGAAGTGATGTTAGTATCATCCTTCAGCGTAATCAGACCGTTCTTAGCCAGCAGGATCAGAGCGCGTCCGCCGTTGGTTGCATCGTTCGGGATTGCTACTTTTGCACCGTCAGCCAGTTCGTCAACGGATTTAATTTTTTTGGAATAAGCGCCGAATGGCTCAACGTGAACTGCAGTCACAGATACAAGATCCGTGCCGTTCTTAGTGTTCTGGTCATCCAGGTATGGCTTGTGCTGGAAGAAGTTCGCATCCAGTGCCTTCTCGGCCAGCTGTGTGTTAGGCAGGATGTAGTCAGTGAATTCCTTAATCTCCAGCTTGATGCCTTGTGCTTCAAGCAGCGGAGCGATGGCATTCAGAATTTCGGCATGCGGTACAGGAGAAGCACCGATAACAAGCGTTACCGGATCAGCGGCAGGCTCTGTAGTAGGCTCAGCGGAAGCATCAGCTGCCGGAGCATTAGTTGCTGCAGAATTTGCAGCGTTATTAGCAGTGTTATTGTTGCCGCAAGCTGCCAGCACCAATACCAAGGTCAAGCTGAAGAACGTCAGTAGTACTTTTTTCATCTGTAAATCCCCCTCTAAATGTGTTTATGAATAAGGCTATATTTGGAATTACCTTATTTCCGGGTGAAATATTGGACCAGCCTGTCTCCGGCCATCTGCAGCAGCTGAACTAGTATAACCATCAGCACTACAGAGATAATCATGACTTCCTTCTCATAACGGTAATAACCGTAGCGGATCGCGAGGTCACCAAGACCGCCGCCGCCGATCATACCCGACATTGCTGTGTAGGAGACAAGGGTTACCAGCGTAATCGTTACTCCGGCGAGCAAGCCTGGACGGGCTTCCGGCAAAAGCACACGCATAACAATCTGGCCTGTCGAAGCCCCCATGCCCTGCGCCGCTTCAATCACTCCGCGGTCTACCTCACGCAGTGAGGTCTCCACCAGTCTGGCAAAGAACGGGGCAGCACCGATAACCAGCGCCGGAATCGTTCCAAGTACCCCGATTGAAGTTCCCATAATCGTCTTGCTCAGCGGGATCAGGGCCACCATCAGAATCAGGAATGGAACCGAGCGGAGGATATTTACAGCCAGTGATAATACCGAGTAAACAACCCTGATAATACTGTTATTTGATCTTCCCCATAAATATAACACAATTCCGAGCGGTAAACCAAGAATAATTGTGAAAATTCCGGAATATGCCAACATTTTTAATGTGGCACCGGATGCTTCACCCATTTCCTGCCAATTAATATCATTAAAATTGAGACCGCCCATCAGGAAATCACCTCCACATCAAGTCCTTGTGCCGCCAGTTCAGTTATCGTAGCGTTAATTGCGCCGGGCTCGCCTTCAAACCGGACAATCAGCTGGCCGTAAGGGACATCCTTGATGGTCGAAATCGTACCCTGCAGAATGGCAAAATTGACGCCTGTTCCGCGTACAATCTCAGATAAGGTGGACTCATAGGTTTTTTGCCCCAGAAAAGTAATCTTAACCGCCTTCGTATCGCCTCTGCCTCCAGCTTCCAGCGCTGCTCTAAGCGGACCGTCCTGCTGTGTTTCACTGCGGATGAAATCCTTGGTCACCTCATGCTTCGGCTTCAGGAATACCTCTGTCACTTCGCCCTGCTCCACAATTCCGCCTCCGTGAATAACGGCTACCCGGTCGCAGATGCTCTGGATGACATGCATCTCATGGGTAATCAGTACAATGGTCAGGTGGAACTTGCGGTTAATATCAAGCAGCAGCCGCAGAATGGAGTCTGTTGTCTGCGGGTCCAGCGCCGAGGTGGCCTCGTCGCACAGCAGAACATCCGGATCGCTTGCAAGTGCGCGGGCAACGCCGACACGCTGCTTTTGTCCGCCGGATAGCTGGGCCGGAAATTTGCCTGCATGGTTTTCAAGGCCGACCAGCACCAGCAGCTCCTTCACCTTCTGATCAATCCGGCTCTTTGATGTGCCTGCCAGCCTCAGCGGGAACGCGATATTGTCATATACGGTAGCAGAGGATAACAGATTAAAGTGCTGAAAGATCATGCCGATCTTACGACGTTTCTCCTGCAGCTGCCCCTTGCCGAGAGCGGTAAGCTCAACGCCGTCTACCCAGACCTCACCGGCGGTCGGGCGCTCCAGCAGGTTGATGCAGCGTATCAGTGTACTTTTACCGGCACCGGAATGGCCGATTACACCGAAGATCTCACCTTTTTTGATAGACAGATTTAAGCCCGAGAGCGCTGTTGCGGCCTTACTGCCCTTTCCGTAAACCTTGGTCAACTCTTTCAGCTCTATCAATTTCCGTCGTTCCCCCTTTATTCTGATGCTAATCAAAAAAGCCCCTTCCGATCATTGCAGATCGCAAGAGGCCCTGTGCGTTTGTTAACAATGCCATCTCATCTGCCAACGTCCGCATCCATGCGGCATTGTAGGAATTAGCACCATGACATTTGCAGGCAGCGCAGAAATAAAGGGCTGTACACAAATCGGTTGCCGGGCTTCATCGGGCCTATCCCTCCGCCGCTCTCGATAAGAAAAATATGAAATTATTGAGCGATACTTGTCGCAGAATATAAGAATATAATGCAAGCCTAAGTATAGTGAGTTTCCGCTTTTTTGTCAAAGGAAGATTTTGTCGCTTTAACGTGCCCCTGTCCTGGAGTATTATCAGCCATAGCCTTGTTTTTATGCCACTGCTCATTGCTGTAACGGAAGGCTGCACATAAGGATTTGCAGACCATCTCCACACCCTGCTTCAGATCCTCCAGATGGCTGTCCACATCCTCCAGCCTTATTTTATCATGAAGCCCTTGATGCCTCTGCCACAGATCATCCTGCATTTCAGCGTTCATGTAATGAATCTCGGCGTTGCGGCGCTTGCGCAGATTCTGCAGCGGCTCACGGTATGAATTCTTTATGTCCTCAAGCTCATCTGCCAGCGGACTATGCGTCTTAAGCAGCTGAAACTGCCGCAGCACCGTGAAGTAGGAGAAATGGGCCTTATTCTGGCTTGTGTTCAGATCATACAGGCTGTTCAGTACCGTTCCCAGCTTGTCGAGCAGTGAGAAGACACGGATAAAGCCGTTTTTATAAAAATAAACATACCGCGCGTAATCCCCCTGCTCCTCCACCGACATATCATCCATGTACCCTGCAACGACCTTTTTCCGGTAAAAAGCTGCGGCGAAGCAGCTCTGCTCCAGCTCATCAAGCGAGGAAATCAGGCCGCGTGTCCATATCTCCAGCTTGCGGTACTCATGGTCATGATCTTCATGGTCATTCATTTCCTTGCGCAGCATGGACGCTACCTGTGCCATGTTGTCCATCGCTTCAGCCAGTACCCCGCTGTTGCGGCGCGGAGGCTCACCCAGTAATATCCGCAGCATGACTTGTCCTCCTTAAAGTTACGAAGAATGTATGATTCCAGCCTTTAATGAACGGTCAGCTGAGCTTTACTGCTGAAAATAACGGCTCCAGCTGCGGTCAACCAAATCCAGTGTACTGCTGCAGGCCGTCTGCTCCGGTTCATATCCCGGCTTCATACGCGCATCAATGACAATCGGCAGCTTGTAGCTGAGCTGATGCTGCTTTATTACTGAAGCAGCATAAATATCCCTGGCCGGATCAAACCGGGTAAACACCGTCCATAAGAAGGAGCTTTGGGTGCGCACCGCTTCAGCAGCATGATCCGTCACTATCACCAGCGGCCAGGCTGTCTGCTGTTCGCGAAGATCAGCACTCAGCCTGACGGGAAGCTCCGGGTCCTCTTCATAGGATGCACCGGAAACAGCTAAACATCCCCCGCAATAAGGAACGGCTTCCGCAATTCCTGGCAATTGACCCTCTGTATAAGAGCGGGGAAGCTCCCGTATGGCAGGTCCTACACCCGATAGTACCGCCTGGCTGGCAGAACCCGGCTTGCAACCATCCCCGTCCGCAGCTGTATTGCTAAATACATGCAGACCGGCAGCCGGATTGAAGCGTTCCAGAACGTATTCCAGGGTGGCGGGCAGATCAGAAAAAACAGCCGGTCCCCCTGTAAGCAGCAGCATTCTGCTGCTGCACAAATGCCGTTCACCCAAGATGCGGAACGCTGCACCCAGCGCCTCCTGCGGAGAGCTGTCCTGCACAGCTGCTGCGGCAAGTCCGCCCGGACCGGATTCGGAGTATGTCCAGAAGGCATTCACCGAAGGCATTGCCAGATGATGGACAGGAGAAAGCAGCTGCTGAAGGTAATTAACCAGGTAAAAATTATCCTCTTGCGGAGTAACAGCAATGGAAGCCGGATAAATTGCATCCTTGCGACGCCAGATCCGCTGTACATGCATGACCGGGGCCTGCTGCGCTGCAGATTGCGGCGTAACCAGGCCGCGGATTGCAAACTCCGCTTCCGCAGGAATGGAGTGCCCGCCCAGCGGGTCCTTGACCATAGGCAGCCTGCTGCCGAGGATTAGGGACGCGAGTACCAGAGCCGGCAGCCGGACTGAATGCGAAGCACCTGCTGCTGCCATCAGCGCAGGCGGACCTCCGATAAAGACGGATACCGGCAGGGCCTCGCCTGCGGCTGCAGCCTCCTGCTGAAATAAGCCCGCCCCCTGGTTCCGCTGCCAGTCTATTTCAGCCGTGCTGTGATCAATGAAGCGGAGCCGGTGCATACCCAAACTGTGCTTCTGCGGCTTCATCAGGCTCTCAGTATAGATAAGCGGAAGCGTGATGTAGGCACCGCCTGCCTCCTGCCAGCTGGTAACACGCGGCAGCTCTTGAAGCGGATCATTCGTCCGGCAGACGCCAAGGACCGGCGCCTCACCCTGCGGCACATGCTTTATGCCTGTTTTCAGCAGATTATAGACCAGCTTTTTTTCCTTCCACATATTAGGGAGCGTAGGCGGCAGCAGCGTATCAGCCGCTCCGGCCACTGCCTTCAGCAGCTGCTCCGGCCTGCTGCCAAAAGCACGGTCCACGCGCCGGGCTGTTCCGAACAGATTGGTCACCACAGGAAAAGGGGTTCCTTTCACATTGGTGAACAGCAGCGCCGGCCCTTCCTCCCGCATGACACGCCGGTGAATCTCCGGCAGCTCCAGATAAGGGTCCACAGGAACCTCTACAACAGCCAGCTCTTTGTCCTTGCGAAGCTGCTCAATCCACTGGCGTAAATTTCCGTATCCCACCTTTGTTGGCACCTCCTAACACAAACGTCTTCCTTATTTATCGATCAGATGTGAACGTTATTTTATGCTTAGCTGCCATACCCGTACACTCATATAGCACAGCACTCCAAACAATCCGGCGATCAGCACAATATGGGAAAGTGCAGCGAATATGTACAGTTTCTCGTTATACAGCGTATGAACGACTGCGGCACCGCTGAACACCTGCAGCAGGCAGAGTGTAACCGCGGCTACTCCCAGCATCCGCAGCTCCGGCAGCTTTTTGTATCTCCAGAATGCCAGGTGGCCTAGTAGGGCCGTCAAAAGAAACAGCAGCGCTG
Organism: Paenibacillus sp. FSL R7-0331; assembly: GCF_000758645.1. Taxonomy (NCBI): domain Bacteria; kingdom Bacillati; phylum Bacillota; class Bacilli; order Caryophanales; family Paenibacillaceae; genus Paenibacillus; species Paenibacillus sp. FSL R7-0331. The sequence continues at coordinate 5,850,717 of NZ_CP009284.1, forward strand.
CAGCAAGCCTGTGCGTGAATACAATGCCCACACCGCCTGTCAGCTCAGGGACCCATTCCCCGTTGCAGAGCGGCCAGCCCGAGCAGCCTCCCTGTGAATCCGTATGGCTGACATAAGCCCCGATATACACAACGATATAAGAGTATAACGCCGTTATCCAGGTTAAGTTGCGGAAGCCCCGGCTCACCGCGGGTCCGTCTGCATCCTGCTGTCCGGCAGATTGATGCCATCTTCTGGTTCCAAGAGCAAGCATCAGGGCACTGGCAAAAGCAATCAGGGAAAAGCCCATATGCAGGGCCATCACCGCCGCCGACTGCGAACGGATAACCGCAAGCGCTCCCATTCCTCCCTGCACGACAACGAATAAAAGGGTTAAGAGGGCATAGCCCAGCAATTCCTTGCGCTGGTGCGCAAACCGCCGGAACAAAATCATGGATGCCAGCGATAGCAGGCCGGCAAGGCCGCTGAACAAGCGGTGAGTGTATTCGATCATTGAGCCGAGCGTGTATGCCGGAATAAGCTTGCCGTGGCAGAGCGGCCATTCATTGCCGCATTCAAGACCCGAGCCTGTCTTGGTTACAACGGCGCCTCCGAACAAGGCGAGAAACATCATGAGGCAGGTTATGTAGCTGAGCCACTTCAAATGAGCTGTCGTCACTTTGATCACCCCATTGTACCAAGATGAATGGAAGGAGAGAGATGGACACGCCTTGCCTATGAACCCTTATGAATGCTAGAAAAAAAGCACCGCTTCTGCTCTGGTCGGGGCGAAAGCGGTGCTTCATGCTGTAGAAATGATATTACTTATGGATGCTCAGATAGACTTCCAGCGCCCGGTCCAGGAAATTCTCGATCTCCTCACGGGATTTACGCAGCTTATTGACAAAGCGCACTAGCTCCCGTCCGTCGCTGTAGGCTACAAAGCTGGGAATACCGAGAATATTCTGTTCCTGGCTGACATCACCGACAGCATCAACATCGACCTCAACCAAGGTCAGGCGATCCGCATAATTCGTTTCTACCTCAGGTATAAACGGATCAATAAATTTACAGTCGGAGCACCAGTCCGCCTTGAATACGGCTATCGTTAAACGAGGCGATTGAATCGCTACCTGAAACTCCGCAGCAGAAGAAATTTTATCCATGCAAGGGTCAATCCTTTCCTGGTTAAACTGTATATGTTTCTTCTCTAAGTGAAGCAAATTGTGCTCAGTAAGTCAATTCAAAACCATAAAATTAAGACAAACATCACAGCATTATTCGTGTGTACGCACTCTGGCGGGCTGAAGCTTCATCAGCGGGTTCAGAACTTTCTGCAGGACACGCGGGTATCCGGCAATCTCCTGGCGGCTGAACACGCCCAGCACAATAAGCAGCACAAGATAAATAACCACAACTGCCGCGCCTACAACCAGGCAGGTAATGAGGAATGCGATCCGGTCGGGCATCATACGGGTTAGCGTAATGCCCGCCTCATTCAATCCGTAGCCGATTCCGCCGGAGGCCAGTACGGCGACAGTGAAGCCGCCCCAGCGTTTGCCCATAATGGTAAAGGGCACAATCTTCTTCAGCATGCGCAGGTTGAGCAGCGTAATGACGATAAAGCAGAGCGCCGTAGCGCCGATAATCCCGTAGATGCCGAACACCTTGCTTAGCAGGAAGCTTGCCGCCAGCTTGGTCAGGATACCGGCAAACACATAATACATGGAAATCCGCGATTTCCCCATGCCCAGCAGAATGGAGTTCGTTGTCATCATCGTAATCTGGAAAATCGTTCCGACCGTCAGCATAGCGACGATTCCGCTGCCGTCCAGACTGCTGAACAGCAGGCCGTTAATGGAATAGGCAGCGACCACAAGCGAGACTACAATCGGTGTCCCGGTCAGAATGGATATCCTCATCGCCAGTGTGACCTGGCGCTGCAGATGCTGCTCATCCTTGCGGGCATAAGCGGCTGAAATAATCGGAATCAGTGATGTACTCAGCGCAATGGCAAGCACTGGAGGAATGCCGGCAACACTGATCGCCCGGTTGCCGTAGATCCCCAGTGCGCGTGTAGCCTCTTCTAATCCGGTCTGGCCGCTGAGCAGCGGCACAATTAACGTTGTGTCGATAAAGTTCACGACCGGTACAGTCACAGAAGACAATACAATCGGAATGGATAATTTAAAAATATCTTTATAAATACCGAGCAGGGGAAGTCTGGCCGCGCTTGAATCGTACAATGCCGCTTTCTCTTCGGTGCGGCGCATTTTCATAGCATAATACAGCATGATTCCGAATGCCCCGATACTGCCGAACACGCTGCCGAACGAAGCACCAGCCGCCATCCATGTATTGTCATAGCCCTGCTTCAACAAAATGTAAGCAAGCAGGATCGCGGTGGATACCCTGGCAATCTGCTCGACAATCTGCGAAATACCGCCGGCCATCATATTGTTCCGTCCCTGGAAATAGCCGCGCATCATGGCGATGGAGGGGAATAGCAGCAGCGCCGGAGCAATAGCCCGGATTGCAAGTGTACTCTCTGGAACCTTAGCATAGTCTGCATAATACGGGGCTGCTATGTACAGAAGTGTACTCATCACAACGCCGACAACCGCAGCGAAGATCAGCGCCGCCCGGTACACCTGCTGGGCTTCATGCGGCCGGTTCAGGGCGTAGCGTTCGGATACCATTTTGCTGAGCGTGCTTGGAATCCCCGCGGTAGCCAGCGGAAGCAGCATCAGATACACCGTATTGGCCTGTGCGAATGCTGCATTTCCGGTAACATTAAATAAGTGTTCCAGCGGAACCCGCTGGGCAAGCCCGAGCACGCGGGCTATAAGCGCTGCCGCGGCCAGAATAAGCGTGCCTTTGACAAAAGACTCTTTCTTGGACAAACTGTTTCGCCTTCTTCGCTGTTAATTTAGTTCACAGAGATCCAGATAAAGAAGAGGACCACCATCATAATCTGCAGTATTACTTTGACTACGGTACTGCTGAATAAGCCGAGCAGGGAGCCGAAGCTGACCTTGACCGCTTTACCCGGCTGGGAGCCGGCGATCAGCTCACCGATGAAGGCGCCGATAAAAGGACCCAGGATTAGGCCAAAAGCAGGAATGACGAATGGCCCTATTATGATACCGATGGTACTCCCGATAACCGAGGCACGGGAGCCTCCGAATTTTTTGACTCCCCACGCCCCGACCACGTAGTCCGCTACAAACAGCACAACCACTATGAGAGTCTGGATAATCCAGAACCAGGCTCCAAATGATCCGAATGAAAAGAACCAGCCGTATACAAAAAACGCCAGATAAATCGCCAGCGCACCGGGCAGTATCGGATATACCGCCCCCGCCAGCCCTACCGCAAACAAAGCAATGATCAGAATCCAACCCAGGATTGCCATTCCTTTAGCCTCCAGTTTTGATAGCATTAACTTCCTTGAACTCACGTGGCAAAACCGCTTCGAAAGCATACGCTTAGTTTGATAGCTTCAGCTTCTTTGTTTTCCTTCGCAAACTTCCTTCGGAGCGTATTGTTCGTTCTGATAGCATAGTTACACACCCGATATTTCTTTGGTCGCGTGTACCCAGGTGCAGGCACTTAGTTGCACTTTGTACAACTAAAATACCCATTTTTGCTCATATTTCTATTTTAGTTGCACTTTGTACACTTAAGCAGCCGTAAAATGCTGATTTTGAGCCATTCGGCCAAATTTAGCTGTACAAAATACAGTTATTCGCCGCGGGAGCCAGCTTTGACCCAATATAAGTGTACACACTACAGCTATTCTGCAGTTACACCTAATACATATTTCTCAATCACTTCAGCAATGCCGTCCTCGTTATTTGAGGCAACGACAGCATCCGCTTCCTGCTGCACCGTCTCCTGGGCATTGCCCATCGCAACGCCCAGACCGGCGGCCTGAATAGCCGCCAGATCGTTCAGGCTGTCGCCGACGGCAACCACCTGGGACATGTCAATTCCGAGCAGCCTGCACACCTCTCCGATTCCGTAGGCTTTGTTCACGCCAAGCGGATTGATCTCAAGGTTAACCGGGGTGGAGTTGGTAATCTCCAGACCGCCTAGATCCTGAAGCTGCATCAGCAGCTTGTGGCGGATATCATCATCCTCTGTAGAATAACCGAATTTGAGCCATTCGCGGCCCATAATGTCCCCGTCCCAATTGTTGCGGTTATAGACCTGCTCGGTAGAGTACGCCCAGAACCAGATGCCATATTCCTCAGCAATTTCGTACAGCCGATGAATCAGCGCCGGGTCCATCAGCGAGCGGCGATACAGCTCATATGGCTCCCGCCAGATTTCACTTCCATTCACAGTGATCATCGGAGTCTTGAGGCCAAGCTGTTCAGCGTAAGGCATAGCACTCCGGAATGCCCGTCCTGTGGACAGGCAGACGTGAACGCCGGCATCGACCGCTTTTTTAATCCATTCTACTGTCTTAGGGGTAATCAGTTGTTCATCATTCAGCAGGGTTCCATCCATATCCAGTGCAAGCAGGCGGTATTTGGCAGTCATTGCCACCCCTCCGTTTCTAATGTCGCCCTCATGATGAGGGGCTGATTAATATTGCTTAGTTTGTCGAATCAGCGGCATTTGTGCCGTCTGTTGCAGTTGTATCGCTGTCCGCAGACTTTAAAGATTTCTTCGGTATTCCATCCAGGCCGTATTCCCAGTCATAGGCATCAAAAATCTTGCGCGCTACCGGAGCAGCACTGTTCGAACCGAATCCGCCCTCCGGAATAACTACAGCAACAGCCAGCTTAGGATTTTCGCGCGGGGCAAAAGCAATAAACACCCCGTTATCACGGTTCGTATTGGTTCTGTCCGTCTGCTGCGAGGTTCCCGTCTTCCGTGCAAAATCATAAGAGAAGTCAGAGAACGCCGAAACCTCACTGTTCATGCCCTTAATAACTTCCCTCCAGTAAGACTTATTGAAGGTAGTGACCTCATCCAGCACTTCACGCTGAAATTGCTTAATGACATTGCCTTTGGAGTCGGTAATCTTGCTTACCAGCTGAGGCTTAATCCGTACGCCTTCATTTGCCAGAGTAGAAGCATACTGGGCAAGCTGAAGCACAGTGTAACGCCCCTGCTGGCCGAAGGAGGCATAGACAAGAGCGGCCTGCGCGCTTCCCGCGGCCTTGGTATCGGTATAGTTGATCTGTCCGAGGAACTCTCTCGGCAATCCGCTCTGGGTAGAGACGCCTAATCCGAATTCCTTCATATATTGATCCCAGACATCAATACCCTTATTCTGGTATTTCTCCCACAGCTTCTTGCCGATCATATCAACCATGAAGGCATTGGAGGATTTCTCAATCGCTTTGGCCGGGTCCATCGATCCGTATACATGACCGGAGGCGTTGCGTACAGAGGCATTATCATTTTTACCAAAGTAGGCAATCCCTCTGTCCTGATAAATGGTTGAAGTTGTAAAAAAGCCTTCATTCAGCCCGATGAGCACACTTAGCGGCTTAATGGTCGAGCCGAGCAGTACGGTAGAACCGAACTCATGGCCTGACATGCCCGAGGAATACGGCGTAATGGTCCCGTTCTGATAGTTCCCCATTATCTCGTTCCATACCTTCGTATCCATCTTGTCGGCCGTCCACACATTGGTATCATAGTCCGGCATACTTGCCATCGCTACGATATTTCCGGTATCGACTTCCATGGCTACCGCATAGCCTGTCAGCGCATCGGTGTGGGTCTTGCCCTGCACGGCGTGAGTATGGAGCCAGCTGATCTGATCCGTAATCGCCTGTTCGGTTTTCATCTGAATGGATTTGTTAATGGTCGTCCATACGTCATTGCCTTTGACAGGAGGCACAACCTCTTCGACCTTCTCTGCCATGTTCTGCGGATTCACGGAGATTACCTGATAGCCGTTTTTACCGCGCAGCTCTCGCTGGTATTGCAGCTCAAGCCCGTCAAATCCGACAAATTCATCATCTTTATAGCTCAGGCCGGGGTCAGCATCTATTTTTTTCATTGCCGCCTGAATATTTTTGTAGATATCCAGACTGTTAGAGGATTTGAACGGCTTGATATAACCAATCGTCTGCACGGCTACCGTATCCTTATCATAGTGCCGGCTGCTCTCCTCGACAATTTCAAGGCCGGGGTATTCATGTTTGTGCTCCATGAAATAAGCCACTTCCTCCGAAGTCAGCCCTGCCTTGATCCGGCGGGCCATGAAGCCCGAATATTTCTTGAAATACAAATCCAGTGAGTCGATGACATCCTGTTCTGTCAGCTTTGCAGCAGCAGGATCACCGTATTTATTAAAGTCCTCAACCAGCTTCGCTGCCAGTGCCTCGCCCTTCGCCTTGGCATCCGGGGTCAGCGCCGTTTCGCCAGTGATTTTGTCCGTGGCTTTAGCGGTATATTCCTTGGTTAATGTAATGTAAAGCGACTGTACGGAAGTTGAATAAGCAAGCTCCTCGCCTCCTGCCGCACGGATCACACCGCGGATTGCTGCAAGCGGAACATTTTTGGTATCACGGCTGGTCTCCACCTCTGTAAGCGTAGGCCCTTCAACAAACTGTACAACGGCAAGACGGATAATAATGACGCAAAAAATAGCAAACGTGCTGAAAAAAAACACGTTAATCCGCAGGCCAAGCGAGCTCTTGGTAGTATCTTTGTCTGGCGGAGAGGCCTGCTTACGGAAAAAACTCACAGTTTTTCACTCCTTTACAGCTTAAATAAACATTTCGGGCATATCATGCACTTACTCCACCGAATTGTACCATATAACGGGTCTGACTTCCTCTTTGTCACAGTACATCCTCTTTAAGATGGGTTTCGGCAAAATCCTCCGTATTGAACCAGTTCCCGCTGGAGGCCCAGGTGGAATCAAGCGGAATCCAGGCCTGCCGTTCCGGAATAAAGACCTCATTCCAGGCATGCGGACCGTAGCCCCCCTGCCCGTCATAGCCCCGTCCGGTAACGACACGGACCTGAAGTCCCTGGGAGCGGCCCATAACCGCATACAGCCGGGCATAATCAATGCAGACTCCGAGCCGGGTATCGAATGTATCCTGCGGCGTCTGCTCCTTCCAGATTCCATTCTGCTCATAATTGTCCGCCTTGCTGTAATCATAGGCAATCCGGGAACCGATCCAGTCATACAGCTGCCTAGCCTTTGCCTCAGAATCAGCAGCTTGTCCCGCAATATCTGCTGCCGCCTGCTCAATATCAGGTGAAATGTCATGATCAATCACCTCGTATTTGCGGCGCAGAATATCGTTCATCTCGGCGGCTACCGCTTTGGTAAGGACAGGCAGCCTGCTGCGCACATTCTCGCCGGCAATCGGTTCAAAAACAGCCGCCGCACTCTGGCTGTATATAGGAGAGGATTCGACATAGCGGCTGAACCCGCTGTCCGGATTAAGCCCGACTCCTATATACAAGGCGAAGACCAGCACCAGTCCGCGGACCAGCCCGACGGCCAGCCCGATAACCGCACCGCCCAGCCGGCTGGTCTGGTTAATTCTCCGGCCATGCGGACGCTCCTTACGTCCCGTAAGGCGGAAGGGCAGGAACATGAACAGCAGGCCAAGCAGCGGGCGGATCAGACTGTAGCCTAACAGCAGCAGCAGGAAAAACCGCACCAGCGGTGAGCCCTCAAGCACTGATACAGCCGTGTAATACAGCTGCTGCCACCCGCTGAGCGGACTGTCCGGCAGCACTACCGATGCTGCCCAGCCTTCAGCAACCGGTGAAAAATACAGCGCCGCAGGAATAGCGATAATCAGTGCAGCTACAGTCAGCAGCCCGGTTCCCAAGAGACCGAACAATCCTCCTGCCGCACGGCTGAATCCGCGGCTGTAGCCCTGCAGGAGGGAAAAGAGCACGACCAGCAGCAGCAGGATCGAAATCAGGTTGGCTTCACTTAAGCTTGCTATCCAGCTGTCCAGCATGTCCATTCCCCTTTCTGCATTTATAGCGCCTCAACGGTCTGCATGCTAATTTCCGTTCTTCCGGGCTTCGTCTATAAAGGTTTTGGTCGTATCGGTGATACTCCACTTGCCGAGGCTGACACCGCGGAAGGTCACTTCAACCTTATCTTCTCCCGCTGTCCCCTTAACCTCAAGATTCGGCGTCGTAATCGTAAAGGTACCGTCTCCGTTTGAGGTATATTTTGCTTCCTTGGCTTCGCTCAGCATAACCTCCTGGGCTTCGCTCTTCAGCGTGCTTACCGTACTGTCTGCCACCTTATTCACTGCATCACCGATCTGATCCATAGTAACCCCGCTGTAAATGAACAGACCGGCGATAATAACGATTGCAATTGCCCACTTCAGCACCGTTTTGACCAGATTAATAACCGCAAACAGGATGACGAGCGCTATAACAATAACAAGCCAATTCTCTCTGATAAATTGTGACCAAACTGCCGGATCCATCAATTTCACAACACCCCTATCGCAATATTCATATTCATTATTATACATGAATGCCCCATATAATTCATGATTGCCTGAGTGCATACAGGTTAGACGAATAAAATGGTATAAGCCCTCCGGGGCGCACGTACAGTACAAGTAGGCCTGTTTGTAATCTGCTGGCTGAAGCTGTCCTTATGCCGATAGTCAAAAAGAAACCGGCAGGCCCGTCTTCCGGGTCATGACCGGACTTCCGGAGGTGTATACCGTGAAAACCGCACTGTGGCTGTATCTGTTTCTGTTCCTGGCCTTTTTTGATCTGCATGCACAGTATCCGATCCTGACCCCGTTTGCCATGTCGCTTGGCGCAGGCCCTGCCTTCATCGGCTGGATGATGGGCATGTATTCACTGACCCATCTTCCCGGCAATCTGCTGGCCGGCGTACTCGTTGACAAAAACGGCAGCCGCCGTTATATCGTCTTCAGCCTGGTGGCAGCAGGTATTCTGCTGCTTCTGCAGGCCTACGCCCAGCTACCCTGGCATCTGCTTGTGCTGCGGGCAGCCAGCGGATTTGCGCTGGCTTTTCTCTCCCCCGCCTGCATGACACTGCTGGCCTCACTGTCCAGCGATTCAGCCACACAGGGCAAATATATGTCCGGGCACGGCATCATCCATACGCTGGCCTCAGTGGTATCCCCGGCAGCCGGGGCTTATATTGTGCATAAGGCCGGTTATTCCGGCACCTTCACCACACTGGGCTGGCTGCTGATTGCCACCGGCCTCATGGCTCTGATCAGCGTGCCGAAGAAGGCGCCTGCCCGTGCCCTGGCTCTACAGCCGCCGTCTCAGCCGGCTTCACCGAAACCGTCTGTTCCCGCTGCTGAAGCCGGCACCAGCCGGCGCTACTATCTGCTGCCCTTCTTCGTCTCCTGCGCGCAGGGCGTCCTGTTCTTCGAGCTGCCTCTGTCACAGGGACAGGACGGCATCGTCTCAACCGGTGTGCTGCTCTCGCTCATGAGCCTTGGGGCACTGGCTACACTCAGCCTGATGTTCCTTAACCGCACGTCTCCGGCCGGCCGCATCGCTGCCGCACTGCTCGCTATGGCTCTCTGCTTCTTCACCCTGGCCGCGTTCACAACCATTCCGGCAGGTGTTGTCCTGTTCATGCTGGGAGCAGCAAAGGGTGTGCTGTTTCCCGCGATGGCTTCGCTGTTCATCAGTCTGGGCAGCGGCGGCCGTTTAGGCCGCACCTTCTCGCTGCAGTCCATTGCCATGTCGCTTGGCGCCTTTGCCGGACCGGTTGCCGCCGGACAGCTGCGCGGATACGTCTCGCCTTATTTCATAGCCTTCGTCTTGCTCATGACGGCTATCCTGCTGCTTCCGCCCAAAGGAATCAGCCGGCCTTCACTTTACCATAACGGCTTAAATAATCCTGCAGCCTGATATACCTTCCTGGTGCCTGCAACAAATCATGCCAAAGTCCGCACACCTTTACTGCTATAATCAGCCATAACGCCGCCCGGCCGCTGCCGGGCAATTTTCTTTTTACGACATTTCCCGGGGAATGATTGTGCTTATCGCGTATCCGGCTGTTAAAAATGACGAAGCTTAGGTAAAATAAGCGGTAGGTACCTGTATTAATCATTAATCCGCTTAAGCTTAACGCCCCCTTCAGAAATTTAGATTTAGAGGTGACCGCTTATGTCCATTACCATCATCGTCGAAGGCAAAAACGACCGTAGCCGTCTGCGCCGCCTGCTCAGCTCCGAGATCGATATCCAGTGCACTTTCGGTACGCTTAACACCCTTAAGCTTGATACCCTGAGGCGTAAAATCGGGGACGGCGAAGTGTACCTCTATATGGATAACGACAGCTCCGGCAAAAAAATCCGCGGCATTCTGCGCGATGCCTTTCCGGATGCCACTCATATCTATACCCGCAGAGGTTATGCCGGTGTCGAAGGGACTCCTGATGAATACAGCATTACCCAGCTCGAAAAGGCCGGACTTGAGGAATACATCATCTATCCCCAGCCGCTTCCTTTCCTTTGACGGTATGCAAAAAACGTCTTGTCCGGGTCTCCTTACGCAGAGGAGCGGACAAGACGTTTCTAGTTATCCCGATTATTACTCCCGGGCCAGTCTTTTCAGTGCACCGGCAAGGAACTCGGGCGTTATATTCTCCGTATCACCGGCATCATACAGTCCGCGGAGCTGATTATCCCGGTCCACCAGACCGATCAGATTGGCATGGGCAAAGTTATCCTTATTATCCCCGTAGATAAGCACCTTGAAGGAATCTGCTGCAAGCTTACGTATCTGTTCCTGATCGCCCCGCAGAAAGTACCAGCCGTCATAATCCGCGTGAAAATTGTCTGCGAACGTCCTGATTGCCTCTCGTGTATCTTTTTCAGGATCGAAGGAAATCGAGACAAATGCTGTATCCTTGCCAAAGCTGCCGTCCTTGACCAGCAAATCCTGTGTTTCAGACAGCATATACGTAGTAATCGGACAAACATCTGGACATTCGGTGAAAAAGAAATACACCAGCCGCGCCTTCCCTTGCGTATCTGCCAGCGTAATCCGCTTACCGTCCACATTCTCCAGCGAGAAGTCCTGTACCTCCCCGATAACCGGCAGCTTACTCTTGCCCAGCCCCAGTGAATGGACTGCCAGATAAGCAGCCATACAAAGAGCGGTCAATAGCAGCAGCCAGGTCCATTTGTAGCGCTTCAAGGTTTGCACAGGCCTCTCTCCCCTCTTATCCGTGGATCGTATTCAGTACAAGCGCGATCAGACTGACAGTGAGGTAATTAATGGAGAAAAAGAAATTTTTCTTGGCCCAGGCATCATCATCCTTTGCCTTGAAGCCGATTATAGTCAGATAGAGCCAGGCTACAGACAGGCCGAGCGAGATAACGAGATAAAAAATCCCTGCATAGTCATATGCATACATCAGTATAGGTACAGGCAGCAGCAGTGCGACGTAAGGAATCATCTGGAACTTAGTCCGCCGTACTCCCTTGACTACAGGCAGCAGCGGAAAGCCCGCAGCCCTGTATTCCTCTTTGCGGCGGATGCCGAGGGCCCAGAAATGGGGCGGCTGCCACAGGAAGAGCATCGCGAACAGCAGCCAGGCACCCAGATCAACCTTACCGGTAACAGCGACATAACCGATGACCGGAGGCATAGCGCCGGAGATCGCGCCCACTGAGGTGCTCCAGGTTGATGTTCTTTTCAGCCAGAGGGTGTAGACTACAACATACACGAACACACCGACAATACCGAATATCCCGGCAAGCACGCCGCAGAATGCGAACAGTACAGCCAGACCGGCAATGCCAAGCCCGATAGCATACATCAGCACAACACCCGGCTTCAGCCTGCCGGTCGGCAGACCGCGTTCGCGTGTCCGCTCCATTTTCATATCAAGGTCACGGTCAAAATAGTTGTTGAACACGCAGGCAGAAGCCATAACCAGCATCGTTCCCAGCAGTGTCAGAATTAATCTGCCGTACTGCACATCCCAGCCGGATGCCACCCAATATCCGGCAAAGGCAGCGATCAGGTTGGAGCGGATAATGCCCGGCTTTGTTACTGTAATGAAATCACGCCAGCCTGCACCCTCCCGGGGTGCTTTGGCCTTAGCTGCCGCGGAATCGGAAGAAGCCTGATATCTCAATTGATTGTCCACGTTTGGTGTTCCTCCTTCATAAGGGACTTCTAAGCGTTCGGTCGGAGCATTGACTCCTAAATACATTCTCAATTAAGAAAAATACTCGTTTCGCTGTTAACTTTATCATATCAAACCGCAAAAGACTTTGACAATCATTGACCAAGATGTTCATCATTTCGACAATTACGTGACTTTATTTATTTCTCCGCCCCCTAAATAAGTCAGCCTGAAATTGGGTAGTTATTAATAGAGAACTTCCGTGCAAAGGAGATCTGACCAATGGATACAGCAACACATTTTGTAATGGGCCTGGGACTCGCAGGACTTTCCTTCGTTGACCCTGTCGTGGCCTCACAGCCATCCCTGGCCGGAGCCGTCATGATCGCCACTGTACTGGCTTCTCAAGCTCCAGATGCCGACACCGCGCTGCGCCTTAAAAATAACGCCGTGTATATCCGTAACCACCGGGGGATTACGCATTCCCTGCCCTTCCTGCTGTTATGGCCGGCACTGATTACGATCGTAATCGGCCCGTTATTCGGCTTTACGGATCTGCAGGCACTAAGTCATATCGCGCTCTGGAGTTTTATCGGCGTTGCCGTCCATGTATTCTCGGACCTGTTCAATACCTACGGGACCCAAGCCGCCCGCCCGTTCACCGAGAAATGGATCGCCTGGAATATCATCCATATCTTTGATCCGTTTATCTTCGGAAGCCACGCGGCTGCGGTCATTCTCTGGATCAGCGGTATTGTGCCTCCGGCTCCGCTGTTCACCACCCTGTATATCTGCGTTGCCGCTTATTACGTCTGGCGGACGGTGGTGCATGCCAGGATTACACACAATATTAAAAACAAGGACGTACACCATGATCCCGGTGACCGCTATATTGTCATCCCTTCGATCTCGCCAACGCGCTGGAATGTGGTTAAAGCCAAGACAGACGGCAGCTACAATGTCGGTGTGCTGGGCGGAAGCCGACTGGAATGGTTCAAGCATGCTGTATGCTCCACCCACCCGGCAGTAGAGCAATCCAAGACACATCCGGATGTCCAGGCCTTCCTGTACTTTACCTCCTATGCTGTGGCCGAGGTTGAGGAACTCCCCTCCGGTTATATTGTACGCTGGGGGGATGTGCGTTATTTACACCGCAAGCAATTCCCTTTCGTAGCCGTACTGGCTATGGACAATGAATATCATGTGCTTAACACTTATGTAGGCTGGCTCAGCAGCGAAAAGCTGGATGAGCGGTTTGCCATTGACCCCGGCTCCATGAAGCTTTAACCGCACACTTTATTCACACAAGCAGGCAGGACGGCATTCTCCCGCAACCGGAGAGCAGCCGCTCTGCCTGTTTGGCTTCAGCTCCAAATATCCCCCTCTTGACGCCTGCGGCAGCATAGGGCACAATCTCCATAAAGCGTTTTCAGTAGCAATTCTTCGTTTTTGCAGATATTCCCTGCTTCTGCACGCAAAATAATCCTGCAGGGCATAAGCCCGGCAGGATAAATTTATTTGCTCTATAGAAAGGAAGGCTGGATTGTATGGGTAAAGGTCTGTCTTTGTGGTTCGCAACTTCTTCAATACTGATTCTGACAGCCGCTTCAATCAGTATCAGCTATAACCTCTGGCTGGCACTGCTGCTGGGCCTGCTATGCATCCTTAATATTGGCTGGGGGTTTATCCTGAAAGCCAGACTCAGACGCAAAGCAGAGGCCCGGGCACAGCGTTCTTCTTAACGGTAAGGCAGGAAGCCCATCCGCTCCTTCACACCCGCTAATGTCTGGGAGGCTACATTCCGGGCGCGCTCTGCACCTTCGGCCAGAATATCGCTCAGCGTGCCCGAGCTGCGGATCTCCTGATACCGCTGCTGCAGCGGCTCCAGTGCAGCCACCAGCACCTCACCCAGATTTTTTTTGAAGCCCCCGTACATTTGTCCTTCATACTGGTCGGCAATCTGCTGCAGGCTCATGCCGGAGCACTCCGCATAGATACTCATCAGATTGCTGATTTCCGGCTTATTCGCCGGATCATACACTACCTCACGCCCCGAATCGGTGGTCGCGCGGCTGATTTTTTTGCGGATAACATCCGGCGGGTCCAGCAGTGCGATGTAGCTGCCTGCATTAGGATTGCTTTTACTCATTTTTTTACTTGCATCATCAAGTGACATGATCCGCGCGCCGACTTCAGGGATGTAAGGTTCAGGAACGGTAAAGAAATCGCCGAACCGGTGATTGAACCGTCCCGCCAGGTCACGGGTCAGCTCCAGATGCTGCTTCTGGTCTTCTCCAACCGGTACAAGATCAGCATTGTAGACCAGGATATCAGCCGCCATCAGCGACGGATATACGAACAGGCCGGCGCCGACTGAATCTTTACCAGAGGATTTATCCTTAAACTGCGTCATCCGCTCCAACTCACCCATTGCAGTAAGTGTGGTTACAATCCAGCCCAGCTCTGCATGCTGCGGAACGTGTGATTGCATATAAACATTGGATATCTTCGGATCAATGCCTGCTGCCAGATAAAGGGCTGCTACGGATTCCGAATTCTCGCGCAGCGCTGCAGGGTCCTGGGCAACTGTAATGGCATGCAGATCCACCACCATGAAGAAGCATTCATGCTCCTGCTGCAGCTTTACGAAATTTTTGATCGCGCCGATATAGTTGCCAAGTGTCAGTGAGCCGCTGGGCTGAATGCCCGACAATACTTTTTTAGCCATGATTTTCTACCTCCTGAATGTAATTCAATGTGAACAGAACGCAAAAAGGCCCCACATCCGCAAGGGACGTGAGACCGTGGTGCCACCCTTATTCGCCGTTTGTGATGTTCCGCGGGAACAATACACAAAACAAGCCTTAGCTTCCGTTAACGGGGAAGAGCCGTCCGGTCTACTGGGGCCTGCAGCCTGTTCAAACGCGGCGCTCAAGGGTCCATTCAGTCAGGAGTGTCCTGCCGGTTCGCATCAACCACCGGCTTTCTGAAGGCGCACTTTCTGCTTACTTGTCCCTGTCATCACATTGTAATCATTTCTTAATGCATTCATCATAGAGCGAGACCGTGATGTTGTCAAATGACTTATCCACTGCTGAATAAATCTGTTATGATAAAGATATCCATGTTCTATGCCATCAAGTTAAGTTAAAGGAGCATATCTCTTATGAAACAGGTGACCAAAGGGCAGTGGGGCGGTTATGATACCTATATTCTGCATAGCCGTGAACTGGAAGTCACGCTTTTGCCGCGGCTGGGAAATAACGTTATTTCCTTATGGGACCGCAAGGAAGAGCGGCAAATCCTGCGCACGCCTGATGAAAGCGACTTGGCTTATTACATGCAGAAGCCGTACCATTTCGGCATCCCGCTGTTAGTCCCTCCCGGGCGCATACGCAAGGGGCAATTCAGGTTCGGAGGCGCCAGCTATCAGTTCGAGCAGAACTCAGCAGGAGATCACCATATCCACGGCCTGCACAGGACCCAGTCCTGGTGCGTGAGTGACATCGAAGAAGATGAGGACGGGTGTGCCGTTACAACAGAATTCAATACTGCAGATGATCCCGGCTGGATGGCCCAGTTCCCTGTACCGCTGCGTATGGAGATGACGTTCAGGCTGCAGGATGCCAGGCTGCAGCAGACACTGAAGGTAACCCATCTGGGAGATACAACGATTCCTTTCGGGATCGGCTACCACACCTGGTTCATGATTGACGGTGAACCCCAGCGCTGGAAGCTGACCCTGCCCGCTGAGGCCATCTATGAATTGAATGACGAGCTGCTAACAAGCGGCAATCTGTCTCCCCTGGGTGAGCTGGACTCCCTGCATCATGGAATGGACCTTGCAGGCAAGGATCTGGACACCGTGCTAAGAACCGGCGGCTATCAGCCTTCCGAAGCCCTGCTGATGCGTGAAGACGGATACGGCATCCGTTATACAGCAGACAGGAGCCGTTTCCGCCACTGGGTAATCTACACCAAGGGGCTGACTGACCAGTACCTGTGCGCTGAACCGTATACCTGGCTGCCTGATGCCCCCAACCTTAACCGGGATGCAGACTTTACAGGAATCATTACACTTAATCCCGGTGATAGCCTGTCTCTGCCGAGCACACTCGAAATCATCTATCCCAAGCTCTAAATTTCATATAATTCCCAGCCTTAAAAACTTCTGAATCCGTGCATGAATTCCCCTCCTCGCGCCCATACTATCTTCACAACGGACGAAGGAGGTGACAAACATGGGTCAAGCAGGTCAACAAGGTCGTGGAAGCCGTTCTAATAACCTGGTCGTTCCACAAGCGAATGCAGCGCTGCAGCAGTTGAAATATGAAGCAGCACAAGAGCTTGGTGTAACGATTCCTCAAGATGGTTACTACGGTAACTACACTTCCCGCGAAACCGGTTCTTTGGGAGGTTACATCACCAAACGTCTGGTACAACTGGCAGAGCAACAACTGTCCGGTCGTTCGTAACATCATCTTTTCAGCCGATTTATCCGGCAGGATTCATTTCTTGACGGACTAGCTTTACAGCCTGCCTGCGCTTCATGCCGAAGCGCGGGCAGGCTTTTTACTTATATCAGGAGCTATGTATGGTTCAGCCGAGATACTGGTCTGAGAGGTCGCCGGAATGCGGCCCGCGCGGAGCACGGATCATCAGGTTCGCCATGTTGTAGTTAGACTCCAGGATGGCATCAACCATTACCATCCCTTTACGGACGGCAAATTCATAGCTGATCTCACCATGCGTCCAGCGGCGCTTATACTTCAGACTCTCCAGTGCCATAAGCCGGAATGAAGACTGCTGTGCAGAAGTCAAACCCTCCTCTTCCGCTTCACTAAAGGCACCGCTGCGTCCGGACAAAGGATTATGGCGGATACCGAACTTGCCGATGGCATTATTTCTGATCTGTATGAATACCGTACCGGAGCTTAACCCGGACAATTCCTCCTGCAGCTCCTTAAACACTAAATCCACCTGCCTTGCCAGCGATAGCTGTTCCGTGCGTAGCATATTGTTCCTCCTAAAAGTTTTGTTAGCATAGCTTCTTTGCATATTTTTCGGCAAAACTCGCTTCGTAAGCATATGCTTAGTTTTGTTAGCATAGCTTCTTTGCATATTCTTCGGCAAAACTTGCTTCATCGGACCCTTCCGATATGGTTCGACAAAACACACTGCATAAACTTAAATCCTGGCTCTGTTGATTTGTTAATTATGAAATAACGTCCTTAAAACTGTTACCTACCAGGCCTTATATAAGGCTTTAGGCACATTATAGGACACAGTTTTCGGCGCTTCAACAATATTCAACATAATTGGGTGAATATCCCTATGTATGCGCAGTTCACAGCATTAATTTTGAAAAATTTCATCAAATACGACCTCATTCGACAATATACCATATAAAAAAAGCCCCTAAACAGGGGCTTTTGCGCATTCACACGTAACTTAGATATCCACTTTATCCTGCAATAATATGATTTGTCCTATTTTTGACAAACATTTACGCGTATTGCTCAGTCATCTGCAGGAATTCGTTAATGTCCTGGGCAATCAGCTCTACTGCACCCTGCCAGAAATCAGGCTTTGTGAGATCGACTCCAAGATGTCTCATCACCAGCTCTTCCAGTGTCATGATGCCGGTATCACGCAGCAGGCTGTCATATTTATCTGCAAAGGACGGTCCTTCCTGCAGGGCCAGCCGGTACAGCCCAGTACTAAACATATAACCTACAGTGTAAGGGAAATTATAAAACGGAACATCAGAAATATAGAAATGCAGCTTGGAAGCCCAGAAATGCGGGTGATATTCCGACAGCACGCCGCAGAAAGCCTCTTTCTGCGCTTCCTCCATCAGTGCCGATAACTCATCGGCATTAACGAGACCGTCCTTGCGCTTCTCATAGAAGCGGGTCTCGAACAGGAAACGGGCATGTATATTCATAAAGAAGGCTACGCTGTTCTGAATTTTTGCTTCAAGCAGAGCCAGCTTCTCATCGGCATCGGCAGACGCTTTTACCTGGGCATCGGCAACGATGACCTCAGCGAAGGTCGAGGCTGTCTCGGCTACGTTCATAGCATAGTTCTGGTTGAAGAAAGGCTGGTCATCGAGCAGGAAGGAGTGATAGGCATGGCCCAGCTCATGTGCCAGTGTCGATACATTCACAGGCGTCCCGCTATAGGTCATAAAGATACGCGACTCCTTGCTCTCCGGAAACGATACGCAGAATCCGCCCGGACGCTTGGCCGGACGGTCTTCGACCTCAATCCAGTCATTGTCGAAAGCATGCTCGGCAAAATCCGCCAGCTTAGGACTGAATTTGCGGAATTGCGTCACAATGTCTTTTGCTGCGGTTTCGTAAGGAATTTTGCCGGAGGATTTGCCGACCGGAGCTTCGACATCAACCCAGGACAGTGAATCCTTGCCGAGAACCTTGGCTTTACGCTGCAGGTAAGAGACAAGCGCCGGCTTACTTTCTGTAATGACTTTCCACATCATATCCAGGGTTGCCTGCGACATGCGGTTGATGGCCAGCGGCTCCTTAAGCACATCATCCCAGCCGCGTCCCTTGTACAGCTTAAGACGGAACCCTGCCAGATGATTAAGGGTATCCGCGCTGTAATCCTCCGCCGCTGTCCAGGCTTCTTCCCACTTGCGGAACATGGTTTCACGGACACCCGCATCATCATCGCTCAGCTTGTTGAAGGCTTGACCGACAGACAGCAGCTTGACTCCTTCTTCATCTTCAAAAGGAATTTCCACTTTGCCTACAATAGTCTCGTAGTGCTCACTCCAGCCGTGGTATCCGTCAACAGCCAGCTCCAGGGCAAGGCTTTCCAGCTCAGGGCTCATCTTCTCGCGGGCCTGGTCCCGGCGTTCACTCAGGACAAAGGAGAGCGGTGCGATTTCAGGACGGGCCATCCACTGTGCCCATACCTCATCTGAGGTCTGGCGCAGTAAGTTGTCAAACTGTGAGCTGACGCCTTCAAATCCGGCACGCAGTCCGGTTACTTTGGCTGAGAGGCGTACAGCTCCTTTGTCCTGCTGATTCTGTGCACCAAGACATCCGGCAAACTCCGAAGCCTGTGTCAGGCGGCTCAAGCAGCTCTGCAGCAGCCCGATTACATCATCAAGTGCAGTTGTATCGTATGCGCTGACCGGAAAAGCAGCACTGTTAACCTTTTCCCGCAGGACGGCAATATCCTCTTCAAGCTTATTCAAAAACTCCCCGAACGCAGAGGAGGAGGACCCTCCGGGGAAAATCGAATCTAAATTCCAGGTCAATGAGATAGGTTGTTTCATAGCTGTCCACCATTCCTTTGCTCATATTTAGTTTTCTTGTTATTTGGCTGTGCGCCATGGTACAGTGAATACGAAAAGTGCGCTTGCAGCAATGCTCCCGCACATTAAATAACCACAATCCATAAGGAGGGCTGCAACATGAAGCCGCTGCAGATTTCGCCGGAAACGGCCATTACCCTATCCAAACAGCTAGGCGTTCCCCTGGAACACCTGATGCATATGCCTCAACATATTTTGCTGCAGAAAATTGCCGAGCTGTCGAAGAAGCAGAGTACAGACGCCGGAACAGAAGCTCCGCCTGAGAAGGAAAACCAATGATTCCGTTCAGCCATACCTGGCCTTATGACATCATCTACGGTGACCTGTATGTACAGAATTGTCCGTTCTGCTCCAAAGAGAACGTCCTGTTGCCGCTGAAGCCGAAGGAGCTGCAGCTCATCCGCGACGGCAAAAAAAGGCTGCTGGTATTTCCCTGCTGCAGCACAAGTCCGACAGTTATCGATAATGACGCCGATTATCTGCTGTTTGACCGTGCTGTCCGCTGAGCAGACATATAAAGCGCACATAAGGGAGCTCCCCTTGTCTGCGCTTTTTTTGTTGTATACTCGGCTGCTAACAAGCGCTACAGGCTATAATCTGAGGGTACACCGTCCGGATCTGTATCTTCACCGCGCATCTGCTCACGCAGCAGTGTCCACTGCTCACGGGCTGCCCGGATCATCACGGCATCCATAATCCTCTGATCATTAATCAGCCGGGAGAACCACCTGACCGCATTCGCGTACTCTCCCACCCGGCGGTGCAGCTCGCCGATCAGAAACATCAGGCGGGCATCGCTGCCGCCGATCCCGTCACTTTCAAATACCCGGACATATTCATCCAGTGAATAGCGCAGGAACCGCTGCTCCTGCTCCGTCTCACCCTTGTAACGGTGCAGCCAGGCGATATGGTGCAGATTACTGGCGATAATCCGCGGCTTATCCTTAATGCACTGCGCACAGATCAGCGCAAGCTTGTACGTTTCCAGAGCGGTGTCCCAGCTGCGTTTGCCGCCGAAATCACGGGACTTCCACCGGCTTCCAACCTGCTCATTAAATACCTTACGCTGCCAGTCGGCCAGCTTGTCAGCCGAATTCTCGGTAGAGGCGAAACCGCAGTTCGGGCAGACGCGGACCACATAATAATCCGGATTCTCATCTTTATAATAGGAGCAGAAATCTGCGTCACGGCGTATGGCCCGTTTCAGGCTGGGACGAACCCGTGATGTGGAAAACTCATGTTCACAATTAATGCAAATAACTTTTATCGAATACAAAGGGATCAAATCTGACAAATGCCCTCATCCTTTCACCATCATCGGCTCTTTATTCCTGGGGCATATTGACAAAATGGTGCGCAGGACCGGATAGCCTGCTCAGTACAACGGACCGGAGCGGCTCAGCGACCCCCGTCTCTTCCAATGCTTGTTTCATGCAGTCCAGCCATTCCTCCGCACGCTCCGGCGAAATCGGAATGTGCATATGCCTGGCCCGCATCATCGGATGCCCATGCTCCTGCGAAAAAAGCGCGGGACCACCAAAAAACTGGCTGAGAAATTGATACTGCTTCTCCAGAACAGGAGTAATATCTTCAGGGAACAACGGGCTCAGCTGCGGATGAAGCTGCACCTTGGAATAGAACACTTCCACCAGCCGGTGAAGCCCCTCAGCGCCTCCCAGATTGTCATACAGGCTTTGGTTTGGATTCATGGAGGTTACCAGCTTTCTTCCTTATTAATGTACGGCCCTTCTATTATAACAAAAAAAGAGCGCTAAACTAAGTTTAGCGCCCTGTAAATTATTTAGTAGGTCCTGAACTCCTCATCACCTGGAGGGACGAGCGAGACCCGGATTACATATACAAAAGCACAAACCAGAACCCCGGCAACTACACTCATCACCATCACTCCATCCCTGATTATAAATATTATAAAGCTGTGCGTGTATTCTTTTTTATAATACCATAACAGAGCCTGAAAAACACAGATTTTTGCAACCGCTTTCCTGTTTTTTTTGTGCTGTTTGTCCTGCTTCCGGCATACATCTAAACATAGACCGGGAGGCGTTGCTGATGACTCTGAAAAAGCTTGGCAGTCCGCTGCTGGGCCTTCTTCTGGCCTGCTGCATGGTACTGATGCTGGTGTACCCGGCCAGCACACTTGCTGCAGCCCTGCGCGGGCTGGCGATCTGGTGGGACGTGCTCTTTCCCTCGCTGTTTCCCTTCTTTGTTATTTCTGAAATGCTGCTGGGCTTCGGTGTGGTTCATCTGTTCGGTGCGCTGCTTGATCCTCTGATGCGTCCGCTGTTCAATATACCCGGCAGCGGCGGCTTTGTGGCGGCAATGGGCTATGTGTCCGGGTATCCTGTCGGCGCCAAGCTCACCGCCAAGCTGCGCGAGCAGCAGCTGGTCAGCCGGGCAGAGGGGGAGCGCCTCGTTGCATTTACCACCTCCTCAGACCCGATTTTTCTGCTGGGTGCTGTATCCGTCGGCTTTTTTCACGACGCCTCCCTTGGGCTGGTGCTGGCACTCGCGCATTATGGCGGAGGCCTGATTGTGGGCCTGCTGATGTCCTTTCACGGAAGAGGGGACAAGTATACTGACCCGCAGCCGTCGGAAGCAGCAATACCCCAGGCTGCGCCTTCACAGCCTGAAGGCCGGATCCGCCTGGCGCTCAGCTCCATGGCCGAGGCCCGTCGCAGGGACGGGCGGAGCTTCGGGGAGCTGCTCAAAAGCGCAATCCAGTCCTCCCTGCAGCTTATTATCGTCGTGGGCGGGCTGGTTGTATTCTTCAACGTGCTGATGGAGCTGCTCACCCGTGCAGGCATTATGACGGCATTATTCAGCGTACTTGGCTGTGTGCTGTCTCTGGCCGGCTTTCCGCAGCAGCTGTCAGCAGCACTGGCCAGCGGCTTCTTTGAGGTAACCATCGGCGCCCGTTCGGCTGGAGAAGCCGCAGCAGCCATCCCCCTGCAGTTCAAGGCTGCAGCGGCGGCCTTTATTCTCTCCTGGGGAGGGCTGTCCGTGCATGCCCAGGTGGCCAGTATCCTGAACGGAACCGGCCTGCGTTATCTGCCTTTTATGGCAGCAAGGCTGGTGCACGGCCTGCTGTCGGCAATCCTGCTGCTGCTGCTCTGGAAGCCTGTTGCCGGCTCAGGCTTGTCAGCAGGCTTCAGCGCGCTGCCTGCAGCGTCCGGCTTCACCGCATCAACGGGCTCAGCCTTTGCAGCCAGCCTGGCCCTGCTGGGTTTACTGCTGGGAGCAGCACTCCTGCTGTCGCTCCTGATCTGGCTGCTTAAGCAGCTTACCCGGCGGCTGCGGCAGTCTTGAGCTTCCGGGCTGTGCTTAGCTTTTGTCCATTATGCGCTGCCGGCTGTGATTCTTTGCAGGCCCTTATATTGTGTTCCAGTTCAAGATTGATTATGATCGTTGTATGACTGAAACATACAAAGGAGCCTGTACATCTTGAGATATTATGTTCTGGACCGCGGAGACGAATTGTCCATCAAACTTGCGGAGCAATTTCACAAGCTGGCGGCGGAGCGGGGCCTGGTACTGGATGCGGAATCCCCGGAAATTGTCATTTCGATTGGCGGGGACGGAACCATGCTGCATGCTTTTCATACCTTCATTGACCAGATTCCCAATCTTGCCTTTGTCGGAGTTCACACCGGGCATCTGGGCTTTTATGCCGACTGGCAGGCAGAGGAGCTGCCTTCTCTGATTGACCACATGTGCGGGACTACGGATCTGCCCCCCCACAAGTCGCGTATTGTGCGCTATCCGCTGCTTGAGCTGGAGATCCATAAGAAATCCGGAAGCACCTCCCATATTGCGCTGAATGAATTTACCCTCAAAGGCGTTGACGGGACAGTCGTTATCCAGGTGGATATTAATGACAACAACTTTGAAATGTTCCGCGGCGACGGATTGTGCGTCTCTACGCCGTCAGGCAGCACCGCATATAACAAAAGTCTTGGCGGCGCCATGATGCACCCTACGATTGATGCAATGCAGATCGCCGAGATAGCCTCCATCAACAACAGGGTGTTCCGCACGATGGGCTCGCCGCTTCTGCTGCCCAAGCACCATCACTGCGATATTTATTCACGCAAGGAGCAGCGCCTTCTGCTGACAGTCGACCATATCAACATCCCCGTGGATGATCTGATCTCGGTCCGCTGCCAGGTGTCAGACAAAAAAATCAGCTTCGCCAGATACCGGCCCTTCCCTTTCTGGAACCGCGTCCGTGAAGCTTTTCTCATCTAGAGCATCCGATTTCCAGCAAGATGCAGTTCAACCGGGAAACAACAGCAGTCCCGGTTTTTTTATGTGCAGGAATTTTTACAAACATTTCTATTATTACTGACATGAACCGATAGACAGAGAGAAAAATTGGATGGTATAATGAACCTATTTTACATAGAGTTTGTTAACTCATAAAGGGGAGAAATTTTGTTGAAAAAATGTTCAGCTATTATCGGGACCAGCCTGCTGGCGCTCGCTCTTTCGGTCCCTGCTTTTGCGGCCGAAAAGCCTATTTCTGTCTATGTAAATGGCACTAATCTCACCTTCCCCGCCGGTACGCCTTATCTGGATAACAACTCCGTGCTTGTGCCTTTCCGGGTGGTTTTTGAGAAGCTTGGCATGCAGGTGCTCTGGGATGCTTCAACCGGGACAGTGACCGGCACCAGCTCCAGCCTTACCATTTCCCTGAAGATCGGCAGCAAGCTCGCTACAGTCAACGGTACGGTCAAAAAGCTCACGGTTGCCCCTGTATCCAGCAACGGGACAACTTACATTCCGCTGCGTTTTGTAGCTGAAGCTACCGGAGGTACAGCGGTCTGGGACGCTTCCGGCAGAAGCGTGAAGATCACCACTGCAGCCTCCACAGCAGCAACTGATGAGCAGGCCATCACGGCACTGATCAGGCAGGCTGTCCAGTACTACAATGAGGAGAAGACTATCAGCTACTACTCTCTTATTGA
The DNA here is from genome assembly GCF_000758645.1 of Paenibacillus sp. FSL R7-0331. NCBI lineage: Bacteria > Bacillati > Bacillota > Bacilli > Caryophanales > Paenibacillaceae > Paenibacillus > Paenibacillus sp. FSL R7-0331. The sequence continues at coordinate 5,875,123 of NZ_CP009284.1, forward strand.
TGATGCAGACAGCTTCGGTGACCAGATCAGCTCGCTCAATAATTTTTTCCAGAACTATGATATCAAGACAACCATTGAAGAGCTAAAGGTTCTCAGCATTCAGGGTAACGAAGCAACTGCTTACACTGTTGAAAAGGAAATCCGGACCGGCGGATATTATCTTCCAGACGAGCGGAGCGAGTATCTGTACAGTCTTGTGCGCGTAAACGGAACATGGAAAATTTCCGAAATTACCAATGAGGACAGAACCGTGCTGCTGACTAAAGAGCAGGGCATGAAGAGTGCGGGGGTTCCTCAGGGACAGGCGGACATTATTAAGGATAATCTTTCTAAATACTTCCTGGCCATGACTGCTAAGAACGTTGATGCAACACTCGCCCAGATGTACTCCTACGGTGAAGATTATGATGCGGAAAGCCGGTCATCCCTGCAGGAATTCTTCAGCGAATACGACCTGAGCTATGTCCTGAATAATTCCAATATCTTCTATTATGCCAACGGTGAGGCAGCTGTCTATGCGGAAACGACCCTCAAGGATGCTGAAACCGGGGAAAGTGTAGAGCAGCCTATGCTGTTCATCTTCTATCAGACAGAAACCGGCACTTGGATGATCGATGATTTTTATTATCTTGACTAGCCTGAATAACTCCCGTAATCATTAGTTGTTGTATTGCAACTACAAATCCATTCAAAGGGTGTATCTATTTATATGAAACCGGCAAAATTGATCTCTGCTGTTGTAAGCGGCTGTCTGGCTTTATCCCTTATGTTCTCACCGGCAGCCCTGGCAGCGGATACTGCTCAAGCCACCTCCAATACCGATCTGATCAACGAGATCATGAAGTATCTGGAAAGCTATAATGTTGAGGGGGTTGACCGGGACGCACTAATCCGCGGGGCTATTGACGGGATGGTCAACACACTGGATGACCCTTACAGCGTCTATTTTGATCAGGAGGAAGCTGCGGAATTCGAGCATCAGGTAGATCTGGAATATGTCGGCATCGGCATCAGGCTGATGTATATCTATACCTCCAAAGAGCTGTATATCGAAGAGGTTATGCCAGGCTCACCAGCTGAACAGGCAGGACTGAAGCGCGGTGATACCATTCTCAAAATCAACGGGGTTGCGATCAGCGATACCTCAGGCGAGGAGCTTGCCGGAGCCGCCGGAACGAAGGTTACGCTGCTGATCAGCAGAAACGGAGCCAGCAAAACCATCGCTGTAACGCGCAATGCCATTACCACTGCATCCGTGACCGGCCAAATCATCGGCAGTAATACAGCCTATATCGCGATTACAGGATTCAGCCAGACTGCTGATGAGGAATTCGCCAAGGTCCTCGGAAATATGCGTGCAGCAGGCATGAAATCACTGGTTCTTGACCTGCGTGACAATACCGGCGGCTATATGGATTCTGCGTACAATATCGCTTCCATGTTTATGGATTCCGGCATTATGATGTACACTGCTGGTCAGGACGGCCGGCTGGTGCCTGAAACCATTACAAACGGCAGCAAGATCGGGGTTCCGGTCGTCATTCTTACTAATGAGTATACAGCAAGTGCTTCCGAAGCGCTGACCGGTGCTTTGCGTGACAACAAGCTGGCTACCATTGTCGGCACCCGCTCTTACGGTAAAGCACGGATTCAGAGCCTGCTTCCCGTATCTAACGGAGATATGCTGAAGCTGACTACGATGAAGTACCTGACTCCGAACAAAGAAGATTTCAACCATGTCGGGCTTGCTCCGGATATCGAGGTTCAAGGCAAAACGGCACAGCTGGTAGCCGCCCTGCGGATTGCCGGGTTGACTACGATCACGCTGGCGGGCGACAATCATATCCTGGACGTCAACGGCCATGCCTTTGCCGGAAATATCGGCCTGCTGAAGCAGGATAACAAAGTATATGCATCGGCCCGCGTACTGGCTGCACTTGTAGAATGTGATATTACTTGGGACTCCAAGAATAAGAAGGCTGTATTTACGAATGGTGCCGGCAAAGCCTTCGGGTTCACATTGGCCTCCAAAGAAGCCGTATCCAAAAATGATGAGACTCTGATTGATGTCAGTGCATTCGCGAAGAAATTCCCTGCACTTACCTGGAGCTACAATGCTGCAGCCAATCAGCTGAAATTATCTGTAAAATAATATCAGTCACACAAAAAGAGCATCCCGGCAGCCATCATAAATGATTGCCGGGATGCTCTTTGGTCTGACTGTACATTTCCAGTCAGATTAATTCGCAGGATTGTTTGGCTGGTTATTATTATTCTGGTTCTGGTTCTGGTTCTGACTCTGTTTCTGGTTGTGCTGTCTGTTCTGGGATTCCTTGTGGTGCTTCTTGCCTTGAGCATCCTTGTTCCGGTGATTCCGGCTCTGATGCTCACGGACAGGCCTTTCCTTGCCCGGACCCCCATCCTTGTTGCGGCCTTCAGATCTGTTGGGAGCTTCACGGTGTACTCTGACAGGTGCCGCAGGTTCCGTCTGCTCCGGCTTCGTTTCATCAGCCGCTGCCGGTTCAGAAACCTCTTTGATCAGAATGTCCTTGTATTCCCCTTCTTTAGGCGTTTCTTTCAATTTATGCAGCACAAAATACGCGCAGCCGAAGTTGCAGTATTCATTAATATAATCAACCATGCCGGAAATCGCCGTATCACGGTTCACCTTGGGATGGTTATCCCGGAAAAAGCCCTTCAGCCGCAGCTGGCTGTAGCCCCAGTCACCAATAATAAAATCATAACGCTCCAGCACCTCGCTGTACCGCCCGCGGAATGCCTCCGGGTTCCAGCCGTCTTTATGATCGAGCATCAGCTCGTAGCCTTTTCCACCTATAACGATCAAGCGCGTGTCGCCTGCCTTTCAACTGTAAAAGTTTCAACGTAGCCGTTGCCTCATATTATAGCATGTGCAATGGGGGATTGCCTGTTTTTGTGAAATTTGTCTGCACAGAATCCGCCCCGGCTTACTGGTACCTTTAGACAGATGCGGATAAAATGAAGCCGTTTGCCTCAATCTATAATAAAAGCATCCGGCAGTTTTGTTAAGCCGGTTTTTATAGGAGGTAGTTATCATGCTGGCCCAGCGCAAAAGAAAAGCAACCCGAAAAACCGTACTGTGCCTCACCGCAGCCCTCATGCTGTGCAGTGCGGGCCAGACAGCTGCCTCTGCCCCGGCAGTGATGTCCGCCGGCTACTCTGCCGCGGATAAAGCAGACCTGCTCGCTGCGCGGAAGGAATTATATGAACAGATGAGCGCAGCAACCGGGATTCCCTGGTTCCGCTTCGCCGCCATTGATCAATACGAGCGGACCATCGCCAAAAAGAAGTCCGGTAGCGAAGCCCCGGACTCCCCGCGTATTACCGGCATCAGCATTCAGGCCCCGGTATGGGCCGGGCCGCTTAACCCGGATCAGGGCGATACTTCTCCGGAATCAATCTCCTTCTTCGGCGGCATCGGCTATGACGGCTCCGGGGACGGCAAGGCCGATCCGGCCAACGATGCCGATCTGCTCTACAGCATGGCCAGACATCTGCTTAGATACGGGAACTCTGCCAGTGATTTCAGCATCGGCGTCTGGGAATATTACCATAATGGCCGCGCTGCACAGCGTGTTGGCCAGTTCGCCAAGCTGTACGAGCATTTCGGACGGCTTGACCTGTCCGGCAGCGCTTTTCCGCTGCCCATCGGCAACTCCTACGCCTACCGCAGCACCTGGGGCACGGGCCGGAGCTGGGGAGGCGCGCGTATTCATGAAGGAACCGATCTTTTTGCACCCCACGGCATGCCTGTACGCAGCACCTGCTTCGGGATTGTCGAGACTAAGGGCTGGAACCGCTACGGCGGCTGGCGGATCGGCATCCGTGATATCGAAAACCGTTACCATTATTACGCCCATTTATCAGGATACGATAAATCCGTAGCCCGCGGGGATATTGTAACCCCGGGTCAAATCGTCGGCTGGGTCGGCAGCTCCGGCTACGGAAGTCCTGGAACCCAGGGCAAGTTCCCGCCGCATCTGCACTACGGTATCTACCGTGACCGCGGTATTACGGAATGGGCCTTTGACCCGTATCCGCTGCTGAAGCAGTGGGAGAATCAGGAGTACCGCGCCCGGAAGAACAAGAAAAGCAGATAGCCGTCAGTACAGCAGCATACAGCCGAACGGCTCTAGCTCTACAAGTATTTTCCCGCTATTGCGGATGGTCAGTCCGCTGAGCAGGTCGGTCAGCACCTTTTTATCTGTGCGGACACTGCTCAGCTCAAGCTGATAGGTATTGGGTGAATTGTTAATCAGCACAGCGATCTTATCCTGTTCCCAGCGGCGTATATACCCTATAACACTGCGCGTTTCATCGGTAAACCAGGGACGGAATGCGCCCTTTTGCAGAATGATATACTGTTTTCTCAAGGCTATCAGCTTTCTGTACCACTCATACAGCTCTATATTCTGATCCTCAGCCTGCCACACCATCGGCTTGCGGCAATGCGGATCTGTGGCTCCCTCCATGCCAACCTCATCTCCATAGTAGATCATCGGGATGCCGATATAGGTCATCTGGAAAAATACAGCCAGCTTCATCCGGGCCAGCGCAGTTCCCTGCTTGTCCCAGCCGCGCCCGTTCTCCTTGCAGGAAGTCAAAAAACGTTCGGTATCATGACTGCCCAGCAGCTGGAACATGGCCGAATTGGCCTGATCGTTGTACAGTGCCTCTATATGCAGCAGCTGTTCCATAAAACGGGCGGGTCCTGCCGACTGCAGCGCAAAGAACTCCAGCACCGCCTCCCGCAGTACATAATTCATTCCGCCATCGAATTGGTCGCCTCTCAGCCACTGACCTGAAGCATGCATAATTTCGCCGATCAGCAGCAGCTCGGGAAACTCCGCCTTCAGCTCGCGGCGCAACCGGGTCCAGAACCCGGGGTTCACCTCATTTGCCACATCCAGCCGCCAGCCGTCAATTCCCGCCTCACGCACCCAGTGCCTGGCAACGGCAAGCATGTAGTCTGCAGTCTCTGGATTATTCATATTTAGCTTAGGCATATGTACTTCTGCTTTGGCAAAGGTTTCATAGCCCGGTTCAGGGTGCTGGCTAACCGGATAGGAGCGGATGAAAAACCAGTCCTTATACGGTGACTCCTCCCCTTTCTCCAGCACATCCCTGAACGCAAAAAATGTATCCCCGGAATGATTGAACACCGCATCCAAAAGAACGCGGATACCGTACCTGTGAGCTTCATCCACCAGCTTTTTCAAGTCCTCAGCGGTTCCGAAGCCGGGGTCAATCTTGTAATAATCGGAAGTATTGTACTTATGCCCGGACGGGGATTCAAATATCGGCGTCATATAGACGGCTGTTACGCCCAGCTCATGGAGGTACGGCATTCTATCCGTAATTCCCTGCAGGGTTCCCTGATTATAGCTGCTCGGAAAAATCTGGTATACAATAGCTCCGCTGCTCCATTCCGGCACCTCCAGCGCTTCAGACCGGTGCACATAGGCATATTGAAAAGCCCCTGCCTGCTCGCGGTTCCCGGCCGTTCCTCTCTCTCCGTACCATGCATAATCCCCCTCCGGATTGGACGCGTAGAAAACATAACGGCATCTTCCGGTTGAGGTCAGAATAACCGCCTCATGAATCTCGTAAGCTCCTGCTGAACCAATCCGCTCCATCGCGAGCGGCTGCTCTCTTCCGGGTGAATCATAACGGTCGGAATGGATAACGGTGCAGGACAGCTGCAGGCCGGCGGGTACGAACAGGCGCAGCTTCAGCGCCCCTTGTCCGGCGGGAAAGGCTAACGGGTCATCGGCAGTATGATGGAAGAACCAGCGTGTCGGCATATTTTACAGTCTCCTCATTAGGTAAAATCGTCCCGGTTCCCAAGCGGATGTGATCCCGTTGCTGTACGTGGCTCATTATAAGTAATCAAGTCAGGGAAACCGGTTTCTCTAATTTGAAATTACCATCTGCTGTATACGTTGTCAATTCTCTTTAGCTGCAGGCTCATAAAGTTTCCGCCTGTCTGATGAAATGCAGAATCTCCTTCATTACCCGTGCATGGTCATCACAATGGCAGACCATATGACCGCTTTTTTCCACCATCAGCACCTGCTTTTGTCCGGATGGAATTGTCCGCTCCAGAAATCCTGCGCTTTTGGTCTTTACGAGGTGGTCCCTTGTTCCCTGAACAATCAGGGTTGGAGCTGTAATCTGCGGATAAATGTCAAAGCTCTCACGGACAAGGCGCTGGAATTGCCGGGTGGCTTTGGGCGGTGTAGAGCCGAATTTGCTGAAGTAATTTCTGAGCATGGCCGGACTGCCCAGTGTTCTTACAATCTCCAGCGGATTGAGCGGAAAGACGGGCGCTGACAGCAGGGTAAGCGACTTAACAGCCTGCCGGTACTGCACAGATAAGCGGGATGCAATCAGTGCACCGGTAGAAAATCCAATCAGATGCACCGCCTCCTGCTCCTCCAGCAGCTTGTTCAGCTCATGCTCGGCACTCTGCAGCCAGCCGAACCTGTCCGACTGCCGGAGCTCCCGCCTGCCGCCGCCATGGCCTGCAAGCGTAAAGGTCCGGGAACGGTAGTGATGCTGCTCCATATATTGTGACAACGGGGAAATCTCATGTTCGCCGCCGGTAAATCCGTGAATGAATAAACAGCTGTCCATATCTGACCTCTTTTCTCAAGGAAATATACAGTATATACCACACTTAACTATATTTTATCCAATACATGCAAAATAAGCCTCAACGCTTTTATCGTCAAGGCTGAAGGATATAAATTTACGCTGGGGCATCGGATCAGCGCTCCCACCATGTCAGGCTCAGTGCGGATGTAATAACCAAGCCGATCGCAGAGCTGGAGGAGGTTACGTTGGCACACAGGGAGCTGCCGGGAGGCAATACGATACTGCCGGTAAAGGATTGGCTGAAGCTGCCCGGCGCCAGCTGATAGCTGTTCAGCACCGTTCCTCCGCTGACTGCCGAAGTGGAGGACTGTACGGTCTGGCTGCTGACCGCTGAACTGGCCAGATTATTATTAACCGCCGGCAGAGCTGCCGGAGAGCTTAACGTCCCTCCTCTTATGATTGTAAATGTCCCGGACATGGCAGACAGCAGGGAGGACCCTCCGATACTGCCGGTAATACGGGAGATAAATACTGTTCTGCCGCTGCCAGCCGGATTGTTAATCCGCACGGAGATAACGGCTGAGATCAGGCTGAGGACAACGGTAGCGCTGGCGGAAGCATTGGCTGAATACAGGACTGCGCTTTCTGCTGCACCCAGCTCAGGAGGAGCTGTAATATCCGGCGACCGGAAGGTATTGGTCATTTCCACAAAAAGCGGCTGATCATTGTCGTTGAACACATAGTGATTAGGCACTGGTAAACCTCCCTTCCATCTTTAATATTCCCACCAGTTGATGGAGCCGGTTGCAGCTGTGCTTCCCGAGGCAATAGTGATGGAGACCGTCAGGGAGCTGCCGGACGGGACGACAATCCGTCCGTTGAAATCGACAAGGACCGGGCCTGCTGCCAGCAGCAGCGAGGCCAAATTGGCCGGTGATCCGGTAGGCGCAGCAGTTGAGGTTCGGGCCGTCATCACACTGGTTACACTGCTGCCAAAATTAAAATTAACCGGTGTCCCCGTTGTGCCCGTTACTGTTGCGTTGCGCAGCAGCGACAGCGTTACCGCAGCCGTAGCCGAGCTTGCCGTTACGCGTGATATATAGGCCGTGCGCCCGCTGCCCACGGGATTAAACAGCTGAATTACCAGCGGTGCAGCTGTTGTTACTGTGGAAGTAAAAGGAATGGCGAACAGCAAGCCGGATATGGCCGCATCGGATTCCGGAGAGGAATCGATCGCCGGAGCAATATAGGTATTGACCTGTTCCGTAAATAACGGCTGGCCGCTCTGGTTAAAAACAGCATCGTTCGGCATTCTTTCGCCTCTCCTCTCTTTCTAGCATACTTTCATTTTATGCCGCCGGCAGCCGCAGGTTGTTTGGAAATCTGCGTATTTATTGCTTCTGTTGCCCAAGCATTCCCCTGACGATGCCATATATTAATATCACACCATTCGAATGGCTTATTTGCAGCCGTACAGGCTTTGCTGTGCCGTAAACCGCATTGCGCAGAGACTTATTGTGTTCGAGACCCAGACGACGGTTTGGGTCTTTTGCCCGAGCAGGCTCTGTATTTTTCTATTCAATCAAGAAAGGGTGAACCTTGTGCCAAATTACAGTTCGTTTCAATCCAACCCGGATAATCTGCGCACGCTCATTTTCGGCCGGGACCCGTCCACCTTAAATGACCTGCCGCTGACAACCGATTCCAGCGGTAACCTGACTACAGTCATCCTGGGCGGCACCATCACCAGCGTGCTTGGCGCTACCATTACGGCTGGTACACTGTCCTCCGCCGGGACTGTAACCAACATCCTGAACGGGACGATCACCAGCGTACTTGGCGCTACCATTACTGCCGGTACATTATCCTCTGCTGGTACGGTAACGAACCTCTTGGATGGGACGATTACCAGCGTGCTCGGTGCAACGATTACGGCCGGTACATTAACTAACCTGCTCAACGGGACGATCACCAGCGTACTTGGTGCGACCATTACGGCCGGTACATTATCCTCTGCCGGTACGGTAACGAACCTCTTGGATGGGACGATTACCAGCGTGCTTGGCGCTACGATCACTGCCGGTACATTAACTAACCTGCTCAACGGGACGATCACCAGCGTGCTTGGCGCTACCATCACGGCTGGTACATTATCCTCTGCTGGTACGGTAACGAACCTTTTGGATGGGACGATTACCAGCGTGCTTGGCGCGACCATTACGGCTGGTACATTATCCTCTGCTGGTACGGTAACGAACCTCTTGGATGGGACGATTACCAGTGTGCTGGGCGCTACGATCACTGCCGGTACATTATCCTCCGCTGGTACGGTAACGAACCTTTTGGATGGGACGATTACCAGCGTGCTGGGGGCTACAATCACTGCCGGTACATTAACCAACCTGCTCAACGGGACGATCACCAGCGTGCTTGGCGCTACCATCACGGCTGGTACATTATCCTCTGCTGGTACGGTAACGAACCTCTTGGATGGGACGATTACCAGCGTGCTTGGCGCGACCATTACGGCTGGTACATTATCCTCTGCTGGTACGGTAACGAACCTCTTGGATGGGACGATTACCAGCGTGCTTGGCGCTACAATCACTGCCGGTACATTAACCAACCTGCTCAACGGGACGATCACCAGCGTGCTTGGCGCTACTATCACGGCTGGTACATTATCCTCTGCTGGTACGGTAACGAACCTCTTGGATGGGACGATTACCAGTGTGCTGGGCGCTACGATCACGGCCGGTACATTAACTAACCTGCTCAACGGGACGATCACCAGCGTGCTTGGCGCTACCATCACGGCTGGTACATTAACTAACCTGCTTAACGGGACCATCACCAGCGTGCTTGGCGCGACCATTACTGCCGGTACATTATCCTCCGCTGGTACGGTAACGAACCTCTTGGATGGGACGATTACCAGTGTGCTGGGCGCTACGATCACTGCCGGTACATTAACTAACCTGCTTAACGGGACGATTACCAGCGTGCTTGGCGCTACCATTACTGCCGGTACATTAACCAACCTGCTTAACGGGACAATCACCAGCGTGCTTGGCGCAACTATTACTGCCGGTACATTAACCAACCTGCTTAACGGGACAATCACCAGCGTGCTTGGCGCGACCATTACTGCCGGTACACTAAGCAGCGTAACTTCGATCTCACAGCGCAGCTTTATCGAGCAGGCAACACTGGCGATCCCGACCGCTGATGCCTATACTCCGCTGCCGGCGAATACAACAAGTGTACTGGGCACCTACTCCTATTTCATCCTGAATAACGGCGCCAATCCGGTGAATACACGCGTTGAGATCAGCGCGGACGGAACGAATTACTTTGTCGATACAACCGGAGATAATCCGCTTCCTGCCGGTTCGGTAGATGTCATTGTGCCGGCGCGCTTCCTGAAATACACCCGTCTTTCGTATCAATCAGCGACACCGGGGGCAGCTTCGACTATTAATGTCATTTTTGATGCCCAGGGAACGTAAACAAGTCGTCCGTCATATCCTGTAGAGGCAAAGAGTGCATGGAGTTCCATGTACTCTTTTCTTCCGCTGGCGACCCGTTAGCGCAGTTACAGCTACATATGCCGGCCAATGCCGGCTGATTGCTGCAGGAGATAATGTACCTGCCAAGGAGGAAATTTCATGACCGAACCCACAATTGGAGTTCATCTGATTATCCGAAATGAAGCCGGCCTTCTGCCCGCTTGCCTCAAAAGCGTAGCCGGAGCCGATGAGATTATAGTTGTTGATACAGGCTCGGAGGATGATTCAATAGCTGTTGCGGAAGCATACGGAGCCAGGGTGCTGCAGTACAATTGGGAGGATGATTTCTCCAGAGCCCGCAACAGCGGACTCCGCCATGCCGCAACCGGCTGGATTCTGGTCCTGGATGCTGATGAGATATTGAACACTCCGCTCACAAAAATCCGGCAGATCCTGCGGGGCACAACAGCCGAGGCTTTTACTGTCACGATAGAAAACATACTGGGACACCAGACAGAAGAGCGCCTGTATCATACAGCTATCCGTCTATTCCGCGGTGGACAGGGCTACTGGTATTCCGGAAAAATCCACGAGGGCATCGACCAGGCCATTATCAGCAGACACGGCATTTCCGCGATCCGGCACAGCAGCATTCAACTGGTTCATACAGGCTATCTGCCGGAGATCATGTCCCGCAAAAATAAAGCCGCACGCAATGAAAAGCTGCTGCGCGACGCAGTCGCAGAGCAGCCGGAGAATGATTTTTACAGCTACAATCTGGCCGTCGCCTGCTGTCAGAAAGGCCAGGTGCAGGAGGCGGAGGAGCTGCTGCGCCATACCTTGAGCCGGGCACCGCTGCCCGCCCCGTACCGTCCGGCCATGATCCGTGATCTAGGCAAAATCTATCTGTCCGCCGCAAAAATGAGCTCTATAGATGCACTGCTGGCCAAAGAGCTCGAGCGTTACAGCGATTACCCGGATCTTCATTACCTGCAGGGCCAGTCCTTGGAAGGCCAGGGATTGCTGGAGCGTGCTTTTCAGTCCTATGAACGCGCTGCTGCCCTTGCAGAAAACCTTGATTATCACACAAAATACGTCAGTGAGCACGGTATCACCACCTTCCGCCCGCTGCACCGTATGGGTGAAATCTCCCGTCAGCTCGGCAAACCGGATGAGGCCGCAAGGCTGTTCCACCGTTCGCTGCAATCTTTGCCGTTATATGCACCGGCGCTGCTGGGTATCGTCAACTCTTTTCAGTCTCTGGACGTGCCTGATCACAGCATAGCAGCCTTGCTGCAGCAGCTTGTCCCGGCGGATCAGCCTGCCGGAAGGGCAGCCATCGTTAATGCACTCTGCGCAGCAGATGCCTATGAGGCTGTGTGCGGACTGCCTCATAGGCTTTTTCCGCCTGAGAACGGTACGTTACTGCAAATGGTCCGCGCCTGGATAATTACGGGTAACCCGGATACAGCAATGTCTCTGATCCGGGAAGGCCGGAATCTGCTGGGTACAGAGATCACAATCACCGGATTGCTGCAGGAGCTGCGTGTGCTTGAAGCCCTTTGCATATGGTCACAAGGCTCTGCTCTGCTGGAAGAACAGCTGGCCGGGATGCCGGAGGAGCAGCGCAGCAGCTGGTATAAGCTTAATCAGAGGCTGGCCGGAAGTCTGGGGGGCTCTGCGAAAGAGACTGCTGAGGGGCATGCGGATGACACACTCGATAACACTGCGCTATCCATGCTTTTAATGGAGCTGATTCCTCTGGCTGTTCAGCTGGAGCTTTATCCGTTGGCAGATTCGCTCGCAGGATTGTCCGTACGGCATCAAGCGGAGCTGGCGGCAGCCCTGTATAAGGCAGGCTGTGTGCTAACAGTTGGAGAACGGTTCATTGAGCTGGCAGGTGATGAACAGGCGGCGAAGCCGGTTGCTTTTTATATCGGGGAGATGCTCTATGATAAAGGGCACTATCAAGAGGCTGCCGGATGGTTTCAGCAGGCGCTCGGGCAATACGGACAGGAGGATGCTGCACGTACCGGCTTGGCAGTCTGTTATCTGCAGCTGGCCGCAGCGGATCTGAACAAAGCCGTGGCAGGCTTCGGCGGAGATTATGAGCATGGTCCGATACTGGAGGATCTCGCTGCGATCCAAAACACCCTCCTTCTGCTGAACCGTACGCCCTGGCATACGGTGTGGAGCAGGCACAAACGTCAAGGGGGGGTACAGCCATGAGTAAGCCGCAGCGAAAGCCGCTGATCTCTCTTTGCATGATCGTAAAGAATGAAGCCGACAACCTGGCACGGTGTCTTACCAGTGTACGCGGAGCTGCAGATGAGCTGATTATTGTCGATACGGGCTCTACGGATGACACGATTGCAATTGCCCGCAGCTTTGGCGCTGCAGTTATCTCTTTTCCCTGGACCGGAGACTTCGCAGCCGCACGTAACGCCGGTCTGGAGAAGGCGCGCGGGACGTGGATTCTCGTGCTCGATGCCGATGAGGAGCTGGATGCGGAGAGCAAGGGGGAGCTGCTGCTGTGTGCAGAGCATGTGGAGTATGAAGCGTTTTTTGTACGGATTCATAATCATAAAGGGACTGAGCATGCCTCTCCGGTCATTACCGTCAATCCGATTCTGCGTATGTTCCGCAGCCGCCCGCAATACCGGTTCAAGGGAACGATTCATGAGCAGGTTGCTGCTGCAATTGTCGAAGCTGCTCCGGATGCAGCCATGCACCTTAGTACGGTGATCATTCACCATTACGGCTATGCTGACGGTGTAGTAGCCAGAAAGGATAAAATCAGCCGCAATCTCAGCCTGCTCAAGGAGCAGCTGAAGCTGAACCCGCGGGACGCTTTTCACCAGTTCAATATCGCAGTCGAATATATGCGGCTTGGTGATTACACCCAGGCGCTGCAGCATCTGCAGCTATCGCTGGCAGAGGCAGAGCCGGATACCAGCTTCACCCACCTGCTGTATAAATATGAAATCCGCTGCCGGATCATGTCCGGGGACCCGGCTGGCGCACTGGATGCATGCAATACCGGCTGCGCGCTTTTTCCCGATTATCCGGACCTTCACCATATCAGGGGGATTCTCCTGCTGCAGGCCGGAGCTTATGCGGCGGCCAGAGGGGCCTTGCGGCAAGCGCTAGTCATCGGCACATCACCGCCCGGCTACCATACAGAATCCGGGATGGGTACTTATCTGACCTATGCCGCACTGGGACAGCTGTGCCAGGAAACCGGAGAAACTGAAGAGGCCATAATCTGCTATACCAGGGCAGCCCAGCTCCAGCCGGAGCCGTTCGCCCTGCTGGCGCGTCTGGTGCGAACGATAAAATGTGCAGGACGCGGGCATGAGCTTGCCGGCTGGCTGGAGGCTCATCTGCCGCCTCTTGCGGCAGATCGGCCCCGGCTGGCCGGGCTGCTGCTGGCAGAGGGCTGTTTTGCAGCTGCGGCAGAGGTTGTGAGAAGCGGCGGTGAGGTGGAGGGCGAGAGCCTGGGGAGCGGCGGTGCGCTACCGGAGAGCAAGAGTCCGGGGAGCGGCGGTGTAATGCCGGAGAGCGAGAGTCCGGGGAGCGGCGGTGTAATACCGGAGAGCGAGAGTCCGGGGAGCGGCGGCGCGCTGCCGGAGGGTGAGAGCCTGGGGAGCGGCGGTGCGCTGCCGGAGGGTGAGAGTCTGGATAGCGGCGGCGCGCTGCCGGAGGACGAGAGTCTGGGGAGCGGCGGTGCGGTGCTGCAAGGGGCAGCTGCAGCCAACCTGCTACAGCTGCTGGAGCAGGTTGGCAGTACACCGGCAGACCAGCAGCTTAAGCATCCGGATATTGTATCGCTGTTAAGCCATCCTGCTGCTGCCGGACCGGATTACAACCCTCCTCCCTCCGGCTCCGAATCCAGGTCCGCCCGTGCCTGGATGCTGCTGGCGGACGGTGCTCTGGCTTCTCTGTCCGCTTCGTCCGGTTACGGTCCGGCTGCGGGCAGGGCACGGCTCATCCTTCCTCTTCCCCGGTATGGAGGAGAGAAAGGAGTATGAAAAGTATGAGTATGCTGCCGATCTCCCTCTGCATGATTGTTAAGAACGAAGCACAGCATCTCGGGAGATGCTTGTCCTCTGTGAGAGGGCTCGTATCCGAAATCATCATTGCAGATACCGGCTCCACTGACGGGAGTGTGGAGATTGCCCGCAGCTTCGGTGCCACGGTTATCAGGGTGGCGTGGGAGCATGATTTTGCCAAAGCCCGCAATCTGACTCTCCGCCAAGCCTCCTGCCCGTGGATTCTGGTGCTGGATGCGGATGAAGCCGCTGGCGGCTGGCAGCCGGAAGCTTTAGAGCGGCTTTTGAATACCCCTTCAGTTCAAGGCTATTTCCTGCCCTTTATTCATTATGTGGGAAGTGCTGCCGGCGAAGAATACGTCACAGACAATGTCTGCCGGCTGTTCAGGAATGATCCCGGCATACAATTTCACGGGACCATTCATGAGGAGGCGGCCAGCAGTATTTGGGCGCTGCCGGACGGCCGGATTGCTTATGCGGATCTGCCAGTACTTCATTACGGGTATGTGGATGAAGAGCTGCTGCTCAAGAACAAAGCCTCCCGCAATCTGGAGCTCATCCGGGCTGCCTTACAGCTTGATCCGCAGAGCTATGCTCTGCGTTACGCGCTTGGCACCGAATATTACCAGCAAGGCCGGTACGGGCAAGCCGCAGATATTCTGTTCCCTCTGCTTCACGAAGCTCCGTCCGGCCGTGGTTATGCAGCAGACATCTGTCTCAAAACAGCGTTTGCCCTGCAGGCTGCCGGACGGCTTCAAGCCGCCAGGGCGGTTTATACCGAAGGCCTAACCCTGTTTCCCGGCTTCACTGACCTGCTGGAATCGTATGCCCGGCTTCTGCTGGAGGAAGGTGAAGTACAGGAGGCTTACCGCCAGCTGCTGGCAGCGCTTAGAAGCGGAGATGCCGCCCATAAGTATCCCTCATCCTCCGGCAGCGGAACCAGCCGCACCAATCTGCTGGCCGGACAGGTCTGCGAGCAGTTGTATCTGTTCGGAGAAGCAAAGGAACACTACGTGCAGGCAATCCGGTTCATGCCTGACCTGTCAGCAGCCTGGGATGCGCTCGTACCGGTCTGCTTGCTGTCAGGCGACGTTGACTGCCTCACTGCCTTGACCTTGGCAGCCGGCACAGCTCTATCGCCGGGCACGCTGCGCCTGCTTGTGCCGGCGGCGCTGAACGCCCGTGCAGCCGGCTGGCTGCACGCACTCAGCAGCGCCGCACAGCTGCCCGCTCCGGCGCGGCGCGTGCTGCAGGTGCTGCCGGATATGCTCCGGCAGCATGAAGCCCCCCCGGCAGTCGCCGCCCGCCTGGAGCGGCTGCTGCCGGAGCCCGGGCCCGAGCAGCCGTTTATACACGGCTATCTCTGGGCCTGGGCCTGCCGCACCGGGGATACCGCTGCGGCACAGCACTGGCTCGGCAGCCTGGCCGGCTGCCGGCCCGGACTCCCGGCAGTTGCGCAGCTCCTGCCGGGAGGCTCTGCGGCAGCGCCGCCACTTGGCGCTGCCATGCCTGCGCCCGCCGCCGCTGCGCCAGCCTCCACTGCCTCCGCCACACCCGCCGCCGCTGCGTCAGCCTCTACTGCCTCCGCCGCACCAGCTACCGCTTCACCCGCCGCTGCGCCAGCCTCCACTGCCTCCGCCACACCAGTTGCCGCTGCACCAGCCGCCGCTGCGCCTCAGCCCGGCACGGCAGACCTTGCACCCGGCGCCGGGTCCCGGCCGGCTGCCGCCGATCTCGCGTATGCCGCGCAGCTGCTGCTCCAGGCAGGTGCCTGGAGCAGCCTGCTGGGCTTATACCGGAGCGCCGGCACGCGGCTGCAGTGGACGCGCCTGCCGCAGCCGCTGCTCGGCGGCCTGCTGCAGGCACCGGCCGCTGAGCAAGAGCAATGGTGCTCCATCTACGATGAACAGGAGCACCAGTACAACACGCCTGCCGGCCCGGCGGAGTGGCTGCTGTATGCAGCCGTAGCCAGCTCCTGCGGCAGGCAGCCCCTGCTTGATTCCGCAGCTGAACAAGCGCTGCGCTGCTCGGGAGGCAAGGCCCTGCTCACCGGCCTTGCCTATTACAGGCTGCAGCTGGCAGCAGCCTGTACAGAGAAGGGGCATATGCCCGCCGGCAGCATTCCCTGGCTGCTGCTGGTGCGGTCCGCCATCCGCGAGGCCACCATGTGACGCAGCCGGACACGGCTCCTGCTGAACCGTTATGAGCGGTACAACTCTTTCACCGCCGGAACGGGTTTACAGCAGGCTCCCCGCGGGTTCACTTAGCTGTCTCCGGGATGGGGAGCGAGCCGGCCGACCCCTAGCTGTACAATTTCTATGACAATAGCCTCAATCCAGCGTACCCGGCAGCCTTATTCTTATTTTAGTAGGAAACATCTTTCCCCTGCCACTCCACCAGCCGCGGATGCTCATCCAGAATGGAGCGGTACTGCTCCAGGCTGCCCCACCGGCCTTCGGGGTCCAAATCCATGTAGCGCTCGTATTTACCCCGCAGCTCTTCCGGGGACAGCGCCCAGCCGTAATGCTTCACCCGCAGCTCAGCCAGAAAACCGGGCAGCACCGCATAAGACAGCGGAAGCCGGGGCACATGATGATCCATCCGCGGCGTAAAATAATGAAAATCCGGCAAATAACGGACCAGCGTACGGGTATGCTTCGTGTGGATATTCCAGTGCTCATCTTCACGGTAATGGGTGGTGCCGCCCCAGAAATCGTACAGCCGGAAGCCTACCCAGTCGTAGACATCCTGATCGATCAGCCGGCGCATCTCCCGCTTTGCCGCTTCTTCATAGAACTCGTCAGCATCCACGGACAGCAGCCAGTCGGGCCCGGTGGATACCGCGAGCTCCCACAGCGTCTGCCGCAGCTCCCATTCCCGGCTGAACAGCGGACTCTCCAGCGTCACCAGCTTCGTTACCTTGGCAAAAGATTGGCACAGCCGTGCCGTGCCGTCCGTACTGCCGTCATCGACAATGACGATTTCATCCACGAAATCGCTTAGCTCCTCCAGCACCTGCTCCAGATAACGCCCGGCCTCGTTGCGAACCTGCATCATTGCGGTCAGCCGGTTCCCGGAGGCTTTGCGCAGCGGTCTAGACCTCATCATCTGCTATTCTCCCCCTTAATCGTCCGACTGCCTCCTCCAGATCAGCCATTTCCGCAAAAAGCGCCCGGGCTCCCTGATCCGCCCCAGCCGCCCGCAGGAAACTGCGGATCGCCGCGTGCCTTTTTCCGTACAGCAGATATAACGTCCCTTCCATTACCGGAATCTGCTGGAGGATGGAGATGGCCGCCCCGCTTCCCTGGAGCACCGCTGAAGCCGGGTCACCGGCTGTGCTTTCGGGCTCCTGCTGCAGCCGGAGTGCTTTTTCCCATTGAAAAGTATCCGTATAATTAAGCAGCAGCAGGGACCTGGCCTCCGGATCTGCCGCTAATTCCAGCAGACGTATGGCCGCAGCCCCGTCCTCATTCAACCGGTAGAGCTCCGCCTGCACCAGTTCACGCCGGCCGCTGTCCAGCCAGTGATGCAGCTGCTCCGATACCGCCCGTTCTTCTGCAGTGAACGCAGTAATCTCATATTGGCGGACAGCCAGCTCCAGATTGCCGCGCTTCGCTTCCATTGCTGAAAAAAAGCGGTAATGCGAATGCAGGCAATCCGTGTAGTCATGGAGCAGCATCAGCTCGAAGGAACGGGTCAGCAGCTGCGCCGCACGCTCATCTCCGAGCAAATACAGATAAGACGCAGCCAGATAATGCACCGTAGGCTGCTTTGGCAGCTTCGTACACATGGACAGATAATACTCAGTCCGGTGCCTGAGCTGAATTCCGGCCCACGGCTCCACGGCAGCAGCCTTATCCTGCGGATGCCACAGCTCCTCAAGCGATCTTTTCCAGACCGCCTCATAATCCGCCAGAAAATACAGCCGTTCTCCCCTGCGGATAATCCCGTAGGACAACGGACTGTCCCCGCTGAGATAGACAACACCGCTCCGGCTCAGCAGCTGCTCCAGATACAGCCGCTCCGAGGCCGTTGCCGTCAGATCGGCTTGTGCAGCCAGCACTCCGCTGTATTTATCCCACAAGCTGCTGTCTTCCCCTTCAGGACAGTGCTCCAGCAGAGCCACCACAAAGGCCGGCGACAGTGCCAGCACATCCTGCAGCCAATAGGGTGAGGAGACCAGCACCGTGAAATCTTTTACCGGGAGCCTATAGATTTCTTCCAGAGACAGGGAACGGATGCCGCTCTCCGCCTGCTCGGAGGAACTCATTTTCCCTGCAAAAACAACATCCTCCCGCTCAGGCAAAACGTCCAGCAGTCTTTTGTAGCTGTATGCTTCCCAGGAGACCCCGCTGAAAATAATATAGTTCACGTCCGTGTCCCCTCCTCTCCGTCAGAAGGCAGATTATCATTCACGGAGCCGCCGGCTCCCGAAGCAGGTCCCCCTGCTATGTAGCCTACCGCCAGCTCCGGACCCGGACAGAGCAGAAGACTGCGGCGGGAGGACTCCCTTTTCACAATCCGGCCCGGCATAATGCCTCCCCGGTGTGCAGTACGCTCAAGCGGCAGCACTGCCGCTGCGCCCCGTTCCGGGTAGCTTGGCAGCTCAGATTCTGCAAGTCCCGGCGCTGCGCTGACGATCAAAGCGGCAGAGCTGTGCTGCAGAGCCTTCACAATCCGGGTTACATATTCACTGTCATAGCTAACGGATGCGGACAAGTAGACCGTCACTTCGCTTTGGTACATGGCGGAAAAGCTCTCAAGTGCACGCAGCCACAGCTTCTCCCCCTGCACCGTGATAACGGTATCCTGTTCATGGACAGGAAAATCAGGCGAGGTATCAGCCCAGCTGTCCCGCACACTGACCCAGCGTATATTCCCGTAGCTCTGCTGCGCCTGCAGCAAAGGCTGGCGCTGCATTGATGCCGCAGCCGGCCATTTGTCTTCAAAATACACTACTGCCGTCACAAGCGGCAGCGCTGCGGCTGTTCTGCCCAGCGGTATTGCCGGCTGCCGTTCTAGTGCAGACAGCTCCCCGGGAACCGGCAGCCCGGCTTCCCGCAGACGTTCATCCGGAAGTCTCCATTTGGCACAATAAGCCCGCCCCGCTTCAGCGTATGCAGCCTGTTCTCCGCCATCCGTTTGTCCGGTGTTGCCTTCCAGCGGCTGAAGGACATGTACATACGACGCGCTGCTGAGCGCAAGCCTTGCACCCAGCTGGCGGGCGCGCAGACACCAGTCGGCAATGATGTACCGCCGCTCACCGAGCGAGGCATCCAACCCGCCGGTCCGCTGCAGGATGTCACGGGTAATGATCAGGCAGGGCCCGCTCAGCACCTGGACCTCCTGCCATTCTCCCCGGCGGCGGCTCAGCTGGTGATTGACATAAGCGGACAGTTCAAGATCATTGCCAAAACGCAGCACTGCCCTGCCTTCCTGTTCCTCCGCTGCGGAGCAAGGCGCTGTAACGAAGACTGCCGGATCATCAATAGCCGGCCACAGCAGTTCGCCAAGCCACCCCGAGGTGACCATCACCCGATCCTCCACCAGTACGACAAAAGAGGTCCGGGCATCTGCCAAGGCCTCATTGGTCCGGTAATTTCCGCGCTCATAAGGAAGAAAGGACAGCTCTGTCTCTGCAGAGAACTGCTTAAGCAGCGGTTCCAGCGGAAAGTCCTCCTTCATCACCACTCCTGTCAGGCGGACAGCAGGACCGGAATACAGCAGCAGCCGCTTCAGACATTCTTCCGCCCACTCCTTATGCGCAAGCTCTACTACAATCGTCACACCATCCTTGGCCGGCAGCGGCAGCAGCCCTTCCCGCTCAAGGTAACTGTATCTTCCAGCCAGCCGTTCCGGACTGACCACATCCGCTTTAGCCTCAGCATTATAAGACATTCCGGTTCACACTCCATCAGATAAAAACTTTGCTACCTATAGTGTATGAGCCGGCTTCGGCATTATCCCTATTTTATTCCATTTCCTCTTGCGTCAGGCCGATCCGCTGTCACGCTGCTATTCCCCGGCTCCACCTCCGGCATTGCCGCCGCTGTCCGCTGCATTGCCCCCGCCGGCAGCATTATCCGGACCCGAAGACGGAGCCCCGGCGTTGCCTGACGGCATCTCCTTCCCGCTGTTGCCGGCGCCGCTGCCTGTGCCGGAGCTGTTACCTGCTCCCCCGCCTGCGCCGCTGTCCGCTGCTCCGTGCTTATCTGTGCTCTGGCCCGGAGCCGGGATGGCGATGCCCGGTGCACTGCTGCCGTTATCCCCGACAGGGTTGCCCTGATTGTCATAATAATACATCGGCACATCGCCGACCACCATCAGGTAAGACACCGGAATCTCCGTATCAACCACCTGCGGCTCCATGTCAAAAGGAACAACAACCGCAACCTCGGTGACGATATGAATGTATACCTCGACAAGAATCATATTGATCCCCGCATTTTTCTGGCGGGTATTGAGCTCTACCTTGACTGCCCCCTGCGGCTCAATCTTGATCGGCACGTCGGGCCCGAAGGAGGCGATCAGCGGGCTGTCCAGCGCCTGGCCCAGCGGAATATGCTCTGTCCGGTTGTGCAGCTCCTGCAGGGTGCTCTGGATAACCTCCGCCGCCTGCGAGGTTATCCGCATATGCTCCCTGTAGTTGAGCATGAAGCCTGAAATTTTGCCGTTATTGTCTGTTTTCCAGTCGATCAGCGCCTCCGCATCTCCGCCATCCGCAACCTGGGAGGTTATAGCCTTATTAATGGATTCGGTAGCAATCTGCTTAACACGGATCTGGGCCAGATGAATGATCGGCGGACGCAGATGCTGCTCCACATACCGCAGACCCTGCAGCACTCCGATAGCCAGAACCAGGCTAAGAATAAGCCAGAAGCTTCCCCGCCTGCGCGGACGGGCCGGACTTGCGCTTCCGTTACCGCTGTTCCGGCCGAACAGCCTTCCTCTGCCCTTGAAACCGCCAGCACTTCCCTGCGCTGCAGACAACACTCCTGTGCTCCGGCTACTGCCCGGCATCCACGAGCCGGACGGAGTACGCTCCTCGTACAAGCTTCCCTGCCCGCTGCGCGTTTTCCATCCCGCCGGCCACCACAGCCCCGTCCGTGCCGGCTTAGCCTTGAAGCCTGCACTGCGTCCCGCCGGCTGTGCCATGCCGGCCCGTGAGGGCTTTGCCTTAAAGGACGCACTCCGCCCGGCAGGCCGCGGCAGGCCTCCCCCGCTGATCCCCGGCAGCCGCAGACGGCCCAGGCGGCGCAGACCCGGCAGCGCTGCCCGCCGGCCTCCCCATTTCCGAATTCTGCCCATGCTTTTCTGTCCCCTCCCGGTATTGCTGCGGCCAAGCCGCCGCCAATTACTATAGGGTATTCAGGCATAGGACAAAAAAGAAGAACGCCCTCCCAGTGCCGTCACTGTGAAAAGCGTTCCTAAGCCTCGTATAATGTTCTCTTTTACACCATCAGGGTCCCAGCAGTGAACCTTAATCCTTCTTTGCCTGATGCTTCCTACTGCATCCTGCTGCGCTTATCCTCCTGCAGATGTCCCCAGTGGCGGCGTACAAAAACTGCCAGCAGAACAGCGATAAATACCGCATACCAGCCCAGGAATCCTCTCCATTCCTCGCGCGGAACGATCAGTGAAGAGCCGATCGTCCCGAACAGCCAGATATAGGACAGGTTGCCGAGCACCGTCCCCCAGATATAAGCGGACACCTTAATCGGGGAAACCGCGGCCATAAAATTAATAATATTGCTGGGCATAATAGGAACTGTACGCAGCAGCACCAGCGTCCAGATCCCATACCGGTCCAGGTAACGCTGCCACTTATCGTAACGCTTCAGCTTGGATCTCCATTTGCGGTCAAACCAGCCGTACAAATATCTGCGGAACAGGAAATAGATGAGGACCGAACCCAGATTGCAGGCCATCCAGCTGACCAGCATACCTCCGATGATATTGAACTCGGATACATGAAGTACAATCAGTATAGCAAGCGGAAAAAATCCGAACAGGCTTTGCAGCAGTGTTAGCGGGACTGTCGCCAGCAAAATATAAGGCCCGCTTAAGCCCATACTCTGCAGCAGCCAGTCAATCCAGCCGTTAATCATTTCTGTCATGGAGCTGTCTCCTTTCCCGGCACTGCTGCATCAGCTCGGCTAATTATTCATAAAGATTTATCAGAGTTCAAGAAAAACACCCCTTACGGGGTGTTTATTACAGATCATAATTACGTATGAAATTGTATGTAAAGAACAATCATCGGCTGAAAAATTACAGTTTTGTAGCCATATGTTCTTTTCATCATAGCACACATTATTTACTGCTGCAAAAGTCTCTCCTGCTTCTTATCCGCTATTACTGCGCAGAAGCGATCCAGGCATTGACCTGCTCCTCATGCCCATCGACCCATTTTTTTGCCGCGTCCTCCGGTGACTGGCCGCCTGCAATATCAACCATAACCTGCTCCATATCCTCAGGAGTCCAGTTGAACTGGTCCAGGAAGCTATATACCTCAGGCATATCCTCATTCAGCCCTGTACGCACCATAGTATGAATCTGTTCAGCCCCGCCGTATACAGCCTGGGGGTCTTCCAGATATTTCAGGTCCATGTTGGCAAACATCCAGTGCGGGGTCCATCCGGTCACAACAATAGGCTGATTATTCTGATAAGATTTTTCCAGCTCCTGAACCATGGCTGCGGACGAGCTTTCAAGCAGTGTATAATCACTCAAGCCATATGCCTCAATCGCCTTCTCGGTAGCCATCATAATGCCTGCTCCCGGCTCAATGCCGACGATCCGGTTCTGCAGCGTTCCCGCCAGCTCCGCATTTTTCAGATCCTCGATAGAGTTAATATCCATGTAGGTTGGAACGGCAAGTCCGGTTTTGGTTCCGTCCAGGTTGGGGCCCAGATCTTCAAGCTTGCTGCCGTATTGTTCCAGGTAGGATGCATGTGTGCTTGGCAGCCAGGCGGCAACCATCGCATCTGCACTTCCGTCAGCAATACCAGCCCACATCGGGCCGGCATCGACCTGCAGCATTTCTACAGACATGCCGAGCTTCGATTCAAGGACTTCTTTTACAACATAAGTGCTTGCAATCTCTGAGTCCCAGGCCACATAAGCCAGCTTCACCGTCTTGTTACCGCCTGATCCGGACGAACATCCGGCTAAAGCAGCCACCACCAGCAGAACAGTCAACAGTAATCCTATGCTTTTCTTCTTCATTAATCACTCACACTCCTATGGTTTGATTAGTTTTGTTGCTTGGTTTTGAACAGCTTCTGGGTCAGACGGTCAAGCAGAATGGCGATAATAACAATCGCTATCCCGGCTTCAAAGCCTGCTCCGGTCTTGGCCTGCGATACGGCCCGGTAGACATATGCACCTACACCCTGGGCGCCAATCATCGATGAGATAACGACCATGGACAGCGACAGCATAATCGTCTGGTTAATCCCGGCCATGATGGTCGGCATCGCTATCGGCAGCTGAAGCTTGAACAGCTTCTGTCCCGATGTGGAGCCGAAGGCATCCGCAGCCTCAACCAGCTCCTCCGATACCTGACGGATACCCAGATTGGTCAGCCGGATCGTCGGCGGAATCGCAAATATAATGGAAGCGATAACCCCGGGCACTACGCCCAGTGAGAAAAAGGATACCGCCGGCAGCAGATAGACAAACGCCGGCATCGTCTGCATGAAATCAAGCACAGGCGTAACAATGTTCTGTATAGTCTTGCTCTGGGCACATAACACACCGACCGGCACGCCGATCAGTACGGCCAGCACCGAGGCAGTCAGCACCAGCGCCAGCGATTGCATCGACGGGTTCCACAAGCCGAGGTTGTCGATCAGGAGCAGCCCGACCACCGCAAACAGTGCCATCCGCCATTTGCCGATCCAGTAGGCAAGCGCAGCTATAATAAGGGTCAGTACGATGGCCGGCAGAAAGGTCAACGCCGCTTCAATCCCGGTCACCATCCCGCCGATAACCGCATGAATCAGGTCGAACAGCGGGCCGAAGTAAGTCATCAGCCAATCCTCAATCCATTCAATGCCCTGGCCTATAGGGAGTTTGGGTATGTTCATACCAAAGCACCTCCTTCTGGAACCGCATTGCCGGCAAGTGCGGACAGCACGGCTCCTTTAATCACGATCCCCTTCAGCCTGTCGTTCTCATCGACCACTGCAACGGGCAGATGGGTCGCCGACATCAGCTCAAACAGATCATTCAGCAGCGTTTCCGGACGCACACGGGGAATCTCCCGCTGCATAACCTCCAGAATGCTGAGGTTTTCCTTCAGCGCTCTAGCCGCATCGTCTGCCGTAACAACGCCCTGCAGCTTCATTTCATTATTTGCCACATACAGGCTGGACACGCCGCTGTCCCGCATCAGCTGCAGGGCTACACGCGGTCCGCGCTCCGGCCGGATCATTTCCGGCTGGCGCATTACATGCGCCGCAGTCAGTACCTTAGACAAATCCACGTCCTCGACGAAGCGCTCCACATACTTGTTGGCCGGCTGAATCAGGATTTCCTCCGGTGTACCGATCTGTACGATTACACCGTCCTTCATCAGGGCTATCCGGTCACCGATACGCAGCGCCTCGTCCAGATCATGGGTGATGAACACAATTGTTTTCTTCACTCTTGCCTGCAGCTCCAGCAGCTCCTGCTGCATATCCTTGCGGATCAGCGGGTCAAGCGCACTGAATGCTTCATCCATAAGCAGAATATCGGGATCATTGGCCAATCCTCTGGCCAGACCCACACGCTGCTGCATACCGCCGCTAAGCTGATCGGGGCGGTGGTTCTCCCAGCCCTTCAGTCCGACAAGCTCCAGTGCCTCCATGGCACGCCGGGTGCGCTCTTTTTTGTCTACACCCTGTACTTCAAGTCCGTATTCGGCATTGGCCAGCACGCTGCGGTGCGGAAACAGGCCGAACTTCTGGAATACCATCCCGATATTTTTACGCCGGAACGTCCGCAGCTCCTCAGAGCTCATCCGGACTACATCCTTGCCTTTAAATAAAACCTGGCCGCCGGTAGGCTCAATCAAACGGTTCAATAACCGGACAAGCGTCGATTTGCCGCTCCCCGATAAGCCCATAATGACAAAAATTTCACCTTCACTAATGCTGAATTCAGCTTTGTTGACCCCTACGGTCAGCTTGGCCTCACGGGCAATCTTCTCTTTGGACCACCCCTGCTCCAATAATGGAAGGGCGCGTCCTGCATCGTTACCGAATACTTTGGTTAGTTGTTTCACCTCTATAATTGCCATGGTGACCTCCTTTTCCCCTTTTCGTTATTCAGGCACTTGCTCCTCAATAAGTGTAGCGGAGTTGTGAAATAGGACGCAAAGCCCGTATACGCTAAAAATTTAGTGTACAGTTTTAACTTTACGTACTTTACATAAAGAATACTCTGTTTTTCTCCATATTTCGTTTCAGGTACATTCTTTACTTATTGAAGAGGATTTGTTTACAATACATTTGAGAGGTTTGCAGTCTATCAGCCTAATCCTCAGGAGGGACACCATGAACGATTTAGAAGGGCTTGAGCCCGAGCAGATAAACAGAATCAGCAAGGCCCGCGAGCGGGTGATTGATTCTATCGGCAAAAACATGGATTTATACGGAATAACGCTGTCTATCGGACATTTATATGGTTATATGTACTTTAACGAAGGCCCGGTAACGCTGGACGAATTGAGCCACACCATGGGAATGAGCAAGACATCCATGAGCACAGGCGTCCGCACGCTGCTGGATCTGAAGATGATCGATAAAGTATGGGGAAAAGGCACGCGCAAGGACCTGTTCGAGGTCGTGCCCGACTGGCATCAGAACTTCAGCGATTATTTCTCGATCAAGTGGAGAAAAGCGGTTGAAGGCAATATGATCGCCTTAACCAAATCACTCACCGAAATCAGGAACATGCAGGCTGAATATGCGGAGAATGCCGAAATACTGCGTCTTTTGATAAACGATGAAGAGAAGATTATGGAAGCCATCAAATACTACCGCTGGCTGCTGAAGCTGATTGAGGCGCTGGAAACCGGCAAGATTTTTGAACTGATTCCTAAAGAAACCTAAACGCTTATTAAAGTATGTCTTACATTCAGTGAAAAAATTACACTGGCACCCTGTTACTTCCCGCCTGCACGCCAAAGAGCCGCAGTCCCTTCAAGGGCTGCGGCCTTTAGTGCTTTTTTGATTCCAACCTGAACGCAGTCCGGCTCCGTCCTCTTGTTACAACACCTCTTCGAGCACAACATTATCCATTACAATCCGGTTGCCGGCGCTGATTGCCGTGTTCGTAGCCTGGCTGTTGCCCGTAATCAGCCCCATCAGGAAAACCACATGCACCAAGGTGTCCGTTCCGCCGCTCATGGTGAAGGTATAGCTGAATTCCTTCATTTCACCGGTCAAGGCAACACTCTCCGCAGGCAGATACTTCGTATAATCACCGCCCTTATGTTCGGCCGCTACTTCAATCAGGCGGTCAATATCGGAGCGGGCCTGGAAGGTCAGCCGGTAGGTTTTACCCTGCTCCAGCTTCAGGTCAGCATAGTCTACCTGCGCGCTATAGCTTGCATTGCCTGTTCCGGTAAGGCCAACGGCCAGCTCCCCGTTCAAAGCCCCGGCAGAGCCGGTTCCGTCAAAATACTGCGTCCAGCCTTCCAGCCCCTTCGCCGCATCAAAGGTTCCGTTATCCAGCGTGCCGCTTACCGGCTGGCCTGGTGTATTGCCGGTCACTTCGCTAATAACGATATCGTCCAGTGACAGGATGTGCGCAGTTCTATTGGCTGTTGTATCCGCCCCTGCTGTGGCACCAATCAGATAATTCAGCTTCAGCGGGCTGTTGTCAGCGACGGTAAACTGCGCGCTGTAAGTCGCCCAGGTGGCCGTGATATCAAATTTTGCCTGCTGGGAGGCAGCGGAGGTACCGCTGTATTCCACAATTATCTGCCGCGGCACCGTCGATTTGGCTTTGAAGCTAAGCTCATAGGTTTTACCGGCCTGCAGCTGGATACCTTCCTGGAATAACTGGTTAGCCCAGAGCTGGCTTCCGGCTGCGCCGATGTCAATATTTGCCGCACCATCCGTTACACTTAACACTGCTGCTCCGCCTTCACCAGACCACGTATTCCAGCCGGCGGTTCCGCTTGTGAACGAGCCGTTCACCACCAGATTGCTGCCGCCCGCCAGAATGACCTGCGTTACCGCCGCAGGGACGTAACCTTCCGCTTCGACCGTAATGATATAGCTTCCTTCTGCTGGAAAAGCGGCGGCGTTAATCGTAATCACGCCGGGCTCAATACTGTATTGCGCAGGGGTGAGTGCAGCTTCATTCACTCTAACCCCCTGAATCTTGCTCCGCCAGGTTTCATTGTCAGTGAACTGTAGCTGGACCGGCTGTCCCGTCCGGTTATTGCTGCTGTCAGCAAGCAGCTCCTGCGGCTTAGCCGGGGCGCCTTTGATCTGGAATTTCACATTATCAATAATGACATCATGCGCATCCGGAATACTGACGCCGTCCACCTTGCCCAGGAGGAATTTCAGCGAAAGTGTATCCTTTATGCCCTGCCGGAACTCGTATGTGTAATGGGCGCCTTCCGGCGTTACCTCAATGAGCTTAGTGAAGGAGGCCGCATACGATCCATTCTCTACGTTAATGCCGATCTTACGGGGAACAGTAGACTTGGCATCGAATTCAATCACATATTCCGCTCCGGCCGATGCCTTCAGCCCGTTCTGGAACAGCATGACTGAGTAGTTCTGGCTGCCGGTATTGGTTATACTGAATTTGGCCGCCCCGTCAGTCACCGCAGCCGCACTCTGTCCGCCCTGCTCGGTCAGCAGGCGTTCCCAGCTGCTGAAGCCGAAGCTGAAGTCCCCGTTCACCAGCGGATAATACACAAGCGACGGATCGTAATAGGTGCTGGTCCGCAGCAGCACGAAATTATCCAGCTGCATGGTACCTGTTGCGGCGCCAAGCCGGAGGACAAACTGGCCTTCATGGTCGGCAGCTCCGGCGGCCAGTCCCTTGAATTCGGCGGTGATGCTCTGCGCCCCTGCTGCCAGCTGTACTTCCTTGGATGCATACAACGTGCCGTCTTTGCCAAGCAGCTCAATTACCGCAGTTCGTGCAGCAGATACCTCGGCGTCAAAAGTCAGCTTGTAATCCTGGCCGTCCACCAGGAAAATCCCTTTCTGCAACAGCCGTACATCGGCTCCTTCAGCTCCGCTGCCTATAATCTGCAGCTGAAGATGCCCATTGCCGTCCACTGCGCTGCCTACTTCCGCTCCGCCGGATGCGGCGGTATGCCAGAAGCCAAGACGGTCAACGCCTCCAAGATCAAAGGTTCCGTTGTACAGATGATTGCCGCTGCCCAGCGGCGTTTTGGCACTGTCATGCTCGAACGGGATACTGCCGATCTCCGTAAGGCGGGCATTACCCAGCCATACCGGAGCTGTATTCGTACCCAGGTTAAATTCAACCCGTGCTGCAATATCCGAATTCTCCTTCATCTGGAACATCGTTTCATAGTGCGTCATCGTTCCGGTCAGCTCGGCCTTGAGTCCGGGCGAGTACGCCTGATAGCCGCGCGACTCCCCGCCTGTCAGTCTGACATTAATGCTCCGCTCCGTATCCGTTTTGGCATCGAAGCTGAGCTTGTAGAATCTGCCTTTAGCCAGCGATACAATAGCCTGCGGCTGGATGGAGTAAGAATTTCCGCCGGCGCTGCTGATGTCCACCTTCAGGAAATTTTGACCGCCGACCGGTTCAAGGCTCGCTGCTGCGGCAGCTCCTGCTTCCTTGTACAATACCCAATGCGCCGTATTCGGAATGCCCATGCCGGCATCCCCTTCCTTCTGCTCGGTGTAGCCGCTGTTGTGAATGAAGTTGCCGTCTTCGGTTGGAGCAAGCGAGCCCTCCGGATAAGGCTCCTTCGCAATCGTTACAGGTACAGGCTCACGGTATTCACGGCCGGTCAGCTCATACACACGCACATAATCGACAGACATCGACTGCGGGAACACCGTCTCCGGAGTCGGATTGCCGTCAAAGTTGCCGCCTACGGCCAGATTCATCAGCAGATGGAACTCCTGGTTAAACGGAGCCGGATAGGCATTGTTCGCCGGCTGGCCGACGCTGATGCTGTACCAGTCATTTTTGGTCTGGAACAATACGCCGTCCACGTACCAGCGGAGCTCTCCCGGCTCCCATTCAAGGGAATAAGTATGGTAGTCGGCGATGGTTCCGTTATCCGGGAAAACATATTCTTTGCCGGAATATACATTATCCGGCCAGAATCCGCCGTAATGAATAGTACCGGCAACGGTGTCAGGCCGGCTGCCCCAGCCCTCCATAATATCAATTTCACCGGAAGCGGCCCAGTTGCCATACTCATAGTTTTCCGGCAGCATCCAGATGGCCGGCCACAGGCCTTTACCGGTCGGTGCTTTTGCCCGGATCTCAAACTTGCCGTATTTCTTGCTGAACAGCCCCTTGGTCTTGATCCGTGAAGAGGTATATTCCTTGCCGTTTACAGATTCCTTATGTGCGGTAATAACCAGATTACCGTCTGCTTCTTTTACATTCTTCTCATCGTCGGTGTACCATTCCAGCTCATTATTGCCCCAGCCGGGATTGCCGACTGCAGTACCGTCGCCCAGATCATAGGTCCACTTCTCCGGATCAATGCTGCCGTCGTTGAATTCGTCGCTCCATACCATTGTCCACATGCCGGCTGCCGGTGTTGGTGTGGCCGTCGGCTGCGGCGCCGCAGTTGCTGTAGGTGCCGGCGATGCGGTAGCGCCGGAGGAGCCTCCGCCGCTTACAAGTGCCGGAGCAGCAGCCTTTAATTCACTGCTGCTGCCTTTGGCAACGGGAACGCCGCCGCTCGTAACACCGTCAGCATTGTTGGTTACCTTCCCGAAGCTGCCGCTGCCCTGAATAGCTGTCCCCGAGGCGTTGGCAGAAAGCAGGAGCTCTCCTACCCGGGCGTTATCTGCCAGCACAATCCGGCTTGGAGTACTCAGGTTAAGCTTGGCCAGCTTACCAGAGAAGCCCAGCAGCAGACTGCCGGTCGTGCTGTCCGCTGTACTGACTGTATTGAAATCCCCCTTCAGGCTGACCTCTTTGACGCCTGAGCCGATCTCGACATCGGTGAAGCCCGCTCCAGTGAGCGTCCCTTCCTCCAGTACTGCACCGGAGCCCAGGTATACGGTCCCTGTTGCAGTGCTGCCCGCGGCGTGCAGGCGGATGCTGCCGGCCGGTTTTGACACTTCCACTTTTCCGAGCTTACTGTTCTGCAGGCTTACCGAATGTACCCCGCCGCCGCGGACATAGGTTATCCCTTCCACATCCACTCCGTCCAGCGTGGCCTTTCCTTCAGCGATCCCCTCTGTGAGATAGAGATTACCTTCAATATCCGTATTCTGCAAAAGAATATCGGCACTGCTAAGCACGACGTTCCCCTTTACCGTTCCCAGAGAAGCCTCCCCCGGAGAGGTAACCAGCCCCGCTACCATCAGGTCAGTAGTCCGGGCCAGCTCAGCACGGGTGATGGCACCCTCCGGCTTGAATAAGCCCCCGGGATAGCCCTGCACATAACCTGCTGCAGTAAGCGCCGACACCGCTCCGGCCAGTTCACTGCCTGCTGCCGTCAGGTCTGTATACACCGCCGGCTGCTTGCCCGCTTCCAGACGAAAAATCTTCTGCAGCGCCACTGCAGCTTCGCCGCGGGTCAGCTTTGCGGACGGATGAATCAGATTGTCCGCATCTGCACTCAGATACCCTGCGGCAACCGCCTTGGCAATATCGCTTGTGAACCAGCGATTACCTGCCGCATCGGCAGGAAGCGCAGAGGCCTCCGTCTTATAGTTGAACAGACGATTTATGATGACTGCGAACTCTGCCTTCGTAATCTGTGTATTCGGCCGGATCGTTCCATCCCCGTAGCCGCTCATCACGCCGATGCCTACCCAGCGCTGCAGTGACTGGACAGCCCAATGATCCGCCTTTACATCGGTAAACGCTTTCAATTCATCAGTTACAGCAGACTGCTGAGCAATTGTAGCCGAAGGCTCCGTTGCTGCCTCCGCAGCTCCGCTCCCCATGGGCGACAGCAGACCTGCCGCCAATACGACGGCAGCAAGCGCCGCTGAAATGTTCTTTTTCATCCTCTGTTATCCTCCTCTAGATTACGGAATCGCTGATTAAATCAATCGAAATCGGTTTCGGTTATGCAGTCCATTCTCTGCCTGTTCTGAATACAGGACAGGCATTATCCGGATCTCTTCCCTTTACTGGTATTGGGCAATGCAATAACCGTTGACTTGCCCGGAGAAGTTGAATAGACTTAACTGTAACCATATGGAGTACCGGACAAGGCTATAAAACCAGTTGAAACCGGCAGTTTACCCGTCTTCTGGTCTGGTTCCTTTATCAAGCGGAGGGTGGAATGGATGCAAGTGAATATCAAAAAAATTGCCGAAATGGCCGGGGTATCCGTATCCACTGTTTCGAAAATCATGAATAACTACAATGATGTTTCCGAAAAAACCAAGAAAAGGGTTCTGGAAATCATTGAACAGACGGGGTACTCCCCCTCAAATTCCGCTAAAACGCTGGCTACTAAAAAATCCAATCTGATCGGCGTCATTTTTGCCGGTGAGCTCAACGTGGAGATTACGCACCCGTTCTTCGTCGAGGTGCTGAACTCCTTCAAGAAACAGATGGGGGTGCTCGGCTACGATCTGATTTTCTTTTCCAACGAAAAATTTGTCAGCGGCGGTGATTACTACTCCCGGTGTGTTCATTTTCATGTGGACGGCTGTGTCATCATCTCCGGGGAAAAAATGGAGCCTGCCATCCACGACCTGGATATGAGCACTATTCCCTGCATCGGCGTTGACCTGGAGCTAAAAGGCAATAAGTCTGGCTACGTGATGTCGGATAACTATCAGATTGCATCCAAGGTGGTGGAGCATCTGTATCTGCTCGGGCACAGAGAGCTCGGCTTCATCGGCAGCACGGGCGATTCCGGCATCTCCAGCCAGCGGGAGGCGGGCTACATGAAGGCGATTGAGAGCTTCGGCCTGACCCTTAACCCCGGCTGGTTCATCCATGGCGATGACTTCTTTGAGCCTAGCGGCTATGCGGCTATGCAGCAGCTAATTGAAAGAGGCCCCCTGCCCAAGGCGGTGTTTGCCGCCTCCGATCTGCTGGCCCTCGGTGCCATCCGGGCCTTGAAGGAGCACGGCCTCCGGATTCCTGAGGATGTGGCCGTCATCGGCTGTGATGACATCGAGGCCTGCAAATACACCAGCCCTACACTGACCACCATCCGCCAGAACAAAGAGCGTCTGGGTGTACTCGCCGCCCACATGCTGTTTGACCTGATCAACAACCAGTCCGAAGGCGGCTCCTTCGTCGTTGAGCCCGCACTGATCGTCCGCGAATCCTGCGGCAGCGGTCTGCGGGGCTGAGCTGCAGCATCGCCGCGCTTAGCAGGCGGCTTTGGCGATTCGCGGCGGCTTCTGCGATAGAGCCTCTGCATCACAGCGCCTAGCAGGCGGCTTTGGCGATTCGCGGCGGCTTCTTCGCCCGAGCTTCTGCATCGCCGCGCCTGGCAGGCGGCTTTGGCGATTGGCAGCCGCTTCTTCGCCCGAGCCTCTGCATCGCAGCGCCTAGCAGGCGGCTTTGGCGATTGGCAGCGACTTCTTCGCCTAGTTGCTGAGTCCACCGCAACGCGGCCGCCTGCTATCTCCCCTCGCTAACTCATTTAAGTGGAAATTCGCCACTTAATTCTCTGGTGAAAGCCGAAAAAAACATTTTAGTGGGAAAAACTCCACTTAATCCCTCTTATTTCACCGTCAAGGGGCAAAACGGGCCGAAATAGCTGGACTTTTTCCAGCTAATCACTTTGAAGAACACGAAAATGCAGCATTAACTGGCGATTTTCCAACTAAATTATGTGTGCCCCGTGTGCCCCGTCTGCTAGTCACACTTTCGCTGCCATCCCCACACAACGTACTCAACTTCACATTCTCCCGCCCCGAATAACAGCCGGACTTCACAACATGTGCATCTGAAATCTGCAGGTTTTCTGCAGGCTATCCTTCAATCATCTTTTACATCATGCGGTTAATCTTCCTTTACATCATCCCGTCAATCATTCTCTACATCCTCTACATCATCCTGCAAAATATCACGGGCATTATGTGCAGGATACCTCGCAGCGGCTCCCCCTTTCAGCCTCAACTGTCAAGCCCCGAATGATTTCGAGTTTATAGCCAACACAAATACCGAAAATCGCTTAATTCAACAAACCGGATTCGCTGCCAAAACCGAAAACGTTTTCGATAATATAATCTCTCATTTCATACAGGCATTCAAGGCGCCGTTTTTCTGATTTTGGGTATGATTTTTCGGTTATGTAGGGAAAAAGAGGGAGGAAGCACGGAAGGCTGGACTTAGGGAATGGGTCTAGGGAAGCGGCATTCGTGAGACTGGGCTTGGGAGGTGGGACTCGGCTGGCGGGACTTGGAGAACTGACTCTGGTAGCGGGACGCGAATACGGGGTTTGAAGAATTGGCTCGGAAAGCGGGACTCAAGTGCGGAGGTTGGAGAACTGGCTCGGAAAGCGGGACTCGGGTTCGGGGCTTGGAGAATTGACTAGCTGGCGGAACCCAAAGTATAGTGCTTAGGTAGTTGGAACATGGATATATATTGAATGTAAAAGTTTGGATACCCGGCACATCCTTCATGCTGGTGCAGGGAGCCAGGTGTGATGAAGGCCAGCCGCCCCTTGTATATTTTTTGTGAAATATAGAAAGGGGCTATCCGTCCGGCCTTATAAGTTGCTTAACTGACAAGCTGACTATATGCTACAAAACATCCGGCGGCGCCACCTGTTCATCCAGCTGCAGCTCCGTCAGAATACCGGCATGCGCCAGTCCGGCGCCGAAGCCGTAGAGCAGAACACGCTGGCCGCTGTGCACCTTTCCTTCACGGATGCCAAGATCGAGTGCAAGCGGAATACTTGCGGCAGAGGTATTGCCGAAATACTCCAGGCTGTACAATGCCTGCTCCAGCGGATAGTTCAGCCGTTCACAGACGGGTTCAATGATCCGAAGATTGGCGCTGTGCGGAACGAACCAGTCTACCTGTTCGAGGGTTGCACCGGCATGCTCCAGCACCTGCTGAACGCCATGCGGAACCGTCCGGACTGCCCATTTGAACACCTCACGGCCATTTTGCACCAGCTTACCTGAATCGCCAAGATCTACACCATTCACTGAATGCGACAGTCCGGTACGGTAGACATGATGCGCACCGCCGCCGTCACTGCCGAGATGATAGCCGAGGAAGCGGTCCTGCTGCTCATCTGCTTCTACAAGCACTGCCCCGGCCCCGTCACCGAACAGGATGCAGGTGCTGCGGTCACTGTAATCGGTAATTTTGGAGAGTGCATCCGCTCCGACAACCAGCACTTTACGGTGCAGTCCCGAAGCTACATATGCATGGGCAGTATGCAGTCCATACACAAAACCTGCACAGGCCGCGCTCAGGTCAACTGCCCCTGCTGTAAGCGGAATACCGAGCCGGTGCTGGATAATAGAGGCTACTGAGGGGAAAGAAAAATCCGCCGTGCTGGTTGCGACGATCACCATGTCTATATCCGCTGCAGATTTTCCGTAACGGGTCAGCAGATTCCGGACAGCGGCAATACACAAATCGCTGGTGTACTCATCCTCCCGGCTGATTCTGCGCTCACGGATACCCGTCCGCTG
Organism: Paenibacillus sp. FSL R7-0331; assembly: GCF_000758645.1. Classification (NCBI taxonomy): domain Bacteria; kingdom Bacillati; phylum Bacillota; class Bacilli; order Caryophanales; family Paenibacillaceae; genus Paenibacillus; species Paenibacillus sp. FSL R7-0331. Next base: position 5,910,133 of record NZ_CP009284.1, read on the forward strand.
GACAATCCACTCATCATTGGTTTCTACCATCTGCTCCAAATCACGATTGGTCAATTTACGCGCCGGGACATAGGAACCGATGCCTGTAATTTTTGCACCCTTCATTTTCGATCACCTCATATAGTTTTTTGAAGTAGTATCTGGTATTAGTACTTGGTACTAATTATATGCGATGGAGCTCCATAATGCAAAGGAATCGTCTTCCTCCTTTTCACAGAATATCACCTGGCTATATCCTGACTTAGCAGCTATAGCTTATATTACCCATTCTCTCCCCATCCTCTGCATATCCTCCAAATCTGTTAGCCCATCAGCCTGTCTTACCGGTCCGCTCCAGCAAAAAAAGACCGTAGCCGCACCCGGCCACAGTCCATATAAAATACCGCTTCAACTTCCTAATTCATTCAGATCTCCGCCGGTACTACCTCCACCTGCTCAACCAGCTTTTCCGGCTTGGCTGTGTTCCAGGAGCGGCAGTTCAGTACCTCTACATCCTCACCATTTTCGATATAAAATGCAGGTCCTTCGTGGTTCGCGACCGTCACTTGCTGAAAGCGTACATCCCGTACGTTGCCGAGGAAAAAACCGCGCTTTTTCATATCCGCAAGACCAGCCATCATATCGGGCTGCCCTGGGACAGCATCCTCAGCCATGGAAATATCGACGTCAGTGAAGCTGATTTCCGAGACATATTGCTCGGCCAGCCCATACAGAAAGCCTGCGGCAGCATGAACATTACGGGCGGTAATATTGGCAAAATGTATCCTCCGGAAGCACGGCGTCTCCGCCGTCACCGGATAAGGCTGTTTGTCCCAGACATACTTTTCTTTCCCTCTGGGCCCGCAAAAATAGTACAGATTCATCGTAAACGGACAGATTACGCCCTCCATCACGATATTACTAACCCGGATATCCTCAATGATTCCGCCGCGCCCGCGCCGTGACTTCATGCGGATGCCGCGGTCTGTCTCCTTGAATACACAGTTGCTGATCGTTACATTGCGGATATCTCCGCTCATTTCACTGCCCAGCACAACAGCCCCATGCCCGTGCACCATAGTACAGTTCGTTATTGAAATATTCTCACAGGGAATGCGCTCCGCTGTATCCTCCGTCCCGGCCTTGATGGCGATGCAGTCATCACCTACATCAATATGACAGTTGCTGATCCGCACTCCGGAGCAGGACTCGGGATTAATGCCGTCTGTATTCGGCGAATCCGCCGGATTCAGAATGTAGATATTGTCGATCGTCACATTGCTGCAGACAATCGGATTGACTGTCCAGCTCGGTGAATTGAGCAGGGTCACATCCTTTACCGTTACCCGGCTGCACCGGTTCAGGCCGATCAGCGTCGGGCGCGGATACTCCAGCGCCTCAGGCTGCTCCCGGTGCTTATACCACCAGGGCGCCCCGTTTCCCTGCAGCGTTCCGCTCCCGGTAATGGACACATTCACCGCATCCTCCGCATAGATACAGGGAGAATGCACCTGGCGTCCGACACCTTCCCAGCGGGCTTCCACTGCCGGGTAGTCTGCCGGATCGGTACTGAAGCTCAGCACCGATCCGGCACTCAGGTGCAGCTCAATGTTGCTGCCAAGACGTACGGCTCCGGTATGAAAGGTTCCTGCGGGAACATAGACGGTTCCCCCTCCATCCCGGATGGCGGCTGCAACCGCAGCAGCAATAGCCTGAGTCGCCGCCGTACCGCTGTCCCTCAGCGCCCCAAAATCCTCAATATTATACAACCTCTGCCTTCCCCCTTCCCTAATTGCAAAGCTGATACGCATTTTGTGATATCACGGTTAAAGGTCTGGCCGAAAATCCAAAGAATATTTGGACTTCCGGCCGTTGTTGTTACTGTTTTTTTCAATTCATACCACTGTTCACAGGGGAAATCGCGCACTATCATTAGCGCCACCTGCACTTCCTGCCACCAGCCGCTTACTCCGTACCGCCAGCCGCCACATCCGTCACCCCGTACAATGACTCCATCTCCACACAAGCCATCACCAGCGCCCCAACGCCATGAAGGTCATTGCTTACTTTCGGACGGGTTACATAATTCTCGTAATCTCCTGCCGAGGTGCCGATGCAGATGTCCGGCAGAATCAGTCTTCCCTGCTCATCCTCCTGCAGCACTCCAATAAGGCCTTCATAGCCTTTACGGGCGGCAGCGGCAGCCTCTGCTGCATCAGGCGTCAGACCCAGCTTCACTGCCTTGGCGATGGTATACACGAACAGGCATGAACCGGAGGTCTCCAGCCAGTTATCCGGCTTATCCCCTTTATCGACTACCTGATACCAGAGCCCGCTCGCCTTGTCCTGGTAGCGGATCAGCGCCTGCACGAATTCTCCGAGTGCAGCAGCAAGCTCTGCCCGCCCCGGCTCCTCCGCAGGCAGCAGCGTAAGAAACTGTGACAGTGCCAGCCCGTACCAGCCGAGCGAACGGCTCCAGAACTCGGGAGAGCAGCCGGTCTCCGGATTGGCCCAAGGCATGCGTCTGCTCTCATCCCAGGCATGATAGAGCAGCCCCGTTGCTTCATCCTTCATATACTTGCGCATCAGCCGCTCCTGGTGCAGCACTGCCTGGCGCAGCTCCGGATCGCCGTAGGCATCCGCATATTTCAGCGAGAACACCCCGGCCATGTACAGACCGTCAAGCCACATCTGATAAGGATATTTGTCTTTGTGCCAGTAACCGCCCTCGGCTGTCCGGTTGACCGTCCGCAGCAGACTCCGCAGCTTATCCGCGGCAGTCTTGTACTTCGCAAGACCGGTCCGCTCATGCAGCGTGAACAGCAGCAGCCCTGCCTGAACCGCATCCAGCTCGTCGCGGGCAAAATACAGATTACCGTGCTCATCCACCAGATCGTCCACATACTCCTGAATGTAAGTCAGATAATGTTCTTCACCCGAAGCAGACCACAGCAGCTCCATTCCGCACAGAAATACGCCCTGATGGTAGTGCCAGCGGTGAGCGGGAGGAAGCTCTCCCGCCCGGTAAGTATCCATTAATGAATCACAGGCCTTGCGCGCCCATTCTATTGGTGTTGCCGGCAGACTGCCTATCATCCCTTATCCTCCTTTCCCTAACCCTTCATTGAACCGAGCATAGCCCCTTTGGCAAAATGCTTCTGCAGGAACGGATATACCATCAGAATCGGCAGTGTCGCTACCACGATAACAGCCATTTTAATCGACTGGTCCGGCGGCGGAACGGCCGCATCAAGTGTAGCGCTGTGATCCATCCCGCTGGCCAGGACAACGATCTGCCGCAGCAGAACCTGAATCGGCCATTTGGCGCTGTCATCCAGATACAGAATTGCACTCATATAAGTGTTCCAGTAGGTCACCGCGTAGAACAGGGAAATCGTAGCAATTGCCGGCATCGACAGCGGCAGCACGATCCGGAACAGAATGCCGAAGTCGTTACAGCCGTCGATTTTGGCCGATTCCTCTAAGCCTTCCGGGATGTTCTGGAAAAAGTTTTTGAGAATGATCATATTGAACGCACTGATCGCCGACGGCAGGATAAGCGCCGCATAGGAATCGATCAGCCCCAGCTCTTTTACCACCAGGAACGTTGGAATCATCCCGCCGTGGAACAGCATCGTGAACACGACCAGAAAGTTAACCACATTGCGTCCGTCGAGATCTCTTCTGGAGAGCCCGTAAGCCATCAGCGCCGTGATAAACATACTGAACAATGTACCAATCAGCGTAACGCCAATCGAGACTCCCATTGCTTTGAAGATTGTATCCGTTGAAAAAATAAATTTATAAGCCTCCAGACTCCACACCTTCGGAATCAGCACAAATTTGCTCGCCGCAATCTCCGCACTTGTCGTAAAAGAGCCCGCCACCACATGCACAAACGGCAGCACGGTAATGAGCGCAATCAGCGCCAGCAGCGTAAAGTTAACAGCGGCAAAAATCCTGCCGCCCAGCGATCTGTCCTCTACCATCTTCTATTCCTCCCGCAGTCTCTCATTTCACTTAATAAACGCCTTCTTCGCCCATTTTTTTGGACAGCTTGTTGACGGACATGACCATAATGAGGCCAATAATGGATTTAAAGAATCCGATGGCCGTACTGTAACTGAACTGTCCTTGTCTTAGTCCTGCGGTATAGACATACGTATCGATAATTTCCGCAACATTCCGGTTCATGGAGTTCAGCATCAGATAGACATGCTCGAAGCCAAGATCCAGTACGGAACCAATTTTCAGAATAAGCAGGGTAATGATGACACTCCGGATAGCCGGAAGCGTGATATGCCAGATCTGCCGCATCCGTCCCGCTCCATCCATGCGTGCAGCTTCATACAGCCCGGGGTCAATCGCAGCGATCGAAGCCAGATAAATAATCGTACCCCAGCCTGCTTCTCTCCAGATAATCTGGAGGATATACATCGGCCGGAACCAGCCCGGATTCAGCAGGAAGTTCACCTGCTCGAAGCCAAAATAACTCAGCAGCTCGTTAATAATCCCGCCGTCCATCGTAACCATAACGTAGGTAATCGAGACGATGATAACCCAGGACATAAAGTGAGGCAGATAAACCAGTGTCTGGAAGAATCTTTTGAAAAATGTGCCTCTAAGCTCATTCAGCATCAGGGCCAATATGATCGGCACCGGAAAATAAAGCAGAATATTCATGCCGAACAAAATGAGCGTATTGCCGAGAATCTTCATAAAATCCGGTTCGGTGAACAGGCGTTTGAAATGCTCCATCCCAACCCATTCACTGCCCGTAATTCCCTGGTAAGGCTTATAATCCTGAAAGGAAATGATCAGGCCGTACATCGGCAAATATTTAAATAGAACAAAAAACAATATACCCGGTATCAGCATGACGTACAGATATTTGTTTCTCCACAGCCGCTTTTTGAGCTCACTGCTGCTTTTATAGCTTTTGGGCTCCAGCTGTGAAGCTGCACCGGGCTGAGCGGTAACATCCTGCATAGTTCTCTCCCTTTCTGTTTCAATATCTTATCTTTAAAAAGAAGGCTGGCGAAGCGGCTTGGCCTCGCCAGCCTTCCGAACTCCGGATTACCGTAAAGGGGTGCCAGGGAGCTGCGTCTTATTTTTTATAGACAGCGTTATATTCATCAATGATGGCCGAGCCTCCGCGGCTCTTCCAGGCTTCCACTTCTTTTTCAAAGCCTGCTTTGTCCAGCTGGCCATAAATATAGTTGTAAGTGGCATCCGTAATGATCTGCTGCAGCTCTACGCCCTTCGACGTATAAGTGGCAGAATCCAGGGCAGCTGTAGGGTCAGCAACGCCTACCTTCACATTTTCAAGAATCAGCTCTTCCGCATGGATACGGCCAGGCAGCACGTTATAGCTCAGGTACATACCGTTGGTTTCAGCCTCACCGATTACACTGTCCTTGTAGCCCTTAACCTCACGCTCGATCAGTTCCTTGTTATCTGTAGGCTTAGCCTTGCCGTCTTCTACCGTATAGTGAGTACCCTCGATACCCCAGTACATCAGGTTGGATACTTCAGGGGTCATCATTTTGTCGAAGAAGCCGAGGATTAATTTCAGTTCAGCTTCATCCTTAACCGCAGATTTCGGGAACAGCACTACGTTGTTATAGCCCGGAATCATCCACTGTGCGAACTTTCCGTCTGGTCCGGCAACCATACTGTGTGTATCAAGCACGGCATCCGGGAAGTTTTTGATCAGATCCTTGTTCAGGGTGTCGATGTCCTGCATCGAGCCGCCGATGTACAGGCCGGCTTTGCCGCTGACGAACATGTTTACGGCATCCGTTTTACTTGTAGCTGCAAAGTCTTTGTTCATATAACCGCCGTCACGCAGCTTTTTGAAGAAATCCATAGTATCGATGTATTGCGGGAAGGTGAAATCCGGTGCCAGCTGGCCGTCCTTCTCACCCCAGGTGTTAGGTGTGCCAAACCAGGCAGAAACCGTTTTATAGGCGCCGTATACCAGCTCGTTGCGGTCCACGAGTCCGATGGTGTCCTTTTTACCGTTGCCGTCAGGGTCCTTTTCAGTAAAAGCCTGGGCCATTGCGAACAGCTCATCCAGGTTAGCCGGAGCCTGCAGGCCGAGCTTATCCGCCCAGTCCTTGCGGTAGATGATACCCTGGCGGGCCAGCGGACGTCCGATGTACAGCGAGTAGAGCTTGCCGTCCACCTTGGTGTTGTTCAGGATTTCCGGCTTCAGCTTGTTGAGGTTCGGGAACTCGCTTAAGAGCGGCCCGATCTCCCAGAACTGTCCGTCCTTGATCGCTTCTCTCATCTGCACGAACGTGGTCTGGTTCTTCAGATACGTTACCTGCGGCAGTGAGCCGGTGGCAAAAGAGGAGTTCAGCTTTTCTTCATAAGTATCGGCCGGGAAGAACTGGTAGGTCAGCTTCGTATTGGTCAGCTTCTCCAGCTCTGTCTTGATCGTATCCGGCGGGGTTTCCGCTGTGTTTAATGGAAGCATGATTTTGATTTCTGTCGGCTTCTCCGGCTCAGGTGCCGGTTCTTTAGTTGCGGCCGTAGTTGTGTTTCCGCCGCTTGTGCCTGGATCTTTAGTAGCCGCCGCTTCATTACCGTTGTTACTGTTGCCGCACGCTGCCGTCAGCATACTGAATGTCAGCAGTGAGCTGAGAAGCAGGGTGAAGGATTTTTTCGTCATACCTGTTTGACCTCCGTTTGGCTTGTAATTGGTTACATGCCTCACACTACAGCTCCGGCCAGGTTACGAAAACAATCATTTACTCATTATGGGGGCTTTCGGGGGGGTGTCTGGGGAAATGATTATCGGGTGATGGGGAACGGATAAGGTGAGAGGAAGGATAGTTGGTTAAAAGCGTGGGGGTGGGGCGATGAAGTCTGGGGAAATGCTGGAGGCGGGGCGATGATGCTAAGGCAAGTTCAGAGGGGGATCGATGAGGCAAAGACTAGTCTGGGTGGCGCTATTCGCTGCTGCGGGGAATGTTTGGACTTCCGGCCGCTGTTAGGTTTGGATTTCCCCATTTCAAACCGCTCTTCGCGGTAGAAATCCAAACCTAAAGGCGGACGCTATCGCTCCTACAGTTCCAAACTTCCCCTCCGCTGCTCCCGCCTGCGCGGGAGTTTCCATTCACCTTATCCGGGTGAAAGGGAGCAGGGCAGTTCCCGCCGCTTGGATTGCCGGCGGAGAAATGTGCGGGTAAGCCGATGATGCTAAGACAAAAGCAAATGTGGCAAAGACTAGTCCGGATGGCGTCATTCGCTGCTGCGGGGAATGTTTGGACTTCCGGCCGCTGTTGTCTGCAGATTTCTTGATTTAAACCGCTGATCGCGGTAGAAATCCGCAGACAGCATATGCTTCCGATGCTAGCTTTCCTGCGGAAAGCTTTCAGGCGGACGCTACGCTCCTACAGTTCCAAACTTCCCCTCCGCTGCTCCCGCCTGCCCGGGGGTTTCCTCTCACCTTATCCGGGTGAGAGGGGGCAGGACTTGCCCGCCGCTCGGATTTGCGGCGGGGAAAGCGAGTTTGTTTAACCGATCTGCAGCAATAGTTGTGCGATGTACAGTTACGTATTGCGGGGACTGAGTTTGCTGCTCTATAAATGTGTTGAGCACAACTAATTCCTTGGCTGCTGATCCATTCGCGCCCTGGTGCGGCCCAGAGTATGATTCAATGTTACTTTGAAATCTCATACCCCCGACGCTCGCGCTCACTCTGCCATTCTTACGGACTCAGATGACGTTATTTCCGGGATTTCGGGCTCCCGCAATGTTTAACGGACACCAGAGGCGTTACTTGTTGTTGAAAGATCCATATTGGTGCTTTTCAGCATAAATAGCGTCATCTGTGTCCGTTAGAAATCCAAAACGTGCTCAGAGCATCGGATAACGTCTCCTGAGTCCGTTAGAACGGGGGCGCTCCATACAATAACGCCAGGCGAACCACTATAGTCATCTGTGTCCGTTAGAACCGGCGCGCCACCTACGAAAACATCAGGTCAACCAGAATTTTCTCCTAGGTCCATCAGCACACGCATATCCCAGCAAACAGTCCCAAGTGTGCACATATCAGCCTTACGGATTTCTGAATACCTGCCCTGCTGCATCAGAAGGGATACTGCCGCCGCACCTACAATTACAGGGTTCCTGCCCCCGAAACCAAAAAAAGCAGAGCTAAGATACTCCCTTAAAAGGAGCACCCTCGCTCTGCTAATCTTTGATGTTACTTACCGGCCCCGTACTTCTGCGTATTTCCCAGAAGAAGACTGCTGTCCGGCCGAATTTCGAAATCAATATGTGTTATACATGCTCCAAATCTGTCCGTATACCCCTCAACCCAGCTGCATCGTAGTCACACACGTATCATTCTGCTCAAAGGTAGAAATTTCGGACACTGCTTTTTTACCGTCCTGTTCGATCGTTACATTATAAGTCTTATCCCGCGGCAGCCATAAATCAATGAAGCCGTTAGGCTGGGATTGTACGGTCTGCTTATCCATAACCTGATTACCCGCGGCATCCTGGACTGATACGCTGAAATCCTGAGCCGGCATTTCTCCCTGGCAGCCGGTCAAGCTATGTGTGGCGCACGGATGCGTCTTAGTCACATAGGGCGCGATGGAGACAAAGAACTCGTCCTCCGGCAAGGTATAGCTGGCGGATTTACCATCTGTTTCTTGCACAACAAGCTGTGTGGAGGAAATGGATGCCGATTCTGCCGTCAGCGTGCGGCTGCTGTAATCCTGCACCAGCTGTTTTAGTGCGGTTGCATCTAAGGCTGTGCCAGAGTTTTCATCGTCCCGGCTGCCGTTTCCTGCGTAAAAAAATGCTCCTGCCGCAATGATTACCGCTAACCCGGCAGTCAGTAAGACTGATTTTTTCATGGAATATTCATCCTCCTGTCTATACTATTATAGTCCAGCCGGAGCACCTGCAAACTAGGGCCTGTCTGGAAACTCATTACTACGAAACTAACAGGGATTGTATTATCGCAGCTTTGGTTATTGGATCATCTGGAAAAAATAGCTATAATAATAACCACAAGGCTAAAGATTTTATCCTGGCCGAAGAGACACTTTTGGGAGGGAGGAGAAGGGATGAAGCGTCTTATTTTGTTATTAGTACTCTTATTTACTCTAAGCGCATGTAATAATTTTACCACGAATGTCTATGAACCTGAAATCCCTGTTACAGTTATCGGCAAAGAAGCCAAAAAAACAGAGCATTCAGCCATTACTAAAGTCAAAGCTTCAACGACATCCGATTTTTTGACAAAAGATAAGGACGGCCTATCTGTATGGGACTTTGAAACCGCTTATGCCATGTGCGTGACTGCTCTATCCGATTACTACAAGGCAATATGGAACGGCTCTGATATTCATTTGGATTCCTACTTTGATAACAAGAACCTGAAGCAATATATGCAACAAAAAATCAATTCCCAGCATCATTTATTTCTCAAGAACAAACTTACAGATAATGCAGTCACAGGTCTTGATATTGGTGTTGAGCAGGTGGAGTTTAATAATGAAGGTGACTTCTTCTATTTAAAATTAGTTGGAAGTGTAAAAAAGGAGATAGGAAGCTTTGCTGAACCTACCGAATTTCTAATACAAAGTTTAAATGGAAACTTAGTTATTGTGGATTGGTACTCCAGTGGAAAGGATAGCTATGATTCATTTGCAAGAGGAGAGAGTCAGATTATCAATAGACCTAATATTTGGAACGAAATTGAATGGCTCGAAAAAAATAATTTGATCACGAATTGAAAATTGTGTGTAGAGCGTGTCTGAAGATTACGAGTCAGCGGGTTTTCAGACACGCTCTAGAGCCTATTCGATTACTGCCCTTTACCCGCCGCTCCCCGCCTTGGCCAGCGCCTCCGCATATTCCTGCATGATCAGGCTGCCGCCGCTTGATTTCCATTTCTCCACTTCCGCATTGAACTCTGCCGTATTCATATTACCGAGGATATAGTTGTAGGTGGCATCGGTAATAATTGTCGACAGCTCGACGTTCTTCTCATCATAGGTCGGGGAGCTGAGCGTCAGCGTCGGATCGTCCACAACAAACTGCTCATTATCACGGCTGAGCTGCTCGGCCATGGCGGTCAGCTGCTCTTTCTGCACGACCTGCAAAATGTTGTTGTTGCTGATATCAGCAATCATCAGGGAGTAGAGCGGATTAACCTCATTGACCCGCAGCTGCGAGGTTTCCTCCGGCAGGATGACCTTGCCGTTCTCCAGCTTATAGTGGCGGCCTTCGATGCCGTACTTCATCAGATTGGCCACATCCTTATCCATGCTCCAGTCAAAAAAGCGCAGGATCTCCTTCAGCTCATCCTCATTCGCAATCGCTTTTTTGGAGAACAGGTACAATCCGTTATAATTGGGTATCGACCATACCCTGTACCCGTCAGGGCCTTCGATCCGGTTAATGAGCGTAAGCTCCGCCTGGGGATTAATGGCCTGGGCTTCAATCGACAGCCGCTGTACATCCGTCATACTGCCGATAAAAATCCCGGCTGTGCCGCGGATAAACTTATCACGCTGCACCTCCTTGCTGGTCAGGGCAAAATCCCGGTTAATCAATTTTTCTTCATATAATTTGTGCATGAAATTCATTGTGTCCATATACTCGGGCGTATCGAACTCCGGAATGAACTGCCCGTTCTCCAGCTTCCAGTTGTTCGGTGTGCCAAAGTAAGAGCTTAATGTTTTGAACACGCCATAGACAAGGTCGTTGCGGTCCACCAGCCCGATTGTGTCCTGCTTCCCGTCGCCGTCGGGATCATTGTAGGTGAACTGCTTCATCACTTCGTACAGCTCTTCCAGATTCTGCGGTTTGTCCAGCTGCAGCTGATCCAGCCAATCCTGGCGGATAATGATCCCCTGCCTGGAAGATGGACGCTCTGTATACAGGCCATAAATCTTGCCGTCCACCGCAGTCTGGCCGAGAATCGCCGGGTCCAGCTGCTTCAGATTCGGGAATTCCCCAAGATAAGGACCGATCTCCCAGAAGGCTTTGGAGCGGACCGCATTTTTAACCAGATTATAATCAGTGAATTTGACAAAAGTGACCTTGACGAGCGAATTCGTTGTCAGCGCCGTGTTCATTTTATCGCTGTAGATCCCCTCAGGTACCCAGGTTATATCAAGCTTCACTCCCGTCCGCTGCTCAATCTCACTCACAATCTCTTTAGACGGCTGCTGCGGAAAATGCAGCGGAGCCAGAATAGAGATCGGCGGCAGGGCCTGATTGGGCTGATCGGAATCCGCATCACTGCATGCACTTAATACTGTTAACGGGAGCAAAGCAAGCAGACAGCAATACCGGACTACTGAACTCCGTACGAGTCTTCCGAACATTCCTGCATCCTCCTCATAGGCTATGTATGTATTAATAACTGCCAATTATTGAATATTATTCTAACGTAAGTCATTATTAGAGAAAATGATTATTGCGGCACCAGATGATTATTGTTATTATCCTCCATGATGCATACACTTAAAGCAGACTGTTTCTAATAAAGAAAAGGTGTTGAATGCTGTGAAACACTTAAGCTTTCTGAGCAAGCTAACGCTGTTTACCTTTGTGATCAGCACGATTCCGGTATTGTTTATCGGATCATTTTCGTATCTCACATCCTCCAATGAAATTCAAAAAAATGTTAACAAAAGCAAAATGGAACTCATTTTACAAATTAACTCAAATGTAGAGCATAAGCTGACTACTGTCAATCAGACTTTGAATCAGGTTGTTAATTCCTCAGTGCTCAAAAAAGCATTGAATAACCCTTTAAATGTAACCGATTTCATTTTATATAACGAGCTGAGAACCGAGATCCGCAATATGCAGTCCTTTGACACGAAGCTGGAGGATGTCATTCTGCTGAACCAGCGCGAGAACTGGATGATCAAAAATTCCGGCCTTTACCGCCTGAACGAATACCAGAATTATGAGCAGCTGTCCAACCTGATGAATGTGCGTGATTCGACCTCATGGGTGCTTAACCCCTCCTCCCTGTTCTACAGCGAGGAGAGCGTCAATGTTACCGGCTGCGATTACAGCATCAGTCTGATCAAGAAGCTGCCAACCAACAAGCTGCAAAAATACGGGCTGGCGCTCGCCAATATTCCGGCCTGCAGCCTGCAGGATTTTATTAACTCGGAGATTGATCCGCTGGACAGCATCATTGTACTGGATGAATCCGGACGCATCCTGCTGCATCCCGATAAAGAGCTGATCGGCAGGCCGGCTACCGCGGGGGGCTTCAATGATTTTTCGCTCGTAACGGGCATGAGTGAGCCTGCGGGCCAATTCAAGACGGCTATCGGCAAGCAGGATTACTCTGTAACCTACCTGCGCTCGCAGCTGAACGGCTGGACTTATCTGTCAGTCACCTCCATTAAGGGCCTGACCAAGGAGTCCTCCAAAATCGGAACGTACACCCTGCTGATCTGCGCCTGCATGCTGCTGCTGTCCGTCCTGACTGCCTGGCTCGGCTCGCGGCGGATGTATTCTCCGATACAGCGGCTGCTTAATCAGATGGGGCTGCGCAGACCGGGAATCAAGGCCCGTTTCGCTGATGAATTCCAGTCGATAGGCGAGCAGATGCATCATCTGTTCCAGTCCAAGTCGCAGCTGGAGAAGGAGCTGAGCCAGCATATCCGGCAGGTCCGTACTTTTTTCCTGACCAAAGCCTTTCAGGGCAGCATCAAGAAGCGCGAGCTGCTCGAAGAGCTGGAGCAATACGGGTACCGGCCTATCGTTGAGGAATGGAGAACCATGGCCGTCATTACCCTCAGTATCGACTACTCATCCGAAAGCAGCTATGACAAAAAGGATCTCCATCTGCTGCTGTTCGCCGCCCATAATATGGTTGAAGAGCTGGTGCCGCCCGGAGGAAGGCTTGCTCCTGTTATAATCGACCATGCCGTGGTAACGCTGATCGGGAGCACGGAAGGCAGTGCCGAGGCCTTTCACCGTACGCTCTATGCGCTGACGGAGAATTTGCAGCAGGAGATTAACAGCTACCTGAAGCTGCAGGTGAGCATCGGCCTCAGTCTGCCCTTCCATAATACCGACAAGCTGCCAACCGCCTACAAGGAGAGCCTTGAAGCGCTGAAATACCGGATTACACTTGGTAAAGGCATCATCATCCAGTACGAAAATATCAACTCCGGCAATCATTATCTCAACCTTAACTATCCGGTGCATACTGAAAATGACCTGATGGATGCCATTAAGCTGGCCGATACGGATAAAGCGAAGGAGCTGCTGCATAAGCTGTTCGACTGCATTTTCAAGCTCGGACTCTCGCCGCAGGAATATCAGATTCCGCTGCACCGCCTGCTGGGCAACATCCTGATCATGATGCAGGAATCAGGGATCAGCCTCAATCAGATCTACCATGTGAACGGCTCGCTGTTCGAGGAGCTGACCGATCTGCATATCGTTGCCGAAATTGAGGACTGGTTCTGGAGTATTGTAATTCTGCCGATGATCCGGGTTTTCCATAGCCGGCAGAATGCGCAGTATCATAACATTTCCGAGAAAATCATTGATATCGTGCAGCATGATTACGATAAGGACCTGACACTGGAGGAATGTGCTTCTCGCCTGCATTATAATGCCAATTATATCAGCAGCGTCTTCCGTAAGGAGACGCAGTATTATTTCAGTGAATACCTGGCAATGTACCGGTTCAAGATGGCCAAAAAATGGCTGGAGGAAACCGATATGCCGATAAAGGATATCGCCGCCAGATTGAGATATAACAATTCACAGAACTTCATCCGCTCCTTCCGCAAACAGGAGGGCATGACTCCCGGCCAATACCGCGATAATGCTTCCTCCCGTCCCCGGGCCGTGCCGGATGATTATTAACCCGGGCAGAGCAAAGCCGCCGGCAGTTCAGCAGAGGATGCTGATGCCGGCGGCTATTTTTTAATAATGTTATATGTCTACTGCTTCATCTGCCTGCTTCTCCTCGAACGAACAAGCCAGATTGCCGCTGCGCAGGCCACCAGCACCAGTCCCCCGCCGGCGACGGCAATATTCTGTACCTGCGGCACGTAGACCACCAGCTGGACCGGCTCGGTATCGGCCATGGTGATACGCCAGGTCAGGGTGTTACCTTCCCGGGCATCTGCATTGTTAGGCCCGTACAAGTTGTACGGCAGCGTTAATTTGAAATTCACCGCCAGATTCTGCAGCAGCAGACGAACCAGCGATTCCGGCACATTAAGGCTGCCGACGCCGTCAATGATCTCATCGGTATAAGCATTCAGCTTCGGCTGGGCCGTAACCTCGTATCGGGTATACAGCCAATTATCCTTTTGAGTAACCTCAGTATCTATAATATCCAGGCTGCCGGCATTTTTCTGCAGTTCTTCAAACGACTTGTAGGTCTTCAGGAACTTATACTCCGTTGATTTACCGCTTTGGCTCTTATCCAGCTCTATACCTGCGTCCGCTAGCCTGTCCCTCAGCACCTCCTCCAGCTTGCCGCCGGCCAGAGATTCCGCCCTGGAACTCAGCAGCATGCTGAAGGCCAGCTCCAGACTTCCGTTTTTCTTCACTGTCATATGCGCTGTTCCGCTGGCGCAGCCGGTTACAAGAAGCAGCACAGACAGGATCAGTGCGGCCAGGCTTACTCTTCTCCCCTTCAACCCTATCCCTCCCGTGCTCCGTTTTCTCCATTATACACACTAAAAGGGCAGAACCGGGAATTGTCCCGCTCTGCCCCTAGCCCGGTTATTTTTTCAAATGGTAGGGCACTGTAGTTATAATTACATTTCTGCGGTACAGGAGATGCGTACGGATCAGCAGACTGGACTGGTTATGGAGAATGTTGTGCCAGCCCTTCTTGGGAATGAACTGCGGCACGATCACCGTCACCTGGTAATGCGATTCGTTCGCCTTGCGCTGGACGGTATCAATAAACTTGATTAACGGATGAATAATGCTGCGGTATGGCGAGTATAGCGACACCAGCCTGATTTCCGGATGGAACTTTTTCCACTTTTCTTCAAAGGCGTGCTCCTCTTCCCGTTCAAAAGGCACATGGACCGCAATAATCTGGCTGGCCGACAACGATTGTGCATACCGTAGCGAGTTCTCCACGACATGCGTAATCCCGGCCACCGGCAGGATGATCACATTACCTTCAATCGCCAGCGGCTCCTCTTCACAGGTGGTAAGACGCAGCTGGTCTGCTACAGCCTCATAATGCTTGCGGATCCGGTAAAAGAGCAGAATAATCAGCGGCAGGAAAACCAGCACAGGCCACACCTGCGGGAACTTGGTCAGGAAGAACATGATCGTAACCACGAAGCTAATCAGCGCCCCTGTTGTATTAATAGCCAGCTTACCGGCCCAGCCTTGCGGCTTCTCCCGGATCCACTTGATCATCATCCCGGTCTGCGACAGGGTAAAAGGGATAAATACCCCGACCGCATATAACGGAATCAGATGCTCTGTACGCCCCTCGAAGGCAATGATCAGAATGATCGAGAGTACTCCAAGGCTTAGAATACCGTTGGAGTACCCGAGCCGGTCGCCGCGGACGGTGAACATTCTCGGGATAAATTTATCCTTGGCCAGATTGACCGCCAGCAGCGGAAAAGCTGAATAGCCCGTATTGGCAGCCAGGATCAGAATCAGCGCAGTCGTACCCTGTATGAAGAAATACATAAAGTTCCGGCCGAAGACCTGTTCGGCAATTTCGGAAATTACGGTTACCTGCTCATTCGGGATTACACCATAATAATAAGCCAGAACCACGATGCCGGAAAATAATACGGCCAGCAAGATCCCCATGGCTGCAAGCGTCTTGGCCGCATTGGCCGGGGCAGGCGCCTTAAAGTTCGGAATGGCGTTGGATATGGCCTCGACGCCGGTCAGTGCAGAGCTGCCTGAGGCGAAGGCCCGCAGCAGCAGAAACAGGCTGATGCCCGCAACCGGCGTACCGAGCGGGGTATGGAGCTCTGCCGGGACATCACCGGCGATCATACGGAACAGGCCTACACCGATAGTAATAAAGATGGCCAGCACGAACAAGTACACCGGATAAGCCAGAAATGATGCCGATTCAGTAACCCCGCGCAAATTAAGCGTTGTAATCAGCAATACAAACAGGATGGCGACGGGCACATTATAGGGGTGCAGCTCCGGAAAAGCCGAAGTGATCGCATCCGTACCCGCCGATACACTCACCGCCACCGTCAGAATATAATCAACCAGCAGCGAGCCCCCGGCTATCAGTCCGGGATATTTACCCAGATTTTCTTTGGAGACTACATAAGCTCCGCCGCCCTGGGGATACGCATAAATAATCTGTCTGTAGGATAAGATCAGTGCAGTCAGCAGCACAAGCACCCCGGCAGCAATAGGAATGGAATACCAGAATGCCGCAGCGCCGATGGTTATCAGCACCAGCAGGATCTGCTCCGGCCCATATGCAACCGAGGATAAAGCATCTGATGAGAGAATGGCCAGCGCCTTCGTCTTGCTCAGTTTCTGGTCGCCCAATTGCTCCGATTTCAGCGGCCGTCCGATCAGTAATCTTTTTACCGAAATCATCGTCTGCCTCACCTGACTTTTTTAAGTTATATTACCCCTGCAACCCGTGATTAAATTCAATCCATAATATACATTCCCCTGCCTTCTTGCGCAACAGATTTAATTCAGCATATACGCAAATCCGCTACACAGCCGATCCAGCTTACAGCCAGTCGTCCGCCAGCAGCTGCTTCAGCAGCTTCACCTGCTCTTCGCCGATTTTTGCCGAAATCTCCTGTTCGATCTTTTGCTTAATCTCCGTCATTCTGCGGCACACATCTACTCCTTCTGCGGTCAGCGCAATATATTTATCGCGGCTGTTACCTTCTACCTGGACGGTTTCGACATACCCGCGCTCCAGCAAGGCAGTTATAACCTTCTGCGCCCCCTGACGGGATATGCTGATTCTCCGGCTGATGTCCGAAATGGACAGTCTGCCGTGCAGCTCAAGCTTAGCCAGAATATGCGTCTCTGTATGATTTAGCGGATCACCGCTATCACTGCTTACTTTCTCACGTAATACCTTATGCTTTTCACTGACCAGGTCAATCAGATTTAAGCCGCGGATATATTCCTTCATCAACAAGGCCCCCAGTTATCAGAATACAATTTCAATTTGAACGTTTTTTAGTTTTATTGTCAACTAGGTTGACAATAATTCACCCCCCTGCTAATATGAGTGAAGCAAAAACTTAAAGCTAAGGGAGTTTGAACAATGGGCAAAAATAAAAAAGAAGCACTGATTTTCACCAGCATGACGTGCTTTTTAATGGTCGTCGGAATGAGCTTTTATAATGTAATAATATCGGTTGGCGCAACAAGCGGAGTGTTTATTCAAGTTGCAGCAGGCTTGCTGCCGGCGCTTGCAGTAGCACTCGTACTGGATATCTTCGTAGTCAGCAAAATCGCCAAGGGGCTGGCCTTCAAGCTGCTTAAACCGTCAGATCCTGTTATCAAAAAAGTATTGACCATCTCATCCTTTATGGTCTGCGGTATGGTCCTCTGCATGTCCTTATATGGCACACTAGCACACTACGGTTTTGGAGACAACTTTCTCGGTCATTATCTGACCGTCCTTGGCCTTAACTTCATCTGTGCCCTGCCGCTGCAGCTGCTGGTTGTCGGTCCGCTCGCCCGCTTCCTCTTCACCAGAATGTTCCCGGTTGCCCCTTCAGTACAAAGCGCATAGCTGCTGCACAAGGGGATCAAGGATGAGAACGGACTGTAAAAGAACAAAAAATCCCGGTGCTTTTGTGTAAAGCACCGGGATTTTTCATGTCTATATGAGGTTTGACTTGGATGATGAAGTTTGATTATGGATTGCTGATAACCCCAAAGCAAGAGCACCGCATAATCCCGCCTGCTGACCGAGGCCCGGAGGCACAATATACTCCTCCATTTGCGTGAGAATAGCAGCTGCACTGACATAGTCATTCAGGTTCCGGCGCACAGCCTCACGGATCAGCGGGAACAGCTGGGACTGCTGCATTACGCCGCCGCCGAGGATGATTTTCTCCGGGGAGAGCAGCAGAACAGCCTGAGTTAGAGACTCGGCAATATAGAAGGCCTCGATCTCCCATGCCTTATGCTCTGCCGGAAGCTCATGGCCCTTCCTTCCCCAGCGGGCTTCAATGGCTGGACCTGCCGCCATTCCTTCGAGGCAGTCCCCATGATACGGGCACCTCCCGGAATAATGATCCTCCGGATGCCGTCTCGTCGGCACATGCCCCCCCTCAGGGTGGACAAGACCGTGCACCAGCCGGCCTTCCGCATACACGCCGACACCGACACCCGTGCCTACGGTAATGTACAGGCAGCTGGACAGATTCTGAGCCGCCCCCCATTTTACCTCACCATAGGCTGCAGCATTAACATCGGTATCCCAGCCCAGCGGAACGGGAAAGGCTTGCTTCAGGTTCCCGAGCAGATCATAATTTGCCCATCCCGGCTTGGGCGTGGTCGTAATGTAACCATAGGCCGGACTATCCGGGCGGAGATCAATCGGACCAAAGGACCCAATCCCGATGGCTTCAACCCCTATGCCTTGAAAATATTCAATCACCCGGGGCATCGTCTGATCTGGATGGCCGGTCGGGAAGCTGATCTGGTCCTCAATCCGTCCGTGCTCATCCCCGATGCCGCATATAAATTTCGTCCCGCCTGCTTCAATCGCTCCTATACGCATGTATGCCGCACCTCCCGCTTACTTCCCGCTGCCGGCTGCGGCAGGTGAGGACAGCTCATAGATATCCAGTGACAGGAACACATCCTCTTCGTGTTCTGCAAAGGCAGCAAGGCCTTTGGAGGCGGGTCCTGGGTACATAAGATCCGTAACGACTGCCTGACCGCCGCCCGCGAATACCTCAACCGACGAGCGGTCTACATAAATAGTCAGATCATAGACTTCAGCCGGTGCTGCAAGCTTCGCAGAGTGAACCCCCGGGAACAGGCTGTGGAAGTCACTCTTCCCGGAAGCGCTGCGGTCTACATACAGCTCCTCCGTCTGCCCGTTAATGCCCGCAACGGTTTGTTCCCCGGCACCTGCCTTTAAGCGGAAGCCGGCGGAGGTACCGCGCGGAAGCTTCGCTTCTATGAGGTAGGCATCCATCTCTAATCCGGCACAGGCCGCATTAATCTCTTGTACCGAAGCATTCTTCAGGGACAAGACCGGTATCCGCGCCGCTTCCAGCTCTTGTGCAGGCTTCTGAATGAGTGTTGCTTCCCCGTTCCTCATCTCCAGCGTAAGCTCCCGGGGAATTGTCATCGCTCCGCGGAAGCCTTCCGTCGGCGTCTGCTGGGCATACATCCAGTTGCTCATCCAGCCGATAAACAGGCGTCTTCCATCTTCCTCCGGAAGATCAGACCAGCTCACTCCTGCATAATTATCCCTTCCATAATCGACCCAGCGGATGACCTGCGATTCTTTATCAGGCGTGAACAGGCTTCCGTCAAAGTCACCCGTGAAATACTGTGTTCTTGAGCCTTCCTCAAACGCAGGCTCAGCGCCGATGCTTACAAGCATCACCCACTTGATATTGTTCTCATCTCCATCTACTGCCAGCGGGAAAAGATCCGGACACTCCCACACTCCATCGTGGGAGCCAATCCCTGCGCCGAATTCACTGGCAAAGGTCCAGTGAATCAGATCCGGCGAGTGATACAGGCATACCGTCTGGCCGCAGGCCACGATCATGACCCAGCGCTCCCGCTCTGTATCCCAGAACACCTTGGGATCACGGAAATCAATGAAGCTGTCATGGGTCAGCACCGGATTCCCGGCATATTTGATCCAGGTTCTGCCGTTGTCCTTGCTGTAGGCCAGACTTTGATACTGCACGGCAGGCTGTCCTTCCGGCATATTCAGGTGATGGGTGAAGATAGCCACCAGCCCCGGCTTTTCCCCGAACAAGCCCGTCGTATTCTTCCAGTCAACAACAGCGCTGCCCGAGAAAATCATTCCCAGCTCATCCGGCACCAGTGCAACCGGCAGCTCTTCCCAGGTAATCAGATCCTTGCTGACGGCATGGCCCCAGTGCATCTCCCCCATACTCATACCATCCGGGTGATGCTGAAAGAACAAGTGGTATTCTCCTTCGAAGTATACGAGCCCGTTCGGATCGTTCATCCAGTTATGCTGAGGTGAGAAGTGATAGACACCCCGGTAGTTTTGTTTTGTGATTGCTGACATTATGATTTCTCCTTTTCTCCCGGATAAGCTGAACTTTAGTTTTTACCAATTTGGCGTAATTCGTGGACTACATGGAATGCTTGGACTTCCGGCGGTTGTCAGGATTGATTTTAGATTGAACCTGCGCAATTATACCTTCGGGATTGGCCGTGACTACAGAGAATGTTTGGACTTCCGGTCGCTGTTGTCTGCAGAATTTCTTGATTTTAACCGCTATTAGCGGTGGAAATCTGCAGACAAAGGCGAACGCTGCCGCTCCTCCAGTTCCAAAATTCCCCTCCGTCACTTTTCCCTTCATTCTGTATTTTCAAGTTCATTCAATGTAACCTATCCTTCCAATAGCAGCTCCAGTTCCAATCTTCTCCTCCGCCGCTTTCGCCTCCAGGTAACACTTTAGTTCAGCTTATATTTTTTATTTTTATATTACTTCCCCGTTGCTCTGTCATAGCCGCCCTGCTTGATCTCCAGCCATTCCTGCAGGCCAAGGCGGTCCAGCTCCTTGAGATAGTCATTCCACTCGGCATCAATTTTACCGTTCTGATACCATTCGGTACGCATTCTCAGCACATAAGCGAACAGGTCGGTTTCAATGGTCGTCAGGCGGTCCAGCTCGTCAATGGAATGGAATACGCTCGGCATGACGTTCTCAGCCTTCATTTTGGGAGCCATGATGTTCTTGACGATATCCATTCTGCCCTTGGCATCATCCGGCATCGTTGTGTACTTATTATAGTAGGAATCCAGAATCGCCAGCGGCCCGCCGATGCTTGTTTTCTCACGGAGCTCAACAGGAGCGGTGCCTTCCAGCGGCAAATGCTTCAGCATCCCTGCAGCTTCATCCAGTTCAAAGATGTTCTGCTGCGTGTCATCCCCGTAGGTTCCCCAGTTGTTCTGTACGGACTGGAGCGGATCATACAGCTGATCCACCCATTTCGCCGTGGTCTCCAGATTTTTGTTCGCACTGGTCACGACCATTTTGCCGCGGCCCAGACCCAGGGCGTTCGTCCGGGTTACGTTGACTTCACCGTCCGGCCCGGCCAGCGGCGGCATCACCTCGTAAGCATCGTTCGCTCCGGAGATATTCGCCTTGTCCCAGGAGAAATACAGCCCGTACTTCTGATCCTTCCCTTTTGCCAGATAAGTGCTCCAGTCCTGGGTATAGGCCTCGATATCAATCAGCTTTTCTTTGTACAGCTCATTAATAAACTTAACAGCATTTTTGTAGCCTTCCTCTGCAGCCGTAAAGATCACTTTGCCGTCATCACTTACCACCGCATGGTCAGGATTCTCGCCCAGTCCGAAGGAGGCAAACAGGAAGACCAGATCCTCCGCTCCCGGCTTATTAATGAAGGATAGCGGAATTTCATCAGCCTGGCCGTTACCGTTCGGGTCCTGTGTCTTAAAGGCAATCAGTACCTGCTTCAGCTCTTCCGTCGTTGCAGGCATCTTGAGGTTCAGCTTCTCCAGCCATTCCACATTGATCCAGGGCATACTGTCCACCGCCTGAATTCTCTCCTTGCCGTTCCCCAGCTCTTCAATCCAAGGGAAGGCGTAGATGTTGCCGTCAGGTGCCGTTATCATGCTTTTATATTCTGGAGCTTCTTCCAGCACTTTTTTAAAATTAGGCATATTCTGCTCGATCAGCTCATTCAGCGGGATGATGGCCCCGTCCTTGGCCAGCTTCAGCAGCTCATAGTCACTGTAGTCGGCATTAAAAATAGCATCCGGAAGATCACCGCTCGCGACAGCCAGGTTTCTTTTTTCTACAAACACGTCACTCGTGAAGTTCTTCCAGTTGATATGCACATTTGTTTTTTCTTCGAGCCGCTTATTGATCAGCTTGTCGTTCGGATCGGCCGGGGCCAGTGCGGAGCTTTGCGTAATGAAGTTCAGGGTGACTTTGCCGTCAGGGTCCTGCTGCTCACTTGCAGCACTTCCTCCCCCGCCGCCGCAGGCAGCAAGAAACATGAAGGAAGCAAGGACTGAGGCAGAAGCAGCTTTTGACAAACCTTTTGACCTTTTTAATCTTTTCACGGATATGACCTCCAAATGAATAGGAATGAAAGAATCTTATCTATGTGCGGGCCGATGCCTATTTAATGGAACCGACCATAACACCTTTTTCAAAATATTTCTGGAAGAACGGATACATAATAATCAGCGGCAGACTGGAAACAACAATCGCAGCATACTTGATGATTTCAGACAGACGTTTCATTTCTGCTGCCGCCAGCTGGTCACTGATCATGCCGGGGTCCACCTGATTCTGGATTAGGATCGAGCGCAGCACGAGCTGCAGCGGGTGAAGCTTGGGATTATCGAGATAGATCATCGCGTCAAAATAGGAATTCCACTGTCCAACAAAGGCATACAGCGCCAGCACGAAAATAATCGGTTTGGAGAGCGGCAATACGATGCTGAAGAAAATCCTCATCTCCGAGGCCCCGTCCACATTGGACGCTTCCTTCAGCTCATTCGGCACGCCCTTGAAGAAGGTTCTGGACAGAATAATATTCCATACATTAACTGCCCCCGGGATAATGACAGCCCAGACCGTATCGAGCAGGCCCAGATTTTTAACCAGCAGATAAGTCGGGACCAGCCCGCCGCCAAAGAACATCGTGAACAGGAATATGGTCATAAAAAGACCCTTCCCCTTCATCCGGTCATCCGACAAGGCATAGCCGGCACAGATAGAGACCATGACGGTCAGGATAGCAAAGGCCGATGCATAAAAAACAGCATTAGCAAAGCCCCTGAGCATCGCAGGATTAGTAAGGATCATCTTATAGCCTTCAACTGACCAGTCCGATATTTTAAATGAGATTCCCCGGCTGAGCAGGACCGACGGGTCCATGAAGGAGGCGATCACCACATACACGAGCGGAAGAATCACCACCAGCACAGCCAGTGTCAGAAAAGCGGCGTTCAGCACAAGCATCAAACGGTCCAGCCGCGAATGGTTTACGAACATGATTTGTTGCTCCTTTCTTAGTAAAGACCTTCGCCCTCATTCAGCTTCTTCACTGTAAAGTTCACCGTAATCAGCAGGATGACGTTAATGATTGAGTTGAACAGCCCCACCGCCGCAGAATAAGCGTAGTCCCCGGACTGCAGTCCGATTTTGTAGACATAGGTCGGAATGATTTCCGAGGTTGGCAGGTTCGTCGCCGTCTGCATCAGATAAGCCTTTTCAAAGCCGATAGACATGATCCCGCCCGCCGCAAGAATGAACACAATCGCCATAATCGGCCGGATGGTCGGCAGATCAATATGACGGATTCTTTGCAGAAGGTTCGCACCGTCCAGGTTGGCTGCGTTATGTAACTCAGGGTCCACGTTGGCAAGCGCCGCTACATAGATAATGGAAGCCCAGCCCGCCCCCGTCCATATGTCGGAAAGAATGTAGATCCAGCGGAAATACTCCGGACGCGACATGAACATCACCGGCTCCCCGTTAATCCAGCTGAACAGCTGGTTGATTGGCCCTGTTGGAGAGAGGAAAATGAACAGCATCCCTACAACAACCACAACGGATATAAAGTTTGGCGCGTAGAGGAAAAGCTGAATGTTCTTTTTCACTCCGGCCCGGCGGACCTGATTGAGCATCAGAGCCAGCAGAATCGGCACAGGAAAGCTCAGAATCAGGCCGAAAAAACTCAATTTAAGCGTATTCATAAAAATAACCTCAAAGTTAGGGGAAGACAGGAATTTCTCAAAGTTGTACAGCCCCACCCATTCACTGCCCAGAATCCCCTTAATCGGGCTGAAATCCTTAAAGGCGATAATCGCACCATACATAGGGCCATATTTAAATATCAGGGTCAGGATCAGCGCCGGTGACAGCATGAGATACAGAAAATAGTGCTTCTTCAAATACTCCATCAGAGAGCTCTTCCGTCCCGCCGGCAATTTCCGCTGACCTACTTCTATCGAATTATGCAATGCCTTTACCTCCATTCTTGTACATGATTTATAATTGACTGCTTCAGGGACGCTGTTAAAAGGCTTACATTTTGCTGTTTATGCCCCTTCGTTCTTTTACAATTTATCAAATACCATCTTCTCCGTCAATACATTTGTAAAAATATATTTGTTCATTTGACTACTTTTTCGTTCGTATAAACCCGTTTAATATTGTCAAAAAGGTAATAATGCTGAATGATTGCAATAAAAACCTGTATTTTTAATCTGAAATGCACATTCCAAGTTATAAAAGACAAATATTTAAAGGAAATACAGAAATAAAAATGTAAACTTAATTGTGCATTTGTAAAACTGTCATTGCTATTTTGGCAAAACTATTATACATTTAAGGGAGTAAAAGAAGAGAGATCATAATATAGAGGTGAACTTACATATATGGCACGGGGTAAAGTAACGATACAGGACATCGCTGATGCACTGGGAATCTCCAGAAATACGGCCTCCAAAGCCTTGAACGGAAGCGAGGGGCTGCCTGAAGAAACGCGGAATAAAGTCATCAAAAAAGCGATTGAATTGAAATACAAACAATTTTCGCTGATGGAGCCGGATAATGTCCAGCCGAAGAGCTCCCGGAATATCGCTTTATTAACGGAAAACCTTCCGAACACCTCCCACTTTGGCTCGACTTTAATCAGCGGCCTGGAGAAGCGGATCAGCGCCGAGGGATACAACCTGTCCATCCACATCATACGGGAAATTGAACAGAACGCGCTGACACTCCCTAACAATTTCGATGTCGGCAATGTGGACGGTATTATTTGTATTGAGCTCTTTGATCTGGCCTATAGCAGCCTGATTACAAGCCTTGGGATTCCGACTATCTTTATCGACTGCTCTGCACATGTCTGCTACCCCGAATTCCGGGCGGATGTCCTGTTAATGGAGAACGAGAACAGTACCTATCTGCTTACCAGGAAGCTTATTGAGGGCGGTTACACAACCTTAGGCTTTATCGGGGATTATAATCATTGCCGGAGCTTTAATGAGCGGTGGGTAGGGTTTAACCGTGCGTTAACTGAGGCAGGAATCCGGCTGGACCTCACCCAGTGTGTACTGGATAAGGATCATCTTTTCTTCTCCAGCCCCGGCTGGACTGATGAGAAATTGAATGACATATCAGAGCTCCCGTCTGCTTTTGTATGCGCGAATGATTACATCGCTGTTGGCTTTATGAAATCCCTGAAGAATTTCGACCACTCTATTCCCGGTGATATAGTAATCTGCGGGTTTGATAACGGCCCCGAATCCAGAATTATTGAGCCTCATCTGACTACTGTTCATATCTACAGCAATGAAATGGGTGTCAAAGCTGCCGAAATGCTGCTGTCACGGATCAATTCTCCCGAGCAGCCCTATCAGGTCTCTCATATCTATACAACACCGATTTTCCGGGAATCTACGCCAAATATCGGATAATGCACACTAACAGCGGAAGGCAGTCATCTTTTCGGATGCTGCCTTCTTTTTATTTCAATGACAGTGTTAATACCGCCCGATCCGCCGCTCCTCCAGCTTCTTTCCCGTCTGCTTATACACGAGATAGGTCATCTCCGTCAGATTTACCAGCCCGAGCGACCGTTCATCCAGCACCGAGTATGTATTCGAGCCCAGATCGCAATTCATTCTTACTCCGTCCCAATAAATCCGCTCTACGGGCGTGTGTCCGTGAATGACCGGCTTGCCGCCCGTCAGCGCCAGCAGCTCCCCTCCAGGCTGATGATAGAAATCGTATTCATTCATCCACAGGATGTCCCGTTCCTGCTTATCCAGCGGCTGCGCAGGATTCAGTCCGGCATGAGTGAAGATATACCTGTCATTCTCATAGTACAAAGGCAGAGAGCAAGCCCACACCATCTGCTCCTGCCGGACTGCTTCATCCGGAAATGCCGCAGCGAAGCTCTTCAGCGTCTCATGCCCCCCGTGGCTCAGCCACAGCTTGTCCCCGCGCACCAGATAATCAGCCATCATCTCCTCATGATTGCCCATTACAGCATGAACATTATGCGGGTACTGCTCTGTGAGCTGTTTGATCCTTCGGACCACCCCGGCCGAATCCTTGCCCCGGTTAATCATGTCTCCCCCGAACACAAGCTGATCACGGTCCGGTACAACCTCTGCTTTATCCAGCAGCAGGTTCAGCCCCTCTAAATCCCCGTGGATATCGGTTATAAAAAATGTTCTCATCCTTCTCCCCTCCGCCCTGCTTAGCCGGGCTGCATCCGCGTTATTACTTAATCATAGCAAATTATTATAGCAGCGCGCTCCTTGCTTACAGCGTAACCTTTACCATTTTGCAACTACTTTGCCATCCGGTTGGGATATACTAGGCACAGATAATGCAAAGGAGATTATATCTTATGAACAAATCCGGCTTAAGCCTTAGCGCCATACTATTATTAACCCTGATAACGGCAGGCTGCGGCGCACCTAAGGCGCCCAGCGATTTGCTGCGCGCCCCGTCACAGGGCAGTGCGGACGGAACCATTACCAGCATTGTAAAATCATTTCTTCCGGCAAATGCCCATCTGACTGTCCCTGTCCATTCCGATTCGGGCAGCGCCATTCAGCTGCAGGACCTGGACCAGGACGGCAAGGATGAAATTCTGGCCTTCTATAAAACGGACAAAACGGATTACGAAGTGAATACGCTTGTTCTCTCCCAGTCAAGCGGCGACTGGAATAAGCTGACCACGATTACCGGTGTCGGCAGCGAGCTGGACTATGTACAGTTCACCGATGTTACTGCGGACGGGCAAACGGATATGCTGCTCGGCTTCAGCGGCGGCAAGGGGCTCAGCAAGGAGCTGGCCGTTTATACGCTTGACGGCAGCATCGTATCCGAACTGCTCAAGCAGCCCTATGACCAGCTGGCCGTCGGTGATCTGACCGGCAGCGGAGATACAGATATCGCTTTGTTCCAGACCACCTTCACTACAGACATGCAGCCAAGCGCCCGGCTACAGCTGTTCCGCCTTACAGGCGGTACGCAGCAGAGCCTGGCCGATCAGGCTTTTGACGGCGCAATTATTCAGGCCAATTTCACAAAGGCGGCTCCCGGGGCCAGTGCCTTGTTCGTTGACGTGGCGATTGGCGCCCATGCCTCCTATACTTCCCTGCTGGTTTGGGAAAATGATAAATTTATTGATATACTGGCAGCAGAAGACTATCATCATGAAGAGCTCGCAGCAAGCCGGGATATTGCACTTACTCCTCATTCTCCGGCACTGGACAGCAAGCTGGGCGAGAACAATATGGCGATTAAGGACTATCCGCTCTACAGCTCGGATGTCAACGGTGACGGCATTACCGAAATCGGCTTCCTTGTCCCTCCAGCAGGTACAGAGAGCATGGCGCCCCTGGCGACACCGTTTATCACCAAGTATTATCAGTGGGACGGACAGAACGGCCTGAAATTCGTAGAAGAGCAGTTCGACAGATGGGGCTTTAACTTCAGTATTCCGCAGAGCTGGAAAGGTAAATATGCCCTTGAAATTGCCGAGGAATCTCCAGAGCCGTGGAAGAATATCCGCTTCAGCTACAGGGAGGCCGGCTCGGACGCACAGGCAACGCTGCTTGAGCTGCGTCTGCTCACCAAGCAGGAGTGGCAGAATACGGAAAGCGCACTGAAAACGGAGAATAGAACATATGCCCTGCTCTATGAGCTGCAAAATACAGAGGATGCTGAGGCACCGACAGTGCTGGTTGCTGTTCTGCCTGCGGAGGATGCTGCCGCCAAGCTGAGCGGCTCCGCGCTTCAGGAGTATAATCAGCTGAAGCTGCCGCTGGAGGAAGTCCGGCAGCTGGCCGGAACACCACAGAAGCCCTTGTACTGACTAGGAGGTTATCCATGAAGGTGCTGGTATTGGAAGACGAGAAGCCGATACGCGATTTTTTACACGTAAATCTGAAGCGTGCCGGCTTTGAGGTGACCGAAGCTGCTACCGGTGAAGCGGCACTGGCCGCGGCGCGGGAGCAGCGGGATTTTGACATCGCCATTCTCGATCTGATGCTTCCGGGGATCAGCGGCTTCGAGGTCTGCGCCATGCTGCGCAGAGATTTCCCCCGCCTGGGCATCATTATGCTGACCGCCAAAAGCCAGGAGATCGACAAGGTTATGGGTCTGGATTCAGGAGCGGATGACTATGTGATCAAGCCGTTCAGCCCGGTAGAGCTGCTGGCCCGGGTCCGTTCACTGTACCGGCGTATGTACCCCGGGGAGACAGTACTGCAGGAGAACGTCATCCAGCTGCCCCCTTTTACCCTGATGCCGGACGAACGGAAGCTGCTGAAGGACGGGCTGGAGATCGCTTTGACGCCCACAGAGTTCTCGATTATCAAACTGCTGATGGAGCAGCCCAATAAGGCGATTAACCGAGATGATATTCTGACCTCGGTCTGGGGGCAGTATTTCATGGGAGAGCTCAAAATTGTGGATGTAAATATCAGCCGGATACGCCAAAAAATCGGCCAGGATGCCACAGGGCCGCAATACCTGGAAACCGTGTGGGGATTCGGCTATTTATGGAGGGTACAACATTGCTGAGAGGGATCAGGGCACGGCTCATTACCTATATTACAATAGTCCTGCTCCTAATCGTCCTGCTGCTGGAAGGGGTATTTATTGTCGCGGTCCACTACTTTTATCTGGGAAGTGCGATGGAGACCCTGTCTTCAAGGGCTACGACCTCCGCTACCTTTTTCAACAAGTATCTGGAGGGCTATTCAATCAATGAGCGGGCCAGGTACATACTGGAGAACCTCTCCACTGAGGAGAGCAGCAAGGTTGAGGTACTGAACACCGAAGGAAATGTCATCATCAATTCATTCGGCTTTTCCAGCGAAGAGCGGATTGATACGCCTGATGTGAGGAATGCACTCAGCAGCGGCAAAGGAAGCTACCAAAGTCTTACCCCGGTGAACGGGGAACGGATTATAGCGGTCTCTCTCCCGATCAAGGAAGCCGGGATCAATATAGGCGTGCTGCGCTATTCCGTTTCTGCCGAGCCGCTGTACGACGTTATTGTCACTATTGTGCTGAATGCAGTGTGGGTCGGGCTGCTGGTCATCCTGTTCGGCTTCGTGCTCAGCCTGATCATCGCGAAGCGGATTGTAGGGCCGATTCAACAGCTTACGTCTGTAGCCAAGGAAATGGCGACCGGCAATTTCACCGCCAAGGCAGCGAAGCAGCATAATGATGAGATCGGGACGCTGGCCGTCACGCTCAATTACATGTCCGACGAAATCCTCAAGAGTGAAAAAATCAAATACGACTTCATCTCATCCGTCACGCATGAGCTGCGTACTCCCCTGACCTCAATCAAAGGCTGGGGCGAGACGCTGCTTATGGGTGATTTGTCCGATAAAAAAGAGACCCTGCAGGGTCTCGAGGTGATGACCGGCGAAACAGACCGGCTCATTGGACTGGTAGAAGATCTGCTCGATTTCTCCAAATTTCAGGCCGGGGAGATTACGGTTGATCTGCAGCCGTATGATCTCAGGGGACTGCTGGAGGATCTGCTCCTGCAGTTCCGCTACCGCGGTCAGACGAAGGAAATCCGGCTCTACGCCGATATTCCCGACCAGCCGTTGCCGGTTAACGGTGATTTCAACCGCTTGAAGCAGGTGTTCGTCAATCTGCTGGATAATGCCTTCAAGTTCACTCCGGCACAGGGGGCGGTAAGCCTAACTGCGGTCCAGCAGGAGGAGCTGATCATTATTACGGTAACGGATACCGGGGAAGGCATAGAGGCGGCTGATCTGGACAAGCTTGGCACCAAGTTCTTCAAGGGCCGCTCACGCCAGTCCGGCAGCGGTCTGGGTCTTGCCATCTGCAAAGAGATCATCGGGCTGCACGGCGGACGGCTGAAGATTGAAAGTGAGTTCACTATAGGAACCTCAGTCATTGTAGAGCTGCCGCGTTATATTATGCAGTAATAGTGCCTTGGCTGCACCGGTAAGGGACGGCCGGAATCCTCCGGCTGTTCCCCGGGACAGTCCTGTTAGACCGGTCTTTCAATCTCAAAAATCTCTCCGAGACCCGCATAGTGATTCCCTGCCAGACGGCTGACTGCGCCCAGCTTGTGCGGATCAATTCTGCCCTGCTCATAAATCTCCTCCGCAATGTGAAACTGGACGACTCTGCCGATCAGCAGCTCGAAGCCCGGGAATTCCACTGTTTGCTCCAGCACACATTCCATTCTTACCTTCGCTTCCTTAACTCCCGGCACAGAGATAGCAGTGCTCTGCACAGGTGTAAGTCCTGCAAGCGTTATTTCACTCTGATCCGGAGCAAGGGGAGCTGCGGTCATATTGATCTGCTCCACATTGCTGCGGTCCACAATATGCACTACAAACTCCCTGCGTTCCATTATGTTCCGTGCTGTATCCTTGGGCTTGCCTGCCGCATGCTGAACAGACACTGAGATCATTGGCGGATTGGAGGAGACGATATTGAAAAAACTGAAGGGTGCTCCGTTCAGCACGCCTTCTGCAGACTGCGTTGTCACAAAAGCAATCGGCCGCGGTATAATGCTGCCCACCAGCAGCTTATAATTGTCCCTCTCCGTATTCCCTGCGGGGTCTATCGCCAGCATATCAGTCATTCCTTCCCGTAAGTTCATTTAGTCGAGCTCTCTGATCTGGAACGGCAGCAGAACCTGTTCAATCTGTGCTCTGTGCGGCTCATACTGTGCCGGCAGCTTAAGCTCCGTACCCATTGTTTCCTGCGTTTCATCATGGGCGAAGCCTGGAGGATCTGTAGCAATTTCGAACAAAATCTCCCCATGCTCCCTGAAGTAAATCGCGTTAAAATAGTTCCGGTCCTGCACTGCGGTTACCCCATATCCGTGATCATGCACGTAGCTCTGCCATTCCAGCTGATCCTGATCATCCTTGGCTCTCCAGGCGATATGATGCACTGTGCCTACACCCATTTCACCTCGCTGTACAGCGGTCATTTTGAGATCAATGACATTGCCCAGATCGGCAGTAGAATGGAAACGGGCAATATCATTTTCCCGGCCGATAAATGTAAGCCCCAGCACCTGCTCCAGCAGCTCAGCCGTTGCTTCCGGATCAGTCGACAGCAGTGTGGCGCCGCCGAACCCTTTGATCGCAACCTCTGGTGTAACGCCCCCGAAGGTCCAGCCGTTCTGCTCCCCGGCTTCCCGCTCCACCAGCTCCAGATGCAGCCCGTGCGGATCATCGAATTCAAGCACCTGCTCCCCGAACCGCTCCAGCTCGCTGAAAGCGACCTTGAACGTTGCCAGTCTTTCTTTCCAGAAGCTCATCGCTCCTACCGGGATAATGTAAGTTGTTACCCCCACCTGTCCGCCGCCGATTTTGCCTTTGTAGGCTCCAGGCCAAGGGAAGAAGGTAATGATTGTGCCCGGCTTCCCTCCGTCATTGCCGAAGTAGAAGTGATATGTGCCCGGATCATCAAAATTGACTGTCTGCTTAACCAGACGCAAGCCCAGCACCCCTGCGTAAAAATCCATATTCTCCTGCGGATGCCCGACAATTGCTGTAATATGATGAATCCCCATTGTTTGTTTTGCTGCTGTATTAGTCATTATAACCGACCCCTTTTATTGTAGTGTTATTTCAGAGAATCATTTTAATACGTTATTACGTTTTAAAGATTCTTAAGTTTAAGATATTTAGGATGATTATCTTTAAGTTAAGATAACTCCTTGATCTCAATTTACTCCCTTTTTATCTTAAAGTCAAGATACTTTTCGGATTACTGCCTTCTGTAGAACGCAATCAGGCCCCGAAACCGGAGCCCATACTGTCACTGCACTGCTGACTATGTCTTCTGTCCCCCCTGGTAGGCCGTTTCATCCCGGCGTATCCTCCGGCCGGCTGCCTTGGCCTGCTCAAGCAGTTCAGCTCCGTCATCCTGCGGCTTGTAGCCGATCAGTTGCTCAAGGTAGGCAATATCGTAATAGTTATCCTTATTGGCAGACGTGCCGTAGAGGTTCAAATACTTCATTCCTTCATCGGCCTCGATACAACAGATAGCCAGCTGCAGCATATCGCGTCCGGATATCCAGATATGTCCTGCACGTTCGGAATGCGGACGGTCATCTTCGGGAAAATTACCGATTCGGATATTAATAGAAGAAATTTTTCCTTGATCCGCATACAGACGGCCGAGCAGCTCAATGTAGCATTTACTCAGCCCGTAGAAGCTGTCCGGACGGTAAGGATCGGACGGTTCAACCTGCTCATCTGTCTTATAGAAACCGGTCGCATGATTAGAGCTGGCGAAGATAATCCGTTTAACTCCGCTTTGCACCGCAGCTTCAAACAGCTTGTAGGCACCGGCTACATTTCCTTGCAGCACCTTACCCAGAAAATCATCCTCATCCTTCATCCAGGCAAAATGGAGTACGGTATCTATGCCTTGCGTCAGTTTTTTAAGACGCGCTTCATCGGCAATGTCCAGCTGAACAATGCCCTGGCTTTCTGCTGCGACAATATCAGCTCCGGTAACATCATACCGGCCGTCTTGCTTCAGTCCCTGGTAGACTGTATTTCCGATTACACCCGAAGCTCCTGTTATCAGCAGTTTCCGTTTCATCTTTACATGCTCCTTTCTCAGCAGTTTATAGATGCGCTGTTAGTTATTACCCGCAGGAGGAGGAACCTATACGGTCGATATTGATATCTTGTCCGGTACACCGGAGCAGTTCTATAATAAAAACGAGTAGAGGGGGATGTGTATGAGCGCAAATTCATTTATGGAAGAAACCGTTACCATTTCTGACGGCAGGCTAAAGGGGATTCACCTGACCGAACAGCGGGCCATGGCCTGGCTGGGTATCCCTTATGCCAAGCCGCCTGCCGGGCAGCTGCGCTGGAAAGCGCCGCGTGAAGCGGAGCCCTGGGAAGGCATATTATGCGTCCGGGAGTACAAGAACAGCAGTGTTCAATGGCTGGAGGGTGAAGCAGGAGGCAGCGAAGACTGCCTGTATCTGAATATTTGGCGTCCGGAGCATACTGAAGCCGGCCGGCCTGTATTGGTCTATCTGCACGGAGGCGGTAATATCGCCGGCTCCGGACAGGACTTTCAGGGCAGCCGGCTGGCGGTCAGCACTGACAGCATAGTCCTCACTATAAATTATCGTTTGGGAGCAATGGGATTCTTCCGCCATCCGGCGCTCCGCACAGGTGATCCGCTCGATGATTCAGGAAATTACGGCCTGCTGGATATTCTACATGCGCTGAAGTGGGTACAAAAGAATATTAACTATTTTGGCGGAAATCCGGGAAATATAACGCTGGCGGGCCAGTCAGCCGGAGCAAGAAATGCTCTGGCCGCTTATCTCTCTCCGCTTAGCAGAGGCCTGTTCCACAAGCTGTACCTTATGAGTGGCGGCTTAACGACGGCCGCTGCAGAACAGGGTGAAGCTTATGCTAATGATATTCTTGCGGCATTGCTGTCAGATGACGGGACAGCTGCAAGCGCTGCTGAGGCGGAGGAATGGATTACGCAGCAATCGGCCGAAGCAATTGCGGACTATCTGTACAGCCGGAGTGCCGGACAGTTTGCCGGAATGATCCGCGACACCGGAATCCGCATGGGAGCATTCCCCCATTTGTTCGAGGACGGAACCGTTATTCCGGAAGGCGGCTTCGACAGGCTCAATGCTCCGGAGTATCCTGTGCTGCCCTTTGTACTCGGCAGTACAGCGAGCGAATTTACCGGCTTTGCTTTGGCCGATTCCCGCTTCTCAGGCCTGGTGCAGGCTGATGGCAGGCTAAGCGGAAATACCGGGCTTGAGCAGCTTTACGCAGCGGCAGTTCACTATGGTAACAGGCTCTATGCCGCTTTTAATGCAGAGCAGACTGCAGACCGCTTAACGGCTGCGATCCCGCACATCCCTGTTTTTGCTTACCGGTTCGGCTGGGGCCTGCAGGAAGGAGTGACCGGTGCTGACTACCGGCTTTTGCTGGGTGCGCCGCACGGAGCTGATATTGCTTTTTATACGGGTGCATTTGAGGGCAATTATCCGGAAGGTGTAATTACCGGACATAATGAGCCCGGACGCAGGGAATTGTCCACTTTAATGTGCAGTTATCTGCGGCACTTTCTAAGCACAGGTAATCCGAATACGGAAGAGCTGCCTGACTGGCCGCAGTGGACCGGCAGCACGGATACAGCCGAAATTCTTGTACTGGACGCCAATGCACAGAAGGCTGCTTTGCACACTGTGACAAGGCTTGTACCGGAGGATATCTGCTCCGCTATGGAAGCAGACGAGAGCCTGACCTCAGAGCAGCGCAGATGGATTACCCGCAGGCTGTTCGCCGGACGTTTTTTCTGGAACGCACATGATGGTTACATTTGAGTCGTCATAATACTTTATAACGAAAGGGAACTGCTGAGTGCTAATCTACCTGCTTTTATTCCTGCTCGGATTGACCGCCGGCATTTCCGGATCGCTTGTCGGACTTGGCGGCGGCTTCATTGTTGTACCGGCGTTAGCCTTTCTGTACCCTGAGATGCCAACCGCCCATTTGGCCGGTACCTCCATGGCAATGCTGCTGTTCAATTCTATTTCCAGTACTTACGTCTATGCCCGTCAAAAAAGAATCGACTATCAGGCGGCGCTCTGGTTCGCAATGGCTTCTATTCCCGGCTCGGTTATCGGAGCGCTGTTATCAGAACAGATTGAGGGAAGAGCCTTCTTTGTCAGCTTCGGCATTTTTCTGGTTCTGATTGCGCTGCTGCTCCTGTTCAAGCCGAAAAAGCCCCTGACCCTGCCGTTTAATCCTACGGTCAAGCGGAGCTTCGCAGATGCTGGAGGCAGCCGGTTTGAATACGCCTATCATATGCCTACAGGCGTTATTATCAGCTTCTTCGTCGGTTTCCTGGCCAGTCTGTTCGGCGTCGGCGGGGGCAGTCTGATGGTGCCGACAATGACGCTGCTGCTCGGCTTCTCGACACATATTGCCGTTGCCACTTCCATGCTGCAGATTTTTCTGTCGTCAATCGTCAGCACATCAACCCATGGCTATCTGCAAAATATTGAGTGGATCATGGTGTTATGCTTAGCGCCCGGAGCCATTATCGGCGGCCAGCTCGGCGCACGGCTTGCCAAACGCCTGCCGGGTAAGCTGCTGCTCAGGCTGCTGGCGGTCTTTCTGATTATTGTAGCTGCCCGGCTGATCATGAAATAATTCTGAACTGTTCCATCTAAAGCTGGTCAAACAGACTTTCATCCGGCTTCTTCTGTCCCTGCTCTTTCGGCGCTGCTGCACCATTCCCGGTCCCTGCTCCAGCCAGGTATTTCGCCAGCAGCGTCTCCACGTCGGTCAAGGTTACTGGCCTTGCGGCATCTGAAAGCTCATAACCCATCATGCCGTTAGGCTCAAATGTTGCCGTCTTCACATCGCTGAGCCTGGAAATACCCTGCTCCCGCAGATTCATCTCCAGCGCTTCTATGGTTAATCTCAGCTTCTTCAGATTCTGCTCCTGCACCCGGCCGTCCTTAATGACAATAACCGCCGGTCCCTTGACCAGCCTTTCGAACAGGCTCCACCGCAGCTGCAGCCACTCTACCGCAATCAGCACGGCAATAAATACAACAGCAGCCGCCATCGTAATCAGGATATGATGGTCCGCAATAGGCTCTACGATAATCGTCCCGATGGATATCATCGCGATTGTTGTCGGGATGGTCATCTGTGAGATGGATTTCCTGCCGGCCAGTCTGAGCACCAGCATACCGAATATAATCAGCACCAGAGCCTTCCAGACCTCATTCCAGACCTCATTCCAGATTTCGTTCATACCCATATCCCTCCGCCATCTATAGATATGGGTATTTTTTACTGCACCGCTCCTGATTATGCACCGTTGGGATTACAGCAGATGGTACACTTCTTTTCCCGCCAGAAAATCCTTGCATTTCCCGTATACCTTTACCGCATGCTCCTTAACCCAGCCGTTGCTGGCGGGATCACGGATGAACATCGCATAGCTGATGAAGACATCCATCAATATTTGTCCTTCAATGTACCGGATATCGTCAATCGTGAAGTCTCTCCGTGAGCTGTAGCCCTCCAAAAAAGCCGGTCTTAGCTCGCTTTTCAATGCTGTGGAAGCGCTTCCTACATCAAACAGATAATATCCGTAGCCGGATAAACAGAAATCTATCAGATGCGGCGTTGCTCCCTGCACAATCACATTTCCGGGCTGTACATCGGCGTGAATGATTCCCCAGCTGTCCTGCCTTGCATCCAGCTCGGTCAGCTGTACCTTGATTACATCCAGCACTTCCACGATTATATCGTACAGCTCCTGAGTATATACGCCGCCAGTTATACCGCATTTAAGCTCTTCAATTGCGGAATCAATACTTTGTACACCGTATACAGGCCTCGTTAAGCCGGACAGCTGCTGCCCGCCTGAAGCGTTATGAAGCTCTGCAAAGGTCTCTCCCAGTGTATAGGCAATCCTCCCGATATTCTCCTCATCCCCTGTCAGCACTGCGCCTTCCAGCCACTCCAGCACTGTCGCATAACATGAGCCGAATTCCTCGGACGGATACAATGTTACATACTCGCCTGCATGGTTAACGACCGGCTCCTGCACCTGAATCGCCTTCCTCCGGTTCAGCTCCTGAAGAAGATACACTTCGGACTTCAGGCCTTCCAGCGTATGCTGGGTGCCAGACAGCCCCGCTGTTCTCGGATGGTGAATCCGGAGCAGATAAGCCTTGCCGCCGGCTGCATCCGTTACCTTAAAGGTCATATTCTCGTTATGCCGGATGAACTCAATTACCGGCTCCTTTACAGGATAGAACGATATTACTTGCTCAGCATGCTTGATCAAAACGGCTTCCCTCCAGGTTACAAATTAAGGTATGCTTTTCTCCTCTTATATTCCATAATAATACATATGAAGCTGGTATAGTTTACTATACTCGTAATTTACAACGGAAAGAATGGGGGATTCATCTTGGCAACTGAACGTTTTGAAATCTGCGTAGCCGATGAAGTGCTTGCCGATCTAAAATACAGATTGGATCATATCCGCTGGCCTAATTTATTCGAAGATAACGGCTGGGAGCAGGGGACAGACTTCACCTATTTACATTCACTTCTGGCGTATTGGCGGGATCATTTTGACTGGCGGGCACAGGAAGCCAAGCTGAACCGGTTCGCGCATTATCGCAGCAATATTGACGGAATCGATATCCATTTTATCCACGAGCGAGGTAAAGGGCCTAATCCTCTGCCCCTCCTCTTAACGCACGGCTGGCCGGACAGCTTTGTCCGCTATTCCAAAATCATACCGATGCTCACTGACCCGGCAAGCTACGGCGGGAACGCCGAGGATTCCTTCGACGTTATCGTTCCTTCGCTGCCCGGCTTCGGCTTCTCCGGCTATCCGGAGCATGGAGATATCAACAATGCCCATATTTCTGCTATGTGGGCCAAGCTGATGACGGAGGAGCTAGGCTATACCACATTCGCGGCTGCAGGCGGTGATATCGGCTCGGGTGTTACAAGATATCTGGCAGCCAGCCGTCCCGGGCTTTTGGCTGGAATCCACCTTACCGATATCGGCATTATCCGCAGTCTCTTGGCTCCGGGCAACCAGGCAGATCTTACTGCTGAAGAACGGCAGTATCAGCAGACTGCCCAGAGCTGGCTTGCCCGTGAGGGGGCTTATATCTCCATTCAGTCTACCAAGCCCCGTACGCTGGCTTATGGACTCTCCGACTCACCGGCCGGGCTGGCAGGCTGGATTCTCGAAAAATTCCACGACTGGAGCGACTGTAAAGGCGATCTAAGCCAAAGCTTCACCGAGGATGAGCTGCTCACGAACATCATGATCTATTGGGTGACCAATACGATAGGCTCAGCTGCACAAATCTATCACGAAAACGCCTCTTCCCTACCGCCGCTGGGCCGGATCGAAGTACCCACAGGACTGGCCTTGTTCCCGGGCGATATTCTTCTGCCGCCTAAGGAGTGGGCAATGCGCAATCTGAATATCACCCGCTGGACGGAAATGCCGCACGGCGGGCACTTTACAGCCATGGAAGCACCCGGGCCGCTGGCCGGGGATATCCGCGCTTTTTTCAGGCCGCTGAGATAGATAGACAGCTTAATGACTAAGCCTTGACTGCCAGGCCTCTATCGGAGATAATTACAGTTTGACCCAAAAAATCAATTTGCCGGTACAGGCGCATTGAAACAGTGAAGGGGCGATTGTCATCAGCTGGTTAAGTGATCATTATAAGTTACAGAAACGGGAGCAGAAGAAGGACATCGAGCCCGCTCTGGTCAATGCCGTCTTCCGGATGTACGACCGGTTTCCCAGACTCGGCCTCCGGGAACGGACCGGACAGCAGGATATGTCGCTGGATATTGCGGATGCGTATATTAACGGGCGCAACGCTATGGTCGAGGCCGGAGTCGGCATCGGCAAATCCTTTGCCTACCTTATCCCCGGTCTGCTCATTAACCATATCTCGCAGCAGCCGGTTATTATTGCCACCTCCTCCATCCAGCTATCCGAACAGATCCATAAGGATCTG
Source organism: Paenibacillus sp. FSL R7-0331 (assembly GCF_000758645.1). Lineage (NCBI taxonomy): Bacteria > Bacillati > Bacillota > Bacilli > Caryophanales > Paenibacillaceae > Paenibacillus > Paenibacillus sp. FSL R7-0331. The sequence goes on from NZ_CP009284.1 coordinate 5,948,902, forward strand.
CGGGTAATCGGAAGCAGGCTCGGATTCACAACCGTGCGCTCTGTGGTCGGAAAAGGCATGGGCCAGTATGCCTGCCGCTACAGGGCAGCGGACCTGGTCCAGCCGGAGGCTCCGGACTCCCCTGCGGCAGCTCTTGCCCGCCGGATTACAAATTATGAGATTGATGAGCGGGCGGATATTCAGGGCGGCATCAGTGATGCCGTATGGTCCGAGGTATGTGTAAATGACTGCAAATTCGAACAGTGCCGCTACAAAAGCACATGCTCGTTCTATGATATGCGCGCCAAAATCAGCGCCCGGGCAGGTGACATGGATTTCATCATCGTTAATCAGGATCTGCTGATCCGGGATCTGATCAAGAAAAAAGAAGGCACAAGGCCCCTAATAACCGAGCAGCCGGCGCTGATCGTCATTGATGAAGCTCATAATCTGGAGGCTAAGGTGCGGGATGCAAGAACGCTTGAATTCACCTTACGGGGAACCAGCCGGATGCTCGATGATGTGCTGCAGATTCTTTTCAGGCAATCTGCAGATAAAAGCCTGATGGCACAGGTCCGATTGGTCAAAAGCTGTTTAAACAGCATCTTCAAGCAGGCGGAAGCCGATCTGCTGCAGACCGCCAAACAGGACAATGACCGTATCAAATTATCCGAAATCAAAGGAATTCCGCTCAGCCGGGGCATACAGCTGTTGAAGGATTTTCAGCTTGGGCTCGCGGTACTGACTTCCCGGAATGAACGCGAGATCGACAATTTGTATGAAGCGGTACACGGGCTGATCGACCTGTTCGCAGTCCTCTCAGGGAGTGAGCAAGGCTATCTTCTATGGGCCGGCACAAGCCGCCGCGAAGCAAGCATCAGCATCTGTCCCAAGAACATCAGCCAGTTTCTGAAACAGGCTTTATTCAACGGAAAGACCTCTGTCATCCTCACCTCGGCCACGATGTGCCAGGGCGGTGACACGCTGGAGGAGCAATATGCTTATCTGACACAATCGCTTGGTTACAAGGGGGATTATATGGAGCGCCAGCCCTCCCCTTTTGATTACAACAGCCATACCATGATGTACATTTCCGGTAGTGTTCCCTACTACAACCACTTGAACCGGCAGGAGTATCTTGAAGCGGCGTACAAGGAAATGTTGAGGCTATGCAATGTAACAGACGGGCGGACACTGGTGCTTTTTTCAGCCAAAGAGGATATGAAATTCGTTTACGGGAAGCTGCGGTCCGAGACGCTGGCCTGGGCGCTGCATATTCAGCAGGAGGGCTCATCCCAGGACGGGGTCATAGCCGGGTTCCGGCACAGCAAAGGAGTGCTGCTCAGCACCGGCGTATTCTGGGAAGGGATCAACATCGAGGGCTCCGACCTTTCACAGGTTATCGTGTTCCGGCTGCCTTTTCCGGTTCCGTCAGATCCGGTCTATGAATATAAGGCGTCTAAGGCGAATAATCCGTTAAAAGAGGTCTTCGTACCGGACATGCTGCTCCGCTTGCGGCAAGGCACCGGACGCCTGATCCGCAGCGAAACTGATCTTGGCGTGCTCAGCATCCTCGATTCCAGGCTGTCGGCAGCCGCTGCCAAGGATTACCGGAGCAAAGTGCTGGAGGCTCTGCCGTTCAAGCAGGTGACCGAGGATTTCCGGGTACTGGAGCGGTTCGTGCAGGCTAAGGGCATAAAGCGCAGGATATGAAAAAGGACAAGCCCGGCGGATTAATGCGGAATATAATATAACTGCAACAAAATAGCCCCGATACATCAAGGTTTTCTTGATTATCAGGGCTTTTCTTCACTTCCTTTTTATAGAGTTACGCTGTAATCCTCCAGCTGCAGCTGCCCGACATTTGCAAATGCAACGCTCTTGCCTGAAGCAGCCGTAACCTTGAACCCCTTCAGACTGATGGTCTCAACATCACTGCAGATTAAAGCGCGGTCTGCACTGAGGTTTATATTTTCGAGACTGATGTTATTTAGGCGGTGCTCAGGCAGACCCTTAATTTCGACGGCAATTGCAGCCCCTTCACCGCTGATGTCCTTAATACTGATGTTGCTGAAATCGGAAGGCGTGCTGGTCTTGGGAACCACGGTACTGTAACCGTAGAACATATTGATCTGTACGGCTTCTTCTCTAACATTATCAATCTTAATCTGCTCAAACCGGATATTGTCCACATAACCGCCCCTGCCGCGCATCGACTTCAGCCGGATGCCCCGGTCTCCGCCGGTGATGGTACAGTTGTGGGCATACACATTCCGGACTCCGCCTGACATTCCGCTGCCGATTACAAGGCCTCCGTGTCCTTCTTTCATTACACAATTGCGGATGACAATATTCTCACAGGGCTTGCTGACCCGCCAGCCGTCCTCATTCATGCCGGAATTGATTGCGATGCAGTCGTCTCCGGTCTCGAAGCTGCTGTCCTCAATGAGCACATTGCGGCAGGAATCCGGATTCAGCCCATCGGTATTGGGGCCGCAGCTGACAATATCTATTCCGCGGATGATGACATTCTCGCAATAGACCGGATGCACCGTCCATTGAGGCCCGTTATGGATCACGACTCCTTCTATCAGCACGTTCCGGCAGCGGACAGGCTGGATGAACGACGGCCGCAGGGCTGCCTCCTCCGTACCGAAGACCCGCTCCACAACAGGAATCCCGTCTCTTTCGGCATAGCAGAGCTTATCAGCTGCGGTCTGCTGGAGCTGCTTCCAGTGCCACCATGCTTCGCCGTTTCCGTTAAGCGTCCCCCCGCCGGTAACCGCGATATTCTCGCAGCCGATAGCATAGATCAGCGGGGAATAATTATAGCATTCCATCCCTTCCCATCTTGTAAAAACCGGCGGGAGATAATCGGCAAAGGTATCGCTGAAAGTAATAACGGCCCCCTTCTCAACAGACAGGTGAACATGACTTTTTAAATGAACCGGGCCTGAATGCCATTCCCCCGGGGATACGATAACCGTACCTCCTCCTTGTGCGGAGCAGTCATCCACAGCTCTCTGTATCGCGTGAATATCCTCAGACATCCCCGTATCAGAAAGCCGGTAATTCTCAGCCCTGAAACACTGCTCCGGAAAACGCGGCTCCCGGATTTGCTCCATCTCAAAAGGGGTTCCGTAGAAATGGGTGTTTCGCATAGGTTTCTTGATTCTCCCCTCGCTTTGATTCTGAATTGTTGAATAAAAAAATAGTATCACGATAGGCTTCTGCCATGAATGGATAAAAGAGCCCGGCACTTGTAAAATTCGAGCTTGTTATCGCGCAAAAAAAAAGCAGCCTGCATCAGGCAGGCTGCTTAGGCTGACCGGTATTCCGGAGGAATACAAACGGTCACTTGTTCTGTTATTCAGCTTTTAACGCGGCTTGCTGCTGTTCAAAAATCTCGTAGAAGTCGCTCCAGATCAGCACATTATCCTTTTCTTTATCCCCCCACCCCTTGTACCAGTCCACAATTTCCGCACCGCCTCCGGTTTCCCATTGCTTGGCTGCGTCCTGGGCTGCTTGTTCCATTGAATATTTGCTGCCGCTGATGATGGCTCTTGTGTAAATATCGTGTACTGCTGCTGTGACGTTGCTGAATTTAACCTGCAGCTCCTTCGGCAATTGCGGCATATGCTCAGAGTGCGTCAAGCCTTCACCCACCGGCAAATCGGTCATATACGTGTCTACCGCTTCCTTGAACAGGCGCAGAGCTTCCTTCTGTGCAGGAATCGCTTCATCGAACTGGGTCTCGGCGTAGCCGTATTTCCCTTCCTCCAGACGGCTGTATACCATACCGAAATCGCTTGCCCAGCTTACTTCATTTTTGTATTTTTCCTGATCCACAATAACCGGTCTGCCGTCAGCCTCAAGGTTATAATGCTCACCTTCGATCCCGTAGCGGAACGTGCGTCCGGTATCCGGCTTAACCAGGAAATCAATATATTCCATGATGGCTTCCGGATTTTTGGCCCGGGCATTTACAATCGCGGTCATCTGCACCGGGTTGTTCCAGACCGTAGTGAATTGTCCTGCTGAAGTCACAGGAAGCGGCATAATCTTCAGCCTTGCATCCGGCACATTTTTCATCAATGTATCCAGCTCACGCGAGGCGAAGCCCATATAATCGTTGGTCATAAACGCATAGATTCCGATCTTGCCGTTCAGGAAGTCCTGCTTCGATTTGGACCCGTCCTTATCGCTAAGGAAGATGCCTGCAATGCTGGAAATAAGAATATTGGCAGCTGATAAGGCAATAATCAGCTTGGTGCTGAATTTCAAAGATATATTAAACAGCCGCCGCCTGTTGTCTGCCATCGCTCTTCCTCCGGCTCAGTATGATTGGATTTCCATTTATACAGTGCATGATAGAGAGATCGAAAGTCAACATTTGGGTTTTTGATTAAATTTAAGAATATCAAAATAATTTAGCTACAATTCCAATGTAAAGGTGTCGATAAACATTAAAGACCTATATTTTTTTGCCAAGTTGAGGAGTGGGAAGAGCGCATGACAGACAGACAGGGAAGTGTATTAAAGAGATTGAGGCTTACGATTAGGATGAAATTATTAACAGGGTTTCTGGTAGTAGCTGCACTGCTAGCTTTTGTGAGTATCTATGCCTTATCTCAGATTCATGGGATGTCCCAAGGCGCCGAAGAAATTGACCAGAAATGGATGCCGAGTGTCAGCCTGCTGGGTATGATGAACGGGGATGTCTCAGATGTAGAGCGTCTGGCTCTTGCAGTCATTGTTGAGACCGATGAGAGTGAAGTTGAGAAGCTGAATGAAGCCCTGCAGGTGCTCCAGGCCAAGATTGAAAATGAGCGCAAAGAGCTTATTTCCCTTCTTGAAGGGAATGCAGATGCAATGGCGATGTATGATACGTTCAGCACGAACTATGATTCTTATATAGCAAAAATGCCAGCCTTCATTGAACGCGGTACCGCTAACGACTACGGAGAAGCAAGCAGGCTTCATTCAGAATCCTATCCGTTATGGTATACCGCCAATGATACGATTGCTCAGCTGATTACGTTAGGCAATGATTTATCACAGCAGGCTACAAAAAATTCACTGGTATCCGCAGAACAAGCCTTTAATGTTATTTTAGCAGTAACGGTTATTTCCTTCCTGCTTGCAGTATTTATCGCTTTCTTCATTGCAAGCATTATTGCAAAACCGATTCAGAAGCTGAATGCTTCGGCAATGCTGATTGCTAATGGAGATTTAACCGGTGAACCGATTTTGCTTAAAAATAAGGATGAGCTCAGCACGCTCGCCGCTTCCTTCAACACCATGACAGGCAATCTGCGTGCAATGATTCAGTCCGTTTCCATGACCTCAGAGCAGGTAGCCGCATCTTCAGAGGAACTGCTTGCGAGTGCAGAGCAGAATGCAAAGGCATCCGAGCAAATCTCTGAAACCGTTGAGCTGCTGGCGGCAGGTACAACAGAGCAGGTCAACATAGTGAAACGCTCCTCCCAGGCGATGAGCGAAATGTCCCTGGGCTCCGAGCAAATTGCCCAGCTTGCCCAGAGTGTATCCGTATCAGCTGTAGATGCCGCGAATCAATCGTCAGAAGGGAACCGGATTGTCCACCAGGCAGTAGAACAAATGAGCTCGATCCGCACTTCGATCGCTTCTCTGACAGAACTGGTTACCGGGCTGGGAGAACGTTCTGCAGAGATTGGCAGTATTACCGGAGTAATCAATAATATCGCCCGTCAGACTAACCTGCTTGCATTGAATGCGGCCATCGAGGCTGCGCGTGCTGGTGAGCATGGACGGGGATTCGCCGTTGTGGCTGGAGAAGTGCGTAAGCTGGCAGAAGAATCCTCAGTATCGGCTCAGAAGATTACAGATCTCGTACAGCTCATTCAAAATGATACAAACCACGCCATAGAGGCTGTAAAAGTAAACAGCAGTGAAACTGAGGCCGGGATTGAGATTGTGACAGCAGCCGGACAAGCATTCGGGCAGATTACTGAGGTGGTAAACAAGGTGGCAGGCGAAATTCAGGAGGTATCCGCTGGTTCAGAAGAAATGTCAGCCAGCACGGATGAGTCAGTCCAGTATATGGAACAAATCTCGAATATTGCGCAAGAGTCATCAGGTGAAGTACACAATGTATCTGCTGCAACGGAAGAACAGCTGGCCTCCATGGAGGAGATTGCTTCCTCAGCCAGCGCCCTCTCCAAGATGGCAGAAGAGCTGCAGGAGCAGATCAATAAATTCAAAGTATAAATAATATAGAATTAAGCCGGGGAGAAATCCCCGGCTTTTTGTATTGCAGATTGAAGGCACTGGTAAGGTGTCAGAAATAACAAAAAAGCCATTGTTGATTGCTCAACAATGACTTCATGTGCTTGGCAGCGTCCTACTCTCCCAGGACCCTTCGGTCCAAGTACCATTGGCGCTGGAGGACTTAACGGTCGTGTTCGGGATGGGTACGCGTGGAACCCCTCCGCTATCGCCACCAAACATGCGTCTGTGAAACAGACGCTGCCGCTAGACATTTGGTTCATCACCAGAAGTGCGAATAAATGTCGTTGCGTTACAGGCTTGATCACCTGAAAACTGAATCCGAAACGAATCTGCGTTTGCCCTTGTTATGGGGCCCCCGGAAAGTATTCGGAATCGGCTTCGTCAGCCTCTTCTTCACTTTTTGGGGTAGTTTGTTGGATAAGCCCTCGACCGATTAGTATTGGTCAGCTCCATGCATTACTGCACTTCCACCTCCAACCTATCTACCTCGTCGTCTCCAAGGGGTCTTACTAATTGGGAAATCTCATCTTGAGGGGGGCTTCACGCTTAGATGCTTTCAGCGCTTATCCCGTCCGTACGTAGCTACCCAGCCATGCTCCTGGCGGAACAACTGGTGCACCAGCGGTACGTCCATCCCGGTCCTCTCGTACTAAGGACAGCTCCTCTCAAATTTCCTGCGCCCACGACAGATAGGGACCGAACTGTCTCACGACGTTCTGAACCCAGCTCGCGTACCGCTTTAATGGGCGAACAGCCCAACCCTTGGGACCTACTTCAGCCCCAGGATGCGATGAGCCGACATCGAGGTGCCAAACCTCCCCGTCGATGTGGACTCTTGGGGGAGATAAGCCTGTTATCCCCAGGGTAGCTTTTATCCGTTGAGCGATGGCCCTTCCATGCGGTACCACCGGATCACTAAGTCCGACTTTCGTCCCTGCTCGACTTGTTGGTCTCGCAGTCAAGCTCCCTTATGCCTTTGCACTCTTCGAATGATTTCCAACCATTCTGAGGGAACCTTTGAACGCCTCCGTTACTCTTTAGGAGGCGACCGCCCCAGTCAAACTGCCCGCCTGACACGGTCCCCGTACCCGTTAAGGGTACCAGGTTAGAACCTAGATACGATCAGGGTGGTATCCCAACGGCGCCTCCACAGAAGCTTGCGCTCCTGTTTCTACGGCTCCCACCTATCCTGTACAGATCGTACCCAAATTCAATATCAAGCTGCAGTAAAGCTCCATGGGGTCTTTCCGTCTTGTCGCGGGTAACCTGCATCTTCACAGGTATTAAAATTTCACCGGATCTCTCGTTGAGACAGCGCCCAAGTCGTTACGCCATTCGTGCGGGTCAGAATTTACCTGACAAGGAATTTCGCTACCTTAGGACCGTTATAGTTACGGCCGCCGTTTACTGGGGCTTCGGTTCATAGCTTCGGGTTACCCCTAACCACTCCCCTTAACCTTCCAGCACCGGGCAGGCGTCAGCCCGTATACTTCGCCTTACGGCTTCGCACAGACCTGTGTTTTTGCTAAACAGTCGCTTGGGCCTTTTCACTGCGGCCCCCTCGGGCTATTCACCCTACCGAGGCACCCCTTCTCCCGAAGTTACGGGGTCATTTTGCCGAGTTCCTTAACGAGAGTTCTTCCGCGCGCCTTAGAATTCTCTTCTCGCCTACCTGTGTCGGTTTGCGGTACGGGCACCTTCTCCTGGCTAGAGGCTTTTCTTGGCAGTGTGAGATCATGACCTTCGCTACTACAATTTTCGCTCCCCATCACAGCCTGGCCTTAATAGTGTGCGGATTTGCCTACACACCAGCCTCACTGCTTAGACGGACATCCATCAGTCCGCGTCACTACCCTCCTGCGTCACCCCATCGCTCATAGCGGATTACGGTGGTACAGTAATTTCAAACTGTTGTCCTTCGACTACGCCTATCGGCCTCGCCTTAGGTCCCGACTTACCCTGAGCGGACGAGCCTTCCTCAGGAAACCTTGGGCTTTCGGCGGATCAGATTCTCACTGATCTTTTCGTTACTCATACCGGCATTCTCACTTGTATGCTGTCCAGCGCTCCTTACGGTACACCTTCAACCTACATACAACGCTCCCCTACCCCAGATACATACGTATCTAGCCATAGCTTCGGTGGTGTGTTTAGCCCCGTTACATTTTCGGCGCAGAGTCACTCGACCAGTGAGCTATTACGCACTCTTTAAATGGTGGCTGCTTCTAAGCCAACATCCTGGTTGTCTGTGCAACTCCACATCCTTTCCCACTTAACACACACTTGGGGACCTTAGCTGATGGTCTGGGCTGTTTCCCTTTTGACAATGGATCTTAGCACTCACTGTCTGACTCCCGGCAAGAAGATAATGGCATTCGGAGTTTGACTGAGCTTGGTAACCCTTGCGGGCCCCGCACCCAATCAGTGCTCTACCTCCATCACTCCATTCACCGAGGCTAGCCCTAAAGCTATTTCGGGGAGAACCAGCTATCTCCGAGTTCGATTGGAATTTCTCCGCTACCCCCACCTCATCCCCGCACTTTTCAACGTACGTGGGTTCGGGCCTCCAGTGCGTGTTACCGCACCTTCACCCTGGACAGGGGTAGATCACACGGTTTCGGGTCTACGTCCACATACTAAATCGCCCTATTCAGACTCGCTTTCGCTGCGGCTCCGGCTTCTCACCTTAACCTTGCATGTTAAACGTAACTCGCCGGTTCATTCTACAAAAGGCACGCCATCACCCATAGATCGGGCTCTGACTTTTTGTAAGCACACGGTTTCAGGTTCTATTTCACTCCCCTTCCGGGGTGCTTTTCACCTTTCCCTCACGGTACTGTTTCACTATCGGTCGCCAGGTAGTATTTAGCCTTGACAGATGGTCCTGCCGGATTCATACGGGGTTTCACGTGCCCCGCACTACTCGGGATCCGTCTCGGAGAGAACACAGTTTAGGCTACAGGGCTTTTACCTCTATCGCGGGCCTTTCCAGACCTCTTCGCCTACCATATTCCTTTGTAACTCCATGTGAGACGTCCCACAACCCCAGGAGGCAAGCCCCCTGGTTTAGGCTGTTCCGCGTTCGCTCGCCGCTACTGACGGAATCACTATTGTTTTCTCTTCCTCAGGGTACTTAGATGTTTCAGTTCCCCTGGTCTGCCTCTGCGTATCCTATGTATTCAGATACGAGTAACTGCGAATTACCACAGCTGGGTTTCCCCATTCGGACACCCCCGGATCAAAGCTTGCTTACAGCTCCCCGAGGCAGTTTCGTTGTTCGCCACGTCCTTCGTCGGCTCCTGGCGCCTAGGCATCCTCCGTGTGCTCTTATTAGCTTAACCTCGATTTTTCCTTCAGGAAAATATCGGACATTGAATCACTCCAAAGCCTTTATTTCCATTCAGATCATCGTTAGCATCGCCATTAATTTTAAACTTGTTTACACAAGTTCAGCTTAAAGGAATGTTCTAAAACGCAAATTCGTTTCGGTATCCAGTTTTCAAGGATCAAGGTACTACTTGAGAGCTTAAACTCTCAAAACTGACCAACGAGTGAGTAACAGGCCTAAACCTGAGTTTTGGAAGCTTAGCTTCCGATTTGAATGTTCTCATTGCAGAGAACGATTCTCCATAGAAAGGAGGTGATCCAGCCGCACCTTCCGATACGGCTACCTTGTTACGACTTCACCCCAATCATCTACCCCACCTTCGGCGGCTGGCTCCCTTGCGGGTTACCCCACCGACTTCGGGTGTTGTAAACTCTCGTGGTGTGACGGGCGGTGTGTACAAGACCCGGGAACGTATTCACCGCGGCATGCTGATCCGCGATTACTAGCAATTCCGACTTCATGCAGGCGAGTTGCAGCCTGCAATCCGAACTGAGACCAGCTTTGCTGGGATTGGCTCCACCTCGCGGCTTCGCTTCCCGTTGTACTGGCCATTGTAGTACGTGTGTAGCCCAGGTCATAAGGGGCATGATGATTTGACGTCATCCCCACCTTCCTCCGGTTTGTCACCGGCAGTCACTCTAGAGTGCCCAGCTTAACCTGCTGGCAACTAAAGTCAAGGGTTGCGCTCGTTGCGGGACTTAACCCAACATCTCACGACACGAGCTGACGACAACCATGCACCACCTGTCTCCGATGCTCCGAAGAGGGGCACTATCTCTAATGCTTACACCGGGATGTCAAGACCTGGTAAGGTTCTTCGCGTTGCTTCGAATTAAACCACATACTCCACTGCTTGTGCGGGTCCCCGTCAATTCCTTTGAGTTTCAGTCTTGCGACCGTACTCCCCAGGCGGAGTGCTTACTGTGTTAACTTCGGCACCAAGGGTATCGAAACCCCTAACACCTAGCACTCATCGTTTACGGCGTGGACTACCAGGGTATCTAATCCTGTTTGCTCCCCACGCTTTCGCGCCTCAGCGTCAGTTACAGCCCAGAAAGTCGCCTTCGCCACTGGTGTTCCTCCACATCTCTACGCATTTCACCGCTACACGTGGAATTCCACTTTCCTCTTCTGTACTCAAGCCACCCAGTTTCCAGTGCGACCTCAGGTTGAGCCCAAGGTTTAAACACCAGACTTAAATAGCCGCCTGCGCGCGCTTTACGCCCAATAATTCCGGACAACGCTTGCCCCCTACGTATTACCGCGGCTGCTGGCACGTAGTTAGCCGGGGCTTTCTTCTCAGGTACCGTCACTCCGGTAGCAGTTACTCTACCGGACGTTCTTCCCTGGCAACAGAGCTTTACGATCCGAAAACCTTCATCACTCACGCGGCGTTGCTCCGTCAGGCTTTCGCCCATTGCGGAAGATTCCCTACTGCTGCCTCCCGTAGGAGTCTGGGCCGTGTCTCAGTCCCAGTGTGGCCGTTCACCCTCTCAGGTCGGCTACGCATCGTCGCCTTGGTGAGCCGTTACCCCACCAACTAGCTAATGCGCCGCAGGCCCATCCCTTAATGACAGATTGCTCCGCCTTTCATTCTCTTCTCAGGAGAAAAAAGAAATTATCCGGTATTAGCTACCGTTTCCGGTAGTTATCCCAGGTTAAGGGGCAGGTTGCCTACGTGTTACTCACCCGTCCGCCGCTAAGCTTACCCCGAAGGATAAGCTCCGCTCGACTTGCATGTATTAGGCACGCCGCCAGCGTTCGTCCTGAGCCAGGATCAAACTCTCCAAATTGGTATTTAGAAAGAGCGATTGCTCATTTTGAAACATCTGACGAGAATTTACATTCTCTACTTTTGGATCTCACCGAAGCGATCTCCAGATACTCACTCGTTGTTCAGTTTTCAAAGATCAAGCTCGTCGTCGCCTTCGATCATCTCGTCAGCAGCAACTCTTATACTATATCACTTCCGACCATTCAATGTCAAGCTCTTTTTTAATTTCTTTTTTCGAGCTTAGCTTCGACGCTTTTCAGCGTTTCGCGGCCAGATATAGAATATATCATATATGCACGTGACCATGCAAGTGTTATTTTCAAAAAAGTTAATACACATATTTCGCTTCTATTATTAGTCATTAAATATTAATATCATTAAATTCAAAAACGGACTAGCATAGGCTAGTCCGTTTCATTGGATTCAATTTCAGTTTATTTCAACTAACGCTTTGATCACCTTGGACTCCGGCTTCAGCCAGCTGTCAAAGCAGCTGATCATTCCCTCAAAACTCGTGCGGTGTGTTATATACCTGTCTATGTCAACGTAACCAGCCGAGATTGCCTTCAGCACAAAATCAAAATCCTTCATGGTAGCATTACGGCTGCCCATCAAGCTCATCTCGTGACTGTGGAAGTTAGGGTCATTAAAGGTAATCTCGCTTTTGACCAGGCCGACGTATACCAGTGATCCTCCGTGTGCGACCAAGCCGAAGGCATTCATCATGGATTTGGCATTCCCTGTTGCATCAATGACAAAAGCGGCTTTGGGTTCTCCTGTAATAGCTGCAAGCTGCTCCTGCGGCGGCTGCAGGGCATTCACTGCGTGCTTCACCTGTGCCGATTCCCGGCAAAAGTCTAGACGCTCTTCATTCACGTCCATAGCGATGACTTCTGCTCCTGCATACCGTGCAAGTGCCATAACGCCAAGACCAATCGGGCCTGCCCCAATCACGAGAACCGTATCGCCGGCAGCCAGGCCTGAGCGCCGGATGGCATGTGCACCAATCGCCAGCGGCTCCAGCATAGTGGCCTGGTCCAAAGTAAGTCCGTCTGTTTTAATTAAATGTCCCAAAGGAATCGACACCAGCTCACGCATACCGCCATCAATATGGACACCAAACACCTTCATATTTTTGCAGCAGTTTGTTTTTCCGATAGCACAGGCTGAACACTCACCGCAGTGCATGTAGGGTACAATGCTAACCTGATCTCCTGCGTGCAGCCCTGCCTCATTATCTCCCACCGCTTCGATAACACCGGCGAGTTCATGACCCAGGACCCTCGGATAGCTAAAATACGGCTGATTTCCCTGGTAGGCATGCAGGTCAGTTCCGCAGATACCAATCCTCCGAATACGAACGATGGCTTTTCCCTTTTCCAGTACAGGCTCCGTTAAATCTTCATACAATACAAATTTCCCGACTTCCTCGCAGACAATACCCTTCATTATACAATACCGCCCCCTTTGTCCGGTTCCAGGCATTCATTGTATTCAGGACGGCCGCTAACCCATGATTCATTGTGAACCGGCTTCAGTATATCCAGCACTTCCTGCAGCAGCTCGCTGTCCAACCTTTCGTCAGTCCAAGCGGCATTCTTGATAATATTCGCCGGTGTGGCTGTGCTTACCAGTGTAGTCGGGATCTGTTCATGGCTGGTAGAGTACTGTACAGCAAGCTTGGCGATATCTGCACCTCTCGCAGCACAATGCTCGGCGGCTTGTTTACAAACTGTTTTTAGCCTGCTTCCGGCAGGATGCCAATCTGCTGTCTCACGCGTACTCAGCAAACCCATGGACAGAGGGGAAGCATTGACCAGCCCGGTCCCCTTTGACTGAAGCAACGGCAGCAATTCCAGCAGGGAATTATCATTAAGCGAATAATGGCAGTAGGATAAAATGGCATCTACATCGATTTGCGGGAGCAGCGTATCAAACAACTGCAAAGGCAGGCCGCTGATCCCGCTAAAACGGATCTTACCCTGTTCCTTCAGCTTAATCATTGCCGGTACCGCTTCTTCCAGGATCACTTCAGCCGGCACAAATTCAATATCATGCAGAAACAGAATATCCAGGTAGTCCGTATGCAGCCGCTTGAGGCTCTCTTCCACACTGCTGAAGATACGTTTGGCTGAAAAATCAAAGCTTGCTTCGCCGTAACGACCGGCTTTGGAGGACAACAGGAATTGGTCACGCTGCAGCTCCTGAATCGCCTTTCCAAGTACCGTCTCTGCTTTGGTGAGACCGTAATAGGGTGAAACATCAATGTAATTAATGCCTGCATCAATGGCTGCATGTACCGTCCTGATGCTCTGGCTGTCCTCCGTCTCACGAAACACAGAGCCCAGCGAAGAAGCGCCAAAGCTTAGGACCGACACATCCAGTCCGGTATTTCCTAATCTACGATATTTCATTACAAGTTCCCCCATTCAGCAGATTCATAGTTTGTAAAACGCTTTCGCATTGTCACCCAACAAACACCCCCGCTCATACTCCCCCCAGGCTTCAGGCAGTGAACAGATAAGAATATCCATAACCTCTGAATAATCTGCGGCCAACAGACATACAGGCCAGTCACTGCCGAACATCACCCGCTGCGGGCCGAAGAGTTCTATAACTGTGCGTATATATGGAAGAAAGTCTTCTTTTCTCCACCGGTGATGCTCACCCTCTGTGACCATTCCTGATAATTTGCAGTAGATTTGGGGATACCGGGCAAAAGCTGTCATGTATTGTTTCCAGGGTTCCATGTCCTTGTTCCTAATTGGAGGTTTAGCCATATGATCGATAACGCCGCGCAGATTCGGAACTTGTTCAAGGAGCTGTAATACAACATCCATCTGATCAGGAACCAGCAGTAAATCTACGGACACACCCTCTTCCGCATATCCGCGGAGCGCTTTCACAAACCCGGGCTCTAATATCCGGTAAGCATCCGGCATGTCTTGAATCATAATCCGGAATCCCTTGAATTTCGGATGCTGCCTGAACTTCTCATAGATCCGGCGGTGGTTCGGGTCGAAAAGATCCAGCCAGCCTACCACTCCAAGCACAGATGGCGATTTGTCAGCGATAGACAATATGAAATCAGTCTCCTCAACCGTCGGGGCAGCCTGAACAATAATACTCCCGTCAAGGCTCTGTGTTTGAAGCAGCGGCTCCAGATCAACCGGCATGAAATCCCGGTACAGGACCGGCAGCTCCGGTGTGATCCAGCCATAATCTCCCCGTGTTATTTTCCAGTAGTGCTGATGAGCGTCAATCCGCATCCTGTTGCACCCTCTTTTACATTCATAGTGTAATGCTTAATGCTCCTCTTTCATGAACATTGTATACTAAGAGAATCAAGTATTTAATGTCTTAAACATGCATTTTTATAACTTATTTTGATATCCGTTCTTTACATTACACCATCCTTAAAAAGGAATGATCTGAGTGAAGCCTATCCGCAAACCCTTCTTTGGCGATCCTCTATTCCCGCTGGAGCTTGCCTACAAAACGGTAAAAAGACAAATGAATGAGCTCCCGGATCATCTGCATGACCGGTATGAGCTAGTCTATATTCATCAGGGTAAGGGTGTTTTCTTTATCGATAATGCCTGGTTTGAAAAAAAACAGGGTGATCTGTTCATCATTCCGGGTAACACGATTCACCACTCCCTGCCACACAACGAAGATCCCATTGTATCCTCAGCGCTCTACTTCGCTCCTACACTGCTTGCAATGGAGCCGATCGACGATTCGTACAACAGCTTGTTATGCTTTGATTTTGCCAGACAAAAAGGAATATACCGCATCGAGCTGCCCGAACCGTTAAAGGCGGCCACTGGTACGGCGCTAGATCAGCTACATCAGGAACTGGAAGAACGGCAATTAGGCTATCATGAAGCAGCCAAGCTTATTGCCTGCCAGCTCCTACTGCAGATTAACCGGTATGTGCAATCTGTCCGCAGACGCAACGCCCCCCTTGAACCTGGTGTTGGCCCCTTTTGGATGAAGCAGGTACTGCGTGATATCGACGAGCATCCCGAACGTGAAGCCTCCCTTGCCCGGCTCGCGGAAAAAGCCAACGTCTCTGCTCCCCATTTCTCACGGGTCTTCCGGCAGCTCACAACTATGAATGTCACCCAATATGTAAACGCCAAACGGATTATCCGCGCCAAGGAGCTCCTGATCCGCTCAGATCAGAAGATTGCTGATATTTCGGAACAATGCGGATACGAAACACCGACTCATTTTTACAGGATGTTCAAAGCTTTAACCGGGGTAACACCGCATAAATACAGACAGAGCCAGTCCAATCTGTAAAAGAAGCCTGAGGAGTATTCAGTGACTAAGTCGCTGCTCCCAGGCTTTTTTTGTAGTCTCCAGTTATAGCTTCAGAATTTCTTCAGAATTCTCCCCGTAATTTCTTCAGTTCTTTTCATTAAGATGACTACATCAGCAAGAGAAGGGGTGACAGGTCATCAGCAGCACACTTTTATCACTCATTGACCATTACGGTTATTTGTTTTTTTATGTGGCTTTGTCTCTTGGACCCTTTGGTGTTCCGATTCCAAACGAAATCACGGTGATTACAGGCGCGATTCTGAGTGGCAGCGGTGTTTTGAATATCGGCATGACTTATATATCCATTCTTTCTGGTCTCTTAACGGCCATAACACTATTTCATTTTGCAGGAAGAAAATTTGGACAGCACTTAAAGCATAAGTTCCAGCACAGCCGTAATTTTCAACAAGCCGAAAAAATACTCAGCCAGCGGGGCGATTGGGCGATGTGCATTGGTATTTTTATACCTGTGGTGAGATACTTCCTCCCTTTCCTAATCGGATTCAACAGAGGTTCACTCAAGAAATTCATGATTATTTCCTACTCCAGCGCTTTAGTCTGGACACTTACTTTTTTCACGGCAGGTACAAGCTTTGGCCATCATCTTTTATCTTTTTTCAATCATTTTTAAATTTAAATATGGGGGAATAATGAATGAATCAGCATTTATTGTTTTTACAGAGGTTCATGAAAAGTCCGAAGAATGTAGGAAGTGTGGCACCAAGCTCCCGTTTTCTGGCGAAAAAGATGGTTAACCAGGTAGACTGGGATGAGGTAAAGGCCGTTGCAGAGCTTGGATCAGGAACAGGGCCTATTACCCGCTACATCCAATCCAATGTGAACCGGAATGCAAGTGTCTTTTTATTTGAAACGGATCATGTAATGAGGACAAAACTGCGGTTGAGTTATCCCGGATTCTCTTGTCACGCAAATGCAACCCGGTTAGTAGATACCCTTAATCAAAAAAACATCATTTATCTGGATTGTATTTTCAGCGGACTTCCTTTTTTTAACTTTGAACGTGAACTGAGGGATACATTAATGAATCAGATTGTTCAGGCGCTCAAGCCGGGAGGAATGTTTATTGCTTTTCAGTACTCCCTTCAGATGAAGAAGCAGCTCTCTGAACATTTTATAATAGAAGATATTAAATATGTACCCTTGAATGTGCCTCCTGCATTTGTGTACGTCTGCCGGAAAAAGTAACCGGACTGCTGTATAATAAGCACCAACTTCAATAGAGAGAGGGCAACTGCAGATGAATACCATCCTTGTTGTTGATGACGAATCCGAGATAAGGGATATCATACATGTCTATTTAAGAAATGAAGGGTACCATGTCCTTGAAGCGGCTGACGGCAAGGAAGCCTTACAAGTCCTCCAGGCTTCACCTGTTGCGCTGGTAATCCTTGATGTCATGATGCCCCGGATGGACGGAATTACAGCCTGCCTGAAAATCAGGGAAATCTCCGACACGCCAATCATCATGTTGTCCGCTAAAGAAGAGGATATCGATAAAATCACCGGACTTACCACCGGAGCGGATGATTATATGACCAAGCCCTTCAACCCGCTGGAATTACTCGCCCGTGTAAAGGCCCAAATGCGGAGGCAAACGTTACTTGGAAAAGCCGGAAACCCTTCACTTATTCTGATTAAAGACCTTACCATTGACAAAAGTAAGCACTCAGCAAAGCTAAAGGGAAATGACATTGTGCTAACGCCTCTGGAGTTCGCCATTCTGGTACTGCTGGCCAGTCATCCTGGACAGGTCTTTAGCTCCGAGCATATCTATAACAAGGTCTGGAAAGAACCCTTTGGTTACTCCGATAACACGGTGATGGTTCATATCCGCAACTTACGTGAGAAACT
This sequence comes from Paenibacillus sp. FSL R7-0331, assembly GCF_000758645.1. Lineage (NCBI taxonomy): Bacteria > Bacillati > Bacillota > Bacilli > Caryophanales > Paenibacillaceae > Paenibacillus > Paenibacillus sp. FSL R7-0331. Next base: position 5,966,514 of record NZ_CP009284.1, read on the forward strand.
GGAAGATAATCCACGCAGTCCTCAGTATATTAAAACCGTTTGGGGAGTTGGCTATAAAATTGAATAAACCTGTAATGCAATCTAAAAGAAAACAAAAGATTCAGCTCAACATTCTGCTCAGCATGCTGCTTAGTCTAATACTTGCTGCGACGATGAATAATGTGCTGATTTATTTCGTGTTTCAGGTAGGAACAGGCATGGAATGGCTGGAAAAGGTATTCCCCTATTTTATTACGCCCTTTTTTATAATCGTATTTATTCTAACTTTCCTTATACTGACACGCCGCATCGTCAAGGACCTTATGACACTGGAACGCGGACTTCAAACAATTACCGGGGGAGACCTGAGCTACCGTGTTCCTGTAAAGCGGCAAGATGAGCTTGGGCGGGTAGCCTTTAATATCAATCAGATGACAGAACGCCTGGAGCAGCAAATCGCAAAAGAACGGGAAGCTGAGCTATCAAAGATGGAATTGATTACCGGCATCTCGCATGACCTGCGTACCCCACTGACCAGTATCATCGGATATATTGAACTGCTGAGATCCAATTCATTTCAGGATCAGGAAGAATACGACCGCTTTGTGCAAAACACCTACAGTAAAGCTACGCACCTAAAAAAGCTACTTGATGATCTTTTTGAATACACCAGGCTTAGCTCAATTGACACTCGTCTAGAGGCGCACCGGATTGATCTCTGCCAGCTCCTGAACCAATTGCTGTTTGAATTTGAACCGATCGCTTATGACAATGAGCTTCACATCATTAAAGAAATCGGCAGCTTGCCGGTGTATTCAGTCGTAGACAGTGATAAAATCGCCAGAGCCATTGATAATCTGCTGATGAATGCTCTGAAATATTCCTTCAAGCCGGGGGCAATCCGCATTAACATGCAAACAGATCATAAGCAGGTTACGATCGGGGTCGAAAACCGCGGAACGCCTCTAACAAGGGAGCAGCAGGATAAACTGTTCGAACGCTTTTATAAGGTTGACCACTCCCGAAGCAGTGAAGGTATCCAGACCGGGGCCGGCCTGGGCCTTTCCATTGCCAGAAATATCGCTGAGCTGCATGGGGGTTCACTTACACTTAATCATGTAAACGACTTATTTACTTTTCAACTTAGACTGCCTGCAGAAGCTGGAAAATATAAAGCATAGTAATCACTGTCAGTCCGTATGCTGCAGCTCCGAAAAATGATCTGCGATATGCATTGCAAAATATTGATCATATTGCGCCTTGCTCAGTTCTCCGAAAAGCAAATGGGGCTGCAAGGGTCCTTGAAATGCCTGAAATGCTTCAATTGTCCTGAGCAGCAGATCCATCCCCTCTCTGGCTGTACCCTGTAGTTCAGGCTTGGGAGCGCCTGGAACATGAGCGGTCAGGCTATGCTTCATGTATCCCTGCTTCAGGAATTTCCGGATGGCAACACGGCCGATTGTATTCCTTATTGCCTTTGGCTTCATTTGCGGATAACCGGTCATCGAATATTCAATGGTCTGGGCGCAATGGGCCAGAATTTCATAGACAGGCCATTCTTTCATCGGGACGACCTCCTGCCCGGACATTTTGGACAGCTCTTTTTTCACTTCATCTAATGAAGCAAACGTAACGTTACTCATAGTACCTCTCCTCCTCGCCTGCTACCCTACAAAAGGCATCAGCGTAATAGTTTTCTAATCCACTTCAACCGGTTCCCGTAAGGAGGATATAGGATCGGAATTCCAATCTTTGTGCTTTTGCTCAAAACACTCTTGGCATGCGAGAATAAATCGAAGCTATATTTCCCGTGATAGGCACCTATGCCTGACGGTCCCACCCCGCCGAAGGGCAGATGGTGATTGGCCACATGACTGATCGTATCATTAATGCAGCCACCGCCAAACGATACCCGGGCTATCACCTCTTTTTCAACGTGACCGTCTTCCGTAAACAGATACAATGCCAACGGCTTCGGATGGCTGTTAATCATGGTAACTGCATCCTCGAGGTGGCCGAAGCCCATTATTGGCAGGATCGGACCAAAAATCTCGTCTTCCATAGCGGCATCAGACCAGGATTCTGCAGCAAGCAGCGTGGGTTCAATATAAAGCTCTTCCCGGACCTGGCTGCCCCCAGATACAATACGGGCTTGATCCTTGTCCAGCATAGCAGCCAAACGGTCGAACTGGCGTTCATTAACAATTCGCCCATAAGCCTGGCTCTCCCTCGCATCAGAACCAAAAAATCTGGCTATGACCTCTTTCATCTTGCCGATCAGCGCTTCCTTGACCTCTTCATGCACCAGGACATAGTCCGGGGCAATACAGGTCTGGCCTGCATTGATCATCTTCCCCCAGATAATTCTTTCAGCAGCAACGTCAAGATTAGCCGACCGGTCTACAACCGCAGGACTTTTACCTCCCAGCTCAAGCGTAACGGGAACAAGGTTCCGGGACGCTGCTTCCATGACAATTTTACCGACAGGCACACTTCCGGTGAAGAAGATATAGTCAAACGATGCATGAATCAGTGCAGAGGTAGTTTCCTTCTCCCCTTCAATAACACGGATATACGTTTCATCAAAGGTTTCGGCTATAAGCTTCTTTACAGCTGCACTGACAGCCGGAGTATTCTCGGAGGGCTTCAGGATAACACTATTCCCTGCGGCAATTGCACCTATCAGGGGTTCCAGCAACAACTGAAAGGGATAATTAAAGGGGCCTATAATCAGAATAGTTCCATAGGGCTCCTTATATATCCGGCTGTTCGAGGCAACATGATAAAAAGGTGTTTTCACCCTCTGCGGCTTCATCCATTGTTTCAGATTCTTACTGATATACCGGATGCTGTTCAGCACATACCCGACTTCTGTGGAGTAGGCTTCAAATTCATTTTTGTGCAGATCCTGATAAAGTGCTGACAGTATCTCCTGCTCGTTCCTTCTGATCGCATCAGCTAGCTTTCCAAGCTGCTCCTGCCGGAAGCTTAGGCTGCGGGTATACCCGTTATTCAGCTTACTCCGGTGCTCCTGTAGTATTTGTTCGACCCGCTCTGTAGTCCACTGTTCCATCTAATACACCTCCAGTTAATTTTACATTTATAAACAATCGCGCTCCAATGCAGCCAGCAGCTTCTTCAACAGCTCCACTGCCTCCTGCATGGATAAGTAATAATAGCGCTGGGTGCCTATTTGCTCCACGTCAATGACGCCCGCATTCTTCAGCAGCTTCAGGTGATGGGAAACTGCCGGCCGTGACAGCTTGGACCGCTCCGTTATTTCATTGACCGTGAGCTTCTCATTCTCGGACAGAAACAGCAGAATGTCCTGACGGTTCGAATCGCTTAATACCTGGAGAATCGGAAGGCTTTGACGGAATATGTCCAACGCCTGCTTGCCCATTTAGCACTCACCCTATCTATGATTAAATGTTTAAACTTTTAAACCAATGGTGTAAATACAGAGTAACAAATTCCCGTATGAAAATCAAGCTGCTCCGGCTTATGATCTTGTTTTCCACTTAAATGAGCATGAATAAGCGCTTCTTCCAACCCGAGCTCAGACAGCCTGCGGTGAAGGAAAGAATTTACGCCCGCAGTAGTGCCTCCTGAACGGACTGGCGCACCTTTATAGAAGAGATAGGATGAAAAATAAATTCCTGTTCCGATTCCGGAATCCGCAGCCAGATGCTCCACTGGGGATCGGGGATAAAATGTGCCCATATGAACTCCCATTCATTCTTTTGGGTACTGTATTGATGAGGCATTCATTTATCACAAGACTTTCTATACTCAAGGGGCGTCAATCCTACCTTTTTCTTGAATAGCTGATGAAAAAACTTCATGTCATGATATCCTACTGCAGCGGCGATCCCGGCTACACTGTTGCCGCCTTCCGATAGGAGACGGCATGCGGCATCCATACGAACATTTTGCAGGTAATTCGTAAAGCTCATTCCGGTCTGATTCCGAAACAGACGGCTGAAATGCCGTTTACTAAGGTTTGCTTTACCGGCGAGATCATTCAGCTTAAGTCCGTTTGCATAATGATAATTAATAAACGCGATGGCTTCGTCGATAGCCATCCACTGCTGCTTATCCCCTAAGGCCATATCGGTTTGCAGCCGGTCTCTAAACATGCCAATTAATAATTGCACGACAAGCGCGGAGAGGGCTGCCAGATATCCCGGCGGCTTAGCCGAAAATTCACGATACAATTCCCGAAACAGGAAGTGATAGGTCCCATCCGTATCCTTTATTGAGAACCAGAGTGCTTGTTCATTTGAGAAGTATTCACATATCTCCTTGGTTTGAGGAAAATACGACTGAAGCTCTGCTAAATAGTTCACTGGAAATAAACAGTTGTACACGATAAGGGGGTTGCCCTTCGTAAGGGTTCTTGGCCGAAACACATGGCTGGGCCCAACTGGAATGAATACCAAGGTCCCTTGCTCAACCGGAACGGCCGCATCATCAATATAATGAACCCCCGCACCTTCACTGATATATGTAATTTCAATAAATTCATGGGAATGGGTACTCATATCAAATGTTTCATTAACCCTGTTTACAGTTATCGGCATGCCAGGCGCAAAGTAGCTGTCTCCAGACATAACAAAACTACCGCTTTTAATACCCATCATTGTCACTCCGTTCTATTTATTTCAAGGTTAAACTTTTTTCAAATTTAATAGATGTATGTCCTACTTTACCTATAATCATGTCCCCAACAACCCATAACTCTGCTTCTCACTCCCGCTACAATAAACTAAGTCAGTTAAAAGATCACAAAGGGAGTTAAAAAATGAGAAAAAAGGGATTACTAATCATAGCCTTATTTGTTGCAACATTGAACTTACGTCCTGCAATCAATTCCATTGCTCCGCTACTGGAGGATATCCAAGTTGACCTTGGAATGAGCGCTGCATTAGCCAGCTTGCTTACTTCAATCCCTGTACTTTGTATGGGGTTATTCTCCCCGTTAGCAGTCAAGGCAAGCGGCAAATGGGGAATGGAACGGATAATAGGCTATTCTTTATTAATCATTGGAATCGGAACGGTCATTCGTCTGTTTGCTCACTCCACTGCTGTACTTCTCATATCTTCATTGATTGCCGGATTAGGCATTGCCTCTATAGGTCCGCTAACTTCAGGTTTTATAAAAAAGTATTTCCCAGGGCATGTTCCATCTATTATTGCAGTCTATAGCATTGCATTAACTATAGGGGCGGCAGCAAGCTCAATGCTTGCGAGTCCATTACAGGGATATTACCATTCGTGGCAGAAAGCGATAGGCTTATGGGCAATACTCGCTTTTATTGCAGCGGTTCTTTGGTGGATCATGGTTAAGCCTAAGTCTGCCGGAACGGTTAACGCATCGGGAAGTCCACAAATCAGATTGCCTTGGACCAATAAAAGGGCTTGGATACTAACGCTCTCCTTTGGTTCCACGGCTATGCTAATGTATTCTTTTACAGCTTGGCTCCCCTTAATTATTCAAGAGCTGGGGTATTCAAAATCCTTTGCCACGCTCTGTCTGACTATATTTGTTATTATTCAAATCCCTTTCAGTTTGGTTCTGCCCATAATGCTAAAGAAGTTCCCTTCCAGACGGTTATGGATGGTTACTGAATCCTTACTCATACTGATCAGTCTGGTTTTATTCGTTGCTAATGTCTTACCGGTTGTCTCCACTCTCCTTTTTGGTCTCGGAGCAGGCGGATTATTCACCTTAAATCTTTTGCTGCCGATAGATGCCACCAGCAATGCTGACGATGCTACTTCCTGGTCTGCAATGCAGCAATCTGCGGGATATGTTATTGGTGCATCCGGTCCCATTCTTTTAGGCTGGATTCATGATGCTTCTCATAGTTTCACCCCTGCTATAATAGGAATGATTCTTATCAGTATTCTAATGATCATCATTCAAGTCGCCGCAACTTCAAAAAAGAAAGCAGATCCACTAGGAGGTTCCCTTATATGAATATATTGATTTTTGGTGCCACTGGAAGGGTTGGGAGCCATATCGTTGCCCATGCTCTGCAGGATGGACATCATGTGACCGTATTAGTCCGCACGCCGGAGAAGATTCAACATTTCGATCAGAACCTGACGGTCATTCATGGTAACGTGCTAAATAAAGAGGACATTACCTCCGCAGTACAAGGAAATGATGTAATTATTAGTGCACTAAATACAGATGGTACAACAACTCTATCAGACAGTATGCCTCTCATCATTGAAGCCATGTATAACGAAGGTATACAACGTATTATAACCGTAGGAACTGCCGGCATTCTGCAAAGTGAGCAGTCCCCCAATCTTCTGCGCTATCAATCAAGCGAATCCAAACGCAGGTCAACCCGTGCAGCAGAGGAACATCATCATGTCTATGATTTGCTAAAGCACTCAACCCTTAAATGGACTATCGTATGCCCTACCTCCTTGCAGGATGGAGAGCGATTGCGGAACTACCGTGTAAAGCAACATTTTCTGCCTGAAGGCGGTATTGAAATATCTGTACCGGATACAGCGGAATTTACTTATAGTCAAATACAAGCCGGCAATTTCATGAACTCGCGTGTAGGCGTTGCTTACTGATTCCCATCTCTGTTTTGAATAACCCTAATACGAAAGGAAGATTGTATGTCCCGATATACTGAACCAAACTGGAACCAAAGTGCATTGATTACTATTGATACCCAAAATGACAATGCGCTGTCTGGCTCTAAAGCCGAGGTAGCTGGAACTCCAGAAATTTTACCGACAATGAAGAAACTTGCCGAAGCCTATCGCCGGGCAGAACGCCCTATTATTCATGTCATCCGGTTATATAAAGAAGATGGTACCAATGTCGATATCTGCCGCAAAGAAGTTTTTGAAGAAGGTTTCAAGTTCGTATTACCCTTCAGTGCCGGGGCTGAGCTAGTGGACGAAATTAAGCCGCCAAAGAGCCCAATCCTGGACAGCGATTTGCTTCTTAGCGGGCATTTTCAACAGCTTGGAGAGTATGACTGGGCCATGTATAAACCCCGTTGGGGAGCCTTTTATCAGACACAGCTTGAGGAGTTTCTCAGCCAGAGGAATATTGATACGTTAATTTTTGCAGGCTGCAATTTTCCAAACTGTCCACGAACGAGCATGTATCAAGCCAGTGAAAGAGACTTAAGAGTGGTTATGGCAGCTGATGCAATATCCGGTGTTTACGAAAAAGGAACCGCAGAGCTGAGAAATATCGGGGTATCCGTGTTGGAGTCGGACGATATTATCAGGCAAATAGATAAATTGAAATAATAAGCTTTCCGCTGACAAAACTTAAAAAGCAAAGAGCCGATAAATAACCGGCTCAATTGCCGAGGAACCCGGGTCATCTAAAGACCCTGGGTTTCTTTTGTAGTTTATCTTTCAACGAGACTCCATTTCCTGATCCGGTCAGTTTGTACTTGTAGCCGAAATGAAGCCGTCTGTTCAATCCTGTGTTGAGAACGCAAAATGGCCCGGTCAATTCGTGTTGACATCACTTCTAACCACTCATCACCATACCCGGTATCCTTCCTAAGAATTGAATTCTTAATGGCCTCTGTTTCAGGTTCAGTTAACTTAACACTATTAATCCAAGCAGAGAGATCAGGCCTTTCTTTCTCGAAGGATCTTGATTCTTCACGAAATTCATCACTCATGGCTGTACTCCTTCCCCTTGAAATGCTTCTAGCTCTTGCCGCAGCTTCTTGCGTGCCATACTGAGCCTATATCTAACGGTTCCCGCTGGTAATTCGAGAAGCTCACCGATCTCTGAACTGTTCATCTGTCCGATGTACTGGAGTATTAAAACACGGTACAGATTATCGGGAAGCCGCCGGATCGCTTGCTCTACATTAAGGATTTGCTCCTTTATTTCGAAGGTGTCCTCGGCCGATTTCGATACTAGAATGTTGCTGACAGCATCAGCTTTTATCTTATCCTCGGTCCTGTTCTGTGTAGAGCGTCTCCGATAATGATCAATAACCAAGTTTTTTGCTATACGATAGATCCAATACCGAGATTCGTCGATTCCCAGCTCAATGCCAACATGGATTTGATTCCAGATTCTCAGAAAAACCTCTTGCAGCAAGTCTTTGCTTGTCTCGCGATGACTAACTTGTGACATGATGTAAGCAAAGATGATATGGTGATATTTACCGTAAACCTGATTAAAGAATGCCTCCCTCTGAGGGTCATTCATTGAACGTAGCCTCCTAGGTCTGCACGGCACGAATATCGCCATACTTCAGAGCTGTAAGCGCCAGTAACAGCGAAGCCTGCTTGCTATCCGCCGTTTGAACGTTTCCCCACAAAAAGACCTCAGATACTTTTTCATGTAACAGCTCTGGAGAAACATCAGCCTCAATACTGAATTCCCCCCTCAGGATCAAAGTAACCGGCTTCTTCAAGTAAAAGAAGAAATCATGACCAAATCGGTCTTGCCCAGAGAACATTCTTGGTTCACTTTCGTAGCAGTGTAGCTCACCGTACAACTGGGAGATTGACGACGTTAGGACATATTCGCACTCCTTCGGCGCAAAGATTTCGCCTGTGAGGATCAGGGATTTGTACCCGACCTTCTGGAATGGGGATGTAATTATTAGTCCCCCTGTGACAAGAAGAGTCTCCTCGGGGTCGCCTCCTTCGTTCTCCAGAAAATCTCCATGAAGCTTCAAATCTCCGCTCAGAACTTTAACTTTCATATCTGACGGTATAGAGACAACACTTCCAACATAATGCATCGGAATGTTATGGATACTGCCTTCAAGCTGATCCGAAATTAAAATCGTACCGACATATGAGATTTCCGTTACATTTCTAAGTTCATCTACAGAACGCAAATGGCGGAGGTCCAATAATCCAAGATATGTGATTTTCCCCTGTTCAGTCAAGAAGTCCGTTTGAATTTCATTCATTGCATATCATCCTCTCGAATGGTTTCACTCTAAAAGACGTAACAAGTTGCCTAGTGTTGGGTTTCCGTAATAAGCGATTACTAAATAAAACAGGACACAAACCAATCATCCGGCTTGTGTCCTATTTTATCTGCAAATATTAAATGTTCAACAGGCCCGCTCTAGACTCTGGCAGCCTATACTTCCTGACGCAATCTTAATTGAATTGCCAGCAGCTCAAGCTGAGGTTACCGTACTGATAGCTCCGGTGAAGAAGCTTGGCCTTACGGCTGGCATCACCAGTACCCATGGCCAGCAGCAGCGGGATAAAATGCTCGTTGGTGGGAACGGCTTCCCTGGCATAAGGGGCCAGCTCGTGGTATTGAAACAATGCTTCGGTATCCCATGCCTCCACCTTATCCTGAATCCAGTTGTCAAACTGCTCAGCCCACCCGTCAGTCCCCTCGGACGCCCAGTTCAATCCTCTTAAATTATGCACGGTTCCTCCGCTTCCGATAATGAGCACATCCTGCTCACGAAGCTTAGCCAGCGCCTTGCCGATTTGATACTGCTGTTCATTAGACAAGTGACGGTTCACGGATAACGCAACGACCGGGATATCAGCATCCGGATAGAGCAGCTTCAGAACCGCCCATGCCCCGTGGTCCAAGCCTCGTGTCTCATTCCGGGTGTTCTCAATGCCATACTTGGTGAACAAACTTTGGATTTTCTCCACAAGCCCCAGATCACTCTGCGCCGGATAAGTCATCTGGTACAGCTCGTCCTGGAATCCGCCAAAATCATAGATCGTTTCATACGCCGCTGCAGCGCCAACCGTCTGGACTGCTTCTTCCCAGTGCGCGGAGAAAAGAACTATCGCTTTCGGCTTTGGCGTATTCTCTTTAAACTGCTTCAGCAGCCGGGTATAGTCATTATCCTCAAGTACGATTGACGGTGCGCCGTGTGCAAAAAAATAGGAAGGTATCATCTTCTGTTCCACCCCTTGTTTAAATTAAATTGGCATCTTTCTTAATCCACTGCAAAAGATCCATTTGGTTCTCTTCGGATACGCCATGATCGGTCGGATATAGTTTGAACGTTACGCGCTCCGTTTGTTCATGTAGATAAGCAGCTGTCTCGTGCCCGATCCGGACCGGAAACACAGAATCATATTCCCCGTGCGAGGCAAATATAGAGACGTCCTTAATGCTGCGAAGGGAGTACTCTGTTTTCACAAAATCAGGAACATATCCGTTGAGTGCTACAATTCCCTTTAATTGTGATCCCATCGTAAGGGCAAGCGTCATGGACAGGATCGCCCCCTGGCTGAAGCCGAGCAAATAACGTCTGTCAGGATCAACCGGATACTTCTCTGTAGCATATTGAATAAAAGATTCAAGGTCGTTAACTGCCTGGTCGAACATCTCCCTTATCGGATTACCCAGGCTTTTCAAATCGTAATACTGGTATCCGGCACCGAGCGGCAGATTACCGCGAATACCTATGATGATGAATGCATCAGCCAGCGGAGCAACCAGATCATACATATTGCGTTCGTTCGATCCCTTGCCGTGGAGTGTGAAAATCACCGGATATTTCTTGCCCTGCTCCAGATTAGCCGGTAAGTGAATGTCATATGGATAAGCGGAAGTCATCCTTGATTCCTCCTTGCTCAATAAAATATTAGTAATAAAAATATATTTTCTATATGAGTAATTTAGCGCATGCCACATTGACTTGTCAACTCAAAAATTGATAATATAAAATTAAGTTTCGTATTACAAATATTCCAAGGGTGTGATCAGATGGATATCGGCTCAACAATCCGGGCTATCCGGAAGCGAAAAAATATAACGATTGCCCAAATATGCGAATTAACCGGCCTATCCCAAGGCTTTATGAGTCAGGTAGAAACCAATAAGACCTCTCCATCCATTTCCACATTGGAAAATATAGCTCAGGCGCTAAAAGTGCCCCTTGCCTACTTGCTTCTAAAGAAAGAAGAGCGGATGCATATTGTCCGTAAGGACGAACGGACCATTACAACCAGCGGCCCGGCCAATCTAAAAGTGGAACACTTGAGTTCTACCCAGAACGTACGTATGAGCATCGTAGAAATCCCTCCCGGTACTATGACTGGAGAGGCGCCGCATGCGCATGAAGGGCAGGAAGTGCATGTAGTCATTAAGGGGAGAATATACGCAGAGCAAGGAGAGGATGGAGCCGAGTTTGCGGAGGGGGATTCCTTTAGCTGGAATGCCTGCACCCCCCATCTGGTAAAAAATATAGGCGAAGACACAGCCATCGTACTAATCTCCATCTATACAGAGAATGAGAACGGACAAGACCTGTTTTAGACAAAAGCCCGCATCCATGCCATCTGGCCGGGTGCGGGCTTTTGTGCTTAGAAAGAGGATAAAGAAGAAGTTATTTTGCCGCCAACCTTAAACAAAACCGGAATGAGTGATATTAAAATAATTCCTACAAGCACTGTTGATATAATTAACTCTCTCCATATAATCAAATGATGTAAGAACATCTGATAAATAACGAATGAATTTATAGGAATGTTAAGTAATAAGCCAGTAAGCAGTCCAGGTGCATACTTTTTCATCAAAATGGTCGCTATAAGATGTGGAAAAATAGTATTTAATATCATCGAGCCTAAAAATCCAATAAAAATCCATTTTGCAAACACTGATTCTGGCATATATAAATAACTGAATGCAGATAAATAAGCCAGAATAGTTATAACAATAACAGCAAAATGAAATTCACTTGAAGCAACTGGCTTATGAAACCCTGAAGATTTCTGTGACCATTTAGGCAACCAGACTGCTTCTTCGATATTATGAAGTGTAATAGCAAAACAAAAAAATACTACCAGATAATAGTCCACTTCTCTTCCCCCATCCTTAATGTAACTTGAATGGTCAACAGTTAATCAGACAACAATCTTTATGTAACCAGTCCATACTTTACCTCACTCTGCTTTCGTTTCAACAATGAGGAAAAAGGAGAACTTCCTCCTACACCTTTGATCTTAGCAACACTTCGCTTCTTATACGTAGGATCTCATTATATTGAACAAGCATTTCTAGGATGTCATGACTCTCTTTGAGCCACTCACAATCAGAAACTTGCATTCGAGATATTAAGGGCTTGATGGTATTCCTTGAAATCGAGCCATCAAAGAACATTTCCATCTTCTCTTCTTTGACCCATTCTTTGACCGCGTTATCGCTACCGAAATATGTATTGAACCTTCCTTCCCCAAAACATTCATACAGTGTTTTAGGCATTTGATCGAAATAGAAAAAACCACGTTTTTGCATTTGTCTGTTTGGCAACCGCATCACATTAGCTCTTGTTGCAGCTAACTCAGCAAATTGATACAACTCTTTTACTAACGCATGTTCGGGCGGTAAATAGTGATTAATATTTTCTATGATGTCTTTAAAACACTCATTTTCTTTTGAGGGTGTTCTTCCATTCCCCTTATAGCTAAAGGTATCTCCTGCCATACTTTTTAAACTCATTTTCAAGGGAATCCATAGCGAAAATATAGTATCGGCATGCAAGTTTCCATCTAACCATACGACATCTAAATCATTCTTTTTACGCCATTCTTCACCACCATAACCTGGTTGTTTAGGATCAGGCATCAAGTATATTAAGAAATTGACGATTGGGTTGTCGGTGTACTCCTTGCCAATAATTTTTTTCAGTCTATTCTCTGACATTTATATTGCCCCCCTTTTAATTAAAATCCTCCGTATATGTTGAAAGGATCTTGTCGAAGAGTTGGATGAAATCCTCAAACTTCGTGGAAGAGCTAGCGGGATTCGAAGCAAACAGATAACTTGACAAAATAGGGGTTAACTTCGATGTGCCCGCGAGACGCCTGACATCGATTCTGACGCAATAATACTCGTCATAAGGTAAATAATGAAACGGCTCCCTGGGAAAGCTGAGGGAGCCGTTTCGTGAATTTGACAAGAAACAATTGGCTATGTAGGTTTAAACCGGAGAAAATCTGTCTAATGGACGTTTGAGTTATAAAATATTCGGCGACACTTATAATAATTTTTACAAATTGTAAAAACCTGTTTTACATCTTAGCTAATTCTTATATAATGAGAGTATAAAAACGAAAAGAGGTGGCTACAATGATGATCAACTTTTTTGACCACCGGACGCAAATTGCAGAGAACATCAAGGCTTTTATGAGGTTCAAAGGTTACACCAAGCTTTCACTGTCTAAATTAACAGGTATATCGAGACCTACCATCGATCTAATCCTGAAAGCAGAAAGCCCAAACCCCACTATCTATAATAACCAAATTGCCACGATCAATCAAAGCTTTGAATTGCCGGAGAACTATTTCTTGGAGAGTCGTATAACGATCACCCCTCCTGAACCTGTTTATGCGTACTCCGACCACGGTATTGGTGAAGCAAGAAGCGAACGAGCACAGCATTTGTTAGATGGGCTGGACAACATCTTGGATATCTATGCCCTTTACCTTAAATAAGAAAGGGTGATACCGATTGAGAATCACAAGTTCAAACTTGGATGAAACGATTGAGCGAAATGCCCAAATTCATAATGAAGTTAAAGCCCATATTTCGTTTATCGAAAAACGTCTAATCAAATGGCGATCCTTCCCTATTGAGCAACAAGCATTTGAGATCTTAAAGGAACATCAACTGATTGAGATCCCTATTCCTGACCTCAATTGGGGAGGAGCCATTCGTAAATTTCCAAATTGTCACAATGTCCCTATTATTAATACTGCCCAACCTCGCGTCTATCAATACTTTATCTATTGGCATGAAATCTATCACCTTACCGAAAGTGAAGAGTTAAAACTTCATGGAAACGATTATGACATTTCGGTTGAATTCGATTTAACCGAGCGTAAGGCTGACTACTTTGCAAGTCGAATGATCTTCGGTGACGGCGATTTGTATGATTACTTTCACAGCTTGGAATATGAGGACTTCTTCGTTAAAATTGCTCATTGCATGAAGTCCTATAAGGCTCCTTATAAAGCTGTCCTTATTCAGCTCTATCAGCTTGCCAAAAAGAATCAGAATCAGGCTGTTCAAGAACTGGTTAAATCTCATTTCGATAAGCAATTGACGACTCAAACATGGGAAAGTCTATTCCAAGAATACTCTTTGGACGATACGCTGATCAAACCTTCGTATGTCACGAATTTGAATGCGATCAAAGGACCCATTAAGGAAGAGATCAAACAACATTCCGACGTGGAGTTATTCGCAGAGAACCTCCGAGTTGTCGAAGAATGGGAGAAGGAATTTAAGTATGAATTAAATAAATCGTAAAGGAGCGTTTCGATGGCTAACTACGAAGCACTAGAGGACAAGCTTCGAAACGCAATAGAAGCAAAAATCTTGATTCTCGACTCAGGCAAGCTTCAATTCCTTTATCAGCATCAGGATGTACTCAAACAGGACAAGGTATTTGAAGGATTCGATGTAGTGTTGATCCCAGGTTGGGTTCAAGCGGAATATGTGCATCATACGGGGAAGGTCGAATACGTAGCTTCCATTCCGATCGATGTTCTTATACTCGAAGAAGAAGAAGACTATCCAGCAATGATCTCATACGAGCATCAAAGGTTGATGGAGATTTTTAGACTCTCTGCCCCACACGGAGAAGCATTGCGTTTCTTGTCTCTCTTATCTAGAAAAGACATTGTAGAATGGGGAGATGACTGGATCACCCGATTTTACGCTGAAGGGTTTCCGATGAAACAAACAGAAACAAGAACCACGAGAAAAAATGCCGGAGAAGCTTCAATTCTGACGCTTGCCTATCTCCTCCTTTCTCACTATCCAACACAGATTCACAACATCGCGATTGCTACTGGTGATTTCGGACTCATTAATATTAGAGATAACTTGGAGAAGCACGCAAATAATTCAAAATTAAATCTCAACATCAGCGTTCCGGTAAACATTTCGTTCTTGAGCAAGGATGTAACGATGTTCCAAGCCGTAAAGCGTGGAAGCTTACAGGTTGATGACATTCCACGTTTACGACCAAACGATAGCTCTGCCATATACCTTGAACTATTCGAGGACGGTACGAGCGTTCCTCGTAAGCTTAAGCTTGAAACCACGAAGTTTGTTGATATATGCAGGCATCATCATCGTTACATAATGATTTACTAGGCGGAGCGGGACATGCTCCGCTATTTTTACGCCCATCGTATTAACGATTTATCGGGAAGACTATTATCATTGGAAGAATTTAATCGAAGAGATAGATGAAATCCTTAAGGAATCAAAAGAAAAGAGATAACCTCATAATTCGAGGCTATTTCTTCTCCAACACACCCCAATCCCTTTCCCCACAAGGCAGAAACCAATTTTCGGGATAAAAATTCATGTCCTTTCATGTCAGGTCACAAGGGCGAAAAACTGGTAAAGAACTGGCTCAATTGTGAACGAAACGAGATAATAATTACTGTCCAAAAAGAGAGAGAAAAAGACTGGGGAAATGTGCGATTAGATACGCTGCATTTCTCCAGTCTTCGAGTGACTCTGGACAGTTATTTTTATTCAGGGACAGGAAGTTTGAAATTGGACAAGAATTTTTTATTGGTTACATCCCCGCTGCCGCATCCCCTCAAACAGCAGAATCGTAGCCGCCATCGCCGCATTCAGCGACTCGGCCCGGCCGGCCATCGGGATGATGATACTCTTGTCGACTAGCGCTGCCGTCTGCGGGGAGATGCCCTTGCCTTCGCTGCCGATCAGCAGCCACTGGCTGCCGCGGAAGTCATGCGTATAGCAGGAGTCTTCGCCGGTCAGTGAGGTGCTGACCAGAAGAGCGCCGCGTTCCCGCGCCTGCGGCAGAACAACGCCCAGATCTCCCTCGACTACGGGGAGATGGAACATCGAGCCCATCGTGGAGCGGATGGTCTTCGGATTGTACAGATCGGCACAGCCTTGGCCGAGGATAACCCCGTCCGCACCTGCAGCATCCGCGCTGCGGATGATCGTACCCACGTTGCCGGGGTCCTGGACGCCGTCCAGCACAACAATCAGACTGTCCGGCTTCGCCAGAATCGTCTCTACGCCCTGCTGCTCCTTGCGGACAACTGCAAACACCGGTTGCGGCGTATTCGTGCTGCTGCACTTGGAGATAACAGCCGCCGACACACCGATGACCTCCATGCCCTGCACCGCCTGCAGATGATCCCGCAGCTCAGACGGCATTCCCTTGTCCAAATCGTAGGCAAGGATCTCCACATCGGCTTCCGCCAGCAGTGCCTCCTGTACCAGATGAATCCCTTCCACTATATATTTGCCTGACTTATCGCGGTGTTTCTTTTCCTGCAGTCCGGCCCATTCTTTTACCCGCGTATTCTGCGGTGATAATATTTCCATGAAGTTCTTTCCTTTCGCACATCTTTATTGATAAGCCATCTCCAGCTTGGTCAGATTATCCTTGTGCCCAACGATAACCAGCACATCGCCGTCTGCCAGCCGGTCCTCGGCTCTTGGCGTGATGTTCATTTCTTCGCCCCGGCGGATAGCCATGACGTTGCAGCCGTATTTGGCACGGATGTCCAGCTCCAGCAGGTTTTTACCGAGCATCTGCTTGGGGACCTTCATGTCCAGAATGCTGTAGTCCGGAGACAGCTCGATATAATCAAGGATATTCGGCGAGGCCAGATGATGCGCCACCCGTAAGCCCATGTCCCGTTCCGGATAAATGATTTTGTCTGCGCCGATCTTGCTGAGTACCTTGCCGTGCAGCTCATTCCTTGCTTTAACCAGAATTGCCGGCACTCCCAGATCCTTAAGGATCAGCGTAGTCAGAATACTGGCCTGAATGTCTTCGCCGATCGCCACAACGACAACGTCAAAATTACGGATTCCCAGCGCACGCAGCGCTTCCTCATCAGTAGAATCTGCGGATACGGCATGGGTCACAATACCCGAGATCTCCTGGGTGCGCTGCTCATCTGTGTCGATTGCCAGCACATCGTAGCCCATGCCGCTGAGCGCCTTGGCTACACTTGAGCCGAAGCGTCCCATCCCGATAATCGCGTATTGTTTTTTAGCCATGTCCGTGTACCCCCTGCAGCATTTTTCGTCTCACACAGTATAGCATAAGGGCGGCCAAACTTGAATTTTCACTGCCGCCGCAGGGCACATTAGTACAGGGCATTTTGAATGGAGCCTGTCCTGCAGCGGCAGCCTGTTCAAGAGCTTCCGCCCATTGAAGCTTTGCATTTAATTAAGAAGGAGGTGCACAATGCCGGTAACCATTGATTTACGCCAGGCTATTCTTCATAAGGTGCACGGCCAGTCTGAGGAAGGGCTGCGCTCAATGATTGAGGGCTCTGTAGACGGACCGGAGGCCGCGCTTCCGGGACTTGGTGTCGTATTTGAAATGGTCTGGAAAGATATCGGCAAGGCCAAGCAGGATCATGTCATCGGACTGCTGCACAGGCATCTGGAGGAGATTACTCCCGGAGCCATTACCACTGAGCAGAGATAGACAGCCAAAAACCTCCGCTCTCATAACGTGCAGTTGCACCGTTAGAGGCGGAGGTTTTTGTTTAAACATTCATGGCATTAAGGAGCCGTCTCGAGGAACTTCGCAGTAGGGTTCTTATCTATCGCCGTCCGCATGGCGTACTCGTTCTCGAACAGTACGACATAGTTGCCCTTTTTATCCGTTACAAGTGTAGAGTTAATCCGGAATTTCGAAGGGTCCGGCTTGTTCTCATCATCGACGATCCAGCGCGCGAACTGATAGCTCATACGCTGCAGCATAACATCTACACCATATTCGCCCTTCATCCGGTATTCGAACACCTCGAACTGCAGCTGGCCGACTACGCCGAGCAGAATATCGTCGAAGTTAACCGTACGGAACACCTGGATCATACCCTCTTCTGTCAGCTGGTCAATCCCTTTTTGGAACTGCTTCGACTTAAGTGCATTTTTGATGCTCACTTTGGAGAAAATCTCCGGTGAGAACGTAGGCAGCTCATCGAACTCCATCTCCCCGGCCTGGCTCAGCGTATCACCGATCCGGAAAATACCCGGGTCAAACAGACCGATGATATCGCCCGGATACGCCTCTTCGACAATATCCCGGTCCTGGGCCAGGAACTGCTGCGGCTGGGACAGCTTGATGTCCTTGCCTGCCCGTACATGCTTCACACTCATCCCGCGCTCGAACTTGCCGGATACGATCCGCAGGAACGCGATACGGTCGCGGTGGGCGGGGTTCATGTTGGCCTGGATTTTGAATACATAGCCGGTAAATTTCTGATTCGTCGGCTCAATGGAACCCACAGTACTGCGGCGCGGCTCCGGCTTCGGTGCCAGCTCCAGGAAGTTATCGAGGAACGTCTGCACTCCGAAATTGTTGATCGCACTGCCGAAGAAGACCGGAGTCAGCTCACCGCGCAATACCTTTTCATAGTCAAAAGCGTCACCCGCCACATCTAGCAGCTCCAGGTCCTGGCACAGCTGGTCATGCAGATATTCTCCGGCCATCTCACGGATGATCGGGTCACGGTAGCTCTCAACCTTCTGCACCTTAATTACCGAGTGATCGTCACCCTGGAACAGCTCCACCTGATTCTTCATCCGGTCGTACACGCCGCACAGCTCACGTCCGCTGCCGATCGGCCAGTTCATCGGTACGGAGCGGATGCCCAGTACATTCTCCAGCTCCTCCATCAGATCGAACGGGCTCTGGCCTTCACGGTCCAGCTTGTTGATAAAGGTAAAGATCGGAATGCCGCGTTTCGCGCACACCTGGAACAGCTTGATCGTCTGTGCTTCCACACCCTTCGCCACGTCGATCAGCATGACCGCGCTATCCGCAGCCGTCAGGGTCCGGTAGGTGTCCTCACTGAAATCCTGGTGACCAGGGGTATCCAGAATGTTGACCCGGTGATCCAGGTAATCAAATTGCATAACGGAAGACGTTACCGAGATTCCGCGCTGCTTTTCTATTTCCATCCAGTCACTTGTCGCATGCTTGCTTGCTTTACGGGCCTTAACCGTTCCCGCCAGCCGGATTGCGCCGCCGAACAGCAGCAGCTTCTCCGTAAGTGTTGTTTTACCCGCATCCGGGTGGGAAATGATCGCAAACGTTCTGCGTTTGTCCACTTCCTGTTGCAGTTTCTGATCCGGTGTCATTGCACATATCCCTTCATATATAAATTCATGCTGCCTCTTCCATCGCACAAGGCTATGCTCAAATCGGCGCTCTGCTCATAAGTACAAATCCCTTCTACCGTAGATTCTTTATTATCCAATAATAGTCTCCGGTTCAACCACCAGTGAAAGCATCCTTTAAAGTATATCAAAATCCGGCAGACATTATCTACAAAAAAGCAGCGGAAGTCAAATAAGTTGGTGAAATTCACCGGATAAAAGCATCTTTTTTAGCCAGCTGCCGTTTCCGCTTCTGCATGGG
Organism: Paenibacillus sp. FSL R7-0331; assembly: GCF_000758645.1. Classification (NCBI taxonomy): domain Bacteria; kingdom Bacillati; phylum Bacillota; class Bacilli; order Caryophanales; family Paenibacillaceae; genus Paenibacillus; species Paenibacillus sp. FSL R7-0331. The sequence continues at coordinate 5,985,894 of NZ_CP009284.1, forward strand.
CCGTGTCCATTATGATATGCCGCTTATTCAAAAAGAGCAAAACCGTCATGGAAAGCATCACACTTACCGCACCAAGCATCCAAATCACAGTATAGCCGAACCGTTCCGCAAGTACACCAAGCAATAAGGTCACAGCAAAGCCGGCAAGCGATTGGAGGGCGGACAGGCCGGAGGTGAATGTGGCTCTTTTGCCCCTGGGAATGAAATCCTGTACCCATGCGCTGAATAAGGAGAACTCCAGTCCGAGCCCAAATTCATACAGGATCAGCCCCGCAATAAATATACCCGGATGTGCAGACAGCCCTGCCAGCAGCAGCCCTGCGGCCGAAATCACCATTCCCGTGCAGATAATCCGCACAGCCGGAATCCTTCGCTTCACCAGAAAAGAGCTGCAGAACGATGACAGACTGATTACAGCCATAAAAACGGTCAGCAATCCTCCTAAGGAACCTGCGGGCAGACCCAGCTCATTTACTCCATATACCTGCCAGCTCAGCAGAAAAGCCAGCAGGGCCGCATGGCTGAATATACTTTTTAGCAGAATGAACCGCATCAGCTTATTCCGGGCAAATTGAATTGTCGTGATATACACCTCTTTAAAAATCCCGGCCTCTGTCCGCACCCCATAATTGTCACTGAACCGCAGCCAGACGTACAGGCCAAGCCCAACTGCCACTGCCCCCGCTATAGCAACCGGAAGATAGAGGTAAATATTGCTGCTAAGGGATGCGAGCAGTGCTCCTGCAACCGCAAACGCCGAGACATATCCGTTCAGGCGCGGCAATGCAATATTTTTATACTCCGGCATGCCCAGATCCTCGAGCTTATCCAGATACCAAGCCTGCGGCGAGCCGGAGATCAGCGCAACCCCCAGAGACATCACAACCGCAGAAACGATATAAACCGCCAGATTGCCGGCAAATGCAAATACAGTCAGTCCGCCACCCCAGATTATAAATCCGATAGCCGTCAGTCTCTTCCTTCCATATAAGTCGGACAGATTGCCGCTTGGGTAATCAAATATCGCAAGAGACAGCGAGGATACCGCAAAAATAATACTGATCTGCAGCGGATCAATCCCCCTCATGCTCATCAATACGATAAAAACCGCTCCATACATCTTGTCAGCCAGACTATAGCCGCAAAGCATCGTTCCGAGAAAAAAACTGTACTGCCTGTGAGCCTGCCCTGTCCTCTTCATCAAAGAATGCCCCATTTCTGCAACAAAATTATGTAGGCCTTCGGCGGCTTGCTGTGCTTCCCCGGACTGCCTCTCTCTACATTTAATGGAATTATATAGCAAGTAAAATGAAATGGAATCCTTTTATTGTAACTTTCATAGAAAATACAAAAACAGCGGTCCCCCGCCATCGGGGAACCGCTGTTCTGAAATCTATAGCGCTGTACTAGCTGTTCACACGCCATACCACATTATCTTCATCCTGTCCGTTCACCGGCCACCAGTGGAAGCCGTCCTGATCCAGCAGCTGATCTGCTTCTACCGGGCCCCATGAGCCTGCAGGGTAGGACGCCAGATCATTATTCTCTTCCTTCCACGCTTTCGCGATCCGGTCTACAAACGACCAGGCCGAGGATACTTCATCCCAGCGGGTAAAATAGGTCGAGTCACCGCGTGCCGCATCATGCAGCAGACGCTCGTAGGCCTCAGGGGAGTTAATGCCGACCATGCAGCTCTGGCAGAAGTCCATCGCCAGCGGCTGAATTTCCGACTCTGAACCCGGCTTCTTGGCATTGATCTTCACGTAAATGCCTTCCATCGGATTAACGCGGATAACGAGCAGGTTCGGCTCAAGCTTATGCTTCTGGCCCAGGTATACGTTAGTCGGCATACCTTTGAACTCCACAACCACTTCCGTCGTCTTCACCGGCAGGCGTTTGCCGGTACGGATGTAGAACGGAACGCCCGCCCAGCGGAAGTTGTCTACAAAGATACGGGCCGCAAAATACGTCTCGGTATTGGATTCAGGATCTACCTTATCCTCCTGGCGGTAAGCCGGCAGGCTCTTGCCTTTGTACAAACCTTGAGTGTATTGCCCGCGCACCACGTTCTCGCGCACTTCTTCAGAGGAAGAGTAAGGACGCAGCGAACGGAGTACCTTAACCTTCTCGTCACGGATATCTTCAGCCAGCAGACGGCTTGGCGGCTCCATTGCAATCATCGTCAGCAGCTGCAAAATATGGTTCTGTCCCATATCGCGCAGGGCTCCCGCATGATCATAATATCCGCCGCGCTCTTCTACCCCGACCGTTTCACCAAGGGTAATCTGAATGTTGGCAATATGCTTATTGTTCCACAGCGGTTCAAAGAACGCATTCGCAAACCGGATAACCTCAATGTTCTGGACCATTTCCTTGCCGAGATAGTGGTCGATCCGGTAAATCTCTTCTTCCTTGAACACCTGGCGGATCTGCTCATTCAGTTGCTCAGCAGATTCCAGGTTGTAGCCGAACGGCTTCTCGATAACCAGACGGTTCCAGCCTGCGCCCTGCAGCATGCCTCCGGCTTTAAGGTTGAACGACACGCTGCCGAACAGCTCGGGAGCAAGCGCCAGGTAGAACATCCGGTTACCCGGAATCTGGAATTTCTCTTCAAGCTGCTCCGTCTGCGCACTCAGCTCACGGAAGCCGTCAACATTATTGATGTCCAGCGATTTATATTCGAAATGCTGAACAAATTCGTTCCATTCAGCAGCATCGGCTACCTGATAACGGCAGAATTCACGGATGGATTCTTTCACATCCTCACGGAATTCCTCCTGGGTACGGGGACGCCGAGCCACGCCAATTACCGCAAAATCATGAGTCAGCTTGCCTTCACGGTACAAGCTGTATATCGCCGGAAAAAGCTTGCGGCGGGCCAGATCTCCGGTTGCCCCAAAAATAAAGAATACAGCACCGGGTGTGTGCAGTGCATCAAGGGTTTGATTTTCAGCCATGGCTCCTCATCTCTCTGTATGTAATATAGTTATTGACAATCATTCTCAACAAGCCGCATAACGGCGTGATGTCATTTTATCATATTCGCAGTAAGGATGCTATCACATTCCTGACAGTTTTTCTCGGGATTTCGTAATTTTCCATTACTCTTTCTTATTCATTTTCATACAGCAGCTTATATTCCGGCAGCAGCGGCTATTTCTTTAACACTTGCATATTATACCTTCCGGCAAAAAGCTCCGCAAACGCGGAGCCCGGTTTGCGGAGCTTTGTATTAGCATGTACTGAAACGGACCGGATTATGACGATAATATTGAACCGCTCCTTAATATTCGATCGTTATCAGCGGCAGCCCGATGGTCACACGGTTACTGTTGTCATTGCTGTTCTTGTGTACGGCAGCCTGAAGGGCTAATCTGTGCTCACCGCTGTTCACATATCTTTGTGCACCAGTGATGCCGTACGAACGGCTGCTGGTCGCGTCATCCTCGTAGCTTTCCAATGCCTCTAGTCCATCCAGACGCTCAGCCATTATCCCCTCCACCCGCTCAAGCGCTTCACCGGATGATTCCTCTGCCAGCGATGTGCCCTGCAGCGAAGCATTCCACTCCGGTGTGATGCCGGCGGCCAGCAGCTGTACTCCGGCATCTGCCGCTACAGTCTGAAATGCAGCTGCCTGCAGCAGCTCCCGTGTTTCCACAGTCACAATTACATAGCTTGCGCCTTCGCCCAGCTCACTCCAGAACAATGACATGCTGCTATGTGAATCCAGCGGACGGGAGGCCCTATAGGTTACGTGACCGTCTTCCTCAGTGGCCTCCGGCGTGCCTAGTCCGAGCTGTTCGGCCAGCCGGGCTGCTGCAGTTGCATTAGTATGTGGCACAGCTTGAGGTACTGCTGTGGCTTCCGCATGGAACGTGGCTTGAGTTATAGCGGCGGGAACTGTTTGAGACTCGGTTGGTGCTGCTGCAGGACTTTCTTCCTGATTTGACGCATTATTAGGAGCTGTAGCTTTACCGTTGTATTCCCCTTGCCATTTGACCACCATCCGCAGCGGAGAGCCGGCGGCAGTTACCTCCCGGCCAGCCGAGATCAGAAGCTCCAGTGAGCGGAGCAGCTGCTCCGGGCTGGACGCAGACAGAGAGGTGTCTGCTCCAGCTTCCTCGGTATTCGTGCGGCTGGCTCCGCTTGCGAATCCCGCAAGCAGCAGCACCAGCAGACTGAGGCCAATGATGACCAGCGTTAACTTCCCCGTCCCTTGTCTATGTCTGCCCGCCTGCATTCCGCATCTCCCTCTCTCATCCAATCTAGCAATCTACTAGAAAGGATAGCCCGATTAGGGAGGAGTTATACTTGCCTTGCCAGATTCCTGCTAAATTTCCAAACTTACAGGGTATTGCGATTTAGTGTGCATCCATACGCTTCGGGTGTTGAACTTAATTTAGAAGGAATGAAATGTGCCTATTACTCGTTCGCAGGAGCCGGAACGCCCTCTATGCACAAGAGCCAACATAAAGGGAATATTCCCTTTATGTTGGCTCTAAAAACCTTCGATGAGCTACTTTAGAGGGAAAATTCCCCTTAAGTCCGCTTATCACGCTCGTTCTCGGCGAATATAAAGGGAATAATCCCTCTAATTTGGCTATCATCAGCCTATGTAGGGTAATTTAGAGGGAAAAATCCCCTTATGCCTACGAAAAACAGCCTTGTTAGCCGGAATTTGAGGCATTTCTGCCTCTCATTTCGCCTCCCAGCCGTGCCAAGCAGGAATACTCCATCCCGTACGAGGCCTGTGAGCCGAGTTCACTCCGCCAGTCCGTTCTTATATGCATAAATAGCCGCCTGGGTCCGGTCCTCGACACCCAGCTTGGCAAGCACGTTGGTGACGTGAAACTTCACAGTCTTGATCCCGATGATCAGCTGATCGGCGATATCCTGATTGGATTTGCCCTGGGCCAGCAGCTTCAGCACTTCCATCTCGCGTTCCGTGAGCTCCTTGTAGGCCGGAGCCTCTGCTTTGGCATTGTTGCGGAAGCGGTTCATCATCTTGGATGCAACCTGGGATTCCAGCACAGATTGCCCTCTGGCTGCAGCGCGGATGGCATCCGCCACCTCACTCGCCCGTGAGGTCTTCAGCAGATAGCTGAAGGCACCAGCTTCAATCACAGGGTACATTTTCTCATCATCCAGATAGCTCGTCAGCACGATAACCTTGCAGTCCGGGTACAGCTTGAGCAGCCGTTTGGTTGTTTCAATGCCGTCCATACCTTCCATGACCAGATCCATCAGCACCACATCCGGATTATATTCCTGGGCCAGCCGGATGCCTTCCTCACCGCTTCCGGCTTCGCCTACTACTTCTATACCTTCTTCTGTTCCAAGCACTGCGGCAAGTCCGATCCGCACCATTTCATGATCGTCCACCAGCAGAACTTTGATTTCTTCTGTTTCCATGGCTGCTCTTGCCTCCTATTCATTGACCAGCGGTACAGTAATTTCAATTCGCATCCCTTTACCGGGCGCTGTAATAAATTGTATGGATCCGCCGGTTTCTGCAATCCGCTCCTGCATATTCGACAGCCCGTATGAGGTCTGTTTGCTGTCATCCATCTCAAATCCGATGCCGTCATCACGCAGCGTCAGCCGGACGGCATCGCCCCTCCGGTGCAGCCGGATCTCCATCTTCTCCGCCTTGGCGTGGCGCAGGGTGTTCGATATCGCTTCCTGCACAATACGGAACAGATGGTTTTCAACCCCTTTAAGCAGCTGTACATCCGGATCCATCTCGAAAATAATCTCCATCGGCACCTTGATCTGCAGTTCCTTAATCAGCTCCTGGAGTCCCTGCTCCAGCCCTTTGCCTTCCAGATACACCGGCCGCAGATGCAGCAGCAGCGCCCGCATCTCAGACTGGGCCACCGCAGCCATCTCTTCGATCAGAGCAATCTGGCGCTGGGCCTTGTCAAAATCCTTCTCCAGCGTTCTGCCCACAGCCGTCGCAGTCATGGAAATGGCGAACAGCTGCTGGGATACGGCATCATGCAGCTCCCGGGCCAAGCGCTGCCGCTCCTCGATAATCGCCGATACCCGCGCCTGCTCGGCCAGCTTCGCATTGTTGGTGGAGAGGCGCTGCAGGGTATTTACCTGGTTCTCCCACTTGCCGCTGATCCGGCCAAGCTGTTCACCCAGCCGGCCAAGCTCATCGCTGCCTAGCACCGGCATTGCCGGGGTAAGATTGCCTTTTTCCCAGGCGACCAAGGTTCCGCGAAGCCGCTCCAGCCTGTGCTTGAAGCGAAAGCTCTGATAGAAGCCGAAGCAGACTCCGAAAACGACCGGCAGCAGAATCAGCGTTACTCCGGTACGGATTCCGATCTCCCAATTCTCAAAAGGCTGCAAATAACCGTATGTATACATAATGTACAAGAAAACCAGCAGCATGACAAAGGAGAATAACGCCCCTTCACCCATGCTGCGCGTCACCATGCTGCTGTTCTTTTTATCCACGTACAGGAGCCTCCCTTTCTCATTAAATGCCATGCTGCATTCAGGATATTCTTACATCCAGATCCCCCATCAGATAGGAAATACTGAATTTTACCTTTTGCTCGCTGGTATCGTAGTTGGCAGACTTCCAGTTCAGCCGGTTCATCATCCCTGTATCGCGGTGGCTGCCGAATTCAATCGAGCCGAACAGCACGAATGCCTCAATCTCTACGCCATAGTCCTCGGACAGATGAATATCTGCGTCACTGAAGATTCCCTGAAACAGCATGATGGTCTCCTTCTCCTCAGCCATTGCCAGTGAAAGGTCAACATCAACCTCGCCAAGCACATGCCATGCACTGAGACTGCGCATCACCCAGGGCGATAAATCCCAGTCGAACCGTGAAGAGAAGCCCTGCTTCTGCATAAATGTTTTTCCCTGCTGCAGCCGTTTCGATTTGACGTAAAACGCGCCGAGTGAGATGAGACAGATGCCCAGTACCAGCAGCAGATGATCCAGAAGCAGCAGCACTGCGCCGATTCCCAGCAGCTTATAGCCCTGCTTCACCTTGCCCGAGGTTGTACGGTATATCCCCATGAGCAGGAACAGGAGTGCAACAACGGAGAAAAATCCGATCCATTTGCCAAATATCATCAAGCAGCCCACGCCAATCAGTCCGATGGCAATCAGACGGTTCCGTTTATCCATAGCGCACCTCCTCAAAGTTTTGCGAAGCAAAACTATCTTCGTAAGCATTTTCTACGTTTTGCGAAGCAAAACTGTCATCGTAAGTCTAAACTTATATAGGAATAACAGAGGAATCAGATCCTCTGCTTTATTTTCAGCTTTAAAATAAATATAATCCGCAAACCGTAAATTCATTATAAAAGCGCATCCCGCTATAAAAGCCATACCGGTATGGTGACCCATACCGTATGGCTTTTACCTTGTTCAGCATATCATATCCGCCTGCTTTTTAGGAACAGGGATTAATCTTCTTTTTTGTCCAGAGACGGTGCAGATGGAGGATTCAATTTGTTCTTCAATGCGGCAAGCTGTTCTTCCACCTTCAGCTGCTTCTCAGCATCAACCGACTTGTTGTACAGGCCGGCAGACGGGCTGTAAGGGGCTCGCATAACGTCTGCTTCTGCTTCAAGCTGCATGATTTTCTCTTCCATACGGTGGAAGCCGAGAGATGCGCTGCCGCTTTCAATGGAATGCACGCTGCTGATCTGGGACATCTGCTTCTTGGCCTTAGCCATCTGGGCGCGGGATACCAGCTCATTGCGCTTGTTGCGCAGCTTGTAGAACTCATCCTTCATGTCGTGCAGCTGCTGCACCAGCTCCTTGGCCTGTACTTCTGCCTGGGCGTGAAGATCGCCGTATTCCACTTGCTTCTGGTCGAAGTAGATTTTTTCTTCCAGCAGCTTGCGGGCAACCTCCTCCTGACTATTCTTCAGTGCCAGCTCAGCCTGGGCTCCGCGCTGTCCGGACATTTTAGCTGCTTCCTCAACACGCTGCTTCATGCGGCGCTCGTTCGCCATCTGCTTGGCAACTGTAACCTCTGCTTCGTGGATCTCTGCCTCCATATCGCGCAGATACTGGTTCAGCATTACGATCGGGTCCTCTACTTTATCCAGCAGGTCGTTTACCGACGCCTTTGTCATATCCTTAATCCGTTGAAATACTCCCATGATTAAACTTCTCCCTTCTCGTATTTAGCAAGTTTTTGTTTGAGCTCTTCGACTTCTTTCTGCAGTGCCTTCTTCTCAATATCCTTCATCATGGCATCCAGGCCGGAATCCTGGCCGGGATAGCTGTTTGCTTTGTCATAGCCCGGGTTCGGGTTATAGCCCGGCTGTCCGCCGTGTCCGCCGTGTCCTCCAGGGGCGCCGTAGCCTCCCTGTCCCTGCGGGCCGCGTCCGTATCCGGGGCCGCCGGCATAGGGACCGCCATAGTGGCCTCCGGGTGCTCCGGGTCCGGGACCGAACGGATTATACTGCGTCGGCTCCTTTGGAATGATCAATGCTGCAATGAAATATACAAGTATTGTCGCGCCTCCGGTAAAGGGAATGCTGACGAGCAGCAGAATCCGGAACAGGGTAGAGTCAATGCCGAGTGTCTCGGACAATCCTCCTGCCAGCCCTGTCATTACCTTGTCGCGGCTTGAACGATACAATCGGGTCATAGCACTACTCCTTTCCGCCATTGTTAAGCTTCTCCTTGAGCTTAGCCATTTCTCTTTCCAGCACAGTTGCTACTGTCTCGCCGGCCTGCACCGCGTATTCCTGGCCCATGCGGCGCAAATCCCGCAGACTCTTGGCTTCCAGTTCCCAGTCATTCATCCGGTCTTCAAGCCGTCCGAACATTTTGGGAACATCGCTGCCGCTGCCGTAGGCAGTTGCCCTCTGGTTCATGCGCTGCTGAAGTCTCAATGACTCCATCCGTGCCGCATAATACTGGCGCTTGTTATATACTGTCTGATATTCAACCTTCAGCTCGTTCAGCTGGCTTTCCAGCTCATACAGCGATCCCTGGCTCTGTTCCAGCAGCCCGCTGTACTGCTCCAGCTTCTCTTCGTGAATAATTTTCTCCTGCAAAGCCATCTTTGCCAGATGGTCCTCACCGGCCTTGAGCGCCAGCAGCGCCTGCTCCTCACGTTTGTTTCTCATAGCTGTTGCCTGATTAACCTGCACCTGCAGCTGCTTCGTATGCGCAGCATACTGCTGGTACAGCCGCTCTGCTTCAGCGATCTCCTCACGGGTCGAATGTAAGAACTGATCAATCAGCTTCACCGGGTCCTGGCTTTGTTCAAGTCGTTCATTTAGATTAGCTACGGTAATATCCCTCATGCGGCGAAAAACACTCATGATTTCCTGCTCCCTCCCTGCTTCTCATTAAGTAAACTTTACAGCCTGTGTTCTTAGTATGTTCTGCCTCTTCTGCCTTTGAGCACCGAGATGCCCCAGACAACCAGCGCAACCCCGAGCAGTGGCCCGATGATCCAGGACAGCTTCGAGATTAAAGCCATGACACCGATAAACAATACGATCCAGCCGATAATTTTGCGCCCGCTTTTAATTCCGTAGTATCCGAGAGCCACAAGCAGTACCGGGAACAGGATTCCGAATATTCCATGGATCAGGTGGGGCAATACCCCGAGCAGCATAACCGCTCCAATCACAATCAGCGCAATAGCAAGTCCGTTACCTTTTCTATTCTGCATTTTTTCTCACCGCCTTTCGTTGACCTCGTTCTTATAGCTTTATTCTAGGGTAATCTGCAGACTTTCAAAACAGACCGCGGACGGTTTTACAAACTGGACCTTAGTCGGGGAGCATGCCGGACCGGCGATGACGGGCAAATGCCTTTTCAGCCTGAAATCCGCTTGCTATGCAGATAATTGCGCAGATAGATAAAATTATTTTTAAAAATTCTGCTTTTCCAGTGAAATAAGTCGATAATTGTCAAGCGTTTGTTCAGAGGTCTGTGATATATTGTGATAAAAGTCATACACAATAGAGTCCGGAGGAATTTGATGCAGACCTCGATAATTGTTCTCGCCCAGCAGCTCCCGCTGCTTAAGTCATGCCTTGCCAGCATTGACCTGTTCACTGCTTCCCCCTATGAGCTGATTATTATCAATGACGGCGGGGACCAGGAAATTAGCAGCTACCTGACTCTCTTCAAAAAAGCCCGCTCCTTCGCAACCAATGAACGCGTTGGTGTAGCCGCCGGCTTCAACTTGGGTGCCTCTATGGCTCAGGGGGATTATCTTATCTTCATACGCGATCACATGATCGTCTCTGAGGATTGGCTGGAAAGTCTGCTCGGCTGTGCACGCAGGTATCCTTCGGCTGCAATGATTGGTCCGGTCAGCAATGATGTGAGCGGTCCGCAAAAACTGCCGGTTGTATGCACCGTAATGGATCAGCTCGATCATATCGCCAAATCCTTCGCCCTCTCCAAAGCAGGACAAGCCAAATCAACCACACGGCTGCTCAGCCACCTGCTGCTTGTACGCAGTGAAGCCTTCCGGGCGCTCGGCGGATTCGATGAACAGTTCGGGCTGGAATCCTACGAGGATGATGACCTCTGTTACCGCGCAATTCAGGCCGGCTATAGTCTGCATATTGCTCTGGATTGTTTCGTCCGTTACATTCAGCCTCCCCCGCTCTTTCCGGACAACCCTGCATGGTACAGTACACAGCTGGCTGCTAACAGGGAAAAAGCCCGCCAAAAATGGGGATTCGACCTCACAAACACTCTATATGAAATGAAACGCAGGATTACAGTCAGCTTATGCATGATCGTCAAAAATGAAGAAGCTACCCTTGAACGCTGCCTGGACAGCGTACTTGGTCTGGCAGACGAAATCATTATTGTAGATACTGGCTCTACCGACCGCACAAAGGAAATTGCCAGCCGTTATACAGATAAGGTCGTGGACTTCACCTGGGTAGACGACTTCGCCAAAGCCCGGAACTATGCCTTCAGCCTCGGAACACAGGAATATCTGTTATGGCTGGATGCCGACGACGAGTTTCTGCCTGCTGACAGGGAAAAATTTGTAGCGCTTAAGAACGCCTTGGACTGGGACACAGATGCAGTCTCCATGAACTATAATCTCGCATTCGACGAACACGGCAACGTAACCTCCAGCCTCACCCGCAACCGTCTGGTCAAGCGGGAGAACGGGTTCCGCTGGTTCGGCGTTGTACATGAATATCTGGAGGTAAGCGGAAAGATCCACCGCTCGGATATCTCCGTTACCCACGGCAGAGTTCACGGGAATTCTGACCGCAATCTGCAAATATATGAAAAGCGCTACACGGCGGGCGAGATTTTCTCTACCCGTGATATATACTACTTCGCCAATGAGCTGAGAGAGCATAAGCAGTGGGAAAAAGCGATTTCCTTCTATGAAATGTTCCTCCAGCAGGTCGACGGCTGGGTGGAGGACAAGATTAATGCCTGCGGCAGTCTTTCTGACTGCTTCCGCGAGCTTAACAGCCTCCAGCAGGCCAAAGCCAAAGCTCTTTATTCCTTCTCCTTCGATCTGCCGCGTGCAGAGAACTGCTGCCGGATCGGGAGCCTCTACATGCTGGAGAACGATTATGCCAAGGCCATTTACTGGTACAAGACGGCAAGTGAGCTGGCTAAGCCTTTGGATAGCTATGCCATACTTCAGCATGCCTGCTGGAGCTGGCTGCCTCATCTGCAGCTTGCGGTCTGTTATGACCGGATCGGCCAGTACGAACGGGCCTGCGCCCATAACGAGGCAGCGGCGGAATTTATCCCAACGGACAGCAAAGTGCTGGCGAACAGGGCGTATTTCGAATCCCTGGGCGTTGCAAGACAATCATATACTTTAGGGGGAAGCAACAAATGAGCAAAAAGCAACCGGATATCCAGTACACTGAGATCCGCATGGATCAGGTGAACGCCAAAAGGGATATCAAGCCTGTACTTATGAAAACATCAATGGCGGTTATGGTGCTCAGCCAAACAGCAGGACTGCTGCCAAGCTTCGGACTCGGCAGCACGGGTGTTGCCTCAGCTGCAGAGAACAAAGGCTTTAACGATGTAAGCAGCAGCTCTTGGATGTACAAGTATGTCATGAAAATCGCTGCACTGGGCTTTGCCGAAGGGGATACCACCGGTAATTTCAACCCGAAAGCTCCGTTGACACATCAGGAGGCAGCCATTATGGCACTCCGTTTCCTTGGCGTTGATGCTCCAGCCCCGGCTGCTTCCGCTTCTTCATTAGAAGTAAGTGACTGGGCGAATGCCTGGGTGCAAACTGCTATTAATGAAGGATTGATTAAGCCTGAAGAAGAACTGGCAGCAGGCTGGGGTACCCAGAACGCCAGCCGCGAGTGGCTTACACGGCTTGTTGTCCGCCTGATTGACAAGGAGAATGAAGCCCTTGCCTTAACCAGCGAAGCTCTTCCCTTCAACGATGAGAACCAGATTGCAGCGTGGGCAACCGGCTATATCAATGCCGCTTCCCAATTAAAGCTGGTGCAGGGCTTTGAGGACAAGACCTTCAGGCCTTCCGCCGATGTAACCCGTGCCCAGGCTGCAGCTATTTTCAGTCTGGCAGAGCGGTATGCCCCGGTTGAATCAGGCACTGTGGCCCGCGGTAAAATCATCAGTGTGACTGGCGGCAAAGTCGGTGTACTGACAGAGGCTAACCAGACTATCAATCTGACTGTTGACGGCACGACCCTTATATTTGGAACAAACGGAGAAACGGCATCTGCTTTGGCTGTCGGCCAGCCTATTACAGCTATTTACAGCAACGGTATTGCTTCCTATGTTGAAATTGCTGATATCAGTAAAGCGGAAATTACGCTGCCAAAAGGAGCCACTGGGGCTGCCGGGGCAATTGGTGCCACTGGGGCTACGGGTGCAACGGGGGCTACTGGCGCGACTGGAGCAACAGGCAGTGCAGGGTCTTCCGGCGGGCAAGGTGCAGTAGGCGCAACAGGAACTGCCGGAACTCCGGGACCTGCCGGAGAAGTTGGCGCGACTGGAGCAACGGGGGCTACCGGACCTGCGGGCGAGGTTGGTGCCACTGGTGTTACCGGGGCAACTGGAGATACCGGGGTTACCGGGGTTACCGGAGCGACTGGGGCGACTGGGGTTACCGGAGCGACCGGAGATACCGGGGCTACCGGCGCGACTGGGGTTACTGGTGCTACTGGAGATACCGGGGCTACCGGCGCGACTGGGGTTACTGGGGCGACTGGGGCGACTGGGGTTACCGGAGCCACTGGGGCTACCGGGGCGACTGGGGTTACCGGAGCCACTGGAGATACCGGGGCGACTGGGGCTACCGGGACGACTGGGGTTACCGGAGCCACTGGAGATACCGGGGCGACTGGGGTTACCGGGGCGACTGGGGTTACCGGAGCCACTGGAGATACCGGGGCGACTGGGGCTACCGGGACGACTGGGGTTACCGGAGCCACTGGAGATACCGGGGCGACTGGGGTTACCGGGGCGACTGGGGTTACCGGAGCCACTGGAGATACCGGGGCGACTGGGGTTACCGGGGCGACTGGGGTTACCGGAGCCACTGGAGATACCGGGGCGACTGGGGCTACCGGCGCGACTGGGGTTACCGGAGCCACTGGAGATACCGGGGCGACTGGGGCTACCGGCGCGACTGGGGTTACCGGAGCCACTGGAGATACCGGGGCGACTGGGGCTACCGGGGCGACTGGGGTTACCGGGGCGGCTGGGGCGACTGGTGTTACCGGAGCCACAGGTACCACTGGTGCCACTGGTACAACGGGCGCCACTGGAGCTAACGGATCTGCCTCCACTTCCTTTATTGCCTTCTCGTCAGGAACACCGGCTACGATGCAAACCCAACTGGGCGGAAATCAAGGCAAGGCAGCTTTGATTGGCTTCGGCAACAATCAGAGCTACGATTTCACAGGTTCAACTATTGATGTAACCAATAGTGCCAATACTGCCTTTTCTGCACCGGCTGATGGAACCATTACATCCCTTAGCGGATATTTTTCGCTGAGTAACGCTATGACTTTGATAGGCAGTACGATCACAATTACCGGACAGCTATACGCCAGTACAACACCTAATAATATATTCACTCCTATTTCTGGAGCCACTGTAACACTTGCACCTTCAATGACAGGAATTCTCGCGGTCGGTACAACAATGAACGGCATCACCACCGGGCTCAGTATTCCGGTCACAGCCCAAACCCGGCTTATGATGGTCTATACAGCCACAGTAGTCGCCGGTATAGACACCGCAACAACCATTAACGGTTATGTCAGCGGCGGCCTTGCAATTAATACCCAGCAGACTCCTTAATAGCGGTAATCCGGCAGTTTAATCCGTCCTCATCTTATAACATTCATCTTTAAGGCTGTCATGCCGCAGGATATCTGCGGTGCGGCAGCCTATTTATGCTGCTGAAGCGCCGGCCGGTGTGCCGGAACAGCTTGCAGAATCCGGAGCGAACCCCACATAATATGGTAATGAAACAGCATTCATCAGAATGAAGCTGTAAGGAGGCCTCCTCTTGAACACCCTATTAATCGTCGAAGACGACCGCAGCCTGAACAAAGGCATTGCCCTCTCCCTTGCCCAGACCGGTCTGCAAATCGAACAAGCCTATACACTGGCTATGGCTGAGCAGATTTTCGATACTACCAGGATTGATCTGGTCCTGCTGGATATTAATCTGCCCGACGGAAGCGGCCTGGACTATTGCGAGAAGCTGAGGAGAAGCTCACAGGTGCCGGTTATTTTTCTGACTGCCAACGACATGGAGCCGGATATTGTAACCGGATTTGCCCTTGGCGGGGATGATTACATCACGAAGCCGTTCAGCCTGATGGTGCTGCGGGCCCGGGTAATGGCTGTACTCAAACGGACTGCTCTGCAGGCTGACGAGGTCCTCACGTTCGGTGCACTGAGCCTTGATTTCGGAAAGCTGGAATTCTATAAGCACCGGGAACCATTGGCTTTTAGCAAAACAGAGCTTAAGCTGCTGAACATCCTGGTCTCGAATCCCGGCAGCATTTTAAGCAGAGAGCAGTTAATCGATAAAATCTGGCTGCAGGACGCGGAGTTTGTGGATGAGAACGCCCTGACTGTTGCGGTAAAGCGGCTGCGCGCCAAGCTTGAGGATGATCCTGCCTCACCCAAGTACATCAAAACCGTCTACGGCCTGGGATACACCTGGGCGGAAAGGCCACACTTATGATTAAAAGCACTGTCCGGCATCCCCGGCGGCTCCGTTATCTTTTTTCTGCGGTATTATTGCTTCTATTAATAGGTTATACCGGAACCGTGTTCTATCTTGAAGGGTTCAGTGCGGCACTTCTGCAGCTTACCCTGCTCTTCCTGATTGCCGTGCTCGGTACGGGTGCTATATATACCCGTATGCTGCAGCGGCAGATTACAGGCTTCATGGATACGATGGATGAAATGGTGGAACGGGCGATTCACGGGCAAGAACCACTGACCCTTTTTGAAGAGACCCGGCTGTCATCGCTTGAGCATAAGCTCCTGCGCTATATTGAAGTGGGGAAGGCGAACGAGCATAACCTTGCAGCCGAAAAGAACATGATCAAGGAGCTGATCTCCGACATCTCGCATCAGACCAAAACACCCCTTGCAAGCATCCTGCTCTACAGCCAGCTGCTTGCGGAAACACCGGATCTAAGCCCGGACACCCGGCAGCTGCTGGAGCAGATCGAGGCCCAATCGGAAAAGCTGGAATGGCTCATAACCTCGCTCATTAAGCTGTCCAGGCTGGAGTCGGGCATGATCCGATTGCAAAGTGAAGTAAGGCCGGTTGCCGCAACCATTACCAGCGCCCTCTCCCACCTGTACACGCGCGCAGGCAACAAAAACATCATCATTAACATAGACTGCGACCCGCTTACGTCAGCCCGCCACGATTACAAGTGGACCAGTGAAGCGCTGTTCAACCTGCTGGAGAATGCTGTGAAATATACGGAGCCGGGCGGCAGTATCCGGATTACGGCGGAGGGCAATGAAATGTTCACCAGGATCGAGGTTGCTGATACGGGAATCGGAATTCCGGAGGACGGGCTGGAGCATATTTTTAAGCGCTTCTATAGAGGGCATAATGCCAGGGAGGTTGAGGGGATCGGAATCGGGCTTTTTTTGGCGCAAAAAATCATTAGTATCCAGGGCGGCTACATCACAGCAGCATCTCAGCCAGGTCAGGGAAGCAGACTTACGATATATCTCCCTCAGCTCTGAATGTGTCAATTCCGTCAGATTTCAGACACTGTCCGGTTAGAATGGTCTGCTATCTTAGAGGACAACCACGAATGATGGAGGAGATACGCAAATGCCTATTTTAAGCATGGAAAGCCTGAAGAAATATTACGGCAAAGATCCGCAGACTACGGTAAAAGCACTGGATGATATATCCCTGACGGTAGAAAAAGGTGAATTTGTCGCCATTGTCGGCACCAGCGGCAGCGGAAAAAGCACTCTGCTGCATATGCTGGGCGGTCTGGACCGGCCTACGGAGGGCAAGGTAACGGTGGACGGAAACGAGCTTTTTGCGATGAGCGATGAGAAGCTGACGATTTTCCGGCGCCGCTCGGTCGGGTTCGTCTTCCAGAGCTATAATCTGGTGCTGATCCTGAGTGTGCTTGACAATATTACGCTTCCCATCGAGCTCGACGGCGGCAGAATTGACCGGACGTACCTTGATGAGGTCATTCAGGCGCTGGGTCTGCAGTCCAAAATCCACTCCCTCCCCGGAAGTCTCTCAGGCGGTCAGCAGCAGCGGGTCGCTATTGCCAGAGCGCTCGCTACCAAGCCGTCGATCATTCTGGCGGACGAGCCGACAGGCAATCTGGACAGCAAAACCAGCCAGGAAGTGCTGATTCTGCTGAAGCAAATGAGCGAAAAGTTCAACCAGACCATTGTCATGATTACGCACAACGAATCCATTGCCCAGATGGCTGACCGGATTATCCGCATCGAGGACGGGCGCATTGTATCCGGAAATGCAACACCATCTGGAGCTGGGACACTATGATTGCCAACAACAACCGTAAGATCGTAACCCGCCTCTCACTCCGGAGCCTGCGGGTAAGTCCGCTGCGCAACCTGGCTGTCATCTCCGCTGTGGTACTGACGACTCTGCTGATTACCTCGATTTTTACGATGTCGCTCAGCCTCAACAAGTCAATGGAACTAACAATGATGAAGACAGTCGGGACAGATTTTCACGGCAGCTTCAAACGGGTGAGTCCTGAGCAGATAGAGATATTAAAGCAGCATCCAAGCGTTAAGGAATACGGCGTTGTGCTGCATGCCGGGCTTTTGCGCAATGAGGTGTTCCGGGAAAGTGCGGTAGAGGTTAAACGGATTGATGAGGCTTCCGCCAGACATAGCTTTATTCATTTAATTGAAGGAGGCTTGCCGGAAGCTGAGAATGAGGTTGTGCTGAGCACCTGGGTGCTGGATAAGCTCGGTATAAAACATGCACTTGGTGAGCGGGTACAGCTGGACATAGATATTACTGAGCGTGTTCTCAAGCAGGAGTTTGTCGTGTCAGGCTATTACGAAGCGGATAAAAATCTGGCGATCGCAGGGCTGGCCTTCGTCTCCGATGCATGGGTGCAACAAAACATATCAGGGATCGATCCGGCAGATTCTGAAGCCAGCGGCTCCTATGTAAACACCGAAGAGATGAGCGTAATGTTCAAGAATGCCGTCGATATTGAAAAAAAGCTGGATAAAGTGCTCGCCGATACAGGTGTAGATAGGCCAACTGGAGTCAACTGGGCCTATACGACCTCTTCCCTGTCTGATAACCTTATTGAATTTGTGCCTTATGTAGCTGTTATCTTCATTATTATGCTGAGCGGGTATTTGCTGATTTATAATATTTTTTACATATCGGTTGTGCGTGATGTGAAGTTTTACGGTCTGCTCAAAGCGATCGGGACGACACCGAAGCAGCTCAAACGGATGATCAGAATACAATCACAGGTCTTGTATCTGATCGGGCTGCCCTTCGGCCTCGCTGCAGGTTATGTAATCGGACGGCTGCTTACGCCGATGATGAACACCTTTTCCAGTGAGACTATGGAAGCCGCTTATTCCGCCAGCCCGTGGATTTTCATTGGAGCCGCCCTGTTCGCTTATCTGACGGTATGGATTGCCGCCGGCAAGCCCGGCCGGATGGCCGCGCGGATTGCGCCTGTCGAAGCAGTCAGGTATACGGGAGTACAGGCAAAGCGGCGGAGGAACAAACGCTCGAAGCGCGGAGGCCGGCTGCATGTCATGGCCTTCACGAACCTGTTCCGCAGCAAAAAGAAGCTCACCCTCATGCTGACCTCACTTTCCTTGAGCATAGTACTGTTCAGTATTATTTTTACGGTGATAGGTTCGCTTGATGTGAATAAGTATCTTAGCACGTTTCTTTCCGGGGATGTGGTGATCCGCAATGAGAAAATAGAAACACATGAAGGTGAGCGCCCGGGTGATCCTTATAAGCTCTCGGAAGCATTCAGCAGTGAATTGGCGCGGATTGACGGCGTGGAGAGTGTGGAGAAGGTTTACTACTATTATGACATTCATGATATGGATGAGAAAATACGTGCTGTATTGCAGCCTTTATCAGAGACAGAGCCGCCGGAGCCTTATCTTACAAGCCTGCTGGAGCAGAACTCCGTTTATCTGCAATTGTACGGCATCGATCCCGGGTGGTATGACCTGGTGCAGAAGGATGTTATTGAAGGGCATTTCGACCTGCAGAAATTCGCTTCGGGTGACTATGTGCTGGTGGCTCAATCGCTCATGTGGGAGGAAGACACTTATACCTCTTACTATCATCCCGGTGATATGATTGAGTTTAAGAATCTTGGCAAAAGCTATGAGGTCATGGCTGTGATGAATTACGATGCTCTCTATGCTGCGACGACCCAGTCTTACTCAACGTATGGATTTAATGCGTTTTTTCCGTCATCCGAATTGACCAGAGAGCTTCCGGCGGGGACCAACCCGCCATGGGCGCTGTCAGCAACGCTGCATATTGACCCGGACAAGCTGTATAGTGCAACAGAGGCTGCCAAAACGCTTGCTGCACCCAGCGATGAGCTGGTGATTAAATCGAGAGAGGATTACCGGCAGGAGCTGGACGGATTTATCCGGGTTTTTCAGATTATCGGCTACGGCCTGAGCTTCGTTATTGCGTTGATCGGTGTTCTTAATTATATTAATACAGTCGTTACGGGCGTTATTATGCGGAGAAATGAATTCGCCCTGCTCGAGAGCATCGGCATGACCAAACGCCAGCTCAAAAAAATGCTGATCTATGAAGGAATGTACAATGTCCTTCTGACCACAGCCATTACCTCAACCCTTGGTGTCTTTCTCACTTATAGCATTGCAAAGAGCATTGCGGGCAACACAGCTTTTACCGTATTCCGCATGAGCTGGCTGCCCTTTGTACTGGTCGTCCCGGTGCTGGCTGTCATTGCTTACACGGTAACCCTGAGCTCGTACAGGATGCTGAGTAAGGATACGCTGATTGAACGGCTGCGGCAGGGGGAATAAGCTTAGCATTCTGAAAAACAAATTTATCCGCCCGCAGCCCTCATTGTGAGGAGAGCATATAATTAAACAGGCAGATTCGTATGGACACGGGTCTGCCTGTTTTTTGTCGTCTGCTTGCGCAGTATAGTTAAATGGCACTCTCTATAAGGGATAGCTGCACTTTCTGCTACTAAAAACAGTAAATAGGGATGTTAAAATCATATAACTGCACTTCGTGCAACTAAAATTGCCCGAAACGGCCAAAACAGAAGATTTAAGCCCATATAGTTGTGCAGAGTACACTTAAACCGGAGGTAGGAAGAAAAAAAGTCGATATAGCTGTACAAAGTGCAGCTAACCTGCAATAGCAGACTGGGTAAGGTTCAAATTCCCGCAGAAAAATTAGCACAGCATGCCTTGACTCAAGGCTGCTCCGCAACCGGTCCGCCGAACAGCTCCCCGTTCTTCAGCCCGTCAACAAACTGCTGCAGCCAGCTGTAATACTCCGTCGCATGCCGCAGCTTCTCCAAATCCCGGGCGCAGGACAGCCGTTCCTCTTCAGGCGTATCTCCCGTCTGTGCCAAAATTTCCAGCTGCGGGATTACCGCCCCCATCGCCTCCTGCATCACATCAATCTCACACTGCAGCTTCAGAGTGAAGAAGTTACGGAACGCCTGAAAAAAATCCTTCTCTGCCACATAGAGGTCCTTCCGCTCCCGTTTCTCTTCGAGCTTAGTTACCATCTGTGCGGACATCAGGGAGCGGACACCGTAGCTCATGTTGCTTTTACTCATATTCATTACCTGCTTCATTTCCTCCAGCGTCATTGGCTTGTCCTCAAAGAACATTATCCCGTACAGCTGTCCAAAGGAATAATTCGCCCCGTACAAATCCATTGTCTGCGCGATTGCATCAATCATCGTGCGCAGCAGCTGCTCCCGTGGAGATAACTGCCCGTTGTCTTCACTAAATGCGGCCTGCTTCATTCGCTGCACCTTCACTTTTCATTAGTGTTGTTGTCTCAGCATTACATAAAACGGGAATAAGCCGGGTGTATTTCAACAAATTTTACACAATTTCCGAGCCTGCTTTACCTCCGGTTGACCACACGCTGTCTTGTCCAGTGTACAATTTTTTTTGAACAGAGAATGTATTCACCTGCATTATACCGCAAAACTAAGCTCACGGAATGGGGTATCGGAACGAAAATGACACGAAATAAGGTAATAAGCGGTTTAAAGCCCGTTCTTTTTACGCTGCCGGCGATGATACCCTTTGTACTGTTCTGGCTGGCACCGCTGATCTATGTGCTGTATCTCAGCTTTACTGAGTGGGATTTCATGAGTCCAACCAAAACCTTTGTCGGGCTGCAGAATTATATCGACCTTTTTGGCAATCCGGCTTTTTACAAAGCGCTCAGGGTTACGGTACTGTTCTGCATCGGCAGTGTGCTGCCGGTTATCGCCATAGGCCTGGGGCTGGCCCTTCTCATGAACCGCAAGCTGAAAGGCTCCGGCTTCTATCAGGCGCTGCTCTTCTCTCCCTGGGTTACGCCGACTGTTGCTGTATCCATCGTCTGGTCCTGGATCTACGAGCCTGAAGTCGGGCTGGCCAACACGGTGCTGAATACTCTCGGCCTTGAACCGGTCGGCTGGCTGCAGGACCCCAAGTGGGCACTCTTCGGCGTGCTGCTCGTAACGGTCTGGAAATCCGCGGGCTGGGCGATGATCTTCTATCTCGTAGCTCTGCGTAATGTTCCTTCCGATCTGCTGGAAGCAGGCGAGCTTGACGGGGCCGGCGCTGTGCAAAAGTTTGTCCGGATTACGCTGCCGATGATCTCACCGACCACGCTGTTTCTGTTCGTGGTGCAGATGGTTCAGGCGCTCCAGGCCTACGATCAGATTAACGTACTGACACAAGGCGGTCCGTCCGGCTCAACCCGTACGCTGCTGTACCTGTATTACCAGTCTGCTTTTGAGTCCTTCCAGATCGGCGAGGCTTCCAGTGTGGCTGTAGTACTGGTGTTCATCTGTATGCTGCTGTCAGTACTGTCGCTCAGCATCAGTAAACGGACGACGCACTATCAATAAATCGTTACATCTAAGGAGGTCATTCCACTTGCGCACGAGTATGCTCTCACGGCTGGGCGGACCGGCCCGCCATGCTTTCTTCGCCGTACTGGCGCTGCTGATGGCCTTCCCGTTCTACTGGATGGTCACCAGCGCCCTCAAAACCAATGATGAAATCTGGGCCTCCCCGCCGACACTCTGGCCTGCGGCTCCGCTCTGGGGGAATTTCGCCGAAGCCTGGAATGAGGCACCGTTCGCCAGATATATGGGCAACAGCATTCTGGTCGCCGGATGCATTGTCATCCTGCAGATTATCAATTCCGGCATGATGGCCTATGCGCTGACCCATATGAAATTCCGCCTGAAGGGCATTTTCGCGGGAGTCATTCTATTCGGCTATATGGTACCTGCTACGGCAGTCTATCTGCCCAGCTATCTTGTGCTGTCCGAACTGAATCTGCTCAACAGCTACGGCGGGCTGATTCTCTCCAACTGCGTTAGCGTATTTGCAATCTTCCTGATCCGGCAGGCCTTCCTGCAGGTATCCCATGAGCTGGTCGAAGCCGGCGAGATGGATGGGGCATCGCATATGCGGATTCTGTGGACAGTGCTGGTGCCGGTGACAAGGTCCTCTTTTGCCGTAATGGCACTGATCACCTTCATCGATCATTACAACAATTATTTCTGGCCGATGCTGATTACCAAGGACCCTGCCCTGCAGCTGGTCTCCGCCGGTCTGCGCAGCTTCTTTGTGGAAGGAGGTGCTTACGGATTGAAATGGCCGCTAATCATGGCCGCCAGCGCCTTCACCATCGCCCCCCTGCTGCTTGTTTTTGTGCTGGCACAGAAAACGATTATGCAAAGTGTCAATATGACTGCAGGCTCCAGTAAAGGCTAAAATACTATTTTCTAATAAAGAGGAGAATGATGATGAACGTCTCATTGAAAAGATTGTCCGCACTATCCGTAATTGCCGGAATGACCGTCCTAACAGCTTGCGGTGCAAACGGCGCCGCCAATCAGGTTACAGAGGCCAGCAGTGCATCATCAGCTCCCTCCGCAGCAGCCCCTGCTGCCCAAAGCGAGCCGGTAACGATTGAATTCTGGTATGGCCTGGGCGGCAAGCTCGGTGAAAATATGGAAGCACTCATTCAAAAATTCAACGCCTCCCAGCAGGAGGTTACCGTTAAAGGCATCGTGCAGGCGGATTACACAGAAACCCAGCAGAAGCTCCAGGCGGCGATCGCTACCGGGCAGGTTCCGGCGGCCGTATTGTCCTCGAATGTGGACTGGGCGCGCAAGGGATATTTCGCAGAATTGGATCAGCTGATTGCGGCGCAGCCCGATTTCAATCCGGATGATTTCGTACAGACCTTCCTGAACCAGGGCAAGGTTGACGGCAAACAGTATTTCCTGCCGATGTATGGCACAACACAGGTGATGTATTACCGTCAGGATGCTTTTGCGAAGAGCGGAATAGATGCCAGCCAGATCAAGACCTGGGAGGATCTCGCTGCCGCAGCTGAGAAAATGACGGTTAAAGAAGGCGGCAAAACAAGCGTCTACGGCTGGGAGCCGATGTGGGGCTCCGGCAATATGATCGACGCGGTGCTGAGTAAAGGCGGCAGCATTCTAAGTGAAGACGGCAAGACCGTTACCATTGACTCTGCTGAGTGGACTGAAACGTGGGATCTGTTCCGCAAATGGATTCATGAGGACCAGATTATGCGCATTCATTCCGGGGGACAGGGCTGGGAGTACTGGTACAAAACGATTGATGACGTAATGAAAGGCCAGGCGGCCGGCTATACCGGCTCAAGCGGTGACCAGGGCGATCTGGACTTCAGCATCGTAGCGGCAATGGAACAGCCGGGCTGGGCCGGAGTCGGCGAAGGCAAACCGGTAGCCGAAGCTATTCAGGCCGGTATCCCTGCAAAAGCAAGCGATGAAGAGAAACAGGCCGCGCTGAAATGGCTGGCTTACTTTTCAAATTCGGAGAATACCGCCTTCTGGTCGATCAATACCGGATACATTGCGGTCCGCCAGTCTGCCCTGGAAGATCCCGCGTTCATCTCGTTCAGCGAGACCAACCCGCAGATCAAAATTCCGCTGCAGCAGGCCTCTCATGCCTCCGCTCCGTTCCAGGACCCTACGGGCGGCAAAATCAATGATGCACTGAAAATTGCTGCGGATAAGGTGCAGATCGAGAACATCCCGGCGGCTGAAGCGCTCAAAGAAGCACAGGCTACTGCACAGGCAGCGCTCGATAAGGTGAAGTAATCCGGGGCAATAGCGGACTCGCCTGACTCACAGATTAATCCCGTAAATATACAACGATGTAAATCATCAATGACGTGAATTACAAATAAAGGAGGCCGCAGCCGTGCCTGAGCTGATTACCCCGCAGGGGAATTACAGCATATCCGCCATCCTGTTTGACAAGGACGGTACCCTGCTCGACTTTGTCTCTCTTTGGGGGAGCTGGAGCGAATGCCTGCTGATGCATTTTACCCGGCAGCTGGAGCTGCGCGGCCTTACATTTCCCGAGCCTTACCTGAACAGTCTGCTGGGAACAGTCCATAACAGCGAAGGCCGGATTACCGGCTATGACCGCAACGGTCCGCTCGCCATGGGCACGATGAACGATCTGTATGCCATCCTGGGCTGGCAGGGCTACCTGCTGGGCCTCTCCTGGGCAGAGTCGATGGAGCTGGTAGAAGCCTGCCGCCGGGAGGCGGACGCCATGCTGGAGCATAGCCGTCCCGTTCTTCCGCTGCCCGGCCTGCTCCGATTCCTGGATGAATGCGCTGCCGGAGGCGTAAAGATGGCCGTAGTGACAGCGGATGAAACCGAAGCCGCGGAGAAGCATCTCCGCTGGCTCGGCATCCGCCATTATTTCTCGGCCGTGATAGGCACCGATCAGATCGAGCGCGGCAAGCCGTTCCCCGATATGGCCCTGCTGGCCTGCAGACAGCTTGGGGTCCATCCCTCCGCTGCAGCCGTAATCGGCGATACGAACGGTGATATGCGCATGGCCAAGGCCGCAGGCGCTGCGGCTGCCATTTCCATTGCACCGGATGCCGGAGCTGCTGTGCCGGGGGATTCTTCGGCCAGAATTCTATTCGCTCATGTGCTGCCCGATGCTGATACCGTTGTACAGTCTTATGAGGAGCTGGCTTTTAAATAGGCAGGAAATGATGCTCAAGGAGGCGAGTCTTTGCAGATGGAGACCAAGTTAACAGGCGGAGAAATACCGCTGCTCACCTTTCAGATTATTACCGACACCCATGTCACCGCTGACCCTGCCCATGAGTATAACCGGAACTTTGAACGTGCCTTGCAGGATCTGGCCGTCCATGCCCGGGGCAGCAGCGGAATCATGCATGTTGGCGATATTACCGACCACGGCTTCCCGGAGGAATATGCGGAGGTTGAGCGGATTCTCGGCCAATACCGGACGGTGCTGCCGGAAATCCGTTATACGCTGGGCAACCACGATGTCGGCATCGGCCACTGGCAGCCGCAATTGGCGGAGGTCGGTTTAGGCGACTGGGAGTCACGCCTCGGAATGTACACCTCCCGCATGGGCTCGCCGGGGCCTTATCATGACCATTGGATCGGCGGATATCATTTTATTTTCCTGGGAACCGAAGAGGGATTACCGATCTTCTGCAGCCTGTCGGCTGAACAGCTCCAGTGGCTGGAGCTGAAGCTTGGCGAGCGGCCTGACGGCGGACCGGCTGCAGCGGATCAGCCCGTCTTTCTCTTCCTGCATCAGCCGCTGATGAATACTGTCGCCGGCTCTCTTGAAGAACAGGAATGGTACGGAGTTACGCAAGACAAGGAGCTGCGTGCGATTCTGGACAAATATCCGCAGACCCTGCTGTTTACCGGCCATACCCACTGGGAGCTGGAATCGGAGCATACGATGTTCCCGGGTAACGGGGAGACGGCTACGATGTTCAATGCAGCCTCGGTTGCGTATCTGTGGAACAATGAGGATGTCCACCTGGACGGCAGCCAGGGGTATTATGTTGAAGTGTACAGCGATAAGGTGCTGGTGCGCGGGCGCGATTTTACCACTGGTACGTGGATTGAATCGGCAAGCTTCGAGGTTCCTGTGCTGCTGAAAACTAAGGACTAACCCATAAAAAAGGACAGTATCCCATTCGTTTCCGGATGAAATACTGTCCTTTTTTTCTATTTATTTAAAAGCCGGCAGAGCAATCTCTGCATAATTATCTTCCAGGAACTTCTTCACTTCGGGACCGCTGATGCGCTTTGCCAGCTTCTGGATTGCATCGGAATCCTGATTGTCTTCGCGCGCTACGAGCGTGATTGTGAATTCGGAATCCTCACGTTCGGTAATCAGCGCATCCTTCTTCGGAGTCAGGCCCAGCGGGCTGGCATATGCAGGAGTCATTGCCACCAGGTCGCCGTCATCCAGCATCCGGGCCAGCATCAGCAGATCGACCTCCTCGAACTTGAAGTTCTTCGGATTTTCCGTAATATCCGCCTGGGTTGCTGTGATGCCTACACCATCCTTCAGCTTAATCAGACCGGCATCGGCAAACATCTGCAGCGAACGTCCGATATTGGACGGGTCATTAGCCATTACCAGCTTCGCGCCTTCCGGCAGCTCTTCGATGGATTTGACCTTTTTGGAATAGCCTCCGTAGATCGCGTCATACACAGGCTGTACCGGAACGAGGTTCGAGCCCTTGCTGTCATTGAACTGCGTCATGTAAGGCACGTGCTGGAAGAAGTTCGCATCCACTTCCTTGTTCGCCAGCGCTTCATTCGGCTGCACATTATCAGACAAAACAACGATCTCCATATCCACCCCGTCCTCCAGCAGCAGCGGCTTCACAATATCAAGAATATCTGTCATTGGAGGAATCAGCGTTGCTACCTTGATTTTTACGGGTTCTGTACTTGCTGCTGTTGCTGCTGGTGCTTCCGTGGCTTCAGCATTATTTTGAGTATTGTTAGTGTTGTTACCGCAGCCGGCAGCAACCAGGACGAATAGCATCAGCATTGCAATCATGGACTTTTTCATTGTTTTTCAATAACCCCCGATATTTATGTTTGGATTTCAAAATAGTACAGCCAGCACATTCATTGTCCGGTCTTCCCTTGGATCAGCGTTTATCGAGCAGTCTTGCCGCCGTGCTTCCGGTGAACTGAATCAGCTGCACGAGCACAATCATGACGACGATGGCGTAGGCCATCACTTCGGTCTCAAACCGCTGATACCCGTAACGGATGGCAAAATCACCGACACCCCCGCCCCCCACAACACCCATCACCGTTGAAAAAGAAATAAAGCTGATCGTGGATGCCGTAAGTCCGAGCACCAGGCCCGAGCGCGCTTCTACATACAGGAACTTGAAAATCAGCTCCACCTTCGAAGCCCCCATGGACAGGGCCGCTTCAATAGTACCTTTGGGAACCTCCAGCAGGGATTGCTCCACCAGACGGGCATAATAAGCTATGGCGACAACCGACAGCGGCACTGTTGAGGCTAATGTCCCGATAGCCGTTCCAACCAGAAAACGGGTCACTGGAATAAGCGCCACCACCAGCAGCAGGAACGGAAAAGAGCGGACCACGTTAACGATGCTGTTCAGCGTCAGCGACAGGCTCCGGTTCTCATAAAGCTGGCCCTTGCGGCAAAAGTACAACAGTGTACCCAGCGGAAGCCCGACCAGTAGCGCTGCCAGGATGGAGATTCCGACCATAACAAAGGTCTCTCCGATTGACTGCCACATCAGATCCTGGTATTTCAGCATGCTTTCCCACATTATCGCCCACCTGCCTTGCCGGTAATCTGCTCGCGGTAAGAGCCGGAATGCCCTGATGGTGGAAGGAACCCGTTCTCCTCACGTGAAAAGGCATCCACGATTATCCCGTCCCGCATGACAGATACCTCAGTGCAGATGCTGCGCACCACATCCAGCTCATGGGTCACGATCACGATCGTTACGCCGAGCGCAGCGTTAATATGCTTCAGCACGCTAAGGATATCCGCCGTAGTCACCGGGTCCAGCGCGGAGGTCGGCTCGTCGCACAGCAGCAGCTGCGGATTATTCGCCAGGGCGCGGGCAATCGCCACCCGCTGCCGCTGTCCGCCGCTGAGCCGGGCGGGATATTGCTCCGCTTTGTCGGTCAGGCCGACAAAATCAAGCACCTCGGCCACCCGTTTCTGCCGTTCCCCCTTCGGCACGCGCGCCAACTCCAGCGGAATGGCTACATTACGGCTGACGGTTGCATTGGCGACCAGGTTAAAATGCTGAAAGATCATCCCGATCTTCTGCCGCTCCCGGCGCAGCTCTTTCTCTGTTAATGCCGTCAGCTCCTTGCCGCCTGCATGCACAGTGCCTTTGTCAGGACGCTCCAGCAGATTCATCAGACGCAGCAGCGTTGATTTGCCGGCTCCGCTTGCCCCGATTATGCCGTGGATTGAAGCCGGTTTCACTGAGAGTGATACATCCCGGACCGCGTGGTGGCTGCCTTCCCTCAGTTCGAAGCTTTTACTAACTCCGTTCAGCGCTAAAATCGTATTCCGCCCCTCTCCGGACCTGCTGATAATATAGCCTGTTTCCTGAAAAGTGTATTACAACTATTTTAAAACTGTTTTATTAAAAATCTCTTTAAATAATAAGGCATAACCTTCACTGTGTCATCATTTATTTTTAAAATGATATATCAGACCTATGAGAGGGTCCGCTTCCTCTAAGGATGTGCAGCCGGAGTTAAAATTATCCTGCGGCTATATAAGGTAACTGCGGCACCAAAAAGACAGCTGGTCGCGAATTCCCTGGCTTTATCTAGCGTGTCCATCCGGACGTTCAGGCATTGTTAGTGCTTGAGTTTATATATCAAAAATAGGTATTTTATGATATTTTCTTAATGATGCTGGCCGGCATGAATTAAAAAACTTTATTCAAATTCAGATTTTCTTAAATATGAAGGATATCGTAATGACTGGAAATCTCCAGGTACTATGTCCTATTAAATAGTTTGGCTAGCACGGATACACTATGTATTCGTGCTAGCCAACTATCAGGAGGATCAGTAACATGAATAAAAAAATTATTAAAACAGTACTTATTTTAGTTATAGGTGTAGTTATCTTTGGAGGAATAACAGTATACAGTCTGCCAAAAAATGAAATCAATCGCTACATAACCGAATTTCAATCAAAGAAAAGTAATTTGAAAATGTATCCCGGTAACATATCCGAATTTCTAAATTTTGATGAGCAAAATGGTTTACCCGCTCCCTTAGTTAAGCAAAAAGTCATTAACCGTTCTTTAAATAAGGTAGAAATTTTAACGGGCTTTGAAATAATGACTTATAATTCGAATAATGAGCTTACACAGGTGTATTATGGTGAACTATTGTTTTTACTCAATCGTGATAAATTGAATTGGAAAATAAATACCGTTAAGATTATTCATGGGATGCAAGAAAATCAACTTATTAATCAGCAATAATATGCTTTTCTCGAATAATTTGAGGTAATTGTATATCTTGCAAGATAACGACATAAAACCACGCCTTGTTGGCGTGGTTTTATGTCGTGGAAGGGGACTATTGACTTCTCCATTTAGGCGGCAGTCCGGAATGAATTACTTTTAATTAGTTTGTACTGTCCGTCTCTTTATTCATTAGCGGCTGCGCGCAGCAAGCCGCTCAAACGCAGGCTTTGGCCGGTGCTGTTCATCGAACAGGAACGGCCAGTTTTTCCGTCCGCGGACAGGGAAATTGTCCAGCCAGGTGTAGTCGTCCGCCGCCCCCCAGAAGGTGACGGAAGAGATGACCTCACGGTATTCCCGGAGCAGCCGGAATACCGCGTCATACCGCTCCGCCTGGAGCTCAAGCAGCTCCGGCGGCGGGCTTGTGAGGTCCGTCCGCTTATCTTCGAAGCGGAACAGGGATATATCCAGCTCGGTAAGCTGCAGCTGCAGCCCGAGCGAGGCGTACTTCTCGATCGCTGCCCGGATGTCATCCAGCGCTGGATCGTACAGATTCCAGTGGGCCTGCAGGCCGACACCGTGGACCGGCACACCCTGCTCCAGCAGCGACTTCAATAGTGTATAGATTTTGTCGCGCTTCTGCGGATGACTTTCATTGTAGTCATTGTAGAACAGAAGCGCCTGCGGATCAGCTTCATGAGCATATTCGAACGCCCGAGCAATGAACTCAGGTCCGGCGATTTCCAGCCACTTGGAGGGCCGCAGCAGCTCCGGACTATCATCAGCGATTACCTCATTGACGACATCCCAGGCATAAATCTGGCCCCGGTAACGCCCGACTACTGTATCAACATGTGATTTCAGGCGTGACAGCAGCAGCTCTTTACTTACCGCCTCGCCTGCTCCGTCCGTAAAAAGCCAATCGCTCGTCTGGTTATGCCACACCAGGGTATGACCGCGCATCGACAATCCGTGCTTCCGGGCAAATGCCGCCAGCTCGTCCGCCTGCTCAAAGGTATACACCGCCTCCTGCGGGTGCAGGCTCTCAAACTTCATCTCATTCTCGGCAGTGATACTATTGAAATGATAGGCGAGCAGCTGCTCCTGCGAGCGGATCGTGAGCGGATTCACCGCCGCACCGATCATAAAATCATCAGTGAACAAGCCTTTTAACGAAAGCCCGCTAAAGCTGTTATCTCCCATCCTAATACCCTCCCACCATAAAATTTCCGCAAGTATAATCAGCCTTCATTGCCATGCAGATGTAACAGCAGCCGCTCAAGCCTGCCATTCCAGCCAGTCGAAATAAGCAATTCCCGGCATCTCCCGGCCGTTACCAGTCGCGTACATGCCAACCACTACTCCGGTAAAAGCATTTCCTTCAGCAGCCTGCGGTGAAAGCTCATATGCTGCACCTGCTGCAAGCTGTGTCCACTCCTTACCGTCCATGGAATAAAGCAGACGGTACTCGTGGTAATCTGCGGTAATCTTCAGAAAAACCCTGCCCTCAGACCCGTTTACCGGAACCTCCGCTGCCAGCTCCGTCTGTCCTCTCACCGTTAGCCGTGCAAACACCAGCAGTTGACTGTCCCTGCGAATCATCCCTGCTTCATAATGGGCCCGCTCATTCATTCTGACGCATAATCCGGCTTCTGCACTGTCGGCCTGATCGTCCAGCTCAAGCAGCGTGCTCCACTCAGCGGTAAACTGCTGCTGTCTGCGGCCGACAAAGGCTGTCTGGCCGGTATCATTAAGTCCGGCCGGCTGCCCCTTAAGCGCCAGCCAGCCCGGACGCTCCTTCAGTGACCAGCTGTGCTCAGCCGGGTTGCGCAGGAAGACCAAATCATGCGGCAGCAAACGATCGTCAAACTCATGCCGTCCGCTATAAAGACCGCTATCCTGCACCTTTTCATCCAGGCTGCTACCTGACTGCTTAATGATTTTCTCAGAGCTGATCCCAGCTTCACTTAACTTATCAAGCTCACCCGCAGCCTCCAGCTTACGCAGCCCGCAGCCGCTCCCAGCTGCCTGCTCCTCTTCCCCGTCACTGTAACAAGGCCGCTCAACACACATCTCCAGCCCGACCGTACCCTCATTGTTATCAATCAGCGGCCAGCCGTCCTCACTCCAGCTCACCGGGGCCAGATATGTCTCCCGGCCAAGCACACCGTAGCCGTCGTCCCCAAGACGCACACCAAGAAAGACCGCCCACCATCCGCCGTCCGGTCCTTCGATCAGATCGGCATGACCCAGATACTGGATCGGATGCTCAAGCTCCCTGTGGGTCAGAATCGGCTCGGCCCATTCCTCAAATGGACCGTACGGCGAGCTGCTGCGGCCGATGATCTCGCGGTGCTCCTTGGCCGTTCCCCCGGAAGCCGCCATGATATAGTACATCCCGTTAATCTTGTATAAATGCGGACCCTCCAGCCACGGCCCGCCGTCACCGGTCCAGATCACTACGGGTTCAGTCAGCGCTGCTCCGGTAGCAATATCAATCTCATACTGGATGATATGCGAGTCATAGCCGGCACCCTGCTGAGCGGTTACATAGACTCTGCCGTTCTCATCGAACATGAGCGATGGATCAATACCGCCATAAGGGATAGAGATAGGGTCAGACCAGTGGCCTGCGGGGTCAGCGGCAGTCACATAGAAATTACCCCGTCCCCGTACATCTGTAGTAATCATATAGAATAGCCCGTCGTGATAACGGATGGCCGGCGCATAAATTCCGTCAGAGCTGCCGCAATTACGGATGTCGAGCTGGCTGATCCGGTCCAGCACATGACCGAATTGCTTCCAGTGAATCAGATCACGGCTGTGAAACAGCGGAACGCCGGGGAAATATTCAAAGCTGCTGCAGACCAGATAATAGTCCTCTCCCGCCCGGGTAATGCTCGGATCAGGATAAAAACCCGGCAGCACCGGGTTCGTATACTCTATGAATGATCGCTTCATATAAACGCAGACAACCTTTCTTAGATCGAAACTTTAGTTGGATTTTTGCCACCTAATCTCACTGAATCCGAGTCTCTCTGCGAATTAGTTGGAAAACCTCCGCCTAGTTCAGCCCGTAAGCCCCAATAGTGGCGAAAACAGCAGATTTAGTTGACCTTTTTCCCACTAATACCCACTTTACAGCATTTAGCCGCATATTAGTTGGCTAATTTCCACTTATTTGGATCACTCAGCCTGCTATAAACTTAGATGAATAGCGACTCCGGAGTGTACTGTGGATTCCGGCTGCTTTCCTAGAATTCCACCCGCCTTCACTACACCCACTCCTTCGTCTGCTGCCCCTACTCCTTAACACTCCCCACATTCAGCCCGACCACAAAATACTTCTGCATGAACGGATACACGAGCAGAATCGGAACTGAAGCGACTACCGTAATCGCAGCCCGGATCGACAGCGGTGTCACCAGCGCACGTGCTGAATCCTGGTCCATCCCTACCCCGGCGGCAACATTCGGATTGCTGTTGGAGTTCATCGTCGAGGATAAGAGCTTCATCAGCTCGTACTGCAGAGTACTCAGGTGCTGCCGGGAGGAGGTGTAGATAAACGCATCGAACCAGGAGTTCCAGGCACCCACCGCCACAAACAGCGCTATCGTTGCAAGCACCGGCTTGCACAGCGGGAAGACCACCCTCATGAAGATTTTGAAGTCTCCGGCTCCGTCAATTTTCGCCGATTCCATCAGACTCTCGGGGATCGTACCGATATAGGTCCGGATGACGATCATATTAAAGGCACTAATCATAGACGGGAAAATATACACCCAGAAGCTGTTAAGCAGGTTGAGATCCTTGATCAGGAAGTAGCTTGGGATCAGACCGGCGCTGAAATACATCGTCAGTACGAAGATTACTGTGATCGGCTGGCGGAAGACATACTCCCGTCTACTCAGCGTATAGGCCAGCATCGTCGTCAGAAAGATATTCAGCACTGTTGACAGCACCGTCCGCGCTACAGAAACCAGAAAAGCATCATAAATCGTGCCGGAGGCAAAGATCGCCTTGTAATTCTGGACAGTCCAGGCTCTCGGCCATAAGTAAATGCCGCCGCGGATCGTGTCATTCCCCGCGTTAAACGAAACGGCAATCGTATTCAGGAACGGATATAAGGTAACAATCACGAGACAAATCATAAACACCGTATTAAAGGTGGTGAACAGCACAGGCTCCAGCTTCCCTTTACCAATGCTTTTTCTCACCGTCATGCCTGTGTTGTGCCCGGGGCTAATCTGCCGGTTATCCATCATTATAACAACCTCTCTTCCCCAAGCCGCTTGGAAATACCGTTAGCCATAAGCAGCAAGGTTACGCTGACCACCGTTTTGAAGATACCGCCTGCGGTTGCGAGTGAATAGTTGCCTTGTGCCAGCCCGTATTTTAGTACAAAAATATCAATCGTTTCCGCCCAGTCCACAACCAGCCCGTTGCCGAGCAGATATTGTACCTCAAAGCCTGCCTCCAGCACGTGCCCGATGGACATGATCATCAGGATGACAATAGTTGCTTTGATGCCGGGCAGAGTGACAAACTGCATTTTTTTGTAGCGGCTCGCCCCGTCGATTTCCGCAGCCTCATACAGCGCCGGGTCAATCGATGCAATAGCTGCCAGATAAATAATCGTATTCCAGCCGACTTCCTTCCACACATGCGAGGCACCGACAATGCCCCAGAAGTACTTGCCCTCACTGAGCCATAGAATCGGCTCTTTAATCAGATGCAGCTTCATTAGTACAATATTTACAATCCCGTCATTGATCGACAGTGAGGTCGCTACAATGCCGGTAACGATAATCCAGGACAGGAAATGCGGCAGATAGGAAATGGTCTGGACCGTTCTTTTCCACAGCACATTTTTAATTTCATTCAGCAGCAGTGCCAGCACAATCGCCGTTACAAATCCGAGCACCAGGTTAATGATCCCCATAGATAAGGTGTTGCGCAGAACCCGCAGAAAATTATCGTCGGTAAACAAAAATTTGAATTGCTTGAAGCCCACCCATTCCTGTTCGCTGAAAGACTTGGCAGGGCGGTAATTCTGGAAGGCCATAGTCCAGCCCCAGACAGGCACATAGGCAAAAAGAATAATGTAGAGCATTAAAGGCACTGACATCCAAATCAGCTGGTTCTGGCTTTTGATCAGCGACCAGGTAACCGGCCGCTTCTTCTTTTTGCGGTTGGGATGCCGGACGGCTATTTCTGTTTCTAAGGTCTCAGCCATAGTAATTGTCTCCCCGCTCCTCGTTTATTGGAGCAGGCGGAAGGCCGCAACGGCCCTCCGCCTGCTGTTTCACTGCGTATTTATTACTTACTCCAGGTATCAATTCTCCATTTGATCTGCTCGTTGATCTTATCTTCGTAAGCCTTCACATTGGCTTTCTTGATCTGCCCGACATAATCGGTCCACACGGCATCGAATTCTTCCGGACTCGCGAGAATTGCCTTAGGCAAGAATTTGGTCTGTAATTCGTTTAATTTGGTATTAGCTATTTTGGCATCGGAGCCTTCAATCAGGTCAATGGACCAGGCCGGGTAATAGACCGGATTGGCAGGCGGCTCACTGAAGAAGTCCACATAAGTATCGTAGCCGTAAGCATCAAGCACTTCCTTATCAAACGGCTTGAGCCCTGCCTTATACTCTTCCGGCTGCGCTGCTGCATCGGTAGAGTTGCCGTCACTGAAGCTTCCCTCCATCTTAGGCAGGTAGCTGAAGAGTGACTTGGCTTTATTGGCCAGCTGCCAGGTAGCATCGGCTGCATTGTCGCGCTGTTCCTGTGTTCTCATGAATCTGCCGTTCTCTACGATATAATCTTCGCCCTCAATGCCCCAGGAGAAGGTCTTCTGCCATTCTTCCTGAATCAGGGTGTCGAGCAGCTTGATAATTTTCTCCGGATCTTTGGCGTTGATACTGATCCCGAAGCCGTTGTTAAGGTTCAGAACCGCAAGGTCACGGTAATAGTCCTTGGTAGCCTTATCGTATACGAGCGGAAGCCCGACGTAGGTACGCTCGATTTTGCCCTGGGTGGTCAGGGAATCTTCGGCAGCGTTGAAGTTCCAGTGCTGGTCGAACATGCCCAGAACGGTTCCGCTGGACAGCTTCGCCATATACTGGTCGTAGTTCTGCACAAAGGTCTCTTTATCGATCAGACCCTTATGATTGAGTTCATTAAGCTTCTGGTAGTACTGCTTGGCATAATCCTTGTCTGCAAAAATCTCCGCCACACCGTCTTTGACCACGACCCCGCCATCGTTCGGATGTCCGATCAGATGCTGAGGCGCATTGAACAGTCCCCAGTTCTTCCAGTCATAATTCAGAATTTCGAAGCCGATTGTCGGACTGCCGTCAATTTTCGGATATTTCTCTTTGTATTTCTCAATCAGATCAAAGTACTCATCCAGTGTCTTGACCTGCGGATAGCCGAATTCCTTGAGCACTGCCTTCTGGATCCAGAAGGCCGGGCCTGAATACCAGGCGCTGTTCACTTTGCCGTTGTATACCCCGTAGTTAGGCAGGATATAGATATGTCCGTCATTAGGGTCCTTCATCATGTTCCAGTACTCTGCATAATGCGCTTTCAAATTCGGAGCATGCTCTTCAATCAGATCTTCGAGCGGAATATATGCCCCTGCTGCAGTCAGCTTCGTATTTCCTGTCATCATGTCCGGATAATCCTGGCCGGCGATCATAACGCCCAGCTTCTGGTTAATGTCGCCTGCCAAAAATTCGAAATTGAAGCTGGCGCCCGTCTCATCTTTAATTTTCTTATAAATTTTATTGTCCGGTGTCGGCTGCTGGCCGGCTTCGCCCAGAAACACACTGATGTTGAACGGCTCAATTTTGTCGCCCGTATCCGCAGCTCCGGCGGTTTGTGCCGCACCGGTCTCTTCACCCTTGGCATTATCCTTGGTATTACCGTTGTTATTGCCGCCGCAGCCGGCGAGTGCAAAGCTCAGGGATAACAGCGTGATCAGTGATAACTTGAACGTCCGTTTTGACTTGCCCCCCATAAAGCACCTCCATATTTTTGGTTACGCTTTTTGTAAGCACTTACATTAATAAATTATAGAGGTGATTCCAGGCGTAAAATACAGCTGAATTAAAGGTATAACCCCAAAAACTTTAGAACTTTGCCTGCCGGTATTCGTTCGGGGACAGATGCATTTTCCTCTCAAACTGCTTCAGGAACTGCCCGTAATTGGCATAACCCGCCTTCTCGGCAATCTCCGACAGCTTGAGCCCCGGATCCTCCAGCAGCTTCACGGCCTCTTCAATCCGCAGGTTATGCAGAAGCTCATTGAAGCCCATCCCGTTCTTTTTGATCAGGAGCTGGCCCAAGTATACGGGGTGCAGATAAAAGATCTCAGCCAGCCGCTGAATCGTCAGGCTCTCACGGTAATGCTCCCGGATGTAGAGGTTGATATCTCTTACAACATCATGCGAGCGTCTGTCCCGCTCCTGCAGCAGCAGTCCGATCCCTGTCTCAGCAGCGGCAAGCAGATGATTCATCAGCCTGTCCAGCGTAAGAAGCTGACTGGTAAGCCCGGATAGACGATCCTCTCCGTAATTCTCCCGGGACGTATCCTCCTCAGGGAGCGGAGCCAGCTCAAGAATCCGGTAGACCAGGTGGATGATGAATTTCTTCACAGTACCGGGAGACACATGCTTCGCACGGAAGCTGCTGGCCGCGCTGGCCGCTGCCTGCCGGAAGCCGGGCAAGTCCAGCGTATTGACGAACCCGGCCAGTTCATCAGCCAGCTTGAGATGATCATAGTCGCTGCTGAAGGGAATATTACTGATCTCCTCATACATCAGCAGTCCGGCTGCTGGAGCTCTGTAAAAAAAATGCTGCAGCGTCTCTTTAGCTGTCTGGTAGCTGTGATTAATGCTGTTAAGCACAGCCGCATTGTCACCGGACGCAATAAATAACGGAATATCCGGGCACCCCTGCCGGAGTGCATCCGCTATTCTCTTAAACGTCCTGCGGCCCTCCTCAGCTGAAGCACTGCCGAACACAATTGCGCAGCTGCCTGCTTCCATATCTGCCAGAACCGCCCCCGTAATACCCGTGAGCAGCCCGGCAGCCCGGACTCTGACCTCGGCATAATGCTGCGGTTCCGTCTGGATCAGGCATACACTCCAGCTGCCCGGGTGTGCCGGAAGCCCGGCAGGAAGCTCCGGTGAGGCCTGTACAGAAGGCTGTCCGAGGAGCAGCCCTTTGACTACCGCCGCTGTCTCCTCCGAAGCGGCCAGCTGCCGGCATTTGCGGCTGTGCGCCTCCTGCTCCAGCTCCAGCCGGATTTGACGCAGCTCTTCCCCGGCCTCCTCCGGAAATACCGGCTTCAGCAGATAGTGATGGATGCCGTACCGGATTGCCGTCTGGGCATATTCGAACTCGCTGTAGCCGCTGAGAATAGCGAACTTGGTCTCCCGGCCTCCTGCACGCTGCCAGGCAGCAACCATCTCCAGGCCACTGAGCAGCGGCATATTCACATCCGTAATGACAAGATCCGGCGCAAGCTCCCGGATCATCTGCAATCCCGCCTGGCCGTTCGCACAGGTTCCGACAATTTCAAAACCTAATGCCTGCCAGTCAATCCACAGCTCCATTGCCTCCAGAGCGCTTGGCTCATCATCAATCAGCAGCACTTTATACGTTGTCACAGCCTTCACTCTCCTCCCGGCGGATGAATCCGCTCCAGCAGCCTCAGCGGGATACCAAACGACACGGACGTCCCTTCATCCGGTGCGCTGATGATTTCAAAAGTAACCTGATCCGCATAATACAGCTCCAGCCTGCGGTATACATTGCGCATCCCGATATTCAGCCCGGAGGAATCCTCGGTGCGGATATTATGCAGCAGCTCTTTCAGCTTGGCAGCGTCCATCCCTTTTCCGTTATCTGATACGGTAATCTGCAGACGGTCCTCCCGCGCAGCCGCCCTGATTCGGATCACCCCAAGGCCCTCTATGGTCTGCAGGCCGTGCTTGCAGGAGTTCTCGACAAGTGGCTGCATGCTCAGCTTAGGTATTTTGTAAGCAAGCGCCTGCTCTTCAATTTCGAACTGGTAATCGAACTTGTCGCGGAACCTGAATTTCTCGATCTTCAGATACATTTCGATAAACTGCATTTCCTCCTGAAGGGATACCAGGTCCTCCTTCCATCTGAGCAGCCTGCGCAGCAGCTTGGAGAGGCTTTTGATAATATCCGTCACATCGTCATATTTGTTCTTGGTGCAGACTACGAGAATGGCATTCAGCGTATTGAACAGAAAATGCGGATTCATCTGGCTCTGCAGAAAATTCAGCTCCGCCCTCACCCGCTCCATCTCCAGGTTCTTACTCTGGATTTCCAGCTTATACACGTCGTTAATCAGCGAATTGATCCGTGAGGTCATTCGGTTGAAATTATGAATCAGCCCGCCGATCTCATCCCGGCCCTCGTCAATCATGATCAGCTCGAACTTCTCGTTGCTCACCTTCTGCATATGCCTGGCCAGCCGCTTCACCCGGTAATTATAGGAGCGCAGCATCACATAGATAAAAGCTGAAGTCAGCAGCGTGACCGTGGTCGCCAGCACCGCCGCATACAGCCGGATATCCAGAACAGCCTGGGCAATCCGCTCCCCCTGTGTAATGCCGATTAGCCGCCAGCCCTTGAGATAATTGGCCGTACCGATAGGCAGGATGTGCACCTCCTGTTCCCCGTCCTCAGGCTGCGTAAACAGCGGGTAAGGCTCATCCGTTATATGCTGATAGCCGCTTGCCTCTGACATGACGATCTGATTCTGCTCATTGACCAGATAAAGGCTCAAATAATCCTTTTCACGGACAATGATGTCATACACCTCACTGAGATCGAGATCAATCCGCGACAGCTTCTCATAGGTGCCGAACGAGCTGTAGTGATCCATCCAGTCAATGATGCTGAGCATCGGTGTGGAAGAGTTACTGTTCTCGCTTATCCGGTAGGCGGCTACAACCACCTGGTTGCCGGAAGACTCGGCTTGCCTGTACCAGTCGCTTGTCCGGATTTTCGCGTTAATAGCCTGATAATTGCCGCCGGATACAATAGACTGGTTGGCAGTGTATACCGTAATCCGCTCAATCTGGTTGTTAACAGGCATAAAACTGTACAGCCGGTCGCGCAGTTCCTCATCATAGGCATCGTAAAAATCAATGGAATCCTTATAGGGGCGGTCTAGCATTTCATACAGGTTCTTGTCTGTGGACAGGGTATAGCTGACGGCGACCCCGCCTTCGATAAAATCATGGATGTCCTTTCTTGCCCGCTCCAGAGAAATCTCCAGATTCTGCTCCTCCCTTGACTTGATGAGG
Source organism: Paenibacillus sp. FSL R7-0331 (assembly GCF_000758645.1). Classification (NCBI taxonomy): domain Bacteria; kingdom Bacillati; phylum Bacillota; class Bacilli; order Caryophanales; family Paenibacillaceae; genus Paenibacillus; species Paenibacillus sp. FSL R7-0331. The sequence goes on from NZ_CP009284.1 coordinate 6,025,314, forward strand.
TCCGTAATCCGGCCGAGAAACACCAGGTTAATGACCATAATGGGCAGCAGCACACCTACGATATAGATCAGAATAAACTTATAATTCAGCGGAATGTCATTGACGATATTGTTGAAGCGGAACCTTTTTTTGAGCATGGATTGTGCACCCGGCTTTCCTAGAGCTGCTTGCTGTGATCAGCGTTCTTGTATACGGAAGGCAGAACGCCTGCGATTCCCTTGAATTTGTCGATAAAATAATCCGTGTTGCTGAAGCCGACCTGTGCCGCCACATCGGAAATTTTCAGCTCTGTCCGCTTCAGCAGCGCCTTGGCCGCTTCAATCCGCTTGACGTTCAGATATTCGCTGAAGCTGCGTCCGGTCTCTTTGCGGAACAGCTGTCCGAGGTAGGCCGGGTTCATATGAAACTCTCGGGCCAGCTCCTGAAGCTGCAGCTTATTGCGGAATTCCCGATCCACATACCGGATGACATTATAGATGGTGTTCCCCTCATTTGCCTCCTGCAGCTGTGCCAGATATACCGCCGCCGTTCTGCAGAGACCGCTTACATAAGCTCCAAGCCGCGAATAATCACTGAGCTCCCCCAGACTGCCCCAGGCCTCCTGATGCCCTTTCATCATCGCTGCCGGATCTCCGCTATGCTCAGCCGCCAGCCTGCACAGGTTCATCTCCAGATGGGCAATACCGGCCTGCACAGCTTCCACAGCATGCTGCTGCTGCGAGTACAGGCGGAAAATCCCCCTTAAACACGGTTCAATCTCCTGCAGCTCACCTGCTTTGACTTTGTCCAGCAGCTCTGTAAAGGTGACCTGCTCCCTGCCTCCATCTCTGCTGCTGCGCCTGAACTCACTGTGTAAAAACACGCCTCCCTGCTCTGCACAGTACCTCAGCTTCTGCATTTCCAGCAGCTGCAGGTAAAGCTCCTTAACGGATTCGATGCCGTTCATTCTGTCGCTGACCATCACCGCCACCGGCTGCTGCGACAGATTTTCCAGTTCCTGCTGCAGGCCTGTGATAGCGGCCTTCAGGCTCTCCCGGGAGACCCCTCCCGATTGCAGCAGCAGGCCCGCCCGTTCAGCCCTGTCCTGAAAGCTGCACGTCAGCTCAGCGGGAAAGTAACAGTTCACCAGCAGCCGCAGATGCCCTGCCGCTGCCGGCGGATCGACCAGAATGCCGAGCAGCTCGGCATCTGCGGGAAGCTTGATCAGGCTGGATGCCATCAGACGGAATTCCTCCTCATCCTCACCCTGAATCAGACGGTTCAGCATGCTGCCGATGATCCCTGCCTGCTTCTGCTGCTGCTCATTAATGGAAGCGATTTCATTGGTGATTATGCTATAGAGCCTGCTCAGCAGGTCCTCCAGCTCATCCTCATCAACCGGCTTCAGCAGATACTGCTCCACCCGCTGGCGCAGAGCTGTCCGGGCATACTGGAAATCATCATACCCGCTCAGAATGACAAACCGGGGCGGCCGGTCCATTGATTGATTCAGCCGGGTGATCAGCTCCAGGCCGTTAAATACCGGTATATTAATATCCGTCAGTACAAGGTCCGGCTGATGCAGCTCAATCAGCCGCAGCGCCTCCGGCCCGTTCAACGCCTCTCCGCACAGCTCAAAGCCGGATTTCTCCCAGTCCACCATAGTCCGCAGCCCCTCCAGTACCCAGGGCTCATCATCCACAATCAGCGCCTTCAGCATGAACCGCACTCCTCTCCTATTGATTCTGTATGCATCTTATTAGTTAACTGCTCAACGAAATAACTATAGATTATGCTAACATAGTTCACTATTTCTGTGACATATTTCTGTTTCAATTTCATTCGGAGCTGCCGCCAGCCTGCCGGACCCTTCATACAAAAACGCTCTTTGCCGGAAGGGACACTATAGTGTCCGCCTCTTGCAAAGAGCGTTTCTTATATGTTCTATCAGCAGCTTACCTCTGTTCAAGCTCTGCGCGCAGCTTCAGAAACACCTGATAGCTCCGCTCCGCACAGGCCGTAATAGCAATCGGATGGAAGCCGGGAAGGTCAGCATACAGCGTACCGTTCAGCGGCGCTGTCCAGCTTGCCGGCAGCTGGCTTGCACCCAGCTTCGCCCCCATGATCGATCCAACCGTAGCTCCGTTGCAATCCGTGTCCATTCCGCCGTAGACCGAGGTGACTACCGCCTTCTCAAAATCATTGCCGCCATAGACCAGTGACGCAGCAACAAGCGCAGCATTATTGACCGTATGCACCGGATCATAATGGCTGAACTTGTCCCAGATGCGGCTGACCAGCTCGCGTTCACTCTTGGCTGATCGGGCAATATCAATTCCCTGGAGCACCGCCTCGGCAAGCCGGCTCTTTGCCGGAACCTCACTGAGGCCAATTTCCAGAATCCGCTCGTTATCCTGCTCGGCGAAGGCGGCCGAGATCATGGCCGCATTGAACATCTCGCCGTAGATTCCGTTCTTCACATGGGAGAAGGACGCGTCGCGCCAGCCCAGCTCGGCGGCCAGCTCCGGATGGCCGGCAGCTCCGTATGCCAGCCCGTCTGCCCGGATCGCCGCCCCGATCCATTCGCGGTACGGATTGAGATGCATCCGCACCCGTTTCAGCCGCTGCTCCCAGTCAGCCGGCTTCTCCTTGTGCATGTGGGAGGTTTCAGCAGCAAAGTTCATATACGTCTGTGTCTCTGCAGTACATACCTGCGCATAGGTCAGATTTCCGTGCCACAGCTTGCCGATATCCCAGGCATCCCAGTCCAGGCCCTTCTGCTCCAGCAGCAGCAGCCCCAGAACGGTATAACGGAGATCGTCGTCACTCTCCATGAAGCTGATTTTCTCCCGCGTGCTGGTAAAGGACCATGCACTAAGGCCCAGGCCATATTCCGCTTCCGCTCTGGAGTTCTCCGGCGTATACCCCTTAATCGGCCAGGCATCCGCGCCCTGGAACCAGAGCTCGATGTTCTCCCAGCCCGGACGTCCGTCCTTGCCGTACAGATAATCCCAATGCTCCAGCGGCTTGCCGAGCGCACAGCCGATGCTTCTGCCCAGCCACGCCCCGTGGAACTTGTCTCTCCACTGTTCCGGTGTCCATGAAGGGTCCAGCCTTCGCGGACCCTCCGGCCGTAAGGCGCGGATTTCTTCAAGCCCTGAAGGCTCCGTGTACGGAAAATCCCCAGCCACCTGAAGCTGCATCAGCTCACGGTAGACTTCCATCAGCCTGCCTTCATCTGTACCTGCCGCAGTCAGCTTCACAGCGATCTCATCTGTCCGGCAGCCTTCCTCGTTCCGCTGCTGCAGCTCGAACTTTACCGTCTCCTGCAGATTTTCCCAGCCGGCCATCAGCTGCTTCCCCCGGCTGCCGTAAGCAGCTTCCGGTCCAGCCGTTCCAGTGAACCGAACAGCAGCTTCATGAACGCTTCGCGGTCAACTCCAGTCAGTACCTGCACATTAGGCTGGCGGTCCGGCTTCTTTCTGCGGTCAGCCACGGTCATGCCGCGGGTCAGCTTACCCTCGGTTTCCACCGTCACATAGAGCTGCTCTGACTGGAACAGCTCCGGATGCACCAGCCAGGCTACGGCGCACGGATCATGCAGCGCGTTGCCGACATAGCCCATTTTTTTGCCATAGATCGAATAGAAATCCAGCAGCTCCCCGACCATAACAGACACCGGGCCCTTCTGCTTCAGTTCAAGGATTTCCTCCTCAAAAATCGCCGCCTTATCCGTCACATCAAGCCCGCTCATCACAATCGGAATGCCCGATTCATAGACAATACGCGCAGCTTCCGGATCAACAAAGATATTGAATTCAGCAGTACTGGTCACATTCCCGTAAGCAAGGCCCCCGCCCATCAGCGAGATTTCTTTAATCTTGTTCTTTACTTCAGGATAAGCAGTGATTAGCAGTGCAATATTGGTTAACGGTGCCAGCGGCACTAGGGTGACCGCTTCCTTCGAAGCGCGGATAAGCCCAAGCATGAATTCAACCGCGCCCTGCTCCACCGGCTTGAACTTGCTGGCCGGAAGCACCGGGCCGTCCATCCCGGATTCCCCGTGCGCTTCCTCCCCCGTCACCAGCTTGCCGAACAGCGGTCCCGCTGCCCCTTTGGCAACAGGGATGTCCGCATTAACGAAGCTCAGCACCTTGAGGGCGTTGTCCGTTATTTTATCAAGAATCTGGTTTCCGCCTACCGTTGTAATGCCCCGGATTTCTAGCTCCTCCGGATGAGCCAGCGCCAGCAGAATCGCAATCGCGTCATCATGCCCAGGATCGCAGTCAATAATTATGGGTCTTGGCATCGTTGTTCTCCCCCTTATGTCTTTCTCAGCAGTCAATCCTTGCCTGAAGCAGCTCTCCGCTACTTCACCACAGGACCTTTAACCTTCTTGTTTTTCTTCCGGGTCTCGGAGACCGCATAGATGACCAGACCGATCACAGTTGCCACATAAGGCAGCGTAGCAATCAGCTCGGCCGGAATTTTCAGCACCTGAAGCGCATTGGACAATGCATCTGCCGCCCCGAACAGCAGCGAAGTCAGCGCTGTTCCGATCGTCGTGCTGCGGCCCATGGATTCTGCGGCAATTGCGATCCAGCCCCGGCCGGCGATCATATCACGCGTGAACAGGGACAGATAGCCCATCGACATGTAAGCTCCGCCCAGGCTGGCAAAAAATCCGCTGAGCAGCAGCGCCGTATATTGAATCCGGACCACGCTGACCCCGACCGACTGGGCCGCATGCGGATTCTCGCCGACTGAACGGATACGCAGCCCGAGCGGCGTGCGGTTCAGCAGATAATACACGACCACTACAGCCAGAATGGAGATGTAAGTCAGAATATGGTGGCCTGACAGAATCGGTCCAAGTACAGGAATATCTTGTATCAGCGGAAGCTGAACACTCGGCAGCACCTTACTCGCAAGGGATGTGGAGGATCCTTTATCTCCGCTCAGCAGATACAGGATGAACACTGTACCGCCTGAGGCGAACATGTTAATCGCTACCCCGCCGAGAATAATATGTGTCTTAAACTTCAGGGTGAAAAAGGCCAGCACCCCGGCAATCAGTGTCCCCGACAGTACCGCGCCAAGCAGGCCTACCCAGGCACTCTGGGTATACGCACTGACAATGACCCCGGCCAGGGCCGACACCAGCATGATCCCTTCCATCCCGATATTAATGATGCCGGCCCGGTTCGAGATCAGCGCCCCCAGTGCGGCAAACAGAATAGGTGTGGTTACACGCAGCAGCGAGAAGGCAAAGTCCGTCGTTAAAATTACATTCAGCAGACTGTTCATGCGTTCGCTTTCGCCTCCTTCAGCAGCATCCGGTTTTTCCAGAATTTCAGGAATTGCTCCGCCGAAATCAGCAGGATAATAACCGCCTGGATGATCGAGATCATCTCGGAAGGCACATCGGACAGACGGGCCATCATATCGGCACCGATGCGGATATACGCCAGGAACAAGGCAGAGCCGATAACGGACAGCGGGTTATTCTTGGCCAGCATCGCCACCAGCGCACCGTCAAGACCGTACCCGGGCAGAGATGCCCACTGGAACCGGTTGTACATTCCCAGCACTTCGACTGAGCCGCCCATTCCGGCAATAAAGCCGGCGATCAGATGGACCAGAATGATTACCTTTGCTGTCTTCATCCCCGAGTAACGGGCAAATTCGCGGTTTACACCAGTCATGCGCAGCTCATAGCCCCATTTGGTCCGGTACAGGAACAGGTGGGCCAGAACAATCATCACCAGCACAATAATCAGACCGGTATGGATGCGTGTGCCGGTGAAGATTTTGCTCAGCCGGGCTGTCTCTTGAAATTTATAGGATACATTGGCAAAAGCCTTCGCATCACGCAAATGATAGTTAAGCAGATAGAGTCCGATTCCGAACAAAATGTTGTTGAACATCAGTGAAGTAACCAGCTCATTAGCGTTCCACTTAGCCTTGAGAATACCGGGGATCGCCGACAGCAGCGCTCCGACAATGGAGCCCGCGGCAATCGCTACGACCGGGTGAAACCAGCTGTTAAGGCTCAGATGAATCGCCAGTACCGAAGCCACTACGCCGGAGAAATAGAAGATACCTTCTGCCCCGAGGTTGAACATATTGGCCCGGAACAGCAGGGACACGGCAAGACCGGTGAACATCAGCGGAATGGCCATTTCGATCACATTGCCGATATGCCCCTTGGTGGAAATGGGCTCCCACAGAAAAATCCCGATCGTCTTGAGCGGCTGGTCGCTGACCAGAGAAATAATGATAAAGGCGATGGCCAGCGCAATCAGTATGACCGCCGTCGTCCGGATCACCTCAAAATATTTGACTTTAAACATGGTTCACGGCCCTCCCGATCTGCTGCTTGTCCTGACGGTTGATGCCCAGCATATATAAGCCCAGCTCTTCTTCACTCACCTTGGACGGATTCTCAAAGTAGGCTACAATCTCTCCCTCATACATGACAAGGAGACTGTCGCTCAGTTCCAGTATTTCGTTCAGATCAGCCGATAAGAGCACGATCCCGCTGCCGGCGGAGCGCAGCTCCAGCAGCTTCTGGTGGATGAACTGGGCTGCACCGATATCGACGCCCCGGGTCGGCTGCTCGGCAATCAGCAGCTGCGGGCTGGTAGAGCATTCCCGGGCAACAACGACCTTCTGCATGTTGCCTCCGGAGAGCATGCCGATCGGCTGCTGCGGGCCTGAGCACCGTACTTTGAACTCTTCCACCAGTGCTGCGGCAAGTGCGGCGATCCGTTTGCCGTTCAGCAGCGGGCCCTTATTCATGTCTTTCGACCGGTAGCGGGTGGAGATCAGATTATCGGAAATGCTGGCATCCCCGGCAGCGCCCTGGCGCATCCGGTCCTCGGGAATATAAGATACGCCCAGGCTGCGGATGCGCAGAATGTCAGCTGCCAGGATATCCGTTTCGTTGACCTTTACCGTTCCGCTGCTGGATACAGCATGCAGCCCGCCTGTGAGCGCCTCAACGAGCTGGTTCTGGCCGTTGCCTTCAACTCCGGCAATCCCGACGATCTGCCCTTTGCGGACTGCAAAGCTGACCTGCTCCAGCAGCGCCTTGCCCTGGCTGTCGTGGACTGCCAGATTGTTTACGGACAATACCGGCTTGCCGAAAGGTACATTATCCTTCTCGTATTTCAGCACGACATCCCGGCCGACCATCAGCCGTGATATCTCCTGTTCACTGACGTCCCGGGTCTGGAAGACCCCTTCGCCCCGGCCCCCGCGCATGATGGTAATCCTGTCACAGATGGCCTTGACCTCCTTCAGCTTGTGGGAGATGAACACAATCGTATGTCCCTGCTCCTTCAGATGCTGGAGTTCAACGAAGAGCTCCTCGGTTTCCTGCGGAGTCAGCACAGCGGTCGGCTCATCCAGGATCAGGATTTTGGCGCCCCGTACCAGTGCCTTCAGGATTTCCACCTTCTGCTTCATCCCGACGGTAAGATCCTCGACCTTTGCCTTAGGATTTACAGCCAGATTGTATTTGCGCGCCGTCTCTTCCGTCAGGCGGACCGCTTCACTGTAGTTGAAGCCAACGCCCTTGCGCGGCTCCATGCCCAGCACCATATTCTCGGCTACCGTAAAGGAGGGCACCAGCATGAAATGCTGATGGACCATGCCGATGCCCCGGTCAATCGCATCCTGCGGGGACTGCAGCTTCACCTTTTCCCCGCGGATACTGATATCGCCTTCACTCGGCTCCTCCATTCCGAACATGATCTTCATCAGGGTCGATTTGCCCGCCCCATTCTCTCCCGCTATGGCATGAATTTCTCCTTCGCGCAGGCTAAAGTGGACATCCTTGTTGGCAACGACGCCATTGGGATACACCTTGGTTATTCCCCGCATTTCCAGCAGCGCGTGTTCCACGGGTTATCAACGCCTTTCAACTAGACTGTTTTTCTGCAAAAATAGGCAGCTGGAATTCTTCTTAAGGAAGGAATCCCAACTGCAGGAGATACGGCGTACCGGTTAGTGTTTAATTCAATTAAGGTTTAACAGCATTACGGATTGCTTCAACCTCTGAAGTCTCCATGCCCATTGCATTGTCTACTGTGATTTCCTTGTTGATCAGCTTCTGCTTCACTTCTTCAACCTTGGCTTGCAGATCTGCAGGGAATACGCTGGTGTAGATGTCATTTTCAGCAATGCCTACGCCGTCTTCAACGAAGCCCAGTACATCGCGTTTGCCCATTTCAAGTGTACCGTCCTGAAGCTTGGTTACGGCGCCCAGAATGGCGCTGTCGATTTTTTTGATTGCAGAGGTGATGATTAGGTTCGCTTTTTCGCTGTCTGTATCTTTAAGCAGCATGGCCTGGTCGGAATCGACGCCGATTGCATACTTTGTCTTTTCTTTTGCAGCATCGAAGATTCCAAGACCGGTACCGCCGGCTACGTTAAAGATCACATCAACACCGGAGTTGTACTGGATCAGCGACAATTCCTTGCCTTTGGCAGGGTTAACGAAATCGCCCGCGTAAGACACAGCTACTTTTACATCAGGATCAACATATTGCGCACCTTGAATGTAACCGACCAGGAACGCGTTGATACCCGGGATATCCATACCGCCGACAAAACCAATGACATTATCCGGGTTCGCATTCGGCATATCCGACTGTGTAGCCAGTGCCGCAGTTGCGCCCGCCAGGAAGGAGACTTCATTGGTGGAGTAAGACATGTTATACATATTAGCCGGTGCTTCTTCGATGTCTGTATCGTAGTTGATGAATTTTTTATCCGGATTCGCTTCTGCCGTCATATTGAACATTTCAGTAATTTCCGATCCGCCGGAAATGACAACATCCCAGTCTTCAGCAGCAATGTCGTTAAAGGTAGGCTCCCATTTGGTTTTGTCATTGCCCATCTCGATGACTTTAGTCTCAGCGCCCAGCTCTGTCTTCACTTTCTGCAGGCCGTTGTTGGCAGCGTCGAAGAAGGATTTATCTCCAAGCGTTCCCGGAATCAGCAGCACAACCTTCAGCTTATCGCCCGATCCGGCGTTTCCGCTATCTGCTGCATCGTTGCCGGTATCCGCCGCGTTTCCATTGTTAGCCGTGTTGTTTCCGCAAGCAGTGACGAGTACCATTACCATAAGCAGCAATAATGTAAGAACATTCTTTTTCATTTTGTCTGTTCACACCCCTGTTTGATATTGATGAACCTTGTAAAACGCCTGACTTCCCCAATTACACGTTTTGTTCTGTTGTTATGCGGCAAACAATTTTATGCAAATCCATAAAACGACTGAAAATTAATGAATAGCTTACATCCAGTGATAAAAAAGGTGGTTTTTCGTCAAATAAACGGTCAATTCCCGAACAAGATGGCCAGTCAGGTTGCGAATCTTTCGTTTAATTGATACGATCATAGCAAATACAGAGACAAACTTTTATATACATTCGGTCATTTTTTTACACGATTCGGCTAAATGAAAAAGAGAAGGAGGATCAACATGGATCGAGTCCTATATATTGTAAATGCGGAGCATGAAGCAGATACCCATATCCCGCGCCATCAGCATGAATGCTTCGAGCTGGTTTATTACATTCACGGGCTCGGCACCTGCAGCATCGGACCGCGCAGCTATCACTTCCGGCCGCACTCCTTTGCGCTGATCCCGCCTAATTTTAAGCATGATGAGAATCACCAGCCCCGCTCCGAGGTACTGTTCGTCGGCTTTCATTGTGAGAACCCGGCAATCAGTACATTGTCCGGCGTATTTGAAGATGACAAGGAGCATACCGTGCTGCAGACGCTGGTACGGATGAACGGGGAATTCAAGCGCAAGCGTGAGGGCTTCTCCGAGCTTTTAAATTTGCAGATGAGCGAAATAACGGTACACCTGCAGCGGCTGCTGGGCGGCTCCGGCTTCCAGTCCCCGGTACAGGACCAGATGCAGTATGTGCTCAACTATATGGAGGAGCATTACCGTCAAAAGCTGTCCGTCCAGTCACTGGCGGAAATGTCCGGGTACAGCTATGACAGGTTCCGTCATTTGTTTAAGGAGCGCTTTGGCGAGTCGCCCCACCGTTATCTTTTACTAAAACGCATCCATTATGCCAAATCTCTCCTGCTGCACACCCAAATGCACATTTCCGAGGTATCCGCCACAGCCGGATTCGTGAACGACGCCCAGTTCTGTAATATGTTCAAAAGAGAGGTCGGCCTCTCCCCCCGTACCTTCCGTGTCCGCAGCAAAGTTATATAATGTAACATAAGTCATTTACTTTGGCATAATTTTCTCTATAATGGAGTTTAACTTATTGAAAAAAATACCTTATACGTGCTGAATCACCCGTATCACGTAAGATATCATTACAGGGAAGTGATCTTCTTGAACGTCTCTCTGCTGCTCTCCTCCAATGAATACAAGAAGAAGCTGTCCCGCTGCTATAACGAGGTCCACAAGGAGCTCTACGGCGTCGGTGTAACCCAGCTCCGTCTGGAGGCTGCCAATGAGACTATGATTATGTTTCTGGTGAAGCATCAGCGGGTTGCCGCACTGCGCGCCCTTGAGGAGCATTATCCGGAACTCAAGCAGTCCGTGGATGCTGCGCTGCACCAGGAATTCAAGCGGCGCATCCAGAAGAAGCTGGCCGAGGAGCTGGAGCTGCCGGTTGCGGGCGTACTCAGGGACTATGATCCTCAGACAGCCTGGGCCTGTACCGTTGTAATCTGCGATACCGGTGCTGAACAATGAAGCAGGATTTATCTTGCGGAATCCAAGGCAGCCGGCATCTGTAACAAGCAAGTTGAATAATCTGAATAGCAGGCTGCATTTCGATTTATCCTGATGCGCCGCATTTATACTAAGGTTAGCCCTATATCTGTTCACAGATTGCCGGAAGCCGTTGATTAGAGAACCCCTCTCTATTTCAGCGGCTTCTTTTTGTTATACACGAGTGAGAACATGGATATTTAAGCTCTCTGCTAAAGGAGATTGCCGCTTATGCGAATTGTAGTAGCCATCACGGGAGCCAGCGGCTCCATCTACGGATATTCCCTGATCCGCAGCCTTCACCAGCTTGGTGTGGAAACCTATATCATCGCTACCGGCGCCGGGGAAAATGTACTCGGGTACGAATGCGGCATTAAGCTGCAGGAGCTGGAGCAGTACGGAACCGTGCTGTCCAACACAGACCTGTTCGCCCCCGTAGCCAGCGGCTCATTCAAAACAGACGGGATGGTCATCATCCCCTGCTCAATGAACACGCTCGGCGCTATCGCTAACGGCATGGGCGACACCCTGCTGAACCGGGCCGCAAGCGTTGTACTGAAGGAGCGCCGCCGGCTGGTCATTGTCCCGCGCGAGACCCCCCTGCATCTGATCCATCTGGAGAATATGCTGCGGCTGGCCCGGGCGGGTGCAGACATTGTACCCGCCTCTCCCGGCTTCTATAATCACCCGACCGAAATCTGGGAGCTGGTGAACTTCATGAATGCCAGAGTACTGGATGCGTTCGGCATTGAGCATCAGCTGATGAAAAGATGGGGGGAGAGCTAATGGCAGCCGTCAATATCAGGCAACTGCTTCACCGCTGGGAGCCCGGCGGAGAACTGCTGCGTATCCGCCGCGAGGTTGACCCGCGCTTTGAGCTCGGCGCTGTCGCCAAGGCTGTCCGCGGCAGACAGGCGCTGCTGTTCGAGAAGGTCAAAGGCTACACCGGACCGATGGCCGTTGGCCTCGGCGGCTCCAAGGAGCTGATCGCTGACAGCATGGATATGACTCCTGAGGAGCTGCTGCCCAAGCTGATAGCTGCGATTGTCCAGCCTACGCCAACCCGCCTGGTGCAGCAGGCTCCGGTGCAGGAGCAGGTAATCACCAGCAGGATCAGCCTGCAGGAGCTGTTCCCGGTCTGTACGTATCACGCGGAGGACAGCGGCGCTTATTACGTCTCCGGCATAATGGTCGTCAAAGGTGAGGACGGACGCAAGCGGTACACCTCCATCCGGCGGATGCAGCTGCTGGACGGGAACCGGACCGGCATTCTCATCTCTTCGCCGGAGCTGTTTCAGCAGTATAAGGATTTCGAGGCGCGCGGCGAGCCGCTGGAATGCGCCTTTATGTTCGGGGTGGTCCCGGCAGTGGTGCTGGCTTCGCAGATCAGCACGCATCTGTTCCACACCGACAAGCTGGAGGTGGCCTCTACCCTGCTCGGCCAGCCTCTGGAGGTCGTCCGGTGCCGGACGGTCGATCTGGAGGTACTGGCAGAAGCTGAGGTTGTGTTCGAGGGCCGGATTTTGCCTGGTGTACGCGAGCTGGAGGGTCCGTTCGGCGAGCTCGGCGGCTATTACGGTCCGCGGACCGAACAGCCGGTGGTCGAAATCTCGGCCGTCACCCACCGCCACGAGCCCGTCTGGCAGACCATTCTGCCAGCCAGCTACGAGGAGAAGCTGCCGATGGCTATCGCCCGCGAAGTCGCTCTGCTCGGCTCTGTCCGCCAAGTCGTTCCGGGCGTACAGGCTGTGCACATCACCATGGGGGGAGTAGGACGCTATCACGCCGTCATCCAGATCCGCAAGGTTCAGGAGGGCGACGGGAAGACAGCGCTGCTGGCCGCTTTTGCCGGGGATAAGGATCTCAAGCATGCCGTGGTGGTCGACGAGGATGTCAATCTGCTGGACCCGCTCGATATTGAGTGGGCCATTGCCACCCGGGTGCAGGCTGATCTCGACCTGTTCATCGTGCCGGGAGCCAAAGGCTCACCGCTTGAGCCCTCGCATAATCTGCGCGGAGTCAGCGCCAAAATGGGCATCGACGCCACCTGCCCCCTCGCCCACCGGGAACAGTACCGGAGAACCCATATTCCGGGGCAGAATGAAATCCGGCTGGCGGATTATTTGTAGCATTATGGACGTGTGGCGCGGGAGTAGGCTGGGACTATGCAGGGATGAGATGTCAGCTTACCAGATGATGTAAGGCAGGGATTTGCAGGAATCAGGCTGGATGTCCTGTACTACGGCAGCTGGATGTCTGCCACTTCGGGAGTTGAATGGAGCGAACAACACTGTTAGTATCGACGCCTTGTTAACATTGACTCCTTACTAGAATCAACGCCTTGTTAGCAGCTCCTCCTTTTAAGGGAATAGATGCAGTGTTTGCAACTAAAAGCAGCTTCTATCCCTATAAGCACCTTATAGCTGTATTTCATACAACTAAAAGTACTCGATTTAGCTAAAACAAGCCTTTCACACCAGTTTAGTTGTACGCAATACACCTAGAGCGGCGTAAGGCGAAAAAAACGGCCTTTAGTTGTATGGAGTGCAATTATGCTGAGTTAGTGCTGATGGCTGAGTGCCTGAGGGATTGTTGAGTTGCATTGCGGTGATTTGCTGCTGAGCGGTGAGGAGCTACTTAGTTGCGGTGATTTGCTGCTGAGCGGTGAGGAGCTACTTAGTTGCGGTGATTTGATATCGGGCGGTGAGGAGCTACTTAGTTACGGTGATTTAATGCTGAGTGTTGAGGAGCTACTTAGTTACGGTGATTTGATGCTGGGCGGTGAAGAGCTACTTAGTTGCGGTGATTTGATGTTGGGCGGTGAGGAGCTACTTAGTTACGGTGATTTGATGTCGGGCGGTGAGGAGCTACTTAGTTGCGGTGATTTGATGTTGGGCGGTGAGGAGCTACTTAGTTACGGTGATTTGATGTCGGGCGGTGAGGAGCTACTTAGTTGTGTCAATTTGCTGCTGAGTAGCCGGGCTGCTGTTAAGTTGCATTTTACAAAAATGACTCTATAGTGCATTGCCGGTTGAATTAAGTGGAATTATGCTACCTATTTGCTGGAAATATCCCGGATAAGCAGCATTAGTGGTAAAAACTCCACTTAATTATCCTGTGTTACCCCCATTAGGGGCTTATGGTCAAAATTAAACCGCTTTTATCGACCTAATGATTAGAAATTCTGGGAATCAGAAGAATTAAGTGGCGGAAATCCACCTAAATACTGCGCACTCACCTTTTCAGGAGAATCTGATCATCTCATCATACACTCCGCCCCTTCTCATCCTAGAAGGCTAATTATCAGGCTTAACCTTCAGGCATTAGTAACGCCTGCAATACTTATAGGAGGTGGATCATGCAAGCTATCGGCTTAATTGAAACGCGAGGCCTGACCCCGGCGCTGGAAGCGCTGGATGCCATGTGCAAGACCGCCAATGTGCGGATGGCCGGCTTCAAGCGGGTCGGCTCCGGCCTGATTACCGTTATCGTCGAAGGGGATGTCGCGGCGGTAACGGCCGCTGTTGAGGCCGGCCTGGCTGCTTATCCAAAAACCGGCGGGCAGCTCGTGTCATCCAATGTCATCCCCCGCCCGCATGCCGATCTCGCCAGAATGCTCCTTTAACCTGCAAGCAGTATTCAAGTCATCAGGGAGGTGATTACCCTTGTCCAGTTTCATGAAAGATGTTGTGGCCGAAGTGCTGCAGCGGAACCGTACCCCGGCTCCGGCTCAAGCAAGTCCTGCTATGTCTGCTATGTCTGCTACGTCTGCTTTGTCTACTATGCCTGCTTTGTCTGCCACGTCTGCTACGTCTGCTACGTCTGCTACATCTGCTACATCTACCACGTCTGCCACGTCTACTACATCTGCCGCCGGCTGCACTGCGGGCAGCAAAAAAAACTGCATCCATACCTGCTCCACCCCAGGAAAATGCCCAAAGCCGGAGCTAACACTTCCGCTTAAACGGATCAATTACCAGAAGGAGCAGGCGGCTAAACGGCTGGCCTCCATTGCTGCCGATGCGGCTGCCGCTATCGGCAATATGCAGCAGCGGCCCCCGGGCGGCGCCAGTTTTGCCCGAGCCGCTGGAGCTGCGGGACCTTCGCTGCCGGCAGCTGACTCAGCCATCCCGGCAGCAGCTCCGGTAGGGTCGCCGGCCTTCCCGGCGCAAGCGGCCCCGCCTGGCCAGTTCGCAGAACAATACCTGTCTCCGCTGCTCCAGCGCACGTTAGCCCGGCCGGAGCAGCTGAACAACAGCTCACCGGACTGCGCGCCTGCACGATCCTCCGCCCCGCCAGAAGCACAGGACCCGCTGGAGCCTGTCCGCCTCCCTGCCGCGGATATGGATGTCTGGCTGTTCCCCCGCATCCGCGACGATCTCCGCCCGCTGCTTGGCAGCTCGGGAAGGGATTACAGCGCAGCCGGGATTATCAGCGCTCCTTCCTGCCAGCCGGGCCAGCTGTTCGCCGCCGACGAGCTGCTCCCGCAGGACTCCGGCCTGGAGGCCGATATCAGCTGGAGAGCGGACGGCGGCGGCTTTGAGCTTAAGCTGTTCGGCCAGGATCAAGAACGGGTCGAGGATAAGCTTAAACAGCTCACTGCCCGGATGCAGCACGATGCCGGTTCAGCCGTCCGGATCTGGATCAGCCGGGAACCAGGCCAGCTGCTGCGCCGCTACTTTGGCGGCGGTCCGCAGGAAGCCGTTGCCGTAGTAGCCGGCTCATCCCGCTGGAACAGCATCGGTATCGCGGAGCAATGGCTGCAGCGAAATCCGCGTTCAGGCTTGCGCCTGCGCATGGAGCGCGGCTGCTGCATTCTCACCGGTACCGCCGGGCAGATGGATGCAGCTGCCAGCGGACTCGCCGGCTTGTCTGCTCCGCGCAGATAAGCTTAGCCGCTGCCGCATGGCAGATCAATGAACAAGGAGGCTCTTTTCATGCAAGCACTTGGTTTAATTGAAGCGCTGGGTTATACCACCGCTGTCTCAGCGGCAGATGCCGCACTCAAAGCAGCAGATGTGCGGCTTGTAGCCGTCGAGAAAATCATTGGAGTCGGAGGATCACTGGGTGTCACCCTGCATTTCAGCGGCGATGTTGCTGCTGTAACCGCATCTGTTGAAGCCGGCAAAGCAGAGGGCCGGCGGATTGGCACAGTGGTATCCGCCCATGTCATTGCCAAGGCGCACAGTGATGTGACCGGCAAGATTCTTGGCAATTACCTATTGCCTGATGATAATAGCGCCCCGTCTGCCGGTGCTCCCGCTCCAACGGCATCTGCTGCCATCCCGCAACCGCAGCCAACCGCTGAAGAAGCTGCTACACCGGATCAGTCAGCGCTGGATGCAGATCCTTCTTCAGGCTCACCGGGCTAGAGTCCAAATTAGCAGCTTGTAAACCCAAAATTAAATTTAACGGAGGTTATTCATATGGGAGAATCACTCGGCTTAATCGAAACAAAAGGTCTGGTAGGCGCAATTGAAGCAGCCGATGCAATGGTTAAGGCGGCGAACGTCGAGATTTGCGGCTACGAAAAAATCGGCTTCGGTCTCGTAACCGTAATGGTCCGGGGCGATGTCGGTGCAGTAAAAGCCGCCACCGATGCGGGCGCTGCCGCTGCCAAGCGTGTCGGGGAGCTGGTATCGGTGCACGTCATTCCGCGTCCGCACAGCGAGGTTGAACGCGCCCTTCTGTCCAAGGGCATTGAATAATCAAGGCCATGGACAGCCGGCATAGTACGGTTGCAGCCAATACCCTGCTCAGCCTGGCATACCGGTCCAGGGAGCAGGAGCTGAATCAGGACTTTCCCCGTGTCCTGATTCTGCTGACCGGCCATTTCATCAGCATGGAGGAGGGCTATACCGCCATCCGGCAGCTGGACCATTTCAGGATGAGGTTAAGGCTTGCCGCAGATGAACCGCTGCTACGGGACATTTCCATTCAGCAGCTTGCGGCAAAAACAGGAATTGATGATATCACCGTTCCCGCCGCCCTCCGCTCACTCGCACCAGAGGCCGCTGATCTTCTGTTCATTCCGGTTCTGTCACTCCCCCTGCTATCCCGCTTATCCATGCTGGATGCCGGTGATCCTTATGTGGAGCAGATTATCCGCTTCGTTTGTGCCGGCAAGCCAGTCGGCGCATTAACAATTGGGGCTAATCCGGGCCATTACCGCTGGGGAGAGCAGGGTCTCCTGCATGCCCCTCCCCGGCTAAAGGACGAACTGAAGAGGAAGCTCGCAACGCTCGAAGACTTCGGCATAACCCTGCTGGAGCCGGATCAGGTAAACCATTGGATAACCTCTGTCCAGTCACGGCTGCATAAGCAGGTACTTACCGCCGAGGACATCCAGGACGCTGCAAAGCTTGGCCGAATATCGATCAGACTGTCCGTCCCGGCTGTAGTTACTCCGCTTGCCGCTGATCTCGCCAGACAATACGGTATAGAAATTATTTATTGAGTCCCTTAGAAATTCGGCAGCAGATCTGCTGTACAGAACGTAATAGAACCTTCCTGGGTGTACTTTACAGCAGGTTTTTGCAGCTAATCCGGCAGCTAATTCATTTATGACTTTATCAAGCATTCGAGGTGACAAGCACATGAAGCTGGGAATCATTACGGGGCATGTCGTTGCAACGAGAAAAGACGACAATCTCATCGGCGCCAAGCTGCTGATCGTTCAGCCGATACTACCGGATCAAACACCGGCTGGCCAGCCCATCATCGCCGTCGATACCGTAGGCGCGGGGGTCGGCGAGACGATTATTTATGCGATTGGCAGCGTGGCCTCAAGAGCAGCACAGCAGCCGAATGCCCCGGTGGATGCCGCAATTGTCGGAATCGTGGACAGTATCGATTGCGCCAAGCCAGGAGGTGTATAACAGATGATCACTACTGAGTTAAAAGATGCCATGCAGCGCCGGCGGATGATTGATGTGCTGCTCTCCGGCAGTGCTTATGCCGACCTGGTGCTGAAGGGCGGCTTTATTATCAACGTCATTACCCGGGAGATTTATCCCGGCGATGTTGCCGTTAAAGGCGACCGGATTCTACTCGTTGGTCAAGCCGATAAGCTGATCGGACCCTCAACCGTCGTCGAAGATGTGAGCGGCAAATTTATAAGCCCGGGCTTCATCGATTCCCACATGCATTTTGAGAGCGCAATGCTGACAGTAACGGAATTCTCCAAGCTGTCCATTCCCACGGGAACTACCACTTTAGTGGCTGACCCGCATGAAATCGGCAACGTGCTGGGCGTGCCCGGCATGAAGGCAATGATTGATGAGGCGCGCACCCTGCCCAACCGTGTTCTGTTTACCGTTCCCTGTCTCACTCCCGATGTGCCCGGCCTGGAAACAGCAGGGGCAGATATCACTTCCAAGGATATGCAGGACCTGCTGAACGATGATTACGTGCAGGGCATCGGTGAGCTGCAGGGCTTCAGCAACGTACATCCGGTGTACAATAACGCTCCTTATCTGATAGATGATCTGCTGGCTTCTGTCTCTTACGCCAAATCCATCGGCAAAACAATCGAGGGCAACGCCCCCGGCCTGTACGGCCCGGAGCTGGCGGCCCATATTATCTGCGGCGGAGGCCATGTCTCCTGTCACGAGACAACAACCAAGGAAGAAATGATGGAGAAGCTGCGCTACGGGGTCAGCGTGTTCATGCGTGAAGGCTCCTCTCAGCGCAACATGGCCGAATGCATCCGCGCCATTACCGAGGAAGGAATGGACTCCCGGCGCGCGATTCTCGTCTCAGACGATATGGTTCCCGAGGACCTGCTCAAATACGGTCATATGAACGATATCGTCCGCCGGACGATTGCTGTAGGCATAGACCCGGTCGAAGCCATCCAGATGGTGACGATCAATCCAGCCACCCATTTTGGCTTCCAGGATATCGGACTGCTTGCTCCCGGCAAAAAAGCCGATATCGCCGTCATCAGCGATCTGGCCCGGATGACCGTTTCACAGGTATATATCGGCGGAGTCAAGCTAGCCGAGAACGGTGAACTGACCCGTGACATTCCGTCCTACATCTACCCTGAATCCGTCAAAAAGTCGGTCAAGCGGAAACCGGTGAAGCTGGAGGATCTGCAGCTCTCCTCCGGCGGATCGCACGGCAGTGTCCGGGTCCGTACCATTGAGGTGATCCCGGATCAGAATCTGACCGGAGCCGGCATCTATACCGCCCCGGTCATAGACGGTGTCGTTCAGCCATCGGTTGACAATGACCTCCTGCCCCTGCTTGTCGTCGAGCGGCACGGCCGCAGCGGCAAGATCGGCAAAACCTTTGTCCGCGGTATGAAGCTTAAAGCCGGGGCCATCGCCGAAAGTGTAGCCCACGACACCCACAATATCATTGTCACCGGCACCAATTACGCTGATATGGTAACTGCAGTCAACCGGGTTATTGCCATGGACGGCGGGATCGCGATGATTGAAGGCGGCAAGGTGGTCGGTGATCTGCCGCTGCGGATCGGCGGCTTGATGACCGACGAGCTGACCGGCAAAGAGATGAGCGCACGAATCGCTGAGCTGCACCGCCTGGCCAAGGAGGAGCTGGGCTGCACGCTTCATGTGCCGTTCATGCACCTCTCCTTCCTCTCACTTGTCACCAGTCCGGCTTGGAAAATCACTGACATCGGCCTGATCGATGCAGACGCGTTCACCGTTCTGCCGCCGCTGGTCTGACCAACCTCAACACCGATGCCTTCACTGTTTACCATCACTAATAAGCAGCGATTCCCCCTTCTTCCGCCGGTGTTCCAACACGCGCCAGCACTTCAACGCCGGTAGCTGAACCGGCCGGTCAGGCTCATTGCTTTTGCCATAACACACAAAAGGGGGCCTCTTTCATGGGTATCCAGGTAATTGATCTGTCCCAGGAGATCTATCAGGGAATGCCGGTGTTTCCGCCGCATCAGAAGACAATGATTTTCCCCAACATGAGCCATGAGGAGAGCAGGCGGAAGCTCGGCTTCGAGTTCGCCACTAACAACCTGCTTATCAACGAGCACGGCCCGACCCACAGCGACGCCATCTATGAATATGATCCGCAGGGGGCTACAATTGATGAGATGCCGCTGGAGTATTTTTACGGCCCGGCTGTCTGCCTCGATCTTTCGCATATCTCTCCGGATGCCTATATTACACGTAGTGATCTGGAGCAGGCGCTAAGCAAAGGTTACCTTCACCTCGACAAAGGCGATATCGTACTGCTCTACACCGGCCATTATAAACGTGCGTATGGCACAGACGAATGGCTGACCCGCTATACCGGGCTGGATTACGGTGCAGCCGAATGGCTGGCGCAGCAAGGTGTCATCAATATCGGCATAGATGCACCCTCGATCGATAATCCGCTGGATACTACCTTTGCCGGGCATCTGATTTGCCGCGAATACAAGCTGACCAACACCGAGAACCTGTGCAACCTCGACCAGATCGCGCAGAAGCGCTTTCTCTACTTCGGGCTCCCGCTCAAAATCCGCAAAGGCACCGGCTCCCCCATCCGGGCCGTCGCAGTATTCATTGAATAAATAATGAAGCAGGTGAATCATATGAGAAATGGAACAGTAATCGAGGAAATATTGGTACCGGCCTATGAGGGCAGAAGCGCAAGGGTCCGCAAAGGCCAGACGCTTCATATCATTGATGTGGAGGGCAAGCAGGTCGGTGATTTTGTCTGCTTCAATGCTGCCGATCATGATGAGCATGTCTCCCCTGTTCATATGCGGGCCTCGCTCAGCAGCATCCGCCTGAAGGCCGGTGACGGCCTGTACAGCAACCGACGGCAGCCGCTGATGCAGCTGACTCAGGATACGGTGGGACGGCATGATTTCTTTTTTCCGGCATGTGACTATTACCGCTACAAGGTGGATTTCGGGCTGGAGGAGCATCCGAACTGTCATGATAACCTCCAGAAGGCACTGCAGCAATATGGCCTGGGGAACCGGGAGCTGCCCGATCCGATCAACTGGTTCATGAACAATAAGCTGGACGATAATCTCGACTATGTCATTGAAGAACCGCTCTCAAAGCCCGGTGATTATGTTGCCCTCCTCGCTCTGACGGATGTCATAGTCGCCCTCTCCTCCTGCTCGCAGGATCTGGCTCCGGTCAACGGGTTCAAGGTCACTCCGCTGCTGATGCAGATTACTGGTTGAATACAGAGTGAACTTAAGAATCCTCCTGGCTCCATTCTTAAGTTCAGCTATATAGTCGCATTTGTACAGGAATATCACTTTTGTTCACTCCCCCGGAATTCTGGTTTGTGCAAGGTTGTCAGCTTGCTGCACTGTTCTGTTCACCCTGTGAAGCTTATACTTATACTGTGAACAATACAGAACCAGGCCAAGCTGCCAGTACACAGAATGAATTCAGGGGGATGACAATGAGACTGAACAAGCTCGGCAACCGGAGAGCACTGTACAGCCGGATATTAGTCAGCATGACACTTTGCGTATCCTTGACCTTCCTTGCCTCCACCATCATTTATTACAACTATTACATCGGCGTCGAAAAGACCCAGGCCTTCCGCTCTGACCTCAGCAATCTCACCCAGACCAGCAAAGAGGTTGTGAATATGAACGAGGCTGCACAATCCCTGTCTTTTCAAATTTACCGCAACAGCACCATCTCCAAAATCGTCCTCTACGACAAGCCCGACATCTACGACGTCACCGCCGCCATGTCCGAGCTCGGGAATTACTTAAGCTCCATGCCTTACATTGAGTCCATCTATGTCTACAATCCAAAAAGCGCAAGAATCTATATTGCCTCCTCCCAAGGCCAGAACGGTGTCTATTCCGAGCGGGAGCTGGTGGATACCGGGATTCTCGATATTTTGAACCATTATAAGGAATATAAGCCGTTTACACCGATTCCCCGCGTCTATTCGAACGGCGCCAAGGAGAATGATCAGGTCAGGGCCTATACCTTCCTGTGCTATGACGCCATCGGCTGGAACCGTTCAATTAATTCAGCAGTCATTGTGAATATCTCCGCACCCTGGATCAACAAGGAGATTAACACACCGGAAGATTCTGAAAGCGCTACCTTTATTTTGTCTGACAACGGAACCTTCCTGTCCGGCAACAGCCTGGAGCAGCAGGAGCTCGCACCTGAAGAAGCACTGTGGGTGAAGCAGCAGATTAAGGGCGATGCTGAGGGCTATTTTATCGGAAAATTCGCAGGAGTTAACTCCCTGATCTCCTATACTGCACCGGATGCCCTGAGCTGGCAGTATGTCCGCATCACGCCGTATGACATCATCACCAGGCAGACGGACAGCATCCGCAATGCCACTCTGCTGATCGCCGCCCTTATTCTTGTTGGGGGGTTCGGATTATCCTGGCTTACCTCCAGGACGCTGTATTTGCCGATCAGCCGGATTGTCAAAGAAATGAATATTCTGGAGTCTGAGAAACGGGACAGCATGTTCATGATCAGGCAGAATACAATGCGCGATCTCGTGCTCGGCCTGAAGCCGCTGCAGTCGATTCAGCAGATGGAGAAGCTGAGACAGCTTGGTATCCATTTTACTTTTAATGACGACTACCGGATGATCCTGCTGCGTATCGATAATTACAAAGAGCTGCGGGATGAGCGCTCCTCCTACCTGCTGGCTTACAAATTTGCAATTATGAATATCGCTTCGGAAATCTGTGGTACGACCTACCGGGTCGAAACTGTGGATATGAATGATGACGGTATCCTTGTGCTGCTGAACATCATTGACCCGAGCGAATATACCGACACCGGGCTGATCGAAACGCTGCTGCGGCAGCTTCAGCAGGCCTGTTCCGATTATCTCAAAATCAGCCTTACGCTCACCTACAGCCATATCGACCGGAATGCCCAGCAGCTGCACCAGCTTTACAAGCAGGTAAAAGATGCGTCGAACCACCGGCTGTTCTATGGACACGGCTGTATGATCAGCGCACAGTCCATTAATGTGCTGCAGACTCATACGTACCACTATCCGACGGAAAAAGAAAAACGTCTCGCCGATGCGCTCATGTCCGGTAAAGTGGAAGAAGCCAGCGAGCATTTCAGCTCGATTATCCGGGAAACGCAGGGCTACCCCTTCCATACCGTGCAATTAGCAGTGTCGAGACTTAGTGTGACGATAAAAGAAATCATCAGCACCGTCCAGAAACGCAATCGCCTGCAAAGCGACGGGACGCCGGCTCTGCCTGCTCTGGATTCGATCGAAACGGTCACAGAGCTGGAAGAGGCCTTCTCCGCCGTATTCAGTGAAATGCGTGAGCAGCTGTCCGAGAAAAAAAACGCCAAACAGCATGACCTGATCCGTCTCATCAACCAAAAAATTGAGGATAACTACAGAGAGCCTAATCTCAGCCTCAACCAGATTGCCGATGAGCTTGATATGTCGCCGATTTATATCAGCCGCCTCTACAAGCAGCAGACCCTGAACAGCATCGTCGATGTGATCCTGGAGGTGCGGATGCGCGAGGTATGCAGCCTGCTGGAAAATACCGATCTGCCGGTAACTGTTATCGCCGAGCGCTGCGGCTTCACCAGCAGCTCCTATCTGCACCGGATGTTCAAGCGCAGCTTCGGTACGACACCTAACGATTACCGGCGCTCTAAAAATGCATAATGAGTTCGGCTTGAACAGGTGTTAGTTCTAACCCGCTTCTTTATACCGACGATTATAGACACTGCCAATTGCTGTCCCTATTACTAACTGCGCCAAGTCTGGAGTGTAACCAACGTTATAGCCATCCATCTCTTTCTGCCGCACAATAAATGCAACTAATACTTGGAACGAGGTGACCGGCAAGTGGAAAAGCAGAAGCTGATCCGCATCTTCGACAAGCAGGCTGCCCGGTACGACAGCCAAAGAGAAGATGCCCGGCAGACACGCTGGCGCCGACAGCTGATTGGCTATGCCAAGGGTGCAGTCCTTGAGCTGGCGGTAGGCGCAGGTGCCAATTTCCCGTACTATCCTCCGGGCATACAGCTTACTGCTGCAGACTTCAGCGCGGCGATGCTCGCGAAGGCCAGGCGTTCAGCGGAGCAGTATCAGATTAACAGTACCTTCATCCACTCAGACATAGAAGAGCTAAGCTTCCCTGATCATTCGTTTGATACCATCGTGTCCACCTTATCCTTTTGCAGCTATGCCCGTCCGCTCCCTGTACTGGAACACCTCAGCCGCTGGTGCAGACCCGGCGGGCAGATCCTGCTTATGGAGCATGGAATCAGCGAGAGTCCGGCCCTTGCCCTGGGCCTCAGAGCGCTCAACCCACTGCTCTACCGGATCTACGGCTGCCATCATACCCGTGACATCTTAGGCCTGGTCCGTGAATCCGGCCTCACCATCAACAAGTTGGAGAGCCACTGGCGGGGGATGGTGCATCTGATCTGGGCCAGTCCAAAAAGTAACTCTATATAAATTGAACTAATACTATTGCTATTTTGGGATTGCATGTGACTCCAGAGAATGTTTGGACTTCCAGCCGCTGTTGTCTGCAGATTTCTTGATTTATTCCGTTTTTAACGGTTGAAATCCGCAGACTGCTTATGCTTCCGGAGCTAGCTTTTCTACGAAAAGCTTTTAGGCGGTCGCTACCGCTCCTCCAGTTCCAAAATTCTCCTCCGCCACTCTTTCCTTAACATAAATTCTTAAGTTCAATTTATATAGCACTTAGCTGTCGTTGAGCTGCCTTATGTTGCTCTTGTCCTATTCTTATGCCGCTCTAATCCCTAAAGCCAGCCTCCGTATCTACCGGGGGCTGGCTTTTCCTGCTGCTCTCCCTCCCCTGCCCCGGAGGCCGCTGGCTGACGGGCTGTGCTGCCTTGCGGTCATGGAGAGCTTGTATCCACCATTAAGGTGAGGAGCAGCGGAAGGGAAGTTTGGAACTGTAGGAGCGGAGCGTCCGCCTTTATATTTGGATTTCTACCGCAGCCAGCGGTTTATATGAAGAAATCCAAATATAACAGCGGCCGGAAGTCCAAACATTCCCTGGAGTTGCGTAACCACCACAATGCCCCCTACAAGCTCTCTCACACACCCCCGCGGCAAAAAAAGCCCCAGAAGCCAAAGGCCTCCGGGGCATCCTCCGTTATTTAATACCTTTCTCCGCCACATAAGCGTTCCACTGCTTCGTCCACTCCGCCTGGATCTTTTCCAGACCGGCTTGTTTAGCCTTCTGCAGGAAGGTGTCCAAGCCCTTGTCGATATCCTCTACAAGCCCGGCCTGCAGCGGGAAGAGGTACTGCTTCTCAACCTGCTCAAGCGCCGCTTTTTCCGCCTGGTAGGAGGAGTAGTCTTCCGCAAAGCCGAGGAACAGATCCGGCTTCTGGATTTTATCCAGCTCATCAAAGATGGCCTTCACCCCGTCGAAGCCCTGGTCAAACAGCATATATTCCGGATTCCGCCAGGCCCAGCCGTTCATTCCTTCGCGGGAGAAGCCGTTGCTGGTGCTGGTGCCGACCAGCTTGTAATAGCCGTTTTCGACGGTGTAGTTCTTGCCCTCAATACCGTACTGAGTCAGCAGGTTGTAGCGCTTGTCGAGTACCAGCTTTTCATAGAAGGCCAGTGCGCGTTCCGGATTCTTGCTGCTCTTCGGAATCGCAAAGCCGTTATGAATCGGATGCACAGGCGTAGCATAACCGGTGGTCAGACCAAACGGGGAATACGCCAGCTCCCACTCGGGATGGGTCGTGCTGATCTTCATTTTCATGTCATTATAGCGGGTCGGGTTATCCCCGAACATGCTGGCCGCTTTGCCGGAAGTAATCGGGTCCTGCATTGTGTCCTTGATGTTCAGCACGTTTTTAGGAATAAAGCCTTTGTCCGCCCAGCGCTTCATCGTTTTCAGCTCTTCTTTTTGCTCATCGGAGCCCCAGTAGGTATAGACAGTGGTCGGGGATTCATATTTTACGCCCATTCCGTAAGGGAGTGCACCGACCATTTTGTTAAGCTCTGTATAAATATAATGGAGATTATTGCCGATATCGCTGTTCAGGGACATTGGCATCAGATCCGGCTCGTTCGCGACAATGCCGTCCATGTACGCCTCATAGCTGGCCAGATCCTTAGGCACCGGCAGATCATATTTCTTGCGCAGATCCTCGCGGTACACAAAGCCGTTAGTTACATACTCCTTATAAGTCGCAGGTACCGTGTAAATTTTGCCGTCAACCTTTACATCCTCCCACATCGATTCCGGGACGAACTTTTGCAGCTCAGGGGCAGCCTTAGGCAGCAGGTCGTCTATCGCCAGGAAAGCGCCGCGTTTTGCATACGACTGATATTGGGTCCAGTCCGCGGTAAAAATCAGATCAATCGCCTGCCCGGAGGAGAGCAGCAGCTTATATTTCTGATCCCAGTCCGTCCAGCTGGTGTAGTTGAATTTGACGGTGGCGTTCAGCTCTTCCTGCGCCATTTTGTTGATCTCATCTTGAATGACCGGAAGATCCTTCGGCGCATCCCCAAGCATATAGAACTGGAGCTCCACTTTCTTCGACGTATCAATTCCGGTCTCTGCCGGGGCTGCTGTACTGGCGCTTTCTGTTGCCGCAGGAGTACCTGCGTTGCCGCCTTCTCCGCTGTTTGCCCCGTTTGCACTGTTACCGCCATTGTTGTTACCTCCGCAGCCTGCAAGGAGCGATAAGGCAAGCGCTGCCGTTGTAAGCGTAACCAGAGATCTTCGGCCTGCTTTCTTTGTCATCATGAACCCTCCTAAAAGTTTTGTTTAGCATACACATCCTTGACTCACTTCGAACAAAACTCGCTTCGAAAGCATATGCCTGGTTTTGTTTAGCATACACATCCTTGAGTCACTTCGAACAAAACTTAATGCTATGTCAGCCGGACAACAGGCACCCTTTAATAGCATGCTCCACTATTCGGTTCTAACCTTTTACAGCCCCGATCGTCAAGCCTTTTACGAAATACCGCTGAATGAACGGGTACAGGAACAGAATCGGTCCGGTGACCACAATGGCCATGGCCATCTTGGTCGATTCCGTCGGCAGGTCACTGCCCAGGCTGACCCCGGTGCCCGCCCCCATGTTGGCGATAAACGCCGCTGAGTTGATCACATTATACAGATGGAACTGCAGCTGATATTTATGCGGATCATTGATGAACAGTGAGGAGGAGAACCAGTCATTCCAGTACGCCAGCGCAAGGAACAGGCCTACCGTGGCAATGCCGGGCATCGACAGCTGGAGCACAATGCGCCAGTAAATCCGGAAATCGCCGGCCCCGTCGATTTTGGCCGATTCGAACAGCTCCTCGGGAACCGCCGAACGGATGAAGTTTTTCATCAGAATAATCAGGAACGGAGTCATCAGCCCTGGAAAAATCAGCGCCCCGTAAGAATCCGTCAGATGCAGGTATTTGGTAATCATGATGTACCAGGGCACGAGCCCCCCGCCGAACAGCGTCGTAAAGTAGATATAGAAGGAGAACGTATTACGGTATTTAAAATCCTTGCGGGCCAGCACATACCCGGCCATTGTCATAAAAAACAGCCCAGTCAGCGTACCCGTCACCGTCGTAAACAGCGTAACCCCGTAAGCCCGCAGCACCTCATCCGGGAAGGTGAACACCGTTTTGTAGCCCTCCAGCGAAAACTCCGCCGGGATCAGATGATAGCCATCCTTGATGATCGACTCATTGGCTGTCAGGGAGGCGGATATAATCAGCAGGAACGGAATCAGGCAGGCCAGCGAGCCGAGGATAATGACCGCGTACGCTAATCCCTGCAGCAGCCTTGTATAATGATCGTCTTTAATATGCATACTCCTTCTCCCTTCCTAGAACAGCGCGTAGTCATCGTTAATTTTGCGGATAATATAATTGACCGTCATGATCAGAATGAAGCCGAACAGGGATTGATACAGGCCCGCTGCTGTCGCCATCCCGATGTCAAACGTTACTTTAAGTGAACGGAACACATACGTGTCCAGAATATCCGTCGTATTGTACAGCACCCCGTTATTGCCGATCAGCTGGTAAAAGAGGTCAAACTGCCCCTTCATAATACTGCCGAGCGAGAACAGCAGCAGCACAACGAAGGTAGATTTCAGCATCGGCACCGTGATATACCAGATCCGCTGGAAAATATGCGCACCGTCGATTTTGGCCGCCTCATAGTATTCGTCACTGATTCCGGTAATGGCTGCCAGGTAGATAACCATGCTGTACCCGAGATTTTTCCATAGATAGAAAAGAATGATCAGGAAAATCCACACCAGCGGCTTATTGTACACATCGACCGGACCCGCACCGAATCTGGCCAGCAGCGTATTCAGGAAACCGCTATCATAATTGAATACGTTGTACACAATAACACTCAGGATAACGAAGGATACAAAGTATGGAAGGAACATAATCGACTGGGTCAGCTTTTTGAACCATTTAACGCGCAGCTCGCTGAGCAGGATCGCACAGACAATAGCCAGAACGTTGCCGAGCAGGATAAAAGCCAGATTGTAGCCGATTGTATTCAGGGTAAGCTTCACCAGCGTGCCGGATTTCCATAAGAACTCGAAGTTCTTGAAGCCGACGAACGGTGCATCGAACAGCCCGGCGTTGAAGTCAAACTGGGTGAATGCGTAATAGACGCCTACCATCGGAAAATACGAATTGATCAGGAAAAACAGCAGTGCCGGAAGCAGCATCAGGAACAGAACCCGGTTATGAATCAGCTCGTGCAGAAAACCCTTCTTTTTCTTCTTTATGGTGCCAGCCCCCGGCGGTGAAGCTGCAGGAGCGCCTCCCTTTAAAGGAAGCTCTATCGCCAGCGGTATTCCGGTCTTGCGTGTGCGCTGTCTCAAAGCCCTCACTCTCCTATGCCTGTATATGACCCAAGTATAGAAAAGCCCCGTCCGACCGGATAGTAGCGCTTCAGGGTATTCCTGTATTATGTTGCGGTTCCGCGGGTGAACTTTTACAACTTTTGTGAAGGATCACAGGATAACGGCCTATATCCGCACGCCAAAAAGCCCCGGTAGCACTGAAGCAGAAGAAAGCACCGGGGTGAATATCCGATATTAAATTATTAAAAAGAAGCCTCTGCCGCCTTGCACTGGACAGCCTGCCGGCCTCCATCCTGCGACTCTGCCGCATACAGCACCTTCCGTCCGCGCCAGCGCCGCAGCACCAGCAGCCCTCTCGCCGCTTCATCGGCGATCATGCAGCAGTAAATGCCGACCAGCCCCCAGCCCCAGCTGATGCCGAGCAGGTATGAGCCGCCGATCCCTATAGTAGTCATGCAGATCAAGGAAATCGTCATCGTATAGCGGGTATCGCCGATAGCGTTAAGCGCGTTGCCCATGGCCATGTTGAGCATTTTGCACGGCTGCAGCAGCAGATTCAGCGCCAGCAGCGTCACCCCGATGGAGATAATCTCCCCGTCGACCGTAAACATTCCAAGCAGTGCTTTGCCAAAAGCGAACAACAGCACAACATTCGCGCTGACAATCGCAAGTCCGATATACAGTGTCCTGAACGCGCTGCGGTAGACCTCGGACAGCTGACGTGCGCCGAACAAAGTAGCAATCCGGATCTGGCCTGCCATCGCTACTGCATAACCCAGCGTAAAGCAGAAGGATTCCAGCGTGTTCAGATAGGTGCGTGCCGCCAGCTCTTTTGCCCCGAGCATAGCCAGAAAAGAGTAAATAGCCAGCTGTGAGACTACCCAGGCTGAGGAATTCAGGCCCAGCGGCCAGCTGATCTTCACAATCTCCCCGAACAGCTTCTGCTTGAAGGTAGCGAAATCCCGCAGCCGGATTCTGCGTTCAAAGGCGCCGCAGAACATCACGAGCAGGACTATCGCGCCAAGCCCTCGGCTGATTACATTGGAAATGGCGATTCCGCCAAGTCCCAGCTGCGGCAGTCCGAACATGCCGAAGATAAAAATATAATTCAGAATAATGTGTATCACATTGACTGCTACCCCCGTATACATCGGCCCCCTGGTGTTGCCCGTATTGCGGATAGCCGAGCCCAGGGAAGCGGTCAGACCTATCAGGAATAATCCGCCGCCGACATAGGTCAGATAGACATGGGCGAGCGGAATCAGCTCTCCGGATATATTCAGCGCTCCGCCGATAGGGTCCGCGAACAGAAACATAATGATGCTGACGATAAGTCCCAGCACCGTACTTGCAGTAACACCCATTATTGCTATTACACGGGCATCCTCCTGCCGTCCCGAACCGAGCCGCTGGGCAATCAGAATGCCAGCCCCGCCGGCAAAGGTGGTGAACAATGTTGTCAGCGCCCCGAACAGCTGGTTCGATATCCCGACGACCGCTACCGCATCGTCCGAAATGCGGCTGACCATAATGGTATCCACGGTTCCCAGCAGCGTCTGCAGAAAAATCTCAATAAATATCGGCCAGGCCAGCACCCAGAGCCCCACATTTCCTGTTTTTAGTTTTACGTTGGGTTTCACTAATTGAACTCCCCCTCATCCTGCTGCACTCTTAGATAGTATCACTGTAACCTGCCTATAGATTACCTTGCTAGGAGTAAATTATAGGTGATATACTACGGGAAATGTAGCAAATTCCCAACCTAAACTTTCAATTTCTAAACCTGATCTGCAGGAGGATGCCATGAGTCTGCTTCAATTCTCCAGCCCGCCGCTGCCGCATTATATTATCAGCGGACTTACCCGTTTTCCGCAGGGCTTCCGCCATGTGAACCGCCATAATATTAATGTCTTTGATCTGCTGGTCGTCCGGGAGGGCTGCCTCTATCTCGGAGAAGAAGACCGAAAGTATGAAGTGCAGGCCGGCGAGGCGCTGATTCTCCGCCCGGACTGCCATCATTACGGGACCGCAGATTGCCGGGAGGACGGCTCCTACTACTGGCTCCATTTTCAAACCCCGGGTCCGTGGTGCTCTGTAAGCTGTCATGCGGAAGCTCCCCGTGAACGGGATACCACCGAGGAGTCTGCCCATTACAACTTGTATAATGCACGTACCTTCAGCCTCCGGCTGTCGCAGTATATGACGCTGCTGCAGCCGGCCCGGATGGAGGAACTGCTCGCCCAGCTCGAGCTCCTTAAAGTCAACGCCCACCTGGATGCCGTCCGCTTCAAGCAGCAGATGCTGTTCCAGGAGGTGCTGCAGCAGCTCTCCGCCTCCGTGCACCGCGAACGGTCCGCGTCCCAGTCCACCGCCTGCGCTGAGCAGGCGGCCTCCTTCCTCCGCGCCCATTACCGCGAGGAGATCACAACCGGTATGCTGGGCGACTGCCTCAACTTCCATCCGGTCTACATTGCCCGCTGCATGAACCAGGAGTATGGCTGTCCTCCGATGGAATACCTGCTGCGCTACCGGATCGAGCAGAGCAAGCTGCTGCTGATGCAGACCAGCTTCCCGATTGCCCGGATCGCCGAGGAGGTCGGCTTCAACCAGGCGCCCTATTTCAGCTCCAGCTTCATGAAGCTGGAGGGGATTTCACCGCGCCAGTACCGGCAGCGGTTCTCTTGAGCAGTGTGCGCGCGCGATAACAGGCGTAATAATGCCACAAGTAATTGTCCCTTAGAGCATTCCAACAATTAGGTTGATTTCCTCCACCTAATCCCAGCATTTATCAACATTTACGATGATTAGGTGGACAAACGTCACCTAATTCGGTCCATATGCCCCTTTAGGGACATATTAGGGACATTTAAGTGGACTTTTTCCCACTATTACTCTAAATCCGTTGTTTGACGAAGAAATAAGTGGCGAAATTCCACCTAATTTGCTAAAAGCAGCTCGTTCAGCTCCGATCCTGGCAATAGCGCAGACAACAGCCCCTGTATACCGGAAGCATTCCCGGCGATACAGGGGCTGTTATTTGTTGTGTACTATACAGGCCATTATTTGCAGTTCATATGCTGCTTAATGGCAGCACCCGCAAGTAGCATACTTAATCTGCCGTTTATTCTCAGTACAGCCAGTGGGCTCTGACCCGGTCAATCCCATCCGCCTAACAATCGCACAGGACAGCGGCTAGCCGCTTCCCGGCAAACCTGCTAACCCGCTTAGCCCTTTACCACCGCATACTTCTCTTTATACTGCTCCAGCGTTACCACTTCGCCAAAAATCCCGATGTCGCGCAGCCCCGAGAGATGCATCTCCTCATCCTTGGAAGCGCAGCAGTCGCTGATGCAGACAACTTTATACGTATGGTACATCGCATCCGACGCCGTCGAGCGGACACAGACATTGGTCCATACCCCGGTAACAGCTACCGTGTCGATCCCCTCTTCCCGCAGGAACAGGTCCATATCCGTATAGCTGAACGCGCTGTGGCGTCTCTTTTGCACCACATAATCTCCCTTTGACTCATCAGGTGTAAGCTCAGCAATGAAATCCGATCCCCAGCTGCCTTTAATAGCGTGAACCGGCCGGACCCGGAAGTCAGCATCGTTTTTGCGGTGTGCTTCCTGTACAAAGATCACCTGGATCTCATTTTCATGGCTGAATGCTATCAGGTCCTGCAGTGCTGGTACAATCCCTGCCCCGTTTGGACAAGTCAGTGCTCCGTCCGGATGAATAAAATCATTTAGCATATCTATGACTACAATTGCGTGTTTTCCCATATTAATCACGTTCCCTTCGGTTTAGTATTTCAGCAGGCGCGGAAGCTCGCTGATCGTCTGGCGCTTCACATATTCACCGTGGCCCGGCTTGCCGACAACACCCAGCGCATCATCGTAGACCAGCGTACCGCGCACAATCGTTTTATCCACCTTGCCTTTAAGCTTCATACCATGGAACGGCGTATATTTCGGCTTACAGTGCATCTGATCCTTATCCAGCGTCCATTCTTTCTCCAGATCCACAATGGTGAAGTCAGCGTCAGTACCGATCTCCAGCGCCCCTTTTTTCGGATATAGTCCGTAGTGGATTGCCGGATTTGTGCAGAGCAGCTCTACCAGCCGGGAGAGGCTCAGTCTGCCTTTGTTGTAGCCTTCGCTGATCATAATCGGCACCAGTGTCTCTACCCCCGGGATTCCCGGAAAAGAAGTCCAGACATCCATCCCCGGCGCATCCTTCTCAGTGGCAATTTCATACGGGGCATGGTCAGTAGCCATGAAGTCAATTGTTCCGTCTGTCAGGCCCTGCCACAGCACTTCATTATCCTTTGCAGTACGCAGCGGCGGCGCGATCTTGGCGAACGTACCGAACTCGGTCATCGCATCTACCGCATTCAGTGTCAGGTAGTGCGGACAGGATTCCGCCGTCACCTTGGTTCCCTTCAGCTTGGCTTCACGGATCAGCTCGTTACCGGCCCCCGTACTCATATGCACGATATGCAGCCTGGCACCTGTCTCTTCAGCAAAGCTAATCCCCAGCTGGATTGCGGCTTTCTCAGCGAGCGCCATACGTGCTTCTGCCCAAGCCGGGTAATCCATACGTCCTTCACCCTTCAGCTTGTTAGTAAAATAATCACAGATGGCAAAGTTTTCAGCATGGATACCAATTGGCAGCCCGGTAGGAGATACAGCAGCAAATGCCTCCAGCATCTCCGGATCGGTCACACGCGGGTAACTCGGCACGGACGGCGTCATATATACTTTAAAAGCAACTACTCCATTCGCAATCTGCTCACTGATAATCTCAGGCAGCACATTGTTGCGTACGTCCTCACCAGTAATGCCGCCCCACATCGCATAATCGACAATTCCTTTGCCTTCCAGTGCATTCAGCTTGTTGAACAGGTTATCCGCAGAACGGACCGACGGCACACTGCAGCAAGGCATATCTACAATCATCGTTACCCCGCCGGCCGCGGCACTGCTTGTTCCGGTCACAAAATCCTCACGGTGCGTAAACCCCGGATCATTAAAATGCGTATGTGAATCAATAACGCCCGGCAGCACCAGCTTCCCGCCGGCATCAATAATCTCGGCCGCATCCCCCTCAAAATCCTTCGCAAAGCCCACAATCACACCATTGTTCACCAGAATGTCTGTCAGTACCTGTCTGTCGCCTTGCGGAATGCTCGCATTTTTAATGATCAGATCATAACTCATGAATACGCACCTCTTCTTTTGAATTTAGATTCAGTTCCGCGCACGACAAATAAACCCCAGGTTACAAAAGGCACAGGGCAGACACCATTCACACGCAGCCACAATAGCCGCACATAGAACAATAATTCTTTCCTGCACCTCTTGTAGCCTGGGGCAATTTACGGTCGCCTGGTCGAAACGCTCAAACCGGATTAATGAGCTTATACAAGAGCTTATTCTGTTAGTCCATCCAAGAAAGTTATTCGATAAAATGTTATGTTTAGTAACGTGATGGTTTTGAATTTGCTTTCTTAATTACCCTAATCATATCATCAGAGGGAATATCGTCAAGACACATCAGCAGTTCGTCATTAAAAAGCCGATTTTTATGTTATATTACCTAACAAAACAGGCGTTTTCCATTATATCCATAAGAATATCAGCGACATTCATCACTTCTATGCTTCATTATTTTCCGTCTCTGCCCGCTCCTCCAGCGAAGCAAAATAAGCAATCTTATGCTCCACCTTTTCCGCAAACGTCTGAAAAAATTTTATCTTCTCATCAATATGCACCTTATGCTCCTGCAGCAGCCTCCGCTGCTCAGAGAGTGAGCTATGCCCCTCTTTGGAGAGCGAGATAAACTGCTTAATGTCGGCAATCGGCATACCGGTATCCTTCAGACAGCAAATTAACGAAATTAGCTCCAGATCCTCATCGTGGAAGCAACGGTTTCCGTGCTCGTCCCGGGCTACCTCAGGCAGTACACCCTCTCTTTCGTAGTAACGCAGCGTATATTGGCTCAGTCCGCTTTTTTGTGATATGGTTTTGATGCTATATCCCATGATTGCAGCTCCCTTCTGCCGTATGGCTACGGCCCATCTCTAAAGTAACACCATTTAAGTACAATTAAAAGCGCTTCAAAAACCTGTTGACTTACACTTAACTCTAAGGTCTACACTAAACCAGGAACCTTACAAACGAGGAGTGAACGCAAAGTGGTAAAAAAAATTAAAGCAGGCAGCAGCCAGCTTGAGGTAGCACAAATTTCACTTGGATGTATGCGGATTGCCGAGCTTTCCCCGAAAGAGGCGGATGTGCATATTCACAGTGCCCTAGAGGCGGGAATTGACTTTTTTGACCATGCAGATATATACGCCGGAGGTAAAGCTGAAGAAGTATTCGGAGAGGTTGTAGCAGCAAGCCCCGGTATGCGCGACAAACTGCTGGTTCAGACCAAATGCGGAATCCGTGACGGGTTCTTCGACTTTTCCAAAGAGCACATTGTACAATCGGTCGAGAACAGCCTGAAGCGCCTAAAAACTGATTATGTAGATGTATTGCTGCTGCACCGCCCGGACACTCTGATGGAGCCTGAGGAGGTAGCTGAAGCCTTTGATTATCTCGAGCAAAAGGGTATGGTCAAACACTTCGGCGTCAGCAACCTGAACCCGCTGCAAATCGAGCTGCTCAAAAAGAATGTAAAGCAGCCTTTGCTCTTCAACCAGCTGCAGCTTAGCATCATGGTCTCCGGAATGATTGATGCCGGCTTCAATGTGAATATGACCAATGCTGCATCCGTAGTGCATGATGGAGGCATTCTGGAGTACAGCCGTCTGCACGACATGACAATCCAGCCTTGGTCCCCGTTCCAGTACGGTTTCTTTGAAGGGGTATTCCTGGGTAATGACAAGTTCCCTGTGCTGAATGAAGTAATTAACCGTCTCGCAGCTGAAAAAGAGGTCGCTGACACGGCTATCGCCATCGCCTGGCTGTTAAGACACCCTGCCGGTATGCAGCCGATTGTCGGTACAACCAACACTCAGCGCCTGCTTGATATTGCCAAAGCTTCTGACATTACCCTGACCCGTCAGGAATGGTATGAAATTTACCGCGCTGCCGGCAACAAGCTGCCTTAAGCAGCTGACAAGCCTGCACAGCCGCCCACGATAAATAGAGAAGAGTACTCTTACCAGTCCCTTCGGCAGGTGGAGTACTCTTTCTTTGCTTTGCTTATTTTAACAGCAGTGACAGAATGCTTTGACAGTCTGCAGCCCTTTGCGCTATTTTTAAGTCAATATTTTAAAGTAGAACGGAGCCTGACAATGGGACTGCATTTCATAGGTTTTATTCTGCCTCTTTTAATTTTGCTGCCGAATCTGCTGTTCATCTTCTTCGCTCCGCGCAATGTCCCGCCATCACTCACAGCTCCGCCTGTAATCTTTAATGCGCTGGAACGGGCTGGTCAGATTGCCTGCTTTACTTTGCCCATCCTGTTCGGCCAGAAGATCGCTGTACAGCCCGTATCTTCTTTAGGGTGGTTAATGTTAATCTGTTTAATCTTCTACTATATGTGCTGGCTGCGCTACTACCGGTCCGGCAGAACATTCAGCATGTTATTCAAACCATTAGGACCGCTCTCTTTACCTATGGCCATGTTCCCGGTTCTTTACTTTAGTCTGCTTGCCGTATGGATAGACTCTCTTCTCTTTGCTGCAGCTGCTGTAGTTTTTGCCATCGGACATCTTGCTGTAAGCTGGAATACCT
This sequence comes from Paenibacillus sp. FSL R7-0331, assembly GCF_000758645.1. Classification (NCBI taxonomy): domain Bacteria; kingdom Bacillati; phylum Bacillota; class Bacilli; order Caryophanales; family Paenibacillaceae; genus Paenibacillus; species Paenibacillus sp. FSL R7-0331. Next base: position 6,061,607 of record NZ_CP009284.1, read on the forward strand.
ATAAGCAAATCAGATAAAATCATAATTTCATGAGTATTAAACAGGGTTAATATTCAGCTCGAAGCTATAATTCGGTATTGAATTCCCCTTCGGCCCAATACCGAATTCGTTAAAAACCTTAAAACCATTTTTACAATAAAACCTTTTGTTCAGCTCCGTGTGGGTAACCAGTGTGATCCGGCCGCCCCCACGTTCACTGATGTAAGGGAATAGAAAATTATTAAACAAGGTGCTCCCCAGGCTTTTTCCTTGAAAACCCTTCGCCACCGCAAAGGAATCAATGTACCAGCTCTCCTTCCCGTAACGATCACAAGCCTCCTTCATTTTATCCAGTGTCCCCAGAATATGAAGAATTCGCTTTATGCCAAGCTGAGCAGCCAGTGCTAATCCGCCGTTTAACAGATATTGAACAAAGCCCGGTCCCTTTGCCCCGCTTTTTTTCAGCAGAACAGCAGAAACAATTTTTCCGTCTAGAATCCCTACAAAGCACGCACTTTGCTGATAATATGATTTTGTATTAGTATAATTAAGTCTATACAAGTTTTTTTTATAGTCCTTATCCTGGGTCAAAATTAGCGGAAACAACGGATATTCTAAAAATGAATCAGTTAACAAGGCAGCAACTTCTTGTAATTCATCCTTTTTGGCCAAGCGAAATGACTTCACGTGAATCACCTCTTATATTCCTTTGATTTTTCTTATTGTAATCAGCAGATGTATAAAATAGTATAGTCAATTCATTTTATTTGTTTATTAATGAACAGGCGAAGCCTAATTGTACAGAAATGGGGTTAATTGTGGGAGATAGACGATCTATTAAAACTAAAGCATCGATAAAACAAGCTTTTCTGACATTATTAAATACTAAGGCTATTTCTAAAATAACCGTTTTGGAAATCTCGGAGCTTGCTGACATCGGCAGAAGTACTTTTTATTTGCATTATCAGGACATCTACGATTTATATAATGAAATTGAAGCTGAGATGTTTGATCAGTTAAATCAGTTCTATGATGATTCCTTTCCAATTAAGAATCATCATGATATTATGCAATTTATTAATAAACTTACAGACTACATATATCGAAACAGGACATTATTTAACGTGCTTACTAATCCGGAAGACACATTATTAACCTCCGAAAAATTTAAGCAGTTTTTTAAAAAGAAGATCTTACAGGAAATGCTTGAGGATAACAGAGATCGTATTAAATCATCATTAAATGAAGAAACTGAAAGTTTGTTTATTGCGTCAGGGGTAGTCGGGGTTATTGAGGACTGGATCGTACGCGGCATGGAAGAAGAACCTGCGGGAATGTCTCTACGTATTCATCAGCTGCTGATGAAGTTAGAAGAATAACTGTATCACTTAACGAAAATGAGTTAGTCAGTAATAAAAAAAGGGTCCCTTAGAGATTATCTCTAAGGGACCCTTTAGCTATACCGGCGAGAGGACTCGAACCTCCACGGTTTCCCACTCGATTTTGAGTCGAGCGCGTCTGCCATTCCGCCACGCCGGCGTATTCAAGCTTATTATTCCAAAATCAATGGAGGCGCCACCCAGACTCGAACTGGGGATAAAGCTTTTGCAGAGCTTTGCCTTACCACTTGGCTATGGCGCCATAAAATGGAGCGGACGACGGGAATCGAACCCGCGACCCTCGCCTTGGCAAGGCGATGCTCTACCGCTGAGCCACGTCCGCATAAATGGCTGGGGATATAGGATTTGAACCTATGCATGACGGAGTCAAAGTCCGTTGCCTTACCGCTTGGCTAATCCCCAATATTCATTTCAATCTTCATTGTAGTAATAAAAGGGCGACTGATGGGTCTCGAACCCACGAATGCCGGAACCACAATCCGGTGCGTTAACCCCTTCGCCACAGTCGCCATATTAAGCTATTATTACAATTTCACACTTCAAAATTAATGGGGCGGCCGATGGGTCTCGAACCCACGAATGCCGGAACCACAATCCGGTGCGTTAACCCCTTCGCCACGGCCGCCATATTAAGCTTTAAAGTATTACATTGGCAGGGGCAGCAGGAATTGAACCCACACCAACGGTTTTGGAGACCGTTGTTCTACCTTTAAACTATGCCCCTAAAGATGGTGGAGGCTGATGGATTCGAACCACCGAACACGTACGTGAGCAGATTTACAGTCTGATGCGTTTGGCCACTTCGCTAAGCCTCCACAGATGGTGCCGGCGAGAGGACTTGAACCCCCAACCTACTGATTACAAGTCAGTTGCTCTACCAATTGAGCTACACCGGCATATTCTATTGTAACAATCATGGTGGCGCGGGAGGGAATCGAACCCCCGACACAAGGATTTTCAGTCCTTTGCTCTACCGACTGAGCTACCGAGCCATATAAAGTTGTGATACAAATGGCGGAACCGACGGGATTCGAACCCGCGATCTCCTGCGTGACAGGCAGGCATGTTAGGCCAACTACACCACGGTTCCAAATAATTGCGGGGGCAGGATTTGAACCTGCGGCCTTCGGGTTATGAGCCCGACGAGCTACCGGGCTGCTCCACCCCGCGTCAGTAAAAAATATATATGGTGGAGGCTGAGGGGATCGAACCCCCGACCCTCTGCTTGTAAGGCAGATGCTCTCCCAGCTGAGCTAAGCCTCCATCAAAACCAGCAACTTTTATATCATATCATTTCTCAATTAAAAAGTCAAGCTTTTAAAGAAATATTGGTGACCCGTAGGGGATTCGAACCCCTGTTACCTCCGTGAAAGGGAGGTGTCTTAACCCCTTGACCAACGGGCCATACTAATGATATCCATAAGGAACGGAGAGAGAGGGATTCGAACCCTCGAGACGCTTGTGGCGCCTACACGATTTCCAATCGTGCTCCTTCGGCCAAACTCGGACACCTCTCCATATGGCTCCCCGAACAGGACTCGAACCTGTGACAACTCGATTAACAGTCGAGTGCTCTACCAACTGAGCTATCAGGGAATATATACAGGCTTGATCACCTGAAAACTGAATCCGAAACGAATCTGCGAATTAATGTTGGATAAGCCCTCGACCGATTAGTATTGGTCAGCTCCATGCATTGCTGCACTTCCACCTCCAACCTATCTACCTCGTCGTCTCCAAGGGGTCTTACTAATTGGGAAATCTCATCTTGAGGGGGGCTTCACGCTTAGATGCTTTCAGCGCTTATCCCGTCCGTACGTAGCTACCCAGCCATGCTCCTGGCGGAACAACTGGTGCACCAGCGGTACGTCCATCCCGGTCCTCTCGTACTAAGGACAGCTCCTCTCAAATTTCCTGCGCCCACGACAGATAGGGACCGAACTGTCTCACGACGTTCTGAACCCAGCTCGCGTACCGCTTTAATGGGCGAACAGCCCAACCCTTGGGACCTACTTCAGCCCCAGGATGCGATGAGCCGACATCGAGGTGCCAAACCTCCCCGTCGATGTGGACTCTTGGGGGAGATAAGCCTGTTATCCCCAGGGTAGCTTTTATCCGTTGAGCGATGGCCCTTCCATGCGGTACCACCGGATCACTAAGTCCGACTTTCGTCCCTGCTCGACTTGTTGGTCTCGCAGTCAAGCTCCCTTATGCCTTTGCACTCTTCGAATGATTTCCAACCATTCTGAGGGAACCTTTGAACGCCTCCGTTACTCTTTAGGAGGCGACCGCCCCAGTCAAACTGCCCGCCTGACACGGTCCCCGTACCCGTTAAGGGCACCAGGTTAGAACCTAGATACGATCAGGGTGGTATCCCAACGGCGCCTCCACAGAAGCTTGCGCTCCTGTTTCTACGGCTCCCACCTATCCTGTACAGATCGTACCCAAATTCAATATCAAGCTGCAGTAAAGCTCCATGGGGTCTTTCCGTCTTGTCGCGGGTAACCTGCATCTTCACAGGTATTAAAATTTCACCGGATCTCTCGTTGAGACAGCGCCCAAGTCGTTACGCCATTCGTGCGGGTCAGAATTTACCTGACAAGGAATTTCGCTACCTTAGGACCGTTATAGTTACGGCCGCCGTTTACTGGGGCTTCGGTTCATAGCTTCGGGTTACCCCTAACCACTCCCCTTAACCTTCCAGCACCGGGCAGGCGTCAGCCCGTATACTTCGCCTTGCGGCTTCGCACAGACCTGTGTTTTTGCTAAACAGTCGCTTGGGCCTTTTCACTGCGGCCCCCTCGGGCTATTCACCCTACCGAGGCACCCCTTCTCCCGAAGTTACGGGGTCATTTTGCCGAGTTCCTTAACGAGAGTTCTTCCGCGCGCCTTAGAATTCTCTTCTCGCCTACCTGTGTCGGTTTGCGGTACGGGCACCTTCTCCTGGCTAGAGGCTTTTCTTGGCAGTGTGAGATCATGACCTTCGCTACTACAATTTTCGCTCCCCATCACAGCCTGGCCTTAACAGTGTGCGGATTTGCCTACACACCAGCCTCACTGCTTAGACGGACATCCATCAGTCCGCGTCACTACCCTCCTGCGTCACCCCATCGCTCATAGCGGATTACGGTGGTACAGTAATTTCAAACTGTTGTCCTTCGACTACGCCTATCGGCCTCGCCTTAGGTCCCGACTTACCCTGAGCGGACGAGCCTTCCTCAGGAAACCTTGGGCTTTCGGCGGATCAGATTCTCACTGATCTTTTCGTTACTCATACCGGCATTCTCACTTGTATGCTGTCCAGCGCTCCTTACGGTACACCTTCAACCTACATACAACGCTCCCCTACCCCAGATGCAAAGCATCTAGCCATAGCTTCGGTGGTGTGTTTAGCCCCGTTACATTTTCGGCGCAGAGTCACTCGACCAGTGAGCTATTACGCACTCTTTAAATGGTGGCTGCTTCTAAGCCAACATCCTGGTTGTCTGTGCAACTCCACATCCTTTCCCACTTAACACACACTTGGGGACCTTAGCTGATGGTCTGGGCTGTTTCCCTTTTGACAATGGATCTTAGCACTCACTGTCTGACTCCCGGCAAGAAGTTAATGGCATTCGGAGTTTGACTGAGCTTGGTAACCCTTGCGGGCCCCGCACCCAATCAGTGCTCTACCTCCATCACTCCATTCACCGAGGCTAGCCCTAAAGCTATTTCGGGGAGAACCAGCTATCTCCGAGTTCGATTGGAATTTCTCCGCTACCCCCACCTCATCCCCGCACTTTTCAACGTACGTGGGTTCGGGCCTCCAGTGCGTGTTACCGCACCTTCACCCTGGACAGGGGTAGATCACACGGTTTCGGGTCTACGTCCACATACTAAATCGCCCTATTCAGACTCGCTTTCGCTGCGGCTCCGGCTTCTCACCTTAACCTTGCATGTTAAACGTAACTCGCCGGTTCATTCTACAAAAGGCACGCCATCACCCATTAATAGGGCTCTGACTTTTTGTAAGCACACGGTTTCAGGTTCTATTTCACTCCCCTTCCGGGGTGCTTTTCACCTTTCCCTCACGGTACTGTTTCACTATCGGTCGCCAGGTAGTATTTAGCCTTGACAGATGGTCCTGCCGGATTCATACGGGGTTTCACGTGCCCCGCACTACTCGGGATCCGTCTCGGAGAGAATATCATTTCGGCTACAGGGCTTTTACCTCTATCGCGGGCCTTTCCAGACCTCTTCGCCTACCATATTCCTTTGTAACTCCATGTGAGACGTCCCACAACCCCAGGAGGCAAGCCCCCTGGTTTAGGCTGTTCCGCGTTCGCTCGCCGCTACTGACGGAATCACTATTGTTTTCTCTTCCTCAGGGTACTTAGATGTTTCAGTTCCCCTGGTCTGCCTCTACGCATCCTATGTATTCAGATACGAGTAACTGCGAATTACCACAGCTGGGTTTCCCCATTCGGACACCCCCGGATCAAAGCTTGCTTACAGCTCCCCGAGGCAGTTTCGTTGTTCGCCACGTCCTTCGTCGGCTCCTGGCGCCTAGGCATCCTCCGTGTGCTCTTATTAGCTTAACCTCGATTTTCTCCGGAGGAGAAATATCGGACCATTGAATAAATTCAAGATCTTCATTTCCTTCACAGAAAAATTCGTATCAACTAATAACTATTTCAACTTGCTTACACAAGTTTCAGCTAAAAGATGTTCTAAAACGCAAATTCGTTTCGGTATCCAGTTTTCAAGGATCAAGGTACTTACTTGAGAGCTTAAACTCTCAAAACTGACCAACGAGTGAGTAACTAACCGACCGGTTAGATTTTAAATTTGAATGTCCCCATTGCAGAGAACGATTCTCCATAGAAAGGAGGTGATCCAGCCGCACCTTCCGATACGGCTACCTTGTTACGACTTCACCCCAATCATCTACCCCACCTTCGGCGGCTGGCTCCCTTGCGGGTTACCCCACCGACTTCGGGTGTTGTAAACTCTCGTGGTGTGACGGGCGGTGTGTACAAGACCCGGGAACGTATTCACCGCGGCATGCTGATCCGCGATTACTAGCAATTCCGACTTCATGCAGGCGAGTTGCAGCCTGCAATCCGAACTGAGACCAGCTTTGCTGGGATTGGCTCCACCTCGCGGCTTCGCTTCCCGTTGTACTGGCCATTGTAGTACGTGTGTAGCCCAGGTCATAAGGGGCATGATGATTTGACGTCATCCCCACCTTCCTCCGGTTTGTCACCGGCAGTCACTCTAGAGTGCCCAGCTTAACCTGCTGGCAACTAAAGTCAAGGGTTGCGCTCGTTGCGGGACTTAACCCAACATCTCACGACACGAGCTGACGACAACCATGCACCACCTGTCTCCGATGCTCCGAAGAGGGGCACTATCTCTAATGCTTACACCGGGATGTCAAGACCTGGTAAGGTTCTTCGCGTTGCTTCGAATTAAACCACATACTCCACTGCTTGTGCGGGTCCCCGTCAATTCCTTTGAGTTTCAGTCTTGCGACCGTACTCCCCAGGCGGAGTGCTTACTGTGTTAACTTCGGCACCAAGGGTATCGAAACCCCTAACACCTAGCACTCATCGTTTACGGCGTGGACTACCAGGGTATCTAATCCTGTTTGCTCCCCACGCTTTCGCGCCTCAGCGTCAGTTACAGCCCAGAAAGTCGCCTTCGCCACTGGTGTTCCTCCACATCTCTACGCATTTCACCGCTACACGTGGAATTCCACTTTCCTCTTCTGTACTCAAGCCACCCAGTTTCCAGTGCGACCTCAGGTTGAGCCCAAGGTTTAAACACCAGACTTAAATAGCCGCCTGCGCGCGCTTTACGCCCAATAATTCCGGACAACGCTTGCCCCCTACGTATTACCGCGGCTGCTGGCACGTAGTTAGCCGGGGCTTTCTTCTCAGGTACCGTCACTCCGGTAGCAGTTACTCTACCGGACGTTCTTCCCTGGCAACAGAGCTTTACGATCCGAAAACCTTCATCACTCACGCGGCGTTGCTCCGTCAGGCTTTCGCCCATTGCGGAAGATTCCCTACTGCTGCCTCCCGTAGGAGTCTGGGCCGTGTCTCAGTCCCAGTGTGGCCGTTCACCCTCTCAGGTCGGCTACGCATCGTCGCCTTGGTGAGCCGTTACCCCACCAACTAGCTAATGCGCCGCAGGCCCATCCCTTAATGACAGATTGCTCCGCCTTTCATTCTCTCTTCAGGAGAAAAAAGAAATTATCCGGTATTAGCTACCGTTTCCGGTAGTTATCCCAGGTTAAGGGGCAGGTTGCCTACGTGTTACTCACCCGTCCGCCGCTAAGCTTACCCCGAAGGATAAGTTCCGCTCGACTTGCATGTATTAGGCACGCCGCCAGCGTTCGTCCTGAGCCAGGATCAAACTCTCCAAATTGGTATTTAGAAAGAGCGATTGCTCATTTTGAAACATCTGACGAGAATTTACATTCTCTACTTTTGGATCTCACCGAAGTGATCTCCAGATACTCACTCGTTGTTCAGTTTTCAAAGATCAAGCTCGCCGTCGCTTTCGATTATCTCGTCAGCAGCGACCTTTATAATATATCATGCTTCCCTCGTTTTTGTCAACATCTTTTTTTGATTTCTTTTTTCCGTTGATCACCTTCTGCTTCTCAGCTTTCAAGTGTGTCGGAGGGACGAGTTATAATTTAACATAGAATTAACAACCGAGTCAACAGTTTAATTTTCAATTTATTTATTGGTATCGTTGTTCAACTTCCACACCTAAAAACCAACAAAAAAAGAGAGTACATTTCCTCTCCTTAGCTTGACCTATTCAGCTTCACAGCATGCATACCGGTGATCTTTTTGTATCTATAGTGTGTAGCGGACCGCGCGGCCTTCAGCAGCATCATCGGCCCAGGCCGTTATCTCTCTAATCTGTGAACGGGACACCAGCTTGCGCAGTACAAGCGGCAATTCAGCACCAAGCGGACTTAGACCGGAATGCTGTAATAATTCTTTAATGCTCCAGGACTCTTTGCGGCTTCCCAGAATATCCAGCAGCAGGCTGCAGCAGTCAGACATTTTGGACATAAGAGCAAACTCACAGGCGAGCAGAATAAGCTCAACTCTCTGATCAAGCGTTTCGGTGCTCACTGTCAGCTCCTCATACAGCTTGTGTACCGGGGTATTCAGACTTTTCACCTGCTCCCACACTGCCGGACTTGGAAAGAATCCCGCCTCGCTGACCTCAATCCGTGCCCAGTGATATAAGGCAATAAGTACACAATTATATGCATCCATCGTGCAGTCGGCTTCAAGGTAGCGCTTGGATTTTACATACATGTGCAGGAAACGGGCAAATTCCATAAACAATACCCGCTCTTTAAGCGGTCCCTGGAACCGGACTATTTCACGCCGCATCTCCCCCAGAATCCCCTTAGGGTCCCAGATAACCTCGCCGGCTACCAGACTGGTAAGCAGTTCGTTATTATCCCCTGCCAATACAGCCCGTTCAAGTGCAGGCAAACCTACATGCACTGTCTGCGTCCGCCGCTCACCTGCAACGGTGTGAGTCAGAACCCGTTCCTTTTCCTGCTCCTCGTGCAGCATCAGTACCACCATATCAAAATCGTGAAGCAGAGCGCTCTCAAACGAAGCATTACCCTGTTGCCGCAGTGCTATAGCGCCCAGGACAGTCTCGTCAAACGTTTCTCCACTCAATAAGGTCAAATTGGATAGTTCCATGCTTCCCTCCATCAAATTTGGCGATTTTGCGTCACGTCAGTTATAATTCTTATAAATAATAATATTCTACATAGTCATGTCAGTTCCTTCCGGAAGTCCCAACTATATTTTAGTTAGGAGCTAAGCGATATGAAGATGAAGTCGGCTAAAATCAATGCTTTTCGCACTTGGGGACTGCTGCTCACCATGGTTGGCATGGGCCTGATGATTGCCGGAACGGCAGGCATTGTATTCTGGGGATCCGCAGGGAAAATAGCTGCCGCTATCGGACTCGTTATCGGACTGATCTCGATGACAGCCAGTCTGGCCATCTATTTTTGGGCAGGCATGCTGTCTACAAGCGCTGTCCAGCTGGAGTGTCCGGAATGCGGGAAGCTTACCAAAATGCTCGGTAAAACCGACCGTTGCATGTTCTGCCACACCCTGCTTACCCTGGATCCTGCACAAGCAACCCTGACTTCCGAGCAGCTTGAAAGTCAAAAGCTTCAGCATCCCTAGAATGCCCGGCGTGCAATTCTCTTCTTATTATCCACTCCCCCACTGAAAAATCACTGAAAAATTGATGTAAACAAAGAAAGGTGCCCCAAACGGGGCACCTTTCTTCTATATACCGGATCGTCTACTTACTTATTTCCTGAAGTGTCTGCCAAGCCTCCAGCGTTCCGAAGCTGCGGGTCCAGGAAGCCACTCCGCCAAGTCCGAACGATTTGGCAAGCTCAACCCGTGATTTCAGGGAAACCTTGTCCTCAATCCATATTTTGTTAAGCACACCGTCTACTTTGTATTCCACATAATTCTGACCTGCCTCGTTATCGAAAGACGGGGTCAGTTTCTTTTCCGCCAAAAGCTCCTGAACCGTCTTCATGCCGACCGCTTTGGAGCTTACCTTCTTCTCCCCGTTCTCCATCGTCTCAGTCCAGATGCGGGTGTAGAGCGGAACACCGAGAATCAGCTTCTCGGCCGGCACATCGTCCTCCTCAATAATCCGGCTTATCGAGTTTTCAACCCAAGACAATGAGGCTACCGAGCCTGCTGTGGGGCTGGACGCCCAATGCTCGTCATACGCCATAACAATTAAAAAGTCCGCTGCTGAGCCAAGCGCTCTCCGGTCCAGGAACAGTGACCACATTTCACTATTCGATTTCGGGGTAACATCTATAGAAGTAATCAGATTTTTGGCCTGAGCCATCGGTTTTAGCTCCCGCATAAACTGCGTGACATTCTCCCCGTCCTTGGTGTACACATTCTCAAAATCAATATTAATTCCGTCAAGATCATATAAATCAGCATATTCCAGCATTTGAACAATTGTATTCATCCGCTTTTCATAGCTCGATAACGCTTCAGTGGTCAGATCCGCGTCAAAGCTGTTACTGAGCAATCCCCATACCTCCATGCCTTGCTTATGAGCCCACTCCACATAGGCACTATCGGCCTTACTGCGTACATTACCTTCAACATCCACAATACTGAACCAGGTTGGACTGACCACGTTCACCCCGGGCAGCTCTCCAAAATTAGCCGGATTAGGCTTTCGCTCATAGACAGCCTCCCAGAACAGGTTCACAGCCTTCCCTTTCCAGCTGCGTTCTGCACGCGTAGGCACATACTCCTTCTGCTCCACTGTCTTTTCTCCGTCAGCGGTAATATCGGCAGTCTTTATATATCCGGTATAGCCGCTATCCATCTGTACATACAGCCATTCCTCATTCTCGTTCTCTGTATTCCAGATCCGTACCATTGTACCGGGAGGCATGTCCGCAATAATTGGCGCATGAATAGTCGGCTCATTGCGCAATGCCTTCGTACGGCCGCCTGTCTCCCCTTTAACCATGCCGGTCGGCACGCTCTCTCCGGCAGTCATCAGCAGAACAGCACCAGTGACGCTGTCCTCCTCCACCTCCAGCCCGTACAGATCTTCAAGAGCATCGGCCGGAAGATAGGTCACTCCATCCTTCTCTTCAGGAGCAAGCCGGAGCTGGACCGGCTCATTGTTCAGGCTGGCCGATGTTGAATCCTCCTGCATATATAGCAAATCATTATCTGTAGAAAGAATAACGGACTTGGTAGCTTCTTCATAACGGATAGCCGGATCAACATAATCCTGCAGCAAAGGGAGCGGCAAAAGTAAACCGTCACCGGTACCGCTGGCAGAGTATCCTGTTAACTGGCCTTTTACAAAAACCGGCTGCTTCATGCCTTCCCAGTCCGGCTCGGTATGCTCACGGTTAGGCAATACATAGAAAGCGATCCAATAGGCGGCTGCGGCGATAATAACAAGTACTGCGAAAAGGCTAAAACGGCTTCCACGCTTGCGGGTACGTCCTTGTCTCATTCTGCTCTCCAAAATATATCCTCCAAAACTATCAATAGATTTAAGTGCAGTTTTCTAGTCTTAAGTATACGCTATGTTCAATGCATTGGTTGCGCAAATCTGCTGGAAGGACAGGCATTAAATGGCCTCTACACTCCGGTATAACAAAAAACGCGTGATACCCGTTGCCGGATCCCACACGTTATAAATTCTCGCTCTTCACTTAAATTCCTTTACTGCTTAATGCTTGTTTTCACTGCAGCATTTGCAGACTCCGTACATTTCCATACGCAATCCGTGAACCTTGAAACCTGTTGCGAGCTCTGCCGCATGCTCTACCTCATGAAGCGACGGATAGCTGAAGTCTTCGATTTTACCGCATTCCTGGCAGATGACATGATAATGATCGGATACATTAGCATCAAAACGGCTGGAGTTATCACCGTAGGTCAATTCACGCACCATTCCGGCTTCCATGAACATCTTCAGATTGTTGTATACTGTCGCCACGCTCATACTTGGAAACTGCGGCTCCAGCGCACGATAAATATCGTCTGCCGTAGGATGATTCAATGCCTCCATCAGATACGTCAAAATAGCATGACGCTGGGGTGTAATACGGACACCGGTAGTCTTTAATTGTTCCAATGCATGCTGTACGCCACTACCCATCAATTCCACCGCCTTTAAATTAAACCCGTAATGTAAGAAATTAAAACTATACTGCAATTGTAAAACCATAATTTGAATGTTGTCAACGCGCCAGATACATTATATTCATTATTATATAATAAAAATTACTTTTTTCAATATTCCTTCACAATTAAACTGCTGTTTCCTTCTACATGCACCTTATACTCACCTGTGCCTATTTCGCCGGAAATGGTTTTCTTGTCAATCATCAGTCCGCTAATTTCAGAATTAATGTTTCCGTAACCGCTCGAACCTGCCATTGTATAATTTGCTTCAGCAGGCAGGTAAAGATTAATATCACCAACGGCGCTATAGACCTCCCAGTCCCCGCCAACCGCCTCTGACCGGACATTAATTGTGCCGTTCAGCGATTCCGCATGCAGCTTCGCCCTTACACCGTCAACTGTAAGGTTTCCGTTTTTGCTGGACAGGCTTACTTCATCCCCGCTGCCTGTAGCTGAGATATTACCGACAACCGTGGAGAGCTTCAGTGCACCTGCAACATCCCAGGCATCCATGCTTCCTCCTCCTGTTGAGAGATCAACTCCGCCTTGAACTGTACGGGCGCGGACTGCGCCGTTCAATGTTTTTCCTTTTACATTTCCAAAAATACGATGCAGAATCAGCTCACCGTTACCAGTCTCAAGGGCAATATCTTTAATGGCCTCAACGTTCTGCAGTGTTATGCCTCCGTTCATCGTCCGGATATCGAGATTGAAGCGCCGGTCTTCCGGGAGCGAAATGTCAAGGTCCATGCGCGGCTGCCGTTTGCCGGAATCGCCGTACGTTTTGTATTGAGGAGTGATTTTAATAGTGGGACCTTCTTCTACCTGGACAAAAGACTGCTCTGAAACGGCCTCTGCCTGTGCTCCTTCCAGCTGATCTACCCACACAGTGGCTGTAATTTCTATATCCTCCACTGCAGCGCGGTGGATCAGAATATCCCCGTTGATACCATCGACCGTAATCTTGGAGGTATTAAGCTCGACGGGTACAATTAGCGGCGCCTTCTCGTAACGGTTCCCTTCCGCCTCCCCGTAATCCACTGCAGCCGCAGTCAGATTAAGACTGACTTTGTTCCACAGATGCAAATAGTGCGCCTGTTCAGCCACAATAAATACGCTGGCTCCCAGTACTATTGCCGACAGCAAGCCGCGCAGGTCCATCCGGGGTCTCGGGGCTTTGGTTATATTACCCCTCCGGTGCGAAATCAGGGAAATGAGCAGATACTCCACGCCCCACAGTACCGGGATCAGCGGCCACCATTTGAGCAATAACAGCATGCTGTCGGTTCCGTTCACCCAATCCAGCAGCAGGAGAATGCCAACGGCGGCGAGCACTGCAGCAGCTGTATAGCGGCCTACACGGCGAGGGCGGCGTTCGCCGCTGTTGCGTACCAGCATACCCTTGGCAATCTCGCGTCCCCCCAGCCATAAACCGCCAAGTATCAGAACGCCAGCAACAGCAGCACCTGCATAGTTCTCAATAGTGTACTGAAGCCAGAACGGCTTTTGGCGGAAAAGGAACATAAGCACTCCCCCGAAAAGCAGCATCAGACCAAAGGCAATCCCCGGCTCACTGATCCAGGCACGGCGCCTGGCTGTCTTGCCCGCTGTTAGCGGCAGCTCCGGCTCGGATTCCTCCGGCAGCCGGAGAATACGGTCTGCAGACTGCAGCGCATCGAATACATTGTAAAAATACACGGCAGGAATCAGCAGTGCCAGCAAAATAAGCAGCGGAACATTGATCTGCATGCCTAAAGATGAAAAATACAGCATAGCCGCAATATCCAGCAAAATAATGAACAGGAAAGAAATCCCCTTGCGCAGAAGCCCAAAATAGAGATGTCCGCTTCCGGGAATAACGGCTGCCAATAGCCCTGCTATAAATTTGCGCTTGCGGGGGCGTTTTTTCTGGCGCGGCGGAATTACAGGTGGCTTAGGCTGCATAACAGATTCATCCTGCTGTTCGGAATTCATATCTGGACTCTTCCTTTCCCGAAAGGTATATTTCATCCTGCTCAAAGCTTCCCACCCCGGTAGAATTCAATCAGCTCCACTCCCGGAGCCACTTCCTCTGTACTTGCAGGAACAAAACCGTGCTTTGAATACAGGGTTACGGCAGGGTGATTCAGCTTCCCTGTAGATACTATAAACTGCTCCATTTCGGAATACTGTCTGAAAATAAATTCCAGCAGGCCTCCGGCAACGCCCTGGCGAAAATGCTCAGGATTCACCATCATCCGGGTAACCGTCAGCCTGCCCGGTGTTTCCTCAAGAACAGCTACGGCTCCCAGCAGGTCTCCGCTGTCATCAAACCGGCCGTAGAACTCCTCTTTCGCAGCGGACAGCATCTCTCTTGTCTCAAGCAGCGGAGGAATTTCATTGAAGCCTATCATCTCCGCTTCCAGCCTGTAGGCTTTGTGCTGGAGGCTCCAGAGCTCACTTAGAGTGTAATCATCCTGCAGATCCAGCCTGATTATTGTATTCATCCGCCCATTCCCCTTATATGCCGCACAGGGCCTGCCGTTGCCGACAAGCCCTGTGCATAAGATCCTATAATAAATCACCCAAACCCGGTCTTATCCGTTCAGCACTTCTGCCAAAAGGTTGTTTACCAGCCCCGGATTAGCTTTACCTTTGCTTTCTTTCATTACCTGGCCTACGAGGAAGCCGATTGCCTTCTGCTTGCCGGCTTTGTAATCCTCAACGGATTGCGGATTGGCAGCCACAACAGCTTCAACAATCTGCTTGATTGCACCTTCATCACTGATCTGTATAAGGCCCTTTTCTTCAACGATTACAGCAGGCAGCTTGCCGCTTTCCAGCATTTCTTTAAACACGGTTTTGGCGATTTTACTGCTGATGGTTCCGCCGGCAATCAGCCCGATCATCTCCCCAAGTCCCTGCGGGGTAATCTTTACCCGGGATAATTCAAGGCTGTTGCTGTTCAGATACCCGAGCAGATCGCCCATCATCCAGTTCGCAACGGCTTTGGCATCCTTTGTAAAGGCAAGACTGCCCTCAAAGAAATCAGCCAGCGGCTTGGAAGAGGTCAGTACGCCTGCATCGTAGGCTGTAAGCCCATATTCTTCGCTGTAACGGGCCTGGCGGGCATCCGGCAGTTCCGGAATGGTCTGGCGGATGGATTCCTTCCAGGCATCGTCAATATGCAGGACAATCAGATCCGGGTCCGGGAAATAACGGTAGTCATGTGCTTCCTCTTTGCCGCGCATGGACAGGGTTTTGCCCTGTGCCTCGTCCCAGCGCCGGGTTTCCTGCACTACCACACCGCCGTCATCAAGGATTTCACCCTGGCGGAACTGCTCATATTCAAGGCCGCGCAGTACACCGCGGAAGGAGTTCATGTTCTTCAGCTCGGCGCGGATACCGAATTCTTCTTGTCCCACAGGACGCAGGCTGATGTTGGCATCGCAGCGCATCGAGCCTTCCTCCATCTTCACATCGGAAACATCGCAGTACTGCATGACTGCACGGATCTTCTCCAGATAAGCACGCGCCTCTTCCGGCGAACGCAGATCCGGTTCAGAAACGATCTCTATCAGCGGAGTTCCCACCCGGTTGAAGTCAACCAGTGAGGCAAATCCGCCGTCCACGTGTGTTAGCTTGCCTGCATCTTCCTCCAGGTGAAGGCGGGTAATGCCGATCCGCTTTGTCTCTCCGTTCACCTCAATATCGATCCATCCGTTCAGGCCGATCGGCTGGTCGAACTGCGAAATCTGGTAGGCTTTCGGCGAATCGGGATAAAAGTAGTTTTTGCGGTCGAACTTGCTGACATCACCGATAGTGCAGTTCAGCGCCATTGCCGCTTTCATGGCATAATCCACCGCCTGGCGGTTCAGCACAGGCAGCACGCCGGGATGCCCCAGGCAGACCGGGCAGGTATGGGTATTAGGCGGTGCACCGAATTCCGTCGAGCAGCCGCAGAAAATTTTGGACTTGGTATGAAGCTCCACATGAACTTCCAGCCCGATGACCGTTTCGTATTTAGACATAAATGATCTCATCCCTTAAAAGTTTTGTGAGCCTGTTCCCTGTACAGAGTATTATCCGGCGGAGCTTACAGCTGTGGCCGCTCTTTGTGGTAATCTGTATGTTGTTCAAAGGCGTGCGCAACACGCAGCACGGTGCTTTCGTCAAATTCCTTCCCGATAATCTGCAGTCCGACCGGCAGACCGTCGGCAAAGCCGCAAGGAATGCTGACCGCAGGAATGCCGGCAAGATTGACCGGAATGGTCAGTATATCGTTCAAATACATCGTCAGCGGATTTTCCGTCTGTGAGCCCAGCTTGAAAGCAGTAGTCGGCGCTGTAGGGCCGATTACCACATCATATTTCTTGAAGACTTCATCAAAGTCTTGCTTAATCAGGGTGCGTACTTTCTGCGCTTTCAGATAATAAGCATCATAATAACCGGAGCTCAGCGCATATGTGCCCAGCATAATCCGGCGCTTCACCTCTGGACCGAAGCCTCGGCTGCGGGAATTGTGGTACAGATCAAGCAGTCCGCCGCCCTCATCCACACGCACACCATAACGGACGCCGTCAAAGCGGGCCAGGTTAGAAGAGGCTTCCGATGAAGCGAGCAGATAATATGCTGCCACTGCATATTCCGTATGCGGCAGGGAAACTTCTTCCCATACTGCGCCGAGGCTTTCCAGCACTTTAAGTGCGGACATCACCTGTTCGCGCACCGATGGATCTACGCCTTCGCCGATATATTCCTTCGGCACGGCAATGCGAAGTCCGGAAACGTCGCCGGTCAATGCGCTCAAATAGTCGGGGATGTCCACTTTTGCAGAGGTGGAATCCTGGGCATCATAGCCTGCGATCGCCTGCAGCACATATGCGGAATCCTCCACATTGCGGGTTACCGGGCCGATCTGATCAAGCGAGGAAGCGAAAGCCACCAGACCGTAACGGGACACCAGACCATAGGTCGGCTTCAGGCCGACTACGCCGCAATAAGATGCTGGCTGGCGGATCGAGCCGCCGGTATCCGAGCCAAGCGCGAACAACACTTCACCGGCGGCAACAGCCGCTGCCGAACCGCCGCTTGATCCTCCGGGAACATGCTCCAGATTCCATGGATTACGTACAGCACCATAAGCGGAGTTTTCATTAGAGCCGCCCATAGCGAACTCGTCCATGTTCAGCTTACCGACCGTTACCGCATCCGCCTGACGCAGCTTAGAGACAACGGTCGCATCATAAATCGGCTGGAAATTGTCCAGGAACTTACTCGCACAGGTAGTACGCAGCCCCTTAGTAACAATGTTGTCCTTTATCCCGGCAGGCAGGCCGAACAGCAGGCCGCGCGCCGCTCCTGAAGCCAGCTTGTCGTCCAGCGCACGCGCAGACTGGCGTGCCCCTTCCTCATTCAGCGTTAAAAATGCATGTACCTTACTGTCACGATCAGCAATAGCAGCCAAAGATTGCTCCGTCAGCTCACTGACGGAAATTTCCTTGCTCTGCAGCATGTTATGTAGTTCTGGCAATCGATATTGAAACAGGCTCAACATTCTTCCTCCTTTTCGGTATGGTTATTCCAGTACAGCCGGAACCTTAAAGTGGCCGTCTTCATCCTCCGGCGCGTTAAGCAGAGCTTCGTCCTGGGACAGGCTCTCCTTCACGACATCCTCACGCATGACGTTGCTGACCTGCAGCACATGTGTAGTCGGCTTTACATTTTCTGTATCCAGCTCATTCAATTTCTCGGCATATTGTAAGATAGCATTCATTTGTTCAGTAAAAACAGCCTCTTCCTCCGGGCTTAGCTGCAGTCTGGCCAGCTTGGCCACATGCTGCACATCTTTGACAGTAATGCTCATAAAGAATATCCCTCCTGTTTAAAGGGCTAAAGCGCCCGGATAACGTTTTTAATTATATTGTAGAAGCCTGGACAATTCAATGTACTTGTCATTCCGCCCTTTATCTGGATAACAAAAAGACCGGCTTGCGCCGGTCTTCCTTAAATCCAAGCCCGGAGATTCACCTGTTTGATGAATTCCGCCTGGGACATGCTCTCTTTAGGTGCTGCTTCCGCTTCTTCCGCTTCAGCATCCTCGCCGTTCATCAAATGATGAAACAGCTTCTCGTTATACGTCGATAAAGCATAATCGATCAAGGCCTCATGCGTCGCTCTTTCGGCTTCCGCCTCCAGCAGCTGATCTTCCGCCTCAATGTCCTCTGCAGTAACATAAAAATTCCTATTAGCCTGAGGGACCCGGATGACGTAATCAAACGCATTGTCAGGATTGCGGTCATAAGCAATCAGGTAGCCGTAGTCTCCGATAGGAAGACTCTGTTCAAACGCGTCAGCAACAATGACAATCTTCTCTCCCAACCGCAGCATCGCCTTACCTCCTGCTCCAAAATCTATCATGGTTCTACTTGTTTCAACAGTCTACTAGAAAAAGCTAGAGCTGTCCAGCAGCAGCAGGAGTGTTAAATGAAAGTTCACAATAATTTTCTGAAAACAAACATTGTGTAATACGGATTCAGCGTTTCTGTCCGGTTCTCCGGCGGCGTTCCGGCCGCACAACAAACAGCAGGTAAACAATCAGCGGCGTGGGAAATCCGGTCATCCCCCATAATCCCCAGAACCAGGCTGCCCTGCCTTTATCCCTGCTGCGGGCATCATGGAAAAGCCATGTCCCCTGAACCAGCAATATGGCTGCAATAACAGCCCATAGCCAATAAGGCACATCACGCAGCTCCTTCATTGCCCCCTCTCCTCCCGTCGTTGCCTGACCTTTACCGCGGCCAGCCCCCCAAGTACAGCAAGCGGAATTACCGCTTGGATAACCCAGTAAACAGCAGGCGCAAAACCAAGAAGAGTCAGAACAATACTTAAGAGAAGTATTGCAGCCAGTAAAAACAGCAGCAGCTCCCGGCGGCTCTGACGCCGTCTGTGGTCAGCCTCTGCGGCCAGAAACTGCTGTATCGCCGGTAAGGACGGTGCCGAGATGTCATCATACTGCGCATCCAGCCGCTCCAGCTCAGCAGACAGCTTATTCAGAAGCTTCTGGTCCTCAGCATCTTTATTCATCCTCTTTGAGCTCCTTTCTCAGCTGCTGCAGACCTGTAGACACACGTGATTTAACGGTTCCTGAAGGAACCTCCATAATGCTCCCTATCTCTTCATAGCTGTAGCCGTAGTAATGCTTCAGAAGTACAGCTACACGCTGGGGCAGCGGTAGCCTGGACAATGCATCAAGTACATCACTCCATTCCATATTGCGGCTCTCGAACCGCCAGCGGATAGCCGCCGCTCCCCGCTCCCGGCGCAGCCATTCTGACTCCCTCTTCCATCGCCGTTTACGGTCAATGTACAGCCGGGTTGCAATCGTGATCAGCCATGAGGAGAAAGCTGAGGTGCCATTATAATTGCCGATCTTCTCCATAGCCCGCACCATAGTGTCCTGGGCAAGCTCTTCCGCCAGGGAAGGGTCCATAGTAGCTTTGATTAAATATTTGAACAAGAAGTTGTAGTGCTCCCGCAGAAGCCCGGCCAGCGCCGTGGCATCCCCCTGCTGTGCCTGCCTGATTAACTCCAGCGTCCCTTCGTCCATCAGCTTCCTGTTCCCTCCTTCATTTGTGCACAGCTGTAATACGTCCAGAGCTGCCGGATCGTTCATTCCCCGTCCCGGTTATTTTGCAGCTCCCATAGTCTGCGCCTCCAGGGCTGATAGCGCCCCCGGCCGGCCGGAAATCCCCAAAAACATAAAGGGCTCCGTGACTCTCCGGCTGTCTGAGTTTCCTTTACCTTTGGATGATATAACGCCGGCCTCTCTATGCCTTCAGCCTTTAAATCAGCTTCACTTAAGCTGGAGCAAACATATAAATCAATACTATCGTTCTTCAATGAACTTCCTCCCATACAAATAAACCCGTATAAACAGACAAAAAAAGAACGCAAACCGGGATTAATTCCGCAGTCTGCGTGCTTCGCGAGGTAAATGTTACATTTAATTAACGTTATTGTAGCAACTTTGTATCCTTCTGTCTATCTCTATTTTCTCGCTTTTTGTCGCCTGGTAAGGAATGCCGTCACTGCATGGGGACGTAGGGATTGTTCCGGCGCTCAAAGCCAATGGTCGTCCGCGGGCCGTGCCCCGGATAAACCTTCACTTCTTCATCCAGACGGTATAGCTTGCCGCGCAAGGAATCAACCAGATCCCGCTCTCTGCCTCCGGGGAGGTCAGTACGTCCTACACCAAGCTTAAACAGGACATCTCCGGAAAAAAGATCATTCCCGCACAGGAAGCTGACGCTGCCCGGCGAATGACCGGGAGTATGAAAAACTTTAAAGGTAAGCCCTAGCAGCTTCAAAATCTGGCCCTCGGCCAGATCATATTCCGCAGGCTCCGTACTGATCGGAGGTGAGGACTCCGGCCACATCAGGGAGCCGTTCAGCTTGGGACTGACCAGCCACTCACTCTCCAGGGCATGTACATAAACAGGGCAGTTTTTGGCCTTGCGCAGTTCATCCACACCGCCAATATGGTCGAAATGGGCATGGGTCAGCAGAATCGCTTCAATCTCCATATCTTGAACAGCGCGCAGCAGTGCAGCAGGATTCATGCCGGGGTCGATGATGACACCCCGCTGCGGATCAGCTCCGGTAAGCAGATAGGCATTGGTCTGGAGCGGGCCCAGATTATAGGAGCGGACATTTAACATTGATCAGAGACCCGAAATCAGAGTGCGAAGCTCACTGGCAATAACCGCGTGCGACTCTGTTCCTTCTCCGTAGGCCTGCCCCATAGCCTTGCGCACTTCCGCAATTTTGCTGTCGTAATCAGCAGCTTCACGGTCAGGATTCTCCTGTTTGAAGGCACGCATCAGTGTCTGTACATGCTCTGGACGCGGTCCCCAGTGTCCCAGCACATATCCGCCTGTATCAGCAAAGATTACAACCGGCACTGATCTTCCGCCCATCGTAAGAAAATCATCCATAAGATCCTGATTCTCTTCAAGAATCAGCACTTCAGTCTTGATCCCTGCGGTCTCCAGAATCCGGAATACAACCGGCACATTGCGCACAACATCACCGCACCAGTCCGCAGCCAAAATCAGCACACGCAGATCATCACGATGGTTCAGGCTTTCAAAAAATTCACGGTCGTCCCCGTTATCCCATGCAAACTTCTCATACCAGGATTCAAACGCCTGCTGGTTTTTGGTCATGCTCTCCACGAACTGGCGGGGGGTCAGGCCTTGGCCAAACTTATAGGCTACATTCTGCTTCATGCTGCACTACCCTTCTTTTTGAATTTATACCATTTGAACAGAAAATAGATAATAATAACGGCAATTGCAACCAGAAGAATCTCACGGGTATATTTACCCGCAACCTCATCAATGGTCTCCCATTTGTCACCCAGGGTGTATCCCAGGTATACAAACAGCGCACTCCATGGAATCACAGCAAGTGTAGTAAGCAGCGTAAATTTACCCAGCGGCATACGTGATATACCTGCAGGCACTGAGATGGCATGACGGACGACCGGAATGAACCTTGCGGTGAAAATAACACCGGTACCATACTTTTTAAACCATTCCTCTGAGTGGTCGATATGCTTCTTGTTAATCAAAATATACTTTCCGTATTTCTCCAGCACCGGTCTTCCGCCGTAGCGGCCGATCCAGTACACAAAAATCTGTGCAATTACACCGCCAATTGTACCAAAAATAATGGCTCCGAAGAAATTAATGTCGCCCTGTGAAACCAGATAGCCGCCAAATGCGAGCACGATTTCACTTGGAATGACCTCCAGCATCAGCCCGATCATAATCCCGAAATAACCAAGACTCTGAATCCATTCAAACAAATGTGAGATCAGATCAGATATAACATGCAACTGCAGCCCTCCTCCCTTTGAATGCAAAGTGTAAACTGCCGGAAATCCGGCATTTTTCTGCTCTATGTACCCGGCTTCTACTAGCTTATTCTAGCATATGCCGGCTTACAACTTCTAGTTAAGGCACACAGCTGAATAACCGCTATTGACAATTACAGGAATAAGCGCAATTATATATTTAGACAATTACCTAAATATCGAAAGGTCGGACAGAACATGAATGAATCCTTTAAAGCGCTGGCCGATCCAACCCGGAGGCAGATCATCCGGCTGCTGCGTGAGAAAGACCGGACCGCCGGCGAGATTGCCGATTATTTCCGGATGACCAAACCCAGCATCTCCCATCACCTAAGCGCCCTGAAGCATGCCGGGCTGATACAGGATGAGCGCAAGGGGCAGTTTATTGTGTACTCACTCAATACAACTGTGCTTGAGGAGGTCCTGGGATGGTTTCTGGAACTGACCGGTGCCGGTAACAGCAGTGAGGCTGAACCGCCTGCAGCCAAGGATCAGCCCCGCGGGAAGCTCCAATCTGACAAGGAGGAATTATGATGAAGGATTTTAAATGGAAATGGCAGGACACGCTGATCGTTATATTCGGTATGCTTGCGCTCGGGTACGCTCTGGCTAACTATAGCAGACTGCCGGACCTGCTCCCTGCCCAGTTCAGCATTACAGGAGAAGTGAACAGGTATTGGCCGAAAAGCTCAATTATTATTCAAGGCGCCTTCCTGGGCCTCATTCTTCCGTTAGCTATGCAGTTCATCCGCCGGGCCGACCCCAAGAAGGATAATTACAGGAAATTTGAAGCTGCCTATAAAATGATCCGTCTGGCTATAGCCGTCATGATGGATGCTATGCTGGTGCTCGCTGTGGCCAAAGGGCTGAATCCCGATTTTGCTGCAGGCAAGCTTGCCATTGCCGTCATCGGTGTGCTGTTCATCGCGCTGGGCAACTATATGCCGCAGATAAAAGATAACTATTTTACCGGCATTAAGACACCCTGGACGCTTGCGAGTCCTGAAGTCTGGCGCAAAACCCACCGTTTCTCCGGGTACATGTGGGTAGCCAGCGGAGTATTGCTGATGCTTGCTGCATTTCTGCCTGCAACGCTGTCGATCAGCCTGATTATCACCGCTCTGCTGATTGCTGTCATTGTACCTTATGTCTACTCCTGGCTTATTTCACAGCGGATGAAGGCGTAGGGATGGTGCAGAGCGAAAGGCGTGCGATCAATTTAGATGGAATACCGCCGCTTAATTCTCTTCTTTCACGGCTCCAATGAATCTTGCCCGTTTGCCTGCACTGTCCGCACCTGGACGGCTGCTGCGATCAGCTGATCCAGCTTCGCACCCAGCTCTTCAGCTTCAACTGAAAATTCAAAACCCCGGTCATTATGTGCCTGACCTTTATTATGTTCATAAAGTGCCAGCAGCCGGTATCCCCTCGTCAGCTCGTGTCCGGCATACGCCATTGCCGCCGCGCTCTTCCGGTCGCCCTTGGCTAAAAAATACTGTCCCATCTGCAGCATCCCCTTTGCTGCGCTCTCCCATTTGACGGCATTAAACCGGTCCAAATCCAGGCTCCTTCTCATCCAGTACAACGCTCTCCCCGGATCATTGCCATCCAAATATGACTCTGCCAGCAGCCAGTGCAATCCGGCATCACCCGGGGAATACCTAAGACTGCTGTGCAGCAGCTCTATCTTCTCCTGCTCCGGAAGCAGAACGGCAAGGTTAATGGCTGTACGCGGAGCATATGGATTGTAACGCAGCGATTTCCGGAGCAGTATGCTTTGTACTTCAGGTGCAGCAGAACCTGCAGCTTGCGTGAATAAGACCTCCCCCCTCCACAGCTTGAAGGAAAATCCGGTACATACCAGACAGAAGCAGACCGTTGCGATCAGCAATTCCCGCACCCCTGACCGCTGTGCTGAAGTGATGCGGGGCATCTGTCCCTGGCGGGCAGAGCTCCGTCGTGATAAGGTGTTCAACACCAATTTCGTTGCGTAAGCTGTACGTCCAGGGACAAACTTGGCTGCCGGCACTAGTGCAGCTGCGGGTACAGAGACCCGTTTATGCAAATCGGCCGTGTCCGAATGGAAGCCGGCATCCCTAGCCCGGCTGACCGGCCTGTGCAGCGGCGATCCGGCCAGCGCCCGTGCTGTCAGCAGAAACAGCAGCAGCCAGAACAGCCCGTAGCTCCAGCTGAAATCCACCGCCCCGTGCAGGAGGATTATGAGCATTGGGGGCAGCAGCCCGGGGGCGTTCCTGCCGGCTATATATAGTGCTGCCAGCAGCATGAGCAGCAGAACGGCACCTCCGGCGATGCCGAGATTCAGCAGGAAATCGAGGTAGCCGCTGTGTACCTGGCTGCCGACATAGGGGCGGGACTGGACAGCGAGGTACGCGCTGCGCCAGGTCTCGCCCCCCTGCCCCAGCCAGGGCGCTTCCCCCGCGAGGCGCAGAGCGTCGCGGTAGAACAGCCCGCGGGCGGCGGCCGTCGGGGACGGCCCGCTGATCCGCCCGCGCAGCAGTGCCAGGACGGCGCTGCCCGCCGCCGTCCAGAGCCCCGCCGCCAGCAGCATGGCGGCGGGGTCCCTGCCCGCCGCACGCCTGCTGCGGCGGCACAGCCACAGGCCGGCGAGCAGCGCGCCGGCCCAGCACCCGGCCAGCAGCAGCAGGCCGGGCAAGGGCTCTGCCGCCAGCCCGGTGCGGGCCAGCTGGCGGTAGAGCAGCGCCGCTGCAGCCGCAGGCGCGGCGGCGCAGATAAGCAGCGGCGCGGCAAGCTGCCGCTGCAGGAGCAGTGCCGCTGCGGCGGCGCAGGCCGCAGCGAGCATGGCGCCGCGCGACTCGCTGAGGAGCAGCGCGGCGGCGTAAGGGAACAGAGGCAGCATGCGCAGCAGCTGCCTCGCGGTGTCCGGCGCGCGGAGCCGGCCGCGCGCCGACGCGCCGGCCGCCCGCTCCCCAGCGGCGGCGGCCATGACCCGCTCCAGAAGAAAGACTGCCATCGCCGCGCCGAAGGCATTAGGATACTGGAGCAGGCCGCCCAGTCTCGCTCCGGCAACACTTACAGCCGGAGAAGCTGTATAGGCAACCGCAAAGGGTACCGGCAAGCCGCCGCAGACAGCCAGCAAGCCGCTTAAGCAGATTGTCATACCAAGCATAGTCCACAGGGCTTCAAGAAACCGGGTTCCCCGGCGGCTGCCTGTACAAAGAACGGCACAAAAAGCAAAGCCCGCATATAGACCCCAGCGCAGAAGTTCATTAAGCGTACCCAGCACTGATAACGGCTCCCGCAGCTGAACGGCATACAAAGCCAAAATCAGCAGCAGACAGCCCGCAACAACGGTAACCGCTTTACCGGCCCCGCCGGTCATACCAGCCTTACCTGGCTGCTGACCTTCTATTCCGCTCCCGGTAATACATAACCGCTTGTTCAAGCCTGGAGCGGACAGAATAATGATGGAAGACGGAATTCGGAGCTTCGCAGGAAATTTACGCATGGCGGACTTTGCAGAGAATGCGGGTATTCCGGCCTGCCGCCAGCCTGCAAACAGGCAAGCAGCGGCAGCAGCCGTGCATAGGCCGAACCATACGGCCATAAACCCGTACATTTCTCTGGCAAAAAATAAGCCGCGCAGCATACAGGCCGCAGCCGCTGCAGCAGTGACCATCCCCGCACTTCCCCATACCGCTATAATCTGCAGCCTGCGCTTCCCTTTATCTGCGCTCATCTCATCACTCCAGGCACTTAAGATATCTGTAAGTATTTCCAGATTCCCTCTTGCGCAACGGAGACAAAGCTATAGTTACAAAAAAACAGGAGGACGGCTTGCTCCTTCCGGAGACAGCCGTCCTGCCTGTTATCATACTTTTGTCTTCTCTCATAGGCAGCTTCAGCCCTGTGACGGAGTTTCCGCGGGCAGCAGATCCGCACAGACACGTTCAAGATACGGCTTTGCCCCCAGAAAATCACGGAATGCGCTGTATTCGCGCCATTTGGCAGCTTTGTCTACGCTGCCGGCTTTCACTGCACGGATAAGGATATTTTTGGGTGTATGCTCCATGTCGATGAATTCCAGCAGCTGGCTGCGGTAGCCCATCAGCTCCAGCAGCTTGGCCCGGATTGCATCAGTGGCAAGCGCCGAGAAGCGCTCCTTGAGAATGCCATGTGACAACAGCGGATTCAGCACCTCATTCTCAACCTGGTTAAACAGCTCATGCTGGCAGCACGGTACTGACAGGATGACCGAAGCGCCCCAGCGGACCGCTTTTTCCAGTGCGGCATCAGTGGCAGTATCACAGGCATGCAGTGTAACGACCATGTCCACCTGATCCAGCTCGTTGTAATCGGCAATATCGCCCACAAGGAACTTCAACTGATCATAGCCCAGCTTCGCAGCCAGCTGGCTGCAGTGGGCAATAACATCCGCTTTGAGGTCAAGGCCGACAATGTTCAGCTCCCGGCGCTCCCGGACAGCCAGATAATGATACAAGGCAAACGTCAGGTACGATTTGCCGCAGCCGAAATCAACAATGGTCAAGGGACGCCCGGCCGGAAGGTCGGCCAGCACATCCTCAACCATCTCCAGGAAACGGTTGATCTGGCGGAACTTATCGTATTTCTTGGCCAGCACCTTGCCTTCACTGTTCATTATCCCCAGCTCGATCAGAAACGGAACAGGCTCTCCCTCATCCAGCACATAGCGCTTCTTACGGTTATGGGCCAGATCAGGCGCCTCCTCCTTGCTGGCAGATTTCGTCAGGATCGATACTTTGTACTTCTTGCTGATCAGCACCTGATAATCCGCCTCAATGGTGCACACCAGCGCCTGGCGGAAGGTTGACCGCAGCAGGGACATCATCTCCGCAGCAGCTTCTTCAGCCGGAATGTTCCGGTGCTCAACCTTAGGACCGGTGAAGTAGGCAAACTGGTAATGCAGCTTCCCCTTGAGCTCAACCGGCTTGACCTGCACTTTGCTGTAGGCGACCTCGCCTTTACTGCGCAATTGGCTTAATGTAGCCGATATTAAGGTGCGGCTGTTAATCACCTGTACGATTAATGTATTTAAAGATTCCACGGGGTACATCTCACTTTCACATATTGAATAGAGAACGGATTCTCATTAGCAGCTGCTATATTATAGCATGCCCGGCACACGGATATTATAAAAGGCTGCTGCAGTACTATGTCAGCTATAGAAAACGTACTTGTTAGCTAGCTTTGCTCTTGCCTGGCAGCCGCAGTAATTCTCTCCCACTCGGCCTGTCCCTGGCGGACTTCCTCCAGCGGAAGACCGCCGAGCTCCAGCGCTTCAGGCTCCTTCAGCAGCAGCCGCCGGTAGAGTCCCTGGCCTTCCACAGCAACATCTGCCCCCTGCTCCCATAACCGGTACAGGCTGTCCTCTGCTTTGGCATAACGTCCGTCAGACTCAAGATAAGGCAGCAGCAGGCGTTCCGTTTTGACGGGAAGCTGGTAGCCCTGTATGTTATCCAGCAGCTCTTCCACTTCCTTGGTCATTCCCAGCAGCTCCCGGTCAGCGCCGTGCTGATCTGCGTAGAGGAATAAATGCAGGGCGCGCATAGACCGCAGCAGCGCAGCTTCCTTATTCCCTGCAGCTGCATAAATGCTGCCCTCCTCCTTAAGCAGCCGGGCTACACCCTGCAGCTTGTCGGACTCTATTATACCGCCCAGGCGGAACATTTCGATCATGTCTTCCACGGACAAAGAGTTCAGCAGACGGGAATTCAGCCGGAAATGCCGGTTAAACTGCTCATCCACTTCCCACAGGGCCTCCGTCGTTTTTTTCTCCTGCTTGAGGGTCATCACCTTGGCTACCATTGCTGTCATATCTTCAATCATCCGGACGATATAATCTCTTCGGAACATAAATGCCACGCCTCCCCGGAAAAATATGCCGGCTGCCGGTATGTAAAACCGCAGCTGGCAGAATATCAGATGCTTCTAGGATCATCTTAAACCATTCCCGGTCCTGTGCGCCACTTCACTGATCCATAACCTAAAGAGGCAGCCGTCCGCACATCCGCGGCAGCTGCCTCTTTAGACATATCCGAATTTCCTTCCACCTGTACAATTATTCCTTAGCTGCAGGCACCTGTGCAAAATCCTTAATCATCTCAGCCAGACGCTCCGGCGCTTCATACATGCTCATATGTCCTGCTCCCGGAATGACTGCCTTAGTAATATTCGCCTTGTCGGAGGTAAAGATCCGTTCAGCCGGTACCAGGCTGTCCTCCGCACCGGCAACAAGCAGCACCGGTACAGCAGCCGCAGAGATTACATCACGGCGGTCCGGACGCTCCCGCATCGCCAGAGCCGCGCCTGCTGCACCTTGCGGCGGAGTCTTATAGCCAATCTCCTTGGCCCGTTCGAGCAGCTGCGGAGCAGCACCTGAAGCGAATAGTCCGGGAACCAGTGCATCCACAAATGAGGTGATCCCTTCATTCTGGATCGCGCTGACGCTCTTGAGCCGTTTCTCTCTGGCTTCCTCACCGTCCGGATAACCGGTTGAATGAATCAGCCCGAAGCCCTTCAGCCGGGAAGCATAGCGCTGGGCAAAGGATAACGTGACATAACCGCCCATGGAATGGCCCAGCAGATATACATCCTGTATCTCCAGGGCATTCAGCAGGGAGAGCACATCATCGGCCATCTGATCTATGCTGTATGCGCCAAGCGGAGCATCCGATGCGCCATGTCCGCGCAGATCCGGGGCAATCACCCGGTAGCTGCCGCTCAGAAAGGGAATGACCTGCTCAAAATAAGCCGAGCTTCCGCAGAAGCCGTGGAGCAGCACAATAACTTCACCCTGCCCCTGATCACTGTAACAAATATTACTTCCTTCACAACGGATATTTTCCATGGCTGCTTCCTTCTTTCTATGTAATAACTTAGGCTTGTTCTAATTATTAAGCAGAACAGCACTGCTTGAAACGTCCTAAAGCACCAGTCCAAAACCTTTTGCCGCAGCCAGGGCAATCTGCTCTGACATCTGAATAACCCGGTACAGCGGTGTGGTCTGCAGTGTGCGGTATGGAAAGGGGCCGTTCACCCCGACGATAGCAGCCAGACTGTAATTTCCGACCTCCGGCAGGCTCAGCCCAATGGACTGCGCTGGACGCAGCGGCTCACTCGCGGCGAAATAGCAGCCAAGGGCTGCCGGAGGACCCAGGCAGGCATCAACCGCTATAACAAGCTGCCCTTCCGGAATAGCCGCAATCCGCGCCACCAGATTATCCGCATCGCAAGGCGAGGGCAGGGTACCGGTAACATGGGGGAATCCGTGCTCCAGCAGCCTGCTGCCGGTCAAGGGGCCGAGGGCATCGCCTGTAGAACGGTCTGTGCCGATACATAGAAAGGTAATCTGCTCTACAGGATGCCGGCCGGCAATATCATGGAAGAAGGCCCTTAGCTGTTCTGCATCCATTTTAATCCGTTTTCTGCTCTCCTGCTCCCTGATTGCCACTATCCTTGCCTCCTTATCCCTATAAATAATCGCATTGCTTCCCTCTAATTTAACATGTTTTTTGCAGACCGGACAAAAAAATGGTGTTTCTTTACCCTGTCATGATAAAATACTTCAGAAGAAACAGCCGCGCACTTTACACAGGAAGCCGGCCATTTCATCGAATCATACTCAGAAAGGACTGTTTGCACTTCATGGATCTGACAAAGCCCAGCCAGGAAAATGTGGAATATATGATTGAGGGCATCAAAACCAAGCTTAAAATGGCGAGCGCAGCCGCCATGCAGGCATCTGCTTTCTCGGTAGACCACTACGAGGATATTCTGGATATCTACGAGGTTGCTATGGGCAGCGACCGGCTCAGCATTTCCCAGGTCGAAGCGCTGGTATCAGAGCTTGGCCGCCTGCGGAATAAATAACAAGCCTTAGACGACACAGGAGCTCTCCGCCCGGCTGCCATTTACAAATGGTTCCGGGCGGAGAGCTCCTTTTACTTTTTATCCGGATTCAACTGATATCACCGTTTTTTTATGGCAGATCAATCAGTATAAACTCTGCTGCCCCGTCGTTGGTGGTCCCTTTAAGCGTAAGATCACAGCTTTTACGGATACGGGCGGCATCACCGGGCTGAAGCTGAAATTCTCCTTCGCTGCAGCTGACCTCCAGATTACCTGAGATCAGGTAAATATGCGTACGGCGGTCTTCCTTTTGCGGATATTGCACCAGCCTGTTCGTTTCAAGCACGGACAAATAAACCGTTACATCCTCACCGAGCTTAAGCGCCCCGTCTATCTCTGCTCCTGAAGCTACAGGAAGCAAAGTGCCTGTCTTCAGCTCGCGCGGGAAAAATTTGGCATCCCAGGATGGTTCAACTCCAGGACGGTCAGGCAGCAGCCACATTTGCAGAAACCTAACATTGTCATCCGGTGAGGAGTTGGTCTCCGAATGGTTGATTCCTGTCCCTGCGCTCATAACCTGAATACTGCCTGCCTGAAGCTCGGCATGATTCCCAAGATCATCCTGATGCCGCAATACGCCTGATATTACATAAGTAATAATCTCCAGGTCGTGATGCGGATGCTCCTCCATTCCCTGCTCCGTCTTCAGCTCATTGTCGTTATGGGCCAGCAGTGCGCCGAAATGTGCGTTGCTGGGATCATCATAGTCGGCAAAAGAGAAGCTGAATTCACTGTGAATCCATTCTTTATTCGAAGTATGACGCTCTGCTGAAGTGATTATTTTTATCATTAGTTATGCACCTCCAAAGATGTTCGAATCTCTGCATTTTTTAATAAAAAGAAGGGGGTGTATGCCCCGGTTTATATTGATAATAGGCGCCTTAATTATGTATTTCTTACCCTCAACCTTTCTCTGTCAATCAGAACGATTTACTATATAATGCCATGCCCCGGTTTCGCCCTTGGGTAATGTTTCCTGAGCCTTCCTGCTGTTTCAGCCTATATCCCGTAGTTTATATACGAAGTAAGAACATTCAGGCTATCCTGAACAACAAGTGACCCTATTCTATTAAGGAGTGATTAATAATGAACAAGACAGAGACAGAACATCCGGTAGAGAGCGGCAGCACATTCTTTAAAGGTATTTTTATCGGCGGACTATTAGGTGCCGCAGCCGCATTGTTGTTCGCACCTAAGCCAGGCCGCGAAATACGCAGTGACCTGTCTGACAAGCTTACACTCGCAACAGACAAGACTAAGGAAGTTGCCGGTGTGGTAACAGACAAGACCAAAACTATTGCTACTACTGTCGGAGAAAAGGCAACGGATCTGGCCAGCACGGTATCCGCCAAAGCTTCTGACATCCTTACAACGGTCAGCGACAGCAAGCAGCAGATCGCTGCAACACTGCAGGAGACCGGTAAAAAAATCGGGGAGACTGTAGCTGAAGCATCCGGGGACGTGGCTTCCGATGTCAAAAAAGCATCTGAGGAAGTAACCGATGAAGCCAAATCCGCTTCAAAAGAGGTTGCCGATAAAGCCAAGGATGCCAAAGACGAGGTCGCCAGCGAAGCTAAAGATGCCAAGGAAGAGGTTAAATCCTCTTACAAGTCCTCTTACTAAAATGCTGTGACCTGCGGCTCAGTCTGAAGTGGAGAACAGCCAGCTCAGTGCAGCTGGCTGTTCTTATGTAATTACAACTTCTCATAACAAGAGCAAGTATGCATTATAATAAAGCCTTTATGGCTCAAGAAAGCGGGGAGACCTTATGGGAGATGCGGGCAGCAAGACCAAAACATATGAAGTCGATGAGCATCCCTTTGAGCTGCGGCACGAGGTTAAGCGGCTGAATGCCAGACTGGACAAAATAGCCGATTCTCTGGAAAAATCGGAATTCAAGGACATCCTTGAGAACTATACCAACCCTAAGAAGCGGATTGTAACCAATCTGATGGCCGGCATATCACGGGGACTGGGCCTTTCTCTCGGGACCTTCGTTATCCTTGGTTTACTCGGCTATGTGCTCAGCCTGTTTCTTGATGTTCCTGTCATTGGAGAGTATCTCGGCGAGATCAAAACCTATATTGATGCGAACAGCTAACGCCCGTGCTTCAGGGCCGGCCGGAAATAAATAAAGGACATGCCTATCCTCCGGGAAAGGGCATGTCCTTTATTTATTTGCTTATACGGCTTTAGCTTCAATAGGAAGAGTTAGCCATGATCTGTTTCAGCTTCTCAGTGGCCCGCTTCTGAATCCGTGACACACTCATTTGCGACACGCCCAGCTTCTGGGCAATGGCCCGCTGGGATTGGCCGTCCTGGAATGCAAGCAGCAGCACCTGCTGCTCCTGTTCCTTGAGCTGGCCCAGCGCCTGCTGGAGATCCATCCGCTTTTCAACGGTTTCATAGTCATTGGCATCAGAACTGATCAGCTCGCCGAGTGTAGCTCCCGTCTCCTCCTGGGAGAGCGGTGAATCAAGCGATACATAGTGGTAGCATTCCCTGCCGGCCAGCACTTCGACAGTTTCTTCCACGGTAAGATCGAGATAATGGGCAATTTCCTCTACAGCCGGTGAACGCTCCAGCCTGATGGTTAGCTCATCAATGGCCTGCTGGACAAGCGCCCCCTTCTCCTTGATTCGTCTCGGAACCTGTATGTACCAGGATTTATCCCGCAGGAAATTCTTCATATGGCCGATCATACTCTTCATCGCATACGGCTCAAAGGGAATTCCCAGACTGATGTCATATTGCTGAAGCAGTCTGATCAGCGCCATCTGTCCTACCTGGTACAAATCTTCATAGAGGTCGGGACGGTTGCGGGCAATTTTGCCTGCCGCCATCTTGACCATAGGCTCGTATTTGCGGATCAATACAGTAGCAATTTCATTATCTTTGGTCTGCTGGTATTCCCAGATCAGACTTACCGCTTCGTTCATGGACTCTGGGGGAGTCACTTTGTCACTCATACTTTCTCCTCGCTAAAATTAAGCCGTTTCGTCAGGGTAACGACCGTCCCTCTCCCAGCTTCACTCACAACGCTAACATCATCCATGAGTGCCTGCATAAGATAAAAGCCCAGTCCGCCTACCTCAACATCATTCAGCTCTTTGTCATGCAGCGTCATGCGCGGTTCAGGTGAACCCACTCCGTCAAAGCTCTCCCCCTCGTCTTTGACTGTAATGGACAAGGCGCTTGTCCCTACTTCAAAAATAACATCTACAAGCCCGTCTTCCTGGCCGTAAGCGTACAATACCGAGTTATTACAGGCTTCCGATACGGCTACCTTCATGTCTTCTATATCCTCGTAGGTAAAACCCATTTTCGAGGCGATTCCATATAAATTCAGTCTGACGATATCGACATATTCTGCGCTGGCAGGTAACTGAAGAACTACTTTTTGCACGTCATCACTCATCCTTGTTTCGATCCTTTCCTTAGTTGGAGTTCTCTTGGGGGGCAAAAAACTTGGAAATACCAGTCATATCAAACAGCTTCTGAATCTGAGGCGGAACTTCCTCAACCGTAAATTTAACATCCATTCCGTGTCTTGCCTTGAGAATCGAGAGCAGAATACCAATACCTGTGCTGTCGATATATTTCAAATCCTTAAGATTAATAACGAGATCCAGTCCCGTGTCTCCCACAAGCGGCTCCATTACCAGACGGAAATCGGGAGCGACTGACAAATCCAGCTCTCCAATCAGATAAACCGTACATACATTGCCTTCAGTTTCGGTCTTTGCGTGGAATTTTTCGCTTTTATGTGTATTCATAGACAATCTCTCCTGATTAAATGTTTTCTTTACCAATAACCCTAAAGGCATAGTGTTGAAACAAAACACGGACAATCTGCAGCAGGTAATTCCTGGGTTACCGTTAAAACAGCGAGGCATTCCGTTCAATTAGGGTACTGTCATGGACTTCATGACGGCTGATAATTTGTTTGATGCTGCTCAGCTTCAGCGGCTTGCTGATGTAACCGTCCATTCCCGCAGCCTTACAGCGGGTCTGGATGCCTTCCATGACGTTAGCTGTCATTGCAATGATAACAGTCTTCTCCGCTGACAGGCTGCTGCCTGCGCGGATTCTGGCGGTCGCTGTGAGGCCGTCCATTACCGGCATCTGCAGGTCCATAAATATATACTCATAGCAGTTCTGCGCGGCGAGGTCCACCGCCTGGCTTCCATCCTCAGCAATATCGGCGCTGTAGCCCAGCTTATCCAGCATACTGACCATCAGCCGCTGATTAATCGGATGGTCGTCCACCACAAGCACCTTTTTATGCATCCGCTCCTTATTTATCTCCCCGTGCGGCTCTTCGGCCTGAAAGCCTCTGGCAAGTTCATCCTCAGGCATTGCGGCCTGAATGGTGAATACAAAGGTTGCCCCCTTCTCCTCCATCGATTCAACACGGATCTCACCGCCCATCATTCCGACAAGTGATTTGCATATTGCCAGCCCCAGGCCCGTTCCGCCATATTTCCGTGTCATAGAGGAATCAAGCTGGGAGAACGGCTGGAACAGCCGGTCGCATTTTTCCGGAGAGATACCGATACCTGTATCCTTGACAGTGAACTCCACCATAAGCTGTCCATCAGTACCGGAGGTGCGCGAGGCTACCAGATATACACCGCCCTGGTTGGTGAATTTCACCGCATTAGCCACCAGATTAATCAGCACCTGGCGCAGCCGGGCCATATCCCCATAGATTAGCTTAGGCAGATTCTGGTCGATAAAATAAGCCAGCTCCAGGTTTTTCTTGCCTGCCTCGGCAGAGAACAGACTGAATACCTCCTGGATCGTACCCTGCAGCTCAAACAGCTGCTCCTCCATCTCCATTTTTCCGGATTCCATTTTGGTGAAGTCCAGAATATCATTGATTACGGTAATGAGCGTATCTGCGCTTTTACGGATAATCTCCGTGTATTCCTTCTGTTCAGGAGCGAGCTCTGTCTCCATCAGCAGGTCAATCATGCCCACAACACCGTTCATCGGTGTGCGGATTTCATGGCTCATCATCGCCAGGAATTCTGTCTTGGCATTGGCGGCAATTTCTGCGGCCTCCTTAGCCTTGACCAGCTCTCCGTTGATTTTTTCCAGCTCCTGCGTCTTTTGCTGCAGCAGCATGGACTGCATCTGATGCTTCTTATTGGTGAGATGCATGTTGACGAAGCCTTCAATTTTGGACTTGAGAATCTGCGGGATGAAAGGCTTGACCATATAATCAATTGCACCGGCAGAATATCCGGCAAACAGATGCTCTGCCTCTTTGCTGTTAGCCGAGATGAAAATAATCGGGATATCCTTGGTCTTTTCTCTGGCCTTGATTAACTTGGCGGTTTCAATTCCGTCCATACCCGGCATCTGTACATCCAGAACAATAACAGCGAATTCATATCTTAATAAGCTCCGCAGTGCTTCTTCACCGGAATTTGCTTTGACAAGCTTATAATGCTGGCTCTCAAGCACGGCTTCCAGTGCCAGCAGATTTTCAGGACGGTCATCAACAAGCAGTATATGAACCGGTTCTTGAACCCCCATAGGCCCCTCCTATCCCGTTATTGATTTTTACGGTATATTTTTTCAACTCTGTCCAGGGGCTCGTAGCCGTTGCTAAACCTGGTGAAATGAATAGATTCCTTTGAGCCGAGCACCAGCACACCAAAGCGGCTTAGGCTTTCATAAAACAGCCCGTGCACGTGATCGCGGAGCTCATCGTTGAAATAGATCATTACGTTGCGGCAAAAAATAACATTAAACTCATTAAACGATGTGTCCGTCGCCAGATTATGCTCGGCGAAAATAATGTTTTTGCGCAAAAAAGGCTGCAGGATTACGGAATTATATTTTGCAGTGTAGTATTCGGAAAAAGCGCGGGTTCCTCCCGCCTCCATGTAGTTCTTGGTGTATTGCTTCATTCTGCCGATCTCATATACCCCTTCTTTGGCCTGCTGCAGGGAACGCGCATTCATATCCGTTGCATAAATACGCGCTTTATCATAGAGCCCCTCCTCATGCAGCAGAATCGCCATCGAATATACCTCTTCACCGGTCGAGCAGCCCGCATGCCAAATTCTGATGTACGGATAGGTACGCAGCAACGGGATGACCTTCTGGCGGAAGGTTAAGAAAAGGCCCGGATCACGGAACATTTCCGTAACAGGAATAGAAAGGCTGTATACAAAACGTTCAAAGCAGGCACGGTCATGCAGAACCTTCTCCTGAAGCGCGGATATGGTAGGTACATTCTCGGCATGGACATGATGCCAGATGCGCCGCTTCAGCGAAGGCAGCGCATAGTTTCTGAAATCATATCCGTACAAGCGGTGCACACCGCTGAGCAGTAGTTCAATTTCGATCTGCTCCAGCTCCTGCCCGCTTCCCGTATTCCCCGTTTGTTCATCATATCCCCGTTCCATCGCTGTCATCGTTATCGCTGCTCCCTTGCTTGCTTCCGTATTTCCGGACTGGTTATTTTCACTTACTGTAATGCTATTACCCCAATAATCGGCTTACGAATACAGCCATACACGCATTAGAGAAAGAAGCTGATCGTTACTTATCGGCTTCTTCATATAATCGGAGGCTCCGGCCTCAATACACTTGGCCCGGTCCTCCTTCATCGCCTTCGCAGTGAGTGCAATAATTGGCAGCTTCTGATACTGGGGCATCTCGCGAATCCGGCGCATCGCCTCGTATCCGTCCATTTCAGGCATCATCATATCCATGAGCACCAAGTCAAAATCGTTGTGTTCAACCAGCAGATCAAGGGCCTCCCGGCCGTTCTCGGCAAACTTCACTTCCATATGGTAGCCTTCCAGCACGCTGGATAAAGCGAAGACATTACGGATGTCATCATCGACGAGCAGTATCTTCTTCCCGTCGAAGAGCTCCTCCTTATTGTGCAGCTTTTGCAGAATTTTACGCTTGTCCTCAGGCAGATTGGCTTCTACCCGGTGCAGGAACAACGTTGTCTCATCAAGCAGACGCTCCGGAGAACGGACATCCTTAATGATTATGGATTCTGCATATTTACGCAGCTGTGTCTCTTCCTTGCTGTCCAGATCCTTGCCTGTATAAATAATAATCGGCAGATCATTAAGCTCCTCATCGTCGCGAATCTGGTCCAGCAGCTCAAAGCCGGTCATATCGCCCAGCATGAGGTCAAGCACCATACAGTCATACCGCTGCTTACGCAGCTCGCTAAGGGCTTCCTCACCGGTCGACACCGCAGTAATCGCAACATCATCGTGACCGATCAGCTCCATAATAGAGCGCCGCTGAATCTCATCATCCTCAACGATCAGAAGATGCTTAAGGGTACTGGCGGTATAGTTC
The DNA here is from genome assembly GCF_000758645.1 of Paenibacillus sp. FSL R7-0331. Taxonomy (NCBI): domain Bacteria; kingdom Bacillati; phylum Bacillota; class Bacilli; order Caryophanales; family Paenibacillaceae; genus Paenibacillus; species Paenibacillus sp. FSL R7-0331. The sequence goes on from NZ_CP009284.1 coordinate 6,098,893, forward strand.
TCAATCTGCGAGAAGGCCCGGTCCAGTGCCTGTCTGGAGGACGGCTTCTTCAGGTACGCCATTGCACCCATCATTAGCCCCTGCTTCACTTCATCATTAACAGAGATGACATGCACAGGAATATGGCGGGTCTGTGAGGCGCCCTTGAGCTCTCTTAGAATCGACCACCCGTCCATAACAGGCAGCTGGATGTCAAGGATGATCGCGTCAGGCAGGAAGGACTTGGCCATCTGCAGCCCGGTATCACCCTGCAGCGCAACCAGGCCTTTAAAACCGCGGCCGCGGGCCATCCCGAGCAGAATTTTGGCAAAGCTGTCATCATCCTCAATAATCAGGATAACCTTATCTTCTGCCTGAAGTCCCTCACGGTCATCTTCAACGATTGCCGGGTTTAGCGGCACAGGAATGGCTTCACCTGTTCCGGCAGACTGCTGGCTCTCGGAGTATTCGGCCGGGGAATAGGCAGACGCCGCTTCCACAGCCCCCGGAAGCAGACTGTAATGCCCCTTAACCGGCAGGTAGAGGGTAAATACACTTCCCTGGCCTTCACGCGACTCCAAACCTATAGCGCCGCCCATCAGACGGGCAAGCTCACGGCTGATCGACAGCCCAAGGCCTGTCCCCCCATATTTACGGCTGGTTGTACCGTCCACCTGCTGGAACGCCTCGAAGACAATCTCCGTCTTGTCCGTAGGAATACCAATGCCGCTGTCTTTAACAGCAATGGCTACATACTCGAAATCATCCGGCAGGAAGGAAGGAAGGCGTCCAGGTTCAGCACGGCTGATTGAGAATTCCACGAAGCCCTCACTCGTAAATTTGAAGGCGTTGGACAGCAGATTGCGCAGAATCTGCTTCAGCCTGTGACTGTCTGTATACAGGCTGTCCGGCAGCGGCTCATCAAAGGCTAAACGCAAAGACAGCCCTTTCTTGGCTGCCTGCGGCGCAAAGTTCTGCTTCACAAAGGTCTTAAGCTCAGTTATCGGAATGTCTTCGTAATTCAGCTCCATTTTTCCGGCATCCACCTTGGACAGGTCAAGAATCTCATCAATCATCTTCAGCAGATCGGCACCGGACATATAGATCGTATGGGCGAACTCCACCTGTTTCTCCGAAAGGTTACCTTCTTTGTTCTCAGTAAGCAGCTGGGATAGGATCAGCAGGCTGTTAAGCGGGGTCCGCAGCTCATGGGACATGTTCGCCAGAAATTCTGACTTGTATTTCCCCGTAACGGCAAGCTGCATAGCCTGCTTCTCCAGCTGGAGGCGGGCCTGCTCAATTTCATCCTTCTTCTCCTCGACCTCCTGCACCTGCTCCTCAAGGGCACGAGTTTTGGCGACCAGCTCTGTATTGAAATGCTCCAGCTCACCCTGCTGCCGCTGCAGCAGCTCTTCGGAGCGCTTCAGCGCATCGGTCTGCTCCTCCAGGTTCTCATTGGAACGGCGCAGCTCCTCCTGCTGGGTCTGCAGCTCCTCTGACTGGCATTGCAGCTCCTCCGTAAGCGCCTGTGATTCACGAAGCAGCTCCTCAACAGCCATTCTGCGGATAATATTATTCAGTATAATACCGAGATTATTTGCCAGCTGGTGCAGAAGTTCATTCTGTAGCATAGTAAACGGTGTAAAGGAGGCAAACTCGAGCACACCCAGAACTTCATCCTCAAACAATACAGGATAAATAAAGATATGGTCCGGATGCGCATCCCCAAAGCCCGAAGTGACATTAATATAATCATGAGGCGCCTTTTCAAGCTTGAGCGGCCTCTTGTCCAAGGCACATTGTCCGACGAGGCCCTGGCCTACATCAAAGTACTCCTTAAGACCGTCCTCGGCATCTCCGGCATAAAAGGCACTTGCCAGCAGCCGGTTAGGTTTATGAAGGTCTTTAAGGTATAGCGCCCCGTATTGTGCTCCCAGCACAGGAGTAAATTCACTAATGAAGGTCTGAGAGACTTGGTCCAGCGAGCTCACACCGCGCAGCAGCTCCGTCACGCGCGCGATATTTCCATTTAGCCAGGCCTGATCGCTCTGCGCCTGGGTATAAGCCTGCTCCAGCTGCTGCTTCTGCTCGATATCCTCGGCCATCTTTTGAAAGACACGGGCTACATCACCAATCTCATCCTTCGAGTTCACCTTAATCCGGCGGATCGCTCGCATTTTTCCGTTGCCGAAGCTGGTAATCATCATCGACACCACATTAAGCCCGCGCGTGATGCTGGGAATCACCCATAAAATGACCCCGAGCCCCAGCAGCAGCCCGACTACCATAATTAATGTCACCATCTGAATCGAACGGCCAGAAGCCTCCTGTGCCTGATTTGTCTCCTGCGTCATCAGGCTGGCGTTATAGTCCGACAGGGCATTCAGGCTGTTAAGCATTTCGTTCTGGATGTCCTGTCCTTCAGAGTTACGGTAAGCGTTGGCATTCTGGAAATAACCGGCTTCAAGCATCTTGACCGCCTTGCTCTGGTAGTTCATATAAGCGGTATATGCACTCTCAATCCGGTTAAGTATTTGCAATTCATCAGCATTGGTAAGCGCGGCTTCAATAGTCTTCAGATGCCCATCTGCCTTGACCACCTTATCCTCAAGCTCTGTCTTCTGAACCTCCACTGTTTCTACATCTGCATTCAGCATCGCCGTGGTCAGGATACGGGCCATATCATTAACTTCGCCCCGCAGCCCTGAGGAAGCACGTCCTTTATCATACCTTGCGGTAAAGCTGTCAAGCTGATCGCTCATATAATTAAGCCGATCGTAGCCAATCATTGTTAATGCCAGCATAATGGCCAGCAACGCACTGAACCCGATCAGCAGCTTAGCTTTTATTTTCATTACATTTCAGTTCCTTTCCCCAGCGTAATCCACACCAGGCATTTATCGTCATCGCGCTCCACGTCAGGTTCGTCTATGAAGAATACATCCCGCATAGCCTTTTCACGCCATTCATGCCCGCTGTTGAGATGTCCTGTCATGAATTTAAGCTGATCCTCCTGATCGCCCTCGGCCATTTCGAGCAGCCCGTCCGTGTAAAGAACCAAGTGGCCATCCTCTTCATAGCTGAGACTCTGGGGCTCAATGTCAATCCGGTCAAACAATCCGACGGGATGGCAGTTGCTTTCAAGAAGAACTGGCTCCTTGGCCCCGCCCTCAAAGAACAGCCCCGGCGGATGCCCTGCGTTCACGTAGTCGATCCGTTTGGTCCGGGTATCAATAACCATATAAATGGCCGTAAAATAATACTGGACAAGCTGCTTCTCAATGTATAGCTGGTTAAACCTGCGGTTCAGCTCCTGAATGACCTTTTCGGGTTCCACATATGTAGTCACCGTATCCTTCAGCACAGAAGCGAGGAACATGCAAAAAAGCGATGAAGAGATCCCGTGACCCATCATATCGAGCAGAATAACAGCATATCTCCCGTCACCAAGCGGATACCAGGCATACAAATCACCGGCCAGCTCAAAGGAGGGCTGATAGATTGCATGGACCTCAAAGTCTTCTTCTTTAACAGGCAGGCTCAGCACGGCATTCTGCACAAGTGCGGCAAGCTTCAGCTCGTCCTGAATCCGCGTGTCCCGTTCCTTATGCCAGTCCTTTTCCCTCTTCAGACGCAGTGCCAGACGGATGCGGGCCATCAGCTCAACCTTATTAATCGGTTTCGTAACATAGTCACCGGCTCCGGCATCAAGCGCTTCAGCCAGCTTTTTGGAATCGCCCACGGCGGTCACCATAATAATGGGAATATCCCGGAGATGTTCATATTGCTGTACTACACGGCAAGCCTCAATACCGTCCATCTCCGGCATCATCATATCCAGCAGAATCAGATCCACATCCGAGGGACGCGGGCGCTGTGTATCATTCCCGGCACCAATGCCCAGAATCTTCAGCATTTCCTTCGCAGATGATGCTGTAATAAAGTTCCGGTAATCCTCCTTTTTCAGGATTTCCCGGATTATAATAACGTTGGTCGGATTATCGTCAACAATTAATATTTTCAAGCCTATTCACCTCTCCAGAATAATGTAAGCCCGTAATCATCCCTCGTATTTCATCCTTATTATCATACGATATTTAAGCAGCCCTTTACCATTATTCTAAAATTTGGAATATAAGGGTTTTGTTATTTCCGTATTCAACAAAGTAACCTCCAGCCCCACCACTACAAATAGTGGAGCTGGAGGTTACGCTATTGCGCTATAGTTCCGGCCTCCCGGAAAACGGCGGTTATTGCGGATATTTCTTGGCAATTACAAGTACCTTGCCCGCATCGAGTTCTTTCTCATAAAATCCTGCTTCCGCGCTGCTGAAGCCAAGGGCTGTAATCTTGGAACGCAAGGCGTCCCCGCGCGAGCGGAAGAGGTTGGCGATAGCGCCAAACAAACCTTCTTCACCTAAGCCGACCTCATTTGTGTCCGCCGCATCAACAATGCGGTTTTCCCGGTCCTGATCATGACTGATAACATAAATGTTATCCTTCGTGTAGCCGCTGCTGCGCAGCCGGTTCACTTCTTCTATCGCCTGGACACCGTTCTCCAAAAGCTTGGCGTATGACTGAGTGCCGATTGGACCCATGAGATCACCTTCCTTAAGCTTAGATTTGTGAGGTGGATATGTCTTCTATTAAAGACAACTGTACTTTTATTAACCTCACCGGAAGCTTATGAAACACCTCATGATGCATTCGCATCAAATAAATCAATTCCGTCCCATTCACCGGTGAACGGATTGCGGTAAATCTTCAGTGCCGCGCTTCCTCTTATATAGACATCCCCGTCATCCGCAATGAAATCCGGTTCCCCCAGCAGCTCACGTGCGGTATTGTCCGCCGGATTCAGCGACACTCCGTTAAGAATCAGGCCATACGTCCCTGCCTGGGCCGGATTCACATGGATGTAGGTAACGATACCGCCGCAGATTCCGGCCGTCAGATCAGCGTACTGATATTCCAGGCATTCCTGCCAGGGATCAGGGGAAATGCTCAGCGGCACTCCCTTACTCAGCAGAAGCTCCTCCTTCGAAGTAAACAGGGCTGCTCCCGCAAGGGAATCAAAGCTGCTGATATACGGATTCAAGCCGAGATTGTGTTCAAATGCAAGCACTACCTGCGGCTGCATGGAGAAAAAAGCGGCCGGGACATACTCCCTCTGCACGGAGGGCGATAGATATGAGGATAGCAGGCTAACCAGAAGAATGATGACGTTCATAAGACGTCCCGCCTTTCATAATGTGCACCGTTGCTGTGTGAATGGGACTGTTGCCGGAACCGGAATTAGTGCCGGAATTTCTGCCAGATTGCTGCTGCCGCGTCAACACCTTTAAGCGCTATTGCTACTTTACCCGGTGCTTTCTTGGCGTATGCGGCGTCATAGGACTTCACTGTACGCTCTTCTGCGGGAGTGAGTGTTTTTTCATCTATGGCTACCTCTCCCGCCTTCTGCTTCAGCTCACGGGATTTCCGGTATTTCTCAATTACCGTAACCGATACCTGCTTCACAGTCAGCGTAAGCTCATTCATAACATCCCCAAGGTTCTTAACGGAATCGACAATCGGATCAATCTTCTGGATCTTACCCTGGACATCAGCGGTAATATCGTTGGCATGACGGACAGTTGTCTTGATTTCATAGGTAAGCTCATCCACTGTCTTCTGCACTTCCTGCAGAGTCTGGCTGACTTTGTCGAGGGATTCCTTTGCTGAATTTAAGGTTTTGATTAAGAAGAAAACAAGTACGGCGAATGCGACAGCAACCAGTGCCACGCTCAGTTCAATGATCATTTCGAAAACCCCTTCCAAGTCATAAATATCGGCTTACTCTGCCTTATTACTGCATAGTTACCCTTACGCCAATAGCACGAAACAGCCTGTCAAGCGTCTAAAAGACCATATTATTCCATTTTGTTTCAATCCGTAAGCACCCGTTTAAACATTGACTACACCACCCGACAGAAAGGATGACTTCACATGCTGAAATGGTCGGTAATTCTGCTGGTGATCGCACTCATCGCCGGTGTATTCGGATTCTTTAATATCGTAGGAGCGGCAGTCGGCATTGCTAAGGTATTGTTCTTTATCTTCCTCATCCTGTTCATTGTATCCCTCTTCACGGGACAGCGCGGAAGGTCAATGTGATTATATCCGCCCAGCGTGCCTAGAGGATAAACATGCATAGCATTACGGAACTACAGACCCGGTGTCTCCGTCTCAGGAGCTCCGGGTTGTTCTATGTAGAGAATGTTCTTTTATTCTATTCACACAGCAGAATATGTAGGCCTTTCCCTCCGGCAGGCAATTTTAAAGTTTTATTTACACGGTTGGTTCACCGCCTCCTCTTTTTGTTTACATGCATATTAGCACAGTACAAACATGGAAAAAACCGCTAACCCAAAACCACACTAGGAGGAATTACAGATGAAAAAATTAGCCAGTTTTACAGTAGCAGTAGGTCTTATGGCATCCATAGCAGCATCGGCTTCAGCGGCAGAGGTTACAGGCACTGCAGATCCGGCAACTACAGTTACGGGGAGCACTTACAGTGAGCGGTTTGAAACTGTAATTACTCCGGCGGATATTAAACCGGCGACCCCGATGATTATTTTGACAAAAGCAACTCCTTTCCATTTCTCCACTGACAGCTTGACTCCAGCCGGCTGGCTGAGCGCCCAGACCATTGATACTACCGGCGCTGTTTTGACCGATGCCTGGGGCAATGAATGGAGAGAGGTTTATACCTGGCTTGGCAAAGCATGGATTAAGGTTCCGGCATCTGCATACGTAATTACTCCATAATGGAATAACTGCAAGCATTCATTCCTGCCTGCACCCATATCCGGCAGTCTGAGACTTAATGTCTTATGGCTGCCGTCTTCCTTTTAAGATAACACAAAAGAAGGGCTAACTCTTCAGTAGACATTCTACTGAAGAGTTAGCCCTACAAAACATCTACCCTAGTTCACCCGTCACAAACCTTGTACTGCTCTAATATCATTAGCGGACAACCGAACCTCCATACAAGAACCGGTTCATCCACGAAGAGCTTAAATTGTCGACTCTCACACCGCCGGAAGCTACAGAATACGTGTGCAGAATCTTTCCGTCTCCCAGATACATCGCTACGTGTGAAATCCGCTCCGAAAATCTGTTCACTCCAGCATAAGCAGAAGCTGAGCTTCCCTTATAATCCATAAAGAACATCAGGTCGCCGCGCTTGAGGCCGGAAATATCAGTAACCGTCTGGCTGTTCTCCCTAACCCAGGTTCCCTGCTGCCGTGAATCGGCAGGCAAAGTTAAATTCAGTGCATCCTTGAACATCTGCCGGATAAAATCAGAGCAGTCAAAGGTGCTTGTATTACTTCTGCTGGAGCCGAATTCATATGGCGTCCCCAGATATTTCATTCCTGCTGCGATAACATTATCAATGATAGCAGACTGTGCCGGAGCAGTTGGAGCCGGTGTCGGAGTTGGTGCTGGCGCAGGTGCCGGAGTTGGTGCTGGCGCAGGTGCCGGAGTTGCCGGAGCCGGCGCTACCGCTGCTTCATCCAGCTCAATATAACGGTCTGCCGAACTGGTGTAGCCGATCGTCCCGTTAGTTGTCTGCACTTTATACCAGTAGCTGTTGGTCTCCTCCAGTATTACCACCGGATCGCCTTCCTTGAGGTTCCCGAGCACTTTTCCGCTGGTTGAAGGGGTCTCACGGAGCCGGACAGACGCCTGAATGACTGCCGTCTGTACAGCTGGTGTCACTGCAGGTGCAGCAACAACACTGATATACTGATCTCCGGAACTTGTATATCCAACTTCTCCGGACGCAGTTCTGACTTTGTACCAGTAACTGTTGGTTTGTTCAAGTATAACGACCTGATCGCCCTTACTCAGGTATGTGATCACACTGCCGCTTGTAGAAGGGCTGGTGCGCAGACGAACTGAAGATTGAATAATGCCTGTCAGCGAAGCAGATGCCGTTACAGATGAAGCTGATGAAGCAGCGAATGCCTGCTGAGGGCTGAATACTCCCCAGGATAATGCAAGTGATGCTGAGACCAATAACGAAGCCGCAAGCTGTTTATGTGATCTGATCATAGCGTTCCCCCGCTTATGCAAAGATGAGAATTCAACAACGGCGCGCGCTACGTTTGTTGCTTTCTGCCCTCATTATAGGGGCAGGCGGGAATTGGAACATGCTTCTAATCTCACAAAAAGACTTGCCAAGTTATGGTAAGCACCGGGTCTATAGTCTTGATTTCTCCTTGGATTTGGTGGAAATTACAGCTAATTAGGAGCTGGCCGGAACTTTATTCTTTGGGCTCGACATGAATATGCACATTCATAATATTGTCTCTGCCGCCCATCCGCTCTTCAATCGAATCGCTGATCCGGTGGCCTTCTGCCACACTGATTCCGGCATCAACCTCCACGACCACATCAACCAGCACCTGGCTTCCATGTACACGGGCTTTAATATCCTTAATTCCCTCCACACCAGGGGTCCGGGCAATCGTACTGCGCAGATCCATGAGCTTATCCTCATCAAACCCGTCCGTCAGCCGGTAGGTGGCATCACGGAAAATATCCCATGCTGTCTTGGATATGAGTAATCCTACCAGGACGGCAGCAGCGGAATCAATCCACGGCAGGCCGAACTGTGCACCAACAATCCCTGCTGCTGCGCCGATACTGACCATGGCATCCGAGAAATTATCCTTGGCTGCAGCCATAAGGGCGCCGTTGTTAATCCGCTTGGCTAATCTCTTGTTATATATATATACCCCCATCATCGCCGCTGAACACACCACCGCCACCGCAGCAGACCAGAGCTCCGGCACCGCTTTGGCGCCTTCAAACAGAGAACGTACCGCTTCAACGATTACCTGTATCCCGACCATCGCCATAATAAAGGAAGCCAGCAGTGCCGCCACCGTCTCCGCCCGGAAATGCCCGTACGGATGATCGGAGTCAGGCGGCTTCCGTGAAATCCGCAGTCCGATCAGCACTGCTGCGGAAGCAACAATATCCGTCAGGTTGTTGAAGCCGTCAGCCAGCAGTGCGCTCGATCCGAATATAGACCCGCTTACCAGCTTAAATGCAGACAAAACCAGATAGGCAGCGATACTGACCATCGCCCCGCGTTCTCCTTTGCGTATATCCTCATAAATATCGGCCACCGGCTGACACTCCTTCTTCATCTTCTTTGCCCGGTCTGCTCCGGCAATTCATTTCTTGAATTATTCTTGCCCTTGTGGCGGCATTTAAAAACAATTAAAATGAGGAATAGGACTTGCTTCATAAGGGGGTAACATAATGAGCGAAAATACTGAGAAACCAAAGGTCAATCTGGCCGATGCCATCCGCCAGAAGCTTGAACAAAAGAAACAGCAGAATTCAAGCAAACCGGGCTCATCGTTTCAAGCCGGCTCCGCAAAGCCGCTGAAGAGCCAGAACAACAAAAAGCCTAACAACCAGCGCCGCCGCACCGGCGGGTCCTAGGCCTTTTGGTCCGGACACAGAATCTGGTTCAGCTCTGAACATAAACGGCTGCGTTATCCCGGGAGGATAACGCAGCCGTTTTGTTATGAACCTTACCTGTTCATATAATTTATTCTATTAGACTTCAACAGGATACATGCGCTGGCGCAGTTCCTTAATTTCCGGATTCTCCAGGTATTCATCATAGCTCATGGAGCGGTCAATGACGCCTGTCGGTGTAATTTCAATAATCCGGTTGGCAATGGTCTGGATGAACTGATGGTCATGGGAGGTAAAGAGAATCGTCCCGTCAAAATCAATCAGACCGTTATTCAGCGCAGTGATCGATTCCAGATCCAAGTGGTTCGTAGGCTCATCGAATACGAGCACATTCGCGCCGTTCAGCATCATTTTGGCCAGCATACAGCGGACCTTCTCTCCCCCGGACAGCACGCTTGCCTTCTTCAGCGCTTCCTCACCGGCAAACAGCATCCGGCCCAGGAATCCGCGCAGGAAGGTTTCGTCCTGATCCTTGGAGTACTGGCGCAGCCATTCCACAAGGTTCAGATTGACACCGTCGAAATAGCTGGAGTTGTCTTTCGGGAAGTACGCCTGGGTAGTGGTTACACCCCATGAATACTCACCGCTGTCTGCTTCCTTCTCACCCATCAGAATATCGAACAGCAGTGATTTCGGCTGCGAATACGGGCCTACAAAAGCAATCTTGTCGCCTTTGTTGACTACAATATTAAACTCATCCAGCATTTTCTCGCCCTCAACAGTCTTGCTCAGGCCAGTGACCGTAAGCAGCTGCTTACCGGCTTCACGCTCCGGCTTGAAGTTAAGGAACGGATATTTACGGTTGGATGGACGGATATCGTCCAGTGTAATCTTCTCGAGCTGCTTCTTACGGGAAGTCGCCTGCTTCGATTTGGAAGCATTGGCCGAGAAGCGCTGAATGAAGGCCTGCAGCTCCTTGATCTTGTCTTCCTTCTTCTTGTTGGCATCACGCTGCAGGGTCTGAGCCAGCTGGCTGGACTCATACCAGAAGTCATAGTTGCCGACGTACATCTGAATTTTGCCGAAATCGATATCCGCAATATGCGTGCAGACCTTGTTCAGGAAGTGACGGTCATGGGATACCACGATAACAGTACCTTCATAGTCCATGAGGAAGTTCTCCAGCCAGCCGATGGATTCAAGATCCAAATGGTTGGTAGGCTCATCGAGCAGCAGGTTGTTCGGACGGCCGAACAGAGCTTGAGCAAGCAATACCCGGACCTTTTCGTTGCCGCTGAGTTCGGCCATCTTTTTGTCGTGCATTTCACGCATAATGCCCAGACCGATCAGCATTGCTGCCGCATCCGGCTCGGCGTCCCAGCCGTTCAGCTCGGCAAATTCACCTTCAAGCTCACCGGCGCGCAGGCCGTCAGCTTCTGTGAAGTCGCTCTTGGCATATAGGGCATCCTTCTCCTTCATAATTTCATAAAGGCGGGTGTGTCCCATAATGACTGTTTCCAGCACCTGAAATTCATCATACTCAAAATGGTTCTGTTTCAGGATTGCCAGACGTTCGCCCGGAGTGATGTGTACATCCCCGATATTGGCTTCAATCTCGCCGGACAGGATTTTTAGAAAAGTAGATTTACCGGCACCGTTCGCCCCGATCAGGCCGTAGCAGTTCCCTGGTGTGAATTTTATGTTTACATCCTCAAAAAGTGCGCGTTTTCCGTAGCGGAGTGTTACGCCGCTTGTGCTAATCATTAAGCATTACCATCCTTTTCACTTTGGGTTTCGGCTCATTATAGCATAAAATCAAGGCAAATAGCCCGTAACATCACGTTGTTCCTGCGGTTTTGGCACTAAATCCCTATGTGTGCGCATTATTGCCCCGAATAGCGCTCCTCAGGGTGCACGATTAACGTCTCGCCGTACCCCAAGGTGCGTATCCGCTCCGGACTTATTCCCTGAGCCTCACGGGCCAGCTCCATCCGGTCCAGCGCCTCCCGCGCCGTATCGTCAGCCAGCCGGAAGGTGCCAAAATGCATCGGAATCATCATTTCAGCGCCCACATCCAAAAAAGCCTGCACCGCTTCTTCAGGATTCACATGCTGTGAGCTCATGAACCACTCCGGCTCATACGCCCCGATCGGCATCAGGGCAATATGCAGCTTGAAACGGCTGCCGATCTCCTTAAAGCCCGGAAAAAAGCCGCTGTCTCCGGCAAAATAAAGATTCGGCGGAAGCTTCCGCTTCTGTTCGTCCTTCTTCCCCTCCGGATGCCTGCCGGGCTCGGCAGGCTGAAGCACATAACCTCCCCAGTGCGAGCTGTTGGTATCAAAGGGGGTCCGCCGGGTCCAGTGCTGGGTCGGCACGAACGTCAGCTTGACCGGACCCAGCGTCAGCTCCTCCCACCACTGCATCTCCTGGCAGTTCGGAAATCCCTTACGCAGCATTTTCCGCTTGAGTCCGGCCGGAACCACGATCTTCGTGGCTGCCTTATACAGCTTGCGGATTGAGGGGAAATGCAGATGGTCATAATGGGAATGCGAGATCAGGATCAGATCCACCGGCGGCACCTCATTCAGCGGAATGCCCGGCTGGCCGATCCGCTTCTCGAAGCCGAGACGGCGGGCCCAGATTGGATCGGTAATGATATTAAGTCCCTCATATTGCATAAAAAAGGTCGAGTGCCCGATCCAGGTTATCGTCGTGTCCAGCCGGTTCCCTCTGAGATAACTCAGCTCCGGCGTGTGGTTCGGTACCTTATAGGAGTAGTCCTTCTGCTTGCTGCGGCGCTCCTCCCTCCACTGGCGCAGTTCCTTCAGCGTCTTGTCTACGCCGACGTTATCGATGTTGTTGTATTTTATTTTAGCCATAACGGCATCTCTCCTTATCAGGATTCAGTACAAATTTTACCCAATTTACGGCCGGATTAAGCTGCCGGGGCTGGCTGCGATTTTGTATTCCCCCCATATAATGATGTAAAATGCGGGTAAAGACTGCGGTGATTCTACCGAATTAAAGGGGAGCTAAGCGTATGAAGATCACATTTATAGAACCGACTCCAAGTCCAAATACGATGAAGCTTCATCTGGACGAGAGCCTGGAACCCGGCATCCGCCGGACCTATACACCCGAGAGCGAGCGCAGCGCCCCTGCCTGGGCACGGGATATGCTGAAGATCTCCGGTGTGACAAGCATTTATCACGCCGCTGATTTCGCTGCGCTGGAGCGCAAGGGCAGCGCCGACTGGGCGGCCATTTTGCGCGAGGTGCAGAGCCGCTTCGGCGCAGACGGCCTTAGCGCAGAGATTAATCTGGAGGACGAGAATGCCGGCGCCCACTTCGGGGAATCGCAGGTATTCGTCCAGATGTTCCGCGGCATCCCGATTCAGATCCGCGTAAAGACCGGCGCGAATGAAGAGCGCATCGCCCTCTCCAGCCGCTTCACGCAGGCGGTGACCGATGTGGCCAGCGCTGTGCTGATCAAGGAGCGCAAGCTCTCCGATTACGGCGTACGCTACGGCGAGCCGCCGGAAATTGCCCGCGAGGTCGAGCAGGAGCTGGAGGCGGCGTATCCGCAGGAACGCCTCGACTCCCTCGTGCAGCAGGCCATCGCGCACGGGGCCGCCGGCGAGTTCATCGAGCAGCGGCAGAAGAAGGGGCAGGCCGAGCTGCTGCTGGGCCTGCAGGACGCCGACTGGCGCGTGCGCTACGCCGCGCTGGAGGACCTGGCGCCGACTGCGGAGCTCCTGCCGGAGCTGCGCAAGGCGCTGCACGACCCCAAGCTGCAGCTGCGCAGGCTTGCGGTCGTGTACCTGGGCGACATCCGCACGCCGGAGGCGATGGAGCTGCTCTATGAGGCGATGGCTGACAGTGCCCCGGCTGTGCGGCGCACGGCCGGGGACACGCTGTCCGACATCGGCGACCCGGCTGCGACGCCGGTGATGACGGCGGCGCTTAAGGATGCCAGCAAGCTCGTCCGCTGGCGGGCGGCGCGCTTCCTCTATGAGGTCGGTACCGCTGAAGCTCATGATGCACTGGCAGTTGCGGCCGATGACAATGAGTTCGAGGTCGGCCTGCAGGCACGGATGGCGCTGGAGCGGATCGCTTCCGGCGAGGAAGCCGCCGGAACCGTCTGGCAGCAAATGTCGGAGCGCCGCCGTACCTGACACGCATCTGCCGTATTTTGTTATTGCGTGAGCCTTGGCATTTGCATTATACTAATTCCTGTTGTGTTCATAATGTATATAGATAGCCTCATCATACCTAAGATGAGGTAGAGGTCGCGAATATTATAAGTAAGCGTGCAGAGGCGTTAAGAGCCGCCTGTGAAGCCGCCGAAAGGAATATCCGCCGAAGTCTGCGCCGCCGCTCCTACATGCGCCGCAGACTGGGGCCGTTGCCGAACAGGCACGGAACTGTCACAGTGTACCGCAGGCTGCCATTGCCTGCAGAATTCTGCACTGTGTTGCGCTATCTTAACAGGGAGTATGATGCGGAGCCGTATTTTCAGGAAACCGCAGACCCGTCTGCGGTTTTTTTGCGCCTACAGGATTTGCCGCCCTCATGCACGAGGGCGGCTTCGTATACCACTCCCCTTCATGAACAGAAACACGAACCTTCAGAAGGAGTGTCCATTTTTATGCAAGCAACACAAGACAACCAGCAGCCGGCACTGCGCAAAACCTTCAAAGCCAGGCATCTGACGATGATCGCACTCGGCGGTTCGATCGGAACCGGCCTGTTCCTGGCCAGCGGCGGCGCCATTGCCTCCTCCGGTCCGGGCGGAGCCCTGCTCGCCTATGCTGCGGTAGGGCTCATGGTGTATTTCCTGATGACCAGCCTCGGTGAGCTGGCCACCTACCTGCCTGACTCGGGTTCCTTCAGCACCTACGGCACCCGGTTTGTCAGCCCGGCCTTCGGCTTCGCCATCGGCTGGAATTTCTGGTACAACTGGGCGGTAACCATAGCAGCAGAGTTAGCCGCGGCAACCGTCATTATTAAGTACTGGTTCCCAGAGAGCTCTTCTACTCTCTGGAGCCTTCTGTTTCTGCTGCTGATGTTCGGCCTGAACTTCCTCTCCTCCCGCGGGTACGGGGAATCCGAATACTGGTTCGCGATTATCAAAATCATTACCGTTATCGTCTTCCTTGTTGTCGGCGTACTGATGATCTTCGGCATCATGGGCGGCGAGCGGATCGGCTTTACCAACTTCCAGCTTGGCGGAAGCTCGTTCCACGGCGGCTTCTTCGCCTTCGTCGGCGTCTTCATGGCCGCCGGCTTCTCCTTCCAGGGCACGGAGCTGGTCGGTGTTGCTGCAGGCGAAAGTGAAAATCCGCGCCGCAACGTGCCAATCGCGATCCGCCAGGTGTTCTGGCGGATTATGATCTTCTACATCTTCGCCATTCTTGTCATCGGTATGGTGATTCCTTACACGAATCCCGACCTGCTGCGCGGCGGTATCGACGATATCGGCGTCAGCCCGTTCACGATTGTCTTCAACAAAGCCGGACTTGCGATTGCCGCCTCCGTGATGAATGCCGTCATCTTAAGCTCCGTCCTGTCGGCCGGCAACTCCGGAATGTATGCCTCCACCCGCGTCCTGTACGCGATGGCCAAGGACGGCATGGCGCCGCGTGCGCTGGGCAAGCTGAACCGCCGCGGTGTGCCTGTCGGCGCCCTGCTGGTGACTACAGCAGTCGGCATGCTGGCCTTTCTCGCTTCGTTCTTCGGCGACGGTGCCGTCTACAACTGGCTGCTCAACGCCTCCGGGATGTGCGGCTTCATCAACTGGCTGGGCATCGCCGTCTGCCATTACCGGTTCCGCCGCGCTTTCGTGAAGCAGGGCCATTCGCTCAGCGAGCTGCCATACCGGGCCAGATGGTTCCCGTTCGGTCCGCTCTTCGCCTTCGCGCTCTGCATGATCGCGGTGCTCGGACAGAACATGGGTGCCTTCACCGGCAGCAAGATCGACTGGTACGGCGTACTAGTCTCCTATGTCAGCCTGCCGCTGTTCCTGCTGATCTGGGCCGGCTACCGCTGGTTCAGACCCAGCCGCCTCATCCCGCTCAAGGATTGTGATCTCAGCACCCATGCAGACTAGGCACTGGTTCATCATCTAAACTATTTATTACATTAAAAAGGATGCTTGCGCTGCAATGTAGCGCGGAGCATCCTTTTTAATGTGTTTCCACTGCCGTCCGTACTTCCACCTGTTTTCCCTTGGTTCCCTTCCTCCCTCCACACTCCCCAACATTTAGTTGGATTTTCGCTACTTATTTCCCGCTTTTTTTAGCATTCAGAGCAATTAAATGGAAAAACGCCACTTATTCCAGACGGTTTCCCTATAAGAGGCGATAACCGCAGAATTAGGTGGCGTTTTTCCTGTTAAAATTATCTTCTCCATTGTTTATGCAGAAATAGTTGGCAAAATTCCACTTAGCTTGTTAGACAGATCAACGTCAGTACTTTCCTCGCCCGCGGATTATCCCATGCAAACAAGCTGGTTATTTCCAGGTCACATAGACCTTTAGATCACCGGTATTCTCAAAGACGGAGCTGGTGTACGCAAGCTGGTCCAGTCCAAGCGTGTACAGCGTCTGCAGGTCATTCTTCAGCAGCTTCTCGCTTCCCCGGTAACGGAACAGCAGCGATTGCTTGCCGGAAGCGACAGCGGCTCTTGCCAGCTCCTTCAGCTCTGCAGCAGAGCTCACGACTTCTTTTTCCTCATACAGCCTGTAATCCAGCTGCTCCTGCAGCTGCTCAAACACAGCTACTCCCGTTCCGCCGCGGCTGACCAGCTCGGACAAGGTCTGGGCATAGGTGACCGTTGCCGCGGGATAGGATTTGGTCCAGCTGTGGTCACGGCGCATCTGTGAATCTGTTCTCATGTAGTATGCCGTACTGACTTCACCTTCAATGTTCGGTACCGGATCATCCCACGTAGTATCCAGGTGGTACCAGAGCCCGTTCAGCTGAACCAGATTCCAGGCATGGGATTGTCTGGCTCCTCCCGCCGGCTTGGCTGTGCCTTCGACAATTTTATTGGGAATTCCTGCACCGAGCAGCAGCTTATAGGTAAGCAGGGAATAGCCCTGGCATACGGCGCTGCCCGTCGTCAGTCCTTCATAGGCAGTGTATTTAGTATACGTGTTATCATATTTCAGGTTCAGCACCACCCAATCATGAATAACTTTGATTTTCTGGTGGTTATTCATGCCCGGCTTGATGATCTTCTGAAGAATTGCTTTTACCTGCTGATTTACATAGGCGGTCTGCTGCTGCGTCTCCCGGTACTTCACCTGCACTGTCACATTGGCGGCAGACTGGCCGTTTTTTGTATATGAAAAAGCATAGCTGTCAACGATGTAATACAGATAAATATCACTGGCCATGGCTTGGTCAATTGCACTCTGCACTTGAGCCTTCAGCTTAGTAGTCTTCCCTGCATATTTAAAGATAATCGTCTCCCGGCGGTTACTCATTGCCCCCGTCAGCCTCTGCGTCATCTCGCTTACCGATTGAAGCGAAGCGGTTGCAGCAGCCGCGTGTACCTGTCCCCAGCCGTAATAAGCCGCCGGCGGCAAGGCCGCAGACAGCAGCATTCCCCCCAGTAACGCCTTCATTAGCGATAACCGTCTTTTCCCCATTGTTCTCGTGCCTCCTGCAAACTTCATATAGCTGCGGCTTACAGTATAGTATAGTTTGTACTCCTACTCTATAGTAGATGCCGGAAATTTCGTTTGTACAACCAGAACTTAATGTCCTCAACGTCTTCGGCCTGCTACACTGCATTCTGCAGTATCCATTCCATATTATCTCAAATTAAAAATAGATACTATTATTATCGGCCCGGATTGTCCGCGGAATAAGCTTTTTCCATGGAATAGCACGAAGCTGAGGAGTTTAGTCTTTTCCGGCAAAAAAACTGCTCCCGCGCAGCTTTATGCTGCACAGAGAGCAGTTTGATACCCCAGCTATTTATTGCGAATCCTTCCTCTTATGCTTCGTCAGCAGTTACAAGGTAGACTTCGCCTGCTTTAACCCGAAGAGGCTCAGCAGCATCGGCAAAGCTGCCGTCAGGCCGCCGGATCTTCAGCCCGCGATCGTATACAAGACGGCATTCCCCGTTCCTGGATGCGGCAATACGTGCCGATACCAGCACCCGGTCCTGCCATTCAAGCTCCAGCTCGTAGCCGCCGCGCGCCCTGATCCCCTTTACCCGGCCGTTCTTCCAAGCCTCAGGAAGGGCCGGGAGCAGGCGCAGTTCGCCCAGATGGCTCTGCAGCAGCATCTCGGCAATACCGGCAGCTGCACCGAAATTCCCGTCAATCTGGAACGGCGGATGGGCGTCGAACAGATTGGGATAAGCCGAGCGCGATAATAGTGTACGCACAAAGCTGTGAGCCGCCTCTCCGTCCCGCAGTCTTGCGTACAGGTTGATCAGCCAGGCGCAGCTCCAGCCGGTATGCCCGCCTCCTGACGCAATCCGCTTCTCAAGCGTCCGCCGCGAGGCTTCAACCAGCTCAGGGGTATCCTGCTCGTTGATCATCTCACCCGGGTACAGCCCGTACAGATGAGAGACATGGCGGTGTCCCGGCTCCGCTTCACTGAAATCCTCATACCACTCCTGAACACGCCCGTCCGCGGTGATAACAAGCGGGGCCAGTTGCGGCAGCGTCTGCTCCAGCTGCTGCCGGAATGCATCATCCGTGTCCAGAATCCGCGCAGCTTCCACGCAGTGCCCAAACAGCTCCCGAATCAGGCTCATGTCCATCGCCGACCCCATCGAGACACTGCAGGCCTCCCCTTCAGCGGTAACAAAGCGGTTCTCCGGCGAGGTCGACGGATTGGTGACGAGCAGGCCGTCCGGCCCTTTAACCAGCCAATCCAGCGCGAACAGCGCTGCCCCCTTCATTAGCGGATAGGCCGTCTCCTGCAGAAAGACAGGATCGGGATTATACGCGTAATGCTCCCAGAGATGACGGCTCAGCCACACGCCGCCCATCGGCCAGAACGCCCAGCTGGCATCGCCGCCGGACGGCACGGAGCTCCGCCACAAATCCACATTGTGGTGGGCTGTCCAGCCGCGCGCTCCATAGTGGACCGCGGCCGTTCTGGCTCCGGTCTCGCTCAGCTCGCTGATCAGATCAATCAGCGGCCCGTGGAGCTCACTCAGATTGCCGGCCTCAGCCAGCCAGTAATTCATCTGCGTATTGATATTCGTCGTATAATTACTGTTCCACGGCGGGGTGACATGCTCATTCCAGATCCCCTGCAGATTGGCGGCCTGCGAGCCGGGACGCGAGCTGCCGATCAGCAGGTAACGCCCGTACTGGAAGAGCAGCGCCTCCAGTGCCGGATCTTCCCCGCCGTTCTTGTATGCAGCCAGCCGTTCATCGGTCGGCAGCTCTGCTGCTTCGCTCCAGCCGAGGTCAAGCTCCATCCGGCGGAACAGCGCCTGATGATCGGTGATATGCCGCTGCTTGAGCACCTCATACGGCACTTCCGCAGCCGCCGCCAGCCGCAGTCCGCAGCGCTCAGCCGGGCTAAGCAGCTCCGCGCCTGTTCTGCTGCTCTTCAACTCTGCCGCTCCAGCCTTCACAGTCATACCCTCTGCTGAAAACAGCGGCTTCCCGCTGCCCTTCAAATGCGCAGCCCTGCTTCGCACCTGCTCATAATCCGTAGCGGCAGCAAGCACCAGCTGCACCTGGTCCGCACCGGAGACAATTAGCCGCCCGTCGGCGGCTTCAACGCTGCCGCCTGTAGTAATCAGCTGCATATGCAGCTCGAAGGCGATCCCAAGCCCGTCCTCATACTGGATCGCATACGGATGATCCCGGTGATAGTTATCAGCTATATGTGTCGGGCAGCGCCCTTCCAGCACCAGTCCCGTTACACCGGCTGTCCTTACCGTATGCCGCAGCGGACTCGAAAGAGCCAGCTCAAGGTTGAGTCCGCCGCTTGCCTCGCTCGAAGCCCGGACCACCATCACGCCGTCAGGCGCACTGATCCAAGTCTCACGGGTGAACACGCCTGCCTCTGTCCGGAAAGATACGGAGGCAATCCCGCTGTCCAGATCGAGCTCCCGGCTGTATTCCGTGCAGCTGTCTGTACCCGGCTGGCTCAGCAGCAGATCGCCAAGCGGCATGTACGCCTGGCAGTTTACACCAAGCATCCGGCTGTTAATCAGCTTCTCCGCCTCGGTATAGCTTCCTTCCGCGACCAGCTCACGCGCTTTTTTCAGATAACGTAATGCCTCATAGTTGTTCGTATCCCGGGGAAATCCCGACCATAATGTATCCTCATTCAGCTGGTAACGCTCCTCAGCCGTACCGCCGAACACCATTGCGCCCATATGACCGTTACCAAGCGGCAATGCCTCTTCCCAGACAGCTGCGGGCTGCTCGTATTTCAACTTCCACGCTTGTCCCTGATTCACGTCCCTCATCCTCTCCGGCCTTCCATAGGGGCAGTATACAGCAAAAGACCCGGACTAACACCGGGTCCCTGCTGCTTGAATTAAGTTTGTAGTTCAGAAAGAATATCCTGAATTAAAATTCTTTACCGGTCCACAGGGATACTCTCTTTTTCACAAGCTCAGTGAATTCTTTTTCCATATCCTGAGCGCCTGCCTTGTCCAGCTCGGCAAGGAATGCATCGTAGACCTTGTCGAAATCACCCGGTTTGGACAGGATTGCTTCCGGAATGCGCTTGCGGATAATATCTTGGGTCTTCTTGTAAATTACCTGATACTGGCCGTCTGTCGGAACTGGCAGGTTGTAAAGAGCGCCTGTTTCTTTTATAGGGAATTCATCCTCTTTCGGGAACAGGTCTTTCCAGGTTGTAGCACCATAGCCGGCGAGTGATTCCTTCTCAGCTTCAGAGTAAGCTGCTACGATTTCATCCGGGAAGGTTGCAGTATAATAGTTGTCAGTAGAATCCTTCACTCCGTCGCCATAACGTGCACCGAAGATCAGATACTGGCCGATACCCGTTTCTTTTTGGAAGTTAGCAGCATCATTGGCTTTTTTGTTGGAAATTTCAGCCGGAACTTCACGCTTGCCTTCTGCATTTACAGTGTAATGCTTGCCTTCAACACCCCAGCTTCTAAGAACCTGACCTTCATCGGAGGACATCCAGTCCAGCCATTTGATGATACGCTCAGGGTCTTTAGCGGCAGTTGTAATCGCCAGCCCGTAGCCGTCGATACCTGTCTGCATGAAGGAGTGATCTTTATACTCTTCGCTCAGGGTTACAGGGAAGTGGGCATAGGTATACTCATCTTTACCGGCTGCTTTCAGTGCATTTTCACCGTCAGAATATTCCCATTCCTGGGAGATCAGACCAAGGACACGGCCGCTTGCAACCTTCGCTTTGTACTGGTCATCTTTCTGGACGAAAGTATCTTTATCCAGCAGGCCTTGATTGTACATGCCGTTCAGCCAGCGGAAATATTCCTTTTCTACAGGGCGTTTGTAGTGAAGCTGTGCTTCGTAGGTTTCAGGATCTACATAGTACTCACCGTCATCCGGTGCGCCTGTCGTAGTGAAGGCAGGGTTGGTAACCGTGATCATAATCTTCCAGTCATCGGCATTCAGTGTGAGCGGAATAGTCGGCTGGCCGTCTGTTTCCGGATGCAGCGCCACGTAATCCTTCAATACCTTCTCATAATCAGCCAATGTTTTTACTTCAGGATAACCCAGCTCTTTAAGTACGCGGTGCTGGATCTCGAATCCGCCTGTTGCGTCAAAGGAGGATTGACCGACGCCCATATTAGTAGGAATCTGATAGATGCTCTGGTCATCCAGACTGTATTTCAGACGGTTCATGTTCTCGCCGTACACTTTTTTGAGGTTAGGCGCATACTTGTCAATCAGCTCAGTCATATCGATAATCAGGCCTGCATCCACAAGGGTACTCAGATTTCCCTTTGCAAAGATCAGATCAGGCACATCGCCGCTGGCAGCCATCATAGGAATCTTCTGGTCACCGCCGCCGCTGCCGACATCGAATTCAGCTTCAATCGTTACGCCGGTCTTTTCAGTAATCACTTTACCTACATCATCCTGCATTTTGTTCCAGTTCGGACTGGCATCTCCGCCGAAGAATGTGATTGTAAAAGGGCTTGTATCCATTGCATCATCTGCAGGCTGGTTCGTAGCTGTGTTGTTACCAGTATTAGCCGGCGTATTATTGGCAGTATCATTGGCAGCGTTGTTGTTGCCGCCACAGCCTGCGATCAGCATAGAGCTCATAAGCATGAGTGTAAAAGCAGTTTTAATGCCTTTGCTTTTCATTTGAATCCCCCTTAAAAATTTGTATGTTCCTATATGCATATCAGGCTTAACCTGAGTATACCGTTGTTAGCGCTTGCAAAATCAATATAATAATAAATCCTGCAAGCGGTGAAGCTTGGGGAGCGTAATCCGGCGGATGTGTCCGCTCAGCATTTACGCTCCCCGGCTGCCAATACCGGGATCTAAGCTTTTACCGCACCCAGTGTCATACCGCCGACAAAATACTTTTGCAGGAACGGATATACAACGAGAATAGGTACAGTAACTACAATCGTGATTGCCATCTTGATGGATTCCGGTGAAATCTGTGCCATCTGCCGGGCCATATCGTTGGCATTTACCATGCCGCTGCCCTGGTTAGTGGTCGCAAGCACCTTCATCAGCTCATACTGCAATGTTGTAAGCTCTGGTTTGTTACCGTTGTAAAGGTAGGTTGTGAACCATTCATTCCATTGTCCTACAGCGAGGAACAGCGCAATGGTGGCAAGTACCGGTTTACAGAGCGGCAGGATGATCTTGTAAAAAATCATAAAGTCATTCGCGCCGTCCAGCTTTGCTGATTCCTGCAGGGCAAACGGCAGGCCGTCCATAAAAGAACGGATGATGAACACGTTGAAGGCGGACACTGCACCCGGAAGAATGTAAATCCAGAAGGTTCCGATCAGTTCCATATCTCTCATCAGAATGTACATTGGAACCATACCGCCGGAGAAATACATAGTCAGGGCCAGGAATACCGAGACAAACTTTCTTGCTCTGAATTCCGGCCGGCTGAGCGTAAAGGCCAGCATGGAAGCACTGATCAGACCGAGAAGAGTACCTGAAAGGGTACGCAGAAGTGAAATCTTGAAGCCTTGAATCAGACCGGTATAACTGAATATCCGCTCGTAGTTCTCAAGTGTCCAGGCTCTTGGCCAGATGTAGATACCGCCGCGGACAGTGTCTGTAGATTCATTAAAAGAAATCGCCAGCACGTTGAGGAAGGGATATAACGTCACGATCATAATCAGGGTAAGAAAAACGTATAGGAATATATCGAATGCACGTTCAGACTTTGTCATTTGAAAAGCTTTGCTAGCCATCTGGGATCCCCTCCTTACATGATGCTTTCTTTAGTTAATTTCTTCATTACACCGTTAGCAGAGAACAGCAGGATTACACTGACCACTGAGGTGAACATACTTATCGCTGTACCATAGGAGAACCGTGAGATCTGAATACCATATTTAAGCGCATACAAATCCAGTACTTCCGAATAATCGGTGACCAGGTTGTTCTGCAGCTGGAACTGCTTTTCAAAGCCGATACCGACCAGGTGGCCGATGTTCATAATGAGCAGTACCATAACGGTTGATCGGATACCCGGCAGCGTAATATTGAACATCTGCTTGACTCTTCCTGCACCGTCCACTTTTGCCGCTTCATACAGCTCTT
Organism: Paenibacillus sp. FSL R7-0331; assembly: GCF_000758645.1. Taxonomy (NCBI): domain Bacteria; kingdom Bacillati; phylum Bacillota; class Bacilli; order Caryophanales; family Paenibacillaceae; genus Paenibacillus; species Paenibacillus sp. FSL R7-0331. The sequence continues at coordinate 6,122,096 of NZ_CP009284.1, forward strand.
TGTCGATACCTGTAATTGCAGCCAGATAGATAATCGCATTCCAGCCGGTTTCTTTCCAGATGTCGGCTCCCGTTACCACACCCCAGAAATACTTCCCTTGGGCCATGAACTGAATCGGCTCATCGATGACATTCATCCAGAGCAGCAAATCGTTCACGATCCCTCCGTCGATGGAGAGTGTCTTGTAGACAATCCCGCCGACAACAACCCATGATACAAAGTGAGGCAGGTAGGATACGGTCTGAACCGTTCTCTTGAAGACACTTCCGCGCAGCTCATTGAGCAGGACGGCAAACAAGATAGGGACCACGAAACCGACAATCAGTCCGAGAATACTCATTGCGAGTGTATTTCTTAGTACGAGGTAGAAGCGTTCATCCTGGAACAGCTCTTTAAAGTTATCCAGTCCGACCCATTTCTGCTCGCCAAAGGATTTGGCAGGCTTATAATTCTGAAATGCCATTATCCATCCCCATAAGGGCAGGTAGCTGAAGATAAAAACCCAGATTACGAATGGAATAGACATTAGATACAAGTACCTTTGCTGCAGTACACTACTCCAAAATCCACTGTTTTTCCGCTTCGTAGGTGGGTGGGGGGTTACGCTTTCATTTGCTGTAACACCGTTTTCAGTGAGCGCTTTCACGATCATTATTCCCCCTTCGTTTTTATATTCATATCATACCGTACCGAAATGTAAGCGAATACCCGACATATTTTATCTAAAACCACATACAAATTAGACATTGAAACAGCAGCAGGGGAACTAATGTTTGTAATCGCTATCATTCGGGATAGTAAAGGATATTTCCGTCCCTATCCCCTCTTCGCTGGCAATCCTCAGGCCGTACTGCTCCCCGTAATACAGCACCAGCCTCTGATGCACATTGCGCATCCCGATCCGGCTCCGCTGCTCCTCCTCCGCTGCCGTAATGACCGCCAGCAGTTCAGCCAGACGCTGCTCCGACATTCCGACACCGTCATCCTTTACATTAACGCGGATTTCATTATCCTGCATGGTTACACTGACATAGACATGCACGGGTCCCTCTTTATTCTCCAGCCCGTGAACCACGGAATTCTCGACGAGCGGCTGGATAATCAGCGGCGGAATCAATACCTCTGCTGCCTTCGCGTCAAAGGCAATCTCATACACCAGCCGCTCCTCGTACCTGAACTTCTGAATCTCCAGATAGGAACGGATCATTTCAATTTCTTCCTTGAGCGGGGCCCGCTCCCGGCCGACCTCCAGGTTTTTGCGCATCAGCTTGCCTAGCAGCCGTACAATGTTGGCGATCTCCTTCTCACCCTTGAGATGGGCATTCATGCGGATCGACTCCAATGCATTAAACAGGAAATGCGGATGAATCTGGCTGGCCATCATCTTCAGCTTGATCTCCCGCTGGGCGATCTCCAGCCTGCTGTTCTTCTCGTTGGATTCGATCACCTGGCTGATCAGCTGGTTGATGCTGGACACCATGTAATTGAACTGGCGCGAGAGCTGGCCGATTTCGTCCGTACCGTCAATGTGGGAGACAATGTTCAGATTACCGAGGGCCACCTGGTTCAATTGACGGCTGAGCCGCAGCAGACGGTTCGTCGTGAGCAGAGAGATGATGTACACCATTACCAGTGCAACCAGCAGCACGCCGCTGATAATCAGCAGCCCAAGCACGCTGACCTTATTGGCATCGCTGAGAATGCTTTTGGTTTCAAAAACGGAAATAATTTTCAGCTTGCTGATGCTAAGCTCGGGGTTTATCTCGTCAAGAATCACGTAGGAGTCCTCGCCTTTGACCTGAGTCTGAATCACCTTTTCCGTCTGGCTCTCCAGATTGACCCCAATATCAAAAGAGGCAAGTGTCGTGCCGACGAGATGCGGGTTCTTGGCTGCCACAACATATCCCTGTTCATCGGTGATAATGGTCTCGAACGGCTCCTGGGACAGCATGCTGTTCAGCTCATCCTGATTGACCTGGACCATAATAACGCCGGTGCTGTTGTATTCAGGATAAGACACCTGCCGGATCAGGCTCAGCTTGTTGATGCTCCCCTTAGTCTTGCTCAGAAAGTCCTCTTTATCATCTATATAGAGCCAGTAAATTCCTTTGGTCTCCATCACCTTCCTGAACCAGACTCTTTCCTCGGTCTCCCGTGTCAGCGGAGTAATCGCGAGGTTGTTGACCAGGGTCGGGTTGTCTATAAAAAAGCGGATATTGGCAATCTCCCGGTACTGCAGCATGTAATCCTGAAAATCGGAATAGTTCATATAAGCCTTCGTAAGCTCCAGAATGTTCGGGTACCTTGTGTTTACAAGCACTTCAAGCGTTTCATCAAAAAACAGCAGGTTGGAAATATCCGTAGGCACACGCAGCTTTCCGGACATCTGGCTTTTGATTTTCTCCACATTATTGGTTGCCTGGTCAATCGCCCGGTCAAGTGCGGCGCTCCGGAAATAGCTGATTAGGATAATCCCGACAATCAGCACCGGAATCATGACCACGACAACGTAAAACATCATCAGCTTATACTTCAGCTTCATATTATTAATAAGGCTCACAAGCTGCTTCATCTTCATCCTCCCCCGGATATGTCAAACAGGCTGTCCCGCTCATCCGCTGCGGATGGGGAACAGCCCGTCTATCATAAACCTGTGCCTCACGTTCGGCAAGCCCTTCGCCGTTTAATGCTCCTTGCGGAAGGCGCTTGGTGATACACCGACATATTTGCGGAATTTGGCGTTAAAATAATCAGCATTCATGTAACCGACCCGTTCCGCCACCTCGTACACCTTCATGCCCTGCGCCAGAAACTGCTTGGCCTTCTCAATTCTCACCTTGTCGAGGTACGTATTGAAATGCTCACCGATCTGATTCTTAAACATTTTACCCAGATAAGCGCTGTTATAATTAAAAATCTGTGCCAGCATTCCAAGCTTCAGATTCTCGTTATAACGGCGCTGGATCAGGTCGGTGATCCGTTTAATTTCATCCCCCCGGCCGCCGCTGTTCAGCTGTCCTGCCAGGTGCTCCAGATAATCAGCCACCATGCGGTGGATATCGCTCAGAAAAAAGCTGTTGTACACATCGCTCGCCGGGGAAGGATTGTCGCTGACCAGTGCACGCACCTCCGGGTTCGCCGCCTCAAGCCGGGCAATGATGCTGCTGATAATCCGGATCAGATTGTTTTTGATGTGGAACTCATCATGTCTGGCTTCCACCAGCTTGGCGATCATCTGCTTCACCAGCGGTGACAGGATTTCTGTGCTACCCGTCTCAACTGCCAGCAGCAGCTCCATCTCTTCATCACGCTCGGATTCCCCGTGTTCACCCGGCTCTGCCTCAGGCTCCTCAGCAGCCTCGGCCCAATGCTCCATGAAGCCGCCGGAGAGTATCTCCCTGTGCCCGAAAAAAGCCTGCTCAAGCAGCATCCTGGCCGCGCTGTAAGAAGCAGCAATACGCTCCGGGTCTGCCGCCGTGCCGCCGGATGCGGCGTAGTAATCCAGGCCTTCCCTGAGGATGACCCGGTCAAGCTCCTGCCGCAGTGCAGCGCGCGCAGCGTCATCCTGCAGCGGCTCCTTAAGCAGCAGGCCGGCGTAGGGAGGCAGGCTGAAGTACTCAGCCTCCTCCGGCTGCCAATGCCGCTCCAATTCACTGCGGACACGATCTTCCTTTCCTTCTTCCCCCTTGGCGGGGTTCAGCAGCTTGAGCAGTACAACCTCGCTGCTTCCCTGCAGCTTAAGCTTGCCGGCCGCCTCAAGAGCACTGATATCCCCCGGGCCGGGCTGGAACAGTCCGCGCAGCCAGAGTTCACGGCTGTTCTCCTCCACTACATTCTGCAGAACGTTCAGCATCTCCTCTTGCCCGATCGTCACACGCATCTCCCGCAAATAGGAGATAAGCTCCTCTTCATCGACCGGCTTCAGCAGGTAGCCGTCAATGCGGTTGGAAATGGCCCGCTTGGCATATTCAAAGTCGGCATAGCCGCTGAGAATCAGCACGTGGCATTTCGCATTCTGTCTGCGCAGCTCTGTAATCAGCTCCAGACCGTCCATTCCCGGCATCCGGATATCGGCGACAACCAGCTTAGGAGCAAACGTATTGTACTTCTCGAGCGCCTCGAATCCGTTCGCTGCAGTTGCTACGACCGTATAACCCTCATCCTCCCATGGAATCAGGCTGCGCAGTCCCTCCCTCAGCTTGGGCTCATCATCCACAATCAGCACTTTTATCATCAGCTCTCAGCCCTCCCCTATAACACGAATCCGGAAACAAGTAGAAACGGCTCTGCCTTCCTTCAGAGAAGACAGCAACCGTTTCTGCGGGAAATATAAGGATTACTGATTGCGTAGAACATATACATCCTTATATTTGGACAAACCGTTTTTTCCGGAATTCTCAAGTATTATCAGCTGACCATCCGCCTGACACAGCTAAGCTTCAGCTGTTATCTGCGGTAAGCCGCCAGCTTGTTATTCAAATCGCGGGTCTGTCCGTATACATCCTGGTAAAGTGCAAACAAGCCGTCATAGACTGCAGCCTCTTCTGCATTCGGCTTAAATACTTCTGCCGGACGGATGAAGGCTTCGGCGCATTCGCTCAGCGAGGTGAACCAGCCGCTGCCGTAGGCAGCCAGCATAGCTGCGCCCATCGCCGGACCCTGCTCGCTTTCCAGCTTAATAATGGAAGCATTGAAGATATCAGCCTGCATCTGCAGCCAGGCTTCATTCTTGGCACCGCCGCCAATCGCGATGATTTCTGTAATCTCTTTACCCGATTCACGCACGATCTCAATCGATTCACGCAGCGAGAATGTGATGCCTTCCAGCACCGAACGGGTGAAATGGGCCAAAGTATGGCCGGAATCCATGCCGATGAAGCTGCCGCGGATGTTGGCATCCGGGTGCGGGGTACGCTCACCGCTGATGTACGGGGTGAACAGCAGGCCGCCGCTGCCTGCCGGAATCGATGGTACGCCGGACAAGAGTTCATCAAAGCTCTTCTCAGCGGCAAAGGTTTCCTTGAACCAGGTAAGGCTGTGGCCTGCCGCAAGCGTTACGCCCATAATATAGAAGGCATCCTTCTCACTGTGGTTGAAGAAATGAACCTTGCCCTCCAGGTTAAGATCCTTGTTGGTTTCATAGGACAGCACAACACCCGAGGTACCGATGCTGCACATCGTCCGGCCTTCACCAAGGATACCTGCACCCAGCGCCCCGCAGGCATTGTCAGCACCGCCGGCGAATACCTTTGTCGAGGTCAGCAGGCCGGAAGCCTCCGCAATCTCAGGCAGCAGCGTGCCGGTCTGGTCAAAGGATTCCACCAGCTTCGGGCACAGGGACAGCGGCAGGGAGAAGGCTTCAGCAATCTCCGGGCTCCACTGCTTCGCACCCACGTCCAGCAGCAGTGTTCCGGCTGCATCCGAGTAATCCATCGCATAGTCGCCGGTCAGTCGGAAACGCACATAATCCTTAGGCAGCAGGAACTGATGGGCCTGCTCCAGCACTTCAGGCTCGTTCTCCTGAACCCAGAGAATCTTCGGCAGAGTGAAGCCTTCCAGCGCCTTATTTCTGGCGATGTCGATCAGCTTCGATCCCAGCGTCTTCTCAATTTTGCGGCATTGGGCCGTAGTCCGTGTATCATTCCAGAGAATAGCCGGACGCAGCACTTTGCCTTCGCTGTCCACCAGCACCAGCCCGTGCATCTGGCCGGAGAAGCTTAGCCCGTCTACCTGTGACGGATCAACGCCTGAGGTCTCAATCAGCCGGCGCAGGCTGACCAAAGTCCCCTGCACCCAATCCTCCGGATTCTGCTCGCTCCAGTTCGGCTGCGGCCGGCTCAGCGGATACGCTTCCGAATGCTCGAACGCTACCTTTCCCTGCGCATCAACAAGCACAGTCTTAACTGCGCTTGTTCCGAGATCGACACCGATTACATATTTCATAGTTGGGGCCTCCTAAAATTTATATGTAGCATAAACGCTTCAATAAAACAAGAAAAGGGGCTGCCGAAGAATGCTTTCTTCAGCAACCCCCGTTGCATTAATGGTCAGTCAGCCTTGAACTTACAGGCAGTGCCGCAAGCTGCGGCAGCTCTGCTTACTCTACAGTAAGAATGTACTGGTTCAAAGTAGCTCTGAGCAGTTCCTGACGTCCGGACTGGTTCGCACGCGGATTTTCGTTGTTCAGCGCGTAGTCAGCCAGGGAAGCCAGAGTAGCCTTGCCGGATACGATGTCTGCGCCTACGCCTTCATTGAAGCTGCTGTAGCGTTTTGCGATGAAATCATCGAATACACGGTCTTCGATCAGCTTGGCAGCAACCTTAAGGCCCTTGGCATAAACGTCCATACCGGAGATATGTGCCAGGAACAGATCCTCAGGCTCGAAGGAAGGACGGCGTACCTTGGAGTCGAAGTTGATTCCGCCTTTGCCGAGTCCATCGTTCTTCAATACTTCATACAGGGTCAGAGTAGAATCATAGATGCTTGCAGGGAATTCATCTGTGTCCCAGCCCAGAAGCGGATCGCCCTGGTTCGCATCCAGCGACCCCAGCATGCCGTTGATGCGTGCTACACGCAGCTCGTGCTCGAAGGTATGTCCTGCCAGAGTGGCATGGTTGGCTTCAAGGTTCAGCTTGAAGTGCTTGTCGAGATTATATTTCTGCAGGAATGCGATGCAGGTTGCCGCATCAAAATCATATTGATGTTTGGTAGGCTCTTTTGGCTTAGGCTCAATCAGGAACTGTCCGTCGAAGCCGATTTCCTTGGCGTAATCTACTGCCATGCTGAACAGACGGGCAATGTTGTCCTGCTCAAGAGCCATATCTGTGTTCAGGAGGGTTTCGTAGCCTTCGCGGCCGCCCCAGAATACATAGTTGTCAGCGCCCAGACGTTTACCGACTTCCAGACCCTTCTTCACCTGTGCAGCTGCGTGTGCGAACACGTCAGCATTGCAGGTGGAGCCTGCACCGTGCATGAAGCGAGGGTTAGTGAACATGTTGGCAGTGTTCCACAGCAGCTTTTTGCCGGATGCCTTCATGCCTTGTTCAAGGATATCTACGATAGTATCGATGTTGCTGTAGAACTCGCGCAGGGATGCGCCCTCAGGAGCAATGTCTACGTCGTGGAAGCAGTAGTACTGCAGGTCCATCTTTTCCATGAATTCAAAAGCTGCTTCTGCACGTGCCTTAGCCTTGTCCAAAGTGCTCAGCTTATCCCATGAGCGGACTGCAGTTTCAGCGCCGAACGGGTCGGAGCCGCCTGCTGTTAATGTATGCCAGTATGCCATTGCAAATTTCAGATGCTCTTCCATCGTTTTGCCGGCTACGATTTCTTTAGGATTGTAGAATTTGAATGCGTAAGGATTAGTGGAACGGCTGCCCTCATACGAGATTTTGCCCACTGTTTCAAAATAAGCCATTATTAAAATCCTCCTCTGTTTTGCTTCGCCCGCAAGCGTTTACAGCAACATCTTATCATATCTTTTTGACTTTGTATATTGGTTAAACAAAGTTTTTTTTACTTTTTTTCGGCTGCATGCATGAACATAAAGTACCCGCCTGCCGCAGCTGCTATGCGGACCCCGGAGGAACCTTCCCCCCGCGTTACATTCTGATGTGCCCTCCTGCTGCCTGTTGCTTTTTAACGGACATCGCTCTAGACTAAAGGTCATATGTTGATGAGAACGTTGTCAAAAAAGGAAGTGTGCTGTGTGAGGGTTACCGCCGACCAGGCTCTGGTCAAAAAGATTAATAAATCGCTTATTCTACATACCATCCGTATGAATGCCCCGGTCTCGCGGGCCAGGGTCTCCGAAATGACCGGTCTTAATAAAGCTACCGTATCCAATCTGGTTGCCGAGCTATGCAGCCAGGAGCTGGTCACCGAGGCCGGACCCGGCGAGTCGAGCGGCGGACGCAAACCGCTGATCCTGCATTTTAATGCGGCAGCCGGCAGTGTAATCGGCATTGAGCTGCGGGTGAAGCAGCTTACTGCCGTGCTATGCGATCTGGACGGGGGCGTTCTGCAGGAGGTGGACTGCCGGCTTGAAGCACATGATTTGCCCTATGTGCTGGAGCAGATGAAGAGCATCATTACTGCCTTAATTGCCCAGGCCCCTCCTTCCCCCTACGGTATCGTTGGCATCGGGGTCGGTGTTCCGGGTATGGTGGACGACGGGGTTGTGCTGTTCGCGCCCAACCTTGGCTGGGAAATGGTCGAGCTGCGGGCCATTCTGGAGAGCAGCTTCGAGGTGCCGGTTACCATCGACAATGAGGCAAATGCCGGGGCACAGGGAGAGCTGAATTTCGGCGCGGCACGCGATGTGCGCCATCTGCTCTATATCAGCGCAGGCTCAGGGATCGGCTCGGGGATCATCATCGGCGGAGAGCTGTATAAAGGTGCTCGCGGCTATGCCGGAGAGACCGGGCATATGACGATTGAAGCGGAGGGCAAGCCCTGCAGCTGCGGCAGCCGCGGATGCTGGGAGCTGTACGCTTCGGAGAAAACCTATGATAATCAGGGGCTCACCCTGCCTGCACGCACAACAAGCGAGCTGGTCCGGCACGCTATTCAAGGGCAGGAGGATGTCCTTAACCATTTCGCCTCAATCGGAGAATATCTCGGAATCGGCGTAACCAATCTGATCAACAGCTTTAATCCGGAGCTGATCGTAATCGGCGGTGCCCTTTCAGAGGCTGAGCCCTGGCTGGGAGGGCCGCTGCGCCGGGTAGTAGCGGAGCGCACGCTGCCTTACCATAAGCAGCAGCTGGAGATTACCTTCTCCCGGCTCGGCAGCCGGGGAACCGTAATCGGCGCCGGGTTCTCAGCCGTGATGCATTTTCTCGGCAATATCCGGGTAACCCTATAGTCAGAAATTGACGTAAAATCGCCGCATTTAAAGCCGCTGGAGGGCAGCAAAAATAACAGGAATGTTTTATAATTAAACTCATATAAGTGTGATATATGTCACACGCGTTTCCCCTGAACGGAGAGTGAGTTTATGACCTATGTTGATACATCTGATATTTCGGCGCAGATGTTCATCACTGTGCTGCTGCTTCTACTCATAATCGCTCCTTTAGTCAGCCTTGGTGTACTGCGCCTGTTTCAATCAAAGAAGAAATCAGGCATCATGCTGATTATCAGCGGTGCCGCTGTTTACGGCGTCTTCCAGGTTGTCATGTCTATCACCCACATGTTTACTTAACGTATAATTCCGGATGATTTATCCTCCGGACCCAGGACAAAGGCCACACCGCCCCGGAAGGGATGGCATGGCCTTTGTTTTTGTACTTATTTTACTGTAAAAGCGGCTGTCCTTACATTCTGCTCTGCGCCGGCTTCTTTACAGAGAATACGCAGGCAAAACGTTCTACTCCGGGATATTTTTCACCCAGGCTGGTGACAGCAAAACCCGCATTTCTGTAGAACCCGGCAGCCTCATGATCCGTCTCAGCAGTAAGCTTCTCCACTCCGTCCGCCCGGCTAACCTCAGCAATCATACCCCGGCCGATACCTTTGCCCTGCCAGCCGGGCTTTACGGCAATATGCCTAATCTCTACCGTATGTCCGCCCTCCAGCCGCAGCCCGATTATTCCGCTCAGCTCACCGTTTACAAAGCAGCCGAACAGCTCTCTGGAATCTCCGGTAAAATACCGGTTCATCTCCTGTTCCGCAGCCTCTCCTCCAGCAGCCATGCACAGGGCAAGCAGCTCCTTCACCGCATCCTGATTCCAGTAATCCCTTAAGCATATTAACAACGTACACAGCCTCCTCTTCAGCAAAAATAACGAAAGCAAAGACCGCCCCCGTTATGGAAGCGGCCGGTCAATATTGTATAAGGACAATAGCTTATTATACCGTTGCCAGAGCTTTGGCGAACTGGGTTTTATTCATGCCTACGATTTTGAAATCGCCAATAACGGTTACAGGCACTGCTCTCATTCCCATATCCCATACCTGCTGGGCAAAATCATCGTTCTGCTCAATGTTGCGCTCCTCGTAGGATACGCCCTTTTCGCTCAGAAAGCTTTTGACCTGGCGGCAATGCGGGCAATTGGTCGAAGTGTACACAATTACATTTTCCATCGGATGTTCCCTCCTAAAAGTTTTGTAAGCTGTGCTTCCTGAATTTCATCGTACAAAACTCACTGCGTAAGCATAAGCCTTCTTAGTTTCTATTGTAGCACCGCAGTGCTTTTTTGACTAAAAGAAGTATTACAGAATAACGGCGCTGTGCTCCAGGCTCTCGATGTATTTCTCGGCATCCATAGCTGCCATACATCCGCTGCCTGCTGCGGTAATGGCCTGTCTGTAGCGGGTATCCTGCACGTCGCCGCAAGCGAAGACGCCCGGAATGTTAGTCTCGGAGGTGCCCGGATTGGTCACGATATAGCCGTTCGCATCAGTCGTGATCTGTCCGCCCAGGAATGAAGTGTTCGGGTGATGGCCGATGGCTACAAATACACCGCTTGCTTCAATAATCTCTTCTTCACCGGTTACATTGTTAAGCACCTTAAGTCCGCTTACGCCTTTATCGCCCGCCACCACTTCCAGCGGAGTGCGGTTCAGACCCCAGGTTACCTTGGCGTTGTCGCGTACACGCTCCTGCATGATTTTGGAGCCGCGCAGCTCTTCACGGCGGTGAACCAGGGTTACTTTGGAGGCAAAACGGGTCAGGAAGCCGGCTTCCTCAAGTGCGGAATCTCCGCCTCCGACAACAACAATTTCTTTGCCGCGGAAAAAGAATCCGTCACAAGTGGCGCAAGTGCTGACACCACGGCCGATATTATCCTGCTCACCGGGAATCCCGAGATACTTCGCTGTCGCACCGGTAGAAATAATCAGGGTATCTGTTACCAGCTGTCCCATTCCTTCGACATTCAGCTTGAACGGGCGGTCACCCAGCTCCACGCTGTTCACCCAGCCTGTAATAAACTTTGCACCGAAGCGCTCAGCCTGCTGACGCATATTATCCATAAGTTCCGGCCCCATAATCCCATCAGGGAATCCCGGAAAATTCTCAATTTCAGTTGTAGTGGTAAGCTGTCCGCCCGGCTGCGGGCCTTCAATAACCAGCGGATTCAGGTTGGCACGGGCCAGATAAATAGCAGCAGTCAGCCCGGCCGGTCCGGTACCAACAATAATGGATTTGTACATGATTATATCCTCCTTGAGATGGACGGCTGAGTGCCGGATCTGCAGTTGCTTAATTAAAATTATTATAATGTAGTACTTATTATGATCATCTCAAGGGAATATGTCAATATGCCAGACTCGTTCTAATCGTCCTTTTTTGTGAACAATTCAATTTTAAACAATTTATTTGGCGGAACAGGGTTTTTGACACTGATTATAATGATTAAAGGGATGATATTTATGTTCCCGGATGAACTGCGGCTCCAGAAAACATTAGCACCTCCGGCCGCAGCCAATCTGCAGAATTCAGGATTTAGAGCGTGGTCCGTATTTGAAATCTGGAAACTGTTCATGCCGCAGCAAGCAAGCTTTTCTGGAAAAAGCCGTTAGTCTGCCGCTACCGTTATCTTAGCAGTCTCAATCCGTTCAGAATAACCAGAATCGTACTGCCTTCATGGCCGACCACACCGAACGGAAGGGCAATCCCCTGCAAAAAGTTGCTCAGCATCAGCGTTACAATCACTGTCACCGCAAAAATCATATTCTGCTTCACAATCCGCTGCGTCCGGCGGGCCAGCTCAATCGTTGAAGCGATCTCTTCGATATTGTCATTCATCAATACGATGTCGGCAATTTCCAGTGCAGCCCCGCTGCCCTTCATCCCCATACCAATGCCCACTGTGGCCGTTGCGAGCGCCGGTGCATCATTAACACCATCGCCGACCATTACAACCTGCCCGTATTGTTCCCGCAGCTCTTTGATCCTTGTAACCTTATCCTCCGGCAAAAGATCAGCAAATACCAGATCCACTCCCGTCTTGCCCGCCATTACGCCTGCTGCAGCCTTCCGGTCCCCTGTCAGCATCGCAACCTTGACTCCGAGCTTTTGCAACTTCTGCACAGCAGCAGCTGCCTGAGGCCGCACCGTATCCTGCAAAGCGATCATTCCGGCAATATGTTCTTCATCAAGGATCAGCGAAACCGTCTTGCCTTCACTTTCCAGCTGCTCCCGGACCGCTCTCCAATGTGCATAGGCATCCGCACCGGCTCCTGCCGGTTCATCCAGCCTATCCGATCGGCCGATCCGCCACAGTCTGCCGTCAATCCGTCCTTCTATGCCCCAGCCGGTTACCGACCTGTTCTCTTCCGTGCTGTACAGCTCCACCTGCTCCTTCTCAGCCAGACGGACAACCGCCTCCGCCAGCGGATGACGCGACAGCTGCTCAATGGAAGCACTGACTGCAAGCAGCTGTTCACGGCTGTAGCCTTCTCCGGCAACCAGATCAGTAACCTGCGGCACCCCCTCGGTCAATGTACCCGTCTTGTCAAAAGCGACTACCTGCACCTTAGCCATATTTTCCAGATGAACGCCGCCTTTGAACAGGATGCCTTTGCGTGCGCTTTTGGAGATCGCGGACAGCATAGCCGGCATAATTGATGAGACCAAGGCGCACGGGGATGCAACTACAAGGAACACCATCGCTTTATAGAAGGTATTGCCCCAGCTCCAGTCCAGTACAAACGGCGGCAGCGTAATTAATCCAATTGTGGCAACAACCACTGCACGGGCATATACCGACTCTAATCGTTTAATGAACCGCTGCGAATCCGGCACCTCCGTCTCCGCTTCCTCTACCATTTTGATGATCTTGGCAAAAAGCGTATGTTCAGCAGCAGTGGTAACCTCGATATACAACGGGCCCTCCCCGTTGACCGTACCCGCGAATACTTCGCTGCCGACCGCCTTCTCAACCGGCAGTGATTCCCCGGTGATGGAGGCCTGGTTAACAGACGATTCTCCGCGGCACACCTTGCCGTCTGCGGGAATCAGCTCACCCGGACGCACCAGCAGCAGATCGCCTACTGCCAGCTGGTCAATCGGCACCTCGCTCATCGCTCCCTGCTCAATACGGATAGCTGTGGCCGGCTTGAGCGCCATCAGCGCCGAGATATCCTTTTTGCTGCGCTCCATAGTGTAGCTTTCGAGCGCTCCGCTCATGGCAAAGATGAAGATCAGCATTGCACCTTCATTCCAGTAGCCGATTGCTGCTGCACCCAGCGCAGCGGCGATCATCAGCAGATTGACATCAAGGTCACGCTCTTTGACCAGCGTCTCCACGCCTTCCTTGGCCTTGATCCATCCCCCTACTGTATATGAGATTACATAGAGTACCACTGACAGTACCTCCGACCAGCCGCTGGCCGCCCAGGCAATGAGCATCAGCAATCCGCTGCCGAGCGCCGCCTGCATCTCCGGATTGCTCAGCATAGCGACCGGATCAAAGCGCCGCGGCTTAGGAGCCCGGGGCTGCTGGCCGGTGCCCTGGCGGGCTGCTGATTTAGGGAGTTGTTTGGATGTTGCTTGCATAGTTAATCACCTTCCTGATTGTATTGGATAGCACACTTGAGAATGAGAGCCATTCTTACAGCCCTTAAAATGACACATGCTGCCCCGGCTCAGCCGGGACAGCATGGTAAATGAGAATGATAATCATTTTTGTACTACTGCAAATATATTTCCTCAGTGCAACTTATAGCTATACTATACCACTTTATCCCCGAAAGTAAACCCCGGAATCCGTCTAATTAAAGGCAGCCTGCCGTTGGCCCGTACGGCTCCTAACCGGACCTTATTTACTGGCTTAACGGTATTTATGAAGAGTTCGCGGCAAGCGCGATTTAGGACAGTAAGAGGGGGAGTTTGTCGTGAGAGGATTGGAGCGCTGTTTGGCGAGCTGCCGGGGAGGGGATGATCGGATAGCGGCTTGCGAGCGGATTTGTGGGAGGATCGGAGCGGTAATTGAAGAGCCGCTGGAGAGGTGATTAGAGCACCGTTTGCGATCTGCCAGGGAGCGGATCCGTGAGAAAATTGGGCGTTGCCGTATTGGGGATGTTTCTTTAACGTATGGTGCGGGCATTTATTTGGATTTTCGCCAACTAATTCCACCACGTCTCAGCTTCTGTGATCATTAATTGGAAAAACTCCACCTAAACTTACCTAATTACCTCTTAGAGGGCGATAAACAGTAAATGAAGTGGAGTTTTTCCCACTAATAGCCTCTTCTCAGGAAAAAAACCAGAAATAGGTGGCGTTTTTCAACCTAATGGGATCAGTCCCCTCTGCATAAACGTTGCTGCCACATAAATAATGAGGAATGTTCTACTCCATGCACTTAATTCCTGCTGCTGCCCCTGCTGCCCCTGCTGCCCCTGCTTCCCCTGCTCTCCTGCTCTCCTGCTCTCCTGCTCTCCTGCTTCGCCGCTATAGCCGCATTCTCAGCAACTACAAAAGGCGATATCCGCTCTTAAGCAGGATACCGCCTACTCAGGTGCACCACAGGAGTTAAACCTACAGCCATCCTTCGGCGGCTGTATCAGTGCTGCTGTCCTGCCGGGCTATCCAGGTCAGGCAGGCCGCCCGCAGCAGCGCTTCGGTCCGCTGGCCGGCGCTGCAAAAGATCCCGCTCATGCCGATCCGGTACAGATCGGCAAGCGCTCCCGCCGCCGCGGGCCCGGCGGCGAGCACAACCGCCGCCGGCTTCACGCGCCGCACGGCGGCAAGCGCGGCTTCCGCCGCCAGGACGAAGTCCGCGGCGGCGGACTCCTCCGGCGCGGCCAGGTCCGCCGCGCTGTCAAGCACCAGGAAATCGGCGATGCGCGCGATTTCCCCCGCGGCGGCGGGCGGCACACCGGGGGCGATTAGCGCCCCGATGCTGCACGCCGCCGCGTAAGCGTGGCCGAGGGTCTGCTCGGCCACGTCCTCGATGAATTCGCGCTGCGAAGCGAATTCAGCCACGCTGGCGGGGTACGCCGCCAGCAGATCAATGCGGCTGTCGCTGCCCAGCCGCTGGTTCGCCGCCACGGCGGCGAACAGGGCTTCGAGCTGCACATCCTGCAGCTCCGCCAGCTTGGCAGGCCAGGCCGCCAGCTCCGGCGTGTGCAGCAGTGTGACAGCGGCCCAAATGCTGTCCGCTGATTCCAGCAGGGCGGCGGAGGCGGCCCGCAGCCGGTAATAGATGCGCTGCAGGGAACGCTCAGCCTGCAGCGCATCTTCGCTGTTCAGCCAGCATTCATATAAGCCGGCCAGCTCCGGGGTCTGCAGCCATTCCTCACTCCGGATCAGGCAGGGCCCAGCCGGGAATGAGCCGGATTCATCCCGCTGCAAAGACCGGTCTGCGCTTCCTTCACGCAGCACCAGGAAAGCAGGACGGTCTCCGGTCCGCTTCAGATAAGCCCGGCCGGGAGGCTCCGCGCCTCTGCCCCGCTTTTCTCCGGTGATAAACTCCGCTGCAGCGGAAGCCACAGATGCAGCCTGGCTCATCTCCACTCCCAGCGCCCGGTCAGCAGCACTATACTTGAACGGGCGCTCCCCAATATCACGATTGTAATCCTGCTGTTGTTCACCCTTCATCCCCGCACCCACCTTTATTGGCATTGGATTGCTGCCGGCCTTGCTGTACATACAAGCGGTTACCGGCATGTTGCGCTTCTACCTCTTATAGATACGGGATTATATCCTGAAATATGCAAGCGGTATCAGAACGATAACAGTTCTTCGCCACACATCCAGTAAAACAGTTTAAGCACGGAGGACGCAGATGCTTTGAGCGCTCTGTAGATACCAGCTGTCACACAACCGCGTACAGCCCAAAAAGCCCCTGCCCGCATCCTCCTCCTGTCCGGCCTTTTTGGGCTGAACGGAGTCAAATGCGGTAGAGGCTTATGCAGGAAGAACGGAAAATCTCCTTGTAACAACGGCAGCCGTTAGAACCAGCAGAGACGCAGATGCTTCTAACACCTTACACGCCTTATCTGCTTTCAGACGCCGCCCCTGTAGAACAAGAGCAGGATCATGTCATCGCATATTGGCTGTTGTGCTTATTGCTGGCTTGCGGCAATCGCCTGCTGCAGATCATGCAGGATATCATCGATTGATTCGGTGCCGATGGACAGGCGCAAAAGCTCAGGCTTAACGCCTGCAGCCGCCTGCTCTTCAGCCGATAACTGCTGGTGCGTAGTACTCGCAGGATGAATAATCAGCGACTTGGAATCGCCGACATTAGCCAGATGGGAGAACAGCTTCACATTCTCGATCAGCTTAACCCCGGCGTCAGCCCCGCCCTTAATGCCGAAGGTTAGGATGGCTCCTTGGCCTTTTGGAAGATATTTCTGCGCAAGCTTATAAGAAGGGTGACTCGGCAGGCCGGCATAGCTGACCCACTCTACATCTTCATGGCTCTCCAGGAACTGCGCCACCTTGAGCGCATTCTGGCTATGGCGTTCCAGCCGCAGATGCAGCGTTTCCAGTCCCTGCAGCAGCAGCCAGGAGTTGAACGGCGAAATCGCTGCCCCCAGGTCGCGCAGCAGCTGAACACGGGCTTTGATAATATAAGCAATCGGTCCAAGCGCTTCCGTGTAGACCAGACCGTGATAGCTCGGGTCCGGCTCGGTCAGGCCAGGGAACTTACCGCTTGCCTTCCAGTCAAACTTACCCCCGTCAACGATAATCCCCCCGATGGACGTGCCGTGTCCGCCGATAAATTTGGTAGCCGAATGGACTACGATATCCGCTCCGTGCTCAATTGGACGCAGCAGGTACGGGCTAGGGAAGGTATTGTCGACAATCAGCGGAATACCGTGCTCATGGGCAATCGCTGCCACTGCCTCAATATCCAGTACATTGCCCTGCGGATTGCCGATAGTTTCAGCATAAAGCGCCTTTGTCTTATCCGTAATAGCGGCGCGGAAATTCTCCGGGTTATCCGAATCTACAAAATTCACTTTAATTCCCAGCTTAGGCAGAGTGGTTGAGAACAAATTATACGTCCCGCCGTACAGGCTTGCCGAGGATACAACCTCATCGCCTGCACCGGCAATATTTAATATAGAGAAGGAAATAGCCGCCTGGCCGGAAGCTGTCGCCAGTGCCCCTGCCCCGCCTTCAAGTGCCGCGATCCGCTGCTCGAATACATCGGTAGTCGGATTCATCAGACGCGTATAAATATTGCCGAATTCCTTCAGCGCAAACAGGTTCGCAGCATGCTCGGCATCCCGGAAGCCATAAGAGGTAGTCTGATACAGCGGTACAGCACGCGATAATGTGGTAGGGTCAATCTCCTGGCCGGCATGAACAGCCAAAGTTTCGAACGACAGCTTGCGGTCTTCTGACATTGGTATTTCCTCCCCTGTGATCATCAATGGAAAACATTCTCATTTAAGAATTGTAACTATTCTCTCACAAATGATGTCATTTGGGAAGCAAAAAATCATATTAATCCGGTGTGTTTTATTATATTTGTAAAAAATCCCTTCTAACGGTGCTCTTCACTCCAGATTAGCCTAAACCCGCACAAAAGTACACGCTTACATTTTATTTCGAATCCACTCCTTCTGCCAGCCGCTCATTAGCCGGTTCGACACAATTCCCTGCAAGCTCCCCCGCTCACTCCACTGCCTGCCTACAGCTTACCTCCCTGCTACACAGGCCCATTCCGTCCAGGCAATCCGCCAGTAAAAATCCTGCTACTCTCCAGCCTCCGGCTTCGGCAAAAAATAATACACCAGTCCGTCCACCAGCTCCTCCTTATGCTGAAACCCGAGCCTCTCCAGCAGCCTGGCAGAGCGTTCATTAGCCGGATCGGCGGTTGCTTCTATCAGCTCCAGCCCCATATCTCCGAAGCCAAACCGGATAACCGGAGAGATAGCCTCAGTCATAAGCCCACGGCCCCACCAGCCGCTGGACAGATCATAGCCGATTTCCGCCCTGGACTGTTCTCCGGTTACCCAGCAGTGATACCCCAAGGTTCCCGCCAGCTGTCCGGTAGCTTTGTCAAAAATCCCCCAGCGGCAGCCGGGATCCTCTGTGTGAAACCGGATAATCTCTGACGCCTCAGCGAGTTCTTTGCAAGGGGGAATGTCCATGTACCGCGTAACCTCTTCATCCGCAAAATGCCGGAATACCGCTGTGCTGTCGCTTTCTTGTAACACCCGTATGTATAAACGCTCCGTCTCCAGCTCCGGAAAAGCAAACTTCTCCTCCATCATTCTTCCTCCTGTTCAACTCTAAGTTACCGTCCGCAATATACAAAAAAGCAGGAGAACACAATCATTCAATGTTCTCCTGCTTGTCCTGCCTATAAAATCATTTGGTTAGTAGCTGCTCTGGCTCTGCTCGCCTTTGGCAATGGCTACGCCGCCGCTGGTACCGATCCGGGTTGCTCCTGCACCGATCATGATCAGCGCGTCTTCGCTGCTGCGTACGCCGCCGGAAGCTTTAACGCCGATGTCAGGACCTACGGTAGCACGCATCAATGCGATATCTTCCTTCGTTGCTCCGCCTGTGGAGAAGCCGGTCGAAGTCTTCACAAAGTCTGCACCGGCTTCTACAGCAAGCTTGCAGGCGCGTACCTTTTCTTCTTCGCTCAAAAGGCAGGTCTCGATAATAACCTTGGTCAGCGCTTTACCGCGTGCCGCCTCAACCACAGCCGCGATATCACGGCGCACCAGCTCGTTGTCCCCGTCTTTTAACGCACCGATGTTAATAACCATGTCCACTTCTCCGGCACCATTAGCAATGGCATTGGTTGTTTCAAAGGCTTTGGTCTCCGGAGTTGAAGCGCCCAGCGGGAAGCCGATAACGGTACATACTTTGACTTCCGGGGTGTCCTTCAGCACTTCATGGGCTGCTGCCACCCATGCCGGGTTAACGCAGACAGATGCAAATTTGTAGGTTTTGGCTTCTTCCGCCAGCTTGATAATATCATCCTTACGGGCATCCGCTTTAAGAAGCGTATGATCTATGATCCGGGATATTGTGTTGTCACTCATTGTTAATTCCTCCATGGCTGCAGATATTTATAGACGTTCTCATACCTTGTAATCATACCAATAGTCGCCTGCTTTGGAAAGCTTAACGGCTGCGGCTCCTTATAAATACGCTTACCTGCTTACCTTGACCGAGATAACAATCCCTATTTATAAATATAAAAAAGTGAATAGGTTAAATATGAAAAATATCCCTTTTAAAAAAATCAACAATCGTTATAATGGATTCGTATCCTTATTAAGACAAAGATTTGCTTTTATTAACATTTTCCGAGGAGAAGGAGAGGTTTAGAAAGATGGGAAGCTTTAACTTTGCAAACAATACCGCAGAATCCATTCTAAACGTTCAGGTCGAAGGAACCATGTCAGAGGAGGATGCCGGAAGATTTATCCAGGAATACAATGAGATTGTGAGCAGGTTCGATCCAGCCAAATACGATATTGTACTGGATTGCACTGGCCTGAATGTCTCCACTTCCGATGTGCTGCCTATGCTGGAGCAGTGCTATCTTTTGTATCAGCAGTCCGGCTTTAAGAAAGTGGTCTTTACCATCACCAAGAGCCCTATTCTCAAAATGCAGCTCAGCCGGGTAGCCCGCAGTACCAAACTCGAAAATTACGAAATTATCGAAGTGTAGGTGACGCTCATGGAACATACCGGAGACAATATCAGAATTCGCACTGCCGCTTATTATCATCCGCAGCACGTGGTAGACAATGATTATTACTTGGAGCACTTTGCCGCCCTCGGCAAGGATATCAAGAGGTTTCTGGAAGTCATGGGCCGTGAGCAACGATACATTATTAATAACAGTCATGAGAATGCGCTGACCATGGGGTATGAGGCTGCGGCCAAGGCGCTTGCGGATGCCGGACTGCAGGGTGAGGATCTCGATATGATCGTATTCGCCTCGCAGACACCGGAATATACCTATCCGACGAATGCCCTGCTGCTGCATCACCGGCTCGGCGGCAAGCACCGCACGGTTACGCTGGATTCCAATGCCAACTGCGCCGGAATGGTAACCGCTGTGGAGCAGGCCAGCCGGTACATGCAGGCTAACCGCAGCGTCCGCTATGCGCTGATTGTCGGCAGCGACTACAGCTCCATTAACTGCAGGACAGACGATGAGATTACATACGCCAACTTCGGGGATGCCGCAGCTGCCGTTATTCTGGAGCGGACCCCTGAGGCTCCCGGCTTCATAGATTCGCTGTATTATACTGATTCCGCGATTTGGGAGGGTATTACTTTCCCGGCGTGCGGGCTGTCGGGCATCTATCGTGACGGCCTGACGCCCGAGGATTTCAAGCTGCGCTGGATTCCTTTTGACGGCTCGGTATGTGTAGATGCAGCCATTCATGACATCAAGGAGCTGCTGAACCGCCACGGCCTGGCTGCTGAAGATGTTTCCGCGTTCTGCCTGTCCCAGTTTTCACTGAAAAATATGGAGCTGATCCGTGAAGGGCTTGGCCTGGAAGCAGAGGAAAATGACGAAAGGTTCGTTTATGTGGGCGGTGAGTTCGGCTATACGGCCACGAGCAGCCCGTTTATCGCCTTTCAGCGCGGAGTGGAAGAAGGCAGGATTCAGCGCGGAGATTATATTATCTTCTGGTCTGTTGGAGCAGGCTGGCAGATTCCTACAATGCTCTACCAATACTAGTACAGGCTGGCTGACGAGCCTGTGCAGTGAGGTCCGGCATCATCAAGAGCCTTCCCCCGGTTAAGGACCGGCGGGTAAGGCTCTCTTTTTTTATCTAAGGGTGCTGCCGTGTTAGGCCTTCCGGGGTAAACCGGTATTCCGTGACCTCTGATTCGCCGAGATCAGAGGCTTCAAAGATCAGATCCTCTCTCAGTACCACGGAATCCGCCTGCAGAGCATCATTTATATACGCCTCCTCTGCGTACCCGTCATGCCAGCGGTACACATAGGCAGTCATCGGCGTACCGTGGGCTGATATCACTTCAGCAGTTCCATCACGGTCAATATCTGCTTCACGGGTATGTCCGGTGTCCACCAGCAAAATCCCCGCCGGTACTCCCGCTTCATCTATCTTGTAGTAACTGCTAAGTGCTAAATTGGCACCCAGTCCTCCGGTAATTTTTAGTATCCGGCTGTTAAAAGCAGATACTCCAGCTGCCGACAGATCCTCCGGCTTACGGTAATTGTAGGTACCGACTGAGCCAAGGCTGTAATGGGCTGTGGCTGTACCTAGGTCAGCATACACATAATCCTCATCTCCCGGAAGCGTATAAAAGGTAATGGCAATTCCGGCGGTGAAATCCTCCAGCCGCTCCACTGAAACTGTCACTGCGTCTGCGGGAATGCCTGACCATGCCTCAGCCTGCGGCAGCCGCTTCACTACCTGCCAGTCCGGCATGATTACGCCCGCCTGACCGGAAGCTGTTATGCTTCCGGCTGAGGACGGCGGTGCGGACGAAACAGATGGTGCGGCAGCAGGAACGGACGGTGTACCGGGAGCAGCTGGAGCGGTTAAAGCAACAGTTGCTGCGGATGAAGCAACAGGAGCTTCTTCCGTGTTAGTGCCGCTGCCGGAGAAGCCGCAGCCTGCCGTGAGCAGGAGCAGTGAGGCGGCAAACAGTACCGCCGGTTTGGTAGTCAGTATAACTCTCATCGGTTAGCACCTCAGCTTTTCTGGGAACTCATACCTAAAAGTATAGTCAGTTCCTTGCGTTTAGAGGTAACTTTATAGACGCCAGCCGATTAAAATGTTGTTGCATTTCCGGCTGTCACAATCACCGCGCATAAAAAACAGCCTTCTCCGCAGAGAAAGCTGTAATTTCTATTTAATATTAACTCCGTTAAGCATGTCCGCCGGACAAGCCAAGCCCGATCCGGTCAATGAGCTGTGTGCTTTGCTCATTTAATCCGGTGACGGTTACTTTTTTACCGAGCGCCTTATATTTGCTGATTACTTTAGCAATGGCACCGGCGCCGGACTGATCCCATACATGTGAATGGGCAAAGTCGATGATAATCTGCTGAGGGTCACCCTCATAGTTGAATTCATGGACAAAATGGCTTGTGGTTCCAAAGAACAGCTGCCCCGCCACTGTATACGTAACGGCGGCCTCCCCGGAGGTACGAGTATTCAGGCTGATCGAAGCCATTTTCCAGGCAAAGGATACTGCGCTGAGCAGCACGCCGAACAGAACGCCGATTGACAAATTATCTGTTGCTACCACCGTGACTACCGTCACAATCATAACCATGGCATCCGCACGCGGAACCCGGATCAGCGAGGTTAAGGAGCTCCATTCAAAGGTGCTGATACAGACCATGATCATGACACCTACCAGCGCCCCCATCGGAATCTGCTTCACCACATCCCCGAGTACAAGAATCAGGATCAGCAGGAACACGCCGGATACAAAGGTGGACAGGCGGGTCCGCCCGCCGGATTTCATGTTGACCATGGACTGGCCGATCATTGCACAGCCTGCCATCCCGCCGAAGAAGCCGGTAACGATATTCGCCAGGCCCTGGCCTTTAGCTTCACGGTTCTTGTCACTCGGAGTGCCTGTAATATCGTCGATCAGTGTTGCCGTCATGAGCGACTCCAGCAGCCCCACTACAGCAAGCGATAAGGAATACGGCAGAATAGTCAGCAGCATGTCCAGCGTAAGCGGCAGCTGCGGGAGATGGAACAACGGCAGAGCCGATGTAATCTCGCCCATATCCCCGACCCGGTTCACATCAAGGTCAAGCACGATGCTCAGCACCGATACGATAATAATGGCGACAAGTGCCGAGGGTACAGCCTTCGTGAAGCGCGGAATCGTGTATATGATGACCAGGGTAAGGGCCACCAGGGCATACATGATCCAGCCCTGTCCCTTAAAGTGCACCAGCTGCGCCATAAAGATCAGAATAGCCAGCGCGTTGACGAAGCCGGTCATGACCGGCTGCGGCAGGAAGGTGATAAATCTGCCGAGCTTCAGCAGGCCCATCAGAATCTGAAAGATTCCGCAGAGGATCGTTGCTGCGAACAGATACTCGATGCCGTGATTCAGCACCAGGCTGCCGACCAGCAGCGCCATCGCCCCGGTCGCCGCCGAGATCATTCCCGGACGGCCTCCGGCAATTGCGGTAATCACCGCAATGCAAAAAGAGGCGTATAAGCCGACCATCGGGCTGACTCCGGCCAGAATGGAAAAAGCGATCGCTTCCGGAATCAGCGCAATTGCCACCGTCATACCGGACAGAATATCACTGCGGGTGTTGGAGAACCAACCATTATTCAATTGTGTGTGCTTCAAAATGCAGCTTCCTCCTGTGTCTGATAAGGTATAGGAGCATCCCGAAGATGCTCCGGTCCGGTGCAACGCCAATGCTATTCATTGTACCCGACAGCCTTAACAGCCACAAAAGCCACACCTGCACTTGTAAGCGCTTGTTTCTATTTATTTCTCTACATTTCTTCTATTTACTCAAAAATCCGGTTTATTTAATTTAACGGAACAGGCCGGAAGCCTTAACCTCACTGAAGAAGGTATTGAACTCCTCAATGTTCAGCTGCTGTGCTGCATCGGAGAGCGCAGTAGCCGGGTCAGGATGCACTTCAACCATGATACCGTCAGCACCGGCAGCAAGCGCAGCCTTCGCACAGGGGATCAGGATATCCTTGCGTCCGGTGGAGTGGGTAACATCCACCAGTACCGGCAGATGGCTCTCCTGCTTGAGAATCGGCACTGCCGAGATGTCCAGCGTATTGCGCGTCCATTTCTCGTACGTGCGGATGCCGCGCTCGATCAGCATTACCTGCATATTGCCGCGTGACATGATGTATTCTGCTGCATGGAGGAATTCCTCCATTGTTGCTGCCAGACCGCGCTTCAGCAGCACCGGCTTGTTCAGCTCGCCGGCGGCTTTGAGCAGCTCGAAGTTCTGCATGTTACGTGCGCCGATCTGGATAATATCCACATAATCCAGCGCCGGCTCCAGATGGGCCGGATCAACAATTTCACTGATTGTCAGCAGGCCGTATTCGTCGGCAGCTTCACGGAGGATACGCAGTCCGTCCATGCCGAGCCCCTGGAAATCATACGGTGAGGTCCGGGGCTTGAAGGCGCCGCCGCGCATAACCTTGATTCCGGCTTTCTGTAGGGCAGCGGCAACGGTGCGGGTCTGCTGTTCACTTTCAACAGAGCAGGGACCGGCAACCATTACAGAGGACAGGCCGCCAATTGCGACATCTCCCGGCAGGACGATAACCGTGTCCGCTTTGTGGGTTTTCCGGCTGACGAGCAGGCTTTTCTTATGCTCGGCGGATTGCAGATCCAGAGAAGCAGCGAAAATCTGTTTGAAGAGGCTGCGGATTGTTCCCGCGGTGAAAGGTCCTTTGTTGCTCGCTACAAGCTTCTCCAGCATCGCTTTTTCACGTTCCGGATCGAACTTCGGTACGCCCTGCTTTTCTTTAACCACTCCAATTTCCTGTACAACCTGTGCACGCTCCGAGATCAGCTCCAGCAGCTGTCCGTTGATCTCGTCCAGGCGCGCTCTCAGTTCATCCAATTCCACATTCGTCATTTACCTTCCACTCCCTCTTGAATAATATTTAACATTTATGAACGCAAAAAGGCCCCCCGTCGCAAGGGACGAGGAGCCGTGGTACCACCCTTATTTAGAGACTAGCCCAAATGCATGGCAGAGGAAACGGAATAGCCTTTCCCCAGACCTGAACTAACTCTGTCTTACACCCGGTAACGCGGGGCGCGGACCCTCCTACGCATAAATGCTGCAGCAGATACTTCAGGGGCCGGCTCGGAAGTGAACTTCGGCGCTAAACGTCTCATGAGGGTGCTCTCAGTCTCCGGCACGCCTTCCCTGTTAAGATCCGCTTGCAGCGCTTACTCTCTTCGTCATTGCCTGTATAGCTATATCGGCGCGTCTTATGCGCCGGTTTCTGCTATCTTAATCAAAATGCTTATGGGATGCAAGGGCTTATTGCACCGCTCTGCAGCTTTATCGCAATAAATTAACACTCAAGACCCATATAGAAGCTTTTTGCCGGGCTTATTCCCGTTCAACCAGATATTTTGAACCCTCTGCATTACTGAAAAATCTGGCGATCAGGTTCGTGACAGCCTCACTGCGCAGCGGCTTGCTGATATATTCATCCATTCCCGCCTCAAGGCAGTGCTCCCGGTCTCCCTTAAGCGCATTCGCTGTAACTGCAATAATGACCGGCTGACGCTCAGGAGAAAGCGTCTGTCTGATTATTCTGGTAGCCTCCAGCCCGTTCATTCCGGGCATCTGCACATCCATAAATATAAGATCATAAGCTGCTGCTTCTGCCATCTGTACTACCTGCAGGCCATCAGCTACAACCTCAACGGAAAAGCCCCGCTTCTCCAGAATTTTACGCAGGACGATCTGATTAATCTCGTTATCCTCCGCAACCAGAATCCGCAGAACCCGGCTCACCTGGCCTGAACCAGCAGATATTGCGCCGCCCTGCGCAGCTGGCAGTCCGCTTGGCAGACGCAGCTTAACTGTGAATTCAAACGCGGCCCCCTGCTGCACGGCGGTATTCAGACTGATGGTTCCCCCCATCAGCTCAACCAGCTGTCTGGCAATTGCCAGTCCCAGTCCGGTCCCCTCATGCCTGTGGCCCATAGAATGATCCAGCTGGACAAACGGCTCAAACAGCCTGCCCCGGGAATGCTCAGGGATGCCTATGCCGGTATCCGCTACGGTAAAGTGCAGTTTGACCTTTCCTTCCTGCTGTTCCAGGAGGGAGACCCTGACCGTGACCCCGCCGCTGTAAGTAAATTTCACTGCGTTGCCCACCAGGTTAAACAGCACCTGCTTCAGCCGCTCACTGTCTCCGATTAAAGTCCCCGGTACATCCGGGTGGATATGGACCGCCATGGACAATCCCTTCATTTCTGCTTTGCGCAGCAACAGCTCAAGCACGGAGTCTAAGCAGTCTTTAAGCACAAAAGACTGCTCGTGGAGCTCTGTTTTGCCTGCTTCGTTCTTGGAGAAATCCAGAATATCGTTAATGATACTCAGAAGAGTATCGCCGCTCTGCCGGATAATTTCCAGATACTCGCGCTGCATCGAGCCCTGCTCACTCATATCAAGCAGCAGGTCCGTCATTCCGAGCACGCCGTTCATCGGAGTACGGATTTCGTGGCTCATCATCGCCAGGAACTCACTTTTGGCCCGGTTTGTACTCTCCGCCGTCTCCTTGGCGATCAGCAGCTTCTTCTGTTCGGTAATATCCTTAACAATAATATAGAATCCTACCTTGGCTTTATTAATGATAATCGGTGCAACCGAAGTCAGCACTTCGACAGTGTGGCCGTCTTTATGCCGGATAAAGTCGTTATTCCGCTGCCCGCCGTGATCCGCTCCGTTATATCTGAGCACAGCCTGCAGATGCTGCTCCCCGATAATCCTGCCTGCATTCATTCCCGCCAGCTCAGGAATGGTATGACCTGTCAGCTGGCAGGCCTGCTCATTGCCGTTGATAATAGTCCCTGAAAGATCCAGAGAGATAATCGCATCATGGTTGTATTTTTTCAGCGAGGTATAGCGCTCTATCGATTCCTGCAGCTTCTGTTCAACATTTTTGCGTTCGGTGATGTCACGTCCTACAGCGAGTACGCCCGGGTACTTCTGCCCCTCTAATGAACGCAGCGTAAATTCAAGCCACACATAATGCCCGCCGGCATGAAGAATCCGCAGCTGTATGCTCTGTACGTCCTCTGTTTGCGGACCGCTGAGCACGATAAGATCCTCGGGATGAATAAGACTGCTTATATCACTGCCTATCAGCTCTGCAGGCTCATAACCCAGCACCTCCCGGACAGACGGTGAGCAGTACCCGCACACCTGATCCGGTGTCGCGTAATACAGGATGTCCCTGATATTGACCGCAATCAGCCGGTAGAGCTCGTCCTCCGGGACATAGCCGGCAGGCACAGCCGGTTCCTCTTGCTGCTCCGTTAGTTGAATGACATAAAACAGCGCAGCCCCATTGGATGGATCTCGTATAAGCGAGCTGTGCAGATGCAGCGGGACAAGCTCTCCCAGCGCATGAAGCATCCGGACTCTGCTTTCAAAAAAGGGAACCCCGCTTGTGTTCAGAGCTCCCGTATGCCCGCTATATAACTCCACAGAATCATTCGATAAAAGCTCCCTGAAATCTTGCCCCAGCAGCTGCTCTTCCGTGTACCCCAGCAGTGAGGTTACTTCCGGACTAATGCTTGTCCAGTTGTGCTCAAGAGAGAGAAAGGCTGCTCCGACAGTACCCGCCTGATACGCTTGCCCAAAGGAGGAAAGCGCTTCTGGATGATGTCTGACCATCTGATCCACCGCCCGTTTGTGGAGTATTAAAAGCAAAGAAATTAATTAAAATCTGTAATATTAATATCTTGCATCTACGGGCGAAAGTCAAATGCTGCCAGCAGGAAAAAAACACCACTTTCAAGCGCAAAAAGTCGCTGCACAGCGAATACCATTCTTTTTCTGACAAACCGGTCTTTAGACGGAGCTCTCCCCAGTTCTCCATCTCTAATAATCTCGCTTAAACCTTGGCCTAGTCTGTAGAAGGATCACCTGCTAACATTTTTTTAACGGTATCCGTAAAGACTTTGACCTGAAAAGGTTTGGTAATATAAGCGGCAAAGCCGATGTTCATGGCCTGTTCAATATCTGAACGCAGCGCAAACGCACTGATCGCCATAACCGGTATATGCCGGGTATCCTCACTGCCTTTCAGCCGTTCTATGGCCTCGTAGCCGTTCATACCGGGCAAGCCGATGTCCAGAATAATCAGATCGGGCAGCCGGCGGGCTGCAATCTCCAGTCCCTGTTCCGCTGTTTCGGCTTTCAGCAGCAATACGGAGGGCAGATTTTTTTTGAAGATATGATGCATCAGAGCCATATTCAGCTCATTATCTTCTACATACAGCACACTCTGCTGATACTCCTCCATTTGCCTGATCCCCCCCAATGTTCACGGTCGCCGAATTTCCTGAAAAAAGAAAAAGCCGAAGAGAGGGTCCTATCACCCCTTCTTCGGCTCATGTTCGGCTCATTCGCATGTCCGACTCATTTCCGCCCCATATGTTATTTAGTGAAACGTATATGCAATCACACTTGTATCCTTATCAAAATCCCAATCCACATAAATGTCAGACAGCTCCTTGCCCAGCATTGGCGCAATGGTCGTAGTGTCTTCCAGATAACGTTTTTCCATTTTGCGTTTCGTTGTCTTGAGTGTATTCTCATAGCCGAGGCCAATCAGTTCCTTCTCCAAAGGAATCAGAATGCCTTCACGCTTAATGATCAGAATACGCGGCCCCAGCCACCAGGAGTCGGTGAACACGGGTTCCTTCTGCACCTTCCGGCTAACTTCGTTGATCTGGGCATGAACGTGCTCACGTCCGGCATAATCATCGACAGCCACTCCGGCGTTTTTGATAAGTGCAACAATCATCCCGGAAGCATTATGTATACCCCAGTCATAAAATATTTCACTGACCTCAATAGCCATCGTATCCTTCAGGTAAGCCGAAAGCTCAGGAAGCAGGGATTTCATCAAGAGCTCGCGCGTATAGCGGAATGCCTGCTCTTCTTCTTTGTTCAGCAGAAATCTCTCAACAGGCCCGATGAAATTCCGGATATGCAGTGCGATGCACTGTTCTCCGATGGAAGCATGGATAGACTCGGGACCTTTTCCGAAACGTTCTCTAAGCAGTCTACCTGTAAAACTGGAAAGTTGGCTAGTAAGTTCTGTAGTGCTCATAAATTTCCTCCAGCAATATATTCTTTGTCATACCCGGGGAGATGCTCTGCCTGCTGAAGAAACGGTTCGTTCATCTTAGTATAATCTCAACAGCCTGCTTCGTACATAAAAAAAATAATCAGATCGTTTGACAGCAAAGTTTAAGTTGCATACAATTAAATTGTCATAAATAAATTATGCGTCACAGGGAGGCTGAAGCTGCCAATGAGTATCCATAAATATACTGCCCGTAATATCCGCGGAAAAGAAACAAGCCTCGAACAATATAAAGGAAACGTACTGCTGATCGTGAATACCGCCAGCAAATGCGGGTTCACTCCGCAATATTCCGACCTGCAAAAGCTGTATGAGAAATTCCAGGACCGCGGCTTCCAGATTCTCGGCTTTCCCAGCAACCAGTTTGGGGAGGAACCCGGCACAAACGAAGAGGTTGACGTGTTCTGCCAGATTAACTATGGTGTCAGCTTTCCCCTGTTTGAAAAGATTGATGTCAAAGGCCCCGGTAAACATCCTTTGTTCAGCTACCTGACCTCTGAGGCTGGCTTTGCCGGCTTCGACCAGGATCACTCCGGCAGCCGGCTGCTGCAGAAGATGCTTGAGGAACGCGATCCCGCTTCCCTGGCCGACGATGAAGTGAAATGGAATTTCACCAAGTTCCTGATTGACCGTGACGGCCATGTGGTGAAGCGCTTTGAATCTCCTGTTGATCCGCTGGATATTGAGCCGGCTGTTGAAGCGCTGCTGCAGGAATAGCTTTACCGGAATTGCTTCAAAAGAACAGTAATGTTGAAAACAGTAAAGTTAAGAACAGTAATGAAAAAGACAAACTTCAAAAGGGTGTCCCAAAGCCGCAGAATGAACTGGCTTACGGAACACCCTTTTTTAATGGCCAAACTGCTGCAGCCGTTGGTCAAAGCTGGCATTGGCCGGACAAGCCTCCAGCCCTGCACTCCTCTTATTTACTGCGGAAGGTCTCGGTGAACACCTCAAAAAAAGGCGTCGTATCCCGCTCCGCCATGGTGTCCTCCGCCCCCGGATTCCAGCCGATCTCGGCCCGCCAGCTGCCGAGCAGCCCTGAGGCGATCAGCTCCTGTTCATCTACCTGAACAGACTTCTCTGCTTGCGGCGCTACGTAAAGCGCGTCCACGGGACAATAGGCCTCGCACATGAAGCAGGTCTGGCAATCCTCCTGGCGGGCAATCACAGCAAGCTTGCCCTGCATGTCAAAGACATTGACCGGACATACCTTCACGCACAGCCTGCAGCCGATGCAGCGGTCCGTGCTTACCAGTTCGATCATATGGCCCGCTCCTCTCTGGGTGCCGGCAGCTCACTGGCGTGCGGCACACTTTCCGTGCTGATGCTGATCCGGTCGATGCCCGACAGAATCAGCCGGTGGGTCTGGCGCGGGTCCAGCGCCGGATATTCCGCAAGCCGCTGCAGCCCCCGGCTCTCCTTGCGGGCGAGCGCAGCGGTGTAGATCCAGCGGCCGGCCTGCAGCATGGCCGCCGCTTCGCGGGACTGCACGATGCCCTGTACCGTGGCCGGCGGGCGGCCGGTGATATAGGGCATCAGGCTATCCAGCCGCTGCAGCGCTGCGGCTACCACGGGCTCGCTGCGGAAGTAATTGATCCGCAGCGGCAGGATTTCCTGCTGGACCGCCGCAATCAGCGGCTTCGGGTCCAGCGTCCCGCTTGCCGAGGCGCCGCCGGCAAGCCCCATGCGGCCGGCGGCGCGGAGCTGCCGGCTGCCGGCCAGGCACGGCTGCGACAGCGCGTGCCGGGCTGCTCCAAGGCCAGCCCAGCTGCCGCTGCAGATGGCCCAGGAGGCGTTGTAGGCGCCGCCGCCGGAGATGGCGCCGGTGACCTTCTCGCGGGAGGCGGCATCTCCCGCGGCATACAGGCCCGGCACCGTGGTGCTGCAGTCGGTGCCGGTCAGGCGCAGGCCGCCCGTGCCGCGCATCGTGCCTTCATAGCGGAGCGTGAGCGGGAATTTATCCTTGAACGGATTAATTCCCGCCCGCTCCAGCGGCATGAAAAAGATCGGATGGGCGCTGCGCAGGAACTGCTGCTTCGCCTCTGTATCCGCCAGATCCAGCGAGGCATAGACCGGCCCCTTCAGCATCAGCTCCGGGATGCTGCCGAAGGTGCGGTCGCCGCGGTGCAGCGGATTCCCGGCCTGATCATACAGCGTCGCCCAGGCCAGCATCCGTCCGCGCGTCACCGTGCCGTCCGCGAAGCTCGGGGCATATTGCCGGGTGAACTCCATTCCCGACAGGTCTGCCCCTATTTCAGCAGACATCAGCAGGCCTTCTCCGGTCAGTACATTGCAGCCCAGGCCTTTGCTGAGAAAGGCGCAGCCGCCGGTAGCGATAACCACCGCGTTCGCCCGTACTTCCCAGGCCTCCCCGGTCAGCCGGTTAATGCCGCGGGCTCCCCCGGCACCGTGCTCATCATGCAGCAGCTCCAGCGCCGGAGACTGGTCCCAGATCTTCACTCCCGCCTTGCGCACAACACGCCGCATAATCTTCATATACTCCGGCCCGTGCAGATGGGTGCGCAGCGGGTTCCCATCCTCATCCTTCGGAAAAGGGTAGCCCCACTCCTCAATCTGCTCTAGATTCTGCTCCACCTGATCCAGCACCCGGTGAATCCAGCTGTTCTCCGACAGGTAGCCGCCTGCCTGCAGTCTGGACCGGACTGCCGCATCACGCAGCTCCGCTAACGGCGGAATCACCAGCAGCGTAGTCCCGCCCGGTGCTGTAGCACCGCTTGTCCCCAGGTAACCTTTATCGGCAAGTATGACCTTCGCGCCTTGCGAGGCCGCATTCCATGCCGCCCATGCCCCGGCCGGACCGCCTCCCAGCACAAGCACATCTGTTGTTATCTGCTGCTGCGGCATTGTATTCCTCCTTAAATGTGTGCTAGCTCTCGCTGTATGGCCTTCGCAGCCCTGATTTGATTGTAAACACTCCAATGCACAGTTGGGATAAATGTGGTTTAGTATCGATAAGGTTGAGGGTATTGCCGAAAGAATGAGTTAGCGCAAAAAGGTTGCTTAAGAGTGAACGGGCGAGCACGTGTACAAATTGATGTAACAGTAAACGGGTGCGCGTATGTTAAAGAGAAAGTAACGATACGGAGTTTCCGGGTATACTACTATGCTACAAAGGTTAATATTGAAGTGGTAATTAGCTTCTTCTTCACAGCAGATCGCCTCGCAGGCGTACGCTCATCTATTTAAGTGGAAATTCGCCACCTATTCTCCTTCCACACTCAGATATGTGAGCATTAGTGGGAAAAATGCCAACTAAATGCGCCTAATATACTCAAAAAGGGCATATAGACCGAATTAGGCAGACTTTTTCCAACTAATCATCATATTTTCCTAAAAATAATGAAATTAGGAGGAGGAAATCCAATTAAGTTAGTAGGAACACCTGCCGGATCATCTATTTATCCCGTTTGGCGTTCCTGCGCCCCGGCTCTCCCCCGCCCGCCTTCAGTTTAGCTGCTCACTATATTCCTGTCGCGGACGCTGCCGGAAGGAACTCTTACCGTCCCCTCCAGATACAGTCCGTTCCTCAGCCGCAGTCTAATGCTTTTCACCGCTGCAGGCTTGTTTACGCATAAGCCACTAAGCTCCTCCCGCCGCTTGAACGTTACTGAAGCTGCCAGTCGCTGATATTGAAATCTTTTTTGGCCAGCTTTTCTTCGACCAGGAAGTTCTTGGTGCCCTCCAGCAGCTTGGTGCCTTCTTCGGTAAAGGCAGTATCCTTAATATCGCTGATCGGATTTACCTGTTTGGCCAGCTCCGGCGTGGTATTACCGATTTCGGCGAGGAATTCGTAATACTCATCTTCATGCTGCTTGAGGTCAGCCAGCGCTTTTTCACGCGCCTCATTCCATACCTTCGGGAAGTCCGGGAATTTCTCCAGATAATCCTCCGAGACAACAGTAGCGCTGGAGCCCAGCAGGTCCGGATGCTTCGAGGCATCGTCAAGGTGGGTATAGCCTTCATCAATCAGCTTCAAAGCCGGAACGCCGAGGTTGGTGGTCGCATCGACATCCCCTCTGGCGAGTGCTGCGGTCGCATCAGGAATCAGCATGTGCACCAGCTTATAATCGGTTACCCCCTCCTGCTGCAGCAAGCCTACAACATAACGGTGCATGAAGGAGCCTTTCTGGATAGCAATGGTCTTGCCCTGCAGATCCTTAACGGTCTTCGGGCCGTCCTTTTTACCGATCAGATAGCCTACAGTGTGGGCCGAGGATTGCGAGATCAGGCGGGTTTTGGCGCCGGAAGCGTAAGCGATAATGGCCGGGGTATCCCCAAGGCTGCCAAAATCAAGCCGGCCGCTGATCAGCGACTCCGTCTGGTCCGGTCCGTTCGGGAAGCCGGTCAGCTTCACTTCGGTGATGCCGTATTTCTTAAGCTCCTCCTGAATGATTCCCTTATAAAAGCCCCAGCCCTCCGCGCCGCCCGGCACATTCAGCTTATTGGAGCCGATAAAGCCGAAATTCAGTACAGCCGGCGCAGTGGCCGCTGCTGTCTCGCCGCCAGCAGCATCCGCAGTATTATTACCGCCCGCTGCCGAGGCTCCGTTGCCGGAGCCGGCATTATTGCCGCAGGCCTGCAATACCAGCATAATCATGACCAGGCTTGCGAGCAGCACCCCGCGTGCCCCTTTTTTCCGTCCGCCTTGAATCTCTCTGTACGTTTTCATTAATGTTGTTCTCCCCTCGGTCTGTTATCTGATAATTGCTGTTTCTTTACAAGAAGCTTCCGCAGCCGCTCCCGGCTGCCGGACTTTCTAGAACCCGGCTCTGGCCGCCAGTTTATACATAAAGTCATGGCTTGCCACCGGCTGTCTGCCTCTGCCCCAGCCTACCTTTTCCCTGTACCCGCCGAGCAGCCCCTGCTCTTCCAGCTCCGCCTCGGTCACACCGATAACCGTTTCGGAATCAGGTGCGACATATAGCGCATCGGCAGGGCAATACAGCTCGCACATGAAGCAGGTCTGGCAATCGCTCTGCCGGGCGATGACGGGAATTCCGTCTTCTATCCGGTCGAATACATTCGTCGGGCAGACGGATACACACTGGTTACACTCTACACACCTGGCAGCGCTGATGACTTCAATCACAGTAGTACACTCTCCTTCGCAACTTCCTCTGTCTTCACCCATACCTGATCCAGCCCGCCGCTGATCAG
The DNA here is from genome assembly GCF_000758645.1 of Paenibacillus sp. FSL R7-0331. NCBI lineage: Bacteria > Bacillati > Bacillota > Bacilli > Caryophanales > Paenibacillaceae > Paenibacillus > Paenibacillus sp. FSL R7-0331. The sequence goes on from NZ_CP009284.1 coordinate 6,156,053, forward strand.
CCGGTGATGCTGGCTGTTGTCCGTCTCCTTGTAATCCTCGCGTTTATGCATGCCTCTCGTCTCTGTCCGGGCCAATGCGGAGCTGTACATCCAGCGGGCGGTCGCTGTCATCGCTTCCGCTTCGCGGGCCTTCACCCCTTCTGGTGTACGCTGGATTTCCCGGCTGCGCTGCTCCTTCCACAACCCGTCCAGGCGGCCAAGCGAGGTATTCAGTCCCTGCTCCGTACGGAACAGGTTAATGTCGTACGGCTTGACTTCGTCCTGCACAGCCGAGACGAACTCTGCTGTACGCGCCGCCGTTCCCGGCTTCACCTGCTGGTCAACCAGCGGCGAAGAGGATAGCCCGCGCGGCTTACGGTCGGCCGCGTGCCGCCCCAGTCCGGCGGCATAAGCAGCTGCGCCTTCTCCGGCAAAGGAACCGGAGGACATGGCCCAGGCGGCATTATGGCTGCCGCCGCCGGTGAAGCCGCCGCAGATCAGCTCGCGGGTTGCCGCGTCTCCTGCTGCATACAGGCCCGGAACGCCGGTACCGCAGTCCTCATCCGTTATGCGGATGCCGCCGGTGCCGCGTACCGTGCCTTCCAGCCGCAGCGTGACCGGGAAAGCATCCTTAAACGGATTAATACCCCGGCGGTCAAACGGCAGGAAGAAATTTGTCTGGGCAACCCGCAGCAGCGGCTGCAGATCCTCAGAAGCACCATCAAGCTTCGCATATACCTGGCGGCCGGCCAGCAGATTGCGGGCGATGACTGAACGGCCTTTTTTGGACCCGGCCCCCTCTACCACGCTGCCGTCTTCATAATAGAAGCTGGCATAGCTGTAATAGGCGGTCTTGGTCACGGAGGAGAAGGTCGGGCAGATCGCATAGGCATTGGAGAATTCCATGCCCGACAGGCTGGCCCCGGCCTCAGCGGCGAACAGATAGCCGTCACCGGTCAGCACATTGCAGCCCAGTGCCCTGCTGAGGAAAGCACAGCCCCCGGTCGCGATGACCACCGCTCCCGCCTGGACACTCCAGCCCTCTCCGCTCTGGGTCTGCACGCCGGTAGCCCCGGCAACACCGTGCTCATCGGCCAGCAGCTCAAGCGCCGGGCTGTGATCGAGGATCTTCACTCCTGCCTTCTTGACCAGCCTGCGCATCAGCCGCATGTATTCCGGCCCCTGCAGGCTCCGGCGGTACTGGTTGCCGTGCTCATCCAGCGGGAACGGGTATCCGGAAACACCCAGCCGGTTCATATTCTCATAAGTGCGGTCCAGCACCCGGTCCATCCAGCGGTGCTCAGCCAGCTTGCCGCCCATGGAGTAGCGGCTGGCCTTGGCTTCCTCACGCAGCTTGTCATCCGGCTGTACATACCACACTCCGGTGCCTGACGGCGCAGTTGCTCCGCTGGAGCCGCAGTAGCCTTTATCGGCCAGAATAACCTTCGCGCCCTTTGCCGCTGCCGTAAGTGCAGCCCAAGTGCCTGCCGGACCTCCTCCGATTACCAGCACATCCGCCTGCAGATTCAATGTCCCTATATGTCCTATAGAAAGATTCATTTACCTTCAGCCCCCTTGATATAATTAGCCCTGATAGCTGTCCCGCCAGTGCAGCAGCTTACGTTCGATGACACGGAATAAGGAATCAATCAGCTTACCGACAATGGCAAAAATAATGATGCCTACAAAGATGACCTCTGTATCGGAGTTCTGCTTGGCCTCGTTAATCAGGAAGCCTACCCCGGAAGAAGAGCCGATCAGTTCAGCAACGACCAGGCCGATCCAGGCTACGGCCATTGAGAGCCGCAGCCCCAGCAGAATACCGGGCAGCGCAGCCGGAAGAATCAGGCGGCGCAGCTTCTGCAGCGGCCCGAAGCCAAGCACTCTGGCTACCTCGAACAGCTTGTTATCCACGCTACGGATACCCATAAAAGTGTTAATATACAGCGGGAAGAAGGCGCCGCTCAGAATAATAGCTACCTTCGACACCTCGCCAAAGCCGAACCAGAGAATAATCAGCGGGGCAATGGCGAGATGCGGAACCAGCCGCAGCACCTGAACGCTGGGGTCAAGCAGATACTCCGCTTTGCGGAACAATCCGGTCAGTACGCCAAGCAGCAGGCCAAGAACTCCGCCGATTACATATCCTAGGCCTGCCCGGCCGATGCTGACACCGAGGTGATGGAGCAGCTCGCCGCTGGCCGCAAGTCCGGCAAAGGCCGACAGAATAGACAAGGGCGTAGGCAAAAACTCCGGCGGGATCCAGCCTGCACTACCGCCGAGCTGCCATAGCGCAATGACTGCCACCGGTATGGCAGCTCCGGCTGCCCAATCGGACAGAAGATGCTTTGTCCGGTCAGAATACACCCTTTTCTGCTTGTTAGAAGCAGAGATAGGTGCTGTTCCGGTGTAATCATGTGCCTCCCTTACCGTTTTTGCTGATTTCACAATCATTTCTGCCCCGTTGCTCATGCTGTACATTCCTCCTATCCTTGATAGCTGTCCTTCCATCTCAGCAGCCGCCGTTCAATCAGGCGGACAGCCGTATCGCTAAGCAGCCCGGCTACGGCAAACACAATAATTCCGACGAAGACTACAGGCGTATCGGCAAACTGGCGGGCATCCGACATCATGTAGCCGATACCCGAGGTCGATGCAATCAGCTCAGCCACAACCAGCCCCAGCCAGGACAATCCCAGCGACAGGCGTACACCGAGCATAATATTCGGCACTGCCGCCGGCAGCACCAGCCTCAGCACCTGCTGCAGCTTGCTGAAGCCAAGCACCTTCGATACTTCAAACAGCTTATTGTCTGTGCCGCGGATTCCCATGAAGGTGTTGATATACACCGGGAAGAACGCGCCTTTGGCGATCAGCAGCACTTTGGATTCCTCGCCGATCCCGAACCAGAGGATGAACAGCGGCACCACCGCCAGACTCGGAATCATCCGTATCATCTGAAGCGACGGGTCCAGCAGGCGCTCCGATCTGCGGAACAGTCCGACCAGAATACCCAGCAGCAGCCCCAGTCCCCCGCCGAGCAGAAATCCGGAGAAGGCCCGCACTGCACTGACCCGGAAATGGCTCCACAAATCTCCGCTTGCTGCCAGCGCAATAAAAGATTGGGCTATAGTATAAGGAGTCGGAAACAGCATCTCCGACAACATTCCGTAATGGCCGAGCAGCTGCCACGAGACCAGCAGGCTTCCCGGCAGCAGCAGGCCGAGTCCGGCAATAACCGCTTTTCCGGGCCTGCCGGGTCTGCCGGCTCTTCCTGCGGTCACAGCCTGGTTGCTCATATAAACGCCTCCTCAATGCTTATAGTTAATAATTCTCATAGTTTAAGTCGGATATATAGCAGCAACAATTCCTAACTCCGCTCTTTTCAACGCCTGCCGAAAACCAGGAGAATCTCTAGATACCCGCCCCGTCCGTCAATTCCAGCTCCTCCACCTTCTCAAAATAATTAAGCACCCTGAGCCGCAGCTCCTGAAAGGAGGTGGTTGTCTTTTTGCGCGGATAAGGCAGGTCCACCGGTACGATTTTGCGGATTTTGCCAGGCCGCGGCTCCAGAATAACTACCCTGCCCCCCAGAAACACTGCTTCATCAATATCATGCGTTACAAAAATCATCGTTGTCCGGTTCTTCCGCCAGATATCCAGCAGCACCGTCTGCATGTGGGCCCGGGTAAAGGCGTCCAGCGCCCCAAACGGCTCATCCAGCAGCAGAATCTTCGGATTCCGCAGCAGCGCCCGGGCAATCGCTACCCGCTGGGCCATCCCTCCCGAGAGCTCACGGGGATAGGCTTTTTCAAAGCCGGTCAGCTTCACCAGCTCAATCAGCTCATCCACCTTCTGGCGGATATCGGGCCGGCTGAGCGGCAGATCCGAAGCAATGTTCTTCTCAACGGTAAGCCATGGAAACAGCCGGTGCTCCTGAAAAATAAACCCTTTGTCGATTCCCGGACCGCCGATTGCCTTCCCTTCCAGGGTCACACTTCCGGTATAGCCGGTGTCCAGGCCGGCGACGATGCGCAGCAGCGTGCTTTTGCCGCATCCGCTCGGGCCAATTACGGTGATAAATTCGCCCTGCTGCACATCGAGATTCACCTCATGCAGCGCTTTAACCTGGCCTCCGGCGGTGTCAAAGCTTTTGTTCAGCTGCGCAATGGACAGCATTACTTCTCCCATCTCTGCTCCTCCTTCTGGTGTGTGGGCTGACCTATTGTTCAGCTGGTCCTTTTATTGCAATAAAAAAACAGAGGGACCTCGCGCTGGATAGCACGGGCACCTCTGTCTGTACAGTCGGCCAATGTAATTCAAAGTAAAAAAATTTGAATTTGTGCATTTAAAATATCACCTATCTGCAGGTCTGTCAACAAAAAGACACAATATATTTTGATAAAAGAGTCAGCCTATTTAGTCATCTTGAGTGCAGCCGGCTCTTTAATCGCTGTGATCTTCCCCTTGCTCTGGACCAGGATCATCCCGTTTTCCAGCAGGGTAGGGCCAAAGGCTTTGCCTGAGGTTTTAAGCTGCAGCACCTGGGCTCCAGTAAGCAGATTGACTGCTACCAGCTGACCGTCTGCCTTGGCAATATACATGCCGTGTCCAAGCAGGTCGAAGCGGGCAATTGATGCACCGCCGTAATAGGATACGCCTTGGCGGTTGGCTGTTTTGACCCCGTACACAGTCTCTCCATCACTGAAAAGAATTCTTCCGTCATACGGGCCTGCAGCATACATCAGGTCTTTTCCGCCGCCCGCAGCTGAATAGGTTGTTTTGGCTGCCTTGGCCGGATCTGCGTCTGCCGGATAGGAGTACACGGTATTCCCCTGGTTAATGTACAGCTGATTACCGCTGATCCAGGCTTGTCCGCTGCTGCTGAGCGCTTCGTCCGGATTGATATTTTCAGGATTATACTCCGCTGTGCCAAGCACCTTCCCTGTCCTTGCATCCAAAGTATCTAGCGTAGGCAGCGCGACCATTTGCAGCAGATTGGATGTCCGCGGTGAGATCAGTGTCCCTTTTCCGGCGGCAACAGGCATGGAGTAATTCCCTGCTTCCCACAGCTGTTTGCCGGTCTTCCGGTCAAAAGCACGCAGCACATCGTACGAATATGCCCCGGATACCGTATCTTCGGCGAGCACAAGCTCACCCTGGACCTGAACAGCCTGCCACAGCGGTTCGCTGTAATTATCCTTCCACTGCAGCTTGCCTGTCTGCAGATTATAAGCCTGAATATCACTATTGACGGCAAACAGCTGACCCTGGTCAATCAGCAGCTGCCGCGGATTTTTGCTCGGGGCCGAGGAGCTCCACAGGTTCTTGCCGGTGGCTGCAGTTACAGCATAGATTGTGCCTGTCTGCGAGCTTGCATAGATCACACCATTCTCATACAGCAGCGGGGCACTTAGCTTCGCTCCGTATTTCCAGATCCTTTTGCCGGTCTGCGCATTCAGTGCAAGCAGCTGGCCCTGCTGGATAAAATAAACCTTACCTCCCCCGGTTACAGCAGATCCGCGGCCGATTGCCGTTTCATCAGCCTGTACATCCATTGCGCTGGACCAGACCGTTACTGCAGCAGGCGGCTCAGCCAGATTCCCCGTAAAATTATTGTATATGTAGGAATGGTGAGGATCAGCTACTGCCGACTCTGCATTACCTCCGGCAGCCAGCAGACTGATTCCAATCAGTGCGGCTAACGCCCCGGTTCTGAACTTCATTTTCCCCATAATATAAATGCCTCCTGTAAAAAGAATGCAAACTATTTCTATTATATTCCATACACACTCTTTTTCCTGTATGAATCTTTTTAAATATCAACACACTAAATTCAAGTGCTCATGCATCTGACTTGGCAGCATACAGCCGCTAATGCGCTTACACAAAGAAACATTTACTCATAAACTTACATTTTGTAAGTTGTTGTGCTATAATAATCCCTATCCTATGTACAACGGACAAGCAGAACAACTATTTTGAGATATAAGGAGTCTCTATTTATGACTAATACCAATAATGTGAAGCCGGACAACGCTCCGGCATTTGAGTTCGGCATCTATACATTAGGCGATCTGGTCACCGACTGTCACACCGGACAGCGGATCAGCCCGCAGCAGCGGCTGCATGAGGTAATTGAGGCAGCCAAGCTTGCCGATGAGGCGGGGCTTGATGTCTTCGGCGTGGGTGAGCATCACCGGCTGGACTTTGTCATCTCCTCCATGCCGGTTGTGCTTGCTGCCATTGCCCAGGTGACCAAGCGGATTAAGCTGACCAGTGCGACCACTGTGCTAAGTACGGCTGATCCGGTACGGATCTTCGAGGACTTCGCCACGCTGGACCTGTTGTCCGGCGGCCGGGCGGAGATTATTAACGGGCGCGGCGCTTTTCTGGAATCCTTCCCGCTGTTCGGATACGATCTGGAGGATTATAAGAAGCTGTTCGCCGAGAATTTGGAGCTGCTGCTGGAGCTGAATAAGCATGAGGTCGTAAGCTGGAACGGCTCCTTCCGCTCACCGCTGAAGAATGCGGAGATTGCCCCGCGTCCCCTGCAGCCGAAGCTCCCGCTCTGGGTCGGCATCGGCGGCTCGCCTGAAAGCGCTGAGCAAGCCGGACGGCTGGGCATCGGCATGGCCATTGCCATCCTCAGCGGCAGCCCGGAGCCGTTCCAGAACCTCGCTGCGACCTACCGCCGCAGCGGGGCAGAAGCCGGACATGCAGCTGAAGACCTGAAGATTGCCATCACCAGCCACGGCTACATCGCCAAAACCTCACAGCAGGCGGTCGATGAATACTACCCTTACTATTACAGCTACCGCAACGCCATCAGCCCGCATGCCGGGCAGGAATACCGGGTATCCCGCGGCGATTTCGGCCGCTTCGTCTCTCCGGTCAATACGCTGGCTGTCGGCAGCCCGCAGCAGATTATCGAGAAGATCCTCTACCAGCATGAGCTGTTCGGCCATAACCGCTTCATGACCCAGCTCGATATCGGCGGTCTTCCATACAGCAAAGTGGCTACTGCCATCGAGCTGCTCGCTACAGAGGTCGCTCCGGTTGTCCGCCGGGAGATTGCCAAGAAAACAAGCGTTGCGCCATCGTCCGCTGAGCTTTAATTTCGGGCCAGGCCAATTCTACAATAAACCTGCGAACAAGCTGCGCTGTCCTATTACATGGACGCGCAGCTTGTCTGCGTTAACGGGACTGTTCAGCAGCGGCTTACAGCCTTTCCCCCAGATGCCCGCGGCATGCCTTGAGCAGAGCCTGATAGCTGTCCTCGAACTCAAGCTGCCTGAGGATGTTCAGGTAGCCCCTCAGCTCCGCCGGACTCTCCTTCTGCTTCAGACAGAGCAGTGTGAGCTCATAGTAGATCAGCGTGACAATTTTGTCGTAGAGCAGATGGGTTTTATCTGCTAACGGCAGCGCTTTTTGCAGAAACAGCAGGCTCTGCTCATAATTGTGCTCCTTCAGGCACCGGATCGAAAGGTTCTGCAGCAGATGCTGCTGGACCGTTCTGCTCTCGGGAAAGGAGTTGTATCTGTCAAATTCCTTTGTCCCCCTGAGGCCGAAAAAAACCGCATCGCTGCTGCTAAGCGTGAACAAAAAGTTATTAAGCAGCTTGAATTCGTACAGGTACCATTTATCCACGCCGAGCAAATAAGGCTTGATGTAATCCGCGATCTCCTGCAGTGTTGTCACTTCATCCGCATGCCCGTACTGAACCAGAACACCTTGCCCGAGCAGGTACAGGTGGTAGTACGCTTCAGTCTGCGTGGATTCATACATCAACCGGCACTCCCGGCTGACCTCCCTGACCAGGGCAAAGTCGTAGCGGTTCCCCGCTTCCGTCAGCTTCAGATGCAGGGTCCGCTTCACCTGCGGAGCATTGTCCTGATGCAGAAACAGCAGCTCCTCCAGCGACATTTCCAGCTTATCCAGCAGCAGAATCAGCTTGTCGTAGCCCGGATAATAATGCCCGCCTTCAAAGCGCGAGAGGTTGGATCGGCTCATGATGTCCCTTGCCAGCACCGCCTGGTTCATTCCCTTGGACCTGCGGATCTGCCCGATCGTCCGGCCAAGAATCATTGCTCCTCTCCTCCGTTTCCCTGTGTGAGTATCCAGCACATTTTGCTAAGCTATTTTTTATTGTATGCTACACTCGGCACAATGAAAATACAGATTTTGGAGGATAACGACAATGAATCTGCGTGCTGCCTATCAGCTCAACAGCAAAGTATGGAATATTCTCGCCGGCACTCTTTTTACAAGAACCGCCCTGTTCATGAGCGTCCCTTATCTGGCCATTTTTCTGACCGGTCAAAAGCACATCCCGCTCCTGCTCACCAGTCTGATCCTCGCGGTTAATCCGCTGGCAGGGGTAGCCTTCAGCTGGCTTGGGGGCACACTTGCCGACAAACTTCCGCTCCGCAACATCATCCTGTACACCCCCCTTATCTGGGGAACCGTGTTTATCCTGTTTTATTATGCCGGGAGCTTCTGGAGCTTTCTGGTTCTGAATGCCCTGAACGGCCTTTGTTATTCGCTATTTGAGCCCGCCAGCAAAAAAGTGCTGTCCGAAGAATCGCTCCCGGAGCACCGTCTGCTCGTCTTCAACCTGAGGTACACGGCGATTAACGCCGGCTGCTTTGCCGGCCCCTTGCTCAGCCTGCTGTTCAATATGAAAATGTCCCTGTTCCCTTACGTCATCCTCGGTATTATGTACATTCTGTACGGCGCCTCCACGATGTTCTTTTTCCGTAACACCTCCGCTGCCCGGACCTCCGTTCCTGCTCAAGCCAAAAACGTCCGCAGCCTGCAGGCTCTCTCCGCAATCCGTAAAGATCAGGTCTACCTGCTGCTGATTGCAGGCATGAGCTTCTCCTATTTCGGCTATTCGCAGCTGAACGGAACCGTCTCCCAGTATCTGTCGGGCACTGCCCTGCTCACAGACGGTACCCGGCTGTATTCCATCCTGCTGTCGGTCAACGCCGTTGTCATCCTGGCTGCCCAGTTCGCCGTACTACGTCTGATTTCCGGCTGGAATCCGTTCAATGTGGTGCTGCTCAGCAACCTGCTGATCGGACTCAGCTTCCTGTTCTTCCTCTTTCCTCCCGCCTATCTTCCGCTGCTGCTATTCATTGCCGTATTCAGTCTGGGCGAGCTGCTGATCGGTGCGCGGTTTGATGCCCTGGTGGATGAGCTGTCCTCTGCGGATAATAAAGGGCTGTACTTTGGCTGCGCTGAAATGGTGAAGCTTGGCACGATAAGCGGTCCGGTCGCCGGAGGGGGGCTGCTGGGGATCTTCGGATTTCAGGCGGCCTGGCCCGTGTTCGGGCTGCTGGTTATCATTACGCTGGCCGGTACCGGACTGATCCGGGCGGCACGGCTGCGGCACCTAAGTGTACTGAACATGAAAAAGGCCGGTTTTGGTACAGTACCTTTGACGGATAAATCTTTACGGTAGGCTAGTTAGCCGCTCTACTATTCTGTTAACAACGATCCAAACAACATTAAGTTCAACCCCTTAAGCTTTGGAAAAACTCCATTTCATTAGAAGCAATTCGCCCAAATTCGCTGATCATAGCCGGTATAAGTGAACATTTTCCAATTAAATTCCCTCCAAAGCGCTGATTCCGGCAAATTAGGTTGCTTTTTTCCAACAAAAAAAGCCCCCGGATCTCCGGGAGCCTGAACTTACCTGCTGGGTTACAAATCTAAAGTTAAGCGAATGATGGCTTCTTGTTATCGACCTTGCCGCTGACCAGCTTCTTGTACTCCTCATCCCCGCCGTTAACAGACGGCGCGAGATAGACGTAATCGGATGCGGCAGACGGCTTGGCGGTACGGCCGGCATTCTTCCTGCCTTTGCTGCGGCTTGTGCCTGAGCTCCCGCCTGCGGACCGGCGGACAGCGCCTGAAAGACTGACTACACCCTTCATATTCTTCATGCTCTAGTCCCCTCCCACTAAATGATTGACGGTACGGAACAAATCCCGGTTATACGTGACGGTTGCCTTCAGATCCTCAGCCGACAGCCCGTCATTGCCGGAAAAATGTACAGAAAGGACATGCTTGTCACCTAAAGGATAGCATAGGATATAGACCTCCGCAACTTCCGTCCGTTGTAAAAACGTCCATTCCCGGCGTAAAAAAGCATCCATTACCCCCGGACGTTTATCCTGTTCCTCCCCCTCCGGCGCAAACGGATAGACATGCCCGCGGCCCACATTGCCGCCGACCTGCTTCAGGCCCTCCTCCCCGCCGGCCCGCCACAATGCGGCGCCAATCACCCGGCATTGCTCCGGCGGTACGAAGGAGTTACGGATAGCCTCACTGAGCGCCTGATATTTCTCTGCTGCCTCAGGTAAGGCCACATTACTATTATATTGCCAAAAGAAATGAAGGATACTTTCTTTGCGCCTGAGTTCAAGCTTCAGCTGTGCCAATTCCTTGTGCGGGTCGCTATAGGCACCCTGCTCATGAATACTGTCCATAATCTTCCCGCAGCTGACATCCACCGCTGCAACCGGATTGTCGTGCTGATATTCATAATCCAGCAGCGTAAGCCCGGCCAGGTCCGACATAAGATGATATTCCTCCACATCGGTGCCGGGAATGAGATCACTGCGCGGCGATATCTGGTCGGGCAGCAGACAGAATACCCTGCTGCGGCGCAGCCGCGCCCAGAACAGCCCCATCTCAAACTGCGTATTATCCCGGGTCACATAATAGTATTTGCCGCGGATCCGGGCCACATCATCAGGCGAGAAGATAAATACGGCAAAATCACTTTCATCCAGATGCCGCTCCAGCGCATCCATCGTATATTCGCCTGAACGGAAGGCGCTGGCGTACCAGGGGTACACCTGGGCCTCCCGCTTCAGCTGCTCATGTACCGCCCTTGCATAACGGATAGATTCTCTGGAAGATCCAATGAAACATTTTGGTCTGGTCACGGATGATCTCCTTTGTCATTTTCGCAATCTGTAATAATTATACAGTCGTTTAGCGTCTAGGAACAGAGTCTCATTTTCTTAAGATTTTAAATAAAAACCTGTTCCTCTGCCGGTAGAGCGGGTAATATCAGTTTATTACCCCGGGAAACGAGGCTTCATATGATTAAAAGCATACATAAAGCACTACTGCTGGCCGGCCTCTTAACCGGCGCTCTGCTTACGTTCTGCCAGGCGGAAGCTGCGGCCGCTTACACAGCAAAGGTATACGCCAGTTCCCTTACTGTCCGCAGCGAGCCGGCCGCAGGCGCCTCCGCCGTCGGATTCATAAAAAACGGCACTACCGTAACTGTAACCGACGAGCAGCATGGCTGGATGAAGGTCCGCTCCGGTTCAGTAACCGGCTGGGTAGCGGGATACTACCTTAAGAAGGTGGATGGCGGCTCGGCTTCAACGGCAGCCGGCTCCTCAGTATCAACAGTCAAGGCCTCCTCCGGCAGCAGTTCCGCAACTGTAACCGCGGACTCCTTGCGGATCAGAGGCGGTCCGGGAACCGGCTATGCCGTGGTCGGATCGCTGAAGGCCAAGGATAAAGTAACGGTACTGGCCCGCCAGGACGGCTGGGCGCGGATCAAGACAACCGCAGGCGAAATCGGCTGGGTATCGGCGCAGTATCTTTCCGGCGGAGGCTCATCAAGCGGTGTAACCACTGCATCCGCGACAAGTACAAGCTCCAAGGGAGTGAGTAAGATCGGCAGCAAGCTGATCGTTATTGATGCCGGGCATGGGGGCAGCGATCCCGGCATGCTTGGTACCACTTACAATACCATGGAGAAGGACCTGACCCTGCAGACAGCCTTCTACTTAAGGGATTACTTAACCGCTAAGGGTGCAACGGTTCAGATGACAAGGACTACAGCAAGCCAGAAGCCGACGCTTGCCCGCAGGGTGCAGATCGGCCATTCGGCGGATGCGGATGCTTTTGTCAGCATCCATTATAATTCTTCGCCAAAGAATGTGTCGGGAACGCTGACCTTCTTCTATTCGGAATCGGACGATCTGCGGCTGGCCCGGGCGATTGAGAACCGGCTGGGCCAGGGAATCGGGCTCAAGAGCAACGGGCTGTCGTACGGAAATTATCATATTCTGCGCGAGAACAGGGTTCCTGCTGCCCTGGTGGAGCTGGGGTTCCTGAGCAATCCTTACGACGAAGCGATTGTGCGCACCTCCAGCTATCAGAAAAAGGCCGCCAAGGCTATTGCCGAAGGGCTGGCCGATTATTTTAAATAAGCTCCAGATTAATACCGCAAGCAGTGCAGCTACTGCTTGCGGTATTCTCGCGGGGTCAGGCCGGTGGCTTTTTTGAATACCCGGCTGAAATATTTCTCATCCTCATAGCCGACCAGCTCAGAAATCTGCGACAGCCGGTCTCCCCATTCACCGATAACCTGCTCCATCCGCTCCGGATCTCCCGATAACACAGCCACTCCGAGCTTATCCGGCAATGCTTCGAGGACGTAGTCTTTAGCAGATCCACTATCCTCCTGCTGCTGATAAGCTGGATAAAGCAGTGCAGGATATTGTGAAGCAATAGATTATCGGGTTATGTAAAAGCACCTTCAAAACCGCCTTAGCGGAATTGAAGGTGCTCTTTTGTGCCGGTTAAAATTATAATTAGACAAACAGCTCCACGATCAGGAACAGGTTCAATGCGACTACCAGCGCGGAGATCATCCAGCCGAGTATAGTAGTAACTCGATGGTTAACCAGCCCGTGCATAATCTTGCGGTTGCTGGTGAAGATGACCAGCGGAATAAGTGCAAAAGCAATCCCGAATGACAGCACGACCTGGCTCATGACCAGCGCACTGGTAGCATTGATTCCGAAAGCGATGATCACCAGCGGTGGAATAATGGTAATCGCCCGCCGCAGATACAGGTTGATTCGCTTGTTGATGAAGCCCTGCATGACCACATCTCCGGCCATTGTGCCTACAGAGGAGCTGGATAAGCCGGCAATCAGCAGGCCCAGGCCAAAGGCAACCGCCGTAACCGGTCCGGCCAGATGGCTGAATTGCTCGAATGCGACATCCAGATCTTCGACCACCAGCCCGTTTTTGAAGAACAAGGCTGCAGCTACAATGACCATGGCCATATTCACCGCACCGGCAATCACCATCGCAATGACAATATCGATCATTTCCCATTTGAAAATCTGCTTCTTCTGCTTCTCATCTATCCCGACTACCCGGCTCTGGGTCAGCGACGAATGCAGATAAATCGCATGCGGCATAACGGTTGCCCCGAGAATCCCTGCGGCCAGCAGCACGCTGTCTACTCCCTGAAACGCCGGAGTAAAGATCCCCGCGACTACTGCCCCGGCATCCGGCTTCGCCATGATAACCTGAAAGGCAAAGGCTAAGACGACGACCATGACCATCGAGGCAATCCCTGCCTCCAGACTGCGGTAACCGCGCCGCTGCAGCTCAAGTATAGCGAAGGAGCCTACAGCCGTAATCAATGCAGCCGGCAGCATCGGAATGCCGAACAACAGATATAATCCGAGTGCCGCCCCGATAAATTCTGCCAAATCCGTAGCAATAATGACAAGCTCACTTTGAATCCATAAAAAGATAGCTGCCCCCTTCGGAAACTGCTCCCTCGCCACTTCGGGCAGGTTCTTACCCGTTGCAATACCTAGCTTGGCGGATAACGCCTGGATCAGCACAGCCATCAGGTTCGAAGCGGCAATGACCCAGAGGAGCAGATACCCGTATTTCGAGCCGGCGGTAATATTCGTGGCGAAATTCCCCGGGTCCAGGTACGCTACTGAAGCAATAAAAGCAGGGCCCAGGAACGGAAGCAGCCGCTTCAGCCCTTTTACATCCCCGTTTAATACGGCCTGTGCTGTAATTTTGTTCTGTTTAGCCTTTATGATTTCGCGTGTCTCCACTGCTGTCTGTTCAATCATATTGAACCCTCCTTACGCCTGAAAAGTAATCTATACACATGAAATGTTGTCTCAACACCGAAAATTTGTGTTCGTGCACCAAAGTTTCCCTAAGGCAACTTTAACTTTACAATCATTATATTCCTCATAGTGAAAAATGTAAATGTAATTTTCATGGTTCTCCTTCCGTTTGCATACATAAGTACAATTACCGCAATCCGGGGGTTGGCAATCAGCATCCGGCTGTTGTAAAGGGAGATTAGATTCTGCGGGGAGCGGCTGCCGTGAAACCCCGGACATGCAAAAGAGATGGAAACCGGAATTCCCCGTTTTCCATCTCTTTTTTTGCGCTTGCTCCGCTGCCCTGCATATTGTTCCATTTACACTGTCGTATTGTGACGGTCTGCACGCAGCTGTTCCATTTGGGCCTTTAGCCCGCTGAGCTCCTGTTCCAGCTCTTCTATATGCTTGCGCTGCGGGCGTCCGCCGTGACCGCGGTGACCATGGCCTCCGGGCATGCCGAACATCATCAGGATCATCATCAGCGGACAAATCAGGGTTACCAGCCAAGACCAATTCATCATTTTGCCTCCTTCGGGATTCAAGTTGCTGCTTCCCAGTATAGAGGCCTTTTGTGGAGAAAATATGTTGCTGGTGGCGGCAACTAAGTCGATTTCCGCCAGCTAATTTATCCCATATCGTGCTCATGTGATGAATATGGAGTTTTTAGTTGGCATTTTTCTACCTAATTCTCCGCTAGTGGAGCTAAAACGAGAATGAGTTGACGATTCCACTAACTTAAAACACACCCAGTCTCCTCCCCACCTACTTCTTCCCCTTCCACCCGTCCTTCAGCGGTACGATCCGGTTGAAGACCAGGCGCTCACGGCTGCAAAGCTTGTTATCGGCGGTAAAATAGCCGTGGCGGATGAACTGGAATCGCTCCAGCGCCATTGCCTCCAGCACATACGGCTCGACCAGGCAGTGCTCCAAAGTCCGGATGGAATCCGGATTTATAACATCCTCCCAGGCTTCGCTTTCATCCTTCGGCCCTTCGCCAGCCTTCAGCAGCTTCTCATACAAGTTCACTTCAGCAGGCACCGCATGGCTCGCGGATACCCAGTGGATCGTTCCTTTGACCTTCCGGCCGCTCATCGCGCTGCCGCTCCTCGTCTCCGGATCACAGGTGCAGCGCAGCTCGCTGATCTCCCCGGTTACCGGGTCCTTGATCACTTCATTGCATTTGATGATGTACGCACCCTTCAGGCGTACTTCACCGCCAGGAACCAGCCGCCTGAAGCCCGGTACCGGCTGCTCCATAAAGTCAGTGCGTTCAATGTAGAGAATGCTGCTGAAGGGAACCTCTCTTGTTCCCAGCTCTGTATTCTCACTATTGTTATCCAGACTCAGCAGCTCAGTCTCAGGTCCGGTATAGTTGGTGATCACTACCTTGAGCGGTTCAAGCACAGCCATCACGGCTGGCACACCGGCCTTCAGATCCTGTCTCAGCACGTGCTCCAGCAGCGAAAAGTCCACCATTGACTGGCTTCTCACCATCCCGATCTCTGTAACAAACCGCTTGATGCTCTCCGGGGTAAAGCCCCGTCTGCGCAGCCCGCGCAGGGTGGGCAGACGGGGATCATCCCAGCCGTCTACATGACCGCCGGCCACCAGCTGGCGGAGGTATCTTTTGCTGGTAACGACTCCGGTCAGGTTGACTCTGCCGAACTCCCTTTGCCGCGGCGGCTCGGGAATGTCCAGTTCATTCAGCACCCATTCGTACAGCGGCCGGTGGTCCTTGAACTCCAGCGAGCACAGCGAATGGGTTACTCCTTCGATTGCATCCTGGATTGGATGGGCAAAATCATACATCGGATAAATACACCAATCTTCTCCTGTCCGGTAATGCGGCGCATGAATAATTCTATAGAGAACCGGGTCGCGGAGATTGATGTTGGGTGAGCCCATATCGATTTTGGCCCGGAGCACCATTGCTCCATTAGGGTAATCGCCTTGCCGCATTCCGGTAAGCAAGGCCAGATTCTCCTCTACGGGACGGTCACGGTACGGGCTGTTCTTGCCCGGCTGCGTTAATGTGCCCCTGTAGGCGGTAACTTCCTCCGGTGCCAGCTCACAGACGTAGGCTTTTCCCTTGCCGATCAGGGTCACTGCACTTTCATAGATCTGCTCCGAATAATCGGAGCCATAATAAATATGCGCTCCCGGACTACAACCCAGCCACTCCAGATCCTCGGTAATTGCGTTTACGTACTCCATGTCCTCTTTTAACGGATTAGTATCGTCAAAACGCAGGTTAAACGTACCGCCGAATTTACGCGCAAGATCATAATTGGTATGGATGGCAAACGCGCTGCCGATATGAAGATAGCCGTTGGGCTCCGGCGGAAACCGGGTGCAGATTCCCCTGCTGAACACTCCGCTCTCCACGTCCTCCCTAATCAGCTTTTCCATAAAATTCTCGCCGGCAGCTGCCGTATCGTCTAAAGTTGTGCCGGTTGCTGCAGATAGCTCTTTCATTCAAATAACCTCCTGTGGATTGGTACAACTCCGCTTATTGAATTTCTCTGGTCAACAAAAAAGAACCCCACCCCCAAGACGGATTAGTCTTGGGGACGAGATTCTCGCGGTACCACCCCAGGTTCATTAATATGTCGCCATATTAATCTCATCAAGTACGGCATTGTCCGCAGCAGCTGCGGCAGCAAGGCTTATACTCTAGCTCTGTAACAGGAGCTCCTGTCGTACCATCCCGGCTGCTTAAGTTCCGGTACGCCGCTCAGAGGCTTGTTTCAATACAGCGTTCCCTGCC
The DNA here is from genome assembly GCF_000758645.1 of Paenibacillus sp. FSL R7-0331. Classification (NCBI taxonomy): domain Bacteria; kingdom Bacillati; phylum Bacillota; class Bacilli; order Caryophanales; family Paenibacillaceae; genus Paenibacillus; species Paenibacillus sp. FSL R7-0331. Next base: position 6,172,766 of record NZ_CP009284.1, read on the forward strand.
CCTTTTCACCGCCCGGGGCTCTCTGTGAAGGACTGCTCGTATCTACTCTTCTCGTCATCGCGTTTCATTATTGGCTCTAGGATAACAAATCAATCTGCCGCTGTAAAGCTGCTGTCAGCCCTGACTGAGCGCATTCAGCAGATCCAGCGCTTCCTCATGCTCAGGCTCAATAACTAGCGCCTGCCTGGTATATTCCAGCGCCCCCGCATCATCCTCCAGCTCATAGCAGCAGATCGCCAGACAGTACAGCACGGTTACAACCGGCTCCTCATCGCCCTCGGCCAGCGAAAGCTCCAGGTACCGTCGCGATTCCCCGTACTGGTCCATTTCGAATAGCAGCAGGCCGGTGTCCAGCGCCAGATCGTATTTTTGCGGCATCGGATAATATCCGTCCCACATCTTCTGTATTCCCAGCTGAAGGTCGAGCAGTTCTTCTTCATTGGCATCCGGCAGCAGGGCGGAGACCCGCTCCGCGCTCTGGATGAACAGCTCGGCATCATAGCCGCCCAGCCTCCAGAAGGCCAGCATCTGCTGCATGCCCATGGAATCATAGTTGTTATCAATCCATACCTTCATACTGAAAAAATCATCCGGCCCAAACCGCTCCACACTCCGCCGGTAAGCCAGCCGGGTCTGCACATGGGCATCCGGGTCCTTCAGCATCAGCATGCAGACTACGTTCAGATTCTTATAATGATGCGGAGTAGTCAGCGTCTGTGCACCCTTTTGCTCAAAATAATATTGCATGGCATGATAATTCGCTGTCAGTGAGATGCTCCCGTGATGCATCAGCTTCGGCGGCTCAAGGAATTCCCAGTTCACCAGCCGGTGGTCCCCTTTATCTGCAGTCAGCAGTATAAAGCCTTCTCTGGACAGCTTATTCAGCCGCTCCATACAGGACAGCGCCGCCGCAGGGAACAGAATATGCGAATCCTCCAGATGATGCTGATAGAACGAGACAACCTCCTGAAACGGATAGTCTGATTCTTCATAGGCAGCAGCACGGACATAATGATATTCCGGCACGATATCCCTAAGCACTTCAGAAGTAGTCATCGTGTCAGCCTGCTCCGGATACTTCAGGGACACCTCACAGTCGAAAATCTTGGCTTCATCCACATACAGCAGCTCCTGCTGAATGCTGTCAAAGAAATAATTCGCAATCACGAGCAGAGGCTGTGCAAGGTCCCCCGGCCGGATGACCGTTCCGCTGTGCACCAGCTTCAATTCTGTGTCCTCCACGGCATCGAAACGGGCAAAATCAAGAATCCCCTGCTCTACAAAAGGAATCAGCCGCGGATGCTGCTGCCAGCCGGTAATATTCAGGAGCGGGAGATCGCTCATCACATACTTGAACGGCGGAAGCGGTATTCCCGCGTACTCAATCAGCTCACTAAGCTTTTGGAGAGTCTGGAAAGCCAGCCGGCCGGCTCCCGCCCCCAGCTCCAGGATTATAACCGGTTCACTGGTTTCCCCGCGGGCCGCCCGGTCCTGAAGGAAGCCGAGAATCATCTCCGCATATGCCGTTCCGATCATCGGATTGCTGGTAATATATTGCGGAACCTGGTCATTGTTCCAAGCCTGCATGCCAAGCTGTTCATAATAAGAACGCTGCAGCTCCCAGATCGGGGCCTCGCTGAAGCGGTATCGTTGTTGTTCACCTGTTGTCATCTGGTTTCTCGAACCTGCTCTCTGATATTATTGCAGCCTGCTTGCTGCTGCACTATGTTGGTATGCGGGAATATAGCATCCTCCGCAGCCTGCTCCTCCCATCATACATCTCCCCGGCTGCCAATCACAATCATATTTGGTATTTACCGATCATATACAGTAAACATCCATGCCTCGTGATCCGGAAAGGAGCCGTTATGAATTCTGAACAATCTTCCCTGAGCAATACCGGTCCTGTCCCCCAGCCCATCAGAAACGACGGTGCCGGCAATATAGACCTTGGCCCGCGCGATGTGCTGCGTGACCGGGAGAATCCTGATATGTTCGTCCCGCCCGTCACCGATAACGGGCTTATTCCGAACCTGAAATTCTCTTTCTCGGATGCCCACATGCAGCTTAACTACGGCGGCTGGTCCAGAGAAGTTACTGTCCGCGAGCTTCCCGCTGCTACAACACTCGCCGGAGTCAATATGAGCCTGACGCCGGGCGGCGTCCGGGAGCTGCACTGGCATCAGCAGGCGGAATGGTCTTACATGCTGCTGGGAAGCGCTCGGATTACTGCCGTCGATCAGAACGGGCGCAATTTCATTGCCGATGTAGGTCCCGGAGACCTGTGGTATTTTCCCCCGGGCATCCCCCACTCTATCCAGGGCCTTGATAAGGGCTGCGAATTCCTGCTGGTCTTTGACGATGGCAGCTTCTCCGACCTGAACACCCTGTCCATCTCCGACTGGTTCGCCCATACGCCAAAGGAAGTGCTGTCGGCTAACTTCGGCGTTCCTGAGTCTGCTTTTGACTGTATACCGAAGGAACAGGTCTACATTTACCAGGATCAGGTACCCGGAACGCTTGAGCAGCAGCAGGTACAGTCTCCTTACGGCGAAATTCCGCTGAGCTTCAAGCACCGGCTGCTGGCCCAGCCCCCGCTGAAGACACCAGGCGGCAGCGTGCGGATTGTCGACTCGTCCAATTTCCCCGTCTCGCGGAACATTGCTGCGGCACTGGTTGAGATTGAGCCCGGCGCAATGCGCGAGCTGCACTGGCATCCGAACAACGACGAGTGGCAATACTACCTGAGCGGCCAGGGCCGGATGACCGTGTTCGGCGGCAACGGCGCAGCCCGCACCTTCAATTACAGGGCCGGGGATGTCGGCTATGTACCGTTCGCCATGGGGCATTACATCCAGAATACCGGCACAGAGACGCTATGGTTTCTGGAAATGTTCAAGAGTGACCGGTTCGCCGATGTCTCGCTGAACCAGTGGATGGCATTAACCCCGCATGAGCTGGTCAGCAGCAATCTGCATGCCGGAGCCGGGCTGATGGATGCCCTGCGCAAGGTCAAATGGCCTGTTGTGCAGTATCCCGGCTACGGCTACGGCCATGGAACAGGCAAAGACTGAAGCCCATATCAACAAGAGCGGTCCGGACATAGCCTGTCCGGACCGCTTATTTACATATGCACTTATCTTATAGACACCCGGAGCTAGAATAGCTTCAATGTCAGATACAGCCCCAATAAAGTAAGGAATAAGGTCGGTATGGTCAGGACAATCCCGGTTCGGAAATAGGTTCCCCAGGAAATCTTCACGCCCTTGGAGGATAGAACATGCAGCCACAGCAGTGTCGCGAGTGAACCGATCGGTGTAATCTTCGGTCCCAGATCGGAGCCGATGACATTGGCGTACACGAGCGCTTCCTTGATCAGTCCCGCAGTATTCGCCGTATCCACTGCCAAGGCGCCAATCAGCACAGTCGGCAGGTTATTCATAATGGAAGAAATAACGGCAGCCAGGAAGCCCATGCCCATCGTCGCCGTGAACAGCCCGTGCCCGGCCAGCCTGCTGATGATGTCGGCGAGAACGTCGGTCAGCCCGGCATTGCGCAGGCCGTAGACGACCACATACATTCCGATGGAGAAAAAGACAATTGCCCACGGTGCGCCTTTGACCACTTCCATGGTCTTAATCGCCGGACTCCTGCTGGACATCCACAGGAAGAGAAGTGCGATAACACCGGCAACCAGCGAAACCGGAATGCCCAGGAACTCGCTGACAAAATACCCGGCCAGCAGCATGGCCAGCACCGCCCAGGACAGCCGGAACATCCGATGATCCTTAATGGCTTCCCGGGGCTCCCTGACCTGTGTGGCGTCGTAGCGCTTTGGAATGCTTTTGCGGAAATACAGATACAGCACCCCGATGCTGGCTACCAGCGAGAACAGGGTCGGCAGCAGCATCCGTCCGGCGTACTGCATAAAGGTAATGCCGAAGAAATCGGCAGACACGATGTTGACCAGATTGCTGACAATCAGCGGCAGCGAGGTCGTATCGGCGATAAAACCGCTGGCGATGATGAACGGAAATACTTTTTTCTCATCAAAATCTAGCGCTCTCACCATCGCAAGCACAATCGGCGTCAGAATCAGCGCAGCCCCGTCATTGGCAAAAAAGGCCGAAACCACTGCCCCGAGCACAATGACGTAAATGAACATTAGTGTACCGTTGCCGCGGGCCGCCGCTGCCATATGCAGTGCCGCCCACTCAAAAAATCCGATCCTGTCCAGAATAAGTGAGATCAGAATAATGGCTACAAACGCCAGCGTCGCATTCCACACAATCAGCGTTACATCGCGCACATCCGTAAAGCTGACTACCCCGGCGACAAGCGCCAGCAATGAGCCCCCGCAGGCTGACCAGCCAATGGACAAGCCGCGCGGCTGCCAAATGACAAAAAATAATGTAACCACAAAAATAAGGCTGGCTAGAACAACCACAATCCAGCCTCCCGCCCGCTTCGGACAACCATGCTCCTCAACACTCCCTAAGTGAAATTAATCCCATGAATCATTGATATTTCCTTATATGCTATCCTGCGCGCAGGGATTAATCAAGAGGGCAGGGTGAGGATTTCTGCGATTAGATGTGCCGGGTCAGCGGGCTTACGTTTAGCTTGCGGTATTAATTATTTATGGAATGAAGTACTATCCTCGTTCAGCAGCCCATATGATGTATCAGGGAAACAAAAGCAGCTTCCTGGGAGGGGAGATGCCGGTCCGAGAGCCATTCTTCTGTTACAGATTGGAGGATCGGACCATGAGTACAGATCAGCTGATCGCCCTGCTTGCCCTCGTCATTATGATTGTACAGCTTGCCGTAAAGAAGGATAAATCCTGACCGCACGCCAAGAGGCCGGACCGCTCCCGATGTTAGATCTGGGAGCGGTCCGGCTTTGGTGTTGGGGCTGCCGGTGAAGGTTAACCTGTGTGTCTCATTGCAGTGTGCACCACTGGGGCCGGGCCGGGCCAACTCATCGCAGTCTATATTTAATTGGATTTTCGCAGCTTAATTCTATCAGCACACAGTATTTAGGGTCATTAGGTGGAAAATAGTCATTTAATTCGGGCTGCAGAGCTGCTGAGGCCATAAAATGTATAATTAGGTGGCATTCTTCCCGCTAATCCGCCCATACCGGCTGTCACTAGTGAAATAGGTTGCATTTTTCCACTTAAGCTACTCAAACGACTCGGTGGTGGGACAACGATTTCACCGCCAAGCGGATCATCCCCTCATAGCGCTAATTAGCTAATTATATGAATGCAGGAATATCCCTTCCTCAACCGCCTTATTCCAAGCTCCTGCCTATCGCACAAAAATTCGTACCTGGTCATCCCGTGTACGGTTCATGACCCGGTATCCGGCAGAAGCGTCTGTCGCAATGCCTTCGGCATTCGGCATACAATAGCCTCCCGGACGGCAGGTACCGTCATCACGGACAAGCAGCTTGCCGACTACCCCGACTGCCACCCACTCGTCTCTTTGCATTCGCGGTATATACTCTTCTGCGGCGTTCCAGTCCGGATTCAGGACCGGTTCTATTACGGAAGAGGCTGCGCGGACTACATTGCCCTCTGTATCCTTGACCTCCGGCACCTCAACCTCCCGGTACTGAATCCGGTCCCATTCATCTGTCACGAGCAGCTTATGCCAGCGCAAATCACTGGAATCCGCCAGAATAGCCGGTCTTCCGCTGACTACCCCAAGAATGTACGAATCCCCGGCATGGGCTCTGCGGATCTTCTCGCTTCCCCCGTCAAAGGTGACAAAATATCCGGGCTCCAGCGCCTGGCCGTCAGACGTCTCGAACATCTCCGCATAATCGGCTGCAGCCGGGGAAATAACAGTACCGTCCAGATAAAGATTCCCTGTAGCACCTTCAATTACTGCTGAATTAAGACTTGGCCCTACCGCCAGCCCGTTAGCCAGATGCCAGGAATAGGCGAACCGTGTTGAACCGTTCCGGCCCATAATATGCGAGCCGGTATGCCCGGGCATCACAGTCGTATTCTCGCCTTCAGCATGCGAATTCGCCCCGAAGGCCTGCGTCATGAAGCCCTCAGCATGCGAAGCCTGTCCGTCAGCTGTTGTATTGGCGCCTTCGGCATGGGCATAGGCGCCGCTGGCCAGTGTACTTACGCCTTCGGCATGGCTGAAGGGGCCGCTGGCTACTGAGTTAGCCCCCTCCGCATGAGCTGACGGGCCGCTGGCCGTCGTCTGGAAGCCTTCGGCATGAGAAGCCGTCCCGCTGGCCGTTGTGCTCTGACCCTCAGTGTGGGAACCGAGATTTCCGCTGGCAATTGTCCGGAAGCCTTCAGCATGGGCAGCCGTCCCGCTGGCCGTTGTACTCTGACCCTCGGCATGGGCGAAGTCAGCCTGTGCCACCGGCCCCGCCGCAGCCGTTATATCCGTGGTTCCGCCTTCCGCGTGGGAGGCAAAGCCCAGTGAGGTTGTACCCACTCCCTCCGCATGAGAGCCTGCACCACCCGCAAAGTTTGGTGCCGGATTGCCCTGCTGGTCGGCACCGCCGCCTTCAGCATGAGATGCCCTTCCGGCCGCCGAGTTCCCTTCTCCTTCGGCGTGGGCACTTGCTGCACCGGCTTGAGTCGATGTGCTGAAGCCTTCCGTATGCGAATAGTCTCCCCAAGCCTGTGTTGCATTGCCTTCGGCGTGGGCTTCCGCTCCTGCTGCCAGTGTCATGGAACCTTCCGTATGCGTGCTCTCTCCCAGTGCATGAGTCATATATCCCTCAGCATGCGAAGCCACTCCGCTGGCCGTTGTTGAGGTGCCTTCAGCATGGGCCGTATCATTCGTTGCCTGTGTAAGATAACCTTCAGCATGGGATGCACTGGCACTTGCGACTGTGGTGCTGCCCTCTGCGTGTGAGCTGTTTCCGCCGGCAACCGTGGAAAACCCTTCTGAGTGCGCAGCTGCGCCGCTCGCAGTCGTGTTCAATCCTTCAGCATGGGCGGCGAAGCCGCTCGCCGTATTTCCTATCCCTTCTCCCACTCCTGATCACCGCTTTCGTCCGTTATACAATAAACTATGTCCCACGATGGAGGCCAGTAACGGCAGAACGGTCCAGGTTATCCAAATTGGTGTATAACACGGCAGGTCAGAGCAGTATAAAATAAATCCAGGAATTTCACTTACTAAAGTTGAGAAACATTAAAAAGTATAGTAAGATAACGATATGAAAAGGGAGGCGGATTAAGATGGAAATAGGAATCAGTACTTTTTTGGAAACGACACCCGATCCGGTAACCGGCAAGGTAATCAGCCATGCTGAAAGACTGCGCGAGGCAGTAGAGGAAATCGTCCTTGCCGACCAGGCCGGACTGGATGTGTATGGAATCGGAGAGCATCACCGTGCCGACTATGCCGGAAGCGCGCCTGCGGTTGTACTGGCGGCGGCGGCAGCAATGACCAAGAGCATCCGGCTTACCAGCGCCGTATCTGTACTGTCGTCAGATGATCCGGTACGGGTCTATCAGCAATTCGCCACACTTGACGGCATTTCGAACGGAAGGGCGGAGATTATGGCAGGACGGGGATCTTTTATCGAGTCCTTCCCGCTGTTCGGCTACAGTCTGGATGATTATAATGAATTATTTGAAGAAAATCTCGAGCTGCTGCTTAAAATCCGCGCCTCCGAGAAGGTAACCTGGCGCGGCGGCCACCGTCCGGCAATCGACAATCTGCCGGTTTATCCGCGTGCGGTTCAGGACCCGCTGCCGGTGTGGATTGCAACAGGCGGCAACCCGGAATCAGCCATCCGGGCCGGCACACTCGGTCTCCCGGTAGCGTTCGCCATCATCGGCGGCATGCCGGAACGCTTTGCACCGCTGGTGAAGCTCTATAAGGAAGCGGCTGCACGGGCCGGACATAACCCCGACAAGCTGCAGATTGCTACTCATTCCCACGGCTTCGTCGGAGAAACTACAGAGCAGGCAGCCGCCTTGTTCTACCCGTCCACCCAGGCACAGATGAATGTTATCGGGCGTGAACGCGGCTGGGGCCAGACCTACAACCGGGCCACCTATGATGACGCCCGCAGCCTGCGCGGAGCACTGTATGTCGGTGACTCCGAGTACGTCGCCGAGAAGATTATTCTGCTGCACAAAAATCTGGGTGTAACCCGGTTCTTCCTCCACGTCAATGTCGGTACGATGCCGCACCGTGAGGTTATGCGCGCGATTGAGCTGCTCGGCACTAAGGTTGCGCCGATTGTACGGCAGGAGCTGGCCCGGAAATAATTGCTATTCAATATAAAAGAGATGCCCTGCAGACCGTCCCCCCGGTTGTAGCGCATCTCTTTTTTGATAATATTGTACCTGAGTTATATCTAACCGCCGATAGAATCGAATTTGCTCACGACTCCGTTTTTATACACTTGAATGGCATTGTAGTCCCGGCTGCTGTCGCCCAGCTCAAAGAACCTTATTTTCCCCAGCCGCTTATCGGTATACTCCATTGTTCCCAGCTCATTCACGTCTAATCTCAATAAATGGTCCTTTAACTCGCTCTTCAACGACTCCAGATACCGTGCCTCCTCATCCTGGCCGGTTACCAAATGATTAACGATAAGGTAGGCCTGCTCTCCGGCAGGAGAATAAAGATACAGTCCGCTCTCATCCTTGATCTGGTCTACAAAGCTCTTAGCTCCGCTGCTAAGCTGCTGCAACTCCACTTCTTTGGGCTCTCCGGAGGCAAAATTACTGCAGCCTGCTACAAGGGCAGCCATACAGATTGATAGACAGCGTGCTACAACCGTTATTTTTCCCATTACACTCCTCCTTGGCCGGCGCCAGCTTTATTTCGAATCCACTGTATACGTCACCGTTTTCACTTTCCCGTCAGGCAGCGTTGCATAGGTGAAGGTCATCACGTTGCCCTCCCGCTTCTTCAGCACCAGCATTTTAGTCAGATAGAAATCATCCGATCCGTCCGCCCGGTCCCACTCCTTACGGTCCCCGGCACTGATTAATTGTTCACTAAGATTGGTCACTGCACCGCTTGCCGTATTAATTGCATACAGCTGTGTATTGGTGATTAACCTTGCAAGAATTATATCTTGTGCCGCATATTCAATGGTGTATTGTCCCTGTGTGCCTGTGATGGCTTCAAGATTAAACAGCTTGCCCGGACTGCCGTCTGCATTAATGTACTGAACGCTTCCGCCATCTGTCATGTAGAGCTGAGAGGTTGTTAGCAGCGGAGCCTTTATGTATGACCTGATAATATAGTGATATTCCATCTGCTTCAAGATTTTTCCGTTCTGAATCAGAACCTGGTAGCTATTGCTGAAATCATTGAACATGGCATAGTGGTTATCCGTGAGCAGCAAAAGCTCCGTACCCTTACCTACATTCTTAACCTCAAGGCTATGGGTATAAACCAGGTCAGCAAACGGAAGCTCACCGATCAGTACCGGTTTGCCGGAAGCAGAGGTGCTATAAAAGACATCGCCGTTTTTTTGTGAAACCCAGTAGGTTCTGCCTTGGGACGAAGCAACAGAGTAGCGCAGCTCATCTACAATGTTCAAGCTGCCCGCGCTTTTGTCATACACCGTTTTGCCGCCCAGCAGACTGACTGCGGACACCAGCGGCACATAGATTTTACCTTTGAGAATACGCGGCGCCTTAGTCAGGCTTGATGCAGTACCATCTACAGTTGCCCTGACAGTACCGGCAGTCAGGGTAACTTCGCGGCCTGGGCGGATCAGCTTTGCCGACTTCGCAGTCTGGTTCCAGCTGAGGGAGTAGCCCATACTCAGTGCCAGCTGCTGCAGCGGAACAAGCGTAGTTCCTGCCGTAACCACTTGGCTGCTCCCCATTGATGTTTCTTTGTAATTCAACATAATAGTACTGTCTGCGGCCGCTGCTGCCGATCCCGGACTTAAAGCGATGGCCGCGGCCAGAATACCGGCTGCGAGCTTCCAATTTCTCATTATGTAACGCTCCCCTATAATAGAATAGCTTCTGTACTATTGGACGAGCGTATTTGGAAAAAGTTTCTATTAATCAATTTTTCATAATAAGGTCCGCTGTTATACTAGTTATAAACATTCACTTTTATAGTTGAATGCTTTAAGGAGGTTAATCTATCGTGTTTAAAGACGTTACTTTTCCCGTACTATTACCAGATCCCGGTAATATTATTGCCATGCACGCATTAAATGCAACAGGATTGTGTCCAATATCCTTACTGGCCTTAAATCAGGAGGCGGAGCTCTGGCGGCTTGATCTGCATTCCGGGATTGCAGTCAAACTGCTGCAAGTGGATATTCCCGGGTTCAATCCGGCACATCCGCAGCAGCTTGTACTTTCAAAAAATGAACGATATGCCGGGGTCTCCAACCGCTTTGGCCAGCATGCTGCACTCTATGATTTGCAGAGTCTTCAAGAGGTGATGAAGCTGTCGAGAGACGATTATCATCATAATACATGTACGTTCCCCTTGGCCTTCACAGAGCTGGATAACCGCACCGTTCTTATAAAGGGTTCACAATGGAACCGGTTGGATCTGGTCGATGTAGAAACCGGAAAGCTGCTGACTGAACGAGAATCACCAGTGAACGATCATGAAACCAGGATAACACCGGAACATTACCTGGATTATTTCTTTGGCAAGCTGCATCTTTCGCCTGACGGGGAATGGATTATCAATACGGGATGGATCTGGCATCCTATCGGCAGGATCCGCGCCTGGCATCTTCCCTCCTGGGCCTCCAACCGCTGGGAAGCAGAGGATGGCCCTACCTTGCATAACGTGTGGGATTATTTGGAGGATTGGGATTACCCTATAGCTTGGATAGATGATTATACGTTCGCAGTATGGGGCAAAATCGAAACCGATTTATACGATGAAGAGGACGGCGGGCTGGATATCTATGGAGATGGAAAAGATTCCATGATGCTGGCATTCTTTGATGTGCGGACCGGAGAACGGATGAAATTCTTCGTGCGGATGCCGGAATTCCGCGTCAGCTCAGATCTAGACGATGTTTTTGTTTATCCGCATGCCCAGCTGGCACAGGTCCATCGAAAACTTGTGTTATGGGGACAAGACATCGGTCTTTCCGTCTTAAATCCTGATACCGGTGATATAGAGTACACTGAGCGGACGTTGTGTCCTGATCTATACCATGAGTCGGCCGGGCTATTCATCCAGACTGATGAATACGGCCGTTTTACCGGTCTGAAATTGATGTAACAACCGCTATGCTGCAGGTAATCTTTATATACAAAAGCCACTCCGTCTTGTCTGCAGAAAAAAAAAACTGCGGCAGGACGGGGTGGCTTTAGCTCTCTATTGGCTAATCAAATAATGAATCACCGGATACGAGATCAGGTTACGGTCTCTATAGGCAGCAGTGATCACGTCGCTGTGTGCACTCAGAATACCATTTTGCAGCAGCACCGGCCGGAAGCCCCGCTCACTTGCCCCGTTATAGGTAAACTGCACGCAGTGCTCTGCCGAGAAGCCGGAAATAATCAGCAGCTCAACGCCGTGATTCTTCAACATCTGCTCCAGCTCCGTCTTCCAGAATGCATTCGAATACTCCTTGGTCACCTTCAGATCACTGTCTGCCACCTGAATTTCCGGCATGATATCGTAGCGCTCCTTAGCCGCTTCCTCCATCCCTTCAATATCCTGAATATGAATGACCAGCTGATCCTTCTCCCGGAGCATATCCGAAACATAGTTGATATATTCACAGGCGCGGTCCAGTGTCTTCTTGTCTACGTGATCCCGCACATGAATTTCCTGCATATCAATGATTAAATAGCCCAGCTTCATTAAGGCCCTCCTTGTTGTAAAAAGATATGCCGATATCGTACAACATAATGGAAGGGAAGCCAAATGAAACTATGCTAAGCTGCAGTCAAGAAAACCCTATTCAGCCGGACAATCCGGATAAATCATGCTTCATCGCCGCGAACCCGCTGCCGGACATATGCGGATAGCGCAGGCACAGCTTGTTGTATTCGGCCAGGATGAGGGCGTGCAGCGGATGTTCCTTGGGAATCTCCAGGTTGCCAGCAATGGCTTCACGGACACCCTGAGTCCGGATAATCTGTTGAAGCTGTTGGGCTTCCGGGTCTTTAGGAGCGTCGAAGAACAGCGCAGCAGCAATTGCGGAGAGCAGATGCGGTGTCTTCAGACCAAGCTTATGGGCTTGCATCGCCGGCAGCACCAGTCTGTCCTTGGATGCGAGCTTTCTTAGAGGAGAACGCCCCACCCGGGCAACGGAATCGCTAAGCCCCGGATTCATGAACCGCCGCATTATTTTCTCAATGTAATTCTGATGACCCTGGGGGTCCAACCCGTACAACTGCACCAGCACCTTACCTGTCTCCTCCAGCACCCCGCGGACAAGCGAGCGGATACCCGGCTCCTCCATGGCCTCCTGAATACTGGTATGTCCCTCCAGATAACCGAAGTAAGCCGCGCTGCAATGACCTGTATTGACAGTGAACAGCTTGCGTTTAAGGTAGGGGTCAAGAGAGTCCACATAATGTGCACCTTCGATTTCTATATGGTCCTCAAGCAGATCCTCACGGGGAATCACCCATTCGCTGAACGGTTCAACGAGGATTTCAAGCGGATCTTTATGCTGCTGGACAGGGACGATGCGGTCAATCATCACGTTGGGGAAGGCGATGGAGATATCGGCCATTTCTTGGAAAGATCGCTTCATATGCGCATACACGGAGTTTTTGAGCCGTCCGCTGCTGTTAATTCCGTTCTCACAGGCAATCACATGCAGCGGCTTAAGATTACTATTGCAGAGTCTTAATTCAATCCCCCGGGCAATTGTGCCCGAGATATCATCCAGCGCCGAAATTCCTACTGCAGTCGTTACAATTTCTGCTTCCGCGATCGCATGTGCCACTTCCTCCGTATGATCCAGATGTAGGGCGGTCACGTTATTGATCATATAGCTGTCACGGTTTTCATTGGCAAGCGTAAGCGGATACTGCCCCTGTTCCTGCAGCCTGGAGATCTTTTGTTTATTCCTTCCAACAAAACACACTCTGTACCCGGAGCGCGACAGCATTGGTCCAATGAAGCCCCGGCCAATATTGCCCGCCCCAAAATGAACGGCATTCAATATAAATCCCCCCTTGTTAGATGAACTTATAGTTGTTTATGAATTCACAGCTTCGAAGCAGCGACGGCTGATCATATGATCAAAATCCAGCAGACTCAGACTTTCCACAGTATGATACGGTGTGGGCGGAGTGTCGAATTCGAGGAAGCTGGTAATGTCATTCGGAATGACCACACAGTTCATCCCCGCCGCCGCAGCCGCCCTGAAGCCGTTCGGAGAATCTTCTATGGCGACTGCTTCCTCTGGCGAAAGGCCGAGACAGGACAGTGCCTGATTATATAGCTCGGGGTCCGGCTTCACGTTAGCAACATGATCCGAAGTCCGGATGCAGTCAAAATAATCACGGATGCCCAGCTGCTGCAGATACCGCTCCACCCATTCCATCGAAGAGCTTGAAGCGAGTCCCATGTGCAGCCCGGCTTCTTTGGCGGCGTCCAGATAATTCTGCACTCCGGGGCGGATTGCCTCCAGCTCCATGAGCTTGCTGTGCCGCTGCTGGACAGACGTTCTGAATTCCATTTTATCAATCGGAAGCTGAAGCTCGGTCATTAAATACTCGTACGGGTTGAAGCTGTTCAGGCTTGTTCCGATACAGGTAGAATACTGCTCAAGCGTCAGCTCTACCCCGTGCTCCTCATAAGCCTCGCTAAAGGCGGTGTACCAGGCAGTTTCGGTATCGATAATCGTTCCGTCAAAATCAAAGATAATCCCCTTGATCAAAATCAATCATCTCCCTCGGTCTTATGGTATTGGTTTGCCTGTCAAAACCTTAACAAACGATTTTTGCATCCGTCAAGCGCGATAGCTGACATGAAAAGCGTTGTTTCCGCTTACAAAAAGCGGTGGTAACCGCTTCATCTGCGGGAAAAAGAAGCGCCTGCAGAGAAGCTTTCCGCCTGCCCGTCCTGCCTGTTCAACCCCTTGACAACCGCGGGTTATCCCGTTCCCCCCCGGGAGATTACAAGGTTAAAAAGCCCCCGCTGTACAAGCAGACGGTAAACATGACATCAAAAAAAATTTTTCGCACCCCAAAAAATGCCCTGTATTCCGGCCTTGCGGCATGAAGCCAAGCCTAACGGTGCAAAATTAACTTTGGCAATACTTTTGACTTTAGGAAACTTAGTGGGTTATACTTTAACCACGCTTAATTTCCAGCATTTACTGTCTGGAAAGCGGGGGAACCAGTCAATTGGGGCGAATCATTGAGCTATGCAATGTAGGGTACCATCTTACCCGAGTCCGTCAGCTAACCTCGTCAGTAGTGGATGGGTCTGCTTTTTTATGTTTCCAATAACATGAGACCCTTGTGCTAAGGGTCTCTTTTTGTGCTTTTTAAGAGGCCCTGCTGGCTGCCAGTTTGGCTTTTTGACATCAAGGCTCCCTCTTGTCTCGTCATTATGAGAACAAAGGAGAGATTCATGTGCAAAAGGTACGATACATAACCGACATTAACAAAATGGAAATGCTGCCCGAAGCAGAAAGGTCACGATTGAAGGAGATCACAGACAAATTTGTGTTTCGGGCCAACGACTATTACTTGTCCCTGATCGATTGGGAAGACCCGAACGATCCTATCCGCAGGCTGGTCATCCCAGGGGAGGGAGAGCTTTTGGAGTATGGGGAGTGGGATGCCTCCGATGAGGGGGCTAACTATGTGGTTCCCGGCTGCCAGCACAAATACCGGACGACGGCGCTCCTGATCGTCTCCGAGGTCTGCGGAGCTTATTGCCGTTATTGCTTCCGGAAACGGCTGTTCCGCAACGATGTCAAGGAAGCCCCTTCCGATGTTACCGCCGGTATCGAGTATATCGCCGCCCATCCGGAAATTAACAATGTTCTGCTGACCGGAGGCGACAGCCTGATTCTTTCTACGTCCAGGCTGAGGTTCATTATTGAGAGCCTGCGGGCCATTCCCCATGTCAAAATCATCCGCCTCGGCTCCAAGCTGCCGGTATTTAATCCGATGCGCATCTATCAGGACCCCGAGCTGCTCGACCTGATCTGCACTCACTCCACTGTAGAGAAGCGGATCTACATCATGGCACATATTAATCATCCCCGGGAGCTTACCCCGGAGGCAAAGCGGGCCGTCCGGGCACTGCATGACGCAGGCGCAATCATCGTTAACCAGACACCGGTGCTGAAGGGGATCAATGATGATCCTGCTGTTCTGGGCGAGCTGCTCGACCGCCTCTCCTGGGCCGGAATTACGCCCTATTATTTCTTCATTAACCGGCCTATTGCCGGCAACCGTGAGTTCGTCCTGCCGCTTGAGCAGGTGTACCGGATCGTCGAGGAAGCCAAAGCCAGAACCTCAGGCCTCGGCAAAAGAGTCCGGCTCTCCATGAGCCACTCCTCCGGCAAAATCGAAATTCTGGCTATTGAGCAAGGTAAAGCCTATCTCAAATACCATCAGTCCCGGGATCAGGAGTATGGTAAATTCATGATTCTCGATTGTCCTGAGGACGCTGAATGGTTCGACGACCTGCCTGGAAACGAGCAGTACTGGAGCAGACCTCTGAAGAAAAATGCGGGTGTATTGCCGGCTAATGTATCGTTGCAGGAGACTGTTACTGCAAAGTAAGGTTGACTATTGAAACAACGGCAGCCCCGGAGAGCTGAATATCCCCCGGGGCTGTTCATTATATCCAGTATAAGCTCTACTCCAGCTCAGCCGGCTTAACAATCGTTGCGGTCTTATTATTCTTAGAGTATTTGGCTTCAATCTTGGTGGTGTATATATCCTTCGCTCCGTCAGCAGCCAGTACATAACTCAGGTCAACGGTCAGCTTCTCTGTCTGCCATGTCTTGGTGTTAACGAATACTTTCCAGGTTACACTCTTTGGCTGCAGGGTCTCCCCATCCCACAGATTCTCCTGGTCATATAAGGTAATGACCGCCTTAGCTGCAGCCGGATCAGTCAGTGTAAACTGCATAACAGTCTGTGCTCCGGCAATGCTTACCTTCATTGATTTTTTGTAGGCTTTGACGGAATCCAGCATAGCTGCAGGATCATACTGGCCTTTGGAGTAAAACGTATCCCACTCTTCCTTCTCCAGGTCAATCCAATACTGCGCGTCGGGATCGATCGGCTCTCCGTCACCGTCCGTTACAGCATCAGTATTGCTGAACTCTTCACTATCCTCATAGCTTCCTTCAGAATCTGCGATAAGCTCACTGCCGTCTACCAAATAGTAAGACTCCTTAGCATTAGCGTACAGCTCGTAAGAAGTCTCCAGCAGGCTGACTTTTACACTGCCCGCTGCAGCAAAGGCAGGCAGGCGGTTAATATCCAGATTGAGTGTGTTGGTATTGCTAATCTTCACGCCGCCGCTCTGTACATCCTGTTTCTTGATTACATCAATGTGGAAATTCTTCAATGTCTTCGCCGCTGCCGTTACGTTGCTGATCACCTGATCCGCAGTCGGCACCTTAGCGGCAGGGGCCTTAGCAGCAGGTGTTTTGGCCGCAGCAGCCGACACTGTATCAGAACCCGCCCCCCCTCCAGCCGCTCCCGACAGCAGCACAGCCCCCGCTACCAGACTTGTGCCGATTGTTTTTAGTACCCTTTTCATCCCGAATCTCCCTCTCGGATTGCAATTCCCGCCACAGCAAGCCTCTCCCAAGACTGCCCTTCCGGGTATCCGATCATAATATGTTTGCCATGGGCACTTGTCCCACCCATAATTTATCATGGTGATAATTTCCTGTAAACGGTCCCCTGACCTATACAGTGTACGCAAAAAACAGCCCCGCTCTGAATACCATCAGAACGGGGCCGGCTTCTTTTACAATATTATCTCTCTCCCAAACCCAAACTGGACAGGAAGAATTCATATTCCAGCGGCTGGTCTGCGGGAATTCTGTATTCCGGATGAACCGGTGCGCCCCAGCTGTCGTCACCGCCGACGCCCATTTGTCTGCCGGCAACAGTTACTACAGTGTAGTGAACCTGCGGAAGCTCAAACGGATGAGCGGCATGCTCCAGCTCGAATGCAGTGTATGGTGACAAGGTACACTCTACAGGCGCGCTTGCCGGAGCTGAAATCTGCAGCCCGACTCCCGCTTTATCGGTGATGTTCACACGGCGGACGCCGGTGCGGTTACCTGATTCCTGCGGTACAAGATAGCGGGACGGCAGGTCCTGCACCTTCCGGCTGAATACGCCGAGTCTGGCGCCGAACGCACGGTCAATGTAGTTCTCCTCAGGCCCCATCGCGTACCACTCGGACTGCTCATAGTCAGCGGACATCTTGAAGGACAAGGCTACGATCGGCACATCCGGAAGACCGGCAGCGCCGGAATAACGCGTACGTACTCTTACCGTTCCGTCGCCATACACAGTATAAGCTGTCTTGAACGCCAGCTCTTCATGAATGCTGAACCGGTAATCAAAGCTTACCGTTACCGCACCCTCTTGCTGCTCCAGGGTTACCTCTGCGCATTTGCGGGCCAGGCTTGCTGCATACCAGGCTCCGGCATGGTAACCGAGCTGGGTTCCCTTGTCGTTGTCGGTAGCTGCGCGCCAGAACAGCGGAGCCGGAGGAGCTTCTATCATCTCATGTCCGTGATAGTTCAGCGACACGAGCGATCCGACCTGCTTGGAGAAGATCACGGTGAAGCCTTCGCCAATTACGCCGATCTGCACATCCCCTTCTACCACTTTCAAGGCACCTGCCGGGAGTTCAGCGGGTTCGGCTTCCACATTGAAGATGTGCTCGCCAAAGGCAATTTCATAACCTGCTTCAGCCCACAGCTCTTCTTCCTTCAGCACCAGGGAAGCCTGGATGCTGTATTCACCCGGCGTTCCTTCTGTATGTGGAAGCTCAATCGGTACCAATACTTCGCTTTGCGGAGCTGCGCTGACATCTGTGGTCCATTTGCCAAGCAGTTCGCCCTCACAATACAGGCTGTATTCCAGTGCCAGATGATCCGTGCCTGCGAACAGGCTTTCATTAATCACACGGATACCACTCTGCTCCGGCGCAAGCTTATAGTTCTGATACAGGAATTTAACCTCCTGCATCTTCGGTGTCCATTTCCGGTCAGCAAAGACAATACCATTCCCGCAGAAGCTGTAATCCGTCGGACGGTCGCCGAAGTCACCGCCGTATGCGAAGAACTCGTTACCATAGCGGTCCTTCTTTAGAATCGACTGGTCAATGTAATCCCAGATGAAGCCGCCCTGATACATCGGGTACTTGTTCTCAAGCTCGGTATATTTGTGCATACCGCCGACAGAGTTGCCCATTGCATGCATGTATTCACAGCTGAGATACGGCTTGTCCGGATTAGCGTTCAAATATTCCTCAATATCGGCCGGCTTGGCATACATCCGGCTCTCCATATCGCTTGTATCATTATAATTGCGGTCATAGAACACGCCTTCATAGTGCACGAGACGACTGTTGTCCCGGCTGCGGAACCAGTTCGCCACATCCAGAATGACTTGCCCTGCATATGATTCGTTACCGCAGGACCAGATCAGAATGGACGGATGGTTCTTGTCCCGCTCCACCATATTGACCGCACGGTCCAGCACGATGTCATGCCATTTCGGATCATTGTGCGGAATATTCCAGGACGGCTCAACCGCGCCCATCTTTTGCCAGGAGCCGTGCGTTTCCAGGTTCATCTCGTCGATTACATAAACCCCGTATTCATCGCACAGCTCATACCATAACGTCTGGTTCGGATAATGCGAGGTACGTACAGCGTTGATGTTGCTTCTTTTCAATGTCTCAATATCCCACAGCATATCCTCGCGGGTAATGTTGCGGCCGGTGCGGCAGTTGAACTCATGGCGGTTGACGCCCTTGAAGACAATCCGCTTGCCGTTGATGCACATCAGCTTGTTCTTCATCTCGAACCGGCGGAAGCCGGCCTTCTGTACAATAGCTTCCACAACCGCTCCGTCTGCACCCGTCAAAGTAAGACAAACGGTATAGAGATATGGATTCTCTGCACTCCAGGTCAGAACATCGGCAACGTCTCCTGAGAGCGTAAGCTCCTGCCCGTTAAAGGTACCTTCAGTACTCAGGCGAATTTCCCCGTCCCGGTCCTTTAGCTCAAGCTTCGCGCTGACTGTATCCTGCGGTGTGTCCAGCAGGCGCATAGTTACGTTCAGGCTGCCTTGCGTATAAGTATCGTCCAGCTCAGCCCGTACTTCGAGATCACGGATGTGGACTTTTGGAACTGTATATAAGTAGACTTCACGGAAAATCCCTGAGAAGCGCCAGAAATCCTGATCCTCCAGCCAGCCGCCGGTGCTGCGTTGGTATACCTCAACAGCCAGCTTGTTTTTGCCTGCCCGCATAAACGGAGACAGGTCAAATTCCGATGGAGTGAAGCTGTCCTCGGCATAACCGACGAATTCACCGTTCAGCCAGACATAGAACGCTGATTCTACACCCTGGAAGGAAATAAACAGCGGCCCGTTCTCCATATTCTCCGGCAGGCGGAACTCCTTAACGTAGCTGCCGACCGGATTATGGTCCGGTGAGATGTGCGGCGGACGGAGATCAATCAGCCCATCCCAAGGATACATTGTATTTACATATTGCGGCCGGCCGTAGCCCTGCAGCTGAATATGTCCGGGAACCTGAATATTGTCCCAGCCTGTGCAATTGTATTCTTCCTTATAAAAAGCTTCCACACGGCTTGCCGGATTCGGCGCATAGCTGAATTTCCAGCTTCCGTTCAGGCTGAAGCGCATATCCATCGGCGCTCCGGCCTCCGCCTCAGCCATGTTTGTATAATATCGGTGATCCGAATGAGCTTCCACCCGGTTTACCTTAAAGGTTCCCGGATCTTCCAGCCAGCTCAAGCTTGGGGTAACTGCCAATTTCATTTCCTCCTCAGATAGAAAGTGAATTTTAAATGATTATTTCACTGATCCCACCATACCGGCAACGAACTGCTTCTGCATCAGGAAGAAGACGAGTGCTGTCGGAAGTGTAGAGATAACGACTGCGGCCATAATAACGCCGAAATCCGGGGAGTAGCTGGAGCCCAGGTTCGAGATCAGCAGCGGAATCGTCCGTTTTTCCGGAGTCTGCAGCACGATCAGCGGCCAGAGGTAGTTGTTCCAGCTGGACATGAACGTGATGATTGCAGCGGCGGAATAGGTCGTCTTCATCGTCGGCATGTAGATTTTGAAGAACAGGCCCAGCTCCGACAATCCGTCAATCCGTCCGGCCTCAAGCAGCTCCCGCGGGAACATCTTTGAGCTCTGCCGGAAGAAGAAGATCAGGAACGCCGTCGTAAAGGTCGGAAGAACCACAGCAGCGACTGTATTAACCCCGATTAGCGGAGCAGCAGCCGACAGCTTGGAGAACATCTGATACAGCGGAACCATCAGCGCGGCAAAAGGGATCATCATGGATAATAATAACAGATTGAAGACCATATCCTTCGCTTTGCTGCGGTAAATTTCAAATCCGTATCCGGCCAGGGAAGCAACCAGCAGGGCAAGAACGGTTGTTGTCAGGGCGATTTTGAGCGTATTCCAGAGCGCAGGCACCAGGTTGATCGATTCTGTCAGCTTTCTGATATTGTCGAACAGAGCTGTACCGGGCAGCATTCTGCCCTGCGTGACGTCAACCGAAAGGTTAGTGGCGCTGATAATCATCCACAGAAACGGGAAAATCGAAACGAAAGCTACAATCGACAGAAAAATATAAATGGGGGCACGGCGTAAGCTTCTCATTATTTATCATCACCTGCCAGTTTAATTTGAAGGAAGGCCAGTACAACAATCATGGCTACGATAGAATACGACACGGTAGCGGCATATCCGAAGTCAGGCGTGTACTTGAACGAAAGATTATAAATATATTGGGAAATGGAGAGCGTCGCGTTGCCGGGACCTCCCTTAGTTATATTCATAATTTCATCGAACAGCTGCAGGGTACCAATCGTCGAGGTAATCGACGTAAACAGAATGATTGGCTTGAGGAGCGGCACGGTAATCGCGAAAAATTGTCTCGGACCCGAGGCACCGTCAATTTTTGCAGCTTCATAAATGGAATTGTCGATGTTTTGCAGCGAGGAGAGAAAGAAAATCATATTGTATCCCGTCCAGCGCCAGGTAATGGCGATAATAATGGTAACCTTCGCCCAGAAGGGATCGGAGATCCACTGGATCGGTTCAGACAGGATGTGCATATTCATCAAAGCCAGGTTAATCAGGCCGTCATTGCCAAACAGATATTTGAAGACGACAGAGTATGCTACCAGCGAGGTAACGCAAGGCAGGAAGATCGCTGTACGGAAAAAGCCTTTGAAGCGGAGCTTGCTGTCATTCAGCAGTACCGAAATCATCATCGCAAACACGATCATCACCGGTACCTGTACAATCAGGAACAAGAAGGTATTCTTTACCGCAGTAAAAAAGGTTTTGTCGCTGAGCAGGCGTTTGTAGTTGGATAAACCATCAAAATGAAGATTAGCCCCTGCACCCGTTTTGAACGAAAGCAGCAAGGCCTGAATCATCGGATAAAAATAAAACAGACAGATCATGAGGACGGCTCCTGCAATAAACAGCCAGCCGGTAAGCTTCGCGCGGTTGCGCATGGTATGGTTCACAGCTCTCATTCCTTTCTCTATAACAGGCATAAATCGTTAAAATGGAGAAGCCGCTGTCCTCCGTCCTGGCTCTAGACGGCAGGTAGGGAGGACAGCGGATCATTCAGATATTTACAGGTACCGGATATTACTGGATTTGGGATTCAGCCTGGGATTGTGCATCGGCAAGCGCTTTGTCCAGATCCGTACCGTTCAGGAAGTTCTGCATTTCAACCTTGAGAATATCCTCAAGTGCATAAGTGTGCAGACCGTAGTTTACGTTAGGGATTTCAGCTGTCCATTTTGCAAAGTCAGCGATAACCTTTTGTCCGCCGAAGAATTCATCAGCCGCACCGTAAGCTTCGCCTTCAGCAGCAGGTTTGTAAGTACCTACAACGCCTACATCTGTTACAAGCTTCTGGTACAGGTCAACGTCGGAGCCAAGAGTTGCACCCAGGAATTCAATTGCTGCTTCTTTACCGTCATTGTTCAGCACATACCATGAGCTGCCCCCGAGGTTAGATGCGTGTACAGAGTTAGCTGCATTCTTGAGTTTCGGGAAAGGTACTACTGCCCATTTGCCGGACTGGTCAGCTGTTGCTTTTACAGAAGGTGTGATCCAGTTACCTGTAGGAACCGAAGCAACATCACCGCTGTTGAAGCCTGCCAGGAAGGAGCTCCAGTCGGAGTTGACTTTAACGATATTAGCAGTCATCAGCTCTTTGTAGCTTTCGAAGGCTTCCTTCAGAACCGCATTGTCTTTCAGGTCAGGTGTAGTACCGTCCTCCTTCAGATACCAGGAGCCTGCGGATTGGATCATCATGCGGATCAGCCCCAGATCGTTAGGGTCCTGAGTCAGCATATCTTTACCTGTTTTCTCTTTAATTGCTTTACCGATCTCAATATATTGCTGCCAGTCGATGTCCTGAAGATCATCAACCGTGTAGCCTGCTTCCTGCAGATAATCGGTACGTACGTACAGGCCTACTACACCGGAGTCGAATGGTACACCGTACTGTTTGCCGTCAAAGCTGGTTGGCCCGAGCTTGTATTCAGCGAAATCAGCAGTGTTAATGGCATCGCCCAGCTCCTGAAAAGCATCTGGATACGTTTGCAAGAAGCTTTGTGCACGGTAATCTTCAATCAGAACGATGTTTGGCAGACCGGAAGCAGATCCCGAGTTAAGCCCTGTGTTCAGCTTCTGGATGATGTCATCCTGTGCATATTCAACAACATCGATTTGAGCATCTGCATTTTTTGCCACATAAGCGTCCTTAGCCAGGTTCATTGCAGCGATATTGAAGTTTTTGTCCCAGGCCCAAACGGTGATTTTTTGGTTTCCGCCGGCTGCATTTCCTTCGGATCCTGTATTGGCTTGGTTATTCGTATTTGCGTTACTCGAGCATGCTGTCAGAAGTGTAAATCCGGCGAGCAGAAGCGCGGTAGCTTTTTTCTTCATGATGTAAATCCCCCTAACATGTATTTGAAAGTGCTTTCTTTATCAAGAATATCATCCCGGATGATCATTTCGTTAGAAATGATTTTAGTTAAAATAGTGATAATATTGTGTTCTGTATCCGCTTCCACGGTCCACGGATTAGCATTACTTTTCTCCTTTCGCACTTTTTTTAGGTAAAACAGGCCGCACAGATGCAAGAAGCCGACGCCGTTATGCGGCGCCGGCTTGCGGCGTAGCTGTTATAGTATGCTGCAAAGGCAGCGGTTCAATGCGCTTTTCAGCAAGGAATTCTGATAGAGACCTTCGTCCCCTGGCCCGGAGTACTGGTGATGGTAACGCCATACGGCTCACCGTACAGCAGCAGCAGACGGTCATGGACATTACGGATGCCGATACCGCTGAACAGCTGGCGGCTGCTCGTGGACGCGGGGATCGCCTCTTTGTTGTCCAGATCCATCCCGTCGCCTGTATCGACAACCTCACAGTGCAGCATATCCCGGTCCTTCATGATGGTAACATAGATATAACCCGAGGTTTTGATATTGAAGGCGTGGAAGAAGGCATTCTCAATAAACGGCTGCAGAATCAGCTTTGGCACTTTAGCGCTCATACAGTCCGGTGAGACAAACGTCTCTACCTTGACCCGGCTGCCGTTGCGCACCTGATTAATAAAGACGTAATGCTTCAGGTTAATCAGCTCGTCCTCTACGGTAATCGTCTCTTTCACATTGCTGATCGTATTCTGCAGCAGCGAGATCAGGGCATGGATTGTCTCGGTCGCCTGCTCCTTGCTGCCCCGCTGCACCAGAATATTCACTGAAGCCAGTGTATTGTACAGAAAATGCGGATTGATCTGCTGCTGCAGTGCAGCCAGCTCAGCATTCCGCTGCTCCTTTTGCGTCTCCACCAGCTGGGCGACATAGTCATTCAGCTCTTTAAGCATATAGTTGAAGGCCGTGCTCAGCTGCCTTGTTTCATAGCTGCCGGTGACGGACATATAGTTATGAAAATTCTTTTTGGTCACATTGGACATTTTTTTGACCAGCGTACGCAGGGACAGTGTCAGCCGCTTGGTGAGGAAGTAGATGACGAGTACCGCTACTGCAGCGATGGCTGTACCGATCAGAAAAAGCGTTTTTCTATCGAACAGCGTACCGATGGTCTCATTTTTATCAATCAGGTTCACAATATAAAAGTTGTAGGACGGCAGATAATCAGCCAGAACGATAACTTCGCGCCCGTCAATCGTCAGCTCCTGGCTGGCAAGGCCCGCCTCGGCAATCTGCTTGGCACTGTTCAGAAGATCAGGCGAATAGCTTCCGATCTGCTCCGTACGGTTGCTCGACACAATCCGGGACGACGTATCAAGGAACATGACATCATTCCCCTGGCTGGTAAAGCTGGCATAATTTTTGCGAAAATCACTCTCACGCGTGAACATGTACAGCGTCCCGTAAGGCTCTGCAAGTCCCGGTGCAGTCAGCGCCTTGGCCGCAACCAGCATCCGGTTCTGTGAATTCAGCGGACTTGCATCCATATAGCTGTATACAAGCCGGCCCCCCTGCTCCTGAACCGCCGCTGAAACCGGATTGGCCTTCAGTTCACCGGCAGATCCGGACCAATAGGTGACATCACTGGTATAGCTTCTGCCGTTCCCTCCAAGAATAGACAGGCCTATATTGGCAGCCCCGATTCCGGACTGAATCCGGTCCATCTGGTCGCGCATACTGTAATACCGCCGGAAATTGGCCAGTGAGCTTCCGTCCTGCTCCGTCATAAAGCTGCGGATGACCCCGCTTTGCCCAACGTTGATTGCAGTATTGACTGTAGTGTAGTGAGAGTTATCGAGTGCGCTTTTAATCTGGTTAATGATTTTGGAATTGGTGATACTGAAGGTCTGTACAAACAGCGTCTGCGACATTTGTGCCGTCACTGTGGTAATCAGTACGGTTACGAGCACAATGCTGATGACCATAACGACGAATATTTTGCTGAACAGGCTCTGGTTCTTGAGCTTGCTGAGCCATTTCTCCATTAGTCCCATTGCGGACTCCTTCCTGCTGCTGCATTATCCCTTCCGGTACTGGCTTGGCGATACCGCCATCAGCTTGCGGAATACTCTGGTGAAATAGCTGTGGTCAGAGTAGCCGACAAGGCTGCTGATTTCGGAAATGGACAGGTCCGGACTCTCCTTTAGCAGCAGACAGGCCTTTTCGATCCGTGCCCGGTTCAAATATTCATTGAAGCCCTCTTTGTTATGCAGTGCAAAGTAATTAGATAAATAAGACGGATTAAAATGAAACTCCTTAGCCACCTCGGTCAAGGTAATCTGGCGTGAATAATTCTCGTCGATGTACAGCAGAATCTTCTGCATGGCCGGTGTTCCGCCGCGGTTCTTCATGAAGCATTCTGTTGCATCCTGCAGGAACTGTATCAGCCGCGCCTCTGTCTCACCGATATGCCGGGCTTCGTGAATGGAGCGGAAATACTCATACTTGCTCTCATCCAGCGCCTTGGCTTCATAATGAAAATGCAGCAGCATCCCGATGACCTGAAAAATGCTGTGGCACAGGAAGGACTTGAACTCGGACACTCCCGTATCGCGGCGGCCGGACATTGAGGATACATAGGCACTCAGCCGGGCAAACGCCTGGTCGAATTCCTGCCGGTTAAGCTCTGCTGCAAAGGCCTCCTGGTCAAATGCCGCCCCCTGCTGCACCTCTCCGCCGCTATCAACCAGGAGCGAACGCTCCGGCAGGAAGAACCGGTGGTCCAGCAGCTTCATCAGCTCCTGCGAGTAGACCGTATGCAGCTCCTCAAGGTCCGTAAGGCTGCGGCTTACCGCCAGACTCTGAAACATATGGGCTCTGATACCGGCAGCAAAAACCTGCTCTGCCATACGAATCAGCGCTTCCCGCCCATCATCATTCAGATTAAACAGCAGCCGCACATGCCCCTCTACTGTGGACAGCCTCCGGAAGACCAGCGGCATTCCGCCGCTCTGCAGCAGCGAACGGATACTATTCTCCAGCCATTCTTCCTTACGGCCTACGGATGCCGGCTCCTCTCCGGTTTCGGCAATGACCAGCGCAAAGTCCGCATACGGAAAGATGCCCTGAAGCACCGCAGCCTCATACTCCACCGGATAGCCGGATATCAGCTTGTCCAGAATATAGTCGGCAGACTGCCGCTTGTCATTCCTCCAATCCACCTGCTGCAGCACGGGAATCCGCTGCGCGGTTTTCTTGAGCACTGCAAGCAGCGATGCCGCGTCCAGTCTCGGCTTCAGAATATAATCGGCCACCCCGCTCTGGAATGTCGAGCGCACATATTCGAACTCGCTGAAGCTGCTCAGCACAATGACTTCAATCTCCGGGTACATGCCCTTGACTAGCCGGATCAGCTCCTCCCCGTCCATCACCGGCATCACAATATCTGTCAGGATAATATGCGGCCGCTGCGACTCAATCAGCTCAAACGCCTCACGGCCGTTGGATGCCTCCCCGACGATATGAAAGCCTTCCCCCTCCCAGTCCAGCAGGTGAATAATCCCCTGCCGCACCAGCATCTCATCGTCCACCACTACGATTTTGCAGAACGTTGTTTCCATGGCTTCTCCTTTTTGGAACAAAAGTGCGACAAAAAACAAAATGAAACCCGCTTAGATAAAGGGGTTCCATCTTACATAAATAGGTTAGCTATCGGAATGTGAAACAGCTTTCATAATATGCTTTAAATTATAGGGATACGGTGGGGGAGATGTCAATTGAGCTTAATAGCAAAAAGACCGCGCCTCCGCACGGTCCCCGGCTTCACACGATCCTGTTCCTACACCAAATCCTCCCTAACAATCCGCCGCCCCTGAAAATAAAACTGCTCATCCTGTTCATTAATCTCATGCAGCACCTTGCACGGATTACCGACTGCCACGACGTTGGACGGAATATCCTTGGTTACGATACTGCCTGCACCAATCACCGTATTATCGCCGATTGTAATACCCGGGAGAATGATGACGCCGGCACCAATCCAGCAGTTTGTCCCAATCGTAACGGATGCATTATATTGATATGCCTGTTCACGCAGTTCAGGAAGGATGGGATGTCCGGCTGTGGCTACAGTCACGTTCGGGCCGAACATCGTGTAATCCCCGACGTATATATGGGTATCATCCACCATCGTCAGATTGAAGTTCGCATATATATTTTTGCCAAAATGGACATGTCTCCCGCCCCAGTTCGCATGAAACGGAGGTTCGATGTAGCAGTTCTCGCCGATCTCCGCAAACATTCCCTTCAGCATCGCCATTCTTTTAGCATATTCACTTGGCCGGGTGCGGTTGAAATCATACAGCTGTTCGAGGCAATGCGTCTGTGCTTTCATCAGCTCTTCATCTCCGGGCAGGTACAGGCTTACATCATGAAGCTTGTCTTCCATACTCATGTCACAATCCCCTTAGTTGAATTTAGGCAGCCAGCTGCCGTGGGCCTCAATTAGATCATCACATAGCGCCACAATATCATCCAACGACAGCTCGGCAGCCGTGTGCGGATCAAGCATCGCCGCATGGTAGATTTGCTCTTTTTTGCCGGTTCTGGCGGCCTCTATTGTTAATAGCTGGGTGTTGATATTCGTTCTGTTCAGTGCAGCCAGCTGCGGCGGAAGGTCACCGACATAGGTAGGGCTAATCCCATTCCGGTTAACAAGACATGGAACCTCGACGCAGGCCTCATCCGGAAGATTCGTGATTAACCCGGTATTCAGCACATTCCCGCCGATCGTGTAAGGGACATCCGTCTCAATGGCTTCAAGGATATAGGATGCGTATTCATGCGACCGCTGATGCTCCAGGTTAACATCTCCCACAAGCTCATCTCTCATCTTCGTCCAGTTACTGATCTGCTCGCGGCAGCGGCGCGGATATTCATCCAGCGGAATGTTCAACTGGTCAATCAGCTCCGGGTAATTTCTCTTGATAAAATAAGGATGATACTCCGCACTGTGCTCAGAAGATTCAGTAACATAGTAGCCGAATTTATTCATCAGCTCGAACCGGACCATGTCGGAGTGCTTGCCTGCCTTCTGTTTCTCTTGGGCTCTACTCTTGATCTCAGGATACAGATCGACCCCGTCACGCGAAACCTCCAGCAGCCAGGCCATGTGGTTAATGCCGGCAATCCTTGATTTAACTCCCGTATCATCCATCCCCAGCGATTTGAAAAGCTCCGGCACACACACCTGCACGCTATGGCATAACCCGACCGTCTGCACTCCGGCATACCGGCTCATATAGTTGGTCAGCACAGCCATCGGATTGGTGTAATTCAGGAACAGCACATCCGGGCATACCTCGCGGATATCCGCTGCGAACTCGTCCAGCACAGGAATGGTCCGCAGATTCCGGAAAATTCCGCCGATCCCGATCGTATCCGCAATAGTCTGACGCAGCCCGTATTTCTTGGGGATTTCAAAATCGGTAATGGTACACGGATCGTACCCGCCGACCTGAATGGCATTGATGGCATACTTGGCTCCGCGCAGTGCTTCTTTCCGGTCTGAATATGCCTTTATGTTGCATCTGCTTCCAGAAGTCTTGCGGATGTTGTTAAGCATAATTTCCGAGTCGCGCAGCCGCTCGGGATTAATATCGAACAGGGCAATCTCAAAATCCTGCAGTGCCGGCGTGAGCAGACAGTCACCCAGGACATTTTTAGCGAAAACAGTGCTTCCAGCTCCTAAAAATACAATTTTACTCATCAAGTATACGCTCCTTTTGTTCATTACCCTTTGAGTTGATAATGATTTGTATATCCCTTACTATAAAATCACAGCGGCAAAATAGGCATGGAACATTGCCACCTCTACATGGAGATTTGTAGTATCATATATTTTCATACTTTTCAATAACCAGGAGCGCTATAATGGAAAACCCGGAACATTATGAGTACAGGATACAGATTAATCCCTACTTATTGAATGCGGATCTGAATATAACCTTTGCCGGTGCTGCCAGGCCCGAGCCAGGTCATAAAATCGGCCCAGCCGTCCATCCTTACATCCTGATTCATACAGTAGAAAGCGGGTACGGCACCTTTGTCTGGCAAGGGAAGAGCTACCGACTTGGTCAGGGCGATACCTTTGTTATTTTTCCCGGTGTATTATTTAGCTACCAGGCAGATCATGCCGAGCCCTGGAGCTACTGCTGGGTAGCTGTTCAAGGCCCGCAGGCTTTAGAATTGCTAAAAAAAACCGGGGTTAGCACTACAGACCCCATTGTCAGAGGCGCTGATACGGAACATCTGGTGAGCCTCTATGAAACCATCGAGCGGGTGCTGGAGCAGCAGTTAGGTGAAGCTGTAACGGCCTTGACTACGGACGGCTGGTTCCGCATCCTTCTGGCCGAATTCGCCCGTCTGAATGCCTATAAGCTGCGTTACTCCTCAGCTGAAGCCTTAACCGACTCTGAACGTGTAGTGGAGCAGGCAATCCGCTGGTTCCAGACCCAGTACATGCTGCCGGTCTCAATTGAACAATTAGCAGCCTCCTTCGGCTATCACCGGACCCATTTCACCAAAGTATTCAAGCAGCTGACCAGCCTCTCCCCCAAGCAATATATTAATCAGGTGCGCATGGAACGGGCCAAGGAGCTATTAAGGACAAACCTAAGCATCGAACAGGTGGGTAACTCCTGCGGCTTCACCGATCCCCTGTATTTCTCCAAGCAGTTTAAGCACTGGACCGGAGAGTCGCCAAGCCGGTTTCGGGAGGGATTACGGCGGGGAGTAGACGGGGAAAATACGAAATAAGCCTGATTAGACCGCTACAGGTTCTAATCAGGCTTGGATCAGGCATTTGCGGATTGTGGGGCAGTAGCTGGTTAGA
Source organism: Paenibacillus sp. FSL R7-0331 (assembly GCF_000758645.1). Taxonomy (NCBI): domain Bacteria; kingdom Bacillati; phylum Bacillota; class Bacilli; order Caryophanales; family Paenibacillaceae; genus Paenibacillus; species Paenibacillus sp. FSL R7-0331. The sequence continues at coordinate 6,202,797 of NZ_CP009284.1, forward strand.
GTAATACTAATAACTCTGTTCACTCCACTCTCTCGTTATCCTATTTAACTGCAGAATGGTGAACTCCGCCTTATAAATATCTGGCATAGATGCAGACTGCCAGAAGTCAAAACCATAAAACGGATCGAAATCATTCAGGAGAAGTGTCATTATATCTCCGTGCGTTCCGATTACGATGCTGTCTCCGGCATGTTGGTTGAGCAGCTGCTCTACTACCCGGACAGCACGTTTCTGTGCCGCTGCAGAAGACTCTCCCCCCGGAAAAGAAAATGTGAAGTCCTGATAGACTGCGCGTTTAGCTTCATAAAAGCCGGTACCGGATATATCCCCGATTGTCCTCTCCCTAAGGTCATCGATAAGCTGTATAGTCTGTTTTCGTTCCTCCGCCAGCGGCCTAATCGTCGAGATTGCCCGTGCGTACGGGCTGGAGTAAAAATGATCACATTTTTCATTATGCAGAATTAGCTTTACTCTTTCCGCATCCTGCTGCCCTTTAGGCGAAAGGCCTCTTTCTAGCTCCTTCCCCGCCATATATGGAGATTCAGCATGACGGATAAGATAAAGAATGGTGTTCAAGGTTACTCCTCCCGGTGCCTTGGCAGAATTCGTTAATGTTTGATCGTGCCAGCCAGTTTAGCTGCAGTTTGTGCAATTAAAGCCAGTGTAAAATTGAATTTTCACCGTTTAAGTGTATTTCGTGCAACTATAATGAGGCAAACGGCGGCATTCAGCGCTTTTTCTTAAAAATAAGTGTACAAAATACATTTAAATGCTATTTATACAAAAAAACAGGTGTTTGAGTTGTACAAAGTACACTTAAAACACCTTCTAGCTATTGAGCACCTGCGGTATTCTGCCCAATCTGTTCTTTCAGACTAGTTCTCAGCCGATCGTTTCCACAACCTGACCATCCTGATCCTTAATGTACGTTTTATTTACTCTTACAATCAGCCCTTTGTCAGAGGATAGCTTATACTCACCCTCTACAGGCAGAAGTATCGCTGACAGCTCCCGGACAGCAGCCTCGCTTAGACCAATCCGTATAGACTGTTCCCCTTGCTCGAAGACGGTCTCCGGCGCAGGCTCAAGTATGACCCGCAGCTTCTGGCTGATTAAGGCCAGCTCCTTGCCCTTCGACAGGCGGGCGCTCAGGAGTCTGGCTACCATCTCGGCCTGCTTTGCGCCCATAGTGAGGATAGCCGGCGCTTTCCCGAATAACCGGCTCTTGCCGGGCTCCCATTCCAGCTGGTCCACATAGAAAAAGCCTGTGCTGGACCCGTCACGCTCAATCCCTTGCCGCAGCAGATCCCTTATAGCGGGAACCAGCAGCAGCGAATCACGCAAGAGATCAGTAATATAGCAGGGAAGCTCTTCCTCTGCCGCATGCAGAAAAGCGTTCGTATTCCACGTAGTCATAGCCTCCAGCTCATCCGCTGTAATTCCCACCATTTGCAGAAACTCCACACGTCCGTTAGGCGTATCAATGGCCGGAAGCTCCGGATCATCCGTAAAGGCTAGCGCCGTCAGCTTAGTGTCTGCCTCCAGACAGATTGGGCCGTTCGCGTCCAGATAGTGGCCGGATGCAAAGATATTGCCGCTTGAAAATACATACCTCGCCATATTTTGCAGGAGATTCAGCGCCCAGGCTGGGGGCTCCTCCTCATCCGCAGTGCGTACCAGCCGGAACGTCAGCTCAAAGCCGTAGCCGCTGTATTCCGGATCACTGGACTCTTTGGCATACAGCTCCGAGAAACCATACGTTACAAAATGCCAATGGGGATAAGGCTTCTCCGTCTTATACGCACTAATCCCCCGAAGTGGGTCCTTGCCTCCCAGGCCATATGGGATGAGGGTACCGTAATGCTTGGGCTCCTGCTCTCCATACAATCTGTTCATCTGAACATCAATGGCATCCCAGCCGCTTGCTTCAACTTCTTCCTGGCTCATGCTGCTTCCTCCCGAAAATCAAAAGTTATGTATTTCCAACATTACCCTTATAGCACTTTTATTAAGCAGTAGCTCCGGCCTTATCGTGTGGGTGTCACTCCTTCAGATATCATTCAAGGTCCAGCTTTGCTAAATCCAAGGCTACGGCTACCTTTATCTGATTAATTTTGCTGAGCCTACTATGTAGTCTCTCTATTGGATAAACATCAACTATCGGAGCTATCGAGTAATCGTAGCAGTCTAGCTCAATCGTAGTGACAGCGTCTATATCGACAAGAAAAGTAATAATATCTTCCCCTTGTTCAGGTATCCAGTATAAGATATAAGCTGTTTGCATATCTGGGAAGGTCTCTCTTAAAACATTCAAAAATCTCAGCATGGATTTGTCATTGAATAGACTGTTCTTTGAGGCCTGCAATTCTTTTCTAAAAGCCTGCTCAGTCAGGGTCCCTCTAAGTTTCATGTGTAATCCCACACCAGCTGGCCTTTTCTAATTTTGGCGGCATAAATAATCTGCCCTGTGTGAAAATGAATCTCCCGGAACATCGCCATCATAAGATTCAAGGCTGTCGTCTCGTTATCCACCTGACTGTATGTAAGAGGCGGTCGATGAAGGAAGGGCTGTGACATCAGCAGCTCAGGAGTAGCTTTTAGAAGCTCAAGATACTGTATAAGAATATCAAAGGCGTCTCTTGTTTTGACAAGCGCTTGCTCTTTAGTCATCTGCAGCCCTTTTTCAAATTCCTTATCCCGGTCCCTCGTATCTGAAATATCTAGCAGAATAGTTTCAATACGTGAGTGCACCGCACCGCTGATGTGAGCAACCAGATTGGCAATGCTGTTACTTTCAGGTGATGGCCTACAAACAATGTCTTCTTCATTCAGCTGTTCGATTGCCTGGAGCGTCCATTTCCTCTCTGCCCTAAACTTAATTAACATACTTTCAACAAGCTCTAAAGCGATTTCCATTTCACACCTCCAGTACATATTGTATCAGCTTATCCCAGTATCTTATAGTAGAGGAAGAAGATATCTGCCATAGCAGAATAAACTTTAGCAGGAGTATGTACTATGCAATTAAAGCAACGATTAATTTCGATAAAAGAGAACGGCTACCAGGCACCTCCCGATGCTTACGGACTGGTACAGGAAATGATACATCACATCGGCTCGGTGGATGCAGAGCTGCGGGATGAGCTGATCTATGAAACCTTGTCACAATGGATTCCCGGAAACGTCCTGACTGTAGGAGAACTGAATCAGCTCCTCCCTATTCTTTTAGATGAAGAGCATCTGATGTTTAAGCTGGGGGAGGCCGGCACAGACTCTGTCTTCACCCGTTCTTTCTCTATGCTTGTAATCCCGCTGGTCTTTACCCGGCACAAGGAATCCCCGTTTCTCTTACAAGAGCAAATTCATCAGATCAAAGAGAGTGTATGTAACAGCCTGCGCAAGGAACGGGATTACCGCGGATATGACGAGTCAAAGGGCTGGGCTCATGCCATCGCGCATGGAGCAGATGCATTAGACGAGCTGGCTCAATGCTCCGGGCTGGATGGGAGCGATCTTTCAACAATCCTTAGCCTCGTCCACGAAAAGATAACTATAACAGACCGGATATACGCCGATGGGGAGGATGAACGGTTAGTACGGCCTATTGTTAGTGTGCTGAACCGTAACCTGCTCAGCCGGGCAGCTGTGGAGCAATGGATTCGCAGCTTCGCTGATGTGGAGAAAAGCCCCGAGTTCCTGCCTGCCTTCAGGCAAAGAGTTAATATCAAGAATTTTCTGAAAAGCTTATATTTTCGCGTTAAATACTACAAGCTGCATGATGATCTCTGCCCCGCTATTGAGCAGACCTTGTATACAGTGGAACCGGTCTACTATACACGATAAGTAACCCCTGGTCCGGCAGCAGCAATAGGGCTTCCTCATGGAAACCCTTATTGCACTTTATCCACATCCACCATGTCCGGGTCAAAATCAGCGACTATCAGCATATCCATATGACGGGCGTTCCGTAGCAGATAGTGTACGGCACTTTCTTTAAAAAGCCTGTACCAGAGCGGCTTGCGCGAGTATCCGACGATAAGCTGTGTGGTCTGAACCTCATTCATTCTTGTGAGCAAACCGCGATGGACTCTGCGCCGGCCGTTCGTTTCAGCAGCCTCCATCCTGCCGCCGAGCCGTTCAGTCAGATGGCGCAGCGCATCCAGCCGCTTCTGCTCCTGCTGCGTCTTCTGCGCACCGCAATGCACATAATGCACGAACCATTCCGCCTTCAGGCGGTAGGCAATACGGAAGCCCCGGCGGATCAGCCTCTCTGAACGGGGGCCGAGGTCCACACAGACAAAGATCACCTCACGCCTGCCCCACGACCCCCGCAAGGAACCGTCACGGTCCCATGCCTCCAGCCTTTCATCCACATCATCGGCAAGCTCACGGAGTGCCAGCTCTCTTAAGGCGATCAGATTGCCTATTTTGAAAAAAGAGGCCAGTGCCTGATTCACCTTTTCCAGCGCATATATCTTCCCTGCCCGCATCCGTTCCTGCAGCATTGTGGGCGTTACGTCAATGAGCTCAACTTCATCCGCCATCTGCAGAACAGCATCGGGAACAGTCTCCCTCACCCGGACGCCTGTCAGCTGCTCCACCGAGTCGTTCAGGCTTTCAAGATGCTGGACATTTACAGTCGTAATGACAGAAATACCGCTGTCCAGTAACCGGAGCACATCCTCAAACCGCTTCTTTGTCCGGCTTCCCGGCACGTTCGTATGGGCCAGCTCATCCACTAATACAACCTCAGGATGACGTTCGATAATAGCATCGGTGTCCATTTCCTCCAGCCCAGTACTCTGATAACTGATCCTGGCCCGGGGAAGAACAGACAGCTCACCCACCTGCCGGATCGTTTCCTTCCTGCCATGTGTCTCCAGAAGGCCGATTACAACATCTATCCCTTTTTTAAGCAAAATATTGCCCTCTTGCAGCATTTTATAGGTCTTTCCCACACCCGGTGCAGCTCCAATGTATACCTTGAACGTGCCCCGGCGGATGGTTTCAATTCTTTGCTTAATTTCTGTACTGCTCAGCCGGTGAAAAGATTCTTCTGCTCCTTTGGGCTTAGCTTTAACGGGAAGAATGCGTTCTCCCTCCTGCTCGGCACGGTCAGCCATTAGAAATACATCGATATTCCTTGTTCTTCCCAGCACTCTATTTCCGATAGAGCCCTGCCAGAATTCCTGCCAGCGGTTTTTATTGGAGTGGCCCATGATGATCCTTGTCACCTTATTTTGGGTCGCATAACGAACTAACATGGAGGGCAGCTTGCGCCGATGCGGCAGCAGGATCTCCTCAAACCTGGCATCCACTTTCTTCACCAGCTTTTGAATCGAGCGTCTGAACACCTGCTGATCCTTCGTCAGCTTCTGATTGGACACAATAAAGGTTACCACCTGCAGATCACCGTTCAGCCGCTTGGCAATCTGCTGGCCTCTGCGGACATAGAGCGAGCCGTTCCAATGATACTGTGCCGATACCAGAATCCGCTCGGTCGCACCGGAAGGGCCGATAAGCCCTTGCTCCGCCCGGTATTTTTCAAGGGAATCGTTGACTCCTTCTGCCACCAGTCTAAGGGATATTTCACGGAGCACTCCAAGATTGCCGTGGTGTGACAGGGCAGGATGCAGCTGGTCGCCCAGTATCCCTTCACTGATCCGGTTCAGAATCGTTTCCGGCGACACGTCAATCAATCTGACCTCATCCGCCAGCTCCAGCGTGTGGAGTGGTACGGTCTCCTCAGCACGCAGACCTGTTTTCTCATAGATAATCATGGCGACTCCAGCCAGCTCATACACATTGATCGTTGTAATGATGCTGATCCCCTGCTCCATTAAATAACGGATATCCTCCAGCCTGGTCGGAAAACGTGCCCCGCTGCGGTTACGGTGAGCCAATCCGTCTACCAGCACCACCTCAGGGTTCCGTTCGATTAATGCCGTAAGGGGCAGGTCCTTCTGCTCCTTGCCGTCCTTCTGCCAGCGGATGCTGGGCACCCGTTCCAGGTCAAGCGACTGCTCTATCGTATCCGCCCGCTGCATGGTCGAGACTGCACTGATGACTACATCGATCCCCTGCTGCTTCAGAAGCTTTCCTTCATGCAGCATCTGATACGTTTTACCCGAGCCGCTGACAGAGCCGATTATGATCTTAAGCCTTCCGGCGTGCAGGCGCGAGATCGAGTCCAGGATTTCCTCCGGTGTTTTGCGTTTGTACGGCGCCATATTTTCACTTTTCCAGTACAGCCATATTCAGCTTCAGGACATTAACACGCTTCTCACCGAACAATCCAAGATCGCGATCCTCCGTATACTCTGCGACCAGTGCCTCAAGCTGCTCCGCCGGGATGCCCGTCAGGTTACTGATCCGGGGAATCTGCACGGCTGCTGCCGCCGGAGAGATATGCGGGTCCAGACCCGAGCCTGAATTGGTGATCAGATCTGCCGGAAGCTCAGCAATAGGCACCTCCGGGTTATCCGCCTTCCATTGATTAATAGAGTCGCTCGTACGCTGCAGCATATCCGGATTGGACGGTCCGTAGTTATTCGAGCCGGAACCTGCGGCGTTATATTCAATGCTGGACACACGGCCATGGAACAATGCCGGATTTGTAAAGCTCTGTCCGATCAGCTCGGAGCCGACCACCTGGCCTGCACTGTTCTTCAGCAGGCTCCCGTTTGCCTGGGACGGCATAAACGTCTGCGCAATAGCTGTGGAAGCCAGCGGATACGCAATTCCGCAGATAATAATAAAGATGGCGCTTAGCCGGATTACACTGAAAATAAAGGAAGCTTTTGATACATGCCCATCTCCATGCTCATAATCCTCTTCTTGTACATTTATATGTTCACTGCCCACTTTTCTCATCCTCTCTGTCACCCGAGTGCATGTAAATTAGATCCAGATGCTGACCACCATATCAATCAGCTTAATACCGAGAAACGGTACAACAACTCCCCCGAGGCCATAGATAAAAATATTTTGCCGCAGCAGCTTAATCGAGCTCATCGGTTTATACGATACACCCTTCATCGCCAGCGGAATGAGCAGCGGAATAATAACCGCATTAAAGACCAGCGCCGAGAGGATTGCCGAGCTTGGAGAGCCCAGGCCCATGATGTTCAGTACATTCATCTCCGGAATAGCCAGTGTAAACATCGCAGGAATGATGGCAAAATATTTGGCAATATCATTCGCAATACTGAAGGTTGTCAGGGCTCCGCGTGTCATCAGCAGCTGTTTGCCGATGGATACAACCTCAATGATCTTGGACGGATCTGAATCCAGATCGACCATATTAGCCGCTTCTTTAGCCGCAGAAGTCCCGCTATTCATGGCAAGCCCTACATCCGCCTGCGCCAGGGCCGGCGCATCATTGGTACCGTCTCCGGTCATCGCAACCAGCTTGCCCTCTCTCTGTTCACGGCGGATGACTTCAATTTTATCCTCTGTTGTGCTTTCAGCGATGAAGCCGTCCACTCCCGCCTCGGCGGCAATGGTTGCAGCGGTGAGCGGGTTATCCCCGGTGCACATGATGGTCTTGATACCCATTTTGCGCAGCTCATCAAAGCGCTCCTTCATCCCCGGCTTAACGGTATCCTTAAGATAAATAAGCCCATAGATCCGGTTGTCCACCGCTACAGCAAGCGGAGTCCCGCCCTTACCGGCAATACTACTCGAGCCCTGCTCCAGATTATCCGGTATAGATCCGCCCTGTGAAGCAACCCAGCGTTTAATGGAATCTACCGCTCCCTTGCGGACCTTCCGGCCATCCTTCAGATCCATCCCGCTCATCCGTGTCTCGGCACGGAATTCGATGAATTCTCCGCCTGCTTCCAGACCGGGATCATAGCTGTAGCCTAGCCTTTTGACCAGCTCAATGACAGAGCGTCCCTCCGGCGTTTCATCCTTGACCGAGCTGATTGCCGCCCAGACGGCCAGCTCCTCTGACGTCTCCCTGCCTGCGGGAATCAGTTCACTGGCCATCCGGTTACCGAAGGTAATTGTACCTGTCTTATCGAGAATCATCGTATTGATGTCCCCGGCGGCCTCGACCGCTTTTCCCGACATGGCAAGGACGTTGAACTGGGTGACCCGGTCCATCCCCGCAATCCCGATCGCAGACAGCAGGCCGCCGATGGTTGTTGGAATCAGACAGACCAGCAGGGCGATCAGCACCGGAATATCAAGCTCAATCTCCAGGTAGGCCGCGATAGGACGCAGTGTCACTACCACAATCAGAAAGATAATCGTAAGGCTGATCAGGAGCGTATTCAGGGCAATTTCATTCGGTGTTTTCTGGCGCCTCGCTCCCTCCACCAGGGAGATCATCCGGTCAAGAAAGGATTCCCCGGGATCACTTGTAATGCGCACCTTAATTTCATCGCTGACTACTCTAGTTCCTCCAGTGACGGAGTTGAAGTCCCCGCCCGCTTCTTTAATGACCGGAGCCGATTCTCCTGTTATAGCTGATTCGTCAACAGAAGCCAGCCCTTCAATAACTTCACCATCGCCGGGAATCAGCTCGCCTTGGCTGACTATCACAACATCCCCTTTTTTAAGCTCAGAGGAAGGCACGATCTTGACCGCCCCGGCTGTCAGCTTATTGGCGGAGATCTCCTGCTTGGTTTTTTTGAGCGTATCCGCCTGCGCCTTCCCGCGTCCTTCTGCCAGCGCTTCTGCGAAGTTCGCGAACAATACGGTAAACAGCAGGATGAAGAACACTGTAATATTGAATCCTACCGTATCCCGGGCATTGAAATAGCCGGGGGCCAGGATCATCAGCAGGACGATAAACGTTCCGAGCTCTACAACGAACATGACCGGATTTTTAATCAGGGTCACGGGATTTAATTTCATGAAGCTTTCCTTAAGCGCATTTTGCAGGATCGGTCCTGTCAGCAGCTTCTTTTTTGGCACAGTACTCATTCTATTCTCGCTCCTCTACCGTAGAGTCAAATATTCTGCAACCGGACCAAGCACAATGACCGGAAGGAAGGTCAACGCGCCGATAATCAGTACCGTACCGATCAGGATACCTGTAAACAAACCGTTATCGGTACGGAACGTGCCGATGGTTTCGGGCACTGCCTTTTTACGTATCATGGAGCCGGCAACCGCCAGCATTGCAATAATCGATACATAGCGTCCAAGCAGCATAACAACCCCGGTTGTCATGTTCCAGAAGGAGGTATTATCAGCCAAGCCTTCAAAGCCTGAGCCGTTATTGGCAGCCGAGGAGGTGTACTCATACAAGACCTGGGTTAGCCCGTGGAAGCCCGGATTTGAAATTGAGCCATGTCCCAAGGCTGTAAGAAATGCCCCTGCAGTCGGCACAAGAATAATCAGCGGATGAATCAGGATGGCGATGGCAATCAGCTTCATCTCCCTGGCTTCGATCTTCCGTCCAAGAAACTCCGGTGTTCTGCCGACCATCAGCCCGCATAAGAACACGCCCAGAATCGCATACATCAGCATGTTAATCAGCCCGACACCCTTGCCGCCGAATACGTTGTTCAGCATCATCAGCGCAAGCGGAGTTATCCCTCCCAGCGGGGTTAGCGTATCATGCATATTGTTAACACTGCCTGTGGTAGCAGCGGTTGTTACCGTAGTGAACAGTGCAGACTGGGCGATGCCGAAGCGGACCTCCTTACCTTCCATGCTGCCCTGTGAGGCATCAATCCCCATGGCATTAATGGCCAGATTCCCCTGCGATTCCGCATAATAGTTCAGACTGAGCAGCAGTACGAATAAGGTCATCATGGCGCTGAAGATCATCCAGCCCTGGCGTTTATTGCGGGCGAATCTGCCGTACATGTAAGGAAGTGAAGCCGGCAGAAGCCACATCGACAGAATTTCGATAACATTGGTCAGCGGACTTGGATTCTCAAAAGGATGGGCCGAATTTGCCCCGAAGAAGCCGCCGCCGTTCGTACCGATATGCTTGATGGATTCCAGCGAAGCAACCGGGCCGACAGCAATCTGCTGGGTTTGCCCTTCAAGCGTTGTGACCTCTAGTGTCGGCTTCAAGGTTTGCGGCACCTGCAGCCCAATCAGAAGCAGGGTTACCAGCAAGGCCAGCGGAATAAAGACCCGGGTATGTGCTTTGACAAAATCCTCAAAGAAGTTCCCCAGCGACTTGCGGCCGGTTATCCCTCTGACAAAAGCAACCGCTACAGAAAACCCGCCCGCCGCCGAGGTGAACATCAGCATGGTCATGACTGCCATCTGCGAGAAGTAGGAGACTCCAGTTTCCCCGCTGTAATGCTGCAGGTTGGTATTGGTTATAAAGCTGATTACCGTGTTAAAAGCCAGCGTCTGCTCCATCTTGCCGATCCCGCCAGGATTAAGCGGCAGTGCCCCCTGGAGACGCAGGATCAGATAGCCGAAGGCCACCAGTACGATATTGGTGGTCAAAAAGCTGACCGCGTATCTTTTCCATGACATACCTTCGCGCTTACTGAGTCCGCCGAGCCTGAAAATCCCCCGTTCCATCCCTCCGAATATCCGGTCTGTGCGGTTCGGCTCATTAGAGAATACATGATACAGATAGGTTCCTGCCGGTTTTACCAGCAGCACCAGTATGGCGATAACAATGACGATTTGCAGAATACCCACGAATGCCCCTCCTTAAAATGAATTGCTCTCTCGTAACACTTAAAACTTTTCCGGGTGAATCAGGGCATATATCAGATAGAGAAACAGCAGTACAGTTGCCGCTATAACAACGTTCATCGCTTCGTCCCTCCTTGATCATCAACAACCTGTCCGCACCATTGTACGAATGCATACATCAGCGTGAACAATATAGCGAGTGCTGCCACCATATACACATCTGTCATTGCCTTTACCGCCTCTCTCCTCTTTTGTAATCAGATTAACATCCCGGCCATTAGATCAGGATTAGAGTATCAGCAGGTCAGTTAAGATTGCGTTAAGAAGCTTATGCACAACAAAAAAGCCGTCAAGGTTACCCTTGCGGCCGTGTGGACTGATTATTTAGGGAGATAGCGTTCCTTGGGAAGTCACCCCTTCACTTTTTTTGATCCAGAAATTCCTGATAAAGATCAGCATACGTTTTGGAATCCTTGATCAGCTCGTCGCAGAAGGCCGCTACATCCCGTCCGGTCACATCAAGCACATATTTTCCACCAGCCGCTCCCTCTTCAAAAAGGTCCACAATACCAGACAGCAATTCCGTCCCTTCGCTCAGCTCCACCGGGCCAACCTTAATGAGATATCTTTGGATCTCCTTATACACAATCTGATAATCCTGCGGCATCGCTTTGACACGTGCCATGTGTGCCCGCCACTCTTTTCTGCCTTCGATCATATCCTGGATTCTCATTTTAGCCTCCTATTTGCCCAATTTTCGGGCAATATTATTGTTGAGCTGCGCCCGCCATTTATCACGGTAGGTCGGTGTGCCTTCATCACCGGCAACTGCCAGACAGAAGCCTTTAATATCCCCGCCCAATGCCTCCCCGACACTCTGGCCTTCTGCCGCCGTCTCTTCAAGCAGTCCAAGCACCCCGTCAAAAACAGGCATCAGATTACGGCCGGTAAAGTCCGAATGCGCCCAAAGATTCGTATTAATCTGCTCCCAGGCCGCCTGGTAATCCGCCGGGAGCTTTTGGACCCGCTGCTCAAAGGCTTGAAACTCTTTTTTCATATCGCTGCCGGTAACTTTTTTCCAAAAGTTCATATTCTCTGCTCCTTTAACTCGTTAATTTTTGAGGATACGAACGCCCACTTTGCCCAGATCCGCTGCAGCTCTTCCCGCCCTGCATCGTTAATCGCAAAAAATTTCCGCGGCGGCCCCATATCAGAGGGCTTCTTGGTCGTCTCCACCAGCTTGTTTTTCTCAAGCCGTACCAAGATCGTATACACTGTTCCTTCCACAACATCTGAGAAGCCGAGGGCATTCAGCTGCCGGGTAATTTCATATCCGTACGTTTCTTTACGGCTTATAATCTCCAGAACACAGCCCTCCAGCACGCCTTTGAGCATTTCCGTCAAGTTCTCCAATATATTCACCTCTTACTATTCTGTATGACTGGTATGCAGTGTCACTTACTACATCTATAAAGTATCACAGAGTAGTGGGGTTCGTCAAGGGCACAACGAGCAAAAACCCGCATACGCTGCGGGTTCCATCACTATGAATTCAAGTCTATTTTTTGCTTTGGTATACAAACTCAACTTCACCGTCTAGCAAATGACGATATTCCAATAATTGCATTGTTCTTTCCCTAATTCTACCCATTATAACCGTCTCCAGGCTTACTAAGCCTTGTGATCCAAGGTAACTATTATCAATAAAGGCCTTCTCTACAAATTCTGTTTCACTTAAGTGATGCTTTAACCATTCTTTCTGCGATTTAATCAGTGCTTCTTTGGGTTCTTGATCCAGCTTAGAAAGAAGCTTTTTATATACTTGATTCAACTCTTTATCCCATTCCTCTGTATATTTGCTTACCAGTGCCCTCCATCCAAACGTGGAAAACTCTTTGGAATTCTGAAATTCATTAAATTCCACTTCATAATCATGATCTATAGGATTTCGAAGCATCTCATCATAAAATTCCCCGGTCAGATCATAGTATCCAATACTCATCGATAACATTTCATTTTGCTCATTTTGATCAGTATCTGCTTGCCCCTCAGTTATTTCTTTCGATTCTGTTCCATTATCTGTACTCCTTACATCAGGAGTCAGCTCAGCAGTCGACTGATTAGTATTTTGACATGCTGATAACACCATCGTCAAAAAAAATAATAAGAGTATCTTACCTTTCATAAACGATCTCCTTTAATATTTTCTTGTATTATATAGCTAAATTGCGCATATCTGTCTTGTTCGTGAACTTCGCGTGCTATCGTCCATATCTACTCTTAGCAACATGTCCCATACCCGCATTCACCGTCTAATCATATAAAATCAGCCCGTCAAAAAAACTACTATAGTCAACATACTCATCGCCCGTGGTGTACCAGACTTCCTTACCCATACTAGTCTGAAGCTTGATATGGCCAAGCTTGTCGTCCCCAAGGAATTTCACGTTGTCTCCGGGTTCCAGCAAAAAGGCATCGTTGGTGTCATCTTTATTAAACTGCACGGCAATCTCTTTTTTGATCGTTAAAGGTGTTGACGGTTCCATCGGATAAAAATCCTGTTGCTCTTCATGGAGGGAATGTTCCGCATCCAGAGAGAATACCAAATCTCGGAACCAGGTTTGAAAGTTGTTACTTTCTTCTGCACTCACCACTCGTCCTTGGCCGTCAAACATCGAGCTGTGTGCCGAGAAACCGGGAAGCTCGGCTATTTGCCTGAGTGTTTCGCCGTCATAGGCAAAGAAAGATGTAGAACGTAAAAATACCATCTGCGAATCCATTTGAAGCGCAATCTCAAAATATGGATCGTCTATATCCAGATCGACAATATCAAGATAAGGGAGCAACTCACTGCCCACCTCCATCGTGATATTATTCACCTTCAGCTTGAAGTTCCCTAATTCCGTTTCTGGCGGTATTAACTGGATCCCTTCTTCACAACCATCCCCGTTTAGATCCACGTTCATCTTCTTCTGTTTAAAGCTGGAATCACCTTTGTAACCCCGTAAATGGACATCGTCTGTATGAGAAGGTTCGAGCTTATAGTCAGCGTATTTAGCTTCGTAGTTACGAAGTAGCGCAACGTTCTGTTTCTCCGTCGGGCTAAGATGCTCCTTGTAGGCAGAGTCTGCATGATACCAAGGCTTAGCGGCAAAGTAGTCCTGCAAATCCTTTTGCTTAAATATATACCCATGCCTTGCAAATATCTCGTTGCGTGCAAGCATCAGAATACGGTTGTCCAAACTACCGATCTTTTCCGGGGACAGCACCGTATTCGAGCTGTCTTTCAAAATATACTCCCGTGTTGCAACTGCAACAGTAGAAGGAGCAGCAGTTGTCCCTCTAGCCGTAACTAGATTACCGGCCACTCTTTCAGCGGCTTTCTCTTTTCCTGCATAAGCACAGCCAGAAACGATTAATGACAGGGCAAGTCCCCCATATATAAGCCGATACTTCTGTAAATCCATTTTGTTTACACCCACTTTATCGTATGAATTCAAATTGATAATTGCACATAAACATACCATAAAGTGGAATATTGCGTATATAAAAAAAATCCTCCACTTGTTCGATGGAAATAAGGTATTAGACTGCCGCTGTTTTCGTTAAACTAACGTTTTGTGTTGGGAGTGAAAATATGACAAATACTTCGAATTCAATATCAAAAAAGAAGGAGATAATTCTGGTGACAGGGATGTCGGGTACAGATAAATCAACAGCTCTGGACGATCTTGCTCATAGGGGGCATAGAATTATCGACACCGATTATGAAGGTTGGAGTGAGAACGTGGATGGTTCTGGGTGGTTCTTGCACGAGAATCGAATCAATGAGCTGCTCACTGAACATAGCGAAGGTACTTTATTCATTTCGGGTTGTGTATCAAATCAGGGCAAGTTTTACCAGATGTATGATGCAGTAGTGTTGTTAAGTGCCCTCCTCGAAGTAATCCTTGAACGTGTAGCTTTCCGTAAAACGAATAATTATGGGAAAACTGTCGAACAACGTGAAGAAATTATACAATACGTCGCTAGTGTTGAGCCTCTCTTACGCGCTGGGGCTACTGTTGAGATCGACCAGGAAGCCGCTTGATGAAGTTGTAGCCGAGCTTGAGCTCATTGCCAACTCTACTAGCTAATCACTTCTTCGCACTGTACAATACCGCCTAGTTCGACCAATCTAAGTACCTTGTTAAACTTTCCTGCCCTTTCGTATTATGAGATTAAAATCGAACTTAGTTTAGATTAAATATAAAGCCGTCCTCATATTCCAGGACGGCTCATAATGTCTATATTGTTGTCCAGTTCTTACATTCAGACAACTTTTCAACTTCAATATTTACTTTAAAACTTTAATGTATCTGGACAGCTCTGCAAAAAGCAGCCTGCCTCTTACTCCACAGTAACACTCTTAGCCAGGTTTCTTGGCTTATCAACATCATGACCCAGGGCCAGGGAAGCATAGTAAGCCAGCAGCTGAGTTACAACTACCGACAGAGCAGAAGTCAGCAGCGGCAGGGTCTTCGGAATGACGAAGGCCTGGTCAACGGATCTCAGCAGATCAGTTACGTGCTCCTGGTGAGTGATGGCCAGCACGTCTGCGCCGCGGGCTTTCACTTCCTTGATGTTGCTCACAGTCTTTTCGAGTACGGATTCCTGAGTCGCCAGAGCGATAACCGGAACGCCTTCTTCGATCAGCGCCAGTGTACCGTGCTTCAGCTCACCTGCAGCATAAGCTTCAGAGTGAATGTAAGAGATCTCTTTCAGCTTCAGCGAGCCTTCCTGAGCTACTGCGTAATCTACGCCGCGGCCGATGAAGAACAGGTGCTTGTGGCTGGAGATTTGCTCTGCGTATGCCTTGATAGCATCCTTCTGCGCCAGAATTTCTTCTACCTGCTCAGGCAGGGTGTTCATAGCCGCAAGAATTTCAGCAACCTGTGCATCCGTCTGGGTTCCGCGCACTTCAGCCATGTACAGACCAAGCAGAGTGAACGCAATGATCTGCGAAGTGTAAGCTTTAGTAGATGCTACTGCAATTTCCGGACCAGCCAGAGTAACCAGTACGTCATTAGCTTCACGGGCAATAGAGCTGCCTACAACATTAGTGATAGCCAGAACGTGCGCACCGTTAGCCTGACCTTCACGCAGGGCAGCCAGGGTATCCGCCGTTTCACCGGATTGGCTAACTACGATAACCAGTGTTTCCGGCGTTACGATCGGTGCACGGTAACGGTATTCGGAAGCAATATCGTTCTCAACCGGAATACGAACCAGCGATTCGATCAGATTACGTCCTACAAGACCGGCGTTGTATGCCGTACCGCAGGCAACGATCTGGATGTTGCGGATGTTCTTAATCTGTTCTACAGTCAGCTTCAGCTCAGGCAGAATTACCTTGGTGCCTTCAGCGTTGATGCGGCCGCGCATAGTATCGCGGTAAGCTTTAGGCTGCTCGTGGATTTCCTTCAGCATGAAATGCTCATATCCGGCTTTTTCTGCGGTAACAGCGTCCCAATCGACAGTAATCATTTCCCGAGAAATAAAGTTGCCTTCAATCGTCATCAGTTCGACAGCATCTCTTGTCAATACAGCCATTTCGCCGTCGTTCAAAATATATACGTTACGGGTATATTCCAGCAGTGCCGGAATATCCGACCCGATAAAGTTTTCACCTTCGCCAAGACCGATAATCAGCGGGCTCGCCTGACGTACAGCTACCAGTTTATCCGGCTCATGCTCAGTCAGAACGCCCAGGGCAAATGCACCGCGCATATGGGTAATTGCCTTCTGTACAGCCTTAACGATGTCTCCTTCGTATTCACGGGCAATCAGGTGGGAAATAACCTCTGTATCCGTCTCCGAAGTAAAGTGGCATCCGCCGGCAATCAGCTCTTCCTTGAGATCCAGGTAGTTTTCGACAATCCCGTTGTGTACAACCGAGAATTTCTGGCTGTCATCTGTGTGCGGATGGGAGTTCTCGTCAGAAGGCTTACCATGAGTAGCCCAGCGCGTGTGCCCGATTCCTGCACTACCGGTCAGCGGAGTGGTTTCAAGTCTGGACTCCAGATTAGCCATACGGCCCTGTGCCTTAACAACCTGCAGTCCGTCCTTCGTGAATACGGCAATACCTGCCGAGTCATAACCGCGATACTCCAGCTTCTTAAGTCCTTCTACCAGGATCCCCTGCGAATTCTGATTACCAATATATCCTACAATACCACACATTATAAAATTCCTCCGTCCAATGATTGTAATATGGGCGGCATAAGGAAACAGACGTGCCGTGCGGCAAGTGTAGAGAAAAAGCATTATTCTGTTGTCAAGCCTGTCACCTGTAAAATGACATGCACAGTCTTCTTCTCTGCCGCAGCAGGACGTACGTATCTTCCGTTAGCGCATACCCATGAATAATTAAATACTTCGTACACCCATACAAGCGTTGTGTGAAAGGTCGCCCTGACATTTTCCGCTTATATTTACGGCTCTGGTGTATCACCGGGAGGTCCCCGCCGAACATTTCGAACACCTCCACCTCGTCAGCTTACATCTGCCGTGATCCGTTCCAGCCTGCCGCCAATCCGGCATTTACTGTCCCTTCTCCCCCGCGCAAGATCAAGCTCTGGCGCTTGCTATTGCTGTTAACCTCACGATCCCCGCTTTCCTTCTTGAATGACACTTCATCATTATATGCACCTTACATCACTTTTGGCAATGAAATAATGTTTGAAAGCTTTGGAATTTGCTTGAAAATGATGTCACATTAGCTGAAAAGCCGGCAATCGAAGCTAAAACTCCAATCACCGGCTCCATCCGCTAATGATTTTATAATATATTAAACCAGTTCGCGCTGAACAACCTCAACAATCTGCCCTACGAACAGATCCAGCTCCGCCTTATCCGGGCCTTCTGCCATTACACGGATCAAAGGCTCCGTACCGGAAGGACGTACCAGCACACGGCCGTTATCGCCAAGCTTGCCTTCTACCTCTTGAATAGCAGCTTCAATTGCCGGATTGTTCGGGTAGTTTGTTTTGTCCTGCACCCGTACATTTACAAGTACCTGAGGGTATTTAGTCATCATGGACTTCAGTACACTCAGCTTCTTGCCTTCGGCTTTCAAAGTATCCACAAGCTGAATGGCGGTCAGAATACCGTCACCGGTTGTGTTATAATCCAGGAAAATAACATGGCCGGACTGCTCTCCGCCCAGGTTGTAGCCGCCGCGGCGCATTTCTTCCATTACATAACGGTCACCGACAGCCGTCTTGGCTGTATTCAGCGCTAATTTCTCGGTTGCTTTGTAAAAGCCGATGTTGCTCATTACGGTAGAAACGATTGTCGCATCCTTCAGCTTGCCTGCACGGTTCATCGCATCCCCGCAGATGCAGAGGATAAAGTCACCGTCTACTTCTTCGCCTGTTTCATCGATAGCAATCAGGCGGTCAGCATCCCCGTCAAAAGCAAGTCCCAGATCCGCACCGTGACGCAGCACCTCTTCGCGCAGCTTCTCCGGATGTGTCGAGCCATACCCGTCATTGATGTTAAGACCGTCAGGCTCCGAACCAATAGCAATGACTTCGGCTCCCAGCTCTCTGAACAGGCGCGGCGCCAGCTCATAGGCTGAACCGTGCGCACAGTCCAGAACGATCTTGATTCCTTCAAAACGGTTAGTAATCGTAGTCTTCAGATACTCCAGATACAGATATTTTGCATCGTTATCAACGGTAAGCTTGCCGAGTCCGGCACCAACAGGGCGGGGAAGCTCATCCTGCTCCGCATCCATCAGCTCTTCAATACGCAGCTCGGTCTCATCAGTCAGCTTAAAGCCGTCTCCGCCAAAAAACTTAATGCCGTTGTCTTCAACAGGATTATGGGAAGCGGAGATCATTACGCCCGCATCCGCCTTAAGCAATCTGGTGATATACGCTACAGCAGGTGTGCTGACAACACCAATGCGGATAACCTCTGCCCCAATAGACAGCAGCCCTGCCACAAGTGCCGATTCCAGCAGCGGTCCGGATATCCGGGTATCCATACCGATAACCACTTTTGGCTTCTCTACATTTCCAGCCAGTACATATCCGCCGCAACGGCCAATGCTGTAGGCCATCTCTGCTGTTAATTCCCGGTTCGCGACCCCGCGCACACCGTCAGTTCCAAAATACTTACCCATCTCTTTTCTCCTTTAAATACGCTACATGTAGAATATGAACTTACGAATAGTGTATATAATGCTCCATTCTTAGGCCCATCTTATATAGCTTAATGAATTATTGTATGAATGAATTCTGATTCCTGTAACTAAACCTGCTCTACACATAGACGCTTACCGGCACAAAAAGTTACGTTCCGCCAGTACTGCCAGAATTAGTATCATTCCCGCTGCCTTCAGGCGTACTGCTGTTCTCAGCAGTGCCTTCTGTAGGATCCGGTGTAGCCGTAACTGCTGGCTCAGCGCTATGAGTCGGCTCTACACTGTTCTCCCCGCCGGAAACAGCCTCAGAGCTCGGCTCAGGAGTCGGACCTATACCGGTATCCGGGCTGGCCGTTGCCACTGGCGTTGCCGGTGTCTGCAGGTCAATGGTAACGGTATGCGGCTGTGAGGAATTGACCAGAGAGATGAACCTCGGCATCGAGATCTGCAACGGGACCTGATGTACACCCGCTGCCAGACCTCCAACATCCGCTACCACACTAATGTTATCCTGATCAAGCTGATCGAGCAGGGTTGGCGCTCCTGATAAAGTCAGTGTAATAACTCTGGCGGGCGGATCTGTGACTACAGCTGTAAGCCCGCTGCCAACGCCTTCAAGCTTGATCGGGATATTCTCCATCGTCCGTTCGGCTACTTCAGCGGCAGAGACCGTAACATTCACCTCAGCCGGTTCAATCTTGGACGTCCCCTCAGGCGGCTTCAGCTCGAGCTTCACCTGCTGAGTTCCTGCAGACTGAACCGTGCTGAGATCAAGGGTTGCTTCATAGGAGGATAAGCTGGCGAGCATCTCCTCACTTCCGTACACCGTAACTGTATCCATCTCCGGTGTAACTCTGGATAATGAGAGGGAACCGGGCAGCTGTCCGGTGAATCCGACATCCAGCGGCAGCGTTTTGTTCGGAAGTGAAATGGACATTTGAACAGAAACAGTAGACGGCTCAATAACGGCGCCGCTTATTTCATTACCGTCGCTGTCGTAGGCTGTTAACCTCACTCTCTTCTCCGTAAAGGTTTCCTTCTCCCCTTCAAGCTCAACGGTGCCCTGAACAGTTGCCACTTTGCTCAACTCACTGGCAGGCAGGGTTACCTCTACCTCTGCAGGATCAATTACTGCAACAGCAGCCTGATACCCGTCTGCCGGTGCTCCCGCAATGTTCACATTAACCGGAAAAGTCTTCGTATTGCGCAGTTCAACATGCACATTTACTTCAGATGGTTCCATCGATTCAAACTCTACTCCCTTGGGTAGAGTATAATTCAGCGGAAGTGTTGTATCCCCCGGCCCGACATCGCTTAAATCCAGGGTCACTTTATAGGCATCGGAGAACTTGAAGTTGAGATCGGAATTTTTGCCTGATACTTCAAGCCTTACACTATCGGCATCAACGGTGTATACATACTTTTCTTCATCCAGACCGGTCTGCTCTATTTTTACATTTTCAATAATTTTCGGCTGCGTACTGACTATTGTCTGATTCGTAGGCTCGGTATCCACATGAACAATCGTCCACAGGATAATACCGAAGACAAGGGCAAGAATCTTGTTGAAGTTGTTATTCTTCATCCACTTATCCATTGTTTTTGCCTCCTCTCCGTTTCCAGAAAGCAGAGCTCTTCTCCTTCAACGGCGAAGATGCGCTCAGTTCCTGATGAAGCTTCGAGATCAGCGATTCTTCCTTAATATCACGCACGATCTGCCCGTTGATGGCCAGCGAGATCTGACCCGTCTCCTCTGAGACTACAACAGATACGGAGTCAGCAACCTCACTGATCCCTATAGCCGCACGATGGCGGGTCCCCAGTTCCTTACTGATGAACGGATTCTCGGACAGCGGGAGATAACAGGCTGCGGCAGCAATCTGCCCGTCCTGCATAATCAGCGCTCCGTCATGAAGCGGCGTATTCGGAATAAAAATATTTATCAGCAGCTCCGAGCTGACGACAGAACGCATAGGTATACCCGATTCTGTGTATTCGTTGAGGCCGGTTGCCCGCTCAAAGACAATGAGCGCCCCTATTTTGCGCTTGGATAAATAATTCACAGCTTTAATGATTTCGCCGATCAGCCGGCTGATCTCCTCATCATTCTCCGAGGCCCGTCCAAAAAACTTGCCGCGCCCAAGCTGTTCCAGCCCCCTGCGAAGCTCCGGCTGAAAAATAATAAAGATTGCAAACACCCCGAAGGTGTAGATCTGGTTCATCAGCCATTTCAGCGTGTACAGGTCCAGAACCGTGCTCAGCGCCCAGATAATAACCAGCACCAGAATCCCCTTAAGGAGCTGGACTGCCCGTGTGCCGCGTACCATATTGAGCACTTTGTAGATAATGTAGCTGACGATCAGGATATCGATTATATCTTTAATGGATTCTTTCCATGTTAAGTCGGTAAAATAGCTCATTGCCCAAAACCCCCGTCATTTCATATTAGCTGGGTTTATGTAAATTGTCTGTTAGTTCTGTATCATATCTAGGTTATAACGTTCACGCCCAGGTTGCAAGTTTCACTAGCTGGGGAATTTTGATAATCCGGTTTCAGGCAACAAAAAAGCGCCATCTTTCCGGAAAAAGAGGCGCAAATACTATTTCTGCATAAAGGGCCATTAGCGGATTACCGGTAGGCAACTTCAGAGAACATGTTCGTCACTTTATACCAGAGCCAGCTTACCGCTTGGTCTATGCTTTTGACTTGCCCGGAGATATGGGCTGTAGAAGCCTGATACAGATGGCCGTCAATCACTGTTACGTTACCGTTAACATCTCCGTACACCTGTGTTGTGCCATTCTCCACTGTAAGGTTGCCTGCAATTGTTTTGCCGGACGGTACAATGACGGTGTTGCCCTGAATTACGACCTGATCCAAATTACTGCCTCTGACTACAAGCTGCTGATCCTGCTTCCAGAAGGTTACAGAGCTCATCAGCATGACCAGCAGGAATATAGATGCTGCCGTAAGTGCAGGATGTCTTTTAATCCAGGTAACAAAAGCTCTTTCTCTCTTCGGCTGCGGCAAAGCGTCCATTATCCGGCTTACCATATCGTCCGGGGCCACCGCGTTCTGATGCATCATGGAGAACATCAGCATATCAGTTTGTTCTAGTTCTTTGAACTTTGCACGGCAATCCGGACAGGATAGAAGATGCTCCTTCAATTCCCTCTGCTGCAGCTCGGGCAAGTCGTCATCCAGGTAATCATGCATCAAAGAGACGGCCAGTTTGCATTCCATAGGAGCCAATCCTTTCATGTGTGCTATTTAATTATTTCAAGGCAAAGGGACAGTGCATAAGACTTGCTTAACTTACATACGGCACTGCCGGACAGACGTTTCACAAAAAAACATCTATTTTTACATTTTCGGGCCTAATTTTTTACGTAAAAACTCACGTCCGCGATGTACCCGGGTCTTGATCGTCGTCACCGGCATATCCAGCACGTCACTGATCTCCTGCAGCGACAGATCCTGCAAATAACGCAGTATCATTACAGACCGGTATTTCACGGGCAGACTGTCAATGGCCTCATAGATCAGCCTCTGCGTCTCTGAGAGGAGCAGTTCCGTCTCCGGGGTCACATTATCGCTTGGAATCATCGAATATCCGTCAATGCCTTCCTGGTCGTTCATTTCGGCATCCAGTGAATAGGTCGGCTTACGTTTGCGCAGCCTGTCGATACACAGGTTCGTTCCAATCCTGTAAATCCACGTCGAAAATTTCTGTTTGTCATCATATCGGTCCAAATTCCGGTACACACGCAAAAAAGTCTCCTGAACAATATCCTCCGCCTCATGACGGTTGTTCAGCATCCGGTATGCCAGATGATATATTTTGTCTTTATATAGTTCCACAAGCTCGGCAAATGCTCTTTGGTCGCCCTTCAAGGCGAGCTTTGTCAATCTGCCTTCCAAATTCTCCACCTGTTAACTCCCCCAGACTTGCCGCCCCTGGTCTTCCATCACTTTGAATGTCCACGGTACAAGCATATAAATCGTAAATCAAGTTTGGTCAAAAATCAAGGATTGTATTGTTACCTTATGTGGAATGTGTGCGGGATTACTTCGCGCAGCAAAGCGCGGTGATTACGGCGGCACTCCAAAGAATGTTTGGACTTCCGGCCGCTGTTATTGTCAGATTTCTATATTATAGGTTTGTTCACAGTTGAAATCTGACAATAAAGGCGGACGCTAACGCTCCTGCAGTCCCAAAATTCTTCTCCGCACCTTCTTCATCACCTGTATCTTATGCACTGTTGCCCGCCCGAATTCCCCCAGGTAACATTGGGCGGGGAAGGGCCGGCAGCCTCTTGGCTGGAAGGTTAAGCGGCTGCTAGAGCTTCTGCCAGCTGCTGAGATGACCCGGTAGCTCCATCGGATACAGCTTCCTTACAGCTCATTTACTGAAGCTGAGGCATGGCGGGAAACTGCAAGGCTGCTCGGAAACATCACCTGTTGTAACTGCACTCGGTATATCTATCCGGCACTTTCATGGACATAGCCGTTTAGCTGTATTAGTGCCTTAAAAGCATAACGAAAAAAAAACGGAGATCTGCTGCACAAAGTGCAACAAATCTCCGTTTGCGCTAACCTTCATAAACCAGGCGAGTCTCCGGGCATCAGCCCGTATTCCGCAGGCCTGCAGCAATGCCGTTAATAGTAAGCAGTACCTCACGCAGCAGTTCGGCGTCATCGCCCTCAGCATCACGCAATACTCTGAGCTCTGACAGAAGCTGTACCTGCAGATAGCTGAGCGGATCAACGTAAGGGTTGCGCAGACGAATCGATTCCTGAATAACTGGGACATTATCCAGAATTTCATGCTGGCCGGTGATCTTGAGAATCAGCTCAGAGGTCAGCTTGAATTCCGCCTGAATCTGGCCGAAGATCCGCTGGCGGGCTTCGTCGTTTTTGCCCATGGAGGCATACTCCTTGGCAATAACCAGATCTGCCTTCGCAATCGCCATCTGCAGTGTATCAATCAGCGTCGTAAAGAACGAGAAGTCGGCATACATGGTCTGCATGATCTTCATATTCTCTTCCTTGCCTTCATAGAAGCTCTGCAGTCCTGTTCCGGCAGCATACCAGGCCGGCAGCAGATATCGGCTCTGCGTCCAAGCGAATACCCATGGAATCGCACGCAGATCCTCAAAGCGGTCGCTGTTCTTCCGCTTGGATGGACGTGAGCCGATGTTCAGCTCGCCCACCTCAGGCAGCGGGGTTGATTCTTTGAAGAAGGACAGGAAGTCCGGATCACGGAAGATCAGGTCCTGATATTTGGTTAAGGACACCTCGGAAATACGGGCTACTATTTCATCCCATTTTGCTTCATACAGGTCAGCCTGAGGCGTTCTCGCATGAATAGCCGCTGTCACCAGCGCAGAGGTAGCCTGCTCCAGACTGCGGTATGCGATTCCCTGCATCGAATACCGGGAGGAGATAACCTCGCCCTGCTCGGTAATCTTGATTCCGCCGCCGATGGTCGAAGCCGGCTGGGCCAGAATGCTGCGGTTCAGCGGCATACCGCCGCGTCCAAGCGCTCCGCCGCGTCCGTGGAAGAACTTAAGCTTGATGCCGAATTCATCGGCAGTAGCTGTAATCTGCTTAAGGGCAACACGCAGCTCCCAGTTCGCAGTCACCACGCCGCCGTCTTTGTTGCTGTCGGAATAGCCGAGCATAATTTCCTGCAGATCGTTCATTGCCCGTACCGCCTCACGGTAGATCGGCATGCTGAGCAGTGTCTTCATAATCTGCGGAGCGTTATGCAGGTCATCAATGGTTTCAAACAGCGGGACCGCCTGCAAGGTGCAGACTACTGTTCCATCATTATCCTTACGGAACAAGCCTACTTCTTTGGAGAATACCATAACTTCAAGAATGTCACTCGCCGCTTCCGCCATACTGATCAGATAGCTGGTGATACACTGCTTGCCGTATTCCTCCTGTGCCAGATACACCGTACGGTATACCGCAAGGCATTCCTCAGTACTCTCACTGTAGGACTGGTACGGGGAAGTCAGCGGCCGCGGATCGTTCAGAATGGACTCAAGAAGCGTTACCTTCTGATCTTCCGGCATTTTAGCGTAATCCTGAGTGATGTTCATCTTAGCCAAAATCTCAGCCATTGCGTTCTCATGCTCCTGGCTGTGCTGACGGACATCCAGCGCAGCTGTATGGAAGCCGAACAGCTCTACCTGACGGATCAGCTTCTTAATGTAGGTATCTGCCACGTAGTCGGCAAAGTGATGCCGCAGGCTGCGGTCAATTACGTTCAGATCATCTATGAATTGCTGCGGAGTCGCGTAGCGCTCCGGCGTTCCTTTTCGCTCATCGTCCAGCACGTTCTGTGTCTTGGAAATCATGTAGCTCAGCTTAATCCGGTAAGGCTCATTGTCATTACGCCAGGCGTCAACACGGTTCAGCTTAATGATCCCTCGGTCCTGCTCGATCGAATCCAGCAGCTCATCCGTAACACTAACGATGCTTGTACTAAAGCTCAGATACTGCATCAGTTCACGCATAATGCGCTGATATTCACGAATAGCGAGCTTACGCTGAAGGCGCAGTGTCTGCATAGTCACAGCCGCGGTTACAGACGGATTACCGTCACGGTCGCCGCCGATCCATGATCCAAAACGCAGATAAGTCGGCACGTGCCAATTCTGCCCCGGATAGTATTTACTTAGACATCGTTCAAGCTCTTGATACACATCCGGCAGTACCTGGAAAATCGTCTCATGGAAGTAATACATCCCGTTGCGTACTTCATCAAGCACTGTCGGCTTGCGGTCACGCAATTCATCCGTCTGCCAAAGGGTAATCACTTCGTTCAGCAGCTTCTCGCGGAGCTGTTCACGTTCGCGGAAGGTCAGCGTCGGATTGTCGAGACCCATCACATCATCGGAGATCCGTTTGTGAATATCAAGAATGGCCCTCCGCATTGCTTCCGTAGGATGAGCGGTCATGACCAGCTCCAAGGACAGGTTATTCATAATATCATGAACATCCTCTTGGGAGAAATCCCGTTCACGGAGCTCCTGAATCGCACTTTCGATAGATCCCGGCTGTACTGTATCCCCGGCTGAGCGTTCATAATCGCGCTTACGGCGAATCCGGTGGTTCTGCTCAGCAATATTCACCAATTGAAAATAAATGGCGAACGCCCGTATCACCTGGTGGCGATTCTCAGGATCCAGTGAACTAATCAGCTCTTTAAATTCATTGTGCAGTTCAGGCAAAAATAATGAGCGCAGCGATTTACTGGTTTCGCGGATCTTCTCCACGACCTCCAGTAGTTCGTTACCGCCTTGATGTACCAAGACTTCGCCCAAGATGTTCCCCAGGAACCGTACGTCACGCCGCAGCAAGTTATTGGAATTGCTTTTGCTGACAGCTGTCGTAAGTTCGGTCATGCTGCTCCCTCCATCCTCTTCCGGATCAATGTCCTAACATTGTCTATTCGAAGCTTTCCTCATATCATACAGTAAAACCCATCGGAAATCTCCAACTTATTACGCTGTAAAGCGCTGCAGTAATTACGATTATACACCAAATTCATTCTTTATACAGTCACAAAATAGTAATGTAGCCTATTTTATTAGAATGGCTGGCTTAATACGTATTTATGTGCAAGCTTTACACGGCATGTAGGTATTGATTGCATTATACACGGATTGCGGAAGAATGGAAATTGGGGTTGCCGAAAATATTCTGTTATATATCGAAGGCCCGCTCAGGCGGGCAGGCCCATCCGACAACCCGATTACACCTGCCGCGAGGCCGGTACAGGGGTATAGACGCTAATATGCATACCCGGCAAGTTAGCTGCCCCTGCTCTCCCCGTTCCCCTCTCCCGCCTTGTGGTCAGCCTTCAACCGTTGCAGTACCTCCAAGGTCGGCGTCATAAAATCAGAGCGTTCTTTGTCCAGTATGCTCTGCAGCCGGTCCCTCTCCTCCTCAGCACGCTCCAGCAGCTCTCTAGGCACCAGATTCCCCTTTACAATCGACCTGAGCAGCACCAGAACAATCACCAGCAGCACCAAAGCTGCTATATAGGCCAGTCCATACTTGTCCGCAAGCGGCAGCAGCTTTTCGAGGTTTGCAATATCGTTACTATTCATTATCCCGCTCCTTTCTTCTGTCCTCTGAAATACAATGGGTACTAGCGGCTGTATGCAGCAGCTGATTAAATGTGCCTTCATCCTTTTGCCGCATAGGCCATGTTATAATCATACTCCCCTTCCTTTCACGTGAAGCCGATATTACACCTGATTTCAGGATGACTTTGAGCTGAGGCCGGGAGGTTAAAGGGAGGCTAAAAGCAGACGGCATGATCTTCAGCTTTTATTTGATCAGTTTCTATTAAGTATATCCGCTGGTCACTCTATACTCTCCGCTTGCCCGCTGTTAACAGCTGTCCCGCACTTCAGCAATGCTCCTAATGACAGCAGCTCCAGGTCCGCTAATGCAAGTGCCATTTTATAAAAAGCTTTGGAGCGGATCTTCACGTAGGTGTCCTTACTGACCGGAGGATCGAACACATGGTTATATATAGTGTAGTCGTAAACCCCGTCTCTTCTCATATAACGTTCATGTACAAGCTGCTGCTCTCTAGGCTCCAGCCTGTCCACCACACTCTCCAATGCAGTACAGTAGGCTCTTCTGGCAGCGGGCACATCAACGTTGTGTGCAGCAATCGGGGCGGTCTGGTCAGTAGTCCTATGTGTCGGGCCGTGGAACTTCTCTGTATTAGAGTAAGTAGAACCTGCTTCCTTCGCTTCAAAAGTTACCGTTTTAAAAATACGGTACCTCTCCAGCATATTTTCTATAGTCATCTGTGTCCGGCGGCGGTCCAGCTCAGGTAGCGTTGAAAGGTTCATTATTGTATGCACTCCTTTGATGGTAAAATGATTTTTCAATTAGCGGCAGCAATTTTCCGGAAAGTATGCTAAAATTCTTCTTGTTCGTATTTTGTTCGTATTTTTCTATAATATACCATCTTCGCATTCCAACGTAAAATCCCGTTTTCGTTCATATTCAGGTAATAGAATAAGCCAATCTCTATTTATCTTGCTCTTTGGCAATTAATTAGACATTAGTATTTACCTTTTGGCAACAATAGTTTATATTATTAGCAACGAGCTTGTGTATTTAGACGATAAGGAGTGGGTTACGATGACTGATACTTTCGGAGAATACCTGAAGCAAATCCGGGAGGCGAGAGGATTAAGCATTAATCAGCTGGCCTCCTTGGCCGGTATAAGCGGTTCACAGATCTCAAGGATCGAGAATGGGCTGCGGGGTGTGCCTAAGCCGGTGACACTTCGTAAGATTGCTGAGGCAACAGGAGTATCCTATGATCAGCTAATGGGCTATGCCGGCTATTTACCGGAGCAAGATAACAACCTCACAGAGAGTCCTGTTCCAGGATGGGCAACAAATAAGGATAAACGGGATTTTCGTAAAATGCTGGAGGATGACGGGGAGCTGATGTTCGACGGGATTCCGCTGAACAAAGAGGATAAACAGCGGATCAAGGATGTGCTGACCGGACTGTTCTGGGAAGCCAAGCAGATGAATAAGCGGAAGAAAAACAGCCCCCCTTCAGACAATACGGATCATTCGGTTACGAATAACTAGTCAGGAATAATAAACTTACTTTTACATGCTGCGGGTGAACAATATGAATGAGCTAATTAATAATCTGATTACAAAATATAAGACCAATAACCCGTTCGAGCTGGCCGATGCTATGGGCATACATATCCGGTTTATGGATCTGGGGACGGGCACAAAGGGATTATATTACCGTAAGCTGAGAAGAAGATTTATCGTCATTCATAACGGGCTTCCTGCGGAGTGGCAGCGGTTTGTTTGTGCGCATGAGCTGGGGCATGACCGTCTTCATAAAGGCATTAACCGTTTTTTTCTGGAGGAGCATTCCTTTTTCAGCCCAGGGAAGCTGGAACGCCAGGCTAATCTGTTTGCTGTAAAGCTTCTTTCAGCAGGTGCCTTGCCTGATCAGGACGAAGCCTTGAACAGCTATTATCTGCGAATCGGTATTCCCCCCGAGGTTCGCTTTTTTTTAGAGGACTATTAGGAACGTGTATTCCCATCTTTTCTTTTCTCTTAAAAGGTAAATATATGAGCATACAAAAAAACTCCTACCGAAGTAAGAGTTTCTGTCAGCCTAAGCTGAAGTATCGGGATGACACGATTTGAACATGCGACCCCCTGGTCCCAAACCAGGTGCTCTACCAAGCTGAGCTACATCCCGAAACAATATAAAATTATGGAGCGGGTGATGGGAATCGAACCCACGCTATTAGCTTGGAAGGCTAAAGTTCTACCATTGAACTACACCCGCAAAGGTGAAAATCGGGATGACACGATTTGAACATGCGACCCCCTGGTCCCAAACCAGGTGCTCTACCAAGCTGAGCTACATCCCGAAAATGGCGCGCCCTGAGAGATTCGAACTCCCGACCTTTTGATTCGTAGTCAAACGCTCTATCCAGCTGAGCTAAGGGCGCAAAATTATGGAGCGGACGACGGGAATCGAACCCGCGACCCTCGCCTTGGCAAGGCGATGCTCTACCGCTGAGCCACGTCCGCATATTAAGTGGTGCGCGTGAAGGGACTTGAACCCCCACGTCTTACGACGCCAGATCCTAAGTCTGGTGCGTCTGCCATTCCGCCACACGCGCAAGGAACTTTATAATCAAAGTGAGCCATGAAGGACTCGAACCTTCGACACCCTGATTAAAAGTCAGGTGCTCTACCAACTGAGCTAATGGCTCGCAATTGGCAGGGGATATAGGATTCGAACCTATGATGACGGAGTCAGAGTCCGTTGCCTTACCACTTGGCGAATCCCCTATAATGTAACATATCTACCACGTTCGCTTCAATAAAAAACGATTTATGGTGGAGGCTGAGGGGATCGAACCCCCGACCCTCTGCTTGTAAGGCAGATGCTCTCCCAGCTGAGCTAAGCCTCCATATGTATAACCAAAAGCATTAAAGCTAAATAAGTGGTGACCCGTAGGGGATTCGAACCCCTGTTACCTCCGTGAAAGGGAGGTGTCTTAACCCCTTGACCAACGGGCCTAAAAAATTTGTGGAGCTCTCAACCGGATTCGAACCGGTGACCTCTTCCTTACCATGGAAGCACTCTACCTGCTGAGCTATGAGAGCATGGCTCCCCGAACAGGACTCGAACCTGTGACAACTCGATTAACAGTCGAGTGCTCTACCAACTGAGCTATCAGGGAATATTATCCGCTTGGCAGCGTCCTACTCTCCCAGGACCCTTCGGTCCAAGTACCATTGGCGCTGGAGGACTTAACGGTCGTGTTCGGGATGGGTACGCGTGGAACCCCTCCGCCATCGCCACCAAACGGGCATTTACAGCGTAAATGCTTCAGGAACTTAATTCCTGAAAACTGAATCCGAAACGAATCTGCGAATTAATATTGGATAAGCCCTCGACCGATTAGTATTGGTCAGCTCCATGCATTACTGCACTTCCACCTCCAACCTATCTACCTCGTCGTCTCCAAGGGGTCTTACTAATTGGGAAATCTCATCTTGAGGGGGGCTTCACGCTTAGATGCTTTCAGCGCTTATCCCGTCCGTACGTAGCTACCCAGCCATGCTCCTGGCGGAACAACTGGTGCACCAGCGGTACGTCCATCCCGGTCCTCTCGTACTAAGGACAGCTCCTCTCAAATTTCCTGCGCCCACGACAGATAGGGACCGAACTGTCTCACGACGTTCTGAACCCAGCTCGCGTACCGCTTTAATGGGCGAACAGCCCAACCCTTGGGACCTACTTCAGCCCCAGGATGCGATGAGCCGACATCGAGGTGCCAAACCTCCCCGTCGATGTGGACTCTTGGGGGAGATAAGCCTGTTATCCCCAGGGTAGCTTTTATCCGTTGAGCGATGGCCCTTCCATGCGGTACCACCGGATCACTAAGTCCGACTTTCGTCCCTGCTCGACTTGTTGGTCTCGCAGTCAAGCTCCCTTATGCCTTTGCACTCTTCGAATGATTTCCAACCATTCTGAGGGAACCTTTGAACGCCTCCGTTACTCTTTAGGAGGCGACCGCCCCAGTCAAACTGCCCGCCTGACACGGTCCCCGTACCCGTTAAGGGCACCAGGTTAGAACCTAGATACGATCAGGGTGGTATCCCAACGGCGCCTCCACAGAAGCTTGCGCTCCTGTTTCTACGGCTCCCACCTATCCTGTACAGATCGTACCCAAATTCAATATCAAGCTGCAGTAAAGCTCCATGGGGTCTTTCCGTCTTGTCGCGGGTAACCTGCATCTTCACAGGTATTAAAATTTCACCGGATCTCTCGTTGAGACAGCGCCCAAGTCGTTACGCCATTCGTGCGGGTCAGAATTTACCTGACAAGGAATTTCGCTACCTTAGGACCGTTATAGTTACGGCCGCCGTTTACTGGGGCTTCGGTTCATAGCTTCGGATTGCTCCTAACCACTCCCCTTAACCTTCCAGCACCGGGCAGGCGTCAGCCCGTATACTTCGCCTTGCGGCTTCGCACAGACCTGTGTTTTTGCTAAACAGTCGCTTGGGCCTTTTCACTGCGGCCCCCTCGGGCTATTCACCCTACCGAGGCACCCCTTCTCCCGAAGTTACGGGGTCATTTTGCCGAGTTCCTTAACGAGAGTTCTTCCGCGCGCCTTAGAATTCTCTTCTCGCCTACCTGTGTCGGTTTGCGGTACGGGCACCTTCTCCTGGCTAGAGGCTTTTCTTGGCAGTGTGAGATCATGACCTTCGCTACTACAATTTTCGCTCCCCATCACAGCCTGGCCTTAACAGTGTGCGGATTTGCCTACACACCAGCCTCACTGCTTAGACGGACATCCATCAGTCCGCGTCACTACCCTCCTGCGTCACCCCATCGCTCATAGCGGATTACGGTGGTACAGTAATTTCAAACTGTTGTCCTTCGACTACGCCTATCGGCCTCGCCTTAGGTCCCGACTTACCCTGAGCGGACGAGCCTTCCTCAGGAAACCTTGGGCTTTCGGCGGATCAGATTCTCACTGATCTTTTCGTTACTCATACCGGCATTCTCACTTGTATGCTGTCCAGCGCTCCTTACGGTACACCTTCAACCCACATACAACGCTCCCCTACCCCAGATACATACGTATCTAGCCATAGCTTCGGTGGTGTGTTTAGCCCCGTTACATTTTCGGCGCAGAGTCACTCGACCAGTGAGCTATTACGCACTCTTTAAATGGTGGCTGCTTCTAAGCCAACATCCTGGTTGTCTGTGCAACTCCACATCCTTTCCCACTTAACACACACTTGGGGACCTTAGCTGATGGTCTGGGCTGTTTCCCTTTTGACAATGGATCTTAGCACTCACTGTCTGACTCCCGGCAAGAAGTTAATGGCATTCGGAGTTTGACTGAGCTTGGTAACCCTTGCGGGCCCCGCACCCAATCAGTGCTCTACCTCCATCACTCCATTCACCGAGGCTAGCCCTAAAGCTATTTCGGGGAGAACCAGCTATCTCCGAGTTCGATTGGAATTTCTCCGCTACCCCCACCTCATCCCCGCACTTTTCAACGTACGTGGGTTCGGGCCTCCAGTGCGTGTTACCGCACCTTCACCCTGGACAGGGGTAGATCACACGGTTTCGGGTCTACGTCCACATACTAAATCGCCCTATTCAGACTCGCTTTCGCTGCGGCTCCGGCTTCTCACCTTAACCTTGCATGTTAAACGTAACTCGCCGGTTCATTCTACAAAAGGCACGCCATCACCCATAGATCGGGCTCTGACTTTTTGTAAGCACACGGTTTCAGGTTCTATTTCACTCCCCTTCCGGGGTGCTTTTCACCTTTCCCTCACGGTACTGTTTCACTATCGGTCGCCAGGTAGTATTTAGCCTTGACAGATGGTCCTGCCGGATTCATACGGGGTTTCACGTGCCCCGCACTACTCGGGATCCGTCTCGGAGAGAACACAGTTTAGGCTACAGGGCTTTTACCTCTATCGCGGGCCTTTCCAGACCTCTTCGCCTACCATATTCCTTTGTAACTCCATGTGAGACGTCCCACAACCCCAAGGAGCAAGCTCCTTGGTTTAGGCTGTTCCGCGTTCGCTCGCCGCTACTGACGGAATCACTATTGTTTTCTCTTCCTCAGGGTACTTAGATGTTTCAGTTCCCCTGGTCTGCCTCTACGCATCCTATGTATTCAGATACGAGTAACTGCGAATTACCACAGCTGGGTTTCCCCATTCGGACACCCCCGGATCAAAGCTTGCTTACAGCTCCCCGAGGCAGTTTCGTTGTTCGCCACGTCCTTCGTCGGCTCCTGGCGCCTAGGCATCCTCCGTGTGCTCTTATTAGCTTAACCTCGATTTTTCCTTCAGGAAAATATCGGACATTGAATCACTCCAAAGCCTTTATTTCCATTCAGATCATCGTTAGCATCGCCATTAATTTTAAACTTGTTTACACAAGTTCAGCTTAAAGGAATGTTCTAAAACGCAAATTCGTTTCGGTATCCAGTTTTCAAGGATCAAGATATTACATTATTCAAGTAAATCAATTATGGTGGAGCCAAGCGGGATCGAACCGCTGACCTCCTGCTTGCAAGGCAGGCGCTCTCCCAGCTGAGCTATGGCCCCATAAAGTATAGAGTTGTAAATGTTATATGGTGGGCCTTGGTGGACTCGAACCACCGACCTCACCCTTATCAGAGGTGCGCTCTAACCAACTGAGCTAAAAGCCCATATAACATAACATGGTTTCAACCATAGAATGGTTGTCCGCTTGGCAGCGTCCTACTCTCCCAGGACCCTTCGGTCCAAGTACCATTGGCGCTGGAGGACTTAACGGTCGTGTTCGGGATGGGTACGTGTGGAACCCCTCCGCTATCGCCACCAAACGGTTATGAAAGGATTGACCTTTCAAAACTGAACACGAGTGAGTGTTCGAACCCGAAGGTTCTAATTGAAGTTAAACTTCCGATTTGAATGTTCTCATTGCAGAGAACGATTCTCCATAGAAAGGAGGTGATCCAGCCGCACCTTCCGATACGGCTACCTTGTTACGACTTCACCCCAATCATCTACCCCACCTTCGGCGGCTGGCTCCCTTGCGGGTTACCCCACCGACTTCGGGTGTTGTAAACTCTCGTGGTGTGACGGGCGGTGTGTACAAGACCCGGGAACGTATTCACCGCGGCATGCTGATCCGCGATTACTAGCAATTCCGACTTCATGCAGGCGAGTTGCAGCCTGCAATCCGAACTGAGACCAGCTTTGCTGGGATTGGCTCCACCTCGCGGCTTCGCTTCCCGTTGTACTGGCCATTGTAGTACGTGTGTAGCCCAGGTCATAAGGGGCATGATGATTTGACGTCATCCCCACCTTCCTCCGGTTTGTCACCGGCAGTCACTCTAGAGTGCCCAGCTTAACCTGCTGGCAACTAAAGTCAAGGGTTGCGCTCGTTGCGGGACTTAACCCAACATCTCACGACACGAGCTGACGACAACCATGCACCACCTGTCTCCGATGCTCCGAAGAGGGGCACTATCTCTAATGCTTTCATCGGGATGTCAAGACCTGGTAAGGTTCTTCGCGTTGCTTCGAATTAAACCACATACTCCACTGCTTGTGCGGGTCCCCGTCAATTCCTTTGAGTTTCAGTCTTGCGACCGTACTCCCCAGGCGGAGTGCTTACTGTGTTAACTTCGGCACCAAGGGTATCGAAACCCCTAACACCTAGCACTCATCGTTTACGGCGTGGACTACCAGGGTATCTAATCCTGTTTGCTCCCCACGCTTTCGCGCCTCAGCGTCAGTTACAGCCCAGAAAGTCGCCTTCGCCACTGGTGTTCCTCCACATCTCTACGCATTTCACCGCTACACGTGGAATTCCACTTTCCTCTTCTGTACTCAAGCCACCCAGTTTCCAGTGCGACCTCAGGTTGAGCCCAAGGTTTAAACACCAGACTTAAATAGCCGCCTGCGCGCGCTTTACGCCCAATAATTCCGGACAACGCTTGCCCCCTACGTATTACCGCGGCTGCTGGCACGTAGTTAGCCGGGGCTTTCTTCTCAGGTACCGTCACTCCGGTAGCAGTTACTCTACCGGACGTTCTTCCCTGGCAACAGAGCTTTACGATCCGAAAACCTTCATCACTCACGCGGCGTTGCTCCGTCAGGCTTTCGCCCATTGCGGAAGATTCCCTACTGCTGCCTCCCGTAGGAGTCTGGGCCGTGTCTCAGTCCCAGTGTGGCCGTTCACCCTCTCAGGTCGGCTACGCATCGTCGCCTTGGTGAGCCGTTACCCCACCAACTAGCTAATGCGCCGCAGGCCCATCCCTTAATGACAGATTGCTCCGCCTTTCATTCTCTCTTCAGGAGAAAAAAGAAATTATCCGGTATTAGCTACCGTTTCCGGTAGTTATCCCAGGTTAAGGGGCAGGTTGCCTACGTGTTACTCACCCGTCCGCCGCTAAGCTTACCCTGAAGGATAAACTCCGCTCGACTTGCATGTATTAGGCACGCCGCCAGCGTTCGTCCTGAGCCAGGATCAAACTCTCCAAATTGGTATTTAGAAAGAGCGATTGCTCATTTTGAAACATCTGACGAGAATTTGCATTCTCTACTTTTGAAATCACCGAGGTGATTTCCACTCACTCGTTGTTCAGTTTTCAAAGACCAATTCAGTGCTTTTCTTTGTCGTCGTCTTTGTCAGCGGCGACTTTTATAATATATCACAGCGTTGTTCGTTTTGGCAAGTGTTTTTTTGAAAAAAGTTTTTTTCGTTTTTCCTTGCCGTGCATACTCTCTTTTAAAATCAAAAGGAGCGCGAGATATAATTTATCACGCACGCTCCTATTAAGTCAACCCTTTTTAAAAAATTATTGGCCAAGCACACATATTTATAGGCAGCAGCTCAATACTTTAATGCTTGAACTGGGACGACCGGCCGCCCCATGCGTATTTGGACAACTCCTTTTGCGGAGCAAACCGTGCGTACATACGGAAAACGGTTTTATATCGGTTAGCAATTGCATGCCTGATATTTTGGTCCAAGCGCTGATCGCTTAAATCAAGAAGCATTTCGTCGAGCTCTTTTCGCAGAACATAATCCAGCTCCTTACATTCCTTTTCATTGAACAACATCCCCAACATATGCTTGGCCTCCTTCATCATATTTTAAGTTTCGAAACCTTAAGCGCTGCTGTTTGTGTGTTAGAAGTTAGTCCATTGATGGAGATCCTGCGCGTATACCCGCTTACACTAGATTAACCGGAGCATAGGAACTATAACCATAATTGCTAAAATTATCTTTATAGTCCGCATATACTCGAGTGAGTTGTCTGATGTAAAGAATCTCCATATCTTAATGGCCTTAATGGTATGCTCAATTTTTAGAAATTTTATGATAAAAGCGCTAATGTAATTGTACTCTCGATAATTGCGGCAAGCAGGAGCAGGAGCACAATCCAGACTGAAGCCGTCAATGTCTGCCGCATAAATTCAGGCCAGCTGTTGTCCCGGATTCTTCCGATCATACTCTTTACAACCCTGCCGCCAAAATGAAGCCCGAATGCGCAAGCGATAATAATAGCCGGAATTTCAATGATCCCGTGTGGAAGCAGCCCTTTTACTATAAGGTCGAACAAATCTACTCCCTGCTGGGCTGATAAATGAATCAGATAGCCGATAACTGCACCGTTTATCAATAAAAAGAACGCAGGTATGATACCAAACAGCGCACCCAAAAAGATAACTGCTACACTTTTAATGCTATTGTTCAAAAAAATAAAGGTGAAGAAGCTCCATTCCGGATTGTCCGAATCCATAAGCTTTCCGCTGATGCTGCTTAACCCTTCAAGCTGCTGTGCTAGCAGCCTTTGCAGACTGTCGGTGCCGATCCAGCCGAGCACTCCTCCTGCCAGAAAGAGTATTAGCGCCAGAAGCAGCGCCTTACGGATTGCTCCCAGATCTTTGATAAACCTTGTAAACGCAAACATAAAGGCCCCCTGTATTATGTAGTACAAGCTGTGAAAGAGATTTCTAGTCCGGTTGAGGTCATAAGCGTTAGGTACGAGCATACATTTAGAACAAACAAGCCATTTCGTATGGGAGAGGAGCGCTGCTAGTATGAATTCTTTTTATGTATTCAGCGGCAAAAAGATAAAACGGTTCATTTACATCTTTGCCGCTGCGCTTCTGGCCGCTGGTGTTGTATACGTGGAAAGGGGTAACATTACCGTATTCTCTGATGCCCAAGCCCCGTCTGCCATTTACAGTGTGCCAACGCAAAAGAAGCTGATCGCTTTAACCTTCGACATTAGCTGGGGTGAAAAGCGGCCTGAACCGATCCTGAAGGTGCTGGAGGATAAAAAGGTAGACAAGGCCACCTTCTTCCTCTCCTCACCGTGGAGCAAAACGCATCCGGAAATCGTCACCAGCATTAAGGATTCAGGCTTTGAAATCGGAAGTCACGGGCATAAGCATGTTAATTACAGCACCCTCAGCAATGAGGAAATCCGCACACAAATTTCAACTGCCCACACTGTATTGACTGAATTAACAGGCAAAGAGCCTAACCTGATCCGTATGCCGAATGGTGATTTTGATAAAAGGGTGCTTCAGGTCGCCACCGATCTGGGCTACAAGGTCATCCAATGGGATACAGATTCTTTGGACTGGAAAAACATCGGTGTAGACAATATCGTCAACCGGGTTACGAGCAAGGCTCATCCGGGGGATATTATCCTCCTGCATGCCAGTGACTCCTGTAAGCAGACCCATGAGGCTCTACCGCAGATCATTGATAACCTCCGCAGCCAGGGATATGAATTCGTCACTGTATCTGAGCTGATCAGCCAGAGCAGCGCCGAAGGCACAGAAGTCCGTGATTCCGCTTCACTGAATCAGGGACTCGAAGACGCCGCCGGAATGTAGCTTTATCGTATCATTCATCCGTACCGCATTGTCTGGCTTCTCCCTTTAGTGGCGCGGGGATATGAGTTCTGATATCTCAGGCGTAGGCGTATCCAGTTTTGGATAGCTGAGGTCGAGACTCTCCAGTGTTTGAACTACAATGGACAATGCCAGATAGTTGCGGTACCAGCGGTGATTAGCCGGAATCCAGTACCAGGGTGCCTGCTCAGTGCCGGTTTCCCGGAAAACATCCTCATAAGCCTTTTGATAATCGTCCCAGTATTCCCGCTCCTGCAGATCACTGGCGTCAAACTTCCAGTGCTTAGTCG
Source organism: Paenibacillus sp. FSL R7-0331 (assembly GCF_000758645.1). Classification (NCBI taxonomy): domain Bacteria; kingdom Bacillati; phylum Bacillota; class Bacilli; order Caryophanales; family Paenibacillaceae; genus Paenibacillus; species Paenibacillus sp. FSL R7-0331. The sequence continues at coordinate 6,240,901 of NZ_CP009284.1, forward strand.
GATCATGAAGCCGCTCCTGGATTTTCTCCAGCTGCTTCTCCTTCGAGATATGCAGGAACAGCTTGATTACTGTCGTGCCCTCTTCCACCAGCATATCCTCAAACTGGCGGATGTAGCGGAATCGCCGTTTCATGTCTTTCTTCTTGAGACTGCCGTGTACCCGGGGTACAAGGACATCTTCATAATGGGAGCGGTTGAAGGCAGCGATATAACCCTTGGGCGGGGTCTTCATATGCACTCTCCACAGAAAATCATGTGCCTCCTCCTCAAGAGACGGCTTTTTGAAGCTGGTAACAATAAATCCCTGGGGGTTAATGCCGGAAAAGATATGCTTCACTGTTCCATCCTTTCCGCTTGAATCCATGCCCTGCAGAATAACCAGCAGTGAATGCTTCTTTTGGGCGAATAGGATATCCTGCAGCTCGGCAAGGCGCTCCTTCAGCTTCTCCATTTTGGCTGCAGCTTTTTCTTTGGAGTCAAAGTCACCGCGTTCTGACGGATCGAGCTGGCTCAGAATGTTGTTTTCACTTGTGTCTTTTATCATATAACGCTTGATGTTCATATATGCCCCTCCTTGCTTAACTGATTTCATTGACTTCCGGCGGTACAATCGTTGCTTATTTTGTGTAAGCTGTTCTTTAAGATTAACCTTTCTGATTTCATTTTAATCGCGCTGGAATGAACAAGAAAACCCCGGTCTCTTTCTTAGAGCACTGGGGTTTTGGTATGGATTACTGAAATGACGGCTGCGGTTTAAGAATATGGTGCAGCCGTAAAATCTGGAACGCATTGCAGGCAATCAGCGGAAGAACAATAAACACAGTGGCATTATCTACACCGATCTGAAGCACACCTATCGTCTCCACAATGGTAATGGCAGTCATGAAGAAAAAAGTCGGAATCGCTGCGGCAGCTTTTGTGCTGCGTACTTTGAAATACGATACGGCCGCAGCTGCAATCAGAATTCCACTCCCCAGGACCAGGTCAGCTCCGCCGGCTCTTTCTCCTCCGAGAAAGGCCCTCAGGAAAACCAGCTCAAGCAGGGCCACCGCAGCCAGTACCAGCTGTATATACTGCCACGTTTTGCGGGAAAATACGCCGTTCCCCATGTAATTGAGGATCAGGTAAGCAAAAAAACCCAGCTGTGCGTAAACGCTCACAAGCATTCCGGAACCAAGCAGTATAAGAAGGTACAGAAGCAGATCTGCCGCGCTTTTGAAGCTTATACCGCCATTAACGGTCTGCAGTACAAGTCCGGTCAAGCCGGCCGCGGCAGCGCCTATCAGAAGTGTGGTCCAGAACAGGTGATACCATTTCCTTATACTCAGCCACTCCACCTCCCCTGTGTCAGATTTATTTTACCAAGCCTGCCGTCAAAAAACCATCATGTCTGCGTTATAACCTGTGACCCCGTGCGGCATACTACCCTCAGGATTCCTATAAAGGAGGGCAGCGCCAATGAAGTGGAGGAGTTTGTTGTCTGGAGGCCTGGCACTAAGCCTGGTACTCAGCTTAACAGCCTGCGGAGGAGAACAGAGCAGTTCTTCCAGCCAGATGGGATATAAGGAAATGAAGACGATGGTTGTTGATATATTAAAAAGCGATGAAGGTAAAAAGGCGGTCGAGGAAGCTTTGACCACCGGCTCCGGTTCTGAAGGCAGCAGCGTTAGCGGGCTAAGCATGAAAATGATGCCGCTGCAGACAACGGAACAGATCCGGATTGCGGTTAAAGATACCATCACTGCCCCCGAGTACCAGAAGGAAATCGAAAAAATTATGACTGATCCGACCTTTGCGGGCGAATTCGCCAAAGCCATCAACAGCCAGAGCAAAGAGCTGCACCTGCAGCTGATCAAGGATCCGACTTATCAGAAATCGATCGAAGAAATTATGAAGTCGCCTGAAATGATGAAAATGTTCCTGGATCTTACCAAGACTTCCGATTACCGCAAGCAGTCCATGACCATTATGCAGGAAGCGATGCAAAACCCGCTCTTCCGTATGGAAGTGCTGGGATTGCTTAAAACAGTTGTCCAGGACGAGCTCCAGCCTAAGGTTCAGAAAAAGGGTGAGGAGAAGGAGGGCGGGTCCGGCGGCGCTCAGGAGAGCGGCGGGGACAGCTCGAAGCAGGAGGGCGGAGACGATTCCGGCTCTTAATCAAAAGAGGCTTATCCCTATATTGCGGATAAGCCTCTTTTTTAGGTTCTTGCGTAGTGCTTATTGTTCGTATTTGGCAATCAGTCTGTCTGCAACCTCCGCAAACAGCTGTGCCGTCTTAGTCTCCGCTTTGTATACGGAAGGTGAAAAGTCCGGCTCTGAAATATGGTTGTCCGGTGCGCCAAGCGGTATCTGGGCCAGCAGCTCCGCATGAAGCGTCTCTGCCAGCCTGGCTCCGCCGCCGCGTCCGAAGATATACTCCTTCTGCCCGCAGGAGGAGCATTCATAATAAGCCATGTTCTCGATGACGCCCAGTACCTCGTGATCAGTCTGAAGCGCCATAGAACCCGCTCTGGCCGCTACAAAGGCTGCTGTGGCATGCGGGGTAGTCACAATAATCTCTTTGCTGTGCGGAAGCATCTGGTGCACGTCCAGCGCCACATCGCCTGTACCGGGCGGAAGATCAAGCAGCATATAATCAAGCTCGCCCCAGCCTACATCGCTGAAGAACTGGCGGAGCATTTTGCCCAGCATCGGCCCTCTCCAGATAACCGGACTATTCTCACGTATGAAAAAGCCCATCGACATTACTTTTACTCCAAAACGTTCCACCGGAATAATGGTTCCGTCCTCTACAACCGGACCTTCTTCTATCCCCATCATATCCGGAATGCTGAAGCCGTAGATATCGGCATCAATCAGCCCTACCTTCTTGCCCTTGCGCGCCAAAGCTACTGCAAGATTGACGGTTACGGTCGACTTGCCGACTCCCCCCTTGCCGCTGGCCACTGCAATGAACTTCACACCCGAGTTCTCATCCAGCAGCTCATGGTCCTCAAGGCCTGCTGCGTGTCCCTTCAGTGCCGTACCCTGCTCTTGCTCCTGCTTGTCCGGTGTGCTCTCTCCGCGCAGAAGAGAACGCTCATAATCAGTTGCATCACGCAGCCTGATATGAATGTTCTGTACTCCTCCTCCGGTCAGCAGATCACGCACCTGCTGCTCCAGCTCCATCCGGCTTGCTTCGTCTTCTTCAAGACAGACAATCGATAAGGATATTCTGTCTTCTTTAATCATAATGTCACGAATCAGCTGCAAATCAATAAGGCTTTTTCCGGATTCCGGGTCGGTAAGCGGCTGCAATAGTTCCTGAATTTGTTCCCTGGTCTGCATGGAAAGCACCTCTGTTTCTTTCCGGAAGGGTAAGGCTCCGGTTTTTGGTCTTATTATAGCATTACCCTTTAACTGATGAGTAGTCCCAGCTCACGGCTGCTCCGCTGCATATGCCAGAATTCCCCGGTAAATACTCGTAGCAACCTTCCGCTGGTACACATCATCTCCAAGCAGGACGGACTCCCCGGGATGCGAGAGAAAACCCACCTCAACAAGTGCCGCCGGCATTTTCAGCATTTTCAGCAGATAGACTGTATTTACTGTTTTGGCGACACGGTTGGTATTCTCCAGCGTCGTGCGCAGCTCATCCTGAATAAATCCGGCCAATGCTTTGTTGCCTTCATTGTTCGGGTAAAAAAAGGTCTGCGCGCCGCTCCAGCGGTTTGAAGGCACACTGTTCATATGTACGCTTATGAAAAGATCTGCCCCTTCCTCTTCAATACTGCGGACCCTCTGCTTCAGATCTTCCGTTTTCCGCTTTGAATAGCCTTTTGTTGCTTCTCCGGCAAGATCATAGTCCCCTTCCCGGGTCATAACTACGATTGCTCCAGCCTGCTGCAGATAGTCCCGCAAATACAAGGAGACCGACAGGTTGATATCCTTCTCGATTAACCCGTTCTTGCTGACCGCCCCTCCGTCGGGGCCGCCGTGTCCGGCATCGATAGCGATTATTTTACCGGACAGCGGCAGGCTCCAGTAATTCAGCGTCTTCGCGGTAGGCATATCATAGGCTATGATGCCGATCATCACGGCCAGCAGCAGCATTCCGAGCACACTCTTTTTCACACTGCTCCAGGCAATCCAGACCGAGACCTTTCCTTCCTTTCGGCCAGACATAACAAAGACCCCCTCGTCCCTATAGATTCTACTCATCTATATGGGACAAGAGGGCCAAATAGTACCGGCTCTTTAATTTAGACGTTTACCTGCTCAGACATACCCTCAATCAGAATCTCTGCAACTTCAGGCCGGGTGAATTCCGGAGGAGGGCATTTCCCTTCACGGAGCAGTCCGCGCACTTTGGTACCGGATAATGTCAGATGCTGATCTGCCGGATGCGGGCAGGTTTTGCTGGAAGCCATATTTCCGCATTTCACGCAGAAAAAGCTGTGTTCGAAAAAGAGCGGGGTAATTCCCAAATCCTCTGCCGTAAAGTTGGAGAAAATCTCCTGTGCTTCATAGGTACCATAGTAGTCGCCTACCCCGGCGTGATCCCGGCCGACAATAAAATGCGTGCAGCCGTAATTTTTGCGGACCATGGCATGGAAAACTGCTTCTCTCGGACCTGCATAACGCATCGCTGCCGGGAATACGCCCAGGAAGGTGCGGTCAGCAGGATAGTAGTTCTCCAGCAGCGCCAGGTAGCTCTTCATCCGCACATTGGCAGGAACGTCATCCGATTTGGTCTCACCCACCAGAGGATTGAGGAACAGGGCGTCTACAACCTCCATAGCGCACTTCTGGATATACTCATGGGCACGATGCACAGGATTACGTGTCTGGAAGCCTACAACGGTTCTCCATGCCTTCTCAGCGAAGATCCTACGGGTCTCAGCAGGGTCAAAATAGAACTCTCCGAACTTCTCCGGCTGCGGACGGTTAAGCACTCTGATCGGTCCTCCTACATAGGTAGACGGACGGGCCAGCAGTTTGCTGACACCAGGATGTGCGGGATCGGTAGTTTTGAATACATTCTGAGCTTCGGCCTGCTGGTCTACACTATAGATACTCTCAACAGCGAGCAGACCATAGATGACCCCATCTTCCTCACCGATAAGAGAGACTGTATCCCCTACCGCAAGGCCGGAAGCAACCTCCTCTTCTACAGCCAAAGTAATAGGAATACTCCACACTGTGCCATCAGAAAGGCGCATATTGTTCACAACTGAATGGTAGTCCGCTTCATTCAGGAAGCCGGTAAGCGGTGAAAAGGCTCCAACCCCAATCAGATCGAGATCAGATATCGTCCATGTATTAATTGCAATCGACTTGTTCTCTGAGGCTTGCTGCAGCAGCTCTTCTCTCTGCGCTCCCTCCACAATACGCTGAATCAGTGTTCCTCCGTGTGGAAGTATAGACGTCATCTGGGTACTCTCCTCCTGTGTATTAACATTTATATGAGTGCCTGATTATTTATGCAATCCGCATTCTGTCTTCTCATTACCTGACCATCTGCCGGCACGAGGGTCTTCACCAGGCATTACAGCCCGGGTGCACTGCTCACAGCCGATACTCGGGAAGTTACGGTCATGCAGCGGGTTATAGACTACATTGTTAGCACGGATATAATTCCATACATCCTCAGAAGTCCAGTCAGCAATCGGATTAAACTTTACCAGACCAAATTTATAATCGTACTCCACTTTTTTTGAGTTGGCACGGGTCGGAGCCTGGTCACGTCGGATACCGGTAATCCATGCTTCATACTGGGAGAGGATCCGGGTAAGCGGCTCTACTTTGCGGATGGCGCAGCATTGATTAGGATCAACACTCCAGAGATTATCACCATATTGCTTAATCTGCTCATCAACAGAGATCTGCGGAGATACCCGGACAAACTCCAATCCGTATTTATCCGCCATAACATCTCTGGTCTCATACGTTTCTTTAAAATGGAAGTCTGTATCCAGATAGAATACATCTGTTGACGGGCTTACCTTCTGAAGCATATCGACAAGCACTACATCTTCAGCACCGAAGCTGCAGGCAAATGTAATGTTAGGAAAAGTCTCTACCGCCCAGCGGATAATTTCTTCGGGTGAAGCGCTCTCCAGTTCCTCAGCCTTAACCTTAATCAGATCCTCTTTCTCAAGCAGATTCATTATTGTATTCCTCCATCCTAATATCTGAAAAGTGCCTGTTCCGTCAATTCCAACTATTCTTATATGGAATAGTATAAGCGATGCACCGCTGAAGTCAATACTTTTTTCCATTATGGGTTAAAGCCGCTGGCAGGAATAAATCGGAAGCTGCAGGAGAATATAAAAAGCCTCTGACCCAAAAGGGCCAGAGGCTTGAAATCCTTGAAAGAAAAGGAATATTAACGTTTCGAGAACTGTGGAGCGCGACGAGCAGCTTTGAGGCCGTATTTCTTACGTTCCTTCATACGTGGGTCACGAGTCAGGAAGCCGGCTTTCTTCAGCGTACCGCGATATTCAGGGTCTACTTTGAGCAATGCACGGGAGATCCCGTGACGGATTGCGCCAGCTTGACCGGAAATGCCGCCACCGTGTGCAAGTACGATTACATCGTAGCTGCCCAGTGTTTCAGTCAGGTTCAAAGGTTGTCTTACGATCATCTTCAGTGTTTCTACACCGAAGTACTCATCCATCTCACGTTTGTTAATGACAATGCGTCCTTCACCCGGTACAAGGCGAACACGTGCTACCGAATGTTTACGACGACCTGTCCCATAGTATTGTACTTGTGCCATGAAACTGTCCTCCTCTATTCTTATCCGCGAAGTTCGTAAACTTCAGGTTTTTGTGCTGCATGTGGATGCTCTACGCCTGCATAAACTTTAAGTCTCAGCTTCATGTGGTCGCCTTGACGAGTCTTAGGAATCATACCGTGTACAGCAGATTCAATTACGCGCTCAGGTTTAGTCTTCAGCAGCTGATCAGCAGTTGTTACTTTCAGACCGCCTGGGTGCATCGAGTGACGGTAGTATTTCTTGTTCTGCAGTTTCTTACCTGTCAGGTGAATCTTCTCAGCGTTGATAACAATTACGAAATCACCAGTATCAACGTGTGGAGTGAATTGCGGTTTGTGTTTGCCACGGATCAGAGCAGCGGCTTCGCTAGCCAGACGACCAAGTGTTTTGCCTTCGGCATCAATAATGTGCCAAGTGCGTTCAACTTCGTTCGGCTTCGCCATATAGGTGGTACGCATGAATGTTTCCTCCTTGTTCTCGTACGAAAATCATCTGTTTCGTATATCTAATTTCTCATTGGAATTACGATTAAGTTAGTTAAGTAAAGCTTGTTTGGTTGGCATTTTCTTGATCGGGGCTGTGGGATAGCCATCAAGAAAACACAACTTTTATATTACAGCATAAACATGACAAGTGCAAGTGATTTTTAATCCAGATCTCATTTATTTTCTGTTAGAAGATAATGGTCTACCGAACGTTTATTCATTGTCCTCATCATATTCCACACTCCATAGTGCAAGCCCCTTGGCAACAGCCGTTGGACCTGCCGCAGCGCGGTCGCATGCAGCCAGAATATCCGCCACTTTGTCCGCCTGGTACTTACGTTCACCCACCTGAATCAGCGTTCCCATAATAATACGGACCATGTGCTGCAGAAATCCGCTGCCGGTAATAAAAGTATGAATAACTCCCTGATCATCCGAGCCGGGCCGGCACATACTGCGGTCAATCTCCATATGAGCTTCATAGATCGTCCGTACATGGGAGGTCTTGGTAGACTTCCGCGAAGCAAACGAAGTGTAGTCATAGGTACCCACTAGATGCGCCAATCCCTGCTGCATAGCCGTTACATCCAGCTTCAGTGGATGATGCTGCTGCCAGCGCCGCTGGAACGGGTCGGGAAACCGGTTCCCGTTAATCGTGTACCGGTAGGTTTTACGCTTAGCCCCCCTGCGTGAGTGGAACGATAGCGGAACCTCCTTCGCCTCAGTAACAACGATATCCTGCGGTAATCTGGCGTTAAGCGCCAGACACCAGCGTTCCAGCGGAATTTGTGAGGAAGTCAGGAAGTTGAACGGCTGGCCGTAAGCATGAACTCCCGCATCTGTCCGTCCCGAGGCTGTAATCTTCAGCGCATCACCGGTCAGATGAAGAATTGCCTGCTCCAGCCGATCCTGAATCGTATTGCCCTGAGGCTGGGTCTGAAAGCCATCATAATGGGTTCCGTCATAATTGACCTTCATCAATAGATTGCGCATTCCATTCTTCCTTTCAAGCTGCTGCTCAGCTCACTTAACCGTAATTCATTATCACAAGTAGAAACGGCTTATCCGTCCTAACAGGACGGTAGCCGTTTCTGCAAGAAATATAAGGATGATTTACAGCGTAAAACATCCTTATATTTAAAAAAAAGAGCCCCGGCGGGAGCTCCTTCTACTCTTTACAAGGTGATTCCCGCGGTTATTGGGACAGCAGGGTCTTAACGCCCCTGCAGCACAATAACAATAATACTTACTGCTCATTCTCCGGAGATCATGAACTTAAAGAGTACAAATCGGAAATCATGACTTGTATTACTACGCGCGGTCTACCAGTTCAAGATAAACCATAGGCGCAGCGTCGCCACGGCGAGGTCCCAGCTTCAGGATACGAGTGTATCCGCCTGGACGCTCTGTGTAACGAGGAGCAATATCAGAGAACAATTTTTGGATTGCATCTTGTTCACCATCTACAGTCTCACGACGAACAAAAGCAGCTACTTGACGGCGAGCATGAAGATCGCCCTTCTTAGCTTTAGTGATCAGTTTCTCAGCGATGGAACGAACTTCCTTCGCTTTGGCTTCCGTTGTCTGGATGCGCTCGTATAGGAACAGATCCGTTACCATGTCACGGAACAATGCTTTACGTGCACTGGAATCACGGCCCAATTTTTGGTATGCCATTTGTTTTCCCTCCTTCACTCAAGTACTCAAGCAATTGAATTACTATTCTTCTGTACGCAGACCCAAACCAAGCTCTTCAAGCTTCTCTTGAACTTCTTCCAAAGATTTGCGGCCCAGATTACGAACCTTCATCATATCTTCTTCAGTTTTCGTAGTAAGCTCTTGTACGGTATTAATACCGGCACGTTTGAGACAGTTGTAGGAACGGACAGAAAGATCAAGCTCTTCGATTGTCATCTCAAGCACTTTTTCTTTTTTGTCTTCTTCTTTTTCTACCATAATTTCGGCGTCCTTCGCTTCATCCGTAAGACCTACGAATAAAACAAGGTGTTCGTTCAAAATTTTGGCTCCGAGGCTTACTGCCTCTTCCGGTCTGATACTGCCATCTGACCAAACTTCCAGCGTCAGCTTGTCATAGTTAGTCACTTGTCCGACACGAGTGTTATCAATGACATAGTTTACGCGGGAAATCGGAGTGTAGATAGAGTCAACCGGAATTACACCGATTGGCTGATCGTCGCGTTTGTTCCGGTCTGCTTGGACATAGCCGCGACCACGGCCTGCAAAAATGCGCATGTGAAGTCTCGCGCCAGGTCCCAGCGTTGCAATATGAAGATCCGGGTTGAGGATTTCAACATCGCTGTCCGCACGGATATCACCTGCGGTAACAATGCCTTCACCCTCAGCATCAATCTCGAACACTTTCTCTTCGTCTGAATGAATCTTCAGGGAAAGAGCTTTTAGGTTCAGGATGATTTCCGTCACATCTTCCATTACGCCAGGAACGGTCGAGAACTCATGCAAAACGCCGTCAATTTGGACCGAAGTCACTGCGGCTCCCGGTAGGGAGGACAGCAGAATCCGGCGAAGTGAGTTCCCCAGAGTCGTGCCATATCCACGTTCCAGCGGTTCAACTACGAATTTCCCATAGGTTCCTTCATCATTGGCTTCTACGGTCTCAATCTTCGGCTTTTCGATTTCTATCACGAGTGTACCCCTCCTTCAAACGTCGCTCCTATATGAAACTGTCACCCCATCAGGTGTATCATGTAGTATGCCTAAACACCTATTATTAGCAGATGCGTCAGAATTATACCACAATCACAATTCTGATTTCACTATACGCGACGACGTTTTGGCGGACGGCATCCATTGTGAGGAACCGGAGTTACGTCTTTAATGAGGTTTACTTCAAGGCCAGCGGCCTGAAGGGAACGGATGGCAGCTTCGCGGCCCGCACCCGGTCCTTTAACCATAACTTCAACGGACTTCATGCCGTGTTCCATAGCTGCTTTAGCAGCAGATTCGGCTGCCATTTGCGCTGCAAATGGAGTCGATTTACGGGAACCTCTGAATCCTTGACCACCGGAGCTTGCCCAGGAAATTGCATTTCCGTGAGGGTCCGTGATCGTAACGATAGTGTTATTGAACGTGGAACGGATATGTGCCACGCCAGACTCGATATTTTTCCGGTCGCGACGTTTTGTACGTACGACTTTTTTCGGTTTAGCCATTGTCTCTTATCACCTCTTCTTATTTCTTTTTGTTTGCTACCGTACGGCGCGGGCCTTTACGGGTACGAGCATTGGTTTTAGTGCGTTGACCGCGAACAGGCAATCCACGACGGTGACGAACACCGCGGTAACACCCGATCTCAGTAAGACGCTTAATATTCAAGGAAATTTCACGACGCAGGTCACCTTCAACCTTGACCGATTTGTCGATCGTTTCACGCAGTTTGCTGACTTCATCTTCCGTCAAATCACGGACACGTGTGTTAACGTTAATGCCTGTTTCATTAAGAATTTTCTGGGAAGTCGTTTTACCGATTCCGAAAATATAAGTCAAGGCGATCTCAACGCGTTTGTCACGTGGCAAATCCACACCAGCTATACGAGCCATTTTACGCTACACCCCCTTCTTAACCTTGTTTTTGTTTGTGTTTCGGATTTTCGCAAATTACCATAACAGTCCCTTTGCGGCGGATGACTTTGCATTTTTCGCAAATGGGCTTCACAGAAGGTCTTACCTTCATGTTAATTACCTCCTCAAAGTTTTGCGACGCAAAACTTTCGTTGTAGTTCCCATCTATTTACGGTAAGTTATACGGCCTTTTGATAAATCATAAGGCGATAACTGCACGACCACTTTGTCTCCGGTTAGGATACGGATAAAGTGCATCCGCAATTTCCCGGACACATGGGCAAGAATTTGATGACCGTTCTCAAGCTCAACCTTAAATGTTGCATTCGGCAACGGCTCAATGACCGTTCCTTCTACCTCAATGACATCTTCTTTAGCCACAGTTAGTCTCCTTTCTCATAAGCACTTATTCCAGCTGGATTGCCATATTTCATCACTGCGAACCGCAGTTTTCCATTGGTTACCCGGCCGGTTTCTTCCAAACTGTTCACAACCTCACTGCTTATGAAGGGTATGAGCTCCAGATGATGAATATTCTTCTTCTTCGGCCCGTCAAACTTTCGTTTGTCCCCGTCAGCAATGAATACAAACCTGCTGTCAACAACTGCGATAACAACGGCAGCCTCTCCGGCATCCTTGCCTTTGAGAATTCTCACGATCTGACCAACCTGCGGGCTGCTCCCGGTACTCACGTGAAGATCACCTACGCATTCAGTTTTGTGAAAATTTCCATGCCGTCCGGTGTAACTGCTACTGTATGCTCAAAGTGGGCACAGAGTGAACCGTCTACCGTAACGACCGTCCAGTTATCTTCCAGAGTTCTGACATATCTGTCCCCTGCGTTTACCATCGGCTCAATCGCGAGTACCATACCCGGCTTCAGACGTGGCCCGCGGTCCGCTATGCCATAGTTCGGAATTTGCGGTTCTTCATGCAGTTTTGCCCCGATGCCATGGCCAACATACTCGCGCACGACGGAGAATCCGGCGTCCTCGATGTACTGCTGGATCGCATGGGAAATTGTAAACAAGCGCACATCCGGCTTGACTAACGCCAGTCCTGCGTACAAGGAGCCTTCTGTGACATCCAGCAGACGCTGGGCCTCATCAGAAATGCTGCCTACTCCGTAGGTCCAAGCGGAGTCACCGTGATAACCGCGGTACTCAGCACCAATGTCCAGCGTAACAATGTCGCCTTCGATCAGTTTGCGTTTGCCCGGAAATCCATGCACCAATTGTTCGTTGACTGAAGCGCAAATGCTGGCAGGAAAACCGTTGTAACCTTTGAAAGACGGCACTGCACCTTGACTGCGAATGTATTGATCGGCGATTCTGTCGAGCTCTCCGGTGGTGATTCCAGGCTCAATGGCCTTGGCAATCAACCGGTGACTCTCGGCAACAATTCGACCAGCTTCCCTCATAAAGGCAAGTTCCTGTTCGGATTTACAAATGATCATTACATTAACCCCGCAGTAAAGATACAATTTCGGAAGTAACGACGTCGATTTCGTTCTCTCCGTTTACCTGGCGCAACAGACCTTTATTCTCATAGAATGCAAGCAAAGGCGCTGTCTTATTATCATACTCATCCAGGCGCTTGCCTACACTCTCTTCGTTGTCATCCGGACGTTGATACAGTTCCCCGCCATCAATATCGCAAATGCCTTCTTGCTTCGGCGGATTGAAAATCAGATGGTAGGATGCACCGCAAACCTTACAGATCCGGCGTCCGGTAAGACGCGCCATCAGCAGTCCACGGTCCACATTCAGGTTGATCACATGATCCAGTGAAGTGCCGGCACGGCTTAAAAGCTCTTCCAGCGCTTCCGCTTGCGAAAGGGTTCTTGGAAAACCATCCAATAAGAAACCTTTTTCGCAATCGGACTGCTGGAGCCGTTCCTCAACGATTCCAATGGTCACATCATCAGGTACAAGCAAGCCTTGATCGATATAGGACTTGGCTTTCAGCCCGACGGGTGTCTGCTCCTTAATTGCTAACCGGAACGCGTCGCCTGTCGAAATATGCGGAATACCAAGTTCTTTTACAATGACAGCTGCCTGTGTTCCCTTGCCTGCCCCAGGAGGGCCCATGAATAAAATGTTCACGTTTCTCTCTTCTCCCCCCAAAAGTTCGCCACCAAGCAAGAAACAGCACAATAGGTGCCGGCAAGTAAGTAGACCTTAGCTTCACCGGAACCTATCGCCTATTTGTTGATGAAGCCTTTGTAATGGCGTTTGATCAATTGGCTCTCGATCTGTTTCATCGTATCCAGTGCTACACCGACCACGATCAGCAGTGCGGTACCGCCAATCTGTACTTCACGTGGCAACCCGGATAGTGAACCAAAGAGTACCGGCATTACAGAGATCACTGCCAGGAACAACGCACCGGACATAGTCAGACGCGACATTACTCTAGTCAGATATTTCTCAGTTGCTTTACCTGGACGAATACCCGGAATGTATCCACCATTCTTTTTCATGTTGTCAGCCATTTGCTGCGGATTCATCTGAACAAACGTGTAGAAGAACGTAAATCCGATGATCATGATCACATAAAGGACCATACCGAGCGGCTTATCATGAGCAAGGTTGTTGGTGATCCATTTAGCCCATTCATGGGTTGACCAGAAGCTTGAAATTACAATTGGGAATTGAAGCAATGATACAGCGAAGATTACCGGAATAACACCTGCCGCATTGATTTTAAGCGGAATATGTGTATTCTGTCCACCGTACATTTTGTTACCGACTACTCGTTTGGCGTATTGCACAGGAATCTTACGAATCCCTTGCTGTACGAAGATAACTCCGACAACAATTGCCACAAGCACAATCAGTACGATAACGACTTTAAGAATATTCAGGAACATCTGATCCGGCTGAATAAAGCTTGATTGCGCCGTAGTCGTGATATATCCCGGAATGGCGGCGACGATCCCCGCAAAAATCAGGATCGAAATCCCGTTTCCTATTCCCTTTTCAGTGATCTGCTCACCAAGCCACATCAGGAACGATGTACCTGCAGTCAGTATGATCGCAATCAGCAGGTAATCAGCAAAGGTTGCATTTGGAATCATCTCAGTGCCGTAAATCCGGTTAAACCCGATGGAGGTCGCAAACGCTTGAATCAGACCGAGTACAACTGTACCGTACCGGGTGATTTGTGCCAGTTGTTTTTTCCCGTGCTCCCCTTGCTTAGCCCATTCGGCAAACTTGGGAACAACATCCATCGAGAGCAATTGCACGATGATGGATGCTGTAATGTACGGGTAAATACTAATCGCAAAAATCGAGAAGTTTTTGAGCGCTCCGCCCGAGAAGGTGTTCAAAAGACCCATCAAGGCTTCGCCGCCCTGATTTGCTGTCTCCAGTACTTCTTTGTTCACACCGGGAACCGGTACAAACGAACCGATGCGGTAGATGATCAGAACGAACAGGGTAAACAGGATCTTTTTGCGCAAATCTTCAACATGCCATATATTCTTAAGCGTCTTGAACATTAGATCACCTCGGTTTTACCGCCGGCAGCCTCGATTTTCTCTACCGCAGATTGAGAGAACTTATTTGCTTGTACAGTCAATTTAACGGCCAGTTCGCCATTGCCGAGGATCTTGATGCCGCTCTTGGAATTCTTGACAACACCAGTTTCAATCAGCAACTGTGGAGTCACTTCAGTTCCTTCAGCAAAGCTGTTCAGATCTTCCAGGTTCACAATCGCATACTCTTTACGGGTAGGATTGATGAAACCACGTTTAGGCAGACGACGATAGAGCGGGTTTTGACCACCCTCGAAGCCAGGACGAACACCACCGCCTGAACGGGAGTTCTGACCTTTATGACCGCGTCCGGACGTTTTACCGTTACCGCTACTTGGTCCGCGACCAACGCGGTTGCGTTCTTTACGGGATCCAGGAGCTGGAGCAAGTTCATGTAACTTCATCGTTTGCACCTCCTTATGTTTGTTAATTTATGCGAGGCATTTAGCCTTCAATTTCTGTTACGGACAGCAAGTGGCCCACTTTGTTGATCATTCCGCGAATTGCAGGAGTGTCATTGTGAACCACGGTCGAGTTGGTTTTGCCCAGGCCGAGCGTCTTAACAGTAACACGTTGTGTCTGTGGACGACCGATTACACTGCGAACGAGGGTGATTTGCAATTTAGCCATTGACGTTCCCCTCCTTAACCGCGTAATTCTTCGACAGATTTGCCGCGAAGTTTCGCGACTTCTTCAATGCGCTTCAGACGGGAAAGACCCTCTAAAGTTGCATTGACCATGTTCATGGAATTCGAAGAACCCAGAGATTTTGTCAAAATGTCGCCAACGCCTGCCAATTCCAATACTGCACGAACAGGACCGCCGGCGATAACGCCAGTACCTTCGGAAGCTGGTTTCAGCAGCACGCGTCCTGCGCCGAAATGTCCAGTAACGAGGTGAGGAATCGAAGTTCCTACGATTGGAATGTGAATCAGGTTTTTCTTAGCGTCTTCAATGCCTTTACGGATGGCATCCGGAACTTCACCGGCTTTACCGATACCCGCACCGACATAGCCGTTGCCGTCGCCCACAACAACAAGTGCACTAAAGCTGAAACGGCGTCCGCCTTTTACAACTTTTGCTACACGGTTAATGTGTACAACTCTTTCTGTCAGCTCTAAACTGTTCGGATCTACACGCAAGTCGTTAACCTCCTTTTAGAAATATTCTAGAATTCAAGACCAGCTTCGCGAGCTGCATCAGCCAAAGCCTGAATCCGTCCATGGTACAAGTATCCGCCGCGGTCAAATACAACCACTGCATAACCCTTTGCTTTAGCGCGCTCAGCGACCAGTTTACCCACTTTGCTTGCAGCTTCAACGCTGCCGCCATTGCCGATTGTTGCGCTCAGTTCTTTATCTTGAGTGGAGGCAGATACGATTGTAACGCCTGTCACGTCATCGATCAGTTGAGCATAGATGTGTTTCGAAGAACGGAACACGTTCAAACGTGGACGCTCAACAGTTCCTTGGATCTTTTTACGTACCCGCAGGTGTCTTTTGAGACGAGCCTTGTTTTTGTCCTCTTTTGTAATCATGACTTCCATTTCACTCCCTTCAGTTTGCTGCATAGCAGCTTCACTTTACGATGCACGGGGTATCTTATGAAGAAGAGTAAGCCGATTATTTCTTCTTACCGGCTTTACCTTCCTTACGGATAATACGTTCGCCTTCGTACTTAATACCTTTACCTTTATACGGTTCTGGTTCACGTACGGAACGGATCTTAGCAGCATAAGCACCAACGCGTTCTTTATCGATACCTCTAACGATGATTTTCGTGTTCGCAGGAACTTCGAACTCGATACCAGCTTCCGGTGTAATTTCAACCGGGTGGGAGTAACCAACGTTCAGAACGATTTTATCTCCGGATTTGCTTGCACGATATCCGACCCCAACCAGCTCCAGAGATTTCGAGAAACCTTCAGTCACACCGCTCACCATGTTGTTGACAACGGAGCGGGTTGTGCCGTGAAGTGAACGATGCAATTTGTTGTCCGACGGGCGAACAACGGTAATTTCGTTATTTTCAACTGTAACCTTCATGTCTTTATGAAGTTCACGAGTCAAAGTGCCTTTAGGACCTTTTACTGTAATAACGGCGTTGTCTAAAGTGACATCTACACCGCTAGGTACTGCGATTGGTTTGCGACCAATACGAGACATGTGTTGCACCTCCTTATCTTGTGACGTTTATTACCATACGTAGCAGACAACTTCTCCGCCGGATTTGGATTGACGAGCTTCTTTGTCGGTCATAACTCCCTTAGAAGTGGAGATAATCGCGATTCCCAGGCCACCAAGTACACGAGGCACTTCGTTGCTCTTCGTGTAAACACGAAGACCTGGCTTACTGATTCTCTTCAGACCAGTGATAACGCGCTCCTGGTTAGGGCCGTATTTCAAGAAGATACGGATAATCCCTTGTTTGCTGTCTTCAACGAATTCCGCATCACGGATGAAGCCTTCACGCTTCAGGATGTCCGCGATTTGTTTTTTCATAGTAGAAGCAGGCATTTCTACTGTCTCGTGACGCACAATGTTAGCGTTACGAATACGAGTAAGCATATCTGCAATAGGATCAGACATAGTCATGTGTGTAAACCTCCTTCCCGGTTATAAACTTCTTACCAACTTGCTTTTTTCACGCCAGGGATCTGGCCTTTATAAGCTAACTCACGGAAACAAATTCTGCAAATTTTGAACTTTTGCAGTACCGAATGTGGACGACCGCAACGCTCACAACGTGTATATGCACGCACTTTGAACTTAGGTTCGCGTTGTTGTTTGACTTTCATCGAAGTTTTTGCCACTTTAGCCTGACACCTCCTAAACAGTTTCGGAGAAAATGGATATTTGTTACTTAGCGAAAGGCATTCCCAGCTGATTCAGCAGCTCACGGGATTCCTCATCCGTCTTTGCAGTAGTTACGATAACGATGTCCATACCGCGCACCTTATCCACTTTGTCATACTCGATTTCCGGGAAGATCAGTTGTTCTTTAAGACCAAGCGTGTAGTTACCACGGCCGTCGAAGGCTTTGGTGGATACACCGCGGAAGTCACGTACGCGTGGAAGCGTTACGTTGAACAATTTGTCCAGGAAGTAGTACATGCGCTCGCCGCGCAGTGTAACTTTAACCCCGATCGGCATGTTTTCGCGCAGTTTGAAACCGGCGATGGATTTCTTTGCTTTAGTGATTACTGGCTTTTGACCAGAGATCAATTGCATGTCGTTAACTGCAGCATCCAGTACTTTGGAGTTCTGAACAGCGTCACCCACACCCATGTTGATGACAACCTTCTCGATCTTAGGTACTTGCATAACAGTTGTATAGTTGAACTTCTGCATTAGAGCAGGTGTAATTTCATTCAAATAACGTTCTTTCATTCTTGCTGCCATGAAGATTTACCTCCTTTCTTTAGGACTAATTAGTCGATAATCTCTCCGGATCTCTTAGCTACCCGAACCTTCTTACCGTTATCGAGCACTTTGTAACCGATACGTGTTACTTTACCGCTCTTCGGATCGATGTGCATTACGTTGGACACATGGATCGAAGCTTCCTGCTCGATGATTCCGCCTTGCGGATTCAGCTGGTTAGGCTTCTGGTGTTTTTTCACCATGTTTACGCCTTCTACCAGAACGCGGTTTTCGCGAGGATAAGCAGCGATGACACGGCCTTTTTTACCTTTGTCTTTCCCGCTGATCACAAGCACCACATCATCTTTTTTCACGTGCAGTTTATTGTTATGGGATTCCAGAACTTTTTTCACTCTAGGCATTGATTACACCTCCTATAACTGACCTTCTCAATAAAGAGCCGTGGGAGTCTTTGGGGCCCCCGAAAAGTAATCGGTATTCACCTCAGAGCTTCACGTCACTTTTTGGGGAATATTTTAGATTACTTCCGGTGCCAAGGAAACGATCTTCATGTAGTCCTTATCGCGAAGTTCGCGAGCAACTGGTCCGAAGATACGTGTTCCGCGTGGGCTTCTGTCGTCTTTAACAACAACAGCTGCGTTTTCGTCAAAAGAAATGTATGAACCGTCTTTACGGCGTACAGAACGTTTAGTACGAACGACTACCGCTTTAACAACATCACCCTTTTTGACAACGCCGCCTGGTGTTGCTTGTTTAACGGAACAAACAATCAGATCACCGATTGCTGCTGTACGGCGTCCAGTACCACCCAGTACGCGGATACACATCAGTTCCTTCGCACCAGAGTTGTCAGCCACATGCAAACGTGTAAATGGTTGAATCATTATTAATTTCCTCCTTCCGGAAAAACTGTCTGATTATCTTAGATGATAACCGCTGCTTCTACCACTTCAACAAGTCTCCAACGTTTGTCCTTAGACAATGGACGAGTTTCCATGACTTTCACAACATCACCAATTTTCGCAACGTTACCTTCATCATGTGCCTTGAATTTCTTCGTGGACTTGATGCGTTTGTGGTACAGGTTGTGCTTTTTATAGGTTTCAACAGCAATTACAATGGTTTTATCCATTTTGTCGCTGACTACTTTACCGATCAGCACTTTACGTGCGTTACGTTCTTCGCTCATAGTTAGCCTCCTTCCTGATTACGGATCTGGTGATCCGCCCTCACTTAACTAATCCCAAGTACTCTTTGATGGATAACGGTTTTAGCACGAGCTATTTCCTTGCGCACATCACGAATCCGAGTAGGGTTATCCAGCTGACCGGTAGCCAATTGGAAACGGAGATTGAAAAGTTCTTCTTTGAAACCAGCGATCTTTTGTTCAATCTCGGCAGTGGTTAAGTTGCGAAGTTCATTAGCTTTCATTTGCTTCACCACCCACTTCTTCACGTTTCACAAACTTAGTCTTTACAGGCAGCTTGTGAGCGGCAAGACGCATCGCTTCACGAGCGATTTCTTCCGACACGCCTCCGAGTTCGAACATAATCTTACCCGGTTTAACTACTGCTACCCATTTCTCAACGTTACCTTTACCACTACCCATACGAACCTCAAGAGGCTTCTGAGTAATTGGCTTATCCGGGAAAATCTTAATCCAGACCTGACCACCACGTTTGATGTAACGTGTCATTGCAATACGGGCAGCTTCGATCTGACGGTTAGTGATCCAAGATGGTTCCAGAGCTTGCAGGCCGAATTCGCCGAAGTTAAGTTCTGTACCGCCCTTAGCCATACCCTTCATGTGACCGCGTTGTTGCTTGCGGTGTTTAACGCGTTTTGGTACCAACATGATTAGTTGCCTCCTTCCTGAGCAGCTTGTTTCTTAGCTGGGGGAAGAACTTCTCCACGGTAGATCCATACTTTTACACCGATACGGCCGTAAGTAGTATGTGCTTCAGCCGTTCCGTAGTCGATATCGGCACGAAGCGTATGAAGTGGAACTGTTCCTTCGCTATAACCTTCTGAACGGGCAATCTCAGCGCCGCCAAGACGTCCGCCAACCTGAGTTTTGATTCCTTTTGCACCGGAGCGCATAGTTCTTTGAATTGCTTGTTTCAGAGCACGACGGAACGATACACGACGCTCCAGCTGTTGTGCAATGCTTTCAGCTACAAGAATAGCATCCAATTCAGGGTGCTTAATTTCGTTGATGTTGATGTGAACCTTTTTGCCACCGGCGATAGCTGTAACTGCGTTGCGAAGTACTTCTACTTCTGCTCCGCCTTTACCAATTACCATACCTGGTTTAGCAGTGTGAATTGTAACATTCACTCGGCTTGCCGCTCTTTCGATCTCGATGCGGGAAACAGAGGAATCCTTCAATTTTCCTTTAAGGTATTCACGGATTTTGACGTCTTCCATTAAAAGAGTACCGAAATCTTTGCCTGCATACCATTTAGATTCCCAATCGCGAATGACACCGATTCGGAGTCCGACTGGATTTACCTTTTGACCCACGTGTTATCCCTCCTTATTTCTCAGATACCACCAAAGTAATGTGGCTGGTACGTTTATTGATCCGGCTTGCACGGCCCATGGCGCGCGGACGGAAACGTTTCATAGTAGGACCCTGGTTAACGAAAATCTCGCTAACGAACAGACTGTTTACGTCCATGGAGTAGTTGTGCTCAGCATTGGCAATCGCCGAGTTAAGCAGCTTTTCAACTACCGGAGAAGCGGATTTTGGAGTGTGGCGAAGAATTGCAATTGCTTCCCCCACTTGCTTGCCGCGAATCAAGTCAACAACCAGTTTCGCTTTACGAGCAGAAATCCGCACCGATCTAGCATGTGCTTTTGCTTCCATTTATTTTCCCTCCTCTCGAACGAAGACCTGTAATTATCTTCTTGTTTTCTTATCGTCACCCGCATGGCCTTTGTAAGTACGTGTTGGCGCGAACTCGCCCAACTTGTGACCTACCATATCTTCCGTTACGTATACTGGCACGTGCTTACGGCCGTCATATACACCAAACGTATGTCCGATAAACTGAGGGAAAATTGTTGAGCGACGGGACCAGGTTTTTACTACAACTTTCTTCTCTGATGCGTTCAGTTCCTCAACTTTTTTCAGCAGGTAGCCATCGATAAACGGCCCCTTTTTTAAACTGCGACCCATGTATGAATCCTCCCTTCATCCGGTTCTTCAAACCGCGAATCGACGCTTCGCGCTTGTCTTAATGCCAGAAGCGTCTTATTTCGTGCGGCGGCGAACGATATATTTATCAGATGCCTTGTTTTTCTTACGCGTTTTGTAGCCAAGGGTTGGTTTGCCCCATGGAGACATAGGCGATTTCCGTCCGATTGGAGCGCGGCCTTCACCACCACCGTGTGGGTGATCGTTAGGGTTCATTACTACCCCGCGAACTTCAGGACGTTGGCCGAGCCAGCGACTGCGTCCGGCTTTACCGATTTTGATCAATTCATGATCTTCGTTACCCACGGATCCGATTGTTGCACGGCAAACGCTCAGAATTCTGCGAACTTCACCGGAGTTCAAACGAACGGATACGTATTTTTCTTCTTTACCGAGCAATTGAGCTTCTGTACCAGCAGCACGAACCAACTGTCCGCCTTTGCCTGGTTTCAACTCAATGTTGTGGATAACTGTACCGACTGGAATGTTAGCCAGTGGAAGTGCGTTACCAACTTTGATATCCGCTGCAGGGCCGGATTCTACTTTATCCCCAACTTTAAGGCCTTTTGGAGCGATAATGTAACGTTTCTCTCCGTCAGCATAGTGGATCAAAGCAATGTTGGAAGTACGGTTCGGGTCATACTCGATTGTAGCAACGCTACCTGGTATGCCGTCTTTAGTCCGTTTGAAATCGATAATACGGTATTTACGTTTGTGTCCGCCGCCATGGTGACGAACCGTAATTTTACCTTGGTTGTTGCGGCCGGCTTTTTTGCTCAGCGGTGCAAGCAACGATTTCTCTGGCTGGTTTGTTGTGATTTCTTCAAACGTAGACACGGACATAGCGCGTCTTGCCGGAGAGGTCGGTTTGTACTTTTTGATTGGCACTGTAGTTTCCTCCTTACTTCAAGAGTATTATTCTACCGCTTCAAAGAATTCAAGCGGTTTGCTGTCCGGGCTAAGTTTAACGATGGCTTTTTTCCACTCTGGAGTGTATCCGGAGTATTTGCCATAACGTTTCAATTTACCAGGTACGCGCATTGTGTTCACACTAACGACTTTTACTTTAAAAATAGCCTCGACAGCTTTTTTGATTTCGGTCTTGTTAGCACGGATATCCACTTCAAAAGCGTATTTCAATTCGCTCATGTATTCGGATGTGCGTTCCGTAATCACCGGACGTTTGATAATATCACGAGGATCTTTCATTACGCGAACACCTCCTCTACCTTCAGAACTGCTTCTTTAGTGATGATCAGTTTGTCGTACGTCAGTACGTCAAGAACATTAATGCCGTCAGCCGCTACGAATTTCACCCCAGGGATGTTACGAGCGGAAAGCGCTACGTTATCATCATAGCTTGGAGCTACGATCAACGCTTTGCTGTCTACCTTCAGGTTGTTCAGAATGGCTGCGAATTCTTTCGTCTTCGGAGCATTCAGTGTCAGGCTATCAAGCACGATAATGTCATTCCCGATAACTTTCGAGGACAACGCGGATTTGATGGCCAAACGGCGAACTTTCTTAGGCAGTTTCCAGGAATAGCTGCGTGGAGTTGGTCCGAAGACTACGCCACCGCCTTTCCATTGTGGAGAACGGATGGAGCCTTGACGAGCGCGACCTGTACCTTTTTGTTTCCAAGGCTTACGTCCGCCGCCACGAACTTCAGAACGTCCTTTAACTTTGTGCGTACCACGACGAAGGGAAGCTCTTTGCATAAGTGCAGCTTCGTGCAGGACATGCACGTTCGGTTCGATACCGAACACTGAATCACTCAGTTCAACTTCGCCAACTTCGTTACCACTGATATTAAAAAGTGTTACTTTTGGCATTTCATGTTCCTCCTTTCTTGGGTAATTATTTCTTAACAGTTTCTTTAACTTTCACGAAGCTGTTCTTAGGTCCTGGAATTGCACCTTTAACCAGCAGTACGTTACGTTCAACATCCACTTTGATGATTTCAAGCTTCTGAACCGTTACGGTTGTGTGACCCATGTGACCCGGAAGGCGTTTGCCCTTAGGAACACGGTTAGCTTGAATGGAACCCATGGAACCAGGTCTTCTGTGGTAGCGCGAGCCGTGAGACATTGGTCCGCGGCTTTGACCCCAACGTTTGATGTTACCCTGGAATCCCTTACCTTTGCTAGTACCAGTTACGTCAACAAATTCGCCTTCAGTGAAGATATCAGCCTTCAGCTCTTGTCCAACCTCGAGTGCCCCGAGGTCAACACCGCGAATTTCGCGAACGTAGCGCTTAGGTGTAGCATTTGCCTTTTTGGCGTGACCCTGTTCAGGCTTGTTGGAGCGGCTTTCCTTCTTATCGGAAAAACCCAACTGCACTGCTTCATATCCGTCGATATTCAGGTCTTTCTTTTGCAGTACCACACAAGGTCCAGCTTCGATAACCGATACTGCGATCACGTTACCTTCTGGAGTAAACACTTGAGTCATACCGAGTTTTTTTCCTAAGATACCTTTCATGTTGACACCTCTTTTCTTTTCCTAATTACTTATTGTTGGAATTACAATTTGATTTCGATATCTACACCGGACGGTAGATCCAAGCGCATCAAGGCATCCACAGTTTGTGGTGTTGGATTCACAATATCGATCAGACGTTTGTGAGTCCGCTGTTCAAACTGTTCACGGGAATCCTTGTACTTGTGTACCGCACGGAGAATGGTAATAATTTGCTTCTCAGTTGGCAGCGGGATCGGCCCGGATACACCAGCACCCGAACGTTTTGCTGTTTCAACGATTTTCTCTGCGGATTGATCAAGAATTCTGTGGTCGTATGCTTTCAAGCGGATACGAATTTTTTGCTTTGCCATTTTAGTCCCTCCTTCTATCGCCCAATTTATTATCGGACATACTCCGTGAAAATTTTCCGACGTCGACCTCATGGCAAAGGGGCCGGGTGTGTCAGTAACCTCTCACATCATCGCAACGTCTCAGAACAACATTTATTATTATATATAATAGTTGCCTACTTTGCAAGCGAAAATAGAAAACAGTACGATTTTATTTTCAAAATGCAATTCAGTTATGTACCGCACGATTCATGGCCCTTCCTTATCGCAAAACCGGCTGTGTCATCCTTTTCAGGACGCCCCAGCCGGTTCTTTTTGCACATTGTTTTCTTCTATATAAATAAGGTTCATTATGCCTGACTAAAGATTATCGGTAGCCGACTTAAAATACTCCGCTGACGCAGCACTTTGCGCCGTAGTTGAGCCTATTCCTTCTATTGTCTGTATTAATACTTTGATCTCTTCTTCAACTACCACGATTTCCTGTGTACTGGCCTGCATGGAGTCAACGATTACACTGAACAACCTGCTGGTCTCGACTGACTGCTCTTTGCCGCTCCTTGTCAGCTCCTGCACCTTGCGGATCTCCTGGACTACCTGGTTGGTCAGCTCGGCTGATTGCTGAGTTAAATCGCCGATCCGCACAACCGTGCTTTTGGTATCCTCAGCCAGCCGGCTGACTTCACTCGCCACTACACTGAACCCCCTGCCATGTTCTCCGGCGCGCGCTGCTTCAATTGTAGCGTTAAGTGAAAGAATTTTGGTCTGATCGGCGATATCCTGCACCGCAGCCACAATCCGCTGAATCTGCCGGGAAGAGCTGTTAAGCTCATTCACTGAACGTTCCATCTCATTCGTGCTCTCATATATAAGGTTAATCTGGCCGCTCAGGCTGCCGAGCTGCCCTTGTCCATCCTTAGCCATCTCACGTGACTCCACAGCTGTAGAAGCTGTGCGGCGGAAGGTGTTATTCACTTCATTGCTGCTGGCCACCAGCTGCTCTACAGCGGCGTTAGTATCCATGCTGAGATCAATCAGTTCACCGCTGAATTCAGCAATCTTCTGCTTTAGTTCATTCTTTACCACAAGGTATTGCTCTTCCTTCTCCCTGATGTTCTCCTTCTCATAGGCTTCAAGCACGAGCTGCTGCTCCAGATTGAGAAGTTTTGTCAGGGTCTGAACCACTTTAAGCCGTTCGTTATCCTTAAGGCTCTCTCCATACATCACTGTTATAAAAACGTTCTGAAGGTTCTGGAATGCCGAGAGATACCATTTAGGCTCTAGCCCCACCCTTTTATGAATCTTGGCTATCATCAGCCGTTTGGCAATATACTGTTCATCCACATTCCCGTCGAATATCTCAATAATATGCAGCTTTAATGTTTTTTTCAGACGTTCGATGCTGCTGTGCTCAAGAATGATCGTCTCGAGCTTATCTACACCGAGTACAGTGTTGTAGAACTGGTCGGTAATATAGTCTATTTCTCTTTCCACCGTAGGCTTCATCAAGCGTAAGAGGCTTAGATCTTCCTCAGTAAGGTCAATCATTCGCATCTGTTCATTCAGCTCATCATGCCCGTTCAGTGTATGAAAAGCTGGTGTGGAGAGGGGGGCGATAGGCTTGCTGTCCTTGGAGTGTGCGTCGGGAGGTTCTTCATTATTCTTACTTGATTGAATGCCATGCATAAAAGAAAAAGGACATTTCCCCATACTTCCACTCTCCCTGAATTCCTAAAAATCAGCATTGCAAATATAGCAATATTCTAACCTATGGGAGAGATAATTGTAAAGAATTTTAAGTATTATTTTGTAGAATAATGTTGGATATACTGCGGTTTCACGCAGAATAATGTCGCTTTATGTCGTTTTATAGAATGATAGAGTTTGATCATCGATGTTCATCAGATAAACTCGCGGAACAGGAACATACATTCTATTCGGTGATTTCCGCAATTTGCGACAGAGCCAGTATATCCAAAATCATTACAGTTCGGTTGTTTACCCTAATCAGTCCCAGCGACTCCAGCTGATTCAGCTTACGGCTAAGTGTTTCAGGCGTCGTGCCGATCATCGCTGCGAACTCTTTTTTGGCCGCCGGCAGATGAAGCATTGGGTACTCCTCTTCCCCGCCGGAAGATAGCGACCGTCTGGAATATAGATGCAGCAGCAACCGTGCAAGTCTTTTTTCCGCTTCAAAAATATGCAGTGCCCCAGCCAGCTCATCCGCCTGCTGCAGCTGCTCACTGACGGACTTCAGAAAGCTGAAAGCAAGATTCGCATTGCTTGCTAGCAAAGGCATGAAATCCTCCCTCCGCATCCGGCAGATATATCCGCCCTCCACCACTTCGGCTGTAGCATAATGCTGTTTATTATGAAGCAGGGCAAACTGGCCAAAGTAATCCCCCGGAAAAAGAAAGCGGAGAATATGCTGTTTCCCTTCTTTGCTGGTTTGGGTCAATTTTATCAACCCGTTATTAACAACAAATAAAGATTCAGACTGCTCTCCTTCCCTAAACACCACACTGCCCTTTGTATAATACTCAGACTCTATGATGGATTCGACCTTAAGCAGCTCGTGATCAGGCAAAGCAAGAAACACCGGCACCTGACGAATACAGGAATCTTTATGGCACGTATTGCATTTCATCTCTTATCGTTCCTCCCTGACTACCTGAAGCTAACATATCAGGATTACATAAGCCGCCCGGTGACTCCAATCACAATAATGTTGAAAACTTGATCTGCATCAAGGATTTTATGACTCATTTCCTGCACAATATTGTTAGAGAGAGAAGAAGAGGAGATGGACAGCTATGCAGCAATATACATTTGAGGATATGCAAAAGATGGATAGATCCAGACTAGGTAACATGGTACCGCTGGAGCTATTCCGGACAATCAGACTTATCGGCATGAACCAAGGTCTCCCTATGGGCGGAAAAGGCACAACTCTTACTGTAGGAAGAAAAATTGGAGAAAGCCTTCCGGTAAAAAGTGTGGATGAGCTGCTGGCTCTTTTTGAAGAACTGAAAATCGGCATCCCGCAGATCGTCTATTCCGACGAGCACAAGATAAACATTGCTGTTGAGGACTGCTTCTGCAAGGGCCTGCCGACTTTGGAAGAAGAAAAAATGATATGTGATTTAGAAGGAGCCATCCTGGAAGGAGCATTGACTAAACTGTATGGCCGTAGAGTAAGTGTAAGAGAAATTAAATGCAATGCGACCGGCGATGAATATTGCGAGTATGAAGTGAAGCTCTAACCCTTAGGGGAAAACCAAATGAAAGCAGGAGATTACTATGGAAAAGAAAAATATCAGTGAAGCTATCCAACATCTGGAGGAGCGTTTTACGAAAAAAGTACTGTTTCAAAAGGGAGACAGTGTAGTGTTCGTGCTTAATTTCATGCCAGGCCAAAAGCTTCCGGCACATACTCACCCCGGAGCAGATGTGTACATTTATGCCATCCAGGGTACAGGCACCATTACTGTGAATGATGCCGATCAAAGATTTGGAGAAGGCGAAGTTATCCACATTGCCGACGATGAAGTATTTGCATACCGTAACAGCGGAGACACTCCGTCCAGCCTTTATGTCGCAATTTCAAAGCTGCCAAGCGCAGCCTACGCCAAAGAAATTTAACATCCTCCGAACATTAGCTCTACCCACTGAAGAATTTTCTCTGGGTAGAGCTTTATTTGTAATATAAAAAAAACAGGAGCTCTTCCGAAGAAGAACTCCTGCTCTTATATACGTTCTATCCAAATGGATAGAGCGATATTATTTTTGGATGGATGCTACGGAACCTGCACCAACTGTACGTCCGCCTTCACGAATGGAGAATTTAGTACCTTCTTCAATCGCGATTGGGGAGATCAGTTGTACGGTTACAGTGATGTTATCACCAGGCATAACCATTTCAGTACCTTCTGGCAGGTTGATGATGCCAGTTACGTCAGTTGTACGGAAGTAGAACTGTGGACGGTAACCAGTGAAAAATGGTTTGTGACGTCCGCCTTCTTCTTTAGTCAGAACGTAGATCTGAGCACTGAACTCAGTGTGTGGCTTAACGGAGTTTGGCTTAGCCAATACTTGACCGCGCTCGATGTTGTTACGGTCAACACCACGCAGCAATGCGCCGATGTTGTCGCCAGCTTGAGCGGAATCCAGCAATTTACGGAACATTTCAACGCCCGTAACTACGGATTTCTTAGTTTCTTCGTGAATACCAACGATTTCGATTTCTTCTCCGACTTTAACTGTTCCGCGTTCTACACGGCCAGTTGCCACGGTACCGCGGCCAGTGATGGAGAATACATCTTCGACTGGCATCAAGAAAGGCTTGTCAGTCTGACGCTCAGGCAGTGGGATATAAGTGTCGATAGTTTCGAACATTTCGACAATCTTAGCAGCCCATTCGCCGTCTGGGTTCTGCAGCGCTTCACGAGCGGAACCACGAACGATTGGAGTGTCATCGCCTGGGAAGTCGTATTCGCTCAGCAGATCGCGAACTTCCATTTCAACCAGTTCCAACAACTCTTCGTCTTCAACCATGTCGCATTTGTTCAGGAATACAACGATGTAAGGAACGCCTACCTGACGGGAGAGCAGGATGTGCTCGCGAGTCTGTGGCATTGGGCCGTCAGCTGCGGATACAACCAGGATCGCTCCGTCCATCTGCGCTGCGCCAGTGATCATGTTTTTAACATAGTCGGCGTGTCCAGGGCAGTCTACGTGTGCGTAGTGACGGTTAGGAGTTTCATATTCAACGTGAGCTGTGGAGATAGTGATACCACGTTCGCGCTCTTCTGGAGCTTTATCGATTTGGTCGAAAGCTACAGCTGCACCGCCGTATTTTTTGGACAATACAGTAGTGATTGCAGCAGTCAGAGTCGTTTTACCATGGTCGACGTGACCGATAGTACCGATGTTAACGTGTGGTTTGTTACGTTCAAACTTTGCCTTTGCCATTTGAACAGTTCCTCCTTTAATGTGGGTTCCTTATATTTGAGCCGCCCGCCTATATGCAATTCTTAGATGACTTAAGTGTAATATCCGGACGGCAAGTTAAAAATGGTGATTATTCTCCACCCTTGTTCTTGGAAATGATTTCTTCAGCAATGGATTTAGGTACTTCCTCATAGTGAGAAAGCTCCATTGAGAATACGCCACGTCCTTGAGTACCGGAACGGAGAGTTGTGGAGTATCCGAACATTTCGGACAAAGGCACCTTAGCACGGATAATCTGCGCACCACCACGGGAATCCATACCTTCGATTCTGCCGCGACGGGAGTTCAGCATACCCATAACATCGCCCATGTATTCCTCAGGAACAGTTACTTCCACTTTCATGATTGGTTCAAGAAGAGCAGGCTTACACTTTTCTTTAGCCGCTTTGAGCGCCATCGATCCGGCAATTTTGAATGCCATTTCGTTGGAGTCAACATCATGGTATGAACCATCAACGATGGTTGCCTTAACGTCTACAAGCGGGAAGCCTGCAATAACGCCGTTTTTCATTTGCTCTTCAATACCGGCAAGTGCAGGAGCGATGTATTCTCTTGGTACAGAACCACCGACAACTTTACTTTCGAATTTGCTGCCAGTACCCGGCTCGAGAGGTTCAAATTCAACCCATACGTGACCATACTGACCGCGACCGCCGGATTGGCGAACGAATTTACCTTCAACACGTGCTGGTGCTTTGAATGTTTCGCGGTAAGCAACCTGTGGTTTACCCACGTTGGTTTCTACTTTGAATTCGCGGCGCATACGGTCGATGATAATATCAAGGTGAAGCTCACCCATACCTGCCAGGATGGTTTGGCCAGTTTCTTCATCAGTATGCGCACGAAGAGTTGGATCCTCTTCAGTCAGCTTACCGAGAGCAACGCCCAGCTTATCTTGGTCGGCTTTGGTTTTTGGTTCAACTGCGATTTCGATAACCGGATCAGGGAAGTTCATTGATTCCAGGATTACCGGGTGTTTCTCATCGCAAAGAGTATCGCCAGTACTTGTGTCCTTCAGACCAACAGCTGCTGCGATATCACCAGCGTAAACGATGGAGATTTCTTGACGGCTGTTAGCATGCATCTGCAGAATACGGCCGATACGCTCACGTTTGCCCTTAGTAGCGTTAACTACGTAAGAACCAGATTCCAGAATACCGGAGTATACACGGAAGAACGTAAGTTTACCAACATAAGGATCTGTCATGATTTTAAATGCCAGTGCTGAGAAAGGCTCTTCGTCCGAAGAGTGACGAATTGCTTCAGTTCCGTCATCCAGATGACCTTGAATAGCAGGTACATCTACTGGGGATGGCAAGTAATCAACGACAGCGTCCATCATCAGCTGAACGCCCTTATTGCGGTAGGAGGATCCAACGATTACAGGGAAGATCTTAACTTCTACTACGCCTTTGCGCAGAGCAGCCTTGATCTCATCAACTGTAATTTCTTCACCTTCCAGGTACTTCATAGTCAGGTCTTCGTCAAGTTCTGCTACTTTCTCGATCAGCTCGAGACGCAGAGTCTCAACTTGTTCCAGATAATCAGCCGGAATTTCCGTTACTTCGATGTTTTGACCCAGATCATCTTTAAAGATGTGAGCTTTTTGCTCAACCAGGTCAATAATACCTGTGAAGTCGTTCTCAGCGCCAATTGGCAATTGAATTGCAACTGCATTGGCTTGCAGGCGGTCACGCATGCTCTCAACAACGTTAAGGAAGTCCGCACCAATGATATCCATTTTGTTTACATATGCGATACGAGGTACGCCGTACCGGTCAGCCTGTCTCCATACAGTTTCAGACTGAGGCTCAACGCCTTCTTTCGCACTGAAAACACCAACTGCTCCATCCAATACACGAAGGGAACGTTCAACTTCAACAGTGAAGTCAACGTGTCCTGGAGTATCAATGATATTGATACGGTGACCCTTCCACGCAGCAGTTGTAGCAGCGGATGTAATGGTGATTCCGCGCTCTTGTTCTTGTTCCATCCAGTCCATTGTAGCTGCACCCTCGTGAACTTCACCGATTTTGTGCGTACGGCCTGTGTAGAAAAGAATCCGCTCTGTGGTAGTGGTTTTACCAGCATCAATATGTGCCATGATCCCAATATTACGTGTATTTTTTAAGGAGAACTCTCTTGCCATGAAATGGGTCTCCCTTCAAAATCTGAGTTATTTTAACAGCTATGATCCTACCAGCGGTAGTGAGCAAACGCTTTGTTCGCTTCAGCCATCTTGTGTGTATCTTCGCGTTTCTTAACAGAAGCGCCTGTGTTGTTGGAAGCGTCGATGATCTCAGCCGCCAAACGCTCTTCCATAGTCTTCTCACCGCGGTTGCGTGAGTAGTTCACGAGCCAACGTAATCCCAGAGCAGTACGTCTCTCAGGTTTAACCTCGATAGGTACTTGGTAGTTAGCACCGCCGACACGGCGAGCCTTAACTTCCAATACTGGCATGATATTCTTAATGGCAGCTTCGAAAACTTCCATCGGTTCTTTACCAGTACGTTCTTGGATCAATTTAAACGAATTGTACAGAATGCTTTGAGCGACACCTCTTTTACCACCCAGCATAATGCGGTTGATCAAACGAGTAACCAACTTGCTATTATACAATGGATCTGGCAATACATCTCTCTTAGTAACTGGACCTTTGCGTGGCATGGATATCCCCCTTTCTTAAATGTTTATTATTCAAGTATTGTAATCTTATTTCTTAACCTTAGGACGTTTCGCACCATACTTAGAGCGAGCCTGCATACGGTTAGCTACGCCTGCTGTATCCAGAGCGCCGCGAACGATGTGATAACGAACTCCCGCAAGGTCCTTAACTTTACCTCCGCGCAGCAATACTACGCTGTGCTCCTGAAGGTTGTGTCCGATACCCGGAATGTAAGCAGTCACCTCAAGACGGTTCGTCAAACGAACACGGGCATACTTACGAAGTGCGGAGTTTGGTTTACGTGGTGTCATAGTACCTACACGAGTGCAGACACCGCGTTTTTGCGGAGCGCTCAAATTTGTACTCTCACGCTTGAGGGCGTTAAACCCTTTTTGAAGAGCGGGAGACTTCGATTTCTCGATTTTGGCTTGACGGCCCTTACGAACCAGTTGATTAATAGTTGGCATTTGTTGTGCCACCCCCTTCCTGAAATAGTAATCCATTTACGAACTTTAAGTCCACAGACCCAGGCGGTTCATAAAAAGACAAATGAAAAGTCTTTGCTGCCGAAGTACACCCCGGTACAAAAACATCTTTCGTGCTATTGTTTTAAGACGGCTGCCATAGCAGCACCAACTTCGATACCACAGGCCTTGCCCAAATTCAGCATTGTATCTACATAAGTGATCTTCACACCTTGTTTGTTGCAAAGCATAACAATTCTGGAAGTAATCCGTTGATCTCCGTCCTCTGCCACATAGACTTCTGCGGCCTGGCCCAATTCCACCGCCTTAACGGTTTGCTTGGTACCGATCTTGACCTGAGCATCCTGTAATCCTCTGTCATCAGTCATAATATCCATTACCTCCAATGAACAAGAATAACAAGGCCACTCACGCACCTTAGACATATTAGCATTATCAGAAGATGAAGTCAAGCAATTCAGCAATAAATTTATAAAAATCCACAGCAGTCAGCCGCGCTGCGGAGCATTACGCTCCGCGCGCGGAATCTGCATGCCGTGATTATTACATTACTCGGCTGGAACCGTTTCTAGAGCCTCTTGCTCACTCTCTGCATTCGGATCACTCAGCTTCACATTACGGTAGCGGTTCATACCAGTTCCCGCAGGAATCAGCTTACCGATGATAACATTTTCTTTCAGTCCAAGAAGTTTATCCACTTTACCCTTAATTGCTGCATCGGTCAGGACGCGGGTAGTTTCTTGGAAGGATGCTGCAGACAGGAAGGAATCCGTCTCCAGGGAAGCCTTGGTAATACCGAGCAGTACTGGTTTGGCAACTGCCGGCTCCTTACCGGAAAGGATAGCTTCCTTGTTGGCTGCTTCAAATTCCTGAATATCCGCAAAGGCACCCGGAAGAAGAGTAGTCTCTCCGGCGTCGATAATACGGATTTTGCGCAGCATCTGCTTAATCATAACTTCAATGTGCTTATCGTTAATTTCTACGCCCTGGTTACGGTATACGCGCTGTACTTCCTGCAGAA
Source organism: Paenibacillus sp. FSL R7-0331 (assembly GCF_000758645.1). NCBI lineage: Bacteria > Bacillati > Bacillota > Bacilli > Caryophanales > Paenibacillaceae > Paenibacillus > Paenibacillus sp. FSL R7-0331. The sequence goes on from NZ_CP009284.1 coordinate 6,273,857, forward strand.
TGTAATTCTGCACCCCGCGGATACCCTTAATGCGCAGCATTTCTTTAGGGTCAATAGAACCGTCTGTCAGCTCATCCCCGGCTTCAATCTCCTGGCCTTCACTGACACGCAGACGCGAACCGTAAGTGATGGAGTACGTCTTGGATTCTGCTTCACCTTGAACCTCGATTTCACGGCGGTCCTTCGTTTCGCGGATTTCCTTAATTACCCCGTCAATCTCACTGATTGTAGCCTGACCCTTAGGGTTACGGGCCTCGAACAACTCCTGGATACGCGGCAAACCTTGCGTGATGTCATCACCGGCAACACCCCCGGTATGGAAGGTACGCATGGTAAGCTGGGTTCCCGGCTCACCGATGGATTGAGCGGCAATAATGCCGACAGCTTCACCGATTTCCACGAATTTACCTGTTGCCAGGTTACGTCCGTAGCATTTTTTGCAGACACCGTGACGGGCACGGCAGCTCAGTACAGAGCGGATCTGCAGCTTAGTTACACCAGCATTTACGATTTCTTCAGCCTTATCAGAGTCAATCAGATCGTTACGGTGAACGATGATTTCCTTAGTCTCCGGATGACGGACAGTTTCGAAAGAGTAGCGGCCTTCAATACGGTCGTACAGATCCTCAATAACTTCCTTACCATCCTGGATACGGCTTACTGTAAAGCCTTTATCAGTACCGCAATCTTCTTCACGTACGATTACGTCTTGGGCCACGTCTACGAGACGGCGGGTCAGGTAACCGGAATCCGCTGTACGCAGCGCTGTATCGGCAAGACCTTTACGCGCTCCGTGCGTCGAGATAAAGTACTCGAGGACGGTCAGACCTTCACGGAAGTTCGCTTTAATCGGTAATTCAAAGATACGGCCGGATGGTGTCGCCATCAGTCCGCGCATACCGCCCAGCTGGGTGATCTGCGATTTGTTACCGCGCGCCTTGGAATCAACCATGAGCATGATCGAGTTGAAACGGTCCATCGACTTCAGCAGGATGTTCGTAAGTTCATCCTTAGTCTTCGACCAGATTTCAATAACACGGTCATAACGCTCGTCATTGGTGATCAGACCACGGCGGTACTGGTTGGCAACCACATTAACCTTAGCATCCGATTCTTCAAGAATCTTAGTCTTTTCTTCAGGTACTACAACGTCTGATACGGCAACTGTTACACCGGAACGTGTGGAATACGTGAATCCGAGCTGTTTGATTTTATCCAGAATCATGGATGTTTTGGTTGTGTGGTAGGTCTCGAAGCAGCGTGCAATAATCAGACCGAGATATTCCTTACCTACAGCACTTGCATCCTCAGCACTCATGATGCGTTCACGGATATCGGCGCCTTTTTCGTAGATGAAGTATTTCTCAGGTGTTCCTTGCAGCAGGTTTGCTTTGGTTGCTTCGTTGATATATGGGAAACTGCTCGGATAAATTTCATTGAAGATAATTTTACCGATTGTTGTAATCAGCATTGCATTCTGCTGTTCTTCTGTAAAGTTGGTTTTACCCAGTGCTTTAACAGGAATAGCCACACGTGCATGCAGACCTGCAGTTCCGCGCTGATAAGCTGATACGGCCTCATTCACATTACGCAGGATCATACCTGTGCCTTTTTCTTCCTTGTTGTCCATAGTCAGGTAAAATGTACCTAAGACCATATCCTGGGAAGGAGTAACAACCGGCTTACCATCCTTAGGGTTAAGGATATTACCGGATGCAAGCATCAGGAGACGCGCTTCCGCCTGGGCTTCAGCTGACAGAGGAACGTGCACCGCCATCTGGTCACCGTCAAAGTCGGCGTTGTAAGCCGTACATACGAGCGGGTGAAGACGGATCGCATGACCTTCTACCAGAATCGGTTCAAAAGCCTGGATACCGAGTCTATGCAGCGTAGGGGCACGGTTCAGCAGAACCGGATGCTCTCTGATTACTTCTTCAAGGACATCCCATACTTCAGGGCTTACGCGTTCAACCTTGCGCTTAGCACTCTTAATGTTGTGGGCAAGACCTTTATTAACCAGCTCTTTCATAACAAACGGCTTGAAAAGTTCGAGAGCCATTTTCTTAGGAAGACCGCATTGGTACATCTTCAGATATGGTCCTACAACGATAACGGAACGTCCGGAGTAGTCAACACGTTTACCGAGCAAGTTCTGACGGAAACGTCCCTGTTTACCTTTCAGCATATGGCTGAGGGATTTGAGCGGACGGTTACCAGGACCTGTTACAGGACGGCCGCGGCGGCCGTTGTCGATCAGAGCATCGACAGCTTCCTGAAGCATACGTTTTTCGTTCTGCACGATGATGTCAGGAGCACCCAGATCCAGCAGTCTCTTAAGACGGTTATTACGGTTGATTACACGGCGGTACAGGTCATTAAGGTCAGACGTAGCAAAACGGCCGCCATCCAGCTGAACCATCGGACGAAGCTCCGGCGGAATTACCGGGAGTACATCCATGATCATCCAGTCAGGTTTGTTGCCGGAGTTACGGAAGGCTTCAATAACTTCAAGGCGTTTGATTGCCCGGTTACGGCGCTGGCCTTGAGCCGTGCGCAGTTCTTCCTTGAGGAATTCCAATTCCTTCTCGATATCGATATCCTGGAGCAGTTTTTTGACTGCTTCAGCACCCATACCTGCCTGGAATCCGTAGCCGTATTTTTCACGATAGCTGCGGTATTCTTTTTCGGACAGGAGCTGCTTCTTCTCCAGCGGTGTTTCGCCTGGATCTGTTACAACATAGGATGCGAAATAGATGATCTCTTCAAGCGATCTTGGGGACATATCCAGAGCAAGACCCATACGGCTTGGAATGCCTTTGAAATACCAGATATGAGATACCGGAGCTGCCAGCTCGATATGGCCCATACGTTCGCGGCGCACTTTAGCGCGGGTAACTTCCACGCCGCAGCGGTCGCAGACAACGCCCTTATAACGGACGCGTTTGTATTTACCACAGTGACATTCCCAGTCCTTTTGCGGTCCAAAAATACGCTCGCAGAACAAGCCTTCTTTTTCCGGTTTTAACGTGCGGTAGTTAATGGTTTCCGGTTTTTTTACTTCTCCGCGGGACCAAGAACGAATTTTTTCCGGAGAAGCAAGCCCGATTTTCATAAATTCAAAATTGTTAACGTCCAACAAGGAGCAACCCTCCTTAACCTATATCCTGAATTAGTACCGGAGGCCCTCCCTTGACGGTTACATCAAAAGAGGGCACGGTCCTTTTAAATACAATTTATATCTCGACTATGGATTAATCGGCACCGACTTCTGCACCCTCTAAATTAAGGCTCAGCTTGTCGCCTGACGTCTCGTCTTCATCGTCCAGTTCCTTCATCTCGATCTCCTGCTCGTCGCCGCTGAGGATTTTGACGTCCATACCAAGCGACTGCAGCTCCTTGATGAGTACCTTGAACGATTCCGGAACACCCGGTTCTGGAACATTTTCGCCTTTGACGATCGATTCGTATGTTTTCACACGACCGACCACGTCATCGGACTTCACGGTTAAGATCTCTTGCAGCGTATATGCGGCACCGTACGCCTCAAGCGCCCATACTTCCATTTCCCCGAACCGCTGTCCGCCGAACTGAGCTTTACCGCCGAGCGGCTGCTGCGTAACGAGGGAGTAAGGTCCTGTGGAACGGGCATGGATTTTATCATCAACCATGTGCGCCAGCTTGATCATGTGCATGACACCGACAGTAACCTCGCGCTCGAAGCGCTCGCCTGTACGTCCGTCATACAGCACTGTCTTACCGTTACGCTGCATGCCTGCTTCTTCCATAGTGTCGAACACGTCGTTCTCACGCGCCCCGTCGAATACCGGAGTAGCAATGTGGATACCCAGCTGCAATGCAGCCATACCGATATGAACCTCAAGCACCTGTCCGATGTTCATACGGGAAGGTACGCCCAGTGGGTTCAGAACTACCTGCACAGGTGTACCATCCGGAAGGAAAGGCATATCCTCTTCAGGCATGATACGGGCAACGACACCTTTGTTACCGTGACGTCCCGCCATCTTGTCACCCTCAGAAATCTTACGTTTCTGGGCGATATAGACGCGGACCAGCTGATTAACGCCCGGAGGCAGCTCATCGCCGTTCTCACGGGTGAAGACCTTAACGTCAACAATGATACCGTCACTGCCGTGAGGAACGCGCAGCGAGGTGTCACGCACTTCGCGGGCCTTCTCACCAAAGATCGCATGCAGCAGGCGTTCTTCAGCTGTCAGTTCCGTTACACCCTTAGGAGTAACCTTACCGACAAGAATATCGCCAGCATTGATTTCGGCACCGATGCGGATAATACCGCGCTCGTCAAGATTGCGCAGAGCCTCTTCACCCACGTTAGGAATGTCGCGGGTAATCTCTTCAGGTCCAAGCTTCGTGTCACGGGCTTCGGATTCATATTCCTCGATGTGGATCGAAGTGTATACATCTTCCTTAACCAGCTTTTCACTCAGCAGAATGGCATCCTCATAGTTGTAGCCTTCCCATGTCATGAACGCAACAACTACGTTGCGGCCCAGAGCCAATTCGCCCATTTCAGTGGAAGGACCGTCTGCCAGAATGTCACCTTTTTTAACAATGTCCCCTCTTTTAGCCAGAGGACGCTGATTAATACAGGTACCTTGGTTCGAACGCATAAATTTGTGTAATTTATATTTAACGATATCGCCTTTAACTTCCTTGCCGTCAACAGACTCAACGCGGCGCAGCCAAATTTCGTTGGCAGAGGAGCGTTCAATGATACCGTCATACTTGGAAACAATACATACGCCTGAATCTTTAGCGGATTTATGCTCCATCCCTGTGCCGACAAGCGGTGCTTTCGGAATCAGAAGCGGAACGGCCTGACGCTGCATGTTCGATCCCATCAGTGCGCGGTTGGAGTCATCGTTCTCCAGGAACGGAATGAGCGCCGTAGCGACCGATACAACCTGTTTTGGCGAAACGTCCATGTAGTCAACGCGATTACTAGGCATTGTAGTAATGTTGTCGGAGTCTTTGTTGTAACGGACGATAACCATATCTTCTTTGAACGCACCATCTTCATCAATCAGTACATTCGCCTGGGCTACGACATAGTTATCTTCTTCATCGGCAGTCAGATAGTCAATCTGCTCGGTAACCTTGCCTGTCTTAGGATCCACCCAACGGTACGGTGCTTCAATGAAGCCATACTCATTGATGCGGGCAAAGGTGGACAAGGAGTTGATCAGACCGATATTCGGACCTTCCGGTGTTTCGATTGGACACATACGGCCGTAGTGACTGTGATGAACGTCGCGGACTTCAAAGCCTGCGCGCTCACGGGTCAGACCGCCGGGTCCGAGTGCCGATAGACGGCGTTTGTGCGTAAGTTCTGCAAGCGGGTTCGTCTGATCCATAAACTGGGACAGCTGCGAACTTCCGAAGAACTCTTTAATGGACGCAATCACGGGACGTATGTTGATCAGAGCCTGCGGAGTAATCGCATTGGCATCCTGAATCGACATTCTCTCGCGCACTACGCGTTCCATACGGGATAAACCGATACGGAACTGGTTCTGCAGCAGCTCACCCACTGAGCGCAGACGACGGTTACCCAAGTGGTCGATATCATCCGTGTTGCCGATACCGTGCAGCAAATTAATAAAGTAGCTGATCGAGGAAATAATATCAGCCTGGGTAATATGCTTGACCGATTTGTCGATGTTGCCGTTGGCAATCAGCTTGATAACCCGTCCTTCTTCGATCGGCGAGAACACATCGATCGTCTGCAGAGGAATATCCAAGCTGTCCATAACTCCGCCCGTTACACGGTAGTTCTTGGCAGCAACGTTTTTCTCGAAATAAGGAATCAGCTCATCAAGCAGACGGCGGTCAACCATTTGACCGGACTCCGCCAGAATCTCACCCGTAGCTTCATCAACGAGCGGCTGAGCCAGACGCTGATTAAACAGGCGGTTCTTGATGTGCAGTTTTTTGTTGATTTTGTAGCGGCCGACATTGGCCAGATCATAGCGCTTCGGATCAAAGAAACGTGCGACCAAAAGGCTCTTGGCATTGTCAAGTGTCGGAGGTTCGCCCGGACGGAGCCGCTCATAAATTTCGATAAGCGCTTTTTCCGTAGAATCCGTATTGTCTTTATCCAGCGTATTGCGAATATATTCATCATTACCAAGCAATTCCAGAATCTCGGCATCGCTACCGAAACCAAGAGCACGCAGCAGCACGGTAACCGGAATTTTGCGTGTACGGTCAATCCGGACATACATAATATCCTTAGCATCCGTTTCAAGCTCCAGCCAGGCTCCTCGGTTAGGAATCACTGTGGCGGTGTAGGTTTTTTTGCCGTTTTTATCCACTTTTGTGCTGAAATAGACGCTTGGAGAGCGAACCAACTGGCTGACAATAACCCGTTCCGCACCATTGATAATAAAAGTGCCGGTCTCCGTCATCAGCGGGAAATCTCCCATGAACACTTCCTGCTCTTTGACCTCACCGGTCTCCTTATTAATGAGCCGTACCTTAACCCGCAGAGGAGCCGCATATGTTACGTCCCGCTCTTTAGCGTCGTCAACCGTATACTTCGGTTCACCCAGGCTGTAATCAATGAACTCTAGTACCAAATTACCCGTGAAATCCTGGATCGGCGAGATGTCCTGGAACATTTCCCGCAATCCTTCCTCCAAAAACCAATCATAAGATTTTTGTTGGATCTCGATCAGGTTCGGGACCTCGAGTACCTCGTTAATTCTCGCATAGCTCCGCCGAGTGCGTCGACCATACTGAACAAGATGTCCTGCCAACTTTACTCACCCCTCATGTCTACTCACTTAAAAATTGATTGCGAACCCTTGTTTGGACCCGTATAATGGAACCATAACATAAGGATTCGACCATAAATAAAGAAAAGCCCTTATCGAAATCTTCGAAAAAAGAGCGCATCTATCCATGGCCAAAATACTCCTCATCCAGTAGATTTGCCCAAAACGTACATATTATACGTCACCAAGCAACGGTTTATGCGCTATTACCTATTATCCCGGCGACCTTCGCCGTGACAGTAACATAGAGAACTGAATTCGCACAAACTTGCCTAACGGCTTGCGCTTGCCGGCGACAATATATTACTTGACATTTCAGCAAACTAAAGACATGGAGCCTAGGTTAATACTGACATTTTATAATAATACCACTATCAAAAGCCCATGTCAATATTTAATTAACAGATTTCTGAGCTTTAATAATACGGTATCCCTTATCTTTCCCCGCTTCTTCCACAACCGTGAACAGGCTTTCCAGCTTAGCCGCCGCCGAAGGTGCTCCTTGTTTCTTTTGAATCACAACCCAAAGTATCCCGTTCTCATTCAAATGCTCAAACGCTTGTTCAAATATTTGATGCACTACAGCTTTACCCGCCCGGATCGGAGGATTCGTCAGAATCACATCGAACTTCTGCCCCTGCACAGCGGACAGTACATCACTCTCTTTTACTGTAATGTTCTTGACGCCGTTGTTCACGGCATTCTCACGGGCAAGCTCCACTGCGCGGCTGTTGATATCAATCATTGTGACATGACCTTTAGGAGATAGAAGCGCAGCGCTAATTCCAATAGGGCCATATCCGCAGCCTACATCGAGCACAGCCGCCCCGTCCGCAATTTCCATTGTTTCAATTAGAACACGACTCCCGTAGTCGATATCTCCTTTCGAGAAAACACCGGCATCGCTGGTAAATCGGAGGTTTTTTCCCCTCAGCACCGTATCGATCGTCCGTCTGTCATGACGTGCATCCGGCTGCTGAGAGTAATAATGCTGCGACATAAGATCCTCCCTTTCCATTTCCGTAAAGATGTCTTTATACAGCAACCCCCTTGAACAAGTTCAAGGGGGTTGCATAAACCGGGAAGAATTACTCCCGCCCGGGGCATTGCTTTATGGAAGCGAATTACTTCACTTCTACGCCAGCGCCTGCTTCTTCCAATTTTGCTTTGGTAGCATCGGCTTCTTCTTTGCTTACTTTTTCTTTGATTGCTTTAGGAGCGTTGTCTACGAGGTCTTTAGCTTCTTTCAAGCCCAGGCCTGTGATTTCGCGAACGATCTTGATAACGTTGATCTTGGAAGCGCCAGCGCTTGTCAGGATTACGTCGAATTCGGATTGCTCTTCTTCTACTGCTGCTACTGCACCGCCAGCTGCTACTGGAGCTGCTGCAGTTACACCGAATTCTTCTTCGATTGCTTTTACCAGGTCGTTCAGTTCCAGTACGCTCATGCCTTTAATTTCTTCTAAGATTGTTTCTTTGCTCATGATTGAACCTCCATTTTATATTAGAATTTGTTTGTGGTCTTGATTACGAGACTAGAATCAAAGGCTTACGCGCTTTGTTCTTCTTTCTCTGCAACAGCTTTAACTGCAAGCGCGAAGTTGCGCATTGGAGCTTGAAGCACACTAAGCAGCATGGAGAGCAAACCTTCGCGTGAAGGAAGTTCTGCCAGTGCTTTCAGTTGATCCGCATCGATGACTTTGCCTTCAACAACGCCGCCCTTCAGTTTCAGAGCATCGTTCTTCTTTGCGAAGTCGTTCAAAATTTTGGCTGCTACTACCGCATCAGTTTCACTGAATGCGATCGCTGTAGGACCAGTCAGGACAGCGTCCAGATCAGTCAGCTCAGCTGCAGCAGTTGCGCGGCGAAGCAATGTGTTTTTCAGGACTTGAAAATCAACACCAGCTTCACGAAGCTGCTTACGCAGTTCAGTTACCTGGGCAACGTTCAATCCGCGGTAGTCCACAACAACAGTAGAGATATTGTTCTGCAGTTTGCCGGTAACAACATCAACCGCATCCTGTTTAGCTTGGATTACTTTTGCATTTGCCAATTGTATACACCTCCTGAAAATTTATGTGACGGCGTCTTTTCCGAAAAATCCCCGCCGTTCCTACGCAGGCATTAGAAAAGCCTCCGCAGAATCACGAAGGCTTGATAAAAGGAAAGCGGCTCAGGCAGCGCCCGGCACTTCTTATTTCTATCACAACACCTCGGTAGGGAATTAAGCCTTGCGGCACCTACTGTCTACGGTAAGCATATTCAAGTTCAAGAATGATCACCTTAAAGTTCACAACTGTTATAGATTATCAAAGATAACTCAAAGAGTCAACCCCTAATTATCTGAATGCAGCTGCATTTACACGAGCGCTAGGTCCCATAGTGGACGAAATTGCGATGCCTTTAAGGTATACACCTTTAGCAGCAGCTGGTTTCGCACGGTTCAGAGCGTCCATAAGAGCTTTAAGATTTTCGTTCAGTTGTTCAGGAGCAAAAGACACTTTGCCGATTGGCGCGTGAATTTGACCTGCTTTATCGAGACGGTATTCGATTTTACCGGCTTTGATTTCTTGCACAGCCTTGGTAACGTCGAAAGTAACTGTACCTGCTTTAGGGTTAGGCATGAGGCCTTTACCACCGAGCAGACGACCCAGTTTACCGACTTCGCTCATCATATCAGGTGTAGCTACGCAGACATCGAATTCAAACCAGCCCTGTTGGATTTTGTTGATCATATCAGCATCACCAACATAATCGGCACCGGCAGCTTCCGCTTCCTTCGCTTTTTCACCTTTTGCAAATACAAGCACGCGTTGTGTTTTGCCTGTGCCGTGTGGCAGGACAACTACACCACGAACTGCTTGGTCTTGTTTACGCGGGTCTACACCCAGACGAACTGCTGCTTCAACGGTTTCGTCGAATTTGGCAGTTGCCGCCTTTTTCACAAGCTCTACAGCTTCTGAAGGCTCGTAAGTTGCTTCGCTGTTGATCAGCTTAGCAGATTCCAGGTATTTCTTACCATGTTTAGCCATGAAAATGTTCCTCCTTTGTGGTGTTAGCGGAAATTCCTCCCACATATTGCGGTCATAAATGACCGGTTCATCGAATACCTATTAGTCTTCGATTGTGATACCCATAGAACGGGCAGTACCTTCAACCATACGCATTGCAGCTTCAACAGATGCAGCGTTAAGGTCAGGCATTTTGGTTTCGGCGATTTCACGAACCGCTGCGCGGCCGAGTTTCGCTACTTTTTTCTTGTTTGGTTCACCGGATCCTTTTTCTACTTTCGCAGCAATGCGAAGCAGAACGGCAGCCGGAGGAGTTTTAGTGATGAAAGTAAAGGAACGGTCTTCAAACACTGTAATTTCAACCGGGATGATCAGACCAGCCTGGTCAGCAGTACGAGCGTTGAATTCCTTACAGAATGCCATGATGTTGACACCTGCTTGACCTAACGCCGGACCTACTGGAGGCGCTGGATTCGCTTTCCCTGCAGGAATCTGCAGTTTCACCATTTTAATTACTTTTTTAGCCATGAGTGACACCTCCTTGCAAAAATAGTGGTATTCGAATGCTTATCGCATTCTCCCACAAGAAACCCTTAACACTGTTATATTTTCTCCACTTGAGTGAAATCCAACTCCAGCGGGGTTTCCCGTCCAAACATGTTGACATGCACCTTAATCTTGCTCTTGTCGGCCAAAATTTCTTCCACGGAGCCCACGAAATTCGCAAAAGGCCCAACCATAATACGTACGGATTCCTTAATTTCGAAATCAATCTTCGCTTTAGGTTCAACCATGCCCATATGCTTCAGAATTTGTTCAACCTCTTCCGGAAGCAAAGCGGTAGGCTTGGATCCGGAACCTGTCGAACCGACAAATCCGGTAACGCCCGGCGTATTGCGGACAACATACCATGAATCATCAGTCTGAACCATTTCAACCAAAACATAACCGGGGTAAACTTTACGCATAACGGTTTTTTTCTTGCCGTCTTTGTTTACCAATTCCTCTTCCATAGGAACAAGAACGCGGAATATTTTGTCTTCCATGCCCATGGACTCAACGCGTTTTTCCAAATTGGCCTTAACCTTATTCTCATACCCGGAATAGGTATGAACAACATACCATCTTTTTTCCATACCAAGCCACCTTGGACCTCTCTAAATAATCGCTTCAATTGCAGCGGAAATAATGATGTCCAGAACCCAGAAGTAAACAGCGACAACTACAATAGTACCGAGAACGATCATTGTATAGTTTTTCAGCTCTTTACGGCTAGGCCAGCGAACTTTTTTGAGTTCACTCCAGCTCTCAGTGAAAAAGGAAAACAGAGACTTGAAACTACGTTTCACGCCGACTACACCTCCAAAGACTATCTGGTTTCGCGATGAGGAGTTTGCTCGTTACAGAACTTGCAAAATTTCTTCATCTCCAAGCGGTCGGGGTGATTTCGCTTGTTTTTAGTTGTCGCATAGTTTCTTTGTTTGCAACTTGTACAAGCCAAAGTGATAATTACCCGCATGATGTGCACCTCCCGAAGACGTACTTCTAACCGTTAAATTAGAAGACGCAAATATTGATCCTAAAAAAAACCCGCGAATTTAGGCCTACCTAAAACACTTTAGCATAATGTCAACGTCTGTGTCAACGAAAGAATTGCCCTATCGCGCTGGGTAAATCCGGGTTTGTAGTCGTGCGCCGCATGTTATCCTCGTTCTGCCTTTTTTTACGCTGAACGCTGTGATTCCCTATACATTATGGAGCATTCCGACTGTACGTAAACCTGTTGTAACCGTTAGCGTCCAAATTTCCGTCAATTGATGATACAGAAGCTATCAAAACACTAAAAAAAGACTCGATGTCCGAGCCTTTCATTAACATTATATCATTAATTGTCACGCACTTCCAGATATCTTTCCAGCTTGCGTTTGACCCGCTGCAATGCGTTGTCAATAGACTTCACATGCCGCTTCAGGTCCTCTGCAATCTCCTGATAGGATCGTCCGTCCAGGTAGAGCATCAGCACCTTACGCTCAAGATCACTGAGAATCTCCGCCATCTTATCTTCCAGTCCGATGAATTCCTCCTGGTTGATAATCAGCTCTTCCGGGTCAAGCACCTGGGTACCGCAGATCACATCCATCAATGTCCTGTCTGAGTCCTCATCATAGATGGGCTTGTCCAAGGAAACGTAGGAGTTGAGCGGGATATGCTTCTGGCGGGTAGCCGTCTTAATCGCGGTTATAATCTGGCGGGTGATGCAAAGCTCGGCAAACGCCTTAAATGAAGAGAGCTTGTCACCTTTGAAGTCACGGATTGCCTTATACAGGCCAATCATGCCTTCCTGTACAATATCTTCCCGGTCAGCACCGATTAAAAAATAGGAACGGGCCTTAGCGCGTACGAAATTACGGTACTTGTTAATTAAGTGTTCCAATGCGCCACTGTCGCCACCACGGAAGATCTCGACAATTTCTTCATCACTTATGAAATCATACTCGGACAGCATTATTTCCTTGAGGTCGACACTCACCAAGAATCCCCCCGGCTGCAACGCAAGACACATCGTTACTTCGCTAAAATATAGGAACAGTATATATTATGTTACCTTACAACGTCAACCAGATATTGTCCAGAAACAATCACCTATAACAATTTATGGAATTTCCACGCTTTTATGCTCTGCCAATTCACTGCCGGCGCCAGTCCTCAAGGCGTTTACGCGTATCCGGCGGAAGCTTATCTTCCAGCGAGTGGCGTCTGGAGCTGATTCGTTCGGGTTCTATCGCTTTTTTGACAAGCTTTTGATTTTCTTCAATCTCGACCTTCAGCTCCCGGGCGGAGACGCGCAGTGCCCCTTGGGCAAAAATGACATGCTGCTCCACATAATCGCTAGTCGCCACATAGATCTGCCGGCGCCGGTGGCTGAACTCGCCGACCAGCCGCTCGATGCATTCGTCCGCTGTCTCCTTCTCTTTGGTGAAGACCACCTGAACCTTCCCCTGCACAAAAGACCTCCCGAGTCCCGGGACACGGTAAGCATCGAACACGGCGATAACGCGCCGTCCGGTGAATGCCTGATAATCAGCCAGCATATCCAGGAGCCTGTCACGCGCTTCCTGCATGCCTGTCAGCGAAAGAGCCGCAAGTTCCGGCCAGCCGCCTATCATGTTATAACCATCCACCAGCAGCACATCGCGCCAGTCAGCCATAGCTATCCCTGCTGATGCCGGCGGCGCAGCACCTCATACATAATAACCCCGGCGGCAACCGATGCATTCAGGGAGTTGATCTTGCCGGCCATCGGGAGCTTGAGCAGCACATCGCATTTTTCGCGGATCAGCCGGCCCATGCCTTTATTCTCATTGCCGATTACGACAGCTACCGGCCCTGTAAAAATGTCTGATTCATAAAGATTCTGATCAGTAGCAACATCTGTACCCACTACCCAGACGCCAAGCTCTTTGAGCCGGTCTATAGTCTGCCCGAGATTAGTGACCCGTGCAACCGGAACATACTCTACTGCACCTGCTGAGGTTTTAGAGACTGTGGCAGTAATCTGCGCAGACCGGCGCTTTGGAACAATTACGCCGTGTACTCCGGTACAGTCTGCAGTACGCAGAATGGAGCCCAGATTATGAGGGTCTTCAATTTCATCCAGCAGAATGAGAAACGGAGGCTCCCCTTTAGCTTCAGCCGCAGCAAGAATATCTGACACTTCGGTATAAGCAAAAGGTGCCGCCTGTGCCACTACCCCCTGATGCTGTACTCCCGGTGCAAGCTGATCTAGCTTCCGTTTGTCTACATGCTGGATTACAATACCAGCCTTGCGCGCTTCAGCGATAATCGGCGCGGTTAAATGCTTCTGTGCCGTTTCGGCGATCCAGATTTTGTTCAATGTACGGCCGGCACGCAACGCTTCAAGCACCGAATGCTTGCCTGCCAGTATTTCCTCTTCCGTCCTAAGTTCTTCCATGTTGTTGCCTCCTGTTCTATAGCTGTACACGGCCTCACTTGGACCGGTTCATCATATACTCGATACTGCTGTGGACCAGCTCCTGAATTCTCTTCTGCTGCCCCGTGTAATACAGATGTCCGATCAGGCATTCAAATGCTGTTGCATGGCGGTATTCCAGGACATCAGCATTCTTGGGAATGGTTCCCGACTTGGCATTACGCCCCTGACGGGCCACATCCTTTTCTTCATCAGTCAGCTGCGGTTCCAGATAGGCAAGGATCGTACTCTGCGCCTTGGCAGATACGAGGCCGGTGGCAGTCCGGTGCAAATGATTCGGCCGCAGATTCGGCAATGAAATCAGATACTGCCGTACCGCCACTTCATAAATGGCATCACCGGCATAAGCCAGCACAATCGGCGAAAGCAGCCGTGCCGGCTTCGATGGTACATACGGAAACCAGGCCTGGTCTAAGTTAAATCCGCCGCTCATTTGCGCCGCCACCGCATGCCCTGCGGAGTATCCTCCAGCAGGATACCGAGACTATTCAGCTCATCACGGATCTCATCGGAACGGCCCCAGTTCTTGTTCTTGCGGGCCTCTGCCCGTTCAGCAATCAGGCGCTCAATTTCTTCCGTTGCAGCCTCAGCTTCAACCTCAGGTGTCAGGCCGAGTACAGCATTCATTTCATCAAAAGTCTTCAGCAGCGCCGCAAAATCAGCAGGAGCCGCGTCTTCCTTGGCCAGCGTCTGGTTCGCCAGGCTTACCCAGTCGAATACAGCAGTGATAGCATCCGGCGTATTGAAGTCATCCTGCATTCTGGCATGGTAGCTGCCAATAACAGCAGCCAGCCGCTCAGAAACAGCTGCACTCACTTCTCCGTCCGCCCCTTCAGGAGCCAGTTCGAGACGGTGCTTCACATTACTTTCGGCAAGGGTGATCCGTTCCACGCTCTTCTCGGCGGACAGCAGCGCTTCCTCCGTGAAATTAAGCTGATTGCGATAATGGCTGGAGAGCATGAAATAACGGATAGTCCCCGCCTTAAAGCGCGCACGAATATCCTTCACCAGCAAGCCGTTCCCGAGAGATTTCGACATTTTCTCGTCACCGATATTCAAGAATGCATTGTGCATCCAATAATTCGACAGCGGCTCGCCCGTTAGTGCTTCTGTCTGCGCGCATTCGCATTCATGGTGCGGAAACTTCAAATCCTCTCCGCCGCCATGAATGTCGATAGTCTTGCCAAGATATTCACGGACCATTGCCGAGCATTCAATATGCCAGCCGGGCCGTCCCTCTCCCCACGGACTGGCCCAATGCACTTCACCTGGCTTGGCTGCCTTCCAGAGCACGAAATCCTCCTGGTTTTCCTTGCGGGGATCTACCTCGACACGGATACCAAAGCGCAGTTCCTCCAGGTTCTGGCGGGACAGCTTGCCGTAATCAGCAAACTTACCGGTACGGTAATATACATCGCCGCCGTTCTCATAGGCGTAGCCTTTCTCTTCGAGCTCCTTGATGAACTCAATAATCTTGTCCATACTCTCCGTAACGCGCGGATTCATCGTTGCCGGCTTTACGCCGAGTCCGGTCAGATCCTCCTGATAGGCAGCGATAAACATGTCCGCAACCTCAGCTACGGTGATGTTCATCTCTTCCGCTTTGCGGATCATTTTGTCATCCACATCGGTGAAATTGGTCAAATAACGGACTTCATTGCCGAGTGCCTCCAGATAGTTGCGGACCATATCAAATACAATAACCGGTCTGGCATTTCCGATATGCATATAACCGTAAACCGTAGGTCCGCATACGTACATTTTGACCTTACCCGGCTCCTGCGGCACAAAGACCTCTTTAGCACGCGTCATAGTGTTGTAGATTTGCAAAGCCATTTCTGTTCCCAATCCTTTCTGTTGTCCCCGGATTCGCTTGAATGCCGGTAAGCTTTAAATTTCATAATCTCCGATGTACTGCTGGCTTTCCAGCCTCCGCTGCTCCGTCTTTTGTTTATCCTCATTACCCATCTGCTCACGAAGCTCCTCAATTTCCTTCTGCAAAAACCGCAGGGAATCAATAAGCGGATCGGGCATTTTGGTATGATCCAGCCGGTCGGTCACCCGTTCACCGTTACGCTTGACTACACGCCCCGGGTTGCCGACCACTGTACTGTTGTTGGGCACTTCCCTCAGCACGACCGCATTGGAGCCTATATTGGAATTATCGCCGATCCGGAACGATCCCAGTACTTTTGCCCCGGAACCAATAACAACATTGTTGCCTACCGTCGGATGGCGCTTGCCTTTTTCCTTCCCTGTACCGCCAAGAGTCACTCCTTGATAGATGATAACATCATCACCGATCTCACAGGTTTCACCGATGACAATACCCATCCCGTGGTCAATGAACAGCCGGTTGCCGATCCGCGCGCCGGGATGAATCTCAACGCCGGTCATAAATCTGCTGATCTGCGAAACAATCCGGGCCAGTGTAAACCACCGGCGTGTGTAAAAGGAGTGGGCTATTCTATGAGCCCATATCGCGTGAAGTCCGGCATAAGTAAAAACAACCTCGAATTTGCTCCGCGCCGCGGGATCGTTGTCGAATACTGCCCGGATATCCGACTTTATATGCTTAAACATCACGTTTCCCCTCTTCTTGACTTCGCCGCCTCCTGTTAACAGGTGCGCCGGGCGAAGGTATTATCAAGCACCCTTGGTGAATATAGCAGCGGCACAGGCAGTCTTTATCCGGCATCTCTCGACAAAAAACGCCTCTGCAGCTCAAAGCTGCAGAGGCGTTTAACCGCGGTTCCACTCTGCTTGGATCATACATCATTGCTCCGGCCATTTCTAACCGCAGCTTCCGCTGATCCCTCTCGCGTTAATAACGGCAACGTTCCCGGTGCAGCCTAACGCTCCTTAACAGAACCGCTCAGCCGCACAGCTCACAGGCGCATATTCTGCGGAAGACAAGTGAATAACTCCCAGCCACGGAGTGAATCTCTCCTCCGCGGTTATTCTCTCTGGCAATTGTCCCTATACGCATACTTCTCCTGATCACAGCTATTACAATATGTTTCTATCTTAGCGAAAAGAACCTGGACTGACAAGGGTTATACGCGGCTTAATACAGCCTAAGCCCCTTTAATCTGTGACTTCAGCCGTTCAATAACCCGGCCGCGGCCCAGCAGGGCGATGGTCACATTCAGATCACGGCCGTGGGTCTGGCCGGTCAATGCGACTCGGATCGGCATAAACAGCCCTTTCCCCTTATAGCCTGTTTCTTTCTGCACTTCCTTGATCAGCACTGCCATATTCGCAGCAGTGAATTCCCCGGTGTTCTCTACCTTGGCCAGGAATGCGGACAGAACCTCCGGAACCTGCGCTTCAGCAAGCACCTGTGCTGCTTCAGTCTCCAGCTCTAAGTGGCTGCGGAAGAACAGCTCAGACAGCTCAACGATGTCCGATGCAGCAGTCATCTGCTCCTGATATAGGGCTACAAGGCTTTCTGCCCATGTCTGCTGCTCTTCATTCAGCTCTGCCGGCAGCCGGCCTGCTTTCTGAAGATGCGGAATGGCAAGGCGTGCGATCCGCTGCGGATCTGCATGCTTGATATAGTGATTGTTGAGATGCGCCAGCTTGTTCTTGTCGAACACTGCGGGACTCTTGGACAGACGGTCCGCTGTAAAGATAGAGATCAGCTGTTCCTGGCTGAAGATCTCCTCTTCTCCTTCCGGCGACCAGCCGAGCAGAGAGATGTAATTGAACAGTGCCTCAGGCAGGTAGCCGAGCTGGTCATACTGCTCGATAAATTGAATAATTGATTCATTGCGCTTGCTCAGCTTCTTGTGGTCATCGCCTACGATCAGCGTCATATGGCCGAACAGCGGAGCTTCCCAGCCCAGCGCTTCATAAATCATCAGCTGGCGGGGCGTATTGGAGATGTGGTCTTCCCCGCGCAGAACATGGGAGATTTCCATCAGATGATCATCAACAGCAACGGCGAAGTTATAGGTCGGAATTCCGTCCTTCTTCACGATGACAAAGTCACCCATTTCCTTCGTAGTGAAAGAAATGCTGCCCTTGACGATATCATCGAAGGTATACGTGCGGTCTTCCGGCACCAGGAAGCGGATGCTGGCTACACGTCCCTCCGCCTCAAAGGCAAGGCGCTGCGCTTCAGTCAAATTGCGGTGCTTGCCGGAATAACGCGGCGTTTCGCCTCGTGCGGTCTGTTCTTCCCGTTCTGCTTCCAGCTCTTCTTCCGTACAATAGCAGCGGTAAGCAAGGCCGCGGTCAATCAGATCCTGCCAGTATACGCGGTACAGATCCAGACGTTCCGTCTGGCGGTACGGTCCGTATTCTCCGCCTACATCGACACTCTCATCCCAGTTAATGCCTAGCCACTTCAAATATTTCAGCTGGCTTTCTTCACCGCCGGCAACATTGCGCTTTACGTCTGTATCTTCAATCCGGATAATAAATTTGCCTCCCAGATTACGGGCAAACAAATAGTTAAACAATGCCGTTCTGGCATTTCCGATATGTAAATGTCCCGTAGGGCTCGGTGCATAACGCACCCGGACTTGATCCGCCACTGTAAATCCCTCCGCTTCATAATGGTTAAAATTAGGCCGTATACAGCCATCTCAAGATGATATCACATCTTGGAGCAGGCAGACAATAGATTGTGCGGCAATTCCCTCACCGCGTCCGGCAAAGCCTAGCTGTTCCGTCGTTGTTGCTTTTACATTAACCTTGGAGACCTCAGCACCCAGCGCTTTGGCAATAATCTCGCTCATCTGCGGGATATAAGGAGCCATCTTCGGCTTCTGTGCAATAATAGTGGAATCAATGTTGCCAAGCTTATAACCGCGCTCGCGGGCAAGGCCCCATACATGCTCCAGCAGCTTCAGGCTGTCCGCATCCTTGAATGCGGGATCCGTATCGGGAAAATGCCGGCCGATATCGCCAAGCCCCAGAGCCCCAAGAATAGCATCGCTGACTGCATGCAGCAGCACATCCGCATCGGAGTGGCCCAGCAGCCCCTTTTCATAAGGAATTGTAACCCCGCCGATAATGCACGGTCTCCCCTCCACCAGCTGGTGTACATCAAATCCCTGTCCTACCGCTATCATCTGTTAACCCTCTCCCCTGCTTCTTTGTGTGAATTCTGCAAAATCCAGATCCTCCGGTGTCGTCAGCTTGATATTACTGTAGCTCCCCTCCACCACAGAGACCGAAATCCCGCTGCGCTCTGCAAGACTGGAATCATCTGTACCGATAAATCCGTCGCGCTCCGCTGCTTCATAGGAGGCCATCAGCTCAGACAGACGAAAAGTCTGCGGGGTCTGAATCGCCCACAGACTTCGCCGGTCAGGTGTAGACACTACTTGACCCGTACCGTTCACCTGCTTAATTGTATCTTTAACCGGCACAGCCAGCACTGACGCCCCGGACTGGGCAGCTATCCGGTAACAGGCACTAATCTCTGCAGCCTGCACAAACGGACGGACACCGTCATGAACCATAACCCAGTCTGTCTCCAGCGCCTGCAGACCCTTGTACACGGAATGCTGCCGCTCCGCCCCACCGGCAATGACAGCCTTCACTTTATCCAGCCTATAGGCCTGTACCCATTCCCGGCAGCGGACGATATCCGCTTCTCCGGTTACCAGCACGATCTCAGAGATAAGCTCATGCTGCTGGAACACCTCAAGCGTATGAACGATAACCGGTTTATCCTGCAGGAGCAGATACTGCTTGCTCTCTGCGGTTCCCATTCTTGTCCCTCTGCCTGCCGCCACAATCACGGCGCCTACACTGTTTGACATGTTCTTAGGCTCCTGTCCTTCACGTATATCCTCATCATAACGTGTTTGGCGGGCATTTCCAACCCATAAGACTTACAGGATTCCCTTTTGAAGCTTATTGCGCCTTTTCCAGCAGCTTCGGTTTGGCGAATATCATTCTGCCGGCAGAAGTCTGCAGCACACTAGTCACCAGCACTTCCATCGTTGTACCAATATATTCGCGCCCGCCTTCAACGACAATCATGGTGCCGTCGTCCAGATAAGCCACCCCCTGGCCATGCTCCTTGCCATCCTTAATTACCTGTACGATAATCTCCTCACCAGGAAGTACGACCGGCTTGACTGCGTTGGCCAGATCATTAATATTAAGCACCGAGACACCCTGCAGCTCACAAACCTTATTCAGGTTAAAATCATTCGTGACCACCTTGCCGCGCAGGACTTTAGCGAGCTTAACCAGCTTGCTGTCCACCTCGGAGATTTCTTCAAAATCACCCTCATAGATAAGCACCTTCACATCCAGCTCTTTCTGGATTTTATTGAGGATATCAAGCCCGCGCCGCCCGCGGTTACGCTTCAGCAGGTCAGAAGAATCGGCAATATGCTGCAGCTCCTCAAGCACGAATTCCGGAATGACAATCGTCCCTTCAATAAAGCCTGTTTTGCATATATCTGCGATCCGTCCGTCAATGATGACGCTGGTATCCAGAATTTTATGCTCCTGGGGTCCGCGCCCTTCCGGCTCATCCTGCTGTCCCCAGCGTCCGGTTGCCCATAGCGAGCCAAGCTCTTCTTTTTTCTCCAGACCGATTCGCAGCCCCATATAACCCAGTGCCAGCGTAACCCCTACCTGCAGCAAGTCCCCCGCTTTACCAAGCCAGTCCATCGCCGGATGCAGCAGCAAAGACAGCAGCAGCCCTCCGGTCAGACCAGCGGCGCCGGCAGCCATCTCACTCATCGGTATACGCGAACAGTACACTACCGCCTCACGAAGCTTTGAACCTCCCCATTCCGCGCATAAAGTCCCCGCAATCAAAAAAATAATGGCACCCAGCACCGTAAACAAAATGCTTCCTTCCACAGGCAGACCCATCGCCAGTTTATCCATGCCCTGCGGGAATCCTCTTTCTGCCGTATGGTATAGCGAATAACCGGACCAGGCTCCAAGCAGCCCGGCAAGCGTTAAAACTATTTTTTTCCACATAACCCTACGCACCTCCTTTTATTCATCCTGAAATGATGTATACCTCACCAGTATGTTCCAATTTCCGGGACGGTAATCGCAGGTACGCTTATTTTATGCAGAAAAAAGTTACCGGTAATGTTATGGTTGTCAGGAACTCTTATTCCCGTTGAAAACAAGGGGGTACTGGCATATAATGAACTCAATCAAGAACCCAGGGGTGAATGGAAAATGAGCGCACCAAGTTTACAGGCCTTTCAGGATCAAGTCTCCGAACTGCTGCTCCGTCACCGTAGTCTGCTGGATGTGATGTCCAAAAACGGCCAGAGCAGCGCTTCCGTCAACCGTGCTGTAGTCAAGGCCATTACGGAGTGCGGCTGCATTCAGCTGCATGCCACCAAACAGGTATTCGAACCGGCGCTTGGGCTTGAGCAGGCCAAAGAACTGGCAGGCACTCATCTGGAAGGTGAGCTGTGCGAGAACTGCCGTGAGGTTGTAGCCTCCGAGCTGGGGCGCGAGCTGTTCTATATGTCTGCCCTCTGCAATCTGCTTAACATCAATATGGACGAGGTGGTCGCCAAGGAATCGCAGAAATGCGCCACACTTGGACTGTTTAATCTATCCTGAAACTTTCCCTTTCTGTTTCCGGCGTATCAGCAGCAAAGGCTTTGCCGTTTCACTGCGATCAGTGAGGGCAAAGCCTTTTTGGGCATAGCTATAGGGTAATATTCCGGTTAGCCGTTCTTCGATTGATACACTTTGTCTTCCGAACGTCTTCTGCGGCGGTGGCGGCGGCGTGCCGTCAGCCGGGCAATATTGTGCTTGAAGCCATAGAGCGCATATAGCGCCAGCAGTGCAAAAATCATTTTGGCAATCTGCTCCGGGAAAATCACAGCCACAGCTACTGCCACAACAATGACTACTGGTGCGATCAGCACAGCTTTTTTGGGCAGGCCGACTTTCTTGAAGTTTGGATATTTAACAGTGCTGACCATGAGATAGGATAAGAGCAGGGTAGCAACAATCATGAACGGGGCAGAGACATCTTTATGAAAAAGAGCCAGTGTGGCCAACACGCCACCTGCTGCAGGAATCGGCAATCCGATAAAATATCCGGGAATTCCCGGACGGACATTAAAGCGTGCCAGCCGCAGTGCCCCGAATACCGGGAAGATTGCGGTGACCGTCCAGCCCAGCGCAGAGTTCAAATCCTGCAGGCTGGTGATATACATAATCAGTGCCGGTGCTACCCCGAAGGAGACAACATCGGATAAAGAATCAAGCTCCTTGCCAAATTCACTTTCACACTTGAGCGCACGAGCGACCCGGCCGTCCAGTCCGTCTAAAAGCATAGCGATAATCACCATGATAGCGGCCATGCTGAGCTTGCCGTCTAACGCCATCATGATACCAAACATTCCAAGCATCAGATTACCAATGGTAAAAATACTCGGAATTGATTTTTGTATCATTTCTTCACCTCTGTTTGCTTACTTTGAACCTTACAGTCTTCAATATTACGTGATTGTATGTTATTTACATTTGCCTGTCAATAAGAACTTGCTTCTGCAGACGTTTGAGGCCGTCTTGAATATTGCGTGCCCGCACTTCGCCGATTCCGTCGACTTCATCAAGCTCTGCAATGCTGGCTGTCATCAGATTAGGCAGCATTTCGAAACGCTCTACCAGATTATGGATAATAACGTTGGGCAGACGCGGGATTTTGTTCAGCAGACGGTAGCCGCGCGGTGTAACCGCTTCTTCTGAGGCGATTGCCGTCGAAGAATAGCCCAGGAGACGGGCGATATGATTGTCATCCATCAGCTCATCATCACTGCTGCGCTTGAGCCCTGCGATGATCTCACGGATTTTGTCCTCCTGCTCTTCTCTTGCATAGTCTCTGTACAGGAGCCACGCTTCTTCCTCTGTATTTCCCACCAGTTCTTCCATCTGCATGCTGATCAGACGGCCTTCATTGCCCAGCTCATTGATGTAACGCTTGATTTCCATCTTAATCCGCAGCACCATCTCCACGCGCTGGATTACACCCACAACCTCAGCAACAGTCACAAGCCCTTCATATTCCGATGCCGAAAGGTTAGTCAGCCCTTGGGTCAGTACTGCTTTGTATTTCTCAAGCGTCTGAATAGCCTGGTTGGCTTTAGCCAGGATGGCTCCGATTTCTTTGAGGGCATACCGGATAGATCCCTGATACAGCGTAATGATATTCCGCCGCTGGGAAATGGATACGACCAGCTTACCGGTCTGCTTGGCAACACGTTCTGCAGTCCGGTGGCGGATTCCTGTCTCGATTGAAGGAATGGACGGATCGGGAATCAGCTGGGTATTGGCGTACAAAATCCGCTTAAGATCCTCGCTGAGAATAATGGCGCCGTCCATCTTGGCCAGCTCATACAAGTAATTGGGCGAAAAATCGCAGTTGATGGAGAAGCCTCCGTCTACAACCTCCATCACTTCAGGACTGTAACCGACTACGATGAGTGCACCCGTCTTGGCACGCAGCACATTCTCCAATCCTTCGCGGAAGGGCGTTCCCGGCGCTGCCATCCTCAGCAGATCGTTCATATTTTCTAATTGAGTATATTCTTTCATGTTCCTTATTAGCCCCCTAATCTAACGCGACCTTTAGTGCATCTGCTACGGTGCTGACGCCAATAATCTGGATATCCTGCGGATGCTTCCAGCCCTTCATGCTCTTCTCTGGCATTATTACCCTCCGGAAGCCCAGCTTAGCTGCCTCCTTGACCCGCGTTTCGGCACGCGAGACACCTCTTACCTCGCCTGTGAGCCCGACTTCGCCGAAGAAGACATCGTAGGGCTTGGTAGATATATCACGGAAGCTGGAGGCAATGCTGACCGCGACCGCCAGGTCAATAGCCGGCTCATCCAGCTTTACACCTCCGGCAACGTTGAGGTAAGCATCCTGATTCTGCAGGAACATGCCCATCCGCTTCTCAAGAACTGCAATAATAAGCGCCATCCGCTGATGGTCCATCCCGGTGCACATCCGCCGGGGGGAAGGGAAGTGAGTCGCAGCTACCAGTGCCTGAAGCTCAACCAGCACCGGTCTGGTTCCCTCCATGCTGGCCACAACAGCAGAGCCGGCGACTCCCAGCGGCCGCTCTGACAGGAACAGCTCTGAAGGATTCTCCACTTCCGTGAGGCCAATCTCACCCATCTCAAAAATTCCAATCTCATTCGTAGAGCCAAAGCGGTTCTTTACCGCTCGCAGCAGCCGGTAGGTATGATGCCGTTCCCCCTCAAAATACAATACACAGTCCACCATATGCTCAAGCATCCGGGGGCCGGCAATGGCACCCTCCTTGGTAACATGGCCAACCAGCACTGTCGCAATTCCGCGGATTTTGGCAATGCGCATAAACCGTGTTGTACACTCCCGTACCTGTGTCACGCTGCCGGGCGCACTCGTTACTTCAGGCATAAATACAGTCTGAATGGAGTCGATGACCAGGAACTGGGGCTGAATCTGCTCAATGGCCTCTTCAATGCTCTCCATATTGGTTTCGCACAATACGTACAGCTCTGCTGACAACGCTCCGAGGCGGTCAGCACGGAGCTTGGTCTGGCGTACCGATTCCTCACCCGAAATATACAGCACACGGAGTCCCTGTGTAGTCAGTGCGTGCGAGGTCTGCAGCAGGAGGGTCGACTTTCCGATTCCGGGATCTCCGCCGACAAGTACCAGAGAGCCGGGTACAATGCCTCCGCCAAGCACACGGTTCAGTTCACCGATACCTGTCAGGATGCGCGGTTCTTTGTCACTTTCTATATTTATGATCGATTGCGCCTTTTCTTTACTCTGAAAAATAGGTGCATTCATTCCTTGAGTTTTGACTACGCTTTCTGTTTCCTCCACCATGGTGTTCCATGCCTGGCAGCCCGGGCATTTGCCGAACCATTTTGGCGATTCGTAGCCGCAGTCGGTACAGAAGAATTTCGTTTTTGCTTTTGCCATGTGGTCTCCTTACAGTCCAGGTTACTTAAATTGCGGATAAATTACGCTTACTCAAAGTTTACCATTTCTGTCCCCTGAACGGAAGGTTCCTTAGGTTCTAGTTTTGGCTGGCATCTATAACCTGCCTGAATCAGCGGCGGTTTAATCATTTCAGCAAGAAAAGAAACAGCCGGTCAACAAAAAAAGCCCCGCTCCTCTATACGGAGGAGCGGCAGCTTTGTTTCAGCGGTGCTTATTTATTGTCTGCTTCGGCTTCTTGCTCCAGCGCGGCTGCCGGTGCAACCACTGTGGTCACTACAAGCTCGCCGTTCACTTCATCAATCTTAAGGGAATCGCCTTTCTTGATGTTGCCTTTCAGCAGCTCTTCGGAGAGGCGGTCTTCAATATGCTTCTGGATAGCGCGGCGCAACGGACGTGCACCGAACGCCGGATCATATCCTTCTTTGGCGAGGAAGGCTTTACCGCCATCAGTAAGCTCGAAGTCCACATCATACTCACGCAGCCGCTTACGCAGCTCATCGGACATAAGCGTTACGATTTCAGCGATATGCTTCTCTTCCAAGGAGTGGAAGACAATAATCTCGTCGATACGGTTCAGGAATTCAGGGCGGAAGCTCTTCTTCAGTTCTTCCATTACCTTGCCCTTCATGTTGCTGTAGTCTGCTCCGGCATCCTGTACTGCTGTAAAGCCGAGTGTTGAATTTTTCTTGATTGCCTGTGCCCCTACGTTAGAGGTCAGAATGATCAAGGTGTTGCGGAAATCGACTACGCGGCCTTTGGAATCGGTCAGGCGGCCGTCTTCCAGCACCTGCAGCAGAATGTTAAATACTTCAGGGTGAGCCTTCTCGATTTCATCCAGCAATACTACGGAGTAAGGTTTGCGGCGAACCTTCTCGGTCAGCTGTCCGCCCTCTTCATATCCGACATATCCTGGAGGCGCCCCTACGAGCCGGGACGTGGAGTGCTTCTCCATATATTCCGACATGTCGATGCGGATAACTGCATTCTCATCACCAAACATCGCTTCGGCAAGTGCACGCGCCAGCTCCGTTTTACCAACCCCGGTTGGTCCGAGGAAGATGAATGAACCCATTGGGCGTTTAGGGTCTTTAAGACCTGCACGTGCCCGGCGCAGCGCGCGGCTGACAGCCTTCACAGCTTCATCCTGGCCGATTACGCGTTCATGCAGCAGAGCCTCCATGTTGAGCAGACGGTCGGTCTCCTCTTCCTTCAGCTTGCTGACCGGAATACCGGTCCAGCTGGCTACAACCTGTGCGATATCCTCAGGTGTAACCTGGGAATCGGTACGGCCCTGCTTCTCTTTCCACTGGTTCTTGGTTGTATCGAGCTCTTCACGGATCTTTTGCTCGGTATCACGCAGCGCAGCCGCCTTTTCAAACTCCTGGCTCTGTACAGCCGAATCCTTTTCCTTGCGGATATCATCCAGACGCATTTCCAGTTCCTTCAGGTTCGGCGGAATAGTATAGGAGTTCAGCCTTACCTTGGAGCCAGCTTCGTCAATCAGGTCAATCGCTTTGTCAGGCAGGAAGCGGTCCGGGATATAGCGGTCAGACAGCTTCACAGCCTCCACAATCGCTTCATCCGTAATTTTCACACGGTGGTGGGCTTCGTAACGGTCACGCAGTCCGTAGAGGATCTGAACGGCTTCCTCCGGAGAAGGCTGATCCACCGTGATCGGCTGGAAGCGGCGTTCCAGGGCAGCGTCTTTTTCAATATATTTGCGGTATTCGTCAAGGGTGGTTGCACCGATGCACTGCAGCTCACCACGGGCCAGAGCCGGCTTCAGGATATTGGAGGCGTCAATCGCACCTTCCGCACCGCCTGCTCCGATCAGGGTATGCAGCTCATCGATGAAGAGCACGATGTTACCGGCCTGACGAATTTCATCCATGATTTTTTTGAGTCGGTCTTCAAATTCACCGCGGTATTTGGTTCCGGCTACGACAGAGCCCATATCCAGGGTCATAACGCGTTTATCGCGCAGTGTTTCCGGAATTTCATTGTTTATAATTTTTTGCGCAAGGCCTTCAGCAATTGCTGTTTTACCTACCCCAGGTTCACCTATCAGGACCGGATTGTTTTTGGTCCGGCGGCTAAGCACCTGAATTACGCGTTCAATTTCTTTACTGCGGCCGATAACAGGGTCAAGGTTGCCGTCTTTAGCATAAGCTGTCAAGTCGCGGGCCAAGCCGTCCAGCGTAGGTGTGCTGACATTTGCCGGCGTTCCGCTGTGGCTTGAAGTAGCTTCGCTGCTGCCCAGAAGCTGCAGTACCTGCTGACGGGCTTTATTAAGGCTGATTCCCAGATTGTTAAGTACACGGGCTGCTACACCTTCGCCTTCACGGATCAGTCCGAGCAGGATATGCTCTGTACCGACATAAGTGTGACCCAGCTTGCGTGCTTCATCCATCGACAGCTCAATTACTTTTTTGGCACGTGGAGTATACGCGATGTTGGTAGGCTGTTCCTGTCCTCTGCCGATCAGCGTTTCCACTTCATCCTGGATTTTCTCCAGACCCAGACCCAGTCCAATCAGTGCCTTGGCGGCAATGCCGTCTCCCTCACGAATCAGTCCGAGCAAAATATGTTCTGTACCGATGTTATTATGTCCCAGTCGTACAGCTTCTTCCTGCGCCAGCGCCAGCACTTTTTGTGCGCGTTCCGTAAATCTTCCAAACATCATATCTCCTGCACCTCCACGGATAATAAATATCTATAATTAATGTTGTGTTCCCAGTGTTTCCCGGAGCAGCTTTGCCCGGTACATATCGCGTTCAGTGGCTGAAAGCTCATCACCGAACATTTTTTGCAGGAATCCCGGCTGCGTCTTAACGTTCAGCTCGTTCAATACGGAGATGGAGGGACCTTCAAGAATTCCAAGGTCTACGCCCAGCCGCAGATCGGAGAGCCGTTGCGCCGATTCCTTAAGCTCCATCACAGCTGCATAGGCGAGAATACCGTAGGAGCGTTTGATCCGGTCGGTAATCCGCAGTGCTGAATCGCTAAGGAGCCGTTCACGGGCATTACGTTCATGCTCGATAATCTGTGTTACTACACTGTGAAGATTCTCAATAATTTCACTTTCGGTCTGCCCCAGTGTGATCTGATTGGATATCTGAAAGATGTTACCTACTGCTTCGCTGCCTTCACCGTAAATTCCTCTTACTGTGAGCCCAACCTGGTTAACAGCCGATAAAATCCGGTTAATCTGGTGAGTCATCACAAGCGCGGGCAGATGCAGCATCACTGAAGCCCTTAGGCCCGTGCCTACATTAGTAGGACAGCTGGTCAGATACCCTCTCCTGTCATCAAAGGCATAATTGACTGAGGCTTCAAAAATATCATCAATCGCTGTAGCCCTTTCCCAGGCTTCCTTGACCTGCAGGCCGGGGAACAGACACTGGATGCGCAGGTGGTCTTCTTCATTAATCATAATGCTGACCGATTCATCCTCATTCAGGATAACCGCGCCTCCGCGGGATTCATTGGCGAGATTGGGGCTGATCAGATGCTTCTCCACCAGCACTTTTTTGTCCAGTTCTGTAAGATCGTCCAGCCGCAACAGCTCGAAGCTGCCAAAGCCTTCAGCGGCTTCCCCCTGAAATACAGGTGCGAGCTGTTCCAGCGCTTGCTCGGCCTGCTCCACTGAAGCCAGCAGCGGAAACGGCAGATGCTCCAGATTGCGGGCGATACGCATACGGCTGCTGATTACAATTTCAGAGTGGCTGCCGCCGCAGCGCATCCAGTTGCTAAGCGCCTGTTCGGTAAACCGGAGATTTGACATGTCGTATCCCCCCTATATATGAAAGACTTTACTCTTGTGCCATTTCTTTTTCAAGTTTGCGGATTTGGTCCCGGAGCTGCGCTGCAGTCTCGAATTCCTCCTGGATGATGCTCTCCTGCAGTTCCTGCTTTAATTCATTAACCTGACGCTTACACATAATCTGTGCACCGGCACGTTTGGGCAGCTTGCCTACATGTGCCGTACTGCCGTGCACTCTTCTGAACAGCGGGTCCAGCGTGCTGTCAAAATATTTATAACAGGAGCTGCAGCCGAAGCGCCCGAGCTTGCTGAACTGCGAATAGGTCATACCGCAATTCTCGCAGTGCAGACCCTGCACATTCTTGGTCGCTGCTGTCTTCTCCTTGCCTGCCCCCTCAAGATCAAGCAATCCGGACAACAGGCTGTGAATCGAGAAGCCTCCTGCCGTTCCGGGAATCAGCTCCCCTTTTTCACGGGCACAGCTTTCACAAATATGAAATTCCGTCTTCTCTCCGCTCACAATCTTAGTGAAGTGAAGAGTTGCCGGTTTGACGCCGCATTCCTGACACAGCATCGCGGAGTCCCTCCCTTATGATGACCATTATTTGCCCAACAAAGAGATTAGCATCGCCTTCATAATCTTGGCACGAATCTCATCCCGGTACGGCAGATTAACCGTCAGGCATTCCCGGGAAACAGCGGCGCGCATGAGACACGCTTCACGTTTGCTTAGGAAACGGGCTTCCTCAAGCTGATAAATCAGCCCTTCTGCGGAATTCTGATCAATATCATTTCCTATTGTAGATTTGAGATGGGCATACAGCGCCACACTCTGGGGCAGCTCAAAACGCTGAATCCGGATATAGCCTCCGCCGCCGCGCTTGCTCTCCACCACATAACCCTTCTCCAAGGTAAAACGTGTACTGATGACATAATTAATCTGTGACGGCACGCATGAGAACTGGTCCGCCAGGTCATTGCGCTGGATTTCCACCGTACCTTCGGGACTTTCATGCAAAATATTCTTCAGATATTGTTCGATAATATCAGAGATATTACGCATCACTCATCCTCCAGTGCTTAATGCAATAGTATTCAACTTTGCTGATAATCCGTCCATAGCAACCTCTAAAGAAAATTAACCCAAGAGGGTGGGCACGAATCCAGTACCGGCTCCGGCACATGCTTCCGGTCCGTATCCTCTGCTTCAGACATTTCAGCCTTGAAGATATAAAAAAAGCTTCAACGAATTTCGTTGACTTTGACTTTCTTTGACTTTTTTCATATTATAACACATTCTCACTGAATGCCAAGGGGTTACTCATATTTTTTACTCATTCCGCCCAATGTATTCGGTTAATTCTTATTACAACAGGATTTTTCCTATGTAAAAGTAAAGCTCTGCCGCTGCCGGCCCCGCGGCAGAGCTTTTGGTTCATCAGAAGAAGTCGAACAATGCGGTATCAGCATGCGGGATCGCCGCTGCCAGCTGTTTCAGAGCTTCCGGACTGCCCGTCAGGCTCCCGTATTTAGCTAATTCATGAGGGCGTTTATATCCCATTAACAGGACGGTGAACGTTCCGATGCTGCAGCTCAGATCATGCTGTCCTTCTGCAGCATTAGAGCGGACGAGCGATGCTGTTCCATCTGTGTTCACCGTCCACGCCCAGCTTCCGTCGTTCCATGGGGCATGCTCATCTGTAATGTACAGCGTGAATTTCCGGGCTTCTGACTGTTCGTTGAACATAAATGATTCCACAAAGGTCTGAGCATTAACAATCCGTGCCATAAAATAAGGATAATTCTCCTGGGCAATCCGCGGGTCCGGCAGCAGAAACGGCAGCATATCATCAGCGGGCACCATACTTAGAGAAGCGCCTGTGACCATTGAATCGTGATTGGCGAGGAACGTCCAGAGGCCACGGCGCGCTTGTTCATTCAAAAAAACAAATTCGTTGATAACAAGCTCCCTGCTCTCCAGTTTATAAAGCACATACCCTTCAGGTTCGCCTTGCACTGAGCTGAACACAGCGTGGTGCATATCTTGACGGAGTACCGTTTCCTTCCACCATTCCTTACTCCGCTTCAGAGTTCCGTTATAACGGGCTGCAAACCGGCTGTACAGCTGATCCAGCGTGTCCACATCTGCAGCATCGCGCCGCACATTGCCTTCTATTTCGGTTTTCACCGGAAATTTCCCAACAGGAATTGTGTATTTTTTATATTCGCAATATACTTCCCACCCAAACCGGCGGTAAAAGGGAATCAGAAACGGGTGCAGCATCGACAGTGACTGGCCATTCTCATTCATCACCTGCAAAACATGCTTTAAAAGCGTAGCGACATACCCTTGTCTGCGGTTCTCCGGCCATGTGGCTACTCCGGCAATGCCGCCCATAGAATAGACTTTTCCCTGAATATATACCTCTAAGGGGAGCAGCGTCAGCCCGGCTTTCAGCTCTCTTTCCTCAAAAACGCCCCACACACTGTCCGGCTTAAACTTTTCTTTACCGGTTATCCGGTCCTCGGCGGACACTTTGTATTGAAAAGCATATTCAGAAAGGATTAGGTTTGACTCGTATTCTTCCATACTCAGCTGCCTTAGTTCCAATTCAGTTCACCTCATCAACATATTTTTATGCTTAATGAGAGTATAACAAGCCCGGTAGCAGTATGCTAATATCTTGCCTGGTTTCAGGTGCGTCCCCATTAGTTATCCACAAAATAAACACAGCAGCGTAAAAAACCGGAGCAAAATGCTCCAGCCTAAAATACTTATCCCCGATTATGCAAACGCTATCCACATATTCCACTAATTATCCACAATTTCAGTGCATTACTAGTGATTTTTCTTGACTAGTCCACATAAACATGCTTTCCGTCCACATAAATAGCAGTCTGTCAGCTATAAAAAAATGCTATCCACATGTGTGTAATTTTCCGGATATTTTCTGAATTATCCACAGCTTTTCCACAGCCTCTACCGGACGCAAAAAGTCCACTGTCGATTACTCAACAGTGGACTTCAAGTGCTTGGCAGCGTCCTACTCTCCCAGGACCCTTCGGTCCAAGTACCATTGGCGCTGGAGGACTTAACGGTCGTGTTCGGGATGGGTACGCGTGGAACCCCTCCGCTATCGCCACCAAACATGCGTCTGTGAAACAGACGCTGCCGCTAGACATTTGGTTCATCACCAGAAGTGCGAATAAATGTCGTTGCGTTACAGGCTTGATCACCTGAAAACTGAATCCGAAACGAATCTGCGTTTGCCCTTGTTATGGGGCCCCCGGAAAGTATTCGGAATCGGCTTCGTCAGCCTCTTCTTCACTTTTTGGGGTAGTTTGTTGGATAAGCCCTCGACCGATTAGTATTGGTCAGCTCCATGCATTGCTGCACTTCCACCTCCAACCTATCTACCTCGTCGTCTTCAAGGGGTCTTACTAATTGGGAAATCTCATCTTGAGGGGGGCTTCACGCTTAGATGCTTTCAGCGCTTATCCCGTCCGTACGTAGCTACCCAGCCATGCTCCTGGCGGAACAACTGGTGCACCAGCGGTACGTCCATCCCGGTCCTCTCGTACTAAGGACAGCTCCTCTCAAATTTCCTGCGCCCACGACAGATAGGGACCGAACTGTCTCACGACGTTCTGAACCCAGCTCGCGTACCGCTTTAATGGGCGAACAGCCCAACCCTTGGGACCTACTTCAGCCCCAGGATGCGATGAGCCGACATCGAGGTGCCAAACCTCCCCGTCGATGTGGACTCTTGGGGGAGATAAGCCTGTTATCCCCAGGGTAGCTTTTATCCGTTGAGCGATGGCCCTTCCATGCGGTACCACCGGATCACTAAGTCCGACTTTCGTCCCTGCTCGACTTGTTGGTCTCGCAGTCAAGCTCCCTTATGCCTTTGCACTCTTCGAATGATTTCCAACCATTCTGAGGGAACCTTTGAACGCCTCCGTTACTCTTTAGGAGGCGACCGCCCCAGTCAAACTGCCCGCCTGACACGGTCCCCGTACCCGTTAAGGGCACCAGGTTAGAACCTAGATACGATCAGGGTGGTATCCCAACGGCGCCTCCACAGAAGCTTGCGCTCCTGTTTCTACGGCTCCCACCTATCCTGTACAGATCGTACCCAAATTCAATATCAAGCTGCAGTAAAGCTCCATGGGGTCTTTCCGTCTTGTCGCGGGTAACCTGCATCTTCACAGGTATTAAAATTTCACCGGATCTCTCGTTGAGACAGCGCCCAAGTCGTTACGCCATTCGTGCGGGTCAGAATTTACCTGACAAGGAATTTCGCTACCTTAGGACCGTTATAGTTACGGCCGCCGTTTACTGGGGCTTCGGTTCATAGCTTCGGGTTACCCCTAACCACTCCCCTTAACCTTCCAGCACCGGGCAGGCGTCAGCCCGTATACTTCGCCTTGCGGCTTCGCACAGACCTGTGTTTTTGCTAAACAGTCGCTTGGGCCTTTTCACTGCGGCCCCCTCGGGCTATTCACCCTACCGAGGCACCCCTTCTCCCGAAGTTACGGGGTCATTTTGCCGAGTTCCTTAACGAGAGTTCTTCCGCGCGCCTTAGAATTCTCTTCTCGCCTACCTGTGTCGGTTTGCGGTACGGGCACCTTCTCCTGGCTAGAGGCTTTTCTTGGCAGTGTGAGATCATGACCTTCGCTACTACAATTTTCGCTCCCCATCAC
Organism: Paenibacillus sp. FSL R7-0331; assembly: GCF_000758645.1. Taxonomy (NCBI): domain Bacteria; kingdom Bacillati; phylum Bacillota; class Bacilli; order Caryophanales; family Paenibacillaceae; genus Paenibacillus; species Paenibacillus sp. FSL R7-0331. Next base: position 6,307,119 of record NZ_CP009284.1, read on the forward strand.
AGCCCAGCCTTACGATGTGCGGATTTGCCTACACACCAGCCTCACTGCTTAGACGGACATCCATCAGTCCGCGTCACTACCCTCCTGCGTCACCCCATCGCTCATAGCGGATTACGGTGGTACAGTAATTTCAAACTGTTGTCCTTCGACTACGCCTATCGGCCTCGCCTTAGGTCCCGACTTACCCTGAGCGGACGAGCCTTCCTCAGGAAACCTTGGGCTTTCGGCGGATCAGATTCTCACTGATCTTTTCGTTACTCATACCGGCATTCTCACTTGTATGCTGTCCAGCGCTCCTTACGGTACACCTTCAACCCACATACAACGCTCCCCTACCCCAGATACATACGTATCTAGCCATAGCTTCGGTGGTGTGTTTAGC